>NZ_CBDBHW010000014.1:2250000-2305833 GCF_965205715.1 Kiloniella sp. | reverse complement strand
CAATACTTCTTTGGGTGAAGAAGACGGACTTGTTTTTACGGCTTGTACAGGGGAGGGCAACGTCTTCTGTCCGGGCTGGCTATCTAGTACGGCAATAGAAGGTGTTTTTGTTTTTACCTTTGGTAAGGGTGTTTCGACCTTATTGCGTACAGGGGGCAGGGCTTTCCGTTTGGGTCTAATTTGGATCTGTTTTAGCGTGGACTTTGTTATTTTTGCGATAACTGGTTTTGCTGTTATCTGCTTTTTTTGTGGTTCTGGTGATTCGTTAGATTCCGGCTGAGTTACGTGTTCCCGCTTCATTATTTGAGGGGAAGGTAAGACCGGAAGTATAGAAGGTGGGGCTAGGTTTTCCTGATTTACAGGAGCCAATTTTGATGAAGTGATCTGGTTTGTTGCAATCGTAATTGCTAGACGCTGAGATCGTTGGCTTTCTGAAATGTCAGGGGGCAGGATCTGATCAGCCCAAAACCAACATACGGCATGCAATATTATTGCTGTCAGTACGCTGCTTGACCATCTGATCATTGTTGCCCCCTTCATGGCTCGTCCTAAAACTTTAAACTGGCAGTAACTTTGAAATTTCGGCCGGGTTCATCAAGAACGGCTGCACCGCGTCGATAATTCGTGTCCAGAATGTTATCGATACCGGCATTAATCTTTAGCCCAGGGACGTAGTCATCTGCATTCCAGGTACTAAAGACATCGAAAGTCGCATAGCCATCAATTTCATCATCCCCATCGGGGACACGGTTTTGCCCACGGACAAATAAGCTCCGACCACCGACATCAAGTCCGATATCATTGAAGTGGTAACCGAGAGATACGGACGCTTTATCCCCGGCAATGCCGGAAAGAGGTTCGTTGGTGTCGGTGTTCTTTCCACGTATACGGGCCGCGGTTAGAGATCCGAAGACGGTTTTAGTGTCGTAGTGAACCTCAGCTTCAAAGCCTTAAATTCTGGCTTTGGTTACATTGCTGCTCGTGGTTGTTCCGGCTGCGACATCAACATCAAGGGCAATAAAATCATCGACATTATTTCGGAAATAGGAAACCTTTGCCCGTAAGGCGTCATCCTCTGTAAAGAGGCCGTCGTGTTTAAAGTTTGTCCCGATTTCCCAGGTTTTTGCCGTTTCAGGTTTAAGGTTCGGGTTTGCGACAAAAAAGTTGTTTGGAATGGGGCCACCGCCAGGAAAGTGAAGGCCTGTCGCATATGTTTCAGAAAGGGATGGTGCTCTGAACGCCTCGGCATAGCTTACATATGGCTGCATAAACGGAAGGAGGCGATAGCTTGCTGCAAAGCGAGGGGAAGTAGAGGTTTCGTCGGTATCATTTTGTCCGTCGGCTTCTAGCGAGTATGAATCATATCTCAAGCCAGCGGTAAGTTCTAAATCATCAAATAGTGTCAGGGTGTTATCGATATAAACACCGTATATATTTCTTTCGGCATCAGGATAGCCCCCGATGGCGGCACCATCGCGCTTGCCTTTTTGGGTGTCTTGGAATATTTCACCGCCGAGTGTCAGGGCCAGTTTAGCATTATCGTGAAAATCAAAGCGTGAAGTGTTGAAAGCTTCAAGGCCAAGGGTCTGTAAATTTCTTTCATCGTGCCGACCATCGGTAATTCTGACCTCGTCGATGTCTGTCTCATCGTAGTAAGCTTTTACTGATGAATCGAACCATGTGTTCTCGGGATTTTCATAATCGTAATCGAGAACGATACTGTTTTCTTTGCTTTCTCGTTCAACAATGGAACTGGTGCTAAGTCCATCGGGAGTGGCGGGAAGGTTATGGTCATCGTTATAGACGCGGTATGATAAACCCACCCTGTGAAAATCTGCGATATCAATGCCACCCTTTACCAAGCCTGAAACCAAATCATCATCTGTGTAAGCGCGCTTTTTTCCATCGCCAGCATCATAATCATCGGTTTTCCGGCGCGTGATACTGGCCATAAGATCGATGTTTTCCAGAGGACGTGCATAGCCCGTTAGATTGCCGTGAACCCCGTTATCTACCGAGCTAAATCCAGTGGTAACTTGTGCGCCGTACTTTTCTCCTTCTTCCAGGAAATCATCGGCCCCTTTGGTTTCAAATGCGACCACACCGCCTAAAGCTCCGGTTCCATGGATTGTAGAGGCGGGTCCACGAAGAACCTCGACCTGCTTAAGAAGGGCGGGATCGATAAAGAGGCCGCCTTTATGGCCAACATTAAAATTGTGACGGGCTCCATCGATTCTGGTTACAACACGCTGTCCACCCAATCCACGAATAGAAGGGGTCATAACTGTATTTCTCGTGCCTCCTTCTAACTCTACTCCAGGAAGGTCCTTGAGCAGGTCGTGTACGGTTTCTGCCTGTCGTCGTTCTATTTCTTCTTCGGTAACAATGGAAATTGATGCAGGTGTATCAATAGCTAACTTCTCATCATGAGAAGCCGTTACAGAGATCGTATCAAAACGAAAAACAGGTGACTTGGTATCCTCTTCGGCATTCTTTGTTTTGGTTGTATCAGGAGACGAAACATCCTGCGCATAAAGAGATGTTGCCGAAAGGAAAGTTGCTACCCCGGTTATGAGGAAACATTTAAACGTGTTGTATTGCATGATGCATGCACCTTGTCTTTGAACCGAACCTGTGAATGTTGAATTAACATTGCTGGCTGGCTGGCTAAGTGCCTTAAAGGCAAGGTGGCGAGCTGGCTGGCTTCCTGCCCCGCTAAATAATAGGGGGAAGGTATCTTCTTTACTTAGTTAGTATCAGCTTTTCGTTAGATGTTATGCGTAAACGGTAGTCATTTCCCTGATATTCAATCACAATTTCCCGACTATTCTGCATGAGGTCTTTTGCAGAAATGCGTGGAGTTTGAGTTTGATGGTCCTGACCTTCCTAGTCTGGATGTGTAATGGAGATCATAATCTCTAGCCGATATTGAAAATCATTCGCAACAAATAATCGAGCAATTGATCAAAGTCAATAGCTATGCGAACGATTCTCAATAAATATGGAAAGTAATGAATATTAAAATATGAGTAATGGGAATTTGTATTGATTAAGGTGTTGTAGGGGATCTTAATCAATACAAATTATGCGTGCATTACTTTCTGCCGATTACTTCCTGATGTTTGTCGCCACTTCGAGGCGTTTCGGCAAAAAGTTCGGCAAGTTTCTCCATCATGATTCCACCAAGCTGTTCGGCATCGCTGATTGTGACCGCGCGTTTATAATAGCGGGTGACGTCATGGCCGATACCAATGGCAAGTAACTCTACTGGGGAGCGTTTCTCGATGTGCTCAATTGCATCCCGCAGATGCTCCTCCAGGTAACTACCACTATTTACAGATAGAGTTGAATCATCAACAGGCGCACCATCGGAAATGACCATTAAGATCCGGCGATGCTCAGTTCTGCTCATCAAGCGGTTGTGGGCCCACAACAATGCTTCGCCATCGATATTTTCTTTAAGAATGCCTTCACGCAGCATTAGACCAAGATTTTTTCGGGATCGACGCATAGGGGCATCGGCTTTTTTATAAATGATGTGACGAAGATCATTAAGCCTGCCGGGATTTGTAGGTTTTCCCTGTTCAATCCATTTTTCGCGAGACTGCCCACCTTTCCACATCTTAGTTGTAAAGCCAAGGATTTCGACCTTAACGCCACAACGTTCCAGTGTTCGTGCAAGAATGTCCGCACTCATTGCCGCGATGGTGATCGGGCGTCCTCGCATAGAACCTGAATTATCGATGAGAAGTGTGACAACAGTATCTTTAAACTCCGTGTCACTCTCTTGTTTGAAGCTTAGGGAATGTAACGGGTTGGTTACAACCCGGGTAAGGCGCGCGGTATCCAGAAGGCCTTCTTCGAGATTGAATTCCCAGTTTCTGGTCTGCTGAGCCATTAAGCGTCTTTGTAATCGATTGGCAAGTTTGGAAATTACACCTTGTAAATGGGATAATTGTTTGTCGAGAAGCTCGCGCAGACGCGTTAGCTCTTCATCTTCGCAAAGGTCCTGTGCTTCAATGGTTTCATCAAAATGAGTGGTGAATGTTTTATAGCCATGAACAGCATTAAAGTTATGATTGGGGTCGAATTCAGGTGACTGATCAGGGGAGCCCGCAGAATCCTGCCCCTGGCCGTCCATCTGTTGGCCTTCACTATCCCCGCCATCATCAGGCGCACCTTCAGCTTCTCCCTGATCACTGCTATCAGCTTCCATTGGAGCTGATTTTTCCGAAGTTTGCTGTTGCTCCTGGTCATCAGAATTTTCATCCTGCTGGTCTTGATCTTCTTGCTCTTCGGTCTCAGCTTCGTCGTTATCTTCTAACTCAAAATCGAGTTGTCCGAGAAGGTCCTGTAACGTTTTTGCAAACTTGGCCTGATCGGCGATATGGTCGCCGAGGCTATCGAGAGTCTCAAAAATCTCAGGGCTAAGGTTGGGGCGCCAAATCTGAGCAACTTTTGAGGATGTGTTTTCTGCTGCTCTCCCGGTCAATGCTTCCCTTGCCAGTATGGCCATAGCTTCGTTAAGGGGAACATCGTCTGATGTTATGGCGTGGTTGTAGCCCAACTGAACCAAACTTTCTTCGTGCAGGGCTTCGAGGTTTTGGGCCACACCTTCCATCCGTCGCATGCCAAGTGCTTCGCAGCGTGCTTGCTCTACAGAATCAAAAATCGCAGCAGCTTGAGTGTCGATAGGTTTCAGTTTTTGGTGAGATTTGGCATTGTGATAACGAAGTCGTAAGGCTGTAGAGTCAGCATGGCCACGGATGCGTTGAACATCTTCAGCCGGAAGATCCCTTGCCGGTGTCGGTAGTCGTAGCTCATCACCGTTTAACCCCCTGCCATTGGCAGAAAAAACGACACTAAGCTCGCCGTTTTTTGCCATTGCTCTCGCTGTGGACGAGGTCGCTCTTTTGAACTGCTCTAGGGGTGTTTCAGCCTTACTCATACTCGTTACTTACCGTAAATTTACCTGGTCAACCTAAGCTGCAGGCTTTGCCGCACCATCAACTAATTCCCGCCCGAAACACCTTTGGAAATATTCAGCAACAAGAGGGCGTTCCATTTCATCACATTTGTTTAGGAATGTAAGGCGGAAGGCAAAATCAATATTGTCGAATATTTTGGCGTTTTCTGCCCAGGATAGAACTGTACGTGGGCTCATCAAAGTAGAGATATCCCCATTGATGAAACCGCTCCGTGTCAAATCAGCAAGGGAGACCATATTGGCGATTAGCTCGCGATCTTTTTCGTTATCGTATTCCGGGTGTTTAGCCAGAACGATGTTCATCTCATCCTGATGGGGCAGGTAGTTCAGGGTTGCAACAATGTTCCAGCGGTCCATCTGGCCTTGGTTCAGTTGCTGTGTTCCATGGTAGAGGCCTGTTGTATCGCCCAAGCCAACGGTGTTTGCGGTAGAAAACAAACGGAAAGAAGAGTGGGGTGTTATCACTCTGTTTTGATCGAGTAGGGTCAAGCGACCTTCGACCTCAAGAATACGCTGGATAACAAACATTACGTCGGGACGACCGGCATCGTATTCATCAAACACGAGAGCAACGGGACGCTGTAGCGCCCACGGCATTAATCCTTCGCGGAATTCGGTAACCTGCTTGCCTTCTTTTAGAACGATGGCATCTTTACCGACGAGATCAATACGGCTGATATGACTGTCGAGATTGACCCGTATACAAGCCCAGTTCAAGCGCGCAGCGACTTGTTCAATGTGAGTTGATTTACCAGTGCCATGATAACCTTGGATCATCACGCGTCGGTTAAAAGCAAAACCAGCTAGAAGTGCCAATGTTGTATCAAGGTCGAATTGATATGTTGGATCAACTTCAGGAACATACTCATTTCTAGTGCTGTACGCAGGGACCTGCATATCGCTATCAATACCAAAAACTTCGCGTGCTGAAACCGTTGTGTCGGGGCCACTCATGATCATTTCACCGTGGCTGATTACTTTAGAGGACATCGTCGCATCCGTACTGCTGTTTGGGTGTAGTTAATTTCTTGGACGTTACACTATGACGTCAGTTCCGTTTCTTGAAGCGTTTCTTTTACAAAAGTGCTTTTTTTAAGAAGGCTATAGGCCAAGTTGACCTTTTTTAGCCGATCTTCCGCGCTTTTTAGTCCGCCGTTGGTGTCTGGATGGAGCTCTTTCACCAATTCCAAATAACGTTTTTTGATAATTTTCCACGATTCTAATGATTGGAGTCCCAGGTCGTGAATAGCCTGACGTTCAGGCTCGGGGATGTATTTTTGAGATTGTTTAGCCTGTGCCTCGTCTTTGCCGGCAAAGTTTTGCCATGCCTTCCCTAGTTCATCCATTCTGTGAGCATAAGTTCCTTGACTGGCGCCGTTTAAAGGCCAAGTTGGCTTGCCCCAAACCGCGTCATTTCGACGAAGGTTATCGACTTCTTCAATTCCCATGTCCTTACAATAATTCCACTTGGCATTATATTCGCGGACATGATTAAGGCAGAACCAGTAATAACTATTTAAATTTAACCGGGATTTGGGTGCTCTGAATTCACCTGCATCAGGACAACCTTTTACATCGCAACAATTCTGTCTTTTTTTGCTGTCCCAAGGAGTTTCTAAGTGATGATCAAAAGCGGTTTTTTTCATTCTTCAATTATGGGGGGGATAGCTGCAGGTTACAAGAGGGGGAAGGGGGGCAGAGCGTGTGAAAAAAAAGATGGAAGCGGGCATATGTTCCTATGATCGTCCTCGTGTCATGAAAGCACCCCTTGTGATAATGGGTTGGCCTCGGGAGTGTGAATTTATCGTGAAAAAGGGTGCGCAGTGTTCAAATCCTACAAAATTGGTTGGAAAAGCAGAAGTTTGAACGTTACTATGATCGCTATCCGAAAAGAATGACTATGGAAAGTATAGGTAGTACCATGGGAATGGCGGAAATAATTGATGATAAGCTCCAAGTCGGTTTATCACCTGTAAAATTAGTTGTAGTTGATGATTCTCATCATCATGTTGGGCATGCTGGCCACAGAGAAGGCGGCGAAAGTCATTTTTCAGTTACGGTAGTTTCAGAGAAATTTACGGGCGTTAATCGTGTTAACAGACAACGAATGGTCCATGAATTGTTAAAGGATGAACTGGCTTCAACTATCCACGCATTACAGATCAAAGCAAACACACCCGACGAGGTGGTTTCTAGATGACGGAAGAAATTGATAATGTGTCATTTCTTTCTCAAAGTCGGCGGGATCTCCATCGGGAGCTGAAACGTCTCGACGGAAAGAATGGGCTCGTCCTTAAAAATGTCATTATCTCGGGGCGTAGAACTTCAAAAATGTCATTATCTCGGGGCGTAGAACTTCACTGCGTCTTGAACCAATGATGTGGAAAGGGTTGTCTGAGATATGTGCTCGTGAGGGCCTGGCCTTGAACGAGGTTTGTACGTTAGTGGAAAATCGGCGTGTTCAGTCTAGTTTGACTGCGGCGATTCGAGTTTTCACTTTGTCATATTTTCGAACAGCAGCTCAGGAAAGACGCGGCTGGAAAACTTTCTCACTGGCTCAAGTTTCTAATATTTCCAAGACGAAAAACTAACTCAAAGTCTAATATTGCGCATAGAATGCCTTCGTAGACTTCAGTCTTGGCCCGTGAAAAAGTCTGGCCATTCGGATCGAACGATCTCTCCTTCAGAACTATAAGCGTGACATGTATCAATAATGCCAGGGCGTTTTCTCTCTTTTGCAGAGGTTTCCCCATCGATTGATTTTTGTTTAGCTCTTTCTTCCTGACGCTTAATCATTGCAGGATATAATGTTTGAAAAGTGACCGTTGCCATTGCACCCAGCATTTCGACCAAATGGGTACAGCCCTCGGTACCACCCACGGCACGTCGGACGGCTGCGCGCCAACCAGGGCCAACCTTTAACCCGATAATTTTTTTGAAATTAGGGGTTATCGAAGGGCAAATGCCATAGGGACTTTCATCAATACTGGCCTCGATGTCTTGTACAATAAAATCGAGATCTACGGTAAGGCGAATAGACATGTCATGCAACGCTTCCCCTGCCTCGATCTGTCCTCGATATTGATTGGGGAAAGAATAAGACTTTACGTCAGTAATTCGGCCTTCAATGTCCCATAAATCATCCTCCCGCTCATACCCCTGGAAGTCGTAAAGCCGTTGATGCAAGTGTTTCCGGCTTCCCGGAGGAGATAAAGGCATGATCTTGGTCTCGATTGATCTTGTAAAATTATTCAGACAGCGAGGATACGCGAATTGATGTTAACTGATGCCGCTTCCGTTCCAATATTTCAAAGCGCATGTTGTGGAAAACAAACGCCTGGCCAACTTGTGGGATCTGCCGAGCTTCAAAAAGAATTAATCCGGCAAGGGTTGCGGCTTCGTCGTCTGGCAGCTTCCATTCAAACTGTCGGTTAAGGTCACGAATTGTAACTGTACCGTTTATAACAAACTCATTCTCGCTGATAGTTTGGACACCTTCAATATCCACATCGTGTTCATCTGAAATGTCACCCACGATCTCTTCCAAAATGTCCTCAAGGGTTACGATACCTTGAACCTCACCATATTCATCGACCACAATCGCAAAGTGAGCATGTCGATCACGAAAGGCATGGAGTTGTGATAAAAGACTGGTTGATTCTGGAATGAACCATGGCTCACTGGCGATGGATAGCAATGTTTCCCTGTCGAGTTCCCCTTCTTGGGCGCGGAGGGCGCGCAACAAACCTTTGGCGTGCAGAACGCCCACAATGTTATCTGGTCGCTCCTGCCACAAGGGAATGCGGGTGTAGGGACTTGAGAGGACATCCTTGATAATTGCAGCAGGGTCCTGATCAATGTCGCTGGAATTGATATCCTGACGATGGGTCATGATTTCATCAACCTCAACATCATCAAGATCAAGGATAGACCTGAGCATAGCCCGTTCATGCTTTACTTCTTCGCCTTCTCCTTCGTGTAAATCAATCGCACCCCGAAGCTCTTCTTCGGCAATGTCACTGTTATCTAAGTCACGTTCTTTTGCCGTAAATAAAGTGAGTAAGAGATGTACGATTGTTTCAACGGCTAGGGCGATTGGGCCAAGGATAAAAACGATCGGGCGTAGTATAGGTGCAGAAGCTAGTGCAGCTTTGTCTGAATGTCGCAAGGCATAGGTTTTTGGCAGTACTTCGGCAAAGATCAGAATTAGGGCCGTCATTGCCAGTGTCGCGTAAATCACGCCTGCTTCACCGAATGTTCTAATCAGGACGGAGGTGGCAAGTGCGGAAGCCAGAATGTTGACAAGATTGTTCCCCAGCAAGATCGAGCCGATCAAGCGTTCCTTGGCACTCCAAAGCTTGTTCACAACTTTGGCTTTGTTATCGCCACTCTGTTCGAGTGTGTGCATGCGGGGTTTCGAAGATGCAGTCATTGAAGTCTCTGCACCTGAGAAGAAGGCGGATATGATCAACAGAACCACAATGGCACTGATAGAGAGTATTAACTCGGTTTCCATGGCCCTTTCAGGGGTTGCGAATAGGGCATCGATATCACTTCGTTACTGCGCGTTCTAAAAATTCAGTAACGGTAGTCATATCTACTGCGTTATCCAGATAAGCCTGACCAATACCTTTTGTCATGACAAAGGTCAGACGTCCATCACTCACTTTTTTATCTCTGCTCATGTGATCCATCAACCTTGATACTTCAAGTCTTTTTCCACCGAGCGCATTAGATGACACAAACGAAGTTTCGACAGGTAAACCGATTTTCTCAAAGTGTGACCTAACAATTTTGGCATCTTCTGGAGCACTAAGCCCAAGCTCAACAGAGATGTCGTGTGCCATTACCATACCAATAGAAATAGCTTCCCCGTGCAAAAGAGAACCATTGTACCTGGCTTCGGCTTCAAGAGCGTGACCAAAGGTGTGGCCCAGATTGAGCAGGCCACGTGCACCAGATTCTTTTTCATCTAACGCAACTATGTCGGCTTTTGCCTGGCAACTTGTTATCACGGCTTTGGTTTGGGCAGAGAGGTCACCCTTAATGACATGCTCTCCATTTTCTTCGAGCCATGTAAAGAAAGCCAGATCATTAATTAATCCGTATTTCACGACTTCTGCATATCCAGCAAGGAGTTCTCTATGGGGCAGAGTTTTGAGCATCCCTATGTCAGCGAGGACAATGCGGGGTTGGTGAAAACTCCCGACTAAGTTTTTCCCACGAGAGGTGTTAATGCCTGTTTTCCCCCCGACGGAACTATCGACTTGAGAAAGAAGTGTTGTGGGGATTTGGATGAAATCAACACCACGCATTACGACGGCTGCAGCAAACCCTGCGAGATCCCCGATCACACCACCACCAAATGCAATGATTGTCGCTTTGCGGTCGATTTTGTTTTCCAACAGGAAGTCGATAACTTTTTCAAGCTGATTAAAGCTTTTTGTCTGTTCACCACTCTCAAGGGTTATTGATTTAGAGGTGACACCCTCAGATGAAAGCGCGTCTTCCAGTGTGTTCAAATGATGCCGGGCCACATTTTCATCTGTAATGATGAAAGCCCGTTTTTGCCTCAAGAAAGGCTGAATAAGTTTACCAGCATTCGCGACCAGATTTTCTCCGACTAGAATGTCATAGCTGCGATCATCGAGATCTACAGTTAGGCGTTCAAAAGTCTCTTTATTCATGTGTTGTTTCTTCTTTGTTCAAGGCCGTCTATTCGATTATCAATCTGGTGATATCGTTAACTCGTGGGGTTGCCACAGAAATCTCTTATTCCCTGGAGAGCATGCTCCGTAGTGATATCGGCAGAGCCTTCAGCCGATTCTGTTGTGATATCTGCTTTGGCATAAATAGGATATCGCTCATCAATTAATCCGGAGAGGATCTCACGGTGATTACCGTTTCTGAGCAAGGGGCGGTGGGTTCGGCGCGATGTTCTCTCAACCAGAATGTCCAAATCAGCTCTGAGCCAGAGAGATATTCCTTTTTCCAATATCGTCGTCCTGGTGCCTTCATCCATGAAGGCGCCTCCCCCGGTGGATAAAATTTGCACGGGATCTTCGAGCAATCGTTGAATCACCATTCTTTCGCGGTCCCGGAAATAAGTTTCTCCGTGTTCCTCAAAGATTTCGGCAATAGAGCATCCAGCAGCCTTTTCGATTTCAGCATCAGCGTCAACAAACGGCAAATTCATGGCTTGTGCCAATTTTTTGCCGATGCATGTTTTACCTGCGCCCATTAAGCCAACAAGAACAACAGTTTTGGGGATGGAAAAATTCCCGTTTATGGACATAGTACCTTTTACCGAATCACATTACGTATCTTGGCTTAGCCTATAGAAATGATATCGGTGAAACAAAAAGAAAAGTCATGAAACCATAAACTAACCTATGGATTGGGCCTTACCTGAGTCTTCTGACCTTTGTAATTGAGGGCAAGTTAGCCTTGCGGGCGTTCCTTCGTCCGAACTTTCATGTATAGCGACTTATCATTTTGCGTATTTTTGAAGAGGGAATATTCAATGTACTTCTTTGAATATATTGTGATTTTAACGTTCTATGCTGTCGAAAGGCGTTTGAGTTAATTCACGCTGTTTATACTTTCATTTACCGGTTTGATGAAACTGACGTTTTTTGTTTTTAATTGCAGGAATTATGTATCGTTTTCGATTTTGAAAACCCTAAGCTTGGAAGCTAATGATAATAAAATCTTGCTTGTGAATTATGGGAGTTATGAGCAATGGGAAATGAACTTGATAACTGCAGAGTATTGGTAACTGCAGGTGCCGCGGGTATTGGACGGGCAACCGCAGAGGCTTTTCTTCAAAAGGGAGCGAGAGTTCATATCTGTGATATTGATCAGACTGCTCTGGACGAATTCGAACCTCAAGGTGAAACGGGCAATCGTTTAACGAAAACTCTTCTGAATGTTACAGATGAAGAAGGCGTGGCTAATCTGTTTGAGGAGGTGTCCAAGGAATTTGGGGGGCTGGATGTTCTGGTCAATAACGCAGGTATTGCTGGACCTGCAGGGGCACTGGAAACTTTGAATTATGGCGAGTGGCAAAAGTGTGTTTCGGTAAATATCGATTCACAATTTCTTTTTTCTCGGGGGGCAATCCCAATGATGAAAGAACAAAAAAGCGGATCGATTATCAATCTTTCCTCAACAGCAGGGATGTTTGGCTTTCCGCTAAGAACCCCTTATGCCGCAGCAAAATGGGCGGTCGTTGGTTTGACCAAGAGTATGGCGATGGAGCTTGGTCCCTATGGAATTCGTGTGAATGCAATAGCTCCGGGATCCGTGTCAGGTCCCCGCATGGATCGGGTAATAGAGGCGACGGCGAAGGCACAAGGCCTCTCCGATGATGAGGTTCGTTCCCAGTTCGAAAGCCAGGTGTCGATGAGGACATTTGTCTCGCCAGAAGACATTGCAAACATGATCGTGTTCGCCAGTTCTCCTAATGGAAACAAAATATCGGGCCAGGTTCTGGCCGTAGACGGGCATACCGAAGGGCTGTCGAGTTAGGGGCCGGGCCCTGGATAAACTTTATCAAAGGGGTATGAATTCAACAGGTTGTTTACAGATTGGGGGACAAGGTTTTAGACTGTCCCAATCTTGCCACACTCTAGTGATAGATCTGGGGCAGTGTGATGAATTTTTTTGACCCCTTAGATAGAGTTAATCTAGCGCTCCATGCAGAAATTTGCCCTTTTCCTATTTGTCGTTCTTATCGGTGCCTTACTCGCAGGAGGGGTATTCCTTCTGACGTGGGACATTCCTGCACCTTCTTCCAAAGTGGAAAAGGTTATCCCCAATGACCGCCTTACGAATTAGTATGATCAGGCGTATTTCAAAATATTTTCTTATGGGAACTGCGCTGACGCTTTCCATAGGGACGTCGGTCGGTTTTATGGGATCTGCCTTGGCGCAGACGCAATTGATCACAGAGCAACCGACAACTGTTTTGCCTCTGGCGGGGACCGGTTCTAATGATATTCCGAGTTCAACAATAGATACGGAAACCATTAGCTCTGGCGGCATTCAGGTAAATAGCCTTGGTGGGCTCGATCTCGATACCATTGGCACCCTTGGTCTTGGCCAGGGCGGTCTCGGGTATGACATGTGGCGGCAGAGTTCGCTTCAGGATGTATACTCTCTGATTTCTCAGATGCCTGTCCGCTATAGTTCTTCAGTAGGGAACTCACTCGCGCGGCGGCTTTTGCTTTCTAGCGCCGGCCGCCCTATTGATGACAGGCCGTTGAAAGGGGAGCAAAGTTTGCTCTCTCGACGGCTGCAGAAATTGGCTGAACTCGGTTCTTATAGCGATCTTGAAAATCTCTTTCAGCGTGTGCCCTCTCGTTCCGACAGTGAGCAGCAAGCAAAACTCCGCAGCGATAGTCTTTTAATGACAGGCAAGTCTACGGAGGCTTGTCAGGTAATCCAAAATATGGCTTCGACTGGAAGTGATAATTTTTGGATACAGGGAATGATTTATTGTCATTTCCTGCAAAAACAAACGGATCAAGCCCTCCTTGGTCTCGACCTGTTGAGTGAAACAGGAGCGGTCTCGGATCCGCTATTTGCTGAACTCGTGCTCGCCGCTTCCGGTGTTGATGTGAAGTTCAGTGGTACCAGTGCAGGTACAGTTGAGCCATTGCATTGGGCCTTGTCCCAGTTATCAAATTCATTGATCCCTGTTGAGTTAGATAATTTTCTTAATCCCGGTGTTCGTATAGGGGTAATTGCCTCTGAAGATTATCCTCTTGAACGTCGAATTTCAGCGGCAGAAAGCGCTGTGTTTAGCGGGGAAATCGACGCGATTAATCTGGTTAACCTCTACAGTCGATATGAATTTGAACCTGAAGAGTTGGATAGTGTTGTAGGAGGGCAAGTTAGCCGTGAGGGTGCAGAAGCGCGCGCCCTGTTTTTGCAGGCTGCCCAGTTGCAATCCGTTCCGGCCGCACGTGCTGAAATAATCAAAGCAGCGCTAGACCACGCTGGAAATGACGGACTTGCCTTGTTGATGACACGTGTTATCGCTGGCTTGGTAAAAGAAATCCCTCCTTCAGCAGATTTAACCTGGTTTGCGTTGCCTGCAGGTCGGGTGTTGTATGTAACAGGAAATGCAGAAAGAGCGGATGCCTGGTTGATGCTCGCTCGCCAGTATATGCTGAGTGAGCAAACGGCAGCGGCGAGTATTACAGCTCTGTGGCCCTATGCGAGATTGGCGGGTCTTGAAGGTGGTGAGCGTTATGGCACTCTCAAGGGATGGGCTTCCGCACAAAGTGATGTTGGGCCCGAAGTCATCAACCAGCAATTGGTGCTGCTGCGTAGTTGTATGCAGGCTCTTGGAGAGAATGTACGGTTGAGTTGGGGTGAGTTAGCTTCTCTCGAGATCTCTACACCTGGTTTGGCTCCTTCTGCAGCTCTTCTCTATGCCCTCAAAGATGCCCAAAATGGCAGCCGATTAGCTGAAGTTGTCTTGTTAAGTTTGATCATACTCGGCGAAGAAGGGCCGGGTGATACCCATAGCCTGGCTCTTAGTAGTGTTGTCGAGGCGCTTTATTCTGTGGGTCTCCAAGATGAAGCAAGGGCACTTGCAATAGAAGCAACGGTGCTTAGTGGTATTTAGGTAATGGTCGGTTCGTCCAGGATTTCTCTCTTTCTTGAGATGATGGCAGCGGAACGAGGCGCAAGCTTAAACACTCTGCAGGCCTATCAACGTGATCTCGAACGTTTTGCTGACTTCCTGAAAGGGCAAGGCCAAAGACCTGATCGGGCTACTCCTTCTGATGTCAGGAGCTATCTAGAGGATTTAACGGCTGAAGATCTAAGCCCGAGAACCCAGGCCAGACATCTTTCAAGCCTAAAACAGTATTTTCTGTTTCTGATGGAAGAGGGAATACGAAACGATAATCCCGTTGGTGAAATCAATCCTCCCAAAATAGGTCAGTCGTTGCCAAAATTTCTCTCTGTGGATGACACAGAAAGACTTTTGGATACAGCGAGAGATGCAAAGGATAAAGAGGAGGTCCGTCTCCATGCCCTGGTTGAGTTACTTTACGCGACTGGGTTGCGTGTAAGCGAGTTAGTATCTTTAAAAGCTTCCCAGACCCAACGCGATCCAAGAATTTTGACGGTCCTCGGCAAGGGTAATAAAGAAAGGATCGTGCCTCTGAGCTTATCGGCGAGAGAGGCGTTGGATACTTATATTGCTCAACGACAGACTTTTCTGTCATCTGGGGATCAAGTCGCAGGTCATGATCAGGGGTGGCTTTTTCCTTCCCGTGGGAAAAGTGGTCACTTAACGCGACATAGGGTTGGTCAGCTTCTTAAAGAACTGGCGATAAAAAGTGGTATTGATCCCAAGAAAATATCGCCCCATATTTTGCGGCATGCTTTTGCAACGCACCTATTGGAAAATGGGGCCGATTTGAGGTCTGTTCAAAAAATGCTTGGGCACTCAGATATATCAACAACCCAGATTTACACCCATGTATTACAGGACCGGTTACAGCGCCTGGTTTTGGATCATCACCCCTTATCTAATAAGGGGTAGCAGCCTTTCGGCTGAGCCTTTCTGTATTCTCTTAGTTTAATGTCGTAACTCTGGTCTCTTCGGACTTGGGTATCCTTTGATATGGAAAATTGACAGTTTAGTTGACAGATCAAATATCTCCGGGCAAAGTTTATGCTGCAGTGCACAATAAAAATATAACGCATAAAAATGCATAGAGGGAGCAAGTAATGAGCTTTACGATTCCAGAAGAGGCGACATCTCGATTAAACCGCAGTGAATTAGCTGTACCCGGTAGCAATACTGTTCTGTTTGAAAAGGCAGCTGCGTCCAAAGCGGATGTCATCTTTCTCGATCTGGAAGATGCAGTTGCTCCAGACGATAAAGAGCAAGCACGGAAGAACGTGATTGAAGCAATCAACGATATTGATTGGGGAAACAAAACGCTGTCGGTTCGGATCAATGGCCTGGATACACCTTATATGTATCGCGATGTCATTGATGTATTGGAACAAGCTGGCGATCGTATTGACCTTTTTATGATCCCTAAGGTTGGGACCGCTTCTGATATCTATGCGATCGATATGCTGTGTACCCAGATTGAGAC
Organism: Kiloniella sp.; assembly: GCF_965205715.1. Lineage (GTDB taxonomy): Bacteria > Pseudomonadota > Alphaproteobacteria > Kiloniellales > Kiloniellaceae > Kiloniella. The sequence continues at coordinate 2,289,717 of NZ_CBDBHW010000014.1, read as the reverse complement.
TGCAAAGAGACGAAAAAAACGCGTTGGTTTTGAAATGATTATCGAAACTGCCCTGGGGATGCAGAATATCAATGAAATAGCTGCAGCTTCAAAACGCAATGAAAGCCTACATTTTGGCGTTGCTGATTACGCAGCATCAACAAAAGCAAGAACAACAGGTATCGGTGGGCCCAACCCGATGTATGGCGTGCTGACTGATATCGATGGCGATGCTCCCCGTGATTTCCATTGGGGTGATATGTGGCATTATGCAATCGCTCGCATGGTGGTTGCTGCCCGTGCAAATGGTCTTCGGCCGATCGATGGTCCTTTTGGTGATTATTCTGACCCCGAAGGATTTAAAGCCCAGGCAAACCGCGCCACTATACTTGGCTGCGAAGGGAAGTGGGCCATTCATCCAAGCCAAATTGGTATTGCGAACGAAGTAAACAGCCCCTCCGAGGCCGAAGTAACCAAAGCCAACAGAATACTCGAAGCGATGGAACAGGCGCAGCGAGAAGGCAAGGGCGCTGTATCTCTCGATGGACGTTTGATCGATATAGCCTCTATTCGACAGGCCACAGTTATGGTTGATAAAGCTAAAGAGATTGCTGCTGCTGATCAGGCTATATAATTATTTACTTACTTTTGAAGTGCAGTAACTTCTCTACAGGCGGCCTCCATGGGTCGCCTGTACTGTGTTTGGGCGTCATCTTTTGTGAGGAAAGCATGGAAATCGCATTAAGTGGCCTCTTTCTATACTAAAGCTTGAATATATTCTTTTTCCCGGGATCATTATTCACTATATTTGTTGACTGAATTTGACTTTGTGATAGACAACGCTTCATGCAAAATTTCCTAGATTTCGAAAAACCGATCGCCGAGCTCGCAGGCAAAATTGAAGGCTTGCGACATTTGTCTGATAGCAGCAGTGATGTGAACATCGCTGATGAAGTTTCCAAATTGGAAGCAAAAGCAGACAAACTGTTGCGCCAAACTTACACCAAGCTCAGTGCATGGCAGAAGACGCTTGTTGCGCGTCACCCTGATCGTCCACATTGCAAAGACTACATCGCGCACCTGATAGAGGATTATACTCCCCTCGCAGGAGACCGTGCCTTTGCCGAAGATTTTGCGATTCTTGGTGGCCTCGGGCGGTTCCGTGGGCAATCCGTTGTTGTAATCGGCCAGGAAAAAGGCGCGGATATGCACAGCCGGGTTAAACATAACTTTGGCATGGCGCGTCCTGAAGGTTATCGTAAAGCCCAACGCCTTATGGATATGGCTGAGCGTTTTAATTTACCCGTGATTACATTGGTTGATACCGCTGGCGCCTATCCAGGGGTTGGTGCCGAAGAACGTGGTCAGTCAGAAGCAATTGCCCGTAGTATTGAAAAATGCCTTGCGATTAAAGTTCCCTTGATCTCTGCCGTTATTGGTGAGGGTGGTTCCGGTGGGGCGATTGCACTTGCCGCCGCGAATACAGTTCTCATGCTCGAGCACTCAATTTACTCAGTGATTTCTCCAGAAGGCTGTGCATCTATTCTTTGGCGTTCTGGTGATCAGGCAAAAGAAGCTGCTGAGGCTCTTAAATTGACAGCACAAGATCTTGAAACCTTGGGTGTGATTGATGAAGTCATCAGCGAGCCTTTGGGTGGAGCTCACAGAGCCAAAGAAGACTGCATGAACGCCCTGGGTGATAGCATTGAAAATCACCTCAAAGGGCTTCTGGAATTTGACGGTGCTGAACTTCGTCAAAAACGACGTGATAAATTTCTCGAAATGGGTCAGAATGGTCTTTAAAGGCTATTCCTCATAGAAATAGAAAAGGGCAACTGAAAAAGTTGCCCTTTTTTTTGTTCTCAATGGAGACGTGCTGACCTTGAGTAATATTACCGCGAGTTATATTACCGCAATATCAACAAAGGTGTCGTTGTAACAAGCGCCTTCCATGATATCAGCTTTTAAGTCTGCATTTATGAGTGCATTCACAGTTTGGTTGCTACCACTAGACCCAAGCCAAGTCCCTTTGGGCGAATAGATTGTCCCGGGTTTAACTTTGTCAGTGATATCAGCACTCAAATAGACTTCGCCCAGATCATTCCAGATTTTGATTTTATCGCCCGCTTTTATATTTCTATCCCGGGCATCAGTCGGGTGAATTTCGAGTTTCTCAATTCCCATTGATTCTCTATTGCCGCCAAAAGTGGCATTGGTTCTCTTGCTTGAAGAGGGTGTTATCAGTGTTAGGGGATACGATTTGGGAACTTCAGCGAACCTCGGTAATCCGTAGCCGAATTTATTTTCAAGATCCTGTGAAAAGAGCTCTATCTTTCCGGTTTCTGTGGCAGGAAAAACCGTTTTGCACATAACAAGTTCCTGATCGTTCTCAGCCAACATGGGAAGGGATCGATCGAGTGGTATCTCTCTTGGTTTCATGCCCTTCATTTGTGGGGATTTCCCATCATATGCATCATCCATGAGCTCATAGTCATCGGCTTTAAACAACAAGTCATCCATGCCAAATTTTGCCGCGAGACGACGGAATATTTCGGTATTGGCAAGTGATTGACCTACCGTCGGGATTACGGGTTCTGCGCGCTGTAGGTGCGCTTGGCCGTAAGCTGCATAGATATCCGGGAATTCAAAATGGCTCGCGGCTGGAAGTATGATATCAGCGAAAGCCATGCTGTCGTTCATCTCCACATCACAGCCAACAATAAAGACGTCCTCCCGGCTGAGGGCGCGGCGCATCCGGTTTTGATCGGGATGGGTGCACACAGGGTTGTGGTTATATATGAAGACGGCTTTGATTGGGGGTGCCAAGCTATCATCAAGGATGTGTTTTGCCACCTCGACAATGTTCAGCATCCTTGTCCCCTCGGGAGCAAGATCTGGTCTTCGTAGCTTGGCCGATGTTGCTGGAAAGGCGAGCCCTTGTTTGGCTATGATTCCAGCTCCTGGGCGGCCCATATTGCCACTAAGGACTTGCAGGGCCATTGCTGCCCGGATGGATGATCCGCCATTGATCCCGCGTTCCGCACCGTTACCAAACGACATCGAAACATTTTGGGCGGCTGTGTAATAGCTCAAAAATTCTTGAATTTGACTGAGAGGCAGCTGGCAAATATCTGAAGCATCTTCTAATGAATACTTCCTTGCTGCTTTCATATAGTCATCAAAATCATGGACCCAGCGGTCAATAAACGCATCGTCCAAAGCTCCACGTTTTTCCAGTTCTGCTGCCAAGGCGAGGAAAAGAACAATATCCGTACCCGGCTTTATCTGTAGATAGAGATCTGCCTGTTCTGCAATCTTGATTTTCTTTGGATCGATTACGATCAGCTTTGCCCCATTCTTCTTGGCGGCCTTGATGATGCGGGCGAGGTGAAGGTTAGACACTGTGATGTTGTTGCTGGCGATCACCAGAAGATCTGATTTCTCAGCTTGTTCCGGCTCCATACCTGGCGCATTTCCAAAGAGGCTGGTGTAGGCCGTACCCCTGACGGCGCCACATAGTGGTCCTCTGTCGAGTTGTGTCGCTCCCAGTTTATGGAAAAACCGAAAGTCCATAGATCCCCCTGCGAGCTGTCCATGAGGGCCTGCATAATTGAGAGGCAGAACGGATTCCGGGCCGTGCCTTTCTATTGCTTGAGTTAGACCAGCATGGACACGATCAAGAGCTTCTTCCCAGCTTATCGGGCTGTATTCTAATGAGCCACGGGGACCCGTTCGAAGAAGAGGTTGTGTTAGTCGACGGTCTCCATGGATAAAGTCTGGATAATAGCTCGACACTTTTTTACAAATGGCACCAGCTGTATAGGGGTTGGCTTTTGATCCGCGAACCTCAATGACTTTCTCTCCATCAGTTAAGACTGACAGGCTGCATGTATCTGGGCAATCGAGAGGGCATACGCTCGGTTTTTCTTGTATGTTTGTTGAGGTCGTCATGTTGGTACGGGCTCCATGCGCTTTTGGTCAAACGCTATAATATTCTGTCCTGACAAATATCTCGTTCCACGAAAAGAAGAAGATAGGGTCAGCATAGAACCAATCTGTACTATTCGTAGGTCCGTTTGTGAGAAGTTGATGGAGCCATTTTTCTGGTTAGCATTATAAATTTGTCGTTAGAGCATCCTTCAGAATTTCAGTGAGTGCACTTGTCAGATCAGGCCTTTGTCCCCGGTGCTTTTCAACTAGGGAGACCTTTCTCGTGGCAACAGGTTTACCAAAAGGACGAATGAGTAAGTTAGAGCCTTCTTCTAAGCTGCTCTCTGGAATGATTGCGGCACCCAAACCCTTGGCGACCATACGCTGAATAGCTTCGAGAGAATCAAGTTCCATAACTTCGCGTAGATTGGTTCCTCTATTCCGCAAATGTTGTTCGATCACCCGGCCTACCCCAGTGAGATGATTGAAGCGTACAAATGGTAAGTGATCAAGAAGGGCGATGTCGCCGTCTTTTGAACGGGAAATTTTCTCATTCTCAATATTCTTCTGGGCGATAACCACAAGGCGTTCTTCGCGTAGAGCCGTTGATTTGAGAGCGTCATCCAAACGTTGAGCTTGGGTAATAATAATGCAATCGAACTTTCCCTGAAGAAGTTCCCTGGTTAATTCTGTACTCAGGCCGCTTTCAAGGCGAACTTGAAGTCTTGGATGTTTTTGACCCAATTGTGCTAAAGCTTCAGGTAAAAATGAGGTTGTTGCGCTTGGTATCGCCCCCAAGCGAAGAAGGCCTGAAAGATCATCTTTGTTTGATCCGGCCTCTGTAAGGGAATCGTAGAGAGAAATGATCTCTTGTGCCTTTTCCAGCAGGCGCAGGCCTGTGGGGTTGAGATCAGGAGGTCGACGACTTCGATCAAATAGTTCTGTCTGTAATTCTTCTTCCAGCGCTTTCATTTGCATGCTAACCGCTGAATGGGTTAGCCCCATACGTTCAGCTGCAGCCTGGAAGCTACCAGTCTTTGAAATTTCCAACAATGCACGTAGATGGCGAATACCCATGGTTATATCAAATAGCATCAAATAAATTGAAGTAAGAAGTTATTTTAATTCGTTTGATTTGAAGAAAGCAAGCGCGAGATAATTAAGGAACCAAAAGAACATATAATTCATTGGAGTAAAATCTCATGCTTGCTGACCTAGATCGGATCTCCGCTCTTGAAGGTGCTGATATTAAAGATAAATCGAGTACTTTTCGTTTAGAGGGTGTTCGTGAGCGAGCCAGAGATCTTGCCCAAAACGTTTTTGCTCCCCGGGCTGCTTCTATCGACACGACAGAGATCTATCCCTGGGAAAACTGTTTTGCACTAAGAGATGCCGGTTTCATGGGGATGACTATTCCCAAAGCTTATGGCGGCCAAGGGCTCGGGTATCGCGAAGCCGTTGTCCTTGTTGAAGAAGTTGCCAAGGCTTGTGGTGTAACAGGGCGAATTGCCGTTGAAGCCAATATGGGGGCCGTTGGGGCCATCATGGCTTATGGTTCTGAAAAGCAAAAAAAGCTTGCAGCAGAACTTGTTCTTGATGGCGATAAGCCTGCGATATGTATTACAGAACCTGAAAGTGGATCTGCTGCGACCGATATGACCACACGCGCTGACAAAGTTGGTGATGGCTATGTGTTAAATGGGAAAAAGCACTGGATTACAGGCGGCGGCGTTTCCCGTTTACACCTCATTTTTTCCCGGGTTTATGAAAACGATCAACCTCAGGGTATCGCAGGTTTTATCGTGGTTCGAGGTGAGCCCGGTGCAGAGGGATTATCCGTTGGTAAGCGAGAGCCGACCATGGGGCTGCGTGGAATTCCGGAAACTGAAATTTACTTACGCGACCTCCATGTTCCCGCGGATATGATGTTGCAACCCCCTTCCGGCATTCGCAAAGGCTTTGGCGATTTAATGACCGCCTATAACGGCCAACGTGTCGGGGCGGCGGCTGTTGCCCTTGGTTTGGCTGTAGGAGCCTATGAACAGGCTGAAACCTTCATTCAAAAGCGTGAACAGTTTGGTCGTCCCATAAGTGAGTTTCAAGGATTACAGTGGATGCTGGCGGATATGTCCGTTCAAATAAGTGCGGCTCGGGCTTTGATCAATGAAGCAGTATCCGGTGAAGGTTTCCCTGATAAAATGAAAGCGGCTCAAGCTAAACTTTTCACATCTGAGATGGCGGTGAATGTAACCAATAACGCACTACAAATGCATGGTGCGGCGGGCTATTCTCGGAACAATCCGGTTGAACGCATGGTTCGTGATGCACGGATGTTTACGATTGGTGGCGGTACAGCACAAGTTCTCAGAAATGTGATCGCTTCTGACCTGTTAGGACGTAAATTCCCACAGACAAGAGATGGCTATATGTCTTATCCTGCCAGCCAGTCGCCTGTTGATGATCTTCGCGAAAAGATAAAATAGAAACTTATCTTATTCGCGTAGTCTATTTAGCGACCAATGATTCTAATCTTTAAACTGCTTGTTCCCTTAACTGGAAGCAGGCAGGTATAGTTGTGTGTAATAAATAAATTTGAAAGTACGCTCATGAGCTTAACCACTGCTGATATCTTGGCCCAACGTCTTTTTGATGCGGGTTGTCGCCATGCTTTTGGCATTCCCGGTGGTGAAGTGTTAAGCGTTATGCATGCTCTGGATCATGCCGGCCTTGAGATTATTTTGACCAAGCACGAAAATGGTGCCGGGTTTATGGCCGAAGGCACTTATCACCGTACGGGCGCTCCCGGCGTACTATTCGCAACACTGGGACCTGGCATGGCCAATGCCTACAACGTCATCGCCAATGCTCACCAAGAGCGGGTGCCATTGGTGTTTTTGACCGGTCGGGTCGATGATATTGATGCAGCCAGCTATACCCACCAGGTTTTTGACCACGTAAAAGCCTTGGAACCCGTCGTTAAAGGAAGCTTTACCCTTGTGGATGGTGCGGTTGATCGCATTGTCGATAAAGCCTTGTCCCTTGCCCAGTCTGGCCGCCCGGGCCCGGTGCATATCGATGTTCCAATTTCACTTGCGGCAAAAGTGCAAGAGAGTGCCTCTAAACTATGGCAACCAAGCTATCTTTTATCAGCACCTGCTGAGAGCCCTGAATTTAAACTCGTTCGTGAAAAATTATCACAATCCAAACGCCCTCTTGCTGTCCTCGGTCTGGAGATTTTGAGCGAAGGTTGTGAAGCCGAAGTTAAGGCGTTTCTCCTCAAGCATGGAATTCCCTCTGTTGCGACCTACAAAGCAAAGGGAATCGTTCCTGATGATCATGAATTATCTCTAGGTGGAGCAGGGCTTTCTCCAAAGGCTGACAAGACGATCCTCCCCTTACTCGAACAAAGTGATTGTCTGTTGCTCATAGGTTATGACCCCATTGAGATGCGTCATGGCTGGCAGGATGTCTGGCAACCCGGTAAGCAGTTTGTTGCCGAGTTTACTCTGGAGCCCAACCTTCACGGCATGCACCGCTCAAGTCATACTTTTACCGGGTCAATAGCTCCGGCAATTGCGGCGCTTGAAAATGGTTTAAATCTTGGACCTGTTTGGGTTGAGGGAGAGATTTCTTCTGCAAAAGCTGAGTTGAAATCAGTTTTCCCCAGCGATGAAGACTGGGGGCCTGCTGCAATCGTCGATGAAGTTCGCAAGGCAATGCCCGATCATGGTGTCGCGTCGGTAGATTCCGGGGCGCACCGAATTTTGCAAAGCCAACTCTGGGTTTGCCGAGAGCCACATACACTGATCCAATCAAGTGCTCTATGCACGATGGGGTGCGCATTGCCTCTTGCCATGGGGGCAAAGGTTGCTGCGCCTGATGTTCCTGTTGTGGCTTTTACCGGCGACGCAGGTTTGGAGATGATCCTCGGTGAACTCTCTACGCTCAGGGATTTAAAATTGCCTGTAGTTGTTGTCGTTTTTGTTGACCAGTCATTGGCTCTCATCGAACTGAAGCAAAGGGGCAGTGGACGTGAAAATCTTGCGGTGGACTTCGGGGGGACTGATTTTGCAGCTCTGGCTGATGCTATGGGAGGCAAAGGTATCAATGCGCGGAGCCGTGCTGAAATGGTATCTGCTTTAGATGGTGCTTTTGAGGGAGATAAGTTCACCTTGATCGCAGCACATATCGGCCGAGAATCCTACGATGGTAAATTTTGATATCTAGACCTTAGGCCTAGGAAGCAAAGAGTTCCTGTTCTGTATAACCAACTTTTCGGCAAGGCTGGCCCTGTAGGGAATACAGGGTCGTTGTGCCTTTTTGGTAATGCAGAATGTAGGAACAGACGGTTTGGCTGTAAGTGTGATTACAAATACCTGTTTGTGTCCCGTGTGTGGTGTCTGCATCGTGTGAAGCCAGCATTGCTTTAATATCATTAATGCGATTAATGTTATCTAACCGTCCTGAGCCCCAGTCAAAACGTCCATAACTATTGCTGTTATTGTTCTCCAGGCCATCATTCGGCCCATGGAGGTGCTGGTGGTTTGTACGAAGTATTCTGGAAGGATTACGGATCACTTGTAGCTGGCTATCACGCACTTCAATGGCGGCAGTGCCGGATGCATCCGCCAAAACAAGATTGCCCCACCAGCTTGGATTTTCAGTGATACGTATTCTTAAGGCGGTTAGGGCGGTTTCTATATCCTGGCCAAGTTCGAGTGCTGTCTCTACCAAAATGTCGTAATTACTAGCAGAGGTTCCCGTTATTTGAACGTGCGAGTCTGCAACGAATAATCCATGTTTGTTTGCGCCGATGGATAGGCCAGAATAGATATCTTCCTCATTTGGGTCGGCAGAGAATGTTTCTAAACCTTCAGCGCCCCAAAGGTGATCAGTCCTTTTGATTCGGTCAGTGTATTCAGGACGGCTAAAATCTTTGTTCTTAAACAGAAAATGTTCATCCTCAGAGATATGAATAGCACCGATAGTACACATAAATTATTCACCCTTGTCTGATCAGAATATTGTGACTTAAGGCACGAGAAACTCTTATGATAAGACTAAGTGTTCTTATGAGTTGAGGGAACAAAAAAGGGCGGCAACAGCCACCCTTTTTTTAGCGAATTACGAGGAGGGCTTAATTCAGCTTCCCGTGGCAATGCTTGTACTTTTTACCTGAGCCACAAGGACAGGCAGCATTCCGACTGGTTTTACCCCAGGTAGAAGGATCTTCCTGATCAAAGGGCAGAGCCGAAGCCGGAGCAGTTTTGCTAAAACTCTGATCTTGATGAGATTCGTGCATTTCCTGTTCCTGACGTGGAACTTGCGCAGAATCCGGAGATTGCAATTCGAAACGGTGCATGAGCATTGTCAGTTCATCGCGAACTGCATCAAGCATAGATTCGAACATCTCAAAGGCTTCGCGTTTGTATTCGTCCAATGGATTTTTTTGTCCATAAGCGCGAAGGCCAACAGCTTGTTTGAGGTGGTCAAGGGAAAGCAAATGGTCTTTCCACTGCTTATCCAGAACCATCAATAGCAATTGTTTCTCAAGAGAGCGCATGACCTCTGGGCCATAGTTAGCCGCTTTAGCTGCCATCTTTTGATCACTGGCTTGAAGGATGCGATCAAGAATTTCCTGATCAGCAATGCCTTCTTCTTCGGCCCAATCTTTGACAGGAAGATCCATGGCAACGAGGCGCATAGCTTCTTCGTGCAGGCTATCTAGTTCCCATTGCTCTGAATAGGCGTTTGCCGGGATGCAGCGGGTGACGAGATCTTCAAGGACTTCGTGGCGCATGGAAGCGACGGTATCTTTTACCTCTTCAGAGGACATGACTTCTTTGCGCTGTTCATAAATGACCTTACGTTGGTCGTTCATGACATCATCAAACTTGAGGATGTTTTTACGAATTTCAAAGTTACGTGCTTCGACTTTCTTCTGAGCTTTTTCCAAGGCCTTGTTAACCCAAGGGTGGATAATGGCTTCACCATCTTCAAGGCCGAGCTTTTGCAGCATAGAATCCATGCGTTCAGAACCAAAGATGCGCATGAGATCATCTTCGAGGCTGAGGAAGAACTTAGAGGCACCAGGGTCAGATTGGCGACCAGAACGGCCACGTAGCTGGTTATCAATACGTCGGCTTTCATGACGCTCGCTACCAATCATAAAGAGACCGCCAGCTTCATTCACAATCACTTTGTTTGCTGCAACTTCAGCAATGATTTCGTCTGTTTTTGTTTTGCGTAAAGCTTCATCTGGAATGGAGTTAGCCTCTTGCTCGATACGCATATCCTCATTACCACCGAGCTTGATGTCGGTACCACGACCGGCCATGTTTGTGGCAATGGTAACAGCACCGGGAGCACCTGCTTGAGAAACGATAATCGCTTCTTGCTCGTGGTATCTGGCGTTCAGAACTTTATGAGGAATTTTCTCTTTGGTCAGCAAGTTTGCAAGATATTCCGATTTCTCAATCGTCACGGTACCAACCAATACAGGCTGCTTACGGGCATGACATTCTTTGATCTGTTTGACGATCGCCGTATCTCGTTCCAGGCCTGTACGGTATACTTCGTCATCATGATCAACACGAATACAAGGCAGATTTGTGGTCATGGAAATGACATCTAGCGTATAAATTGCAGAGAATTCTTCCGCTTCTGTCATCGCTGTACCGGTCATACCTGCAAGTTTTGGGTAGAGACGGAAATAGTTCTGGAATGTGATCGAAGCAAGAGTTTGGTTTTCTTGCTGAACATCCGCGTTTTCTTTTGCCTCTAGCGCTTGATGCAGACCCTCAGAGAAGCGGCGACCTTCCATCATTCGTCCTGTGAACTCGTCAATGATGACAACTTTGTTGTCTTTGACGATGTAATCTTTATCCACTTGGAAGAGTTTATGAGCCCGTAGCGCTTGATTGATATGGTGAAGGGTGCTGACGTTCTCTATCTCGTAGAGCGAGCCAGTCATGACGCCGTCATCATTCAGCTTTTTCTCTACAAATTCGACACCTTCATCGGTAAGGGTCACCGAGCGAGATTTCTCGTCGAGCTCATAGTGTTCTTCCGCAAGGCCTGGAATGTATTTGTCGATCGTAATGTAACTCTCGGAGGAGTCTTCAGCCGGACCAGAGATAATCAGAGGTGTTCTGGCTTCATCGATCAGGATGGAGTCAACTTCATCGACAATCGCGAAGTTAAATTCACGTTGTACCATTTGGTCGATCTCAAACTTCATATTATCGCGAAGATAATCAAAGCCGAGTTCGTTATTGGTAGCATAAGTGATGTCAGAACTATACGCGTGGTTACGCTCTTCTTCACCTTGTCCAGGTGTAACACAGCCGACAGTCATGCCAAGGAACTGATATATTTGTCCCATCCATTCAGCATCACGTTTGGCGAGGTAGTCGTTCACAGTAACGACATGGACACCCTTGCGTTCGATCGCATTAAGATAAACAGGCAATGTCGCAACAAGGGTTTTACCTTCACCCGTTGCCATTTCACTGATCATACCGCGATGAAGAACGATACCACCCATCATCTGTACATCAAAGTGCCGGAGGCCAAGGGTCCTGCGTGAAGCTTCACGCACGGTCGCAAAAGCTTCAGAGAGAATGTCATCAAGAGTTTCACCCTGCTCAAGGCGGGTACGGAACTTCTCTGTTTGTCCTTTTAGGTCATCATCGGATAGAGCTTCGATTGTTGATTCAAAGCTGTTAATTGAAAGGACAATAGAGTTTAGGCCTTTTAGGTAACGGTCGTTGGCAGTGCCAAACATCCGTTTCACAAGCGCGCCGAGCATAGAGGACCCCTTGCGTGAAAACGCAGTTCAAGAATTAGTTATTAAAAGTCAATGTGAGACATAGGGCTCACATGGGCTCATGTCAATGTGAAGCTGTTTTCTGGGAGTGAAATTTAAGTGTCAGGACCTTAATATTATGAATGAACAAGAATAGTTGATAGGTGCTTTAGGTTGTAGCAACTTTGTTGTACTAAAGACGGATACTTTTTCTCTCCCAAACCGGAGCCCTTTATTTGACTAGTCGCCGCATAAGTATTTTGGCAGTTGCACTGTTCATAGCCCTGTCGTTTTCTCTACCAGTTACGGCTGAACCTGAGAAGGACGATGCTGATAAAATTGAACAACGCAAAAGTGGTGGAAATCTATTAAAGTTCATTTTCGGTGATGAGGAGGAGACCGACGATGAAACTGAAAATCCCGATCCGGAAGAAAAGCAACCCAAAGAGTTAAACTCTGAAGAAGCGAAACCTTTGGTGCCCCCTAAGGAAGAGGGTATCACGACGGAAGAGCTGGGAGGGGCGTCCTTACCTTCAGCCGTTAATGCGCCTATAGTTCAAGAGACGACAGAACAAAATGAACCAATCATAATCCCCGGACAAGCTCGAGAAGGTCTTGCGCCGCCTCCCGGTTTTACAGAGGAAGCTCCGGAAGATCAGCCTGGAAAAACAATTGTTGTCGAGCAGTTACCGGCTTCATCGACGACTTCCAGCGCTTCGACGGTAAAAGGCGTAGTTGTCTCTCAAGAGGACACAGCGGAAGAAGCAACGCCGGAAGCAACCGAATTGTCACGTTTGGCCAAGGAAAATCCAGTTGTTGCAATCGTTGAAGGTGATCGTATCTATTGGCAAGACATTATGCAGGCAGCACGTAAGCTTCCTGAGCAGTATCAAGGTCAATTGGAAACTATGTTCCCGCTTCTTTTAGATCGGGCGATTGATTTGAAGTTATTAGCACACGCGGGCGCCGATGCGGATGTTGATCGTAATGATGAAGTAAAAAGAAAGCTGGCATTAGCTGAAGAGCAGATCATACGTGACGCCTATTTGGAACAACAGCTCGATGAGATGATTTCCGAAAGTATGTTGAAAGAGCGCTATTTTGCACTTTTGCGCGATAACATAACCAATGCAGAGATTCGCGCTCGACACATTCTGGTTGATACACGTAATGAAGCCTTGGCTTTAATTATTGCCCTTGAAAATGGCGCAGAATTTCCTCTGCTTGCCAAGAAATTTTCACGTGGACCATCCTCAGGTAAAGGTGGTGATCTCGGGTGGTTTCGACGCAAGGATATGGACCCTGAATTTGCAGTATCGGCCTTTGAGTTGAAGAGGGGGGAGTTTACAAAAACGCCTGTTTCAACAGAATTTGGCTGGCACGTTATTAAACTGGAAGATAAGCGCGAAGTTAAGCAACCAACGTTCGAAGCAATGCGTGGGGAAATAAAAGAGATGGTTAGTCGTGATTTGGTCGCAGTTATGGTGAGAGATCTGAGAAAAGAGGCTGACATATCTGTGTTCCCTGCTAAATAATCAAAAAAACATGAGCGGTCTTTCTCTTGACACAGTCTTGAGATTATCTGCTGGTCGACAAAAGGGGGGAATGAGGCTAAAAGCCATCCCCATAATATATATAACTAGGAGTTATCTCTAAATGTCTGCAAAACAGATTTTGTTCCCATTAATTGGCGGTGCGGCCCTGCTCGGTGCAGCATATTTTGGCTATTCTTATGGGCAGCAGGGGGGAACTCTTCCATTCTTGGACGCCATGATGGCTTCAGAAACAGTATCTGATACTGGTGCAGAAACCCCAGCAGCCGATGATCCTGTTATGGCTAAAGTGGGTGATCTCGAAATTCGTCGTTCCGAGGTTCTGAAATTTGCTGAGAGTATCCCGAATATACCTCAGGCTCAGATCGAACTTATCTTGCCTGAATTGGTAGGGCAGGTTGTTGATCTTAAACTTATTTCTCAAAAAGCGGATGCTTCTGGCCTGGAAAAGGATCCAGAGGTACAAAAGCGTATCAGCGATATCAAAGAGAGAATCCTGGTAGAGGTTTATCTCAATCGTGAACTTGAAAAAGAAGTAACCGACGCTGCTGTTGAAAAAGCGTATCAGGATTACCTGTTGGAAAACCCTGCAGTACGTGAAGTTTCTGCCCGCCACATTCTTGTGGAAGATGAAGAAACCGGAAAAGATTTGATCAAGCAATTGGACGCGGGTGCCGACTTTGTTGTCTTGGCACAAGAACACTCTACAGGCCCGAGTGGCCCAGGTGGCGGTGACCTTGGTTTCTTCCGTGCAGAGCAAATGGTTAAACCTTTCTCTGATGCAGCCTTTGCGATGAAGCCAGGCGAACATTCTGCAGCTCCAGTGCAATCGAAATTCGGATGGCATGTAATCAAAGTTGAAGATGAGCGTGATTCTGAACAGCCCGCCAAAGAAACTCTCGATGGACAACTTCGTGGTGAACTTTCAAGAACGGCCTATGAGGCTATTGTTGAGGGGCTTAAAACCGGCGTCGAAATCGAAATTGTTGGCGCTGAAACTGAAGAGCCAACTCCAGAAGAAGCTGACAAAGCTGTCAGTGAATAATATAAAAAGGGCCCGGGTTGAAATCCGGGCCCTTTTTGTCTCCGGATTATGATAACCGGGTGTTTTATTTGATTTGAGGATGATGCAATGGAGCTTCAAAAATCTCCACTGGCTCCAGCGAGCTTTCCAGAAATGCCTGTGATTGATGGCGTACAACTCGCGACCCGAGCTTGCGGTATCAAGTACCAAGGACGTACCGATGTCCTGTTGATGGCCTTCGATGAAGGGTCGACAATTGGGGGAGTTCTTACGCGTTCTTTGACCCGGTCTGCCCCTGTTGAATGTTGTCAGGAACACCTCAAATATGGACAAATCCGGGCGCTGGTTGTCAATTCAGGTAATGCAAATGCCTTCACTGGTCGATTGGGTAGTGAATCCGTAGCTCGCACTGTAGATGCAACGGCTACAGAACTTGGTTGTGCAAAAGAAAATATCTACATTGCTTCCACCGGTGTAATTGGTGAGCCTCTCCCTGATGAGAGGTTAACCTCGGCTCTGGGAGACCTTAAAGTAGATTTGTCTTCCCAGAACTGGAAAGCCGCAGCAGAAGCAATTATGACAACGGATACCTTTGCGAAAGGGGCTAGCGTCGTAACCCAAATCGATGGCAAAAAAGTAACTATTAATGGTATTGCCAAGGGCTCGGGGATGATCGCGCCTGATATGGCAACCATGTTAAGCTTCATCGCAACTGATGCAGCTCTCCCTTCTGCTGTTGTGCAGTCTCTTATTTCACGCGGAGCTGATCTTTCTTTCAATGCCATAACAGTTGATAGCGATACGTCCACAAGTGACACGGTTTTGCTTTGTGCAACTGGTAAGGCGGGCAATGAAATTTATCATGACATTAACGCTCCGGAATTGTCTGATTTTGTCGACGCGTTGAATATCTTGCTAAAGGACCTCGCTCACCAAGTGGTTCGCGATGGAGAGGGCGCAACTAAGTTTGTGAGTATCTCTGTCTCTGGTGCGGAGAGTGATGCGGCAGCAAGAAAAATCGGACTCGCAATAGCTAATTCTCCTCTGGTTAAGACGGCTGTTGCTGGCGAAGATGCTAATTGGGGACGTGTCGTCATGGCTGTTGGTAAATCAGGGGAACATGCCGATCGGGACAAGCTATCGATTGCTATGGGCGGTGTTACGATCGCAAAAGATGGCCAAAGAGTAGAGGATTTTGACGAAGCACCTGTCGCTGCACACATGAAGGGGCAGGATATCGACATTGCCGTTGATGTCGGGGTCGGTTCCGGTATTGCTACTGTCTGGACATGTGATCTAACCCATGGATACATCGAAATTAATGCCGATTATCGAAGCTAGTTAGAGATAAATATCCATGAGTTCTACAAAAGAAGATATGGGCTGCTGGGCAGCTGAGACGAGAGATGCCTCGGCAAAGCCGATTGTCCTTGTTGCTGCCGCAGCGCTGGTTGATGTCGACGGACGAATATTGCTGGCTCAACGACCCGAGGGGAAATCCATGGCGGGTCTTTGGGAGTTTCCAGGGGGCAAAGTTGATCCCGGAGAAACGCCTGAACAAGCCTTGGTCCGAGAGTTAAAAGAGGAACTCGACATTGATACGAGGTCCAGCTGCCTCGCTCCAATAGCTTTTGCCTCTCATAGCTACGATGATTTTCACCTACTGATGCCCCTGTTTGTATGTCGGATATGGGAAGGTCAGGTTACGGCTTTGGAGGGGCAAAATTTTGTCTGGGTGCGCCCTCTACGCCTTCGGGATTACGAAATGCCCCCTGCGGATGAGCCTCTGGTAGCATTATTGCGAGATTTACTGTAAAATACCCTCTATGGAGCTTGTAAGTTATTATATTTGCCGATGTATGAACTTGAACAAGCTGCTTAATTAATTATCTGGAGGGGAGCTTTTAGCCGTCGCAGCTAAGAGCGCAGGAATAAATGTCTACGCTGGTAAATAAAAATATTACCTTGAAAGGGCGACGTACGTCCTTACGCCTTGAGCCTGATATGTGGGAAGCTCTCTTTGAAATTTGTGTTCGAGAGGACTGCCATATTAGTAATCTCTGCACTACAATCGACGATGTCAAAGAGGGATCGTCGTTGACCGCTGCCATAAGAGTTTTCATCCTCATTTATTTCCGGAATGCAGCTTCGGCAGCAGGTTTTGAAGAGGCCGAGGAAACTAATCTGATCGGTGAAGCCATTTAGGCATCAGAATTCAGTGCGAATGGGGGCTGAGTATGTGGTCAGGCGATCTCTAATTTAATTTTGTTTCATCCGTATCAAGAAAATCGGCTAGACGAGTAGCTGCCGTGCCCGGTCTTAGGGGTTGTTGCTGCGATTCATGAGGAGCCCAACCTGCAAGGTAAATGACGTCAAAGGTCGCGTTTATGCGCCCTTCTTCATCTAGGAATTTTTCTTGGTAAATTTGAGCCGCTCTTAAGAGTGTATCCCGTCGGGTAAAGGTTTTCCTCCGATTGTGAACCGCGTTTGTTTCCCCCATTCCCCTGAGTTCTTTCATGAGCTCAAAAGCAGAGGCATAACTTACTTCTATGCGGTCATAATCAGTGACAGGAAGGGCAAAGCCCGCGCGCTGTAAAAGAGCACCGGCATCTCGGACATCAATGAGTGGTGAAACTCTGGGGCTGACACCGCCTTCAATTTCCATCTCGGCTTCCATGAGAGCAACTCTAAGTTCCTTGAGAGTTTCCCCCCCCAGCATCGCAGATAAAAATAATCCATTGGGTTTTAGGCAGCGGTTAGCCTGAACGAGTGTGCCGGGTAAGTCATTAACCCAGTGGAGGCAAAGATTACTGATAATTAGGTCGTAGGCCTGAGGTTCGAAGGGGAGTATTTCTTCAACGATTTCATGGGTACCTTCCTCAGAATCAGGGTTCCCAATTTGAGAGCTGCTGGCGCGGTACTTCGACGCGGTAAATTTTTCGATTCCCCCGCGCTCCCCAAGAACTTCTGTGAGAATATTATGCTGAGAGCCGAGGTTTAACGCTTCAGGAAATTTTCGGGCAATATCCAGAAGACGATCACCGAGACGATCAGCGACTTCCCTGTACAGGAAATCGTGTTTGCTCAGGTCTCTTTTTGCGCGATCATGATGGAGATCAACTGAATTGCGATCAAAGATATAAATATCGGCCATCGAGTATCTACTTTTAAAGATTAAGGGATTTTTCTGGTTATAACAGATTGCATTTTAATGACCAGTCTAATCACTGTTTGTCTCGATTTCACTGGGAGCGTAAAAGCGCACCCAAAGCTTTGCCAGAAAGCAATTATCAAGTTAGATTCGCCCTATGGTGGATATTCCATTCTTTTTTTCAAATTTATGGGCTGGTGCTATCGATTATGTTCTGCCGCCGGTCTGTGGAGGCTGTGGCGAGCCAGTGATTGACAACGCAGGAATTTGCGGAACCTGTTGGGCTGATCTGACCTTCATATCAGCGCCTTGTTGTTCTTGCTGTGGCTATCCTTTTGAATTGTCTGCCGGCGATGAAGCCTTGTGTGGAGAATGTTTGAGGGTACCAAAGTCATTCGATAGATGTCGTTCGGCAATCTCATATGATGATCATAGCAGGGATATGATCATTGGTTATAAGCACGCTGATAGAACACATCTCGGCCAACTCTTTTCAACGTGGTTAGCACTTGTTGGTAAAGAAATAATTCAAGAAACCGACTTTATAGTTCCAGTTCCTCTCCACCCCAAAAGACTTTTCCTTCGACGGTATAATCAATCGGCCCTGTTAGCACAGAGAATTGCTAAGGAGTATGGGAGGAAATATCTCCCCGATCTGTTGATAAGAGTGAAAAACACCTCTTCTCAAGGTCACTTATCCAAAACAGGGAGGTGGGAAAATGTCCGGTCTGCTTTTCAGATCAACCCGAAGTATAATGAGATAATCGTCGGTGAAAAAATTACCCTGATAGATGATGTTTATACCACGGGTGCGACTTTAGAGGCCTGTAGTCGTACCCTGCAAAAAGTGAATGTCGCCCGGGTTGATGCGCTTGTTGTTGCACGGGTTCTTGCCCGAGTACCCACCTAGCTCTCACCTAAATCCCATCTAAATCTACGGGGATAGCGAAAGTTGGATTGATAAAAAAAACGTTACAAGCTCTGTACATTTTGAAAATATCACCTAAATATTTCTTCTGACGGGCAAGTAATGTAGAGCTTGCCTATATTTTTGAGCCTATTTTGTTGGGAAAGAGGATCGTTCGTATGGCTGAGGTCGTTGTTTATTCAAGCATGCTGTGCCCTTACTGCATTCGTGCAAAGAAGCTTTTGAAAGCCAAAGGCGTAGAGTTTGACGAAATCGATATTATGATGCAGCCTCGCCGCAAGCCTGAAATGATGGAAAAGGCTGGTGGGCGAACTTCTGTTCCTCAAATTTTTATCGACGGCGAGCATGTCGGTGGGTGTGATGAGTTAATGGCTCTTGAAAGTACGGGACGTTTAGATGCAAAGCTTGAAACCCGGAAAGCTTCTTGAGTAGTTTTCGGGCGGCCTGCGTTCAGCTTACCGCTGGAAGAGAAGACGAAGTTACTCTTGTAACAGCGTGTGATCTTATCCGTCAGGCGCATGCTGGCGGGGCTGACTACGTACAGACACCAGAATGCACAACCATGATGGAGCCTAACAAGCATCTAACGCTTAAAAAGGCTTTGCCCGAAAGTGAACATCCGTCGGTTAAGGCATTTTCTGCTTTGGCTGCGGAACTCGGGATCTGGCTACATATCGGTTCCTTGATTGTTGGTACCGAAGAAAAACGTGCCGCCAACAGAGCCTTCCTCTTTGATCCAAAGGGGGAGGTCAAAGCGCGCTACGATAAAATCCATATGTTTGACGTTGAAATCCCCGATGGGCAATCGTACAGGGAATCTGCAACGTTCAAACCTGGTGAGAAAGCCGTTGTTACGGCATTGCCATGGACCCAATTGGGTATGGCAATCTGTTACGACGTGCGTTTTCCATACCTATTTCGTGCGCAAGCCAAACAAGGTGCTGGTATCCTAACGGCGCCTGCTGCTTTCACTAAATTTACAGGGGAAGCGCATTGGCACACCCTGTTGAAGGCAAGAGCAATTGAGAACGGTTGTTTTGTCATCGCTGCTGGACAGTGTGGTGTCCATGCCGAAGGGCGCGAAACCTACGGCCACTCTCTTATTATCGCGCCATGGGGCGAAGTCCTTGCCGATGGCGGCAGTGAACCGGGTGTGATTTTTGCTGACATTGACCTTGAGCGTGTACAGCAGGCACGGGACATGGTGCCGTCAATAGATCATGATCGGGAATTTTCTTTTTAGATCGATTGTTTGGGTTAAAGATAATTAGAGAAATTCATTTTGTGAGTTTCTCTACTTTACGCGTATTGCACAAATCCGCTGAACTACGGCAGGTTTAGGGTCGTTGATGATGACTTCTTCGTAAGCAACAATATTAAGCTTTCCGTGATAGCTGTTGATAAGTTCTTGTGATCTCAGGAGAAAGTTTGGATTTCTGGGGCGTCCAAAGCGCTCATTCCCATCCATGAAAGTTTCATAAATAAGAGTTCCACCCAGACTTAATAGATCGGGCAAAAGCGGTAACAAAGGGCGATGAAGGTAATTGGTTACGACGATGCCGCCATACTGTTTTCCCATTAAAGGAAAAGGGCTGCCGTCCTCCAGATCAGCACTGATGATCTCTGTTCCTGGGTAGTTTTCAATATCAGCTAGTTTCTCAGTGTTTTTGTCCACGGCAGTCACATAATGGCCAGACATCAAGAACAGGCGGGCATGGCGCCCGGAACCGCACGCCAAATCTAAGACATTGGAGCCTTCTGGTATATGTGATGCAAAACGGAGTACCCACGGAGAAGGGTCAGTCATAAGTCGTAACCAAAACAGTTAATATATGGTAGTTTCTAGTTACTCCTGGATAACAAATAGAGCAACCACTTCTCTTAAGTCTTACTTGACCAAAGAGGAACTCTGCGGCAATAAACTCTGGGTATGGACGTTGGTATGTTTGAAACGGATTTAGTATGATTCTTTTCGATTTGAAATGCGAAAACGATCACGTTTTTGAAGCTTGGTTTAAAGACAGTGAAGCTTTTAAAAGTCAGTCAGAGAGGGGGATTGTATCTTGCCCTAGCTGTGGATCAACGTCGGTTAAAAAAGCCTTGATGGCTCCTAATGTCAGCCTTGCCAATAGCGACAAGAAAAAAGCCACGACAAGTGACTTGGCCAAAGTGCAACACTTGTTGAGTGAAGCCCAGAAAACGGTTGAAGATAATTTTGACTATGTTGGTAAGGACTTCGCCAAAGAAGCCCGAAAAATTCATTACGGTGAATCAGAGAAAAAGAATATCTATGGTGAAGCCAGTGAAACCGATAGCAAGAGTTTGAAAGAAGAGGGGATCGCTTTTAATCAGATCCCCTGGAAGCCGAAGGCTGACGCTTGAGCCCCCGGCCGAAGGCTGACGCTTAAATGGCAAACCGCAGGCTCACGCCAGATTCAATATCAATATATCGTTTGTTCTCCTGTCGAAAATTTCTAATTTATTCGGCCTTTTCTGCGACCAGCATATAGTTCACATCGAGATCTTTTGCATCGTGGAACCATTTGTCTAAAACCGGGTTGTAGACAATTCCCATCAAATCCAGTGTCTCTAGTCCGTTTCGACTTAAGACATCAACGAACTCTGATGGCCTGAGAAATTTTTTCCACTCGTGCGTTCCTTTGGGGACCCAGCGCAATAGGTATTCAGCCCCGATGATCGCAAGAAGGTAGGATTTTTTGGTGCGGTTCAGGGTCGATCCGAACATGACGCCACCTGGTTTTACCAATGCAGCGCAAGAGGTTGTGTAGGCCTCTACATCCGCCACGTGTTCAATGACCTCCATATTGATAACCGCGTCATATGTGGCGCCGGTTTCAACAAGATCTTCGGCAGTCATGTGACGGTAGTCCATCTTCAAGTCACTGTCTTCTGCATGAAGTTGGGCAATTTCGATATTGCGGTGAGAAGCGTCAATACTAGTAACTTTGGCGCCAAGTCTTGTAAGTGGCTCAGAAAGGAGACCTCCACCACAGCCAATATCAAGAATAGTCAGTCCTTGAAGTGGATTGATTTGCTTAATGTCTCGGTTGTGCCGTTTGGCAAGATGATCGCGAATATAGCTAATGCGCACTGGATTGAGCTGATGTAGGGGTTTGAATTTACCGAGAGGATCCCACCATTCATCGGCCATAGCTGCGAATTTCGAAATTTCCTGCGGATCGACGGTGATACCTGCCGCATCATCTTTATCAGGAGTTTCATTGGGGGTAGTTTTGTTTTTAGCCATCATCATCCGGTACGCTTTGGTATTTTACGTTCTGAAGTCGTAATCAAGTGAATTCTACGTCTGTCATCTGTGAATTGAGTCGCTTTTTAGCACGCATTGCTTGATTCGCCGTGCCGTGCAGAGTATGGATATGTCCAGCCTCTAGAGCAACCGTTTGAAGGCGGTTTTTCGAGAGCTTTAGCTAATTTTAGAATTTCCTCACAGGATGAGTCCCGATGGCCCGAGTCGTAATGAAATTCGGTGGTACCTCGGTCGCGGATCTCGATCGAATCAGAAACGCAGCACAGCGCGTGAAGAAAGAAGTCGAGTCCGGTAACGAGGTTGCGGTTGTTGTTTCCGCAATGGCTGGTGTAACCAACCAACTTGTCGATTATGTTTCAAATGCTGGATCGCTCTATGATCTGCGCGAGTATGATACAGTGGTATCATCCGGCGAGCAGGTAACATCTGGTCTGCTTTCAATTGTGCTTCAGGACATGGGCATTAATGCCCGTTCTTGGCTTGGTTGGCAGGGGCCGATCGTTACCAATGGCGCCCATGGTAGCGCGCGTATCGAACGCATAGAAGTCGATGATATTGTTCGTCGTTTTGGCGAAGGGCAGGTTGCTGTTTTCGCCGGTTTCCAAGGTGTCGGTCCTGATGGACGGATATCGACTTTGGGACGCGGTGGATCAGATACATCGGCAGTAGCTATCGCCGCAGCGCTAAAAGCTGACCGGTGTGACATTTATACGGATGTGGATGGTATCTATACGACCGACCCCCGTATTGTCGCCAAAGCGCGTAAAATGGATAAGATCACCTATGAAGAGATGCTTGAACTTGCGTCTCAAGGTGCCAAAGTATTGCAGACCCGCTCGGTCGAAATGGCCATGAAGCACGGGGTGCGTGTACAGGTTCTCTCAAGCTTTGAAGAAAAGCCGGGAACACTAGTCGTAGACGAGGATGAAATCGTGGAACAGGCAATTGTTAGTGGTATCGCCTATAATCGTGACGAAGCAAAAGTTACTTTGCGTAGCGTTAGAGATACTCCTGGTGTAGCCGCCAGTATTTTTGGCCCGCTTATGGATGCGGCCATTAACGTTGATATGATTGTTCAAAATATTTCTGCGGACAAAAAGACCACAGATATGACTTTCACCGTTGCCAAGGCTGATCTAGATCGCGCCATCAGCGTGTTGGAAAACAAAGACAACGGACTTAAGTATGATAGTCTGGATTCAGATCCTGCCGTTGCCAAAATCTCTGTCATTGGTGTGGGAATGCGATCTCACGCTGGTGTGGCTCAGAAAATGTTTTCAGCATTAGCTGAAAAAGGCATCAATATCGAAGTCATTTCTACTTCCGAAATCAAGATCTCTGTTCTCGTTGCCGAAGAGTATACTGAACTTGCTTTACGGAGCCTTCATACTGCTTATGGTCTGGATTCAGAAGACTAATTCTGGGTTTCAGATTGCAAGCAAGAACAATAGGATGACTAAATATGATCAGGTGGTTGGCGGTGCCTTCTGCCTGATTTCCATATGGTACAGCGAGGAAGCGGTATCTCATGAGCGCTAAAGACAAAAAAACTTCTGCTTGGGGTGGATCTCGCCGCCTGTTGAAGCTTTTGCGCGACCAGATGAAGGGTAAGTCGACCAACCAGGAACGCCTGGCCCATACTGTTGATCTTATCGCGCGGGATATGACTGCCGAGGTCTGTTCCATCTATGTCATGCGCCGTGGGGACCACCTTGGCGGTGAATTCCTGGAACTTGCTGCTACTATGGGCTTGAAACCTGAAGCCGTTTACAAAACGAGACTTCATAAGGGGGAGGGTATTGTCGGGCAATGCGCTGCTCTTGCTTTACCCATGGCGGTATCAGACGCACCAAGACATCCAAATTTTGCCTACAGACCGGAAACTGGTGAAGAGCCTTACCAATCCATGTTGGGCGTTCCTATTCTTCGTAGCGGCCGGGTCCTGGGTGTTATCGCAGTGCAGAACGTTAATCAGCGCCACTATGACGAAGAAGAAGTCGAGGCGCTGGAAACCATCGCCATGGTTTTGGCGGAACTGATTGCAGGCGGAGCTCTTTCCGTGACGGCACTTGAAGCCGGCAGTTCACAAGAAGAGTTAGAAAAACCCGATAGAATTAAAGGCCTATGCCTGAATGAAGGTATAGGGATCGGTAAGGCGGTATTCCATAATCGTGGCATCGTTATTAACCGTATTATTGCTGACGATATTGAAGAAGAAGTCGAACGACTTGAGCTGACGGTCAAAGAGATGCGTTCGTCAATCGATGAAATGTTGACCAGAACGGACATTGCCGCCTTGGGTGAGCAACGTGAAGTTCTCGAAACGTATCGCATGTTTGCTGAAGATCGAGGATGGGTTGGTAAAATTACCGAAGCTATCCGGGTTGGGGGGATGACAGCGGAAGCTGCCGTTCAAAAAATCCAGAATGAAACCCGTTCTCGGATGAGCAAAATCAGTGATCCTTATCTCAGAGAACGCCTTGCAGATCTGGATGATCTCGCAAATCGCTTGTTACATCACCTGCTTGATTTGGGGGAGGATAAACCAGAATTACCGGATGCGTTTATTCTTTTGGCCAGAACCCTCGGTCCGGCAGAATTGCTTGATTATGACTGGGATCGACTAAAGGGAGTCGTTCTTGAAGAGGGGTCCCCAACAGCCCATGTCGCGCTGGTCGCCCAGGCATTGGAACTTCCCATTATCGGACGTTGTCGAGATGTGCTGACCCGTATTCGAGAAGGGGATACTGTCGTTCTCGACGCCTCGAATGATCAGGTATTTGCGCGTCCGAAAGATGATGTCCTGCGTACCCTGAGAACAAGCGTTAAAGATAAAAAACTTCGCTGGGCAGAAACCTCTGCTGTAAGGGATCTCGCTCCGGAGAGTCTTGATGGTCAGCGGATATCATTGAATGTCAATGTTGGCCTGCTGATGGATCTTCCTCATATGCATGCCTCGGGTGCTGACGGGGTCGGGTTATATCGGACCGAAGTTCCCTTCATGGTACGCAAATCTTTTCCTGGCGTGTCGGAGCAGGCTGAACTCTATCGTAAAGCGATGGATCGCGCCGAGGGTAAGCCTGTTGTGTTCCGAACTCTTGATGTCGGGGGGGATAAAGTTCTGCCCTATTGGTCAAGTGTAGCGGAAGAAAACCCTGCAATGGGGTGGCGAGCAATTAGAATTGGTTTGGACCGCCCCGCCCTCTTGAGGCAGCAGCTTCGCGCTTTGATAAGGGCCTGCGAAGGTCGACAACTCAACGTTATGTTCCCGATGATTTCAGAGACTGCTGAATTTAAGTCGGCAAAAGCCCTTCTGAATCGAGAATTGGAACGAGAGAAAACTATTGGCGGCGTACTTCCTGAAGAAATTCGGGTTGGGGCTATGTTGGAAGTCCCTGCTTTGATATGGCAATTGCCTGCTCTTTGTAACGAAGTTGATTTTCTCTCCGTCGGTAGTAATGATCTGTTGCAGTTTATATTTGCGACCGACCGTGGCAATACCCGGCTGGCCAGGCGATATGATGCGCTTAGTCCCGGCGTGCTCAGGCTGATGTGTAATATCGCTGAGAATACACATAGAGCTGGAGTGGACTTGTCTCTTTGCGGGGACATGGCGGGACAGCCATTGGAAGCCATGGCTTTGATAGGGTGCGGATTCAGATCCCTCTCTATGCCCGCACAACAGGTCGTCGCAACCAAGAAAATGGTCCGCTCTTTGGATGTCGATAGTATTACTGAGTTTGTAACAACCTTACTTGATCGGCCAGATCATAGCCTCCGCAGTGAATTGGAGAACTATGCAAAATCTTCAGGTGTTGTGATATAAAACAGAACTGTTTGTTGTTTGTTACTGAATTTGCTACAACTTTCCCCAACGCGCCACAGGTAGTTACGTCTTATAAGAGATCCGTGCTACGGCTTGCAGGGAGGGGATTGTGGAAGCGATGCAGGAAACACGGGATAAAGCGTCCGGAGATGATGCTCCAGAATTTGACCAATCAAGAATAACCGTTGCGGAAATTCTCCGTACTGGTCGGGAAAAACGTGGTCAGGATCTGCGTTCCGTCGCGAATGTTCTTCGGATCAGATATGTCTTTCTCGAAGCCATTGAGCGCGGGGATTTTGCCAGTTTACCCGGTGATACTTATGCCTATGGATTTGTCAGAACCTATGCAGGGTATCTGAGCCTGGACAAAGACGAGATCGTTCGTCAATTCAAAGAAGAAGTTGAAAGCTACGGGGCAAGGAAAACTCTGGTATTTCCGACACCTGTTCCCGAGAGTAAAACACCAGGTCTTGCAATCCTTTTAACTTCAATCTTGTTGCTTGCACTTGCCTACGGTGGTTGGACTGCGGTCTCACGCTTTGATATTGAGCTTCCTGATTGGGTGCCTTTTATATCTGATAGTAAGTCCGGTGATGCCGCCGAAACTTCTGATGCCACCCCGAGTGAGGTAAATGTTGTTGAAGAGACTTCATCTGGGGAAGTGTCTGAAATAACCAATCAGCAAAATAACAGCACTGAAATCACTGATATCACGGATGTTTTACCCCCCGCAGTTGAGCAGCCTGAAGAGGTTGTAACAGAAGTAGAGCAAGCTGCTGCGGTCATTTCAGAGAATGTGGACAACGTTACAAATGAAGTAAGTTCTGATACTGAAACTGCTTCGGTTGAAGTGCCAGCAGAGCCTGTATCCGAACCGGCAGAACCTGTAATGGCTGCAGATAGCTCTCTGAGCGGTAGTGGTGAAAGTAGTTCGGAAACAACGGTCGACGCCGCTGAAGTAAGTGAGGAAATTCCCTCAGATGCTGAAAATGAAGTTGCTGCCGTTATTACACCTCCACCACCTCCTGAACCCGAAGTGTTCGGAGATGAAGGCGTCGCTTCGGCAATTTCGATTTTAGCTGAACAGGATTCCTGGGTCCATATTGTTGACCCATCAGGGGAAGCTATTTTTAGCCGGGTATTGCGTGCAGGATCAGTTTACAATGTTCCTAAACGGGAAGGTTTGATTATGACGACTGGTAATGCTGGCGGCATAATTCTAAAGATTAATGGGCAGGATCTTCCCAAAATTGGGCCTATTGGAGATGTTAAACGAAATATCGTGCTTTCTGAGGATGGGTTATTGCCGTCAATTCAATCAGAATGATGTCTGGTATTATATAATTCTCTGAGAACTCTTTAGAAAAGGCGCGTAAGTTTATGCGCCTTTTCTTATTTCTGACACCTTCCTTATGTATGAAATTTGGGCTTCATGTTTCAGGTTGGTAACTGCAGTGAGTGTTCATTCGTCAGGACTGGAGCCTATAATCCATTGCCATGCAAATTGATTATGGCTGATCGTTAGGTGAATCTTGGCTTGTAGCTTGAATTTTGTTTCGGAAAAGCGCATGTTGCACCTGCTTCAGAAGGGCACAGAGAGAGTTATATGAGTATAAGGCCTTGGCGTGATGTGATCCGCCGGAAATCTAGACAGGTAATGGTTGGTAACGTTCCTGTTGGTGGCGACGCACCGATAACGGTTCAGTCCATGACCAATACGCTAACGACTGACGTAAAGGCGACGGTCGAACAGATCCTGGCTATGGAAGAGGCTGGGGCTGATATCGTACGTGTGTCCTGTCCTGATGAGGCATCATCTCGTGCTCTCAAAGACATCGTCCGTGAAGTGAACGTGCCTATCGTCGCCGATATTCATTTCCACTATAAACGCGCGATTGAAGCTGCGGAATCTGGCGCGGCCTGTCTACGAATTAATCCAGGTAATATTGGTAAGCGCGAAAAGGTCCTCGAAGTCGTTAACGCGGCAAAAGACCATGGTTGTTCTATGCGTATTGGCGTCAACGCCGGGTCGCTAGAAAAACATCTCTTGGACCGTTTTGGCGAACCTTGCCCCGAAGCCATGGTAGAATCGGCCCTCGGCCATATTCGAATTCTCGAAGACCTGGATTTCCGTGAATTTAAAATCTCCTGCAAGGCATCAGACGTCTTTATGGCTGTAGCTGCTTATATGCAACTTGGCGAAGTCTGTGATTATCCCCTGCACATTGGGATCACAGAAGCCGGCGGTTTGAGAACAGGGACAGTTAAATCTTCAATCGGTCTCGGGAACTTACTATGGTCCGGTATTGGGGATACTTTAAGAGTATCTCTATCGGCAGATCCGGTTGAAGAAATTAAGGTTGGTTTTGATATCCTTAAATCCATGGGGCTTCGTCACCGTGGTGTGAATGTTATTTCCTGCCCGTCTTGTGCGCGCCAACAGTTTGATGTGATCAACACTGTCGCCATTTTAGAAGAAAGATTAAGCCACATTACGACCCCCTTGACGGTTTCGGTTATTGGCTGTGTGGTTAATGGCCCGGGTGAGGCAACAATGACAGATATCGGACTAACGGGTGGTGGCAAAGATACTCATCAGGTTTACGTCGCGGGTATGCCTGATCACCGCCTCAAGGATAAAAGTATCGTTGATCATCTCGTTGGCATGATTGAGACCAAAGCCGAAGAGATAGAGGCGGCGATAGCTCGCGGTGAAGAACCTCAAGTGATGGGTCATTGATTTACGGGCTTAATATAAAAGACTTTTAAGTTTATCCATATCGATTACCTGCCATTACGGCTATATACTTTTACGGGACTAATCCCTATAACCATTCCGGTTATTTGTTCAAATAAATTCAGGCTATTTCAGGAGAACCCAAGCCATGTCTTCTCTGCAACCAGTACGCGGAACGCACGACCTTCTACCGGAAGACATGCGTCGACATCGTGAGGTTCTTGAAACCGGACGCGCTGTGGCCAACCGGTTTGGCTATGATGAAATTGCCACGCCTATATTCGAAAAGACCGAAGTCTTTAAGCGTACTCTTGGGGATACATCAGATGTTGTAACCAAGGAGATGTATACCTTCGCGACCAAGGGCGGCGAAGAGATTACCCTGCGTCCTGAAAACACAGCGGGCGTTGCGCGTGCCTTTATGTCGA
Organism: Kiloniella sp.; assembly: GCF_965205715.1. GTDB lineage: Bacteria > Pseudomonadota > Alphaproteobacteria > Kiloniellales > Kiloniellaceae > Kiloniella. Next base: position 2,261,065 of record NZ_CBDBHW010000014.1, on the reverse strand, counting down.
ACGGCTTGAGCCAGCAGCTTCCGGTTAAATACTTTTATGGCGGTCCAATGTTCCGTCACGAGCGTCCACAAAAGGGACGCCAACGTCAGTTCCATCAGGCGGGGGTCGAGCTGCTGGGGGTTGAGAAACCACAGGGTGATGTTGAAATTATTGCTTTGGGGGTTCACTTTTTAAAAGAGCTCGGTGTTTATAAAGACACGGTCTTGGAGTTGAATACTCTCGGGGATGTTGAGAGCCGTACGGCCTACCGGGATGCATTAGTCGAGTACTTCTCTAAATTTAAGGATGAACTGTCTGAGGATAGTTTAGATCGTCTTGAGAAAAATCCTCTTCGTATTCTTGATTCAAAGAATGAAGGAGATCGAAAGCTAGTCGCTGATGCCCCCGTTTTCTCTGATTACCTGAATGATTTCAGTAAGGACTTCTTTGCCCAGGTCAAAACTGGTCTTGATGATTTGGGTATAGCCTACGAAATCAACCCGCGTTTGGTCCGTGGCCTGGATTATTATTGCCATACCGCATTTGAGTTTACCACCACAGCGCTGGGAGCTCAGGGAACTGTATTGGCGGGCGGCCGTTACGATGGCTTGATTAAAATGATGGGTGGTCCAGCTACTCCTGGGGTCGGCTGGGCTTCTGGTATAGAGCGTCTTTCCATGTTGATGACCCGTGAAGTTAGTGCACCAAAACCAGTTGTTATTATTCCTATGGGAGAGGTTGCTGATAAACGAGCCCCCGTATTAGCTGATGAATTGCGCTACGCGGGATATCGTACTGAGCTTGGTTATAGTGGTAATTTGAAAAAACGTCTTAATCGGGCAAACAAGCAAAATGCCTGTGTTGCCATCATTATGGGCGACGATGAACTTACAGAGAATTCAGCCACCGTCAGGGATCTCGTAAGTGGAGATCAAAGCCTGGTTAAGCTAGATGAATTAGTGGCGAAGTTGTCAATTTATCGCTGAACTGTACAGTTGGGGTGAAAGGGGCCTAAAATGGCCCCTGTTACCTTTATAAGTGATATCGCATGATCTCAGTTCCACCCTTTGTCCCCGAGCACGCCTTTATCGAACGATCCGAACAGTTTGATAAGTTGGCGGTCATTGGTGTGAGCGCCCGAACCGTAGGGAGACGACTGCGTGACAGTCTCTTTGTTGAAGAGGCTGATTATGAGAAAGTACTCTCAGCCTTAAAAGTTCAAGAAAAACGAAGTGTTGTCCTTATTGCCACATGTGAACGATTTGAATTTGTTCTCGGGGATGTGCAGCCGGGCGACACAGAGTATTACCTCTCGATTATTGCTTCAGAGGCGAAGATAGACATCGAAAATGTTCGTACGCAAAGCTATGTGCACGAAAGTTTTAACGCTCTCCGACATCTGTTTGCCGTAGCCTCTTCTCTAGATAGTATTGTCGTTGGTGAGCCTCAAATTCTGGGGCAGGTAAAAGATTGCCATCGTCAATCACGATCCCTGGGATTAACGGATAATTTTCTTGATGATGTTCTTAACGCAAGCCTTATTGCTGCCAAGCGTGTTCGAACTGAAACCACTATTGCGCAACAGCCTGTAACGCTTACCTCATCTGCGCTTCAGGTCGCGAGAGGTGTTCATGGAGATCTCTCGCGCTGTAATGTTTTACTCGTGGGGAGTGGCGAGGTTGGCGAGCTCCTTTGTTCAGAGTTTAAAAGTGTTGGTATTTCAGCTTTAAAAATTACACACCCCAGGACGGGACGAAGTGAAACCGCTGCTTTTCGACTTGGGGGCGAAGCGGGTGCTTGGTCTGAGTTGGAAGCTTTGTCTGTAAGTAGTGATATCATAATCTCTTCTTTAGGGGGAGGCGAGATGCTCTTTACCAAGGAATTGATTGGCACCTGTTTGAAGCAAAGGAAGCGTAAACCTATCTTTATAATTGATACCACGCCCTCGAGAGATGTTGGGGAAGATATCAATGAACTAGATGGCGCTTTTTCCTATAATTTGGAAGATCTTGAGAACGTGGCGAAGCAGGGGAAAGTGCTTCGTGAAACTGCGACTATGGCTGCCTGGAAAGTCCTTGGGCAGGAAATGCAGTCATTTATTCGAAATAAGGTTGAGCGACAGGCCGCCCCAACGATATCAATGATCCGCAAGCATTTTGACACACTTCGCCAGCAAGTTGTCTCTGAATGTGGGGGGGATGTTGACGCTGCGACGAGATTATTGGTTAATCGACTATTGCATAATCCTCAGGTCGTTTTAAAAGAGACGGCAAGAGAAGACCCAAAAGCTCATTTGGTATTGGAAGAAACGCTATGTCGTTTATTTCGTATCGAAAATGCAGAGGTGAATTCCGAGACAAATCTTGGAATTAATACTGTGAGCAGTGATGAAGTGAAAGAGGACTGAACGTGAAGTTCGATGATAAACTAGATGCTGTTGTGGCCCGTTACGACGAATTAACGGCAGTCATTTCTACTCATCCAGACCCAGGATCTGATGAATATACTAAATTGCTTCGGGAACTCTCAGAGTTAACCTCCGTCGTGGAAACAGTTCAAGAACTTCGGTCTTTGCAGTCTGAGATGTTTGACCTTGCAGAAATGTTAAACGATCCCGATGCCGATCCTGAAATGAAGGACCTGGTTCAAGAGGAGTTTTTAGAACTTAAGCAAAAGCTTCCAGAAATGGAGCAACAGGTACAGATCATGTTGCTGCCAAAGGACGTCGATGGAGAGCGTAATGCGATCCTCGAAGTTCGCGCGGGAACGGGCGGGGATGAAGCTGGGCTCTTCGCAGCTGAACTCTTTCGTATGTATCAACGCTATGCGGAATCTACCGGGTGGCGCTTTGAGGCCCTGGATTATTCTGAAAATGGTATTGGCGGTGTAAAAGAAGCAACCGCCCTGATTACCGGAAGCGGAGTGTTTTCTAATCTTAAGTTTGAATCTGGCGTACACAGAGTTCAAAGGGTGCCCGTGACTGAATCTGGAGGACGGATACACACCTCTGCAGCGACTGTCGCGGTAATGCCGGAAGCTTTGGCTGTCGATGTTGCAATCAACCCGAGTGACTTGCGTATCGATACATATCGTGCTCAAGGTGCTGGTGGTCAGCATGTTAATACGACCGATTCAGCTGTTCGTATTACCCACGTTCCAACAGGTGTCGTTGTTCAGTGTCAGGATGGGCGTTCTCAGCATAAGAATAAAGAACAAGCGATGAAGATGCTGCTCACACAGATTTACGATAATCAGCGCAGAGACCAAGAAGAAGAGCAGGCCGCCAACCGTAAATCACAGGTTGGGAGTGGTGATCGGTCCGAGCGAATTAGAACTTATAACTTCCCCCAGGGACGAGTTACAGATCACCGAATTAATCTCACCCTTTATAAGCTGGATAAGGTTATCGCAGGTGAAGCTCTGGATGAAGTTATCAATTCGCTGATCGCTGAAGATCAAGCCGCGCGTCTCTCTGAAATCCAATAGGCTAATGGTGTCAGGCAAAGACATATCCAGCCAAGTTGGGAGTGTTAATACAGACTCCTTAACAATAGGCGGTTGTTTGCGTGAAGGAGCTGAGCGTTTAAGCGCTGCTGATATAGATGGTGCACGTATAGATGCGCGGCTTCTTTTGGCCGAAGCGATAAATAAGGATACCTCATATCTTTTCGGCTATCCTGAGAAAGAGGTTTCTTCTGAAAATTGGGTTTCATTTCAGGAGATGATTTCGCGCAGAATTGCCCGGGAACCCGTTTCACGAATTGTTGGATGTCGAGAATTTTGGAGCCTCAACTTTAATATTTCTCCTGAAACGCTAGATCCCAGGCCAGATAGTGAAACACTTATTTCTGCTACACTTGAATTACTTGAAGACAAAACTCAACCACTCAAAATATTGGACCTCGGAACGGGGTCGGGGTGTTTGCTCCTTGCCTTGTTAAGCGAGCTTCCCAATGCGACAGGTCTGGGTGTTGATATAAACCAGGCCGCTACTGAAGTTGCGGCCCTTAATGCTGATAACCTGAGCCTTGGTCACAGGGCACAATTCCAAATAGGAAATTGGTGTGAAGGTCTATCGAACGAATGGGATATCATTATTTCAAACCCACCTTATATCGGGCAACACGAAAAATCAGAGCTGGAGCCTGAGGTTCTCGATTATGATCCTCCTTCTGCCCTTTTTGCCGATGATAAAGGGATGAAGGACTATCGTACGCTTATTCCTCAAGCCGCAATGATCCTAAGGGTTGGTGGGCTTTTGGTCGTAGAGGCGGGTAAAGGCCAGTCTGATGAAATAAACAGTGTCATGACCGACGCCAAATTGGTTTGTAAAGCCGCGATTAAAGACCTTGGAGGGGTGAAAAGGGCCTGTGTTGCCAGTAAAGTCTCAGAACAAATCGTATAAAATTAACATTTAGGGGTTGGAAACCTCGAGATATAGCTTTACGGTGTATCTATAGCAGGGGCTTAGGGGTGCCCCGGGGGTATTCGCCGACAATTTAAAAATTATATCGTCAGGGTTTTATACCTTTGACGATTGTCGATACCCGATATTTAGCACTTAATTTAGCTTGCGAATGATGAGACAGCAAAACACAAACAATTCAAATAATTCAAATCGTCGCCCACGTGGTCGGTCAAACAACAACAGCAGTAACCGCAAGCCGCAGCAGTCGCGGAACGGTGTGTTTGATAGTAATGGCCCGGGTGGACGAATTCGTGGTAACGCGTCACAGTTAAAAGAAAAATATCTCCAGATGGCGCGGGATGCGACTGTGAGTGGTGATAGGGTTCTGGCTGAATCTTTACATCAGTTTGCCGAGCATTATTTTCGTGTTGTGAATGATTCGACTGATCCTCAGTCTCAATCACAAGCTCAGCCCCAGTCTCACTCGAGATCTTCTTCTGATCAGCGTAATAATCAGTCTGATAATCACCGTCACAGAAACTCTCGTTCTAATGCAGATCAAGAGAACAGAGCGCCCGAAAATTCCAGAGAGAATGTTCGTGGGGATCGAGCGGGTGAAGCGCCTGCTTCGATTTCTCCCCAGCTTGATAGTGTGGCTGAGGGCGGCAATGTGGATACTGAAACACGAAAACCTGCCCCGCGAAGTAGAGTTCGTTCCCGTCGTCCACGGTATGAAGAATCTGACGTAAAAACTGAGAGCTCTGTGAATAATGAGCCTGCTGCAGAAATAAAGCCTGTGGCAGATGTTCCGGCAGCTCCAGTGACGACAGACGTTGAGTCAAAGCCCGTCGTAGCTGAATTGCCGCTAAGCATTGATGATACGCCGGTAGCCGAAAAGCCAAAGCGGAAACCTCGGACACCTAAAGCGGCACCAAAGGCCGCAACTAAGGAAGTTAAAACACCTCGACCTCGTGGACGGCCAAGAAAGGTTGTTGCTAAAGTTGAAGATGGTAGCTCTACCGAAACGGCTTAAGTCTTAATTGCTCATCTATTCGTTCTTTAAAAGCGCTCTTGGCTAGATAATAGTCAGGGGCGTTTTTGGTTTTACTTCTCCGGTATTTTTAACGGTGGCATAGACACCCATGTTGCGGTGCTCAAATCCTGATTGCAGACTTTTGGGAATGTTCATATCTACCTCGGCACTATCAAGATTAACATTTGTCGCAGAGCACCGACCAATGGGGGAGACTACTTCCAGGCTGACGTCACCAATTTTGATTTCTTTGCCAATCCAATTGTTTTCTTCCCATGCCGCGAGCCCTTCAATATAAAGATTCCCTCTGAACCGCATCGGGTCAACTGGCTTGCGTACAACACGTTCTAGATCTTTCACACTGGCGAGATTAATTAGAGAGATTTGTTGATCCGGTATATCGGTAAAAGCTGTTGTTCTATTTTCGACAATTTTGGGTAAGCCCCGGGATTCGCTTCCCAAAAACCCTACCAAGAATTGCTCTAACAGCATGCGTCCGGTTAAATCTGTAAGTTTGCCTCGGGATACTCTTTTTCCTTTTCGTTCTAAAGTTAGGATTTCGGTGTCGTTGTCAAAGTGAGATACAAGCTGTGCCAGTTTCGGATTTTTGGCCAGCATCAGAAAATGCATCTTGGACACCCAAGTGGGACCATCAGGGAAATCTGTTGAGCCATGCGCAATTGCGAATCGTCTGTCATTTGGGATTATTTTGTTGGCGACAAGAGTTACTTTGTCCATGGACTCGGGGCTAAGGCCCTTCACAGGATAACGGTAAATCGCATTTATTTGAGCAGACATAGATCTTACCTCTTCTTTTTTTACCATTCTCGTGCTTCATTATTATTTTTCAAGGCCTTAATAATATATGACTGGCAGACCGCATTTTTACCTAGGTTTGCTTAGCTTTCTACTGTAAGGCGAAAGGGGTTATTTTTAATTTATAAAAATTATTTTCAAATAAGAATGATTATCAGTTGCATGGTGATATTTTCTCGGCTAAGTTCCTTCTCGTAGTTCCTACCGAGGAAGACAACGCAGACATCCAGGCGTTATGCCTTTTAGATCGTTTGTATTTTTTCTGGGTATGTACTCATCTCTCCTGACGTAACTATGGGATTTCCCAACCCTGCCTTCGGGCAGGGTTTTTTTTATCTCGTAAAGTAGTCATTGAGATTTTACCTTTGAATCTACTGCTTCTTTTAGTGGAAAATGCAGCGGCTTTGCCTTGCATTACTCTTCTTGTTTTCCCATATATTTTAATGACGGGTGATTAATATCAACGTCAGAGTGCCATCATGCTGCTAATGTGGGTGATGGGTGGTTTTGTCATCAACGGTTATGTGCTGCCCAGCAGGCATAGCGGAGAAGGCTGAAGAAATGAACGTAAATAATTACACAGAACGTACGCAGGGATTTATTCAAACAGCGCAAAGCCTTGCGCATCGTAGCGATCACCAAAGATTGACTCCTGAGCATATGCTTAAAGTGATGCTCGATGATAGTGAAGGGTTAGCTGCAAACCTTATATCAGCTGCAGGCGGTAACCCTGGTAAAGCTTTGGAGGGAGTTGAGCGAGAACTTGCAAAACTTCCAAAGATAAGTGGGCAGGATGTCGGACAGGTGTTCCTTGCCCCTGAAACGGCAAGGGTATTTGAACAGGCTGAGCAGATTGCCAAAAAAGCTGGTGATAATTACGTCACGGTAGAGCGCCTTCTTATCGCACTCGCCCTTTCCAGCGAAGCGGCTTCGGGCAAAATACTAAAAGACGCTGGTTTAACTGCGCAATCTCTTAACGCAGCAGTTAATGATTTACGCAAAGGACGCACTGCGCAATCGGCTTCTGCCGAAGACAGTTATGAAGCGTTGAAAAAGTATGCGACCGACTTAACCGAACTCGCGCAAGAAGGAAAGTTGGATCCGGTTATTGGTCGGGATGAAGAAATAAGGCGGACGATACAGGTCCTTTCCCGGCGTACAAAGAATAATCCTGTCCTCATTGGTGAGCCTGGCGTTGGTAAGACTGCTATCATCGAGGGTCTTGCGCTTCGAATCATCAATGGGGATGTTCCTGAGAGCCTGCGAAATAAGAAGTTAATGTCTCTCGATCTCGGGAGTATGGTTGCGGGGGCAAAATATCGGGGTGAGTTTGAAGAGCGGCTCAAAGCTGTGTTGCAGGAAGTCACAGAAGCCAGTGGGGAGATCATCGTCTTTATTGATGAACTGCACACATTGGTGGGGGCGGGGAAAACTGACGGCGCAATGGATGCGTCAAATATGCTTAAGCCTGCCTTGGCGCGGGGCGATCTGCATTGTGTTGGTGCAACCACTCTGGATGAATATCGCAAGTACATTGAAAAAGATGCAGCACTGGCGCGCCGTTTTCAGTCAGTTGTGATTGCAGAGCCAAACGTTGAGGATACGGTATCTATACTCAGAGGGTTGAAAGAGAAATATGAGCTGCATCACGGTGTGCGAATTACGGATTCAGCCCTTGTTTCCGCAGCTTCGTTATCCAATCGCTATATTACCGATCGTTTCTTGCCTGATAAGGCTATCGATCTTGTCGATGAGGCTGCCAGTCGTTTGCGTATGGAAGTCGATTCCAAACCGGAAGAAATTGACGAGATGGATCGTAAACTGATCCAGCTAAAAATAGAACAATCTGCCCTACAGAAAGAAAGTGATAAGGGCGCAAAGGATCGATTGGAAAAACTAAAGTCTGAAATTGCCGAGCAGGAAGAAAAAAGTAACGTTCTTACAAGTCAGTGGAAGTCTGAGAAAGATAAGCTAGCTGGCGCCCAGAAGATCAAGGAAGAGTTGGAACATGCCCGTTCTGAGCTTGATCGTGCGGAACGCGATGGGCACTTGGAAAAGGCGGGTGAGCTTAAATACGGTCGATTGCCAACTCTCGAACGCGCTCTGGTCGAAGCAGAAGAGGCTGGCGAAAATCATATGCTTAACGAAGAAGTTCGCGAAGATGCCATTGCGGCAGTAGTTTCGCGTTGGACAGGAATACCCGTCGATAAGATGTTGGAGGGCGAGCGCGATAAGCTCTTGAAAATGGAAACCCTCCTCGGGGATCGGGTCATCGGGCAAAGCGAAGCAATCGTCGCCATTTCAAATGCCGTACGTCGTTCACGTGCTGGATTGCAAGATCCCAATCGTCCCATGGGGTCTTTCCTCTTCCTGGGACCTACCGGTGTAGGGAAGACGGAACTAACCAAAGCTTTGGCTTCGTTTTTATTCGATGATGATACAGCCATGGTTCGTCTTGATATGTCTGAGTATATGGAGAAACATGCGGTTTCCCGTATGATTGGCGCCCCCCCAGGTTATGTCGGCTATGAAGAAGGCGGGGCCTTAACCGAAGCTGTGCGCCGACGTCCCTATCAAGTCGTGTTATTTGATGAAGTCGAGAAAGCACATCCAGATGTTTTCAACGTACTGCTTCAGGTCCTGGATGATGGCCGGCTGACAGATGGTCAGGGGCGTACGATAGATTTCAGCAATACCCTGATAATCATGACGTCTAACTTAGGATCTGAGGTTCTGGCTAACCAGCCAGAGGGTGAGGACAGTACAGCTGTTCGCGAACAGGTTATGGAAGTGGTACGTGCTTCCTTCCGGCCTGAGTTTCTAAACAGGTTGGATGAAGTGCTCCTGTTCCATCGTTTGGAACGAAGCCACATGAACGCAATCGTAGGTATTCAGTTCGTGCGATTGCAGAGCCTTCTTCGGGATAGAGAGATCAAGGCTGAGCTGGATAATGCTGCAATCGAATGGCTGGCAGATAAAGGCTATGATCCGGTTTATGGTGCACGCCCTCTTAAACGCGTTATCCAGCGAGAGCTTCAGAATCCACTTGCTTCATTAATTCTGGATGGGTCCGTGCGCGATGGTGACAGCCTGAGGATATCTGCTGATGACGCGGGATTAAGTATCAATGGAAAGAATGTCTCTTCATCATAACTCGGGCGTCATAACTCCGGCTTCCATAACTCCGGCGGTTGTAGGCAATAAAAAAGGACCGCGGTTTTGGCGGTCCTTTTTTCATTGAAGAGATAAGATCCTCTGTTTGAGGATTGTTACCCAGGTTTTAGTTGGTTTGTAATCCTGCGATAGCAGCAGGCTTTTTCAACTCATTCATCATGCTGTCGATTTTCTGTTTTTCGACTTTGAATTTTTTAAGATCAGCACTTTTGAGTTTTTCGCCAGCGGGAAGTTTTACGCCCAGGGGATTAACCTGACGACCGTTGAACAGGACTTCATAGTGAAGATGAGGCCCTGTTGAGCGCCCGGTGGTTCCAATGTAGCCAATAACCTGGCCCTGGCGAACGCGTTTGGACTTTTTCATCCCTTTGGCAAAGCCTTTTAGATGAGCATAGGCGGTTTCATATCCACTGTGGTGCCTGATTTTTACATAATTGCCGAAACTACTAAAGCGGTTGGCACGAACAATGACCCCATCGCCCGCAGCGTAAATTGGTGTGCCACGCGGTGCGGCAAAATCAACGCCCTTATGGACCTTGTTGTAGCCCAGAACGGGATGTTTTCTTTTGCCAAAGCGGCTGGAGAGGCGGGCACCGTCAACGGGTGTACGCATCAGTGCTTTTTTCGCGGACTGTCCCTTTTCATTGAAGTAATCGGTAAAGCCACTGGACGGGGTGTAGCGATATAACTGTAAGTCATCTCCTGACAGTGTCAGGTTGCCATAAATCATTTCCCCGGTTCGGGCGAGATTATTATCTTCGTCGTAATAGGCCTCATAGACCACTTCAAAGCTATCGCCCTTTTGAATCTCGCGTTGGAAATCGACGTCAAAGCTATAGGCGCGAATAAGCTTGATCATGATGTCGTTGGGGACACCGACATTTGTCGCCGCCAGATAGAGGCTGCTGGTGATTTCATTTGTACTGCGTCCCACTCGCATGGTCAGAGGACGTTGGATTTCTTCTGCAATGTATTTGCTTGTTTCCCCCTCCGTCGTGCTGACTTTTACGATCCGCTCAACACTTGGTTGGAACTGCATGGCTCTTAAAGGGCCTACATCACGCGCGGTTTCAATTTCTTCCGCGGCGATGGGGGGGGCAAATGTGAGAGCAATATCCAGACCCGGGCGAATTTTCCGAGGAGAATAGACATCACTCAGCGCTGTAATCGCCCCGTGAGCTTCAGATCTTGTCGCGCCAGCTGTTACCAGAAGGCTCATTAGTGTATCGCCAGAAGAGACGGTAACAAGCTTCTCTATATCACTTGGGATAAGAAGTTCTGGAGCGATCTCTGTAGGGACGGCACCAACGGCAACATATTCACTGGTCATGTGATCAGTTTTAAGTGTTGCGATGATTTCAGGTGATGCTTCCGCATTCTCTGTTGTTGGGGCTGAAGTGTTTGTTGCGACTTCAGCTTCCCCTTCTATAGGTGTGCTACCCGATAACCATATATAGATTCCCCCAAGGGTGAGAATCGATAGGCTAGCACCGAGTGCTGCTTTAACCATAAAAGTAGGTGTGTGGAATCTATTGTTCACACATAGTGCTCCGGAATCCGAGACGACATACGGCCGTGTTCATTGTTGAAATTAAGGGAACCTCAATAACTCTGCATCGCCAAAATGATGTATTTCTCGATTCCTGTCAATATTT
>NZ_CBDBHW010000014.1:555000-2242500 GCF_965205715.1 Kiloniella sp. | reverse complement strand
CGCTTGAAGTTAAAAGTGGCCAGAGTTTTTCCGCCCAGCAGGTTTGATGCGTTGAGATGGCGTTGAATGCGTCGCGTGTCCCTTTCGGCCAATTCATATTCGGCCAAAACGGCAAGGAACCTGGCTGCTGACCAGCCCTCCTTGTCGGATTGGATTGCGATATCTTGCCAGTGTTTGTGAAAGCTGGGTAATCGTAAGTCAGTTAGCATAAGAGGCAGCTTGTGCTGATCCACTTCAATGTTTGTCATGCCCGATCCTCCAACAGAGTATCAAAGACTGATAATGAAGGTTGAACCACGGGAATATCAGGAGGTAAATCCGTGTTCTTTTTTGTGATATTCAGCTTAAGTTTTTTTGCGCAAGGTAGCCTTCCTGCATTGATTTCTCTCGAAATCAGGTGCGCGACTTCGGCCTCACAAGCCTCTTCGTGCGCAAGGAAAAGTATCCCAACCATCTGACGACACGCATCTCTGCGGGACAACTTTTTCTGAAACAATGTCCAGGCCAGGGAGTACTCGGTTCTTGGAAAAATACTGTCACGATAAATAGAATTGGCGAGTGCCTGAGGTTTACGTTTGAGAGCATGAATGACGTGATGATAATTGATAACATGAATGCGGGGGCCTTTGCCGTGCCCCCGCTCACGAGAATGGCTGACGACATGAGTGCTGCCTAGATAGGCTTCTATCCGGTTATCGTAAATATGGACACGCAAGCGTTGACCAATTAGGCGAGAAGGGGCGCTATAAAAAACCTGCTTAACTAAAAAACCACTTGTTTTGGTAACTCTCGACACGACTTCAGTGTAATCTGTTGTTCGCCGAGGAGGTAACGCCTTGAGAGATTTCAACTCTGTTTGGATATCTTGGTCACGATGTTTGTTCCGTCTAGCAATCAGCTCGTCCAAAAATCGCCGATACTCATCCAAAGTGTCAAAGTCATTACTGCCACGCAAAATCAGGGCCTGCTTTATCGCAGTCTTAAGGTGACCGTGGTGAGATTCAATGGCACCGTTCTCGTGTGATTCCCCTCTGTTATTTCGACTGGCCTCCATACCGTAGTGCTCAACAAAAGCAGAATAACGTTTGGTAATGTCCTCCTTTTCCTCAACGCTCAAATTCCGAAAGGCCGCAGACAGGCTGTCGGTCCGGTGGTTTTCAGGAGCGCCCCCCAAGGACCAAAGCGCATTTTGTAAGTTCTCCGCAAGGGCTGTAAAACTCTCACCGCCAAGTACGACCCCAACATGTTCCCATCGGCTATATACCAGAACAAAATGGCTCTTCTCCGCTTTGTTGAGTAGAAAAAGATGCCGACCGCCAAGTAACCTGTTGATATGTATGGTTTCTGATAACTTTACATAGAGCAGGTATATGACAATCAACATCTCGCAGCATATTTTAGGCCTCAAAGGGCAACGTGTAAATGAAATTAAACTGGATGACGGCGGTGTTAAGATTGTCATTCACTGCAGCCGAGACGCGCGTAGGAGGGCTATAGACCCTGCTACAGGCCAGAAGGGAAGCATCAACCAGCATGTCCGCCGACAAGTAAACGACATCCCCCTTTTTGGGTATCCTTGTGTGGTCGAGATTGAGCTGGCGCAGGTTTATATTAACAAGGGCGAACGCCGCATTGAGGGGTGTGATTTTGTTGATAAAGGGTGCCGTTTCACTCACCGATTTTGCCGACTGATCAGTGGATTATGTCGGCATATGTCTATTCAAGCGGTTTCCAGACATTTGGATATACGATGGGAAACGGTCAAGAATATCGACAGGGCATACCTTATTGAAACTCTCCCTACGCTTGATCCTGCAGAGCTAACTGGCTTGGAATATATTGGTGTAGATGAAGTTGCCCGGGCGAAAGGTCATGACTACATGACGGTGGTCTACGATATGGTTGGCGGTCATCTGATCTGGGTTGAAGCAGGCCGAACTGCCGAGGTTTTTTCAAGGTTTTTGAAACAACTGCAACCAGATACAGCCTGCAAAATAAAGGCCGTAGCGATGGATATGGGGCCTGCCTACCAAAAGGCTGTCAGAGAGTCCTTGCCGTTGGCCGACATAGTATTTGACCGTTTCCACGTCATGAAAAACTACAGCAAAGCTATCCATAATCAGCGTCGACTTGAGTTCAGAAAGGCCGATCCAAGTGGTAAAGAGTTGATGAAAGGGACACATTATCTGTTGCTCAAAAATGCGGATAAGTTGAGTGAAAAACAAAGTGACAAGCTGCAAAGGTTGCTGGAGAGCAATAGCAACCTGAATGCACTTTACGTCTTGAAAGAACAGCTTCAGCTGCTGTGGAGTGCCGCTTCATTTGAGGCGATGGCGGAGCAACTGGAACGTTGGTGCCTGATAGCAGATCAGTCACAGATGCTCTATCTAAAAAAGTTCGCGAAATCCCTACGGAAACATTGTGTGGGCATCTGCAACTACGCCAAACACAAGCTCACAAGCGCCAGGATAGAGGCTGGTAATGTCAGTATAGGAATGATCCGTAAGCGAGCCAGAGGCATCAAGGATACCGAATACTTCAAACTCAAAATTAGACAATCATCCATTCCAGATAATCAATCTATGCTCTATTTGAAATCCTAAATCTACTCAACAAAGCGGAGAAGTGCCAACAAAATGATAGAGCCGATGCACCAAAGGATCTCCTGCAATGGTAATACTTAAGTCGGCTGCATCCGTGAAATCTGATTGGCCCATGTAACCCGGCTCAGGTGTTTGCCTGAAAATGATATCCTTTTCAGGGCCATTCAGAGCCCGCCATCCCCGAACTCGGCGCTCTAACGTGCGCTTGACACGGTCATCGGGAAAACGGAGCGGATAGAGGCTCTGTATGTGGCGCAACAAAGTAATGGGTTTGACCGAGTTGTCTTTATCCAAAATGGGAAGGATGTCCTTATCCCAGATATCTTCAAGCGGATCAGAAACTGTTCGCCCTCGCTTTATATTGCGTTGTGACGGTAAAGTCGCATCAACGTCAAATCGGCGGGCCGTGCGTTCGCTAAACCCTGCGCGGGCAGCGGCGGTTCGTTGACCATGAGTTTTTCTATCTGTCATGTAAAGTCTCAGTTGTTCATCTGTGATAAATTTATACGGCAAACAGGTTCCTCCAATTACATCTAGAGGTTCCTAATTTATCAACTCACAGCAGCTTGTAACTAACACCAAATTAAGCCTTGGCCGGTGGATCTGATTATCAAACGGGCACGCCCTTTTTAATGATCAGATCCACCGGCCAAGGTGGTTGTCGCAACCGGCCAAGGTTATTGTCGCTGAACAAGCCCCTCAGCTTGTATAAGCTGAGGGGCTTTTTGTGTCTATATATCTCTAACGTGACGTTAAGCGGTGGTTTTAACAAAGGTTAAACTGAAAACGAGCTTTCTGGTGACATAAGGTTGTCAGTAGCCCTATGCAATAACCTAGGAATTACAATTACCCAAATTGAGAGAGTATCATGGGCCTGCACGTTGAAACTACGGTTAGAATAAACTCCACAGCAGAAAAAGTATGGGAAATATTGGATGATTTTGGTGGTGTGAAGAAATTTAGTTTTGGATTAGAAAAATCACCAATAATAGGTGAAAAGAGCACCGGGTTAGGAGCTAAAAGGCTTTGTGTATTCCATGATAAAACCAGTGTTCAGGAAGAAATTATTGAATATGAAGAGAATAAAAGTTTCAAAGTTGTTCTAACCGAATTCTCAATGCCAATGAAAACTATGTTTGCTGGGTTTCAGGTTGAAAAGCTTAACGAAAAAAGCTGCAAGGTTACAATGTATATGGACTTTGTTGTAAAATTTGGGCCACTAGGTGCATTAATGGGATTAGTGGCGATGCGCCCGGTAATGAAAAGTGTTCAGAAAAAAATGCTTTCCGGCTTAGCTTATTATGCCCTTACTGGGAAAACTATTGGAAGTGTATTGCCAAAAAAAGAAGAGTTGGCTCAAGCTCTTGCAATATAGCTGGAGCTACATTATCCGAAATTTTTGCCCTATTTTCGTTTTGCTAGACAGTGGAGATCGCTTTTATCTTAGAGGGTATAATTAGGTAGAATATTACCTGGCTAACTTTAAATCTTTCAACACTTTCTGAGTTAAATGTGAAACCGCAACCATTAAAAGCCCCCACTGCAAAAGCGGTGAGGGCTTTGGGGCGTTTAGTGGTTATACGGGTAGTTTTAATATAAAATGCTTTGGCCTAAGTTTGATATGGCTTGAAAAACTTAATTAAGGAGGATCTATCTGCAGGTGCCTTGGCTATGAAGCTGAGCTTCCATGGTATCAAAAGATTTAGGCCAGAAGTCTGCCAGAAAGCCTGCAGCCTCCTGTTCAGAAGCTTCTGAACGATGGCTGGCGGCATCATGAGCCTGACCGATGGTATAACGTAGGTCCGTGCCGTTTTCGCCAAACTTTAAATAATAGGTTTCAGGCATGCTTATGCCTTCCCGGGCAGGGTCGCTGATGCGGGTCGAAAAATATTCGAAGGGTTCCCAGTCAGTGACCCAATAACGAAAATCCGCGGCTTCGTGGGCACAGTGATAGGCTGATCCTGTGCCGATGCGGCCTTCAAGGTTTTCTACAGTGACGAAGCGCATACTGTCCATCCAGCGCTGTTTCGCTTCCGGGGCGGTCAAAGCTTCCCAGACCACTGCCAGTGGCAGGTCAAAATGACGACGATAGGTAAATATCCCGTCAGTTTCCTTCAGGAAATGGTGCTCCTGGCTTGCGCGAAATTTTTCCCAGGCCTTGGCGAGATCATAAACCTGCATGGAAACCTCACCGAAGTGTTCGAAAGGCTGAGAGAAAGGCACCAGGGCTGTCTCTATCCCCATTGCCTCCACAGCAGCGCTAGTGAAGAGGGCGTAGCTTCGTACGCCGGTTGTTTCGCATACGGTTGTTTTGGCCATGCGGTGAAGCAAGATGACATCTGAACCGGAAAGATCCTTTACAGGGCCGATTTCCATTTCCTCGAAGTTGCCGTGATGGGCCATGATCTTCAGATCCAGAAGGCCGACGTTGGCACAGGCACGGCAAGGGCAGGTGGTGTTGGCGATGATGTTCTGTCGACAGGTGGCAAAGGCGTTGTATAGATTTTCGCAGATTGAGAGAAAGGTATCGCCGGAGGGATAATGCCCCTGTGTAGAGTAAGCGAGAACGGCATCGCCTTCCATTTTCCAGAAAACAAGGGGTTCAACCACCTGCTCGACCAATGAGCTCAACAAGGAGCGCAAGATGGGATTGGCGTGGTCTTGCTCAGAGGTGGTAAGGAACTGTGTGTAGCCGGAGATATCTGCCATCAGGAGGTACCCATTATACGTCGCCATAAGAAAACTCCATGAAGTTAATCAATGAAAAACTTTAATGACGAGCTCAAAGCACCTTGGGGCTACTTTATCATAAAACTTGTTGCTGTCCTATAGGGCTGCTTATGTCTGTATGCATTAACAGTGTCTTCGATAGTGTAAATGGTAAAGAGCCCCGTAAGTTTCATTGTTTAAGTGCCCGGAAACCAATACTTCCCCATTAATGAAGCCAGTGGGGAATATCTAGGCCTCTGGTCGTTGATTATCCAACCACGATATTTTGACTATTTTATAGAGAATAATGATTTCCGGAAATTTAACGTCTTGCTGATATTTTAATGTAAGCCTTTGAAGAGTGGTGCGTATCTATGACGGTTATTCGGTTAATACGGTTTAGAGTGATGGTATGGGTCTTGGGGTTTTCCATGCTATTGACATTTAACTCGTCGCATTCACAAGAAGTTTGTAATGATACGCTGGAAGTTGCCTTACCAAATATTCCACCCTATTCGATTTATACAAATGATTCTGGCTTTGGCGGACAGGATGTCGCTCTTCTGAAAAAGGTGTCTGAGATCTCAGGCTGTAAATTTATTTTTACCCGTTTACCCTGGAAGAGGGGACTAAAGCTATTACAACAAGAAAAAATTGACGTCATTATCATGGCTTCCTGGAGAAAGAAACGAACCGTGTTTGGTCAATACACGAGACCTTACCGCTGGGAAACTCAGCTGATTTCTGTTCGGAATAATTTAATCCGGTAAACCCCCGGCTATGCCGGGGGACTCTCAATGGTTTGACCGTTCCCACGGTCTTACATTTCTTTGTTTATTGACCAAAATAACAAAGGAATTAGCCGATGAGAGATTACAAAAGCCTTGCACATACGAGATGGGATTGTAAATACCACGTGGTTTTCATCCCTAAACGCAGGCAAAAAGTTATCTATGGCAACCTACGTCAGTATCTTGGTGAAATTTTCCATGAACTGGCCGGGCATCGCGAAAGTAAGATTGAGGAGGGCCATTTGATGCCGGATCACATTCACATGTGTATCAGCATACCGCCCAAACATGCTGTTTCAAAAGTCGTTGGATACCTAAAAGGAAAAAGCGCGATTGCCATAGCTCGAAAATTCAAAAATAAAGCACGGAATTTCAAGGGTGAAAATTTTTGGGCCCGTGGATATTTCGTCTCAACTGTAGGGCTCGATGAACAGATGGTGAGGGAGTATATCAGAACGCAAGAAGAGCGTGATAAGTACTTTGACCAAATGGATATATTCAATCCATAACCGCTTTAGCGGTTCCCAATTTGCCCCTTTAAGGGGCTCACCCGCTTAAGCCCCCGGCTTTGCCGGGGGTCATTTAACTTTCCTGCGATTGATCAGCTCACATCTATGATGTCGTTGGTTGACGAGGGGGTTCTTATTGGCAGTGTGCGGGGGACTTATCACGGAGAAGAATTTAGTGAGGTTTTCGAGACGGGGCCGGGACAAAAACTTGTCCGGGATATTACCGATTACAATCAGGCTATAACCTTGATACGCCACAACAGAATAGACGGAATTGTCAGTGATACCGGGGTTCTCAGGTATCTATCAAAGATTGCTGGATACAACGATTACGTTTTTCTTAAATTTCCGGTTTTTCGAAACAAGGTGCATTTCCTGTTAAGTAAGTCAGTCAAGAAAACGACACTTACCGCTTTGAACAGGGCAATTGAGAAAACCATGAAGAGCGAAGATTATGGTAACATTTATGGACCTGAGAATGTTATCGATTTAACCGAAGAAACAATCGTGAACTGATTGTATAATCGATAAATAGAATCCTGCTCCTTCCCTAAAGTGACCCGTAAAAATTGCGGGAAAAAGCCTAGATGAACGAGTCACCAAAATATTACTTTTGTATTAGGCGTTTTTTTTGGACAATGGTCCGCCTTGAATTGATAAATGTGATAAAAAAAACAAAGGGAATTTTAAAATGTCACTCAGAATTAACGACCAAGCTCCAAATTTTACAGCAGAAACAACAGATGGCCCGATCAATTTCCATGATTGGCTCGGTGATGGTTGGGGAATTATATTTTCGCACCCTAAAGATTTCACGCCAGTTTGCACAACTGAGTTAGGCTACGTGGCTAAATTGAAACCCGAGTTTGAAAAACGGAATTGTAAGGTTATTGGTCTTAGTATTGATCCCGTTGATAACCACGCTGGCTGGGCCAACGATATCGAAGAAACACAAGGTCATAAAGTCAACTTCCCGATGATCGCTGATACTGATCTTAAAGTATCTCTGCTCTACAATATGTTCCCGGCAGACGAAGATACTGGCAAGGAAAACAGAACAGCAATGACCAACGCCACAGTGCGTACAGTGTTTATCATTGGGCCAGATAAGAACATCAAATTGATGATGAGTTACCCAATGACAACTGGTCGTAATTTCGATGAAATTATGCGTGTCCTTGAATCCATGCAGCTCACTGCTGAGCATAAGGTTGCCACTCCCGTCAATTGGAAAGACGGCGACGATGTCATTATCGTTCCGGCTGTGACTGACGAGATGGCAAAAGAAAAATATCCTGATGGTTGGAAAACATTGAAGCCTTATTTACGCTACGTGAAGCAGCCAGGATAAGTGGCAGGATACATTTTTTCGAGGATAGGCATAACTAGGTAGCCCAACAGATGTTAGATGGGCTCTATTTTGTTCCTTTACTAAAATCTCGATAATTGTGTGCCCCACAACCAATAAAAAAGCCTCTCAGCTTCTATAAGTTGAGAGGCTTTTTTGTGTTTAAGGCCAGGACTTTCAATTTAGGTAATCTCGTATTGGAATGATCAAGAAACCTGAGTTTAAAAAAATGCCCGCTTTGAATTACTGATTCGTTTAAAATCGGTGCTACTAATCTCAATTCCTTAAGCACTCTTAGGAAAAGTTTGTGCGATCCAGTCTATGAAATTTCGAACATTTTTCTTTTTGTATTTTACGTGTGAGCATACCGCGCAATAGGCGTGCCCTAAGGGGATCGATTGATTAAAGGGAGTTATGAGATGGCCCGCAGATATATCTTCTACCGTCAATAATTGTTGCCCAAGAATAAAGCCGGCGTTTGCCAGGGCAAGATCAACGGCCAAGGCAGACATGTCGACCCGGTGCCCCCGCCCGTGAATTGGAATATGTTCTGACCCTACGCTGGCAAACCAATCCGCCCAGGTAGGGTGAGAGGTAAAGCTTGGCGGCCAGTTGACATGGATAAGATGTTCATCTGCGAGAGTAAGTGGATTGTCGATATCTATGGTATGGCGATTAAGGAAAGTCGGCGTACACATAGGCTGGACGGTATCTTCAAATAAAACTTGTGTCCGCAGTTCACTATAAAGGTTTTTACCGTAACTAATGCGAACATCGATATTATTGCGTTCAAAATCTACGGGATCGTTCTCTACCCGGATGTCGAGGTAAGTTGCGGGATCAAGCGCAAAGTATTCTCTCAGAACCCGGTTTAGCCACTTGTTGGCGAGCGAAGGTAAGACGCTGATGACAAGTCTGCTGCGGACTTCCTTTTCATAGATCCGCGCGGTCATCTTTTCCAACCGTTCCAGAGCCTCGGTACTATCGGCATAAACCTTGACGCCATCGTCGGTCAGGGTGAGGGAATTATTCTGACGGCTAAAGAGTAGCTTGCCGAAATATGTTTCTAAATTTTTGACCTGCTGGCTAATCGCAGCCGGGGTTACACCAAGCTCTTGCGCAGCAGCAACGTAGCCACCGTAACGGGCTGCGGCCTCAAAGGCGCGAATTGCGTTGAGAGGGGGGAGTTTCCGGCTGATGAGATTGTATTCCTTATTTAGATCGTGAATAAGATTATCTAAGTCAGGATAAGAATTATTGCCATTGATGAAAAGATAAATTGTACGTAATAAATTTTCAAAACAATTCATAGTGACGAGGAAATGGCGATGTACCAACTATTGGATTTAGCGAAATATCCGATCGACAATCTTGATTCTGCAGAAGGAAAAAAACTCGTTGCAGATTGTCAGGCCAAGTTGGCCAGTGAAGGTATTTTCAGCCTTGAGGGGTTTGTCCTACCTGAAGCTCTGATCGAATGTGTGGCTGAAATGAAGCCGCTCATTGATGAAGTATCCTATGCGCACAAAAGAAAACACAATATCTACTTCAAAGATAAGCTGGAGAACATTACTGAGGACCATCCCGCTTTACAGAAATTTGAAACGATTAATCACACGGTATGTGCGGATCAAATGCCGAGTAGTCTGGTTTGCCGTTTATATGAGTGGCAGCCCTTTATCGATTTTCTTGCCGCAGTAATGGGTAAAGATGTTCTCTACCGAATGGAAGACCCCCTGGCCCGGGCTAATGTGATGGCTTATCGCCATGGCGAAGCACTGAACTGGCATTTTGATCGGTCGGAATTTACCACGACGGTAATTTTACAATCGCCGAAAGAAGGGGGTGCTTTCCAGTATCGTAACAACCTGCGCACGGATAATGATCCGAATTACGACGGGGTTGCGAACCTGTTGAACGGGGATGATCCGGATATACAAACATTGATGATTGAAGCGGGCACATTGAACGTCTTCAAGGGTGTATATACCGCCCATCGTGTTACGCCGGTCGAAGGGCCAACCGAGCGTATTGTCAGTGTGTATTCATATTACGAAGAACCCAATGTGATGTTCAGTGATAAAGAGCGCCTTGGTTTTTATGGTAGAACGGCATGAACTATTTCCCAATGGGCGACCAAAAACGCGCGTTTCTTAACGCCGAAGGTGCCGATAAACCGTTAAAAAGTCCTGTGCCACACGAAACCTTGCTTAAAGCACGGAGGTATAGGATTTCCCGTATTCGCGAATTACTGGTTGAAAATGAGTGTGGGGCGATCCTGCTCTATGATCCGGTGAATATTCGCTATGCTTTCGATTGTTCCAACATGCAGTTTTGGACCGCGCATAACCCCATTCGCTACGCTCTGATTTTTGCCGATGGGCCCGGCATTATGTTCGAGTTTAAGTCTTGCGAACATCTGAATGAAGGGCTTGAAGGGATCGACGAAGTCCGTGTTGCCAAGGGCTGGATGTTTATGGGCGCTGGTGACCGGGTTTCCGAATATGTCGGGAATTGGGCCGATGAAATTGCTGATCTGATACAACAGTATGGTGGTGGAAACAAACGTCTCGCCATTGACCGCATGGAACCAGAAGGCGTTTTCGCCCTTCAAGAGCGGGGTTCTGTCATTGTTGAAGGTGGTCAAATAACGGAGCGGGCAAGGTCGATTAAATCACCAGAAGAAATCGAGTTGATGCGCTGGACGATCCGGGTTTGCGAAGCAGGCATGGCGCGGATCTTTGAACATTCATACCCGGGTGTCACCGAGCAGGAATTGTGGGCACATCTGCATTTTGAAAATGCGAGGTCTGGTGGTGATTGGCTGGAAACCAAACTTCTGACCTGTGGCTCCAATACCAACCCCTGGTACAAAGAGTGCTCTGACCGTCCGTGCCAAGCAGGGGAGATGATCTCGTTTGATACCGATATGATAGGACCTTATGGCTATTGTGCAGATTTGTCCCGGGCTTGGACCTGTGGACACACGCCTATGAACGATAAGCAAATGGAGCTCTATTCGGCAGCTTTGGATCAGATAAATCATAATTTAATCCGGTAAACCCCCGGCTATGCCGGGGGACTCTCAATGGTTTGACCGTTCCCACGGTCTTACATTTCTTTGTTTATTGACCAAAATAACAAAGGAATTAGCCGATGAGAGATTACAAAAGCCTTGCACATACGAGATGGGATTGTAAATACCACGTGGTTTTCATCCCTAAACGCAGGAAAAAAGTTATCTATGGCAACCTACGTCAGTATCTTGGTGAAATTTTCCATGAACTGGCCGGGCATCGCGAAAGTAAGATTGAGGAGGGCCATTTGATGCCGGATCACATTCACATGTGTATCAGCATACCGCCCAAACATGCTGTTTCAAAAGTCGTTGGATACCTAAAAGGAAAAAGCGCGATTGCCATAGCTCGAAAATTCAAAAATAAAGCACGGAATTTCAAGGGTGAAAATTTTTGGGCCCGTGGATATTTCGTCTCAACTGTAGGGCTCGATGAACAGATGGTGAGGGAGTATATCAGAACGCAAGAAGAGCGTGATAAGTACTTTGACCAAATGGATATATTCAATCCATAACCGCTTTAGCGGTTCCCAATTTGCCCCTTTAAGGGGCTCACCCGCTTAAGCCCCCGGCTTTGCCGGGGGTCATTTAACTTGGAACTGATAAAAAACGGCCTGAGCTTTAATGAGTTTAACGAGAAGTCCTGGAAAATTCCCGAGCGTTTTCAGCCGTATCGCTATTCCCTAGCTGCCCACGGTGTCGGTATGGCCGATGAATGGCCTGTAATCTTATTGCACCCTGATTTTGAATATAATCATGGCGGTCGATTTGAAACCAACATGGTTGTGTGTGTTGAGAGTCTGATTGCCGAAAAAGGCTCGGAAAGTATTAAGCTGGAAACTCAGGTATTGGTCACGGAAAACGGTGTTGAGCGACTTGATACATTCCCCTGGGAACTTTGATCTGTGAACTTTGATCGGGGGAATATTGGTAAGTTCAAATTTAGATAATACCTGTCGGTCGGTTCTTCCCTGGCTTTCTTCAAGCCCGACGCCAGGTACTAAAGGTCGCCTGCACATGTGAATTGAGTGCGGGCGACCCTTTTTCGTTTAAGTAACATAGCAATAGAAGTGTTTAGAATATGAGCGTAGCTAACAACCCTCTTATCCTTGATGGAGAGACCCTTGATCCGGGCTCTCTTATCCATGCTGCGGTATCCAATCGGCCTGTCATCTTGTCAGAAGAAGCTTGGAGCCGCATTTCGGTCTCCCGTGGCATTGTTGATGGCATAGTTGAAAGCGGCCAGGCAGCCTATGGCGTGACCACATGGGTGGGCTCGCAAAAAGACTTTGCTGTTTCGAGCGAGGCGGTTTCCACCTACAACGAACGCCTGATCAAGGCACATGCGACACGGGTGCCAGGTCCTACGTTGAAGCCTGAAACTGTACGAGCCGCTCTAATTTATATGGTGAACGCCTATGGGCGCGGTTTCTCTGGCGTATCGGAAGACCTCGTTCGATTGCTCCTTAAGAGAATCAACACTGGCGAGATGCCTGAAATTGATGCCAGTGGTTCGGTTGGGGCATCTGATCTCGTACCCTTGGCACAGATAGCCCACTGGCTGTTGTCATCGGATGAGGCTAAAGCTCTTGGTTTGCCTCGGGCCAAAGAGGCGCTTTCCCTGATTAACTCGAACGCAATTTCTCTTGCTTGTGGTGCGGAACAATTGGTGGAAGCTGAGAAGCTGTTGACCACCTTTGATTTATCAGCAGCAATTGCCTTGGAAGGATTTCGGGGAAACCTTACCGCGTTATCAGAACAGGCTAATGCAGCGCACCGACGTAAAGGGCAAGCGAAGTCTGCCAAGGCAATGAGGGATGTCCTCTCCAATTCTGTATTATGGCAAGCTGGAGAGCCAAGATTTCTTCAAGATCCGCTTAGCTTTCGTTGTGCCAGTCAGGTACACGGTGCAACGTGGGAAGTACTGACACATGCAATGAGCGTCTGGACTGTGGAGCTGAATACGGTTCACGACAATCCGATCATAGATGTGGATAGTCATAGTGCCGTCAGTCATGGCAACATGGATTCCACCGGTATGACCCTCGCGATTGATAGGCTCCGACAAGCACTTGCAAAGGTCTGCGATCTATCGGGAGAAAGGCTTCATAAGCAGCAGTGGACCGCCTTTTCTGGACTGCCGACTGGATTATCCGAAGAAGGTTCTGCTGTTGGGGGAGTGCAGTTTTTAAATCTCGGGCATATCGCCGCTTCTTTGATCGCTTCTGCCAAGATCTGGGCACCGCCACATCTGCTTATCTCTGTCGGTCAACTGGCGGATGGCGTGGAAGATACCGCCGGATACGCCTTGCATGCCGTACATGATCTCAGCCGGTTGGTGGATGCCGCCTGGAAAATTGTCGCCGTTGAGTTGATTATTTCAGTCTGGGCTATCCTGCGAAGGCGGGTTGAGATGCAATCTTTGGGGGAGGGTGTTCGACCGATTGTAGTGAGACTGCGTCCGATGTTGCCCATTCAAACCGAAGGTGAGGAAGTTTTCCGGCTTGCCCCAATTATGGATTTTGTTCGAGGTGGGGAGCTTATGAGTTCCTCGTATTAACATAGAAAATCCCACGTCACTGATAGCTAAGGCTATCAGTGACGTGGGATTTATTTTTCAAAATGAGTTTATTTCTCGTTGTCTGAGAATAACGGCTATTTGAGCATCCACTCATGAGCGGGGTCGTTATGGAATTTCCATATTCTTTTCGGCCCGGCCATCACATTTAGATAATAGAGATCATATCCATGTGGGGCTCCACAGGGGTGATAGCCTTCAGGAACGAGAACAACGTTACCATCTTCGACGGCTATGGTTTCATCCAAAGATTTGTCATCTGTATAGACCCGCTGAAAAGCAAAACCCTGAGATGGATTGAGGCGGTGATAATAGGTTTCTTCCAGAAGAGACTCATCTGGTAGAGCATCGCGGTCGTGTTTGTGAGGCGGATAAGAAGACCAGTGGCCACCGGGGGTGATAACCTCAACCACGAGCAGACTATGGGCTGGTTCAGTTTCAGGCAGTATGTTTGCGACATGGCGAACATTGGTGCCTTCGCCACGGGTTTCTTTGCCAGCCTGGTCCGGGCCAATAACGCGAGCTTCTAGTTTAGCTTCACCAGTTTCAGCGCCGGGGGCCGAGCAAATCGCAAGCTCAACATCCGTTTCAGCTTCTACAGACCAGATGCTTCCAGAAGGGATATATACTGACCAGGGCTTGCCTTCAAACGGAGACATCCGTTCACCGAGTAATCCGAAGTCTTGATCATCGACTTTCACATGGCCTTTACCGGATACAAAAACCAGACATACTTCTCTGTCTCCGGTTTTTTCGGATACGGTCTGATCCTTAGCGAGTTTATGAACGTTAAAACCAACGTAGGTCCATCCGGCACTTTCCGGAGTGACTTCGATAACACGCCCGGTTGAGGTTGGATCTGATGGTTTGACGAGAAGCTTACTCATGGATTTTATCCTGTCGTTAATCAGGCTGCTTTATCTATCAAACCGGCTTGGGTTAGATAGTTTGTAAGGTTGATATAGCCAAGTTTGGCAAAGGTCAGCGCGGATATCTGGTCCGAATATTGTTCGGCTTCAACGATAACCCAGCCTTCGTAACCTTTGAGTTCTTTCAATATGGCCACGAAATCGATCATGCCATCACCAGGGACAGTATAAACACCTTCTATGATGGCATTGAGGAAGCTCAGATCATCCGTTGCAGATTTTTGCATGATATCTTGGCGGACATCTTTGGTATGAACGTGACTGATACGGGTAAGGTATTTCTGTGCCAAGGCAGCAGGATCTGCACCGCCCCACGTGGCGTGACCAGTATCAAGCAAGAGATGAACTGATGGACCTGTTGCAGCCATAAAAGCGTGAATGTCTTCTTCTGACTGAACGATGGTGCCCATATGATGGTGATAAACCAAACGAACACCTTCGGCCAAAACCGCGTCGCCGACTTCGGTAATCTTACGGCCGAATTCAGCCCAATCTTCATCGGCCATTACAGGACGCTGAGACAGCGGAGTATTTATATCGCCGTGAATCGCATTTGAGGTCTCGGCAAAAACCAGAACGTTGGATCCGCAAGCTTTGAGTAGATCCAAATGAGGGCGCAGGTTGTCCAGCTCATCTTGCACGGAACGGATAAGGAGTTCAGATGAATACCAACCGGAAACGAGTTCGTGCCCATGATCAGATAAAACCGACTTCAAAGCATTTGCTTCTCTCGGAAATTTGTTGCCAAGCTCCATGCCGACAAAACCGGCTTCTTTTGCTTCGCTCAGACACTGCTCAAGCGATATGTGTCCGCCGAGTTCGATCATGTCGTCATTTGACCAGCCAATAGGATTGGCACCAATACGAATGGCCATAGGGGTTAGTCTCCGATACGTTGTTGCTTTAGGGCTTCGAGATATTTTTCTCGGGCCGAGTTTACGTCATTTTGTTGAGATACTTCGGGGACAGCGACATCCCACCAGTGCCCGCCTGCTTCGGTAGAGGCAAGAGGATCGGTATCGATTACGATTACTGTTGTCTTATCATTCTCTCTGGCTGATCCCATAGCAGTCTCAAGCTCAGATATATTGGAGACCTTAGTCGCAATTGCTCCGAGGCTTTCTGCATGAGCCCTAAAATCTATGTCGGGCAGAGACTGGTGATGTGTGTGTTGTAGCAGGTTGTTAAAGGAAGGACTCCCGGTGCCGCGTTGGAGGCGATTGATACAACCATAGCCCCGGTTATCGAGCAGCACGATGGTCATGCGATGTCCCAGGAGAACAGACGTGGCGATTTCTGAGTTCATCATCAGGTAAGAACCATCACCAACCATGACAACGACTTCGCGGTCCGGGTTCGCCATTTTTACGCCCAACCCACCTGCAATTTCATACCCCATGCAGGAAAAGCCATACTCGACATGATAGCCACCCGGCTTGTTTGCTTGCCAGAGCTTGTGCAGTTCACCGGGGAGGCCGCCAGCAGCACAAACAACAACCGTGTTTTCATCTGTACTGCGTTGGACACCGCCAATAACCTGGGCATCTGTGGGATGAGTTTGATCAGAGGAAGCTGTTACTGTGTTTGCAGCATCTAGCCATTTTTTGTATTCCGCAGCACCCGTTGCAGACCACTCAAGGTGACTTTGCCAGTCGCCGAGATCTTGACTAAGTTGCTTGAGGGTTACATCTGCATCCCCGACCAGAGGAAGAGAGCGATGTTTCGTGGCGTCAAAAGGTTGGGCGTTTAAGCCGAGGAACTTTCGCCCCGGATTTTTAAATAACGCCCATGAGCCCGTTGTGAAATCCTGAAGCCTTGTGCCGACGGCAATGAGTAAATCGGCTTCCTCGGCCAATGCATTTGCTGCGGAAGTTCCTGTTACGCCTAGAGAACCCATATTGAGTGGGTGCTCATGGGGCAAGGCAGATTTCCCGGCCTGGGTTTCAGTCACTGGAATGTTGTGCTTCTCGGCAAACTTTAACAGTGTTTCAGTTGCCTGAGAGTAATGCACACCACCACCGGCGATGATCACCGGCTTGTTGGAAGCATTAATTGCGTTAACTGCATCTTCCAACTCTTGAAGATCGGGCATGGGGCGGCGGATGCGCCAAACCTTTTCCTCAAAGAAACTGACCGGATAATCGTAAGCTTCAGCTTGAGTATCTTGGCATAGCGCCAAGGTAACCGGTCCGCAATCTGCAGGGTCTGTTAAAACCGCCATCGCCCGGTTTAACGCGGGGATGATTTGTTCCGGTCTGCTAATGCGGTCGAAAAATTTGGAAACCGGCTTGAAGCAGTCATTGGCTGAAATAGTGCCATCGCCAAAGTCTTCAATTTGTTGCAGTACTGGATCCGGATTTCTGTTTGCGAACACGTCACCGGGAAGAAGCAGGAGTGGAATGCGGTTTACATGGGCGAGGGCTGCAGCGGTCACCATATTGGTTGCACCGGGACCGATAGAGGTCGTGCAGGCCATCATGCGTTGGCGATTTGATGCCTTGGCAAAGGCAATTGCTGCATGCGCCATGCCTTGCTCATTATGCGCGCGGTAAGTGGGAAGGTCTTCTTTGACCTGATAGAGCGCCTCACCGAGGCCTGCAACGTTTCCGTGGCCAAATATGGCCCAAACACCGCCAAAGATGGGAAGGATCTCGCCATCAATTTCAGTCTTTTGAACAGAAAGGAACCGAGCTACAGCCTGAGCCATGGTTAATTTAATAGTCTTCATTGTGTATCTTCCAATCCGGCCTTAAGAAGCCAATCGGGTGGTGTTTTCGACTTCAAGCCATGCATCCGTCAATCGACGGAACCTGTCTGCCATGTCAGTAATGGCTTCTTCATCACTGATCTCCCCTTTTAACCAAGCCTCGGCCGCGGTAGCAAAGATTGTGCGGCCTACGGCAAAGCCTTTGACAAGAGGAGACGTTATCGCAGAGGCAAAGGCTTCTTTTAACTCTTCTTCTGGGGCCTCCAGGCCAAGTAGGACAATACCACGGCAATAAGTGTCATTTGCTCGGATGACATTATCGATGTTTTCCCATGCGCTTCTACTGGTTTGTGGTTCCAGCTTCCACCAATCCGGCTTAATCCCCAAATCATAGAAGCGTTGCATTGCTTTAGAAATTGTATTGTCGTCAAGAGGGCCATTTTTCCCGGCAATTATTTCAACCAACAGTTCCCGGCCTACGTTTCTGGCTGCTTCGTACAGACGCAGTAGGGATGTTTCCTGCTGAGATTTTAGTTCTTCAGGATCATCGGGGTGATAGAAACAAAGGCACTTGATCACATGGTCAACGGGCCACTCATTTAAGTGTGATCCCAAGTCTTTGATTTTATCAAAATCAAGTGGTCTTGAACCGGGAAGTTCAACGGGGCGACCGATCCATAAAGGCTGTTTCGCGGCATCGTAAAGTGCTTTCACACCATAGGTACTGTCGAGCAACATGCCATAGTTTGGTCGGCCATCTGCAACACGGGCCGCGGCTTGAACCGCTAGCTGCTTTACTTCGGGGATACGGTCATAGGATACACCTGCTCGGTCAGCCATTTCTTCGAGTTGAGAGCGATGATCTATGGCAAAGGCCATTAATGTATCATCTGCAGGCCTGCGGGTGGTTGCCCAGTGAACATGATTGATATCTGTGTCTTTGCGCAAAGCTTTGTGCTCACTTCCTTTTTCAAGGAAGTATTGGAGCTCGTCCCAGGTTGGGATTTCCGGTGAACAGAGAAGCCTTGAAACCGCGAAAGCCCCACAGGCGTTTGCCCATTTGGCGCAGGTCTCAAACGGTTCATCTCGGAGCCATCCGCGCAAGAAGCCCGACATAAAGGAATCTCCCGCACCGAGAACATTATATACCTCGATTGGAAAGCCTGGTCCTTTAATGCCATCCTCAATATTTTCAGGAATGTCTTTAGGGAATATAACACACCCCATAGGGCCGCGTTTAAGAACAATGACGGCTGAACTAAGGGATCTAATGGTGTTTAGGGCCTCGAGAGTGTTCTCTGAACCACCGGCAATATGCACTTCTTCTTCGGTGCCGACGATCAGATCGCAATCTTGGAGTACTGATTGTACGTGTGCGGTGACACTGTCAGATTTGATAAAGCGTTCTTCTCCCGCTTCGTGACCAGCAAGGCCCCAAAGATTTGGGCGGTAATCGATATCCAGGATGATTTTTCTATTTTCAGATTTTGCAGTCGCCATGGCTTTTTTGCTGGCTGCGGCAACGCCTGGGGTCGAGAGATGAGTGCCGCTGATGAGTACCGACCTGGATCGCTTGATGTACTCAGGATCAATATCATCTTCACAAAGTGCCATGTCGGCACAGTTCTCGCGGTAAAAAATCAATGGGAATGTTTCGTCATCGCTTACCCCTAAAAGAACAAGGGCCGTCAGGCGATCTTTGTCTGTAAGCAAGCCATCGGTTGCAACCGATTCACGTTGCATTTGTTCGCGGATGTATCGCCCCATTTGCTCATCACCGACACGAGAGATAAAGCCAGATTTGAGACCTAGTCTAGAAGTGCCAATGGCAATATTGGCAGGGCAGCCCCCGACAGACTTGGCAAAGCTCGCCATGTCTTCCAGGCGCCCGCCGATCTGTTGGCCATAGAGGTCAACAGAGCAACGGCCTATGGTAATTACATCTAGATCATGGGTCATATCTTGTATTTGTGTCATGTCTAATATCGTCTCTGTTGCTAAACTCTATGTATGTTCGTGTCTCAATGGTTACGTTTTCGGGTGGCATTGTTTTTCTGTATCTGACAAATGCTGATCGCTAATTTTTTTAGCGGAGTAGAATCGAAAACGTTCATTTTGTGTATCTTGTTCTTGCGAATATGAAACACATATTCTATATTGAAGTCAATTCAGAATATGTATTCCTTTTGGAGGTTGTGTTGATTGGGTTTGGATTGATAGGTGCGGGCCGTATTGGTCAGCTTCATGCTGATAATATTATGGCTAATCCCCGCGCAAAACTTGTAACCGTGTCTGATGCTTTTGCTGAACCAGCAGAAGCACTTGCGGCAAAAACGGGCGCTGAAGTTTGTTCCGTTGAGGACATGCTGCAACGCGATGATGTTCAGGCTGTATTTGTGGCGTCGTCGACAGACACCCACGCTGATTTTATCGAAGCTGGCGCGCGCGCTGGTAAAGCGGTTTTCTGTGAAAAGCCGGTTGATATGGACGCGGAACGTATTCGCTCTTGCCTGAAAGTGGTCGAAGATTGTGGTCAGGCTTTGATGATTGGCTTTAACCGCAGATTTGATCCAAATTTTGCGGCCCTGCAAAAGCGTTTGGCTGGCGGTGAAATTGGTGAAGTTGAAATCGTGACGATCCAGTCTCGGGATCCTTCCCCGCCGCCAGTTTCCTACATCGAACGTTCTGGCGGTTTGTTCCGGGATATGATGATCCACGACCTTGATATGGCGCGTTTCCTTCTCGGCGAAGAACCTGTTTCTATCTATGCGACGGGTTCTGCATTGGTTGATCCTGCCATTGGTGACGCTGGTGATGTCGATACCGCGATTGCTGTGTTGAAAACTGCCAGCGGTAAAGTTTGTCAGATCTCGAATTCTCGACGGGCAACTTACGGATACGATCAAAGGGTCGAAGTTCACGGGTCCAAGGGCATGTTGCGTGCTGGTAACATCCATGAAACCACGGTTGAAGTTGCAACGTCGGCTGGTTTTAAAGCTGATCCGGTCCAACATTTCTTCCTTGAACGCTATATGAGTGCCTATAGAGATGAACTTAACGCCTTTATAGATGTTGTCGAAAAAGGCGAGGCGCCTACTCCGAGTGGGTATGATGGTCTTATGGCTCAGGCTCTTGCTGATGCTGCCACTGAATCTCTCAAAACCGGTGTTCCTGTTCAGCTTTGAAAATTTCTATGAGTGAGGAGTGTTGGTGCCATTCCTCATTTCTCCCAAGGCCGTCCTTTGGCTCGGTAGCACCAAATGTACTCCTTTGTACTTGAACGCGCCTTATGGCGCGTTCTTTTTTAGTAAGATCCGTTTATGCAAGATTGGCCATCTGGCGCAGATCTTGAGCAACCCCACTTGCTGTTGCCAGAATGGGATTTCCTTTGTTTAGGCCATCTTGATCGAGGAAGGGTGATGACCAGCCGCCAGCTTCTTCAATTAGAATAATACCGGCAAGGCAGTCCCAGGAATTGATATGGGGCTCAAAATAACCAATAAGGCGGCCAGCGGCGACATAAGACATCATCAAGGCGCAGGAGCCGTTACGGATGAACATTCCGCCTGATGATAATAACTTATCTAGAAAGGGAAGAAGTTCTGATGGGGGGATGCGGTGAGAGGTCCCGATACCCATTACGCCTTCGGTGACGGATTTGGTATCGTAGGCTTTAATCGCTTTACCATTTAGTTGAGCGCCGTGCCCAGCAAGTGCAGTGAAAAGCTCGTCGGTATTTGGGTCGTAGACAAAGCCCGCGGCGATTTTATCGCCCTTCATAAGCGCGATTGAAATGCACCAAGAGCGCATACCTGTTAGAAAGCAAGCTGTTCCATCGATCGGGTCGATAACCCATAGATAATCATTGGTGCCAGCTTCTTGCCCATGTTCTTCGCCGAGATATCCATCCCCAGGGAAGACTTCGCGGGTTAGTTTGCGGATAATCTCTTCAACATTCTGATCGGCAATACTAACGACATCCTGGGGATCCGTTTTGGTTTCGATGATGAGTTCATCCCGACGATTGAAATAGTCCAAAGCTGTTTCACCAGCTTGTTTGATCATTTCTTTGCCGTGGAGAAAGCGACGATCGATCTCGATCTTTGTTTCCGGGCTTAGTTCTTGAGGATCAAGAATCACGCTGTTAATCCTTTAATAAAAATCATGATGCGATCAGGCACATGCCTTTGGTCGCGAAAGTAATAGAGATGTCACTGCCGGCAGTAATGGCGTTGTCTATGCGGTAATCGACAACGAAGAGCTCTCCCAGTGAACTATCAACTGAATAGTGGATCTGATTTCCGAGATATGAGGCATGTGTTACGTTGCCTTTGATCCCCGTCATATCGGAAGAGCTTTGCTCCAGCAGGATTGAATCCGGGCGGATCGCAACTTTGGTTGGGCCGGTGCTTAATCCCCGACTTGGAAGTTTGCAGTGTAGGGTATCGATACGAACGTTGGCATTGATTTCGTCTTGCGCAAGGATTTCACCTTCCACCAGGTTTGCGTCTCCAATGAAATCAGCAATAAAGGATGAAGCTGGTGTTTCGTAGAGTTCCCGTGGTGTACCTTCTTGGGCGATGACGGATCTGTTCATAACGATGATCCGGTCCGATACCGCAAGGGCTTCTTCTTGGTCGTGGGTAACATAGACGGCGGTTAAGCCGAGCTTTTGCTGCAGGTCTCGGATTTCTTCTCGGACTTTACGGCGTAGTTTGGCATCGAGATTTGAAAGTGGTTCGTCGAGCAGTAAAACTTCAGGCTCGAGTACAAGCGCCCTTGCGACAGCGACCCTTTGCTGTTGCCCCCCTGAAAGCTCGCTTGGCAGCCGTGCATCATAACCATCAAGACCAACGAGGGAGAGACCTTCTTTGGCTCTCTCGGCAGCTTCTTTTTTAGAAAGTCCGCTTACGGAGAGGCCATAAGCCACATTTTCACCGACTGTCATATGGGGGAAGAGCGCGTAGGATTGAAAGACCATGCTTACATCGCGGTCGGTCGCAGGAAGATTTGTTACATCCTTGCCGCCGATTAATATGCGGCCAGAGGTCGGATGCTCGAGCCCTGCGATCATACGTAATGTTGTCGTCTTACCGCAGCCGCTGGGGCCGAGAAGAGTTACAAGATGGCCGGGCTCGATGGAAAAAGACACATCGTTAATGGCTGTTACGGCGCCATATTTTTTTGTGACGTTTTCGAAAACAACGGACCCAGGTTTAAGTTGCAGGCTCATGCTTGTTTCTCCCTTGGAGAGGATGAAGTGAGGGGCGTTGATTTTTCAGTGATGCTCTCTACGCGGTTCTTGCGCCGGAGTTTTCTCTCCCCGATGACCTTTTGCACCAAAATAATCGCAAGCAACATGACCACAATCAGGACGGATGAATAAGCAATGGCAATGCCATATTCGCCGTTTTCAACCAGACCAATGATATAGGATGTCGCCATGTTGTGATCGGCGCTTACCAGGAATATGACCGCACTTACAGACGTAATCGCACGGACAAAACTATAAACCAGTGCGGCCACGATTGCAGGGCGGAGGAGGGGCAATATAACCCTGCGAAGAGTGGTTAAACTGTTTGCCCCAAGTGTGAGAGATGCTTCGTCCAAACTTTTGTCCAGCTGGCTCATAGCGGCGATCCCGCCACGGACACCAACAGGCATGTTTCTGAACATAAAGCAGAGCACAAGGATGGCCGCAGTGCCTGTTAACTCAAATGGCGGAACGTTAAAAGCAAGGATGTAACTCACCCCGATTACGGTGCCCGGAATGGCAAAACTCAACATTGTTCCAAACTCGAAAAGGCTTTTGCCTTTGAAGTTCTGTCGTACCAAGAGGTAACTTGTGAGGAGACCCAATCCTGCCGTAAGAGGCGCGGCAATTGCTGATATGGTGATCGTGGTCCAAAAAGAGTCCCAGGCAGTGCCGTCCCAACTCAAGCCGTTTTCACCCCAGCCAACAGAAAAACCTTCAGCGTAGTGCATCAGGGTGAAGCTGTTATCGCGGCCCCAATTCACGACGAAGCCGCCAAAGAGAACTGTTGCGTATATGACGATGGTAAAGGCAGCCCATGGAATGGTTACGCCAAGGCATACCCAGCGTAGAAGCGGGTTCATTCCTGCGTGGGCACCAGATTCCGCTTTGCCGACCACCGTTGTGTAGGACTTTTTGCCGAGCCAAACTCTTTGGGCAAAAAAGGCACTCAAAGTGAATGTAAGCAAAAGAATAGCGAGCACAGCAGCACGCGACTGATCGTTTTGGGCGCCGACGATGGCAAAGAATATTTCTGTGGAGAGAACATCATAATTCCCGCCTAGAACCATTGGGTTGCCAAAGTCAGCCATACTTTCGATAAAGCCGATCAAAAAGGCATTGGCAAGTCCCGGTCTCATCAAAGGCAGCGAGACATTTTTGAATGTATGCCACCGGCTGGCGCCAAGAGTTTGGGATGCTTCTTCCATGGAAGGGCTTACGCCTTCAACAACACCAATTAATACCAAGAAGGCAATAGGGGTGAAGGATAGTGTTTGCGCGAGCCACACGCCTGGCAAGCCATAGATCCAACGACCGGGTTCAATGTTCAATAGTTCCGATACAAACTGTGTTATTGATCCGGAACGGCCCAGGAGTAGGATCAAGGCAAGGCCAATGACAAAGGGGGGCGTGATAATAGGAAGGATTGTTAGTACCCGGAGTGATTTCTTCCAGCGAAAATCAGTTCTGGTGGCAACCAATGCAAAAGCAAGTCCAAGAAGGGTAGTTGCCGTACCCGTCAATATAGCAAGGATGAGTGAGTTCAAACCTACACCACAAGAAACGGAAGAGCTAAGGCAGCCCAGGCCCCAGATCTTTTTGCTGAAGAAATTGTCACTAAAGGCACTGAGTGCATAAAGGCCGTTTTCATCAATAAAGGCAGAGAACAGTATTTTTCCAACGGGTAGGAAAACAAAAGTAGCAACAAGCGCTATGACGATACCAATAGCGGATGTGACAAAGACATCTCCACGTAAGTAACCGGTTGCAGCCAGGCCTGTTGTCAGCAGTATTAAATAAGCACTTGCTGTCAGAAGAGCACCGTAGCCCATACCAAATTGGCGGGTTTCCATAGCTCCAAAAGTGTTTTCTAGAACGTTATATTCCCAACCACCAATCCCGACGATAAAGCCCTGGCCCAGCAGATATATAAGGCCAAAACCACCGGAAATGATGAGTGTTTGTGCGTAAACTGGGTCGCTTTTTATTCGCTTTAAAATAAACAGGGGGGCCAGAAGAGGGAAAATAAGTGGGAGTAACCACTCTTTCCCTAACGTAATTTGCACCAGAGCGGACGCATAGTCGCTATCAAAAGGATAGCCATCTACTACCCACTCAAATGCCCAAAACCCATCTTCGATGACGTACCATGGAAGGATCGCAAAGCCAATCCATCCCATAGCGAGCCATGGAAAGAAAGAAGTACGCACGTTATTTCCTCCTTCTGTCCCCATAATCCCTACCTACCTTAACGCGGTAGGGATTTGATTTCGTCATCCCAACGCTTCAGCAGACGCTTGCGGGTGTCGCTGGAGCCATAGGTGGCGAAATCATAATTGATTAGTTTAATCTCGGTAAGCTTCGGTGCACCTTCTGGAACAGTTGATCCAGAGTTTGATGGAACCTGATAAGCTTTTGCCTGTTCTGCCATAGACTGAACGTCAGGGCGGAGAGCAAATTCAGCAAACTTCTGAGCATTTTCCAGGTTACGAGCGCCTTTGATAATGCTCATGGAACCAACTTCGTATCCTGTACCTTCGCAAGGAGCCACAACTTTAATTGGGAAGCCTTTTTTGACCTGTTTTACCATGTCGTGCATGAAGGTAATGGCCAGTGTGGTCTCGCCACGTGCGGACGCTTTGATCGGTGCAGAGCCAGATTTTGTATACTGGTTGATGTTTGAGTGCAGACCAGCGAGGAAATCAAAACCTTTTTCTTCACCGAAAAGCTGAACCACTGTCGCCAAGGCTGTATAGGCGGTTCCTGAAGAATTTGGATTGGCCATCTGTACTTCACCCTTGTAGACAGGATCGGTTAGATCTGACCAACATTTTGGCGCTGGAAGGCCTTTAGATTTCAAGAGTTCTTCGTTGTAGCCGATGCCCAATGCGCCAGCGTAGATACCGACGGTTTTGTAATCGCCTTCTTTGGCTTGATTTTTTGCCCAATCGAGAAGCGAATCAATCTGTTTTGATTTGTATTCAGTAGTAAGTCCCTCAGCGGCAGCTTGAAGATGTGGATCTCCTGTTCCGCCCCACCAGATATCAACTTTTGGGTTGCGTGCTTCGGCTTTAATGTGTGCGAAGATCTCACCAGAGCTTTTGCGCACCATTGAAACATCTACCCCTGACTCTTTCTCAAAGGTAGATTTCATGAGGTTGCACCATTCTTCATCCGCGGCGCAGAGTACGTTAAGTTTTTCTTTTGCCTGAGCAGGTACTGCTGAAACAGCACAAGCTGCGGCAAGTGCAAAACCAAGTGCTATGTTTTTTTTCGTCATGCCTTTTTGGCCTCCCTTGTCGGTCTGGTTAACGAGGTTGTTTCCTCGTTTGAAATAATATTGTGCAAACGTGTGCACAAAAAGTGCAAAAAAACTCACCCAATACTATCGAGTTTTGTAGATGATAAGAGAGGGGAGAATAAAATGAAAGAAATATTTCAAAAAAAAATCCAATAGAACATTTTTTCTATTGGATGGGGAGGTTAATTTTAAAAGAAACTATAACAAAGGTTGTAAGTATTAGCCTAGTGAAATTTCATCTAAAGCAATTTTGTATGGTCCGACTGTGCCGCGATTGATAAATGTTACCGGGATGGTTATTCGTTTGGGTTTTTCTGTAAAACCAATGGATTGGATGCAGTCAGCGGTTGCCTGGGCAATGTCTTTGGGGCACTGGCGAATTGTTGAAAGATTGTAAGGCGCGCGGGCGGCTATCGGGAGGTCGTCGAAACCAATGATTGAGACATCTTCAGGAACTCTTTTGCCCATCTCAAATCTTGCTGCATCCATAAATCCACATGCCACGTTGTCTGTTGCGCAATAGACTCCAGTGGGGTGATAAGAGCTATTTAACAAATTTAGGGCCGCTTCATATCCACCTTCATAACCCGTTTTTGTCGGTTGGGACTGGTGAAGTGAAATCTCTCCGGCCTCTATCTGAAGGGCGAGCGCTTGTTCAAAAAACTCTCCACGTTTTGTTCCGCTATAGGTACTGTTTTTACTGTTAATGAATGCAAGGTTTCTATGCCCGGCTTCAATTAGAGTTTTAGCAGCGAGCGTACTTCCTGTCCTGTTGTCACAATTTATCAGATTAGCTTGATCGAGTTGTCCCGCCCGGTTGAGGAGGATCACGGGAATATTCAGGCTTACGAACTGGGCGCCAATAGCTGAGGATGGGCTGCCAGAAGTAATGATGATGCTTTTAACCTGGTACTGGGCAAGCTTTTTTATCGATATTTCAAGCTGTCTTTCGTTAGAGGCATCGAGCAGGAT
Source organism: Kiloniella sp. (assembly GCF_965205715.1). Taxonomy (GTDB): domain Bacteria; phylum Pseudomonadota; class Alphaproteobacteria; order Kiloniellales; family Kiloniellaceae; genus Kiloniella. The sequence goes on along the minus strand of NZ_CBDBHW010000014.1, from coordinate 2,215,723 downwards.
AGGGTGTAATCCCATTTGTTGTAATGTGGTGATGAGTTGGTCGATTAACACAACAGCAAAGGGATCATGCAAACCAGAGGATACCACGCCAACCAGATCGCTTTCGCGGGTGATCATGGAGCGTGCGAGTTTGTTTACCTGATAGCCAACCTGGTCTGCAATTTCGATCACTCGTTTGCGGGTTTTATCCGAAATTCGACTATCTGCTTTAAAGCAGCGGGAAACGGTTGAGCGCGAAACACCCGCTAAACGAGCGACATCTGCAGATGTAATGTTCTTTGGTTTCATTGTTTAACCCGTTTGCTTATATCCAAGACAATATTGCATTTTGATTAGCTATTGTGCAATCGTTTGCATTGCTGTGTAGTGCGTTTTGCCACTGGCGATTTTGAAATAGGGTTGTGAATTTGTAATTTAATCCGGTAAACCCCCGGCTATGCCGGGGGACTCTCAATGGTTTGACCGTTCCCACGGTCTTACATTTCTTTGTTTATTGACCAAAATAACAAAGGAATTAGCCGATGAGAGATTACAAAAGCCTTGCACATACGAGATGGGATTGTAAATACCACGTGGTTTTCATCCCTAAACGCAGGCAAAAAGTTATCTATGGCAACCTACGTCAGTATCTTGGTGAAATTTTCCATGAACTGGCCGGGCATCGCGAAAGTAAGATTGAGGAGGGCCATTTGATGCCGGATCACATTCACATGTGTATCAGCATACCGCCCAAACATGCTGTTTCAAAAGTCGTTGGATACCTAAAAGGAAAAAGCGCGATTGCCATAGCTCGAAAATTCAAAAATAAAGCACGGAATTTCAAGGGTGAAAATTTTTGGGCCCGTGGATATTTCGTCTCAACTGTAGGGCTCGATGAACAGATGGTGAGGGAGTATATCAGAACGCAAGAAGAGCGTGATAAGTACTTTGACCAAATGGATATATTCAATCCATAACCGCTTTAGCGGTTCCCAATTTGCCCCTTTAAGGGGCTCACCCGCTTAAGCCCCCGGCTTTGCCGGGGGTCATTTAACTATTTATTCTCTATGTAGAATTTTTATTCCATTTTTGCAGAATTCTGATATTTAGAATCAGGAAATTATTAAGAGGCATCTATGACCGCTCCGGGTAGTTACGAAGAATTGCGCAATGAATTGGCAACGCGTCATGAAGATTTGAGCAAGCGTCTCAAGCAAATTGCAGAGTATGCGCTGGATAATCCAAATGATATGGCGCTGGAAACGGTTTCCGGAATTGCTGAACGAGCATCGGTGCAACCCTCTAGCCTGATCAGGTTCGCAAAAGCTTTTGGCTATAGTGGGTTTAGCGAAATGCAACGGGTGTTTCGCACACATCTGGTTGAAAGTGGGGCGAATTACAAAGAGCGTATCCGGTCATTCGGTCGTGATGAAGAAAACCAGGAAGATACACGCAATATCGTTCTTGATGACTTTATCAATGGGGGGATTGCGGCGCTAGATAACCTTCGTGAAGTTGTCGATCCTGACAAGTTTGAAGCAGCGATCAAATATCTTGGCAAAGCAGATGTTATCTATTTAGCTGCGCAACGTCGCTCATTTCCCGTCGCGAGTTATCTTGCCTATGCCTTTGCCCAGCTGGACAAACGCTGCGTCCTCATTGACGGCAATGGCGGGATGTTTTTTGAGCAGGGGCGTTCTATCAGAAAAGGCGATGCACTGCTCGCGATTAGCTTTAAAAGCTATTCACCTGAAGTCGTTCAGTTAGTTAAAGAAACGCGTGAAAACGACATACCTGTCGTATCCATCAGTGATGGCGTGCTGAGTCCTTTGACACAAAACTCTGACGTCTGTTTGGAAGTGGAAGACATTGAAGTTCATGCCTTCCGCTCCTTAGCTGCAACAATGACCCTGGCTTTGACCTTGGTGGTGGCGCTGGGCAGGCAATTACAGGAATAATCACTTTAAGAAAATTGACGCTGATTAGTTGGTTTCGACCCAGCGGCCAAGTCTAGCTGATTCGCTGACGCCGTGGATGACGTGTTCTATTTTTTGTCCGGCTTCAAAATTTGGCCAGTTCGTTTTTTCGTCAGCGATGGCGCCTAGGAATTGAGCTGCCTCTATTATCTTTAATTCATTGAATCCAATTTGATGTCCTGCTGCAGGGCAGAATTCACCATATGGTAAATGTTCTGGTCCTGTGAGAATTCGGGTGAATCCACGGGTTGCACGATCACCTGTTGCCTGAAAAAGCTCCAGTTCGTTCATACGTTCCTGATCGAAAACAATCATGCCCTTGTCGCCATGAATTTCAATGCGAAGCATGCTTTTTCTGCCCCAGGCTACGCGACTTGAGCTTAACAGGCCGCTGATGCCACTTTTGAAACGAATGACCGCTTGGGCCATGTCTTCGTTTTCCACGGTTCCTGTCTCTCCCGTGGTACTGTTGGGGAGAGGGCGGTTCTTATGGACCGTATCGATGTCGGCGAGTACCTTGGCTATATCACCGATAAGGTAATGTGCGAGGCTTACTAAATGACAAGTGAGATCGCCGAGGGTTCCCAAACCACCATCCTCAATTTTACACCGCCATGTCCAGGGGAGTAGTGGGTCAGCCATATAGTCTTCGTCTACTTGACCTCTGAAGTGGATTACATTTCCTATCGCGCCGTCATTAATCAGCTTTTGTGCATGAATAATAGCTGGGTTGTGGACGTAATTGTAGCCGAGTTGAGTTTTGATGCCCTTTTTAGAGGCTAACTGGGCTGCAGTGGTCATGGAGGCTGCGTGATCGAGAGTTAGGCCCATCGGCTTTTCACACCAGACATGTTTGCCAGCTTGAAGAGCTTCAATAGCCATCTCTGGGTGCAGGCCGTTTGGTGTTGTTACGGAGATGACATCAACTGCTGGATTTTCGAGTAGATCGCGCCAATTGGTGGAATAATTTGCAAAGCCAAATGCTTGAGCGCAATCGCGAGCCACGGTCTCGTTTGCATCACAAAGCATCTCTAGTCGAGGTGTGGTAACGGAAGCAAACCTTGCTTTGACACTTCCCCAAGCTGTCGCATGGCACTTTCCCATGTACCCCGTGCCAATAAGGCCAACACCAATACTATCCATAACTTGATCCTTAAAAAGAGCCAGGCTCATACTCTTTATGTAAGAGTGAGCCTGGTTTCGTAACTTATATTTTGCATGGCGAGTTTATATGCTCGCCATATTATTTTTAGATTGTTCCGCCGAGCTCATCAGAGAGCAATTGGAGTTCTTTCCCTCCCGCCATGAGGTTCTGCAGAGCGTCAATTTCGATCTCATCTTTGGTGTAGGTACCAAGTGTTGCTCCCCGGTTCAGGATGGTGAAACGATCGCCTACTGCATAGGCATGCCGAACGTTGTGAGTGATGAAAATAACGCCGAGGCCTTTTTGGCGGACTTGATTGATGTACTTCAAGACCATGGAAGTCTGAGCCACGCCAAGGGCAGATGTCGGTTCGTCCAGAATAAGAACCTTCGCGCCAAAATATACGGCACGGGCAATGGCCACACACTGTCGCTCACCACCGGAAAGTGTTCCGACGGCTTGTTGAGGGTCGCGGATATCGATGCCAATTTTAAGCATTTCTTCGCGGGTGACCTTATCGGCGTGATCAAAGTCAATGTATTTGAAGGGCCCAACCCCCTTGGTTGGTTCGCGACCCATAAAGAAATTTCGGGTGATTGACATCAAGGGGATCATTGCCAGATCTTGATAAACCGTGGCAATGCCCGCATCCAGGGCTTCCCTGGGGGAGTTGAAGTCGACGGGGCTTCCTTCGACATTAAACTCACCCCCGGTTGGCTTGTGCACACCTGCCAGGGTTTTGATAAGGGTCGATTTACCGGCGCCGTTATCACCGAGAAGGCACATGACTTCGCCGGGATTGACCGTGATAGATACGCCGTTGAGGGCGATAACGAGACCGTAGTGTTTAACCAGATCGTTGACTTCAATCAATGGTGAGGCATTGCTCATTTTATCGCTCCCCCGTAACGCGTTTGCGTACAAAGTTGTTAAAGAGAACGGCGATTAGCAACATGCCGCCGAGGAAGACGAGATACCAATCCTGATCAATATTGGTGTAAGCCAGGCCAATCAGGACCATGCCAAAAATAATCGCACCAAAGAACGCGCCAATGGCCGACCCGTATCCACCTGTTAGAAGGCTTCCGCCAATGACAGCGGCGATAATCGCCTCAAATTCTTTTTGAAAACCGCGACGTGCATCTGTTGAGCCTGCATCGAGAACCGTAATGATGGCAACAAGTGCTGCTGCGCAGGCTGTAAAGATAAAGAGGATTGTCTTAACCCGGTTAACGGGTACACCTGAATTCCGAGCTGAATTGGCATCTCCACCAGCCGCAAAAATCCAGTTGCCAAACTGGGTTCTGACCAAAAGCCAGGTAGCAACGCCCGCCAAGGCGATGAACCACAAAATTTCGACAGGGACGCCTGAGACTTTTGGGAGGCCATTTTTGAAGGTATCGATCATCTCGTTTTGAGCGAGCCAGGCAAAAAGCCCTTCGAGAGCATCACCCGAGAATATTTCGGCCAGCGAGGAGCCTTCAACAGCGTCTTTAACGCCACGAAGTTGGGTCGAGCCACCAGTCGCAGCCTTGAGGCCGACGAGAGTTAATCCGCGAAGGATAAATAAAAATGCCAGTGTAACGATGAAAGAGGGAAGGCCAGTCTTTAGGACGATTTGCCCGTTTAAAGCCCCCATGGCTGCTGCGGCAGCAAAAGTGAGGATAATGGATATACCCAGAGGGAGTTCGAAAACGACGAGCGCGGTCGCAAAAATCAATCCTGCAAAGGCAACCATAGAGCCTACGGATAGATCAAACTCACCACCAATCATGAGAAGAGAGGCGGCAATAGCTAGTATGCCAAGCTGAGACGCTGGCACGAGGAAGTTCATGATCCCGGCGAGGGTGAACATGGACGATTTACCGACGATCATGAAGAAGATGGTGACAAGGATCAGTCCTGCAAGTGCGCCAAGCTCTGGGCGGCGCATCAGGCGGGTGATCAAACTTGTATGAATTATACGTTCATCCGAGGGCTTGTTCGCATCAGATGGTGTGTTAGGTGGTGCCTGATCGACTTGTTGGTCAAGGCTGGACATTTACTGTTCCTCCCGCATACGCCATGTTTCAGGCGCAGGTACAGATATTTAAAAGGGGCCGTAAAAACGGCCCCTCATTTTTCAAAGGCTTATGATTTACCGGATACCAACAGCACTTAGGTCTACGACCTGGGCTGCTTTGTCTTTGGTGATGAGGTTTGGACCAGACGGTACGTTACCACCTGGCATAAGGCCAAAACGTGCTCTTAGGGCGAGGAAGGAAACAGGCAGGTAACCCTGAAGATACTGCTGCTGATCGATCGCAAAGGCAGCTTTTCCGTCAGAGATTGCCTTGAGGAAGCCAGGTGACATATCGAAAGTGGCCACGTTTATCTTTCCGTGTTTACCAGCATCTTCGACAGCTTGAACGGATGGCTCTCCGGCTGTTGCCGCACCCAATGCGAGAATGGTGTCGATGGAATCGTCAGAATCAATGGCTGCACGTACTTTTGCGGCGATTTCTGAAGGGTCGTTCGAGGTTGGTAGAATGCTGACATTGCCACCAAATCCTTCGGTGAAGCCCGCACAACGTTGATCAAGGGACACGTTGCCAACTTCCTGATTGACGCAAACGCCTTTTTTTCCGCCGAGGTTTGCTAGCTTCTCACCAGCAGCTTTACCAGCATCAAACTCTTCTTGGCCGACATGTAGAAGGGCGCCAAATGACTTGGAGACATCAGATCCAGAATTCATGGAGATCACGGGAATGCCAGCAGCGACAGCTTTTTTGATGGAATCTCCAAGGGCATCTCCATCAGGAATGGAGACAATAAGTCCATCTGGTTCTTGGTTGACGGCCGCTTCAATCAGCTGGCTCATGGCAACCATATCGAAGGTTTCTGGCGCACGGTAGTCAACGCTTACTTTCATGTCGTCAGCAGCTTTGGTGACGCCATTTTTAACAACTGACCAAAATGGGTCGTTTGCTTGGCCATGGCTGACAACGATAATATTTATATCGTCTGCAAGTGCGGCAGAAGAAGCTGCTCCGAGGATTGCCGAGGCCATGAGAACTTTTTTAAGTGACTTAAGCATAGTGTACTCCCTGTTGGGTGAATGTACTTTGTTGGATTTTGAGCAAGTTTGATTTTGTTTTTCTTGCTCGGATACGAAATTAGGCGGCTTGTTCTGTTGATGAGTTATTTAAGAACGCAACGCTTTCTGAGAGTTGGGAAATGGTGTTTTTCCGAAACCCTTGTCCCTTGTCTGGTGAAAAGGGGTTGGGGCCAGGAGTGTTGATTTCCAGTATGATCGGGCCTTGATAACTAATGCTATCAAGAGCCCGTAGTTGGGAGGCGAAGTCGATGTGGCCGCGTCCGGGTGCCTCCCGGTTGGAATCGGCCATGTGATAAAGGCCCAAATGCTTGCCAGCATGTTGTATCGCGTCAGCAGGATCGGACTCTTCGATATTCATATGATAGCTATCGAGTAGTATCGAAAGATTGGGTTGGTTTATCTGGGTGATCAATTTTGAAGCTTCATGAGTAGTTCTGATTTGGTGAGTTTCGTATCGGTTCAAAACTTCAAATACGACATTGATATTGGCTTCTTTTGCTCGTTTGGTGATGGCATCAACTGAATTTATTAAGTTTAGATCTTCTGCTTTTTGAGATGCAATTGGTGCAATGCGCCCAACCAGACCGTGGCATGAAATAATGGGCGAACCAACCGAAGCAGCAAAATCGATAAGCCAAAAATAGGTGTCGATTCCAGCTTTTCTAACACCGTCATCCGGAGAGGATAGATCTGCATCAGGCGGTGTAAGTGAATAAATGGATAAGCCAAAATCATTAAAGACTTTGCTGGTGGCAGATGCATTGGCTCTTTCTCTGATGGGGTTGTATTCAACTCCATTCAGTCCAGCAGTTTGCCAGCCTTCTGCAATCTCTTGATCGCTTGCATTGCCGAGTATCCAGCTGCAAGCTCCAATTTTCCTATGCATTTCCTATGTCCCGTTGCCCGCATCAACGCTTAATGGAATGATGGTATTTTATTTTTAACGTATAGAATATTTATTCCATAATGGCGTGTTCGGTTAATAAGTCAAGCCTTTTGCGAGAATCGATTGTTGTGAAATATAGGATTATTGTTTGTGATAAATTTGCCTCGTAATTTGGTTGTTAAGGTGGGGTTGGTTGTTGGCGCTGTTTAAGCGCATTGGTCAGAAATAACAAAAGGCTCCAAATTTGGAGCCTTTTACGAGGGATTTCACTTTTTCCCGAGGATGAGTGGGGTGTGCCTAAATTATGTGTCGTTCTTTTTCATTTCCCTGAACTCTTTATTCAGTTTGTACTCTTCGGATGAAACGTGTTTTTCCATGCCGGCTGTGCGGCGTTCAAGGTCTTCGAATTCACGGCAAAGATCTGAAAAGTCGAAATCAACATCCTGACTGGGCTCTGGCCGAGTTGTTTGTGACGTCGTGCTTGAGGATGTCGCTCCTGAATAGGCGTATTGCGATTGATGGGCGTTGGGGTTCTTCGGTGAAGTCCAGTCCCGTACCTTTGATGCCATCTCGTTGAACTTTCCTTCAACCTTTTCCGGATTGTTGGTCCAGTAAAGGGCGATGAGAAAGACGATTAGCGTAAGTAAGAAATTCACAAATACGCCAATGATGAATCCGGCTAGAACCAATTTTCGTGGGATGTTAAATTTGTTGGCAAGTGCCTGGGTTACACGGCGGATCGGGCCATGGTGCTCCGGCGCCTTGTAGTGATGATATTTTCTTCGATGATTTTGCATTAAAATAATCCCGTCCGCTTAGTCTTGTTCGAGGACTCTTTCGAGCGTTGTGACCCGGTCTGCTAATTTTTTTGCGACCTCACGCAGCTTCAGAATTTCCTCTTTAGGAACGGCGATCATGCCGTTCCCCAAATCTTGTTTCTTGATGGATTTCCACTTTGTGACGTAGTGGAAAATGATCCATAGCGGCGCGACGATTGACAAAAAGACAACCAATGGGACGAATAAAACCACAGCGAAGCTCATTTTTTACGATCTCTTTCTTGTTTTAAAACCTGGCTTAGTCCGATTTCGAGCCGCTAAAGTACTCGCAGCCGTAAGTCTCATTATTTTTTTGACTTGGCCATTTTCGCTTTAAGCGATGCGAGCTCATCTGCGATTTCTGAATCAGCCTCAAGTTCTGAAAACTCATCGTTTAGAGATTTTTTGCGACCAAGATCATATGAATCGGCTTCGGCATCCAGTTCTGTAATTTTGCGTTCCAAGTTGTCATAACGGGCAAGTGCATCATCTACACGTCCGTCATAGGTTGTTTTGCGTAGTTTAACTCGCTTCTCCGCTGTGTTTAAACGAATTTCCATAGATTTTTTCTTGGCCTTGGCTTCGTCGAGCTTTGCCTGGAGTTTGGCAAGATCTTCGCTGGACTTGGCGAGACTTTCATCTATGAAAGATAACTCGTTTTTCAAGGCTTCAGCCTGTTCCTCGATTTTTCTTTTTGCGAGTAGGGCGCCTTTGGCGAGATCATCCCGACCTTTTGAGAGGGCGAATTCAGCCTTGCTGGCCCACTCTGCCTGGGATGCCTCTAGGCTAACGAGTTTTTTCTCGATGTCTTTTTTATCTGCAATGGCTTTAACGGAAGAAGATCTGACCTCGATCAGTGTGTCTTCCATTTCCTGTATCATCAGGCGGGCCATTTTTTCCGGGTCTTCCGCACGATCCAACAGGGAATTCACGTTGGAATTAACAATGTCGGTGAGACGGGAAAAGATGCTCATAACAATTTCCTTTCAAGGAGTAAGTAATTTCTCATTAGTTTGCATGCTGCGTGCCAAGTTGTAGTATTGTTTAAAATCAATGAGTTATGTGGTTGAGTGCGAATAAGCTGAAATTAATACGATAATAAGTGTCGATTTTCGATAGCGAATAACGATATAAATACTTATGGAAACACCTGTAAACATCATTGGCGAAGACCCCATCTTCTTGGACGTCGTCGAAAAATCCTCCCGGTTGGCTCATATTGATAAGCCTTGTCTCGTCGTTGGCGAGCGCGGAACAGGCAAGGAGCTTTTTACGTCACGCCTGCATTACCTTTCCAAGCGGTGGGATGGTCCGTTGGTTAAGATCAACTGTGCAGCTCTTACCGATAGTTTGTTGGAGAGCGAACTTTTTGGCCATGAACGCGGCGCTTTTACCGGTGCGCAGAAAACGCATATCGGGCGGTTCGAGCGAGCAGATGGGGGGACGCTTATCCTCGATGAAATTGCAACGGCGTCACAGGCTGTTCAAGAAAAGGTCTTGAGGATCATAGAGTATGGGGAATTTGAAAGGGTTGGAGGCAGCGAGACACTCAAGGTCGATGTGCGGGTCATTGGAGCAGCTAATGTCGATTTGCCAGCTCTTGCGGAAAAAGGAGAGTTTCGTGCGGATCTCCTGGATCGTCTCGCTTTTGATGTGATTACCCTACCGCCTTTGAGAGTGCGCCCAAAAGACATCTTAACATTGGCTCGACATTTTGCGATTGAGGTGACGCGAGAAGTTGGGGGTGATTTGTTTCCGGGGTTCACTGATCAAGCGCAACAGCAACTGCTTGGATATCGATGGCCTGGGAATATCCGAGAATTACGCAATGCGGTGGAGCGGACAATTTGCCGTCTGCCGTCACAGGTTAAGGCAATTGATCATATCTATATCAATCCCTTTGATAGCCCCTGGCGCTTTGGCGCTGATAAAGATGCACAGGCTGCTAAAAAGGAAACCATCTTGTCAGAGGTGAGTGAAGATTTCGCCAAAGCTGTAAGTCGTTATGAAGTGCAACTGCTGTCTGAGGCGCTGAAACGATATCACTTTAATCAAACTGATGCTGCTCAGGCGATGGGATTAAGCTATCATCAGCTAAGGCGATTGTTAAAAAAGCATGATATTTCGACGCGGTCGAATTGATGTTTATAGATGATCGTTATTGGGAGTTAGATTTCAAGGCCTAGAAATTTTATTTTCCGATGAAGTGTCGCGCGGCTAATTCCCATAGCTGCGGCTGCGGCGGACACGTTCCCATTGGTGTGGGTTAAAGCTTGAAGGATAACCCTTCTTTCCGCCAATTCGTATTCTTTGGCATGATTTACTTCTCTGCCATAAAGGTCAGATAGGAGAAGGGGCGTTTTCAAGGCGTCATCCTGTAAATTATAAATACGCCTTGCTCCTCGGGTTGCCCCGACAACGATGCCATCCTGGTTAACGGCAAGAAGTGAGGCGCCGAGTTCATTTGCAAGCCCCGCCTGTCCTTGGGGTGGGGAGGCTAAAATAATATCTGCATCGGAAAAGGTTTGCCGAAAGTGTTCTGATTCAATGTGGCGCGCAGCGTCGACGACTGACATGGAGATAACGCGGGCAAACTCGGCAGTAAGATCAGCACGACTAGAAGACACGTCTATGGCAGCGATGAGCTTACCTTCGTGATCAAAGATCGGTGCCGCGCTGCATGAAAGGCTGGTATTTTTGCTGTGAAAGTGTTGCTCTTTATGGATCGTAAGTGCCCGCTTTTCGACAATACATGTCCCTATGCCATTGGTGCCTTCACTGTCCTCACTCCAAAGCGATCCGGTCCAGAGCCCCCATTCTCGAAATGTTTTGTCATCGGCAGTGGCGCCGCGTCGATCTACGGCGACGCCATTCGCATCTGCGAGGACGACACAGCATCCAACATTGCCCACCGCAAGATACAATCTGTCCAAACTGCTTTCAGCAGTATTTATCAAAGATCCAAGCTGTTCTTGCGCGTCTTTTAGTTCCCTTGAAGACATGCGTTCTGGAGGGCGATTGTGATCGGGATGAAGTTGATGGAGGAGTTTAGAGCGCCGCCAGGATGCCGCGATAGCATGCTTGGCAGCCCCATTTGCCTCCAGAGTGCTTTCAACATGCACTGCGTGGTTCGTCGCAGATTCCATTTAGTCGCCCCAAACGTCAATAGGTCATAATTCACTCTTGGTGTGAATGAGCCTATCATTAATTTTTATTTATCTAGCCCGCCAATATAGGAGACTGAGCTGATTTTTTTCTTTGGTGCAGAGCTTTTCTCTGCTGGGTGTGCCTGTTTTCACACCTCTTGTAGGGTCAGGTTATGACAAGTAGGGGCATTGCGCAAATTTTGCAAATTCACGTTTGTGTTTTTTGGGGGGAGGGAAAGTGAAGGGTTAGATTATCGGAACGCGCCGTAAAACCTCGTCCTTCAGGGCGGGGATATAAGGCGCAACCGCGCTAGCGCGGTTTTTTGTTGGCTCGCTGCGTTTCGACATATTTGCGGATAATATCGAGCGGCGCACCACCACATGAAGCGGCAAAATAAGACGGCGACCAAAGGACACCTTTGCGATACCTACCCGTAATTTCAGGGCGAAAGCTTCGCAAACGGCGACTGGATACACCCTTGAGACTGTTGACCAGCTTAGAGAGGGATATTTTGGGCGGATAATTGATAAGCAGATGCACATGGTCGTCTTCCCCGTCACACTCGACGAGTTGCGCCTCAAAGTCGTTGCAGACCTTGGCAAAGATGTGCCGCAAGTCCTGTATAGCCAGTTCTGACAGCACATCTCTGCGGTATTTGGTAATAAATACCAAGTGTACGTGTAGCGCAAAAACACAATGTCTTCCTGTGCGATATTCATTTGAGTTGTCCATAGACCAATGGTAGAGTCGAGATATGCTAAAGGCAACCAAAGTCCGATTGTATCCCACTGTTGACCAGAGGAAGGCGTTTGCCTTTCAATTTGGCGCGATGCGGTGGGCGTATAATTTTACTTTGGGCTGGCGTAGCTCCGCTTGGAAAGAGCGCGGCGAAAGCATCAGCAAGCGCCAGACCTTGGACAAGCTCGTTGAACTGAAAGCCACGGAAGAAACAGGCTGGCTAAAGGAAGCCGATAGCCAAGCCTTGCAACAATCGGTGATGCATTTGGATGATGCCTTTAAGCGATTTTTTAGAAAACAGGGCCGCTATCCCCGCTTTAAGAGCAAACACGGCAAACAAGCCATGTCCTACCCGCAACGGGTCAAAATTGTAAATGGTGTCAGTCTGTACTTGCCCAAAGTCGGCACGGTCAAAGCAGTTCTGCACCGTGAGATTGTAGGTAAGATTAAGACCGTCACCATCTCGCGCACTCAAACAGGTAAGTACTATGCGTCAATCTTGTGTGATGATGGGCTGGAGGTTCCAGCCCTCTTAAAAACGATTGAAGCGGACGCGGTGACGGGTATTGATTTGGGCATAACGCATTTAGCGATTGCCAGCACGGGTGAAAAACAAAAGAACCCCCGTATTTTGAAACGTGCGGCGGCCAATTTGCGCCGCAAGCAAAAAACACTGTCACGAAAGAAGAAAGGGTCGGCAAACCGCAACAAGGCGCGTGTACTTGTTGCCAAGGCTCACGAAAGAACTGCCAACACGCGCAATGACTTTCAACATAAATTGTCAAAACGACTGGTTGACGAAAATCAAGCAATCTGCGTGGAGACGTTGAAAGTCAAAAACATGCTCAAGAATAGGAAGCTTGCCAAACATATCGCTGACGCGGCATGGGGCGAATTGCTCCGAAAGCTGACCTACAAAACAGCTTGGTCAGGTAAGCACCTCGTGCAAATTGACCAGTGGTTTGCATCCAGTAAGACCTGTTCTGATTGCGGCACTAAGGTTGATGCTATGCCGCTGTCGGTGCGGCAATGGACGTGCCAGACCTGCGACCAAGAGCATGACCGCGATATTAACGCTGCCATCAATATTCGGCAGCAAGGTATCCTGAAACTAAAGGCGGAAGGGCTATCCGTCTCTGCTTGTGGAGGCTCGCGTAATTCTGGCACACTGCCAGTTGCAGCCTGAGAAACAAGAAGCCTCGTCCTTTAGGGCGAGGAGTAGTCACGAATTATATTGTTTGATGTTTCCACTTATGAACCCTCCCGACCGCCAGATATCGGAACCAGACTGACAGATCCTGGATTTTCTTTAGTAAAGATCTTGATCCCTTTACGATAGGCATCTCTGGGATCTACCTGACCTGCATGGATCATTTTTGACACCCTGGTATGGATCGTCTCTCCGCCCATTTCACCAAGCCAGTATTCCTCGGCACCAATAGGGTTGTTATCACGCACATACCGGAGATATTTATTGTCAGGAATTATGTATTCCGCGACGGCGGTTTGATGTTGGTATCCATTCCACACAGCCTTGGACAGGTCATTTCCCTCGGGGCGGTGGCAATGCTCGCAACCTTTCTTGTTTCTTAAACGGACCTTGTTACTCTGAGCCAGATCCGACTTCATCCAATGTGGCAAGTTTTGAAATGCTTTCTCACCCTGGAGAGAACAGTGAGGGCAAAGCAGGGGTACGAGTGTTTGCTTCATGAGAAGGGCAATGTTACCTGGCTTGCTCAGTTTTGAAGGATGAACACCCATATCGATTAAGCGGAAAAGAATTCCGTTTGCAGAATTACAGTGAATTGTTGTCCAGACCTGGTGGCCCGTATCAACCATATCCATTACCTGACGGCCCGAATTCCCATCCCTGATTTCCGAGACCATACCGGTTGCCGGATGAACCCGGCAGAAGTGCATGAGGGCCTGACTGTAAACAGCCTCGCGTTCTTCTTCGGTCGCAGCGGTTGATACGGGAATCTGGATGGCTCCGGGGATCGAGTATTCTACAGGATCCTCGACCGTGACCATTTGAAGCTTATTGTTAAACAACTTGTTCTGCTGATTGAGTGAGACAGCAATTGTTGTGGACTTACCATCACCCGTTACCCCGGAAATGAATACGGCTCCGTTAATGGAGAGCATTATTCTCTCCAGGACTTCACAAAGCTCAGAATCAAATCCGAGTTTTTCCAGGGTAAGATTGTCCGTGGTATTTTCGTAAAACAACCGCATGACCATATGGTCACCATTGTGGCTCGGTCCTCGTTGAACGCGGAGTTTTACAATGTTTCCCGGTAATGGAAAAGCGTCAGAGGGGCTTATGGAAAAACCCTGGTTACTTGATTTTTCATATGATGTCTGTTTACTGCCCTCGTCCTTGGCAAAGAAAATCTGCTCCATAGCCTGAGTGCCTTCAGAAGAAGTCCAGGGAGTGCAAAGCTTAATTTTATTATCATTAACAAGAGCGTGAAATTTACAGGACACGCCGTCAGAGTGAATAACAAGATCACTGGCTTTAGCGTTGGCGCAGGCCTTGAGTAAATTGTAAATCCGGGACTTTAACTTGTCTGCCGGAACGTCGCTGTTAACGCTTTTATCGTAAAGAGCGGCGATATCAGAAAGATCACAAGTTACCTTGCTTTTTTCCCTTGGCAGTATCTTGGCACGCATATGGGAATGTACTTCGTTAAGGACGGTCGTATCCTTATCGTAGCCTTTGGCATAGTAATAGGTTCCGTCGCTCGTAACCGCACAAAGCTCCATGAACCTTTGGGAAAGCTTCTTGTGGGTGATGATATCGATGTCGTTCAATTGATATCTCCCTCATAAGAAATTGAGATGGGATATTCAACAGGATCCGCTGCAGGAAGCGCCCGTTGTAGAGGTTGACCCTTTTTCCGGGAAAGAAAAGAACGAAGAGTTGCCGTCTTTCCATCTCCTGTTGTCCCGAAAGGAAAACAACACCTTCTTAAGACAGAAGGCTTGATTTTGGAGAATGTCTTCAATTGAGTTCTCCAGAAAAGACATCATCGAGAGGTTTTGCTTTACGGTTGATGTAGGGAAGCGGGAAGAGGCGCTTTCCTTTTTGGAGGATTACCTTTTCGGGTTTAGCTTCAACGGTAACGATTTTCCAATCGCCCGGAAGCATATCACCACGTTTTAACAGCCAGTTTCCACGGCCGTCACTAATACCGACCGTTAAATCCGTGCCGGTGCCATACATGGTGTACCAGTTGTACTCGGAAGCCAGGGATGGAGATGGATTAGTACCGTTTAAAGCAGGAGGGGCAGGGGGAGTGCCAGTGGCTCCGGAAGAGTGGGAGCCTTGGTTATTGCCGCTATCAAAGAAAACACTTGTATTGTTGCTTAGTGCCTTACGACTGTTTGCTCCTGCCACAGGGGCTTTACCCTGTAGTTTTTGGAGCTTTTGGTCTTCTGTGATGATGGTGTTATATAAGCTGGCGCGTTCGGCACAGAGTTTCAGGACCTCGCTTTCAAGAGCCAGTAGGTCGATCAATTCACTTCCGCTGATATTCTCGCTTAAAGCTTGCTTGATTTGTTCTCTGGGGCAAGGAGTAAAACCTTCAGGATAATCAGCCTGCACGGCAGGAGTGTCCTGTATAACAGGAGCGGCTTGAGCTGATGGTGTCAACTGTACCACTATACCAACAGTAGATAATGGCAGAAGGCATGTAGCGAGAATAAGCGACTTGAATTTCATTGGTTCGGCTCCTTGAAATACGAGATTTTTTACTTGTTTTTAGAGGTTATTTTAGCCCAGGCCATTCAAGTTGTTTGGCAGCATCTTTCCATGCAATTGAATAGTAGTTGACTGCATTAGTGTCGTAGGATAATGAGAGGTTTAATTCTGTGGCTTGATGTTTCCATGTTCCTTGAAATGTTTCACCTGCAGCCCATGCAATGACATTGTTGGGAGAAGTGAATTCAAGGGTGGCAACTTTATTTTCACCAAAGGAAAGTTCTACATAACCCTGCTTTTGCAGCCAATCCGTGAAGGTGAACGCATTATGTCGGCCACCAGTAGGTTTCAACTGGATTTGGTCTCCAATATTATAAGATTGTTGAATGCCGCCTTTTTCCCACTGCATGTCCAGTGTTTCATCTGTTGCACTCAGGTGGGCTATATCTGCAATTTCAAGCTTCTCGTCAATTTTCCAGAACTCACGACCGTTCATGTTCGGGACATAATTCTTGCCGTCGCTATCAACGAGTATATTTCCATTGTTCTGGTGAAGAAAAGCGGCTGCTTCTTCTGCAGTTAAAGGAGTGATTTTCTTACCTGAAGGTGTCAGATCATAGGTTTTGTAGTTCTGTTCGTAATTAGGGGTTTTCTGTTCGTGATTGATCTTTAGACCAGCAGGGAGTTTTAAATCAGGGCATTTTTCTAGTGCCCAGGCTGGCCAAGAGTCTTGTAGGTGGCCAACGACAAGTCGTTTCCATTCTCCCTTACGTTGATACCAACGCTCAAGCACGTTAATTTTTTCGTCGTATATGGGAATAGATCTCGTACCATTGCCGTTGGTCGTGAGAAGTACACCTGAACTAAAAAAGGGTTTGGTTAGGCGCCATGTATCCCATTCTGAATGTCCTTGATATGTACGATATTTGAGGGTTTTGTCGTTTTTTGTGTCTCCATATGTACACTGAAAATCAGTCCCGTCAGGTGCTAAATATGTTGCATGGGATGTACGTCTAGCAATTTCAGATACCTCCCAAAGAGGCGTTTTTGTAACTAACACCTTTCCCGATAGGAAACTCTCAAATTGCTCAATATTATGGCTTGCCTCTGGTTTGGCCATAGCCATTTCCGAGAACCCAATAATCAGGGCTCCAGTGCATATAAATAGTTTTTTCATGTTTTGGCTCCTTAAATAATAGTATGTTTCGTTACGGGTTATGGCTTCTATCTTCCTATTCCACTTTCAACTTCCACGCTGCATCCCCATTACTGGGTCCTTCGTGATCATTGGTATCACCGTCTTGTCGGCTACGACCATCGTGGTCCGGCGTCAGTCATCACACACCATAGTACTTACCTGTTTGCGCGAGATCAATGGTGCAGAACTGCTTTGACCGTGCCGACTTTGGGCAAGTACAGACTGACACCATTTACAATTTTGACCCGTTGCGGGTAGGACATGGCTTGTTTGCCGTGCTCTTAAAGCGGGGATAGCGGCCCTGTTTTCTAAAAAATCGCTTAAAGGCATCATCCAAATGCATCACCGATTGTTGCAAGGCTTGGCTATCGGCTTCCTTTAGCCAGCCTGTTTCTTCCGTGGCTGGAGCTTGTCCAAGGTCTGGCGCTTGCTGATGCTTTCGCCGCGCTCTTTCCAAGCGGAGCTACGCCAGCCCAAAGTAAAATTATACGCCCACCGCATCGCGCCAAATTGAAAGGCAAACGCCTTCCTCTGGTCAACAGTGGGATACAATCGGACTTTGGTTGCCTTTAGCATATCTCGACTCTACCATTGGTCTATGGACAACTCAAATGAATATCGCACAGGAAGACATTGTGTTTTTGCGCTACACGTACACTTGGTATTTATTACCAAATACCGCAGAGATGTGCTGTCAGAACTGGCTATACAGGACTTGCGGCACATCTTTGCCAAGGTCTGCAACGACTTTGAGGCGCAACTCGTCGAGTGTGACGGGGAAGACGACCATGTGCATCTGCTTATCAATTATCCGCCCAAAATATCCCTCTCTAAGCTGGTCAACAGTCTCAAGGGTGTATCCAGTCGCCGTTTGCGAAGCTTTCGCCCTGAAATTACGGGTAGGTATCGCAAAGGTGTCCTTTGGTCGCCGTCTTATTTTGCCGCTTCATGTGGTGGTGCGCCGCTCGATATTATCCGCAAATATGTCGAAACGCAGCGAGCCAACAAAAAACCGCGCTAGCGCGGTTGCGCCTTATATCCCCGCCCTGAAGGACGAGGTTTTACGGCGCGTTCCGATAAATAGTTTTTTCATGTTTTGGCTCCTTAAATAATAGTATGTTTCGTTACGGGTTATGGCTTCTATCTCCACCACTTGCTGCATCCCCATTACTGGGTCCTTCGTGATCATTGGTATCACCGTCTTGTCGGCTACGACCATCGTGGTCGGCGTCAGTATCACCACCACCCTGGCCATCATGATCGCCGCCTCCGCCACTGCTTCCCCCGCCACTCCCACACGCACCTCTTGAGCTGGAGACAACTTCCCCACCGCGCCTACAGGTGCAGTGTTTAAAGCCTTCTTCCGAACTGCCTTCCCAGGTGCTGCATACAAGCGGTTGGGTACAGGTGTTTGATGTCTGTGCCCAGTTTGAATAACTGGTCGCGACAACGGGATCCTGCTTCCAGACAAAGGTTGTGGTTCTGACGGTCTTCGTCCTGCGTAGCGAAATGCTGCCCGTATAACCTGCAGGACAACTCTGACTTTTGTTCTCAGTCGTGTTGACCGTATTTACGATCGGAGCGGGAAGTTCAGCCTTAACAACCCCGTCGCGGATATCAGGGCAGTTGGAACTCTTGAATTCCGGTGCAGACATGCTTACACCATCAGCGCTCACATTCTTGGTTTGTGTCCAGTAAACCGAACCCTGCCAAGTGGTTCCTTTTTTGGTCGTATAACTACAAGAAGTCTTAAAAGTGAAATCTCTCGCATAATCGTCCTTGCAATAGTTCGTAAACTCGGCCCACGCTCCCCAAACAGGGGCACCGACGGGTTCTAGGAATTTGTTGTATTTTTGCGTTCCCTCCCGGCGCATGTAGATCCCGTTTTTACCATGTTTGCCTGCTGGGCAGGCATCGGTTCTCCGGTCAATTACTGTTTTCTCGAAAAATTGCTTCGAGAGGTCAATTACTCTCTCAATTTTAACGGGCCGTCCTGAAGGTAGTGGCGTGTCCAGCATACAAGCCGGAACTTCTAAAATTGGATCAGCATACTGAAAAGAGGATTCAATTATGTTGTCTTCCATCCACTGTAAGGGTGCCGGTGGTTGACCCGGTCCCGAAGTACCGTTTTTCCTCAAGTAAGATTCTGTCCAACCGGTTTGAATATTGCGCAGATTGTCAGGCCCAACACCCTTTGGGGCAGGGTCATCAAGATAAACCAGAAGGGTATCGTCACAATAACGCGCTTTAATACCAGGATAGATACGAGACGCATGCAGATTGTAAATTTTGTCCAGGGGAACACCGTCGGCCCAGTCATTCAAAGGTTCCGTTCCGGGATTTCTCCGGGGTTTGTCCGGATCATCCCCCATCTCTCTCTCGTAACTTGCACCCCCGATCCAGGTGGTTATTTTTTGATGAACCCAGATTATTGAGTGGGCGTAGGAAGCAAGTTGTCGCTCATGAGCCCTTTTTGCCCGATCCGCACGGTCTGCAAATGCCTGGGTACCCATCACGGACAATACGCAAACGCTAAGGAGGAGAGCTTTCTTATTCAACGTCATCTAGTTAATTCCTTGTTGAGCGAGAGTATTGCCAGGAACGGTAAGAACCTGGGCGAGACTTGCTTCTACGGCCCAGGACTGCCGCTTGTTGAAATTTCCTGATTTTGTGACGGACATTATACGAAGACCTGGCACCTGAGCAGTCCGCTTTGCCAGTTGTTCAAGGGATAGCGGTGTTGAAAAACGGACCGACCAATGGCCCGCACTTTCAGAATGGTGCAGGTCAGAAGTTATGGCACCAAACACGAGATCAACTTGTTTTCGAAAAGCAGCTTTTCCTGGTAGTTGGGTTGAATCAAAAGTTGCCTTCAGTGCTTTTACCGGGATAAAGCCAAATGCCGTATCATCCAGGACGACGCCCTTATTCCACTCGGAGAGATTCTTTTCAGCGGAACGGCGGAAGATTGCCTTATTCTTATTGGCAGCAATGCGCCATTCATAGAAAAGGGTTGGCTCTCCAAACAACGGGCTGCCGATTGAAGTGCCAATGTTCGAACTACTTGGAGAACAGGTAACTTTAGTTAGGTCCCATCCGATGAGTTCCGAAGGAGGACTTTGCAGACTGGTAAAGCAGGCTTCAAGAAGGGAAGTGGGATCCACAAAGCTGACAGTAGGTGTTATCTGGGGCTTCTCCACCACAATAACGTGCTCAGTTTGCTGGAAGAACATTGGCATAACGATTTCAGTCGCTAAATACAGGCCCCCAACAATTGCTGTAGCACCCGCTGTTAGTCCCCCCCAAAGAGGTAAGTTATTAACCCGGATGCTTTTAAACGGTAAGGGCTTGATGCTTTTCCGCTGTTGTGGGGAGTAGGCTTCCTCGGTAATGATATCCGATAAAGAGAAGGGCTCTACCTGTGCATCAGAAAGCTCTGGCTCCACAAGCAGGTCCTTGGCGGTATCACTTATAAAAATGTTTTGCCATTCAGTGTTGAGTTCTGTTTTAAAGGCTGCGAGAGCCGATACAGGATCCGGATAGAAAGCATCGCCATTTGGCAGGAGCACGCCGTCCTTAGCCTGTACGATCAAATATGAACCCAGGCAATCTGTCTCTGATTTCTCTGAAGCAGTCTCGCTTGCGAGTATAACCAGTAAAGTACCAGCCTTGTCTGAGAAAAAGTCAGCCACCAGTGTTGCAGCAGGAACCAGATTATCAAGATCGTGGTGTTCTTGCGTTACATACCCTATCTGGTCTTGATACCGGACAGAGGATGAAGCCTCCATGGCCCGGCCGTTTTCAATCAAATAAGCGAGGGACGGTTTACTTGGACCCTTGTATACCCATTCAAGGCCGCAAGCATACTTTTCACCACCCAACACAATTTGATTAGCGGGAGTTGCGTCAAGATTTTGTGACACTTCACTCGTACCAGGTGATGTTGATGTCTCTTGGTTGAAAAATGACATTATCAGATCCTAAAGCAAGTCAGCTTTGTATTCAGTGACACCTTGTGGCGGGTCAATTTCGGCGGACAGAAGAATAACCTGCTGATTTCTCGAAATGTCAGCATCCTGATTGCCACCGAGGAGCCAGTTATCCGCATTGCCGAGACCTGAACGATCGCCATTGGTTTTGTTATCAGTTGTTCCGGAAATGATAAGGGTGTCACCAGAGCGGATCAGTCGTTCAATTCTGATTGCGTTGCTTGATTCTTCAGGAAACTGGAGAGTTGTGCCGTCTGAAGTGAACTCACGTAGTTCAAGTAGGTCCTGCAGTCCAATATTCATGCGTACCCGAACCTGGTCATCGTTTACGATACGAGGCAGGAAGGAGATGAAGTAGCCACTATCAACGGAGCCGATCGTAAAGCTGCGGGAAACCACGCCATCGATGGTGTCTGTTTCTGCTGATTTAAGATAAGCACGGCGGACAAAGCGTTGCAGGGGAACGGGCTGTCCATTCAGAGCTGCGACCGTTCCGTTAAGATCCCGGCTAATGGTCCCGAGAGAATTAAGGGCCTTGATTGTGGCATTAACAGAGTTTGTTGTTGTGCCTGATGGAAGAGGGCGAACCGTTCCTATCAGATTTGATGTTCCGCCGGATACAAATTGCAGACTTTGTTTCCCAAGGATATCTTTAAGCAGGAAATCCAGGTCAAAGTTATAATCCGCTGAGCGGGTGCGCTGTAGATCAAGAATTCGAACCGATAGGGTTACCGAGCGCAGGATTTTTTTGTTCAGGTGTTGTAGGAAGTTCGCAACGGTTTTGATATCTGCGGGTATCCCCTTAACGGTGATGGTTCCACTGGTTGGGGATGCCTTGACCTTTGTTTTAGCACTCACCAGTTCCTTGGCTTGTGTTTCTACTTCATTAAAGAGATCAATTACATAGGTTGATGAGATTTTTTGGCTTGCTAGGGAGTTGCTGCCGTCCGTTTCTGCAGAAGAAGACAGGCTTGTTGTAAAGGTGTCATCGCCAGCAAGCGCGTCGATCGTGAAAACGGAGGCTCCATATCTTATAATGGAAATGCTGTCGCCGTCATAGGACCAGTCATAGCCATAGAAGCTTGTCCACTGATCGAGCAGGGAATCAAGAGGTCCCTGCCAGATGATCTTATCGCTACTGGCGGATGAAATATAACTAACCGGTGTAAAGGTTTTAGCTTTTTTCTCATCACCTTCAGTGTCCTGTTGCCCTTTAAGCTTTACAGATATTCCTGTGGCTGCCGAGATCCTGTTGGCAATCTCGTTGATATCCAGAGCTTCTTCAAAGGGAATAGCAATGCCATTGCCTGTTCTGAATTGTTCGGGGAGGGCAGTACCCTTTGGTAGGGATAACTTTTTAAGTCCTAACCAGGGGCGATCCTTTACATGCACCGCTTGAGGCTTTTGAACCACAACTTCCGGTAAAACTATGGATGCACCAGACGATTCTATCGTGTGCAGTTTTAAATCATAGTCTTTGTCGGCGATACGGGCTTCTTCAGAAACGAGGCAACCGCTAAGCCCCAAAGCCAAGGATAGGCTTGCTATAGCTGTGATAATTTTAGAATCATTAAAGGACATTTGTGATCCCCCGAACAGATAAACTCAAAAAAAAATAAACAAATGGTTGCGAATCTTTCCCATAAGATGGAATAATGCCAATCTAATCAACAATCGGTTGTGTGGTTGGGTGCCAAAATGCTTCCTGTAACCAGACGCACAAGCCAAACTGTATAAAATTTTAGGGAAATTTAAGGTAAACTGTCATACACTGTATTCACTACTTGAAAGTATTCACTACTTGAAAAACTGTCGTGAAAAATATAGTATTAATAACAGTTAACACTTTTAGGTGAATAAATACTAATTCTGGGTCATCATGCTCCTTCTTTGCGGTTGGTGCGTGCTGTGGAGGGTGTGACGGGGCAGGATCCGCCAAAGATACAAGCCCCGTTACCCGACCTCTCTAAGGAGAGAACAGCTTACTTATCACAACTGACAATATAAATTTCCCTATACAAGGGCAATAGTTTTTTTCATTTGCGCCCCCTCTGCAATTCAACACTTCCCCTAACATGTTGATAACTCTTCGCAATTAGAAATTGTTTCAAATGAAATATTTTTTATAACGTTATAAATTCCATTGAATTCATTCACGATCATGTGAGGTAATCGTGATATCTTGAGCGTAGAACTGATAGTGAATTCATATATTTTTCCAACAGAAACAAGTCTAACTCTTTTTATCATCCTCAAGACGTTGTAAGTTTCCTTTTTTTGTCCATCCGGTAAGGAAAGGTCTGGTGCATGGCATATTGTCTGCGTCTCTTTGAAGAGGGCGCGGTAAGCGTCATGCGATTTCAAATCTTGATACTTAACGATGGTGTGTTGTAAGATATGGTTCATACTTCGAAATCCAATACGGAATTTTCTTACGTGGATGCCATACTTTACAACTTTGTAGAAGAAGCCCTTAGCTCTACATTCCGGGCAAAAGCTCTGGCAATTATCGGAACGCGCCGTAAAACCTCGTCCTTCAGGGCGGGGATATAAGGCGCAACCGCGCTAGCGCGGTTTTTTGTTGGCTCGCTGCGTTTCGACATATTTGCGGATAATATCGAGCGGCGCACCACCACATGAAGCGGCAAAATAAGACGGCGACCAAAGGACACCTTTGCGATACCTACCCGTAATTTCAGGGCGAAAGCTTCGCAAACGGCGACTGGATACACCCTTGAGACTGTTGACCAGCTTAGAGAGGGATATTTTGGGCGGATAATTGATAAGCAGATGCACATGGTCGTCTTCCCCGTCACACTCGACGAGTTGCGCCTCAAAGTCGTTGCAGACCTTGGCAAAGATGTGCCGCAAGTCCTGTATAGCCAGTTCTGACAGCACATCTCTGCGGTATTTGGTAATAAATACCAAGTGTACGTGTAGCGCAAAAACACAATGTCTTCCTGTGCGATATTCATTTGAGTTGTCCATAGACCAATGGTAGAGTCGAGATATGCTAAAGGCAACCAAAGTCCGATTGTATCCCACTGTTGACCAGAGGAAGGCGTTTGCCTTTCAATTTGGCGCGATGCGGTGGGCGTATAATTTTACTTTGGGCTGGCGTAGCTCCGCTTGGAAAGAGCGCGGCGAAAGCATCAGCAAGCGCCAGACCTTGGACAAGCTCGTTGAACTGAAAGCCACGGAAGAAACAGGCTGGCTAAAGGAAGCCGATAGCCAAGCCTTGCAACAATCGGTGATGCATTTGGATGATGCCTTTAAGCGATTTTTTAGAAAACAGGGCCGCTATCCCCGCTTTAAGAGCAAACACGGCAAACAAGCCATGTCCTACCCGCAACGGGTCAAAATTGTAAATGGTGTCAGTCTGTACTTGCCCAAAGTCGGCACGGTCAAAGCAGTTCTGCACCGTGAGATTGTAGGTAAGATTAAGACCGTCACCATCTCGCGCACTCAAACAGGTAAGTACTATGCGTCAATCTTGTGTGATGATGGGCTGGAGGTTCCAGCCCTCTTAAAAACGATTGAAGCGGACGCGGTGACGGGTATTGATTTGGGCATAACGCATTTAGCGATTGCCAGCACGGGTGAAAAACAAAAGAACCCCCGTATTTTGAAACGTGCGGCGGCCAATTTGCGCCGCAAGCAAAAAACACTGTCACGAAAGAAGAAAGGGTCGGCAAACCGCAACAAGGCGCGTGTACTTGTTGCCAAGGC
Source organism: Kiloniella sp. (assembly GCF_965205715.1). Lineage (GTDB taxonomy): Bacteria > Pseudomonadota > Alphaproteobacteria > Kiloniellales > Kiloniellaceae > Kiloniella. The sequence goes on along the minus strand of NZ_CBDBHW010000014.1, from coordinate 2,191,319 downwards.
TCACGAAAGAACTGCCAACACGCGCAATGACTTTCAACATAAATTGTCAAAACGACTGGTTGACGAAAATCAAGCAATCTGCGTGGAGACGTTGAAAGTCAAAAACATGCTCAAGAATAGGAAGCTTGCCAAACATATCGCTGACGCGGCATGGGGCGAATTGCTCCGAAAGCTGACCTACAAAACAGCTTGGTCAGGTAAGCACCTCGTGCAAATTGACCAGTGGTTTGCATCCAGTAAGACCTGTTCTGATTGCGGCACTAAGGTTGATGCTATGCCGCTGTCGGTGCGGCAATGGACGTGCCAGACCTGCGACCAAGAGCATGACCGCGATATTAACGCTGCCATCAATATTCGGCAGCAAGGTATCCTGAAACTAAAGGCGGAAGGGCTATCCGTCTCTGCTTGTGGAGGCTCGCGTAATTCTGGCACACTGCCAGTTGCAGCCTGAGAAACAAGAAGCCTCGTCCTTTAGGGCGAGGAGTAGTCACTCCAGATAAGAGCTACAACGAAGCCGCGGCTCTTGAGGCTTGGTCATAAAGTCCGGATATACTACGCAGTACCTGGGCAGTATGGGTAATTTCATCTGATTTTGAATCTGTGGAAATAGCGGGATCAATCAGACAAAGTTCACGAATTTTACGGTACTCGGTACAGGCCTCGGCACCTTCTTCTGTCGTGGCGTAGAAGATTTCTTTGCCACGCTTCGTGCCCTTAACCAGTTTGGCTTTGATCAGCTTTTTCAGGGAATAGTTCACAGTGTGCGGATCTTCGACATTGAGGACAAAGCAAATGTCGTTCAGTCGTTTTTCCCTGTTGCGATGGTTTACATTGTGTAAGACCAGAACGTCCAGCGGATTGAAGTCCTGGTGGCCCGCCGCATTCATGCAGCGGACCATCCAACGTGAAAATCCATTAAAGGCGATGATCATGCCGTATTCCAATTCACTCATCTGCCAACCGTGTTCGCTTGCCAGGTGCTCCGAAGAAACGATAGGGCGCGGCGATTTTGGTGTGTCAGCAGAATCAGACATAACGGGTCCTTCTTGTTGAGTGAATACGGTACTGAGTGATCTTAGGATTAATCCTGTTTACATGTTGTTGGGAAGATAGGTCACGATCTCTGGTACGGCAATGATAATAGCAAGCGCCAAAATCAAGAGGCCGAAGAAGGGCAGAGCTGCCTTGGCGACTGTCAGGATATTTCTTCCAGTTAAGGCCTGTAAGACAAAGAGATTGAAGCCCACGGGTGGTGTGATCTGTGACATTTCAACGACGATAACAATATAGATGCCAAACCATAACGGATCGATACCTGCTTGTTCGACTAATGGCATGATTACGGAAGTGGTCAGGACCACGACGCTAATGCCATCCAGAAAACAGCCCAGGACGACAAAGAAAACGGTGAGGGCGGCGAGAAGTCCGTATGTGCTTAATTCAAGGCCACCGATCCATATCGCCAATAGTTTTGGAATTCCGGTAAAGCCCATGGCCACTGTAAGGAAGGCTGCGCCCGCTAAAATGAAGGCGATCATGCAAGATGTCTTGGTTGCCCCCATCAGGCCATCTAGGAAAGTGGTTTTGTTGAGGTCTCCCGTATACCACGATAGTAATAAGGCGAGAGTTACACCCACTGCAGCGGCATCGGTTGGGGAGGCGATGCCTGAATAAATCGAGCCGATCACTCCAGAAATCAGGGCGATCACAGGAAGCAGGCTTTTTGCGCGCTTTAATTTTTCTGTGAATGATATCTGTTCGATAATATCGGGAAGTTGATCTTTGTTTAGTAATGCCCATATGGCGACAAAACCAACAAACAGCGCAACCAGCAAGAGGCCAGGGATCACGCCTGCAATAAAGAGGCGGGCGATGGACTGCTCGGTCGCGACGCCGTAAACAATCAAAATAATGGATGGGGGGATCAGAAGTCCGAGGGTCGCAGAGCCCGCGAGGGTTCCGATCATCATACTTTCAGGATACTTGCGCTTTGATAGCTCAGGTATCGACATCTTGCCAATTGTCGCTGCCGTTGCTGCGGATGAACCAGAAACCGCTGCGAAAATCGCACAGCCAAAGATGTTTACGTGTAGGAGTTTTCCCGGAATTTTTCCCATCCAGGGCGATAGGCCGCTGAACATATCTGCAGAAAGGCGGGAGCGAAAAAGAATTTCTCCCATCCAGATAAAGAGGGGGAGAGCTGCTAGAGCCCAAGAGTTACTCGCGCCCCAGGCTGTGGTAGCAAGGACATCGCCGACTGGGGCGTCTGTGAAGGCAACCATGCCAAAGAGGCCAACGCCAAAAAGGGAGAAGGCGACCCAAACACCAGAACCAAGTAGGGCAAATAGTGTCAGAAGTAACAGTAGTGTTAGGTAAATTTCAGACATCGCAAAGCCCCCTATTCCGCGTGAAGATCAGCGTGATCTTGTTCCAGTAAGTTCTCGCCTTTGCCCTCATAACTCGGGTCCCGGCCACAGAGAACGCAGACTAGTTCATCTAAAAGAGCGAGAGAGAGTACAGCTAACCCGATCAGCATGGGGAGCATTGGTATCCAGATCGGTATGGCAATCATCCCTGGAGACAGGTCGTTGTAAGTGTAGGACTCGTGGACCAGGAAACCAGTATAGGCGGTAAAGTATATCGCCATTGCAGAGGCAATACCCAGGCACCAGATTTCTACGAAATGACGTGTTTTTGGCGATAGGTGCTGGAGTACGAGTGAAACCCGAATATGGCTGCCGTCACGCAGGGTGTAAGCAAGGGCAAGGAATGACGCGCCCGCAAGGAAGAAGCCCGTAAAATCTGCGTAAGAGGGAATGGTGAGGCCAAACGCTTCACCAGTTATCACGCTACTTATACGATCAAGCAGGTTGAGTACGACTTGAGCCATAACAGTAAGGCAGATCGCAACGATAAAAAATGCAGCTGTCCACCCGCTGATGGAATATATTTTATTGAGGAGCTGTCGCATGGTCGTACACACCTTCAGTTGACGATCATGTATTAAGGATGGCTGCTAAAACGAGGCAGTATGTCCTTAAATAAACATGGGCGGCCCGCTAACGAATTAGCATGACCGCCCATCAGGGAAACTTAGTTGCCGTAGGAAGTCAGAATTTCTGAGCCTTCACTGCCAGCATTTTCTTTCCACTCTGTGAGCATGCCAGAGCCAACGTCTTTCAGGCCTGTCATAAGCTTTTCAGCAGGTGGGTTTACTATGGTAACACCGTTGTCTTTCATGATTTTGATTTTGTTCTTGGTTTCGTCCTGGCTCATTGCCCAACCACGTTTTTCAGCTTTAGATGCAGCTGCAAGAACGAGTTTTTGTGTGGCTTCGTCTAGTTTGCGCCAGTACTTTTTATTGATCACGACGATATTTTTTGGAACCCAAGCTTGGATATGAGTGTAGTGAGAAACAAAATCCCAAGCTTTGCTGTTGGCGCCGGTAGAAGGTGATGTGATCATGGCTTCGACGCGACCCGTTGCGTAAGCTTGCGGGATATCAGGTACTTCTACTTGGGTAGGAGCTGCGCCAGTTAGGCTTGCGAATTTCTCAAGAGTAGCATTGTAGGCGCGGAATTTCAGACCTTTGAGGTCATCAACAGAATTGATCTCTTTTTTTGTATAGAGACCCTGTGGTGGCCACGGCACGGAGAAAAGTGGCATCAAGCCCTGTTTGTCGAGCAACTTGCTGATGACAGGTTTTTGCGCGGACCAGAGTTTGCCAGCTTCATCATAATTTGTTGCGAGGAAAGGGAGTGAATCCGCACCGAAAGCAGCGTGCTCGTTTGACAGGCGAGAGAGGAAGAACTCGCCAATTGGCACTTGGCCACTACGAACCGCATTTTTGATTTCTGGATGTTTGAAAAGTGATCCAGCAGAGTGAACTTTGATCTTTAGATCGCCGTTGGTCGCTGTTTCCACATCTTTAGCAAATTCGATGATGTTTGCTGTGTGGAATGTTTTGTCGGGATATGGTGTTGGCATGTCCCATGTGTCAGCGGAAGCTGTTGCGACTGTGCCCATAGCAATGGCAGCGACACCAGCGGTGAAGTTACGTAATAGTTTCATTTTGAAAACCTCCCAGGGTTTTGTAATTCGGCCTCGGTTTATTATGGCCACGACGTTTTTTTTGGCTCGTGTATTCCTGAATTACACTAAGGAAAAGCGAGCAGTTTCTTTGCGAATAATGAGCTTAAAAACGTGTGCCATTACTAACGCATGAACAAACAATGACATTTTGTTGACAAATAGTCAATAAAACAATAACGATTTATTGTTGATGTGTATCTGAAGCTGTAGTTCAATAAGAAAAAACAAGAGAGCTAACGTGGATATCCGAGTCCTTACATTGGGCGATAGCGCCTTCACTATCGAGTTTCCTTCCCTTAAGGGGGCTTTGGGGGCAAGGCGTGTGCGTGCCCTTCGTGCCCGAGTTCAGCAGGAAGTTGACCTGGGTAAATTGTTGGGGGTCTTGGATGTGATATCAGCCAGCCGTTCTCTAACAGTTTGTCTGGATCCTCAAAAGTCAGATTATGAATTGGTTCGTGATCTGATTGCTGACTTGGCGCGTGAGCCTGTTTCTGAGGTCAAAGACGAGGGCCAGTTATGGTCGCTACCGGCCTGTTATCAGGGTGAATATGCTCCTGATCTAGAAGAGGTGGCGCAGAGAAGTGGTCTAAGTGTCAAAGAAGTAATCGAACTCCATAGCTCGGTTACGTATGATGTTTTCTTGATTGGCTTTCTTCCGGGCTTTGCCTTTTTGGGAGAGATTGATAAAAAATTACGCTTCCCGAGAAGGACTAGTCCGCGTGTAAGGGTGCCTGCCGGATCGGTCGGAATAGCGAACGAGCAAACGGCCGTCTACCCTTGGGAAAGTCCTGGAGGGTGGCATCTTCTCGCACGTTGTCCCGTACCTTTTTTCAATACGGCATGGGAGCAACCTAGTTTATTGTCTCCGGGGGTTCTGGTGCGTTTTGACCCTATTTCAATCGTTGAATATGAAAAGCTTCAACGTGATCTCAGCTCCGGAGCTGTAAGCCCTCAATCTTTTCTTGTTGATCAAGGGAGAGATTAATGGGGGCGTCTCTTAAAGTAATTTCTCCAGGCATTGTTGCCTCAATCCAGGATGAGGGCCGTCGAGGGTACGCGGGGTTCGGTGTGCCGAGAAGTGGCGCCGCTGATCCTGTTGCGCTTCAAATTGGTAATGCCTTGGTTGGTAATGATCCGTTTGACGCGGCAATAGAGTTTCGTTTTTTAGGCCCTAAGGTGGTTGCCCATAAAGGGCGTGTCCGTCTGGGGTTGGCTGCGAATACAGCCGCCGAACTTATTCTTGCTGAAAATGGTGAAAAACTGAGTGTTTCAGCTTGGCAAACGGTCGTTCTCAACGAAGGAGATATCCTCGCGGTCTCTTCTATAGGTGATGGTGCTACGGGGTATCTTACCATAGAAGGTGGGTTCGATCTTACCCCCGTTCTTGATAGTTATTCGACCTACGCCAGAGCAAAACTCGGCGGATCTACGGGCTTGCCATTACAAGCTGGTGACGTGGTAGGTGCCAATCTCGACATTCCGCGTGATGGTATGGAGAAGGTCGTTAATTCTCCACCAGTGTTAGATCGCAAAACTGTGCGCGTCATGCTTGGGCCACAAGAGGATTATTTCTCTCAAGATGAGATAGTGAAATTCTCCAGTGAAGTTTATAACGTTAGTGGCGATGTCGACCGTATGGGGATCCGTATGGAAGGCGCAGAGCTGGTGCCTTTGCCAGAAAAGGGCAGTGATCTGATTTCGGATGGTCTTGTGCCTGGATCGATTCAGATACCGGGTAGCGGGCAGCCAATTGTTCTTTTTGTCGATTGCCAAACCATCGGTGGCTATCCCAAGATTGCGACTGTGATTACCGCTGATCTCCCCTTGCTTGGTCAGCTGCTACCCGGTGACAGTATCCGGTTTGAGCCCGTGAGCTTGGCGCAGGCACAGGCAGCATTAATTGATCAAAACTCGGCAATCCAAAACTCCATTTCCTCAATAGCTGAATATTTTGGCGAAGGGGTAATGGATTTAAAGGCGCTTTATAAAGCCAACCTGATCGGCGGTGTTGTCGATGCAAACCAGTCCGGACACTTTCCCGGCCACCTTGAGGGAACATCAAATGAAACTGATTAATCTTAACGCCGATATGGGTGAGGGATTTGGGAAGTATTCAATAGGTAATGATGCTGCCATGCTTGAGGTAATAGGTTCAGCGAATATTGCTTGTGGCTATCACGCCGGCGACCCGCTGGTGATGTCGACCACGACAAGGCTGGCCAAAGAAAAAGGTGTGAGCGTCGGTGCTCATCCCGCATTCCCCGATATACAGGGTTTTGGTCGCAGAAAGATGGTTTTACCGCTTCCAGAACTTGAAGCCATGATGGTCTATCAAATCGGGGCCTTGCAGGCCGTGGCTCAGAGCCAGGGGACGAAAGTTACTCACGTAAAACCCCATGGCGCGCTTAATAATATGGCCGCGGAAGATATGCCGATGTCGCTGGCAATTGCCCGTGCGATCGTTTCTGTCGATCCGTCCCTTATTCTTCTTGCAACCGCTGGCTCCTGCCTTTGTAAAGCCGGGTTGGAATTAGGACTGCCGACAGCAGGTGAAATCTTCGCAGACCGAACCTACGACGAAAACGGAAACCTGACACCGCGTTCGCAGCCTAATGCGGTCATTCATGATCCCGAGCAATCGGCAGATCAAATCCTGTCGTTCCTTGATGAGGGTAAAATCATTACGCCTTCAGGTAAGCGCATAGAAACCCCGATACACAGCATTTGTGTGCATGGTGATACGGAAGAGGCGGTGGCGATTGCCCATCGGGTAAAAGAACGGTTGGAACTAGCTGGTTTTGAACTGGCTCCACTCCCGAAGGTTATGGTGGTATAAAATACTGACAAAGGGTCATGTTTAGTGATCTAGTTAGAAATGAAAGCACCCTACTCAAGTATTGGATAACGAGAGTTTTAACGTCGTTCTATTCCTTTTAAGCATCTGGCTTCTAGGGAAATAGGTGGGATAACTTATTTTCACAGTTGTTAGGCTCGCCTGAGAAACTTCGCAGTTATCTTGTTGATCGCCTTAATGTCTCCATAGTTAGTAATAAAATACAAAGCGATGTTGTAGAAATTGACCGCATTGAGCACATCGTAGTAGAAATTAATCAGCTTAAGCCTGTAGGCAGAATGAAGGGGCGAGATAATTGAGGATTATGACGCGTGCATACAAGTACGTTCATACGCTAAGCATTGTAGGCATTTGTCTTGCCCTTGTTACGTGGTCAATTATGCCCTCCGTTACGCACTCACCTACTGTACTTGAAACGATTCAAGATCATCTTGAACAGGTTGAATCGCACGGCCATTCTCATGGTTTTGAAGAGGATCTCTTTTGGGCGATGCATGGCCACAGTCACGATGTGGCGGATCATGACCATAATCAGGTATTTCTATTTGTATCCCTTACCAATAATTATCCTTTATTATTAAGGGGGCCTTGGTTGAAGGTGGATTCAGTCGCTGGTCCTGAGGGGCATTTCCGTATTGAACGACCTCCACGTGTTTAATCTACGCAGCTTTGCTGTGTTCTTTTGATTGAATTAAACACTAACGGAGTTTTTCCATGAAAATCCTTGCTGGGGACAAGGCACGCGCGCCTATGCGTATTGTTATCCTCACTCTAAGCACGCTGGCATTCTTTGCTAATGCGGCATTTGCCCATGATGTCACACCAGGTGACGCGGGTTATATCCAAGAAATATGGGGGGTGCATATCATTCCCTTCATCTATCTCGGCGCAAAACACATGATGACAGGATATGACCATATCTTATTCCTTCTTGGGGTTGTGTTTTTTCTCTACCATATGAAAGACGTAGCAATTTACGTCACCCTTTTCGCAGTAGGTCATTCAGTTACGATGCTTCTGGGGGTGTGGTTCGGTTGGGGCATTAATGCCTATATCATTGATGCCATCATAGGGCTTTCAGTCGTATACAAGGCTCTCGACAATCTTGGGGCCTTTCAAAGATGGTTCGGATTTCAACCGAATACGAAAGTTGCGACCCTGATATTTGGCCTTTTTCACGGTACAGGGCTCGCCTCAAAAATCTTGGAGTATCAGATCGACCCTGACGGTCTTTTGGCAAACCTTCTGGCTTTCAATGTAGGCGTAGAAGTTGGTCAGCTTTTGGCCCTTTTTATCATACTGATTGTAATGGGATATTGGCGGCGCAGCCCTAATTTCCTGAAACAAGCTACCTATGCAAACTTAATTATGGTCACCCTGGGAGTTCTGCTAATGTATCAGCAGATCACGGGGTACTTGGCCAGCGCTTAACGATTGGATTATCAAATGCACAACGCACCAATACCAAAACTTGAAGACTTGCCTTCTAAAGCACAGCTACGTCGTTACTCCTTCATCGCTGGCATAGGGGCTGTTGCCATCGGTGTCATGGTATATATGCCCGCTGAACTAGGGCAAGACCCAACTGGTGTAGGCTCTCTCTTGGGGTTGACGAACATGGGCGAGATTAAGCAACAGCTTTTGAAGGAGGCAGGAAATGATGCCGAGCACCAGGAAGGCGATGGGGCTTCGTTTTTGCTGCAACAGATTCAAGGCTTATTTGTCTCAACAGCCTATGCTCAAGAGGTGCGGCAGGATGAGATCACCTTCACCCTTGCGCCAGGCGATTACTCTGAGATCAAGGTCACAATGGAGAAGGGGGCTGAGCTTATGTATTCATGGAAAGCTGAGGGTGGTCGGATCAATTTTGACCTCCACGCCCATGCTGGGGGAGAAGCCGTCACCTACGAAAAAGGCCGTGGTCAAATCTCGGGAACTGGAAGTTTTATAACTCCTTTCGCCGGAGATCATGGTTGGTTTTGGCGAAATCGTGACGGTGAAAATGTTACTGTCACTCTACAGCTCAGCGGCGACTATACGGCTATTGTACGGGGTAAATAATAATCATTAGAAAGGCGCACCCCAGAATAATGGGGTGCGCCCTGCTTGTGGTTGTTGGCTTGTTTTCGTAAAAAAGTGTTTTCTTGTTTGATCACAATTTAACTTCAACTTGATCAAGTAACTAGCCCTCTAGCAGCGATTAATGTTTTGGAGAGCTTGCCTTCTTCCTTTAAGTAAACGTAATCGACCATATTTGATACCACGCAGGCGTGGTTCGGAATGATATTGATCGTATCACCGACTTTTGGGGACCATGTGGTTTCGCTAAGGTCAATGATTCCATGCTCTTCGCTTAAGCTGGTTATAATGGCTTCTGGCGCTTCTTTGATTAAACCATAACCATCCAGCCCCAGGAGATCCGAGGTTAGAATCTTTGAGCCTGCGTCTATGATGGCGCGCGTTTGCGTCGGGCGGCTGATGACGGTTGCCTTTACGGTGAGGGCACAGTGTTCGACGGCGCAATGACCTGCGTTGATCAACGATCTGTCGTTGTAGATATAGGTGCCTGATCTATGTTCGTCTGCAATGGATACTTCTTGAGCGCGCCACATATTCGGGGTGCCGCCGCTGCTGATCCGCGGGCAAGGCAGGTCCTTTTCAAGAAGGATGTCTTTTGCCTGTGATAGCCAACTGTTGACGCTGTTTTGATCATCCATGGGGGGGTAGGTCATCAAGCCACCGAGTTGGAGGCCGCAAGCATTATGTATAAGCTTTGCCAGGTGGAGCACTTCCTGTGGAGACTGCGCGCCGCATCTACCTGCGCCGGTGTCACATTCTATTAAAACCTCCAGCGGAAAAGGTTCCCCGAGAAAGGCTTGATTAAGGCCGTCAATAACCTGCCCATTATCTGCGACGACTGATAGTTTGCATCGTTTCGATAGCTCGATCAATCGCTGTAGTTTTCCAGTGCCGAGGATATTGTAAGAGATGAATATATCTTCGATCCCAGCATTCGCCATAACTTCTGCCTCGCCAATTTTTTGACAAGTTATACCGACAGCACCGGCGGCTATTTGCAGCTTGGCCATGGAGGGGAGTTTGTGCGTTTTGATATGGGGGCGTATGGCTATGCCGTGTTGATCGCAATGCTTTTGAAAGCGGGCAATGTTCTTTTTCGCCACTGCTATATCAATAAGCACCGCGGGTGTTTCTACGACTTTTTCTGCGGCTTTTTCAGAATGCATTCGGAAAGCTCTTTCAATTCAAAAGGGGCGCTAGAGCAAAACCCTTAGTCCCCGATTGGTTGTGGGTCCGTGTTTCCGTGGAGAGCGGTTAGGCTGGCTCGTATCCGACGGAGGGTTTCTTTTGTTTTATCAGGCATTTGACGAGCAACGGAAGCCGCGAGAATGTCGATAATTGCAAGGAAAACCAGACGAGAGGCTGTTGGTTTGTAGATATCTGGGTCTTCTGGCAAGTCGATGCCGATAGTAAGGGAGCACGTTTGAGATAATTCTGAATTTGGTCGGGTTAGGCAAACCGTCGTTGCGCCGTATTGATTGGCTATTTTTGCGGTATCAATTAGGGCCCTCGGTGTTCCTGTTGAAGAGATGAAAAACATCAGATCATTTGGGCCAAGGGTTGCTGCGTGCATGCGTAAAAGATAGGCGTCGTTCAAGGATAGTGATGTAATGCCCAGCCGGAAAAAACGGTTAGCAGCATCAAACGCAACCGTTGTAGATCCCCCGCCCACACCACAGAAAATTAGGGTTTGAGCTTTTGTAATTGCCTCAACGGCATTTGCAATTTGCTCTGGATTAATTTGATTATGTGCAACGTTTGTTGTGGAAATCAACGCGCTTAGAACTTGATCAATAGTGCTGTCTGTTTTGGGATTTGGGCTCTCTGAGCGAGAGAGGTATTGAAGGCTGACGGCGACGTTTTGTGCAAGTTGAATTTTGAAATCCTTAAAGCCCTCGCAGCCAAGTTTCCTGCAAAATCGAATAACAGTTGGTTCGCTGACGTCGCATGCCTTGGCGAGGTTACTGACACTGGTTTGGCTGATGGTTTCGAGGTTTTCAAGTACGTAGGTAGATACCTGTTGCTCCCTGGCTTTAAAGCTGCCGTCCATCTTTCTGAGTTTTGTAATGAGGTCGAATGTACCAATCAAACCTATGCCCCTTGAGTATTTTATGTTTCGAATTTGTTTGTGCCGATGTGCAATTACAAAAACAATATACTACGTAGTTAAATTACGCAAATAGTCATATTTAGATAAAATAACTACCATTCAATGATGAAATTTAGCTGAATATGACTATTTGTGAAATTAAATTACGTAATTTTGCTTTACATCATGCGATTCTCATCAGTATATGTAGTAAAGTTACATTTTGGAGGGTTGGATGAGAAAGTTTGCGACTATTGCCAGTGAGAGACTGAACTGGATTGTAGAGCGGTTGGTCGCATTGCTCATGCTGTTATTGGTATTGGATGTATGGCTTGGTGTTATTGATCGGTATCTTTTTCATTGGCAACTCCCTTGGCCAGAAGTGTTGGCCCGTTACTTGATGATATGGGCTGCGTTGCTTGCGATCTCGGCTGGCATCGCTCGCAGAGAGCATATTGGTTTATCCATACTTATTGATCGACTGCCAAAGTTCCTGCGCCGTACATGCCTTTTTTCAGTTGATATTCTCACCTTTGGTCTTTTTGCCTTTTTATGTTGGTACGGCATTGATTTTGCCAATGGTGGCAGCAGCCGCCAGGCAATGATTTTCGATATGACGCTTGCAATGCCCTTTGCGGCAATCCCAGTTTCAGCAGCGATAGCTGCCCTCCAAGTCCTGTTCGTAGCCTTCAGAGATCAGGGCCAAGTCATGACACATACAAATGATGAGGTGATGCAATGATAGTTGGAATTGCCTTCGTCGTACTCGTCCTTATTGGCATGCCAATTGGCTTTGCGCTTGGGCTGGCTGGTGTGTTGGGGCTCGTTGATATGGGTGGAGGATCCTTTTTTGCCTTGGCCCCCAGTCGCATGTTCAACGGCTTAAATATATTCCCGTTTCTAGCGATGCCATTTTTTATTCTTGCCGGAGAAATTATGAACCATACGGGTATTACCCACCGTTTGGTTTCTTTAGCGCAAACATTGGTTGGACACTTTCGGGGGGGATTGGCCCACACTAATATGCTGGCTTCGGTCTTTTTTGCTGGACTTACGGGGGCCGCAACTGCCGATGCCGCAGCTTTTGGTAAAACATTGGTGCCGGCCATGGTAAAGCGTGGATACAGTCGGGATTATGCCTGTGCCGTTACAGCTGCGGGATCTATTATTGGGCCGACCATTCCTCCATCAGGCTTGATGGTTATTTACGGCTCTCTTATGGGAGTATCAATCGGTGGGCTATTTGCTGCTGGAATACTTCCTGGCCTTATAATTTGCTTTGTTTGTATGGTTGTTATTGCCATCGGCGTCAAAGCAAACAACCTTCCAGAAGCGGATAAACGAGCGAGCCTTAGAGAGTTTTTATCCGTCTTTAAGTCATCCATTCTCGCTCTGTTTATGCCAATTATCATTCTCGGCGGCATTCTTGGTGGCATTGTCACACCGACAGAAGCAGCATCCATTGCTGTTGCCTATGCGCTCTTCATCGGTGTTTTTGTCTATCGCTCTATCTCGGTTCCTGATTTTATCGGCATGCTCATTCGCACGGCGAGAATTACGGGCGTCATTTTTGTCATCATTGCCTTTGCTGCAATTCTTGGGTGGTGGTTGAGCTTTAACCGCATTCCACAGGAACTCGCTGAGGCAATTGTCTCTGTTTCAGATAACAAATACATCATCATCGCCCTTATTATTGGCATGTTGCTGGCCGTTGGTATGGTGATGGACATCACCGCAATCTTGATACTGCTTGCACCTGTGCTCGTACCTTTGACGGAACAGGTTGGTTTAGAACCAATCCATGCCGGGATCATATTTGTCCTTGCCTTGAACATCTCTTTGATGACCCCACCCGTCGGCGCCTGCCTCTTTGTTTTGTCCTCTGTCACGGGGGAGAGGCTTGAACGGATAGCTGCAAAGTTGTGGCCCTTCTTGATCGCTGAAGTTTCAATTTTATTCATTTTTGCTTTTTGGGAGGACCTCGCATTGGCGCTTCCCCGCATGCTGGGGTTCGCTTAACTCCGGAACTAGAGGGAGAGCGATTGCTCCCGGTCCTGTTGGCTGAAAGCTAATGGGATGAAACAGGCGCGAAGTTTGGGAAACGAATTTAAAATAAAAACTGGGAGACGTAAGAATGAAGTTTATGAAAAAAGTTGCATCCTCTGTCGCTGTCGGTGCTCTGTTGTGTGCAAGTGTGAGCGGGGCAATGGCTGGGCCAAAAGTACTTAAGTTTGGCCATGACAATAAAATGGATCCCTTTGAAAATCCTGCACATGCCTGTACAGCTGTTTTTGCCAATATCGTTGAAGCAGATACCAACGGTTCTATTGAGGTTGAGGTTTATCCTTCAAACCAACTGGGTTCCGCAAAAGAACACGTTCAGCTCGTTCGTGACAATGTTATCCAGGCGACGCTGACATCCACGGGGGCAATTTCATCATACTATCCGCGTATTGATGTCTTGAATTTGGCATTTGCTTTTGATCATAACGCCGCAACCTATGACGTGTTTGACGGTCCTTTTGGAGCCGAGCTTTCTCGAGATATTGAGGAAACTGTTAGTGGGATTAAGGTCCTAGGTTTCCCTGATACTGGTGGGTTCTTCGCTGTAACAAACTCAAAACACGCGATTAAAAATCTTGATGATTTCAAGGGCATTCGTGTGCGTACCATGACATTGCCGTCGCACCAGAAAATCATCCAGTCTCTGGGTGGAGAAGCTTATCCTTTGGCATGGGGTGAGGTCTATTCAGGGCTCCAAACGGGTGTAATTGATGGTCAGATGAACCCAGTTCCGATCATTTCATTCGCCAAATTTGCCGAAGTTCAGAAGTATATGACACTGACGAACCACCTTTTTGCACCCTACACCTTTATGGTTTCCAAGGCGTTTTGGGATGATCTCACCGCTGATGAGCAACGGGTTCTTAACTATGCGGCGAACTCTTGTGTTGTTGCCAGCCGTGGGTTGAGCCGTGTGATTGAAGCATCCGACCGTGGCCTTGCCGGATTGAAAGACAAAATTGAAGTAACGGCTCTTTCAGCTGAATCTCGCAACCAGTTTAAAACAGCTGCTCAACCTGTTGTTCTAAAACACATCGAAGAAACACTCGGTGCACAAGGGGTTACGCTTTTGGAGTTATTCCAAAAGGAACTTGGGAATGCCAATACGCGGAGCTACCTCAAATAAGCTCCGTTAGGAAAGGGGGAGGTTGTGTGTTTCTCCCCCTTTCACTCTAACTCAATTGATTTACTTATAGTATTGTGAGGCTTTCCAGTGCGGGTATTTTGCGCATCGATTGCGACAGAAACGAATACATTTTCTCCTTTGCGGGCAGACATAAGTGACTTTATGGAAAGCTTTTATGCTGCACCAGGTGATCATCCGGAAACGCCGACACTGTGTAGTGCTGTTTTCCCTGTTTGCCGTCGTCGCGCAAAAGATGAGGGTTGGAAGCTGATTGAAGGAACCGCCACCTGGGCTGAGCCGGGTGGAATCGTTAACGAGCAAACATGGAACAGTTTGCGTGATGAAGTCCTCGATCAGTTGAGAGATGCTTTGCCTGTCGATGCCGTGATTCTCGGTTTACATGGCGCCATGGTGGCACAGAATTGTCAGGATTGTGAAGGCACTTTGCTCTCGGAAATTCGAAATATCGTTGGACCAGATGTGGTTATAGGTGCGACCCTGGATCCGCACAGCCATCTTTCAAAAAAACGAACTGAATCAGCTGATATTTTGGTAGCATTCAAAGAGTTTCCCCATACTGATTTTGTCGAACGGGCTGAGGACTGTGTCGATCTTGTTCTCCGGACGGTAAAGGGTGAGATCAAACCCGTAATCCACGTCGCCGATTGCAATATGATCGAAGTCCTCCCTACCAGTCGTGAACCCATGCGCAGTTTCGTTGATAGGTTAGTAGAGCTTGAAGGAAAAAATGGGGTTCTATCTCTTTGTGTTATTCACGGGTTTATGGCCGGGGATGTCCCGGATATGGGAACCAAGATATTTGTCGTTGCGGAAGGCAATACGGATGTTCCTGCACAACTCGTAAAAGATTTAAGTCAGGAACTTTTTTCGTTTAGAGGGAAAACAAGACCTGAATTTTTAGCCCCGGATGAAGCTGTCAAAAGAGCGATCGAAGCTGATAGAGGTCCGGTTGTTATTGCGGACGTATGGGATAATCCCGGAGGCGGCGTACCGGGTGATTCTACCATTCTATTACGTACGCTCGTTGAGCATGAGGCTTTTGATGCAGCGGTTGGGACGATATGGGATCCCATGGCGGTACGTACGTGTATCTCGGCTGGGGAAGGTGCGACATTAAAATTACGGTTTGGCAGTAAAATGTCAGATACTGCCGGGCCTCCTATAGATGCAGACGTAAAAGTTCTGAAAATCGTTCGAAATGCTACTCAGAATTTTGGTAAATCTATTGTGCCTTTGGGGGATGCCGTTGCGATTGATTACATGGGAATCACGGTTATTCTCAATTCAAATCGTAGCCAAAGTTTTGATCCCAGTCTCTTTAGTAATCTTGGGGTCGATCCCAGGTCCAAGAAAATACTCGCGATAAAATCAACAAACCATTTCTACGATGGTTTTAAGCCGATCGCTTCAGAGATTTTGTATGCAAGTGTTGATGGTCCATACCCAAACAATCCGCGCACAACAAATTACCGTTATGCGCGGAAGGACATTTGGCCAAGGGTTGGTTAAGAGTGGCTTAGTTTCTCTTAATGCCTTTCTCGGCAATATCCCAAAACAGTCCAGCCATATTTCTCAGGCCATCACGGGAAATGGATTTTAAGATGTGTTCATCTGGGGCGTGTTGGGAACATCCGCCATAAGAATGTGGCACCCATACTGTTGGTAGCTCGAGAATGTCACTGAAGGTATCATTGGGGAGCGATCCTGCAAGATTGGGCAGGATGTGTGGTGTCTTACCACTGGTCTTTGATATTGATTCCGCCGTGAATTGTACCCAGGGGTGATCAGGATTGAGGCGTGTTGCTTTGAAGCACACATCTTCGGCGGGCTTAATCGTAACGTTATCAAACCCGCCCTTATCAAGGTGGTTACGAAGAGCCGGGAGGATTTGATCTACGTCGGTGCCAACGACAAAACGTAACTGACAATGTGCAGAAGCACTACCTGAAATGGCGTTTACCGGTGCTTCTGGGACACCGCTTTTCATCGCAAGTACAGAAAAGGAGTTCCAGCCAAACGCCCGCTCTACTGGGGTGAGATCTTTTTCTCCCCAGTCTTGATTTATTTCGGGGCCGCCTTCAATAGGAAGCCCTTTTAAAGTATCTTTAATATCAGGAGTGAGGCTTGTGGGACGCCAGTCATCGATTAAGATCTGGCCTCTGGCATCGGTAATGGATGCAAGGGCATGGGCTAGGATAATTGCCGGATCAGCGAGAAGGCCACCCCAATTCCCTGAATGATTTGCGCCCTCCCGTAACTTGACTTCAAGATCGAAATTTATGGCCCCCCGGGTTCCCATAAACAAAGTTGGTGTGTCGGGCTGTAATCGCGGTCCGTCAGAGGCGATAAGGACGTCTGCCCTCAGGCGTTCTTTTTGCTCTTTAAAGAAGTCTGCAAGCCCGGCAGACCCGGTTTCTTCCGAAGTTTCAATAATCACTTTAACGTTGAAACCAAAACTGCCGCGTTCTTTGAGTAAGCAAGACAGAGCCGAGAGATTGATGAGGTGTTGGCATTTGTTATCCGCTGTGCCGCGGCCATAAATTTTTTCATCCTCCACGACAACTTTGAAGGGATGCAGGCCTTCACGCCATTGATCCGTTTGGGCTCTAATTACGTCACCGTGGCCATAGGTCAGGATAGTCTGGAAAGCGGGATCCTCTATACGTTCGCCAACAAGGATTGGCCCTCCATTTTGATCTGGGTTTTCAAATATCTCTGAGGTGAACCCCATAGAATTTAAGAGTGGGGTAATCCCTTCAATGAGGTATCTGTAGAGTTCTTCGCGTTGATCTGGGTTTTGACTTTCGGTCTCAATCGCCACTAGAAGGGAAATGTCTTCCAGAAAAGAACCGTCGTCAAAATACGTCTCTGCTTTTTGGATCGTGCCTTCACGTGTTGTCATTTACTTGGTTCTCTCTGATACCGCGTCACCCCACGGGGACATGATTTCTGTACAGCCCATATTCTTACCCTTTTCTCTCATTACGCCTGCGGGGCAGGCAAAGGCATAGGGGAATACGGTTCGTTTGGTGGTGGCGACCTGGTTGTCTTTTGATAGAGCCGCAATGATTTCTGGGGAAAGATCCTCGTCGGCGATGATGGCATCTCCACCTGACACATCCATTCTTGGATGGTGGAAAGCATCTTCCAGGGACATGTCGAAGTCAGTCATAAACGAAGATAAATGCATGACCGCAGGCATGATTTTGCGGCCACCCGAAGCGCCCAAAGCAAATCGTTTGTCGCCCTTTTCACCGATAACGGGGCAAACATTCATCAGGCATCTTTTATTCGGCGCTAAAGAATTGGGGTGCCCGGGTTCTGGATCGAACCACATGACACCATTGTTCATTAGAAATCCGGTGGATGGCGAGACAACACGAGAGCCAAACAACGACAGGAGTGTCTGGGTCATCGACACCATATTGCCGTGGCGATCGACGATGGAAAAATGAGTCGTGCAAGAGGGCGAGTGAGGTGCATCCTGATCGCCCATACTTTCCAATCGGCGTTTATAGGAAGCCTGCAACGCTTTGGCATAGGATTGAAATGTTTCAGGGTTGGGGGCTTGTTCCGGATCGAACATGTCCTCAAGCTGTCCTAGAGTGTCTGCGAGAGTTGGGCCTGCAGTCAGAGTTGGTGTTGCGAGGATACGGCTTCCCCGGTATGGAATTTCGAGAGCCTCTTCAAAATCAACCGAATAGTCCGCAAGATCTTCCATGGAAAGAAAGCCACCCTTGTCCAGAACGTCCTTAGTCATGGCGGCGGCGATATCGCCGGTGTAAAAATCCTGAGCTCCGGCTTCTCCAAGCTGGGTTAGTGTGCTTGCAACTTTGGACAAGCTAATGCGTTTTTCCGAGAGAGCTGTCCAACCTGCAATCGTTGGCCATTGACCGTCTTCTAAAAACATGGCGGCGGCATCGGAGTCCGCTGATAGCGCACGGGTACCAGACGCGATTACAAGGGCAGCGTACCAGTCAACGCGAAGTCCTGCTTTTGCTTCTCGAATTGCGGGTTTTAGTAGTTCATTCCAAGGCATCTTGCCAAATGCTTCATGAGCCTTTGAGGTTCCAGCTACAGTGCCGGGGACGGCAATGGAAAGGGGGCCTTGAACGTTTTTGTCGCCGACAACAGATTTCCAGGGAAAGAGATCAGCAGCTTTTCCATCTTTTGCTAAAGGAAAGGCATTTGTGTCCAGTGCTTTGGGGGACTTCATACCATAGGTGAGTGCATAGGCCTTTTGTTCCTCTTCCCTCCAAATCATCATGGCGCCACCACCGGCGGGACCGCTCATCCAGGGTTCAAGAACGCCCATGGCAAAAGAGACTGCAACCGCAGCGTCAACTGCATCCCCGCCGTCTTCAAGAACTGCGGCACCAATTTCAGCAGCTTTAACGTGTTGTGCAGCGACAACTCCGCCAGTTGTAACAGACACAGGCTTACGAATGGTTTGTGATCGAGAAAAATTGTGGTTCAAGGAATGAATCTTTCAGAGTAAAGGGGATATTGGATAATTTATATTGCTAGTTTGTCCTTCTTCCCTGGATTGGTCAAAGGGGATAACCGCGCGATCTCTAATAAATTGATATATTAGAAATATGATCTGAAAACTCAAAACAATGTACTCATTTTTATGAATTTTCTTGGTTAACCATATTTATTTGTTAACGAGATGCTCTTATCCTTAGGGGAGTTCAAACAAGGGTGTCTTGAGATCCTCTGAGGCATAACCGCGAAATGAACTAATGTTTTTAAGCTTTGGGGAAGGGGATATCTATGCTCGAGATCGTATCGCTTCTGGCGGCATCCGTTGTGGCGGTTTTGTTGTTCAGTCGATTGGGTCTTGGTTCTGTTCTGGGGTATCTTTTTGCTGGTGCGGTTATTGGCCCCGCTGGATTTGCCCTTGTTAACGACGCGACTTACATGCGCCATATCGGTGAATTTGGTGTAGTTTTCCTCCTCTTTCTTATCGGCATAGAGATCAAACCTCAACGCTTGTGGGTGCTTCGTAAACTTGTCCTTGGTCTTGGCGGGTTACAGGTGGCCATTTCAGGATTGCTGATTGCCGGGCTTGCCTATTTTATATTGGGAATTCCGAAAGAGACAGCCGGCGTTATCGGGTTTGGCCTGGCGCTGTCATCAACGGCCTTCGGTGTCCAAATTCTGGCGGATAAACATCAAACGACCAGTCACTGGGGGCGCGTTAGCTTTTCAGTTCTGTTGTTTCAAGATTTGGCCGTTGTCCCGCTTTTGATCCTGTTGCCTCTTTTGGCTATCGGAGAGATGCGTTTCTCAGTGTCGATGGGTTTCGCGTTGGTCCAGTCGGTTGGAATTTTTATTTCGGTGCTCGTTGTCGGGCGCTTTGCGATCAACCCTCTGTTGCACACTATTGCACATACTAAAAACAGCGATGTCTTTGTTGCCACAGCCCTTTTACTGGTTCTAGGGTTCGCCTGGATCATGGAGTTGGTCGGGCTTTCGATGGCCATGGGCGCGTTTATCGCGGGTGTTCTCTTATCTGAATCTGAGTACAAGCAACAAATTGAAGCGGATATCATGCCGTTTCGTGGCTTGTTGTTGGGGTTGTTTTTTATGAGTGTCGGCATGACGTTTGTGCCGGCATCCCTTTTTACTAATCTCGAACAGGTTATTTTGGGGGCGCTTGTCCTTCTTATCGTTAAGGCCGTGGTTATTATTGTCCTCGCAAAGACTTGGAAGGTTCCGCTCTCAATAGCAGTGAGATGTGGATTTTTATTGTCCCAAGCGGGAGAATTTGGGTTTGTTCTCTTTACTCTGGGTGACAGTCTCGGTCTTTTGCCAGAGGGCATGATGGAGATTCTCATCGCCGTTATCGTTCTCAGTATGGTCATGACACCGCTTATGGTGAAGATGGGCGAGATAATTGCTGAAAAGCTAAAGTCGCCAGCTTCCTATGCCATGGAAACATCTGAACCCGTACCAGAACGCCCTGTTATCGTCGCTGGTTTTGGTCGGGTTGGGGAGGTTATCGCAGGAATGCTTCGCAATGTTGATGTGAGTTGTGTTGCCGTGGATATGGATGCCAAGAAGGTCGCTGAGGGAAGGCGGCTTGGATACAATGTTCTGTTTGGTGATGCCAGTCGACCCGAGATCTTAAAGGCCATGGGTGCCGTGCGTGCCCGTTTAATGGTCATTACACTGGATGATTATAAAGCTGCAGAAAGTGTCGTACGGACGATGAAGCGCCTTTACCCTGATGTACCTCTACACGTGCGTGTTCGCGATTGGGATGACGCGGATCATTTTACCGAACTCGGGGCTTCCCATGCGATACCGGAAACGGTTGAAGCAAGCTTGCGTTTGGGGGCTTCGACATTGGAAGCCGCAGGGGTCGGTGAAGACGAACGGCGGGACTTGTTTGAGTATCTACGCGAAGGGGATTATGAAAAACTCAGGGATTATCACAAGCTCTAATCACAATTATTATTTGTTTCCATTTGTTTTGGCGAAGGTGGTTTAAAATCGCGGGCTGCTTTCGATAACCCGGATATACTCAGCATTCGAATATCCGTAGCTCTCAATCCAGGAAGCTGAGATGACGTTAGCCTTTATTCTTATCCGGGGCTTTCTCAGCCAATTGGCTAAATTACCAATTGATGCCATATTTAATTTCAATCCACCTGTATTCAGGTGCTTGAGTCACGGAATGAATAATGTGCTCAAGCTTTTTGGCGGATATGGGACCATTCTTACGGACAATGCCGATAAAGTTATAGGGCTGATCGTATGTGTTGGAGACCGAGATAAGGTCTTTTAAGTTTTTGTGAGTTTGCAGATATTGAAGTAAATACGTTTCTGTGATCACGCCGACCTCAACCCTGTTGCCAAGAACGAGTTTAAGGATCTGAATTTGTTTGTCTACGAGGGTAATATCAAATCGATCATTGAGTTTATCCGGATCAGATTCAAAGTCTGCAAAATTGTAATGGTAGCCTAAAATAGCCCCAATTTTCTTATTTGGTAGATCGTTGAAATAAGTTTGATTTGTCACGTTTGAAGCTAAGGCAATATAGCGTTCACCACCGCTCAAATATACGTCGGTTATCTCAACTTTTGCTTCATCCCAGCCCCACTGAATATGATCAAACAAGGAGACGTCATACACGCCTTTATCAAACAGGTGATGTCGACGACGGGGGCTTATTTCAATGGTTTCAAATCTATAGTCGGATTGGATTTCATTCATTGCCTTGATGAGATCAATTCCAAGTCCAGTAGAGGGGGCATTATTTGATACAATATAAAAGGGAGGGAAGTGAGTTATATTTATACGGACGGTTTCGATTGCTTCAACGCTGTTTAGTAAAGCGCTATTGATTAACAAAAAGATGAATAATTGACGCATCCTTTTGGAAGACAACAAAAGCAAATTATAAATTAAAATGGTGCCCCGATAAGCTTGTACCAAGTTAATTGCCTCTTATAGAAATAGCTCTATCACATAGCTTTACTGTATAATGATGGGTATCCAAAGTATTATAAATGGTTAATCGCTGAATTTTATCTGGTTGTATGGGTGGATAAGTTTTCTTTTATTATCAGCTGAGTTGGCATCGTCACTCGTCGGGATGGTTTTTTTTTATCTACTAATTTAATCCGGTAAACCCCCGGCTATGCCGGGGGACTCTCAATGGTTTGACCGTTCCCACGGTCTTACATTTCTTTGTTTATTGACCAAAATAACAAAGGAATTAGCCGATGAGAGATTACAAAAGCCTTGCACATACGAGATGGGATTGTAAATACCACGTGGTTTTCATCCCTAAACGCAGGCAAAAAGTTATCTATGGCAACCTACGTCAGTATCTTGGTGAAATTTTCCATGAACTGGCCGGGCATCGCGAAAGTAAGATTGAGGAGGGCCATTTGATGCCGGATCACATTCACATGTGTATCAGCATACCGCCCAAACATGCTGTTTCAAAAGTCGTTGGATACCTAAAAGGAAAAAGCGCGATTGCCATAGCTCGAAAATTCAAAAATAAAGCACGGAATTTCAAGGGTGAAAATTTTTGGGCCCGTGGATATTTCGTCTCAACTGTAGGGCTCGATGAACAGATGGTGAGGGAGTATATCAGAACGCAAGAAGAGCGTGATAAGTACTTTGACCAAATGGATATATTCAATCCATAACCGCTTTAGCGGTTCCCAATTTGCCCCTTTAAGGGGCTCACCCGCTTAAGCCCCCGGCTTTGCCGGGGGTCATTTAACTACGAAGCAGGTAATTTCGAAAGAAAATATTGTCGATATTAACATTGATGATTTAGGCGGTGGTGAGGATGTCATCACCTAAAGTCATAAAATGGCTGGCTAGAATGCGAAGGTAGATTAAAGGCGAATGTTGATACTGTATCAGGCCCCACTTTGAGGGGAGTTTATATGGACGAATATCCCAATGAGGCCTGATCTTATATACATTATTGATAAAAAGCAGGAGATTTTATGAGTGAATCAAACGTGGGTTTGTCGTGCTCGATCCAAAGCTGTGCATTCGTTTTATCGAGGATATTGTCAATTTTCACGAAGGATTGAATCGTTTCCTTTTTCGAATTCCAGACCGGAATGCCGTAGTTATCGCGATTTTCTTGAAAGTGATATAGATCGCCGGAAAGAATAACAGGGCCTGTCTGGGGAAGATTGACCCATAAAACCTGGTGGCCCGGACTGTGGCCCGGCGTGGATAATATAACGACGGAGCCATCGCCAAACACATCATGATCGCCGTTTAGTTTCATTGTTTCGCTGTCTTTCAGCCCGATGTAATCATCTATATGAAAACCGTAATCTTGGGCGTTTTCACTAAAGGCAATGGTGTGCTCGTTTTCCTGTACCAACCAAGTCGAGTTGGCGAAGTAATTTGCATTGCCAACGTGGTCTGCATGAAGGTGGGAAAGCGCTAAATAATCAACGTCCTTTGGCTTCACTCTGATTTCTTCCAGCTGCGAAATAAGTGTTTTCGACACAGAAAAGTTAAACGCGCCCTCATAAAACTCTACCCCGTTCGGTTCTGTGTTGAGGGAATCGGATAAGCCACCGTCCCAGAACAATGTCCCCTTGGGGTGTTTGATCAAATAACAAGGGGCCACCATTTCCATTGCAGTTCCTTTGGTAATGGCAGGATTGAAAAGCGATAGATCCCGCGCGGATACATTACCGCACTCAAAAACATATAATTGTAATTCTGTATTATTTGTAAGAAGGGTATCTACACCAATGACTTTTGGTGCAGCTTGTGTTGTGCCTATGGATAATAGGAACGATATAGATGCCCCCAACATTCCTTTGACCAGCATTTTTCTGATAAGTGTGTTTTTCATAATAAATCCTCAGAGCTTAACAAGACACGGAATGGAATGACCTTCATGCCATTGCGCTTAACTCTGATATAACTGGCTGAATAGATGAAAATAAGTGAAACTAAGTAAAGTTAATATCAACCATTTGGAAATTATAAATGGATCGTTTTTCCGCATATCGTACATTCATCACCGTGGTTGCTGAGGGAAGTATGATTAAGGCTGCGCAAAAGCTGAACCTGACCTCATCAGCAATAAGTAAACAGCTGTCCCAGTTAGAACATGAGATGGGTGTGGAGCTCATCAAAAGAACTACTCGATCGCTTGCGGTCTCTGACGAAGGAATAGATTTTCACAGGGATTGTGTCGTTCTTTTAAAACAAGCTGAGGGTATTGAAGAGAAGCTAAAGTCTAGTTTGGGAGATATGGTTGGGAAGATTAAAATTTCCTGGTCGCAAATACTGATGCGCGGGCCTTTGGTCGATATGCTTGTAGAATTTTCAAAAGCCTATCCCAACATCAAAATTGAATCTGTTGTGTCTAATAGAAATCTGGATTTCATGGAAAATGATCTCGATTTTGCTTTTAGAACATTTTTGAAAGGAAGTGCCCCAAGCTCTTCTAAAGCCTTGATAAACTCCAGGACAGTGGTATGCGCATCTCCTCAGTATCTGGCCGAGGTTGGTCATCCCACTTCACTAGAAGAAATCCTGCTGGATAATCTCATAGTACCCTCCTACCTAAATCTATCAGATTTAAGGAGCCTGTTATCCAGCTATGGAGAGCTAAAACATCTGGATCGGTACAGTTCCATTAATGATGCAATCGCCTATTATCATGCTGTGTGTGCAGGAATGGGCTTTGGCCTTATGCAGCAAACATTGATCGAGCAGGACTTAAAATCAGGAGCCCTTGTTGAAGTTCTACCCGACTTTAAGCTTCGAACACTCGAAGTTCATCTTGTTGGCAATGACAAGAGTGCTCCGACGCCTAAAACAGTATTATTTAAAGAATTCACTAACAAATTTTTCGAAACTCAATAATCAGATCCAAAAGCTTTAGGACACGACTGTTTTTCAGGACAGTTTTTTTACTGATTATAGCTAAGCCGATCTTTAGAAGGGCTCATTCCAAACTGTCTTTTGTAGGCTCTGGAGAAAGTTTCGTTATTCTCAAAGCCACACAAACTAGCAATGGTGTAGATTTTATGATGTGAATTATGCAGTAAGTATTGGGCGTGTTCTAGACGCAAAGACAGGTAATATTCACCAGGTGTCTTGTGGAGATAGCGCTTGAAAAGACGTGCCAATTTCCACGAGGGGATCTCACACTGTTGGCTTATCTCAGAAAGGGGTATCGGGCTTTCTATTGATGAAAGCATGATGTTCACTGCCCTCGCGGTATCCCGGCTAACAAGTGACAATGCCTGATTGGGGGAAAGCGTTTTCTGAGGACCCGTATGTTCTGTTGGTTGGTAGGTCAATATTTCAGCTACACGTTTTGAAATTGAGCTGCCAGAGTAATGCTTGATGAGGGTGAGTGTCATATCACACGTAGCAACACCTCCGGCGCTGGAGCAAAGGGGAGGGTTGAAATCAAACAATTTATCAACAAACATCGCTTGAGGAAATTGTTCCATGTAGCCTGCGATGGCTTCAAAGTGTGCCGCAACCGGTTTCGTTGATAATAGGCCTGCTTGTGCAAGAATCAGGGCGCCCGTATCAACACATCCCAT
Organism: Kiloniella sp.; assembly: GCF_965205715.1. Taxonomy (GTDB): domain Bacteria; phylum Pseudomonadota; class Alphaproteobacteria; order Kiloniellales; family Kiloniellaceae; genus Kiloniella. The sequence continues at coordinate 2,165,924 of NZ_CBDBHW010000014.1, read as the reverse complement.
GAGGCAGCCTGTTCTCGATTGTTTTCGTAACCAATTAATCAGGGCTTTGCTCAGGGCCTTTTCAGGATTGTACGATGATAACAAGAGCAACCCATCGCGCTTTTGCTCATCCATCTTTTCAGTCTGTATCTGATATCCACTGGAAGACCTTAAAACTCCTCCCTCAAGGGACAGGAAACGCCACTTATAAACCTCCCGTAAACTTTCGCGGTTCGCTATGCGCAAGGGCTCTGTGATTAAGGATAGTGACAGGATTGGGAAGTTATCGGTTAGGAAGATATCTATCTGGGGCATCCAAAAATTCACATATGGTAAATTTGTATCAAGGAAGTGTAAGTTTGTGTCAATGAATTTGTACGCCTACAGCTTATGTTGTGCAAATAACAAATTGCTCAAGGAGACAAGGGTATGAGCTTAGTAGAAACAAATGAGGCAAACACTTGTAGTGAGGTTGAATGGGGCGCACGGGTGGAGCTCGCGGCATTGTTCCGAGCCATAGCGCATTATGGTATGTCGGACTTGGTAAACGGCGCTATTGCCTGTCGTGTGTCTGATGAAACAGATCATTATCTGGTTCACCCTTATGGGATGCATTGGGAAGAAATCAGGGCATCTGACTTTGTTAAGATAACATCGGATGGTATCCCCGTTGAAAGTGATATTCCCTGGCTGAATGATGGCGGGGTCAATCTCTGCAAGTGGATCCTAGGAAGCCGACCAGATGCCAACTTCTTTGTCCATGGGCATGACGAAGAGATCATGGCGGTGGGCTCAATTGAAGATGGTCTCATGCCGCTAAATCAACCTGCTGTGTATCTCGGTGACCTAACCGGATATATCGAATATGAATTCGAAGAAGACGATGAGTTTGGCGAGCACTTTGTCAAAACTCTGGCCGGTCACGCCATATTGATCAGTCACAACCACGGCTATTACGCTTTGGGTGAAACCGCCGCGGAGGCTTTTTTCAGGGCCTATTTCCTAAGACAAACCTGCTCCGCTCAAATCAAGACCCTATCAATGGGGCGGGAATTACACCTGTTAGATCCGCAAAAAGTCGCACGCTACCAAGATGCAATGCGTCAGTCTGATGATTATAATTATAATGGAAAAACAGAATGGCCCGGCATTATTCGTATGCTGGATCGCACACAGGACGACTATAAAACCTAATCTGTAAGGCTAATAATCCGACTTTGAAACGCGGCCGCGATTTTTTTTGATCGCGCCGCGTTGCTTTTTTTGATCTGCGTGTTTGGTTTTTGCGGATCTACTCGGTTTTGTCGGGCGGCGGCATTTTTGTTGAATGGTCGCTTGTCTGATGAAATCAGCCAATCTATCACGAGCGTCCTGGCGGTTGCGATCCTGGGTCCGGTGGCTGTTGGCAGTGATGATGATTTCAACGTCCTGTGTCATAAGGTGGCTTGCCAGAGTACGAAGGCGGTTAAAGACAAAGCTCGAAATGGCAGAGCTGGCCTTGGCATTAAAGCGCAGTTGAACGGCAGTCGAAACTTTTTTAATATTCAGTACTATTATGCAGTACTGAATCCAAAGAGTAATAATTTACCTAATTGTAAATTGAAAAAAATTTAATGATTGGATATCAAATATCCTCTTAAATGATTGTATTTTTTAGTTTGGTCTGTCGTCAAAATCTTATGAGTATGAAGATGTGTTGATAAATGCGTAAACCTTAAGTTTGTGCGCGCGTCTTGAATTTGTTCCAATAATAAACGCAGTTTTATTTGATCAATTGTCTTATTTTTGAAGGATTGTCCAAGTTCTTGTTCAAGAACAATTAATTTCTCTCCCTGTACAACAGCTGTTGCTTTCATTTGATCAAATAGTTCCTGAATTTTTGTTACCTGTTGGGGGGTGAGGTGGAGTTCTTCCTTCATCTTCAGCACATGTGATGGCCCCGGTATTCCATTTAATTCTGCCGCTTTGGCTAGCCCCCAGCCGCGACCCGCTTGTAATTCGTTTATGTCCTCAGCAGATAAGCTTTTTATACCTCTCTGTTCCTCGCCCAGATATTTTGAAATATGCTCATGGTTTATGCTTTGAGCAAAGGTAGGTGTTGTGAAGAGCAGTAAAACCACTGGTAATAGAGACTTAAACACGAAATCTTCTCATTTGTAGTTGTTCATCATGTTTATTCTTGTCTCACTAAACGAAATAGAGACATGATAGTTATCATGTCAGATGATTTTATTGAAAAAATAATCCCAAAAATTAAAATCACAAAAAAGATCGAACAAAACAGCTATCTGTTTTATCAAAACGATGCTGTAAGTTCAGTCTATATTGTGGATGCTGGATTAGTCGAATTAACTCGCAATCTGCACGATGGAACATCAATCGTTTTACAGCGCGCTGGAGATCGAACAATCCTAGCTGAAGCGTCCGTTTATTCCCAAATATATCATTGCGATGCTTTTGCCAGATTTCCCTCTACCGTCTTTGTATTACCGAAGGCGATGTTTCTGAAGTTTCTTCGTGATGATGAAGAACTGTCATTGATGTGGGGAAAAAAACTTGCCCATGAGATTCAGTCAACTCGCAACCGATTGGAAATTTTATCGCGACACACAGTATCAGATCGCTTAGATGGTTGGTTGGTTCTGAATGGTAGCGTGATGCCACCAAAGGGAGAATGGAAAAGCATCGCTTCACAAATTGGGGTAAGTCCAGAATCCCTGTATCGCGAATTAGCAAAAAGAAGAAAAAATGCTAATAATCTGACTTAGAAACACTACCGCGGCCTTTTTTGATTGCGCCGCGCTGCTTCTTCTTGTCGGTGCGTTTTGTTTTTGCTGATCGGTTGGGCTTGGTGGGACGGCGGCTCTTTTGCTGAATGGTCGCCTGTCTGATGAAATCAGCCAGCCTGTCGCGAGCGTCCTGGCGGTTGCGATCCTGGGTTCGGTGACTGTTGGCAGTGATGATGATTTCACCGTCCTGGGTCATAAGGTGGCTTGCCAGAGTACGAAGGCGGTTAAAGACAAAACTCGAAATGGCGGGGCTGGCTTTGGCATTAAAGCGCAGTTGAACGGCCGTCGAAACTTTGTTGACGTTTTGACCACCGGATCCCGAAGCGCGGATAAAGGTTTCCTCCAGCTCATCTGGATCAATTTGTATTGTATTTGTTACCCGAAGCATAGATGGATCCAGAAGTTAACTTTTGCCTGTTTGAGCGTCTGATGAAAGAGAGAGGATTAATGCAGTGCAGACAGAGTGATGTCGACAATCTTTTCCAATTTCTCTTTGCCAACTTTACTTTTCACGGATGACCTTAGGCCGGATATACTGTTAAAGAGGAAACCCGCAAGTTCTTTGGGATCGCTATTAGAAGGTATGTCTCCTTCATCTTGAGCCCGCTTTATTGCTTTTGCAAAAAGTGCCTCAAAAGTTTGCGAACGGTCGATGATGATCTGGCGTAATCTTTGGTCTCGGATGTTCCATTCATTGATAGAGTTAGAAATAAAGCAACCTCTTGGTTCTTCAGCTCTCTCTATTTCACGGGCGGCAAAAACCAGGGTGTCACGAATAAAGGCAAGGCCCGAAGGTTTTGCCTCAAGCTCCGCTGACATTGATCTATAAAGTTTTTCGGAATAGCGCTCTATAGCCATTTCGAAAAGCTGAAGCTTACTGCCAAAGACCTTGTAGAGGCTACTTTTTGACAAGCCTGTGGCGGATAGTAAGCTCGCTAGAGACGTGCCTTCATAGCCCTGGGTCCAAAACAGCTCCATAGCTTGATCAAGTGCTATATCAATATCAAATTCGCGAGGGCGTCCTAAAGTCATGCTTTATTTAAGGACCTAGTGGTCTTTTTGTCAATATTTCCCCCTTACCAGAATATCAGGCGGGGTTTGGGAAATAAATAATCGGGTCACCTTCTTTCCAAATCGGATATTTGTACAGAATGTTTTTAAAAGTTTGAGATTCCAGGAAATTGTTAAGCCAAACTTTGAGTTTTAGGTAAGGAGTTTGCTCGAACCATGCCCTGTCAACGTTTGCGAATTGCCTAATGAAGGGAGCTATTGCCATGTCGGCTAAGGAGATTTTATCCCCGTATAAGTATTGCGAAGTATTAAGGCGTTGATCAAGCTCTTGCAGAAAGCTTTCTGCTTCATTCCGGTGCTCAAGTGGATTGGCATTTTCATAACGCGGGGCATATTTGTAGCGGTCTAGGTGACATTTAAAGTCATTTTCACAACGCGTAATCAGTGTGAGCATTTCGTCCAAATTACTGCCCTCAGGCTCCAGCCATCCCTCGGGATCATCAAGTTTGAGAGCCCACAGCATGATATCGAGGCTCTCCTCTATAACGGTTCCATCCGACAGAATGAGGACGGGAACAGTGCCTTTGGGTGAGGCAGCGAGCATGGGGGCGGGTTTGTCGCGCAGGATTATTTCCCGCAACTCACATTTTTGATTACTGCCTTGTAACCCAAGCCGCGCGCGCATAGCGTAGGGGCAGCGTCGAAAGCTATATAAAACAGGGAGTTGGTTTGTCATGCAAGTCTAGCCGAATTGGTGTGTCATAAAGATGATCTACAATGAAGCAGTCATGTCCTGAATGTTCAAGTTCTTCTGTGGTTTTCTCTTTAAATTTAAATTGTGCAGAAGCTTTAATGTACATAGGATATTGGGAAAATATTCTCTAGGTACTATTGCGAATAGCCTCAAATCCCGGATGTAACTATATATTTACAATAGAAAACAATCGTGATGTGGAATCCTTTAAAGGGGCTCGCTTTGGAAAGTTTTTATAAGGCAATACAGGGTGATTTTGTTAAATTACAAAATTGTTGTGGCGAGATGATGCAAGAATATAAACGGTCAACGACACTTGATTTTCTGGATGATTGCCCTGACAAAATTCTGTCGTTCTATAATTTAATCCGGTAAACCCCCGGCTATGCCGGGGGACTCTCAATGGTTTGACCGTTCCCACGGTCTTACATTTCTTTGTTTATTGACCAAAATAACAAAGGAATTAGCCGATGAGAGATTACAAAAGCCTTGCACATACGAGATGGGATTGTAAATACCACGTGGTTTTCATCCCTAAACGCAGGCAAAAAGTTATCTATGGCAACCTACGTCAGTATCTTGGTGAAATTTTCCATGAACTGGCCGGGCATCGCGAAAGTAAGATTGAGGAGGGCCATTTGATGCCGGATCACATTCACATGTGTATCAGCATACCGCCCAAACATGCTGTTTCAAAAGTCGTTGGATACCTAAAAGGAAAAAGCGCGATTGCCATAGCTCGAAAATTCAAAAATAAAGCACGGAATTTCAAGGGTGAAAATTTTTGGGCCCGTGGATATTTCGTCTCAACTGTAGGGCTCGATGAACAGATGGTGAGGGAGTATATCAGAACGCAAGAAGAGCGTGATAAGTACTTTGACCAAATGGATATATTCAATCCATAACCGCTTTAGCGGTTCCCAATTTGCCCCTTTAAGGGGCTCACCCGCTTAAGCCCCCGGCTTTGCCGGGGGTCATTTAACTATTGGGATTCAAAACGCCATGGTCGAACCATGCCTTCGCGTTCTGATTTGGATCCCGTAGAAATGAAACCCTTCCTATCAAGCCTGATCCTTGTTGATGTGAAACACGATCCCCTGAATTTCGTATATCGACTGGTCGGTACAAAAGAAGTCAGTGCACGCGGGTTTGATCCAACGGGATGTGATGTCAGGGAGAGGGTGCTCGGGACTACAGTTGAGGAAGTCTTGACCAACTATAAAATTGTCTCGGAAAAAAAATGCCCTGTCTTTGATCAAGAAGGAGTCCTCTCAGATGTGACTACTTTACGTCAAGGCGATGCTATTTTGCTCCCCTTATCTGATGATGACGAGACGGTTAATATGGTCGTTGCCTATACTGACTTTATCCATCTTTGAGTTTTCGAGATTTGATTAAAATTAAAAAGGCTGCCGTGAGGCAGCCTTTTTAAATAAATATGTCGAAGCGTTAGCTTATTAGGCAGCTTGACGCTTGGTAAATCTTTTTTGAGATCTGTTCTCGCCGTTTGCGTTCTGGGCAGAACGACCACCAAATCCAGAACCGTTACGGGCTTTGGCTGGGCCGCCACGACCGCGTCCGCCAGCACCTGGTCTGCCGCCACCTGGCTTGCCAAAGGAACGTCCACGACGATTGCTTGGCTTTTGTGAGTAAGCGTCACGGTTGCTGATTTCAACGTGGAAAGGGTGATCCTTTTCAACGGTGATATCCTGACGAATTGCTTTTTCAATCCGCTTTAGAGTACCGATTTCTTTCGGTGAGCAGAAAGAATAGGCTTCACCAGTTGCTTCCGCGCGGCCAGTACGACCGATGCGGTGAACATAGTTCTCAGGATCTGTAGGCAGATCAATGTTCACAACAACCTTGATGTCTTTAACGTCAATACCGCGTGCTGCAACATCTGTGGCAACGAGGACATCGATGTCGCCGCGACGGAACTTGTTCATCACTTTGGTACGAATACGTTGTTGCTTGTCACCGTGAATTGCATCAACCCGACGGCCATCTTCACGAAGGGCATCGCACCAACGATCACATTCAGCTTTGGTCTGCATGAAAACGAGAACGCGCTCGCCTGGGTTCTTGTCGAGGATATGACCGAGAAGAGCCTGTTTTTGGCCGCCGTGTACATAGTAAGCACGCTGGGTAACATTTGCAGCAGTGGTTGATTCTTTAGCCGTTTCGATACGAACTGGGTTCGTCAGCAATTTGGTGATCAAACGATCTACAGATTTCGGCATGGTCGCTGAGAAAAGAACTGTCTGGTGCTCTTTCGGTAAGCTGTTGGCGATCTCGGTAACTTCGTCTGAGAAACCAAGATCGAGCATGCGATCTGCTTCGTCGAGGATCAGTGTTGTTGTGTGGTCGAATTTAACAGAACCACGCTTTACGTGATCGATAAGACGGCCAGGCGTCGCAACCAGAATGTTCACGCCGCGATTTAGATCACGGAACTGAGGGAACATTGGGGCGCCACCAGTCACTGTAGTGTAATGCAAGGGCAGGAACTTCGTGAAAGCACGAAGAACTTGGCCAATCTGCATGGCAATTTCACGTGTTGGTGCAAGAATTAGAGCTTGCGGGTGATTTGGAACGTAGCGCTCTTTGTTTTCAAATAGACGCTGTAGAAGCGGAAGTACAAAAGCAGCTGTTTTACCGCCACCTGTCTGAGACAAGCCGATTACATCTTTGCCAGCTAGTAGAGCTGGAATCGCTTGAGACTGAATGGCTGTAGGCGCAGTGAAACCTTGTGCATCGATAGCACGTTGAAGCGGCTCAACAAGATTGAGCTCGGAAAACTGAGTCATGCAGGAAAAGTCCTTTAAAAGCATGGTGAAGGCTATACCTGGATCAATCTAGCTCTTCGCCGCACTTTTGGAGACATAATGTCCAACACAAGGATAAGCGCAATAGATCAAGGCGGGGTTATTACTCAACCCCTTTTCAGAGCGATAAACTGTAGGGCGAACCCACACATTTCCGCGAAGTGACGCAGCAATATAGGAATGGCTTCCACGGGTCAAGCCCAACCGGGCGTCATCTTTTGCATGGCCCCTATGCGTCTGCATGGCTGGGTTGAAAACGGAAATGTTAATGCGGCTAATGAGAGATATTTTTAGCATCTTATGAACAGATATATCGCAGCATATAGTCGATTTAACTGTAATTAGTTGTGTTTAAGAAGTTGCCTGCTCATGGGGCTTGGACTACCGTATCTGCAAAATAATAGGGAGGTTCCTTGTTCGATAGGATTGGGGACTATCGTTCGGTCTCAGGCTGGCCGTTCATAAATATCGATCTTACTAGGGGTTAAAAATGAAAAAAATAAAAAATATTTTACCAACGATAGTCGCAGGAGCTCTTGCCTTAGGGGCCACTTTCGCATCTCCAATCGCTCAAGCTGCTGATCCCGTAAAAATTGGGATGATCACAACCCTTTCGGGTGGCGGGGCTTCGCTTGGCATCGATATTCGCGATGGTTTCATGTTGGGCCTGAAAATGAAAGACGGCAAACTTGGCGGGGTCGAAACCCAGGTTATCGAAGTTGATGATGCGCGTAAGGTCGAAAACGCCAAACAAATCGCCACACGGATGATCAAAAAAGACGACGTCGATATCGTAACCGGGATCGTTTGGTCCAATCTTGCCATGGCTGTGGTGCCAAGCGTAACTCGTGCAGGTAAATTTTACATCAGTCCAAATGCCGGGCCGTCGGCTCTTGCGGGTAAGAGATGTCATGAAAACTATTTCAATGTTGCCTGGCAGAACGACAACCTGCACGAAGCAGCAGGTCAATATGTGACAGATAAAGGCCTGAAGAAGGTTTACCTGATGGCCCCCAACTATCCCGCTGGTAAAGATGCTATCGCAGGATTTAAACGCTTTTATAAAGGTGAGGTCGCAGGAGAAGTTTACACCAAACTTGGCCAAGTGGATTATGCCGCGGAACTCGCCAATCTTCGGGCCGCAAAACCTGATGCGGTTTATTTCTTCCTTCCCGGTGGTATGGGCGTGAACTTCGTTAAGCAGTATTCCCAGGCAGGTCTCAGCGCGGATACCCCACTTTTTGGCCCGGCGTTCTCCTTTGATGAAGGCATCCTAAAGGCTGTTGGTGACGCAGCTCTTGGGGTCTACAACACTTCTCAGTGGAATAAAGACATCGAAAACCCTACAAACGCTAGTTTTGTGACTGCTTTTAAAGAGGCTTATGGTCGTAATCCTTCGCTTTATGCCAGCCAGGGATATGATGCAGCATTGTTGATTGATTCTGCGATTGCGGCCGTTGGCGGTGATCTTTCTGATGATGACAAATTCCGCGCGGCTCTCCGTAAGGCTGACTTCTCTTCTGTTCGGGGGGATTTCAAGTTTGGTTCTAACCAACACCCTGTACAGGACATTTATGTTCGTGTTGTCCACAAAGAGGGTGACATCGTAACCAATAAAATCGTGAGCAAGGTTTTCTCAGCTCACCAGGATGCTTACGCGGCTGATTGTAAGCTTTAAATTTTATCAGAGCCGGCTGTTGTCCATAGGCGTTACAGGTTTCAATAATCTGTCGTTCTGAAAGGGCAAACGAACAGCCGGCTCTGGCATGTCTGCTGTTATGCCTGCTGTGCGTCTGGAAGTTAGTTTATGTTGACGATAGAGCTCTTTCTTGAACAGTCCCTCAATGGTCTCCAGCAAGGGGTCATGCTGTTTCTTATGGCTGCCGGGTTAACCCTTGTGTTCGGTATTATGTCCTTGATTAATCTGGCGCACGGATCGCTTTATATGGTCGGCGCTTATGTTGCTGCGAGTGTTACCCAGGCAACGGGTAATTTTGTGATTGGAATACTCGCTGCTCTCGGAGCTGCTGGTGTAACTGGAATGCTTCTGGAGTACTCTGTGCTTCGGCGGCTTTATAATCGGGACCACCTGGATCAGGTTCTGGCGACATTTGGTATGATCTTGTTCTTCAATGAACTGGTGAAAATTCTCTGGGGGCCACAGGCTCTTTTTCTTTCCACACCGGAACTTTTGTCTGGAACTTTAGAATTTATTCCAGGTGCTCCTTATCCTTCCTACCGCTTGTTTATTATCGCAGCCGGTTTGTTGGTTGCCCTTTTGTTACGTCATCTTATCATAAATACGCGGGTTGGGATGTTGATCAGGGCAGGTGCGACCCACCGTGAAATGGTTGGCGCGCTGGGGGTAAATATTGATCGGCTCTATACTATAGTCTTTGGAATTGGTGCCATGTTGGCGGGGCTCGCCGGGGCTTTGGCTGGTCCCATGCTGGCAATCGAAGTCGGCATGGGTGAAAAAATCCTGATCCTGACTTTTGTTGTCATCATCATTGGGGGCATCGGGTCGGTTCGTGGCGCTCTGGTCGGGGCCTTGCTGGTTGGTATGGTCGATACCTATGGTCGGGCTTTCCTCCCCACTATTATGCGGCAAATGATGGAACCTTCAGCAGCTGATTCAGTTGCGGCGTCAATGTCTTCTGTGGCGATTTATGTGTTGATGGCTGCCGTTTTGATATGGAAGCCAAGAGGCCTCTTTCAGGCGTATGGGGGATAGGCCAAATGATGTTTTTGAATAAGCTATTCAGTCCCAACTCTGGGGTGCGAACAAAAACGGTAATTCTTAGTGGATTGTCATTGTTATTGTTATTGCCGCTGTTTGCAGCACTTTTGGATGATCCCTTCCTCGTTGATATTGCCAGTCGAATTTTAATCTATGCTCTCGTGGCAGTCAGTCTCGATTTGATTTTGGGTTATGGCGGCATGGTCAGTTTTGGTCATGGTGCCTTTTTTGGTCTCGGTGCCTATGTAGTTGGTATTCTCTCCCATCATAGTTATGAAGCCACCGCGATTACTTTTCTCCCAGGGGATTGGGAGGGAACAACTCAGGCTTTTATCCAATGGCCGCTTGCCATGGTTGTCAGTGGTTTACTTGCATTGATGATTGGCGCGCTAAGCCTTCGGACGTCCGGAGTTTATTTCATTATGATTACCCTGGCGTTTGCCCAAATGTTGTATTTCTTCATGATATCTATTCCGACCTATGGTGGGGAGGATGGTTTGAATATTTGGGAGCGTAGCGAAATTCCGCTCTTAGATCTCTATGATAGTCAGACCTTTTATTACACTTGTCTGGTACTGTTGCTGATCTGTCTTTGGGTCTGTCGGCGGCTGGTCAAAAGTCGTTTCGGCATGGTTCTACAAGGTTGCCGCCAGAACGAAACCCGGATGAAAGCCCTGGGCTATCCGATCTACCGTTACAAACTTACAGCCTTTGTGATTTCTGGAATGATTGCGGGATTAGCAGGTGCGCTCTCAGCCAATCACACAGAGTTCGTTGGCCCCGGCCTTATGCATTGGACTCGATCGGGTGAGATCATGGTTATGGTTATTCTCGGTGGCATGGGCAGTTTGTTTGGCGCGGTTCTTGGGGCGGCATCCTTGTTAATGATGGAAGAAGTACTCTCAGGATTAACCGAACACTGGATGATCTTCCTGGGGCCAATTCTGGTCCTGGTGGTGCTGTTTGCCCGCAAAGGATTATATGGACTTCTAATTGGCAAAGGTGCTGACAATGGCTGACCCGATTTTAGAAGTTTTAAGTTTGACCAAATGTTTCGGGGCTATAGCTGCCAGCGATGGGCTGACGTTCTCGGTTAAGCGGGGAACTATTCACGCTCTGATTGGTCCGAATGGGGCTGGGAAATCTACCGCCATTGCTCAGCTTTCAGGAGAACTTCGCTCTGATACGGGGCGGGTTCGCTTCGACGGGCAGGATGTTACACGCTGGTCGGTTGATAAACGCGCGCGAACGGGTTTGCAGCGATCCTATCAGATCACCAGCTTGTTGCCGGAGTTCTCCGTGGAAGATAATGTGGCGATGGCGATCCAGTCACAACAAGGGCATAGCTTTCGCTTCTGGGAAGATGCGCGACGGGATCTCTGCCTGAGAAACCCAGCGCAGAAAATTCTCGAACGCGTTGGATTGAAAGATCTCGCTGATCGCCCAGTTACCTCGCTCGCCCATGGTCAGCAAAGACAGCTAGAGCTGGCGATGGTGCTTGCGACAGCGCCAACCATGTTGTTGCTCGATGAGCCGATGGCGGGCATGGGACAGTCAGAATCTTTGCAGATGATGGAATTGCTCCGCCCCTTGAGAGGGGATATCACCATGCTGTTGGTTGAACATGATATGGATGTTGTTTTTGCGCTTGCAGATGTTGTCACAGTTTTGGTCAAAGGGCAGGCATTGGCAACGGGGACGCCAGATGAAATCCGCGCTAACCCGGATGTTCGCCGTGCCTATCTGGGGGATTATTGATGGGAGCTCTTAAACTTTCAGGAGTTGAGACCTGTTACGGCCCCAGCCAGGTTTTGTTTGGTGTCGACCTTGAAATTCTGCCCGGTGAAGTCGTTACGCTGATGGGGCGAAATGGTATGGGTAAGACGACCACCGTTCGTTCCGTCATGGGGCTGACGGCGGCCAACAAGGGAACGATTTCCTTTGGGGGGACTGAGATACGTGATTTACGCAGTCATGATATTGCCAAACTTGGCATCGGTTATGTTCCCGAAGGACGGCAGGTTTTCTCGAACCTTACGGTGATGGAAAACCTTGTTGCAACGGCGGCTAATAATGCTGGGTTGGATGAACCTTGGACTGTTGAAAAGGTTATGGATCTTTTTCCGCGGTTGCGAGAGCGATCAAAGCAATACGCCCGTACGCTTTCTGGTGGGGAACAGCAAATGCTGGCGATTGGCCGGGCACTTATGACCAATCCAAGTTTCATGATTTTAGATGAAGCGACAGAAGGACTTGCTCCTTTAATCCGGGATGAAATCTGGCACGTGCTCGAGCATAACTTAAAACAATCCGGTCAGGCCATTTTGGTGATCGACAAACATCCCGAAGCCATGGCTCGTATAGCGGATCGTCATTATGTTATGGAAAAAGGCCGTATAGTCTGGTCGGGAACATCTGAAAGTTTATTGGCAGATGAGGCCATGCAACACCGATATCTCGGAGTATAATAAATGACCATCGATCCAACCCTCGAGAAGCTCTATAGCGTTCGCACGGCCATTCCAACCTTTCCAGAGATTTTTGCGGAATGGGAGAGACGTTCGGATGCATTCCGTGAAAAGAACACGGGGCATCTCGATTTGGTTTATGGTTCCGGGCCAAGAGAAAAGTTGGATATTTATCCTGCACGGGATAAAGGTGCGTCTCTACATGTCTTTATCCATGGTGGTTATTGGCAGGCAATGGATAAACGTCAGTCAAACTTTTTGGCACAAGGGTTTCTCGACGCTGGCATTTCTGTTGCCATGATCGGTTACGATTTATGCCCAGATGTATCCCTTCGCGATATCGTCGAAGAGGTTCGTTGGGGCTTTTCCTGGCTTTGGCAGCATGCTGAAGAATACGGCTATGATCGAGAGAAAATTCAAATCTCAGGTCATTCAGCAGGTGGCCATTTGGTTGCGATGTTGCTTGCCACAGATTGGGTTAAGTATGGATTACCGAAGGACGTTCACCCAATTCATAGCGCCATTTCCATCAGCGGTCTATTTGATGTCTCTCAGCTGGTCCAGACTTCGATCAATATAAAGCTTGGCCTTGATGTCGAAGAGGCCTTGGCGCCTAGTCCTCTCTTCATGACACTTAAAAATTCCTGTCCTCTACTCCTAGCCGTTGGGGAAGAGGAGAGTTCTGCCTTTCACGAGCAGTCCGATAATCTTCTCGTGAAATGGGCGGGTGAGAAAAATCTGGTCGAGAGGATGACGATACCCGGATGTCATCATCTCTCAGTGGTTACAGAACTTGTTAACCGGGAAAGCGATCTTTTCAAGTGGTGCGAAAGCCATCTCCAGTGCTGACCTACGCGACCTTACTGATGATTACCTTCTGCTTTGAGCAATGTAATAGATGTAATCGGTTAGATGTTTGTCGTTAAAGTCGACAACCTTGTCTAGAACATCAGGATTGTTATCTCTGAAACGATCACCAGCAGCGGTGGTATCATAGTAAAGCACAACTGCTTCGTCGGGCGTTGTCATGCCGTATGCCTGAGTAGTGCCAAGGAATGATTCCAATTGATAGGCATCATCGCGTGGCCGCACTGTTTCGCCCAAGTGCGCGAGATCGAGATCTCTTTTTGTAGGATTGGAATTATTGTAGTGGCTCACTTTTAGGATATAGGAACGTTCACCAGCCTGCTTTTTAAAAGAGACCGTATCTTGGAAGAACGGTGTGCCTTCCATTGCAGCAATGTAATCACTGCCTTTGCCAAGATCAGCCAGGAAGTCTCTGCCATCTGGGCTTCCCAAGAGGGATGTTTTGCAGTCAAAGTAGATAAAGCGATTGGGTTGATCCAGATCGATGTCTCCGTCTTCGGCAACAACAGGCCCCTCGCGAAGGATGGTGCAGTTCATGGACTGGGCTTTTTCTTCAAAATTTGAGAGTTGATTGTCATAACGAACCGTATCGTTTACGTCGAGAAGCGCAAGGACACCGTGTGAGGGTGTTTCTGATATCGCGAGACCCGAATTCAAAAACGAGAAAGACAACGTACAAAATATTGTTGATAGTTTATTCATTTTGAATCTCCTGTATTTAAAGGTTGAGGCGTTATTAGATTTCGAACTCGACAATATTATTTTTGAAGACGTCGACAGGAGAGGTGTCAGGCGATGTTTTAAGGGCGTTAATGCTCTCAATAGGTTTCCCTAGAAATGCCATGGGATGTGCGGGTTTGGGCATGGAAGGGGCAGAGCCATTAAAACGTGCGGTAAAGTGTTCTGGGGTCCAGAAGTAATCCAGCGAAGCCAACTGTTTGCCATTTGCTTCGATAGCGATGCTCATTTCCCCGTTCATGCCTTCGCGAATATCAGCTTCGATAAGAGTTGCTTGGTATTTCATTTTTTTCTCCGTTTTAGATTTGTTGTGTATTGGCTTGAGAAAAAGATGACAGAGAAGGGTTGGTCATGTAATTATCCAAAAATAAACCAGTATGGATGAAAAATGATCCAATCATTTAATTGGGATGACATCAGAGTTTTTCTGGCGTTGAGCCGTTCAGGCTCTGTCAGAGGGGCATCCCGGCGTTTGAAAGTAACCCACGCGACGGTTTCCAGGCGGTTACGAATATTAGAGGAAACAATCGGGGTTTCATTATTCGAACGGGTTACGCATGGCGTTAGTTTGAGTGAGGTCGGGCGGGAAATATTACCCGCTGCTGAAGAAGCTGAAATCGCCATGCAAGAGCTGGATCGGCGCGTGTTTTCCAGAGAAACACAAATTGCTGGTAAAGTTCGGCTCTCGATGTCCGAAACACTTTTCCTCAGTATTCTGCACCCGACCATCGCTGCCTTTCAAGAGCGTTACCCCATGGTCGAGTTGACCCTGGAAAGTTCTGATTTGATGGCCAAGCTGGACCAAAGGGAAGCAGATGTTGTGATCAGGATCACCCGTAATCCCCCACCAAATGCTGTGGGCCGCCGGATCGCGGAAAGCCCCCTTGGGTGTTATGCTTCTCTAGGATATCTAGCCAAGCGCCCAGCATTGGATCGTTGGATATCGCAGAGTTATGAGGGCGCGGCTAAACCTGTAATCCCAGCAAGGATTTCTGCGACAGGGACGTCAGCCAACTCCGTACAGGTCATGTTACGTGATGGTATGGGGATTGGAATGCTACCTTGTTATATGGGCGATAGTGATCCCTTGCTCTGCAGAGTACCGGATACAGAACTGATATCAGACAATACAATGTGGGTTCTTGTGCATGCCGATATAAAGGAAAACCGACGTGTCCGGGTATTGCTGGATTTTCTTTATGAGGCAATGGATGGGTTCAAACCTTTGATTGAGGGGCGTATTCCTCAAAAGCCTATAAAGGCGTGAATATATTCAAAAGCTGAAAGTTATTTTGAATAAATAGAGGAAAGATTATTTCAGGAACCGTTGCTTTAAATCATCAGTCGGGACCAGGCAGCTTTCACTCTTACCAAAGAAACTATAGCGATTTTGTGCAATTCTGTCGTAGAGCAAGTTATCAATAGGAGAGGGTATAAGGCCAGATAGGGATAATATCCGGGCTGGGTAGGGGAGGAGAGACATGCAATTAGAAAAGGCAGACATCTTTCCGTAAGCACGCCCTTCCGAAATCAAAAGGTTGGTTTCAAAATTTATGGGATCGAGATTGTAGTGCCTAAAAAGCGATTGGCCGAGCTGAGATTGACCTGCTGTGAATTGGAATTTTTTCTCTGCATCATGCTTAATCACGAATTTAATAAAGCCTGAACAGAGTACGCAATCGCCGTCATAAACCAATAGAGGACGCCGGTCATCAAATTCGCGGACTGCAGGGTCGTCACGGTAACTATTTAGGGGATATGCAAGAGAAGCTCTGGACATCATCATTACTCTAGAGGTTAAGACAAAGTAGTATTGTGAAAATAACAAATGAAGGAAAGCGTTATACAAACTGTGGTATAGTTTTTATGCAAAATTAGCTTATTGGGTTCGTTTAATGAAAGCAGGGGGCTGCTAGAAAGGTCCATGAATGCTCCGCCTTCCTCTCTTGATTCTATCTTGTTGCTTGGTGTTGGGGAGTATTCTAATTTAATCCGGTAAACCCCCGGCTATGCCGGGGGACTCTCAATGGTTTGACCGTTCCCACGGTCTTACATTTCTTTGTTTATTGACCAAAATAACAAAGGAATTAGCCGATGAGAGATTACAAAAGCCTTGCACATACGAGATGGGATTGTAAATACCACGTGGTTTTCATCCCTAAACGCAGGCAAAAAGTTATCTATGGCAACCTACGTCAGTATCTTGGTGAAATTTTCCATGAACTGGCCGGGCATCGCGAAAGTAAGATTGAGGAGGGCCATTTGATGCCGGATCACATTCACATGTGTATCAGCATACCGCCCAAACATGCTGTTTCAAAAGTCGTTGGATACCTAAAAGGAAAAAGCGCGATTGCCATAGCTCGAAAATTCAAAAATAAAGCACGGAATTTCAAGGGTGAAAATTTTTGGGCCCGTGGATATTTCGTCTCAACTGTAGGGCTCGATGAACAGATGGTGAGGGAGTATATCAGAACGCAAGAAGAGCGTGATAAGTACTTTGACCAAATGGATATATTCAATCCATAACCGCTTTAGCGGTTCCCAATTTGCCCCTTTAAGGGGCTCACCCGCTTAAGCCCCCGGCTTTGCCGGGGGTCATTTAACTTCTAGCACAGCTGCTTGGGCCGAGTGCGAAAAAAAGATCTCTATAGCCTATGCGAAAAATTACATACCCTATCAATTTCAATCGTCCTCTGGTGTGCCTTCTGGTCTTGATATTGATATCATTTCAGCGATTTTGGATGAGTTGGAATGCGAGTACAATTTTATCGAAATCCCTGCCAAGCGCGCCCAAGTTCTCCTTAAGCGAGGTGCGCTGGATATTATGCCAGCAGCGTCCATCACCCAAGAGCGACAGAGCTATTCATACTTTTCTGAACCCTATAGAGACGAAGCGATTGCCATGTTTGTGCGTTCAGAAAGCCTGAGCAAGTATCAGTATTATGTATTGCGGGATGCAATAGATAACGGTCTTCGAATTACTGCGGGATTGGGAGCGTGGTATGGCCCGGAATATAATGAAGAAAAAGCACGTGCAATAGAAATTGGTGCTCTTACATTAAACGCGAGTACTGCTGTACGCTTTCAACAGTTGTTTGATCTGCGTACGGATATGGTTCTTGCCGATTTGTTCGTAGGTTATCATTATGCAATTAAGTCAAACCGTTTAGACGATTTTAGCCCATTACCTCATTTGCTTAACTCGGACCCTGCTCATTTTATGTTGAGCAAAAGTTCAATTCCCCGGGAATTTGTAAGTGAATTTAATAATGCTCTAGAGCTTGTTTTAAGTAGCGAAAAATATGAACGTTTGCTGGAAAAATATCGCCCCACAGCAAACGTTCATACAAATTGACTGTCTTCTCTTTCTGATGATTACCAGCTTGGCTTTCAGAAGTTTTTAGGAAGCTAAAATATAGAAACCAAAACCACCAATAACCAAAGCTGAGAGCCAGTCGATGGCTTTGATAAAGCTGGTGGGCAGGTGCTTTCTCATAACGCTGCCTAAAAGAGCAATAAAGAGCCACCACCCCAGAGACCCCAAAAAGATACCGAGAGCTACAATCCAACGCTCTTCGCCAGACCCGTCGTTGTTTAATCCGGCAAAAATTGCCAGAAATACAAGTATTGTCATTGGGTTGGTAATGGTTAAAGCGTAGGCGCTGGAAAAGGCGACAATCAAGCCCTTGCTGCCGCTGTCCTTGATCTCGGCTGCATGTAGTACAGCTGGTGCCCGCAGTATTTTGTAGACACTAAACCCTGCCATGATGATTAGTCCGCTGCCGCCAAGTGAACGGATTAAGTCATTATGCTCAAGCAAAAGGGTCATGACCGCGGTTAGGCCAAGCAACGCTAGAATGCCATATGTCATATCTGCAATGGCAATACCCAGCCCAGTGGCAAAGCCCGCCATAATCCCGCGTTCAAGGCTGAGTTTTAGGCAGAGAAGTGCCATTGGCCCTACGGGGGCGGCGACGGCGAGGCCAATCATAAGGCCTTTTATTGTGAGTGCTAACATTGTGTATCTTTCATCGGCTGGCTACCGATGTAAAAGATTACACTGGCAGTATTATGGGCAGTATTGTTGTTTCTTTTTCGCTCTCTAAGACAACGATGGTTTCTGTATGGGCCACACCTGGTTGCCGTTTCAGCTGTTGTTTCAAAAACTGTTGCAAGCCTTGCGTATTGGCGACACGAACTTTTGCTAGGTAGTTGTGTTGGCCTGTCACGTGATGAAGCTCTTGAACTTCAGGTAGTTGTTTGATGGCCTCAACAAAGTTGTCTTCATCTGTTCCTTGGTGCAGGTCGATGAAGAGAAAGGCGAGTAATTCCATCCCAAGAGTTTTTGGATTGAGAACCGCCCTGTTGTCTTGGATGGTTCCGTTGCTCTGCAACTTTCGCACCCGGTCATTGACCGCCGATACACTCAAGCCAGTTTGGTCGGCGAGAGTTGCCATGGAGGTTCTGTTGTCGCTTTGGAGTTGAGCGAGAATTTTCCGGTCTGTGCTGTCCATGTCAGGAATATATGTGGTGAAATGGGGTTGAGTCAAGAAATAAATGTGAAATAATTGAATTATTCATGCATTATTTCGGATTGCATGGTAATTTTCCGTCCATTATCCTGAAAATACTTCGGTACGCCGGATTTCATAGCGAAAAGCCCCGGATGTGGGGCCAGGGCTTTGTTTTGATCGAATCTTTGAGAAATGTGGTTAACTTTTTTTCTTCCAGATCGAAAGTTCAGCGAGGGTGTGTTGGTGTTTGCGCCGGGTTTCTCGAATAACAAAAGGAACATCGGTCGGCTGACCCACAAGTTCGAATTCTGGCGCCAAAGCATCGCGAAGGCCATCAAGCGTGGTGTAATTTTCCCCGGTGTTGGCTTTAAAGCCCCCCAGCCAATTTTCTCGTTGGGTGAATTCTTCCAACCAGGTGTAGGGCGAGGTCAAAACAAGGTGCCCACCCGCGCGGATACGATGTTTGATGGAAGAAATGAAACTCTGTGGATCGTAAAGACGGTCGATGAGATTACCGGCAAAGACCAAGTCGTAATCTGTATATTTTGCATCCAGATTACAGGCGTCCCCTTGCACGAAATTCACTCTATTTTTGATCGCATTATAGCCATCAAAATCCTCGAGATTGATCTCCTTGTAGCTGACAAGGTCACCTTCGTCCTGGAGCGTGTAACGTTGTGTGCCTTTTTGTTGTAGAGTTGAGGGCGCTTGTATTAAGCGAGCGGAAAAGTCGATTGCGTCGACATGATCATAAACTTTGGCGAGCTCAAAAGAGGCCCGACCTGTCGCACAGCCGAGATCCAGGGCTCTGTTGGTCGCTCCTTCTTGTGCGTGATCTAGACAGATATTTGCACAGGCCACCGGAAAATTTGGAACCCCAAAGTACTGGTCGCCATAATGAAATTCGATGTATTGGGCGACAATGTCGTCTGTTTCGTACATATTTACCTCGGTCGTGGGGAGTTCCGTAGCTTCAACATAGCGCAGACCTGAGTATTGGAAAAATGACGGCGAAAGGCGTAGCGTGAATCTTTAAGGGCATAGTTCCCTGTGGAGATCCAGCAACCGCCTTTAAAGATGTTGTGTTTACCATCAAACGTCGGGGTTGAGAAATCGTCATAGATAGGATGAACCGAAAAACCTTCGAAGCCGTCGATGGCGGTTTCTGTCCATTGCCAAACATTGCCAATGATATCAAAGAACCCTTCCGCAAATTCGTGACGGTTAATCGGACAGGATGACATTTCATGCTCGAGGTTGATGTTCCCTGGTGCGTGGTCCCAAGTGGGTTGATCCGTTGGCTCTAACTCGCGAAGTTTATACCACTCAGCTTCGGTTGGAAGTCTTATCGTTTTACCGGTTTTTTCTGACTTCCAATTACAAAATGCTTTTGCCTCAAGGTAATTGATATCCACCGGCCAGTCCCAAGGCATGGGGATGATTTCAAGCATGGTTCGGTAATTGTATTCACCATTCTCTTTTACCCAATAGATCGGGGTTTGGGCCTCTTTGTATTGTACCCACTTCCACCCTTCACTGGACCAATATTTTTCTCGCCCATAGCCGTTGTCTTGGACAAAGCCTAGATATTCTTCATTGGATACGAGGTATTTACTGGCCTTAAAGGTCTCAACGGTTGTGGGGAAAGTTCCGTACTCATTATCCCAGCCAAAGTGCTGGTTATCGTGTCCTTTCCCAAGCGTCAGTTTTCCACCGTTTACAGGTAGTAATTGGTTCGTGGGTGCAGACGAAGACTCTTTGCAAATTTTACTCCAAATTCGGTGGGGCTTTAGCAACTTAATTGGTAGTTCCCTAAT
Source organism: Kiloniella sp. (assembly GCF_965205715.1). Classification (GTDB taxonomy): domain Bacteria; phylum Pseudomonadota; class Alphaproteobacteria; order Kiloniellales; family Kiloniellaceae; genus Kiloniella. Next base: position 2,145,419 of record NZ_CBDBHW010000014.1, on the reverse strand, counting down.
GAGAACTGCTGTTGTCTCGAGATGGATACGTTCGTGCTCGATGCCCATCATGATTATCCAAAGAGGATCATCCTGATTAATGGGAACAGAAAGATCACAAGTGCGAATGAAGTGATCGACCACCACGCGCGTTTTGTCGCGATATGCCTTCACTGTCGCAGGGGTAGGCCAGTTGTAACTGTTTTCGTTCAAATCATCCCAAGACATTTCATCAACACCGATCGCAAGAGTTGATTCGAGTGTTTCATCGAGACGCTTATCGATTAATTTTGCAACATTAAGTTTATTGATAAAAAAGACTGCTGTGTGGCCGTAGTAGAATATCAAGGGATGCCGTAAAGGGTTCGCCCGGGCATAAAAGGCGTCGTCACTATTGAGGCATTCAAAAATAGTTTCATAGAGCGAAAAGGTTTTGTGAAAATAATCGAGGATCTCTTGCCGTTTTTCTTCTGGGCTTCCTCGATTGAGATGAATTGTACGCGTACTAAGGAGGTTGCTGTCAGATAAAGTTATACTTTTATCATTGCGAAGATCTGCTTCTGGCGACATTTGTCGGGTTCCCTGTTATAAGCTTTCTTTTGTGAACAAAACGAGTACAGCTTAGTAATATGGGAGTGGGTTCTGAGATTTCAGTATGTCTGACGAAAGCGTGATGAAAAGTAAGGTTTTAATGGCTTGGGCGGAATTTCGTTGTAAATATCTTATGTAAATTAGTATGTTAACTTTACTTTGTTTGTTCTTTTTCTCTTATTCTGCACGACTGTACTTCTCTTACCTTTCGGCGGGGATAGTCCTTTTAATGCAAGAAACACTTCCTACATGTGCTTGTACTAACAACTGAATAAAGGTGTATTCTGTGGCAGAGGTCATTTCTCAATCCTCCATACTCACTTCTTATGAGCTCATTCGAGAGCACATAAGGCGGACACCAATTTTACGTGTACCAGCAGGTGAGCTGATTGAGGATGTTCCCATTGCTCTGAAGTTTGAGCAAATTCAGCACGCTGGGTCTTTTAAAACGAGAGGAGCCTTTAATGCCCTTCTTTCGGGTGAGCTTCCTGATACGGGGGTGATTGCGGCTTCTGGTGGCAACCATGGCGCTGCGGTTGCTTACGCAGCAAACAAATTAGGTGTGCGAGCAGAGATCTTTGTTCCTGAAATTATATCGCCAGCAAAACTTGCGAAGCTTGAAGAGTACAAAGCCAAGATAAATATTGTCGGCCGCAATTTTTCCGAGGCGCTGGAAGCTTGCCTGATCAGACAAGAAACAACGGGTGCAAAGTTACTCCATGCCTATGATCAGGCCGTAATCGTGACTGGGCAGGGTACTGTCGGACTTGAATTTGAAGAACAAGTACCAGAATTGGATAGTCTTCTTGTGGCTGTCGGTGGCGGCGGTTTAATTGGCGGCATTTCTTCTTGGTATCGCGGCAGAGTTAAAATTATTGCGGTGGAGACAGAAGGGACCTCGACCTTGCATTCAGCCAGAGAAGCAGGTCAGCCTGTTGGGGTGACTGTTTCTGGGCTTGCAGCGGATGCACTTGGCGCGAGTACAATTGGCACTCTTGGATTTAACGCGGCAGACAAATTCGTTAGTAATTCAATACTCGTATCAGATCAGGACGTTCGCAATGCGCAGCGTTTGCTGTGGGAGAGTTTTCGGCAAATTGCAGAGCCGGGTGGGGCAACTGCTTTGGCGGCTATTTTATCGGGTCGATATACCCCTGAGCCTAATGAAAAAGTTGGGGTTTTGGTCTGTGGAGGAAATATGGATCTCTCGAAGTTCTGAAATTCTTTAACTAAATCTTTGAAACAAAAACGGCCGATCAAAGGGGGAGGATCGGCCGTTTCTTTTCTGAGTACTGCTAATTATTTCAAACTAGCAACGCCCAGGGGAACACTGAATTTTTCACACCAAACATAAATTTCATTAAATTTGCTTGGATCGATTGAGGCAGGAAGTTTGTATTCCTGGTGACCGGTTTTACTTTTTAAGGGAGCAAAAATGGTGCTTTTGTCTACGCCGTTGTGGCCAAAAGCCAGTTTTGGATCTGGAGCGCCATCAAGGGAAAAGTCACTTGCAAGGATCACTTTATAGCCACCGTGACCATCCTTAACGATTTCTACGCCACCTGTCGTAATGTGGTCACTGCGTCCAGAAAAAGTACCATGAGATACGCTCTCGCCAGCCTGGGCAGGGGTGATTGCAATTGCAGATACTGCAACAACTACTGCAGCAATGACTTTAAAAAACTTTAGCATTTGTGTCTCTCCATTAAATAGGTGGCCGTTTGGTTCCTAATTGACCGCACTCTTGATTGTTGCGGCGTCTCGAGTAATATAGGGTTAGGAACCATTTGGTCAAAAACACAAAATCGTGAGCTTATTTTTTTGTCATAAATCAAATGAGTGAATTTTAACGGGCATGACTTCTAACCTATTGAATGTAAGGATTTAAACGTGGCAAGGCCTCGCGAATTTGATTTGGATTTTGCCCTGGAACAGGCAATGAATGTCTTCTGGGAGAAGGGATATGAAGGGGCTGGGCTTAATGAATTACTTTCCGCTATGCATATTGCCCGCGGGTCTCTTTACAAAGCATTTGGCGATAAAAGAGCTCTTTTCCTTGCAACACTGGCACACTACGACAAGACCTGTATCGGGGAATCCCTTGATCTCTTGAGTAATAAATCGGTTGCTGATGGCGCAGAACGTATCGTCAAGCTTATGGAGAATATTGCTCTTGCAGTCGAAGTCCATGGGGATCGACGAGGCTGTTTTCTTTGCAATTCTGTCGTTGATCAAGCCCCTCATGACAAGGAAATAGAATCTCTATGTCAACGTATGATGGGACGGATGGAAAGGGGTTTCGTGATTGCTTTGAAGGCATCTAAAAAAGCTGAAACGGTAACTCAAGAAAGATTAATCGAGAATGCGCGAAATTTGAATGTGACTTACAATGGACTTCGGGTCATGGCAAAAGCTGGGTATAGCGCGGATGATATTCGTCGGGCTATCGATACGGCATTACAAGAGATCGGTATCGGCTAATCCTGACCAGAGTTTATCTTTTTTTCAATAAAACACTGAAATCGGCACCCATAGGATGTATCTTAACGGGTTTTCCATCTTAGGGGGGTAAGGTTGGGGTGTGATAAGCATTTATTGTGATGATTTTGCTAGTTTTACGGCCGATGAACTAGAAAAGGTATATAGTATTTTTATGTTTTGGATGAAGTGTTTGCCGACATGTTTGGGTGTGGAACATGACTGTTTCTAACAATAAGCCCGTTCAGAAGTTCAGTGGTGAATCTCCCCTGCCTAACGAGGAAGATCCCGGCCCTGTATATAAAGGCTTAAGCAGACTTCATCTTCGTTGGCGTATTTATCTAGTTGTTCTTTTTTCTATCGCGCTCTTTATTTTTGGCGGAGCGTTAGCCGTTTACATTCTCGAAGATGAACGATCTATCTTAGAGGAGACGCAAAGCAATCAGGCGCGTCGACTTTCCGATCTGACTGTTCTCTTTCGTCGGTTAACGGATACCAATAGCAATCTTGCAGTATTGCTTTCGCGTACAAGTGAAGATTTTCTTGATGATCAATTTTCACGGGCATCACGACCCTATATCGAAGAGTTAAGCAGTATTCAGAAATTGCTCGAAGAGATCAGACAAGATTCCACGTTGGAAGATCAGGAACAACGTCATCTAAATAACGTTATAGATCGCTTAGATCGTTATCAGCAGGTCATTTTATCCGCGACAGAATTTACTGATAGGGGTCACAATCTCAGGCTTACACAGATGCGCCATGCCAGTGATTGGTTCCTCCGGATATCGGAAGCTTTTGGTGGCTATGTTGATTATTATAGTGAACGAACAGAAGGGGATATGGGAGCCCTATTGCAAAGGTACTCTTTTTACATCCCGTTATTTGTATCTTGTATGGCATTGGGATTGTTTGTCTTAGGTGGTTTGGCCTGGGGGGTGACATCATCCATTGTGGTGGATTTGTCGAGAGTGACTAAAGCTCTTGGGCTACTTGCTGAAGGCCATAATGTTGGCCAACTGGAAGGGATGGAACGCCAAGATGAATATGGTGATATTGCAAGGGCTGCAGATCTTTTTCGTCATAATTTGAAAAGGTTGGATGATTTACGCCACCTGCAACACAACGAATCTATTCTCAAATTAAGAATTGAGGAACTTAGCGAAGCAGAAAATCGACTTGAGAGCCAAGTCGATTTCCTTCGTACATTTGCACAGGATCTTGATGATGCCAGACAAAAAGCTGAAACAGCTGTGCGTTCAAAAAATCAATTCCTTGCAAATATGAGTTATGAGTTGCGCTCACCGTTAAACACAGTAATTGGCTTCTCACAGATTATGTCCCAAGAAATGTTCGGACCGATCGAAAATGCGCGTTACAAAGAGTATGCAGGGCAGATAGAAGAAAGTGGATCGCAGCTTCTGCAATTGGTTGATGATATTTTAGATCTTGCAGAACTCGAGGCGGGTAAAATCCAGTTGAATGAAGCAAATCATAACATTAAAGATCTTTTCGAAACCTGCGAGAGGGTGGTCAGCAGCCGGGCGAGAGAGGCTGGGGTAACATTGTCTTCTGAAGTCGTGCCCGAAAACCTTGGTTTGACTTGTGATATGAGGGTGATACAGCAAGCTTTGTTGAACCTCTTGTCGAATGCCTTAAAGTATACCAAGTCGGGGGGCGAAGTCGTTCTGTGGGGCGGGTTAAATAATGTGGGGAATGTGTGCTTATCTGTTCGTGATACGGGACAGGGTATGGATCTATCAGTCGTTGAGCGGGCTTTGAATTCATATTCTCAAGGAGACGCACCAGTGATGCGTGGAAAAAGAGGTATCGGTCTTGGTCTACCGCTTACAGCAAGCTTTATAGAACTGCATGACGGTCGACTTAATATTGACAGTGAAGTTGGAAAAGGAACTCAGATTACCTGTGTTTTCCCTGCTGAGCGGACCGTATTGCCAGTGGATCCTGGATATGATTTGGCTGAGGCCACGATATAAGAGCTCGCCATGAGATTGTGATATGAAATTATGTTGTGAGCCCGGGCATGAGAGCTCAATCGTTTAATCACATTCCAAATTTTTAGTTCTTCAAAGAGATATATTTTAAAATAATATACGACGGTAATTTTCCTTCCTTGCTGCCTAAAAGGCTTTGACGTAGCTTCAATGCATCTGAACTGACGAACGATTTTCCAGGTCAGATCTTTTTGTAAATTGAGGTTGGTATGTCTTCTTCACGATGGGCTTTTGTGTTTTTAATTTCAGCGCAATTATTATGGGCTGGGAATTTTATCGTCGGGCGCGCAATTTCTACTGAAATTGACCCGTTAACGTTATCTTATTGGCGTTGGACGATCGCATTAATTTGTCTCCTTCCTTTTACGGTACCTACGCTGATTAAAGACTGGCCACTCTATCGTCCGGTTATGGGGAAGATGATTGTCCTCGGTGTGTTGAGTGTTGCCTGTTTTAACACCCTTTTATATTTTGGTTTGCAAACGACACCAGCAACCAACGCAGCGCTTTTTAACTCGATGATTCCAGTTATCATTATTGGTCTGTCATTTGTGATATTTCGTGAACGAATTAGGCCTCTGCAAATACTTGGCATCACCATTTCGTTTTGTGGAGTTGTTGCCCTTCTTGTGCGTGGGGATCTCCAGAATTTAGCTGGATTAACGCTTAATCGTGGTGACTTTTTTGTTCTGGGCGCTGTGCTTAGTTGGTCTTTATATTCAGCCTTGTTACGGTGGAAGCCAGTAGGCGTTTCTCCATTTTCGTTCATTTTGCTCAATGTACTTATTGGTGAGGTCGTTCTGATGTTTCTGTATGTGCCGGGCTGGATTGATGCCGCACCGTTAGAGTTTAACCGCAACAATTTACTCGCCGTCTTCTATGCAGGTGTCCCGGTTTCAATTCTTGCCTTTCTTTGTTGGAATGAAGGTGTGAAACAAGTCGGCGCAAGCCTTGCTGGCCAATTCATACATCTGCTCCCGATATTTGCAGCAATACTCGCCATTATTTTGCTAGGTGAACAGCCTGAATACTACCATGGTGCAGGTGCATTTTTGATCGGGTTTGGGGTTTGGTTATCTGTACGTAAAAGTCGCCGGGCTAAAACCGTCGAACCTATTTAGACAAGATGCTAATTGTGGGGGCATGCACTAACACAAGGGTTTAATAGAGAAGGCAGCAAGTCATTGATTATCACGGTGCTTTCAAAAATAGGAAGTCGAGCATCAGTGGTGCTGGCCGTTAGCCTGCCGATTGGAGTGTTGTTACCTGAAGTAATTAGCCAGAGCCTATTACCCTATCTCCCCCATATAATTGTGGGATTGCTTACTGTTGCGATGATCAGGGTCGATCTGGGTAGGGTCTTGTCCCACCTTAGCAAACCTATTCTTTTGTGCGCTTCTCTTATACTTCTAATGATTATCATACCTATAGGAGTGAATTGGCTGTCGGGGGTTCTGGGGCTTTCTTCAGCTTTGCATATGGCCTTGATTTTTATGGTCTGTGCCCCACCCTTGGGATCCGCGCCTAATTTAGCTTATCTACTAAAGTTGGATGCGGAATTTGTTTTTAACATTACGATAGCTGGCACTTTAATCTTGCCCTTGATTGCCCCGATTATGGTCGCTGTAACCCTCGGGGATAATATGGGGTTTGACAGCTGGGCATTGTTCTCTCGTTTGTCCTTTACGGTTGGGGCGTCAGTTTTCCTTGCATTTATAATCCGAAAGGTTGTCGGTCGGGGTTGGATCAAAACCAACGGGGCGAGCCTTGATGGGGTAAGTACTCTTATCATGGTGTTGTTTGTAGTTGCCGCTATGGGTGGCGTAAATCGTATTTTATATGCTGACCCGATGCAGGTTTTGTCTTTGTTGGGGATCGTATTTTTTGCAAATTTTGGTGCGCAGGCCTTGTTTTCTTTTCTCGGCATGGGGATGGAGAAAATTAACTCTGGGGTGACACGTCAACAATCTTTGTCATTTGGTATGGTTGCTGGAAACAGAAACCTTGGTCTATTTGCCGCTGCAATTCCCATTGCTAACCTAGAGCAAATTCTTCCCTTTCTTGCCCTATATCAGGTACCGATTTATCTCACGCCGATGATTGGGGGGCTGTTTTATCGCTATTTTCTTAAACAACCACCTGAAGATACACCCAAAATAGTCAGTTAAGCATACGCTATAAGAATGTAATTGTCTGGAAGGCTATTTGGAGTCCTTACCAACAGGGCTATTTTGTCATCATTAAGTGTTAGGTTAAGTTTCTGAATATAAGAGAAAATTTATTTTTAATAATAAATTTGTTCCCTGTTTGTTCTGATGGCGTTAAGCTACGGTATGACAAATCAGACAATGACTGAAGATCAGAATAATAGTTTTGATATTACCGATGACTTACACCCGAAAACAATCCGTGGGCGTGGGGCGGTTACCAACAGGGTTGGGCGGTTTGAGCGGTCAGAGCGCCTTCGTGTCGATGATGGATGGGGGAGTTTGGATGATGCAGAGAAATCCAGAACTGAAATCATTTCTGATCCGAGCCGCTCAGTAATTTCAAAAAATTCCTCACCAGATATTCCATTCGATCTGTCTTTTAACCCCTATAAGGGGTGCGAACACGGTTGTATTTACTGCTTTGCCCGGCCGTCCCATGCTTATCTCGGATTGTCGCCGGGTATTGATTTTGAAAGACTTATTTATGTTAAGGATGATGCTGCAAGCCTTTTAGAGCAAGAGTTGTCGAAGAAGTCCTATAACTGCAAGGTTATCGCTTTTGGTGCCAATACGGATCCCTACCAGCCTATCGAGCGCGAGCAAAAAATTACCCGTCAGGCCTTGGAAGTCTGTGAGGCATTTAACCAGCCCGTTGGTATAATCACCAAGGGATACCTGGTTATGCGTGATGCAGATATCCTGGAGCGGATGGCGCGGAAAAACCTTGTTTCTGTGGCGGTGTCCGTGACCACTCTTGATCGAAAACTTGCGCGAACAATGGAGCCCCGGGCTTCCACGCCAATGCGACGTCTAGATGCGATAAGAGAGTTGACGCAACGAGGTGTACCGGTCTCTGTGCTGATGGCACCGATAATACCGGCTTTAAATGATCATGAAATTGAACGTGTACTCGGGTTATCGGCACGTGCTGGTGCTGTTAGCTGTAGTTACGTGTTATTACGGTTGCCTGGGGAAATCCGTGATCTTTGGATGGAATGGTTACGTATGCATTATCCTGATCGGGCTAGCCGCGTAATGAATACTTTACAGTCAATGCGAGGCGGCAAGGATTACGATGCCCGGTGGGGGAAACGGATGCGAGGAGAGGGAGTATTCGCCAAGTTAATCGCTGATCGTGTTAATCTATCCCGACAAAGATACGGTCTTAATCGAAGATCGCTGAGGCAACTCGACACTGAGATTTTTAGTGTACCGAATCAGTTTCGCGATACAAAAAAGTCATCACGGCAAATGGACCTTTTCTCATGAAGCAGTACGGAGGGTTAGTCATTTTCCCGCACAAAATAGAGTATATCGAGAGAAGGAGGGGCAATTTCTGTTTGGCTTAATAAGCTGTGGACCTGCCCTCTATGATGGGTTTGGTGGTTAAAAATATGACGGATTATAATGTTCATAGGATCGTCATGGGCACTTCTCCGCTTTGTTGAGTAGATTTAGGATTTCAAATAGAGCATAGATTGATTATCTGGAATGGATGATTGTCTAATTTTGAGTTTGAAGTATTCGGTATCCTTGATGCCTCTGGCTCGCTTACGGATCATTCCTATACTGACATTACCAGCCTCTATCCTGGCGCTTGTGAGCTTGTGTTTGGCGTAGTTGCAGATGCCCACACAATGTTTCCGTAGGGATTTCGCGAACTTTTTTAGATAGAGCATCTGTGACTGATCTGCTATCAGGCACCAACGTTCCAGTTGCTCCGCCATCGCCTCAAATGAAGCGGCACTCCACAGCAGCTGAAGCTGTTCTTTCAAGACGTAAAGTGCATTCAGGTTGCTATTGCTCTCCAGCAACCTTTGCAGCTTGTCACTTTGTTTTTCACTCAACTTATCCGCATTTTTGAGCAACAGATAATGTGTCCCTTTCATCAACTCTTTACCACTTGGATCGGCCTTTCTGAACTCAAGTCGACGCTGATTATGGATAGCTTTGCTGTAGTTTTTCATGACGTGGAAACGGTCAAATACTATGTCGGCCAACGGCAAGGACTCTCTGACAGCCTTTTGGTAGGCAGGCCCCATATCCATCGCTACGGCCTTTATTTTGCAGGCTGTATCTGGTTGCAGTTGTTTCAAAAACCTTGAAAAAACCTCGGCAGTTCGGCCTGCTTCAACCCAGATCAGATGACCGCCAACCATATCGTAGACCACCGTCATGTAGTCATGACCTTTCGCCCGGGCAACTTCATCTACACCAATATATTCCAAGCCAGTTAGCTCTGCAGGATCAAGCGTAGGGAGAGTTTCAATAAGGTATGCCCTGTCGATATTCTTGACCGTTTCCCATCGTATATCCAAATGTCTGGAAACCGCTTGAATAGACATATGCCGACATAATCCACTGATCAGTCGGCAAAATCGGTGAGTGAAACGGCACCCTTTATCAACAAAATCACACCCCTCAATGCGGCGTTCGCCCTTGTTAATATAAACCTGCGCCAGCTCAATCTCGACCACACAAGGATACCCAAAAAGGGGGATGTCGTTTACTTGTCGGCGGACATGCTGGTTGATGCTTCCCTTCTGGCCTGTAGCAGGGTCTATAGCCCTCCTACGCGCGTCTCGGCTGCAGTGAATGACAATCTTAACACCGCCGTCATCCAGTTTAATTTCATTTACACGTTGCCCTTTGAGGCCTAAAATATGCTGCGAGATGTTGATTGTCATATACCTGCTCTATGTAAAGTTATCAGAAACCATACATATCAACAGGTTACTTGGCGGTCGGCATCTTTTTCTACTCAACAAAGCGGAGAAGAGCCAAATAGAGCATAGATTGATTATCTGGAATGGATGATTGTCTAATTTTGAGTTTGAAGTATTCGGTATCCTTGATGCCTCTGGCTCGCTTACGGATCATTCCTATACTGACATTACCAGCCTCTATCCTGGCGCTTGTGAGCTTGTGTTTGGCGTAGTTGCAGATGCCCACACAATGTTTCCGTAGGGATTTCGCGAACTTTTTTAGATAGAGCATCTGTGACTGATCTGCTATCAGGCACCAACGTTCCAGTTGCTCCGCCATCGCCTCAAATGAAGCGGCACTCCACAGCAGCTGAAGCTGTTCTTTCAAGACGTAAAGTGCATTCAGGTTGCTATTGCTCTCCAGCAACCTTTGCAGCTTGTCACTTTGTTTTTCACTCAACTTATCCGCATTTTTGAGCAACAGATAATGTGTCCCTTTCATCAACTCTTTACCACTTGGATCGGCCTTTCTGAACTCAAGTCGACGCTGATTATGGATAGCTTTGCTGTAGTTTTTCATGACGTGGAAACGGTCAAATACTATGTCGGCCAACGGCAAGGACTCTCTGACAGCCTTTTGGTAGGCAGGCCCCATATCCATCGCTACGGCCTTTATTTTGCAGGCTGTATCTGGTTGCAGTTGTTTCAAAAACCTTGAAAAAACCTCGGCAGTTCGGCCTGCTTCAACCCAGATCAGATGACCGCCAACCATATCGTAGACCACCGTCATGTAGTCATGACCTTTCGCCCGGGCAACTTCATCTACACCAATATATTCCAAGCCAGTTAGCTCTGCAGGATCAAGCGTAGGGAGAGTTTCAATAAGGTATGCCCTGTCGATATTCTTGACCGTTTCCCATCGTATATCCAAATGTCTGGAAACCGCTTGAATAGACATATGCCGACATAATCCACTGATCAGTCGGCAAAATCGGTGAGTGAAACGGCACCCTTTATCAACAAAATCACACCCCTCAATGCGGCGTTCGCCCTTGTTAATATAAACCTGCGCCAGCTCAATCTCGACCACACAAGGATACCCAAAAAGGGGGATGTCGTTTACTTGTCGGCGGACATGCTGGTTGATGCTTCCCTTCTGGCCTGTAGCAGGGTCTATAGCCCTCCTACGCGCGTCTCGGCTGCAGTGAATGACAATCTTAACACCGCCGTCATCCAGTTTAATTTCATTTACACGTTGCCCTTTGAGGCCTAAAATATGCTGCGAGATGTTGATTGTCATATACCTGCTCTATGTAAAGTTATCAGAAACCATACATATCAACAGGTTACTTGGCGGTCGGCATCTTTTTCTACTCAACAAAGCGGAGAAGAGCCTCGTCATGAAAGTTACCAGCGATATTCTGGTAAGAGAGTTCACCATCCAGTCTGTCTTGAGTAATGTTCTTTGCAAAAGAGATGATCCGCTGGTCTTCAATTTCGCGGGCTGATCTTAAATTGTTGAAATCTTCGTAAAGGATATCTCCAAGAGCGAGGTTTTCAGGAACATCTTCTAGGCGACCAAACCAGATACGATCGCCCACGAGGATATGATTAAGTGTATTGTGGATTGATCCAAAATAACTTTTTCGTTCTAGTTTGTATTCTGTTTCCGAGAGCTCGGAACAGGCAGCATACAGAGTTTTGTTCGCCCAGGCATTGTAATGTGAAAGGTGAATTACTTCATTGGGGGTCATGATCGAATGGGTTCCAATTTTTGACACATTTTTTTGCTACATTTCGCGTGGCTAAAAAGTTAGCGTAGCTCTATCGTACCACCGTAATACACTATTCTAAAAGGTTAATTTCGTGACAGAAGATACATCTAGAGATCATTTTGAAATTCGGTTGGTAGCTGAAGATGAAATCCAGTTCTTGTGTGATCTCGCCGCTGGTGAAGGGTGGAACCCCGGTTTGCGCGACATTCAGTGTTTTTATCAGGCAGATAAGACGGGATTCTTTATCGGTCTTCTTAATGGTGAACCGATTGCTTGTATATCGGCTGTCAAATACGGCATGGAATATGGTTTTGTCGGGTTTTATATCGTGCGGGAACCTTGGCGTGGCAAGGGTTACGGAATCCAAGTTTGGAATCATGCGATGTCGAGCCTCGAAGGGCGTGTAATTGGTCTGGACGGGGTTGTAGATCAGCAAGATAATTATATCAAATCAGGATTTTCGCTCTCTCACAGAAATATTCGTTTTGAGGGAACACCAGAAGCAACTCTTCCGAACCTAAAGGCATTGTTTGATATTCGGACTTTGCCTAAGCAGAAGCTGATTACCTTTGATGAGAAATATTTCTTTGATAATCGCAAAAGCTTTTTAAATGCTTGGCTGGGTGAAGAGGGGCACATTGGATTTGCCTACCTCGACGATGGGGTTGTTAAGGGCTATGGCGTGATCCGTCCCTATGCAGATGGATATAAAACGGGTCCGTTATTTGCCGAAAACCCTGAGGTTGCGAATACAATTTTTCAGGCCTTATGCGCTAAAGTCGATGGCGGAAAAATCATTCTCGATGTACCAGAAGTTAATACAGAAGGCCTTATGCTTGCCGAGCGTTACGGGTTGGTACAAAGCTTTGAAACGGCCCGGATGTATAAAGGTGAAAAGCCTGAGCTTCCTCTGGATAAAATCTATGGCGTTACCTCTTTTGAACTCGGTTAAATTGAATGCTTTGGGCGCTGCGACGTTGTGTAGCGCCCGATAACTCTCGTCTAAAGCGCGAAATCCCACTATCTATTACGCAATACACTCAGTCTCGTTATTCGTTGAATATCTGGAGGCTGATTAAAAAAATGTGGGAATTAACATGCAAAACGAGAACGAAAAGACCTATCCAAAATTGCCTGCAATGAAAACCGGCACACGGGGTAAATGTCCACGATGCGGAGAAGGTAAGATATTCAACGGCTTTTTGACGGTTGCTCCAGGGTGTGAATCCTGCGGGTTAGATTACTCTTTTGCAGACCCAGCCGATGGGCCCGCGTTTTTCATCCAAATGTTGTTTTGCATTCCCGTCGTCATCTTTGTGCTTTGGTTTGAAGTTAAAATCGAACCTCCGCTTTGGGCGCACCTCCTCACAACCGTACCGATGATTTTACTTACCTGCGTCCTGCCGCTAAGGCCGCTTAAGGGCTGGTTGATCGCAAGCCAATTCTTTTTTAAAGCTGAAGAAGGTCGACTGGTAAAAGAGGACGACTAATTACTCTAAGCATCAAGTTCCCGGTTGAGGACCAAAGATGTTTGGAGGTCAGAGACGACAGGATTGAGCGATAATCTGTTCCGTATTTCGTTCAGGGCCTCGGGTGTTTCCGCTTGAACCTCGACCAATAGGTCTGGGTTGCCAGCAAGAGAATAGCACCGGATAACCTCCGGGAAGCTTGAAATTTCATTTATGAGATCGATTGCAGGGGTCTTTTTTAATTTAAGGAATAAAAAGGCTCCAAATCCGCTTGTCGAGGCATTTTTCAATTCAACCCGATAACCGGTTATGATTTCATCGTCTTCCAGTTTTTGCAGACGGTGACGCACGGTTGAGCGGGCCAGGTTGGTCTGAGCCGCTATTCCTTTGATTGTTTCGCGGGCATTTTTGCGCAAAACTTGTAGGATCAGGCGGTCGGTATCATCCAGTTCTCGCATCGGAAAAATCTTAATCTTTATAGGGTGGATATCGAAATTTTTTGTTGGTCGGGAGATTATCAGGCACCTGCCATAAAAACAATCAAAGGCGCATAATGGCGAAAGATACCGCCAAGTAAATTCCCTATACTAAGATCAATTAATCAAAGTATTGGTAGAAGGTATTTTCTAATGTCTGTGAGTGTTCTCCATAAATACGATACGACAGAGGCGGAACTCCTGTTTCAGGAGTTTTATGGACTATCGGGTAAGGCCTCGGTCTTGCCGAGTGAAAGAGATCAAAACTTCCGGATTACTTCCGAAGAAGGTAGAGACTACGTTCTTAAGCTTTATGCACCCGAAACGGATGCCGAATGGCTAGATGCACAGGATAAGCTTTTAGAGCAATTGTCCAAGAGAGATCCAAGTCTTCCTTTGCCAAGAGTATTACCAAACAACAAAGGCTCAATAACGGATAAATTTGCCGATCCCCAGGTGAAACCCGTTTTATTAGGGCTTTAACCTGGTTAGAGGGGGATGTCTGGAGTAAGGCCGCTCAGAAAAAAGAGCTCGATTTTTCTCAAATCGGTCGTTTGATGGGACGAATGGATGTCTCCTTAAAATCCTTCAGCCATAAAGGGGCAAAGCGGACTTTCTTGTGGGACATCGCCCAGGCCTCCGCTCATAGGGCTTTTGTTCCGATGATCGAAGACGAGCATATACAATTCATTGTCATGAACATTCTCGATAAATTCGAGCAGGAAAACGCTAAAGGCCTGAATATACTTCCCGCCCAGGTTATTCATAATGATGCCAATGATTATAATATTTTGGTTGATGGAGCTGGTCACATTAGTGGGTTGATTGATTTTGGAGATTTTATCGAGAGTCATAGAATTTGCGAACTGGCGGTTGCTTGTGCCTATGCGATGCTTGGACAGAGTGATCCCGTGGGGCGCGCTTGTGATGTTGTATCAGGGTATCATGTCGAAAACCCTTTATCGGAAGACGAAATAACCCTTCTTTACGATCTCATTCGTGTTCGTCTAGCTGAATCGATCTGCATGGCAGCACAGCAATATGCCGCAAATCCTGATAATGAGTACCTGCTTATTAGCCAAAAAGATGTTCGAGATCTTCTGCGGCGGATGGAGCAAATCAATCCGAAAGTTGTTCACTATCGTTTCCGTGATGTCTGTGGCCTCGAAGCATGTAAGGGGGCGCGTAAATTGGTGCAGTGGTTATCAGCGAATGCAGATAAAATTGGCCCCATCGTCCAGCACGATCTTTCCCCGGATAATGTCTTAGTGCTTGATCTCTCCCCAATATCGGTAAATGACGAAGGTATACCAAGAAGTGCTGAAGAGGCCACCAACGTTATCTTTAAAATGATGGATGATGCCGGTGCTGCAGTTGGTGTCGGTAGCTATCTCGAAGATCGCGATGTTTATAAAGGTGATTTTTTCAAAACGGTTGACCCTGATGAAAAGCGAACTGTTCATTTGGGGATTGATCTTTTCTTGGCTGCTTATGAGCCTCTTTATGCGCCTTTGGATGGTAAAGTGTGTGTGCACAATGACAACACCCGCGATTATGATTACGGGCCTGTGGTTATTCTGGAACATGAAACCGACGATGGGCAAGTTTTTTACACCAAATATGGCCATTTGAGCCGGACTTCGCTTGAGCTTTGGGAAGACGGTAAGGAATTCAAAAAGGGTGAGATCATTGGTTACCTAGGCCCCTATCCCGAGAATGGAAATTGGGCCCCCCATGTGCATTTCCAACTGCTTCTTGATCTTATGGGCATGGAAAATGATGTCTGTGGCGTTGCTGCTCGGAGTGAAGTCAACGTCTGGTCTTCGGTCTGTCCAAGCCCAAACCTTATTTTGGGTATGAAGACGAAATGCCAGGGGGAAGTTGTTCGAAACTCTAAAAACATCCGTGCCGAAAGGTCCCGTCACCTCAGCCCCAATCTTAGCCTTTCTTATTCTGATCCTTTAAAAGTCGTCAGAGCTGATGCACAGTATCTCTATACGGATAAAGGCGAACGTTATTTGGATATGGTAAATAACGTTTGCCATGTCGGCCACTGCCATCCACGTGTCGTGGCCGCTGCGACCGAACAGATGTCTGTACTCAATACAAATACCCGCTATCTTCATGACAATATCGTAAATTATGCGCGGGAGTTGTTGTCGACTTTTCCAGAGCCACTAGATGTTTGCTTCTTTGTCAATTCAGGCAGTGAGGCAAACGACCTCGCGCTTCGATTGTCCCGGAACTATACCAATAGTAAAGACATGATGATTGTGGACCATGCCTACCACGGTAATCTGACGTCTCTGATCGATCTCAGTCCCTATAAATTCAACCGAAAGGGTGGGAAGGGCTGCCCTGAACATGTGAAGATTTGTCCGATGCCGGACGGCTATCGCGGTCCGATCAAGTGGGATGATCCTGAGTGTGGAAGTAAGTATGCCGATATGGCCATTGAGCAACTGAGAGCTCTCGTAAGTGAAGGCCGAAAGCCTGCAGCCTTTATTGCGGAATCATTGCTTGGTTGCGGAGGGCAAATTGTCCTTCCTGAGGGTTATTTATCCAAAGTTTACGGAGCCGTTCGTGAAGCTGGAGGTCTTTGCATTGCTGATGAGGTGCAAGTCGGGTTTGGTCGCGTCGGAAGTCATATGTGGGGTTTTGAGCTGCAAGAAGTTGTTCCAGACATCGTGACCCTTGGCAAACCTATAGGAAATGGTCATCCCCTGGGGGCAGTGATTACAACACGGGCTGTTGCTGATGCCTTCTTTAACGGGATGGAGTATTTTAATACTTTTGGCGGTAATCCTGTTTCCTGTGCAATCGGCCTGGAAGTCCTTCAGGTGTTGCGTGATGAACGTTTACAAAACAATGCTGCCCGAGTTGGTGAGTACCTGATGAACGGGCTTAAGCAATTGGCAGATCGGCACCCATTGATAGGTGAGGTTCGCGGACGAGGGCTCTTCATTGGGGCCGAACTGGTTCGAGATCATGACACACTAGAACCTGCAACGACTGAAGCCAGTCAGGTGGTTAATTTGATGAAAGACCGTGGCATTTTACTTTCGACAGACGGGCCACTTGATAACGTTGTTAAAATCAAACCGCCAATTTGTTTCTCGATGGAAAATGCTGATGAATTCCTTCGAGAGTTCAGCAGTTGTATGGAGCTTGTTGGGGGAAATTCTTAATTTAAGTTTAGTGTTATAAAGCAAAACGCTGGAGTTCCTTTGGTATAAGGTGCCCCAGCGTTTTATTTGAATGGGTCTCTTTTTCTAAGTCGTTGCATTTTTTCGAACGGGTAGGGGGCTCTTCTTGGCAAAAATTACGAGATTTCCAGCAAGAGCCAGGGCGACACCCGCAAGAGAAATCGGTGTCCAGATATAGCCTTCAAAAATCGTCGAAAGTGTGAGGGCTACGATTGGGAAGAGTACCGTGCTGTAAGCCGCTTTTTCTGCGCCGACGCGACCAACGAGTTTGAGGTACATGGCAAAACCAATAATTGTTCCGGGAATAGCAAGATAGAATAGAGAACTTAAGTATTTTGGCGTGAGCTCAATATCAAAGGAGTATCCTTGGAATAAGCACCAAGCACCCAAAGTGACGCTGCCGTATACAAGGGAGTAGGAATTTGCCGTTAAAACATCTCTTCCCTGTTTTTGTTGGTGTTGAGAAACCATATTTCCAAGGGAGAAACAATAAGTCCCCCCAATTGCAAGTAATAGTCCAGTGATGTTGGTGCCATACCAGTCTCCGCTGGAAAGATCTGTCCAGAAGAGGGCGCAAACACCAGCTACACCCAGTGCGGCCCCAAATATTGATCTTACAGTTGGTACCACTCGATTGAAAATAAGGTTATTCGCCATGTTGAATACGGTAGCCAGCGAAAAGACAACTGCGATCAGGCCGCTGGAAATGTGAATGGCCGAGTTATAAAAGAAGAGAAAATTCACACAGAATAGGAGCCAGCCCTGAAGCACGAACCATTTTTGTTGTGTCAAAGGCACCCATTTTAATCGACGGAAAATCACCATAACGCCGATCTGAATAATCGCGGCTAAGGCAAATCGATAAAAAGCAGACACTTCTACCGAGACATCGCCGACCTGAAAGGCAATTGCTATCCAGGTTGTTCCCCAGATCAAAACAGTACCAAGATATAAGAGAGCGCTCACAGCGGTATTTCCATTTCTTTTTCGTGCAAAATTTGACAAGGCCATGGGCCAATTAATGGAGTACACATTAGTTTGGTTATGGAAACAGGGATATCACCTTATTGCGCCAAATTTCACATTCTTGCGGTTATTTTCTTTACGGTACTTCTCTTAACTGGGTGTCTCAGTTAAATTAAGGGAAGTAAGTTTAGGTATAGATGAAATGCAACCCAAAGAACTGTATGTATATAAAACCCTGCTTGGGTTAGGGGCAATGTCCGGTCAGTCTACTGACATTGGGCGTGGTCTTTCTTTGGCTACTTGGCAAAACGATGATGGTTATGCCGAGTATGAGCGCGCCAATCACCATACCTTAAGTTATTATCTGCAGGGCGGTAAAAAGACGCGACGCCACCTGGGGGAACGTTCGATAGGAAAAGGGCATCCCGGGGCCGTTTGTGTCATGCCAGCTGGCGTGGTTTCTGAATGGAGTATTGAGGCACCTTTCAGATTTATGCACCTTTACTTCGATCGTAAAGAATTCAATCGCCACATTATCGAAGGCTGTGATGTCGATCCTGCTCATGTTGAACTTCATGATCTCACTTTCATAAGTGATCCTGTCATAGAGCGATTGTTCCGGGATATTATTCTGCCTCTTGATTGGGACAGCGCCTCAGATAAGATGAGTTTGTCACATGCTGGTCAATTGTTGATACAGCATTTATTGCGCAACTATACGAATAAAAGCCTCGCGCCTTCTCCCTGTCGTGGGGGTCTTTCACCTTTTGTCTTGAAAAAGGTACGTGATTTTGTTGAAGCTTGCTTGGAACAGGCGATGACAGTTGAAGATTTGGCAGGTATTGCTGAATTAAGCCCCTTCCACTTTACCCGAATGTTCCAGCAATCGGTTGGTTTGAGCCCTCATCAATACGTACTTAGTCGCCGGATCGAAAAAGCCAAAGAGCTTCTGGGTGAGCGAGACCCCTCTCTTGCTGATGTTGCTCAAGAATGTGGCTTCAGTAGCCAAAGCCATCTCACTACACGATTTAGGAGGGCGACTGGTATGACCCCGAATTCCTTCAGGCGCCTCTCCTAGAATAATTTTTTACATATGTTGCAATACTTGATCTGATGGATGTTTCTCCTTAGATCAATAAGTATTGTTTTGTTCAAAATATTAGGGGTTAAACCCCAGGGGAAATTAATGGCTGGTACTGAAACTCAAAAGGAAGCATTTCATATTGTTGCAGTAGTGGGAAGCCTACGCAAAGGATCATATAATCGTGCCTTACTTCGCGAAGCCATTGAAGCCGTTCCAGAAGGTGTGACAATTGAAGTTTTTGATAAACTGGCCGATCTTCCTCTTTTTAACGAAGATATCGAAACCCAAGAGACACCCGATACTGCGTTAGCCTTCAAAGAAGTCATTCGTAAAGCGGATGCATTGTTGGTTGTTACGCCCGAATATAATTCTGGCCTGCCAGCAGTACTAAAAAATGCCATTGATTGGGCATCCCGGGGTTCTCCCTCCGTGTTTAAAAATCTTGCAGTTGGGATTATGGGGACAAGCCCGGGCGCGATGGGGACTGTTAAAGTTCAGGCACAATTAAAACAGTCTCTAGGGGGCCTTGGGGCTTATCCTCTGGCTGCACCTGACTTTGTTTTGCCTCTCTATAAAAGCAAATTTGATGCAAATTTAAAGCTCACTGATGAGGCGACAGTTACTCGTTTGACAGCTTACCTTGATCGGTTGAGAGAACTCGGTACCTGCCTCTCTGCTATTCGTGAAAAATTGTAAGCTAGTTACTGGAAAGATCCTGCTGCGAGTGCTACATCGGTAAAGCACCGATTTTGCGTGCCGGATTTTGATGTTTATAGGGGCCAACCGTGTCATTTGAAAATTATTGCCAGACCGTTGTTAAAAATTTTGAAGCTATGAGTGCTTTGGAAGAGGTCATGGATAATGCTGCGGAAATATGGGTTCAGGCGTTAAAACGAGGTAACAAGATTATCTTTTGCGGTAATGGGGGCTCCGCCTCAGATTCCCAACATCTCGCAGCAGAGCTCGTTGGTCGTTACATTATAGAACGGGATTCCTTGCCTTCTATTGCTCTGACAGTAGATACCTCTGCATTGACGGCCATTGCCAATGATTATGGATATGACCAGGTTTTCGCCCGACAACTAAGTGGTCTTGGTAAATCTGGTGATGTTTTTGTTGGTATCACCACAAGTGGGAACTCTGCCAATATCGTTGCCGCTGTCGAGGTCGCCAAGAGAATGGGGATCACTGTGATGGGCTTTACCGGGCAGGGAGGCGGTAAACTCGCCGATGCTTGTGATCTCTGCATCAAAGTACCATCAGACACCACCAACCATATCCAGGAAATGCACATTGCTGTTGGTCACTATCTGTGCGGGGTTACGGAAATTCGTTTGAGAGACGAAGCCTAAACCTACGCTCAAACTCTGAAAAATGGCAGTGTCATAACCTCTGATATACAGTCACCTGTGTGAACATTAAATTGTGATGTTTCTAATTTTTTTGCCAGATCGGCTTCTCCGTCGCGGCTGCCGTGTCCGGTGAGAACGTGCAGGCCTCCAGCAATGCTGGCATTGCGGCCCGCTTCAATGTCAGAAGCTCGATCACCAACAATCCAGGATTTTTTATAATCAATATCGAACATTGCCGATGCGCGTAGCAGCATGCCCGGTTGAGGTTTTCGTGCTTCGTGATCCGGGTGTCCGCCCCATATCGTATCGCCTTTTTGGTGAAAGGGGCAGGCAAATACGGCATCAATACGGGCGTTTAATTTTTCGAGATCCTTGTGGATTTGGTGCTGGACAGCATCAAACTCTTTCCAGCCAAAATATCCATAAGCAATGCCTGCTTGATTTGTCACCATGATCACAGGGATCTTTTTTTCATTGGCTGTCGCGATAACTTCCGCAGCCCCGGGGATGAGTTCAACATCATTAGGGTGCTGCAAATAGTTGACCTCTTTCACGATGACGCCATCTCGATCCAGAAAGAGAGCAGGCAATTTTCCTTGGTCTTCATATGTGGATAGACATCTATTTTCCTCCCATACACCAGTTTGACTGACAAAGGGGTGTTCGGGAGTTAAAAATTCTAAATTCATAGGGTGTTTCGATTTATTGATAAGAATGTAAAAAATATAACCTGACTATTTACAGGGATACAGGATTTCCGTCCAAACTCATTGAAAATTCCTTGTTGGGCCTTGAAATAATGAACATATTTATTGTGTAAATAAAGTGAGGGTCAATTAAAATTTTGAACAATTATATTTTTATTTTACCTCACTTTATTTAACTAATTGATTTTAAGTGAATATATGGAAATTATATATATACATTAAATTTGTGTTATATAATTATTTTTCTCTTTTATTATTGTTAATTGTTATGTAAACACTAAATCACAAACTTATCGGTTGAGTGATAGACATTGTCACATAAATCGGTGTTGAATACTTAGGGCCTTAACTTGCTTATCAAACTTGACAATTGTTGAGATTTTGGCTGCTTAAGGGCATACCTTTTCATATTTACCTGCTTAATGGCAGGACTCGGAGATAACGGTGAGCGACCCGTACCTGACACACTTGAAACAGTTGGAAGCTGAGAGCATCCATATTATCCGCGAAGTTGCTGCAGAATTTAGCAACCCGGTTATGCTCTATTCTATTGGTAAAGATTCTGCCGTTATGCTGCATTTAGCGCGTAAGGCTTTCTATCCGTCCAAGCCGCCTTTTCCTTTGATGCATGTCGATACGACGTGGAAGTTTAAGGAGATGATCGCATTTCGTGATAAAATGGCCGCTGAATACGGATTTGATCTCATCGTTCATACCAACGAAGAAGGCCGTGAAAAAGGAATGAATCCATTTGTTCACGGCTCTGGTCTTTACACTGACGTTATGAAAACCGAGGCTCTGAAGCAGGCGCTTGATAAATACAAGTTCGATGCCGCCTTTGGTGGTGCGCGCCGGGATGAAGAGAAATCCCGAGCCAAGGAGCGCGTATTTTCTTTCCGTTCAGAAAACCACCGTTGGGATCCAAAAAACCAACGCCCTGAACTTTGGAACACATACAATGCACGTGTCAAACCGGGTGAATCTATCCGGGCTTTCCCAATCTCGAATTGGACCGAGCTAGATATTTGGCAATATATCTACAGTGAGAATATTCCAATTGTACCGCTTTATTACGCCGCTAAACGCCCTGTCGTTAAGCGCGATGGCATCTTGGTTATGGTTGATGATGAGCGCTTGCCGCTTGATAAAGGCGAAACTCCGGAAATGAAATCTATCCGGTTTAGAACGCTTGGCTGTTATCCTTTGACCGGAGCAGTTGAATCCGAAGCCGATACGTTGCCGGATATTATCCAGGAAATGCTCCTGACAACCACATCTGAACGCCAAGGTCGCATGATTGATCATGACGAGGCGGGTTCTATGGAAAAGAAAAAGCAGGAGGGCTACTTCTAATGGCCCATCAAGATAAATTAATCTCTGAAGACATTCTCGCTTATCTGAAAACCCACGAAGAAAAGAGCCTGTTACGCTTTATTACGTGTGGTTCGGTTGATGATGGTAAGTCCACCCTAATCGGGCGCATGCTCTATGATTCAAAGTTGATTTTCGAAGATCAGCTTGCGGCGATTGAAAATGACAGTAAAAAAGTAGGTACAACAGGTGATGATGTTGATCTGGCTTTGCTGGTGGATGGATTACAAGCCGAGCGTGAGCAGGGAATAACAATCGACGTCGCCTATCGCTTCTTTTCGACGGACCAGCGTAAATTTATCGTCGCAGATACGCCCGGTCACGAACAGTACACGCGTAACATGGCAACTGGCGCATCAGGCGCTGAACTTGCTCTGATTCTCGTCGATGCGCGAAAGGGTGTCTTAACTCAAACCCGTCGCCACAGTTACATCGTGTCATTGTTGGGGATCAAAAATGTTGTTTTGGTCGTCAATAAAATGGACTTGGTTGATTATTCGCAAAGCCGATATGACGAGGTTGTAGAAGAGTATCTTGAATTTGCAAAAAAATTGGATATTCCAAACATCATCACGACGCCAATTTCTGCTTTAAAGGGTGAGAACGTTATCTCTCCGAGTGAGAAGATGCATTGGTATCACGGACCAACTCTTCTTGGTCACCTTGAGACTGTTGATGTTACAACTGATATTACGGAAACTGATTTCCGCATGCCGGTTCAATGGGTGAACCGTCCAAACCTGGATTTTCGTGGGTTTAGTGGCACGATTGCTTCCGGTCGTATCAAGCCAGGTGATAAGCTTGCGGTTTCCCCTTCAGGTAAGACTTCGACAATTGAACGAATTGTTACGTTTGATGGTGATCTGGATGAAGCGATTGCAGGGCAAGCCGTTACAATTACCCTCAGCGATGAGATCGATATTAGTCGAGGTGATATCTTATCCAAAGCTGATGAAATTCCTGAGTTAAGCGATCAACTACGGGCTCATATCTTGTGGATGCAAGATGAAGAGATGCTTCCTGGGCGTCCGTATCTTTTGAAAACGGCTTCGACAACAGTGCCTGTTGTTGTCTCAGATCTTCATCACAAGGTGAGCGTCAACACGCTTGAAGAACAGGCCGGTAAAACCCTTGAACTCAATGAAGTCGGGGTTTGTAACCTTGCTTTGGACCGTGCCATTCCGTTTGATGCTTATAAGGACAATCGGGAGACCGGTTCTTTCATTTTGATCGACCGTTATACCAATTCCACGGTTGCTGCAGGCATGATCGATTTTGGTCTGCGTCGTGCGAGTAATATCGTTTGGCAGGAACTAGATGTTCATAAAGCGAACCGTGCTGAGCAGAAAGGGCAGAAACCATGTGTTCTTTGGTTTACGGGTCTTTCCGGGGCGGGTAAATCCACCGTAGCCAATTTGGTTGAGAAAAAGCTCTTTGCAGAAGGTCGTCACACCTACACCCTTGATGGCGATAATGTCCGTCATGGTCTGAATAAGGATCTTGGTTTTACCGATGCAGATCGTGTTGAAAACATCAGACGTGTATCGGAAACGGCGAACTTGTTTGTTGATGCCGGATTGCTCGTCCTTGTGTCCTTTATTTCGCCTTTCCGAAGTGAACGGCGTATGGCACGTGAACTGATGGGTGAAAATGAATTCATCGAGGTTTTCGTGGATACGCCGCTTGCAGTTTGTGAAGAACGTGACCCTAAAGGCCTATACAAGAAGGCGCGGGCGGGAGATATCAAGAACTTTACAGGCATTGATTCTGCCTATGAACCGCCGGAAAATGCTGAGATTGTTCTAGAGGGTGGATCTGCCAGTCCAGAAGAACTCGCCGATCAAGTTATTGCTCAATTAAAAGAGCGCGGTTTTATCTAATAATAAATCATCCGGATTTATATCGTAGGTACTTTATAAAAGGAGCTGAAAATTTTCAGCTCCTTTTTGTTTGATCTTTTTTTTGAGGCGAAGTAGTCTATTCTTAATACTACCTTAGCCAGTAATGTGCTTAACTGGTAAAGTGAGGAATAATTGGGATTAAAATTCTGAAATCTCAGAAAAATAACTTTTAAGTGAGGCTCTTAGTTCTAATCTATTGTTTATAATCAATTGGTCCGAAACACCTTGATTTAAAGTTAAAGGGGGAAACGGATCAAGTCCTGGGTGGGGAGATGAACGCAGAAATAGATCTTGATTTTAAACCTACTTATGACTGGTGTGTCCGGGCTTTTTCCCTTGTCAAAAGTCGCCTGGGGATAAATATCCGTTTGCACGATGAGGCGAATAGTTTTCCTGGCGGAGACATTTATCTCTTCAATCATTTTGCCCGCTTTGAAACTATTATCCCACAATATTTAATCCACGAAGCGACAGGTGGTTATTGTCGTTGTGTCGCGGCTGGTGAGTTATTTGAAGGAAACGATGCATTCTCAAATTTTCTCTATGGGGTCGGTGCAGTTCCTCATGATCATCCAAGATTGTTACCCTTTCTGGCCGGTGAAATCCTTAGGGGGCATAAGGTTATTATCTTCCCAGAAGGGGGGATGGTAAAAGATCGCCAAGTGGTAGATCCTTCTGGTGATTTCAGTATCTTTTCTCCTACCGCGCAAAAGCGTCGCAAACATCACACCGGCGCTGCGGTTCTCGCCCTTACCGTCGAGCTCTTCAAACAACGGGTTTTATCCGTGTTTGAGAAGGGAGAATATGATCGGTTAGAGCGTTGGGCGCGTGCTTTGGAGTTGGAAACAACCGAGGAGTTATTGGCGGTTGCGGGTAAGCCTACCGAGATCATTCCTGCCAACATAACTTTTTATCCGCTGCGAGCGAGCGACAATATTCTTAGCCGAAGTGCAGAGTTTTTTAGCAAGGGCACCAACCCCCGGATGGTCGAAGAAATCCTCATAGAAGCGAATATTATCCTTCGCGATTGTGATATGGACATCCGTGTCAGTCGACCACTCGAAGTCCAGCACGTGTGGTACTGGTGGGAAAAACGACTACTTTCTCGCGTCTTTAAACAAATCAATTCTTTAGATGATTTTTTTAATCTTAATGCTTCCCCTGAAACCTTGAATGAGCGCATTTTTAAACTTTGCAGTTCTCGCGGAACAAATCGATTACGCGACTATTATATGGAAGCCATTTATGCTGGAGTAACCGTTAATCTTTATCACCTGACTTCATCAATCATCAGGGATCTTGTCCAAAAAGGCGAAAACAAGATTGAGAAGAAGTTATTCCACAAGATCTTATATCTAGCCGTAAAAGAATGCCAAAAAGATGAGGGTGCTCACCTTCATCGGAGTCTGAGCAAGCCAGAAAATTATTGGGATCTTTGGAATGGTGAGAGCTGTAATTCTTTAAAAAAATTCTTCGCATCCGAAGGCTGTGATGAGCATGTCTCTGAAGACTCCCAGAACTATTATTTTGATGATACTGTCGTTGAAGAAAATAGTTACAACACGGTGCGTTTGGACAATCTGATTAGGGTTTATGCCAATGAAGTCATGCCAAATGATCACGCGGTTATGGGAGTTGAAAAAGCCTTTTTGGAAGCACCGTCTCTGAACAAAGAGGCTATGGCTCGGCACCTTTTGGATGATGAATTTGTGTCTCTGGATTGTGATCGAAAGACATATACCAAAGACCGTCACCTGGAAATGAATGAAAAGGAGACTGCTACGGCTTCTCCCGAGCCTTTTCTTTTTGTCCCGGAAAAAAGAAAACGGATAGGTGTCGTCCTGGTACATGGACTTCTGGCATCTCCTGCGGAAATGTTCGAGTTTGGTCAGTTGCTTTCAGAAAAGGGTTATGCCGTCTGCGGTGTGAGACTTAAAGGTCATGGGACTTCACCTTGGGATCTTCGAGACAGACATTGGATAGATTGGTCTGCTTCTATTTCACGGGGCCAGGAAATTTTATCTGCGTTTGTTGACGATATTGCTATTGTTGGGTTTGCATCCGGCGGAAGTTTATCTTTACTCCAGGCTGCGTCCGACCCAGAGAATATTATCGGCGTGGTAGCGGTTTCTGTTCCATGGAAATTTAAAACCCGCAACCTGTTGTTAGCCCACCTTGCTCAAGGTTATGAGAAATTGACCAGTTGGGTTCCCACGATGGAAGAAAAGGCTATTTTTAAAGAGCATCCTTCTGAACACCCAGATGTGAACTATCATAGTGTTCCGGTTCGTACGACATATGAGCTGCATAAATTAAGAGAAGAGCTACATAGAAAATTACCCGAAGTAACCTGCCCAATACTTTTACTTCAGGGAACAAATGATCCGATTGTTGACGCCAAAGGGATCAATAAAGTTTTCGAACTTATCGGCTCGAAAGCCAAAGAACTTGTCATGATCGAAGCCGAAAAACACGGAATTATCTACGAGGATATTGGTGATTGTCGAGAGCAGATTTTCAATTTTTTGGGGGAAGTTGAAGATAATGTATCTGGCATAAATAGAGATGTTACACCTGCTGTTGAACTTGAAAAAAGGAAGATTGATTGATGTCAGCATCACAAAGTCTTGGGCAAGATCCAGTAAGTTCTCATTCAAGAAATAATCCGGTTCAGCCCAACAATCAATCTCTTTACCAAAACCTGGAGCAGGTGACGTCGGTATTTGGTGGTAAACCCTGTGTGGATTTCCTTGGTCGAAGTTTTAGTTACGATGAAATTTTTGACCAAGTCCAGCTCGTAGCGGCTGGATTGCAGCGACAGGGGGTTTCAAAAGGTGACAGGGTCGTCTTGTTTCTTCCAAACTGTCCTTATTTTGTAATTAGTTATTATGCGATACTCAAAATCGGGGCCATTGTTGTCAATGCCAACCCACTTTATGCGCCTGAAGAGCTTGAATACCTTCTCAATGATTGTGCTGCTGAAATACTTATTACGCTGGATGTTAAGGAGCTCTGCGACAAAGCTGCTAAACAGATCGAAAAAACCTCTTTAAATAAGATTGTTATATGTCGGCTCGCTCAAGCTATGCCAACACTTAAAGGAGCTCTTTTCTCACTGCTTCAGTTCCATAAAATCACGCACCCATCAGGGGATCAGTTTGTTGAGTTTGTAGATCTTGCGAGTGAAATTGAGGGCGGATACCCTGTAGATGTCTCTCCAGAAGATTATGCGGTTTTGCAATATACGGGGGGGACAACGGGGACGCCCAAAGGTGCTGTGTTAACCCACGCCAATATCATGGCCAATACCAAACAAGTTGTTGCATGGTTTTCTGACGCGGTACCCGGGGAAGAACGGATAATGGGGGTGCTTCCCATGTTCCATGTTTTTGCCATGACGACAGTACTTAATATGGGGATAGCTCTAGGGGCTGAAATTATCCTTTTGCCACGATTTCAATTGGGGCAGATGCTTAAGGCGATCGATAAACAGAAGCCAACCTTGATGATGGGAGTGCCTGCTATTTATGGGGCGGTGAACAATTCTCCGGTTGTTGGTCGATATGATCTCTCTTCCATCAAATATTGTATTTCAGGGGGCGCACCGCTGCCGCTAGATGTGAAGCGTCAATTTGAAAACATAACAGGGTGTGTCCTTGTTGAAGGTTATGGCCTCAGCGAAGCCTCTCCTGTCTGTGCCTGTAATCCTGTGGAAGGTGAAAACAGAGAGGGATCAATTGGTTTGGCTCTGCCTGATACCTTGTTGGAAATCCGTTCAGTAGAAGCGCCTCATCATCTCCTTGAAATGGGTGAAAAAGGTGAGCTTTGTGTATCTGGTCCACAAGTCATGTTCGGTTACTGGAAGAATGAAGAGGCAACTGGCCGGGCTATTGTTGAGGGGCGGTTACGCACTGGTGATGTCGGTTACATGGATGCAGAGGGATATGTCTATTTGTTGGATCGCCTGAAAGATCTCATCATCTGTAATGGCTATAATGTTTATCCGCGTAATATTGAAGAAGCGATAAACCGGCACCCTGCTGTAGAAGAAGTGACGGTTATTGGCATTCCTGAAAAAAGTCGCGGGGAGATTCCAAAAGCTTTTATCAAGTTGTGTGCGGGGCAGGAATTGTCCGAGGAAGAGCTTATAGAGTTTTTAGGAGAATATCTGTCTCCGATGGAAATGCCGCGGGAATTGGATTTTCGAAGTATGCTTCCCAAAACGATGATTGGTAAGCTTTCTAAAAAAGAACTCAGACAAGAAGAAGCAGAAAAAAATTAACCCTGAACCCTCTTCTCATGAAAGCGCTTGAGAAAGCAAAGGATGAATAAATGGTCGATATTGTAATAGCAGGTTATGCAAGATCCGCTTTCCATTTTGCTCATAAGGGAGCTCTTGCGAAAATTCGCCCTGATGATCTCGTTGCTCAGGTAATTAAAGGTCTGGTCCATAAAACAGGAATAGAGGGCGGAGCTTTGGAAGCCGTCTTTATGGGGTGTGCTTTTCCAGAGGGTGAACAAGGCCTTAATGTTGCCCGACTAGCCGTATTCCTTGCTGATTTACCACAGTCGGTGGGTGGGGCAACGGTTAATCATTTTTGTGGTTCTTCTATGCAAGCCATTCATATGGCTGCGGGGGCGATATCCATGGGGGCAGGGAATGCCTACATCTGTGCAGGGATTGAATCCATGTCTCGCGTGCCAATGATGGGTTTTAATCCTCTTTTAAATCCTGCCCTGGCCCAAGATTTCCCACCTGCTTTTATTTCCATGGGGGAAACCGCAGAAAATGTCGCTGACAAATATGCTTTAACCCGCAAGGACCAGGATAGTTTTTCCTTGGAAAGTCACCAGAAGGCTGCTCTTGCTCAGGGAGCTGGAAAGCTTAGGGATGAGATCATCCCAATAGAAGATGAAATAGGCGCTGTCATCGACCATGATGGCTGTATAAGGGGTGGGAGTACTCTGGAGGGACTTGGAGGTCTTTCTCCTGCCTTTAAGGAAGAAGGAAGCGTCACGGCAGGGAGTTCATCACCGCTTACCGACGGGGCCTCTGCTGTGATCGTTTGCACGGCTGATTTCGCGAAAGAGCAGGAACTCCCGGTGCTGGCCAAAATTCGAAGCATTGCCGTAGCTGGGTGTGCACCGGAAATCATGGGCATCGGCCCGGTTGCTGCAACAAAAAAAGCTCTATCCAGAGCCGGGATCTCGATCAAGGATTTGGATGTTATTGAATTAAACGAAGCCTTTGCCAGTCAAGCAATGGCTTGTATTTCTGATCTGAATATCGATAGGGATAAGGTTAATCTAGATGGAGGCGCAATTGCCTTGGGCCATCCTCTCGGCGCGACAGGGGCCCGGATAACAGGCAAGGCAGCTCAACTACTCAAGCGTGAAGGCGGTAACTTCGCCTTGGCCACACAATGTATTGGTGGTGGACAAGGCATCGCAACCATATTGGAGGCCGCTGAATGAGGTCTATAGATAGGGTTGCTGTCATTGGTGCAGGTGTTATGGGCGCGGGGATCGCAGCCCAAGTTGCCAACGCTGGTGTCGAAGTTTTGTTATTTGATCGACCCCAGTCAGAGGGTGAAGATCGAAATGCCATAGCGAAAGGGGCCATTGCCAGTTTGCTGAAAAGCAACCCAGCAGCCCTTATGGTCAAGGGTAATGCACAGTTGATCACTCCGGTTAACACCGAAGATGATCTGGATAAACTTGGAACTTGCGATTGGATTATTGAAGCGATTATTGAAGATGTGGCGATCAAGCAAGGGATCTACCGGCAGCTTGAACAACACAGAAAAAAAGGATCAATCGTTTCCTCTAATACCTCAACCTTACGCCGTAAAGATTTGGTCGAAGGAATGCCATCTGGCTTTGGGCAGGATTTTCTTATCTCCCACTTTTTTAACCCACCGAGATATATGCGTTTATTAGAGCTCGTAGGAGGAGACGAAACTCCTGATGAGCTGATGGATCTCGTCGATAATTTTTGCGATATAAAGCTCGGTAAGGGTGTTGTCCGGTGTAAGGATACGCCCGGCTTTATCGCAAATCGAATTGGAATTTTCTGGTTACAGTGCGCTGTAATCGAAGCCATTGATCAAGGTATATCTATAGAAGTTGCTGACGCGGTTATCGGGCGTCCTTTTGGTATTCCCAAAACCGGTGTTTTTGCCCTTCTCGATATGGTTGGTCTGGACCTAATGCCCCATGTACTCGGCTCAATGGCCGAATATCTGGATGCCGATGATCCCTTTCATAAGATTTATCGAGAGCCGGTTTTAATCAAAGAAATGATTGCTGATGGCTATACTGGCCGAAAGGGAAAAGGGGGATTTTATCGGCTGAAGCCGGACAGCCCTGACAAGGTTAAAGAGGCTATTGATCTTGCAACAGGGAAATACAGCAAAGCCTTACGTCCCACTGTATCTATTGTCAAAAAGGCGGGGCGAAAAAATCCGCGTAAAGTACTCGATGATGATAGTGCGGCAGGGCGATATGCCTGGTCAGTCATGTCTAAGACCTTGTCCTATGCTGCTTCACTTGTGCCGTCGGTATCCGAAGATATTGGGGCGATCGATCAGGCGATGTGCTTGGGGTACAACTGGAAATATGGCCCGTTTGAGTTGCTGGACCAGATCGGAGTTTCCTGGTTTACCAAGCAACTTTCCGCGAAAGGGGAAGTTGTTCCAGAGTTTCTAACCAAAGTAGGTGGAGATGGTTTCTATCGTCGAAAGCAGGGGCAAAGAGAATACCTTTCAAGTGGCGGGCAGTATCACGAGGTTAAATCCCGAGTGGGTGTTCTCAAGCTTGAAGATATTAAAGCTCGTGGAAGGCCTGTTGCGAAAAATCCTTCTGCTTCTCTCTGGGATCTCGGTGACGATATTCTCTGTCTGGAATTTCATAGCAAGATGAATTCGCTTAACCTTTGGACGCTTAACATGATGGAAAAAGCGATATCCAAAATAGGTGAAAGTGAATTTAAGGCCCTGGTTGTCTATAACGATGGCTCTAATTTTTCTGTGGGCGCCAATATCGGTTTGATGGCTTTCGCAGCAAAAATCTGGGCGTTTCCCTTTATCGATTATATGGTTCGTCGCGGGCAGGATACCTATAAAGCGCTCAAATTTGCACCGTTCCCTGTTGTTTCTGCGCCTTCAGGGCTGGCACTTGGCGGCGCGTGTGAACTGCTTTTGCATAGTGATGCGGTACAAGCACATGCGGAGACCTATACGGGGCTGGTTGAGGTTGGAGTTGGGATAATTCCTGGTTGGGGAGGCTGTAAAGAGCTGCTTTGTCGGTGGGCACTGGCAAAAGATGGCCCCAAAGGCCCAATGCCCCCTGTGAGTAAAACTTTTGAACTCATCGGTTTGGCCCAGGTCGCAAAATCCGCTGCTGAAGCGCGGGAAATGAAAATCCTGCGCCCGTCTGATGGTATTTCCATGAACCGGGATAGAGTTCTTGCCGACGCAAAAGCTAAAGCCATTGATCTTGCGGAGGGCTATGTCGCTCCAGAACCTGTAGAAATCATACTTCCAGGTGAAAGTGGACAGGTTGCTTTAGATCTGGCCGTGTCCGGGTTTAGAAAATCTGGCAAAGCGACAGCTCATGATGTGGTTGTCTCTGCTGCGTTGTCTGAGGTCCTGAGTGGCGGAAATACGGATATGACTGCCAAAGTCAGTGAAGATACTTTGCTGGAATTAGAGCGCAAAGCTTTTCACAAGCTTTGCCGACATCCAGATACAATAAAACGTGTCAACCACATGTTGAAAACCGGAAAACCCCTTAGAAATTAGGAGAAGAGCCCGATGTTATTAATAACGGTCCTGCTTGCCATTCTGGTTATGGCAACTCTCTTATACGCTGGGCATGGTTATTGGGCGTGGGTATGCGCTCTATTAATATTAATTGCTGGGGGGCATTTTAGTGATGCGCCTACTGTTTTTACAGGATGGGCCATAATTTTTTCCGCAGTTCTATCAGCATTATTCGGCATTCATCAATTACGGCGGGGCGTTTTAACCTCAAGCTTGATGAGGATTGTCAAACGTAGTTTGCCGACAATGAGTGAAACCGAACAAACGGCCGTGGATGCAGGAACGGTTTGGTGGGATTCTGAACTTTTCAGCGGTCGTCCCGATTGGGAAAGGCTGGAGAAGTTTGATGTATCTGGATTAACCAAAGAAGAGCAGGATTTTTTGGATGGCCCTGTTGAGGAAATTTGTCGCAAAACGGATGACTGGAAAGTCGCACAAGATCGAGATCTTCCTGCAGAAATATGGCAGGAACTAAAAGATCAGAAATTCTTTGGGATGATTATACCTAAAGAATACGGCGGTCTCGGATTTTCTGCTCAGGCGCATTCTGACGTAATCTTGAAATTATCCTCCAGAAGTTTGCCATTGTCTGTTGTCGTTATGGTGCCAAATTCTCTCGGCCCCGCAGAGCTCTTGCTTCACTATGGTACAGAAGAACAAAAAGATCACTACCTTCCTCGATTGGCGAGAGGCGAAGAGATGCCGTGCTTTGCCTTGACGGAGCCCAAAGCAGGAAGTGACGCGGCCTCTATTCAAAGCTACGGTGTTGTTTGCAAGAGCAAAATTGATGGTGAGATGGTCTTGGGTATTCGCCTGAATTGGCGAAAACGGTACATTACCTTAGCTCCAGTAGCCACGGTTATTGGCTTGGCTTTCAAGCTTCATGATCCTGCGGGACTTCTTGGCGATAAGGAAGATTTAGGCATTACTTGCGCCCTTATCCCGCGTGAAACCAAAGGCGTGAAAATTGGGAAACGCCATGATCCCATGGGAATACCTTTTCCAAATGGCCCCATAGAAGGGAAGGACGTATTTATTCCTTTGGATTGGATTATTGGAGGACAAGAGGGTGTGGGACAAGGTTGGCGTATGTTGATGGAATCTCTTGCCGCTGGCCGGTCGGTATCGCTGCCTTCTTTGTCTCTTGGGGCGTCGCAACTTGCAACCAGAGTAACAGGCGCCTATGCCACTGTGCGCCGTCAATTTGGTGTTCCCATTGGGAAATTTGAAGGGGTAGCGGAACGTCTCGCACGAATAGGTGGGCTGACTTACGGGATGGATGCGGCACGTAAACTTACGTGTGCTGCGGTGGACGCAGGCGAACGTCCCTCTGTACTTTCGGCGATTGCCAAGGCATATCTGACGGAAAACATGCGCCTTGTTTTTCTTGATGCCATGGATGTATTGGGGGGAGCGGCAATTTGCCGGGGCCCAAAAAACCTTCTTAGCCGTGCCTATGATGGGCTTCCAATTGCCATCACGGTAGAAGGCGCGAATATTCTCACAAGATCAATGATTATCTTTGGGCAGGGATCTATACGGGGCCATCCCTTTGTTCCCAATGAATTGGAAGCGGTCGCTCAAAATGATCTCATCGCTTTTGACGAAGCCTTTTGGGGACACATTAATTTTACCTTGGGTAATGCAGTTCGGGCCGCGGTTGACGGTATCACAGGTGGGAGGTTGATCAGGGTTGAAGGAAATCCCGTTGCAAAGCGGCACAAGCAGCTCCTAACGCGTTACAGCTCTGCCTTTGTCATGGTGGCTGATTTCTCCATGCTGGCACTGGGCAGCAGTCTAAAGCGCCGGGAATCCCTCAGTGGTCGATTGGCTGATGCTCTCTCCTGGCTTTATCTCGCAACTGCCGCGGTGAAGCGGTTTGAGGATGAAGGCAGCCTGGAAGACGATGAAATCTATCTCGACTGGTTTTGTGCCTATGCCTATCAGCAGATTGAACAGGCGCTGATCACGATCACACATAATTATCCCATTGGGTTTTTGGGATTATCGCTCCGCCTGAAACTCTTTTTCTTGGGGCGATCGGCGCACGGACCAAGTGATAAGCAGAGTCTTGAGCTCGCTCGACGGGTCATGGGCGAAAAAGAGGGGAGAGAGCGCCTTACAAGTGACATCGCTATTCCACGTAATACCCATGAGGCTATGGGAGCTTTGGAAGAGGCCTATTACAAGGTGATTGAAATCGCCCCGATAGATGAACGCATTCGGGCGGCAAGAAAGGCAGGAATTCTACATGGTGTGGAACGGGATGATTTACCCAGGGTTGCCCAAGAAAGAGGTGTTATAACCGAGGATGAGCATCTACTCATACAAGAAGCGCAAAAGTTAGCAGATGCTGTGGTTGAAGTGGATGACTACACGGCTGCGGCTTATAAAAAGCTAAAGGGATAAAATGAAAGTGAGAACTATTGAGTGGAGTAAATTACCTCTTCTGGCGTGAGCTGCTCATACCAAAATTGTTCACCAACACCGTATTTTTCAAAATATCGTTTGGTTTCTCCTGCTTCTAGCATTTCCAAAAGAGCCACATTTAATTCTTGATAAGCCTTTGTTTGAGGGGAGTATTTAGGAACGCCATAATAATATCCCTCATCACCGTTTGTTATGACAAAATTGGAAAAAACGTAATTGTTATGGCCAGCGCGTTTGAGTGCTTCTTCAATCGCTTTCTTGTCGGCGATTGCCATAACTCTAAACCGACCAGCGCGGAACATTTTTGCCATGTTGTCATCGTCGATACTTTGAAGCCTTTTTATATCGTGATTTTCGTCAAAAACTTTTCCATATACCGTCCCTCGCTTTACTCCGATTGTATAGAGATAGAGGTCCTTGAATTCTTGAATTAGGTTGAGATCGTCTTTATGAACTAGAAAATGAATTTGACTTCTGTGATAGGCTACAGGCCCGATGTAATTGGAATAAAGAGCTCGATCTTCGGTAATCCTCATACGGGGTACTATCGCCGGGGATTTTCTTTGAAGTATCTGAAGGCTGCGGGCGAAAGGGACTTCTCTCCAAGCTATTTTAAAACCAGATTTTTGAGCAGCTTCCTCCAATATTTCTACCAAAATGCCGCTGTAACGTTGATCAGCTGTTTTCGTTAGGTAAGGCGGGCGGTCACGCCAATGCGCCGTTAATACGAGGTCCTCAGCAAAAGTTAAGCAAGAGAAGTTAATTAGCAGCAGTGAGAGTACCAGGGTAATAAAAGCACGGTGCATGGGTCTTCAATTCGAAATTCTCTGGATCCTTGTTTAAGGGTGAACTTATTTGATTAATATATAATAAGTTTCATTTAAGAGCTTCCTGAAGTTGATTAAGTTCCTTCAACCAATCGTGACGTGCCTTTACCCTCATGTTGATTTAGGTTTTGTGTCTGGTTTTTGAATAGGAATAGCAGTGTTGTTATATAGGAAACTGATCGCATCGTTGGTAATGTCGCTCGTACTGGTAGCCTGTGGCAGCCTGATCCCCTCTGGGCATCAAGAAGTGGAGATATCACAATGGAAAGGTGGTGCTTACAAACTTGATCCTGATCATGCGAGTTTACACTTTGCGATTAATCATCTTGGGTTCTCCAATTATATCGGACGCTTTAATACGCTGGATGCGTCGCTGGATTTTGACCCGGAGAAACCAGCGGATGCACATCTATCTGCCACAGTTCAGATCGATAGTCTCGATGTTAACAATCCAGAATTTGCGCAAGAGCTCAAAGGGAGCAGTTGGTTTAATGCCAAAGAGTTTCCTGTTGGCTATTTTGAGAGCACAGAGATAATCCCTACCGGTGATAAACAGGCAAAACTTATGGGGAACCTCACTCTCAAGGGTATTACAAGGCCGATGGTTTTTGATGTGTCTTTTAACGGAGGCGCGAACAATTTTCTGACTGGAAAATATACTATGGGGTTTGCGGCCAAGGGGATAATCAAGCGTTCTGAATTTGGTGTTTCTTCATTGGTGCCAGCTATTGGTGATGAGGTTGAATTACAGATTAATGCAGAGTTTTTGAGAATATCTAATTAAAAGTCCCTGGATATGCCTACTCTTCACTCTCTGAGGCCGCAACAATGCGCAATCCATCAAGAGCCTGATCGACGAGCTCTTTGTTGAGCGGATTCTTTGCATAGACCATATAGGCGGGGCGCTGGATTGTCGGCGTGCTGGGGACAAGGAATAGCACCTTTTCCGCAATGAGTGAGCGCACCACGCGCATGGGAAAGTAGCCAGTGCCACCATTTCCTAAGATATAACGTAACCCAAGATCTCCGAGGCCCACGTATATCGGTGTTGTGGACATATCAGGGAAGTGTTCGTTGTGGATGTTTTGATAGACATCGCCCCAATCAACAAAAATATAATCCTCGCGCCAATTGTCGTCTATGCTCTTAGCTGTCGTCGAGACCATGACCAGCTGCTCTTCCAATAACTTCTCTACTTTTAGGCCAGAAACTTGCCTGGGGCTATACATAACCCCAATATCGAGTACTCCGTCGGAGAGCTGGCGCATCATGGCCTTTGAATAATTGGTATCAAGACGTAGGGCCACACCCGGAGCATTGTTTCTCATCCAGGGCATCCAATGCAGGATTAATCGCTCCCAAAGACTGAATTGGGAGGAAAGGGAGACCGTCGCGTTGAGACCATGCGGGAGGCAGACTTCTTGTTTTGCCTGCTTCCATAAACTGAGCATGCTGGTGGTATAGCGTTGTAATTGCCGCCCTGCTGGGGTGAGCTCTACCCCATTGTGGTTGCGTTTGAACAAGGGGCGGCCCAGAGAGTCTTCCAATGCTTTAACGCGACCACTGATAGTGGATTGGGTCACGCTGAGGTTTTCGGCTGCTTTGTTAAAGTTTCCCGTATCTGCAATTTCAAGGAAAGTATCGAGGTGGGAGAGGTTCATGGCCTGTTCTCTGAGTAAACATTGGTATCGGAATTATCGATTAATCCTATCAGAAAATGCCGCTTCTCAAATATCTAAATTCTCCTAAGATTATTCTTTTTGTTCCAAAGAATTTTTGATCCGGAGTTTTATTATGTTTGTTCGCCACCCCATTTGGTTGCGGAGCGTTACCCGACCAGGGGCCGAATCTTTTGCATTGGTCTTCGCATTGGAATCTCTATCGCGATCTTTAATATCCTCTGTAATTCCCATTCAGTTGCTGCGCATACTTGGGGATACTCAGCATGTTTCGGCGATGTATTTTGGGGCCAGTTGTATTGGTTTGGTGGTCTCGCTTTTCTTGCCGTTGTTGGTCGAAATTGTTCCCAGGCGCTGGGTTTATTCTATAGGAGCCTTTTTATTTGTTACTGCCGCCTTGTTATTTATGGTGGACAGCGAAATTAGTCTGGCTTTGGGGATGTTAGCGCGGGTCGTTGGCTTGGTATCGACTACGATTTGCATGAATCTTTACATCCTCGACTATATTGCCAGAAAAGATTTGAGTAAGTCAGAACCAAAACGAGTGTATTATTCTGCCTTGAGCTGGACAGTTGGCCCTGTCTGCGGTGCCTTGTTGTTCAAGTGGGGAGGGGATTGGGCACCCTTTGCTGTCAGCGCTGTTTGTGCAGGCGTCATGCTGGGCTACTTTTGGTTTCTACGCCTTGGCAAAGATACCGTAATTCTTCCAGCCAAATCGAAAAAAACAAAAAGTAAGAGAGCGCAAAACCCCTTGGTTATGATAGGGCGTTACCTCAAACAGCCACACCTTAATACAGCCTGGATCCTTGCTTTTTGCCGTGCCGCCTGGTGGTCGATGTTCTTTATCTATACCCCGCTTTATGCGGTGGAAAGTGGCCTTGGGGAAGTCGTTGGCGGATTGATTGTCTCTGTAGGAAACGCCTGCCTGTTTTTCCTGCCGCTCTGGGTGAAGATTGTTCGGCGCATCGGCGCAAGAAAAACACTTATCATTGCGTTTTTTATCTCGGGGGTGGGGACGTCGCTGGTTTTCTTTGCCAACGGTTATGCTTTGCTTGGAGCTGGGTTCATCTTGTTCGCGGCACTGGGAATGTCATTTCAAGATGCAATAGGGAACCTTCCCTTTATGGCTGCGGTTCGTCCGCGTGAACGATCAGAAATGACATCTGTATTCAGTACATACCGAGATGCTTCAGAGTTAATTCCGCCCGGCATATTCGCTATTTTACTACGGTCATTTGAGCTGTCATCCGTGTTCTTGGTTACTGGCGGATTGATGTTTGTTGTGGCCGGATTTTCAAGAAAGCTCCATCCGCGTCTTGGGAAAGACCGGATAAAGTCTCAAGGTTTGCCTGAAATAAGTTCTGCAGCTGAAAAAACGATTTAGTCAAAGAGCTCTTAGGGGTTCGAACAATTTATATAGATGAACGGGATCAGTCCCAGATCTTATGGCAGGGGCGATTAAAGGAATAAAAAAATGGCACAAGAAGTTAGTGGTAAAAATTTACTGATTATTATCTCTGATGAACACCGTAAGGATGCCATGGGCTGTGTTGGTCATCCCATTGTTCAGACGCCTAATCTGGATGCGCTCGCAGCTCGGGGTGTCATTTTTGAAAATGCCTACACGCCGTCGCCGATGTGTGTACCCACCCGTGCGTCAATCGCCTGTGGGGACCATGTCCACAAGATCGGTAATTGGGATAGTGCTACCCCCTATGATGGAACAAAGAGAAGCTGGATGCGACAGCTTCGTGATGGTGGTGTCGAGGTTACGTCTATCGGAAAATTGCATTTTCGTTCAGCAGAAGATGACAATGGCTTTACCCAAGAGATCTTACCCATGCACGTCGTCGGTGGGGTCGGTTGGGCGCCCGGATTGCTTCGAAAAAAACCTCCTGAATTTTCATCAGCTTCTGAGTTGGCCGAGGATGTCGGAGCAGGTAGCAGTTCTTACACGGATTATGACCTTGCAATTACCGAGGCTACCGAAAGCTTTTTGAGGAAAAAAGCGGGGTCGGAAAAACCTTGGGCCGCTTTTGTCTCCTTGGTCAGCCCCCACTATCCCCTTACTGCGCCACATGTATACTATGACATGTATGATCCTTCTGAGATGGACCTCCCCATTGGATATGAGGAGCGCGAAAGCCCAAAGCATTCAGAACTTAAAAATATCGCAAATTTTTTTGATTACGATAAGTATTTTGATGAACATAAAATGCGCCAGGCCAAGGTGGCCTATTATGGGTTGACGAGTTTTATGGATAATTGTGTCGGTCGGGTATTGGCGGCGCTGGAAGAAAGTGGGCAGGCTGAAAACACTGTGATTGTTTATGTATCGGATCATGGTGACATGATGGGGGATCAGGGCTTTTGGACCAAGCAGGTCATGTATGATGCCTCCGCAGGGGTGCCGATGATTGCAGCTGGCCCTGGTTTTCCTGTTGGAAGGCAGGTTAGCACCGGTACTTCATTACTTGATCTTGCGGCTACAGCTCTGGATGTTACCGGTGTCTCTCATGACGATAAGAGCGAGGCACTTCCCGGTGTTTCCCTACAGAAAATTTCCCTCAGTGATGACAATACTGACCGAACCATCTTCAGCGAATACCACGATGGTGGATCAACAACGGGGACATTTATGGTGCGCTGGCAGGATTGGAAGTTTGTGTATTATGTTGGGCACGATCCCCAACTTTTTAATATGAGGGCAGATCCTAATGAACTCCAAAATCTTGCGATTGAAGGCGTGAATGACCCAGTGGTACGCGCTGCGTGGAAAGAAGGAGAGCGCCGGTTACGGGAAATATGTGATCCTGAGGCCGTGAATGAAACTTGCTTCACAGACCAGAAAAGGCGGATCGAACAGCTCGGAGGGGAAGAGGCTTGTCTCAATGCTTATGTCTTTAATCATACCCCGACGCCAAACGAACAGGAGGAAATGCGGGAAGGTTCTGCTTTGTAGTCTTTGGTTCTTTAGAATGAACCCGTAGGATTATTTGATCACTCGCATAAATCGTCCCGTTCGTAAGAGATCTAGAATACAAACTCCGGTCAAATTTTTATAGGTGATTGACCTTGATCAATCGTCTTTTAAGGATTCTTGGCCTATAAGGACGATGACGTTAAGGGCTTTGCAACGAAACTTTGCTTAGTCCTTTGTTATATTGTGATAAATCCTGTACTTTGCAGTTTGAATAATCCCTGGGGGAAAATATGGAACGTTATGAACTGATTGTTATAGGCAGCGGCCCTTCCGGACGTCGCGCCGCAGTTCAAGCTGCAAAGTGGAATAAACGCGTTCTCGTGATTGAGAAGAGCCCGGAGATTGGTGGGGTCTCTGTGCACACCGGAACTCTTCCGAGCAAGACCCTTCGGGAAACCGTTCTCAATCTATCTGGTTGGCGAGAGCGCGCATTCTATGGCCGCTCCTATCGGGTGAAAGATAATATTACGGTGAATGATCTTCTTGAACGTCTGCATATGACACTTCAGCATGAAGTCGATAATCTTGAGCACCAGTTTGTGCGAAATAAGGTTGAGTGGGTACAAGGTCTCGCCAAATTTGTGGAACCCCATGTGCTTGAAATTCTGGATGGTGAAGGGGAAAGCACGCAGGTCCGTGGCGATAAAATTCTCATTGCCACGGGAACCCAACCGCATCGTCCAGACTATATCCCTTTTGATGGCGAAACCGTTATCGACAGTGATGAAATCATCGAACTTAAAAATCTTCCGCGTTCTCTGGCCGTCATCGGTGCCGGAGTGATCGGGATTGAGTACGCGACCATATTCAGCGCCCTGGATGTTGCGGTTACGGTGATTGAACCTCGCGATACCATGCTGGATTTTATCGATCGAGAGCTGATCGCCGAATTCATGCATGTCCTTCGCCAGCAAAACGTCACCTTCCGTTTTGGCCAAGGTGTGTCCGAAGTTACAAAGGTCGAGGGTGGGGGGAACATCATTACCCTTGAGAACAAGCGTATCGTCAAAGCAGACATGGTATTGTTCTCCGCAGGTCGCATGGGGGCAACGGATAAGCTTGATCTGGATAAAGCAGGTGTAAAGGCTGACCACAGGCAACGCATTAAGGTGAACGAAAACTTCCAAACCGGGGTTGATCATATCTATGCAGCTGGCGATGTTATTGGCTTCCCCAGTCTCGCTTCTACTTCGATGGAACAGGGGCGTATTGTTGCCTGCCATGCCTTTGAGCAAGACGCGCATGATGCTCCAGAATATTTCCCCTATGGAATTTACTCAGTTCCTGAAGTCTCGACTGTCGGTATGCCAGAGGAAGAAGTTCAGCAGCGTGGAATTCCCTATGAATGTGGCATTTGCCACTTCCATGAAACGGCTCGTGGTCAGATCATGGGGCTGAATCACGGTATGATGAAGATGATTTTCTCTCTGAAAACACGCCGATTGCTCGGGGTGCATATTGTAGGTGAAGGCGCGACTGAGCTTATTCACATCGGCCAGGCTGTGCTCAACCTCAAGGGGACATTAGAATATTTTGTTGAGAATACATTAAACTATCCGACATTGGCAGAAGCCTACAAAGTCGCAGCGTTGGATGCATGGAACAGAATGCCTTCGGACTAATACGCTTGCTTTTAAAATTTGAAAAGTAGTCGATCTACAAAAGAGGAAACCATACGTTTCCTCTTTTTTCGTTTTCAAGGTTAATTCTAGTTCGTTTTGATCGTGGGTACGTGTCCGATGGGGAAATTCATCGACCGGGTGACAAAGCACATTTTATTGGCTTCATGATGCAACTCTTCTGCTTTTTCGACATTTGATCCTGCGGTGATCGTGACCTGAGGATTTAGAGTGGCCGAGGTGAATTGTCCGCTACCATCCGGGTTCATCACCATAGTTGCAACTGCTGGATCGCTATAGTCCGTCACCACGATTTTATTTACCGAACACAGGTGAAGATACCATAGCATATGGCACGAGGAGATAGATGCGAGCAGCATGTCTTCTGGATTGTGTCGAGATGCATCCCCTCTAAAGGCTGGGTCTGAGGACCCGGCGAGGGTTGGCTTACCCTCAATTGTGATATCGTATTGGCGATCATAATCTTTGTAATTACTTGTGCCTGTGCCCTTATTCCCGGTCCATGTTAACAATGATTTATACTGATGTTCTTGAGCCACAAAATATCTCCTGCCTGTGGAATTCTCTGTTGGGTCACATAATAGAAAAGAAAATATAAGAAGAAAAATGTTTGTTTTTGTAGGTAATTCATACAAAAATGAATAGATGAGTGATTGGGATGATTATCGTTATTTCCAAGCCGTGGTTAAGACCGGCGGGTTATCTGCGGCAGCGAGAGAGTTAAATGTAAGCCAGCCAACGGTTGGAAGACGCATTGCAGGTATAGAAGCACGCCTGGGGCAGGACCTACTTGAACGCGACGGTAAACACGTGCGCTTAACCGACTATGGAAAACTTCTGGCAAAGCGTATTGAGCCTCTCGTGGAAACAGCGTTCCGTCTAGAGAAAGAACTCGAGAATTTTGGAAAAATCCAGCATCCCCCCGTGCGTATCACGAGTACTGATGGCCTCGCTCTCTATTGGCTTCCCGAGATGTTGGGGAAGTTCCATGAAGTAGAGCCCGATATCAAGTTTCTTCTCTTACCGGGAAATCAACTCGAAGACGTGAGCAAAAGAGAGGCTGATATTGCCTTTCGTGTCAAAGGTGATCCTGTTCAGGGGTTAACTGAAGAAAAATTTCTCGAGTTTGAAAACTCCTTATGGGCCTCAAGCCGATATCTGGAAAAAAATGGCGCGCCTCAAAGTGAAGCAGATCTGAATTCCCACAAGTTGGTTGCGTTTAATGAAAACTATATGGCGATGCCGCATATGGTGCTTTTTGGTGCCGGTGACCTATCACAAAATATCGTATTTCGCTCTGACAACGTGCCAGCCCAAGCCCGAGCTGTTCAAGCGGGGCTAGGAATTGGTATTTTGCCTGATTATCTGGCGGAGCAGAATCGGTTACAAAAAATCCCTTGGGATGGATTAATAACGGCAACACAGTTTTCTATATTAGCCCATCCAACAGCACTTCATCGTGAAGAGATCAATAAAGTTTGGACTTACTTCTTAAATATGAAAGTCGAGCTGGGTTAATTCTTCACGATAAATTATATTTCTCAGGCAAAACTTGTGCGGGTAAGTCAGTTTCGTTGAGAGCTTCAAAAAGATTTATCTCGATGGTTCTGGACATACTGCTAAGGGCGAGATCGTGTGGGGATGTTCCAAAGGGCCCTTCGAGTTCTTCGCCGAGTGCATCAAGGCCGAAAAAAGTATAGGCGATAACTGCTGTTACGATTGGGGTAAGTACATCTAAAGTGGCCACGAGACCTAGGGGCAGTGTGAAACAATAAATATAAGCTGTTCTGTGCAATAGAAGGCTGTAAGCAAAAGGGAGTGGCGTGTTGTGAATGCGTTCACAAGCTGCGAGTACCGCAGCCATAGATGTTACTCTTTCCTCCAGATTGCGGGCTGATATCTCCCCGATAAGATTATCACGTAAAGCGGTTCCAATTTCATCTCCAAGTAACTTGAGAATGAAGTTCGGTGTATGCTGAACTCTCTTCAGGCTTTCCTTGTCTTCTTCAGTTAGAAATTGACCTATATCCTCTTGGCAATCGGTATCGCGTAAATGGTGTCTAAGGGCATGTGTGAACGCAATCGCTAAAAGAATAATCCGACGTTGACACTGTTTGGCAGGACTAGGAGTTGATTTCGAGTGACTTGTTTGGATAGCACTTATGTGACTGTCGTTAATATAGGTTTGGGCCTGTCGTGCGATCGATCGGGTATCGATGATGAGCTGCCCCCATTGTTTCCTTGCTTCCCACCAACGTTCATAAGAAGCCCGATTTCTAAATCCGAGAAATATCGACAGTGTTACGCCAAGAAGGATAAAGGGTGTTACTGTCAAATCGGGGATCGATTGAGGAAAGTACTCAGTTCCTAATAATATGAAAACAGCAACCAAAGCCGAGACGAGTATCTGTGGTGCAATTACCGGTACGACAGAGCCCTGAACAACAAAGAATAGTTTAAAGGCATTGGGCTTTCTTCTGATAATCATGGCGTCTTTAATCTCTGCGTTGGGGGTAGATTGAAGAGCCAAAATTGCTTGTAAGTTATCTGGGTGCAAATCGTAAATTCAGCATAAGAAATCGTGAATTACGAACAGCACCAGAAGGGTTTTTTATTTACGAATTAAAGGTTATTTTTTGTTATAGAGCGGGTTAGCGGTTGAGATAGTCCATTCAACCAGCTTTTTGGTGACCTTGCCCAAGCCGATATCAAAGGCGGCGACCACGGCATCGAGCTGATCAGATCGGGCGGGGACTTTTGCCTCAAAACTGTGCGACCCAATGATCGTCCGTCGGGGCATTTGCACGATCTTGGCATTGATGACAACGCGAACAGTTGGTGTTTCATCGAAATAGAGGGTTTGAAATTCTCGAAGTTCAGTTTTGAGAAT
Source organism: Kiloniella sp. (assembly GCF_965205715.1). Lineage (GTDB taxonomy): Bacteria > Pseudomonadota > Alphaproteobacteria > Kiloniellales > Kiloniellaceae > Kiloniella. The sequence continues at coordinate 2,100,862 of NZ_CBDBHW010000014.1, read as the reverse complement.
GAAATCAGATCTCAAGCCAATGGTTTCGCGTCCAACCGCAACAATTTTCCCTGTGTTCTCGAAGGATTCAACCAATAGGGTTTGTACCATAATCGGTGCTTTGTCGACCCATCCAGCATTGGCATAATACTCCATCTGGTTGGCTTCACGTTGCAAGGCGATCTTTGTTGTATTCAAGCTGGCGTTGGCACCGGTTTGCTCGAGAACCAGTTGCCAGGGAACTGTTGGCAACCTTGGGTCGAAGGTACTCTTGGGTGAACGGCGGTAAAGATCGGGAAGGGGCCCCTGACCTGGAATTAAGTTCGTGCATGATGTTGTAATGCCAACGAGAGGTAACAAGGCTGCAAGTTTTAGGAAATTGCGTCTGTTTTTCTTGTTGGTATCGGTGTTTCGCATGTCGATCATTCTACTCACTTAATTCTGAAAGATTATCTCTATATAACTTTTTTATTGTGTGGTCTCATACCCTTTTTGCTGGTTCCCGAAGAAGAACCGAGCTGGGTCTCGTTCAATTTCACCTGCGATCAATTGAAGATCTTTAACCAAGGTACGGGTTTCAGAAAGCAAGCTGGAAAATTCATAGAGACCGGTTGAGGTGAAATCTTGAAGAGGTTCACGGTTTTCACGAATGAGGGCTTCTACCTGATCACTGGTTTTTGCAAAACTTCGCGCTGTCTGTTGGAAGTCTTTAACCAATACTTTAATTTCGGGCGTGCTTTCGCTGACGAGTTTATTCATGGAAGTTGCTGCAGCATCCAGGGATCCAACCGCATGTTCTGCTTTTGAGATAATGCCCTTGCTTCCGCTTTGTAAGTCCTGGGTCAATTCCTTCACGGAAACAGAGACATCCTTGATATTACGTGCCGTTATCGCTGTGTCATCAATAAGTGTCGCGATCTGGTTTTCTTTTTCTGCCAGTGCCTTGGTGAGGGCTTCAATATTTTGCAGGGTTTGGGCAACGCTGGCACGATTTTGCTCGTTTAAAAGATCATTGCCCCGGGATACCAGAACGTTGGCATTGGAAACCAGCTCCGGAGCCCCTTTGAGGAGTTCGTCAAGAGCTGACGTTTTTGCTTTGATGACGGGGTGGCCATAAGGGCCTTTTTCCGTTAAGGGGGCAGAAGCCACATTCCCGAGGGTCAGTTGGATAGACTTTACGCCCGTAATACCTTCGAGCTGAAGGGTTGCTGTGGTATCTATTTTTACAGGCGTGTCTTCGCCAACCTCGAGTAATATGACCACTTCCTCTGAGGGGTTGTCCGGGGAAAGCGCGACATCGATGACCTCGCCAACATTTACACCGTTATAGCGGACCGCACTACCAGACTTAAGACCAGTCACATCCCCGCTATAGATAATGTTGTAGTGGGCGAACTCACGGTCCGCCTGAAATTTGGCCAGCCAGATAACAAAAACCATTGCTCCTAAAGCAAAAGCGATGACAAAGGCCCCTACGATCAAATGGTTGGCTCGGGTTTCCATCATGTTTCCTTATCTGGCGATATCGTCATAGTATACGCGAAATTTATAAGATTAGTTGAAAAGATCATGGGTGAGACCGCGTAGCTGCCCGCCTCCTTGGGCCACCGAAATACTCCTTGATCCAGGGATCAGGTTCTTTCATCAGATTTGTAATCGTCCCGACTTTTATTTTTTTATCCAATAAAACGCCAATTCGATTACAAATGGCATGTAGAGAATCAAGGTCATGGGTGATCATCACGACAGTTAAACCCAAACTTTCCTGTAGGCGAGCGATCAGTTGATCGAACTGAGAAGCCCCAATTGGATCGAGCCCTGCGGTGGGTTCATCAAGAAATAAAATGTCAGGATCAAGGGCGAGGGCTCTGGCAATACCTGCACGTTTTCTCATGCCCCCAGATAGTTCAGAGGGGTACTTGTCTCCGGCCTCAAAGGGGAGACCCGCAAGAGATATCTTTAGCGCAGCAATTTCTCTAACTAGAGTTGAGGGGAGCCTTGTGTGCTCCTTGAGAACCGCTTCAATGTTTTGCGATACGGTGAGAGATGAAAACAGCGCACCGTCTTGAAAAAGAACCCCCATGCGCTGCCGCAGGTTCGTGAGTTCTTTTGGGCTGACATCATCAACATTCTTATCCAAAATTGTAATGTTCCCTGCCGTTTTTTGGTTGAGCCCAACAATGGTGCGCATCAAAACCGATTTACCGGTACCGGATCCACCGACGATCCCAAGGACTTCTCCCTTTCGAATGTCGAGGCTTAATTCATTATGCAGAACGTGATCACCAAACTGATTTCTAATGTCTTTGAGGGAGATAACAATTTCTTTTGTTTTCAGTTCTTTCGGCATTTTAAATATCCAGAACTGAAAAGAGGATTGAGAACAAGGCATCAAGAACGATGACAAAGAAAATTGCTTCCACCACGGATCGTGTGGTTTGCCGTCCTACAGATTCTGCGGATCGACTGACCTGAAGGCCTTCGTGACAGCCTATAAGGGCAATGATAAAGGCAAAGATTGGGGCCTTAAACATGCCGACAAAAAAATCGCCAAGAGACGCTGCATCTTGTAGATGGCGAATATATTGAAATAGAGAGAGATCGAGCGTGATCATCGTCATGGCGGCGCCACCGATCAGCCCCATGATATCGGCGTAAAATGTCAGCAGGGGGAGAACAAGAACCAACCCGAATATCCTCGGCAGAACCAGAACATCAATAGGATCGAGACCAATCGTCCGCATGGCATCGATTTCCTCATTCACCTTCATGGTGCCAATTTGGGCGGTAAAGGCCGATCCTGAACGCCCCGCCACGATGATGGCCGTTAACAGAATTCCCATTTCACGCAGAACGCCAACCGCTGTAGAGCGTCAACCACTTTGTCCGGTTGCGTCAACCACCTTGGCCGCTTTTGATGCGGCTGTGATCTGACGTTTATTTACGATGCTTCAGGCATATTTTTCACCTTTTTGTTTGTGGTTTTCCGCAACATTTTTTTGAGATTTTGGGCGGCTTCCCATTGTCTGTAGCTGTCGATATTCATCTCAAGAATGGTTGAGTGGTGAACAAGACGATCGATTGCTGCAACGGTCATGGCCTTATCTTGAAAAATATTGTCCCATCCGCTAAAAGGTTGATTGGCAGCAATTGCAATACTTCGGTACTCATATCGTCTGGCGATCAATTCAAAGAGCACGGATGTTTCAGATATATCCCTTTGTGCATAGGTAATATCATCGAGAATGATGAGATCAAATTTATCGAGTTTTGCGAGGGCGTTTTCGAGCATAAGTTCACGTCTGGCAGCCTGGAGTTTTTGCACCAGATCACTGGTTTGCGTATAGAGCACACGGTATCCAGCCTCTATAAGAGCATAACCTACGGCGCATAGGAGATGAGTTTTTCCTCCCCCTGAATTTCCAATGGCAATCAGATTTGCTCTTGCGTCAATCCAGTCACCGGCAGACAAGGCTTCGACCTGCGCCTTTTTCACGTTAGGCAGCCGCTTGAAGTTAAAGGTGGCCAGAGTTTTTCCGCCCAGCAGGTTTGATGCGTTGAGATGGCGTTGAATGCGTCGCGTGTCCCTTTCGGCCAATTCATATTCGGCCAAAACGGCAAGGAACCTGGCTGCTGACCAGCCCTCCTTGTCGGATTGGATTGCGATATCTTGCCAGTGTTTGTGAAAGCTGGGTAATCGTAAGTCAGTTAGCATAAGAGGCAGCTTGTGCTGATCCACTTCAATGTTTGTCATGCCCGATCCTCCAACAGAGTATCAAAGACTGATAATGAAGGTTGAACCACGGGAATATCAGGAGGTAAATCCGTGTTCTTTTTTGTGATATTCAGCTTAAGTTTTTTTGCGCAAGGTAGCCTTCCTGCATTGATTTCTCTCGAAATCAGGTGCGCGACTTCGGCCTCACAAGCCTCTTCGTGCGCAAGGAAAAGTATCCCAACCATCTGACGACACGCATCTCTGCGGGACAACTTTTTCTGAAACAATGTCCAGGCCAGGGAGTACTCGGTTCTTGGAAAAATACTGTCACGATAAATAGAATTGGCGAGTGCCTGAGGTTTACGTTTGAGAGCATGAATGACGTGATGATAATTGATAACATGAATGCGGGGGCCTTTGCCGTGCCCCCGCTCACGAGAATGGCTGACGACATGAGTGCTGCCTAGATAGGCTTCTATCCGGTTATCGTAAATATGGACACGCAAGCGTTGACCAATTAGGCGAGAAGGGGCGCTATAAAAAACCTGCTTAACTAAAAAACCACTTGTTTTGGTAACTCTCGACACGACTTCAGTGTAATCTGTTGTTCGCCGAGGAGGTAACGCCTTGAGAGATTTCAACTCTGTTTGGATATCTTGGTCACGATGTTTGTTCCGTCTAGCAATCAGCTCGTCCAAAAATCGCCGATACTCATCCAAAGTGTCAAAGTCATTACTGCCACGCAAAATCAGGGCCTGCTTTATCGCAGTCTTAAGGTGACCGTGGTGAGATTCAATGGCACCGTTCTCGTGTGATTCCCCTCTGTTATTTCGACTGGCCTCCATACCGTAGTGCTCAACAAAAGCAGAATAACGTTTGGTAATGTCCTCCTTTTCCTCAACGCTCAAATTCCGAAAGGCCGCAGACAGGCTGTCGGTCCGGTGGTTTTCAGGAGCGCCCCCCAAGGACCAAAGCGCATTTTGTAAGTTCTCCGCAAGGGCTGTAAAACTCTCACCGCCAAGTACGACCCCAACATGTTCCCATCGGCTATATACCAGAACAAAATGATAGAGCCGATGCACCAAAGGATCTCCTGCAATGGTAATACTTAAGTCGGGGCACTTCTCCGCTTTGTTGAGTAGATTTAGGATTTCAAATAGAGCATAGATTGATTATCTGGAATGGATGATTGTCTAATTTTGAGTTTGAAGTATTCGGTATCCTTGATGCCTCTGGCTCGCTTACGGATCATTCCTATACTGACATTACCAGCCTCTATCCTGGCGCTTGTGAGCTTGTGTTTGGCGTAGTTGCAGATGCCCACACAATGTTTCCGTAGGGATTTCGCGAACTTTTTTAGATAGAGCATCTGTGACTGATCTGCTATCAGGCACCAACGTTCCAGTTGCTCCGCCATCGCCTCAAATGAAGCGGCACTCCACAGCAGCTGAAGCTGTTCTTTCAAGACGTAAAGTGCATTCAGGTTGCTATTGCTCTCCAGCAACCTTTGCAGCTTGTCACTTTGTTTTTCACTCAACTTATCCGCATTTTTGAGCAACAGATAATGTGTCCCTTTCATCAACTCTTTACCACTTGGATCGGCCTTTCTGAACTCAAGTCGACGCTGATTATGGATAGCTTTGCTGTAGTTTTTCATGACGTGGAAACGGTCAAATACTATGTCGGCCAACGGCAAGGACTCTCTGACAGCCTTTTGGTAGGCAGGCCCCATATCCATCGCTACGGCCTTTATTTTGCAGGCTGTATCTGGTTGCAGTTGTTTCAAAAACCTTGAAAAAACCTCGGCAGTTCGGCCTGCTTCAACCCAGATCAGATGACCGCCAACCATATCGTAGACCACCGTCATGTAGTCATGACCTTTCGCCCGGGCAACTTCATCTACACCAATATATTCCAAGACAGTTAGCTCTGCAGGATCAAGCGTAGGGAGAGTTTCAATAAGGTATGCCCTGTCGATATTCTTGACCGTTTCCCATCGTATATCCAAATGTCTGGAAACCGCTTGAATAGACATATGCCGACATAATCCACTGATCAGTCGGCAAAATCGGTGAGTGAAACGGCACCCTTTATCAACAAAATCACACCCCTCAATGCGGCGTTCGCCCTTGTTAATATAAACCTGCGCCAGCTCAATCTCGACCACACAAGGATACCCAAAAAGGGGGATGTCGTTTACTTGTCGGCGGACATGCTGGTTGATGCTTCCCTTCTGGCCTGTAGCAGGGTCTATAGCCCTCCTACGCGCGTCTCGGCTGCAGTGAATGACAATCTTAACACCGCCGTCATCCAGTTTAATTTCATTTACACGTTGCCCTTTGAGGCCTAAAATATGCTGCGAGATGTTGATTGTCATATACCTGCTCTATGTAAAGTTATCAGAAACCATACATATCAACAGGTTACTTGGAGGTCGGCATCTTTTTCTACTCAACAAAGCGGAGAAGAGCCTAGATGGCACTTCTCCGCTTTGTTGAGTAGATTTAGGATTTCAAATAGAGCATAGATTGATTATCTGGAATGGATGATTGTCTAATTTTGAGTTTGAAGTATTCGGTATCCTTGATGCCTCTGGCTCGCTTACGGATCATTCCTATACTGACATTACCAGCCTCTATCCTGGCGCTTGTGAGCTTGTGTTTGGCGTAGTTGCAGATGCCCACACAATGTTTCCGTAGGGATTTCGCGAACTTTTTTAGATAGAGCATCTGTGACTGATCTGCTATCAGGCACCAACGTTCCAGTTGCTCCGCCATCGCCTCAAATGAAGCGGCACTCCACAGCAGCTGAAGCTGTTCTTTCAAGACGTAAAGTGCATTCAGGTTGCTATTGCTCTCCAGCAACCTTTGCAGCTTGTCACTTTGTTTTTCACTCAACTTATCCGCATTTTTGAGCAACAGATAATGTGTCCCTTTCATCAACTCTTTACCACTTGGATCGGCCTTTCTGAACTCAAGTCGACGCTGATTATGGATAGCTTTGCTGTAGTTTTTCATGACGTGGAAACGGTCAAATACTATGTCGGCCAACGGCAAGGACTCTCTGACAGCCTTTTGGTAGGCAGGCCCCATATCCATCGCTACGGCCTTTATTTTGCAGGCTGTATCTGGTTGCAGTTGTTTCAAAAACCTTGAAAAAACCTCGGCAGTTCGGCCTGCTTCAACCCAGATCAGATGACCGCCAACCATATCGTAGACCACCGTCATGTAGTCATGACCTTTCGCCCGGGCAACTTCATCTACACCAATATATTCCAAGCCAGTTAGCTCTGCAGGATCAAGCGTAGGGAGAGTTTCAATAAGGTATGCCCTGTCGATATTCTTGACCGTTTCCCATCGTATATCCAAATGTCTGGAAACCGCTTGAATAGACATATGCCGACATAATCCACTGATCAGTCGGCAAAATCGGTGAGTGAAACGGCACCCTTTATCAACAAAATCACACCCCTCAATGCGGCGTTCGCCCTTGTTAATATAAACCTGCGCCAGCTCAATCTCGACCACACAAGGATACCCAAAAAGGGGGATGTCGTTTACTTGTCGGCGGACATGCTGGTTGATGCTTCCCTTCTGGCCTGTAGCAGGGTCTATAGCCCTCCTACGCGCGTCTCGGCTGCAGTGAATGACAATCTTAACACCGCCGTCATCCAGTTTAATTTCATTTACACGTTGCCCTTTGAGGCCTAAAATATGCTGCGAGATGTTGATTGTCATATACCTGCTCTATGTAAAGTTATCAGAAACCATACATATCAACAGGTTACTTGGCGGTCGGCATCTTTTTCTACTCAACAAAGCGGAGAAGAGCCTAAGTCGGCTGCATCCGTGAAATCTGATTGGCCCATGTAACCCGGCTCAGGTGTTTGCCTGAAAATGATATCCTTTTCAGGGCCATTCAGAGCCCGCCATCCCCGAACTCGGCGCTCTAACGTGCGCTTGACACGGTCATCGGGAAAACGGAGCGGATAGAGGCTCTGTATGTGGCGCAACAAAGTAATGGGTTTGACCGAGTTGTCTTTATCCAAAATGGGAAGGATGTCCTTATCCCAGATATCTTCAAGCGGATCAGAAACTGTTCGCCCTCGCTTTATATTGCGTTGTGACGGTAAAGTCGCATCAACGTCAAATCGGCGGGCCGTGCGTTCGCTAAACCCTGCGCGGGCAGCGGCGGTTCGTTGACCATGAGTTTTTCTATCTGTCATGTAAAGTCTCAGTTGTTCATCTGTGATAAATTTATACGGCAAACAGGTTCCTCCAATTACATCTAGAGGTTCCTAATTTATCAACTCACAGCAGCTTGTAACTAACACCAAATTAAGCCTTGGCCGGTGGATCTGATTATCAAACGGGCACGCCCTTTTTAATGATCAGATCCACCGGCCAAGGTGGTTGTCGCAACCGGCCAAGGTTATTGTCGCTGAACAAACCGCAACCAGGTTTATTGTAAAGATCTGTGCGCCAAAACGCTCTAACTGCCCGGCCCCTTGAAAGGCAAGAACAACGCCGATTAAAAATGAAATAAGGCCAACGATCGGTAACGCATGGATACCGATTTGTTCCATTTGAGAAATCAACGAGGTAATGCGGATTCTTCTTGGATTTAGAATTTGTCGCAAGGTGGCAGTAAGAACCAATCCGAGAAAGCTGATCAACTCATTAAATTTACCACAGATTTCAATGGCGCTTTTACCCGTGTCCGAGAGTAGTTCAACAATACCTCTTACTTCCTTAGCCGGCGGGCAGTCTTTTATCCGGTGTTTTTCTACCGTCGAAATAATCTGGGATACATGGTCAGGTGCATTTGCGAGCGAGCATTTATACCCTGCACGTTCAATAGCAGCCTGCTTTTGCAAGAGAACCAACGCACCATCCGTGTCCATAGTCCCTACTTGAGAAAGGTCAAAGACAACGGGAGTTCCTGGTTGATCACTTATGGCCTCAAGAGGTTTGAGCACGCTCACAAGATCTTGGGTTAGCCACGATCCGGATAACTGGCACTGCGTCCTGTCTTGGTTTTGTGAGACTTTAATTTCTGGAGTGGTCAAGCTTTTGGGAACCGCATCGTTGTTGATTAATCGGTGCAATGTATTTTAAGCGTAAACTCTTGGAAAAGGCTAGTTTTAAGTGGCTTACGATGCTTTTGCTCTCTGAGCTAAGTTTTTAACAGCGTCTTCTCCTTCAAGAAAAGCTGTTGTAACCCGGAGTGCATAGTCGACGTTAGAAAGACGTTTGTTTGATAACGTCTTGTCGTGTCGGCCGGTTCCACCCAAAACATAGTTCTTGATGATGGCAGGAGGCTCAGGCACTTTCCGTTCGTGTTCAGGGAGCTCTACCTCAGCTATGACGAAATATGTTTTGTCTTGGTTTTTGAGGAAATCGACATCCCAGGTTAAACCATCAAGGATAAACTTGAAGCGTATCTTTTGAACGTCCCGTTCTCTGACCGACCAAAGTTTATCAAAGTCTTCTTTTGCAATATCGGTTTCGACTTCGATTACATCGTCTTCAACACGGTGCTTGTAGGTATAGATATAACGAAGAACATTCGTTTGAAGATCGTGCCATTCGCGGATTCTGGATCCTTTGCGAATATAACCCTGTTTGATGCCCGCCCTGAAATGATCAGAGGCTAAGAGTGTTTTTTCCAAGGTTCCGTCCGGATCGTGGAGGGCGAATTTGTACTCGTTTTCTATTGGCATATCTTGCCTATATCCTTAGGGGTGACCGCACTTTATTACCCTTTTCTTGCAGAGCACGCTAGATCAAGAGAGTACTGTAATAATAGTTTCATATTTCTCAATTCTTAATAATTTAACATATTTGGCATTATTTATCTGTTTTTGTGTATTGAAACGGATATCACTTGTGGTGATTATAGGCTTCTGTTCGTGCATTGGTTGAGTGTTGCTGTCCTTTTATGAAATTTTTATTGTACGTTTTTACATTCTTGCTGGTTTTGCCTTTTGAGGTCATGGCAGAGAATAAGTCGCTAAAAGCTGCAGTTCCTCTGGAGAAACCGTGGAGTTTTTATGGTGAGAATGGCGAGCTGCGCGGGCTTGCGGTTTCCTATTTCAGGGTTTTATCTGAAGAATTAGATACCCCCATAACCGTACATGCTGTCCCAGCTAAAAGACTGATACATGGCATCGAAATGGGGTACTACGATTTAACCCTGATGTTTGCAGATCAAGCACAAGATGGAGCCGTCTCAATTGTTGCTCCCGTCTTGAAGTTGGATAAGGTTTTGGTCGGTCTCAAAGGGCTCGACATTAAAAACAGACAGGATATCGAAGGGCTGCGTATGGCTTTTGTACGTGGAGCTTCCAGCGGGAGCTGGATTGACAATAATCAAAGAATCAAAAAAATCACAACATCGAATTACCGCGAGTCCTTGTGGCTTCTCAAGCAAAAGCGTGTTGATGCGATAACGGGATCCTATCCAGTTCTCGAAAATATCTTAACAAAACATGATATGTCTTGGGATGATTTGAACAGGCCTTATCTTTTGAGTTGTCGTTTTGTGTTGTTGATGTTTTCGAACCTTTCCAAACACTATTCCCAATTCAAAGCGGTACAAGTTACGGCATTGAAAATGAAAAAGGGGCAAAAGTGGGAGGCTCTCTTGCGTGAAGTCTCCGAAGTTGCGCCCTCGATGCTTGCTCAGCACAATCACGAAAAGTTCTTAAGTTATTGATAGAAAGTTTAACCCTCTGGAAGAGTATTATTCCCAGAGGGTTTTATAACAACGGACTATCGTGTTGCTGTCGCCTTGCCAAATCGGCGACCTAGAACGCGTAGGCGGCTCTCAAATTCACTACGATCAACATAACAACCACGAAGGTGGCGACCTCCGCTGTGGCTTTCTGATGCTTCGAAAGCATTGCGGCCGTGCATTACTCTTCTATTGTCAAATATACAGAGATCGCCTGCTTTCATTTTTATGGAAATAACAAAGCGTGCATCGTTGATGAGAACCATCAGCTCGCGGAAGGCGCGGTAATAGCGATCCATCATGTCTTCGTCCATATCGAATGTGCTGACAAGGTGTGGGCTGTAGCGAAGTTCGACCAAACGACCGTTTTCATCGACGTTGATGATCGGGTGTCTGGTTTGAATATCAGTTTCACCATCATGATAGCGCATCGGCACCGTAACCGTGCTCAATATTTGAAAAGAACCTGGTGATGTCGCTTTCAACTCTTCAATGATCTTAAAGCCGTCAGCATAGGTTGATTCACCCCCCTTACTATCGTTTATCAGGCAGTGGAGGAATTGATAACCCGGCGGTGTCTCCTGGTTTATAAGGTCGATATGAAGAGGTAATGCTTCTGAAGTGTAGGCATTATTGATCGGATTGGGTTTTGATTTAACATCAAAGACCTTGCCAAAATTGGTTTCGCGCAGGAATGCGATCCGGTTGGCAACATCGATCACGCCTTGATCGGTGCAGGGGACATTGCGAACGTATGAAATACCCCATTTTTTAACAGCATATAACCAATCATGAAGAGCCTGATCATCCTGCATCAAGTCTTCGTATTGGACTTCGTAGAGACTATCCATAATCTCTGTCCCCCAGGGTGTGACAGAGCTTTCTGGGGTAGATTTGAAATCGGCAGAGTAAGCGTTTTCATAAAGCCATTCCAAACGATATACGCTTTTGTGTTCGTGTTCGGACCAGGAAACGTATAACGCTGTTTCATCAAATGCGCTTGAAACGGCATGAATGTCTTCGCTCACAGTGGTGAGGTTAAAAAGACGCTCTTGGGTGGAAGGATGAAAAGCGCTTGGGCAATTGTCGCGAAGCCAAAGATAATGGAAGGTCGCAACCTTTCCATCTGCCCAGGTAATTTTTATGGAACGTTCGTTTTGTTCCAAGGATTGGACTGAAATCCCAAACTGTTGTTTCGTTGCGGGGGAATTCATCTACTTCTCCATATGTATTGTGTTCTTGATGCCCGATGAAGGGGATGTTTTATCAAGGGTGACTATCATGCTTATCTAGGGAGAACTTGGGGGAGATTGTAAAATTGCAAAAGTGATTTTATTTGATGAATTGGTCAATTTTTCTCAGCCAAAAAGAATAACTTCGCAAATTTAATTACAGAATAAATTGGCTCTTCTCCGCTTTGTTGAGTAGAAAAAGATGCCGACCGCCAAGTAACCTGTTGATATGTATGGTTTCTGATAACTTTACATAGAGCAGGTATATGACAATCAACATCTCGCAGCATATTTTAGGCCTCAAAGGGCAACGTGTAAATGAAATTAAACTGGATGACGGCGGTGTTAAGATTGTCATTCACTGCAGCCGAGACGCGCGTAGGAGGGCTATAGACCCTGCTACAGGCCAGAAGGGAAGCATCAACCAGCATGTCCGCCGACAAGTAAACGACATCCCCCTTTTTGGGTATCCTTGTGTGGTCGAGATTGAGCTGGCGCAGGTTTATATTAACAAGGGCGAACGCCGCATTGAGGGGTGTGATTTTGTTGATAAAGGGTGCCGTTTCACTCACCGATTTTGCCGACTGATCAGTGGATTATGTCGGCATATGTCTATTCAAGCGGTTTCCAGACATTTGGATATACGATGGGAAACGGTCAAGAATATCGACAGGGCATACCTTATTGAAACTCTCCCTACGCTTGATCCTGCAGAGCTAACTGGCTTGGAATATATTGGTGTAGATGAAGTTGCCCGGGCGAAAGGTCATGACTACATGACGGTGGTCTACGATATGGTTGGCGGTCATCTGATCTGGGTTGAAGCAGGCCGAACTGCCGAGGTTTTTTCAAGGTTTTTGAAACAACTGCAACCAGATACAGCCTGCAAAATAAAGGCCGTAGCGATGGATATGGGGCCTGCCTACCAAAAGGCTGTCAGAGAGTCCTTGCCGTTGGCCGACATAGTATTTGACCGTTTCCACGTCATGAAAAACTACAGCAAAGCTATCCATAATCAGCGTCGACTTGAGTTCAGAAAGGCCGATCCAAGTGGTAAAGAGTTGATGAAAGGGACGCATTATCTGTTGCTCAAAAATGCGGATAAGTTGAGTGAAAAACAAAGTGACAAGCTGCAAAGGTTGCTGGAGAGCAATAGCAACCTGAATGCACTTTACGTCTTGAAAGAACAGCTTCAGCTGCTGTGGAGTGCCGCTTCATTTGAGGCGATGGCGGAGCAACTGGAACGTTGGTGCCTGATAGCAGATCAGTCACAGATGCTCTATCTAAAAAAGTTCGCGAAATCCCTACGGAAACATTGTGTGGGCATCTGCAACTACGCCAAACACAAGCTCACAAGCGCCAGGATAGAGGCTGGTAATGTCAGTATAGGAATGATCCGTAAGCGAGCCAGAGGCATCAAGGATACCGAATACTTCAAACTCAAAATTAGACAATCATCCATTCCAGATAATCAATCTATGCTCTATTTGAAATCCTAAATCTACTCAACAAAGCGGAGAAGAGCCAATAAATTTTGCTCACTCGTTGCATCAAATCAACCCAGAGTGTTACTATAAATGTGTCTAAACAAGAGCGGGAGAACAACGCCATGAAAGATGCTAATTCTGTTCTGTCATCCTATAGCACGACAGTTTTTGAGGTTATGTCGCAGTTAGCGATGGAACATGATGCAATCAACCTTGGACAAGGTTTTCCCGATGAAGATGGTCCTTTAGAGCTTCGAAAAATAGCAGCCGATGCGTTAATCGATGGGCCCAACCAATACCCGTCCATGATGGGAATTCCAGAGTTGCGTCAGGCAATTGCAGAGCACGATAAACGCTTTTACGGCATTCATCTCGACTGGAAAACAGAAGTCATGGTTACTTCTGGTGCCACGGAAGCGCTTTCCAATTGTCTGCTTGGATTGATTGAGCCGGGCGATGAAGTCGTTGTTTTAGAACCTTTTTACGATTGTTATCTTCCGCTGATAAAAAGAGCCGGTGGAATTCCTGTCGTCGTCAAGATGTCCGCACCGGATTGGAAATTGCCGATTGAGGAGCTAAATGAAGCACTCCATCATGAGACCAAACTGATCCTTATTAACAGCCCTATGAACCCCACAGGTAAGGCATTCCACTGGGACGAACTGGAGGCTTTGGCCGAGCTTTGCCTACGCTACGATGTCTATGCTGTGTGTGATGAGGTTTACGAACATCAACTTTATGACGGACGTAAACACTACCCGCTTATTACCCTGCCTGGGATGAGAGACAGGACTGTTCGGATTGGCTCTGCGGGGAAAAGCTTTGCCCTCACAGGTTGGAAGGTAGGCTATATCTGTGCGGCTCCCGAATTGCTTGCTCCGATTAGCAAGGCGCACCAATTCACTACTTTTACGACGCCCCCAAATTTACAAAAGGCTGTCGCAGCCGGGTTGAGAAAAGACCAAAGTTATTTTGATGGCTTGACGAGCGAGCTTCAGGAAAAGCGTGATTATTTATCCAAAGGCCTTGCAGACATCGGTTTTGAGGTCCTGCATAGCGATGGGACGTTTTTTGTAACGGCGGATATTAGTTCGCTTTACAAAGGGCGTGACGAAGAGTTTTGCCGTTATATTACGACTGAAGCGAAAGTTGCGGCTGTGCCTATTAGCGTTTTTTATGACGCCGAAGGCCCTACCAACCTTGTGCGCTTTTGCTTTAGTAAGCGTATGGAGGTTCTGGAAGAGGCCCTCAGAAGACTCAAAAAGGCATTTTCTTAAAAGGTGAAAGCGAGAGAAACTCTGAACTAGAGGATCTCTCGCAATATTTTAGCCATGCCCCTGACACCCTCGGGTATTTTATCTTCAGGCGTACCAGCGAAACCAATCATTATGCCATTGCGTTGGTAAGGTTTCATACAGTAATAGGCGATATTGTTGACGGCATAACCTGCTGCGCGCAATGTGCCTTCGACCATCTCTGGGTCAGCATGGTCCGGTAACCACGCATTACAGTGGAACCCCTGGTCGACGGCTGACATTTCCACAAGATCCTTCAGGTGTATTTCAGCTGCTTCCAACAAAATCTGTTGGCGTTGATGGTAGATCTTACGCATTTTCCGCATATGAGTGGCAAAGAAACCCTCGTTTATAAAGTCAGCGATGATTTGTTGGGTGAGAAGAGGCGTCGAGCGTTGTAAAATGGTGGAGGCATGGGCAAATGCTTCTACCATTGATTTTGGAACGACCATGTATCCGAGCCTAAGGCCGGGATAGAGGATCTTTGTGAAAGAGCTCACATAGAGAACCCGCCCAGATTTATCTAGCCCCTGTAAAGCCGAAAGGGGCCGGCCAGTATAACGAAATTCACTGTTGTAGTCGTCTTCGAAGATCCAGGTATTGTTTTGCTGAGCCCATTCCAAAAGCTTGATACGACGGGTTAATGGCATGCGTCGACCCAAAGGGTGTTGGCTCGAAGGGGTTACGTAAGCCAGCTTTACAGGTTTATTCCTTTCTTCCTCGGGGCAAAGTGCGGGATTAAAGCCATGCTCGTCGATGGGAATTGGAACCACCTTAGCGCCACTACCCTGGAATACGCATCGCGCTGCCGTATGGCCCGGATCTTCCATCCATACGTTATCCCCCGGATCGATCAATAACTGACTGGCAAGGTTCAGGGCTGTTTGAGTGCCAGAGGTGATAATTATCTGTTCTGGAGAGCAACGGACTGATCTAGAGGCTTTGAGGTAACTTGAGATTGCTTCGCGCAGCGGCATATAACCACCCCGATCGGAATAAGTCAGGTATTCATCTTTTGGTTTACGTTGGTAGCGATTAGTTAGCCGTGAAAAAGTATCGTGCGGAAGAAGTTCATAGGCGGGTTGGCTGGGACGAAAGGTATAGATGCCCTCTGGTTCGTACTCATGGGGGAGGTCTGCATAACCTTGCCCGCGCTTTGATAAGCTTAGATTCGGGTCCTCTTCATCCGATTCAGGATCATCTTCGACAGATGTTTGATAAAATTCCGTCATTTCTGACAGTCTTTGTGTGACATAAGTACCGGAGCCGCGGCGAGTCTCGAGAAAGCCTTCGGATATCATCTGCTCAATTGTATTGATAACGGTTGTTCTTGATACTTCGAGTTCTGTTGCGATTGTTCTACTGGCAGGCAGCTTCGTTCCTGGTGGCAAGTCACCAGAAAGGATAAGTTTTCTAATCCCTATATAGAGTTGTCGATAAAGGGGGCTTTGAGAATTAGGGTCCAGCTTAACCCCTTCTAGTAACGCGCCAGATGCAAATTTCGCCATGTTCTTGAACTTAATTTTAAAGTGGTATGGTTAGGCATCCGATAATGGATCTTAAAGTGATGCCACTATCTGTGTAGTATTTCCAAAATAATAAAGCCGCAAGTAAAACCGCTTAAAAAAGTGGAATTGCAAACAAAGTTCAACGTCACTGTAACACATGCCCTTTAGGTATGCCGTTACATTACAATGATGCCCTTGCCGGGCATCAAACAAGACTTGGAGAGCTATTGTTCGGTGAAAAAAGGGGCAAGGTGTCCCGTGACGCATTCGAACATGCGCATTAAAAAACACGGAGGTTGTTTATGACTACTACGAAAGCTATTTTGGGACTTACCGCAATTGCAGGTGTTGCATTTGCAGGCCAAGCACAGGCAGAAGAACTGAGACTTCTTACATGGGGTGGTTATGCACCTGATTCTGTAATTGAGCAGTTCAAAGCTGAAACTGGCATTGATGTTAAAGTTACTAAATCTAACAACGAAGACATGATTTCCAAGTTGCGTGCCACTGGCGGCGGCGGGTTTGACCTTGCACAGCCAAGCCAGGATCGTATCTCTGCTGCACAGGCTGAGCACCGCATCTACAAATCTATGGATCTTTCACAAATCGACGGCAGCCAGTTCATCGGTTCCATGCTGGAAGCTACCAAAGGCAATACTACATACAAAGGCGACGTTTATGGCGTTCCTCATGTATGGGGTACAAGTGGTCTGGTTCTAAACACTGCAACTGCCAGCAGCGTGAAAGACTATACCGATCTTTGTAATGACGCTGTTGCAGGTAAAGTTTCTTATCGTTTGAAGCGTCCAACACTTATCGGTTTTGCTTTCTCTATGGGCCTCGATCCATTTGCGGCTTATGGCGACAAAGCCAAATACAAAGAAATTATGGGCAAAGTTGAAGAAAAGCTCATTTCTTGTAAACCAAATGTAAAAACCTATTGGGAAGGTGGCGACGCGCTACTGAACCTGGTTCGTTCTGGTGAAGTTGTTGCTGCAATGGCTTGGGACACCGGCGGTTGGAAGCTGAACAATGATAATGCTGATGTGACTTTCGTTGCACCAAAATCTGGTGCTTTGGGTTGGATCGATACTTTTGCTCTTCCAAAGAAAACCAAAAACGAAGCTGGTGCATACAAATGGATCAACTTTGTAATGCGTCCAGAAATCGCGGCTCAGATTACAGCTGCTGCAGGAAACTTCACAGCATCTAAAGGTGCTGACAAATTTGCCGAAGGTAAATTGAAAGCTCAGTTCCAGGATAGCTTCCCACAAGCTGATCTGGACAACATCAAATGGTACCCAACTGTACCACCAGGGCTTGAAACCATCGAAGGTAAAGTTCTAGACCGTGTAAAAGCTGCTTCTTCTAACTAAGTCAGTTTTATACGGTTAAAATATTGGCTTCCCCCGGTCTCGAAGGTGATCGGGGGAAATGCCATCAACTATCCGGTTTCAATATTTCACCGATTTTTGAAACTAGCGTAATAGTACCTGCGTATGCCTGAAGCCAAACGCACCAGCAATCAACTAGGTTAATAATATGAGTAATCAATTGGATCTTGAGTGTCGCCAACTGGTAAAATCCTTTGGGAAATTTACCGCTGTAGACAATGTATCCCTGGAAATCCCGAAGGGATCCTTTTTCTCAATACTCGGTCCAAGTGGCTGCGGTAAAACAACATTGCTTAGAATGCTTGCTGGGTTCATTGAGCCGTCTGCTGGAGACATAGTCATTAAAGGCGATTCCATGTTGGGCGTGCCACCAAACAAACGCCCTGTAAATATGGTCTTTCAGCATCTCGCACTGTTCCCAATGATGAACGTGGCTGAAAATATTGGCTATGGCCTCAGACGCCGGAAAGTACCCCAGGCTGAAATTGATAAACGTGTCGCTGATGTTCTCGAACGTGTCAGCTTGCCAGATGCCGGGTCTAAAAATGTCGATCAGCTTTCGGGCGGACAACGACAAAGAATTGCGATCGCGAGATCTCTTATTCTGGAACCTGCGGTTCTTCTGCTCGATGAGCCATTAGGGGCTCTCGATCTAAAACTACGTGAACATATGAAGGTTGAGCTTAAGCAACTTCAACACGAAGTTGGCACTACCTTCGTTTACATTACTCATGATCAGTCTGAAGCTCTTGTGATGTCCGATAATGTAGCCGTTATGAACAACGGACGTTTTGAACAGGTTGGTTCTCCTCAAGACCTTTATTACAATCCGCAAACAGCTTTTGTCGCTGGTTTTGTTGGTGATACAAACCGTTGGAGCGGAAAAGTTCAGTCTGTAAGTGGTGATCAAGCCATGATCTCTCTGGACGAGGGTGGCGTAATTGCTGCTGTTTCCGGTACCAAATCGCCAATGGGGATGGGGGATCAGGTTGAACTCTTCGTTCGCCCTGAAGCTATTACGATTGAACGTAGCGCTGCGACACATGACGGGGCGCATATCGAAGATGGCAAAAATACTCTTTCTGGCGTTGTAGAGAATTTACTTTTTGATGGTGCCAATAGCCGTGCTCAGGTGCGCGACCAGAAAACGGGCCATCAAGTCACTGTTTCTCTTCCGCAAACAGGCGCATTCAGTGATCTTCAGGCCGGTGAAAACCTCCGCCTGAGTTGGGGCGTTGATAAAGCTCTTTCCTACGTATCATCTGCGGCTGCTAAGAAGGAACAGGCGGCATGAGTAGCGCCTTAGTCATTTCTGGCGCAGAGCAACGTAGAGTGATGCCCGCGATCAAGCTGGGCACTTTCTTGTTAATGCTGCCTTTGTTGTTGTGGTTACTTTTGCTAATCGTTTTGCCACACGTGGATCTGTTGATTGTTTCTCTTCGCGAAGTACTTGGGTATCGGGAATATGCTTTTAGCCTGCAAAATTATGCAGAGTTTTTCACTGAACCATTGTACTGGAACACTTTTGTTCGCACGGCAGTGATGTCGATTTTGGCGACTGTAATCACACTGATCGTCGGTTTTCCGGTTTCGTATTACATCGCCAAGGTGGTGAAGGGCAGAAAACGCAATTTGCTGTTTATAATGTGCCTCATACCGTTTTGGGTTTCTGAACTTGTCCGTACTTTTGGGTGGATGATCCTGCTCCGCGAAAGTGGTGTGATCAGTAGCTTTATCCAGTGGGTTGGTATTGTGAACGGACCCGTTGAGTTTCTCTATACCGATGCGACCTTAATGGTTGGTCTGGTTTATACTTCGATGCTCTTTATGGTGGTTCCATTGGTATCTGTGCTGGATACTCTTGACGATAGCCTGATTGAAGCAGCTTATGATCTCGGTGGGAACACGGTCTCAATCTTAAGAGAAATCGTTATCCCTCATGCCATGCCGGGTATTGCTTCGGGTTGTATCGTTGTCTTTATGTTGACCCTTGGGAATTATCTGACGCCAACTCTACTTGGGGGTAAAGACAGTCTTTGGTTTACAGAGCAAATCTACAATCAATTCATCACGCGTTTTAACTGGGAATCTGGATCCGCGTTTGGTTTCCTCTTGTTGTTCCTCTCATCTGTTATCGTCTTTGTTGGCCTGAAATTAAGCCGACAGACCTTGGCTGATACTGTTAAGTAAGGGGCATAATAATGATTCCATCTCTCCCCCAGTCAAAGTTTAGTACCCGGCTTTATGCTGCTTATATAACTTTGTTTTTTATCTATCTTGGTGCGCCGCTGATTGTTGTTGGGTTTTTTGCCTTTAACGATAGCTTGTTCCCTTCCATGCCATGGAATGGGGTGACTTTTGATTGGTTTATTGGCACTGAAGCGCCAAGACTTGGTGTTTTCAACGATCATCAACTATTGGAAAGTATCGGGTTTTCAGCTTTTGTTGCAGTTTGTGTGACAACGCTCGCCGTTTTTGTGGGAACGTGTAACGCCTTTCTCTTTGAGCGACATTCTTTCCCGGGTAAAAACATCCTCTACATGTTTGCCCTCATGCCGTTGGTTATACCGGGCGTTATTCTTGGTATTTCGATTCTGATCTTTACCAACTCTATTGCTAATGGAGCAGAAGACAGCCTTGGTTGGGATCTCGAGTTTTTACGACCGGGTCTGTTTATCGTGATAATGGGCCAGTTTTCCTTTGTAACCACGATAACAACTTTGGTGATCTCTGCCCGTTTGCGGAAGTTTGACAACAGCCTAGAAGAGGCTGCGTTAAATCTGGGGGCAACGAAATGGGAAGCCGTTCAGACCATAACATTGCCATTCCTAAAGCCGGCGATTATTGGTGCCGGGATTATCAGTTTCCTGATGTCTTTCGAAAATTTCAATACGACCTTGATGTTGGTTGGATCTGATTCTCCTTTGACGATCACGATGTTTGATCGACTAAAGCAGGGTTCGACCCCGGCATTAAATGCGGTTTCATTGATGCTGATGATAGTTTCAGGAGCACTTGCTCTGGTGGCTGTGTTTGTTCAACGGGATAAGACACCGGCAGATCAATAATGGAATGATCCGTTGTTGGGTTTTGAAATATGATAGAGCAGTTTATTTTCTGTGATCTATCACAAGGTTATGCATTGGGCCGATCCGAAAGGTGCAATGCATAAAGGTAGTTGCTCTTTGAGTAACTTACCCCACATGACTTGGCCGGGTTTTTTACCCGGCCATTTTTTTGTCTGGTAGAATGGTAAGTAAATGCATTTACCAAGTTAAGCGAGTTATTCTCTTTTTGGTGGTGGTATTTTCATTCTGAGGGAACTATGATCGGCTATACCATTATGATGATTGGGGACTGAATATGATTAATGGTTTGAAGAAAATATAACATTATAAAGACGGAACTTGTCAGTTAGATCTTGTTAGGAGGGGTGCTTAACAAAGATAAGAGGCAGGGGAATGCTTCAATCTAGGAATTTTCAGTCCATGTTAAAAGATGCCGCTCGTGAAAGCACAAAAATTCAGCAAGCTGCTACATCCTTTACCCGGCGCGGTCTTTTAAAGTCTGCTCTTGCTTTTGCAGGTACCGCTACTGTTCTCCCAACATTTTCATCAACAAGTTTTGCTTCTTCTGGTGAATTGGAAGTCTTTGCCTGGCAGGGATTTTTCAGCGATGAAATGATATCAGAATTTAAGAAAGACACCGGGATAACAGTTAATTCTACAGATTTCGATACTAACGCTGAAGCTCTGCTTTATTTAAAGGCGACCAAAGCTCAGGGATTTGACCTCATTTTTCCCTCTGCAGCCTCGCTTTCTAATTTAATCCGGTAAACCCCCGGCTATGCCGGGGGACTCTCAATGGTTTGACCGTTCCCACGGTCTTACATTTCTTTGTTTATTGACCAAAATAACAAAGGAATTAGCCGATGAGAGATTACAAAAGCCTTGCACATACGAGATGGGATTGTAAATACCACGTGGTTTTCATCCCTAAACGCAGGCAAAAAGTTATCTATGGCAACCTACGTCAGTATCTTGGTGAAATTTTCCATGAACTGGCCGGGCATCGCGAAAGTAAGATTGAGGAGGGCCATTTGATGCCGGATCACATTCACATGTGTATCAGCATACCGCCCAAACATGCTGTTTCAAAAGTCGTTGGATACCTAAAAGGAAAAAGCGCGATTGCCATAGCTCGAAAATTCAAAAATAAAGCACGGAATTTCAAGGGTGAAAATTTTTGGGCCCGTGGATATTTCGTCTCAACTGTAGGGCTCGATGAACAGATGGTGAGGGAGTATATCAGAACGCAAGAAGAGCGTGATAAGTACTTTGACCAAATGGATATATTCAATCCATAACCGCTTTAGCGGTTCCCAATTTGCCCCTTTAAGGGGCTCACCCGCTTAAGCCCCCGGCTTTGCCGGGGGTCATTTAACTGGCATGCAGCAGAAGGTCTTTTGCGGCCTATTGATGAAAGTCGCTTGGATCTGGACAGTATATATCCAACAATTCTTGAACAGTCCGACAATCTCGGAACCATATATAGAGGCAAGCGTTATGCTGTACCTTTTAGTTGGGGAGCCGAAGGTCTTTCGTTTGATAGCACTGTCCATGATTATCAGTCAGGTGGCGTTTCCTGGTCAGACCAGTGGTCACTTGAAAATAAAGGCTTTGTAGCGACACGCCCGCGCTCAGCTTTGACCAGTATGGCTCTTATGATTGATGGGACGGGGGAGCGGCTTGATAGTGCCTATGTTAATGAAGAGCTTGCGCGGGAGGTTTTTGGCGAGGCCCTTTTATTTGGGATTGAACATAAGTCCTATATCCGCCAGTTTTGGAACGATGTAGAAGGATTAACCTCTGCCTTTACTTTGAATAACTGTGTGATTGGGCAGTCATGGAGCGGTGTCGGCTTCGATCTTTGGAAAAATTCAAAAAGTAAATTCAAGTTCGTAGCCCCCAAAGAGGGCGCTCTTTCCTGGTTGAATACAATGGCACTTCCGGCTGGTGCTCAAAATACAGATCGTGCCTATGAGTTGATCAACTGGTTGTCTTCTGTGAAAGGGGGCGGAATGTTTATGGCCCATACTGGTCATAACTCAGTTGTCGTCGGTGCTGAAAGTGGGCTTGATCTTGCTTCTCGCGATCGTTTTGATTTCGCCTACAACAGCGGTCAATCGATAGAGAACCTCTATTGGTGGAAGCCAGAGCCTAAATGGTTCCAAGACCTACGGAATCTTTACGTTAAAAAATATAAGGCAGCCTAACCTTATGGAGTGATCACCGGGATGTTGGCTAAGTTAGGCGCCCTGATCACATTGTCGTGTCTGTTCTTCTTATGCTTTCCAATGGGGCCTATACTACTTTGAGTAGGAGGCTTTATGAGCAAAAATAGAATTCTAAAAATCGGTGTCATTGGTTCCGTTATAACTGCAATTTGCTGTGTGACGCCAATACTTGTTGTCCTTTTTGGCGTGCTTGGGGTCGGCGCGGCGGTTTCGTATCTTGATATTATTCTTATACCCATGCTTGCTGTTTTTTTAGGAATAGCTGGATATGGATATTGGAGGGTTAAGTGGCAATGACAGAGGCCTACTCCGAAATTACCTGTCCAGAATGCGGTCATAAAGAGCGGGAGCTTATGCCCACTGATGCATGCCAATGGTTTTACGACTGTAAGGGGTGTGGAGTTTTGTTGAAGCCAAAGGAGGGAGATTGCTGTGTTTTCTGTTCTTATGGCACGGTAGCTTGTCCGCCCATTCAATTAGGTGATACTTGTTGCTAACAATTTCTTGTAATAATATGTCAAAACTAGCACTATAAAAGTCGTTTTTGTTCAAATGATAGGAGGTTTAAGAATTATACTGGTTTTATAACGTATGCCTGAAAGGAACAAAAGTATGGCGAATTCCATTATCCTGACTGTAACGGGTAAAGACAGGCCTGGCTTGGTAGATGATATCTCTTCAATGGTCACCGAACAGAGTGGCAATTGGCTGGAAAGCCGGGTTACTAAATTGTCTGGCCACTTTGCCGGAATAATTCGCGTATCAGTTCCCAGCAAAAATCAAGAAAAGCTTGAATCAGATCTGAAAACTTTGGAAACTTCAGACTTTCATCTGGCTATAGAGCGACAGACCAAGGCCGAAGCTGAAGTCCCCGTCCGTGAGCTTAGTCTGGAAATCGTCGGTCCTGATCATCCTGGCATTATACAGGATATCTCTCATGCCCTTGCTGAGAAGAAAATAGGCATCAACGAAATGTTGACCGACTGTAATGATGGTGCCATGTCTTCCGAGCGTATTTTTAGTGCCGAGATTAATATTTCAATTCCAATGGCAGTATCCGTGGATACTCTTCGCGATGAATTAGAAGAGCTTGCCGATCAGTTGATGGTCGACATCTCTATGGATGATCTCGAAGGGACTGTTACCCGTATTTGATCCGTTTTGATTGTCCCAGAACTTTCAAAAAAGGCGTAGCAGTTGCTGCGCCTTTTTTATGTTTGAGATCTTTTAAAGCAGCTCTTGTGCAATTTCGGAACTCGGGGGTAACAGCCAGTTTATCGGCGCTCGCTCATGCTGTTTTAAGTAAGCATTGGTTTGAGAGAAATGTTTGTTACCAATGAAACCTCTGTGAGCAGAAATAGGTGACGGGTGAGGCGATTGCAATACCAAGTGTTTTTCTCGATCAATCGCGGCCCCTTTTTTATGGGCGTAACTCCCCCAAAGTAAGAAAACGAGATTGTTGTGTGTCTCGCTTAACTTATGAATGATTTGGTCCGTAAACAGCTCCCAGCCGCGGCCTTGATGTGCGCCTGCCTTGTGTTGTTCAACGGTAAGGACTGAGTTTAATAAGAGTACGCCTTGTTGAGCCCAGGGTATCAGGCAACCATGTGTTGGTTGGTCGATATCCAGATCTTGTTTCAATTCTTTAAATATATTTTTTAGAGAGGGTGGGATCGCGATGTCTGGGCGAACCGAGAAACAAAGTCCGTGTGCCTGGCCTAGCCCGTGATACGGATCCTGCCCGAGGATAACAACCTTTACTTCTTCTACGGGGGTGAGGTTCAAGGCTTGAAAATACTCACTTCCGCGCGGGAAAATGATTTTTTTGAGTTGCTTTTGTTGCTTCAGAAATACTTTGAGATTTCGCATGTAATCTTTGTTGAATTCAGACGAAAGAATTTCTTTCCAGCTTTCATGCAATTGGATGGAATCAGAAGAGCTATTCATTATAAGCTTTATTTATAGGGGAGAGTGAAGTTTGAGTGTGCGTCCAGAAGGACCAGTTAGTCGATTAGAGTAAGAAGTACTTCCATTGCGTTTTCGGCGCCATGGGCAATGTCTGGGACTGTTGCGTCAAGCATATAGCAAGGGGTGGTGACGAGCTTGTTTGCCCTGTCGACAACGACTTCACCATGCCCAGTGGTTTCGTGCCGAGCCCCCATCTCCTCTAATGCATTAGCTGTATCAATATCCTGACCAATCGTCAGGGTTGGGCTATCGTACAAACGCGTGACAACTGCGGGAGAAATACAGAGCGCAGCGACGGGTTTATTTAGGCGTATCATACCGGTAATGGCCGCTTCAACATCCGGGTTGATGGTGCAGTCAGCACCTTCACTGGCGAAACTTGAGAGGTTTTTTGCCGCGCCAAAACCACCGGGAAGCACCATCGCATCCACCAAAGAGGGATCAAATTCTGCTAAATCAGTGACATTCCCTCGGGCAATTCTTGCGGATTCAATCAATACATTCCTGCGCTCGTTTGGAACAGGTTTCCCGGTTAAATGATTGATGACATCGCTTTGTTCAATATTTGGCGCAAAGCAGATTGATTCTGCGCCAAGCTTCTGAAGAGCAAAGAGCGTCATTACGGCTTCGTGGATTTCTGCGCCATCAAGAAATCCACAGCCGGATAAAATTACCGCTACCTTAACACTCATTAATTTCTCCAGATTTTTATAAACCAAACCCTAGTTTACCAGTATTGAAATATAAAAAACACTGAAACCTGATGCAGCCAAATATTGCCAAATATTTGTCATACATATAAGTCCGTAAGGATCTTCACTTCTTGCCGATTATTTTTCCCCAGCTTCACGGAGTAGTTTTTCAACATCCTGACGTTTGGTGTGCTTAAAGAATTCCTTCGCAATTGGAGAACTTGGCTCACGTTTAGCGATTATCATGCCAATTTTATTAATTAGGCGAGGTTCTGAAAGTGGAATGGCGACAACGCCTTCTAAATTTCTGAGCACATGAATGAGGCTGATGGGCACGATACTTGATGTGTTGCCAAATCGAGTTTCGTGCAGCAACTGAGTAATCGAGTTGGTTTGGGTCTGCGGCGTAACGAAACAATCGAGCTCTTCAAAGGTTTTGTCGATAAGTCTGCGGTACTGCATGTCCCGCGTTAAGAGGCTGAGAGGCAGGCCTGCTGCTTCTTGCCACGTAATGGTGTCGTGATCTTTCAGGGGGCCATCGGCTTTGTGAATTAAAGAATATTCTTCTTGGTAAAGCTCGTGACTTTCCACGTTAGAACTCAGTTCGCTGCCGAGGTAAGTAACGCCGACTTCAAGATCAAATTTTTCGAGCCCAAGTTGGATTTCAGCAGATGAAAGAGACAAGAGTGAAATTGTTATATTTGGATGAGCTTCGCAAAAAGGATTTTTGATCAGAGACATCATAGGCATAGCAGAAGGAATAGCCCCGATGCGGAGATGACCTGCCAGGCCTTTGCTCATCTGGCTTAGAGACTGTTTAAGAGTTCGGGCCTCAGCCAAGATGCGTTGAGCCGTTGATACGACAAGCTCGCCCTCAGTTGTAAGGCCTTGAAAGCTTCTCTCTCTTTTAACTATGGGAACGCCGAGCTCGTTTTCGAGTTGACGAATTCTCGCCGAAAAAGCTGGTTGGGATATATTGCAGTTTTTAGCCGCTCGCCCAAAGTGCTTTTCGCGCGCCAGAGCGCAGAGTAATTCCAATTGGCGCAGGTCCAAGTTATTCACCTCCTGAGGTGGGGATTATTTATTTTGCTATATTCTTATTAGTAGAGTTCGGGTCGCCGAAATTCGATCTTTAAATGTATATAGTAAATTCAAGCCAAACATAAGGGCATATGTTTTTATTGCATTAAGTTAGAGCGTCACATGAAGTAAGGATTACGACAAAAATAGGCCAGTTTTATTTGATTTCTTTACCCGACATGAGGCTAGGTGTGCCAAGGGGAGAGGTCATTCCTGATTTCATCATCAAGTGGCGCAGGGGTGAAAAGTTGCGCACTGCTGAAAGGCCTATATCCCTGACTTTGTGGAGAATAGCACTGTCATTTGACGCAAAACGGTTCAACCCATCAGCCGCGGCAAGTCTTGAAACAACATCAAAGCTCCTTGCTCTGTCGTATTCTTTTAGCAGTTCAATATCATTGAGGGCCTTGTCTGCTTTATTGTGATCAATGAGAAGTTCTGCCAAGACCGCAACGTCTCGTAAGCTGAGGTTAAGACCCTGGGCTGCAATTGGTGGCAACGCATGTGCTGCTTCTGCAATCAAGGCAAGGTTTTTACCGTAAAAACTATCGCTAAGCATGGCAGAGATAGGAAAGCCGCCTCGTTTGCCGAATAAATTGATGGTTCCCAGTCGTCCTTTGATCTTATTTTTAAGTTCCTGCTCAAACGCCTCCTTGTCCAGCGCAAGATATTTCTTTGCCAGCCGGGTATCTTCGACCCAGACGATGGAAGACCGTTTGCCCATCATGGGGACGAGTGTAAAAGGACCTACGGGATAGTGAGTTTCTGTTGAAACGTTTTGATGAGGTTTGCTGTGCTCAATGTAACAGGTAATTGCAGTTTGCGGGTAAGGCCAAGACATGCTCTTGATACCTGCGGTTTTGCGGCAAGCTGAATTTTTACCATCGGCTCCGATGGTTAAGGGGGCAACTGCATTTTGTCCGTTAGAGAGGTGGAGTGAATAACCTTCTGGAGTCTGCTCCATCCTATCCATCTTTGTGGATGTCAAATGGGTGACAGAGGGAAGCGCTAGCAGGCGGTCGAATAGCACCCGGCGCAAAACGGCGTTGGGTACATTGAACCCAAAGGGACTGTTCTCAATTTCACGAGAATCAAAGTCAGTGGAGTTGGAATGTTTTTGCGCACCGCGGGGAAGGTTAACAATACGCATAACCGTCAGGGCTGTTGCATAATCTTCACAGCCCTTCCAGGCGCCACAAGCATTGAGTAGATTTATCGAGTTTTGAATAAGCGCGGTTGTTCTATTGTCATTTGCGTCTTCAAAAGGTGTGTCACTCGGTTCTGGCTCAAGATCAATTAAGAGAGTCTTTATGCCAGCGGTTCCCAGGGCTGCTGCGAGACTTAAACCGGCAAGTCCGCCTCCAACAATCTGTACCTGGCCAACGATTTGTACCTGAGAAGTATGATCAGCCATTTATTTGTGCGACACCTGCGGTGCAGTCCCTAGATGTTTTTCTTCTTAATTGAGGTACTCCCAAAGTAGCTGAGGTGCAAGGCGAACTATTGATAAAAAAATGGAGCCCATGAGGCTCCATTTCTAATATAGTATTATGAGACTGGTTGTCCCAGCCTCATTACCAACTTACCGTCTCGTGACAAGGTAAGTGTCTAGTCACCAAGTAAGCTTTTGAGGGCGTCACCTGCACCATCAGCTGCGTCTTTGATGCCGTCTGTTGCTCCCGAGGCTGCATCGCCCACTGTATCTGTAACGGTTGACGCGCCGCTTACGACGCCATCTGCTACGCCCGTGACGCCATCAGCAACCCCTTTTGCGAGGCCCTTCAGGTCAACAGATCCTAAAGCACCTGTGATGTTTTGCGTCACAGCGCCGACTGCGGCTTGTAAAATCACTTCAGGACTTGCACCGTTATCGCCTTTACCAATGTCTGTCAGGTGGATGTTGGGAAGATCCAGGTCGATGGTTTTGTCTCCGAGAGGGGCTGCTGCAACAGAGATTTCGCCGTCATTCAGGTAG
Organism: Kiloniella sp.; assembly: GCF_965205715.1. Classification (GTDB taxonomy): domain Bacteria; phylum Pseudomonadota; class Alphaproteobacteria; order Kiloniellales; family Kiloniellaceae; genus Kiloniella. Next base: position 2,072,506 of record NZ_CBDBHW010000014.1, on the reverse strand, counting down.
AGATGCTCAACGATGAATTTTGGGCCTTCCTCTTCTGTAGCAGTTGTTTCTTCGCTTTTGCCATGGGCCTGAGCATTTTCATTGATGGTATCGATGTTACTCTTTTTTGGACCGACTTCATAAGTGATATGTGGGGCGTTAATCCTGATTTCATTAATCACAATGACATCTTCAGTTAATGAAGTGATGTCAATTTTGACGGAGATTTCTTCGAATTGGAAAGCTTCGTTAGAATTAAAGCCATCCGGGTTACTCATGGTAAAACCACGTAAGCTCCCCTGGCCCGTCGTTGGTGAAATCTCGACGTCGTTAAGTGTGACCTCTGTCTGGGTCATATCAGAGGCTATGCTTTCGACAGCGGCCTTAACGATAGAATCAAGAGATGAATAGACAAAGATAAAGCCGCCAACAATGAGTACGGCAAGTGTGATTGCGGTGATGCTCGCAATTTTAACGAATTTGTTCATCGATCAGATTTCCCCGGTTGTTCTGTGTGTAGCCATTTATCACTGTTAGGAAGATAAATCTATAAGTATGTCCCCCTATTGCAGGTATCAAATGCTTGTGAATCCACAGAAGGCTATGGGTTTTGAAATGACAATATAGTTAACGTTTTAAGTAAAAAGGTAAATAAAGCGAGGCCGTTAAAAGATGTTTTTAACCATAGTTTATTCCTGTTGTAAATTTGCCACTAAAGCGGGTTAAAATAAAATTTAGGGTTGCCAAATAGAGGCGAAAAATAAAAATAATTTCAAAAATCAAAAATAACTCTTATATAACAGATGGTTATTTTGTTCGTAAGATTACGTACACTCGACCCCAATTTTGTCACAGTAAATTGTACTCTGTTTCATTTGATGGCATGGGGACTATGCGATTTGTGCATGGCTGGTTATTTTTTATTTAAAGTAAAAGGTGGTTTTTGTAAGTAATGGCTAAATTGAGCTTGAGTAGTCATGTAATAGCCAAGTACTTTATGTGGTTTTTGTCGCGAATTCATGATAAATATTTCTTTGACTCTTGATGTTAATCTCTTGTAAAGATTTGTCATCAACGAACAGCACGAGGTTGTTTGCTTGAATTTAATCCCCATATCGGGGGCGCTCACAATGACACAGGCTGTGTGAGCACGGGCTTGAAAAAGCTGCTGAAGTTATATTTTTTAAAACTGAGGTACTTAATAATGAGACGTGGTTTACGACAGATTAAACGGATAGGTTACCGATTGCGTGGTCAATTCCGTGGTCATTGGTACGGTATTTCTTCCTTCCTTTTTGCTGTGGCTATTAGCGCAGGTGTTCTTGCGCCGAATGCTCAACAAAATACATTGGCTGTTCAGGTCACAGAAGGGGACTTCATTGCCCCTGTAGATGTCCGGATACTAGCGCGTGATTACGCTGTGCTACCGGAACTTGAACGCCGCCGTCCGACCCAAGCAAGTTACGACACTGAATTAGAATGCCTGGCGCAGAATATTTATTTTGAGTCCCGAAGTGAGCCTGTGAGCGGAAAACGTGCGGTCGCACACGTTGTGCTTAACCGTGTTTCAAGCAAGCGTTTCCCTTCGACCATTTGTGGTGTGGTGCAGCAGGGCGGATCGCGTTTAAATCGCTGCCAGTTCTCCTGGTGGTGTGATGGCAAAAAAGACGACATTAAAGATCAAGCCTCTTGGGATGAAGCCCAAAAACTAGCACGTTTTGTTTATTGGGGCGTTTCAAATGATGTGAGCGAAGGTGCCCTTTGGTATCACGCTGACTATGTAAGTCCAAAGTGGCGTACCGCTTTTGATAAGGGGCCAACAATTGGTCGTCATATCTTTTATCGCGAGAAATCTAAAGAGTTGAAAGTAGCTTCTATCGACGTGAAGTAAGTCTTTACGACGTTAAGCAAAAAGCGCCTGATCTAAGGCGCTTTTTTTGTGTCCAACTCTATCTCGATAGAAAACGCTATATGCTTCTCTCTGTAATTTGGGAGGAGATATCCTAAAGATAGCTTTTGGGCCTGATTTGTCCGAGTTACCTGATTAGTCTGGGTTAACTGTCTTTATCCAGCTTGTGATCATCGATCTTTTTTTTGTCGCGTTTTTTTTCAGATTCTGAGATTTTCTTTTCAATTTTGGTGCGACCAAATTCAACACGATTGTCGGCAGCTTGTGAAGCCTTGGCGTCGCGTGCTTTTTTTTTGCGAAATTGTTTCAAGTTTACCACGTTTGTCACGGATGTTCCTCTCGCTGTATCTGATCGGATTATCAGGTACGAATATCTCTAAAGCATTTCTTGTTTCATCTCATGATGTAACCATTTAAAGCTTCTATACCAGAACTTTTTGATTCCCAGACGGAGCCACCATGTCCAATACCCCTGTATCCGAGAACAGCTTTGCCCCAATGGCGGAGAAAAGATCTATGATCCATGAGCTTCATGGTGATCACAGGGACGATCCTTATGCCTGGTTACGGGCGGATAACTGGCAGGAAGTTATGCGCCAACCTGACAAGCTATCATCTGATATCAGAGATTATCTCGAACAGGAGAACGGTTATTGTAAGGCGGTCATGGCTGATCAGGAAGATTTGCAAAATCAGCTGTTTAAAGAGTTAAAGGGGCGCATTAGGGAAGATGATTCTTCCGTACCTGCTCCAGACGGTTCCTGGCTCTACTATCTTCGCTACGAGGAAGGGGCTCAACATCCTATTTTTTGCCGTAAACCTTCTGCAGGAAGCGGTGACGAAGTCGTACTCTTGGATGGGAATAAAGAAGCCGAAGGCAAAGATTTTTTCCAGATTGCAAGCTGTTCCCACAGTCCTGATCATCGCTATGTCGCCTATAGTGTGGATGAAAAGGGATCGGAATATTATAGCTTAAAAGTACGTGATCTCGACACTGGTGATGAACTGGATGACTTGATTGAAAACACGTCTGGCTCCGTCGTATGGGCAGCGGATAACAGAACTCTGTTCTACACCGTACTCGATGATAATCACCGGCCGTCAAAGGTCCTTCGCCATATGCTTGGCGATGATGAAGAGCTGGATGTCCTGGTCTATGAAGAATCAGATCCTGGGTTCTTTATTGGTATTGGCAAAAGTGAATCCGGACGCTTTGTGCAGATATTGGCCCACGATCATCAGACCTCTGAAGTGTATTTGATCCCTGCTGATCAGCCGGTAACGGCCCCGAGTGTCGTCTCTGTCCGTGAGGAGGGCATTGAATATGAAGTCAGCGACCATGGAGAGCGGTTGTTAATTCTGACCAACGCGGATGACGCGGTTGATTTCAAAATTTGTGAGACCCCACTTGATAAGCCAACTCGTGAAAACTGGAAAGACTTAATCCCACACCAGCCTGGTGTTCTGGTCTTAACCCAGATCCTCTTTAAGGATCATATGACACGTTTGGAACGTGTAGAAGGTCTGCCACGTATTGTCATTACCCGTTTTTCAGACGGGCAAGAACACTCTATCTCCTTTGATGAAGAAGCCTATAGTCTTGGGATGTCAGCAGGATATGAGTTCGATACGACCTCCTTGCGCTTTACCTACTCATCACTTTCCACGCCAGCCCAGGTTTACGACTATGACATGGAAAGTCGGGAACGGGTCTTGCGTAAAGAAGATGAGATCCCAAGCGGACATAATCCCGATGATTATGAAGTCAAGCGCTTGATGGCGCCTTCTCATGATGGGGCACTGGTGCCGATATCTCTGCTTTATCGCAAAGATACGCCTCTGGATGGAAAAGCTCCTTTGTTGCTTTACGGCTATGGCTCTTATGGTAATTCAATTCCTGCTGGGTTTATGCGCAACAGCTACTCCCTGGTTGACCGTGGCTTTGTTTATGCCATCGCTCACATTCGGGGAGGGACGGATAAGGGCTATGGCTGGTATCTCGATGGCAAGATGGATAAAAAGAAAAACACCTTTATCGATTTTATTGCTGCGGCCGAGCATTTGATCTCTGAAGGTTATACTTCTAAGGGGCAAATCGCAGCGCATGGCGGCAGTGCAGGGGGCATGCTCATGGGCGTAATTAGCAACATGCGTCCAGACCTTTTCAAGGCTATTGTGGCAGATGTGCCTTTTGTCGATGTCTTGACCACGATGTGTGACGCAACTCTGCCTCTCACGCCTCCTGAGTGGCCTGAATGGGGCAATCCCCTCGCAGAAAAAGACGCCTATGATTACATCAAGTCCTATTCGCCAGTGGATAATGTCAGTGCTCAGGCCTATCCAAACATGTTGGTGACAGCAGGCCTTACAGATCCGCGCGTGACCTATTGGGAGCCTGCCAAATGGGTAGCAAAATTGCGTGAGCTAAAAACGGATAGCAATCACCTGATCTTCAAAACCAACATGTCTGCAGGACACGGTGGCGCTTCTGGTCGTTTTGAGCGCCTGAAGGAAGTCGCATTGATGGATGCCTTTCTCGTGAAGGTGTTCGGACTCTAATTGGTGAGATTAATGAGGGCTTTCTAATAAGAGTTAAGTCCTCACCCCCAAGCGTACCGCTAGCCCAATTAAAATTTAATCCTTGAACTCTTCACAGCCCTATGTTGTTTTGGCCGCTTGATTGTTATGAATGGAGGTATCAATCATGAAGAAGATCATAGAAATTCGCGCCGCTGAAGGTGGGGATGATAGTAAGTTATTTGTCGGCGAACTTGCCGATGCTTATTGTAAGCTGTTCCTCCGCAAGGGCTGAACATATCGCATCGCTCGGAAACGACCCAGTGATGCGGGGTATCATGAAATTGCCTTGGAAGTCGAAGGCGTTTCACTAAACAAACTCACTCAAGAAAGTGGTGGCCATCGTATCCAGCGTGTCCCGGTAACGGAACGCGGCGGACGTGTGCACACTTCAACTGTGACTGTCGCTGTTTTGTCTTCCGATCAAAAGGGATTTGGGAGTGGTATTCTTACGGTCTGGGCAGATGATAAGTTCAAAGTGGACTGGTTTTCTGGCACAGGCAAGGGCGGGCAACACCGGAATAAAACTCAGAATTGTTGCCGTATAAAACACCTTGAAACAGGCTTTACCGAAGCGCGTCAGGGCCGCAAACGCGAAGACAACTTTCGACAAGCACGAGATGCTTTACTGGTAACGCTTGAAGCGTATGAGGCAAGTAAAAGAGCCGGTGTGGAAGCGCATAATCGTAAATCCCAGATTGGAAGCGGCATGCGCGGTGATAAATCCGTTACCTTACGCTTTCAGGATGATGTCGCGATCAATCACAGTACCGGGCGAAAAATGTCTCTTAAAAAGTATATGCGCGGAGAAATGGACAGGCTCTGGGCTTAAGATCAGATTGAGTGTGCTCCTGATTAAGGGAGCACACTCAAATCGATTTTGTTATTGACCTAACCTTCGTTCACGAAGCGAAGTTGCCAGTTTTGGTGCTCAGCTGTCGGAGGCGCATGATGAGCAAGGGCACAATTTGGTAAAACTTGATTGTCGGGGATGCCAAAATGATGCTTGATAGCACCGTAGAGGCCGCCATGTGCCGCAATCAAAACCGGTCCGGGGCGATCAATTGCTTTGTTAATGCCTGCGGTGGCACGCTCTATAAAAGCGGCTCTTGTCTCGGCTCCTTCTGGGGTGAATTCTCCGTCTTTCCAGGCTTCGAACCAGCCGTCATCCACAAGGCCTTCCTGATTGCCAAATCCCGCTTCTTTGAGATCATCAAGGATGATGAGTTCGCAATTGAGAACTTCATTGAGAATTTTTGCGGTTTCCAAAGCTCGGCCAAGGGGACTGGCACAAATAGTGGCAATCTCGGTGCCTTTTATCGCTTCTGCAGCTTGATAGGCTTGTTGGCGCCCGGTTTCATTTAAGGGGATATCGGTAAAGCCTTGCATACGTCCCGCAGCGTTCCAGTCGGTTTGTCCGTGGCGAATATAATAAAATTCTTTTTTAAGCAGCATTTATAAAAACTCACTAAACAAAAATACCCGGCACATCTTGTGACGTGCCGGGTTGGTCATGGGGTTACATCTAAGCTTAGATGTATTCGATCTTTACGATCTCATAACCCTTGTCGCCAGCAGGAGTTCGTACTTCTACGGAATCTCCTTCTTCCTTACTAATTAGCGCACGCGCAATTGGTGAGGTAATGGCAATACGTCCAGCTTTTACGTCGGCTTCCAAATCCCCAACCAATTGGTATGTGGATTCTTCGTCCGTGTCTTCGTCGGCGATTGTGACCGTGGCACCAAATTTAACTGTCGTACCGGACATGGCGGCAACGTCAATGACCTCTGCACGTGATATGCGAGCTTCGAGCTCCATAACACGGCCTTCAGTAAAACTCTGCTTTTCACGGGCCGCGTGATATTCAGCGTTTTCAGAAAGGTCGCCGTGTTCGCGGGCTTCAGCGATGGCACGGATAATAGCAGGGCGCTCGACAACCTTCAGGTTACGTAGCTCTTCTTCAAGGCGGACTAAGCCCTCCTTGGTCATAGGGAACTTTTCACTCATTCGCGTTTCCAGGCGTTTATACAAATAGCAACTCCCGATTCCGCCTCACTAAAGGGTAGAATCGGGAGCCGTTTAAATTAGAACGAAGAACTAAAGTAAGCCTGAAGTGGCTCGACTTCAAGTAGCCCTTCATGTTTTGCTTTCAAAGCTTCTACCATGGCGCGTGCGCCGTTGGCTGTCGTGAAGTATGGAACCGAGGTATCCAGGGCGCCACGGCGGATATCAAAACTATCCGCAATCGCTTTTGCGCCCTCGGTTGTATTGATAATCAAATGAACCTGACCAGACTTGATGCTGTCGGCAATATTCGGGCGACCTTCACGAACTTTCAGGGCTTTTTCTACTTCAAAACCCTTGTCTTGAAGATAAGTTGCCGTGCCACTGGTGGCGACAAGCTTGTAACCCATCTTGATAAGATCGCCAGCGAGAGATTCCATTACCTTTTTGTCGCGGTCTTTGACCGAGATAAATACGGTGCCTTCGTCTGGTAGGGTAACACCAGCTGCCATCTGTGATTTCAAGAATGCACGGCCAAAGGAAGTATCAAGCCCCATGACTTCGCCAGTTGAGCGCATTTCAGGGCCAAGCATGACATCAACGCCAGGGAAGCGATTGAACGGGAACACAGCTTCTTTGATGGCAATGTGATCGCCACGATCATGAATGAGCTCGATGTCTGCGAGTTTTTCTCCAGCCATAACCCGAGATGCAATCTTCGCTACCGCATTGCCAGTTGCTTTTGCCACAAAAGGAACTGTACGGCTGGCGCGAGGATTAACTTCCAGGATGTAAACCACATCATCTTTAACCGCGAACTGAACGTTCATGAGGCCAACGACGTTCAGAGCCAGAGCCAGTTTATTTGCCTGGTCTGTAATCTCGGCAATAATGTCTTGTGACAAGCTGTAAGGAGGCAGTGAACAAGCCGAATCTCCAGAATGGATACCAGCTTCTTCGATGTGTTCCATGATGGCTGCGACAAAAACCTCGGTTCCGTCACAAATCGCATCAACATCAACTTCGATGGCATCTTGAAGATAGCTATCAAGGAGAACAGGATTTTTACCCGAAACCTGAACCGCAGTATTGATGTAACGTTCAAGCTGTGGAGTTTCGTGAATGATTTCCATCGCACGGCCACCCAGAACATAAGATGGTCTGATGACGACAGGGAAACCAATCTTCTCTGCGACAGCAAAAGCTTCTTCTTTTGTCGTTGCGGTACCGTTTACAGGCTGACGAAGATTTAGACTCTGCAGCAGCTGCTGAAAACGCTCGCGGTCTTCAGCCAAATCAATCGCGTCAGGAGAGGTTCCGAGAATAGGAATGCCGGCATCTTCCAAAGCTTGAGACAGCTTCAATGGCGTTTGGCCGCCAAACTGAACGATGACGCCTTTAAGGGTGCCGTTACTCTGTTCTTTACGTGCAATTTCGATAACGTCTTCGCCTGTGAGCGGCTCAAAGTAGAGGCGATCAGAAGTGTCGTAATCAGTAGAAACTGTTTCCGGGTTGCAGTTGACCATAATGGTCTCATAACCCGCTTCGCTTAGAGCGTAAGCGGCGTGAACACAGCAGTAATCAAATTCGATTCCCTGGCCAATACGGTTAGGTCCACCACCGAGGATCATGATTTTATCCCGGCTGGTTGGTTCTGATTCGCATTGTGCTGGGTTGACGCCATCACCTTCGTAGCAAGAGTACATATAAGGTGTTGTTGATGGGAATTCACCCGCACAGGTGTCGATCCGCTTGAACACTGGTAGAACATCTAGGCTGCGACGGTGAGCAGAAACTTCCTTTTCCGTCTGGCCTGTGATTTCTGCCAAGCGTTCATCAGCAAAGCCCATTTTCTTCAAATTGAGGAAAGATTGACGATCTTTAGGAAGACCATTTTGGCGTACATCTTCTTCCAGTGTCACAACATCTTCGATCTGGCGTAGGAACCAGGGGTCAAACTTGGTGACTTCAAAGATCTCTTCAACAGAAAGACCGTGACGCATGGCTTGCGCAATCGTTAGCATCCGGTCCTTGGTTGGTTTGGCCAGGAAAGAGCGCACGTTGTCTTTATCGACATTACCATCACTATCCACAGCACCGGGAATGTTAACTTCGTTGAAGCCAGTTAAACCGGTTTCCATGGAACGCAAAGCTTTTTGCGCGGATTCCGCAAAGCAGCGACCGATGGACATCGCTTCACCAACTGATTTCATCGCTGTCGTCAGATAGTCTTCTGCGCCAGGGAATTTTTCAAAGGTGAAACGTGGGATCTTCGTGACGACATAATCAATTGTTGGTTCAAAGGAAGCCGGTGTTACTTTGGTGATATCGTTTTTCAACTCATCCAGAGTGTAACCAACAGCAAGTTTGGCCGCGATTTTCGCGATCGGGAAACCTGTTGCTTTTGAAGCTAGAGCGGAAGACCGAGATACACGCGGGTTCATCTCGATGACGACCAGTTCGCCATTTTCAGGGTTCATACCGAACTGAACATTAGAGCCGCCGGTATCCACACCGATTTCGCGTAGACAGGCAATCGAAGCGTCGCGCAAGATTTGGTATTCTTTATCACTCAAGGTCAGAGCGGGTGCCACTGTCACTGAATCACCGGTGTGAATACCCATCGGATCAACGTTTTCGATAGAGCAGATGATGATGCAGTTATCCGCGCTGTCGCGAACAACTTCCATTTCATACTCTTTCCAACCGAGAACAGATTGTTCTACCAAAACTTCTGTTGTTGGAGAAGCTTTCAAGCCGCTTTTGACAATCTCTTCGAATTCTTCCGGATTGTAAGCGATACCCCCGCCAGTACCACCCATTGTGAATGATGGGCGAATGATAGCTGGGAGTTTAACTTCTTCGAGAGCAACCAGCGCTTCTTCATAAGTGTTGGCAACACTTGAGCGTGGTGACTTAAGGCCAATTTTTTCCATTGCGGTACGGAAAAGCAGGCGATCTTCGGCTTTTTCAATAACATCAGCTTTGGCGCCAATCATTTCGACGCCATGCTTTTTGAGAACACCGGAATGTTCTAGTGCAAGGCCGATATTAAGAGCTGTTTGTCCACCCATAGTTGGGAGTAGCGCATCGGGTTTTTCTTTTATGATGATCTTCTCGACCATTTCCGGTGTGATCGGCTCGACATAAGTTGCATCAGCCAATCCCGGGTCAGTCATAATCGTTGCAGGATTAGAGTTGACCAGGATAACCCGGTAACCTTCTTCGCGCAGGGCTTTACAGGCTTGAGTGCCTGAATAGTCAAATTCACAGGCCTGACCGATGATGATCGGTCCAGCACCGACGATCATGATTGATTTAATGTCTGTTCTTTTAGGCATGGTCTGCTTTGCTCATCTTTTGTCTGTTTGCTTATCTGGCCGCAATGGCTCTTAAGCTGTTCAGCTGTCTGTTAAAGCAGTGGCGGCCGCTTTTTTATCAGCGCCGCCACAATAAATCATTTCTGGCGGGCTACCATGAGATCACGGAACCGCTTGAATAGGTATTGGCTATCCTGAGGGCCAGGTGATGCTTCTGGGTGGTATTGAACCGAGAATACCGGCCGTCCTTTGAGACGAATGCCCTGATTGGTTTCATCAAAGAGAGATATGTGGGTCTCTTCGACGTTCTCAGGAAGACTTTCTTTATCAACCATAAAGCCATGGTTTTGGCTGGTGATTTCCACCTTGTTTGTGGTGAAGTCTTTTACAGGGTGGTTTGCACCACGATGCCCCAAGTGCATTTTCTTGGTATCAGCACCAAGTGCCAGAGCCAGAATTTGGTGGCCGAGACAAATACCAAAAATTGGTAGGTCTTCGTGAGCCAACAAATCTTTTACCATCGGGATCGCGTATTCCCCCGTCGCGGCAGGATCGCCTGGACCGTTGGAGAGGAAGACACCATCAGGATTGTGTGCCAAAATTTCGTCTGCTGTTACGTTAGCCGGAACCACAGTTACCTTGCAGCCTTGGGACGCGAGAGACCGGAGGATATTTCTTTTTGCACCGAAATCAACCGCGACCACATGAAATTCCGGATCTGAAAGATTTTGGTATCCGTCAGACAGGTCCCAACGTTTTTCATTCCAGTCTGATGTTTGTGCACAGGTAACATCTTTGGCCAAATCCATACCGTTTAGGCCAGGCCAGCTAGCTGCTTGTTGGCGTAGGGCCTCTAGATCGAACTTACCGTCAGCGTGATAGGCTATGCAGCCGTGAGGCGCGCCACTGTCACGGATCAAGCGGGTAAGTGCACGTGTATCCACGCCAGTAATCGCACTCAAATTATGAGATTTAAGCCAGGCATCCAAATCCCGGGTCGCGCGCCAATTGGAAGGCAACGTGATATCCATTCGGAATATGGCACCACGGGAAGACGGAGTAACCGTTTCGATGTCTTCATCATTGGTTCCAACGTTACCAATGTGTGGAAAGGTAAAGGTAATGATTTGGCCGGCGTAGGATGGATCGGTCAGAATCTCCTGATAGCCGGTCATAGAAGTATTGAAACAAACTTCTGCGACGGCCTCTCCTTCAGCTCCAAGACCTTTCCCCCAAAAGACCTGGCCATTGGCCAGAACCAAAGCGGCGGTAGCTCCTGCAGGCTGTTTGCAGGCAGAATCAATAGCCCCTGTCTGTGCGACATGGGTTTCATTCGATTTCATAGTACTCATGGATGGGGCGTCCTCTAGGCAGACGAAAGCGTCAGCGATTTATTAGCTGAGGCCTTTGTATAAGCATAAGTCCCTTGGACGTCAAGAAAAAGAGGAAAAGAATATATCATTTAATATCAATACCTTAGGTGAATTATAAATCTTTGCCATTTTCTTTTTTATGGAGTAGGTTCTCACACTTTCCAACATGTTCGGGGCAAAAAATGCTACGTAACAGCTTGAATGACGCTCTCAAAGACGCGATGCGTAACAAAGATAAGCAAGCGATTTCAACGCTTAGACTTATTTTGGCTGCACTAAAAGACCGTGATATTGCGGCGCGAGGCGAGGGTCGTGATCCTATAGGTGAAGAAGATGTTCTGGAAATGCTCCAGAAGATGATTCGCCAAAGACGAGATTCTATCGAAATGTACGAAAAAGCTGGTCGTACAGAACTTGCTGAGCGTGAGCAAAGTGAGATTGCGGTAATTGAAGGTTTCCTTCCTAAGCAGATGTCTGCTGAAGAAGTCGAACAAATCGTAGCCGATCTTATTGTCGAACTCGGGGCCGATTCCATCAAAGATATGGGCAAGGTCATGGGTGCGCTTAAAGGTAAGTACGCTGGTAAGATGGATTTTGGTAAAGCGAGTGCGATTGTAAAAACCAAGCTGGTTTAAAATAACCAACTATATCTATTAAAACAGAACCCCTGGGCGACCATCGGGTTCTGTTTTCTTTTCTACTCAAATCTTTTCACGCAAATGAACTTTCTACCCATGTAAATGTAGAGCAGCATTATATGCTGTGATAAACTGTTAGCTGTTATCTAAAGGACTGCCGCTTGGGAACTCGCCTTTCAATGTCATTCACGCCAGAATTTTTGGATGAACTGCGCGCACGCGTTCCAGTCTCCGGTGTGGTTGGCCGTAAGGTGAAGCTGATTAAACGGGGACGTGAATTTAGTGGGCTTTGTCCTTTCCATAATGAGAAGAGCCCTTCATTTACAGTTAATGACGACAAGGGGTTTTACCACTGCTTTGGCTGTGGCGCCCATGGAGATGTCATTACCTTTGTTACCGAAACAGAGGGGCTGTCTTTCCCTGAATCGGTTGAGCGACTTGCAGATCAGGCTGGTTTGGAAGTTCCCAAGGCGAGTAAAGAAGAAGCTGAACGTTCTCAAAAGCGCGCCAGTCTATATGATGTCATGGAAGAAGTTGCTCGCTGGTTCGAAGAACAACTGGCCGGCAGTGGTGGTAAAGAAGCACGTGAGTATATCGATAGACGGGGACTCCGAGCTGAAACCGTGAGCCGCTTTCGCCTTGGTCTGGCGCCTGCTCAAAGGGGGTTATTGCGTAAAGCGATGAATGCCCGTGGGGTTGATGATCAACAGTTGATTGATGTCGGTGTCATCAAGCAGAACCAAGATAATGGTCGCTCTGATGGCCCCAAGCGTGATGAATTCTGGGAATACTTTAATCATCGCCTGATGTTCCCGATTACGGACCGAAGAGGTCGTATTATCGCATTTGGGGGCCGTGCCTTAGGGGATAGTAAAGCCAAGTACCTCAACTCTCCTGAAACCATCCTGTTTCATAAAGGGAAGGTGCTGTACAACCTAGCGAATGCACGGCAGGCCGCACATGATATGGGCGAGGTTATTGTTACAGAGGGCTATATGGATGTGATCGCCCTGTCACAGGCTGGATTCCCTGCATCTGTTGCTCCTTTAGGTACTGCTGTTACAGAAGACCAAATTCAAGAGCTTTGGCGCATGGTGTCAGAGCCTACTCTGTGTCTTGATGGGGATACCGCAGGTATTCGCGCGGCCTTCCGTGTTGTGGATCGTGCATTGCCCATTATTCAACCGGGAAAGTCGCTCAAGTTTACGACGCTCCCTGAAGGCGAAGATCCCGATAGCCTGATACAAACTCAGGGCTCCGCAACGATGCGAGAGTATTTAACCAAAGCGCGGCCGCTTTCAGAGATGTTGTGGAAGAAAACGACAGAGGGGGTTGATATTGAAACTCCTGAGAGGCGCGCGGCGCTTAAGGCGGATCTGCGAAAACAGGTTGGTGTTATCACAGATAAAGATCTGAAGTTTGAATACCAGAAAGATATGTTCCGCCGTTTTGATGGACTAACAGGCGGGAATGTGAAGCAGGGATACTCTAATCAGGGGTATTCTGGCCAAGGATATCCGGATCAGGGATACCCAGATCAAGGATTTGGAAATCCAGGCTTCCCTAACCAGGGATTTGATCAAAATTCTGGCCAAAATTATGGTCAGGCACCCTATTCGAATAATCCGCGTCAGGGATACAATAAACCCTATAATAAACAGGCTGGCAAAAAACAGAATCGTGGCACATGGGGAAAGGGCAACGGCCGAGGTAAGGATTCGTTCGATCCGGACCCCAGATTGCCAAGATCTAATATGTCGCCACGATTATTAGCCCGGCGCCAGGAACAAGTTTTATTGGCTACTTTGATAAATCACCCCGGTGTATTGACCATACAGCTAGAGGATCTGGCGACTTTGAGGCTTCCAAGCAAGGACTTCAACGGGGTATTACAAGATCTTGTTGATGCAATTGTACGTGACCCAGATCTTGACAGAGAGGCACTTAAATGCCAACTGTGCGATAAGGGATATTCTCGATTATTGGATGAACTCTTGAGCCCCGCTGTTTTGGATCACGGTAAATTTGCGAGACCAGCTACAGACAGCACCGCTGCTGAGCATGGCGTGACGCATATTGCGGCTATGTTCCGTGAAAAACAGGCAGAGCAGGATAAGGGAGTTCACAGTCGTGAATTTGCGGCGAATATGGACGAAACGGGATTGACTCAGTTGGAGGCGCATAAGCAGCTTCGGCAGGAAACATCAGGAGTTTCTATCGATTTAGATAGTTACGATCCAGATGCTTTCGAAGAAAGTCACTGAGCGTTTAGAGAGGGCGCGTTGGCCATTGATCGAATAGGCTGGCGTGCTGAATTGCTATTTGGGGTACAAGGTTAACATGGTAACCAAGGCGACCGAAACCGCTGAAAAAAGCACTGAAACTCGCGAAGAGTCTTCGGACGCACCGCTGATGGATGTGACATCAGCGACCGTCAAGAAGATGATCGCGAAGGCAAAAGAAGTTGGCTACGTCACTTATGATGAGCTCAACAAGGTTTTGCCTTCAGATGAGATGTCTTCTGAACAAATCGAAGACATTATGGCCCTTCTCTCAGAGATGGGCATTAATGTTGTCGAGAATGAAGAATCAGACGAAGCCGTCGATGAAGAAACAAAAGCTGACGAAGCCGTCGTTGGTAATGTCAAGGAAGAGGAAGTCGGGCGTACCGATGATCCTGTCCGGATGTATCTTCGTGAAATGGGTACGGTTGAGCTGCTTTCTCGTGAAGGCGAGATTGCGATTGCCAAGCGTATTGAGGCTGGCCGCGATAAGATGATTGGGGGGATCTGTGAGAGTCCCCTGACCATTCGCTCACTGCTGCATTGGCGTGAAGGCCTGATCGAAGGTAATTTACTTCTTAGAGATATTATCGATTTGGACGCGACCTATGGTGGCGGCCCGAACGACGATGATATTGCATTTGAAGAATCCGGTGCTGGCGACAAAGCCGACGTTGATGATGAACTCGTCTCGCAGCCAGGTGAAAAAGTCGACGACGACGATGACGACAAGCCTGCTCCGCCAGAAGGTGAAGAAGGCGAAGGTGCAAAGTCGGAAGATGATGACGACGACGATGGCGAAGAGAACAATATGTCTCTTGCTGCCATGGAAGAAGCCCTTCTGCCGCAGGTTCTCGAAATGTTGGAAAACATTGCCGATCATCAGCAGAAAATGAACAAGATCCAGGAAAAGCGCCTGACATCCTTGCTTGCTGGTGAAAAAGTTGCGGATTCCGTCGAGAAAAAATACGACAAGATGAAACATGAAATGATCGAGTTGATGGAAGGGGTTCACTTTAACTCCAATCGTCTCGAACAGCTCATGGATCAGCTCTACGGCCTCAACAAAAATTTGATGTCTCAAGAAGGTAAACTTCTTCGTTTGGCTGAAAAATCTGGTGTGGCCCGTCAGGAATTCCTCGATACCTATTTCGGAAGTGAACTTCATCCGAACTGGCTCGAAGAAATCAAATCCTATAAAGGCAAGGGCTGGGATAAATTCGCTGAACGCTATTCTGACGATATTGTCAAAATTCGCGGCAGCATCTCAAAAGTTGCCGATGATGTCGGTTTGCCAATTCCTGAATTCCGCAAGACTGTTAAAGTCGTGCAGACCAGCGAAAAAGAAGCCAGTCGCGCCAAGACAGAAATGGTTGAAGCCAACCTTCGTCTCGTGATCTCTATTGCCAAGAAGTACACCAATCGTGGCCTTCAGTTCTTGGATCTTATTCAGGAAGGTAACATTGGTCTGATGAAGGCGGTCGATAAGTTTGAATATCGCCGTGGTTATAAGTTCTCTACTTACGCTACCTGGTGGATCCGTCAGGCGATCACGCGTTCTATCGCGGATCAGGCCCGGACAATCCGTATTCCGGTTCACATGATTGAGACCATCAACAAGCTGGTTCGTACCAGTCGTCAGATGCTCCACGAAATTGGCCGCGAACCACAGCCGGAAGAATTGGCAGAACGTTTGGGCATGCCGCTTGAAAAAGTGCGTAAGGTCCTGAAAATTGCCAAAGAGCCGATTTCGCTTGAAACCCCTATTGGGGACGAGGAAGACAGTCATCTCGGTGATTTCATCGAAGATAAAAACGCTGTTATTCCTTTGGATTCTGCGATTCAGTCAAACTTGCGTGAGACCACAACCCGCGTTCTCGCCAGCTTGACCCCACGTGAAGAGCGCGTACTGCGTATGCGCTTTGGTATCGGCATGAACACCGACCATACTTTGGAAGAAGTTGGTCAGCAGTTCTCTGTGACACGTGAGCGTATTCGTCAGATCGAAGCGAAAGCTCTGCGTAAACTCAAGCACCCAAGTCGTTCACGCAAACTGCGTAGCTTCTTGGATACCTGATACAGACAGTGTCTGTGCCGAGTACTGGTTCAGAAGATAAGATCGAGGCGTTTTGGAAATCTTGCCGGGAGTATATCCCGGCGGAGGACTGGGACGCCTCTTTTGCTTCATGGTCTTTTGGCGATAGTGCTGAGTTGGCTAATGATCTGCTTAAGCTCGTGATTTCTGGGGCAAAGACGGCGACATGTGGTGCTTTGTTTGATTATGAGGCTGACAATGAAGCTATCCCGTTAGAGGGCAGCTATCACATCCTGACAGACTTTGAGGGCGCGCCTGCCTGTTTGATCCAAATGAGCTCGGTAACCTTATCGGCTTTTCGGGATGTTCCCGTCGTATTTGCCTTTGCAGAAGGAGAGGGCACGTACGAAGAATGGAAACAAGCCCATACAGAGTTCTTTAAGAGGCGAGCCACGGAGACGGGAAATGTCTTTGACGGAGAAACTGTTCTGGTGCTCGAACGATTCAAAGTGGTATATGCGATACCAGAATAGTTTCAATTGATACTTTTTTGAAGTGAAGTTCAGAATTTGGTTACGGTAATGGGAGTAGAGCATGGACATCACACTATTGGGCACGGGTTGCCCTGCGGTCCATACAGAGCGCTATGGCGCTGGACAGTTGATCAGGCATTCAGAGGGGCAGAATAAAACGCAGATCCTGATCGATTGTGGCTCTGGCGTAACCCAGCGCTTGGTCGGTACCGGATCATCCGGCGCCGAGCTCGATGCTATTCTGCTTACCCATCTGCACTCTGACCATGTCATCGATGTCTATCAGGTTATCGTCTCTGCCTGGCATCAGGGGCGCACCACCCCACAACGTATTTTTGGGCCAACGGGCACGCGCAAGTTCATCGAAGGTCTGATGGCGGTCTGGAAAGAAGAGTTGGATCTGCGTATTAAACACGAACGCCGGCCTTCTACTGCTGCGCTCGAGCTGGATATCACTGAAATTAAAGCCGGTGAGCGATTGGAATTCGGTGACGTTGCCGTTGATGTCGTCGCCGTTGACCACCAGCCCATTGATCCGGCCTTTGGTTTTATCTTCACCGCTGCGGGAACCAAGATCGCTCTATCCGGCGATACCACCTATTGCCCAGCTTTGATTGAGGCTTCCCAAGGTGTTGATCTCTTGGTTCATGAGGTTTTTGTCCACCGCGAGATGCATGTGATCGAAGGTGTGCGGTCTGCTGAGACCATCGCAGCTGTCGCCGGTTACCACACCTTGTCTGATGAAGTGGGCAAGGTTGCGGCCCAAGCTAGGGTTGGTTGCCTATTGCTCACACATATCGTTCCCCCCAACAGCAATCGCGATGATCTCTTGGCGGAAGTGAAAAAATCCTTCGATGGTCCGGTGCTGGTCGGCGAAGATCTCATGCGCGTAGATCCTGTTTCCAAGACAGTCTCTTACGGCGCAGCCAGACTTTCATACGCCTGATAGAAAAACTGTAAAAACATTTCAAGAATCGGATAATTAACACTTGAAGATTCCGAGCGCCTGAGCAACATTAGGCGCTCAAGTGGGCCTGTAGTTCAGTTGGTTAGAACCCTCCGCTCATAACGGAGATGTCGCAGGTTCAAGTCCTGCCGGGCCCACCAATTTTTTCCAAAAAAAATGGTCATCTGAATTAACAACTCTACTTTCAAGTGTGAAGTGCCTTGAGTTTCAGTTTCATAATGTTCTCTCATCACCTAGGCCGTTTAAAATTCTTCCGCGCCTGCTTTACCTTTTCCCGGCATACACAGCCTTCGACGTGGTCGTTGATCAGGCCCATGGCTTGGATGAAGGCATAGGCTGTGGTCGGGCCGACGAACTTCCAGCCGCGTTTTTTGAGCTCTTTTGATAGAGCGATTGATTCAGGCGAGGTCGATTGTGTTTGTGGTTTGCCGAGGGTTTCTGGCGCGGGTTCGTAGCGCCAGAGGAACGCGGCGAGAGAGCCTTCGGATTTGACCATTTCCTGTGCGCGTTTGGCGTTGTTGATCACCGCTTCGATCTTGCCGCGGTGACGGATGATGCCTTCGTTCTGGAGCAGGCGTTCTATATCTCGCTCATCAAAGCGGGCGACTTTATCAAAATCAAAATTATGGAATGCTGTGCGAAAGTTCTCGCGCTTGGCGAGGATCGTGCGCCAGCTTAACCCGGACTGAAAACTCTCCAGGCATATTTTTTCATACAGGCGGCGGTCATCACCAACCGGAAAGCCCCATTCGTTATCGTGATAGTCGATGAAGTCTGGAGCAGAAGCAGACCAGCTGCAACGTGATTGACCATCGGGGCCTACGATTGTTGTTCTCATGTGTCCTTGCCTTGTATTTCGGTGTTTGGGGTGTCGGAGTGGGATGGTTGTTTATGACGCAGTGGTTTCCGGGAGAAGAAACTTCAGCCTATCATCCGTTCTGGCAGGGGTGATTTCGCTTATTTCTGCTGTGACAACATTTTCGATGACAAAGGGATCGTCGTTTACCCTGTTTTCTAGCTCGGCCCTCGAGGTATTGTGCGCGACGATACCGCCGCCGAGATTGGGTTGCAGGCTGCCGACCACGAGAAATACTCCATCATCAAATCCGCGTTTGATCCATTCTTTGTGGCCATCCATCAATTGCCCCGCCTGGGCTTTGTTGCTTGAGAATTTGAGTTGGATGATAAACATTGGATGCTTGCTCCTGTTAATTTAGTCTCGATAGGTCGGGTGTGAAGTCTATTGCTTTGGGCGTGGAAGATTACCTCACGCCAAGCTCGTCTTGTGGCTTGGTTGGTACACTTTCCACGCAGGATCTGAGCCAGTCGTTCATCTGTGTGACTTCTTTATTGATAAAGCCCTCATCCCGAAAAGCATTCGCCAGTGTGGCCACACCCTGACTTCTGGCTAGTAACTGCATTGCGAGATCGTCGGCATCTGTTGGCCGGCCAAGCAGGGTGAACTGTCGGCTTAACCAGGTTCGAAACAGTGCGAACAGCCTGTTTGCCTGGTCCTGAGCGGGGTGGTCCAGTTTCGAAAGTTCGGTGCTTAATGTGCCAACAGGACAGCCGTAACGGAGTATTTTAGACTGGTTCGTAATTAGAATTTGAATAAAACTTCGGATGCGATCTTCGGGGTGCTTCCCCTCAATTTCCCAATGGTCCAACATATTTTTGGTATTGGTTAAGCGCAGGATGATTACAGCGTCGAGTATCTTGTCCTTGGTTTTGAAATGGTAGTAAAAATTACCACGAGATATCTTTACAGCGTCGGCGATATCCGAGAATGAGGTGTGTTCAAACCCTTGCTGATAGAACAAGAGGTCGGCAGCTTTGACAATGTGCTCACGTGTTGTTTTCTTGTTCATGGGAACCATCTCTGCTGCTTATTGACTTAATGTGTTTTGTGTTTAGGACGCTCATCCTATATGAATAATTCACTAGGTCAAGCGTCCTAATTTTTAAAGTGAGGAACGAGTAGTGAATAAAATAAACGGCTTGAATGAGAGGGGGGATTTTCTCAGGCAGTAAACGCTTACCAATAAAGGGAAAATCTTTAATGTGAGTCTGGCGCTGGCAATTCGTTAATGACGGTGGTTCCTTTTCCGGTATCGCTTTCTACAATCATTAGGCCGCTATGAAGTTCGACGAGGGATTGGGATATTGCAAGTCCAAGTCCCCAGCCAGGCTCGGAGACATAAGCATCCTGCTGCTCTCTGAAAAAAGGTTTTGTGATGTTGGTTAACTTCTCTGGTGGAATTCCAACTCCATTATCCATCACCACTATCTTTGTGTTCTTTTCTGAAGTACTGGCACGGAGCGTGATCTTACCTCCATCAGGTGTGAACTTGGCGGAATTTGATAACAGGTTAAGGAGAATTTGTTTTATGGACCGTTTGTCAGCGTAAATTGAAGTGAGATTGTCGGGGATTTCGATCTTCAAGCTAAGTGATTTTGACTGCACTTTTTCATGAATAATCCGTTCGCAATCATCAATAATGCCCTTAATGGAAAGCCACTCTTTGTGTAGAGATTTTTTGCCTGTATCGATCGTTGAAATATCGAGTAGGTCATTTACAAGTTCAAGGAGGTGTTCTCCGCTATGGTGAATATCCTTGGCATATTCGCGATATTTTCCAGCCCCCGGGGGGCCAAAATACTGTTCGCTTAAGATATCCGAGAACCCGAGTATTGCGTTAAGGGGTGTTCTGAGTTCGTGACTCATGGAAGCCAGAAACTCTGATTTGATTTGATTAGCGCGTTGAGCTTCTTCCAGGGCAGATTCGCGTTCTTTCTCGGCCTTTTTTAGGCTGATTACGCTTTCGCGGAGGCTGAGAAGTGTTTCGTTCAATGTTTTGTTTTTGTCATCCAATTCATGAGTGCGTTCTGTAACCTGCATTTCAATTTCTTTATTACGACTGGTGACCAATGAAAAAGCATAGAGCAAGAGGCTCGTAACGGTTAAGCCAAGTAGAAAAGCTATCGTAAACAAATTTGAAAGCAGGGATAATATTGGTACCGGTCTGGAGAATTGGAGACGTAAATTCGAATTCCCGATCGGAATATGATGTATAACACGGAACTCATAATCGCCGGTTTTGTATGCGCCGGTATTGTTCCCAGTATTATCAAAAATAACGCCCTTTTCGGATCCAACAATATTGCTGGCTTCAACCTTCATTCTAATATTGATGGGAAGAGCGTTTTGGCTCAGAAAATGTTCCGGGTTCAGGCGTAAACCAACCAGACCCTGGCCGACTTCTCCGCGGTCCTCTTGTTCTGGAATAAGGCGTCTGCTGACGACGCCAAGTAAAAACCAATGTCCTTTAAGTGCAGTGACGTGTGTTGGCCCCCGAGCATAAGTTTCTTCTTGGCTATCTATTGCAATGCCAAGGGCCGTGGAAAATTCCTGATATTGACTAACTTCCTGCCCGCCGAAGGCCTGTCGGTTCGATTCTGGGTTGGCATATAGAACCGGAAAAGATGGGGTATTGATGTTGCCTTGTTGGGAGTGGGATATATTGAACTTGCTGTATCCCGCCTGGGTTTTTAAATAACGGGCTAATTCAATGTATTCAGCTTCATACACAGCAGGCGCATAGATGATTGCAGCAACCAGCGGATTGTTTTTCAATGCTCTGTTGGCAACAAGGGCAAATTCGGCAGGGTTGACAAAATCGGAGGCCTCAAACAGAGACTCCATTGAAGAAATGCCCGTGTTAACAACTTGGATATTAGAGAGGACTGTTTGATTAACAAAGCGTGCCTGTTCGTGAAATCTCTCTCGTTGTTCAGTGAAAGACAGAAACATTGCTGTTCCACAAAGAACAAGGACAAGGGCAATTCCAAAAATACAAATGCCAATATAAGTTAGCCTGTTATCATTTATTGACTTGCTCGATTTTTTCTTTTTATCGAATAAGTGAATTTGACTTCCTAACTTGATTGATTTTAATCACCATCAAACTTTGATTTGGGACACGCGTTTGTTCACTCGGGACGATAGGCACCAACCATAACAATCAAGTCGCCAACTGCGATGTGGAAGGTTTGCTTCCATGCAGGCTCACCCGTTGCTGGGTCGGTGAATATGTACTCTGTCCAACCTTGTCCTTTCTCCTTTGTCGTATTGACGATGTCCTGACAAGCAAAGCGCCCGTTAGGGTTTTTTAGATTCCATATGTTGCGTCCGACCAGATGGGGTTTCAGACCGTGCGCTAGAAAAGTACAGTTAAAATCCTGAACGAAAACGTAGAGATCCCGGTCAAAGAATTGCCCTCCTTTTGTATGAAAGGCTGACTTGGCATTTTCCCAGTCATGGTCCTTTACATATTGGGCTGCTTTTAAAGCCATGATCTTTGCTTCAGAAGGTGTGGTCCTTGTTTCATCATCAGCAAGGAGGGGTGAAATTGATAGGGCCAGGTATGTTGTTATCCATAAGCCTAGCCGTAAGAATTTGATAATGCCAGACAACGCAGGATGATCAGGCATAGCGTTCCTATCCTCTCAGCTCAGTTGTCATTTCTTATGCGTATTGTAAATCACTTCTCTCTAAGGAATGGTAAACTATCAAGGGACTTCATTTTGCGGCCTGAAAAATTGACTTGCGGCCGGCCCGATCGACTGGGGGGGCCGCAAGCGATACTAAAACCCTTCCAGAACGATCTTACCCTTGACTGTTCCTGCCTCGATCAAGGCATGAGCTTTTCGGACGTTCTCTGCGTTGATTGGCGATAAAATTTCCGAAACGGTGGTGCGGATGTGTCCCGCATCGATTTCTTCGGCCACGAATGTGAGAAGCTTGTGCTGCTCGATCATGTCCGGTGTGTTGTGCATGGAGCGTGCAAACATGAACTCCCAATGCAGGCTGGCGGATTTGATCTTCATGCCGTCCATCGGCATGGGAAGATCCGTATCGTCGATGGTCACGATGCCGCCTTGGGGACGAATCAGTTCAACAGCAGTTTCCCAGTGTTGCATGTCGTTGAAGATGGCGATGTGGTCAATGTGTTGAATGCCGAGAGCGCGAACCTGGTCGACCATGTTCTCATGGTGATTGATAACGTGATCAGCACCGAGTTCTTTGACCCAGGCTGTGGTTCCTGGTCGTGATGCGGTGGCTATGACCCTCAGTCCAGCCAGTTTGGCGAGTTGAATGCCGATGGAGCCGACCCCGCCGCCAGCGCCGATAATTAAAATGCTTTGGCCTTTGTTGGCGCCATCACGGTCTATGCCAAGGCGATCGAAAAATGCTTCGTAAGCGGTAATGCTCGTGAGAGGGAGCGCGGCGGCCTGAGCGTGAGAGAGTGTATTTGGTTTGTGACCGACAATGCGCTCATCCACCAACTGGTATTCGGCGTTGGTGCCAGGGCGGGTGATGTCTCCGGCGTAATAGACTTCATCACCAGCTTTAAAGAGGGTCACATCAGCGCCGACAGCCTCAACAATACCGCTGGCATCATAGCCAATCACGCGTGGGGTTTCTTCGACTTTGTCTTTTGGGGCGCGAACTTTGCAATCTACCGGGTTTACCGCCACGGCTTTCACAGAGACCAGAATGTCATGCCCTGTTGGGGTGGGCTTTTCGAGTTCTATATCAAAAAATGAATTCGGATCCGCGATGGGCAGGTAGTGGGTAAGGGCGACGGCTTTCATGGCATACTTTCCTTTATTGAGAGAGCTTCTCTATTTGAGGGCAACAGATAGCACTTGCCCTTGGCCCAGATAATTGTGCAAAATTCGAAATGATATTTTGGAATATCCGAATAATTGGATGTTTGTATGGATCTGGATAATCTAACGCTGTTTCTGCGCATTGTAGAAAAGGGCGGCATGGCCGCAGCTGGACGCGATTTCGGTTTGTCCCCGGCAAGTGTATCCGAACGTCTTGCCGCGCTTGAGGCCTATTATGGCGCTCGCCTTTTGACCCGAACCACCAGGTCCATAAGTCTCACCGATGAGGGGCGTGAGCTTGTGATGGGTGCACGGCGTATTCTTACCGAGGCGGATGAAGTTCAGTCTCGTATCAAACTCGGGGTCGAGAAGATCTCTGGCACCATACACATCAGTGCGCCTATTGATCTTGGTTATAACCGGATATCGCCGCTGTTGGATGCATTTATGGAGATGCATCCAGAAGTTAGTATCGACCTCTCGCTTAATGATGGGTACGTTGATCTCGTTGGACAGGGCCTTGATTTGGCACTTCGTTTCGGGGCGTTGGCCGATAGTACGTTGCGAGCTCGGAAGCTTGGCAGTAACCGACGTCTGGTCTGTGCGTCACCAGAATACCTGAAGGTAAAGGGTACGCCACAACATCCTGATGAGTTGAAAAGTCATAATTGTATTTTGATACGATTTGGTGCTCAGGTGGATCAGGTCTGGCGCTTTAACCTTGAGGGGAAAGAGAAAAAGTTCACGGTGAGGGGAAACCGCATTGCCAATGATGGTCACTTGGTAAGGCTGTGGTGTCGGGCCGGGCATGGTATCGCCTTGAAAACCGAGTGGGATATTCAAGACGATCTCAAGGCTGGGACGCTGGTACCCATTTTACAGGATTACGCCCCAGCGCCCACGGCGCTGCAGATGGTTTATCCCGCCGGAGCTATTCAACCACGCCGGATCCGGCTCTTGATGGATCATTTGGCCGATTGGTTTTCAAATAATCAGGCGACCTTGTAAGTGAATTCAGCAGCGAATGATAAGGAAAAGATTTAATGACACCCCTTATAGCTCTAGAACGACATCGTCCTGGGCATAACTGCAGCAGGCAAGGATCACACCCTGTTCTATTTCCACGTCAGTGATGCCGCCCGAATGGGTCATAGAGACAGAACCTGATACTTTCTGAACCTTGCAGGATCCACAAAAACCCATACGGCATGCTGATGCGACCCAGAGGCCACTTTTGGCGGCGACGTCGAGGATGGTTTCTGAGGCTTCGCAAGAAACGCTCTTGTCTGCTTTTGTAAAGGTGAGGCTGGCGCTTTGGCCAGTGTATTGATTGGGGATTGAGATCGTTTCTGATGCAGGCTCGATATCTTTACTCTCTCCATTCAAGGCGGACTGTGTTGTTTCGTCACTGGTGTTCGTAGCTATATCATCATTGTCGTTTGTCGGGCTTTTGGTTGTCTCTGGCAAAGCTGTTACGGGTACTGCTGCACCGCCAAAACTTTCCTCGTGATATTGCTCCATCGGAAAATCTAAAGCTTTGATGATTTTCCGCACCGCCTGCATGTAGGGCTCCGGTCCACAGATATAAATTGTCCGCTCCATCAGGTCGGGAACCATTTGTTCCAGCATTTCTTTGTTGAGGAAGCCCCGGTAGCCTGACTAGGTTTCGCCCGTTAAGCTACCTTCGCATACTAGAGACAACCGAAAGTTAGGAGTGCGGGTATCCATCGACTGAAGTTCGTGATGGTAGATGATATCGGCGGGCGTTCGTGCGCTGTGGACAAAGTGGATATCTACATCATCCGCGACATCATAAAGCCAGCGTGACATAGACATGACGGGGGTAATGCCGCTTCCGCCAGATAGCATTAGTGCTTTTCGGGAGGGAAGGTCGGAAAAATTAAACGCGCCCATTGCCCCTTTTATGCGCAGGTAATCACCGACCTGAAAGCTTTCGTGCAGCCAGTTTGATACAACGCCGCCGGGGACACGCTTTACGGTAATAGAGAAATTATGTGGTCGCGAAGGTGGGGTTGAGATCGAGTAAAGTCTGCTGGTTGGGCCTCCATCTATATCAGCCGTGATCTGTACATATTGTCCCGGCTTAAAAGTGAACAACAGCGGCTCGTCAGCTGCGAAACAAAAAGAACGAACATCATGGGTTTCCTGCGTTATTTGGATACAGCGAACCGAAATTTCATCATTCGACCAAGGCTGTGATTGGTTCAAAACCAACGGATTTACTAAGGTATTCATGTGCACTTATCCCATAACGAGCCGATAATAGGTCGACTTTGCTCTTTGTCTTCCGCAAGACGGCGCGGAAATGATAAAGAGATTTTAGGGCGCAGAGCGAACTGAGGTAAGTTGAAAGTTTTCTAAGTTTTAATCGAATTTTTCGATTGAAACTTAGAAGAGATTGAGCCTGGGATGTTGGCGGTGTTATTCTATGGCGATAAGCTGTAAGGCTTTGACGGCCTTTCTTATTTCGGGTTTGTGCCGATTTCGCACCAAATAGGCAATATAGACGGGTTGTTTGATTTCAGGGGCACCTGAAACCGCGAAAAAGCCTTCTTCGGTGATCAACTGTTGCGCAACGGGAGCTGGAAGATAGCAAGAGCCTCCTTTGCTTTTGATAAAATCTTCGGCGAGGGAGTAGAGCCCCATGGACAAGGGGGCATGTTGAAGGCGGGGCAATAATTCAACGTGACGGGTGATGAAGTGCGGGCTGTATCCCATACGGATGTAGCTCTCGAGTTTCAGGTCATCAATTCCGGTTTGCTCTGATGAAACCATGATGAAGGTTTCATCAAGCAGCGGTTGGATTTCGAGGTCAGGCAGGTACTGTGGTGTATAAAGCACGCCAATATCGAGGTTGCCGAAGATTAAGTCGTCGATCATGCTTTTAGAATAGTCTGCCTCTACGTGAATGCCCGTTTTGGGGAACTCCTGACGTAGCCAGACCACCCAGTGGTGCAGCAGGCTTTCCCTATGGGATACTTGCGCTGCGACCCGCAAAACGCCGTCGTATCCCTCCGGCATTCCAAGGTCTTGTCGCGCCAAATTCCAACTCAGCCGAATGTTGCGCGCATAGCTCTCGAACCGACGCCCTTCCGCTGTGAGCTCGGCCCCGGTGCGGCCGCGCTCAAATAGTTGGGTACCCAGGCCTTGCTCCAGAGTTCTTATCCGAGAACTGACGGTGGACTGGGTGATGTTAAGCCTTTCGGCCGAGCGGTTAAAGTTCCGGGTTTCGGTGATGTTCAGAAAGGTTTCGATAAGCTCTATATTCATGGCGCGGTATTCTCTTTTCCCAACACAAACAGGTTCGGCCTGTTCTAAGATCTCTCGTAGGGGCATTTGGGGGGGCGTTTTGCAACTAAGCCCAGCCTCTTGTTGTTTTAACTACCAATATATCGCCAATAGCGACCTGCCTACAACAAAAGCGACAATTTTTAATCTAAATATTCGATTGATACGGCCTATAATTATCGCTTCATCATTTGTTCTGGTTTCTCCTATGCTTTGCCAACTCCTGTAGCACGTCATGATTACGTTCTGATGCGGAGGGGATTTAACAACAGTATAATTGGCCGCGATCTCAACGTTGGCCTGAACTTAGGAGAGTGCTCATGGTCATCGTTGATTGCGACTGCCATAACTATTGGACCGATGCAGAGGTTCTGCTGCCGTACCTCGATGGGTACTGGAAAGATTATTTTGTTCGCGGTGAGAAGACCGGCCCAACCGGATCCTTCCCGCATGGTCACCGTGCCTGGTTCCACCCCGAAGGCTTTAAACGCGCGGACATTAATCCGGAGACTCAACACGAGCATTACACCATCATGAAGGAAAAGCATCTCGATCGTTACAACATCGATTATGCGATCCTAACGGGTGATGAAGCGCTTGAAGCCTCCACTCTGGCAAATCCTCATTACGCGCACGCTCTGGTGCGGGCCTATAATGAATGGATGATCAACGAATGGATGCCGCTGGATAAGCGTTTTAAGGGCTCGCTTATCATCAGCCCAACAGATCCCCACGGTGCCGCCGAAGAAATCCGTCGTATAGGGGGGCATCCTGACATCGTCCAGGTCTTGGCTTCACACGGGGCGCAACGCCCTTATGGTGATCCTTTCTATCACCCGATCTATGAAGCCTGCGCTGAAATGGGCCTTCCCTTTGCCATCCATCTCGGCGGCCAAGGTGGTGTGAACTCCAATCCAATTGGCGCCGGACCAACGACCTATTTCTGGGAAACCCATGCTCTATTACCACAAACGGCAATGACCCACGTGGCCAGCATGATTGCTCACGGTGTTTTTGAAAAGTGGCCGGATCTTTACTTCGTCGTGATCGAGTGTGGTGTTGCCTGGGTGCCAAGCGTGATGTGGCGTCTGGATGCGAACTTTAAGGCTCTACGTAAAGAGACACCATGGTTGAAGATGCTGCCAAGTGAATATTGCGCTCGCAATGTCCGTTTCACCACTCAGCCTTTGGAACAGCCTGCCAATAACCAGCATCTGTGGTCCACTTTAGAAGCCATGGATGGCAAAAACACTCTGATGTTTGCTTCGGATTATCCGCATTGGGACTACGATTCCGTTGATGCTCTGCACATTCCACCGGAGTGGCGCGAGAACATCCTCGGTGGCAATGCCCTCAAGGTATACAAACGCCTCGGGGCATCACATGCCGCTTTGGCTGCTGAATAGGGAGAGATGTAATGACTGGACAAATGATTAAAGTCTGCAAGACAGATGAAGTGTCTCCTGGGAACCAGAAGGTTGTCGACGTTAATGGCATGTCAGTGGTCATCTTTAATATCGATGGCGGTTATTATGCACTGTTGAATATTTGTCCACACCGGGGCGCTGCGCTTTGTGAAGGGCCGCAATGTGGCACGACGCAAAAGACCAATGACTATGAATTTGTCTATGGTGAAAAAGACGCTGTGGTGCGGTGTTCCTGGCACGGATGGGAGTTTGATATCCGCTCCGGTGCTTTCCTGGCCGATGATAAAATCAAGGCGAAAACCTTTGAAGTCTCAGTGAGCGGCAATGAAGTTTTTGTTCATATCTAAACCATATTAGGGCTCAACAGTTTGGAGCACTGGGGTTCGCCCGAACGTTCTGGTTAACGCCCTCAACTCGACCTTCCGCTGAAAGGCGGAAGGTTTTTTCTGGAAGTATTGTTCTCAATATTTGCCAGCAAAACAGGACATAATTTATGGAAGCTCTACTGGCGCGTCGAACGCTGTTGCCGGGTGTGCTGGCGTGTCTAACCGTTGCCATGGCTGCCTCCTTTCTTTCTGACCATTATGGCGGACCAACCATGCTTTTTGCCCTGCTGCTTGGCATGGCCTTTAACTTTTTGCACAAGGACAGTCCTTGTCGACCCGGGATCGATTTTTGTTCCCGGACAGTACTGCGTTTTGGTGTGGCATTACTTGGGGCTCGAATTACCTTTGATGCCTTTGTCGATCTTGGATGGCATACCGTAGCTTTTGTCGTTTCAGCCCTGGTTGTCACAATCTTCTTTGGATGGTGCCTTGCGCGTTGGAATAAGGAAAAAGGGGCTTTTGGTATCCTCACGGGCGGTGCTGTTGCCATCTGTGGTGCCTCAGCGGCCCTTGCGATATCTGCAGTTATGCCCAGGGATAATCGGCTTGAGCAAGATACTCTCTTTACCGTTATTGGCGTTACCACACTAAGTACGGTTGCCATGATCCTTTATCCGA
Organism: Kiloniella sp.; assembly: GCF_965205715.1. Classification (GTDB taxonomy): domain Bacteria; phylum Pseudomonadota; class Alphaproteobacteria; order Kiloniellales; family Kiloniellaceae; genus Kiloniella. The sequence goes on along the minus strand of NZ_CBDBHW010000014.1, from coordinate 2,043,475 downwards.
TGATTTCGTCTTTTTTTGCGTTTTCAGATGTTGAGGCGGGAGTGTTTTTAGGCGGTACCATTCATGATGTTGCCCAGGTTGTTGGTGCTGGTTATGGGATTTCTGAACAGGCTGGCGATATTGCCACGGTCACCAAATTATTACGCGTGACCATGCTGGTGCCTGTTGTCCTTGTCATCTCGCTGATCGTGTCGAGGAAAGCCGAGAGTAAAAATCCGGCAATGTTACCGTTGCCACTATTTCTCGTTGGTTTCATTATCCTGGTGATATCCAACAGTTTTAACTTGTTGCCAGAACAGTCACTTCCGGTCCTAGACGACCTTTCACGGGCCTGCCTGGTCATGGCGATTGCTGGTTTGGGGATGAAAACTGCGCTGGGAGAATTCAAAAACTTGGGCCTCCGACCGATTATGATCATTGGCTTGGAAACGTTGTTTTTAGCAACTCTGTTTTTGATAGCCCTGAGTTTGAACTTGTTGAACCTTGTTTAATTTTCTGCCTCAAAATCGGTAACACGTAATTCTGCCGCGCCAAATTTGGCCATTGCATCTCGCCAGTGAGGGTCTTGAGCCATTTTTTTTATGACATCGTTTATAAAGTGCAAAATATCTTCCCGGCCATTTAGAACCATGATGTGGCGGGTGTATTGATCAACTGGTCGCATGGAGATGTATAAATCATTCTCGAGCTCCAACTTGGGGATCATATATTTGGCAATGTTTAGGGAGGTCGATACAAAGTCTGCCCGGCGATGATACAGCATGTTCAGATGGCCTTCGAAGTTGATGCTGTTTACTTCTCGAATATAGCCCTGTTCTATATAGGTATCGAGCCCGACTTGGACGGCGCCCTTTACCTTTACAATGGTGTAGCCAAAGAGTGATTCCGGGCCGGTGTAGTCAATTTTGGCTCTTCTCCGCTTTGTTGAGTAGAAAAAGATGCCGACCGCCAAGTAACCTGTTGATATGTATGGTTTCTGATAACTTTACATAGAGCAGGTATATGACAATCAACATCTCGCAGCATATTTTAGGCCTCAAAGGGCAACGTGTAAATGAAATTAAACTGGATGACGGCGGTGTTAAGATTGTCATTCACTGCAGCCGAGACGCGCGTAGGAGGGCTATAGACCCTGCTACAGGCCAGAAGGGAAGCATCAACCAGCATGTCCGCCGACAAGTAAACGACATCCCCCTTTTTGGGTATCCTTGTGTGGTCGAGATTGAGCTGGCGCAGGTTTATATTAACAAGGGCGAACGCCGCATTGAGGGGTGTGATTTTGTTGATAAAGGGTGCCGTTTCACTCACCGATTTTGCCGACTGATCAGTGGATTATGTCGGCATATGTCTATTCAAGCGGTTTCCAGACATTTGGATATACGATGGGAAACGGTCAAGAATATCGACAGGGCATACCTTATTGAAACTCTCCCTACGCTTGATCCTGCAGAGCTAACTGGCTTGGAATATATTGGTGTAGATGAAGTTGCCCGGGCGAAAGGTCATGACTACATGACGGTGGTCTACGATATGGTTGGCGGTCATCTGATCTGGGTTGAAGCAGGCCGAACTGCCGAGGTTTTTTCAAGGTTTTTGAAACAACTGCAACCAGATACAGCCTGCAAAATAAAGGCCGTAGCGATGGATATGGGGCCTGCCTACCAAAAGGCTGTCAGAGAGTCCTTGCCGTTGGCCGACATAGTATTTGACCGTTTCCACGTCATGAAAAACTACAGCAAAGCTATCCATAATCAGCGTCGACTTGAGTTCAGAAAGGCCGATCCAAGTGGTAAAGAGTTGATGAAAGGGACACATTATCTGTTGCTCAAAAATGCGGATAAGTTGAGTGAAAAACAAAGTGACAAGCTGCAAAGGTTGCTGGAGAGCAATAGCAACCTGAATGCACTTTACGTCTTGAAAGAACAGCTTCAGCTGCTGTGGAGTGCCGCTTCATTTGAGGCGATGGCGGAGCAACTGGAACGTTGGTGCCTGATAGCAGATCAGTCACAGATGCTCTATCTAAAAAAGTTCGCGAAATCCCTACGGAAACATTGTGTGGGCATCTGCAACTACGCCAAACACAAGCTCACAAGCGCCAGGATAGAGGCTGGTAATGTCAGTATAGGAATGATCCGTAAGCGAGCCAGAGGCATCAAGGATACCGAATACTTCAAACTCAAAATTAGACAATCATCCATTCCAGATAATCAATCTATGCTCTATTTGAAATCCTAAATCTACTCAACAAAGCGGAGAAGTGCCAATTTTTGACCGGTTTAGCCCTTATGCATCTAGGCGGTTATGATTTAACCGATAGCTGGATATATTGGGGTCTTGGCTTATATTTCTTTGCGGGAATATGCTGGTTGCCCGTGGTGTGGATGCAGATAAAAATGCGAGATCTCATAGGTCAGTCGCTGGAAACGGGCGAGGATTTATCCACTCGTTATTGGGCGATGAACCGTTGGTGGATTATCCTGGGATCACTCGCTTTTCCCGCTGTTGTAATTGTATTCTATTTGATGGTTTTCAAACCAGAGTTTCCTTGAATTGAGCTTTATTAAGCTGGGATAATCAAGAACGTCTTATATAGAGGCAGATAATCATGGTTATGAGCCTCTATTAAGAAATATTAACAAGATTGTATTAAAGTACGCGATAGATGGTTTGGTTCTCTCTTAGTAAGGTTGGAGAGGTGGTCGGGTGCAGAAGTTAGATACTTACAAACACCTAGAGATTGATAGTGCTCACCTTATGGAGTTGCTGCGCTATTGGAAAAGCGTGTCTCCTTATGGAGGCCTGCCTGGGCGGCAGGATATCGATCCGCTGAACATTCCCCATATCCTCCCCTATTGTGAACTGCTGGATGTCCATTTCGACCCTCTTGATTTTGAGTATCGGTTGATTGGAACAAAAATAGATGCCATTTCTCGGGGGAAATATACAGGACTCAAAGTAAGTGAGATTCCAACTCAGATTGCTCCAAGTTTGGTGTATGAGCTCTATCGTAGAGCGGTAGATCAGAAAGCTCCAGTAAGGACCGTTCTTCCTTATATTGGTGATGAACCTGGAATCGTTGAGGTCGAATGTCTTGTTCTTCCTCTTGCAAGCAATGGCAGTGATGTTGATATGCTGCTTGGAGGCATTGCTCTGAATTGAGTCGAAATCGGGTTAATCTTTAAATCGAATATTGCTGTGCTTTTCTTATCCTCATTTTAGACCCTGTTGACCTAAGTCAATGTGAATCCGTTGTGTTTCTCCTATTCTCATAATTGTAGATGACAGTTATGAGGGAGTGAGAATGTCTCAGCATACACCGCATGGACTTTTGGAAGAATTTCCAGAATTCAAAGACAGCATTCGTATCAAGAAGCAGTCTGATGCGCATTTTGCAAAGTTGGCAGATGATTATCATCGGATTAACCGTTTGGTACATCGGCATGAAAGTGAGATCGAAGCTCTGAGTGATGAACATATCACTGAGATCAAGAAGGAACGCTTAGCACTGAAAGACACGCTTCACTCGCTCCTAACCGTTTAATTTACTTGTTAAATTCCCCAAGACAACTTGGCTGCCTTTTTAGGCAGCCTTTTTTTTTAAGGTTCCGCCCAAAGTCTGAGAAGATTGGCGTGGCTTTTGCTCAAAAGATCAAATTCTGTCGTTTTGCCTTCACGATTAAATATTGCCCGGCGTGTTGTGTCGATATCGAAGAGGATTTCGCGATGTTCTGCAGACCGGACAAGACTTTGTATCCAGCTGACAATGACTTGTCTTACACCTTTGGTAACCGGGGCAACTCGGTGGAGGGTTGTGGAGGGATAAACAATGGCTGACCCCGCTTCCAGTTTAAATTTTTGCTCTCCGACTGAGCTGTTCATAACGAGTTCACCGCCCTCGTAACTTTGAGGGTCGTTTAAAAAAACGGTGAAAGAAATATCGGTCCGAAAGCCACGGTCACCCCCCATGACTGCGTCATCAATGTGGTTACCGTACTCCATTCCTGGTTCGTAGCGACTAAAGAGAGGGGGGCGCATTTTGCGAAGGAGGGTGGCTCTCGAAAAAGTACCGTTTTGGCGTATAGACTTATTGAGTATGGCAATGGCCTGGCGCGCCACCTTGTCATTTCCGGCAAGTTGTTGGTTGTTCTTAACCAGTTTTGCATGCCAGCCTGCGGTTAATTTTCCGTCTTTAAAACTGCCTTGTTCCAGCAACTCATTGATTTGGGTAAGATCAGCTTTGTTTATAAGATTTGGAACTGTAATTAACATTAACCCTGCTATCCCCGAATTTATATCATAAAACGATTGGGTGACTATAGCCTGAAGGTCGTTAATTAACGATGGCTAAAAGGAGGGACCTTACTTATAAGAAGGCGAAGGATGATTGGTGAACATGTTCTTATAAGCTTGTGAGGTGGTTATCCCAGGCATAATCTGAATTTTGATGTATAGCCCGTTCTTCTTGCCAAAGGTTTCCGCTTCCATCTGAAATCACAAAACTTTCACCAAAACCCGCAACGCCACCAGCATCCTGTCGCTGGATTGTTTTAGCAAGTGTGCCATCAGCACTGTTCCATAACGCAATTGCATTACCACGAGGGGCCGAAGTCGCCACAAGTGTCCCAGATGCATTCACCGCAACAGAGCCAATGTAATGGTTCATGCCAATATAGGTTTTGGGATCCGATATAGGTAAAATTTGTTTGCCGGGGCGTTGGCTCGCAACCAGGCTTAAGCTGTCGGTCGGACTGCCTTCGTATTGACCGCCAATCCATAGGGTACCATCACCGGATTCTGCCATATGCCGCAAAGAGAGTTGGTAGAATTCACGGGGTAATCGTGCCCGAGAGAGTAATTTTCCATCTCTGGCGTCCAGGTAGCTGATAGAGGGTTCCATGGTGGAGATGTTTAACTTTTGTCTCGGATAATCGGGGTGGGTCAGTATGCCCCCATTGGCAACAGCTATGGTTGTTCCATCCGACATGAGTAGTGCCTCATGCGGACCAATGCCGTAGGTTTCGATCTGTGATACGCGTTTAAAGTTATCCGCGGCGTCGTATATGCCAATAATGCCGCGCTCGTTTTCATAATCGTTTTCGGTGGCGTAGAGTAATTTTCCATCGTTCGAGAAAAAACCGTGGCCGAAAAAATGATGTCCTTCAGGTGGTGTAAAAGCGGTACGTTTTTTTAAGTTCAGTAAATCAAGGACCAGAGCAAAACGCCCAGGTCGGCGGGCAAAAACGACAGCTAATTTTTTATTGGGAGAAATCGTCGTTGCATGGCCGCGATCGTTAAGCCTTTCACTGAAGAGTATAGACCCCCGGTCATCGAGGACTGCTGCTGAATAGTGCCCCGATTTATCTTTGCGGGCGGCTATAAAAGCAGGGGGGCTGGATTGAGTTGCCGGAGAAGCGTTCGAGATTTTGGCAAGGGGAAGTAGAGCACTTGTGAATATGCCTGATGATGCCAACCCTGCTATGAATTGTCGGCGATTAATCTCCATCGAGCGAATTAAACCCCAGACTAAGACCAAGTTCTGCTGGAATAAGGTCTGTTGTTACGTTTTTAGCCCCTTCAAGAGGGATGAGGAGGAAGTTCAGCGTTTTGTGGGCATCCTCGTTCTTTACCAGTTCAACCCATGGCGCTGATCGCTGCTCTAATTGGGTTAAAAATTTATTTGTTTGTTCTAGTTCAAAGCCTAAAGATTTGGTGTATCGAGGTGTGAAAGATCCAAGGCCACCCGCATTCAACAGCTGTGCAACCGAATTCAAATTCTCTTTTATTGCATGTATTGTTAGGTTTGATCGCCAAAGTGGCGCTCGTTTGGGTTTGGATTTCTCAGGGGTGCTTTTGATCGAGTTGTGGATTTTCAGATCACGTACGCTTTGGATCATTTCACTTGAGACCCGAAGCAGATCCTGAACAACTTCCTCTTGGGTTCTGTAAACAGGGTTATCAGAGCCGGGATTGTACATCAGATCGGCATAGCCATTTGGTTTGGACCAATCCTTGGAAATGTCCAAAGCAGTTCGTCCCATAGCCTGGCTAATTGTTTCGCCGTATTTGCAACGGTAGCTCTGAGCTATCCCCTCGGACAAGAGATCTGCGCCTTTGCCAAAGAGAACGTATTCAAGGGCAAGAAGGCCCTGTACAGCCACACTCTTGGTTCGAAGGGTTTCGTATGAAAGTGCGGTTTGATTTTCTGTGTCTATCAATTTTCGAACTTGTTTGAGTCCAATTGATTTACGATCAGGCCAAAAGAATAATTTTTCCTGGCGATTGTTTTTTATGGCAGGGCCAAGTCGAAATATTTCAACCGACGCCCACGCGCTAACGAGGTTTTTGTATCCTTTGCGTGCTTGGATCAGGTTGTTCAGATTGGGACTTTGACAAAGATTTGAAATTGATCGTTCTTCTGTGTGGGCCGCTATCCGAAGGGCCTCGTAGCCAGGAAGAATAGAACGTTCGATCACCTGTTTTATCATAGGACCAAAGTCAGGCTTTGGTTCCTGATCGTCGCTGAGATCTTGAGCCATAGCACTGATGGGCAATACGCAAAAGCCGACAAGAATTAGGAGTGCTTTTTTGGAATTTTGAAATGGGTTCGATAACATCAAAGAGATTCCAGAAATTTAAGTAAAGAGCGGCGCTCTTCGGGTGTCATATCGACAACGGTGTCACGTGATGCCTGAGCTTCTCCGCCATGCCAAAGTATAGCTTCTAACAAATTACGGGCTCTGCCGTCATGAAGAAAGTAAGTGTGGCCGTTCACGGTTTCAGTTAAACCAATGCCCCAAAGCGGGGCTGTGCGCCACTCGCGCCCGGTTGCGTCCCCTACAGGACGATTATCTGACAAACCTTCGCCCATATCATGTAATAGCAAGTCGCTGTATGGCCAGATCAGCTGGAAAGACAGTTCTTTTTGCCCTGCATCGCGTCGGGTAACGTACTTGGGTTGGTGGCAGGCAATACAACCAGAGTTGTAAAACAGCTCTTTACCTTCAAGCACTTTTGAATTGTTCACGTCACGTCGTGCGGGAACGGCAAGGTTCTTTGAGTAGAACACAACAAGATCCAGGACTTTTTGGGGAGCTTCTCCTTCGCCGAGGTTCTTTTGGTCACCATCTGGCTGAGAAAGACAGGTTGGTTGATTAACTGTGCAATCACCCCAAGGATTAGGCACATCTGGTGTGGAGAGACCGATGTCGCCAGCAAAGGCATTTGCGGATTGCGTATGGACGTCAATATTTGAGGCTTTCCAGCCAAAGCGACCGAGAACTTTCTGTCCGCTTGACGGGTCAAAAATCAGACTTGGCTTTCCTGAAATACCGTCTTCATCGCGATCTTCTGGATCTGCGAGAGCGAGAATATCCTGTTCGTGAATTGCTTCCAGTAATCCAAGGCCAATCATCGGTGGGGCGACCCGTGGGGAGAGCATGACATCAGGAGCGAGGTCTCCATAGGCCAACTCTTCTACGCTATAGCTTGGTGTTCTTAGGGAAGCTGTTTCGCCACCGTTTAAAGTAATGGTTTTTTCTTGATAAGAAATACGCATTTTGCCTTCGGCAGGTAGGCCCGTTACCGCTTGATCCTGGAGCTGCCCACCATAGGTAGGTTCAATAATACGGAGACGGGTTCCTGATTTAATCGCATCTATTTCATCCGCTGTTTTTGGAGGAACCGAAAGGCGGAGGAACATCGACGTGGCGATGTCCTGGTTACTTTCTGGTGGATGGCCGCGTCCGTCTTTTAAGTGGCAGCGCTGGCAAGATCTGGCATTGTAGAGAGGGCCAAGACCATCCGAAGCTTTGGTTGAGGAGGGGGATGCGACCCATATTTTTTTAAACAGGCTATTGCCCAGTTTAAAGTCACGCTCTCCTTCAAAGCTCAAATTCCCAGAAGAGTGTGAGAAGGCTTTATCATTTGGTTTCTTTTTAGAGGTCGCGGCACCAGCAGATTTTTGTTCGAAATTTTCCGCTTTGGTGAAATCTGTTGTTGGTTTTGTGACCGATGATACACGGGCTTGGTCAGTTTTTGTGAGGTCATTTCGTAAATAACTAGGAGCGGAATTTGCAATGACACCAGCTGAAAAAACGATGGCAATTGAAACCGTGCAGCAGAGGATCAATTGTTTATGAATAGAAGCTGGCATTGATAATTACTTTTTCTTTTAAATACGTGAAATGGGCAATCCAAAACAGGATTGCCCACAGTACTATCACAACAATTAGATGAAAAAATATGAGCACTTGGTCGCAGTACCCATATTTTTACGTGCCTTAATTGAAGACTGAATTTGGACTGTCGAGGCTGTCTGAGCCTTCAACTTCAATCTCGGAAAGACCAAGAGCAACAACCGCACGTTCAATAGAACGCGTTTGGTTGATGAGGCCATCAATGGCAGCTTGTACGACTGCATTACCGACAACATTTCCTTCGCCGATCATCTGGTCATAAGCTTCAATGCTTTCTGCGCGCGCTTTCATCACAGCCATGGAAGACACTGTGCTGTCCAATTTGCCAAGGAGTTCAGCATCCGCTGCGGCATCCTTAGCTTTTACGAGATCAGAAATGGATGGGCCGCTTACTACAGAACCATCTAGGCGACGGTAGTGGCCGGTATATACATTACGAATACCAATTTGATCGAAGTAGTGAGAATTGTGCGTATTGTCAGAGAAGCAATCGTGCTCTTCTTCAGGATCATTCAAAAGCAGGCCAAGCTTCATGCGTTCACCAGCAAGTTCACCATAAGAAAGGGATCCCATACCGGTGAAGATTGTTGTTAAACTTGCTGAAGGATCTTTTAGAAGGCCAGTTCTTGCTTCGCCTTTGGTTTCCCAATTCGCGGTCATTTCTTCGAGATCAGAGATCAGAAGTGTAGATGCAGACTGGAGGTACTGGGCACGGCGGTCACAATTTCCACCGGTGCAGTTTTTTACATCAAAGTCGGTTGCAGGACGGTTACCTGCTCCTGCACCATTGCCGTTAAGGTCTTGTCCCCAAAGAAGGAATTCAATCGCGTGATAGCCGGTTGCAACATTGGATTCTACTTCTTCAGCTTCGTGAAGAGTTTCAGATATCAGTGTTGGTGTAATCGCTGTTGCATCAACTGCTTTACCGTTTACGGAAAGCTTTGCATTGGCAACAACGTTGACTGTGTAAAGAGCATTTTCGTCTGATTCGTCGCCGTAAGATGTGTCGACATAATCGATCAGGCCTTCATCGAGAGGCCAGGCATTTACGCGGCCTTCCCAATCGTCGACAATTGCATTGCCAAAACGGTAAACTTCGGTTTGTTGGTAAGGAGCACGTGCCGCAACCCATGCTGCACGTGCGGCGTTAAGAGAAGCATCGGATGGGGATGCAATCAGAGTATTGATAGCACTATCCAAAGCTTTTGCAGATGTAAGTGAATCCTGATAGCCGGCAAGAGCTATGTCCGCGTAATTTTTGATAACACTATTTGCATCAACATTACCTGCAAAGGCGGTGCCTGCGCCTATTACAGAGAGGACAGTTACAGTGCTCGCTACACGAGCGGCTTTTTTCAGAGCGTTGCTCATTTTTTTCCCATTCACAGTCGGGGCATTTCGCAAAAGCGGATAGCCGAGGCGGTAAGCTTGAAGCTCAAGCAGAAAGCAAGAGCGGTTGAGTATTATTCGCAACAACTATCACGAATGAGAATGAGTTGCAATTTTGAAAATGCATTTTTTAGGGGAAAATGCATTTTTCCCTAATTTGACTGTAAGGTTTCTAGCCTGATCGACAAAGGGAGGGGGAGCCGGTTAATGGTGGGCATAAAAAAAGGCTGATACGTGAAGCATCAGCCTTTTGAAATGGAATTAACCGTTTGTAATTTTAGTCGTCGTCAGACTGGCTCTGAGATTGAACGTAGTTCTGGATGCCGACGCGTTTGATAAGCTCAAATTGTGATTCGATGTGATCCACGTGCTCTTCTTCGTCGATTAGAATTTGCTTAAGAAGTTCGCGGCTGCCGTAATCGTTGACAGATTCACAATGTGCAATACCTGCTTTGTAAACTTCAACGGCTTCCAGTTCACCAGCGAGGTCGCACTTAAGAATTTCTTCTACGTCTTCCCCAATTTTCAACTTGTTTAGGTTTTGAAGATTTGGAAGGCCATCAAGGAGAAGGATACGGTCCATGAGTTTGTCTGCGTGGTGCATTTCTTCAATGGATTCTTTGTATTCAAACTTGGCGAGTTTTTCTACTCCCCAATCCTTGAGCAATTTTGAGTGCAGGTAATATTGATTGATTGCAGTAAGCTCGTGGGTCAAAGCTGTATTAAGATGCTCAATGACTTTTTTATCGCCCTTCATAATGGGGTCCTCGCTTTGAATTAATGTTAGAAAGGAAAAGAAATTTCCTTGAAATGATTGTTATTATCTACTTTAGAATCTTTCCAATAATGTAAATTGTTTCTCTGAATTATCAAGTAAAATTTATATGAAATGATAAAATGATAATGATTATCAATTACGAACAAGAGAGGTTTTGTAACCCTTAAGTATAAGTGAAGTATGGTTTTGGTAAATGATAGATTTGTTTTGAAGTTTTGAGTAATATTTAAGAACTAATTTTTTAATAAATACTTAGCTCCAGTAGAAAATATGATTTTTTTGTAAGTTATCAATCTAAATGAAATACTAAGTATAACTTGATTTGATTTTAGAACATTTCGTAAACATCTTCATTTGGAGTTGATAGAATTGCTTTCAGTTTATGTAAGGCAGTTTCGAGCGTACTGGTTTGCTTTGGAGCCATGATAGATAGGCGGATATTCTGATGTCCTGAATGGCTATTGTTTGCAAAGCGATGCCCCGCCATTACGTGAACACCACAGATCTCGGCCCTTTTAACAAAGTTCTCAGCGGAGATGGTTTCTGGCAGTTCTATCCATGCATGAGAACGACAAATATCCAAGCTTTTAACTTTCCCTCTCAGCATGGTTTTGGTGAGCTCACTGCGTTGATCTGCTTGTGCTTTAACTGTTTGCGGCATGTTGGTTAAATCATCTCTTCGACCCGCAATTTCTACGGCGGCAGTGACCAGTATTGGGGAGACCATCCAAGTCTGAGCCGTAATTCCCTGAGCCAATAACATGGTGATATGTGGCGGTGCTACGGCAACTCCGATACGCAAGGAGGGGGTTATTCTTTTTGCCAGACCTGTAAGGTAAATAGCATTATTTGGGAAAAGGGAGGCGTAAGGTGCTGGGGCCTCTGGGTATAAATACCCGTAGATATCATCTTCAATAATGAGAACGTTATGCCTTTCGGCAAGAATACCAATTTCGTTTCGTCTTGATAATGGTGTGGTGATGCATGTCGGATTGTGCCCTGTTGCGGTGGTCACCAAGATACGTATGCGGCCTTCTATACAGAGCTTCTCAAACGATTTAGGGCAGATCCCCTGGTCGTCAGTCTTCACAGTAATGCTGGAGAGCCCCGCTTGAGAAAGGGCCGCAGATATTCCGGGATAACTTAATGGCTCGATACAGACGTTGTCCCCTGGAGAGGTGAGCCTGCTAAGGGCTGTGAATATTCCGTTTTGGGCACCGTGGGTAATGACTATGCGTTCGTTGCTGATGTCCTGAAGAGATGCAGGCAAGAATTGTCGCATTGCTAATTTTTGTGAGGGGTCGCCAAACCCATCTCTGTAGGTCATCAGGGTTAGAGAAGATGCTTTTTCTGCAGCTCTTTTTAAAGCCCAGCGAATAAGGTTTTCCCCCCAGTCGTTAGCGATAGCGTTCATCCCCAAGTCTATATAGCCAACATCGTTGGATTTGGAGGTCGCTTCAATAGTTCTTGGGCTGGGGAGTATGATATCAGCGCCAATTTTTGATTTTTCCTGAACGAAAGTGCCGCGCCCAACCTCCGCAACGACAAGGCCTTTTCTCTCCAGTGAAGTGTAAACCCGTGACATTGTTCCAAGACTGCACTTCGCATTCCAGGCTGCAATCCGTAAGGGGGGGAGTTTTTCTCCTGGTTCTAAAGTGCCCTCACTAATCGCCTGTTGAAACAGGGTTTCAAGTTGTACGTATTTTTGGCCCTCGATCGGTGCTTGTTCTGATATCAGAGATAATATTGTCATAGGAACAATATAATAATTGTTCAATGAACAATACAAGGTAAGTTTTGGATATCTGATTGTTAATAGAGAATTTGATGAAGGAGACGATCTCATGGCACCAGAAAATATCTTACCTGCGATCGTGTTTGCAGCAGTCATGTCTGGAACACCCGGTCCGGCTAATATGATTCTTATGGCAACAGGGGCGGCACTTGGATTTAAGGGAGCACTTCCCTTTACCTTCGGGGTTCAAAGCGGTTTCTTTCTGGTTCTGGCCGTTGCCGCTTTTGGGGTTACGAGTTTGTTGGATGGTTTTCCGGCCTTGGCACCGATTATTACAATCGCGAGCAGTTGTTATCTGCTGTATCTTGCCTGGAAAATCGCAATGTCAGATATGAGTAAGGCATCGGGCGGGGCGAAAGTGAAAAGTGTTGGTTATCTGAACGGTCTTATTGTTCACCCTATGAACCCCAAGGCATGGTTGATGGCGACGACTGTTTTTGCCCAGTTTACCAATCAGGAAAATCCGGCCTGGGAACAGTGGCTCATAATGTGCCTGGTTTTCATCGTGGGCGGATTTCCGACTAACTGTATTTGGTGCTGGGGAGGCGATAAAATTATCTCTGCCATACAAAGTCCGAAAAAGAGATTGGCGGTAAATATATTTCTTGCAGTCTCAACAGTGGGAATTGTGGCTTATATGGCAATGGGACAATTTGCTTGAGAGGTGGGGGTAAGAAAAAGCGAGAGAGGTTAAATCCTCTCTCGCTTGAGTAAGGTCGATAGAGCTTCTCTGACTACAAAGTTGGCGGTAATCAGATCACCTATATCTTTGGTGTACGTCTGTACTGCTAAGGTCAAACACACTTACCTCGTGCACAGTTACCAAAGATTCTTAAAACCCGTCGTGCCGTATGTCGTCTTCAAAGGCTAACAGCCGACAGGGAGTAACAAAGGCCGATAAGCCTAAAACTAACAATGTCAAGTACAGGGACCGTCTTGTTCGTTCTTAAGTGAAAGCTAAGGGGATCTTGGTGAGGGGGCAATAAGGCATTGCCAATTTTTGCAAACTTTGTAAATATATTTAAGTAATTACGCTTAGATTTGTGAAAGTTGTAAATTCGATGGCGCGTCAGATATTTGCAGGTCGTAAAATTCGACATTTGAGAAGCCAGATAGGTCTAACACAGATCGCAATGGCGACGCAGTTAGGTATTTCTGCTGCTTACCTCAATCTTGTAGAGCATAACCAGCGGCCTTTATCAAGAAAGTTGCAAAAGAGGCTGGAAGACGCTTTTAATATTAAAGAGGGAGAGCTTTCCGGGGGAGAAGAGGCCCGGTTACTTTCCGCTCTCAATGAGCTTTTTTCAGATCCCTTGTTTGATCGTTCGCGCCCTGATGGTTCCGCGTTGGGAGATTTTGTTGCCGTTCATCCCGAAATCAGCCGGGCTTTATTGCGGCTTTATCGAGCTTTTCGAAATGCACGTGAAGATACTTTGCGGGCACGTGAAGTCATTTCCGCGGATCCATATTTTACCGATACCAGCCATAAACTGCTTACTCAGTTAACATCGATCCGGTCATTTGCAGAGATTCTTCAAGACAATGATGATCTGTCCGATCATCAGCGCGAGCGCTTTACAACAGTACTTGTGGATGAAAGCCAAAAGTTAACTTTGATGGTCGGAGAGCTGTTTGATTTTATTAACGGTGAGTCCAAACAATCGTCAGTTCTTAGTGAAACGCCAACGGATGAAGTGGTGGATATGCTTTCTGCCAATGACCATTATTTTCCCATTTTGGAGCAAGCGGCAGATCAATTACGAGAACGCCTTGGGGATCCAAAGCCTTATGGGCTGTTTGACGCCCTGGCTGGATACCTTGATCGACAGCTTGGTATTAAGGTCGAGATTGTCACGGTCTCTGCTCAATCATCGCTTAAGCGAGGCATGTGGGAACTCGAGGGAGAAGATGGTGGCACGCTTCGATTAATGGAAACCCTGTCGGTGAGTTCACTTAATTTCCGTATGACCCGTATAATCGCAGAGGTCGCCTATGCGGATGTGCTTGATAAAACTCTTTCCGACGTAAATGTCAGTGGCGAAGAGGCGAGATCTTTATGTTTAAAGGCTTTGGGGAGCTATTTTGCGGGGGCTTTGATGATGCCCTACACCCAATTTAGAGAGGCCGCCCTGGAGTTGCGTCACGATATTGACCTGCTGCGTCGCCGCTTTCGAGTTGGTTTTGAGCAAGTCTGTCACCGGCTGACGACACTGCAAAAGCCGGAAGAGGAAGGTGTGCCATTCCATTTTATCCGTGTGGATTTGGCGGGGCAGATTTCTAAACGATTTAGTGCATCCGGCCTTCGGATACCAAGGTATGGAGTGCTTTCGCCCGACTGGGGGGTGCAGGATGCCTTTCTAAAGCCAGGAAGGATAAACCTGCACTCGTTACGAGCTGAGGATCAGGGTGTTTATTTTTCAATCTCAAAAACGGTCACAAAGCCAGGGACCATGGTTGGGCAGGCAGGCAATACATTTGCTGTAAGCCTTGGGTGCGAAGTGTCTTTTGCCAAGCATGTGGTCTACGCAGATGGCCTGGACTTTGCGCACCCTGACAGTGTGCTGTTGGGAGCGTAGAAGTAGAATTGTTTTGGTGAGTGAAATCACGCCTTGGCAAAGCAGACAGCCTGATTGTAATGTATGTGCCACAGGGAATACGAAATAAAGAGATAACCGGATAGCAGAGAAGGGCAGAAAATGCCTCATACGGTTCTCGTGGTCGAGGACGAGCCTCATATAGTCGACTCACTGAGCTTTCTGATGAAGAAGGCCGGCTTTGAAGTCTTTATTGCGCGCGATGGTGATGCGGCCTTGCGGATGGTGGAAAGTCGTCCGCCAGATTTGATGCTGCTTGATATCATGTTGCCAAGGCGCGATGGCTTTGAAGTTTTGAAAACAGTGCGTTCAAATCAGGCGTTGCGAGACATGCGGGTCATTTTATTGACCGCAAAAGGGCGTGATGTGGATCGGTTAAAGGGGATGGAACTCGGGGCGGATGATTTTGTAACGAAGCCTTTTTCGACAAAAGACATCGTCCGTTTGGTTCGCCAGCAACTGGGCGTCGAGGAAAAGTCAGCTTAGTTTCGTTATGGTGCAGTCAATCAGAGAACTTGTTTAACCCTTGAAAGGAGGTTTTGTGAGCCGCTCAGGTGATAGAGGGGAACGGAGTATTGCACTCTTCCTGTTGGCCTTACTTCTTTTCAGTCCGCTAATATTATCGATCTTTAACCAGGAAGATTTGTTTTTCGGCCTGCCACCTCTTTATGCTTATTTATTTACCGCCTGGGGTGGAATAATTGCTGCTGTAGGTTGGTCTGCTTCGCGAGACAAGGATAGTGTCGAGCCATATGAGCAGGATAAAATAGCGACTTCCTCTTATGAAATATCAAGCGACCCATCCATAAAAGATTCGGATCAAGCCTCCCAAAATAACCTCCGCCAAAGTGAGGCCTATGGGGATAAGAATGTGAAGGATGACCGGGATGCTGGTTGACTGGATCATAATCCTCTCTTCGATTTGTTATCTCCTTTTGTTGTTTGCTGTAGCCTTTATCGCTGATAAACGCGCTGAAAGGGGGGCGGGGATCACATCACACCCCTATGTTTATGCGCTGTCTCTCGGTGTCTACTGTACATCGTGGACTTTCTATGGATCGGTGGGTCGGGCAGCATCCAGTGGTCTTGATTTTCTGCCGATTTATATTGGGCCGACATTGGTGTTTGTCCTGTGGTGGCTTGTTGTCAAAAAAATTATCCGGATAACCAAGGCTCACCGTATAACCTCTATTGCTGATTTTATCTCTTCTCGATATGGCAAGAGCACCCCTTTGAGTGTGCTTGTAACGGTTATCGCGGTTGTTGGGATTGTCCCTTATATCTCCCTACAGCTTAAGGCGGTGGCGACCAGCTTTAACGTTTTGAAGCTCTATCCAGATGTTATTGCGCCATTGAATTCTCCCCCCATCGCCACGGTCGCTGATACAGCCTTTTGGGTTGCTTTGGTTCTGGCAATTTTTGCCATTCTTTTTGGAACCCGTCATATCGATAATAGTGAGCATCACGACGGTGTTGTGGTGGCAATTGCTTTTGAATCAGTCGTCAAATTATTTGCATTTCTCGCTGTTGGTATCTTTGTCACCTTTGGCATCTATGATGGATTTGGTGATCTTTTTGCCAAGGCGGCGCTTAAGCCAGAGTTGCTACAGCTCATGACCTTTCAAAAAGAGGGGGCCTATACGACTTGGGTTACCCTGACGACCTTGTCTATGGTTGCAGCGGTATGTTTGCCGCGGCAATTCCAGGTCATCGCTGTCGAGAACGTGAACGAACCAGAACTCCGTAAGGGGGTTTGGCTTTTTCCGCTCTATCTTTTGGCGATTAATATATTTGTTCTGCCAATTGCCCTTGGTGGTCTTCTGCAATTCCCTGGTGGGGATGTAAATGCTGATACCTTTATCCTCACCCTGCCAATGGCACACGGTCAGGAGTTGCTTGCTCTTCTCGTTTTCCTTGGCGGCCTTTCTGCTGCGACAGGGATGGTGATTGTTGCGACAATTGCCCTGAGCACAATGGTTAGTAATGACTTGGTTATGCCTGTGTTGCTGCGATGGAAATGGTTGGGCTTAAGGGAAAAAAGTGACTTTACCGGGGTTCTCTTATTTGTCCGCCGCAGCAGTATTATTCTTATCCTGTTGTTTGGTTATGCCTACTTCCGTTTCCTAGGGGAAAGTGATGCTCTGGTAACCATTGGTTTGATATCCTTCGCAGCAGTATTTCAGTTTGCACCTGCAATGCTCGGCGGGATGTTCTGGAAGGGTGGCAACCGCCTAGGTGCTTTAACAGGGCTTTCTCTTGGGTTTGCTGTATGGGCCTATACACTGCTTCTGCCCGCTTTTGCGAAATCCGGCCTCCTGCCAATTACCTTTATTGCAGCCGGACCGATGGGGCTGGAGTTCCTTCGGCCTTATGAGCTGTTTGGTCTTCAGGGGCTGGATCATTTAACCCATGCTCTTTTCTGGACCACGACATTTAACCTTGGGGCCTATATTTTTGTTTCCCTCTATACCAAACATTCAGCACTGGAACGGGTTCAGGGAGCTTTGTTTGTTGATGTGTATCGATACGCGGATCAGGGGCCACGTTCACAAATTTGGCAGGGGTCCGCTTCTGTAGAAGAGTTATTTAACCTCCTTGTGCGTTTCTTAGGCCGTGCGCGAGCCGATCGTGCTTTTAGCGGTTATTTCCGAGATCGTGGTTTGGAGCGTCGACGTGTTACTACCGCAGATGCTGATTTAGTTAACTTCACAGAGAGGTTGTTGGCAGGCGCGATTGGTGCCGCTTCGGCGCGTGTAATGATCTCTTCTGTTGTGAAGGGGGAAGTCGTCAGAATTGAAGAGGTTATGAAAATCCTCGACGAAACCTCTCAAGTTATCGAATACAGCCAGAATCTGGAGCAAAAGTCCCAGGAATTGGAAACAACAACAAGCCAGTTGCGAGCCGCAAATGAAAGGCTACAGGAGCTAGATCGCCTCAAAGATGAATTTCTGTCGACAATAAGTCATGAGCTTCGAACTCCTTTGACCTCCATTAGATCCTTTAGCGAAATTCTGAGTGATCATCCAGATCTGGATGAGGAAGAAAAGAGTAGGTTTCTTGGCATTATCGTGAAGGAAAGTGTCAGGTTAACGCGTCTGATAAATCAAGTGCTGGACCTCGCCAAGATTGAAGCGGGGCAAATGGAATGGCTGGTTGAAGATCTTGATGTCCCTCAGGTCGTTGAAAATTCACTTGATACGATGACTGCTATTTTGAGTGAGGGAGAAATTGATTTGGACGTTGATTTCGCCCCTGACCTACCCCTGATTAAGGGGGATCGAGACCGTCTCATGCAGGTTATCGTCAATCTGTTGTCGAATGCTGTTAAGTTCTGTAGTGACGAACAAGGGTGGGTAAAGGTATCCGTTTCTAGCCAAGCAGAAGAAATGATCATTACCGTCTCAGATAATGGAGGAGGGGTGCCTTGGAGTGCCCGGGAGCATATCTTTGAGAAGTTCCACCAAAGTCGCGAAGGCCTTGCTGATAAACCGCACGGAACAGGATTGGTATTGAGTATTTCTCGTCAAATAATCGAATATTTTGGCGGTCGGTTAGAGCTGGTGGAAACCAGTTCCAAAGGCTCTGTGTTTGGTGTGTTCCTCCCCCTGAGGCAGCCTGTTAAAATGGAGAAGGCAGGTCAGTAACGCTTTCAATTAGGGGGCTTTATGATCGTTAATATCAAAATAGGCTACTTAGATTTTTTCATCATGAGATAGGTAAAACGCCCTTTGACACTGTGATGGGTTTGCACAGCAATCATTGATAGGGTAAAACCGCTTCAACGCAGTACGCTGCAATAGTTTTAAATGTTTAATCTGGAGCGCCGAATGGCATCATATCAGTATATTTATCAGATGGATGGGGTTTCTAAAACCTATCCCGGTGGTAAACAGGTTCTGAAAAATATTCACTTGAATTTCCTGCCGGGCGCCAAGATTGGTGTTTTGGGTCTTAATGGTTCTGGTAAATCAACTCTCATGAAAATCATGGCGGGAATTGATACCGAGATCAATGGTGATGCCCGCGCCGCAGATGGGGTTAAAGTCGGTTACTTATCTCAAGAGCCAGAACTGGACCCTGCCAAGGACGTAGCAGGTAATGTTTTTGAGGGCGTTGCTGAAACGAAAGCCCTGTTGGTAAAGTTCGAAGAAATCAGTGCGAAGTTTGCTGAGGTTGATCCTGATGAAATGGATGCCTTGATTGCTGAGCAGGGCGATCTTCAAGAAGAAATTGATGCAAAGGATGCCTGGGATCTTGATCGCCAGGTTGAGATTGCCATGGATGCGCTTCGTTGCCCTCCTGGGGATGCGGATGTATCCAAGCTTTCAGGTGGTGAGCGCCGTCGTGTTGCTCTTTGCCGCCTGCTTCTCTCCAGCCCTGATATCTTACTCCTCGATGAGCCAACCAACCACCTTGATGCAGAATCTGTTTCTTGGTTGGAGCGCTTTCTTGAAGAATACAAGGGCATGGTCGTCTGTGTGACCCACGATAGATACTTCCTTGATAACGTTGCGGGATGGATTCTTGAACTCGATCGTGGTGAGGGTATTCCTTATGAAGGGAACTATTCCAGCTGGCTTGAGCAAAAGACTAAGCGCCTTGCTCTTGAAGAGAAGCAAGAAAGTGCCAAGCAAAAATATCTTAAAGACGAGCTTCAGTGGGTGCGTCAGGGATCCAAAGCGCGTCAAACAAAGTCAAAAGCGCGTTTGCAGGCCTATGAGACACTTGTCCAAGAGGAAAGCACAAGGGCTCCAGATCCGGGCCGTATCGTAATCCCACCTGCGCCGCGTCTTGGTGATCTGGTTATTGAGGCCACGAATGTCAGTAAGGCGTTTGGTGATCGGCTTCTAATTGAGGATATGAACTTCAAGATCCCCAAGGGCGCAATCGTTGGTATTATTGGTCCAAACGGTGCTGGTAAAACGACATTGTTCAAGATGATCACAGGTCAAGAACAACCTGATAGTGGTGCCTTGAACGTGGGGGACACTGTCGAGATTGGTTATGTCGATCAGAGCCGTGATGCTCTTTCCCCTGAAAAGACAGTTTGGGAAGAAGTCGCTGATGGTCTTGATGTCATTGAGATCGGTAAGCACACTTACCAGTCTCGTTCGTATGTTGGTTCCTTTAACTTCAAGGGCGGAGATCAGCAAAAGAAAGTTGGTCAACTCTCAGGTGGTGAACGTAACCGTGTCCACCTTGCCAAGATGTTGCGCAAAAGCGCCAACGTGATCCTTCTCGATGAGCCAACCAACGACCTTGATGTTGATACATTGCGTTCTCTGGAGGAATCTATCCTCGATTATAGTGGCTGTGTGCTGGTAACATCGCATGACCGTTGGTTCCTGGATCGCATTGCCACTCACATCCTGGCCTATGAAGGTGATAGTCAGGTAGTTTGGTTTGAAGGTAACTACGATGATTATGAGGCCGATCGCAAGCGCCGTTTGGGTGCTGAAGCCGATCAGCCACACCGTATTAAATACAAGCCTTTAAAACGGTAAAATCTAGGCACTTCTCCGCTTTGTTGAGTAGATTTAGGATTTCAAATAGAGCATAGATTGATTATCTGGAATGGATGATTGTCTAATTTTGAGTTTGAAGTATTCGGTATCCTTGATGCCTCTGGCTCGCTTACGGATCATTCCTATACTGACATTACCAGCCTCTATCCTGGCGCTTGTGAGCTTGTGTTTGGCGTAGTTGCAGATGCCCACACAATGTTTCCGTAGGGATTTCGCGAACTTTTTTAGATAGAGCATCTGTGACTGATCTGCTATCAGGCACCAACGTTCCAGTTGCTCCGCCATCGCCTCAAATGAAGCGGCACTCCACAGCAGCTGAAGCTGTTCTTTCAAGACGTAAAGTGCATTCAGGTTGCTATTGCTCTCCAGCAACCTTTGCAGCTTGTCACTTTGTTTTTCACTCAACTTATCCGCATTTTTGAGCAACAGATAATGTGTCCCTTTCATCAACTCTTTACCACTTGGATCGGCCTTTCTGAACTCAAGTCGACGCTGATTATGGATAGCTTTGCTGTAGTTTTTCATGACGTGGAAACGGTCAAATACTATGTCGGCCAACGGCAAGGACTCTCTGACAGCCTTTTGGTAGGCAGGCCCCATATCCATCGCTACGGCCTTTATTTTGCAGGCTGTATCTGGTTGCAGTTGTTTCAAAAACCTTGAAAAAACCTCGGCAGTTCGGCCTGCTTCAACCCAGATCAGATGACCGCCAACCATATCGTAGACCACCGTCATGTAGTCATGACCTTTCGCCCGGGCAACTTCATCTACACCAATATATTCCAAGCCAGTTAGCTCTGCAGGATCAAGCGTAGGGAGAGTTTCAATAAGGTATGCCCTGTCGATATTCTTGACCGTTTCCCATCGTATATCCAAATGTCTGGAAACCGCTTGAATAGACATATGCCGACATAATCCACTGATCAGTCGGCAAAATCGGTGAGTGAAACGGCACCCTTTATCAACAAAATCACACCCCTCAATGCGGCGTTCGCCCTTGTTAATATAAACCTGCGCCAGCTCAATCTCGACCACACAAGGATACCCAAAAAGGGGGATGTCGTTTACTTGTCGGCGGACATGCTGGTTGATGCTTCCCTTCTGGCCTGTAGCAGGGTCTATAGCCCTCCTACGCGCGTCTCGGCTGCAGTGAATGACAATCTTAACACCGCCGTCATCCAGTTTAATTTCATTTACACGTTGCCCTTTGAGGCCTAAAATATGCTGCGAGATGTTGATTGTCATATACCTGCTCTATGTAAAGTTATCAGAAACCATACATATCAACAGGTTACTTGGCGGTCGGCATCTTTTTCTACTCAACAAAGCGGAGAAGAGCCAAAATCTAATCGCTTCATTGTGATTCTTGAAAAGGGTGTTGATGGTTTCAACACCCTTTTAATTATGTGGTGGTGTGGATTATTTATAGCGCAAAAAAAAAGCCTTGGAGGATATCCTTCAAGGCTTTTTTATTTGTGTGTTGTCTTAGGAAAGCTGTGGCTAGCTATTATCCTTAGGGGCGAAATCCCCTGATTTGATCTTTTTACGCAGCTTGCCGTTTAGGGCTGATAGATCGCCACCCAAGCTTTTTAGAGCGGATGTATAATCAGATTTGTAAGTACTGCGTAAGCTAATACCTTCTGCCGCGATATCTGTAATAACAAAGCCGGAAGTTTCCTTGGCTTGAATGCGCCATAGGAGTTGAGCGGGTTCTCCGCCTTCAGTTTTTATCTTGCTATAAACAACGTAAAAACTCTTTTTCTTGACGACTTTCGTTACTTTAAAATCGGAACTCGCGTATTTAGAAAATGTCGGAAGGAAGCGTTGAACCATGATGTCTTCAAAGATTGTCATGAACTCACTTCGTGGGCCATCTTCTGCTTTGCGCCAGTATTTACCAACGACAAACTTAGCAATACCACTGATATCGAAGTTTTCATTCAGGAGGGATCGGAATTGTTGTTCACGCTCTTCTGAAGATATGCTTTCGTTGGAAAGTTGGCTAACGGCTTCTTCCTGCAGGGCCTTTAAGAACAGTCCGGCATCATCAGCTCTGGCAGTAGTTGAAACTGCCAAAGACAAAGCTGCCCCCACAAGGAGGGCAGATGTATAGGATATAAGGCGAGAGATCAGCAGCTTCATGATCAATCTACAACGGAGACCTGATCGTCATCTTCAGGGAAGATATCAGTTAGGCCAGGAGCAAGAGTTGGTTCGTACTCACCATCATTGATCTCATTCTCACGCTTCTGGTGATAGAGAGAGCGGACGCGGGCGTAGAAATCGATTGAATCTTGTTTGAGTTCATCAAGCGTTTCAATGTTGCGTGATCTTTTGTCAACGCCGTCCGTAACCTTGCGTGCCAACAGAGCTTCCGATGAGGCAACATATGTAAGTGGGTCAAGCAACGCGTCGCCAACAAGGCCTACAGTGTCACGAAGGTTTGAAGGGCCTAGTATCGGTAGGACAATGTATGGGCCTTCGGAAACACCCCACGTTCCCATCGTCTGACCAAAATCTTCAGAGTGATACTCATGACCAGCTTGTCCGGCAACATCGGCTAAGCCACCAGCTCCGGCGACGGTATTAATAAGAAATCTTGCAAAGGTGTTCTCTGCCTTCTCAATATCGCCTTGAAGCAAATCATTTGCGAGAATGACAGGTGAGTAGCTGTTGCGGATAAAGTTACGCACTGAATCTCGGATTGGCGCAGGAACTAAGAAGCGATAGCCTTCAGCGACAGGTCGAAAAATAAGTGTGTCTGTGGCATCATTGAACGCGAAGATAAAGCGGTTAACTGTTTCAATAGGATCGTTTCCGCCTTCGTCAACGGCGGTCGTGCCCTCAGTTTGTGCCCACTGATCATCGCTTGTGGATGCTTCATCCTGCAGCGTCGAATTTGGCTGGCTTGCGCACCCTGTTACAAAAATTGCAACGGCAGCAAAAGCAGTAAATCGTTTAATAAGTCCAGAATTAATCTCGGACAAAATACCTAACCCCACGACATTTCGCCTATCATTGTTTCTAATTCAGTTACGTACATTATATGTTCCCCCCGGTCATTTGCTATCAGCATAACCCAAATACTGTCTTACAAACGTAAAGCGAACATTTCTTCTCTACTATTCTTTAAGCTAAACTTCTACGAATTAGCTTGGGTGTTTTTTACATAACTATCCAAGTGTATCAATAGAGTTACATGCTTAGTATGGTTGAGTATCACAGCCTAACTTTTAAAACCAGTAATAAGAGAAAGAAAATTGGGCGGGAAACAACTCTGTTGTATTTATGCATCACTAATCATTGATTTATGGACATCTTTATTAATTAGGGGTGTTCGAATCCTTATTAATGTAATGATTTTTTAACACATTTTGTCATTGGTCACCATTACTGGATTCTGATGTGATCCGTGTAATTAAGCAACATAATTGAAAGTAAGTACGATGGACATTCAACTTAGGGCTGTTGACCCTTTGGTTACTTATCGGGGGACGGTTCCTGTTGATTGGCTCGATTATAATGGCCATATGAACGTGTCGTATTACATGAGCGTTTTTTGTGATGCGACTGATGGTTTTCTGGAGTTTTTTGGGGTTGATCCTGTTTATAGAAATAAAACCAAATGTTCGACCTTTGTTGTTGAAAACCATGTGAACTATCTTCGAGAACTCCATTTGGAATCAAAAATGCGGGTCGAAACACGTTTGCTTGGCTTTGATAACAAGAAGCTCAGTTATCATCATTCACTCTATAATGCGGATGAGGGGTATTTGGCGGCGACTTCTGAATGGATTTCTGTACACGTAAACTTGGAAACGAGATCATCGTGTCCCATGAATGAGGAGCTTAAAAGAAATCTGGATAAGATTTTAAAATTACAAAACTCTCTACCGCTACCCCTTAATATCGGACGCGCAGTGATGTCCTGGCGTTAGTTCTAATCAAGCAGAATTCTCTGTGAGGCCGTAAATGTATTTTCATAAAAAGTTGAATAGTGATTTACTTGAAGTTAAGGGTAATTTTCCTAACATTAGAGTTATGATGAATTTTCTTCGATTTTCAGCCTTATGGCTTGTTTTAACCCTTTTCTCTTTTCCTGCTGCTGCGGCTTGTACTGATCCGCCTGATCCTGGGGTGAATTGGCAAAGGTGCAATATGGATGGGCTAAATTTTGATGAGGTAAATCTATCCTCTGCCAGATTGCGTGACACCAGCTTTATCCGTGCTTCTATGAATAATGCAAATTTACAGAAGATTTCTGCGTTTCGAACCAAGTTTGTCAGTGTGTCTTTAACTGGGAGTGATTTCTCCAAAGGCTCTCTTCCAGAAGCTGATTTCACCAAGGCAAATCTGGATAATACAAATTTTACCAATGCTGATCTGCAGCGGGCGCGTCTGTTTAAAGCGACTTTACGTGGCGCGAATTTAACCAAAGCAAAATTAAAGGGCGCAGATCTTACAAAGGCGGATTTGTCCGGTGCGACGTGGGTTGATGGTATCCGGGTGTGTGCCGAAGGTTCAATTGGGCGCTGTAAATGATCTGGGTAAATGATCTGGGTAAATAATCTGTGTCGATGATAAAAGTTCAATTTTGAGCTCCCCTGTGAAAGAATGTTGTTTTTGGGCAGCAAGAGTGAGTATAAACGAAGTCGGAATTTAATACTCTGACTTTGCAGTTGGTAAGTCTGAAAGCTTCTACAGTGAAACACGAATTTACATTGAACATCATCAATGCTCGAAAGACACTTCATTGCGAACATAATTCTTGTAGGCATAAGAGGGTAGGGTATGTCTAACGAGAATGGTCAGCGGTTATCAATTAGACACCAGGCTCGGCAATTTATCAAAAATGAACAGGTCATACTGTCTTCTTTAGCTGTGGTTATCGGAGGAGCGTCAGGACTAGCTGCTGTTGGCTTCCGCCACTTCATTGATATCGTTCAAGGATTTTTCTACGGCTTTGAAGGTGAGAAGGTTACTGAAGGTTTTTCTCAGTTACCGTGGTGGCAAATATTGCTGGTTCCCGTTGTTGGCGGGGCGATTGTTGGCGTTTTTATTCGTTACTTTTTGCCTGATGGAAAACCCCAGGGGGTGCCCCATGTTATTGAAGCGACTGCCCTAAAAGGGGGCAGAATGTCATTGAAGACAGGACTTCGTGCGGCCGTGGCTTCTGCCTTTTCAATTGGTGTTGGGGCTTCTGTTGGTCGTGAAGGGCCTGTCGTTCACTTGGGGGCAAGTATTGGTGCCTGGCTCTCTAAGCGTCTTCATCTTGGCTACACACTCTTTCGCACTTTACTTGGCTGCGGTGTTGCCGCCGCAATTGCGACTTCTTTTAACGCACCAATAGCAGGGGTGTTTTTTGCTCTCGAAGTTGTTGTTGGGCATTATGCTATTTCGGCCTTTGCACCTATTGTTATTGCCTCAGTCGTTGGGACAATAATAAGCCGGATTTACTATGGTGATTTTCCGGCCTTTATCTTGCCAAATGCCATGTCGCTTTCCTCCTTTTGGGAGTTTCCGGCCTTTGCTTTGCTTGGGATTGTTTCTGCGCTGGCGGCAATCGCCTTTATGTGGGCGGTCATATTCACCGAAGACAGCTTTCAGAAACTTAAAGTCCCTTTCTGGGCGAAACCCATGATCGGTGGCTTGGCACTTGGTGTTATGGCACTTGTGTTCCCTCAGGTTATCGGGGTTGGCTACGAGGCCACAGATGCTGCCTTATCTGAGAACTATGAACTTTGGCTGCTCCTTGCATTGATCGTAGTCAAAACACTTGCAACGGCAGTTTCTCTCGGCAGTGGGTTTTCTGGTGGCGTCTTTTCTCCCTCGCTATTTATTGGGGCAATGGTTGGCGGGGCGTATGGATTAATCGCGACATCGATTTTTCCCGAACTTTCGTCAGGAACATCGGCCTATACTGTCATTGGGATGGGGGCCGTTGCCGGTGCTGTTCTCGGTGCGCCAATCTCAACCATTTTGATGATCTTTGAGCTTACAAACGATTACGCAATGACGATCGCTGTGATGATCGCGACCTCCTTATCATCGGTTATCACTCAGCAAGTTCACGGGAAATCTTTTTTCATGTGGCAGCTTGAGCGTCGTGGGGTGGAAATCCGGGGCGGACGAGAAGCAAGTCTTATGAGAACGCTGACGATAAGTCATATGGTTCATAGTGTCGTTTCAACTATCCCACCTGATGCAGATCTCGCGACGGTACGGCGGGAGCTTAGAAAAACAAAACTCGGTCAGTTATTTGTCGTGGATGAAAGTGGCCGCTTGAAAGGGTGCATTTCCTTTGTGGATCTTGCTGACGGGCTCGATTTACAAGAAGAAAAAGGGGAGCCTGTAACCGCGATTGAAATTGCACGAACAAAAGCCGCGCAGTTGGAAGAAAATGCCAATATTGAACAAGCTCTTGAAGCACACGGTGCGAGTGGAGAGGTCTATATTCCAGTCGTGAATAACTCAGAAGACGGGATTTTGAAGGGGGTTATTCACGAACACGATGTTGCTCTTGCTTATAAAAAAGCTATGGAGCAAGCCCGGGCGGAAGAACGCGGCGAAATCTAACCTAGAGCGTTAAAGTAATCAGCCCCGGATTTTGTTTATAAGAGCCGGGGCTGACTTTGTTTGTGGGGCTTAGTCTTCGAGAAGGTAGCCCGCTTTAAGAGGCTCTGTTCCCGCGACTTTACCAACGACCAGTCCCGGCTTGACGGCCTTATGTTGTCGACGGGTAAAGAAAATGCCCTCAGTACTCGCGTAAATCGGCGTACGGGCTCGAGTTGGATCTTCTGCAGCCAAATCGATTAGCGTGGCAATCTGGTCACCTTTTTTGACCTGCGCACCCAATTCTTTGCAATAGGTGACAAAACCTGCGCCTGGGGATTCGATGATTTCACATGCATCAGTGCCCGTTGCTTCACAAAGAGCCTCTGGAATAGGTCCGGCATCACCCTCTACCAAGCCGCGTCGGATCAAGAATTTAAAGAGTGCATCGCCGTCTTTGGCACCGATCTCATCAGAAACATCCGGGCGGCCACGGTGCTCAACAGTCATTGACATGGTTGCCTGCGGGATCGGCTTGTTCGGGAAAAGACGCGCAAGTTCGGCCCAGGGCCGGGTGTAAACTTCATCAAAGCTGCCGCCGCCTGAATTCTCTGCCATCATCACGGCCGCTGCGCCAAAGTCAGCAGCAAAGTCCTGGCAATCGGGCCAGTTGAGATCTGAGATGTAAAGGTATGGCAGGGAGTCATCATCACAATGAAGGTCGAACACGAAATCGGCTCTGGCTGCTTCGCTTGCGAGCAACTTTCGAAGACTGCTAAATTCTGTCGTGGGTATCGTTTCGCTCAGGACTTCCTGCATCGCATCGCGAATAATCGCGACGTTTCTATCCGGGCTCTCCGTTAAGCGGCTTTCCAGCCTGTCTTTGGTCATTTCTGTCAGGTCAAACCAACCGCGGTTAAAGTTACCTTCGCCGCCGAGATGGGTACGCCCGAGTAAATTATCATCTTCAAACTGATCTAGGCCAATGGGGTTTGCATAGGGCAGGACAACAATCTCACCATTGATTAGACCTTTACTGTCGGCATCTTCAAGGCTCTGTAGCAAGTGGTGGACTGCTGCCATTGCGGGAGTTTCGTCAGCGTGTAGGGCCGCTTGAATATAGGCCTTTTTGCCATCTGTATTCGCGCCGTAGCGATGAATAGTTACAACCCGTTGTGTGCCAGGTGTCTCTGAAAGTAGCGCGTGGCGCTCTGTAATCCGGGTCATTATTGGTCCTGTGTGGTGTCTGCTTAAATGTAATTAAAAATCACTCATCATGATAAAAACAACAAAGAAGTAATAAAAGCAACGCTAGTGATTTTCAAAATGAGGGTTTTTGAGAAACCAAGTCGATCAACGTAAAAGTATATAATCGCTTGAATGATTGCGAGTAGAATTACACTAGAAGACGCACGCAAATAACAATCTCCGTACGTAGTCGTTATGTTGCAAAAATTCTTTGCGCCAAATGACCAAAATAAGATTCCTAAAACCATTGCAGTAAATAAAATATCCAGTGTCGCAAGAATTATGAAGTGATTTCGAGGCACATAATTACCTTATGTTTGGCGTTGCGTGAATTATTTTCACCTTTGTGAGGAGGTTAAAGTAATCCACACTTTTGTCCAAAACGTGTCTTTGTAAGCGCGGATCAAAAACTCATTGTTTTATGCCTAATAAAAGGGGATGAGCTTCTCGAGCGGACGCGCTATAAACCATCTTATGATGGACGAATCGCAATTTCAAAATGATGGGCAGCCGCCCTATCTCACCGGTTTAAACGAGTCTCAGCTAGAGGCCGTCGAAACCACTGATGGACCTGTGCTGGTACTCGCTGGCGCGGGAACGGGTAAAACGCGTGTGCTGACAACACGTTTGGCTCATATTCTTGCAACCGGGAAGGCGTTTCCGGGGCAGGTCTTGGCTGTGACCTTTACAAACAAGGCCGCTCAGGAAATGAAAGAGCGTGTTGCTTCTATATTGAACCAACCCTCTGTTGAGAGATGGTGGCTTGGGACGTTCCATGCGATTGCTGTGAGAATGTTGCGCGCGCATGCAGAGAAGGTTGGCCTCGGGACAGATTTTGCGATCATTGATACCGATGATCAATTGCGGTTGGTAAAACAGCTTCTTAAAGAAAATAACCTCGATGATAAGAAGTGGCCACCAAAGTCTGTATTGGGGGCTATTCAGCGCTGGAAAGATCGCGGGCAAACCCCTGATCATGTTTCCGCAAGTGAGGCTAAGGAATTTGCCGGTGGGCGTATTCACGGGATTTATAAGAATTATCAGCAGCGTTTGAGAGAGCTCAATGCCTGTGATTTCGGTGATTTGTTGCTTCATACCTTGGTGATTTTTCAAAATCATCCAGATGTGCTCGCTGATTACCACAGACGTTTCCACTACATTTTGGTCGATGAGTATCAAGATACCAACGTCGCGCAGTACCTCTGGTTACGCCTGTTAGCACAAGGGCATCAAAATGTTTGTTGTGTTGGCGATGACGACCAATCAATTTATGGATGGCGCGGTGCTGAGGTTGGCAATATTCTGCGCTTCGAAAAGGATTTCCCCGGCGCCAAGACTGTACGTCTAGAACGGAATTACCGATCAACTGGTCGTATTCTGGCGGCCGCCTCTTCTGTCATTAGTCATAATGAAGGACGTCTGGGTAAAACACTTTGGACCGACGATGATGAGGGCGAGATGCTTCGGGTCCGCGGTTTGTGGGACGGTGAAGCGGAAGCCAGGTTTGTTGGCGAAGAAGTTGAAGGGCTTCAGCGTAAAGGGCAAAAACTGGATCAAATGGCTGTTCTCGTTCGTACTGGCGCAATGACCCGTGAGTTTGAGGAACGCTTTCTTACACTAGCTATTCCGTATCGTGTTGTTGGTGGAGCCCGTTTCTATGAACGTCTGGAAATCCGCGACGCACTTGGCTATTTGCGGTTGGTGAATTCTGCTGATGATAGTCTGGCTTTTGAACGCATAATCAATACTCCGAAACGGGGGCTTGGTCCGGCCGCGGTCCGCGTGGTGCACGAGCTTGCACGCCAGATGAATATTTCACTGTTTAATGCTGCGCGAGAGATCGTTCAAACGGATGAACTTCGTCCTGCAGCGCGCAAGGCCATGGCTGGTTTTGTTGAAAAGATGGAGCGCTGGCAGGGCCTTAAGGCCGATATGCCACATCCGGAATTGGCTGATCTGGTTTTGGAAGAGAGCGGCTATCTGGAATTTTGGCAGAATGATAAATCTGTTGAAGCCAAGGGTCGGGTTGAGAACCTGCGCGAGCTGGTCAATGCGCTGGGTGAGTACGAAAATCTCTCCGAGTTTCTGGAGCATGTCAGCCTGGTGATGGATACCAACAGCCAGACCGGACAAGATATGGTTTCGATTATGACCTTGCACGGGGCCAAGGGGCTTGAATTTGAAACGGTATTCCTACCCGGTTGGGAAGAAGGGCTGTTTCCAAATCAACGCGCAATGGATGAGCAAGGGCTGAAAGGCCTCGAAGAAGAGCGTCGATTGGCTTACGTAGGGCTAACCCGGGCACGACAACGCGCGATTATTTCCTTTGCGGCAAACAGACGGATGCACGGCTCATGGGCTTCTGCTATTCCTTCCCGGTTTGTTGATGAGCTTCCGCATGAGCATATCGAACGCGAAAGCGATCGCGGGATTTATTCTGCTCCGCTTGAGTCGTCCTACGGCGGATTTGGCTCTAACAAGTGGCTGGATAATGACCGTGGAAGTCCGGGAATGCAGCGGGCTCGCAATTATTCAAGTGGCGAGTCTCAGCTGGTTCGCAAGGCCGCGCAAAAGGTATCCGAAAGTAAAAGTGGCTTTGGGCGTGGAGAAAGAGTATTCCACCAAAAGTTTGGTTATGGTCTGGTCGCTTCCGTTGAAGGTGAGCGCCTGACGATTTCATTTGATAAGGCGGGCAGCAAAAAAGTGCTTAGTAATTTTGTTGTTCCCGCTGAACAGGCAGGTATGTAATGAGAGCAGACAATTCAGCAGTTTGGTGCATTTCACTAGAGGTTCCCAAGGATCAGCTTGCTATTTATGAGCTTGCTCTTGAACCCCTTGATGGGGCGATCGTTGTCACAAACCCTGATGCACAGGGCATGATCGCCGCCAAGATATATGTTGATGGCCAGCCTTCACAGGAAGTGGTTGATCAACTGTTGGCTGATACTGCTGACATTGTTGGTGGTACTGCGCCCAAGGCGACTATCGAACAGTTGCCGGATATTGATTGGGTCGCGGAAAGTCAGAAGGCGTTGCCTCCAATTGTGGCGGGAAAATTCTTTGTACACGGTTCTCACGTCACAGATACTCCGCCTGAAGGATCTGTCCCTCTGCTCATCGAGGCTAACGTTGCTTTTGGTACTGGCCAACATGATACGACAAAAGGTTGCCTTATTGCCCTGACGGATCTGGCTGCTGAACGGAAGGTTGGATCAGCGCTCGATATGGGGTGTGGATCAGGCATTCTCTTTATGGCGATCAAGATACTTTGGGACTGCCCAGTTCTTGGTGTGGATATTGACGAAGATTCTGTCCGGGTTGCACTTGAAAATGCAGAGCTTAATAAAATAACTGGTATTACAGGTATCTGTGGTGACGGGTACGACGCGGCTGAAGTATCCGAAAGCGCCCCATATGATTTGATCGTCGCCAATATTCTTGCCGAACCGCTGTGTCATATGGCGCCCGCACTTGAAAAGAATTTGGCTGTGGGTGGGGTGGCCGTATTGTCGGGTCTATTGATCAAACAGCAAGAACAGGTTGTGAAAGCACACGAGGCAGTCGGGCTCAAAGTTATTCGTGAACTGCATCTTGGTGAGTGGTCAACCCTGGTGCTGTCCCGCTAAACCAGTATTCGATCTTTTAATAAAAAAAGACCGCAGCTTCTGGCAGCGGTCTTTTTTATGTATAGCTTTTATTTGTTCTTGCCATCAGGCAATAAAAAAAACGCGCTGGAAATTTTTGAATTTCCGACGCGTTTTTTAACAATGCAGTGCTGCAAGCAAAAGGGGGTTTATGCTGCGCGGACTGCGTTGCTGTTGTTTTCAGCTTTGTTTGTACCGTTTGTGGCAACAAAGTCAGAAGAGGATAGGAATGAGAAACCTGGCTCGAAAGTATTGGCTTCTTTTTCTGCAGCATCAGCATAGAGGCTGTTTACAGTCGCTTCGATGCTGCCACGGTTTAGGCCGATGTCGCTAAGTTCGCGATCGCTAAGGTCCCAAAGTTGGTTCACAGTAGAGCGGCGTTCCATGTAGCTTTTGAAGCTTTTTGCGATACCTGTTACGGCTGCGTAGATGCGGTATGCTCTTGTGTAGCGGTGTGGTGCTACAGAAACGAGTACAGGCTGGTTAGCAATTTCGTTGGCCGCGAATATGATTTTGTCTTCTCTCATGATCGTATCTCCTAGATCAGGTTTTTGCGGCCGGCTAATGCTTGTATCTTGCCGCTGTGTTGTTGCAGTATATCTAGCGTAAATAATATTTTCTGGTAGCGGTGATTCTGCAACAGAGCTATGCATTTTGGGTATATTTCTGATTTTTACTCTGTAACGTATTGAAATATATTAATTTAGTATTATGCAAAAGCATGTGTTGTTTAGTGTCAATTGCTTGGATAATCTGCCAATTAACAAATTGTATATTTTATAAGGATGGTAAAAATGCCTGAATCGGCGACTAGTGATCATGCTCTACGACTAAAAGCTCTGCGTGATCAGCTGGTAAAGGATGGGGTTGATGGGTTTATAATTCCCAGAACTGATGAGCACCAAGGCGAGTATGTTCCGCCTCAAGCGCAAAGGTTGGCTTGGATGAGTGGCTTTACGGGGTCCGCTGGATTGGGCGTTGTCCTTACTGATAGTGCGGCGGTTTTTGTTGATGGGCGATATACTATTCAGGTCCGTCAGGAAGTGGATGAAACACTATATACCTATAAGCATCTTATCGAGGAACCTGCGCACGAATGGTTGAGCGAGCAAGTAAAGCCGGGAATGCGTATCGCTTATGATTCCTGGCTGCAAAGCGAAAACCAAATTAAAACTCTTCGCAAGGGAGTGGAAAAAGCTGGTGGAGAGCTGGTTGCTCTTGATATCAATCCTGTAGATGCTGTGTGGAGTGATCAGCCTGCAAGACCCTGCACCAAATCGATGCCATACGATTTAAAACACGCTGGGAAGTCCTCTCGCGAGAAACGTGATGAAATTGCGACTATCTTAAAAGATGGTGAAGCAGATTGTGCTGTATTGAGCCTGCCTGATTCTGTGGCTTGGTTGTTAAATGTGCGTGGGGAGGATGTGGCGCATACTCCATTGGTGCTTTCATTTGCCGTTATTCACGATGATGGATCTGTACAGTGGTTTGTTGATTCTGAAAAAGTAACCAGTGAGACAATGGCGGCACTGGATAATCAAATAGAAATTGCAGAGCCCGGGGCTCTTGAAAGTCGCTTGGTTTCTTTTGCGCGCGAAGGTAAATCAGTTCTGGTCGACCCCGCAACCTGTCCGGAACGCATCACTTCTGTTTTAGAAAAAAATGGTGCGAAACTCGTCCGTGCGATGGATCCCGTAATGAAGCCAAAAGCACGGAAGAATACCACTGAATTGGATGGTATACGCGCAGCACATATCCGTGATGGTGCGGCAATGGTCAGGTTCCTTAAGTGGGTAACTGAGACTGCTGAGAAGCGTGCGGAGACGGATAATCCCGTCACAGAAATCGAAGCAGCTTACAAGTTGCAGGCGATCCGTGAAGGTGTTTCTCTTTTTAGGGATATTTCCTTTGATACCATTTCCGGCGCAGGTCCAAATGGCGCAATGTGTCATTATAAAGTTTCTGAAGAAAGCTCCATTCCTTTAAGTATGGACGAGATCTTTTTGATCGATTCAGGTGGGCAGTTTCTTGATGGAACAACTGATATCACCCGTACGGTGATTATTGGGGCACCAACTGATGAAATGAAAGACCGTTTTACCCGTGTGTTAATGGGGCACATTTCGTTGGCAACTGCCAAGTTCCCTAAGGGGACAAATGGTATGCAGCTGGATAGTTTGGCGCGGCGTCCCTTGTGGGATGCTGGGTTGGATTTTGACCACGGCACAGGCCACGGTGTGGGCTGTTTCTTGGGGGTGCACGAAGGGCCGCAGCGGATTGCAAAAGCCTCATCCCCTGTGGCACTGGAGCCCGGGATGTTTTTATCCAACGAGCCCGGTTATTACAAAGCGGGTGAATATGGCATTCGGATTGAGAACCTAATCATTGTTCGGGATATTGGCCAGATGGTTGGTCTGGATACGCCGCTTTATGATTTTGAAACCGTAACCTTGTGCCCTATTGATCTGCGTTTGATCGAACCCTCGATTATGAGTGCAGGTGAGATCAGATGGTTAAATGACTATCATGCCTGGGTGCGTGAAGAGCTTACCCCTCTTCTTGATGCTGAGCATGTCACATGGCTTGAAGAAGCAACCAAAGCGATCTGATAGCTCATAGCTTATTTCCAAAATTCTCAAATGGATCTCTCTGCCGCTTTTTGGCTGCGGATCCATTTGAGAAAAGCACGGAGGTGATGGGAGACCACGCCTTGTTTATAGACCAGGTGATACCCGGTTTCCTCACCACTGGTTAGAGAGAACAGCTCGACAAGGCGCCCGGTCTCAATGTCATCGCTTACCCAGTTTGAGGGGAGAGTGCCGATCCCCTGACCGCTGCGGATGGCGTCACGGGTCAGGTACCCGGAAAGGTGTATCTTAGCACTGTGTTTGGAGAAATCGATCCCGTGATGCGCAAGCCAGTGGTTCCATTCCGAATGGTTGTCATCTATATCGCAAACCCAGGGAAGCTTGGTAATGTCTTTGGGGTCCTTTATTGATACCCCCTTTAAAAGATCAGGTGAGACGACGATAGATGCATAGCTCTGCATAAGCTTCTCAACCTCAAACCCGGGCCAGTTACCATTGCCATAACGAATGGCAAGGTCGTACTCTTCTCTACGAAGGTCAACGACATCACTGTTGGCATTGAGCAAAATCTCAATTTCAGGGTGCTTTTCCCTGAAATCACCAAGTCTCGGCATGAGCCAGAAATTGACAAAGGTGGGGGTCATGGTGACGCGTAGAGGGCGTCCATCCGTCGCTGTTTTTAAGTCCTTCACTATGTCGTCGATAATATCAAAACTCTTGCTTAACTCCGCCCCCAGACGCAAGCCGGCATCCGTTGGGGCAACTCCACGCCCTTCCCGGCGAGACAGGGTGAGGCCAAACCATTCTTCAAGCCGCTTTATTTGCTGGGCAACAGCCGCGTGGGTCACGTTCAATTCCTTGGCGGCATGGCTCAAGTTTTTGTGCCGAACAACAGCTTCAAAAGCTCTCAGGCTGGAAAGAGAGGGGAAGTCACGCATCTGTATATGTAAGTAAAACTAACATTATGTAATTTTTCCTGAGTTGAGAAAAATACTAAGTGCACTGATATTTATGAGAGTAATCCCATGAAAGGAACAGAGCAATGATTAACATATTAGGAGAAACTTACATTTTGGCAACACGTATGGAAGTGCGTGGTGTTGCCGTTCAACCTGAATTGCACGGTGATCGTAAACGGGTGAAGCACGAAGAAGCAAAGTGCTCTCAATCTATTTTTAAACAGATACGAGCTTGGTTCTCTAGCCCTTTGTTATCCGTCTCATAGTTCTTTTCAGATGATAACAGAATTCAATAATTTCAGAGGTACTTATGCTTAAGCTTGATCGACGGTTTGAATTTAAAGGTCAGTCGGTTGCCTGGGATGTTATCGGAGAAGGAGAGCCATTGGTTCTCCTTCACGGAACCCCCTTTTCATCTCAGGTATGGCGAAGAATTGCCCCGCTTCTGGCAGGTACTTGGCGGGTATATTATTTTGATTTACTTGGCTATGGGCAATCTGACAAACGGGTAGGGCAGGATGTTTCTCTCGCTGTGCAGAACGAGATTTTTGCCGCACTTGTTAAGGAGTGGCAACTTTCCAAACCCGCCGTTCTTGCTCATGATTTCGGTGGTGCGACAGCCTTACGTGCTTATTATCTGAATAATATTAGATACTCCAGATTGACGTTGATTGATCCTGTGGCTCTTGCACCTTGGGGATCACCTTTTGTGCAACATGTCCGAGATCATGAAACCGCGTTTTCGAACATGCCCGATTATATGCATGATGCTTTACTGCGTGTTTATCTACAAGGTGCTGCTTTTAAAGAGCTTAATGAAGAAACCTTCAAAGTTTATCTGCAACCTTGGCAGGGAGAGGAAGGTAAACCCGCTTTTTATCGGCAGATTGCCCAAATGGATGAGAGCTATACTGATGAAGTTTCTGTTTGTTATCAGCCGATGGACTGCCCCGTGAAAATAATATGGGGGAGAGAAGATGAATGGATCCCGACATCTCAGGGGGTGCGGTTAGCAGATATGTTAACTGACGGGGCGATCTCTATCATACCGGGATCAGGCCATTTGATGCAGGAGGATCGGCCGGAGGCCATTATAGCTGCGATGATGGGAGGTTGAAGGCAAGTCGCTGGTAACCTGCCTTCTTC
Source organism: Kiloniella sp. (assembly GCF_965205715.1). Lineage (GTDB taxonomy): Bacteria > Pseudomonadota > Alphaproteobacteria > Kiloniellales > Kiloniellaceae > Kiloniella. The sequence goes on along the minus strand of NZ_CBDBHW010000014.1, from coordinate 2,007,059 downwards.
CCTGCTGCCTGATTATGTCGCTTGATGTGTCATCTTGCTGGATTTATTTGAACGCAAGATCTTTATGGAAGCGAGCAATGCTCCGCCAACGATGAGAAGACAGGCTATGGCGATGATCCAACTAGCTTCCGCGAGGCCGGTGGCTATGAGTACCAAAGTGCTCAGGAGAGGGGCACCATAGGAAAGTGCGCCCAAAACCTGTATGTCGCCGTGTTTTGTTCCATAATCCCAAACAAAAAATGCTAACCCAACCGGACCAAGGCCGAGGGCAACTATGGCTGTCCATTGTGTTAGGTCTGGTGTCACCCAGTTTTCCGTGATCAGGTGACACGCCAATCCCAATAGGGCTGTTGCACCACAAAAACCTGTAACGGCCTCACTTGGGACATGGGAAAATTTGCGGTTGAGAACTGAATAGCCTGACCATGTAAGTGCACAAGCAATCGCTGCTAGATAGCCTAGCGTGTGTTCTGTATTCAAAGAAAAAGACTGTCCTTTGGTCACAATAATAACGGCACCAGCCAAACCCAACAACGTACCCGCAATATGAAACCAGTAGAGACGTTCGCCGGGTAAAAGGGCCGAAAAGAAAACAATTAGTAATGGCCAAAGATAAGCAATTAAGCTGGCCTCAACAGCTGGCGCGTTGTGCAGGGCGATAAAATAAAAGAGATGGTAACCAAATAATCCTCCGACCGAGAGAAGCCAGACCAGGGGTGGTTGCTTCAACGTAGAAAGGCTTTTCTTTCCTTTGCTTACAAGAACGAGAAATCCAGAAATAAACGCAATGGAGAATGACAGCATCAAGAGCTGAAAGGTGGGAATGCCTTTTGCCCATGTGGTAAAGAGAGCAAGCAGAGCCCAGAGTAAAATTGCGACGCCCCCGATAAGGGTCGCACGTAATGTGGTTGATGAATTGTTGCTCATGGCTGTTTCCCAAAGTTGATGCGCTTAGTCTATGTACTTTGGTGCTGATGTCTTGTCTGAAGTTCGCAAAGTTTATACCCAGATTCCAGAATGGGATTCCATAAAGCAAAGGTAGAGTTTTTAGCTTTTATGCTCTAAGCGCTCTTTCCCCGGTGCTTGTCCGTATATATTCCTGTAGGCACGATTAAAGCTACTTTGGTCGGCGTAGCCAACTTCCTGAGCGATTTGTGATAGAGAGAGTGTGCTATCAAGTACGAGTTGCCGGGCTCGTTCGAGCTTCAACTTTGTTTGAAATTTTTGAGGCGTGTAGCCCAAGATATTGTTGAAAAGAGAATGGAGATGGCTGACTGATAGACAAGCCGCTGACGCAATATCTTTGGAGGAAAGATTCCGTGTGTGGTTCTCTTTAATGAATTTTAGAGCGCCCTGGAGCTTGGCAGGTAAATGATCGACCTCTGTTTTCGTTTTATCCGCCAGGGCAAGGAGGAACAATTTTATCCCTTGTTCGCTCAGTGATGTCAGCCCACGATCTTTCAATTCCAAAGCGGTGAAGCGACTGAGATTGATCAGGCCTTCATCTAAAGGAAACAAAATCTGATTGTGTGCGCGGTCCCAAAGAGAGTTTAGCTCTGGCATGTAACTGGCATCATCAAAATCGAAATCAACGACGGTGAAGCTGTTGGGATGCAGTCCTCTAAAAGCGTGGGTATCATTTGCAGTGATTACGGCGACTTGATCAATGTTGGCAATCCCAGACGACTGCTCAGCCTCCAGTTCTAATTCTCCTTTGTGCGGAATAATCAGTTGGTGAAATGTGCTGTGGCTATGGCTTTTGAAATCTTTGTCGTAGCTCTTAGTGTTTGCTTCCATCTAGATATATTACCAAGCCTGACTAGGATGCCAAGTAACCTTTAAAAGAACTGCCGATGTTCAAGGTTTTCGCAGATAGCTTGTATCGACAAATCTATCTACCTATCCATGACATGGGGAGGCCAATGTTTTCCCTGATTGGAAAGCGTTGTAACTCTCAAGTTATCGCAAGGATTATTTTACCTTCAATAGATATATTATAATCAATGGTTATAATTGGGAGGTGCGTGTGAAATCATTTGGTTATGGATTTATACTTTGCCTTCTCTTGAGTTCTGTTTCGAAGTTAGGCTTATCCCAAACTATATATACTGAAAATTTCGGCTCTTCTCCGCTTTGTTGAGTAGAAAAAGATGCCGACCGCCAAGTAACCTGTTGATATGTATGGTTTCTGATAACTTTACATAGAGCAGGTATATGACAATCAACATCTCGCAGCATATTTTAGGCCTCAAAGGGCAACGTGTAAATGAAATTAAACTGGATGACGGCGGTGTTAAGATTGTCATTCACTGCAGCCGAGACGCGCGTAGGAGGGCTATAGACCCTGCTACAGGCCAGAAGGGAAGCATCAACCAGCATGTCCGCCGACAAGTAAACGACATCCCCCTTTTTGGGTATCCTTGTGTGGTCGAGATTGAGCTGGCGCAGGTTTATATTAACAAGGGCGAACGCCGCATTGAGGGGTGTGATTTTGTTGATAAAGGGTGCCGTTTCACTCACCGATTTTGCCGACTGATCAGTGGATTATGTCGGCATATGTCTATTCAAGCGGTTTCCAGACATTTGGATATACGATGGGAAACGGTCAAGAATATCGACAGGGCATACCTTATTGAAACTCTCCCTACGCTTGATCCTGCAGAGCTAACTGGCTTGGAATATATTGGTGTAGATGAAGTTGCCCGGGCGAAAGGTCATGACTACATGACGGTGGTCTACGATATGGTTGGCGGTCATCTGATCTGGGTTGAAGCAGGCCGAACTGCCGAGGTTTTTTCAAGGTTTTTGAAACAACTGCAACCAGATACAGCCTGCAAAATAAAGGCCGTAGCGATGGATATGGGGCCTGCCTACCAAAAGGCTGTCAGAGAGTCCTTGCCGTTGGCCGACATAGTATTTGACCGTTTCCACGTCATGAAAAACTACAGCAAAGCTATCCATAATCAGCGTCGACTTGAGTTCAGAAAGGCCGATCCAAGTGGTAAAGAGTTGATGAAAGGGACACATTATCTGTTGCTCAAAAATGCGGATAAGTTGAGTGAAAAACAAAGTGACAAGCTGCAAAGGTTGCTGGAGAGCAATAGCAACCTGAATGCACTTTACGTCTTGAAAGAACAGCTTCAGCTGCTGTGGAGTGCCGCTTCATTTGAGGCGATGGCGGAGCAACTGGAACGTTGGTGCCTGATAGCAGATCAGTCACAGATGCTCTATCTAAAAAAGTTCGCGAAATCCCTACGGAAACATTGTGTGGGCATCTGCAACTACGCCAAACACAAGCTCACAAGCGCCAGGATAGAGGCTGGTAATGTCAGTATAGGAATGATCCGTAAGCGAGCCAGAGGCATCAAGGATACCGAATACTTCAAACTCAAAATTAGACAATCATCCATTCCAGATAATCAATCTATGCTCTATTTGAAATCCTAAATCTACTCAACAAAGCGGAGAAGTGCCAAAATTTCCCCCCCTATAACTATCAAGTTGATGGGAAGTTATTAGGTTTATCCAGTCAAATTATCCAGCAAATGGCTCACGACTTAGGTGTGACACCCGATATTTCTTTCTTACCTTGGGCTCGGGCTTACAAGTACGCAAAGGAAAGAGAAAACAGTGGTATTTTCTCTATGGTCCGAATTCCATCAAGAGAAGCTGACTTTCAATGGGTCGGGCCAATTGAGACCGTAAATATTGGCATCTACGCCTCTGAGCTAAATTATGAACGATATTTTGGGGAGAATGAACAAAGGTTGGATCAAGCCAAGCTCGTATCTGGAGTAGGCGTTCAAAGAGGGGGCGCCGCGGAAAGAATTTTGACATCGATGGGATTTGAAAATCTTGAATATTCAGAAACGACGAGAAAAGCTATTTTGAGATTGATAAACAATCGGTTTGAATTACTCGCTCTAGATGCCAATTATCTAAAGTTTGTACTGGAAGTCGAACAAGTTTCAAATGATCATCAGAAGGGTTGCAGATGTAGGGAAATTTGATCTTTATTTAGCCTTTTCGAACTCAACGCCCAAGAATATCGTACTAAAATGGCAGATGGCACTCGAACGTATTAGAAATAACCAGCAAAATGAAAAAAGGGGAATTGTGAATTAAAATTCTACAATTTCTTGATATGCAAAAAGACCATCTCAAAAATCAAGAATATTCGGATAAAAAGCCCCCTTTATGGAACTTTGTCCATAAGGAGGCCTTTCAACTTTATTTTTACGCTACAGCAAGCTGGTTTTGATTTTCCGACGTTTGATCAAGAATATAGGACCGGAGGTCTTCTCTTGATGTCTGAGTGTGGTCGAATTCTATAACGGGTCCCTCGGATGGGTTGCCATTTATCACCTGAAAACCGATCTCGAGATCCAAGCCTTCGATTTCTATTCGATGAGCTGATTCCGGCATATACTTTAACGGGCTAATTTTTGCGCCAGTTTCTGAAAGTTCAGATAGTTCTATATCTATTTTACCAGTGCCAACGATAAGAGCGGCATTCCAGGGGCCTGCATGTCTTTGAGATTCTCTTCGGTCCCCAACCGCGGTGTTCAGCGACAATAACCTTGGCCGGTTGCGACAACCACCTTGGCCGGTGGATCTGATCATTAAAAAGGGCGTGCCCGTTTGATAATCAGATCCACCGGCCAAGGCTTAATTTGGTGTTAGTTACAAGCTGCTGTGAGTTGATAAATTAGGAACCTCTAGATGTAATTGGAGGAACCTGTTTGCCGTATAAATTTATCACAGATGAACAACTGAGACTTTACATGACAGATAGAAAAACTCATGGTCAACGAACCGCCGCTGCCCGCGCAGGGTTTAGCGAACGCACGGCCCGCCGATTTGACGTTGATGCGACTTTACCGTTACAACGCAATATAAAGCGAGGGCGAACAGTTTCTGATCCGCTTGAAGATATCTGGGATAAGGACATCCTTCCCATTTTGGATAAAGACAACTCGGTCAAACCCATTACTTTGTTGCGCCACATACAGAGCCTCTATCCGCTCCGTTTTCCCGATGACCGTGTCAAGCGCACGTTAGAGCGCCGAGTTCGGGGATGGCGGGCTCTGAATGGCCCTGAAAAGGATATCATTTTCAGGCAAACACCTGAGCCGGGTTACATGGGCCAATCAGATTTCACGGATGCAGCCGACTTAAGTATTACCATTGCAGGAGATCCTTTGGTGCATCGGCTCTATCATTTTGTTCTGGTATATAGCCGATGGGAACATGTTGGGGTCGTACTTGGCGGTGAGAGTTTTACAGCCCTTGCGGAGAACTTACAAAATGCGCTTTGGTCCTTGGGGGGCGCTCCTGAAAACCACCGGACCGACAGCCTGTCTGCGGCCTTTCGGAATTTGAGCGTTGAGGAAAAGGAGGACATTACCAAACGTTATTCTGCTTTTGTTGAGCACTACGGTATGGAGGCCAGTCGAAATAACAGAGGGGAATCACACGAGAACGGTGCCATTGAATCTCACCACGGTCACCTTAAGACTGCGATAAAGCAGGCCCTGATTTTGCGTGGCAGTAATGACTTTGACACTTTGGATGAGTATCGGCGATTTTTGGACGAGCTGATTGCTAGACGGAACAAACATCGTGACCAAGATATCCAAACAGAGTTGAAATCTCTCAAGGCGTTACCTCCTCGGCGAACAACAGATTACACTGAAGTCGTGTCGAGAGTTACCAAAACAAGTGGTTTTTTAGTTAAGCAGGTTTTTTATAGCGCCCCTTCTCGCCTAATTGGTCAACGCTTGCGTGTCCATATTTACGATAACCGGATAGAAGCCTATCTAGGCAGCACTCATGTCGTCAGCCATTCTCGTGAGCGGGGGCACGGCAAAGGCCCCCGCATTCATGTTATCAATTATCATCACGTCATTCATGCTCTCAAACGTAAACCTCAGGCACTCGCCAATTCTATTTATCGTGACAGTATTTTTCCAAGAACCGAGTACTCCCTGGCCTGGACATTGTTTCAGAAAAAGTTGTCCCGCAGAGATGCGTGTCGTCAGATGGTTGGGATACTTTTCCTTGCGCACGAAGAGGCTTGTGAGGCCGAAGTCGCGCACCTGATTTCGAGAGAAATCAATGCAGGAAGGCTACCTTGCGCAAAAAAACTTAAGCTGAATATCACAAAAAAGAACACGGATTTACCTCCTGATATTCCCGTGGTTCAACCTTCATTATCAGTCTTTGATACTCTGTTGGAGGATCGGGCATGACAAACATTGAAGTGGATCAGCACAAGCTGCCTCTTATGCTAACTGACTTACGATTACCCAGCTTTCACAAACACTGGCAAGATATCGCAATCCAATCCGACAAGGAGGGCTGGTCAGCAGCCAGGTTCCTTGCCGTTTTGGCCGAATATGAATTGGCCGAAAGGGACACGCGACGCATTCAACGCCATCTCAACGCATCAAACCTGCTGGGCGGAAAAACTCTGGCCACTTTTAACTTCAAGCGGCTGCCTAACGTGAAAAAGGCGCAGGTCGAAGCCTTGTCTGCCGGTGACTGGATTGACGCAAGAGCAAATCTGATTGCCATTGGAAATTCAGGGGGAGGAAAAACTCATCTCCTATGCGCCGTAGGTTATGCTCTTATAGAGGCTGGATACCGTGTGCTCTATACGCAAACCAGTGATCTGGTGCAAAAACTCCAGGCTGCCAGACGTGAACTTATGCTCGAAAACGCCCTCGCAAAACTCGATAAATTTGATCTCATCATTCTCGATGATATTACCTATGCACAAAGGGATATATCTGAAACATCCGTGCTCTTTGAATTGATCGCCAGACGATATGAGTACCGAAGTATTGCAATTGCTGCCAATCAACCTTTTAGCGGATGGGACAATATTTTTCAAGATAAGGCCATGACCGTTGCAGCAATCGATCGTCTTGTTCACCACTCAACCATTCTTGAGATGAATATCGACAGCTACAGACAATGGGAAGCCGCCCAAAATCTCAAAAAAATGTTGCGGAAAACCACAAACAAAAAGGTGAAAAATATGCCTGAAGCATCGTAAATAAACGTCAGATCACAGCCGCATCAAAAGCGGCCAAGGTGGTTGACGCAACCGGACAAAGTGGTTGACGCTCTACACCGCGGATTGACGAAGTTTAGTAAGAACTTCTGACATCCGTTGTTCTAGCGCAATAATATGCTCAGAGGTTTCGTTGGCATTCGTTACAACTTTTTCAGATATTTCACTGACTTGTTTTGTCTCATCAGCTAGATGACCAACTTCGGAAGAGGCCTCCGTAGTGTTGGTTGCTGTTTCTTGAACATTTTGACTGATTTCTTTGGTCGCGAGATCTTGTTGTTCTACTGAATCTGCTATTGTTTGCGCGATATCATTAACTTCGGTGATTGTGCCCGCAATTGACCTTATTGCGGTAACAGCTCCCTCCGTTTCAGAACGAATAGAGGATACCTGGCTGCTAATGTCCTCTGTAGCCTTGGCGGTTTGTGTGGCCAAGCTTTTCACTTCAGAGGCAACAACCGCAAATCCTTTTCCTGCATCACCCGCTCTGGCAGCTTCAATAGTCGCGTTGAGGGCGAGAAGATTGGTCTGTTCGGCAATGTCCTGGATCAGGCTGACAACATTACCAATTTTATCCGCTGCCAAAGCGAGTTCACTGATGGTTTTATCAGTACTTTGAGCTTCTCCCACTGCTTTAAGAGTAATTGAATTGGACTGTTCAACCTGGCGAGTAATTTCTCCAATGGATGAGGAGAGTTCTTCAGCTGCTGAGGCGACAGCTTGAACCCGTTCACTGGCTTTGAACGTGCTATCAGCTACAGAGTTGGTCCTGCCGGACAGCTGTTGAACAACACCGCTCATGTCCATGGAAGCATCTTTCATCGATGATGTCTTAAGGTTAGCCTCTTGAACGGCGTCTTGAATTTCTTTGTCGAGATCATCAGCAATGGATAAAATTTCATTTTTGAGAGCGGCAGCTTGTTCTTCTCTTTGGGCGGCATTTGCTGCTCGGGTTTTGACTATTTCAATAGAGTTTTCTTTGAAAATTTGCACAGCACGGCTCATTTCACCCATTTCATCTTTGCGGTCCAAGCCGGTTAATTCAATGGTTTGGTCTCCTTTTGCCAGCCGTTTCATGGCCGTAATAATTTAATCCGGTAAACCCCCGGCTATGCCGGGGGACTCTCAATGGTTTGACCGTTCCCACGGTCTTACATTTCTTTGTTTATTGACCAAAATAACAAAGGAATTAGCCGATGAGAGATTACAAAAGCCTTGCACATACGAGATGTGATTGTAAATACCACGTGGTTTTCATCCCTAAACGCAGGCAAAAAGTTATCTATGGCAACCTACGTCAGTATCTTGGTGAAATTTTCCATGAACTGGCCGGGCATCGCGAAAGTAAGATTGAGGAGGGCCATTTGATGCCGGATCACATTCACATGTGTATCAGCATACCGCCCAAACATGCTGTTTCAAAAGTCGTTGGATACCTAAAAGGAAAAAGCGCGATTGCCATAGCTCGAAAATTCAAAAATAAAGCACGGAATTTCAAGGGTGAAAATTTTTGGGCCCGTGGATATTTCGTCTCAACTGTAGGGCTCGATGAACAGATGGTGAGGGAGTATATCAGAACGCAAGAAGAGCGTGATAAGTACTTTGACCAAATGGATATATTCAATCCATAACCGCTTTAGCGGTTCCCAATTTGCCCCTTTAAGGGGCTCACCCGCTTAAGCCCCCGGCTTTGCCGGGGGTCATTTAACTTTACCGAGGGGGACCGTAATACTTCTTGTAATCAAGGCGCTTAACAGTATTGAACTAATTAAAAGGATAGACCCAACAACGATAGTGATGGATTTGGTTTGATTACGAACGTTGGTTAAGTCCGTTTTTGCACGTTCCAATCCAATACCTGCTGTCTCAAAAAGTGTGACAAAGTCTGGACCCATCTCCTTAAATATAGCACTTAATTTTTTGGTTTCATTTTGAGTTTGTATAAATACTGAAGACCACGTACCGAATTTATTAACGTAACTACCCAGGCGGCCTGATAACTCTGTCTTTTGTGTTTCAGGAATGTTTGCGGTTTTAAGAATTTCAAGAAACTCGGTTTGTCGATTTGCGATACGGGTTACATATTTGTCTTGTCCCCGAAGCATGAAGTCTTTCTCGTGCCGGCGCATCATCAACATTTTAATGGTGAGAGTTTCAAGGTTGGCGGCCTTGAGTTGTTCTTCAACTTGGTGAACAGCTGCACGTAAATCGCCTTTCAAACCACTTTTTTCATCAAGTCCCATCGTTTGGTATAGGGAGAATACTTTCTTGAATTGTTCTGCATGAATCTGGAGATTGGTTTGTAAGCGTTCTATCTCTCCTTGAAGGTTTTGTGCAATGTTAAGGCTTGATAACTCCAGCAACGCTGTTGAAACCGTATCTTTATCCTTTAGGTAAAGATCAAGGTATTTAGGACTTTTGCGGAGAAGAAAATCTTTTTCTCTACGCCGCATTTGCAATGTACCGACTTCAATGTTTTTTGTGAGCGAAGCCAGCTTTTCATTTTCAGACTGATCTTGGAAAGCTTGTCCGACGAGCTGGTCTCCGGAAAAAAAAGTGCCACCTAGAACGAGTAGACTAACAACGGCTAATCCTGCGATTAAGCTTATACGTAAACTAATTTTTATACTTTTAAAAATATTGATATTCAACATGACAGTCGCTTAAATTAAGAACACAAAAGTTATGTGAAGAGTACGAGCAACTATAGTTTGAAGTGTTACTTACTAAAACTTTATTAAGTAAAAAATATCTATCGCTATGGTTGTCGATTATTTTGTTGTGGGAAAGTTGAGAAAGCTAAATAATCTGAGTAATATACTCGGGTATAAAAAGATTTTCTCAGTCCATTATATATATAGAATAAAGTTGATCGTTACCTTCAGCTTACAAGAGAGTGCCAGTCTTCTTCGGATAAAACAGTAACACCCAGCGATTCTGCTTTTTTCAATTTTGATCCGGCATCTGCACCAGCTACCACATAATCCGTTTTCTTTGAAACGGATCCTGCAACTTTGGCTCCAAGACTCTCAGCCTTAGCTTTCGCTTCATCGCGAGACATGGTCTGAAGTTTTCCGGTAAAGACAACGGTCTTTCCTGTGACGGGTGAATCACTGCTGATTTCTAGGATGAACTCTTCGATTGTCAGTTGTTCTTTCAGGGCGGCAACAACTTCTTGATTGTGTGGCTCACCAAAGAAAGCGATGAGGTCCCCTGCCATAGAAGCACCAATGCCATCAATTGCCAGAAGTTCAGGTAAAGCATCGCTTTCAGGATCGTGCACAAGCCTTGTGATTTCTTCGATACGATCAAGCGTGCCATACGTTTTTGCCAGTAATTTTGCTGTCGCCTGACCGATTTGGGGGATCCCGAGTGCGAAGATGAAACGGTCCAGGCTAATAGACCGTTTTGTTTCAATGGCATTATAGAGCTTATCCGCCGATTGCCTTCCCCACCCAGGTTGATTGCGAAGGGGGATTAGGCTTCTCTTGTCTTTTTCTGAAAGTTTAAACAGATCGGCTGGGGACTTGATTAACTCTTGTTCGAAGAAGAACTTAATTTGCTTGTCGCCAAGGCCCTCGATGTCAAATGCGTTGCGACTTACAAAGTGTTTTAGGCGTTCAACGGCTTGTGCCGGGCAAATTAGGCCTCCGGTACAACGGGTAACAACTTCCCCTTCTTCTTGAATTGCGAGAGAGCCACATTCAGGACAGTGATCGGGGAAGGGGAATGGAACTGAATTTTCGGCGCGTTTGTCCAGAAGAACTTCGACGACCTGGGGAATAACATCTCCTGCGCGCTGGATGATGATGCTATCGCCTTCGCGGACATCTTTTCGTTCGATCTCATCCCGGTTATGCAGTGTTGCTCTCGAAACGACCACGCCACCAACTGTGATGGGTTCCAGGTTGGCGACTGGTGTTAACGCTCCGGTGCGTCCGACTTGTATGGTGATTTCGTTTAATCGGGTAATGGCTTGTTCGGCGGGAAATTTGTGAGCAATGGCCCAGCGGGGGGCTCGGCTAACAAATCCAAGTCGTTCTTGCCAATCCAAACGATTGACCTTGTAGACAATACCATCGATTTCATGCTCAAGGTCAGGTCGGGCAGTCATTATGTTACGATAATAATTAAGTACTTCGGCGAGTGAAGTACATAATTCACCTGGATTGACTGGTAATCCCCAGCTCTTAAATCGCTCCCGAACTTCTGTAAGACTATTGCCGAGAGGTTCTGATACCTCCCCCCAGGCATAAGCATAAAAGTCTAGCGGACGTGCAGCTGTTATTGAGGGGTCAAGCTGCCGAAGGGAGCCTGCGGCTGCATTTCGCGGGTTGGCAAAAGCCTTTCCGCCTATCGTAGCTTGGGTCGCGTTGAGTTCCTGGAAGCGGTCACGCCTCATATAAACCTCGCCACGGACTTCCAGAATATCAGGGTATCCAGATCCCGATAACTGGTGTGGTATGCAGGCGATTGTTTTTACGTTGTCTGTAATTTTTTCGCCTTCTGCACCGTCCCCACGGGTTGCAGCTTGAACCAGTACGCCTTTTTCATAGCGGATAGAGCAAGAGAGGCCATCAATCTTTGGCTCGGAAAAAATATCAATCACTTCATCTTTGCCGAGGCCCAAAAAACGTCTGATACGAGCCAAAAATTCGGAAACATCTTCATCATCGAAAGCATTTCCGAGAGAGAGCATGGGTACAGAGTGCTTAACTTTGCTAAAGCCCGACGTTGGAGCCGCCCCGACCTTGTTTGTCGGGCTATCTTCGCGAACGAGTTCAGGAAAGTGGTTTTCTATGGCAGTATTCCGGCGACGCAGAATGTCGTATTCAGCATCGGTAATCTCCGGTGTGTCCTGCTGGTAGTATAGCTTGTCGTGCTTGGAAATCTCTCTGGCCAGAGTTTCAAGTTCTTTTGCAGCCTGTTCAGGGGTCAGCCCTTCAGTCTCTTGATTAAAGAGAGCGAATGTTTGGTTCTTATCGTTCACGGTAGTTATCCTAAAAGGCTGTCTGCAGCTGATCTGGCTTCGTTTGTAATTTCTGCTCCGGAGAGCATTCGAGCGACTTCTTCGCGTCTTTGCTGATCGGTTAATGCAAAGACCGTTGTCGTCGTCGTTTCACCCTCAGCTGATTTGGCGACCATGAGGTGCTGGCGACCTTTCGCCGCGACTTGTGGGCTGTGGGTAATGACGAGGATTTGGCGCTCTTCTGCAAGGCGTGCCAAGCGTTCGCCAACAGCATGGGCTGTAGCCCCACCAATTCCGGCATCGACTTCATCAAAGACCAGACAATCTATCGGGCTTACTTTTGCCATCACGACTTTTAGCGCGAGAAGAAAACGCGCAAGTTCGCCGCCCGAGGCAATTTTTCCAAGCGGGCCAGGTGCTGACCCTGGGTTTGTGGCGACAAGGAAGGAGACCTGATCCCATCCGTGGCGTCCCCAGTTTTCTTCATCCTGTATCTCTATGCCGGTTTTAAACGCAGCTCTTTCGAGCTTTAAGGGAGGGAGTTCCGTATTAATTGCCTTATCAAGCTCCATGGCTTTTTTGTGCCTGGTCTGGCTCAGCTTTTCGGCAGCCTTTACATATTTTACCCGCGTTTCTTCACAGCGTTTATCGAGCTCTTGCAAGTGCTCGTTGCCTGTATCAATGAGGCGAAGCTGGTTGAAGACACTGTCTCTGACGCCAACGAGCTGTTCTGGCTCAACCCGGTGTTTACGAGCAAGGTCTTGATAAAGGAAATAACGTTCTTCAATTTCCTGAAGCTTTGTCGGGTCAAGGTCCAGATCACTTGAAATCGCTTGTAAGGAAGATAAAGCTTCCTGGACTTCAAAAGTCGCGCGATCCAAAGCCTCAACAACTGGCTTTAGGCGATCACGGGCACTTTCAGGGATGCCCAGTAAGTGCCCTTGGGCTCCGGCAATGGCGTTTTCAGCACCACCGACACCACTATCGCCGGTGAGGGTTTGAGTACAGGCGTTCATAGCCTGGACTAGCTTCTCACTATGCATGAGAAGTTGCCGTTGGGATGAAAGTCCTTCCAATTCTCCGTCTTCAGGAGACAAGACATCAAGCTCTTCAAGAGCGTGTCTAAGGAAAGTTTCTTCTCTTTGGGCTTGAGCGAGTTTTTCATCAGCCTCAGCACGTTCTTTGATCGCGCCGGACCAATGTGTCCATAAGGTCTGAACCTGAGATACGAGGTGATCATTTTCACTGGCGGCATCAAGCAGATTACGATGATTGCTTTGGTCTAACAGGCCGCGCTGTTCGAACTGGCCTTGAATTTCAATGAGTAAATCACCGGCCTGTCTCAGAAGATTAGCCGATACAGGCGTATCATTAATATAAGCGCGGCTCCGACCATCAGAATTAAGTACCCGACGAAAAACGAGGAGCTCATCCTCTAAGGTGAAATCGCGTTCTTGCAGGAGGGCAAATATGGGATGATTGGGAGCAGGATCAAATACTGCGGTTACCGTCGCTTTATCCGTGCCTTGTCGTACCAAACGCGATTCTGCGCGTGCCCCGAGGGCAAGCCCCAGAGAATCAAGCAAGATTGACTTACCCGCTCCGGTTTGGCCGGTGAGGACACACAGACCGTTATCGAAAGCGAGTTCCAAACGGTCAATAAGGACGACATTGCTGATCGTTAAGCTGAGCAGCACAACTCACCTGCCATTAAAGAATTGAATCCCAGACTTCAGAAATCCATGAACCTTCTTTTTCTTCAGGCTCAAGGTTCTGACCGGTTAATAACGCATAACTATCTTGATACCAGCGATCACCAGGGAAGTTATGACCGAGCACGGAAGCTGTTGCTTGTGCTTCGTCTATAATACCGAGTGCTAAGTAAGCTTCAACAAGTCTGTGGAGAGCTTCAGGAACGTGTGTGGTGGTCTGGAACTGTCCAATGACCAATCTGAAACGGTTAATCGCGGCGAGATATTCTTTACGATTTAGGTAAAAACGGCCTATCGTCATTTGCTTTCCCGCAAGGTGATCATTTGCGAGATCAATTTTAAGTTGGGCATCCCGTGCGTATTTGCTTTCTGGGAAACGCCGTACAACGTCACGAAGAGATGACAGGGCTTCTCTGGTCATGTTTTGGTCACGACCAACGTCGGAAATTTGTTCGTAGAAACTTAACGCCTTTAGATAATAGGCATAGGGAGTATCGCGGTTACCCGGATGAAGTTCTATAAAACGATCCAAAGCACTTATGGCATCATCGTATTGGTTCTCAGTATAGAGAGCATAGGCTGCCATCAACTGGGCTTTCGAGGCCCAAACTGAGTAGGGATGTTGACGCTCTACCTCATCAAATAACCGGGCAGCTTCTAGGTTTTCGCCTGCTTTAAGCGCGTTATTGGCACTGCTATAAAGCTCTTCGACCGGTCTTTCAACGTACGTAGGCTTTTCGTCTGAACTGCAAGCTGCAAGTGTCGCAACCAAAGACAGTGCGTAAGTCACACGTGCTAAGGGAGTTGCAATTAAGTGTCTGAATAGACCGGATTTCATATTACGATACTCTTTTTGTTAGCCATTCCGCTTACCAAAGGCTGAAGTGTCAGAGCACTATAGGGCTTCACTATCATGTCCTCAAGAGAACTGAGCCGATCTTGATGCCGATGAAGGAAAATAAATCGTGATCATAATTTCAGATAGCAAAAAAGCCCAGCAAAACCGGGCTTTTGTCGTCGTTTGAAGAGGGGGCTTTAGACGCTAGCTGCGACGGCTTTTTCCGGAGCGGCAAATGTCGCGTTCCGTGGTGCAGTTTTTTCTTGGTTTTCGATTGGGAGAGTTACCCATTCCCAAGCACTGTTGTCAGAAAGAAGCTTTTTAACAAGACGGTAAGTCTGTGCATGGCCGGTACGAATACCGTGATAGTGACCAATAATCGGGGCGCCAGCGAGATAGAGATCGCCAATAGAATCTAGAACTTTATGGCGAACGAATTCGTTGCCGTAACGAAGGCCGCCTTCGTTCATAATCTTGTCGCCATCAATAACGATCGCATTGTCCAAAGAGCCACCACGAGCGAGACCCATTTTACGAAGCTGATCAGCTTCGTGGAGAAAGCCAAAGGTGCGTGCGCGGCTTACTTCTTGTTTGTAACGATCTGCGCGAACTTCCATGTAAAGTTCTTGATGACCAATTGCCTGGCTTTCAAAGTCAATCTCAAAGCTTACGGAGAAGCACTCGTTTGGGCTAAGGGCGCCGGCGCGATTGCCTTCTTCGTCCCGAACTTCTTTGAGTATACGAATAGCGCGCTTGGGTGCGTTTTGCTCTACAATGCCAGCGCGCATTCAATCAGGAATACAAAGGGAGAAGAGCTTCCGTCCATCACGGGGACTTCACAGGCATTGATATCGATATAGCAATTATCGATGCCAAAACCAGACAATGCAGACATAAGATGTTCGATTGTGCCGATTTTAACATCATCTTTGACGAGCATCGTACAAAGAGGAGATTCTACAGCGTACTCCCAAGTGGCAGGGATAACAGCGCCTTTTCCTGCGACGTCGGTACGGCGGAATACAATGCCTGTACCTGGTTCTGCGGGATTGAGAGTCATGATTACATTGTCGCCGGAATGCAGACCAACACCAGAGCAGTTAATCGAACTCTTCAGTGTTTTCTGTTTTTGTACACGGTTGGCAGCAATATTGGTTTTCATGAGCACGCTTCGTTTGTCAGTTAATCCCCCCGGAGACATCTAAGTTAAGCAACTGAGTGTCTATCGGATAAAATGCAACAGGGGAACGATAGCTCGTCCCCCTGTCTCTAACAAATCACTGTTTGTTTCAATATGTTACGAAATGTAACGTACTCTGAAATAATCAGGCTTAATTCGCTTGGCGTCGCAGAAATGCTGGGATATCGAGCAAGTCTTCGTCTGTAGAATTTGACTGAATTCGGTCTTGAGGATCAAGACCGGTTAATCGTGGCTGTTGACTGTTACCAGCAGAAGGCGATTCGGCAGGCTTTGGAGCCGCATTGGTCGCTGGAGGAGTTACCGTGGCTGCGCCCAGCTGTAGGTCATCAAGTTCTTCTGCTTGAGTGGCTGCCTGTAGCGCTCGGGCAGCCCCGCCAGTGATCCGACCAAATAGACCGCGACCTTTTTTCGACCCATCTTCATGCTTGTCGGTACCGTTAGCCAGAGCAGCTGCGGCAAAAGGGTCAGCCTTTTGGGATGCAGGTTGCGGTATGGCAGGTTTTTGATTTGATACGGTAGCCGGAGCCGGAGCAACAAAGCTGTCATTTTTGATCTCGGCCTGAGGAGCCGATGCCATGATTTGTTGGCCGTCAGCATCACTTCGTGTGATCGCAGATTCGATACTGGTTTGGGATGGACCCGTTTCAATAATTGGCTGAGAAGCTGCAGGAGCAGAACTCGCCGCCGGAGCCATAGGAGCAGGTGCTGCCGCCGGAGCTTGAGGGGCGGTAGGTGATGCGACCTGGGGTTCTGCCAAGGCAGCAACAGCTGGCTCTGGCTGAGGTTCGGTTTGTTCAGGTGTTACATTCAAGGGTGCCGGGGGAGTTTGGAATTCTTTGCTTTGCGGCGGACGAATGTTTTTCATCGATTCAGCATCGATCCCTGTCGCAACAACTGAGACACGCATAGTGCCTTCCATGTTGGGGTCATAAGTTGAACCGAAAATAATGTTGGCCTCTGGATCGACTTCATCACGGATACGATTTGCAGCTTCATCCACTTCGAAGAGAGTGAGATCAGGTCCGCCAGTAATGTTGATCAGGACGCCACGCGCCCCCTTCATGGAGACTTCGTCAAGCAGCGGATTAGAAATCGCAGCTTCGGCGGCATCCATAGCGCGGGCCTCACCTTCTGCCTCACCTGTACCCATCATGGCTTTACCCATTTCGGTCATTACAGCACGGATATCGGCAAAGTCGAGGTTGATAAGGCCGGGCATAACCATGAGGTCAGTAACGCCACTAACACCTGAACGTAGAACGTCATCTGCCATCTTAAAGGCGTCGGCGAAGGTAGTTTTTTCGTTCGCTATCCGGAAGAGGTTTTGGTTTGGAATGATGATCAGCGTATCAACATATTGGGCAAGCTCTTCAATTCCTTTTTCGGCGAGACGCATGCGGTGCACGCCTTCAAAATGGAAAGGCTTGGTGATAACGCCAACGGTCAAAATTCCTGCATCCCGTGCAGATTTTGCAATGACAGGAGCAGCGCCTGTTCCTGTACCACCACCCATTCCGGCGGTAATGAAGACCATGTTGGAGCCTTCAAGATGCCCAAGAATTTCGTCCATGGCTTCTTCAGCAGCAGCTTGACCGATGTCCGGACGAGAGCCTGCGCCGAGGCCTTGGGTGATATTCCGACCAAGTTGAATAGTGCGATCGCATGATGACTGGGCGATAGCCTGAGCGTCTGTATTTGCAATAAGAAACTCAACACCTTCCAGGTTACTCTGGATCATGTTGTTTACTGCATTACCCCCTGCGCCGCCGACCCCTATAACGGTAATCTGGGGGGTCAGTTCTGATTCAACTGGTGGTACATCTAAATTTAAAGCCATCACTAACCTCCATTGGTCGCCGACTCGGCGCATTCGTTTGTCAAGTTGTACTATAAAGTTGTGGAATCAGTCGAGCTAATTCCTAACTTTTTCTTAAAAATTTTCACTAAACCATCTTCCGAATTTATTTATGAAGTGCTGAGGCTGAGTTTCCTCGGGCGTTTTCTCACTTTGAACTTCAGTATGAGAGATGGTTGCGTAGGTTAACAATCCGCTGCAAGTAGAAAAACTGGGTCCCCCTGTAGCATCTGCTAAACCTGAAACTCGTATTGGTCTCCCAATACGTACTTGCTTATCTAATATAAGGCTGGCGAGGTCGGGTAAGCCGGGTAGTTGGCTTGCGCCGCCGGTAAGAACAACCCGTCTGCCGCCGATTTTGTCGGAACCGCTCATTTCTAATTTTGATCGAACGATTTCAAAGGTTTCTTCTAGTCTTGGCTGTATTATCCCAACAAGGAGTGATCTCGGTACTTGTTGGGGCTGGCTTCCTGCGGCTTCACCAACTTGGGGGACGTCGATCATCTCTCGTTCGTCCGTCACTGTTGCAACAGCATGCCCATATAGGGTCTTCATTCGCTCTGCTTCCGCGACAGGTGTTGATAACCCTCGTGCTATATCGTTCGTAACATGGTGGCCGCCGACAGGAATGACATCGCAAAATACGAGTTTCCCTTCACTAAACACGGCGATGGAAGTCGTTGTCCCCCCCATATCGACCAGCGTGACACCGAGTTCCATTTCATCATCAACCAGGCAGGACAGGCCAGATGCATAGGGAGAAAGAACGAAGCTTAAAGGGGTCAAGTGACAGCGTTTAATGCAAGTGGTTAGATTGCGGATGGAATTCGCTGCTGCGGTAATAAGGTGCATGGTTACACCGAGCATTTCACCGTGCATTCCGCGTGGATCCTTAATCCCGCGATTGCCATCCAGTGTGAAGCCCGTCGGTAAGGAATGAATGAGTTGGCGTCCTTGTTCCGGGTTTCCCTCAGGTCCTTGGACTTGACTGGCGTGTTCCAGAGCTTGTTTTAGGTCTGTATCTGTGACCTCGTGCCCATTAATAGCAATTTCGAGATTGATGTTATGGGATGAGGGGGCGCCACCGGAAAGATTGACCAGTACAGAGTTTACAGTTTCCCCTGCCATCTGTTCTGCGGCATGGACAGCATTAAGGATGGAATCTTCTAAAGCTTCCATATCAACGATATTACCGCTTTTCATTCCGTGACTGGCTTGTTGGCCAATGCCGATTACTTTTGGAGGTGTATCACCATCCAACTGGGCAATAAAACAACAGACTTTACTGCTACCAACATCGATCGCAGCCACAGTTCCGTGTTTGATTACACCTGGGTTCCGCTTCATGACTTGCGGCATCCTTTCGTCAGAGAAAGGACAGGTGCGTGTGTCAGGTTAAATTGCACCATTAACATTAGGTTTTTTTTCCTTTTACGGTTTTTTTTCTGTCTTTAGCGGTACCGCCAGATGTCCTGACAATTAATCGATCCCGCAATCGTAGATCTACCAAAACAACATCCCGTTCCAGAACACCTTCCTCGCGTTCAATACGTGCAAAAAAGGACCAGGCATCAGTTGGGTCTTCCTCGGGGAGTTGAACATCAACACCATTATTTAAGCGGATGTTCCACCGACGGCCACTCACGCGTACGGCAGCCTTAACCTGGGTGCCGAGTTCGGGCTCACTTTCGATTAAGGCAAGTATTTCTTTGGCGTGATCAGGAGCATCAGGGCCAACAATTAAAGGGAGAGAAGAAAACTTAGAAGCCTTGGCATTCGGGATGACTTCGCCGCTTTGATCAATGACATGCAAAATGCCGGCTTGTTGCCAGAGAGCAAGAGGTTGCCGTTCCACCAATTGGACGTAAATTACGTTTGGAAGGCGCCTTTCTACGATGGCCTTCTTGATCCATGGCAGACGTTCAATTTCATCCTTGGCATCACTTGGTGAGAAGGAGAGAATTGGTGTGCCGCGTTCTACGTCCAGCTTATCCAAAATGGCTTTAGCGTTGGTTCGTTTTCGACCTTCGACAAGAACGTCTTCTATGGATAAACCGGCATCTGCAGTCAGGCCGTAAAAGTTATTTTCTGCGAGATTAATTTTCCCTGGTATCCAGCCATTGGTCCAAAGGACCGTCGTTAAACCGACGAGGGCTAATGTCGTTCCGGCAGCAGTGCCAATAAAAACGCGTCGCCAATTTGTATCACCAAACGGAAACTTACTCCGATTTTGTGTACGTTTGCGCCGACGTTGAGTTTTTACCGTTTTCTTTCCGGCGGGTTTAGCTGTTCTCTTTGGAGCGGTTTTGCTCATATCTCCTCCTTTCTATGGAGGGCGTCTTCCACCATCCAAGCGCAGAGTTCGGAGAAGGAGATGCCGAGATACTTTGCTTGCTCGGGTACGAGGCTCAGGTCCGTCATGCCGGGTTGAGTGTTGGTCTCTAAATAATAGAGGCCACCATCGCCATCGGCGGTGTCATCGTAGCGAAAGTCACTTCGGCTAACGCCATGACATCCCAAAACCTGATGTGATTTCAAAGCCGCATCTAGTGCTTCTTGATAAATGTCATCCGGGATTGGGGCAGGAATTACATGATCGGTTTTGCCATCTGTATATTTGGCTTCGTAATCGTAAAAACCCTGTTTGGGTGATAATTCGGTTACTGCAAGAGCCCTGTCACCCATAACGGCAACGGTCAATTCGCGTCCAGGTATGTAACGTTCAACCATAATATCGCCTTCGAAACCGAGTTCTTTACGGCTGGTCGCGATGTGATTGTCGCCTTGGAATACGATATGAACGCCGACGGATGAACCTTCACTGAGAGGTTTAATAACATAAGGACGAGGGAGAGGGTCGCCCATGGCAAGGTCGCGAGCAAGGATACTTTTACTTTCAGGGACCCTGACACCTACTTGTTCGACCAGAGCTTTTGCGCGTTCTTTGTGCATCGCCAGAGCCGAGCTTAGGACATTCGAATGCGTATAGGTTAATTCCAATAATTCGAGTAAGCCCTGAACACACCCATCTTCGCCCCACTGGCCATGAAGTGCGTTGAACACAACAGAGGGCTTCGCCTCTTCCAGCTGAGAAACCAGCGAAGATATATCCTTGGATACATCAATTTCAGTAACCTTATAACCTGCTTCGCGTAGTGCCACGGCACAGGCAGTTCCACTGGCAAGGGACACTTCCCGCTCAGCAGAAAATCCACCTTTTAATAACGCGACATTACAGGTCATAAATTTTGGTCCTTTATTGAGTTGTCTCGGGTTCGGGCATCGCCGATACGTTTGATTTCCCAGTGAAGATCTATGCCAGAAGTCTCTTTGACACGTCTTCGCACTTCTTCACCAAGGTTTTCTAGATCACTTGCTGCAGCTCTATCGTTATTGATTAGAAAGTTGCAATGCTGTTCAGAGACTTGAGCATCACCGATTTGCAATCCCCGACAACCGGCTTTGTCGATTAGCTGCCAGGCCTTGTTATCGTCGGGATTTTTGAACGTACTGCCCCCGGTCCGGGATTTGATCGGCTGTGTCGATCCGCGTGCGCTCTGAATTTCTTTCATTCGAGCTGCTATCTGGTCTGAATTTCCTGCAGTGCCTTGGAAACAAGCGCTAAGGAAAATCCAGTCTTTATCAAGACTGCAATGCCGATAGGCGTACCCAAGTTGATCTGGCGTCAGTTGATGAACATTCCCTTCGGGATCCAGCACTTCTGTCCAGAGAAGAATATCTTTCGTTTCCCTGCCGTAGGCTCCAGCGTTCATCCGAAGAGCCCCGCCAATTGTCCCGGGGACACCACAAAGGAACTCGAGACCGGTCAGGCCTTCTTTCAGCGCGACCTTTGCAACTTTTACATCCAATGCAGATGCGCCAGCTATAATGTTCTCGCCTTTGGCTTCTACTTTGGAGAAGGCGGGGCCAAGCCTGATGACAACACCAGCAACACCACCGTCGCGGACAAGCAGATTTGAGCCGACACCAATGACCATTACCGGAACGTCAGCGGGTTTGTTTTTTATAAAGTTTACGAGGTCGTCTTGATCGGCAGGTGTGAAAAGCACATCCACAGGTCCACCCACACGGAACCATGTGATTTTGCCAAGGCGCGCATCGGCTTTATAGCTGCCCTTAACTTCTGGCAAGCGATTTATCAGGTGGTTATCTGGAAGGTGAGTTTCTGCCATGATGCTACGACTTCGCTGCCTCCGTATTTTCGATAAGAGGCTGAAGTTGTTCTGGAAGTGCATGTGCCCAAGCGGAGATGCTACCCGCACCCAAGCAGACGACAACATCGCCTGGCAGAGCTGAGTCCGCAACAATACGCGCGAGTTCATCCTGGTGAGGGAGAGCCACTGCATTACGGTGTCCGCGGGTTAGTAATCCCTTCACGAGGCTATCGCGATCCGCCCCCTCTATTGGATCCTCTCCTGCGGTATAAACATCGGCAACGATAACCTGATCAGCGTCGTTGAAGCAGGAACAGAAACCTTCGAAATGATCTGAAAGTCGCGAGTAGCGATGGGGCTGTACCACAGCAATGACACGAGAATTTTCATCAACGGCTTGACGGGCTGCCTGTAAAACTGCAGCGATCTCAACCGGGTGGTGGCCGTAATCATCGATGATTGTGATGCCATTGACTTCACCCGTCTTCGTGAAGCGCCGTTTAACCCCTTTGAACTCGGATAGGGAGGATCGGATTTCTTCATCGCTCATGCCGAGCTCACTGGAAACAGAAATTGCAGCCAGAGCATTTAGAATATTGTGATTGCCCAGCATCGGGAGGCGGCAGTCGGTAATGGTCCGGCTCTCTTCCTCATTGCGTTTTGAAATCACAACATCAAAGACATTGCCGGTAATTTCAGTGCGCACGTTCACGGCACGGAATTTAGCTTGTGGACTAAATCCGTAAGTGACGATACGTCGGTCTTCTATGCGTCCAATAAGGGATTGAACAACGGGGTGATCAATACAAAGGACCGAGAAGCCATAGAAGGGGATGTTGGTAACGAACGTGGCAAAAGCTTCATGCAAAGCTTCAATGGAACCGTAAAATTCCATGTGCTCTGGGTCTATATTTGTGATCACGGAAACGGTCGCTGGCAACTTGATGAATGTACCATCACTTTCATCGGCTTCAACTACCATCCAATCGCCATCACCGAGGCGGGCATTCGTCCCATAAGCATTGATAATTCCACCATTGATGACAGTGGGATCAAATTTTCCACCATCCAACAATGCTGCAATCATAGACGTTGTTGTCGTTTTTCCGTGCGTACCACCAACCGCAACACACGATTTAAAACGCATAAGTTCAGCCAACATTTCTGCGCGGCGAACGATAGGTGTTAAGTTGTTGCGGGCTTCTTCAATTTCTGGATTGTCCAGTTTAATAGCTGAGGAGACTACTACGACACGGGCATTTTCCACATTTTCAGCCTTGTGGCCGATCATGACTTTAATGCCCATTTCCCTTAAACGAACAACGTTGGCTGAATCAGCAATATCGCTTCCCTGAATCTGGTAACCCAGATTGTGAAGGATCTCTGCTATCCCGCTCATACCAATGCCGCCAATGCCGACAAAGTGTAGAGGGCCTATATCAAGCGGCATGCCTTTCATGCTGCCGCACCCGTTGAAACGTTCTCGCTTGTTGATGGTTCGTCTCCGTTATCTGCTTTTGATCCACAAATCACATCTGCCAAATTGCTCGCGGCGCCAGTAATGGCATGCTCGTTAGCGCAAGATGCAGCTCTTTGTAGAAGTTGTGTGTGTGAAAATAGTGAAATCAGCCTTTCAGCCAAATTTTTTGTATCAAGACAGGCCTGTGTCATAAGCCACCCGGCCCCGGCATCCGTGAAATCACGCGCATTATCAGTTTGGTGATCGTCTGTTGCGTGGGGGTAAGGGACTAAAATTGCGGGACGGCCAGCTGCGGCGAGTTCGGTGATTGTTGACGCGCCGGACCGGCAAATTGCGATGTGTGCCTGGCCTAAACGTTCTGGCATGTCATCGAAGAAGGGTTTCAAATCCGCTTTGATACCGTTTTTTTGGTATATCGCTGCGATATTTTCTGATCCCTCGCCACGAACTTGTTGACTAACATGGAGACGTTTTCGCATCTCTTCTGGGATGAGGGCGAGTGCTTCTGGAATGACTGTATTGAATACGGATGCACCTTGGCTACCGCCAGTGACCAAAATGTGGAATTTGTTTTCACCCTCTGGAATACTAAAAGGGATCTCCCGAATATCCATAATCGCAGGTCGAACAGGATTTCCCGTCAGGGCAACTTTTGCTTCTTGACCAACGGGGACATGGCTTACATTTCTGAAGGATGTACAGATACGTTTGGCTTTTCCAGCTAAAAGACGATTGGCGCGGCCGAGAACCGCATTTTGTTCGTGCAGATATAATGGAATTCCGAGCTGGCTTCCGGCAAGACCTGCTGGGACTGAAGCATAACCTCCAAAGGCTACGACTGCGTCAGCATTAAGAGAACCGAGGAGTTTCCTTGCTTGAAAGGCACCAATAGCCAGTTTGCACAGGCTCATGGCTTTCTTAATAAGTCCGCTTCCCGCAACGCCAGCAGCAGAAACCCGGTGAACTGTTACATCCTGTAAATCATTTCCAAAGCCTTGCCCTCTGGTATCCGTTACCAGGCTCACTCTATGGCCCCGGCTTAAGAGTTCTTCGGCCAGCGCGCGTGCGGGGAACATATGCCCACCGGTTCCGCCGGCTGTGAGAACAATATGCATCTTCTTATGGTTCATTCTTCAAGCCCCCCATGTGGGCGTCTTCGGGTGAGGGCCAAAACCATCCCCATTCCAATAGAAAGCGCCAGAAGTGACGAGCCGCCGTAGCTGATGAAGGGCAGGGTCATACCCTTGGTTGGTATCAGATGAATGGCGGAGGCCATATTAATAATCGCCTGCAGACCGAATTGGGTCAGAAGACCTGTACAGGCGAGGAGAACAAAAAGATTGTTTTCTTGAAGTAGGCGACTGAAACCACGAAGAACAACAAAGGCAAACAAAGAGACAATGATCAAACAGGCAATAAGCCCAAGTTCTTCCCCTGCTACAGAGAATATAAAATCAGAATGTGCATCAGGTAATTGGGATTTAACAGTACCTTCGCCGGGACCTTGTCCCAGTAGACCACCATTCTTGAATGCTTCCATAGATCTATTGACCTGATACCGACTTCCTGCGGCCGGGTCTAAAAAGCCATCAATACGTGCAGTTACGTGCGGAAGGGTAAAGTAAGCGGCAATGAGGCCAACAGCGGCGAGGAAAATGAAGACCCCAACAAGCATCATTGATAAGCCAGCAAGAAATAGTTGGACTCCGCCGATTGCTGTTATGACAACGGTTTGTCCCAAGTCGGGCTGCATCAGCAAAAGACTTATGACCAAAAGCCAGATACCAATGGCAATCCAGGTTCCAGGCATTCCTTCATCGGTTTTCCCACTGGCGAGCATCCAGGCGATGGTTACCGCAAAGAAGGGTTTGACAAATTCTGAAGGTTGAAGAGAAAAGCCAAGCAGGTTAATCCAACGTGTCGCGCCTTTGATTTCAACACCTAAAATCAATGTCGCGAGTAACATGACAACCGTTATCCCCATCCCGAGAACAGCAAAGCGCCGTATCTTTTTTATCGGGAGCAGGGAGATGCCAATCATAAAAGCTGCCGCTGCGGGTAATAGTAGGAAATGGCGTTTAGCCAACTGGAACGTGCCGACCCCAATTCTGTCCGCGGCTGCTGGTGAAGCCGCGAGAACCAAAAGAGCGCCAAATCCCATAAGGGCAAGAAGGGCTGCAAGGTTCCAGCGATCGACAGTCCACCACCAACGACCAACAACAGAAGTGTCCATTCTAGAGAAGGTGCTCATGATGCCACACTCCCTTCCTGACTGCTGTCATTCGAAGGAGTAAGGATCTCACTAACGCACTGTTTAAAGTGATCGCCACGAAGCTCAAAACTTCGGTATTGATCCCAGGATGCGCAAGCTGGTGAGAGCAACACAACGGCATTGTTATTACCGTCGTTGTTCGCGTCGTTGACAGCCTTTTTAACTGCGCGGTCCAATGTTTCACACATATCGCGAGGGATGTTCTCGCCCAGTTGGTCAGCGAAATCTTTGGCGCTGTCGCCAATTAGGTAAGCGTGACGAATACGACTGAAATAGGGTGTCAGATTTTCAATGCCGCCTTCTTTGGCAAGACCACCAGCAATCCAGTATATGTTGTCATAGCTCCCCAAAGCACGCGCTGCGGCATCTGCATTGGTTGCTTTTGAATCGTTAATATAGCGAATTCCGTTATGAACCGTGACCAGTTCTTGGCGGTGAGCAAGCCCGGGGAATGATTTCATCCCGGATACGATTTCGTCGCTGCTAAGGCCAATAGATCGACAAGCTGCAAAGGCTGCTGCTGCGTTCTGGTGGTTGTGATTTCCGGGCAGGCGTTCGATTGAGCTTAAATCAACGATGTCAGTAACGGATGAAAAACGGTCATCAATTAGCTGCCCTTCAGCTACGAAGACCCCTTCGGCCAATCGGGTTTGGCCAGAGATCGGGATCGTTGTGATAAGGCCGGCAGCATTGATTTGATCAAAGACAATTCGACTATCCTCATCGTCCATGCCAATGATCGCTGTTTGTGATTTGCTCTGTCTGTCAAAGATGTGCTTTTTGGCTGATATATAACCCTGCATATCTCCATGTCTGTCCAGATGGTCTGGGCTGACATTCATAAACAAGGAGATGTCAAAGACCAGTTGGCTTAATAGGTCTAGTTGGTACGAGGACATCTCAAGCACATAGATGCCATCGTCATTGAGGATAGGTAACTCTAGCGCTGGAGTGCCAAGATTCCCACCAACAGCAACTTTTCGACCAGCTTCTTCAAGGATGTGAGCGATTAGGCTGGTTGTCGTTGATTTGCCATTGGTCCCAGTGATGCCGACAAAGGTTGCGTTTGGACAGGAGCGGTAAAGTAACTCTACCTCACAGATAACTTCGACATTCGCGGTTTGTGCTGCCGCAGCAACGGGATGAGGTCTCGGGTGTGTCAAAGGAATGCCGGGTGACATGACCAGACTTTGAACCTTGTCCCAATCGCATTCTTTGAGATCGAGAATTTTGAGGCCAGCTTCGGCCGCTTTTTCCCGACCCTGCGGATTGTCGTCCCAAGCCCAAACTTCTGCCCCGGATTGAGCGAGCACACAAGCAGCAGTCAGACCTGAACGGCCCAGGCCCAAAACGGCGAAGACATTCTTGTCCAGAGTGCTGATGTATGTGCTCAGATCAATCATGTTTCCTTATCTCAGCTTGAGAGTCGCAAGGCCAATCAGGGCCAAGATCATAGAGATAATCCAAAAGCGAATAACGACAGTGGGTTCTGCCCAACCTTTTTTCTCAAAGTGGTGGTGAAGTGGCGCCATTCTAAATACACGCTTGCCTGTTGTCTTGAAGGAGACAACCTGGACGATGACAGAAACCGTTTCGAGGACAAAAAGGCCGCCAATAATTGAGAGAACAATTTCATGCTTGGTGATGACCGCGATCGCCCCCAATGCTCCACCGAGACTTAAGGAGCCGGTATCCCCCATGAAGACCATTGCAGGGGGCGCATTAAACCAGAGGAAGCCAAGGCAGGCACCAACTAATGCGCCACAGAATACGGCCAGTTCACCTGTTCCTGCGACGTAAGATATCTGCAAGTATTCAGCAAAAATAGTATTCCCAACCAGGTAGGTAATCAGCCCAAAGCAGGCACCAGCAATCATCACCGGAACTGTTGCTAAGCCATCTAGGCCGTCAGTCAGGTTTACGGAGTTGGAAGCGCCGACCATAACAAACACTGAGAAGGGGATGTAGAAGAGCCCAAGATTGATCATCAAGTCCTTAAAGAAAGGAATGGCAAGGTGAGTGCTCATTTCATTCGGGCTTGCTGCCATAATGCCCCAAGTAGCAAGAACTGAAATCAAAATTTGGGTAAACAGCTTAGCTTTCCCCGGGAGACCCTTGGTATTTCTTTTTGTCAGTTTTAAATAATCATCACCAAAACCGATGAGACCAAAGCCGATGGTCACAAACAGGGTAATCCAGATGAAAGGATTGTGCAGGTCAGCCCAAAGAAGGGTTGAGACAGACAAGGCAAGCAATATTAAAGCGCCGCCCATCGTCGGGGTCCCTTTTTTCGTCAAAAGGTGACTTTCAGGGCCATCGTCTCGAATGGGTTGTCCTTCGCCCTGCTTATTTTTGAGCATGCGAATGATACGAGGGCCAAAAACAAATGAGATCAACAGAGCCGTCAATACTGCACCACCACTTCGGAAGGTGATATAACGAAAGACGTTGAAAATTGAATACTCTTCCGCAAGTGGAAAGAAAATTTCGAACAGCATTATGCCTGTCCCCCACTACTTTTTGCAGATAAGGCTTTCAAACTTTCAATAACCACGGACATTCGACTTCCCAATGAACCTTTAACTGAGATCACATCATCAGCCTGCACGACATCTGTGATGACGGCGGCTAATTCTTGTGAATTTTCTGAGTGAACACCACGCATTTCAGGTGGCAGCGCTTCGTGTAGGGCTTCCATGTGCGGGCCGCAAGTAAATACGAGATCAATTCCTGAATCATTTATTGGACCAGCGAGATCTGCATGCATTTTCCGTGATTTACGGCCGAGCTCTAACATGTCTCCCAGAACGGCGATTCGGCGTCCAGTATTGTTTGGTGTGGCATTTGCCAAGACATTTATCGATGCGCGGACGGATACGGGGCTTGCATTGTAACTGTCGTCGATCAGCTCAAAGCTTTGTCCCTGGTCGAGGGCGATGATGGTTTTTTCACCCCGGCCAGCCAATCCATGAAGCGTACTCAAATCTTGCGCAGCCTTGGTCACATCGGCGCCAACGGATTTAATCGCAGCAAGAGTTGCCAAGCTATTCAATATCCAGTGGAAGCCTGGATTTGAGATCGTATAGTCTAAAACTTCACCACAGATATCAGCTTGGACACGACTATATTCTGCAAACAGTTCATAGCCGATAAGCCTCGCATCTGCTTGGTTGCTTTCACCAAAGCCAATAATGTTTGTAACGCCATTTTGACGAGCCCGGTCAGCCATTAAATCAAATAAGGGATGATCTCTGTTGAGAACGGCGGCCCCTTCGGCATTCATTGCTTCAAATATTTCGCACTTTGCTTCAGCAATTTCTTCGGTTGATTTAAAGAACTCAAAGTGTACGGCTTCTATTGTGCTTATGATGGCGACATGTGGGCGAACCAGTTTTGATAGCTCTCTGATTTCGCCGGGGCTGTTCATCCCCATCTCATTTATGGCGTAGACGGCATTGCGCTGCATCCGCGCCAAGCTGAGAGGTACGCCCCAGTGATTGTTGAAACTTGCCGCACTTGCCGCGGTAATGTCCTGACGGTTCAGGCAGTGCCGCAACATTTCTTTAATTGAGGTTTTCCCCACGGAGCCCGTAACGCCAATAAATTTTGCCGAACTATTCGCGCGAGCTGCGGCGCCAAACCGGTTCAAGGCACCAAGGGTATCATCGACAATGAGAAGGCTGGCATCGTCCTTTAATCTTTCAGGACGTCGTTCAACGACCGCAACTGCCGCGCCTTTATCAAAAGCATCAGCAACATAATCGTGACCGTCAAAGTTTGGCCCCTGCAGCGCAAAAAACAGATCCCCTTTTTCAAGGTTTCTGGTGTTTAACGACAAGCCAGTGGCCTGCCAGTCATGAGTATTCTCTCCGCCTGTGGCATCGGCTGCTTCTTGAGCTGTCCAAAGAACCTCACGCACCATTGGTAACTCCCGTCTTATTCGTCTCTTCTAAGATTGACGCAGCGATAGCCTCACGGGCCACGTCACGATCATCAAATGGAAGTACTGTGTCGCCGATAATTTGGCCGCTTTCATGACCTTTTCCGGCAATAATAAGGAGATCTCCTTCTTCAAGATCAGATACTGCCTTAAAGATTGCTTTTCTTCGATCATCGACCTCTATCGCGTTCGGGGCTGCAGCCATTGCTTGTGCACGAATGCTGGCAGGATCTTCTGAGCGTGGATTGTCGTCGGTGATGTAGGCACGGTCAGCGAGTTTGTCTGCAATGCTCCCCATTAGGGGACGCTTCCCTGGGTCACGATCTCCACCACAACCAACAACGATTGATAGTTTTTGTTGAGTGTGAGGGCGTAAGGCTGTGATGATTGCTTCTACAGCATCGGGTGTATGGGCAAAGTCAACGTAAACAGTACCGCCCTTGGCAGATTGACCAATTTTTTCGGCTCTGCCTGGAACTCCCGCTAGATCCGGTAAGATATCAATTATGGCATCGAGTTCGGAACCGCATGCAAGTGCAAGTCCGATAGAAGCCATAATGTTACCCGCTTGGAAGCTTCCGGTAAGAGCAAGTTTCAAATCAACAACTTTGCCATAGAGGGATAATTTAAGTTCCTGTCCCTCTGTCGTTGGGCGTTGTTCTAAAACCTGGAGATCTGAAGCACCATGACCATAGCTGATCACTTTAATATTTCTTCTCGCGCAGATTTCCTGGATCCGATTGAATTCGGACATGTCGGCATTTATAACTGCACTTGCACCTGCTGGCATGAGATCTTCGAATAAACGAAGTTTTGCCTGAAAATAACTATCCATGTCATTGTGATAGTCGAGGTGATCTTGTGACAGGTTGGTAAAAGCAGCGGCTTTAAGATCTAGACCGTCCAGACGATATTGATCCAGGCCGTGGCTAGATGCTTCGAGTGCAAGGTGGGTGAAGCCGCGTTCATCCATGTTTTTCAGGCAATCGAACAATTCGATACTATCAGGTGTCGTCAAGGCTGCCGGGGCGTCTGGCTGGGGAGGGTAAAGCCCCAGTGTTCCAAGACTTGCCGCTTTATGACCTAAGGATTCCCAGATTTGTCGAGTGAACGTTGCGACCGATGTTTTGCCGTTCGTACCCGTAATGGCAACCAAATTACTGGGTTGGTGAGCACTGAAAGCCGCAGCCATTAACGAAATTACTTGTCTGGGGTTTGGGCTTTTTAGGACTGTGACTTGATCATCAAAAGGTGACGCGTCTCTTTCGGAGGGTAATAATACGACACTGGCGCCGGATTTAATTGCCTGGGGAATGTAGTCAAAGCCATCCAGACCACTGTCATTTGACGGAGGTAAGGCGGCAAAAAGATAACCATCTTTAATTTTTCGACTATCTAAAGACAAACCTGTTATTACCCTTTTGTCGTTGAGACCAAGGGGGCGGAAGTTTTCGGGTAACTTTAGAAGTAATTCATCGAGCCGCAATCTTACGTCCTTCCATGCGGGCTTTGGCCTTTTTTAACAGCGCATTTCCACCTATATCAGCATCTTCGATATGAACGGGTTCAATCCCCAACAAGGGAGCCATTCGCTCGACAACGCGTTTAACAACAGGGGCTGCAACCCAGCCACCCGTAGCAAATCCATATGTTTTTTTAGTGCCTTTGGGCTCATCCACCATAACGTAGATCACGTAACGGGGATTGTTCATCGGAAAGGCCGCGACAAAGGATGAGACACGGGAATTTTTCACGTATCGTCCACCTTTTAATTTGTCTGCAGTACCTGTCTTTCCTCCGACGAGATAACCTTCAGCATTAGCGTTTCTACCTGATCCGTGCAAAACAACAAGTCTCATTAAATCCCGCATATAGGATGAGGTTTTTTCGCTTAAAATACGGCGCCCTTCTGGAGCGTCTGACAGGGCGCGTTTTATAAAGGTTGCGGGCTTTAATTTACCGCCGTTAACGACGCTGGAGATTGCAGAGCTTAATTGAAGGGGGCTTACCGCAATACCATGACCATAGGAAATCGTCATTGTATTGATTTCGCGCCAAGGGGAGGGAACAAGAGGCGTTCCTACTTCGCTGATTTCAACGGAGGCCGGGCGAAGCAAACCAAAATTAGATAGGTATTTTCGCTGTGCTTCAGTCCCCACCTCTAGCGCCATTTGTACAGTGCCGATATTACTTGAATAAATGAGGATTTCAGGAACAGATAACCAACGCTTTAAGGGTTTGTAATCGTTGATGGTATAGCGGGATACTCGAATTGGTTTACTGACATCATAACCATCATAAACAGAGGCAACTCCCTCATCCAAAGCCATTGAAGACGTCAGGAGTTTAAAGGTTGAGCCCATCTCGTATATACCGAGGGTCGCCCGGTTGAAGCGTGCGTCATCCGAGGCCTGACCGGGATTGCCCGGGTCAAAATTAGGTAGGGATACCGAAGAAATGATTTCACCGGAATTTACGTCCATGACAATACCGGCAGCACCAATCGCGCTGAACTCTTTCATTGAACGGGACATTTCTTCGTTCAGTATGTGCTGAATACGAAGGTCGATGCTCAATTCTACGGGCTCAGGTTTCTCCCTGAGGGCTTTGTCAAAGGACTGCTCAATTCCAGCCAGTCCCTTATTGTCGACATTGGTGAAGCCAATGATGTGGGCACCAAGCTTTCCGTGCGGGTAAAAGCGACGTTGTTCGGTTTCAAAATTAAGACCGGGAATTCCCAAGCTGTTGATCGCGTATTGCTGGCGTGGAGTAAGGTTTCGTTTAATCCAGATAAAGCCGCGTTCAGATGCCAGTTTTTTGAGTAGCTTGTCGTGAGAAATCTCAGGAAGGATATCTGCAAGAAGTCGAGCTGCTTGTTCAGGGTTGGGAATCTTACGAGGTTCTGCGTACAGGGATGCCGTTGGAAGTGTTGTGGCTAGAACAATGCCGTTTCTATCGGTAATATCTGCCCGAACTGTTTGTACTGGCGGCGCTTCGTCAATTATTTGAGCCGTTTTAGCCGTATTCTTGGGCCCTTGAAGAAGGGTCAGATCAACCAAGCGGATAGAAATAATTACAAACGCGATGGCCATCAGAGTGCCAGCCACGATCAACCGGGTTCGGCCTACTTCAAGCGCATGGCGTACACGACCATCAAGTGTGATGACCGATTTGGGCGCTTTCGGGCTACGTAAGTTTGTTAGACGGCCTTGTTTGCGATCCTCGCGCCAATCGCTCATTGTGCACCTCCCGTACTCGTGGGTGTGGCTGCGCCAGGTAGTTTGATGTTTGTGCCGCCGTCAAATTGCTCATCAAGTCTTGGGAGGTTTTCTACGGTAACGATCTGGGCTGGATCCAAAGGTTTGAGATCTAGGTATCGACTTGACAATCTCGCCAGGCGTTCCGGGCGATTGAGGTAGCTCCATTCGGCTTGCAGGATACGGATTGTCTGCTTGTCTGACTTGATCTTGGCTTCAACGGAAGCCAATTGATCTTCTAGATCAGTGACTTCATGTTTGACCTGAAAAAGAACAATCGCACAGGCGGTACCCACGACGATCCAAAGAGTGAGGACAAGGTTTTTCATCGCCGCCCTCCTTTGTCGTCGGATCCGATCTCGGCAGGAACGTCTGTTCTGATCGCAACACGAAGTTTAGCTGACCGTGAACGTGGGTTTTCATGGCATTCAGAATCAGAAGGCGCGATAGCTTTTTTTGTTGGCAGCATGAAGGGCTGTTTACGCAGAGCCGCGGGCTCAACCGTCGGAGAATGACGGGAGCCCTGCGGCGTCCCCCCACTGCGTTCGCGTAAGAAGTTTTTAACAATGCGGTCTTCCAGTGAATGGAAGGAAACAATAGCCAGGCGTCCGCCAGGATTCAGCAGAGTTTCGGCAGCGACCAAGCCACGCTCCAATTCGCCAAGTTCGTCGTTCACATAAATCCGTAGAGCCTGGAAAGATCGTGTCGCGGGGTGAATTGTTTTGCCGTCTTTCCGAGGTTTTACCCTGATAATTCGTCGAATTAGTTCTGAAAGCTGCAATGTCGTCTCAAAAGGGGTCTCAACCCTGTCTGTGACGATGGCCCTGGCAATCAGACGAGATTTTTTCTCTTCCCCATATTTGTAGAGAATATCGGCGATCTCTTTTTCACCGTAAGTGTTGACCACATGTGAAGCAGGTTGGCGTAAGCTAGAATTTGGGCCGTCCATACGCATATCCAGAGGGCCATCTGTCTGGAAGGAAAAGCCGCGCTCTGCTTGGTCGAGTTGCATCGATGAAACGCCCAAGTCGAGAGTGATGCCGTCCACTTTGTTAATGCCCGCATCTACAAGCAAGCGTTCCATATCCCCAAAACAGCCTGACAGAGTAATGATCTTTCCGTCTTTTACCTCGGGTAATTCTTTTGCGCTCTCATGAGCTGTGGGATCGCGGTCGATACCATAGACTTTGCAATCGGCCTGTTGGGCAATGGCGCGACTGTATCCGCCAGCACCAAAGGTGCCATCGACAAAAACTTCACCATCCTCAGGGGCGAGGGCTGTGATAATTTCTGGCAACATGACGGAATAATGGCCATCTTGCTGTGCGTTTAAATCCTGAGAGGCATCTTGGCCTGAAGATGTTTTATCCGTGGGCGCAAAACACGGCTGAACTAAAGAGGAGAGGGGATATGATGGGGTCATCCATTCCCTCCCTCGCGTCCACTATTAGATGACATGTTGTCACTCAAGGAAATAGTGAGTTTTTTGGCTCTGGCACGGTCTCTTGCTTCTTGCTTTTTCTCTTCTAACGTCTCAGGATTCCAGACTTGAAATATATCCCCTTTACCAACAAAGGCAGCGCGATCGGTGATTTGGGCGTGAGCGATTAGCGCGGGTGG
Organism: Kiloniella sp.; assembly: GCF_965205715.1. Taxonomy (GTDB): domain Bacteria; phylum Pseudomonadota; class Alphaproteobacteria; order Kiloniellales; family Kiloniellaceae; genus Kiloniella. Next base: position 1,972,662 of record NZ_CBDBHW010000014.1, on the reverse strand, counting down.
TAAAAGAATACGGCCATCCCCATCAAAGGACAATTGATGAGAATCAGCGAGAATTGCGGTAGCAAGGTCATCGTGTTCATCTGAAAACAGATCTAGGCTAGAGCTCATGCTACTATGTAGACGGCGCATGAAATCCATACCTGCGGCCTCTAGGGCATCAGCACGATAGGAACGGAATATGACGATGCCTTGAAAGGGCTGGTCAGTGAGCATTTGGCGAAAGGTAGCCGGAACCGAAACGCGGCCCTTCTTGTCTACCTTGTTTTCGAATGTACCTATGAAAAAGGTCACTTGAATCCGCCCTAAAATGAATTGACCGATATTGGTCTGGTAAGATCACACCCCTGCGATCTTGTTCCGCCCTGTTCCCGATTTAGTCCAAAATGGGTAGTTCTTGGTCCTAAATGGGTATTTATGGGATATCATGGGATAAAATGGGTGTCAATGGTTTGGCACGTTGTGATTGTATGGTTAAAAGATGGTTAATTGCTTAATTTACCTGACATATTCAAGAGCGAATCAGCTTGTTCTTCAGGCTCTTAATTGACTTGGAAGGGTGATATTTAGAGGATTGTTTGTGCTCAAGAGTAGAACAAGGCTTGAATTTATTTCTATCGCAGGCGTGTAGACTCGATCTCAGGAGTTGAAGTGGGGCTTTTGAAAATGTCAGACGGTCATAAGCCGGGTTTTGTCGCTTGCCGCAAAGCCGAAGCTCTTTGACAACGGAAGGCTATTCATCTGGGATGCCCATCGCTGGACACCTCTCGCAACTGACCCGGTCGACGATGCGGAAAAGCACCTGATCCCTCAAAACCGAAATTTTGTGGACCTGCCGACCCTATTTAGTTTTGCTCCCGGTGGGGTTTACCATGCCGCTTCCATCTCTGGACGCGCGGTGCGCTCTTACCGCACCCTTTCACCCTTACCTGCTTATTGAAACCCAAGAAGAGTTACAACCTACAGGTGGTTTGCTTTCTGTGGCACTTTCCCTAGGGTCGCCCCCGCCGGGCGTTACCCGGCACCGTATTCCCGTGGAGCCCGGACTTTCCTCCCTTTTCGGTTCAGGCGAACCTGCCAAAAAGAGCAGCCTGTCGGACCGTCTGACGGGGTACAGTTAGGTCGGATTGTTGTGGGCGTCAAGTTGGGAATGCAATTTGCTCAAGATCAGGCAGCATTCATTATCGATAACCCCGTCTAGTTTGTCCGGGCGAAAGTGACGTTGGAAAGCAATTATCGCCGCAATTGTTAGTGGGGCATGAGGAGTTGTGTGATCAATCTGATATCCGAAGTTCTCCAGTTTTTGGAGGAAATTACCTTCGTTTACCGCATTTTCTCTGAGATCACGGCCGGGGTCGTCACAGGGGGCGTCACAGGGGGAATCCCTTAGGGTGTCCTTGGGGTAGATCCCGATAGCTTCTTTTGCCAGTTGTTTCCAGTCAAACAATTCACCAGGATCTTCTTTGCGTTCGGGGGCAACATCAGAATGGGCGAGGACTCTGTGAGCTGGAATTTTATTACGGGCCAATATGTCTTTGCATAGGTTGATCACTGCCCGCATTTGTTGTTCGGGAAAGGAACGGTACCCCCACTCGTGACCGGGGTTAACGATCTCAATGCCAATGGAGCAGCTATTGATATCACCTTGCCCCTGCCAGGAGCCGAGGCCGGCATGCCAAGCGCGATTTTCTTCAGCGACCATTTGAAAAATGCGACCGTCTTCTTCGATCAGGTAGTGAGCGCTGACTTGGGCTGCTGGATCGCATAGTCGCTCTAGGGCTTCTTGCCCCGTTTTCATGCCCGTGTAGTGAAGCAGGAGCATGTCAATCTGGACATCATCAGGACGGGGCCCAAAATTGGGAGACTGGAATTTATGATTGATTTGCATAGTGTTCTTCCAGTCTTTTTAGCATTGGGTTATTGGCTGTTAATTCCGTAGATTCAGACAAAAGCCAGTTTCTAAACTTCCGCAAGGCTGGTTTATTGGCTTTGTTCTTTGGGCATACAAGGTGGTAGTGGCCAACAAGGGATGCATATTCTGGGAAGGGCATTTTTAACCTGCCAGATTTAAGGTCATCCTCAATCATTGAAATGTCCCCCATTGCAATACCGAACCCACTTGTCGCGGCCTGTAGTGCACTGTCAGTGGTGTCGAAAGATTGGCCGATGTCTGAATTCACTTCAGTTGTACCCACTTGTTGGCACCATTGCCCCCATTCCTGACATCCGCTTCCACAAAAGAGTAGTGTTAGGTGTTTAAGGTCGTTGGGCGTGTAGTCAGTCGGCAGTTTATTCATAAGTTCTGGCGAGCAAACGGGGGTCATCCATTCGTTCGTGATGATTGTGTCGTGTAAGCCTGGTATCATGTGGTGGCTATGTAAAATTCCTGCGTCATAGCTTTCTTTATCAAAGTCCACGGTGTGCCAAGCGGTTGTCAGGCGAACATTGATATCGGGCTCCATTTGCTGAAATTTTGCGAGCCGGGGTATCAGCCACCTGACCGCAAAAGAGGGGAGGACCTTGATGGTAAGATCTTGGCTGTGTCCCGTCAATTCTTCTGACACGGCTTGAATACGATCAAACACTTCGCTGAGTACGGGTAATAATCTATGCCCGCCTTCTGTAAGCTCTAGCCCTCGATGCCGCCTCTGGAACAATTGGATTTGATAGTGTTCTTCCAGAGTTTTGATTTGCCGGCTAATTGCTCCCTGGGTGACATGCAATTCCTCTGCGGCCTCTGTAAAGCTGAGGTGCCGTGCCGCCGCTTCAAAAGCCTTGAGCGCGTTAAGGGGAGGAAGTTGTCTGTGCATTGTTCTTTCCATGAGAAAAACTCATTTAACTATGACTAATTCCAGTTTGAAGAACAAGGGGGAGAGATCTTAAGTTTTGAATTAAATAAAGAATACTTACAGAATTTAGTAAAGAGGGCTTCATGGTATGAGAAAAATGCATTCAAAATTGAAAGCGTTGCTGGCTTCTCTTTTTGCTGAGGAAGGGAATTTATTTACCCAGTCTGGTGCCCGGGAATGTGAGCCTCTAGTGCATACGCGGGATTATCTCGCCAGACCCGGATTGCCCTCTGCAGTGATTACAGTATCTGGCTCAACATTTGGTCAGAACTTTCTCAGCGATCGCCATGCACGACGTAAGGCCAGGGGATTCAATACCAAAGAGGTTCACTAGCCCGGGGACGCCATGGAGTTCTTCGTCTTGGATAACAAAATCTGCAGCATTCTCTCCCGGTGCTTGGAGCTTGGGGCGTATACCAGAATAATCCGGGGTTAGAGAACCATCTTTCAGGGCGGGCCAATAACGTCTGATGGCTTTATAGAAAGGGGCAGATCGGGTTGGATCTACTTCGTATTCAAGGTTTTCTGTCCATTCTACATCTGGACCAAACCGCACCTGTCCTTCAAGGTCGAGGGTTACATGTACACCAAGCCCCGCCGCCTCAGGTACAGGGTAAATCAGGTGTTTGAACGGAGATTTTCCATTTAAGCTGAAATAATTACCCTTGGCATAATAGAGTTCAGGGATCAGGTTATTGGGAAAGCCATTAAATTTTTGGACAAGTCCCGTTGCGCCGAGGCCGGCTGCATTGATGACAGTCTTTGCACAGAGTGTCATCGGGCTTTCACCACCAGTCTCAAGAACGATCCCTTTACCGGAAACCTCTCCACTCAGCACGGGAGTATTAAGTGCAATCATACCTCCGCAATTTTCAAGATCACCCTGAAAAGCCAGGATTAAACTGTGGACATCAACTATCCCGGTCGAAGGGGAGTAGAGGGCTTTGGTAATATCGAGATCGGGTTCTCGACCTCTAATCTCTTCCGTGGAAAGGTAGTAGAGATCATCAACGCCATTGGCGTTTGCGAGTTGTTTTATTTTCTCTAAGGCAGGCTCTTCCTCTGAACATGTCGCCACAATGAGCTTACCGCATTTTTTGTGGGGGACGGCATGATCAGCGCAATAAGGGTAGAGAAGTTCATTTCCTCTAAGGCAAAGCTCTGCCTTTAAACTGCTGATTGGGTAGTAGATACCAGCATGAATGACGCCGCTATTTCGAGCAGAGATTTCAGACCCGGGCATCGTCTCTTTTTCAATAACAATAACTTCGCGTCCGTCGAGAGCTAGAGTACGAGCGCAAGCCATACCAACAACACCTGCGCCAATGACAATGCAATCAACCTGCTCCATGGTATCGTTACCGCCGTGATTCAGTATTTTCTAGTTATTACCTGACTTTAGACTCTCTTGTTTTTCTTCCAACTCAAGCCAGCGTTCTTCTGCTGTAGCTAGATCCTCATGCGCTTTCCCAAGTAGTTTCGTCGCCGTCTGGAACCGCTCAGGGTTCTTGCTGTAAAGTTGTGGGTCTGCCATTTCAGCCTCAAGCTTTTGAGCCTCGGTAGTCAGTTTGTCCATAAGTTTAGGAAGGGAGTCTAATTCGCGTTGTTCTTTATAGCCAAGTTTTCCTCCCGATTTTGAGGATTTTGAGCGCGGGGTATTTTCTTTCTTGGCTGACTTGCTTGTACTTAGATCTGGTAGGCCATCGGCATCAGTGCCCAAAGCTTTTTGATTTCGGTAATCGCTATAACCCCCAGCGTACTCAATCACTGATCCATCGCCCTCTACGGCGTAGATGGCTGTTGCCAGGCGGTCAAGGAAGTCACGGTCATGGCTTACAAGTAGCAAGGTGCCATCGTACTCGTCTAACACTTCTACCAGTAGGTCCAGCGTATCCATGTCGAGATCGTTTGTTGGCTCATCGAGGACCAAAAGATTACTTGCTTGTGCGAACATGCGGGCTAGGAGAAGGCGATTTTTCTCGCCACCTGACAGAGTGTAAATTGGTTGGCGAACCTGGCCTTCGTCGAAAAGGAAATCTTTTAGATAGCTCACGACGTGTTTTTGCTGTCCGCGCACCATAATAGAATCACCACCGCCCGGCGACATGGCTTCCCAAAGAGTGCTATTGGGATCGAGATCTTCGCGCTTTTGATCGAAATAAAGTGTGGTTAGATTGGTGCCGAGTTTGACACTTCCGCTATCTGGTTCGATCCTGCCCAGCAACATTTTAACCACAGTGGATTTGCCCGCACCGTTGGGACCAACAAGACCAATGCGGTCACCGCGTTTCACCTTAGTGCTGAAATCTTTAATGATTTCGCGGGTGCCACCATCCTTGAGGGGATATGACTTGCTGATATTCTCAGCAGTGATGACCTTGTCACCGCCCGTATCCAAGGTATCAATCTGGAGTTTGGCAGTCCCGGGAGCTTTCATCCACTCCTGACGTTTTTGACGAAGATCCTGTAAGTTGCGCAAGCGGCCCATGTTGCGTTTGCGTCGACCAGTTACGCCGCGTTGTAACCAGTGTTCCTCGCGAACGATTTTCCGCTTGAGGCGGTGTAGTTCCTGCTCTTCGTTCTGGCGCATTTCGTCAGCCCAGGCTTCATAGTGTTCGAAGCCTTTGCCAAGACGGTTGATCTTACCGCGATCGAGCCAGAAAGTTTGCCGTGTGAGGTGGTTGAGGAAGGCCCTGTCATGGCTGATGACCATCAAGGCTCCTCGAAATTTCCCGAGTTCTTCTTCGAGCCATTGTATGGTTGGAAGATCCAAGTGGTTTGTCGGCTCATCCATCAGCAAGACTTCAGGGTCGCTGATAAGTGCGCGGGCCAGGGCAGCACGACGACCTTCGCCACCTGATAATCCTGTAAGAAGGCGATCTCCAGGTAGGTTGACGTGAATAAGCATGGCATCGACAAGGTAGTCAGCATCGCTGACCTCTGGGCGCAACCCGGCTTTTACATGCTCAAAAACGGTTTCATCGTGGTCGAAAACGGGATCCTGAGGCAGGTAGGCAACTTTAACGCCTGGCTGGAGAAAGCGCTGTCCCTCATCAAGTTCCTGTTGACCGGCCATGATTTTGAGCAGGGTGGATTTACCTGTTCCGTTCCGGCCAACAAGGCAGGCTTTTTCTCCCTTAGCGAGACCAAAAGAGAGATCTTGAAAAAGGGTTTTTGTGCCAAAGCGTAGGCCGGCGCCATTAAGCGCAACAAGGTGTGAAGGAGGAGCCATTTTAATGTGTGTTCTTAACTTCTAAGTTGTTTGATCTGGTCGTAGGCGGCATTAATCGCAGCCAGTTTTTCATTGGCAAGGTCCACAAATTCCTGTGGCATGCCCTGCGCGACCAATTTGTCGGGGTGGTTTTCAATAACAAGTTTGCGATGTGCTGCCTTGATAACTTTATCGTCGTCGCTACGCTGAACACCAAGAATACGGTAGGGATCACATTTGTCGGGTCCAACGTTTGAGGCGTGCAACCTGTCCCATTGTATTTCGCTGAAACCAAAAATTTCCGCAATGCGTTGCAAGAATACGACTTCTTCAGAAGATACCGTTCCGTCTGCCTTGGCAATGTGGAACAGGCCATTAAGAAGCTCTTCAAGTACGGCAGGATTGTCCTTGAAAGTTCTGCTGATTTGATGGGCGTAAGGTTCAAAACCTTCCGCATCTTGTCTTGCGCGGTCGAAAAGCCGGCCGACATTTTTCATTTCTTCAGGGGGGATGCGGAAGACCTGTTTGAATGCTGCGACTTCATCCTTGGTTACAACGCCGTCGGCCTTTGCCATTTTGGCCCCGAGAACGATCACACCAATGGTAAAGGTAATTTGCTTGGTACTGTCGCCACCCTCTTCAGGCTCAGACCTCATGCGATCTACGGCGTGTCCCGCCATAGCGCCGACAAAAGCGCCAATCGGTCCGCCCAACGCAAAGCCAGCAGCTCCACCAACAATTTTTCCCCAAATACTCATGATAGTTTCATTATGCCTTAATTTTTAAGCAGAGCCAGTCGTCTTGGAATAAGGGTCTTTTAAAACAGGTGTGTTCAGCCTTTTGCACTAACTTGCTCTTACTTGAGAGTCAATCCCATATAGGGAGATGATCACCATTTGTTCCGTTTTGTTAGCGCTTATTCAGGTGCTGGTACAGTGTCTGGAATAAAACCAAGTTTACCGATCCCGGGTAGTCTTACAGCCAAGTTGTCAGGATCCAGGCCAAAATTAAGCCCCAAAAGGTTTATCTCGATGCCTTCGGATTTGGCTAAAATGGCACCTACTGCACCTACTACACCGTAAAGGGAGATTTGTACGCCCGTATTGCTTGGGGCAGAGGCCATGAAATGATTGCTTTCGTCCAGATAATCCTTCCCGATTGCCGTTGGTGGCAAGTCCACTTCCATGTCTGGTACGTGTCGTAGGACATGAGCTGTAAAAGTGTTGGAGTTGGGGCCGGGCCAGGCTTCGTATTCTTCGGGATAGGGATAAGATCGAGCAGCCTCTATAATCTGAGGGATAATCTGTTGGGCTTCTTGCCCCCTTAATTCGTAGTAAATTTCGGGCTTGGCACCAAACCAGTTACGATCTGGCCAGGCGGCTGTTGCTGATATGACCGGTAGGCCTCTGTATCGCCGCCAGCCAATGACCTCAAGCCGGGTGTAGGAAGAAGCATTCTCTGGTTTGACGGCGATCCAGGTGTGTACAGCAAAGGCGCCGCGCCAGTTAAAAGTTCTGGCACCATAAACCTGAACGATAGCTTCCGGAGTATCGGCAGGATTTGGAGCGATACCAATTCGATCATGGTTTGCTTCGCTCCAGGGTGTCTTAAGATCGACTTCACCGGAAAAAGCAATTATTGCCGGACCCAAAAGGAGCAGTAAAATTATCCCGATAAACAATCTGATTGGTTTGAGTATATATCGCATAGTTCCACTTAACTATATGCCAATTGAGGCAGCTCTATGACCGCATTTCAGATGCCGTCAATAATTCAGGTCCAGTATCTATATTGTGGTGCTTTTCTTTATTATCAAAGGTCATGCTTAATTAATAAACAATGTGTCGATCAATTTGTCGTGCGTTTTTCCTCCTTAAGCGCAGGGGCGAGAGATACAATGATGTCGGAAAATGTGGTGAGGGCTTCAGTTCCCTTGGGCGAAAGTTCATAGATTCCTCTCTCTACCCGGATAAACCAACCATAGACATCGCGTTGTAATATGGCTGCTGTTTTGTCAACCTGAGTGCTTTTCCGGATCTCAGATACTTTTGCTTTACCCTGCGCATTAATGTAGTTGGCGCAACGAAGGGCGTCTTGCCTGTATGCGGTGATGATAGGGCGTTTGTTAATGCCTCCTTGGTTGGGATCGCCCACGCGGCGGTCGAACTCTTGGAGCAGAAGCCCTTTCCGCCGAGTATTCTTTCGGGGAACGTAGGGGCCTGGATCTTGATGAACCTGGATGTCGACAGGATTATCTTCTGCGAACCGAACTGTGATTAACCCAAGGCCAAGGCGTCGGCATAACTTAATAATATCACTTTTGAAACGAAACCATGGATTTGTACGTTTTAGTTTGGCGGGTATTGCAAAGGCTAGATATACATCCTCTGACATGTTTTGGCGGTCAATGCCTTGAAAGAGAAGGGGCAAGTTGAAGCCCGTTTTTAGTTCCACGATGACAGGTTGCTCATTTCCTCTCACAGCGACAACATCACAGCCTTTGATCTCAGACTTTACCTCGTAGCCCTGCTTTTCCAGATATGACTTAATCGGGGGATATAAATCTGTCTCTAGCAATGGTATTTCCCTATTTGTTGTTTGAACCCTTTTGGGGGCTGGTTGCCTAACTTGAAAATTGAGGTCGTCGCCGAGGTTGCAAAGGGGGCTACAAGCTTGGTTTGCTTATTGGCAGGTTTTTATTTCACATGCTAGACTAATCTCTTGGATATCCTTTAGCCATCTAACTTTTCTAAGAACTGTATCAGTGGCTCCCCAATAATATAACGTTTGAAAACAATGGTGATGGAATGAGAAACAAGACCCGGCTCAATAACGTGCTGAAAGACTCTCTTCTTGAGCTGTTGGGTAAACGCTTGAATTTTTCAGCGGCTATTTGTGACCGGCATGGTCAAGGGGAATCCCATCACCCTGGAATGGCACCTGAGGCAGTCGCCTTTGCTCGTTCGACAGAGGAAGTTTCTGCCATCATGCGTTTGTGTGATGAGCATAACTGTCCTGTTGTCCCATTTGGTACAGGGACATCACTTGAGGGGCATGTTGCCGCTGTCGCTGGAGGTTTATGTATTGATTTGTCCGAGATGGCCGACATTCTCGAGGTGAATGATGAAGATCTGGATTGTAAGGTGCAAGCTGGGGTTACGCGTAAGCAGGTAAATCAACATCTTCGGGATACCGGGTTGTTCTTTCCTATTGATCCCGGCGCGGATGCTTCATTAGGGGGGATGGCAGCAACAAGAGCCTCAGGAACAAATGCGGTGCGTTACGGCACGATGCGGGATAATGTTTTGGGGCTAACTGCGGTTATGGCGGATGGGAAAATTGTTAAAACGGGCGGACGAGCGCGAAAGTCCTCTGCGGGATACGATCTGACTAGGATGCTTGTTGGCTCTGAGGGGACGTTGGGGATTATTACCGAATTGCAATTGAAGCTGTATGGTATTCCTGAAGCCATTTCTTCTGCAGTTTGTTCTTTTGAGAGTCTGGAAGCTGCTGTGAACGCGGTTATGCTGATAGTCCAGTCAGGAATCCCTGTTGCACGGATCGAGTTACTTGATGATGTGCAGATGGATGCGGTTAATCGCTATTCAAAGCTGAACTATGCCGTGGCACCAACACTGTTCTTTGAATTTCATGGCACAGAAGCAAGTGTTGCAGAAATGGCAGAGCGCGTCGGTGAAATCGTTCACGATTATGGTGGTGGGGATTTCCAGTGGGCGAGCCGGCAAGAGGATCGCAATAAGCTTTGGCAGGCAAGGCATGATGCCTATTACGCAGGTATTAGTCTGAGAACGGGTTGTCAGGGGTGGCCAACTGATGTTTGTGTCCCCGTTTCACAACTCGCCGCATGTATATTGGAGACTAGAAGGCTCATTGACGAAGCAAACTTGATTGCGCCAATTGTTGGTCATGTCGGCGATGGCAATTTTCATGTTCTGTTTATTGTTGATACGGAAAATGAAGATGAAATGGAACGTGCCGCAAAAGTGAATACGGCCATGGTGGAAATGGCCATAGGTTTTGAGGGGACGTGTACTGGTGAGCATGGTGTGGGACTGGGGAAGAAAAAATACCTTGTCCGTGAACACGGAGAAAATGCTGTTGGGGTTATGCGTGCAATCAAGCAGGCCCTGGATCCGAAGGGGCTGTTAAATCCAGGGAAGATTGTTCCAGAACTGTAGCTGATGGGAGGGCTCCATTCGATAGCTTGTAACAGAGCCTTCAGCTTGTTTTCTTTTGTTGATTAGTAATTGCTTTGAACCAGTCGACAAAAATTTCTACGGCTTCGGATCTCTCGCTTTCTGTCGTTAGATAATACCCGGCATCTGTATTGGTTTCTACTTCCGAGAGGGGGATGAGATCGCCTCGCGTAATTTCTTCCCGGTAAATTTCCACAGGACATAATGCAATGCCGTGACCCGCAATGACGGCAGTTGTCATCAAATTTGTATCCTGAAAAATGGGTCCGCTGAGTTGGTTGATTTCAGTTATGCCCGCTTTAGAAAACCAATCCTGCCAATCCTCTTTGGTTTCGTCGTGAAGCAGACTAACCTTGGCGATATTTAGTGGATTGGACAGGTCGGGATGTTTTTCCAAAAAGCCAGGACTGCAGACTGGTCGAGTTGCTCGCGAAAATATTTTCTCACTTTTGACATGTGCTGCGGTGTCTTCGCCGAGTGTTATCAAGATATCGTAGTCGCCGTCTGACAGTCTATTGTCTGCCTGTGCGTAAAGTACTTGTAGGTCGATGTCTTGATGTTGTGTTGAGAAGTTCCCTAAGTGGGGAATTAACCAACGAGCGGCAATAGAGGGGATGCAGCCAACAGATAATGTGTGACGCTGACCGCTGGATTTAACCCTCTGGCAAACGTCTGCCATTTCTTCGAACAGTACTGATATGTGAGATAAGAGATATTGACCAGCTCTGGTAAGGCGTACGCGCCTGTTTTGTCGTCGAAATAATTTTCTCCCGAACCAGTCCTCAAGGTTTTTGATTTGGTGACTTATAGCTGCATGAGTGACGCACAATTCATCGCCAGCACGGGAAAAATTTTGATGTCGCGCCGCCACTTCGAAAGTTTTAAGGGCATTTAAAGGGGGCATTTTCATTGTTAGAAATTATAACCATCTTTGTGAATATTGATCATTTGTCGATAATAGATAATTCCGTCATGTTTTTTCTTAATTACCAAGAATTAGGATAACCAAGCATGTTTCTATAAATACGTGCTGTCGCATGTCCTCGTATTTGGTGAATTTATGTTAGCAAAATATACAGAGATAAAGCAATGTTTGTACGTGCACTTAAAGATGTTGAAAAGACGGATCGTTTTGTCGATTGGGGTAACGGGACCAGCCACAGAATGCTGACCGAAGTCGATGGTATGGGCTTTACTGTGTGCCATACAGTTGTGCATTCGGGGTCCCAGTCATTGCTTGAGTATCGAAATCATCTCGAAGCTTGTTATTGTATCGCGGGTGAAGGTGAAGTCGAAGATATGGAAGGCAATATATTTCCAATTAAACAGGGTGACATATATGTGCTTGATAAAAACGATCGCCATTTCCTGCGCGGTGGGAAAGCTTCGGACCTTGTGCTGGTTAGTGTTTTTAATCCCCCTTTAACAGGAGCTGAAATACATAACCTGTCCAACCCTGAAGGTTCTGCCTATTGATGCGGGTGCCCCAAGGTGTGATGTGCCCTGAAATGTGATGTATATAGGGGAGGGCAGTTTTGGTCGAAACATATGCTGTTTGGTTGCAGCTTAATTATGTCGCTTGGAGACCTTCTCTCCTTTTTGGGGCCATCACCGACTTTGTGGGAGATATGATAAAAGTTGATTAAATTGGTCCCGCCGATTTCTTGTTGTTCTGTTGTCTTGTTAGCGACAAGCTGTCCTGACTTGTATAGGGGAGTGAGCGAAATGAATTTAATTTTGTCTGTCGGCGTTTGAAGAGATGAAAATGTCGCGATTAGACGAAAAATAAGTCATTATGTCTCATTGGTTCATGTTAATGTCACATTTATTCATGACAGTTTGAGGTTCATGGGTCATCGTAAATGTGGTTTTGGCAGTTAACTGAACAGTAAATAATAAGCTCTCAAAAGAGGAGCGATACGACAACTAAACTTACAAATTGTTGTCTTTGCTGTTTAGAATAAAAATAAGCTCAATATAAAATTGGGTGAGGGAGGCAGGACTTGTACAGTCAAATTAATATCAAAGAACCAGCCTTGAAACAGACGATTTAATCGGACGCTATTTTGTGAATTTGCGCCATAATTTTTTGTGAGCGCTTGATTCATTCAGAATTAGTGTCTCTAATGTGCGTTAACGAAAAGCACGCGTACTGCGTGATAAATTTGAACAGGTAGCGAGGCAATAAGCGCTATGGCGAATCCCGCATCTAACGAAGCGTATGTACGCTTTGATGGGGTCCAGAAGAGTTATGACGGCGTAAATTTGGTTGTTAAAGACCTTAACGTTGACATTCCCCGGGGCGAATTTCTAACAATGTTGGGCCCTTCCGGGTCTGGTAAAACAACTTCGTTAATGATGCTTGCTGGTTTTGAAACCGCAACCCATGGCGATATCTTCCTTAACGGACGCTCAATTAATAACGTGGCGCCCCATAAGCGCGGAATTGGTATGGTTTTCCAGAACTATGCTTTGTTCCCGCATATGACCGTTGCTGAAAACTTGGCTTTCCCCCTTCTCGTTCGGAAAATGGGTAAGGCTGAGGTTGAAGAAAAGGTTCAGCGTGCCCTTGATATGGTTGAGCTAGGTCAGTTTGGTAACAGGCGTCCGGCTCAGCTTTCTGGCGGTCAGCAACAGCGTGTTGCTGTTGCGCGTGCCTTGGTCTTTGAACCTGATTTGGTACTGATGGATGAGCCTCTCGGCGCACTTGATAAAAATCTGCGTGAGCAAATGCAGTATGAAATCAAGCATATCCATGATCGTCTGGGTGTGACGGTTGTTTACGTGACCCATGATCAGTCCGAAGCGCTAACAATGTCGAACCGGATTGCTGTTTTTGAAGATGGTCGCATTCAGCAGCTGGCTCCACCTGTCGAGCTATATGAAAAGCCAGAAAACGCTTTTGTCGCTCAGTTTATCGGTGAGAATAATACACTTACTGGAAAGGTTGATGCCTTAGCTGACGGGATTTGCGAAGTTGTTCTGGATAACGGCGATCGTGTGAAGGCGCTGGATATCAATACTGCCGGTGCCAACACCGCAACAACGCTTTCTCTTCGTCCGGAGCGGGTTTTCTTAAATCCTGCTGATGGACAGTGCCAGAACATGTTCTCTGGCAAAGCTGAAGAAGTTATCTATCTCGGTGACCATATTCGCGTTCGCATGAACGTCTGTGGTCATGATGATTTTATCGTCAAAGTTCCAAATTCTTCCGATAAGAAAGGTCTCGTCGAAGGCGATACCATTCCAATCGGTTGGAGTATTGACGATTGTCGGGCACTTGATGCCTGATAATTAAGACCATCTTCTGTCTTTTTGCAGATAGGAGATAATGTAGTGTTTTTTAACACAAGGTCATAAAAGCCTTAGGGAGGCATATTAAGAATGAAGAAAACTTTGAAAATTTCCACAGCTCTTGTGCTGGGTTCACTGGTAGCTGCAACAGCTGTTCAGGCTGCTGATAGTATTACTGTTGTATCCTGGGGTGGTGCTTATACTGCCAGTCAGCGTGGCGCTTATAGTGATCCTTTTACTGCAAAAACAGGTGTAACAATTCTAGATTCAGATCAGGCTGGTAACGGTCTGGCTGGTCTACGTGCTCAAGCCGAAGCCGGGAACGTAACTTGGGATGTTCTTGATATCCTCGAGGGTGATTCCATGCTCGCTTGTGATGAAGGCCTGGCTGTAGAACTTGATTACAACAAAGACCTTAATGCTGCTCCTGATGGAACAGCTGCACTGGAAGATTTTATTCCAGGTTCTTTGAACGGTTGTTTTGTCCCAACGATCGTTTATTCAACAGTGATTGCTTTTAATGATACAGCCTTCTCTGGTGACAAACCTTCAACAATTGCCGATGTCTTTGACCTGAAAAAATATCCAGGTAAACGTGCTCTTGAGAAAAAACCAGATGCAAATCTGGAGTGGGCTTTGATTGCTGACGGTGTAGCCGTTGCTGATGTTTACGATGTTCTGGATACTCCAGAAGGTGTCGACCGTGCTTTTGCTAAACTAGACACGATTAAAGACAGTGTTGTTTGGTGGGAAGCTGGGTCTCAAGCTGTTCAACTTCTTGCTGATGGTGAAGTTTCCGTAGCATCTGGTTATAACGGTCGTATTTTTGACGCTCAAGTAAATGACAAGCAACCATTCACCATCATCTGGGATGGTCAGGTGTTTGAACTTGATGGCTACGTAATTCCTAAAGGCGCTCCTAACATGAAGGCAGCCATGGATTACCTCCGTTATGCAACAGATACGCAACGCAACGCTGATCAGGCTAAGTTCATTTCTTACGGTCCTGCTCGTGCATCTGCTGCACCTCTAGTTAGCACTCATATCACAACTGGTATTGATATGGGTCCTCACATGCCAACTCACCCAGATAACTTTAAAACTCCGGTTAAAAAAGATCCTGGTTTCTGGGCAGATAACAAAGATGATTTGAGCGAGCGTTTCAACGCTTGGTTGGCTCAATAATTTTTCTTTAGTTTTGGAGGGAAGCAGAAATGCTTCCTTCCAACACTTTTGTGAGTGATGCGTGCATCATTTTCATAAGTGTCTTAAACGCGAAAAATATCTGGGAAATAATATGGCAATAACGGTCGATTCAACTGGAGATTTGAGCCTTGAAGAGCAGCGAAAGCTTAAGGGGGATCTGAGCCCTGAGGAGCAGAGAAAGCTTAAGGGTGATTTGAGCCGCTCGTTACGGCAAAAAAAAATAAAAGCTACCTTATTAGTCTTACCATTGGTTGCCTTCATTCTGGTTACGTTCATTTTTCCAATTGGAAATATGCTGGTTCGTTCTGTCGATAATCCCCAAGTTATAACCTATATGCCCAATGTTACCGAGGCACTTAAAAGCTGGGACGGACAAGCTTTACCTGACGAGACCATTTACGCAGCTCTCGCTACAGATTTGATTGAAGGTCGCAAGGCCAAAACGATTGGTAAGGCTGCAACCCGGTTAAACTATGAAAAAAGTGGGATGCGCAGCCTCATCACAGGTTCCGCAAGAAAATATAAACAGATAAAAGCGCCCTACAAAGAATCCCTCATAAAAATTAAAAAGAAATGGGGTGATATTGATACCTGGAAAATTATCAAAAAGATGGGAACGCCGGTAACGGCATCCTATTTTATTAACGCATTTGATATGGAAGAATCACCCGATGGGGATGTGTCTTTCGCGCCAGAGAAGACACAGATTTATCTTAAGTTGTTTTGGCGTACTATATGGATGAGTCTTCTCATAACCTTTATGACGGTGTTGTTAGGTTATCCTGTATCTTTTCTTTTGTCTTCGTTACCTTTGAAGACCGCTAATTTGTTAATGATTCTTGTTCTTCTTCCCTTTTGGACTTCATTGCTGGTCAGAACAAGTTCATGGATCGCATTGCTTCAGACCGAAGGTATTTTGAATGATCTTCTTGTTTGGGTCGGGGTTTTAAATAACGAAGCCCGAGTGCAAATGATCTATAATGCAATAGGAACGGTTGTCGCTATGACACATATCCTGCTGCCATTTATGATCCTGCCACTTTATTCTGTTATGAAAACGGTGCCTCCGAGTTATGTAAGAGCAGCGCGCTCTCTTGGTGCAACGAACTGGACTGCTTTCTGGAAAGTATACGTACCCCAAACAATTCCGGGTGTGTCTGCCGGGGCGATATTGGTGTTTATTCTGTCGATTGGTTACTACATTACGCCAGCACTCGTCGGCGGCCAGTCAGGACGGTTCATTGGCAACATGATTGCTTATCACATGCAATCATCGCTTAACTGGGGTTTAGCGGCAGCGCTTGGTGTTATGTTGCTGGTCATGGTGTTGGCAATATTTGGTCTTTACAGCCAATTGGTTGGCGATAAAAAAGTGAAGTTGGGGTAATAAAATGGCTGTACCTTCTTATGCAGGACCTCTGGAGAGAGCATGGTATTATGGATTTAGGGGTATTTGTGCTCTTATTTTCATCTTCCTTATTACTCCAATCCTGATCATCGTTCCGTTATCCTTCAATGTTGAGCCTTATTTTAGCTTTACAGAAGGTATGCTAACGCTTGATCCTGAAGCATATTCTCTTAAATGGTATGAAGATTTCTTCACGAGTGATCGGTGGCAAGAATCAATTAAAAACTCTGTTATCGTAGCATTTTTTGCAACGATATTGTCCACTAGCCTCGGTACTATTGCTGCGTTAGGCCTTAGCCGTTCAGAGTTGCCTTATAAAGGAATAATCATGGGGCTGTTGATCTCTCCGATGATTGTACCTCTGATTATTGCTGCGGCCGGGATGTTCTTTTTCTACTCATCCCTTGGGATTTCCAATTCGTATTTTGGTTTGATCCTTGCTCATACAGCACTTGGGACACCTTTTGTTGTAATTACGGTTACAGCTACGCTTAGCAATTTCGATACAACTCTGATAAGAGCAGGGGCAAGCTTGGGTGCAACCCCAACGTACACATTCTTCAAAGTAACCATGCCTTTAATTATGACGGGTGTAATTTCAGGTGCACTCTTTGCTTTGATGACTTCGTTTGATGAAGTGGTCGTTGCCATATTCATCGCAGGTGTTGAGCAAAGAACAATGCCTATGCAGATGTGGGCAGGTATTCGTGAGCAGATTAGCCCAACAATTTTGGCAGTTGCGACGTTACTTGTAGCTTTATCCATAATCATGCTTTCGACTGTGGAGATTCTCCGTCGTCGTTCTGATCGGATCCGTGGTATTTCCTGAATTTATTCCGGGTTAATCCTAAAAAAGCAGGCTATCGAAAGATGGCCTGCTTTTTTGATTCAAGTCTAAATTAAAATAATTTAGCTTTCTTCAGGTAGTAAATTTCCCAGGATTTCGAGACCTTCTGCTCTAGAATTTCTAATAGAGGAGGGGGGGCGTTTAAAGGTTTTACTGAAGTGTCTGGAAAAATGTGACGCATCGGAAAAGCCGCAATCTGCAGCAATGTCACTGATGGCTTTATCGGTATTTAACAACTGCCATAGGCCATGTCTGAGTCGCAGATCTCTGTAACAGGCTTGGGGGCTTAGGCCGAGGTGCTCGCTGAAGGTGCGTTCTAGTTGCCGTTTGGAGATGTTAACCCGGTTGGAAATCTCTTCTACTGACAGAGGAGCCGACATATTTTGTTCCATGGTAAGGACGGCTTTTCGAACCCGGTCATTGTTTGAAATGTGTATCATGGGTGGTTGGGGCTGTGGCGCAGAGGCTGAGCGGACTTTCTCAACTTGAAGAATGCGGAGTGCTTTTTGGGCGGCTGATTTACCAAGATGTTTTTCAACTAGCCACGCAGCAAGATCGAGTGCTCCAGCGCCGCCTGCGCAGGTAATTCGATTGCCATCGACGACGTAAACCTGGTCGGCGACAGGCTTAACATCGCTAAACTCTTCCAGGAAGTCATTGTAGTGGTACCAGCTAACACAACATCTCCGTCCCTTCATAAGGCCTGCTCTGATCATAGCAAAACTACCCGTGCAGAGCCCAACTATAGAAGTGCCGAGACCCGCAGCTTTTTGCAAAATTTTGATCGTATCAGGATCTGCCTGTGGACCTTTGTGTAGTAACCCGCCGACGACAATGAGGTAATCATATTGTGAGAGATCTGAGGTATCGTGTTGTGGAGTAATCTCGACACCACAACTTGATTTCACCGCTTTACCCGGTTTGTTACTGATGATCGACCACTTGCATTTTAGCGGTCGGCTAAAATCTTCGTCGTCAGCGGAAAGTCTCAAGGTATCAATGACCGAAGAAAAAGGGGTCAATGTAAAGTTTGGTAGCAGTATAAATGCGACACAAAGAGAGAGATCTGTGGTCTTGCTGTCCACGTTTTTTGAGTTCCCTTGATTGATCATAGGCTTAGCTGCAATCGAAGTTAAAAGCGGAGCGGTAAGATCAGAACATAAAGATGTTTTGCGTCGCTTCTGGACATGAAGATTATCAGAATGTCGCAAGGATACAATAATCTTGTCTTCGCCGTACATGGAAGTGTTTTCAAACTAGGCGTAGGATGTGGACAACTAACAGAGGAGTGTAAACGGCTATGTCCCGTTTTTCGATTTTCAGCTTGGCTCGAAATGCCATGAGCTGGCATCAGAACTGGCCCCGCCAATGGCGTAGTCCAGATCCGAAGCCGGAATACGATGTTGTCATTATTGGTGCAGGTGGCCATGGCCTTGCCACAGCCTATTACCTTGCCAAAGAACACGGTATAACTAACGTTGCCGTCATTGAAAAAGGTTGGCTCGGCGGTGGTAACACCGGACGTAACACAACGATTGTTCGCTCGAACTATCTGTGGGACGAATCTGGTCTCTTCTATGAGAACGCGATGAAGCTCTGGGAGAACCTTTCCATTGAGCTGAATTACAACGTGATGTTCTCTCAACGCGGTGTGATGAACCTTGCCCATAACTTGGGTGACGTGCGTGAATCCATTCGTCGTGTAAACGCCAATAACCTGAACGGTATTGATGCTGAATGGCTCAACGCTGAACAGGTAAAAGAATTTTGCCCTATCATTAATATCTCCAAAGATAGCCGTTACCCTGTTATGGGCGCGACACTACAGCGCCGCGGTGGTACCGCCCGTCATGATGCTGTGGCCTGGGGCTATGCACGTGGTGCTGATGAAATGGGTGTTGACGTTATCCAGAACTGTGAAGTTCAGGGGCTGATGATCGACAATGGTACTGTTACGGGTGTTCGTACATCACGTGGCGATATCAAAGCCAAGAAAGTAGCGATGGCCTGTGCGGGTCATA
Source organism: Kiloniella sp. (assembly GCF_965205715.1). Lineage (GTDB taxonomy): Bacteria > Pseudomonadota > Alphaproteobacteria > Kiloniellales > Kiloniellaceae > Kiloniella. Next base: position 1,953,612 of record NZ_CBDBHW010000014.1, on the reverse strand, counting down.
CTTCTGTTGTGGCTGATATGGCGGGTATTCGTTTGCCGATTGAATCCCATCCTCTTCAAGCGCTGGTTTCTGAACCTATGAAGCCTGTACTTGATTGTGTCGTGATGTCTAACGCTGTGCACGTTTACGTGTCTCAGTCGGACAAAGGCGAATTGGTCATGGGCGCGGGTATCGATTCTTACGTTGGTTATAGCCAACGTGGTTCGCTACACGTCATCGAAGACCAGCTGGCATCTGCCATGGAACTGTTCCCGCTGTTCTCACGTACACGGATGATGCGTTCATGGGGTGGTATTGTTGATACCTGTCCTGATGCTTCACCGATCATTGGTAAGACACCTGTGAAAAACCTCTATGTCAATGCTGGCTGGGGTACGGGTGGCTTTAAAGCGACACCTGGAGCAGGTTGGTGCTATGCGCACACAATCGCAAAAGATGAACCGCATGATCTTAATGCGGCATTTTCCATCGATCGCTTCATTACCGGTGCACTTGTGGATGAACACGGTGCTGCTGGTGTGGCTCACTAAGGAGTTAATTGGATGCTTTATATTAAATGTCCTTTCTGTGGTGATCGTGATGAAACCGAATACCACTACGGTGGTGAGGCGCACATTGCCCGTCCAGAAAATCCGGATGAACTAACTGATGCTGAATGGGCGGAATACGTCTTTATGCGGACCAACACCAAAGGTGTTCACCGCGAGCGTTGGGTGCATTCCGACGGATGCCGTCGCTGGTTTAATGTTGCGCGTAATACCGTAACCAATGAAATCGTCTCTGTTTACAAAACAGGTGAAAAACCGGATCTGCCTGAAGCTTCGACTTCAAAGCCAGCTCCGGCTGATAAGACCTCTACTGCTAAGAAAGAGGGCGCGTGATGACCGAGCAATTCCGTACAACACAGGGAAGCCGGGTTGACCGTTCCAAGGCCATTAACTTTACGTTTAATGGCAAGAGCTACAAAGGCGTTCAGGGGGATACACTTGCATCCGCACTGATTGCTAATGGGGTTCATCTGGTTGGTCGTAGTTTTAAAACCCACCGTCCACGGGGGATTTTGACTTCTGGCTCTGAAGAACCAAATGCGATCATTCAGCTGGAAACCGGCCCACGCAGCGAACCTAACCTTCGTGCGACACAGGTTGAGCTCTACGAAGGACTGAGTGCAAAGTCTGTTAACTGCTGGCCATCCGTGAACTTTGATATCGCTGCGATTAACTCTGTTGCAGGGCGTATTTTTGTTGCGGGCTTCTACTATAAGACTTTCATGAAGCCGTCATCCCTATGGATGACAGTTTGGGAGCCTGCTATTCGTCGCATGGCCGGTCTGGGCGTTCTTCCGCGCGAAAAAGATCCTGACACTTATGATCACATGAACGAGTTCTGTGAGGTCATGGTTGTTGGCTCTGGCCCTGCAGGTCTTAGTGCAGCTCTCGCTGCTGGTCGTACCGGGGCCCGTGTTGTTCTTTGTGATGAACAGCCTGAATTTGGTGGTTCTCTTTTAGATACAAAAGAAATCATTGACGGCAAGCCGGCTCGTGAATGGATTGATGCTACCGTTGCTGAACTGGAAGCTATGGACAACGTGCGCCTTCTAAAGCGTGCCAATGCCTTTGGTTACTACGATCACAACTACATTACGGTTCATGAGCGTCGTACTGATCACTTTGGTCCTGGGGCGAAGCCTGAGCTTGCGCGTCATCGTATCTGGCACTTCCGTTCTAAACAGGTTGTTTTGGCAACGGGTTCTCACGAACGCCCATTGGTGTTTGCTGATAACGACCGTCCAGGCACTATGCTTGCGGGTGCAGGTCAAACTTATGCAAACCGTTATGGCGCACTTCCTGGTCGTCGTGGTGTGGTTTTCACAAACAATGACAGTGCCTATTCTGTTGCGATCGACTTGGTTGATGCCGGAATGGATATCCCAACGGTTGTTGATTTGCGTGAAGTTGTCGATGGCGAACTGCCAAATACAGCACGCAAAAAAGGCATCGAAGTTATTACGGGCTCCGGTATCGTAGCCACATTGGGTCGTAAACGGGTTAAGGGCGTCGAGATTGCCACCGTATCATCTGATGGAAGCAAAGTTACAGGCACAAAACGCAAGATTGATTGCGACACCATCCTGAGCTCCGGTGGATGGAGCCCTGCAGTTCATCTCTTCTCTCAGTCAATCGGTAAACTCCGTTATGACGAAGAGAAAGTTTGTTTTGTTCCAAACATTTCTTCACAAAGCGAGCGGACTGTTGGCGCTTGTAAAGGCTCTTTTGATCTGCAATCTGCACTTGATGAAGGTGCTGCTGCAGGTGCAGCTGCTGCTAAAGATACCGGCTTTGGTAAAGGAAAAGCACCAGCTTCTCCTAAGGCCATGGTTGTTGAAGAGAAACCAATCAAAGCCTACTGGGTTGTACCCACGGATCACGCTATTGGTCAGGGTAGCCGCAAGCACTTTGTTGATTTCCAGCACGATGTAACTGCGGCTGATATCATGCTTGCCGCCCGCGAAGGTATGCACTCTGTTGAGCACATGAAGCGTTATACCACAACAGGTATGGCGACTGATCAGGGTAAGCTATCCAACGTGAACGGTTTGGCTATTCTTTCTTCACAGTTGGAAAAAGCAATTCCGAAAGTTGGAACGACAACTTTCCGTCCTCCTTACACACCGGTTAATTTTGGTGCGTTGGCTGGCCGTGGTATCAATGCTGACCTTGCAGATCCGGTACGTCGTACGCCAATGTACGGCTGGCACCTTGAAAACGGTGCTGCTTTCGAGCCGGTTGGGCAATGGCAACGTGCCTGGTACTACCCTAAAGCCGGCGAAGATATGCATGCCGCGGTAACACGTGAAACTGCTGCTCTTCGTGAGGGTGTTGGTATCCTCGATGCTTCTACATTGGGTAAAATTGATATCCAGGGTAAGGATGCTGCGAAGTTCCTCAACCTGATTTACACCAATGCCTGGCTCAAACTTCCTGTGGGAATGTGCCGTTATGGTTTCATGCTCAAAGAAGACGGCATGGTATTCGATGATGGTGTGACTTCTCGCCTTGGTGAGAACCACTTCCACATGACAACGACGACGGGTGGCGCTGCAGGTGTTCTCGATTGGCTCGAAGAGTATCTTCAGACCGAATGGCCTGATCTCGAGGTTTATTGTACTTCTGTTACTGAAGAGTGGTCGACCCTTTCTATTGGTGGTCCAAAAGCTCGCCAATTGATGGAAGAACTTGCTCCTGAAATGGACTTCTCGAATGAGAATTTCCCATTCATGGCTTGGAAAAATGGTGTTGTTGCTGGCGTTGATGCACGCGTTTTCCGGATTTCCTTTACCGGTGATCTTTCCTACGAGATCAATGTTCGCAACTGGCACGGTCTTCATCTTTGGAAGAAATGCATGGAATTGGGTGAGAAGTATGACATTACGCCATACGGCACAGAAACCATGCACGTTCTTCGTGCTGAAAAAGGCTTTGTAATCGTTGGTCAGGAAACTGATGGCACCCAAACGCCACAGGATCTTGGCATGGATTGGATCGTCGCGAAGAAGAAGGGGGACTTTGTTGGTCGCCGCTCCTTCGTTCGTGCAGATACAGCCCGCGCTGATCGCAAGCAGTTGGTTGGTCTGCTGACAGAGAATTCCAAGGAAGTTCTGACAGAGGGTGCGCAGTTGACTTATGAGCGCGTGAACCCAACGCCAGCACCAATGGTTGGTCATGTGACATCTTCATATTGGAGCCCGAACCTGGATCATTCCATTGCGATGGCTTTGGTTAAGGATGGACACAATCGTATGGGGCAGTGGATATACGCCCATGATCGCGGCAAGGTGACTAAGGTCAAAATTGTTAGCCCGGTCTTCTATGATTCTAAGGGAGAACGTCGTGATGGTTGATAACTTCCGCAGCAGTATTATTGCTCATAAAGAGCAGGCCATGATCAATGGTTCAGTTGGTGGTGATAACGGGGTTACCCTGTCAGAAGTTCCGTTTCTGGCTCAGGTCAACATCCGGGGTAACGCCGACGACAAAAAATTTGTCGCCGGTGTAAAAAAGATCACAGGAATTAAGATTCCAACCGATCCGAATACTTATGTGACCAAAGACGATGTTACTATTTTCTGGCTTAGTCCTGAGGAATGGCAAGTCGTTGGTCCCGTGGATGCACAAGACGACCTCGTTGCGAAGCTGCGAGAAGCCCTCGATGGATTACATGTCGCCGTTATCGATGTATCCGGCAACCGGACAACTTTGGATCTTACGGGTGCTCAGGCACGTAATGTCATGAAGAAGAGTTGCCGTCTCGATATGGATCCGCAATCCTTTGGGGTTGGTCAAGCTGTACAAACCCGCGTTGGTAAAGCGCCTGTTGTATTGCAGATGCTTGATGATCAGCCGACGTATCGGATGTTCGTACGTCCATCCTTTGCAGAATACCTTGTTGATTGGTTGTTGGACGCTATGGGTGAATACCACCATAGCGCTTGATATGTACCGATTGCACTAAGTAATAAAACGGCCCGCGACATCAGTTGCGGGCCGTTTTTTATGAGGTATGAATTATTAGTGGGCTTTAGATACTGCTGACGATGCTCTGGTCAAGCGGTGAAGTATCTGGGCCTCTTTGAAGGACACGAGAAGCTGGGAACGTAATTGTAGCTGTCGTTCCTTTGTTAATCTTACTGTCAAGCAGCAAGGCTCCGTCGTGTTGTTCCATTAATGATTTTACAAGAGGAAGACCAAGTCCCGTTCCCTCAAATGCACGAGTCATAGGCGTATCAGCTCTTATGAAGGGTTCAAGAATACGTTCAAGTTCGTGTTTTGGAATGCCTATTCCTGTATCACTGATCTGGACAGAAAGGCTGTTATCCGGATTTACCATTGCGGTTAAAATAACGTCGCCGCCTTGCGGTGTAAATTTTACAGCATTGGATAAGAGGTTGAGTAAAATCTGTTTAACGGCACGTAAATCAGCTTTCACATAAGGCAGGTCAACTGGCATGTCCAGGGTAACCGGGACAAAGTCCGCGGTGCTTTGTCCGACAACGAGTTTATGTGCTGCGCGCGCTGTCTGTGCTAAATCGACAGATTCGTCCTGGAGTTCGAAAGCTCCGGCTTCAATTTTAGAAAGATCTAGAATGTCATTGATCAAATCTAAAAGGTGCGTCCCGGAGGCGTGAATGTCTTGGCAATAGGATTTGTAATGATTAGATCCTAATGGCCCCATAAGTTCACTCTTCATGATTTCAGAGAAACCAAGAATAGCGTTTAGCGGTGTTCTCAATTCATGACTCATATTGGCAAGGAATTGGGATTTGGCGGTGTTCGCCTGATCCGCAATTTCTTTTGCGCGACGAATCTCACGTTCTTGGTTCATCAGCTGCGTAATGTCTGTTGCCAGAACAACGATTTCTTTAGCAGGGGTTCGACGGTGGTTGAACTGTAACCTGGTCCCGTTACTGAGGTGTAGGATCATCCTCTCTTGAAGCGACTCATGGCTGGCACAGGTTTCTTTGATGAATTCCTCTTCACGGCCTTCTGTACCGACAAAGTCACCCGCGTAAACAAGTTCACGCATCAGATCTTCGAACCTAGATCCAAGAGTGATAATTCGCGCGCGTTTGGCGGAAATGTTCCGGTAATTACTGTTACAAAGGACTAGCTTGTCGTCTTGGTCATAAAGGGCAAAGCCTTCAGACATTGTTTCAATGGCCTGCGTAAGCTGTGCTTCGGAACGTTTGGCCCGAAGTTCACTGGCTTTTACCGCCGCTTCGTACGCGGATTGCTTTTGGAGAAGATCATTATAAGCCGTGACAACAGCACCAAGCTCGTCATTCGATTTCCAGTCGACGGCAACGCGGTTTTTGTGTTGTTTCTCGGTCTGAATAGATTCCAGTAATAACTTTAAAGGGACGCCGATGTATGAATTCGCCCCAAGAAAGGTAAGCGCAGAAAGAACCAGAATTGTGACGATCATAACCAGCCCATCAAAGATCAACCTCTCTCTGATTTCGGCGGTGATAAGGGCATCATGGAAAAGGACTTTGACCGTGCCTATCGTCTCTAATCGGTCAAATGAATTATGTTTAATCGCAGTTTCTCTAGAAAGAGCAGCTTCGATTGTTTGTACACTCTCACTTGTCAGTTCTGCCAATACAAGACCGTCGGTATCGTATACCTGAGCTGAGTGAAATTCCGGATTTCTGGATAAGGCAAGCAAAATTGCCTGGATTGAATCCAAGTCATAATTCCAGACTGGCGTTGAAAGCGCAGTCCCCTGAATGTCCACCATTTTATCTAAACGCGTTCCAAGCTCGGAATTCAGTTTATGAATATTCCGGCTCTCAAGAACGGTAAAGAGAAGCAGCAAGCTGATACTGATCAGCGGTATGTATATAGACAGCAGCTTCCCACAAATGGAGTTGCGTATATTTAAATTCAACCGGCGCTCCACACCCTATCGATATATTGCCTTGACTGTTTTGCTTTTCTTGCTCGTTTTTAAGGTAGAAAAGGCTCCACTCAAAGTAGCACCATCCTCTTAAGCAAAAATGAATACAAGGGGTTCATATAATTAGAACAATAGATGGTTATAGGTGAACATATCAACCTTCTGATTAACCTTTATACTAATAATCGCCTTTTCCGAGTTAATTTAGGGTTTGTCTTTTCGATAATCTGTATAGGGTTTGGCGGTTTTTTAGAGGACGCAACCGTTGAACTACTCTCTCGCTATGTGACAGTTAAGCTTGGATTTAAAAAAATTACCTAAAATGCATTTTTTTATCCGTGGTTAATCTCACGTTAATAGCAAGTTGCTATCAGTGGGTTCGGTCTAATGGGAGCTAGAGATAAATGAATCCAAATCAGGGTGTTTTAGAGCAGAGTATTGATAAGATTTTTGAAGAAATCGCTCAGCTTAGTATTGAAATTGAAAACGTAGGTAATGTTGCACAGCAGATTGATGCCATTGCGCGTCAGACAAATCTTCTAGCTCTTAATGCCACAATTGAGGCTGCACGTGCAGGTGATGCGGGCAAAGGTTTTGCTGTCGTTGCTGGGGAAGTTAAACAGCTTGCTGGTCAAACTAGCCAAGCAACTACGGAAATTGGTGGTATTGTTCAATCTCTTTCATCGCATGTAGAAGAGCTTAAGGTTATAAGTAATAAGGCAAGAGCAGATCTCCCTGCCCATGAGAATTCAATGTCTGGTGGGCTTAATGAAGCAACTGTCGTTTAATATTCTGACGACAATTCTGCATAAATCAAAATTATTACAAACAAGCCATTTGCGTTTGAGTTAATTTCTTGGAACATTGGGGGGCTAAATTATAAACCCCCAATGGAACCTGAAGTAAATGCACTTGGATAAACCTCGAATTCATCAATATGTCCTGCTCATTTTATTAGGGGCAATATGGGGGAGTTCGTTTTTCCTTATTAAGATAACACTGGAGACAATTTCTCCAGTGACCCTTACCGCATTTCGTCTGTTCTTGGCTTTTCTTGTTCTCTCAACATTAATGCTTGCCCTCGGGAAGAGGTTTCCAAAGGATCGCAGGACGTGGTTGCGATATCTTGCTATTGCGGTAACAGGAAATATTGTTCCATTTATTCTCATTTCCTGGGGTGAACTTCATATAGAATCAGGCCTTGCCGCGATCTTAATGTCAGTTGTACCTCTCACGGCCTTGGTCGTTTCGCATTTTTGGACGGATGATGAAAAAATGTCCCTGCCAAAAACGATGGGAACATTGGTTGGTTTTGGAGGCGTTATTCTCTTGGTCGGGCCGGATGCTTTAAAAGGGTTGGGTGATTCTGTTTTAGGACAACTCGCTGTTGCCTTTGCTTCATTTTGTTATGGCGCAACCTCCGTTTATGCGCGGAAGACTGGTTTGGTTAAGCTTGATCCTATTGTGAATGGTGCTGCAATTTTGTTGTGTGCATCAATAATGGCAATACCAATGGCCTTTGTTTTGGAAGATCCACTTGCATTGGATCCAACTGTCCGAAGTGTTGGAGCTTTGATTAGTCTAGCTGTGCTTTCTACAGCCATTGCCTATATCGTTTTATACTATTTATTAGGGATGGCAGGGGCAAATTTCACGGCGTTGAATAATTACCTTGTCCCCGTATTTGGTATGGTTTGGGGCTTCTTATTCCTCTCCGAAAGTTACGATACAGAAGCCTTCGTAGCTTTGGCGATTATTCTCTTTGGAATTATCATAACTCAGTTGGGTAAAAAGCGCCGAAAAATTCTTGGCGATGCCGCACTTATAAATGGGAAAACGGGAGAATAGGGATGCCAACCATGAAAACACTGATTCTACGGTTTACGGTTGGTACTTTTGTTATTTTACTTTCAGCCTGTGCAAACGAACCTATTAAAATCGATGCTTCTCGTCCTGTAATCAAGGCTGTGGCTAAAGGTGCACAAATTTATGGTAGTAATGATTATACGCCCTGGGCTTTTGGCGTCTGTTATGGCAACCGCGTAAATACTCCAACTCAAATCTTGGCCTTTGCAAGAGAGACTTGTGGTAATGGGCGTATTGAACTCAGAGATGAAGACATCATCTGGAATGGGTGCCCTGTTATCCAAGCAACAAGAGCCTCATTTGTTTGTTATCCTAAAGGACCTAAAACGTCGGCTTCAGGAGGATGAAGTGCTTCGGGGCGATAAGGTGTCGCCCATTCTTCGAGCACATCTGGGTCAGATTCATCTTGCGTATTAATGATGCGCAAGGCCTCAAACTTAGTCGAACTCATTAACCTCCCAAGTGCCCAAACGGCCATAGCGCGGACGTAAGGTGAAGCATCTTGCAAAAGGGACTCTATTCGCGGAGTTACTGAGTTATCACCACAATTTCCCAATCCGATAAGGACATTTCGGATAAAACGGTCCCGTCCAATCCTTTTTATTGGTGAGCCTGAGAATATTTGCCGGAAACTTGCATCATCCAATTCTGCTAAATCGGCAAGTCTTGGAGCGGTTAATTCAATACGCGGGAAAACATGTTCTTCTGTTGTTGGCTCAGCAAATTTGTTCCACGGACAGACGGCAATGCAATCATCGCACCCGTAGATATGATTTCCCATGGGGATACGAAATTCTCGGGCGATATGGCCGTGATATTCAATCGTCAGGTATGATATGCAGCGTTTCGCATCCAGAACGTAGGGGGCTGGAAAAGCATCTGTTGGACAAATGGAGAGGCAGCGGTTGCACGAACCGCAATGATCTTCTTCTTGCTGATCTGGCTTAAGCTCAAGCGATGTATAGATTTCACCAAGAAACAACCAGGATCCATGTTCGCGGGAGACGAGATGGGTGTTCTTGCCTTGCCAGCCAATACCTGCTTGAGCTGCAGCGACCTTTTCAAGAACAGGGGCTGTATCAACAAAGACCTTTACCTGACAATCAAGGTTTTCGACCATCCAGCGTGCGAGAGCTTTGAGCCGCTTCTTGATAAAGTCGTGGTAGTCTTTGTTGCGGGCATATACTGAAATATTGCCACGGTCATCGAATTCAAGATTGGCCAGTGGGGGATCTGCAGGTCCATAATTCACCCCGAGCACGATAATACTCTTGGCGTCTTCCCACATCGCTGTGGGGTTTTCACGCCATTCGATACGGTTTTCCATCCAGCCCATATCTCCGTGATAACCACGGGCGAGGAACTCACGCAGGTTTTCCTTCGTCTGTTCACTCATCTCAGCCGGAGAAAACCCGACGGCATCGAACTGTAGCTCAAGGGCCTTTTGACGAATAGCGGCTGCCGGATCAGTAGGGTAAGAGGGTTTGGTCTTTGTTTTTTTACTCATCTCAAAACCCTCCTTCTCCTTAGCATCTCGTTTGTTGATTATAGTACGTTCAAAATAGTGGGATCGATACTACCATAACCATATTTAAACTGAGCCACCTCATTCCAGTGCTGGAATATCTCCACCTTCTTGCAAGCGGTAAAATTCTTTTTGGAACTCTGTGAAAGTTCCTTCAGCAATGGCGTCACGCATTCCGGCCATCAGCTCTTGATAATAAGCAAGATTGTGTATGGTCAAAAGAACAGGGCCGAGCATTTCTTTCGCTCTAAATAAGTGACGTAGGTAAGCCCGGCTAAATTGGGTGCAGCATGCGCATTTACACTGGTCATCCACTGGGCGATGATCATCTTCATGACGCTTGTTGCGCATGTTGAGCGCCCCGCGTCGTGTGAAAGCTTGCGCATTTCTGCCTGATCTTGTTGGGAGAACGCAATCGAACATATCAATGCCGCGGGCGACAGCACCGACGAGATCAGATGGTTTGCCCACCCCCATAAGGTAGCGTGGTTTATCTTCTGGAAGGTGTGGCATGGTATGATCGAGAACTTCGAACATCACTTCTTGCCCTTCACCAACGGCAAGACCGCCGACGGCATAGCCTTCAAAGCCAATATCAATCAGGGCTTCGGCAGACTCTTTACGCAAGTCTTCATAGGTTGAGCCCTGAACAATTCCAAAAAGACCATAGCCATCTCTGTCCCGGAAGGATTTACGGCAACGCTCTGCCCAACGCATGGAACGGCGCATGGAATGAGCTGCTTCTTCGTGCGTAGCTGGATAAGGGGTGCACTCATCCAGGACCATGGTGATGTTTGAATCCAACAAGTCCTGGATCTCCATGGATCTCTCAGGAGTTAGATTGTGCTTGCTGCCATCAATATGGGATTGGAATTTGACGCCTTCTTCGGTGATCTTACGCAGACCTGATAGCGACATAACCTGGTACCCACCGGAATCAGTCAGGATTGGGTGAGGCCAGTTCATGAATTTGTGCAGGCCACCGTGACGATCAACCAACTCTGCAGTTGGACGCAACATCAGATGGTAGGTGTTACCCAGGACAACCTCTGCTCCAGTAGAACGAAGCTGTTCAGGAGTGAGCCCTTTTACGGTACCTGCAGTACCCACTGTCATAAAGGCTGGTGTTTGAAATGTACCGTGGGCTGTTGTCACTTCACCCCGACGGGCAAGACCATCTGTAGCTTGTAGTTCGTAACCAAATTTTGCCAGCTTGTTCTCTTCTTGGGTACTCATAAATGATCCTCACGCTGCAATAGGCTGCAGTCCCCGTAGGAATAAAAACGATAGCCATTCTTGATGGCGTGTTGATAGGCGGCACGCATGCGATCCAGTCCAGCGAAGGCGGATACCAGCATGAATAAAGTCGAGCGCGGCAAATGGAAGTTGGTCAACAACAGATCAACGATCTTAAATTTGTAGCCTGGGGTAATGAAAATATCCGTTTCACCATCGAAGGGCTTGAGGGTCCCGTCGTCATCTGCGGCACTTTCCAGTAAGCGAAGTGCGGTAGTTCCGACAGCAATTATTCTACCGCCTTTGGCGCGGACGGCGTTTATTTTGGCAGCAGTCTCTTTGTTGATATGGCCAATTTCACTGTGCATTTTATGATCTTTGAGATCATCTACTTTTACCGGTAAAAACGTTCCAGCACCGACGTGGAGGGTCAATGTCAGGTGTTCTATGCCTTTGTTATCCAAGGCAGCCATAAGACGGTCAGTGTAATGAAGGCTTGCGGTTGGTGCGGCGACAGCCCCGCGATATTTAGCAAATCTGGTTTGATAATCATCTGCGTCCTGCTTGTCCGATCCGGCGTCCCTCTGGATATATGGCGGTAAGGGCATTTTGCCATACTCTTCCAGATAGGGATAAAGCTCTTCAGGTGGTAAATCAAAGGCAAGAAGAACTTCGCCACCATCAAGTTTGCTTTCTACCTTGGCGCTAAAACCGTCAGCAAAACGAACGATATCATCCAGGCGCAGTTTCTTGGCTGGCTTGGCAAAGGTCCACCACCGTGCGCCACCATCGCTTGATGGTGGTTCTTGTTTGTGTAGCGTGACTTCAATGCCCGCTTCTCCTCGTTTGCCTTTTAGGCGTGCGGGGATGACTTTGGTGTCATTAAAGACCAGCAAATCACCAGGCTGAATAAGCTCTGGCAAGTCTATCATTCTGTGATCTTCAAAGCGGTTGCCAACGGACAGGAGTTTGGCCATGTCACGTGGGTTTTCCGGTCGGTGGGCGATTACCTCACGGGGGAGCTCGAAGTCAAAGAGATCCGTTTTCATCTATTCGTATCCTATTGCTCATCCAAGATCATAAATTGATCAAAGAGCCATTGACGCGATAGGTATCAGAAGTGGACCCCGGACGCAAAGGGGACGCGCACTTAACTGATATGCTTTATTGGTATAGATTTAGGGAGGATGAGAACCTATTGTTACTGCGCTTTATCCAAAGGCTCTCGAACGTTGTATCTTAGACCATAGCCGACACGTTCTTTTGAGACCCCCTCAACAAAATGGAACGGGCGTTCCTCTATACCAGCAAAGTTTTTCCCGCGCATCAGAATCATGACACCTGCTTTGGCCTCCATGCGTTTTGCATTGGTTCTGTCTCGATCATCGCAGATGTAAAATCCAGCTTCTCCTGCAAGGGTTAAAATGGCTATTACCCCTTCAAAACACACTAAATCCCGGTGGGGTGAGATACCTGCAGATCCTTCGTAGTAGCGTAGCGCTGCGGTATCGTTGAAAGCAAAAGGCGTTTTATATGGTTGGGGGCTCATTAATTCAAAGGCGACGTTTAGTTGTTGCTCAAAAGCTGCCTGATAGTCATTGAGGAAAGTGTCTTCTTCAAAATTCATGCAAATGGTAAAGTCCTGCTGAACTTCATTGCCTGGAGAACCGACCACAGGGGTGCTTTTGCGAAAATTAAGTTGCTCTGTTGCCCGAAGCATTTTTTCACAACCAGCTTCATCGACGAGAGGAAAAGCGACAGCTCCTTCATTGGGGAGGGCTGACATCGTTGCGGCGAGGGAAGCTGGTGTTGTCAAAAGATGTTGGGTGAAATCGGACATGTTCTTATCTTCTTATAAGGGATATGGCTTGAACAGAATGTGTGAGCCGTATTCTCAATAAAAGTTATACCGCACCTGGGAAATAAAAATGTACCAGATGCGTCATTATGAAGCCTGACGTCTGTAAACCAGAAAACGACCCTTCCTTTGCTGTACAGCTTTGGTAAAGCCGTTTATAGATATTCTCCGAGCTCTCTTTCGTTCATTATAATTTTAATATTCATGAATAGGCAGATTGTGGCTTTTTTTCGTCGTACCTACTGACAGTGGTTTTAGTTCTAATGACTTGGTTCGGTTGTTGTTTTTGTGGGAGAAGCTTCTACATTTATTCTCTCTATATCCGGACCAGCGTTTGATGAAATTTATGGAATGTCGTGGTTTTTATCTTTGCAGCAGTACTCAGTAAGGAAAGAATGATTTTTAACATGAATAAGTTCTGGATTGTATTCGCAGCCCTTTGGGGGGCGATATCTGTAGCAATCGGTGCCTATAGTGCTCACGGTCTTGGTGGTGATGAAACCCGGGTGCTCTGGGCACAAACCGGTGGCTCCTATGGCTTGGTTCATGTCCTTGCTCTGATCGGTCTGACAGCACTTGGACAGGTTGGCGGCGGGTGCTCACGAGCAAGGATAGTCGGGAGTATCTGCTTTGCCTTGGGGCTGGTCTTATTTACCGGTGGACTGTTTGTTAAGGCACTTGCTGATGTTTCTCTGGGTGGCCCCTATATTACCTTTGGCGGCAGCCTTTACATTTTGGGGTGGATTTTAACAGCCGTTTTCGGTTTCACCTTTAAGACGAAAGAAAATAATCATGGCTGAACACTTACTTGATGCGACAGGGTTAAAATGCCCAATTCCGGTTTTACGTGCGCGTAAAGCTATGAAGCCATTGACTCCAGGAGAGGTTCTTGAAGTCCATGCCACAGATCCAAGTGCCCTTATGGATTTTAAGAACTTCTGTGAGACAACGGGGCACGAATTCTTGTCATCCGAAGAAGGAAGTGATGATGTGCTGGTCTTGAAAATCAAAAAATCTGACTAAGGTCTTATCTAATTGGTTTAACGGCCAATTTACAGGACAGCATAAAATTTGAGTTTAAAGAAAAAGCCTCTGGATGGGTCCAGAGGCTTTTTTAAATTTTCTTTATTCCACGGCATCCGTTAACCCAGGCCGTGCCTTGAGTTCCTGATTGTGCTTACGGTCTTTTTCAAGAGTTTTCTCCATCAAAGCAAGCATCGGAGGAATGATTAGCAAGGTGAGCACTGCCGATAGAGATAATCCACCGATAACAACAGAGCCCAAACCTCGGTAGAGCTCAGAGCCTGCTCCTGGAACCAATACCAATGGCATCATACCAACGACAGAGGTCAGAGTGGACATGAAAATTGGTCGAATGCGGTTGCGGGTCGCTTCCAAAATTGCGGCCTGAGCATGCATGTTCTCAACACGCAAGTGATGCAAGGTTTGATGGACGACGAGAATGGCGTTATTGACAACAATTCCGACCAATATAACAAACCCAAGCAGGGTCAACATATCCAGGGGTTGAAAAGAAAAGCTGTTGAGGAAGACCAAGCCAGCGACCCCGCCAGCAGTTGCCAAGGGCACAGCTAGCAGAATGATCAGGGGATAAAGGAAGCTCTCAAAAAGAACGGCCATCACCAGATACACGATAACAATTGCCAACAACAAATTAACAACCATTGCATCCCAGGTTTGAGCAAGTTTATCAGCTGTACCGCTCAGGCTTATCTTTACATCACTCGGAAGGCCAGCTGCTTCGAGAGGTGCGATAATTTCAGCTTGTAAGGTCTCCAGGGCCTGCTCCAAAGGCACACCGGCTGATGGCCTAAGTTCGAGTGTTATTGTACGCAAACGTTCACGATGTCTAATTTCTGTTGGCCCAGACGTTAGAATAATTTCTGCAAGGCTGGAAGCGGGAAGTATCGTTCCATCTGCAGTTACAACTGGTAGACTGGCAATGCCCTGGGTTTGGGTTATACCCTTGTTGGGTCCTTTGAGCGTCAAATCAAGCCGCTTGTTTCCAACGGTGATTTCTTCGACCCGGAGGCCGTCGTTAAATACATCAATGGCGGTGCCAAGTTCATTTACGGAAACGCCGTTGTCGGCAAGTCGTATACGGTCCGGTAGCACGCGTACTTCAGGTGCTCCTAATTCTAGGCCCGGGCGAGGCCTGAATTGATTGCCCTCACTTGTGGGAAAGACGGCGAGCATCTTCCCGGTCGCTTGACCCGCGATAGCCAGGATTTCGCCCAGATCAGAGCCTGATATATCCAAGTCAATTTTACGTCCTCCGCCGATACCACGGCCAAAAAGAGAGGGTTGGTTGATAAAGCCAAAAGTTCCAGGTTCCTTGAAAACAGGTTTCTGTAGTACAGGGATGAGTTCCGCTACTCGTTGGCCATCGATGGCAACGGCACCTAGGAAGGTGTTGGATCTTGTGGCGACAAAAAAGAAACGTTCCATCTTTACGGGCTCTTCTGGAGCCGATTCAGGACCAGTTTCAGATGCCCACAAATTGCGGATGGAATTTTCAACTTCAATGGCAATGGATGTCATTGTGTCCAGATTGTACCCGGGTGGCGGAATGATAATACCAAAAACCAGGTTTCTGTTGCCTTCTGGCAAGTACTCAAGTTTAGGAAGGTACTTCCATGTGCCGAGTGAAGCCACAGCGGTTATGGCACCGACCAATCCAATGGCAATTAGCTTTCTTTTGATAACCAGAGTTTGAAAGCCCATGACAAACTTTACAAACCCCGTGCCAAACTGATCAATTCCAGGAAGATGAATACGGTTCATCGTGTCGCTGCCATCTGTATCGTGATCACGAAGGAAGCGTCTGGAAAGGGCAGGGATCACAGTAATGGATACGACGAGTGATAAGGTGACGGAGACAGATATCGCGACAGCAATGTCTCTAAAGAGTTGGCCGACCTCTAACTCCATAACCATAATCGGTATAAAGACCATGACGGTGGTCAGAGCCGAAACAAAGATGGCTCCCCATACCTGTTGGGCTCCTTCATAAGCCGCAACAGCAGGAGATTTTCCTTCTTCTTTGAGCCGGAAAATATTTTCAAGAACGACAATGGCTGCATCGACCACCATGCCTACGGCAAAAGCAAGGCCTGCCAGAGATATAACATTGATGGATCTGCCAAGCGCTGCCATGGCGACAAAAGAGCCAACGACAGAGACGGGAATAGCCATAGATATTATGACTGTTGCTCTAACAGAGCGTAGGAAAATAAGCAGGATTATTGCGGCGAGAATACCGCCAAACCATATATTCTGCCTGACGAGATCAATTGCAGAGTTGATGTATACGGTCTCGTCGTAAACCTGTTCCAGTTTCAGTCCGGCACTCGGTATCGAGCGAGCGTTAAGATCTTCAACGGCTTGATAGATACCGTCCATGGTCTCAATAACATTAGCCCCGGTTTCGCGAGTGGCGTTAAATGCCATAGCCGCATTGCCGAGGACGCGGATCTTAGCGCTTGGATCTTTGTAGTTAAAATTGACCCTTGCTATATCACCAACTGTTACCCGGGCCACGCTGCCCGTAAAAGCATCTTGAGAGCTGCGAAGCACGACTTGTCTAACGGCTTCAACCGTATCAAGATCACCTTCTGTCCTGACAATATAACGGCGTTTTCCCTCTTCAACGTCCCCTGCGGAAATCGATGAACTCGCGGCGCGTAGAGTGCTGACGACAGAGCTGGCAGTTAAGCCGTAACGGGCGAGAAGCTCGGGCTGTATTACTATTTCAATTTCTCGTTCACTGCCGCCATATATATTGACACCACTGACACCGGGAACACGTTCTATCCTGTCTTTGACAATGTCTTCTACGAAGTCACCATAGGTGTGAATGTCGGCCGTATTACCGTCTTCTCGGGTAAGAACAAACCAAGCGATGGGGCTATCTTCTGCTCCTGCAGTGTCTAATGTCGGTTCGTCGGCTTCATCAGGGTATCCATTTACACGGTCCAATCGATTAGCCGTTAGTAACAGGGCTTTGCCCATGTCTGTGCCAACATTGAACTCTAGCGTAATTCGACCAGAGCCATAAGAAGAGTTACTTGTCATACTGTGGAGGTTTTCCAGGCCCTTAAGTTTCTCTTCCTGCTCAGTTATGATTTCGCGTTCAACCTCAGCTGGCGCCGCGCCACCCCAGTTTGTCCGAATAGTAATAACCGGACGGTTCACGTCTGGCGTAAGTTGGATCGGGATAATTTGGAGCGCAACTGCCCCAAATAAAACAACCATGATAACGGCTGATATAATCGCAATTGGTCTTTCAATGGAGACTTTGATCAAGTTCATTACGAGGCGTCCTCGCTACTGCTTTCATCCTGTTTTTCGGATTCTTGATCTTTGGCTTTTTCTGCGTCGGCACCATTAATCTGAAGCGGCATTCCTGGGAAAAGACGCTCGTTACCTCGGGTAACAACTTGATCACCTGATTGCAGGCCGTAAATTACTTCAATGCGTTCCCCTATTTGCTGACCGAGTTGAATAGGCCGAGGTTGGGCATGTCCTTCGGCATTTAGAAAGACCATAGGGCCGTTAGGGCTTTGGATGACAGCATCTTTGTGAACGGTGGGCACATCCCGTTTTGGCCCAGCAGGTACTAACAGAGTAATACTTTGGTTATCTGCGAGTAATTCTGGGTTTGGCAATTGGGCATTTAGTCTTACCGGGCGGGTTCTGGTTAGAGGATTTTCCCGAGGTAGAATTGCTCTTATTGTTGCCATCAAGGGAGTGCCATCTTCAAGGTTAAGTGAAAACTCCATCCCTACTTTGATGCCTTTCAGGCGACGGGCAGGGACTTCAACTTCAATCTCTAAACTGTCACGTGACAGTAGGCGTGCCACTGAATCCCCGGTTTGAACATAGGATCCAGCTTCAGTTTCTTTCGCGAGTACTACGCCATGATAGGGGGCTTTTATCTCCGTATAGGCGAGATTGATTTCAGCTCTACGCAATCTGGCTTTCGCGGTATTTATATCGGCCCGTGCCTGGGATACTTCCGCTTTTGCGATCGCACTGTTTTGGACGGCATCTTCATATCTGGACTTATTGAAGGCTGCTGATTTTCTCAGCTTTTCAAGTCTCTTTAGTTCCTGACCTGCCAGCGCGAGCCTTGCCTGAAAGGTCGCCAGACGACTATTTGACGCGGTAACTTCACTCGCCGCGAGATCCCTATCAGCACGCAGGGTAGCCGAATTGAGGCGGGCAATTATCTGTCCTGTTGTTACGCTGTCGCCAACTTCAATTAAAACTTCCTCGACCGGCCCTGCAATACGTGCGGAAACATTACCAGTTTGGCGCGCGACCAGACGCCCAATAACTGGTACCGTTTGGTTCATCGCTTCGATACGAACTTCATCGACACGAACAAGGGATGCTTTTTGAGCAGAAGCCGTGAATGGAAAGGTCATCAGGCATAAAGCCATTAGAAAAGAAGAGGGTGTAAACAGCTGGCGCAAACCGGCCTCCTGAAAAGATACCAAATTGTGAATTTGGCATTTAAATTGATTTTAATTTGGTGGCTAAAGCGTTGCTTGTGCCATCAGTAGTTCCATAGGAAGATTCACGGCACGGTTGTTTTCTACAACGCCGTTCTCTTTTTGTACTTTAGTAGAGGCAAAGGTAACCTGTAAAGGCTAACTCTTGATAACAAAACATAATGTTACTTTTTGTTCAGACAAGTCGGGTACTGAAGGTTAAACGAAAAAAATAAAGAAAACCGTCGGCAGATTGTAGAATTAATGACACAATTCAAAAAGTTGATGAATTTGAATTCAATCAGGAGGATATAAATGGCAACAGCGTTATTCAGTCACCCTGTAAGTCAGTTGCACGATCCTGGTTTACATCACCCTGAATCCCCCCGTCGTATAGAGGCAATCTTAAGGGCCTTAGCAGAGCCAGATTTTGACGGCTTGGACCGAAGGAGCTCTCCTCTTTTGGACGAAGAGAAGCTTCATTGGGTCCATAGCGAAGAACATATTCGTGAAGTTTTTCGAGCTATTCCTGATACAGGTTATGTCGCCATAGATGGAGACACTGTTGTCTGTAAGGATTCAGGCGAAGCGGCTCTACGCGCCGCTGGCGGTATCTGTGCTGCGGTGGATGCTGTAATAAACAAGGATGTCGACAATGCCTTTTGCCTGAGCCGTCCACCCGGCCATCACGCGGAACGACACAAAGCAATGGGATTTTGCCTTTTTTGCAACCCTGCGATTGGCGCCTATCAAGCGCGTAATGAACATGGCCTGCAAAAAATCGCTGTGATCGATTTTGATGTCCACCACGGAAACGGTACCCAGGATATTCTTTGGGATGACCCAAATATGTTTTATGCCTCAACCCATGAATCACCCCTATTCCCCGGAACAGGGAGTGCTGGAGAATTGGGGGTCGCCGGAAATATATTAAATACACCACTGCCTAATGGCGCTGGGTCATTTGAGTTTAGAAAGGCAATGGAAGATAGAGTATTTCCCGGCGTAAAAAACTTTGCCCCAGAACTGATCATTGTTTCAGCTGGTTTTGATGCGCACCGGGAAGATCCTTTAGCTTCAATTAATCTGGAAGATGAAGATTTTGGCTGGGTAAGCAGGAGAATTGTTGAATTGGCGGGGGAACTTTGTGATGGACGCCTCGTTTCAATATTGGAGGGGGGATATAATACAGAGGCTTTATCCCGCTCGGTTTCACTGCACGTGAAGGCGATGATGAATGCTGTGGATTAATATTATGGCACCAACCTGCTGACAAAGCCTTGTCTGCACTATATTGACAACGTAAAGTGCCGCTGAAATTAAATCTCGAATTTCCATGGGAGTTTCCATGACGGAAAATTCACAAAACTCAGAAAATCAGATGGGTGAAAATCAAATGGGTGAAAACACCGACGACATTCAAACGATGAGTTTCGAAGCAGCCCTTGCTGAGTTGAAAATGATTGTGGAGCGTCTGGAACAAGGTGAAGGTAAACTTGACGAAGCCATTGGCGCCTATGACCGAGGGGCCAAACTTAAAGCTCATTGTGAGACTAAGCTTCGTGAAGCCCAGGAAAAGGTTGAAAAAATCACCATGGGGCCTGATGGGCAGCCTCGTACGGAACCTTTTGATGTGGCGTAAAGCCTCCTGGCGGAGATGTCTTTAATGCAGGACATTAAACAAGCCCTTACGTTACGTGCCGATGCTGTAGAAGCTCGACTAGACGAGTTACTCCCTCTCGTTTCATCCCCGGAAGGTGAAGTCGTCGAAGCCATGCGTTATAGCGCTCTGGGTGGAGGGAAACGGTTACGACCATTTCTGGTTATGGAGACTGCAGCGCTTTTTGACGTAGAGGAAAATTACGCACTACAGGTCGCAGCTGCTCTGGAAATGGTACACTGTTACAGCCTGGTACATGACGATCTACCGGCTATGGACGATAGTGATTTAAGGCGAGGGCGTCTGACAGTTCATAAGAAATGGGATGATGCCACTGCGATACTTGCCGGAGACGGCCTTTTGACTGAAGCCTTCGGCGTTCTGGCAGATCCAAAATCTCATCCCGATGCTGATGTGCGTCTCAAATTGATCTCCGGTCTTTCACTGGCGGCGGGTTCCGCAGGCATGGTGGGGGGACAGATGATCGATTTGTCTCCAAACCGCTCTAACCTGGATCTCACAGGGATTACACGCTTACAGGATTTGAAAACGGGTGCCTTGATCCGCTATGCTTGTGAGGCCGGTGCTATCTTGGGGAAGGCTTCTCCTGAAGAGTTCAAAGCACTTAGTCTTTATGCTGAAGATATTGGGCTGGCGTTTCAGATTGTGGACGATCTGCTCGATCACGAATCAACACCAGAGGAAACAGGCAAGCCTACAGGAGTAGATTCTGACGCTGGAAAAGCGACCTTTGTCGGGCAGCTTGGTCTAAAAGAAGCGAGAAGCAAAGCAGAGAAATTAATACTCTCGGCTAAATCTAGACTTGATATTTTCGCAGGAAAGGCGCAGTTACTTCGCGATACAGCCACATTTGTATTAGAACGTAGATCCTAAGATATCTACTCTAGTGTTTAAAAATGGGTTTACGGATCTATTAACGGTTTCTGTGGAAAAATTAACCTGACCAGGATTATACTTTGATACTGGTTGCCGAGGGACCTGGAAATATCTCATGCCTTGTCTGGTTTAACTGGCAGGGCAAATTGAGAAAAAAGTGATGGAGAGACGGGTGAGTCAGTACGGTCATAATCGCCAGACCCCTCTGCTGGACACAGTAAAAAATCCTGCAGATCTACGCACATTGGACGAAAGCCAATTACCACAATTGGCGGAAGAAGTTCGCCTGGATATGGTCAATGCTGTATCGCGTACTGGTGGACATCTGGGTGCTGGGTTAGGCGTGGTTGAGCTAACCGTTGCTATTCATCACGTGTTTAATACACCAGACGATAAACTTATCTGGGATGTTGGCCACCAATGTTATCCCCATAAAATTCTCACCGAACGCCGTGAACAATTTAGTACCATTCGCCAGGGCGGCGGCTTATCTGGCTTTACGACCCGCAAAGAAAGCATCTACGATCCGTTTGGGGCCGCACACAGTTCCACATCGATTTCTGCCGGGCTTGGGTATGCAGTTGCCCGTGATCTCGCTGGAAAAACAAATAATGTGATCTCTGTGATCGGTGATGGTTCCATGACTGCGGGCATGGCTTACGAAGCTATGAACAATGCTGGTGCCATGAATTCCAGACTGATTGTGATCCTTAACGATAACGATATGTCGATCGCCCCGCCTGTTGGGGCTTTGAGCGCTTATCTTTCTCGTTTGATTTCAGCCAAGCCTTATCAGTCTATGCGCCATTTGGCGAAAGAGATCATCAGTAAATTTCCTCCCCGTTTGGAAACCGCAGCAAAACGCGCAGAAGAATACGCGCGAGGCTTTTTTACAGGTGGAACTTTATTTGAAGAACTTGGATTTTTCTATATTGGCCCGATTGATGGCCATGATTTTTCCCATCTTCTTCCGGTTTTAAAAAATGTTCGTGATTGCGGATTTGATGGCCCGGTTCTTATTCATGCTGTTACCCAAAAAGGGAAAGGCTATGAACCTGCTGAACAGGCTGCTGATAAATACCACGGCGTTTCAAAATTTGATGTGGTCAGCGGAAAACAGCAGAAAACACCTCCAAAGGCACCTCTCTATCAGAACGTCTTTGCCAAGGCTTTAATTGCTGAAGCGAAACACGATGAAAAAATCGTTGCAATGACAGCTGCTATGCCTTCAGGCACAGGTATCAACTTGTTCGAAGAAGAGTTTCCTGACAGAACTTTTGATGTCGGGATCGCAGAACAACATGGGGTGACTTTCTGTGCTGGTATGGCCTGCGACGGCTATAAACCCTATGCCACGATCTATTCAACTTTTTTACAGCGTGCTTACGACCAAGTTGTTCATGATGTCGCTATTCAAAGCCTGCCTGTTCGTTTCATTATTGATCGTGCCGGGATGGTTGGTGCAGATGGGGTGACCCATCAGGGGAGTTATGATCTCGCCTATCTTGGATGTATTCCGGATATGGTTATTATGGCACCTTCGGATGAGCTTGAGTTAATGCACATGGTCGCAACTTCAGCTGTCATTGATGACAAACCAAGTGCCATTCGCTTTCCGAGAGGGGAATCAACCGGGAAGGTTGAACTCCCAGAACGCGGGAGCGTGTTGGAAATTGGTAAGGGACGTATTATACGTAAAGGCAAGCATGTTGCCATTCTTGCCCTTGGTACCCGCTTGGAAGATTGTCTCAAAGCTGCGGATAAATTAGCAGCTCACGGCTTTAGTTCAACTGTTGCCGACGCCCGTTTTGCAAAGCCGCTAGATGCTGATCTCGTTCGTTCTCTCGCAAAAAATCATGACGTGTTCCTCACTGTTGAGGAAGGCTCTATTGGCGGATTTTCTTCTCTGGTGTCCAATTTATTGGCCAATGAGGGGCTGTTCGATAAGGGACTTAAATTCCGTCCCGTTTGTATGCCTGATATCTTTATCGATCATGACACCCCGTCTAAACAGCTAGAGCAAGCAGGGTTGGACGTCGAAGGGATCTTTACTAAGGCCATGTCAGCTCTTGGTAAATCGGTTGTGGAAACGTCCTCTTCGATTGCGTAAACCCGCTTTAATTTAATCCGGTAAACCCCCGGCTATGCCGGGGGACTCTCAATGGTTTGACCGTTCCCACGGTCTTACATTTCTTTGTTTATTGACCAAAATAACAAAGGAATTAGCCGATGAGAGATTACAAAAGCCTTGCACATACGAGATGTGATTGTAAATACCACGTGGTTTTCATCCCTAAACGCAGGCAAAAAGTTATCTATGGCAACCTACGTCAGTATCTTGGTGAAATTTTCCATGAACTGGCCGGGCATCGCGAAAGTAAGATTGAGGAGGGCCATTTGATGCCGGATCACATTCACATGTGTATCAGCATACCGCCCAAACATGCTGTTTCAAAAGTCGTTGGATACCTAAAAGGAAAAAGCGCGATTGCCATAGCTCGAAAATTCAAAAATAAAGCACGGAATTTCAAGGGTGAAAATTTTTGGGCCCGTGGATATTTCGTCTCAACTGTAGGGCTCGATGAACAGATGGTGAGGGAGTATATCAGAACGCAAGAAGAGCGTGATAAGTACTTTGACCAAATGGATATATTCAATCC
Source organism: Kiloniella sp. (assembly GCF_965205715.1). Lineage (GTDB taxonomy): Bacteria > Pseudomonadota > Alphaproteobacteria > Kiloniellales > Kiloniellaceae > Kiloniella. The sequence goes on along the minus strand of NZ_CBDBHW010000014.1, from coordinate 1,929,938 downwards.
ATAACCGCTTTAGCGGTTCCCAATTTGCCCCTTTAAGGGGCTCACCCGCTTAAGCCCCCGGCTTTGCCGGGGGTCATTTAACTTCCTCGTCTGGTTAATCAGGTCGTCAACAAGAGTTTATGCCTTAATAGCCTGTGCAATATTCACGATATTTCTAAAAGCTCTATACAACCCTGTTGCAACTCGCTAGGGTGAATTTCAAGTTACAAATTTGCTAGCCCCGAAAGGGAGACGACGAACAACCTATTTTGGCTGCGTGCGTCAGTAAATTTCTCATTTAGGATCAGTTTTATGTCAACCGGACTGTCAACGGACAGGGCTATTGTGGCCCCTGACCAGTCTTTGCCGCCCTCCGTTTTGTGGGGAGAGGAAATTAAAGCCAGCTTTAATCTTGCCTGGCCGCTTGTTGTTGCCCAGGTGGCACAAATGGCTCTCTTTACAACAGATGTTATTATGATGGGGTGGCTTGGGCCCAAGTTTCTTGCTGCGGGCACTCTTGCAACAAGTCTTATGAGCCCTTTTTTACTTTTTGGTATTGGCTTGATTACCGCCGTGGCCCCCATGATGGCACAGGCTATTGGGGCGCGGGACTTTAAGTCTGTACGCCGAACGACACGCCAGGGGTTTTGGGTTTCTATCGTGGTTGCGGCTCTGCTCGTCGGGTTGATTTGGAATGCTGAAATAATCTTTTTGGTTCTCGGTCAGACGCCTGAAAATGCGTCAATGGCGCAAGGGTACATCCGTTTTGCCGCCTGGAACTTCTTCCCAGCATTTCTTTTTTTGGTTTTACGGTGTTTGCTTTCCGCGCACGGAAAAACATCAGTGGTATTATACATAACAATTGTTGGCATTTTTGTGAATGCGGCCGGTAATTATGCGCTGATGTTCGGTAACTGGGGCTTCCCGCGTCTTGAATTGGCGGGGGCCGGGATCAGCACAACTTTTGTAAATCTGGTCATGTTTTTACTGATTTTGGCTTATATTTTATTTCATCGACGGTACAAAAGGTACGCAATCCTTGTCCGTTTGTGGAAACCGGATTGGTCGCGATTTAAGGAAATTTTTCGCATTGGACTTCCTATCGGGTGCACCTTAACAGCTGAAACCGGGCTCTTTGCCGCCGCAACAATTTTGATGGGGTGGTTGGGGACTGATGAATTGGCTGCCCATGCCATAGCTCTGCAATGTGCTTCAATCGCCTTTATGGTGCCCTTGGGAATAAGTCAGGCGGCGACAATTCGGGTTGGACTTGCTATGGGACAGAAAAATTCCGACGGAATAAAAAGAGCTGGTTGGGTATCGATCTTCATGGGGACCGGATTTATGGTGACCACTTGCCTGGCATTTTGGTTGATGCCAACACTGTTGGTCAGCTTCTATCTCGACCCAGCTTTAGCGGAAAACCAGGTGTCTCTAAAGCTGGCTGTTTCCTATCTCGCTGTTGCTGCATTGTTCCAGTTGGTCGATGGGTGCCAAGTTGTTACAGCCGGAGCTCTGCGTGGTCTCAGTGATACCAAAGTTCCAATGTTTTTAGCCATATTTGGGTATTGGGCTCTCGGGCTTCCAATTTCTTATGTTGGCGGCTTTGTCCTTGAGGGCGGAGGCCAGGGTATCTGGTTAGGGCTTGCGGCAGGGTTGTCTTTTGTGGCAGTTGTCTTTGTTGTACGCTTCACAATTCGTGAACGCTTGGGTCTGATTAATTACAAGAGTATTTGACGTGGCAAAGGTCGGGAAGAAAAGAGCAGATCAGCTCCTTGTTGATCGTGGGTTGGTTGAAAGCAGAACCAAAGCACAAGCTCGAATTATGGCTGGGCAAGTTTACAGTGATACCAAACGGATCGATAAACCCGGCCAGCCTTTGCCTGAAGATGCGCAATTGACTGTAAAAGGCGAAGATCATCCCTGGGTTAGTCGGGGAGGTCTCAAGCTGGAAAAAGGATTGAAGACCTTTGATATCAATCCGACAGATAAGGTCTGCATGGATGTCGGTGCTTCAACCGGTGGCTTTACTGATGTCCTCCTGACCAATGGAGCCCGTAAGGTTTATGCGGTCGATGTTGGCCATGGACAGTTGGCGTGGAAAATTCGCAAGGATGAACGTGTTGTCGTGATGGAGCGTACAAACGCGCGCCATCTTACTTCTGAGGTTGTTCCGGAAACGATCGACATGATTGTTTGTGATGCAAGCTTTATTGGTTTGGAAACTGTTTTGCCCGCACCCATGGCCCTGGCTGGAGCAGGTGCTTTGATGATTGCTTTGATCAAACCTCAATTTGAGGTTGGTAAAGGAAGGGTGGGTAAGGGAGGCGTTGTCCGGGAACCTGAACTCCATCAAGAAGTCTGCGACCGGATTGAAAAGTGGCTTTCTGAGGAGACTGACTGGGCTGTACTTGGTATAACGGAAAGCCCAATAAAAGGGCCCGAAGGGAATATTGAGTTCTTAATTGCAGCCAGGAAGTTTATATAATCAATACTAACTGAAAGTAATAACTTAGTAATATCTCGTTTATTGCCTGTTAACCCCCTCCCTGTATCTTATTAGTAGAAATAATAAAAAGAGTATCGACCAATTTTCGGTAGTGGTTAGGTTGTTGATTCTAAATCTCAATATAACCAACCTTAAAACATATTAAAGTTAAGGCCGTGAAAATGGGGTGGTACCAGGTTGGTTGCCGGGGGATAAGGACCTTATGGTGTGAGGTGCAAGTTACTGGTGTTCGCATAAAAGTATTGTGAAAATAGATAGGTCACCAGATCATAATGGTCTTTAAATCTGTCCGTACAAAGCTATTGATAATCTGTACTCTGTCAGTTCTTGTGACAGGGCTCGCTCCTTTCTTGTTTTTCGAAGTACGATTTTTTCAGCTCGAAGAAAGCCGTATTGCACAACGTGCCTTGGATGTTGCGAACAAGGTATCTGTGCCTTTGTCACGTTCTCTCTGGGATTACGACGAGAAAACAGTTCTACTGGTTCTGGAAACATTGATGAGGGACCCCGATCTTGTTCGGGTTCGGATAATTTTACCTGACGATGCGGGAGAGTTTTATCCTTCGAGCGATCTCAATGCAGATAATTTCAAGTTAACAGATATTGATTTTATTCGCGTTCCTCTGACCTATACCGTTTTTGATAACGATGAAATCCTAGGGCATTTAGAGGTTGGTTATACTACGGAACGTGCTTTCACTGATGTTTGGACCCGGATCTTTGTTGATGCCCTGATCTTTCTCGTCATTCTGATGACATTGGGGGGGGGGCGCAGCGATTGCTATCAATCGAGCCGTGGGGCGCCCTCTTAAGCTATTGTCTAATTCTATTGAAGAAATGGCGACACAGAAAAAACCTGTTCTCGTAAAGTGGCGTTCCGATGATGAACTTGGCCAAACGGTTGAGGCCTATAACAATATGCTGATTACGATCGAACAGCATGAGCGGGCTTTGACGGAATCAAAAGAAACAGCAGAAATTGCCAACCGTGCCAAGACGTCCTTTCTTGCGAATATGAGCCATGAATTACGAACTCCATTAAACGCGATTATTGGGTTTTCAGAAATATTGATGAAAGAAAAAGATTACAAGGTTGATCAAGATAAGCGCGAAGAATACCTGGGTTATATTTTTGAAGCCGGTTCAAACTTGATGACCATGGTGTCGGATATTCAACAAATTTCCCGCTTGGAATCTGCCGAGGCTGGAATACAAGATGAAGAACTCGATGTTACCGATGAAGTGCTTGGTTGTGCACGTGCTTTGGAGCTGAGAGCGGCGGATCGTGGTGTCGTTGTTGAGTGTTCAATGCAAGAGGACCTTCCCTATTTACGCAGCAATGCTCAGGGATTTAAACAGATTGTCGTTAACCTCCTCAGCAATGCCATTCATTTTACCCCGCGAGATGGTCAGGTCGATGTGTCAGCATTGTATGATGAGTATCATGGTTTGAGTATCCGGTTTTCGGATACCGGGATTGGGATAAAGAAAGAAGATTTGCCTTTTGTAACGGATCCCTTTTGGAAGTCTACAGAAGGCGGGGAAGAGCGCAGCGGCTTGGGCTTAAGCATTGTTAAGGCCATTACCGAGCGCAATAAAGGTACCCTTTCCATAGAAAGTGAACTCGGGAAAGGGACTTCGGTGACGATTAACTTCCCAACAGAACGTCTGGTCGAGAGATCACAGCTACTTAAAGAAGGTTGAGCTATCTGAGGTCCCAGTAGAAAGGGCCTCACAATTACCAAGTTATTATTTTTCCAGTTATTAATTCCCTAGAGGTTTTATCCCTGAATTTAACACGGAAACTCGAGGGTCCTGTGTCGCCTGTTCTATGCCTTGCAACATTGGGGAAGCAATTTTTAATAGGCTTTTGAGGGATTTTAAAACAGCGGGATCGCTGAGGATCATTGGTCCGCCCATTGCATTTTCCAAAAGTTCTTCAAGGGGATCGCGTGGTGTCGGGAAAACTACCAATTCATGGGCGATGTCATCGTGGATCATTGCGGCTTCTCGAGCCACTTGTACCGCTTCACGGAAGCCCCCGAGTTGATCAATCAAGCCGTTCTCTTTGGCTTGAAGCCCACTCCAGATTTGCCCTTTGGCAATAGTATGAATTTCTTGCTGAGTTCTACCTCGTCCTTCGCCTACCTTAACCGTGAAGTCTTCATAGATACGGTCGAGGGAGCCTTGTAGTCGTTCCCAGCCTTCATTAGTAAACGCTTTATTGGCACTGTAGAGATCGGCATTGTCACCAGCCTTCACACCATCCCAGTTTACGCCGACCTTATCCCACAAGCCACTTAAGACCATCTTGCCGCCAGCTACACCGATGGAACCAGTGATCGTCACGGGGTTTGCCAAAATTTTATGAGCAGGGGCCGAGACAAAATACCCGCCAGATGCCGCGACTTCACCCATAGAGATGATCACGGGTTTACCGACTTCTTTAGCCCGGACAACCTCACGCCACATAACATCTGATGCAACATAAGATCCACCAGGGCTATCTATGCGAAGGAGGATTGCTTCGATAGTGGGGTCATCAATGGCATCCGAAATTGCCCGGGCAATAGTGTCGGAGCCCATGCTCATGCCACCACCAAAGAATGGGTCTCCCTGGCTATCTCCCAGGTGAATTTCACCCATGCCGTAAATCAAAGCGATGCGTGAAGCGTCTTCTGGAACTTCAGGTTCTGTGCTAAAGGCGTAGTCAGCAATATTTACAAATTCTCGATCTTCGACCAAGGCTTCGCTACGCACCTCATCCCAGTAACCAATACGGTCGACAAGATCCGTATCAATCGCTTCAACCGCACTTAGTGGGGAGCGGTTCATCAAGCTACCAATTTCACCTGGTTTCTCTCGACTAATTGAAATTTCTTTTTCAATTTGAGCAAAGATTGAATCTAGTACGCCTTGGGTGTTCTGGCGCACCGGTTCAGGCATGCTATCGCTGGTGAACATATTCATAACACCTTTGAATTCATGACGCTGGCTGAATTGGGGGAGAACGCCAATTTCATCAAGAACGGGGCGTAGATATGGGCTTTCCATACTGAATCCGGAAATATCAAGATCGCCAGAAGGTTGGATCCAAACAGTCTCGGCCGCACTCGCTAAATAGTAGTGCAGGGTTCCATGCCCGGCTTCGCCATAGGTCTCAGCAAAGGAAGCGCTCCACTTTCCAGTTTTTGCAAAATCCTTAATCGCCCGACGGAGTTCTTGAGCTTGCGCAAGGCCCAAAGGACCGCGCCCAGCACGGACCAATACCCCTTTGACACGGGGATCTTTTTGGGCGCGATAAAGCGCCTCGATTGCATCATGTAAAGGAATGCCTGGTTGAAATGAATTACTCAGGTAGGATGTTTTATAGGGCCCTTCCCAGATCCCTTGGGATAGATCGATGGTCAGGATGATTTCTGAAGGTAGGTTTTGATTGTCGACAGTTTTGCCCAGATCATCCGCATTGTTAATTGCCACACCGACAAGGACAGTGATTAAGATGACGAGCAGACCAAGTGCCGCAAAAAGGCCGATAATACCTTTAAAGAGAAATCGAAAAAATGACATGACCCAAAAGATCCAAAAGTTATCAGAATAATCTTAGGGTGTAAGATGATGATCCCGTGGCTTTTTTGCAAGCTTGGGATGAGTTTTGTATCCATTTATTCCAGAGGTTGAGTTAATTTGTCAGACCTATTGATTGCGGCTTTTTGAAAAGCTGCTAAATTGGCGCAAAATTACCAGGGAAAAGACTGGTACAATCATAAAATTAGGTGTCAGGAAATATGCGACGTAAAGCACGCCGAGGCGGCGGTAAACAGATCGAACTAGAGATCAAAACTCTCGGTGCGCGCGGCGATGGTGTCGGTGATCATGATGGAAAACCCGTCTTTGTTCCCATGACCATGCCGGGGGATCGCTTGCTTGTGAAACTGGTCGGTGAACGATCTGGTGGCTTGAAAGCAGAAATCCTCGAGTTACAAGAGCAGGTCTCTGACCATGTTGATCCTCCTTGCCAGCATTTTGGTCCTTGTGGAGGTTGTACAGTTCAACACGTAGCGCCTGAGTATTATCAACGCTGGAAAAGAGATATTGTTATCCAAGCGTTACGTCGCAAAGGGTTCAGCGGCGGTGAAGTTGCCGACCTGGTTCAAATCGAAGCAGGAACACGTCGGCGCGCTGTATTCGCGGCCGAAGCCCGGGGTAAAAAGATTAGCCTCGGATTTCATGAACGTGAAAGTCATAAGGTCATTGATGTCGTCGATTGTAAAATACTGACATCAAGTCTTGGCAAAATCCTCCCACCGATGCGAGAACTCCTGAAGATCCTATTGGGCCCGGATCAATCCAAAGCTGACATCACGATTATTGATTCCACTGCAGGTCTTGATGTTCTTGTTGTAACTGACGCTAAATTGACTCTCGAAAGTCGAGAGGCCATCACAGTCTTTGCTGAAGCCAATAATATTGCTCGTTTTGCCTGGAGTTGGCCAAAGGGGGAACCCGAACCGGTTGCGATTAGAGACAAACCGATACAGTTGTTTGGTGGTATTCCTGTTCTCCCACCAGAGGGTTCTTTTTTACAGCCAAGTCAAGAAGGTCAAGATACCCTTACCAAGTTGGTTCTGGATTATTTGCCTGAGGACGTTGAGACGGTAGCTGATTTGTTTTCGGGCTGTGGCACTTTCACATTTCCTTTATCCCAAAAAGCCCATGTTCATGCCATTGAAGGGAATGAGCACGCCATTGCCGCTTTGACCTCTGCTTCCAGGCGTAATGATACTGATCATAAAATAACGACTGATTGTCGGGATCTTGTCAAAGACCCTGTGACGGCAGATGAATTACTTGGTGGAGATTGTGTTGTTCTTGATCCCCCGAGAACAGGGGCGAAAGAACAATGTTATGAGTTGGCGCAATCAGACATCGGAACGATTATCTATGTGTCCTGTAACCCAACCACCTTTGCCCGGGATGCGAAAATTTTGGTCGAAAGTGGGTACATTTTGAAAGAAGTTACCCCAGTCGATCAGTTTATCTGGAGTGGTCATCTCGAAATTGTCGCTTGTTTTGAGGCAATGGGTTATGAAGATGATGATTTTGACGATCAGGATGAACAACCGGAATAGGTTGTTTATTCGGCTAGATTATTAGTTCTGGGGCGCGCTATTAATTCGGGATAGATGGTCCTCCAACACTGTCATCGGGACCTCTATCTGTTTGCTCAAAAGGGCTGATCGCATAACTTCTTTTTCTGCTTCAGTCACGACCGGATGTGCAAAGGCATGATCTCGCATTTCCTTGCTGGGCCATATGGCATAGGCCACCCAATGCGCATCGGATGCAAGGTGTAACCTGGACCCTTGAACATCGTACTTTGATCTGAGTTCCAGTGTAACCCTGTGCCATATTTCCTTGAAAGGATTTATGACATCAGGATTGATCATCCAGTGGTAAAAACTCGCAAAAACATTGGGATCTTTTTCAGGGATGGGAAGAAGGAGATCGTCTGTAACGACAAGTTTCATCTCAGGGTGGCGACGTTTTGTACAATCCCTCATTTTCATAATCTGATCTTGATGAGGAATGCCCGAGGCAAAGGCTTCCGCGCGATGTTCAAGACTATCCCATAAGGCATAAGCAAGATAGCTTCCATCATCCGATTTATGTAATCGTGAGCCGCTAGAGCCTTCTTTTTCTTTCAGACAAAGAGTAACGTCTTTCCACGCAGATACAAAATCTTCCTCTGCGGATGGCTTTAAATCCCATTGATATATAATGGCATGCATGAGGCATATTAGCACAATTGCCTGAATTTTAAAACTCCGGGCTTTGCATGAAATTGCTTTGGCCCTATATTTCTGAAGAACGATTGGCGAGTGGTATTTATAGACAATGAGCCATATCCATTTGATTTAATGCCCTTTTGAGAGATCTATGACAATTCAAGCTCTTCCCAGTGATCATCCTAAATTTCCACCCTCCAAGGTTGGCGTCTTACTGATAAATTTAGGGACTCCGGATGGTACTGACTATTGGTCGATGCGGCGTTATTTAAGCGAATTCCTGAGTGACCAAAGAGTGATCGAAGCACCGAAGTGGCTCTGGCAACTTATTCTACAGGGGGTTATTTTGACGACCCGCCCGAATAAAAGTGGTGAGGCCTATAAAGAAATCTGGAATAAGGAAAAAGATGAATCCCCGCTTAGAACTATCACCAGGGATCAGGCCGAAAAACTTCAGGAAAAGTTGTCTGTGGTGTATCCCGATGTCATCGTCGATTGGGGGTGGCGCTATGGAAATCCAGGGGTGAAGGGCCGTATAGAAGCCTTGCAAAAGCAAGGCTGTGAGCGCATTTTGCTGTTTGCACTGTACCCACAATATTCTGCGACTACGACGGCAACCGCCTATGACAAGTGTTTTGATGCGCTTAAGAATTTGCGTTGGCAACCAGCTGTTCGTTGCGTACCTGCCTATCACGATGAGCCCGTTTATATCGATGCCTTGGCAAAATCTGTGGAAGAGGGAATTGCCAAGCTGTCGTGGCAACCAGACGTGACGATTGCGTCATTCCACGGCCTGCCAGTGGAATATCATGAAAAGGGGGATCCTTATTATTGCCACTGTGCTAAAACCACACGCCTGCTTCGCGATCGCCTTGGCCTAACGGAAGAGACTTTGAAGTTGTGCTTTCAATCTTTGTTTGGCCCCAAAGAATGGCTCAAACCCTATACGCAGCCAACAGTCGAAGAAATGGCTCGAAATGGGGTGAAAAACCTGGTTATCCTCACGCCAGGGTTTTCTGTAGATTGCGTCGAAACCCTCGAAGAAATAGATATCGGTGTTCGCGAAGCATTCCTAGAAAACGGGGGTGAAAACTTCGCTTTTATCCCTTGTCTCAACGCGGACCAAGGTGGCATGGACGTTATCGAACAAGTGACTCTTCGGGAGCTCCAAGGCTGGATTTGATAGCCTTATGTTTCTGGGAGATAAATATCAATGAAGGTTCTCCTTATTATCGATTTCCAGCGTGCTGTAGCGATCGAGCCTAAAGCACATGATTTTGAAAATGTCCGTGCGGTTCTGGTTACGGCTGTAATAAAAGCTCGCTCGCAAAATATCCCCGTAATTTTTGTCCAACACCAGGAGGACAAATCTCCTTTTGCCAAGGGGGGCGAGGGCTGGAAGCTGTTTGAAGATCTGTCTCCTCAGCTTGGGGATTATCTGGTCGCCAAGGAATCCTGTGACAGTTTCCGCCAGACAGAGTTGGAACAAATACTGGCCAAACTCGGTGCCGATACTTTGATTATTGGTGGTTATGCGACCGAGTTTTGTATTGATACCTCTGTTCGGGCTGCTGCCAGTCGTGGCTACAAAACGATTGTCCTCAAGGACGGGCATACCACCCGTGATCGGGACCATCTGTTGGCGGAAGATATTAAACGGCACCACAACTGGGTTTGGCCAACCATGACAAACCCAGAGCATGAAATCCAATTGCTCAATATAGATGAGTGTTTTTAGGGCAGCAGTTTCTGTCTAACCAATTATTTCAAAGTCGAAAGCACATGTGAATAATCATCGGTCCAAACTTTGATATCGGGATCGATGGTAAGTCTTCGCCAGGAGTTTTTCTTTTCACTGCTATCAGGTAGAGGGATGGGCAGGACCTGATCGAGTAACGTTTCACTTCTTGCAAGAGCTACCCAGGAGGTGGAGAGGTGGTAGGGTTTATCGATCGTGGGATCTTTACCCCTAACGTAGTGATAGACCCTTGCTTTTAAGCCTGATGCTCCGGCTGTTGCTGCGATCACCTGCTCCAGATCAAAATACCGGTTTGATATGTGGAGTATGATAATGCCGTCGTCCTGTATCTTGTCTCGATAGAGATCAAAGGCCTCTTTGGTCAGAAGATGTATTGGGATTGAATCAGAGGAGAAGGCATCGGCAATCAAGAGATCAAACTCTTTTTCTTTTACTTCCTTAAGCGAAAGCCGTGCATCACCAATGATGACGTCTTTTAGCGGTCCGCATTCACTTAGGAATGTGAACTGCGACGGATCACGCGCAAGTCTTTCAACCAGGGGATCAATTTCATAGAATGTCCATTCCTGACCGGGGCTTTGATAACAAAGTGCTGTACCGGTTCCGAGCCCGATAGCGCCGATGTTTTTTGGTCGTAGATTATTTTCTTCAAAGGCATTCATCAAAATACCCAGACCACCCTGAAGGTGGTAATAGCTTACAAGCTCTATAGAATCTTTGAATTGAATACCATGGACGGTGGTACCGTGTGTTGCGATCCGGACCTTTTGATCAATCTCACTATCGCTCGGTCCTTTTTGTACGGTGTAAACACCAAAAAAGCTTCGTTCGTTAAAGAAGTGTTTTTTAGATAAATCACCGAACTGCCCACTGATAATCACGGCAGCTACAATGCTCAGAGAAAACCGTATCGGGCGCCCAATCCCTTCTACCAGGAGCAGGATAATAAGTGTGCTTGCAATGACTGTAATTAGCTTAACGATTACGGTCGTATCCGTTTGTACCTGATCGACGATCCAGGAAAGTCCCAATATCGTGAGGGGGAGTAATATATCGGCGGCAACAGATTGAGATTTCTTACCTAGAAGCCTGTTAATGATGGATATTGCTGGTTTATCCATTTTAGGCATAAGGAGTGCCGCAAAGATCAAAAGCAGGGCATATTCATAAATGTTGTTGAATATTGTTGGGGCTACGATCCCGACAAAGATCCCGCCGAGGACGCCCCCGAAAGACATGGCAATATAAAAATTGGTTAAAAATGAGGCGCGGGGACGTAACGATGCAAGCTTGCTATGGCAATAAAGGGCAATAAAGAAAAAGCAAAACAGGCTCCCGGCAATAAACATCAAAATAGTGTTTGTCCCGGGTGTTGAGATCGTCACTACCGCGACGGCAATAAGAAGATAGGGCGCTATTTTCGATACCGCACTGTGCGAAATAATCGGATTTCTGGAAAAAACGATCACGAAAGTAAGTAAGTATAGCCCTAAAGGGATCACCCAGAGTAAGGGGATAGCTAAGAGATCTGTGGTTATTTTGTTGGTAATGCTCAGGAGAAGAGCTGAGGGAACCAGGGCGAGGAATATCCAGTGGGCATAGTTAGATATACTCGGGGCCTTTGCTTCGCCTAAGACGGTTGCTTGCTCTGTGTTGCTTGCGAGAGGGGAGGCGTTTATTTTAAGGAAAAGACCACAAAATAATATCAGGCCCAATAGGGTGATAAATCCTCCAGACCAAAGGACGCCCTGTGTCACGAGGCCAAATTGGATTTCGATATAAAGCGGGTAAGCAGCCAAGGCCGCGATAGACCCGACATTACTGGCAGCGTACAAAAAGTAGGGGTCGTGGGCATGTGTGTCTCTGGTCGTGCTAAACCAACTTTGCAGGAGAGGAGCATTGGCTGAAACAATGAAGAATGGCAATCCTATGGAGGACATAAATAACCACAATAGCCAGACAGTTGGCCAATTTTCAGAGGGTGTATCGATGCTATTTGAAATGGCTATTGGCAAGAAGATGAGGGCCATGACCATAATCAGAAGGTGGATAATGATCTGAGTAAGCAGAGAAAATTTTGTGGTTAGTAAGTGCGCGTATATATAACCAGCCAGCAGCATTGCTTGAAAAAAAATCATAGCTGTATTCCAAACCGCAGGCGTCCCCCCGAGTAGGGGTAAGGCAAGTTTGGTGAACATTGGTTGGATTAAAAAGAGCAGAAAAGCACTTACGCAGAGAGTGACCACAAATAAATAACGATAGAGTGTGGTCCCCATTCTGGGGGAACTGCGCGCTGTTGAACTGGTGTTGTTTTCTATTGGCATCAATATATCCAAACCCTGGTCAAGGTTTGGATGATATTGATTACTCCTTAAGACCGATTTAATGCTCGATTAAAGGATAAGCAAAATACGTTCTTAAATTTTATCTGTTCTGAGCTTTATGGCGTAACCAATGATCGGCAAGTGTAAGTGCCATCATCGCTTCGCCTACGGGCACACCACGGATACCGACGCAGGGGTCATGACGCCCCTTGGTGAAGATTTCCGTCTCTTCTCCGTCGGTGGTCACCGTTTTACGGGTTTGCAAAATAGAGCTGGTCGGTTTTATCGCAAAACGGACAACAACGTCTTGTCCTGTTGAAATCCCTCCGAGAATTCCTCCGGCATGGTTGCTGGTGAAATGTGGTTTACCATCGACCATCCGGATTTCATCGGCGTTTTCTTCTCCGCTGTAGGCCGCGGTATCAAAGCCGTCGCCGATCTCGACACCCTTGACGGCGTTGATTGACATCATGGCTTTGGCCAGATCTGAATCGAGCTTGTCATAAACCGGATCGCCAAGCCCGACAGGAACGTTACTGGCGACAATTTCAATGACAGCCCCGAGGGAGGAGCCCGCTTTACGCGCTGAATCGAGATAGGTTTCCCATTCCTTTGCTGCAACAGGATCTGGGCACCAGAAAGGGTTGTTGTTTACCTCGTTCCAGTCCAGGCGAGAGCGGTCAATTTTGTGCGGCCCCATTTGGACAAGGCCGCCTTTGATTTGCACACCGCCCTCAATCTGTGTGTCGAGGATTTTGCGGGCAATGGCACCCGCAGCGACACGCATTGCAGTTTCTCGGGCCGATGAGCGCCCGCCGCCACGATAATCCCGGATGCCATATTTTTCCCAATAGGTGTAATCGGCATGACCCGGGCGGAATTTTTTGGCAATGTCGCCATAGTCTTTGGAGCGTTGATCGGTGTTCTCTATCAATAAACCGATAGGTGTCCCGGTGGTTTTACCCTCGAAAACACCTGATACAATTTTGACCAGATCGGCCTCTTGGCGCTGGGTTGTAAAACGGTTTTGTCCAGGTTTACGCGCATCCAGATAGATCTGAATTTCTTCTTCGGTAATATCAATGAGCGGGGGCGTTCCATCGACAACACAGCCTATGGATGGTCCGTGGCTTTCGCCCCAGGTCGTAAAACGGAAAATTTCACCAAAAGTATTACCAGCCATAGTGCTCTCGCAGCATTTAGAATTATCGTAAAAAAGGGAGCGGCAGCTCAGCCGCGCTCCCCCGTATTATATATCTCAATAAATTGAGATATTGTCTTTATGGGCTCTTCTCCGCTTTGTTGAGTAGAAAAAGATGCCGACCGCCAAGTAACCTGTTGATATGTATGGTTTCTGATAACTTTACATAGAGCAGGTATATGACAATCAACATCTCGCAGCATATTTTAGGCCTCAAAGGGCAACGTGTAAATGAAATTAAACTGGATGACGGCGGTGTTAAGATTGTCATTCACTGCAGCCGAGACGCGCGTAGGAGGGCTATAGACCCTGCTACAGGCCAGAAGGGAAGCATCAACCAGCATGTCCGCCGACAAGTAAACGACATCCCCCTTTTTGGGTATCCTTGTGTGGTCGAGATTGAGCTGGCGCAGGTTTATATTAACAAGGGCGAACGCCGCATTGAGGGGTGTGATTTTGTTGATAAAGGGTGCCGTTTCACTCACCGATTTTGCCGACTGATCAGTGGATTATGTCGGCATATGTCTATTCAAGCGGTTTCCAGACATTTGGATATACGATGGGAAACGGTCAAGAATATCGACAGGGCATACCTTATTGAAACTCTCCCTACGCTTGATCCTGCAGAGCTAACTGGCTTGGAATATATTGGTGTAGATGAAGTTGCCCGGGCGAAAGGTCATGACTACATGACGGTGGTCTACGATATGGTTGGCGGTCATCTGATCTGGGTTGAAGCAGGCCGAACTGCCGAGGTTTTTTCAAGGTTTTTGAAACAACTGCAACCAGATACAGCCTGCAAAATAAAGGCCGTAGCGATGGATATGGGGCCTGCCTACCAAAAGGCTGTCAGAGAGTCCTTGCCGTTGGCCGACATAGTATTTGACCGTTTCCACGTCATGAAAAACTACAGCAAAGCTATCCATAATCAGCGTCGACTTGAGTTCAGAAAGGCCGATCCAAGTGGTAAAGAGTTGATGAAAGGGACACATTATCTGTTGCTCAAAAATGCGGATAAGTTGAGTGAAAAACAAAGTGACAAGCTGCAAAGGTTGCTGGAGAGCAATAGCAACCTGAATGCACTTTACGTCTTGAAAGAACAGCTTCAGCTGCTGTGGAGTGCCGCTTCATTTGAGGCGATGGCGGAGCAACTGGAACGTTGGTGCCTGATAGCAGATCAGTCACAGATGCTCTATCTAAAAAAGTTCGCGAAATCCCTACGGAAACATTGTGTGGGCATCTGCAACTACGCCAAACACAAGCTCACAAGCGCCAGGATAGAGGCTGGTAATGTCAGTATAGGAATGATCCGTAAGCGAGCCAGAGGCATCAAGGATACCGAATACTTCAAACTCAAAATTAGACAATCATCCATTCCAGATAATCAATCTATGCTCTATTTGAAATCCTAAATCTACTCAACAAAGCGGAGAAGTGCCTCTTTATGATTGCGGTTTAAAGTTAGCCAACAATTCAGAAAGTTCCGGTGCTTTATCAACGTTCATCATACCGACAACGTGATATCCGGAATCCACGTGGTGAATTTCGCCAGTAACACCGCCGGACATATCAGAGAGCAGGTAAAGACCAGCACCACCGACTTGTTCGATGCTAACGTTACGTTGCATAGGAGAGTTAAGTTCATTCCATTTCAGAATATGACGGAAATCGCCGATACCTGATGCAGCCAGTGTTTTGATCGGGCCAGCAGAGATCGCATTAACGCGAATGTTGTCCGGGCCCAGGTCATCAGCCAGATATTTAACAGAGGCTTCGAGAGCAGCTTTGGCCACACCCATAACATTATAATGCGGCATTACCTGCTCAGCACCGTAATAGGTAAGGGTGACGAGGCTTCCGCCTTCTTTCATCAACGGTGCCGCGTGTTGTGCGATTGATGTGAAAGAGTAACAGGAAATATCGAGGCTCTGCAGGAAGTTTTCGCGGCTTGTATTAAGATACTTGCCTTTGAGCTCTTCCTTATCAGCATAAGCAATCGCGTGAACGAGGAAGTCGAGCTTGCCCCACTTTTCTTCGATTTCGCGGAAGGTTGCTTCAACGCTGGCATCGTCGGTGACATCACATTGTAGAAGAATGTCTGATCCAACAGATTCTGCAAGCGGCGCAACGCGCTTTTTCAGGGCATCGCCCTGGTAAGTGAAAGCAAGTTCAGCGCCCTGGTCAGCAACCGCTTTTGCGATCCCCCAGGCGATAGAGCGGTCGTTGGCAACGCCCATTACTAGGCCGCGTTTTCCAGCCATCAACGGTTGTGGGTTGGACATAAGGTTCCTCGCTGTGAGATTGTCCTAAAAAATAAGGTGCAGCATCCTACAACATTGCCGGGATTGGTCAAAGAATTGGCGACGTGTAGTGTGCATTTTTGACTTTTTAGCTGGGAATTTCCCTTTCTGCCAGCGATAGTTAAGACTAAATGCGAAAATGGGTTAAAATTGGGGGCAACTTTAGATGGTAGATTCGACTTTTAAGCGATTTTTGGTGCAAATCAGGAGAATCGCTAAAAAACAGAATCTGAAAAATGGCCTTCGTTTTGTTGGCTATGTATTTAAGCGATTTGGTCGGGACCGGGGAACGCGGGTTGCCGCGTCTTTGAGCTACTCATCTCTTCTCGCAATTGTACCAATGATGACAATTGCATTGGCGCTGATGTCGGCTTTTCCTGGGTTTCAAGATTCCAAAGGCGAAATACAGGCATCCCTGCTGAACAATCTACTTCCTTCAGCCGAGCTTGAAATCGCTGAGCAGCTCAATTCTTTTGTGGCCAACGCCAATAATATGACAGCGATTGGTATTGTGGCCTTGGCAGTCACAGCAATAATGTTGCTCTATACCATTTCAAATTCATTCAATACCATCTGGCGGGTGCAGGAGCGTCGCCCTATTTTTAATTTGATTCTTGTTTATTGGGCTCTTCTTACCTTGGGGCCATTGATGCTTGGCGCTTCTTTGACCTTATCAAGTTATGGTTTTGCTGTTGCCCAAATGGCAGATCAATCAGGGTATGTGAGTTCAGCTCTAACGGCTTTCATTCCAATTGGTCTCGGCTGTACCGCTTTCACCGTTCTTTTCTTGGTCGTCCCCAATCGCCCTGTTTTATTCTTTCATGCCCTTATTGGTGGTATGACAACCACCACTCTCTTTGAGATTCTTAAAAGCGGGTTTGGGCTTTATCTTCATTATTTTCCATCTTATCAAGCGATCTACGGTGCACTTGCCACGATCCCGATTTTTCTTATCTGGATGTATCTTTCCTGGATGGTTGTCTTACTCGGGGCGGAATTGACTGCTGCTCTCCCCGAGCGAAGAGCCATATTGCGGAAAGATATCAAACGCGAAGGTATCGGCGATCGCCTATCCCTTATCCTAGCCCTTTTACAAAAACTAGAAAAAGCGGGCAAAAATGGCGCGACTTTAAAAGAGACCATCATGATGAAGGGATTACCTGCCGACTTGCAGGCTACCGGGGAAGCATTAAATGGTCTGAAAGATATGCATATAACAGAGCGAACCGGGCGAGGGCGTTGGGTGCTATGCCGGGATTTAGCCACTGTTAGCCTCGGTGATCTTCTCCGTGAACTCGATTTGAATTACGCACCAAAAAGAAACTGGCCGGATGGCGTCGAGAGCGCGCTTAAAACTCTGGAAGATACGCCGATAGACATTCGTGATAAATCTCTGAAAGAGATTCTACAAAGCGTAGATTAACCCTGTTATTTACCCTAATTATTATTTAAAAATACATGTCGCGATAAAGTTGAAAATTTTAGTTTGAACTACTACTTTTTCTCTGTGGAATTAATCATTGGGAAAAGAGAACGTAATGACAGTTGATCATGCTGAGATTTATGCGCCTACATTTGGGCCTCAACAGTTTTCTAATCACTTTCCGATGGCTTCTTTTGCCCTCAAAAAGCTCGGAGCGGATGAAGAACTTATTGATAGATTTAATAAGGATAACCTTCCGCGATTGGACTTAAATGTAAGGTCCGATAATAGTCTGGTGATTACAAAAGATAATTTTGACCTCAATTTGGGTAAGGCTAAGGGCTATTTGGGATATCTAAAATATTTCCAGGACAAGGGGTGCCAGGGAAAAGAGCTCCCACGAATTGATGATTTAGCAAAAGGGGTCTCTGCAAGCGCTTTCCATGCTCTCATCCGCCTGGGATACGGCCTCGACGCCAATGATGCCTCGGAAATTGCTGCGGGGTTGGCTTATATGGCTGACACTTTGCTTATCGTTATTCCCGAAGAAAACCGATCAGCTGTTGTTTCAAAGGTAGGTGCGGGGGATCTCGGCAAGGAAATCGTAAGAAAACGACTTGCGGGTGAATTGGAAGTACTATCAAGCAAAGCAACAATATCTGGCCGAATGACTGTCACAGCTCAGGATAATGAGAGACAAAATATCATCTCAAGCGCATTTAATGCATCCGATCTCTCGCTTGATCAAGTTGCAAAAATAAGCTTGCAGGTCTTCCTGCACACCAACAACTTTACCGCCCTGCACGCCGTTACTGCGTCCCATGCGGCCAGATTGGTTTTGCCTTATGTTGGCGATCAAGAGACTTTTATTCGTGAGCTTTTTGCTGGAATTATCACCGCTGTTCTGACCATTCCAGGGGAGGATTTTAGGGCAGATGCATTCGGCCAGGAAGACCTACTTTCACAGGAGGTACTTTCGAAACAGGGGCGCGCTTCAACAGACAGTCATGACATCAAATTTGTCTATAGCTGTCTGGAAGAGTATCGCGAGTATGGGGAGAAACTATACTTAGCCGCAGCCGAGCTAAGGCTCAATGGATGGGGAAGGGTGTGAAAAGATATGAGAGACGCAGTGTTATGTCGCGCCTCTCTACTCTGACATTTAGGCTTGAGTAAACCTTATCCCTGGTTGCGAATGATGTCTTCCAGATCTTGACGAGCATCTGAGGGGAGGGACTGGATGGCTGTCGCTAAATGGCCGAGAAGTTTACGGAGGTTATATACCTGATCCATAGATCTGAGGATAATAGGCATCGCTTCGTAATTCGCGCCGATGTCGTGGATCAACTCGCGCAATAGTCTTACACGTGCTTCATCTTCGTCGTTGAAGATAAGTGTTCCATCTTCTTGTGTTGGCAAGACCCAGTTACTTTCGATCCAATCAGATAGTTCTGATCCGCTGACATCCAGATCGATGACAATATCGTCAAAGGTTTTCATGATAGTGGGTCCTCGTCATAAAGATGCCAGCGCAAACATGGCGCGACAAATTTGGCGTCAGTTTTTGACGCGTGTTAAGTAATTGGGCCTCTATTTATGCGCTCAGGCGCTCATATGCAAGGGCAGCCTAGACGAAAGCTGCCTCAGGCCCGCAGTCTGAATGAAAATTGGTAAGACCGATAAACGGGATTGTTTGATGAAAGTACTCTTTAATCAAACAATCCGGTATCTTTTCGTGGATCATAGTCTTTTGATTTAGACCAGCCACGTAGGAAATCGCGCAATTCTTTGTCGGTCTCGTTTGGCAATGTTACCTGGAGGCGGATGAGTTGGTCGCCGCGGTTATGGCCTTTTATGTCATCGATGCCTTTGCCTTTAAGACGCAGGATTGTTCCTGTATTGGAATCAGCTGGTATTTTAACCTTAACCTTGCCTGTCACGGTTGGAACGGTGAGCGTTGTGCCCTCCACGGCTTCCATGAGTGTAATAGGAAGGTCTAGGTGAACGTTGTAGCCTTTGCGGGTAAACATCGGATGTTCTTCGATCCGAATTTCAATATTAGCATCCCCATTAGGGGCGCCGCCCTTACCCGGAAGGCCTTGATTTTTAAGTCGTAGAACCTGTTTGTCGTTGGTACCGGGGGGGATGGTAATATTCAGGGTTTTTCCATCGGCCAGATTGATGCGTTTTTTGGCGCCTGCCGCTGCTTCGACAAAATTAACGCTGCATTCGTAACGGACATCACTTCCCTTGCGTTTGGGGACACGGCCTGGGCCGCCGCCTGGGCCACGTGGGTTTCGTTGTCTTCCACCAAACAAGTCGGAGAAAATATCCCCGATATCCATTTCCTGGCCAAAATCAAATCCACCTGAAGCTTCGCCACGTGGGGCGCCTTGATGGGTATAGCCACCATGGAAAGGACTTTTGGGTTGACCCGTGGCATCTATCTGCCCTTGGTCATACTGCTGTTTTTTCTTCGCATCCCCGAGAATGTTATAGGCCTGTGATACCTCTTTGAACTTGTGCTCAATAGCCTTGTCGTCCGGATTAAGGTCCGGGTGGTATTTTTTGGCGAGCTTACGGTAGGCAGCTTTAATCTCTGCGTCTGAAGCAGTCTTGCTGGTTCCGAGGATTTTGTACAGGTCTTGCATTTATAGGGTGATACTCATTTTATCGTTACAGGTAGCTCTCAAGACATAGTCACTTATGATAGCTGATGCAAAGCTAATGTAGTAAATTAAACATGAGTTTAAAAGGGGCTAAGCCATGTCGCTCTTTTCAGTTCAGCATCTTGTTCTTGTGATGAAATAAAGCTGAGCCCTTACAGAGTAACCTATGGCCCTTAAACATGGAGTTAAAGACAGCGAAAACTTTATAGCCAGATCAGGGGGCTTGTATTTAAGGGAGGTAAGGACTGAACCGGCTAACGATACTACTCAGCCATCTGTGTTAATATTACCTCGGCCTCACAGGCGCTTTGGGATAGGCCCTGAACCAGCTGTTCGATATCATCGGTTCGACCTTCGTCACAGGCTTTCATCATCTCACTGGCCTGCCTTTCCATGCTGACAACATACATGGATCCTGACATTCCTTTTATGGTATGAGCATCAAGTTTAACCGTGTCATAATCACCGTCTTTAATGCTTTTCCTCAGGCGGTCCATCATTCCTGGGAGTTCGTTTAGATAATCCTTTAACAATCCGTTGAAAGTCTCTTTGTCAAAGAAGTCCATCATATCCTTGAGCATCGCCCGATCAACGATGGCGTTTTCTGTGCTATTTTCTGCTTCGGTATTGTCATGGGGTATTTGAACTTCAGGTTCTTGGCCGTGGCCCCAATGAGAGAGGATATCCGACAGTTTTTTTCTGTTGAGTGGTTTAGACACATAATCACTCATGCCGACATCGATGAACTTTTGTTTGTCGCCTTTCATGACATGAGCGGTAGCGGCAATGATCGGTATGTTTCGGCAATGGCTATTCATTTGGCGGATTTGCCGGGTGGCTTCCAAACCGTCCATTTCCGGCATTTGAATGTCCATCAGGATAAGGTCGTAATGATTTCCCTGCGTGGCGCTGACGGCTTCCTGGCCGTTCTCTGCAATATCCACCCGATGGCCCATCCGTTTCAGAAAGCCGAGGGCGACATCGCGGTTGGTCCGATTATCTTCGGCCAGTAGAATATACAGAGAAATATTTTGATTGCTATTGATAGGATCATTCGTTTGAGAGGCAGGTGGGGCATCGACGCAAAGACCGAGAACATCTGCAATTTGGTCAAACAATTCAGCGCGCCTGATGGGCCTGACCATAAAGCCGTTAAACCCTTTTTCCTTGGCCCATTTTTCCTCTCCCGGTTTTTGAGCAGAAGAAACCAGGATCAGCTTCAATCCGGCAAGATCGTCATCGCTTCTTATTAATTGTGCGAAATCAACGCCGGAAATTTTGGGCATGCAATGGTCCGTAACAACCACGTCGAAACCAGTCCCCTGATTGATATGAGAGCGCACCAGATCTATTCCTTCAGCGCCACTGGCGGCGATATGAACCTGACATCCGATGGAAGACAGATAGGAATGAAACACACGGCGGTTGGTTTCATTATCATCGATGACCAATACAGATAGTCCCGCCAGTTCTTTGTACCGCATATTGAAAGGAATGCGCTCCTTGGTGCTTTTGGGAAATGTAAGTTCAAGCCAAAAGGTACTGCCCTCGCCAAGAGTACTCTCCACACCGATCTCACCCCCCATCAAGTTCACGAGTTTGTGGGTGATAGACAAGCCAAGACCTGATCCTTCGTAGCGTCTTTCCAGGGATGAATCAGCCTGGGTAAAATCGTCAAAAATATGGGGGATAAAATCTCCTGGAATGCCAATACCAGTGTCTTGAACCTCGATGCGAAATTTAACCTTGTGATCACTATTTTCCAGAACTGTGACATCAATATTGATCATGCCGTGATCGGTGAATTTAATGGCATTCCCAACAAGATTATTCAATATTTGGCGCATACGGTTGGCATCACCTTCAATGGCCACAGGGCTGCCAGGCATAATGTAGGATCCCAGCTCGACCCCTTTTTTTCGCGAACGCGCACTGAGAATTTGCAGGGTTTGCTCTACGAGTTCATCGAGGTAAAAATCCTCCTCCTCCAGTTCAAGCTTGTCGTCGCCAATTTTTGAAAAATCGAGAATATCGTTCAATAGTACGAGTAGGGAGCGTGCAGATTCCAGGATTGTGTTGGCCCGGCTCTTTTGGATGGTTGTCAATTCTTCATCCATTAAAAGCTCGGTCATACCAATCACTCCATTCATCGGTGTACGAATTTCATGACTGATCGTTGCAATGAAATCTGCCCTGGCTTTCTCCGATGCTGTTGCCTTTGATAATGTGTTATTAAAGGCACGACCGAGAAGGCTAATTTCATCGTTCCCTGTTACGTCAACACGTTGCGAAAGATCACTAAAGGCCCCAATGTTTGTAATTTGATCGGTAAGTCTGCGGAGCGGGTGTATTACTGCCCGGCTTAAATGGCTCAGAGTTAACAATAGAACTCCTGCACCCAGGATGGAAACAGAGATGATGGTTGTAAAAGTTATAATTTTTAGCTGTGCAATTTCTGCATCTAAGTTGGCTAGGGCATAGCGACGTTGATCATTGGTACGTTCTATAAAGACTTGGAGAATCTTACCAGCGGGTTCCAAGTTTAGCTCGGTTAGCGTTTTGGCTTTCTCTATATCTCCTGCCATCATTGTTGCAATAGCCGTAAAGAAATCATCACGGTATTGATAGACGATGGACTTATGTTTTTCCGCGAGCTGTAATTCTTCTTTGAGATTCCACTTCTCTGCATGAGCAATTAAGCGAGAAAAACTGGATAACATGTTCTCACTCAGAGCCAGTAATTCACGGGGATTTATATTCTCTAATTGCTCATGATCTCCTTGATGAAGACCAGTTTGAGTTTTATGTAGCACAGTTTCAAAATAGGCGAATTCAATCGATTGCTCTAACAAAGCTTTATTCTGGTGCTCTTTTTGATCTATTTGTAGGAAAAAGAAGACTGTCACGCTGAGCAATAGTACCAGAGTACTCACAATAATGGTAAAGATGGTGTAGATCCTTGCCGTTATGGTCAGTCCGCTTACATTTATTTGGGGAATGTTCAACAAAGCTAACTCCCTGTGAAATCGAGAAAAGTTGGTTGGAAATTCATTCCCCAAAATCCAGGATACGGAACTTTTGGATCCGATTGTTACCCGTATCCGCGACATAGACATAGCCGTCATCATCAACAATCAGGCCATGAAGATTGGAGAATTGACCCTGCGCCAGGCCTTCTTCGCCCCAGATATATTTCAGTTCATGATCTTTGTTGAAAACCTGAATACGGTTATTGCCGAGATCACAGATGTAAATGTTGCCAAATTTGTCAAATGCGATGCCCGTTGGGTTGCGGAACTCCCCTGGTGCCGTTCCTTCCTTTCCAAAAACACTGATTAGTTTGCCGTCCGGGGTGAATTTTTGGATGCGATTATTGCCGTAATCGGTAACATAAATAGTGCCATCAGATGCATGTTTGGCAGCTTCCGGGCGTTTCAGGTTTTCAGCATTCTGACCAGGACCGCCGAAGACGAATTGAAATTCTCCATCCAGATTAAAGGTGCTGATACGGTGATTACCAGCTTCCGCAATATAGATTAGTCCATCGGGTGTAACGGTCATAAATTCGGCTTCGATGGTTTGGCCTTCTTCCTTGCCGGGACCTGAAAATGTCTTAAGCAAATTATGGTTTGTATCAAATTTGTGGATATATCCGGAAAGGTAATCTCCACCATAGATGTTACCCTGGGTGTCAACGGCGACGCCTTCAGGTTTTTGAAAGCTATCACGATCATTATTGAAGGTGTCGATTTTAGATAGAAATTCTCCATCGGGGCTGAAGATTTGAACATTCGATCGTATAGCGTCAGTGGCCAATAAATTGCCAGAGGCATCCAGGGCGAAATCCTCGAGATAGAGAAACTGTCCATCGCCATTGCCTTTGCTGCCCCACGCGGACACGAATTCGACCTTTTGGCCAAAACCAAAAAATGACGCTTTTGCGCTAAGCATGACGCCGCCGATGGCTAGAATTACAACGATGGAAGTTATGAGGGGAGTTTTTTTGTTAGCGAGCATAGCTTAACGATCTCCTGCAGAAATCCAGAGAAGATAATTATCCCTCATAACGGTAAATTTATAATTAATTACACGTTATGCGATAGTTGAGTGTCCGCGTCACCGAAACAGTATACAGAGATACGTCGGTCTATTAATTTAATCCGGTAAACCCCCGGCTATGCCGGGGGACTCTCAATGGTTTGACCGTTACCACGGTCTTACATTTCTTTGTTTATTGACCAAAATAACAAAGGAATTAGCCGATGAGAGATTACAAAAGCCTTGCACATACGAGATGGGATTGTAAATACCACGTGGTTTTCATCCCTAAACGCAGGCAAAAAGTTATCTATGGCAACCTACGTCAGTATCTTGGTGAAATTTTCCATGAACTGGCCGGGCATCGCGAAAGTAAGATTGAGGAGGGCCATTTGATGCCGGATCACATTCACATGTGTATCAGCATACCGCCCAAACATGCTGTTTCAAAAGTCGTTGGATACCTAAAAGGAAAAAGCGCGATTGCCATAGCTCGAAAATTCAAAAATAAAGCACGGAATTTCAAGGGTGAAAATTTTTGGGCCCGTGGATATTTCGTCTCAACTGTAGGGCTCGATGAACAGATGGTGAGGGAGTATATCAGAACGCAAGAAGAGCGTGATAAGTACTTTGACCAAATGGATATATTCAATCCATAACCGCTTTAGCGGTTCCCAATTTGCCCCTTTAAGGGGCTCACCCGCTTAAGCCCCCGGCTTTGCCGGGGGTCATTTAACTAAATTCCTGTTTGGGTTTTAAGTTTTCACTCTGCTGTTGAGGCTCTCGACTACATAAATAACAGCATCTCGTAAAATCGCAGCAAAGCAGCTGAATAAATTACAGAGATAGATATGAAAAAAACTATCATTGCAATTCTCTGGGCCCTGGAAGAAAGAATTTTTTTGCCATAACAAAGAAAAAAGGAGGCCAGGAAGGTAATAACACCAATTGTCGTCAACAAAGTTTGTTGAAGAGGGTTAAGTTCCCCACTTATTGAGAAGCTAATTGCAACCGATAAAGTTGATAGGGCGCAATAAATACCTAAATGGCCATATAAAATTCTTTGCCCGGTACCTAACTCTTTACCAATTGCTTTTTCTTCGTGGGTTTCAAAATATAACCACCAAACTGCACAAATTGTTCAGCGACAATAACCTTGGCCGGTTGCGACAACCACCTTGGCCGGTGGATCTGATCATTAAAAAGGGCGTGCCCGTTTGATAATCAGATCCACCGGCCAAGGCTTAATTTGGTGTTAGTTACAAGCTGCTGTGAGTTGATAAATTAGGAACCTCTAGATGTAATTGGAGGAACCTGTTTGCCGTATAAATTTATCACAGATGAACAACTGAGACTTTACATGACAGATAGAAAAACTCATGGTCAACGAACCGCCGCTGCCCGCGCAGGGTTTAGCGAACGCACGGCCCGCCGATTTGACGTTGATGCGACTTTACCGTCACAACGCAATATAAAGCGAGGGCGAACAGTTTCTGATCCGCTTGAAGATATCTGGGATAAGGACATCCTTCCCATTTTGGATAAAGACAACTCGGTCAAACCCATTACTTTGTTGCGCCACATACAGAGCCTCTATCCGCTCCGTTTTCCCGATGACCGTGTCAAGCGCACGTTAGAGCGCCGAGTTCGGGGATGGCGGGCTCTGAATGGCCCTGAAAAGGATATCATTTTCAGGCAAACACCTGAGCCGGGTTACATGGGCCAATCAGATTTCACGGATGCAGCCGACTTAAGTATTACCATTGCAGGAGATCCTTTGGTGCATCGGCTCTATCATTTTGTTCTGGTATATAGCCGATGGGAACATGTTGGGGTCGTACTTGGCGGTGAGAGTTTTACAGCCCTTGCGGAGAACTTACAAAATGCGCTTTGGTCCTTGGGGGGCGCTCCTGAAAACCACCGGACCGACAGCCTGTCTGCGGCCTTTCGGAATTTGAGCGTTGAGGAAAAGGAGGACATTACCAAACGTTATTCTGCTTTTGTTGAGCACTACGGTATGGAGGCCAGTCGAAATAACAGAGGGGAATCACACGAGAACGGTGCCATTGAATCTCACCACGGTCACCTTAAGACTGCGATAAAGCAGGCCCTGATTTTGCGTGGCAGTAATGACTTTGACACTTTGGATGAGTATCGGCGATTTTTGGACGAGCTGATTGCTAGACGGAACAAACATCGTGACCAAGATATCCAAACAGAGTTGAAATCTCTCAAGGCGTTACCTCCTCGGCGAACAACAGATTACACTGAAGTCGTGTCGAGAGTTACCAAAACAAGTGGTTTTTTAGTTAAGCAGGTTTTTTATAGCGCCCCTTCTCGCCTAATTGGTCAACGCTTGCGTGTCCATATTTACGATAACCGGATAGAAGCCTATCTAGGCAGCACTCATGTCGTCAGCCATTCTCGTGAGCGGGGGCACGGCAAAGGCCCCCGCATTCATGTTATCAATTATCATCACGTCATTCATGCTCTCAAACGTAAACCTCAGGCACTCGCCAATTCTATTTATCGTGACAGTATTTTTCCAAGAACCGAGTACTCCCTGGCCTGGACATTGTTTCAGAAAAAGTTGTCCCGCAGAGATGCGTGTCGTCAGATGGTTGGGATACTTTTCCTTGCGCACGAAGAGGCTTGTGAGGCCGAAGTCGCGCACCTGATTTCGAGAGAAATCAATGCAGGAAGGCTACCTTGCGCAAAAAAACTTAAGCTGAATATCACAAAAAAGAACACGGATTTACCTCCTGATATTCCCGTGGTTCAACCTTCATTATCAGTCTTTGATACTCTGTTGGAGGATCGGGCATGACAAACATTGAAGTGGATCAGCACAAGCTGCCTCTTATGCTAACTGACTTACGATTACCCAGCTTTCACAAACACTGGCAAGATATCGCAATCCAATCCGACAAGGAGGGCTGGTCAGCAGCCAGGTTCCTTGCCGTTTTGGCCGAATATGAATTGGCCGAAAGGGACACGCGACGCATTCAACGCCATCTCAACGCATCAAACCTGCTGGGCGGAAAAACTCTGGCCACTTTTAACTTCAAGCGGCTGCCTAACGTGAAAAAGGCGCAGGTCGAAGCCTTGTCTGCCGGTGACTGGATTGACGCAAGAGCAAATCTGATTGCCATTGGAAATTCAGGGGGAGGAAAAACTCATCTCCTATGCGCCGTAGGTTATGCTCTTATAGAGGCTGGATACCGTGTGCTCTATACGCAAACCAGTGATCTGGTGCAAAAACTCCAGGCTGCCAGACGTGAACTTATGCTCGAAAACGCCCTCGCAAAACTCGATAAATTTGATCTCATCATTCTCGATGATATTACCTATGCACAAAGGGATATATCTGAAACATCCGTGCTCTTTGAATTGATCGCCAGACGATATGAGTACCGAAGTATTGCAATTGCTGCCAATCAACCTTTTAGCGGATGGGACAATATTTTTCAAGATAAGGCCATGACCGTTGCAGCAATCGATCGTCTTGTTCACCACTCAACCATTCTTGAGATGAATATCGACAGCTACAGACAATGGGAAGCCGCCCAAAATCTCAAAAAAATGTTGCGGAAAACCACAAACAAAAAGGTGAAAAATATGCCTGAAGCATCGTAAATAAACGTCAGATCACAGCCGCATCAAAAGCGGCCAAGGTGGTTGACGCAACCGGACAAAGTGGTTGACGCTCTACAACAAATGGCGATAAATCCATTAATCGCCATAAATGGTGTCGATAGTATCCAGGTAAGATCACCAAGCTTTGTCGCAATAGCAATAACCGTTTCTCCCAGAAGAATTATCGTCAACAACCCAAATCTTTCGGGCATGTGATGAGAGTTCACTGAGATAAGTTTTAAGGTTTTCCTGCAAAGAAATGGTGTAAGGATTTCGATCAAAATCCCTGAATATAACCATAGATAGCGAAAAGGAGGGTCCACAAAAATAGATGTGAAGCTTATGGTTAGGCCAATAGAAAAGCCTATACCTAAGTGTTTACTAATGGGAATGGCTTCAGGCATTAAAGAAGAAGCACGTGCGTACATGAGGATAAGTAATATTCTGATTGCTAAATATGAAAATAAAAAACCATGATAATTTCGGTCGAAGTCGGGGCTAATGAAGGAGGTAAAAAAGACTACCGCGAGCATTTGCACTAAAGTCAAAAAGCGTTGAGTGGTATCCTCTGTATCAAACCGGGTGGCAAACATTGTGTGGCCCGTCCAAGCCCACCAAATAGGTATCATAATGAGGACAAAAATTCCAAGTTGAGACCAGTCTAGGTGTCCTTCATGGAGGTGTGAAAGGACATGCGTTGCCTTGGCAATTGCAAATACAAACACCAAATCGAAAAATAGCTCCATCCAATTGGCATGCTTTATTGTTTCAAGCTTAGGGCTCATGCTCCAACCTCAATTCAGTATGATTTCCTGAGAAAAGAGAAGTTAATTTAATCCGGTAAACCCCCGGCTATGCCGGGGGACTCTCAATGGTTTGACCGTTCCCACGGTCTTACATTTCTTTGTTTATTGACCAAAATAACAAAGGAATTAGCCGATGAGAGATTACAAAAGCCTTGCACATACGAGATGGGATTGTAAATACCACGTGGTTTTCATCCCTAAACGCAGGCAAAAAGTTATCTATGGCAACCTACGTCAGTATCTTGGTGAAATTTTCCATGAACTGGCCGGGCATCGCGAAAGTAAGATTGAGGAGGGCCATTTGATGCCGGATCACATTCACATGTGTATCAGCATACCGCCCAAACATGCTGTTTCAAAAGTCGTTGGATACCTAAAAGGAAAAAGCGCGATTGCCATAGCTCGAAAATTCAAAAATAAAGCACGGAATTTCAAGGGTGAAAATTTTTGGGCCCGTGGATATTTCGTCTCAACTGTAGGGCTCGATGAACAGATGGTGAGGGAGTATATCAGAACGCAAGAAGAGCGTGATAAGTACTTTGACCAAATGGATATATTCAATCCATAACCGCTTTAGCGGTTCCCAATTTGCCCCTTTAAGGGGCTCACCCGCTTAAGCCCCCGGCTTTGCCGGGGGTCATTTAACTTGCTCAAAATTGTTCTTTTGTCGATCAAGTTTGGGCTAAATATCAATATCAAAATTTTGATAACTGCCGTTGCTTGGAGGTGAGATAGAAACCTCGCCTCCAAGCTGAATAAGTTTTATATTGCAGCTACTGGCGCTAGCTTCTCCCCATGGCTTTGACGCTCATCTAAAATCTCGCGCGGATACCCCGTCCTGTTCAGCGACAATAACCTTGGCCGGTTGCGACAACCACCTTGGCCGGTGGATCTGATCATTAAAAAGGGCGTGCCCGTTTGATAATCAGATCCACCGGCCAAGGCTTAATTTGGTGTTAGTTACAAGCTGCTGTGAGTTGATAAATTAGGAACCTCTAGATGTAATTGGAGGAACCTGTTTGCCGTATAAATTTATCACAGATGAACAACTGAGACTTTACATGACAGATAGAAAAACTCATGGTCAACGAACCGCCGCTGCCCGCGCAGGGTTTAGCGAACGCACGGCCCGCCGATTTGACGTTGATGCGACTTTACCGTCACAACGCAATATAAAGCGAGGGCGAACAGTTTCTGATCCGCTTGAAGATATCTGGGATAAGGACATCCTTCCCATTTTGGATAAAGACAACTCGGTCAAACCCATTACTTTGTTGCGCCACATACAGAGCCTCTATCCGCTCCGTTTTCCCGATGACCGTGTCAAGCGCACGTTAGAGCGCCGAGTTCGGGGATGGCGGGCTCTGAATGGCCCTGAAAAGGATATCATTTTCAGGCAAACACCTGAGCCGGGTTACATGGGCCAATCAGATTTCACGGATGCAGCCGACTTAAGTATTACCATTGCAGGAGATCCTTTGGTGCATCGGCTCTATCATTTTGTTCTGGTATATAGCCGATGGGAACATGTTGGGGTCGTACTTGGCGGTGAGAGTTTTACAGCCCTTGCGGAGAACTTACAAAATGCGCTTTGGTCCTTGGGGGGCGCTCCTGAAAACCACCGGACCGACAGCCTGTCTGCGGCCTTTCGGAATTTGAGCGTTGAGGAAAAGGAGGACATTACCAAACGTTATTCTGCTTTTGTTGAGCACTACGGTATGGAGGCCAGTCGAAATAACAGAGGGGAATCACACGAGAACGGTGCCATTGAATCTCACCACGGTCACCTTAAGACTGCGATAAAGCAGGCCCTGATTTTGCGTGGCAGTAATGACTTTGACACTTTGGATGAGTATCGGCGATTTTTGGACGAGCTGATTGCTAGACGGAACAAACATCGTGACCAAGATATCCAAACAGAGTTGAAATCTCTCAAGGCGTTACCTCCTCGGCGAACAACAGATTACACTGAAGTCGTGTCGAGAGTTACCAAAACAAGTGGTTTTTTAGTTAAGCAGGTTTTTTATAGCGCCCCTTCTCGCCTAATTGGTCAACGCTTGCGTGTCCATATTTACGATAACCGGATAGAAGCCTATCTAGGCAGCACTCATGTCGTCAGCCATTCTCGTGAGCGGGGGCACGGCAAAGGCCCCCGCATTCATGTTATCAATTATCATCACGTCATTCATGCTCTCAAACGTAAACCTCAGGCACTCGCCAATTCTATTTATCGTGACAGTATTTTTCCAAGAACCGAGTACTCCCTGGCCTGGACATTGTTTCAGAAAAAGTTGTCCCGCAGAGATGCGTGTCGTCAGATGGTTGGGATACTTTTCCTTGCGCACGAAGAGGCTTGTGAGGCCGAAGTCGCGCACCTGATTTCGAGAGAAATCAATGCAGGAAGGCTACCTTGCGCAAAAAAACTTAAGCTGAATATCACAAAAAAGAACACGGATTTACCTCCTGATATTCCCGTGGTTCAACCTTCATTATCAGTCTTTGATACTCTGTTGGAGGATCGGGCATGACAAACATTGAAGTGGATCAGCACAAGCTGCCTCTTATGCTAACTGACTTACGATTACCCAGCTTTCACAAACACTGGCAAGATATCGCAATCCAATCCGACAAGGAGGGCTGGTCAGCAGCCAGGTTCCTTGCCGTTTTGGCCGAATATGAATTGGCCGAAAGGGACACGCGACGCATTCAACGCCATCTCAACGCATCAAACCTGCTGGGCGGAAAAACTCTGGCCACTTTTAACTTCAAGCGGCTGCCTAACGTGAAAAAGGCGCAGGTCGAAGCCTTGTCTGCCGGTGACTGGATTGACGCAAGAGCAAATCTGATTGCCATTGGAAATTCAGGGGGAGGAAAAACTCATCTCCTATGCGCCGTAGGTTATGCTCTTATAGAGGCTGGATACCGTGTGCTCTATACGCAAACCAGTGATCTGGTGCAAAAACTCCAGGCTGCCAGACGTGAACTTATGCTCGAAAACGCCCTCGCAAAACTCGATAAATTTGATCTCATCATTCTCGATGATATTACCTATGCACAAAGGGATATATCTGAAACATCCGTGCTCTTTGAATTGATCGCCAGACGATATGAGTACCGAAGTATTGCAATTGCTGCCAATCAACCTTTTAGCGGATGGGACAATATTTTTCAAGATAAGGCCATGACCGTTGCAGCAATCGATCGTCTTGTTCACCACTCAACCATTCTTGAGATGAATATCGACAGCTACAGACAATGGGAAGCCGCCCAAAATCTCAAAAAAATGTTGCGGAAAACCACAAACAAAAAGGTGAAAAATATGCCTGAAGCATCGTAAATAAACGTCAGATCACAGCCGCATCAAAAGCGGCCAAGGTGGTTGACGCAACCGGACAAAGTGGTTGACGCTCTACACCGTCCTTTAGGTCGGGGAGGAAGCGCGGCCTTTCTTTACGTTGCCACCGATTGGTGGTAGATTGCGTTTGAAACAGTGATAACCAAGCTGTTTCGCTTTTACCCAAACGGCGGTGGAACACACCGTTGCTGGACGTGGAGGGTAGCACTGGCTCCCCTGTGAAGCGTCAACCTGACGGGCTAACCGCCCCGAAAATCCCCTGCTTTCAAGCGGGGGAAGGTGTTAAGGATGTTCTTTCCAACAATGGATGGTCGGGGTATACGGCGAGAAGTTCCGGGTAGGTAAAGCCAGAAAAGCTTTCCGTTTCAACCGTTGTAATCGTTGTCGGTACCTCAAATGTCTTTGCAGCCTTAGCCAAAGCTACGACATTATTTTTTAAAACCTGTCGGTCAATGCTTTGAACCCCAAAGGCCATTTGTGGTTGGTGATCAATAAAAATTAGTTGAGAGTTTGCCGGGGTTAGTAGTTCAAGTTTTGTATCTGACATATTTTCCTCTGAAATTCTGGTAATAATTGGTTTTGACAAATTTATTGGGGTTAATTTTATAGGGATGTTTCGGACAGCAGAAATCCCTCGTCAGCGAAGGCATAACAGTGAGAACCTCCACATTGTTACCCCTAGCTTTAGAAGTATTTTTGCCGTGCCCCCAAAAGGTCGTAACGTCGTAATTAGATTAGTAAAACACCAAAAGATATTCGTCTAATTCGTGTTTAGCATAGGCAATATGAATCAAATTCATATTGCGGGGGTGCTTAAGAAGGAGGGGGTTTGAGGGCGAATAAATATTGAATAGACTGAAAGTTATTTAATATTGTTTTTGTAAAACATTGTTTTATTGATCTTTAAGGCACTTCTCCGCTTTGTTGAGTAGATTTAGGATTTCAAATAGAGCATAGATTGATTATCTGGAATGGATGATTGTCTAATTTTGAGTTTGAAGTATTCGGTATCCTTGATGCCTCTGGCTCGCTTACGGATCATTCCTATACTGACATTACCAGCCTCTATCCTGGCGCTTGTGAGCTTGTGTTTGGCGTAGTTGCAGATGCCCACACAATGTTTCCGTAGGGATTTCGCGAACTTTTTTAGATAGAGCATCTGTGACTGATCTGCTATCAGGCACCAACGTTCCAGTTGCTCCGCCATCGCCTCAAATGAAGCGGCACTCCACAGCAGCTGAAGCTGTTCTTTCAAGACGTAAAGTGCATTCAGGTTGCTATTGCTCTCCAGCAACCTTTGCAGCTTGTCACTTTGTTTTTCACTCAACTTATCCGCATTTTTGAGCAACAGATAATGTGTCCCTTTCATCAACTCTTTACCACTTGGATCGGCCTTTCTGAACTCAAGTCGACGCTGATTATGGATAGCTTTGCTGTAGTTTTTCATGACGTGGAAACGGTCAAATACTATGTCGGCCAACGGCAAGGACTCTCTGACAGCCTTTTGGTAGGCAGGCCCCATATCCATCGCTACGGCCTTTATTTTGCAGGCTGTATCTGGTTGCAGTTGTTTCAAAAACCTTGAAAAAACCTCGGCAGTTCGGCCTGCTTCAACCCAGATCAGATGACCGCCAACCATATCGTAGACCACCGTCATGTAGTCATGACCTTTCGCCCGGGCAACTTCATCTACACCAATATATTCCAAGCCAGTTAGCTCTGCAGGATCAAGCGTAGGGAGAGTTTCAATAAGGTATGCCCTGTCGATATTCTTGACCGTTTCCCATCGTATATCCAAATGTCTGGAAACCGCTTGAATAGACATATGCCGACATAATCCACTGATCAGTCGGCAAAATCGGTGAGTGAAACGGCACCCTTTATCAACAAAATCACACCCCTCAATGCGGCGTTCGCCCTTGTTAATATAAACCTGCGCCAGCTCAATCTCGACCACACAAGGATACCCAAAAAGGGGGATGTCGTTTACTTGTCGGCGGACATGCTGGTTGATGCTTCCCTTCTGGCCTGTAGCAGGGTCTATAGCCCTCCTACGCGCGTCTCGGCTGCAGTGAATGACAATCTTAACACCGCCGTCATCCAGTTTAATTTAATCCGGTAAACCCCCGGCTATGCCGGGGGACTCTCAATGGTTTGACCGTTCCCACGGTCTTACATTTCTTTGTTTATTGACCAAAATAACAAAGGAATTAGCCGATGAGAGATTACAAAAGCCTTGCACATACGAGATGGGATTGTAAATACCACGTGGTTTTCATCCCTAAACGCAGGCAAAAAGTTATCTATGGCAACCTACGTCAGTATCTTGGTGAAATTTTCCATGAACTGGCCGGGCATCGCGAAAGTAAGATTGAGGAGGGCCATTTGATGCCGGATCACATTCACATGTGTATCAGCATACCGCCCAAACATGCTGTTTCAAAAGTCGTTGGATACCTAAAAGGAAAAAGCGCGATTGCCATAGCTCGAAAATTCAAAAATAAAGCACGGAATTTCAAGGGTGAAAATTTTTGGGCCCGTGGATATTTCGTCTCAACTGTAGGGCTCGATGAACAGATGGTGAGGGAGTATATCAGAACGCAAGAAGAGCGTGATAAGTACTTTGACCAAATGGATATATTCAATCCATAACCGCTTTAGCGGTTCCCAATTTGCCCCTTTAAGGGGCTCACCCGCTTAAGCCCCCGGCTTTGCCGGGGGTCATTTAACTAGGGAAAATTTGACATCGGGAAGTGAGACTGG
Organism: Kiloniella sp.; assembly: GCF_965205715.1. GTDB lineage: Bacteria > Pseudomonadota > Alphaproteobacteria > Kiloniellales > Kiloniellaceae > Kiloniella. The sequence continues at coordinate 1,895,387 of NZ_CBDBHW010000014.1, read as the reverse complement.
GGGGGCGAGGAGAGTGATTTCGCTGGTTTCGGCAAAAGGGACCAGGATGCTATCAGCGCAAGTTGTTATTAAATATGAGCCAGGAAGAATTTGAGGTATCAGCAAATAGTGTGGGATAGTTGCTTTTATTTCGCGTTGTTTGCCAATCAATTCCAAGCTTAAATCAACCTGGCCCTGTGATACGCCGTCCACAGAAATTTGAAGATGTGGATTGGATAGGAAGGATTCTAGTGTGAAGGGCGTATCTAGCGCGGGATTTTTATTCCACATGGCACATAAAAATTTTTCAGACAGAATAACTTCTTGCTCAAGGTTCTGATCAACATCTTTAACGTTCCCAAGCACGACACAATCCAGTTTTCCCGTGCGTAACATCTGGCATCCACTTAATTGAGTAACATTGTGGACATTGATCGTAGCGAGGGGAGCTTCCGCTCGAAATTTTTTAATCAATTGAGGCAAAAACATGAAGGCCGTACCATCGGATAAGCCGATGGCAAAATTGCGATTAGATAGAATGGGATCAAAATCCAGGAAATTGTCGAATGCCCCTTGAAGATCAGCAAGTGCAGAAGAAATTGACTTTGCCAACACCAATGCACGGGGAGTTGGTTCCATCCCAGTGGATGTGCGTATAAAAAGTTCATTAAAAATTTGGCGAAGTTTTTTTAGGGAATGGCTGATTGCCGATTGGGACCTACCCACTTTGGATGCCGCACGGGACACTTGGCCTTCGTTCAGCAGAGAATCAAATACCAAAAGTAGGTTTAGATCAAGGCTACGCAAATTCATTAAATGAAGCTCTTAACTGGTTTGGGCTATTACTTAAGACGTAACAGGTTACAAATATTTAACTACCATCCACTGTCGTATTCTAGTGTGTATTTAATTTCCTGCACCTATAAATTAGGTGAATTCAACACGAAAGCGTAAACAGGAGGGTAATGAAATTAACCTCTATGGTTCGTTCATCGTATTGTGAAGCTATAAATTGGTTTTCTGAGAAAAATAAAAGCCCTAACCGAGGGGTTAGGGCTTTTTAATAAGTGCATTTTCAAAGGTCAGATTAAATATGAAACTTTATGTTTAGTCTCTATATTATCTCAAATCTTATTGGATCTCCCAAGAACCATCAGGCTGGCGACAGGCTGTGCCGTAGGCTTCTTCTGTTTTGCCACCGATAACCACTGACTGCTGGTATTCGCGGCAATATTCACCGGCAGTTGATGTGCCGTCACGTACAGGAGTTACGGTCCCAGAATTACCTGAATCAGGGTTGTTCCAGGCAATGGTTTGACCGACAGGGGCTGTTTGAGCCTGATTATAGGCGGTATCAGCTTGGCGTTTGTCTTCGTCGTCCATATAACGGCCGACTTCACTACCGATGAAACCACCGATGACAGCACCAGTTGCTGCCGCAACGACTTGGCCTGTGCCTTTACCGAATTGAGCGCCGAGAAGACCGCCGGCAATTGCACCGCCTAGACCGCCGACAGTTTGTTTTACGCCGCGATCATTTGAGCAGGCCGCCGTTGTGAAAACGATCAACAAAATTGCTATGCTTGCCTTAAAATTCATGGTCTTGCTCTCTTTTGTGCATTTTGCAGTATGTGTGCTGGAATTCAGACTTTATCATAAGTCTTGTTCTTACGCCCAGCCTTACCTAAATCTGAATAATTGATAGAACTTAATTGAGGCAGTTTTATGGCTCTAGGGCTATTTTTGTGTTCTGTTATTTTCAAGTTTTTGTGAAATTTGTAAACATGCCGCAGTGTACACTGTTGTCACTTATTGTACTATCTGATAGGCATTTTTGTACCACCTGTTCATTTCCAATTGTTCCACCTTTAAAAGGCCGGTAACCATTATGATCCGCGACACGACACCTTCTGATCCATACGACGTATTTGATGTATGGTTGAAAGAGGCCGAAGAAAAAGAAATTAATGATCCAACCGCGATGAGCCTGTCTACGGTCGATGAGACCGGAATGCCATCCTCTCGCATGGTGTTGTTAAAGGGCTGGGATCATGAGGGTTTTGTTTTCTATACCAATTTCGAGAGCCGCAAAGGTGAACAGCTTTTGGCTCATCCAAAAGCAGCGCTGCTGTTTCATTGGAAATCCGTCAGACGTTCTATCCGGATCGAGGGCATTGTTGAGCAGGTGACTGATGCTGAGGCCGATGAATATTTCGCAAGTCGGCCGAAGCAAAGCCAAATCGGAGCCTGGGCCAGTGATCAGTCCCGCCCTCTCGAAGGACGATTTGAATTGGAAAAAAGAGTAGCAAAGTACGCCGCAAAATATGGTTTGAGTAAGGTTCCACGCCCCCCGCATTGGTCTGGATTTCGGGTCCGTCCTTTGCGGATAGAGTTCTGGCAGGATGGGCCTTTCCGTTTACACGATCGCCTCGTTTATAGTGCTTTATCTGATGGTGAGCCTGGTAAGTGGAATACGGAACGCTTGTTCCCGTAACATTTCGGGACGGTTCCCCGTTATAATATTCAGTCTATAATACCCAGTTATAATAATCATATGTATCGAATTTTCGGCTCTCTCAGATGAATGCAGGACAAGCAGGCCATAGAGAACGAACCGCTCTCTTAATGAAGCGGGCGGCTTATGCTGCGGTTCTTACGGCGTTGATCTTGATTGCGGCCAAACTCTCAGCCTGGGCTTATACCGGGTCTGTATCCATTTTGACGACCCTGGTTGATTCTCTACTTGATGCCGGTGCTTCCCTTTTAAATCTTTTGGCGATAAGTCACGCGTTGACCCCCGCAGACAATGAACACCGTTTTGGCCATGGGAAAGCTGAAGGCCTCGCCGCTCTGGCACAATCGGCATTTATTACGGGTTCGGCAATTTTCTTGGTTCTGGAAGCAGGGCAACGGCTAGCTGATCCCCACGAGGTATCCAACACGGGTATTGGTATTGGGGTGATGGTTTTTTCTATTCTGATGACCTTTGCCCTAACCCGCTATCAAAATTATGTGGTCAAGCAAACCGGATCTGTCGCTATTCAGGCAGATGCGCTGCACTATTTTGGGGACATCGTAGTAAATCTATCGGTGATTATTTCACTGTTGATCGGGCATTATTTCGATATGCCCTGGGTGGATCCGGCTTTTGCTCTGGCAATCTCGTTTTATATTCTTACCTATGCATGGAGCATCTTTAAAAAAGCGCTTGATATGCTGATGGACAGAGAGCTTTTGGATGACGAGCGCGAGAAGATTGAAACGTTAATTCTTAATCATGCCGAAGTTCTCGGTGTTCATGATCTACGGACCCGGGTTTCAGGCCCAAACCTCTTTATTCAGTTTCACTTAGAACTGGATGGTCATATTAGTTTAGCCCATTCCTATGCTATTGCTGAGGAAGTTGATCAGAAAATCTGTATGCTTTATCCCCATGCAGAAATAATCGTTCTACAAGAGCCGTATGGGATAGAGGTTCGCAAAGCTATTCGCCGCCAAAATAATAACGGGCAAGGTGGCAAGGAGAAGTAAAGTGCAGGATACTGAAATCGATAACTCTCAAAATGGCTCTGAAGATCGGAAAACGGTTATCTTGACCGGGGCAAGTCGTGGCATTGGCCATGCAACTGTCCAGTATTTTAGTCAACGAAATTGGCAGGTCATCACCTGTTCGCGCGAAGATGTTCCTGACCATTGTAAACGTGACCCCAATTGGGCAGATCATATCGTAACGGATCTGAACGATACCAAAAGCACGCAAAGCTTTATTGATCGGGCCAATGAAATCCTCGGCGATGCCCCTTTACATGCGCTGGTAAACAACGCTGCGGTATCGCCCAAGACCTATTACAAAGAACGCCTCGGGTGTCTCAATGGGGATGTCGATACCTGGCGTGAAGTGTTCGAACTTAATTTCTTTGCGCCTTTGATGTTATGCCGAGGTTTTGCTTCTGCTCTTGGTCGGGGCCAAGGGGCGGTGGTCAACATTACTTCCATTGCCGGACACGGCGTACACCCCTTTGCTGGATCTGCTTATTCGACCTCTAAATCGGCTCTCTCGGCCCTGACCCGCGAGCTTTCAGTCGAATTTGCGCAGTTTGGCGTTCGGGTGAATGCGGTGGCACCAGGAGAAATTGAAACCGATATGATCGGCGAAGAATACGAGGCCCTGATCCCGCGCATTCCCATGAACCGCATGGGGCAACCGAGCGAAGTTGCTTCTGCTGTTTATCAGCTCTGCACCCCAAATTTTGGCTACGTTACAGGTACAGAGATCTTTGTCACGGGTGGTCAGCACCTGTTCTAAATCACAGAGCATGCCGGTGATGTCTCGTGATCTCAGTTTGATGTTAATCAATGATGCGGTTGTTATTTGATTGATATAAAATAATAATTTGAACGCCACAACAGGTCTGAGCTCGTCAATATATGTACTATAGTAAAGGTATCTTCTGCTTTCTGATTACCGTCTTTTCTCTGGGGTTTTCAGTCCCGGCCAATGCTGAGAAGACGACCATAGCAGTTGCTGCAAACTTTACGGCGGCGGCAAAGGAATTAGCAGAAGTCTTCACCGCTAAAACGGATCATGAAGTGGCCTTGAGCTTTGGCTCTACCGGTAAGCTATTCACTCAAATTATTTATGGGGCACCCTTTGATGTTTTTCTGGCAGCTGATAGCGAGCGCCCAAAACGGGCAGAGCAAGAGGGATTAACCGTCAAGGGAACACGCTTTACCTATGCTCAGGGGCAGATTGTATTGTGGAGCAGGGGCCCAAGCCACTTGGACCCCAAAGGCAGTGCTTTGCAGCAAGTAAGACTGTTGCAGAGTAAGTCAACGACCCGTCTGGCAATTGCAAATCCGAAAACGGCTCCTTACGGCAGGGCTGCATTGGAAGCCCTAACCAAGCTTGGTGTGTACGACGATATTAAAAGTAAAATCGTTCAGGGTGAAAACATTGCTCAAACTTATCAATTTGCCTACACCGGAAATGCTGAGTTAGCGGTCGTTTCGTTATCTCAGATCACTTTGAATAAGGATGGGGCCCATTGGGTGGTACCCCTAGAACTCTATGCACCTTTGGATCAGCAAGTGGTGCTGTTAAAAAAAGGCGCTGAAAACAAAGCAGCTATTGCATTCATCAGCTTTCTAAAGAGTAATGAAGCAGCTGTAATCATTCGAGAATTCGGCTACACTCTTAACCAAGAATAAAACAATGCTCCGCTGAGGGGGATACCAGCGCATGTGGGATCCAATTTGGATCACAGTCAAATTAGCCTTTATCACCACACTCATACTTTTGATCGTCGGTACGCCTATCGCCTGGTGGCTTGCGCGGTCCAAGGCTTGGTGGAAGGAAGGTATTGCCGCGATTGTCGCTTTGCCAATCGTGCTGCCACCCACGGTGATGGGCTTCTACCTTTTGATTGCTCTGGGGCCCGATAGCCCCATAGGCCAATTGGCAACTCTTGTTTTTGGCCGTGCACTCCCCTTTACTTTTGCCGGCCTTGTTGTCGGTTCTGTAATCTATTCCATGCCGTTTGTTATCCAGCCGATCAGGAATGCTTTTGACGCGATAGGGGAACGACCTCTTGAGGTCGCAGCCACTCTGAGGGCTTCGCCGCTGGATACTTTTTTTTCTGTGGCTCTGCCGCTGGCGCGACCGGGCGTTTTAACCGGGGCGGTACTGGGGTTTGCCCATACGGTGGGGGAATTCGGGGTCATACTGATGATCGGGGGCAATATCCCGGGAGAAACAAAAGTTCTTTCGGTGGCGATCTATGACCACGTTGAAGCTCTGGAATGGGAGCAGGCGCATATCCTGTCCGCTGGGCTGTTGGTTTTCTCTTTTGTTGTCATCCTAAGCATGATGATCTTGGAGAAGAAGTTGGGGAGGCGCCTAAGATGAAAAGCGCTATGAAAAATGAAATGAGTAACGCAGACGGTATCGTTGCTCGTTTCTCTGGCTCCTTGGAAGGGTTTGATCTCTCCGTTGACTTTACGTTGCCCGGTAAGGGCGTCACTGCCTTGTTTGGGCGGTCCGGGTGCGGCAAGACATCCGTGTTAAGATGCCTGGCTGGGTTGAGCCCTATGGAGCAAGGGTTTCTTTCTGTAAAAGACCATGTTTGGCAAGATGATAAAAGCTGCATGCCGACACATAAGAGACCCGTTGGTTTTGTCTTTCAGGAGGCCAGCTTGTTTGCGCACCTCTCGGTGAAGGAAAACCTGATTTTTGGTCAAAAACGCAGTGTTGGCAATGGTCAGGTGATCGAGCTGGATGAAATAGCGTCCTTGCTTGGGTTGGAACATCTCCTCTCGCGTTCCGTCCATAATTTATCCGGTGGCGAGCGTCAGCGCATTGCGATTGGTCGGGCGTTGTTATCTGGTCCAGAGCTCTTGTTGATGGATGAACCCCTTGCCGGGTTGGATAAGTTCAGCAAAGACGAGATTATTCCCTATCTCGATCGGCTGTTTAAAAGCCTGGATATCCCTGTGATATTTGTCAGCCATGACACTGAAGAAGTCGAAAGATTAGCAGATAACATGATCCTTATGGATCAGGGAAAGATCTTGGCAATGGGGCCTTTGAGCGAGGTCTTGTCCGATCCAACCCTCTACATCGCAGAGGGACCTAAACCCACTTCTGTTATTGACGTTGAGGTTACAGCCTTTTCAGAGGCTGACAGAATAACAGAAGTGAACGTTGACGGTGGTGTTCTTCAAATTCCCGGTCAGCTGGGTGATGTGGGGAGCAAACATCGGATAAGCATCGCGGCCAACGATGTCAGTCTTGCGCGCGAGAAACCCTCTGAAACAACGATCCTAAACGTGATCCCAACCCATATTCTTAATATCCATCTTCTCGATGGCGGACGGGCGAATTTACTGTTGTTGATCGGTCATCAGGACAAAAAGGAAGGGGCCAGATTCCTTGCCCGCATCACACAGAGATCTCTTCGAAAGTTCGATTTTTCGGTGGGGCAGGATATTTATGCGCAAATAAAATCGGTTTCTATGGTTGGCGATCCTCAGACTATATAGGTGTTTATGCCGCTATAAGTTTGAGAACCGCCCCTCGATGATTTTAAGTCGTGGTTTTAGGCAGAACGTAAGCGGTTAAGGAAACTATCTATCTCACCTTTTAGAATGCCGGATTGAGACGTAAGTTCACCTGTCGCCGTTAGAACTTCTTGAGCATTAACGCCTGTTTCAGAGGCACCATTCTTTACCTCGGTAATACTCGTCGATACCTCTTGGGTTCCTTGAGATGCTTGTTGAATGTTGCGAGATATTTCTTGTGTGGCTGCGTCTTGTTCTTCAGCAACGCCGGCAATTTGCTTTGTGATTTCATTAACCTTGTTAATAGTCTCACTAATGCTTTCAATCGCCTTCGCTGTGTTGCCGGCCACAGCCTGCATTTCCGTAACCTGGGTTGATATTTCCTCTGTTGCCTTTGCTGTTTGGTTCGCAAGATTTTTAACTTCACTTGCGACAACAGCAAAGCCTTTTCCGGCGTCACCTGCCCGAGCAGCTTCAATCGTTGCGTTTAAAGCCAATAGGTTGGTTTGCTCGGCAATATCATTGATCAGGTTAACCACAGATCCGATACTTTCAGCCATTTCTGACATTCCCTGAACCGTACTATTGGCATTCTGACCTTCAATTACCGCTTGGTCGGTTATTGTTGAAGATTCTTTTACCTGTCTCGTGATTTCCTGCACTGAGTAGGAAAGTTCTTCTGTCGCAGATGCAACAGTCTGTACATTCTGGGAGGCCTGTTCGGACGCAGAAGATACCGTGAGTGCTTGTCTATCCGTTTCTTTGGCTGTGATGCTCATGGTTTCTGCTGAAGATTGCATTTGCGTTGCAGCGGTAGATAGAGACTGAATAACGCCGCCTACAGAAATTTCCAACTCTTTGGCCATGTCAATTCGGGCTTGTTCTTCTGCTTTTTCCGCACGTACCCTTTGCTCTTCGGCTTCGACTTGTAGCTGGCTGTTTTCAATTAATTTTTCCCGGAAAACGTTAAGGGCTTGGGCGACTTTACCGATTTCGTCGTTGCTGGAAACATCAACGGTTATATTTGTATCGCCAGCCAGCAGGTGATCCAGGGACACCACAATTTTCTTAAGAGGCGTTGTAATGCTTCTTCTAACAAGGAAAAGGGCCATAACACTTGCAACGAGTAAGGCTACACTCGTCAGGATGATAAGAATACGCAGGGCAAAAATTTCATGGTGTTCTGCTGTCAGGGCCGCTTCGGCTGTAAACTCTTCTATCTCAAACAGCAGTGCTTCAAGTTCGTGAGTGAGCTGATTGATTAGGACCTCAAATTTTTCTTCTAGCTTGTGGGCCTCTTCCAGCTTGTCAGCTTCCAGAAGCTGGAAAATTGTATTGGCTTGCTTGTCATAGTCATGGTGCTCTTTTTCAATTTTTTTCAGAGCCTCCAGAATATGGGTAAATTCTTTTAACTCTGCAGCGTTATGGGCGCGGGTAATGGCGTCAGCCGCAATTTCTTCGCCCTTCAATATTTCGCTGTCGACCGTAACAGTCAGCTCTTGGAATTCCTGTTTAGTTTTGTTGTATAGAGCTGCCACTTTAGAATCATCCAGCCCTTGTTCCCCATACTTTGTCGCGCGTTCATAGCTGATGGTTTGTTCCATCTGATGCACTGTAATTTTGGTCAGGATTTCGGTTAAGGGAATGTCTTGTTCTGCAATGCCTTCAAGCTCTGTACCTATTTGTTGCATCTGGTAAATGGCAAAACCAGAGACGGCAACCATCGATAAAAGGCAAAGAACCACAACTCCTAAAACCTTACCGCTTACACCCGTGATGTAATCTTTAATGTAGCTCACAATATCAAACCCTTATATTTGTTGGCGTTTCATAGTGTTGTTTTTGGTTTTTAAATATGCATAACTATTTGTAAAATAAGTAATAATTTTAACGTGAATACTCATGTATGCAAAAATTTAAAGGATTTTAATTAAAGTAGTGTTAAATTTGGAGCACCACCTATCAATGTCATATTTCCGCGAAGGCTTAATTATAATGGTCAGGCGATCGGCTGTCGCTCTGTCAGTAACAAAGGACGTTGGCATAATATGATGATGGCATAGGGTTAGGGAGTGCCGAATATTTATAAATATTTTCTCAGTAATTGTGGTTAATTACTTAGTAATCAACCTGCGGTAACATCTTGGCAAAAATAATAATGTGTCGGGAAGTTGTTCAATGAAATGGTCATCTCTTAAGACCATGCCGAAGATATTAATTGGCATGGCGATACCACTTGCTTTGTTAGTTGTGATTAGCTTGGTGAGTATTACCTCTATTGGAAATATTACTTCTGCTAATAAAAAAGTAGATGGCGCGCATCAGGGATTGGAAGAGATGACTTCAGTCATTAATTCAGCCGTCGATATGCAATCTTCAATGCGGGGTTATCTCCTGGCGGGGCGCGATGGTTTTCTTGTTCCCTATCAAGAGGGCGAGAAGAATACCTATGCTCAAATTGCTTCGCTCAAAGAACGTGTTGGTGACAATCCCGAACAACAGGCTTTCTTGGACCAGGCAGACGCAACGCTTCGGGAATGGCAGGCGACTGTAACAGGGCCCGCGATTGCTCTTCGCCGCCAGATTGGTGACGCCGAGACCATGAATGATATGGGGCGTTTGGTGGCCGAGAATAAGGGAAAGGTGTATTTTGAAAAGGTGCAAAGCCAAATTGAAACCCTGATCCAGCAAGTCGTGGCCAAAAGAGCTGAGCGTCAAAAGAAAATTGATTCCGTGCTTATGTTCACCAAACTTGATGCTGATTCCGTTGGTAAAATGCTCAAAGAAGTCAATGACACCAACGGGATCATCATTCAGGCAAATGCCGTCTTTAAAGCGGCTGTGGATATGGAAACAGGGATGCGCGGGTACCTTCTCGCCGGGCAGGAAGATTTTTTGAAGCCCTATACCGAGGGCAGTAAGGAGCTTTTTAAAATCACGGCAGGATTAAAAGAAACCATTGCCGATGACAAGAAGCAGGTTGAGCTTCTAAATCAGCTTGATGAAACCGTTAAAGAATGGCAGGTAAAAGTCGTCGAGCCTTTAATTACCCTCAGGCGTCAGATTGGTTCAGCAAAGACCATGGATGACATGGCTGATTTGGTAGCAGAGGCCAAAGGCGAAGAATATTTTTCTAAATTCCGTTCTCTGATGGCCTCTTTCGAGGCTGGCGAACTCGCCGGTATGGAGCAATTAAAAGCCGATACATCCGCAACCGTGACTACGACCGAAACAGTTATTTTGGTCGGTAGCATAATTGCTATTCTTTTTGGCGGCGTCGTTGGCATTATGATTGGGCGCGGGGTCTCCCTGCCCATAAATAAAATGACAGAGGTCATGGGCCGCTTGGCTGGTGGCGAAAAGGATGTCGACATTCCGAGCCGCGAGCGTAAGGATGAAGTCGGCCAGATGGCCGAAGCTGTTCAGGTCTTCAAGGATAATATGATCAAGGCTGATGACATGGCCAAGGAGCAGGAAAAGATCCAGCTTTTGCGAGAAGAGAGGACAAATAAGATTTCTGAATTGACCAAAGATTTTGATAGCGGCGTATCGGCACTTTTAAAATCAGTGGGATCAGCAGTTGTTGAAATGGAGGGCACGGCCTCCTCGATGACAGATATTGCACTCAAGACAAAGGATCGGGCGGCTGTTGTGTCCGGGGCCGCACAAGAGGCATCTGTTAACGTTCAATCCGTCGCCAGTGCGACTGAGGAACTTTCCTATTCCATTAAAGAGATTAGCCAGCAGGTTAACCAGTCCTCTGAAATTGCAGCTAAGGCTGTTGACGAAGCAGGGAAGACTGATCAGCAGATACAGGGGCTGGCTCATACCGCGGATCAGATCGGCGATGTGGTCAGTCTGATTTCTGATATTGCCGAACAGACAAACCTTCTGGCATTGAATGCAACTATCGAGGCCGCGAGAGCGGGTGATGCGGGTAAGGGATTTGCTGTTGTTGCAAATGAGGTCAAAAATCTCGCCAGTCAAACGGCAAAAGCGACCGAGCAAATATCCACGCAAATCGACGCGGTGCAAGCTGATACCAAAGATGCCGTTGTTGCAATCCAGTCGATCACATCCACGATCGGTGAGATGAACCAGATTGCATCAGCAATTGCTGCTGCCGTCGAAGAGCAGGGCGCTGCGACATCAGAGATTTCTCGAAATGTTGAGCTGGCTGCGAACGGTGCAGGCGAGGTCACAGAGAATATCGAAACCGTAAGCCATGCAGCCAATGATGCCGGGGCCGCATCTGAACAAGTATCCATGGCGACAAAAGAACTCAATCTCAAGGCAGACGGGCTGCGGGGGGAAGTAGAGAGCTTCTTGCACGGTATTAGGGCCGTATAGATCTCTCATGGTTTTGGCGCATATCATTAAGGGAGAGTTCGCTCTCCCTTTTTTTTGCCAAATTGCCTCTTCATTCGCTCATCACTGATAGTGCGTGGCCAATAATATATTGGTTTCAGTTTCCATAACATCTTCATGGGCACGTATATCGGCCAGAGCTGTATCAAGGTCTTCAAGAGAGTCTGTGTGGAGTTCGGCAAGCATATCTGACGGACCACTTATAGTGTGGATGGCGATGACCTCTATTTTTCCTGACAGATATGACAAGATACGCTTGTTTGATTTAGACCGCATCTTGATCCGTGTTTGTGCACGGATGGGTGCTTGTTTGTCCGCATTGTTGGTTTTGATGGTAAAGCCCTGGATGATCTTATTTTCCAGTAATCGGTCTATCCTGTTTTGAACTGTCGCCCTGGATACGCCTAAGATATGTGCGAGAGATACAATGGGTAGTCGCGCATTCTGTCTTAGTTGTGCGATAAGATTTTTATCGATGTTATCAATCATGTCTGTGCATTATGTTAAGTCGAGATAGCATTATGCTAGTATCTTTTCATAGTGCTAGCAACTATTGGGCTATTTGGTGGCATTAGTATTTGCCAATATCACGCTTAGTATTTGGTTTTATGAACAGTGAGATAATTATGAAAGTAACCGTTTGCCAATTCGATAATAGGCCTGATCATCTTGAAAGCAGTTTTCAGTCTTTGATCAAACATGTCAAAGCCACTCAGTCTGAATTTGTTCTGGTTCCTGAAATGTCTTTTTCATCCTGGCTTGCGGCAAGTGATAAACCAACTGATGAGGCTTGGCGGGCGGCTGTAGAAGCGCACTGTGGCATGATCTCACGGTTGGGAGAGCTTGGGGTTGAGGCGGTAATGGGAACGCGTCCTGTGGTGGATCAGGGCAGCCGCCGCAACCGTGCTTATCTTTGGACTGAGGGTCAGGAACTCGCTGAATTTCATGACAAGTGGAACTTACCCGATGAAGAAGATTATTGGGAAGCGACCTGGTACGATCGGGGAGACAAACTCTTCACCACAAATAGATATAAAGACATTCGCATCGGGGTAACGATTTGTACCGAGATGTGGTTCTTTGAACACGCGCGCTCTTATGGAAAACAAAAAGCTCATCTTCTTTGTGTACCCAGGGCCACACCACACGGATCGACGGAAAAATGGCTTGCAGGTGGTCAGGCATCAGCCGTTGTCTCTGGTGCTTACTGCCTGTCATCAAATCTCTATAACCCAAAAGGAAATGGCGATAATCTCGGCGGTTTGGGATGGGTGATCGATCCAGAGGGGAATGTGCTTGGAACCACCTCGCCAGAAGAGCCGTTTATCACAGTGGAGATTGATCCCGGTTTTGCCGAGCGTTCCAAGAAAACCTATCCACGTTACGTCGCAGATTAGAGAGCGAGATTTTCGATCCGGATAAATGGAACCCAGATAAATGGAACCCAGATAAATGAAACCCGGATAAATGAAACCAGGTTAAACGAAAACGAGGCCCCTGATGGGGCCTCGTTTTTTCGTGTTCAAGTCTGGAGAATAGCCAGATTGGATAGAGTTTTTAGCTTTAAGCCATACTCTCAGCCATCTTCTCATAGGTATTCAGCTGTTCCGTAGTGTGTTTGATGTCGAGATCCAGCCAGCCGTCAAATTGGCCTTCGTTTGTTGAATAACCCTGTTTTAGTTCAAGCAGCCTGGTGAGCTGTCTTTCATAGATGTCGACCAGAAGATTGATCTGCATTGCCTGGGTCTTTGAATCGGAAAGGTGTAGCAGGCGCATTTTGATTGCGATAATGAGCTTGCTCATATCCGTCACGGGTGCGCGCAGGTTCGAGGTCATAAGGTACGTGAACTCTTCCCGGCCAGTATCTGTAAGCGACAGGGCAGCTTCTTCAGAACTGTCTTCGCCTTCAACTAGGCCTTCGACCTTGAGCACTTCCAGCGGAATCCCAATAAGATCGAGAGAAGGGCCAACAATCAAGCTGTTGAAACCACGCACTGTTTGGGCCAGCTTTGCATAACTCATGGGGGTTTCCATAAGCAAGCCAAGGGCGAGAAGACGTGTTGCTTCTGCTGGGACCAATGTGTTGTCGCGGTACATAGAGTTCTCTCTCCTAAAAAGAAGATTTTACTGAAAGGGCATTAATTCGCAATTAAAGTAACGCGAAGAGTAACCTCTGTCCAGTCAAATGAGAACAATTCTCAACTAAAGGTGCTTTCAGGCTGCAATTTTCAAATTGAGTTCTTGCCAGATTTCCCGAAGCGCTTTGACCAAATGATCGATATCCTCATCGGCATGAACAGGGGAAGGTGTAAGGCGTAAGCGCTCAGTTCCCTTTGGTACCGTAGGATAGTTAATCGGTTGCACATATATGCCATAGCGCGACATCAAGGTGTCGGTGATCTGTCGACAAAGGACTGGGTCGCCAACCATAACGGGTACGATGTGGGTATCCGAATCGGCAACAGGAAGTCCGGCTTCTTTAAGGCGCCGACGGGTTTCTGCCGCGCGGTCCTGGTGTCTGTTCCGCTCAAACGTACTTTCTTTGAGGTGGCGAATAGAGGCTAAAGCACCAGCTGCCACCGCAGGAGGAAGTGACGTTGTGAAAATAAAGCCAGATGCATTAGATCTGATGAAGTCAACAAGGTTAGCAGATGCTGTGATGTAGCCGCCAACAACGCCAACGGCCTTACCCAGTGTGCCTTCGATAATATCAAGGCGATCACAAAGACCGTCACGATCGGTAATGCCGCCACCTCTTGGGCCATAGAGGCCAACAGCGTGGACTTCATCCAAATAAGTTATCGCGTTGTATTTATCAGCCAGATCACAGAAGGCTTCAATCGGGGCGACGTCTCCGTCCATTGAATAGACGGATTCAAAAGCGATTATTTTTGGCCGTGCGGGATCGATTTCTTTGAGTTTGGCTTCCAGATCTGCTGGATCATTGTGATTGAAGATAATTTTTTCAGCCTTACTGTGGCGAATACCTTCAATCATAGAAGCGTGGTTCATGGAATCGGAAAGAATTACACAGTTTGGAAGCTTGGACCCCAGAGTGCTCAAAGCAGCCCAGTTTGAGACATACCCAGAAGTGAAAAGCAGCGCAGCATCCTTGTGATGCCAGTCAGCCAGCTCCTTTTCGAGGAGGACATGGTAGTGATTGTTTCCCGAAATATTTCGTGTACCGCCCGCGCCCGCGCCGCACCGATCTAGTGCGTCATGCATGGCGGCGATAACTTTGGGGTTCTGGCCCATGCCAAGATAATCGTTTGAACACCACACTTTAACCGGACGCATTCCGTCCCGGCTGAAATGGGTTGCGTTGGGGAACTCACCGGCCTTACGTTCCAAGTCAGCAAAAATACGATAGTGACCTTCTTCTTTCATGTCTGCTATCGACGTGCTGAAAAACTTTTCGTAATCCATATTGCTCTTCTCGCCTAACGTAAGCCGTTTAGTTCGGCTTGTTTTTGCTTGTTTAAGAGTCTTCCCAAATCAAGCTTATCACTTGTTGAATTAATGATTAGTTTAACGCAATTCAACAACAATTCGCATACTATTACGCCATAATTATAACACCAACGCGACTGAACGACGCATAGAGATAACAGTCTTCGTTCAAAAGACTGTTATCTGCTTTTAGACTTTACGTAATTGATCGATGTCAATTCAAGCTTAATTCAGGTGAATTTTGGCAGAATTTAAAGTAATCCTTCTGTTTTGACCCATTGGAGGGTTTTATCCAGGGCAACGTTAAAGCGTGCGAGCATTTGATCGATTTCGTCACGGGTGATGATCAAGGGAGGACAAAAAGCGATTGCATCGCCCATGTTGCGGATAATCAACCCTTCTTCTGTGGCCCGTTCGTTCAAGTAAGTGCCGACTTTCCCAATTGGATCAAAGCTGACTTTGTTCTCTTTGTTTTGAACAAGCTCAACGGCTGCAATCAGTCCCACGCCTCTTATTTCACCAACCAGGGGATGATCTTTAAATTTAGCGAGACCCGCCTGGAGATGTTCGCCAACATTGGCAGCATGAGCAAAAAGATCTCGCTCTTCATAGATCTTCAATGTTTCCAAGGCGACTGCAGCGCAAACCGGGTTTCCAGAATAGGTATAGCCGTGTCCCAGGACGCCGTTCTTGGCAGAACTATCGGCAATACCCTGATAAAGTTGGTCAGAAATCATTACAGCCGAGATCGGGAGATAGGAAGAGCTCAGGGCTTTGGCAACGGATATAATATCAGGCTTCATGCCAAAGGTTTGGCTGCCAAAAGCATTTCCTGTACGGCCAAAGCCGCAAATGACTTCATCTGCGACCAACAGAACATCATATTTTTTAAGGACAGCTTGTATCTTATCCCAATAAGTCGCCGGGGGAATGATAACCCCGCCAGCTCCCATCACAGGTTCCGCAATAAAGGCCGCAATTGTATCCGGCCCCTCAGCCAGGATCATCTCTTCGAGATCATCAGCCATACGGGTTGAAAAATCGTCTTCGCTTTCACCGTCTTTGCCGAAGCGCCAGTAATGCGGGCAAGATGTGTGTAAAAAGTTGGCTATGGGTAAATCAAAGTCGTTATGATTTGTTGGTAACCCGGTCATACTTGCACTGGCAACGGTTACACCGTGATAGCCTTTTATACGACTTATGATCTTTTTCTTATTCGGGCGGCCAAGGGCGTTATTGTAGTACCAAACCAACTTTACTACGGTGTCATTTGCTTCCGATCCTGAATTTGCAAAGAACACTTTCGACATTGGCACAGGAGCCATTGCGAGTAATTTTTCAGAGAGCTCAATCGCAGGCAGTGAGGCTTTGTGTGAAAAGTTATGATAAAAAGGCAGTTCTTTCATCTGCTTGTTCGCTGCCTCAACCAGACGCTCTTCACTAAACCCGAGTGATGTTGACCAAAGCCCAGCCATACCTTCGATGTATGCCTTACCCTGATCGTCAAAAACCTCAATGCCTTTGCCGTGGGTAATAACCATAGGCCCTTTTTCTTCATGGGCGCGGGCATTGGTGTAGGGATGGAGGCAGTAGGCGACATCACGGCTTGCAATAGAATTTGGCTTTGCACTCATGGCTGGATCCTGTTTCGTATAAGGTACTATTTCAATTTTTAGAGATTACACCCGAGACAGGGATTAACGGCAAGAATAGAAATGTTTTTCGGAGGTTTTTGATCAGAGCCTCGCAGATAGAGTGTTGTCGGGCTTGGAAAGAGCGTGACGCGGTAATTTTAAAACGAAACCTCTCGGAGAAAAGATCCTCGGTTCCGAAGGAACTTTATCAGAATAGTAACGAATATTATTGGCTCTTCTCCGCTTTGTTGAGTAGATTTAGGATTTCAAATAGAGCATAGATTGATTATCTGGAATGGATGATTGTCTAATTTTGAGTTTGAAGTATTCGGTATCCTTGATGCCTCTGGCTCGCTTACGGATCATTCCTATACTGACATTACCAGCCTCTATCCTGGCGCTTGTGAGCTTGTGTTTGGCGTAGTTGCAGATGCCCACACAATGTTTCCGTAGGGATTTCGCGAACTTTTTTAGATAGAGCATCTGTGACTGATCTGCTATCAGGCACCAACGTTCCAGTTGCTCCGCCATCGCCTCAAATGAAGCGGCACTCCACAGCAGCTGAAGCTGTTCTTTCAAGACGTAAAGTGCATTCAGGTTGCTATTGCTCTCCAGCAACCTTTGCAGCTTGTCACTTTGTTTTTCACTCAACTTATCCGCATTTTTGAGCAACAGATAATGCGTCCCTTTCATCAACTCTTTACCACTTGGATCGGCCTTTCTGAACTCAAGTCGACGCTGATTATGGATAGCTTTGCTGTAGTTTTTCATGACGTGGAAACGGTCAAATACTATGTCGGCCAACGGCAAGGACTCTCTGACAGCCTTTTGGTAGGCAGGCCCCATATCCATCGCTACGGCCTTTATTTTGCAGGCTGTATCTGGTTGCAGTTGTTTCAAAAACCTTGAAAAAACCTCGGCAGTTCGGCCTGCTTCAACCCAGATCAGATGACCGCCAACCATATCGTAGACCACCGTCATGTAGTCATGACCTTTCGCCCGGGCAACTTCATCTACACCAATATATTCCAAGACAGTTAGCTCTGCAGGATCAAGCGTAGGGAGAGTTTCAATAAGGTATGCCCTGTCGATATTCTTGACCGTTTCCCATCGTATATCCAAATGTCTGGAAACCGCTTGAATAGACATATGCCGACATAATCCACTGATCAGTCGGCAAAATCGGTGAGTGAAACGGCACCCTTTATCAACAAAATCACACCCCTCAATGCGGCGTTCGCCCTTGTTAATATAAACCTGCGCCAGCTCAATCTCGACCACACAAGGATACCCAAAAAGGGGGATGTCGTTTACTTGTCGGCGGACATGCTGGTTGATGCTTCCCTTCTGGCCTGTAGCAGGGTCTATAGCCCTCCTACGCGCGTCTCGGCTGCAGTGAATGACAATCTTAACACCGCCGTCATCCAGTTTAATTTCATTTACACGTTGCCCTTTGAGGCCTAAAATATGCTGCGAGATGTTGATTGTCATATACCTGCTCTATGTAAAGTTATCAGAAACCATACATATCAACAGGTTACTTGGCGGTCGGCATCTTTTTCTACTCAACAAAGCGGAGAAGAGCCATGTTATTCTAATCTCTGGGGCGGCGAGTGAGTAAGGTAGTACCCGATTCGAAAGTATAGGAATTTATGTCTTCTAACGACACAGACGAGAGTTTTGACCGATTAAAGGTAGAATTTGTTGATCAGTGTCGAATTGTTACTGATGAGCTTGAAGGGCTGCTAAATCAGGTTTATGACGGCAAGGAAGATGAAGCCCAGGTCGTGCAGTTTATACGCCGGGAAATGCACAATCTTAAAGGTCAGGGCGCGGTATTTGGTTTTCCAGTAATCGGGATGATTGCGCACAGGTTGGAAGACTATCTTGCCAAGGTAAATGCACTCGCCATAACGAATATAAATGATGTGAATATTTACCTAGATCATATCCGAGGAATAATTTCACACGATAAATTACCTACAGAATCTGAGACGGCAGAGTTACTCAGATCTCTTCCTCAGGTTGGTTTTGCTGAGAGTTCGGATTTTGAAAAAGAGAACATAATTGAAGACGTCGAGATCATGGTGACGACTTCGAGTAAGCTACACTATCTCCGTCTCGAGCAGGCCATGATGATACCTGGATGGCGCCTTTTTTCTTTTTCCAGCACGTTGGAACTCTTGCAAAATGCTCTGGTTAGCCCGCCGAACGGTGTCATCGTATCTGGCGAAATGCCATTGATATCTGGTATCGAACTTGCGTCTGTATTTCAATCCCTGGGTAAATTACAAAAGGTCCCTTTTGCTGTGCTAAGCAGCAGAGATAAATCGGATTCTCATTTCAAGAGATTGCCAAAAGGCGTTGATATAATTTCGACGGGCAGTAATTTTTCTCTGGATGTTGAAAGAGTTATTAATAGCTTCATGCCTGAAATTTCTCAGGCCCCCAAGAAACCAAAAGCTCACTATCTGAATAGCAAGCCGCGAAGACTTAATATATTGGTGGCAGAAGATAACCAGATAAACCAAATATTGTTACAACGGTTCCTCGATCTCTATCCCTATGACATTACCTTGGTTGAAAACGGCTTGGAAGCTGTAGAGCAAATCTCGAACAAAATGTTTGATGCGGTGCTAATGGATGTGATCATGCCCAAGATGGGGGGGATTGAGGCCACGGAAACCATAAGATCCCTAGATTTACCCTGGGCGAAAACAGTTCCGATTATTGCACTGACGGCTGATAATTCTGCTGAACATAGAAGGAAATATCTCACTGCGGGTATGAATGACTGTGTGGGAAAGCCTGTTGAGCCCGAAGTTTTGGTTCAGTCGATCGAAAAATTAACGGGCTGATTTGTCTACCTATTATGTAAAACGATCGTGTGTTTTGTACCTTTTACAAAACAACTGGTATCGCTTTTTTCTTTTGAATTACACCCTATACTCATAAATCGATAGCAGACCAGCATTTGGATCCTTCCTTCGGACCTCTGTTTTGCAACTCATTGTATTATTATCAATTTCAGGAGCCGGAAGTTTATGGCGATCAAGAACCGTATTGCAGAGTTTAAAGCCGAAATGACGGAGTGGCGCAGACATTTACATGCCAATCCAGAGCTGGCTCTTCAGGAAGAGGAAACTTCTGCTTATGTCGCCGAAAAACTGACAGAGTGGGGGATCGAAATCCATCGTGGTCTTCCAAGACGGGTATTGTCGGTGTTTTGCACGGTCAGAATAGCCCCAATGACCCTGGAAAGGCGATTGGTATTCGTGCTGATATGGATGCCTTGCCGATGTCAGAATTAAATGATTTTGAACACAAGTCCAATAATGCAGGACGGATGCACGCTTGTGGGCACGATGGCCACACCACAATGTTATTGGGCGCGGCAAAATACCTTGCTGAGACGCGTAATTTTGACGGAACGGTTTATTTCATTTTTCAGCCCGCGGAAGAAGATATTGGCGGGGGACGGATAATGGTCGAAGAAGGCTTGTTCGATCGTTTTCCAATGGAAGCCGTTTATGGTTTGCATAATATGCCCGGCATTCCTGCGGGTGAAATTGCGGTACGCTCGGGGCCGACAATGGCTTGTGCGGATACTTTTGATGTCGTGGTGACAGGCAAAGGCGGCCATGCTGCGATGCCTCAGTTCGCCGTAGATTCCATCATTGTTGCGACCCAGATCGTACAGGCTTATCAGTCTATCGTAAGTCGTGCCATTGATCCCATTGAATCCGCAGTTGTTTCTGTTACCCAATTCCATGCTGGCGATGCCTACAATGTCTTGCCACAAGAAGCCAAGATTTGTGGCACTGTACGGACATTCAAGCCTGAGGTCCGTGCCCGGGTGCGAAAAGCGATGGAAGATATGGCAAAATCAATTTCTGAAGCTCACGGTGCGGAAGCCTGTTTCGAATATCAGGAAGGTTATCCGGCTTTGGTCAATGATGCCGAACATACAGAAAAGGCGGCTGTTATCGCCAAGAAACTTGTTGGTGAAGATAAAGTCCATGAAGGAATGCCGCCGATAATGGGTGGCGAAGATTTTTCCTACATGCTTGAGGCAAAGGCCGGAACTTATATTTTTCTCGGCAATGGCGTTGAAGGTGAAAAGGGTGGCGTATCTGTTCATCATCCCGAGTACGACTTTAACGATGATATCTCTCCGGTTGGGGCAAGTTTCTGGGCAGAGTTGGTTGAGAGTTTCTTGCCAAGATCGCATTAACTCAGGGGCAATCACCCTCTGCTATCATTGTAAATTATGTGTTTTGTAAGGTTTCTATCTTACGGTGAGTATGTTTGTTCCTGGTTCTAGTTAAGAGTGCGAGGATGAATGTCGGATAATAATTTATGTTCTTATGTTTCGCCCGAGGGTATCCCCTGCCGGCAAGAAGCCGAAGATAGCGGGAAATGTTTTTGGCATGATCCCTCTATCGATAAAAGAGATCACTCCCTTAGCAAAGAGTTGGAGCAACTGGCTCGTTCCGGTGCCTCTCTTCATGGTCTGCTACTCAAAGAGGCAGATTTGAAGGAGGTCAATCTGGTCAAGCGTGGCTCTGATACCGGGTATGATCTTTCTTATTCAGACCTTTATCATGCCCACTTAAACGGCGCCCATCTCTTTAATTTGAAATTGCAAAATGGATCGCTGATGAAGGCGAACCTTGCAGAAGCGAACTTACATCTTTGCTCCTTTGAAAACACTAACTTGCTTGGTGTGAAGTGGGGAAAAGCCAGAATTGATGGCATGAGGGTAGGGCAGCAAATCTCACAAGAACGCAAGGCTGAGCAGGCGTATCAAAAAGGGGATCTCCCCAAAGCGATCGATAATTTTGAACAGAGCGAGGAAATTTATCGCGACCTTCGGAAGTTGGCTGAAACGCAAGGCCTCTTTGAAGAGGCGGGACATTTTTTGTGCAAAGAACTGACCATGCGACGTTTTCAATTTCCTCTATATTCCAGGCGGCGTATTCAATCGAAACTTATTGATTTGTTTTGTGGCTATGGTGAGCGCCCGCTTAATGTCATTGTGTTTTCGCTCCTTCTCATTTTTACGAGCGCGATTTGTTATTTTTTCCTTGGAGTTTCAGCAAATAATGAAGTGATCGGTTTTAATTCTGAACTCAGTGTTGAGACCAATATGAAGTATTTTTTTAACAGTATTTATTACAGCGTTGTTACCTTTACCACCCTAGGATATGGCGATATCACGCCCGTAGGTGCATCTCGATTTGTCGCGGCACTAGAAGCTTTTATCGGCAGTTTCACTTTGGCGCTTTTTGTCGTGGTTTTTGTGAAAAAAATGACACGCTGAACACAGTAATTTTATGGGACGTGATAAAGTCTTTTTCAACATTTGAAGTAGAGTATGTGCTCGACGTATTACAAGTGGCTTTGATCTCAGAATAATTTGGTCCCAGAATAAGCCAGAATAAGGGGGACACGATGAATTGGAAATTAGCAGACGCTTTTGGTTCTGTGATACACAAATTAAAATTGGTACCCGGATGCTTTATTGTTGCAGCCAGTATTCTTTCTTCGAATTTATCCGTGGCTTCAGCTGCAACAACACCAGAACGTGTGCAGATCACCGGAGAGATCATTGATACCTGGTGTTACGTCACTGAAATTATGGGCGATGCTCAGGGTACGGCGCATCACCTTTGTGCTGTTTGGTGTGCCATCGGTGGTATTCCCGTCAGTATCCTTGGTGAAGATGGACAGGTTTACATGGTTCTCAGGGTGGAGAGCGAAGACACAAATGTGGCCAACCCAACCGTGGTAAATATCCAGACCCATAAAGTGACAGTTGATGGTGACCTCTACGAACGAGACGGGGTCAAATATCTCTTCGTCAATCAAGTGGCTGATGATCAGGGTGTGGTTAACCTTAACCACGAAGATTATGGCATTATTCCTTTTGGGAAGTAGAGAAATGAAAATACTTACAGAAATATTTTTCGCTGCTTCTTTTTTTATGATTGCAGTGACGACATCAAGCTTTGCCGCGAACGAATGGGGCATTGATGGTGAAGAGGCAAAAGAACTCAATGGCACTGTCGTTGATTTGGCGTGTGAGCTCTCTGGTAATTGTCCCGCTCAATGTGGCGCTGGGAAAAGACAACTCGGCCTACTCTTGGCAGACGGAACGTTATATCCTGTTGTCAAAGGTGGGACCAATTTTGCCGGTGGAACCGATGATCTAATTCCACACTGTGGAAAATCCGTTCATGTCGATGGCTTGCTGATTACAGATCCCTTGATGACGATCTATTTTGTCCAGCGCATCAAATCCGAAGAAACCGGTGAGTGGTCCAAAGCCAAGCAGTGGGGTAAAAACTGGAAAGCGGCTAATCCAGGGAAAAAACTTGGGCGCTGGTTCCGGGAAGATCCTCGTGTTGCCAAGATTGTTGCTGAAGGTGGCAAGCTTGGAATCCCAGGTTTGGTTTACGAGGACGAATAATTCATGCGAATTAAAGTTAGTATTGCCGCGTTTATGGCGAGTGTATTGATGTGTGTTGGCACAGCTTTCTCTGCAGAAACATCTGTTACGCATGAAAGCCATTCTACAGCGAAGAAAGCAGATAAACCAAAATCGCCCCCCGCTTTAAACGCTCTGTTTGGTGGCCCATTTGAACTGAAAGACCACAAGGGAAATACTAGGAAAGACAGTGACTGGGATGGGAAGTTCAAGTTGGTCTTTTTTGGCTATACCAACTGCCCTGCGATCTGCCCGACGACGTTACAAGATATGACAGATGCTCTGGATCTTCTCGGCGATGATGCCAAGGAAATTCAGCCCCTGTTCATCACGGTAGATCCCGAAAGAGATACCGTAGAAGTCCTGGAGGAATATGTCTCTTCGTTTTACCCAAGTTTAGTCGGTCTGACCGGAACTGAAGATCAGATAAGCAAGGTTGCCAAAAGCTACCGGGTGCAACGCCATAAAATCCTGCTCTCAGAAGAAGATCATTCGGGGCATGGCAGTGGTCATGGAGGTGGTGAGGTCAATTATGATGCAGCCCACAGCACCCTGACTTATCTGATGAGCCGTGATGGCAAGTTCTTGACCCTGTTTCCCTATGATACACGTGGGGAAGTCATGGCCAAGCGTTTGCGCGGTTATTTGA
This sequence comes from Kiloniella sp., assembly GCF_965205715.1. Taxonomy (GTDB): domain Bacteria; phylum Pseudomonadota; class Alphaproteobacteria; order Kiloniellales; family Kiloniellaceae; genus Kiloniella. Next base: position 1,871,761 of record NZ_CBDBHW010000014.1, on the reverse strand, counting down.
GCGGATCATCCTGATCGGGTTTGATGTCTGATTGGAAAACTGTTTAAAGTGTGAGGCTAACCCCTCACACTTTTTTTATTCCTATCGCTTCCTTATTGTCCGGACATTCCATGCTTGTTGTTTTCGAGAGTATTTTTCCAATCTTTGCCATCATCCTTCTCGGGTTTGGGCTTCGGAAGAGCAACTTTGTGCCAAAAGAGCACTGGCGCGTATTGGAAGAGCTCTGCTTTTGGATCTTCTTTCCCTGTATTTTGGCAACGACTTTAATCAAGGCAGATCTGTCTGCGATAGAGCTTGGCCCTTATGTCTTTACGCTTCTCGCGATGATGGCGACGATGGCCGGGATCACCTTGTTACAGTGGCCACTTCTTAAACGATTTTGGGGGACACGCAGGGGGCAGTTTTCTACCGTTTACCAGGCGACGACCCGGTGGCACGGTTTTATTGCCTTGGCGATTGTTTTAAAGCTTTACGGTGAGGACGGCGGGGCTTTGATTGCCTTGGCAATGGCGGTTATGGTGCCGATCCTGCAGGTGACAAATATCCTCATTCTGGCTGCCTTTTCAGACCATGATAACCAGGCGGGACCATCCTTATCCAAGGTGGCGAAGACCATTATTGTCAATCCTCTGTTATGGGGAGTGTTGATCGGTCTCATCCTTAATCTTCTGTCTGTTGAAGTTTGGGACCCCGCTTTGACCATGGCAGATTTACTTGGACGCGCCGCGCTCAGTATGTCCCTTCTTGCTCTTGGCGCAGGGTTGAGTTTGAAAGCAGCTTTAAAGCCATCAAAAGAGCTTCTTGTTGGGTTAATTGGGAAGTTGTTTATCACTCCTGCCGTTATGGCAGGCTGGGCTCTTTGGTTTGGCGTATCCGGAATGTCGATCTCGGTATTGATGGTAAGCGCATCGGTACCAACAGCGATGAACGGTTATCTCCTGGCAAAAAAAATGGGGGGCGATGCGGACCTCTATGCCGCGACATCGACTGTTCAGACCGTGGTATCTTTTCTGAGCATCCCTTTTATTTTATGGCTTGCGAAAGCCTATGCAGGAGGCATTTGAGTTTCTAGCACCGATTTATTCCAAACCGTCTTTGAACTGCTTCATAACAAGCCCTTCGCTAATGTCTGCCTGAACGGGACGCTCTAGGTACGTGGTCAGGGCGACGTAACTCTTTGTGCTGCGAACGCCCGGCAATTCGTAGAGTTTTGCTAAAAAGCCCTCAAGTGCCTCACTGTTTTCCAGTCGGACTTTTAAGAGCATGCAGGAGTCCCCGGTAACGGAGTGCATTTCTTCGAGCTCTGGTAATTTTGAGAGCTCCATTAACTCCTTGGTTTTTCCCCACCCTTCAGTATCGAGATGGACGAAGGCAAGCAATGGCTTGCCTACGGATGGCCCATCTAAAAGAGCCGCGGTGCCTTTTATCCGGCCCGAGGAGCGCAGGCGTTTCACTCTTTCGTGGACTGCCGGGGCAGAGAGACCGACTTTTGTGCTGAGGTCTGCGTAGCTGGTATCTGCATCTTTTGTCAGCTCACCTAATATTTTTCGGTCAATGTTATCCAGGCTACGCGGTGGTTGGCCTGAATTCCGAATATTATCTGGTTTTTTGTCATTCTGCATTTTGGCCTCTTCACAATATTACATTCGGTAATTATCGTTCTTAGCTGTATACGAATCAAGGTGCAGTTATGATTACACTTCCCATCCTTATACTGACACTCTCAGTTGCTATTGTTGGAGCAAACTCTTTGGTCCTAAGCCCGATTGCGGGATCGGTTGCCAGCTCTTTTGTGGGAACCGAAGCTTCAGGTATAATGATTGCCTCGGCTACCTACGGAATCTGTACAGCGGTATCTGCGCTCTTTTTGGCGCCACTTTCGGATCGTCTCGGCGGGAAGCCAGTGTTGCTTGTTGCTATGTTCTTGCTAGCTTTGGCCCTTGGCTTATCTGCACTGGCGCCAACCTTATTGATTTTGTGTGTGGCACAAGGATTATCCGGGGTAGCTGCAGGTGTCGCGCTGCCAGCATCTTATGGTCTGGCTGTGCAACTAGCAGCCAAAGGGCGGGAGAGTGAGACGTTGGGTGTCGTCCTCACGGGATGGACCCTTAGTCTTGTTGTTGGTGTCAGTATATCTGCCCTCATTGCCGACTTCGTTCATTGGAGAGGTGTCTATATTTTTATGGCTGTATTAGCAGCCTGTGTGACCCTAAGTATTTATCTCACGGGAGCTTGGGGCGCGACTGCTGTCTCAAGTCTTGCCAAAGGAAAATCGACCTCTCCTCTGACTGCATTGCGTGTGCCGGGAATAGGGCGAGCTCTATTGGTTTGTGCCTCTTATATGATCGCTTTTTATGGTCTTTACACTTATTTGGGTGGGCACCTGCAACAAGAGCTCGGGCAGTCCACGGCGGCTTCGGGTCTCACAACTCTTAGTTATGGGATCGGCTTTGGCGGTGCGGTATTACTGGATAAATTTATCGATCGCCATGGTGCAGCTTATGTCGCTCCATTTGTGTTTATTGGCCTTGTCCTGACTTATTTGGGAATATCTTTTGTATCGGTTTCGTTTGTCGGCCTAGTCGGGTTCTGTCTCGTTTGGGGAATGATGAACCATCTTGGCCTCAACCTTGTCGTCGGACGGCTTGTCTCTCTGGATGAAAGCCAGCGTGGCGCGATAATGGGGATTAATTCGTCTGTGACTTATCTCTGTGTCTTTATCGGTGCTATGGCTTTTAAACCGATTTTTGATAACGCAGGGTATGCTGTTTGCGGGCTTGTCTCCGCTACTTGCATCCTGCCCGCGGTCATCGATGGTATTGTAACCAGGCGCCAAAATGGACTTGCCAAGGAAAGCGCCGCTTGAAGAATAGGCCCCATGGATATCGGCCTGTGCAAACTTTGAGAGAAGAGGCTTCTTATAATTCTACAGGTTGACCGTGAGGGGTGCGAAGATATGCCTGCCGCCATTCTTCTTTTCGAGAAGTCATGTCGTCCGGGCTTACAGCCCCTTTTTGAGACACGATTTTTTCCAGAGTGTTGAGCCAGTGATTGTAATAGGTATCGCCTAAATCTGGATCACCCGCGGCCTGAGCGCGTTTGACTTCTTTGCTAAAAGTATCAACCCATTCTGCCCAGGTGAAATGGCCCTCATCACATAGGCGCACCGCGAGGGCAAAGGCTTGAGCTTGCCAGGGTTCAGCAAAGACGGGGCCTTCTTCATCTGTCGGCAGGTTGGGAAGGTTTTTGCAAAAATATGTCGTTGTATCGCTCATGCTTTTTCCAGATAACTCTGCCAGAGATCAACATGGATCGTACTGTCGTTATCAGGTCCCCAAAGAGTGTTGCCATCAAAAGAAACGTTATAGAGGTGCTGCCCGATTTTGTTTCCTTTTGAGTTTTCGTCCGGAAGAATGAAGCTGCCGTGATAGTCACTAACAGTAGCGATATGACCACGAACGTATCTTGGGGCCCGGGTATGACCTGTCGGATTGAATTGGATGACGCGGACTTTGTCGCCGATCTTGAATTTCTGCGGATCGTCCGTGGCAAAATCGCAGGGACCACCAGAACCAAGAATACCTGCGACATCCTCAGCGGGGGCGCATTTATCCTTGAGAGTATCAGGTGTCGGGTCCAGGGCCTTGCCTTGTGCGAGTTCTTCCGGGGAAACGATGCCTCTTTCCACCAGCAGAGTTTCTAAGCCAGCGAGCCAATTTTCGTAATAGCTGTTGGATAGATAGGTCACGGGATGTTGGCGTTCGCGGGCATGGCGGGAAATATCAATATTCCACTGTCCAAGCCAACCAGCGGTTAAGGTCAGGCCAAGAGCGCGTTTCTCCCACTCCGCATGAAACAAAGGCTCTTCACGCTCTGGTTCGGGATTGATTGGGCCAAGACCGTGCATGCCACCAAGATCGTGAGCGCCGTTCATGATGTTTCCCCAGCTTGTATGGCTTTTAGCTCAGTTGGGGTGAGTGCCAGTTCAACACCAATCATGGAGTTTCTACTGACAAGATCCTCGAGCTGTTGCGAAGTCCAGCCATCAGTACCTTCCGGTCTTTGTGGAAGAACAAGGAACCGCATTTCAGAAGTTGAATCCCAAACCGAGATCTTGGTACCTTCAGGCAATGTTGTCCCGAATTCGGCAAGAACTCCTTTGGGGTCAGATACGGCCTGAGCTCGGTAGGGCGCGGACTTGTACCAAACCGGTGGAAGGCCAAGAACTGTCCAGGGATAACAAGAGCATAGGGTGCATACGACAAGGTTATGTCGGGTATTTGTGTTCTCAACCACCTTCATATGCTCGCCTTGGCGACCAGCATACCCCATAGAATTGATTGCTGTGTTTGCGTCATTGAGAAGTAAATCTTTAAAATCTGGATCGGTCCAGGCGCGGGCAACAACTTTTGCGCCGTTACGCGGTCCAACCTTGGTCTCATAAGTTTCAATGATGGCGTCAATAGCAGCAGGATCAACCAACCCCTTTTCCACGAGAAGAGATTCTAGGGCTTTCACCCGGAGGGCCGGATCCGAAGGCGGATCTGTGTGGTCGTGTGGATGATCGTGCCCCATGATATCTTCCTGCTCTTTGTCGAGTTAACTTTTGATAACGCTAACATATCAATTAGGTATGGCAAAAGGTATCGGCAAGAGTGGGCTTCAAAAGAAGGTGAGAAAGAAAGGAGCCAATACCATTTGGCCCCTCTTTTTCATCACGCGATCCAAATCAAACCTAGGCCTCCCAGAGAGGCTGTTAGCAGGACGCGGGTTAGTCCCCAGTGGAATTTGAAGATTAAGAGGCCGCAAATCGATGACAACAGAATGACGCGCCAATCAAGAGAGCTTAGTTCTGGTATCCAAAGTTTGATGGGGCCAACATTCTGAGGGGTAACCTCGGTAAAGAACACGTGCAACCCGAACCAGATGGAGAGATTCAAGATAACGCCAACCACCGCGGCCGCGATACCGGCCAGAGCCCCTCGAAGTCTCGGTTGGGCTCCGATCCAATCGATGTACGGGGCGCCGGCAAAAATCCACAGGAAACAAGGGGAAAAGGTGACCCAAAGAGTGAGCAGGGCGCCGAGTAAACCAAGTCCTATGCCACCTTCCCTAAAGGCTGCAAGAAAGCCAACAAACTCGGTTACCAGTATCAACGGCCCGGGTGTGGTTTCCGCAAGGCCAAGGCCATCCATCATCTCGCCAGCCGTTAGCCATCCGAAATGTGTGACCACATCCTGTGACATATAGGCTAGGACCGCGTAGGCCCCGCCAAAGGTAACAACAGCGAGTTTGGAGAAAAACACCCCGATATCATTCAAAATAGAGTTCTCTACAAAGACATGCAGGACAACAAGAGGGGTAAGCCAGACCAGAAGCCAGATGATAATGGTCACGACAGTTGCGGAAAGGGTTCTCTTTATCGGCTCAGTTTTTTTCTCGTGTTCTTCTAATGTAGCGCTTCGGAGAAATCCAAATAGTGCTGCCGTTAGAATGATCAGCGGGAATGGGAGATCGAGAAAGAAAATCCCGACAAAGGCCAAAGCCGCAATGATCCAGTGCTCGGGAAGGTGTAACACCTTCTTTGCTATTCGATGCAGAGCCTCGATAACGATAACCAAGACACATGCCTTTACCCCTAGAAACAATGCGCTCACGAGAGGGACATCACCATAAAGTCCGTAGATCGCCGCAAAGGACAGGACAACCAAAGCACCCGGGATCACAAACAGCAAACCTGCCATGAGCCCGCCGATTACACCGTGTAATCGCCAGCCGGTATAGGTTGCAAGCTGCATGGCTTCGGGCCCAGGAAGCAGCATGCAAAAACTTAAGGCGTTCAGGTATTGCCTTTCCGTCAGCCATTTTCTTTCGTCGACAATAATGCGGTGCATTAAAGCAATTTGTGCTGTTGGGCCCCCGAATGAAAGCAGCCCAACTTTGAGCCAAATGTTGAACGCATCTAAAAGCGAGGGTACGGGCGGATTGTTTAAATCCGCCTTCATATCAAGAGATGTCATTGAATTAACTCCGCACCGAAGCGGCTGGCCAGTCATGGCCTTCTTTAGTGGCATCACGCGCCCAGCGATAAAAGGCATCATAAAGTGTCATCCCTGCCTCTAACTGGGCGAGATCATCACGGTACATGCGTGATAAGCCAAGGGAGGCAGCGAGTAATCCGGCTGCTTCTGGGGCGAGATCATGCCGGTTGGTATCAGCGCCGCGAATAATAGTTGCCAATCGGTTTAAGGCTTCAGTTTCAAGTCCGAATTCTTCAACCATGGTATCAAAGGTGCAACGTTCGTCGCGATGGCTCCAGAATACGTCCTCCACATCGAAGGGGATGGCATCAAATTTATCAGCGACATCGAGTACTTCGGAAGGGGCGACAAATAGAATTTGTGCATTTCTGTCGATAAAGCGGCGAATAAACCAAGGGCAGGCCATGCGGTCAATTTTGGGACGGTGTCTGGTCACCCAGACAGTGCGGCCTTCGGCATTGCGTTCCGGCATATGAGTTTGCAATACAAGAGGAGCACCGTTATCTCTCCAACCATTAAATCCGCCTTCGAGGGATTCAACCTGTACACCGTGATCACGCAATATCGCGACCACACCCTGGCTGATTTTCTTACCTTTATGACAACTCACGACAACTCGGGATGAGCCGAGCTTCGGTACAAGCGATGTGATATCGCGAAAGGAATGTCTGAATGATTGTGGAATCAGCCTCGGATCTTCTGCGAAATCTTCATCAATACGCAGGTCGATGATTATCGGGCAATCAGGTGTGCCGATAAGGCGTGTTAGTTGTGATACTGTTATTTCTGTTGGTGATGGCATAGCGCATCCTCCCACACTTTGGTGTTGATCAGGATGCGAAACTTGGGCTGACGCCTCACGGGGTGTTCGCAAGCCCCATGCCCTTGAATTTACAAACTGCAGCCCTTCAGGTCAATGGGGTAATGCCGATTGCTTGTTCCTGGGAGTATGTTTCATGAAGATTAAGAGATAAAGAATACTCCAGAACAAGAAGTCTGGAGTATTCTTATCCACCTTGTTTTATTAAGACACAAGCCAGAGTTCAAAGGCGTACCCGGCTGTAATTGATCCTAAGAGACCTAGAGATAGGTAAAGGAAAAAGGTTGGCTTTTTCACCAAGGCGTAGACGCTCATTGCCGCTGGGATAGACGATACCGAACCTGCCAGCATAAAGGTCATTCCCGTTCCGGCACCCATACCGAGTTCCATAAGACTGTTTATGGTTGGGATTGCAGCGTAGCCGTTGAGATAGGCCGGGATACCAATCAAGGCCCCAAGGGGAATGGACCACCATTGGTCATCACCAAAGAGTAGGGCAACCTTGTCCACTGGAAGATATGCGACCATCAGGCTCTCAAACAAAAAGGCGAGCGCAAGCCATTTGAACAGGAACCAGCTGTTTGTTATCGCCTCATTTTTAAAAAGTTGTTTGCGATCGGCGGAATGCCAAAACTTCCAATAGATACGGTTATCGGCTTGGCTAGAGGGGGCACAGCTAGACCCGCAGCCGCCCTGTTCCTGAGGTCGCATGATATCTTGAAAGAAACCTGCACGGACCATTGTATAAGCGATGAGCCCGCCGCTTAACCCCATCAAGAATGCGGCAATGGTTTTGAATGTGGTGAACTCTATACCAAAAACGGCGCTGGTGAGGATAAACATTTCGGGATCCATTAAGGGCGAAGATATCCAAAAAGCCATCACAGGGGCCAATGGAACACCCGCTCTTAACAGACCCGAGATCAAGGGGATAACCCCGCAGGAGCAAAAGGGAGATAACGTACCAAACAATGCCGCAACACTGATACTCACCACCGGGTTACCAGAGGAAATACTGTTGACCTTGCTGTCGAGATTACTGGCCTTGGTATAAGCCGCGACCCCAATTGAAAGTAAGATGAAGGGGAGTATGCCAAACATGCTCTCAAAAGCAAACGCAAGTGAAGGCAACAGTTGGTTATGATCAAGAGTTGCTATTAATAGTAATGTGGCAATAAACGCGAGAACAACACGGTCCCAGCGAAAGTTACTTATTTTGGTGAGTTCGATAAATGACATGCTTATTACCTTATTTCTAGAATAGTCGAAATAATTAATCGTAAAAAAATCAATTGTTGTGGCTATTCTCAAATTTAATTTCGAAGGTTAATTTGTTGTGCTTACGGGGTTACTTCAACACTTCTGCAAGCCTTTACAGCAGTCTTCCATGAGGTACTCCAATAGATTATTGGTGAGTTCGTAATCTAAGCGACAGCGAAGGACACGGCCTTCACGGGATTGGATCAGTAATCCCGATGCGATCATATGCGATATATGGTGGGATAAGGTAGAGTGCGGCATATCCAACTCTTTTTGAATATCGCCCACAGCTAAGCCTTCTTCTCCGGCTTTAACCAGTAGCCGAAACATTGCTAATCGGGCAGGGTTCCCAAGTTTAGCAAAACAGACAGCAGCCTTATCTAATTCCATCATAATCTCAATATTTATATTTCGACTATTATCGAAATAATACTTTGTGGCTCTTTTGTCAAGGCAGTGTTTGATTGTCTATATCATAACCTAAGGCAAAGAGAAGCGATAGAAATAATTAGGTTTATGGAATAGATCGGGAATAGCTTGATAAATCACTAACTTGCAAAATAAAAGTCATGTACACATATTAAATGGCGTAAGAGAAACTCAATTCTGAAATTATTTATTAATAGCGAGTAAGCGAGCCATGCGGTTAGAAGATTTGCGGTTTTTTGTTCGTGTTGCGGAACTCAATAACCTTTCAGCTGCTGGCCGTGACTTTGGCCTTTCCCCTTCTGCTGCGAGTGCGCGACTGGTTACTTTGGAAAAAACCGTAGGGCGTCAGCTCGTAATCCGTACGACACGACAATTAACGGTGACAGAAGCTGGGAAAACTCTGACAAAACATACGCTAACGGCTTTACAAGAAATGGATACAGCCATGTCTCTGCTGAGAGAGGATAAAGCTGACATTAAAGGAGAGCTCAAAATATCGAGCAGTATGTTTTTTGGCACTTCTCCGCTTTGTTGAGTAGATTTAGGATTTCAAATAGAGCATAGATTGATTATCTGGAATGGATGATTGTCTAATTTTGAGTTTGAAGTATTCGGTATCCTTGATGCCTCTGGCTCGCTTACGGATCATTCCTATACTGACATTACCAGCCTCTATCCTGGCGCTTGTGAGCTTGTGTTTGGCGTAGTTGCAGATGCCCACACAATGTTTCCGTAGGGATTTCGCGAACTTTTTTAGATAGAGCATCTGTGACTGATCTGCTATCAGGCACCAACGTTCCAGTTGCTCCGCCATCGCCTCAAATGAAGCGGCACTCCACAGCAGCTGAAGCTGTTCTTTCAAGACGTAAAGTGCATTCAGGTTGCTATTGCTCTCCAGCAACCTTTGCAGCTTGTCACTTTGTTTTTCACTCAACTTATCCGCATTTTTGAGCAACAGATAATGTGTCCCTTTCATCAACTCTTTACCACTTGGATCGGCCTTTCTGAACTCAAGTCGACGCTGATTATGGATAGCTTTGCTGTAGTTTTTCATGACGTGGAAACGGTCAAATACTATGTCGGCCAACGGCAAGGACTCTCTGACAGCCTTTTGGTAGGCAGGCCCCATATCCATCGCTACGGCCTTTATTTTGCAGGCTGTATCTGGTTGCAGTTGTTTCAAAAACCTTGAAAAAACCTCGGCAGTTCGGCCTGCTTCAACCCAGATCAGATGACCGCCAACCATATCGTAGACCACCGTCATGTAGTCATGACCTTTCGCCCGGGCAACTTCATCTACACCAATATATTCCAAGCCAGTTAGCTCTGCAGGATCAAGCGTAGGGAGAGTTTCAATAAGGTATGCCCTGTCGATATTCTTGACCGTTTCCCATCGTATATCCAAATGTCTGGAAACCGCTTGAATAGACATATGCCGACATAATCCACTGATCAGTCGGCAAAATCGGTGAGTGAAACGGCACCCTTTATCAACAAAATCACACCCCTCAATGCGGCGTTCGCCCTTGTTAATATAAACCTGCGCCAGCTCAATCTCGACCACACAAGGATACCCAAAAAGGGGGATGTCGTTTACTTGTCGGCGGACATGCTGGTTGATGCTTCCCTTCTGGCCTGTAGCAGGGTCTATAGCCCTCCTACGCGCGTCTCGGCTGCAGTGAATGACAATCTTAACACCGCCGTCATCCAGTTTAATTTCATTTACACGTTGCCCTTTGAGGCCTAAAATATGCTGCGAGATGTTGATTGTCATATACCTGCTCTATGTAAAGTTATCAGAAACCATACATATCAACAGGTTACTTGGCGGTCGGCATCTTTTTCTACTCAACAAAGCGGAGAAGAGCCTAAAAGGCACTTCTCCGCTTTGTTGAGTAGATTTAGGATTTCAAATAGAGCATAGATTGATTATCTGGAATGGATGATTGTCTAATTTTGAGTTTGAAGTATTCGGTATCCTTGATGCCTCTGGCTCGCTTACGGATCATTCCTATACTGACATTACCAGCCTCTATCCTGGCGCTTGTGAGCTTGTGTTTGGCGTAGTTGCAGATGCCCACACAATGTTTCCGTAGGGATTTCGCGAACTTTTTTAGATAGAGCATCTGTGACTGATCTGCTATCAGGCACCAACGTTCCAGTTGCTCCGCCATCGCCTCAAATGAAGCGGCACTCCACAGCAGCTGAAGCTGTTCTTTCAAGACGTAAAGTGCATTCAGGTTGCTATTGCTCTCCAGCAACCTTTGCAGCTTGTCACTTTGTTTTTCACTCAACTTATCCGCATTTTTGAGCAACAGATAATGCGTCCCTTTCATCAACTCTTTACCACTTGGATCGGCCTTTCTGAACTCAAGTCGACGCTGATTATGGATAGCTTTGCTGTAGTTTTTCATGACGTGGAAACGGTCAAATACTATGTCGGCCAACGGCAAGGACTCTCTGACAGCCTTTTGGTAGGCAGGCCCCATATCCATCGCTACGGCCTTTATTTTGCAGGCTGTATCTGGTTGCAGTTGTTTCAAAAACCTTGAAAAAACCTCGGCAGTTCGGCCTGCTTCAACCCAGATCAGATGACCGCCAACCATATCGTAGACCACCGTCATGTAGTCATGACCTTTCGCCCGGGCAACTTCATCTACACCAATATATTCCAAGCCAGTTAGCTCTGCAGGATCAAGCGTAGGGAGAGTTTCAATAAGGTATGCCCTGTCGATATTCTTGACCGTTTCCCATCGTATATCCAAATGTCTGGAAACCGCTTGAATAGACATATGCCGACATAATCCACTGATCAGTCGGCAAAATCGGTGAGTGAAACGGCACCCTTTATCAACAAAATCACACCCCTCAATGCGGCGTTCGCCCTTGTTAATATAAACCTGCGCCAGCTCAATCTCGACCACACAAGGATACCCAAAAAGGGGGATGTCGTTTACTTGTCGGCGGACATGCTGGTTGATGCTTCCCTTCTGGCCTGTAGCAGGGTCTATAGCCCTCCTACGCGCGTCTCGGCTGCAGTGAATGACAATCTTAACACCGCCGTCATCCAGTTTAATTTCATTTACACGTTGCCCTTTGAGGCCTAAAATATGCTGCGAGATGTTGATTGTCATATACCTGCTCTATGTAAAGTTATCAGAAACCATACATATCAACAGGTTACTTGGCGGTCGGCATCTTTTTCTACTCAACAAAGCGGAGAAGAGCCTGTTTTTTGGCCGAAAACATGTTTTGCCCTATCTAAAGGAGTTCATGGAACTGCACCCTGGGCTTACAATAGAGCTTAGTTTTTCGGATCGTTTGGTGGATGTTATTGCTGAAGGATTTGATCTGGCGATTAGGTCCGCTGAGTTAAAGGACTCTAGCCTAAAGGCACGTAAAATCACCAATCACAGGCGTGTTCTATGTGCTTCGCCTGATTATATCAAAAAAAGCGGCCTACCCAGTCATCCCGAAGATTTGAGATCGCACGAATGTATTGGCGTATCTTCAATTCCTAAGTGGCGGTTTGGTGGGATTGAGGGCGAGATCTCAATCGCCGTCGATACACTGATCAAAGAAGATAGCGGAGTTTATGCCCATGAAGCCGTGCTTAACGGTCTTGGTATTACCGTGAAATCAATCACGCATATATGGGAAGACTTGAGAGAAGGACGTTTGGTTGAAATCCTTCCCGGATTCCCGATCCTTAATAGTGGGGAAATCTGGGCGGTATATCCCCCGGGTAATATTACAGATCCTAAGGTCACAATTTTTATTGATTTTCTCAAGTCAAAATATGGTTCCTCACCCTACTGGGAAGCACCTTTTTAGAATGCTTTGTGGGATAGAGTGAGGAACCATCACCTTCACACTTCTTCGTTACGGGAGGTGAAGAGGCTTAAGCCCTAGCAACAAAAATTGCTGGGTTTATTGAAGAGTTTTCCCTTTAGAACGGCTTTGATTTTCGTCGACAAGGAGGCGAGCAAACCTTTGGTTGCTTCATTACGGTGATGACGCGCCAGGGTCTCGAACTTGTTTCTGGTATGTAACATGAATATCTCCTTTTCTGTTGAAAGGACTATCTCATGATCAATAAGTTTGTATAATTGGGGTTGTTTCAATAACACTTTCCAAAGTTTTGGTATAATGCGTCTTGATGATCTCAGATTTTTTGTCCGTGTTGCGACTTTGAATAATCTTTCTGCTGCCGGGCGGGAGTTCGGTCTTTCTCCCTCTGCGGCCAGCGCACGTCTGGTCACGTTAGAGAAGTCCATAGGCAATCAATTGATGGCTCGGACCACACGCAGCATCGCTATTACAGAAGCTGGCCAGATATTTCTCGAACATGCCCAATCTGCTCTAAAGGAAATGGATGCCGCTGTTGACCGGCTCGATGCAGCGACGGGGGCGCCCCGAGGACTGTTGAGAATTTCCTGCAACATGTTTTTCGGGCGTAAACACATTTTGCCTTATCTCAATGAATTCACTGAAAGGTATCCGGATGTCAGGCTCGAGATGAATTTCTCTGATGATATCGTAGATCTGATAGGAGAAGGATTTGACCTGGCAATACGTGCGGCCATGTTGCCTGATTCCACCCTCAGAGCCCGTAAGCTTGGTGGGAACCCAAGGGTGCTGTGTGCTTCACCGGATTACCTCGCCCGAAAAGGCGTGCCGAGTTGTCCGGATGATTTGGCCCGCCACGATTGTATCGGTCTGAGTTTTATGCCGGTTTGGTATTTCCACGGTCCAAAGGGGGAGGTTTCAGCCTCGGTAACATCTTCTATTACCGGGGATACCGGTGATTATGCTTATGATGCCGCGTTGCACGGATTGGGGCTGACGGTGAAATCTGTGGCTCACGTCTGGGAAGACTTGAGGGATGGTAAGCTGGTTGAGGTCATGAAGGATTATCCGGTTGCTCGAACCGGTGATATTTGGGCGGTATATCCACCGGGAAACTTTACCCCACCCAAAATTACGGCCTTGATCGATTTCCTCCGGGAAAAATACGGATCACCACCTTATTGGGAAACGGATTATCAAGTGGTGGGCTCTGCCGGGTAAATGTAGCGAGTTCAGGAAATACGATACTATCCCTGATCTTTTACCTCTTCTTTGACCCAATTCACGATTTTTCCCGCCTGATGATGATGCCGTTGATAGGCCAGGTCGTAACCATAATCCGTCCGAACCCTGAGACCGGTAAGTTCAACAAGTTGTCCGGATTTGAGGGGCAATTCGGCGAGTTGAGGCCAGGCCAAGGCGACACCATGACCCTCGACTGCAGTCTGTAAGGCTAGCGTGTAGTTATTATAAAAATAAGTATCTGGCGCTGGCGTGTAGTCGATAGAAAGGTGTTTCAGCCATTGTGTCCAGGATAGCCAGCTATATTTTTCGACCTGTTCGTGAATGAGGTTAACCTCTAGCAGTGAGAGAGGCGCAACGTTCTCGCATCCGCCGAAGTGATCTCTGGCATATTGTGGGGAGCACACCGGGAACAGTTCTTCACTGAATAATTTTTGCGAATGGCCATCACTCCAGTCGCCCTTGCCAAATCGTATCGCGAAATCAATTTCCTCCAGATCAAAAATTGTCTCGGTGTCAGAGGTGACCATGCGTAATTCGTATTCTGGCATTAGTTTTTGCAGTGCAGAAAATCGTTGCATTAACCACAGGTGAGCAAAGCCATAGGTACACCCGATTGTTAAAACGTTGGAGGGTTGTTTTGTGGTAATTTTATTTGCCGTTTGGCGAATATGACCCAAACCGAGTTTGACCGCGTCATAAAGCTCTTGCCCTGCATCCGTAAGCTCCACCCGGTGATGTAGGCGATTAAACAACGGAACATTAAGGAGGTGTTCTAACGAGGCAATATGCCGGCTTATGGATGGTTGAGTGGTGCCCAGACTTTCCGCAGCTTTCGTAAAGCTGCCTTTATCGACGGCGACTTCAAAAGCAGCCAGATGATTGAGGGCAGTACCTATACGCCAATCAAGATTCATATCTTATCTCACATACGCCAAACGTATGTCAGTATAACAAAAAACGAGAGGCGCATTAAAGTGTTTTCTATAAACTGAAAGTGCACGAGTGTTTATGTGAGAGGCGAGATTATCTGCTCTCAAAACGTCTCGTTCTAATGACAGTTTTGTAGCAGGGACAGGGCAGGTAGAGCTTTCAGATGAGTGCTATTTGTTCATAGGCTTTACCCATGAAAGAATTTCTTCTCACTCTCGATCGAAATAGTACCGAGAAACTACAGCCTCAAATTCGACGTCAAATTATCTCGGCAATTCTAAACGGTAGTTTGCCATCTGGCTCCCCAATTCCACCGAGTAGAAAGCTGGCCGCAAAATTGGGTATTGCCCGTATTACTGTCGTGCAAACTTATCAGGACTTAATTTACGATGGATATTTGCATACAAAAGAGCGAAGCGGCATTTTTGTAAGCGATGAACTGACCCTGCCTGTAAAAAGCCTGACACAGAGATCACACGGAGATATTGCTGTCCCCCAAGAACCAAAATTTTCTTTTAAGTTTATGCCAAGCAAGCAAGAAACGACCGAAAAGCCAATAAACTGGATGGACTATCCCTATCCTTTTGTTACCTCGCAAGTTGATAAGTCTCTCTTTCCTATTACGGCCTGGCGGGACTGCTCCCGGCAGACCCTCAGTCTTAATGCAATGGCTGAGTGGACCGAGGATCGTGCGGGGAATGATGATCCGCTCTTGATTGAGGAGATCCGCACCAAATTACTTCCAGCACGGGGCATTCATGCCAGCGAAGATGAAATCATGGTGACGGCTGGTGCTCAAAACAGCCTCTTTATGTTGACACGCATTCTTCTGGATCAGAGTACCCAGGCGGGCATAGAAAACCCGGGTTACCCTGATCTTCGCAACATGGTGGAATTAACCGGGTCACGGACAAGGTTTCTCAATATAGATGAGCAAGGGTTGCTCCCCGATCAGCAGCTCAATGGTTGCGATCTGGTTTGTGTCACTCCGAGCCATCAGGCGCCGACCACAGTTACCATGTCGATTGATCGTCGTTATGAACTACTCGAAAAAGCAGAGAGAGAAAATTTCATAATAATTGAGGATGATTACGAACCGGAATTGAACTTTGAACGCACTCACTTTCCTGCGATCAAGGCGCTGGATCAAACTGGCCGCGTGATGTACGTCGGCAGCCTCTCGAAGTCTTTCTTTCCTGGATTGCGTTTGGGATATCTGGTTGCTCCAGCAAGCGTGATCCGTGAAGTCCGTGCTCTGAGACGACTGATGCATCGGCATACACCGACAAATAATCAGCGGACAATGGCGATCTTCTTGGCTCAGGGACATCATGAAAGTTTTCGCCGCCTTCTACATAAAACCTATAAAGATCGGTGGCTTGTCATGAGACAGGCCCTTGAAAAATCTAGTATTAATTTTCAAGTTCAACCCTCCAATGGAGGATCAAGTTTTTGGGTGAAAGGTCCTGAGAACCTCGATAGTCAGAAGCTTTCAAAGGCTGCATTGGAATTAGGTGTGATAATCGAACCCGGTACGGTTTATTATTTTAATGAAGAGGCCCCCAAGAACCGTTTTAGGTTGGGTTTTTCTGCCATTGATAAGGGCGTGATAACAGAAGGGATTTCCCGGCTTGAAGAGGCTGTGACCAGGGTTATTTGAAGATGAATTATTGGGCACTGTTAGTGGGAAAACAAAAGGGCAGCTAATGATAGCTGCCCTAAATTTAGACTGTGTTGTCTAATAGACGATTAGTCTGCTTTACCGCCCCGTTCCCGAGACCATTCGTTGGGACTGCTCAGGAATGATCTTACCGTGACGAGGTTGTCATTTTCCAGATAACCTTTTTCTTCAGCCACTTTGAGAGCATCCCACCAGGTTGCCAGTGCGTGAAGAGTAACGCCTTCTTTGGCAAGATCGCTTACAGACTGTGGGTAAATACCATAATGGAAGAAAACAAAGGTGTGATCGCATTTGCCGCCCGCTTTGCGGATGGCTTCGACAAAGTTCAACTTGGAACCACCGTCTGTTGCCAGATCTTCGACCAATAAAACACGGCTACCTTCCGCCATGTAGCCTTCGATCTGGGCGTCGCGACCAAAACCTTTTGGCTTTTTACGAACGTAAAGCATTGGCAGGCCCATGCGTTCGGCGATCATCGCAGCAAAAGGAATGCCTGCGGTTTCCCCGCCAGCAATTGCATCGATTGATTCGTATCCGATATCGCGCTGGATCAATTCAACAGCCATGTCCATCAATTTGGCGCGGGCGCGTGGGAAAGAAATGATTTTACGGCAATCAACATATACCGGGCTGACCCGGCCAGATGTAAAAGTAAAGGGATCTTCTGGACGGAAGAGGACAGCCTCGATTTCCATCAATATTGAAGCGGTCGTGCGGGCTGTTTCGGTAATTTTGCTCATCGCGGGTCCGGTCCTTTGGTCTGTTACCATTGGCCTCTCTCGTGGGGCCAGTAGAATAATTTTGTTTTGTTTAACCTCTGGCCCTCTTTGCTGCAACGAAATTTCGATGTCCAGGCTGAGTGTAACGTGAATGTCTGCCATGTGCTTTTATACTGCACTTGCCAAATCGGGCGCTTAAAGGGCAGTCTTCGCATGTGCGATAAGTGTGCACAAATCAAATTGTATGAGGGTTTTATGACAGATAAGCAAAACGAGTCCGTATTGCTCAAACGGGAAGGGGCCATTGCCACTGTTATATTGAACAGGCCCGAGAAATTAAACGCCTTCAATCTCGCAATGTGGCAGCGCCTTGGTGATGTCATGATCGAGCTCAGTGTTGATGATGCGTTACGTTGTATTGTTATTCGAGGTGCCGGAGGGCGTGCTTTTGCTGCCGGGGCAGATATTGCTGAGTTTGAAAGGGTACGCTTTTCTTCAAAGCAGGCGGTAGAATATTCAAAACCTATGGATCGTGCAGCCGAGGCTATTCGCGATTGCCCGCACCCAACTCTTGCCTTTATCGAGGGGGCTTGTATGGGCGGTGGTCTGGAACTGGCTGCTCAATGCGATCTTCGCATCGCGAATAAATCGGCCAAATTTGGGATCCCAATTAATAAGATCGGCAATGTTCTGCCCTATCCTGCGATGCTGGCCTTGGTCGGGCTTGTCGGGCGAAGTGTCACGTTGGAGCTTTTGCTTGAGGGCAGAATTTTTACCGCTGATGAAGCCTATGCCAAAGGTCTTATTGGTCGTATCGTTGAAGATACTGACGCTGAAGCTGAAGTCTATGCCTCTGCAAGGCGGATTGCAGAGGGAGCACCTTTGGTCGCGCGGTGGCATAAACAGAATGCAACCCGGGCACAGGATCCCAGCCCTCTCAGTGCGACTGAATATGCCCAGCCATTTCTCTGTTGTGATACTGAGGATTACAAAGAAGGTATCCGCGCATTCCTGAGCAAAAGAAAACCAATTTTTACAGGAAAATAAGGAGCTGCCTTTTGTCGTTGGCAACTCCTTATCCCGAGCCAAGCTACTAGATTAATTGACGATGGCAATCTTTCCAAAGTGACTTGCCGCCTGCATGGTCGCGAAAGCTTTTGGCGTGTCGTCGAAACTAAAAACCTGATCGACAACAGGGCGAATTTCATGCTTGGTCATTTGGGCGAGCATGTTCTCAAACATTTTTCGGCTACCAACCATGATCCCTTGCAAGCGTAGTTTTTTGAAAAGAATTGGAAGTGGAGAGATATTATCTCCAATACCGGCCTGTACCCCGATCATGGTCACTTCGCCATTATAAGAAGCGGCTTGAAGAGATTGATTAAGGGTTCCTGGTCCGCCGGTTTCTATAATGACATCAGCGCCCTTACCGTCGGTTAGACGAAGAACTTCTTCGGCCCAGTTTGGTGTTTCCCGGTAATTGATGCCGATATCTGCACCCATCTCTTTTGCGCGGGATAACTTTTCTTCGCTGCTTGATGTGATGATAACCTTTGCGCCTGCGGCCTTGGCGAATTGGAGGGCGAAGAGGGATACGCCGCCTGTGCCAAGTGTTAAAACCGTTTGGCCCGGTTTCAGATTGCCTGTTTCCATAAGAGCATTCCAGGCGGTTAGGGCAGCGCAAGGTAAGGTAGCGGCCTCTTCGTAACTGAGGAAATCTGGAATTTTGACGAGGGAGTGCGCGGGTAAAATAACTTCATCGGCCAGAACACCATCGATAGCTCCGCCCATTGCGACACCATCTGGGGATGCTGTTCCATCCATCCAGTCGCGCCAAAATAAATTGGCGACACGATCGCCAGGTGTCAGACTGTCAACATTGTTGCCAACGGCGATAATTTCCCCCGCACCATCAGATAATGGAACGAGACCGCCTTCTTTTATCCCGGGGTAGGTATCGTTTGCGACCATGAGGTCACGCTTGTTTAGGGATGTCGCACGAATGCGAACACGGACTTCTCCGTCTGCAGGATTTCCAAGGTTAAGATCTTGTTGTTGAAGGTTTAATTTTTCTGCGTCGGGGATAACTTTCCAGGCTTTCATGATTATTTCCTTATTTGGTTTGGGCTATAAATCGCTGTTGACCTGAAGGTAAGAAATTTCTTTTCATATCTCTAATTTATTGTTTGTATGGTAATTATATGAATTGTGAATGTGTTGTGAGGTGCCCTTGTCGAATGTGGATTTAAATCTTCTGGTGGTTTTTGATGCTGTCATGACAGAGCGTTCCATCACGGGGGCTGCGAATAGAATTGGCATGACCCAGCCTGCGGTCTCTAACGCTGTGGCACGGATGCGGCAGGTATGGAATGATCCGCTCTTTGTCAAAAGTGGGCGCGGTATTAAGCCGACACCTCATGCCGAAAACCTTTGGCATCAAACACGAACCCCCTTACTTGAAATCCGTCAGGTAACCACGGATAGCGTGTTTGACCCTGCAACGTCTCATCGAGTATTTCGGGTTGGTTTAACAGAACATCCAGTTGATATGATTTGGTTGCCGTTAAGAAAGGCGATCGAAACAGAAGCACCGCATATTTCTATTCACTCCGTACCAATTCACCGCAATACAGAAGAGTTGCTCTTGGACGCATCAATTGATCTTGCCGTCCACTATTACGTTGGGAAGCATAAGCAGGTGCGTTCATCTTGGCTCTTTTGTAATAAACTTGTTTGCGCCGTCAGACCGGATCATGAGGTATTACAATTCCTCGATGCCAAAGGCGTATTGCCCCTAGAACGTTATCTTCAAGAAGATCATTTGATGGTGTCGTTGTCAGGTGAAGCCCGGGGTAATGTTGATGAGGCACTTGCCCAGCAAGGTCTGGAGCGAAAAATTGCCATGACCGTAAATCATTTTTCGTTGGTTCCCTCCATTCTCAAAGACAGTAATTTGGTTTGTGTAACCCCTCAATCTGTCGTGGCGAGAGCTGTTCGAGCGGGGGAGCTCACAATTGTTCCCCTGTCATTTGAGGTTGAGCCCGCACCGATATCTTTACTTTGGCACACACGGCAAGACAGGGATGCGGGAAATATATGGATGCGCCAGCTTATTTCCCGGTTTGCTAACGCCGAAACCGCAACCATGGCAGCATGGTTTGGTGAGACGAGTTAATTTTGTTTGGTTTATTCATTACTTAAAAAATTATATGCTTGGGAGAACGAGAGGGAGTTTGTCGTGGGATATCTTGGTAAGTCTGTTTTTACGCTTTGGTATAATTGGCATTGGTATATCTGAATGTACCAATTCTTGGACCTAACAGATATTCCCGAAAGCAGTCCTGTCTATTTCATGGCGACTTATTTTACAACCTTACTTAGTGCCGAGAAAAGTGAGTCTGAGCCTTTATCTGTACCTTTTTGGACAGATTTCGATCCCATTGCAATTCGAAAAATCCTTCCCTGGACAATGGTTATGGAACGCAATGGTCCTAGCCCTGAGGGGCACGTGATTAAGCTGGAAGGCCAACGGATTGTTGAAGCTTCCGGCGTTAATACGATGGGTAAATCATTGGCTGAAGCCTTTGACCCAGAAATGGCCAACGCAAAATGGGAAGAAATGGAAATGGTGGCGCAAAAGAGGTGCCCGTCTTTTACATTAAGCCCAGTGCCGCGGGCTGAGCGGGCTTTTATTGATATTTACAGGGGCTGTTTCCCGTTTTGTGATGTGGATGGTAATGTGAATCGGTTGGTTGTCATCGTCGCGCCAGTAGACGATAAGATTTCTTGATTACTAACCTGCGGGCGATCTAGCTAAATATAGCTCCTAAAATACTTTCATCACAGCTTCGCCCTGTCCGATAAGTTGATCATTTTGATTGCGAACTTCACAAGATAGGAACTTGATATGTTTTCCACCGCCCTTGAGGATACCTGTCGCTTTTAAGTGGTCACCAACATTGGCCGCAGCCGTAAACTGAGTGCTCAGCGATAGGGTAACAGCTTTTCGTTTTTTGGCTGGGTCAGGGTTGTGGATGATGGCATAGCCGCAAGCCGTGTCGATCAGCGTGGCGAGGACGCCACCATGCATGATGCCAGCGCGATTGCGATGACACTCATCAATCGTCAGAGAAACGGTTGCTTGTCCCTCTGACCAATCCGTCAGGCTATAACCTATGTGTTGACCAAAATTACTGGGTGGATCGAGTTCTTCTGAAATATCCAAGTCTGTAATACCCAAGTCTGCAGATTTATCCATTATAGCGTCCTTTTGGCCTTGGTATTTATTAAAAGTTGTCTTTAACAGGTAATATGTTGGTGTTCTTTACTTCTTCCATAACAACATAGCTATGGGTTTGAGAAACACCGGCCGTGGCGGCGAGCTTATCACCGAGGATTCCTCTATATTCAGCCATATCTGCTGCCCTTACTTTAATTAGGTAGTCAAATCCACCAGATACCATGTGACATTCTAGGACCTCTGGGATTTGAAGCATTGAGCGTTTGAATTCTTCAAAGGCGGCAGAAGTTGTTTTTTCTAGCGTAATCTGGACGTAGACCAAAAGGCTGGCATTAATTTTAACCGGGTTAAGCCACGCCATATAACCTTTGATATAATTGCTTTGCTCAAGCCTGCGAACACGCTCCAGGCAGGGGGTCGGGCTCAGGTTGACCTGTCTTGCAAGTTCGACATTTGAAATGCGGCCATCCTCTTGAAGGACCCGCAGGATGTTACGATCAATGCGATCAAGCTTTCTTTCACTCATTCAGAATATATAACTACATATTCGCCAGTTTGCTAGAGGAAATATTGTGTAATTTGGAACTTTGGTAGGACATATCGCTATTAGTGGCGTAAAATTGTATCCAGAAAAATTGAACAAAACTCACTCAAGTGTGTTTTCTGGGATTTATAGACATGATTATTGATGAACAACTGGCTGAAGTCACTCCTTTGCTAGCTGCCTTGCGTAGTGGGTACCGTATGGATGAAAGTGAGGCTGTTACAGCCTTGATCAGTTCTTTAGATTTACCGAGCGATGCTCTTGATCGCATTTCTGCCCGGGCCCGCGATTTGGTTAAAGAGGTTCGTAAGTCCAGGATTGGTCATGGCGGTATTGATGCTTTCATGCACGAGTTTGAGCTCTCTTCCAAAGAAGGCGTTGTTTTGATGTGCTTGGCCGAAGCCCTTTTACGGGTGCCGGATAGCCTAACCATCGATAGACTTATTCGTGACAAGCTGACATCCGCGGATTGGAAGGCTCATCTTGGTCACAGTGATTCCATGTTTGTGAACGCATCGACTTGGGCCCTGATGCTCACCGGCCGGGTTGTGAATATCAAAAAAGAAGAAAGCAAAGATTTTTCCGGGCTTTTCCATCGTATGGTTCAAAAAAGTGGTGAACCCGTAATTCGTAAAGCAGTGCGTCAGGCGATGAAAATTCTCGGTCGTCAATTTGTGATGGGGCGGAGCATCAAAGAAGCACTTGAACGCGCCGTAGAAGATGAGAAAAAAGGCTATCGTTATTCCTATGACATGCTGGGCGAGGGCGCCCGAACCATGCCGGATGCTGATCGCTATTTTGAAGCCTACCGTGTCGCGATTGAGGAAATAGGCAAAGCTGCAAATGGTCGGGGTGCCATTGATTCTCCGGGCATTTCCATCAAGCTTTCCGCAATCCACCCACGTTATGAGTTTAGTCACCGTAATCGTGTGATGAGCGAAGTGGTACCCCGCCTTAAAGATTTGGCTTTGGCGGCGAAGAAATATGATATTGGCTTAACCGTTGATGCGGAAGAAGCTGATCGCCTTGAGATCTCACTTGATGTTCTCGAAGCCGTCTCTGGTGATCCTGATCTTAAGGGGTGGAATGGTCTTGGTTTGGCTGTTCAGGCTTATCAAAAACGCTCACCTTACGTTATCGACTGGCTTGCGGATATGGCACATCGTCACGGCCGCCGTCTTATGGTGCGTCTGGTTAAAGGAGCCTATTGGGATACAGAAGTCAAAGTTGCCCAAGAAGAGGGCCAGGAAGGCTACCCGGTTTATACCCGCAAAGTATCCACTGATGTCTCTTATCTAGCCTGTGCGCAAAAGATGCTGGCTGATCCCGAAGCTTTTTATCCACAGTTTGCCAGTCATAACGCGCATACTGTTGCGTCCATTCTCGAAATGGCGGGCCCAGAGCAGGATTTTGAGTTTCAGCGTTTACATGGCATGGGTGAAGCCCTCTACGCGCAGGTCGTTGGTAAAAAAGGCAAAGGCCATCCTGTCAGAATTTATGCCCCTGTCGGAAGCCATGAAGATTTATTGGCATACCTTGTGCGGCGTTTGCTTGAAAATGGGGCAAACTCTTCGTTTGTAAACCGTATTCAAGACGAGAAGCTGCCCATAGACGAGATCATCAGCGATCCTATTTTAAAGGCAAAAAGCCTGTTTAATATCCCACATCCCAAGATCCCTCTACCTGTTCATCTCTATGGAACCGAGCGCGATAATTCCATGGGGGTAGATTTATCAGATGCTGTGAAGCTCGTCGAACTTGGAGCTGAGGTTAAGAAATTTGCGGCTACCGGTTGGACCGGGGCACCAATTATTGGTGGCGTCGAGCAAGCGGGATCTAATCAGTCCGTAACATCACCCTGTGATCGTCGGAATAAGGTCGGTGAGATTGCCTGGGCTTCAAAAGATCAAGCCGAGCAGGCCCTTGCCCGCGCCGATCGTGCGTGGTGGGATTGGGATCAAACATCTGCCGGTGAACGCGCAGATTGCCTGGATCGCATGGCAGATCTCATGGAAGCCAACACCGCTGAATTAATGGCGTTGTGTATTCGTGAAGCCGGGAAAACCCCTGCGGATGCTATTGCTGAAGTCAGAGAGGCAGTTGATTTCTGTCGTTACTATGGTGTGAAGTGCCGTCAGGATTTTTCTGATCCGCTCGTCATGCCTGGGCCTACCGGCGAACGCAACGAGTTGTCGCTCCACGGTCGCGGCGTGTTCCTTTGCATTAGTCCGTGGAATTTCCCCTTGGCTATTTTCCTCGGCCAGATCAGTGCGGCCCTGGCAGCAGGGAACACGGTTATTGCCAAACCAGCGGAGCAAACAGGCTTGATTGCAGCTGCGGCAATAAAACTATTCCATCAAGCGGGTGTTCCCGGCGATGTGCTTCATCTCTTACCGGGAGATGGACCAACAGTTGCTGGCCCACTTTTGTCTGATGCTCGTATTAAAGGCGTTGCCTTTACCGGGTCGACAGACACGGCAAAATTAATTCAACGTGCTTTGGCTGCGCGTGACGGCGAGATTGTTCCTTTGATTGCCGAGACCGGTGGCCAAAATGCGATGATTGTCGATTCAACCGCTCTGCCGGAACAGATTGTCCGTGATGTCCTAGCTTCTTCCTTCCAATCTGCAGGGCAGCGTTGTTCAGCTCTTCGGGTACTTTTCTTGCAGGAAGACGTTGCTGATAAAATTTTGACGATGTTGGCCGGAGCAATGGATGAATTATCCCTTGGAGATTCTGCGAAGCTTTCAACTGATGTTGGTCCGGTAATTGATGAAGAGGCACGCGTGATGCTTCAAAATCATATTGATCGATTGAAAAAGGAAGCCAAGCTCATCCGCGAACTTCCACTGCCAGCCAATGTTTCCAATGGAACCTACGTTGCTCCAGCTGCATTTGAAATCGCAGGTTTGCAAGTCTTGCAGAAGGAAGTCTTTGGGCCTGTGCTACACGTCATTCGTTATAAAGCTTCTGAGCTCGATAGCATCATTGATCAGATCAACGGCTCTGGCTTTGGTCTGACCCTTGGTATTCACAGCCGTATTGACGAAACCGTCGATTACATTAGCCGCCGGGTCCGGGTTGGTAACACTTATGTTAATCGCAATCAGATCGGCGCAATTGTCGGCGTTCAACCCTTTGGTGGCATGGGACTGTCTGGAACGGGGCCCAAAGCGGGTGGTCCACGTTACTTGCACCGTTTTGCAACCGAACAGTCGATTTCAATTGATACCACAGCGGCCGGGGGCAACACCTCGCTGATGACACTCTGATCGATTTTAATTGGATGAAATAACAGCCCGGCTATATTTTGATGTAGCCGGGTTTTTATTGCCTTGCGCCCAGAATAAACTATCGTGGTCTTTTTTTGGGGGCAGCCGTTCCCAGTAGTTGCCCGACAATAGCCCAGCAGTAACCAAACGTCAGAAAGAAGATCCATTGCGTAAAGAAGATCTCGAAGAGTTTGTATTGGCAGGGATCAAATCAGATGAAGAACTAAAGTGGTTTAGTCGTCCCGATTTCATCGCCATCTGGCGAAATGAGTTCTCTGCGGCGTTGACAAAAATATTTCTCATCATCGCTGCAGTGCTGGGGCTGTTTAGTGTTATTACGCTGGTTTTCTTTAAAATCTCGACAATTCTAGTGATCGCCTTTGCTGTATCTTTGGGGGCAATAATTTTCAGACTGGGGTGGATCTATTATCTCTCGCGTCGTCTAACCTATGTCATTACTTCGTCCCGCCTGTTGTTCCTACTCGAAGCCGGGCGACCGATAGAATACAAATCCTATCTTCTTTCAATGATCAAAAAGACTGTACGAGTTGATCATCCCGGCGGAAGCAGTGATTTGCTTCTGCCTGAACAAAGTGATGCGTTATACGGCGTTAGTAACGGGGAATTGGCAGAGCAACTGTTGTCTAAAATCAACGATTAAAGTCAGCTCAAATCTGTTTTCTTTGTGTTTTGGCAATACTGGCACGGGCTATTTAAATCTCCCTCCTTCAGGCATGCTGCACCTTTGAGAGGGAGATCTCTCAATTAAATACGGCTAAGGGTTTCGTCTGTGGAGATGACTTCGGCATAGGCAAAAGAGAGCGCCGACATAAAGGCGGTATGGACCTGAGCTGCGGGGACGGTCTTGTCATTGAATTGAAGGTCCAAGGTCGCACAGGCGTCTTCCGCGACAATACACTTAAAACCATAATCAGCGGCAGCGCGGACCGCTGCGTCGATGCACATGTGGCTCATGGAGCCAATAACAACCAGTTCGCTGATATTCTGTTCTCTCAGGGCCTGCAACAGGTCTGTGCCTTTGAAGCTATTGATCTCTGATTTAATTATGACTTGCTCGCTTTCCAGCGGTTTAACTGAGTTGTGAATTTCACTTCCCACTGTTCCCTTTACAAAAAAAGGCGCTTCTGAACTGTCGGCAATATGTCGAACGTGAAAGACTGGGCGCTTTTTAGCGCGGAATTGTTCAAGCAATCGCGTTGCCTGCTCAGCTGCTTTTTCTTGATCTACGAGGGGCCAACTTCCCCCTGAAAAATAATCGTTTTGAATGTCTATGATGAGAAGGGCTGTGTTTGTCATGTCAATTTTCCTGGTTTGGATTGCATATAACGCTATTTAACTTGAGAAAAATAACTTAGAGTATGGGCGGATATGACAATTATAGGGTGAGATGCGACATTGTGACTAAGGCAGTCAATATTGGGATA
Source organism: Kiloniella sp. (assembly GCF_965205715.1). Lineage (GTDB taxonomy): Bacteria > Pseudomonadota > Alphaproteobacteria > Kiloniellales > Kiloniellaceae > Kiloniella. Next base: position 1,845,286 of record NZ_CBDBHW010000014.1, on the reverse strand, counting down.
TTAGCTTATCCAGGCGTGATGAATTCTGCTCTTCATGGTTTGGCTGAAATATTTGAGGTAACAAATCGAATAAGAGCGGAATACCCGAATTCGTCGTGGCCGAAGTTGGCGTGGAGTTATTGGGCGGTTGAGCCCGATCTCGCTCCTTCATCTCTTCAAGTACATCCCGTTTTGACATCGAATAAATCTTTGGATGTCGTCGTGATACCGCCAAGGATAGAAGAAGAAGAGTTCTGTCAAATTGAGCCTGTTTGTAGCAAGTGGCTCAGAGAACAGCATGACCAGGGTGCGGTTCTCGCTTCTGCTTGTGCTGGGGCACTTCTCTTGGCTCAGGCTGGGGTGCTTAAGGGGCGACGTGCGACAACGCACTGGGGGCTTGCTGATGAACTCAAAGATAATTTCCCGGAAATTATCATGTGTGAAGAAGAGCTGCTTATTGATGACGGTGATATCATCACCGCGGGCGGGATGATGGCTTGGACAGATTTGGCGTTGCGGCTGGTGGAACGTTTTGCAGGGCCTTTTCTAGCCATGAAGCTCAGTAAGTATTTCTTGATCGATACCGGTCAGAGAGACCAGAGGTATTACCAGAGTTTTGTGCCCAAGTATGGCCATGGTGACCGGGAAGTGCTCACTATTCAGCAATGGCTGCAGTCAAATTATGCCAAGTCGGTCTCAGTAAAGAAAATAGCAGAAGATAATAATCTGACCGAGAGAACCCTGCAGCGCCGTTTTACCAAGGCCACCGGCCTTGCTCCATCAGCTTATATCACCCAGTTGCGTCTGCAAAGATCACGTGAACTGTTGGAAACGAGTACGAGCACCATCGATGAAATTGTCTGGAATATCGGCTACGAAGACCAAAGCTCTTTTCGAAAACTCTTTAAAACCCAAGTGGGCCTAACCCCAAGTGAATACAGGAAACGTTTTCTTATTAGAGAATAGTCTTGAGCCTGCTTGGGCAGCTATATTTTCCGAAGGGCAAAGAGCTGGTTGAGGCCGAAAAGGAACGGCCTGTATTCAACCAATTCAAAGTATCCCTTTGAATAATGGGCAACAGTTTCGTCGGTGAAATATGTTTCGTGATCATCTTCGATATGCTGGGCATAGAGGTTGATCAGCCATTCAGCCTTTTGCTTGGGTGTGGTGAAAACGAAAAGGCCCCCGGGTTTTAAAATCCGGCTGACCTCTTTAAAGACGAATTCCGGATTGGGGAGATGCTCTATCACAGCCAGCATGGTCACATAGTCAAAAAAGTTGGCTTCGCAATCAACACCCGAATTAAAATTGCCAGCTTCCCCTTCCAACAGGGGGTCTTTGCCAAATCGCTCGATGTTTTTCAAGCGGCTTAGAAAATAACCATCCCCGCAGCCGATATCCAAAAGCCTTAACCCAGCTTTGTCTTCGACATGACGCATGATATTACTGGCGCGAAGATACCGCGTGATCGGGAAGATCAAGGGACCGATGATTGGTCGCGCATCCTGATAACCCAGTTTTTCAATGAACCGGGTGTTGTGGTCTACAGCAAACATATCTCAGATATTACCCGGTAAATGCATCATATGATGAATTGGGTACGGTCCGTTTGATCTTCGCGAGCATTTTGTCATCGTACACCTTTTGGTTTGGTGTCATGGAAATGACCGACATGCCAGCACGTGCTTTACGGGCAAATTCACCAACAGAGCGTACTTGCATAGCTTTGCGCATGATATAGGTAGGGCGTAGATAGAAGCTTTTGTAGCACTTAATCAGGATTTCACGAAGTTCCTGACGGGTGAAGTTTTCTTCCCATACCGGAAGTTCAAATCCTGCAGCAGGGTTTTCTGCAAATTTCTGCCAAACGTCCTCTTTGATAATGCCTTCTTTTAGGCCGCGCATATAGATTTCTGTACCGGGATAAGGGCAAAAGATAGTGAAGTGAACGTAATCAGGGTTCAGCTCACGTGCCAATTTCATAGTGTCTTCAATGTCCTCCATCTTTTCAGTCTGTTGGCCAATAATGAAATAGGCCAGACGTTCAAGATTGATTTCTTTAGCGGCATCAAAGGCGGCTTTTACCTTGGCTACCGTGGTGTTCTTACGGATCTCGCGCATCATGCGGTCATTGCCAGATTCCACGCCAAAGTGGATACGATCACAGCCAGCCTCGACCATGTGTTTCATCAAGTCTTTGTTGACTGTGTTCACATGGGCACGGACATCCCATTTAAATTTAATATTGCGAGAGATAATTTCGTCGCAAAGCTCGTGTACCCGGTCTTTTCTAACCGTAAAGGTATCGTCGTAGATAAAGGCTTCGTTAATCCCCAGACTTATGCAGTCTTCCATCTCGTCAGCAATATGTTGGGGGGATCGCCACCTGAAACCCGATAGAACGGGTGAGAAAGGGCGGTCGCAAAATGTACAGCGGAAGGGGCAACCACGAGAAGTAAACATGGTGGTAATCGTGCTGCTGCGACCAAGCAGAGATGTGTAGTCGCCGACATTTAATTTGTTTCGTGCTGGGTGCCCCAAACTATCGAGATCATCGGTAGAGGGGGCAATACCCCCGTTGTAAATGGTGCCGTCGTTCTGTTCAAACACAAGCCCCATGATGGTGGCCCACTCTGTTGGCGTATCCAGCTTGTTCAGGAAATTGAGGAAGGCAATCTCGCCTTCTCCCTGTAATAAGAAGTCAACCTCAGGCCAAACGATTGTTTCATCTGCAAACAGATGTACATGGGGGCCACCAAGAATGACTTTTGCATTGGGGTTTACTTCTCTGATAACGCGGCAGGTTTCGCGTACATCAATGAGAGTAAAGGTCATGGCAGTGATGCCGCAGACATCAAATTCCTTACCGCGGAGTTCTTCTCTGAGCTGATCGTAACTCCATTGTGGAGGTTGGGCATCTATTACTTCGACAGAATGGTCGCTGTGTTCTTCGAGGTATCCAGCAAGGAAAAGCAGTCCCAAAGGAGGGTTGAAACCCCGGTGCTTTTCAACGATGGCAGGGTTTTTCCCTATCAGTTCGTTAAACCGGGGTGGGTTTATGAGAAGTACTTTTTTGCCCATGATTACTCTCTAACTCTTTCAACGAAGTGCTCGAAACTGCCCCTAACTCCCAGTTTCCAACTCTTTACGTTGGTAAATTTTCATCAATCCCCGCCCTGAAGAAGTCGCTATTAGCCTATAGTCTGCCTCAATAGTTTTAAAATAGTCTTTAAAACTATCTGGCATTTTATGCTCTATGGCTCCCCAGTAGAGCAGGTAATCAATTTTTACGTTTGTTTGTTGCTCATAGGCTGAGGGATCAATTATTTCATAAAAGTAATCTGAAAGTTTTGTCCCAACAATTGAGGGAAAGGGCGATTTTCCATCAATGTACTTTATTGGAATAACGGGGAAGGGACTACGGGCTTGGATGACTTTCAGATTGATGGCTCCAGTGTTCGCCGCCAATCTCTTGCCTTCGTGTAGAAAGAAATCAAGTCGCGTAACATCTTTTTGGTCTCGTAAGTTAAAGACCATGAAAGTCTTGCCAGGTTCTAAATATTGTTCGGCAAATTGATATTCTTGATATTTTTCATAGGCCTTAGAGAATTCATCTATTCGCTTCAGGGGAATGGCTACATTTATTGCAATGATCAAAGGGATAAGAACTTTACGGCTCTTCTCCGCTTTGTTGAGTAGAAAAAGATGCCGACCGCCAAGTAACCTGTTGATATGTATGGTTTCTGATAACTTTACATAGAGCAGGTATATGACAATCAACATCTCGCAGCATATTTTAGGCCTCAAAGGGCAACGTGTAAATGAAATTAAACTGGATGACGGCGGTGTTAAGATTGTCATTCACTGCAGCCGAGACGCGCGTAGGAGGGCTATAGACCCTGCTACAGGCCAGAAGGGAAGCATCAACCAGCATGTCCGCCGACAAGTAAACGACATCCCCCTTTTTGGGTATCCTTGTGTGGTCGAGATTGAGCTGGCGCAGGTTTATATTAACAAGGGCGAACGCCGCATTGAGGGGTGTGATTTTGTTGATAAAGGGTGCCGTTTCACTCACCGATTTTGCCGACTGATCAGTGGATTATGTCGGCATATGTCTATTCAAGCGGTTTCCAGACATTTGGATATACGATGGGAAACGGTCAAGAATATCGACAGGGCATACCTTATTGAAACTCTCCCTACGCTTGATCCTGCAGAGCTAACTGGCTTGGAATATATTGGTGTAGATGAAGTTGCCCGGGCGAAAGGTCATGACTACATGACGGTGGTCTACGATATGGTTGGCGGTCATCTGATCTGGGTTGAAGCAGGCCGAACTGCCGAGGTTTTTTCAAGGTTTTTGAAACAACTGCAACCAGATACAGCCTGCAAAATAAAGGCCGTAGCGATGGATATGGGGCCTGCCTACCAAAAGGCTGTCAGAGAGTCCTTGCCGTTGGCCGACATAGTATTTGACCGTTTCCACGTCATGAAAAACTACAGCAAAGCTATCCATAATCAGCGTCGACTTGAGTTCAGAAAGGCCGATCCAAGTGGTAAAGAGTTGATGAAAGGGACACATTATCTGTTGCTCAAAAATGCGGATAAGTTGAGTGAAAAACAAAGTGACAAGCTGCAAAGGTTGCTGGAGAGCAATAGCAACCTGAATGCACTTTACGTCTTGAAAGAACAGCTTCAGCTGCTGTGGAGTGCCGCTTCATTTGAGGCGATGGCGGAGCAACTGGAACGTTGGTGCCTGATAGCAGATCAGTCACAGATGCTCTATCTAAAAAAGTTCGCGAAATCCCTACGGAAACATTGTGTGGGCATCTGCAACTACGCCAAACACAAGCTCACAAGCGCCAGGATAGAGGCTGGTAATGTCAGTATAGGAATGATCCGTAAGCGAGCCAGAGGCATCAAGGATACCGAATACTTCAAACTCAAAATTAGACAATCATCCATTCCAGATAATCAATCTATGCTCTATTTGAAATCCTAAATCTACTCAACAAAGCGGAGAAGTGCCTGGGTTTTCTTTTGAAATTATTGCTGTCGATGATGGTTCCGAAGATAAAACAAGTGAAATTCTCAAGTCCATGGAATTTCCTATTCGTGTTCTTCGTAACGAAGAAAATTGTGGCTATGGCGCCTCTATAAAAAGGGGGATACGCCATGCAAAGGGGGCCTTAATTGGGATAACCGATGCGGATGGAACTTACCCTCCTTCTGCTTTGCCCGAGTTGATCAAATTGGTTCACAGTGGTGACGCGCATATGGCGGTTGCGGCCCGGGTTAGTTCTCGGAATGCGACCCCTCTTATCCGTCGACCTGCAAAATGGTTCTTACGTGTCTTGGCAAGTTTTGTCTCTGGTCGGAACATCCCGGATATAAATTCTGGCCTGCGTGTTTTCAGAAAAGATTTGGCAGAAAAACTGGTTGGCATATTACCTGATGGCTTCTCATTGACGACAACGATCACATTGGCTCTATTGACCAATGGGTATACTGTTGAATACCGAACAGTGGACTATTTGAAACGAAAGGGTGTTTCAAAGATAAGGCCAATCAGGGATACCCTGCTGTTTATACAGTTGACCCTGAAAATTGCGCTCTACTTTGCGCCGCTGAAAGTCTTCATCCCTTTTAGCCTGGCTCTTATGGCTGCAAGTTTAGGTTGGGCGCTTTTCAGCTATTTTTATTTCGGCCGTTTGGCGGATACCAGTAGTTTGGTCCTTGCTTTGGGAGGCCTGCAAATGGGGGCGATTGGAATGCTTGCTGAAATGATCCGGTTTAATTTTCCGGTCAATCGGAATGAAGATTAGCTCATTAGCTTCTGGATTTCTTTTTCCACTAATTTAATCCGGTAAACCCCCGGCTATGCCGGGGGACTCTCAATGGTTTGACCGTTCCCACGGTCTTACATTTCTTTGTTTATTGACCAAAATAACAAAGGAATTAGCCGATGAGAGATTACAAAAGCCTTGCACATACGAGATGGGATTGTAAATACCACGTGGTTTTCATCCCTAAACGCAGGCAAAAAGTTATCTATGGCAACCTACGTCAGTATCTTGGTGAAATTTTCCATGAACTGGCCGGGCATCGCGAAAGTAAGATTGAGGAGGGCCATTTGATGCCGGATCACATTCACATGTGTATCAGCATACCGCCCAAACATGCTGTTTCAAAAGTCGTTGGATACCTAAAAGGAAAAAGCGCGATTGCCATAGCTCGAAAATTCAAAAATAAAGCACGGAATTTCAAGGGTGAAAATTTTTGGGCCCGTGGATATTTCGTCTCAACTGTAGGGCTCGATGAACAGATGGTGAGGGAGTATATCAGAACGCAAGAAGAGCGTGATAAGTACTTTGACCAAATGGATATATTCAATCCATAACCGCTTTAGCGGTTCCCAATTTGCCCCTTTAAGGGGCTCACCCGCTTAAGCCCCCGGCTTTGCCGGGGGTCATTTAACTTTGCTTCATGGATATCGAGGAAACCTTTCTTGACTTCACGCGTGACGGCTTTGGGAGGCGGGGCATTGTCTCTGTCTGTTGTGGGAACGGAAGTGACAAGAGATTTTGTGAAAAGGATATCGCCCGTACCATCATTGTGTTCAGCTCGCTCAAGGAAGTCGAGTTTATCGATATCGTAGCTCACAACGGATTTTTTCTTATAATCATCAATGATCATTAAGCGCCGGTTGGTCAAAACGTAGAAGGTTTGCTCAGCACGTGACTTGGCAACCTTGGGTTTGTTGATGAGTTTACTTGCCATAAACATAAAAGGAAGTCCAAAGAGAGCTAAAGCCAGACCCGCCATTTTCCCAGTTGAAAAGCTGGTCATGATCACCCCAAGCATCCATAGGAATACAACGGCAATTATGACTTTGCCAAAGATGGCAGCTTTACGTTTTTTTGACATACGACGGTTGGGATCTGGACTATCTGCCCAAATCAGCTCTTCGCCCTCGATAAGTTCTTCTCTCGCGCGTTCAAGTGGATTTTTCTTCACTTAGATCATATCCTGAGGCTGTATTTACGTAATTACGTTTGCATGAATATTAATCTATTTTAAATTATATATTTTGGCTATGTCGAAGGCGTTTCGACCGAGATGAAAAAGTATTTGATACTAAGTAGAAATCTGGAATTTGGAACACCCATAATTACCGTATATAAGGTTCCTTAAGGGATAACCCAGATTTTACCCGTAAGGTCATTTATGAATTTGGCATGTAAACTCAAGGCAAAATAGATAAAAAAGCCAGTTGAGAAACTCAACTGGCTTAGTCAAAAACGTCACTTTATTACAATATTTGTTTAAAGCTTGGTACGAAGGTGGAATGACTTCGGACGGGTTAGGTGCTCGTAAGCCACTTTAGAGAGGCTACAGCCGCGGCCGGAGTTCTTAACACCTGTCCAGGCCAATGCCGGATCAAGGTAATCACAGCGGTTCATAAACCAGGTGCCCGTATTGATATCATCACCGATTGCGAGCGCGGCATCAGCATCTTCGGTCCAGATTGAAGCGGTCAGGCCAAATTCACTATCGTTCATTAGCTTGATGGCTTCCTCGTCGGAAGAGACCTTCATGACCCCGACAACAGGGCCAAAGCTTTCTTCATTCATCACCCGCATGGAATGATCAACACCAACAACCAATTGTGGTGCGAGATAAGGTGTACCCTCTTTGTCAGCTGCGAAGTAACCTGGATCGATCAGGGCTTCTGCGCCAGCTTTCACGGCTTCGGCAACTTGGCCACGAACAAAATCAGCAGCACTGGTTTTGACAACAGGGCCAAGGTTTGTGCTGGTATCTGTCGGGTTGCCCAGTTTGTATTGCTTGAGCAGATCAACAGCTCCGGATACAAAATCATCGTATACGGAATCATGAACATAAATACGCTCAATGCCGCAACAGGATTGGCCAGAGTTAAACATAGCGCCATCAACAAGGCTTTCGACAGCATAAGCAACGTTTGCGTCCGCGCGTACGTATCCAGGATCTTTACCGCCAAGCTCAAGGCCGGTTGCGATAAAACGGCCAGAGGCTGCTTTTTGAATAGCGTGGCCCGCAGGAACAGATCCGGTGAAGTTGACAAAATCCACGCCGTCAGATCCGATTAGTTTCGCAGCACCTGAGTGGCTCATATGTAGGTGTTGGAACACTCCTTCTGGAAGGCCGGCAGCTTTGAAAGCTTCGGAGAAACGTTCAGCACAAAGTGGTGTTTGTGCCGCATGTTTTAATAGAACTGTGTTACCAGAAAGAAGTGCAGGAACAATACAGTTCACCGCCGTCATCAACGGGAAATTCCAGGGAGCAACAACGAAAACCACGCCCAAAGCTTCTTTTCTGATGAAGCGGGTAAAACCCTCTTTATCTCCAACGTTTTGGTCAGCCAATGATTCCGGTGCGATGTCAATCATGTAACGTGCACGTTCCTCGAAACCACCAATTTCACCGGGGGCTTGTGAAATGGGGCGTCCGATTTGCCAGGTAATTTCCTCGGCGATTTCGGCTTTGTTAGCAACAAAGTAATCGACAGCTTTGCTTATCAGGGCTTGTTTTTCGCTGATCGGAACTTTGCGCCAGCTTTTTTGGGCGGCAACGGATTTATCCAAGGCCGCTTGGATATCACGATCACTTGCAAGTGGACGTTCGACATAAACAGATCCGTCTACAGGTGAAATACATTTCAATAATTCGCTCATGGAAGGCGCTCTCCTTGGTGTTTATGGAGTATTTTTGTGGGACCTTCATAAACTGAACGGGTACTTGCCACAAGATGTCCATAAGGAAGCCCAGATATGCGTGTTGCGCATGGCTCCATTCGAAAATTGCATGGCTCAATTGGGGGTAGTATTATTTTACGATATTAGGTGCGCGATAGAAGTTAAACTGGTTGCCATTGGCGAGAAAGATCCGCTTCCTCTCGCTGATTTATATATGTGCTCGAATCCAGCTGTACTTTAGCTTTACCATAATTTGTTGAAATATATACGAAATGCTGGACTTGATTATTTATTAAGTAAACATTAAGATTCATAAATTATCTTATATAGTAATTGAAAATTTGTCGGAGCATGTAGCTCTATCCCACTTTATACGTTGTTCGTTAAGGTAGGGGCGACCTCAGGAGGAGAAAATGGCTCTTTCCGCACTAGGCTTGTTACAACAAGGGCTGGAGAACCTGCGTGGTTTTTCAGGCGATAACGCGCGTGTGCTAACACCAGTTCAGAATGCGCAAGATGCACTCGCCAGACAAGCTGGCCAGCAGAACCCCAATAATCCAAATATTCGTGATCAGGTTGATGTCCCTGACACATTGTTAGGCGATGCAGATGAAACTTCTGAAGCTTCTACAAGTGGTGCTTTGACACCAAAGGAAGCCATTCAGAAAACCCTGAGCAGCGCTTTGGATTCTATCGTTGGGACCTTAGCTGAAGTATTTGAACGTTTGGGGAATAGCAAAGAAGCTGCGATTGAATTTGCACAAAATCTTGTTAATTCCATTAAGGAATCTGCAGCGAATTCCGATGAGTTTAGTTTCTCATTTGAACAGTCCGTTGCCACGCGCACTCAAAAAGCCTTGTCCTATGCCGGAGCAGATGGAACAGCTGCTGGAGTAAGCGAGCAAACCTATCTTGCTGTCCAATCGCTAGATATATATGTGAACAACAATACCGGCGAGTTATCATTTAATTTTGCCTCTGTTCAGGCAGAGATAACAAAAACCACAGCGGTGGCGCAGTCTAGTTCTGCCGAAGGTGCGAATGCATTGCTTGGGAACGTGCTGCAAGGCCTCGAAGGTGGAGAGTTTTATGGAGCGGGTGAGGGGCTAGCTCTCGCAAAGAGCGGCTCTGGGCTTGGTGACTTTATCAAAGAACTGGTTAGTAACCCTCCTAGAACAAATGAGGATGATGATCAGGAGCTCTTGAGGAAATTACCGGGTGAGGGGCCATTACTCACGGTTAGAAGTAAAGATGAGATCTTGCCTAAAACCGATGGTGAAGATCCGATTACCCACATTCGAGCTGATTTACTGGTACCGTTAGGCCAGCTGTTCAACGGCGCAAATGGTCCAGAATTTGAAGGGCGTAATGGCGTGCGTCAGTTATTGTTGGATACCTTAACGGGTAGTGCCGCGGGTGTTGGTGTCGACGCCTAAGAATTATTGGATTTTAAGTTACTCAGTACAACAATTTAAAATTCTTATGTAATAAAGAGGGCTGAATATTCAGCCCTCTTTTTTTATTGAGTAGAATGTCTAGTTTAGGGGCGGGCTAGAAGCCCTCCGTCGACGATAAGTTCCGTTCCGGTTATATAACTGGCTTTTTCAGATAATAGGAATAGGGCGGCGTTTGCCATGTCTTGTGTTGTTCCAGCTCTCCCAAGGGGAATTGCCTTTTCTGTGGAGCTCTGTATTGAAGGATCCTTGATCCAGCGATCTTGCATGGGGGACGCTGTCGGTCCGGGAAGAATAGAATTCGAACGAATATGATCGGCAGCACCTTCCAGGGCGACCGTTTTGGATAGTGAGATAATCCCGGCTTTGGAAGCCTGATAGGCCACTTGGGGCTTGTCGTCGCCGCGCATGGCTTGGACAGAGGCAATATGAACCATAGAGCCTGACCCTGTTTTACGCATCAGGGGGAGGGCATGGCGACAGGTTATAATCATGGATTTGAGATTGATATCCATAATCCGGTCCCAGGCGTCCAGGTCGGTCTCTTCTGTTGATCTATCTTTGTCAAACCAGAGAACACCAGCCGCATTGACCAGATAATCAAGTCGTCCGGTTTTCTCGTAAGTCTTATCCATAACCTGTTTTATAAAAACAGAATTGGTAACGTCGCCTTCTCTAAATTGGGCTGTACCCTGCTTCACCAACGAGAGGTCTGTCTCTGGTTGTTTCACATCAATAAGGACAACATAAGCGCCTTGATTAGCAAGATCGAGAGCAATGTTTAATCCCATGCCTCCCGCAGCCCCGGTAACAACGGCGGTTTTCCCTTTAAAACTCATGAGCACACCTAACCTTGTAATTCGATAATGGAAATATCCAAAAATGGGCACTTCTCCGCTTTGTTGAGTAGATTTAGGATTTCAAATAGAGCATAGATTGATTATCTGGAATGGATGATTGTCTAATTTTGAGTTTGAAGTATTCGGTATCCTTGATGCCTCTGGCTCGCTTACGGATCATTCCTATACTGACATTACCAGCCTCTATCCTGGCGCTTGTGAGCTTGTGTTTGGCGTAGTTGCAGATGCCCACACAATGTTTCCGTAGGGATTTCGCGAACTTTTTTAGATAGAGCATCTGTGACTGATCTGCTATCAGGCACCAACGTTCCAGTTGCTCCGCCATCGCCTCAAATGAAGCGGCACTCCACAGTAGCTGAAGCTGTTCTTTCAAGACGTAAAGTGCATTCAGGTTGCTATTGCTCTCCAGCAACCTTTGCAGCTTGTCACTTTGTTTTTCACTCAACTTATCCGCATTTTTGAGCAACAGATAATGTGTCCCTTTCATCAACTCTTTACCACTTGGATCGGCCTTTCTGAACTCAAGTCGACGCTGATTATGGATAGCTTTGCTGTAGTTTTTCATGACGTGGAAACGGTCAAATACTATGTCGGCCAACGGCAAGGACTCTCTGACAGCCTTTTGGTAGGCAGGCCCCATATCCATCGCTACGGCCTTTATTTTGCAGGCTGTATCTGGTTGCAGTTGTTTCAAAAACCTTGAAAAAACCTCGGCAGTTCGGCCTGCTTCAACCCAGATCAGATGACCGCCAACCATATCGTAGACCACCGTCATGTAGTCATGACCTTTCGCCCGGGCAACTTCATCTACACCAATATATTCCAAGCCAGTTAGCTCTGCAGGATCAAGCGTAGGGAGAGTTTCAATAAGGTATGCCCTGTCGATATTCTTGACCGTTTCCCATCGTATATCCAAATGTCTGGAAACCGCTTGAATAGACATATGCCGACATAATCCACTGATCAGTCGGCAAAATCGGTGAGTGAAACGGCACCCTTTATCAACAAAATCACACCCCTCAATGCGGCGTTCGCCCTTGTTAATATAAACCTGCGCCAGCTCAATCTCGACCACACAAGGATACCCAAAAAGGGGGATGTCGTTTACTTGTCGGCGGACATGCTGGTTGATGCTTCCCTTCTGGCCTGTAGCAGGGTCTATAGCCCTCCTACGCGCGTCTCGGCTGCAGTGAATGACAATCTTAACACCGCCGTCATCCAGTTTAATTTCATTTACACGTTGCCCTTTGAGGCCTAAAATATGCTGCGAGATGTTGATTGTCATATACCTGCTCTATGTAAAGTTATCAGAAACCATACATATCAACAGGTTACTTGGCGGTCGGCATCTTTTTCTACTCAACAAAGCGGAGAAGAGCCCAAAAATGGAATAAGCATAAGAATTTAAATAAAATTTCTAAAGACGTCTTTAGATAAAGCGACAAAAAAGAGTAAGAATGATTATTCCAAATTCATTAAGCGCTTTATACGAAGCGATGTGGCTGGATGCGTTGAAGTCAAATTGCTGGCAAATTCACTGAAAGATCTGTTCGGGTTTATGATGAACATATGTTCGGTTGCAGCATTTTTTTCTTTAAGTTTTGCATGGCCACTAATCTTAAGAAGGGCAGAGGCCAACCCTTTGGGGTTTCTTGTCAGTTGGGCTGCTGTTGCATCCGCGAGGTATTCGCGTTCTCTCGATATTGCCATACGCACAATATAGGCAACCAGAGGCGCAAGTATTGCGGCGAGAAGCCAGACAGCACCGACGATGAGCAAAAGAGGCCCCGTCCCTTTATTACCTTTCTTCGAACGAGATGATGCCCGGCGAGAGGAGGAAAAGAAAATCCGGATCATTCTAAGCATAAGCTCAGCAAACACGGCAATTAATCCGGCACCTACCGCTACGAGTACGGCGTATTGTACGTCACGGTTGAGGATATGCGCCATTTCGTGGGCAATAACGCCTTGTAACTCGTCCCTGTTGAGAGTGTCGTAGAGGCCAGTCGTTACCGTAATAGAGGAATTCTCGGGCCTAAGGCCGGTTGCAAAGGCATTGAGGCCAGGATCATCAATAATATAGATTGCCGGCTTTACCTGCCCGGATGCTATGGCCATTTCATCAACGACGTTATGGAGATCATCATATTTCTCTGGATCAGCTTCTTTGGCGTCGTTCATTCGAAGAAGTGTTTTATCCCCAGAAAAATAGGCCCAACAAAGTGCGAGTGCGGATAGGACAAGCATACCCAATGCTGCGGATATTCCCCAGCTGCTGTTTAAAGTTGTGGTGAGTAACTCAAAAAGCTCCTGGTCGTAGGGCGCATTAATTAGGGCGGGATGGCTTTGCGTGAAAATCTCGGCAGCCCAGCCTGTGATAAACCCAAGAGCCATGGCAGTTGATATCATGATGATACACAGAAGAAGTGAGTTCCACTTGTTTTTGGCTTGCGCAGCCTTGAAGTCAGTGGAAATCACGATGAGTGGTTGCGTTGTCATCTCAGAAAAAGAGTCATTTCAAAATACCACCAGTTCTTATTGATAAAATCGTACTATTCAGGGTTAGAACGATACTTTTGGTGCATCTTGGGCCTCTTGACGTGTGGCCTCATCTAGTTCCCACAGCTCTTCAAGGGCGAACTTGAAGAGGTTCGCAACCAGGTTGGATGGAAATTGTTGAACGCGGTTGTTCTGGTTGGTTGTCACGTCGTTGTAATGTTGTCTGGAAAAGGCGACTTTATTTTCTGTTGTCGTCAACTCTTCGGTCAGGTCGCTAACATTTCCCTGGGCTTTAATGTCAGGGTAATTTTCCATGACGGCAAGAAGGTTCGCTGTCGCGTTTGACAATAGGTTGTTGCTCTCGATTGCTTCGCTACGGGATCCGGCATTATAGGCACGTGTTCTGGCTTCGGTTACCTGGGTCAGGACATCTTTTTCATGAGCCATAAAGCCCTTGACCGTCTCTACCAGGTTCGGGATTAAATCAAGCCTGCGTTTGAGTTGGACGTCTATCTGTCGCCAGGCATTTTCAACTGAATTTCGTCCTGAAACGAGACTGTTGTATACCTTGATAGCGTAAAGCGCGGTTAGTATTACCAGTGCAAGAACAATGTATTCAGTCATGTTTGTCCCAAAAGTACGAGAATAGATCAGATTATGTGCTTAGGTTGCAGTAGCAACATTTATACTCGAACAAGGGTAGTGGTGGCCAGTTTCATTTTTAGGATTTCTTTGTTTTAACTGGATTTTTTCTATCTGGATAACAGGTTGTGCAAATTTCACACTTTGTGCCATCACATCCACGTGCTGAGCAATATTCCCGTCCATAATAAATGATTTCTAGGTGGAGATCATTCCAACGCTCTTTGGCAAAAAGCCTTTTGAGGTCTTTTTCTGTTTGATCAACATTTTTGCCATTCGTTAACCCCCATCTCTGGGCTAAGCGATGGATATGAGTATCAACGGGGAAAGATGGAACCCCAAAAGCCTGTGACATGACAACTCCGGCAGTTTTGTGTCCCACACCCGGAAGTTCTTCCAGAGCTTCCATAGATTGGGGGACAGCACCATCGTATTTATCGATCAAAATTTGGGAAAGTTCAGAAATAGCTTTTGATTTACGTGGCGAAAGACCGCAAGGCCGGATGATGGCTCTTATCTCATCAACAGGCACCTTTGCCATATCAAATGGATTGTCTGCGCGATCAAAAAGAGCAGGTGTAATTTTGTTTACTCTTTCGTCAGTACATTGAGCTGAGAGCAAAACTGCAACGAGCAGAGTGTATGGATCCTTGTGATCAAGGGGAATCGGCAGGGTTGGATATAGCTCTTTGAGGCGCTTATTTATATATACAACACGATCTTTTTTTAACATTTTGACCCTTATCGCTCAGATTTAGGAAATATTATCTTTTGATATACTTTATGTTAACGCTCCCGACGAATAATCGTTGTTAAAGAAGTAAAAGCAATAACAATTTCGTCTCATAAATGAGACTTGATAGGTAAGGTCGGGTTAAGTCGTGTCTGAAGAACAAAAAAATACTACCGATGGCAACCAAGAAGAGGTCGCCATCGATGAAGCAGTCCATGAAGAAACTCTTGGTGAAGATGTCGTCAGTGAATTTCCTGAAGAAGTAGAAGATACTGGGGAAGTCCAGCGAACTACTTTTCTTGGTAATTTTGCTGTATCTACGCGAATTTCAGCCTTGATGTTACTGGGTATCATTGCCTTGGGTGTTATTTGTACCATCTATTTTGTCGGTGATGTTCTACTGTCAAACAGTAGGACGCAGCTCGCGGAAAATCAGGCAATACTTACTCAAAACCAAGAGTCGTTATCTGAAGATCAAAAAAAGCTGGATAAATCTCAGCAAATTCAAAAGTTGGTTGATGAAATTGATGTAAACATTAACCGCTTGGCTTTGAATGAAAAAGATTTCCTTCTTAAAAGTGATTTAAAATTTGAGGATCTCTTTTTTAAGGAAATGGATGTCATCAATACCAAACTTAAAGAGCTTGAAGGACTTTCAGATGCTCCTGAAATCAAAGATAGCCTTGCAAAATTAAAAGCCAATCTTCTGGCTTACGAGGATAGTTTTGGTGTTGTTGTTCAGGCGAAATCTACGCTTGGAATGACTAAAAATGCTGGTTTGAAAGGCAAGTTAAACAACTCTGCCTTTGCGATTGAGGATAGCTTGAAAGCGCCTTATTTGATCAAACTGGCTGGTGAGATGACTGCTATTCGTACGGTTGAGAAAACCTTTATCATTACCCATGAGAAAGCAGACATGGATTCTGTTCTCAAAAAGGGTAAAAAGTTTAACCGTAACGTAAAATATGCGCTTCTTTCTAAAGACGAAAAGAAGTCTATTCAGGCGCTGGTTGTAACCTACCTAAAAGATTTCGAGAATTTTGCGAAAACCACCCTGAGCTTCGACGGTGGCACGGATAAATTGGTTGCTGTTTTTAGCACTCTTCATGCTCCTCTCGAGACTATGGCTGAATTCAGCAAAAAAGAACTCGATGCTATCGCCAAGCGTGTTGCTACGGTAACCGGAGAGGTCGACGCTGTATCCGCCGATGTGAAAAAGGTGTCATTAGAGGCAGATGAAAATGCCGCTTTTGTTCGCAGTTTGATTATTGGCGCTGCAATTGTGATTTTCATTCTTATGGTCGCAATTGGCATTGTTGTTCTTCGCAGCTTAACGGGGCCAATACGTTTGATTACTGATGTGACAACTCGTTTGTCAGAGGGTGATAAAGAAGTTGAAATTCCTGCAGTTGATAATAAAGATGAAGTCGGGGAAATGGCCCGCTCACTTCTGGTCTTTAAGGAAAACCTGATTGAGAACGAGCGTAATGATGCCGAGCGACGCGAACAGCGTAAGGAGCGCGAAGCAAGATCCCGACGACTTGAAGAATTAGCAAAACAGTTCGATGGTGAAGTTCGCGATGTTCTTTCGGGACTACAGAGCTCTACTGGCCGAATGGGCGATACAGCTACAAGCATGTCTACCATTGCTGATGAAACCAAGGCTCAGTCTGCCGCAGTTGCTTCTGCTTCTGATTTGGCGTCCATGAACGTGCAGACGGTTGCTTCTGCTGCTGAAGAGCTTTCAGCATCGATCAATGAGATTAGTCGTCAGGTATCTGATTCCGCAAATGTCACAAGTCAGGCTGTTTCCGAGGCTACTAAGACCAGCCAAACTGTCCAGGAATTGTCAGACGCTGCACAAAAAATTGGTGAAGTCGTTCACTTAATCAATGATATCGCAGAGCAAACGAACCTGTTGGCATTGAACGCAACCATCGAAGCTGCTCGCGCAGGAGAGGCAGGAAAAGGGTTTGCTGTTGTTGCTTCCGAGGTGAAATCCTTGGCTAATCAAACAGCCAAAGCGACTGAGGAAATTTCAGAGCAAATTGCAACTATGCAAAAGCAAACTGGCTCTGCTGTTGGTGATATTCAGGGTATCAGCAAAATTATTAACCAGGTTAATGAAATTGCTTCTGGTATTTCTGCTGCAGTTGAAGAGCAGGGCGCTGCGACTCAGGAAATTGCACGCAACACTCAAGAAGCGGCAAGAGGAACGCAGGAAGTTTCATCTAATATTTCTGGTGTAAGTGAGGCAGCTGAAAAATCAGGGCAAGCCTCAGATCAGGTCATGACAGCGGTTGGTGAATTGAAGGATCAAGGGGATCGTTTGAACTCTCAGGTTCAGAACTTTGTAGAGCGTCAACCACTTTGTCCGGTTGCGTCAACCACCTTGGCCGCTTTTGATGCGGCTGTGATCTGACGTTTATTTACGATGCTTCAGGCATATTTTTCACCTTTTTGTTTGTGGTTTTCCGCAACATTTTTTTGAGATTTTGGGCGGCTTCCCATTGTCTGTAGCTGTCGATATTCATCTCAAGAATGGTTGAGTGGTGAACAAGACGATCGATTGCTGCAACGGTCATGGCCTTATCTTGAAAAATATTGTCCCATCCGCTAAAAGGTTGATTGGCAGCAATTGCAATACTTCGGTACTCATATCGTCTGGCGATCAATTCAAAGAGCACGGATGTTTCAGATATATCCCTTTGTGCATAGGTAATATCATCGAGAATGATGAGATCAAATTTATCGAGTTTTGCGAGGGCGTTTTCGAGCATAAGTTCACGTCTGGCAGCCTGGAGTTTTTGCACCAGATCACTGGTTTGCGTATAGAGCACACGGTATCCAGCCTCTATAAGAGCATAACCTACGGCGCATAGGAGATGAGTTTTTCCTCCCCCTGAATTTCCAATGGCAATCAGATTTGCTCTTGCGTCAATCCAGTCACCGGCAGACAAGGCTTCGACCTGCGCCTTTTTCACGTTAGGCAGCCGCTTGAAGTTAAAAGTGGCCAGAGTTTTTCCGCCCAGCAGGTTTGATGCGTTGAGATGGCGTTGAATGCGTCGCGTGTCCCTTTCGGCCAATTCATATTCGGCCAAAACGGCAAGGAACCTGGCTGCTGACCAGCCCTCCTTGTCGGATTGGATTGCGATATCTTGCCAGTGTTTGTGAAAGCTGGGTAATCGTAAGTCAGTTAGCATAAGAGGCAGCTTGTGCTGATCCACTTCAATGTTTGTCATGCCCGATCCTCCAACAGAGTATCAAAGACTGATAATGAAGGTTGAACCACGGGAATATCAGGAGGTAAATCCGTGTTCTTTTTTGTGATATTCAGCTTAAGTTTTTTTGCGCAAGGTAGCCTTCCTGCATTGATTTCTCTCGAAATCAGGTGCGCGACTTCGGCCTCACAAGCCTCTTCGTGCGCAAGGAAAAGTATCCCAACCATCTGACGACACGCATCTCTGCGGGACAACTTTTTCTGAAACAATGTCCAGGCCAGGGAGTACTCGGTTCTTGGAAAAATACTGTCACGATAAATAGAATTGGCGAGTGCCTGAGGTTTACGTTTGAGAGCATGAATGACGTGATGATAATTGATAACATGAATGCGGGGGCCTTTGCCGTGCCCCCGCTCACGAGAATGGCTGACGACATGAGTGCTGCCTAGATAGGCTTCTATCCGGTTATCGTAAATATGGACACGCAAGCGTTGACCAATTAGGCGAGAAGGGGCGCTATAAAAAACCTGCTTAACTAAAAAACCACTTGTTTTGGTAACTCTCGACACGACTTCAGTGTAATCTGTTGTTCGCCGAGGAGGTAACGCCTTGAGAGATTTCAACTCTGTTTGGATATCTTGGTCACGATGTTTGTTCCGTCTAGCAATCAGCTCGTCCAAAAATCGCCGATACTCATCCAAAGTGTCAAAGTCATTACTGCCACGCAAAATCAGGGCCTGCTTTATCGCAGTCTTAAGGTGACCGTGGTGAGATTCAATGGCACCGTTCTCGTGTGATTCCCCTCTGTTATTTCGACTGGCCTCCATACCGTAGTGCTCAACAAAAGCAGAATAACGTTTGGTAATGTCCTCCTTTTCCTCAACGCTCAAATTCCGAAAGGCCGCAGACAGGCTGTCGGTCCGGTGGTTTTCAGGAGCGCCCCCCAAGGACCAAAGCGCATTTTGTAAGTTCTCCGCAAGGGCTGTAAAACTCTCACCGCCAAGTACGACCCCAACATGTTCCCATCGGCTATATACCAGAACAAAATGATAGAGCCGATGCACCAAAGGATCTCCTGCAATGGTAATACTTAAGTCGGCTGCATCCGTGAAATCTGATTGGCCCATGTAACCCGGCTCAGGTGTTTGCCTGAAAATGATATCCTTTTCAGGGCCATTCAGAGCCCGCCATCCCCGAACTCGGCGCTCTAACGTGCGCTTGACACGGTCATCGGGAAAACGGAGCGGATAGAGGCTCTGTATGTGGCGCAACAAAGTAATGGGTTTGACCGAGTTGTCTTTATCCAAAATGGGAAGGATGTCCTTATCCCAGATATCTTCAAGCGGATCAGAAACTGTTCGCCCTCGCTTTATATTGCGTTGTGACGGTAAAGTCGCATCAACGTCAAATCGGCGGGCCGTGCGTTCGCTAAACCCTGCGCGGGCAGCGGCGGTTCGTTGACCATGAGTTTTTCTATCTGTCATGTAAAGTCTCAGTTGTTCATCTGTGATAAATTTATACGGCAAACAGGTTCCTCCAATTACATCTAGAGGTTCCTAATTTATCAACTCACAGCAGCTTGTAACTAACACCAAATTAAGCCTTGGCCGGTGGATCTGATTATCAAACGGGCACGCCCTTTTTAATGATCAGATCCACCGGCCAAGGTGGTTGTCGCAACCGGCCAAGGTTATTGTCGCTGAACAGAACTTCTTGCAGGAAATCCAGACTGCGTAACCTACGTCATATTTTATTAGTTCTAGGAAGATATTTTTTAAAAAGGTCGGAGCAACAAGCTCCGACCTTTAGTTTTGTCTACAGTTTCTTAAGTTGAATATTAGCGCTTCGACCATTTGGTAAGAGTATTTTTAGACAATCGACTTACTGCAATTCCTGATAAAATGAGGAGCAGGGCGAAAATTGTGGTTGAGGGAAGTCGTTCACTCAGAAACAGAGCTCCCCACAGTACGCCAAAAAAGGGAACGAGATAACCCACGTAAGAGGCAAAACTAACGCCGACTTCTCGAATAAGATAAAAGCGAAGAACAAAGGCGAGAGCGGTTGGTATCAGGCCAAGATAAATTAAAGCTGTGAGGCTTTCCCAGCTGCTTGCGGGGAGAGAAAGCCAAGGTGCTTCAAATAGAAGACTTACAGGGAGAATCAACATAGTCGCCGAGATGAGAATAGAAGCGGTGATAACTGTATTCGATTTCTCTTTTACTCTACGTACAAGAATACCCGAACAGGCATAGCAAATGGCTGCGGCCATGGTTGCGAGTTGAGCAATAACATCTTCTCCAAATCCAGAAAAAGTATCGGGGCCAAGAATGATGAGAACACCTGAGAAGCCAATAACAACACCAATAAATTTAAACAGCGTGAAGCGGTCATCGGTGCTGAAAAAGTGAGAAAGGATCAGAGCGATCAAAGGTCCTGTTGCCATGAGAATGGCCGTTAATCCGGAATCGATAAACTTCTCAGCCCAACTGATCATCGCAAAGGGAGCCGACATACTAAAAAAACTGACGATGATAATTTGAAACCAGAACTTTCTATCCCGGGGGAAACGCAATGATCGTGAACGCATATAAAAATAAATGACGATACTGGCAATCAACAGCCGGCTGGTCGCAATCGTTGCAGGGGGAACTTCTTCGACAGTAATTTTAATTGCTAGAAATGCTGAGCCCCAAATTGCAGCTAGTAAAGTTAATAGTAAAAAGTCGTTTAGGGTTGGGGCGCGCATTTTTGCATCCGATCATTCTCAATATGGAAGAAAGAGCTATCGCCTTATGACTTCTTCTGGCAAGGGAAAAAGGAATGTCAGCGATTGTAATATTGCTGAGTTAAAGTCTGGGCAGTAAAGTGATTAAGGTACGGGGGGATACGATTCTTGTCTGTTTTTGACTGGCTTCGCGCTGTATTTTGTCGAAGTGTTAATATTATAAAAGTAGTTTTCTAAGATGACTGATAATAAAGAGCTACATCGACCACGTATTGTGGTTATAGGCAACGAAAAAGGGGGGTCAGGTAAATCCACGACCACCATGCATCTTGTTGTTTCACTTATGAAAGATGGTTTTACTGTTGGGACAATCGATCTTGACGCCCGTCAAGGAACGCTCTCAAGATATCTTGAAAATCGAACCCGATTTGCTGAAAAATCAAAAGATGTTGTTTTGCTTCCTAAGCACAGACGGGTCTTTCGATCTGAAGCGGCTAATAAAGCCACGAGTGAAGAGGAAGATAAAGATAATCTTGAACTCGCGATGCACGAACTGTGGGACCGTGATTTTATTATCTTCGATACACCAGGTAGCGATAATTATCTCTCTCGCCTTGGTCATAGCTATGCTGACATATTAATTACGCCTTTGAACGATAGTTTCTTGGATATGGATATGTTGGCAAAGGTGGAGATTGAGGAAAAAGAACTGAAATTGACACCGAGCACCTATAGCCAGATGGTTTGGGAGCAAAGGCAACAAAGGGCGATGCAGAGAAAGCGCCCGATTGACTGGATTGTGATGCGCAATAGGCTGTCCCATATTGATGCTAAAAATAAACGGGACATGGGGGTCCTACTCGAGCATCTCTCCAAACGATTACAATTTCGCCTTTCACCAGGCTTTGGTGAACGGGTTATCTTCAGAGAACTATTCCCCAAGGGACTGACATTGTTAGATCTAGGATCTGATGGCGCCGGAGTTAGTATGAGTATGAGCCATGTTGCCGCACGACAAGAGGTACGTACACTTGTTAAGGCGATTGGGCTTACGAAGGATGAGCCGGCGATTTGAAGTAATTAATAAGAAGGTGTTAAGCGGAATAGACCCTAAAATTTTACAAGAGTTTAGAAGGACCTTTTGATTACACCTTACGATCCCTATATTCTATAGATACAAGCCCTTAGGGGTATTTTTCCTTTTCTCTAGGGAGATCTCGTGCCTGACAAAAAACTTCCTATTAAGTCGGATAAACAGGACATCGAGGCTTTTTTGAAAAAGCTGGATCAAACTCCTGTCCCCAACTCATCACGAGGAAGGCTAATTTTTGCTCTGGATGCAACGGCAAGCCGACAGATGACTTGGGATCATGCCTGCCATATTCAATCCATGATGTTTGAAGAGGCGGGGCGTGTCGGTGGACTTGATATTCAGCTCATTTTTTTTCGAGGCTTTCGCGAATGCAAAGCGTCGTCCTGGGTTAGTGACGCTGGGCATCTATTACGGCTTATGACATCCGTGCAATGTCTTGCCGGAAATACCCAAATTGGCAAAGTTTTTAAGCGTGCTCTTAAGGAAACCAGGGAAAAGAGAGTGAGTGCTTTGGTTTTTGTTGGCGATGCCATGGAAGAAGACGTGGACGCTCTTGGTCATATGGCTGGCCAATTAGGGTTACACGGGGTTCCCTGTTTTATGTTTCACGAAGGTGGCGATCCTATCGTTGCCACTGTTTATAAGCAGATTGCGAAATTGTCAGGTGGTGCTTATTGCCCTTTTGATGAAGGAAGTGCTCAGCAACTCAAGGAATTGTTGTCTGCCGTTGCTGTATTTGCAGCGGGGGGACGTAAAGCATTACAGGATTTTAGTCAGGGTAGTAAGGGAGCTTCGGTAAAACTTCTTTCGCAATTACCAGATTAAATGTCCTGACTATTCATTAGTCGCCACTTGTCACGATAGCGGAGTAAAAGAGTAATGCCATACTTTATCCTGGGACTAGGCCTCTTGGCAGGTTTGATCTTTCTCGCCCATTGGTACAGTCAGGCTAATCCCGCTATTGTTATCAAAACATTGAAAACGATCGTCTTTGGTACGGGCCTTCTTATTGCCTTATTTCTGATCTTTACCGGCCGTATTTTCCTCGTATTAGCTGCAATACCGTTGTTATTACCTTTCCTTTTGAGGTCTCGATCCCTTTTGCAGCGCTTGAAAGCGGCTACGGGGGGGACGCGTGGAAGTACTTCTCAAGTCGTTACAAGGTTTTTGCGTATGACGCTGGTACATGACAGTGGAGAAATGGACGGTGAGGTGTTGTCTGGAGCCCATGAGGGGTGCAAACTTTCAGAGCTTTCTCTGGTTGCCATTGAACAGCTTTATCGTGTTTACCTCATAGAGGAAAATAAGTCGGCTGACTTACTTTCTGCCTATGCCGAACGCCGATTTGGTTCTGATTGGCTGTGTGGTGAGGGGGGTAATACGGATGAACAGAGTAATGGAAACGGGACAGGCTTCTCAAGCCCAGCCATGGATCGGAAAAATGCTTTTGAGATATTGGGACTAGATGAAACTGCTTCTGAAGAGGATATTAGGGAAGCTCACAAAAATCTGATGCAAAAGTTACACCCCGACCATGGTGGAAACAACTATCTTGCAACCCAGGTTAACAGAGCAAAAGACGTGTTGTTAAAAGGCTCTGGTTGAGTTCCCAGTGTGACTGTGGCATGACCATGTTTAATTTTGTAATTGATGAGGAGTGGGGGATCTATGCGCCGCCCCGTACGTAAAGCGATTTTTCCGGTTGGAGGCCTTGGAACGCGGTTTTTACCCGCGACAAAGGCGATGCCTAAAGAGATGTTGCCGGTAGTTGATAAGCCCCTGATCCAATACGCGGTTGAAGAGGCAAAAGCAGCTGGAATAGAAGAATTTATCTTTGTTACTGGGCGCGGGAAAGCAGCGATAGAAAACCATTTCGACCGTGAGTACGAGCTCGAATCTGTTTTGAAAAATCGGGGAAAGGATAAAGAGCTCGACGATCTTTCAAGCCTTTTACTCGAAGCAGGCAGTGTTACCTATACCCGACAACAAGAACCTCTTGGTCTCGGCCACGCGGTTTGGTGTGCCCGTAATTTGATTGGCGATGAGCCTTTCGCGGTTTTATTGGCCGACGATCTTGTTCAAGCTGATACAGCTTGTCTTAAACAGATGGTCGATAGTTACCAGGACACAGGTGGGCATTTGGTCGCGGTTATGGATGTTCCCCGGGACCAAACTAATCGCTATGGTATTCTTGATGTTGTGGAAGATAACGGGTCTTTGGCTCGGGCACGCAGTCTTGTGGAAAAACCAAAGCCGGAAGATGCTCCTTCAACCCTGTCAATAATTGGCCGCTATATTCTGGATCCGTCAGTTTTTGATGAGCTTGATAAAAAAGAACGTGGTGCAGGTGGGGAGATACAGTTAACAGACGCTCTGGCCGCGACCCTGGATGAGGTTAACTTTCATGGCCTTCGTTTTGAAGGAACAAGGTTCGACTGTGGTAGCAAGGCAGGTTTCCTTGAGGCGACAATTGCCTTTGCGCTAGAGCGCGAAGACCTTGGCGGCAAAATGCGAAATATTCTTAAAAAGTATGCATGATGGCTACCTATTAGGTAGCTCTGAGGAGAAAAACGCATGCGCATTGCAATGATTGGCACAGGTTATGTTGGCCTCGTGTCTGGTACCTGCTTTTCCGAATTCGGTACGAACGTTGTCTGTGTCGATAAAGACAAAAGTAAAATTGATGGTCTTAAAAGGGGGGTAATCCCCATTTTTGAACCAGGCTTGGAGACCTTAGTAAAAAATAACTCCGAGGCTGGACGCTTAACCTTTACGACTGACCTCATGAAGGCAGCCAGCGAAGCGGATGCGATTTTCATTGCGGTGGGCACTCCTCCTGGTGAAAAAGATGGCCAAGCTGACTTATCTTATGTCTATCAGGCTGCCAAAGAGATTGCCGCGGTTATAAATGGTTATACTGTTATTATCACGAAATCGACCGTACCCGTAGGTACGGGGCGGGAAGTTGAGCGTGTTATTCGTGAAGAGCGGCCTGATGCTGATTTTGACGTTGTATCTAACCCTGAATTCTTGAGAGAAGGTGCCGCGATTAACGACTTTATGCGGCCCGACAGGGTTGTGATCGGGGCGGAAACCAAGCGAGCGCAGGACGTTATGTCTGAACTCTATCGCCCCTTGTTCCTGATCGAAACGCCAATTTTGTTTACCAAATTGGAAACGTCTGAACTTATTAAGTATGCAGGCAATGCGTTTCTGGCGACAAAGATATCCTTCATCAATCAGATGGCTGATCTTTGCGAGAAGGTCGGCGCGGATGTTCATCAGGTTGCCAAGGGTATCGGTCTTGACGGTCGTATTGGGCGTAAATTTCTTCATGCCGGACCTGGTTATGGTGGCTCTTGTTTCCCTAAAGATACCCAGGCGTTGGCTTATACGGCTCGCGAACACGAAGCCCCCGTCAGCCTGGTTGAAGATGTGATTGCCTATAACGACAATCGTAAACGCCAAATGGCTGATAAGATTCTTGCTCAGTGCGGCGGAGTAGTTGAGGGCAAGAAAATTGCGGTTCTTGGCCTGACTTTTAAGCCTAATACTGACGATATGCGTGATTCCCCGAGCCTTGATATTATTCCGATTCTTCAGGAAAAGGGCGCAAGAATAAGTGCCTATGATCCAGAGGGAATGAAAGAAGCATCGGAATTACTGTCGGATGTGGCTTACGGGGATAATGCTTATGAGATTATGGATGGTGCTGACGCATTAGTGATCATCACTGAATGGAACGAGTTTAGAAGGCTCGATCTCGCAAGAGTAAAGTCTCTCTTAGCTTCTCCTGTTATGGTTGATCTGAGAAATATTTATAATCCCGATGAAATGAAAGAAGCCGGGTTCGATTACCTGTGTATAGGTCGTCCTCTTTCAGCTTTCTCAAATGTTTAATTAAATGAAAACTAGGTTAGGTAGACGTGCATAACTTTCATCCAAGCATCATTCGTGAATATGATATCCGTGGAATAATTGACGAAACCCTTCACAAAGCTGATGCTTTGGCTATCGGGCGTGCCTTTGGGACAATTATTCGCCGTGCTGGTGGGGATAAAGTTGCTGTTGGATATGATGGCCGAACTTCCTCACCTGTCTTGGCAGAAGCGATCTCAGAAGGTTTAAGGGCATCAGGCATTACTGTCTATGCAGTTGGTTGCGGCCCGACACCGATGCTCTATTACGCGGCTTACACACTCCCGGTTGATGGGGGTATTATGATTACCGGCTCTCATAACCCGGGTAACCACAATGGTTTTAAGTTGGTGCATAATCGCCAAGCTTTTTTTGGATCACAAATCCAAAAAATCAATGAATTGGCACAAACCGGTGACTTTGAAAGTGGTAATGGTGATCTGATAGAGCACCCAATCTTTGATGATTACATCAAACGTTTGCTTGAAGAAGTGAGCTTTGATGGAAATGGCCTCAAAGTCGTTTGGGATGCTGGAAATGGTGCTGCAGGTGAGGCTATGACGGCATTGACCGCAGCGCTTCCAGGTCAGCATACGCTGCTTTTTGCCGATATTGACGGGTCTTTCCCAAATCATCATCCTGATCCTACGGTTCCAGAAAACCTAATCGATCTACAAAAAGCTGTGTCCGAGCAGGGGGCTGATTTGGGCGTTGCCTTTGATGGCGACGGCGACCGGATTGGATTGATCGATTCTGAGGGGGAGATCCTTTGGGGCGATCAGATCATGCTCTTCTTGGCAAAGGGGGTTTTAAAAGATCTACCTGGTGCAACGATTATTGCTGACGTAAAGGCAAGCCAGGTCCTCTTTAGCGAGGTGGAAAAAGCTGGTGGTAATCCTGTTATGTGGAAAACCGGCCACTCTCACATCAAGTCTAAGATGATTGAACTTAAGGCTCCTTTTGCCGGAGAAATGTCAGCTCATCTGTTTTTTGCTGATCGTTATTACGGTTATGATGATGCGCTCTATGCTGCAGTTCGTACGCTTAACCTAATTGCCCAAGAGGGTGTTTCTCTTAGCGAATTTCGTAAGTCTTTGCCTAAAGCCGTTAATACCCCTGAGTTACGCTTTGACTGTGAAGAGACACGCAAGTTTGCTGTGGTTGAGGAAGTAGCCGCACGCTTGGCAGCCGAGAACGCTGATGTGGTTTCAGTCGATGGCGTCAGGGTGAATACCGAAGATGGCTGGTGGTTGCTACGAGCTTCAAATACGCAGGCTGTACTCGTTGCACGTTGCGAAGCAAGCAGTGACGAAGGTTTGCAAAGGCTGAAAGATCAGTTAGCTGCACAACTCATTCAAAGCCAGGTTGAGATGCCTTCCTAATTTCATGTCTAACAGCCGGTGATTTATATCTCTTCGGCTGTTAGACAATGCGTTATCGCAATAAATAAGGCCTGTGGGTTTCATCACAGGCCTTATTTATTACTTATATATTGGTTAAGATTTAAAATAGCCCGGGTGGAACCGCGACACAGGACATCCGCTGTTCTTTGAGTTCCCGGCAAGCATTGCGTGCGGCGACCTCATCCAAGCCTTTTAGGCGCGCCCGGTAGAGAGAGCCCTCGGCTTTATCGACCTGCTGGATATGCACTTGAGTGCCACCATTGTTTGTCGAAATTTGAGCAAGAGCCTGATCCGCAGCCATCTTTGCTGGTTCGTATTTTTTGAAGGCTCCGACTTGAATGCCCCAATCACTAATGGGTTGGTTGACACTCGTATCTGCTTGTACAGCAGCAATTTGCCCAGGCAATTTGATATCGTTAGAGGCCGTGAGGGTCGGACGTGATTTAGGCAGCGGGGCAGCTTTGGCGAAAACACTTTCACGGCGAGGGTTGCGTTTAGGGACGGCGGGCAGTTTCGCTACCTGAGTTACGCCAACACGCTTAAAGCTTTTATCCAGAATTTCTTTCATGTGGCGATCACGTGAACGCCCGGTCTTGCCACCGAAAACAACGCCGATGAGACGGCGGTTGTTGCGCACGACAGAAGCCACAAGATTAAAACCAGAAGCCCGGGTGTAACCCGTTTTTACACCGTCAGTACCTTGATAGCTCGCAAGGAGCTTATTGTGGTTGCGATAAGAACGCTTTTTATAGGTATAGCTCGTAGTTGAGAACAAACCATAATATTGTGGGAAATCCCGTCTTAACGCGATGGCGAGAGTTGCCATGTCACGTGCCGTACTCAACTGTCCCCGGTTTGGAAGGCCGGAAGCATTGCGAAAGGTGGTCCGTTTCATGCCAAGCGCATGAGCTCGTTTTGTCATCATGCGGGCAAATGTGGTTTCTTTGCCACCAATAGCCTCTGCCATGACAACAGCAGCATCGTTGGCAGACTTTGTCACCAGGGCCATAATAACGTCTTTTGTTGCAATCGTGCTGCGATACTTTAAGCCCAATTTAGAAGGAGCCATACCCGCCGCGCGCCGAGAGACAGGAAGCTTCTGTTTCATTGTCAGCTTGCCCTTTTCTAAAGCTTCAAAAGCCATGTAGAGGGTCATCATCTTGGTGAGTGATGCGGGGTAATTTTTGGTATCTGCGTTTCTGCTATAGAGGATTTCGCCTGTATGAGCGTCCATTACGAGGGATGCGTATTTGGCCTGCGCAGGTGCCATGAGCACGAACAGGGTCAGAAGCATGGTGGATATAAGCTTCAGTCCTAGTGTCATTAATTCCCCCTCATTAATGGGATTGTTTAAAATATTTAGCCAGCGTACTGGATGTTATTACTCAAGACTGTCTTCTAACCATCTAGAACAGAAGGATTCTATATAAAAACGATTCTTCTGTCTAGTTGCCATTAGGATGACATATTTATCTTGTGAATTAGTGAAGATACAGAGCCAATATTAATAAATGGCAAAAATGGCGGAAATTAGTAAATTTTTTTAAAAGAGGACAAAATGCGTCTAGTTCCCACCTTGCCCTTGATTGTGGCGCCTCTATTACTCGTTACCGCCTGTGCTTACCAAGGCGATATTGATAAACCCTATACTCAAAAAGCAACCTGGTTCAGTTATGTGGGCGGGGATGATATTCGTGACCGGTGCGCCCCGGGAATTACTGAATATCGCTTTGTTTATAATGCCGTTTATGATGAGCAGCTACGCACTTATGAGGTCACTGGAACTCCGGGTGGTCCCGCAAAATTGATTTCTCGTGTTCAGGTCGGGACAGGGCTTAAAAGCAGCCAAATATCCGTGTCAGAACCACTTGCCCAGTTTGGATGGGAAAAATCCGTTACCGATTTGACGTCCGTAGAAGTATCTGAGCTAGAACAAGGATTAAAAGAGACCGGTGCAGGAGAACCTATTACCAAAGGGGCTCGGCTGAGATCTGATGATTTTTATTGGGTTTCGGCACTGTGTTATGACGGAGCTTTTGTTTTTAATGGTTGGAAGAAAAAGACCGATGGCTTTGATCACTTAAGTTTTATGCCTTTCTTACTTGGGCATGATGCTACCCAGATAGAGGTAAACCCCTTTAGGGATGTTGGAACCAAAAATGCCGCGCGTATGCATCAATCCAAGGCAGAGAAACAAAAACACTTTGATCTTGAAGTCGGCGATAATGGACTCGTAACGGGATTCTCTTTCTTTTAGTAAGGTGCTCTTAGAATAGAAATTCTTTAAAGTATATATAACTGACGAGCCGGTCGTTCCCTTTCGTATTCCAACTGATAAACAGGCAGAGCCAATTGAACTTTTACGTTCTGTGGCTCTCTGCCTGATTTACCAAGCCTTACAAGTAATAATAAATTCAATTTTCACTCTGACAGCCATTGGTTAGTTCGTGACAGTTGGGTTACAAATCAGTTATGTGTTTGTTGCAATGCAGCATTGTACTTGAAATCCTAATATAACTGTGTATGTTAGTAGTTATGTTGCGTTGCAGCATGAGTGAGTTGAAGAGTGTGTTGACGAATATGTTGTCTGGGGTGAGACGGATCGCCCTTTAAGATTTGACTACGGGGCCTGGGTGAAGTGCTCCGAACACAAAACGACCCTAGGAGACCAACGTGACAACAAACAACAAGAAAAAGACGGCAGGACCTACTGAACCTAAATCACAGGCACCAGAGGCGGAAGCGCCCAAAGCCCGTGTTATTGAAAATGAAATTGTGGAGAATATTATGAAATCAGGTATGGACGCTGCTGCGCTAGGTAAAGAAAATGCTGAACTGGCTGCCAAGTCAGCCGCAAGTTTTTTTGAAGGCTTCCAAAAAATGAACAACTTGTTCATGGGCATCGCTCAGGAAAGCATGAAAAAGAACATGGCTGTTGCTGAAGCTTTCATCGGCGCAAAAGACTTCAACGAAGTTTCTGACATTCAGTCAAAATTTGCCCGCGAATCTTTTGATGCCATGGTAAAAAACGGAACTGAAATTTCCGAACTTACAACCAAACTGACCAACGAAGCTGTTGAACCTGTTCGCAAACAGGTAACTGAAGCTGTTGAAAAGATGACAAAAGCTGCTGCTTAAGCTCTTTAGCTAATAGCGCTTTATGCCAAAGCCCCGCTCGTTGTGGGGCTTTTTGCATTTCTACTATGTGCCCGAAGAATAATCTGTGATCTTGGATAATTGTTCAAAACCTCATGGCGCCTTCTTGAACAGCACTGTTGGGACCCCTATAATATAAGCCGGACAGTAAATTGGTCTTTATGCCCTTTGGCTGGGCTTTTACATAAATTATAAAGTGTCTGTCAGTTATCATAACAGTGATCTGATGCCTGTAAGACAACTAAAGAGATCAGGTAAATTCTACATGAGTGGAAAAGAACGCGATAACGATTTTGGGACGTCAGATGACATCCTTGTAAAACCGCGCGAGAAAACAAAAAAGCCTTCTATGTACAAGGTTCTTTTGTTGAATGACGACTATACCCCTATGGAGTTTGTCATCCACATTCTGACCCAGTTCTTTGGCAAGGATCAGGACGACGCCACCCGCATTATGCTGCAAGTACACCAAAAGGGTGTCGGCATTTGTGGGGTGTATAGTTATGACGTTGCTGAAACCAAAGCGACACAGGTTGTTGATTTCGCAAGAAAGAATCAGCACCCTCTCCAGTGTATAGTGGAAAAGGATTAAGGCAGATGCCTTTTTTCGCGTCCAAATTTGGTCTCTTTGTACATTTAAAGTGATAATTCTCAGTTCAATTCAAACTATTTTTACTCTTTCTTCTTTTTTTTAAGGCTACAATATCCTTACAAACCCTCGGATTGAGACCTCAGAAATTAAAACTGAGGAAAGAGTTATTTCTCTGATGTCTTGCTGAGTGAATAGACGCTCCCTAGGTATAGTTTGTGATACTGGTCAAAGACATGAAATCGAGAGTTAGGGCTCTTGTTAGTGATTTGATGATCTGACCAAGATGGTTGTGAAGGGAAGTTAATTTATGGCGATGCTATCGAATAATCTGGAACAGACACTGCACAGAGCCTTGGCCTATGCCAACGAGCGCCGGCACGAGTATGCCACGCTAGAGCACTTGCTGTTGTCGCTCACAGAAGATCAGGATGGCATTGCGGTCTTTAGGGCTTGCGGTGTCGAGCTTGAGACCCTGCGCGAGGATCTGATCGATTATATCGACAACGATCTGTCCAACCTGACGACAATTCATTTAGGTGATGCAAAACCAACTGCGGGTTTCCAACGCGTTCTGCAACGGGCGGCCATTCATGTCCAGTCTTCTGGTCGTGAAGAGGTTACCGGCGCCAATGTACTGGTCGCGATGTTCTCAGAGCGCGAAAGCCATGCGGTGTTCTTCTTGCAAGAACAGGAAATGAGCAGGCTTGATGCGGTGAACTATATCAGCCACGGTATAACCAAGGTTGAGGGGCTGGAAGAAACCAGAACCGTTCACGGCGCGGATGACATTCTCGAAGAAGGCGGGTCACAAGCGGTTAAAGGCCGTGAAGCCATTGATGCCTATTGTGTGGATCTGAACCAGAAAGCCCGCGACGGCAAAATTGATCCGCTCATAGGTCGCGAGTCCGAACTTGACCGCACCGTTCAGGTTCTGTGCCGCCGGACCAAAAACAATCCGCTTTATGTCGGCGACCCCGGTGTGGGGAAAACGGCGATTGCCGAAGGTCTGGCCAAGAAAATCGTCGACGGTCATGTGCCGGAAGTCTTAAAAGATACCAAGATTTTCTCCCTCGATATGGGCTCTCTTCTGGCGGGAACCCGGTATCGCGGTGATTTCGAAGAACGCCTCAAAGGCGTGGTCAAAGAAGTCGAAGCTATGGACGGCGCGGTACTCTTTATTGACGAGATCCATACAGTTATTGGTGCTGGTGCCACATCCGGTGGTTCCATGGATGCCTCTAATCTCTTGAAGCCGGCGCTGCAAAATGGAGAGCTGAGCTGCATTGGCTCCACTACCTACAAAGAATACCGCAATCACTTCGAAAAAGACCGCGCGCTGGTCCGTCGTTTCCAGAAAATCGACGTGGCAGAACCTTCCATCGAGGATGCGGTAAAAATCCTGCGTGGTTTGAAGCCTTACTACGAAGAACATCACAAGGTGAAGTATTCCAACGAAGCCTTGCGCACAGCAGTTGAACTTTCTGCGCGTTATATCGGGGACCGTAAGTTACCCGATAAAGCGATTGATGTGATCGACGAAGTCGGTGCTTCTCAGATGCTTTTGCCCGAAGACAAGCGCAAAAAATCATTGGGCGTCAAGGATGTTGAGGCCGTCGTGGCCAAGATCGCCCGGATCCCACCAAAATCCGTCTCCAAAGATGACAAATCTGTCCTCAAAAATCTTGAGCGTGATCTCAAGACCATGGTTTACGGGCAGGATAATGTGATCACGTCACTGGCTTCCGCGATTAAATTAGCCCGTGCTGGTTTGCGGACGCCTGAAAAACCAATCGGGAGCTATCTCTTCACCGGACCAACAGGTGTTGGTAAGACGGAAGTGGCGAAACAGCTGTCCCACTCTCTCGGGATTGAGATCACTCGTTTTGATATGTCGGAATATATGGAACGCCACGCGGTCTCTCGCTTGATCGGTGCGCCTCCGGGCTACGTTGGTTTTGATCAGGGTGGTTTGTTAACCGATGCGGTTGATAAGACGCCCCATTGTATCCTGCTGTTGGATGAGATCGAAAAAGCCCACCCGGATATCTTCAACATTCTGTTGCAGGTGATGGATAATGGCCGTCTCACCGATAACAACGGTAAGACAATTGATTTCCGCAATGTGATCTTGATCATGACATCCAATGCCGGGGCTGCCGATATGGCAAAACCTGCCTTTGGTTTCGGTCGGGAAATGCGCGTTGGTGATGATGAAGAGGCCGTGAACAAAATGTTCTCGCCTGAATTCAGAAACCGCCTCGATGCTGTTATCCCGTTCAAGAACCTGTCCCCTGCGGTTATGGCCAAGGTTGTCGACAAGTTCATTATGGAACTGGAAACCCAGCTTACGGATCGTCAGGTTAGCTTTGATCTCGCACCAAAAGCCAAGAAGTGGCTTGCGACCAAAGGCTATGACCCGCTCTATGGTGCGCGTCCTCTTGCCCGCGTGATCCAGAACAAGATCAAGAAGCCTCTGGCTGAAGAGTTGCTGTTTGGCAAGCTCACCCGCGGCGGGACAGTTCGCATCGATGTCAAAGACGACGAGTTGACGTTCAGTTTCCCGGAAGAGCCTAAGGGTAAAGACCCTAAGGGATCAGGACCTAAAAAGTCGAAGCGGAAACAGCCTGCTTAATTGGGTTTCATACTGAGAATATAACAAAGGGGTACTGATATCAGTGCCCCTTTTTGTTTAGGCTGGCATTAGTATTGGGATACTTTATTTTTAGATAACGTGTCCTTGTCCCAAAACTCATCTTTCCTTGATTTAATCTGTTCGGCGAGAAAGTCGACCAGCAGGCGAACACGTGCGGTTTTTCGCAGGTCGCGATGAAGCAGCAACCAGATATTTCGGTAAGGTATGGGCTTCTGATAAGGAGCTCTTATCAGATCTGGATGGCGGTCACCCAGGCAACAGGCAATTTGTGTCATGCCTAGGCCTGCCGCTGCCAAGGTAAGGAGGGGGACGATCTCTGAAACGCGGTGGCGTAATTTGGCTTTGGGGTAAAAGCTCTCGGATATCCATTTGGCGGTGGTATCGCCTTCTGGTTCTCCCCATCCCAGAAAGCTCAGGCCTTCTCCACCGTTATCATCAATTATTCTTGCATAGTCTTTGCTGCAATAGACAGCTGAAGAAAGCTGAACCAATTTCCGGCCGACAACATCCTGGGTCACTTCGTCGGCAATCCTGATGCTGACATCAGCCTCTCGCCGGGTCAGGTCGGCAACAACATTGGTAAAGGTTATGTTCAGGTCAATGTCGGGATATTGCTCTGAGAAGAGGGCGAGGTCATCCGTGATCGATGTCATCGCCAAACCATGGGGCAGGCTGAGATGAATCGTGCCACTGGGCAGGGCATCACGTCCAATGATGAGCCTGGATGCTGCAGTCATTTCTTCTTCGACCCGCTCCGCATGGGGGAGGAGGTCTTCGCCAAGCTGCGTCAGCACCAGCCCTGATTTGGTGCGGTCAAACAGACGACTGCCGACATTTTCTTCCATAAAGGTCAGGCGCCTCGAAACTGTGGCGTGATTGGCGTTAATGCGATCTGCTCCACCACGTAAGGTGCCGCTCCGCGCAACGGCGAGAAAGTATTTTAAGTCATCCCAATTAAACGAGTGGCGTTCTTTCAAGGTTTAGCTTCCAGCCCAGTTCTTCAGTAGTGTGTTTCATTTTTGAACCACAGTGTTCAGGTTTCTCTCTCTTACGGATCATTTTCATCGATGCTATCTAATGAGGCAAGGGTTCAGAGAAAGTTTTTGCGCGTAGATGCTTTCAGTCATCACGGAAGCAACCTTTCCAATCACCCGTTTTTATTTCAGAAATGAAAGTGGAAGAAAATGGTCACCATTTCCGTAGAGAAAATTGTCAACGCGCCTGTTGCGTCCGTTTGGGCCAGTTGGGATGACTACGCCAATATTTATAAATTTCACCCGGGCTTGAATAATTCCTACCTTCTGGAATCTAAAAATACCACTGGCATGGGCGCTTTACGCCAGTGTGATTTCACGGATGGCAAAACCTTTTTGAAAGAAAAGGTCATCGGTTATGAAAAAAACAGCAGAATGCGCATTGAGATCTTTGACACCAATGCGCCGATCAAAAAGGCTCAGGCGCTGTTCGATTTTACCAACATCAGTTCCAACCAGACCCGTGTTGTCATGACCATGACCTTTACCCCCAAAATGGGTCTGCTTGGCAAACTGTTGACGCCAATCATGAAAAAGCAGTTCACCAAAGG
Source organism: Kiloniella sp. (assembly GCF_965205715.1). GTDB lineage: Bacteria > Pseudomonadota > Alphaproteobacteria > Kiloniellales > Kiloniellaceae > Kiloniella. Next base: position 1,810,035 of record NZ_CBDBHW010000014.1, on the reverse strand, counting down.
CCTAACTGCCCTCTTGGAAGGCAATGCCAAGTATGTGGAGGAAATGGCTGTGCTGAAGTCAGTTGCGTGAGTTAGGAAGGAGCGGAAGTCTTTACACTTCCGTTCCAATTTGTGATGACGGGGATACATCTACTTAGAGATTTGTTCTATGGACGATTAATTTAGCCAATAAAGACCATTTGGTTTTGTGTGCTGAACAATGGTGTCCCGTTCAATGAGATGGTTGAAGTATTTTTCAATCGTTTCTATATTTTCAAACTGTGGGTACATCGAAGCGATGGCTTCGTTATCACTTACGAACGAGGAAATTCTCCAGACGTCAAATCCACCAACTGAACAGTCTAAATCAAATTCAAAATCAATATTTATGCCTGGACTTGTAATGTAACAGCCTGAACCATGGAAATAGTAGCTCAAACCCTTTGTTTTAAACTCGGCTTTTTGAGGGAGTTTTAACGATATCCATAGAGTTAAGTCGTCAATATCGAGGTTATTTAAAAGCTCACCAGATAATTCGTCCAGTGTCTTCGTATAGAGTTTAATAAGCTCAATCAATTGCTCAGCTTTACGACGTTTTGCTCTAGAAAACCCAAGTTCGTCTTTCAAACTCTACACGCCTTTAACAGAGTTGTTTCTTAAAGAATTCCAGTAAGCGACTTCTTTAACCTCAAAGTATTTCCAGAGTGCTTCTTCCCCATGCTTTTTTTTATAAATCAATTCCTCATCAAATAGGGGGACTAATTGGATGAATTTAATGTTTTTATTTTTATGAGATAATGGCGGAATAATATCGGTTCCATCCGTAAACATGAAACTTTTAGCTTTTGTTTTTGGCCATAAATTAAACGCCAGCGTAATAGTGTCTCCACTGGAGGGAACGTCATTGGTACCATTCCCGTCAAACGCTACTTCTGCTAATGCTTCAACAATATCATCAGCTGCGGGTGTTATACCTATAAAAAATTCACAGCTAGACTGATCATCGCCAAGGTTTTCATTCGCTCCTATTGTTGCGTACATGGTCACCCCTTCTCCACATTGTTCCTCAGTCCATTTATAGATCTCTACCGCTCTGCCATCTTGAGTAATATACTCAGCTTCTCTTTCTGGTTTTCCATATTTGTTAAGATAGTAGTTTGCTATCACGGACATAATTTGAATCCAATTTCAGAAATGTTACCTCCAAGAGTTTCGTGTCATAAGCACTCTGCCTCTACCGCTCAGGAGCCCAGTCGGAAATCATTTGTCGGCCAACAGTTTCTTCCAATTGTTCAAGTTCGGCTTCAATAAGGGATTGATCTTCTGCTGCAACGATAACCGAAGCTTCGGCCACGGGATGGGCTGCAAGGAATGCCAGACGTTGCCGGGTTGGTGGATGAGTGGCATCCAGGCGTGCATTCTCCCGATGTGCCAGTCGATCAAGACGTTCTAATTCGCTCACCGGAAGGTTTCTAAAATACGAGACGAACTTAGTAAGTACTTGCTTGCCTGATTGCTGTGTGTGGACAATAGATTTGTTTGCAAATATCTCAAGATGTACCGCAAAGGAGGATTTCTGCAAGCCATCGCTCATAGCTTGTGTACCCGATACAGTGGTCGCTAAATAATCAGCCAAAAATTCCGCGATCTGCGACTGACGCCAAACGAGATGGTATAATCCTAAGTACACGAGTTCAACTAACAAGGACACAGTCCATAAAAGATAATGCAGAAGCATCTGTGTGAAGTTGGAATCCTGATCATACTCTGGTCTCAGAAAACGTATTAAGTGTTCCAAAGTGTCCAGAGCAGTTCCGATAACCATGCCCCGTGTGGTATCTCCATTTGCACCATGAGAAAATTCATGTGCAAGAATGGCTATCCGCTTTGGCCAGGTCTGTACCAACCACATCGGCAATCCGATTACCAACAACGTTTTTCTTGGTATTCCGACCCTGGCAAAAGCAGCGTTGTAATCGCCATCTATCTGTATTCCGTCAGCTCGGGGAGAGCCAACTTTGTCTGCAATCTGGTCGCTCAATGCAAAGAGTGCGGGGGCATCCTGTCTACTCAGGCAGTCTTTGGGCATAGAACCAAATCTTGGGCGCATACTCCAGGCTAACCAAAGTAGGGATGCCCCGATTAGCATCAACAATATCGCTGGCCAGCCAAAACTGAGCGCGTAGAGGCCTAGGCCAGCCATTGCGATTGAAAACAGGTGAATGGTGAATGAAACAGTGAAGGCCAGTATTTTTGAGACGGTCAAGCGTGGCCGCAAATTCTCAGGATCTTGGTTGAGAACGGACTGGTAAACACTCTCGCCCTGAGAAATGCCGATCTTTTGGTATATCTTTGCAATATGGCTAGAAGTATTACCAGCTTCTTCGGCACCTAAATTCCATTCACATTGCGGACACCAACTCGGAAACTCTCTATAAGAATGAATGTTGGTGCCGCAGTCTGGGCAAGGCTTATCTTGGATCTCTGATTTTAATGCTACACTGGTCATTCTTATACCCCCATAAAATAACCGAGACCGACCTGATGTTTGTAGCTCTCGTGGTTCGAGTGGCCTACGTTTCCAAGACTTCCTTATCAGAAGAGATAACAATGTTATCTTTTTCAGGAACTCTGTTCAGGTTTCGTGTCATGTACATCATTACGAGCAATACGAGTAAAAGCAAGCCGCTGCCCATGGTTAGGGCGTAGTCTTCCATCTGCAGGATGGAGTAGAGGAAACCATATAGCGTGCTGAGTAAGGCGCCGATGGCGAGGCCGTTGGTTTTGTCACGTGTTGCAGAGGTGATGTAGCTGGCAATCGACAACACGGTGACACCTGCGGCGAGCGAATAGGACAGGCTAAAGCTGATGTGTTCAGACAGCGTCAGCAGCAAAAGATAGAACACCGAGAGTGAGACCCCGACCAGGAGGTATTGTACCAAGTGCAGACGGATACCGCGGGTAAACTCGAACACCAATAGCATCAGATAGGTGAGAGCCACGAACATGATGCCGTACTTGGCTGCGCGGATGGAGGTGCCGTAGTGGGACACGGGCTCAAACAGTTGCGCTTCGGCGATGATCTCACCCAGGTTCAGGTTGTCCAATTGTTAAAAACCTGTGGATAGTTGCGCGAAAGATGGCTGACTTCCCAGGTGGCAGAAAAGTTATCGGAGGTGATATCCCGGGTGCTTGGTAGGAATTGACGAAAGCTTGGGTGGGGCCAGTCGGCCGAGATATCAATTTTTGTGTTCATACCAAGCGGAATAGCACTGATATTTCGGCTGCCACGCAGGGTGGTATCAAACGCAACAGAAAAGCTGGAAAGATCTTGCTTTGGGTCGATCTGGGCGGAAAATCCCCGGCTGAGAAAGGCACTTCTCCGCTTTGTTGAGTAGATTTAGGATTTCAAATAGAGCATAGATTGATTATCTGGAATGGATGATTGTCTAATTTTGAGTTTGAAGTATTCGGTATCCTTGATGCCTCTGGCTCGCTTACGGATCATTCCTATACTGACATTACCAGCCTCTATCCTGGCGCTTGTGAGCTTGTGTTTGGCGTAGTTGCAGATGCCCACACAATGTTTCCGTAGGGATTTCGCGAACTTTTTTAGATAGAGCATCTGTGACTGATCTGCTATCAGGCACCAACGTTCCAGTTGCTCCGCCATCGCCTCAAATGAAGCGGCACTCCACAGCAGCTGAAGCTGTTCTTTCAAGACGTAAAGTGCATTCAGGTTGCTATTGCTCTCCAGCAACCTTTGCAGCTTGTCACTTTGTTTTTCACTCAACTTATCCGCATTTTTGAGCAACAGATAATGTGTCCCTTTCATCAACTCTTTACCACTTGGATCGGCCTTTCTGAACTCAAGTCGACGCTGATTATGGATAGCTTTGCTGTAGTTTTTCATGACGTGGAAACGGTCAAATACTATGTCGGCCAACGGCAAGGACTCTCTGACAGCCTTTTGGTAGGCAGGCCCCATATCCATCGCTACGGCCTTTATTTTGCAGGCTGTATCTGGTTGCAGTTGTTTCAAAAACCTTGAAAAAACCTCGGCAGTTCGGCCTGCTTCAACCCAGATCAGATGACCGCCAACCATATCGTAGACCACCGTCATGTAGTCATGACCTTTCGCCCGGGCAACTTCATCTACACCAATATATTCCAAGCCAGTTAGCTCTGCAGGATCAAGCGTAGGGAGAGTTTCAATAAGGTATGCCCTGTCGATATTCTTGACCGTTTCCCATCGTATATCCAAATGTCTGGAAACCGCTTGAATAGACATATGCCGACATAATCCACTGATCAGTCGGCAAAATCGGTGAGTGAAACGGCACCCTTTATCAACAAAATCACACCCCTCAATGCGGCGTTCGCCCTTGTTAATATAAACCTGCGCCAGCTCAATCTCGACCACACAAGGATACCCAAAAAGGGGGATGTCGTTTACTTGTCGGCGGACATGCTGGTTGATGCTTCCCTTCTGGCCTGTAGCAGGGTCTATAGCCCTCCTACGCGCGTCTCGGCTGCAGTGAATGACAATCTTAACACCGCCGTCATCCAGTTTAATTTCATTTACACGTTGCCCTTTGAGGCCTAAAATATGCTGCGAGATGTTGATTGTCATATACCTGCTCTATGTAAAGTTATCAGAAACCATACATATCAACAGGTTACTTGGCGGTCGGCATCTTTTTCTACTCAACAAAGCGGAGAAGAGCCCTGAGAAAGTTATTTGATAGTCCCGTCCCCGGCATCAATTCCAGTTTTTTTCCGGCAAGAGTGACCGTGGGAGAAGACCCAATGCCACTGTTATCAGTGAGCGCTATGGCGATATAGGCTTGATCATAATGGATTTTTTGCAAGTTCTTGATCGGTGGTGGATCCAAATGAAAGCTCGCAGAGCCTTTGACATCGGCGGTATAGACCAGGCTTTTATATATGGAGCGTTCGCGAAATCCATGCTCCAGATGGCTTTTGAGTTTGAGTTGATCAGGTAGGATGATCAGCTTGTCATGGCCAACCACGATCTTGTCCTTGCCATTGCTATCTGTAACCCGTGCTTCGGTAGTATAGGGGATTACAAGAAGCGGGGCTGCGATGGTCTGTTCCTGTCCCCATTCCTGATCTGTTTCATAGAGGACAGAACGATAAAGGCTGTGCCGCTCGTTCATGAGATCGTGCACCAACGCGGTTGGGATCAACATTAAAAGCGTCAAAAAGCCAATGATCACGGCCTTGACCATAAGCGGGTTCGAATTGGCAAGCCGTCCGCTGAGATCCCCTGTGAGACTTCCTGAAAATCCTGACGTTTGTTCCGCATAACGGCTATAGAGCCAGCGCAAACAAACCAGCCCAATTATCGCGCAAATGCCCAGAAATATGACAATGGCGATGACGATAAGTACCGTCGTAAAGTCGATCATGTTTCCTCCCCCTTAAAGGAAAATTGAAGTGTATTGATTCATATAACTGCCAGAAGAAAACGCACGGTGTTCAGGCAATCTGTTCAGATGTGATGAGGGGGATCTTGAGGGAGGAATGCGCAAATAGTTTGAAATCAATGGGGCAATTCAAAGCCAAGATTTCATAAAGCCGCCTTACTGCGTCCTGATTGGTTTGCAAGATTTGAAGAGCTTAACCAAACAGGGAACGATAATGAATTGGAGAACTTCGAGTGGTATTCTTGTTGCCGTAAGTCTTGGTCTATCTTTTCAGTCCCAAGCAGACACATCCTTTGGCTCCTCCTTGGCCGAGGCGGCTTTGGATCGAACTGAACAAAGCATCATCTATGACGGTAGTTACCACGCCATGTCTTATCCTGGTGGAGATGTTCCCGCGGGTATTGGGGTGTGTAGTGATGTGGTGATCCGGAGTTACCGGGCATTGGGGATTGATCTGCAAAAGCTGGTGCATGAAGACATGCGGGTAAATTTTGCAAGCTATCCCAAGATCTGGGGCCTGAAGACGACGGATCAAAACATTGATCACCGCCGCGTTCCCAACCTCCGGGTATTCTTTACCCGTAACGGTCAGTCTCTGGTGCCAACTCAAGATCCTGCGGATTACTTTCCCGGTGATCTTGTTTCGTGGAATTTGAACGAGAGTGGATCGCTGCCTCATATCGGTATTATCAGTGATCAAAAATCAGCCGATGGCATTCCGCTCGTCGTGCACAACATCGGCGCAGGCCCTAAATTACAAAACATGCTGTTCGACTACAAAATCACCGGACATTACCGTTATCAAAGGCAGTAGGTCGAAGCGATATCTATTAAAAGGGCGCTCTATTTCTTTTGATTGACCAGCTCACGGCCTCTGATCCAATAAAGAAGGAGGAGTTCCTGATCTCTTCGATTGTCCAATGCTCGTGGTTCAGATCTTTTGAGCCAAGCGGATCAAAATTAAGGTACAAAACCCTGTCATGGTAAAAGCTGATGATTTCGTAGGCTCTTCTCCGCTTTGTTGAGTAGAAAAAGATGCCGACCGCCAAGTAACCTGTTGATATGTATGGTTTCTGATAACTTTACATAGAGCAGGTATATGACAATCAACATCTCGCAGCATATTTTAGGCCTCAAAGGGCAACGTGTAAATGAAATTAAACTGGATGACGGCGGTGTTAAGATTGTCATTCACTGCAGCCGAGACGCGCGTAGGAGGGCTATAGACCCTGCTACAGGCCAGAAGGGAAGCATCAACCAGCATGTCCGCCGACAAGTAAACGACATCCCCCTTTTTGGGTATCCTTGTGTGGTCGAGATTGAGCTGGCGCAGGTTTATATTAACAAGGGCGAACGCCGCATTGAGGGGTGTGATTTTGTTGATAAAGGGTGCCGTTTCACTCACCGATTTTGCCGACTGATCAGTGGATTATGTCGGCATATGTCTATTCAAGCGGTTTCCAGACATTTGGATATACGATGGGAAACGGTCAAGAATATCGACAGGGCATACCTTATTGAAACTCTCCCTACGCTTGATCCTGCAGAGCTAACTGGCTTGGAATATATTGGTGTAGATGAAGTTGCCCGGGCGAAAGGTCATGACTACATGACGGTGGTCTACGATATGGTTGGCGGTCATCTGATCTGGGTTGAAGCAGGCCGAACTGCCGAGGTTTTTTCAAGGTTTTTGAAACAACTGCAACCAGATACAGCCTGCAAAATAAAGGCCGTAGCGATGGATATGGGGCCTGCCTACCAAAAGGCTGTCAGAGAGTCCTTGCCGTTGGCCGACATAGTATTTGACCGTTTCCACGTCATGAAAAACTACAGCAAAGCTATCCATAATCAGCGTCGACTTGAGTTCAGAAAGGCCGATCCAAGTGGTAAAGAGTTGATGAAAGGGACACATTATCTGTTGCTCAAAAATGCGGATAAGTTGAGTGAAAAACAAAGTGACAAGCTGCAAAGGTTGCTGGAGAGCAATAGCAACCTGAATGCACTTTACGTCTTGAAAGAACAGCTTCAGCTGCTGTGGAGTGCCGCTTCATTTGAGGCGATGGCGGAGCAACTGGAACGTTGGTGCCTGATAGCAGATCAGTCACAGATGCTCTATCTAAAAAAGTTCGCGAAATCCCTACGGAAACATTGTGTGGGCATCTGCAACTACGCCAAACACAAGCTCACAAGCGCCAGGATAGAGGCTGGTAATGTCAGTATAGGAATGATCCGTAAGCGAGCCAGAGGCATCAAGGATACCGAATACTTCAAACTCAAAATTAGACAATCATCCATTCCAGATAATCAATCTATGCTCTATTTGAAATCCTAAATCTACTCAACAAAGCGGAGAAGTGCCATTTCGTAGTTTATTACCGAGTTTGAACCGCGGCCTTCTTGGGGCAACCGAAATTGAATTTTCCCTTCTAATATCAGTTCAAGGGACACCATGCTATCAAATGGTATTTCACTCGTAAGTGATGTGTCGTAGGCAGATAGCTCAATAACTAACCTGGCTGCTGCATCATTTGCTTCATTGATACATTCAGATCGAAGAAATACGGCTCCATCAAACCCGTCAAATCGCCGAAGAAACCTTTCAATGTTTTCTTCCGTTAACTGGTGCTGCATTCAGGAGCTCTCCGCATTTTTATATTTGAATAATAGTGACTTAGTCACTTTTTTTGAAGGGGCCGATGTCGCAGAGTTGTTCGATTTCGTGGTCGATGGCGGGGTTTTCACTTTGCAGGAAACGGGCGATAGCGGCACGGAACTGCGGGTCGGCGATGCCGTGTAGGCTGTAGGTTTTGGTGGGCAGGTAGCCGCGTTGGATTTTGTGTTCGCCCTGGGCGCCTGCTTCGACCTTTTTGAGGCCGTGGGTAATGGCATAGTCGATAGCCTGATAGTAACAGAGTTCAAAGTGAAGGTTGGGAAAATGGCCGTGGGAACCCCAGTTGCGGCCGTAAAGAGTATCGCCGCCAACAAGGTTTAGCGCGCCCGCCACCATTACTGAAGTATCCCTCACGGAGTTGTCCATTGTGGTGGCCCAGGCGGTGGAAAGCACGACTTTGTCCGCGAGCTTTGTCCCCAGCATTTGGAAGAAATCGCGGTTGAGGTAATCGTGGGCGTATTTCTTATCTACGGTATTGAGGTAGAGATTATAGAACTGGTCGCAGATTTCAGGGGTGAGGTCTGATCCCGTGAGGGTTTTGATTTCCAGCCCATGAGCCTGGGCCTCGCGGCGTTCCTTGCGGATTGCTTTCCTCTTGCGCGATGACAGGGCGCCGAGAAAATCATCAAAGCTTTCGTAACCCTCGTTTTCCCAATGATACTGAATTCCTGAACGGGCGAGCAGGCCTGCCTCTTTCAGCTGTTGCCATTCTTCTTTCGTGGTGAAGGTCAGGTGCAGGGAAGAGGCGTCGTACTGTTGAAGGATCTGTAGCATGGCATTGAGCAGGGCGATGCGCAGGTCCTTGGTTTCTTGCTCGGTCGTTGGCGAGATGAGCAAGCGCTTGCCTGTGACCGGGCTGAAGGGCACAGCGGATTGCAGCTTGGGGTAATAGTTGCGCCCGGCACGCTCATAGGCGTTGGCCCAACTCCAGTCAAAGACGTATTCGCCGTATGAATGGCTTTTCAGATAGAGCGGGGCGCAGGCAATGATCTTGCCGTCGTCGTCTTGAACGGTGAGGTGTTGCGGCTGCCATCCGGTCTCGGCACCGACAGATCCACTTTCTTCCAGGGCCAACAGGAAGGCATGGGAAATAAAGGGGTTGTTATCGGGTGCATCACTTTGCGCGCAACGATCCCAATCAGTGGGATTGATCCCGCTAATTCGAGGGTGAACTTCTACGCGTAACTGGCTCATTTATGTCTTGGGGCCTAAACAAAAATATGAAGGAATACAGTCTGATAAAAATAGGAAGTCTGGGCACCAATAACAAGACGCTTGTCAGGCGAGACAAACAAAAAGGCAGGCGCGATGGCCTGCCTTTTCAATAACTTGTTTCATTCAGCATTACGCTGAACGGCAAACTATTTAGTCAATTTCTGCAACGCAGTCGACTTCTACAGCGATGCCCAATGGCAGGCTTGGTGCAGAAACCGCAGCGCGGGCGTGAACGCCTTTGTCGCCGAACACTTCAACCATGAGATCGGAAACGCCGTTGATGACTTTTGGCTGGTCAACAAAATCAGGTGTGGAGTTAACGAAACCACCAAGTTTGACGATGCGTTTTACGCGATCGAGGTTGCCATCTGTTGCGGCGCTAAGCTGAGCAATGATGTTGATGCCGCAAAGACGCGCAGCTTCCTGGCCTTCTTCAACAGACATACTGTCGCCAAGTTTACCTTTGTAAAGGATTTCACCATCTTTAGCAGTGATCTGGCCGGAAACAAAAACAGTGTTGCCGGAAGTTACATAACCAACATAGTTGGCAACAGCTTTTGCAGGCTGTGGGATTTCAATACCAAGTTCTTTCAAACGGGCGTCAACAGTACCAGTCATAGCTCTATCCTTATTCGTTTCTTATCTGTCATTATTGTTAAAGAACGCGTCCCCTATTTGGGGATCTCATTAAAAGGGACGTGTCCTCAAGCCTGAGTTAGAGCTGACACTCAAATGGTGCCTTATCTCACGCGCCCACCCAAAACTAAAAAACAGGCGAATTCTATCGCTCCAGTTCGCCAACGCAAGCAAAGTTAGCAAAAGGTATGGAAAACGATGTTTTTTCTAATAGAAGCTATCGCCTTTAAGAAATATCGTGTCGTTTATGGTTTATGTCGCTGGGCGAATCTGAAGACACTGATTTGACGGGATATTGTGCTCGGAAGGAAATTTCCAGTGATCATACACGTCTGAACTCACGATGCTTCAATACTCATTCGTACTGCATCAATTGCAGCCTTGATATCGTCGTCATTCGTTCGCCAATTGCATACTGAGATACGCATCGCACGTTGTCCTCTCCAAGTTGTCCCTCCAAACCATGCAATTCCAGTTTTTTGGATGTGCTCAATTACCTGATCTGTTCTGGTGTCATGATCTCCATACTTGGAAATAAATCGAACAAGCCCTTGGTTTATGATTGGATGAGCAAGAATTTCTACACCTTCTAATTTAATCCGGTAAACCCCCGGCTATGCCGGGGGACTCTCAATGGTTTGACCGTTCCCACGGTCTTACATTTCTTTGTTTATTGACCAAAATAACAAAGGAATTAGCCGATGAGAGATTACAAAAGCCTTGCACATACGAGATGGGATTGTAAATACCACGTGGTTTTCATCCCTAAACGCAGGCAAAAAGTTATCTATGGCAACCTACGTCAGTATCTTGGTGAAATTTTCCATGAACTGGCCGGGCATCGCGAAAGTAAGATTGAGGAGGGCCATTTGATGCCGGATCACATTCACATGTGTATCAGCATACCGCCCAAACATGCTGTTTCAAAAGTCGTTGGATACCTAAAAGGAAAAAGCGCGATTGCCATAGCTCGAAAATTCAAAAATAAAGCACGGAATTTCAAGGGTGAAAATTTTTGGGCCCGTGGATATTTCGTCTCAACTGTAGGGCTCGATGAACAGATGGTGAGGGAGTATATCAGAACGCAAGAAGAGCGTGATAAGTACTTTGACCAAATGGATATATTCAATCCATAACCGCTTTAGCGGTTCCCAATTTGCCCCTTTAAGGGGCTCACCCGCTTAAGCCCCCGGCTTTGCCGGGGGTCATTTAACTTGCTGATGCCCGTGACCAATCGATCCGCGTAAAGACAGCTCTTATTGACCAGATCTTCTAGCCCATTGCGTCCAAGTGTACGTAGAGCTGCATAGACAGGATAACCCCGTGCACGCCGGGACCACTCTAAATTCCAGTCCATAGGGTTTCGGACGCCCTCAATGGGTATCGAATAGCTGGTAGACTGAGTGAGTGCTGCGCTATGAGTGCTGGGATCCGCGACAAATACAAAACCGCTATCAAAGGGAAGATTCAACCACTTGTGGCCGTCAGTCGCCCATGAATCTGCCAATTCAGCTCCTTCCAGCAAGTGGCGATGTTTTTTGCTGGATGCAGCCCAAAGGCCAAACGCTCCATCCACATGGACCCATGCGTTCTGAGCCTTAGCAAGCGGTATCGCTTCTTTGAAATTATCGAAAGCACCAGTATTTAAATCACCGGCTTGCAAACAAACAATTGTTGGCTGCCCTGGATTTTTTGATAGAGCAAGATCAAGTGCGGAGAGCGAGACACTTCCTGATGGATCACAAGATACAGTCTCAACCGAATTTGATCCAAGTCCCAGTAGCCTCATGGACCGGATAAGTGATTCATGACGATTTTCACTGGTAACCAAACGTATCGATGGCGCGCCTGATAAGCCTTTTCTTTCAACGTCCCATTTTTGTTCTGATAACAGTTTGTGTCTGGCTGCAGCGAGTGCTGTCGTGTGAGCAGCCTGACATCCGGTTACAAACCCGAAGGAGGCCGGGGAGGGAATGTTGAGAAGGTCTTTTAGCCAAGCACCACAAACCTCTTCAACTACGGCAGTCGCCGGGCTGCAAGCCGAAGCTGCTGCATTCTGATCCCATATTGATGTTAACCAGTCCGCCGCCGCAGCAGAAGGTATAGTCCCGCCGATAACCCAACCGAAAAACCTACCCCCTGCTGAAGCAAGCAAACCACCATCAACATCGGCCACAAGTTCGTCGATGACTTGGGTTTCATTTACACCATGATGGGAAAGTTCACGCCCCAGTCGGTGTCGTAGATCATCGAACGATGTTGTGCTGTGAACAGGACGCTTTTTTAACGTTTCCAAAAACGTGTTTGCATGGAAAACGGCCCGATCCAGTGAAGGGTTGCTTGACATAAATTACTCCGGATTGTCATTTGGTATCCGGGTCATATTTTCATTCGCAGATTTACTTGTCTGGCAGTATTCGGACTCTGTCCTCCGAAATTATCGATAGAAATTCATTAGGACTTTAGTTTTTATTTTTGCACGATAGGGTTATCCACATGACTTTATTGATAGATCCTGACATGTGGCAAAACTGGGACTCTTGCGATCGTGCCCGAGTTGCGAGAGATGTGAATTATGATGGGGCTTTTTTTACCTGTGTCCGAACCACCAAAATTTACTGCCGCCCTATATGCCCTGTTTCTCCTGCTCTCTCGAAAAATGTGTTTTTTGTTCCAACGGCGGCAGCAGCGGAAAAGTTGAAATTTCGGCCATGCTTTCGATGTCGACCAGAATCTGCTCCGGGGAGCCCTGCCTGGCGCGGGACAGCGACGACTGTTGCTAGAGGGTTACGGGAAATTGAGGGTGGTTATCTAGATAATCATTCTCTTGCTGAACTTGGAGATAAGCTAGGGGTTGGTGTGCGTCATCTATCTCGCTTATTTCGGAAACATTTAAACGTAACTCCTAGCGAGATTGCGGCAACAAGGCGAGTTCAAGCTGCCAAGCGATTGATTAGTGATACATCAATGCCTTTATCAGAAGTCGCTTTCGAGGCTGGGTTTTCTAGTATCCGGCAATTCAATGGAGCATTTATTAAAATCTATCGACGCCCTCCTTCAAGCTTTCGGAGATACTCGAATTAAGTTCTACTGCTCAAATGATTACTCTCGAGTGAAAATACAAAAAGGGCGGCCGAAGCCACCCTTTTTGCTGCGAAGAAGCGGGATGCGAACTAGACTGTAACCCCTAAAGATTACCTGTTCGCGGCTCACCGCTACTCTACCAGCCATACCTCACTATGGCTGATCCCCAAAGCTCCTGAATTAGGAGCAACCTGTGGTCCCGCCACAGGTATCACATTTCAGGCAAGTACCGTTACGTACCAGCGTGAAGTTACCACATTCTGGACAGGAATCCCCTTCGTAGCCCTTCATACGGGCTTCGCGAACCTGTTCACTGCGTTGGCTTGGTGCCTTGGTGACTGTTTCCGTAACAGTTCCGGTTTCTGGTGCGCTGACGATATCCTGTTTTACTTCAGATACGATCTCATCAGGAGTACGACCACCGTTCACGACCATGAGCTTGTTGCGGACATAGCCCGTGGAAGCCACGCGACGAACAGTTTCAGCAACGGCGTCTTCTGCTGCAGGCGCACTGCTTTCACCCGTACCCTTACCAAGTGAATCCGGCATGATATCTGCAGGTTCAACGTGGGCTAGATCGTTACGATCAAGGTAGGAAACAGCTAACTCACGGAACAGGTAATCAAGGATGGAAGTCGCCATCTTGATCACGTCGTTACCTTCAACCATGCCTGATGGCTCAAAGCGGGTGAAGGTATAGGCTTCGACGTACTCTTCAAGCGGAACACCGTACTGCAGGCCGATGGAAATCGCGATGGCGAAGTTGTTCATCAGGCTTCGGAACGCGGCACCTTCTTTGTGCATATCGACAAAGATCTCACCCAGGGCACCATCTTCGTATTCACCAGTACGGAGATACACTTTGTGGCCACCAACGATGGCTTTTTGAGTGTAACCCTTACGACGTGAAGGAAGTTTTTTGCGCTCGGTAATGGTTTTTTCGATGACGCGTTCGATGATGCGTTCAGCAACGACTTCAACACGTTTGGCTGTTGGCGCTTCTGCAACATCATCTTCATCATGATCGAGTTCAAGAAGAACACCAGAAGAGAGTGGCTGAGAAAGTTTTGAGCCATCACGGTAAAGGGCGTTGGCTTTCAGACCAAGTTTCCAAGACAGCATGTAAGCATCGTTACAGTCTTCGATAACCGCGTTTGCCGGCATGTTGATGGTTTTGGAGATTGCACCGGAAATGAACGGCTGGGAAGCCGCCATCATGCGGATGTGGCTTTCTGCTGACAAGAAACGTTTGCCGGTTTTACCGCAAGGGTTGGCACAATCAAAGATCGGCAGGTGCTCGTCTTTGAGGTGTGGTGCGCCCTCAAGTGTCATTGAACCTGTGCAGAAAATATTGGCAGCTTCGATTTCTTTGCGGCTAAAGCCAAGCTCGGCCAGCATGTCGAAGTCCATGTCGTTCAATTGGGCTTCGGTGAAACCAAGCACTTTGGTGCAAAGTTCTTCACCCAGGGTCCATTTGTTGAAGATGAACTTGATATCAAAAGCAGAACCGAGGCTGGCTTCGATGGCATCAATCGCGGCTTCGGTGAAGCCTTTTGCAACCAGGCTGTCATGGTTGATCGATGGTGCACCTTTTAGGGTACCGTGACCAACTGCAAACTTGATGATGTCATCAACTTGCTCATCACTGTAACCGAGGTTGCTCAAGGCACCTGGTACGGTACGGTTGATGATTTTGAAATAACCGCCACCAGCAAGCTTTTTGAATTTCACCAGCGCAAAATCAGGCTCGATACCTGTGGTATCGCAATCCATCACAAGACCGATTGTACCGGTTGGGGCAACAACGGTTGTCTGGGCATTACGATAACCATGCTTTTCACCGAGAGTGAGAGCATTGTCCCAGGCAGCTTTGGCAGCCTCGACCAATGCTTGGTCAGGGCAGTCGTTGGCCGCGATTGGAACTGGGTTGATTTCGAGACCTTCGTATCCGGATTCTTCGCCGTATGCGGCGCGACGATGGTTACGGATAACCCGCAACATGTCTTTCTTGTTCAGGTCATAACGTTTGAACGCACCGAGCTCTCCAGCCATTTCAGCAGACGTTGCATAGGCAGTACCGGTCATGATCGCGCTGAGAGTAGCGCAGATTGCACGACCTTCTGGGGAATCATAAGAAACACCAGTGGACATCAACATGCCGCCGATGTTGGCATAACCGAGACCAAGTGTACGGAACTCGTAAGAGTACTGAGCAATCGCTTTTGATGGGAACTGGGCCATCATCACCGAGATCTCGAGAGCAATCGTCCAAAGGCGCGTGGTGTGGGTATAGGCTTCGATGTCAAAGCTACCGTCTTCGCGCAGGAAAGTCATCAGGTTCATGGACGCCAGATTACAGGCGGTATCATCCAGGAACATGTACTCGGAACAAGGGTTGGAGCCGTTGATGCGACCAGACTGTGGGCAGGTGTGCCATTCGTTGATCGTGGTGTCGTACTGGATGCCAGGATCTGCACAAGCCCAAGCAGCGTAGTTCACCTGATCCCAAAGTTCGCGGGCTTTCAGGCTTTTATGAACTTTGCCATCGATACGACGGATCAGATCCCAATCGCCATCTTCTTCAAGCTTTTGGAAGAAGGCGTTGGAAACACGCACGGAGTTGTTTGAGTTCTGACCGGAAACAGTTAGATATGCATCTGAATCCCAATCGGTGTTATAGGTATCAAACTCGATGTTTGAGAAACCCTGTTGGGCAAATTGAAGAACGCGTTGAACGTAGCTCATCGGAACTTCGTGGCTGCGCGCAGTTTTAATCGCGGCTTTCAGAGTGGTGTTCTTGCGCGGGTCGACGCGGTCTTTATCGTCGAGGTCATCGTTGTTGCAAGCGGCCATAATCTGCGAGAGATGCTTTTGGCAGATTTTAGAACCAGCAACAAGCGCGGCAACTTTCTGTTCTTCGATAACTTTCCAGTTGATGAACTCTTCAATATCCGGGTGATCCAGATCGACAGTCACCATTTTGGCTGCACGGCGTGTGGTACCACCGGATTTAATCGCACCAGCAGCGCGATCACCAATTTTCAAGAAGCTCATCAGGCCGGATGATTTACCACCACCGGAAAGAGGCTCTTCTGCGCCACGAACGCGGGAGAAGTTGGTACCTGTACCTGAGCCGTATTTAAAGAGACGTGCTTCGCGCACCCAAAGATCCATGATGCCGTTGTCATTAACGAGGTCATCACCAACGGACTGAATGAAACAGGCGTGTGGCTGTGGGTGCTCGTAAGAGGATTTGGATTTGGTGAGTTTGCCTGATTTGTAATCGACATAGTGATGGCCTTGGCCGGGACCGTCGATACCATAGGCCCAGTGAAGACCGGTGTTGAACCACTGTGGAGAGTTCGGTGCGGTCATCTGGTTGGTCAGCATGTAGCGCATTTCGTCGAAGTAGGTCTGTGCGTCCTCTTCACTATCGAAATAGCCACCTTTCCAACCCCAGTAAGTCCAGGTGCCAGCAAGGCGGTCAAAAACCTGCTTTGCAGAAGTTTCACCGATGATGCGTTCGTCCTCGGGGATGTCAGACATCGCATCGTGATCGGGCTCAGAACGCCACAACCATGACGGGACAGAGTTTTCTTCTACTTTCTTGAGCTTCTGTGGGATACCGCGTTTGCGGAAATATTTTTGCGCAATGATATCGCAAGCCACCTGGCTCCATTTGGCTGGAACTTCAATGTCCTTGGCCTGGAAGACTATAGAGCCATCCGGGTTTTTGATTTCGCTGGTTGTTAAGCGAAACTCAATGGCGTCATAGACGTCTTTCCCGGTTTCCGTAAAGCGACGTGCGATGCGCATGCCGTATCCCCTTTAAATATAACAAGACTCGTTAATAAAGCTCTGGAAGAAGGCTGTTGATATCCTGGTCCAGAGCTCACTCATATTAGTAGGTCCGCAAGTCTGATGACTCTGCGGTTTTCTGCGAAGAGAAGCACATTTTGTTGATCTGAAGTGATTTAACCACAATATTTGGTTCCCGTCATCAGTATTTTGCATATTGACACCACATTTTGTGGTTCAATCTATCTTGATAAGCCTGTGGATAAATCTGTTGATAGAGGGAGGAAGGATTCTGTAGCGCCTGAAAAATAGCGGAAAAATCAATCTCTTCTGAGGATATATAAAATATTGTTTTCTTTTTATAAAAAGAGCGAAAAAAATTACTTTGTGCTGACGAATCTAACTTAAAAAATTATCCAAAAAACATAGCTGAGATTCGTTACCGATTCGTGTTTGGAAAATGATTATTTATACAAAGAACCTAAATGAATTCGATATTAGAATTGTGTCGAGAAGCGTTACAAGAAGCTGTACAAAAGCCGTCGTTTATTAAAAGGAGGTTATAATAGGTTGTATATTGCCTCTGATGCTAAACGTGTTGAATTTGTTTCTATCCGTCTGGAATAGGTGAAAAGTTAAATCCTAACAGGCCTGCAGCAGGAAATAACTACAGCACTTAATACCAACACAGACCCTGTTATTTGCAGGTGGGTTAGGCTTTCATGCAAGATCGCCACGGCAGCAAGGATTGTTACAATGGGTTCAACATTAAAAAACATTGCGGTTCTGGAGGGGCCTACAAATCTCACGGTGATAATTTGAGCAAGAGTTGCCAATAAATACAGTCCGGCGATAAGGGCGGGATATTTTAAATTTGCAACAGTTTCAAAATTGATAGCAGGGAGGTCAATTCCATCGCTAAGGAGGAGATAGGGGACCGATAAAACGAGCCCAATAATGTTCACATAGAATACGATGGTTAGGTTATTAACCTCAGAGACCACTTTCCTGCTGATAATCAAGGTGCCGGATATGGAGAGGGCGGCCAAGGCAACAAAACCAATACCGCGCCAATCAAGAGCATCGATAGATGGCCCCAATGCAACAGCAATCCCGCTAAAGGCGAGGAGGGATAGCGCAAGCTGGGCCACACTCGGCAAGCGTCGTTGCAGGAGCGGGTCTAGGATCGTGACGATTATGGGGTAGGTATAGAATAAAATTGCGGCCAAACTGACTGGAATATAAACCACAGCCGATAAATAAAAGACCGTGACTGTAAAGATAAACAGGCCCATAGCCGATAGGGGAAGCCATTTATTTCTGGGAACGTGCAGGGGGCACCGCCCAACAAATATGATTAATCCCATAAGCCCCAATCCCAGGACAAACCGAATGAAGGTAATCATTACAGGGGTGCTACCGGCCTCGTTGGCAAGTGGAGAAATTGGCGTAATCAAGCCAAACGCGGCCCCACCGATCAACCCCGTCATCATGCCGATCAAAGGAACTTTTTTCGTTTTCTGTACCACGTCTGCTGGTTTCAAAATTTCGACTCACTAAGGGGATGGGAGGACAGTTTAGGTCAGTGTCTAAAACTCGGGTACTAACACTTAAAGCATTTCACTGACACTAAAGACTGTTCAATGTCAGCTCGCAAGTAAACGCGACAATTTTTTCGATATGAATGGCCGGAGGAGTAATTTGAACAGCGTTAAGCACGTGTACTTAGCTCACCCTTGTGGTAGATGAGGGGTTGTACATGAGTTAGTGAAAGACAGATGGATGAGAATACCGTTACTTGATTTTCAAGATAAACTTGAAGATTGCCTTGAGGCACGAGGTGCCCAAGATACAGCGCTTGATCAGGCATCTGCCATGATCCAGTGGGCAGAGCGTATTCATCGTTGCGGTATATCCTATCTTGCCCGCGAGAGCGACGCCTTCAAGAAGACTAATTTAAATTTGGTAGCGCTCACGTCTGAAAAAGAAAATGCCTCTTTCATTGATTGTGGGGGACAGTCTCTGGCGGTTGCAGGACCACAAGCCCTGGAAAAAGCGATACTTCATGCTAAAGAGAGCGGCATGGGGTTGGCAGCCCTTTCGGATGTCAGCGACCTGATAGGCGTTGGTCGGCTTGTAGAAGAGGCCGTCGAAAAAGGCTATGCGTGTTTTGCGACCTTTGTGGTTAATCCGCTCAGTGATGAAGGCCAGCTTTTAACAGAAATCTATGGCCATAGCCGGGGAATTATTGGCGTTCCCAGTCCCGAGGAAACACTCCATATAGAACTTTATGGTCTCCCGGTTAGCCACGATGCTTTCATCCAGGGTATTGCCCCAAGCAACATCGGTGAATTGTTAGTCAGTGTTCTCTCCAAAACAGAGAATGTTCTGCCTGGCTGTACGCTTCTTTGTCTCGATCTGCCCGACCTTTACGATAATATTATCAAAGGGCTTGAAGCTGGGGTTAAAGCAGCCCCGGCTCGTCTATATAATCCGGCTGATTTTGAAGCCCGGAACAGAGATATTGCAGAGGAAGGATATGAGGTAAACGAGCAAGATTGGAAAGCGATCACGGAAGGAGAAGGACTTTTTTCTCCGCCAGAGGGAACTGCTGAATTATAATAGGGTAAAAATTACGACATTTTTGCGCCCTTTAAGCTGGACTGATAGGGGTTGCGATGTAATATTCAGCCCAGAACATTATGAGGGCACGAAATGTGATCGTGCTTTTATGAACTCAATAGTGAATGCCCCGATGGCATAAAAACTAAAGACTAAGATAAAATGGGCCTTGCCCAATAAGGAAGAGAAATGGCTGGAACTCCTCTTGGAACTCGTTTGTTTACATGGCTCAAAGGTGAGCTTGTTGGACAAGATAGCGACGGCAACAAGTTTTACCGCACCAAGGGTGGCAGTGCCGTTCACAAAAATAGCCTGCGTTCTGAGCGCCGTTGGGTGATCTATAATGGCGCAAACGAGGCAAGCCGGGTTTCCGCTGATTGGCATGCCTGGATACATCACACAACAAACGACCTTCCACCTGAAGGCGGTTATGCCAAACACGATTGGCAAATTGCACACGAGCCGAATAAAACCGGGACAGCAGAAGCTTATCGTCCTCAGGGAAGTGCTCTTAAAGCAGGTGAGCGTCCACGGGTTTCCGGCGATTATGACGCGTGGCAACCTGAGTAGTATTATTCTCTCTTGAATCCTAGTCTCTTTTCCCAAGATTTTCCTTACTTATCCTCGTAGGTGATTGCATGAATAGAAGTATTGTCGAAACGATTATCGGTGGGCTGGTATTGCTTGTCGCAGTTTCCTTTGGCTTCTATGCCTTTAGTAATAACTCTAACGGATCCACAGGTGGCTATGAGGTTGTTGCCGAGTTTGACAATGCCAGTGGTCTTGTATCCGGGACAGATGTGAAAATTGCGGGTGTAAAGGTTGGGACAGTTCTGCGTCAGGAACTTGATAAAGATACTTATTTTGCCATTGTTACACTTGAGATTAATGAAGAGATCAAGCTCCCTAAAGGAACCTCTGCCCGTATATTGGCCGAGAGTTTACTTGGTGGCAGTTTTGTCAGTCTCGAGCCTGGTGGTGAAGATGACTATATCGAAGCTGGTGGCTCAATTGATGATACGCAAGGATCTGTAAACCTGATGGATCTTCTTGGTCGTTTTGTCTTCTCTTCGGTAGATTCTGAATAATCAGCAGGATTTCCGTTGGCCAACTGGCCTGGTTGGAAGAGGGATATTGTTGATGACTGAGAAGAAAACAACTCAGACAATATGGCGTGAACCAAATGGAACGCCGTTATCCTGCCTTGAAAAAATCAAAGTCTTAAATGAAAATCTCGAAGAGATTAAAGAACTTTCCCAGGATGCATTGGAAGACGCCATCCTTATGGGGGGCGATGAAAAGCAACTTCGCAGTGTTCTCATGCAAATCGTTGATGAGTTGGTTAATCCTTATGGAAATAAAGGCCAATAAGCTTACAAGTTAGCTTACGCTTTTTGGGGGAAATTTAGATGAAGACAGCTCTGATACGATCTATGATATGTTTGGCGGGGGTGATGATTACGACCTCATCACAAGCTGAATTGATCCCTTATGATGTTGCAGTCTTACAGGGGTTGAACAAAATTACCGCACGTGTATCAGAGTTCAATGCCCCACTTAATCAAACGGTAAAGTTTGGAACTCTTGAAATCACAGCAAGAGATTGCCGTAAAAGTCCCCCCGAGGATATGCCTGAATCAGCTTCCTTCTTGGAAATAGACGACGTCAAAGAAAACGTTGAAAAGGCAAGAATGTTTACGGGGTGGATGTTCGCATCTTCTCCGGCCGTGTCGGCCATGGAGCATCCTGTATATGACGTATGGGTTGTTGATTGTAAGACGGCTGAAGAGGCTGCAGAAAGTTCCATTGACGGAGCGACATCAGTATTGCCTGAGTAAGTGATACTGAAACTAGCCTAGGGACGAATAAAGAGGCTCTTAATCGTCGGAATAAATAGATGACTTATTTCCCAGGTTGCTCTCGATATAGGTTTCAAGTTCCTCTTTTGTTAATTCAAGAGGGAACCGGGCAGGTACCTGCATTGCCTCAAACAAACATTGCTTATAGATTTCCCGTTCAATCTCAATCGTCCCAAACTGGCTCAGGTGCTTGGTCGTAAATTGAGTATCGAGCAGGCTGTAATTGCCCTTTTTTAAGCGCGCGGCGAGATGGACGAGAGCGACCTTGCTTGCGTCACTCCGCCGACTGAACATGCTTTCGCCAAAAAAGGCCCCACCAAGAGAGACACCATATAGGCCGCCAACCATTCTGTCATCCAGCCAGCACTCAACAGTATGGGCAAAGCCCCTTTCAAAGAGCTGTGTGTATATTCTTTTTATAAGAGGGTTAATCCAGGTGTCAGGCCTTTGTGAGGTCGTGGCGGAGCATTTTTCCAGAACTTCGGAAAAAGAAGTATTACACCTGATTTCAAACGGTTCTTTCCGGAGTGTTTTTCTGAGAGACCGTGAAATATGAATTTTATCGAGGGGAAGTACGCCGCGGTTCTCTGGATCTATCCAATGCAAATCCAGAGAATCGTGACTTTCAGCCATAGGAAAAACCCCTATGGTATAGGCTTTTAGTAAAAGGTCTGCCGTGATCTCCATGAACACTTATGTCCTGTAACATTTATGCTCGTAAAATCGGTAACCGCACCTTTACTCGTTATTTATACTATCAACGAACTTTTCCAACCAATGGATATCATAAACACCCGTCTGGAATTGATCATTGTTTACCAACTCCATATGGAGTGGGATGGAAGTGTTTACGCCATCAATAACGTACTCTTGCAAGGCGCGCCTTGTTTTCATAATGCAATCTGCGCGATCGTCACCATGAACAATGAGCTTTGCTATTAGACTATCATAAGTCGGCGGGATTTTGTAGCCAGCATAGATTGCAGCATCAACACGAATGCCCAAACCACCAGGAGCGTGATAGCCTTTAATTTGACCGGGAGAAGGCATGAAATTAAAGGGATGTTCTGCATTGATACGGCACTCGATTGCGTGGCCTTTGAGAACAACATCTTCCTGTTTTACACTCAATTTCTCACCAGCCGCAATGCGGATCATTTCACGCATGAGATCGATGCCACTGATGGCTTCGGATATTGTGTGCTCAACCTGAATACGGGTGTTCATCTCAATGAAGAAAAACTCACCGTTCTCATAGAGGTACTCGATCGTGCCCGCGCTTTTGTAGTCAAAGTGCTTCATCGCATCGGCAGAAATTTTACCAATTCGATCACGCTCTTCATTGGTAAGCATGGGGGATGGAGCTTCTTCAAGTACCTTTTGGTGGCGACGTTGTAATGAGCAATCGCGTTCACCCACATGGATAGCGTTACCTTGCCCGTCACCAAGAAGTTGAATCTCGATGTGACGAGGGGTGCCGAGGTATTTCTCCATATAGACCACGTCGTCGCCAAAGGCTGCTTTTGCTTCTGTACGGGCGAGGCGGAACCCCTGGCGGAGTTCTTCGTCGTTATTTGCGACTTTCATCCCGCGACCACCGCCACCGGACCTGGCTTTGATGATTATGGGATAGCCAATCTTGGCAGCGAGCTCGATACCTTGTTCAGCGCTTTTTAATTCACCGTCAGATCCGGGAACAACAGGGATACCAAGTTTGATCGCTGTTTCTTTAGCGACAACCTTATCCCCCATGATACGAATATGTTCAGGCGAGGGGCCAATGAAGGTAAAGCCATGCTCTTCTACCATCTCAGCAAAGTCAGCATTTTCCGAAAGGAAGCCAACGCCAGGGTGGATAGCATCTGCCCCGGTCATTGTTGCAGCTGATAATATTGCTGGAATGTTAAGGTAGCTGTCTTTACTCGGAGCGGGGCCAATACATACGGATTCATCTGCCAAACGCACGTGCATGGCATCGGAATCAATGGTGGAATGAACCGCAACGGTTTCGATGCCCATGTCGCGGCATGCTCTTTGAATTCTAAGAGCAATTTCGCCGCGGTTGGCAATCAGGATCTTTTTGAACATGGAACCTTCTTTTGCCAGCTTATTATTCAATGACCATCAGCGGTTCACCAAATTCTATTGGATCTCCATCGCTGACGAGAATTTGTTTAACCACACCCGATTTCGGGCTAGGCAGTGGGTTCATGACCTTCATCGCTTCGAGAATCAGAAGTGTCTGACCTTCGTTAACGCGATCACCAACCTTAACAAAATCAGGAACCCCAGGTTCTGCTGCAAGATAAGCGGTTCCAACCATCGGTGAGGTAATGGCATTGGCAGGTACGCCCCCATCACTCGGTGCTGCGACTGTTGCAGGGCTTGCTGGAGCCGCTACAGAAGGAGCAACAGCTTGAACAACGGTACCGCCGCGTACTAGACGAATGCGGTGGCCATCAGCCTCGTATTCAATTTCAGTTAGGTCCGTTTCATCGAGCAAGCCGGCGAGGGTACGGATAACTTTCTCATTTACTTCAAGTTTAGACATTATAATTCTTGTTCGCTGTTTAAAACGTTTGCCATCGCATCCATCGCCAAAAGGTACCCTTGACGTCCAAGTCCGCAAATCACACCAAGTGCGGCTTGAGATACGTAGGACTGATGTCGAAAGCTTTCTCGACGATGGATATTAGAAATATGAACCTCTATCACAGGCAGATCGACGCCTTTAAGAGCATCAAGCAAGCCGATAGAGGTATGGGTGAGAGCACCCGGGTTAATGATGATCCCTTCGTGAACCCCACGGGCTTCGTGGATCCAGTCGATCAGTTGGCCTTCCCAGTTGGATTGTTGGCACACTAAAGAAAGCCCAAGAGCCTTGGCCCGCCGTATACACTGGGCGTTAAGGTCTTTAAGGTTTTCTGAACCATAAATCTCTGGCTCACGGGTTCCCAATAAATTTAAATTAGGTCCGTTTAAAAGCAACACTGACGGCAAAGGTTTGCACCATTCATTTCAGTTAAATGAATTGATTAGGCCTAACATAGCCCGGCGGTTGGTGCAATCTTTGCCGGATAAGTTCTGCCTTTTTTATCGCGGATATAGGCCTAGTCGCCGGTTTATTAAGACACTGGCAATAAACCGGCTGAACTATGGGGCTCAGAGTTTAATGCTCTGGCCTTATTTCAGGGTTTATCAGCTTTGTTTGTTAGCTCTGATATTTGCAATGATTTGCTTGAAGGCTTCAAAGCTGGTTCCAGGTGAAACGCTTTGGGTGCCGACTACAAAAGCAGGAGTTTCGTTGGCCCCGATGCGTTGTGCAAGTTGGCGAACTCTTAAAATAGATGCCCCGGTTTCAGGAGACTTCATGTCCGCTGAAAATTGATCGAGGTCCATATCAAGATTGTCCGCGAGCGCACGCAGTCTGTTTTGGGAGAGGTCCTGAGGGCTATCCATTAAGGCAAAATGAAATTCAGCGTATTTGCCCTGCTTATTCGCCGCCAAAGCTGCGCGGGCGGCAATGGTGGATTCCGGGCTGAGAATTGGAAATTCTTTCATCACCACTTTTAGATTCGGATCATCCTCTATTAGTGCCTGGATCGTCGCAGAAGCTTTGTGGCAGTAGGGGCAGCGATAATCGAAGAACTCAACCAGTACAACATCGCCATCGGGGTTACCGAGCACGGGTGAGTCTGGTGCGTTGTGTAGTTCATCCTTGCTATCAGCAACAGCCCGCTGTTTTGCTTCTTCTTCACGTAACGCCTGCATTTCCTGGTATCTGGTGAGGGACTGTATGATCACTTCAGGGTTCGTGAGGATGTATTCCCGAACAGCTTCATCGAATGCTTTTTTCTCTTCGGGGCTTTGTTCTTGAGCAGATAGAGTCTGGCCCGAAAGAAGTGTGGTTAAAACAATGCTGGAAACTAATCCTGCTTTTCTGAAACTAATTTGTGGGAACATAATAATAAAATCTCAATCTACTTTGAATTAAGTAAGCAGTATGTGGAAAGCGATTGTCTGTTGCAAAGAACTTTGGCTCTTCTCCGCTTTGTTGAGTAGAAAAAGATGCCGACCTCCAAGTAACCTGTTGATATGTATGGTTTCTGATAACTTTACATAGAGCAGGTATATGACAATCAACATCTCGCAGCATATTTTAGGCCTCAAAGGGCAACGTGTAAATGAAATTAAACTGGATGACGGCGGTGTTAAGATTGTCATTCACTGCAGCCGAGACGCGCGTAGGAGGGCTATAGACCCTGCTACAGGCCAGAAGGGAAGCATCAACCAGCATGTCCGCCGACAAGTAAACGACATCCCCCTTTTTGGGTATCCTTGTGTGGTCGAGATTGAGCTGGCGCAGGTTTATATTAACAAGGGCGAACGCCGCATTGAGGGGTGTGATTTTGTTGATAAAGGGTGCCGTTTCACTCACCGATTTTGCCGACTGATCAGTGGATTATGTCGGCATATGTCTATTCAAGCGGTTTCCAGACATTTGGATATACGATGGGAAACGGTCAAGAATATCGACAGGGCATACCTTATTGAAACTCTCCCTACGCTTGATCCTGCAGAGCTAACTGGCTTGGAATATATTGGTGTAGATGAAGTTGCCCGGGCGAAAGGTCATGACTACATGACGGTGGTCTACGATATGGTTGGCGGTCATCTGATCTGGGTTGAAGCAGGCCGAACTGCCGAGGTTTTTTCAAGGTTTTTGAAACAACTGCAACCAGATACAGCCTGCAAAATAAAGGCCGTAGCGATGGATATGGGGCCTGCCTACCAAAAGGCTGTCAGAGAGTCCTTGCCGTTGGCCGACATAGTATTTGACCGTTTCCACGTCATGAAAAACTACAGCAAAGCTATCCATAATCAGCGTCGACTTGAGTTCAGAAAGGCCGATCCAAGTGGTAAAGAGTTGATGAAAGGGACGCATTATCTGTTGCTCAAAAATGCGGATAAGTTGAGTGAAAAACAAAGTGACAAGCTGCAAAGGTTGCTGGAGAGCAATAGCAACCTGAATGCACTTTACGTCTTGAAAGAACAGCTTCAGCTGCTGTGGAGTGCCGCTTCATTTGAGGCGATGGCGGAGCAACTGGAACGTTGGTGCCTGATAGCAGATCAGTCACAGATGCTCTATCTAAAAAAGTTCGCGAAATCCCTACGGAAACATTGTGTGGGCATCTGCAACTACGCCAAACACAAGCTCACAAGCGCCAGGATAGAGGCTGGTAATGTCAGTATAGGAATGATCCGTAAGCGAGCCAGAGGCATCAAGGATACCGAATACTTCAAACTCAAAATTAGACAATCATCCATTCCAGATAATCAATCTATGCTCTATTTGAAATCCTAAATCTACTCAACAAAGCGGAGAAGAGCCAGAACTTTCACGTGAACGGGGGCAAACTCTGGTGCTGTATGCTTTGTGATAAAAGGAATAAGTTACATCCAGTTTTGAACTGAGCATTTCTTAAGAACGATTTTTCCGTTGCTTTTCTTTTCTATCAGCAGCGCTGTTTAAGTCCGAGGCTCGCAACCATGCGGGAGATCCTTTTGCCAAGACCTCCCTGGCCCGGCCAGATTGTAACACGGCTTCATCGAACTTGCCGCGGCCATAGGCCGCTTCGGCCAGAGCAAGATAGGTCATGCCTTTGTCGCCTTTACGGCCATGAATTATAGCGGCCTGGCGCCAAACACCTGGGTTGTTGGGCTCGGACTGTAAAATTTTGGTGATGTGTTTCAGGGCCTTGTCATCTTGTTCAGGGTTGTTTTCCTCCACAAGAACTCTGACAAGCAAGCTTCTGATTGGTGCGGCTTCTGGCGCTAATTCGGAAGCTTTTTCAAGATAGGAGACGGCTTCGCTACCTTTTGCAAACTCAAACAGGATTTGCCCTTTTAATTCCAAGTAATATGGGTTGTCTGGCGCATCCGATAATAAACTATCCAATTCACGAGAAGCATTCTCGATATCGGTCGAGCGATAATAGGAGATGGCCCGGGCATATCTTGCTGCTTGAGACCTATCTGTTTCAGGATATTTTCTGAATACTTGGCTAGAGGGTTCAAGGAAGCCGACAAGTTTGGCAACTACTCTGTTATGGAACTCAATAATCTCGGGCGAATCGGTATTGCTTGAATAGGGGGATTTGAGAACCTCATTATCTAAAAAGTTATAACGTTGCTGGGTCAGAGGGTGACTTCTTAAGTAAGGGTCCTGATTCTTACTAAGAAGGACTTCTTGGCCTCGAAGCAAACCCATAAAATCTCTCAAACCTTCTGGGGATTGCTCGGTCGCTCTAAGGTATTTAACTGCGGCCTGGTCTGCGGCAGATTCTTGCTGGCGCGTGTAACTCAGAAAATTTCTTAAGGCAAAACCCTGCCCTGCACCAATGATGACACCTGCTGCTTCTCCTTGGCCAGTGGCAATGGCGGCACCAATACCTAAGAGATAGCTAGCGATATTGGTAATGACTGCTTTGTCTACATTCTCGCCGCGAAAGGCAACGTGTCCCCCGGCGATGTGGCCTGTCTCATGAGCGATCACGCCAATCACTTCAGAGGGGGTTTTGGCTTTCATAATCAAACCGGTATTTATGAACATACGATTACCGGATGTAACAAAAGCATTAAGGCTTTTGTCATTGACGATGAAAATCCTTACACTCTGCGGGCTAATTCCTGCAGCTTGAAAAATAGGGGTGGCATAGCTACGAATTGCATGTTCTGTTTCTGCGTCTCTGATCAGGTTTAAACCCTGAGCTTTTGCTGGTAAGACGAAAGTAACAGTGGCAATAAGAGTTACGATACGTAAAATCAGGCTGGGTGTTCGTTTTATCAACGTTCATTACTCGCAGGTTTAAGAGAGTTTAATACAACCATTTGGGGGCAAAGCGTCGGCAATGCAAGATACCTTTTTCCGGAAGACGAAAGTCAGTTCGGCTATCTTAACAGTTTGTTTGGGGGGATTGCTACTCTCTGCTTGTGATACGACAGGTGAACCTGAAAAAGGAACCCTTCACACCGTAAAGGGATTTGCCGGACTTGTTTCAGCGGATGAACCCCGTGCCGCTCAGGTGGGCCGTGAACTGCTGGGGAATGGGGCCACGGCAATTGATACTGCTGTTGCCATGTATTTTACCATGTCCGTAACAATGCCTTCACGCGTTGGTCTTGCTGCCGGGGGGGCCTGTTCATACTACCACAAGGAAGACAATGAGGCAGTTGCCTTGAACTTCTTGCCAACATCATCTTCCTCAGGAGGAGTTGTTCCTAAAGCTCCACGCGTGATGGCGGCCTTGCATGCCAAATACGGTTCTGTTCGTTGGCAGCAGTTGGTTTCTTATGGTGAAAAGTTAGCGCGGTTTGGGAATCCGGTAAGCCGTTCTTTTGCCTATGACCTTGCCCTTGCTAACAAGCGTCTAGGCGTGAATGCTGAGCTCCTGAGTAAATATGCCCGTGCCGATGGTCGTCTGCCTCGGGAAGGGGATAATCTGACACAACCTGAATTGTCAGGTGT
This sequence comes from Kiloniella sp., assembly GCF_965205715.1. Lineage (GTDB taxonomy): Bacteria > Pseudomonadota > Alphaproteobacteria > Kiloniellales > Kiloniellaceae > Kiloniella. Next base: position 1,781,193 of record NZ_CBDBHW010000014.1, on the reverse strand, counting down.
TCTGTCTGGCCTAAGGGCCCAAGGGGCAGGATATCTATATGCGGGGCCACTAACACGGCGCTTTGCAGAGGCATCCACGGCTGCAGGTTTGCCTTTGTCCGTTGATGATATTCGTAACTACCTTCCTGTTATGGATAAGCCTCTCTCTGTTCAAGTCGGGGACGATTTGGCCCACTTCTCAGGAGATTACAGCAATGGGGCACTTGTCGCGGCTCATCTTATTGGACAGTTAAGTGCTGATGATGTTTATGCTGATGCTGACCCGGACGAAAGGGCGCATATATTTGTTGAAGCCTTGAAAAGAGCGCAAGTAAATCGTGGAGGAGTGGTTTCAGGAAAATTATCAGCCCAAGATAGTTTAAGTATTGAAGCTCTCGAAGTGGATTTTGGTAATTTTGATGAAGATCGGGCGACACCGGTATCTTCGCTTCCATATCAACCTGTTGCTGCCTCAGGTAATCCTTATGCTGCCGGGTTCGCCGTTATCGATCGTTACAATAATTCCGTCGCCTGTAGCTTTACGCTGAACGGGTTGTTCGGTTCTGGCCGTATGGCGCAGGATACAGGGGTTGTTCTACCAGCACCTCCACGCTCTTCTGTTGATGGTATTGATACCCTCATTAGCGTTGTCGTTGCGAATGATCCAACAAAGTTCTCACGGTATGCTGGAACAGCGGCAGGAGGAACTGTTGGGGCTTCAGCGCTCGGAAAGGTCATGGCGAATACCTTGCTTGCAGGACAGGCGCTCAAGGAATCAGAAAAGGCTTCAAGGCTTCACCATAGCGGTAAGCCGGATGTTGTTTTCTATGAGAAGAGTAGCGATGCTGAGATTGTGGCCTCACTAAAAGCTAAGGGCCATGATGCCCGCCCTGCTCCTGATTTTGGCCGGGTGAATTCTGCTTATTGTTCTGAAAGCCTTAAGTTTAAGCCTGAAACCTGTACTTCAGCGGCCGATAATCGTGGGTATGGCCTCAGCCGTTTGGCGCGATAAGTTAGCAAACTGATCTACAGCAATTAGTGGTCATTCACTTTAGGACGATTTTATGGCGTTGAAGCTATCTGCAAGGGGGGATATTCCCCCCTTTATCGTTATGGATGTGTTGCGCTCTGCCAATGAAAGAGCGGCGGAGGGAGAGGATATTTTGCATCTCTCGCTTGGGCAGCCAGACACACCTGCTCCTCAACCTGTTCTGGAAGCGGTTAAAAAAGCTATTGATAATGAGGCTATTGGTTATACCGATGCAATGGGGATCCCAGTTCTACGTCAGAGGATCGCTGATCATTATAAGTATCTTTATAATCAGGTTATTGATCCCAAACGTATTATGGTGACTACTGGTTCCTCTGCGGGGTTTTTGTTGTCATTTTTGGCGGCTTTTGAACCTGGGGACAAGGTTGCTCTGGCAGCGCCTGGGTATCCGGCATACAGGAACATATTGACGGCGCTTGGTATTGAGCCAGTACTTATAGAAGCTGGACCCGACGAGCGTTTTCAGCCGTCGCCAGAGCTATTGGATGCATTGGGAGAGGAGCTCGATGGATTGATAATCGCGAGCCCATCCAACCCTGCGGGAACAATGTTAGATGAGCAGGCGCTCAAGAACATCGTAGACTACTGTGAGCAAAAGGAAATTCGCCTCATTTCCGATGAAATCTATCACGGTATTTCTTATGGGATGAAGGCAACTACAGCGCTGAAGTTTACCGATAATAGTTTTATCATAAATTCTTTTTCTAAGTACTTCTCTATGACGGGCTGGCGATTGGGCTGGATGGTGCTTCCAGAAGATATGGTGCGCCCTGAAGAATGCTTGGGGCAGAATTTTTTTATCTCACCGCCAACACTTTCTCAGATTGCAGGCGCAGCCGTATTTGATTGTTACGATGTTCTTGATGAATACGTAGAGCACTATACCCGAAACCGGGATATTCTCCTGAATGAATTGCCCTCTGCCGGGTTTGGTAGTTTAGCGCCGGCTGACGGCGGGTTTTATATCTATGCAGATATCAGCCATCGAACCAATGACAGTCATGAATTTTGCCGCCGTATGCTTAATGAAACAGGGATTGCTGCGGTTCCTGGCGTGGATTTTGATCCTTATAGCGGTGATCACTATATGAGGTTCTCATTTGCCGGGTCTCAAAAAACCATGTTAGAGGCCGTCAAAAGGCTTAAGAACTGGAAATAATGATCTTTGATACTCTATAGACAGGAACTGTTATCTTCCTGACCTTTCGTGTTATTAGGTCTAAAGTATCGTTCGAAAAAAAAGCCCCAGCGAAATGCTTGGGGCTTTTTTGTTCATGGGGTTTTACCCATAATATATGGGACCGTAGATTTAGTGGCCGGTAATTCGGCTCCACCATCCCTTTTTCTTCGGTCCAGACGCATCAGGCTTTGCTGGCTCTGGCTTTGCTGGTGCGGGTGTAGAAGGAGCCGCCGCAGTAACTGTCGGAGCTGGTGCCGCAGGGGCCGCCGCAACAACAGGTTTGCTTTCAGCAGGAGCTGGCTTCTTAGATGAAGGAGCCTTAACCGCCACAGCAGCCTCGCCGGAAGTGGCCTCAGCCTTTTCAGCAGCTTTAGTTGCTCTTGGCTTGCGAGTACGGGTGGCCGTGCTCCGTGGTTTTGCAGCTGTTTTTGCTCGCGTTCTTGTGCGAGGTTTTGGTTTTTCCTCTTTATCAGCCTCTACAGCTTTTGCGTCCGTCGGTTCAACCGCCACGGTTTCTGCAGAAGGAGCATCAGTGGTATCGGTTTCTGCTGCAGCCTTTTTACGGGGACGACGTGTACCTGTCGCAGCTCTTTTGCGCGGTGCACGTTTTGGCTTTGCTGGTTTCTCTTCTTCGGTCGTCTCCGAAGGGGTTGTCGCCTCAGCTTCAACAGCCTGGACATCAGCTTGAGCTTCCGTTGCTTGAGCTGCTTCCGGTTGGGCAACTGTTGGTGCCTCCGTCACGTCTTCGGTTACAACTTTCCTGCGGCGAGGAGCTCTCCGTTTTTTTGGTTTTTCTTCAACGGTTTCAGTCACAGTACCAACAGGTTGAGCTTCACTGGTTGCCTGATCGCCGGAAGCCTCGGAGGCAGCATCTGTAAATGGACTTGAGGTGTCTTCAGTTTGAGGTCGATCGCTAGATTGATCAGCTTCAGATCCAGAGACTTCGGCGGTTTCATTTTCAGCTAGTTCACTGTCAGGGCGACGGGTACGTCGACGACCGCCACGCTTGCCACGACGGCGTCTTTTCCGAGGACGATCGTCGTCATCAAAATCATCGTCATTCTGGTCGCCATCAGCCTTGGTTTGATCGCCAATCTGTTCGGCACCTTGCTGTGACTCAAGATTACTCTCTGTTTCACTCTCTTGGACTTCAGGGCGATCTTTGCGGCGGCGACGGCGGCGGCGACGTTTTTGATCACCGTCGGTGCGTTCGTCGCTATCACTGCGATCAGATCTGTCGTCGTTTAATCCGCGCGTAGATTTGACCGAAGCAGGTTTAACCGGCTCCAGTGGCATAATTTCTTCAATCGGGCCATCATTGTTGGATACCAGTCTTTCCAAACGGAAATTCGGAATCACAATGGTGTTGTCCGCATTGATGTCGACGCTGAATTTATAACGTTGTTCTATTTCAATCAGGCGCGTCCGCTTTTGATTGAGGATGTAGAGCGCAACTTCTGTCGGCACAAACAGCTCAATCTTACCGCCACCGCGACGAATACCATCTTCTTCAAGTGCACGCAGAACATGGAGAGCCGTTGATTCCGTTGTGCGCATGGTACCAATGCCATCGCAATGAGGGCAGGTAACCGTGGAGTTCTCAACAATACTTGGGCGCAGACGTTGGCGCGACATTTCGAGAAGCCCAAAAGGACTAATTCTACCAAGCTGAATGCGGGCGCGATCTGCCTGCATGGCATCTTTCAAACGCCGCTCTACTTCACGGTTATGTTTGGGATCATCCATGTCAATGAAGTCGATGACCAGAAGGCCAGCGAGATCACGCAAGCGGACCTGACGAGCGACTTCGTCAGCAGCTTCCTGGTTGGTTTTAAACGCCGTTTCTTCGATGTGGCGTTCTTTAGTTGCCCGTCCAGAGTTTACATCGACAGCGACCAACGCCTCCGTTGGATTGATAACAATATAGCCGCCAGACTTTAGCTGAACGATAGGGTTGTGCATGGCATCGATCTGAGTTTCCACCTGGAAACGATGATAGAGCGGAACCTGCATGCCTTTGTAGTTCTTGACTTTTTTCGCGTGGCTCGGCATCAGCGAACGCATGCAGCTTTTTGCCATTTTATAGCCGCGTTCGCCCTCGACCAAGATCTCTTCCATGTCGCTGGTGTAGAGATCACGCATGGCGCGCTTGATCAGGTTGGCTTCTTCATAAATCAGGCTTGGGGCATCTGACTGTAGAGTGTTCTCTCGAATCTCGTTCCAAAGTCGGATGAGGTATTCGTAATCGCGACGGATCTCCATCTTTGTGCGCTGGCTTCCCGCCGTGCGTACAATAACAGCAATCCCCTCAGGGATTTTAAGTTCTGACAGGATATCTTTTAAACGTTTACGATCATTCGGGCTGCTAATCTTCCGGCTGATACCCCCACCTTTATTGGTGTTTGGCATGAGGACTGAGTAGCGTCCGGCAAGCGAGAGATAAGTGGTGAGCGCCGCGCCTTTGTTTCCGCGTTCTTCCTTGGCAACCTGGACAAGAATGACCTGTCGACGCTTAATGACCTCTTGAATCTTATAGCGTTTCATGAGGTTTACGCGAGATTTGGTCTTTTCTTCGAAATCGGAATCGTCATCATTGATGCTATCGACGGATGTTTCTCCGGCGATTTCTTCAATGGTATCATCCTGTTGCTTCGCAACACTTTCGGGGTCGTCAGAAGAACCAGAGGAGATATCTTCTTCGGCTGATGCAGTATTGGTTTTATCTTCTACTTCAGCTTCGTTTACGATTTCACCTTCCAAGAGATTATCGCGATCTGCCACAGGAACACGGTAATAGTCCGGGTGGATTTCACTAAATGGAAGGAAACCATGACGATTTCCGCCGTATTCTACGAATGCGGCCTGAAGAGAAGGTTCAACACGTGTTACACGAGCGAGATAGATATTTCCTTTTAGTTGTTTCTTAGAAAGTGTTTCGAAGTCGAAATCTTCAAGTTTGTTTTCGTTGTGTACCACTACCCGGACTTCTTCCGGGTGGGTGGCATCGATCAACATACGCTTTGCCATACGTGAGTAACTCCAGCGTGCGGCCAGCCCCTCCGGTAAGCCATAACGGAGGCGGCGCACGGTACATCGTTGTAGATGAATTTATATGATCAAGAGCGTTCATTACCGTTTTTTATCCTGCGTAACCGCACTTATTTACGGGAACGCTCTCGCTAGGGAACCGAAAATATACGGTTCATTTTAGTTAAATATTTCGGAGAGGTAGTTGCTTTTGTAAAACCTTGCCTCGCCGCATTGGCTTGATACGCTTGCTTTCCAGGGCGTCTTATTTATAAAGACCGAAATCCACAGTTGTTAATTGTAGAGCCTCCTGGTGCATCAGCGAACGCTGTGGAATGAACTTTATCAGTCCATCACCAGCGCAGAATTATCTGTTTGTAGACTAACAGTAGTGTTCCCTCTGTGCTAGAAGGTAATTTCACTTTTTTGGATTCATTTGTGTAATAGGGGTAATTACGGGCCTGTAAAGGTCAGTTTTTTACTGTAACATGTTTAGAATAAACCAGAATTAAGTACTATATTGTTGTGGTAATTGAGTTAAGAGGCGCATGAACGGTAGGTTTCAGATTTACAAGAAGAGCTTGATGCTAATTTTAGCAGCTATGGCATTCTTGTGGGGTGGTGTCACCCAAGCGGCTGATCTTGAGGCTATTCGAATCGGAAAACATCCGGAGAAGACACGCTTTGTCTTGGAGTTGTCAGCAGCCCCAGCTTATCGGGTGTTCACGTTACCCGACCCCTTTCGGATTGTTATCGATCTTCCTAAATTGAACTGGAAGGTCCCTAAGAATAAAGTTCCAAAGGCGACAGGTGCAGTGCAAGCACTTCGGTTCGGGCTTTTTGAGCCCGAGGTCAGTCGGATTGTCCTCGATGCGCGTTATCCGATTTCAATATCATCCGTGTTTCTTTTGCCACCCAAAGAAGGGCACAAACACCGCCTTGTTGTGGATATTGTAAAGGTTACGAGGGCAGTCTACGCACAGTCTGGCGAGCAACAGAAAAAGATTACCTCCAAATCTCCCCTTAAAGCTCAAAGCCAGGTTGCATCTAATCCTGTTCCCCCGGCACTGCTTTCTCCGGATCCCGTTAAGAAAAAACGGGTCAAAAAAGTCATTGTTGTCGATGCTGGCCACGGCGGGGTTGATCCTGGTGCAACGGGCCTCTCCGGTGTTCAGGAAAAGAAATTGGCTCTCGATTATGCAAGAAGCCTGAAAGCAACTTTGGAGCGGAGTGGGCGTTATAAGGTTATTATGACCCGCAACAGCGATACTTCTCTGGCACTACGTCAGCGTGTCGAAGTGGCGCAAAAGGCTGAAGCAGATCTCTTTATTTCTTTGCACGCCAATAAACATGCATCGAGTAATATCAAAGGGGTATCCGTTTATAGTCTTTCTGAAAATGGTTCAGATAAAGAAGCTGAAGCGTTGGCCGCAAAAGAGAATAAAGCCGATATTATTATCGGTTTCGATCTGAGTGAACAGTCTCCGGATGTGAGTAAAATTCTCATCGATTTGGCCCAACGAGAAACAAATAATCAAGGCAAGCAGTTTGCTAATGTTCTGGTTGGCGAACTCAAACATACAGCGACCATGTTGGGGCGACCTCACCGTTCTGCCGGGTTTGCTGTTCTCAAGTCGCCGATCATACCGTCAGTACTTATTGAATTGGGGTACATGTCGAACAAAAGAGAGGAACGATTGCTTCGAAGTGCTGCTCATCGCGAGAAACTAGTCGTCGCAATCTCACGAGCCGTCGATCAATATTTTGGGAAGCTTGAGACTTATAACCTTCAATAGGTGGTATGTTTTGATAATCTGGTATAATAAACGCTGGTAAACCGTAATTGGGGCTGATGTGCTCCCTGGAAAATACCAATCGGGAATATTAGGTATTGGGAATAATACGAATTGTAAGGCGTGCCATAACAAGGTCACAGTTATAAGGCACGTTATGTTAATGGTAGGCGTGTTTTGAGTAAATAATTGGGGGCGGCATACACTGTGATGCCGCTTTATTTTATCATTTTGTGTTGTGGGTTTGCTGATATTTATTGTCAGACCAGTGGGAACGATTGGGAATTAGTGTGAAGATTCTGAAAATACTCGGCTACCTATTCGGCCTTGGGGTGGTGATGGCAATCGCCGGAGTTGGAGTTGTGATCTATGCTTTTTATGAGTATGGAAAAGGGCTTCCTGAACACACTGAACTTGCTGATTACGACCCTCCTACCGTAACACGTGTCCACGCTGGTGATGGTCGATTGATGGAAGAATACGCCAAGGAAAAGCGTATTTATGTTCCAATTGAAGCTGTTCCAACCCGTGTGAAAGATGCTTTTCTTTCTGCTGAAGACAAGGAGTTTTATAACCACGGGGGGCTTAATTACCTAGCTCTGGCACGTGCGATGATGACGAATACCGTCAACTATTTATCAGGATCTGGCCGACGGTTAATTGGCGCATCAACTATTACGCAGCAGGTTGCAAAAAACTTTCTTTTAACAAATGAAGTCTCTTATGAGCGCAAGATTAAAGAGGCTATTCTTGCTATTCGGATAGAAAAAGCATTTGAGAAAGAGCGTATTCTTGACCTTTATCTCAATGAAATTTTTCTTGGTTATCGTTCCTACGGTGTTGCCGCAGCGTCTTTGAACTATTTCAATAAATCTTTGGATCAGCTTACGGTGCCAGAGGCCGCTTATCTCGCGGCATTACCGAAAGCACCTTCAAACTACCACCCTGTACGTCATCATGCTGCAGCTCTCGCTAGGCGAAATTATGTTATTGGCCGTATGTTTGAAAATGGGAAAATTACCCGCGAACAAGCTGAATCCGCATGGCAAACGCCGCTGGAAGTTATTAAACGTGATCGCACAGAAGTTGTGGAAGCTCCGTTTTTTGCAGAAGAAGTCCGTCGGGAACTTGTTGATCTCTACGGTGAAGATGGGCTTTATGAGTCTGGTTTGTCTGTGCGCACAACCTTGCAGCCTAATCTTCAGGACATTGCCCAGCGAAGCCTACGCAAAGGATTGATCTCCTACGACCGACGCCATGGGTGGCGTGGTCCTGTTGCCACTTTCGATCCAGAGTCTCCAGAAGGATGGAAGAAGAATCTAGAAGCAGTAGAGCTGCCCAAAGGTGCCGAACCCTGGAAACTAGCTGCTGTTCTGGACGTGGGTAAAAAAGAAGTGGCCATTGGTATGACCGATGGCGTTCGCGGAAAGATCCCCATGAGCGAGTTGAAATGGGCACGCAAGTGGCTAAAGGATCAACGCTTTGGTGGGGTACCATCTACGCCAGGGCACGTGCTTTCTGTCGGTGATATAGTTCTGGTTGAGCCCGTATTAAAAACATCCAAAGGCAAAGATTATCCCGAAAATACATTTGGCCTTCGTCAAATTCCGGATGTGAATGGAGGCCTGATTGCCATTGACCCCCACACGGGGCGGGTACTGGCTATGGCGGGCGGTTTCTCCTTTGCGCGCAGTTCTTTCAATCGGGCAACGCAGGCAATCCGCCAACCAGGATCGGCTATTAAGCCTTTTATTTATTTGAGTGGTTTAGATAACGGGTATACGCCAGCAACACTTATTCAGGATACTCCCTTTGCTTTGGACCAAGGTGCTGGTTTGGGGAAATGGAAGCCCGGAAACTATAAAAAGAAGTTTTATGGCCCAACCAGAATGAGGGTTGGAATTGAAAAATCCATAAATCTGATGACGGTTAGATTGGCACAAAATGTAGGTATGAAAACGGTGGTGGAATATGTCGATCGTTTTGGTATCGATGACAAAATGCAGCCTGTACTTTCGATGTCTCTTGGAGCTGGTGAAACATCGCTCATTAAATTGACCACTGCATATGCTATGTTGGTCAATGGGGGGAAGCGAATAACGCCGTCGCTCATCGATCGAGTTCAAGATCGACGCGGACGCACAATCTTTAAACATGATGTCCGTGATTGCTTGCCATGTAAGGTCAATGATGAATGGAACAATCAGCTGGTTCCATCTTTACCCGACACACGAGAGCAAATAGCCAATCCAGATTCCGTTTACCAGATTGTTTCAATGCTTGAAGGGACTGTACTCCGGGGGACAGGGCGTAGCATAAAATCTATCGGCAAGCCTCTTGGTGGGAAAACAGGAACCACAAATGATAGTTTGGATGCCTGGTTTATTGGCTTTTCACCAGACCTTGCGGTCGGTGCCTATGTAGGATTTGACAACCCTAAAACCTTGGGCAGAAGAGAGCAGGGCGCCAGTGCTGCAGCTCCCATATTCAAATCCTTTATGGAAGAAGCCCTGAAAGATGCACCAGCGACACCCTTTAGGGTACCTGCCGGGATTCGTCTTGTACGCATTAATGCTGCAACTGGTCGATTGGCAGGAGCTAAAGACAACAATGTTATTGTAGAGGCATTTAAACCGAACAATGTCCCATCCCCTACGTTCTCAGGTGTTGGCGAGGAAAACGACAATCCATTGTTATCTGGAAATGATCTCTTGAATTCAGAGGGGCTGTACTAACCTGCCAGAGGCAGGTAGAAGAACTCAAATTCAAATTTGTATTAATTTATTAGCTGATGAGGAGGCCGTATAGCCATGCGCGCCGAGATCGAAGCAGCGGTTAGCGATATTGAACAATCGTTGATCCTGCTGAGGAGGCATCTTTGACTGGGATGCTGCACTTAGACGTTTAGACGAGCTTAATGTTCGCGCCGAGGATCCTGAGCTTTGGAATGACCAGAATTTGGCCCAGGCTTTGATGAAGGAACGCACCCACTTGGAGCAATCGATCGCTGCCGTACGCAAGATCGAAAGCGACGTGGAAGAGGCCTCACTTCTGATTGAGATGGGGGATGACGAGGGCGACAAAGAATCTGTCGATGAAGGCGAAGCCCAAATTATTGCGCTCAAGGAATTGGCCGATAAGAAACAACTGGAAAGCCTGCTTTCCGGTGAGGCAGATGCCAACGATTGTTATTTACAGGTAAATGCTGGTGCAGGTGGTACCGAAGCTCAGGATTGGGCTGAGATGCTATTACGCATGTATACCCGTTGGTCTGAACAGCATGGTTATAAAGTCGAATGGCTTGAAGAGAGCAGCGGTGACGAAGCTGGGTTAAAGTCAGCTACCGTAGTTATTAAAGGCCATAATGCTTATGGCTGGCTGAAGACTGAAGCGGGTGTGCACCGACTGGTTCGTATTTCACCCTACGATTCTCAAGCCCGTCGTCATACATCCTTTAGTTCGGCCTGGGTCTATCCCGTAATTGACGATAGTTTTGATATTGAGATCCTGGATAAGGATTTACGGGTTGATACTTTCCGGGCTTCAGGTGCGGGTGGACAGCACGTGAACACGACTGATTCAGCCATCCGTATTGTCCACGAACCCACTGGTATCGTCGTACAGTGTCAAAATGATCGATCACAGCATAAAAACCGTGCTACGGCGATGAACATGCTGAAATCTCGCCTGTTTGAGCACGAAATGCAAAAACGCGAAGAAGTGGCTCAGGCCGAAGCTGACTCAAAAACGGAAATCGGTTGGGGAAGGCAGATTAGATCCTATGTTCTTCAGCCATACCAAATGGTCAAAGACCTGAGAACAGGGGCTGAAACCAGTAATTCTAATGCGGTTCTAAACGGTGACATCGATATGTTCCTCGAAGCTTCACTTGCCTCCAAACTTAAGGGTGGCACAAGTGAAGACGAGGGGGAAGAAGAGATCCTCTAAGATCATAGAGCGTAGATGCTTGAATTAAAAAAGCCCGGTGGTTACTTACAATGTAATCACCGGGCTTTTTTGTTAGCTCGTCAAACAGCAGGTTTGTTAAGCTTTGGGACACCCAGGTGTCCCACATAAGCACGCCTCGGATTTCGGGGGAAAAGAGCGTGCTTAACTTGTTAGACCTCATAGACCATGGTCAATAATGGCTCTGAGAGGGTCAGGTAGCTCTATAGATTACGATCCAGGGGAAGATCCCAATAAGCCCGCTTACTTTCGCTCTCAACGTCGCTCTCGATTAACCCAATATCTTTGAGTTGCTCGCCGGTTAAGCCTGCGAGCGTTCTCCGTTCTTCCCTTACCTCGAAGGCCATAACCACCCATGCAAATGCACGGGCAATGAGTGTTGAGATCTCTTTATTTGTTGCCGTGATCTGAGACTCTAGGCCTTGATCTTGAGCGAAAGAAGACCCGCAAGCGCCGCTGGTGCTTAAGGTATGACATTGTTGTTTTAACATTTCATCCTCCATTGCAGAATGTGATGGTTTCGGTTGTTGTGATCAATGTTATTGATATATGGCAAAAAACGTTTATTATTAAAGTGAATAGTTTTGATGAGTATCATCACAAAAATTGATAGCTGTATTTGTAAGCTTATAAAGGAATGTGCGAGATGCACCGGAATTTTGATTTAGGAACACTGCGAAGTTTTATTGCTGTGGCTGAAACCGGAGGGATGACATCCGCTGCAAATAAGCTGCATATGACCCAGTCAACGGTGAGTATGCAAATCAAGCGGCTTGAGGATAGTATTGGCCTGGCTCTTCTTGATCGTAATGGCGGGCGGGGTATTCGCCCTACTGCCGAGGGGGATCAACTCCTGGGATATGCTCGTTCAATGCTAGACCTAAACGATGAGATCTGGGGGCGGCTAACGGCGCCTAAATACGAAGGACTGATTTCTCTTGGAGTGCCTGGAGATATCATTCGGCCGCATATTCCCAATGTATTGAAGCAGTTTAACCGGGATTTCCCGCGGGTAAGAGTCAAATTAACCACGGCAGGGTCAATTGAGCTACGGGCTGCCCTTGAGCAGGGCCAGCAAGATTTGATTTTGACCACAGAGATCTATGAAGAAGATAAAAAGCTACCAACTAATGCGGAACTTCTTAGTGTGGAACCTCTTCTCTGGACAGGAGCTGAAGATGGCCATGCATGGTTGTCCCGGCCCTTACCGATTGCTCTGGTACGAAGTTGCGCATTTCGGAAGCCGACAGTCAACGCACTGGAAGCGGCGGGTATTCCCTGGGTTGATGGCGTCGATACAGATAGCGAAGATTCGACTTCTGTCGCCGTGGCCGCCGACTTTGCAATCCGCCCGGAGTTACCAAGCTTTGACTATCCCGGGGTTGAAGAAATTGAACACAGAGGAGAATTGCCAAAGTTACCTCAATGCAGCATCAACCTTTATCTTGCAGATAGTCCAAATGCTGCTTTGGCTGGAGAGCTGGCGAAATACATTCGCGCTGTATTTACCGGGTGATAAATTAACTCAATAAATCACTTGATCTGAATACGATCTTCAAGTCGAACGGTAATCGGAGAGAACTTCGCCAGATATTCTGCGACGGCATCTTCGAGCCTTGGTCCAAGATGGCGCGAGGTGATCGCATCTGTTGCGAAAATATCATAGCCATCGCCGCCCTTTGCCAGGTAATCGTTCGTAGCAAGGAGATACATTCGGTTAAATTCTAAGGGAGAAAAACCAGTTTCTTTATTCCCGATTTCTACGCTAAGGACACGGTGTCCTGGTGATGCTTCAGGATCCCATTGTACACGCATTCCGGCGACTTGAGGGAAGCGGCCTGCAATATCCTCAGTTTGAGAAAAACCGTTTTCTAATGCCGTAATGATGTCTGTTCCGGATACTTTGAGAAGGGTGATCCGGTTTCTGAAAGGCAGGACGGTAAGGATTTGACCCCAACTTATAGAACCCGAGCTGATAGACGCGCGTAACCCACCACCGTTTTGAATGACAATCTCAACACCCCGCTTTTTAAAACGCCATAACATGGCATCGGCAACCATATTTCCCATTGTGCATTCACGTACTCGGCACTCAGAGCGCAAGCCATTTAAGGTAGCGGTGGTTACGCCAATCTTGGTTTTGCGGATATCATCCAGTTGCCGATTAAGAGCATCAACCTGATTTTTAATATCGGGGTCTTCATCAAAACCTTGATCTAGTAAGACGGTATCGCCCGAAGAACTCGTCACATTGCCATTGTCGTCAAAAGTGAGAGTTATTTCGCCGTAATATTTCCCATATCCATAAGCTTGTACTATCGGGGTAGGCTGTTTGTTTGGACTTGATATTAAAACAGGGTAAGGCCCATCAGCTTTATTAACATTATTGGATAAAAGAGTTTTGCTATGGGCTCCGACGATGAGGTCGATGCCCGAAATTTTGGTCGCAATCACTTTGTCTGTTTTAAAGCCGAGATGGGAGAGAAGAATGATTTTATTGATGCCTTCACTTTCCAGTTTTGTGACAAGATCCCGCAACGCTTCAGTTGCATCTCCAAAATGGATTTTATTACCTGCGTTAGACAGTTCAGCTGTATCTTCTGTAATCGCACCAATGACAGCGATTTCCTCACCGCCACGATCTAGGATTACATGGGTTTTAATTTGCCCCTTGAGCACAGAGCTATCATCAAAAATGGTATTGGCGCTAATGACGGGGAAATTGGCCTTTGATAAAAAGCGTCTCAGGACACCCGGGCCGCCATCAAACTCGTGATTGCCTAAAGCCATCGCGTCTAAATTCATCTGATTCAACAACTCTACAGATGCCAATCCTTGGAAACGGGCATAGAAGATTGATCCTTCAAAATCATCGCCGCCATGAAGGAAGATCGACTCATTACCTTGGGATAACAAGGCTTCACGTCGAGCATTGATTTCCTTTGCCAGCCGGGCGTAGCCCCCAAAACATTTCTTGAGTAAAAGGTCTTCTTCGTTACAGGTATTGTTATACTTGTTAATGGGAAGAATACGGGAATGAAGGTCATTGATGTGAAGTACAGTCAATGAGTAGTCGGCCCAAACAGGGGTCGAATTTATTATTGCCCCGAGCACTATCCCGCAAATAAGGATAATGCGGATCGGAATTTGTCTCATCTCTTCCTCCAATCGGCTATTCGAGTATAAAGATGATTGGTTAACCTGATGTTTCTCTTGGGAAAGGTTTTTTTATTTTTTTGGAAAGATTAAATGACTTTACTCTTTGAAGATAAAACGAGAACTCTTGGCGTTCCAAGATTACCGATCCTCTTATGGGCGACCACGAACAGGATTAGCCCCGAAAGAATCAGTCCGCTCCATACGGCGGCAAAAACCGCTGCCCATACTCCCCAGGTACCCCAATCCAACACATAGACGAAGAGAGCTGCAAATCCGGCTGAGGCAAATATTTGTCTGTAGATACCAATCCAAACCGTCCAAATCGGCCGTTTTATGCCTTGTAAAAAAGACATCATCGCAAAAAGAGTAAGGTAGGCTGGTAGCATAGGAGCCGCCAATAATAGATAGTCAAAACCGATATCGATGACGGCTGGGTCGGAGGTGAAGAGGCTTAGTAAAAGTTTTCCCCCAAACAAGAGAAGCAGGGCGCCCGCAAGCATCATGGCTGTGCCAACACTAACGCACCACCAAAAGGCGTAACGTATTCGGTCAAAAGCCTGAGCCCCAAAATTTTGAGCAATGATGGGGAGGAGGACTATCGTAAGTCCGAGACCAGGAAGAAGGATGAGCTGTTCAATGCGAAGGGCAATACCATAAGCTGCGACCGCGGTTGCCCCGAAAGGCTGTAAAAAAAACTGGATGACGAAAACACCCATGGTGATGGTCAGGAAGTTGAGACTGGCTGGGGCCCCCTGGGACATGATGTCTTTCACGGTTTGCCAGCGCAGGAGGAAGCAATTCAGACGGCTATGTTCCATCACCCTTGAACCCAGAGCCTGCCGCAGCATGTACAGAGCCACGCCCCATTCAATAACCACAGTTGATGTGGCGAGACCGTCAAAACCCAGGCCGTTAAAACCAAGTTCGGGAATAGTGGTAATACCGGGTATGCCAAAAATAAACAGGGGATTGAGGATACAGTTTGCGAGAAAACCACCTATAAGGGCGTGTTGATTACTTACCGTATCTCCTTGTGCACTTAAAATTCCGTTGGCAGCAAATGCAATCATAAAGGCTGGAGCTGCGAACATGATGATACGTAGGTAAGCGATGGCAAGTTCCCGATAGCCGTTGGAAACGCCGAGGAGGTCAAGCAAGAGAGGGGTTGCGTAATAGCCTCCTATACCAATGATGATCGAAAAGAGACCAGCAAAGCTTAACCCTTGTGCCGCGAGGTCTTTGGCATCCGTATGCTTCTTTGCTCCAATAGCAGAGCCCACCAATGCGGATATGCCCTGACCCAGCCCAATGCCGAACGCGATCAGGATAAAGAAAACAGTAAAAGAAACCGATAACCCCGCCTGGGCATCGGTAGAGATCATGCCCGCGTAAAAGGTATCAACAACGTTATATAGCGTGTTGAACAGCATACCGATGCCCGCAGGAATGGCCAGAGCACGGAAATGTCCCGAAATTTGGCCATGAACCAGATCGCGTTCTCTGTTTTTTTTCTGCTTTGCCAAAGGGGGATGTCCCTCAATTTATACCTGGTGCTATCTCGGAAGCATTAGCTATTTGCTTCATTCATTGCTTTGCGTTTTTCGGCGATCTCGTCGAGTTTACCACGCCAGTTCGGATGGGAACGAACCAGTTCATTAAAGGTATCGACTTCGAGCAATAGCAGGTGTGAATAACTGATTGATTTGACATCGGCACTGCGTTGAGCTTCGTCGAGTAGTGCCATTTCTCCAAAAAAGTCACCGTGCCCAAGCCTGTAAAGCTCATCTCCAACTCTAATTTCTACCGCCCCACTGGCTATGAAGTATAAGCCATCGGCACGATCTCCTTTGTGGAAAACAAAAGCATCATCAGCAAGTATTCTTGGGGTTAGTTGATTGGCGATTTGTGCGAGTTCTTCCAACTGTAAATCAGCAAAGACCGGAAAGGATGTCAGCAGATCTGCTGTCGTTGCCTTGATGTCGACAATCGTTTTAGGGCGGCTTATCGCGTGAATAGAATTTGCCTCATTACTCAGACTGCGGGCAAGGTCGTCACTGATTATTCCAGAATCTCGGAGGGATTCAATCTGGTCAACTTCTTCCTGATAGGCAAACCGTTCCAAAACACTGTGATCCAGGGTTCGTGCAAATTTCGGGTATTGCAATCGCAAAGCATCGAGGTGACGTTCAATTTCATCAAGCCGTTGATTGAGTATTTCATGGAGTATTTCTAGGGGACGCTCTCCTAGCAAAGACCCAAGTTTGAGGTCAAGAAAGACGACCAGTTCCATAACCATAATACGGCTGATCATTAAGAACTGAAAATGTTTACCCAGATGAGCAGCCAGGGGACGATTGACCCCTAACTGGCTATGAGCCCAACTCAGGATGCGAAAGTTGAGGCTCTGCTTATATGGTTTTCGAGCAGCGTTGAGATACCCGAGACGACCATCTTCTCTGGTTGCGTCGATCATGTTCTCGACAGCCAAAAGGTATTGATCGAGAAGGCGATGAGGTAAAACACTGCTGAGGCGTTGTTCAAACAGAAGGGTTTTTTCCTGATTGGCCAAAGCGACAAGGCCAAGGGTCAAACGTTCCTTATCACTAATCTCTTCTTCAAAAGACCTATCCTCCGCTACACGAGAGAGACGATTGCTATAGGGTTTAATCGCTATATCTACAAGTTGGGAGTCCAACTCAAATCGCTCAGCAAAACTGCTTAGACCCGTACGGACAGTTGATAGGGATTGGGTGAGAACCTGAGTCCGAAAGGCACGCTCTATGGGAGAGAGCTGATCCAGTTTAAGCCAACGCATAAGGGAGGTGAGAGTCGTTCCTTGAACCAGAAGGGTGAAAAGAGCAAATCCTGTGGCCTGGATGGCAATAAACCGTTGGGTTTGTGGATCTATAAGGTGGTTTTCTGTAACGGCAAGTGCCAACGCAAGAGTGACGGCTCCACGCAAACCGCCCCAGATTATGACAACTTTGGTTGGGTTGTTAACCCTCTGAGTTACTTTCGTAGCCGCTAGAATAGGGAATATACCAAAGAGAATTATGGCTCTGGCAATGAGAGCAGTCGTAACGGCAACCAAGGTTGTAAGAAGGTCCGAGAAAACAAAATCGGAGAGGAGGTCTGGAACCACAAGAGCAGCGAGGACAAAAACGAGTCCCCCGGCCCACCAGGCAAGTTGGTCCAGGGTTTCCTGGAAGAACTTGAAAGTTTCTGGCTGGACCCGTGAACGTGCCATTGCACTTAGGACAAGGCCACTGGTAACGACTGCAACAACCCCGGATGTTTCAATGTATGTGTTAGCAATACTATAAACGACAAAGGGCAGAGCCACGGTAATCGTCACTTGTGCGGCCCGAAATGATTTTAACCAGGTCAGGAGGAAAATAGCTAAGCGTCCAAAAATTAAACCAGTTAAAATGCCGCCAGAAAAAGAAGAGAAAAGCTGTTTTAGTATATAACCCTGTTCGTGCTCACCACCAGAAATTGCCAGAGCAAGAAATGCACTGAATGCGGCGATTGCTGTTGCATCATTGAGCAGGCTTTCCCCTTCGACCAACCGGGTAAGGCGGGCCGGGGCGCCGAGATCTCTGAACAAGGCAATGACAGCACTGGGATCTGTTGTTGCGACAATCGCACCAAATAAAAGACAGACAACTAACGGCGCAGAGGAGACAAGTGAGACAGCCCCGCCGATAAGGCCTAATGCTACCATGACCCCTAAAACAGCTAGAAATATCACCGGGATGGTATCTTGTGCCAGGCGCCGGACATCGATGGTAATTGCGCCTTGGAATAAGAGGATTGGCAGTAGAACGTCAAGAAAAGTGGCCGAGGACACGGGGATATTTATGACTAGGGCTGCGACCTCGTTAAATTTGTCGGTTAGCGTGGTATGTAATAACCAGTTTGCCCCAAGAGCAATAAGAACACCTACGCCCCCCAGAACAACGGTAAAAGGTAACCCGCTTCGTCTTGCGATAGGTTGTGTGCAAGCGATAACGATTAACAGTGCTGCTATGGTGAGAACAATATCTGAAATCGGCAAGTGATTGTCCCAAACTTATTTAAGGTATTATTTATGGGGTAATCATAGAGGATCACAAATCGAGATGAGAAACCAGAAATAGGAGCAATATTGAAAAAATATTATAAGACCTCAGAGGCCTCTACGGTTCGTTCTGGGGAGAAATCAAGGGTAACAGTCGTACCCACTCCAACTTCACTGTAAATATTCAAAATACCGTCGTGAAGCTCGGTCAGCATTTTACTGAGAGAAAGCCCTAAGCCCGTGCCTTCATGGGCCGTTCTCGCATTCGTTCGGGCTTGCCCAAATGGCGCAAGTACGTGGGAGATATCATCTTATTCGATACCGCACCCTGTATCAGAGATACTGAAGGTGATACCCCTGTTATCGTTTTTTGTAAGAACGAGTGTTATCCTACCCTCAGCCTGGGTGAATTTGACTGAATTGGACAGTAGGTTGAGGATAATCTGGCGGATAATTCTCTCATCACCTCTGAAGTAAACGTTGCCCTCACTGCTCTCAACAATGATATCGAGGGCAGCAACATCTTGTTTTCCTCGAATTATTTGCAGGCAAGCTGCAATGGTGTCTTTCAGGTCAAGAGTGTCTTCGTTGAGGACAAATTCACCTGCTTCGACCTTTGATATATCAAGAACATCGTTGATTAGGTTTAACAGGTGTTCCCCTGAATGATGCACGTCGTTGATATATTCCCGATACTTCGGGTGGCCGAGATCACCGAGTAGTTCATCTCGCATGACTTGGGTAAAGCCAAGTATCGAATTGAGAGGCGTGCGTAATTCGTGGCTCATGTGCGCCAAAAATTCGGATTTTGTATTGTTGGCTATATCGGCTTCGTCTTTGGCTTTAACCAAAGCAATCTCGGTTGATTTGAGATCTGTGATGTCTTTTTGGATGCTAACAATGTTGCCTTCATCGGTCACACGGTCACTCAATAAAAGATAACGGCCATCTTTGAGTTGGACCACGATAGATCTTGGCGGGCCTTTTTCCATGTCTTCGCGACGGTGAATATAATTCTCGTGATCCGCATCTTTGATAAGAACGGTACCTCGTTCCATATCCAACACACCAAGTCGACGTCCCGAAGTTCCAACTCTGACTTCTTCGTCGCTATAGCCGTAAAATTCCTTGAACTTTGAATTACAGATTATCAGACGGCCATCCTGGCCATAGAGGACGAAACCTTCACTCATGGCTTCAAGGGCATCAATGAGAATTTTCCGCGAAGTTACGACAGAATTCTTAACCTGAAGTTCTTCGGTAATGTCATAACCCGTAAATAAAATATAACTCTTGGAGCTAATTGTAATGGCCTGAATTGTGACGGAAAAATCGTGTAAAACACCACTTTTCCCGCGAAGACAGGTATGGAATCTGCTGACAACTTTATCGGTTTTAATCCGACGGATCATTTCCAGGCGTTGGTCGGGATGGAGCCAGATTTTGAGCTCTTCAGAGGTTCGGCCAACGACTTCATCTCGTTCGTATTCAAGGATTGATAGCCATGCATCGCTTATGGCTACAATCAACCCTGTAATGGGATCGGTAATGACAATATAGTTGCCAGAAGCACTAAAAAGTGCACCTAGAAGTTCTGTGGGATCGAGAGCAAGATCGGGCAACAAAGAATCAAGCGCAGGCATACACGTCCTCTAGCAACAAACCAAAACTAACCTTAACCGACCCGGGTGCGAGTTCCCAGGTGCGAGTTCCTCGACGGGAGATAGATCTTTAAATCCTCGGTATATTTACCCAAAACCATTCAACTTTGAGAGGCTTTGGACGAAAGGCAGATGCAAAATAACAGAAAAGGCTAGTGCATGGCAAATCGGTATATAAATGATTTATACCCAGAGTTGAATGCTCGGCTTGTATGCTTAGTGCTTCAATCAGTTCTTCTAAGTTATTTTTTTGATAATGATTTTGTTGGGAGTGGTTATTCCGCCCACTGGAAACGTAACCCTTGGCCGAATACTCCTCTTATGCCGTCTGATTTGTTACTGGCGAGGACCTGAATAAACCCAATTTATAGCCTGTTCTACTCGCATTTTGAGTAAGAACAACCGCTGTCAACAATACCATCAATATTTCAGTTAAAGGGCCGACATGCCAAATACCGATTTCACCAAAAAATTGCGGCAGGATATAAGTAAGCGGTAAGGAGAACAGATAAGTTCTGGTCAGTCCGATTAGGGCAGAGCGTTTGGCATCCCCAATAGCCTGGAAGAAACCAGACAGGATCATGCTGGGGCCAAAGGAGAAATAAAGCATGGTAATAAGTGGCAATATCCTGCCGGTTTCAGCGGCGATCTGGGGATCGTTGACAAAGATAAATCCGAGATCGTCTGAGAAGACGTTAAACAGTGTTTGCAAACCTGCGCAGTAAATAAAGGCGGCAAGGGCAGCGAGCTTTAAACTGTTATTTACCCGGGGCCAAATCTGAGCACCCTGATTATTTCCAGCAATAGTTTGAAACGCGATGTTCAATCCAAGAAGGGGAAGGTAGCTAAAGGTCAGTATTCTGGTCACGATGCCATAAGCTGTCACTGTTGCTTCGTAGTTTTCATTTCCCCATTGCTGAAGAGAATAAAAAACGGCACCGGATGTGAGCGATACACCGAGATATCCCAGGCTGACGGGCGCGCCGAGAGCGAGATATTCACGCCAAAAAGAGCTTAATTTCTGTGTGCCAACATTTGCCATGGTAATGACAGAGTGTGTGTTGAAACGATAGAGAATGACGGTGCATAAAGATAGGAATTGCGCCAGCAAGGTTCCATAAGCTGATCCCGCGACACCGAGGTCTAGTTCTACGATGAGTATGTAGTTGAAAACGACATTCAACAGGGTGGAAAGTACTGATATGAAGGTCATGAAAGCCAATTTCCCCTCACACCTGAAAGCATCGGCACTGACCGTCAGCATAAAAACCAGAGGAGAGAAAAAGATCAGCAAAGATATGTAGGTGTATCCCATCTCGGACAGCTCAGGGGATCCCTTGGTTACCCAATTGATCAGTTCACTTCCTCCGGCTAAAAACAGTGCGATGAGGACAATGCAAACAAGGGCTGATAAAACCAGGGCACTGGCATAAGCAGAACTGGAGACGGCGTGTTTTCCTGCCCCCAAAAGCCGGGCGAGGACACTTGAAAATCCCCCGGATACCCACGTTGAAAGCGCGACGATGAGCATAAAAACCGGGAACATCATGGTAACGGCCGTGAGCGCGTTCGCTCCGACAAACTCACCAAGGAAATAGGCATCAACAAGCGTGAAAAGCCCGTTCACCTGCATGATCAGAATAATGGGTGTAGCCGTTTTGAGAAACAGTTTTGGCAGGGATCCAAAAAGGAACATGTTCTCTGAATTATTGGCTGGTTGGCTCACAGGGATTACCTCGGGTTAATCAACTTGGCTAGATCGTCGTTAGGTCTTGATTTTATTGCGGAGTAGGAAAGGCAGATAATCGCTGAGGAAGCGGTCGGGCTGTTAAATGATATGTAAATTATGGAATAGAAGGATACGAGAAGCGATTATAAGGCAAAGACCTAAACTGTCTTAACTTTTCTTGCTCTCTGTATGGATTTCTGAGTATCCCGCTTTTATAGATCGGCAATCGGGCCGTAAAAATCTATCGGGAAGTCAGCTTTATTGCGACCTTCTTCATTGAAGGGAGGTTTTACCCGTCCTTTAAAAAGGGTGAGGATAATATTTTGCCAGCTTTCAATTGGGTCTTCGTTGTCTTGCGCACACAGGTACTCAAACCACCTTTTGCCCTTGGCGACATGTGTGATCTCATCATCGTAAATCACCTGTAGACGATCTGCACTTTCAAAGTCCTTTACCGCTTTGAGTTTTTTGATGATGCCGGGTGTAACATCAATGCCTCGGGCTTCGAGTACCATGGGAACGACGGCAAGCCGTGCTTTCAAATTGTGTTCTGTGACTTCTGCCCCTTTCCATAATCCGGCGTGCGCAGGAAGGGCTCCATAAAAAGATCCGAGTTGATCCAGCCTTTCACATAGCAAAAGGTGGTGACGGGCTTCGTCATCAGCAACCGATACCCAATCATCGTAAAACCCCTTAGGCATTGGGGTCGAAGCAAAGCGGGCAATGATATCCCAGCAGAGGTTAATCGCGTGAAGTTCAATGTGGGTCAGAGCGTGGAGCATGGCCACGCGGCCTTCTACTTCCTGAGTGACTTTGCGGCGCGGTACCTCTTGGGGCGGAACCAGAACGGGCTTTTTTTCACGCGCAGGCTCCTTTGGAATTGGCGCAATTCCGACTTCCGAAATCTCTCCGCTTTGCCACGCCTTGGCAAAGCACCGGGTTGCTTCAGCCTTTTCAATAGAATTGGCAATACTAAGCGCGGTTACGGCTGCTTGAGCTAAACTTGTTGGGACTAAGCTATCTTGTCGTTGTTGTGTCATCGTCGATCCCGATAGCATCTCATTGGGGTTAAACAGGAAGCCGTAATGTTCAGCGGAGACTACGCAAACAGGATTTCAAAATCAATGCTGTCCTGCGTTTTGTAAAAATCATCAGGTAGAGTAAAGGTCATGCCAATTATGGTATCTTCGTAGACGAAATAATCAACGCTGACAGGTTGTGATACCAGGTTGTTTTCGTCCAGATATATCTCTTCATCAACGGTGACGATTTCAATATCATCCTCGAATATGTCATCTTGTTGAAGAATGTAGAATTCTTCTCCCGGTTTTAAACTTTCCCAGGAATTGTTTTCGGTATTGTTGTCGAACATGTTCAGCAAGTCATTGTTGACGACCAGAAAGTGATAGTCATCCATACTAAATAGAGCCAGCTCTTCATCAAAATAGAGGAGGTCATCATCATCCAATTCAATCGTGATGTAGTCATCCAAATCGAAAATATGGAGTTGTTTGTCATCACTGTATTTTGACAAGCTTACACTGGTTTTGTTTTGTAACTTACTTATGTCCAGTAATTTGAAATTATCGTGCGTCAATAAGTTATCAAGTAAAGACAAAGTCTTATCTTCTTCGGTCTCCAGACTTAAAGTAACTGGGTTTTCTGCTGGATCAATGAAATCGTTTATTGATAAGTGGGACTGTTCATTGGTCGTGCTCTTGGAGGGGGACACTATACCTGTATGAGGATCGGATGGAGTGTCCAAAAGAAGGTCTTCTGGATTGGAAACAGTTGTGTCGTCTGGAGATTGCTCTTCCATTGTTGGTGCCGCTTTTGCAAAATTTGACTGCACCAACACAAAGAAAAGAGCTTCTATATATAGAGCAGTGTAAAGTCGTTTGAAAAAACTGGCTCTTCTCCGCTTTGTTGAGTAGAAAAAGATGCCGACCGCCAAGTAACCTGTTGATATGTATGGTTTCTGATAACTTTACATAGAGCAGGTATATGACAATCAACATCTCGCAGCATATTTTAGGCCTCAAAGGGCAACGTGTAAATGAAATTAAACTGGATGACGGCGGTGTTAAGATTGTCATTCACTGCAGCCGAGACGCGCGTAGGAGGGCTATAGACCCTGCTACAGGCCAGAAGGGAAGCATCAACCAGCATGTCCGCCGACAAGTAAACGACATCCCCCTTTTTGGGTATCCTTGTGTGGTCGAGATTGAGCTGGCGCAGGTTTATATTAACAAGGGCGAACGCCGCATTGAGGGGTGTGATTTTGTTGATAAAGGGTGCCGTTTCACTCACCGATTTTGCCGACTGATCAGTGGATTATGTCGGCATATGTCTATTCAAGCGGTTTCCAGACATTTGGATATACGATGGGAAACGGTCAAGAATATCGACAGGGCATACCTTATTGAAACTCTCCCTACGCTTGATCCTGCAGAGCTAACTGGCTTGGAATATATTGGTGTAGATGAAGTTGCCCGGGCGAAAGGTCATGACTACATGACGGTGGTCTACGATATGGTTGGCGGTCATCTGATCTGGGTTGAAGCAGGCCGAACTGCCGAGGTTTTTTCAAGGTTTTTGAAACAACTGCAACCAGATACAGCCTGCAAAATAAAGGCCGTAGCGATGGATATGGGGCCTGCCTACCAAAAGGCTGTCAGAGAGTCCTTGCCGTTGGCCGACATAGTATTTGACCGTTTCCACGTCATGAAAAACTACAGCAAAGCTATCCATAATCAGCGTCGACTTGAGTTCAGAAAGGCCGATCCAAGTGGTAAAGAGTTGATGAAAGGGACGCATTATCTGTTGCTCAAAAATGCGGATAAGTTGAGTGAAAAACAAAGTGACAAGCTGCAAAGGTTGCTGGAGAGCAATAGCAACCTGAATGCACTTTACGTCTTGAAAGAACAGCTTCAGCTGCTGTGGAGTGCCGCTTCATTTGAGGCGATGGCGGAGCAACTGGAACGTTGGTGCCTGATAGCAGATCAGTCACAGATGCTCTATCTAAAAAAGTTCGCGAAATCCCTACGGAAACATTGTGTGGGCATCTGCAACTACGCCAAACACAAGCTCACAAGCGCCAGGATAGAGGCTGGTAATGTCAGTATAGGAATGATCCGTAAGCGAGCCAGAGGCATCAAGGATACCGAATACTTCAAACTCAAAATTAGACAATCATCCATTCCAGATAATCAATCTATGCTCTATTTGAAATCCTAAATCTACTCAACAAAGCGGAGAAGAGCCAAAAAACTTGGCACTTTTGCCGTTTTTTGTATTTCAGCATTTATGATTTCATTGGAAGGGCTAAGCAAACCGCTCTGTTGTTTATCCGAAGGCGCATTAATCGTCGTGGGTTCGTCTGTATATTGGTCGGGTGTATCGCTTGAACGTATTGAATGATTATCAATGACACGGGGACTCTTCTGTTGCTCAGAATCAAATTTCCGAGAAGATTTCAGGAGTTTATATATTTTCTGAAAATCTTTTAACATTGTATTGGCAGATATTCCCCATTCCTAATGGATCACACTTAAACCGGGAGAATATGTCATAAGCGTGACGTCGTAGGTTACGCGCCAAGTTTAACTCTATTGTAATGCATTTACATCACTCTGCCTTCAGCCATTTGAAGAGATATCCGGGAGAAGTCCTGTTATGGAGAAGAGTTCTGCTAAGCTTAAAACCCTGTTGGTGACAGCTGTTTGCGGTTTCTGTTTTATTGCTCCAGTACTCGCTGAGGGGACGTATATTGATGAGCGTCCGGTTAAAGAAGGAATATTGTTTGAGCAATATAACGACTGGCAAGCCGGCGCGGAGGCATTTCACACCGAAGACGGTGAACTGAGAACGATTTGCTCAATCCACACAGGAGGAGATGGCGACAACTCCATTACTGTATCTATCTCCAATGGTGATGTGTTGCCTCCCGATGGCATGCCATATGTTGAATATCAAGAAGCGACAGCCCGTGGATATCCGACACAATTACAACAAAACCAAGCTGTTCTTTGGATCATATATACAGATGGTAAGGGGGCCAGTTATCAATCCGAGGCTTATACCGGTATTGATGAGGAAGGTATTCCCTACGCAAATGTCAGTGTAAATGGCGATGAGCTAGGAATTTTACGCGGGTTTGCCAAAGGTAATAAAGTGGTGCTGCTCGATGAGTATTCAGGCGGAGATTTCTATGTTGCTTCTTTAAGAGGATTTTCCGCGGCATACCGTAAAATGTCAGCCTGGTGTGGATTTTCTCCAGACAGTGTATTGAAGTAATCCCCAAAAAAGATATCTGATGCTTTTAAGCTGTATTTTTCTTGGGGACCTTCGTTAGTACCTTACTGTGTAAGCTCTACTACGGCAGCCTTGACCTCGGCCACATGGTTTTTAACTTTAACCTTGCGCCATATTTTTTGGATTATACCGTCGGGATCGATCAGGAAGGTAGCTCGTTCGATCCCCATGTACTCTCTGCCATACAGCTTTTTGAGAACCCAAACTCCATAAGCCTCACAGATCTCACCATCGAGATCCGCCACCAGATCAAAGGTCAATTCGTTCTTGGCGATGAAGTTGTCGTGGCGTTTCACGCTGTCCTTGGATACGCCAATGACAGTTGCATTGAGCTTGGAGAAATCTGGCAAAGCATCACGAAATTCACAGGCTTCCGTCGTGCAGCCCGGTGTGGAATCTTTCGGATAAAAATAAAGAACAATCGACTGGCCCTTAAGCGAACTCAAGCTCAATTCGCCACCACCATTAATCGGTGCAGTGAAATCCGGGGCAGCATTGCCAACTTCAAGTGTCATTATAGTCATCCTGTTGTGTATGATTTTTGATTTGTAAGTGGTTCATGGATCAGGATCAAGGACAGTCTTTCTCGTGGTGGGTATCATGTTGGGAGTTTTGTTTAGGCATGAAGTGTTACTATGGATTGTAATAATTTGTTGTATTTTATGAACTCTTCGGGAATGTTGTTTGGGTTGTGTTTGCATTAATGAATTCAATTCATACCCATCATTGAAGATTTAACGTAACGAAAATTAATTTTTGAGTGTGTATTCATGATCAATACTAATTTACGTAAAATGTTTAAAGTTTTGCTTCTGTTTGGGATAATATTTCCTACGCCGACTTATTCTTCAGGTGCTGTTGACATGAAAGCGGCGATTAAAAAATACATAACGAATAATGTTATTGGAATAAGAAAGAAACCTGGCTCTTCTCCGCTTTGTTGAGTAGAAAAAGATGCCGACCGCCAAGTAACCTGTTGATATGTATGGTTTCTGATAACTTTACATAGAGCAGGTATATGACAATCAACATCTCGCAGCATATTTTAGGCCTCAAAGGGCAACGTGTAAATGAAATTAAACTGGATGACGGCGGTGTTAAGATTGTCATTCACTGCAGCCGAGACGCGCGTAGGAGGGCTATAGACCCTGCTACAGGCCAGAAGGGAAGCATCAACCAGCATGTCCGCCGACAAGTAAACGACATCCCCCTTTTTGGGTATCCTTGTGTGGTCGAGATTGAGCTGGCGCAGGTTTATATTAACAAGGGCGAACGCCGCATTGAGGGGTGTGATTTTGTTGATAAAGGGTGCCGTTTCACTCACCGATTTTGCCGACTGATCAGTGGATTATGTCGGCATATGTCTATTCAAGCGGTTTCCAGACATTTGGATATACGATGGGAAACGGTCAAGAATATCGACAGGGCATACCTTATTGAAACTCTCCCTACGCTTGATCCTGCAGAGCTAACTGGCTTGGAATATATTGGTGTAGATGAAGTTGCCCGGGCGAAAGGTCATGACTACATGACGGTGGTCTACGATATGGTTGGCGGTCATCTGATCTGGGTTGAAGCAGGCCGAACTGCCGAGGTTTTTTCAAGGTTTTTGAAACAACTGCAACCAGATACAGCCTGCAAAATAAAGGCCGTAGCGATGGATATGGGGCCTGCCTACCAAAAGGCTGTCAGAGAGTCCTTGCCGTTGGCCGACATAGTATTTGACCGTTTCCACGTCATGAAAAACTACAGCAAAGCTATCCATAATCAGCGTCGACTTGAGTTCAGAAAGGCCGATCCAAGTGGTAAAGAGTTGATGAAAGGGACGCATTATCTGTTGCTCAAAAATGCGGATAAGTTGAGTGAAAAACAAAGTGACAAGCTGCAAAGGTTGCTGGAGAGCAATAGCAACCTGAATGCACTTTACGTCTTGAAAGAACAGCTTCAGCTGCTGTGGAGTGCCGCTTCATTTGAGGCGATGGCGGAGCAACTGGAACGTTGGTGCCTGATAGCAGATCAGTCACAGATGCTCTATCTAAAAAAGTTCGCGAAATCCCTACGGAAACATTGTGTGGGCATCTGCAACTACGCCAAACACAAGCTCACAAGCGCCAGGATAGAGGCTGGTAATGTCAGTATAGGAATGATCCGTAAGCGAGCCAGAGGCATCAAGGATACCGAATACTTCAAACTCAAAATTAGACAATCATCCATTCCAGATAATCAATCTATGCTCTATTTGAAATCCTAAATCTACTCAACAAAGCGGAGAAGTGCCAGAAACCTTTTAGAATTGTTGTCGTATCCGAAGTTAACGATGATTTTGATGACTATGATGCCTTGGCAAAAGTTCTTCCATCATTAACAGGGATTCACTTTGAAAGTGTTTCTTCTGGTAATATTGATTCGATAGTTATTAGTGCAGATCAAATTGACGAGGCTGTACAATCTTACCATTTAGCGGGTGAGATGATAAAGTTTATGTACTGTAGTGATCATGAAGAAGATAGAGTGTGCCTAGAGCATATGGCACGCTCAAAATTATCTGCACAAAATGGATATCCGACAGTGGCCTACTCTACTCGGGATGGCGAACTGAATCGATATTTTGGTATGTCCATAAATAAACTAGGTGGAAATTTAAATTATCCTTACAAACCTGTGAGCCTTTTTTATGCCTATTTTGCTCATAAAAAAGCACAAAACATTGGCTTTCCTTCTTTGGTGTCATCTACTGAAAGTGAGTTTTTAGCAGCGCTAGAATATATGAAAGGAAATAGCGATTTAACTCCATTTGATAAGTCTTTGATTTCTGAATTATACTCAAAAAAATGAAATATATTTCAGATTTTGACGTCTGAGCATAATTAAGATTAGGGGTTAATTTGACTTTCTATATCTTGGTTATCGAAGCCTCAGCCTTAATCAATCGCCCGTAAATCTCCGCAACCCGTTCCGTCGTTTGCATGTACCTCGCTTTGAGTTCAGGAAAACCTGGCTCACTTAATGCGGAAGCCAGGCGAGAGAGGACTTCGGGAGGAGCGGTTTCTTCGTCGAGTTGCTCGCCAGTGGTCAGGCGGAGCAGGTTCTGCAGTTGGTGAAAGAGATCAAAAGCCTCTATCAGGTCGGCGGTATCAGGAGACGAGAGCAAGCCTTCCTGGCCGAGTTGTTTAAAGCTTTGTTTGGTGTTGGGATGCAAAACATTGGGGGTATCGTGCGCGTGTTTAAGCTGGAGGTATTGGGACAGGAATTCAAGATCGATTAATCCGCCACTTACCTGTTTGATATCCCAAACACCTTTGGCTGGTTTTTCTTTGGCGATCCGCTCTCTCATGCCCGCGATGTCATCAACCAGTTTTTGCGGATCCCTTTTCAGACAAAGCACTTGTCTGATGACTTGGTTGATTTTTTCGCAAAAGTCCTTGTTTCCCCCAATGGCACGCGCACGGGTCAGGGCCATGTGCTCCCACGTCGAGGCATCGTTGAGCTGATAACGTTCAAATGCTTTAAGAGAGAGCGCAAGCGGGCCAGCACCACCTGATGGGCGCAGGCGCATGTCTATTTCATACAATTTTCCCTCAGGTGTCATGACACTCAAGGCATTGGTAAAACGTTGGGTCAGACGGGCGAAATACTGGGTTGGGTCGAGAGGGCGATCCCCGTTGGATAGGACACTGCTTGGCTGATCTCCGTTTGGTAGGTGAGGATCACTTTCTAATCCGTAGAGGCTGATAAGATCGAGATCAGAAGTCACCGTCATCTCATGAGAACCAAGTTTTCCCATGGCGAGGATGGCAAAGTTACTGTGTTCAATTTCTCCGTGACGGACTTTTAACTCGTCGTGTACTCTAGGAAGAAGTCCTTCGATGACACACTCGGCGATATTTGAGAGATCGCGACTGGAACGCTCGACAGATCCTGTTACTCTTAAAATCTGGAGGCCAACACGGAATTTCTGATCATTGGTCCAGCTTCGACTGAAGTCGAGGATGTCTTGAAAATCCCGTGCTTGATCCAGGGCGGCAAGGAGTTGAGATCTGAGATCTTCCAGATCAGGCAGGCGGTTAAAGAAGTCTTCACTGAGGACAGCATCCAACAAACCCGGAGATTGGCTCAGTCTGTTGGCAAGGGCCGGGGCTGATCCCATAATTTCGGCGAGTAAATCCAATAAATTTGGATTTGTCTGTAACATCGAAAAAAGTTGCACACCCGTTGGCAGACCAGACAAAAATTCATCAAATTTAATGAGGGCGCTATCGGGCGCGGTGGATTTTCCAAAGGCTTCGAGTAAGACAGGAACAATCTCGGCTATCAACCGTCTCGATCTGTCAGAACGCACCGCGCGGTAGCGGCCATGTTTCCATTTGGCAATTAGTTGGAAAACGCCAGCCCCGTCTTTAAAACCGATTTCTTGTAAGGTTTCGATGAGCTGTGGGGAGGGTTCATGACCGGTAAAGTTCAGATTTTTTGTGGTTGAGGGTTGTTCGTGCTCTTCCTCAAAGAGGGCAGCATAGTGATCTTCGACGACGTGGAGATGATGCAATAGCTCTTCGCTAAAATCCCCTGAACTATCGTAACCAAGGAAGGCCGCAATTTCACCCAGGCCTTCGTCTGTTTCCGGCAGGAACTGGGTTTGCTGATCCTCCACCATCTGGAGACGATTTTCGACACGGCGGAGAAACCAATAAGCTTCGGTCATGTCGGTATGGGCTTTGGGTGAAATCAGATGGGCGCGGTGGAGTTGTTCAAGGGCATAGGCGGTTGAACTGCTTCTAAGCTCTGGATTTCGTCCCCCCCATATCAATTGCTGGGTCTGGGCAAAGAATTCAATCTCTCTGATGCCGCCACGACCAAGTTTGATGTTGTGACCCTTGATCGCAATCTTTGCGCCGCCTTTGTGGGCGTAGATCTGACGCTTGATGCCATGAATGTCATTGATGGCGGCAAAATCGAGATGTTTGCGCCAGACAAAGGGTTTTATTTCTTTTAAAAACCTGTGCCCGAGCTCTTTATCTCCTGCAATTGGGTTGGCCTTGATCATGGCGCAACGTTCCCAATTGAGGCCTGTGGTTTCGTAGTATGACATAGCCGCATTGAAAGACAGCGCAAGTGGGGTGGCACTGGGGTCTGGTCGTAGTCTGAGGTCGGTTCTAAACACGTAGCCATCTTTGGTGCGATCATCAAGGCAACGGACAAGATCGCGTGTCATCCTGACCATACCTTCGTGAGTGCCACGATCATGCAGATATTTTATTTTTTCCGGATCGAATAAAACGATCAGGTCGATGTCCGAGGAATAATTTAGTTCCCAAGAACCAAGTTTACCCATGGCGAGTACAACATACCCGCAATCCTGCTCTGGGTTTTCGGACGTGTTTAACTGCAGATGTCCTCGTTTTTCCAGTTCCAGAAGTAAGTGGGAAACAGCAGTAGAAATGGCCGTTGAAGCGAAACCCGTTAGTTCTTCGACAACGCGTCTGTCTGTCCATTGCCCGGTTATGTCAGCAAATGCAATGGCCAGAGAAGCCTGTTTTTTTGCCCGCCTCAATGAGGACATAATGGTTTGTCTATCTGTCGAAGTCGCGATGTTTTCGAGCAGATGATTATGGATACTGGTCAGACTTTTTTCAGCACCCTGCTTTAAAAGTCCACAAAGGAATTCCATATCCCTGAGAAGGCAATCTGAAAGATAAGGACTGTTAGAGAAGATGGATCTCAACAGTGAATTAACTTTCGGTGTGTTATAAAAATCGGTAAGATCCTGCTTTAAATCAGGATTTTCTATGCGTTCAATTCGTTCTTCCCAATGGGTACAACCAAGTTTAGCCCTTTCGGGATTGGCGATTTTGGGTAATGTTTCTTCTGAAAAAGAGAATGAAAGTATCATGAATACCGCTACCTTGTTCGAGTACCCACCTTGTTTCGCGTACCCATCTTGTTTCGCGTACAGTGCAAAGGCTGTAAAAATTGGTCAAGAGATTGAGTAAATAAAATTATGCAGCACTTTATCGACTATGGTAGCAATTTAGGCGAGCGGAGCCACAATATTTTATGATACGTAAGTCTTCTCTGATTATTTTGGAACTAATTGCCGCTTTGCTGGTGATCACCGCCATTATGGCGGGGATTGCGGTATGGCGCTTGTCTTCGGGCCCTGTACAGCTCGATTTTTTAACTCCCTATGTCGAAGAAGCCTTTGTTGATCAAGAGCAGGGCATGCGTCTGGATGTCGAGACAACTATGCTTGTCTGGCTGCCCAAAGAGCGCGCGATTGCAATCCATGTGGAGCAGGTCAGGGTCCTCGACAAAGACGATAATACCATAGCTGCCGTTCCCTTAATGGGCATTGATTTTGATGTCGGTGCCTTGCTTCGGGGAAAGATTGTGCCAACAGGTGTCGGGGTGATTGGTCCGCGGCTCTATCTGGTTCGGGCCGAAGACGGAAGCTTTGAGATTGTAAATGATCCCACGGGCGAAAGAGGGGCTGATGAGCCTAGTTTTGGCGATGTATTGCCCGAGATTCTTGATAGTTTGATGCAAGATCGGGATGTCGGCCATCCTTTGGCGTATCTCAATCAACTTGAAATCGTTGGTGCCAAGCTGGTCATAGACGACAAAAAACTCGGGTTGGTCTTTAACGTCCCCTATGCAGACATTAACATTCGCCGAGATAAGTTAGGCCTAAAAGGTGAACTGGATCTAATCGTTGATATTGCACAGGAAGAAGCGATCCTCAACGGGGCTTTTGTCTACGATAACTCTTTGCAGATCATTGATCTTGCCTTCCAGTTGTCTGGTGTGAAACCAACGACCCTTGCGAAACTAGATCCAAGTCTATCCGAGCTTTCTACAATCGACATTCCTCTCGCGGCATCCGTGGCAACTTCGCTTAACTTGGCCGGAGAATTTGGCCGTAGCCGGTTTGAGCTTTCGGGCGGTAGCGGGACAATTGAAATACCGAGCCAAAATATTCCGGTACTTCCGGTGCAGGGGCTCTTTTTGAAGGGCAGCTACAGCAAAACAAATCAAAAGCTAACTCTTGATAACGCAGCGATCAATTTTGGTCTCGAAGGCGAAAAGGGACCGCAACTCTCTGTTGCTGGCAGCGTTTCCGGCCTCGAAGGGGATATGCAAATTCTCGCCGGTGTGAAGGCTGTAGAAGTTCCTCTCGATGATCTCTCGCTTTATTGGCCGGAAGGAAAGGCGGATGACGCACGCGAATGGGTAACGGAAAACATCCGAACCGGAATTGCGAACGAAGCCGTGGTGAAAGTTGTTCTTGATATTCCCGAGGGAGACTTTGAAAAAGCCAAACTGGTTTCCCTGAAAGGGGACATGAAGTATACGGACCTTGATGTTTACTATCTGCGCCCCTTGCCACCTGTGACCAAGGTTTCTGGTACAGCAGAAGTCCGTTCGGATGGATTAACCCTCTTTACTGAAAGCGGGATCCTGAAGGACATGTCGGTTCTGCCGTCGACGATTGAGATAACGGGCCTGGATATTGAAGAAGAAAAGATTGCTATTCAGACAGCCGTTGAAGGCCCTGTAAATACGGCGCTTGCCATCTTAAACAGTGAAAACCTCAAGCTCATAGACGAACTGGGTATCAAGCCGGAAGAAACCAGTGGCGATGCCGCTGTTGCAGTTGATTTTGATTTCATGTTGCTGAACGATCTCAAATTTGAAGACATTTCTATTGATGCTTCAGCAGAGATCAAAAATGCTCGCATTGGTAAAATTTATAATGGGCTTAACGCGACAGATGGAGATCTGGTTCTTAATGTAACGGGTAAGGGGATGCATGTTACGGGCCCGTTGTTTCTTGCTGAAGTACCTCTGACGGTTGACTGGACAGAAAATTTTGGCAGTGATGTCGATATCCGCACAAACCTGAAAGCAGATATCCCCCGCATTTTGCCAGATGGTTTAACCAAGCTCGGTATCCCTGTGTCTGATTTTATCGAGGGGCCGGTCTCGCTGTCTCTCGCGTTGGAAAACAGGACGGATGAAACCGGCACGGTTCAGCTGGCGACTAACCTTCAGGATGCGGTACTCAAACTTGATACACTCGATTACCAAAAAGAAGCTGGTGTGCCTGGTCAGTTACAGGCGATCGTTACCTTGCAAAATGGCAATGCGGTAAATATTGACAGTTTTAATCTGGAAGCAAATGACCTCGCGGTTAATGGACAGCTAAACCTGGATGAGAACGGGATCTCACGCGGAACCCTGGATCAGTTTCAGCTTGGTAACTCGCTGCTTACGGATGTGAAACTCGACCTGCGAAACGAAAAATCTGTAATCGTTATTGGCGGAGGTGTCTTGGATGCGACCCGATTTACGGGTGATGATAAAAATGTCAGTGACGAAAGCCAGGCAGAGTCGGATCCAAATGCGACCACCACACCAACTGTTGACGTCAATAACTCTGTAGTTCCAGAGCCCCCAGCCGACCCCATTGCCGAACCAGTAACTCCTATAACAGTGATCGCTGAGAATCTTGAGGCGATTTATATGGGGGAGCAACGCTTCTTTAGGGATGCCTCTCTATGGATTGATCGAGAGGCTGAAGGTTGGAAGCGCATTCAGTTCTCAGGCACTATTCCAAAGGAACTTTGGCATGCGGAAGGCGTGAAGCCGAGCGGGGAGGCGGATAACGTTCCGCGAACCTTTGCGATGGCTTACCAACCTTTGGAAAATGGGAGCCAGGGATTAAATATTACCGCGAACGATTTTGGTGCGATGCTGCGTGCTTTGGATGTCCTTGATACCGTCGAAGGTGGCTCACTTCAGATAACGGGATCGGCAGCTGATTATCACACAGAAACTTTGCTCAATGGACATATGGAAGCTCGAGGCCTTCGGCTGGTAAAGGCGCCGACCCTTGCCAAAATGCTTGCCTTTGCATCGCTTACTGGACCGGTCACAACTTTGACTACCGAAGGGATCGCCTTCAACGAGCTCAAGGGGGATTTTACCCTCCAGAACGGATTATTACGAAGCGATCTTATCCGGCTTTATTCTTCATCGATAGGTCTTACTGCTAAGGGTGAGATTGATACCAATAAGAAAATTTTAGCCGCAGATGGAACGATTGTACCTGCATACACAATTAATAGAATCCTTGGCGGAATACCACTTATTGGCAATTTACTTACGGGCGGGGAAGGTGAAGGTATCGTGGCTTTCAATTACTCTTTAAAAGGAGATTTAGAAGAGCCCGAAGTCTCTATTAATCCGCTATCCGGTCTTGCTCCAGGCTTTCTCCGTAATATCTTTGGCAATGCGACCCCGACCACTGAGGGGCAAAGTACGACTGAGGAAGAGCCCGCGAAAAAGAAGAAGCCGAAAATTGATCAGAAGTAATATATTTGTACTCTAATCAAACAAAAGGGCTGCAAATCTGCAGCCCTTTTTCTCAATACAAAATATCGAAAGACTAGGTTAAATTGGCTTAACCAGGATATGTCTTTTCTTACCGGCGGACAGCTTAATGGATCCCTCGGCGTTCAAGTCAGCCAGAGAAATTGACAAGCTATCATCCTTGATTTGAATGTCGTTGAGACGTCCGCCACCACCTTTGATCAGCTTGCGAGATTCCCCGTTACTGGTTGTGAGGCCAACCTCTTTCCAGAGTAAGAAAGCCGGGATACCTTCTTCAAGGCGTGACTTTTCAATATCACAACTCGGAAGATCAGCACTCATGCTGCGTTCTTCAAAAGCTTTACGTGCGGTTTCCGCTGCAGCTTCTGCCGCTTCCAAACCATGACACAGTCTCGTTGCTTCGGTGGCGAGGACTTTTTTCGCTTCGTTAATACCGGCGCCTACCATGGCCTCAAGATTTTTGATTTCGTCTTCGGAAAGTTCGGTGAACAGGCGAAGGAAACGGCCGACATCAGCATCTTCTGTGTTACGCCAGTACTGCCAGAAATCATATACGGACAGGCGTTCTTCGTTGAGCCAAACCGCACCGCTGACCGTCTTGCCCATCTTCACACCGGAAGAAGTGGTAAGAAGAGGTGAGGTCAGGCCATATACTTCGTTACGACTGACACGACGCGTGAGATCGACACCATTGACGATGTTGCCCCATTGATCAGAACCACCCATTTGTAACAGGCATTCCTGTCGTTTGTTCAGTTCCATGAAATCGTAAGCTTGCAGGATCATGTAGTTGAATTCGAGGAAAGACAGGGACTGTTCACGGTCGAGGCGCAGCTTGACGGAATCAAAGCTGAGCATCCGGTTAACCGAGAAATGCACCCCGTAATCACGCAGGAATTCAAGGTAGTTGATGTTATCGAGCCAGTCGGCATTGTTGACCATCACGGCATCTGTTGGGCCATCACCAAAAGTCAGATACTTGGAAAATACCTTCTTGATGCCATCCATGTTGTGCTGGATTTCTTCAACGGTGATTAGTTTACGCGCTTCATCCTTAAAAGACGGATCTCCAACTTTACTGGTGCCACCGCCCATGAGGACGATTGGTTTGTGACCAGACTTCTGGAGCCAACGCAATAGCATGATCTGAACCAGACTGCCGACATGCAGAGAATCTGCTGTGCAGTCAAAGCCGATATAAGCTGCGATTGGACCTTTTTCGAGTTTTGAATCCAGGGCGTCCATATCCGTACACTGATGGATATAACCACGAGCGCTCAGTTCACGAAGGAATTCTGAACGATAGTTGGTTGCTTGTGGCGCGGTCATAGTAAGTCTCGCTTAGTTCGAAAAAGGTCAAAATTAAATTAGAGAGTACGACAGAAAAGTAATCCTCTACTTGCCGTAGCCGCAGGGATTTAACACAATCCCTATAAGGAAACAATCTTCGATGCCATATGAAGCCTCGGTAAATGTTATAAAACCTTGGTAAGTGGTAGAAGCCCGGCAGAGAAAAACCCGGTAGTGAGAAGCTCGTATAGATAAGAGATAGAAGCATGACGGATAAAAAAAATGACTGGCTGTTAGGTTTGATGAGCGGGACGTCTATGGATGGCATAGATGCGGCCCTCATCAAGAGTGATGGTGAGAGTGTCCTTGAGCAGGGGCCAACTCATAGTTTTTCCTATAGCGCCGACCAACGTGCCATGCTTCAGGCGGTGATGGGGGAAGGCAAAGACACCACAAATGCCGAAGAGGCCTTAACCCGTTGGCATCATACTGCTGTGCAAGAGCTTTTAGGCAAAGCATCTCTTAAGGCATCTGATGTTGAGCTGATCGGTTTTCACGGTCAGACGACCTTTCATGACCCTGCTCGCGGCATTACCAAGCAGATCGGCGATGGCGACCTCCTGGCCAGCCTTTGCGGTATCCCCGTCGTTAATGACTTCCGCTCTGCCGACGTTGCAGCTGGAGGAGAGGGGGCACCTTTTGCTCCGCTTTACCATCAGGCTTTGGCGATGGATATAACGAAGCCGATCATGGTTCTCAACATTGGCGGTGTTTCCAACATTACCTATCTCGGATCAGATGGTTCTGTTCTTGCCTGTGATACCGGACCGGGCAACGGCCTTCTCGATGATTGGATGGCAAAGCACTTTGACCAGACCATGGATGAAGGCGGAAAGATTGCCGCATCCGGTCGGGTCGATCAAAAGGTGTTGGCGCAAATGCTCAACAAGACTTTCTTCTCGCTAGAGCCGCCAAAATCGTTAGATCGCTATGATTTCTCAAATGATCCGGTACAGGGTTTGAGCCCTGAAGATGGCGCGGCGACCCTCACAGCCTTTACCGCCGCGGCCAATGCAAGAATTCTCCCATTCCTCCCTCAATCTCCTGATCAATGGCTAGTCACTGGTGGAGGACGTCATAACCCTGTGCTGATGGATGCGTTACGTGAAGAGCTGAAAGTATCTGTAGAACCCGTGGAAACTGTTGGTTGGGATGGCGATGCTTTGGAAGCGCAAGCCTTCGCATTCCTCGCCAAACGCAGCCAGCTCGGCCTGCCGCTATCCCTGCCCACAACAACAAAGGTCCCCGAACCTTGTTTTGGCGGCGTGTTGCACGCAGCTTGAATGTCTGTGTTCTATTAAAAAAGGCCGCTGAAAATGCAGATGCAATCAGCGGCCTTTTTATTCATCACTCAAAGAGTGTTTATTCTTCGGCAGCCGGGGCTAAATTTTGGCTGACGTAGTCTTGAATGTGGCTGTCGATGATATCCATTTCGTTCTCGAAATAGTGACCGGCAGTTGGTTCAATACGATAGTCGATGGCGATGCCTTTTTGTGAATTCAGCTTGTCGACCAGTTTCGCTGTTGCGGATTCTGGTACGACCTCGTCACGTTCGCCCTGAACGATCAATCCTGAAGAAGGACAAGGGGCAAGGAAGCTGAAGTCAAACATGTTGGCTGGAGGAGCGATGGAGATAAATCCATCAATCTCTGGACGACGCATCAATAACTGCATGCTGATCCAGGCACCGAATGAAAATCCGGATACCCAGCACTGGCTGGCGTTGGCATTGACGGACTGTAGCCAGTCTAGTGCGGATGCTGCATCTGACAGTTCACCTTCGCCATCATCGAAAGTACCCTGTGAGCGACCCACGCCACGGAAGTTAAAGCGCAGAACGGAAAAGCCCTGTGCTTTGAATGAGTTGAACATCGTGTAGACGATTTTGTTGTTCATGGTGCCGCCGTGCTGAGGATGCGGATGAAGCATCAGAGCAATCGGTGCATTTGGTGTCGGATTGTGAAAATAGCGTCCTTCAAGACGACCTTCCGGGCCGTTAAGAATAATATCAGGCATACAGTCACTGTTCCCTTTAGTTGACTTCGAGGCTTTATTTCAGCCGTTCACCCGTCTAAACTATCTTCACTTAAGCCCTGGATAAGCTCCAGATTCTATTGTGTCGTTAGTCTAAACACTTGCTACACTTGACCCCAACGACCCAGATTACTATATCGCAGAGGATGTGCCGTGTGATTCCAATGCATTGTATATAATCTACAGGTAGCTCTTAGCCAAATACCTTTTTCAAGAAAGTAAAAGGTAGAGATAGGAACGAACATATGTTCGACAGATTAAAAGCTGAAATTGATGCGACAATGTCACGTGATCCCGCCGCGCGTTCTCGGGCTGAAGTTGTGCTGTGTTATCCTGGGTTTCAAGCCGTTAGTCTCCATCGTCTATCCAATAAACTGTGGCGAAATGACTGGCGACTACTCGCGAGATGTCTGTCTCATTTGGGGCGGATCGTAACAGGAATTGAAATTCATCCCGGCGCAACAATCGGCAAAGGCTTCTTTATCGACCACGGCATGGGTGTTGTTATTGGTGAAACCTCTATCATCGGCGACAATGTGACGCTCTATCATGGCGTGACTTTGGGGGGTGTAGCTCCTAGTGTTGATTCTGATGCTCAGCGAGGAACTAAACGTCATCCAACATTGGAATGTGGGACAATCGTTGGATCTGGTGCTCAGGTGCTTGGTCCGATTGTCGTTGCGCGCAATGCCCGTATTGGGGCGAATGCTGTCGTGACCAAGGATGTGCCTTGTTGTGCAACGGTTGTCGGTATTCCGGGTAAAGTGGTTAACCCGAAACCGGCAGTGGTGGATGAACAACCTTTTGTTGCCTATGGAACGCCGACAGGGGATGTTCCTGATCCTGTGTCGCGCACACTGGAGGGGCTTCTCAATGAAGTTCAATCGCTGCGCAGACGTATAAATTCTTTAGAAGGCCAGGACGATTATCAGGCCAATCTGCTCACACAAAAGGAGGATAAGGATAAGAGTGATAATACTGGCGAGGATATCCCTCCACAGGGGAAATGTTAAGGTGACCCCTTCGTAAGGGATGAAATTTAATTGGGGGCTGTTATAATATGGCGAGTATTAATGGCCAGATTGTTACCGGATGTTTAGGAGTGATGAGCTGTGAAACTAAGCACTAAGGGGCGTTATGCTGTTATGGCTATGGTCGATTTGGCTCTTTATGCAGGTGAGCGACCAGTATCTCTTGCGGAAATCGCAGATCGTCAAGAAATCTCTCTTTCATATCTTGAACAGCTTTTTGCCAAGTTGAGGCGGGAAAGCCTGGTGGCTTCGGTGCGGGGTCCCGGTGGCGGTTATAAGATGTCAAAAAAGGCCAGTGAGACCATGATATCTGAGATCTTCCAAGCTGTTGAAGAGCCGATAAAGGCCACAGCTTGTACGCCCACAAGTCCACAAGGATGCCGAAGTGATAAAAGTCGTTGCATCACACACGACCTTTGGATGGGGCTTTCAAATCATATCTACAGCTATTTAAGCAATGTGTCCTTGGCAGACGTAATTGAACGTCGTATTGATCCCGGATCAGATTTATTTTTGTCTTCTGGTCCAAATGATGGTGTAGCAGCGGAATAAACACCCTATATCTATTTGACCCAGTGTAATATTGAACCCAGTATTCTATTGCCCCAATTGTTTTATTGGGCTGTGAAAATAAGCATGGCTTAAATTGGATATGAGACCGTAAATGCGCCGTTCCATCTATCTTGACTACAATGCTACGGCACCCGTTCGACCTGAAGTAATAGAGGCCGTTACCTCTGCCCTTAAACAGACAGGCAACCCTTCTTCCATTCATGAATATGGGCGCGCTGCCAGGCGCCTCGTCGAAGACGCACGAGCAGAAATTTCTTCGCTGGTTGGAAGCAAACCAGCCCGGGTGGTTTTTACCTCTGGCGGTACGGAGGCAAATAACCTTGTTCTCAAAGGTTCTGGCCGAAGCCGGATATTGGTTTCCTCAATTGAGCATCCCTCGGTGCTTCAGGTCCATGAAAATGCCATTCAGATTCCTGTGGATAATCAGGGGAATATAGAGCTAACCGCGCTTGAAGAACTCCTTGCCGAAGATGGGGAGAACTCTCTTATCTCGGTAATGATGGCCAACAATGAAACCGGTGTTTTGCAGCCTATTGATGCGATCGTAAAGCTGGCGCATGACAAGGGCGCTTTGGTCCATTGTGATGCCGTGCAGGCTGCTGGAAAGGTTGCAATTAACTGTGAAGAACTCGGGATAGATTTTACCACCATCTCTTCACATAAACTTGGTGGCCCCCAAGGCGTTGGAGCTATGGTTCTGGGGAAAGGACTTGAGATTATTTCCCAGCAGCTAGGTGG
Organism: Kiloniella sp.; assembly: GCF_965205715.1. Classification (GTDB taxonomy): domain Bacteria; phylum Pseudomonadota; class Alphaproteobacteria; order Kiloniellales; family Kiloniellaceae; genus Kiloniella. The sequence goes on along the minus strand of NZ_CBDBHW010000014.1, from coordinate 1,740,161 downwards.
TGGACAGGAAAGACGTCGCCGGGGCGGCACTGAAAATGTATCAGGTATTGTCGGGTTTGGTGTCGCTGCCAGACTCTCCCTCGAGGGATTGCCCGATATGCAGGTGAAATCTCAAGCCCGGGATGACATGGAACAAAAACTCTTGGCTGCAGCACCAAGGGCTCTCGTATTTGGTGCTGGAACTCCTCGTGTTCCCAATACAACAACAATCACGATGCCAGGTGTACCTTCGGATACTCAGTTGATGGTGCTTGATCTCGAAGGATATGCGGTCTCTTCAGGCTCGGCGTGTTCGTCAGGGAAAGTTCAGGCTTCCCACGTTCTCAAAGCAATGGGTGCCGATGACAAAGCTGCAGGTGAAGCTATCCGTATTTCGACGGGTTGGAACTCGTGTCCGGATGATTTGGACCGCTTTGCTGATGCGTGGATTGCTTTATTTCAGCGAAAGGGAGAACGGCCGGAATAGGGCGGTGTTATGAGTGTAATGCAGAACAAGAAAGCCAACCGATCAGTAAAGCCTATCTACCTTGATTATCAGGCAACAACCCCGACAGATCCAAGGGTTGTTGAAGCGATGCTTCCCTTCTTTAGCGAGAGTTTTGGCAATCCTCACTCTGTGGATCACGCCTATGGCTGGGAAGCCGAAGAGGTTGTTGATAAGGCACGGCAGCAAATCGCTGATGTGATTGGGGCGGACCCCAGAGAGATCATTTTTACATCAGGCGCCACGGAATCAAACAACCTGGCGATCAAAGGTCTGGCACATTTTCTTCGCGATAATCCCAAGGGAGCCGTACGCAACCGGATTGTCACCTCTACGGTTGAACACAAGTGCGTACTAGAATCTGTGAGCCGTCTGGAGCGAGAAGGCTTTGAAGTCATCAGGCTCCCGGTTGATATCAATGGTTTGGTTGATATGGAGGCTCTGTCCGACGCTGTCACTGAAGCGACAGCACTTGTTTCTATCATGGCGGTCAACAATGAGATCGGTGTCATTCAGCATCTAAGCCGGATTGGAGAAATCTGTAAGGCCGCGGGAGCCAAGTTCCATACTGATGCAGCCCAAGCCGTTGGTAAGATCCCCCTTGATGTCAACAAGATGCAGATCGATCTGATGAGTATATCGGGTCACAAAATTTATGGTCCTAAAGGGATAGGCGCACTTTACGTAAGAAGACGCCCGCGCATTCGTCTCGAGCCTCTTATCGATGGTGGAGGTCAAGAGAGAGGTCTTCGTTCAGGCACGTTGGCAACGCCGCTTTGTGTCGGTCTTGGTGCTGCAGCTCAGTATGCCAACGAAGAAATGTTTACTGAGTACGATCGTCTTTCATCTTTAAGTCGACGTTTCCAGGACGGTCTTAAGGCCAGATTGGATGGCGTAAGTTTTAATGGCGACCCTGAACAAAGGATTCCCGGAAACTTAAATGTTACTTTTGAAGGTATTTCCGGGGCTGAATTGATGAAGTCGGTTCCTGATTTGGCACTCTCTATGGGATCGGCCTGTACCTCTGCTGATCTTGATCCGTCTTATGTGCTTAAGGCTTTGGGTTTAAACGAAGATCAGGCTATGTCGTCCCTTCGAATTGGCTTGGGGCGGTTCACGACAGAGGGGGAGGTTAATCAGGCGATTGATCTCTTGAGCACAGCTGTTGATAAGCTGCGATCAGACTTACACAAGGCAGGATGAGAAAAAGCGCTTCCCAAGTTTAGCTTAAGCGGCGTATATAGTCAGCCAATGTAAAATAATAGCCGACATAAGTACGGCAGCGGATCGATGTTATGGGGCATGTAAAAGTCATTAGGCTTTATCCCCGGATATGTTAGGAGAATTGGCGCATGCCAAAAATGACTTTTGTCGAAACAGACGGTTCCGAAAAAGAAGTTGATGCCCCTCTTGGGCTTTCAGTTCTCGAAATTGCTCAACGTAATGATATCGATATTGAAGGGGCGTGCGAAGGGTCTCTGGCCTGTGCGACCTGTCATGTTGTTATCGACCCAAGCTGGTATGGCAAACTGAACGAAGTTTCTGAAGACGAGGAAGATATGCTCGACCTTGCCTTTAACCTGACCGAGACATCCCGCCTTGGATGTCAGCTGATCATGTCTGATGAACTTGATGGCCTGAAGGTTAAGTTACCAGAATCTCTCTAAAGCGTTTCTGATTTATTGATAGCGATCTGAATTTTTTGGATCGCTTTTTTTTCGATATTTTACTTTCTGGCAATCATTCTATTGTCGGCTCCTCTAACAAGAAACTCCTGTTATGTCCTTTTATGAAGATCTTAAAGCAGAATGTCCCGCCGATTGGGCGTCTTATGTTTATCACCCCTTTGTTCAATCAATGGGAGATGGGTCTTTATCCAAGGATGCTTTTAAGCACTATCTTATTCAGGATTACCTGTTTTTAATTCAGTTTGGGCGAGCCTATGCCCTGGCTGTTTTTAAGAGTGATAATCTGGACGACATGCGCCAGGCATCGGCAACAATGGATGCCTTGGTGAATGAAGAAGTTAAATTACATATCAGCTATTGCGCTGACTGGGGGATTGAAAAATCTGTCCTGGAGGCCGAGCCTGAAGCCGCCGCAAATATTGCTTATACCCGCTATGTTATGGAGCGGGGGATGTCGGGTGATATTCTCGACCTTCTCGTCGCCTTAGCCCCGTGTGTTATGGGCTACGCAGAAATCGGGTCTCGTCTTTCTGATGAGCAAACTAAAGATTTGGAAAATAACCCTTATCTCCCCTGGATTGATATGTATTCAAGTAATGAGTACCAACAGGTGGCCGCAGGTGCTTACGGCCAGTTGGAGCGCGTTGCTATGTCACGTCTCGGCGAAGACTACAGATCATCTGGGCGCTGGAAGCAGCTTTGCGAAACCTTTGCCACGGCTACCAGATTAGAGGCAGGATTTTGGGAAATGGGCCTTACAGGCTCTAGGTAATAAACCAATATCCAAGGAACTTTGATCTAGTAAGCCAGGTTATTTTTAGATTCCTGAGCTTCAATTCGTTCCAGTAGGCAGCCATATGGCTGCCTTTTCTGTCTTATACTTACTTCACAAAACGCTCTACGACCTTTTTAACAGTTAGTCCCTGAACGATGATAGAAAAGATGACAATGCCATAGGTTATGGCGAGCAGGCTTTCTTTTTCCGGGACGTTTGGCAGGGAGAGAACGAGGGCGACCGAAATTCCACCACGTAGCCCGCCCCACGTTAAGACTGCGATGGCTCCAGGGGTATATTTTTGCTTGAGACTGAGCAGGCTTATTGGCAGTCCAACAGAGATAAATCGTGCGAAGAGAACCACTGGAATCATAATTAGGGTGGCGATAAGATTAGTTGTTGTTTCGGATATTGCTAAAATTTCAAAACCGATAATCAAAAACAATGACGCGTTGAGAATTTCATCGAGCAGGGTCCAGAATTTTTGCACATGATCCCGAGTGCTTTCACTCATGGCAAAACGCATACCACTGTTGCCAATAAGAAGACCTGAAATTACGACCGCAATTGGGCCCGAGAAATGTAAGGCATAGGCGAGGCTATAGCTCGACATAACCAAAGCCAGTGTAATAAGAACCTCGATTGTATATTCATCAATGCTCTTTAAAGCCCAATAGGCAATATATCCTGTGATCAGGCCGAGAACCGCTCCTCCGCCAGCTTCGAGTAGAAAGATACGAGACATCTCAAAGGCGCCAATTTCCTCTCCGCCAGAACCAACCCCAGTGGATGACTGGGTAGCTATCGCAACCAATATGGTAAATACCACAACCCCGACACCATCATTGAAAAGGCTTTCACCAGCTATTTTAGCCTTGAGAGAGGTGGGGACTTTGACAGTTTTGAGGATGCCTAAAACAGCGACGGGATCAGTGGGGGCGATTAAGCTTCCAAATATCAGGCAGTATATCAGGGGGATCTCAAGATCGATAAAACCTGTGACATAGTACATCGCAAAACCAATGAAAAATGTCGAGATCAAAACCCCGACTGTCGCCATGAGGGTGATGGCATATTTACGGTGAATAAGATCTTCAATATTTACATGAAGAGCCCCAGCAAAGAGCAAGAAGCTTAACATTCCTTTCATAAGGGTTTCATGAAAATCGATCTGTGCCAGTGAAAGCCTAACTGCTGATTGAATACCGAGTTGAGGGACCGCCAGGTCAACGAGCATGACCATAATGGAGGCAATCAAGGCAATGACAACAAGACCTATGGATATCGGCATTCGTAACCACCGATGATTTATATAGCCGAAGAAAGCGGCAAGCGTGAGGGTGATCGTCGCGATATTGAAGAGCGAAAGTGTTGTCATGAAACCACTGGAGAAGGTTAATAGTTAGGAAAGGAAATTTAGTATTGTGACGTGTTTATACCAGATCATTTGTTGTATCTGAAGACCGTACTCTGAAATTACCAATGCATAAACTGTGGTCAAGGTTACAAAGTCATCCCTAAAGTAATAGGTACTTTTCAAGCGTGTATTACTTTTAATCTCGTTAATAAACTTAAGGTTTATAAGTCGTTAAGTTTTTCTTCTTAAGATAATCTTGCTTGCGTAAGGGGAATATCGAGTCCGAAACCGGGGGGTGGAGGGTTGCCGAATGCGTGTACTGGTGCTTGATGATGATAAAGTTGATTTTCTTTATACAGAACGGCTTTTAAGCACTGCTTTTTCAAAAGACGATGTCGTCGTTAGTTGGGTGTCAGACCCGACTAATACTGAAATACTAGACGAAATCGACGATTATAATGTCTGTTTTGTCGATCAGTATATGGGGCCTTATCGAGGCATCGAACTTATCCAAAAATTTACAGAAGTCGGATGTTTAACGCCGATGATTTTGTTAACGCGCGAGGATAATCAAGCACTGGATGAAATGGCTTGCCAATCAGGTGCATCTGATTATTTGCTTAAAGATGAGCTGACTCCCGCGCTCTTAAATCGTTCTGTTCGTTTTAGTATTGCCCAAAAAACACAGGAAAAAAAATTAACCAAGTCAGCCTTTACGGATGGACTGACGGGGCTGGCAAACAGGACAAAGTTTGATCCCGCACTGGAAATGGCTCTTCTGACCACAGAACGAGCAAATACTTTCTTGGCCTTATTTCTTATCGATCTTGATGATTTTAAAAACATCAACGACATTTATGGTCATCCCGCAGGGGATAAATTATTAAAAGAGATTTCCAGTCGTCTAAAAGGATCGGTGCGTAAATCCGATATTGTCGCGCGACTAGGAGGGGATGAATTTGGTGTCGTGCTCAATGGTTATCGAAGCGAAGCTGATATTTTGACTTTGAAGGAGAAAATTACCAAAGTTTTTGACAAGCCCATCAAATTTGGCGCTCACACTTTTCAATGCAAGGGATCTGTTGGTATCGCAGTTATGCCTCCCGAAGAAGAAAACCGCTCTGCAAATGAGCTTATTAGAGCCGCAGATGGTGCCCTTTATAAGGCTAAGGAAAGTGGGAAGAATTCAGTTGAGTTTTTTGATCCAAGTATTGGCGAGCATATTGAAAAAGTAGCCGGGATTGAACATGGATTGGCGTTGGCAATAGAACGAAATGAATTTGAATTGCACTACCAGCCAAGAATTAATGTTGGCAGTAATTTAATTTGTGGTGCTGAAGTCCTTCTTCGCTGGCATAGGGAAAACCAAGATCCGGTGAGCCCAAGTGTATTCATTCCTATCGCAGAGCGGTCCAAAAAAATATTGGAGATAGGTCGCTGGGTCGTTGAAGAAGCCTGTCGTCAACAGCGAGCCTGGATTGATGCAGGAACCGAGGTGTTGCCCTTGTCGATAAATGTATCTCCACTGCAGGTGAAGTCGGATTATTTTGTCCCACATATAAAAGAAATGTTTATAAAATATCGGTTGGATCCGAGCTTGTTTGAGTTCGAAATCGCAGAAACGGCTCTCATGGAAAACCTTACATATTTTCGAGAAAGGCTCGAAGCTCTAGCCGATATCGGTTGTACCTGGGCGATTGATGATTTTGGCGTAGGGCATTCCTCGCTCAGTCGGATAAGCGATCTGCCAATTTCCAAAATCAAAATGGATAGATCCTTTGTTCGGCATATTGAAAGCTCTTCGTCGAGCCGGAAAATTTGTAATGTGATGACTTTACTGGCTAATGTTCTCGGTCTGGGGTTGGTTATCAAGGGGGTTGAGCGGAACTCCCAAGTAGAAATGCTGTCACTTTTCCCAAAAGATGAATTACAGGGCTTTCTCTATAGTAAAGCTCAGGATCCTACTTCATTTGAAAACTCACTGATTCAGCAAGCTCATGAAAGCTATCTTGCTAATCCACAACAATGGCTTGGAATGATCAGACGCCATTATGGATAGTATTCGATATTTTTAAGGCCAGTTAAATGAAACGATAAGGTGAGCACTTGGCAATGATTAGAATACCCAGTCGCCATTCTTACAGCCTGCCATTAGCGGTGTTGTTTATTGGTATCGGTGTTTCCGTTTATGTCTATTATTGGCACTTCTCCGCTTTGTTGAGTAGATTTAGGATTTCAAATAGAGCATAGATTGATTATCTGGAATGGATGATTGTCTAATTTTGAGTTTGAAGTATTCGGTATCCTTGATGCCTCTGGCTCGCTTACGGATCATTCCTATACTGACATTACCAGCCTCTATCCTGGCGCTTGTGAGCTTGTGTTTGGCGTAGTTGCAGATGCCCACACAATGTTTCCGTAGGGATTTCGCGAACTTTTTTAGATAGAGCATCTGTGACTGATCTGCTATCAGGCACCAACGTTCCAGTTGCTCCGCCATCGCCTCAAATGAAGCGGCACTCCACAGCAGCTGAAGCTGTTCTTTCAAGACGTAAAGTGCATTCAGGTTGCTATTGCTCTCCAGCAACCTTTGCAGCTTGTCACTTTGTTTTTCACTCAACTTATCCGCATTTTTGAGCAACAGATAATGTGTCCCTTTCATCAACTCTTTACCACTTGGATCGGCCTTTCTGAACTCAAGTCGACGCTGATTATGGATAGCTTTGCTGTAGTTTTTCATGACGTGGAAACGGTCAAATACTATGTCGGCCAACGGCAAGGACTCTCTGACAGCCTTTTGGTAGGCAGGCCCCATATCCATCGCTACGGCCTTTATTTTGCAGGCTGTATCTGGTTGCAGTTGTTTCAAAAACCTTGAAAAAACCTCGGCAGTTCGGCCTGCTTCAACCCAGATCAGATGACCGCCAACCATATCGTAGACCACCGTCATGTAGTCATGACCTTTCGCCCGGGCAACTTCATCTACACCAATATATTCCAAGCCAGTTAGCTCTGCAGGATCAAGCGTAGGGAGAGTTTCAATAAGGTATGCCCTGTCGATATTCTTGACCGTTTCCCATCGTATATCCAAATGTCTGGAAACCGCTTGAATAGACATATGCCGACATAATCCACTGATCAGTCGGCAAAATCGGTGAGTGAAACGGCACCCTTTATCAACAAAATCACACCCCTCAATGCGGCGTTCGCCCTTGTTAATATAAACCTGCGCCAGCTCAATCTCGACCACACAAGGATACCCAAAAAGGGGGATGTCGTTTACTTGTCGGCGGACATGCTGGTTGATGCTTCCCTTCTGGCCTGTAGCAGGGTCTATAGCCCTCCTACGCGCGTCTCGGCTGCAGTGAATGACAATCTTAACACCGCCGTCATCCAGTTTAATTTCATTTACACGTTGCCCTTTGAGGCCTAAAATATGCTGCGAGATGTTGATTGTCATATACCTGCTCTATGTAAAGTTATCAGAAACCATACATATCAACAGGTTACTTGGCGGTCGGCATCTTTTTCTACTCAACAAAGCGGAGAAGAGCCCTATTATTTAATGACTGAGTTAAGTTTTTCTAACCGCAAAGAAGCCTTCCTCCAACAAGCAAACAGCCATTATTTTGCGATCGAAGAACGCTTATTCTCAAGCCAGGATATTCTTACTTCCCTAAAAGCCTTTGTGGAAAATACTGACAACTTAAATCGTGAAAAATTTGAACGATTTTCAAACACACTTTTACAACGGCACCAGGAAATTCAGGCGCTGGAATGGATACCAAGAATTCCAAATAAAAAACGTTTTAGTTATGAAATTCGTGCTCAAGGTGAAGGGTACAGCGGGTTTCAAATAACAGAGCGGCTTGTGAACGACGGTAAGAGCCGATTAGTTCCGGTAATTCATCGACCGGATTATTATCCGGTGTTTATGGTATACCCCTTAGAGGGAAATGAAACAGCGCTAGGATTTGATTTGGGCTCAAACCCTGAGCGTCTAAAGGCTTTAGAGACCGCACGTGACACTGGCGGTATTGTCATGACCCAGCGCATTACCCTTGTTCAGGAAAAAGAGTCACAAGCGGGTGTGCTCATGTTTTTGCCAATATATGAACAAGAAGACTGGATCGCCAATGACGCAGCGTACGTACCAGTGACTAGGCTCAAACGTAGAGAACAACTGATAGGGTTTACTCTTATTGTTTTGAGAGTTGGTGATTTAATCGAGAAGTCGTGGTTAAATCTTGAGGACATTGTTGATGTAATCGTTACCGATGTTGCGAGTTCAGAAACTCTTTATGACAGCAGAGAGAGCTCAAAAGGTGAGCCCGAGTTCTCTAACTCTCAGGTACGGGAGTTTGGCCAGAGGAAGTGGTTATTCACGTTTGTTCCCAAACCAGGGGCATTCGTAAGCAATGATCAAATTCAAGAGTTGTTAGTTCTTTTTGGGGCTTTGTTTTTGTCGTGTGTAACTGGAAGCTATATCTACCAGTTAGTTGGATCCTATCGGGAAGTTAAAGCCAAAACCCAGGACTTGATAAAAAGTGAACAGCGGTTTTCTTTAGCTGCAGAAGGATCAGGTGTCGGTATTTGGGATTGGTTTGAAATTCAAGGTGATGAAACATATTGGTCACCGCAGTTCTATGATCTTTTGGGGTATCGGGACAAAGAGATCAAATCATCGCACGATAGATTTATTTCGATTATCCATCCTGATGACGTTGAGTATTCTGTTTCCATGATGAACAGGCACCTCAATGAAGGGGAGGTCTTTGACATTGAATTACGGTTGCAAACAAAGTCGGGCGACTACAAGTGGTTTAGAGCGAGAGGTCAAGCGGGGCGGGATCAATTAGATAACCCGGTTCGTATGGTCGGTTCTCTCCAGGATATCCATAGTCAAAAATCCTCAGAATTAGCTATTCAGGCATATGCCAAAGAATTAAAGCGGTCCAATGCAGATCTTGAACAGTTTGCCTTCGTGGCTTCACATGACCTTAAAGCTCCTCTTCGAGGAATATTCACCTTGGCTGAGTGGATAGAGGGGAACATTCGTGAATACATGGATGAGGAAACCGAGAGTTATCTCGAATTACTAAAAGGACGAATTCTTCGATTAGAGGGCTTGCTCACGAGCCTGTTGGTGTATTCACGCATTGGGCAAAACCAGGAAAATTTACAGTCCATAGATCTCAATGTGTTGATAGAAGATGTAACCGATTTATTGTCCGTGAAAGATCAAGGCTTTGAAGTTGCTTATGACCTTCCTACTATTAATGCTCGTACAGCTGTCTTAAATCAAACATTTCAAAACCTTATTGGTAATGCCATCAAACATCATGATCAGGATAACGGTACAATTGAAATTCAACATAATGTCGAAGATGATAACCATGTTTTTGCTATTATCGACGATGGCCCTGGTATCCCGATTGATATGAGAGAAACTGTTTTTAAAATGTTCCAGACTTTACGTCCTCGCGATGAAGTCGAAGGCAGCGGTATGGGGCTGGCCATTATCAAAAAGTTGATTGATTATCACGGGGGAAAAATATGGATCGAAAATACAACGCATAAAGTGGGTACAATCGTGAAGTTCTCGATCCCAGCAAATTAGGGAAGCTGTGATGTTTACCTATTTGAAACTTCCCCTTCTTACATAGAAAATTCAATAAGTTGTCTTCGATGCCTGGTATGATTAAATTATTACTTGGGAATCATTAAGGTGCCGGGGGATGAGATGGCCGTAAACGATGTCGGAGCAATAGCGCGCGCTTTTAATGCGAGCCTAAAGGGGTTATCTCATTGTTTTCGTAAGGAGCGGGCTTTTCAACAGGAACTGCTTCTCTTTGTCCCTTTAAGTGTCGTTGCGATTTTTATATCTTCGCAGGTATGGGACTGGGTACTGCTTACCCTTCCATTGATATTTATTCTGATTGTTGAAATCCTGAATACGGGGATAGAGGCTGTGGTTGATCGTGTGAGTTTAGATCATCACGAATTATCAGGATTGGCCAAGGACTGCGGTTCGGCTGCAGTTCTCCTGTCGATGTTACCTGCAATTATGATATGGGCAACTTATCTTTTTGAATATTTTTCTTAAAATTTATACTTGTCAGTTTTCCGTAAGGAACACGTTATAAAACACATTTTTATTATTGTTCATGTAAGGATTTCTTGCTTTGAGCGATATCCGGGATTGACCTAGAACAGCGCGCACAAAATTTTCGCGACTATAGTTGTCCTGGAAACAATCAAGCGGGATGTGTTGATGCAGGAATTGGATTTAAAATTATTTATCTGGATAAACGCGACCTCTGATACTGCTCTTTGGATGATTGATTGGGGGCGGTTTTTTACTTGGTGGCCTCAATTGTTTGTATTCGGCGGATTGTTGACCCTTCTAATTCGGAGGCGTCATTACGGTCTGGAATGGTTTTATCGAATGAGTGCGGCCGTCTTGCTTGCAATTTGCTTTAATCATGTTGTGAGCTGGATCCATCCCGCGGCTTTACCAGTCTCGATGGATATCGGTCAATTATGGATGAAAGGGGCATCGTTTGCGAGTTGGATGGGGGATTATCCCGTTTTTCTTCCGACAATTTTCTTTGCCTGCTTTATGTGGAACAAAGGCTACCTGTTCACGGGATGGGTAGCCTTGCTAACACTTGCTAACATATGGGGATTAGTCCTGATTGGCTGGTATTTTCCCTTGCAAATTATGGCGGGTATTATGGTTGGGGTGGGAGCCATTGGAACGGTAACTGTGTCCCAATGGATTTGGTCAAAAATGGGGCGTTATACATTCATACCGCAAGAACGGATAGAGCCAGTTACTTGAACTCAGTTATTCTAAATGATGACCTCAAGGAGGTTGAAAGGTAATTATGCAACGCCTGTTGCCACCATTCTTTTTTCTGATTTGTGCTGCCTTTATGTCTGTGCTGGATAGTTATTTTCCGATTATCAGGTTATTGCAATATCCCTGGAACTTGTTGGGGTTGATCGATTTGGCTGGCGGGCTCGTTATCACCCTTGTTGCAGGGGCACAATTCATCAAGGTTAAAACCAATCTCAAAACATTTAACCGTCCCGATCAGCTGGTCACGTCAGGGCTGTTTAAATACAGCCGAAACCCGATGTATTTGGGCTTTGCGATATCGACTTTTGGCGTTGGGCTTTATCTAGGATCTCTCTCGCCATTCCTGGTTGTTGTATTGTTTATTGTGGTGGCAGATCGATGGTATATTGCCTTTGAAGAAAAGGTTATGGCTGATATTTTCGGCGATGCCTATGACGACTATAAAAAAGCGGTTCGGCGCTGGGTTTGATTAGGCGGATTTGTCATCTGTAACGTCTAAAAGCCAATCAATGAGGATATTGCTCGTGCGCCAATTGGCTGATTTTTTATGCCCTCTGATAAAATAAGTGGTAAAGAGGGGCAGAGGGTTTTCAAAAATCTTTATGAGCTGCGCAGATTTCAGATAACCGTCAATAAGCGGCCGTCGACCAAGGATAACGCCTTCTCCTCTACAGGCAGCTTCAAGAGCGATGAGTGAACCATCGACCGAGAACCCCCGTGGAATGTTAAAGGTACCCTTGCAATAGGTTCTAAACCAACGATGCCAGTCATTTTCGTAACCGAGAACATGAATTAAATCGCAGTTCAGTAGATCGTCGGCTTTCCCGATATTTTGCATCTTCTCAATATATCCCGGGGAACAAACCGGAATTATTTCTGAATCCCACAGCTTATGCACACCAGGGTTTTTATTTGCGTCTTGTCCGCCAACGAATATTTCCAGGTCGCATTCCTGATGTGCTGGTTGACCTGGTAATTGATCAAGCGTTCGGATGTGTACGTCGATATCGGGGTTTACCTCGTGAAATTGACGAAGCCGAGGCGCCAGCCATAGGGACGCAATACTGGGAGTGCAGCGAACAGTAATCAGTTGTTTTCTTTTTTCGGGGAACAATTGATCCGTAATGGTGTCCAACCGATCCAGTGCTTCCTGAACAGCTGGGTAATAGGCTTGGCCGCCACTGCTGAGTGAAATGGTGCGGTTGTTGCGTACAAAAAGGGGAGCACCGAGGTAATCCTCTAATTGGCGTACCTGTTGGCTGACAGCTGCTTGAGAAACATGCAGCTCTTCGGCGGCCAGGGAGAAGCTGAGGTGGCGTGCTGCGGCTTCGAATGTGCGCAGTTGATTGAGGCGAGGGCGTCGGGACATTGATATCTTCGCATAAGTTTTAGTTATGAAAAGCTGTATTAAATCTCGTTTGTTTGCAAGCGAAACTAAGGCTTACCATTCAGGAAAATAAATATCTTTCTGGAGGCCTGGGTGCAGTATTTTTCCTTTCTTGATGATAGTGAGGTTCGTCGTGTCCACGAATCATCGCTAGAGATCCTAGAAGAAGTCGGTTTGTTGGTGCGTAATGAAAAGGCGCGCTATCGCTTTGCCGAACATGGCGCGATCGTCGATCATGAAACCGAAATGGTACGCATTCCCCGGGATGTGGTCGAAAAATATCGCGCGATGGTGCCGCCAACAATTACGCTGCGCGGTCGGGATCCGAAAAATGATGTGACGTTCCCGCGTAAGTTACCAGTGGTCGCAACGGCTAGTTCAGCTCCGGATATTGTTGATCCTGTCACTGGTATAACCCGTCGGGCAACCTCGGACGACATTGCCCGTATTGCTCATGTGGTAAACGAAGCAGATAACATTGAGGTCTTTTCGATCTCGACCCTGGCGGACGATGCGCCCAAAGACCAGATCAGCCTGTCCCGGTTTTATCCGGCGCTGAAGAATTGCCTAAAACCCATTCGCACCTCTGTTTGGACTGTGGACGAGGCCAAACAGATCCTGAGATTGGGCGAACTGATTGCAGGTTCACCCGAAGCTTTTTGGGAGCGGCCCTTTATCAATTTTGGCTATTGTTCCATCGTCACTCCCCTCACCATGGATTATGACAGCACAGAGAACCTTATGTTCTTTGCTGAAAACGGGGTGACGGCTTATGGGACAATTGCGCCTATGGGCGGAATCAATACACCCCAGTCATTACCTGGCATGCTAACTCTGATTAATGCTGAGTGGTTGGCAACGGCGTGTCTGGCCCAGATGTCCAAGGCTGGAACTGAACAGATCTATAACTTCCTCCCGGTTTTTGCTGACCTGCGCGATGGGGCCTATGCGCCCGGTGCCATTGAAGTGGGCATGATGAATTCGCTGGTTTGTCAGATGGCTCGTTTTTACAACGTCCCGGCGGGTGGATATCTCGGGCTGACAAACTCCAAGGTCGCAGACGCCCAGGCTGGCTTTGAGAAGGGGATGTCTCCTTTGATAGGGGCGCTTTCCGGTGTGAATTTCATAGTTATGGGCGGGTTACAAGATGCCTTGATGACCTTCGATTTTGGCCAACTTCTCATCGACAACGAAATCGCCGGCATGGTTAAACGTGTCCGCACTGGGTTTGCTTTTTCCGATGAAGAAATTGCCCTCGATGACGTCAAAGAGGTCGGTCCGGGTGCGTTGTTTGCGGGTCTGCCAATGACCCTGGACAATATGACCACCACCACCTTCATGCCGGAATTGGCTGACCGAAAGTTGCGGGAAACATGGGAAACCGAAGGCTCCTCAACGATACATCAGCGGGCCATGAACAAAGCCAGAGAAATACTTTCCAAGCCGAATGTTGCGGCCTTTGATACCGAGACTGATGCGCGTATTCGCGCAGAGTTCGCCGGGATGGTTGCCGGAGATTCTTCTTTGCCGGAGGGATGGGCGGAGCTTGACATCGGTGGCGATAAGATAAGCCGGGGCCGCAGGGTCAATCGTCGGGCAAAGAGCACTGCGGCGTAGGCAAAAACACCGCTCTGTCCCTCTCAAATAAATACGACTTAACGCCTGACTTTTCAGGAAACTATAGGAATGTTCGATGCGTAAGGCTTTTCCAACATCAGCTAAAATTGTGGTCATTGGCGGGGGTGCCATCGGAACCTCAATTGCCTATCACCTCGCCAAGGCGGGGGAAACTGATGTGGTATTACTCGAAAAATCCAGGTTAACCGAAGGCGCCACCTGGCATGCGGCCGGTTTGGTTGGTCAGTTCAGATCCCAGCAAAATCTGATGAGCCTGATGCGGGATTCCGTGACCCTCTTTGATACCTTGGCGGAAGAAACAGGGCAGGAAACCGGGTGGCGCAAGGTGGGGTCAATTCGCATTGCTTCCTCTCAGGACCGTTGGCAAGAGTTGCTAAAATCTCACTCCGCGGCCCGTGCGGTGGGCTTTGAGATGGATGTTATTTCCCCAAGCGAAGCAAAAGATCTTTATCCTCTGATGGAAGTCGATGATCTCGTCGGCGCTGCCTTTATTCCCGAGGATGGCCATGTTGATCCCTATAGTCTCACTCAGGCCTATGCCAAGGGAATACGGCAAAAGGGTGGACGGGTAATCGAAGGTGTAATGGTCAAAGAACTTGTCCGCGAAACTGTGGGAGATAGTGAACGTATTACCCATGTGGTGACCGATCATGGCACCGTAGAGGTCGATACTGTGGTCAATGCCGCCGGGTTATGGGCTCGGCAAGTAGGGCATATGGCAGGTGTTGAGTTGCCCGCCGGCGTGGTCCAACACCAATATTTTGTGACCGAAAAGACCCCGGAAATACCCGATGGCATTCCTTGTTTTCGTGATCCCGATGGCGGTTTTTATGCCAAGCCAGAGCCCGGAGCTCTCGCGATTGGGGGCTGGGAGCAAAGCACGGATAAGGTCAATCCTAGAGAAGGTTTCCCATGGCATTGTGAACGGCATCTCTTTGACCCAAATATGGACCGTCTGGAAGAAATTTTTGGCCCGGCTCTACATCGGCTGCCGATCCTCAATGAATTGGGAGTGCGGACCATCGTCAATGGACCAATCCCGATCTCCCCTGATGGCGAGCCTGTGATAGGTCCGGTTCCCGGGGTGGACAACTTCTTTGCCGCCTGTTCCTTTACATCGGGGATTGCAGCTTCGGGAGGCGTTGGTAAAGCTGTGGCAAGCTGGATCCTGAACGGTGATCCCGGTCTCGATCTTTGGGCATTTGACATCCGGCGTTTCGGGCCCTTGCAGTCGGGGCAAAAATTCCTGCATGACCGTGCAGTGGAAAGTTACAGTAAATATTATGATATCCATTGGCCGGGGGAAGAGCTTGAAACCGCTCGTGGTGCGCGCAGGTCACCATTATACAGCAGGCTTAAACAAGAAGGTGCTGTTTTTGGTTCTAAGTTTGGTTGGGAACGCGCCAATTGGTTTGCGTACGATGATGTGCCACAGGAAGATAGATTTGGCTTTGGTCGACCAGGGCAGGCAAAAACCGTTGGGCGGGAGCACAAAGCTGCCAGAGAAAATGCCGTGCTGGTGGATCAGACGTCATTTACCAAGTTTGAAATCTCGGGCCCTCGTGCTTGCGCCTTTTTGCAGTACATCGCTGTAGCCAATGTGGACAAACCCGTTGGCGGGGCTGTCTATAGCCAACTGTGTAACG
Source organism: Kiloniella sp. (assembly GCF_965205715.1). Lineage (GTDB taxonomy): Bacteria > Pseudomonadota > Alphaproteobacteria > Kiloniellales > Kiloniellaceae > Kiloniella. Next base: position 1,724,321 of record NZ_CBDBHW010000014.1, on the reverse strand, counting down.
CGAAAGGCGGCATAGAAGCCGATGTTACTATTATTCGACGCGCCGAGGATTGTTTCTGGATAATCACAGGATCAGCTTTGGGCGTGCGGGATAAAACTTGGCTGCAAGTCGGCTTGGGGATGTTTGCCAAGCGTCAGGAAAAGGGCTTGTCACCACAGGACGTTATTCTACGGGACATAACATCGTCCATTGGTGTGCTTAATTTACAGGGACCAAAGGCCCGTAAGATTCTTGAGAAAGTGTGCGATGAAGACATCTCACACTCTGAGTTCTCTTTCATGAGCACCAAAGATATACGTATCGGTTACGCACCGGCGCTGGCTTACCGCGTAACCTATGTGGGCGAGCTGGGATGGGAACTTTATATTCCAACCGAATATCTCGAATACGCATACGAAACTTTGATGAAAGCTGGACAGGGAGAAGGCCTGATTAATATGGGCTATCGTGCCATCGACAGTTTGCGCCTGGAAAAGCGTTACCTGGCATGGGGAGCAGATATAAATTCTGACTATAACCCTTTTGAAGCAGGATTGAACTTTCTAATCGATTGGAAAAAAGGTGATTTTCTTGGTCGCGAAGCCTTAAGCGAGATCAGAGAGCAAGGGGTCACACAACGCATGGTGACCTTGCTTTTAGATGATCCTCTTCACGTCTATGGCGGTGAAGCAGTTTATTGCGATGGGCAAGTTGTTGCCCAGACGACGAGCGGAAATTTTGCTTATTCAATCGGGAAATCTTTGGTCTTGGCTTATTTGCCCGTTGAACTGCTTGAAAAGGAAGAATTTGAGGTTCAGGCGTTTGATCAACGTAGTCGAGCCAAGTTGGTCAAGGGGGCGGCTTATGACCCAAAGGGTGAGAAAATTCGGATCTAAGTACAGTTGTTAAATGGTGAAAAAAATTGATCAACAGGTGAAAAAGAGTCAATTGCCCGATGCCCATCTGTTCTTCAAAATCAATGATCGCTAATGAGAAGAATAAATGAGTGCCACAGAAGCACAGCTCCACAAAAAAATCACGAAGCTCAGGAGAGAGAGTATGCAGTTAAAAGTGTATAGTTCAGAGCTCAAGGCAAAGGATGTCTCGCTTCAGCGTGAGTTGCGTCGTGTTGCCCTGATTGTCTTGCCTGGAACAAGTTCTCTTGAGGTTAGCTTAGCAATACAGGCATTAAAGGCAGCAAATGCAGTGTCTGGCTATGCCGCTTTTCATTGGCGGATTGCTACCCTTTATGGCGAACCTATCGATCTCGAAGATGGATTTGTCTTGCAACCGCAAATGAAGGTTGGGGAAGATGAGGCCATCGACTTGGCCCTTGTCTTTGGTGAGTGGGGTGTTGATACGGGAAATCTGGTAAGCTTTTCAAACTGGCTCAAACGTCTTGATCGGCATGGCGTTTATCTCGGGGCCGTAGGAGGTGCTTGTTATGAGCTGGCAAATGCCAATCTTCTGGACGGGTATCAATGTACCGTTTCCCAAGCATATCGTGACTCTTTTCAAGAGCTTTTTCCATCTGTGGAAATTCGTGACGCACTCTTCACCTGGGATCGAAAACGTATAACCTGTACAGGGCGAGCCGCTTGTCTCGATATGATACTCAATGTGATAGAGCATCAATGTGGAACTGAGGTTACGGGACAAGTTGCCGAGGCATTTAATTATGATGTGCGGTGCGGAACCTCAATTCCTATGCGGCAGCGCAACCTCACCCTGCAAAAGATGTCAGGAAAGCTAGCTGAAGCCGTTCGAATTATGGAAGAAAATTTAGAATTTCCCCTGACGGCGGAAGAAATTGCCGTTGAGAGTGGAAGTTCCAAGCGCCAGATTGAAAGGTTGTTTTCTTATCACCTTAGCTGCAGTCCTAAACGTTATTACAAACGTTTACGGCTTAAAAGAGCACGGTCACTCCTGCGCCAGACTGCCCTTCCGGTAAGCGAAGTGGCTGTCGCCTGTGGATTTTCGTCCTTTTCCCATTTCTCACGGGTGTATCGCGGCTGTTTTGGTTCGACACCGCGCGAAGACCGGATGGCCCTATCGGCTTAATATGATCTTACCGTAAAAGGCCCAGGTTTCCGGTGAACTTGTTGACCAGTTTTTTACTGCCGTAAAGGGCTATACCGGAGTAGATCAGTTGATCAGGGGAGGTCGATTTCATCTCTTCTGAATACTCAGCGTAATTTTGTGTCGTTCGGGTGGCGGAGATCAGGTCGATAACTGTTAAGCCGGGTTCATGGGGTTTTAAAGCTTCGCGCAAAGTCTGAAGCGAAGAAGCCGTTCCTTTGAGGATTGGAACTGGGAGGATTGTAATTCCTCCGTGGAGATCGCCGACGTGATCTGGTATATCGGATCCGATCATTTCTGGGTGGCGCTTGCCTATGGAAAGTGAAAGTACGGCGGCAGAATTGGCGATAAAACCCAACGGCAGTTCCTGATCGATCACAATGACACACTTATGGGTGGTCGTGATTTCTTGGGAAGGGGTGATCTCATTGGTGTCTTGGGGTTGGGGTAAGATTTCGATAGAACTGTCCACAGTCTTTGTCCTTATCAAGCGTGCATATCAAGTGCTCTGAGGCTCTGCCATTGGCTTTAACTTCACAGTGAATGAATTATAGCCTTCTCTTTAAACTGTGATAATCTGAGGTAATTGATTTATACTGTTTGGAAAATTTACCTAATGATTGACGAACTCCGTGCGATGGCGGTTTTTTCAAAGACGGTTGAGGCCGGTTCCTTTCGGGCGGCCTCAAGAGAGCTTGATCTCTCACCATCCGTGGTTAGTCATCACGTCTCCCAACTGGAAGACAAACTTGGGGTCGCGCTGCTCTATCGCTCTACACGGCGTTTGTCCTTAACCCATGACGGTGAAAAGCTGTTTCACTATGCCAAGGAAATGTTGTCTTCAGCTGAAAGTGGCTTTGACGCGATAGCAAAACGCGCGAGTGAACCAACGGGGAAGCTAACCATCACTTTTCCAGCAGGGTTTATCCAGGGACCTATGGTCGATGATCTCGCGGCCTTTGCCCAAGCCCACCCAAAAGTCGACCTCACCATTAATTTTAGTGACCATCAATTAGACGTCATACGTGAGGGCATCGATCTCGCAATCCGGGTTGGAACCGTACAAGACAGCACGTTGAAGTCAAAAAAACTAACCGACCTCGAAAGAGTGATGGTTGCTTCTCCAAGCTATTGTGCCAAACATCCCAAACCAGATCAGCCGAGCGATTTAAAATCATGGGATTTTATTGGCCTGCGGATGCGCCCAAATGACAAGCTGCTGACCAATCAGGCTGGTAAATCTGTGCGAATAAACTACGAACCTCAGCTGGTTTTGGACAATATCCACGCCGTTGTCCAGATGTCCAAAGCTGGACTGGGTATTATTACGCCGCCCACCTATCTGGTAACTCAGGAGATCGAAAATGGACAGATGATCGAACTGTTGCCTGATTGGAAGGTAGAAAGCCTGCCCGTTTATGCGATCTGGCCACCGAATGCCCCCAGAGAAAGCTTAACTTACCGCTGTATTGACTATCTCGAGGCTTGTGAAAAGAAGCGACGTCAATAGGAGGAGATGAGCTTGTTGTCTCTATGATCTGATGGTTGTTGCGATACTCATATCAAATGAAACGTAAATGCTTTAATATAGATATGAAATATCTACCTAGGGTGTAGTCGTATGGGCACAAAATTATTGTCTCTGAAGGTCTCTGCCTTTCTTGGTGCTTGCCTAATGTTCTTTTCTCTTTCGGCAGCAGCCAAAGAAGTGACCATCGGCATGGGGAATTTTGAGCCGTATTATATAGGGGACGACAACACAGGTATTTTCACCGATCTTATCATTGCAGTTTTTGACAGGTTACCTGATCACGAACCGAAGTTTATCTTTGGTCGGCCTAACAATCGTTTGTGGCAGGACTTCAAAAACGGCAGGGTTGATGCGGTTTCTAATCTTTTTGATACAGTAGAAATTGATGGCTGCCGATCCGATCCAATATTCAGGTTTCGGGATGTCGCGGTAACCCGGAAATCCTCCAACATCACAATTGAAAGTGTTCAAGATCTCGAAGGACAGAAAATAATCGCCTTTCAGGGAGCGAAGGATTTTTTTGGTCCTGAATTTTCTGAGGTTGTAGGTGACAGTAATTATTCAGAAGCATCTGAACCCAGGTTGCAGGCTCAGGCATTAAATGACAATCGTGTTGATGTTAGTGTCGGTGACCTATTTATTTTCTTGCACAGTATCAAGAATACCCAAGGAAGTTCTGCTGACGCCAAGGATTTCAAAATCCATGATATTTTACCCGTCGTGTTCAGCCGTATGGGGTTTTGGAACTATGAGCTCTGTCGCGAATTTAACAAGGCGCTACAGGACGTTAAAGACAGTGGTGAATATGAAATGATTTATGATCGTTATTTACAGGAACTTGGGCACAACACGGAACTCAACCCATAAGTTTTAACTCTTCTTGCTTCAATTTTTTTTTCATTAATTTTCAACACTACCCCTTAAACATTATCTTGAAATATAGCGATTGCTATAGCATATTAAATATATAACGATCTCTATATATTTAGGTGATTTGTGAGTTTGGAGCTCATGAAGATGATCAGGTTGGAACTGAGCGAATGACCGAAAAGTTGACTAAAAGAGAACAAACCCATCAGCGCATGCTTGCTGCCGCCGGGCGGAGTTTTCGCAGTCATGGGTATGCTGGTATTGGTGTCGATGGCATTGCCAAGGAAGCCGGGGTAACTTCTGGGGCCTTCTATGCTCATTTTGGATCCAAGGATGGTGCTTTTACTTCCGCCGTTATTGGTGGTCTGGATGAGGTTATCGAAGGTGTTCCGATCTTTCAGTCCACTCATGGTAATGGCTGGGTTCAGGCTTTTGCCGATTATTACCTTGGAAAGCCGCATCGTGACGATCAAGCCTGTGGATGTGCTATGACAAGCTTAACGCCCGAGGTCGTTCGCTCTAACGATGATTTGAAGCTCACCTATGAGAAGAAAATGGTAAAAATCGTTGCGCTAATGGCTGAAGGACTTGCGGGAACATCTGAAGAGAACCGTATCGCCCGTGCGTGGTCAATGTTGGCTGTGCTGATCGGTGGTCTGAGCATTACCCGTGCCATGGTTAATGTGGATACTGCTGAACAGATCTCAGAAGCGGTAAAAGTTGTAGCCATCAAGGCTGCAGGGCAAACTCAAACCGTGGTCTGAAACCTCTCGAGGATATTAATCGTTCTGGGGAACTGCCCCTCAATATAAGATTATTATTCTCTTTCGACCGAGATCTCTGATAACCAGCTTTTCACGAGTTCTACATGATTTGTCACTGGTAGGTCAGTGGGATGTATCAAGCCGTACTCGCTACCATCTTCAGAAAAACCCACGGGCGCAATAAGCCTTCCTCTTTTAATGTCGTCCATTGCCAAGACATAAGGACAAAGGGCTACACCTAAGCCATTTGCTGCGCCCTCAATCATAAGGAAATGATGGCTCTTCTCCGCTTTGTTGAGTAGAAAAAGATGCCGACCGCCAAGTAACCTGTTGATATGTATGGTTTCTGATAACTTTACATAGAGCAGGTATATGACAATCAACATCTCGCAGCATATTTTAGGCCTCAAAGGGCAACGTGTAAATGAAATTAAACTGGATGACGGCGGTGTTAAGATTGTCATTCACTGCAGCCGAGACGCGCGTAGGAGGGCTATAGACCCTGCTACAGGCCAGAAGGGAAGCATCAACCAGCATGTCCGCCGACAAGTAAACGACATCCCCCTTTTTGGGTATCCTTGTGTGGTCGAGATTGAGCTGGCGCAGGTTTATATTAACAAGGGCGAACGCCGCATTGAGGGGTGTGATTTTGTTGATAAAGGGTGCCGTTTCACTCACCGATTTTGCCGACTGATCAGTGGATTATGTCGGCATATGTCTATTCAAGCGGTTTCCAGACATTTGGATATACGATGGGAAACGGTCAAGAATATCGACAGGGCATACCTTATTGAAACTCTCCCTACGCTTGATCCTGCAGAGCTAACTGGCTTGGAATATATTGGTGTAGATGAAGTTGCCCGGGCGAAAGGTCATGACTACATGACGGTGGTCTACGATATGGTTGGCGGTCATCTGATCTGGGTTGAAGCAGGCCGAACTGCCGAGGTTTTTTCAAGGTTTTTGAAACAACTGCAACCAGATACAGCCTGCAAAATAAAGGCCGTAGCGATGGATATGGGGCCTGCCTACCAAAAGGCTGTCAGAGAGTCCTTGCCGTTGGCCGACATAGTATTTGACCGTTTCCACGTCATGAAAAACTACAGCAAAGCTATCCATAATCAGCGTCGACTTGAGTTCAGAAAGGCCGATCCAAGTGGTAAAGAGTTGATGAAAGGGACACATTATCTGTTGCTCAAAAATGCGGATAAGTTGAGTGAAAAACAAAGTGACAAGCTGCAAAGGTTGCTGGAGAGCAATAGCAACCTGAATGCACTTTACGTCTTGAAAGAACAGCTTCAGCTGCTGTGGAGTGCCGCTTCATTTGAGGCGATGGCGGAGCAACTGGAACGTTGGTGCCTGATAGCAGATCAGTCACAGATGCTCTATCTAAAAAAGTTCGCGAAATCCCTACGGAAACATTGTGTGGGCATCTGCAACTACGCCAAACACAAGCTCACAAGCGCCAGGATAGAGGCTGGTAATGTCAGTATAGGAATGATCCGTAAGCGAGCCAGAGGCATCAAGGATACCGAATACTTCAAACTCAAAATTAGACAATCATCCATTCCAGATAATCAATCTATGCTCTATTTGAAATCCTAAATCTACTCAACAAAGCGGAGAAGTGCCGAAATGATGATCCTGAAAACGTGTCTCTCTTGGTCGCGGAGTGCTGGGGTGCTCTTTGAGCCAATCATCCCAAGCTTCCGGGCGGGTTTTAGACCCCAAGGCAATATAGTTGTGATTGATGAAGTGAACCTTCATCGCGGGCTGCATTACTGGCCCGATGGTTTCTTTCATCAAGGGGATAACAGACCAGCTCGGTTCGATTGGAAAATCCAGTCTGCGAATGGCAAGCGTAATTCTGTCGCGTTGAAAATCAAGAGTACCGCCGCCTACAGAAAGATGCAAATCGACTTCGGGGTGTAAATCCTGAAATTTACTGAGCCGAGGGATCAGCCACCGCATGGCCACGGATCTTTCGCAGGACAGGACGATTGGCTCATTCTCTGTTGATGATTTGATTTCACTGAGGGCATCGGACAATTGTTCAAAGGCACCAAAGGTTGCCTTGCTTAAGATCTCACCATCTCTGGTCAGGCAGATACCACGTCCTCTGGGCTCAAAAAGCTGGGCGTTTATATCTAGCGCGAGCTTGGAAATTCGGCGGCTAACTGCACCGTGAGTGAGGGCCAATTCTTCAGAGGCTGCCTTGACGGTGCCAAGCCTGGCGACGGCTTCAAAGGCCCTGAGATCATCAAGAGAAGGTATCGTTGAGCGTTTCATTGTTGATTATATATCACGAATAATCGTCAGTTCATATGGATATTCAATCTTTATTGTTTTGTTATTATCACGATATGAAAAAATATAACTCACAACATTCAGCTGTGGCTGTTATCGCCGATGACCTCACCAGTGCCGCAGATGGCGCAGGTCCATTCTTGGAGCGAGGGCTCAAAGTCAGTGTCCGGAGGTCAGGAGCAGATGCTTCGTCAAAAGGGTTGGCGGATGTAATCTCAATTGACTGTGGCAGTCGGTCTATGAGCGAAAAGCAAGCTGCTTACGCGGTAAAGCAAGCCATGAAGATGATGCCTGATGCAGCTATCATTCTGAAGACGATAGATTCCACTTTGCGGGGACATATCAAAGTAGAATTGAAAGCTGCTTATGAATTCTCTGGCCGGAAGAAGGTCGTCATAGCGCCAGCATTTCCGAGTGCAGGAAGGACGACGAGAAACGGTGTTCAGTTGGTTGATGGTGTCCCTGTTTCTGAAACCAGTTATGCCTGTGATCCTGTTCACCCCGCGAAAACGTCGAGAATAGCTGATCTAATTCCAGCAACGATCAAAAACGTTGTGATCCTGAATGCTGATACTCAATGCGAACTTAATGAGCAGGTTGCAGATTTTGATCACCCGGAGGAGATATTGTGGGTTGGATCACCCGGGTTGGCGGTTGCTTTGGCAGCCACACAATTCGGAGAAAAGGTCGATAAACGGCCAATACCCCATAGTGAAAATTCACTCATTGTCGTTGGGAGTGCAAATGCAGTTAGTAAAGCCCAGGCAAAGAAGGTGCAAAAGGTGAAAGGTATTTCCTGCCTTTCTACTCCGGAGGAAAGAGTTGAAAATCCCGACGAGATTTTATCTGAACTCATCCAAAAGGCCACGAGATTTGCAAAGAGCGGTGACTATGGGGCTTTAATAGCAACTGGCGGTGATACTATGGAAACGCTGCTCGACGAGCTACACATCTATGAGTTTTCGCTCATTAGTGAATTTGAACCGGGCTTTCCGGTTGGTGTTGCCCAACTCGCGAATGGTAAGGATATTATAATTGCCATGAAAGCCGGTGGATTTGGCTCTGATGATACTCTGTGTAGAGCGGCTGAACAGCTTATCTTTTCCCGTACTCAATTATCGAAAGTGATCGAATGAGTAATGCTTTAATACCCCTGGCGATCACGATGGGAGATCCATCGGGCATTGGTCCTGAAATAATTGCGGCGAGTCTTCATAAACAACCAAACAATGCTCGAAATATTGTGTTCGGGTGCCCCAATGTCATGGCGCGCGCGATAAAGGTTTCAAAGGTTGGTATGACGGTACGGACCCTCGATCAGGTCGGTGATGCTGATTTTGCTCCCAATGTTATTGAAGTCATTCCAACAAGTAATTTCACTTCTTTGCCCGCTTATGGAAAGGTGAGCCCAGAGTGTGGAAAAGCCGCTTATGACGCTATAGTTCAAAGCATTAGAGATGCTGTTGATGGGAAAGTGAGTGGGATTGTAACTGCGCCAATTCACAAAGAAGCGCTTTCCCTTGCCGGTATTAAGTACCCTGGACACACAGAAATATTAGCGGACTTTGGCGGTGCAGAGCGGGTTGCCATGCTCCTGGGAAATGATGAAATTCGCACGGTACTTGTGACCATTCATTGTTCTTTATTGGACGCGATTAAAGGCGCCGATTTTGACGCTCAAATGTCAGCTATTCGATTGGCCCATGAGGGAGCAACGGCTCTTGGTTTTGAAAATCCACGTGTTGCCGTCGCGGGTTTGAACCCCCATGCAGGCGAAGGTGGATTATTTGGCCGTGAAGAAATTGAAATTATTACACCCGCTATCAAAGCCGCACAAAACGAAGGTATTAACGCATCCGGTCCTTGGCCGGGAGATACCGTGTTCATGCAGGCCCGAAAGGGCGAGTTTGATATTGTCGTGGCCCAATATCACGATCAGGGGTTGATCCCGGTGAAATACATGGGGCTCGAAAAAGGTGTGAACATTACCCTTGGTTTGCCATTCGTAAGGACGAGCCCTGATCACGGAACCGCATTTGATATTGCTGGTCAGGGTATTGCTGATTCAGCAAGTCTTGAAACAGCTATAGGTTATGCCAAAAAATTAGTTACAGTAAGAATGAAGGAGACAGCGTAATGGGATTACGATTTATATTTATGCTCACACGCAATGATAAGACCGTTGACGACGCTGAGAAACATTTGAAAACGGCACTTGCAGCCGGCGTACATCATATTGGGTTTAAGGATGTTGGTCTTCCGTTTCCTCGTTTGAAAGAATTAAATCAGGCAATCAAGGATGGCGGCGCCACGAGTTACCTCGAGGTGGTTTCCTTGGACAAGGAAAGTGAAATCTCCTCTGCCAAGGCTGCGGTTGAGATCGGTGTGGATATTCTTCTCGGCGGAACCAATGTTGATGCGGTTCTTCCAATCCTGAAGGGAACTGGTATCCAGTATTACCCTTTCCCGGGAAATATCGTTGGACACCCAAGTATTCTGGAAGGATCCATTGAAGAAATCGTTGCCAGTGCAAAGGACCTGACGTCGCGAGAAGGCGTAGATGGTTTGGATCTCTTGGCCTACAGATCTCCTGGGAATGTAGAAGAGTTGATGGCAGCTGTGAGTGCCGCTACGGACAAACCTGTGATCATGGCGGGATCGATTGATACGAAAACACGTATTGATGATGTTAAAACCTCTGGGGCTGCTGGCTTTACAATTGGCACGGCAGCGCTGGATGGTATTTATCCGGCTGAAGGAGAAGATTTGGATGCACAGCTTCGGTCTATCCTGAAAGACGTTGCTGAAGTGAATAATCACATCTCCAGCATTTCGACAAAAAATCTTGATCAGTCTTTCAGTAAGTTTGATGAAACCTGGAGCCCACGTATTGCTGGCCAGGTGAATAACATGATGGTTAAACTCGCAAAATTTGAAGGTGATTTTGTCTGGCATTACCATACTGTCGAAGATGAATTGTTCTTTGTTCACAAAGGTACTCTGATGATGAAGTTCAGAGATCGGGACGAGGTCGTTAATGAAGGGGAGTTCATCATTGTGCCTCATGGTGTTGAGCACTGTCCTGTTGCCATGTCTGATGTGTGTGAAGTTTTACTCCTAGAGCCCGCGACAACTGTGAATACAGGAAATGCGCAAGATGACCGTAAGGTTAAAGACTTGGGTAAAATATAGAAATTATCAGACAAGGTTATACGTAATTGATATTGCAATGCCATAGACACTAGTTATAGTAGTGTCTATGGCTGTGAAAAATAATACCTCTGAAGAACTTGCCTTACCCCAATTTGAGTTCATTGCCGGGAGTCTTTCTCTCGACTTTGTTGATACGCTTGGTGGACGAGGTCAGGGAGAGAGCATTGAGCGACTTTGTGATGTACAGGCTTTAAATGACTGGTTTAGGCAAGCAGGATTGGGCACAGACTTTCAGGAGATGGATCTAAATATTGCAAGAATGCTGAGAGAGGCTATTCACGATATTTGTGTTGCTGTACTTGAAAGACGTGAAATTCATTCGTTTGATTTGAATATTTTGAACTCAGTGGTAAAGCAGCCCCCTGTTAGACGGGGATTGTCAGCTGATTTACGTCAGGTTCTACCTGATAACACTCACTTTTCGGCGGCCCTTTCAACGATAGCTGAGGATGCAATTGCAATACTGGGAGGTCCATTGCGCGAACGTGTAAAGGTCTGTCCCGGATGTCAGATGGTTTTTGTCGATAAGTCCCGCCCAGGCAAGCGGCGCTGGTGTTCTTCGGCGGCGGGGTGCGGCAACAAAGCCAAGATGCAGGCGCGAAAACAGCGGGCAAATAAATCCTGAATTTCAAACGCATAAACTGAAGTGGTGATAGAAATGGACAAACGGGTTGTCTTTGATTTTGAAGTAGGTTTTTCCAATGGTGGCGGTATTCAAGGGCAAGAGTTTCGCCTGGATATAGATGGCGATGAAATAGCCGATAAAGCCTTGGCTGATTACATAGTTGAGGATATGCGTCTTTTGATGGTCGGCGATGTACGTATTCTCAACAAGCGCATTATCGAAGAACAGCACAAACGCCAATAATGGTTATAGCGCATCTGGATTTTCAGCTGTGCCAAATTCCGACTGTATCCAGGCTTTGACGGCCATAAGGTCAGGAGAAAGATCTGATCCTGTGGGGGTGACAAACCAATAGCTGAAAGATGCATTGATGATCGTGTCAAAGGGATGGATCAAACGCCCCATGGCGATGTCATCAGCGACCAGAACGGAACGGCCAAGAGCAATGCCTTGATCGTCGATGGTAGCTTGTAGAGTGGCGGCGTCATCGCCTAACTGAAGTCCGCGCGGGATTTGAGCCTTTGGATGGCCTGCGGCCTGAAACCAGGCGGCCCAATCTTCTTCAATATCGGTATGAAATATGGTCGCACGGGTTAGATCCTGTGGTGAAGTCAGCTTCACCTTATCCGTATAGGCCGGAGTACAAACTGGGGAAATGGTCTCGCGCGCAAGTAAAGTCGCATCCAGCCCTGGCCACTTTCCTCGACCATAGCGAATACCTGCATTGATACTCTATGTTTCAAAGTTCACCAGGTTGCGTGTGGCAGAGATCCGTAGATCAATATCCGGGTGGTGTTTGATAAAAAGACCCAGGCGCGGCGCCAGCCATTTCGTGGCAACGGATGGCAACATGGACAGAGTGACATGAGTTGAAGCTTGGCGGTTTTGTGTTTTGCTAACCGCCTCTCTCAGAATTTCCAAGGCCCGTGCCGAGCTCCCGGCAAAGTCGGCTCCGGTTTCTGTAAGGGTAAGGTTTGGTCCCGAGCGGATAAAAAGGTCGATCCCGAGCAAACGTTCAAGTTCTTGTATCTGTCGGCTGACGGCTCCTTGGGTCACGTTGAGTTCTTGTGCCGCAGCGGTGAAGCTCCCCAGGCGTGCGGAAGCTTCAAGCGCTGATATCGCCCTCACGGAGGGGAGGTATTTATTATCATGAGAAAAATTCATAATGATTGTATTAATAATCTCGCTTTTATAAAGCTATGAGCAACTTTATCATGAGTTTAGATATTGATAAAGGAGACGCATGTGTCACGGGTAATAAACACACAGCAAGATCAGGGCATAGGCCAGGATAACGGTCGGTATCAGAATTGGGTACATATGATCTTTTCAGTTCTACCCAGCTGGCCGCTCGTGATCTGGATGGTTGCAGCAACTCTGATCTTAGGTCTCAGTTATGGCATGAAAGCAAACCAGTTGGTGCACATTTTTAATGCGGGTTGGGGGCGCGCTCTGGGGGAATTTGCTTTAATACTTCTGCCCTCCTTTACCCTCGCGGCAGCTTTAACAAGGCATACTTCAGCCGGAAAAACGGGGGGTGCTGCTTCTGGGGTGGCGACGGTTGTCTCTCCTTTTGCCGCGGCTTCTATGGTGTGTCCCGATACTGCTTATGCGGCCCTTTCTCCTGTGGCAGGCACACATAAGACTTCAGTGGCTTTTGGTTCCTACGCCGGATTTAAACTTTTATTTCCCGCAGGGCCTCTGATCGTTGCCACGGGGCTTGGGGTCGAGAGCGGGTCTTTGATGCTTTATGGGTTGGCTTTACTGATCCCGGTTTGGGCGGTTGCTGTGGGGTGGGTAAAATTTTGGACAGCCTCAAAAAAAGAAGAAGCCGAGATTAGTGAAGGAGCTTCTTCAGGCTCATGCGAAAAAAGCAACCTGCTTATAGCCTTTGCGCCTTTTATTGTCTTGGCAGGTCTATTGGTTATCGGTGGCCTCATGGATTTTTCCAGCACACCTTTAATTGATTTCGTAACCCAACCCAAAGGGGCACTGATCTTTGCCGCAGTCTGGTCTCTTTTATCAATAGGTCGAGCCCATCGACGCGAATGTATTGATAGCGCTGTACGGCGTACCGGGTCTTTACTTCTGGTGATAGGTGCTGCAAGTGCTTTTGGGGCAGTGCTGACCACGGTTGTGCCTGTCGGGGATCTCGTCCCTGTACAAGCTGGGTTGCTTGGGATTATCGGTCTTTTTGTTCTTACGGTAATTTTTAAGTTGGCACAGGGTTCAAGCATGGCAACTTTTGCTGCGGTAGCCCCCGTTGCTGCACCGATTGTGGCCGCTTCAAATCTACCGCCTTCCGCAGCTGTATTCGCCATTTGTCTGGGCTCTTTTGTAGCGATATTACCAAACGACAGTTTCTACTGGTTGGTACGGCGCGATGGTCTTGGTTTGGAGAGTGAGGGGCGGGTGATGTTTATACTCGCTGGTGGGGCGACATTACAGGCTGTGGTTGGCCTGGTAATTCTGCTTGCCCTCACTGCAATGGGAGTGTGAGATGACAAACGTTCAGGATTTTGTTCTAGAGATGGCAGTGATTAACGAGAAGCCTGTGGTTATGACCAGTACTAAAAAAGACATTCAAATTCGCGAAGTGTCCGATAAAGATATGCTCCGAATTCATGAAATCTATGCGGATGAAGTCCTGTGTGGCGTATCGAGTTGGGAGGAAGTTCCTCCGACTGTGGAGGAGCTGGTCCAAAGGCGTGATGCGGTTCTGGCTGGTGGCTTCCCTTACCGCGTCGCCTTGAAGGGCGGCGAGGTGATGGGTTATTCTTATGCTTCTTCCTACCGCCCGCGCCCGGGCTATCGTTATACGGTGGAAAACTCGATCTATGTGCACAGGGATGCCCGAGGTCTGGGTATTGGCCGGTTGCTATTGGAAGATCTGATTGTTGAATGCGAAACTCGGGGATATCGACAAATGATCGCGGTGATCGGGGATTCCGAGAACAAACCATCGATCGATTTTCACGAACACATGGGGTTTTCTCAGGCAGGTATTATCAGATCGATAGGCTTCAAGTTCGGGCGCTGGATGGATAGCGTTATCATGCAGCGCCCCTTGAACGAGGGAAGCTCAACTCTTCCCGAGTAACGTTATTCTTTATTCTGCCAGCTATAAAATAAGGTCCTGTTCAAAAAAAAAACACCCTCTCTGAGATTGTAGAGAGAGCGGTTTTTTACGGTTTTAAATATTAGGTGTTATCTGGTCGCGACATCCATTGAAGAGGCCAGATCTACTAAGCCTAGGAATTCACGGCGATATCCGAAGGGGTCTTCGCCGAGACCAGAACGGGCGAGTTTGTGCACGTCTTCCATGGTCATATCACCAGTATATTTTCCGCCCTTCAATATTTGACCAAAGGCGGCTACCGCAGCGGAAAACCGGAAGTGATCATCAGTTTTTTCGTTGGCGGTTTTCATCTCCGCAACTTCAATTGGGTAGGCCAGTAACTTACTTTTGTCTCCATCGGGCGCTTTGTAACGGACTTTGACGTAAGCCAATTCATCACCCGCTGAAAAACCTTTCTCTAGGGCAGTGTCAGAGTTCCCTTTTTTTGTGCCATAGCGCAAGGGATCAAGTTGTTTACCCTCTGATCCAACCAAGGCAACTTCATATAGGGCGGTAACTGTGTGACCGGCGCCGATTTCCCCGGCATCAACCTTGTCATTGTTGAAGTCTTCACGGTTGAGCACACGATTTTCGTAGCCAATCAAACGGTATTCAGCGACGACCGTGGGATTGAACTCCACTTGTATTTTGACGTCCTTGGCGACGGTGAGAAGGGTGGAAGACATTTCCTCGACCAATACCTTGCGTGCTTCGGACAGACCGTCGATATAGGCATGATTTCCATTGCCGGCATCTGCGAGTTGTTCGAGCAGATGATCGTTGTAATTCCCGGTGCCAAAGCCAAGCGTTGTCAGGGATACGCCACCTTTACGCTTGCGTTCAACCATATCTTTTAAGGCATCAAAATCCACGGTGCCGACGTTTACATCTCCATCGGTAGCCAGAAGAATGCGATTTATCCCGCCTTCGATCAGTTCTTTCTGTGCTTCGGCATAGGCCAGCTTGATACCGGCTCCGCCATTGGTGCTGCCACCCGAGCTCAGAGCTTCTATCGCCGCACGGATTTTGGCTTTTTCATTTCCAGGTGTCGCCGGGAGTACCACTCGGGTGGAGCCTGCATAGGTTACCAGTGAAATGCGATCTTTCTCCGTCATCTTGTCGACCATCAGGCGCAGAGAAGATTTCAAGAGGGGGAGTTTGTTTTGGGCATGCATGGAGCCGGAGATATCGACGAGAAAGACCAGGTTGGCGGCGGGGCGATCTTCCGCTGGGATATCAAAGGCTTTGATACCGATATGGATCAGCTTGGTTTCTGCATTCCATGGGGTAGGGGCTACTTCGGTAAAAACCTTGAAGGGTTGAGCCTGATCTTCGGGCAGCGGATAGTCATAGGAAAAGTAATTGACCAGCTCTTCAATGCGTACCGCGTCTTCTCTCGGCAAGGCGCCATCTTCTAGGAAGCGGCGCACGTTTGAATAACCGCCCGTATCGACATCAATAGAAAAGGTCGAAACCGGATCTTCCTGGGTTAAGTGAACCGGATTATCTGCAAGGTGAAGGTAATTTTCCCTGTCAATCTCGGGGGCAACTTCCGGCAGGGGGGCGATGGCGTTGTCATATCCCGGTGCAATAGCCGGCGCAACAGATGGAGCCGGCATCGCACTTAAAGGCATTGAATCTTCTAAAACAAGCCCCGCAGTTTTTTTAACCTTATGTTCTTTCTGGGCGTTGCTTGTGGTTTCTTCTCTTTCAAGAGCCTCAACGTTTTTTGTTTGTTTCGAAAGCTCTGTTGAGGTGTAGTTTTGATCGTTGTCTTCTTGTGAACAGGCGGCAATGGCCATTAATCCAATAAGCGCAGTTGTCCGTAACAAGGCCCGCATACGTATAGATTTCTTGGTGGTTTTTTGCATAACTGTTGTCCCCTTATGAAGTCCAATTTTAGGACTTGTATGAATGACACTTCTAAAAGGTGGTCTGCATAGTGGTTGCCCTACCATGGTCTTAACTCAAGGGTGTCCCAGAGCGTCCTAAAGTGTCTGTGTGAATTCTCTCTGTGGGGCGGAAGTATCCCTTGAGCTCAAGGCGTGATCAGGACCGAAATAGGGAAGCTTTGGGGTGATTTGTGGCAAAAATATGCGGTTGAAAAGCGGAAATTTATAAGGTCGATCTACGTCTGCGAAGAGAGCCTGTCATGTTGGTATAGGTTTTTTTTAGGGGTGTTTGATAACTGGTATTAATTGACGGTTCATCATTTTGCTCTAATAGTTATAGCGCGACTATGGTGCCCCGAATAGAAGCAAAGCTTCGGGGATTAAAAGGGAACGCAGGAGGGATCTACCCAAAAGGGGATCTTTAGCCTGGGCTGCCCCCGCAACTGTAATTGGTGAGTTTTCGCGCGTACGTCCACTGGCGAGGAGTGGTTTTATTCCGGGCTGGGAAGGTTGTGAAAACGTTGATCCGTGAGCCAGGAGACCTGCCACTGCGTAGTTTTTACCGGTTTTGAGAAAATCCGTGAAAACTTTTTAAATATCATACGCGGACGGAATATGATGGTTAATACAAAAACTCAAACAAAAGAACTTAATATCAGTGTTCAACAACGGATGGCAGCGGGCGTCGTCGCTGGTGTTCTTGGTTTTTTTATGGTTATGGGCGTAGGTTTTGCCCAGCCTATGGAAATCCATAATGCGGCACATGACACACGTCACGCCTTTACCTTTCCTTGCCATTAACGGGCAGAGCATAGGATAGGATAGAGTTCAGATGATACATCGGGTATTGTTTGCTGCGATCATCGCTGGTCTTATTGGCGGCGTGTTCGTTTCTTTCGCTCAGATGGTTAAGGTTGAACCTCTGATTCTTCAAGCCGAAGAATATGAGGCTGTCGAAGAACCTGAAGTTGCTTCTGTGCAAGCCGCCGGGGCTGCGACAGCTGCCGATACAGCAAGTGAGCACTCTCATGGAGGGGGTGCGGCTGCTGGCGATGGCCATCATGATGCAGAAGCCTGGGGTCCCGACGATGGGCTCGAGCGTAGATTGTTTACAGTAGGGTCCAATATTATCACAGGCGTTGGTTTTGCTTTGTTGCTTTGTGCAGGAATTGTCTTGCGCGGCAGAGAAGTTGACTACAAAACCGGCATTTTGTGGGGGCTAAGTGGCTTCTTGGTCTTCTCCTTATTGCCTGCGATCGGATTGCCTCCGGAACTCCCTGGAGTAGAGGCTGCGGGAGTTGAATCTCGACAGGCGTGGTGGTTCTTGACCGTCGGTTGCTCAGCCATTGGTTTGGCTCTGATTATTTTTAAGGAAGCCTGGGCTTTTCGTGTGTTAGGAATTGTCTTTATCATAGCCCCACATGCAATTGGTGCTCCACATCCTGCTGAATTCGGCGGTAACGTTCCTCCGGCAATGGCAGCCCAATTCGCTGTTGTTTCCCTGGTAACAACAGCCTTGTTCTGGGTCGTGGTCGGCGGTGTCTCTGGGTATGTTTTCCAACGGCAACAAGCTGCAGACCCGGTTTGAACCCACGCAAGCATGACGTGTTGTAACTTTAAGGTTGGCGGGGGCTATCGGTTACCCGCCAACTTCTTAGCTATTTGAATAGCCGAAATATCAGTTTCTATAGAGTGGTGCGGACACAATGAAAGACCATCATTCTGGCGATATCGTATACAACTGGTTCTGCTTGTTTCTGGAGCGTGATGAAAATCTGCTGCAGCAGCTCAATAATTTTGGCCAAGGCATTACTGTTGATGCTAATGAATGGCTGTTCACTGTACCCGCACTATATGATTTCGCCTGTAATAGCAGTCCACAATTTAAACAAATGGATTATCCAAAATTCCGAAATATGCTGTTTCAGTACCCGTTTAATCAAAAGCTAAAAGGCACAGGTGCAGAAATTAGTATTTCCCAAAACTATAATAAATTAGATCTGAGCATCTACCGACTGGGGCCAGTTTCTATACCTTGAAGGCCAAATTTTGATCGTTAAAGTCCTTCAAGGCCTTTAATCATTGTCTCTATATAGGGTTGGTAGTTTTTCCAGCGGTTAACATAATTTTCATGGACGCCTTCTCTTACTTGAGACGCGCTAGCTGTATAAACAGCCCGTTTTGAATTGTGAGTGTCAATGCAACCAGCTTCCCAAGTTAGGTTGCAATGAGAAATTATTTTCTTGGCTTCGCCCTCGAAATTTTGCACCAGAGTTTCATAGGAAACATCGAGGATGTCCTCTCCAAAAAGCTTATGCCAATGTTCCATTAACGCGGAGTATGATTTGTAATAATGGACAAGATCTTCTTGGGAATACGCGAAATCCATTCCCTTGGTGAACAGTTGGCGATAATTTCCCAAACAAGTGTCAATTGGATCGCGTGTGCAATGTAAAATACGTGCCTTGGGGAATACTGCTTTGATTGCCCCCAGATAAAGAAAATTTGTTGGTAATTTATCAGTTATGTAAGGAGATGTTTTATTGAGCGTATCTACGCTCTGGAGATAGTGATCTGCTATCTTCTTGAGATCTTTTTTAGACCACCGATTTGCAGTTTCAGGATAACTAAAGCCATGTCTTTGTCCAGCCTTGTCCAGGGCATCTTCAACATACGGGAGTTCTCCTCCGGCATAGACTAGGGAGTGGCCAGAGACAATTTGCTCTACTAATGTTGTTCCCGACCTTGGCATTCCCACGATAAAAATCATTTTATCTGAGCTCGAGCCGTGATTTTCCAAACGTGAGTGGAGATCAACTGTAAAGGTTTCTGCAATACGACGCATGAAATCACCATCGTTGATTACTTCATAGTCTGAATTCTGCTTGATGATTTTATTGGCAATTTCTAGGTGAGAGTAAGATTTCTCATAGTCTTTATTGTTATCAAGCGCCATTGACAGTGCAAAATGAACTTTTGCTTGCTCACGTGGTAATTCACTTAAACTATCCAAGCTCTCAAGCATTTTAGGTAGGTCTGTTTCGAGATCTAGCTGTTTCAGTTCCGCCAATTGCTTCCAAGCACCAGCATAGTTCTGTTTCAAAGTAAGAGCCTTGCGAAAGAACGATGTTGATAGGTCCATTTGGCCCATTGCTCGGTGTATTACCGCAATCCAGTATAATGGCAAAGGAGAAGCAGGGTCGAGTTCGCTCGCTTTCGTATACTGATGTGCGGCATCTTCTGGGCGATTTAGATCAAGCAATACTTTCCCCAGATTAAGCCGTGCTTTAACATTGTCTGGCTCGAGCTCAACGTATTTTCTAAAATTCTGGAGGGCCTTCTCGCGTTCAATTCTTCTTAGATATATAGCGCCAAGTAGATTGTAGGTTACCGCAGATTTGGGGGCGAGCTTCAGGGTGCTTTCCAATAGTTTTTTTGCTTTTTGATCCCGTCCTAGGCTGATAGCGGTATAGGCCATCCGAAGTAAGAAACTTGAATTATTCTTATAGTGCGGAAATATTTTTTCATAAACATCGTAAGCTTCAGCTGTTCGACCCGATTGTTGTAAGAAATTTGCACGTTCAAACGATTTTTGGTGGGGGAGAATAGCCAACGAGAGGTCTCAATCTATAAAGCACGTTAAGGGTGTGTTTGATCATTCAATGCTTGAATTTGCAAGTAAATAGTTCAATTGGAATAGGGATTTTTATAAAATCATACTGTGGATCAGTGAGCTGGCGAGAGTGTGTTTCCCATTGAGATGGGAAAGGGCATCTCTTAGGAGATGAAATTAGAAAGATCACTGACAAATACTGTTATCTTGATCTGCTATTGAGGCATGTATTCGACTGGTCGGTGGCCATGTTGTTCATTTTTGATGTGAGCACTGTAGGGGGAATTAACGAATTATTCTGATGGTAATGATATAAATAGCGGTGCCGATAAGTATGTTTGTGAGGGGACGGGAGCAATAATACCATGGTCGGACTGATAACTCGCAATCCTATGATCTATCAGTGGCAAAAGATTCTGATCTCCTACACGGTTTTCTTTGGGGCGGCTTTCGGTGCGGCAGCTCAAGAAAAAGGCGAACTCTATATCGTAACCGAGGATTATCCTCCCTATGAAATGTTGGAGCCTCAAAATGGGCTTAGAGGCTTTGATTACGAAGTTGTAACCGAAGTCTTTAAACGGATGGGCTATGCTTCGAAAATCGAGTTTCTTCCCTGGAACCGGGCTTTAATGAACGCACGTAAAGGGCAAACGGTTGGGATTTTAACCTGCGCTTATCTGAAGGAGCGTGAAGATTTTATCCTGTTTTCCGATCCCATCAGCAGCTTTACCAACGGCTATTTTGTCAGGTCAGATTTTACCGGACCTGTTCCCCATTCAATTGAAGATGTAGTCGGTTACAAGGTCGCCTCTATCAAGGGGTATGAAAGCTTGCAAGTCCTTAAAAATGCAGGGCTAAGACCGCTTGAAGTCTCGGATACCAAAAGTGCCATAAGAACTCTTTTGGCAGGTCGCTTTGACTATCTCAATGTCGCGGAAGAAACGACTGCTTTTGTAATTAAAAACATGGGATTATCAGGGAAATTTATATTTCATCCCTTGGCGACTAAAAGCTTTCATTTTTGTTTTAGTAAACGTTATCCAAATGTAGAAAATATCCGGGAAGACTTTAACAAAGCTCTCGCTCATATCAGATCAACGGGTCTCTACGACAAAATTCATGCAAAGTACCGTTGATGTTTAAATTGGCCCTGTATAAGTCCTGATAGAGGCCTTGCTTAAAGAACTCGTCTACAGGGGCTAGAGAGTAAAAATAGCTTCGATCTCAATTTTGAGTTCGGGGGCAAACAGCGCTTCAATTTTTATGAGAGAACTTGCGGGGATGTGGTTGCCATAAAGGTCTAAGAGAGTATCTCTGAGGGATGCCATATCGCTTAGATCTGTGACAAAGACTGTAACCTTGATCAGGTTTTTCATTGCTGTATTTTGTTGTTCCGCGATGATTTGAAGTTGATTAAGAATTGCCTTGGTCTGATCTGATACGGAGCCGGATTGAGCTTCGGTTCCAAAAGCGGTAAAGCCAGAGGTGTAGAGGGTATTCCCGTGGACGACAGCGTGAGTGTAGGGGCCGACAGGCATGCCGAGTTCGGGAAAGTTGATGCGTTGAACGTTCATTTGGTTGTCTTTCATAAATCAGGCGTGGTTTAAGATATTTTGCTTACAATCCGTTGAGTGGTGGTCTGGATAAAAGGACCGAGGATGAAAGCGATGAGGGCTGCTGCAGGCCAGGCGAGGCGAAAAGCAACCATCCATTTTTCGATAAATTCAGGACCCCAACCCAGATTGATCCAGGTGACCCAACAGGTCATAAGGATCGAAAGAATAAGGGACATAAGGATGGAAAATACCATACGGTGTTTCATCTTTGATTATCCCCTTTACCTACGATCCAGAATTCAATTGCAGCCGTTCGATATAATTTACCTTGGTGTAGTCGTGCGACAGGTAGGCGAGGGTGTGTGGGGCTTCGAAATGGGCCTTTAAGGCGTCGTCATTTGTCCAGCATTCCCACAGAGTGAAGCACTGTGGCTTATCTTGCTGTTGTAGAATTTCAAACTGTATGCAACCCGGTTCTTTCACTGTCTCTTTAACGAGCTGGCTAAGGGCATTTTTGGTTTCACTCAGATCTGCGCCGTCTTGAAGTTCGATACCTGCACTAATCCAAAGTTTGTTCATAACTATTATCTCCACTGTTGATGTGTTCTGTTGTGAAAATAGATTTATATAATTTCAAATGTCGGGTATATATCGAATATTGAAGTTATATATTCCATAAATGAAATCATGATTGACGACATCGCACTCTTTGTTCACATCGTACAAAAACGGGGACTGGCAGCTGCTGCTGAATTCTTGAAACTACCGGCGGCAACAGTCACCCGGCGTTTGCAAAAGCTTGAAGACGTGCTGGGATGCAGGCTTATCCACCGGTCAGCGCGCAAGTTTAATTTGACTGCAGAGGGAGAGGTTTATTATCAGGCCTATGCCGATTTGGTGCAACAGTTCGAAGTTACAACGCGTAACCTGAGTACCGATGTTCATCAACTCAGTGGCAAGCTCACAGTGTTGGCGCCCACCAATGCGTCGGTGAAAATCCTGCAGCCGATGTGGTCCGCTTTTATCAAGGCATATCCAGAAATACAGCTCCACCTGTTTGTTAGTAATGAAACCAAAGACATGATGGATGATCATGTTGATATGGCTCTTCGAATAGGTCCGCAGGCTGATTCCCAACTATTCCAAAAAAAGCTTGGATCGGTCGCGACGATCCTGGTCGCTTCACCTGGGTATTTGCAAACACATGGTGAGCCCGAGGACTTAAACGCCTTACATGACCACCGCATTATCTTGGTGAGTACTATTCCCGTGTGGAGCCTGAAAAACCAAAAGACAGGTACGGAGGAAACACTTCATCCCCGTCCTGTAACCCTGGT
Source organism: Kiloniella sp. (assembly GCF_965205715.1). Lineage (GTDB taxonomy): Bacteria > Pseudomonadota > Alphaproteobacteria > Kiloniellales > Kiloniellaceae > Kiloniella. The sequence goes on along the minus strand of NZ_CBDBHW010000014.1, from coordinate 1,701,437 downwards.
CAACGACATCGGTCTTGCGGCCCAGTTGGCCCGAGATGATCACGGGATTGTTCTGCTTCCGATAAGCGAGATTACCGAGGAACTCAAGCAAGGTCAGTTACTTCAAGTCGTTTCTTCATGGCGCGGTCCGGAAAGAGATATTTTCGCAGTCTGGCCAACGGGACGGCTTTTAAGTGCGCGTGCCAAATGCTTACGCGATTTTATGCAGGACTATATCGGGAATAATCCGATTTTACAGGGATCTCTGCTGTAACGTTGGTGCGTAAAGTTACCTTTACTCTTTGTCTTGCGCCAGGTGTGAGCGAACGAGCTCCAGGAAAACATTAGATATCCGGGACTTTGGTCGAAGGGAAGGGAACAATACATTATATTGATAGAGGAGAGATGGCGCGAAGGGGCGGGTCTCGACAAGAGATTGTTTCCCCATTTCAATTGCGGTTATGGGGTCTATTAATGATACGCCTCCACCTTGTGAAACGATTTGACCAACAGCAAAGGACAGCTGTGTTTCGATCCGCATTTTGGGCTGGACGTCTGCAGACAAAAACATGGCATCGACTCTTTTGCGCGTAGGATAGTTTGCGCCTAGGGCAACGAAGATTTCATCTTCAAAATCTTTTGGTTCCAGAATAGGCTTACTGCATAGACGGTGTTTTTTGGGAAGGACGGCAATCATTGGGGCTTCATAAAGCAGTTCTGTCGTCACGCCGGGATGTGTTGTATCGCTTTCGGCAAAGCCGAGGTCAAATTGCTGTGACGCTATACACTGTATCACCTTTTGAGAACTGTGAATTTGCAGGGCGATAGAGATTTCAGGGCGCTGGACGCAGAACTCAGCAATCACTCTTGGCAGAAAGCCAAGCGACATGGCCGGCATTCCCGCAATGTGAAGTGCTCCACGCCGGTAGGAGCCAATTTCACGTGCGGCTTCTGTGATCATATCGATCCCGATAAACGATCTTTCTACCTCTTCAAACAAAGCAAGTGCTTCCGGGGTTGGGGAAAGGCGCTTTTTTTCCCGTCGAAACAAGGGGTATCCCACTGTGTGCTCCAAATCAGACAGCAATCTGCTGGCCGCGGGTTGAGTTATCAGGATGCGCTTTGCTGCATCAGTAACACTACCTGTTTCGATCATGGCGCGAAATGCTTCAAGCTGCCTGTGGTTCAAACGCATGGAATTTCCTGGCGGGTTTATTGGTAAGGAGGAGTACACTTTAGCTACATAGTAAATAAACATAACATTTTGGCATGATATTCGTAAAATTATGAATTTGAAATATGTTGTCGTTTTGTAGCAAATAACCTCCAACAAAGATTGAACAAGGGAGGACACAATGAAAAAAACGTTATTGGCCACATCTATAATGGCCCTGACAGCAATGACATCAGTATCTGCGATGTCAGAGGAGAAAACGGTTTACCTCGCAGCCTATGGCGGTTCGACTGAAACGCTGTTTAAGGAAGTTATCATTCCCAAATGGGAAGAAAAATCTGGCGCCAAGGTGGTTTATGTCTCCGGTAATTCGACGGATACACTGGCAAAACTACGCGCACAAGAAGCAGCCCAGGAAATTGATATTGCCTTTATCGACGACGGGCCTATGACACAGGCTATTCAGTTCGGTTATTGCGATACGGTGAAAGAAGATACCTATGCAAGTCTTTATGACAGTGCTCGCCTGAAAGAAAGCAAGGCTGTCGGCATTGGAGTTATCGCAACCGGTTTGGCTTATAACGCACAAATGTTCGCCAAAAATGGCTGGGATGCGCCGACATCCTGGTTGGATCTGGCAGATCCTAAATTCAAGGGCAAGATTGCGATCCCGCCCATCACTAATGGTTATGGTCTGCACGCGTTGATCGTTGCAGCCAAATTAAATGGTGGCGGTGAGGCCAACATAGAACCTGGATTAAAGTTCTTCGAAGAAAAACTCGACGATAATGTATTGGTTTACGAACCATCATCAGGAAAAATGTCTGAGCTGTTTCAAAATGGTGAAATTGCCATGTCAGTTTGGGGGAGCGGTCGTTTGAAATCTTTGGCAGATACGGGCTTTCCTGGTGAATTTTCCTACCCTAAAGAAGGGGCGGTAAATCTGTTGATTGCTGCTTGCCCCGTGGTCAATTCCGACGTTCCAGAGTTGGCACAGGACTTTTTGAAGTTCATGGTTTCACCAGAAATGCAGAAGTATTTTGCGACCGAAAAAGGTTGGGGCCCCGTGAACAAAAATGTTGAGTTGAGCCAGGATCAAATTGGTGCCCTGCCTGTTGGCCCGGAGCGTGTCGATACGCTGATTAACATCGACTACACACTGGTTAATCCTGCCCGTGGTGAGTGGACCAAAAAGTGGACCCGTCGTATCGAGCGTTAAAACAACGCGTTATCAAGGAAAGGGTCGACACGGTTGTCGACCCTTTTCATTCAATCAAATACAAAAATGGTGACCTTCCATGTCGTTCCTGAGCCTCGAATCCCTGAACAAAGAATTCGGCGACTTTACTGCCGTAAAGGATATGAACCTGTCGATTGAACAAGGAGAGTTCATTTCCCTCTTGGGCCCATCGGGGTGCGGGAAAACAACAACGTTACAGATGATTGCCGGGTTGTTGACACCTACACGCGGTAAGATTTTACTCGACGGTAAGGATATTACAAAAACACCGCCTAACAAACGTGGGCTGGGGATCGTTTTTCAAAGTTACGCTTTGTTTCCTCATATGACCGCCACGGAAAATGTCGCCTTTGGTCTCGAAATGCGTGGTGTCGGTAAGGTTGAGCGCATGGACAGAGCCCGAGCTGCGCTAGAGCAGGTCAAGCTTGGCCGGTTCGCGCATCGTTATCCGAAAGAGATGTCAGGGGGGCAACGTCAGCGCGTTGCTCTTGCCCGTTCCCTTGTAATTGAACCTCCGGTTTTGTTGCTGGATGAACCCCTTTCTAACCTTGATGCGAAACTGCGCGAAGAAATGCGAATTGAGTTACGTCTTTTGCAGCAGGATATCGGTGTAACCACAATTCTCGTAACTCACGATCAGGAAGAAGCGCTTTCGATGAGTGACCGGATCGTGGTGATGAGAGAGGGAGATATGGCACAGGTTGCGGCTCCTTTGGATTTATATGAACGCCCCCAAAATACTTTCGTGTCAGGTTTTGTCGGCAAGACCAACTTGATATCGGCTTGGGCTGAGGCTGGGGCGCAGGGGAAATCTACGGTGACAGTTGATGGCCACGTTATCGATTTGCCAGGGAAAAATTTGACAGAAGGGGAAAACGTGACCCTGTCTATCCGCCCTGAAAAATTCCTGATGTCGAGAGAAGGCAGAGGGCACAAGGTCGAGGTTCAAGCCTCTATCTTTATGGGCGCGAGCTGGCTTTACCGGGTCAATAGCCCGATGGGAGAACTATTTGTCACACAACCCAATAATGGTGCGGCAGGGTATGTAAAGGGGGACATCGCCTACCTTAGCTGGCCCGATGATGCTGTAACGCTATTTTCGGAGGTGGCGTAATGTCAGCGAAGGTTTCTGATAAAACCCCGTTTCTGATGACGGCCCCAGGGGTAGTATTTTTCATACTGTTACTGGGTGTACCGATGCTGCTGACTTTCCTGCTTAGTTTGCACTCTTATGATTTCACTACGGGTATTCAAGCCGATTGGACAATCTCAAATTATGTAGAAGTGCTGGGAGACCCGTATTTTCATAAAATTTTCGGCCGAACCTTTGGATTAGCGCTACTGGTTACGGTGATCTGCGTTCTGATCGGAGCTCCTGAAGCGTATGTTCTCGCGCATCTTCCCAATCCCTGGCGATCGATCTTTCTGTTGGTCGTGTTGGGGCCATTGCTGATTTCCGTTGTTGTACGCACATTGGGGTGGGCGTTGTTTTTTGGTGGCAAAGGCATTCTGACAATGGTGGCATCCGGACTTGGATTTGGGGAGGAACCCGTAAGTTTAATGTTTACTTTTACAGGGATGACCATCGCGCTTGTACACGTGTTGGTCCCTTTTATGGTTATCTCTGTTTGGGCGTCACTGCAAAAAATTGATCCTCAAAGTGAGGATGCGGCGCTGACACTTGGGGCCTCGAAATTAACCGTACTCTATCGAATTACTCTTCCACAGGTCATGCCTGGTATCCTGTCAGGCAGTATCATTGTCTTCGCTTTGACCGCGAGCGCTTTTGCGACCCCGGCCATTATTGGAGGCCGTAGGATGAAGGTTGTGGCCACAGCTGCCTATGATGAGTATCTCAGCACACTCAATTGGCCTCTTGGGGCTACGATTGCTGTAATTCTACTGGTCGTCAATATCGTCATCATCGTTAGTTACAATAAATTGGTCGAGCGTCGCTTTGCCAAAGTCTTTGAGTAGGAGGACATAATGCGTCGTCTCGGTTTTGTTGCACTGTGTTTTCACGCCCTGTTTGTGGCTTTCATTCTGGCGCCACTGCTAATGGTTATTGCGGTATCTTTTACGGACAAAGGTTATCTTTCGCTGCCCACGGATGGATTATCGTTACGCTGGTTTTATGCCATTTGGGATAATCCCGATTTTATTGATGCCTTTTGGGTGTCGGTCTGGTTGGCATTGGTATCCGCCACTATTGCAGTCATTATTGCGGTACCGGCATCCCTAGCCATTGCCCGCAAAAAATTCCCTGGCAGAGAAGTTATTGCGGCGTTCTTGTTATCGCCTTTGATGATCCCGCATCTGGTTCTTGGGGTCGCGTTTTTGCAGTTTTACAGCAAAATTGGTTTGGGAGGTTCGTTTTATGGGTTATTGGCAGCGCATGTCATATTGATCACACCTTATGCTCTACGTCTTGCGTTGGCTTCAGCCACGGGCCTGCCTCGGGAAGCAGAGGACGCAGCATTGACCTTAGGCGCCTCGCGCTTCACGGTCTTCCGCCGGATTACCTTGCCGTTGATTTTACCAGGTGTAGCAGGTGGTTGGCTGCTTTCTTTCATCACCAGCTTTGATGAATTGACGATGAGCGTTTTTGTCGCTTCCCCCGCGACACAAACTTTACCCGTGCGGATGTATCATCATATTACTCAGACGATAGATCCTTTGATTGCATCTGTCTCGACAGTGCTGATTGTCTTAACTTTTGGGGTGATGCTGATCCTTGATCGTTTCTATGGGCTCGACAAGATCTTTGTTGGGAAGGGTTAAGAGATGGCGTTGATTATCATCGGGGGTGGGGTTGTTGGCTTATCTGTTGCCTACGGTCTTTTGAAGAAGGGACAGGATGTTATCGTGCTTGATGGTGCCGATGACGACTTCCGAGCATCCCGTGGAAATTTTGGACTGGTCTGGGTACAGGGCAAAGGGGCTGATTGCGTCGAATATTCTAAGTGGTCTCGTCGTTCAGCTGCTCTGTGGGCTGATTTCGCTCGAGAGATAGAGGACCTGACTGGCTTTGATCTCATGCTCCGTCAAGTCGGAGGGATGGAATACTTCACTAATGAGATCGAATTAGAAGAACAAATTACCAAGCTCGAGAGCCTGCGTGATGCATCCGGTGGAGACTACCCTTATGAAGCTCTGGACCAAAACGAGTTACGTGAAAGAGTTCCTGAAATCGGCCCCAAGGTAGTTGGGGCGACTTACTGCCCTGAAGACGGGCACGTGAACCCGTTGTTCTTACTCAAGGCTCTCAGTAGTGCTGTGCGTAAAAAAGGGGGAGATATACAAACTGGTGTGAAAGTCGTTGATGTTTTAGGCGGAGATGGAGAGTTCCAGGTTATTTTAGATGATGGTTCTCAGTTAAGGGGTGAAAAAATTGTTTTGTCTGCAGGGTTAGGGGCCATGGAGTTGGGGCCGAAATTGGGTTTCAGTGCTCCGATACGCCCACAGCAGGGACAAATTTTAATCACAGAAAAGCTGCCAGAATTTCTCCACTACCCTTCTGGAACTTTACGCCAAGTAAACGAGGGCGGTATCCAAATCGGTGCTTCCAAGGCAGAACTGGGATTGGATGATGCCGAAGACAATCAAACGATTTCAGCGCTAGCACGTCATGCCGTTGATGTCTTTCCGCATCTGGAGAAGGTGAAGATGGTGCGCAGTTGGGCCGCTTTACGGATAATGTCCCCCGATGGTTTGCCGATATACCAACAATCAGATACCCACCCTGGAGCTACTTTTATCACGTGCCATAGTGGCGTTACCCTGGCTGCTGCTCATGCTGGTTTGTTACCGGATTGGATCCTGGGTAAAACTCCGGCTTATGACTTATCAACCTTCAGCGAAAGACGTTTTGATGTTTGATCAAATCTCAGATTCAACAGATAACGACGTGCGAGTTGATTTTATTTTTGATGGTAAAAACTTATCTGTGGTCCCGGGTACGACTGTTGCCGCCGCCTTACTCGCTGCAGGTCAACTGCATTTCCGTGAAACACCCGTTTCTGGTCAGAAACGCGGACCGTTCTGCATGATGGGTGCCTGTTATGACTGCTTGGTGCAAATTGATGGTGTTACTGTTCAGGCTTGCATGACCTCGATAACAGAAGGGCTAGAGGTGCATCGTGTGCCCAAAGCGATTTCCTCAAAAGGAGATCGGTCATGACTACGATGGATAAACCGGACCTTATTGTGATTGGGGCAGGGCCTGCAGGGCTTTCAGCAGCGTTGGAAGCTGCACGTCATGGTTCAAGTGTCTTGTTGTTAGATGAGCAGCCAGAGCCTGGAGGTCAAGTCTACCGCAATGTTATGAAGGCATCTGCAAAACAGGACGAAATACTTGGTCCAGATTATAAAGCTGGGCGGCTACTGGTTTCCAGCATTGAGAATGTAGAAATTGATTATCGCTCTGGCGTTACGGTTTGGCAGGTCGGTGCTGATGGAAGCGTTGCTTTCAGTCAAAATGAAGAGGCCTATCAAGTTCACGGACGGCATATCATTCTGGCGACGGGTGCAATGGAACGTCCCGTACCTCTGCCGGGTTGGATAGTGCCCGGTGTAATGACGGCAGGTGCTGCACAAATATTGATGAAATCAGGAGGGTTGGTTGCGCGTGACGCCATACTGGTTGGTTCAGGACCTTTACTCTATCTTCTATCTTCTCAGATGATCGCAGCAGGTAGCCCCCCGAAGGCCTTGGTTGAAACCCAATCCTTCAACAATCTGTGCTTGGCGATGACACATATCAAAGGTGTTGTTTTGGGCTGGAGACAATTGTTAAAAGGATTACAGCTTATCCGCCAAATCCGAAAGGCGGGAGTGCCTCGGTATAAAGCGGCTACTGAAATTTCGGTTATCGGTACTGATCAGGCAGAGGCGATATCTTTCACTACTAAGGGGCGTAAACATAAACTAGATGCATCGACCGTTTTGTTGCATCAGGGGGTGGTCCCCAATACGCAAATCTCTCGCTCTCTTGGGCTCAAGCATCGGTGGAATGAAAATCAGCGTTGTTTTTATCCTGTTACAAATGACGTCGGGCAAAGCTCTATTGAAAAAGTCAGTATAGCTGGCGACGGTGCCGGAATTTCTGGGGCTAAAGCTGCTGAATATACAGGTCGTCTTGCTGCTCTCAATGCCCTTCATAAACTGGGATTGATCTCCGAGGTTGCCCGTGATCAACGAGCAGTACCCTTACTTCGAGCTCGTAAAAAAGAAATCGCAATCCGTCCCTTCCTGGATCAGCTTTATGCGCCTCCAGCTGAGATCTTACGTCCAAGGGGAAAAACAATTGTCTGTCGTTGCGAGGAAGTAACCGCTGATGATATTTCTAGTTATGCAGCGTTGGGATGCAAAGGTCCAAACCAGACAAAAGCATTTGGTCGATCTGGGATGGGGCCATGTCAGGGCCGTTTTTGCGGCGCAACCGTGACTGAGATCCTGTCAAAGGAAACGGGTTTACATCCAGAACAGGTTGGGTCATACCGCATTCGTGCGCCATTAAAACCCGTGACCTTAGGTGAACTGGCTGCGTTAACTGACGTACCCCAAAAGGAGATTGTATCGTGATCGAACGCATCGAAACAAACCAAAGAATGAGTAAAATCGTTAAACACAATGGGGTGGTTTACCTATGTGGGCAGGTAGGAATTGCAGAAGACAGTGTAGCAGAGCAAACCCGGGAATGCCTGCGTCGCGTAGAAGATCTGTTGGCAAAAGCAGGTTCATCACCGAGTAAAATACTACAGGCAATTGTTTGGTTGGCTGACATGGAAGATTTCGCAGAGATGAATGCGGTCTGGGATAATTGGGTACCAGAAGGATATGCACCTGCGCGTGCTTGTGGTGAAGCCAAATTGGCACGACCTGAGCTAAAAGTTGAAATGATTGTAACTGCTGCGTACGACGCCTAAAACCGACACGTCCATTACGATTATTGCCAATAGGTTCACGGGCCGCCTATCAAGTGCCCGTTTTCATCGTACCACGCCTTGAGATCAAAGTACCCGATCGTGTGGAAAGTGAACTGAGAAACAGCTTCCTTTACCAAGAGCACTGTCGATGATGAGTTCGCCGCCATGCATTTGGGCAAAGTTGTCCACGAGCCAAAGACCCATTCCTAACCCGGTTTCGTGGTGTTGTGACGCGACATCTCCCCGATAATGTTCTTCTTTAAGTCTGGCGAGCTCAGTCTCTGAAATTCCAATACCATTGTCCTCTACCGAGAGAACCAGTTTGCCAGTTTCAAGCTGACATCGAACCGTGATCATGGTTGCTTTACTGTATTTTACTGCATTGTCGACAAGATTGGTCAATATTTGACGTACTGCCCTTCCATCCCCCTTCAGATTTAAATCAGTCGGAGAGTGTTGGATTTCAAACTTGATACCAGCCATTTCTGTGGCGGACCTCAAAACGGGTGCTATCGATATGAGAAGAGGGTTTATCGCAATTTCCTCTTCCTCGTAACTCCAGCCAGTGTCTTGAATAGCCCCCGTGTTGAGGAGTTGTTCAATCATACTAAGTAAGTGAAGGCCACTGCCTTGTATTTTTCATTCCCGAGCGTGCCAAAAGTTTCGTTATTCATGGAAAAGCCGATTATAAATCATGATTCATTAGGAAAGTACGGCATTCTTTTCTGTTAATTCTTTGGCAAGGGATCTATTTACTTTCGAAGATGACTGTAAGATCCCCACGGTTGGTAACATCACAATGCTTCCAAAAATTGTGGCTAAAACTGCGAGGATAATCGCAACCTCTGTCATTTCCCTTTCAAGGGCATCAGCACGTGGTAAGTCTATGACGACCTCCCGCACACCGCGAAAATCGCCGATCACCCATTCGCGGCCAATACCCGCAGAGTTGTGGCATTCAATGCAGTCGTAAGACATCAATATCGGTCTGGAATAACGAATGACTTTTCGCTCTGCGATTTCGGCAAAGCGATAATAGTGTTTACCTGGATTTTCCTGTAAAAAACGAAGAGCTTTTAACTGGAATTCATCTAATCTTCTGTCCGATCGCCCAGGAAATGGATAGGCACTGTACATAGAAGTGGTCATACCAGCACTTACCAACTCTAGCTGTTCGCCATAATTTATGGTCATGGTCGCTGGGAAGGGGATTTTCTTTGTTGAGGATTGGAGGTCATCGGTTAACTCCACTCCACCTGCCTTGGCGCGGGGGACTATTTCTTTGGAGTAGAACTGGTGCAATGTGGATATGGATATCTCAAAGGCTTTTGCTGTTTCAAAAGCCAGCGCTTGCCTGGTTTGTTCAAGGTAATATTTAGAGCCAAAAATAAACAGGCCAACGATACCCAGAATAAAAATCGCAACCACGATCTGCGGGTGTCTTCCGATTGTTCTAAATACCATTTGCTACCAAACAATAATCTATGTCGATCATAAAGCTGCCATTCATAATCAAACTCAGGAAGCTTTGCCTATATATCTTATCATTTGGATTTTAACCGCCAGTTAAAGAAACTTTCATTCACCTTTTAGTGTTCCCGAAAGGGTTAGGACACATCTTTGGTAATATCCTGAGTGAGTTGGCGCATCCATTGGTGAGCCGGATCTCGGTCATGACGCTGGTGCCAAATCAGGTGGACATCAATATCTGGAACTTCAAAGGGAACCGGAAAATATTGGAGCTCATAACGTTCCAAAAATGGTTCTGCCAATTCCATAGTGCTGGTGGCAATGAGATCACTGTTGGAGACAATGACAGGCCCGGCCATGTGACTGGCAACAGTTACAGCGACTTCACGCTTTAAATTCAGTGTTTTTAGAATGTTATCAACATAGGTTGTTCTGTTGCCATCGCTAGAATAGATAATATGCCGTGCTTTAAGGTAGTCCTCTAAATCTAAAGAACCTTGAATAATGGGGTGATCTTTACCGACGATAACGACGTGGCGGCTTTTGAAAAGGCTGCAGGATCTAAATCGTGGGGGAAGTTCGTTGTAAACGCAGGCTGCCATATCAAGCTTGTTTGCCTCAATCAGTTCAAGCAAGCGGGGAAGGGGCTCGTGATAGAGGCTGAGCGACAAGTTGGGCGCTTCCCGGGCATAGCGGCTCAGGATAAGAGGCGCATATTGGGCCACAGCATGATCTGGTAAGCCGTAGTGGAAGGTTCGTTTTGATGTCGCGGGATCGAAGTTTGTGGGCAGACTCACAGTATCTAATATTTGGGCTAACGCCTGTTGAATCGGAACGGAGATTTCATCTGCACGGGCTGTGGGCTCTACGCCATTTTTCGAACGAATAAACAGCGGGTCGTCCAGACTATGGCGTAATCGTTGTAGACTGTGGCTTACCGCAGACTGTGTCATCCCCAGCTGTTCTGCTGCCCGGGTGATGTGTCTCTCAGAGTAAATCACTTGAAAAATCTTCAAGAGATTCAGGTCAATATTTAAATTATTAATATCGTGCATGATAATTATATTAAATATGATCTGGATTAATGGCAAGGTGAGCACAATTCTCTTAATTCGGATATGGCGAATAAGTCATGAGTTTCTTACCTGGTGCAGGGCGTGTGCGATAATGAGATTACGAGCTATTTTTAAAAACGGATTTTGGATCGTTCTAATGTTATCGGCGACCGGGATTTCTTTGTTGTCGACCCGGTTTTTATTGCCTGAACCACCGCATGTCGGTCCGGGGATCATGGAAAATTTTCTGGCGCATAAAACAGCCTTCCTTGCCCATGTGCTCGGTAGTTTGATAGCGCTTATGCTTGGTCCCTGGCAATTTGTTAAAACAATTCGTGGGCGCTGGCCGCGTCTGCATCGCTGGATGGGTCGTAGCTATATGGTGGCGGTGTTGGTCGGTGGTCTCGGTGGCTTTATCGTCGCCTGGACTTCGACTGCGGGCCCCATCGCTGTGGCAGGGTTCGCGACACTTGCCGTTCTTTGGCTCTATGTGACAACTCAGGGGTATCGAACCGCACGAGCAGGCTGCTATATGGAGCACCGCGAGTGGATGATACGCTCATTCGCCCTAACTGCGGCAGCTATTTCCCTTCGCCTCGGCCTCCCCATTGCACCTGCTCTGGGTTACGAATTTCAAACTGGATATATTGCGCTTTCTTGGGTGTGCTGGTTGTTTAACCTCGTCGTTGCAGAGATATACATCAGAGCGGGTAAGGGAGGGAAACAAAAGTTAGATGTCGCCTCAAAAACGATAAGAGGCTCTGAAAGTACAGTATCTTGACAGGGAGCGTTGTTAAGCCACTCTATAGTGTTATCCGGTAACCTTCATGGCCGGACAAGTTGAGCGCTCTAGTATTACCCGATTAGAAAGTCCTTGAGAGAATTGATCCAGGGCCGAGTGCATCTTTGGTACTGCTGCGGGATTGGTGGCGTAAAATTGCACTGATCCTTCCGCTGCAGAGACGATTTCGGTCTTCATCGTTGCAAGCAGGCACCAGGATTTTGGGATCCCTTGAGTAAACCATTGTTTATAGACCATGGCATAATCAACATTGGCATCTTGCACGAGCTTATGCATTGTTTGTGTATCAAGTTTGTCCGTTGCTCTGATCTTGCGTACACGCTCTGATCCGAGGCCCCAGAGATCAAGCACATAGTTATCATTATTGTAAGAAACCCACCCTAAATCGTTGACAGCAAACGGCTTTGAAAAGAATTCAGTTGCGAAACGGTGCATCTGGAATTGCTGTTCATAGATCCCTCTTGACGCGAGTGGTGTTAATTCCGTGGCAATAAAGTAAGGTTTGATGAGGAGAGTAAGACCACAGAGCACGAGAGTTTTTAACAGGAATAATCTGGCCTGCATCAGTTTATGAAAAAAGTGGCGCAGGAGGTATAGGCCCCCGATGATCAAGATTGCGACGGCATAAACTTCATAACGGTGAAACCAGTTGTACTGTCCTGCAACGAGGTGAGCGCAAAGTGAAAGCCCTATGGTGCTGCCGATAATAAATTCTGGTGAAAACCTGGCAGAGGATCTGAGCGATATTCCTTCGGAAGTGTCCGCTGATTTAGCTGTTGGTTTGAGGTTTTTGCGATGCTTTATTCCCATAAATAAAAGAGTGCCGATTGCCAGAGCGAATAATCCGCCCCATCGATTGACCATTGCAGCTCTGAGATTTTCAACGAGCCCATACACTTTATTTATTAAGTAGCTATCGTTGGTACCTGTGGTGAATACATTCGACTTCACCATAACCGAGCTTGGCAGAAGAGGAAGTCCTAGTTGGTGCATGATCAGGCCGTATAGGCATATCAAGGCTATTATTATTGTCCCGGTTGCAAAGGCTGTTTGTCTGTGCCCCTGAACGAAAAGTGCCAGGACAGCAGCCCCGGACAGTGCCATGCCTTCAAACCGTATCAACGGGCCGACGATTATTGCAAGCAGAAGCCACTTTGGGATCGGTTCCTCTTGACCATTTTCTGAAATAAGAACGAGCCCACGCAAGGTGACAAGAACGGCTAAGACATGAAGGGAATGCTCCATCCCTGTCAAAGGCAAGGCCAGGCCGTTGATTGATAGAATGAGAAGGGGAGCGATTGCGTTCGGAAATATTGCCCAGTGCGGTGTTTCTTCCGGGATGGCATAACGCCAAAAAAACTCTAGCAATAACCAAACAGACAAACCTGTTGCCAAGCTATTGATAAATAATGGACCGATTGATCCCAGGCCCACAAATTCAGTAATGCTAAGCAACAGTGGGTATAAAATGGATGACGAGGGCGAGGAGAATTCGGTCAGATTAACGCCATAGCCCCCCTTTATGATATTTTCAGCAACCGAGAGGTGAATGTAAGGATCATCCCGCGTGTAAATAAGATGGCCCTGGGATAACCACATTGAAATACCGACAACAATAGAAAACCCCAAGGCCCACAGTAGTGTCCAGTTTCGCGCAAAAAATTTTGCGTTACGTATATGTGTTGTCAATTAATGTCCCACTCAAATCCGGCCTGTGGTCAGCATCCTAAATAGTGCTTTGTTTAAAAAGGATGAATTTGATCTCTGTGATGGTGATTTTTTGACATTTTAAATGAAAATTCAAAAGGTGGCCGTTTTTCGATCGAGAGCAGCCAGTACGTGAGAGGCATAGCTCTCCTGCTTGGATATAAACTCAACCAAAAGATTATTGTAATTGACGGGCACTGCCCTTTGGATCGATTGATGTTCCGCTAAATGATCACGCCATCTCTGTAATTTGATCAGGCTTTGGAACGGATCGAAGAGAGAAATGCTTGTGAGGACCTCGAAGTAACGAAAAATGATCCCGTAAACCGCGTCAATTAATTGAAAAGTCGACGAGGCAAAATAGGGCGTTCCCGCAAGTTGCTCCTCAAGAATGGCGAACTTCTCTTGAATATTCTGTATTGAGGCATGGAAAGATACTTCTGTTTTATCCCGGTAGATTATCTGGGCGATAGATCCAAGGATGTCAGATCCGAATTCAATCCAGGCGCGGTGGTTCGCTTTTTCGAGCTGGCAATCTGGGTGGAGAGAGCCCGGGTAGGTTTCGTCGAGAAATTCTGTGATCACATTGGCCTCAAACAGAACCCGGTTCCCGTTAATTACCAACACCGGAACCTTTCTTGTCGGTGAGAGGGGCCCCAGCCATGCAGGTTTGTCATCCAGAACGATGTCTTTTCGCTCATAAGTTATGCCCTTTTCTTCGAGGACGATAACAACCCGTTGAACATATGGGCAGATCTCATGCCCGATAAGGAGGAGATGATCACTTGTCATGGTCGGGTCCTTAAAAGAACAGTTCGAATTGATGGCGATTGTATTAGGAAATACAGTGCAGGTTCAGTTTGTTGCCATCGAGATCTCTGAAATAAGCGGCGTAGAAACCATAGTCGCCGCGGGGGCCGGGAGCGCCTTCATCCATTCCGCCAATCTCCAATGCTTTGGCGTAGACCCTGTCTACCTCTTCCCTGTTCTTTGTTCTCAAGGCGATCATAACGCCATTGCCAACAGAAGCTGAATTACCATCGATGGGCAGATGGATTGAAAAATTCACAGAACTCATGTCCTGGCCCCAAACGATAAAGTCGTCGACTTCCATAAGCCGACCGATGCCGAGAGCTTTAAAGAGTTCATCGTAAAAACCGGCCGAGCGGTTCAGGTCGTTGGTTCCTAGAGAAGTGTATCCAATCACTTTTGGTATTCCTTTTGTAAGTCTTGGTTGTTACTGAAGGAAATATAATGGTTTGCAAAAATGAATGAAATAAGCAGTATTGAAAGCTATGTTTGCAATAATGAAAATAAAATTTAATGAATTGGAACGACCTGAAACTATTCCTGGCCGTGGCAGAAAACAAATCTCTGATCGGGGCCGCACGTGACCTTGGGATGAGCCACACCACGGTTTTCCGCCACCTTAATGCTTTTGAGTTGGGCATCGGCGCGCGGTTGTTCGAGCGTATCAAGGGGGGATATGAGTTGACCGAACTGGGCGAGGAGATGTTGGTTCTGGCCCAAGGAATAGCAAGCGGTTTTGATGATATTGACCGCACCATTATTGGCCGGGATAACACGCCAAAAGGAACGGTGAAGCTCACTGCGACAAGCAGTTTATCCTATGCTTTTCTGCCGGGCTATATCGCAGATTTTAACAAAGAGTATCCGGATATCGAGATCGAACTTCTGGTTTCAAATCAGGTCCTCAACATGACCGCGCGTCACGCGGATATTGCCCTGCGGGTGTCGCGGGCCCCGCCAGAACATCTGATTGGGCGAGAAATTTGTCACATCAAATGGGGCGTATACGTTGGGGATGGTTATGCACAAGAACACGGCGTTCCCTTGAGCGTAACAGACCTCGGAGAGCACCGTCTTATCTGCGGAGCAGGACAACTCCGAGATCATACTGCTTTTGCCGGGCTCCAGAAAAATTATCCGGATAACATTATCCAGCGCAGTGATGATTTTATCGCGATGGCAAGCTTGGCCGAAGCAGGACAGGGGCTGGCTTTATTGCCTGATGACCTCGCCCGCCCTGGCCTACAGCGTTGCTTTACTTATGAACCCGCGGGACTAAACCCACTGTGGATACTGACTCACCCCGACCTTCGCAAGGTCGAACGCATTAAAATTGTCATGGGCTATCTGGCAAAGGCGTTTGCTTCGGAACAGAGGTTAGCTTGCGGCAAGATTGGCTTAAGTCAAAAAACTTAATTTGAGTGAGGTGATTTGTTCTCTGTCGTTTTGGTTGTATTGACTGTTGCGGGTTACATTTTGACAAAATTTCTCATTCGAAACAATCGCTCACTTTTTAAGGGTATAATTTTTGCTGTTATCAATTTTGTTGTAATTAACGCGATATCTGTTGGGGCATTTCTTTATGGAATGTTCAATGAATATTTTGAGATCGAAGAAGCCCTTTTGGGGATATTTTACGCTGCTATAATTACCTTTATTCCAATCATATTGGGCTTGGTTTATGACCCGAATGCGAAGGGAGATCGGATTACACCGTTAAATGCTGACGGCACAAAGAAATTGAATTTTGAGGACATACAAAAACAAAGAGGCAAGGGGAGATAACCTTTCTTGCCAGTCTTGGATGAATTCAGAGCCGTAAACATAAGGTTGGTCTAAAGAAAAGGCCTCAAGTCAGGACAGTAACTTAAGGCCTATCATCTTTTATTGTTTGGCTTTATTGAGTCTTACTCAACTGTAGCTCATTGTTTGAAAAGCTTTCAACTTCACCGGTAATAAGGCGACCTTCCCAACCGGCTTTTACCTTTTCATGATAGCTAACCGTCAAAGACTTTAGCTTTTCAACAAAGGAGGTTTTGGCCTTGTCTTTGGCTGTGTTATTAGGGTGCCATTCGCTGGTTTTCCACTCGTGGTTCACAGGCTTTTCAAAGCCATAGATTTCTGGATTAACAGCAAGCGTATAAGCAAAATACTGGTTTTCTTTGGCAAATGTGTGACCACTGATCAGGACGACATTTGGCCACTGATATCCTTTATCGGCGGTATATTTGACGGCCGTTTTCCAGTATCTTCCATACCAGTTTGTTGATCTTATTTCCCCTCTGGAATGATTTAACCACATGCAATCCTGTTTTCCGCCCCCGAAATTATCGAGTGTTTTGAGGAAATGAACACCTTTGCGACTACAACTTTTTGTTGCCTTGAAGCCACCTGATGTTGGTTGGTCATTGGTGGAGACTTCAATCGTATTGGCAATAATTCCGTCTTTTTCCTGAACCAAAAGCAAGTAGAGGTTCACTTCATTCGCACTGTTCCGTTTTGTATGGGTAGCGGCAACTTCCCATTGTCCCTCTGGAAGGGGGGATACCAGTTCGCCAAAACCAAATCTAAAGTTACCTTCTAAAATGTCGCCCTGTTTATAGCCAACATCTCCTGTATTGGTACCCGTGGTTTGACAAGCTGTTAGTCCTGTTAACAAAAGAACTGTAAGTAAAAATTTATGCATTATATTCGCTCTTTGGTATGAGATATTTTTAGTGGTGTGGTGTAATTTTTTAGCTGGATATTATTTGTGAAGAGTATATGCGGATTAGAAAATTAAAACTAAAAAGTGTGGTTTGGGAGGAAAATTTTCTTCATATCACAAAGTCGCCTTTCGTAATTTTCCAGCAAAATATTTTTTCTTGAATACTTTAAATTGTGCACAATATAATAATGCACAGTTTAAAGTATTGTTATTCCATAAACCCTGTTATTCTTCAAACCAAGGAGATCAAATCATGAGCACTCAAACCCAAAGACCCGAAACGCAAAGACCCGAAAAAATCATCTACACTGCTGTTGCCGAAGCCACGGGCGGGCGCGAGGGCGCTGTGAAGTCTAACGACGGCGCGCTCGACTTTCCGTTGACCACGCCAAAAGAGCTCGGCGGGGCCGGGACCTTTGGGGTTAATCCAGAGCAGATGTTCGCCGCGGGTTATGCCGCCTGTTTTATTGGCGCGCTCAAGGTGGTGTCCGGTCAGGAAAAGGTCAAACTACCCGATGGCACCAAGATCGAAGGTGAAGTCGGCATCGGCCCGATCACCGGCGGGTACAACATCGCGGTGACCCTGAACATCGATCTGCCCGGCCTTGAAGCAGGTATCGCCAATGACCTCATTACCAAAGCGCACGGGGTCTGCCCCTATTCCAACGCGACCCGCGGTAACATTGATGTGGAACTGAAACTGGTTTCTTAGTTTCCAGGGTCTATAGACCCGTTTAGTTGGGATTGCCCCTCTTGTCTCTGGCCTTGATCCTCCCCCGATCAGCAGTGGCCAAGGCAGATAAGTGCGGGGCAATCCCTTCTTTCGATAGTAGGGCTTAAAGGGATAAAGCTTTGGCGTTGCAAATAACAGGAGTGCCAGTAATCTAGAGCAGATGTTCCCTACACTCGGATTGCTGTATAACCATGAGCCAGACAATTGATACCCCCCAAAAAAATGAGGCTGACCAGCCCAAGGAGGCCCACCCTCCCAGGGTGTCGCATCTGGAAGAGCAGCTTTGCTTTGCGCTTTATAGCAGTTCACAGGCGATCATCAAGAAATACCAGCCTTATCTGAAACAGATGAACCTGACCTATCCGCAGTATCTGGTTTACCTCGCACTAGAACCGAAAGACTGCACCACGGTCAATGCGCTGGGGGCAGACCTCGGCCTTGATTCCGGCACCCTGTCGCCGTTGCTCAAACGTATGGAGGCCAATGGCTATGTCAGCCGTAATCGCGCCGCCGAAGACGAACGCAAGGTGATGATTTCTTTAACAGCGGAAGGGCGCGCGCTGGAGCAGGGCATCGCGACCATGCAAGAGGCTGTCGCCTGTTCCACCGGCCTTAATAACAAAGAGTTCCAGAGCCTGTTGGTACAACTCCACGATTTGAGTAACAAGCTGACATCGCCCAATTAGAGCTAAACCAGCCAAAGCTAATTCAAGGGCTGCTCCCTGATAGGGGTGATGGCGTGTTCTCACCAAATGATTGTAAAGCATCAGGGATGCTCAGGTATTAATTGTAATAAACTTTTCTCTCCTAAAAACCAACGGAGAGTAAAATGTTTTTCCAAATTGATCCGAGCCAGCACAACAATTTCCAACCACAGATCAAGTCGATGTTTGAATTGCGGTACCGGGTGTTTTGTGAGCGGTTGGGTTGGGTGCCTGGCGACAATCAAATGGAGCGCGACGCATTTGATGATCAGGAACCGAGCTATCTCATCAAGCAGGAGGCCGACGGGACAGTATCTGCCTGCGTGCGTTTATTACCCTCAACGGGTGCCAATATGTTGCGCGATACCTTTCCAGAGTTACTGGCCGGGGCCGTGTGCCCTGCTGCGCCCGATATTATGGAATCAAGCCGTTTTGCCGTGGATACCGCGCTGTTACGCAGCCGCGGCGATCTAGAGCTTTCCAAAACCACCTATGAGCTTTTCCTCTCCATGATCGAGTTTGGTCTCGGCCGTGGCCTGAACCAGATCATCACGGTGACAGATTTGCGTATGGAGCGTCTGGTCAAGCGGGCCAACTGGCCTTATGAGCGTTTGGGCGAACCGCAAAGGCAGATGGATGGCGGCAAGGTTGTCAAGGCGGTTGCCCTGGCGGTTGAGGTCTCTGAACGGGCGCGACAGGCTGTGGGGGAAAAGGCCGGACTTTACAATCCGGTCCTGTTTCAACCTGTTGTCAGCTGGACGTCAGGTAAGGGGAATAGGATTGCCAGTTAAAGTTTAAAAAACTGGATTGGCACACGGCACTCTACCCTATATTACTAGGGTAGAGTGTTTATCTGTATACGGGATTTGTTTGAATTGAAATACGCGGTATTGGAAAAATCTATTGCCGAGATGAAACTGTGCGCAACGCCAGATGCCTTACGGGAATGTTTTTCCACAATAATTTCAAAGCTCGGTTTTCAACAATTCGCCTATATGCGTTTTGCCCGTAATAACGTCGATATTGAACATTCGATTTACACCTTTAGCGAAGCCTGGAAAATTAAATACTTCCAGGAGGGCTATGATCAGGTTGATCCGGTATTTGTCGAGGCCTTCAGTACCAATGACACCTTTTTCTGGTCGGCGTGCATGCCTGAATTTTCCAAGGGGCAGGAAGCTTTTTTTAAAGAGGCCACCGCCTATGGAATTTTCAACGGCCTGACCACGCCCTTGAAGTCGAACGCCAAGGCCAAGGCCATTATGACCATCGTTGCCGCGCGCACAAAAGAAAACCAGCAGATGAGATCTGCCCCCCCAGAGACGGTGGCTCTGATCCGAATTCTATCCGAGTGCTTCCATCAGGTTGCGATCCAGATCCTGGTCCCGGATGACCTCCAGCTCAAACCCCGGCAAAAACAGGTTCTGACCATGGCGTCCTATGGCATGTCATCGCGGGAAATTGCGGCGGGTTTGGTGAAATCCGAAGCCTACATTAATGAGCTGATCACCGGAATTTTACACAAGCTGGGCACCCAATCACGCCCCGCTGCGGTTCGCCGCGCACAGGAATTGGGTCTATTGGATTAATGGGTTGGATTAACTGAGATGAAAAAAAATTTCACAACCCTTATTTCCTAGGGTTTTATTAAGCTTCACGATTGCATAGGCTATACACTTATTAGTTGATATGAGCCTCGAGTCAAGCAGTGTTACGTGCTTTCGGCTGTTGTTATTTCTTCTTTGCGTGGGGGTACGCCAAGATCTTGAAATGATAAAACCAATGCTGTGAAACCAAGTTGCAAGACCTGTTTTGTGTCTAAAAATAGTGAACTTGGAATGACAGACGAGGGGCCGTTTAAAAAAGTATGTGAGGGGGCCAAAATGATGACAGAGGGTAGTAAGGCACTGCTTTTCGCACTTGATGCCGTGTCTGCCATGGATACAGAGGCCAGAGTGCGGTCAATTTCAATAGCTAAATCAGAGGCAAGTTCAAGGCCCGGATTAGGAACTGCTGCCAGCGCGGTAGATCTGGATAGACTGGCGAAAAATATTGAAAAATCCGAAAAACTAAGACGCTGTGGTACTGAAGACCTTTGGGAAAATCTGGGCGAAGACGGAGACTTGGAACTCGCCTGATTTGAAGAGGACATGTATTAAAAGCTAAAGCTCTTTCTCCTGATAAATCGCGACAACACTTCCAGCACTGTTGAATTAACAGATCCTGCCCTTATACCCCGGCAAGTGCGGCGGAAGAGGTCGCGTAACCCGATTTCACACGCAGGTGTTCAGCGACAATAACCTTGGCCGGTTGCGACAACCACCTTGGCCGGTGGATCTGATCATTAAAAAGGGCGTGCCCGTTTGATAATCAGATCCACCGGCCAAGGCTTAATTTGGTGTTAGTTACAAGCTGCTGTGAGTTGATAAATTAGGAACCTCTAGATGTAATTGGAGGAACCTGTTTGCCGTATAAATTTATCACAGATGAACAACTGAGACTTTACATGACAGATAGAAAAACTCATGGTCAACGAACCGCCGCTGCCCGCGCAGGGTTTAGCGAACGCACGGCCCGCCGATTTGACGTTGATGCGACTTTACCGTCACAACGCAATATAAAGCGAGGGCGAACAGTTTCTGATCCGCTTGAAGATATCTGGGATAAGGACATCCTTCCCATTTTGGATAAAGACAACTCGGTCAAACCCATTACTTTGTTGCGCCACATACAGAGCCTCTATCCGCTCCGTTTTCCCGATGACCGTGTCAAGCGCACGTTAGAGCGCCGAGTTCGGGGATGGCGGGCTCTGAATGGCCCTGAAAAGGATATCATTTTCAGGCAAACACCTGAGCCGGGTTACATGGGCCAATCAGATTTCACGGATGCAGCCGACTTAAGTATTACCATTGCAGGAGATCCTTTGGTGCATCGGCTCTATCATTTTGTTCTGGTATATAGCCGATGGGAACATGTTGGGGTCGTACTTGGCGGTGAGAGTTTTACAGCCCTTGCGGAGAACTTACAAAATGCGCTTTGGTCCTTGGGGGGCGCTCCTGAAAACCACCGGACCGACAGCCTGTCTGCGGCCTTTCGGAATTTGAGCGTTGAGGAAAAGGAGGACATTACCAAACGTTATTCTGCTTTTGTTGAGCACTACGGTATGGAGGCCAGTCGAAATAACAGAGGGGAATCACACGAGAACGGTGCCATTGAATCTCACCACGGTCACCTTAAGACTGCGATAAAGCAGGCCCTGATTTTGCGTGGCAGTAATGACTTTGACACTTTGGATGAGTATCGGCGATTTTTGGACGAGCTGATTGCTAGACGGAACAAACATCGTGACCAAGATATCCAAACAGAGTTGAAATCTCTCAAGGCGTTACCTCCTCGGCGAACAACAGATTACACTGAAGTCGTGTCGAGAGTTACCAAAACAAGTGGTTTTTTAGTTAAGCAGGTTTTTTATAGCGCCCCTTCTCGCCTAATTGGTCAACGCTTGCGTGTCCATATTTACGATAACCGGATAGAAGCCTATCTAGGCAGCACTCATGTCGTCAGCCATTCTCGTGAGCGGGGGCACGGCAAAGGCCCCCGCATTCATGTTATCAATTATCATCACGTCATTCATGCTCTCAAACGTAAACCTCAGGCACTCGCCAATTCTATTTATCGTGACAGTATTTTTCCAAGAACCGAGTACTCCCTGGCCTGGACATTGTTTCAGAAAAAGTTGTCCCGCAGAGATGCGTGTCGTCAGATGGTTGGGATACTTTTCCTTGCGCACGAAGAGGCTTGTGAGGCCGAAGTCGCGCACCTGATTTCGAGAGAAATCAATGCAGGAAGGCTACCTTGCGCAAAAAAACTTAAGCTGAATATCACAAAAAAGAACACGGATTTACCTCCTGATATTCCCGTGGTTCAACCTTCATTATCAGTCTTTGATACTCTGTTGGAGGATCGGGCATGACAAACATTGAAGTGGATCAGCACAAGCTGCCTCTTATGCTAACTGACTTACGATTACCCAGCTTTCACAAACACTGGCAAGATATCGCAATCCAATCCGACAAGGAGGGCTGGTCAGCAGCCAGGTTCCTTGCCGTTTTGGCCGAATATGAATTGGCCGAAAGGGACACGCGACGCATTCAACGCCATCTCAACGCATCAAACCTGCTGGGCGGAAAAACTCTGGCCACTTTTAACTTCAAGCGGCTGCCTAACGTGAAAAAGGCGCAGGTCGAAGCCTTGTCTGCCGGTGACTGGATTGACGCAAGAGCAAATCTGATTGCCATTGGAAATTCAGGGGGAGGAAAAACTCATCTCCTATGCGCCGTAGGTTATGCTCTTATAGAGGCTGGATACCGTGTGCTCTATACGCAAACCAGTGATCTGGTGCAAAAACTCCAGGCTGCCAGACGTGAACTTATGCTCGAAAACGCCCTCGCAAAACTCGATAAATTTGATCTCATCATTCTCGATGATATTACCTATGCACAAAGGGATATATCTGAAACATCCGTGCTCTTTGAATTGATCGCCAGACGATATGAGTACCGAAGTATTGCAATTGCTGCCAATCAACCTTTTAGCGGATGGGACAATATTTTTCAAGATAAGGCCATGACCGTTGCAGCAATCGATCGTCTTGTTCACCACTCAACCATTCTTGAGATGAATATCGACAGCTACAGACAATGGGAAGCCGCCCAAAATCTCAAAAAAATGTTGCGGAAAACCACAAACAAAAAGGTGAAAAATATGCCTGAAGCATCGTAAATAAACGTCAGATCACAGCCGCATCAAAAGCGGCCAAGGTGGTTGACGCAACCGGACAAAGTGGTTGACGCTCTACACGCAGGTATAAATCAAGCTTGTGTTCATCAAATCAGGATCTCGGAATAACGCCGATCGGCAGGTCCTGACTGCTCCACGCCTCCATCCCGGAATAAACACCGAGGTCCGTTTATTTAAAATATCTGGGCAAAAGATCGCGCGTGGCAACGAATATCGGCCCAGAATTTAAACAAGATCTGCAATAGACTTAGCGCGCTGTCCCCGATCAAGATCCTCTTGAACGACATTGAGAGAATACGCGCGGTCGTCGGTTCTTAATGTTGTGACATCCAGCTTCTTCTGCTTCTGCGTAGCACAACCCCCAACAAGCAAAGCCGCACAATAACAAACCAACCCTAAAACCCGCATTATCTATCCTCTCAGATAAAAATATATTCATTGAGTACGCGAATATTTCTGATCTGGTGTCTAAGGGTAAGGGTATTTCATCTGGAAGCTGAGTTTTGTGTAAGTATGGTCTTAATAAATTATAGTGAAAAATATTAATCTCTAATAGAGTTCAATATTTTTTCCATAAATACATAAACTCTTGTTCCGATAGTGTTTTGCCATCGATCTCTTGGAGCAATATCAAGTCTTTTTGCTCTCTCTATAGCTTCTTCTACTCCGTGCCAAAAATCATCGATATTGAGGTTCGAAGGATTGAAGCTACCTAGAATTGAACGAATTTCTTTCTTTAATGGGGAATGCTGTTCTTTAGGTCTTTTTTGATTAGCAAATAGTTCAGCCAGTTTTTCTTCCGAGTATTCTGTTGGGCATTTTAAATGCAAGAGTAACCAAACTTCGAAACATGGATTGCTCAAAGCTAAAAGATATTGCTTTTGGCCGCATAAAGTGGCGACTTCTGAAATCTGAGCTTCATCCCAAGACTGTTTATCCCTATCAATTACTAGGCATAGTTCATCTCTTGAATTTAGTCCCATCTTTGAATGGTGCTTCTTGAGTTCTTCTAATACGTGTTTAGGTGAGCTAGATTGAGAATCTCTCTTTAAAATTTCAATATGAATTCTTGATGAACGTTCTACGCACTTTTCCTTCACTCCCTCAAAATATTGGGGCTCTGTTTCCGTTCCCTCAGTGGCAAGGACGATTAGTGATGGGTCCCGTGTTCCGCTAATACGGGAGAAATTGCGGCGATCTCTACCCATTAGAATTTAATTTAAATAGTTTCCGGGAATTTGAAAGGCGAGGAAGGCCTCCGAATCTACCTGCAAGATATCCTCGACGAACATCTTTATCAAATCGAGGTTGATATTCTTCAAGTGAGTAAAGTGTAGAGTGAGTATTTTTTTGGACGAACCAAATTTCATCTTTCCGTACAAGATCCTGATCCAAAAGATTTGTTTCATGTGTGGTGACGATAATTTGGCTCTGTTTTCCTGCAGTATTTTCAAGGAAAGTTTTAATAATTGATGTAGTAATATCTGGGTGGAGACTTCGATTTAACTCGTCAATTACATACACTTTTTCATCTGCAGAGGCATCTAAAAAACCTGGAGCCATATCCAACAGACGTTGCGTCCCATTTGATTCTTCGTTGATATTAAATAAAACTTTATCGCCGTTGGACTTTAAGTGTCCAGTCATTAATTTGTATGCTTCAATATCTCCTTCTTTGGGTTTTCTTATTAGATATCTAGTGTTATGAGGTGCTGCTAATAATACGCCTGAATTATCTTCTAGATCGTCAAGTATTGACTGTTTGATTTCTTCTGGAACATCGGTGACATCAGATTTAAAATCAAGCTGCTGGAGTTCTAAGCTGTCTATTCCTGTGTCGTAATTTTTTAGGATATTGGCGATATCCTTACTGGATTCTCTATCTTTGTGAATTGTGATTTCTAAGCCAGCAAATTTTGATTCTGGAAATATGATGGTTAATATATGCTCAAACCAAAATATTACTTCTGATATTCCAGTCAAATATTCAAGTTGAGTAGTAACATTTCGTTCTTTGCATTCGTTCAAAAACAAACGGTTTTCAGGTGTTCCTTTAGATGTGAACTCAAGATATTGTTCATCCTTTTCATTCTCATAAGTTATGTTACCGAACTGAAATTTAGTTTCACCGTTAATCTGTTCACGGTTAAATATTAGTTCGTCTTTTCGACGATCGATTTTATATAACCATTCTTCTTTAATGGAATCATTATCAGCAGAGAACCCATACGAATAGTTGTTCGAGCCAACCTTAATTTCGAATTCGAATCTTGAAGGTTTTTTTTCCGGCCTACTTTCAAGTTTGTAAGGGTCGAACGGGATTTTTTTTCCAGACCTTACTCCGTGATTAACCATTACCTGTACGTGTTGCATTGCCTTTATTAAGTTTGACTTTCCTGAAGCATTTGAACCATAGATTATTGCCGTTTTTAATGCACTAATATCGGTACTATTTTTGGCCTTAATTATGTGCTCAGGGTGTCTCCTAACTTTACTAGGAACTAAAGATAATTCAGCTCGATCTTTGAAGGATCTGAAATTTTCGGCTGTGAATCTTAATAGCAATTTTATGTCGCCTAGTTAAATGTGAAAAAATCACCTTAAGCATTAATGGATTATTGTATATTAGTCCATGGTATAACGTATGATGAGATAAAATCACATTAAAATAAATTTATTATAGTAAGCTGGTTTTGAAGTTTAGAGTGATAATTCATATTCTTATCAGATTTCTCCCCCCCAAAAAAAAATACCGCAACACTCGCTGGAGTGCTGCGGCAGAGTTGGTCCCGGATTTGGAACCCAGCTAATGGTTTATACAGATCTCTGAGGCTTTGTGGGGTCTCGAGGTCCGTACGAGGGCTTTCTTAAGGCCCGGTTCGCAGGGGGGGTGAGCTAATGAAAACTCTGCCACTGAGACTGGCTGGTACATCAGTGGCAGAGCTTCCGTCAGACTTATCAGTCCTCTGCTTTAGGTCAATCCTCTGACTTAGGTCGGGCCGCTTTTGGATCGTAAAGCGGTTTTAGCGAGAGGCTGGTTTTGAAACGCTCACAGGCGATCTCGACAGAGAAATCATCTTCGTTGACCCAGTCAGCCGTCACTCCTCCTTTGTCTCCCTCGGCATCGTTATAAACGTAGGCCAAACCAATGGTCGCGCCGAGAGTATGGCTGAACATGCCTGCGGTGACTTTACCAACGATCTTGTCGCCTTTATAGACCGGCTCGTTGTGGTACATCATCCCGTTGGGATCTTCGAGTTTCAGCGATACCATGCGTTTTGGCAGCGGCTTGCCTTTTTGTTCCAGCAGGGCTTCGCGGCCGATAAATCCACCCGGTTTGTCCCAGGCAACGGCAAAGCCGAGGCCAGCTTCCAGGACCGTGTCTTCGTCGGTGATATCGTGGCCCCAGTGGCGGAAACCTTTTTCCAGACGCAGGGTGTTGACCGCATGCATGCCGCCGGGCTTGAGGTCAAACTCTGCGCCTGCTTCCATCAGGGTGTCATAAACGTGGACCGCAAATTCTGCGGGCACGTAAAGCTCCCAACCGAGCTCACCGACATAGGTGATACGGCCGGCGCTGATCTTGGCGTAGCCGAGCTCGATTTCCTGACAGGTGCCAAAAGGGAAGGCGGCGTTGGACAGATCGGTCGGGGTGACCTTGCTCAACACTTTACGGCTGTTCGGTCCCATGAGGGCAAAGAGCGCATAGCCCGAGGTCACATCGGTGGCGATGCAGTGACTGTCGGCCGGAATGTGTGAGTTCAGGAAGTGGAAGTCACGGGTCTGGGTGCCACCAGAGGACAGCACCATGAACTTGTTTTCCGCCAACCGGGTCACGGTCAGATCGGCCTCGATCCCGCCGCGATCGTTAAGCCACTGGGTATAAACCATTTTGCCGTTGGGCACGTCGATGTTGGCGCCGGAAATGCGGTTGAGCACGGGGAGGGCATCCTTGCCCTGGACCATGAATTTACCGAACGAGCTCATATCAAACAGGGCGACGTTTTCACGAGCGGCCTTACATTCCACGCCACACCAGTCGTGCCAGTTCTGACGGCCATAGGAGTATTCGTATTTTGGCTCGATGCCTTCAGGGGCAAAGAAGTTGGCGCGTTCCCAGCCCGCCATTTCACCAAAGCAGGCGTTGGCTTTTTCCAGACGATCGTGAATGGGAGAGCGTTTGACGTTACGGCTGGTCACCGGCTGTTTGTGCGGCCAGTGCATTTCGTAAAGCAGGCCGAGGGCTTCGGTGGTGCGATCATAGAGGTACTTGTCACCACCCTGGAACGGCTGCACGCGGCGGATATCCACATCCCACATATCAACCGGGCAGTTGCCCTGAACAATCCAGTCGGCAAGGATTTTACCTGCGCCACCCGCAGACTGAATACCCGTGGAGTTAAAGCCCGCCGCGACAAAGAAGTTCTTCATTTCAGGTGCTTCGCCGAGATAAAAACGGTTGTCCGGGGTAAAGCTTTCCGGGCCGTTGAAGAAGGTGTGAATGCCCGCTGTTTCCAGCAGTGGAATACGCGCCATAGCGTTTTCAAGCGCCGGGGTGAACTGGTCCCAGTTTTCCGGTAGTTCGTCAAAGCAGAAGTTATCAGGGATGCCTTTGTGGCCCCACGGCACGGCGTTGGGCTCAAAACAACCGATCAGCAGCTTTCCGGCGTCTTCCTTGTAATAGTTGTATCCGTCGGGATCGCGCAGGGTCGGCAGTTTAGGAAGACCGTCGATGGCTTCTGTGACGATGTAATAGTGCTCTGCCGCGTGCAATGGCACATTAACGCCGACTTTCTTGGCGATTTCGCGCGCCCACATGCCGCCGCAGTTGACCACGATCTCGGCGCGGATTTCACCCTGATCGGTGACAACGCCTGTGACCTTGCCGCCGTTGGGGCCGGGTTCGGTGATGATGTCTTCAACCTTGATGCCTTCGATGATGGTGGCTCCGCCCATACGCGCGCCTTTTGCCAGGGCTTGCGTGGTATCAATCGGGTTGGTCTGGCCATCGCCGGGCAGATACACACCGCCGACAAGGTTCGACACATCGGCAATTGGGTAGTGCTCGAGGATCTGTTCCGGCGTAATGACATCGACTTCAAGGCCAAAGTTACGCGCCATGGAGGCACCGCGCTTGAGCTCTTCCAAACGACCGGCAGTCTGAGCAACAGAGACGGAGCCTGTGTGTTTGAGGCCGGTTTCCTGTCCGGTTTCCGCGGCGAGGTTTTTGTAAAGCTCGGCGGTGTACTTTGCCATCTTGGTCAGGTTTTCCGTCGCGCGGAGCTGTCCAACCAGACCGGCAGCATGCCAGGTGGTTCCACAGGTGAGCTGCTTTCTTTCCAGCAACACAACGTCTTTCCAACCAAGCTTGGTCAGGTGATAGGCCACAGAGCAACCGATAACGCCGCCACCAATGATGACAACCTGTGCCTGTTCCGGAAGTGTCTTTTTATTCGCCATCTTACTTAATCCTGCAAGGGGGGACATTGTCCCTTTTTAATTAGGTCTTTAGCTTTATTCTTAACTCAGTGTTCTTCTTGGTTAGGGCTTATGTTGAAACGAAAGTCCCAACTAAAACCCGTCAATTGACGGTCAATAATGTGGGGGAGAAAGTATCCAGAGTACTTCTGCTGTTTCCTCGCCGTTGTTATAGGTTCTGTGCGGATCGCCGGCGTTGATGCGAAAGCTGTCGCCGATGCTGAGTTCATAGCTTTTGTCCGCGATTTCAACCACGATAGATCCTTTGATGATATGACCGGAGATCTCAATGGTTTCGCGGGTGATTTTTTCGTCGCCCGTGGCGGCACCGGGCTCAAACGTGCCCATGATCATCTCGACATCGCCGCTGAGATCGGGTGACATCAACTCTTCGGACATGCCGGACCCGGTAAAGCTGAGGCGGCGGCGATTACTGGCGCGCACGATGTGGGCTTTTTCGGTTGGGTCAGCGTCGTCCTCGCCGTGGAAAAACCACGAGTTCGATACTTCAAGCGCCGCAGAGATCTTGTTCAGGATCGGAATGGAGATAGAGGATATGCCGCGTTCGATCTGGCTGACATAGCCCACAGACTTGCCGATCTTCTCTGCCAGCGTGGTCACCGACATGCGCTTGGCCTTGCGCAAATCCCGGATTTGCACCCCGACGGTCACAGACTCTTCTTCCAGATCGTTTTTATGGAGGGCTTCTACTTTAGCCGTCTGAATTTTTAACCGGGCCATATCTCACCAAACTCATTTCATCCTGTTCGGCATAATAAAGGCAGAGCTAAATGAAAAAAGATAGTCAAAATTTCATTTTAATGAAAAAACGCAACAAAATTACACGGGCGGTGTCTGCTATTCGTTGGGGTGGAGTTGTTTTAAGTATTTGAATTTTAATGGTTAAAATATGAATTATGAAACTTTCATCAAAAATGAAAAAAGCCTAAAGAAAATGAAAACCCTTCGGGCTTTTTTTCATTCACTTCGGAGTCAAAAGAAACTACACAATCCTGAATTTGGCCATCGAAAATACTTAAAGAACCTCCAGAATATGGCCTACGCCAGTTTTTATGTCGGCTTCATTTACGCAGGAGAAGCCGAGGAATAAGCCATTATAAATAGTGTCTCCAAAACTATATCCACTTAGAGCACGGGCGCTGATGTTTCTCTTAGAAAGTTGGTCCACGATATCCTGATCATTATATTCCGAAGCAAGCAGAACAGGAAGGTTCATGCCTCCTGTAATTGGGGAAATGGGGATATTGCGGGGGAAAGAACTTTCCAATTGTTTGACGAGAAGATCGTGGCGTTTTTTGTAAAGCTGTCGCATCCGACGCAGGTGTTTGTTGTAATGCCCATCCGTCATAAAGTCTGTAATGGCTGCCTGAAGGGGTAAGGCAGGCTCTATCGCAGTCTGCCATACAACGTTTTTCATGACATTGGACAGGCTGTCTGGCACGACCATATAGCCGATCCTAAATCCTGGTAACAGGGTCTTTGAGAAAGAACCTACGTAAATAACCCTGCCACGCTCATCCATTGATTTTAACGATGCGACCGGACGTTTGGTGAAGCGAAATTCACTGTCGTAATCATCTTCAATGACCCACATTCCTGACGTCGTCGCGTGTTTCAGGAGCCGTTTACGTCTTTTGAGAGAAAGGGTTTTGCACAGAGGGTATTGAGAGGTTGGGGTTAAATAGAACAGTTTGGATTTTGGATACTGTTCCAATGCGGTTTCTATATCAGCGCCGTCGTTATCAACTTCAACCGGTCTTACCTGTAACCCTGCATTTTCCATTGCCATTTTGGCGCCGGGGTAAAATGGGTTCTCGAGCAAAGCGATGTCATTGGGATCGGCCAGAACCATTGACAGTGCATTAAGAGCGGATTGAGCCGAGGTGACAATCACGACGTTATCTTCGTGGCAGTTTATACCGCGGGAAATGGCCAGATGCCTTACCAGTTCGGTTTTTAATTTAGTGTAACCTCCCTCATAACCATAACATGATGTCTCAGGACGGGATTTTTTAGCGTACTTACTGAGATAACGTCCAAACAAATCGGCTGGAAAGCTCTCAATATCTGGCATGCCGGGTAAAAAAGCCATTTGGGTGTTCGGCTCAGGGCTGCATTCAAACAGTTTAAAGTTACTGGCGTACCTGGAAAGCCCCATCTGTTCATCTGCGATATACGGAGCCTTTTTGGGCTAGGCTTTTTTGCGACCTTTTTTTGAAAAAGAGACATATGTCCCAATGCCCGGCTTGCTCTCCAAATGCATGTTTGATTTTAGAATGTCATAGGCTTGAATAACCGTCGTACGGCCAATCGCGAGATCTTTTGAAAGTTGCCTGCTCGGCGGCAGTATATCCCCCGGGCCAAGGATGCCAGAAGCTATTTGAGATAGGATTTCGTCGCAGAGTTGTCGATAGAGTGGGCCCGGACGGTCGGAGTTTAAAGTAATGCCTTCCAGGCGAACATGCTGAAGTACCATGCTTTGGTTTCCAAAATTCCAGTGTCAAAATAGTTAAGGGAAAGTTAAAGCCACAGCGGTAATTAATCAATTAAAACAATGATAAATATGGTGTGGTTTGGGAAAATATTCAAAATTGGTTCTGTATTTTGAGGCGATAATAACGCTAATACTTAAACCAAATCAGGCACACAGAATTTAGGATGACACTTTACAAAATTGCTCATAATTTCAACGCCTCTTCATTTTGAGGTCGTTTGACAGAGCATGAATTGAGCCTTGGCAATTAACCGGCAATGACCCGAGTTGTTCCGGCGTTCTGGATATTGTCTTGCTGAATACTAGAAATCCTAATTCAAAAATTAATAACACGACATCTCAAGGAATTTGAGGGGAATTTATTGTGATTAAAACTCATACTTTCAACAAGACTTCTGATTTGTCTGAGGCTGCGGATATCTCTGGCGATGTAGGGCGCGACAAGGTTGTTGGCCAGGCTGCACCGACTATTGAAATCCTAGCCCCTGATGAGGGTGAGATCTTCAATATCTCCCTGAGAAAGGGACAAGCTGCTAAGCTTTCTTTTAATGCTGCGGCAGCAAGCCCTGTCATTGAAGGCAACAACTTTGTCCTGACGTTCGATCGCAACGGTGATGGCAGCGCGGATAGTCGTATTGTTTTCCAGAATCTTGTTCAGGTATCCCAAGGAGAGGGTGCTCCTGTACTGGTAATCGGCGGTGTTGAATTTTCTGCTGGGCTTCTAATCGGCCAGGCACAGGCTTTGACAGAGGGAGGCACGCTGGAAACTGCTGCGGGCGCAGACGGCGGCCCTGTTGGCGGAGGTGGTAGTACTTACGACGATGATTTCGGGGGCACCCTTGCTTCGCTTATTGCGCAAGGAAGACTTGCTGGATCAACGGAAAGACAATCCGAAGAGGGCCTGTCCTTCAATGAAGATGATATCTTTTTTAACCCGGGTCCTAACGCCATTGATGATACCGACAGCGTTCTCGAAGATAGTCTGCTACCTGCCACGGGGAATGTTGTTACCGGATTTGATGATATTTCTGGCGATAGTAATACCACAGACGGCAAGGCAGATATTCTTGGAGGTGATGGGTTCGGAGGAATAACCTGGGCCAATGCCATTGGTGGCACAACGGTTGTTGGTCTTTATGGCACCATGATTGTTGATGATAAAGGTAACTACAGCTATCAACTGGATGACAATAACCCACTGGTTGATGGGCTGAATGTTGGCGATAGCCTGATTGAGGAATTCAGCTATACCCTACGCGATGGTAGTGGTGATACTACAATCGCTAAGTTGTCACTGACCATTAACGGTTCCAACGATGCTCCAATTTTGAGTGATAATTCCGTTCTTGTTGATGAAATTCAGGCCAATACGGAACCGGTAAACAATCAAAGCAGTCCTTCTGTCACAGGGTTATCGGATGGTGGCTGGGTGGTTACATGGTCGAGTTCGGGCCAGGATGGCTCGGGATCAGGTGTTTTTGGCCAAGGCTATAATGCGAATGGTACAAAGCAGGGCGACGAGTTTCAAATCAATAGCTATACCTCTGGAACACAAAGTATCCCATCTGTTGCGGCTTTGACAGATGGTGGCTGGGTGGTCACTTGGCAGAGTTATGGGCAGGATGGCTCTAAATATGGCGTATTTGGTCAGGCTTACAATGCCGATAGTACTAAGAAAGATAATGAATTTCAGGTAAATACTTATTTCTCACGTTCTCAAAACGAGGCTTCGGTTACAGGCCTTGCCGATGGTGGCTGGATAGTCACATGGCACAGTTCCCGGCAGGATGGTTCAGGATACGGTGTTTATGGGCAAGCTTTTAATGCGGATGGAATACCACAGGGCAATGAGTTTCAGGTCAACTCAGCGACAAAATACTTTCAATGGAAGCCTTCCGTCACAGGTTTGTCCGATGGCGGTTGGATCGTCACGTGGGAAAGTTCAGGCGAGATTTACGGCCAAGCTTATAACTTAGACGGAACAGCCCAAGGCAGCGAGTTCCATATCAATAGCTATACAGATAAATCGCAAAGTGGGTCTTCTGTAACGGGACTGACAGATGGTGGCTGGGTGGTGACTTGGCATAGCTATGGTCAGGACCAGTCTGGATTTGGGATCGTTGCTAAAGTTTATAATTCGGATGGTACCGAACGTGGTGAAGAGTTCCTGGTTAATAGCCATATTGATGGGTGGCAAACTTCATCTTCAGTGACGGCATTGGCTGATGGTGGTTGGGTTGTGACCTGGGTTAGCGATGGTCAGGATGGATCTAGCTATGGTGTTTTTGGTCAGGCTTATAACGCAGATGGTTCAAGACAGGGCGGTGAGTTCCAAGTTAATAGTTACACTACTGGGCTGCAGTTTCAACCCTCCGTAACGGCACTGGCTGATGGTGGCTGGGTGATAACCTGGACCAGCTATGGTCAGGATGGTTCTGGCTATGGCATCTACAGTAAAACCTATAACGCTGATGGGACTGTTCGGTCTTATTATGACCCGGGAACGGGGCAAAAATACTATGCCTATACCGAGGGTGAAGAGGCGCTGATCGTTTTTGCAGATCTTGGAGTTTCCGATGTGGATGACAGTGCTTTGTCTTTGGCTATTGTGACGATTACAGATTTCGTCGCTGGAGATGAGCTTGGGCTGGTGGCGGGTTACATCTTACCCGCCGATATCACCATGGATTGGGATGTAACTACAGGTACTCTGATACTTTCAGGGGGGGCAAGCTTGGCTGATTATGAAGCTGCTCTAGAGCACGTTACCTATAGTACAACCTCCGACAATCCAAATGTTTACGGGACAGATCCCACGCGGACAATCACGGTCCAGATCAATGATGGTCAGGATAACAGCAACGTCATCAGCAAGAATATTGCGGTTATCGGGATCAATGATGCTCCAATTCTAGAGGAGAAGGCGTTACTTTCCGAGGAAGTTAGGATTAACACGGAAACATCTGCTGACCAGAATGATGCTTCGGTGACTAATCTGTCAGATGGTGGTTGGGTTGTCACTTGGGTGAGCTATGGACAGGATGGTTCTGCACATGGCATTTTTGGCCAGGCTTATAATGCGGACGGGTCAAGATTTGGTGGCGAATTTCAGATTAATACAGAGACCTATGCGCCACAACTTTCTCCTTCTGTTTCAGCATTGTCCGGCGGGGGCTGGATAGTTGTCTGGGAGAGTATGACCAATTTTACTGATTATACTTTTGATATCCTGGGACAGGCATACAAAGCAGACGGCAGCAAACAAGATGGCGAGTTTCTGATCAATACACATATAAATCAGGATCAGACCGAGCCCTCTGTTTCTGGCCTTGCCGATGGTGGCTGGATCGTCACATGGATGAGCGATAGCCAAGACGGATCAGGTTACGGTGTTTATGCGCAGGCCTATAATGCGGATGGTACGCCTAAAGGGGGTGAGTTTCAGGTAAGTACTGAAACAACGGGGTCTCAAAGTTTATCTACGGTTATCGGTCTTTCCAATGGCGGTTGGATCATTACCTGGACGGATCAGGGTTTTGGTCGTTCGGCGGAAGATGTCTATGCCCGGGTATACAATGCCGCCGGGGAGCCACAAGGGCAGGAATTTCTTATAAACTCAGAGGTTGAAGGTATTCAATCAAGCCCGGCACTAACCAGTCTTTCAAGCGGTGGCTGGGTTATCACATGGGAAAGTTTCGGCCAGGATGGCGACGGGACAGGTATTTATGGTCAGGCCTATAATGCGGATGGCACAAAACAGGGCCGCGAGTTTCAGGTGAATTCTATCACTGATGGTTCTCAGCTGGTCTCTTCTGTCACAGGTCTCTCTGACGGTGGTTGGGTGGTAACCTGGCATAGCGTAGGAATAGACGGCTATAGCGTCTATGGACAAGCCTACAATGCCGATGGCACGAAACAGGGGGGCGAGTTTCAGGTTAACTCTTTCTCTAATGGTTCCCAGCTTAACTCTTCTGTTACCAGCCTTTCCGATGGAGGTTGGATTGTAACCTGGACCAGTTTTGGGGAAGACGGCTCTGGAGACGGTATCTACAGTAAAACCTATAATGCTGATGGCACAGTTCGATCTTATTATGATCAGGGAACGGGGCAAAAAAACTATACCTTTATTGAGGGGGAAGAGCCCTTGGTTGTCTTTACTGACCTCGGTCTTTCCGATGTCGATGATATGACACTGTCTTCGGCAGTTGTGACGGTTACGGATTATGTCGCAGGAGATGTTCTTGGTTTGGTCGCGGGATATAGTCTGCCTAACGGGATGACCCTGAACTGGGATGCCGGAGCGGGTGTTTTGAGACTGACAGGAGTGGCTAGTCATGCAGATTATGAAACGGCATTGGAACAGGTTGTTTACAGCTCGATCTCAGACAATCCGGATGGTTATGGCACAACGCCAACGCGGAATTTGAGCCTGAGTATCAACGACGGACAGGACGACAGCAACCAGGTCAGGAAAACGATCACGGTAATTGATACCAACGATACAGCTGTTATCACGGATAACTCTGCCCATGCTTTGACATACACGGAAGACGATCCGGCTGTGAGGCTTTTCACTGACCTAACTCTTTCTGATGTTGATGATCTCAACTTGTCCTCGGCAACTGTGTCGATCACGGATTTTGTTGCGGGTGATGTACTTGGTCTGGCCGCGGGTTATATCCTGCCGACCGGGATGACCTTCAGTTGGGATGCGGCGACAGGGGCTTTAAGCCTGAGCGGTACTGCGAGTTTGGGGGAATATGAGGCCGCACTTGAGAATGTTGTTTATCGCTCAATATCAGATAATCCGGATAGCTATGGCGTGGCGCCAACAAGAAGTTTGAGCCTAATTGTTAACGATGGGAAAGATAACAGCAACGCCATCTCGAAAGTTATCACTGTAATTGATACTAATGATGCTTCGCATATTACGGATAATTCCGGATTGGGTGGAGCATTCACCGAAAATGGTCCGGCCCTGAGTGTTTACACAGACTTATCTCTTTCTGATGTTGATGATCTCAATTTGTCCTCGGCAACTGTGACGATCACAGACTTTGTTGCGGGTGATGTACTTGGTCTGGCCGCGGGTTATATCCTGCCGACCGGGATGACCTTCAGTTGGGATGCGGCGACAGGGGCTTTAAGCCTGAGCGGTACTGCGAGTTTGGGGGAATATGAGGCCGCACTTGAGAATGTTGTTTATCGCTCAATATCAGATAATCCGGATAGCTATGGCGTGGCGCCAACAAGAAGTTTGAGCCTAACTGTTAACGATGGGAAAGATAACAGCAACGCGATCTCGAAAGTTATCACTGTAATTGATGACAACGACGGACCTGTGTTGACAGATAACTCCGTGGTTGTTGAGGAAACGAGACTATATTCTGATATAACCGATCAACAATATAAGGGCGTGGTTGCCGGACTTCCTGATGGCGGTTGGGTTGTAATCTGGAAAGATTTGTCGGAGCCCATCACTGAAGAGACAAGTTGGGGGCAGGTATTTCACTCTGATGGATCCGAAAAGGGTGAGATATTTGAAGTTGTATCCGGTACGTCTCTCTCTGATTCTCTTGTTGTAACAGGGCTTAAATATGGCGGTTGGGTCGTAGTCTGGGATCCCGTAGGTTTTGTGGGGACGCCTCCTGGCCCGGTATGGCCTGTACGAAATCTCCACGGTCAACGTTATCAGGCTGACGGTACCAAGATGGGCGACGAGTTTCAGATCAAGGTCGATGAAGTTAGAGGTTATTTGGACGGTTCGCCTTACAACCCATCAGTTACTAGTTTGGATAATGGTGGCTGGGTTGTGACCTGGGGTCATCATTCAGAAACCCGGAGCGGTGGTGATATCTACGGTCAGGCTTACAATGCTGATGGAACCAAGCTAGGTGACGAGTTTGTTGTTAATGAACCTACTGGTAGTCAAAGTTTCTCTGATGTTACTGCCCTAACAGATAACGGCTGGATTGTGGTCTGGACAGGGGGTGACGATATTAGCGGGGCTAATATTTATGGTCAGGTTTATAACGCGGATGGCACAAAGCAAGATAATCAGTTTCAAATAAACACCATTATTTATGGTCAAGAAAATGGTGCAGAGGTCATCGGTCTGCAGAATGGTGGTTGGCTTGTCACATGGAAAAGTGGGAATGTCATCAACGGAAATGTTGATGTTTACGGCCAGGTTTATAATGCGGACGGAACCAGACAGGGGGAGGGATTCCAAGTTAATTCGTATGTTGGAGCCGGCGATCCAGATATTACGGTTTTGGCGGATGGCGGTTGGGTCATCACTTGGGCTGCAAAAAATCCGATAATATTAATTGAGAGTGATTATAACGTACATGCCAAGGTTTATAATGCAGATGGTACCGTTCGTGTTGAAGAATGGGTCCTCAATAATGACTGGTGGTTGGGGGATCAATTTTCACCATCTGTGACAAGCCTCACAGATGGTGGTTGGGTTGTTACTTGGTTGAGTATTACAGACTCAGCACGACAAATATATACTAAAACGTTTAATGCGGATGGAACTGTTAGACCTGTTGGACAAAGTTTTATCGAGGGAGGGAATGATAATCATCTCTTTACCGATCTATCTATTTCGGACGTAGATGATCTCACCATGACTGCGGCAACGGTGTCGATCACGGATTTTGTTGTGGGCGATGTGCTTGGACTGGCTGCGGGCTACAGCCAACCCACGGGGATTGCCTTAAACTGGGATGCGGCGACAGGGGTTCTTAACCTGAGCGGGACGGCTAGCCATGCAGTCTACGAGGCGATACTAGAAAATATGGTTTTCAGTTCGATCTCTGATAATCCGGATGGATATGGGGCAATTCCTACACGTACAGTCACCGTTCAGGTCAGTGACGGTCAAGATAACAGTAATTCAATCAGTAAAACCATTGCTGTTATCGCTAGTAATGATGCACCTGTACTTACCGATGTGACGATTGTTATCGATGAGATCCAAGCTAATACCGAGATAGATGGTTTTCAATCTTCGTCCTCAGTTACAGGACTTCCTAACGGCGGTTGGGTCGTTACATGGCAGAGTCCTGACAGCTCAATATATGGTGTTTATGGTCAAGCCTACCACGCGGATGGATCACCTCAGGGCGTTGAGTTTCGGGTCAATACTACAACTAAAAATGATGAATTTGAGCCATCGGTAGTTGGCCTATCAGATGGTGGTTGGGTTGTGACCTGGGCGAGTGATGAACAGAATGGCGATGGCTATGATATCTACGGCCAAGCTTATAATACCACTGGATCTACACAAGGTGCTGAATTTCGGGTCAATACAGAGACCGTGAACGATCAGACTAGAGCATCAGTAACTGCTTTGTCCGATGGTGGTTGGGTTGTTACGTGGGAAAGCCGATATCAGGACGGCTCTGATCATGGTGTTTATGGCCAAGCGTATCACGCCAATGGAACAGTACAAGGAAATGAATTCAGGGTTAATACTGAAACAGGGGGGGATCAATGGGCTTCCTCTTTAGCAGGCTTGACCGACGGAGGTTGGGTTATCACATGGAGTAGTAACGGTGGTATCTTTGGCCAAGTTTTTTATACGGACGGGACAAAGCAAGGTGTTGAGTTCCAAGTTGCCGAGGTCGGGGGAAATTCATCCATAACTGGCCTGTCGGATGGTGGTTGGGTTGTCACATGGCAGAGTAATGATGGTAATGGTCCTGATATCTACAGTACGACTTTTAATTCAGATGGCTCGATCCGCTCTTATTATAATCCAGGTACAGGTCAGAAGTATCACGCCTATAGTGAAGGCAGCGAGGCACTGTCGGTTTATCCCGATTTGAATGTATCTGATGTTGATGATATCGGCTCTTCTCCGCTTTGTTGAGTAGAAAAAGATGCCGACCGCCAAGTAACCTGTTGATATGTATGGTTTCTGATAACTTTACATAGAGCAGGTATATGACAATCAACATCTCGCAGCATATTTTAGGCCTCAAAGGGCAACGTGTAAATGAAATTAAACTGGATGACGGCGGTGTTAAGATTGTCATTCACTGCAGCCGAGACGCGCGTAGGAGGGCTATAGACCCTGCTACAGGCCAGAAGGGAAGCATCAACCAGCATGTCCGCCGACAAGTAAACGACATCCCCCTTTTTGGGTATCCTTGTGTGGTCGAGATTGAGCTGGCGCAGGTTTATATTAACAAGGGCGAACGCCGCATTGAGGGGTGTGATTTTGTTGATAAAGGGTGCCGTTTCACTCACCGATTTTGCCGACTGATCAGTGGATTATGTCGGCATATGTCTATTCAAGCGGTTTCCAGACATTTGGATATACGATGGGAAACGGTCAAGAATATCGACAGGGCATACCTTATTGAAACTCTCCCTACGCTTGATCCTGCAGAGCTAACTGGCTTGGAATATATTGGTGTAGATGAAGTTGCCCGGGCGAAAGGTCATGACTACATGACGGTGGTCTACGATATGGTTGGCGGTCATCTGATCTGGGTTGAAGCAGGCCGAACTGCCGAGGTTTTTTCAAGGTTTTTGAAACAACTGCAACCAGATACAGCCTGCAAAATAAAGGCCGTAGCGATGGATATGGGGCCTGCCTACCAAAAGGCTGTCAGAGAGTCCTTGCCGTTGGCCGACATAGTATTTGACCGTTTCCACGTCATGAAAAACTACAGCAAAGCTATCCATAATCAGCGTCGACTTGAGTTCAGAAAGGCCGATCCAAGTGGTAAAGAGTTGATGAAAGGGACACATTATCTGTTGCTCAAAAATGCGGATAAGTTGAGTGAAAAACAAAGTGACAAGCTGCAAAGGTTGCTGGAGAGCAATAGCAACCTGAATGCACTTTACGTCTTGAAAGAACAGCTTCAGCTGCTGTGGAGTGCCGCTTCATTTGAGGCGATGGCGGAGCAACTGGAACGTTGGTGCCTGATAGCAGATCAGTCACAGATGCTCTATCTAAAAAAGTTCGCGAAATCCCTACGGAAACATTGTGTGGGCATCTGCAACTACGCCAAACACAAGCTCACAAGCGCCAGGATAGAGGCTGGTAATGTCAGTATAGGAATGATCCGTAAGCGAGCCAGAGGCATCAAGGATACCGAATACTTCAAACTCAAAATTAGACAATCATCCATTCCAGATAATCAATCTATGCTCTATTTGAAATCCTAAATCTACTCAACAAAGCGGAGAAGTGCCATGATATCGAACTGCTTACAGCGAGTGTGGTGATTACAGATTTTGTTATTGGTGATGTTCTCGGTCTAGCCGTAGGCTACGTTCTGCCAACGGGCATCATAATGGATTATGATGCCGCGAGGGGTGTTTTGACTCTGACTGGTTCAGCTAGTCCCTCGGATTACGAAGCCGTGTTAGAGTCAGTTGCCTACAGCTCAATCTCAAAGAATCCTGATCTCGGTGGGTTGAACCCAACACGGACTATAAGCGTACAAGTTAGTGACGGGCAAGATGATAGCGCCGTAACGAGTAAGACTATTTCGGTATTAAGCACGGTTGTAGGAACGGTAGTAACGGGAACATCAGAGGATGAGGTTTTAACCGGAACAGCACTGGATGACCTAATCGAAGGTGGAGGCGGAACGGATATCCTCAGTGGTGGAGCAGGAGCGGATGTCTTCTACTTTAATGCTAGTGAAAGTGGTGAGAATTATATCGCTGATTTCTCCTTGGCACAGGGAGACATCTTGCATATTGGAAATCTGCTGACTGGGGAAGAAAATGGCGTACTTGAAGATTATTTAAGTTTTGCCAAAACGGCTGTAGGGACAGTTATCTCTATTGATAGCAATGGTGACGGATCTGGTACTGACATGGTGATCACCCTAACGGGAGTTGACTTGACCAACGGCGGTGCTCTTACCACGGATCATGATGTGATTACCGATCTCCTTAATCACAACGCGCTAATCGTAGATCAATAATAATCTGTACTTAGCGATATACTCATCCGTGATAAGTAAAAGCCCGAAGCTTGTAATAAAGCTTCGGGCTTTTGTTGAGAGATCCCGGGATTAGGAATTCTAAGTACAGATTTTATATGTTTTATCGATACCAGCTCGAATAGTGTGCCCCTGAATAGTATGTGGGGGTGACGACATCCTGCACCATGCTTGTCAGGGTTGTGAGATCGAACACGGGCAGGCCGGTTTCGTTTTGAATGCGGTGGGCGTAGGGCGGCATGTCGGTGCATTCCAGAACCAGTGCCTTGGTTTCCGGGGCGCGTTTGAGCAGCTGCCGGGCGGCGGAGAGCACTTCCTCTTCAACCCGTCCCAGATCCATGTCGGTGCGTTTGTTGTGCAGGATGACATCCGAAAACTCGGGGTACTCCTCCATGCCTTGGATTGTAACCGGGATATCTGCGGCGCCAACTGCTCTAAAGTGTTGATCTGTCAGGCTATTTTGGCTAGCAGTAAGGACGCCGATCGGCGCCTTTCGCCCGGTCATATGCCAGGCCAAAGGGATCTGGATCAAGCTTGAGGCAAAGACAGGAACGTCTACTTCTGCCGCGATGTCTTCCTGGTAAAGTGCCGAGAAACCACAACTGCTGGTGATGGCTCGCGCCCCTTCTTGAACAAGGTCTTTGGCGGCAGCGATAAACAAATCCCGCAGTGTGTCGTTGGGTTCATTGAGAAGCTTCTGCACCGTCGCACCCTTTATGGTGTGATAGAGCACTGGAAACGACAGACCCGAGGGATTTTTGATGTGACCTGGGGGCTTGGGGAAATAGCTCTCGAGACAAATTACCCCGATGGAAACGCCGTAGAAATTGCGGTCCCCCCTATGGACTTTTCCGCTAATTTGCGTATTCAATTGATCGCTCCTGAATTGCTTAAAATCGATACACCCGAAACGGAGAGATGTCTTCATTGATGGGTTTGTTCATGATGATGTCCGAAATCAGTTGTCCGGTTTTGGGCGCCATCATTAGCCCGTAGTGACTGTGTCCAAAGGCGGCATAGAGATTTTTTCTGCCGGGGATGGCTCCGATACAGGGCAGACTATCGGGCAGGGACGGTCGAACTCCCATCCATGTTGTGGGCTGTGTATCGGGAAGATCAGGCATCATTTTGCGGGCAAGGAGACCCATGCGTTGCGCTCTGGCGGGGCTTTGTGGGGCGTTAATGTTGGCAAATTCGGCCTGACCCGCAACCCGAAGTCCACCCTCCATGGAACTCGCCACACACTTATGATCGACATCCATAACGGAATGTTTGAGGGTAAGACCTGGGTTTTCAAACATGGCGTGATAACCCCGCTCTGCTTGCATTGGGATATTAATGCCCAAAGGACGCAAAAGATCTGCTGACCAGGCCCCGGCCGAGAGGAGGAGGTTTTCAGCAGTTTGAGTTCCGGCGCTGGTGATAATCTCCCAGGCCTCTTTGCCCGGTCGTAAACCGCGAACCTCCGCTTGTTCTATCATGCCACCCAGGGAGCAAAATTTCTCGGCCAGAACTTCGCCAATTTTTCCAGGTGAGGTCGCGCTGGCTTGTCCCTTGATTAGAATGGCGGCTTTGAAATCTTTGCTTAAGGCGGGTTCTAAATCTTGGAGATCCCCTTGGCCAATACGCTCAAGCTGAGCACCTTTTTCCTGACGCAGCCTGTATTCAAGCGTGTTAAGGCGTGCGCTATCTGCATTTCTAAAGGCGTGCACATAGAAGCTATCTCGGATCAGGTTCTCGTGTCCTGTCCCGGCTAAATGGGCGCGATACAATTCTACATTTAAATGGTTGAGAGTATGCATGGCCGCGACGGAGGCGTGGACACGATCCATTTTGGCATTGGATAAAAACTTCATCGTCCAGGGCAAGAGATGGGGAAGATGGGAGAGTTTTATCGATACCGGACCGTTTGGATCGAGCAACCACCGCGGAATGTTCTTCCATACCCCCGGCATGGATTGCGGGATGATCGACCAAGGCGATATAACTCCCGCATTTCCTGCCGATGCGCCTTGTCCAGGAAGGTCACGATCGATCAAACGAACTCGTGCCCCTGCCTGTGCTAAGGACAAAGCTGAGCATATGCCGACGATGCCGGCACCGATAACGGTAACGTTTTTCATGGTATCGACTGCCTTTACAAATGCCTTTAGTGACCAGGGATCCTAAGGGGCTGGGTGCTGTCTCGTCGGAGCCATTGCTCGATAAGAACGGGGGCCATGACCACAAGGGATGTGAGATCACTGCTTAGTCCCGGCGCGACCAATAACAGCCCGCCAATGCCCATCAGTAATCGCCAAAAACTTGATAGTGGGGCGAGGAAATAACCAGACACGGCGGTGGCGATCGCAAAGATCCCGAGGGCACAGGTGATGGTTACCTGTAAGAAAGAACCAAGGGTGAAGTACTC
This sequence comes from Kiloniella sp., assembly GCF_965205715.1. Taxonomy (GTDB): domain Bacteria; phylum Pseudomonadota; class Alphaproteobacteria; order Kiloniellales; family Kiloniellaceae; genus Kiloniella. The sequence goes on along the minus strand of NZ_CBDBHW010000014.1, from coordinate 1,657,952 downwards.
CGGCAAGACAATGAGCATCGTCGGTGCGTAGACAAAGACCATGGGAACCATGAGTTTGCCGAGGCCGAGGGTAAAGGCGCTGATCCCGGTCCGAAACGGGTTGGCCCCGGCTATTCCTGCCGCGGCATAGGCCGAGGCGCAAACGGGCGGGGTGATTTCCGAAATAACCCCGTAGTAGAGCACGAACATATGGGTTGCCAACGGTGGCACACCAAGTTGGGTCAGGGCGGGCTGAGCGACGGAAACCAGCATGATGTAAAGCGCGGTTGTCGGAAGTCCGGCGCCCATTAAAATACATGCGATCGCAATAAGTACGAGGGAGAGGAATTGCTGGATAGAAGACTGGGTGAAACTATCTACAGGGATCCAGCCGAGAACAGCATATAATGTCTCAGCCATTTCTGCTGCGCCGCCGGTGACCATAAAGCCAAGCCTGAAACCAACACCTGTTGTATTGATCACACCGACAACAATACCAACTGCTGCCGATGCCGCACCGACAGCCAGGGCGTATTGAACACCAACGTGCAGGCTGTCAAAAAGGGATGTAAAGTTCTGTCGCTCGCCCTTATGGATCATCCCGACAATGATACAGGCAGAGAGAACACCAGCCATAACAGGTGAGAAACCTTCGCCGCTTAGCGCAGATGCTTTCCAAAAAACAAACGCGAGCAGGGCTAACGGCAGTATCAGGGTGAGAGGTTTGCGTAAGCTGGAAAAGCCAACCGTGATGCAAAGACTGAGGCCAATGAAAGCGGCCATGTTGGGGGAATAGCCGGAAAAAAGCACCACTAGAAGAGCGATGAGCGGAATGACCGTATGCCAGCCCTCTTTCCAGACCCTGATCAAAATCGGCAGCTCGTCTTTTGTATAAGTCTTGAGGCCAAGCCTTTTGGCGGTGAAGTGAACAATCGACATGACCCCGATGTAGTGCATCAAGGCAGGAATGATCGCCGCAATTACAATGGTGGTGTAAGGCACTTCGAGATATTCAGCCATCAAGAAGCTTGCCGCACCCATAATTGGCGGCGTGATCTGACCACCCGCACTGGCGGCGGCTTCTACCCCACCAGCAAAGTGGCCGGGGTAGCCCATCTTTTTCATATTGGGGATCGTCAATGATCCGGTGGAAACGGTGTTTGCAATGGAGGAACCAGAGATGGTGCCAAAGAAGGCGGAGGATACAACGGAGACTTTCGCAGGCCCGCCGGTATAGCGCCCGGCAGCAATCATGGCGTTATCAACAAAGAACTGTCCCAGCCCCATGCGTTGGGCAACAACTCCGAAGAGAACGAAGTGAAACACAACTGTTGAGACAACCCAGAGTGTGACCCCGAATATGCCTTCAAACGGGAAATACATGTTGTTGACAAACTGGTGCCAGTCAACGCCGGGATGCTGTAATATTTGCCCCGGGATATAGGGGCCGAGCAGGGCGTAGAGGATGAAAACCAATATAATAATGGGCAGGACGGCGCCAATGGTGCGACGGGCGATTTCCAATACCGCAAGGATGAGAATGGTGCCTAAAATGACGTCTATATTCGTCGGATTTCCCTGTCGTAACATTTGGCTTGGAACTTCTAATCCCAGACCGGAAAAACCACGCCAGCTCACCCACAAGAATAAGGCCGCGGCGACTGCCAGGATCATAAAGACCCAATCGTATAGCGGAACGTTACCTGGTTTTAGAAAACGGGTTGGATTATAAGCAAGATTGGCTTTGCTTTTCAAAAGAGGGAAGCCAATAAAAACAAACAGGAATAACCCCGCCAAGTGTACGCCCATATGGATGTAATCCACAGGTGTGCCAAAACCAGCCGTCCAGAGATGATAAAGGGCAAAAGCAACCGTTGCCCAGTAAATGAACCGGGTGAGTAAGTGACCGTTATCCCTTGTGTTGAGAGACGTGTCGTATTTTTTCTCGATCTCGTCGAGAGCAGTTTGATCTAGCTCGGCTTGTAAGGACATGAGACACCCGTATTTTATCACCACAGGAACAGCGAGGTTCCTGCATAACTTTTTTGTAAACGTATGAGGTACAAAGCATCCACAGGTTTTCTCGATCTCGTCGAGAGCAGTTTGATCTAGCTCGGCTTGTAAGGACATGAGACACCCGTATTTTATCACCACAGGAACAGCGAGGTTCCTGCATAACTTTTTTGTAAACGTATGAGGTACAAAGCATGCAGAGAACCGTGGATTACACAGTCCTCTGCATTAGTTTAGGCATCGGGATTATTTAAGCATGCCGACTTCTTTGTAGAAGCGTTCGGCACCCGGGTGGAGTGGCACACCAATGCCTTCTACACCGTCAAGCGCGGTCTCTAAGGTGATGGATTTACCTTTGGCATGGCCGTTGTCCAAGAGTTTACGAGCGGTTTTGGACCACATTGCCTTGGTGATTTGATAAATCAGTTCTTCATCCTGATTGGCATTGGTGACAAGAATACCAGATACAGCAACGGTGTTCACATCATAGGTAATCCCAGGATAAGTGCCGGCCGGGATTTTTGATGGAATGTAGTATGGCACTGTCGTATTGGCCATTTTCACTTCTTTATCCGTGAAGGAATAGAGTTCCATCCCCTTGGTGTTGTCCAGTTGGATCATGGCCGCAACGGGTGTGCCCGCAGCATAAAAATAGGCATCCAGTTGGCCATCTGCCAGACGTTCGGCACTCTGTGAATTATTCAGCTCGGCTTCTTCGATGTTTTCACGATTTACGCCGTGATCACCAATGATCAATTCAACAGCAATCTGGGTACCAGACCCTGCCTGAGCAATACCTACGCGTTTACCTTTTAGGGCTTCGAGACCTTCCAGAGCTCCGCCTTTAGGCATGACCAGATGCAGATCTTCCGGGTAAAGGTTGGCAATGATCCGCAGATCCGGTTTGGCGTTTCCTTCATATTTTCCTACACCTTTATAGGCAAAGTGAAGGGTGGCTGCGCCAGAAAGACCAGCTTCCATTTGGCCAGCTTGAATGGCGTTTACGTTGTGAGCTGAAGCGTTGGTTGATTGAGCCATGGCGACCAGACCGGGAACACCACAGTTTCCGCCTGCATCACAAGCACGAGATCCCGGTGGGTTAGAGATCGCATTGGCGATAATGCCACCGATGGGGAAATAAGTCCCACCGGCACCACCGGTGCCAATTCTGAAGAATTTCATTTCCTGGGCAGAGGCTGCCCCGGCGATCATCGAGCAGGCCAAAAGTACGCCTGTGATTTTGGCAATGTGTTTCATTTTTTTCTCCACTGTTATCTGCTGTTATTTGTCTGTTCGTTTGTTACGAAGCTTTTTAATTTTAGGTTTTGGGAAGCAACTCTGAGTAGATTGACAATGTTTATTCATAAATACAAATTTGAAATATCTTGGATTTAATAAGAAAAATTTATATATACTCTGGACTATGAACTTAAAAAATCTTGCTATATTTCGCGAAGTTATGCGTACCGGATCAGTTTCTGAGGCCGCGCGTAATCTTAACCGGACACAACCCGCCCTTAGTGCCGGGTTAAAAACATTGGAAGATGAGCTCGGGATTGCCTTGTTCGAGCGCCGAAATCGTCGCCTGGTTCCTGTTCCTGAAGCCCATTACCTCATGTCCGAAGCTACGGACATTCTTTCTCGCCTGCAGATGGCAGAACAAAATATGCGTTCAATACGTGACTTTGAGAAAGGTGTCTTGAGGATTGTGGCGATGCCAGGACCCTCGGCTTTTTTGCTGCCTAAAGTTATCAGTGACTTTACCCGGGATCACAGCAATATCAGGGTAACCTTGACCACCCGAAGCTCTCCCCAAGTACGCAAGATGATCGCAACGCAAAGTTACGACATTGGCATTGCAGATATGGGAGTACCGGATAGTGAGGATAGTCTCTTAAAGGGAGAAGTCTTAGAGGGAAATTGTCTTTGTGCCGTACATAAAGATAACCCCCTTGCAAGTTTAAGCGTAGTCACCGCGGAAGATTTAAGCGGAAAGCCCATGGGGGTTTTACAGCCTGAGCACTCGACTTACAGGAGCACAGTGTCTGCTTTTAAGGAAACGGGTGCTGAGCTGGATATCCGGTACGACGCGCAGTATTTTTTGCCGCTTTTGAACTTTGTTGAAGCCGGACAAGCTTGTGCAATTGTCGATCCGCTCAGTGCTGAAAGCTACCGGATCTATGCCAGGGACCAAAAGCTTATCAAATTTATACCCTTTTTACCTGCGCTCCCTCTGACATATGCTTGCCTAACACCAGCCCACCGCCCCATGTCTGCCATTGCAAAGACTTTTTTAAGTCGCTGGAATAAAGAAGTGAATAGGATTATTTCTGAAGCAAGTGAAAGCGCAAGCTAAAGGGAGATAGCCCGGAGCTCTCTCCCTTTAGCTCGATATTGCTGCCTACTTGAAATCAGGTTTTGTTAATTGAAACCCCACCCTCAACCAACATCGCTGTGCCTGTAACAAAGCTGGCATCGTCAGATGCGAGGAAGAGGGCTGCTTTGGCGATTTCTTCTGGTTCGGCAATCCGTTTTAGACCGTGCAGGCCTTTGACGAAGTCCTCCATTTCAGGACTGTTCGCCACGCTGCGTCCCATGGGGGTATCAGTACCACCGGGCAGCAGGCTGTTGACGCGAAGGCCTTGGGGGCCGAATTCAGCCGCCAGACATTGCATCATACCATTGATCCCGGCTTTTGAAGCCGCATAAGCTGCCATGCCGGGCATGCCAATGGTGTGACCGACAAAGGTCGAGGTAAAAATCAGGGAACCATTGTCGCTTTTCAAAAGAGCCGGTATTTGGTGTTTGGCACCAAGAAAAGCGGAGGTGAGGTTGGTGCTGAGTGTGTCTTGCCACCCTTCCAAGGTGATGTCTGGTGTATCGCCCATGGCGCCGAGGGTACCCGCATTGTTAAAGGCAATGTCCAGCCGCCCGTAAGTTCCCGTTGCAACCTCAACCAGTGTCTTGGCATAGGTTTCATCGGTAACGTCCCCGGCAATAGCTAGGGCTTGTCCGCCTTCTACCCGTATCTCTTCGATCAGCTGATCTAGTTCAGCCTGTCGTCGTGCGCCTGCGATAATCTTGGCACCTTGCGTTGCAAAAAGCTTGGCTGCAGCACGGCCAATGCCCGAACTTGCCCCGGTAATAATCGCAACTTTGTTTTCTAATCTATCCATCAGCTGGTCCTTAAAAATTAAACTGTGTTAAAATGAAGAACCCATAATTGCGGTGATTGAGTTTGGAAAAACTCCGCTTCTTGTTCGGTAATTTAAAATGAGTTTTGAAATACAAAAGCAAGAATCAGAGTTTGGTTCGAAGAATACTCGGGTAGCTTTTAGACACTAACGAAATTGATGTGGTATCAGTTGGAAGACAGGAGCACCTGAGATGAGTAATAGGGCAATGAATAACGTTAATCAGTTTCAAAACGACGAAGCTAAGTATCAGGCCATCGTGGATCGTAATGCCGATGCCGATGACGTCTTTTACTACGCCGTTCTCACCACGGGTGTTTACTGTCGTCCTTCTTGTTCCGCGCGTCTGGCAAAGCGAGAAAACGTGAGCTTTCATACCAGCTGTGCTGATGCTGAAAAGGCGGGCTATCGTGCCTGTAAACGTTGCCGCCCCAATGAGATGAAAAAAGAAGAGCGACAGGCGTTGGCGGTTGCCAAGGCGTGTCGCCTGATTGAAGAAGCGGAAGAAGCCCCCGATCTAGACGCGCTGGCAGAGGCCGCGGGCATGAGCCGGTTTTATTTTCACCGTGTATTCAAGTCGATTACGGGTGTGACCCCAAAAGCTTATACGACCGCACACCGCGGCAATCGGGTTCGCGAAGAGTTACGAGACAGCGAAACCATCACCGAGGCGATTTATGACGCTGGGTTTAATTCTAACGGGCGCTTTTATGCCAACACCGAAAAATTACTCGGTATGAAACCCACCAGTTATCGCAAGGGCGGTGCAGATACAGAAATTCACTTTGCCCTCGGCGAATGCACCCTGGGTTCTATCCTGGTTGCGGCCAGTGAAAAGGGAATTTGTTCGATTTTGCTTGGCGATGATCCACAAGATTTGGTGCAAGATTTACAGGACCGTTTTACCAAGGCGACGCTGAAAGGCGGAGATGACGATTTTGAAAAGTGGGTCGCACAGGTTGTTGGTTTCGTCGATGACCCGAGTATCGGTTTTGATCTCCCGCTCGATATCAGGGGCACAGCATTTCAACAGCGGGTCTGGAAAGCCTTGGGCGATATTCCGGTTGGCAGTCGAATGAGTTACGCTGAGGTGGCGCAAAAAATTGGCTCACCCAAAGCAGTGCGCGCGGTGGCTTCGGCCTGTGCCTCCAATCATATCGCGGTAGCTATTCCCTGCCATCGTGTAGTGCGCAGTGATGGTGCTCTCTCAGGTTATCGTTGGGGCGTGGAGCGCAAGCAACAACTGCTCGACTGTGAAGCGGTTGCGGCACAATGAGCGATTTGACTAAGGTAGATATGGCTCAGATCTCTTCAGATCTGGACCAACAGGGTTACGCAATTATCAAAGGACTGATCGGGGAGTTGGATTGCCGAGCTCTGGCGCAGAGTTATGAACAAGAAGAACCTTATCGCTCCCGCGTTGTCATGGCGCGACATGGCTTTGGTCAGGGGGAATACAAATACTTCAATTATCCTTTGCCTGATCTGGTTTCGGATTTGAGGTCGAGGCTCTATATTCCACTTGGCACCATTGCCAATCGCTGGAACGAGGCCATGAATATGGACCAGCGCTTCCCGGCAACACACAAACAATATCTCGAACTTTGTCACGCTGCTGGTCAGACAAAGCCAACGCCGTTGCTATTACAATATGGCGAAGGGGATTATAACTGCCTGCATCAGGATGTTTATGGTGAGTTGTTGTTTCCGCTGCAGGTCGCCTGCCTGTTATCCAGGCCTGGCGAGGATTTCACTGGCGGTGAGTTGGTTTTGACCGAACAACGTCCGCGCATGCAATCGCGTGCCGAAGTCGTGCCTCTTGAACAGGGTGATGCGGTAATCTTCCCTGTACGTAATCGCCCCAAACAAGGTACCCGCGGAACCTACCGGATAAACATGCGCCATGGCGTCAGCCGTATACGTTCTGGCCAACGCCATACTTTAGGCATTATCTTCCATGATGCGGTCTAAGGAGACTTCAGAATTCCTTCCACCAAGAATTATCTCCACCTTCATTCAGTAATACGTTGTCAAAAATTTTTCGATGGAAGGAGGATTTCTCTAAAGTTGTGGGGTTTAACTCATTGCAGTTAATGCCCATTTCTTTTGTGATCTCAATCCAACGATTATCGCTAAGCGTTTCACAGATATTGGTTTTTTCATTTAGGTAGTGGCTGTTCCAGGTTGTAAAAAAATTGGCATAGGTGTTAATTGATCCCCTCTCACCTTTCTTTCGTTGTCGTTTTTTTAACCCTGACTTAGCTCGTGAATCGAGTGGTGGAAATTTTTCTGGGTTATAGGTAAAGGCTATTTTTGATACCAGAGAGAGTGGTTTGCCTGTAGTGGAAAGTTTTTCTTGATGAAGTAATAGCGCAACGTCGTCGATATCGGAGGGAGAGATTTCGTTAATATTTTTTACAATCTTAGAGTTAAGAATTTCAATTACTTTATGTTTAGTGTTCGGTTTTATAGTGCGTGCTACATTCCACCTATTTGCAAAACCCGTGAACCAATTCTCATTTAATTCCTCTTTCTTCGCATCTGGAAAGGAATAAGGCGTACGCGCACAAAGCCAAAGCGCTTCTACAATAGCTTTTGACAAATCGCAAAGGTGAATAGGCATAATTGATCCAATCAACTTTTGATAGAAAATTATATTATATCACAGGCACAGATTTCTTGCGAAGCCATTGTCTTGAGGGGCACAGTGGCAATTATCCAAAAAGTGATTGGTTAGTTGAATAAGGTAAAAAGTATTGTAGCTAAGCCTATATACTCGGTATTATATTTGCTGTGCAGTGATAGTGGAAAAGGGCAATCTTCATCTGAGTTATACCTCAAACTCTCAGGCAAGTTTTTAGCCCAATATCGCTTTTAGCCAATTCTCTTCCTGTCTTTGCTCTATAAAACCTTCTGGTTGAAAGATCTTGGTGGTTGCTCTGACGTGGTCCGGGCAGCCAGAAGTGAAGTGTTGAATGCCTTGTTGGTTGGCTGACGAACTATTCTTCGTAGAAATTAAATGAGGATGGCGTATGAGATAGTCTTTAAGGCTATCGGCACAGACCGAGGGTTGGCAGAGGATGGGAACGCTCTGGCCCATAATCTTCCCGATGATTTTTCCTGCGGCTTTTTCAAAGTCATTTTTCAGCAGAGGATAATGGGTGCAACCGAGCATAATCCAGTTGGGAACCCGATTATGTTCCTCAACCAGTTGCCGGACATATCCCTCTACAAGAGCGTCCATGATCGCGGTGCCTTTTTTACTCTCCAAGGCGGGAACCAACTCGGGACAGGCGAGTTGAATGACATCAAGTTGCGGGGCACGTTTGCCGATCTCAACAAGATAGGTCTGGCTTTTCACCGTGGCCTCGGTTGCGAAGATGCCGACGGTTCCCTGTAAATTTTGCTGGGGGTGTTGCTCCCACTTGATCCAGGGGCGGTCGGTTATGGTTTCGACCATGGGAACAAGAACCCCGAGGATCCGGTTGTCAGCAGCTCCTGGGGTTGAACGGGCTGGCAGCCATTCTTGCTGGAGCTTACGCAGGGCAATCGCAGAAGCCGTGTTACAGGCGAGGATCACCAGTTTACAACCTTGCTCAAATAGGAAGTCAACGCCCTGCCGGGTCATTTCATAGACTTCAGGGCCGCTTTTAGGGCCATAAGGAGCACGCTTGTGGTCGCCCAAATAAATAAATTTTTGCTGTGGCAGTGCGGCGCGTAACGCGTGTAAAACGGTTAGGCCACCGGAGCCTGAATCAAAGACCCCGATTGGGGACGTTGCCGCCTGTGTTGGATGTGTATCTATTAGTTTAACCGTCATTACTACAGCTATAATTCCCACTTATGGCAGGAATTTGGCGATGATAGTACGCAAGTTCGAAAGGTGTTTTCGGGGCCTGTTCGTTTGCGTTTGAGAGAAGTAAGCTACAGAATTCTTTCAAGCTGTTATCCAAAACGTCTTTTGACTGCCCTCCAGTAATGAGAAAGCGAATCTCGTTATCGGAAAGGATTTCGACCTGCCCAATGCCTCTGTCTGTTAAATCGCCAAAAGCTGTGATCGCAGTATGTATTTGTTTCCGACCTTCCAACGGGTCTTCTTTTTGCGAGAATAAGAAGAAAGTCGAGAGGACCATAACGATGAGTAGCGGGATCGCGCCAAGGATCCACCAATTTTTGAGCATGGTTGCGTTGTTCTCTTTTCCTGTGTAAAAAAACAGAAGCGTTTATTTATGTACTTGGTTTGGTATGTACCTGGTATTGGGGGGATCCCATTAACACCGGGTTGTTGTTTGCGGAATATATCACGGTGTTAGTAATGCGAAAGCCTATTTTCGGCATGTTGCCGCTTATCGGGACGATGGCGTTGAGCCTTACCTTTGGAATGCTCAATTCTTCAGTGTCTTATGCTGACTTCGACGAAGGTCAAAAGGCCTTTGAAGCCGAAGATTATTCCACTGCTTTTCGTTATTGGCAGATGAGTGCGGACCAGGGCGAAGCTCGCTCTCAGTTAAATCTTGCCCGTCTTTATAGAGACGGTATGGGCACCAACAAAGATAAAATCGCAGCCTCGCTCTACTATTCTCTGGCGGCCGACCAGAACCTGAAAGATGCAGGGCAAGAACAAGAGATCCTCCTAAAAACATTTTCAGAAGACGAAGTTAAGCTCACGGATAAATTGGTCGAGAGCTGGGAGCCTGTTGATATTGCACCTGTTGTAGAAAAAATTCCCTTAAGCGCCGCGGAAAAAGAAAAGAGCCGCTGGTTTATCGCTGCAGAAAAAGGGAAGGTGAAGGTCATTGAAGAAATGATCGAGGCAGGATTTGATGTGGATGAGCGCGATCAGGATGGTTGGACAGCTTTGATGCTGGCTGCTCTGAATAGTCACCGAGTGACATCTTCTACATTGATTAAAGCCGGCGCCGATCTTTCTGTCAGTGATTCTCTCGGCATGACAGCACTTATGGCCGCGTCAGTGGCTGGAAACAAAAAACTGGTTACCTTTATGGTCAAATCAGGTGCTGACATCGAACAAGAAGATAGCGTTGGTGAAACCGCGGAATATATGGCGGAACAGGCCGGCCACGTGAGCGTAGCACGCTATTTCTCGACCATGGAATTGCCCGAAGACCAGGTGAAAAAAGCGCAGCAACTTCTTATTGCTCTGGGTTATCTTGAAGGCAGTGCCGATGGGAAAACGGGGCCTAAAACGTCGGAAGCTGTGAAAAAGTTTCAAAAGGACAATGCTCAAAAGCAAACCGGGTTGGTTCGGAAGCTTCTTTTAGAAACTCTTGAAGACAAGGTACCTGCTGAACCCGTGCTTGAAGCGGATAAAACGGATGTGTCGTTTGAATCAGCAGCAATGGTTACCAATTAATTTTCTCCTCTGAATTTTGACTTCTCTTGATCTTATGGTCGCCGAATATTGTCCTTTTCTGTAAAATAGGGTGTGCCGAATGATCGGTTTCGAAGTATTTTTTGTCATTATATCGAAATAACCAGAGATATTTCGGTTCGAAGACTCGACTCGGGTTCCCTAAAACTATAAGGTAGCCCGTCGTTCGCGGAGATTTGTTAACAAGTTTTCCGCTTCATAATTATTCTTTTACATACGTTAAGGCAGTCTAGATGAACTGGACGGAAGAGCGCATTGAGCTTCTGAAAAAACTATGGGCAGAAGGCCATAGTGCTTCACAAATTGGTAAAATGCTGGGCGTTTCTAAAAACGCTGTTGTCGGTAAAGCCCACAGAATGAAACTGGCTGCACGGCCATCCCCTATTAAACGCAGTGCCAAAGGTGATGCCGCTAAGAAGGATGCTCCAGCTAAAAAGGCTGCTCCAAAAGCTGTTAAACCTGCTGCACCTGTTGCTGCGAAGCCTGTGGCAAAACCAGCCGCTCCTGCTGCGCCAGCCGTTGCAAAAGCACCTGTCGCTCCGCCGAAGCCACGAGGTTTTGCCCCGCCGCCACGGCCGGTTGCGCCTAAAGTTGAAAAGGCTCCAACTGCGGCTGAATTAAAAGCTGCATCGCTTCCTGCAAAAGCACGTCGCAAGGCAAGTTCTGATGCTGCAGATCGTAAGCTTTTCAGTGGTGCGCTTGAAAAACGTAAGGGGCCTAAGTGTCTTTGGCCCGAGGGCGATCCTGGAGATGATGATTTTCATTTCTGTGGCGCGCCTGCAGTTCCAAGTAAGCCTTATTGCGCGGAACACTGTGCACGTGCCTACATTACCAAAAGTAGCCGTGGCGCTAAGAAGCCGGGAATGACTTTGGAAAGTGTTCCAAGAGAAAGTGATGAAACGCCTTCTCCTGCTGCTGATGGGTCCTCTACAGAGACTAAATCAGCCTAAAAGCTGATATGATTTTGAGCACCGTCGGGTGTCTCGCTGAAGTAAAACAAACCCCGTTATTTTTAACGGGGTTTGTTTTGTTTTAGGGATGGGGCTTATTTGGTGGCATTCCTAATTATGCGAAATAAGTATAAATCCCAATAAGTATAAATCCTAATTTTGCCAGACTTTCGCCCAAATTATATAATTAACTATGGCTGTACTGTACTGGTAAACGTGTCTGTGTGTGTTTGCCTAAATTAATGACCCCATTTGTGGCCAAGCTTTGTGGGATATGTTTAAAGAGGATGGTCTTATGTCAAAGGTAAAAAACAGAATGAATAAATCAAAATATTCAAGTCTGATAAAGTTGCCTTTAGCTCTGTTAATTATGGTGGGCGTTTCCGGTGCAATGATTTCGTCTCCTTTGGCGATACAGAGTGCATGGGCACAGGAAGAAGAAGATCCGGGCGAATTGGCGCGTGAAAGCCTTGAACTGATGATGAAATCACTCGGCCTCGTAATCGATGCTATTCCTCAGTATGAAATGCCTGTCATAAATGATAACGGTGATATCATCATTCGGCGTAAGCAAAAGGACGATTGGGAAGATGAAGACGAAAACCCGGAAGTTGAGAACGAAGACGACGAGGATAGCCCAAAACAAATCTGAATGAAGCCGCCAGATTTCTTGTCCCAATGGGGACTGAATATACCAATAATTTCCAGTTTATCTCTAGAGGCTAAGGACAGCCTTGCAGCAAAGGCCCGGGCGGGGTAACTCATTTAGGTAGAGATGAGTTAAAAAGGAACGATCCCATGTTCGATAGTTTAGGTGCCTTTGTCCCCGGTGGAAATATGACTTTTGAGGGCGCAGATAAAGGCCCCTTGAAAGGTTTTGGTTTTGCGGTCAAGGATATCTATGACCTGAAAGGCTATGTCACAGGCTATGGCAACCCTGACTGGCAAAGTCGCCGTCGCCCTTCGAAAGAACATGCGGTGGTCGTCCAGAAGCTCCTTGATGCCGGCGCAATGGTAATTGGTAAAACCATCACAGATGAATTCGCCAGCAGTCTTGATGGACAAAATTTTCACTATGGAACTCCGGCGAACCCGGAAGCCCCTGGTCGCATTCCTGGCGGATCTTCCAGTGGTTCTGCCTCTGCCGTTGCTGGTGGATTGCTGGATTTTGCCCTCGGCTCTGACACCGGGGGATCTATTCGTATTCCGGGAAGTTATTGTGGGCTATTTGGCCTACGTCCGACCCATGACCGGATCACCAAAGAAGGTGTTCTGCCCCTTGCCGACAGTTTTGATACCGTCGGATGGTTTGCTAGGGATGCCTGGTTGTTAAATCTGGTTGGTGAAGTCTTGATGGAAGCCAAAGCCAATACTGACGCGATGCCGGAGAAATTACTGATTGCTGTTGATGGATTTGACGCGTTGGACGAGCGAGGACGACAGGCCTTACGACCTCATCTTGAACGACTGGAGCAGCGACTTGGTAAGGCGGAGTACGTCACGCTCAATCCTGATAACCTTGAGGTCACGGGACTGACAGAAAATCCACAACAAGGCCTTCTTGGGCTGGCGGGATTATTTCAGGTCCTGCAAGGCCGTGAAGTCTGGGATACCCACGGCGCATGGATTGATCGGGTGAAGCCAAAAATGGGGCCCGATATCCAACAACGTATGGATTGGCGTAAGACTATTTCTGATGAACAGGTTGCTGACGCCGCAGAAAAACGGGAACTCTTTAACAAACGTCTGGCGGCATTGCTAAGTCCAAAAACTGTGCTGTGTTTGCCTTCTGCTCCCGGAATTGCCCCAAGAATTAACGAAGAAGCCGAAGCCCTGACGGCACATCGTTCTCATTTGTTATCTCTGACCTCGCCCGCCGGGCTGAGTGGCTGCCCGCAAATCACCATGCCTCTGGCAACGCTTGATGGTTGTCCCTTGGGATTATCTTTGATGAGCGCGAGAGGATCGGATCTTGAGCTTTTGTCCTTTGCAGAGAAATTCTGTGGTGGAGAAGAAGAGGCCCAATCACTATCTCCGTTCTAGTCGTTCTTTAACAAATGTATCTGAGTATCAACCCCTGACAGAAGGTCGCGCGCCCATGTCACTAGAAGCACCCATTTCACCAGAAGCAAAAGTCATTGCCACATGTTTGAGTGGTGAGCACCAGTTCAGCAAATCAACTGTGGATTTTATCGAGCTGATTGCCGGTCAGGGTATCAGAGGGGATGCACACTGCGGGGTGACGGTGAAACACCGTTCCCGTGTGGCTAAAGGGCCTAGCCAACCGAACCTTCGCCAAGTGCATTTGATCCATTCAGAATTACACGCTGAATTAGTTGAGGCAGATTACGAAGTTGGGCCGGGGATCATGGGAGAGAATGTAACGACCCAAGGAGTTGATTTGCTGGCCTTGCCTGTTGGGACTATTTTGCGGCTTGGATCTGAGGCTGTGATCTGGCTTACGGGATTACGTAATCCTTGTAAGCAACTCAATGATTATCAGGATGGGTTGATGCAGGCGGTGCTTGACCGGGATGCAGAAAACAACTTGATCCGAAAATCCGGTGTTATGGCGATGATACTCGAGGGCGGGATCGTCAGGGCGGGAGATGAGATCGTCGTTGAGCTTCCTCCATTACCACATGCACCGCTGGAACGGGTCTAACAACTCACATTATTAGACCCTTATTGTACCGATGTTAGCGCCAAAAAGGGGTTAGTCGTCGTACTGGATCAGGCTGGTAACAGGTACGTTGCCGAGCTTGTCTCTGCCTTTGAGGAAGTTCAGTTCAATAATACAGGCAACCCTTTTTACATCGCCGCCGGCTTGCTTCATCAACGCAATCGCTGCTTCCATTGTGCCACCCGTTGCCAGGAGATCATCAAGCATAATGACGCGTTGGCCGGGTTTTACCGCACCTTCCTGAATTTCAATGGTATCAGTGCCGTATTCGAGATCGTAAGTGTAGGAAATGGTGTTGCCCGGAAGCTTGCCTTTCTTACGGATCATCATAAAGCCCATACCCAAACGCATAGCGAGAGGGGCTGCGAGTAGGAAGCCACGAGATTCGATCCCTGCGAGAACATCGGGCTGGCTCTTCTCCGCTTTGTTGAGTAGAAAAAGATGCCGACCGCCAAGTAACCTGTTGATATGTATGGTTTCTGATAACTTTACATAGAGCAGGTATATGACAATCAACATCTCGCAGCATATTTTAGGCCTCAAAGGGCAACGTGTAAATGAAATTAAACTGGATGACGGCGGTGTTAAGATTGTCATTCACTGCAGCCGAGACGCGCGTAGGAGGGCTATAGACCCTGCTACAGGCCAGAAGGGAAGCATCAACCAGCATGTCCGCCGACAAGTAAACGACATCCCCCTTTTTGGGTATCCTTGTGTGGTCGAGATTGAGCTGGCGCAGGTTTATATTAACAAGGGCGAACGCCGCATTGAGGGGTGTGATTTTGTTGATAAAGGGTGCCGTTTCACTCACCGATTTTGCCGACTGATCAGTGGATTATGTCGGCATATGTCTATTCAAGCGGTTTCCAGACATTTGGATATACGATGGGAAACGGTCAAGAATATCGACAGGGCATACCTTATTGAAACTCTCCCTACGCTTGATCCTGCAGAGCTAACTGGCTTGGAATATATTGGTGTAGATGAAGTTGCCCGGGCGAAAGGTCATGACTACATGACGGTGGTCTACGATATGGTTGGCGGTCATCTGATCTGGGTTGAAGCAGGCCGAACTGCCGAGGTTTTTTCAAGGTTTTTGAAACAACTGCAACCAGATACAGCCTGCAAAATAAAGGCCGTAGCGATGGATATGGGGCCTGCCTACCAAAAGGCTGTCAGAGAGTCCTTGCCGTTGGCCGACATAGTATTTGACCGTTTCCACGTCATGAAAAACTACAGCAAAGCTATCCATAATCAGCGTCGACTTGAGTTCAGAAAGGCCGATCCAAGTGGTAAAGAGTTGATGAAAGGGACGCATTATCTGTTGCTCAAAAATGCGGATAAGTTGAGTGAAAAACAAAGTGACAAGCTGCAAAGGTTGCTGGAGAGCAATAGCAACCTGAATGCACTTTACGTCTTGAAAGAACAGCTTCAGCTGCTGTGGAGTGCCGCTTCATTTGAGGCGATGGCGGAGCAACTGGAACGTTGGTGCCTGATAGCAGATCAGTCACAGATGCTCTATCTAAAAAAGTTCGCGAAATCCCTACGGAAACATTGTGTGGGCATCTGCAACTACGCCAAACACAAGCTCACAAGCGCCAGGATAGAGGCTGGTAATGTCAGTATAGGAATGATCCGTAAGCGAGCCAGAGGCATCAAGGATACCGAATACTTCAAACTCAAAATTAGACAATCATCCATTCCAGATAATCAATCTATGCTCTATTTGAAATCCTAAATCTACTCAACAAAGCGGAGAAGTGCCATCGGGCTTTTCTTTTTCGATAATAACCGCAAGGCGTTCGATGGTCTCGTTCCAGGCCTCGGCATGGGCCAAAAGGGTAGAGATATCATAAAAGAGTATGCCGGGCTTGGGGTAATCTGGAACTTCCCGGATATGATCTTTTAAGTCGATGCTCATGATAACGCAGTCCCTTTTTCTCTGGGCTAATTTATGGAAGGCTTGAATTAAAAGGCTCTTCTCCGCTTTGTTGAGTAGAAAAAGATGCCGACCGCCAAGTAACCTGTTGATATGTATGGTTTCTGATAACTTTACATAGAGCAGGTATATGACAATCAACATCTCGCAGCATATTTTAGGCCTCAAAGGGCAACGTGTAAATGAAATTAAACTGGATGACGGCGGTGTTAAGATTGTCATTCACTGCAGCCGAGACGCGCGTAGGAGGGCTATAGACCCTGCTACAGGCCAGAAGGGAAGCATCAACCAGCATGTCCGCCGACAAGTAAACGACATCCCCCTTTTTGGGTATCCTTGTGTGGTCGAGATTGAGCTGGCGCAGGTTTATATTAACAAGGGCGAACGCCGCATTGAGGGGTGTGATTTTGTTGATAAAGGGTGCCGTTTCACTCACCGATTTTGCCGACTGATCAGTGGATTATGTCGGCATATGTCTATTCAAGCGGTTTCCAGACATTTGGATATACGATGGGAAACGGTCAAGAATATCGACAGGGCATACCTTATTGAAACTCTCCCTACGCTTGATCCTGCAGAGCTAACTGGCTTGGAATATATTGGTGTAGATGAAGTTGCCCGGGCGAAAGGTCATGACTACATGACGGTGGTCTACGATATGGTTGGCGGTCATCTGATCTGGGTTGAAGCAGGCCGAACTGCCGAGGTTTTTTCAAGGTTTTTGAAACAACTGCAACCAGATACAGCCTGCAAAATAAAGGCCGTAGCGATGGATATGGGGCCTGCCTACCAAAAGGCTGTCAGAGAGTCCTTGCCGTTGGCCGACATAGTATTTGACCGTTTCCACGTCATGAAAAACTACAGCAAAGCTATCCATAATCAGCGTCGACTTGAGTTCAGAAAGGCCGATCCAAGTGGTAAAGAGTTGATGAAAGGGACACATTATCTGTTGCTCAAAAATGCGGATAAGTTGAGTGAAAAACAAAGTGACAAGCTGCAAAGGTTGCTGGAGAGCAATAGCAACCTGAATGCACTTTACGTCTTGAAAGAACAGCTTCAGCTGCTGTGGAGTGCCGCTTCATTTGAGGCGATGGCGGAGCAACTGGAACGTTGGTGCCTGATAGCAGATCAGTCACAGATGCTCTATCTAAAAAAGTTCGCGAAATCCCTACGGAAACATTGTGTGGGCATCTGCAACTACGCCAAACACAAGCTCACAAGCGCCAGGATAGAGGCTGGTAATGTCAGTATAGGAATGATCCGTAAGCGAGCCAGAGGCATCAAGGATACCGAATACTTCAAACTCAAAATTAGACAATCATCCATTCCAGATAATCAATCTATGCTCTATTTGAAATCCTAAATCTACTCAACAAAGCGGAGAAGTGCCCAGATGGTGCAGTCCAATCCAGCGCCGGAGCACAAGAAATGGCAGCTGTCGCAAGTGCAACCTCTTCCGAGGCCAGCGGTATTGTCGATGTCTGCCAAGTTGCCTCCAGAAGTGTGAATGCGGTTACAAGTGCTTCTCAGCAGCTCACGAACTCCATTGAAGAAATTGACACCCGAGTGCAAGAATCATCTTCTGTCGCCACAGAAGCTGTCACACAGATCAAAAAAACCAACGAAGAGGTTGAAGGTCTGTCAGAAGCGGCCCGTAAAATTGGAGATGTTGTCGGTCTTATTTCTGACATAGCAGAGCAAACCAACCTCCTGGCCCTCAATGCCACGATTGAAGCGGCACGTGCGGGAGAAGCTGGGAAAGGTTTCGCGGTCGTAGCCTCTGAAGTAAAATCACTGGCAACTCAAACGGCAAAAGCCACTGAGGAAATATCCGAGCAGGTATCCTCTATGCAAAACGCGACCGGAACTGCTGTTGATGCCATCAAAGGTATTCAGGATATCATCACCAAAATTGATGAAATTTCCGGTTCAATTTCTGAATCCGTTGGGCGCCAGAACCAAGCGACACATGATATCGCGCAAAATGTTCAGGAAGCCTCCTACAGTACCGGACAGGTAACAGACACAGTCGATCGCGTTCGCAGTACAGCAGAGAACGCAAGTGCTGCAGCCCAGGCTGTTGAGAACATGATTACTCAGATGACCGATCATGCCGATCTCTTGGGTAAAGAAGTTGAAGCCTTTTTGAGCAAGGTTAGGGTTGCTTGATCTCCACCCTCTAACCTTTGTTTGATGAATAAGCCCCAGCTATCCCCCCGTTGGGGCTTATTCTTTACTACTGTATGCAACTTGACGAGGAGAGTACCTGGATCTCGGGCTTAACGGCCAAAGGAGCGATTAGCTGACACGTGATCGGCAAAGCTTTGACCACCGAGCAATCCAATAAGATGCGGCACCATCAATACAATAACAATAAGGGCAAGAAATTGAATTGCAGTGGGTGAAACCCAACGAATTGTTCCTGGAATTCTTGGCCTTTTAGACCACCACCCGGCAACAGCAATAATCGCCGCCCCACTCCCCATTATCATTAAAGTCAAAAATAAATCAGGTCCTGGCATTCGCCTGTGTTCTCACTATCAAATTTGGGTGGCGAATAAAACCTTAAGGCCGATCGTCGTACTTCGAACAAGATCGAGACATCCTGTTCCGGTTTCACTTACGGTTTTCCAATAGTGATTTCAAGAGGCAGTCTTTAGAAATAGATCTAATTCGCCGATCCTCAACAACAAAAAACGGACAGAAAAATCTGCCCGTTTTTTATTTATTCATAACCTATCTTGTTCGAATCAGGCCGAATACTGCTGTAACTTTGCCACCAGATATTCCATCTCTGCCGGGGCTAATTCTTGGTCAGGGAGCTCAAACACCGTAAGTAAACGCTCGAGTAAATGACTGGCAAATTTCTCGCGGTCATTCCCTTCTCCGCTATACTCCATTTCATGATGGAGATTTATTGCAGCTTCAACAAAAGGCAGGTATGCCATCAACATCCCTGCTTTGTTGTAGATGGATTTTAATCCGAGTTCTCCCTCATCGTGAATGAGGACTTGCGCGTTCTTCAATTTGACACCGGCAAGTTCAGCCATCGCACATTCAAAGAACATCATATCGCCAGAACAAAGAGCACGTAATACCAATGACGGCGTAAGTTTGCCCCCTTTGTGCAATTGCCCGACAAGTTTTTCTAATTCGTCCTGACTAGACCCCTCTTTCAAAAGGGATACAGTTGCTCGCTCACGAACTTGCAATATTAAATTCGATGCCTGATCAAAATCCAGCTCATGGCGACTGACAATGTAGTGCCTTAGGCGGTCAGAAAGTGTATTCATCAGACGTTCTGATACGGAAGCAGGCAGAGAAGGCCTGCGGGAAAGAGATCCAGAAACGGCCTCGCTTTCCTTATATTCGGTCATCACCCGGCCGTACCCGTTTTCCGATATCTCGGCGCCTTCGTTTGAAACCAACTTGGCGACAGCATGCTCATTGCCAGTGTCGATCACAGCTTCTGATACTGCTTCAGATACATTGGCGCGCAGTGCTATCGCTTCTTGTTTTGCCGTGCAATCCTGTCCCAAAATTCCAATAAGGTCTTCATCAGAGAACACATCCGAGAATTTCAACATTGGAAGAGACACAGAATCAACGTCTTCTGCCATAGCCATTGCAATGTCTTTTGGAAGATCATCTGCGGCCTTCAAAGAATTAGAAAGAGCTTCTCTGACAACAATCTCGGCATCCTTGACCAAGGCGCGAAAAATTTCTTCAGCAACCGCTTTTTCTTCTTTGGTAAAGTCCTTTGCTTCGAAATGTGAAGCAACTTTCATTGTGGTCTCCGCGCGCACGGCGGGTGAGGAATCTGCCAGAAGTTTGGCGACATCTTTCTGCGTTAGACTCATAGCGCTCCAGCTTCTTTCCAACCATTTAATCTGGTGACCAGAATGGTACACCGACTATTTCAAAATCTATTATCTAATTTTCCAGTTAATTCATGCTTAATAAAAAAATAAAATTTGAATTATTTTCAACCAATTATCTCACCATAACATTTATTAATTTAATCCGGTAAACCCCCGGCTATGCCGGGGGACTCTCAATGGTTTGACCGTTCCCACGGTCTTACATTTCTTTGTTTATTGACCAAAATAACAAAGGAATTAGCCGATGAGAGATTACAAAAGCCTTGCACATACGAGATGGGATTGTAAATACCACGTGGTTTTCATCCCTAAACGCAGGCAAAAAGTTATCTATGGCAACCTACGTCAGTATCTTGGTGAAATTTTCCATGAACTGGCCGGGCATCGCGAAAGTAAGATTGAGGAGGGCCATTTGATGCCGGATCACATTCACATGTGTATCAGCATACCGCCCAAACATGCTGTTTCAAAAGTCGTTGGATACCTAAAAGGAAAAAGCGCGATTGCCATAGCTCGAAAATTCAAAAATAAAGCACGGAATTTCAAGGGTGAAAATTTTTGGGCCCGTGGATATTTCGTCTCAACTGTAGGGCTCGATGAACAGATGGTGAGGGAGTATATCAGAACGCAAGAAGAGCGTGATAAGTACTTTGACCAAATGGATATATTCAATCCATAACCGCTTTAGCGGTTCCCAATTTGCCCCTTTAAGGGGCTCACCCGCTTAAGCCCCCGGCTTTGCCGGGGGTCATTTAACTATGAATATTTATCAATAAATCACAACAACTTACAGGTGAAGATAATTTATTCATAAATAATGCCTTATAAGATTTAATCATTTTTTTGGGCAATTTTAAGACAAGGCACGTTTTTTCATCTTTCTGGCGGGCGTTAAAGGCTCAGATTTAAAAAACCTCCTGCAGATTCTCCTGCCAACTTGGTAGCCCATAGGTTTGCATTATTTTTGGTATCCTACCTTTTTGTACGAGTTCATACATTCTCTGATCAAAGTATCTCATGGCCTCAAACACAAATTCCCGCTGCTTCAGTTCGGGTGAAAAAGCCAGGTAGATTTTTGCACTGGAAACACATCCAGCGGACTTTATCTGCCCCAAAAGTTTGCGCTGTTGAAGGGCATAAATCGTAGAGTTGTAGGTAAATATAAAACTATCGAGCCTGTTATTTTCAATCAGGTTAAAACTGTGTGGAAGGTAGTCAGAACCATAGGGCGAGAAGTAAAATCTATCTTTATGGTCACCGATATAACTGTTCAATTCCTCAATCGATGTATCAATCGCGATGCCAATTTTCTTATTCACCAAAGACTTCACACCATCATATTTCCATGGAGAGCTTGCTTTGACAAAGAAGCACATTTTTTGGGTACCGACTTCTTGTTCCGGATAGAGAAGGTCTGGTGCTTCGGGTTTAGCGGGCGACAAAAGAGCATGCACCTTACCCAAACGTGTTAACCGAATAGCGCGGGTCCATGAATAGGCGGTAACTTCAATTTCATAGGGGCTGTCAGAAAAAACCTCTCTAACCGTGTCCAGTACATAACCTTCATTTACCCCGTTGGGACAAAGTTGAGGACACCAGTCAATGGAGGCAATACGCAACTTTTGAGGTTGAGCCGCCACAATTTCCCGAGAAAAAAGTGTGGCACACAAAAAAATGAGTGCAGCTATCGGTAAACATCTGAAACAAAACTTCAAATAAAACCTCCAGGCATTTACCTATCAGGTCAATATCGATCACCTTGTAGAAATTACATATTAACGTATCGAAATAAAAAATTATATAGTCTTGCGATCCCTAGGGATCAGTCATTAAAGGCCATTATAAGTGCAACCAAATCAACCCGTCATAAAGACATCGTAGCGGGTGGATTTTCCAATGAGTTGATGTGATGGTTTTCTGATATTTTCCAGGGGATCCCCCTTCACCGGCCACTTCAACACCACGCGTTTTGTCGCCACCGACAGAGCGACTTTCATGAGCTCTTCCGCATCAGGATCTGCGCCGACATAACTTCTGAGAACACGCATTTCTTTTTTGACCAAGGCCGTGGTTTTTCGCGGCGGATGCATCGGGTCAACCACGACAACTTCCGGGGACATATCCGCCAAAATTTCTTTGGCGTCCCCATGGAGCAAAGTCATGCGTGCAACAATTGCAGCGATGCGTTCATCAGCTTCACGGGCGCGTTTCAGCCCCTCTTCCAGCATGGCATGAACATCTGGAGAGCGTTCGATAAGGGTGACCTCTGCCCCAAGGGATGCCAGCAAGAAGGCATCGCGGCCAAAACCCGCTGTGGCATCTACGACACTCGGGGTACGGCCTTTGGTGAAACCCGCTGCTTTGGGAAGTGCCTGCCCTCTACCGCCACCAAACTTCAGACGATGACCAACCGCTCCGCCGACAAAATCACAGAACAACGCCTCACCAAAATCCTCAACAGGATTACGCGCATCTGAAATAGGCGCAGGGTCCTTTTCATCAGCTTTGTTTGCGGTGCGTTCTTTGGCCGGCTTTTTCATACCCGTCGGTCTTTTGCCCTAAAGTCAGATTAGAAATAATCTCTACGCTATCCAGACTACAGGGTAAACGACAATTAATAACGGATAATCAGAGTTATTTAACAGCACCTTCGGCTATCGCCGCAAAGATCGCATCCAACTCTTTTGCCATGACATTGAGATCAGCAGAGTTATAAGGCGCAAAAACCGCTGAAGGCTTGCGATAGGTAAGATTAGCGGTGCCATCTTTGTTTTCCGTCAGATAAAAGCGAATGGGCGCTTCAATACCTGCGGGGACCGAGGCCGCAAGCATGCGACGGGCAAAGTCATTGCGATAGACCCCAACCACCATATTCCCCGGTATCGTGATCCCCTGCCCTGCTGCGCCACCACTGGCCGAGGCCCGGGTGACTAGGCCCATTTTGTTCTGTTTGATCGCATCCTTTAAATCGACGCTCAGATCTTTATAGCTTTTCTCAACCTTGATGTTGACCATACCCTCATAAGGATATCCCTGATCCGCCATGGCGACCGAGAAGCCCCCGGCAACAACAGCACCGAACACCAACGGTAAAAGTTTGATAAAAAATCCAATTAAACCATAACGGCGTCTGATCACGGGTCTTCTCCTCTGGGGGCGGTAGGGAATTGAGAAAATGGAATTATTCACTTGGGGATCAACTCCTCTCATCACAAGAGGAATATTGATCTCTCAGATAGCATCACAGAGTAGCCGACAGAACAACAGGCCTCACCGACTTGTGATATCTAGTCGTTAGTTGACACGGTATTGTACTGGATAAGTTGCAGCGACGAGGTCGAAAAGGTCTTGTTGCAGAATCATTGTAAAAACGGCATAAACGCAGGGTCTGTTTGAAGAGATAACTTTATAACCTCTCCAGACTGTTTTTAATTGGCTCTTCTCCGCTTTGTTGAGTAGATTTAGGATTTCAAATAGAGCATAGATTGATTATCTGGAATGGATGATTGTCTAATTTTGAGTTTGAAGTATTCGGTATCCTTGATGCCTCTGGCTCGCTTACGGATCATTCCTATACTGACATTACCAGCCTCTATCCTGGCGCTTGTGAGCTTGTGTTTGGCGTAGTTGCAGATGCCCACACAATGTTTCCGTAGGGATTTCGCGAACTTTTTTAGATAGAGCATCTGTGACTGATCTGCTATCAGGCACCAACGTTCCAGTTGCTCCGCCATCGCCTCAAATGAAGCGGCACTCCACAGCAGCTGAAGCTGTTCTTTCAAGACGTAAAGTGCATTCAGGTTGCTATTGCTCTCCAGCAACCTTTGCAGCTTGTCACTTTGTTTTTCACTCAACTTATCCGCATTTTTGAGCAACAGATAATGCGTCCCTTTCATCAACTCTTTACCACTTGGATCGGCCTTTCTGAACTCAAGTCGACGCTGATTATGGATAGCTTTGCTGTAGTTTTTCATGACGTGGAAACGGTCAAATACTATGTCGGCCAACGGCAAGGACTCTCTGACAGCCTTTTGGTAGGCAGGCCCCATATCCATCGCTACGGCCTTTATTTTGCAGGCTGTATCTGGTTGCAGTTGTTTCAAAAACCTTGAAAAAACCTCGGCAGTTCGGCCTGCTTCAACCCAGATCAGATGACCGCCAACCATATCGTAGACCACCGTCATGTAGTCATGACCTTTCGCCCGGGCAACTTCATCTACACCAATATATTCCAAGCCAGTTAGCTCTGCAGGATCAAGCGTAGGGAGAGTTTCAATAAGGTATGCCCTGTCGATATTCTTGACCGTTTCCCATCGTATATCCAAATGTCTGGAAACCGCTTGAATAGACATATGCCGACATAATCCACTGATCAGTCGGCAAAATCGGTGAGTGAAACGGCACCCTTTATCAACAAAATCACACCCCTCAATGCGGCGTTCGCCCTTGTTAATATAAACCTGCGCCAGCTCAATCTCGACCACACAAGGATACCCAAAAAGGGGGATGTCGTTTACTTGTCGGCGGACATGCTGGTTGATGCTTCCCTTCTGGCCTGTAGCAGGGTCTATAGCCCTCCTACGCGCGTCTCGGCTGCAGTGAATGACAATCTTAACACCGCCGTCATCCAGTTTAATTTCATTTACACGTTGCCCTTTGAGGCCTAAAATATGCTGCGAGATGTTGATTGTCATATACCTGCTCTATGTAAAGTTATCAGAAACCATACATATCAACAGGTTACTTGGAGGTCGGCATCTTTTTCTACTCAACAAAGCGGAGAAGAGCCAACATATTGTTAGTCTATTCTTTGTTTGGGTCTGTGTTTTGGGTAACAAATTTTCACGAACTCTATCTGGATTGTTATATCTGGCAAGCCGATAAAATCTATCCCATAGGATTAGTATTCCTAATGAATAGGATGTTCGGTTTTTCAAGTTAATAAGAAAAAAGGGTGGTTACTGATGTTCAATCTTACTTTCAATTGAACACAATTGATCAGTCAGTTTTATTACCTGTCTGTTGGGTGAGGGGCCCATTTATATTGAATAAAGATCTAAGAGTGTTTTTGATCTTTGGTGGGGGCTGTTGTGTTTGGGGGAGCATTTTTGGGATCCCAAATCCTCCAAAGGCTGATTATTGCCCATAGGCCCGGAATTGGGGCGAGTAGGGTTAGCCATATCTCTGACATCAAGTTACTGATCAGTGCAAAAAGTATGGCAAAGGCTAGGAGGACCATTATTGTTTTACTCACACGAGAAGGAGGGCCAATAATTCTCTTACGCTTTTTTCGAGAGGCTTCTTGTGGTGGCGTAGATAGAGCCATGTGTGGGTCCGAAGTCGCTTTTGCCCAGTCGGGTTCGACTGTCCCATGGCTGTTACCTTTTTGCCAAACGCCATCGGCAACTTCTTCTTCGACGATTTCCGCGTCAATTATTTTAGGTTGAAAGCCATTATTGGCCTGGTCATTGTTTTCTTGCGGAGTTTTGTTTTTGCCCTTGGCTAATATCTTGTCGAGCCAGTCTATCAAAATATTCGAAAGCAGGGCTGTTATGCGAATGGATAACCAGACCGTAATCGCGATCGCAAGCATAATGCCGCCAAACTTGATGATTTCAAATCCTGCCGGAATCTGCTGATTTTTTAGGATGACAACGCCGATAAATACCAGTGGCACGATGATGGCCAGCAAAATACTTAAGCGGCTAATTGTTTTTGTCGTCTTGAACTTTTTCATTATACCGCAGCTGTACTCCCTCAAACGGTAGAATAAGGCATCAGCGTTGACAGAGTGTTAACAACCGTTAACCAGTCAATTCGAGAGATCTTAAGGGCCTTCGCTCATGGCAAGTTTGACACCAAAGCTGGCGAAGGCAAGCGAAGTTGTCCTTCTGAACCAACGCATAAATCGTTCACTCTTTAGCGCGATATTACCAATCAAAGCTGCAAACAAGCCATAGACGACAAACACGGCAAACGTCATTGCCATAAATGCCGCGCCTAACATCAATGTATCTGTCACCCAGGTGGATGCATTTGGATTTACAAACTGGGGGAGGAAGGCAAGGAAGAAGATTGATAATTTAGGATTTAAGGCGTTAATCAAGACACCGGTATAAATAATTTTTACCTTAGATACAGATATTTCCTCTCTCTGATCTAGAGACACCGGACCGCTGTCTTTAAGGGTCTGATATGCGAGATAGAGAAGGTAAGCAACGCCACAGAATTTGATAACCTGAAATAATAAGGCGCTGGTATGAAGAATAGCCGCAACGCCGAAAACGGCAGCTGTGAGGCTTGGCAGGATACCCAGTGTGCACCCAAAGGCTGCGGCAATACTCGCAGCTCGACCAGCTCCCAGTCCCGTCGCAATAGTATAAACAACACCAGTGCCGGGAATGAGAATGACAACAATGGAGGTGATTAGAAACTCGATACTCATCGTTGAGGCCTTTATGTCGTAATTACAAATGAGGACTTTGGTAATTTTGGTCGTAAAAACGGTCTTGCGGAAATGGGATTGATTTTGGCTGGTTTGAAGCAGGCGAAAACGACCGCTTGAGTACAGGCAGCCTATAAGGGTGTTTGAGAAAACACAACTATTCAAAAATATTGAACTTGGGGCTTATTAAAAAGGGCTAGGATCTAAAGCTCTAAAACTCGCGAGCGACAGAAAATTCCACTGCACCAATTAAAGCTCTTTTTTCAGTGCTATCAGGGAACACATCCAAGGCGGCAATTGCCTTTTGCACATATTCCCGTGCTGTCGCCATGCTGTCTTCAAGCGCGTTATGTTTGTTGAGCAGAGCGAGGGCGGTGTCTAGATCATCGTCGGTTTGGTCGAGTTTCTCAATCACGCGGGTCCAGAAAGCTTTTTCTTCCTCGTTGGCACGTTCATAAGCCAGAATGATGGGCAAGGTCATCTTTCCTTCGCGGAAATCGTCACCCACAGTTTTACCCAATGCAGCTTGCTTCGCGGAATAATCAAGAATGTCATCGACGAGCTGGAAAGCAATGCCAAGATACTGACCGTAACTTTCTAGCGCGGTTTCCTCTTCCTTTGGGCGTTCAGCAACAACAGCACCCAATTGGCACGAGGCGGCAAACAGGATGGCTGTCTTCCCGCTGATCACTTCCAGGTAGGCATCCCGATCGGTTTCGAGATCATTGGTCGTCATCAGCTGCTGTACTTCGCCCTCAGCAATGATTGCAGAGGCATCTGAGAGAATGCGAATTACTTCGAGTGAGCTGTCGCGTGACATAAGCTGGAATGCGCGGCTAAAGAGGAAATCACCAACCAGTACACTAGGCTTGTTACCAAAAATCGCATTGGCAGTATCACGGCCACGACGAAGATCACTTTCGTCAACAACGTCATCATGGAGGAGAGTTGCGGTGTGGATAAATTCAATACACGCGGCAAGACCAAAATGACGGTCGCCCTGATAGCCACAAAGCCTTGAAGATGCAAGTGTCAGGAGAGGGCGCAGACGTTTGCCGCCAGCGGCAATGAGATGTCCTGCGAGTTGAGGAATAAGCACGACATTCGATTGCATGTGCTTCATGATCAAGGCGTTTACTTCCTTGAGATCATCAGAAACAAGACCCATGAGAACTTCCATGCCATTTTGTGACATGGTTTCTTTTTGATCAGCTTTTACATCCGCAGCAATGGCCACGTTCATCCCCTAACAAATAACTGGGCACTTACTTTCGTCAAGCACCAGACATACCCGATAGCTCGTTCTTATAGGAAGCCTGATGGGGAGTAAACCAGATAACGGCAATTTTATGATGCTGTGACGATAAGAAACAGCCGCAGTTTACAAGGCGACAAGGGGAAATTGTATTGTGAAGTAACGAACAAACCACGGGTAGATATATTACTGACAACGAAATTGGCAGCAATCATGTGAACGGGGTAATAGGGTTTCACATGTTGCTGCCGACTGGCCTAGTTAACGTGAGCGAAAACTACCTAGCTGCTATTCGGCAGCTTTTTGAGGGATTAAGCCAGAGAGATATGACCTCTTGTTAATCAAAAATTGGATTAATAGCTCTTGATAATCCTGTGGCACGGCCTGGATTACCGAGGGGCGCTGTAATAAGTTTTCGCGGTAGCGCTTCACCTTTGGCAGGTCTTCAAAAAAGTCAAAGCGAATAAAAGTCTCAAGGATATCAAAATATCTGAATATTGGGCCGTAGACCGCATCGACCAGTTGGAGCTCATCGGAGGCAAAGTATGTACTCTCATCCAATTGGCGTTCCAATAATTCAAATTTTTGAACCAACGTTTCACGTTTTTCATAGTAAGTATTTTGGTCTTTTGCACTATAGAGACCAGCGATGCCAGCCAGTATCGTTGAGCCAAACTCGATCCAGGATCTATGAAGTGCTTTGGTGAAAGGATTTTCGGGGTGGATTGAGTTTTCTGTAACTTCGTCGAGATACTCACTGATGACGGAAGATTCAAACAACACACCTTGTTCTGTTTTTAACAGGGGAACCTTACCCAAGGGTGATATTTGCTTAAACCAGTCGGGCTTGTTTGAAAGATCAATATATTTACGGCGATGGGCGATGCCCTTTTCGTCCAGTACAATGATCGCGCGCTGTACATAAGGGCAAAGGCTGAAGCTGACGAGCTCTATATCTGCCTCAGTACTGGGTTTCGTGTTGTGATATGTTGTCCTGGTTGGTCCTATAGATGTGTACGTCATAATAAGTAGTCCGCTTGAATTGCTGTTGACTATGATTTAGTTTGTGCATCTGTGGTGATCAATTCTAAGAAAATGAAAATTGGCTTTGCATGAATGAACAGGGTGAATATTGGCGCGATCTCAGAACGGTGTTGGCTGTGGCTCAAACCGGTTCTCTTTCTGCTGCTGCTAGGCAGTTGGGGATTAGTCACGCGACCGTTTTTCGCCACGTGAACCAGATTGAGGTCAAGTTGGAGGTCAAACTCTTTGAACGTAACCGTGAGGGCTATAGCCTAACCCCGGCTGGCGAAGAAATAACTGAACTGGCTTCGAAATTTGATCGAGATCTCGTCGTTCTCGAGCGCAAATTGTTGGGGCAAGAGATCCAGCCTCGTGGGTTGGTTCGAATTACCACAACGGACACGCTTTTGATTAATTTTTTATCGCCGATATTTGCCGATCTTCAAAAATGTTATCCCGATATTGAGCTGGAAATAAATTGCTCAAACGAGTTGGTGAACCTCAATCGTAGGGACGCCGAAATCGCGATCCGGCCGAGCAAAGCAAGTCCGGATAATATGGTGGGGCGAAAGATATCAAACTTGAGTGTTGGTATTTATGGCACGGTTAAAGATCACAGTAACTTGCTTGATGACGCCGGTAAGCTCAGAAACTTTGCGTTGTTAAAGAGTTTGAACTGGATCGGGCCAGATGAAAGTCTTGCACACCTTCATATCTATAAATGGCTGCAACGACATGAACTCTACCCCCGTGTTCGCACCCGACATAACAGCTTGCTCGCGGTGGCCGATGCGGTTCGAAATGGCGGAGGTGTTGCGATCTTGCCTTGTTTCATGGCCGCGATAGATCCCACTTTGTTGGCCTTAAAAAGACCATTGGAAGATTTTGACAATGAGGTCTGGATTTTAACACACCCAGACCTACGCAACGTTGGCCGGATCCGCGTCTGCATGGACTTTTTAAATAAGGCGATCTCTGAAAAGAGAGAAGTGCTGGAGGGAAGCTGAGAGCAGTTAATCTTCTGGTTAACTAGTTCGCGTATAATTCCCCTTACTCAAATGCTCGTGATTAAAGGCTCGCACAATAATACCTGCCAAGACGGCAGTATTGTTAGGAGTTTTTATGCGAGGACCAGTTACCCCTCTATTTATTGGCTTATTGCTAATTGGGCTATGTGCACGGCAAGCGCTCTCCAGTGAGCCTTTGCAATTGGTAACTCTGGATTATCCCCCTTACGAATATAGCGAAAATGGCGAAATCAAAGGGCTTGCTGTAAATGTCATTCGAGAGGTCTTTCGACGTCTTGATTATAAGATAGAGATCATCAGTTTACCCTGGGCCCGGTCGTTAAAGTTGGTAGAGAGGGGGCAGGCCGATGCTATCTTTACAGCTTATCGCACACCGGAAAGAGAACAGTTTTTGGATTATTCCAACGAAGTTCTGATGCCACAAGAGGTATCTCTTTTTACCCGCAAGAGCTTCCCAGTTCATCAAAGTAGTGAACTTCTATCACTCGGGAAATATCATTTCGGTGCCCGTATTGGTGTCAGTTACGGCGAAAAATTTGATAGGGCTGTCGAAAATGGCACACTTGAGAATATCCATAGGGTACCTGATGGAGATGCACTGATAAAACTCATGTTGAGTTCCCGGGTGGATATCGTGCCCTTGGCTCTTCTCCGCTTTGTTGAGTAGAAAAAGATGCCGACCGCCAAGTAACCTGTTGATATGTATGGTTTCTGATAACTTTACATAGAGCAGGTATATGACAATCAACATCTCGCAGCATATTTTAGGCCTCAAAGGGCAACGTGTAAATGAAATTAAACTGGATGACGGCGGTGTTAAGATTGTCATTCACTGCAGCCGAGACGCGCGTAGGAGGGCTATAGACCCTGCTACAGGCCAGAAGGGAAGCATCAACCAGCATGTCCGCCGACAAGTAAACGACATCCCCCTTTTTGGGTATCCTTGTGTGGTCGAGATTGAGCTGGCGCAGGTTTATATTAACAAGGGCGAACGCCGCATTGAGGGGTGTGATTTTGTTGATAAAGGGTGCCGTTTCACTCACCGATTTTGCCGACTGATCAGTGGATTATGTCGGCATATGTCTATTCAAGCGGTTTCCAGACATTTGGATATACGATGGGAAACGGTCAAGAATATCGACAGGGCATACCTTATTGAAACTCTCCCTACGCTTGATCCTGCAGAGCTAACTGGCTTGGAATATATTGGTGTAGATGAAGTTGCCCGGGCGAAAGGTCATGACTACATGACGGTGGTCTACGATATGGTTGGCGGTCATCTGATCTGGGTTGAAGCAGGCCGAACTGCCGAGGTTTTTTCAAGGTTTTTGAAACAACTGCAACCAGATACAGCCTGCAAAATAAAGGCCGTA
Organism: Kiloniella sp.; assembly: GCF_965205715.1. Lineage (GTDB taxonomy): Bacteria > Pseudomonadota > Alphaproteobacteria > Kiloniellales > Kiloniellaceae > Kiloniella. Next base: position 1,626,797 of record NZ_CBDBHW010000014.1, on the reverse strand, counting down.
GCGATGGATATGGGGCCTGCCTACCAAAAGGCTGTCAGAGAGTCCTTGCCGTTGGCCGACATAGTATTTGACCGTTTCCACGTCATGAAAAACTACAGCAAAGCTATCCATAATCAGCGTCGACTTGAGTTCAGAAAGGCCGATCCAAGTGGTAAAGAGTTGATGAAAGGGACACATTATCTGTTGCTCAAAAATGCGGATAAGTTGAGTGAAAAACAAAGTGACAAGCTGCAAAGGTTGCTGGAGAGCAATAGCAACCTGAATGCACTTTACGTCTTGAAAGAACAGCTTCAGCTGCTGTGGAGTGCCGCTTCATTTGAGGCGATGGCGGAGCAACTGGAACGTTGGTGCCTGATAGCAGATCAGTCACAGATGCTCTATCTAAAAAAGTTCGCGAAATCCCTACGGAAACATTGTGTGGGCATCTGCAACTACGCCAAACACAAGCTCACAAGCGCCAGGATAGAGGCTGGTAATGTCAGTATAGGAATGATCCGTAAGCGAGCCAGAGGCATCAAGGATACCGAATACTTCAAACTCAAAATTAGACAATCATCCATTCCAGATAATCAATCTATGCTCTATTTGAAATCCTAAATCTACTCAACAAAGCGGAGAAGTGCCGTGCCCTTTAATCGCTTGGGTGCTTATTACCGCTTTCGGAAATTGGGAGTGAGCGAAGAGGTGGCAGAAATATTACCGCCGATCCAAAGTGTGCCCAGCTATATCGCTTTTTCAAAAAAACGAAATCACACGAAGTTGCGCGATATGGTGGACGCGACACTCAAAGCCATGAAACAGGACGGTAGCTACGACAGGCTCACGGCCTATTCTCTCATAAATGAGTAACCTGGATTAGTATTTGGTGCTGTGATTGATCTTTTAAATTCCGCTGGTTTGGTTAGCCTTTTAGAAGACCTCCTCGCCGCAATAGTAGTGAAAAATTTGTATGTTTTGGGTTATTTCCGGACCCGTTTTGCTCAAGGGAAGAGACATCCCTTTGTAACTTATGTGATGATTATCCCGCCAATACCAGATCGTGCCATTAAACCAAATGGGATTTGGCCAGTTATAAACCAGGTTGAAGTACCGCATAAATGCCCGTTTGATATCGCCTTCAATAATCCCGTCAGCAAACATTTTCTTACCCGTCGCGTCTTTTTCGAAGATCCTGACCATCGCAGTTCCACACAGTCGAAATAACCAATCCTCTTCACCAGGAACTGGCTCATAAAGACCCATGTACGGCATGATCTTTGGATAGCGCAAAAGGTCTAACTCTGTACGTGTGGGATGTGATTTTCTCGGCGAACGGCTTTCCAGGCCTGCAATATTGTATCAAGGCGCTCGGAGTGAAAATCAGGTGTAATTGATACGCCAAAATCTTGAAAATCGGTATGAATTGACGACGCGATTTTCTCAGCTTTTTCTCTGCTATACATGCCATCATGTTAGTGACTAATGTTTAATACTTATGAAATTCGTCAAAGTTTGTACGTGTTTCTGGTTAGATCCTTAGATGCATCCGGGAGAGGATTTGCTATTTTATTGCAATATTTCCGCTTTCAGCCCTTGTGGATAACAAAGGCTAACGTTAGCTTTCAGCAATTATTCGTTTAAAAAATCAACAGGAACTCGTTGGTGTGATCGAGATTTATCGAACAAACGATATTGTAAAGCTCTCCTGGATACAGGCATTGATGTCTGATGCGGGGATTGAGTGTGTGGTCTTGGATCAACATGCCTCTATTATTGAGGGATCTATAGGCGCGATCCAGCGCAGGATAATGGTGCTTGAAGAAGATGCTAATCAGGCACGCCGGGTTTTGACCGATGCTGGTGAATTGGAAGAACAGCAGTGAACGCCGAGCAAACAACAGAAATCCCTTTGACCGAAGATGATTTTATCGGCGGTGAGGTTAAGGTTTTCCAGCCTGCAAAGGGCTATCGGGCCGGGATCGATGCGGTTTTGCTTGCTGCGACTGTTGAGGCCAAAGCGAGCGCGCATATTCTTGATCTCGGTTGTGGTGTGGGCACAGCGGGGCTTTGCCTTATGGGGCGGCTTAAAGATGTTCAGGTTACGGGTTTGGAATTGCAGTCCGTCCTTTTTGAGATTGCTCAGAAAAACAGACAGGCAAATAAATTTGAAGATCGCTGGTCTCTAATCCAGGCCGATCTTTTGCAGTTACCCAAGGATTTACCGCTCGGCTCTTTCGATCAGGTGATATGCAATCCCCCTTTTATGCCAAAGGGCTCCTCTCATGCCTCTCCCGATCCTATAAAGTTGCTCGCAAATCATGAAGGTGATGCCTCGTTACGTGATTGGATGCTTGCTGCGCTTAAATTAGTAAAGCCCAAGGGTGCGGTGACCATTGTACATCGCGCAGATCGCCTGGATGAAATCCTATCTGTTTTCCGGGAAAAGAAGGCAGGAGCCATTGAGGTGTTTCCTCTTTGGCCCTATGCGGGGCAACCTGCTAAACGTGTTGTGGTCCGGGCGAGACGTGGAATCTCCAAGCCAATGCTCATAACTGCCGGGCAAACTTTGCACGAAAAGGATGGATCTTATACCCCTGAAATTCAGGGGGCTTTAAGAATGGGGCAGGCACTCCTATTTTAAGAGGACCAATTAGAAGGAGACACGAGGCTGAGCGTTTTTTTGACCAGAGTAATTTGACCTGTGTAACAAGAAGCACTCTGTTCCCTGTTGTGGGATCTCTTTTCAACGGTTACAACGTTTTTGAAACAACTTGATTTAAGGCTAATTATGAAGCTGAAGAAGCTCTTATCAAAACTTCCTATCGAACGCTTTCGCAATCCCCCTGCAAAAGTGGCCGTTGTCTCTCTCAGTGGTGTGATCGGTGCCGCCGGTCCCATGCGTTCAGGTTTGACTTTGGCGTCTGTTGAAGACCAGTTGAGCGAAGCTTTCAAGATGGATGGCATCAAGGCGGTTGCTCTTTCAATCAACTCTCCTGGAGGCTCTCCTGTACAATCTGATTTGATTGGGCGGATGATCAGAGATCTCGCTGATAAACACGAAGTAAAAGTTTTTGCTTTTTGTGAAGATGTCGCGGCTTCCGGTGGATATTGGCTGGCCTGTGCTGCCGATGAAATCTACGCGATGGAATCTTCTGTGATTGGTTCGATCGGAGTTATTTCGTCTGGTTTCGGTTTTCCTGAATTGATCAAAAAGTACGGTATAGAACGTCGTGTTCGTACCGCCGGTGAATTGAAATCCACGCTTGATCCATTTCAAAAAGAAAGCCCAAAGGACGTTAAGCGCCTCAAGGGTATTCTGACACAAATCCACGAGAATTTTATCGATTGGGTTAAAGGGCGCCGTGCCGGTAAGCTGGGCAAGGATGAAAAAGAGATCTTTTCCGGAGAATTCTGGACCGGGGTTACCGCCAAGGAATATGGCCTGATTGATGGCCTTGGCTCTATGCATCAGACCATGCGGTTTGAATATGGTGACAAGGTTAAATTGATCAAAGTTGAAGGCAAAAAGAACTGGCTGAAGAGCAAACTCGGCTTTGGCGGTGGTGATGCTTTATCTGGTTTCGGCGGTGTAAATACCGCTGATATTGCGGGTGGCATGATGGCTGCTGTTGAAGAACGTGCCCACTGGGACCGTTACGGTTTATAATCAAATGCGTTGTTGAAAATTGAGAATCCATATTCTGTTGATTGGATTCCTGTTAAAATACCGCCGCAATACGCGGCATAGGTGAGGACACTATGTTTGGAATACCCTCTATAGGAAAGCTACTGGTTCTTGGGCTGGTTATTGCCGGCGTTTATCTGTTTTTCAAAGCAGCCAAAAGACGCGAGAACTCAGGCTCTGTTCCGGGTAAGGGGAATTCCAATAGTTCACCTGCGCAAAACCAAACAAATCAAGGTGATGGCGGGTCATTGGAAATGGTTCAGTGCCCCGCTTGCAAAGCCTATATACCTGCTAAGAGCAAGTGCTCTTGTGGTGGTAACGGCTAAAAGCGACAAAAAATATCTCGACTCCGGCATTGAGGCTGTTGATTCCTACTGCCGGGCATTATAAGTTCATTCAAATTTCGCACTGCAGCAAAATGACAAATAAAGATATGACTCAGTCTGACCCAGTAAAGTCCGACGAAATGAAGTCTGGCACACCAAAATCCAAGGTCATTGTTGACCCTGAAAAGTGTGTTCAGCGTCTTATTCTGAAACTCCAGGATTACTGGGCCCGTCAGGGGTGCGTAATTTTGCAGCCCTACGACCTCGAAGTCGGCGCGGGTACTTTTCACCCGGCAACAACGCTTCGGTCTCTTGGCCCTAAAACATGGCGCGCAGCTTATGTGCAGCCTTGCCGCCGTCCTGCTGATGGTCGTTACGGTGAAAACCCGAACCGCCTACAGCATTATTATCAGTTTCAGGTCATTATGAAGCCGTCTCCGGCCAATTCTCAGGAACTTTATCTTGGGTCGCTGGATGCCATTGGTATTGATTCCACTAAACATGATTTGCGTTTTGTTGAGGATGATTGGGAAAGCCCGACTTTGGGAGCCTGGGGTCTTGGTTGGGAAGTCTGGTGTGATGGCATGGAAGTCAGCCAGTTCACCTATTTCCAGCAAGTCGGTGGTATCGAATGTAATCCCGTTCCTCTAGAGCTTACTTATGGCCTAGAGCGCTTGTTTATGTACGTTCAAGGTGTTGAAAACGTATACGACCTTGACTGGGATGGTGTTCCAGCTGAAGAGGGCGGCCAAACCTACGGCGATGTCTTCCATCAGAACGAAGTAGAATTTTCGACTTTTAACTTTGAGATTGCTTCTACGGATGAGTTGTTCAAGCACTTCGAAGATGCCGAGGCTGAATGTGCCCGCATCCTGAAGTTTGGCGAAGCCAACGCTGAAAAGAACGGTAAAGCCAAAGGTAATCTATTGCCGCTGCCGGCCTATGATCAATGTATGAAAGCCAGCCACCTCTTCAACCTGCTTGATGCCCGCGGCGTGATCTCCGTGACAGAGCGCCAGGCCTATATCGGCCGTGTTCGCGAATTGGCAAAAGCATGTTGTGAAGCCTGGAATAAAACCCAGCTGGAAGAGGCGTAAGGTATGTCTGAATTTCTACTCGAACTTCATTCCGAAGAAATCCCGGCGCGCATGCAGGCAAAAGCTGCGGCCGATCTGAAAAAAATTGTCAGTGACCGCCTTAAAGAAGCAGGCCTTGCCTTTACCGACGCACGTTCTTTTGTAACACCGCGTCGACTGGCGTTGGTTATAGACGGCCTTCCTGAAAAGCAACCTGACGTCAGTGAAGAAAAAAAAGGCCCCAAAGTTGGTGCACATGAAAAAGCCCTTGAAGGCTTTATGAAAGCCAACGGCCTGACCTCTATCGATCAAGCCGAGACCCGGGAAACACCAAAGGGTGAATTCTATTTCCTTGTCAATGAGATCAAGGGGCGGGCTACACCGGAAGTTCTTTCTGAAATGGTTGTCGAGACCCTGAAAGCCTTCCCTTGGCCGAAGTCCATGAAGTGGTCGAAAAACTCCTTCCGTTGGGTGCGCCCGCTGCATTCAATATTGGCAATTTTTAAGGGTGAAACCCTTCAGGGATCTTTCGATTTTGGCAATCAGGAACTCGCATTTGGCAATCTGACCCGTGGGCATCGTTTCCTTGCGCCAGATTGGTTTGAAGTTAAAGATCTCGATGACTATCTGCACAAGTTGCGTCTGGCAAAAGTTCTGGTCGATCAGACCGAGCGCCGTGATCTGATTGAAACCCAGGCAAAAGAAATTTGTACTGCTGAAGGTCTAACTCTGAAAGATGATCAGGGACTTCTTGGGGAAGTTACCGGTCTTGTCGAGTGGCCTGTCGTTCTCATGGGGCGTATTGCAGACCGGTTTATGTCTGTTCCTCATGAAGTGCTATCGACTTCCATGAAAGAGCATCAGAAGTATTTCTCGGTGCTTGATAAGGATGGCAAACTGGCCAACCGTTTTATCTTTGCTGCCAACACCGAAGCCGTTGACGAAGGTAAGACCATCATTGCCGGGAACGAACGGGTATTGGCTTCACGCCTATCCGATGCTGAGTTTTTCTGGGAACAGGATAAAAAAGACAAATTAGATACGCGTGTTGCTGCACTTGAAAGCATTGTGTTCCAAGCCAAACTCGGTACCTTGGCGCAAAAAGTTGCGCGGGTTCAAGGCTTGGCTGAGCAACTTGCAGAGCAAACGGGATGCAGTGGTCGGCTGGCGAACCGGGCGGCAGAATTAGCGAAAGCTGATTTGAGCACTGGTATGGTATATGAGTTTCCTGAACTTCAAGGGATTATGGGGCGTTATTACGCGCTTCATGATGGCGAGAGCCCACTGGTTGCCGAAGCAATTGCAGATCACTATTCGCCACTCGGCCCTTCTGATCGTTGCCCTTCTGCGCCGATCTCTGTGGCCGTGGCTCTGGCAGATAAGATTGATACGCTGGTAGGCTTTTTCGGCATCAACGAATTGCCAACGGGATCGAAAGATCCTTTCGCGCTTCGCCGTGCGGCCCTGAGCGTTATTCGCCTGATTACCGAAAACGAGCTGCAGCTGAACTTGCGTAAAGCTCTTGCGGATAGTTTTTCGGCCTATACAGGTCAGCTTACCCAATCCGAAGAAGAGACCACAGATGCTCTGATGTCTTTCTTTGCCGATCGTTTGAAAGTTGCGCTGAAAGACAAAGGTGTTCGCCACGATCTGGTTACTTCTGTCTTTGCCCTGGGCGACGAAGATGATCTGGTCCGGTTGCTTTCACGGGTAGATGCCCTGGCAGATCTGCTTAAAACCGATGATGGAGCCAATCTGCTTGCCGCTTATCGGCGCGCGGCAAACATCGTTCGGATTGAAGAGAAAAAAGATAAAATGGCGTTCAACGGTTCCGTTGATGCTGCGTTGTTGCAACAGCCGGAAGAAAAGGCGTTGCACGAAGCTCTAGAAGGAGCTTCCGGAGAGGCGACAAAAGCCCTCGCACGTGAAGGATTTAAAGAAGCGATGGCGGCTCTGGCCGGACTTCGCGCACATATGGACGCATTTTTCGATAAGGTTACGGTGAACGATGAAGATCCGGCTTTACGCAAAAATCGTCTAGGCTTGTTATCTCGGGTCGGAGTGATTCTGGGACAAGTTGCAGACTTCTCACGCATAGAAGGATAGATGAGAAAATGACCAAATGGGTCTACGGTTTCGGTAATGGCAAGGCTGACGGCAAAGCCGACATGAAGGAACTACTCGGCGGCAAGGGGGCTAACCTTGCCGAGATGTCATCTCTGGGACTTCCGGTCCCCCCCGGATTTACAATCTCTACCGAAGTCTGTACGGCCTATTATGACAATGGTGAAAACTATCCCGGCGATCTGTCAGGACAGGTGGATAGCGCCCTCGCGGATATCGAAGATATTGTCGGTGTGAAGTTTGGCGATAATACCAATCCTTTGCTGGTTTCTGTTCGATCCGGTGCCCGGGCTTCCATGCCAGGCATGATGGATACCGTTCTTAACCTTGGTCTTAACGATGTCACTGTCGAAGGTCTTGCCAAAGTTTCTGGCGATGAACGTTTTGCTTATGACAGCTATCGTCGCTTTATCCAGATGTACAGTGATGTGGTTCTCGAAGTTGATCACCATTTCTTCGAAGAAATTCTGGAACTGCACAAAGAAGATAGCGGTCATTACCTCGATACCGATCTCTCTGCCGATGAGTGGAAAACCGTTATCGAGCAATACAAAAAAGTTGTAATGGACGAGTATGGGAAGCCTTTCCCACAGGATCCAAAAGAACAGCTTTGGGGCGCGATAACCGCCGTATTTGGTTCCTGGATGAATGCTCGTGCGACGACTTATCGTAAATTGCACGATATTCCTGCTGCCTGGGGAACTGCCGTCAACGTTCAGGCGATGGTGTTTGGCAATATGGGCGAAGATTGCTCGACCGGTGTTGCCTTTACCCGAAACCCCTCCACGGGTGAGAACGCTTTTTATGGTGAGTATCTGATCAACGCCCAGGGCGAAGATGTTGTGGCTGGTATCCGTACCCCGCAGAACTTGACCATCAAAGGCCGCGAAGAGCACAACTCTGATCTTCCTTCTATGGAAGAGACCATGCCCGAAGTCTTCAAGCAGCTTGATGAAACCCGTCATATTCTTGAAAAACACTATCGCGATATGCAGGACATTGAATTTACTGTTCAGTCCAACAAGCTATTTATGCTTCAAACCCGTTCGGGGAAACGAACAACCGCTGCTGCGCTTCAAATCGCGGTTGATATGGTTGAAGAAGGCTTGATCACCAAAGAAGAAGCAGTCGGTCGTGTTGAACCCGCTGCCTTGGATCAACTATTGCACCCGACCCTTGATCCCGATGCGGAACGTAATATCATTGGTCACGGTCTGCCGGCATCCCCGGGTGCCGCTTCCGGTCAGATTGTTTTCTCTGCGGATGAAGCAGAGAAGATGTCCCAGGCAGGTAAAGACGTTGTTCTCTGTCGCACAGAAACATCGCCTGAAGACATCCATGGTATGCACGCAGCCAAGGGTATTTTGACATCCCGTGGCGGCATGACCTCCCACGCGGCTGTGGTGGCACGCGGTATGGGGCGTCCTTGTGTGTCCGGTGCTGGTGATCTGCGTATGGATTACAAAAACGGTACCATGATCGTGCGCGGTCAGGAACTTAAAGCGGGTGATATCATCACCATCGATGGCAGTAATGGTGAAGTGATGTTGGGCGAGATTCCAACCATCCAACCGGAAATGTCAGGTAACTTCTCTACCCTGATGGAATGGGCTGACAGTATTCGTACCATGAAGGTGCGTACCAATGCCGAAACGCCAAATGATTGTCGTACCGCACGCAGTTTTGGTGCCGAGGGTATTGGTCTTTGTCGTACAGAACACATGTTCTTTGAGGCTGAGCGTATTGTTGCTGTTCGTGAGATGATCCTTTCGGATGATGAAGCGGGTCGCCGTAAAGCTCTTGATAAAATCCTGCCGATGCAGCGCAAAGATTTTGCCGAGATCTTTAAGATCATGGCTGGTTTACCTGTCACCATTCGTTTGCTCGATCCGCCTTTGCACGAATTTTTGCCGCACGGTGAAGCTGAAATGCAAGACGTTGCGGATGCAGCTGGCGTTCCGATTGAAAAACTGCATGCGCGTGCGGCGAAGATGTCGGAAACCAACCCGATGCTTGGGCACCGTGGCTGTCGTCTTGGGATCTCTTATCCAGAGATTTATGAGATGCAGGCCCGCGCTATCTTTGAAGCGGCTGCACAGGTATCCAAATCCGAAGGCCAGACAGTTGAGCCTGAAGTGATGATCCCACTTGTAGGCATGAAAAAGGAACTCGAAATCCTTAAAGCCCTGGTAGATCGTGTTGCCAAAGAGGTAATGGCTGCTGAAGGCGTTGAGATGAAATACCTGGTTGGCACTATGATTGAGCTTCCACGTGCTGCGCTTCGTGCTGCTGATATTGCTGAAGAAGCAGAGTTCTTCTCCTTCGGTACCAACGATCTGACCCAGACCACATTTGGTCTGTCCCGTGATGACGCTGGTAACTTCCTTGGTGCTTATGAGCGTAACGGCATTATCGAGCAGGATCCTTTCATCTCTCTCGATCAAGAAGGTGTTGGTGAACTGGTCGAAATTGCTGCGGAACGCGGTCGTAAAACCCGGGGCGATATCAAGCTTGGTATCTGTGGTGAACACGGTGGCGATCCGGCATCGATTAACTTCTGCCAGAAGGTCGGCTTGAATTATGTTTCCTGCTCGCCTTTCCGTGTGCCAATTGCTCGATTGGCTGCGGCGCAGGCTGCGATCAAAAAGTAATTTGTACTAGTAATCAGTTTGAAAAGGGTGGCTTTGGCCACCCTTTTTGCTTTTCGCACCAATAATCTCAGTTGAGTGTTTCTGTTATTGGCGAACCCGGTTCCGTGCCGCTATTGATACCCCAACGGCCGCAACGGCCATACCCGACCAAGCGGCAGGGGGCATTTCTTCGCCCAATAAAAACCAGCCGAACAATGCAGCAAGGGGAGGGACCAAAAACATCAGCGATGATACCCGCGCAACTTCTCCGGCGCGGATCATGGCGAGTAACAGGCTCATGGCCAGAATAGAATTGCCGATAACCAAATACCCAAGGGCGGCGAAAAATTCGCCAGACCATTGAACCTGCATGGTCTCGAAAGTAAAGGCGATGGGGACAACGACTGCAAAACCGGCGGCATACTGGACCATATTGGTGACGATTGGATGGTATCCGCCACCGAAACGTTTTTCGTATAACACGCCGCTGGTTATGCCTAATAATCCCATGATGCTAAACCCAACTCCAACCAGGGTCGGGGGCTCTATATCTGATCGGGCAACGATAACGATAAGAACGCCTGCAAGGTCAAGTAACAGGCCAAGCCACCTGAACCAGCTCACACTTTCTTGTGCCAATTTGGGGGCGAGAATGGCGATCAGTATGGGCTGTAACGACATAAAAATAGCCAGTACCCCAGCCGAAACTCCCGTTTTAAAAGCCCACCAGCAAAATCCAAAATAGACAGCCTGCACAAGTACGCCCACGACGACCAGGTGTCCCCAATCTGCAGCCCGTTTCGGCAAAGAAGGTCTAAATATTAAATAAAAAGGGATTAGTAGAATGACAACTGCAGAAAAGCGCATGGATAACAATGTCATGGGCTCTGCATATTGAAGCCCAACCTTGGCAATGCCATAGCCCCCGGCCCAAAGCAGAGTAAAGACGACAGGCGCCATTATGAGCCAAGCTGGCTTGTTCCCACTCTTCATAACATATTGATCCAGAATTAATATTTGAACTGACAGTACCGATCTGCGGGCGAGATAGCTATATCCAATATGAAATTAATGATAGGTGCAGATTAAAGGGCCTACGAATTACAGGTGTAAAATACATCTCGCTAATGCGAATCATTTGCATTCTCATTTATTTTGAGTACTCTGCATTCATTCGATGCTTTGGGTTGAAAATTATAGCTTAGTTTTCCCCTGAATAATGAACACGGAATTTGACCCCGTTGGAGGAAATCAAATGAAGATCAAAAGCCTAAAGGCTTTGGCCGCATCTGTGGCAACAACTTTAGTAACGACAGTGGTGCTGGGAATAACTTCAGGTACAGCTCTGGCTGAAAAAATCACCATCACAGATATCGCAGGGCGCACAGTGCAGGTTGATAAGAACCCGGACAAGATCGTGCTTGGAGAAGGGCGAATGGTCTATTCCATCGCTTTACTGGATCGAAAAAACCCATTTAAGCGGGTTGTTGGTTGGAAAGACGATTTGATCAAGTATGATCCCGATGCTTTCCGGAAATACAAAGCGCGCTTCCCTAAAGTGGATCAAATCAAAAATCTGGGAAGTCCCTATGCGGCAGAATACAGTCTTGAGACCATAATTACCCTGGATACGGACGTTGTTTTTCTCAACCTGGGTAATCTATTGAAAGCTCAGGAAAGTGGAATATTAGAAAAATTGGAAAAGGCGGGTATTCCTGTTGTCTTCCTAGATTTCCGTCAACGCCCGACACAGCATACTGTACCGAGCCTCCAAATACTGGGGCGGATCTTTGATGAGCGTGATAACGCAGATGAGTTCGCCGATTATTATCAAAAAAACATGATGACTGTCTTCTCTCGTGTTGAGGCCATAAAAGACGAAGACAAGCCGATTGTCTTTATTGAGCGTGCTGCAGGTTATAATCCGGATAAATGTTGCAGTACTTTTGGGGGCGCCAATCTGGGGCGTCTTGTGGATTTGGCAGGGGGTATAAATTGGGGATCACGTAAATTCCCTGGATTTAGTGGCAAGGTAAATCCTGAAGTTATCTTTACCGATGATCCGGATATTATTCTTGGCACTGGTGCAAACTGGGCCGAAGCCCAACCTGGTACCATGGCAGTGTTGTTCGGATATGAAGCGAGTGAAGATCTCGTAGCCCAACGTCTTGCCGCTTTAGCGGGGCGTAAAGGATGGGGCGAGCTCAAGGCTGTGAAGTCAGGCCAGTTCCATTCTATCTATCACCAGTTCTACAACAGTCCCTATCATTTCGTGGCGTTACAAACGTTTGCCAAGTGGTTCTATCCAGAAAAATTCAGCGACCTCGATCCGGAAGCGACCTTTGTCGAGTTGCATGAAAAGTTTCTCCCGATTGACTACAGCGGCGTGTTCTGGGGTTCTCTCCCCGCAACGCAGTAACTCATGAAATAAGCCCGTGTTCTTGTCATACTGCCCTTAGGGCAAGAACACGGGCTTACTCTTATCTGCCTATAAGGTTCTCGTATGTCTGCGCAATCCAAAGCCCCGGTTACCCCAGATGTTCCAGATGTTCTGGCCCTGCGATCTGATTACACGCGAAAAATTTATCGCCGATACCTAACCTTGGCGACGGTCTTTTTCCTGGTGCTGATCAGCTTTTTTATTGATGTCAGTAACGGGCCAGGCGATTTTCCGCTGTCAGTTGTCATTGACACTCTGATGGATAAAACCGCGCATGGTATCAAGCTTGAAGTTATCATTTGGGATTACCGGTTACCGATCGCGGTGACGGCTCTACTTGTCGGTGCAATCCTTGCCCTTGCAGGTGCGCAGATGCAGACGGTGTTGAATAATCCGTTGGCAGAGCCCTTTACGCTCGGCATTTCTTCCGCGGCAAGTTTTGGTGCAGCCCTGGCAATTGTTGTTGGTTGGAGCATCGTTCCCGGAATTGGCCCTTTGTTGGTTACGTTTAATGCCTTTGTCTTTGCCTTGATCACGTGCATTTTTATTTTGGTGGCTACCCGGATCAAAGGCGTCGGTCCGGAGACCATGATCCTATTCGGCATTGCAATATTTTTTGCCTTTAATGCTGCACTGGCCATGATGCAATACATGGCCTCTGAAGACCAATTGGCGCGGATTGTCTTCTGGATGATGGGGTCGTTATCCCGGGCAAGCTGGGAAAAAATTGGCATCGGCTCTCTATTACTTTGTTTTGCTCTGCCCTATAGCTTTATCAGGACTTGGCAGCTGACAGCCCTGCGTATGGGCGATGATACCGCAATCAGTCTTGGTATTGATGTCTCGAGGCTCAGAATTGAGATGTTGATTGTAATCTCGTTTCTGGCAGCAACGGCCGTCGCCTTTGTCGGGGCGGTCGGGTTTATCGGCCTTGTTGGTCCACACATTGCCCGTTTGATTGTGGGTGAAGATCAACGCTTTTTCATCCCGCTTTCTGCCCTCGTCGGAGCGCTGGTGATGTCTCTGACATCCATCATCAGTAAGATGATTACCCCCGGGGTTATCTATCCCATTGGCATTATTACGGCCCTTATTGGTGTTCCGGTGTTTGTTTCCCTAATTCTTTCAACCCGAAAAGAGAGGTTATCATGAGCTTGGAAATAGCAGGCCTTGGTGTGGCTTATGGCAAAAGGGAAGTTCTCAAAGACATTGACATCACAAGCATAAAACCTGGGGAATTCGTTGGTCTGATCGGTCCGAATGCTTCTGGAAAATCGACCCTGTTTAAGTCTATAGCAGGCGTAGTTCACCCCATTCACGGGAAGATAATGCTCAAAGGGGAAGAGCTAACAACTGCGAGCAGATCGGTGCGATCAAAACAGGTTGCCTATATGCCACAGGCGTTTGGCTGTAATGCCGTTTTGAGTGTTTTTGAGTGTGTATTGCTGGCTCTAAAGCAAACAACGGGGTGGCGGGTTAAGAACTATGACCTTGATCGGGTCTCGGAAATTCTATCCGCATTGAATTTGACGGCTTTGGCTCATAGAGGACTTTCTCAGTTGAGTGGGGGGCAAGCTCAGATGGTTGCTGTGGCTCAAACCCTGGTACGCGAGCCTTCTTTGGTGTTGCTTGATGAGCCAACGTCCGCATTGGATCTTCATCACCAGCTATCAATCCTTTCAAGCATTCGTCGTTTTATGGAGGCGCGGAAAATGATTGTTATAGCTGCACTTCATGACCTCAATCTCGCTGCACAATATTGTGATCGTTTGATATTGCTTAGAGAAGGCCGCATTCTTGCCGACGGTGAACCGAACAAAGTTTTGGGCCTGGAGGCAATTGACCAGACCTATAAGGTCAAAACCAATCTTGAGCAAACCAGCCGTAATACCTTGTATGTTGATGCAAGGCTTTCTGCTTGAGGATGGGTTATTCTTTTTTCATAAGCCATGCCATTGCCTTGGTCTTACTGTTAAAGGCCTGAAAGGTGTGCTCCGGGGCAAAAGCCTGTATTGCCTTTATGAGAATGGTGAATGATATGTGGGTGGAGACAAAAACCGTTCGATTGTTTGGTGCATGCCCATCAAAATGAAGGCTCCATTGTTTGCCAATTTCTTTGACTGTATGCCAACCGACATCTCCTTTGTGAAATCTCATGTCGATAAGATTGTCATATTTTCCAAGATCAGGAATATGTGACCAGATATCAAGCACTTGGGTGATGAGTTGTTCATGGTGGAGTGTGCCGATGTAGGCCATGTGTCGGATATGATTTTCCTTATCAAGATAGCATTCCACGCGAGGGGGGACTAAATTGGGCGGTGAGTCTTCCTCATATCTAAGGGGGGTGGAAAAACTCTTCATTTTAGCGTTCTGGGATGTATCACTTTCTTTATTCACCAACTCTTCAGATGTCATTTTTACCAGATCTTTTTCAAAGAAGTTCGGAAGGAATTACATATAGGTCGTGAATAAAATATAGAATAATGGGGTTTTATTCTGTTTAGGCAGGTAGATGGTGTCATGTCTTTGAAATATTATCTACTGATAAATGAATTTAAGTACTCAACAATACCAAATATTTAAGCAAATTATATATCAAAGAAAACTCGCCCAGGCCGATCTTTTTACCAACTGGTTTCGGTATTAATGTAAATCGTGATGATTCCAGCCGTCATGAGTTATAGTCATGATGTTGCAATTATTTCTCTCTTTGTTGTTTCGCAATCACGCCTTAAATTAAAATCGTACAAAATATACAATATAATTCGTGGAATGATTTCCTTGATTGGCGTACCTCCGTTAGAGAGGGGCCTTGATGGTTATCATTTTTGGCGAGTTTATAAATACCTGACCTGCATTTACAGGTGTCATAAGGAAACGCATATGAGCTATTCAGAAATTCTAGAACGTCTCGGTTTGTCTACAACAGAAACAAGCGGAGGTTCTCTCCAAGTGACCTCGCCTATTGATGGGGCCGAGATTGCAAAAGTGCAGGAGATTTCTGCGGCTGATGTTGATGGCATTATTGCCTCGGCAAAGACTGCTTTCAAAAGCTGGAAAGCCGTGCCTGCGCCTCGTCGTGGTGAACTTGTCCGGTTACTCGGGGAAGAGTTGCGCGCCGCGAAGGAAGATCTCGGCCGCTTGGTAACTCTTGAATGCGGGAAAATTTACGAAGAGGGATTGGGCGAAGTTCAGGAGATGATCGACATTTGCGATTTTGCTGTTGGTCTTTCACGTCAACTCTATGGTCTGACCATTGCGTCTGAACGTCCAGGTCACCACATGCGTGAGACTTGGCATCCTGTTGGTGTGTGCGGTGTTATTTCTGCCTTTAACTTCCCGGTTGCGGTTTGGTCCTGGAATACGGCACTTGCACTGGTATGTGGAAACTCGGTTATTTGGAAGCCTTCTGAGAAAACGCCTTTGACGGCATTAGCTTGTCAGAAAATTTTTGAGAAAGCCCTCGCTCGTTTTGGCGATGATGCACCTAAAGGTCTGCATCATGTAATTATCGGTGGTCGCGATGTCGGCGATGCCATGGTCAGCAGTGAAGACGTGCCGATTGTATCCGCTACTGGATCTACGGCAATGGGCCGTCAGGTCGGACCCAAAGTTGCCGCACGTTTTGGCCGTTCAATTCTTGAACTCGGTGGCAACAACGCGATGATCGTATCGCCAACCGCTGACCTGGATATGGCAGTGCGTGCCATCCTCTTTTCTGCTGTGGGGACAGCCGGACAACGCTGTACGTCCCTACGTCGCTTGATCGTGCACAAAGATATCTACGATCAGCTTATGCCGCGCGTGATTTCAGCCTATGCTTCGGTTCAAGTTGGCAACCCCCTTATCCAGGGAACACTGGTCGGTCCTTTGGTTGATCAGGGCTCGTTTGATAATATGCAAAGTGCGTTGGCAGCTGCAAAAGCTGTTGGCGGAAAGGTTCATGGCGGCGACCGTGAACTGGCGGATGATTTCCCTGGCGGTTATTATGTGCGCCCAGCAGTGGTTGAGATGTCAGAGCAAAGTGAAGTGGTTAAAACCGAAACTTTTGCCCCGATCCTCTATGCGATGAAGTACGAAGATTTCGATGCCGCAATCGACATGCAAAATGAAGTGCCGCAGGGGCTGTCATCTTGTGTTTTTACAACCGATGTCCGTGAAGCTGAACAGTTCTTATCAGATGTTGGATCCGATTGTGGTATCGCCAATGTAAATATCGGCCCAAGTGGGGCGGAAATCGGCGGTGCTTTTGGCGGTGAAAAGGAAACCGGCGGTGGGCGCGAAAGCGGCTCTGACGCATGGAAAGCTTATATGCGTCGCCAAACCAATACAGTGAACTATTCCCGTGAATTGCCACTGGCACAGGGCATTACTTTCGACATCGACTAACATTGTTCGTGAGTAGAACGCTAACAAAAGGGTCGCTTCGGCGGCCCTTTTTGCTGTTACGGGTGGTGATGCTGGTTTTCTATCTGTATATGTTTCTATTGATATCTTCGCTTCAGAAACAATATTGGGATGGAGTGAGAGTATTCCAGTTTGAATGTGTGAGGTCCTAAAATGAGTAAAACTGATCTTCCGATCCTTGAACAGCGCCGGATAGAGGCGAATATTATCAAGCCGATATACGAGGAGATGGCTGCAGAGCTCGGGGCCGAGCGGGCTAAATCAATTCTGGAAAATGCTATTATCAAAAACTCCATTGCTCACGGCAAAGCCTATGCCGAGGGGCAGGAGGAAACGACATCCCTGTTGAGCTTTCATGCCTTGTTGCCTCAGTGGATGGCTGACGGTGCCCTTGAAGTCGAAATCCTCAAGGAAGATGATAAACATGTCGATTACAATGTCACCCGGTGCCGTTTCGCGGAAATGTACCGCGAGATGGGTGTTGGGGATATCGGTCACATTCTATCCTGTGGGCGTGACGGAACATTTTGTACTGGTTATGATCCAAAAATACATTTGGACCGCAGCCAAACCATCATGCAGGGCGCAAGTCATTGCGACTTCCGTTATCGGTATGAACCAGAAGACTAACATCTAAAACTTCTGATATTAACAACCCATGTAAATTCGCTCATGAAAACTCGCACAGGTCGATATGGAAAAGCATCTCAAGCAAAGTGATTATAAATCCATGCCGTGGAAAAATGGCCTCGGAACAACTCTGGAACTTGCCGTTTCAGCACATGATCCAAGCCATGTGCCGGCGATTAAGGACAGCCCGTTTTTGTGGCGCATCAGTATTGCAAGTGTGAGCGAGGATGGTGCTTTTTCCCACTTTCCGAACATCGACAGGAACCTGACAATATTACAAGGTAAGGGAATGGTGTTGGAAGTTTCCGGTCAGGAGGACTTGAGATTGGATGCGCCTTTACAATCAGTTGAGTTCTCTGGTGAGGCAGAGGTTACTGCGCGATTGCACGATGGTCCAATTACTGACTTCAATGTAATGGTCGATCGACGCTTTGCTCACAGGGAAATAAGCCTGCTTCATTGATTCTAACAAAGATCTCAACTTCATTCCCTTCTTGAAAAAGAGGAACGCGAGTACCTGCGTACTTAACTTTTCATTTTTAGTCCATGGATGAAACGGTCAACTGTACCGTCTACAAGTATGGCAATCTCTTCATGTGATGGTGGGGGAGCTGCAGTTACCAAACAGTTCAAATAGCGGGCGCCAAAGAGGGTGGAATAGAAACTTTGTGCTGCTTCAAGGGGATCGTCGACCTCAATTTCGCCGGCGTCAATTTTTTCCTGGAGATAAGCCGCGAGAAGCTCCCTGGAGAGTTTCGGGCCTTCGTTCATAAACTCTTCGCCATGGATAGAATCGTTTTCGGCTTGGGAAATTAAGATGCGGAATAGAGATATGCTGCCGTGATAATGCAGCATATCAAGAAAGGTATTTCCGAGCTTGGTCAGGCATTCCTTGATCGGAAGGCTGTGGTCGGGTTTGACGTCGAGCTCTTCGCGTTTGACTTCGCAAATACTACTCATAATTTGAGCAAAAAGCTCTTCTTTAGAGCCGTAATGACTATAGACGGTGCGTTTGGAAACCCCGGCCAAAGCTGCGATCTGATCCATGCTGGCAGTTTCAAAACCTTGGGTCATAAAAATTTCGACAGCGGCATCGCGGATGTCGTTCCGCTTCTGCTCTGATCGGGTCAATTTCTGTCCGAGAGAAGCAAAAAGGCACTTATCTTTGTCCCAACCCGAGTGTTTTGCACCCGAGTCTTGGCCCGTTTTACTTTTCTTTTTATCTGCTCTACGCCCCTGTGCACCTAGGATACAGTTATCTTTTGCCAAAATAAACTCCAAAAAAACTACACCGTGTAGTTTACATTGAATTATAAATAAGTAAACTACACCGGATAGTTTACTTCAGTGTATTACCCTATAGCAAGTATGGTAATAGCGCAAAAACCTCGGGAAACAAAAGCAAATCTAATGGGTTTGTCCGGTTTTAAGCGTTTCGGGTACTGAGCCCTGCACTGAAATTTAACGGAATTTTTTCGGAGCTGAGGTAATGAGTAATTTCATGGACCGCCTCTCAGTTAATTATGCAAAGGGCATAATTCGCTGGCGTTGGCTAGTTCTTCTGGTGAGCATTCTGGCGGCTGTTGGTGCCGCATCCGGGATGCAAAAACTTTCCTTTACAAGTGATTACCGTGTGTTCTTTGGTGATGATAATCCACAGCTAAATGCTTTTGAAAGCTTGCAGGATGTCTATACCAAAACAGATAATATTCTTTTTGTTTTAAAGCCTAACAATGGCAAGATTTTTACACCACAGTGGCTTCAGGTCGTTCAGGATGTAACAGAAGAATCTTGGCAGATTCCTTATTCTATTCGGGTTGATTCCATTACCAACTTCCAACATACCGAAGCTGTCGGAGATGATTTGACAGTTGCGGATCTTGTGGAAGAAACGGGTGGACTTAGTCAGGTTGGCCTGGATCGAATTGAGCAGATTGCGCTTACCGAGCCTGCACTTGCCAAACGTATTATCTCTGCTGATAGTACAACAACAGGTATTCAGGTTACGCTTCAGCTTCCCCCGGATGATGCTATTGCTTTGAATGAAGCAGTTAGTTTTGCTGAAAACATTGCTGCAACGATTGAAGCAGCCAATCCTGAGTTGGAAGTTGCCATCACTGGGCTAGCACCTTTGAGTAACGCTTTCCCGACAGCTTCTATGGCGGATATGAGTACGCTCACGCCGCTGATGTTCCTTGTAATTATCGTTTTCTTGGTCGCTTTCCTGCGCTCCTTCACTGGAACGATTGGTACGCTGATTGTAACAATATTCTCTGTTATGGTTGCGATGGGTACTGCCGGTTATATGGGCATGAAATTGACGCCGCCATCAGCAATGGCTCCAACGATTATTCTGACCATTGCGATTGCGGATTGTGTCCATATCCTGGTGACCATGTTCCACGAAATGCGCCATGGTAAAGACAAGCGTGACGCGATTGTTGAGAGCCTGCGTGTAAACATGCAGCCTGTGTTCCTGACATCTTTGACAACTGTCATTGGTTTCTTGAGCCTGAACTTCTCTGAAGCTCCTCCGTTCCACGATCTTGGAAATATTGCGGCTATTGGTGTTGTTGCGGCTTGGATTTTCTCTATTGCGTTCCTTCCTGCCTTTATTGCGGTTGCACCTGTAAGAGTTAAACAGGTAACTGAAGAGAAATTCACTGCCATGGAACGTCTTGGTGAATTTGTGATTTCTCACAGAACCAAATTGCTTCTGGGCATGGGATTGATCGTTGTCGGAACATCTTCCTTTATTTCTAAAATTGAACTTGATGACCGTTTCATTGAATACTTTGATACATCGGTTCCTTTCCGCGTCGACAGTGACTTCACGCGTGATAACCTAACGGGTGTTTACCAGGTTGAATTCTCCATCGATGCTGAAAATTCTGGTGGAGTAGCTAGTCCGGTTTATCTGGCGCATCTGGAAGATTTCGCCAATTGGTTACGTGCCAAGCCAGAAGTCGTTCATGTTAATTCAATCACAGATATCCTTAAGCGTTTGAACAAATCAATGCACGGAGATGACGAAACTTGGTACAAGCTACCTGAAGAACGTGATCTCGCGGCTCAGTATCTGTTGCTTTATGAAATGTCTTTGCCATACGGTCTTGACCTCAACAGTCAGATCAACATCGACAAATCAGCATCACGTATGACTGTAACCCTGGATAACGTTTCTTCTAACGACATGCGTAACATTGCGTTGGAATCAACTCAGTGGTTGCGTGATAATGCCCCGGGTTACATGGAAGCCGATGGCTCTGGTGCATCAGTTATGTTCGCTCACCTGGCAGATCGTAATATCAAATCTATGTTGATGGGAACGGCTCTGGCTTTTGTCTTGATCTCTCTATCACTGATTTTTGCGGCTCTTCTCCGCTTTGTTGAGTAGAAAAAGATGCCGACCGCCAAGTAACCTGTTGATATGTATGGTTTCTGATAACTTTACATAGAGCAGGTATATGACAATCAACATCTCGCAGCATATTTTAGGCCTCAAAGGGCAACGTGTGTTCAGCGACAATAACCTTGGCCGGTTGCGACAACCACCTTGGCCGGTGGATCTGATCATTAAAAAGGGCGTGCCCGTTTGATAATCAGATCCACCGGCCAAGGCTTAATTTGGTGTTAGTTACAAGCTGCTGTGAGTTGATAAATTAGGAACCTCTAGATGTAATTGGAGGAACCTGTTTGCCGTATAAATTTATCACAGATGAACAACTGAGACTTTACATGACAGATAGAAAAACTCATGGTCAACGAACCGCCGCTGCCCGCGCAGGGTTTAGCGAACGCACGGCCCGCCGATTTGACGTTGATGCGACTTTACCGTCACAACGCAATATAAAGCGAGGGCGAACAGTTTCTGATCCGCTTGAAGATATCTGGGATAAGGACATCCTTCCCATTTTGGATAAAGACAACTCGGTCAAACCCATTACTTTGTTGCGCCACATACAGAGCCTCTATCCGCTCCGTTTTCCCGATGACCGTGTCAAGCGCACGTTAGAGCGCCGAGTTCGGGGATGGCGGGCTCTGAATGGCCCTGAAAAGGATATCATTTTCAGGCAAACACCTGAGCCGGGTTACATGGGCCAATCAGATTTCACGGATGCAGCCGACTTAAGTATTACCATTGCAGGAGATCCTTTGGTGCATCGGCTCTATCATTTTGTTCTGGTATATAGCCGATGGGAACATGTTGGGGTCGTACTTGGCGGTGAGAGTTTTACAGCCCTTGCGGAGAACTTACAAAATGCGCTTTGGTCCTTGGGGGGCGCTCCTGAAAACCACCGGACCGACAGCCTGTCTGCGGCCTTTCGGAATTTGAGCGTTGAGGAAAAGGAGGACATTACCAAACGTTATTCTGCTTTTGTTGAGCACTACGGTATGGAGGCCAGTCGAAATAACAGAGGGGAATCACACGAGAACGGTGCCATTGAATCTCACCACGGTCACCTTAAGACTGCGATAAAGCAGGCCCTGATTTTGCGTGGCAGTAATGACTTTGACACTTTGGATGAGTATCGGCGATTTTTGGACGAGCTGATTGCTAGACGGAACAAACATCGTGACCAAGATATCCAAACAGAGTTGAAATCTCTCAAGGCGTTACCTCCTCGGCGAACAACAGATTACACTGAAGTCGTGTCGAGAGTTACCAAAACAAGTGGTTTTTTAGTTAAGCAGGTTTTTTATAGCGCCCCTTCTCGCCTAATTGGTCAACGCTTGCGTGTCCATATTTACGATAACCGGATAGAAGCCTATCTAGGCAGCACTCATGTCGTCAGCCATTCTCGTGAGCGGGGGCACGGCAAAGGCCCCCGCATTCATGTTATCAATTATCATCACGTCATTCATGCTCTCAAACGTAAACCTCAGGCACTCGCCAATTCTATTTATCGTGACAGTATTTTTCCAAGAACCGAGTACTCCCTGGCCTGGACATTGTTTCAGAAAAAGTTGTCCCGCAGAGATGCGTGTCGTCAGATGGTTGGGATACTTTTCCTTGCGCACGAAGAGGCTTGTGAGGCCGAAGTCGCGCACCTGATTTCGAGAGAAATCAATGCAGGAAGGCTACCTTGCGCAAAAAAACTTAAGCTGAATATCACAAAAAAGAACACGGATTTACCTCCTGATATTCCCGTGGTTCAACCTTCATTATCAGTCTTTGATACTCTGTTGGAGGATCGGGCATGACAAACATTGAAGTGGATCAGCACAAGCTGCCTCTTATGCTAACTGACTTACGATTACCCAGCTTTCACAAACACTGGCAAGATATCGCAATCCAATCCGACAAGGAGGGCTGGTCAGCAGCCAGGTTCCTTGCCGTTTTGGCCGAATATGAATTGGCCGAAAGGGACACGCGACGCATTCAACGCCATCTCAACGCATCAAACCTGCTGGGCGGAAAAACTCTGGCCACTTTTAACTTCAAGCGGCTGCCTAACGTGAAAAAGGCGCAGGTCGAAGCCTTGTCTGCCGGTGACTGGATTGACGCAAGAGCAAATCTGATTGCCATTGGAAATTCAGGGGGAGGAAAAACTCATCTCCTATGCGCCGTAGGTTATGCTCTTATAGAGGCTGGATACCGTGTGCTCTATACGCAAACCAGTGATCTGGTGCAAAAACTCCAGGCTGCCAGACGTGAACTTATGCTCGAAAACGCCCTCGCAAAACTCGATAAATTTGATCTCATCATTCTCGATGATATTACCTATGCACAAAGGGATATATCTGAAACATCCGTGCTCTTTGAATTGATCGCCAGACGATATGAGTACCGAAGTATTGCAATTGCTGCCAATCAACCTTTTAGCGGATGGGACAATATTTTTCAAGATAAGGCCATGACCGTTGCAGCAATCGATCGTCTTGTTCACCACTCAACCATTCTTGAGATGAATATCGACAGCTACAGACAATGGGAAGCCGCCCAAAATCTCAAAAAAATGTTGCGGAAAACCACAAACAAAAAGGTGAAAAATATGCCTGAAGCATCGTAAATAAACGTCAGATCACAGCCGCATCAAAAGCGGCCAAGGTGGTTGACGCAACCGGACAAAGTGGTTGACGCTCTACAAACGTGTAAATGAAATTAAACTGGATGACGGCGGTGTTAAGATTGTCATTCACTGCAGCCGAGACGCGCGTAGGAGGGCTATAGACCCTGCTACAGGCCAGAAGGGAAGCATCAACCAGCATGTCCGCCGACAAGTAAACGACATCCCCCTTTTTGGGTATCCTTGTGTGGTCGAGATTGAGCTGGCGCAGGTTTATATTAACAAGGGCGAACGCCGCATTGAGGGGTGTGATTTTGTTGATAAAGGGTGCCGTTTCACTCACCGATTTTGCCGACTGATCAGTGGATTATGTCGGCATATGTCTATTCAAGCGGTTTCCAGACATTTGGATATACGATGGGAAACGGTCAAGAATATCGACAGGGCATACCTTATTGAAACTCTCCCTACGCTTGATCCTGCAGAGCTAACTGGCTTGGAATATATTGGTGTAGATGAAGTTGCCCGGGCGAAAGGTCATGACTACATGACGGTGGTCTACGATATGGTTGGCGGTCATCTGATCTGGGTTGAAGCAGGCCGAACTGCCGAGGTTTTTTCAAGGTTTTTGAAACAACTGCAACCAGATACAGCCTGCAAAATAAAGGCCGTAGCGATGGATATGGGGCCTGCCTACCAAAAGGCTGTCAGAGAGTCCTTGCCGTTGGCCGACATAGTATTTGACCGTTTCCACGTCATGAAAAACTACAGCAAAGCTATCCATAATCAGCGTCGACTTGAGTTCAGAAAGGCCGATCCAAGTGGTAAAGAGTTGATGAAAGGGACGCATTATCTGTTGCTCAAAAATGCGGATAAGTTGAGTGAAAAACAAAGTGACAAGCTGCAAAGGTTGCTGGAGAGCAATAGCAACCTGAATGCACTTTACGTCTTGAAAGAACAGCTTCAGCTGCTGTGGAGTGCCGCTTCATTTGAGGCGATGGCGGAGCAACTGGAACGTTGGTGCCTGATAGCAGATCAGTCACAGATGCTCTATCTAAAAAAGTTCGCGAAATCCCTACGGAAACATTGTGTGGGCATCTGCAACTACGCCAAACACAAGCTCACAAGCGCCAGGATAGAGGCTGGTAATGTCAGTATAGGAATGATCCGTAAGCGAGCCAGAGGCATCAAGGATACCGAATACTTCAAACTCAAAATTAGACAATCATCCATTCCAGATAATCAATCTATGCTCTATTTGAAATCCTAAATCTACTCAACAAAGCGGAGAAGTGCCAAACTATTAACGACTGTATTCAGTCTATCCCTTGTGGCTTTTTCTTCTGGTGTAGCGCTTTCGAGCGCTGCCCAGGCAGACGAAGCGGCAGATGTGGCCAAAGGAACCGCGGTCGCAGAAGAGTGGGACCGTCGAGACTGGGGATTTGGTGACACTGAATCTTTCATGCAAATGCAGTTGGAAAACCGTCACGGTGATCAGTCAATCCGCCAGATGCGTCAGAAAACTCTCGAAGTTCCCGGTGCTGATGTCGGCGATAAAAGCCTGACTATTTTCGATAAACCTCGTGATGTTAAAGGCACGGCTTTCCTAAGTTATGCCAAAATCTTCGACCCCGATGATCAGTGGATGTACCTGCCTGCTGTAAAACGCGTGAAACGGATCTCTTCTAAAAATAAATCTGGTCCTTTCCTTGGTTCAGAATTTGCCTACGAAGATTTGTCCGCACAGGAACTGAAGAAGTACACCTACAAATGGCTGAGAGACGAGCCTTGTGGTGAGCTTCAATGTTCCGTGGTTGAGCAGACACCAACCTATGAGAACTCTGGTTATACCAAGATGATCACCTGGTACGATCTCTCTGAGTATCGTCAGCAAAAAATCGATTATTACGATCGCAAAGGTAAATTGTTGAAGACTTTGGTTTCATCAAACTTCAAACAGCACCTTGGTAAGTACTGGCGTCCATATGATATGTTCATGGAAAATCACCAGACTGGTAAGAAAACCCGCTTAGTCTTTGATAAGATCGAATTCCAAACCGGTCTTAAAGAGAGCGAGTTGACAAAAAATTCGCTGAAACGAGTTAAATAGAGAGTTTCGTGATGAGGTCGCGTTTCAGACTTTTTAAAAAAGTGAAGCTCATCAAGCTTGCTGCCCTGGTTGTTGTAACCGGGGCAGTGGCATTGGGGGCATCAATTGTTTCTGCCAATCAGGCGCATGCTGATGATGAAGAAAGCGATCTTTACTGGGAGTACTCAGGATCAGCATCGCTGGATTTGCGAATCTTTCCTGATTCTGCATTGCATAGCGGCCAAAGGGATCAACATTTAAATCCTTCTGTCGTTCTCGAACCAGAATTTTTGGTCGAGTGGAATGATGGTGATGACCGCATCGATTTTAAACCCTTCCTCCGTTTGGATGCTCAGGACAGCGAACGACGCCATGGTGATATTCGTGAACTGAAATACCTGCATATTGACGATGGATGGGATCTGAAAATTGGTGCTGACAAAGTTTTTTGGGGGGTAACGGAATCAAGGCATCTCGTTGATATTATCAACCAGACAGACGGTGTTGAAGATACCGATGGGGAGGACAAATTAGGTCAACCGATGATCAATTTGGGGATCCAGAATGAGATCGGTGATTTTAACCTCTTTGCCATGCCCTATTTCCGGGAGCGTACTTTCCCAGGCCGTAAAGGTCGGTTGCGGTCCTCGCTTACCGTGGATACGGATAAAGCTGAATACGAGTCAGATTTAGAAGAATTTCATCCCGATTTTGCTTTGCGCTATGCAACAGTTCTCGGAGATTGGGATCTTGGTCTTGCGCATTTTTATGGTACTAGTCGTGAACCGCGATTGCTTGTGAAAAACGATAGTAATGGTGCACCTGTTCTTGTGCCCCACTATGATATTATCAATCAGAGCTCGGCTGATATTCAGGCAACCTTTGATGAGTGGCTTTGGAAGTGGGAAGGCATCTATCGCCGCGGACAAGGTGATGATTTTGTCGCTTTTTCCGGGGGGCTTGAATACACCTTCTTCGGATTGATCGGGGACGCTGGTGACCTCGGCGTGCTTGCGGAATACCACTATGATGGCCGCGATGAAGATGAGGCCCCAGGCACGATATTTGACGATGATATCTTCGTTGGTGCCCGTGTGACCCTCAACGATGTTGAGGATACGGACTTTCTTGCGGGGATGATTATCGACCGTAAAAGCCATGCGCGAAGCTTCTCCATTGAAGCCGATCGCCGTCTAAGTGATCGCTGGACCGTTGAAGCTGAACTCCGACTGTCTGATGGTATTACCAGTAGTGAACCGCTTTACGATACCCGCCGGGATGATCACGTTCAGGTCCGTTTTAGCTATTATTTCTAAAACAATAATAATTTGAGAATTCTGAGCTTCTGGATTTTCTATTCCCCGATAGGTTCCGCCAGAAGCAAAGAAGTAAAGGGCCGCTTTTTGCGGCCCTTTTTCACATATACAAAGTTATGAGAATTGATTGTTTTTAGCTGGCAAAAAGTTCTTTTTGGATGTCTTTGAAGCCTTTGAATTCTAGGGCATTTCCTGTCGGGTCGGTAAAAAACATTGTACCTTGTTCCCCGGTTTCTCCCTTGAAGCGGACGTAGGGTTCAATAATGAAATCAGAAACAATCCCGCGCATTTTATTAGCCAGTTTTTCCCAGTCATCCATTTGCAATACGACCCCGCAATGAGGGACCGGCACCCCGTGGCCATCGACGGCATTTTTGATCTGATTGACCGATCCATCTTTGCCAAGACTCTCGTCTAGGTGGACAACGAACTGGTGTCCGAACATATCAAAATCGATCCACTTGTCGCTACTGCGCCCTTCGGGGAACCCCATCTTGGTGCCGTAAAAATCTCTGGCTTCTGGGATGTCACGAACGGGGATGGCAATGTGGAAAGGCGTAAGCATACTAGGGCTTTCTATTCAGATTGAAGGGAGCGGTTATTTACTCTTTACGGAATACACCCTGAATGACAGTTAATTTTTTATCAGCAAGATTTTGTTTGAGATTCTGTGCTCTGAGTTTGAAATCATTGCCAATAAATAATTCGGGCCCTAATTCATTAGGCAGAGATTTTTGCTTGCTGTCTTTCGGGGCAGTATTGTTGTTGTAGTTATGAAACCAAAGATGGGTTTCTGCGGTTACGTCGTTCCATATTTCACGGTGAAATCCAAAATCTCCAAGCAGGTCTCGGGTGACACCCTCTTGAACCAAGTGGTTGTGTTCAGGTTTGCTGGCCCAGGGAACGGGAAGCAAGATTTCTCTCTCTTTTTTGGTATGGATGTTCTCATTAGAAAAAATATCGTGAAACAAGAACATGCCACCCGGCTTTAATACGCGATAAATTTCTCCGTAAAATTTTTTCTTATCGGCAATATTCATGGAAGTGTGCTGTGTCCAAACCGTATCGAAACTATTGTCTTCGTAGGGGAGGGAAAGGGCATTGCCATGGGTGATTTTTATACGGTTATCCAAGCCACTTAAGCGGTTTAGAAGTTCTGCGGTATCACAAAAATTTTCAGTTAGGTCGATCCCGTGAACATTGCAAACAAAGCGTTCGGCAATATAGCGGGCCGGGCCACCAATGCCACAGCCAATATCCAGCAAATTTGATCCGGGATGCACAGATAGAAACTCACTTAATTCCCGTGTAGCGGCACGGCCGCGGGAATGTAGGTGATCAAAGGTAGAAAAATCCTGTGCACTATAACTCTGTGCATTAGTGTCTTTAATGCCAAGTAAATCTGCAACATGGGTGGCGAGCTTTTTCTTGCTCCCGTATTGAACCGTTTGTGGTTTCTTTGTCATCCCTTGCCCTCCTACATCTCTTTTTTATTATTGTGGATGTATCAATTATTTTTGGGTCTTATTTATCGTAGCCCCTAGATGGTAAAACTACCCTGATGCATATCATCTTATGTAGTTTTTTGACGCGTTAAAATAGAATTTTATAATGAATTCAAATAAAGGGATAGTTAATTAATGCTCAAATTAATTGTGTCTGATAGCATCACAGCCCGATAATAGAGACAACATGGTTTACGTCGATAAACTGTGAACAAGCTGAGAAAGAGTATAGCATGGTTGCTGAAGAGATACCTGATTTGGAATTGTTGCGAAAAGGGGGCAAGCTGCAACTTTCTCGTGCCCTATCGCTTTTGGAACAATCACCGGCAAAAATGTTGAACCTGCTTAATGATTGCTACCATGCGCCGAGAGCACAGGTGGTTGGTGTTACGGGACCTCCTGGTGTCGGAAAATCAACACTGTTAGCTGAACTAATTAAAAGTTATCGGGCCGAGGGCCGAACTGTCGGTGTGATCGCTGTTGATCCTTCATCCAAAAAATCTGGTGGCGCCTTATTAGGGGACCGGGTTCGATTTTCAACGGATCCTGAGGACCAGGGCGTTTTTGTCCGGTCCATGGCAGCGCGCGAGCGGCTTGGGGGACTTGCCGATCTTACCATTGCGGCCATGGTGCTGATGCGTGCTGTTTTTGATATTGTCCTGATCGAAACGGTTGGTGTCGGGCAATCTGAAACCGATGTTTCCGGTGTTACAGATACTGTCGTATTCTGTGTGCAACCCGGATCTGGGGACTCTTTGCAATTTATGAAAGCGGGTATTGCGGAAATCCCTCATATCGCCTTGGTAACAAAAGCCGACATGGGCAAGGCTGCAGAACGAACAAAAGCTGATCTCAGAGGTGCATTATCTCTCTCCAGCGAGGAGAGTAGTGATTGGGCCGTGAAAGTTCTTGCTCTTTCTTCCAGTGATAAGACAGGCCTTGAAGGATTTATGACGGCAATTGATGAGCACTATACCTGGCTACAAAGCGAGGGGATGTTATCAGTTCAGCGACATCAACAAGCCAAACAATGGTTGAGAGAAGCCGTGCGGGACTTGTTTGGCAGGGCAGGTTTATCATTTTTGCAAAACACGGAGCTCTCTTTGGATAAGGCAGGCGAAATATCACCTTTTGAATTGCTTTCTCAAGTTCAACAGGAGCTCGTCATTTCTCGCCGATAGGTTTCCTAAGAATGTTGGGGCGAAGAAAAAATGGAGAAATTTCTCCAACTGCCGCAAACAAGCTAGCAAGATCTCTAGGACTATGCTTAATGCTGGGCTGATTACAGATTAGATTTATTTTTGGTAGGGGACGGAAATGTCGGTTTATATGCTGTTGGGTGTTGCGATTGTAAGTGAAGTCATTGCCACCCTATCTTTAAAAGCTGCTGATGGTTTTACCAAGCCGATCCCTTCCATTGTCGTGTTGGTTGGCTATATCTTTGCAGTTTATCTTCTCTCTATTATCACCCGCCAACTTTCCATCGGGGTGACCTATGCTGTCTGGTCCGGGGCGGGGGTCGTTCTCACCGCTGGCCTTGGAATTGTAATCTATGGTGAGAAAATGGATCTGGCTGGGGTGATCGGCATTGCCATGATTATTGGCGGCGTGCTCATCCTTAACCTTATTTCAAATGCATCGGGGCATTAAGCTGTAGAGGTTTTTAAAAATTGGGAGCCTCTAGGAAACGATCTCAATCCAATCGGGCATTTTGGGGGTAATGTTTGCGTCCTGACAGAGCAATTGGTCCGACCCAATGGCATCAATGCGGAGCGTCGCGAGGCCGGTCTGCCCATATGTCGATCTAAGGATGCCAACGTTCTTACCGTTCAGGGTGATATCGGAACCAATTTCAGGTGTCGGACCTGTAAGGGAAACCGGAACAAGGCGCTTTTTGATAAGGGCACGATATTTGGTCCTGGCGGTTAACTCCTGGCCAATATAACAACCTTTATCCCAATCAATTGCGCCGAGTTCATTAAAACCGTTTTCTAGCAGGATGGACTTTTCAACTTCCAAATCACGACTGCCATCCGGAATACCCAATGGAATTCTTAAACTATCGTAGTCTTCCAGAGTTCCTGGGCGCAGTTCATGATCGTTTATAAAAGTACTTAGTTTCTCAGAAGCTATGATGGCACGCGCACCAAGTCCCAAATGACGTGGATCCATATAAATCGTTGCATCCTGAATAGCTTGGCTAGCTCCTTTTTGCGGGCTAAGGCCAAATTTTTGGGCAACATTGTCACCAATTATCACAGCGACGGTGTAGTCATCCCCTGTGAGTTCTAGGCTGGCCTTGGAACGCATCTTATAAAGCTTTAGGCGGCGAAGCAGGTCAGAGGCACGTTCTTTTTCACAATCGAGAAGAAATCCACCTTCGGGATTGAGGCTAATGAAAAATTCGTGCAAAAATTTTCCCTGAGCCGTGAGTAAAGCAGACCATACAGAATGTTCAGAAGTGACCTTGGTAACATCTTGCGTCACTACCCCCTGAAGAAAAGGGACAAGCTCTTCACCTTCAAGCCTAAGAACCGTGCGGTGTTGGAGCGGGATGACCCGTAAATCGCTCATTCTGTTATATCCGTATTATGTCTGAGTTGAATAGTCGGAAATATGCTTTGTTGAGATATATAAGGCGTTACAACTGTTGATGAAAGAGGTAGCTTGGTATAAATCATTTGTTCCCAGTCTAACTCCCTTTTAGTGGGGAAGGAACACCTTGAGAATACTGTTTATTACATCGAACCGAATTGGGGATGCCGTCTTGTCCAATGGTGTCTTGCAATCGATGCTTGAGCAATACCCCGGCGCCAAGGTTACCGTTGCAGCGGGCAGTGTATCTGCGTCTCTTTATGAAGCTGTTCCTGGCCTTGAAGAAATTATCCCGATAACAAAGCTAAAACACCATGCGCATTGGTTAAAGCTTTGGGCGCATTGTTTTCCCAAGCGGTGGGATGCGGTGATTGATATGCGCGGAACGGGCATAAGTTTTTTTCTATGGGCCGGCCACCGATTGATAGCGGGCTCAAAAGATGAAAAGGTTCACCGGGTTGTTGAGCTTTCCCGGGTTTTGGATTCTGTAGAGCCCCCATCTCCTGTCGTGTGGACAGATGAGACCCACGAAAACAAAGCCGCAGAGCTTATACCTGCAGGCAGTAAGGTTCTGGCTGTTGGACCCGCTGCTAACTGGAGTGGGAAGCAATGGCCAGCTGAACGCTTTATAGAGCTCATTGAAGACCTGACGTCTACTGCTGGGATCTTACCTGGAGCCCGTATTGCGGTGTTAGCAGCACCTCTCGAACGCGCGCAAATGAAAGATATTCTCTCCTGTCTTCCCAAGGACCGTATCATTGATCTAATCGGATATGACCTCGTGACCGCTGGGGCTTTCTTGAAAAAATGCAGTCTGTTTGTTGGCAATGATTCCGGTTTAATGCATTTGGCTGCTGCCGCTGGTGTTAAGACCTTGGGGCTATTTGGGCCAAGTCCTGAGTGGCGATACCACCCCTGGGGCGCAGATTGCGCTTGCATTCGAACACCAGAAAGCTTTGCGGATATCACAGAGCATCCCGAATATGATTATCGGCACGGGGTCGAGAGTTATATGAAATCTCTCCAGGTGGAGACGGTTGTCAGAGCGGCCGAGGAGCTTTACAACCGAGGAACAGAATAACTTTCTGCCCAATTATATTTATAATGGGGCCTATTCAACTGTGTTAGTTACAAGGTTTGAGAATGCCACAAGAAGCGACAAATCCCTCCGATGATATGATCAAAAATGTTCAGTTATCGGCCCTTCTTGTTATTCACAACGAAGAAAAGCGTATCCGGGATTGCCTTGAAGGCGTCAAATTCTGTGATGAAATCGTCGTGGTTCTTGATCGTTGCACCGATGGGTCCAAAGACATCGTTTTGGAATACACCGATCGCATCGTTGAGGGGGGCTGGCCGGTTGAGGGAGATCGTCGCAACGTTGGTAACGAAGCCTGCCGTGGACAGTGGATACTAGAGATTGACGCTGATGAGCGCATCCCCGTTGA
Organism: Kiloniella sp.; assembly: GCF_965205715.1. Lineage (GTDB taxonomy): Bacteria > Pseudomonadota > Alphaproteobacteria > Kiloniellales > Kiloniellaceae > Kiloniella. The sequence goes on along the minus strand of NZ_CBDBHW010000014.1, from coordinate 1,594,533 downwards.
GCTAGCTGAAGAAATTAGGCAAACGGTTGAGCGCGGGGATGCTGATTATTATCTGATTCCTGTTGATAACTATATCGGTGATCATCTCGTGCGTTACGGGTGGGGCGCTCAGTTTGGTACTGCCTCTGTTTCCAGACTTTGCCGCAAGGGCACCAAGTCATGGGGACTTGAACGTGTCCATCCCGCCTTGCATTGGAAAGACGGCGCGCGCAGAGGAGCAAAGCTCAAACACAGGCTCGTACATTATGTGGATGATAATATCTCCGACATGATCCGACGTTTTGATTCCTATAGTACCGCCCGGGCAAAAGACCTGGTAGAAAGCGGGGAAATTGGGACCATGCCGCATAATGTTCGACGTATATTCAGTCGCTTTTGGCGCTGTTTTGTTGGGCGTAAGGGGTACCGGGAAGGGGGCTATGGTTTCTTGATTGCAACATTTGCTGCGTTATATCCCGTGGTCTCTCATATCAAAGCACGCTACGAGAGTGAACAGCTCAAATCCTGAGCTGCGAATGCTCATGTTGTATTAAGGGCTATTTAGAAATTTATCTTAGTCGAGAGCCACGGCGGGAAGCGCTGCGGTAACTTTTTCAATGGATAGGTCTTGTAGATCGTCCTCGCGAATAATTTGTACATCTGGCCCAATCGGCGAAATCTTGTTCGGATCTGAAGCCTTCGAAAATAAAACCACAACGGGGCAACCCGCGGCTGCAATCAGATGCATGGGGCCGGTATCATTGCCAACGGAAAATTGTGATTTTCGTGCAATAACAGCGATTTGCTCCAAATTGGTTCTGCCGCAAAGATTAAGGACAGCGGGGCAGTTTTCTTCTATTGCATCACACTCAACTCGCTCAGACTCTGTACCGATCAAAATTGGCGTTATGCCAAGATGTGTTAGATGATCTGCAAGAGTAGAATAGTATTCAATAGGCCATCTTTTTTCCGGACGATGTGGCGCGCCACCGGGAACCAGCATGGCATAGTTACGGGGGAGGTGAAGCTCGGATAAATCGGCCTCTATAAATGAGAGGTCAGGGAGCTTGATGTCGGTAATCCCGGCCGTTTCCAACTGTGCCTTTTCCCGAACAGATATGTGGTAAATTCCGCTCTCAGGCTTTTCGTAATAGTGAGAACAGCCCCTGACATTGCCGACCCATTCGGGTTTATTTGACGGGAAGAGCTTGTAATAAAACCGGGTTCGTTCATTGCGTTGTAAATCATATACCCGATCAAACTTGCGGGATCGTAAATTTTTCCGAAGTTTGAGAATTTGTGGAATTTCAAATAATTTTGGCCGTGCATCGACCAAAACAGAGTTAAAGCAGCCACTTGCTTCGGCCAAGTGAACATAGGGTTTGGTCGTAAGCAGGGTTATATCTGCATTGGGATGATAGGCACGGATGGCCTGGAACGAGCGGATAGAAAGTATGAAGTCACCAAAGGCAGAAAGCTTGATAACAAGGATACGCCGGGGGCTGTCAGTCATGTTCGCATTGGACACAACATCAGATTCGTGATCATGCAATATTAAATCAGGGTCTTCTGTCGTTATATCAGGGCGTTCAACCGTCATGTTTCCACCTTGGAATATTTGGAAGTTCTATCTCGCTCTAACACACCAATCTCTATTTAGACCGGAAAGAATAACATACTTTTAAAGGAATTTCGTTGTTAGTCTGCCGTAATGAAAGTGTGCTTTAATGAAAGCCTTATAATATAAGATCTTAGCATTTAAAATAGTCTGTGATGATTGGCCGCAAATTGGTCACAAAGTTAGAATTATATTCCTGTGTTCTTATTTTTGGTCGGATTGGTTTGATTTACGGGGTAATTCGGGTAAAGAGATGCTAGACCATTTCATAAGCTGATAAAATAGTAAGCCAGGGAGTGTTAAGGGTGAAAATCCTACAAGTATTAGGAGCCGGTGGCGAAGGTGGCGCCGAGACCTTTTTTACCCAATTTACCCTGGCCCTGCACCGTGCTGGAAACCAAAAGGGGTTTCGGACCAAAGATGGAGCAGGTATTGAAACCCAGGCCGTTATTCGTCGCAATGACAACCGTATCGCCCTGTTTGAGGCCGCTGGGGTTAAAACCCAGGTGCTTCCCTTTCGCAAACTTATCGACTTTAAAACCCGACGTGGGCTGAAGCGGAAAATAAAAGAGTTTCAGCCAGATGTTGTTCTTACATACATGAACAGGGCAAGTAGCCTGTGTCCAAAGGGGAATTTTCTCCATGTTGCACGGCTTGGCGGGTACTACAAACTCAAGAATTATAAAAACTGTGATCACTTGATCGGTAACACCAAAGATATCGTTGATTATTTAAAGTCCGTTGGTTGGCCTGAGGGTCGGGCCCATCACGTGCCTAACTTCGCGTCAGTTTCTGGTAATGATATCCCGGTTAGTCGTGCGGATCTCAATACTCCCGAAGATGCCACAGTGTTACTTTCTTTGGGGCGCTTACATGAAAATAAAGCCTTTGATATCTTGCTTCGTGCTGCGAAACTGGAAACGCGTCCCTACGTTTGGATTGCCGGTGAGGGACCTCTTCGAACGGAGCTGGAAAATCTTGCCAAGGAATTGGGTATTTCAGAGAGAGTGCGTTTTTTAGGGTGGCGTAACGATCGCGGCGCCCTGCTTGCTGCCGCAGATATTTGCGTTTTCCCTTCGCGGTTTGAGCCTTTTGGATCAGTGATGATCGAAGCCTGGGCCACGAAAACCCCCTTGGTTACAACGCGAACGGCTGGTCCGGAAGAAATGGCAACGGATGACAAAGATGCCTTGCTGGTGCCGGTGGATGATTACAACGAAATGGCGCGGGCAATTACCCGGGTGATGGATGAAAAAGGATTGGCTGAGCGCCTGGTGGCTGCTGGCTGGGAAAGTTATGGAGAGAGTTACACCGAAGAGGCGTGTGTTAAAAATTACATCGATCTCTTCACTGAATTATTGGCACAAGATAAAGGGGCTGTTTCATGAGCGAAAGCTATGATCTGATCATCAAAGGGGGACAGGTTGTCACTCCAAACGGCATCGAGAACATCGATGTTGGCGTTAATGGCGGCCGCATTGTTGCTCTGGGGGATCTCTCTGGTGCAAGCGCCAAAGAAACCTATGACGCAGCAGGTCAGCATGTTCTGCCGGGCGCAATAGATACTCAAGTACATTTCCGTGAACCAGGGCTGGAGCACAAAGAAGACTTGGCTTGCGGTACAGCAGCCGCAGCACTTGGCGGTATCGTCGCGATCTTTGAAATGCCGAACACAAACCCCAATACACTGGGACCAGTAGAGCTTGCGGATAAATTTGCCCGTTGTGAGAACCGGGCCTGGACAGATCACGCCTTCTTTATCGGCGCTGCAGAAGAGAACGTTGACGAGTTGGCAGAACTGGAAAGACTTCCAGGGTGCGCCGGGATTAAGATCTTCATGGGCTCTTCCACCGGAAGTCTGTTGGTTGAAGAAGAAGGTCTGTTGGTTGATGTTCTGACCAATGGTAATCGCCGTTGCCCGGTTCATGCTGAAGATGAAAACCGTTTGCGCGAGCGCTTTTCCCTTGTAAGGGATGGCGCTGATCCTGTCATGCACCCAGTCTGGCGCGATCCTGAAGCTGCGGTTATCGCCACCACCCGTATTTGCCGTCTGGCCCGCCAAACTGGCCGCCGGGTTCATGTGCTCCACGTGACCAGCAAAGACGAGTTGCCAATTCTTGCGGCCAACAAAGACTTGGTTACTGTGGAAACGACACCTCAGCATCTTACTTTGTCGGCGCCTGATTGTTACGAGCGTCTTGGCACTTATGCCCAGATGAACCCGCCGATCCGCGAAGAAGAGCATCGTCTTGGCCTTTGGGAAGGTATCCGCAATGGAATCTTTGATGTTCTTGGCTCGGATCACGCCCCGCACACGATTGAAGAAAAAGAAAAGCCTTACCCTGCATCACCTTCTGGTATGCCGGGTGTGCAAACTTTGATCCCGCTGATGCTTGATCACGTGAACAAGGGGAACCTGACCCTGGAGCGTCTGGTTGATTTGACCTCTGCTGGTCCGGCAAGGATTTATAATATCGCGGGTAAAGGTCGAATTGCTTTTGGTTTTGATGCAGATTTCACCATTGTCGACATGAATAAGGAAGAGACCATCACCAAAGAATGGCTCGCCTATAAATGTGGCTGGTCTCCTTTTGATGGCGTCAGCGTTAAGGGCTGGCCAATGGCAACAATCATCCGCGGTAATGTGGTGATGAAAGACGGAGAGCTCATCGGCAATCCCGATGGTAAGCCGGTTCGTTTTTCCGACACAGAGCCTGCCAAAAATTCCTAACACCGGATTGAGTTTGGTTTTTATTGGGCTTGGCGAAAGATTTTGTCAGGCCCTTTTTTTAAATTAAATAGATGCTTTAATTTGCCTAATGTGAGTTGATATATGCAACGGCTTAAAAAGATAGGTTTTTTGGCACTTCTCCGCTTTGTTGAGTAGATTTAGGATTTCAAATAGAGCATAGATTGATTATCTGGAATGGATGATTGTCTAATTTTGAGTTTGAAGTATTCGGTATCCTTGATGCCTCTGGCTCGCTTACGGATCATTCCTATACTGACATTACCAGCCTCTATCCTGGCGCTTGTGAGCTTGTGTTTGGCGTAGTTGCAGATGCCCACACAATGTTTCCGTAGGGATTTCGCGAACTTTTTTAGATAGAGCATCTGTGACTGATCTGCTATCAGGCACCAACGTTCCAGTTGCTCCGCCATCGCCTCAAATGAAGCGGCACTCCACAGCAGCTGAAGCTGTTCTTTCAAGACGTAAAGTGCATTCAGGTTGCTATTGCTCTCCAGCAACCTTTGCAGCTTGTCACTTTGTTTTTCACTCAACTTATCCGCATTTTTGAGCAACAGATAATGTGTCCCTTTCATCAACTCTTTACCACTTGGATCGGCCTTTCTGAACTCAAGTCGACGCTGATTATGGATAGCTTTGCTGTAGTTTTTCATGACGTGGAAACGGTCAAATACTATGTCGGCCAACGGCAAGGACTCTCTGACAGCCTTTTGGTAGGCAGGCCCCATATCCATCGCTACGGCCTTTATTTTGCAGGCTGTATCTGGTTGCAGTTGTTTCAAAAACCTTGAAAAAACCTCGGCAGTTCGGCCTGCTTCAACCCAGATCAGATGACCGCCAACCATATCGTAGACCACCGTCATGTAGTCATGACCTTTCGCCCGGGCAACTTCATCTACACCAATATATTCCAAGCCAGTTAGCTCTGCAGGATCAAGCGTAGGGAGAGTTTCAATAAGGTATGCCCTGTCGATATTCTTGACCGTTTCCCATCGTATATCCAAATGTCTGGAAACCGCTTGAATAGACATATGCCGACATAATCCACTGATCAGTCGGCAAAATCGGTGAGTGAAACGGCACCCTTTATCAACAAAATCACACCCCTCAATGCGGCGTTCGCCCTTGTTAATATAAACCTGCGCCAGCTCAATCTCGACCACACAAGGATACCCAAAAAGGGGGATGTCGTTTACTTGTCGGCGGACATGCTGGTTGATGCTTCCCTTCTGGCCTGTAGCAGGGTCTATAGCCCTCCTACGCGCGTCTCGGCTGCAGTGAATGACAATCTTAACACCGCCGTCATCCAGTTTAATTTAATCCGGTAAACCCCCGGCTATGCCGGGGGACTCTCAATGGTTTGACCGTTCCCACGGTCTTACATTTCTTTGTTTATTGACCAAAATAACAAAGGAATTAGCCGATGAGAGATTACAAAAGCCTTGCACATACGAGATGGGATTGTAAATACCACGTGGTTTTCATCCCTAAACGCAGGCAAAAAGTTATCTATGGCAACCTACGTCAGTATCTTGGTGAAATTTTCCATGAACTGGCCGGGCATCGCGAAAGTAAGATTGAGGAGGGCCATTTGATGCCGGATCACATTCACATGTGTATCAGCATACCGCCCAAACATGCTGTTTCAAAAGTCGTTGGATACCTAAAAGGAAAAAGCGCGATTGCCATAGCTCGAAAATTCAAAAATAAAGCACGGAATTTCAAGGGTGAAAATTTTTGGGCCCGTGGATATTTCGTCTCAACTGTAGGGCTCGATGAACAGATGGTGAGGGAGTATATCAGAACGCAAGAAGAGCGTGATAAGTACTTTGACCAAATGGATATATTCAATCCATAACCGCTTTAGCGGTTCCCAATTTGCCCCTTTAAGGGGCTCACCCGCTTAAGCCCCCGGCTTTGCCGGGGGTCATTTAACTTCATTTACACGTTGCCCTTTGAGGCCTAAAATATGCTGCGAGATGTTGATTGTCATATACCTGCTCTATGTAAAGTTATCAGAAACCATACATATCAACAGGTTACTTGGCGGTCGGCATCTTTTTCTACTCAACAAAGCGGAGAAGAGCCGGTTTTTTCAGAGAACTTGAGCATGGCGATGCAAATGGGCCAAGTTTAAAATTGAACCAAGGCCAATTGACCTCTGATATTTTACCTAAAATCGTTTTGTACCTTAATGAGGGGGAGCCAATCGTTTGTGCACCTGGCCTTGTTGGGGATGTTTTGTGCCAAGAGAATTCAATAATTGGACCTCTAAATATATTGTCGGATGGGGTCTGGGCTTGGCCTAGCGATTTATCATTTTATATTGAAAATTATAATGTCGCTATCCCTCAAGCATTTGTGCAGCATATGATTGATGCTAATTGGAAGATATCTGATTTCGATGTTTTTTCTGTTGCGCTATAGGATAGATGGCCTAAGTACTAACCTAACTCCTCACTTCATCTCCATGGGTTTCTAATGTCAACGCAGGGTAACAATTATCTTATTGAAAAGGTTATGACCGGAAAGGCTGTGCCTTTCGGACCCAAAGAGCGGATGAGCGCGATAGATAAGATACCCGTATGTGATGTGATCCAGGTTTCGAAACTGGGTTTGCTAGGGGATGAACAGGCAGACCCGCGTCACCATGGTGGTCCTGAGAAGGCGATCCATCATTATGCTGCGGATCACTATGCGACTTGGGCTGCTGAATATTCCCAAATTGATCCCAACTGTTTAAAGGCAGGGGGATTTGGCGAGAATATCTCTACAATGGGCATGAGTGAGGCAGTGGTCTGTGTCGGGGATATCTACCGATTGGGGACTTCTCTTGTTCAGGTTTCTCAAGGAAGACAGCCTTGTTGGAAGCTCAATGTTCGATTTGATGTTCCCAAAATGGCGGCGACGGTTCAATCGACTGGCCGCACCGGATGGTACTACCGCGTGCTGGAAGAGGGACAAGTTCAGGCTGGAGATCGTGTGTCGCTCGTAGAGCGGATCAATTCCGAGTGGTCTTTGGCACGTATTCAGCATGTTCTCTATGTGGATACGCTAAATAAACAGGCACTAGAAGCCTTGATTGGGGTCAAAGAACTCGCTGAAAACTGGCATGCCTTGGTTCAAAAACGTTTGGAACGCCTTGAAGTAGAGGACTGGAGCCCGCGTCTGCAGACCCCAGTTTGAAAATGACTGAGTTCGTATTGGTAAGTGTTAAGAGCGAATTAGGGCACGCTCAACAAACTCTAACCGATCCTGGCCGTAAAAATTCTCACCATCAATAAAATAGGTCGGTGCGCCGATAACACCACGCATAATGGCTTCACGGCAGTTGCGATCCAGTTCCGCCTGAACTGCCGGAGAAAGCGCCTCTGCGATCAAAGCTCTGGTATCTCTAAAGCCAGTGGTTTCGCAAAGTTCAAAAATTACTGCTTCATCTGCTATGTCGCGATCATCGCGCCACAGTGCCTCAACCACTTTTAGGCTGAGAAGATCAAGATTTCCTTCTTCACCCCGCTCTTTTGCCCGTTGCGCCGCGATGACGATACCTGAAGGAAGTTCGACCGGGCCGTCGTGATGGATCGGTTCGCGCTGCAAGGGAATACCAAGATAGTCGGCCCAACGCAGAGCGTCGTTCATGGCATAGTTACGCAACATGGTCGGTCGGGCGTCAAATGCTTGCCCCCCAATCGCGGGCATGGTGACCGAGAGGATAATCGGACGGTGTACAATCTTGTGACCAAATCTATTGGCCAAAGCATTCAATCGCGCTGCCCCGAGATAGGTAAAGTTGGATCGGGTTGAATAGTAATAATCAATCGTTTTCATTCTGTTATAGCCAGTTGGTAAATGGTTTTAATTTGAGGGCGAAAAATAGAGAGATTTGGATGCTTTTAATAGTGATATTGATAATGAGAGAAAGGCAAGGTGAATGAGAAGTATACTTATAATTGAAAGTTATTGATAGCGATGTTCATTATTTGGTGTTATTTTTGTAACCTATTTAAAATAATACTAAAAATGGGGTTTTGACGGCTCTTCTCCGCTTTGTTGAGTAGAAAAAGATGCCGACCGCCAAGTAACCTGTTGATATGTATGGTTTCTGATAACTTTACATAGAGCAGGTATATGACAATCAACATCTCGCAGCATATTTTAGGCCTCAAAGGGCAACGTGTAAATGAAATTAAACTGGATGACGGCGGTGTTAAGATTGTCATTCACTGCAGCCGAGACGCGCGTAGGAGGGCTATAGACCCTGCTACAGGCCAGAAGGGAAGCATCAACCAGCATGTCCGCCGACAAGTAAACGACATCCCCCTTTTTGGGTATCCTTGTGTGGTCGAGATTGAGCTGGCGCAGGTTTATATTAACAAGGGCGAACGCCGCATTGAGGGGTGTGATTTTGTTGATAAAGGGTGCCGTTTCACTCACCGATTTTGCCGACTGATCAGTGGATTATGTCGGCATATGTCTATTCAAGCGGTTTCCAGACATTTGGATATACGATGGGAAACGGTCAAGAATATCGACAGGGCATACCTTATTGAAACTCTCCCTACGCTTGATCCTGCAGAGCTAACTGGCTTGGAATATATTGGTGTAGATGAAGTTGCCCGGGCGAAAGGTCATGACTACATGACGGTGGTCTACGATATGGTTGGCGGTCATCTGATCTGGGTTGAAGCAGGCCGAACTGCCGAGGTTTTTTCAAGGTTTTTGAAACAACTGCAACCAGATACAGCCTGCAAAATAAAGGCCGTAGCGATGGATATGGGGCCTGCCTACCAAAAGGCTGTCAGAGAGTCCTTGCCGTTGGCCGACATAGTATTTGACCGTTTCCACGTCATGAAAAACTACAGCAAAGCTATCCATAATCAGCGTCGACTTGAGTTCAGAAAGGCCGATCCAAGTGGTAAAGAGTTGATGAAAGGGACACATTATCTGTTGCTCAAAAATGCGGATAAGTTGAGTGAAAAACAAAGTGACAAGCTGCAAAGGTTGCTGGAGAGCAATAGCAACCTGAATGCACTTTACGTCTTGAAAGAACAGCTTCAGCTGCTGTGGAGTGCCGCTTCATTTGAGGCGATGGCGGAGCAACTGGAACGTTGGTGCCTGATAGCAGATCAGTCACAGATGCTCTATCTAAAAAAGTTCGCGAAATCCCTACGGAAACATTGTGTGGGCATCTGCAACTACGCCAAACACAAGCTCACAAGCGCCAGGATAGAGGCTGGTAATGTCAGTATAGGAATGATCCGTAAGCGAGCCAGAGGCATCAAGGATACCGAATACTTCAAACTCAAAATTAGACAATCATCCATTCCAGATAATCAATCTATGCTCTATTTGAAATCCTAAATCTACTCAACAAAGCGGAGAAGTGCCTTACTATTACCATCTATGAGCTTGAAAAAAGGTAAAATATTTTGGGGGTGGGTAATCGCAGTGTTCATGCTCTTTTTAGCTGTAAAATTACCAATATTTTTTACTACGCCCGAGGGAGAGTTTTTAACCTTCTTTTATGGTCTAACCGCGTATACAAATATTTCTGCTTACTTAATTACGTTGTTACTCGCTTGTTATTCTGATCCCCATAAAAAGTCTTCTATAAATGAGAGGCCGGAGAATAATATCTAACGATAAGTCCGAAATTTAAGAATTTAGGGAGCCAACTAAAGTTACTCCTGACGCTTACATCCTCTGCCACCGGGCGTCCTCAATAGCGTAACGGGCGTAGCGGAAATCGCGGATTGAAATCAGGCCTTCTGAGGTGAAATCTATCAGGATGAAATAGAGCGGTGGTTGGCTGGCATCGTCGCGGTCGAACACAAGTAAGGCTGGTTGACTTTCGACCAGGCCAGGGGCCATGAGCCAGTCCGAGGCTTTGGAATAGTTGCCGTAGTATCCACTGACTTTGGCTTTGCCTTCTTGTTTGACCATGTTGACGAGGTCGAGTTTGACTTCCTCTGAGAGCATATCGCGCAGGCTGTCGAAATCATGCGCGTTGAAGAACTTTGCATAGAGACTGAGTTTCTCCTGATCTTCGCCAGATAGTTTACCGGAAAGCATTTCTGTTTCTTCTTGTGAGGAAGCTGTCAGGGCGGCCTCTTTCAACTGGCTGCGACCGCGATGAAGGGCGGACTTTACCGAAGCGATTGTACTATCGGTACATTCTGCGACTTCCTTGGCGGAATAGCCCAGTACATCTCTGAGGATCACAGAACTGCGTTGTCTAGGTGGTAAAGCCAAGAACGGGCGCAAATTGTCCGCGGTATCATTGTGAGTTGGGGCCTGTTGCAGCAGGGCGTTTTGTTGGGATTCTGCCAAGGGAAGGATATTTTCTTTCATCGCGAGCTCCCCTTTTTCCGCACGAAAATGATTGAGTGCCGTGGTGTGGGCAATACGAAATAGCCAGGCACGTAAATGTTCAACTTGTGCCCCTGATGTGAGGGCTTGCATGGCTTTGATCAGGGCTTCTTGGAGAATGTCTTCGCCATCGATAACCGAGCCCGTCATGCGGGCACAGTATCGATGGAGTTCAGGGCGGAGAGCAGGCAGGGCTTCTTCAAAGCCTGCCATGCACACTGTTTTTTCTTCACATTCGGGCATAGATGCTCTCCCGCTTCATTTTCATAATGCTGGTTTTATAAGGCTTCCAGGCCAAGGCCCGTGATGGTAAAGGCATTGGCGCCTTCTTCACTGTCTTCTGGGGGACCGTTCTTGATAAAACCCAGAATGTTCTCTGCAATCATAACAGGGGTGAGCGGTTTTTCCCACTGGCTCATAAACTGTTCAGAAGTTTTGCCAACGGATGCTGCATAGGCGCTGGAGGCTTCGTTGCCGATCTCTGTTCCGGCAACAAGCTGTTTTGGGATGATGGAAATAAACTGAAGATCAAGATCCTGTCGATCTGCTTCGCGTTGGGCGTAGTTTACCAGAAAATGTTGCATGCGCTTGGCCCCGGCATACCCCCCAGATAAGGCCGAGCCACCAAGAGACGCGCCGCTGGAAAAACTGATGATTTTAGCCCCCGTTGGCATCGGGTGTGTGAGGGCGGCTTTGCTAAATTCATAAGCGACTTTGGTGTCATTATTCCAGGTAGCGCTGAACTCGTCCCAGGACTGTTCATGGAAGGGAGCCATTTTAGGCTGGTGGCCGCCAACCAGTACAAGCAGGTCAGGGGATAGATCTTTAATCAAGCCAGCGGCAATACCGTCTTTACTGGCATCAATCGCGATGGTCTCTAGTGATGAGTTTTCTGCTTTTAGATGGTCCAAGCCTTCGGCATGTCGGGCAACGACGTAGGTTTCATACCCCTCATTTCCCAACCCAAGAGCGATTTCCCGACCTGCTCCACTGCTGCCACCAATGATAAGTGCGCGTTTTGATTTCTCTGCCACGGTTGATTTCCTTCTTTCATATGAAAATATAGCTGAAATGCTGTCTTGTTCTTTAAGACACGCGGAAGAGGGAAAAGGGTTCGCTCGGGGTGAAAATATTTTGAAAGAACGGGAGGTCGTGGACTTGCCGGAGAGGGAGAAAAAGGTCTTAATGATTTGAAAATAAAGGCGCTTGTTTTGATGAGAGAGCCGCTCTTGAATAATAAAAAACACGGAATAAACAGATGAGTTACGCTATTATTGCCCGCCAAACCGGTGGCACGGATGTTCTGGAACAGATCAATCTTGATATACCGGAGCCAAAAGTAGGCGAAGTGTTGATCCGTCATACCGCGATTGGCGTAAACTTTATCGATACCTATTTCCGCAGTGGACTATATCCCTGGCCTGTTGAGAATGATCTCGTGCTCGGCAGCGAAGCGGCTGGTGTTATTGAACAACTCGGCGCGGGGGTAACGGGCTTTTCTGTGGGAGATCGCGTGGCCTATACGCTGCCCAACGGTGCTTACCTTACCCATAGAGCATTGGAAGCCAAACATCTGGTCAAACTGCCGGAGGAAATCTCTGATGAAGTTGCTGCGGCCTCTATGCTTAAAGGGCTTACCGCACATTACCTGCTGCACAGATCCTATGTGCCCGAGCGCGGTCAAACGGTCCTGTTTCACGCCTCAGCCGGTGGTGTTGGCCTGATTGCTGGGCAGTGGTTGGCTGCGAAGGGCGTCACCGCCATTGGAACCGCCGGCGGCCCAGAGAAATGTGCTCTTACAGCAAAGCATGGCTATGTCCATACCATCGACTATACGTCAGAAGACTTTGTCGAGCGGGTGAAAGAAATCACAGAAGGGCAGGGTGTCGATGCGGTTTATGATAGCGTTGGTAAGGATACCTATCCGGGTTCATTAAACTGTTTGAAAACTTTTGGTAGCTTGGTGAATTTTGGCCAGTCATCCGGCCCGGCGCTGGACTTTAAACTCTCTGATCTGGCGGTGGGGTCTTATTCCGTCACCCGACCGATCTTGTTTCATTTCACGGCACAGCCCGGTTATCTGCAATCAGCTGCTGATGAACTGTTTGATATGGTTGGACGGGGTGAGATCAAGATTAACATCAACCAGAAGTTTGCCCTCTCGGATGCAGCAAGAGCTCACGATCAACTCGAAGGTCGCAAAACAACGGGGTCGACGATTTTGATACCGTAAGGTTATTCCCGGATATAATTTTTTTTAGGGTAATAAATTGATGATTGTTTGGCTGGATTAGGAAAACTGTGCAATAGGATTAGGAATATTGGGCTTGAAGAAATCGGTCTGGCCTTCTAAACCATTGGTATATACAAAAGAAGTATCCGAACATAAGTTGTAGAAGAAAACACAAAGAAACTCAGGGAAGACGGAAGGCAAGAGAATGGCTATCGGTGAAGTAATCTGGACCTATTTCAAGGGCGAGTGGCATGAGGGCAACCTGCCCATTATGGGGGCTGCTGATCATGGAACCTGGCTCGGGTCTCTTGTCTTTGATGGTGCGCGTTCTTTTGAGGGCGTTGTCCCTGATCTCGATTTGCACTCTGCCCGTGTAAACGCATCTGCCGAAGTCATGGGGCTCAAGCCCACCATGACCACACAACAGCTGATTGATTTGACCCTTGAAGGTCTCAAGAAGTTCGCCGACGATGCCGCGGTTTATATTCGCCCGATGTACTGGTCTACTGAAGGGGGCGCAGGCACCGTGGTACCGGATGAGAACTCAACAGAGTTCTGTCTTTGCCTCGAGCAGTTCCCGATGGCACCGACAACCTATACACAGAAGCTTTGCCGGACCAGCTTTGTTCGCCCGATGGTGAGCATGGCCCCGGTTAACGCAAAGGCGGCCTGTCTCTATCCAAACAACGGTCGTATGATCCGTGAAGCCGTGGCCCGTGGTTACAACAACGCGTTGGTTGCCGATGCTTTGGGAAATGTGGCTGAAACCGGTACTTCCAATGTGTTCATGGTTAAAGACGATGTGATCTATACCCCGGTTCCAAACGGTACTTTCCTCAACGGTATCACCCGTCAGCGTGTCATTGGCCTGTTGCGCGAAGCCGGCCGTGAAGTTGTGGAAACCACGTTATCGTTCGAAGATTTTGAAGGCGCCGATGAGGTCTTCATGAGTGGTAATATCTCTAAAATCACCCCGGTGGTGATGTTCGAAGATGTTGAATATCCCGTTGGTCCGGTGAGCCATTTGGCCCGCGAACTCTATTGGAAATGGGCGAAAGCCTAACTCTCTAAAATTATAAAATTATAAAAGTAAAAAGCCTGCATCCAAAGATTTTGGGGCAGGCTTTTTTTATTTGTGGTTCTTGATGCCAGCCGTAACGATAATTTCTCTACTGCCAGCTTCATACGGTGAGCTATCCCAATCACCATAAATTTCTTCAGGGACTAGTCCTGCCTGGTCGAGGTGCCTGATCAATTCTTTATGGGTGAGAAAACGGATCGTTGCTGAGGTTTTTACAGGATTGTTTTTCGATCCTGATTTTTTACGATAAAGCGTATTGTAGCTAACCAGTTTACCCACACCGCAATCTTCGACGTTACCCAGATCGTGCCAAACCTCAATTTCCTCTGGCAGAGTATATTTATTACTTGGGGGCAGAGTAAGGCTCTCTTTTGTTTTGTCAGGTGTCCAATTTTCCCAAGATTTAATTTCAGGATTTCTGGTATCAAAAACAATTCGCCCCTTTGGCGCAAGGTGTCTTTTCATCGTTTGTAAGGCGGATTGAATATCCTCATCGCCCAGGAAGACTTGAAAAGCGTGACCACTGAGAATGATCAGGTCAAACAAGTGCTCGCTTTGAAAATCTTCAGCACTGGTTTTCATCCACATAACCTTATCACCATAAGGTCGTCTAATGGCGATGTTTAGCATTTCTACGGCGGGATCTACACCTGTAACATCATGCCCGGCTTTGGCAAATGCGGTGGTTAATAAACCTGTACCGCACCCTAAGTCGAGAATTTTAAGCGTGTGCTCGTGCCCTTGTGCTTGGGCGAGATAAAAATCGCAATCTTTACCCCAGGGATTTTGTTGATCGTAAAGGCGGCTTAACAAGGGGTCGTGGTAGTGATCAAGTGAAGAAGGTGGCACTTCTCTGTTTTGGCCCTCGGTAATTGGCTCGTTAATACCAATCTTGGTGAGCTGGCTTTTTAATCGTTCAAGTTTATCAAATTGTCCGCTATATTCTTTGAGCAGTAATGACCGCCATCGGGACCAGTTGTTTTTGATTCCCTTTACCGCTTCTGAACTGGCGAGAGGATTATCGTCATAACCAATTTGAAAAAAGCAGTTACAGATCTCAAATGAGGTTGCCCCCAGTTCATTATAGGGTTGTTGGGTTAGTTCTGCAGAACCGCAAGCCGGGCAATGCCAAAGGTTATCCCCGGCTTGGAAAAGCGTCAGTTGTTCACCCTTGTCCGTTTTGATCGTCAGTGCTCTCGGTGGGCTCATTTTCCGCTTAGCTCTGCAATAGCCTGTTCGTGACGTAATTTACTGTCCCCATCGAAGCAGCAAAATATGACCTGATCAATTTTGTCGGAATTTGCCAGGAATTCGATTGTTGCCTTCACAGCGATCCTCGCCGCCGCATCTGGTGGGAAACGATAGACACCTGTCGAAATTGCAGGAAAGGCTATCCGGGGACAATCGTTTTCAACGGCAACTTCCAAAGAACGGCGATAACAAGACGCAAGCAGATCCGCTTCACCCTGGTCGCCTCCTTGCCATACTGGCCCGACAGTATGAATGACGTAATAAGCGGGGAGGTTATAGCCAAATGTGGACTTGGCATTTCCGGTTTTACATCCGTTTAGATCGATACACTCTGCAAGTAAATCCGGACCAGCCGCACGGTGGATCGCGCCATCAACCCCGCCGCCGCCGAGCAGAGATGAATTTGCTGCATTGACGATGGCTTCGACCTTCAAAGTGGTGATGTCTTGCTGAATTACGCTTAGTCGATCAAATGGCGTGGGCATGTTGATGCCTCCGGAATAGGTTCGAATGGGGTCGGGATCTACTTACGAGAGTTAAGTTTTTGAAAATTCGCCTAAAATTTGCGTGAAACTGATTGGGAAGTCAAGAGTGTCGATCAGGGAGAATAAAGAGGAAGAAAAGAAGGAAGAAAAGAAGGAAGCCCCAGTGGCAATTACCTCCCCTGGGGCTTCCTGACGACGTCACATAGACCATAAGGAGCCAAATCATTAAAGATCTGGTCAGATGTGAGGCCGTTAAGGCTTTTTATAATTACAGACTTCCTTCATAAGCTTGATCGTTCCCTTTGTCAGAGGGAAATCATTGCATCACCCTGTTCTTGGGAAAGGTCAGTAGAGCGGTCGTGCCTACGCCCACACTGCTGATCAGCTCTATTGAGCCCCCATGTAAGTCCATCATCGACTTAACAATTGAAAGGCCAAGCCCGGTACTTTCCTGATTATCAGCCTGCCTTCTTGTGGGGTTAAAAGGTTTGAGAATATTCTCAAGGGCTTTTTGTGGAATCCCGGCCCCGGTATCGCTGATTTCAACGATCATTTGCCCTGCGTCTGAGACGTGGGTGCACAGGGTAATACTGCCTTTGTCGGATGTAAATTTTATCGCATTGCTGAGAAGGTTATTCAAAATCTGTTTCAGACGGACGGGGTCCGCATAGAGGAGAGGTTGGGGACGTTCGCTGAAATCACTTAGGGTAACACCCTTTTCAACAGCACGAGAGGTTACCATTCGAAGACAGGACGCCGATAAATCAATTAGATCACATTCGGTTTCTCTAAGCTCTATAGATCCCGTGGCCACCTTTGAAACGTCGAGGACATCATCAATAACCGATAAGAGGTGTTTCCCTGAATTGAGAATATCGTTTGCATAGTTGCGATAACACTCCTGTCCCACAGGACCAAAGTTCTCATTTTTAATGAGTTCTGAGAACCCGATGATAGCATTTAGGGGAGAACGCAATTCCAGGCTCATATTTGCCATAAAATCAGATTTGCTTCGTGAACTACGTCTTTCTTCTGCAAGTGCTTCTTCGGATACTTTCAAGCGTGTGATTTTATCGTCTATTTCCTCTTTTAATTCACTGAGTAAGGAGGCGTCGTGTTGTTCTTCTTGTTGGGTAATGCCAGGTGGTAATTGATGTAATTGGTCATCATTGCACAGAGGAACTGTAATGTTTAAAACAAGATCCTTAATGATCAGGTTTTGAAACATTTCCAGCATACGCAGATGGGGTGAGGTGTAGCCATTTTTCTTACGATCTAGAATACAAAGCGTGCCAAAGACCTCTCCATCAGGCCAGTAGAGCGGAAGCCCAAAGTACGAGACCATACCGTAATCTAGGACATCAGGGTTTCCTGCCCATTCGGCTTCTTCCTGGGCATCAGCAATAAGCAGTGCCTTACGGTTTTTTATGACATATTCAGAATAGACATCGTTGGATAGCTGTAGGCTTTCCCCTGCGATATAGGGTGTTCCTTTGGTCTTGCTGCTAATTAGGATGTCTAAATTTGGCCCTTTTACCTGAGTGATCAGGCAGCTGGGAACATCAATGATCGCCGCGGCAATATCCACCAATTCTTGCCAGTGGTCTGTCATTGTGCTCGGGGGGGCAAAATCCGAGGGGGTTATATGTGTAGAAGCGAGCTGTTTAACGGCCTTCTTGCTTCTCATGGTAAACGACCTATAGCATCGATTATTATTATTATTATTATTTTCCCTATCATATCCTAAATACCTTACTTCTTTGATAAAGCGATGCGGGGAAAATGAGAAATCGAAGACTTGTTGTCTGTTTTATGGTAATGCTCTGAGATAGAACGCTAAAATAGAGCTGATCTCTTTACATAATTTTAGGTATTCTGGGATAAGACATCTGGAGAATTAATAAATTTAGGACGCTTCGAGGGGGGGGGATGAAGCTGGTTACAACGGTTTTGTCATATACAAGAAGTATGAAAATACGACCTATACTCTCGGTCTTGTTCTCTTTGTGGACAGCTGTGACGTCAATAGCGTCTCCTGTTCTGGCCCAGGAACAGACGGACGAAGTAACCCGCATTCAAATTGTAACAGATGGATTTGCCCCACTGCAGTATTTGAAGGATGGAAAGCCAGATGGGTATGTTACTGAGTTCATTCAAGCGACAATAGAGCGGGTAAAGGTGGATTATCCTCTCGAGGTCTTATCTTTTGAATTCCTTCCCTGGAAACGCGCCCTACACGTGGCAAAAAATGAACCTAATACACTGTTCTTCTCCCTTTCACGTACACCTGAACGCGAAGGTAGTTATCAGTGGTTGGAAACAGTGTCTCCCTATAGACAATCTTTTTACCGGCTTAAGAGTAACAGTCATATAATTGAGAATAATTTTGATACCCTTCGCGATGGTCCTTATATTTTAGGTATTCAACGAGGGGGATCCGTTCATAGTCTCGTGGACCAATACGGATTTGAAAGTGGGCGTGATTACACAACTTACACCCATTTTTCTCAGGGTATTAAAATGCTCTATCACGGTCGGATTGACATGCTCCCGCTGACAGATTTTCTCGCCCGTAATGCGGCGTGCCGAACTGGTTTTAATGGTGATTTTCTAACACCTGTAATCGCGATTACTTCGCTGGCAAAACCTTTGTGGGCTACATTGAGTAACAGCACGGATCCTCATTTGGTGGCGGTTTTCAAAAAAGCGATGACAGAATTAAAAAGTGAAGGTGTTTATCAAGAGATCCTCGACAAACACCTCGTCGCTTGGAGTAAGCAGCCCTGTAAAGCTGAGTAAAAAACATCAATACAAGTGTGATTTGGACAAGCGTGATCCAGACAAGTGTGATCCAGACAAGTGTGATCAATTTAGTGATTTTCTAAACTGATAATACGAGGATAGATATGAAGTAAGAAAGCAGTATTTTCTAGAAGTGCGTCCTGTGGTACTATTATGGCAGTAAAGGGTTTTGTTAATCCTGAATGGCTTATCGAAATTGAAGCAGACGCTATAATTGCGGAGAAACCAGATAAATTTCATAGTCTTTAGGGTGAAGATCTGCTCCTTTACTGGTTTACACTGCCTTTTCTTTCATTTTTTCACTTCTGGGTGCCTTGAGTGCCAAATCAGCAGGTAAGATAATAGAGACCTTTGTCCCCTTGCCTTTGGTACTTTCGAGCATAATCGTTCCCCCCTGTGCTTCGATCAATTTTTTTGACAAAGGTAAGCCCAATCCCACACCTTCAATAGATCGGGTATAGGCCGAGTCAACTTGTCCAAAAGGCTCAAAAATCCTGTGAATATCTTCGTGATCAATACCGATACCATTGTCCTCTACGGTGATAACAAAGTGCTGTTCTTTGTTAAGCCGGGTTGAAACCTTTATCGTTCCCCCCTGAGGAGTGTATTTTATGGAGTTATTGAGGACATTAATGACCACCTGTCTAAGCCGAAGCTCATCCAGATAAAGATCAAGCGGTTTGTCGAAGTAATTCCCTGTAATTACGAGGTTATTATTTTTGGCCACCTCATCCAGCATGTGTACACATGAAGAAACGAGTGTGTTCAGTTCAGTTTCGGTATTGTTAATAACCAAGGTTCCAGATTCAGCCTTTGCTACATCTAGAATGTCGTTGATCAGGCCAAGAAGATGATAAGAGCTATTGAGAATGTCTTCGATATATTCCAGATATTTTTTATTATCGACAGGCCCCATCATTTGCCGGGCGATAACATCTGAGAACCCGATAATGACATTAAGCGGGGTGCGAAGTTCGTGGCTCATATTTGCGAGAAAATCTGTTTTAGCGATACTGGCTTCTTCGGCCATTTCTTTGGCAATCATGAGTTCTTCTGTACGTTCTTGAACCCTTTCGTCTAAATGATCCCTGGAATGTTTCAACGCTTTTTCGGTAAAGCGGCGTTCTTCTATCTCTTCTTGTAAGAGCTGAAAACCGACCTGTATGCGGTCTGCCATATCGTTAAAGGCATCTGCAAGTTGACCGATTTCATCGTTATTTTCATTGTTAAAACGGGTCTCCAGGTCACCGAGCTGAAAATTATGCAAGCCTGTGACCAGAGTTGATATCCTTCTGGTTAAGATGGTTGCGAGCCAAATCGCCAATAAGATAACCAATACGATCATGATAAGAGTATATGTGCCCAATTTGGTCACGAGATCTTTTTTCGAACTCTGGATTACCTCCAAAATTGACTGGTTTAGTTCGGTGATTTGCTGATCACTTTGTAATATTTTTTCATCTATTTCCTCTTTCGTACGAAGTGCCGGGCGGTGAAATTCCTTCACATTGGCACCGATTGTCACCCAACCAAATCCGCGGGGGCTATCCCCGTATTGTCCGGTGAAATAGGGAATGGTCGCTGCAGTCGTGATTTTCCAAAGATCACTCCAGAAAATGAGGAAAGAACCGGAACCTCCTTCGGCAGTAATATTCTGCCAACCACTACATTGCGGAGCGAAGTTCAAATAACGACAATCCAAAGCGAGCATGCCTTGGTTTCTTAGCTCCAAGGAGGGTTTTTTATTCCGTGATTGCTCTAAGTAAGAGGGCGTGGATTGTAAAAATGGAATATGGTTTAAACCTGATTTCTGCCACTTTTGATATAGTTGGGCCGAGAGCCATGGAACAGCTTGTTCCCCTGTTTCAGGGTCAATTCCGACAATGAAATAATCTCTGGGGTGAGAGATATTGCGACCTTCATAATCCCACATGAAGGCATAATTCCCGGACCCTGGATCCGAGATATCACTATGGCGTTCTCCCGTCGGGACGATATGATCGGTGAATTCCATAATATGGCTGTGATCAAGTGCCAAAGTGACATAGCCGGTTATCTTGCCATTTTCGACAACCGGGGTAGACCAGCGAACGATACCTTGAAAACGTTTACCCTTTGGATTTTCCTTTCCCGCATAGGCGGATTTTTCTGGTGCAAAAGGAATACCCGCTTTTTCGGCGCTTGCAGGCGTATAGGGACCTATGACCTTCGAGGGTACATAGGCGCCGATCACCCTGGATACATCTACCTCACCAGGTTTGAGTTTGATCAGGCGTTCGAAATAACTTTCAGCTTTGAGCCAGGTATTTTCCTTGCGACTAACATCTCGTAATCGAGAGGGCAACAGGGGTGTATTTGTAACTTTAAATTGTTCCTGCCCTTTAAGGTCGAGGAACGTCATTTCCAAGTATAAAGGTGCGTTGATTTTTGCGGAGATTGTTTCCGGGGGATGGTAATGAAAATTGGTGGCATTTTCAGCAAGGGTTGCACGGCGATGAACTTGGGGAGAGGGGGTTTTAATCTGAGCTTCCCAACGATTTTTGTCTTTACTTAGAGACCATGGGGCATGCCGGGTAAGGGGGAGTTGATAATGATTTAAAAAGTTGCGATAGCTTCTTTCGGTTCGGGGTAAGTTTGCTGCGACAAGAATATCCCTGTCTCGATCATGAAGAAAATGCGCAACATTTTCGGCTGTATCTACAGTTAATCGCTCAATCAGCTCTTGAGACAAGCGATCTATGGCTTCTATTGACTGCTTCGTAACACTATCGCCTATTTCAGTTACCGTCTGGCTCATGGAATCTGATAAAGTTTTTATTTTATCGTTCAGATTACCGGAAAGGTGGCTTGCCGTTACCCACGTTAACCAGGCTAGCAGGATAAGCGGAAGCACTTTCACAAGTATGAAAATTAGGATCAGTTTACTACGTATAGTGGTCACGTTTGGCTTTATCCGATCATTTCAGGTCTGATAAAACAGTCCAACAAGTCTAACACTCAAGGTTAAAGCTAGAATGATTACCCTTAGTGCTTGTCAATTTCGTTTCAGAATATGAAGCCATTTTAGGCATGCAAAACTGTTTTTGCTCTGCATGCTATAGTATGTAAGGATTGTTAAATATATGCTAATTTAGGGGGAATCTATTGACCTGAAGCGTTCTTGTATGTGGTGATAACATGTCTGCAATCACCGGGTTGAGAAAATCACTTGCTTCTAAAGTAATATCTTTATGCGCAACCCTTTCAGGTTACCTCCCAGCTTTTATAGAGGAGAGTTCCTCGACTTCTTTGGGAGACGCATCGATTGTTAGCTGTACAGGCTTATGTATTTCTTTGTCCATTACCTGATTGATTGCTCGTAAAAGGGTGGGCGTATCAATTGGTTTGGGAACAAAAGCATTCATCCCAGCTTCGTAGTACTCCTTCACATGATCCTCAACAGCATCTGCAGTCAGGGCTATGATTGGTAGTCGGGCAACATCTCCGTTCATGGCTCTAATCGCGATCGTCGCTTCTGGGCCACTCATTTCTGGCATGCGAATATCCATGAGGATAAGGTCTGGGAGGAGGGGATCATTTTGCCCGGATTGAGTACTGGCTTGGATTAACTTATCCACGGCCTCTCTACCGTTCTCTGCAAGGGCGATTTCGTGCCCATTTTTTTCCATGATAACTTGAACAATACGCCGATTAAGCTGGTTGTCATCAACGACCAGAATTGACAAGGGGTACTGGGTTTCATAAGTGATTTCATGAGTTGGGGCGTTGACTTGCTCTGCTTCGACCTCATTTTCTGCTGGAATATAAGGAAGGTTGACCTCAAAGATTGATCCTTTCCCCTCGGTACTATTGATATGAATACTTCCCCTCATAAGTTCTGTAAGGCGTTTTGAAATTGCCAGACCGAGCCCGGTCCCTTCATAACGCCGGGATATGGAGGCATCAGCCTGAGTAAAGGGGCTAAACAGCTTATCAATAATGTTTTCAGATATACCAATGCCAGTGTCGCTAATTCTGAATATAAGCCGAGGTTCTTCTATGTCTCCTTTGGGCTTTGCTTCATGGGATATAGGCCCGTGGGAAATAAGACCCGTGGAAACAGACCCGGAGGGAACAGATTTTTTCTCTACCTGAAGAGTGACAGTTCCCTCTTTCGTAAATTTAACGGCGTTTCCAAGTAAGTTGATAAGAATTTGACGTATACGTGTCGGGTCTCCGTTCAACCTTTGGTCAATCTCACTTGATATGTTGACGACAAGATCTAGATTTTTTTCATCGGCTAACCTGGCGATGATCTCAATTGTTTTCTCAATTTCTGATCTAAAGTTAAAGTCGTTCTGGATCAATTTTAGCTGACCGGAATCAATTTTGGATAGGTCGAGTATATCGTTGATGATGATAAGGAGTGACTGTGTCGCTCCCCTGATCTTGTCTATTTTCTCCCGAACCTGAGGCTGGAGATCATCGTCGAGTAACATATCAGAGAAACCCATTACAGCCGTCATTGGTGTACGGATCTCATGGCTCATGGTGGCAAGAAATTCCTGTTTTGCTTTATTAGCTGCTTGGGCAATTTCGTATTGTTCAGCAAGTTCGGCTGTACGCTCTTTTATGCGTTGTTCCAGTGTTTCCGCGGCCTTAATTAACCCTGCCTCAGCCGTGTCACGCTCTTTGACCCGGTTGGAGATTGAGTTCAGTAACCGATTTCCGGAATCCGCAAGAATGGAGAGCTCGTCTCCAAGATTACTTTTTGGAACTGAGAGGGAGGTCCCTTCTGGATTATCCGGATCGGTATTTGCTAAGTCGTGGGCTATATTTTGTAAGGGATGCACGAGTAATCTATAGAAAACAAACGACAATATCCCGGCAACAATCAGGCTTCGTAAAATGTTAAATATAAATTCTGATATCGTACGGTCAATGAACTCTCCGACGGTTTGAATGGGATCTGCAATTACTTGTAAATAACCCGCTTTTACTTCGGGGTCGTCGAGGGTTCGCAATTCAATCTCGTAGCTTTGTAAACCGCCGAATGCATCTTCGGCGAGCCACCGGTACGGGGATGATTTTAACGCCTGGGATTTACTCGATAGGGTGTTGTGTAGGTCATCATGAATGGTAACTGATATAATGGATTTGTATTCCATCAACCCGTCGGCAACTTCCCCAGCGAGATCCGCATTTAGATTGTAAGCAGCCCTTGCTGCAGGTTGATTTACGGTTTGTATTACTTGTTTAACTGTAAGTGTGAAAAATTTTTGAGTAGAGTGAATGTCTCTATAAGCACTAAATGCGCTAATCAACAAACCGATCAAAAGCGATACCAAAACCACATTGCGAGCGAGCTTAAAAGCCAATCGCTTTGATAATCTTGGTGCAAATGTTGATTGGTCTGACACGTAAAGCTTTCGTCCTTACCTGAGGTTTCGTTTCAAAATAAATTAGGTATTGTTAGGGGCGGCAAACTTGTGCGCCCCATTTAGATATCAAGGAATCGTTTTCAGAGATCCATTTCTCTGCGGCTTGCTCGTAACCAAGACCATCAGCGTCAACAAAGGCAGCGATTTGACTGATCATTGCATTGTTGAAATTCATATCCTTGAGAATGGCGTGGGCACAGGGCCAAGTTTGTTCCATCTGAACCCAGGCTACCTTTTTGAGCCATCCATTTTTGGGGTTGCCGCAGTCGTGAAGGCGATCGGGGTTTACGCCCCATTCGGGATCAGTTTCGCACTTGGGATTGAAATCGGGGAATTCGATAAATTTGCCATCATAGCGATCTTCGATCCAATTGGGGCTCCAGTTAAAAAGAACAATAGGGTCTTTCTCATCATAGGCTTTGTTGAGTTCGACCCAAAGTTCATCAGCAACTTTTACTGGTTTGACGTGGAAATCAAGTTCTAGGGCTCTTATGCGGGCTCGCTCGGGCTTTTCCCAAGGGCCCGCAACATATCGGCCATGTGGCGATGTACTCTTGTGAGCAAATAAAAACGAACACTTTTTAAGGGCTTTCCAACTGGGCAGGCCTGGACAGTGTTCTTCTACGGCTCTTCTCCGCTTTGTTGAGTAGAAAAAGATGCCGACCGCCAAGTAACCTGTTGATATGTATGGTTTCTGATAACTTTACATAGAGCAGGTATATGACAATCAACATCTCGCAGCATATTTTAGGCCTCAAAGGGCAACGTGTAAATGAAATTAAACTGGATGACGGCGGTGTTAAGATTGTCATTCACTGCAGCCGAGACGCGCGTAGGAGGGCTATAGACCCTGCTACAGGCCAGAAGGGAAGCATCAACCAGCATGTCCGCCGACAAGTAAACGACATCCCCCTTTTTGGGTATCCTTGTGTGGTCGAGATTGAGCTGGCGCAGGTTTATATTAACAAGGGCGAACGCCGCATTGAGGGGTGTGATTTTGTTGATAAAGGGTGCCGTTTCACTCACCGATTTTGCCGACTGATCAGTGGATTATGTCGGCATATGTCTATTCAAGCGGTTTCCAGACATTTGGATATACGATGGGAAACGGTCAAGAATATCGACAGGGCATACCTTATTGAAACTCTCCCTACGCTTGATCCTGCAGAGCTAACTGGCTTGGAATATATTGGTGTAGATGAAGTTGCCCGGGCGAAAGGTCATGACTACATGACGGTGGTCTACGATATGGTTGGCGGTCATCTGATCTGGGTTGAAGCAGGCCGAACTGCCGAGGTTTTTTCAAGGTTTTTGAAACAACTGCAACCAGATACAGCCTGCAAAATAAAGGCCGTAGCGATGGATATGGGGCCTGCCTACCAAAAGGCTGTCAGAGAGTCCTTGCCGTTGGCCGACATAGTATTTGACCGTTTCCACGTCATGAAAAACTACAGCAAAGCTATCCATAATCAGCGTCGACTTGAGTTCAGAAAGGCCGATCCAAGTGGTAAAGAGTTGATGAAAGGGACACATTATCTGTTGCTCAAAAATGCGGATAAGTTGAGTGAAAAACAAAGTGACAAGCTGCAAAGGTTGCTGGAGAGCAATAGCAACCTGAATGCACTTTACGTCTTGAAAGAACAGCTTCAGCTGCTGTGGAGTGCCGCTTCATTTGAGGCGATGGCGGAGCAACTGGAACGTTGGTGCCTGATAGCAGATCAGTCACAGATGCTCTATCTAAAAAAGTTCGCGAAATCCCTACGGAAACATTGTGTGGGCATCTGCAACTACGCCAAACACAAGCTCACAAGCGCCAGGATAGAGGCTGGTAATGTCAGTATAGGAATGATCCGTAAGCGAGCCAGAGGCATCAAGGATACCGAATACTTCAAACTCAAAATTAGACAATCATCCATTCCAGATAATCAATCTATGCTCTATTTGAAATCCTAAATCTACTCAACAAAGCGGAGAAGTGCCTCTTCTACGTAGGTGGGATACCACCAATCTTCTCGGGTCAAAGCGTCGTGAGACCCGACTTCCACGACTTGTCCAAGAGCACGAATTCTGGCGAAATCTTCTGCCATGGTACCTTGCCATACTTCAACCTGTACATGTTCTAAGCCACGATGCAGATGTGCCCATTGATCGTTGGATGTAAGCTCTTTGTATTCAACAGCGTAGCCCTTTTCTTGATAAATTTTCCCCAGAATTTTTGCCATGACGATCTGGCTGGTCCAATTATTGATTATCAATCTGATTGGCGTTGCACTTTCCGGGATACTGTTTGCGAGTGTTGGACTGGTAGAGGGGAGGCTGAGTCCTATAATCAAAGCGATTGAACTGAAAACTAATTTGAATGCACCAGAAGTGTTACAGAAGTCTGCTTGCGAGCGAGAAGTCATCGGGCACCTATTAATTAAGGTCGTATTTTTACTTTGGAAAAATACAGCCAAATTGGTTAAGTGATCTGAGCTATTCGAAGAATAAAGAAGAAGTGTTAAAAAAACATTCGCCCTTGAAAACCAAATTTCAAATTGTATATTTTATCCTATTGTTGATGGTGGTTTCAAAGGATAGAAAATGCAATTCGTTGTAACGGCTTATGATTTTATGGATGAAGAGGCATGTTCAGCGACAATAACCTTGGCCGGTTGCGACAACCACCTTGGCCGGTGGATCTGATCATTAAAAAGGGCGTGCCCGTTTGATAATCAGATCCACCGGCCAAGGCTTAATTTGGTGTTAGTTACAAGCTGCTGTGAGTTGATAAATTAGGAACCTCTAGATGTAATTGGAGGAACCTGTTTGCCGTATAAATTTATCACAGATGAACAACTGAGACTTTACATGACAGATAGAAAAACTCATGGTCAACGAACCGCCGCTGCCCGCGCAGGGTTTAGCGAACGCACGGCCCGCCGATTTGACGTTGATGCGACTTTACCGTCACAACGCAATATAAAGCGAGGGCGAACAGTTTCTGATCCGCTTGAAGATATCTGGGATAAGGACATCCTTCCCATTTTGGATAAAGACAACTCGGTCAAACCCATTACTTTGTTGCGCCACATACAGAGCCTCTATCCGCTCCGTTTTCCCGATGACCGTGTCAAGCGCACGTTAGAGCGCCGAGTTCGGGGATGGCGGGCTCTGAATGGCCCTGAAAAGGATATCATTTTCAGGCAAACACCTGAGCCGGGTTACATGGGCCAATCAGATTTCACGGATGCAGCCGACTTAAGTATTACCATTGCAGGAGATCCTTTGGTGCATCGGCTCTATCATTTTGTTCTGGTATATAGCCGATGGGAACATGTTGGGGTCGTACTTGGCGGTGAGAGTTTTACAGCCCTTGCGGAGAACTTACAAAATGCGCTTTGGTCCTTGGGGGGCGCTCCTGAAAACCACCGGACCGACAGCCTGTCTGCGGCCTTTCGGAATTTGAGCGTTGAGGAAAAGGAGGACATTACCAAACGTTATTCTGCTTTTGTTGAGCACTACGGTATGGAGGCCAGTCGAAATAACAGAGGGGAATCACACGAGAACGGTGCCATTGAATCTCACCACGGTCACCTTAAGACTGCGATAAAGCAGGCCCTGATTTTGCGTGGCAGTAATGACTTTGACACTTTGGATGAGTATCGGCGATTTTTGGACGAGCTGATTGCTAGACGGAACAAACATCGTGACCAAGATATCCAAACAGAGTTGAAATCTCTCAAGGCGTTACCTCCTCGGCGAACAACAGATTACACTGAAGTCGTGTCGAGAGTTACCAAAACAAGTGGTTTTTTAGTTAAGCAGGTTTTTTATAGCGCCCCTTCTCGCCTAATTGGTCAACGCTTGCGTGTCCATATTTACGATAACCGGATAGAAGCCTATCTAGGCAGCACTCATGTCGTCAGCCATTCTCGTGAGCGGGGGCACGGCAAAGGCCCCCGCATTCATGTTATCAATTATCATCACGTCATTCATGCTCTCAAACGTAAACCTCAGGCACTCGCCAATTCTATTTATCGTGACAGTATTTTTCCAAGAACCGAGTACTCCCTGGCCTGGACATTGTTTCAGAAAAAGTTGTCCCGCAGAGATGCGTGTCGTCAGATGGTTGGGATACTTTTCCTTGCGCACGAAGAGGCTTGTGAGGCCGAAGTCGCGCACCTGATTTCGAGAGAAATCAATGCAGGAAGGCTACCTTGCGCAAAAAAACTTAAGCTGAATATCACAAAAAAGAACACGGATTTACCTCCTGATATTCCCGTGGTTCAACCTTCATTATCAGTCTTTGATACTCTGTTGGAGGATCGGGCATGACAAACATTGAAGTGGATCAGCACAAGCTGCCTCTTATGCTAACTGACTTACGATTACCCAGCTTTCACAAACACTGGCAAGATATCGCAATCCAATCCGACAAGGAGGGCTGGTCAGCAGCCAGGTTCCTTGCCGTTTTGGCCTAATATGAATTGGCCGAAAGGGACACGCGACGCATTCAACGCCATCTCAACGCATCAAACCTGCTGGGCGGAAAAACTCTGGCCACTTTTAACTTCAAGCGGCTGCCTAACGTGAAAAAGGCGCAGGTCGAAGCCTTGTCTGCCGGTGACTGGATTGACGCAAGAGCAAATCTGATTGCCATTGGAAATTCAGGGGGAGGAAAAACTCATCTCCTATGCGCCGTAGGTTATGCTCTTATAGAGGCTGGATACCGTGTGCTCTATACGCAAACCAGTGATCTGGTGCAAAAACTCCAGGCTGCCAGACGTGAACTTATGCTCGAAAACGCCCTCGCAAAACTCGATAAATTTGATCTCATCATTCTCGATGATATTACCTATGCACAAAGGGATATATCTGAAACATCCGTGCTCTTTGAATTGATCGCCAGACGATATGAGTACCGAAGTATTGCAATTGCTGCCAATCAACCTTTTAGCGGATGGGACAATATTTTTCAAGATAAGGCCATGACCGTTGCAGCAATCGATCGTCTTGTTCACCACTCAACCATTCTTGAGATGAATATCGACAGCTACAGACAATGGGAAGCCGCCCAAAATCTCAAAAAAATGTTGCGGAAAACCACAAACAAAAAGGTGAAAAATATGCCTGAAGCATCGTAAATAAACGTCAGATCACAGCCGCATCAAAAGCGGCCAAGGTGGTTGACGCAACCGGACAAAGTGGTTGACGCTCTACAGAGGCAATTGATCGGCGTATGAAAATGCGTGATGAGCATCTTGGAGGGCTCAAAAGCTTAATCGATACAGGGAATTTTTTGAGCGGAGGTGCACTCTTGGATCCGCAGGGGAAAATGATTGGATCAAGTGCACACGTGTCGTTCGAAAGTAGAGATGCACTCGATGAATGGGTTAATAATGATCCTTATGTAACAGGAAGAGTTTGGGATCTAATCGATATCCGTGAAATCAAGTTGTTACCTGTCGTTTCTGCATGATATTTGCCCAGCCATACTCACTCCTAGTTATTTAGAGGCTAGATTTAGTAAAGAGCCTATCCATATCTACTTACAATCGCATCGAATGTGCCGTCTTTATGAATTTTGCGCATGGTTGATTCAAAATACGGCAAAATCGGTGCGAAAGGAGAGTGCTTTCCAATGCATAGAGAAAATGGAGCCTGATCTAATACTTGTGGGAGTTCTTCAATGGCATTTTGTAATTCTAATTGCTGTATTCGATAACGAAGAACCTGGCTGGTGTCTATTACAACATCCACGCGACCAGCAGCAAGTTTAGCAAGGGCAGCATCGAGTGTCGCAGCCTCGTCCAGATTAAAGCCACGGCCTTTTAGGTTTTTATTGGCCCAACCTGACCCGAGGTAATGTCCGATCTGAAAATCTTTGAGGTCTTCAAGGTTTTTTACTTTGAGAAGAGCTTCTCGCTTTTTGCTTTCACGGCTAATAAAGAGATTAAAGGTAACAAGAATAGTTGGCTCTCTACTGATTACCGTATATTCGTGACGGGCAGGAGTGGGGACAGTACAAAAGCCATCCGCAAGGCCGACTTTGACAAGTTTTTGTGCTCGTTTCCAAGGGTATCCATTATGGATGGTCTGGATATTCATTCGCTTTTTCAAAGCTTCGTTGAGCAGATCGATCAAGATCCCTTGCATGCCATTTCCTTCGTCCCAACTAAAGGGAGAATAGTTATGGAAATAGACCAGTTGGATTACACTGGTATCAGCCAAGGATACGCGATTGAACGTTGTTCCCATCATGGCTGTCATTGCTGCAAGAAATAAGCGACGTTCCATTTTAAGCTCCTTTAGGCGAGCTAACCCCTTGAGTGAGAATATCCTGTGCTGGTTAAAGTATCGTTAGGATGGGCTCTTCAATACGGCTCAATAGGGTGGTTGTACATTCGCCAAGTCTTTGATCTTGCAGTAAGCTCGCCAACTCGAGGGCTAATTATTTGTTAATTCTCAGATTGTATATATCATTATCATTCGAAGATGGATCAGTTGAGTTTGTGTGATAATATTCAGTCTTTTGGGGAAATTCATCTTGAAACCTTTCAACCCATGCGATGAAACGGTATGGTTTTCGTATGAGGAGTGAGTTTATTTATGTCTGTTGAAATTAGGGGCACAGCAGATTTTTCGGTGTCGACACCAGAAATCGAAAAAAAATTTGAAGCCACTGTTTTGATACTGAGTGAAAATGGGGCGTCCATCCTGGATGCCAACGCTCAGGCCACAAGCATGCTGGGATACAGTAGGGATGAACTACTGTTACTTAAACCGCACGCCTTACTTGATGGCTCTCATCTAACCTATGCGTCACAAAACTTTGAATTAAATTGGGCTGAGATCGGAGATACGATTACTGGCTCTTCTCCGCTTTGTTGAGTAGAAAAAGATGCCGACCGCCAAGTAACCTGTTGATATGTATGGTTTCTGATAACTTTACATAGAGCAGGTATATGACAATCAACATCTCGCAGCATATTTTAGGCCTCAAAGGGCAACGTGTAAATGAAATTAAACTGGATGACGGCGGTGTTAAGATTGTCATTCACTGCAGCCGAGACGCGCGTAGGAGGGCTATAGACCCTGCTACAGGCCAGAAGGGAAGCATCAACCAGCATGTCCGCCGACAAGTAAACGACATCCCCCTTTTTGGGTATCCTTGTGTGGTCGAGATTGAGCTGGCGCAGGTTTATATTAACAAGGGCGAACGCCGCATTGAGGGGTGTGATTTTGTTGATAAAGGGTGCCGTTTCACTCACCGATTTTGCCGACTGATCAGTGGATTATGTCGGCATATGTCTATTCAAGCGGTTTCCAGACATTTGGATATACGATGGGAAACGGTCAAGAATATCGACAGGGCATACCTTATTGAAACTCTCCCTACGCTTGATCCTGCAGAGCTAACTGGCTTGGAATATATTGGTGTAGATGAAGTTGCCCGGGCGAAAGGTCATGACTACATGACGGTGGTCTACGATATGGTTGGCGGTCATCTGATCTGGGTTGAAGCAGGCCGAACTGCCGAGGTTTTTTCAAGGTTTTTGAAACAACTGCAACCAGATACAGCCTGCAAAATAAAGGCCGTAGCGATGGATATGGGGCCTGCCTACCAAAAGGCTGTCAGAGAGTCCTTGCCGTTGGCCGACATAGTATTTGACCGTTTCCACGTCATGAAAAACTACAGCAAAGCTATCCATAATCAGCGTCGACTTGAGTTCAGAAAGGCCGATCCAAGTGGTAAAGAGTTGATGAAAGGGACACATTATCTGTTGCTCAAAAATGCGGATAAGTTGAGTGAAAAACAAAGTGACAAGCTGCAAAGGTTGCTGGAGAGCAATAGCAACCTGAATGCACTTTACGTCTTGAAAGAACAGCTTCAGCTGCTGTGGAGTGCCGCTTCATTTGAGGCGATGGCGGAGCAACTGGAACGTTGGTGCCTGATAGCAGATCAGTCACAGATGCTCTATCTAAAAAAGTTCGCGAAATCCCTACGGAAACATTGTGTGGGCATCTGCAACTACGCCAAACACAAGCTCACAAGCGCCAGGATAGAGGCTGGTAATGTCAGTATAGGAATGATCCGTAAGCGAGCCAGAGGCATCAAGGATACCGAATACTTCAAACTCAAAATTAGACAATCATCCATTCCAGATAATCAATCTATGCTCTATTTGAAATCCTAAATCTACTCAACAAAGCGGAGAAGTGCCAACAAATTGAAGATCTACTCGCTTACCTCAAAGAGAACAGCTGATCTATCTTTCTATTAAAATAAAAAAACCGAGCTCTCTAGCTCGGTTTTTTTTATTGTCCAAGCATCAATAACGTTTTCTCTCAGCCCATCACTTGTTCGAGAGAAGCTACAGACAGTTAATTATTTTCTCTCCATCATGCCATCTCAAATCACATGTCGGGCTTTCAAAAGCGAGACCTTAAATCGCTTTCGACTAAGTCGTCATTGATAAAAAAACACTGGGATACAAAATCCGAGAAGTTAAATGACCCCCGGCAAAGCCGGGGGCTTAAGCGGGTGAGCCCCTTAAAGGGGCAAATTGGGAACCGCTAAAGCGGTTATGGATTGAATATATCCATTTGGTCAAAGTACTTATCACGCTCTTCTTGCGTTCTGATATACTCCCTCACCATCTGTTCATCGAGCCCTACAGTTGAGACGAAATATCCACGGGCCCAAAAATTTTCACCCTTGAAATTCCGTGCTTTATTTTTGAATTTTCGAGCTATGGCAATCGCGCTTTTTCCTTTTAGGTATCCAACGACTTTTGAAACAGCATGTTTGGGCGGTATGCTGATACACATGTGAATGTGATCCGGCATCAAATGGCCCTCCTCAATCTTACTTTCGCGATGCCCGGCCAGTTCATGGAAAATTTCACCAAGATACTGACGTAGGTTGCCATAGATAACTTTTTGCCTGCGTTTAGGGATGAAAACCACGTGGTATTTACAATCCCATCTCGTATGTGCAAGGCTTTTGTAATCTCTCATCGGCTAATTCCTTTGTTATTTTGGTCAATAAACAAAGAAATGTAAGACCGTGGGAACGGTCAAACCATTGAGAGTCCCCCGGCATAGCCGGGGGTTTACCGGATTAAATTAACTCAGCGAACAGGAGATAAAGAATATTATGTCGATGGGAATCAAATCAGGAATTTCACATGCTATCTTGGGCATGGCTGTTGTAATTAGTCTAGGCTCAGGATCAGCCCTCGCCGGAGATCCTGTCGCAGGAAAAAAAGTCTTCAATAAATGTAAAGCATGCCATGCCATTGGCAAAAACAAAATCGGGCCCGATCTCACGGGACTTATTGGCCGACCAGCAGCAAGTATTGAAGGTTACAAGTATTCCAAGGCAATGAAAGCGTCTGGAATTACCTGGACAGAAGAAAACCTTACCCAATTCCTGACCAAACCAAAGAAATTTGTCCCAAAGACAAAAATGTCATTTGGCGGCCTGAAGAAAGAAAAGCAAATCGAAGATCTCTTAGCTTATCTTGGCGAGGTCACTGCCAAGTAAATTACTTCATTTTACAACCGCGAATCCCAACATTAAATCCTCTAGAGGGATCTTTATTTGGTGTTGGCGCTAAACATCCCGCTAGATATACCCTGGGCAAAAGCTTGAATTTCATTATTCAAGCTTTTGCTGATTAAGAATACTGCGTATGTTTTTTGGCCTAGCCCCATAAATATGATATTAACCAAAAGTTGAAAGAATCCCTATCGAATCTCTGGCTTAAATCCTGACAAAATTAGGATTGTTTGCCTAAGCCGTAGATCTTTTGGGGATGCATTCAACTATTCGTTAACCTTAAACCGTCAATGTAAGATAAATATTAAGGTTAATGTGATATATCGTTGCTACAGTCAGGCCCCTGCACTCCCGTAGGGTAACCTGAAATAACTCGGGGGACACGGGGGTATAATGAATTCAAAGAACACGGCGAGCCAAACAATGGATGGCGACAAAGGTTCCAGTGAAGAGCAAAAAGTGACTGCTCTCAAGGCATCAGAATTAATAGAAGGCGGAGTACCGCCAAAAGCTGAATGGCAAATAGATCCAGGATCTGTAAACTTTGAGGATCCTCTTCTAGAATGCGTCTACATGCTCGCATCCATGATGTCGCGTCCTATATCAGTTGAAGCGCTAAAAGCTGGACTACCACACAGCGGAGCACAATTTACGCCTGATCTGGCTGTCCGCGCCGCCGAACGCGCAGGCCTAACAGCACGTACTGTTCGCCGTGCCACGATCAAAGAGATTCAGCCGGTTACACTGCCATGTATCCTACTTCTAAAACATGGTGGTTCTTGTATCCTTCTTAATTACACAAAACTCGGCAAGGCAACGATTGCCATTCCTGAAGGCCGAGGACAAAAAGAACTGCCTCTAGATGAACTACAAGAACAGTTCACCGGCTATGCCATATTTGCCCGCACAGAGTATAAATTTGATTCCCGCGCATCAGATATTCAGCTGAAGAAACCAAAAGCTTGGTTCTGGGGAACCCTGCTCAAATTCTGGCCTATCTACAGTCACGTTATGTTGGCTTCGATCCTGATCAATATGTTTGCGATCGCAAGTCCGCTGTTCATTATGAACGTATATGACCGCGTTGTTCCAAATGGCGCGAGTGCGACCCTGGCCGTATTGGCGATAGGCGTTGCGACTGTATTCTTATTCGAATTTATTATGAAAAACCTGCGGACCTATCTAGTAGATGTCGCGGGTAAAAATGCTGACGTTCTCATTGCCAGCCGATTGCTAGAACAATTGATGGCAATGAAACTTTCCAACAAACCCCCATCTACTGGGGCTATGGCCAACAACCTCCGTGAATTTGAATCACTGCGTGACTTTTTCACTTCAGGTACTTTGGTCGCCTTGATCGACTTACCGTTTATCTTCCTCTTCATTTGGATCATCTCAATCGTTGCCGCACCGCAAATCGCAGCTGTGCCATTGGTTGTGGTCCCTGTCGTGATTTTGGTGGGTGTCTTCCTTCAAATACCACTTAGAAAAGTGATCGAGAAAACCCATAAGGAATCAAGTCAGAAACATGCTTTGTTGGTTGAAACCATCGATGGCCTAGAAACCATCAAAACAACAGCAGCCGAAGGACGTATCCAGCGGTCATGGGAACGTTTTGTAGGTCTAACAGCAGAATCAGCTGGTAAAGCAAAATTACTTTCAGGTATTTCAACAACGTTTGCCCAACTTGCTATTCAAATGACAACCGTCGTCGTTGTTATTGTGGGCGTGTTCCTGATTATCGAAAAAGAAATGACCATGGGTGCATTGGTTGCATCGACCATGCTCAGCGGCCGCGCTTTGGCACCACTTGGCACGATTGCTGGGATGCTGACACGGCTACAACAATCTCGCGTGGCGTTGAAATCACTCGATAACATCATGAATTCCGAAGTTGAGAGATCAGAGGATAAATCCTATCTGCACCGTCCAAGACTAAGTGGTGAGATGGAACTTAAGAAGGTAACCTTTAACTATCCCGGCCAGGAAATTAAGGCCCTTGATGCGGTCAGCCTTAAAATCAAACCCGGTGAGCGCGTGGGTGTTCTTGGCCGTATTGGTTCGGGAAAATCAACAATCGCTCGTTTGTGCCTGGGTCTATATGATCCGGATGAAGGTTCCGTTCTTGCCGATGGCACGGATATACGCCAAATCGACCCAGCTGATTTACGTCGGAACATCGGTTACGTTTCCCAAGATAACTATCTTTTGGCTCTTCTCCGCTTTGTTGAGTAGAAAAAGATGCCGACCGCCAAGTAACCTGTTGATATGTATGGTTTCTGATAACTTTACATAGAGCAGGTATATGACAATCAACATCTCGCAGCATATTTTAGGCCTCAAAGGGCAACGTGTAAATGAAATTAAACTGGATGACGGCGGTGTTAAGATTGTCATTCACTGCAGCCGAGACGCGCGTAGGAGGGCTATAGACCCTGCTACAGGCCAGAAGGGAAGCATCAACCAGCATGTCCGCCGACAAGTAAACGACATCCCCCTTTTTGGGTATCCTTGTGTGGTCGAGATTGAGCTGGCGCAGGTTTATATTAACAAGGGCGAACGCCGCATTGAGGGGTGTGATTTTGTTGATAAAGGGTGCCGTTTCACTCACCGATTTTGCCGACTGATCAGTGGATTATGTCGGCATATGTCTATTCAAGCGGTTTCCAGACATTTGGATATACGATGGGAAACGGTCAAGAATATCGACAGGGCATACCTTATTGAAACTCTCCCTACGCTTGATCCTGCAGAGCTAACTGGCTTGGAATATATTGGTGTAGATGAAGTTGCCCGGGCGAAAGGTCATGACTACATGACGGTGGTCTACGATATGGTTGGCGGTCATCTGATCTGGGTTGAAGCAGGCCGAACTGCCGAGGTTTTTTCAAGGTTTTTGAAACAACTGCAACCAGATACAGCCTGCAAAATAAAGGCCGTAGCGATGGATATGGGGCCTGCCTACCAAAAGGCTGTCAGAGAGTCCTTGCCGTTGGCCGACATAGTATTTGACCGTTTCCACGTCATGAAAAACTACAGCAAAGCTATCCATAATCAGCGTCGACTTGAGTTCAGAAAGGCCGATCCAAGTGGTAAAGAGTTGATGAAAGGGACACATTATCTGTTGCTCAAAAATGCGGATAAGTTGAGTGAAAAACAAAGTGACAAGCTGCAAAGGTTGCTGGAGAGCAATAGCAACCTGAATGCACTTTACGTCTTGAAAGAACAGCTTCAGCTGCTGTGGAGTGCCGCTTCATTTGAGGCGATGGCGGAGCAACTGGAACGTTGGTGCCTGATAGCAGATCAGTCACAGATGCTCTATCTAAAAAAGTTCGCGAAATCCCTACGGAAACATTGTGTGGGCATCTGCAACTACGCCAAACACAAGCTCACAAGCGCCAGGATAGAGGCTGGTAATGTCAGTATAGGAATGATCCGTAAGCGAGCCAGAGGCATCAAGGATACCGAATACTTCAAACTCAAAATTAGACAATCATCCATTCCAGATAATCAATCTATGCTCTATTTGAAATCCTAAATCTACTCAACAAAGCGGAGAAGTGCCCGATTACTCTTATTCACGCCAATGGTCAGTCCTTGGTTTGTCGAGGGTCCGTCGGGGTTATTGAATTACAGGGGCAACGTCAGATTGTTGTGACTTTAACCCCTGCTTCAGAAGGATTACGCCAATCCAGAATTGGGGCTCTATTGAGCCTTGCTGTCCAGCATATGCCTGACGCCATGATTATCTATAATACGGATGATCGTCTTATCTATTTCAATAATGCTTATCGAAAATTTTTCCCTTATATGCCTCCCTTTGAAGAGCTGGAAGGAAAACACTATCTGGATATTGTCCGGATTTCTATGGCGCAGCCAGGTGCGATCCTTGACCCTCTTTGTGTTGAAAACCCGGAGGCCTATCTCGAAAAAAGAATGGAAAGGTTACACAATCCACAAGATGGACCGTTTGAGCAAAATACGACCCGGGAGTGGCATCTTGTTCATGAAATGCGGATACCGGGAGTTGGTTTTGTCAACCTAAGGCGGGATATCACACGGGAGAGGAATTACCGCGACGAAATGAACGAGGCCGCAAATTCGATGGCGCTTTCCCATAAACATGCTGTGGACGCAAAAATTGCTGCGGAGCAAGCCAATCGGTCGAAAAGTGAATTCCTGGCGATGATGAGCCATGAATTACGCACCCCCTTGAATGCAATTATTGGTTTTTCATCCCTTATGCAGGAGCAGATTTTTGGCCCGGTTGGGAATGAACGCTATCAAGAATATCCCGGGATGATTAATGAAAGCGGCAAACACCTCCTTGCAATTATCAATGATATACTCGATCTGGCAAAAATTGAATCCGGGAAAATGGAATTGGATTGCCAATGGTTAAATGCCAATGAAATTATCAAGGAATGTGCCCGATTAACCAGCGGGCTTGCTAAGGCACGAGAAGTTATTGTTGATGTCCAAGTTCAAAAACCAGACGCTCATTTTTGTGCAGATACGCGAATGACCAAGCAAATGGTGGTTAACCTCCTTTCGAATGCTTGCAAATATACCCCTGCTGGGGGGCAGATAACCCTTGGCTTTACAGCTGATGATCGGGGACGAAACATCATTACTGTACAAGATACGGGTATTGGCATGAATAAAGCGGATCTGGAGTTGGCGCTTCTACCTTTCAGACAAGTGGGCGATGTTTCCACGGCTTCTGATTTTGGTACCGGTTTAGGATTACCGTTGGTAAAATCTTTTATCGAAATGCATGGTGGATCGCTGGAGATTGAAAGTGCACCGGGTAAGGGGACAACAGCAAGGTTGTGTTTTCCTGAAACTTGTCCACTGACAAAACCAGAACCGTTGTAGCCTAATTGATATTTTGGGCTTAAAGTGGCAAGAATTGTCCGCTTGAGATTGTTTGAGAGTTGCTGGGAGCGGCTCTATAACAATAAAATGCTCTATTTAAGTAAGAGAATATAACAAAGCCGAAAAAACGGTTATAATAGTTTGTATCTACAGGGAGTGGGTTTTTAGGTGATACAGTTACGCTTTACGTCAAATAAGACTTACGACGAGAGTTTCCTCGCTGTTTGTGATGCGAAAATTCGTGAATTTTATGAATTTTATTGCTCAAAAAAACAGGGGCGTAAAATGCCTTGCCGTCAAGATTTTGATCCCATGGAAATGAAAGAGTTTTTACCCAGCATTACACTGGTAGATGTGGATCAGGAAACAGGGGATTACTGTTACAGGTTAGTTGGCACCAAAGAAGTGGAAATTCGCGGTAACGATCCAACCGGAAAAAGGGTGAAAGAATCTTTTTATGGAGCGTTGTTGGAAGAAGTTGAAGAAAATTATAACTATGTCTGTGAGAGCAGATCTTTTATATACGACCATAACAATGAGTCCGAAGATCATGGCCAGGTAATTTACGACGAGACTCTGTTTCTACCGCTTTCGCACGATAATGATAAGGTCAACATCGTCATGTTGTTTTCTGTACAGCAGTTTAAATCCCGCCGGAAATAACTAAAGCAATCAACTATGGCAGTGGTTGCTATTTTCATAAATAATTGAACGTTAATAACCCCGTCTTGTTCGGCGATGATTTCTGAATACAAATAAAAAAGACCCTGACGATTTTATCGTCAGGGTCTTTTAATCGTGAAAGCTACCAGCGCAGTATCTAAAATCTTATTTAAGGAAGATCATGAACGTTTCTGCGCGAGCTTTCTGTGAACACGGTCTGCTCTAATAATTAGAGTTTAGCAACGATACCAGCGATATCGCCGCGTACTAGACCGATGTCTTCTAGTTGTGCGTCGCTGCATTTTTCAAGAGCAACGCGAGTTTCATGACGAAGCTTGTAACTTTCAATGGCTTCAATCGCAGAAACAAAAAGATTACCAAGAGCAAAACCAATACGATCTGCATAGTTTGCAGCTGGGTTTACTGGAAGTGTTTCAGTGAAGGTTACTGTAGCCATTTTGTTAACTCCTAAACAGTAGATATAAAGTTTAGACGCTTCGCGAAAGGTTCGTGTTCGTCCGATGAAACAGATATAATCCCACTGATTTATTTTTACGAGTGGCAATCCTACAACTCGGATATGCAGAAAGTGCATGTCACAAAACCGACACTTTCTGCGGAGTACGGGGCGGGTATGTGTTGTATCTGTAAAAAGCGTTAGCCCGAGGATTTCTCTATGCTCCGATTGGTTGTAAGGAAGGTAGAGGCATCGTCCCTTGAAATAAATGTCGTATTTACGGTATTTTTTGCCTTAAGATATCTTAAAGATTTTGCTTTAAAATATTTGCAAAAAGACAGAACCAACACTGGGTTTCCTTGATTTTATAATTGGAATCCAATGTGAGGGAAAAGTGAAAAGCTATATTTTGGCTCTTCTGGCCATGCTACTTATCAATACCAAAAGCTTTGGGGATGAAATCATCTTTGGAGTAACAGCTGATTATCCACCCTATGAATATAAGCAGGATGAAGAGGTCAAAGGACTGTTCATAGATATTATTCGCGAGTGCTTTAAGCGCATGGGGTATAGACTTCGTGTGGAGGTTTTTCCCTGGTCGCGGATTATTCGGATGGGAAAAGAGGGGGAGATAGATATCTTCGTCGCTTTCAAGACTAAAGAGCGTGAAACCTATCTTGATTTCTCTCGTGAAAGTGTAATGGATCAAACCATCAGCTTCTTTGCCCATAAAAATGCAGACCTGGTATATTCAGGTGACCTATCCGAGTTTCAGGACTTAAGAATTGGTGTGGTGAAGGATCTAAGCTACGGGACAAAGTTTGATGAGGCTGTTGTTCAAAATATCTTGAAAAATATAGAGGTTCACAAAGAGGGCGATTATTCGCTGAAAAAACTACACAGTCGTCGCCTTGATCTTATAATCAGTAACCGTTATGGCGCCCGTTATCTGTGAGCGTGACGTTAACCGCACCTATTTTTGCATGATGTAAGGTGTTACGTTGTTTCTGTTGACGTTCCAGGGCAGCAGAGCTTCAAAGTCTTCGACGGTTTTTGCTTTAGGTAATTGGGTAAAAATGTGTCGAAGATATGAATATGGCTCGATCCCGTTAGCCTTGGCGGTCTCGACGATAGAGTAAAGATTTGCACTGGCCTTGGCACCATTTTGGGATTTTGAGAACAGCCAATTTTTCCTTCCTATTACAAACGGCTTAATTACGCGCTCCATTTCATTGTTATCAATTGGCAAGCGGCCATCATCAAGGTAGCGAATGAGCCGAGGCCACTGCTTATCAATGTAGTGCAAAGCCTTGCCAAGTAACGATGTCGGCGGCACCGACGATTTGACCTTGGTAATCCACTCTCTCAAGTCTTTAAGGATTGGTTTGGCCTTTTCCTTGCGTAATAGCCGACGTTCGTTATCGCTCATGTTTTTTGCGAGCTTTTCAATGCGGTACAAAGCTCTGATGGCCTCCATGGCATGATCGGCAAGGCCGGGTTTTCGCCTTTTGGACTTCTTCCGTGCCTTGATGACATCATTGAACTTACGCCGGGCGTGAGCCATGCATCCGACGCCGATGATTGTGCTGTCGGATGTCACATTCAGATAGACCTGATATCCATCACTAACAAGATACCCAGTGTAACCTTCCAACAATCGCCTTGCCACATCCTCCGCCCTGGAGGGATCGTAGTGGAACAGGATCACTGGCTGGTCCGGAGGGCCTCCTTTTTGCCCCCACATGTAGGATTTGCTTTGAGGTTTTTTCCCAGGTTCTTTCAAGACCTGAACGCCAGTCTCATCCATGGCAATGATATCGTAGTTTAGGAGATGGTCGGTAAACAGATTAATCAGGGGCTGAACAAGATCACCACATTTGATCACCCACCGCGAGAGTAATGTACGGTTAAACTCCACACCGGAGCGGTTCAGAACAGGTACCATACGATAGAGAGGCAGGCCATCCACATACTTTCCCGTTACCACATAAGCAAGAAGTCCAGCAGAAGCGATGCTTTTGGGGATGGGCTGTGGTGGCAAGGGCGCGATTGTTACGCCTTCTTCGCATGATTTACAGGCGTATTTGAAACGCACATGCTGAAGAACCTGCATTTTAGCCGGAATTATATCCAATTGTTCGGTGACTTCTTCCCCAATTCTGGCCATAAGACCACATCCGCAAGCGCAAATCTTTTCTTCTTCGGGGATATCGTGTTCAATCCGCACACGGGGCAAGTCTTTTGACAAAGAGCGGCGTCCACCCCTTTTACGGGTATGAGCTGGAACTTTGATCTCTTTATCATCGTCTTCTGCCCCTGTGTCGTCCTCAGCCGCTTCCTCTGCTTCATCAAACAAGAGACCTTGCTCTTGCGGGGATGTCTTCTCACTGGAAGCGGCAAACTGCTGATGACGCAATAATCTGTTTTGCTCTTCAAGAATATCAATACGCGCATGAAGACCACCTATTAAAATACGTGATTCTTCAAGGCTTTCAGGGAAAGAAATGGGCGCTTTTGACATAGCCGAAGTATACCAAATTTATACTCTTCAAAACAGTATAAAGTGCTGTAAATATTTAATATATCTCCGAATAATTTACAGGCTTATGCTCTTTCACATGACGGAGGTCAACACCATCCAGCAACCAGTTCAATTGGCGACCACTGAGCTCTATACGGGCTCCTTTGCTCAAGTGTCGTGGCCAATGAAACCGATCTTTTTCAAGGCTCTTTTGCCACAAACAAAATCCGTTTTTCTCCCAGTAAAGTAACTTGACCTTGTTGCTTAGACGATTAGAAAAAACAAAGAGGTAGCCAGAGAATGGATCAAGGCTGAGGATGTCGTCAACAAGCATCGACAAACCATTTATGCCGCGACGAAAATCAACGGGATTTGCGCAAAGATAAATGACGGGCAAAGCATCTGAAGGCCGCCGCATCACAGACCTTCAAGTGCATCTACAATAGATGTTAAATCCGATGTTCTCCCCGAAACAGGCCATTTGACTTCTAGCCCGTTACGAAGGCAAACCTGACAATACAATAAGCCTGGGCCATCAGCTGAACCATTTACAATCTTGTGTAAATTTTCATCTCGACTAGAAACAACAAAAAGACCCCGCTTAACAAGCTCCCCCTTTTGATGATAAAAATCCTTCAGGTCAAGATCGTGTGCCTCGGCATAAGCTTTCATGCCCACCCCGTTTAACTCACACGAACGCGCATGCTCAAGCCAATGGAATTCTGTTCGCGATAAATCGTTCTCAATTGCTGACATTAAACGCTCCATTCAAAAGAAAAATGAAGCATAACCATTATTCATTAGCTCAAACAGATGCGGTTAACGTCACGCTCACCGTTATCTTATCAAACAGCTCGGTAACGAAGAGGCCATTGTTGAGCTATCTCCACCCGTTCAAACAAACTTCACTTATTTGGCGTTTTCCAATAAGAGGAATTTAGATTATTTGCGGGCACAATTCGATTATCAATTGGGTATGATGAAAAAAGAAGGAATATATCAGGAGATGATCGATCGGTTTTTCCTGGAGCTATAGCTTTTTCTATTGTTATCTATACCGCGAGGACAATGAGGAGAAGTTGTATAGATTAGACGGCATATTACCGATGTAATTTCTCCAGATAATCTATCACTGCACCGTCATTATGATGGCCAATAATTTCTTTGGCGCTGGCCTTTATTTCCTGGCTGGCATTCGATACAGCTATGGGGTGATCGACCGTGTTGAGCATCTCAAGATCATTGGAACTGTCGCCAAATGCTGTCGTTCTGTTAATCGTAATATCAAGATCAGTGGTTAGATAATTAAGTAAGTGATCAATTGCATTGCCTTTGTTGGCATCTGCGGCAGATATGACGATCTCCCAGTCTCCAATATAATGGTTGGGATAAGTGATGATAAGGACTTCAGGAGCCACCTGTCTAACAAGTTCTGATATGCTGTCGATCTCAGTTTTGGAGCCGAGATAGGTAAAAGCCAGGACACTGTCGAAAGTTCCATCCCTCTTCACTGAACAGGATGACATTTTTTGATTAAAGAGATCTTTTGGCCGAGGGGTTAACCGGGGATCTGATCGCGCAATTTTTTCATCGAAAAACCATTGCATTCCAGGGTTGTTGAGCTGAGGGTAATATAACAAGTTGTCATCCCCGATGAGGGCAGAGACATAGGGGCTAATGCCAAGTTCTGTAAAACAATCGTTGATGAGAGCCGCCTTTTCTTTCTT
Source organism: Kiloniella sp. (assembly GCF_965205715.1). Classification (GTDB taxonomy): domain Bacteria; phylum Pseudomonadota; class Alphaproteobacteria; order Kiloniellales; family Kiloniellaceae; genus Kiloniella. Next base: position 1,550,753 of record NZ_CBDBHW010000014.1, on the reverse strand, counting down.
TAAGCCCCTGTGTTGCAGGATGTGGCCACTTTGCAGATCCCGTAAGATTGCGCCGTTTAACTCTATGACGGGGAGTTGCAGTTCTACCTTGGACATCAGGTGTCTAATAGAAGGGGCAGCACGAGCGGTTGCAACAGTAAATTTCATTCCGTTTGAAATCAAATTGTTCAAACGCTCCGCAGATCTATGCGAAAAATTTCCCTCAGCGTCGAGTAAAGTGAAATCAAGATCTGTTATAAATAATGTCACGTCTGGCCCTCGTCAGTAGATTAAACACGTGCAGTGTTGAGGTCTGGCTCAACGAGGATATAACATTAGGAAGTTTGGTTTGAAACCTTAGATTGAATTCAGATTTTCCAGATAGGACCGGAACATCATCACAGGTTTCAGGGCGTCTTCAGGTTAGTTGAGGCCTAGTCAAAAAGGGCATCGATATCGTCTTGTGAAATTGCTTCTTCGGCATGTACTGCCGGACCATCCATACAAACCTCTTCACTGGGTTCTTCATTGGCTGATATCTCAAGGCCAAGGGTTGTAATGGAGGCTTCTCCATAGATTTCTGCCATGGAATTAACCCGCTCTTCGACAAACTGTACCGAGCGTAAAATCTTCGTCACTCGCTGGCCAGTGATGTCTTGAAAGCTACAGGCTTGAAGAGTTCCCATGGCACTAGATGTAATGAGGTCACAGAGTTTGTTGCGGTCTTCTTCGCTATTGTCTTCACGTAATTTGTCGACAGTTTCTAGGATATCCTCACTGGATTTGAGGATTTCATAAGAAGCTTCTTCGGTGTTCTTGATTAGGGCGTCAAGCTGAACCGACATGTTCTCGAAATCGGAGCGCTCGCCTTTTTTTCGAGTAATATTTGCGAGTTCCTGACGTAATCTCTCGACATAGTGAATGAGATTATCGAGCTCAGTATGAAGGCGCTCGTCTGTCGCAGCTATACCCATAGAAAAATTCCCAATTTATTATTTTATCTGGGGTGGAAGGCAACTTTTCTCAAACATACAACGTTAATAAGTATAAGAAAATATTCCTCATACATGTCTGCCTGCTGAATAAAGTTCGAGCAACTATATACCCCTTATTATTTTTTGAGTTTAGACTCTTGCTGTTAACGCAGTGTTAAAGGAGAAAATTTTACATAAGTTTCAAGGTATAATAGAGGAAATAACTTATTTTTCTAAGTCTTGGCTCTTCTCCGCTTTGTTGAGTAGAAAAAGATGCCGACCGCCAAGTAACCTGTTGATATGTATGGTTTCTGATAACTTTACATAGAGCAGGTATATGACAATCAACATCTCGCAGCATATTTTAGGCCTCAAAGGGCAACGTGTAAATGAAATTAAACTGGATGACGGCGGTGTTAAGATTGTCATTCACTGCAGCCGAGACGCGCGTAGGAGGGCTATAGACCCTGCTACAGGCCAGAAGGTAAGCATCAACCAGCATGTCCGCCGACAAGTAAACGACATCCCCCTTTTTGGGTATCCTTGTGTGGTCGAGATTGAGCTGGCGCAGGTTTATATTAACAAGGGCGAACGCCGCATTGAGGGGTGTGATTTTGTTGATAAAGGGTGCCGTTTCACTCACCGATTTTGCCGACTGATCAGTGGATTATGTCGGCATATGTCTATTCAAGCGGTTTCCAGACATTTGGATATACGATGGGAAACGGTCAAGAATATCGACAGGGCATACCTTATTGAAACTCTCCCTACGCTTGATCCTGCAGAGCTAACTGGCTTGGAATATATTGGTGTAGATGAAGTTGCCCGGGCGAAAGGTCATGACTACATGACGGTGGTCTACGATATGGTTGGCGGTCATCTGATCTGGGTTGAAGCAGGCCGAACTGCCGAGGTTTTTTCAAGGTTTTTGAAACAACTGCAACCAGATACAGCCTGCAAAATAAAGGCCGTAGCGATGGATATGGGGCCTGCCTACCAAAAGGCTGTCAGAGAGTCCTTGCCGTTGGCCGACATAGTATTTGACCGTTTCCACGTCATGAAAAACTACAGCAAAGCTATCCATAATCAGCGTCGACTTGAGTTCAGAAAGGCCGATCCAAGTGGTAAAGAGTTGATGAAAGGGACACATTATCTGTTGCTCAAAAATGCGGATAAGTTGAGTGAAAAACAAAGTGACAAGCTGCAAAGGTTGCTGGAGAGCAATAGCAACCTGAATGCACTTTACGTCTTGAAAGAACAGCTTCAGCTGCTGTGGAGTGCCGCTTCATTTGAGGCGATGGCGGAGCAACTGGAACGTTGGTGCCTGATAGCAGATCAGTCACAGATGCTCTATCTAAAAAAGTTCGCGAAATCCCTACGGAAACATTGTGTGGGCATCTGCAACTACGCCAAACACAAGCTCACAAGCGCCAGGATAGAGGCTGGTAATGTCAGTATAGGAATGATCCGTAAGCGAGCCAGAGGCATCAAGGATACCGAATACTTCAAACTCAAAATTAGACAATCATCCATTCCAGATAATCAATCTATGCTCTATTTGAAATCCTAAATCTACTCAACAAAGCGGAGAAGTGCCTAAGTCTTCCCTATACCAACGCACAAAAGATAAGCAGATGTATAATCGCCCCCTGCCTTGAGCTTTGGCTTAATTTCCTGCTTCTCGTTTCTGTAAAGAGCATTACTCTAATCCATGCTATCAATTAGTAGGGTCAGCTACTACTTTGCGATAGAGATGCCATGTTGCGTGACCTAGGACGGGGAGAACAATGAGCAGGCCAACTAGGCCCGTTAAGAGGGATAAAACAATAAGGCTTGCGATTGTTACACACCAAACAGCCATGGGGACGGGGTTCTTCATAACCATGCGCACGGATGTAACCATGGCGGTAACAAAGTCGACGTCCCGATGATAAAGCATGGGAAAGGATACGGCCGAGAATGAAAAAACAATAAAGGCTATCACCGCTCCCACTGTATTACCAACGAGAAGGAATAGGGCGCCTTTGGGGGTTGTTAGTATCTGGGTAACCAATTCCGGGATGCCGACGAGTTTAAACCCAAAGAAGCTAAGGGTGATAAACGCAGCCATGTCGATCCATATGAAAAGCGAAAAGCCAGTGACGAGCGCCATCCAACCGAGATCACGGCTGAACATGGATTTGACGACGCCAAAAGCTTTTCCCCAACTCAGGGGATTGTCTTCTTCTAATTGATGGGAAATGAAATAAAATCCACAGGCAATAAAGGGGGCTATAAGGGCGAAACCGATGGCCAAGGGGTACACTAGATAAGGTAGACCGAGTTCAAAGAGTAAAATAATCAAAAGCCAACCGCCGATAGCATATATGCTACCAAAAAAGAGGCCGTACTTTGCCGTCGCCAGGAAATCCGCAAATCCGGCTGATAAAATTTCAGGAATGATGCGAACGTTAACATCCCTGACTACAGGCCAATTTGATTTTTTTGTTGCTGTGGTTGAAGCCGATGTAGGCTTGTTGTCCATTACCCGATTACTCCCTGTTTTGGTTGCTAGAATTTCTGGCTTTATGGCGAGCGCATGTCTTAATTCTAGATTAGGCTATTATTCTTAATTTAATCCGGTAAACCCCCGGCTATGCCGGGGGACTCTCAATGGTTTGACCGTTCCCACGGTCTTACATTTCTTTGTTTATTGACCAAAATAACAAAGGAATTAGCCGATGAGAGATTACAAAAGCCTTGCACATACGAGATGGGATTGTAAATACCACGTGGTTTTCATCCCTAAACGCAGGCAAAAAGTTATCTATGGCAACCTACGTCAGTATCTTGGTGAAATTTTCCATGAACTGGCCGGGCATCGCGAAAGTAAGATTGAGGAGGGCCATTTGATGCCGGATCACATTCACATGTGTATCAGCATACCGCCCAAACATGCTGTTTCAAAAGTCGTTGGATACCTAAAAGGAAAAAGCGCGATTGCCATAGCTCGAAAATTCAAAAATAAAGCACGGAATTTCAAGGGTGAAAATTTTTGGGCCCGTGGATATTTCGTCTCAACTGTAGGGCTCGATGAACAGATGGTGAGGGAGTATATCAGAACGCAAGAAGAGCGTGATAAGTACTTTGACCAAATGGATATATTCAATCCATAACCGCTTTAGCGGTTCCCAATTTGCCCCTTTAAGGGGCTCACCCGCTTAAGCCCCCGGCTTTGCCGGGGGTCATTTAACTTTTGTAGGGATAATTTGTTGTGAATTCTGAAGAGTGCTCAATATTGCTGTATTCAGGCCGCTCCACTGATTGGAGTTATCATAGAAGGCAAGTGCACATAAAAGGTCGTGCCTCTCCCGACTTTACTGTCGATCTCTAAGTGTCCACCGTGGGCTTCAGTCAGAGATTTGATAATTGATAATCCCAAGCCAATGCCATCTTGAGATACATGTGGATCGCTTTCCAGTCGGGTAAAAGGCTTTAGGAGGATTGCCAGATGGTCATCGTCAATCCCCGGGCCATTGTCTTCGACGCTCAGGGTTATTGCCTCGTTTGATTGGGTGAGTGCAATGTTTACCTGACCTTTCTCCGGGGTGAATTTTGCAGCATTTGATAATAGATTCAGGATGATTTGCTGCAAAGCACGCTCGTCGGCCAAAATGGGGGGGAGCCTTTTGGGAAGGGAGAGAGAAACTGCGATGTTTGCTTGGTCGAATGATGGTTTTACCGATTTATGGCATGAGGTGATAAGCCGTGTAAGGTTAACGGTTTCCTTTATTAGGCTTTTGTCTCCGGCCTCTAAATTCGATATTTCAAGAATATCGCTTATGAGAGAGAGCAAGTTCGTGCCTGAGTTATGAATATCTTTTGCGTAATCGAGATACTTTTCTGTACCAAGGGGGCCAAAACTTTGACTAACCAGGATCTCACTAAAGCCCAGTATCGCATTTAAGGGGGTGCGAAGTTCGTGACTCATTGTTGCAAGAAAAGATGCTTTGGTTCGATTGGCTTTTTCAGCTTCGTTTAAGGCTTCTTTCAGATCGATTTCGGCTAGTTTTGTCTTGGTAATATCCTGAACTGTGCCATAGGATCTAACAATCTGACTGGCTTCATTTCTGGTTGCTTGGCCTATTTCCCGAAGGTAGACGATGCTGCCGTCTTTTTTGTAGATGCGAAACTCGACTTCATAACGGTCAGTCGTCCCATCGTAAAAGTGAGATTTATAGTTATATTCTTTTAAATCATCGGGATGTACATGCTTTAGATCTTTTTGAACGGTCCAGGCGCCATGGCAAAGATCATTCTCGTGCATTTCGTAGAGTTGGAGCAATTCCGGCGAATAATAAGTCGCTCTGTCCAAGACATCATCCCATTCCCAAAAGCCGAGTTCTGATACCGCTACTGCCTGAGATAGGCGCCGTTGATTTTTTCTGAGCTTATCAGAGAGATCTTTTTGTAGTTCCACGGCCTTGGTTCGATTGAGTGTTCGCTCTAAAATCGCGGGCAGAACCTTAAAGAAGACGTCCTGGGGGTCTTTGTTGATATAACAAGTGACACCAACTCGTAGGGCCTCTGCTGCCAGAACCTCTGTTTCGGTAGAGGTTATATAGACGGTCTGTAAATCGGGGTATTTAGATAGAAACTCTTTAATAAGGCTAATGCCTGGTCTATCGGGCAGGGTGTGGTTGACGATTACCAAAGATGCTGGGGATTGCTCTTGATGCAGGAGGGCTTTAACCGCGCTTTGCTCTACAGATACCGAATAGCCCAAGGGCTTGAGCGCAGAAATAAGTGTTTTTGCAAAAGCTAAATCATCATCGACAAGAAGAATTGTTATGGGTGTTGTCGGGGGATTTATTGCCATGAAAAATAACCTTCATCGCGATCCGCTACACTAGCCAAGTGAGGGTTGGTATTGTCGTAAACTGAGAACACTGTTGATCCCTACCCACAGTTTGTGGGTTTAGAACAGGGCCGTAATGTTCTGAGAGAAAGAAACGGATTTAAATCCGAATGAAGAAATGAAATCGTTACCATTTTATACCCACCACTACCTAACTCTTAGGGTGAAAAAATACCAATTAAAGGTTAATATTACATTAGGTATAAACAAATCCATTCCCGAATAGAACGCGAGAAAGCCGAGGTCACTCTGAGGTCCGTAGGGGGGAGCTAGTTGTTTTTAAATATTTATTACGCTAGTTGCGAATCGTTCTTGACTGAGTTGGTTGCTTTTCTTATTAATATGTAGATCTGCAATAGAACGGATACGCGCATAAAATAATACGCGCAAAAAAATACGCGCAAAAAAATACGCCAGGACATTACCAATAGATATCGGACCAAGTCTCTGCCTCTGGCAAGGAAATGGGATCGACCGTGATGAGCCTGAAAGATTCAAATGACCTGCCTTAATACAAATGGCCAGCCCAAATGGCCTCAAAAGACCTCGAGTTTTCCCTTGAAGAATTACTCATTTATGCCTTCTGAACTTTTGGTTTTAGAAATGTTACGCCTTTATTGTCAGAGCTATTCTGATCCAACCAGTCATGCGTGGGAGAAGGTGTTTGAGCTGGGTGAGGATGAGTTTGGTCTTTATGACGGCGCATGGATAGTAGCTGCGGTTGGTGGTTTCATTCGGGCAATTCGAAACAGCCGCAGAACGTCCTTCGAATTTATTGTTTCCTGCTGTCCTTCTTGCCGCCAGCAGATATGTACAACAGAGCTAAACGCTCTTTGGCTGGTTCAAGCCGCGCGAACTGAAAATGCTGTTGCGATGCAAACCGCAGCGGTATTGACTTTGGATGGCCACGATACTCGGAAATTGTTGTTAAAGGCGCAACACCTAGGCTCTGTCCTGCGGGAAACGTTTCCTGAAGAACGTCTCTACCGTTATAAGTCTTCGATAACAGGTAACCCGGGATCTACCCATTAGCCTTACTTTAGAACCCTGGAAAATTTTTAAGGCACTGCCATAACAGCGCAGTTGCAGAGATCATCACTTTCAAAAGCCGTGAGGTCACCTGCATGCAATCCGGGCACAGGAAAAAGCCGCACAGTGAGGGGCTTGTTCAAGCGAAAGGCCATTGTACCTGTATCGCGCATGATGGCGGTGATTTTTTCAAGGGGGGTGTCTCCGGGAATGGGCACGGTATCAAGGCCAATTCCGCAAACGGCACTGAAGGTTAACAAGGATTGGATATCAAAATTTGATTTTCTAGTACCTTCTGCGAGGCCTTCATCTTCTGTAACGGCAAGCATTAAGCCTGAAAATCCAACCAGATCGACGCCTTGTATCGATTTGAAGACCCTGGTCAGAAGAGAGGAGGCTTCCACAGTACCTGCGGCACCAAAGTATTCCACCCCCATAAGTTCGTACACCTCTGCCAAAGATGCACAGTCTTTTGAAGGGGCTGCCGAGCTATCAATGCCGGCAAAGGAAAAACCTTCGCTCCCATCCAAATGATTGATAATGGATAGGATTTGAGAAACGTGATGTTGAAGCCCCGTGCTCATGGCATCAAAATAACCCTTAAAGCCTGTGTTATGGTCTAATTCCGGATGGGTTTTATTGAACACTTTGAGTGCATGAACAAGTAAATCAGGCGTTTCCAAGCCAACGACAAAGCAGTTACCGCGTTCTCTTTGATGGTAACCAGCAGGAAAGTAAGGAATAAGAGGTTCACAGTTGAAGTTTACCGTGAAGTTGAAATTTCCTTCGCCTCTTGGCGTTAATCGACTGATTTCTTTTACAGCTTTAGCAGAATGAGTGATGAGATCGTTGTTTAGGACACCATGTTTGTCGAGATCGATGTTCACGCAAGCATTGCAAAGGTCTCCGTAACTCTGGATTAATCTCGGCAGGAGGGCTATTTCGTGAGCGGTTTTTGCCTCTCCTATGGCAAACCTAATCCTTAGATCGGTCTTGGGTTCGGCTTTTAATATGTCGCTGATGTAAGCTAAATCAGCTTCGGTTGCTTCAATGGAGGAAGTATTCAGGTATTCGCCAAATGGGTTCGTAACAATTCTAATGGTTTGTACTGTATAGCCATTTTCTGAAAAGGTTGCCGCAAGTTCTCCGCAAAATGTTGAAGCTTTTGCTATTTCATCGCTCCATGCCACGCGATCTTTATCCAGTACCAAAAAGGCGGTCACCGTTCTGATACGGCAAAGGTCCTTATTTTCAAAACCTGCTCTAGAATGCTCTGAGGAAAATGGCATTTTCATAGGGATACCCTTCACGATTACTCGCTGATTTTTAAAAGAGTTCTGATTATGAGAGAGGGTATGGAGGGAAGACAAGAGGCTTGATAAGCCTGTTTCAATTGAACGCTGTCAAATTGAAACCGTACAATCGAGAGATTGTAATTCCTATTCTTCATGGGAAATTTAAACGTTAAATAGTGATTTGGTTTAAGCCAAACATACTAAATCCCATGACAAATAATCATGGGATTTAGGCGTTAAAATGATTTGGAAATTCGTATCAAATACCGTCAGTGTTGTATTGCGGTTTAAAAGTTACTTCAGAAAAATTGAAATTTACTTAAAAAGTATGAATTTGACTGAAATTTAATTGTGCGTGAATACTTACGCGTTGCGTAAGTTTGTGTAAGTTCGAAAAACTTAGTGGCAGACATCGTATTGGATTTCAGGACGTGGCGTCGCTTTTGGCGCAATGGGGTCGTGATAGTCACAATGAGGTCTCTTTTAAACAAGTGAAGTCGCATCTGGAGGATTTTAAATCAACTAGAAAGCGTACAAGGCTCGACAAGAAAAACTAAAACGGGGAGTAACCATGTCAATAAAACCACCATTTACGGAGCTTGAGATTAAGAAAGCTTCATCGGGATTTTATGAGGGACATAGTGTCCCCATTGCCCTAATTAGTAAGATTAGCATGACCTTATTGGTGATCTGGGCCCTGGCCTGGCCTGGAAATGCTAACAGTGTGTTATCATCTATTAACTCCAGTGTGTTGAACAGCTTCAATACCTTTTATATTATTGCAGTGGGTGGGTTTGCATTCTTCCTCTTTGTGATCGCCTTGTTACCTGCTACGGGGAAAAAGGTATTGGGTGGCGCAGGGGTGAAACCTGAATTCTCCAACTTCTCCTGGTTCTCGATGATGTTTGGTGCAGGCCTCGGTGTCGGACTGATGGTTTTTGCAACGGCGGAACCTATCGGTCTTTGGGGCTCAAACCCTGTCATCCTAGATGGCGATGTAGTTGGGAAAACTGAAGAAGCTGTAGGGGCTGCTTATCGCTACACTTTCCTTCACTATGGCTTTCATGCCTGGGCAATTTATGTAACGACTGGTCTGTGTCTCGCTTATTACGCCTATACCCGTGATATGCCCCTGACCATCCGTTCTGCCCTAACACCGCTTTTCGGTAAGGCAATTAACGGTCCTCTTGGCCATGTCGTTGATGTCCTCGGCGTTGTTGCTACGATCTTGGGTGTTTCAGTAACTATTGGGTTCGGCGTTAGTCAGTTTGTTGATGGCGTCTATGCTGTCACGGATTTTCAGTGGTTGATGAACGGTGATGCTGAAGCTCCTAAACCAAGTACAGTTGGGCTGCTTGCGGCATTGATTGTAGTGATGGGAATGTCAATCCTGTCAGCCGTATCTGGGGTGGGCAAAGGGATTAAATATCTTTCAAATCTTAATCTTGTATTGTCAATCATTCTACTTTTGACCTTTGTTGTCTTTGGTTCGTTTGCTTTCGCCATGACTACCTTTGGTTCCAGCCTGGTTGATTACATCCTGAACTTCACTCAAATGTCATTTGGGGCTTATGGACCACAATCAGCAGAGGCGTTTAATGCGGTACTTCCAGAGATTGCTAAGTCTCTACCTGCGGAAGACATCGCCTCTATTTATAGCGGTGCTACCAATGCCTGGGGCTCACTTGATGGTTTCAAAGAAGCTTTACCCGCTTCTGTAATTGCTCTGGAAAATTCTGATCAGCTGGCGGTTGCCCTTTATGAAGCTGGAACACAGGGCCGTCAGTTTGGCTGGCAAGCGGGTTGGACCACGTTCTATTGGGCCTGGTGGATTGCTTTCTCACCTTTCGTTGGTTTGTTCCTGGCACGAATTTCAAAGGGTCGTTCCGTTCGTGAGTTCATTATTGGTTGTGTGATTGCGCCTGCAATCGTTTGCTTCCTTTGGATGACCATCCTCGGCGGTACCGCGATTGATCTCGAGTTAAGTGGTGTTGCTGAAGGCACAATCACTGGTGCTTCTAATACCGCTAAATTGTTCGTAACTCTCAGCCATATGATTTCCGGCGGGTTCCTTTCGGGCCTAACGATCATGTGTGTGGTCCTGATTATGACCTTCCTGGTTACCTCTGCTGACTCTGGAATTTTGGTGATGAACACCATCATGTCTGGTGGCGAGCAGGAAACAGGTATCAAACACCGGATCATCTGGGGTGTGATATTGACGAGCGTTATCGGTGCTTTGATCATTGCTGGTAATAGCGGTGCGGAGGCCAATCCTTTTGGTGCCTTGCAAAATGCCATGATCATTGGGGCATTGCCCTTTACCGTGGTGATGGTCTTGATGGTTGTTTCTCTGGCAAAAGCGCTTTATCGCGATAACCTTCGGGCTAAAACAAGTGAGAGCCTGCAACCCGCTGAATAAAGTGGGTGAGCCGGTATTATAAAATAGAGAAGCCACGCAATAATGCGTGGCTTCTTTTCTTTGTGATAGAATTCAAGGTGATAAATTAGTGCGCCAAGGTTCGTACTGAATAATTAAATTGCAGGCGGTATGTTCTAGTCCATCTTGCCTTTCCACCAGGTAATGGTTTCGGATCCGGTTTTTTCCAGCGCTGGAAAGAGGGCTACTGCAGCAGAGTTATCCTTGGACAACCCCTCCATTTCTTTTGCGATAGCTGCCAGTCGGGGTGCAAACATCGAACCTGCAGTCCCCATTATCGTATGAGCGGCTAAATAGATTGCATCGCTGTCTTGTGTTTCGAGAGCCGCCTGTAGGTTTCCCATGTGAGTAGTAATGGTTTCTGGTGCCATTCCTAGTAACTCTGCGAGGACTTCATCGCCGATTTGCGAGCGAATTTCTTCTAATTCTTTTTCAGAGCCAATAGGGTGCTCTTCATTTATAATTATCGACACGTTGTTATGTACCTCAGATCTATCAACAGAAGTATTTTCTTCTGTATCGAGTGTATTTGAAAACGGGGTTAAACTGTCAACATCTGAAAATTTATTGAGAGAAATTGTGGTTTCTTCCTTTTTAGATTCAAGCCTTTCTTGATCTATTAAGTTGAAGCATTTCATTATTGCATTTTTGAGTTGATATTCGGTAAATGGTTTGGAGAGGACATCGGTCATACCTAGGCTGCGAAAATGTTTATGCCTATCGCTAAAGGCCTCTGCTGTCAGGCCGATGATCGGTATGTCAGGTTGGAAATCGCCTTTTCTTATCTTTTTCGTGGCTTCCAGGCCGTCCATTTTTGGCATATGGACGTCCATTAAAATCAGATCTATATCCTCGTACTTTAAGGCATTTATGGCCTGGAGACCATTTTGAGCAAGGTAGGCCTTGTGGCCAAATTTCTCGATGAAGGCTTTCACAATCATGGCATTGACCATGTTGTCTTCGGCGACGAGTATATTGAGTGACGGGCAATTCAGTATGTCTAGGGAGCTGTTTTCTGTATTCACTTCGTTGATTTCTTCACTACTCGGTAATGGACAGGGGAGAATGAAGTTAAAGCAACTGCCAGAATTTAGCGTGCTCGTTACGGAGATCGTGCCGCCGAGCATTTCGACGAGGCTCTTTACGATAGACAAACCTAATCCTGTGCCGCCAAATTTTCGGGTAATGGAGTTATCTTCTTGGGTAAAAGGAGTGAATATTGTTTCCAGTTGGTCTTCGGATATACCTGTTCCTGTATCTGTGACAGAAAAAGAGAATACTTTGCTAGGAGTATCTTTGAAGGGATATTCAAGAGCAGTACAACGTGGGTCTTCACTGCTTAATTCTTCTAGCGAGAGGGTGATACTACCGCTTAGGGTAAATTTGATCGCGTTGCTTAGCAGGTTTGTTAATATTTGGCGGAGGCGTGTTCTGTCCGTCTTGATAAATAGGTCAGTATCGTCTTTTTTGTGACATTCGAAGCTAAGGCTATGCTCGTCAGCTAGTGTCATTAGTGGAGAGATCGTAGTGTCGAGAAAACCATGTAAGTTAAAAGTTGTGAATTCTAATTCGACACTACCTGCTTCAATTTTACTCATATCAAGAATATTATTGATGATTTCAAGCAGGTTTTGACCTGATGTAATTATGGTATCTAGTTTGGTCTGCTGTTCATCATCTAATTTTGATCCTGATAACAGTTGAGACATTCCGATTACACCGTTTAGAGGTGTGCGGATTTCATGACTCATTGCAGAAAGAAAGTTGGATTTGGCTTGTGTTGCCTCTTGTGTAGAGCGTCAACCACTTTGTCCGGTTGCGTCAACCACCTTGGCCGCTTTTGATGCGGCTGTGATCTGACGTTTATTTACGATGCTTCAGGCATATTTTTCACCTTTTTGTTTGTGGTTTTCCGCAACATTTTTTTGAGATTTTGGGCGGCTTCCCATTGTCTGTAGCTGTCGATATTCATCTCAAGAATGGTTGAGTGGTGAACAAGACGATCGATTGCTGCAACGGTCATGGCCTTATCTTGAAAAATATTGTCCCATCCGCTAAAAGGTTGATTGGCAGCAATTGCAATACTTCGGTACTCATATCGTCTGGCGATCAATTCAAAGAGCACGGATGTTTCAGATATATCCCTTTGTGCATAGGTAATATCATCGAGAATGATGAGATCAAATTTATCGAGTTTTGCGAGGGCGTTTTCGAGCATAAGTTCACGTCTGGCAGCCTGGAGTTTTTGCACCAGATCACTGGTTTGCGTATAGAGCACACGGTATCCAGCCTCTATAAGAGCATAACCTACGGCGCATAGGAGATGAGTTTTTCCTCCCCCTGAATTTCCAATGGCAATCAGATTTGCTCTTGCGTCAATCCAGTCACCGGCAGACAAGGCTTCGACCTGCGCCTTTTTCACGTTAGGCAGCCGCTTGAAGTTAAAAGTGGCCAGAGTTTTTCCGCCCAGCAGGTTTGATGCGTTGAGATGGCGTTGAATGCGTCGCGTGTCCCTTTCGGCCAATTCATATTCGGCCAAAACGGCAAGGAACCTGGCTGCTGACCAGCCCTCCTTGTCGGATTGGATTGCGATATCTTGCCAGTGTTTGTGAAAGCTGGGTAATCGTAAGTCAGTTAGCATAAGAGGCAGCTTGTGCTGATCCACTTCAATGTTTGTCATGCCCGATCCTCCAACAGAGTATCAAAGACTGATAATGAAGGTTGAACCACGGGAATATCAGGAGGTAAATCCGTGTTCTTTTTTGTGATATTCAGCTTAAGTTTTTTTGCGCAAGGTAGCCTTCCTGCATTGATTTCTCTCGAAATCAGGTGCGCGACTTCGGCCTCACAAGCCTCTTCGTGCGCAAGGAAAAGTATCCCAACCATCTGACGACACGCATCTCTGCGGGACAACTTTTTCTGAAACAATGTCCAGGCCAGGGAGTACTCGGTTCTTGGAAAAATACTGTCACGATAAATAGAATTGGCGAGTGCCTGAGGTTTACGTTTGAGAGCATGAATGACGTGATGATAATTGATAACATGAATGCGGGGGCCTTTGCCGTGCCCCCGCTCACGAGAATGGCTGACGACATGAGTGCTGCCTAGATAGGCTTCTATCCGGTTATCGTAAATATGGACACGCAAGCGTTGACCAATTAGGCGAGAAGGGGCGCTATAAAAAACCTGCTTAACTAAAAAACCACTTGTTTTGGTAACTCTCGACACGACTTCAGTGTAATCTGTTGTTCGCCGAGGAGGTAACGCCTTGAGAGATTTCAACTCTGTTTGGATATCTTGGTCACGATGTTTGTTCCGTCTAGCAATCAGCTCGTCCAAAAATCGCCGATACTCATCCAAAGTGTCAAAGTCATTACTGCCACGCAAAATCAGGGCCTGCTTTATCGCAGTCTTAAGGTGACCGTGGTGAGATTCAATGGCACCGTTCTCGTGTGATTCCCCTCTGTTATTTCGACTGGCCTCCATACCGTAGTGCTCAACAAAAGCAGAATAACGTTTGGTAATGTCCTCCTTTTCCTCAACGCTCAAATTCCGAAAGGCCGCAGACAGGCTGTCGGTCCGGTGGTTTTCAGGAGCGCCCCCCAAGGACCAAAGCGCATTTTGTAAGTTCTCCGCAAGGGCTGTAAAACTCTCACCGCCAAGTACGACCCCAACATGTTCCCATCGGCTATATACCAGAACAAAATGATAGAGCCGATGCACCAAAGGATCTCCTGCAATGGTAATACTTAAGTCGGCTGCATCCGTGAAATCTGATTGGCCCATGTAACCCGGCTCAGGTGTTTGCCTGAAAATGATATCCTTTTCAGGGCCATTCAGAGCCCGCCATCCCCGAACTCGGCGCTCTAACGTGCGCTTGACACGGTCATCGGGAAAACGGAGCGGATAGAGGCTCTGTATGTGGCGCAACAAAGTAATGGGTTTGACCGAGTTGTCTTTATCCAAAATGGGAAGGATGTCCTTATCCCAGATATCTTCAAGCGGATCAGAAACTGTTCGCCCTCGCTTTATATTGCGTTGTGACGGTAAAGTCGCATCAACGTCAAATCGGCGGGCCGTGCGTTCGCTAAACCCTGCGCGGGCAGCGGCGGTTCGTTGACCATGAGTTTTTCTATCTGTCATGTAAAGTCTCAGTTGTTCATCTGTGATAAATTTATACGGCAAACAGGTTCCTCCAATTACATCTAGAGGTTCCTAATTTATCAACTCACAGCAGCTTGTAACTAACACCAAATTAAGCCTTGGCCGGTGGATCTGATTATCAAACGGGCACGCCATTTTTAATGATCAGATCCACCGGCCAAGGTGGTTGTCGCAACCGGCCAAGGTTATTGTCGCTGAACACTCTTGGGCGGTTAAAGAAGCAATCTCTAATGCCTTGGTTTGTTCTAGCAGGCGTTCATTCACGCTGAATAAAGTCGTTTGGTTTTCTTTGAGTTCGGTAATATCGGTTCTTACTGCAACAAGCCCTCCACCATGGGTCGGTTTTTCACTGATTTTGAGCCATCGTCCATTGGGAAGTTGCCGTTCAATATCTCCGCGAGGAATGTTTGATCTGTTGTTTTTACGTGTTCCATGGGCGAATTTACTTGCTATCCGTCCGACCTTTTCCCAATAGACCTCTAGGACTTCAAAACGATCAGATCCTGGCACTAAGAGGTGAGCTACCTCTGGATAAAGTTCTCTATGACGGGCATTGCAGTAAATCATTTTACCGTTGGGGTCATAGAGGACAAAGCCCTCATTAATATCGTCTATGGCAGAGAGAACCTGTCGGTTCAGGTGCATTATTTCATTAAGTGTTGTCGGTAGAGCAGCAGAATTGTCAAAAGAGAAAATCAGGGTTCCATCTTGAAGTTCAGAACGTGTACTTGATATCCTGAGTTTACCGAGCCCTGTTAAATCAAGAGTCGATAATTCTCCTTGCCTGTGAGCATAAAGACGCTGGCTCCATTCATCTCGTTGTGTGACCGAAAAATCCGCACCTTCGCGCAGTACAAGTTCTTGTATGAGAACCTGGTATTTGGCGCCAACTTCTATGAAGTTGGCTATAGAGGGGAAATAATCTTTGAAGTTTTCGCTGTAATTTGTGAGATTTCCATTGGTATTAAAAATAGCAAATGCGTTAGTTGTGGGAGCACCTTCTGTTCCCCCTTCAGGCATTGGGCGTAAAGAAACAACCTCATTTGTTGAGGCTCCATTTTCGGAGGCATTTTTATTCGAGGTTAAATTCTTTGGCGACGCCTTTTGCTCCATTCCAGCATTAATTAGATTTCAAGAATTGTTAAAAAAACTTGAGTCTAATCTTGTGATTTATTTTTGAGGCAACTCTATCATATTCAAGGCTGTCACAACTTTAATAAGAATTATTTAACTTGGCTCAAGTTCTGTGGCTTTAGTATATGGCAATTTGAAATATGTCATATTTAAGTGATGGTGCGTTGCAGCAAAGGTTCTTGGTTTCAAGGAAAATTGTGATAGGCTGTGGGCGATAGAACGGATCCGTTCACAAAAAATATAAATAAAAATCATAAAAATATTCAAAACCACGGGAGATCATTATGTCGGCTTGTATCGTAGGCTGGGCGCATACGCCTTTTGGTAAACATACAGAAGAAGATGTTGAAAGCCTTATAACTCAAGTATCTCGTGGTGCCTTGGAAGATGCGCAACTCTCCGCGAGTGATGTTGATGAGGTCGTGCTTGGTACTTTTAATGAAGGTTTTTCCCCGCAAGGTTTTCCAGCATCGCTGATCTTACAGGCGGATGAAGGATTACGCTTTAAACCTGCTGTTCGGGTTGAAAATGCCTGCGCTACAGGATCTGCTGCCATTCACCATGGCCTGCGGGCGATTGAATCTGGGCAAGCACGAATGGTGTTGGTGGTTGGGGTCGAGAAAATGACAGCCTTACCTGGGCCAGAGATCGGTAACACGCTTCTTAAAGCAGCTTATCTCAAGGAAGAGGGGGATATTAGAGGTGGTTTTGCAGGGGTTTTTGCCCATATTTGCGACCTTTATTATCAGCGTCATGGGCATCAGGGGGACGCACTGGCAGGTATTGCTGCGAAGAACCATGCCAATGGCGTACACAATCCATTGGCGCAAATTCGTAAAGACCTTGGATATGATTTTTGTCGCACTTTATCTGATAAAAACCCGTCCGTGGTTGGTAATTTAAAACGTACTGATTGTTCTTTGGTATCCGATGGAGCCGCCGCAATTGTGTTGGCTGACGAAGAAACGGCCCGTACCATGAAGCGGGCGGTTCGGTTTAAGGCCGCGACCCAGGTTAGTGATTATCTGCCCATGAGCAAACGCGACATCATTCGTTTTGAAGGCTGTACCAAGGCGTGGCAGCAGGCTTTGCAAAAGGCTGGTGTAACGTTGGATGATCTGTCCTTTGTCGAAACCCATGACTGTTTCACAATTGCGGAATTGATCGAGTACGAAGCCATGGGCCTAACACCTCCAGGCCAAGGTTTTCGGGCGCTTGAAGAGGGCTGGGTTTATCCGGATGGCAAACTTCCGGTTAATTTGTCAGGTGGCCTGAAAGCCAAGGGACATCCGGTTGGGGCAACAGGTGTGTCCATGCACGTGCTTTCGGCGATGCAGCTTACGGGGGCGGCCGCACCTGAAATCCAATTGGCTAATCCAAAAATGGCTGGGATCTACAACATGGGGGGGGCAGCCGTGGCCAGTTATGTTTCGATACTGGAGCCCCTGATATAAGGCAGGCTTCAAGGATATCCTGAGTTATTCTGGAATTCCCTGTAACTTGTACATGGCGCGTAAGATGTTTTCGTTAGATCGAACTCCCATGTGCGAAAACCATTTGTCGAATAACGCGACGGCCTTTTCGCTGCGATAGATCCCTGCAAGGTATCTGTCGACCAAGAGCTTGAAATCCAGTGATTGGCGGGCAAACATCAGCGCATAGGGATCAAAGGTATAAAATCTGTTTACCAGCTTGAGGTCGTTGGGAGCATTTGCTTCGTCCAGTAAGCCGATTAAGAGGACACGATCGGCAATGTAGGCCTCAATCTCTCCACTTTCCAGGGCATTGAGCGCCTCGTGGGGGTGCTGGTAGGTGATAAGATTTATGTCAATTTTATCGCGTTCGATGCGTTTTTTAATTGTATCGGCGGTAAGGGTTCCCTGGATTACACCAGCCTTTTTTTCACTAAGGCTTTTCAGGCTACGAATTCTGCTGTCATCTTTGACCAGCATTTCAGCGCCGGTAATAAAGGTTTGCAGGCTGAAACCCATTTTTGCCTGCCTCCCCAAGGTCCATGAAGTTGTACCACAGACGATATCGATTTTTTTGTTGAGGATTAGATCAAAGCGGCTTTCTGCTGTGACTTCGACAAATTCGATTTTGAGATCCGGTTTGCCCAATTCTTGTTTCAGCGCGGTATGAACGCCTTTACAAAGATCAATAGAATAACCTTCAATTTCTCCTTCTGGAGAGCGGTATGAGAACGGGGGCATTTCATCGCGATAACCGACCACAAAGGTATTTGTTGCGGCGATCCGGTCCAATGTCTCATCTGATGCTTGAGTGTGTTTCGGCGATAAGGATAAAGCCGTGATAACGAAAGCAAATCCGATGAAAAGATGATTTGTTTTGAATGCAGGCATGTGTCAGTTCCGGACTAAATCATTTAATGAACGAGGAGACGTAAGGCAGCGGAGGGGATGAAATATAGTGTGCAAACAGCAGGTCAATAAGCATCGTGAAACTGAGTGTTTACGCTAATGAACGCGGCTTGTGCTTCCATGTTGATCTCGTAGCTGGGTTTAAAGCTGTGGTGTTTTTCTTCTGAAATAACGCGTTGGTATAAATTGTCGAGCACATACTGCTGGCCCTCTTTTGTCTCTACGACGGCAACCGCGTGCCCTACAGGGCCATAACGTCCATAAAACGTTCCAGCCACAAGCCATAAATCTTTCTGGTCGTAGCCGAGAAGGGCAGCGGAAGTTAAATAAACATGGGCATAATCATCACAATCACCATAACCGCGAGCGATTGTTTCCCCAGGGGTTGACCAATAGTCTTTTCTCTCAGCCTTATATTTCACCATACGTCCTGCAAGGCTATATAAAGATTTTAATTCGGCGAGGGAGTCCGAAGATTTTTCGGTCATCAGTGTGGCGTACCAATTCCTCACGCGTTTGGATTTACTTTTGTTGTATGAATGAAATTCGTGGAGCCAGCGGTGATGAAATTGGACCTGTTGTGTCTTGTTCAAAAAGCTATTAGGGGCTTTGGACAGGGTAACATATTTTGCCTGGGCCAAATTGGAACCCGCAATAAATAATCCTATCGCTAGAAGGGGGGAAAAGAGTACAGCTTTTGTCGGTGATGTTTTAACGAACATATAGGGTTCCCCAGGCTGTGGCGTTTTTTTATTTGTAGCGCTCAGATCCTCAACTATAGCAAGATATTATCAAGCCCGCTCTATTATAGGAAGGGTGATTTTTAGGAAGCCAACATTGTTAATAGTGAAGGCTTTCCTTTGGGTATTATTGGGTGATCAAGATACCATGGATAAAAGGCCCACCATTTAGGTGGGCCTTTTATGTGCACATATGGAAATGGAACTAGGAGCGAGCGTTCAATTTGTCATATTCCATAGTGCACGCAACATGGCTATTTGAGCCATGAGTATATAGGCCATCAGCATAAAGAGCATGATGTATCGGTGTGCGTCGGACTCACCCCGTGATTTGAGGGATCTGATGCGTTGTAGTGAGTTTGACAGGCCGGATGCAATATTGCGAATGATGCGTTTTTCGTTGATCTGCCAAAATTGGAGGAAGATCACGAAAGCAATCGCAAAAATTGTCAGGATAAAAGAGCAGGCGGTCAGGTAATTTAAAAACTTAATGTCATAGGGGTTTGCTTTGGCGACAAGATAGATCCCGACATAGGCCATGCTGAGATAAGCAAGGACAAGCCATTGTTGGCGCTTGGCAAACAGCAGGTTTTCTCCTGCCTCCCGGTAGAGCATCAGGTACTCTGCATGACTTAAGTCATCTAGAGAACTTTCAATGTGTTCGAATTCGTCGCCTATTTCAGCAGCCATATAATTCCCTGTTCCCATTCTCAAAAGATTTGCTTTGTAGGTAAAGGAGGTAAAGTTTTACGACTATAGGGATATGTTGACAGCAATCGGTTAATAATGTCTTTACGAAAGGTAAAATCCTTTATTCTCCAGAGCCTTCACTGATACTTTACAGGACTATCCTTGAGTTTTTTAGTCGGATACTTTGTTTTTACATAATGAGTTAATTGAACTGGCGCGAAACTTGTAAGGTGTTTGGTTGATGTGATGTGTTATAGTATGACCCGAGGAGGGCGTAAGAATGGGGTGTCTAAAAGCTGTATTTGTAACTTCAACATTTTTGGTCTTGGCCGGATGTTCGGGAGGTTTCATGCAAAAAGAACCCGTTAGAGTGATTTCGGCCCCCCAAGCCACGACTTATTGTTATCGATCTTTGGCCAATGTTGACTGTTATGAACACCCTGTTCCGGAAGATGAACGTACTCTTTTGATTCCCAAAAAATAACCTAAACAAATTGGACACCTGACTTGAACAGGTGCAAATCTTGCTGATCAATTCGGCGGGACGGGGTAATTTTTGCCCTCTTTCTTCATACCCTGGGGTGATAAAGCTTCTCTGAGCCTTCTGCGATTGAACGGTTTTTTATCTTCAACTGTCCAAAGTTGATAGTTGAGCGAGTTGCTGCCCCTTTGGTCGTAAGACAGCATGGCTCTCAACCCTCCTTATTGCATCAGTGCCTTGTCCGTAGAGCTATATTTTCTGCGGGGTTTGAGATTTGTGTGCCTGCTGAAATAATTATTTCCACATCTGCCTAATTGTATAGTTGCAATGGTTAATGGAAATTAATAGTATCAACTAACAAATTAGATAGATGAGTGATAAACACTCTGCAGGGGGACATCGTGACGAGATCACAACTGGATTTGCACCGGTTTGAGAAGGTGCTGGCTTTGCTGGATTCAGCGGTCGAGGGTGAGGCATTAGCTGCTCTTGGTCGGGCCAAACACCTTCTCGCGGGTGCAGGTATTGGCTTTAATGAGCTAAAGGTGGGGATCTCCAGTTCTCAAGATGATCAGGATTTTGATTGGGAAGAAACTGTGGAAACAGCCCAGGTTCAAAAGCTTGAGCAGGAACTTGAATCTCTCCGATGGTCCCTTGCGCGTCAGGAGCTGCAGATTGCTACCTTGCGTCAGTCTGTAGAGGAAAAATCATCCCAGATACAGATGGAGCAGGCCAAGCGTCATGCCTATGAAGGCGAATTGGTTGGCTTGAGAAAAGCTCATGCTGTGCAAATGGAAGAGGCTCTTAACCGTAAAGAGGAAGCGGATAAGTTGTCCAAGCAGCTAGAGGTTTACAAGGCTGTTGAAAAAGTGACGGGTGTTGGGCCGAATACCTCTATTCGTCAAAAAGTTTCTGGAATTGTTAAAGCGACATCTGGGGTAAATTCCAAGGCAGAGAGCCGTAAGTCCCGGCCTAAAGAGGATGTGGAACTGAAAAAGTCGTCCCCTAAAGCTGCTGTTAGTCAGACAAAACCATCCCTTACCCTGAACTCGGCGTCGAAAAGTGAAGCTGTTGCCATTCGACAGGGGGCCTTAAATCTTGTTGGCGGGGAAGATAGATCCCTTGGCAAGGAGTTTCGTTGGGCCCGGGTTGAGGAAAAGCATCAAATGGTTGTTGATGCTGTTGGGGCGAGAGGGGGTGTCGGAAATGACGATGGCGAGACCGTTATTTCAAAGGTTCATCCTCGAGAAAATCTACCTCTAGATATTCAAGCCGAAGCTTAGAGTTCGGATCTCATAGATGGCTATAGATAGTAAGAGCAAGAGTGGATCTGGCAAGAGCCTGAATAAAATGGGCGACCAGTTGCTTTCACTTCAAGAAAATCTGCGTAAATCTGTGTCACAGATGGAGCAGTGGGGTAGTTGGGCCCAAGGTCTTCTGGAAAGCCGAGACGGCGAGATTGCTGCTCTGCAAGCACGCGTTGATGCCTTGGAACAACGCTTGTTACGTGAAAGCGGCGAAGAACCGCGTTTGAGTAATGCGCAAAAGCGTGAAGCGATCACAGCCTATTTAACTGACCCGGAGCGGACAAATTGGTCGGATCGTGAGATCGCACGTCAAGTCGGTGCATCGCCTCAGACAGTGGCCAACTGGCGACAGAAATTATCTGTCACGAGCCACAGCGGCCAAAAAAGCGGGCAAAATCGCACCGTCATTCGCGGCGGCAAAGTCTTTAAAATGCGCACAGATAATATCGGCCACAATAAAGACTAGGGACCTGGATTTAATTGAAATGAGATCAGGGGTTTAGTGAATATCTAGCCACTGGTCGACAAGGTTTTCTGCCACGGCGATAAGTTCAGGTGTCAGTTTAACCACCACGGCTTTTCGGTGCTTTACCGCGGCAGGATGGCCATTGAGATCGGCGAGAAGGAACCATTTATAGGCCGAAATAAAATCCTGCTCGACTCCTTGCCCTTTGTGGTATTTCACCCCAAGAGTAAGCATGGCCTCGGGGTATCTTAGCTCAGCAGCTTCATTAAGCCAGACCAGCGCTTTGTGATGATTTACAGGCGTACCGCGTCCTTCATCGTGCATGAGGCCAAGATAAAACTGTGCCTGTGCAACGCCATGCCTGGCAGCAAGCAAATACCACCTGATCGCCTCTCTGTGATCCCTTTCTGAGTTACTTTTTTGGTCCAGTAACATTCCAAGATTAAGCTGACCATTGAGATCACCCTGGTTTGCAGTTCTACGGTACCAATATATGGCTTGTTGAAGGTCGTCATCAGGGGCATCGATCCCATCATGGTAAAAGGCTGCCAGATTACGTTGGGCTTCGACCATCCCCCCTTCAGCTGCTTTTTGAAGCCAGTGAAAAGAAGCCTTGGTATCGCGATCAATCCCGGAAGCGCCTTCGTAGAGTACGCTGAGGTAATATTGCGCCTGGGGATGGCCCTGGTCTCCTGCTTTGCGGAGTAAGTCGATTGCTGTCTCGTATTGGCCAGACCGATAAGCTGAAATGCCGTCTTCATAGTCTCCAGAATAAGCGACATTGGAAGTTATGATCGCAGATAAAACGCTGAGGGTGAGGACAAGGGCTTTCATGGATATCCTTGTTGATGCCTTGGGCGGTATTCTCTCAACTTACTTTGGTGTCGCTTTGCAATGCTTTGATGATTGAATGCAAGGTAATAATACTCGATTTTTATTTCAGGGTGGGAAATTTTTCTGTCTGGATAGGAGGGGTGCCCGGATCCGTCGTAAAGAATTCAGTTGTTGGCGTAAAAATGACATACTGACGGGTAGGCACTCAGTAGTATTTTATTATGGAAAAGAAATCGGATTTCATCTTTAAAAGGGGGCAGGGCTCTACGCTGTTAATTGGCTGTGGTGCTCTTGGTCGCGAGATAATTGATCTGATCAAGATGAACCGATGGGGACATCTGGATGTCGCCTGCTTGCCTGGTAAGCTGCATCATAATCCTCAATTGATCCCAGAAGCTGTCCGCCAAAAAATTAAAGTAGCAAAGGGGCGATATGAAAAAATCTAGGCACTTCTCCGCTTTGTTGAGTAGATTTAGGATTTCAAATAGAGCATAGATTGATTATCTGGAATGGATGATTGTCTAATTTTGAGTTTGAAGTATTCGGTATCCTTGATGCCTCTGGCTCGCTTACGGATCATTCCTATACTGACATTACCAGCCTCTATCCTGGCGCTTGTGAGCTTGTGTTTGGCGTAGTTGCAGATGCCCACACAATGTTTCCGTAGGGATTTCGCGAACTTTTTTAGATAGAGCATCTGTGACTGATCTGCTATCAGGCACCAACGTTCCAGTTGCTCCGCCATCGCCTCAAATGAAGCGGCACTCCACAGCAGCTGAAGCTGTTCTTTCAAGACGTAAAGTGCATTCAGGTTGCTATTGCTCTCCAGCAACCTTTGCAGCTTGTCACTTTGTTTTTCACTCAACTTATCCGCATTTTTGAGCAACAGATAATGTGTCCCTTTCATCAACTCTTTACCACTTGGATCGGCCTTTCTGAACTCAAGTCGACGCTGATTATGGATAGCTTTGCTGTAGTTTTTCATGACGTGGAAACGGTCAAATACTATGTCGGCCAACGGCAAGGACTCTCTGACAGCCTTTTGGTAGGCAGGCCCCATATCCATCGCTACGGCCTTTATTTTGCAGGCTGTATCTGGTTGCAGTTGTTTCAAAAACCTTGAAAAAACCTCGGCAGTTCGGCCTGCTTCAACCCAGATCAGATGACCGCCAACCATATCGTAGACCACCGTCATGTAGTCATGACCTTTCGCCCGGGCAACTTCATCTACACCAATATATTCCAAGCCAGTTAGCTCTGCAGGATCAAGCGTAGGGAGAGTTTCAATAAGGTATGCCCTGTCGATATTCTTGACCGTTTCCCATCGTATATCCAAATGTCTGGAAACCGCTTGAATAGACATATGCCGACATAATCCACTGATCAGTCGGCAAAATCGGTGAGTGAAACGGCACCCTTTATCAACAAAATCACACCCCTCAATGCGGCGTTCGCCCTTGTTAATATAAACCTGCGCCAGCTCAATCTCGACCACACAAGGATACCCAAAAAGGGGGATGTCGTTTACTTGTCGGCGGACATGCTGGTTGATGCTTCCCTTCTGGCCTGTAGCAGGGTCTATAGCCCTCCTACGCGCGTCTCGGCTGCAGTGAATGACAATCTTAACACCGCCGTCATCCAGTTTAATTTCATTTACACGTTGCCCTTTGAGGCCTAAAATATGCTGCGAGATGTTGATTGTCATATACCTGCTCTATGTAAAGTTATCAGAAACCATACATATCAACAGGTTACTTGGCGGTCGGCATCTTTTTCTACTCAACAAAGCGGAGAAGAGCCAAAATCTACGTCCTCTATGGCGATTGTGGAACCGGTGGTCTGCTGGATAAGGTGCTTGAGGAAGAGGGAGGTATTGAGCGTATTCCCGGCCCGCATTGCTTTTCGTTTTTTATGGGAAATGAACAGTTCTCCTCGAGTTCTGAGGATGAGATAACGACCTTCTTTTTAACTGACTATTTCTGTCGGTACTTTGATACGTTTGTCTGGGAAGCCTTGGGGCTCGATCGACGAGAAGATATGGTCGACTTTGTATTTGGCAACTACACCAAGCTTTTGTTTATGCCTCAGGTCAAAGATCCGGAGCTTGAAATCAAAGCGCAGGAGATCGCTTATCGTTTAAAGCTCAAGTATGAGTATCAATTCTGTGGTTATGGAGACTTTGAAAGCTCGCTTAAGTCTCTTGAACAGGAATGAGCTGAGAAACTGGGATCATGTGAATTTCATCTCAGGTTAAGCCGTGTTGGTTTTGCCAATCTGCCCGTAATTGATGGGCGATATCAGAGAAAGTGCTGTCAGAAAGCGTACAGTGATTAAGGCGATCCACCCGAAAATGCCTGAAATCAGTCCGCATTTCACACCAGGCGGCAATGACGATAGCCTCGACATAATAAAGAACGGCAAGCGGCAGGATAGTTCTTTCCGAGACTTGTCCTTCTGCATTTTTGTATTGAATAGCAAGCCGTTGTTCATTGCGAACGGCTTTACGAATAAGGGCGATGTCGACCTTTGCTTTGGGCACCGCGTGCCAGCCGGATGCATCCAGCGAAGCTGCGGTCAGGCGGGAGGCCGCTGCTTTGGGGACGACGTCACCGATTTTTCCCACTACACCTTGCGCTGCGCGTTGCAAGCCAACATCGCCCGTTCGGGGAAGAAGAGCGAGACCAACAATGATGGCTTCGATTTCCTCTGGGGTGAAGGTAATCGGCGGGAGATCAAAGCCTGGACGTAGGATGTAGCCGACACCAGCAGCGCCATCAATGGGGATGCTCATGGACTGCAAAGCGAGGATGTCTCGATAAGCGGTGCGCTGGGAAACACCAAGGGTATCTGCAATATCAACCGCTCTCATCGGTCGCTTCGCTTTACGAAGGAGCTGGATGATTTCAAACATTCGAAGTGGTTTACTCATTTTTACCTCCTTCTCAAAGGTAGCAGATCACTACTGACAGCTACATGGCAGCAGTGATCTGCTAGTAATATAAAAATACTGCTGGGGTTCAATACTCGGACTTCACCCGTGGCAAACAATGATTTGAAGTTTGAGGCTGGAGATCAATAAATGGCAGAAACTGAACAAGTGAAAGATCTGGCCGAGTTCGGAATTAATGCGGGTAACATGGAAACGGATGCCCGGAAAAATCATTATCACGGTGTGATCTTGATTGTGGTGTCGGCCGTTGTGTTCAGCACCGTGGGGATTTTTGTCAAAGGTGTCGAGGCTGGAGCCTGGGAGATTATCTTTTGGCGAGGATTGTTCTCAGCAATATTTACAGTCTTCTGGATCTTGAAAAGAGGGACCTTTCAGAAAAACTTTCACGGCATAGGTGTTGGAGGTTGGAGTGCAGCCATTATCGGCGCTTCGGGTTCAGCTGCATTTATTCCCGCTCTTAAACTTACAAGCATTGCCAACGTTGCCCTGATCTATGCCGCGGCCCCCCTTATCGCGGCCTTGATTGCCTGGGGCTGGGTGGGGGAACGGGTTACTTTGAAGATGCTCTTGGCCTGCTTATTTGCATTGCTTGGTGTTGGCATCATCGTTTCGGGATCTGTGGGCGGACTAAACCTCAGAGGTGATCTCCTTGCGTTGTGGATGACAATCTCCATGGCTATATTTATGGTGATCTATCGTCGGTTTCCCAAAACGCCTGCCGCAGGTCCCGTTGTTCTGTCATCTCTCTTATTGCTGCCATGCGCTTTATATTTTGGTGATCCGTTCAGCATACCGTTCCACGAATTGGCAATTCTTGCACTTTTCGGCCTGGTTTTTGCCGTCGCATCTGTGACCCTGACGGAAGGGGCAAAGAGGGTGCCAGCTGGGCAGGCTGCGTTATTAAGTGCGTTGGATACGCCGTTGGCTCCAATATTTGCCTGGCTCATCTTTGCGGAATTTCCCACTCAGGCAACCTGGATCGGGGGAGGGCTCATTGTGGTTGCCGTATTCAGCACGCTCTGGAATCGAAACAGCGGGACATAGTGTACCGAATAGGTCGGATACGGGGCTGTTTAAGGGGCCAGCTTTGAAACTTTAGCCCCAATTTTTTCTGCCAGCATAGAAGGGGAGACTTTGAAAACGGTGTTGGGGGCACCGGCTGCGGCCCAAACATTATAGTATTCAAGAAGGGTTTCATCCATCCAGATCGGCAAGGGGACCAAGTGCCCAATTGGCGCGACACCGCCGATGGCAAAGCCGGTTTCTTTACGCACTTTTTTAGGATCAGCGCGGATGAGTTTCTCTCCGACATTCTGTTCTGTCATTGCCAGATCAGCCTGGTTATTTCCTGCTATCAACAGAAGGTGCAACGCGTTGCTTTCCGCGCCCTGAAATACCAGCGATTTGACGATTTGGCCGAGCATACAGTCGCAGGCTTGTGCCGCTTCTTCTGCGGTTCTGGTTGAGGCTGTCATTTCTCGGAGCTCAATGGCTAAGCCCAGATCTTTCGCCGCTGCGATGGTCCGATCCACACTGCTTGGTTTCATCAGGTTTCTTTCTTCTTCTGTCTCATAAATTATATGCCAAAAAGATCATTTATACAGACCATGATACCCGCAAGCGTTCTCGGATGTCGTGCAGACGATCCACGGGTTCATTGGCGAAGACAAAACGAAGGTAACGCCCTGCGTTGGTTTCTGATCCCCAGCCGACCATCGGGGTTGCGGCAATCCTGCCCTGATCAAACAGGCGTTTGGAGGCGATATCGGGGCTGATCCCCAACGCGGCGGTATCAATGAGCAAAGACCAACCGCCATCGGGTCGTACCACAGGCAGGTCAGAGAGCTCTTCTAAAATGAAATCCCGTCGCTTCTTCCATTCGGCGGTTGCTTCGGCCACGCCATCATTCGAAGAGAGCAGAGCCGCGGCAGCTCCGGGCATGGCAATGCCGACCTGACAGACAACATTGGTGAGGCTGACGAGGCCGATGTCGTTCATGATCTTTTTTGGACCGACGATCCAGCCAACCCGCCAGCCGATCATGCGGTATTCTTTCGAGACACTGCCAATGGTGATGGTGCGTTCGGCCATACCGTCGAGACGCGCGGGGTGAAACACGGGCGCATCGGTATAAAGTATGCGCTCCATCGCGGCGTCATGGATCAGCCACGCATCACAGCGCTGCACAATGTCGGCTATGGCCTGCCATTCCTCTGGGGTGTGAACGATGCCGCTTGGCATCGAGGGGCTCATGGTCAGCACGGCACGGGTGCGATTGCTCGCTGCGTTTTGCAGAGCGTCGAGATCCATTCGCCAGCCGCTGTCGATTACTTGGAGCGGTACAAGTTTGGGCACGCCACCGGCGAGGCGAATACGGTTTAGGAGGCCGGCGTAAGCGGGATCTGTGATGATGACTTCATCACCGGGTTCCAGCGTTGCCAATAACACATTCAGGATACCAGAGAGCCCACCAGCAGAGACAATGCACTGGGTTTCAGGATCGTAATTGATACCCGTGGTGTCTGAAACCCGCGCTGCGGCTGCCCGGCGTAAATCGTGTATCCCGAGGAAAGGCAGGTAGCTGTTGGCGTTATCTCTGGAAACTGCGGCAAGCGTTGCCTCAACCGCATCGGGGGGAGGGGCGATATCCGTGTCGAGATTTTCCAATCGCAGCATTTCAGCATTGCCCCCGGCGGCATCTGCTGCATCGGCAGCATTGCCCATCTTGTCAACGCCGATACCGGGAATAGAGGCTAATCTAGATATGGTCATACGATTCTCCAAATTGGATCCAATTTGACATATGGGATATAATTATTTACAAAATCTGTCAAGTTCAGGGCTTTCCGGAGTGAGAACAGGGGAAGGTCAGAACTCAGGAAAATCCAAAATTAAAAGTGTGAGCAGGGACAAAACGTGACGCCAACTTCAAGCCTACAATCCATTGATCTCAGTGCGCGTTCTGGCGACCAAACCCGGGCTTTGATAACTGAGTTGCGGGAGGAAATTATTTCTGGAGCCTTGCGCCCTGGGGAACCTTTACGTCAGGACAATATCGCCGAACGTTACAAGGTCAGCCGGATGCCCGTTCGAGAAGCGCTTCGGGTGCTCGAGGCCGAAGGGCTGGCCTTGCTGGTGCCTAATAAAGGCGCATCCGTTGCGCCATTAGATCCGTTGGAGTTACAGGAAATCTATGAAATGCGGGTGTCCGCAGAGACTCTGGCGTTGCGGCTTTCTCTGCCAGAGATATCCAATGCCCAAATAGATCGTGCTGCTCGAATTCAGGATGACATTGAGAACGCGGACTTGCGTGATTTTGGCGCCTTGAACAAAGCTTTTCATCGAACCTTGTATGAGCCTTGCGGACGGCGCCGACTTCTGACCCATATCGATGGTTTGAACGATGTCGCTGATCGGTATCTCCGGTTTACAATCAAGGCTTTGAACTACACCGAGCGCTCTAACACGGATCATTATGCCCTGCTGGAAGCCTGCAGAACACGAGATGAAATCGAAGCGACAAAAATTCTCAGTTCCCATATCTCGGACGCTGGGGAAACCCTTAAAGCATACCTGAACGATTTTCTCGTTAGTGAAGCTAAGGGCTAAAATTACCTTTCTCGGAAAAATAGAAAATGTCAGCTGTACTGAGGTTGTAGGTATTGATATTGTGGCTGCATAAATCGATTTTTTAGGAGCCGAAATGCTAAAAAGTATTTGGATGTCTGATCCGCATTTCTCACACGAAGGTGATGTATTGGGGCATAACCCGCGGGTACGTATTGAAGCCGCGGTGTCGTATGTTAACGCGCATCATAGTGACAGTTCCTTTTGCTTTATATCTGGTGATATGGTCAATCGGGGAACTGTGGCGGACTATAATGCACTGGCTGCCTATTTGGATAAATTGAAAGTGCCGTTCCTGCCTATGGTTGGAAATCATGATGACCGGGAACTCTTCAGATCTACGTTCTCATTGCCAGATACCTGTATGGTCGATTTCATCCAGTATTCAGTACAGACCGACGAAGGGCTTTTTGTTTGTTTGGATACGCAAAAAAGCGGTTCGGATGCGGGTGAATTCTGTGAAATCAGACGTGACTGGTTGAGAAAAGTATTGGCTGAAGCCGCTGATACGCCCGTTTATCTCTTCATGCATCACCCGCCAATGAAACTTGGACTCCCGATGCAAGATACCGAGAATATGGAAAACGGAGAGGCGTTCTTACAGCTTTTAGCAGAGTACTCTAATGTAGAGCACCTGTTTATCGGACATGTTCATCGCCCGATCACCGGCACTGTTAAAGGCATCCCTTTTGCAACGATGCGTTCCGTGTTGTACCAGGCGCCTTCACCGCTCCCTGAATGGGGGTGGGAGACCTTTAAACCGAGTGAAGAAGCCCCAAATCTTGGCGTTCTTACGATCTCAAATGCTGATGTTAACCTTCAATATCTACAGTTTTGTGATTACAGAATGGGGACTTCAAGCTCTCCCTAGATAGCAGCTCATACCTGTCTTTTCTGAAGTTCATGGGTTGATCGATACAGAGCTTGGTGAAACTTGATATTCACCAGGATTGCTTTCCGATCTTGACTGTTGATCATATATGGGAATATATCTCTAATATGATCAATGGTGATTTGGTATCAAATGTCCGAAATAGATAATAATGATAGAAGGCTTGCCGAGCGTCTGAAGACCTTGCGTGCCGAGCGTGGTTGGTCCCTTGAGGAGCTCGCCGCGCGAAGCAATGTCAGTCGGGCAACGCTTTCGCGCATGGAGAAATGTGAGGTCAGCCCGACCGCATCCGTACTCGGCAGACTGTGCGCGGCTTATGGTTTGACCATGTCGAGTTTGATGGCGATGGTCGAAGCTGATCACCAAGCCCTGGTACAAAAATCTGAGCAACCAGTTTGGCGGGATGATGACACCGGGTTCGAGCGCCGTTCTGTATCGCCACCTGCTGAAAATTTAACTTGTGAAGTGTTGGAATGCCACCTGCTGCCGGGAACAGAAATTGATTATCCCGGCCCCGCTCAAAAGGGGCTGGAACATCACCTAGTCTTACAAGAAGGCGGCTTGGAGGTCAGGCTTGATGGAGCCGTCCATACTCTAAAACCCGGCGATTGCCTGCGCTATAAATTGCATGGCGCCAACGCCTTTTGTGCTGATCCAAAATTGGGTGCGTGTTATTTCCTGGTCGTATTGTGAGGTCCCAATGAAACAACCATCTATTTCGTGCCTTGATGTTACAGGGTTTGACCTTCATCTGGAAGATCTCGCCGATTTATTGCACGGCTGTGTGCATGATGGCGCCAGTGTGGGCTTTATTCAGCCTTTTTCTTTGGAAAATAGTCGTGACTTCTGGCGAAATAAGATCCGTCCCTCGCTTGTGAGCGGAGAAACGATCCTGATGATAGCAAGCGTAGGAGACGAGGTCGCGGGCACCGTACAGCTCTGCGCGGGCTCTATGCCGAACCAGGCCCACCGCGGCGAAGTCTCCAAACTTCTGGTCTCCCCCGATTTTAGAAAACGCGGCATCGCCAAGAATTTGATGGCGGAGTTGGAAAAACAAGCCCGGGACCGGGGTCATACCCTGATCACCCTGGATACCCGAACAGGTGACAACGCAGAACCGCTATATAAATTACTGGGTTATCAGATCGCCGGGATCATCCCGGGTTATGCCCAAGACCCCAACGACGCGGGCAAATTTGACCCAACCTCTTATATGTATAAGCAGCTATGATGGTTGGTTTGCAGGGGGAGTATTTATCTGGGGGGTAGTTAGCTCGTTATAGATGTATGGCGTTTCTGTTTGAAGCTATGATTACTCTTTTTAACTTGGTATCATTGAATAATGGATAAATGGTTTAGAGTCTACGAAGACGAAATCGCCTTATTTGGGCAGAAGGAGATTCAATTTTCGTTCCCAGAAGGTAGATACTCAATAGTGGTGGATGAAACTAATCAAGATATGATTTCCGTTGAGTATGATGGAAATAAAGAACACTGGTCGATCGAATTAAAAGAAAAAAAAGACGGATATTTTAGACTGTCTGGCCTTTCTAATGAAATACCAGAATTGATGATTGATCACTATTGGTTTGAGTTGAGTATTGGCTGTGAAACAGCAACTACTTATTGGGGCGATAGAGTAATATATAGGATAGATAGTGCTCAAAATGAGTGATTCTGATATTAAAATATTGCTGTCTAGTGATGGTAGTTATGATGAGCTAACCGTTGAGATATTTTATAAAGATCAATTTGTAGCTTTGATTAATCGCGATGGTGGCATCGAAAATCTTAAGATTGAATTTCCTTCAAAATGTGTCGATGAGAATTTGATATCAAGAACGATTGACCTTAATATTTTCGAAAAAGCTATAGAATTAGCGAAAGAAAAAATAAAGACTTAGTTCGGGTGATTTTGTTCACGATTAACAACAATTGAATTATCCCCAAGGATGAGCTGGATCAGGCTTTAGAGGCCTTGATACTTTACTTGGGTGGGTGTTTATCGGACTCTTCATATTTGCTGTTGAGGACATTGAGCCATTTTAGGAATAAGCAAGCCGCTATCCCAACACAGACGACAAGCGTTTTAATTCAGCTTCTGCTTGATACAGTGTCTCGACGTTGAGTTTGTAAAAAGTCCATTGTTTGATTTTCTTGGACACAACAAGCCCGGCATCAGCGAGGATTTTCATGTGGGCTGTGACCGTGGGTTGGCTTACTTCCAACTTTTTAACGATCGCACCGACGCAGACCCCATCTTCAACCAAGTCGCCATCGCGTTGGGCCGGGAAGTGAGTGGTTGGATCATGCATCCAGGTCATGATCTGCATCCGCTTGGGGTTGCCCATAGCCGCAAAGATTGCGGGCGCGGTATCCTGGGGTGTTGACAATATAGTCAAATAGCTATATCCCTATATAACAATCTACCTATTAATATAAATTGATGTTGCCGGAAATGTCAATCTAACCGCCTTTAATTCATAAGAGGTCACATCCATCATGTGATCTTAATCGGAGGACCCATAGTCATGCGTGATCGCATTCCGCACCTTAATGATTTTATCCATTTGAATAATGCCGCTGGTTCGCTCCCTGATCGAAGTGTTTATACTGCGATGGCCGAGCATATGGAGCTTGAAGCCCGGATGGGCAGTACCGAGGCTATGCTCTCTGTATCAGTCAAGCTTGGCCAACTTTATAGTGATCTTGGCAATCTCATTCAGGTTTCGGATGAACAGATCGCGCTCTTTGGCAGTAATACTCAAGCCTGGCAAACGCCTTTTCTAGCCCTTGATTTGAAACCGGGTGACCGCATCCTTGTCGGCGAGACCGAGTGGGGTGGAAATATAAGCGCAATCCATCGCCGATGTGAGGCGACGGGAGCTCAAATGGACCTTATTCCCTCAGATGAAAACGGAGCCATTGACGTTGAGGCTCTCGTGCAGATGCTGGATGATAATGTGCGAGTGGTTTGTGTTACTTGGGTGCCCGCTGTTAATGGGCTGATAAATCCTGTGAACGAGATTGCGGATGTTTTAGGTGATCACCCTGCTTGGCTATTTGTAGATGCCGCGCAATTCTTTGGCCAGGGGGCAACTGATCTTTCCAATCCACGATTTGATGTGACGACAGTGAGCACGCGTAAATATATACGGGGGCCGCGCGGCCTTGGGTTTAGTGTATTTAGCAGACGTTTTCTGGAACAGATAACGCCGCATGGGGTTGATCAATTTTCGGGGCCCTTTGCTGAGGGGGCGCCAAGTATTCGGAAAGATGCTAAAAAATTCGAATATGGAGAGTCGAGCTATATTGTGCGAATGGGCCTTGCCCAAGCTGTGAAGCTGACGCTTAAGGACGATTGGGCGAGCATTCAAACCACCATTACATCCCACGCTAAGGCATTACGCAGCGGGCTATCAGGGATTAACGGGGTGCAGATTGAAGATCGCGGGCCCTCTCTTAGTGGTATCGTTACCTTCAGCCATGAAAGGCACAACCCGGCACATTTTCAACAGGGTCTCAAAGCGCGCAATATCAATATCAGTGCTCCAAAGGATATTTATGCTCCGCTTTGGTTTAGAAAGCGCCCCTTTATAAGCCGCCTTGCGCCACACGCTTTTAATACGCAGCAAGAGATTGAAACAGTCATCGCGGCAATAGCTGATATAGCTGCGCAATAACGGGAGATATTTTAGTGATAGAAAACGAAACTTTGTCAAAACCTGCACTCAAAATTATTGCCTGGGATGGGCATATCACAATGGAAGCCGCTGAGTGTGAAGTCGTGGTGTACATAGATCGTCGAGAGCTGGCGCGGAGCCAAAATGCAATCCTGTTTTATGAAGGCGATCGCGCACCGATTTATTATATTCCCCACAAAGATATTGATGAGACCTACCTTAAACCCTCTGATTTTCGCACCCATTGCAAGTGGAAGGGAGAGGCGCATTATCTCAGCTATAAAGGCGATGATGTGAACATTGAAAATGTGCTGTGGTTATACCCTGAGGCTCATGACCCTGTTGCCGCTATTCGCGATCATGTCTCATTTGACTTGAAACATGCTGAAGTCAGTAAGGTTTAGCTTTTGATTGAAGTTTGAGAGGACATCCTCACTCGTCGCGGTAGTTGTCGAGGGTCTTGCGGATGTCGGCGAGTTTGTCCACCAGTTCGCTAACGATGGTCAGTGGAATGCGGGAGGAAAGCGCGGCGACGTCGGGGTCGAGGCTGGCGATAGCATCGTCGCGAAACTTTCGTCCCTTTTCGGTGAGCCACACACATTTACTGCGCCCGTCTTTGGGGTTGGGGCGCAGTTCGACCATCGCGTTTTTCTCGAGCACCGAGAGGGTGTGGGTCATGGTGGTTTTGGGCAATTGAAAGGCCCGGGCAATCGCAAGCGGTGTGCGACCATCGCCCACGCGCATCAGGTGATTGAGCACGGAGAAATGCGCCACCGAGAGGCCATCGGGTAGACTGGCTTCCATCATGGCCCGGCTGAGTTGGCTGATGATCCCGATCTCATTAAAAAAGGCAAAGTACAGACCGCGGGTTTGTGGGTCGAGGGGGGCAGTTTTGCTCTTAGGATCGTTACTGTTAGCTGGACTATTTGCCGGATTTTTTGCCGGATCTTTTGGAGGACCGCTCGGTGGTGTTTTATCCATTTATGACCCTTTTACCCTATGATCTTTTTCTCCAGAGGCCAGCGCGGTGATCTGCCGACGGTCGGGCCAAAACCAAGCCTTCCGAGCATTTGAACGGTTTCGCCGGGTTTGCTCAGGAGTTCATGTGCCCTAGCATAATGTTCTGCCATCTCAGGGAATTCCTGTAAAGCCTGACTGACAGGGTGAAGGGCGAGACCGAGCTCCGTTGTGGTCAGGTTCAAGCGCATCCAACGGCGCCCTGCTTCTATCTGATCTATGCGTGAGTTGCCCTTGGTCGTAATGACGGCGTAAGCGGGAGTGGCGGTCAGCATGTCGGTGTACATTTTGATGCCTTCTTTGAACCCGGATGAAGTCGGATCCAACTGGCCTTCTTTGGAGAGCACGCCAACAAGCATCAGGCTTTCAAGGAAGGGGCCGCCGAGGTCAATTCCATCCGGGTTGGCATTGATTTCCGACTTCCCAAAACGCATGAGGTCTACGGACTCTTTCAAAGCATGGGGTGTCCCGGCTTCTCTCATCCAGGCAGCAAGCGTCAGCTTTTGGATGGTGGCGACTTCATCTGGATCTGTATAGGTTTTCGCAAGGGGGGTGAGGCGGGCAATTTTGTCGACAGGAACAGCTCTGTTTTCAAAGGGTTCTTTGCATGATGTCCGGTGAAGTATCTGCTCAAAAAGCGGATCGGCTTTGACCTTGTTGCCCCGGCTATCCTTATCGCTGAAGACCGCGCGTGCAACCGGACCCTGTTCTCCCTCTGGGAACAGGGTGAGTTCAACCGCGTAACCATCTTGTGCGGCAGCAATGGTCATAAGCTCCAAGAAACAGCCAAGGCCAATGGTTAGTTGGCGGGAAAATGGGTCTGTTGCAGGGAGATCGCGTTCGAGGTCGCGGTAAAGAACTACGGTATTATCTTGGCTGAGATCAACCAACCAGGGCTGTCTGTTGTGCGGGTTGGGCGCCAGGATCGCGTAGGAAAGCGCGCGCCGTCTGACGTCGGTGTAATTTCCAGCCTTGGCCCAGGGGGCGATGGCGATGTCGGGCGTGCGTGTGGACAGGAAGGCTCCGGCGGAAGCTGTCGCGGCCAAAATAGTGCCGCCGCCAATTATTCCCAGTGCTTTACGACGTGACATCGACATGGTGGTCTCCTAGATAAATTATTGTGCGATATTGAACTATATAGTGCGAATTCGTACTATGTCAATTAAATTTATTCAGGACGAAAAAATCCCGTCGGGCTAAATGCCAAATGTTTTACAGGGCAGGCGGCTTAAGCCGGGGTATTCAGATTTGTGATTGAGGCCGAGAGGGCTTCGATCGCTTTAGAGGGTTTGCTGGTGTTTTTGATCAGCGCGATCTCTACAGAGGGCAATTTGGGAAAACCGTCATTTTGAGTAAGTATGCGTAAGGTTTGCGGCACACTTGATTGCGGTAAGGCGGCAATCGCCAGGCCCGAACTGGTCACAGCCAACAGGGCGGCTAAGTTAGGGCTGCTATAAGCAATGCGAAGACGACGTCCGGTATTTATCAGGTTATCGGTGGCGGACTGACGGATCATGCAGTCTTCTTGAAAAACGGCCAGCGGGATCGGGTCTTTTAGATGCACTGCATGTTTTGGCGAAGAGGCCCAGACGAGTTGTTCTTCTTGGATCAGTTGACCAAGGGAGCTGCCGTCGCGCCTGGAAATCAAAGCAAGGTCCAAATCGCCTGCATCGATCATTTCCATCAACTGAACGGTTGTGGCGCAATGAACGGCGACCTGGATCTGTGGTTCGCTCTCGGCAAAGGCTTCGAGGATGCGCGGTAACAGGCCGCTGGCGTAGTCATCAGGAATACCAAACCGAACCGTGCCTTGTGCTTTGGGTTCAGCAAGAACCTCCCAGACTTCGTCCTGGAGTTCTAGAAAACGACGGGCGTAACTGAGCAGGATTTCACCCTTTGGCGTCAAGCGTACATTCGGTCGCTCACGGGTAAAGAGTTTATGACCGAGCATATCTTCCAGGCGTTTGATCTGCATCGATACTGCAGACTGGGTCCGGCCAATGCGCGAGGCCGCGCGTTGGAAAGAGCCTTCATCGGCGATGGTGATAAAGGATTTTAAAAGCTCGGGACTGATTTGACGATTCATAATCGTGCTTCAATTTAATTGATACTGAAGATAAGTTATATCAATTTGATTAATGGAAATCTAGGGCGAAATATAGAACCAATATCATCGTTCATAAGGATCTGATTTTATGTGGTCTCTTCTCGTTCTCATAGTTCCTCTGGCTTTTTCGCTGACTATTTCGCCTGGGCCAAACAACGTTATGGCGATGGCCTCTGGTACCAACTTTGGTTACTTCCGAAGTTTGCCAGTGATATCAGGTTTTGCTTTGGGGTTGGGCTCAATGATTTTATCGGCGGGTCTTGGTTTGGGGCAAATCTTTGTGGCCTTTCCCCTTGTGCACGAGGTTCTGAAGTACGTCGCCGTTGCCTATCTGCTTTATCTGGCCTGGAGAATTGCAGGGTCTGGCGGGGTAAAAGAAACCAACGCAGAGCAAAAACCGCTGAGCTTTATGCAAGGGATTTTGTTTCAGTGGGTCAACCCAAAGGCCTGGATGGTTTCGATATCTGCGGTGGCGAGTTTCTCTTTACCTGAGGCTGATCCTCTTACGCAGAGCCTATTGATTGCGCTGGTCTTTACTTTGGTGGCTTTTCCTTCTGTTTCAATCTGGGCGATTGTCGGCAGGATTATCGCGAAATACCTGCAATCACCAAAAGCCCTGCGGATCTTTAATATCTCCATTGCAGGGCTTTTGGTCTTGTCGCTTATCTTTCTATTTACATGATGCGCTCACTACCCAAAGGCGAGATCACGAAGCAACAGGGCAATGTCGGGAACGAAGATCAACAGAGCCGACATAAAGAACAAAATCAATATAAAGGGCAGAGTACCCCTGATGACTTCCATGTAAGGTTTGTTGAAAATCGCAATTGCGGTAAAGATATCGCAACCAAAGGGCGGCGTCGCCGAACCGATTGCCATCTGCAGGGTAATCATCACGCCGACGAGTACGGGATCTAGGCCAACAGCTGCCACGATCGGCACAAAAATCGGTGTCAGGATAACCAGCACGACCAGTGAGTCGACAAACATACAGCCAACAAAGAAACTTAGGGCAATGACAAACAGGACGTATTCTTTTGACGCATTCTCCAGGCTTAAAGGTGCGAGAAGTTCCTGGGGGATCTGTTCAAAGGAAACGTACCACGAGAAGGCCTGACCAACGCCTACAAGAATGAAAACTACGGCCGTAATCAGGCCGGTGCTTAAGGCGGCATCGACAATGTCTTTGTAGTTTAGCTCGCGGTAAATGAAACACTCGACGATGATGGCATAGAGCACGGAAAATGATGCGGCTTCTGTTGGGGTCACGGCGCCTGAATAGATGCCGCCGACAATCAGGGCCGGGAACCCGAGAGGGATCAGTGCTTTTTTGATCGCCTGAAGCTTTGCTTTGGTCGTTGTCTCTTCCACGAGGGCAATGCTGTCGCCCTGATAGACGCTATAGAAATAGCAGTAGGTCGAGAACAATAAGGCCAACACAATGCCCGGTCCAATACCGGCAATAAACAGTTCCCCGACACTGGTGTTTGCCAGGGTGCCGTAAAGGATCAACCCAATACTTGGGGGGATTAGAAAGGCAATGTCGCTGGCATTGATAATCAACGCCATCACAAAGCTGTCCTTATAGCCTGCCTGTAATAACTTGGGCCGCATTATTTGCCCGACAGACACCACCGTGGCCTGGGTCGAACCAGACACTGAGCCAAACAGTGTGCAACTGATACAAGCCGTTATTGGCAGGCCACCGCGCAGATGGCCAACAAAAGCCTCGATCAGGCCCAATAGATTATGCGCAGTGTGTCCCCGGGTCATGATGTCCGCTGCCAGAATGAACATGGGCACGGCGATCAGGGCATTTGGCGAAATCCCGGTGACCATCTGCTGTATGATCACACCTGTATCTATGCCAGAGAAATGCACAAGCCCGATCAGGGTGCCCACGACCAAAGGCACGACCATGGGGAAACTTAAGAACAAAAGGATGATCATCGATACGACGATGGTAAAGGTGATCACGTAGATATCCAGATCGCCAGCTACGATGTCAGAAAAAAAATCAATAAACGAACTCATAGTGGCCCACCGTTTGAAAATGTCATTTGGGTATCAATCAGCTATCTGTCACATCGTGTGACAAGTAGATCTCTTTATGGGTCACGTTCATAAAGAAGGCGGTTACATATTGCAGTCCGGCGACCCCAAGACCCACAGGAATAATCGAGTAAATGATATAGACGGGGAACTGTAGCGCAGGGCTTAAGCGATTGATTTCTTTTAGCTCTATAACGTAAAAGACGGCCTTGTAAGCCAAATAGAACATCAAGAGCCCAGTGGTAATGGTGATGGTCGTCATGAGGGCTTTCTTGGTCCCATAACCCAAAGCGTCATACATCGCCGTCATACGTATGTTGCGCCCCCTGCGGACCGCATAGGCAAAGCCGATAAAGGTAATCGCAACGATCAGGAACTGATTGAGTTCTTCGGAAAAGAACAAGCTCTTATCAAAAACATATCGTCCAATGGCATTCGCGGTGGAATTGGCCATCATCAGTAAAATGGAAAGAAACACGATAAATTTTTCTATCGTTTCCGTAATTCCGTTTATGTATTGAAGTATATTTTTCATAAAAACATGCCTTCGAAACTCTGTTATTTTGAACGTGAAAAAACCAGAAAGCCCCGGATAAGCGTGACAGTTGATTTGTTGGGCCAGCTGCACGCTTATCCGAGGGTCAACGAAGATTAAGAAGCGTCTTCAACTTCCTGGATTAAGTTTTCCAAGAGTTCTTGAGCACTTTTACGGGCAGAAGCTTTTTCAGCGTCATCGTAAGCATTTTCAACCACATCGAGATACGTTTCATGCAGTGTGCTGCTGAGTTTTTTGAAGCGGGCACGTTCTTTTTCATTCAGGATAACAACCTGCATGTTTGGACGCTCAGCGATGATTTTGTCCATGTTTTCTTGATTGATACGTAGCTGGTAATCATGGGCGGCTTGCTCGGCTGCGGTAATCGCCTTGCGTACCATTGCCTGTTTGTCCTCGGAAAGACCTTTGTACCATTTGCTGTTGGTTGAAACGGTACCGACGTAGGGCTGCTGGCCAGGGAACATCAGGAAGTCTTGAACTTCATGCCATTTGGCGTTGTAGATGAAGTAAATTGGGTTAACCATGCCATCAACAGCTTTGAGCTGAAGGGCACCGTAAACTTCACCCCAGGACAGAGGCGTTGGGGTCGCACCAAACGTCTTGTAAGTTTTTACCGGGATTGTTGAGGTGAAAGTACGGATCTTTTGACCTGCGAAGTCTTCAGGGCTGCGGATTGCTTTATTTGCACCCCAGACCATTTCTCCCTCAGAAATCATCGTTAGCAGCTTGAGATTTTTGTTTTCGAAACGATCGGCCAAATCTTTATAGATGGTTTTACTGCTGGTCAGTACTTTACGGACGACGTCTGTATCGGTTCCCAGTACATAAGGCACACTAAGCGCTTGTACTTCAGGAACATAAGACCCCAAATGTCCGGTGCCGACAGATACGAATTGGATGGTTCCTTTGGCGGCGAGTTCAACGATATCGTTTTCGGTGCCTAGCTGACCGTAATAATAAATTTTAACTTTCACATCACCGTCCGACTCTTTCTTGATCGTATCGGCGAATGTTTGCGCGAAGATGTCCTGTACATCATTTTTGTCTTCTTCCGAAGCAAACTTCCACGTTTCAGCTTGTGCGCCAAAACTGATGCCCAGTGTGAGCAACCCTGCTAATAGTATTTTCATTATAATTCCTCAAATTTAGTATTTGGTTTGATTTCGAGAGTGATTTCAGCTGATCCCGTACAAACCGCATGCAGGAATTTTTCTTCCTGTTCTTATAATGCGGTATCCCAAAATACGGCAGGAGAGGTACATTTTAGGGTTGCGCAAAGCACACCCGTCAACGGGTCACAATCCGTATCCGTTCCCAAAAGTGCTTAGCAGCCAAGCTTCACACTTAATGTCTGAAATTTTTCCCATAAATAACGAGGGCTATTTCACCAACCTCGATATTTTTACTCTTTCGAACAGCCCGCTGGAGAGGGATGTTTCAAAGAGAGCTGATGTCTAAAAAGTCGTTAGGCTTATCATCATGTGCTCCTGGCTCAAAAACAGGTCTGTATTCTTTTTATTATTTAGACCGGTGAACATTTAATGATTAAAATAATACAGCTTTGATGCGCGGAAAATAATACAATCCATTCATGTCCGTGATGAATTTCAGCAATATTCGATTGGAATGGGTCGAATGGGATCTGTCGTGGCAAAAAGGTCAAAATTTTGAAGGGGGCGAGATCACTTTATAACGGAAGTTTTTGCGGCGTTATCTTTGGGGTTGTTCCCGCGACCTGGAGTTTATGGCTCATTTCTTTTATTAATTCTCATGTAAACCATGAATTTAGCGTGAAATCATTCGTATTAAGAACGATTCTCATTGCAATGTCACAATCTTGTCTTATATTCCCTGTAGATATACCCGCGCTGGAAAAAGCCATTAAGGGAGGCTCGCAAGCCCCTTTGGCATTTCCCAGTACATCATAAGTAGCGGATATCATTTGCCACGATATTTTGTTGATCGTTGTTACCAATCTACCTAGCCGAATGGGGGGATTACATATGAGTAAACGCAAACCACCAAGAATTCTTTCCGTGGTCCGTACCGAATACCTAACACCACACATGCTGAGGGTGACACTGGGGGGTGTTGGCCTGCATGGTTTTCCGGAAGCGCAAGAGGGAGCGCATGTCAAAGTGCTAATCCCCGAAGGCGACTTGGATCCAGCTGCTTTTGTGGCCCAAATAGAAAACGGCCAACGACCGGTTCAGCGGACCTATACAATCCGTCATCACCGGGTTGAAACCAATGAACTCGACATCGACTTTGCCATCCACGGTGATGGCGGTCCGGCGAGTAATTGGGCCAAGACTGCACTTCCAGGCGACTACATCGGCCTTTTTGGCCCTGGTCCGAAAAAGATGACCTATCTCGATGCTGACTGGTTCCTGCTTGCCGCTGATATGACAGCGATACCTGCTGCGGCCGCTGCGTTGGAAGAATTACCCAAAGATGCTGTCGGCACAGCAGTGTTCGAGGTGACCTCAGAGGATGATCGTCAACCAATCGCGGCTCCGCGGGGCATCGATATACACTGGTTGGTGCATGATAATCCAGATAGACCGAGCACACAGCAGAGCGATT
Source organism: Kiloniella sp. (assembly GCF_965205715.1). Classification (GTDB taxonomy): domain Bacteria; phylum Pseudomonadota; class Alphaproteobacteria; order Kiloniellales; family Kiloniellaceae; genus Kiloniella. Next base: position 1,508,472 of record NZ_CBDBHW010000014.1, on the reverse strand, counting down.
TTATCCGAGGTATGCGCTGGCGCCCAGGGCACCCGAGCGTTTTTGTCGCCGGAGAATCTGGTGTTGTGAAAGAACTGCGCAACCATCTGCACAAGGAGCGCGGTATTCCAAAGGAAGATACCTATGTCTCTGCCTATTGGAAAATTGGACTGCAGGAAGATGCGCACCAGATCCAAAAACGGATGGCAGCTGCTGCCTAGGCAAAGGTTTGCCTCTTATAAATTGGGTTTGAAGGGTGTGTCCGATAGGGGCGCAACTTCAAATTCTTTTTTATACTGCATACGTAAAAAAAGAGCATCTGGACGACATGTTATGGCGTCTCAGATGCTCTGAGTGAGCAGGCTACAGGGTGTGGCCGGCTTGGGAGTGTAATTTGTTATGTCGGTGCTTGCACCAACCCTACGCCGTACCTTAGGTGCTCGGGTGCGAGCGTTGGAGATGAATGGTCTTGAGCGTTGTCGGCAAAGGGTTGAAGCGTGGCTGTTGAGGCAAGCTTATCTTTTACCGCTTCACAGCGGAGCCCTGGGCGAAGGCCCATTTTTGAGATTTCTTCCCAGTAAAGTGCAGCCACACCTGCGACATGTGGGCATGCCATGCTGGTTCCACTCATTTTGGTCAGGCCGCCGCCCAGCTTTGCTGAAATAATAGAGGATCCCGGTGCGACAATATCAGGAAGACTGGTTGAGAAGTCTGCAAGAGACAGGGTTTTTGAGGAATTCTGACTGGTCGAAAGCTGTAGGGCACCGACCGAGATCACGTCTTTTGCAATACCGGGGAGGGTGGGGGCAATATAAGCACGTGGAAGGTCATGGTTGCCCAACAGAAATTGACCCTCTGAGAGATCTTCATTACCCGCTGCCGCGATAATAATGGCGCCGCCATTAATTTCTCTATGGCTTGCGATGAGATCCATCAAGACATCAAATAATATTAAATTCTGACGGTAGGCATCAAGAGCGATAGTAGTTGCTGCGTTATCTTGATACCCCTGTTTTCTAAGCTTGCTGACAAAGCCCTGAAAGTCGAGCTCAAGGGATAGGGCAATGATTTTTGCGCCGTTATTCAGAGCCCACTCAATCCCATGATAGAGCATATGGCTGTCACCACCTTTGGGGCCAATAACTTTGCCGATTAACGCGCGATCTATCCCCGGGGCAATACCAATCCTGTTACCATTGACGTCCTTGCCGAATATTGTGCCGGCACAGTGGGTACCATGGCCGTTATGATCTTCAGTTCCTGTGCCCGTAAAGTCTATTTCTTCAAGGAGGATGTCCTTAAAGGCTTCATGTGTCTGATCTATACCGGTATCAAGTAGGGCTATGGAGACACCTTCGCCGGTATAACGGGATTTATCAGCCTTGATTGTTGTTACGCCCCAGGTCGAAGATCCCTGTCGATAGAGGGCGTTATATAGCCCGTTTATCCCAGATCTATTGATCCCGCTACGCCCAGAAGTGCCCGTAAAACCAAAGGAGTTTAGTGCCTTGGGTCTGTCGTTTTTCTCAAGTATTAGGTTTTGGTTTTCATCATTCTTTTGTTGGGAACTGGTCTTTTTGTGGGGGCGTGATTTTAACTTTGGGTCCCTTCCCAGAGCGGGTTGAAAAGCTGGCCCGTTTAATTTTGTCGGCATAACGGGTGCAATAGCCAGTATTTCAGGGTCTTGTAGTGCCTCGGCGATATTCTCCAAAGCCAAGCTTTCGATCGTGATGTCGAACTCTTTAGGTGAAGGATCATTGGGTGATGTCGTTGCAAGAGGAACTTCTCTCTGAGAAGAAGGTTTATTAAGGGAGCAAGAGCCAAAGGCAGAAGATTGCGAGGATCTAAAGCCGCCTTTTGATCTTATAGCGGTATATTTTGGCTCTTCTCCGCTTTGTTGAGTAGAAAAAGATGCCGACCGCCAAGTAACCTGTTGATATGTATGGTTTCTGATAACTTTACATAGAGCAGGTATATGACAATCAACATCTCGCAGCATATTTTAGGCCTCAAAGGGCAACGTGTAAATGAAATTAAACTGGATGACGGCGGTGTTAAGATTGTCATTCACTGCAGCCGAGACGCGCGTAGGAGGGCTATAGACCCTGCTACAGGCCAGAAGGGAAGCATCAACCAGCATGTCCGCCGACAAGTAAACGACATCCCCCTTTTTGGGTATCCTTGTGTGGTCGAGATTGAGCTGGCGCAGGTTTATATTAACAAGGGCGAACGCCGCATTGAGGGGTGTGATTTTGTTGATAAAGGGTGCCGTTTCACTCACCGATTTTGCCGACTGATCAGTGGATTATGTCGGCATATGTCTATTCAAGCGGTTTCCAGACATTTGGATATACGATGGGAAACGGTCAAGAATATCGACAGGGCATACCTTATTGAAACTCTCCCTACGCTTGATCCTGCAGAGCTAACTGGCTTGGAATATATTGGTGTAGATGAAGTTGCCCGGGCGAAAGGTCATGACTACATGACGGTGGTCTACGATATGGTTGGCGGTCATCTGATCTGGGTTGAAGCAGGCCGAACTGCCGAGGTTTTTTCAAGGTTTTTGAAACAACTGCAACCAGATACAGCCTGCAAAATAAAGGCCGTAGCGATGGATATGGGGCCTGCCTACCAAAAGGCTGTCAGAGAGTCCTTGCCGTTGGCCGACATAGTATTTGACCGTTTCCACGTCATGAAAAACTACAGCAAAGCTATCCATAATCAGCGTCGACTTGAGTTCAGAAAGGCCGATCCAAGTGGTAAAGAGTTGATGAAAGGGACACATTATCTGTTGCTCAAAAATGCGGATAAGTTGAGTGAAAAACAAAGTGACAAGCTGCAAAGGTTGCTGGAGAGCAATAGCAACCTGAATGCACTTTACGTCTTGAAAGAACAGCTTCAGCTGCTGTGGAGTGCCGCTTCATTTGAGGCGATGGCGGAGCAACTGGAACGTTGGTGCCTGATAGCAGATCAGTCACAGATGCTCTATCTAAAAAAGTTCGCGAAATCCCTACGGAAACATTGTGTGGGCATCTGCAACTACGCCAAACACAAGCTCACAAGCGCCAGGATAGAGGCTGGTAATGTCAGTATAGGAATGATCCGTAAGCGAGCCAGAGGCATCAAGGATACCGAATACTTCAAACTCAAAATTAGACAATCATCCATTCCAGATAATCAATCTATGCTCTATTTGAAATCCTAAATCTACTCAACAAAGCGGAGAAGTGCCTATATTTTATTGGCGAGACATCATGCATTTTCTTTACTCGTTGGCCTTATACTGGGCGTCTTATCGCTAGCCCGGTTTTGTATCGAACTCTTAATGGCAACGATTATATTTCCCGATTTTTGGTGTCGGGTTTTACTGTACTCTTAGAGCTCTAACTCACATTCTTTATTCCTATTTTAGAGCCCTTTTTATTGGCACGGACAATGAGACCAATAAGCAAGTAAATGGGTATTAACCGATACTGGAAATTAAATTTTTGAATAAGGTTGATTTCCAGTGGCGTCTTAATGGATGCGAACCCCGGCTTTATCATCTTTTGTTGCCTGAGTAACAAGCTTTAGGCTGGGGGGTATTTACTTGTACAATTATTGAAGCCCATTTTGACGCTGGAGTGTTAGTGAAAAGACCGTGAAAAGTAATTTAATCCGGTAAACCCCCGGCTATGCCGGGGGACTCTCAATGGTTTGACCGTTCCCACGGTCTTACATTTCTTTGTTTATTGACCAAAATAACAAAGGAATTAGCCGATGAGAGATTACAAAAGCCTTGCACATACGAGATGGGATTGTAAATACCACGTGGTTTTCATCCCTAAACGCAGGCAAAAAGTTATCTATGGCAACCTACGTCAGTATCTTGGTGAAATTTTCCATGAACTGGCCGGGCATCGCGAAAGTAAGATTGAGGAGGGCCATTTGATGCCGGATCACATTCACATGTGTATCAGCATACCGCCCAAACATGCTGTTTCAAAAGTCGTTGGATACCTAAAAGGAAAAAGCGCGATTGCCATAGCTCGAAAATTCAAAAATAAAGCACGGAATTTCAAGGGTGAAAATTTTTGGGCCCGTGGATATTTCGTCTCAACTGTAGGGCTCGATGAACAGATGGTGAGGGAGTATATCAGAACGCAAGAAGAGCGTGATAAGTACTTTGACCAAATGGATATATTCAATCCATAACCGCTTTAGCGGTTCCCAATTTGCCCCTTTAAGGGGCTCACCCGCTTAAGCCCCCGGCTTTGCCGGGGGTCATTTAACTTCACACCAAAAGGAAATGGGGAACTCTTGTTAAGTTTATGAAATATAAGATGTATTATTGTGTGGAGACTGAGTGGAAGTTATCTGCAGTGGAGCGTCAGCATGTAAATATTTTGCAATCCTGATGAAAATCAAGAGTGACAGTTCGCCCATAACATTCGGTCGAAAATAATGACGGCTTATCGGGGGAAAGCAAATCTCGGTTCTTGGCTTAGATGGTTGCGCAGTGCGAGCGCTCCAAGAACCGAGACAAGTTGCTTGCGTTAGTTATTGAAGGCTCTTCTCCGCTTTGTTGAGTAGAAAAAGATGCCGACCGCCAAGTAACCTGTTGATATGTATGGTTTCTGATAACTTTACATAGAGCAGGTATATGACAATCAACATCTCGCAGCATATTTTAGGCCTCAAAGGGCAACGTGTAAATGAAATTAAACTGGATGACGGCGGTGTTAAGATTGTCATTCACTGCAGCCGAGACGCGCGTAGGAGGGCTATAGACCCTGCTACAGGCCAGAAGGGAAGCATCAACCAGCATGTCCGCCGACAAGTAAACGACATCCCCCTTTTTGGGTATCCTTGTGTGGTCGAGATTGAGCTGGCGCAGGTTTATATTAACAAGGGCGAACGCCGCATTGAGGGGTGTGATTTTGTTGATAAAGGGTGCCGTTTCACTCACCGATTTTGCCGACTGATCAGTGGATTATGTCGGCATATGTCTATTCAAGCGGTTTCCAGACATTTGGATATACGATGGGAAACGGTCAAGAATATCGACAGGGCATACCTTATTGAAACTCTCCCTACGCTTGATCCTGCAGAGCTAACTGGCTTGGAATATATTGGTGTAGATGAAGTTGCCCGGGCGAAAGGTCATGACTACATGACGGTGGTCTACGATATGGTTGGCGGTCATCTGATCTGGGTTGAAGCAGGCCGAACTGCCGAGGTTTTTTCAAGGTTTTTGAAACAACTGCAACCAGATACAGCCTGCAAAATAAAGGCCGTAGCGATGGATATGGGGCCTGCCTACCAAAAGGCTGTCAGAGAGTCCTTGCCGTTGGCCGACATAGTATTTGACCGTTTCCACGTCATGAAAAACTACAGCAAAGCTATCCATAATCAGCGTCGACTTGAGTTCAGAAAGGCCGATCCAAGTGGTAAAGAGTTGATGAAAGGGACACATTATCTGTTGCTCAAAAATGCGGATAAGTTGAGTGAAAAACAAAGTGACAAGCTGCAAAGGTTGCTGGAGAGCAATAGCAACCTGAATGCACTTTACGTCTTGAAAGAACAGCTTCAGCTGCTGTGGAGTGCCGCTTCATTTGAGGCGATGGCGGAGCAACTGGAACGTTGGTGCCTGATAGCAGATCAGTCACAGATGCTCTATCTAAAAAAGTTCGCGAAATCCCTACGGAAACATTGTGTGGGCATCTGCAACTACGCCAAACACAAGCTCACAAGCGCCAGGATAGAGGCTGGTAATGTCAGTATAGGAATGATCCGTAAGCGAGCCAGAGGCATCAAGGATACCGAATACTTCAAACTCAAAATTAGACAATCATCCATTCCAGATAATCAATCTATGCTCTATTTGAAATCCTAAATCTACTCAACAAAGCGGAGAAGTGCCTTATTGAAACCGATTTTTACAGTTATTGGGAGTGAAAAATGCGTGAATTTGCAGCTCGCACGTATTGCGTGTGCTTAGTGTTCGCTAACTGGTTGTTATTTATGAGGTAAAATTGTGAAAAATCGAAAATTATATTATATGCAAAGCTCAAATTTCACGGATTTAGGGCTAATAATTTGTGGTATTGCTGTTGTTAACTATTCGAATCGAAGCAAAAATGAAGAATAATCTTCATATATCAACATAAGATAACAAGTATCCTCAAGGCTTTTGAGGTGAAATTGTTCTAATAATTACGGTCGTTTTGTTAGCGGTCAATTATGGGAGATTGAATTAGAGAAACTGATTACTCGGCTCATTTCCAGAGTAGTTGATTCTCAATTCATTTTATTTATATGGTCAGGTTAATTATTGCAGACTGGCTTCTGCTTCCTCGATCTGGCGCGGTGTCAAATTTTTTGAAATTTTCTCTTTCAATGTATCACCATCGGTTACGCCATTGTTTGATGCAGTACTTGCCCAATAATAGGCTTTGATAAGGTCTTTTGCTGTTCCTTGACCTTTACTTAACATTACAGCGAGATCGTATTGCGCATTTGGAATACCTTTTTCTGAGGCAGAAGAGTACCAGTTAAAAGCCTCTTTCAGACTTTCATCTGTACCCTGACCATTGGCATAAGCGACCGCCAAGCTATACATGGCTTCAGCGAAACCCTGTTCCGCCGATTTTTTAAACCAGTCAAATGCCATTTGGAAATCTTGCTCAACGACAAGGCCATCAGCATACATAAATCCAAGCTTATACTGTGCTTTGGAGTAGCCTTGCTCTGCTGATTTACGAAACCACTTATAAGCTTCATTGCCATCGATAGGTCGCCCTTCACCCCGAGCGTACATAACACCGAGTTGATCCTGGGCTAAGGTATAACCTTGCTCGGCAGATTTGAGCATCCAGTTGAAAGCGACATCGGATTGAATGTGAGTTCCTAGACCTCTACGATACATACGTGCGAGATTGTATTGAGCCTTTGCCGAACCCTGTTCTGAAGCAGTGGTATATAAACCCAGTGCTGAAGTGTAATCACCTTTTGCATACGCCATTACCGCATCACTGTAATCATCGGCCTGAACTGTTGACGTAAATACAAGCATTCCAGCTAGGGCTAAACCAAGGTTTTTCATAAAGGTCTCCAAGATGTGGATGCTAAACAGGACAATTTCGCAGGGGTGGCGGTCGAGTGATTACTCTGCATGATTTATCATTTAACAGGTTTTCTCAACTAATTTTTGTGTTGAAAAATCACTGCTCATGATCCCTGCAACTTTTCATCAATATTTGTCGAAAGTAATTTTTTACAAGGTATTGATACGTAATGATGGATTATTTTGTCAGCGCATAACCTATATGTAGCAAAATGCCTGAAAGCCGCTCAATATCAGGAAAAATCCTTGCAAATTATAGACGTCAATCCGATTTGCAGGTAATGTAAAACCAACCTTGTCATTGAGTGATTAACCGATGGTAGGGCGGTTTGGGATGTTGCCGTTAAAGATTTGGGTCAGAGCGTATATTAAGCTCGTGTTGTCACGCCATCCTTATAAATCAAGCATCACCCGCGATAAATTCACAGGCTGAATAAGTTAGATTGATCCTGCAACGATGCCATAGTGTTATCGTTGTCTAATTTGCCGATGGATTAGCAGAGAAAGGGTGCGCTTGATCCTTTGGAAACTGATTAGGTCACGATCATATTCCAGACCATCCGCATAAATAAGCATATGAAATCAAAAAACAGATATCTAATGGGGCTGATGGCTTCCGTCAGTATCCTCAGTTTAGCTATGGTATTAACGCCTCTCAAACTCGATCCGCAAAACCTCAGTATTAATCTTCAAAATGCTGAAGCCGCAAAAGGGGGAAACGGGAAGGGACGTGGGACGGAAAAAGGCCAAGGGCATACAAATGAAGCTGGAGCCAATATCGGGAGTGGTTCTGAAAACGGCTCAGGAAATGGTAACGGCAACAGTAATGCCGGTAATGGAAACACTGGTGGCAACGGGAATAGCGGGAATAATGGCAAGGGTAACGGAACACAGGGTGTTAATTCTACAGCTGGCCTCAAGAGTAATGGCAATTCTGGTAATAGCGGTCCCAAAAATAATCATGGGGCCATATCATCCGCACTCGGCGCCTTAAATGCCGCTCATGCTTCCAAAACGGCCTTGGCCAATGCCGCGCCAACCTCCCGTGTTGGCAAACTTGCGACTTATGTGGACGCTCTTGAGTTCACCAACGAAGTAAAAGATCTGCTTGATATTGCAGTTGCAGAAGCTCTGGCTGCGCGAGCTTTTGCTGATGAGCAAGCTGCAGAGGCGGAAGCCGCTCAAGATGCAGCAGATGCTGCTCAAGCCGCCGCGGACGCAGAAGCTGCAGAGGCCGCTGCTGCCCAAGCCGCTGCTGATGCTGCTCAAGCCGCCGCCGACGCGGAAGCTGCAGAGGCCGCTGCTGCCCAAGCCGCTGCTGATGCTGCTCAAGCCGCCGCCGACGCGGAAGCTGCAGAGGCCGCTGCAGCCCAAGTCGCTGCTGATGCTGCTCAAGCCGCCGCGGACGCAGAAGCTGCAGAGGCCGCAGCTGCTCAAGCTGCCGCTGATGCTGCTCAAGACACAGCTGATACCGAAGCTGCAGAGGCTGATGCGGCCCAAGGAGCTGCTGAAACTGCACAAGATACCGCGGATACTGAAGCCGCTGAAGCTGGCGCCGCCCAAGGTGTGGCGGATACGACCCAAGATACAGCTGATAGCGAGGCTGCTGAAGCTGATGCCGCGCAAGGAGCTGCTGACACGGCACAGGATGAGGCTGACGTCGCGCAAGCCGCCGCTGATGCCGATCCTGAAAATGAGGATTTAGCTGTGGCTGCTGAAGTTGCTCAGGATGCTGCTGATGCCGCTCAAGCAACAGCAGATACCGAAGCTGCAGAGGCTGATGCGGCCCAAGGAGCTGCAGATACTGCACAAGATACCGCAGATACGGAGGCCGCCGAAGCTGACGCTGCTCAAGGTGTGGCGGATGCGACTCAGGATACAGCTGATAGCGAGGCCGCCGAAGCTGATGCTGCTCAGGCTGATGCCGATGCTGCCCAGGGCGATGCCGATGGTGAAGCAGCCGAAGCCGATGTGGCACAAGGGGATGCCGATACTGCCCAAGGTGACGCGGATACCGAAGCTGCAGAAGCTGACGGAGCCCAGGGTGATGCTGATGCTGCCCAGGGTGACGCAGATAGTGAAGCCGCGGAGGCTGACGCCGCACAAGGCGATGCCGATGCCGCCCAAGATAGTGCTGACACCGAGGCCGCGGAAGCTGACGTTGCTCAGGATGACGCAGATGCTGCTCAAGCAGAGGCTGACACCGAAGCTGATGAGGCCGACGTTGCAGATGCTGAAGCTGATGAACTGGAAGATATTGCCGCTGATGCTGATGCTGCCTTCCAGGCTGCTGCTGAAGCCGAGGCCGAAGCGCTCGTTGATGCTGCCAATAAAGAAGTAACCGACGAGGTCAAAGACGCCGTTGATGAATTACTTGGGGTTGAGAGCTCAATTTAAGGCAATTTTATCATCCTGAGAACAAAGCCAGGTTCATATGAGAAACGGACTTTGTTCTTATTTTGTTTTCCTATGCAATCTACTGACATAAGGTTGTCAGTAGGGCTCGGTTATGGTCTCGCGTATAAAATATTTATGATAAACCGGGTGAGGATTTCACACGGGTTCAATACCTATGAGGGGATATAAAATGACAACCGAAATCAAAACCACCCATTCCGAAACCATGACAGGAAGTTGCCTGTGCGGTTCAGTAAAGTTTAAAACCACGGGAGTGGATGGCAACCATGGGGTCTGCCATTGTGGGACTTGTCGCAAGTGGTCAGGGGGGCCGACCATGGGGGTCCACGTTGAAAGCCTGGAGTTTGAAGGAGAGGACAACGTAGCAGCATATATTTCTTCTGATTGGGCTGAACGTGGCTTTTGTAAAAACTGTGGCACCCATCTTTTTTATCGCTTGAAAGAAGGCAATATGATTGTGGTGTGGGCCGGCGCGTTTGATGACAATGAGGGGTTTAAATTAGAAAGAGAAATTTATCTCGATAATAAGCCTGCTGGCTATAATTTTGCCGGAGACCATCCCCGGATGACCGAACACGAATTTTTGAAATCCCTGGGAATGATCGAGTAAATCATTTTCAGAGGCAGGTTAAAGAAAAGGGGGGTCTTCCTCGAAGTTGAAACTCTCTTTTCTTTGAAATTGTTTATTGTTGCCAGTTACCCTGAAGCCCGTTTCGTGCCTGGTAGGGCTTCGTCTTCTTCAATGGTAAATTCCATTAAATCGACATCTTCTGATGGGGCGTTGGTATTCAGTTGAGCGGCCTGGGGTGAGGGGCGGGATGAAGCTTGAAGGCTTAAAGGCGTACGGTCTTTAAAAAGACCTTCTATGCGTTTTTGTAGAAGAAGAGGTGAGACTGGTTTGACTAAATAATCGTTTGCGCCAGCGATCACAGCTTTCTCAACAAACTCACGTTCGGAGTGTGCTGTTAACATGATAATGGGGAGAGATGAAATTATAGGATCCGGGTCTTTCCGGATATTTCTGACCAAATCAATTCCGGATGTGGGTTTCATCGACCAATCGATAAAGATCAGGTCTGGCGGTTTGATACTAACGAGTTCAAAAGCTTCTGTCCCATCTGAAGCTATGCGAACATTCTTAGCACCGAGGGTAACCAGCATAGTTTTGATTAGCTTCTGCATGAAGCTATCATCCTCGGCTATACAATAATCCAATAGTTCGAAATCTAAAGTCGTATTCATAACCAGACCTCACGCTCAGATGGTGCGAAATTTTCTTATGCGTACTTATGGTAGTGTAGTTTGGGGTGGTTATAAATTTCTTAACAAAGAGGAATTGATTTAGACAATTTGGAGGTTTTTTTCCCCTTAATCCTTTTTTTTGCCCTCACGCTCTCTCTTTCGTACTGCAGATCTGTGGACGGTATAGAAGGTTGAAGCGATGATGATACTTGCCCCGCCGAGGGTCCAGAGGGTGGGGATTTCTGAAAAGAACATGATCCCGATCCCGGTGGCAAAGAGCAGGCGCACGTATTCGACCTGAGCGACGGTGACGGCCTCGGCAACCCGGTAGGCCTGGATATAGAACCATTGCATGGCTGAAAGCAGAGCCGCGATGGTAATGATGAGTATCAACTCGTTTAGTGTCGGCGTGACCCAGTACCAGATCGCGGGGGGCATCATGAAAAGGGTAATGAGGATCGACTGATACATCATGATGGTAGAGGGTTTATCAACTTGAGAAAGTTTGCGTAAAATTACCATAATGGCGGCGACAAAAAAGGCGGAGACCAAGGCCATGATGGCATAGATATTCATGCCTTCTGTATCTGGGCGAATAATAACCAGCACCCCGATAAAGCCGACAAAGGTCACCGACCACCGCCTGATACCAACCACTTCCTTGAGAAAGACAATGGCGAGCAGGGTGGTGAAGAGAGTGCGGACAAAACCAATGGCTGTGACTTCGGCCAACGGCATGTAAACCACAGCAGTGAAACCAGCACTCATGGCGATAAAAGAGAAAATTCCCCGCAACAGGTAGAGTTTCCAGACGCTGGTTTTAAAGGCATCGGTGCCGGAGCGAAGGATCACAGGCGAGATCAGAATTAGGGCAAAGAGTTGGCGGATAAAAAGGATTTCAAAGACAGGGATACGCTGGCCGACAACCTTGATCAAAGCCCCCATAACAGCGCCGCTAAAGGTCGCAAGTAATACCAGGATCGCCCCGCGTACATTACCTGGTATGGCTTCCCATTTCCCTAAGAAATTGGGCAGGAAGTTATCAAGCCAATAGGTCGATACGCGTTCGGGCACAAGCTGCATAACAGCGAAAATCCTCTATTCTCCACTCCCTAAAATCAAATGATCGAGAGATGAAAGTCATTGGGCCTGCAATCAGCAGGTCATTGTTGAAAGGTGCCCTGTTAAGGTGAGCGCTGTCAGATCTTTGCTGATAGTTTGCAAAGGCTGGCCCATGAGAAAAGAAAAGCAGAGGCCAGTACAGGGACACAAAATAAAATGGTCGGAGATTTATCCGACGGGGGAAAGCTCTGACAAGAATGTCTATGAGCTTTAATGCTGGCCCTAACTTGCGCCCGTTTCACCGCGGATGCAATGGGGTTATATAAAATATATTTTGAGGTTAAAGCTCGAAGTTGAAGATTTCACTGCCGCCGATCACTTCTGAGGTGCCGAGGTAATTACGAACTTGTGGATCGATCATTCTTGAATTTGGGTCGTGCAGGCCAACCATTTTAAGGGCTTCTTTCAGGTCAGCATTGGGGCCGAGATACTTCCAAACTGATTTTGCCATGTAGGGGTGACGGCGTTGGCTTGAGACGCCAAATGTAACCCCGCGCATATAGGTGAGGCGGGATCTGCTCATGGGGTAGAGCACGGTTTCGACAATGGCGTCTTTGGCGAGTTCTTGATATTCGACGACAAAAATCCGGTTCCCCAACCAGGCTGCCTGTCCCGCATATTTGGAAAGGAACAGTGTGTTGTCTTCGGGATCGCGACACCGTTCGATGGTTTTGCTCTCAACGGTGCCGTTTTTTTCGGTAAGCACGGTCAGCGCGCACAAGATCTTTCCCTTCCAACTAAAGGAATGGAAATAGCTGAGATAGGCGCCGAGGTATTTAGACAGGGGGCGGGTTTGACCTTGGAAGGCCTTGGAAAGAGGACTGTGTGAAAAGCTGCTGTTTTTAGATTTTTCCTGCCGCTGGGTGATGACGTCGCTCAATTGAAACTCATCGTGTGGCAGGTATAAATCAGCCAACCTGACTTCAAAATAATCACAGATCTTGCGCATGTTTTTATGCGAGGGCGCCGAGGTGCCGCTGAGATATTTGCTGAACTGTTGGCGGTTTATCCCCATGGCCCGACAGGCTTCGGAAACGGACGCTTCAAAACTGCATAACAAGCGCAGGTTTTCACAAAAGTCAGATTGACCGACTTCAGAGCTAGTGGTTTTGAGTTTACTGGCCTCAGATTTTACCAACTCAAGAACTCCCGTTCGTAATATTGTTCAAATTTTTGCCCCGCCTTAACGCTTATCTGACCGATTTGTATACGCGGGAAATTATTTATTTTTGCTTTGTAGCACGCATTGTTAAAAAATTTAAGCGACTTTAAGCGAATTGAGCGCAAAAAAGCAATAAGTCGCTCTCATGTGCGAAATTGTCTTTGAAAATGAGCCGAGTCACTCTTGTTCTCAAGGGTGAAGAACGTTGGACCAGAGGCATACGAAATATCCAGGCGAAACACCCATCTGAAACATCAATTTATTAGATCCATAACAGGGGTCTTTAACCGGGCAGCCATTTATCGGACATCCATTATTGGGCATCCGTTCTCAGGGAGTGAGCACAAGTGAAGAAAACAAACATTGAGTGGACCAAAGTACCCGTTAGCCGACGTGGATTTTTACAAGGCGCATCCGCGCTTGGGTTGGTTGGAGCAACCGGCCTTGGCTTTGCAGGAAATGCCTTTGCGGGCGGTTCGACCTTAAAGACACGGTCCTACGCAGATATGCGTTCGCTGGATCCGGCTTTTTCTCAAGGGGTGAGCGATGAAGAAATTCAGGCACCGATCTATAACAAACTTATTCAGTATCAACCCGGCAGTAAGTGGGGCTGGCAGTTGGATGCGGCTGAAAGCATCGAGCAGGTAGACGACACCCATATCAACTTCGTGCTCAAAGATAACATCGGTTATACCAACGGTTTTGGCGCCATGACCGCCGAAGATGTGAAGTATTCTTTTGAGCGCATCATCGATGATAAACTTGAATCCACCAACAAGCCGGATTGGAGTGCGCTTGATCACGTTGAGGTAACCGGCGAGCGCACCGGGACTATTGTGTTGAAAAACGCGTTCTTGCCGTTGTGGAGCATCACGCTTCCCTACATTGGCGGGAACATCGTCTCGAAAAAAGCCTTTGAGTCCGTCGGCGGCAAAATCGATACCACGCCTGTTGCCTCCTCTGGCCCTTACATGCACAAATCCTGGGAGCCAAAACAGAAGACCACCTTAGTGCGCAACCCGGATTGGAAAGGCGACCCGGCAGCTTTTGATGAAATCCAGATCTATCCGATCGATGATGAAAAGGCATCGGAAATTGCTTATGAAGCCAGCGAAATTGACTTTACCCGAGTGAGCCTTGATTCCCTGCAACGTTTGAAATCTTCACCGCCTGCAAATTCTACCGTCGCCGAGTTCCCATCGCTGTTTTACGTTTGGGTCGGCATGTACCTGAATAATCCAAAACTTGGCAACCTCAAACTGCGTCAGGCCATTCAGTACGCCATCGATGTGCCTTCCATCATGCAGGCGTCATATTTTGATGGCGCGGCCCCTTCAACGGGTATTATCGCACCTGGTTTGTCAGGTCACCGCGCGCAATCCCTCACCGGAGCAGCGGCCAATATCCAAAAAGCCAAGCAGCTGTTTGATGAGTCCGGCGAGAGCAATGTATCCCTGGCTATTGATGTGCTCAACAAATCAACCAATGTGACCACGGCCCAGATCATTCAGGCCAACCTTGCGGCCATTGGCATTACACTGGATGTACGTCTGCACGAAGCGGCGACTTTCTGGAACCTTGGCGGCAATGAAGATCTGGAGTTGATCCTCAACCGTTATTCCATGACCCCTGATCCGTTCTATGCAACATCCTGGTTTATCTCTGAGCAGGCAGGTGTCTGGAACTGGGAACGTTTTGCCAATGAAGAATTCGACAAAATTCACACCGACGCACAGGGCGAAAAAGATCCGGCCAAACGCGATATGATGTATCGCCGCGCTCAGGATCTTATGGAAGAAAGTGGGGCCTATAAATTCATCACCCACGAGGCGACTTCCAACATTTACCGCAACTCAATTACCCCTGCGTTGAGGCCGGATGGACTGCCGCTTTACCGGTATTTCAACAAGGCTTGATCGTTCTCCCTAAGCGGGTGGTGGTCTGTTCCGATGACTGCCACCCGTTCTTTTTGGATTTGTTTTATTGGCATGAAAGACCGTCGTGATGCTGTCTTACATACTTAGGCGACTTGGCCTGGCAATGGTCATTACGGTTCTGGCCGTGACCTTGCTTTTTCTGATCATCCACATGATCCCCGGTGATCCCGTTAGCACCATGTTGGGGCCGCGTGCTTCACCAGAACTACGCGCTGCATTGGAAGAACGCATGGGGCTAAATCGTCCACTGATCGTGCAGATTGGCCTGTTTTTCTTCAATATGCTGAACGGGGATTTGGGAACCGATGTGTTTTCCAATCGTCAGGTTACCGATATCGTGCTCGGTCAGTTGCCCTATACCCTGACGCTGATTCTAAGCTCTATTATATGGTCTGCGACCCTAGGCATTGCCTTGGGGTGTTATTCCGCAGCCAACCGGAATTCCCTGGCCGATCGCCTGACCGGTATTCTTTCTGTCAGTATGATTGCGGTGCCGGCGTTTGTGGTCTCACTTTATTCCCTGCTGATTTTTGCAGTTAACCTGAAGTGGTTTCCAGCTATTGGCGCAGGCGAGCCCGGTAATTTTTCCGATCAGCTCTGGCACTTGGTTCTGCCGAGTTTTGCTATTGGTCTTTCATGGGTCGGTTACATCGCACGGTTGGTGCGGGCCTCCATGTTGGAGATCATGGGCGAGGGCCATGTGCGTACCGCGCGGTCTTTTGGTCTTCCCGAGCGCTGGATTACTTATAGCTATGCCTTGCGACTTGCGATCCTGCCGACGGTTACGGTGATTGGTGTCGGCATGGGGTTCTTGTTATCAGCGGCGGTCTTTACCGAAATCGTCTTTTCTCGTCCTGGTTTGGGCAAGCTGGTGATCGATTCAATAACCACTCGGAACTATCCGGTCGTCATGGGTTCTGTGTTGTTCTCAACCCTGATCTTTGTCGCCTCGACCACACTCGCCGACATAGTGAACGCGGTTCTCGATCCGCGTGTGCGATCTTCGAAATAGGACGGATAGTATGAGCGAACCTATAAAAAACAATTCAGAGATCGTCGAAATTTTCCGCCATCTCATCCGCGATCAACTCGGCCTGTTGGGCCTGATTATCGTCGTGCTTATTATTGGCAGTGCGCTTTTCGCACCGCTTATTGCGCCCTACGATCCCATCGCCATGAATATTCCTGATCGTATCCAGGGACCGAGTTTTTCTCATTTACTAGGCACGGATCAATTGGGACGGGATACCTTCTCCCGTGTGATTTATGGCGGTCGTGTCGCGCTTCAGGTTGCCCTGCCAACTATCGCCGGTGCGCTTTTTCTTGGGCTCCTGCTGGGCATGATTGCGGGTTACGGTCCCAAGTGGCTCGACAATGCAATCCTGCTCTTCTTTGATACCGTGCGTTCCTTTCCTACGGTGATGTTTGCCCTTGCAGTAGTGGCTCTGGTCGGTCCCAGCCTGAACACCGTGATCATGGTGATCATGGCAACCTCTATTCCTACCTATGGCCGTGTGGTCCGCACCATGACCCAGTCGATCAAAACCAGTGATTTTATCATCGCCGAACGGTCATTGGGTGCTTCTACGATCCGCATCATGGGTGTTCATATCCTGCCAAACGTATTGGGCCCGCTTGCCGTTTTGGCGGCGATGGATATTCCGACAATCGTTGGGCTTGAGGCCGGTTTAAGCTTTTTAGGTATGGGGGTCAAACCTCCGACACCTTCGTGGGGATCGCTGCTCAATGATGGTTATTCGCTGCTGCGCAATACGCCTTGGTTGATTATCGCCGGTGGTATTCCTTTGATCTTGATAACCCTGGGTTTCACCTTCTTGGGCGAAGCGCTGCGGGATGTTGTCGATCCTAAATTACGTGGACGCGGAGGGTCAAAATAATGCCAGAAAAATCAGGAAGTGTTCTCGATATTCGCGATCTCTCGGTGAACTATGACACGCCCCGAGGTGAACTGCAGGCGTTACGCCAGGTCTCCATGTCCATTGGCAAAAAGAAGATCGTCGGTATTGTTGGTGAAAGTGGATGCGGGAAATCAACCCTGATTTCTGCGATCATTCGCTTGATGGCATCCAACGCCACGGTTCAATCCGGTGAAATCCTATTCAAGGATCAAGACCTACTCGGCCTCAAAGAAAAGCAGATGCGGGGCTTGCGGGGCATTGATATCTCCATGGTTTTCCAAGATCCGATGCAAACTCACAACCCAGTTCTGACAATCGGGCGGCAAATGGTAGATATTCAGTATCGCGACAAGCTGTCAAAAGCTGATAAGAGAAAACGCGCCGCTGAAATGCTGGCTTTGGTTGGTATTCCCGATCCAGAGGCCCGGCTCAATCAATACCCATACGAATTTTCCGGCGGCATGCGGCAAAGGATTGCTATTGCCATGGCGTTAATGGCCAAACCCGATCTCTTGATTGCGGATGAGCCAACCACGGCGCTTGATGCCACCCTTGAGGTTCAGATCATCAAGCGGCTGGAAGAACTCCAAGACGAGATCGGTTGTTCGATCCTGTTTATTTCGCACCACCTTGGCGTCATTGCCGAGCTTTGTGATGAAGTCGTGGTGATGTACGCAGGCGAAGTGATCGAACAGGGATCTGTGCGCGATGTATTCCACAATCCGGCCCATCCCTATACGGCGGCTCTGCTCAAATGTGATCCTGGTCATATCAAGGAAAAAACCCGCAATCTGCCGACTATCCCAGGAGAGGTTCCGGATCTGGTCGATTTGCCGCCCGGCTGTATCTATCAGCAAAGGTGCACCAAAGGGATTGCTCGGTGTCAAAGTGCGCGACCTGAGTTCAGGCAGATAAACCAATCTCACGCCGTTGCCTGTCATTTGAATGAAGCCAGTCAGTTTAAAGAAGAAAGACAGCACAACGAAGAGGGCATAACATCATGAGTGCACTTCTAGAATTAGAAGATGTCTTTGTCAGTTTTGGTGTGCGTGGCAAAGGCTTGATGGGAAAACGAGGCAGCATCAATGCGGTCTCTGGTGTCAGCCTCAATATCGAACAGGGTAAAACCTACGGCATCGTCGGCGAAAGCGGGTCTGGCAAAACCACTCTGGCTCAGGCTGTGGCCGGACTGCATCATGCCAGTGAAGGATCTATTCGCTACCGTGGACAAGAGTTGCGAGATCTGCCCGAAGCGCAATTTCGCCCGCTGCGAAGTGAAATCGTGATGATGTTCCAGGATCCGATCGGTAGCCTCAGCCCACGCCTGACGATCCGATCTCTGATCACGGAACCTTTTCGCATTCAAGGCATGAAAGACCGTGATCTCGATGCCGAAGCGAGCCGCTTGCTTAAAATGGTTGGTCTGCCACAGGAATTTGCCAACCGCTATCCCTACCAGATTTCGGGAGGACAGGCGCGTCGGGTTGGTGTCGCACGGGCTCTCGCTTTGGAACCCAAACTACTGATCGCGGATGAGCCCACAGCTGGTTTGGATGTGTCGGTGCAGGGTGAAATGCTCAACCTTCTGGCCCGGTTACAGGACGAGTTGGGTTTAGCGATCATGATCATCACTCACAATTTGAATGTGGTGCGTCACATCACCGATACCGTCGGTATCATGTATCTGGGTAAGCTTGTGGAGGAGGGGCCGACAGAAGAAGTCTTCGCCAATCCGCAGCATCCCTACACTCTGGCCCTTCTGGCGGCCAACCCGGAACCAGACCCGGATGCCAAGCTGATGCGAATTGAGCTTAAAGGCGAGCCACCGAGTATTTTACAGCGCCCTTCGGGCTGTGAATTTCACAAT
Organism: Kiloniella sp.; assembly: GCF_965205715.1. Lineage (GTDB taxonomy): Bacteria > Pseudomonadota > Alphaproteobacteria > Kiloniellales > Kiloniellaceae > Kiloniella. Next base: position 1,489,718 of record NZ_CBDBHW010000014.1, on the reverse strand, counting down.
CGCTGTCCCTTCGTCCAGACCAATTGCCAAAATGAGGTCCCGCTATGGGGGGGCTCAGACGCTGGTATAGCCCAACAAGCAAGTAGTACACACCGTTGTCATTACCCTCAAATCTGGAAAGATAATCAGGTCGTTTAAAATGAGTACAGAAAACAAAATTTATACCAACGGTCATATTATGACCGTCGATGACAACAACAGAGTGGTTGAAGCGGTTGGCATTTCAGGCGACCGCATTATCTCGGTAGGCAGCTTGAAAAAGGTCCAGGCTGAAATGGCTGAAGATGCCACGGTTGTGGATCTCCACGGCAAAACCATGATCCCCGCCTTTATCGATCCGCACGGCCACTTCCCTGATCCCGGCTTTATCGATCTCTATCGGGCCGATCTTGCTTCACCGCCACGCGGGGAAAGTACGTGTTTAGCTGACGTATTTCGTCTGGTTGGCGAAAAGGTTGGCCAAACTCCTGTGGGCGATTGGGTAATGGGCGCGGCACTGGATCATACCTCGCTGATGGAAGGACGGATGCCAAGTCGGGATGAGTTGGATCTAATCTCAACTGAACATCCAATCTGGGTCATTCATGCCTCTGGTCATTGTGGATCGGCCAACTCTCTGGCGTTAGAGCGCCAGGGGATAAGTGAAGATACTCAGGATATTCTCGGCGGTCGTTTTTTACGTGATGCCAATGGTAGACTCAATGGCCAGATTGAAGGCATTTCTGCTATGGCAGAGATGGGCGACACACATTTCCTGATCAATTCGGAAAGGTTCAAAGATGGCTTTGATACCTGTCGCGAAGAATATCTTCGCCATGGGGTCACTCTGGCTCAGAATGCCTGGGCGCCGACATCGCTTTTACAGATGTTTGCCGAAGTGGCAGAACAAGGTGACCCCGGTATAGATCTCTTGGTCTTGCCCATTGCCGAGATCGAGCCTGAATTCTCGGAGTCCGGTCTTGGGTCGCGCTGGCCCGATGATAGCTATATTAAATTGGGGCCGCGCAAGCTCTTTACCGATGGTTCGTTTCAGATGCGCACTGCCTATCTAACCGAGCCATTCTTTACTGCACAAGATGGCGGCACGCCGGACTGTGGCCTGCCTTATGTGGAACGCGAAGTGCTTTTTTCCGAAATCAAAAAACTGCACGACATGGGCTTTCAGATCCACACCCATTCCAATGGCGATGCCGGAAGCGATATGTTGCTGGACGCTTTGGAGGCGGCACTGCTCGCCAATCCGAGAGAAGATCACAGGCATACACTTATTCATGGCCAGGTCTTACGCGATGACCAACTGGCGCGGATGCACAAACTCGGCGTGACGGTCAGCTTCTTTAGCGCGCACATCTATTTCTGGGGTGATAAACACTATACGGACTTCCTGGGACCTGAACGTGCCAACCGGATTTCCCCGGCGGGATCTGCTGATCGTGCCGGGGTGCGTTATACCATCCACAACGACGCCGCGGTGACCCCAACTCGCCCGTTGCATCTGATGCATTGTGCGGTCAACCGCAAGACCTCTTCCGGGCGTGTGCTCGGTGAAGATCAGCGCATCTCGGCAACGAGCGCGCTGCGGGCGCATACCATTGATGCCGCCTGGCAGGTGTTTCAGGAAAACGAACGCGGATCGATTGAACCGGGAAAACTGGCAGACCTCGCGATCCTAAGCGATGACCCGATCGCGCAATCAGATACTCTGGATCAGGTCCGGGTGTTGGAAACAATCCGTCGCGGGAAAACTGTGTGGGAACAGGGTTAGTCTATGAGAATAATATGGTGCTGCCTTTTCAAGGGCGGTACCAAAACTCATTGCCAGATTGGGTGAAGTTATAGAGTGTAGAAGGCAAGAATTGGATCAAATCTCTGTTTTCTATAACAATATCTCTCAGGATAATAATGTGAGTGCCACGCTAATTAAACGACTTCAAAATTGGTATGCTTCTCAATGTAATGAAGATTGGGAACACTCATATGGTGTTTTTATTTGTAATATTGATAATCCAGGCTGGTCGTTAAAGGTAGAGTTGAAAGACACATATTTATACGAAACCAAATTTGAAGAAATTCACATCCAGCGGGATGATGAAGATAACTGGGCGGTTTGCAAGGTGGAAGAGGGTAATTTTCAAGGCTATGGCGGCCCCGATAATTTAGAAGAGTTATTGGGTATTTTTCTTGATTGGGCTGAGGCCAGTGAGAATTCCTGAATATTAAAATGAATAGATCTCTAGAGTGATCCCTGAGACATGATGCGGTCTATCTCACCAGATTTTTGCATGTGGTATATCTCATTATCCAAAGCTTGCATGAAATCTGGTAGATAGGGGTGTTTTCCAGATAACAGTGCAGGTTTTGAATAGCCGATATAAACGGGATCTTTTCCGGATACAGCACCGCTTATAAGAACGTTATAGGGAGTTACTCTGTTTTCGAGCTCTTTTGCCAGCTTGGTGTATTCTATCTGGAAGGCTGTTTTTTCCATGAGAAGGCAATCAACACGTCCCAACATACCGCTTTTGATCAATACTTCGCTTGAGGGGAATTCTGAATAGAGAATTTTCCCGGCTTTCACCAGTTGACGAAATTCTGTCCCGCCCCAACCATCAAAACCTTGAACATTACCAATGCGATATTTTTGAAAGTCCTTGGGCCAGATCTGATCGTCTTCTATGAGTTCTTCGCGACAGTAAATCTGGATGGTTTCAACGTAAAACGGGAGTGAGTAGGGATGTAGATAAGGCCAGTCATGGCCGTGGTAAAAAGCAGGGGCAAGCCCGATGCCCTGTCCTTGTTCCATCAAGTTCTTTCCACGCTGCCATGGGACGGGTTTTAGCATAACCCTGTATTGCTTCATACGGTCAAATGCGGTGCGAAGAATGTCGATATAAAGCCCACTTGCCTGTCCGTTTTTACCCGTAAAGCTATAGGGCGGGTAAGCGTCGTCGACATGCAAGGTGATGTCAATTGGCTCTAAGGTAGAGGCCATTGTTTTAAATGGAATAATCGCAAGAGTGAGGGAGATCAAAAATGAGAACAACTTTCTGCTCATCAATATTATTCCTCTGCTGAAACGTACTTTAAATACTCTTGAACACGTTACTTATTTATAGTTGAGGAATGTTAAGAAACGGTAAGGGGGATGGCGCTCAACATTGAAGCCGGATCTTCCCATCTAACGTCGTTTTGTTCTCTTAATTGATGTTAGGCCGCTTCTTGCTCGATGCATATTTTCTCGCTGCCTACCTCACTCAGGGATTCCTTGAGAAGATCACAGTAGTGAGGTCCGCCAGAGGGTGCATTTTTACGGAAATGTTTGCAGGTTTTACAGATGCCGAACGGTCTGTTGCCTTCTTTGCGGAGTTTAGCCAGCAGTAACGTTTCCAAGGCTTCTTCTATGGCCTTTTGTTCTTGGCTGGGCAGTTCGGCCACCACTGCCTGAAAGCTGAGCAGGGCGTCTTCTTTGGCAAGGTCCGATCCCGCAGCGGTTAAGTTAAGTCCAACCGAACGCTTATCGTTGGGGTCTTGCGTTTTTTCCACCAACCCTTTTTTTTCAAGTGACATCAGTGTTTGTGAAATCGTGCCCTTGGTTGCGCCGAGGTAGGCAGTGAGGGCACCGGGACTGCGTGAAAATTTGTTGGCCTGTGCCAGATAACGCAGGGCATCCCATTGTGCGGGCTTCAATCCTTCTGCGTGGCCTTCGTGATTAATCAAGCGCGAGAGACGCGCAAGCAGACTGATGAAATGGGCCTGTTTGGAATGGGGTGCTTTGTTCATATGAAAAATAGTATCGACTAAAAACAATACTTGCAAGTGAGAAGAATCGTGTTAGATGTATAAAGGTATCGAGTCGACACTATAAATGTGGAGTAAGAGAACATGACCATTTCAAAGAACAACAGCTTGTCAAACCTAGCCTCGGGAACTTTTCTGGCTGCAGCAATCGTCAGTACAAGCATTTTGGGTGCGATTGGAAATGCAGGCGCACACGATATCAAAAGCGCGGTGAACAAAGACATTATCCCGCCGTTTGATATCATCAATGCCTCGGCCAATACAGACGGCCGTTGGGCGACTTTCTTGATGGAACTCGCTGGCAAGACCGGATCTGTAACACCCGAAGAAACCGGTGCCTTCCGCGGTTCATCTGTATTTGCCTATGTCTGGCCAACCAAGATTGACCCGGCCGGGGTCGGGTTTACTTCTAACTCTGGTGTTCTGGCTCTGGCGATCACTTCGCATCCGGATTTTGATGATACGCCGCTTTATGATGAAAACGCCGATGGTGATCCGGCCAACGATGGTAAGACCTGGCATGCCCACTGGGCGGTGCTGGCACAGGATGCAGCTTGTGGCGCTGGCTTTAAAGTACGCGAGATTTCACCCGGCCAAGATCTTGTCCCTGCTACCATGCCCGACCTGCCCATAGCTTTGGACGCCCCAGGTCAGAGCCCGATCCTGTTTGAAAATCAGCTCAAGGTCACGCTTCCGGTTAAAGGAGCCGAAGGTGCGCATTTTGATGCCATGACAGCTGTATTAAACGTTTCAAACGAAGGCAGTGACAAGCCTTTGCTCTGTGTGAACCAGGCCCACGATGTAGCTTCTGGTGATCTTTCTTTCCCGGGCATCATTATGAAAAAAGGTGAGTCCAACCTCGCCAGTAACTGACTTCGTCAGATACTACTTAATAGAATACCTCGATAGGTGTCCCGGACAGACCAAACCTATCGAGACCGGAGACCTGTCAGGTATGTGATCCCCCCGTCCCTGACAGGTTTTTCTAACCGTCGAACAAAGACACAACCCAGGAATGATGGGAAATCAGAGATGAGACAGACTTTACAAAAAGCACCCGAACTTGACGTTCAACAGTGGATGAATTCGAAAGCTGATATCACTTTGCAAGGCTGCTTGGGGAAAGTGGTCTTGATAGAAGCGTTTCAAATGCTTTGCCCAGGCTGTGTCGAACACGGACTTCCTCAGGCTCAAAAAGCCTATCAGCTATTCTCTCCCGATGACTTGGTGGTCGTTGGGTTGCACACCGTGTTTGAACATCATGCCGCCATGGGCCCTGAAAGCCTGAAGGCTTTTTTACACGAATATCGGATTTCCTTTCCGGTTGGCATTGATACCCCGGCGGATAAAGGCCCCGTGCCAAAAACTATGGCAAACTACCAATTACAGGGCACTCCTAGTCTGATTTTAATTGATCGTCGAGGATACCTGCGTCGGCAAAAGTTTGGCGCAATATCAGACCTGCAGCTCGGAGCAGAGATCATGGCGTTGATCAAGGAAGAAGTGGTTGATCATATCAACTTGGAGAAAGGAGAGGAGCAGCGAGAAGAAAGTAAAAGATCTCAAACCGTTCTTTGCGATGATCAAGGGTGCCGAGTGTGAAAGGGGGAGTTACGAGCTCCCATAACAAAACGGGCGACCCAATGGGCCGCCCGTTTGTCGTTTCGCATTTCGCTCGTTGCTACTCTGCAGGGCTTTTCCCTGAGATGGAATCAGAGGTGAACTTTCTGATTTCGCCAGTTTTTAAACGGGCGAGGTAACTCGCGAGTTCCCGTTTAACAATCGGCATGAGGAAATAGAGCGCGGTGATGTTAACCACGGCCATGGCAAAGATCGCAGCATCTGAGAAATCGATAACCGGGCCAAGGCTGGCCGCAGCACCAATAACGATAAAGATGCAGAAGATAACTTTGAACGTTAGTTCTGAGCCTTTGCCTTCACCGAACAGATAGGTCCAGGCTTTCAGACCGTAGTAGGACCAAGAAATCATGGTGGAGAAAGCAAACAACACCACTGCGATTGCCAGAATATATGGGAACCAGTTGAACGCAGAGGCAAAAGCTGCAGATGTAAGGGCAACGCCCGATGCACCTGTCGCTGTAACGATTTTACCGCCTTCAACAATATAGTTGCCAGTTTCTGGATTGATCGTCAGCTGTCCGGTAATAATGATCACCAACGCTGTCATCGTACAGATTACAACGGTATCGATGAAAGGCTCGAGCAAAGAAACAACACCCTCTGTGATCGGCTCTTTGGTCCGAACGGCAGAGTGCGCGATCGCAGCAGAACCAACACCAGCTTCGTTTGAGAAAGCCGCACGTTTGAAACCCTGGATCAAGGCACCAACAAAACCACCTGCGATACCAAGTCCGGTAAAGGCGCCTTCGAAGATTTGACCAAAAGCCCAACCAATTTGACCGGCATTCATGATCAGAATAACAACGGCTGCAGCGACGTAGAGGATGCCCATGAAAGGCACAACTTTTTCAGTCACGTTGGCAATGGATTTGATACCGCCAACAATAACAGCGAAAACAACGCCAGCGAAAATCAGACCGGTAATCCAGCCCGGATAATCCCCAACAATACCTGAGATCTGCGCATGAGCCTGGTTGGCCTGGAACATATTCCCGCCACCAAGAGCACCGAGAATACAGAATACCGAAAACAGGATCGCGAGGTATTTACCACAAGGCAATCCACGTTCTTTGAAACCCTTGGAAATATAATACATCGGGCCACCAGAAACGGTGCCGTCTTCGTATTCATTTCTATATTTTACACCCAGGGTACATTCGGTGAATTTGGATGCCATCCCAAGCAATCCAGCCAGGATCATCCAAAAGGTTGCTCCGGGACCGCCGATACCAACAGCAACGGCAACACCCGCAATATTACCAAGTCCGACCGTACCGGACAAAGCAGTGGCGAGCGCCTGGAAGTGACTGACTTCGCCTGCGTCATTTGGATCAGAGTAATCGCCTTTTACCAAAGAGATCGCATGACCAAAGAGCCGAAATTGCACAAAGACAAAATAAAGCGTGAAAACGGTTGCCGCGATCACAAGCCACATTACGATCCAAGGAAAACTTGTTCCTGGAAAGGGTGCGAAGATAAAGTTTACAAACCACCCGGTTGCAGAAGAAAATCCGGCATTGATGGTCGCGTCTAAACTTCCGGCTTCTTGTGCATGAGAAAGAGATGCCGTGCTCAAAAGAGCAAAAACAGGTAAGAAAAAATTGAAAATCTTATTCATTGTTGCTCTCCTTATCCGACCACAGTGACGGGAACGCTGGCGTGCATGACGAGGTTCGCTGTTGAGGTGCCAAAGACACGCTTTACAAATCCACCTTCGGATGAACGGGCAACAATTATTTGTTCTGCTTTCTCCTCAACGGCAACAGCGTCGAGCAGGTCGGCTACGTCGCCGTGTCGGACGATGCCTCTGGCGGCAATTCCATCCGCGACTAATGACGATACGGCAGGATTAACGACCCTTTCCGTGGCCATATGAATTTCTTCTTCGCGACGTTTGTGCCGCTCTGAATTTTCTTCTGCTGTTTGGAAAGTATAAGGTGACCATTCGATCACATAGACCATAAGTAGTTCGCAATCCCCGATAAGGTTGGCGAGCTTTTTGGCATAGGCTACGGCACGATCACCTGATCCCGTGCCATCAAGACCTACGATTAATGTAGCAGGCATCTATTCCCCCTTGTTAGATGTAGCTGTATTATCAAGACCACTTGGTGCTATCCGATTAAGTGATCTTGTAAGACGGTTACAATTTTCCGATTAAGTATTTACCTGGTAACTACTTGGTAACCATAACTTAGGGGCGAAAAAAATGCGACATTTTTTCTACTAACAAGATTGCTTGGTATTTACGTTCTATTTCAAACTCTTACAAGAAAATTATTTAATAGTTCGTTCGTGAGCGAAACATCTGGCAGAAAGTCTTCTCTATAATCGCAGTCACAAATTCGAACCTTAAGGCCCAATCTCGGGTGTAAATAGATAAATTAAAGGTGTGATCGGTGAACAGTCAGGAACAACCAAATCTCGTCATTGAAATAGGGTTTCTCGCTCTATTAGCTTTGCTTTGGGGATCGTCTTATCTCTTTATCAAAGTCGCGGTCACTGAAATTCCTCCAATTACGCTTATTGCCATTCGCGTAAGTGTTGCAGCGGTATTTTTACTCGTTGTTATGTTCTTCAAGAAAGAACGGTTCCCGCGTGATGGCAAAACCTGGCGTATGTTGTTTGTGCAATCCGTATTTAACTCTATTGCTGCCTGGACCATTCTTGCCTGGGGGCAGCAATACGTTGATAGCGGCTTGGCGAGTGTACTGAATTCAACGTCCCCGATATTTGTCTTCTTTTTCACCTTGCTAATAACTCGTCATGAAACGGTCAACGGCATGAAGTTGTTTGGTGCTTGTCTTGGGTTACTTGGGGTTTTGTTTATTGTTGGGACTGATGTCCTAAACGGATTGGGCACACAAGTCGTAGGGCAATTGTGCGCAATCGCCGGTGCAATCCTTTATGCCTGTGCCGCTATTTACGGCAAAAACTTTCCCCACCTTTCGGCAACCGTAATATCGGCGGGCACCATGGTTTGGGCAAGCCTGTGTTTGGTTCCGCTCAGCCTGATTATAGATAAGCCCTGGACGTTGGAGCCTTCTACTCAAGCTCTTACAGCAGCTCTTGTTTTGGCCATTTTTTGCACTGGCATTGCCTTGCTGATTTATTTCCGACTGGTGAAAACCCTGGGGTCAATGGGCGTTGCCAGTCAGGCTTATTTGCGCGCCGGTATTGGTGTTTTACTTGGGGTCTTGTTTTTGGGTGAGGAAATATCACTCATTGTCGGCATTGGTTTGCTTGCCGCCGTTGTGGGTGTTGCCGCGATCAATATGCCCAAGCGCGCTGCGAGACAGAAAAAATTGTCGCGGCCCTGAAAACCGTCTTCTTAATCAGCCATTGCCATAGTTGTTGATCTTGACTTTAATATATATGAGTGTTCACCGTTTGTTCGTAGTGTAGATATGTAATTTCTCCTCACTAAACTTAATTCTCTTTTATGTATGGAGGCCTCCGCCCATGAATAGCCAAACCAAATCTGAAATCTTCCGCGATCTTCATTCTAAAGACGGCCTTTTTGTGCTGGCAAATGTCTGGGATGTTGGTAGTGCAAAGATGATGGCGGCGATGGGCTTTCCGGCTCTGGCCACCACAAGTGCGGGGTATGCCTTCTCGCAAGGGAAGATTGATTGGGTTGGGGCTTTATCCCGGGAAGAAGTGTTGGATCATGCTGGCGAATTGCTCAATGCAACCGACTTACCGGTAAGTGCGGATCTGGAAGACGGCTATGGTGCAACGCCGGAAGAGGTGGCAAAAACGGTCACGCTTGCCGGTGAAATTGGCCTCGCAGGCTGCACCATTGAGGATACAACAGGTAACAAAGAAAGCCCGATCTATGATTTTGGATTGGCAAAGGAGAGGATTGCTGCGGCAGTGGAGGCGGCAAATGCCTTAAGCCACCCTTTTATGCTCACAGCACGCGCAGAGAATTATTTGCATGGCCGTCCAGATTTGGATGACACTATAAAGCGGCTACAGGCTTTTGACGAGGTTGGTGCAGATGTGCTTTATGCTCCAGGCTTGCCCGATTTAGATGCTGTTCGCACCGTTTGCCGTGCGACGGATAAGCCGATCAATGTCGTAGCTGGTATTGGCCTGCCCGGTGTGTCGATAGAAGATCTCAGGGACGCTGGGGTCAAACGGGTCAGTTTGGGAAGCGTCCTCGCGCGGACGGCTATTGGTGCTGCCTTAAATGCCGCCAGCGATATTTTGGAAAAGGGCATCCTGAACGATGCTTTTGGGGCCGCGGCTACCTTTAGTCATATCGAAGATTTGATCTCGGCTGCTTCAAACAAAGCCTAAGTTTGGTAAAGTCCGGCGATCCAATTGCAAAACAGGTTTATGTCTTCGCGTTTTTCAGCACCTTCGCGGACAATCAGAAAGTGCGATCGTTGAAGCGGGAAACGATGTTCCAACGGAAAGGTCAATAAGCCCGCGTCGATGTATTGCTTGGCAAAGCTTTCCCGGACAAGGGTACTACCAACCCCGGATATCACGATCTGAAGGGCGACGAGGGACGAGTCAGCTTTGAGCCATTCCGGGGGCATTTCCAAACCAAGCCCACAGTATTCAGACAGTTTGTTCCAATCCCCTTCAGAGCCAATAATTTGCACGACTTCTGCCTTGGCAATTTTATCAATGGTGAGGTTACGACCAAAGGAGGCGGCAAAATCTGGATGGCAGGCCAGCGCGGCGTGTTCGTGGCCGAGGTGCCAGATATTGGTTTCCTGCCAATTTCCATGACCGTAGCGGATATCGATATCGATACTCTCATCATCAAAACGATCTGCCCAAACCGTCGTTGACAGTTGGATGAAAATGTCTGGGTTCTCAGCATGAAATTGAGCCAATTGAGGGGCCATAATAAGTGCCGCGTAAGAGATCGATGCCCGGACTTTGATCACGCGTTTCTTTTTGGTGCCAAACAATCCACTTGTGGCTGTCTCCATGTCTGAAAAAGACTTGCGAATGGGGTGGGCGTAAGCCTGGCCAATATCGGTGAGCACAACACCCCGAGGCAGGCGTTCGAAAAGTTGAACTTTTAGATGGTTCTCAAGCAACCGGATCTGCTGGCTGACGGCTGCGGGTGTCAAGTTCAATTCAGCGGCTGCCGCTGAAAAGCTACTGTGTCGCGCCGCAGTTTCAAAGGCTTTGAGCCAGGTGACGTGAGGGAGATCGGCCATAGCTTACCTTCAATGAAAATTATGCCTTAGGGTATAAAAGGGTTGTTTGAATTAATCCTAATCGCATGCAAATCATTATGCAACGCCGGGATTTTCTGGTGATGCAAAAGTAGCGAGCGCAAGAAATCAGAACCGTAGTGAAAGCCATGCAGATGACCACTGGAAATTATGATTACATTATCGTGGGTGCCGGATCAGCGGGTTGTGTCTTGGCCGACAAACTCAGTGAAAGTGGCCGTTACAAGGTTTTGCTGATTGAAGCAGGTGGCACGGATCGAAAATTCTGGATCAAGTTGCCGCTTGGTTATGGCTTTACCTTTTCAGATCCCAAAGTTAATTGGCGTTACAATGCTGAGAAAGATCCCGGCTTAAAAGGGCGTGACGCATACTGGCCGCGCGGACGTGTTCTCGGCGGTTCAAGTTCGATCAACGCTATGGCTTACGCTCGGGGATTACCTCACGATTTTGATGACTGGGAACAGGCGGGTGCCACGGGCTGGAACTGGGGACAAGTCGAACCGGAATATGATGCGCTCGAGCGAAACGATGAATTTGATGCCAATGGCAAGCGACAAACTCGCGGCGACGGTCCGGTCTGGGTCAGTGATCTAAGTGATCAGATGCATCCCTTTTCTCAAAGATTTCTCCAGGCTGCACAAGATATTAACTGGCCGGTGACCAAGAACTTTAACGGACCGGAAAAAGAAGGCCTTTCAATGATCCGCGCCACCGTGCGCAAGGGATTTCGGTGGTCGTCGGCGGATGCCTTTTTGCGTCCTGCCAAAAAACGCTCAAACCTTGAAGTGGTAACAAACGCGCTGGTGGAAAAGGTTACGATGCACGAAGGGCGTGCGAACGGTGTTCGTTATCGCATCGGGGATAAAAATCATGAGGCCTCAGCTACGCGAGAAGTCATCCTCAGTGCGGGCGCGATCAACTCTCCTCAATTGTTACAGCTGTCGGGCATCGGGCCGGGTGCGCTTTTAAAGCAGCATAATATTAAAGTAGAACGTGATCTTTCCCAAGTTGGTTTGGGGTTGCAGGACCATCTCGCGGTGTCGCACTACTATCAGTCAACGGAGCCCACTCTTAACAACAGGTTGGGCAACAAGTTCGGACAGCTCTTGGCGGGGATGCAATACGTTCTAACCCGTAAGGGTCCCCTGAGCGTACCGGTAAATCAGTGTGGTGGTTTTGTTCGCTCTGATGCGGCGACGACTGGGCCTGATGTTCAGGTCTATTGCAACCCGGCCTCTTATTCCGTGCCGGCAACTGGGCGACCGCAAATAGATCAAAAACCCGGTTTTTTACTCAGCGTGCAACCTTGCAGACCGACCAGTCGCGGGGAGATCAAAATCGCTTCTGCCAATCCGTCCGAAGCACCGATCATTCAGCCCAACTCGCTTTCAACAGAGCACGATCAACATATTGCTGTCAGGGCCAGTAAGTTGCTTCAGAGCTTGGCTGTATCACCAACCATATCCCAGGTCACGCGAGAGCGCATGGCCCCGGATATCACGACAATGGATGATAACGCGTTGCTGGAGAACTTTCGCGCCCGTGCGGGAACAGTTTTTCATCCCTCTTGCACCTGTCGTATGGGGCGGGATGAAACTGATTCCGTACTGGATGCGCGCCTGCGGGTCCACGGGGTCAGGGGCTTGCGTGTGATCGATGCCTCGGCTTTTCCCAATGTGACCTCAGGAAATACCAATGCGCCGACGCTAATGTTGGCGATGAAAGCTGCAAAAATGGTGTTGCAAGACGCCGAAATTTCAGTCTGAATTAAAACTTAAAATGACGATGAACAGGAAGATCTAATGCACCTGGAAAAAATTGAAACCTTTGTTGTCGGTAACCCGCCGCCCCGTCATGGCGGCCGCTATTTCATTTTTGTCCGCTTGACCACGGCTTGCGGAATTTCGGGTGTTGGCGAAATTTACAATGCCACCTTCGGGCCAGATCTCTGTGCGGCTATGGCAGAAGATGTGTTTGAACGTCAATTTGCCGGTAGCGATCCCCATCATATCGAAAAGCTGTGGCGACAGACTTATGGCGCGGGCTTTACCCAACGCCCTGATGTCACTGTCATGGGCGTGCTCAGTGGGTTGGAAATGGCCTGTTGGGATATCGTAGGCAAGGCCGCGGACAAGCCGGTTTATGAACTCCTGGGTGGTAAAGTTCACGAGCGTTTGCGCAGTTACACCTATCTCTATCCGACGACGGGTGATGTCTATCCCGATCCAAACCTGCCAAATGTTTATAACGATCCTGACATGGCGGCAGAAACCGCCCTGGAGATGGTGGAGAAGGGCTTTACCGCCGTAAAATTCGATCCCGCAGGACCTTATTCGATCTATGATGGCCATCAGCCTCGTCTGGAAGATTTGGAACGTTCTGAATTGTTCGTAAAACGTATTCGCGAAGCTGTGGGTACACGCGCAGATCTGTTGTTTGGTACCCACGGTCAGTTCACTGTGTCCGGTGCCAAGCGTATGGCACGCCGACTTGAGGCCTATGATCCGCTTTGGTTTGAAGAGCCGATCCCGCCGGAAAATCCAGCTGATATGGCAGAGGTTGCGCGCTTTACATCGATCCCGATAGCAACGGGGGAACGCCTTTGTACCAAACATGAGTTCGCACGCTTGCTCGAAGCGGGGGCAGCCTCAATTCTGCAAATGGATTTGGGCCGAGTTGGTGGACTGCTTGAAGCCAAGAAGATTGCCTCCATGGCTGAAACCCGGTCGGCTCAGATAGCACCACATCTTTATTGTGGTCCGGTTGTCGCCGCTGCAAACATTCAAATCGGTACCTGTAGCCCGAACTTTTTGATCTTGGAATCAATCGGTACGTTTGAAGGGCCATACACATCGTTCCTGAAGGGATCGATTGATTGGGAAGATGGCTATGTGATCCCGCCAACCGCACCAGGTCTTGGGGTAGAGTTGAACGATGAAGTGGTCGCAGCCAATCCCTATACGGGCAAAGAATTACATATCGAGATGGCGACCGAGCCTGTGGTGCAATAGCGCTTCTTCGATGATCAAACGACACCTTAGAATAAGAGATCTTTTATGATGCACGCTCTAAACAAACATGGCTCTTCTCCGCTTTGTTGAGTAGAAAAAGATGCCGACCGCCAAGTAACCTGTTGATATGTATGGTTTCTGATAACTTTACATAGAGCAGGTATATGACAATCAACATCTCGCAGCATATTTTAGGCCTCAAAGGGCAACGTGTAAATGAAATTAAACTGGATGACGGCGGTGTTAAGATTGTCATTCACTGCAGCCGAGACGCGCGTAGGAGGGCTATAGACCCTGCTACAGGCCAGAAGGGAAGCATCAACCAGCATGTCCGCCGACAAGTAAACGACATCCCCCTTTTTGGGTATCCTTGTGTGGTCGAGATTGAGCTGGCGCAGGTTTATATTAACAAGGGCGAACGCCGCATTGAGGGGTGTGATTTTGTTGATAAAGGGTGCCGTTTCACTCACCGATTTTGCCGACTGATCAGTGGATTATGTCGGCATATGTCTATTCAAGCGGTTTCCAGACATTTGGATATACGATGGGAAACGGTCAAGAATATCGACAGGGCATACCTTATTGAAACTCTCCCTACGCTTGATCCTGCAGAGCTAACTGGCTTGGAATATATTGGTGTAGATGAAGTTGCCCGGGCGAAAGGTCATGACTACATGACGGTGGTCTACGATATGGTTGGCGGTCATCTGATCTGGGTTGAAGCAGGCCGAACTGCCGAGGTTTTTTCAAGGTTTTTGAAACAACTGCAACCAGATACAGCCTGCAAAATAAAGGCCGTAGCGATGGATATGGGGCCTGCCTACCAAAAGGCTGTCAGAGAGTCCTTGCCGTTGGCCGACATAGTATTTGACCGTTTCCACGTCATGAAAAACTACAGCAAAGCTATCCATAATCAGCGTCGACTTGAGTTCAGAAAGGCCGATCCAAGTGGTAAAGAGTTGATGAAAGGGACACATTATCTGTTGCTCAAAAATGCGGATAAGTTGAGTGAAAAACAAAGTGACAAGCTGCAAAGGTTGCTGGAGAGCAATAGCAACCTGAATGCACTTTACGTCTTGAAAGAACAGCTTCAGCTGCTGTGGAGTGCCGCTTCATTTGAGGCGATGGCGGAGCAACTGGAACGTTGGTGCCTGATAGCAGATCAGTCACAGATGCTCTATCTAAAAAAGTTCGCGAAATCCCTACGGAAACATTGTGTGGGCATCTGCAACTACGCCAAACACAAGCTCACAAGCGCCAGGATAGAGGCTGGTAATGTCAGTATAGGAATGATCCGTAAGCGAGCCAGAGGCATCAAGGATACCGAATACTTCAAACTCAAAATTAGACAATCATCCATTCCAGATAATCAATCTATGCTCTATTTGAAATCCTAAATCTACTCAACAAAGCGGAGAAGTGCCACAAACATTATATCGATGGCGCTTGGGTTGATCCGATAACAAGCGTTTCTTTTCCGATCATGAACCCTGCCACTAACTCTCAAATTGGCGACGTGTCTCTGGGTTGTGTGGAAGATGTGAATATTGCCGTTGCCGCAGCCAAGCGGGCTTTTGAAACCTTCTCAAAGACAACCAAGGCTGAACGTCTCGCCTTACTCGAGCGGTTGCTAGAAATTGTAACCGCGCGCAAGGAAGAGATGGCACAGGCGATCACATCGGAAATGGGTGCGCCAATTTCCATGTCGAGGGATGCTCAGGCTGATTGTGGCATCGGCCATATCGAAAGTTTTATCAAGGCTTTCAAATCCCAGGAAACCCGTGAAACTCTCCCAAGTGGAGATATTCTCTCTCGCGAACCCATTGGTGTCTGCGGGCTGATCACGCCTTGGAATTGGCCGATCAATCAAATTGCGCAAAAGGTCGTGCCCGCGCTGGCGATCGGGGCAACTTGCGTGCTGAAACCATCGGAATATACACCGCTTTCCGCCGAACTCTTTGCTCAAATGGTGCATGAGGCGGGTTATCCGGCAGGGGTGTTTAACCTCGTCTATGGTGATGGTATGACCGTGGGATCTACGATGTCACGTCACCCGGATATTGCGATGATGTCCTTTACCGGGTCGACCCGTGCGGGTGTTGCGGTTTCCAAAGATGCCGCTGAAACAATTAAGCGTGTGACGTTGGAATTGGGTGGAAAATCACCCAACCTGGTCTTTGCCGATTGTGATCTGGAGAGCCGGGTTAAGGCATCGGTGATGCAGTGTTTTTACAACACCGGTCAATCTTGCAACGCACCGACCCGGATGTTGGTAGAGCGGAGCTGTTACGATCGAGTTTTAGAAATCGCCAAGCAAACCGCAGATGCTCAAAAGGTTGGTGATCCCGCCCAAGAAGGTGATCATATCGGACCACTTTTCGATCAACTTCAATATGATCGTGTTCAAGTCATGATAGAGCTCGGCATAGGCGAAGGGGCAACCTTGTTGGTGGGGGGACTTGGTAAACCAGAAGGACTGGAATCCGGGTGGTATGCCAAGCCGACAATCTTTGCCGATGTGAACAACGATATGCGCATCGCCCGCGAAGAGATCTTTGGACCGGTTCTAGTTATCATCCCGTTTGACAGTGAAGAAGAAGCCATTGCCATCGCCAATGACAGCGATTATGGCCTCGCGGCCTATCTGCAAACCGGGGACGCTGCACGGGCCGAACGTATTGCTGATCAGCTACGGGCGGGTGCGATTGCCATCAATGGTAAAGGCAGTAACTACGGATCGCCGTTTGGCGGTTACAAGCAATCGGGCAATGGACGTGAAGGTGGTATCTTCGGGCTTGAAGATTATCAGGAGCTCAAGGTGCGCTGTCCGATAACACTTTAATGAAACTGAGAGAAGTAGGACCACAAATTTGGGGCTTACTTCTCTCCCGTTAACTCTCAATTTTTACTATATACATCACCAAAGACCCAGTTGATGGGATAACTCTGCAAAAGCATCATCGATGGCGCGTTTGAGTTCGGTCTCGGTGTTGGAGTTCTGCAGCCAGGGGGAGACCGCAAAGTAGAAGTGGGTTTTTTGCTCGAATTCATCAATTTCCCGCCACACCAGGCCGGGGTTCTTCTGACAGAAAAGTTCTGCGATCAAAACGTTGCCGATATAAAGCGCATTGAATTCTTCGGCCATCTGCATGGCGAGGGTGGAATAGGGCGTTTCCAACAGGTTTTGGATCTGTAGATTGTGGCGCTGGACGATTTCCTGGTGTTCTAGATAACAGGGATCGCTTTTGGGTACCGAGATCATTTTCTGGTTTTGTAGATCAGCCACTGTAAGCTGTGTTTTGTCTGCCAGAGGATGTGCTTTTGGTAAAACACAAACCTGACGCGCTGAAAGAAAACGCCGATTTTCGATACTTTTATGATCGAGGGGTTTGGTGTGAAAGGCGACATCGGCACGGTTTTCAATGAGAGCGGCAACGGACTCTTCTTGAGACGCTGAGGTTACTTGAAAGTGCATACTGGCCTGACGTGGCAACCGAGTAAGTAAATGCGGCAACACCAAAGACGAATTTGAAAAAGAGGCGCATATACGCAACTGATTGACCTGCCGGGTCTGGCCGCGACGCCACTTGGTAAAGGTTTTGTCGATCCCTGTGAGCAACTCTTCCACGTCTTCGTGCAGGATTTTGGCCCGTTCAGTTGGGAACACCCGACCATTTTGGCGCATGAAGAGCTCTATCTCAAAGGTGTTTTCAAGCCTTTGGATATGTTGGCTGATAGAGGGTTGGGTAACCCCCAGGTATTCCGCGGCCTTTGTTATGCTTCCCGTATCCATTACCGCGGCAAAGGCCTCAAGCGATTTTAGGTGAGCGAGTTTGCTTTCTTTAAGGCTAAACATATGTGGCCTTCTCGTATTATCTGTTCTTCAATTAAGGTTGCAGTTTGCTCTTCTTATTTATGGCTGTGTCATTTTCCGTGAGAGATTGCCAAACAAATTCATTAAGAGCTATGCTATTAAAACAACCTATAAGTTCATAAGTTTATTTTATAAGATTGTCGACAGCTTCGTAAAGCTGTAGCCGTAGTTAACTGTGATTATGTATATATTGCCTGCGTTTTATGGGAATTTATCATGTTCGCAGATCTTGAAGCTGAATTATGAGTACATAAATAAAATCTATAATAAGTGCTCATCAGTCAAAAGAATTCACTTAAAGATCCCTGTTCGTTACCGACTACTAAAATATGATGCCCCTAATTTATGTGATTACCCAATAGATTACAGGAATATATTGATGTCCATTAGCCCGAAAAAGGCCGCGCTGGCCTTTGCCACCACTTTGCTTGCTTCGACTATTCTATCTGGGCCCCTCTCTGCCCAAGAAGCCGTTCAACCCGAAGCCACCCATGCGGTGGTGGCAAAGCAGTCAGTGAAATCCGAGAAATTCATGGTCGCCTCGGCCAACCCAATCGCCACCCAAGTGGGTTATGAAGTGCTGGAGCGCGGTGGTTCTGCTGCCGATGCGGCAGTGGCCGTACAGTTCATGCTCAACCTGGTTGAGCCACAAAGCTCCGGCATTGGCGGCGGTGCCTTTATGGTCTATTGGGATGCCACATCAAAAAGCTTGACGACCTTTGACGGTCGTGAAAAAGCCCCGATGTCGGCTACGCCGGACTATTGGCTAGGTGCAGATGGTCAGCCAGTGGGTTGGTTTGACGCGGTTGTTGGCGGTAGGTCCGTTGGCGTACCGGGAACGCTCAAGCTGATCGAAACTGTGCAAAAGAAATATGGTAATCAAGACTGGGCGTCTTTGATTGAGCCAACCCGTGCGTTGGCACAGGGTGGTTTCCAGGTTTCTCACCGTATGGCGAGCTCTATCGCCAAGGCTGTGGGTAAACGCAAACTCGAAGCCATGCCGGATACCCGGGCCTATTTCTTTGATAAGAACGGCAACCCGCTCAAATCCGGGACCTTGTTGCGCAATCCTGAATTTGCCGCTGCGCTTGCCATGATCCAAAAGGAAGGTTCCAAAGTTTTCTACGAAGGTCAGATTGCCAAGGATATCGTTGCCGCTGTTAAAACAGAGGAAAACGGCGGAGTGCTGACACTGGCTGACATGAAGGCCTATACCGTTGTCGAGCGCAAACCCACCTGTGCTGATTATCGCGGTTATGAAGTCTGCGGCATGGGCCCGCCTTCATCCGGTGCTTTGACCGTTGGGCAGATCCTATCGATCCTTTCCAACTATGACATTCCTGCTATGGGGCCGGGCGCCGAGAGTACGCACCTTTATCTCGAAGCTGCGAAATTGGCTTATGCTGATCGTGGTCTTTACATGGCTGACAGTGACTTCGTGAAAATGCCTGAAGGCCTGCTCGACAGTACTTATCTCAAAAGTCGTGCTGCTTTAATCGATCCAGCTAAAGCCATGGCCAAAGCAGATGCGGGGACGCCACCGTGGAAAGAGGCGAGCCTCTATTCGCCAGATACCCAGCTCGAACGTCCTGGCACCAGCCACTTCTCTATTGTCGATGGCGATGGCAACGTGGTCTCTATCACCACCACCATCGAAACCGGCTTTGGTTCTCGGGTGATGAGCAACGGCTTCCTGCTCAATAACGAACTGACCGATTTCTCTCGTGCGCCGGAAAAAGACGGCAAGCCGATTGCCAATCGCGTCGAAGGCGGCAAACGCCCCCGTTCTTCCATGGCCCCGACCATCGTCTTAAAAGACGGTGCTCCCGTACTGGCAATTGGTTCCCCCGGTGGATCACGGATCATCAACTACGTGGCCCAGTCCATCATTGGTATTCTCGACTTTGGTATGGACCCACAAGTCGCGATCAGCCAACCGCACATCGTCAATCGTAACGGTGCCACCGATATCGAAGAAGGCACCGATGCCGTTGCCATGATCCCGGCTCTGGAAGCCCTCGGTCACGAAACCAAAGTTCGTGATTTGAACTCCGGCCTGCATGTCATCCAGATCAACGACGGTGAACTGATCGGTGGCGCAGACACCCGTAGGGAAGGCACCGTAATGGGCGACTGATTACTCAGTAATATTTTGAAGGAACGCCGAGCCTGCTTTAGGCTCGGTTTTCTTTTGTGGGAAATTTAATCAGGGGAGAAAATGAAGAGGTTCTTAGTAGTTGTTGTTTCAATAATGTTGATGGTTTTCTGTTGGATAATCTACTTAGTAGATGAGGCATTTTCTCAGAAATGTGAAGGTCCAGGTTTTGACATTTTAAGAAATACGAAAATCACATCAATTGAAGTGATCATATTACCTGAAATAGATCCGAATTCTTCACTCAGTGAAGGGATCACTGTAACTCTAGGTGATGACAATAGATCTCGGGATGACTCATTTTCTCTAGATACAAAATTCATCGACATTGAAGATGCAGCGAAAATACAGGCTATCAAATCTTTTATCCTAGAGCGCGAGGGTGATTTAGACGGCTGGTATGCTACTGCACCTCATGGAGCTAAATATGTTGAATTATGGCACTTCTCCGCTTTGTTGAGTAGATTTAGGATTTCAAATAGAGCATAGATTGATTATCTGGAATGGATGATTGTCTAATTTTGAGTTTGAAGTATTCGGTATCCTTGATGCCTCTGGCTCGCTTACGGATCATTCCTATACTGACATTACCAGCCTCTATCCTGGCGCTTGTGAGCTTGTGTTTGGCGTAGTTGCAGATGCCCACACAATGTTTCCGTAGGGATTTCGCGAACTTTTTTAGATAGAGCATCTGTGACTGATCTGCTATCAGGCACCAACGTTCCAGTTGCTCCGCCATCGCCTCAAATGAAGCGGCACTCCACAGCAGCTGAAGCTGTTCTTTCAAGACGTAAAGTGCATTCAGGTTGCTATTGCTCTCCAGCAACCTTTGCAGCTTGTCACTTTGTTTTTCACTCAACTTATCCGCATTTTTGAGCAACAGATAATGTGTCCCTTTCATCAACTCTTTACCACTTGGATCGGCCTTTCTGAACTCAAGTCGACGCTGATTATGGATAGCTTTGCTGTAGTTTTTCATGACGTGGAAACGGTCAAATACTATGTCGGCCAACGGCAAGGACTCTCTGACAGCCTTTTGGTAGGCAGGCCCCATATCCATCGCTACGGCCTTTATTTTGCAGGCTGTATCTGGTTGCAGTTGTTTCAAAAACCTTGAAAAAACCTCGGCAGTTCGGCCTGCTTCAACCCAGATCAGATGACCGCCAACCATATCGTAGACCACCGTCATGTAGTCATGACCTTTCGCCCGGGCAACTTCATCTACACCAATATATTCCAAGCCAGTTAGCTCTGCAGGATCAAGCGTAGGGAGAGTTTCAATAAGGTATGCCCTGTCGATATTCTTGACCGTTTCCCATCGTATATCCAAATGTCTGGAAACCGCTTGAATAGACATATGCCGACATAATCCACTGATCAGTCGGCAAAATCGGTGAGTGAAACGGCACCCTTTATCAACAAAATCACACCCCTCAATGCGGCGTTCGCCCTTGTTAATATAAACCTGCGCCAGCTCAATCTCGACCACACAAGGATACCCAAAAAGGGGGATGTCGTTTACTTGTCGGCGGACATGCTGGTTGATGCTTCCCTTCTGGCCTGTAGCAGGGTCTATAGCCCTCCTACGCGCGTCTCGGCTGCAGTGAATGACAATCTTAACACCGCCGTCATCCAGTTTAATTTCATTTACACGTTGCCCTTTGAGGCCTAAAATATGCTGCGAGATGTTGATTGTCATATACCTGCTCTATGTAAAGTTATCAGAAACCATACATATCAACAGGTTACTTGGCGGTCGGCATCTTTTTCTACTCAACAAAGCGGAGAAGAGCCTGAATTATTAAGTAACGAAGAGGTTGTTGTATCAATAAGTTATTGGGATTTTTATTATTCGACTTCTCTCTGTCCTAATGGAATCAATAGCTTAGATGAAACAGAGCGTCTGTATTTTAATAAACTTCTGGGTGTGCAGTTTGATGAAGATAAGTAATTAAGTTTTACCGAAGTTCGTGGGGAAAGGGGATACGATAGGAAGCTGCCCATTTTCGTCCGTTTATCTCTACAGCAATTCCATTGTCACCAGTTGATTCTAAACTTTTAAAGGCTTCCAGATTCTCATAGGGCAAATATATGCTGTAAGAATCTCCACCCCATTTATAAGTGCTTGCTGAGTTAAGATCTGGCCAATCTTGCGGCCAGCTTATGGAATTTTTTGCATATTCAAACGGCCAAACCATAATTTCCACATCAGGAGGGTACCAAACTTGCGCCGTTATACTTTTGTGATTCATGAAATATTGATAAACTTTATAAAGCTGGGAGGGAACAATGACTCCAGTATTATTTTCCGAAAACCCCCCGTAAACAGATATGGATCTTTGCACGTTATTTAGGGAAAATTGTATGCGAGCTGTTGCTAGGTCAGAAGGCAAGGCTATGGTATCGTTTTCAGGTTCAGGGTATTCCGGGGCAAGGTCCTTAAGGTTATGTAAAACAGCTACCGCGTCTCTGACTTTTTGATCGTCTAATATCAGGTAACGATATTTACCTTGGCCCTGAGATTGATCCCAGAATATGGCCTTTCCATCTTCATATAGGGCAAAAATCGGTGAATCTGATCCAATTGCCATCAGCCAAGGATTTTTATCGTATATTGCAATGACAAGATCACTTTTTGCCATTGCCGTATGAGGAAGTAACAAGAAAGCTAGAACCAGATAAAACCGTTTTATCATGAATTTATAAGCCTTATTTCAAAGTCGACAATGACTTCAGCTCCATGATAATCACCAAGTATTTTATCAAATGGTGGCGCTTCTTTGTACCATCCGTCAGATCCGAGAGTTACAAAACGATCAAAAGTAATCTCTACATTTGGGGAACTCAGTATTTGGTCATTGAGGTGGTCTTGTAGCGGGAGGTTTTCTGTTGGCGTACAGATCAATTTATGGGTGGGAAGCTGTTCAGGAAACAGGACCCTTGAACTTGCGCCATTACAGTCTGCACCTTCGCCATAACACTCCAGTACCAAGCCTATTTTACCTAAGAACCCCTCAACGAGTAATTCCCAATTCGCCTGTTGCCAATCGATAAGAAATGATCCTGTGGTGTCAACATTGGAAAGGACTGTTAAAGTCTCCCAGTTCGATGATTGTAGCTGAATGTAATTTTGTAAGACTGATTTGATTTTCATAAAAATTAGAGGTTATTTTGTGAATAACAATTCGGCTTCGGATAAGCATTTTTTACTGTATAGGCCAAGTGTTGATAGTTTTTTGAGATGCATAAGGCCGATTATATCTTGAGTGTTTAATTTAATCGTGTGTTTTGAGTGAGATACAAGACCATTTAATATCTCTGAGTAATCTTCGTGATTGCCAAATTCCTTGTTACTTGAATCACAAATTGAAAATAGAAATGAAGTTATTTCAGAAGTATCCTTGGAATTTTTATCCGAATTTGGAAGCATGTTAAAATCAGCTCCGTAATCCAATAGCGTGTATAATGTGGCTTTACTCATGTTTATTTTATCGTCGAGGGATGCGTTCTTTTCGAACTGATAATAATCAGAGTTATCTAGAAAGTTATCTGCTCCCAAGTTCCGCTCTCTAATCAATTCACCCAAGATGAATAATGCATACTTAAGGGGGTCTGCATCAGGAAGGTTTACATCTGCTTTTCTCTCTAAAAGTAAGTTTGTTATCTTTAAGTCTCCTCCAACACTCAAATTTAGTGCAGTCGATCCGTATTTAGTTTGGACATTTGGATCGTAATGGTTGTTGAGCAAACATTCCACTGATGTGATATCGTTCGTAAGCACGGCCTGATGCAGTGGGTACTCAAAATCAGAAGTCGAGCAATGTACTGTTTTGGCGTGAAGTGCTTGACCTGTAATAATTGTGAGTAAAAACACAAAAGCAAATACTTGAAATTTCATCACTTGTTGTACAACACCCTGAATAATTGAGGTTAATGGTTGGTGGATGGTAGCTAATGGAGGGTTGTTAAACAAGTTAAAGTAGTGTGTTGTGCCAGAGTGAAGTGCATATCGTTGCTTGGCTTTTAATGATATATGAAGCAATTCCAGCCAAAATTGTTCCACTCTATAATTAACTGGCTAAACTCCGTCTTATTGCAAGAAAATCGAATTAAAACTTTGATGCCTAGAACACTTTTTTCTCTGGTGATTTGCTTTCTGTTCTGCTTGTGGAGCGGGGTGGCGACTGCTGCAACCCTACAGGTCAGTGTGTTTGATCTTCATCCCTTTGGTGGCCGGGATGCGGAGGGGAAGGTTGTTGGCATCATCCCTGAAATACTCAATGAAGTCGCTCAGGAAACCGGGCTGGATCTTGAGGTCAGGGTGGTGCCTTACAAGCGTATGTTTTACGAGCTCGAAACCGGTGAAGCGGATTTTGCGATATTTTTCAGAACGCCCAAGAGCGAGAAAATCGCGAGGCCAAAGGTTCTCATTTATACTCTGCGCAATATCGTTGTTGGCAAGCAGGGGATTGATCTTTCGGCTTATGAGGATCTCTATCGGCACACGATTTCAGTGCCGCGGGGTACTTTTTATCTAGAAAAATTTGATAATGATCTCGGATTGAGAAAAACACTTGTTCCCGGATTTTCCAATGCGGTAACCCAACTGTTACAAAACCGTGCAGAACTTGTGGCCGGGCCGGAAATATCCATTGCCTATCACTTGAAAATGCTCGGATCTTCAAAGGACATCCTGGGGCAGTCTTTATTCCTGAGCGATACGTCTGCCTGGCTCCAAGTATCTGAAAAATCCAAGAACCTGACCCCGGATATTATAGATAAATTAATCGGTGCGGTGAATAAACTCCACCAGGACAAGACCATCGAAAATATCATGCAAAAGTATAACTAGGGCTTGGTGAGAATAGAGCTCGCCTCTAATCCTGAGGCGGGTTCTATTTTTATGTTTCCTAGTTACCCATCAAGTGGCTGCCGTGGGGATTGTCGATGACCATTTTCCAGCCGCCGTCGTCTTGCTGGCGCAGTACCGCAACCGAGAGACCGGACTGAGTGATTTCCTGACCATCCGGTGTTTTGCCGAGCATGGACCAAGGCGCGAGGTGGACGGCGATATCTCCGGCAACGATGACCTCGTGACCGCTATAGGTAAAGTGTGGGTTGAGGGCTGAGAACTCGGCGAAGATTTGCTTGGCGACAGCGGGGTCGGTAACCGCGGTGCCGGGTTCAAACATGATCGCGGCGTCCTTTTCATAAGTCGACATCACGACGTCGAGATTTCCCTGTTCGAAATTGGAGGTCATTTTCTCGATCAGGGAGAGGACGTTATTTTGTTCTGGTGTCATTTCTGGTGTCATTTGAGTTGTTGTTTGTGTTGTCATAGCTTTGGTTCCTTTGGTTTGTGGATCAGAAGTTATTGTGTCTGCGAGGGTATTTACGGGCAGGGAATTACTCGAAAAAAGGCCGAGCAAAACCGCGCCCAAAAGTTGGGTTTTCTTGAACATTGCTGTCTCCGTTAAGTATTTAAGTATGTGACTGGGGTTAGTGGATCAGATCAGGTCCCAAGGTGTTGGAGGAGGGGCTTTTTGTCCTCATATCTGGGGTGTGGTCTGGATCGAGGATTTGTGTGAGTTTGAAAGCAAAATCATCCGGGCTGACAAATTCCGGGGTTGCACGCTGGAGCTTGAGTGTTCGAAGTTCTTGTTCCAATGACCGTACCCCGGATATGACGCTGTTGTAATCAGGGGCTGATTTAATGGCATAGCTTGGCGCGCGACCATCATCTGGATTGGGAATGCGGCCGAGTTCTCTCGCCGCGGGCAATCTACGTGGACAACTGCACTTGGCGGCTTCATTGGCGATACCGCAGTGGTTTGAGGTAAAGGCGACGACTTCGCTTCTGGCCCGCGATAACCGCTTTCTGAAATTAGCTTTGCTCAAGCCCAGAACTTCGGCGGCCTCGGCCTGGTCAAGGTCGAGAATGTCGCCGAGCACATAAGCCATCCTGTGCTTGAGATCGAGGCACAGCAGCATGGCCATAGTGCAGGATATGCGTAGTTCGTTGAACCAGACTTCGTCTTCACCAGAGGGCGTACGGGAGGTCTTTGCTTCTGGGACCAAGCCGCTTTCGAGATCGTGGCGGAACATTTCAAAATTCAAACCGTGATCGCGGTCCCGGACCTTCTTTGCTGTGATGAGATAGTTCGCCGCCACCCGATACACCCAGGTCTTAAAGGCACTCTTGCCTTCAAAGGTCGACAGTTTGGTCACCACGAGAATGAGGATTTCCTGTGTTGCCTCCAGTGCGTCATCCGGATTGACCAGCATGCGCATCGCCAGGTGGTGCACTTGGTCTTGAACTTCCCGTACTACGCCTTCAAGCGCCTTTTGATCGCCAGCGATTGCGCTTTTGACCATCCGATTTAATCTGTCACTCATCTCACAACTGCTTATCTGTTATATGGCAGACCCGGTTTGGTATTCTAAAGTACCGGTCTTTTTTTTGCCTTCTATATAATTAGACAACAGCAAGCGCAGAGGTGTGACAAATTAATTTCCCGTGAGATGATTTTTTTGAATTACGACGTGGTCAATCTAGAGCTTTTCCTCAGTCAAAAGCCGTCGCGACACCGCGAAAGTGTTCGCGTAACAATTCAAAATTGAGCACCAACTGGAGTTGTGTCAGAAGATTTTCGAGATAATGACATCCCGAGGTCTCCATGATGGTCTCGATAGTTGCTTGTATCATGTCTTCCGGCCAGTCATTATTTTCTATGTCTTGAACCGCATTGTCCCGTTTTCGTTTACAGGCATCCAGCAAGGCCTTAACTGCATCAACTCGTTCTTGATTGGAGGTAGCTGCTCCCAATCCTGCTATTAGTGGTCCTGTATCTGACAAGCCTTTTAGGGCATCCGCCTTGGCTCTATCTGCTGCCTCTCTGGCGTCTTCAGACATGTTGTCAAATACCTCGGCTAAATTACGAAAGTTATCTCCTTGCGCAGACATCGTGATCTCCTCTGCATTGAATGAATAAATAGAGGGTATCCCGTGCTTGCTTTGCGCTTACTTTTCGGGATCCCTGATAAAACAACTATGAAGAGCAGTTTATGGCCAAGCCTCGTTGGTATCAGCTTATTGGAGATTTTAAATTCTGTTAAACGCCTATTTGGTGAAATGCTAGAGGTGAAATAAGCCCAAGGAGCTAGCCACATCACGGGTGGTGTCGTGCAATCAGATTAGTGTTCTATCGACCTGACTGGGCCTGCACTTCACTGGTAATACAATGATCGGGGTAGCGAATGAGCCGGCTTTCGGTTGTTGGACTGGCAAAGTTGTGTTGCCATACGGCACCGGGCCAGTGGGTTTCCGCGGTGCCGCGGGCGGGCCAGTAGACCGAGGTGTAGAGGGTGCCAAAGCCTTTGGAGAAGTTGGTTGAATAGAGTGGTGGTTTCAAGAACGCGGCGATAAACTTGTCGGCGGGTTCTTCGTGCATGGTCAGGCGACGCAGGAGAAAGCGTTCACGCTCGACGGTTCCGGTTGCCCGGGCGTGTTGGTGCCATTCGACACTTTCCTGATGGTTGGTGGCAACCCGGGTGTCGGTAATGACGATCTCGCGATCAGGAGACAGATAGACGGTGATAAAGTCACCGGAACGATCCACACAGGTGATGTTGTACGCCATGTGACAGGGCACCCGGCGCAGCACTGATATGGCTTGTTTTGTGGTGTCACAAAACTCCAGGATATAGCGCAGGATCAAAGGTACACCGAAACCGTCACCCACGACCCGACGACCACCAAAGGTCAGCGACAGGGCAAGGCCGGCATCGTTCATGCCATCGACCACGCCCCACATTCCATCGGAGGTCGCGATCACCCGTTTGCCGTTCCAGGCACTATCCAGAATGATGCCGTCACTGAGTGCGGGGCTGTAATCGTAGTTGCGCACCAACATGGGCTCGTCGCCGAGCCACACGGCCTGGGAACAGCCGGAGAGATAAGGGGGAGGGCGATAGAAGCTGAGAAAACGTGCTGCGAGATCGCCGCCGCCGGCTAGTTCGCATAAAGTTTCGTAGGTGGGAACAAGCTCTGGCATGTGCTCTTTTAAAGCCCGCAGACCAGAGAGATAGGTTTGACGCGCGGACAGGCTCTCGCTCATAAACCACTTCTCATAGGCAGGCCAGAGCTTGTTAAACTGCTCTTGCCAGGCGGGACCCGCCTTGAGTTCGTGAATTTTATCGAAGATAAAATCCATAGTACGCTATACCACACTCGACTTACTTGTTTCTTATATTACAGAGCCCAGATAAGGTTTTATGTTATCCGGGCTCTGTCTTTAATATCGCGATCTTGTTGTTGCCTACATGATTTTAAAGGCAGGGTCACTGACAGGGAGAGCTTCAGCAGTCGGCAAAGGCTTGGCCTTAAACTTAGACTTGATGCCTTCGATCCACTGCTTGGAGCGCTTGTTGAGCTGGAAAGCTCTGTTCATCGCCCGTCCACGGGTCACAAGGATACCGAGATCTGCGCCTTCGTAGCGATAGTCGCCGACATTGGAAATACGGAGGAAGAACGCCTCTGTATCAGAGGAAACTGCCCGGCGGTGATAGTCAAAGCGGTTGAATTCGACACTGCCATCCGGCATCAGATTCCAAATGCCACTTTCAGGCGCTTCGGTGAGAATATCGACGCTGTCGTCGGTGTGTTTGATCACCATCTGACACCAGTCATCGATGTTATCACTATCGGCCCAACGGTTGTTCAGTTCTTTGACATCGATCTTGAAGGGAACGTTGGAGAACTCAAGCAGGTGGAACAGGAACAACGGCGCATCGGCATGGGCAAAGGCGGCGTGATTGGTCATGGAGCTCGCGCCTGTCACCCGTGGGTTACACTCGCCGAGGTAAACTTCACCATCATCCTTGTCGATCAAGAAGTCGAGCTCGAAGTAACCGCGGTAGCCTTCTTTGACCAGCTGGTCGCCAAACTGTTCGGTATAGCGGCGGGACTTTTCACGGATGTCCTCATCAAAGGCATCGGGGAAAATCTCATTGCCACACCAACCGCCGCGATAAGGGGTCAGCTGTTTGAAACCAACAAGTTCCGTCATCAGCGGACCGACAAGGGTACCTTCTTTGGTGGCACAGGCTTCAACCGCAGAACCGCGGTTGTTGATGCGCTTCATGATCTTGATTTCGCCCTGACCGACGATCTCTTTTTCATGACGCTTAAAGTCTTTTTCGGTCTTGATGAAGAAGGTGGTATGACCGGAATCACCAAAGGCGGACTGGAGAACCAAGTCTGTGCCTACTGGTTTGGCGACTTCTTGCAAGTGCTTCCAGCTGTTTACCTTACTGAGCACGTTTGGCACACTCGGCACGCCGGCGGCATTACCAATGCGGACGGTTTCGATTTTGTGATCGATCTTCTCGCGCAGGGATGCTTTGGGGAACCAGACGTCGATCTTCAGTTCTTTACAGATTTTTTCAATCCGGGCATCAAACATCAAGAACACCACTTTGGGTTTCTTTTTGCAGGCTTTGATCTGGTCGATGACTTCTTTGTGCTCGAGCAAATAGACGTTGATGTCTTCGATGGACTCAAATTCCTGATGTTCGATTTCTGTTGGTACAAACACGTTGGGGTGTCGGCCGTCAAAGCAATCAATATAACTAATGAATTTAAAGTTTCGGCACCATTCATCGATACCAAGTAGATTGAAGTTTGTTGCACTTATAAAAAAGATCGGCTGTTCGTTGCGATGAAAAAATCGCCGAATTTCCGAGATATTATCCAATGTTTTTGCCACCTTCTTTGGTGACTTTTTCCCAGTAGCCTTCGTTTTTTTTGCGACAATACTGTCCATATTTAAGCTCCCTGTTTTGGTATTTATATGTCTGATTAATTCAGTTTTATATTTTGGTTTTGATTTTCATTTCTTGTTTTGCATCTGGCGTTCGATCGCCTCTTGGGTAAATACCCGCAGTCCCAGTTCCGGGCGGTACCCATGGATTTCCTTCACATCAAGGTTGCGCAGGAATTCGATAATCTCGGTGCTGGCAACCTGACCGGGGACCAGAATTGGAAAGCCCGGCGGATAGGGGATGATAAAGGATGCAGAAACAACATCTCTTCCCTCTGCCATCGCGTTATCGATCGAATTGTCGTTCAGGCTGAGGTATTCACAGTTTTCGGCATCGTAGGCCAGGAAGAACGGAGTTCTGGAATCCCCTTCGGCAACTTCACCAGAGAGATCGTGCCTGAAGGCATCGTGGAAGCGAGAGAAATCCGGCAACGGCGGGAGTTCTTCCACCATTGATTTGACGTTGGCTTCGTGGATTTTACGTTCAGCCGGGCTCATGTCTTCGAGCTGCTGTTCGAGCTCGTGAGCAATTTTGACCAGTACCTCGATCAGATAGGCAACAGAACTACGCGTGGTGCCGATGTTGGTCATAAACAAGACGGAATTACGCGATGTCTTGTTTATCTGAATACCGTATTTATCCATCAAGATCTTGTTCTTGAAGGTATCGCCATCCATACCGGTGTCACCGACAAAGAGGGTGATCCGGGTGGCATCCAGACAGAATTCATCCTTTTCCCAAGCGTTCCAGATATCATTCCAGCCCTGATCAGGGTCGTAGTAACTTTCGATGCCAGACTGGCGATATTCAGCAGGGACCACATCACCCACAGTGAGAATGCGGAAGTATTTACGCAACATTGGATGGGTCATGATGCTCTGGCGCAGAACCATGGCCATTTCGACCTGCTTTTGCACCAGCTCGAACCCTTCCAATTCGACCTGACGACGGCCCACATCCAGCGAGGCCAGAATTTGGTAGTTTGGCGAGGTAGAGGTGTGGGTCATGTAGGCTTCGTGGAACGCTTCTTCGACCTTTGATTTATAATCCTGATCGTAGATGTGGATCATGGATCCCTGTCGCAACGCGGTCAGGGTTTTATGAGTTGATTGCGTTGAATATGTTCGAATGCGTACCTTATCCGGATCTGGATAGAGACGCCTGTTTGACCAGGTCTCGATGTCATCCGGGTCGAGCCCTTCGGTTTCGTTTTTGAAGGCCTCGTACTCTTCGCGGTAGCCTTCCGACTTGTAACGTGAGATGAGCTCTGAGGCAGAGAACATGGCGGTGCGTTGGCGATAAGTCGGGCCGAAACGGGCAAAACCAAACCAGGCTTCATCCCAGAGGAAAACCAGATCGGGTTTGATCGCCAGACATTCTTCCATCACCCGCTGCACATTGTAGATAATGCCGTCAAAGGTACAGTTGGTCAGAAGCAGCATCTTGACGCGGTCAAGTTTGCCTTCGCTGCGCAGACGCAAGAGTTTCTCTTTGATGGTGCGCAAGGGTACCGCACCATACATGGAATATTCGCTCAAGGGATAGGAATCTAGATAGACCACGTTGGCCCCGGCGAGGACCATGCCGTAGTGATGGGATTTGTGGCAATCGCGATCGACCAGCACAATGTCATCCGGGCGCACCAGTGCCTGAACCACAATCTTATTACAGGTCGAGGTTCCGTTGGTGGCAAAGAAGGTGACTTTGGAGCCAAAAGCCCGGGCTGTAAGGTCCTGAGCTTCCTTGATCGGGCCTTGGGGCTCAAGCAGAGAGTCCAAACCGCCGGATGTGGAAGAGGTCTCAGCCAGGAAAATGTTGAGGCCATAAAACTCGCCCATGTCCTGGATCCAATGGGACTTGATGATGGACTTGCCGCGAGAGATCGGCATGGCGTGAAACACGCCTGTTGGTTTCTCTGAATACTTTTTCAGAGCCGTAAAGAACGGTGTTCTGTAACGGTCATCAATGCCGCGCAGAATGTTCAGATGCAGTTCAAAGAAGTCTTCGCTGTTGTAGAAAACCCGGCGACAGGTTTTTCCAACTTTGCCGGCGATGTCCTCGACTGATTGATCCGTAACCAGGAACAGGTCCAGCTCTGGGCGGATACGGGAAATCGCATCAGCCAGGATGATGGCGTATTCACTGCTATCTGCTGTATCGATGCCGTCGACTTTTGCGTCACGCAAAAACTTGTTCAGGACAGGCAAGCCATTTTCTGAATGCAGATCAAATCCAAAACGGATCACAACCGATTGGATGCTGTGATTAAAAGACGCCGCGATCAGGGCATCGTCCAGACTTGGCACAAATACGGGCGCATAGGTAAAGCGGTCTTCATCGCTGCGCATGGCAGCCAGTGCCGAACGTTGTGCTTCTTGTTGAGCATCAGACAGGTCATCGACGATGAGGACTTCAAAATAGGGGCGTTTGCGCGCGCGGTCGAAATTGGCATAGCCGTCGGGCTCAATCGTGGCATCGCGATCGGCTTCGGTTTCGGTATCACCGTTGAGGTGGATATGTTTTCGCCTATATTCGCCACTTAAAAGGGCGGTGGCTATGCGCTTCACTTTGTTGGAGAGTTTTTGGTATTCTTCTTGCTGTTCGTCACGGATCAGTTGCTTGAATACTTGTTGACCTGGAAAGGCCCAGTAAACTTCGACGGGTGCGAGATAGTCGAGGAGTTCACGCACTTTTACCAAGTGTTTATCCGTATTGGGACCACCGTTTGCCAGCTGTTGGGCGGTGTTTTTTAGTTTATTCCAAGTGTCGATACGAAATTGTGAGGCATTGTAATAATGGCTGAGCGATTTCTTATTATAAATCTTCTTAGCTTTCTCCATATGTTCCTCTTCCCTGCTGCATCTTTTTTAGATGCTGGTTTTTTATTTTTTTATTGCCTGTTTTTAGTGCGTACTCATTTTTATTTTTTGTGACGAAGTTTTCTGCGAGCTTCGTTTCTATCGGTTAATGTTGGGTCAATTATGCGGGTGGCGGCGTGCCATCTGCAGTGGTCCAAGACTATCATGGTACTCGTGATTGAATTTGTCATCATCATAAACAGAAAAATCGACATTCTTGTCTCTGAAGCTCTTGAGAACCTGTCCCAATCCGTTCTGTCCGAGTGAGCGTTGGTGGCGAACCAGATCCATATCGATCTCGATCGGGATAATCTCTTCGCTGCCACGTGCTTCATAGAGCATGTTACCGCCAGGCCCGACCACACAGGATCGACCAATGCCGCCAGCCCCGATGCCGTTGATGTCAAAAACATAACACTGGAATTGGGCTGCGGTTGCGCGGGCGATTGCCAGTTCCACATCGCGGTCAGTTGTGCCGGTTAGGACCGGGTGTAGCAGAACTTCCGCGCCCATCGCGGCGAGGGTGCGTGTCGTTTCCGGGAACCAGATGTCATAGCAAATCGAAAAGCCAAAACGTCCAACCTGTGGGACGTCAAAAACCAGAAACTCGGTGCCGCCTGTAACCCCTTGCTCGTAAGGCATAAAGGGAAACATTTTGTCATAGCGGCCAACGACGACACCTTCGGGATTTATCACAACAGATGTATTGAACACAGCGTCTTCCCTGCGCTCAAACATTGATCCTGGTATGATCCAGATCCCGTGTTGCACGGCGAGTTCTTGAAAGATCTCTATCTGGTCGGTGATCGTTTCAGGGTGATTATCAATAAGCGGGCCAAAGGGAGCCAACTCGCTAAAAATAACCATGTTGATCCACGGAAAGCGCGCGAGTGCAACTTCTGTCCGCAGCTTCATGGCGGAAACGTTTTCATGCGTTGCAGATACATACATTTGTATGCCTGCAATAGAAAATGGCGTCATATGTTTCTTTTCACGTTTTTATTGCTGACGTAAGTGCCTAAATGTGCCCCAAATATGCAGGGTGATTAGATTAAATCTTCACCCCGCACAGGGTTTTATGCGTTACGTCAGGTACCAAAGACACCATTACCGAGCATCAGAAATGCATTGAGCAAGCGATGCTTCCAATACGTCCAAACCTTCGTCGACCAAGGCGTCTTCTGCCGTGAGAGGAACCAGAATTCGGATCGTGTTTCCATATATACCACAAGATAAAAGAATAAGCCCATTTTCCATTGCTTTGGCGCAAAGAGCCTTTGCCAAGGCAGGATCCGGAGCGTCGCCTTCCATCAATTCAAAAGCAATCATACCACCAAGATTGCGAATGTCACCTATGACGGCGCCTGCGTTGGTTTTTGAAAAGTCACGCAGTCGCGCAACAGTTTTTTCACCGAGCATTTCCGCTTTGTCGTTTAGCTTTTCAGCTTCGATCACGTCCAAAACGGCGAGGGCTGCCGCACAGCCTATCGGGCTGCCGCCATAGGTGCCGCCCAAACCGCCGGGAGCGGGCGCATCCATAATTTCTGCTTTACCAATGACACCAGAGAGCGGGAAGCCACCGGCGAGACTTTTGGCTATGGTAATCATATCTGGTTCAATGCCAGCGTGTTCAATGGCGAGGGTACGGCCGGTACGGGCAAAGCCGGTTTGGATTTCATCGGCAATCAGCAAGATGCCATGCTCATCACAAATCGCACGCAATTTTTGCATGAACTCGGGAGAGGCAATGTAAAAGCCCCCTTCGCCCTGGACCGGTTCAATGATAATCGCGGCAATTCGGTTGGGGTCAACGTCAGCTTTGAAAACGGTGTTGAGAGCAGCGAGTGAATCTTCTTCGCTGATACCATGATTGGCCATGGGATAAGGCACATGGAAAATATCAGCAGGGAAGGGGCCAAAGCCTACTTTATAGGGCACAACCTTACCGGTCAGACCCATGGTCAGATTGGTGCGGCCGTGAAAACCACCGGAAAAAGCGATCACACCCGGGCGCCCGGTATGGGCCCGGGCAATCTTAATCGCGTTTTCAACGGCTTCGGCACCAGTGGTGAGAAACAGGGTTTTCTTCGGTGTTGGTCCCGGAGCAATCTTGTTCAGGCGCTCAGCCAGCTCAACATAGCTTTCGTAGGGAACAACCTGATAAGCCGTATGGGTAAAGCGCTCCATCTGTTCTTGAACACGAGACATAACCGTCGGGTGACGATGACCGGTGTTTAGAACCGCAATGCCACCAGCAAAGTCGATAAAGCGTTTGCCTTCGACATCCCAAAGTTCGGCATTTTCCGCCCGATCCGCAAAAACATTGGTTGCTGTTGCGACGCCGCGGGGAACGGCGTTATCACGCCGTGCAGACAGAGAGCTATTATCCATAATACTTTACCTTACCTCATTACCGACACCAAAACCTGTTTTCGTCTTGGGTCTGATTGCCCTGTTTTTATTTCAGCCTAGCTGTTCAATGCTTCACTGATATCAATGACTGGAACTGCGTCTTGGTCAGAAAGAGAAGCCTCAATCACGACTTCTTCCGCACTGACTTCAAGATCTGCAACTTCAAGATCTGCTTCAGTCTCTACAGCCGTAAGCTCTGCAAAACGTTTTTCGATCTCGTCTTTGCTCAGGTTTTCGATCTTTTTGCTCAGGATCCAAACGTGGCCGAAAGCATCGACAATTTTACCTGTACGCTCACCCCAATAGGTATCTTCGAGCGGAAGAACAACAGCGGCCTGTGCTTCTACTGCACGGTCCCAGGCATCATCAATGTCCGCGAGATAAAGCTGAACCGCGTTGGAAGTGCCCCCAAGGGAGATCGGTGACAAGATGCCGTATGCTGGCATTTCATCGTTCAGGTGAATAATCGAATTTCCGATTTTGAGCTCGGCACGTAGAATGGTGATGCCATCTACGTCGACAATTCGGGAGAGTTCTTTTGCACCAAACACCGAAGCGTAAAACTCAATCGCTGCGGCTGCGTTTTTCACCACAAGAACGGGTGTAGATGTGTGATAACCTTTTGGTACCGGGTTAATCTTGCGCGCCATCTTAAGCATATCCTCTTTGACAGGTTCGGTCTGGATGGTAATATTCTCCAAACATCATGCCTCATGCTGTATCAAAAAAAGGAAGCTGTCAACACCATGGACCAAGATGTAAATTTGGGCGTTACAATGGCTGTCACTCAGGCCGATCTTGTTTATCTTCGTCAAACGGCAAGATTAGGTGAGTTTCCAGTGGTTTACCGTGTCCATCGTCAGCAAAAAGGTGGCGGTTTTGGCGATCAAAGCAAACATCCCTTTTCCTGGGGAGTACTGGTTTATGTGGATACACAACTCGCCCGGATAAATTCTGCGCGGGGCTTTGGGCGTGAGTGGAATGACCTAGCGCGGGTCGAAGTATGGCTGCGTGCACAAGGTTTCAGATATTGGTGGACCCGAAATGATCTCGAACCCGTTGGCGAATTCCAAGGTTTGGAAGAAGACGATGAAGAAGCCGGCACTGTGGAAAATCCTGGGAGCAATTTTCCGGACCCTGGTACCGAGTTCGGATATTAGGCCCTAATAAACAGACAATCTGGAAATTAATATGTCGCGCTGTAAAGTCGTCCCGGAACTGCTCTGTTCTAACCTGGATGTCAGTCTTGATTTTTATCTTAAGCTTGCGGGATTTGAAGTCCTTTATGACAGGCCGGAAAATCGTTTTGCCTATCTCGGACTGGACGGGGCCGAGCTTATGTTGGATGAAACACCTGAGATTTCCGATGATGAGGGTGACTGGTGGACGGCACGGGCGACCAAACCTTATGGCCGCGGGATCAATCTTCAAATCGAAGTCTCTGACGTTCAAGCTATTCATGACCGTCTCGCGGAAGCTAAGTGGCCCCTGTTTCGTCCTCTGGAAGATCAATGGTATCGCGCGGGTGATATAGAAGTCGGCAACCGAGAATTCCTGGTTCAAGACCCGGATGGCTATCTTTTACGCTTTTTTAGCGATCTTGGTGAGCGCACAACGCCGTAGTTTTCTCCTGATATTGTTAAAGCCATTCTCTATTGAAACCGTTGTGGGCAATAGGGCGAGATGTCGAATGGGGTTGGTTCGCCCCCAATCAGCGAAGCGACGATTTTTCCGGTAATACCCCCAAGGGTTAGGCCGACATGCTGATGGCCAAAAGCCAGGATGATATTTTTATCTCGGGGTGAAGGTCCTATGACGGGGAGAGCATCGGGCATACTTGGTCGGAAACCAAGCCAGGAACTTTCCCGAGCCCCGAGACCAGGGAGAGCTTGTTTGGCTGTTTTCTCCAGATAACTCAGGAGTTGTTCGGTGTAGTTACCTTGCAGTCCACCGAGCTCAACGGTTCCGGCGATGCGGATCTGGTTAACGAGCGGTGTCATGTAAAAACCTTTTTCAGCCCAACCTACGGGGCGATTAAGGCCTGTCTTTGATCCTGCCAACATGATGTGATAGCCGCGTTCGGTATCCAGGGGCATCTTACCTGAGAGCCAAGGCAACAAATCGAGGGCATGCGCACCGGCAGCGATAACGGCTTTGTCCGCCCGGATCGTCTTGTCACCGTATATGATACCAATATTTTCTGCCTCAGAGCTTTCTATTTCACTAACATTCCCAGATATGAAAGTTCCTCCCTGCGTCACAAAGTGAGCGGTAAGTCTTTTAATGAGCTTACCCGGAAAAAGAAACTGGAAAGCTTTGTCAAAGTACACTCCTCTATGGAACAGATGCTCTAGATTTGGTTCCATGTCATAGATCTCACCAGCACTAATTTCATGTAGGGACACACCGCGTTCTTGGCGGGTGCGAATATCTGGGCGCGCGGCTTCATAACCTTTGGCGGTATTGTACAAGTATAGACAGCCACGGCGTTTAATGAGATCTGTCGCATAGGCGTCTTCGATCAAGGGCATGAGACCGCTCTCGGCATGGGACAAAATTACGGCCAGTGCATCGATAATATGGGTGACTTTGTGGGGGCGACAGTTGGCCAGGAACTGCGCAAGCCAGGGGAGCATGCGGTGAATATAATTCCACTTGATCGCAAGAGGACTGTCTTTGCGTAAGATCATACCGGGTGCTTGAAAGGGGAGAGAGGGTGAGTTTATGGGGATGCAGGCATAATCGGCAAAGGTACAGGAACTGCCGCTGGCGGTACTCTCTCCGGGTGGTAGCCGATCGATAATACAAACTGATTTACCGCTTCTCTGTAGCCACAAAGCACAAGAAATGCCGACCATTCCTGCCCCGACAATGGCGACATCGTATTTTTGTTCTTTGTACCCGGGCATCATTCAAATCTCTAACTTTTACTCTAACTTATTCAGGCGCCGCAGAGAGCTTAACGTCTCTGGCGAAGGCCCATAAGGGCGATAATAATTGCTGGGTGCCAAGTTTTTATTGCCACCTTCGTTCTAGCACGTAAATATCTGGTTGTGTGAAAACATGTCCTACGCGTGAATATAGAAAGATTGATAGATGAGTTTGAGGAAATCCCTCCCGCCCATGAGCTGCCTCACAGCCTTTGAGGCGGCAGCACGGTATCAAAATTTTCGTCAGGCATCCGAAGAGTTACATGTGACCAGAGAGGCGATAAGTCGACAGGTTCGCTTGCTAGAAAAGTTTGTCGGTGGAGAGCTGTTTGTGCGTCATCACACCGGGGTGAAACTGACACCTACGGGCTTGACGTTATTCACGTCGATAACACCTTTGTTACAGGGATTGTCAGAGACATTTTCTGATATTTCAGTGTCGGAGAATTTATCAGAATGCCGCCTCAAAATCACGACGACGATAAAGTTCGCCACTCTTTGGCTATCCCGGCGGATCATAGATTTCAATGAAAAATACCCGCATATCAATGTTGAAGTTGTGGTGAACGATCAGATTTTGGATCTGAGTGAGAATAACATTGATCTCGCAATTCGGTATGGGGCGGGACAATGGGATAATGCGGATGTCATAGCAACACTGATTGACTGTGTTCACTATTTTCTGATTTGCAGCCCATCATTTTTGAAAAAATTACCGAGCCCAGCAGGTGTGGATGATATCGCAAAATCAAGGTTGCTTTATCTGACCGGAGATCCGCATGAGTGGGAAAACTGGGATGCCTGGTTTAACGCGTTTGGCGGCAGGGATATCCAGAAATCAAATATTATCGCCTTTGATAATTACACCAGCATTCTTCAAGCCGTGATTGGTGGGCATGGTGTGGCGCTGGGGTGGGATGTGGTTGTCAACGATCTCTTAAAAGACGGAACTGTTGTGTGCCCTGTAGAAGAGAAGGTGAAATCGGTAAATGGCTATTCCTTGGTTCAGCCCCCCTCAAAGCCGACCAGTCAGGTAATGCAGCTGTTCATTGATTGGGTGACACAAGAAGTTAGAGAAACGAAAAAAGGCCAATAACTAACTGCTTAAGCTTGATGTCATGGCCCCGTAAATCAGTTTTATACCAGTTAAAAACACGGCTCCGTAGATCAGGCGATAGAACAAAATGTGAGAAACACGTTTATTAAGCCAAACCCCGAGAAAAAATCCAACGGGGACAACAGGAACAAACAAAGCAGTTGTGATGAGGACCTCAAGGGTAAGTTGTCCGGTGTAAATATAAGCAGGCAACTTGGTTGCATTTACCAGAGCAAAAAACCACACCCCTGTAGCCGCAAAGGTCGCTTTGTCCAATTTTTTTGGTAACAGATAAGTGTGATATGGCGGAGATCCTGCGTGAGCGATATAGCTGGTGTAGCCCGCAATCGATCCCCAGAAAACACCAGCCGGGCTTGGGGCCGGGGGCTGGTTAGAGAACACTTTTTTTGGCCACCAACTGTAGAGACAAAAACTAACCGCGATCACACCAACCATCAAACGGACATCATCCGGATCGACAAATTGTGCCGTTGCGGCACCGACGAGAATACCGATAAATGCACCGGGCAGAAGCATTGAAAGGTTGCGCCAATCCGCATTGCTACGCCAGGCAAAGATCCCAATTCCATCCATGATGAGCAAGAGGGGAAGCATAATCGCTGCGGCGGTAATGGGGGACACGACGAGCGAGAGAATGGGGACCGAAAGAAGGGCAATCCCGCCAAAGCCCCCCTTCGATATGCCGGTGATGATGACGGCAATAAAGCCGACCACATAAAACCAGGGATCAGAAGGCAAATTTGATAACAGAGATGTCATTGGCAAAGAAGCAATCTTTCGTCGACACTAACTACCCAAAACCGGGAGGCGATGGGGCAAATAATTTTTAAATTTATGAAGATGGAAGCACGATGTTAACACTAATTTAATCCGGTAAACCCCCGGCTATGCCGGGGGACTCTCAATGGTTTGACCGTTCCCACGGTCTTACATTTCTTTGTTTATTGACCAAAATAACAAAGGAATTAGCCGATGAGAGATTACAAAAGCCTTGCACATACGAGATGGGATTGTAAATACCACGTGGTTTTCATCCCTAAACGCAGGCAAAAAGTTATCTATGGCAACCTACGTCAGTATCTTGGTGAAATTTTCCATGAACTGGCCGGGCATCGCGAAAGTAAGATTGAGGAGGGCCATTTGATGCCGGATCACATTCACATGTGTATCAGCATACCGCCCAAACATGCTGTTTCAAAAGTCGTTGGATACCTAAAAGGAAAAAGCGCGATTGCCATAGCTCGAAAATTCAAAAATAAAGCACGGAATTTCAAGGGTGAAAATTTTTGGGCCCGTGGATATTTCGTCTCAACTGTAGGGCTCGATGAACAGATGGTGAGGGAGTATATCAGAACGCAAGAAGAGCGTGATAAGTACTTTGACCAAATGGATATATTCAATCCATAACCGCTTTAGCGGTTCCCAATTTGCCCCTTTAAGGGGCTCACCCGCTTAAGCCCCCGGCTTTGCCGGGGGTCATTTAACTTGGACATTTCAGTGTAATCTTTGCTAAATGTCAATGAGTAGGAGCTCTACGCTTGGTTTCCCCCTTGCCATCTCTACAGAGTTTTGCCTCTTTAAACAGTCAATCTGACCCGGCTGATGTTAAGAGCGCGGTTGTTGCTGTCATCAAGGACTTACGCACAACGATAGAAAATACCCGCGACACGGCCAAGTCGCGTAAATCTATTGCCGAGCTCCTTGAGTTTCTTAATGGCCTTCATGCGAAAGTTCATCCTGGTCGGGTTGAGCTGGCACAATCAATTTCGCAAGAAATTATTCGGCACTTCTCCGCTTTGTTGAGTAGATTTAGGATTTCAAATAGAGCATAGATTGATTATCTGGAATGGATGATTGTCTAATTTTGAGTTTGAAGTATTCGGTATCCTTGATGCCTCTGGCTCGCTTACGGATCATTCCTATACTGACATTACCAGCCTCTATCCTGGCGCTTGTGAGCTTGTGTTTGGCGTAGTTGCAGATGCCCACACAATGTTTCCGTAGGGATTTCGCGAACTTTTTTAGATAGAGCATCTGTGACTGATCTGCTATCAGGCACCAACGTTCCAGTTGCTCCGCCATCGCCTCAAATGAAGCGGCACTCCACAGCAGCTGAAGCTGTTCTTTCAAGACGTAAAGTGCATTCAGGTTGCTATTGCTCTCCAGCAACCTTTGCAGCTTGTCACTTTGTTTTTCACTCAACTTATCCGCATTTTTGAGCAACAGATAATGTGTCCCTTTCATCAACTCTTTACCACTTGGATCGGCCTTTCTGAACTCAAGTCGACGCTGATTATGGATAGCTTTGCTGTAGTTTTTCATGACGTGGAAACGGTCAAATACTATGTCGGCCAACGGCAAGGACTCTCTGACAGCCTTTTGGTAGGCAGGCCCCATATCCATCGCTACGGCCTTTATTTTGCAGGCTGTATCTGGTTGCAGTTGTTTCAAAAACCTTGAAAAAACCTCGGCAGTTCGGCCTGCTTCAACCCAGATCAGATGACCGCCAACCATATCGTAGACCACCGTCATGTAGTCATGACCTTTCGCCCGGGCAACTTCATCTACACCAATATATTCCAAGCCAGTTAGCTCTGCAGGATCAAGCGTAGGGAGAGTTTCAATAAGGTATGCCCTGTCGATATTCTTGACCGTTTCCCATCGTATATCCAAATGTCTGGAAACCGCTTGAATAGACATATGCCGACATAATCCACTGATCAGTCGGCAAAATCGGTGAGTGAAACGGCACCCTTTATCAACAAAATCACACCCCTCAATGCGGCGTTCGCCCTTGTTAATATAAACCTGCGCCAGCTCAATCTCGACCACACAAGGATACCCAAAAAGGGGGATGTCGTTTACTTGTCGGCGGACATGCTGGTTGATGCTTCCCTTCTGGCCTGTAGCAGGGTCTATAGCCCTCCTACGCGCGTCTCGGCTGCAGTGAATGACAATCTTAACACCGCCGTCATCCAGTTTAATTTCATTTACACGTTGCCCTTTGAGGCCTAAAATATGCTGCGAGATGTTGATTGTCATATACCTGCTCTATGTAAAGTTATCAGAAACCATACATATCAACAGGTTACTTGGCGGTCGGCATCTTTTTCTACTCAACAAAGCGGAGAAGAGCCAATTATTCCGTTGCTCTATAGTAAAAAGAGCACTCAAAAAGTCGAAATTGACGATTATAAGCACTTACAGGCTGAATCGATGCTGATTAATCATTTGTGTAATCAGTTCGGGGATGTTTTGGCTTATATGCGGGGAGAACTGTCTGGTCATCCTGGTTTTCGTAAAGGGCGAAGAAGGGAGCTGATACCCTCTCTTTGTCTTTTTGATCCAGTTTATGCTTCTGGCCTTCGAGACTTGCTTAACCTGTTGCTCATCGCACGTTTTCGCAACAAAACTATCGAAGTTAATATCTATGAGCCGCTTAGAAGAGACTATTTAAATAAAGGCAAAAATGCCGCAAGTTTTTTTGACCATAAAAAGGATTATCTCTCAGACCAAATTAGTAAATTATTTAGCTGGTTAAACGAGGTTGAAGACAGATTATTATACAATCGTTCTTCCAACACTGGCGTAGATGATGCCGAATATTCCAAAGAAGAAAACCTGGTCCTGGAGCTACTCGACAAATTAAAGGTTCATTCCGAAGACAACAGATATTTCCTCCCCAAAGCGGCAGGATTTAAACTCATAAACTGTTTGTATAACTTGGACAAAAAGCGGTTTATTAGCGGGGTTAAAGCTCTTCAGAATGCAGTGAAATATGGAGATGATCATAATTATGTGGTTCGTCAGGTCGATAAACTCATCAATGAGATTGACGGGATTGATTTTGATGTGATTGCCCTTTCTGCCTACATGATCGGTGAAAAAGAGAGCTGTTTAAGTTACCGAGCCCTTCAGGATGCCTGTATCGGGTCCGCGAGAAACCGATCCGGTATGCTCGACGCACGGCCTTTGATCTCAGCGGAGTTGGGGCGTCAACCGATACATCTGGCGAAGATGATTACAATCACAGCAGAAGGGGTTACGGGCGATATCAGTGAATTTGAAGTCATGCTTGACCTCTTTAAAACAAATATCAAGGAAATCAATAAGCTCCGTTTTGAACAAGAGATTAAATCCTGTATCGGTATCTTACTTGGTTCGGACACGATGTATCCACTTGTTAAGTGGCTTGGGGATGAAAAGGCAGAGGAGGGAAGCTGTTTTCTACGTATGCAACAAGTACTAGCGGCAGTTAAGAAAAAGTGGGGAACACAAGATCTCATTCAGGTTTAATCTGTGTATGTCGCAGGATAAACACTCTTGGTAAATGACTTGTAACTCAATCCTTTAATAAACGATCGATAACCTTTTTGACCTGGCGTCGTTCTTCTGGCGGGTCGAGTTGTTTAGAAGCCTGCGCGGCCTGAAGCCAAACGCCGTCCATGTAGGCTTGCAGGGCACGTCTTGCGACTTCGCATTCTTCGGGTGGTAATAATAGTTTTAGCTCAGCATGAAAGTTGCTGCGGACACGGGCACGATTGATTTTGTGCAGGCGGGCGAGGGCGTCTTCGTAGGGCGCGTTGGCCCAAAATTGAGTCCAGACGCTACATTGTTCGACGGAAAAAAGCTTGTTGTCAAAGTTGCTTTGCGCCATGGCAATAAGGCGCTCACGCGGATTGCTCGCATCTGAAAGCCGCTCAAGCGTTGCGTCACGCAATATATTCAACAGCCGGCGCATGGTCGCGCCCAACAGGCCTTCTTTGCTGCCAAAGTAATAATGAATGCTACCTGCGGCAGTATCAGCTTCTCGTGCGATCTGAATGATGGTTACTGCCGCGTAGCCATGTTGATGGATCGCCGTTATGGCGGCATCGATCAGTTCGCCATGACGGATTTCCTTTATCGGCTTTCGGCCCATTCATTTTTTCCTGTTTTTTCTCACTCATGAATACTGAGCGTCATATTCTTTGCTTCGTTATAGATCAAAACGACCATTTTGAACCAGATAAAATATTTCAGGTATCACCCACTGACTAAAAGTCAATTCTCTACCTTCCCAGGAGGTAAGGGGAATTGCTGGATTTCCTTAAGGACTGGATACCCGTTGCCTTGGTGCCAAAAAATTGTCAGCAGCAATAATCAACAGACCATTACTGCTTGGATTCATCCTGTTTTAATTTGTTCACAGGCTGCGATAAGAAAAAAATATTCACTTATGAAATAAATACTTAAGTTTATAAATTGAATGACCATTCAATTTTTTAATTAATCAGCCAATTAATGTGTTATAACTGCCTCTTCAGCCTTGGAAATACGAGATAAATTCATGAACGTGATCTGAGGATTATCAGGTAAATCCGGGGAAAAACTTCGCATCGGTAAGTAATAAAAAACACTCTAAACAGTCCAGAAAACGGCTGAAACCGGATGTGAGGCAAAAAATCGATGGTTAAAGTCGCAATCTCGTTTGCGATTTAAATCCCGATCTAACTCACGGTCATCTTGGGGAGAAGAAAATGACCTTTATTTTATCCGCGGGAATTATTCTTGCGTTTGGATTGATCCTGTTTTGCCTGATCAAATGGTGGAATGTGCAGTGTGTTGGGGTTACACCAGTTCCTGTTTTTACCTTTATTGCGATCCTCTTTACCTCTGGCCTGGATGTTGGTCTGATCATGTTTCCGCTGACCGAGTTCGCGGGTTATGCAGATGTTACGACCAGCCCTGAATATGCTTTTAGTAATCCCTTGGCGATTGAGTTTGGCTATTGGGGATTTTTAATCTGGGGGTTTTACTTCCTGACCAGCTTCTATTTCTGTGTTGTTGAACCCCGGGTAAAGTTCTTTGAA
Organism: Kiloniella sp.; assembly: GCF_965205715.1. Lineage (GTDB taxonomy): Bacteria > Pseudomonadota > Alphaproteobacteria > Kiloniellales > Kiloniellaceae > Kiloniella. The sequence continues at coordinate 1,445,044 of NZ_CBDBHW010000014.1, read as the reverse complement.
ATTCCGTTTGTGAAGTTGATCAATAACATTGTTATCGTTGGTACATGTGCTTTTACCGCCTATTTATTCCTGATAAATTTGCCTTGGTACGTACCGCAAGTTGGCGACGGTGAAAGCGTGGTCTTTACCTTCTATGTCATCGTATTCTGTGTGATCCTGGCCGCAGCCTATTCAAGCACGGACATCAAATACGTCAAGATTTTAAGCCTGGCATCGACTTGGATGTTCTTAGGCCTGATTGCCTTGATGTGGGCTAATGCCTCTATCGGTTTGGGTGAGTTCGGTACCACAATTGGCATGATTGGCAACTATTTCACCAACATTCACAACTTTGTCCTGCCGCTCAATGATTACCACGAGTTTTATCTCTTCTGGTGGTTCGCGTGGAGTATTATGATCGGTCAGTTTACCTCTCGTTTTGTCGGTGGACTGCGCACCTGGCAGGTTCTTGCAGCTTTGCTGGTCTTCCCATCGATCCCGCTCGCGGTCTGGTTTGCTGTCCTTTATTATTACCATGCAAACTCTCTTGATATCAGCACTTTCTACAGCCTTGCCATGGTCTTTGTTGGTATTACCTTTGTCATCAACTCGCTTGATTCCCTGATCCGGCTCTATTCCGATAACATGTCGATCACGGTCAGCAAGTTTGGTAAATGGAAGTACATTGTCGGAAACGTCGTTGCTCTCTTTGGTCTGACGATCCTGTTTGAGCTCGACTTCCTCCAGATCCAGTGGATCGGTGCTCTGGTTATCGGCATTTACTTTGCTTGCCTGGTGTACATTGCGGTTTTCAAACGCAAAGAAGTTATGGCGATCAAGGCTTCTCCGGAAGAGTGTGCGGTTGATTTTGAAAAAATCGAAACTGTTCACTAGACCCAATACACATTGCTGTATTTACCAAGAAAAGCCCTCGATCATTCGAGGGCTTTTTTTGCGTGAAGCTTCTTAAACTGAACCTGAGGCACGTCGGGTTTAAAAATTGTATATCCCAAAAGGAAATAACCATGCCCTTTGTATCTATCGCTCTTATGGCAGGACGCCCCGAAGAACAAAAACAAGCCGTCGCCCGTCGTCTTAGTGAAATTATGAAAGAAGAGATGGGGGTAGCGCCAGAGCATCTCTGGATACGGTTTGATGATACCCAACCGCACGACTGGTTTACGGGGCCTAGCAGCGAGGCCGAAATCAGTAAATGAAAAGACTATAGCTGAAAGTAAGGATCGCCGGACCTTGGATGAGGCCCGGCGATTATTTCAGCTTACTATAAAGTGCGGAGGCTTCTTACTCAGCAGGTGTCGCGGCATCTGCCGAAGGGGCGACACTATCTTCTGTCACGGCCTGATCTTCTGGGGAGCTCCTCGTAATTGTCCATCCCATAACACCGAAAATTATGGTGACAATTGGAGATAACCAGCAGAAGAAAGCGAAGGGTAGGTAGGCAATGGTAGCGACGCCAAGGGTTGCGGCCTGATAGGCACCACCGGAATTCCATGGCACTAGATTGGCGGTGACGGTTGCGGAATCTTCCACGGCACGGGAGAGGTTTTCAGGAGCAAGGCCACGGTCGCGGTAGGCCTGAGCATAGGTACGTGCGCCCATGACGATCGCCATGTACTGATCACAGAGGATCAAGTTGGCCCCAATAGAGGTAAGCACTGTCGAGACGATCAGGGAACCATCGGTTTTGGCCATGGAGAGCACCTTGTCGGCGATTACTTTCAACTGGTTTGTCCGCTCCATCACACCGCCAAACATCATCGCAACGATGATCAGGCTGATGGTGTACATCATGGAATCAAGGCCACCGCGAGAGAGAAGCGAGTCAACGTCTTCAATCCCGGTTTCAGAGGCGTAACCCCCAAAAGAAGCATTGGCGATCGCACTGTAATCAGCACCCTGCAAACCAATGGCACAGATCACACCGGCAATCACGCCGAGGGTAATACCCGGAATGGCTGGCATCTTGCGGTAAGAAACAAACAACACCACGAGAGGCGGTAGGATCAATACAGGATTGATGACGAAGTTTTCATCCAGAACCGTCAGCATGGTATTGATGCGTTCCAGATTTCCATCACCACCGCTGTACTGCAGACCGATGACAATCTCGATGATCAAGGTCAGGCCAAAGGTCACACCGGTGGTGTAGGACATGTGCTTGATGTGGGTGAAAAGATCTGTTCCAGCCATGGCTGGTGCAAGGTTGGTGGTATCGGAAAGCGGAGACATTTTATCGCCGAAATAAGCCCCGGAGAGCACGGCACCCGCCACGAGAGGGAGAGGAAAGCCTAAGCCCGCGCCAACACCCATAAGGGCAACGCCGATGGTGCCTGTTGTACCCCAGCTTGTCCCGGTTGCAAGCGATGTCAGGGCACAAATGATAAGGGTAGCGGGTAGGAAGATTGCCGGAGAAAGCACGGTCAAACCATAGTAGATCAATGTCGGAACCACACCTGCGAGGATCCAGACTCCGATCAGAACACCAACCACAAGCAAGATGATCATGGCGGGGAGGGAGTTGGTTATGCCGCGCACCATCCCGTTTTGAACGTTTTGCCAGCTAAAGCCGCACCGGAGCGCAACAAGACTAGCCACAATCACGCCGAGCAGCATGGGGATTTGCGGGTCGAGGCCATAGAATACGATGGAGATACTGATGCCAACCACCAGTGAAAAAAGAGAGAGCATTGCTTCCCAGAAGTGAGGCCTTCGGGCGCCTTCGGGTATCGTTGTTTTCATTGTTTAAGTCCCTGTTTAGATGAATTTTTTCCATAGGGAGAGAGCTCTCCCTTTTGCTAGGTTCAAAAAGTGCAGTAGTGGTGTTTTTTATTTTTTTTTATGAGGCTGTGCCGTACGCGTGACGTGACGCGCACGAAAAACGCTGGGTCTCAGACGATTTGTTAATTTGAATTATGTTGGGGCGGTGGTTTCCTGCGGAGCGATTGCCTCGCAAGAGTTTCGTCTTTGCCAAAATTTCGTATTTGAAGGGGAGGGAAAGATGTCCAAATCCATCAAACACGCGTTGAGTTCATCAGCGGGTATAGCCAAACATTCAATGCCTAAATAGTCGTGCGTATTCATTTAACTGATACCCCCGCTGTCGATAATTTCAATTATATTATTATCAAGTTGGTATGGGTTCTAGTTGTTAAATTGATCAAAATTGTTACCATATTGTCAAAATGAAAGGAAAAATGGTCAAAATGGATAAGCATGATGTCAGCCTTGTCGCTGAACTCCGCCGAAATTCGAGAATATCTCTCTCAAATCTATCGGCTGCTCTAGGTCTGTCACGGGCGACTGTGCGCAGCCGAATGGATCGCCTGATATCCCTCGGGACGATCCTCGGTTTTACCGTGGTATTAAAAGAAGACGTCGAGCAAAGCCCGATCAGGGGATTGATGCTTATCGGTATTGAGGGCAGGGGCACAGACCGCATCGCCCATCGGTTGAACGGTATACCCGCGGTCCAGGCCATTCATTCCACCAATGGCAAGTGGGACATGATCCTTGAAATCGGAACCGAAACCCTGGCCGAGTTTGATAAAATCCTCAACGACATCCGCCGCATCGAGGGCATCATGACCAGCGAAACCAACCTCCTCCTCGCCACTCGAATGGCGACCTCCAAAAAGACGCTTCAATAATAGGGAAGACATAGAGAGGAGGCGCTCAGAGCAAATTTTTGCAGCGGAGCCTTTTCGCAACCTATAGCGATATAGAAATTTTATCCCTGTGATTTCAGTTTAACTAGGTTTTTAAAGTTTTTTGAAAATTAGCCGAATAAAACAATGATCGAAAAACTCAATAAAGTCTGATTTTATTTTTTAAGAATTATGTAATCTTAGAGTGTTAATTTAAATGTGAACAAAGGCTATAAGGTCGATAGGTACCTACATATCCTTACCGCTCCCAAAAATATATGAACAGAATGTAAATTTTCTGGTTTTCAAGAATAGAAAATATGGCTGACAGCGGAAATAACTACGTCAGAGACAATAACTTCACCAAGGTTTTACGATCTCTAGCGACAGATTGCTCGCAATTTAAAACGGAAGCTTGCAAAGAAGTTTTTGAGTGGTGGCAATCCTACCAACCAGACATGCCCCAGAAAAATCAATTCGACATCTTGGATCATATAGAAAAAGCGCCCAATATTTTTTTAATTGCGGTTTTGGGTAACGGCCAGTTTCGATATTGCCTACATGGTGAAGAGGTGGTCAGGCTCGTAGGAAAATCTCAGGCTGGCACACTTTTTTCAGTCGATAACGCAGATAATGACTTGAGTAGGTTTGCCCGTTTCCTTGAAGAGTTATGCAGTAAAAAATCTGCAATGCATAGCTATGGGACTTTAGATGCACATGGAAAATCTTATTTGAATTTTGAGTCTCTTGATTTCCCATTAGTTGATGAGCAAGGGGTTATCACCCATACAGTTGGACTAATTACCCTGGTTGATTAAGAGAACTTAAGCAGTGAAACCAACCTGCTTCTCGCGACGAGAATGGCGACTTCTCAAAAGACGTTGCAGTAATCGGGAGGGCCGCGAGAATTCTAGTGTACGTTTGGGATTAGCCCACGACCCATCTCTTAGCTAATCATGAGTATCGCCAATTAGGGATGTGGATTGCATTGATGTACGTAGAGAGAAATTATCATACCATTCAGTTAGTTTTGGATGGTTTCCTCTAAATGTAGCGAGATCGCGAAACTCCAGCCAACTTAATGAAGTTGCAAGCGCAATTTGTCCAATGCTTAACGGACCCGTTAAATCAACTTGTTCTTCTATATAAGCGTAACTTGCTGAAAGTTTGGCAAGAAGCCCATCTAATAATGGTTGATAGCGCAGTTCTTCAGGGCGACGAACGGCCTCCCATCTGGCAAGAATACCAATCTCGGACAATCCATCTGAAAGTGCCTGCAGGCGCACAGCTGTAATTTGATCGGCTTCATTTATCGGAAATAACTTAGGCCCCTGATTAAATTTATCCAAATACTTACAGATTACCCCTGAATCAAAAATTGTTTCATCAGTGCCTGTAATCAGGATAGGAACTTTGCCCAAAGGATTAAGTCGGATAACTTCCTCGTTTCGTTGCGTAGGGCTTGTTTCATGGTGAATAACCTCAATCCTATCCGCCAGGTTAGCCTCATAGGCAAAGACCAATACCTTGCGAGCGAAAGGCGAATGCGTCTGATAAAGTAATTTCATCTACTTAAATCCTATAAAATAAAAGTACCTATTTGTACCATCCTGCCAGGTATGATTACCCTCTAGTAATACTGACTATCATATTAACTACGTATCAATGACCTGATATCGTGCTGAAATTAAGAGTAAACAGCATCGAAATAATCGAAGTGCAATTCGAACACTGCTTTGGAATGGAATTAACTTCAGTAATCTTAAATCTTGGGACTAATGGCCTTGTTGCAGTAATACTGTTGGCCGCGCATCAAAATACGAATTGAGGAGAAACCATGAGCGACAAGACAGCCTTTCTTTGGGATGAAAAGTGCTTTTGGCATTTTGGCGGTAACTATGCGCTTCTCGCGCCAGTTGGCGGGTTGGTGCAGCCGATGGTTTCTGGAGGTTTACCCGAAGCCCCTGAAACAAAGCGGCGCCTCAAAAACCTTATAGATGTGACGGGACTGTCTGATGAGATGGTGATGACGGGCGCTGATCCCGCATCCGTCGAAGACTTGCTTCGCGTTCATCCAAAAACCTATCTTGATACGTTCAAAGAGATGTCTGACAGTGGTGGGGGTGAGCTTGGTTTGCGCACGCCTTTCGGGCGAGGCGCCTTTGAGATTGCGGCACTGTCTGCCGGGCTTGTGTCCAAAGCCGTCGAAATGGTGCAAACGGGGCAGGTGCGCAATGCATACGCCTTGTCGCGCCCGCCGGGACACCACTGCTTACCAGATTATCACAATGGGTTCTGTCTGCTTGCCAATATCTCAATCGCGATTGAAGTCGCACTGGCAAAGGGGCTGGGGAAAAAGTTTGCTGTTCTTGATTGGGATGTGCATCACGGCAACGGAACCGAGGCGATTTATTTTGATCGCGATGACGTTCTCACAATTTCGATCCATCAGGACCGATGCTATCCCCACGACACTGGTGCGACGGACGCCGTGGGGCAGGGGGACGGTGCGGGCTTGAATATGAACATTCCCTTGCCACCAGGTTGTGGCCACAAGGCCTATCTGGATGTCATGGAGCGTTTGGTAATCCCTAAGCTGAAACAGTTTGACGCTGACCTCGTAATCATCGCTTGCGGCTTTGACGCTTCCGGCTTTGATCCTTTAGCGCGAATGATGTGCTCACCAGAGACCTATAAACTGATGACCCGACAGGTGATGGAGATCACGAATGGCCGCATGGTTGCTGCACATGAAGGTGGCTACTCAGAGCTTTACGTACCGTTTTGTGGTCACGCGATGTTAGAGGAAATGTCAGGATCAAAAATTCGCGCCGAAGACCCGCTCCATGCCCGTATCACAGGGCAACAGCCCGATGCCTATGCGGATGCTTTTCATACGGATGTTGTGACGCGTCTACACAAAGAGCTTGTGGAGGGCGGTGTTCTTTAATGGCATTTCAAGACTGAGGGAGCATCAGCTGGCCGTCATCGCCAGGGTAAAGGATCTTATTTTTTGATAAAGGCCAACTTTCTTAGAAGAAAGTTGGCCTTTATGCTAACGCGCTACCCCAACATATTTTTCAATGATCTTTTTATCTTTTCCGGCGGTTCGAAACTTCGCAAGATATTCATTGAAGGCGTCTCTTACACTCTGATCATGAAATCCAACCGAAGCCTCTATTTTGGGAAAGACATGGTGAGCGTCAAAAACAGTTAGATCCCTGTTTTTATCTTTTTTTCTATAAAAATAATAAAATATGTTTTCATCCAGTACGACCGCTGAATATCTCTCCATCATCAACAGGTCGGGCATGGCGTCGACATTGTTGATTTCATTGTAGGATACTGCTTTATCTGTTGCGTTGGTAAATTCTGATCCAAAATAACCGGCAGCACCGATGAAGGTTACAACCTTGTGGGCAGTTAGAGAGCTTAATCCATCCAATGAATGTGAATTCTTACTGAGTGTAAAAACGGTTGGTTTGTAATCAATTATCGCATTAGATGTATAATAGCCTTCTCTGTCTTCTTCAAAAAAAGCGGGAACGGTTACATCGGCTGCACCGTGTTCTACCATGTTCATCGCGCGCCTTGTCGGAACAAATTTTACCGTTGAACTATAGCCCATTTCATGAAGCACACTGCGCAATATTTCGAGATCCATCCCGCTTTTTTGAGCTTCAATGACATGGGGTGGGTAGTCGGTAGCGACAATTCTGATTTCTTTCGCATAGGCTTTAGTCGAAAACAGAATTACGAAAATGAGTAGGCAAAAAAACTTAGACAATGCTCCTCTCCCACGATCTACATTTTACTGGCTACCTTTTTCCGGCCACCTTTTTACTCGCCCAAGTATGCCAGTATAATATCAATTATAAGTTAAGTCGGTTTGGTTGCAAAAATTTCATCCGGGTGCAAAACTCCCTTTTCAAGACGTATTTCAGCACATACTCATAACAAACAATCTATCCTAATTTTCACCGATCAGCTTACAATTTGGGTGTTACTTGTTTTGCACTTGGTTCAGGGTTCATCCCCAAAAGGTGGTGGTTTCAGTAAAATAGGTTGGGGATCGGAAAATATGACAGCATCACCTCCCATAAAGCATTACAGCGGTGTTTTCACCGATACCCATAACTGGGATAAATTCGAGCATCGCCCGGGGGATGTCTTTATTTGCGTGCCACCCAAAAGTGGTACGACCTGGATGCAGTCAATCTGTGGGTTGCTGATTTTCGGCGATCCCGAGGCTGAAATCCCCTATGCAGAGATATCGCCGTGGATTGAGTTTCGTCTTAGCTCCAAGAGCATCGAGACCCGTCTTGAACGACTTTCGGCACAGACCCACCAACGCTATATCAAGTCGCACAGTCCCCTGGATGGCGTGCCATATTTTGAAGATTGCACCTATCTAATCGGTCATCGCCATCCGCTGGATGTGCATTTCTCGATGTGGCATCACATACAGAACATGAACCTGGGCCATAATGATCACCTTTATACCGATGACACCGCCGCCAATTTCAAGGCCTTCCTCGACAATAGTATAGAGGATGAGGGGCTCGACCAGCCAAGTCTAGAGCTGATCGCCCACCACCTGAAATCCGCGCGCGCGATGGCCCATCAGCGGAATGTTCATATGTTTCACTACGAGACGATGTCTCAGGATCTGTACGGCCAGATGCAGCGCGTGGCTACAGCGATTGGCGTTTCGCATCCTCCGGAACTGTTCGAAAAATTGGTTGCCAAAGCTACTTTCAAAAGTATGAAATCAAACGCGCTTCTGACTGCTCCGGGCATTGCCGGCGGTCTCTATAAAGACCCCAGTGCCTTCTTCAATAGCGGCAAAGGGCGCAAGTGGGAGGGTAAATTGAATGAGGCACAACTCGCCGACTACCATGCAAAGCTCGCGTCGTTACTAAGCGCTGAAGAGATGCGCTACCTTGAGACAGGGTTGGGGTAGTCATTCGTACTATGGGCTCATTAGCGCCATTGGACAAATAGGCGTTTATAGGTTTTGACCCTCATATTTCTATCTTGCTCGTAAAAGATCTGATCGAGAGGAGCCATTCCCTCCATCAGATCCTTTTGCTTCACTTATCGTCTTCGAAGTTTCAATAACTTGCCCAAAACGAGGCGCTCATAACGCGGTACAGACATCATTTTTTATGCACGAGATGATCGCCGAACGGATTATCAATCACCATCAACCATTTTCCGTCGGCCTGTTTGCGGAGCACGACAACGGAAAAGCCGCTTTGCTCAATGGGGAAGCCATCTGGTGTTTTACCTGACATTGTCCAGGTGGAAGAATGAAGCGCAATATCGTCCGCCTGAATAACGTCGTGGTTGGTGACGGTTATCTTGGGATTGATTGCCATGAATTGTTTGAAAGCCTCTCGTAACGCCGGCGTTCCCTTGGCAATCATACCGGGTTGACCGACTAAGACGCCGTTAGGCTCAAAAGTAGCGAGAACACTCTCTATATCACCTGCGGCAACTGCTGAATTATTGGTATCGGTTGTTGCGTGAATTTGGTCATGTTCCATTGCTTGGTCTTCCTGATTATTTTGTGCCTGAGCGTAAATTGGCAAAGCGTAAACTTGCTGGGTGCCAAGCAGTAGTACTGCAAGGCAGATTAGTCTTTGAAATGGTTTTGATTTCATTGGTGTGCTTCTGGTCTGTTCATTTGGTTACAGACGAAGACTAATATGACCGTGTGTCAGAAAGTGGCAGTAGTCATTTTTGCGCATTTTCACAAACTTCGGCCTCTCGCCAAAGCTTAATAAGCTCGTGGCGACGACGTGGATATCGCGTTGGTAATTTCGAAAGTGCATCAATCCGATCGGTGCGAAAATGCCGGATGCCATCTCTTAACTCACACCATGCCGAAATAATGCGCCCACCACTAAAATAGATAAGAAAAAATGGCCATATCACGCGCTCAGAACTTTTTCCTTTTCCATCACGGTACTGCAGGAGCAACTTACGTTCTTGTTGAATGGCCTCTCTTACAACTGCAATGTCAATCGTCTCAGGAGCCCACTCTTCACTCTTCCCAATGACGGAATATCGTGCTTCAACGCGATCAACAAGTTCAACAGGCATAACAGCGGTCAATTTCGCCATCGCTTTTCGTGCTGCTTCCGCGAGCGGTTTGTCAGCCTTGTCTGCGACCCAGTGTGATCCCAGAACGAGTGCGTCCACTTCTTCAGTCGTAAACATGACAGGGGGTAAAAGGAAACCTGGGCGCATGACATAACCAACGCCGGCTTCTCCCTCGATACCAGCCCCAAGTGCCCGTAATGAGTCGATGTCTCGATAAAGAGTCCGAATTGAAATGCCCAATGCCTGCGCAAGATCGTTACCCGAAACCGGGCGGCGATGGCGTCTAAACTCTTCTATCAAACCCAAAAGTCGTTCGGCGCGTGAAATGTTGGCCTCCCTTAAATCTGCTCAACGAGTGGTTGGTGCAATATTTATCAAATATGGTGCTTCACGCAAAGTACAGCAAATGTATGCCACAAAAATCGGTTTTTACTGGACCCGTCTTAAGGACAAGCAAAATGCTGTTGGGGTTTTTTACCTCTGTCCCACTGCCAAAGGGTGTTGTCTTCGCGTAAGGCAATACTTCCGGATTGGTCCGCCGCCACAGCGCGGACTGAATTAAGCACTTGTTTTGGGGTTAACCCAATATCTCGGCCCCAACTCCACAAGGTGTTATCTGCGCGTATGGCCAGACTGTGGCTGGAGCCTGTGGCGATGGCTCGTGCTTTGTGGAAAATAGGGGCCCATTTGATGGCTTTATCACCAATGCCATGGCTGCCGATTGGACCGTAAATATTTCCGCCCGTTCCAAAGACATCGCCTGTCTCGGCCAGATATATTGCATGTCCAGTATGTGCTTTGACGGATCGAACATTGTCGGCGACCTGAACAAAATGATCGGTCGATTGCAATTTCCCATCCCCATATTGCCCGCGATGCGCTAGCCCTTTGGCATGAAGGCGACCAGTGTTTGTCACATAATAATTGGCGCTGTCACCAATACTGCCAGAGAGGGCATTTTCGGAGATTTTTACTGGTGGCGTTACATCTCCTTCACCAAACCAACTTTCGGGCCTGGCCAGATACCAGAGGCTATCATTCTGTCGAATGGCCAAGACGCCACTGCGCCCCGCAACAAACCGCTTTACTTGGGAGAGAATTTCCCGTTTTTCTCCCGGGTTATCTTCCCAGCTAAGGAGAGTCCCATCCTTGGTGAGGATATAACTCGCATCCCGACCGACACCAACCTGGGCGACATTTTCTGCAACGACACTGGGCTTATCATCACTTTCCCATTGGTAAGCCGTTGTCGTGCAAAGCACCATTTTTCGATCGTAATAGGCGGCTAGTTGTTCGGATGAGCTATCGGCGTTTGCAACAGATATCCAGCTGAAAAGAAATAAAACAGCCATCGTTCCGACAATCATTATTGAACGTTCGATGACTTGGAGACGACGCTGGGAAACGTGCGTATTTATTTCAGTCATAATACACACCCATGAAAAGTTCTTTTAAAATCTCGCCAGGGTGTGTTGGCTCATCGGGCGTTATCGCGCTGGTGGTTTGCTTATTACTCATCTGAATTTTCCCAACATATTCAATAGGAAGATTATTCATTAGCCATTTATTTTGCAAGCATCTGCCGGGGCCGGTAAATCAAATTCTTTTAAGGTTCAACGTTTGTTAGTCCCGAACTGCTAGCCTCCTTCTGAGAGGCTAGTCTGTCAGCATAATCGCTGCCAAAGAAATCAGGCTTGTGTTTTGATTTAGACGTAGAGAGAAGTCTGATGATAAGGATCAATCTATATACCCTGTTGTACCTTGTACTTTTAATTTCCATTTCAGAACCAAGTGTTGCCGCACAGGACGTTGTGAAAGTCTGTGGTGAAGAATATCCGCCTTACAGCTTTTCAAAAACTGATGATAAGGGGCAGCCCACGCGAGAACTCACCGGTGCGACGGTTGATTTTTTTGAAGAGGCCAGCAAGCAGAGCCATTTTGATTTTCAGATTACGCTTATGCCTTGGGCAGGGTGCGTGGCATCGGTTGCCAATTATAAGGGCGAGGGCGACTTTGAAATGTTTATTGATGCAACATCAAATTCAGAGCGTTTGGCTAAATTTTTACCGTCCGATGCAATGTATAAAACTCAAAACGGCTTGTTCTATTCGTATAATAAATTTTCAGAAAAGCTATCTGACATTTCGATAAAAACCCTTGAAGGCAAAACGTTTTGCGGGCTTCTGGGAAATAACCAGGAATGGTTGACCAAGCTTGGTATTCCCCAACATTTAATAAATTACGACTTCACTAATCTGAGTGCTTTATTCAAGCAAACTCGCGCTGGTTATTGTGACTTTGCGGCCTATTCATTTGAGATCGTAATGGGGCAGGTTTTCATAAAGAAATTGGCCCTGAGTGATGATATCAATTTTGTAGAATTCCCAAAAAACAATGGCCAGGCAAATCTGTTTTATCATTGGGTCAGTAAATCTTCGCCCAGTCGGCAACAGATTATAGAAATACTGAACAGGCAGAAAGTACAATTAGAGGGAGGGGCCTACGAAAATATTTACCGGCGGTACCTCCCAAATGGAAGTGGATTACAATAAAGAGATTCTGATGTCGTGGGGTATACGCAACAGCACTCCTGGATCAATCTAGTCGGGGGTTCCGAGAGTACTTGGAAGCAACTGTTAAGGCTTGGAGAGAGGCTAAAATGGGTACGATAAATTCCCAAAATTCAGATGTCGGACTAGCAGAGGAATTAATTGGCGTCTGGTGGCTTTTAACCCGCGAAGACGTCACAGCCGATGGAAGCCAGCGTGTTGATCCCACTCTTGGGCCAAATCCCCAGGGCATTTTAACCTACACATCAAATCGTTTTGCTGCTCAATTCATGAAACGGGATCGATCTGAAAAAATGGCACCGGAACCTTCGACACGGGGTGTAAACAACACCGGAGCAATTGATGGGTATGACGCCTATTTTGGTACTTACGAGGTAAAGCCTTCAACCGGAGAAGTCATGCATAAATTAGAAGGTGCGTTGGACGCCAGCAATGTGGGCATTGAAGTCTCCCGCCAAATGAATGTCGAAGGAGATCGCCTTGTCATTCGGCTCGATACCACAACACCTGCTGGCGAGCCGATTACTCGAACCCTGACTTGGCGCCGCATTGGTTAGTTCTAAACCCAACGGATCAGAAACCTGCCTTTGTTGCTGGTATTTTCGACTGGCACACGGGAGTACATGACTTCTATCGTTATATTTCTTATGTTTTGATGCTAGATGACGCTATTAAGGGTAAAGTTAGCGCCACGTAGGTGCCTTGTTACAAGTAGCAACATAACTTCCGAGCTTTCATGCTGAAGAAAGTCACAAGGATCATGATTTGTCGATCGATCCATGCAAAGGAAGGCTACAGCAAATGAAATCAATTTTAGCAATGAGCGTCGGACTGACAGCACTGGTCGCGTCCGTTACAACGGCACAAGCATCTATACTGGATGATGTGAAGGCCCGCGGAGAAATGGTTTGCGGTGTTCACTTCGGATTAGCAGGCTTCGCTGCTCCTGATGATGACGGTAATTTTAAGGGTTTGGATGTTGATATCTGCAGAGGGGTCTCTGCAGCGGTTTTTGGAGACGCATCAAAGCTTAGTTATACCTCCGTAACAGCGAAAACTCGCTTTACCGCTCTTCAGGCTGGCGAAATTGATATGCTTTCGCGCAATACAACCTGGACATATATGCGCGATACATCCCTTGGTCTCGATTTCACTGGCGTCACTTATTATGATGGCCAGGGTTTCATGGTGCGTAAGGATTTGGGCGTAAACAGTGCTTTAGAACTTGATGGGGCATCTGTTTGTACATCGACCGGCACTACCACAGAGCTTAATCTCAAAGATTATTTTGATGCCAACGGCCTGAAATACAACGTTGTTGCCTATGAGAAAGAAGCTGAAGTCGTCGCTGCTTATCAGGCTGGTCGTTGCGACGTCTACACGACCGATGCTTCCGCTCTTGCTGCTGCACGTGTTCAGCTCACAAATGCGGATGACCACGTGATCTTGCCAGAGATTATTTCCAAAGAACCGCTCGGCCCGGTCGTGCGCCAGGGTGATGATCAGTGGGGTGATATCGTTCGCTGGACGCTCTGGATCATGGACACTGCTGAAGAACTCGAGATTTCATCACAAAACGTCGATGACATAAAAGCATCAACGAATGACCCCCAAATCAAACGTGTGCTGGGCCTCGAAGGTAACATCGGAGAGCCCCTCGGCCTCAGCGCTGATTTTGGCTATCAGGTTATTAAACAAGTTGGAAATTATGGCGAAGTTTTTGACCGTAATGTTGGCCCGAACACCCCACTTGGGCTGGAACGTGGCTTGAATGCAAGCTGGACCAAAGGCGGTCTGCGTTATGCGGCACCGGTGCGCTAACACTTACTCCCTGCGCCTGTAAGTATTGATATTTTTCTTACAGGGTTACTTTTCAGGCCGTGTTTTTACGCGGCCTGAACTTTCTTTTATTGATCAATCATTCCAGAGCATCCCCATGAGAATAGTACCACGTAGTAAAAGGCAGCGAATAGGCTTGGTGGCAGGTTCCGGGCCTGAAGCCGGTGTCGATTTATGGTCAAAACTGATCGGTGAGTCCAAAGCCCTTCTCGAAAACAAATACGAGGGTGATCTGGATGGGCCACGTGTTCACATCATCTCCTCTCCGGTTCTCGGCATGTCGATGGAGCTCGAGAAGAATGACCTTGCAGTGTGGCCAGAGCTTGAACGCGTGTTTGATGAACTGGCCGAGAAAGTGGACTATATTGCAATCGCCTGTAATACGCTGAACTATTACGAACACCAGATAAAAGCGAAGCCACGTAAGGCAACTTTTATCTCGGTCTCTGATGTCGTCACATCTTATCTCAAGGAACATAACGCGACGAGCATTGCTCTTTTGGGGGCATCGCCTGTAACGCAGCTTGACGATTGGTCGGTTTACTCCAGCCTGTGTGATCACTTTGATGTCGAGATACCAGAGGATATTTCGCAGCTGCATCGGCTCATTTATGACGTCAAACGATACGGCGGAACACAACCCGCCATTATAGAGCAGTTCGAGCAACTGGTCAGTGGGCTTCGCTCCAAAATAGTGCTGCTCGCCTGCACTGAATTACCGCTTATTCCCATAATAATGCCGGAACACAACGTGGTTGATGTCACTCAATTACTGGCGCGTGAGCTCATTGCACGCACTTATTGCCATGAAGCCAGCCAGGCTTGAGTGTCGAAGATCAAAAGGGACAAATTTTGCGTTATCTTGTTATACACACGGGTGGAACCATTGGCATGGTGCAAACACCATCAGGTTTTGCCCCGCAACCAGGCATCGTGGAAGCGGAAATTAAACGCCTAAATCACGAAGTCATACCTGACTCATCGTTGGATGTCGAAGCGCTTCGTCCACTCATTGATAGCGCCTTGGCTTCTCCAGCAGATTGGTCCCGAATTGCCAATACGATCAAAGCGAATTATGAAGCATTTGACGGCTTTCTGGTGACACATGGTACCGATACTCTTGTCTTTACGGCAGCCGCGCTTTGTTTCGCCTTACAGGGGTTGAATAAGCCCGTTATCCTTACGGGATCTATGCTTCCTCTGACAGTGGAGGGCAGCGATGGGACGGAGAACCTTGTCGATGCAATATCTGCTCTTGGCAAAACCCCTGCGGGGGTTTGGGTTCAATTTTCTGGAAACCTATTGCCTGGATCGAGGCTCATCAAGAAATCCTCAATGGATCTTGATGCCTTCACAGCAAGCAAACAGAGTTCAGAACCTTTACATTCTGGAAATACACTTACTCTTCACCCTTATCCTGATGTGAAAATCCCAATCCTGACGCTATCGCCCGGCATCTCGGGGGATATCCTGGACACCGTTCTTAGTCAGGTCGACGGAGTGGTGTTGAGGTGTTACGGCGCTGGTACGGCCCCTTATAGCCAGTCCCTTGAAAAGGCCTTTCGCGACGCGTTTAACCGAGAGGTTCCAATACTGGCCGTCAGTCAGTGCTATCAAGGCGGTGTGAATTTATACACTTATCAAGCAGGGGCGACCTTGAGAGAAAATGGCGTCTTGGATGGGCGAGATATCACTGCAGAAGCCGCATTTGTGAAGCTCTACCATGCCTTAGGACGGGGACGTGATTTTGACGAAATACGTTCGCTTCTTACCACGCCTCTTTGTGACGAAATGAGCCAGTTAAAGTAGGGCTGCTTCCATTAAATTGCGATCAGGGTCAAGGGTGCTTCGAAGTGTTTGTTGGATCTCCTGATGGATTTGCTCATCGCCGTAATCAAACAGACCACACATTTTCATGCTGTTGCGAATATCCACTGACTTTCCAAGAAACTGATAAACGATCCGGGTTGCTGCCGGTGCGCGCATCGCATGGGCAGCAACGCCTGACATAATACCGGACAGATACTGTATCCGGTTTTTGTAACTTGGATAAAGAATGGTATGCGTCACCTCGTTGCGGGTTAACATCTCCATTGTCGTGATGAAAATCCGATCTCCCAGCATGTAGATTATCCCCTCATATTTACAGGTAAATCCGTTTGCTTCGGGTTGATCTTTTTGCGCGATGTTTTCAAGCGACTTTATGTTTGCACCAAACGGGGTAATGTAAATTTGGGCGAAGCCTCGGAGTATTTTTCCAGGGTTCGACATGGAATTGTAATAGGTAAAATAATAGCCGACGTATGGATCCAGCTTTGTCCGGGAGCTTAAAACCACGTCTTCAACGGTATTGACCGGAATGTTTTTGACAACTTGTACTCGGCTACCATGTGGTTTGAGGCGAACGAGTTCTGAGAATTGTCCGTGTGGTAAAAGAAGCTCTGCCTCCTCAACGCCGAAAAAATCACACAGCTTGCGCATAAGGCGTAGCGAGGGCTGAGTTTGGCCGTTTAGATAACGGTTAAATTGCGGGCGGTTAATTTTGAGCTTACGGCAGACTTCAGCTATCGATTGATGGTAGCTGCACAGCAGGCGCAAGTTCTTTGGTAGATCTGTATACATCCCCTAGGTTTAACTAATTGTCGCTATTTATGCAACAAGTAGCATCATCAATTTGCTGCTAGCGAAATTGGTTTTTGTTCTGTCCCCGATCAAAATAGGAGGAACAATAGAACCCACAGGGAGTATAGACGTTGGTCAGCAACGAAAAACCGCCCAGCAGCATTCTGCGTTTCAATATATATGACTCGAAAGTGAGAGGGCTGATAAGTCAGATCATCGTGATCGTTCTGTTCACGGCCTTCTCTATCTATATCATCAATAACACGGCGGCCAATCTGGTTGATCGCGGTATTTCCACTGGCTTCAATTTCATCAATGCGCCGGCAGGCTATGATGTCAGTCAGATGCTTATTCTGTTCGAGGAACCGATTACCCATGGACAGATGTTCGTCATTGGGCTTCTAAACACAGCTGTCGTTGCTGTACTTGGGGTTTTTCTGGCAACCATCATTGGCTTGCTGTTTGGTATCATGCGCTTGTCAAACAACTGGCTCGCAGCTGGTGTCGCCTATGTTTACGTTGATTCCTTACGTAACGTCCCAATCCTTTTACAGATCCTGTTCTGGTACGGTATCCTTTTAACACTGCCGGGTGTCAGGCAAAGCATCGTCTTGGCTGATGTCATTTCGTTTAATAATCGGGGTTTGTTTTTACCAGCACCTGTTTTCAATCAGGGCTTCTCCCTTGTCCTCTTTGGGTTTATTTCAGGGCTGGTTATTACAATTGTCCTTGTGCTGTGGAGCAAGCGGAGGCAACGGTTAACGGGGCAGAGTTTTCCGGCCGGGTTTTACGGGACCTTACTGACTGTTCTTCTTGTCTTTGTCTCTTATTTCATTTCTGGATCCCCGCTATCCTGGGATATTCCCGAGTTGAAAGGTTTCAGCTTCAGGGGGGGATTTGTTATCAGTCCCGAGTTTACGGCACTGCTTCTGGCGCTTGTCTTTTACACCGCTACCTATATCGCCGAAATTTTACGTTCTGCGATTGAATCTGTTTCTGCAGGACAAAAAGAAGCCGCTGCCGCTCTGGGTTTGCAACCTGGGCAGATGATGAAACTGATCCTCATCCCACAGGCTCTGCGTGTCGCTATTCCTCAGCTTACAAGTCAGTATCTCAATCTAACAAAGAACTCATCGTTGGCTGTTGCCATTGGCTACCCAGATCTGGTCGCAACATTCGGTGGCACAACTTTGAACCAGACAGGCCAAGCCGTTGAAGTGATCGCCATTACAATGGCTGTTTATTTGATTTTCAGCTTGGTCATCTCCCTCTTCATGAACTGGTTCAATGCACATGTTGCACTTAAGGAGCGGTAGATCCATGACTATTACTCACGAAATCATCCCTCAATCTCCTGCGCCAGCAAACATCCGGACAAATGCTTTCACCGTTGTGCGAAAGCGCCTGTTTGGATCAGTTGGGGATACCCTGATAACTCTGATAATTTTGGCCTTTCTGGTGAAGTTTTTACCACCCGTTCTTGACTGGTTGTTTTTTTCAGCGGATTGGGTTGGTCAATCGCGAAATGATTGTACCTCCGGTGGTGCTTGCTGGGCCGTTATCTCTGCTCGCTTTCGGCAGTTTCTGATCGGATTTTATCCCGCAGAAGAAGCGTGGCGTGTTTTGCTCGCGGCAGTTCTCTTAATCTTAGCGCTGATCCCCTGCTTGATAGAGAAAGTACCTTACCGTCGATATGGTCTCGCCTTTGCAGGATTTTACCCGCTAATAGCAGCCGTACTTCTGGCAGGCGGTCTGGGGCTTGAAGATGTTGCAACCTCTCGCTGGGGCGGTCTTCTTTTAACGCTTGTTTGTGGGGTTGTGGGTATCGCGGTGTCGCTGCCGCTTGGAATTTTGCTCGCCTTGGGGCGGCGCTCGACCCTTCCGGTTATCTCGACACTTTGCATCTTATTTATTGAATTTATCCGTGGGGTGCCGCTCATTACCATTTTGTTCATGTCATCAGTGATGCTGCCCTTATTCCTGCCGCCAGGGACAACGATGGATCAAATGGTACGTGCGCTTGTTGGCATATCGCTCTTTGCGTCTGCCTATATGGCCGAAGTCATTCGCGGCGGCCTGCAATCCATTCCAAAAGGGCAGTATGAAGCCGCTGATGCTCTCGGTCTCAGCTATTGGCGATCTATGAGATTTATCATTTTGCCTCAAGCTCTTAAGATCGTAATCCCAGGCATTGTGAATACCTTCATCAGCCTTTTCAAGGACACCAGCCTCGTCCTGATCATTGGACTATACGACCTGCTTGGTATCGCCAACTCTTCGATTACTGATGCCAACTGGATTGGTTTGTCGAATGAAGTTTACGTTTTCACCGCGGCAATTTTCTGGATTTTCTGTTTTGCGATGTCGCGTTACAGCCTCTGGCTCGAAGACAGGCTGCATACCGGACATAAAAAAAGATAAGGACCCATAGCTATGATGACACAAGACGCAACTCTCTCTGCCAACCCAACCAGCATGCAGGTCTCTGACGAGGTCACCATTCAGATCTCAGATATGAATAAGTGGTACGGTGATTTTCATGTTCTTCGCGATATCAACCTAACGGTTAATGCTGGTGAACGCATCGTAATCTGTGGTCCTTCAGGATCGGGTAAATCAACATTGATCCGATGCATCAATCGCCTTGAAGAACACCAGTCAGGTCAAATTGTTGTGGATGGCATAGAGCTGACATCGGATCTTAAAAATATCGATAAGGTTCGTTCAGAAGTCGGGATGTGTTTCCAGCATTTCAATCTCTTCCCCCACTTAACCATACTGGAAAACTGTACCCTAGCTCCGATTTGGGTGCGCAAAGTTCCCCAACAGGAAGCCATCGACACCGCGATGCATTTTCTGGAGAAAGTGAAAATTCCAGAGCAGGCCAATAAATATCCCGGCCAACTCTCGGGTGGTCAACAGCAACGTGTGGCGATTGCAAGGTCGCTCTGCATGAAACCGCGTATGATGCTGTTTGACGAGCCCACATCCGCTCTTGATCCCGAAATGATCAAGGAGGTCCTGGACACCATGATTAACCTTGCTGAAGAAGGCATGACCATGATCTGCGTTACCCACGAAATGGGGTTCGCTCGCCAAGTCGCCAACAGGGTCATTTTTATGGACCAAGGACAAATCATCGAAGAGAACGAACCAAACGAGTTCTTCAATAACCCGCACAACGCCCGGACCAAGATGTTCCTCAGCCAGTTGCTTGGACACTGATTGGGGGAGGCATCCATTTTTCTCGGCTTTGTTGCAACATCAATAGACAAAGAAATTCAACTAGGAACTGGCACTGAAACAAATTCTCTCTTCTTTAGTTCCTAGTATAAACGGTGGTTTTAGACAATCCTATAAACCACCGTTTATCGGATTGGTCTTTCCCTTGAGGACGGCTCTTTCTGTAACGGTTGCTATCCCCAGGCGCGTGCATTTTTGGGAGATACGCCGAAGTATTTTTTGAACTCCCTGCTAAAATGTACTGGCTTGGTTTTCCTCATCAAGCAACCAGTTGAAAAAAAGGGTCGCAAGGCAGGCTGCGGTGAGTTGGACAGCTACAAACGCCAAAATGCTGGCGGGGTCGATGCCTGCAAAGGTATTGGAAAACCCACGGGCGATGGTCACTGCAGGGTTGGCAAATGACGTCGAGGACGTGAACCAGTAGGCCGCAGTAATATAGAGGCCGACAGCGTAGGGGATGGCCTCTACGCGACTTTTCAAGCAGCCAAGAAGAGTGCCAACCAATCCAAAAGTAGCTACAAA
Source organism: Kiloniella sp. (assembly GCF_965205715.1). Taxonomy (GTDB): domain Bacteria; phylum Pseudomonadota; class Alphaproteobacteria; order Kiloniellales; family Kiloniellaceae; genus Kiloniella. The sequence continues at coordinate 1,424,496 of NZ_CBDBHW010000014.1, read as the reverse complement.
CTCACCCACCCATTGTCCCATCCCGCTGCGCACGGTTGTCGAGGGATCAATCAAGGCATTGTCAAACATCACGTGGGCAACCAAGACGCCACAAATGCCGCCAAGGATTTGAGAGAAAATATAAAGGACGGAATTTGGTACAGAGATCTCTTTGCGTATGGCGAAAGAAAGCGTCACCGCGGGATTGAAATGAGCCCCGGAAATTGGCCCGAATACCAAGATGATCACAACCAGGATAGCCCCGGTCGGAATGGTGTTTCCCAAAAGGGCAATGGCCACATTTCCGTCGGCAAGGCGCTCGGCCATAATGCCTGAGCCGATAACCGTGGCTAACAGGGAAAATGTGCCCAGCCATTCTGCCATCAATTTGCGTATCATACCCTAAACTCCGGTGTTGAAATGGCTGTGGAGATGTAAATGATGGTGGACTGAACCACACAAGAACGACTGTTCTCGATATCGTTTAGGGCCGGGGGGCAAAGCTGTTGTTCACTGGTATGGCTCATCATGATGACTTTTGATTGACCCGTTTTATCAGATCCGGTCCGCTTTCATTGCGCTCACTATAACGATCCACCAGGATATCTTTGCTATCGCGTGTCAGTAGGGTGAACTTAACCAGCTCTTCCATCACATCGACCATGCGATTGTAATTAGAGGATGGCTTCATCCGCCTTTGGTCATCAAATTCCTGGAATGCCTTTGGCGTGGAAGACTGGTTCGGGATGGTTAAAAGACGCATCCACCGACCAAGAATGCGTAATTGGTTCACGGTGTTGAAACTTTGCGAACCGCCACTGACTTGCATGACGGCCAGTGTTTTTCCCTGTGTCGGTCTTATCGCCCCAAGGGATAAGGGGATCCAATCGATTTGGGTTTTCATAATGCCTGTCATCGCGCCATGTCTCTCAGGTGAGCACCAGACCATACCTTCGGACCAGTTCACCAATTCGTGCAGTTCTTGCACTTTGTGGTGAGATGAAGAGGCATCAATATCATCGACCAATGGCAATCCAGAGGGGTTAAAACTTCGAGTTTCGGCGCCGAGCCCTGTTAATACCCTGGCCGCTTCCTCGTTCATTAATCTACTGAAAGAGCGTTCTCTGAGGGATCCATGAAGCAATAATATTTTGGGAGCATGCGTACTTCTTACGGGTGGAAAGAGTTGGCTCGGGTCAATTTTGGCAAAGGCTTCGTTATTTATGTTCGGTGTGTCAGTCAAAATATAATCCTCATTTCGATATTTGCCGTAATATCGAAATATATAGTGTTTTGGTTATTCTCTTGTCAAGTCTCCTCATTTCGGGCGATAACGAATTATGAATCAAAGACTCGCTATTGAAGCCTTCGCGGCTTTTGCTCATGACTCCCGGATGTCGATATATAAGATGCTGGTACGCGAGGCTCCAAGCGGGCTTCCGGTCGGGGAAATATCCCGGCAATTAAACATTTTACCTTCAACCCTGTCAGGGCATCTGGCCGTCCTTAAACGTGCCGATCTGGTACAGTCAACCCGACATCACCGTGAAATCCACTACGCGGCAAACCTGCATACCATGAATTCGCTGGTTGGTTTTATGCTCGCGGATTGTTGCGATGGGCAAATTGAAAATTGTACAAAAATATTAACGTTGTTGGACGGCAATTAGACAAAGCGATTAGCCAAAGGCTTTCTTAATTTGCTCTTCTGCAGCGCTTTTATTCCAATTGTTAGGTTCTTTCGTGGTTTCATCATCATCAGCAGGATCATTTTCATCATCATCATCATAAAACCACGGCGCCCCTTCTTCTAGCCACTCACGTCTTACTCCGGCAATATCGCCGACACTTCGCACTTCAAGGCCAAATTGTGTTCCACAACAGCAACAGATATCATGATTATCATACATAGGTGCTGGATCTTCTTCTAACCCGGGCCAACCGCATACACAGCATTTTATTCCACTCATTTGGAATTCTCCTAAAGCCTAGTTTAATCTGCCTAGTATCGGGTACTACCATGCCTGGCTACGCCGCGCATGGTGGTTCGAAAATCTCTTCAAATCTTTTTCAAGCGCTTCTGGTTTCCGAAGATCAACGCTTTTGTGAACACGCGGGTTTTGACTGGAAAAGCTGTTACCCAAGCGCCGGATTTTGGAACTCCACCTTAAGGTTGCAGAATTTGTTCATAATCCTTAGGCCCTATTATCGTGTTTGAATAAAAGCATCTATATCTTTAATGCGTTCAACACTGGATGGATGTGTGGATAGCCATTGCGGTGGTTCGCCTTCGCGCTCTGACATCCATATGAAGAATTTTTTTAAACCTGCAGGATCAAATCCTGCATCTTGAACCAGTCGCAACCCAAATTGATCGGCAGAGCTTTCATGCTCTCGTGAATAAGCAAGGGACATAATCAGGTTTCCCTCAAGAAGTAGATCTTCGATAAAAGGCCCCGTTTCGCCTGCTAAGAATGCGACTAGGATATATATGCTGAGTGATCGGTATGTTTGACGTAATCCATGTTTTTCGATTACATGACCCATTTCATGGCCCAAAACGCCAGCCAGGACATCTTCTTCATCAAATTGGTCAACAAATTCATCCGTGATCACGATTGTGCCGTTTGGCAAAGCAAATGCGTTTGGACCGACTTCTGGCATGCTACGGAAAAGAAGTTTGAAATCTGATGTGGCAATCTCATCTTTATCTATTTGGGCTAACAGACGATCAAAAATTTCCCGTACTTTGTTTTGTTCTGTATTTTCTAGCTGTGTTTTCTCTGCCATCGTTAAATCGATAGTGCTGAGCGTTCCGCTATCAATTTGTGCCACAACCACTGGGGGGGTTAAGGCTATGGCTGCTGTAACTATAATATCCAATCCAAAACGCCATAAAACCCAAATAGCGAGGATACATGATAAGACTAGAGCAATTAATCGGGGGCGAAATTGTTCTAATTCGTGAAGGATCGAACCGCGCGTTTCCCCGGTGAAAGCATGAACGCCTTCATGGTCATCAGTTTCAAATAGAGTGCCGTCAGGAAAGGTCATGCGCCGTGGCGCAGAACCCAGTGGTGGGTCGATTGAAACTTCGGATAAGCATGCGCAGGTAATCACAGTGCCCTGTTTATCAACAATGTCTAATACGAGATCACCTTGTTTGACCGTTTCGGATTGTTGTGGAAACCGTGATAAGATCGTTGCAGGTATACGGTTTGATTGCAACGCCGGGTATGCCCTGCCGTTTAAAGCAGGGCATTGGTTTGTGTGGTGTTCTGTCATTGGTTTAAATTGGGAGACCAACGTCGATACTTTCCAAATCTGTGAATGCATCACCAAAGGCAGATGTTTCTGATTGCTGTGTGCCAATGAAATCATCTAGTGAACCTGCTGGGATTAAGGCTGTATTTTCAGCAAGATATTTTGACATACGCACTTGGGCCCAGGGGATCATCAAGCCCACGGTACATAGTACGACTACGAAATTGGACAAAGCCAGCCAAAGTAACATACCTGGTGAAACGGTAGAGTTGAACCTGTGACCGCCTGTTAGTGTTGTTGCATTGAAAACTATGTTGCGGATCATGGCGAAGTAAATCATTGCCGCAGGCATGAGTGCAACGAAGAATAACAGGTAAAACATACCAATAAGGGACATTGCGCCTGTTGGATCGTGTTCAAGATTTTCCATCGCATGGGCAAACTCCAAGAAATTGAACCCAGTGATAGTGATACTCAGGCCACCAACAACCACGATCCATGCAAGAGAAATCAGAAATGCTATATAGAATGGCCCAACTGAGCTGTCGAAGTGGAACTCTGCTGTGCCCAAACGGTAGTTATTGATAATAAATTTTTGATTGGCACGGCTTAAAAATGGGACCGTAGTATAGGCTGTTAGGAGGGTTAGAATTGGATAGATGAAAAAGATAAGGAATGCTTTTATTCCTGTACCGATGAAGTTAAATCGTACATTCGAATAACTTGTCATGCGAGCGTTGAACATTTGTAGAGCGTCAACCACTTTGTCCGGTTGCGTCAACCACCTTGGCCGCTTTTGATGCGGCTGTGATCTGACGTTTATTTACGATGCTTCAGGCATATTTTTCACCTTTTTGTTTGTGGTTTTCCGCAACATTTTTTTGAGATTTTGGGCGGCTTCCCATTGTCTGTAGCTGTCGATATTCATCTCAAGAATGGTTGAGTGGTGAACAAGACGATCGATTGCTGCAACGGTCATGGCCTTATCTTGAAAAATATTGTCCCATCCGCTAAAAGGTTGATTGGCAGCAATTGCAATACTTCGGTACTCATATCGTCTGGCGATCAATTCAAAGAGCACGGATGTTTCAGATATATCCCTTTGTGCATAGGTAATATCATCGAGAATGATGAGATCAAATTTATCGAGTTTTGCGAGGGCGTTTTCGAGCATAAGTTCACGTCTGGCAGCCTGGAGTTTTTGCACCAGATCACTGGTTTGCGTATAGAGCACACGGTATCCAGCCTCTATAAGAGCATAACCTACGGCGCATAGGAGATGAGTTTTTCCTCCCCCTGAATTTCCAATGGCAATCAGATTTGCTCTTGCGTCAATCCAGTCACCGGCAGACAAGGCTTCGACCTGCGCCTTTTTCACGTTAGGCAGCCGCTTGAAGTTAAAAGTGGCCAGAGTTTTTCCGCCCAGCAGGTTTGATGCGTTGAGATGGCGTTGAATGCGTCGCGTGTCCCTTTCGGCCAATTCATATTCGGCCAAAACGGCAAGGAACCTGGCTGCTGACCAGCCCTCCTTGTCGGATTGGATTGCGATATCTTGCCAGTGTTTGTGAAAGCTGGGTAATCGTAAGTCAGTTAGCATAAGAGGCAGCTTGTGCTGATCCACTTCAATGTTTGTCATGCCCGATCCTCCAACAGAGTATCAAAGACTGATAATGAAGGTTGAACCACGGGAATATCAGGAGGTAAATCCGTGTTCTTTTTTGTGATATTCAGCTTAAGTTTTTTTGCGCAAGGTAGCCTTCCTGCATTGATTTCTCTCGAAATCAGGTGCGCGACTTCGGCCTCACAAGCCTCTTCGTGCGCAAGGAAAAGTATCCCAACCATCTGACGACACGCATCTCTGCGGGACAACTTTTTCTGAAACAATGTCCAGGCCAGGGAGTACTCGGTTCTTGGAAAAATACTGTCACGATAAATAGAATTGGCGAGTGCCTGAGGTTTACGTTTGAGAGCATGAATGACGTGATGATAATTGATAACATGAATGCGGGGGCCTTTGCCGTGCCCCCGCTCACGAGAATGGCTGACGACATGAGTGCTGCCTAGATAGGCTTCTATCCGGTTATCGTAAATATGGACACGCAAGCGTTGACCAATTAGGCGAGAAGGGGCGCTATAAAAAACCTGCTTAACTAAAAAACCACTTGTTTTGGTAACTCTCGACACGACTTCAGTGTAATCTGTTGTTCGCCGAGGAGGTAACGCCTTGAGAGATTTCAACTCTGTTTGGATATCTTGGTCACGATGTTTGTTCCGTCTAGCAATCAGCTCGTCCAAAAATCGCCGATACTCATCCAAAGTGTCAAAGTCATTACTGCCACGCAAAATCAGGGCCTGCTTTATCGCAGTCTTAAGGTGACCGTGGTGAGATTCAATGGCACCGTTCTCGTGTGATTCCCCTCTGTTATTTCGACTGGCCTCCATACCGTAGTGCTCAACAAAAGCAGAATAACGTTTGGTAATGTCCTCCTTTTCCTCAACGCTCAAATTCCGAAAGGCCGCAGACAGGCTGTCGGTCCGGTGGTTTTCAGGAGCGCCCCCCAAGGACCAAAGCGCATTTTGTAAGTTCTCCGCAAGGGCTGTAAAACTCTCACCGCCAAGTACGACCCCAACATGTTCCCATCGGCTATATACCAGAACAAAATGATAGAGCCGATGCACCAAAGGATCTCCTGCAATGGTAATACTTAAGTCGGCTGCATCCGTGAAATCTGATTGGCCCATGTAACCCGGCTCAGGTGTTTGCCTGAAAATGATATCCTTTTCAGGGCCATTCAGAGCCCGCCATCCCCGAACTCGGCGCTCTAACGTGCGCTTGACACGGTCATCGGGAAAACGGAGCGGATAGAGGCTCTGTATGTGGCGCAACAAAGTAATGGGTTTGACCGAGTTGTCTTTATCCAAAATGGGAAGGATGTCCTTATCCCAGATATCTTCAAGCGGATCAGAAACTGTTCGCCCTCGCTTTATATTGCGTTGTGACGGTAAAGTCGCATCAACGTCAAATCGGCGGGCCGTGCGTTCGCTAAACCCTGCGCGGGCAGCGGCGGTTCGTTGACCATGAGTTTTTCTATCTGTCATGTAAAGTCTCAGTTGTTCATCTGTGATAAATTTATACGGCAAACAGGTTCCTCCAATTACATCTAGAGGTTCCTAATTTATCAACTCACAGCAGCTTGTAACTAACACCAAATTAAGCCTTGGCCGGTGGATCTGATTATCAAACGGGCACGCCCTTTTTAATGATCAGATCCACCGGCCAAGGTGGTTGTCGCAACCGGCCAAGGTTATTGTCGCTGAACACCAATGGTCGGAGCCGCAATTAGCACGATGTTAAAGAGTATATAAACGCCAATTATGATTAAACGACCAATTAGAATTTGTTTTCCTGTTGCGTGGTAATCAAAATTTCGATCTGCAACATATGTATGGTTTGCGAAATATTTTCTTCTGCGTACTTTTGCCCAAGCAGAATAAATACCAATTGTCATGATGCTAAGTAATAGGTTTACGATCCAAATCCCAAACCATTCATTTGCATTTCCTGAAAATTTGAATTTCTCAAAAGTGTCTTCTGACATAAGTGTCCCCCTAAATTAAGTAGGACATATTTGATTTTTTTACATTTAGTTGCAAGGGATTATCTAATTGCAACTAAATGTGTCAACTTTGTTGCGCCTCGAATTGAGATAGATAAACTCACTTTGCTGCTTTTGGCGAAGTAAGGGGGAAGCAAATTTGAGCAATAACAGAAAAACATTGGGCAAATCGATTAGCCAAAAGCTTTCTTAATTTGTTCTTTTCCAGTGCTTTTATTCCAATCATTCCGAATTCTCTTAAATCGCCTAATTTGATCTGTCTAGCATTGAGGACCTAATCCATCCCCCCCCAATTTATAGATGAAGCTGGCCTAAATAATCTTCTAATTCCATCATTATGTTGCAAAAATACAATTTCGTTAGTACGCGTAGTGTGACTTACTAAATCCCATACACTGTTGAAAACACATGCAGTAGAAAACTTAGAAGATACTAAAATTTGTCTAACAAAAGTCTATCGGCAGGTACTTGATAGGGGCATCGACATGGATAAACGTAATTAGATGAAGATCTTTCTCCGTCGTCTCATTTGGGCGAGTGTGTTTATCGGGCTGGTCTTTCCGGTGACGACGATCCTTGTGTATCGGGTGCTGCCGCCATTGGCAACGCGGCTCATGCTGATCAGAAGCACTCCCATGCAGTACGACTTTGTGGAGCTGGAGGATATCTCTAAAAATCTTGTTCAAGCGGTTCTGGTCTCCGAGGATCAACGCTTCTGCCAACACGCGGGTTTCGATTGGAAACAGATGGGAATTGTCTGGGATGAGTTGTTGCATAACGGGACGGCGTCGCGCGGGGCGAGTACGATCTCTATGCAGACGGCCAAGAACCTTTTTCTCTGGCCCTCGCGCAGTAAAGTTCGAAAAGCCCTCGAGGTTCCGCTGACCTTGATGTTGGAAACGCTGCTGCCCAAGCGTCGGATTTTGGAACTCTATCTAAATATCGCAGAATTTGGCGATGGTATTTATGGCGCCGAGGCCGCCGCACAGGCCCATTTTAATCGATCCGCGAAAGTAATGACACGGGGGCAGGCCTCTCGTCTTGCGGCGGTCTTGCCCAATCCATTGGACCGAAATGCCGGGCGTCCCAGCCAGAATGTGCAAAAGCGAGCTAACCGAATTGCCGGAAATATCCGGGTCGCTCCTACCGCCCTCTGGTCCTGCCTATAAGTCAGAGGTTTACTCTCAGACAACTATCCATAAAGGGATAATACTGGTTCACCTAATCTAAGTTCAGATTTTTAGAAGCAAGACGAGTTCACAAAAATTAACTTTATTCGGCACTTCTCCGCTTTGTTGAGTAGATTTAGGAGGCACTTCTCCGCTTTGTTGAGTAGATTTAGGATTTCAAATAGAGCATAGATTGATTATCTGGAATGGATGATTGTCTAATTTTGAGTTTGAAGTATTCGGTATCCTTGATGCCTCTGGCTCGCTTACGGATCATTCCTATACTGACATTACCAGCCTCTATCCTGGCGCTTGTGAGCTTGTGTTTGGCGTAGTTGCAGATGCCCACACAATGTTTCCGTAGGGATTTCGCGAACTTTTTTAGATAGAGCATCTGTGACTGATCTGCTATCAGGCACCAACGTTCCAGTTGCTCCGCCATCGCCTCAAATGAAGCGGCACTCCACAGCAGCTGAAGCTGTTCTTTCAAGACGTAAAGTGCATTCAGGTTGCTATTGCTCTCCAGCAACCTTTGCAGCTTGTCACTTTGTTTTTCACTCAACTTATCCGCATTTTTGAGCAACAGATAATGTGTCCCTTTCATCAACTCTTTACCACTTGGATCGGCCTTTCTGAACTCAAGTCGACGCTGATTATGGATAGCTTTGCTGTAGTTTTTCATGACGTGGAAACGGTCAAATACTATGTCGGCCAACGGCAAGGACTCTCTGACAGCCTTTTGGTAGGCAGGCCCCATATCCATCGCTACGGCCTTTATTTTGCAGGCTGTATCTGGTTGCAGTTGTTTCAAAAACCTTGAAAAAACCTCGGCAGTTCGGCCTGCTTCAACCCAGATCAGATGACCGCCAACCATATCGTAGACCACCGTCATGTAGTCATGACCTTTCGCCCGGGCAACTTCATCTACACCAATATATTCCAAGCCAGTTAGCTCTGCAGGATCAAGCGTAGGGAGAGTTTCAATAAGGTATGCCCTGTCGATATTCTTGACCGTTTCCCATCGTATATCCAAATGTCTGGAAACCGCTTGAATAGACATATGCCGACATAATCCACTGATCAGTCGGCAAAATCGGTGAGTGAAACGGCACCCTTTATCAACAAAATCACACCCCTCAATGCGGCGTTCGCCCTTGTTAATATAAACCTGCGCCAGCTCAATCTCGACCACACAAGGATACCCAAAAAGGGGGATGTCGTTTACTTGTCGGCGGACATGCTGGTTGATGCTTCCCTTCTGGCCTGTAGCAGGGTCTATAGCCCTCCTACGCGCGTCTCGGCTGCAGTGAATGACAATCTTAACACCGCCGTCATCCAGTTTAATTTCATTTACACGTTGCCCTTTGAGGCCTAAAATATGCTGCGAGATGTTGATTGTCATATACCTGCTCTATGTAAAGTTATCAGAAACCATACATATCAACAGGTTACTTGGCGGTCGGCATCTTTTTCTACTCAACAAAGCGGAGAAGAGCCCTTTATTCAGCCTTCAGCGGACAGATCCTGTGCAATCATCAATGCATTTCCATCCGGATCATAGAATGTAGCCGTGCTGACCATTCCCTCGATAGTCTCTGTCGGACCATCGAATTTAACACTAGCCTCCTCTAAAGCGCTTCGGGCTGTTGCGATATCCACAACGCCGAAAACAGGGACCGTATTCCCGGGTGAAGGTTCTGATTGTTCACCTAAACCAAGCGTCACGCCGGCGGCTTTCGTCTTTAATTCGCTCCATCCTGCTTCATCTGCGTGAAATAAGACCTCAAACCCGAGAATGTCCGCATACCATTTTGCGCTGGTGTGCCTGTCTCGCACCGACAGGGCGAGAGTTATTGTGTTTTCAAGTGTAATAACGGGCATTAGGCTTTCCCTTTTTCTAAAAGTATATATACTATACTATATGGACATAAAAGTACTTGTCAAATTGACGTCGAGAGCCTGGTCGCTGAAGGTCCTTGCACTGATGCATGAAGGGGTGCCGGGACGGCAGGCCCCTTTGCTTGCTGCCTCGGGTGCCAGTCGAACGGCTTTCGTGCATTCACTTTGTCATCTAGAAGGCTTGGGTCTTCTGGAACGCAACCCAGGGCATGGACATCCCCTCCGGCCAGAGTTTCGCCTGACACCGGTTGGGCAGACATTGGCACCCATCGCTCATAAAATAGAAGCAACCGTGGGAGATGAAACCGGAGCAATTCTGCTAAGGAAAATGTGGACCGTTCCGCTGCTGGCCGTGGCGAACAGGCCAAAAGTCTTTTCAGAGTTAAAGCGCGAACTGAATCCAATAACGGATCGTGCTCTATCTAAGTCACTCCGCGAACTTAACAACCAAAATTGGATTGAACGTTCTGTGAATGTGGAACTGCACCCCCCACGTCCCTATTATCAAGTCGTCAACGAGGGAGCGGAAATCAACCACGTGATTGGCTTGGCTGGGTGAGGATTGGTCAAAAAAAATTCCAAGGAGCCGACTTTGATGAAATCTGATGCCATTGAAATTGTAGTCGTAATTCAAGTAAATCAGGAATAGTGCATTCTTCTTTTGAGCTTGTATTCATCCCTAAATTTTACCGATGTCTTCGCGAGGTTTTCGGATAACGATGCTGTAATCGGGATGAAAAGGGATACAGTGATTTCGAGCATAAGAGTAAGGTAATGAAATGAGATTTAAAAAGAAGACAATTATCGTGACAGGGGGAAGCTCTGGAATTGGTTTTGGAATTTCCCGTAAATTTGCGCAAGAAGGGGCGCGGGTTGCGATCATCGCCCGAAACGAGAAAAGAGGGGGCGAGGCGGTTAGAGAGCTTCAGTCTTCTGGCTATGGGTGTGCATTTTTTAAGGCTGATATCACCGAAGAAAGCCAGGTAAAAGCCGCGATCTTATCGGTTGTTGAGCAGTATGGTGAGGTGCACACCCTCGTGAATAATGCTGGATGCGGCCTTATCAACAGCTCAATTGAAAGTGCGTCTACGATCAGCGAACGCCTTAACTTTTATCAAGGTGCTAATTTCAATTCAGCATATCTCGTCACCGCGCATTGCCTGCCATATCTGGCAAAAACATCTGGCAGCTCTGTTATCAACATATCTTCTACCGCTTCACAGCATGGTAATTGGGGGCTTTATGGTGTCGCAAAGGCGGGGGTCGAAGCATTAACCCGGTCATTTGCCGCAGAAGCGGCGCCTCTCGGCGTTCGTGTCAACTGTGTTAGTCCTGGTTGGATAGAAACGTCTCCAGAGCAAGCCGCCAAGGCGCAAGGAGCAGGCTCTTCTGATTGGACCTGCCCTCCGTCCTTGTTGGGGCGCATGGGCGAACCTGAGGAAATTGCTGGAGCGGTTTGTTTTTTTGCGTCCTCTGATGCGTCTTTTATAACCGGGCAAACACTTGTTGTTGACGGTGGCATGATGATCACGGATTACCCGTCTCAACCATCGTTGACTAGGATGGAAAACAGAGGTTTTTCGCAAACAGCTAATAAAGACTAATAAAACAGGCCTGTTCGTATTTTTATACAATCTGTGTCGGTTTTGCGCTTGTGCTCATTTCCAAATTTTGCCAACATCCGCGCGATGGTTCCTGGATATCTAAGCTGAATCCGGGATGAAAAGGGAATACGGTAAGGTGTAACCTTATAGGTGCCAATTCCGTGACTGCCCCCGCAACTGTATGTGGTTAGCCGCTCTGAGAGTGCCACTGGATTTATAAAATCCGGGAAGGTTCAGAGAAGCTTTGATCCACGAGTCAGGAGACCTGCCATCGTGTTATTAACTCAAACCGGGCGGGGTGCCTCGGAAAGGATGATAGACATGGCGACAGGTTTGTTCGCGTCACATCATATCGGTTTTCGACCCTCTTCGCCCGGGCACGGAGGGTGCCATGGAATTTATTACACGATATCTAAATCGACTCTTATTCAAATCTAATAAAGCGACTGTATGCCAGTATTTTGGCCTGATTCTTCAGGTCGATGATTTTGTTGCTAGTTGACAATAGTAGTTATGTTATAACATAACATTAAACGCAATATCATTCTAATTGAATAAGAAAATATGGGATATGACAAAAATAGCTCTAGAAGCTCGTAATCTCTCCTGGGGGGCGAACGGGGGCGGTGTGATTTTGCATGAGACCAGCTTTATGGTTGGTGCGGGCCGCATTCTTGGGGTTGTCGGCCCCAATGGTGCAGGTAAATCAATGTTGCTGCGATTGCTCTATCGCTTTTACCGTCCGCGAACAGGTCAGGTTCTGGTTGGTGGCAAAGATATCCAGACCATGGGGGCAAGGTCAGCGGCGCAACGCATTGCCGCGGTGCTTCAGGAACAGCCCACAGACTTTGCTCTGAGTGTAAGAGAAATCGTCGCGCTTGGCCGCACGCCGCATCGCAGAGGGTTATCCAGCAATGGTGCCCGAGATGCCGAAATCATTACATCGGCACTTTCGAAGTTGGACTTGCTCAGGTTTGCCGACCGTTCCTTTGGCACACTTTCCGGCGGCGAAAGACAGCGGGTCATGGTGGCCCGTGCACTTGCGCAAGAACCTAAGGTTCTCATCCTGGATGAGCCAACCAATCATCTTGATATCAGGCACCAACTTGAAGTGTTGACGTTGGTATCAGGACTTGGTTTGACCATCATCACCAGCTTGCACGATCTCAATCTGGCCAGTGCATACACCGACGATGTCCTGGTTCTGGCCGGGGGGCACAGTCTGGCCTTTGGTCCACCTGCAACGGTGTTGAACGAAGATCTCGTGTCCCGTGCCTTTCAAGTTAATACCCGGATTGAACGGCTGGAGCCCAGCGGTCAATCCCACTTTACCTATCATCTTTAAATACCATATTTTATCATTGGAGAACGCAATGCGTAACCTTTCACATTACTTTGGCCTATCCACTCTGGGGCTTAGCCTTGGACTGTCCTTCACAACGGCGAGTGCTTCTGATTTTCCGGTCACGGTGCAAAGCTGTAACCGCGACGTGGTTTTTGATGCGGCGCCAAAAGCAGCGGTATCAAACGATGTCAATCTGACAGAGATGATGCTGGTCCTTGGGCTGCGCGACAAAATGGTCGGCTATACTGGCATTTCCGGATGGAAAACCCTGGATGAAAAAATGCGCGATGGCGTGGCGCAATTGCCAGAACTTTCTGCAAAATATCCATCGAAAGAAGTTCTGGTTGGTGCCGATGCCGATTTCTACTTTGCCGGCTGGAATTACGGCATGAAAGTCGGTGGCGAAATCACACCGGAAACCTTGGATCCTTTTGGTATTAAGGTCTACGAGCTCAGTGAATCTTGCATTCATATCGGCGACAAACCAAAAGTATCCATGCAGGATATGTATAGCGACCTGTTAAACCTTGGGGCCATTTTTGGCGTGCAGGAAAAGGCCGAGCTCCTAGTCGCTAAATACAAAGACGACCTCACTTCTTTTCAATCCAGCCTTAAGGTAACAGAACAACCCGTTCGTGCTTTTGTTTATGACAGTGGCGAAGACAGGCCTTTCACCGCAGGCCGTTATGCGATGCCAACCGCGATGATTGAAGCCGCGGGTGGGATCAACATCATGGATGATTTTGATAAAAGCTGGGCCAAGGTCTGTTGGGAAGCCGTAGTCGAGCGCAATCCAGAGGTTGTTGTGATCGTTAACTATGGCAATGTCACCGCAGAGCAAAAGATTGAGTTTATGAAAAGTAATCCTGCTTTTGCCGATATCGATGCGGTGAAAAATGATCGCTTTGTCGTGCTGGAATATGTTGAGGCGACACCAGGTCCGCGCAATATCAATGCGGTTAAAAAACTCGCAACAGCCTTTCAGGCTCAGTAGATGAGCATGAGCAAAATGGAGCGGCCTCTATCAAAGGGGGCCGTTAGGACATCAGAGTATCATTCCCGAGTTCAAGACCATTCTGGTCAAAGCCTAGCAAGACAGAACCGATCACTTGTCTTGCTGTTTACGGGCGGAGGAATTTTTCTGTTATTCTCTGTTTGCGTTGCCGTCAGTATCGGGGCCATTTCGGTCCCGATGCAGACAGTATGGGGCATTGTCTTGAATAAGGTTGTACCGGGAATGATCGATCAAAGCTGGTCGGTCGGACGTGAAGCCATCGTCTGGGATATTCGGTTTCCCCGCACCATTCTGGCGGGGCTTGTCGGGGCAGGCTTGGCCTTGGTTGGGGCCACACTTCAGGCCGTAACCCGCAATCCTTTGGCTGATCCTCATTTGCTGGGCATTTCCTCCGGCGGAGCCTTTGGTGCCATCCTTGCGTTATTGCACACAGGTCTATTCCTCGGTCTATTAACTGTGCCGTTACTCGCATTTTTGGGTGCACTCTGTGCTTCTGCAATGGTCCTTGGCGTATCACGTCTGGCATCGGCAACCTCAGCGGATCGTCTTATCCTGGCAGGTGTCGCGGTCTCGTTTGTGGTGATGGCTGCTGCAAATGTTTTGATCTTTTTGGGCGATCCTCGTGCTACACACACGGTGGTGTTCTGGATGCTCGGTGGCCTCGGTCTGGCCCAGTGGTCTCAACTGATCTATCCTCTTGTCATTCTTGTCTTTTGTGGATTTTTTTTCTGGATTAAATCCGGTGATCTCAATGCCATGACCATCGGGGATGAAACCGCATCTACGCTCGGTATTCCTGTGGCCTATTTTCGGCTCACGATCTTTATCGTCGGGGCGCTTATTACCGGGGTGATGGTTGCTTTTTCCGGCATCATTGGCTTTGTCGGTTTGATGATCCCGCATATCGTGCGCATGATGGTTGGTGGAGATTACAGGCGCGTGTTGCCGACTTCTGCCCTTATCGGCGCGATATTCATGGTTTGGTCGGATGTCGCCGCACGTACCATCATGGCACCGGAAGATATTCCAATCGGCATTATCACCGGTCTTGTTGGCGGTTTGTTTTTTATCTGGCTACTCGGTCGTCGAAACAAAGTTTAATTTAATCCGGTAAACCCCCGGCTATGCCGGGGGACTCTCAATGGTTTGACCGTTCCCACGGTCTTACATTTCTTTGTTTATTGACCAAAATAACAAAGGAATTAGCCGATGAGAGATTACAAAAGCCTTGCACATACGAGATGGGATTGTAAATACCACGTGGTTTTCATCCCTAAACGCAGGCAAAAAGTTATCTATGGCAACCTACGTCAGTATCTTGGTGAAATTTTCCATGAACTGGCCGGGCATCGCGAAAGTAAGATTGAGGAGGGCCATTTGATGCCGGATCACATTCACATGTGTATCAGCATACCGCCCAAACATGCTGTTTCAAAAGTCGTTGGATACCTAAAAGGAAAAAGCGCGATTGCCATAGCTCGAAAATTCAAAAATAAAGCACGGAATTTCAAGGGTGAAAATTTTTGGGCCCGTGGATATTTCGTCTCAACTGTAGGGCTCGATGAACAGATGGTGAGGGAGTATATCAGAACGCAAGAAGAGCGTGATAAGTACTTTGACCAAATGGATATATTCAATCCATAACCGCTTTAGCGGTTCCCAATTTGCCCCTTTAAGGGGCTCACCCGCTTAAGCCCCCGGCTTTGCCGGGGGTCATTTAACTATTTTATGTAAAAGTCCGAGCTGATCTTGAAGGTGAGGCTACATTTCTTTGCCTTTTTACGACTGATTTTTGCCTCGTAAATCCGATTTATTTGTGAGGTGAAATTAATGTCTTTTCGCCCTTAAAATTCGCTATACAGCGCCGATCAAAATTGTCATGGTTTCCTCAAAATGGTGCGTAACTTTATGCGGGATGGGGACAGACTATGCGGACGATACTTATTCTAGAATCAAACTCGCCCGAGATCGTGGACCGAAATCGTGCTGAGCGAAGAGCGACTGCGGCTGATCATTATGAAGTCGCGTTAAAAGCAAATGCGCCGGATACTGTGGTCCGCATCGCAGAGCCATATCGCAAGGTGTTTACACAAGATGATCTCATCGGCATCGACGGGGTTGTTTTTACGGGTTCGGGCGTATCTTGGTCAACTAATGCACCAGAAGCCGCAGCTTTGCGGGCTGCGGGAGAGTTGGTCTTTAACGCAGGTCTTCCCACCATCGGATCTTGCAATGGATTGCAGTTAGCGGCGACCTTGTTGGGCGGGGATATCGGGCCTTCGCCCAAGGGCATGGAGATCGGCCTGGCCCAGAATATCAAGTTGACAGCTGAAGGACGCACGCATGCCATGATGGCTGGGCGCCGTGATGGGTATTGTGTTCCTTGCGTGCATCGTGATGAAGTGCAGCGTCTTCCCGATGGCGCGACGTTGATCGCGGGTAACGACCATTCCCCCGTCCAGGCCATGGTTTATAATACAAATGGCGTGAACTTTTGGGGCATGCAATACCATCCTGAATTATCGGCTCCAGCCATTGCTGACTATGTCAAAGATGGCAGGGGGATTTTTTCGCAAGCCCAAAACCTGATAGAAGATCTAATGGTGGCAGAAACGGACGCAAGCGCGGCTGCGCGGCTGGGCAGCCGGCCAGAAGATTTACTCGAAAAAAATAGAACCACAGAGTTGGCCAACTGGTTAAGCCTTGTTTGAAGGCTGAGCTAAAAGAGTAACTCTCAATCTTTCCCAAAAGTAGTTTACCCACCTAGAAAGGCTTGACCTTCCTCCTACTGGAAAGCTTAGAACGCTGACTTGTAGAGTATTATACACGCGTCGTGGATTAAGTTTAGGGCCTGAGAAGGTGTGGGGAAGATGAGAACGTTACATCTGGTTTTGGCTTTAAGCGCGGGGATCATTTTTGTGGTGCTTGGGCTTAGCGGATCGCTGCTGGTTTTTCGTGCAGAAATACGGCAATCAGAAGTGCCTGTTGTCGAGAACATAGATCTGGATACTGAAACACTCGATAGCGATGAGATCAGAGCCAAGCTGTCCAAGCAATACAATAATTTTGAGCTCCGCTCAGTACTGCTTCCGCGCAGGATCCAGGATCCTTATGTATTTTTGTTTCGACGTGAGGCCAATGGGACACGCCAGTTGGAAAAACTCTATGTTGATCCCGCGACTGGTGCGGCTAAACCTTTTGATCAACATAAGTCCAAGCTTGAGGCGTGGCTCTATCAGCTGCATGCCAATCTGTTTTTCAAGTCTTGGGGCAATCAATTGGTCGGCTATTCCGGGCTCTTTTCTTTGGTCTTGATCGCACTCGGCCTTATGGTCTGGTGGAGAAGTGTTCGCGGATCAGGCCTACGGGGTTTGAAAAGGTCGCTTTGGATACCTCGCCGGGCAAAGGGCAACGCGCTTTTGTCTTCGCTACACAAAGTATCTGGTCTTTACCTTTCGCCTTTGCTGATGCTCCTCGCACTTACAGGGGCAATGCTGGTGTTTCGAGAGAACCTTATCGATCCGCTGGAGGTATCAAGAGAGGCTTCCAGATCAGCTGGTGGTCTTGCTGAAAATCAAGGTAATGCGACATCCCGAACCTGTGTGCGCAGGGCCGGGCTCGAAGAGTATATTTATGCAGCCGAAAGTGCTTTTCCCCAGGCCATAGCAAGCTTCATTAAACTGCCCCGTCGTGCAGGCCGTCCGGTAGAAATAACCCTTCGCCATTCCAATGAAATATCTTCACCACTGGGACTGACGAAGGTTATGCTTGATCCTAGCTGTGGGCAAGTCCTCAAGGTGCTTGATGGTCGGGACCTTGCGCTGAGCCAGGTATTCACCGAAATCGTCGTAGCCCTGCACAACGGCGCCTACTTTGGCCCGATCGGCCGCGTGCTCTACCTCGCCCTAGGTTTGGTCCCTATGTTCTTCTTTGTAACGGGCACGGTTTTCTGGGTGAGAAAAAAGCGACGCAAAGCTGCGATCAGTAGGGTAACGCCTTAATAAGCCCCGACGTTTACGCGAGAGTGAAATGCGCAGTCTTAACCGGTGGTCGTTTCATCCTCATCATTGATAAGCCATTGCAGGAACGGCGCTGTCGTTCTGTCCGACTGAGTGTCTTCCCTGAACAGGCAGTGAAACCCTGGACCCTCCAGGGTGTGTTCTCGACAGAGTTGGACCAATTGACCTTGGGCGATGTCATCAGATACGAGCACGCGGGGAGCCAAGGCAATGCCAAGGCCGTTGATGGCGGCTTGCAGGCTGAGGAAGAAGTGGTCGAAATATTGTCCGGTCAGGGTTTGCGGTGCAGAGATGTTCGCGTTCTTAAGCCAACGGGCCCAGGCATCTGACCGGCTCTTTAAATGCAGCAGCTTTCCTGATTTTTTAAGGGATTTGGCGCTGGTTATGTGTTCTATCCCAGGCAATTTGGGCGATGCGACAGCGATCATGATGTCATCAAGAAATTTGTGACACTCATGTCCCGTACGCTCCATTTGATCCCGGCGGATGACAATATCAAAAGAGTTGTGGAGATCGTCGATGCTATCGAGCGGGGAAGTAACAATGTTCACTTCTGTCTGGGGGTGTTTACGTTGAAAAGAGGGCAGGTTGGGGATCAGCCAACGCATGGCGAATGAGGGGGTGGTGTTTACCCTTATCGCGGCATTTTTGTGTGAGCCAGCCATTTGTTCTGATGCCAAGGCCAGGCGATCAAGGCATGCCCTGATATCTTCGAGATAAGCACGCGCGGGTGGGGTGAGCTTCAAGGCGCGGCCTTGTTTTGCGAACAAGGGCTTTTGAAAATAGGCTTCTAGAATTCGGATCTGCTGACTGACCGCACTAACGGAAACATTCAATTCTCCTGCAGCCAGCGTAAGGCTTTCGTGGCGGGCGGCGGCTTCAAAAATTTTGATGGCTTTGAGCGGTGGTAATTTTCTCATACTTTAGTTTATAGTTAAGAAAAACTTCAATGTCTTTAGTTTATTTGAAATTGTTACCCAAAATCAAAAATCTTATATTTTAGATGTAATCAGTTACTTTCCTTTGCAATTGTGAAGTTGGCTTTTGCAATTACAGAGTTGGTTGTTTCGTAATTCTAAAATGTGAAAGATTTGATATGAATATCATCTCCGATCGATTTTCATCGGTAAAGCCTTCCTTGACCAAAGCTATGACTCAAAAGGCGGCTGCTCTTCGGGGGCAGGGGCGAGATATCATAACCTTGAGCCAGGGAGAACCCGATTTTCCGACCCCTGAGCCCATATGTGAAGCGGGTATTGAAGCCATTCGTGCAGGAAACACGCGTTATACGGCTGTCGCAGGGATTGAACCTTTACGCGAAGCCATAGTCGAAAAATTTTCGCGGGATAATAGTTTAAGTTTTTCTACAGATCAAATAAGCGTGGGGTGCGGTGCCAAGCAGATATTGTTTAACGCCCTGATGGTATCTTTGAACCCAGGTGACGAGGTACTCTTTCCCACTCCCTGTTGGGTATCCTACCCGGATATGGTCCATTTGGCCGGTGGTATTGCTGTGCCCGTTTCTTGTTTATTGGACACTGGATTCAAATTAACCCCTGATTTATTAGAAGCCGCAATTACCCCTAAAACAAAATGGCTCATGCTAAACTCACCGTCCAATCCAACAGGGGCGGTCTATAGCCGGGCAGAGTTGGAAGCCTTGGCAGAGGTCTTGAGAAAACATGCAAATGTTTGGGTTCTCTCTGATGATATCTATGAAAAGCTGGTTTATGAGGATGTCGAATTTACCACGCTGACCCAGGTCGCTCCTGATCTCAGGGATAGGATTTTGACCGTGAACGGCGTGTCAAAATCCTATGCCATGACGGGGTGGCGGGTTGGGTATGGCGCGGGACCGGCCCAATTGATCAAGGCAATGAACACCCTTCAAGGTCAAACAACGTCCCATACCAGCTCAATCTCGCAATATGCCGCGATGGAGGCTTTGCGGGGATCGCAAGACTTTATCAAGGCGTTTCGATCTACCTATCAATATCGACGTGATCTCGTGGTGGATGGGCTGAACAGAGTAGAGGGGATCTCGTGCCGTCGACCTGATGGGGCGTTTTATGTTTTCCCGGATTGTTCAGGGTTAATGAACCGACAGACACCGCAAGGGAAAATAATAAAAACGGACAGTGACTTAACAATGTACTTGCTGGAAGAGGCCGGAGTTGCGACGGTACCCGGTAGTGGCTTTTTGGCCTCACCGTTTATTCGCATTTCCTATGCAACGTCCACGACTGACTTAGAGAGAGCTTGTGACAGAATAGCCTCCGCCTGTAGCCTGTTAAAGTGATCTAAAATAAGAAAGAGAATACCTTAAGGAAACACCAGAATGAAGTTTTGCAGCTATAATGTTCAATACGGGATCGGCAAGGATGAGCAGATCAATTTTGACCGGATTGTCGCTGAAATAGGCTCCCCGGACGTAATCTGTCTGCAAGAGGTTGAACGTTTTTTACCAGAAACGGGTATGGGCGATCAGGTCGCAGAATTCTCGTCTCGTTTTCCAACCTATCACTGGGTCTATGGTCCCGGGGTTGATGTTGATGCCGATGTGATCGAGCCCAATGGCCATGTGCGCCACCGCCGCCGACAGTTTGGCAATATGTTGCTATCGAAAACCCCGATCTTGTCTTCGCGAAACCATGTGCTGCCGAAACATGGTCTATTGGATGCTTTTAGTTTGCAGCGTTCTCTTTTGGAGGGCGTGATCAATACCTCAAGCGGACCTCTTCGGGTGTTTTCAACCCATTTTTCCCATTGTTCGCCGCAAGAGCGCGCTGATCAGGCGATGGCATTGTTGGATATCATCCGTCATGGCCCGGCACAGGGCGGATCCTGGTCGGGAAATAATGCGTCAAGCCATTGGACTGATAGCGGTACTCCACCACCAATGCCACATCAGGCTATCGTTATGGGGGATTTTAATATGACGCCGTTAGATCCTGAATACGATTTACTGGTTGGTCCCTGGGATATCGCACATGGCCGGATGAGCAAGCTTGATAATTTGGTTGATGCCTGGGACTTCACCAAAAGCGGTTCGTTTGAACAGCCAACCTGCACAGAGCGTGCTCAGGGAAATCGCCCGGTGCGCAGTGTGCGTTTGGATTACGCCTTTGTGACCCCGGAACTGGCGCCAAAAATAAAGTCGATGTCGGTGGATGTTGAGGCCCAGGGCTCAGACCATGAACCGATTTTTGTCGAGCTAGAACTCTAGATTTCCTGAAAAGTAACTAGGTTAAAAGACACAGCTAACTAAAAGGCTAAATAGGATGACTAAAGGTAAACAGCTGCGCGAGGTTATCGCGCGGCGTGGACTTGCGCGCGTGATGGCCGCTCATAGCCCGCTTTCTGCAAGACTTGCTGAAGAGGCGGGATTTGATGGGATTTGGGCCAGTGGTTTTGAACTCTCCGCGCTTTATGGATTGCCGGATGTCAGCCTGATTTCCATGACCCAGCACTTGGATATGACCCGGGCGATGGCGGCACAGATCTCTTTGCCGATCATCGCAGATATCGATACTGGGTTTGGCAATGCGATCAACGTCATTCATGCGGTAAAGGAATATGAACGGGCAGGAGCCGCCGCAGTTGTCATCGAAGACAAAAGCTTTCCCAAAGTAACAAGTCTGGTGGAAGGCGGCAGGCAGGACTTGGTGCCAGTTAAGGAATTTCAGGGCAAGATTTCTGCCGCAATCGATAGCAGGACCAGTTCAGATTTTCTGATTATCGCCCGAACAGAGGCACTTATCGCCGGGCTTGGTGAAGCCGAGGCGTTGGCGCGGGCAAGTGCTTATGAAGAGGCTGGCGCGGATATGATCTTGGTGCATTCCAAACAAGATACCCCGGTTGAGATTGAGAGTTTTGTGCGCAACTGGCAGGGAAAGATCCCGATTGTTATTGTGCCAACGTCGTATCCGGAGATGACCGAGCAGCGGGCTCTGGCGTTGGGCAAGATCCAGGTGTTGATCTATGGCAATCACGCCATACGGGCCTCTACCCAGGCCATGCAGGAGGCCTTTGCCAATATCATTCACCACGGTGGGGCTCATGAGGTCGGGAAGAATATCGCATCTGTTAAAGAAGTTTTCCGCCTGCAGAAGATGGATCAGGTCAAAGAAAATGAGAGACGCTATCTCTAAACCAAGAGGTCATAAGTAGCTATTTTTTGTTGTGCATAGGCTTGAGGAGGTTTTAGGTTGTTTTTAGCCTTTGCCAGAGGAATAGAGTATTTATGAACACCAAAGATCTTGGAGACATCCTTGAATTTCTCCGTGCCAGTGAACCCTTAAAATCAACACTTCGGAGCGGTTATACCGCATCAGGGCGCCCCGAAAGTACGGCCGAACATACTTGGCGTTTGTGTTTGATGGCGTTGTTGCTGGAAGACGAATACCCTGATCTGGATATCCTCAAGCTGATGAAGATCTGTATTGTTCATGATTTGGGTGAAGCCATTAACGGGGATATCCCGGCGGTTGATCAAGCCGCTGACGCGAACAAGAATATCGAAGAACGCAGAGATCTGGAGCGACTGAGTTCAACACTTCCGAGCACCTTAAAAGACAAGGTTATGAATCTTTGGGATGATTATGACCAAGGGAAATCTGAAGAAGCTCGCTTGGCAAAGGCATTGGATAAATTGGAAACCCTGCTTCAGCATACCCAGGGTAAGAACCCGGATAATTTTGATTACGGATTTAATCTCAGTTATGGCAAAAAACAGACCGATTACGACGACCTAACCAGTAAAGTTCGCTCTCTCATTGACCGCGATACGGCCAAGTTGGCTGAAGGGAAATAGCATGAGGCTGATTGGTAGTCGGAGAGAAGTAAAGCTTAGGGAAGAATTGGTGGCGGGGCATCAACACTTATTTGCGAATGCGGATAAGAAAGACAAAAGCATACGATCCTTATTTAAAAAATTATTCGTCAATATGAGTAAAGAGCAAAAAGAGGATAAAAGAATTTTATCATGCCTTCGGTCAAATTATCCAAACATGGTAACAGCTTATTGCCTGCACTGGATACCTGAGCAAGGTGAAGATATTTACTTTTACCTTGTTGATCTGGACAATGTCGCGGTTATTGAAATCGATCGGTTGGATGATCGTGTAGAGATCATATTTGAAAATATGACATTAAGAGCATATCGAAAAGAGTTGTCAAAATCAGGTCGGTTACTACTGGCTGTGGCCTTAGATTTGGCCCAAAAGGATATCGATAATAATAAACATGTTCAGTGTATCGAACATATGCAGAAATAAGGGGCGGCGTCGCTCTTTATTCTGGAATAACTTCGCCGGAACCGCCCAATTCAGCAGGGAAGTCTTTTAATTTTGGTAATCCGTCTTTCATTGGGAGGACGGTTTCAGCGTAATTTACGTGAACGCCGGGCTCAAATTTTAACGAGGGAATTACGGCTGCGTATACATCGATGAGCCCAATTGGGGCATGCGCCGTCATTAAATGTCCTCCACAGCTGCTACAGAATTGTCGTTTACTGAGCTCACTCTGTTGAACATGGGAAATTTTATCTGCCCCTTTGGTGATTTTGACTGCTTCAGGTTTCCATAGGGTGAAGGCATTAACAGGACCTGCTGACCAAGAGCGGCAAGAACTGCAATGGCAATACCCCATGCCCTCTGGCTCTCCGGTTACCTCAATTTCAACGGCACCACAAAAGCAGGAACCTTTATAACTGTCAGCCATTTCTAAAAGTCCTCTTGGGATGATTGCTAGTTTGCAGGGGCATAAATAGTTTTTTGTTATGGCAAGTACCGATAATGGTCCAACAGTCTTTGCATGTGCTGCTCTCTGTATTCGCCAATCACGTTCCAGATTTTTTCAGAAATTTCCGGGTTTTCATTATAAAATCCGTGACTGACCATCATGTACCAGTCGTATTCGGCAAAAGGCGGTTTGATTTCCAGCAAGCTGTCGCCGAGTTTTAAATCATCTATTAGGCTGCGACCTATATCTCCCTCGATGATATAGGCGTCGAGGTGCCCATCGGCAACATGGCGCAAACCACTTGAAGGCAGGTGCACAGTGTTGGCTTCAATGCTGTGAACCTCGTGTAATTTTTTTACCACTACATACCCCAAAGGAGCGCCTATGGACCGACGCATGCTGGTGAATTTGTTTCCGTCCCAATTAAAGGGTGAATTTTTCTTTTTGAATAGGCTGTAAGTGACACGACGTAATCTTCGAATTGGATCTAATTCAATTGGGAGATTTAAGGCCTTTGATTTCATGGGGTATCGACCTAATATTTCTCGTTCTTTCAAATAGATAGAGGCAAATATGCCATCGATCTCGTTTTGCTCGAGTAATTTTAAGCAACGTTTCCAAGGGCGCCGAATGAATTTGGGTTTAAGGCCTGCCTGCTTAACCGCTGCAGTAATGATTTCAACCAGAATACCAGGGTTCTTTTCAGGGAAAACATTACCGGTTCCCATGATAAAGGGAGGGTATTCCTGTTTTTCAGTACAGGCGGTAAAGGTTTGTTTTGCTGCTCTAGCTTCTTGGCCAAAGAGCGGCGCAAAAAGCAAAAGGGTTAAGCTTACGGCAAGGAAAACCACATACTTCATACAAACTCCCTTTCTGACAGCATCTAAGAGTGTGCCAGCAAAGAGTTAACGAAGTTTTATATAAAACAGTTAATTAGGACGACTTTGGACTAAAACGAACATTAACGGAGCCCAAACCTTTAATTGTTGCTTCGAATTGGTCGCCAGGATTAGCCGTGGCAAATTTACCAAGCGCACCTGATAAAACGACATCCCCGGCTTTAAGCGGGTGACCTGCCGCAGCCATAGTACGGGCGAGCCAAAGGGTGGCATTGATCGGTGAGCCGAGACAGTCTGATCCTTTTCCTGTCGAAACGACATCGCCATTTTGTTTCATCGCCATTGCACAGCCGAGCAAATCGAAATCTCCCAGAACAACCGGGTTGTGACCGATAACAAATTTGGCACTACTGGCGTTATCGGCAATGGTATCGGTAATGCCGATATCCCAGTTTTTGACCCGGCTGCCGACAATTTCAAGGGCAGGCAGGGAATAGTCGATCGCTGATATTATATCGACAGTGCTCAGGCGCTCTTCTGTGAGATCATCGCCGAGGACAAAAGCGATTTCTGCTTCCACTTTGGGTTGGAGAACGTCACTCCAGGGGATTTCGCCCCCGAGCATTACATCCATATCGTGAAACAGCATGCCGTAATCCGGTTGATCGACGCCGAGTTGTTCCTGAACGGCCTTTGATGTCAAGCCGATCTTGTGACCGACCAGACGCGCGCCTTGTTCCATCCGACGGTGATTGTTGATCGACTGCACTTCATAGGCCGCCTTGATATCACTTGGGCCAATAAGGTTGCGAACGGGATCACACAACACGCCTGTTTTTTGAGCATCCCAAAGGTGATCAGCTGCTTGTTGAACCGAATTTGTCATGTCTAGGTCCTATCAAAACTTAGCGTAATACGGCCATCATAGCGCTTCCGCCCATCAGGCAGCCGCCAGACACGTAATTAATTCGTTTTTTCGCGGTCCCGGTAAAGAGAAGCTTTTTGGCTTTTGCAGCCGCGAGAACATAAGCCGCGAGCACGAGGGCGACGACAATTGTCGAGGTCGCGAGCAATATGAGGATCTGGAGCCCGGTATTGCCAGTGGGCACCATAAACTGTGGTAAGAAGGCCAGGTAAAACATGATGCCCTTGGGGTTCAGGGCTGCCGAGAGAAAACCAGCTTTGAAACAAGCTAGTTTCTTGCTTGGCTGAGGCTGATCCAAAGTGCTTGCCGGCGCTTTACGGGCTTCAATAATCTGGCAATAACCAAGATAAGCCATGTAAAACACGCCCGCCCATTTCACCACTTGGAACAGGACTTCGGACGATCCCAATATTGCGCCCAAACCCATCAGGGATAGAAGCATCAAAAAGATATCGCCGAGTAAAATGCCAACAATGCTGGAGAATGCCGCCGTAACGCCACGTGATAATGCTTGCCCTATGAGCAGCAGCACACAGGGCCCGGGTGCCAGAGTAACCACGGTGCAGGCAACAACAAAGGCAAGCCACAATTCAATCGACATATTGCGGGTTCTTTCTGGTTCTGAATTTGGTTTTTAGAGTACTGGTGAAGCCCAGCGAGAAGAGGCATTATTTTTAACATTGATTTTTATAGCTGACAACAATGTTGGATATTCCAAGGGGAGGGAGGTGCTTAAATCTGGGGAACACGATTTATTAATGACGGCTGGTATATTTTGATAAGGAATAATTTAGAAGATTAATAATATACGTAAGTTCAGGGTGTAGGGAGGGATCTATGGCCGACATTATTTGTCCGCAAAATCAGGAATTTTTTGATTATTGGAATAGCATTCATCCTGTAGAAACCTTGCCTAAACTTTCTTCCTTTCGGCCTGAAGCTGTTCCCAAATTACTTCCCGCCTTTACGATCTATGAGCTTGTTTCTCCTGATTGTATTTTGATTCGAAAAGGCGGAACCGCTATCCGGCAAAGAGGAAATTACGAAGAAAAGGGCAGTAATTATCTTGATCTGGTTGCTCCGGAACGGCGAGAAAAGGCTGCCGGGGCCTTCTTTGCTCTTTATGATCAGCCCTGCGGTATGCGGGTGATTATGCGCCACACATTAATGACGGGTGCTTATGTCACTTTCGAAGGGCTGGGATTGCCGTTCATTAATGATAAGGGAGGTAAACCTATTATTTATTTTACCAATCACGAAATTAAAAATCCCGACCAATATGTTCCAGCTTCAAAAAAGGCGTTGGAGGGAATGGTACTGATGCAGCGGGACTTTATCGATATTGGTTTTGGCGTTTCTGATTATAAATATTAAATTTAAAAAAATGACGATGATCTCTTGACCTTCCCCCTAGTGGAAACATTATCTATGGCTCATGAACAGAATTATTCACATATTGCTGGCCGTGGTTTTTGTGGTTTCTGCCCCTCTTATGGCGGCGGATGCCTATGATCATAATGGTAAAGTGGGTCACCACGGTATGGCTGGGACTAGCCTGAGCCATAACGCCGTGTCAGTAGATCAAGCATCTGTGGCCCCCGTATCCGTAGATGAGAGTAATTCTGTAAAAGACATTTCTGGTTTACTGGCTTTAATGGATGAATGTTTAAAAGTCTTTCATTGTAGTTCGCCAAACACGCTGGTTTCCCCTTTATCAGAGCAAGAGGCTGTGAGCTTTTATCAACATAGTCTTTGGAGCCTGCACAAAAGCGAAGCCTTTTTCTCTCAAACTCCAACAGTTGACCTCCGCCCGCCGCGAGTACTGTAACTCCTTACGGGACTATCCGGTTCAATACGAACTCAGGGTCATTGACCGAGAACCTTTAAAAGGTCTCGGGCCATAGCTGCCGTCGTCCCCCTACATTCAAAATATCAAATCTACTGAATATATTACTGCTGGAGTTGCAGATGAAATCTACTATTTTTGGCCATAAGGCCCTTATTTCGACTTTAACTGGTATCGCTCTTTCCATCGGGGTGGTCTCTTTTGCCGCTGCAAGTCCGGGACATGGAAGTGCAAAGAAACCAACCATCGGTCAAGAGGGCGAGGCGGCCCATGCCACCAAAACGATTGAAGTAAACCTCGAAGACAATTTCTTTACCCCGGAAAACATTACCGTCAGTAAAAATCAGACGGTGCGTTTTGTGATTAAAAACACCGGTGAGTTTGTCCACGAGTTTAACATTGGCACCGCGGCCATGCATGAATCTCATCAAGAAGAAATGATGATGATGGTCGAACATGGCATGCTTGAGGTCGACAAGATCAATCGTGATATGAAGATGGATATGGGCGAAGGTGGGATGATGTCCCACGACGATCCAAATTCAGTATTGTTAGAGCCGGGTGAAACCGCCGAGATCATATGGCAATTCCCAGAATCTGCCGAGCTTGAGTTCGCCTGTAATGTGCCTGGTCACTATGAAAGTGGCATGATGGGAGAGCTTACCGTTGGTGAGCCTGATCATGACAGTGTTGAGCTCTCAACCCATTAATTTCGTTTAAACTTTCTGATTTCTCAAAATTCAGTCCCGCCAGTACTTTCAGTTGAGTTCCGGCGGGCCTGAAGAGAAGAGCCGAAACAATACCAATAAAATATGGCAGGTGCTTTTTCTCAGATCCTAAGGGTGAGATTTTGTGCCTGATAAGGACAAATTCATGAAACAAGACAAATCTCGTCTTGCTTCTGCTGTGTCTGCGTTCGCCTTTGCCGGCGTGCTATGGACAGCAGGGGCGGAAGCGGCGGTTTATGATCTCAGCGTAGATGACGTGATGATCAAAACAGCTGACTTTAGCAAAAACGGCATTGGTTATAACGGGAGCTCTCCGGGGCCGATACTTCGTTTCACAGAGGGGGAAGACGTTACCATCAATGTAAAAAACAATCTCGATACCAGCAAGTCCATTCATTGGCACGGTTTGATCCTGCCAACGGACATGGACGGTGTGCCGGGGATCAGTTTTGACGGCATCGCGCCGGGTGAGACTTTTAGTTACCAATTCCCGGTGGTTCAGTCCGGAACCTATTGGTATCACAGCCATTCCGGGTTTCAGGAGCCGGATGGAGCATATGGCGCCATTGTGATTACACCGAAAAAGCGCGAACCCTTCAAATATGACCGGGATTATGTGGTTCAATTCACAGACAAACACTCGGACTCTGGCGCTCAAATTATGCGCAATCTCAAGATGATGGATGATTATTACAATCGTAGCCAACGTACCCTGGGCGACTTCTTTTCCGACGTTTCTGAAAAGGGATTTTCGGCAGCCATTGATGATCGTATGTCCTGGGGGGAAATGCGCATGACCCCGACAGACATCGAAGATGTTCAAGGGTTCACCACACTGATTAATGGCCAAGACCTAGAACAGAACTGGACAGGTCTCTTCAAACCGGGGGAAAGAGTTCGACTACGTTTCATCAATTCTTCAGCCATGGCCTATTTTGATGTGCGCATCCCCGGTCTGGAAATGACGGTGGTAAGTGCCGATGGTAATAACGTACAGCCGGTCAAGGTTGACGAGTTCCGCATTTCAGTAGCCGAAACCTACGACGTCATTGTCCGCCCCAAGGAAGATCGGGCCTATAGCATTATTGCTGAGTCCATGGGGCGAACCTCTTATGGAATGGGCACCCTTGCCCCCAAAGAAGGCATGAGTGAAGGGGAGAATGCAGAAGCACCGCAAATGCGTGAAGCCCCACTTCTGACCATGGCTGACATGGGCATGGACCATGCCAATATGAATAAGTCGGGAATGGATGGCATGGATCACTCGGAAATGTCGGGCGCAGACATGCCAAAAACAGATATGCCCATGAACAACATGAAGGACATGGATCATTCCAACATGTCGAAAACAGATATGAAGGGTATGGACCATTCGAATATGCCCGGTATGGATATGGGATCTAAGTCCGATCCGTTTTACGCGGCGGGTAGTGGGCTTGCGCCTGTGGCCGCTAACGGTGGGAAATTCCTCTCTTATTCAGATCTAAAAGCACAAAAGCCACTTTATGACGACCGGGAAGCAACCCGAGAGATTGAGTTGCGCCTGACCGGAAACATGAACCGCTATAGCTGGTCAATCAACGGGGTGAAGTACGAAGATGCTGATCCGATCCGTTTGCAATACGGCGAACGGGTGCGTTTCAAGTTCGTCAACGAAACCATGATGACCCACCCCATGCACCTGCACGGCATGTGGTCCATTCTCGATAATGGTAACGGCAAATGGAACCCGGTAAAGCACACCATCTCTATTGCGCCGGGAACCACGGTTTATTCCGAAACTGAAGTCGACGCTTCGGGGCAGTGGGCTTTTCACTGCCATCTATCCTATCACGCTGCGGCAGGCATGTTCCGTAAGGTGATCGTCGAAGGCGGCCCTGATGTGGCGACGGCCCCAGTGATAAATGCCCCAAAATTAAATGCGAATGAGGGTTAAGCCATGAATTCCATATATAAAAAAGTGATGCTTTCTGTTTCTAGTGTTTTGGGTCTGACATTAGCAACAGGACCTGCAACCGCGGGCGAAGATCCCTATGTCTATTACGGCATTAATTTTGAGCAGTTCGAATACCGTCTCGGGGACGAAAAGGATCTGCTGGTCTGGGATGGCGATGCCTTTGTCGGTACCGATGAGGTCAAACTTCGCTTACGATCAAGCGGGGATTATTCTCTAGATGACAGCGCTTTTGAAGCTCTCGAACATCAGGGACTGGTACAGGTTCCGGTATCCGATTTCTTTGATGCCAAAGCGGGTCTTCGATACGACAGCCCGGTGGGTGAAAATCGGGGTTATGCCGTACTGGGCTTTCAAGGTCTGGCTCCACAGTGGTTTGAAGTCGATGGTGATGTTTTCCTGAGTGAAAAGGGCGATCTATCCGCCCGGTTGGAAGTGGATTATGAATTGCTTCTCACCAATCGGCTGATCCTGACACCAACTGCCGAGATCGATGTAGCCTTTTCAGATGACGAAGAAATCGGTGTGGGTTCAGGACTGAGCTCTATCGAAACCGGACTTCGTCTGAGTTACGATCTGGTCGGTCGATCAATTGCACCCTATGTCGGTGTCAACTACGAACGCAGCTTTGGCCAGACCCGTGATTATGCCCGCGAAGACGGTGAAGCAGCCGACGACGTTGCCCTGGTCGCAGGCCTTCGTCTGTTGTTTTAAGGCATCGACAGATAAACACCCCCGGCGTCTGTCGGGGGTGTCTTAGGCCAGGGGTGTTCTCTTTAGAATTAACGCTTTGTGATCTAAAGAAGGGTGGTCTATAGCGGAGAGACGTCAACATAGACCTGATAATCCTGGATCAGATCGTTTCTCATCAGCAAGACAGTCGCGAAAGGAATGGTGAGTTCGCTGTCATCCAAGCGGGTGTAGTGCACTTGCCCGGTACAGATAATGTTATCTGCTTGCTCCCAAAGGCCGTCAAAACTGTGGGACATGGATTTAATGCTGGCAAAGAAAGCCGCATTGGCGTCGAGGACAGCTGATTTACCGTGCAACGCGTCAAAATTACCGAGTTGGAAGCGCAGGTCTTCGCCGAGAAACGTTTCTAGTTGATCGAGAGATCTATTATCAACGGCCTGATAGAGTTCGCTCACAAACTTGCGGGTTTTTGAGCTTACGGGGTTCTTATCTAACATCAGAAATAACCTTCTTAATATGAAATTGTCTTTTTAATTAAAGGGGCTCCATGGATCCTTTAGGGCGCGTCATAGAGATTGCGTTCGGCGGGGTTGTCGCTGAAGTACTGAATGAACTCGAATTGGAAACCCTGGGGATCAACAAAGTAAACTGTTTTGCGAAAAGGGTGATCGCCGCCATCTATATCGATTACATAACCTTTTGCCTCTAGCCGGGCGACGATGCCTTTTACATCGTCAACTTCAAAGCCGAGATGGGCGAGACCGGGTTGATGACCTGCGAGCTCTCTGTTGTCGCCTTCGCCGTTGTCGTTCAGGGTGATGTAAGTGGTGTCATCGCCCACGTGCAGCCAATAGCGGGGCTTGCCTTTCCAATTCATTTTGCCTTCGCCGCGGACGACCCATTTGGGAAAGGCGGTTTGAATGAAATCCAGTGTAGCGGCGATATCTGTGACAACCAGATTGGCGTGTTCAAAACGAACCATAACGTCTCTCCTCTTTATAAATACGGGCATCAATGTGTTTTATTTCTTGCCTGAAGTAGAGATAGTATGTTTCTTAAAAGATGATAATTGGTCGATATGGAAACATATTGGTGAGTAAAAGTTGACGATATAAAAGGAAGAGCTGTGCACGACAGTATTGGCGCGATCCCGGTTTTTGTGGCGGTGGTGGAAGAGGGCGGGTTTTCTGCGGCGGCGAAAAAGCTGCAGGTTTCCAAATCCGCGGTCAGTAAACGCATCACCCAACTCGAAGCCAGACTTGGTGTGCAGCTTTTGTACCGTTCAACCCGTAAGCTCAGTCTCAGCGAGGCGGGCGAACAGTATTTTGCCCACGCTGTGCAATCTCTTGCCGCTGCCCGTGAAGCCGAGGACGCGGTAGCGCAGATGCAGGGTGCACCGCAAGGGCGCTTGCGTATCAATACGACGATGTCCTTTGGCCGTCTGCACGTTGCGCCCCTGGTATCTGAGTTTCTCGGCAAGTACCCGGGTGTTGAACTTGACATGGTTATGGATGATCGGGTCGTGGATATGGTCGAAGGTGGCTTTGATCTCGCCATTCGGGTGCGTATGCTGGAGGATTCATCGCTTTTTGCCCGCAAGATTGCGCCAAGTCACAACCTGCTTTGTGCGGCACCGGATTATCTAAAGTCGAGAGGGACACCGACGCATCCAGAACAACTCCACGATCACAACTGCCTGCATTATGCCTATGCCAGCAGTGTGCAAAGCTGGCGGTTTACCAATCCCAAAACCAGCGAGAGTATTGCGCTGGATACCACGGGAAACTATCAGGTTAATAACTCTGAAGCGATGTACGAAGCCGTCTTGCAAGGATTGGGGATCGGCCGTATGCCGACCTTTATTGCTGGGCCTGATGTTGCGGCTGGAAAACTGGTCTCTTTGATGCCCGACTATATCTTGCCGAGCCAGACAATCTACGCAATGTTCCCCGAACGCCGTCATCTCCCCGCCAAAGTCCGCGCCTTTATTGATTTTCTGGTCAGCAAACTCGGCGGTGATGTGCCCACTTGGGACCAGCCAATATCTGGCTAAGTCTTAGTCTTTTACTGGCTCTGGAGCACCTAAAGCTCGGAGGTAGCGGGATACTGATCTTTTGACGGCTTTGTTGCCATCGCTTGCAACCGTACGTCCGGGAAAGGCGCCGTGGATGGTCTCGAAATCAAAGTCTTCAACCGCCTTGCCAATGTTGCGAACTGCCTGAGCGGGTAGGGGGATGTAGTTGGGATAGCTGCGCATAAAGCTGACATGGTGAAGATCGGCGACCACCTGCATGATATCGCCAGTAAAGAGCATCCCTTGATCTTGGTTCCAGTGAAGCACAGTGCCGCCTTCGAAGTGACCACCACACCGGATCAGGGTGAGGTCAGAGGTGAGGGCTTTAGCTTCTCCCGACCAGTGATGGATGGCAGGGTGCGGCTTTTGAACCCAGGCGGCATCATCTTCATGCAGGTAAACCGGGATGTCACCAAATGCTTCACTCCAACTGCCCATGGCAGTGTAATAGTGTGGATGCGAAATGGCGATCGCCGTCAATCCACCCTTGGCATTGATCCAATCAATTGTGGCGTCATCAATCATGGCCAGACAATCCCAAAGCACGTTACCTGCGGGTGTCTCAATGAGAAAAGCGCGCTGGCCAATTGCAAATCCGGGCTCAATGGTAAGAGCGTGAAGTCCCGGTGACATCTCGGTCCGAACAATGTGATGGTCTTGCCGCAGGGCTTCAGCCGTGGTCCAGGCTTGCCCAGTTACCGGAACGTATTGCCGTTCATCCTCACAGATCGGGCAACAGACCGGCGGCGTTTCGGCATCTGGAAATTGGGTGCCACAGGTTGCGCAAATAGGTTGTATCAAATCGGCCTCCGGAAAAGTCCTGAGCAGCGTTCTTAAATGTGAAGTCTGGGTTGCAAGTCTGGGTAAAGCTTAAGCGCAAAGCCCAAACTTGCAACACTGGGATAACGGTTTACTGCGGTGGGATTAGCACCAGCTTTCCGGGGTATTGTTTGCTGATGAAATCTTCCTGGGCGGTGGCGATATCGCTCAAGGGATAGGTCTTGGAGATCAGCGGTTTAATTTTACCGTCGTTGATGAGTTCAACCAATTCCGCGAAGACTTCTTTGGGTTGATAGGTGCTGCCCAAGAGGGTGAGGTCATTGAGGTAGATGGTGCGTAGATCTGCGGCCACGATGGGTCCGGCGATGGCACCGGAGACCGCGTATCTTCCGCTCGGTTTCAGCGCGTTGATAAAGTCCGGCCAGTCGTCACCGCCGACGAGGTCAATGACAACGTTATAACTTTGCGCCTGTGGTACCTCGCCACGGGCAATACAGTCCCTGGCACCTGCGGCAAGCACGTCAGCCTGTTTGGCAGGGCTTGCAATGCCAGTGATTTCTGCGCCGCGTAGCTTGGCGAGTTGAACCGCCGCCATGCCAACGCCGCCGGAGGCGCCGGTAATGAGTACTCTGTCGCCCGCAGCAACCTGAGCGCGGGTTAAAAGGCCCATGGCGGTACCAAAGGCGCAGGGCAACGCGGCGATCTCTTGATCGCTTAAGGGCGAAGCGCTGACATCAAATACCTGATCAGCAGGAAGGGTGCAGTACTGGGCAAAAGCGCCATCGTATTCAGAGCCGATGGTGACAAATTTTGTCGGCTCTTCTTTCGTGGGGACCGCTTGCACGGTCGCGCTGGTGACCCGCATACCGACCTCAAAATTGTTGACGCCTTCGCCTAGGGCAACGATTTCACCGCAGAGATCACCGCCTTGAATGAGCGGGAAGGGAAGTGCACCAGACCAGCCGCCGTCTTCGATCTCGGCGTCCGGATCTACATCGGCTGTGGAGTTGGTCACGGCGCTGGAGTACCAGCCGATCCGGGTGTTGACGTCGGTGTTGTTGACCCCGGCGGCCTTGACCCGAACCAGGACTTCACCCGCGCCAGGTTTTCGAACGGGGATATCGTCGTTCCAGACCAGTGTTTCTGGGCCGCCGTGACGGGTGAGTTGAACGCCGCTCATTGTTTCTGGAAGTGTCATCTTGTCCCCAATTCCCGTGCTTGTTTTTATGTTTGTTGCCCGAATTATAATCGTTACATTTTTTAAGTGTATCCTGAACGACACATTACAAGATATTTTTCAGGCGTTCTGTTCAAGGCTCGCCAAAATTGCATATTTTCTACAATGCTGCTTGCAATAAAGAATGAAAGCTTGCTCTATAGTCCAGAGTATCTTGAGAAAAAGTATCTTTGAGGCAGAGTCTTCCCAAGGCAATGTCTCTTTGCGACAGCGTATTTTCGAAAATGGATTAGGGTTATGGGCTCAGCTAACAACAATAGTTCTGGGGTTTCTTCGGCTGAAAACTTCAAAGGCGCAGCCTTGATGGTGCTCAGCCAGGCGATGTTTGTCTTCAATGATGCCTTTATGAAACTGGCTTCTGCTGATCTGTCTTTGTTCCAGACCATTTTCCTGCGCGGGCTCTTTACCACCTTCTTTCTTGGTGTTTTGGCCTGGAGAGCGGACGCGCTTTTTCGCCCGCTTTCAAAACCTGATCGCAAAGTCTTAGGGCTACGGGTGGTGGGTGAGGTCGGCGCAACGCTCTGTTATCTGACCGCGCTTTTTAACATGCCGATTGCCAATTCCACCGCGATCCTCCAGGCCTTGCCACTGGCGGTCACCCTGGGTGCAGCGCTATTTTTGGGCGAAGCCGTGGGCTGGCGGCGCTATTCGGCGATTGCTGTAGGTTTCATAGGGGTGATGATTATTGTTCGCCCGGGGGCAGAGGGCTTTAACGCTTATTCTTTCTGGGCTCTGGCTGCGGTGGTCTTTATCGTACTGCGTGATCTCGTAACCAAAAAGATTTCTGACGAAGTGCCCTCTATCTATGTCGCGCTTTTGACGTCGATTGCACTGACGATTACCGCGGCGGTTCTGCTGCCCACAACTGGATGGCAGCCGATAGAAACTTCCTCGCTGGGTTACCTTACCGGGGCAGGGTGTTTGCTTATTGTCGGGTATTTGTCTGTGATTGCCGCGATGCGCACCGGGGAAATCTCTTTTGTGTCGCCATTCCGCTATACCATTTTGATCTGGGCGATCCTGCTTGGCCTCTTCGTCTTTGGCGATCTGCCGGACAAATGGACCATTATCGGCAGCCTGATCCTGGTCGCAACGGGCGGGTATACCTTCTATCGCGAGCATAAACTGAACAAGCGTTTGGCGTTTGAACAATTGCATCATGATACCGTCGATCTCGGCGACTGGCCGGAAAAGGCTTCTGAGTTGGAACAGGCAGAAGAGCTGACCAACAGATAGCTCGTCAAAAAATAAGGAGTGCACGAGCACTCTTCGTAAAGCGTAAATATTAAACAAAGGAACGAGTAAGTGAGCGGCCCAGAAGGCATGACACCGGAAAGTATTCCAAAAC
The DNA here is from genome assembly GCF_965205715.1 of Kiloniella sp. GTDB lineage: Bacteria > Pseudomonadota > Alphaproteobacteria > Kiloniellales > Kiloniellaceae > Kiloniella. Next base: position 1,388,419 of record NZ_CBDBHW010000014.1, on the reverse strand, counting down.
CATCAGGCCTAACGGCCTCTGATGCAAAAGCGAAGGATTTGTCTGGCGGTAATCTCAAGGGGGCCGCTTTGATGTCGCTCGGCATGGCGGCCTTTGTCGGCAATGTCACCTTTATGAAACTGGTGTCTTTTGAGCTTTCTCTTTTTCAGGCCATCTTCCTGCGCGGGTGTTTTGCCGCTGTCGTGCTTGGCGGTTTTGCGCTTTATAGGCGGGAATTATTCATCAGAGTTTCAGGCACTGATGCCAAGGTTTTGGGTATTCGGGTGGTCGGGGAAATCGGGGCCTCGCTCTGTTACTTTATGGCCCTGTTCAACATGCCGATCGCCAACGTTACCGCAATTTTGCAAGCCCTGCCGCTGGTTATCACTCTTGGCGCGGCGATCTTCTTTGGCGAAACCGTGGGCTGGCGTCGGTATGGCGGTATCGCCTTGGGGTTCGTCGGCATCCTGATCATCGTCCAGCCGGGCACAGATGGTTTTAGTGTCTATTCACTCTGGGCGCTGGCATCGATGTTTTCTGTGGCAATCCGCGATCTCGCAACCCGGAGATTTTCCTCTGGTCTGCCGTCTTTGTTTGTGGCCTTTGCCACCATGGTCTGCGTTACCCTGGTCACGGGATTGCTGACCCCGACCATGGAATGGAAGCCGGTAACCTTAAGTACCGTGGGGCTGTTGGCCGGGGCTTCCTTTTTCATCATGATGGTGCACATCACCCTGATCCGTTCCATGCGCGTTGGTGAAGTCGCTTTTGTTACCCCGTTCCGCTACACCGTCATGGTCTGGGCCATTGCCCTGGGATATCTGATTTTCGACGAAACCCCCGACAGCGCCACCCTGATCGGATGCAGCATCCTCATCCTCACCGGGATCTATTCCTTCTGGCGCGAACGCAAGGTGAAACGGAAAACTGTAGAAAAAGGGGAAGATGCTTCTCTCTGAAGAGATTATTTAGCTTGGACGATCCGTATCGGGAATAAAAGGTTCAGGCTTTTCTTAATAAGCCAATTTTTTTGACATGGATCGCAGAATAAACCCCAAGAAGTATTAGGCCCGTACCTATGGTAATTCGCCAGGTCAGAATTTCATCAAGTAAAACGATACCAATAATTATTGCTGTTACTGGAATGACATAAGCCACCATAGTTGCTTTTCCGGCCCCCCATGTCTGGATGAGGTAGAAAAACATGTAATAGGCGAGGGCAGAACCAATCGCACCCATCCAAAATAGCGACACGTGAGTGGATAATAAAACCGGGAGAGTGAATTGTTCATCACTTATACCAACGGCGGCCCACATTATTATCGTTGCCGAAGCCATCGAAGCCGTTGCGAGACAAATGGGATGTACCCCTTCCATTGTCAGGCGTGAATATACAGCGCCAATAGCGTTGCTTAAAGCCGCAGTAATCAAGATTATGGTGCCATACCACTGTCCTGTGATGGTGATACCTGAAAAGCTAACGTTTTCACTGAGAAGTACCATTAAGCCCGCAAAACCAAACAGGCAGCCCAGTAATTTGGGGCCCGTGAGTTGTTCGTTCGATATCGCAAGAGCGGCAATTATCATTGTAAAAAGGGGAATAGAGCCGTGGATTGCACCAGCAATGACAGAATCAACCTCCTTCCCAGCCATGGTAATGAGGGTAAGGGGAAGGGCCGTATTTATCAGGCCTAAAATAATGAGGTGAAACAGGCTTTTCTTGTCTTTTGGAAATGTCACTCTCGACAAAACAGACATGGCACACAACACCACCAGCCCGAGTGAAAAACGCCAAGCAACGATGTTAAATGGTTCGAGTTCTCTCAATGAGATTTTAATAAAATAAAACGATGGTCCCCAGGCAAAGACCGACAATAGAATAAAGTAAATCCAAGCCTGCATGCTCTATAGGTCCTCATAAAATGAGATGATTAGTTAGAGGGAGTTTTAATTATATAGTCGCAATTGGTAATTGATTACCTTTGGGAGTGAGCGCTTTAAGGTAGAATTTTGTCGTTGACTATCTTGGTTGAAGTTAGCAATGATTTATTCACGCTATGGCTTTATTGGCTGTAGAGTCAACCTTAAACAGGGAGTGTTCTGATGAAAAAAATTGTGAATAGTACTGTTGTTGATGTTGTTTCCAGTAAAGAGTGTTCAGCGACAATAACCTTGGCCGGTTGCGACAACCACCTTGGCCGGTGGATCTGATCATTAAAAAGGGCGTGCCCGTTTGATAATCAGATCCACCGGCCAAGGCTTAATTTGGTGTTAGTTACAAGCTGCTGTGAGTTGATAAATTAGGAACCTCTAGATGTAATTGGAGGAACCTGTTTGCCGTATAAATTTATCACAGATGAACAACTGAGACTTTACATGACAGATAGAAAAACTCATGGTCAACGAACCGCCGCTGCCCGCGCAGGGTTTAGCGAACGCACGGCCCGCCGATTTGACGTTGATGCGACTTTACCGTCACAACGCAATATAAAGCGAGGGCGAACAGTTTCTGATCCGCTTGAAGATATCTGGGATAAGGACATCCTTCCCATTTTGGATAAAGACAACTCGGTCAAACCCATTACTTTGTTGCGCCACATACAGAGCCTCTATCCGCTCCGTTTTCCCGATGACCGTGTCAAGCGCACGTTAGAGCGCCGAGTTCGGGGATGGCGGGCTCTGAATGGCCCTGAAAAGGATATCATTTTCAGGCAAACACCTGAGCCGGGTTACATGGGCCAATCAGATTTCACGGATGCAGCCGACTTAAGTATTACCATTGCAGGAGATCCTTTGGTGCATCGGCTCTATCATTTTGTTCTGGTATATAGCCGATGGGAACATGTTGGGGTCGTACTTGGCGGTGAGAGTTTTACAGCCCTTGCGGAGAACTTACAAAATGCGCTTTGGTCCTTGGGGGGCGCTCCTGAAAACCACCGGACCGACAGCCTGTCTGCGGCCTTTCGGAATTTGAGCGTTGAGGAAAAGGAGGACATTACCAAACGTTATTCTGCTTTTGTTGAGCACTACGGTATGGAGGCCAGTCGAAATAACAGAGGGGAATCACACGAGAACGGTGCCATTGAATCTCACCACGGTCACCTTAAGACTGCGATAAAGCAGGCCCTGATTTTGCGTGGCAGTAATGACTTTGACACTTTGGATGAGTATCGGCGATTTTTGGACGAGCTGATTGCTAGACGGAACAAACATCGTGACCAAGATATCCAAACAGAGTTGAAATCTCTCAAGGCGTTACCTCCTCGGCGAACAACAGATTACACTGAAGTCGTGTCGAGAGTTACCAAAACAAGTGGTTTTTTAGTTAAGCAGGTTTTTTATAGCGCCCCTTCTCGCCTAATTGGTCAACGCTTGCGTGTCCATATTTACGATAACCGGATAGAAGCCTATCTAGGCAGCACTCATGTCGTCAGCCATTCTCGTGAGCGGGGGCACGGCAAAGGCCCCCGCATTCATGTTATCAATTATCATCACGTCATTCATGCTCTCAAACGTAAACCTCAGGCACTCGCCAATTCTATTTATCGTGACAGTATTTTTCCAAGAACCGAGTACTCCCTGGCCTGGACATTGTTTCAGAAAAAGTTGTCCCGCAGAGATGCGTGTCGTCAGATGGTTGGGATACTTTTCCTTGCGCACGAAGAGGCTTGTGAGGCCGAAGTCGCGCACCTGATTTCGAGAGAAATCAATGCAGGAAGGCTACCTTGCGCAAAAAAACTTAAGCTGAATATCACAAAAAAGAACACGGATTTACCTCCTGATATTCCCGTGGTTCAACCTTCATTATCAGTCTTTGATACTCTGTTGGAGGATCGGGCATGACAAACATTGAAGTGGATCAGCACAAGCTGCCTCTTATGCTAACTGACTTACGATTACCCAGCTTTCACAAACACTGGCAAGATATCGCAATCCAATCCGACAAGGAGGGCTGGTCAGCAGCCAGGTTCCTTGCCGTTTTGGCCGAATATGAATTGGCCGAAAGGGACACGCGACGCATTCAACGCCATCTCAACGCATCAAACCTGCTGGGCGGAAAAACTCTGGCCACTTTTAACTTCAAGCGGCTGCCTAACGTGAAAAAGGCGCAGGTCGAAGCCTTGTCTGCCGGTGACTGGATTGACGCAAGAGCAAATCTGATTGCCATTGGAAATTCAGGGGGAGGAAAAACTCATCTCCTATGCGCCGTAGGTTATGCTCTTATAGAGGCTGGATACCGTGTGCTCTATACGCAAACCAGTGATCTGGTGCAAAAACTCCAGGCTGCCAGACGTGAACTTATGCTCGAAAACGCCCTCGCAAAACTCGATAAATTTGATCTCATCATTCTCGATGATATTACCTATGCACAAAGGGATATATCTGAAACATCCGTGCTCTTTGAATTGATCGCCAGACGATATGAGTACCGAAGTATTGCAATTGCTGCCAATCAACCTTTTAGCGGATGGGACAATATTTTTCAAGATAAGGCCATGACCGTTGCAGCAATCGATCGTCTTGTTCACCACTCAACCATTCTTGAGATGAATATCGACAGCTACAGACAATGGGAAGCCGCCCAAAATCTCAAAAAAATGTTGCGGAAAACCACAAACAAAAAGGTGAAAAATATGCCTGAAGCATCGTAAATAAACGTCAGATCACAGCCGCATCAAAAGCGGCCAAGGTGGTTGACGCAACCGGACAAAGTGGTTGACGCTCTACAAAAGAGATATGTGCCCATGCATTTGGTGGCGGGTTTAAAAAAATTGTTAAAACGAGCTCTGTTAAAACTGTGTCGAGCAAGGACATAGAAGCTATTGCCTTTGGAGCTGGGATGAAAAAGATTAGTAAATCTTCCATGGTTAAAGCTGTGTCTAGCAAAGGCATAGATGCACATGCCGTTGGTGGAGGGATGAAAAAGATTGGTAAACCTTCCACGGTTAAAGCTGTGTCGAGTAAAGGCATAGATGCACATGCCATTGGCTCAGGGATGAAAAAGATCACCAGTTCTTCTGTCGTGAAGTCGGTGTCGAGCAAAGATATCAAGGGTCATGTTTACGGCGGAGGGATCTAACCGTAAGAGACAAAAAGAATAGCTCTTTTTGTGGGATGAGAAGGAGGAGTGTAACTCCTCCTTCTTTAGGTTTACTGCTGATAGTACTTATTTCAGGGCCTATAAATTCAATTTTTCTCAACTTAAGCGTATGTTTTTATTTCTTATTTTAGGGGGTATAAATTATATTTGAACACGGTATAGTAGAAAAATTATTTGACAATGCTTAGTGTGCAGGTCGATACTTTTTCGCGCACTGGCTTTAACGTGCTGTAGTGCGAACGATTAACAGGGAGTTTTTCTGTGAAAAAGATCGTTAAGTCTTCCGCTGTAAAGAGCGTTTCCAGTAAAGATATCAAAGGTTTTAATATGGGATCTGGAATAATCCATCCCCGTAAAACCATGACCAGGGAGTAACTTCATGAAAAAAATTGCCAAGGTTACTGCAGTTAAATCTGTATCTAGCAAAGACATCAAGGGAATTACCATGGGTTCTGGAGCAATCCATCCTCGTAAATCTATGAGTAAGGAGTGAGTTCATGAAAAAGATTGTCAAAGTTTGTGCTGTAAAATCTGTATCCAGTAAAGACATCAAAGGCCTCAACATGGGGGCAGGCGCAATCCATCCTCGTAAAACTATGACCAAGGAGTGATTTCATGAAAACAATTACAAAGGTTACTGCAGTTAAGTCGGTGTCCAGTAAAATTATCAAGGGTTTCAATATGGGCTCAGGTACGATCCAGCCCCGTAAAACCATGGCCAAGGTGTGAGCTGATGAAAAAGATTGCCAAAGTTTCTGCTGTTAAATCGGTATCCAGTAAAGACATCAAAGGTCTCAATATGGGGGGAGGTACAATTCATCCCCGTAAGATTATGAGTAAGGGGTGAATTCATGAAAAAGATCGTCAAGGTTACAGCAATAAAATCGGTCTCTAGCGTCGACATCAAGGGCGGTACCATGGGCTCTGGCCTAATTCATCCTCGCAAATCAATGAGTAAGGAGTGAAATTATGAAAAAGATTGCCAAAGTTTCTGCTGTAAAATCTGTATCCAGTAAAGACATCAAAGGCCTCAACATGGGAGCTGGTACAATTCATCCCCGTAAGATTATGGCTAAGGACTAAAATTCCTTCGTAATAAGTATGCTCAGTAAAGGCATCTGTACCGGACTAAGGGATGATGGAGAGATATATCATTCATATACCAACGATTGATTTTGGTTTGTTATCTAAACTTTTGTTGTCGCGAAAAGCTTTAACTGTGTCCTCTCGGTAATGCCGTTGAGGATTTTTTTTGAGTAGGTGATGGTTTTATGATTTCTTTTTACAAATGTTGGCCAGATTTACCCGATCCCATACTTCCTCGACCCGATTTGCGCGGGGAAATACCTGCCCGGGCGCTTAAGTTCTGTGAACCCTTTACCAGAGCGAACTCTAGTGGGGCTCTGATCTGCCCGCCGATGGACTTTACTCTGACTTGGACAGGGACTGAAATTCTTGCTGACTTAAAAGGTATCGAAGAAACCATTTTAGTCGAGAGACTATATCTGCCTGAGTTTGCAGACTATTGGAAAGAAAATGCACCTGCAAAGGCCCTGGAAGCCATACCACCGTTTTTAGAGGCCATACCCGAACGCGGCGTCATTCAAGTTTGGTCTGGTTTATTTGCCCGTACTAAGCCCGGTATTAGTTCCTGGATAAGATCCCCGGTTAACTGGGGAAATTCTGGTGCTTATTCTGTGCTGGAAGGCGTTGTTGAGACAGATTGGTGGGCTGGACCGTTATTTTTTGTCATTCAAATGCAAAAAACGGATTTCCCAATCTCTTTTTATTATGATGATCCCTTTATGCAGGTTGTTCCTGTCGACCGTAACCTGCTGGATTTAGGCAGTGGCAGTGTCCCTTTTGAGAATGTCACAGATGCACCTCAGGATTTTTGGGATTCAATGGTAGATTTTGCCGAAAAACGGAATTCAGGCCGACCGGGTTCTTATCGTAGAGAAGCACGAAAACGCCGGAAGGCCTGCCCGATGACAGGATCAGGTCTAATTCATGAAAAAGCGGATTAAAACTCTAAACAAAATGAAATCATAAAAATGAATGGTGTACTACATTAAAAATCTTCGGTGTGGCACACTTTATCAGCTAGGATCGTGAGCCAGGATATGACTTCCTTGCTTTCTGGCGAAAGCTGAGCGCTTGAGAGTTGTTCTTCACTTGCGTGTACCTTCAGGTCATTCCATTTTTGGCAAAAATCGCTAAGGTCTCGCGGATTAGGGGAATCCTGATCAGGTATCAAATTAAGGGTCGGGTCATTACTTCTGTTCACAATACTGTCCTATCTTCTATACCCAAGCCCCTATAAGAAAAGTTATTTTTCTTCAGGTTTTTTAATTGTTGCCTTCGAAATAGAAGTTCAACAGGGCTCAGGTGTTTATACTACCCGCCAATTTTATCTTTAATTGTTATATTGCCCATTATGAAGCAGTTACCAGTACAGGTAGCGTCCAAAAAGCGTGAAAAAAATGTAAATAGTTTTTTAACTTAGCGCAGAGGTGGTAATCTTTGTGAGCTTATGGGGGTAATTTAGAGGCACAACTTAGCGTGTCTCTAACATCAGGGAATAAGGTCTGGGTCAATAATAATGTTAAATAGCCCTGAAAACAGAAAACTTAGGTTACGTCTTTACGGAGCTTTCTCTGCCGAATGGTCGAGTGGCGGTAAACTCGATATTCGCAGCACGAAGCTGCGGGCGTTGGTCGCGTTACTGGCGACAGCGCCAGATATGAAACGGACAAGGTCCTGGTTACAGGACAAACTCTGGAGCCTATCCGGCCAGGAGTTGGGCCGGGCAAGCCTTCGTCGGGGGTTGAGCGATCTTAAACGGGCCATTGGGTCAGATTTCGAGGTGTTATTCGACATCTCTCATGATGATGTCGCTCTTTACCCGGATGTGATCGAGTTTGTTGGCGTTCCTGCTGAGGGAGAATTCCTCGAAGGGATTAATATTGCTGAAGCTGGTTTTACGTCCTGGGTGAATGATCAGAGAAAAAGCCGGCCGCAATTAATCTCCGAGCTTGAGTATTTTGCTCCATCAGAAAAAACGGGCATTCTTCCGGCCGTAGCAGTCCTCCCTTTTTTACAGAGTTTTCGTAGGGATGGCGAAGATGTTCTTGGTGACATGTTGGCTGAAGAGATTTCACGGGCACTTTCCAAATCTCAGTTGATAGATGTGATCTCGCACCTTTCTTCCCGCAATCTCAATATGCGTTTACTCAATCTTGCGGATGTAAGGCGAGCGCTTAATGTGGAATATGTTATCCATGGCAGCTACCGTCAGGACGGTGAACGCTTTCATCTTGATGCCGATTTTCTGGATGCCGAGAGTGGACGGATTATTTGGTCGCGGCAATTTTCAGCAAAAATGTCCGATTTTCTTAACGGTGGGGAGGAAATCGTCGCCGATATTTCCCGTCAAATCGGACAATCTATACTCTCTACTTCTATTGAATTGGCCACTAGTAAACCTTTGCCAGAAGTCGCCAGTCATGCACTCCTGGTCTCTGGCGTTAGTTTGATGCATCGTTTGAAGCTCGCCAGTTTTGCTAAAGCGCGTCCGTTGATAGAGGAAATTATCCGTAAATCACCCAAACACGCAAACCTCTATGCGTGGTTAGGCAAATGGTACGTACTCTCTATTCATAAAGGGTGGAGCAATGATGTTGTTAAGGATAGCCAAATAGCCTGTGATTGTACCGCCAGAGCATTGGATCTTGACCCTGATTGTTCCTTCTCATTAGCTGTCGATGGATTAGCACAGATCACGCTATACAAAGATTTTGATTTGGCTTTTAAACGTTATGATCGTGCTGTTGATTTAAACCCGAACGATGCGCTTGCATGGCTTTTGAAAGGAACGAGTCATGCGTTTCGCGATGAAGGTGACAGAGCTGTAGCGTATACCCAACGGGCCAGATCATTATCCCCTCTGGATCCGTATAAATATTACTATGAATCCCTTTCTGCTACAGCATTGATTTCTAATCAACAGTATGAAGAAGCATTAAAATTTGCCGAGAGTTCCTTACTGGAAAATCGACGCCATGTGTCAACCCTACGTGCAAAAACCATGGCATTACAATTCCTTGGTCGGGAACAAGAAGCTGCGGTAGCAGCAAAAGAGTTATTGATTATTGATCCCAATTTAACTGTATCAGGTTATTTGAAAAATCATCCTGCTTCTGAGTTTTCTACAGGGCAAGAGTGGGCCAATTCTCTTCGGGCAGCAGGGATCCCTGAAAATTAATAAATAGGTAAGCGAAAATATTAGTATGTTTGGGTAATTTTGCCAAAAAATGAACGAAAACAAATAGAGCAGGAGCTGGGTAATGTCGATTTTATCAACACAAACTGGGGTCACTGGTGTTACTGGTGTAACAGGAGTTACAGGCGTAACGGGAGTTACGGGTGTTACCGGAGTTACTGGTGTCACTGGCGTCACGGGGGTTACAGGGGCATCGGGAGCATCCCTAACTCCTGCTTTACTCTCTTCTTCTGATGCTATTCGAAATCCATGGAATTTACCTGAACCTGGTGTGGGGCCTCGTCCTATTCCTGCGGATCAGGTGGGTAATCTAGAAAAGTGGACACCTCAGGTCCGAGAGTTAACAATGTTAACAGATCTTCTATCCCGTCCTTCCTTTAAGACTGACGGCGAAGAAGGCGCAATTTCTATCTGGTTCCAGCATGACCATTCACATGGCGGATTGGACCATGCTCCTCACCCGGCTTACTCCAGACTGGTTAAGTTAACACGGCCAAGTGCAGAGGTATTTCGTGAACAACTGGAGTATGTCCGTAATTATGCCGACCAACGCGCTGAACGCGGTGCGGAAGTTCTGGCACAGGTTGGTTACCCGACAGAATTTTTTACCTCGGTTGTGCCTTTGAACCCGTCTGTCCATGCACATACTTTGCAGCTTATTAACCTTGTACAGCAGTATGCTTCCCATGTGGTGTTGAGAACAAAACACAGTTTGGCGTGTCGTCGCCCGGATATCTATTCGGCGCAAATTCAGCCTCTGATCCCGACACCCGGACATGGCACTCTGCCAAGCGGTCATTCGACTGAAGCCTTTGCAACCGCAACCGTATTTGGAGCGCTGCTTGATGGCACTGTTATGGATTATCAGCAAAGTCCTTCGATTAAAGATATGCTGCTCTCCGTGGCGGAACGCATTGCGGTTAACCGTACTGTCGCAGGTCTTCACTTTCCGGCAGATAGTACAGCTGGTGCCGCACTTGGGACGACGCTTGGGAACTATTTGCTTCAGATGGCTTCAGGTGTTGAAGGTGAAGTTCAGGCGCTTGAGTTTATTGGTAATAACGCGACCGGTGACTTTACCAAGGCTTCTGCTATTCCGGGTGATGCCACAGCTCCTGTAACCGAGTGGGGAACGTCTGAGGTTCATGCCGAGCCGGATAATCTGTTCCGTTGGCTATGGCTCAAGGCCAAGAGTGAGTGGGAGGAAGCTCCTGCAGCAGGTGGCTCACATGGCTGATATCTTTCAATGGCAAGATGATGGCGTGAAAGCCGTCGATCCCTATGAGGATTGGCTGCTGAACACGGGGAAGGGCTATGGCTTTCCCTTTGGCCCGCCATTGGAGACACATTGGCATACGGGAACCGAGGCCTCTGCAGACTTTACCGCAGGTGACAAAGATCCCAATGCCATATATCCCAGGCTCTATCAGCCTGTCGGATCCGAGCCAGATAAGTTTGAGCCGAGCTTTCGCCCCTTTGTTCTATGCGGTAGCCCGGTTACCGATACCCCGATTTCAGGAGGGGCTGGTAGCAATATAAAGCGGCGTCTGAGTGTGCCGCTTCGGGCTGCTAGCGTAAATGTGGGCTATGACCCTGATCAAGGTTCTAAGCCGAGCCCTCTGCTCGAAGGTAAAGCAAAAGTTGTGATCGGCGTGATTGATGATGGCATTGCCTTTGCCAATCGCCGTTTTCAATCTGCACTCGGAAGCAGTCGGGTCGATTTTGCCTGGGTCCAGGATGGTGATACGGTCCCGGGATCGGATGTTGCTTTTGGTCGCGAATACACCCGCGCACAAATTGAGGGTGCGATTGCCGAGCACACCGATACGCGCGGCTCCACCGACGAAGCCGCGCTTTATCGGACACTGGGCCTAACCGACAGCAAGCGGGTCATGCCCAATTCGCTGGATAACAAAGCCACACACGGGAGCCATATACTCGATCTCGCTGCGGGGGCTGATTACAATCAACATGCGCCTGAGGAACTGGAACAGGACCGCATTATCACGGTTCAGGTTCCCGCTGCTGTGACCTGGGATACCTCGGGCATGGGGCTGGATATGTTTATCCTCAGCGGCGTGCACTATATCCTCGAGCGTGCTGATCATATCGCACCGGGCTTGCCCGTGGTGATCAACTTCAGCTACGGCGTCTTTGGCGGCCCACACGACGGTACTGCTCTGTTGGAAAAGGCGATTGACGAGATCGTTGCGGCCCGAAATGAACGTGTGGCACCAACGTCTGTGGTCTTGCCTGCGGGAAATCACTATTTGGAACGCTCCCACGCAGTGATTGCAGAGAGTGATTTTTCCTTTACCGAACCTGCTGGAAGTCCGAGGCCAGTTGGCTCTTGTGATCTTCCATGGCGAGTACAGCCCAATGACCGGACGTCGAGCTATCTCGAAATCTGGATGTCCAAGCAAGGCTATGCTGATGGCGATATCGAGGTTGAAGTTATCCCACCTGGAGGCATCTCGGGCCATAAACTTTCGGGTGTGGCTAATACGGCAGTGGTGTTAAATCACGGTATCCGGTCCATTGCCCGGTTGTCCTATGATCGGTACGCGCCTTTGGATGCGGGGGACGAACGCGGCCGCTTTATGCTGACCTTGGCACCAAGCGACGTGCGTAACGACGGTGATGTTTCTGTTGATCCCTTGAAGCCTGCTCCATCAGGTATGTGGAAGGTCCGTCTGATCAAGACAACAGATAAGGCCATGCCAGAGCCGATCCACGCCAGAATTCAGCGCGATGCCAGTCCTTTTGGCTATCCTGCTTTGGGACGGCAATCGTATTTCGATGACCCGGACTATAAAGTCTATGGCGCTATGGGCAAGCTCGAGTTGGAGGATAATGATGACTCCATCGTCAAGCGAAGTGGGTCTTACAACGGCCTTGCCACCGGAGATGCTGTCATCGTTGTCGGAGGGCACGTAGAAAGTACGGGCGAGCCCGCTGTTTACAGTGGTGATCAACCCGCAACGATAGGTTATCCGGGCTCATCCGTTGGTCCAATGGTATCTGCGGAAAGCGATCGTTCTCCGGTCTTTCGCGGAATTCAGGCAACAGGTGTACGCAGTGGTGTTTCTGTCGCGCTCGATGGAACTTCAGTTGCGGCGCCAATCATCACCCGCCGAGTTGCTGCAATCTTAAAAGCTGGCAGTACCACACCAAAGGTCGACATCCTCAGTGAGGCAGAAATCATAGAGGCCGAACGTCGAGAACTCGGACACTTTGCCGAGCGCAATCCAACCCGGCAAGGCGCCGGACGTTTCCCGCAAGGGAAAATCTACGGCAGCTAACCGATAGTTGGGTTGCACTAGAAGAGGCCGGGCAATTTCTCTGTGAGGGGGAGAGAGCCCGGCCTTTTGCTGGAGAACTCAATAGTTATTCTTTGCCGAAAAATAGTCTCTTAAAGAATTTTCGGGTCTGTTTTCGGGTTTCTTTCCTACTGATGACTTCTTCCACAATAGTGGGAATGGGGATCTTTGAGGGGTCTTCCCCAAGAGCAGTAAGCCAATAGCGGCGCATTATCTCAAGGAGCTGTTGCCTATTAAGGGGTATAAGAATACTGCTGAGTAATTGTTCTTTTTCCGGAGTTTGATTATTTCTCCGAGCACTTAACTCCTCGTATATTCCGGTGCCTTTTTTATAGAACTGACATTGTTTGTAGATGATACGGATCGCCCGATTTCTTATGGGGAAAAGTAACCTAGGTACGTGAATGGTTTGTTTTATCTCCTCTATTCTTACAATATTCTGCCAATAAATGGGACGGTGTCTTATGAATTCATTATTTGGGAGGTAAAATTCATGGGTGAGGGTAAGTGCCGCCCCCTTGCGAAAGAACCTATAGAGGAAAAGAAAAACTCCTAGAAGTCCGAAGGAAACAACAAGGCCAGAGATTGCATACCAAACAATTTTCCTATGTTGAGGATCAATTTTTGGTTTGTAGGTCCGACTAACGGAATCATAGGGTTGGGAACTGCGCCAGCTCTCGGTGTCGAGGCTAAGCATCCAAATTCCTAAAGCCAATATCAGTAAATACATGACCAGACAAAAAACGATTTTCGTTTTACTGTATTTAATATGAAGATCCGGTAACGGCGTCTTTGTTTCTGGTGGCAACTTGATACTCGTGAAAGTTTTAATGACTTTGGGAAATACACATTGCCATTTGATATCTTAACTGACCGTGAAGTTTCGCAGATAAATCTTGTTAAGATTTAAAAGGGGATGGGGCCCGTCAAAAAGGGGGGAATCTGACAGGCCCCATCGGTCAGGTTTCGATTTCTCAAAACCTAAGAGGGTCGTGATATGAGCTTATTCACATATAAGCCCTATTATTGACTAATCAAGCAGGTGACAGCGCGCCCGCCTTGCTCTTGTTGGCGGCCAAAACCAGGATCAGAGCGGTAACACCACAAAAACACAGTGCGATGACCATGTGGATGACGGTCTCGTCATAAAGACGCCCGGCAGAAACAGATACCGCGACCGCGACCAGGCTGGAGATTGAGGCAATCACAGAAGCCCCGAGGCCAGCCATCTTACCAAGGGACTGCATCGCCATGGCATTGATGTTGCCAAAGAGAATACCAATCCACAAAAAGATGAAAAAGCCGTTGATCATGAAGATCGAGAAGGGCGGAACTCCTTGATAAGGCAAAGAAAATAAAAACAGTGTGCCCGTGAAAAAAATCATTCCGCACAAGGCTGCAACCACCATTCTGTGCATGCCAAAACGCATCACCAATTGAGAATTGATCAGCGAAGACAGCGCGACAGAAGATGCCAGGACGGCAAAGTAGAGCGGAAAGTTATCAACCACGCCATAGAGATCCTCGAAGATTGATTGCGAGGTGCTGACATAGACTAGAAGCGCGCCAAAGATCATGCCGCCGGATACGGAATAGCACATCACTTTTCCGTGCTTGAGGATCCGCCCGGTTGATATCATCAAATTTCTGGGAGAAAGCGGAATGCGGTTTTCCGGTTTCAGAGTTTCCGGCTGGCGGACCATGAGCCACAGTCCGGTTGAACATGACAGTACCAAAAAGGAAAAGAAAATATAACGCCATTCAGCAATGGCCAGGACCAGCTGTCCAAAGGCGGGGGCGATCATCGGGATCATGATGAAAATCACCATGATAAAGGACATGATCCGGGCCATGGCCGCGCCTTCGTACTGATCCCTAATCAGGGCGCGGGTGGCGATCTTTGGACCAGAGGCACCGATGCCCTGAATGATACGGCCGAGGATAAGGATTTCAAAACTTGGCGCGGTCATGGCGACAAGGGTGCCGATCACATAAATGCCAATGCCCATAAGGATCGCACCTTTGCGGCCAATAGCATCAGATATCGGACCAATGAAAAGCTCACCAAAAACCATCCCGAAAATAAATAACGAGATGATCAGCTGACTGTCGAGCGGATCAGATATGTAAAGGCTCTCACTTATCTGCGGCAGGGCGGGTAACATGGCATCGATACTCAATGCCGTAATAGAGGTTAGAAGGGCAAAAAGGATAATAAATTCAGGTAATCGTAATGGGCTCTTATTCATAATTTCACGTTTAATCTCTTATGACTTCCGGATAGTTTTTGGATCCTGTCCGGTGGGGCCACATCGAGCGACAGCTAAGGGTCGTTATCTCGATATGGCACGCTGAACGGCGGGGCGGTTTTCCATACGTTTAAAATGCGCGTTGAGACGCGGAAAAATAGCGATATCGACGCCGTCTCCCCCGAGCCAACGCGCGATGGTATAGAGATAGGCATCGCTGACCGTATAGTCTGCGCCCATCACCCAGGGTTTGTCTTCAGAGCCACTGAGATAGGTCTCTTCAATCAGGGTAAAAAGCGTCGTCATATTTTCAGGTACTTTGGCATGCATGTCATTGAGCGAGCTTTGCTCATTCGCCCAACGGCTGCCGCGAAAGCGGTGTGCGTGGGCAACGTGCACGGTAGAGCAGAGGAAATTATTAAAGGACTGGAGCTGTGCCAGTACAAAAATATCATCAAGCGGGGCAAGCGTGGCTTCGGGATAGCGCTGCGCCAGATAGAGCAGGATTGCCGGGGTTTCGGTGAGAATGCCAGATTCCGTGAGCAGAGCCGGGACCCTGCCTTTGGGATTGATAGATAGATATTCTGGTTTGTGTTGATCGCCATCCGCAAAAGAGACCTTTTTGACTTCAAACTCAGCACCGGTTTTTTCCCAGATTTCTTCTAGGGTGATGCAAGAGGCCAATGAGCAGGTTCCTGATGCGTGAAAAAGCGATAACATATTTAAATTCTCCAATTTTCTCTCCCAAAATAAGGAAGAGGGTGTGTGCGCGAATAGCCTTTGGGAATGATCGCAAAGGTATAGAAAACCAACAGTTCATCAGAACTGTGGGTCATATCGCCAGTTTCGTTGGATTAACCAGAATGGTGGGGTGATAAAAACCTGAAGAGGTTGTCAAATCCCTGGATAAAGATTTCATTATTATGAAAACCAATCCACCATCTGAAATCCCCCGAAGGAGATCCAACGTACTGTTCTTGTTTTTGGTTTTGGCTGGGGTCCAGTTCCTGTCGATATCAAATCAAAGTTAAAAGAGATGATAAGCGGGGCGGGGGCCAGTCGGCTGTTTGCTTAAACACACTGATTAAAGATCAGTGCAGCTTTAACATACAATTAGTTATGAAGTGCAATTGCATCAAACCATTTGCCCCGTTTGAGGTCAAGACGGAAACGAAAATCATATGGTTGAGTAAGGTAGCAAGCTATTCAATTACCACAAATATTTTACAATCTTCATGCTTTGAAAACATTTTACACTCTATAGTGTGTTATAGTGAGCTGGGGTGATTGAGTTCGCACAAGAGGACGAATAGGGTGGTGACTTGATCGAGATTAAAAACGCGAGAAACCAGCAATTTTATGATTACTGGCAAAATTTAGAGCGTAAGGGGGAGAGCATAATACCTCTCAAGAGTTCCTTTGTGCCTGAAGACATCGGTCATTTGCTCTCCAACATGATTGTTTATGAGCTCATTTCCAAGGATAACATCAAGATCCGCCTGCAGGGGACGGCAATTAACGAACGCTTTGGTCAAGACATGACCGGTGGCAATTATCTCGATTATGTTGAAGCAGAGCGCAGACCTGTTGCCTCAAGCGCTTTTTGGCTGATGGCACAACAACCTTGTGGTGTTATTGCAACCTTGGAACACGCCCTCTCCAGTGGTCGAAAAATCACCGTTGAATCCATTGGATTTCCTTTTGAAAATGATCGAGGGGATAACCCGATCATTATTTATCAAAGCAATGAAATCGAAGACTACAATCCTATTGACCATAAAAATGATGGCTTGCTTAAACTGATTTTCGTCGTCGATCGGCAAATTATAGATATCGGCAATGGCGCGCCGTCCTTTGTTGATTGAATTGTTGCACTTACAATATTTTTCCATTTTGCAAATCTCCTAAGAAGAACGCGTGAAAACCATTGACCTTTTTGTCTCAGGGTTTCAGCCTGTTTAAAATTAATGGTAGGAACAAAGGGGAAATTAAACGATGGATATCCTGATAGGGCTGGATTATGCCGGGGTTGCTGTCTTTGCGGCGACCGGGGCACTGGCGGCCTCGCGTAAGCAGCTTGATTTCATCGCTTTTTTGTTTCTGGCAGCTGTTACCGGGATCGGTGGCGGCACCATCAGAGATACGATTTTGGGGCAAACCCCGGTGTTCTGGGTGCAAGATCACATCTACCTTTTGATCTGCGCTGCTGTTGGTGCTCTGGTGTTCTTTACTGCGCACCGTTTTGAATCCCGCTATAAAGTCTTGCTATGGCTCGATGCCATCGGCATGGCGGCCTATGCCGTAAAGGGGGCCGAGATTGGTCTGCTAGCTACCGGATCATCGGTGATTGCTGTCGTCACCGGCATTTTAACCGCGACTTTTGGTGGGGTGTTACGCGACCTTCTCTCTGGCGAGCAATCGGTTCTGATGCGGCGCGAGATTTACCTCACCGCTGCCCTTTTTGGGGCGCTGGCTTGGGTGGTCTGTCATCACGCCGGGCTTAGCCCGGTTGTTGGGTCTAGTATCGGCTTTGTCGTCGCCATGGTGATCCGGGGGGGAGCGTTACATTATGGCTGGACGCTGCCGACCTATAAAGGAAAACCCGGCCGCACTATGGAAGAGATCGAGAAGCTTTAAATCGCTTTCGCTAGCTATCTCCGTCCTTACCCACCCTGTGTCTTATCCAGCCAGTGTATTAACCCGACCAATGTCTTTATCCTCCGAGTATGACAGGCAGCATGGAGCCGATGAGCAGCAGTGCCATGAACCGGTTAAAGATGACGATCCGATTGCCTTGCCCCAGGATCCGCCGAAGAAAAGTGCCTGATAATGCCCAGAGGGAAATACTCGGCAGGTTCACCATGGCAAAGAACAGGATGAGAAGCATTAAGCTTGGCAAATAGTTGTCCTGAGTGGTGAAGCTGACAGTGACAATGAGAGACACGGCCCATGCTTTTGGATTTAGGAGCTGTAACAAAGCGGCCTGTAGAAAGCTTACAGGCGTGTCATTTTTTTCGGGCTTGTCTGAGGGAATGGAAGCTTTACCCCTAGAATTTTCCGGAGAATTACCCGGAGAGTTACCGAGAGACTTGCTGCTTGCGATTTTCCAAGCGAGCCACAACACATAAGTAATACAGGCAATTTTGAGCCCGGCATAAAGCAGGGGAACCGTGTTCAGGAATTGCCCAAAGCCGAGCCCAACAACAAGAACCATGGTTAAAAAACCAAGGCTTATGCCAAGGATCAAGGGGATCGATCGGACAAAGCCAAAATTCACACCGGATGTCAGAAGTAGAAAATTACCGGGCCCGGGAGAAACCGAGGTAACAAAAGCAAAGCCTATCAAGGCGATCAGAGTTTCCAATGACATCAAGAATTCCTTTGGCGAAATAAACGTTAAAGGTCGTAATCAGGAAAAGGCAATTCTTTTGCTGATAGCTAAACTTGACAGTTGTCGGGTGGAATATCATTTTTGAGCAGTCTTTAATTTTTATTCAATCGTCTCAAAAGTCGGCCAAATGGATAGTTTATGACTGATAGTGACCTGTTAAGTGATGTGTTCTCTACCCTGCGCATAGAAAGTCAGCTTTATTTTAAAACTGATTTCAAAGGCAATTACGCAATTGAAATTCCACAAGAACAGCGGCGGATCCGTTTTCACCTCGTGCTGCAGGGACAGTGCTGGTTGACCCCAAAGGGCGAACCGCCGTTGTTGCTGTCAGAGGGCGATCTGGCATTGGTGCCGGATGGTATTGCACAGGTACTTTCTGGCACTTCTCCGCTTTGTTGAGTAGATTTAGGATTTCAAATAGAGCATAGATTGATTATCTGGAATGGATGATTGTCTAATTTTGAGTTTGAAGTATTCGGTATCCTTGATGCCTCTGGCTCGCTTACGGATCATTCCTATACTGACATTACCAGCCTCTATCCTGGCGCTTGTGAGCTTGTGTTTGGCGTAGTTGCAGATGCCCACACAATGTTTCCGTAGGGATTTCGCGAACTTTTTTAGATAGAGCATCTGTGACTGATCTGCTATCAGGCACCAACGTTCCAGTTGCTCCGCCATCGCCTCAAATGAAGCGGCACTCCACAGCAGCTGAAGCTGTTCTTTCAAGACGTAAAGTGCATTCAGGTTGCTATTGCTCTCCAGCAACCTTTGCAGCTTGTCACTTTGTTTTTCACTCAACTTATCCGCATTTTTGAGCAACAGATAATGTGTCCCTTTCATCAACTCTTTACCACTTGGATCGGCCTTTCTGAACTCAAGTCGACGCTGATTATGGATAGCTTTGCTGTAGTTTTTCATGACGTGGAAACGGTCAAATACTATGTCGGCCAACGGCAAGGACTCTCTGACAGCCTTTTGGTAGGCAGGCCCCATATCCATCGCTACGGCCTTTATTTTGCAGGCTGTATCTGGTTGCAGTTGTTTCAAAAACCTTGAAAAAACCTCGGCAGTTCGGCCTGCTTCAACCCAGATCAGATGACCGCCAACCATATCGTAGACCACCGTCATGTAGTCATGACCTTTCGCCCGGGCAACTTCATCTACACCAATATATTCCAAGCCAGTTAGCTCTGCAGGATCAAGCGTAGGGAGAGTTTCAATAAGGTATGCCCTGTCGATATTCTTGACCGTTTCCCATCGTATATCCAAATGTCTGGAAACCGCTTGAATAGACATATGCCGACATAATCCACTGATCAGTCGGCAAAATCGGTGAGTGAAACGGCACCCTTTATCAACAAAATCACACCCCTCAATGCGGCGTTCGCCCTTGTTAATATAAACCTGCGCCAGCTCAATCTCGACCACACAAGGATACCCAAAAAGGGGGATGTCGTTTACTTGTCGGCGGACATGCTGGTTGATGCTTCCCTTCTGGCCTGTAGCAGGGTCTATAGCCCTCCTACGCGCGTCTCGGCTGCAGTGAATGACAATCTTAACACCGCCGTCATCCAGTTTAATTTCATTTACACGTTGCCCTTTGAGTCCTAAAATATGCTGCGAGATGTTGATTGTCATATACCTGCTCTATGTAAAGTTATCAGAAACCATACATATCAACAGGTTACTTGGCGGTCGGCATCTTTTTCTACTCAACAAAGCGGAGAAGAGCCTTTTTGGCACTTCTCCGCTTTGTTGAGTAGATTTAGGATTTCAAATAGAGCATAGATTGATTATCTGGAATGGATGATTGTCTAATTTTGAGTTTGAAGTATTCGGTATCCTTGATGCCTCTGGCTCGCTTACGGATCATTCCTATACTGACATTACCAGCCTCTATCCTGGCGCTTGTGAGCTTGTGTTTGGCGTAGTTGCAGATGCCCACACAATGTTTCCGTAGGGATTTCGCGAACTTTTTTAGATAGAGCATCTGTGACTGATCTGCTATCAGGCACCAACGTTCCAGTTGCTCCGCCATCGCCTCAAATGAAGCGGCACTCCACAGCAGCTGAAGCTGTTCTTTCAAGACGTAAAGTGCATTCAGGTTGCTATTGCTCTCCAGCAACCTTTGCAGCTTGTCACTTTGTTTTTCACTCAACTTATCCGCATTTTTGAGCAACAGATAATGTGTCCCTTTCATCAACTCTTTACCACTTGGATCGGCCTTTCTGAACTCAAGTCGACGCTGATTATGGATAGCTTTGCTGTAGTTTTTCATGACGTGGAAACGGTCAAATACTATGTCGGCCAACGGCAAGGACTCTCTGACAGCCTTTTGGTAGGCAGGCCCCATATCCATCGCTACGGCCTTTATTTTGCAGGCTGTATCTGGTTGCAGTTGTTTCAAAAACCTTGAAAAAACCTCGGCAGTTCGGCCTGCTTCAACCCAGATCAGATGACCGCCAACCATATCGTAGACCACCGTCATGTAGTCATGACCTTTCGCCCGGGCAACTTCATCTACACCAATATATTCCAAGCCAGTTAGCTCTGCAGGATCAAGCGTAGGGAGAGTTTCAATAAGGTATGCCCTGTCGATATTCTTGACCGTTTCCCATCGTATATCCAAATGTCTGGAAACCGCTTGAATAGACATATGCCGACATAATCCACTGATCAGTCGGCAAAATCGGTGAGTGAAACGGCACCCTTTATCAACAAAATCACACCCCTCAATGCGGCGTTCGCCCTTGTTAATATAAACCTGCGCCAGCTCAATCTCGACCACACAAGGATACCCAAAAAGGGGGATGTCGTTTACTTGTCGGCGGACATGCTGGTTGATGCTTCCCTTCTGGCCTGTAGCAGGGTCTATAGCCCTCCTACGCGCGTCTCGGCTGCAGTGAATGACAATCTTAACACCGCCGTCATCCAGTTTAATTTCATTTACACGTTGCCCTTTGAGGCCTAAAATATGCTGCGAGATGTTGATTGTCATATACCTGCTCTATGTAAAGTTATCAGAAACCATACATATCAACAGGTTACTTGGCGGTCGGCATCTTTTTCTACTCAACAAAGCGGAGAAGAGCCTTTTTTTTAGGTAAAATTTTAAATATATTTGTCTTAAATTTAACAACTTGTTTTTGTATTATTCTCTTAGTATTTTCCCAGTGTAATCTCAAAAAGTACAAAACTCAGCAGTGATGAGACTATTTTCCTGGTTAAACCAGCATGAAAACACTGCGATATGATAAACGACTGTACTCTGAAACTGAGTATCGAATGATTTATCATTTAAGAATTTGAAGCAGGTGCGACAGGCTGGTGACAGGTGGATGACTGGGGGAAGTATGCCAAAAAACATAAACTATAAGGCTCGGCTGGCTTTGTTATCTGGCCTGCTGATATCAATATTTACCTTCTCTGGTCAGGCTGTACAGGCAAATGAGTCTTGTGGGCAACTTACTGTAGGTTGGCTTGACTGGCCGCCATATCAAATGGAAAATCCTGCTTTTCCTTCTGATGCTGTTCCCCAGGGAAATCCGATCGGTATTGATATTGCCGCCGCCGAAAAATATCTCGGCGCTCTTGGGTGTGAACTCAGGTACGTTAAAAAGCCCTGGGCTCGTCTGTTAAAAGAAATGGGTGAGGGCAGGCTTGATGTTCTGCTTGGTATGTCGGATACGGAAGAACGGCGCCAATATGCAAAATTCAGTAAAGCTTATCGCAATGAAACAGTTTGGCTGTTTATGAAGGCGGGACGTACAGAGTACGATCATTTCCGAGGACTAAGTGATTTAATCGGGACCAATTTTCGCCTTGGTATTTCACGCAATGCCTATCTCGGTGAAGAATTTGAAAAGTTGTCAGAAAATCCAAAGTTTCGCGAGCGCCTGTTTAAAAATATCGGCGGTGAAAATTTCCACATGCTCGTCGGAGGCCGGGTAGATGGTTTCATGGTCGATAAGGAAACCGGCAAGGCACGCATTAAAGCTGATGGTCTGGAAGGGCTTGTCGTTGCTCATGAGAATGTGAAGGTTGATTTGGGGTCGATCCATATCATGGTTGGCCAGAATTCGTTGTCTGATGAGCTCTTAACCCGCCTTGACGAGATTATAGAGCAGGATTTATCTCGTATCCAACAAAACGCCATGTTTAACTTTGCGGCTGACCCCAGTAGTTAAGATAACGCTCCCTTATGGTTTGTTTGGATAGCTTCTTTGGAGCGATATCACCATTTTCAGATCCTCTTAATCTTTCTCAGGCATGATCTTTATGAGCCAAGCTCTGAAATTTGATCAGGGAAGAGGAGAAAAGAATGAAAAAATACGAACTCGTGCTCGAACACAGTCGTGAGGATCTCAATGAAAAGATCACCTCCATGCTTAATGATGGTTGGGAAGTTGCTGGAAGTCTGACCATTAGTAAAGACGACGAAGGTTTTCCTTACCTATATCAACCCATGATCAAACACGATCTCGGTACCCCTCACTGATATAGATATTAATTTAATCCGGTAAACCCCCGGCTATGCCGGGGGACTCTCAATGGTTTGACCGTTCCCACGGTCTTACATTTCTTTGTTTATTGACCAAAATAACAAAGGAATTAGCCGATGAGAGATTACAAAAGCCTTGCACATACGAGATGGGATTGTAAATACCACGTGGTTTTCATCCCTAAACGCAGGCAAAAAGTTATCTATGGCAACCTACGTCAGTATCTTGGTGAAATTTTCCATGAACTGGCCGGGCATCGCGAAAGTAAGATTGAGGAGGGCCATTTGATGCCGGATCACATTCACATGTGTATCAGCATACCGCCCAAACATGCTGTTTCAAAAGTCGTTGGATACCTAAAAGGAAAAAGCGCGATTGCCATAGCTCGAAAATTCAAAAATAAAGCACGGAATTTCAAGGGTGAAAATTTTTGGGCCCGTGGATATTTCGTCTCAACTGTAGGGCTCGATGAACAGATGGTGAGGGAGTATATCAGAACGCAAGAAGAGCGTGATAAGTACTTTGACCAAATGGATATATTCAATCCATAACCGCTTTAGCGGTTCCCAATTTGCCCCTTTAAGGGGCTCACCCGCTTAAGCCCCCGGCTTTGCCGGGGGTCATTTAACTTAATATCGTGACCACTGTTATCTCGGTGCCTGCTGAATTGCTCTAGGACGTACCGATCATTTGAATGCGTCCAGCTTTTGCATAGGCTTCTTGCGCATCGTTTTAAAAAGCAAAAAAATAACCCGGTCGCGCACGACCGGGTTATTTTGTCTGTCGGAACTTCTTTTCTTACATATCAACAATCAACGCATTACTGGCGATTAAATCGTCGATTACTTCCAGATCGGTCAATGTGTTGGCAGCTGTTAGATCAACACCAAGGAGGGTGATGGTCATATCTGTTCCTCCACCATCGCCATCAACATCAACGGAAATCGTGGTGGTTCCGCCGGCTTCTGTAAAGCTGAGGAAATCTTCTAGATCGCCCGCTTCTTCACCAGTCAACAGATCGGCAAGGTGAAGGATATCACCATCTACCAGAGAGAAATCGAAAATAGTATCACTACCAACATCTCCAGCTGTGAACAGGAAGACATCTGACCCTGTACTGCCGAACATAAAGTCTGCGCCAGCAATACCATCGAGTACATCATCAAAGTCTCCGCCTATTAGGAGTTCTCCTCCGGGTGTACCCGTAAATGTAGCGCCATCTGGGCCCAGATTATCGATGTCGATGTCCTTGCTAATAATATTACTATCAGCTTCGGAATCATTGACGGTCACTTCCACTGTTCGTGTTGAGGCCAGACCACTAACATCTGGGTTTAAAGAAGTAGAGCTGTAGGCGACATGCTCAATCGCGTCTTCATATTCAGCTTTAGTACCTGCACGGTTAGTTCTAACTCACCCGTTAAAGCATCGTAGGTCGCAATAAGACTTCCTGCATAACCTGCGTCCATACTGAGGACATCACCAACGACAAAGTCGGTAATAACGATTTTCGCTGATTCCATGTCGTCGTCGTCAACATCTGTGAGCGTCAGATCAGAGAAGACAATTACAGCAGGGTCAGCTTCGGTATAGCTGACAGATCCTGGTGCTTCATCGACCAGAATAGGGGCATCATTAGATCCGGTGATTGTTACTTCGACATCTGCGGTACCAAAATTACCTGCACCATCTCCAACGGTATAGCTAAAGGTGGCCGTGGCCTCTTCACCCGTGCCAAGGAATTGATAGGAATCACCGAAATCATAAGTCACGGTGCCGTCGCCATTGTCGATGACAGTCCCAAATACGAGTGTGCTCTCATCGATTGAAGTGACAGTCATCACCTCACATTCAAATTCAATATCGTTGGCTAAGAGATCAATATCGACGGTGCCATCATCCTCACCCGCCGCAGCGGTATCATCAACGGCATAGGGGTTATTGTTGGTGCCATCGGTAAATAGGATGAAATCTTTGAAATGCACTTCTTCAAAGTTGACCAGGGTGTCATGATCAGCGTTGCGGGTATCGTCTATCGCGCTGAGGCTCGAGGGGACGCACGGAGTGTCAAATGTCAGAACATAATTGTACAGCTCGTCATAACCCGCGGCAGTATCGTAGTCGTCTCCGCCATCCATATCGTCACTGCCAAGTCCGCCTTTGACCTCGTCATCGCCGGATCCAGCCAGAATTTCATCATCGCCATCACCGCCTTTGACCATGTCATTGTCAGCGCCGGAATCTATAAAATCATTACCGTCACCACCGTGGATGTCGTCTTCGCCTTCATAAGTCCAGACATCATCATCGCCATCGCCGGCATTGACATAATCAATACCAATACCGCCATGAACTTCATCATTGCCATCACCGGCATTGAATTGAAACCTTCCGTCTATACCAAACCTAGTAAGAACGTTGTCGTCGTCATCGCCCCGGATGGGTCTGTTCCCTTTTCCGTGAAACCCTTTTTTCGACATGATTTGCTCCTTGAATTCTTTGTCCTCACCCCAGTTGATCTGTAGAAGCTTTTAACAAAACAGTAATAGGCCAGTTATTCCGCCCCAGGCCCCGGTAGTATTAGTGTGTCACGAATATTCTTTTAGGAGGATAGAACTGTATAAGAGATGAGGGTTTGTTGGTCCCTCGGAGCCGCTTTTCAGGAGGAGGCTTCAAACCACCTTAAGCTGCTGTGGTAAAGAGCTATGGTAGTGAGCGTTAAGGAAAAGGCATCCATGAGATGTCAGGTAAGTGTCAAAGGAGACGAACGCAAGTGAACCGCTGATGAGGTGTCGAAAACGGGTTAGATGATGTCAAAACCAGGGGGCTAGTACACAACTGGGATAAGTCCAGCCGAAACCTGATTACGGGCTGGACGGCATCCGGCATAGAGGCGGCGTGACCTTGACACAGGCTCTTTTATGGAACGTGAGAACCTGTCGCCCGAATGTTAAGGGAGAAGCTCAAGTGGAAGCACCATAAGAGCCAGAACACCGATGTCGGGCACAGGGGCGGAGTAGTTCGTAGTAGCGTTGAAGAGCTTGTAACGAGCTTGGAGCAAAGGGACTACCCTGTTTGAGTATGAATTATTTATCAACCAGTATTGGGATGAATAGATGACAAATACAAAGCCTTTTACAATTTCTAAACGGCTTGTTTGGGAAGCGTGGAAGAGAGTAAAAGCCAATGGTGGAACCCATGGTGTTGATTCCGTGTCTTTGGAGACATTCGAAGGGAAACTTTCGAAGAATCTCTACAAGATTTGGAACAGGATGTCATCTAAAATCTCGCGCGGATACCCCGTCCTTTAGGTCGGGGAGGAAGCGCGGCCTTTCTTTACGTTGCCACCGATTGGTGGTAGATTGCGTTTGAAACAGTGATAACCAAGCTGTTTCGCTTTTACCCAAACGGCGGTGGAACACACCGTTGCTGGACGTGGAGGGTAGCACTGGCTCCCCTGTGAAGCGTCAACCTGACGGGCTAACCGCCCCGAAAATCCCCTGCTTTCAAGCGGGGGAAGGTGTTAACGGGCACCTATTTCCCCCCGCCAGTTCGGCGGGTGGATATCCCGAAAGGAGATGGCCAGACAAGGCCGCTTGGTATTCCTACAGTTGGAGATCGGGTAGCACAGATGGTTGTTAAGATGGTGTTGGACCCGGAAATTGATCCAGTCTTTCACCCAGACTCATACGGCTATAGGCCGAAGAAGTCAGCAATTGATGCGGTGCGACAAGCGCGGCAACGTTGTTTCCAATATGGTTGGGTGGTTGATCTGGATATTCAGGGTTTCTTTGATAACATTGACCATGATTTGATGATGAAGGCGTTAGCCAAGCACACAAATTGTGTCTGGATACGTTTGTACATCGCAAGATGGCTGAAAGCGCCAGTGTCACTGACAGATGGTAGTATAGCTGAAAGAGACAAAGGAACACCGCAAGGGGGAGTAATTAGCCCGCTTTTGGCAAATTTGTTTCTGCATTATGCGTTGGATGTCTGGGTACAGCGACATTATCCAAAAGTTCGTTTTGAACGGTATGCGGATGATGGCGTCTACCACTGTTCTAGCCAGAGAGAAGCGGAAAAGCTTCTAAAGGTGCTAAGAGTGCGATTAAAGGAATGTCATCTAACACTTCACCCTAAGAAAACCAAAATTGTGTACTGTAAAAATAGTTTCCGGAAAGGAAAGTATGGGCAGGTCAGCTTTGATTTCCTCGGGTATACCTTCCGGCCTCGAAGGGCAATGTCAAAGTACGGTAAAATATTTACTGGATTTTTGCCGGCGATAAGTCGGAAGGCTCTTAAGCGGATAAATGTAACTATACGGAAATGGAATTTTCAACGTTGGAGTAAATATGATGTTGAAGACATAGCCCGTATATTGAACCCCGTTGTAAGAGGTTGGGTTAACTACTATGGACATTTCGGACGAACCGCTCTCAAGCGTGTAAAGGCTTTGCTCGAATTCTCGTTGATCAAATGGGCACGGAAGAAATTTAAGAAGCTGCGAAGAAGCTATCGAAAGAGCAAGGATTATATCAGGCGTGTGCAAAAGCAACGACCCGCCTTGTTTGTACATTGGCAACTAAGTAGTAAGGGATGAACAGGAAGAGCCGTATGAGTTGAGAGGCTCACGTACGGTTCTGTGAGAGCCTGAGGGTGCAACTCCCTCGGGCTACTCGACCTCTTGTATTTTGTTCCGGTATTTGTGTGCCACGGGCTCGACTAGTCTGGAGTATCGTGGTCAAGACAATTTGAGCCCATGTGGCCTCTGTCATTGGCGTTTAATTGCTAAGGATTTTTTCATGATTTTCTCACACCTTTTGGCATGCGGATGGCTCATATACGAATTGCTGTATGAGCTTTCCCACATGGGGTTAACACTGTTTTTTGTGCGAGCTATCTTCAGGGAGATTGCGAACCCTGCGAATACTGCGTTTGGGTAAATACAATCTTCTCTACCCTGGGGTAATCTACCTTGGGTAGAGAAGAGAAGTGTAGCTAAATTTTGTCAAAAATTGAAGCAATTTATCTCAAAAACCTACATACCATAGTATGTTTTGTTGAAAAAAAACTCAACTTACCAAGGAAGGTAAGCGTCGGGTTGCTGCCACTGCTTCGTCGATAAAACGCGAAATAATTCTCTCTACAGGCTCAATCTCATTGGCAAAACAGGCACTCTGACCATAGTCGAGCAAGCCCTGACTGGTATCGCCCGATGTGTAAGCTTCCTTTGCCAGGGAGCCACTGAGCAGGTGGGCAAAACTTTCGTAATCTTTGGCACCTTGGCGTTCGAGCTCTATCACGGCTTCTGCGGTTTCGTTGTGTAGCACACGGTGATGATTTTTGATCGTGGTCTGAACCACAAGGCTGTCTTGTCCGGTGCCTTCGACCATACGTTGTTTATAATCCCGGTGCGCCCAGATCTCTTCGGATACCAACATGCGCGTTCCCATGAGAACGCCTTCACAGCCCATGGCGAGAGCCGCCGTCAGTTGGCTGCCCTGTCCAATGCCACCGCCTAAAACCACAGGGATCGATAATTTTTGAGGACCATCTGCACCCTGAACCATGGAGCCAACCATCATATAACCGGGATGGCCACCACATTCGGCCCCGACCAGAATAACCGCGTCGACACCTGCGCGCTCTGCTGACAGGGCGAAACGAACGGCGGGCACCTTGTGAATGACTTTAATGCCGGCCTCTTTCATAAAGGGGACGATCTGCCCCGGGTTTCCTCCGGCAGTTTCAACCACAGCGACCTTTTCGTCGCGAACAACAGATAACAGATTATCCAACCTGCTATTGGCATCTTCGCGCGGGGAGATATAGAGGTTCACACCAAAGGCTTTATCCCCGGCAAGTGCACGGCATTTTTGGATTTCATCCCGAAGTTGTTTGGGGTCGGGAAAGGTCAGGGCCGAGATAAATCCCATGGCCCCCGCATTGACCACTGCCGAGACAAATTTCGCATCCGCAAGATGCATCATTCCACCACAGAGGATCGGGTGCCTAATGCCGAGAAGGTCGGTAATCCGGGTTTTAAAACCTTGCGCCATGAACGTGTACTCAAGTCAGGGTGTTGTCTTTATGGGCTCTCTTATCGAACCCAAACGGGAATAAACATTTGGTCTGACGTTACTGAGGGATTTCACCGAATGCAAAGCTATTTTTCCCCAAACAGAGCAGCGGCAAAGGCCTGTTTTGTAAGCTTATGCATCCTTCGTTTTTTCGGTCGAGATTGACATAAGGAGTAAGTCACTTACTGTTCTATCTTTAGTTGAAAAAAAGAGGCGGGTGATGGCGCAAGGCAATGTGACAGTTCGCACAGACAATATCCCCTTGGCGGTTGGCACTATAGTGTTCACCGTCTTGGCGCTTTCTCTGGGGGATGCGCTTATAAAGCTCACAAGTAGCAATTTCGTTATCTGGCAGATATTTGTTCTCCGCTCAGCTATGGCGATCCCGGTTTTATTGGTTGTTATGCGCGTTCAGCTGAGTACTGGCTGGCATTGGCCTGTTGATCTTGGCTGGACGGTGCTTCGCAGCGGGTTGCTGGTGTGTATGTGGATCAGCTACTATCTGGCCTTACCCCATTTACAGCTTTCTGTCGCGGCGGCGGCCTATTACACGCTGCCAATTTTCATCACGCTCTTCTCGGCCTGTCTTGTCGGCGATCGTATTAGCCGTTTTGGTTGGCTAGCGGTGTTTCTCGGTTTCTTTGGGGTGCTGCTGATCCTCAAACCCAGCTCTGGGGATTTCAATTGGTATGCTTTGTTCCCGCTTGCATCGGCAATGCTCTATGCGGTTGCGATGATTTTAACCCGGACAAAATGCGGTAATGAACACCCCTTGATACTCTCGCTGGCCCTGAACGTCGCCTTTGTCGTGGTCGGCGGAGGCGCGACGTTACTAATCAACTTGTTTGCGAGTGCCGAAGGCGGCAGTTTTCTACTCGCACCCTGGGTCGTGATGGGGATAGCAGAATGGGGGACCATGGTATTGCTCGCAGCTGCGATCTTGATCGGAAGCATCGGCGCGGCTGTTGCTTACCAAAACGGCCCGTCTTCAATGGTTGGTACTTTCGATTTTGCCTACGTTGGCTTTGCGGTGCTTTGGGGAATTCTCTTCTTTTCGGATGTTCCGGATCTCACATCGATCCTTGGTATGGGCTTGATCGTTTGTGCAGGCGTATTGTCGATACGGCAATGACGCAACTCAAAAACAAACCCCGCCAAAAATGACGGGGTTTTAGGGTAGTCAGAGGAGGTGAAAACCTCCTCTTTAGCGTTGTAGGGGCCCTATTACTTAGGACGCACGCCTTCAAAGAAGATTGAGATTTCAACTTCCTGAGCGGTTGGACCCATGTCCATCATGCCGTAATCGGCAACAGGAATGACTGTAGATCCTTCGAAGCCTTGACGCACATAACCCCAGGGATCATCGCCGCCACCGATCCATGTTACTTCCATAGAGATTGGGGCTCTTCTCCGCTTTGTTGAGTAGAAAAAGATGCCGACCGCCAAGTAACCTGTTGATATGTATGGTTTCTGATAACTTTACATAGAGCAGGTATATGACAATCAACATCTCGCAGCATATTTTAGGCCTCAAAGGGCAACGTGTAAATGAAATTAAACTGGATGACGGCGGTGTTAAGATTGTCATTCACTGCAGCCGAGACGCGCGTAGGAGGGCTATAGACCCTGCTACAGGCCAGAAGGGAAGCATCAACCAGCATGTCCGCCGACAAGTAAACGACATCCCCCTTTTTGGGTATCCTTGTGTGGTCGAGATTGAGCTGGCGCAGGTTTATATTAACAAGGGCGAACGCCGCATTGAGGGGTGTGATTTTGTTGATAAAGGGTGCCGTTTCACTCACCGATTTTGCCGACTGATCAGTGGATTATGTCGGCATATGTCTATTCAAGCGGTTTCCAGACATTTGGATATACGATGGGAAACGGTCAAGAATATCGACAGGGCATACCTTATTGAAACTCTCCCTACGCTTGATCCTGCAGAGCTAACTGGCTTGGAATATATTGGTGTAGATGAAGTTGCCCGGGCGAAAGGTCATGACTACATGACGGTGGTCTACGATATGGTTGGCGGTCATCTGATCTGGGTTGAAGCAGGCCGAACTGCCGAGGTTTTTTCAAGGTTTTTGAAACAACTGCAACCAGATACAGCCTGCAAAATAAAGGCCGTAGCGATGGATATGGGGCCTGCCTACCAAAAGGCTGTCAGAGAGTCCTTGCCGTTGGCCGACATAGTATTTGACCGTTTCCACGTCATGAAAAACTACAGCAAAGCTATCCATAATCAGCGTCGACTTGAGTTCAGAAAGGCCGATCCAAGTGGTAAAGAGTTGATGAAAGGGACACATTATCTGTTGCTCAAAAATGCGGATAAGTTGAGTGAAAAACAAAGTGACAAGCTGCAAAGGTTGCTGGAGAGCAATAGCAACCTGAATGCACTTTACGTCTTGAAAGAACAGCTTCAGCTGCTGTGGAGTGCCGCTTCATTTGAGGCGATGGCGGAGCAACTGGAACGTTGGTGCCTGATAGCAGATCAGTCACAGATGCTCTATCTAAAAAAGTTCGCGAAATCCCTACGGAAACATTGTGTGGGCATCTGCAACTACGCCAAACACAAGCTCACAAGCGCCAGGATAGAGGCTGGTAATGTCAGTATAGGAATGATCCGTAAGCGAGCCAGAGGCATCAAGGATACCGAATACTTCAAACTCAAAATTAGACAATCATCCATTCCAGATAATCAATCTATGCTCTATTTGAAATCCTAAATCTACTCAACAAAGCGGAGAAGTGCCGAGATTGGCTTGGTCACGCCTTTAATGGTCAAGTCGCCGTCCAGCATAGCTGTTTTGTCGCCGGTAGATTTCAGACCTGTAGATACGAAAGTTGCGGTTGGGAATTTAGAAACATCAAAGAAGTCCGCGCTTCGCAGGTGCTTGTCGCGCTCAGCGTGGTTTGAATCCAGGCTTGCAGTATCAACGGTGATGTTAATAGAAGATGCTTCTGGTTTGCTTTCGTCGAATTGGAGCTGACCTTCGAACTTGTTGAAGCGTGCTTGGATCCAAGAGAAACCCAAGTGGCTGATTTTAAACTGGATGTTGGCGTGAGCACCCTGTGTGTCCAGGTTATAGCTGTTGGCAGAAGCAGAAGTTAGGCCAGCGGCTAGACCACCTGTGACCAGTAGTGTTGCCAATACAGCTGATTTGATTTTTGATTTAAACATTACGTTTTCCTGATTGTTAAGAAGATAGAGTGTGAAGGCCGAACTGATATTTTCAATTCGGGTCCTTGATCATGCGAAGTAGGGTGCGGTCTTTATCTATAAAGTGATGTTTGAGAGCTGCGAGAACGTGCAGTACAACCAGACCCGCCAAAGACCAGGCGATAATTTCGTGGATGAGACCTGCGAGATCTTCCATACCCTTAACCGGGGGCAAAAGAGCGGGAACTTCGAAAAGGTCAAAAACAAAGATAGATCTGCCATCTGCCGTCGATATCAGATAACCAGAGATAAACAGGGCAAAGGGCAGGGCGTAGAGAACAAAGTGAGCCAGGGACGCGGCTTTATGTTCCCAAGGTTTTCCGCCTGGTATGGGGTTGGGGATGACACTTATCAGGCGCCAAACAAGACGTAGAACCATTAACACAGCGACCAGAATGCCAATCGACTTATGCCAATGCGGGAAGGTTTGGTAGTTGGCATCGTAATAAGTGAGCTCAACCATATATAAACCAAGGCCAAAGAGACCAATAGCCGCCAGGGCAACTAGCCAATGCAGGGATCGGGAAACCCAACCGTAATTATCCTGTGTATTGCGCATCATATGATCTCTCGGGTTGTTTTTAGTGTTGGTATTTATTTTCTTACTGCATCAAATATCGGATTGAACTTGATTTAAAAAAGTATAATTATTTTATTGAATTGATATAAAATATAGATCGAGTTGAAAAATGACCCTGGATCAATTGAAAGCACTTTGCGCGGTGGTGGATTACGGTGGCTTTCGAGCGGCATCGGAAGCTCTACACAAAAGTCAGTCAGCCATCAGTATCGCGATTAAAAACCTGGAGCAGGAACTCAGAGTTAGCCTGTTTGAGCGCGAAGGATATCGTCCCCAATTGACGACCAGAGGCAAGGTCATCGCGCAAAAAGCGCGCGCGGTTTTATCTCAGACAAAAGGCATATCGGACCTTGCGCATCATTATGCACAGGGAATAGAGCCGGAATTACGGATTGTGGTCAGCGAATTGATCGACATGCAAACGATCCTGGCTGCTTTAACGACAATACGTGAGCAGTTTCCCTCAACCCGATTAACCTTGTTTGTGGAGAACTTCAATGCCCCGCTTGAATTGATAGAAGAAAATCAAGCGGATATTGCCATTGGGGGAGATGCACTTCGAGATAAAATAGACCCCACGCTGTTTACTAAATTACCCACAGTGACCTTGATGCCGGTTGTATCTGATACATCTGATTATGCCCCTAAAGCAGCTGTAATTACGGCCACTGATATGGATGGCAGCACACAGGTTGTTTGTCAGTGATCGCAGTCGTAATCGGGATGAAAAAAACTATGGCGTGCTTGAAACCACCGTGCCGTGGCGGGTGAACGATTTTTTGACCAAGAAACAAATTATCCTCTCCGGCCTTGGCTGGGGAAGATTGCCCATGCATATGATTTGTGACGAATTGAAAACGGGCCGTTTGGTTGCGCTGAGTTCACCAGATTTTGGTTCGGTTGGGGTCGAAACCTTTATGGCCCGCACCCGCAGCCACCCCTTCGGCCCCGTCGCCGAAGCCTTCTGGGATTTGATGGCAGGGGAGAAATAATCAACTTTTTTGCAGGCTACGCAGGTTCACCCTTGGGCATGGTGGTGGCCTCTAGGTTTGCACCCTCCATTTTGGCATCGGTAAGGCGGGCATCTCTGAGGTCCGCCTGGCGGAGATCTGCACCCAACAGGCTTGCCCCAACCAAGTTGGCGCCGTTGCATTTGGCATTTACCAGTTGAGCCCCATCGAGTGTTGTCATTGAAAGATTGACTGCCCAGGCGCGAGTGGTGGGTTGTCCCGATTTATCCATCAGCATTAGCGGAACCAGGCTTGCATTGGTTAAATTGGCTTTTACCAGTGTAGCACCGCGAAGGTTTGCCCCCTCCATTCGGGCTTCGGTAAGGTTCGCATGGTTCAGAGTTGCACACGACAGATCAGCCATAATGAGCCTGGCCCCCGTCAGATCCGCACAACTGAGATTGGCACCGCGCAAATTGGCACCATCGAGGACACTATTCGAAAAATCCATATCGCTGAGATCGGCATTTTGAAGCGAGCAACGTTCGCCCGTGGTGCCGTTGCTATCCACCCAGAGTTTGTGGGCCTCAAGGGTGAGAGAAAGTCGTTCACGAATGCGGGCTTTGATTTGTCGTGGCGTTTCGCCATTATCATCTGGGTTAATACCAGTAACGCCGTCAAGGTTCGCCCCTGTCAATTGGGCACCAGCCAGATCGGCGCCAAAAAAGTTGACCTGTTGCAAGTCGGCACCCGCAAGGTTGGCCCCTTGTAAATTGACGTCACTCAGGTCAGCACCCACCAGTGTGGCGCCCCCCAAATCAGAGTTCTCGAAACTTGCGCCGGCAAGATTAGCCCCGGAAAGGTTGGCTTTGTTGAAATCGCAATCTCCAAACATGGCGCCCTGGCAATCAGCATTTAGAAGTGACGCCCCGGCCAGGCAGCCACCTGTTAGAATGATATTCTGCATATCTGCATCATCGAGTTCTGATTGGCTAAGGTCAGAGGAGATCACCTTGACCGCCTCACCCTCGCTATTAAGCAGGGTGCCGCGGCGCAGGTCGGCATTTCGCAGCTTTGTTCCGTGCAAAATTGCTTTGTAAAACTTTGTCCCCCTGAGATCGGCACGTGATAAATCGCTGTCGGTAAGATCGGCGCGGATAAAAGAAGCGCTGAAACCATCGAGATCCTGCAAATCCGAGTTGCTGAGATCACAGCCTTCTAGGTTTGAGCCCACCACCTTTGCGGAACGGAGGTTGGAGCTGCTAAAACTAAATCCACTTAAATCGGAAAGCGTAAGATCGGCACGCTGACCATCATTCTGATCTATAAGCCATTTTTCATGTTCATCAATAAGTGCAACGAGACTGTGTGGATCCATTATTCATCCCCATTTCGGCAAAAAAATCATCATATCAACCATAGGTAAATATTTCGTTTCTATTGCTCTTATATGGGGTGTTGGCGAGGTTCGGATAATCCTTTTGTTTCGAAGTCGCTTCCAGTCGGAATTAACCTTTCTGGGGTCATCTTATGCGCAGCAGTATTTTTACCATCTCAACCAGGGAAGAATAGCCCTGGGCTGTTCGTCAGCCTGCTTTGCAACTTCATGCACTTTTCCTGGATGCAACAGACCATCTGAACCCATAGCCAAAGCCTCGGCATGGATGCCGCCGCCGATCCATATGGCATCAATGCCAGCCTGTCTGGCGCCCCTGATGTCGGTGGAGAGGCTGTCGCCAATCATCACGGTCCGGGAGCGTTGAAATTCAGGGCTTTCAGCAAATACCCGTTCAAAAATAACTGGGATGGTTTGCCGTAACGCTCTACTGTGCCGCCCAACTTTTCGTAGAAGGCTGCCAAAGCACCTGCACAATGGATGACTTTCCCGCCCCTGTTGATAACGATGTCGGGGTTGGCACAGATCATCGGCAGGCCGCACGCCAAGGCTGATTTTAACAGCTCGGCATAATCTTCGACCCGCTCGGTTTTCTCATCGATCAAGCCGGTGCAAATGAGCAATTCAGCGTTGTCCAGAGTGACTTCCCGGCCGCCGCAGGCTTCCAGAGTGGGGCGACAACGCTCTGGCCCCAAGTGGAAATAAGCCGGACCTAGTTCATGATCTTGGGTTTCATCAACTTGGGTGTTATTTTTGGGGCCGTTGCCTTTAGCGGCGACGGCATTGGCTGTTACATCTCCAGAGGTCAACAGCCAGTCATACATGTCTGCTTTCACCCCCAGTTTGAGCAGATGCGCGGCAATGGCGTTACTGGGCCTAGCTGCATTGGAGAGTAGGACCACCCCGGCGTTTCGTTGCCGTAAGAGGCGCAGGCATTCGGCGGCACCGGGATAGATAGTTACGCCATCATGGACCACGCCCCAAAGATCAAGGATGAAGAGATCGTAATCATCAGCTATTTCTGACAGGCCGGTCAGGATTGGAATATTCATCTGAGATTATACCCCAACATTTCCCCCAAAATTCTCACCCGCACTTCTCTGGTGATTTACTAATTCGGTATAACCATACTCACCAAAACCCGATTGAATCACAACGGTTTTGCTGGATGGATTTTTCAATCACTGGACACAGCCGCGTTAGATAACGTTAGGATCTTTGGAGACTTACTTCCCTTTCCAAACGGGGTCGCGTTTTTCCGCGAAAGCAGTAATTCCTTCGACCGCGTC
Source organism: Kiloniella sp. (assembly GCF_965205715.1). Classification (GTDB taxonomy): domain Bacteria; phylum Pseudomonadota; class Alphaproteobacteria; order Kiloniellales; family Kiloniellaceae; genus Kiloniella. The sequence goes on along the minus strand of NZ_CBDBHW010000014.1, from coordinate 1,352,074 downwards.
TTCAGACGTGACCATTTTTTGGTAAATCGGGCAGTCGCAGTCGCCCCCGGGTTTGACCTGGGCCATGGATTGTTTCACGGTCAGACCGTCCATATAGCCGAGAACTTCCTTGAGGGCCTGCAGGGCGAGGGGTGCGCCTTGGGCGACCTCCTGAGCCAGGGACATGGCTTCAGATTCAAGCTCTGCCACCGGAATAGCTTTATGAACCAGCCCCCAACGTGTGGCTTCTTCCGCGTCCATGGCCCGGCCGGTCAGGAACAGTTCCTTGGCGACGTTGGGTGGGATCATGCGAGGAAGTTTTTGTACAGCACCACCGTCGGGCAGGATACCGCGCTGCATTTCCGGTAGGCTGAAAAAAGCGTGATCGGCCATAAGCACAATATCGCAGGCGAGCACGATCTCGAACCCACCGCCAACGGCAGCACCATTGACGGCGGCAATGACAGGTTTGGTCAGGTCGTGGAACTCAGTGATACCAGCAAAACCTCCGGGGCCGTGACCGTGCACGGGATCAACTTCGAGCGCGAGATCAATACCGCCTTCATCAGCAGTTTCCTTGAGATCCCAACCGGCACAGAAAATCCGCTCACCCGTGCCGCGGATTATACCGACGGAATAGTCCGGGTTGTCCTGTAATTCGCGCAGGGCGGCATAGATCGCGCGGCTCATGGCCCGGTTGACCGCATTTGCCGGGGGGCGATTGAGAATGATCTCGAGCACCCGACCGTGTGCTTTGGTTAGGACCCAGTCTTCTGAGTTATCTGGCATCGTCGTTTCCCCCTCAGGCAGCATTGCTAATAGTTTTACACATCATGTCACGATAGCGTTTCAGGTGATAGCGCGGATCGCCAAAGGTGGCATTGATCATGGTGATGCGTTTGTAATAATGGCCGATGGGAAGCTCTGTCATCATGCCCATGCCGCCGTGAAACTGTATGCCTTCCTGTCCGACAGATCGTGCATCAAGTCCGACCTGATACTTCGCTGCAGATACTTTTTGCGCGATATCTTCCTGTGCAGTCGTATTTATGACGCCGTCCGTACTTTCATCAGGGAGATCAAGGCCACAGACGGCGTCATATACCAGCGACTGGCTGAGCTGGCATTTCATGTAAACTTCGACCAGGCGGTGTTGCAGCGCCTGAAATGATCCCAGGTTTTGTCCGAATTGTTCTCTGGTTTTAAAGTAGGCACCGGATTGTTCTGAAATCGCCCACATTGCCCCAGATGCTTCTGCGCATAACGCAACAGAGGCTTGATCAATGACTTTTTCCAGATGTGGATAAGCGGTGCCGATTTCTCCAAGTAGGGCTTTTTCAGGCAGTAATGCATCATCAAAAACGATGTCACTGGCGCAACCACCATCGTGGGTTCGATAGCTCTTTATCCCCAAACCAGCCATGGTCGGGTCGAGCAAAAACAGGCTCAGGCCTTCTTTGTCATCGGTTGCACCAGAAGTTCGCGCCACCAGGATGATGATATCGGCGGACTGGGCGTGGAAGACGGCGCACTTTGTCCCGTTCAGGCGATAGCCATTGCCCTCTTTCTCTGCAGTGGTAGCAACGTGCGCAATATCAAAACCAGAAGCGGGCTCGGCATAAGCCAGCGCCAGTTTCAGCTGACCAGCACCAATCTGCGGAATCAGGTCAAGCTTCTGATTTTCCAACCCTGCGGTCGTGATCAACTGCCCGGAGAGCAAAACAGTTGAGAGGAAAGGGCTGACCAAAAGCGCACGCCCAATTTCCTCCATGACAATCATGGTATCAACCGCGCTGCCGCCGAGGCCATCGTATTCTTCGGCAAAGGGCAGGGCGAGCCAGCCAAGCTCGGCCAGGCTCTGCCACAGCTCTTCGGTATAGCCATTGGGCTGATCTATGATCTTGTGACGGCCTTCAAAGGGATAGGTCTCTTCGAGATAACGACGGATGGAATCACGGAACAGGTTTTGCTCTTCGCTAAAGGTAAAGTTCATGTCCTATAGTCCCAGTACGGCTTTGGCGATGATGGTTTTCTGGATCTCGTTTGATCCGGCGTAGATCGAGGTCTTGCGGAAATTGTAATGCGCTTTTGCTATGGCTGCAGGGTTGTGCGCGGGACCTGTCGCAGTCTCATCAATTTCGGCATGGGCATGGTACCCCAGCGCCTGATGAGCCAGCTCGAGAATATCCTGTTGGATTTCCGTGCCCCTGACTTTCAGCATGGAAGCCTCGGCCCCCATTGATTCCGATCCGCCGGGACCAAACAAAAAGCGTTGCTCGGTGACTTCCAGCGCGCGCAGGGCGATCTCTGCCTGGGCGACCTCGTTCATAAAGTCCATATCATCGAGCAGGGTTTTTGTGCCTATCTTAATGGACTTGGCCAGCTTTTTTAGACGTCCAAGACTGGCGAGCGAGCGCCCGACTTCTGCGGTGCCAAAGCGTTCCAACCCCAAAAGATATTTGGCAACGCCCCAGCCTTCGTTTTCTTCGCCGACCCGGTTATCTACGGGCACGCGGACATTATCAAAAAACACCTGATTGACTTCGTGGGTGCCTTCAAAATTCTCCAGCGGACTGATCGTAACCCCTTCGGATTTCATGTCGATCATGAGGAAGGTGATGCCCTGTTGCTTGCGTCCGGAACTATCGGTGCGAAACAGGCCAAACATCCAGTCGGCAACATGAGCGTCGCTGGTCCAGGTCTTGGAGCCGTTGATAACGTAATGATTGCCCTCAAGTTCAGCCTTGCACTTTAGTGAAGCCAAGTCTGATCCGGCATTTGGTTCCGAGAAACCCTGACACCAGAGCTGATCGCCGGTGAGGATACCGGGCAGAAACTTTTCCTGCTGGACCTTGCTGCCGTATTCCATCAGGCAGGGCGCTAGCATAACCACACCATAGGGAATAGGCCGCGGCGCATCGGCAAGGGCGATCTCGCGCTCAAACAAATAGTGCTGCTCGTCACTCCAGCCCGCACCGCCGTGTTCTACGGGCCAGGAAGGACAGCCCCAGCCCTGTTTATAGAGCGCGTGATGCCAGCGTTGCATCATATCTTGAGGCAGGATCATCTCTTCTTCAGAGACCTTGGCCCGGATATCATCTGGAAGATTACTCTCGACAAAGCTTCGAACTTCCGCCCGAAAATCCTCGGCCTGAGCATCAAATTTCATATCCATCGCGCGTTCCCATTCCCGGCTCAATACTACAGACGAAAGCACTCTCTAAGGGAGTGTCAGGCTTCGTCGTTCATCGTTGTCATACCCCAAAAGACAACCATATATGGGACGGTAAAATTAAACATTATGCGACAAATGCTGCACAAAATTATTTACTCAACTCGCCTCGATCCATCATGCCGCGAATGTCTGTCAAAATATCTTCTGCCGCGTCAACGGTCATTTTTTCCAAAGAACTTATCAGGCCGTCGGTATCACCTTTGATGGCTTTTGCACCACCGACGATGGAGCGTTGTAAATCGTTCAGGGGCAGGTCCGAGCAATCCCTTTTCTCTTGATCACTAGGGATCGGTTTCGCGATTTTGGGAGAAGGCCAATCTTCCGGGGGGCGTTTTTCGGTGGAGGTAAATACCGACGTATGGAATTCGGGAGAAGCATTGCTACGCGCGGTAAGCGGTGGAAATTTACCAGGGGCCGTTTTGTTCCATTTGGCCTGCATTGTTTTAATAAATGATGTGTGATCCATCCGATCATTGACGACGGTGTTTTTGGCAATATTGGCGGAAACCATGATCATGGGTACGCGGATGCCCAGCCGGTCGTACTCGAAACCCATCCACTTTTTATAACTTTTCAAGTCAGGGGAAACCGCATCAGTGGGTGGAGCGACATGGTCATAACAACCCCCGTGTTCGTCAAAGGTGATGATTAAAAGCGTATTTTCCCAGTTACTGCCCGTGGTGCTGTTTGAGTTTTTGATCGCATTGTAAATGTCGAGTACAAATTTTTCCCCGAGTAGAACACTGCCTATTGCCTCTTTCCCATCTGTGAGCGTTTTATCGAACGCGGAGGGATGCATGTCATTGTGGTTACACATGAACCGTGGCTCTACAAATGAATAGGAGGGCAGGTTTCCGTTTTTGCAATCGTCCATAAAATCATCGGTGACATTTTTGAAATGAAAAATGTGATCATCAAGTGCCCTGAAATGAATTATACCTGTGAGCGGAATAATATCGTCGGTATAAATTTTCCAGGTGAGATCTGATTCAGAATCTTGAATTTGGTTGAAAATGGTTTTGCCAACACTGTCGTCCAACCAGCCAAAAGTATTTTCCATTTCATGTTTCGTTTCAGAAGAGGCGCCGTTGACCACATGACCCCAGGATGTCCCTGCATTCCAGAAAGCCCGGTTGCACCAGGTTTGACTGGGGACGGAACAGTACCACTGATCAAAAACCGCAAACTCCCGAGCCAGTGTTGTGAGAACCGGGATCGCGGCAGGGTCGAAACACTGCATGATTTGTGCATATTTATTAAAGGGCGGTGTGACGGGTGGTTTAGGGGTCTGGTTGTAGGTAAGGTTTTCAATGTAATCAGCGACAAACCCCTTCATGCCTGCCTGGGGGAGAGGGGAGTTTGGCAAATTGTAAGGTGGAGTTTTGTCTCCAGTATTCTGGGGATCTGGGGCGTTAAACAGCTGTGTATTGACGTGCGGATAGGTTTCGCCCGGATCGGGAAAAGGCTGATGGTAATCACAGGTCTTGTGGACGGCGATCTCTTTTATGTTGTCAGGAATGTTTGGAGAATTTGTGGGAATTGGGTTTGTCAGCCCCTTTTTGACAACGCCATCCTGAGTAACACCGTTGAAGGTTTTCCCGAGGGGGGCGTTCGCAGGCACTCCCTCAGGATAGAGAAATCCTAGAATATTATCGAAAGACCGATTTTCGAGCATGACCACCACCACATGATCAAATGAGTCCAGCATATCCTGCATATCAAATCATCCCCTCATAAGCCCTGATTGATTTACTCATCATCTTATTTATATAAGGATATGCGCAAGCTATAATTGTAAAATAATGTGTGGATAAAATACTATAAGAATAAAATGAAATTCAGGTTTTACCTTCAGAGCCATGACTAGATCTATGACCAGGGACGGTTCTGAAACTTATTCTTTAAAAAATCAACGAATACCCGGACCCGGGGCAGGGAAAGTCTGCCTGGTGGGGTGATGGCCCAGATCGGGACGGGTTCGGCAATGTGATGCTGTTCGAGCAGGATCTCTAAGGTGCCGGATTGCAGAGCGTTGCCGCACACCGTTTCCAGCAGGCGGGTAATACCCTTACCCGCGAGGGCGAGATCAAGCAAAAGGTCGGTATTATCGCACTTGATGTTTCCGGTGACATCGATGGAAAAGGGCTCACCCTTTAGCTCAAACTGCCAACGGGAAAGCGTGGGAAAGCCCGAGGTTGTCAGGCAATTGTGTTCTCGTAAATCGATCGGGGTTTGAGGGCGGCCGTGGCGGGCAATGTAATCCGGGCTTGCGCAGATATGGCGATCTGCTTCGGCCAGCTTGGTGCCGATTAAATTGCTGTCGATCAGCGCGCCGGGGCGAATGGCGATGTCGTAATTTTCTTTGATGATATCGACGTGCTGTTCGGTAATGTTGAGATCGACTTCAATCGCGGGAAAGCGTTCGAGAAATTCCGGCAGCAGCGGGGCGATCTGGTGTTTGGCGAGCGCCGCGGCAATGGTGAGGCGCAAAGGACCGGACGGGGTTTTACTTGAAGAAGCGGTCTCGGCTTCGGCGCGTTCTATGGCGGCGGCAATATCTTTTGCATGTTTGAGGTAAATCCCGCCCTCTGTTGTGAGGGTGAGGTTCCGCGTGGTGCGCGCCAGTAGGCGAACGCCCAAACGGTCTTCCAGCCGCGATATCGCCTTTGATACTGCAGAGGGGGTGAGGCCGAGATCCTCGGCAGCGCGCGCAAAGCTTCCCCGTTCAATGACCCGGAGGAAGATGGCCATGTCGATTGGAATACCAGCTAATTGATGAATATTTTTCACTTAACAATCTCAAATTTAGCAATTTATCAGCTTTGAATTCACTTGTACTCTGTTCTGCAAGTAGAGGGAAATTTAAAAGTGATCCCTCTTCGGGCGTTTAAAATAAAGGGAAATGAAAAGTGGCCATAGAATTACGGAAGCCAGAGGGCAACCCTTCCATGTTGCAGATGTTCACCCGCTATAAAGCCTGGGCCAACAATCTCACCTTTCAGACGATGGCTGAATTACCGCAGGCGGAATTGGTAAAAGCCCATCAGACAACCTTTGGAACCATGATCCATACCATGAACCACACCTATGTGGTCGACGATATATTCAAGGCCCATCTTGAGGGGCGTAAGCATAGCTATCGCGCGAGGAATACCGACACCTCGCCACCGCTTAACGAGCTAAGACAACTCTGCGAAGAAATGGACAGTTGGTATATCGAACAGGCCGATAAATTTAACGATGCACAATTGGCAGAGGTTATCGAATTTGAGTTTGTCGGTGGTGGCAATGGCGCGATGTCACGCATGGAGATCTTCTTGCACATCGTAAATCATGGGACCTACCACCGCGGCATGATCAGTGCCATGATGCACCAAATCCCTGTCATGCCCGAGGCCAATGACTTACCCGTTTTCCTGCGGGACGTCTGGCACGCCGGATAATATCGTTACTGGCGTTCACTGCGCCACATCCTTAACACGAACAGTATTCCAGGCATTAACGTGTTTGCCGAATATTAAACATTTTTACGCATTCTTAAAAACGTGGAGGCCAAGTTATGGTTCGAATACGTTTGAGCGTATGCACGATTTTGTTTTTGCTGGGTTCGTTTTTCTGGATGATGCCATCAGTTGTATTTGCGGATGGTCGAAGCTGTACTTCCGTACGGATCAATGGATCCTCGGAGTGGTATCCGGTTTCAATGTATTCAGAGGATACAAAAAAGTTTCATGGGTTAGCAATTGGAGTGGCGCGTGAAGTCTTCCGTCGTCTGAAAATTCCTGTAACCGTTGAGCCTAAGTTGCCCTGGAAAAGAATGCTGAAACAACTTCGCAATGGAGACTTCGATCTCTTGCTCGGTGGGTATTGGACCCAGGAACGTGCGCTTATCTATAGTTATTCAGACCCAATACTGAAAGATGAAATCGCCGTGTTTGTCCGAAAAGGAGAGGAGTTTCCATTGGTTGAACTCGCTGATTTAATTGGGCGCGTTGGCCTTCGACCTTTGGGTGGGTCTTATGGTGAAAAATTTGATCGCTATGCAAAAATATACTTGTCTTTCCATGAAGTTCCCGAAGACCTATCTATTACGTTATTAGGGGCCGGACGGGCGGATTATGCTGTGTTGGGCCGTTATGATGGTGTTCATCAACTTCGGGAAACGGGTGAATTGGACCGCATCGTGGATCTCCCTTGGCCAGTAGCCTCTAACGATGTTCATTTTATGTTGAGTAATCTATCCCCCTGCACCAACCTATTGGAGGATATCAACAAGGTGATCCGGGATCTCCACGAAGAAGGATTTATTCAAGAACTAGAGGCTCAATACCTTGGAGGGTTTTGAGGGTGCTTTAAAAGCTCATTGACAACATTGAACTATATTCCCAACTAAGTCAGACTGATCCCAGCTCTACCTCTTAACGTTTTGAATTTCCTTAAAGCGCAACGCAGACGGAATAGTTCATGATCCTCAATACCGAGAACAACTTTTCAAGTCTTGATCAGGCCAAGATGCTGGTCCATGAAACTGAAGGGTGGCGATTGGCGCCGGTGATCGACTGGATGTTTAGTCCTGAGGCGAAAACTCTGGAGCCGGATAAGTTAATACAGGGCTGTATTGATAAGTTTATGGAGGTCGGTGCGCCGATAAACCGCCTTCGTTATTCGGTTTGGTCAATCCACCCACAGCTTGCGCTTTATTATCTTATTTGGACTAAAAAATCGGGTAAGGTGGAGACGATTGAAATCCCTCATGGGGTCAGGGAAACCAGCGCCTTTATCGGCAGCCCGGCAGAGGCCATCACCACAACCCGAAAACCCCATAGATATCGGCTCGAAGATCTCGACCTCGAAAAAGAGCACCCGATTTTTAAAGAGCTTTACGAGCAGGGCGTTACTGATTATCTCGGCATCCCCCTGTTATCGGCCTCGGGTGAGGTGCATGTCATGTTTATCTCGACCGACAAACGACCAGGTTTCAGCGATCAGGATATTACCAAACTGATCCGCTTTAGTGACTTTTTACAGCCCAAAATGGAAGTCCTGTCCATGCACCGTTTATCGGTGGAATTACTGAACACCTACCTGGGCAAACGGACCAGTCATCAGGTTTTGGGCGGTCAAATCAAACGTGGGGATGGCGAACTGATCGAGGCGGCACTTTGGTACTGTGACCTGCGTGATTTCACGCCTTTAAGTGAGACCCTGTCGACAGATGAATTGCTCGACACTCTCAACACCTATTTCGAATTAGTATTTGACGCGGTCGATGCCTATGGCGGTGAAGTCCTGAGCTTCATCGGCGATGCCATGCTCGCTGTCTTTCCCAAAGAAACCGCCGGAACCATTGCCAATGCTTGCAACGCCGCGCTGAACGCCGCAGAAGAGGCCTTTGCAAGTTTAGCCGTCTTTAATCAGCAACGCCTGGAAGAAGGCAAGCCTGAAATAAAATTTGGTGTTGGCCTGCACGAGGGAACGGTGATTTATGGTAATGTCGGAGCCCCGTCGCGGTTGGATTTCACGGTGATGGGGCCTGCTGTTAATCGCACAGCGCGTTTGGAGAGCCTGACCAAAACAACCGGTAGCCCGCTTTTGATGAGCAAAGACTTTGTCGGGTTGGTTGATCGGGAAACAATGTCTCGCGGTTTCCATACCATGAAAGGAATTGAGGAGCCACAGGAAGTCTTTACCCTGCTTTCGTGCGAAAATTGCTAATTACACGGTGGTAGAGGCGTTGGAGCCGACGGTCCAATTAAGCGTTTGAAGGTTCTTGCAAAATAGTTCTCACTTCACTCAGTAACGGATCATTTGCCCGACCCTGGAGATGAGAAAACAGAACCCGTGCCGATTTATGAGCTTCGCATAGCAGGTCAACCTCTCCAAGGGATTGGGCGTCCACGGCCGTGTCGGTATGCAAGAGCCCGATACCTACCCCACCGGCAATTAAGGAGCGTGCGACGCTTTCCCGGTCGATATTGATAATGCGTTCGGGGCGGATTTGATGCGTTTCAAATAAGTTCTTAACTGCCTTACCGCAACAGCTATTGGCAGGAGGACATATCCAGGGCATTTGTGCCAGCGCCTGCCAATCCAAGGGTTTAGATCGTGGCACAAGCCCGGGTGCGGCTGCCAGATAGATACCAAAATGCGATACTGCGAGAGTTGATAAAACAGGATCGGGGTCCGGTGTCGGGTCGGACGTGCCGGCATCGTTGTAAAAGCCAGCATCCAGACTGCCATTTCGGATGGCATTGATCGTTTCGTGGGAGTCTCCATGTTTGACCGCCACTTCTACTTCTGGAAAGCGTTCAGAGAAAACCTTGATAAGACGCTCGAGAGCTTCTGTGCTCGAATTCGATCCCGCGCCAAGGTTGAGCTTTCCGCTTAAATGGCCTTTGATGCGCGAGGCCTCTTCTATCAGCTCCCGGTGCGCCCCCAGGGTCTGTTCTGCTTTGCTAAGCAGGCGCTTTCCTTCACGGGTCAGGCTCATTCCCTTGGGATTACGTTCGAACAGGGTGACGCCAAGGGTGTCTTCTATCGCCTTGATATGTGCGCTCACGGCGGGTTGGCTTAAAAAAAGCTGCTCTGAAGCCCGCGTAATACTGCCTTCGCGGGCCACAGCAACAAAAGTTTTCAGTTGGTGGATTTCCATTACATCCCTTTTGGGCTAACTCTTTTAAAGCACACACATTTAAGTTGGGCAAAGCGTTGTTACAGCAGCCCCAGAAAATACCACCACAGCATATCCAATGGGGTCAAGACAAGAGTGTTAACGGCGAACAACGCCAGACACATTTTGGAAATTGCGCCGATAGGGAGGCGGGCAAGCTGTGCGGCCATGATCAACGGTGGTGCCTGATAAGGCAGGAACACGTTGGAAAAGGCCAACACCTGGGTCATAAGCACAGTTGTTAGGGGTAACCCTGTTATATCGGCCAGGTTTTCAGCAATCGGGGTCATAACCGCAGGTACGCCCGGAAGGTTGGTGGCGATGGCAACCAGGGTGGATATCGCAGTAAGAGCGCTTAAGTTCCAAATCGGTTGATCCGCTGAAAAGCCAGCGTGGGCACTGAGGCTCTGAACCACCTTTTCCCCGAGGCCCGTGGTCGATACCACCGCGCCAAGCCCCATGATCCCGGCGACAAAAAGCAGGGTGCCGTAATTGATCTCTTCGTTGATACACTTTTTGGAGGTCAGGTTTGATTGCGGCCATAGGCAACAAAGCGCCACGGCGAGACCGATCCACCCCGGCAAAATGTGGTGGAGGGTATCGCTGAACCAGAGGGCGAGGGATAAGCCAAGCAAAACCACCAGGCGACATTCTCCTGCACTCATGGGATCAGACGTTGGTTTGGAAGCCGTATCGTAAGTTGGGGCACGATCTGGGAACATCCACAGGATAAGTATAATCAGAATGATGGATTTAACCGCACCGAGCACCGGAAAGTGCAAAATTAGATAATCCCAGTAGCTGATCTGATAACCAAAGAGGTTTTCAGCCATCCCCGCCAGCATCATGTTGGGCGCGTTGGAGGGAAGAACGGTAAACCCGGGGAGCCATGTGCCAAAGGCTGCACCGATCAGCATACCAATCCGGCCATTGGATAAAGCGGCGTAGCCCATGTGATCAGCCAGGGCGATGATGATCGGCACCAGAAGAACAATGCGTCCCATAGCTGACGGCATAACAAAATTAAGCGCCAGAGCAAAAAGCACGATCCCGGAAATGACGCTGGCATAACGGGTGCCGAGCATACCTGAAAGCAAGGCTGCGGCACGTTTGTCGAGGCCCGTATGGCGAATGGCGGCCCCCAAAATCAATCCACTGAAAAGCAGCCAAAAGGTAGAGGTCTGGAACCCGGAAAATATGGTTTCGGTCGGGGCGATCTCGAAAACAACAGCAGCCAGAAAAAATGCGAGCGCGGTCCAGTAAGCGGGTGCCAACGACGTGATCCACAGGCCAATGCAACAGACCATTAAGGTGGCCGCGGCAGACATCTGAAAAGGCAGGGTGTGGGCGGTCAACAAGCCAACCATGCCTGTTGAAACGATAACCCCCGTGATTTGCAAACTGCGCCCGGTCGGGGTTTTCGGGGTCTTTGCCTTTGAAATCGGGGCATTGCCCTTGTCAGTAGGTAATGCCTTCTCCAATTGGGGCTGCAATTGGGACTGTAGTTGGTTGGTCATAAAATTATTCGGCCTCTGATTTATGTTCTGTCACTGCCAAAACATAAATCTCAAGGTGTAAAATAATCCAATCGTTTGTCCGAAGGTGGCACCTCAGAAAAACTGAGGGGGTTAATACTCGTTTCATCTCCGTCGGGTATTGTGACAACAAAAGTATCTCTGGTTATGGTGTTCGATGAGTATAATTACTGTCTTCCTTCTGTCTGTATTAAAGCGTCTTAGTATTTTGTTACGGGTTCTATTTGTCCTCTCTGGTTTATTTTTGGGAGGTGTGGCATCCGATTTATCTGGAGCTCACGCGGCAGAGATCAGTTTTGTTGTTCCCTCTAATGCGACGGCTTCTTTGTCGATACAATATCAAGACATTGTTCGCGATTTTAACCGAGCCCATCCCGAGGACAACGTTAACTTTCTCCCGCGGTCGAGTTACAATCAAGTGCTTGATCTCATGCTCAGAAAAGAGACCCAAGGGATTTTCGCTGCCGAAATTGCAGAGCTCTATACCCTGCAGGATGCAGGCGCGATTGCAGCCATTGATAATTTCGTGGGTGGAGACGAAAAGTGGGGCCGGTATCTAGAGAGCTTCGTACCGGCTTTTCTCACCAATAGCCGCGATGATCAGGAAAGGCTCTATGCGTTGCCTCTTTTCCGCAGTACCCCGATCATTTATTACAATCTGGATATGTTAAAAGCAGCCGGGCTGAATAGCGGTCACCGGCCTAAGACATGGTCGGAGCTCACTGATACTCTTATCGTTTTACGCGATCACTTTAACAGGCCCCCCCTGGCCTTGCCGGGAGTGTGGCGAGAGTGGATTTTTGAATCCTTTGCTCAGCAAAACAACAGCCCTCTCTCCAGTTCCAGAAAGCAACTCAACTTTGATAACCCTCGCACGATAGAGGCGCTTGAACGTTGGGTTGAGTGGCACGATCAGGGCTTGGTGCTTTTGCCAGAAAACTGGCGTGATGGCATTCATGGATTTCTCCGGGAGATTTTCCCCGTTACCTACTATTCAACCGCAGGAATGGGATTGGCGAGAGAAAAGGCATCCTTTGATTGGATTACAGATGTCATGCCGGGAAATCCTGGTCCAGGTGCTGTGGTTGGGGGCGCAAATTTGTTTTTATCCTCTGGAATGGACCCAGAACAGCACTTGCTCGCCAAGAGATTATTACGCCATTTGCTCGTCGCCGAGAACCAGGCAAAAATCAGTGCTGTGTCGGGGTATTTTCCGGTGGTGAAGTCTGCATTCTATTTAACCGTATTGTCTGATCTCTATGATAGAGAACCAGCCTATATCAACGCGCGTAGGCAGCTTGATACCGCCCACGCCCGGATAATGGTGCCCAGACACAAAGAAATACGTGTTATTTTTCAACAGGCCATAGCAGATGCCTTTGGTGGACGCTATTCAGCGCAAGAAGCTCTATCAATTGCCCAGAAGAAAGCGAGCAAACTTCTGGCCGAATAAGTTTACATTCGCAGGCGGTTAACCTACCCGTAAGCCTTGGGATGATGGAAATTTGGCATCGGGGGCGTTTTATGCGTGCTTAAGGGTTAACTTAGGAAAGTATTTAGGGCGGTATATGCCTCGTCCGGTGCTTCTTCTGGAATGAAGTGGCCACTCTGGATCGGAGCATACTGCGGTTCTTTGCACCAGCCATCCCAAATTTGGCGGATATCGAAATGGCGTCCAACGATGCCTTTTTCTCCCCACATCACCAGTGTTGGACATTGGATTTGTCGTTGGGTTTTGCGATCTTCAATATCGTGTTGGCGGTCGATGCCAAATCCCGCGCGAAAACATTCGCACATTGCGATGGTCGCTTCCGGGGTAGAGGCTGCTTTGAGATAAAGCTCGAGGGTTGCTTCATCGTACGGAACCTGGCTTGGCGATAGTCCGGTTAAAATCTCTGACATAAACCCCGTGGGATCACCTCCGATAAGGGCTTCAGGCATAGGATGAGGTTGGGTCAGGAAGAAAAAGTAGTAATACTCCTGCGCGATTTCTGCAGTGGTATTTTTATAAAAATCATATGCGGGCACGACATCCATAACGGCGAGTTGTTCAACAGCCTGAGGATGGTCGAGGGCCAGGCGACGGGCGACACGTGCCCCGCGGTCATGGCCAACGAGGGAGAAAGATGTAAAGCCGAGCTTGCTCATAACCTGGAGCTGTTCGGCTGCCATGGAGCGTTTAGAATATTCTATGTTGTGTGCTGATATACCGGGCTTATGGGTTTCACCGCGGCCTCTGATGTCCGTGAGAACAACCGTAAAGCGTTCAGCAAGGCGCGGGGCAATGAGATGCCAGCAAAGGTGTGTTTGAGGATCACCGTGCAGCATGAGGAGGGGAGGGCCGCTCCCCCCAACCAGCGTAAGAACGTCTTTACCATCCACAGCGATTAGTTTTCGCTCGAAACCGGGAAGTAACTTTTGGTCCAGTTCTTCAAAGAGTGTCATTTAACCATACCTTGTATTCAGCAATGCCAGCTTCGTTACGGGCAAAAAAAGACCATCGCCCGATCTTGTTGACGGTTAGAAAGTCAGCACGTTTTAAAAGCTCTAAATGCCGGCTCACCGTTGGTTGGGACATCCCGAGTTTTTCAGTGATCAGCGTAACGCAAACGCCGATCTCCGACGGATCCCCTGTTTGTTGGTGGGCGAAGTGTGCGTTCGGGGACACCAGCCAGCCCAGAATGGATAGCCGGGCATCGCTTGCTAACGCTTTTGATTGTTCCAGTCGATTTGTCATATATCCTTATATATAGTTAAAAAGCTATTTGTAAATATATTTATTCATACATCATTTTTTTCATCCTTATTTTAGGAAGAGGATACGTCGTAAATCACGAAGTGATAACTGGGCTGAAGGATAGATAAAACCCAACCACCCGAAAGCCTCGGGATAAGGAAGGCCTCGCTGCCTTCGGGGGCTCGCTTCTTAGCAATTGTTGTGCAATTGACACGTAGCTCTTATTCTTCAAATGTTTAGTAGTGTCGGCAATTTGTTTTGTCGCTATGTGGGGGACAAGTCATCTCTTGATCCTCAGTATATTTTCGGAGTTCCTTTTGGCCATGAAATGCAACTATTTAACCCTTGAACAGTTGGAAGACGACGTGTGGCCAGAGCCTGATTTCGCTTCGAGGCTCGTTACGACATGCCACAAGTTGCGCAAAAAGCCTCTGGCAGATTTTGATGTCGAAGATCTACGTATAATGATTGGCCAGAACATTGGCTTACGGCACTTGCTGCCAATGGCGATTGACAAGCTACGAAAAAACCCACTCTGTGAAGGTGATTTTTATGATGGAGATCTTCTATCTCAAGTGATTACGCGCAACGGTTCAGAATTATCAAAACATACAGATATTGTTGAGCTTGTGCGCATTTGCGAAGCGGCTTTAGTTTCTGAAAATCCCATGTGTCCCGATGAGGTGCAGGCAGAGATACAAACATTTTGTCAATCGATAAAGATATAAGGCTGACCTTAGGTGCGTTTCCTGTCGGCACAAACTCAATGCCCCTATAAAGGAAAATGGTCTCCAGAGAGGAGATGCTTGCCAGAATTGTGACTATCCAATTCATAGAGCAATCTATCCACCAAAATAGCTCTAAGTATAAGGGTTTCAATCATGCTGGGATTACATGCTACCCACCCGCAAGTCTTGGGATAATAAAGACTTCGCTGTCTGCGGGAATGGGTTGGAACCAGTCGTCGCGGTAGATGGTGCCGTCGATGGCCACGGCGATGCCTTTTTCGATGAGGGGTTTTAGTTCAGGGCACTGCTTTTCCAGACCGTTGAGTAACTGGCGGATATTCTTGGCTTCTATTTCAAGCAAAGAAATGCCGCCAGCGGCCTGTTGGATTGATCCGGAAAGCGTGACCTGAACCATATTTCCCTCTGTAACAGTCGTTACTTATTCAGCAGCCACTTTGGCGTCATCAATTGCCTTGAGAACGCGTGGGGGTGACATCGGAAGTTCTGTGAGACGCACACCTGATGCAGCCGATACAGCGTTGGCAATTGCAGCCAATGGCGGCACGATCCCGGTTTCGCCAACCCCACGCACACCATAGGGGTGGCCCGGGTTTGGGACTTCGACAATAACGGTATCGATCATCGGAAGGTCTGAGGCCACAGGCATACGGTAATCGAGGAAGCCCGCATTTTGCAACCGCCCGTCTTCGCCGTAGATGTATTCCTCGTTCAGTGCCCAGCCAATGCCTTGAACCGCACCGCCCTGGAACTGGCCTTCGACGTAATCCGGGTGGATTGCCTTACCGGCATCCTGCACAACGGTATAGCGCAGGATATCCACGCGACCAGTTTCGGGATCAACTTCGGTATCAACGATATGGGTACCAAAACTCACACCCGCGCCATCGGCGTTGTATTCGTGGTGTCCGGCAATCGGTCCACCGGTTTTCGCCGCCGTTGCTGCAATTTCAGCCAGAGACATCGGCTCGAAATCACCTGCATTGGCCCCGGAAGGTTTGGCATGGCCATCTTCCCAGGTCACGGCTTCAGCCGGGATATCCCAGATCATGGCAGCGCGGCTGCACATTTCGGTGATGGCTTTTTGTGACGCCTTGATCACGGCCATTCCGCTGGAGAAGGTTACACGGCTGCCCTCGGTAGTGTCGTTATAGCCAAGTGACGAAGTGTCGGCGACAATGGTGCGGACTTTGTCGTAAGGAATGCCGAGCTCTTCCGCAGCCATGATGCACATAGCAGCACGTGAGCCCCCGATATCAGGTGTTCCCACGGCAATGGCGACGGTACCGTCAGCATTAATGTTGAGGGTAGAGCAGGTTTCGCCACCGAAGTTGAACCAGAAACCACTGGCAACACCACGACCCTGGTTGGGGCCAAGCGGCGCTGAATAATGCGGGTGATCTCTTGCTGCTTCGAGGGTTTCCACCAGACCACAGGAGCCAAATTTTGGACCGTAAGAAGACCTGCTGCCTTCCGTGGCGGCATTTTTCAAACGCAGTTCAATCGGATCCATGCCAATTTCACCAGCGAGTTCTGCGATTACAGACTCAACGGCGTAAACCGACATCGGCGCACCGGGGGCGCGATAAGCGGCACCCTTTGGACGGTTGGTGACGACGTCATAAGCAACTGTTTTTACGTTGTCGAGCGCGTAACAGGCAAAGGCCGACATGGCACCAAAATCAGCAGGCGCACCCGCAAAGGCACCGCCCTGATAGCGGAATTCACCTTCGCCCGCAGTAATGCGGCCGTCTTTGGTAACGCCGATTTTCACGTTCATGCTGGAACTTGCAGTCGGGCCGGAAGCCTTGAACACTTCATCCCGTGTCATGGCGATTTTCACCGGGCGGCCAGCTTTGCGAGAAAGCGCGAGCGCAACGGGTTCGATGAAGACGGTGGTCTTACCGCCGAAACCACCACCGATTTCAGAAGCGGTCACACGCAAGCGGGAGACATCAATGCCGAGCAAAGAGGCACAGACCTGACGAACGTGGAAGTGGCCCTGGGTACAGCACCACAGCTCACTCATGCCATCTGCACCGACATTGGCAACACAGGCGTGGGGTTCGATGTAACCCTGGTGGGTCGCTGCGGTTTTGAAATCGCGTTCGATAATAACGTCAGCCTGGGCAAAACCAGCCTCGACATCGCCGTGGCCAAATTCACTGCGCCCGGCAATGTTGGATGGTTTGGTTGGTGCGGGTGTGACACCAGAAGTGATCATATCCGCATGAAGCAAAGGTGCATCGGGCGCCATGGCCAGATCCACGTCGGTGACGTGTGGCAGGATTTGATAATCGACCTTGATCAGCTTTAAGGCTTTGCGTGCAACCGCTTTACTGGTGGCGGCAACCGCGGCAACCGCGTGACCTTCGTAAAGTGCTTTTTCACGGGCCATGATATTGCAGAGCACGTCGTGGTGATCAGCATTCGCGGCAAAGTCGTCGCGGGTGATGACAGATTTCACACCGGAAAGCGCTTCGGCTTCGGATGTATCAATGCTGACGATGACCGCGTGCGGGTGTGGGCTGCGCAGGATCAGGCCGACCAATTGGCCCGGCATGACCATATCCGCCCCAAAACGGGCGCGGCCTGTTACTTTGTCCATACCATCGGGACGTGGCGGGCGAGAGCCAACAACTTTGAAGGTCTTCGCTTTATCCGCATCAAACTCGGAAGTCGGTGTTTTAACGGCTTTTGGTGCGGGAGTGCTATCAGCGTCTGGATTACGTGCCATGATTATTGCCCTCTCATTTCAGCGGCGGCGTCCATAACCGCGCGAATGATTTTGTCATACCCTGTGCAACGACAGAGATTTCCAGCCAACCAGAAACGAACTTCGGTTTCGGTCGGATCGGGGTTCTTTTCCAATAGTGCCTTGGCTGCAACAACAAAGCCGGGTGTGCAGACGCCACACTGCAGGGCAGCGTTATCGAGGATCTTCTGCTGCACCGGGTGGAGTTGTGTGCCCTTGGCAACGCCTTCGATGGTGCCGATGTCGTGGCCTTCGGCCTCGGCACCCAGCATCAGGCATGAACAGGTCAGGCGACCATCAACGGTGACAGAACACGCACCGCAGTCACCGGATGCACAGCCTTCTTTGGACCCGGTCATACCGAGTTTGTCGCGCAGGACGTCGAGAAGGGTTTCTTCTACATCACAGACGAATTCAACGGCGTCGCCATTGATTTTAGTGGAAACATGAATACCGGACATAGTTATTTCTCCCCCCCGTTTGAGGCTCTTGTATTGGCTCTCACGTTGGCTCTTTCTTGGGCAATCTTGGCTGCGCGCACCGCGAGAACGCCAGCTACTTTAGTGCGGAATTCGATGGTGCCACGTTTATCGTTAATCGGCTTACAGGCGGCGGAAGTGGCCGCAGCCATCTTGTCCAGTGCCGCTTCGTCCAGCTTGGAGCCGATCAGCGCTTGTGCCGCGTCTTCGACCAGTAGAACCTTGATCGCGACAGCGCCAAGACCCACACGGGCGTGGGTGCAAACACCGTTATCATCCAGTTCGATACTGACGCCAACGCCAACCACGGCGATGTCCATTTCAGTACGCGGGATAAAACGCAGATAAGCATCGCCAGCACGTTTTGGACGGGCCGGAAGGAAAACGCTTTCAACGATCTCGCCTTTGGTCAGGGTGGATTTACCCGGGGCGACCGGAATGTCGATCACAGGCACTTCACGACGGCCAGCTAGCCCAACGATTGTGGCAATCGCATTGGCCGCAACCATACCCGGGACACTGTCTGCAGCAGGGCCACAGTTACACAGGTTGCCCACCATGGTGGCGCGTCCTTGCACCTGGGTAGAGCCGATAAGATCAGCGCCTTCCATAACGCCGGGCCACAGGGCGCAGAGGCCTTCGTGCTCGTTCATTTCGGCAGAGGAAACCGCAGCACCGATCCGATAGCCGCCGTTCTCTTCTGTTATTGAAGTCATGGCCGGGATGTTTTTGACATCGACAATGAGGTCAGGCTCAACCATTCCTGCGCGCAGTTGCACCAATAGATCAGTACCGCCAGCGAGGACACGGGCGAGACCCGCTTCACTAGCAAGCAAAGCGGATGCTGCTTCTATTGTTCGGGGGGATTCATAACGCATGTAGTAGATCCACTTGTTTCATCTCAACGAAAATTTCTTCCTGATCACGAATTTTAAGCCACCAACACAAATGTACTCAGTACGAATGTACTCTGTTAGTACTGGGGCCCTATCCGTTCATTTTGTATCTTTGATACCAGTAAATAGGGTGCAGGGGCTATTTGTAAACATCAAACAGACGACAAAGCCCATTTATAATCAATATCCTGCAATCTCGGACACCGTACGCTTTTTGCACTGTTTAAAAAGCGACATCGATGTCTCTAATGAGCAAGTGTTCAGTTTTGTTTGTGGTTGCCTGTGTTTGAGGGAGATCGCAGGAAACTCAAATGCCTCAAAATGGATATTATAAATTCATAGTCTTACAAGTCGGAGAGTGTATGCAATGCCTTAACGGAACGATACGATGCGACTCTCAAAATTTTTTCAGTCATCAATTTTCCACCAAAGTCTCTCGTCATCCAGCGGTGTATCTGGATGCAGAAAGGGATTTTCCAGTTCCAGTAGCTTCCGTTTTTTCATGCCTTTGAGCATATCTAAAACACTTTTGGTCGCCGGATGCTCTTTCATGTGTTTTTCAAACATACCGTTATCGAGCAAGATATTGAGCCCGATCGTTAATCGTTCCGCCAGCTCAGTGTCTTGTTTTTTTAGATAAAAATAAGTTGCGAAGGGATAGTGTATTAACCAGGTGTTCTCTATAACAAGGTCTGGAAATTTATCTTTGCGAGCAAGAAGTTCCAAATAGGGCTCGTGAACGGCGCGGGGAAAGAAATCACAACGACCCGAGCTGACCATTTTAAATAAGCCTTCATAGGTTGTTGCTTCGTGAACCCTAAGTCCTCCCTCTTTTAAGATATCGCTATCCGGCCATCCCACCCCCTGGCAAGCCGTCAACTTTGTCAGGTCGTCAATAGAGCGAGCCTTTTCAAAAACGTCCTTTTTGTCTGCCCTGATAATAAATATCCTGTAACCCAACATGCCTTTGGCGATGGGTATTCTGATCGGCAGAAGCATTTCGTCGCGCAGAGTAGATGCCCCGGAAAATGTTAGATTGATTTCGCCTTTTCCTGCGGCCATTTCCTTTAAAACGCGTTCTTGAACACGTACGGCCTTTGCCCATTGTATGTCATAAGGCCCATGGGTTTTAACCGTAGCATCAAGAGCTTTTCGGAGAAGTTGAACAGTATAGTCACTCCGGGTATCTGTCGCATTACGATCTGCGGGTAAGACTATTCTGGTTTCAGCCACCGCGATGCCTGGAAGATTAATAAGCAGGCAGCATACAAATATGAAAACCCTAATCAAAGATTGCATTCGCTGATTTCTAACTATTGCTGACACTGTTTACCCAAAGTATCACCCAAGCGTTAATAATTTAATCCGGTAAACCCCCGGCTATGCCGGGGGACTCTCAATGGTTTGACCGTTCCCACGGTCTTACATTTCTTTGTTTATTGACCAAAATAACAAAGGAATTAGCCGATGAGAGATTACAAAAGCCTTGCACATACGAGATGGGATTGTAAATACCACGTGGTTTTCATCCCTAAACGCAGGCAAAAAGTTATCTATGGCAACCTACGTCAGTATCTTGGTGAAATTTTCCATGAACTGGCCGGGCATCGCGAAAGTAAGATTGAGGAGGGCCATTTGATGCCGGATCACATTCACATGTGTATCAGCATACCGCCCAAACATGCTGTTTCAAAAGTCGTTGGATACCTAAAAGGAAAAAGCGCGATTGCCATAGCTCGAAAATTCAAAAATAAAGCACGGAATTTCAAGGGTGAAAATTTTTGGGCCCGTGGATATTTCGTCTCAACTGTAGGGCTCGATGAACAGATGGTGAGGGAGTATATCAGAACGCAAGAAGAGCGTGATAAGTACTTTGACCAAATGGATATATTCAATCCATAACCGCTTTAGCGGTTCCCAATTTGCCCCTTTAAGGGGCTCACCCGCTTAAGCCCCCGGCTTTGCCGGGGGTCATTTAACTTTAATCATGCCATTGTACATACTTGTTTTTGCAGATGCAGATATATCTGGTGCCACGTTCAGGCATCGTCCTCATGGTCGTGCTGCATTTTTTGGGATAGCAATTCAGGAATGTTCTCTTCCAGCTTTCTCACCTTAGCCCTCACACCATCTATAACCTGCTTTGCCAGAGGAGAGGGTTTCGCGTGTAACTGCCGGATCAGCTGGCAATTGCGCCAGCCCTTATGCGTATTGATTGGGCGAAAGCTGAGGCCAGAGTGAGAGCTCAGCTTCGCCGAGAGTGCAGGTAAAATCAACAAACCCAATCCGGCACGCGCCATGACTTCCATTGTCATCAAGCGTGACGCTTCAGCAGAGAATGAAAACTCTCTTCCGGACATCCGTTCAAAAATGCTGATCATCCGATTTGCCGAGGTATTGGTGGGCGGCCGTATTAATTCAAAAGTAAGGATCTCTTCAATATCGATTGGTCCATCGCCACCAATCGGATGCCCATCTGGATACACCAGACAAGGACGATCACTCAGCAGGAATGTACAGGACAGCCCATTGTCGTTGCCTGTCATCGAAGTGAGGGCAAACTCGACTTCTCCGGCGCGGACCATGTCATAGACACGATGGTCGTCAACTTCTCTAAATATCGGAAATATCTCGGTTTTTGCTTTGCGCATCTGCGCCACTGTCGGTGCCAGAAGATACGTCACCAAAGAGGTTGGGGTGGCGATCTGGATTGTCTGGCGTCCACCTTGTGAAATCGCCCGTGCTTTTTCAAAAATCAGTCCGGTTGAGCGTTCGAACCGCTCAAGGTCCGGCAGTAACGCTTGAGATTCTGGCGTTGGTAAAACCACACCTCGGCTGCGCTCTATCAGGCGAAAGCCCAATATTTCCTCCAGCCGTGCAATGTGTTGGGTGATCGCCGGTTGGGTCAAGTTCAACGCTTGCGCCGCCTTTGTATAGCTTTGCATTCGCAACACACTCAAGAAGCTTTGGACGAGTTTTGGGGGGAGGTCGTGTCGGCGCATAACGGGAGCTTATTATCTATAAGTTTTCTTTATTGGATTACTTTTAAATAAGATTTCATGATTAAACCAGAAGGTGAAACGAAACGCAAGAGGGGCTTCCATGCCCACTAGCGAAGTCAGGGTCGAAGCGGCAGGAATGTCAGTCATTCTGTGTCTTCGTGAATGAACGGATACTGGATCAACGATGAACACGTGTAACAAAATTACCATTGCAGTGTTGCAGCATAATGCGCGGCTAAAAGGACCTGACGAAAGGTTTGCGTGGCTGGACAAGCAGGCGCGAATAGCCGCCAGCAAAGACATTGAGTTGCTGGTTTGTCCTGAGCTCTTTATGACCGGATATCACGTCGGCGACGACTTGCACCAGTATGCGGAACTTGCCGATGGCGATTTTGCGCAACGTGTGAAATCACTGGCAAAGGAGCTTGGGGTTGCGATCTTGTACGGATATCCAGAGCGTTTTGGAAAAGCCGTTTACAACTCTGCAATCTGTTTTGACGGTGACGGCCTGGTGCTGGCAAATCACCGTAAGGTTGTTTTGCCGCCCGGCTTAGAGCCCAAATATTTTGAGAACGGTTCCAGCCTGACGATGTTCACGTTCAAATCGATTAAAATGGCGCTGATGATCTGCTATGAGTGCGAGTTTCCGGAAACAGTGCGCAATGTGACCGCATTGGGTGCCGAGGTCGTTCTTGTCTGTACGGCTTGCTCTTGGGATCAGGTGCCCAATTTTGTTGCCCCGGCCCGGGCCTATGAAAACGGTGTTTTCCTGATCTATGCAAACCACGCCGGCCTGGAAGACGGCGTTGAGTTTCCTGGTCTTAGCTGCATCCTGGATCCTTACGGGGGTGATCTGGCGCGCGCAGGTGCCGATGAAGAGGTCATATCAGCCTGCATCGATACCAGACTGGTCAGGAAAGCGCAGGAACGGCTGCCCTATCTTCGCGACCATAAGAAAATCCCCTCGTCCTGTGCCTGACCTGCAAATAAGCCAAGAATTTCAAAAATCCAAAGGTTTTACCATGAACATCAAAGACATCCGCATAACACCGCTACGTCTTGAGACCAAGGTCCCGTACGTCTGGTCGCAGGGGGCCGAAAACGCGTTCACAGTCAATCTGATCGAAATCGAAGCCGAAGACGGCACAGTTGGATATGGTGAAACAACCGCGGCACCAGATGCAGATGCGCAAAAAATCGTGCTGAAAAAATTGGCCCGTTCATACCTCGGCCGCTCTGTATTTGATTGTACCGCCGCCCAGGACGATGCCTACCGGAAGAACTTTCTTGTTTTTGGTGGTAATATGCAACGCTATGCCAACCAACTGTTTTGCGGGTTGGAGATGGCAGCACTGGATCTTCAGGGTAAGCTCTTGGATCGTCCTGTGTGGGAGTTGTTGGGGGGTGAAAAGCGCAAGGAAGTTGGATATTTCTACTTTCTGCAAGGACAAAGCACAGAAGAACTCGCCGCGGACGCTAGAGCGGGCGCGGATGCTGGTCACCCGATCATATATCTGAAAGTCGGCATTTCACCTGAATATGATCTGGCTAACATCAAGGCCGTCCGCAAAGCCATCGGTGATGAGCACAGATTGCGTCTGGATGCCAACGAAGGGTGGAGCCCAGCACATGCCCTTCGCATGATCCAGGCAATCGAACCCTATAAAGTCGAGTATATAGAGCAACCAACGACAAGCTTGTCTCTCTTGCCGCTAAAACACCTGAAAGAGCGTTCGCCTATAGCACTTGGTGCGGATCAAAGTGTGTTCACCATTCAGGAGGTGTATCAGGCTTGCGCCACGGGTGCTGCCGACATGATCGCCGTTGGACCCCGCGAAATCGGTGGCCTGCGCGGTATGATGAAGGCTTCGGCGATCTGCGAAGGCGCCGGGTTGACCCTTTGTATCCATTCCAGCATGACCAGCGGGATAACGACATGTGCGGAGCACCACATCGGGCGCGCCGTTGCCAATCTTGATGACGGAAACCAGATCATGTGGCAGTTGCTCAAAGACAACGTGCTGGCCTCACCCAGTCTCGAACCTCAAAAGGGCAAACTGTCATTGGAGGGGCGCCCCGGTCTGGGGTTCGAGTTGGACCATGATGTGATTGCCAAAGCGGCAGAGCGCCATCGTGCATATGCATGCCAACAAGCCGATTGAGCGGAAGAACCTCCTACAGGTCCACAGTAAAAAAATACAGGACACTCGTAAAAGAGGACAAAAGTCATGCCCAATATTGAGATATCCGTCCTTGAAGATCTTGCTTGCGGTTACCTGGTGGCGGCAGGTAGTTCCAAAGCGGCTGCGCAACTGGTTACGAGGTCCATTGTCCGGGCCGAAGCTGAGGGGAATACCGCGTGCGGTCTATTCTATCTGAGCGTGTTCAAGCAGCAATTGGCGCAGAATAAAATTGACGGGCAGGCGGTACCGCAGATCTTGAAGCAGAGTG
Source organism: Kiloniella sp. (assembly GCF_965205715.1). GTDB lineage: Bacteria > Pseudomonadota > Alphaproteobacteria > Kiloniellales > Kiloniellaceae > Kiloniella. Next base: position 1,327,589 of record NZ_CBDBHW010000014.1, on the reverse strand, counting down.
ATAGTTCCATTCTTGTCGATGCTGCCAATGGTTTTGCCCATCCTGCAATCGGTTTGGCCACCAAAATGTTGATTGAGGCGTCCCGCAAGAATGGCATCGCAGCAGCGGGTATCACCCGTTCGTACAATGCATTGTCTCTGGCGCACCACGTTCTACCTCTGGCCGAGGCTGGTCTGATCGGACTCTGTTGTTCCAATGCGCCTGCAAGCGTGGCCCCTCCAGGCGGCACCAAGGCGATCGTTGGCACCAATCCAATGGCTTTTGCTGTTCCGGGCGAAGAAGGTCCAGCCCTGGTGATCGACCAGTCTGCCAGCACCGTGACCAAGACCCGAATTCTTATGCACGAAGATTGTGAGGAGCCAATCCCTGAAGGGTGGGCACAAGACAACCATGGTCAGCCGACCAATGATCCGTCGGTCGGGTTGGCTGGCTCACTGTTGCCATTTGGCGGGCAGAAAGGCGCAAATATTGGGTTGATCGTCGAGGTATTGTCAGCGGTCCTGACGGGAGCAAGCCTGAGCACAGCCGCTCCATCGTTTTCCGGACATGATGCCGGATTTCCGAATGTGGGGCAGTTCCTGTTGGCAATTGATCCCACCCATTTTGCCGGAGCGGCCATTGCCCGCTCTATGGAAGAGCTGGCCTTGAAATATAGGGCGTCAGGTGTGCGTCTGCCCGGACAGAAATTTCGTACTGACGGTCCTGCCGCGGTCACCAGGACAATCGATGTAAATCCTGTACTCTGGAAAGAGTTGACGGCCACTCCTCCAAGCGCCGAGTAGATTAGGCCAAATACAGAAGGAAATAACAATGAGCATTGTCGTTTTTGATCCCGACAGCACGTCGGACGTGGATTTCCGTGACCGGATGCGTCACCCGATGGGTGAGGATGATTCCGGAGGCATGTTTCTTTCCGACACCGAACCGTCCTTTATTGATACCAGAGTGCTACGTCGAGAGCGGTTAGAAAAGCTCCGAGGATGGATGAGGGAGGAAGAGTATGGCGGTGTGGTGCTTTTGGACCCCTACAACCAGCGATACGCCACTGGTTCGCGCAATATGTTCGGCTATTTCCTGCGGAACTCGACCCGATATTTCTTTGTGCCGGTAGAGGGGCCAATTGTCCTGTTTGAATACCCACAGAGCTATCATGTCTCCATGTGTCTTGAAACCGTGGACGAGGCGCGTCCGTCTAAATTGGTTTGGTCATCTGTCTCCGGACGCGACGACGAAACCGCCGATCCCTTTGCGGCCGAAATTGCCGAGTTGATGCAGTCTTATGGACAGGGATCGATGAAGGTGGGGCTGGATCGTTGTAATCACTTGCATGCCTTGGCTTTGCAAAAATATGGATGTGAAGTAAAGGACTGTCAGGGTGAAATCCTGAACGTTCGTGCAATCAAAACACCTCAAGAAATCCGCTGCCTTCAGGCCAGTATGGCCGGAGCAGAAGCGGCAGTTTCTGCTGTGCGCGAAGCGATCAAACCGGGCGTGAGTGAGAACGAGCTTTTTGCCGTTATGTATCACGAGGTGATCCGGCAGGGCGGTGAATTCATCGAAACGCGTTTACTGAGTTCTGGCCAACGTACCAACCCCTGGTTCAATGAGGCCGGTGGTCGAAAGGTGCGGCCGGGTGAATTGGTGGCGCTCGATACCGACACCATCGGTTGCTATGGTTATTATTCGGACTTCTCGCGGACGTTCCGTTGCGGTCCCGGCCGCCCGACTGATTATCAAAAGGGCCTCTACCGAATGGCCTATGACCAGGTTCAATACAACATGGACATTCTCAAGCCGGGAATGGAATTCAGGGAAATCGCAGAAAAAGCCTGGCAGATCCCCGAGGCCTTTGTCGATCAACGATATACTTCGGTCATGCATGGTGTCGGCATGCACGGAGAAACACCCTTTATCGCCCATTCCATGGACTATGACACCTATGGGCGAGACGGCGTTCTCATGCCCGGCATGGTGCTGAGCATTGAAAGTTACATCGGTGAAAAAGGTGGGGCTGAAGGCGTCAAGCTGGAGGACGAAGTTCTGATCACCGAAACTGGGATCGAACTGCTGTCACGCTTTCCCTATGAAGATGATCTGCTGGGGAGAGATATTTGATGTCAGGCAATTCCGAAGGGTGACGTAGTCCAATGCAGCGATACGATGGCTTCCAAGTTTTGTGATATGGGGCAAAGCCTATTGTGAGGCCTGGGCTTCTGTGATGATCCATTCGTGTAGATCTGATGCCATGCGGGATGATTTGGCCTGGTGCAGGTTGATGTAATAGCCGCGTCCCGTGGTGACAAAATGGGGCATTAACATAGTTAGGTCATGCCTTTTTAAGAGCGGTTCGATCAATCCGTGCCATCCCAACGCAATGCCCTGACCGTCAATTGCGGCACGCACAATCATCTCGTAGTTGCTGAACACCGTGTCCTTGGTCAGGTGGTCTATGGTCACGTTTTGGGATTCCAGCCATTCCTCCCAATTACACCACCGCGTATCCGCCGAGGGTGAGTTTAGGTGGATAAGTTTAGACGGTTGCTCCAAGAGATCACAGGGCCGGACGATCGCGAAATTTTCCTGCTTGAAGGTCGGGCTGCAGACAGCGGATACTTGCTCTGCCAGGACCAGTGTTTCGCTTGCTCTGACCTGATGAGATCCTGCCATGTGCAGGGTGATGTCGGTGTCGTTCCCGGCATTTTCAACCGGGTTTTGAGAGGTCAGCACGCATATATTGGTGGTGCCCAGCGCCTCACGCATGCGGGGAATTCGGGGCAACAGCCAAAAGGATGCAAAGGCGTAATCGACCGAGATCAGAACCCTGTCCGATCTGTCCTTTTCCATGAAATCCTGGAAACGGCTTGCCACCTTTCCCAGCGGCTTTTCCATGCTTCTGAACAGGCTTAAGCCCTCGCGGGTTAACTCGACCCCTTTTGAAGTGCGGTCAAACAGCTGCTGACCCAGCGCGAGTTCAAGATTTCTGATCCGTTGCGAGAGGCTGGGTTGGGACAGCTTCAGTTCACGTGCGGCTGAAGAAAGCTGTCCGTGGCGGCAGACCACCATGAAGGCACAGAGGTCGGCCGAGTTCCGTGCAAAGTCGTCATAGTTTATTCCTATACCCTGCGTCAGAACTTCCCTCTACACATAGCCATTTAATTCACTTAGCGTATCACAGCTATAGGATAAATCTATCCAGCACTAGGTAAATTTAACTTTAGCTGTCGATGTAATGAATACCATCCGGCCAATGGGGCAACAGAACCCCAAGATCCCCTGAGCGAGTTACGGGACCCAATCCCATTAGTAAAACTGGTGATCATATCTGGGGATCAGCCGAAAAATTCAAAAACCTAAATTTTTGAAACCTTGCGAATGGGGAAGACAAGAGTCCAATGAAACCTCCTTTAACTGATCTACCGATCAAAACTGCTGATACTGGATTTTATTCCGGTTTCAGCGTCGATGTCACCGTTACCTCCAAGATTGCCGTGGGCCTTCTGGTCCTTTGGGCGGTGGCTTTTCCCGACCAGGCTGGTGCCGTTCTTGGTGCCCTCAACAGCTTTATTCTAGCCAATTTTGGCGCCTGGTACACTTATGTGATGGCCTCCTTTGTAATCGTCTGCTTAGGCCTCGCCCTGTGGCCCTACGCGGGTCGTCTCAAGCTTGGAGGGCAAGATGATAAGCCGGAATTTTCAAACTTTTCCTGGTTCTCGATGATGTTCGGTGCCGGGATAGGTGTTGGCATGTTGACCTGGGCCGTGGCCGAACCAATTTATCATTTCAAGAATAACCCCGATGTCATTCAGGGCCTGGCCCAAGGCGCGACCGAGGGTAATTTTCTGAATGCCTATAAATGGTCATATCTGCATTGGGGTTTTACCGCCTGGGCTTCTTATGCCATCGCTGGATTGGCGCTTGCTTTTTTTGCCTATCGACGTGGTCTACCACTGACCATTCGCTCTGCCCTGACGCCGTTGTTTGGTAAAGCCCTGTCAGGTCCTTTGGGCAGTGTAATTGATACGGTTGCCGTCATTGCGACAATCCTTGGTGTTGCTCAGACCCTGGGCTTTGGGGTTGAGCAATTTGTCGCCGGTATGAACCGCATCGGAATTGGTGCCTGGTTGGTTAATGCAGAGGGGAACGCCTCTACACTTGGTATCATCGTCGCCATTGTGGTGATCATGGGTGCCTCTACACTTTCTGCGCTTTCGGGTGTTGGCAAAGGCATCAAGTGGTTGTCGAACGTGAATATGGCCCTGTCCATTTTCCTGCTCGGCTTCCTTATGCTTTTCGGATCCACCTTCTTTGGCCTGCAGGCCTTGTTTGTCGGCATGTACGAATATGTGGTGGCGTTGCCCGCCATGTTATTCACCGTCTATTCCGGCGACGGCACAGGTGGCGTTGCTGATAAGTTAGAGGGATGGCAGGGTGCCTGGTCCGTTTTCTATTGGGCCTGGTGGGTGGCTTTCGCCCCGTTTGTTGGCCTGTTCCTGGCCCGCATTTCCAGGGGCCGCACTATTCGCGAATTTGTGCTAGGCGCTTTGATTGTTCCGGCCATCATGTGCTTCGTCTGGTTTTCCTTTGCTGGCGGTACCGCGATTGACTTAGAGCTTTCAGGCATCGCCCAAGGGCAGATTTTCAATGCCACCGATGGTGATAAAATCTTTGCCATGACCGGCATCATGCTGGGCGATGTGCTTGGATGGGCCATGGCCGTGGTGATTGTGATCTTGCTTATGACCTATCTGGTGACTTCTGCAGATTCAGCCGTTTTGATTGTGAACACCATTAATGCCGGAGGCGATGAAGGCCCGAAAGCGCGATTGCACATCATCTTCTGGGGCGTAGCGTTGGGCGCGGTGGTTGCGGCCTTGTTGCTCGTCGGTGGCCTCAAGGCAATCCAGTCCGCCATGGTCATCGGCGCCCTGCCTTTTTCACTGGTAATGGCTTTGATGTCGATCTCCCTAATCAAGGCAATCTACCGCGATGGAAAACGTGAAGCCGTTGGTGTCACCACCACACTCGATCTGGAAGGAGCCTAACGAAGAAGCACTACGCTACGCTAATGGAGGAGGGGCTATAAGAGGCCCTTCCTCTTTTTGTATCTTTGGTACAAGTACATAAGGGGGCGGGGATTATATCTCAGGGTTAATGTTTGGTTTGAATGCCGAATTATCTGGAGAAACCTGAACGAATAACTTGATATTCATTAGTTAAGTTCGTGCCCCTATAATGCTATAGGTTTGACGTTTTCATCTGAAGGATGGTGATTTGTAAACGTCATTTTCCATCAGCGATAATCCTCATAATTAACAATGTAGACGTTGCCATTCTCAATTATGAATGTACTACGCGACTTTACTCTCCGTTATCAACGAATTTAACAAAGGCATTGTTTTTTAGTAATTTTTTTGCGCTAGCTGAACGGAGGCTTGGAATCTTTCCTTCGGCGTAGTTTGCTACCAATAAATATACTTTTGAATAGGCTAATAAATGCTCTTGAGGTACTTTGTTTTCGGACAAATATTGATCTGTAATATTTTTTATTAGCTCGACGTCTATGTCGAATTGCTCTTGAGTGTATTTATCCCAATCCATATGATATTGTCGTACCATGGCATCAACAACGTCTTGATAATTCATAATATATTCTGCACAGCAGATGAGAACATCTTTTGAAATTTTTACTAATTCATATGTAGAAGATTTTTCTTTAGGTTTATTGGGCACGGGATTTAAACTTTCCTAGAAAAACGTTCTTAGTAATGTTTTGTCGTGAGTGGGGATAATCAGGTGACTTAATGGCGGTAATTTATAGCTTAGTCTACGCTATCGGTATTCCAACAGACAAACTGTTATCCTATTAGGAAATTCATCATGCTTTGGATAATTCGAGTGCATAATTTCCCCTCAGGGTAGAACTCCGCCTTAGCGTTTTTTTTCTTATTCTACACCGAACAATTTTGTTGTCAGCTTTGGCTCTCTATTCAATTCTGTCTATAATTAAGTGATCTCACCGTTAATTTAAAATATATCCAAAGTTATTTAACTTGTCAGTGCTAGTTTTGGCGTTCTCGCTGGATATGAAGGAGGATAAAGTGGCTGCTCGAATGATTATATTATTTATTTTTATGATCTTTCCAAGCTTTGCCAGTTCTCAAGTTCTTGAGCGGATCGTTACCGCAGAAGAAACCCCAACCAACTATACGATCAATGGGGAAGTAACAGGAACAACAACAGCGATTGTTCGGGAACTCCTACGTCTTCTTGATCGCGAAGTTGAAATTGAATTGTTTCCTTGGGCACGGTCAATGCGCATTGCCCAAAAAGAGCCCAATGTGATTATCTTTACCGCAGGTAAAACATCTGAACGCGTAAATTATGGCTTTCATTTTTTAGGCCCCGTCAGCACGCGAAAACATGTTTTGTATAAAAAGAAAAATAGCCCCATTGAGATCAACAATATCGATGATCTTATGTTGTCAAACTGGGTTATTGGCGGTTTACGAGAAGACTGGCGCGTTATTTATTTCAAATCGATTGGTCTGCCCGTTCAAGAGTTCAACACTCATGAAATAGCTTTAGGGCATGCTATTCGTGACCACGTTGACCTTTGGATTTCCTCTGATCTGGAGGCCCCTATGGTCGCGCGAAGTATTGAGGCTAACATCAATGATTTTGAAATCGCCTATGTTTTTAAAAAAGCGCCGAGCTATATTATGTTTTCCAGGGACTTTTCACCAAAGCTTCTTCAGGAATGGCGGCGAGCTTTTTCAGCGATGAATGAAACCGATTTTTTCGCCAAAACAGCCATGGAATGGAGCGCTCATTTGAATATCAACCTCGATCACCATCGAGATCGCGGTTTTTTTATAAAAGACTAGGGTACAATCACAGTGATATGAAAATACTTTTGGTTATTAGTGCCATACTTAACCGCAGCAAACACCCAGCGAAAAACCTATCCGTTCAAACCTTGTAATTTGTGATAATTTTCATCGGTGAATTCTAAGGTTTCATTGGTCTCGGTATTGAACAGGCTCCGGTCCACGGTGGTTAATTTGCCGAGGTAGACGTGGATGCCGCAGCAGGGTTCCTCACTGATACAGGTGACGGAGTGAATGGCACTGGGGCCGATGGACAGGACCTCGCCGGGGGTGAGCTCTGCTTTGCCGCTTTTTCTTATGCTACCCTGAGAGGCATTAGTAGGATCGTTTTCATAGAAATCGTTGCGTTCTGCCCCGAGGTAAACCCCGATTGTTGCCGACATCTGATGGTCGTGCGGCGGCACGGAATTACCGGGCTGAAAGCGGCAAAACCAAACCGATATGGTCTCATCCTCAAACAAAATGGCCTCATCCTCGGCAAAGGCAGGCATACCGCAGGCAACGGCTTCCGGGTTGGAAACTGTTTGCTCTAAAATAACCCGAACAGCTTTGGGCGCATCGGGTGTTATGGCGGCCTTTTTTAAACGCGTGAGCAAGTCGTCGAGATCAAACTTATCCGTTTGGTTCATTCTTTTTCTCCCCTTTTTCTTATTGTTAATAGGGATTAGTCCTTTTGCCAACTCACTTGATCAGTTCGGTTCGAGGCTGATTGGAAAGTATCGTGATACTGGTAGCTGTTGCGGATCGGGGTGCTGATCGCCCAGGTGGCGCTGGCGCCTTGGCGGATGGTGAGGGTATCGCCGGGCTGAAGGTCAACGATATCGCCACCCGCGAAAGTGAGCACGGCGGCGCCTTCGTGGACATACAGGGTTACAGTGCGGTCGTAGTCGTGCCTAAAGGTGGGATCGGCACATTCCCAGATTTCCCAACCCGCTATTTTGCGTTTGGTGTCTTCGGTCGCTTTGCGGCGTTCAAAGAAGGGGGCATCGATACGGCGTTCTTCTAGTCTGGTCATGATGTTATTTCGCTTTGCTGGTAGGTCACGTGTTGTGGGGGCAGGGGTGTTTTGCCGAGGATCAGATCGGCGGCTTTTTCCGCGATCATAAAGACGCAGGCATTGATATTGGCACTTGGCACCGCCGGAATCACCGAGGCATCGACAATTCGTAAGCTTTTGATGCCGCGAAATTTCAGCTCCAAATCAACAACCGCGCGTTCATCTCCTTCTGCGCCCATGCGGGCCGTACCACAGGGATGGTAGGCAGAGGAGGCGTCGTGTCGGATAAATTCATCCAGTTCGGCGTCGCTTTGCACATGTTTTCCCGGCAGGTCTTCGCGGCTGTAAAAGTCAGCAAATGCGGGTTGGGCAAGCAGGTCGCGGGCCAGTTTCAACCCTTGGCGCATTTCGGTTCTGTCGCGCTCGGTTGCCAGATAATTGGGATCTATCAGCGGCGCGTCCCCGGGATTTGCAGAGGCCAGTCTTACCGTGCCACGGCTTTCCGGTCGCATGGTGCCTGCGCCGAGGCGATAGCCATTTTTGTTGGGATCGGGGATCCAGTTTTCGCCAAATAAAATCGGGAAGAAGTGGAATTGAATGTTGGGGTGGGTCACTTCGGGATCAGACTTTAAAAAAGCCCCGACGTGGCATTGGTTGACCGCGGCGACGCCACCTTTCCAGCCGAACCATTGCATCCCGGCCCAAACCATCAGATGGGGTTTGAGGTACTTGTTCAGAGAGACCTGCTTATCGGTTTCGATCTGGACGTGGGCTTCAAGATGATCCTGCAGATTTTCACCGAGCATGGGCGCGTTACAGACGACATCAATGCCGTGCTCACGCAGGTGATCTTCGGGGCCAATGCCCGACAGCATGAGGATTTGCGGGGTGCCAAAAACACCCGCGGACAGGATCACTTCAGATCGTGCCTCAGCGGTTTGGACTTTGCGCCCCTTGGCGAACTCAACCCCAGTGGCGGTGCCGTTTTTGGTGATAACGCGCAAGACCTTTACACCGGTGGCAATGTCCAGATTGGGACGTTTTTTCTGGTTGTGCAGATAGGCCCGGGCCGAGCTGCTGCGATAGCCCTTTTCCACCGACATCTCAAAGCGACTGACGCCTTCCTGGGCATAGCCGTTGACGTCTTGGGTCAGCGCATGCCCGGCTTGCTGCCCCGCTTCGAGGAAGGCAGCGTTCAAGGGGTTCAAGTCGGTTTGGGTTTTGACCCCGACCATGCCTGTGTTGGATCTGAAATCATCCGAGGCACCGTCGCGGCGTTCGAACTTTTTGAAGTAGGGCAGGCAGTCCGCATATGACCAGCCAGTACAGCCTTCTACACTTGCCCAGTCGTCATAATCGCGCGGGTTACCGCGTAAAAAGGTCATGCCGTTAATCGACGATGATCCGCCCAGCACTCTACCACGCGGTTGGTCGATCTCGCGGCCGTTGAGATGGGCTTGGGGGGTAGTCTTAAACCAATAGTTATATTTGCTGGTGGGTTTGAATGCCGAGCGCAGACCAGCTGGCATCTGCAGGATCCAATTGCGATCATCGCCACCGTGTTCGAGCAACAACACCGAGTGCTCGCCGCTTTCACTGAGCCGGTGAGCCAGAACGCAGCCCGCGGTTCCGGCCCCGACCACGATATAGTCATAATTCATTCTCACAGAACTGGTTCTCACAGGTAATCTTCCTCAAACGGGCAATCGGTCAGCGCTACAGGACCGTCTTTGGTGATCAGCACGGGTTGTTCCAGTTTTACGCCTTCGTCACCGCCGACAGGGCCGATATAACTTTCCACGCAGACGGTCATGCCTTCCATAAAAGTGCCTGAATACTGCCAGGTCTCATGGTCTTCGGGGTAATAAATCACCGGATATTCAACGCCGAAACCAATGCCGTGGATCATTTCGGCGTAGCGGTTGGGCACATAGATATCGTGCATCTTCCACGACAGTTCGCCAAATTCTTCAAAGGTCATACCGGGACGCAGCAGGGCCATGTTGTGTTCCAGTTGCTCATGGGCATGGGCATAGAGCTGGCGCTGTTGGTCGGTCGGTTTTTTATCGCCGATGACAAAGGCGCGGGTTTGGTCGGCAAACATGCCGTCGGGTCCAATGAGGTCGCTGTCGAACACCAGCATTTCACCGTTTTCAATGACCTTGTTCGAAGTCTCGGTAAACCAGGGATTGGTGTGATGGCCCGAAGACAGCAGCCGGGTTTCCTGAGCTTCACCGCCGTGTTCAAGATTGTACTGGTTCATGATCGACAACAGATAGTTTTCGGTCACTCCGGGGACGGTATGTTTGCGCATTTCCGCAATCGCACGGGTGCAGACGTCCATAGAATTGCGAATAATGGTGACTTCATCGGCTGATTTAATCGACCGCGCCATTTCCATCGGCGCCTTGGCGTCTTTCATTTTAATGCCGCGGTTTTGTAGCGCCAGCATGGGTAACAAGTCCGCCCGATCAATGCCTAGGGTCGCGCCTCGGCCGCAGGTGCTGTGCAGCAGATCGATGATTTCTTCAGCCCATTTGATCGCGTGTTCTTCAGCCCGGTTTCCGGAACCAAAAAAGTCCCAGGATTTGGCCGGACGGGCCTCGTCTATGGTCTCCAAGCCATCTGACAGGTGCAAGGCGCCGCCGTAATCAAACAGCACTACGGGACCCTCAACTGGGACAAAGACGTACCGAGACAGGTGGTGCGAAGTCCAGACCTGCATGTTCCGGCATCCCGTCGCATAACGCAGGTTTAAGGGATCAAACAGCACGGCCGCATCCATCTTGAACTGGGCGAGAAGTTCTCTGGTTCGATTGAGGCGATAAGAACTGACAGCCTTTTCATCGATTGCCTTGTACTGATCAATTGTTTTGAGATCTGAAATCAACTGCCGCACTCCTGTAGGATTGCTCTTAAACATTTGAACTTGGATTATTATGGAACCGCTCTATAGTTAAGGCAAACGAAACTACTTTAACTTGTGGGTAAATAATATTTAATCATGCTGCCAGCGCTGAACCTCGAATTGATCCGAACATTCCTGACCGTCTTGAAAGAGGGCGGCTTTAAAGCTGGTGCGGAGCGGCTTAATAAAACGCCTGCGGCCATCAGCATGCAGATCAAACGGCTGGAAGAGCAGCTTAACCAGCGTTTGCTCGAGCGAAGTAACAAAGGCATCGTCCTGACCGCTGCGGGAGAAGTGCTCAAGGAAAAGGGCGAACGCCTTTTGAGCCTCAACTATGAAATCCTGGGTGACATGCGGCATGAGGAGCTTTCCGGTCGCCTGAGTTTTGGCGCGCCGACGGATTATGCGCCAACGCTCCTCAAGAAAATTATGCCGATTTTTGTGGTGGAGTTTCCCAAGGTCGACCCCAAGATTATTCTCGAACCCAGTAGAAACCTGCGCCGCCGGGTGCAATCCGGCGCACTGGATATGGCGATTGTTGCCAGAGAGCCCAATACGGATGAGGGCGATCACCTTTGGACCGAGGAGGTTGCATGGTATGGCAATGCCTCTGACCTCGTTGGCGGGTTAAATATAGGTGTTCTCGGTGTTGATTGTATCCTTCGGGACCGCGCACTGGAGATGATAAAGGCAGTGCAATCTCCCTATACAATTTCGCTGGAATCAGCTTCGGTCGCGTCTTTGTTTGAGGGAGTAGAAGCCGGGTTTTGTCAGGCTTTTTTACCTGTGAGTGTGGCAGAAAGTGAGCTCAGGTCATCGGCGCTAAATAGTACCGAGACCATGAAGCTGGAGTTTGCGCTTATCTTTGGTAAACGCTTTGAAAAACTCGATACCAGTGATTTGACCGCGCGGATCAAAAGGGCGCTGGAATAGTCGTCATTTTGCTCAGGGATAATCTGGCGCTTTAGACAGATGTTCGGCGAGGTAATCGATCAGCATACGCACTTTTAGGGTCGAAGCTGCGCCAGGTGGATAAACTGCGAAGAGATCCAGTGGCGCCATTTCGTATTCAGGCAGCAGCATGATGAGATTGCCCTTGGGTTGTTCCCAAAGCTCGTGTTCGGGCAAGAGGCCAAGACCATGGCCGCCGAGGACAAATTGTAATCGTGCTCCAGCGTTGTTGGTGCGGATCGGCCCGGTAATGCGCACCTTATAGGAACGTCCTTCCCGGTTGAGCGACAACACACCGGAATGGCGGCTATAGGTCACCCAGTTGTGGGAGGCCAGATCTTCAGGTTCGGTTGGGGTTCCCGCACTTTCCAGATACGCAGGCGCGGCACAAATCCGGCGCACGGTGCTGCAGATTTTCTTCGACATCATATCGGAATCAGACAAGGGACCGGATCTGATTGCGATGTCGTATCCGCCTTCAATAACGTTTGTGACCTCGTCGGTAAGCTCGACATCCAGTTCGATCTTTGGATAAAGGTGGCGAAATTGACCGAGCAGGGGGACGATCCGCTTCAAGCCAAAATTGGCCGAACAGGTCAGGGAAATTCGCCCCACTGGTTCATCACTCAGACTTTGGATCCGCCGGTTGGCGGCTTCTGCTTCTTCGCTGATGCGTTTACAGCTCTGGTAATAATCCTCGCCGGCGTGGGTCAGGCTGAGGCTGCGGGTACTGCGATGCAAAAGACGGATGCCAAGTCTTTCTTCCAACAGTTTGACCTGATGGCTGATGGCGGCGCGACCCAGGCCAAGCTTGCGCGCGGCTTCGGCAAAGCTGCCACTTTCCACCACCCGGGCAAATGTGATCATTCCCCTTAAGTCATCCATGTAAATCACCCATTCTGGTACCTGAGTATGAAATTTATTGTCAAAATAAATCATACAAAATGTCTATAACTTTGGCTATTATCATTTTTATTATAACGAATTATCTTTAGCTCAACGCCAAAACAAACAGGCACACGAGTACAATTTAATTTTACTGCTAAGGAATTTGTTATGAAGATTTTGATGGTTATGACCTCTCACGAAGATTTTGGCACCACCGGACGTAAAACCGGTGTTTGGATGGAAGAGTTCGCCGCCCCTTACTATCGCTTTAGCGAAGCTGGCGCAGAAATAACACTGGCCTCACCTGCGGGAGGTCAAATCCCAGTGGATCCCGCAAGCCTGGGCGATGATTTCAAAACCAACGATACCCGTCGCTATGAAAAGGATGCAGAAGCTCAAGCGCTTCTGGCCAACACCAAGAAGTTGGATGATGTCCTAGCCAGCGACTTCGATGCAGTCTTCTATCCTGGTGGCCACGGTCCGCTCTATGACCTCACAGACAACGCTGCTTCTCTCGCTCTGCTCAGTGAATTCCAGGCGGCATCCAAGCCAATCGGGGCGGTTTGCCACGGCGTAACGGCCCTGATTAAGGCCAAATCTAAAAGCAATGAACCCTTGGTCGCCGGTCTGGAACTCACGGGCTTTACTGACAGTGAAGAAGCCGCCGTTGGCGCCACAGATATCGTTCCCTTCTCCGTAGAGCAAGAGCTGAAAAATGCCGGAGGGAAATTCCGTTCCGCCGATGATTGGGCTGATTTTTCAGTCCGGGATGGCCTACTTATCACCGGGCAAAACCCGGGATCTTCCGACTCATCCGCGCGTTTTCTCCTCGAAGCTTTGAAAGCCTAATACTCGCAGGTTTAACTCATCCCCTTGGGCTCTTATCCATACCAGATAGAGCTCAAGGTCAGATGATGAAGCCCGAGGCTCGAGGGGGACGCTTTAAAAATGATCCAGCGGTGCTTTCACAGTCATTCTGGCTTTTATTCCATTAACCGATGTCCAGTCTGTGCGGCTTGTTGTAAGCCTTTTAAGTGCTTTGGCAGGTCATCAGCGGGGTGAACCCACGGCAATCGCTCTGACCAAAAAATGTGCGCCGTCGGTTGGTAAACCGAAACATCGTCCAGCGTTAACGCGTATAGATGGGTTTCGTCCGGAAATATGTCCGTTTCAAAGGATGTTGGGGACCAGCATTCTTTGCAAAAGCTGCGCTGAACCTGTTTGGACGAATTGAAAATATTACGTGGTCCCTGCCAGGTAAGTGTGTCTCGCCGAACACCAAACCAGCTAACATAGTCCGATGAGGCTACACGACGACAATCTTCGCAATGGCACATTGCCGCCCAGAGAATTATTCCGGACATCCTCCATGTTACTGCACCACAAAAACACCGCCCCGTGATGTTAAGCATTTTCTATCTTTCTTTGTTTTGAGTAGGCTTAAGTTCCAGTTATCAGGCTCATTCTGAGTTATCTTATAGTCATGGCTAATATAACATTCGCAAAAGAGTGAGAGGCATTCTCCCTCTTTTTGTTATACAAAGTAATAAACTTAAAGTGGAATTAAGTAATAATATTGCATACAAAATAGTAACAACCATGTACAATTGATCTCAACAAATAACTAATATTACGTGTTAAATGTAAGTTTTGGTTGGGGGAGTTCGCTTTGGAGCAGGGGGAAAGGCTCTTTGAGTTTTCAAGAGCAGCATCAAGCGCTAACGATTCAAATGAAATCTGGGATATTTTAAAAAAAACGCTTCAGCCTCTTGGGGTAAACTGGATCAATTACGCCTATGGCAACCCAGAAGAAGAGCTGTTGCTCTATTCCACGATGTCTGAAAAGTGGTTGAGCTACTATTTCGAGAATTACGTCGCCACCGATCTACTGGTTCACCACTGCGCCAATGAAGATCATACGCTCTTTCTCGACAAGAGCTTCTTCAAGGGAGAGGCGGGGCTCGATAAGCAAAACGATACCATGCTGCAGGAAGTCAGAGAGCAAGATACCCATGCTGGCATGGGGATTCCGCTGCCAAAATCCAAGGCGGATTATCTGGCTGCGACGGGCGTGTTTTTTGGTTTGAGCGAAAAAGACAGTCAGGATGTCATGCGCATACATGGTCAGGAAATCACCTTGATCATGAACGCCGCGCACCAGTTTTTTAATGGCCACGAACTCACCCTCAATCAGGAACTGTTTTCCTCGCGCGATGGGGCGCTGGTGAAATCAAAGGGTATTCTCACCGACCGGGAAAAGGATGTCCTGCGCTACCTCGCTCTTGGTATCCGCCCTGATCGCATCGCCCACCAAATGGGTCTGGAAGTGGTGACGGTAAACATGCACCTGCAAAAAGCCCGCCGCAGGCTCCGCGCGACCACCCGAGAGCAGGCCATTATCAAAGCATTGCAGATGCGGCAGTTGGTTTTGTAACTGTTGCAAGCTGGTTTCTTGGGGTGGGCTTATTGTGTAACAAATTCTTCTTGTGCGATTGAGATTAATTCAGCCGCGGCCAGTGCCGCCTGATCAGCTTTTGGACCCTGGTTGGGCCAGACAAGGCGGCGCTGGATTGTGAGATCTGGCCCGTTTTGGGCAACTTCAACCAGGTCCCCACGCTCCAGATAATCGCGGATAACCATCTCGCTGCACAGTAGGACACCTTCCCCCGTTATCGCAGCCTGGGCCACCATGACTGTTAAACCAAAACGCGATCCCTGATCGTGACCTTCTGTCTGCAATCCTGCGGCTTTGAACCAGTCGTGCCAGGTGGGGTAAACGTTATCACCCATGGATGGATCAATATGCAAAAGCGGTAGGGTGTTGAGGATTTCAGCTTGGTCTGTTTTGTCCTTATGCTGGATCAGTTTCGGTGCACAGCTGGGGATAACCCGTTCGCTTGAGAATTCTTGCGATACCAGGCTGTCCGGGATTTCATTTGCATAACTAATGGCAAGATCAACCGCTTCTTCGATCATGGTGTCGAGGGGGACAGGAGAGACAATCCGCACATCCAGATTGGGGAGCACGGCGCGAACCCTGTTCAAGTGCGGGGCAAGCCATTGAGAGGCAAAAGAGGTATCTGCTGAGATCGTAAAAGTCTCTGCCCGTCTTTCTGAACGCAACCGAGACATGCCTGTGGTCAGGGCATCAAACCCACGCGTGATATCAGGCAGGGCGCGTTCTGCGGCGTGGGTCAGGACGATGCCGTTGCCAACACGCCGGATCAACTTGATCCCCAATCTTTCTTCCAGTTGCCTGATCTGATGGCTGACGGCCCCGGGCGTCACCCCCAGTTCTTCTGCTGCACGGGTTAGGCTGGACGTCAGTGCTGCGGTTTTGAGTGCTCGTAAGGCTGAAAGGGGGAGGTCTCTAATTTTTGTCATGGTGTTGAGAATAACTCAAAACTTGAAGAAAGAAACTCGTTTGAATGGAAATCCCGCGAATTGTAGGATCAGAGAATAAAATTCAATAGTTCTTAGGGAACCCCTGATGATGCCTGATGATCATATCTCACCAATTTCCAGCGGCCAATCTAACTGCGACCAATCAAGTGGTCATATCGTACTTGAAATTAGCAATGAGGGGGATCGCATCGCGCTTGAGTTTGACGGTAAAGCAAGTACCTGCTTATCCACGCGTTGGCTGCGTTTGGCCTGTGACTGTGAGATTTGCGGGGATACGCATTCCGGAAAAAGGTGGCTCACGCCGAATGATGTTCCAGCGTCTGTGCGGCTTGAGAGCTTTGATGTTTCAAACCCAGAGAAAGTACGCGTTACTTGGGATGACGGCCACATCTCTCATTATGATCCCGATTTTCTTCTACGGTATGCAGAGGGTATCCCTCGTTTTCAGCCGGATCACTGGGGAAGTGATTTAAGCGGTAAGATAGGTAAGTTTTCCTTTAGTAGTGTCGTGGATGACGATGAAGCGCTGTTCGGCTCTCTGTGGGCTTTGCGCGATCATGGCATCATGATGTTGACGGATGTACCAACCGACGCAGAAGATACCATGCGCATTGCCGGCCGTTACGGGCCGATACGCGAGACCAGTTACGGCAAAGTTTTTGATCTGATCTCACTACCAGAAGCACGGGTGGCTGGAGAAACGTCGCGCGCCCAGATTCCCCATACCGACGAGCCCTTTCGGTATTCACCGCCGGGGTTCATCTTTTTCCACGCGATCAAAACCGGTGCTCATATGGGCGGCACATCTCTTATGGTTGATGGTTTTTACATTGCAGAACAGATGCGGGCCCAAACCCCGGATCTGTTCGAGATCTTAACGCGACATGGGGTGACTTTCCACCGCGAACACGCGGGTGAAGTGTTCTTTAGTACGGAAGCCCATGTCATCAGCCTTGATAGCAAAGGGCAGGTCACTGGGATCCGTTTCAACGATCGCTGCCTTGCGCCCCAAGAAGTACTCCAGGTGGCTCCTGAAGATCAGATCGACGACCTGATTGCTGCTCTTGCCGAATATACCCGGCTGGTCTGTCTGCCGGAAAATCAGTTCCAACATCAGATCCAGCCGGGTGAGATGCTGGTTTTTGATAACCAGCGCATCTTACACGGCCGTTCAGCCTTTGATCCGACCATCGCAAAGCGACATCTGCGCAGCTGTAATATTGACCGCGACGCTGTTCACAGTGCCTTCCGCACCCTGGCCCGTCGTTTTGCCCCCCAAGAAGCAGAGCAGGTTCTCTATCAGGGGGCTATTTTGTAGAGACAAGTCTCAAACATCCTCTATTACTAGGAGGTGCTGGTTTAGATCTTTTGGGATAACTCAAATAGGTTATCCCAAGGGTCTGAAACAAAAGCGAGTAGGCGGTTGATATCTTCGACCACAAAGGGTTCCGCGACCACGCTGACCCCGCGGGATCTCAGTTCTTCCAGCGTCTTTTTCGTGTCCGCAACCGCAAAGCAGATGTGGTGTGATCCACCTTCGCTGAGGCTAGCACCGAGGTCTGTGTGTTTTGTGCGCGGGGTTTCGAGCGCCCCCCCGATAAGCTCTATGAGAAAACCATCATCTGCCGCCGGGGCGAGATAGGCGAGATTGAGATCGCCAAAGGGCCATTGGTGAATGACGCGAAAATCAAATTTTTCGATGAACCAGTCGCGGCTGGCCGCAAAATCAGGCACCCGCAGGGCTATGTGATCGGCTTTCATAGATGAAAGAGCGCTGGATTGATTTTTGGCGGGGTAAGTGGGGATCGGCATCGTAAGTTCCTTGAAATGGAAAAGGATATTTGATGGCCTGACTATGTGATTAAAACAGTGGGCAGGGTTATCACGTTGCTCTCGATCTCTTGCCTAAAGCTCCAAAAAATACTGTTAGTCGCTGTTAAAAGTGCATTTTTGTGTCATGATCCTGTGGTCCATCCTGATAAATTCAAGGCTTTAACCGACGCATGGATGATGCAGACAAGCTAGTTGAGATTGTAAACAAACTGGCCCCGGACGAGGGCGAGAACCTGACCGCGATCCCTGATATCAAGCTTTATCGTCACGAAGAGAGCTTTCGTCGCCGCCCGTATATGTATGGGCCGTGCATCTGTGTTGTGGTGCAGGGACGCAAGCGCATGTACTATGGCGGGGCGGGAAATCAGGACAAGTTCAATGACTACAATCCCAACAATTACTTGATTAATTCGGTGAGCCTGCCCATTGAATCCGATGCCTACGGTCTCTCACCAGAAGTGCCATTCCTGGCAATCCAGCTGGATATCGATCAGGCACTGGCCAGTCACCTGATTGCAGAGATTGGCGAAGATAGTGGCACAGAATATTCGAGAGAAAATACCGCCGATAATTTGGATATTTCTCTTTCAAGTCCCCTGAGCAACAGTCTGTTGAAAATTGTCCTTCGCCTTATTAATACCCTCAATGATCCCACCGATGCCCGGGTGCTGGCTCCGGCGATTACCCATGAGCTTTATTACGAAGTCCTGCGCGGCCCACGAGGGCAGTTACTGCGTAACTGTGTTGCCAACGATGCCTATGCCAATAAGATTGCGCCGATCGTACACTACATTGAACGCCATTTTGAACAGCCGATTGAAATTGATACCCTTGCTGCGGTTGCGGGCATGTCGGCCTCGTCCTTGCACAGTAAATTTAAGCAGGCGACGACCATGACCCCGATCCAGTTTATCAAGAACTTCCGTCTGCATAAGGCACGCAGGTTGATCCTTTCCGGTATTGCGGCAGGGGATGCGTCCTTTGCTGTGGGGTACAACAGCCCGAGCCAATTTAGCCGTGAGTACAAACGCCTGTTTAATCAATCACCCAGTAAAACCTTGACTTAAGACTCGAAAGTACCATTTGTGACCTGTCTTGGTAGTAATACTTGCCCTTTTAGATTTTAAAGTAAGAAAACTATTTTGGGAATTTGCAAGCCTGTCAAAGTCTTGCTGTCATGGTGATTCTGTATATAGAACCAATAGGTTGAATTTAGTGGTTTTAACTAAGTTTTATCCAGAATGATGGTATCTATTAGGTAATAATAAATGAATGGATAAACGGGAAATAAGGGTAGGGGAGATTGATATGATGTGGCGATTATTAGTCCTCTTGAGAGGTCTTTTCTTTTCTCTGGCCCTTTCTCTAGCCCTTTCTTTGGGGCTTTTATTGAGCCCGATCTCTATTTTTTCACACTCTTCCGCTCAGGCAGCGGATGACAAAATTACCGTCACCGTTGGCGAGTGGCCGCCGTTTTTATCGCAACAACTCGAAGATGGTGGTGTGATCGCGCAACTGATCAGAGATGTCTTTGCTGCTGATGGCATTGAGGCCAAACTCGAGTTTCTCCCGTGGGGCCGTGGTTATCACGAGACTGCAGGCGGTAATTACAACGCCATGGGCGTGTGGATGCACAAAGAGGAACGCGAAGCCGATTTCCTCTTCAGTGATCCGATATTAACCGAAAGATTTGTATTCTTTTACCGCAAAGACCGCCCTTTTGACTGGAAAAGCCTGGAAGATTTGAACGGCTACCGTATGGGCGGTGGTATTAAATACAGCTATGGTCCCGAATTTGACGCAGCCCTTGCCGCAGGCAAGTTCTCGATGGATCGCGAAGCCAATGATCGTACCAATTTTGAGAAACTCCTGGCCGGGCGGGTTGAGCTTTATCCTCAGGAAATTTCTGTGGGATATTTTGCCATCCGTGAAAACTTCACCCCGGAACAACGGGCCAAGATTACCCATCACCCCAAGGCGATCCTAAACAACCAGAGCTTTGTCCTGTTTCCCAAAAAGCTGCCGGGAAGTGAAGTTCTTATAGCCCGGTTTAACAAACGTCTGGCAGAATTTAAAGACAGCGGAAAATACCAACTCTACATCGATCGATTAACGGCCAAAGAAGCGTCTTAATTTCAAACGCCGATAATCTTAATCTGCGCCTTTCCTGCCCGGGGGCAAGGGGGTAATCGCACGATTTCCAAAACAGCTTTTAGCTATCAGCGTATAAAACAGGATTTACTTTCAAGAACTAACCTATCCAGCAGATCAGCGACAGCTGAGACACGTTTTGCAATACGCATGTCCTCATGCCATACCGTCCAATATTGGCGGGTGATGAAATGCTCAGGGAAAAGTGGAATAAGGTCTGGGTTAGAAATGGCCATGAAGTCGTGTAAAATCCCAATGCCTGCTCCCGACCGGACCGCTTCAAACTGCCCCATTGCTGTTGATACTTCGATGGTGGATCGCCAGTCGCGCAGAAACTCTGAACTGTAATTTAGGGCAGGAGTATAAATCAGATCCTCAACATACCCAATAAGAGTATGGTCCTTAATATCGGCCAGACTGTTGGGATGTCCTGCTTTTTCAAGATAGGATCTCGCCGCATATAACCCGAGTGAATAGTCAGACAAACGTTTGACACGCAATCGTCCTTTATCTGGGCGGCCGATCATAATGGCAATGTCGGCTTCGCGTTGAGAGAGAGAAAAGTATCGCGAAACCGGGACGAGTTGAATATTGAGCTGGGGAAAGGCCTGGGTAAAACGGCTCAATCGGGGGGCCAGGAAGGCAACTCCAAACCCGTCTGGTGCTCCGATCCTGATTGTGCCGGATATCTCACTGTCACTGCGTTTAAGGCGTGAAAGACCCTGAAGAAACTCAGCTTCAATCTTTTCAGCGGTCTCGAACATGGCCGCACCATTTTCAGTTAGGCGACAACCGCTGGTACTGCGGTCCAAAAGCCGGGTACCAATCGCTTCTTCCAGGGAGGTAATCCTGCGGCTGAGTTTTGCCTGACTTACCTTAAGCCGTTTTGCCGCGCCCAGCATCTGTCCTTCGCGGGCAATGGCGAGGAAGTATTTAGCATCGTCCCAATCCATTTTCTTATCTCCATTTATGAATAACGGATAGCCGATATCGTCTATTTGTATTTGTAAATGTGCATTGTACAAAAGGCTAGAAAAAATGGAGAGAGCCTCATGACTGAAATTGCACACTATATCAATGGCGCCCACACAGAGAGTACCTCTGGACGCAGCCAAGCTGTTTTTAACCCTGCGACTGGCACA
The DNA here is from genome assembly GCF_965205715.1 of Kiloniella sp. Taxonomy (GTDB): domain Bacteria; phylum Pseudomonadota; class Alphaproteobacteria; order Kiloniellales; family Kiloniellaceae; genus Kiloniella. The sequence continues at coordinate 1,306,427 of NZ_CBDBHW010000014.1, read as the reverse complement.
AGTAGCAAAAGTGTTGCTTTGGCTTCAGTTTCCGAGGTTGAAAGCGCCATTGCCGCTGCCAAGGCTGCCTGGCCAACCTGGTCAAAAATGCCAGCCTTACGCAGAGCGCGGATCCTTGATCGTTTTAAATCTATTCTGTGGGAACGCGGAGACCAGCTTGCAGAAATCATTTCTAACGAGCACGGTAAAACCCACGATGATGCGATGGGCGAGGTTACGCGCGGACTGGAAGTTGTTGAGTTTGCCGTCGGTGCGCCGAACTTCCTAAAGGGTGAGTACTCTGAAAATGTTGGCACAGGTGTCGACAGCCATATGATCCGTCAATCACTCGGTGTTTGTGCTGGTATCGTTCCGTTCAACTTCCCAGCCATGGTTCCAATGTGGATGTTCCCGGTTGCTCTGGCTACGGGTAACACCTTTATCCTCAAACCATCCGAACGGGTTCCGTCAACGTCTCTTAAAATTGCAGAATGGCTCACCGAAGCTGGTCTTCCAGAGGGCGTTTTTAATGTGGTACAGGGCGACAAGGAAGCCGTCGATGTGCTGCTTTCGCATCCTGATGTTAAAGCAATTAGTTTTGTTGGTTCAACACCAATTGCGCAATATATCCATCAAACCGGTTCAGCCAATGGCAAAAGGGTTCAGGCCCTGGGTGGTGCCAAGAACCACATGATCATTATGCCGGATGCCGATTTGGATATGGCCGCTAACGCCCTTATGGGTGCTGGTTATGGTTCCGCTGGTGAACGCTGCATGGCGATCTCTGTCGCAGTTCCTGTTACAGATGCGGTTGCCGACGCCCTTATCGAAAAACTGGTTCCAATGATCAAAGCCCTTAAAATTGGTCCTTCTGTGGATAGTACCTCGGAAATGGGACCCCTGATAAGTGCGCAACATTTGGATAAGGTTCGTGGGTATATCGATGCGGGCGAAACCGATGGCGCCAAGGTCGTTGTTGATGGACGTGACTTTAAACAAAATCAACAGGGTTATGAGAACGGTTATTTCATCGGTGGTACTTTGATCGATAACGTTACCCCGGATATGTCAATCTGGAAGGATGAGATCTTTGGTCCTGTGCTTTCAGTTGTACGCCGCGATTCCTACCAAGACGCTGTTGATCTCATCCATGCCCATAAATACGCCAACGGAACCGCTGTATTTACCCGTGATGGTGATGTTGCCCGCAACTTTAACCAGGATATCGAAGTCGGTATGGTCGGCATTAACGTGCCAATTCCTGTGCCAATGGCTTTCCATAGCTTTGGTGGCTGGAAAGCATCTATCTTCGGCGATCATCACATGCATGGCATGGAAGGTGTGCGTTTCTATACCCGGATTAAAACAACAACAAGCCGTTGGCCAAGTGGCATCAGAACAGATGCTGAATTCACGATGCCAACTTTGGGTTAAGTGCTAAGGTTTAAATTTAGATAGGAAATATAAGAGGCTAAGGTTTGAGCGTTAAATGAACCAACCTTTATAATTCTATTAGAGCCTTAAAATAAATGCGGAGCGTAGACGGGTAGGTATCCCGGCTGTGCTCCGCATTTTTATTATGTGTAATTTGTTCGCCTTGAGGCGTGAAAATATTTTAAATTATTTCTTTTCTACGAGTTGATCATTAATTGCGTACAAGACACATACAGCACCCGAAGACTTATGCTCACATTTTTTGATCGCAGATAGTTTAACCTCGGAATAATCGTCCTTTGATTTATTTTCAGAGTAACTAGACCTCGCAGAGTACCCATTTTCACTGATTGCAAAAGCATGGGTAATGCCCGTTTTCTCTATCGATACGAGATCAAGATATCTTTCGAATTCTATTTTTTGGCCAGATGTTATTCTGAACTTTTTGGGGTCGTATAGGCTTATTCTAAATTTGTTTAAGTCGATGTCTAATTCAACTTGCTCTGCATTGGATTTTTCGGGTTTTGTGTAGCCCTTCCATACTATTTTACCGTTAACTCCAAAGAGAAAACATCCCTCTCCACAATTACTCAAAGCGGATTGTTTCGCCCTGTTCACAGGGTCAACACCATGGATACCCACTACCGAGGCGGCCTTGCCTGTTATTGGGTTCAGGGCAAATGCCCCTCCAGTATTCATTTTTCCAGTGCGTATATTATAGCTTTCTAGATATCGATTATAAGCATTTTCCAAATTGCCGTTAAGAATAAGCGGCCCGGACCCGATCTTATTTGTGGCATTACAACCGGAGATAATAAATAAAAGATAAAGGAGACTTAACTTCTTGAAAGGAAACATTATTAGCCGTCACAGTTGATCAGAGTATCACATTTAAGCTTCAGCTATATTGTATCTCTGCATAAAAGGGAAGTTACTTTCCCACTAATTATTAACCCTTTGGTTGTATTCTGCTTCTATCACGAACTGTGGGAGCAAGCTTATCGCCTCGGGTTCATTAGGGTATAAAATTGGTTTGGGATCCTTTCTAATCCTGGCCTTGTTGGTGCCCCCGATTACAAAGGGGCAGGGAGCTGCTTTAGCTCAAACCACCTCACCAATTTTTCAACAAAATACCTTAAGCAATAATCCGCACGAAATCGAAATTGCAGCCGTTTCTACCCCCGCAATTCCCGCCACTAAAGAGAATGAAACGACACCACTGAAGCAGGACATTTATATCCGAAATGACGGCTTGCAGACCAAGCGTCACGATGCAGCCGCGGCCAAGGGGATTGTTCTGCACATCAACGCGCACAACGAGGTCCGGCGCAATGCGGTGGCAATGGTCCCGGCGATTTATGGCGATCTTAATCGCGAGGGCTGGGATGTTCAGGCGCTTTACATCACGTTACCGCTCGCTGAAATTGTCGCCAATCCTCCGCAGCATATTAACCTGGACGAGTTTGCAGCGTTATCTGAAGGCCCGGTTTCTGAAGATAAAAATCCTGGAGACAAGGTATCTGGCAGCCTGAATGCCGATCCTGATAACAGAGCTATTGATAACCGGGATGTGTTCGCCCGGATCCTGGCGCGCTTGTTGTGGGATTATCGGCGTCAGGGTTATGAACGCATCGTGCTCTCCGGCCAACGGGTACCCGCGTTTCATCTCCTGCATGCGACGTTGGTTTACCCTGACCTGCCGTTCGATCACCTGGTCATCAACGATCCAACACCCGATTGGACCGGGCAGCTCGATAACAGCTATGGCAACTGGTTAATCGGGGCGATGAAAAACTTCCCGCGCAACCATGCGGTGCTGTTGAGTTTTTCCGAGCACAGCAGCTTTTTCCCTGGTAGTGATTATTTTGATGAGCTGGAAGAGGTGATCGAAGCCGAAGGGCTCAATGCCCATGTCATTCGGGGTGATGAGCAACGGGTACGGCGTAAACTGACCAGCTGGTCTTTCTCACCACAAGTCTTTTCCCATTTTTACAAACACTGCTTTGTCGGTTTTCTCGAAAGGCCGCGGGTTGGAACATCTGGAACTTATGACTGTGCGCCGAACGATAACAAAGAAGCAAACGGCGACTGGATACAGGTACGGGCGGATATCGTTGCAAGCGGGGCCGAGATGATCAGGCCTGAAACCTTTGAGCAATTCTTGGTTGGCAAACCCCTTGAGATTAAAACCGTCTTTGGCATCCGCGCCCAGAGCAAATACACCACCGACGGCCGCCACATCTTCAGCGCCCGGGGCAAGAGTTATGAAACCAGCTGGTTTTTCGAAGGCTTTAACATCTGCACCAAACGTCCAGAAGGCCAAACCTGCCGCCGGATCTACCGCTACGGAGACAACCACTTCATCTTCCTCAACCCCGCCAACGGAAAAGTCACCAGCTGGTCGAGGTATGTGGAGACCGAGCGGGTGGAGATGGAATAGGATGGCGATAGACGAGATCGCCTTGATCAGTTGCATTTGCCTTGGGATCTAAAGTCGCCCCAAGTCGCTCGGCTAAAGCTATCGAACGATGATTGGCAGGATCTATATAACTTACCAGTGACCCCATCATTTCATTTTCAAAGGCCCAATCTCTGGCCGCGGTCGCAGCTTCAAAGGCGAGGCCCTTGCCTTCATGGCCTTCGAATAAGAACCAGCCTAATTCAGGTTCCGGGAAATGGGCATGCCATAGAATAGCGACCTGCCCGACCAAAGCTTTGTTTTCTTTGAGCTCCAGTGCCCAAGGCCCAAATCCCAGTAATGCCCAATGCCCGACTTCAGCGGCATAGGAATACCAAGCTTGGCGTCTGCCAAGTTGCCCCATATGGAGAGCACGTTCCGAGGCAAACATCTTGGCATAATCGTCAAAATCAGACCTTTGATGAGGACGAAGGAGTAAACGCGGGGTATCGAGTGTTGGTGCGGTACCCATGTTTATATGGCCTTTCTTAGTCAGTAGTGTTTTGCCGTTTTGTTTGATGGGTTCATTGAATTTTGAGAACGTCAATTCGGGGTCTTCAGTCCTGAATTGATATCCAACTGGCTATCGCAATGCTCAGACGCTCCTTCGATCTGTTTCCCGGTTTCAGCGTGATAAATGCAGGAATGGCCTGGGTCGACCTGGGGGAGAGAGACATCTTCGGGCAGAATGAAATTGACGGATCGCCCTCCAAAGAGTTCGGCGGGGAAGCGATCAAAAGCTGAGTTTATGCGGTAGGTGTTATACTTCACACGTTCCAGATGCCCTTCTTCCATGAGTTGAATAAGTCCGGCATAACTGGGGAGAGTTTGGTATTTCTCTACCTCTTTTGAAGAGACGATGGAGGCATGGTTTAAATTCGCGACACCATCCGGGGTGAATTGTCTAAAGATACCGACCGTTTCAGGATGTGCTTTTGAGCCCTTGGGTAAGTCCTTGGCCCAAAGCTCTTTGATATCTCTTTTCTTCCCCTTGTATAAAAAATAGGGGATGCCTTCTTCGATCACAATATAACGCATGGCAGACCCCGAAGGGTTTTTGGACTTTAAGACAGAGGGGAGGGTGATTTTGGCTATTTTATAACCGGCGATAACCTCTGTAGCATCGCGACCAAATATATCTTTAATGAACCTATGCGCCTGCTTAGCAACTTCAGGCGTTTCCTTGTTGAAATTTTTAATACACGCGCCGGGTGCTAAGAACGTAATCTTTGATTTATCGACACCTATGACACCAACACCGTCTTTTTCGCGTTGATGTGTTAGGACAATATGAGAGACCCGCTCTCTTGCGCCTTTAATTTAATCCGGTAAACCCCCGGCTATGCCGGGGGACTCTCAATGGTTTGACCGTTCCCACGGTCTTACATTTCTTTGTTTATTGACCAAAATAACAAAGGAATTAGCCGATGAGAGATTACAAAAGCCTTGCACATACGAGATGGGATTGTAAATACCACGTGGTTTTCATCCCTAAACGCAGGCAAAAAGTTATCTATGGCAACCTACGTCAGTATCTTGGTGAAATTTTCCATGAACTGGCCGGGCATCGCGAAAGTAAGATTGAGGAGGGCCATTTGATGCCGGATCACATTCACATGTGTATCAGCATACCGCCCAAACATGCTGTTTCAAAAGTCGTTGGATACCTAAAAGGAAAAAGCGCGATTGCCATAGCTCGAAAATTCAAAAATAAAGCACGGAATTTCAAGGGTGAAAATTTTTGGGCCCGTGGATATTTCGTCTCAACTGTAGGGCTCGATGAACAGATGGTGAGGGAGTATATCAGAACGCAAGAAGAGCGTGATAAGTACTTTGACCAAATGGATATATTCAATCCATAACCGCTTTAGCGGTTCCCAATTTGCCCCTTTAAGGGGCTCACCCGCTTAAGCCCCCGGCTTTGCCGGGGGTCATTTAACTTGCCAGATCATCCCCTCAAAAGTCGTCGCATAGATGTAGATTTTGCCGGCGCCAGGCTCTATTTCAATTGTACCTGTGGTGGTTTCCCGGTCTTGGCCGGATACAGATACTGTCGAGATCGCGCTTCCTTCCCGAGCACCGATGACATAGATTTTATCGAGGTCGCCGGGCTGAGGGAGTTCGCAGGATTGAACTCTGGCAAGGTACTTTTTCTGCTGCTCATGCTGATACTTTCTCTTTGCCGCAATCCCTTTTGCTGTCCTTACCCGTTTGAATTCATCTGGGCCAACTACGGCATCTCCATTGTCGTCGTAATAGTCAAAGGCTTCCACGCCAAGATTGGCGAGCTCTGTGAAGGTAAGTTTTCCATCTTTATTGGGATCAAGTGTTAGTAGTTCAGCAATCCTGCGGGTTGTCGTCAGAGGTTTCTTGAGGGCATAATTCTGGGAGGCGATCCGGATTTCTTCAGGGTCAATGGTACGATCACCATTTGTATCTGCATTCAGAATTTTTTCTATTTCGGCTTTAATTCTGGTTAGTTTTTTCTTTTCAGATTTATTTAAGTTAAGCTGTTTCAACCGATCAGGTATCAGGGTCAACAACTCTTCTTCGGTTATAGAGCCATCTTTATTGGTATCTTTTTTAGAATAGTATTTTTGTCTTCGATCTCTGTATTTCAGGATCTCTTTGCTGTCGATCTCAATGATCACCTTTTGATCGATAAATTTATGGTGCCGCCCCAATTTTCTAAGCGGCAGAACCAAGCGAGCAATATATTGCTCTTTAAAGGTTATACGATTGAAACCCCTGATCAAAATTGGCGCTGGTATCTTTGCTTCAAGCTCTAATTCCTGCGGAGTTAAAGGCTGGCGAGTTTCATAACCAGCTTCTTTAAGCAACGGAGGAGTTGCGTCTGGGGACAGATAGAAAAAGAGACCGATAACGGCGGAAAATCCTATAAGGACCGTGAACGCTATAACTTTAACTGGCTTCATCGATAAACAAACTCTTTTGCTAAACTAATCCTTGATTTCAAAGCGATAGTATTTGTTAGTTGTGACCAATTACTTAATTATATCTTGCATTGGTTGTATCTTCATGCTGCCCTTGGATGCCAACTTCGTTGTTCTCTCAGGTGGGGTCCTATGTATATTCTGTTCCGCTTTTTTCTACTGTTTTGCTCGAAAGATTTTATCAATTATTACCTGGGTTTACGCCAAAAGAAGGTTGTGAACCCTAGAGTTTTATCATCTACGGCAACTCTCTCGTTTTTATACATGGGTGGCTTTCTTTTTGCCTGTGGAGCGATTTATTACAATCTGTGGGATACGCGAACTCAGCATAACTGGGAACTTCGCGGTGGCTTGATATTTATTTGCTTTATCATTTTTCTGTTTTGTTATTCCTGGATTAAATCCCTCGAAGAAGCCGTATACGCCTATAGCGACGGTGAACTTACAACAGGTACTCTTGTGCAGAAAGAATGGTCTAAGAGTGGGTTTGATTTGAAATACGAATTTGAAGCCGTTGGCGAAAAATTGACCCTGACAAAAGGTCGGCAGTCTTATTTTGCGGCTAAAAAGGTTAATCTCGGCCATAAGATACCGATTATTTATGCTCGGTCTTCTCCACGCCATGCCAAGTTTTATAATCCAGGAAAATTCTCACAATATTGTCTTGATACCACGAAAGAACGACCTGAATACCAAAAGCCCGAGAGAGTATACATTCTGTAAAGAGCCCTTTATTTTTGCTGTAATGGATTTATTCAATACTTATTTTATGCACGGGGTTCCATGTCTTTACTCTTCCGCTTTTTCCTTCTGTTTTGCTCGAAAGATTTCATCACCTTTTATGGAAAACTGAGACGTGAGGGCAAAGTGAACCCGGATGTTATGGCGATTTATGCGACAAGCTTTGCACGTTGGATGGGGCTCTATCTGTTTGTGGTTGGGGTATTTTATTACAATGCCTGGCAGTTTTATCTCGCGCCGGAAAACCCTTGGGTGCGGGGCGGGGGGCTTTTTGTCCTGGTATTTTTCTTTGGCCTGTTTCTCTGGCCGCGGATCAAGGCGTTGGAGAAAACCGCTTTCGCCTATAGCGACGGCGCTCTGGTGGAGGGCAGGCTTTTTGATCGGGATTCATATCGCAAGCTGAGGGTTTTGAAATACGCCTACAAGGTGGATGGTAAAATCTACAAGCTGAAGCGGGCCGGACAATCTCTTCTCGATTTTATCGGCACAAAGCAGGGCGACGGCGCGACGGTAATCTATGCCCGATCCGCCCCGGAAGTCGCGGTCATATTCGATCCAGAGCTCTTTGACCAACGCTGTTTGGACCGGGAAAGAGGGCTGCCAGAACATAGGCCTGTTGAGAGTGTGAGCACATAGAGTGATGGATAAGCATTTTGAGATCGTTCGAAATCTTGCCCCCTTTAGTGAGAAGGAATGGGAAAGCGCGCTTCCTTTATTCTCCTTCAAGAACTACGCCGCCAATGAGATGATTTTTTCTGCCGCGGACAAACCTTTGCAGATCCATTTTCTGATCGAAGGTATCGGGCGCTATTTTTATATCGATATCGAAGGCAGGGAACGCAACAAGTCGCTGGTCAAACCGGGCGGGGCTTTTGCCTCTATCAGCACACTGGTCAGCGGCGAGGGTAGTCCCTTTTTTACCCAGGCGATTACCGCCTGCTGCACCGGGGCGATTGCCTATTCGGACCTGATTAAATTGTCAGAGCAAAACAACAACTGGGCGACCTTTTTGCGTCGGGTTTATGAAAATCTGGCCTTGAAAAAAGAACGCCGCGAGGCCGGGTTTTTACTACTCTCGGCCCGGCAACGTTATGAGGAATTTTTACGCGATTTTGAGGGTCAAAGCGAACGGCTCCCGCTCAAGCACGTTGCGATGTACCTCGGCATAACCGATGTCAGTCTGTCACGCATACGCAAAGAAATGGGCCTCACATGAGAGTGCTCCACATGTTTGTGCTTAACATAGGATAAGGCAGCCGAGGCACCACTCCCTTAAGGTTTGGATTTTTAAGGGAGTTTAACATGAAAAAACTACTGCCGCCTGTGCTCTTTGCCTTGTTTGTCAGCCTTATGGCCTTGATCTGTTGGAGTCAGACGAAATGGGGGGGCGCCTCGCCACATAATGTCCTTCGGAACTATAACCTGCTTGCGATCCCCTTTGCCCTTGCCGGGCTTATGCTTGCCCTGACGGGGAGCCGCCTGTTCAAACAAAAGGGCACCAACATCATGACCTTTGATGAGCCGGATGTGTTGGTGACAGAAGGGGTGTTCAAATGGTCTCGAAATCCGATGTACCTCGGCTTTGTTATCGCGCTTTTCTCAACCGCCATCCTTATGGGCGCTGCCTATAGCTCGCTCGCGATCGCGGTGTTATTTCTGCTGATCACCGACCGCTGGTATATCCGGTTTGAAGAAAAGGTGATGCGAAAGAAGTTCGGTGCTGATTACGACGCCTATTGCAGCCGTGTCAGGCGTTGGATTTGATTATTGGGGATCTAATTAATGGGGATCTAGCTTTTAGGGGATTTAAAACCACTATTTCGCAAAAAGTGGGCTTTGCGCCAGACCGTCGAGCACAAACTGGGCGGCAAGTGCGGCGAGGATGACGCCAAAAACCCGTGCGATCACGTGCACACCTATTTGCCCGAGCACCTTCTGGATTTGTGACGCAAGCAGCATGCACACCAGGGTCATGACCAGAACCGCGACCAAGCCGCCGATAACCATGGCAGTATCGATCAGATTACCATCGGCATCAGCCATAAGCAGGACAACCGCGCCCATGGCACCGGGGCCGGCGATGAGGGGGGTTGCGAGCGGGAAGATGGAGATATCTGATTTTGCTTCGGCTTCTTTGGTTTCGTCCTGGGTGGTAGAAGATGCCCCGGAAGACCGCGCAAAAACCAGATCGATGGCAATCAGCATCAAAAGAACACCACCGCCGATGCGAAGCGCCGCCAAAGATATGCCAAAGAGATTTAAAACCGCTTCGCCAAACAGTACAAAGATAAAGAGGATCCCGGTGCCGATCAGGAAACCCTTGAGGGCGGAGGAGGTTCGCTCTTTTGGAGATTGATCCCCGGTAAGGGATGCAAAGACGACCGCCACATCCAAGGGCCCAATGGTGGCGAAAAAGGTTGCGAATGCGGTCAGAAAGATCTCATGCAAAGAATTTCTCCTATTCCTTAGGTCCTATAAGTTCTGGTCGGTTCTATAAGTTATTGCGCCGAATTTTATTCAGAAGTTCAATTATCAAAGTAACGAGGAGCATCGTAACACAGAAGAATATTTTTCGTGATCTTAGGATACGGGAGTCGATTTAAGGTTGAATATTTGCTAGAATATTGCCTCGAATATTTCCTTCCTGCTATTGGAGTTGAGATCATGAAATCTCCAACCTCGTACAATCAGGTAGTTGTGTTTTTTTACCGCTTTCGTCGGGTTATTTTCTCCATTTTATTATTATCATTCTATTCTCTCTCACCCACGACCGCCTCTGCAAATGAGTTGAAATTCTATGCCACCGACTATCCACCCTATGATATTAAACAGCATCCAGATGGTCTGAAGGGGTATGACGTTGATATTGTTGAAGCCGTACTCAAACAAGCCAAGATTGATGCAACAGTTAGCTTCCTTCCTTGGAAACGGATCATGGCTATGCTTGCTTCTGGTCAAGCCACTGGAGCAGTCACTTGCGGAAAATCACCGGGCAGGGAGTCGTTTGCATACCTTTCCGATCCAATAAGCCAAGCACGCGTTGCCATCGTTACCTCTAGTGACTTTGAAGGGATGCTCCAGTCAATTCAAGATCTTCATGGGTTAAAGGTTATTGCCGTCACCGATTGGGTAACAGAACGTGAGTTAACGGCCGCTAATGTCGATCATGGTACCGTCAGGTCTTTGGAAATAGGACTAAACACGTTAGCCCATCGGGAAGTGGATGCCTTTTATGTTGGGTGGGAAAGTGCACAATATCTTGCCCAAGTACTCGGCTATAGAGAAAAATTTTCATATCATCAGGTGACAGACAAAGAGCCAGTCCCCTTCCATGTCTGTTTTAGTAAACTATGGCCTGGACATCAGAATCTTGCTAAGCGCTTTAATACTGCGTTAGCTCAGATCCGGGCATCAGGCTTGTATGATCGTATTCGTGCGAAATACGAATAGGACATATGCTGAAGGATAAGAGGGCCACTCTGCTGGCACTTTAATTCTGCAAAGTGTTCCTCCCTGGTTTATTTCCCCTTTAACAGCGCTTTCAGCTTTCTGGCCGGATTGGCGAGATCTTCGGGGGTGGGAGAGATACCTTGCTCGAGCATCATCTGCACCAGACGGATATCGCGGGCGGCCTTAGTGCCGGGGGCAAGGCCCGCGGCCCCGATCAGTTTGCCATCGCTCAGGGCAAAGTCGATCCGCAGATCGCCGTCAATCCGGGTGATGATCTCATCGCCTTCTGCCGGGAAACCCGTGGTTTGAAGACCGTAATCGAACTGATCCGACCACAGCCAGGGCACGGCATTGTTTTCCAGCTTTACACTCTCTGTTGTCTGTTCTGGTTCTTTAGCCTCTTCTTGGGGGGCGTTAAAGATACCGTATTGTTGAGCGTGCCCATTCTGAATTTCGGGAGCTGACATGATGTCCTGAGCAACCACTTCGGCCATGAGTTCGGCGTTCTTCCAGCTTTCCAGACGGAACGCCCGATTGTACCGGCTGTTTTGCGCATTGGCACAATCACCCGCTGCCCAAATCGCGGGGTGGGAGGTACGGCCAAAGGCATCGGTTTGAATGCCATCTTTTACCGAGAGACCTGCTTTATGCGCCAGTTCAGTGTTGGGGCGAATGCCAACCCCAACCACAACAAGGTCGGCACTTAAGGTCTCGTCGTCGAGCAGGACAACACGCTTAAGCTTCCCGTTTGAGCCTTCAAAACTGGTCGCGGCGACGTTGTTGCGGATTATAACGCCGTGTTGGGTATGGAGTTCAGAAATAGCTTCTGTTGTCTCGGCAGGGAGGCCACGGGCCAAGGGTCGTGCCCCAGCTTCGAGTACAGTGACGGTGCAACCCCGCATTTTGGCCGCAGCGGCAACTTCGAGGCCGATAAATCCCGCCCCAATAACCACGACCTTTTTCCCCAGCGAGAGTTGGGCTTCAAGGGCTTTGGCATCGTTGCGGGTGCGAAGGTACATGACTTGAGGTTGACCAGCCCCGGCGAGCGGGAGCTTTATCGGGCTGCCCCCCGTGGCCAGAACCAGTGCATCAAACTTCAAACGCTGGTTACTATCCAGGACGACTTCTTGTTGCTCCGGATCAATATCGATGCAGGTGCGCCCCCCGATCCAGTCGATCTCTTGCGCCGCGAGTTGATCCGGGCTGAGCAGGGTGATGCTTTCTGGATCCCATCCCTCTTGGCTGCCAGAGGGAGCTGCCTTGGAGAGGACTGCTTTAGAGAGGGGAGGCCGTTCGTAGGGGGCGTGCCTCTCGGTGCCAATCAGACTGATCGATCCTCTAAAACCACGCTTGCGCATGTGTTCGGCCACACGTCCACCGCAGTGACCAGCGCCGATGATGACTATTCGTTGGGACATGGCCGTCTCTCTAACTCTCTCTCTTTGTGTTTTTTGGGCTCTTTGTACTCTTTTGGCCCTTAGGCAACTGTCTTGTTCATATCAGTTATTTCCAACTGGAAGACGGGATTATCCCGCGATCTGGATGAAGATCTCATCGCCCTCCAGCTTGACCGGATAGGTGATGAGATCAACACAAACCGGGGCGGACAGTGCTTTGCCACTTTGAATGTCAAAGCGCCCCTGGTGCAGGGGACATTCGATTACCTTGCCGATGACGATGCCGTCTTCGAGGTGTTGCTGTTCGTGGGTGCAATAGCCATCGGTGGCAAAAAAGCCATCATCCGTATTGTAAATTGCATAGGTTTTATCGCCGTGATCCCAGCGGATCAGATCTTCTTCGTCGATGTCGTCTGTGGTGCAAACGTGGATCCAGTTTGTCATGGGAAAGTCCTAAACTGCTTTAAATTTCTTTACTGAGGAGATCTTCCTCGAACGGATAGCGCGACAGAGTGATCGGGCCGCTTTCGGTGATCAGGCACTGGTCTTCCAGTTTCACGCCTTCGATCCCGCCGACTTCGCCGACGTAGCTTTCGACACAAATCACCATGCCGGGCTCCAGCTCTCCGTCGTAGTACTGCTCGTCTTCTGTTGAATAGAGGATCACGGGCCATTCATCGGCCATGCCGAGACCGTGGGCCATGCAGGGATAGGGTTGATCGCCAAAGCCAGGCTCTTGCTGATATCTGGCGCCAATGATCTCGGCAAAGCTGGCACCGGGTTGCATGAGCTGGGTGTTGTGCATGACCTCGTTCCAGGCCAGGGTATAGAGCTTTTTCTGATAGTCGCTTGGACGCCCCGGGCCACAGTGGAATGCGCGGCTGATATCGGCGCCATAACTAAAGGGTCCGATCATGCCGCAGTCAAAGACCACCATGTCACCGGCACGGATCATCCGGCTCGAGGCTTCTTGCTGCCACGGATTGGTGCGCTCGCCCGAGGCCAGCAGGCGATAGTCGAGCCACTCGCCGCCGCCTTCGATCAGTGCTTGCCACATCACAGCCCAGAGTTCCTGCTCCATAATGCCGTTGCGCAGCATGTCACGCATGCGGGTCATGCCGTCCTCGGCCACGGCAATGGTCTGGTTCATGGCCAGAATTTCTTCCGGGCTTTTGATCTTGCGGGCATGGGCCAGAACGGGGGCGACGTCACTGAGGATGAAACCTTCGGCCATCAAGGCCTGCTCGGCATGGATACCGGGGCGTTCAATGCCAATCCGCTTACCATCGCCGCAATGTTGGCGCATGAGATCGCCCATTTGGCGGGCCCAGTTGCGGGTCCATTCTTCGTGGCGGTTGCCGGCAAACATGAACGAAAGCGGGAGGAGGTCGTCCCTGATTTCGTCGATAGTCTCGAGCTGGGATCCGGTTTCCCGGCCGGGCTCACTGTCGAAATAAACCACGGGACCTTCGGCGGGGATAAAAAGATAACCCGCCTGAATATGCATCTGGAACAGGGTGCAGTTGCGCACGCCGGTTGCGTAGCGGATCGACAGAGGTTCGACCAGAATGATGGCATCAAGGCCTTGTTTTTTGATCTGTTCGCGCAGCCTGTTTTGGCGATAGGCCCGCATGCGCGGCACGTCGATCATGCCTTCGGTATCAACGGCTTGAACCGGGGGGGTAATCCAGGCGGCCTGTTCCAACGTCAAAGGCTGTGGCTTGGCCGGAAATTTTTTGGAGTAATCGGTTGCGTCGTTATATGTTGGGCTCATTGGTGTAGTGGCCTCCAGCCTTCTAGCGCTTCGTAGAATTTCTCTTTTTCGCCCGGTTTCATGCTCACGGTATGAGCGGGGTCGGGGAAGGAGCCTGCCGTGACTTCTGATTTAAAACCGCCGACGGCTTTTTCCTGTTCGGCGGCAATGGCTTTACGCAGCGACAGGACATCGCCCCAGGCCTTGGCATGGCGCGGGGAATTTTCGACATCACCACAGATATCCATCAAAAAGGAAAAGATCACATCGCCGCCAGATCCTGATCCAATGGAATAGGTCACAAGGTTGGTGTGATCGCGGATGGCTTCGAGCGCTTCGACGGCAACACATTCTACCTCGCAGGCATAAGCACCAGCATCTTCAAGGCGGCGAAAATCTTCGAGCAGGCCTAAGGCCTCTTCGGCTGTTCGGCCGATGGTGCGCAGTCCTCCGACCAGGGTTGATCGGCGCGGCACCAAACCGAGGTGGCCTTGAACTGCCAGGCCTTCTTTTGAAAGGCGTTCTACCACGCCCAAACCACGCGGGGTGTAGATCGCATCCGCACCGCGTTCGGCGCAGCGGATTGCAGCCCCGAGTGCTTCGTCTTCGCTCACGTATTGTACCATGGTTTGTGATCCGGTAACGAAAGTATCCGGGGCACCCGCACGGACTTCGTCGATATCGAGATCGGCAATGGTAATGACGTCGATCCCAAGGTTCGCCAGCATGGCGGCTTCGTCGCGTGTATGCGCGTCAACCTGGGTCATCTTGAGACCCCGGGCCTTATTGGCCTGAATGTCGGCCACGGTCAGGTTGCGTTTGGCAGGGCGGCCGCCATAGGTGTAGATGTTTTTAAAGGTCATTAGCTTGTCCTACATGGTTTTCCCGGCAACGCGCTCATAGCTGCCATCGGTGATCATGTGCGGGGCCTGACGGATGGTCGCGGCCTTGGTATTGCGCCCGAGAGAACGCCGGAACACGACCGAGAGAACCTGGAGATTGGTGCGCCAGAAACCGGGATCATTTTCAGGCAACTGATCTTTGATCGCGATGTGTAAATCCGGCAGGGCATAGAACGGCACCTGGGGGTAGAGATGGTGTTCAACGTGGTTGTTCATATCCATGTAGAGAAAACGGCCGAGCCAAGAGGTGGTGAACGAACGGGTGGATTGCACAATCGAGGGAGAGTTTTCCTGAAGCTCTACATGCTGGATCAGGGTGAAGAGCAGCATCACGGGCGCACCGATAATGCGGGGGATGACAAAGAACAACAGCGGCCAGATCTGCCCCATGATCACCAAGGCTGCCAGCGCCGCATAGATCAACACAAAGATCCGGGCGTTGCGTTTTAGTTTGGGTAATTCTGCCTCGGGGATGACTTCAAGCATCATCGGACTGAAATTGCCAACGGTGAGGCGAACGAGCGCGCGCAGGTGAAACTGAGCCAAGCCGAGGCCAGTGATTTCAAGCAGCCAGCCTTTAAAATCCATCGGGGTATCAAAGGGCATCTGGCTGTCTTTGCCGACAAACCAGGTATAGGTGTGATGGTTGGTGTGGGTATAACGACGGTGCAGGGGCTCTTCCACATAGATCAGGGAGGTAAACCAAAGTACAGTTTCGTTGAGCCACCGGGTCTTGAACGCAGTACCGTGCGCTGTCTCGTGTGACAGGGAATAAGATGGCACGCTCAAGAAAATGCCATAGACCAACATCGCCAGCCATAACACCGGATTGGCCCAGATTGAGGCACCTAATAGCCAGCTTTCAGGGGTGTAGTTTATGGCAAGGGGGATCATCGCCCCGGTCACGATCAGAAAGGCAAACCACTGCGCGAGGTAAATCAGACCGGGACGGTCCGACCTGCGCGACATGGCTTTGAGCTTTTTCTTGTCGAGCTTGATGCCCGAAGATGCAGCATTGGTCGCGACAAAGCTATGGGTATCAGATGAGGCACTGGACATGTTTTCATTCCTGATATTTATCTTTTATGCAGGCAGCACAAAGGGTTGGCTAGATCTCGTGTTAGGTGATCTGGCGTTAAGCGCGTTTGGTTCGCCTGGACTGATTGCTTGTTTGTTACTTTAACGAGAAGGCACTAAGTGCCTTATTCTCTAATAAGCCCTATTCCCGATAAGAGGGATCCGTCTTGTCGAGCATCGCTTTGAGATGATCAAAGTGTGCAAAGGCGGCGTCGCCAAACTCTTCCCAGCTTTGGGCGGTCTTCTCGGCGATTTCATCGCTTAGAATGTTCAGTTCCTGTCCGGTGGAATATGCCAGGATCAAGGTCTTGGCCGCACGTTCGAGGAAGTAGAGATCTTCAAAGGCTTCGGCTACGGTATCGGCCGCGACGGATACGCCGTGATTGCCCATCATCATGATCGACTGATTGCCAAAAGCACGGGCAATACGCTGGCCTTCTTCAGCTTCATCTGCGAGACCGCTAAAGTTACTGTCGATGGACATGCGGTTGAAAAAACGGGCCGTGTTCTGATCGATCGGCTTCATGCTTGGATCTTTCAGGGTGGCCAGGGTGGTGGCATAGATTGGATGACAGTGCAGGATAACCCGGGCGTTGGGCACAGCGGCGTGGACAGCACCGTGGATGCACCAGGCGGTGGTGTCCGGGGCATCGGGGCCGTTCATGACTTCGGGATCACCCGCATCCAACAGAAGCAAGTCGCTGGCGCAGATTTCGGAAAAGTGTTTCCACTTAGGGTTCAACAGGAACTTCTTGCCATCGCTTGATACCGCGGCAGAGAAGTGATTACCCACGGATTCGTGCCAATCAAAATGCACAGCCAACCGAAAAGCAGCTGCGAGATCTACCCGGAGTGCCCATTCTTGCGCATCATATTCTTGCCCCGTCCGGCGGCTTGTTACCTGTGACATCTCTTTATTCCCAAGATTTTGTACATTGTCAGATCTGATGGTCTTTTTGCGCCGATCAGTATGCTGAGTTCATTTTTAAGTTCTGGCTTAGAGTGAAAGACTTGGCGCCACTTTACAAACGAGAAAAGTGACGTACTGTCATAAGTCAAACTAATGCATAACTAATGTGCAAAAGACTTGGGTATTCAAAGAACGGGAAGAGCAATAAACAATGAGTGGAAAACAGCTACCGCCGTTGAACTGGCTGCGCGCGTTTGAGGCTTCAGCCCGCCATCTTTCCTTCACCGGGGCGGCGCGCGAGCTGAACATGACCCAGTCGGCGGTATCTCAGCAGATCAAAAGCCTGGAGCAACACCTCGGCCACCCCCTTTTTATTCGTCAGCCCCGGGTTTTGCATCTGACCGAAGCAGGGGAGCGCTATCTCCCGGTTATTCAAGATGCCTTTGAGCGCCTGCAGGCTGGCACGCAATCTCTCACCGGGGGCCAGCGCCATCAACGCCTGACCATTCAGTGCAATATGGCTTTTTCGATTTTTTGGCTGGCCCCGCGCTTATCAAAATTGCTCGATAAACATCCCTGGCTGAGCATCAACGTGGTGCCGGAAATCTGGACCACTCAGACCGAACCCTCGGCCTCGGTTGTGATCCGTTATGGCCGTGAAATTGCAAAATCTAGCGGTGCGGAACGCCTGGCCCAGGGCGCGTTCTATCCCGTGTGTTCTCCTGCGTTGGCCGCCACAGCCGACTGGCGCAAAGACCGTCTGTTTGATTGCAGTGCCGTGCTATGTTCCTGGGAGGCATGGTTGTCAGATCAGGGTTTGCGCTTACCTGCGGATCAGATCGTCAATCTGGCCTCAACCTATTCCATCACCCTGACCTCTGCGATTAACGGCGCTGGCCTTGCCATGGGCCACGACGTCCTGGTCCAGGACATGATCGATCAGGGACGGCTGGTCAGACCTTTTGAGCACTCTGTCCCCATGCAAGAAGCCTACTTCCTCATGCTGCCCGCCCGCCACAGCCAAACCCCCGCCACCCGCGCCTTCATCGACTGGATCCAGGACGAGTTTACGGGGCAGATGAGAAGTTAATAGTTATAGTGTATAATGTTTAGTGAATTTCAATCGACAAGGGAGGAGTGATGTCTCGCGGGTACAAGGTAATACTTAGTGTTACTCTGTCACTCTATATTCTCGGTTATGTTTTTGGCGGGCCCGCTCTTTTTTATACCAGAGAGAGTAACTTTCTAAACAATACTGCGGGAGCCATAATCAAGTACACCTATGATAGGCCAATTTATTACATTATGGGCGGATACGATAATTTCTGTAGAGCGTCAACCACTTTGTCCGGTTGCGTCAACCACCTTGGCCGCTTTTGATGCGGCTGTGATCTGACGTTTATTTACGATGCTTCAGGCATATTTTTCACCTTTTTGTTTGTGGTTTTCCGCAACATTTTTTTGAGATTTTGGGCGGCTTCCCATTGTCTGTAGCTGTCGATATTCATCTCAAGAATGGTTGAGTGGTGAACAAGACGATCGATTGCTGCAACGGTCATGGCCTTATCTTGAAAAATATTGTCCCATCCGCTAAAAGGTTGATTGGCAGCAATTGCAATACTTCGGTACTCATATCGTCTGGCGATCAATTCAAAGAGCACGGATGTTTCAGATATATCCCTTTGTGCATAGGTAATATCATCGAGAATGATGAGATCAAATTTATCGAGTTTTGCGAGGGCGTTTTCGAGCATAAGTTCACGTCTGGCAGCCTGGAGTTTTTGCACCAGATCACTGGTTTGCGTATAGAGCACACGGTATCCAGCCTCTATAAGAGCATAACCTACGGCGCATAGGAGATGAGTTTTTCCTCCCCCTGAATTTCCAATGGCAATCAGATTTGCTCTTGCGTCAATCCAGTCACCGGCAGACAAGGCTTCGACCTGCGCCTTTTTCACGTTAGGCAGCCGCTTGAAGTTAAAAGTGGCCAGAGTTTTTCCGCCCAGCAGGTTTGATGCGTTGAGATGGCGTTGAATGCGTCGCGTGTCCCTTTCGGCCAATTCATATTAGGCCAAAACGGCAAGGAACCTGGCTGCTGACCAGCCCTCCTTGTCGGATTGGATTGCGATATCTTGCCAGTGTTTGTGAAAGCTGGGTAATCGTAAGTCAGTTAGCATAAGAGGCAGCTTGTGCTGATCCACTTCAATGTTTGTCATGCCCGATCCTCCAACAGAGTATCAAAGACTGATAATGAAGGTTGAACCACGGGAATATCAGGAGGTAAATCCGTGTTCTTTTTTGTGATATTCAGCTTAAGTTTTTTTGCGCAAGGTAGCCTTCCTGCATTGATTTCTCTCGAAATCAGGTGCGCGACTTCGGCCTCACAAGCCTCTTCGTGCGCAAGGAAAAGTATCCCAACCATCTGACGACACGCATCTCTGCGGGACAACTTTTTCTGAAACAATGTCCAGGCCAGGGAGTACTCGGTTCTTGGAAAAATACTGTCACGATAAATAGAATTGGCGAGTGCCTGAGGTTTACGTTTGAGAGCATGAATGACGTGATGATAATTGATAACATGAATGCGGGGGCCTTTGCCGTGCCCCCGCTCACGAGAATGGCTGACGACATGAGTGCTGCCTAGATAGGCTTCTATCCGGTTATCGTAAATATGGACACGCAAGCGTTGACCAATTAGGCGAGAAGGGGCGCTATAAAAAACCTGCTTAACTAAAAAACCACTTGTTTTGGTAACTCTCGACACGACTTCAGTGTAATCTGTTGTTCGCCGAGGAGGTAACGCCTTGAGAGATTTCAACTCTGTTTGGATATCTTGGTCACGATGTTTGTTCCGTCTAGCAATCAGCTCGTCCAAAAATCGCCGATACTCATCCAAAGTGTCAAAGTCATTACTGCCACGCAAAATCAGGGCCTGCTTTATCGCAGTCTTAAGGTGACCGTGGTGAGATTCAATGGCACCGTTCTCGTGTGATTCCCCTCTGTTATTTCGACTGGCCTCCATACCGTAGTGCTCAACAAAAGCAGAATAACGTTTGGTAATGTCCTCCTTTTCCTCAACGCTCAAATTCCGAAAGGCCGCAGACAGGCTGTCGGTCCGGTGGTTTTCAGGAGCGCCCCCCAAGGACCAAAGCGCATTTTGTAAGTTCTCCGCAAGGGCTGTAAAACTCTCACCGCCAAGTACGACCCCAACATGTTCCCATCGGCTATATACCAGAACAAAATGATAGAGCCGATGCACCAAAGGATCTCCTGCAATGGTAATACTTAAGTCGGCTGCATCCGTGAAATCTGATTGGCCCATGTAACCCGGCTCAGGTGTTTGCCTGAAAATGATATCCTTTTCAGGGCCATTCAGAGCCCGCCATCCCCGAACTCGGCGCTCTAACGTGCGCTTGACACGGTCATCGGGAAAACGGAGCGGATAGAGGCTCTGTATGTGGCGCAACAAAGTAATGGGTTTGACCGAGTTGTCTTTATCCAAAATGGGAAGGATGTCCTTATCCCAGATATCTTCAAGCGGATCAGAAACTGTTCGCCCTCGCTTTATATTGCGTTGTGACGGTAAAGTCGCATCAACGTCAAATCGGCGGGCCGTGCGTTCGCTAAACCCTGCGCGGGCAGCGGCGGTTCGTTGACCATGAGTTTTTCTATCTGTCATGTAAAGTCTCAGTTGTTCATCTGTGATAAATTTATACGGCAAACAGGTTCCTCCAATTACATCTAGAGGTTCCTAATTTATCAACTCACAGCAGCTTGTAACTAACACCAAATTAAGCCTTGGCCGGTGGATCTGATTATCAAACGGGCACGCCCTTTTTAATGATCAGATCCACCGGCCAAGGTGGTTGTCGCAACCGGCCAAGGTTATTGTCGCTGAACAAATTTCCTTACAGCCAATTGGAAAAAGCTTGCTGCATTTTGGTGTGAATTTGAACCAGAATGTGTTGTCTGGGTGGCTGAAGGACAAAAAAAGGTAGATCAGGAGAGAAAAGACATTGAACCATGAAGAATCAATAAGGAACTATTCTCATATATTGGAAATTGTAGAAAAAAGACTTCTAACAATTTACCAAGCTTTTTCTGATGGGAAGAAGCATTTATTTACTTCATGTGAACTGCCGAACAAGACAGATAATTTATGACTGATAAATTACATACTCCAATAAGAAGAATTATAAATGGAATTGTTGCGTTTTGGTTGGTTGCCATAATAATTGGCATGGTTATAGCAAATGACACTGCAGTAGAAAGTGCATATAAACACGTCAATGAACATTCAAAAAATCTACATAGTTTTTCGGATGTTTCTGAAAATAGCTATTTTAAAGCGATACATATTTTATTGCCCGTAAATCCGGCGAATATTTCTTTATGGGGTGATAAGTCTGATAAGGATGGGTATGTTTTATCATTTTCTACGGTACTTTTTATAATTCTCAGCACGGTAGTGGTCTTAAAAAGTAGTAAGAAAATACTTTACCAAGTCCCGATTATATTTTTGGTTTGTGGTATAGTGTTTTTGTTTGGTGATGTGAATAGTGCTGTTCCCCTTATTTTGTCTAATTGTATATTTTATGGATTTGCAATCTATTGCATATATATTGGGATTGTAAAAAGTAGGTTAAATATCAAACTATTCGGTATTGTTTTTTGGCTTTGGCCTAATGTATATCAGGTAATGTTTTTAGACGGGTTGTATATTTAATTATCGATTTATAAAAATGTATATGAGCTTGAGAACAATGAGGGGGCTGGATATCTAGAAACTAGCCATTTTGTTGTACAAGTAAAATAATGAAAGAATTTTTCGGCCACTTAGTACATTAAACGATAAATTTTGCGCTGTCTTTGATGCTCAGGCACAATGGCTTGGTAATTTTCTTCCGTATCAATTCTCCACTTTTTAGATTGCTTAGATGTCATTTCTTTTTGAGTTTTTTCTCCACGTCGGTGCCCGTGATTTCCTTCCCTATTACAAAGAGCTGAAGTCTGAGGGGCGCATTAAGTCGGGTGTGGTTTCCTATTACCTGCTGCGCTTTCTAGGCTATAGCCTGCTTTCCATTGCTATAGCTGTATTATTGCTGTGGGTCCTGGGTGGACTTACTTTTGACGGCGGCATCAAGCTGGATCTGACCCTCAATGTTCCGGTGCCGATTTCGCTTCTGGTATCGCTCTATCTGTGGTGGACCATGATCGAGATGGTCGGCAATACCCTGCACATCTATAGCCGGGGCGGGATTGCCAAGGCCACCGTGATGGGGACCAAGTCGCGCATGGGGCGGGGGTTTAATGTGCTGCTCCGCTTCGAAGCCGATGGCGAGGTCATCGAAACCAGCTTTAACAAACAAATCGGTCAGAAAAGTTATTGGGATAGTCTGGGCGGGCAGGGGCTAGATATTATCTATGCGGAAGACAATCCGGAATTGACCCTGGAATATAAGCCCGCAACCTTTGTTGATCGTTGTTTGGATAAGGATCGCCCAGAACTAAAGTTATCATAAGGGAGCCAAGAGTATATTTTCAGTATGGTAACTTTTAAGCTGTTATAAGGTTGGTGTTGAGAGAATTGATTTGGCCGGAATCAATAATGACCAGTTGGGGATGAGTGTTGGCGCAAAAGAAGGCTAGGGCACTAAAGCAGGGCTTACCCGCAATAAATGAAATGGAGACCAGTGATCTGGTTGATTTTCTGTTGCAGGAACGGCGGTCTTTTATTGCTGAGCTGGAAACCCGTAATCCGCCCTTGTCGTCTGCCGAAGCAAAACATGAAATTGAAAGCTTTGATGAGGCGGTTCAGCTGGTCCTGCAAGATCAGATTGAAGCCCAAAGACCCCAGTTCGAAAATGAGGGCCTCGAAAATGACGGCCCCAAAAATCAACCAAAAAAGAAGCCCAGGAGTAACGGTAATGATTATGACCTGGGCGAAAGATGGCTCTTCTCCGCTTTGTTGAGTAGAAAAAGATGCCGACCGCCAAGTAACCTGTTGATATGTATGGTTTCTGATAACTTTACATAGAGCAGGTATATGACAATCAACATCTCGCAGCATATTTTAGGCCTCAAAGGGCAACGTGTAAATGAAATTAAACTGGATGACGGCGGTGTTAAGATTGTCATTCACTGCAGCCGAGACGCGCGTAGGAGGGCTATAGACCCTGCTACAGGCCAGAAGGGAAGCATCAACCAGCATGTCCGCCGACAAGTAAACGACATCCCCCTTTTTGGGTATCCTTGTGTGGTCGAGATTGAGCTGGCGCAGGTTTATATTAACAAGGGCGAACGCCGCATTGAGGGGTGTGATTTTGTTGATAAAGGGTGCCGTTTCACTCACCGATTTTGCCGACTGATCAGTGGATTATGTCGGCATATGTCTATTCAAGCGGTTTCCAGACATTTGGATATACGATGGGAAACGGTCAAGAATATCGACAGGGCATACCTTATTGAAACTCTCCCTACGCTTGATCCTGCAGAGCTAACTGGCTTGGAATATATTGGTGTAGATGAAGTTGCCCGGGCGAAAGGTCATGACTACATGACGGTGGTCTACGATATGGTTGGCGGTCATCTGATCTGGGTTGAAGCAGGCCGAACTGCCGAGGTTTTTTCAAGGTTTTTGAAACAACTGCAACCAGATACAGCCTGCAAAATAAAGGCCGTAGCGATGGATATGGGGCCTGCCTACCAAAAGGCTGTCAGAGAGTCCTTGCCGTTGGCCGACATAGTATTTGACCGTTTCCACGTCATGAAAAACTACAGCAAAGCTATCCATAATCAGCGTCGACTTGAGTTCAGAAAGGCCGATCCAAGTGGTAAAGAGTTGATGAAAGGGACACATTATCTGTTGCTCAAAAATGCGGATAAGTTGAGTGAAAAACAAAGTGACAAGCTGCAAAGGTTGCTGGAGAGCAATAGCAACCTGAATGCACTTTACGTCTTGAAAGAACAGCTTCAGCTGCTGTGGAGTGCCGCTTCATTTGAGGCGATGGCGGAGCAACTGGAACGTTGGTGCCTGATAGCAGATCAGTCACAGATGCTCTATCTAAAAAAGTTCGCGAAATCCCTACGGAAACATTGTGTGGGCATCTGCAACTACGCCAAACACAAGCTCACAAGCGCCAGGATAGAGGCTGGTAATGTCAGTATAGGAATGATCCGTAAGCGAGCCAGAGGCATCAAGGATACCGAATACTTCAAACTCAAAATTAGACAATCATCCATTCCAGATAATCAATCTATGCTCTATTTGAAATCCTAAATCTACTCAACAAAGCGGAGAAGTGCCCGAAAGATTGGGATGGGAGCCGGAAGATGATCCCAAAAAGGTCATAACACAAGCCTCTGCTCATGCTGTAGAAACTAATCCTAAGGAAACCCCGGAACCGTACGACATAGAGTTAAAAGATCAAGTGCCAGAAATACTTGAGCCAGAAGTACTTGAGTTAGAAATATCTGAACGGGAAATACCCGAATTAGAGGTGCCCGAGTTAGAAATGCCCGAGTTGGAAATGTCGGGCCCTGATGACGAAACGCTTGAGCCGATAACGCTAACGCCTTTGGAAAAACCGCTTGTTGCCGATGCGCCTGTCACGGGGACCATTGGAGAAGCAGAAGAGAATTATCCCGAAGACTGGCCGGATATCTTACCCGCAGCAATTCTCCCAGATCCTCAACTTCACAATAGATCTCATCAAAGCAGGGGTTCTCATCATAACAGTGGGGCCAATCAACATAGCGGAGCTAATCACAGCCTATCGGACCATCACGATGATCTTGATGACGGGGACTTTAAGGATCACACCAGATATCAGATTAATCGGCGCGCAGAAAAAAAGCCCATAGGTGGGCTGCTCGGCATGCTGATCGGGTTAATGGTTCTAGCCATATATATCCTGCTACCGCTTTTGGCGACGACATCCCCGTTGGTCACCCCGGCGATGGCCTGGGAGGAGCTAATTAATATCGGTATTATCAGCGGACTCTTTGCGGTGGGAACCTTTCTTTGTTCGATCCTCAATAGCCACCGGTTTAGTTATGCGCTCTATGCCGGCGTGGTGTTCTTTGGCCTGAGCTACGGCGCGCATCACTATGCCCCTGTGCGAAGTTTTATTGATACAGAAAAGTTTGTTCTTCCGTTGATCGCGGAACCGATGCGAGAGGGCTATTTCCGCGCGGCGGAATACACGGGCCTGCCTGAAAAAACCGGTACAATTAAGCTTATGCCCGGCGATTTTCAGGGAGGAGTGCCGGGAGATCACAAAGTATCTCTTATGCAACGGCAATCGACCTTTGATCAGGAGGTTGAGGGGTGGCTGGAACAGTGAGTAGCGCCCGGATTATAAGCCTTCTTCCTAAGAGCGCTGTTCTCTTTGCGGTGTTCGCGGTGGCTCACTTGGGATCACTATCTGCGCACGCGGATATTGCCGGGCGGGAAGAAGGCAGTTTTCAATTTCTCCTCCAATCCGCAAGCCCGCCAAAAGAAGGGGTTCGCATACAAAATCAATACCCGGGCTTTGAATATGATGTTGGCTGGCAGGTAGAGGATGTGGAGGGTAAAGCAGTTACTTTCGCCCAAATTATGTGGTGGTTTCCGCAAAATATGAGGTTTCCCTTACCCCAGCCGCCGGGGGGAAATGCCCCGATGTCACAAATCCCCGAAACGATCTGGAGGCATATCGCGCTTTATGATCTCAAGTTCCAGGTGATCCTCTACCGCAAGGGAACACCAGGGAAGCGTTACTCTCTGATTATGGATCTTGGCATTCCCAATGATCCCGGCGAGAAAAAATGGAGCTTAAACGTCCCGGTGGTTCGAGCATGGGACCGTCTGCTTACCCACTATGAAGGACCCGGTCAAAACAACGATATATATCTGACTGCCGATGAAGCAATAGCTCTGATAAACCCGAGCAACCAGACGAATGCCGCTGAGCCGGGAGATAAAAACACAATCCTTGTGGAGAATTCCTGGTTGCTGGATCCGCAGATGAGTACCGTTGATTTTAATCATGAACTGCTGACAACGCGACTGGACTGGCATGCGGATATTATGGTCCGTGCCATTCGTGATCAGGTGGGGATACTCAAAAACGTAGTACGTTTGCCCACCGAGAAAATAGAGCTCAGGCTTGGAGTGTACGAAAGCTTGCTCCATAAGGATATGGTGGCCATTCCTGATGATCTGCAACATCTTTTTGACAAGTTGAATTCCGGCGTACCTGAAAAATATATTTCCCCCGCGCGCCGGGCCTATTACCATAAAGAGCGCCTGAGAATTATAGAAAAAGCCAAGCGGGAAGAACTGCTTTTAAGTTTGGGGCGTTATGTTGACGACTATCCTGTGTGGTTTAATAACAAGTTGCAGGACCTGGGCCTTGAATAATACCCACAGTGTTTCTCTTTCCTGGTTTATTAAGAAGTCGCTGCTTTATATGGGTACAGGCCGAATAAGCTGATTGAGACTAACTAGCCGATCATTCTCTGTAAGCGGGTGGTAATCTGTTCCATTTTAAAGGGTTTTCTGAGGGTATCCGTTGCCCCCAGCGCTTTAAAAACGGTAAGGTATTGAGGATTGGCTGAAATACCGAGAATGTTGATGTCAGGGTTCTTGTCTTTTATCCAGCCCAGCGTTTCAAAACCTTCGCCCTTATCCATCATCACATCCATGATAACGGCATCAAACTGTTGAGATTTGAAAAGGCTAAAACCTTTCCTTCCTCCTGATGCCGTGATTACGTTATAGCCCTTATCCTCGAGATAATCCTTGATCAGGCATAAAATTTCTTCATCGTCCTCAATAACCAATATTGACTTAACATTCAGCAGAGCCTGTATTTTTGAGAGCAGTTCTGTGCGCCGATAGGGTTTCTTGAGCAGCGGGGCTTTGATGTTGGTGTTTTTTGCTTTTGTGACGGTATTTTCGGAATGGCCCGTTGTGTATAATAGTTTGATTTGCGGGTGAAGTTGTTTGGCCTGTTCTGCAATATCAAGACCTGTCATGCCACCAGGCAAGATTACATCGGTGAATAATAGGTCGATTTTTTCAGCTACTTTTAATTGCTTAAGAGCTTGCTCAGGTGAACTGGCCTCGGTGACCTCATAACCACGATTTTTGAGAGTGCTGACAGCAACCTCCCGAACATCGTTGTTGTCCTCTACAATCAGTATGTGCCCCTGAACTGGGCCGTTTGATATTGGCTCATCACCTTGGTGTACAATTGGGGCAACTGTTTCTAAAGAACGCGGGAAATAAAGGGTAATGGCTGTACCCTGATTTTCTTCACTCTCAATACTTATATGCCCGTTTGATTGTTTGACAAAGCCATACACCATGGAAAGGCCCAACCCACTTCCTCGGCCATTTTCCTTGGTTGTGAAAAAGGGTTCGAAGGCTTTGTCCAGTACTTCTGGGGGCATCCCAAGTCCGCTATCGCTAATCTCTATACGGACAAAATCACCAACAATAATATCTTCTTGTGTTGTTTCGACGTTGTCATCTTTAATTCGTGGAAGATCCCCCGGTTTTAAGGTCACGTTTGATGTCTCAAAGGTTAGAAGACCACCTTTTGGCATGGCATCGCGTGAATTAAGGGCAAGGTTAACCAGGGCATTTTCAAACTGACTTTGATCGAGTAAGGCGGGCCATAAATTAGTCGCTAGCTTTATCTTTATATCAATGGTTTCGCCAAGACAGCGAGATAAAAGATCTTCTAATCCCTTAATCATACCCGAGAGCTGTACTGGTCTCGGCGACAAGTCCTGTTTGCGGGAAAAGGCCAGCAGTCGGTCTGTAAGTGCGGATGCTCGCTCGACAGTTTTGATAATGGCTTGAACGTTTTTATGTAATTTTTTATCGCTGTTGAGATGTTGCGACAGGACTTCGGTGTTGCCCATTAAAACAGCGAGCAGATTATTGATATCGTGGGCGATCCCCCCGGTTAGTTGACCTACGGCCTCCATCCTGCTGGCTTGGCGCAGTGATTTTTCGACCAATTTCAGTTCTGTGATTTCTTCGACCACTGCACTGACACCAATGATGGGTCCGCCTTCAGATCTCACCGGAATAAAGCTGTGTCTAAAAGTTCTGATCACACCGGGATGAGCGGGTGTTTCGGCAGAAACTTCTCCACCTAAAAGGGGGATGCCAGTCTCGAGGACCTGGAGAATGGGTTGTGACGCATGTTCTGCAACATCGGGAAGAACGTCTGCTATGGAACGGCCGATATGTTGTTCTGGAGGAATGCCATTTATATCGGCCAGCCATTTATTAATGTAGAGATACCGCAGATCAGTATCAAAGTGGCACAATCCGATGGGTAGATCCTTGAAAATACGGTCCATGAGCATGCGTGACGTTCCCCATTAGCCTTATAAGACGAGTACCTTGAACGCAGTTTTCATCGTATTGCTGTATATCGTATTGCTATATACCGTATTGCTGCATTCAGGCTCGTAACCAACTATCCTAAACTTATTGATAATGACGAGAGCTCATCATATCAGAATTGGATTAGTATACATTAAGAATTACTACCAAAAGACGAATAAATAAAACTTATTTGCAATCAATTTTAATTTTTAATCAAAAAAATGGAAAGATTTTTGGGTTGGGATGGCTGTACGATTGTCGGTCAATGCACGGATAGAAAATTCAGGATAAGGGTTGTAATCTCTTTACCATCTTTGCCAACCAGTAAATCCTGACCATGAGCAAAACCCTCAAATTCATAAAGTTTTTTAGGTTCAGTGCTTTCTTCAAAGATGTCATGGCTATCTGATCCCCACATATCCGATTTTGCCACGATGAAGAGTTTATCTATGCCGGGGGTGACAATTGCAGAGGCAGAGCTTGTACTGAGTAGGACAACTTTTGTCACAACCCCGTCCATTTTTTTATTGGCTTGGCTGCTGGCCTGAAGAACCGCACCTCCACCTATGGATGCACCCACAAGCATGACCTTTTGGTGCCCCTTATCCTTCAAATATTGAATGGCATCAAGAACGTCCCGCCTTCCGACATCTTCTATGGAAAGAGACGGGATACCCTTGTTTTGAAGCGCTAAAGCAAAATCGGTCCAACTTTCTTTATGAGCCGATGACTGATGGACCAGCACAACAGCTGTTTCTGGTGAGCCTGATTCAGAGCCTGGGAAATATAGCGCTTCATTGCTATAACCAAATTCGGAGAGAATTTTGACTTCTTGATAATGAGATTGCGCCTGTAACGCAGAGTTTGCAGAGCTAAGGTAAATACCAACAAGCAAGAGGAGAAGAGAATTTCTGATGCTGGAAATATACTTTACAATCATTCTCTCGCCCTTGAAGTTTTACTCTTAGCTATAAGCGAAAGGTTACATACCCAAGGGAAAAGCATCAAGGAGAAGAAGCTGTATTGTCGCAACGTCTTATGTGAAAATGCGAGGATATCTTTCTATTAAAATATAACCTATAGTAGTCTATAGTGTATTGGGAATGTTGTTGCCCAAAAAGTCAGAGGGGGAAGCATGTTAATTAAATTTGATATACAACCTTTTAAAGTAAAACTGCTATTTTTAACGCATAAGATTTTCTTTGGTGGCTTCCTATCTGGTGTTCTTACTGGTGGTCTGGTTGTATCTTCAGTTTTAATTGTTTCTCTTACTTCTTCTCAATCCTTTGCCCAATCCCAATCCCAACTCCAATCCCAATCACTGGCACTGGCTGATGAACCCGTAGCGATTGTCGATGATATCGTCGGGGATGTACAAGAAGTCGAAATCATGGACTTACTATGGGAAGGTCAGTCTCTGAGTTTAAATAGTGGCTCTCAAATTTCCATAGGCTATATGAACGCTTGCTTGTCTGAGAAAATAACCGGTGGGAAAGTCACCATTGGTATAGATAAAAGCACGGTTGTCGGTGGGCTTGTTGAAACCGAACAATTGGATTGTGGGCAAAAAATCCAGGGTAAGAGCGCGAGTAGTAAAACCGTGGCCCTGACCGCTGTATTTCGGAACCCTAACGCACCCAAAACACCTGAACCTGATCACACACTCTATTCTCTTTATCCCGCAATTGTCGTGGCAGAAGGCCAAACCGTAGAGGGAGAATTGGTACGGGTCGCGCGGCTGGATAAGAACAATGTTGATCCGGTGGAATTCGCATTGGAAAATGGCCGGGTTGATTTCCATCGTCACAATATCCGGTTGTCATCTGGAGGGGTATACCGCATTTCTGTTGGCCAAAAGGAGACAGTTGTGAAAATAAGCCCGCGTGCCAAAGCCCGGAATATATCCCTTGTTCAGCGTCTGGTGAAATTTTGAGATATTTGGTGGTTAGACGTTAGTGGCAGTTCATTTTTTCAAACAAAAACTCTTTGGTACCCAATCCTCGGGTAAACCCTTGTATCAACTTGGCCACGGTATTTGGCATTCTCTTGGGTTGGGGCTTTGTATCCTTCTGATCACGGCGATAACACTGTTTTGGGGCCGTGATCAATTACGAGGAATTTCCATTGATGTGTTGCAAGCCGCGGCCTTTTGGGAACACAGCCTCCTTGCTCCAGAGGGGCGGAACCTGAATATTCAATCAGATGTAACCTTGATCCTGTTGGATGAGGCCAGTTATCAAAGCGAGGCTCTGTCCAAAACTCCAGAGTTCTCTGGACCCCGGAGTTTGCCGAGGTCATTTCTGCGGTTATGGAGGCGGACAGCAAAGTTCTCGGCCTTGATATTATTCTCCCCACCACCGCAGCAAACTGGACAGGTAATCGCACCCACGATCGAACTTTTATGCAGGCGCTGGCCAAATACGGCCGGAAAGAAGGACGATTATTAATGGGTGAAGTATATCTTCAGTTCTCGTCCCTGAGCCCGTTCAAGGGCTTTGCCCATGCTATTGGCGGGGCAAAGAATATCTTTCCCCTCAATGTCATTCCCGATGAAGACAATGTGATACGGAAAATTCCGAATTATATTCCCCTGCTTACGGATAGCGGTCAGGAGATAAAGGCGCCTTCATTTGCCGCAGAAATTATTCGTCGTGCTTCAGGGGAACAGAATTCCGAAGAAGCATCCGAAGTTTCAGATCAGGATTTTATTATCAACTATGACCCAGATAGCCCGGTTGAAGCCTACTCCTTTAGCCAGATACTGGCCTGTGCCAAAGAGGGCAATCCGAGGTATTTTCGAAACGCCTTCGCAGGTAAGGTTGTACTTCTCGGGCTCGACCTTGCTGTCGAAGATCGTTTTCAATCCTCTAACAGGTTTACGCGTAAAATTGACGATCCCTACTTTCCCGTCAACAGCGATAACACGATCGCGATGGCTGATTGTCACGGTGAAACGCTGGTGCGTGAGGCCGGATTATTTGGAACGGCGGGTGTCGCCATTCTTGCCAATGGGATCAGCAATGAATTGGCGGGCACCAGCTTAAGCCAGTCAGGGGATCTTCAGGCTCTTACAATGATCCTTTTCATCGCCCTGATCAGTATGATCATTGCTGTACGCTATCATTCCTGGCAATCCCTTGCCGGAATTTTGTTGACCTTCGTTATTTGTTTCTTGATAGCCTTTGGCGTACGGCAAGGGAATTTACTGGTTCTTCCTTTGGCAGAAGCTCTGACTGTGGGCACACTGGTTTACTTTACCGGAACGCTTTATCGCAACCTGATCCTTGATCGACAGCGGGCCCAGATCCACAAGCTTTTTTCCCACTATCTTGATCCTGTTGTCATCGACAAGATGGTGGATGAGGGATCGACCCCGAAAATGGGGGGCGAGACCCGTTTACTCACCATGCTTTTTAGCGATATCGAAGGTTTCTCCGCTATTTCAGAGGAAACTGAACCAGAACTGCTGGTGAAATTTCTCAATGCCTATTTCAAAACTTTTGAGCAGGTTATCAAAGCCAATGACGGTATCATCGACCATTTTGTTGGCGATGCCCTTATTGCGATGTATGGCGCCCCGGTGGCAAACGAAGATCACGCGACCAGTGCTGTCGCCACTGCTCTGCGTGCCCATAAAGAGCTCGAACCTATTGGCCCCGCCATTCTTGGGCGTGAAGTCAAAACCCGCTTTGGCATCAATAGCGGCATGATGACGGTGGGTAATGTCGGCGCTGAAAGCCGGGTGACCTATACCGCTATGGGCGATGGGGTTAACCTTGCTGCACGGTTGGAAAGCGCCAACAAGCAACTGGGATCAATGTTACTTGTAGGGGAAGAGACCTATAAACGTTGCGCGGATCTATTCGAATGGCGCCGAGTGAACCGGGTTCAGGTGGTCGGACGGGAACAAGTATTGGATGTATACGAGCCCTTGTGCCGAAAGGGGGAATTGTCTGGGGAGGAGGCCAAAGCCCGCGATGCTTACGAGCAAGCTTTGGAGATTTTTTGGATCGGTGATTTTAATAAGGTCATCAACCTTTGTGAAAGCTCTCTTTTGATAAATGACCCCGCTGCCACATTGATGAAACAGCGCATCATTCAAGGCCATGCCGAGGCTGTCCAACGTGACGGCGTCTTAAAATTGGACGAAAAATAACTCCCAAAAGAACCAATTAAGAATGCCTTTGGGAGTTATGATTACTTACCTTTGATCTTTATTCTTAACTTGCGGGGAGGGTCGCTCCCTTGCCACTATCGCCGATCACCATGAAAGGTGCCCAGAAGATGGGGTGGCTGTAGGAAAACAGCATATCGCCATTTTCATCCCGATAGCCGCCGTTTTTGATCAGGTTCAGGTTGGATTGTTGCAGAGCGCTCATAGGAGAAGCGTCTTTGACCTTATCAAAGTTCTCAAACAAGGTGGTGGTCAGCTGGCGGGCACTGGTGGTTTCCACAGGCCAGCCGGAAACCAGCATGGTTTTTGCGCCCGCATAGAAGAAGGCAGCTCCGAGGCCCGAAACGGCCTCTGAACCTGCACCATCTGCGGAAGCGGTGTTACAGGCTGACAGGACAACAAGATCAGCATTGAGACGCAAGCCGAGAATTTCAGAGGTTGTGAGAAGACCGTCTTCCCCCGTGCCGGTAATTGCTGGGGAGGTCAAAGCCAACGCTGGTTGGTTGAGGCCATCGAGATCACCGGGTACCAGGCCATGGGTGGCAAAGACCAGAAAGCGACGGTTTGATAGGTCCTGTGTCTTGGCGTTTGCTTCGGTGGCGTTGATACCGGTGAAAAGATCGCGGGAAATATCCGCTTTGAGCGCCAGGGCGATACTTTCAACCTCTTGAAGGGTATCTGGTAAACGCGGCAAATCCGCAAGGCTCGCCGAACTGGACGCACGCGTTACAGGGGCCGCCCGACGTTTGAGTTTCAGGCCTCGGCTTTGGAAAACCCCACTTGAAACCAGGCCGCGTGATACGAGATTATCAGTCGTTCCTTCAAGAGCTGCAGATTGTTGTGCCGGGCTGAAGTAGGGGTCGCCAAAGGCGGCGAGCTGCAGACGCTCAGTTACAGGCTTGGTTATGCTCCGCTGATTGATCAACACATTGGCCGAGGGGAGAACCGCAATCGCATAATCGCGTGCCAACCAGGGCGCATTTTGATAGCTCTCAAACAGAACCTCTTTGTCTTCCGGAAGCTCGTAAGCCGCTGTAGTCAGAACGCCCAATGGTATCTGCCAAAGATCACTGTGGGGAATGACATAGAGGTCTTTAACCCCTGCTAGATCGTTTGATAACGGTGCGAGCAGTTTTTGATATAGGGCGTGGGATGCTTCCATGTCAAAACTTGGAATATCACCAAGAGTTTCCGCATTGGGCTCCAACGCATCTCGAAGACGTGCCACATAGGAAGCCAGTTCTTTTTTGGTAATGGCAACTTCGACAAACCGCGTTGGTTGATCTTTTCTCGCCATAAAGACCAGAGCTTTTGATCCCGTGAAGTAGAAGGAGACAACGGCCTCATCTTGGGTGAGTTTGTCCGAGAGTTTGTCAGGTCCTTGCGCCTTGGGGTTAATCAGGGATGCATAATCCGGGAATTCGCTCTCAATCTGTTCAAAGAGAGCAGCCCGAGCGGCGCGTAGGTTATCAATGGATGTACGAAGAGGAGTGAGCTCATCCTTGGATGTCCCTTTGCTGGTTGCATCTGCGAGCAGGGCATAAAGCGCCTGAATTTGGCGCTGGGCATCCTGTTCTCGGCGGGCAAGTTCCTGGAGTTCCGGATTGTCAAAGCTGGCGCGGACCGCACTGGCCGACATTGATTCCGCAACCATTTGACCGCGGGCGGTTGCCGCAATTTTATAGGCCAGAGCGATCAACGCGTCTTTAGCAGGGCCTTCTGCACGTATTATTTCTTCTGACAGAAGGTCGAGATATGCCTCCATCAAGAAGATGGTGCGCAGGCGCTTGAGCACATTGCTTTCTCCGCCATTGCTTGTGCGGCGGGAGCGTGCATTGAGTATTTTAAAGGCATCCTCAAAAAGTACTCTGGCTTCAGCTGTTTTTCCTGTTTTTGACAGGTAAGTTGCCTTAAGGGCAGCAAATTCAGCCGTCTTATAGTGTTTGGCACCCAGGCGCTTTAAGGCCGTGGTATAGATGTCTTCAATAACAACAAGGTCTGCGGGTTTGGGATCAGTCAGAACATAGGTCAGTAATCTGTTTATATTTTGCTTAGACCATTTTTCATAGGCAAGAGGAGCCACGGTCTCATATATGCGTTGCTGCTCATCAAAGACCTCGCGGGCTTTGTCAAATTGGCGAAGGGCGAGATAGCCTGTTGCCTCAGTCCTATATGTGCCAGCTGTTATCCATGATGCCTGAGGGTAATTGATTTCGCTCAGGATTTCCTGAACTTTATGGGCAAGAGTGATAGAATCTTCAAAACGTCCGGCGGCCTGAAAGTTGTCAGATAAATCATTGAGCAGGACGGTTACAGTCTCAGTCTTGGATGTTTGCGTTCTCTTCAACAGGCTATTGAGTTCATTGCGGAGGATTAATTCAGATTCTGATAACCGTCCCTGCTTTCGCACTGTCTTGGCGATACGTCGGGCGTTAAAGACCATGGATCTTTTTGCCCATTCTTCCCCGCCTCTCGTACGCAAGGCAGATTGAGCCTTTCTGAATTGAGCCTCGGCTTCGGCCCATTCCCCTTTACTCTGGGCGATCATAGCCAGTAAGCGAGGCACATGATGATCGTTTCGTTTCTCTGCGCGTGCTTTCTTGGTACGGGAAAGCATTATTTCTGCTTCATCGAGTTTCCCTTGCCAAACAAGGAACCTGGTCATCTGGCTATAGGTCCAGGAAGGGGGCGCGTTGGTGGCAAGGGCTTCTTCTGAAATCTCGATTGCTTCGCTAAAAAGGCCGAATTCAAGTTCCTGCCAGGCAATGTTGGTCAGCATGCCTCCGCGTGAATAATCTGATTCAGGTTTGGTACTTTTGTTGTATTTCCTCACCAAGGGTAAGGCACGTCTGGCATCATCAAGTGCCTCCTGGCCCATGCCGATATTTTGTCGGGCCAGCATACGCTTGAACAGGAAATTCATTAAGCGCTTCGGATCGGCTTCTACCTCTGGTGAGATGGTTTTATTCGCATTTGCCCTGTGCTTCGCAATTTGTGGATCTGGTTCTTCATCATAACTTGCCAGTGTTGCCATCAGATCTTCAATACCCCGCGGTGGGGTCTCGACTGATTTTCCGACAAAGTTGGCTGTAATGGATTTAGCCTCTTTAAGGGAGACCGATTTCTGGGTCGTCTGACATGCCGCTAATCCAATAATTGGAACAAGAAAAATTGACCAACGAGTTAGAGACGACATACAGATACCCCCGAAAATAAGCAGACATAATGGCTGGCATTTTAGCTTATTGCGCCATCGCATTATCGTTAGGGTAGCAAAAATCAGTCCCAATTATAAGGTATCAATTTTGATATATGATTTGTGTCTTATGGATTTAGAGGGAACATCAGAGAAGCTTTAGTATGAATGGCACTCTTCATAGGCTTCGATGAAATTCCCAAAGAGAGAAGTCTGTGTGCTGCTTGGAGTTGCAAGTGACAAGGCTTCGAAGGCCCGGTTGGTCTCTGGCGCGCTATTCAGGATAAAGTGGCGAATTTTTCCGGCGAGGTGTGGATCGCAACAAATCTCGTAGGCACCGTTATGATCGTTGTCATAACCATAGAGTTCAACTTCACCCGCAATCAGGACGCCATCTTCTTGATCGATACTGACCCGTGCATCAAACTCTGCCGCAACCCGGCCGCCACAGGTATATTCATAAGTGATCTCAAGCTTTGCCGTGTGCATTGAAGCTGCCATTCATCACTCCTGATAATTTAAGGATAGGGCAGCTATTTTAAGTCTCCACCAAGAGGCTGACAAAGTATCTGAAGTCTGATCAGTCCTATTCAAACACCGCGAGATCTTGAGAGCTGAAATGATGCTGACGTTGATAGAACCAGCGATGGGCAAACCAGCCAAACAGCCCCCACAGCGGCAGAATAACAAATATACTTAGGCTATATATCGATATTATAAAATTAAGTAATCGGTATAGGAAGGCCTCTATAAAAAATTTGAAATGCAGGCCTGGAAACTCAAGAATTCCCTCCATTTGAAAAATCGATAAACGCTCTTCAATTGCACTGATAAAGGTGTAGAGGATTAAGGCAAAAGTTCCTGCCAGCATGCTGCCAAGGATGACTTGTTTGGGGGCATAAGTATCGGTGAAAACGAAGCGGGGCAGGAGGGTGGATCCCAGTAAAAAACCCGAAAGAAATGATGCCAGATCTATACCTCCCCCCGATGGGCCAAGCTGTAAGGCGAAGGCTGCGGGCGACGGACCCAGGCGTAAATATATGTAATAAAAAATCAGAAAAAGAGAGAAGAGAAAGGGGATCGTAATCAGTAGGATGAGCATACCTTTGATAGCAGTAACTGTTCGGGTCCTGAGTTTTACTTCAGTGCCAGCTTTTTTAAAAAGGAGGGTTATGAGAAGGAAGCCAAGAGTAAGACAGGAAAGTAATATTGTGAGGTCGTAGAGTTGGTACCCATCCGCGCTAAAACCATGCTGAAGATTGGTGATTTCACCACCGAGCAAACTAGATAAGCAGGCTATTATTCCGGCGTAGAGGCCTAGAAATAAACGTAAGGATATGGGGGGATCTTTGAGTGTCATGTTTGTTATCGCCAATTTTTATACTATCGAGATTGGTGCTGATATTAATCAAATACAGCTAAATCTATAGTCTCTTTTCCAACATTGTCTGAAATCAGAATAGGATTGCCATTGTGTAATAGATAATAATATAGGGGTAAGGTAAGAATGCTGCCGTAGAGACTTGCAATTATAAATAATCCGGATCCTGCTTTAAGAAAAAAGAAGGCAAACTCGATTTCTTGCTCACTTGGTTCTCTGATAAAGCCTATTATTCCTGAAATGACACCTTCTTGCATCAAACCAAAAAAGCCATAAATTACAAGAATAAGGCCGTAGGTCTTTAAACATGCCAAAAAATAACGCACTAACCGGAAACGCAAGGGCGACAGTTGTGTTGGCAATAAAAGAAAGCCAGCAATCAGTGCCCCAGGTAAAATTGCTAAACTCCTAGGCGTAACATAATCAAAGAAGCCTTTGACGTAATATTTCCCAATGTCTTCGATATACATGATCGCGACAATTGTCCCAAAACAAAGTGTCGTTGTGTAAAGCGTATTTATTATCTTTAGGCGTTGGATCTGAGATATTTGAGATATATTTCTGGTCATTGGGATATCCTAAAAAATCTCTTGAAAAGGAGAGAAGATTGGTTGCTCAATCAAACACGGCTAAATGTGTTGAGGTGAAGCGGTCACGAAAGCGAAAAATGAGGCCATATATGATCCGTGCCAACCAGCCACCAAGCAAAGGCAGTAGGATGCTTGCAAGTAAAAGGAAAAGAAGGTGCGAACCTAGGATCGATAGCCAAATTTCGGATAAATTTTCAGAGGTTATCAGGGTAATTACCATGGAGGTCATCAGATAAAGAGCTAGTGCCACCCAGAACGTAAGTATACCTCCCCTAAAAGCGCGTTCTCTTTTGTATTCAAAGAGCTCTATGTATTTAGGAAAGATAAAATATCCAGCGATTAAAGCGCCAGGAATAGAGAGAAAATCATCCCCAATAACAATTTCTACACTTTCTTTTGCATCTTCTGAGCTAAAAGAGTAGCTGGCATTAGAAACATCGAGGCCAAAGATCAGGTAAAAACAAAGGCCGGTAATGGTTGCCAGTAAAAGGCGGAGGGAAAGCGAGATTGGTGGAGACGGTAGATCTCTCATACGGTACTGCTCTTTTTTAGCTTCTGAATTTAAGTAGAGGGAGCAGTAAAGGGAATAATTATCCATTGGTCTAGCTAAAATTTCTACTCCTGATTGCTATAAGCCCTCCTGTCGTCGATGTGGCGAGATTCCATCGTTGAGAGGAACGGAGCCAGATTAATTCTGACTCCTCCCTGTAAGGTATAATCCCGATTTATAAGCCACCCAGTTTCATGTGGCGGTTGACGTCTTTGTAGAGCAGGTAGCGGAAGGGGCCGGGGCCGCCGGCGTAACAGGCTTGCGGGCAGAAGGCGCGCAGCCACATGTAATCTCCGGCTTCCACTTCGACCCAGTCCTGGTTCAGGCGGTAAACCGCCTTGCCCTCGAGCACATAAAGCCCGTGTTCCATGACGTGGGTTTCGGCAAAGGGAATGACGCCGCCTGGCTGGAAGGTCACGATGTTGACGTGCATGTCGTGGCGCAGGTCATCAGGCTCGACAAAGCGGGTGGTCGCCCATTTGTCGTCGGTGTCGGGCATGGCCGTGGGGGCAACGTCTTTTTCATTGGTGACAAAGGCTTCGGGTTTGTCCAGGCCCTCGACCGCTTCATAGGCCTTACGGACCCAGTGGAATTTCACCAGTGCGTCGGTGTCGTTGACAAGCGACCAGTTACAGCCCGCAGGTAGGTAGGCATATCCGCCTTCTACCAGGGTGTGGGTTTTGCCTTCGATGGTGAGTGACAGACCGCCTTCAACCACAAAGATCACCCCCTGAGCATTGGCATTAGGCTCTGGTTTTGTGCTGCCGCCACCGGGTTGAACTTCCATGATGTACTGACAAAAAGTCTCGGCAAAACCGGATAGCGGACGAGAAAGTACCCACAGCCGTGTCTTGTCCCAATGGGGCAGAAAACTGGTGACGATATCGCTCATGGTACCTTTTGGGATAACGGCATAAGCATCTGTAAACATGGCGCGGTCTGTTAAAATCTGGGTCTGCGGGGGCAGGCCGCCCTGGGGAGAGTAGTAAGAAGACTGCGACATATTTTGGGCCTCAATAACGGAGAGTGAAAAGAAAAAGTAAAAGACAAGGATATTGCTGTTAATATCCCTTTTCTATACCGCCGGAGGCAAGCTTTAAACGCGAAAAGACTTGTGCCTTAAAGGAAAAAGGGGCCAAGATTTTGGCCCCAAAGTTATGATCGGAAATTATTCCGCCAGATTACGTGAACGATTACCCGAACGATTATCCGTAATAAGACTGGAATAATAATAGTCGATTTATACGGGTATCACCTGGCCCAAAAGGTTCTGCGGTTTGCCAGCTTGAAAAGCCCGAGATAGAACGCCAGAACAAATGCCCCACCAATAGGTGACAGGCCTGTTGCGACCAGGATCATGGAGCTGAAATCAAAGAGAATAAAGTTTAAATTATCCGCAGTAATCGGGAAGTAGAGTTGAACCGTGACCGGGCCCAGACCGAGGACGGTATCAATGAGGGTGTGGACAACAATGGCAAAGCCATAGGCGAGGGCACCGCCTATAAATGCTTTGAAAATCTTGTTTTTTGCCCCGGAGAGAAAGCGCGGCAAGATAAAATAACCAGCCAGAAAAAAGCCCGGCAGAGAAATGAGGTCATCATATCTGGCGTGGTTCAAATGGGAGTGGTCATGAACGTGATAAATCCCCAGATGAGCATAAATTTTACCTAGGG
Source organism: Kiloniella sp. (assembly GCF_965205715.1). Classification (GTDB taxonomy): domain Bacteria; phylum Pseudomonadota; class Alphaproteobacteria; order Kiloniellales; family Kiloniellaceae; genus Kiloniella. The sequence goes on along the minus strand of NZ_CBDBHW010000014.1, from coordinate 1,266,419 downwards.
TAAGGTACCCAACCAATATCATAAAAGCCGCCATTGTCAGGCGGAGCGTGACTGTCGGTTTATCCATGTTCGTAACCCCAAATGTATATGGCCTAGAGAGAGGTAATTCGGCAAAATCACCAATAGGTTGATTTGTATGGTAGGTAAAATTTGTTAGGATTTTGTTAATAATTGCTAAAATTTGACCCTTATTGGTGTCGATTTTACTTTAAATATTTGAGTATGAATTGTTAAAATTAATAAAATACAATATGTTAAGTAAGATTTTCTTGTCTTTGTTGTGCGTGTTTTGCGAAGCCTTGTCCCTATTACTCAAATTTTCCTCGTTGAAATTTTCGATAAATAAAAAGGTAGGCAATCCAGGCGGCAAATCCACCAATGGGGGAAAGCGCAATGCCGAGAATGCTCCCGACCCCAAGGAAATAGGCCACGACCTTTGTAAAATCCTCAAAAGTTTCCGGGAGGAAATCCTGGGAAAGTTCCGGGGCCAGTTCCGGGTTGTTAAAAGTGGCAAAGATATAGGTCCCCATAAGGAACAGGGTTGTGAATATTGTGGCCAGAAATTGGGTCAGGGCACCGCCAAAAAATTTTCGCAACGGTCTAAATTCATTGCTGGCCAAAAACCGGGGCAGGACAAAAAGGCCCGCTAGAAAAAATCCGGGAATGACCGCGGTTGCATCGATCTTAAAATGGAGAATAACGCTGCCCTTGGATATGACATCGTATCCAAGTAAAGCCAGCAGGAGGCCAAATGTAATGTACCCAACCACCGCACTATAGACGGCGAGTAAGACCCTGCTGAGAATGGTCGGCCTCGTATACATGAAGGTATTAAAACTGAATTTCTCCTAAAAGTCGAGTGAGTTAGGAAAAATACCCTTCGCTTATTCTTGCTGCAGAAGGTGAGCTATCCGATAGAAAAACCAGGTTAACCCTCCGTATAGGGGCGCACTCATCACCGTAAAAATCAGAAAGAGAGCAAAACCGAAGAAGGGGTTGTTTGCTTCGGGTATTAGAGGGGCAAGAAAACTTAAGCCAAGCTCAGAGAGCGGTATCGCGATGTTCAGCGACAATAACCTTGGCCGGTTGCGACAACCACCTTGGCCGGTGGATCTGATCATTAAAAAGGGCGTGCCCGTTTGATAATCAGATCCACCGGCCAAGGCTTAATTTGGTGTTAGTTACAAGCTGCTGTGAGTTGATAAATTAGGAACCTCTAGATGTAATTGGAGGAACCTGTTTGCCGTATAAATTTATCACAGATGAACAACTGAGACTTTACATGACAGATAGAAAAACTCATGGTCAACGAACCGCCGCTGCCCGCGCAGGGTTTAGCGAACGCACGGCCCGCCGATTTGACGTTGATGCGACTTTACCGTCACAACGCAATATAAAGCGAGGGCGAACAGTTTCTGATCCGCTTGAAGATATCTGGGATAAGGACATCCTTCCCATTTTGGATAAAGACAACTCGGTCAAACCCATTACTTTGTTGCGCCACATACAGAGCCTCTATCCGCTCCGTTTTCCCGATGACCGTGTCAAGCGCACGTTAGAGCGCCGAGTTCGGGGATGGCGGGCTCTGAATGGCCCTGAAAAGGATATCATTTTCAGGCAAACACCTGAGCCGGGTTACATGGGCCAATCAGATTTCACGGATGCAGCCGACTTAAGTATTACCATTGCAGGAGATCCTTTGGTGCATCGGCTCTATCATTTTGTTCTGGTATATAGCCGATGGGAACATGTTGGGGTCGTACTTGGCGGTGAGAGTTTTACAGCCCTTGCGGAGAACTTACAAAATGCGCTTTGGTCCTTGGGGGGCGCTCCTGAAAACCACCGGACCGACAGCCTGTCTGCGGCCTTTCGGAATTTGAGCGTTGAGGAAAAGGAGGACATTACCAAACGTTATTCTGCTTTTGTTGAGCACTACGGTATGGAGGCCAGTCGAAATAACAGAGGGGAATCACACGAGAACGGTGCCATTGAATCTCACCACGGTCACCTTAAGACTGCGATAAAGCAGGCCCTGATTTTGCGTGGCAGTAATGACTTTGACACTTTGGATGAGTATCGGCGATTTTTGGACGAGCTGATTGCTAGACGGAACAAACATCGTGACCAAGATATCCAAACAGAGTTGAAATCTCTCAAGGCGTTACCTCCTCGGCGAACAACAGATTACACTGAAGTCGTGTCGAGAGTTACCAAAACAAGTGGTTTTTTAGTTAAGCAGGTTTTTTATAGCGCCCCTTCTCGCCTAATTGGTCAACGCTTGCGTGTCCATATTTACGATAACCGGATAGAAGCCTATCTAGGCAGCACTCATGTCGTCAGCCATTCTCGTGAGCGGGGGCACGGCAAAGGCCCCCGCATTCATGTTATCAATTATCATCACGTCATTCATGCTCTCAAACGTAAACCTCAGGCACTCGCCAATTCTATTTATCGTGACAGTATTTTTCCAAGAACCGAGTACTCCCTGGCCTGGACATTGTTTCAGAAAAAGTTGTCCCGCAGAGATGCGTGTCGTCAGATGGTTGGGATACTTTTCCTTGCGCACGAAGAGGCTTGTGAGGCCGAAGTCGCGCACCTGATTTCGAGAGAAATCAATGCAGGAAGGCTACCTTGCGCAAAAAAACTTAAGCTGAATATCACAAAAAAGAACACGGATTTACCTCCTGATATTCCCGTGGTTCAACCTTCATTATCAGTCTTTGATACTCTGTTGGAGGATCGGGCATGACAAACATTGAAGTGGATCAGCACAAGCTGCCTCTTATGCTAACTGACTTACGATTACCCAGCTTTCACAAACACTGGCAAGATATCGCAATCCAATCCGACAAGGAGGGCTGGTCAGCAGCCAGGTTCCTTGCCGTTTTGGCCGAATATGAATTGGCCGAAAGGGACACGCGACGCATTCAACGCCATCTCAACGCATCAAACCTGCTGGGCGGAAAAACTCTGGCCACTTTTAACTTCAAGCGGCTGCCTAACGTGAAAAAGGCGCAGGTCGAAGCCTTGTCTGCCGGTGACTGGATTGACGCAAGAGCAAATCTGATTGCCATTGGAAATTCAGGGGGAGGAAAAACTCATCTCCTATGCGCCGTAGGTTATGCTCTTATAGAGGCTGGATACCGTGTGCTCTATACGCAAACCAGTGATCTGGTGCAAAAACTCCAGGCTGCCAGACGTGAACTTATGCTCGAAAACGCCCTCGCAAAACTCGATAAATTTGATCTCATCATTCTCGATGATATTACCTATGCACAAAGGGATATATCTGAAACATCCGTGCTCTTTGAATTGATCGCCAGACGATATGAGTACCGAAGTATTGCAATTGCTGCCAATCAACCTTTTAGCGGATGGGACAATATTTTTCAAGATAAGGCCATGACCGTTGCAGCAATCGATCGTCTTGTTCACCACTCAACCATTCTTGAGATGAATATCGACAGCTACAGACAATGGGAAGCCGCCCAAAATCTCAAAAAAATGTTGCGGAAAACCACAAACAAAAAGGTGAAAAATATGCCTGAAGCATCGTAAATAAACGTCAGATCACAGCCGCATCAAAAGCGGCCAAGGTGGTTGACGCAACCGGACAAAGTGGTTGACGCTCTACAATCGCGAGGTCGTACCCCAATACGTCATAAGGTAAGGGGGCGGGTTGAAGTATAAAGGGAGTAAATGCCAATAGGAAAAAGGCAAAAAAGAAGAGCGCTGCGATTACGGCACGTCCCGGTTTGTATTCACTGGAATGAAAGAAACGCGGCAGGATGAGAACCCCGGCAAAGAAATAACCAGCCAAGGGAATAAGGAAGCTCTCTGGGTTGATCACGACATAGTAACTGTTCTGCAGGCCATCGCCATAAAGTGCGATAAAGGAATACAGATGGGAAAACAGCAGCATTCCCGGCAACCCAACAATGGAGCTGAAAAGCCCAAGGGCTAGACGGTGTAATATACTGGGTTTAAGTTTTGGTTTTATGGGCATGGGATTAGTCAGATCTATTTATATTTTGTTTCCAATATTTCTCTTTCCTTGGATACAAAACGCAATAACCCAGCCACGAAAATAAACCTCCTATTGGGGCAATTAAGATGGAAAGGATTATTAGACTAGGGGTAAGGTTAATTAGCAGGTCGGTAAGGGGTAAGGAAAATTCACTCTCTAACGGAGCTTTCGAAGATTGGTTCATAAAGTATAGAATGTGAAGAATACTGTATAAGCCTTGGAGGAGGGATCCTGTGAAGAACACAAGCATTCCACCCCAAAAAGCTCTCCCCATTTGAAATGCTTTTGGAGACAGCCTTTGAAGTAACAAAAAATAGCTCAGGAGAAATAATGTCCCAAGAATTACAAGGTCTGTAAAATTATAAGGCCATAGTAGTGAAGGGTTGAAAGAGAAAGGCACGGTAGGATTTTTAATATAAAAAATAAGTTCGCCGAATAAGGTGCTGGTAAATAATCCAGCTATGGCCATGTAAATCGCAAGATAAATTCGCGGGCGAATTTGTAGTTTTATTCTTAATGCTTTACCCATTTATATGACTTCCTTTTATAAACAATACCAGCCTTTGGTTGAGATTAAATGCCCCAGCTGGGCGATAAGCTTATGGGCGTGGGGCTAGTCAAATACAGACCAAGGTTGGGGATGGTTCGTCATTCGCCGAATAAAGAGTAGGCGATAGCCGGGCCATATAATCAGCCCGCCTATAAGAGAGCCTACTAATACCAAAAATGTCGCGGTAGGGAGGTTAATTGACAGAAACAGAGTTAACTCTGAAGTCATCCACGATTTGATTTTTTCATTTGGGACTGTGTAGAGAGCATAACTGATAATGGTAATGAAACTGGTTAAGCCAAGAGCGAGCATTCCCCCCCCAAATGATCTTTTCGGTTTGTATTCACTGTAATTCAAATAGCGCGGGATAAGCGTAAAACCAAAAAATAAACATCCCGGAACCAGGATGAACATTTCAATTTCAAGGTCGCGTTCTAAATCAAAGGACCTACCTTCAGCTATAAGATAGATCAGCGTGAGTATGGCAGGAATTATTAATCCGATTGCCCCACAGTAAGATGCTGTGATCAAACGAAACTTTTGTGTTGTTCTGTTTGGGTTGAGCCTAGATGGGTTATAAGTTTTTATTAATTTAGTAGAGAGTGTCTCTGTCCATAGTGAAGTATTGGTGCTGCCAATATATGCCGGGTTTGAAAAGAGGAGTTTATTGATAAACCAGGCTGAAAATCCTCCAAGAAGAACCGCGATAACCATAGAAATTGTAAAGAGAGGTAATAGGTTCTCAATAAAAAGGGATAAGTAGATAATCGGCTGTGAGAAAATTTCTAAGTCGCTCATTAAGTACCCGGCTATGAGAGACCGAATAAACTGTGCAATAACAAAGGTAATAATCCCACCCAGGATGGCTTTGCCTGGATTGTACCTATCTTGTGACATAAATCTGGGAAGCAGAATATAGCTAAAAACGATGTTAATACTCGCGAAAGCTGCTTTTTGGAGGTTGAGCTCTAGATCCAACAACTCAAGATAACCAAAGGTATAATAGTACCACCCGATGGGAATAAGAAAAGTGGATATAAGGCCGACGAACCCGGAATAAAGCCCAAGTATCAGGCGAAGCCGTTTGGTGGGTTTTGATCTGATATCGATCGGTAAATCTGCTGTCGCCATTTCTTGTGTCATTGATTTATTTCCCTTCCGGCCTTTGGTAGAGATAGAAATGCGCCAGCCAGGCGAAGAAACCGCCGAGGGGGAAGGCGATCACGAGCCAAATTTTAGTGGTGAGCAGGGCCATGGGCAGGATTTGATCTGCAAATGTGATCTCGCTGGCGTGTAATAGCTGGGTGAAGGGAAGGTCCTGATCCGGGAGGTTTTCCTGGGTGATGCCAAGGGCGTAAAGCAGGGTAAAACACGCGAGAGCAAAGAGGCTGGCGATAATGCCGCCGATAAAGACGTGAACCGGGCTGTAGCTATCCCGGTTTAAAAAGTGCGGCAGGACCAGAGCGCCGGATAAAGCGCCGCTCAACAGTATGGCGGGCAAGTAGCTCTGACTGTTGTAATCACTGGTGAAGTAGGCCGTGAGACCATAGACAATCGCCAGCAGAATAAACAGGGTGGCGATCGCCAGGCGGGCAATTTTTTGCGATAAAATCGTAACGAAAATTCCCTTTTCGGCAAAGATTACAACGTTGAAAAGAACGCACCAGAAAGCGAGGGCAGAGCCGAAGAGAGCAAGGTCTGTGACCGAGGTGAACAGCCAAAAATCAATCGACAGAGAGCCGTCAAAAAGACTGCTGACGACAAAGCCCAGCAGATAGCTTAGCAAGGCCCCGTAGAAGGTCATAATCAACCGCAGGCGTAACAGGGGATTGGGTATTTTCGAGCCAGATTTCATAACGCACCAACAATGGAGCCTGAGGCCTTATGCCGACGTTGCAGCCAATAGGCCATAAGAAAGCCGATGGGAAGCAAAAAGATAAGGTAGGTAACATCTCCCACAGCCAAAACCGGCAGAGAAAGCGCCACCGCGCCACAAACTGCAATGACTTTTTTTTGCTTTTTAGTAAAACTGTTTTCTATGAGGACTGGTTTAACTGGTTCTGACACAGATGTCGTTACTCAAAAGCAGCTTTGTCGAGAGGTGGGCATTTTTGTTGATGGCGATGCATCAGGTAGGCCAGCAGGATCACTTCGGGTCCGGCAAAAGCAAAAGCGATGGCTGCCTTGGAATATGAAGAAAGCACAAGCAGCGAAAGGCATGCCAGATAGGCGGAGTAGAGCGTGATAATCACGCGCTGTTTTCTCGTAAAAGTCGTTTTTATCATGCTGCGGAGTATGAGTAGGATTTGCTGAGACGTCAAAGGCTAATTGTTTGATTTTGAACAGGACCATTTGCGAAATTTGAAATAGAGGTAATCAAGCCAGACGGCGAGCAGGCCAAAGGGGAAGAGGGTCGCCAAAGCAGCGATGATCAGATCAAGCATTGTGATGGTATTGATTATCGAAGGGCCCCTGGTTAAATCGCGAAGGGAATAGCCTGTTATAGAACTGAGCAGAAAGAATATTACCGCGTTGATTGCAAAGGCCGCGATCATCGTCAGGCAGCTGCCCATAAAGGTTTCCAGAGGATGGTGTTGCTGTTTTGATAAGAAGCGATGCAAGAGATAATAGCCGGCCAAAAGTCCCCCCGTTAGATAAAACACACCGATCGCAATCGCGGTATTCTGACCGATGATAAATGCGGGCATTATGGGAAGGAGGCCAGTACAAAAAGCAAAGCAGATTTTGTGTCTCCAGCTGTAAAACGGGGAGATGCCTTTGTTCAGTCTTGACTTGCCTTCTGTCTTGCCCTCTGGGGGGTATTTGAGGGGCGGTTTCTGTTCAGGGGTAGGTTCTGGAGTGGCGGGCGTGTCTGCCTGCAAAGGATAGTGATGTAGCAGTCGTGCAAATAACAGGGTCAAGGGGGCGGAGAACAAAGAGAAAGCTAGGGCCTGTGCGGGGGCTTTATATAGTATCGCGGCATAGGAGGGGCGCGGTGTTATCTGGAAAATTTCAACGAGAATTTGATAAAGAACAAGTGCGAAAGCACACGCCGTGAGAGTGCTCAGGCACCCCCCTAATAGGGGCTGCTTGATACTAAATTTCTGATGCAATAGTCCCCGGTCAATTTTTCCCTGATGAGTTCCTTGAGATAATAAATACCGGGGAAGAATAAAGTGGCACTTCTCCGCTTTGTTGAGTAGATTTAGGAGGCACTTCTCCGCTTTGTTGAGTAGATTTAGGATTTCAAATAGAGCATAGATTGATTATCTGGAATGGATGATTGTCTAATTTTGAGTTTGAAGTATTCGGTATCCTTGATGCCTCTGGCTCGCTTACGGATCATTCCTATACTGACATTACCAGCCTCTATCCTGGCGCTTGTGAGCTTGTGTTTGGCGTAGTTGCAGATGCCCACACAATGTTTCCGTAGGGATTTCGCGAACTTTTTTAGATAGAGCATCTGTGACTGATCTGCTATCAGGCACCAACGTTCCAGTTGCTCCGCCATCGCCTCAAATGAAGCGGCACTCCACAGCAGCTGAAGCTGTTCTTTCAAGACGTAAAGTGCATTCAGGTTGCTATTGCTCTCCAGCAACCTTTGCAGCTTGTCACTTTGTTTTTCACTCAACTTATCCGCATTTTTGAGCAACAGATAATGTGTCCCTTTCATCAACTCTTTACCACTTGGATCGGCCTTTCTGAACTCAAGTCGACGCTGATTATGGATAGCTTTGCTGTAGTTTTTCATGACGTGGAAACGGTCAAATACTATGTCGGCCAACGGCAAGGACTCTCTGACAGCCTTTTGGTAGGCAGGCCCCATATCCATCGCTACGGCCTTTATTTTGCAGGCTGTATCTGGTTGCAGTTGTTTCAAAAACCTTGAAAAAACCTCGGCAGTTCGGCCTGCTTCAACCCAGATCAGATGACCGCCAACCATATCGTAGACCACCGTCATGTAGTCATGACCTTTCGCCCGGGCAACTTCATCTACACCAATATATTCCAAGCCAGTTAGCTCTGCAGGATCAAGCGTAGGGAGAGTTTCAATAAGGTATGCCCTGTCGATATTCTTGACCGTTTCCCATCGTATATCCAAATGTCTGGAAACCGCTTGAATAGACATATGCCGACATAATCCACTGATCAGTCGGCAAAATCGGTGAGTGAAACGGCACCCTTTATCAACAAAATCACACCCCTCAATGCGGCGTTCGCCCTTGTTAATATAAACCTGCGCCAGCTCAATCTCGACCACACAAGGATACCCAAAAAGGGGGATGTCGTTTACTTGTCGGCGGACATGCTGGTTGATGCTTCCCTTCTGGCCTGTAGCAGGGTCTATAGCCCTCCTACGCGCGTCTCGGCTGCAGTGAATGACAATCTTAACACCGCCGTCATCCAGTTTAATTTCATTTACACGTTGCCCTTTGAGGCCTAAAATATGCTGCGAGATGTTGATTGTCATATACCTGCTCTATGTAAAGTTATCAGAAACCATACATATCAACAGGTTACTTGGCGGTCGGCATCTTTTTCTACTCAACAAAGCGGAGAAGAGCCAATAAAGTATCCCCCAATCAGCCCCCCGATAAAGTAGAAGGGCAGTGTTTGGGAGGGGGCGTGAGATCCAGAATTTGAGAGCTCAAGAATACCAATTACATGACCAAACAAGGCTGTTGAAAACAGCATCGCCAAGCTTGTCGTTGCCGCGCAGAACAGTGCCAATCCGCACCGTCGTAACTGGGTGAGCTGCTGGTACTCCATACGCCATTGTCTCACTTCCTAAACTGTGTTCATAGAAAATACTGATTCTGGACTAATGGAGAGATTTCTGGGACTGGTTTGGGGAAATGGGCTGGCCAATAAAGCTATGTTTTGGATAAGAAAAGCGCTTTGCTAATCAAATATCTCAGGCCTCAGTTCCGGGGGTCGATTTCTGGAGAGGGCGAGCCTGTACGAAAAAATGGCGGCGGCAATCGCGCCGATAATACTGTAGGGAATGGCAAAAAGGGCACCGAAAACCGAAATGGCCAAAACTCCGGTAAGGGCTTTTTTTAACTTATAGAAGCTTATATCTGAGAGAGAAAGAGCGGTGAGACTGTCCATTTCAGCGAAAATAGAGAGAAATAAGGCTGAGAAAAGGGCTGCGGCAAGAGTGGTGAGACACCCTGTTGCGATACTGCGCAAGACGGTAAATTTTTCAGGGGTGAGAATAGCAGGTGTAACGATAAGGCCACTGAAGAAACCGCCCAGAAATACAGCGATAAAGAACTCAATGTGGGGAAGTACAATAACCAGACTCAACGCGGCGACAAAGCCGAAGTAAATCCCTGATATAAACCGTTCTCTTTTTGTAAAAGTTGTTTTCATAATTTGATGTTACGTTCTTCTGCGACGAGATTATCGGTGGGGAATTGTTTTGTCGAATTTCAAACTTGATTACTGCTTCAATCACAATTTGCAAAGCGTTGATTTATCCCGGCGTACCACTGGTATAAATAATTGAGTAACCAGGCGAAAATAGCGCTGTATATCAAATAAACGGAATAGGTTACATGCCAATCCCTGAGTACGATTGCCTCGAGTAAACCGGTAAAGCCTGATTGCATATAGATATAAATTGCAAAGTGAAATAGTCCCGCGAGAGCCATGCAGATTTGTCCGTTAAAAGCGGGGGCAAAGAAGTTTCGCTGACGGGGGAAAACGAGATTGGGGAAAAGATGGTACCCCACGATAACGTATCCGGGAAGAGCAATAAAATCCTTGAGCAGGAAACCGGAAATTATCGGTAATTGGTTCGGGTTCAGGATATCGGCTTCTCTGTAATAATGGGCATATAGATAATAGCCGAGCACGGTAAAGAGAACAGCGGTAACAAGGCGGATCCATATAGGAAATTGATCGTCGTTGTCGGATGAAAAAAGACTCAGCATTGACCTAAACTTTGAGACATAGTGAAAACTGGAGAAACATGAAGGTGGTCAATCAAATGCCACGGTTTTTGATTTGTCAAAATTGTTTGCGGGGTTCGCGAGAAAAACATGCGCAAAGCAGGCTAGGAAAGCCGGGAGTGGTATAACCAGCAGATACCAGAGCTTCGGAAAAGAATAGTAAAAAATCATGTTGTGTTGAAAGGAGCTCTCAAGCCTGAGTTGATAGAATTTGCTGAAATAGTCGCTTATTTCTCCGGGTGGTAACCCAAACATAATCCTCGTTTCTTCGGTAGTAACAATAGTGGTGATGAGAAGGAAGAGAGTAAAAATTAAGATGCCAACCATGGTACCACCCAATCCAGCCCGAAATGGGTTGTAATCGGATGACACCACAAAACGGGGTAATAGCCAGAAGCCAAAAATCATTGCGCAGGGCAGCAAGGTCATTGTTGAGGTGAGTGAGGAATGATCTGTAGTCTGATGAAGTCCAATGATCCAAAGTATGCAGGTTAAACATAGAATGGGCATAAGGGCTTTATGAACATGATAATTTCGTAACGCTTTTGTCAGGTATGTACGGTCGTGGAATAGCAAATAAACGCAGGCAAATGTACCAATTGGAAGTAGCGCTAAAAAGATCATCCGATCAAAGTAAGAATGAAACGCCAGAATGCCATCTCGAAATCCTAGATCGGCATCCATTAACAAAATAATTGCGTAATAACTGATGAGGTAACTCAGGCCCGTTACATAGAATGCTAGAGTTATCCGTAGGCGGAAAGTTGGCTTTTGCATCGCGACCTAGATCCTCTTCGAACGGGAGCGGTAATTAAAGTAGAGGTAATCCCCACCAGCGCTAAGCAGCCCAAAGGGGAGAAGGGCACTAAAACCAAAGGCAAAAAAGAACAGCGCTTCTGTAAAGGGGCCGCCATCCATAAACATGTCACCAAAATTTTCACTGATAACCAAATCAAAAAGTATGTAAAAAAGATAGTTGATGATCACGGCTGTAATAAGCGAAAGAGCACCGCCTATCCCTGCATAGGCATGCCGTTTTTCTTTCCAAGAAAGGTAGTGAGGGAGAATAACAAGGCCTGTGATAATGCCCCCTGGGAAGAGTAGAAAGCAAATCAGTTGTTTAGAAATAGTAGCCCCATAAAGCATAAGAGCTACTATAAGTATGGTCGGGGGAAGGGACATGGAAAGGGCACAAATCAGCCTCTGTTTCCAGCCTATGATAGCTTTCCTTTTTTCGGACTCTTTTCTTTTTCCTCGTCTGAGGAAATAGGAAAAAAGTACTGTTGCAGGAGCGCCTAGGCTGGAGAACATGAGCCCTGATAACGTGGAGGTCTTTATTAAAAATGAAAAGATGGAAAACCAAATTGAAGCAGAAGAAGGATCGTTTTGAGAAAGAAGGGGACTGATAAGAGGTCCTGAGTAGAAGGCAAAGAAAATACTTGATAAGACGGCTGTAAAGACGGTGGTGATACAACCGGCGGCCAAGGCACGTAATGCAAGGAAACGATCTGGATTGAGGATGGCGGGAAAAATTAAAAGGCCCCCTAGAAAGCCTGATAAAAATGTACAGACAATAATAACTGGTTCTCTGCCAGTTGTAATAACGGCAAGCGTAAGTGAGGCGAGAGTGGCGACATAGAGCCCGGCAGCAAGGCGTTCTTTCAGGGTGAATTTATATTCATCATTCACGAATGTTGCGCTCTTCAGGGGTAATAATGTCGATGGGTAATTGATCTTGTCGATATTCAAATAAATACCTGTCGAGCCTGAGAGTTAGCATGCTTATGAAAGGAGACAAGACCGCTGAGGCAATAAAAACATATGGATGGGGGATTAAACTTTTGGCGGCATAGAAAAACTCCAGATCACTTACCGCCATAATAAATTCACCGCCACTTGAACCTAAGTAAATGGTGAGGAGGGTTACAAGGCAGCCTCCTAGTAAGACACGTTTAATATTTCTGGTTTTTTGCGACAGAAATAAAGGTAAAATAAAATAGCCGACCCCAAAGCCAATAAAAAGCGGGGGGAGAGTGTCGATGCTGGGTATGTCAAAGACTACAAAGGCTATCACCACAAAAAATGCTATAAATACCCCACAGATCAATTTTTCCCTACGTTTGAGAATTTGAGCTTTTTTGGCTGCTGTTCTGGAAAAGTCTTGGGAAATAAAATTTGCCATTACTCAAATACTTCCGGGTTCACAGGATCTTTTCTCTGTCGTTGATTGAAAAGCCATTTGTCCAAGACAATGGTTAAAAGCCCGACCAGAAGGGAAAGACCGCCAGCTATAACGCTGGTGATATAGATGAGAAGTAACAGTCCGAAAGCTTCGTTATCCCCGCCTATATAGCCGTCATAATTGTTGATGAAAATGATAAGCGCACAACTGGCGCCGGCTACTAGAGTGGCAATGCCACCACCTAGAAAAGCGAAAAAAGGTTTTCGAACGTCTTTGGATAGTAAAAGCGGGGTAACCAGATAGCCGGATAAAAAGCTGCAGAATACAAATATGAACATAATCGGAGAGCGAACAGTAGGATCAAGTGCGAAGAGGCCGAAGAAAATGGCCGATAAAAATCCGAGAGCTGCTCCGCACAGCAATTTTTCCCACAGTAGTAATTTGATTTGAGGCTGGGAGATTTCGGACAGAGGATTTTCTGAGATACTGTCTGCCATGTACTTCCTGAGAATTGTGAGTGTGGGTTGTTTTCTGGATCTTATTTAATGCATTAGTCGTGGTCTAGCGGAAAGTGTTTTCTCGAAATATTGAAATGTTAGATTTTTGCGGGTGAGTGCGGCGCTTGAAATAGAGGTAATTAAGTCATATTATCAAAAGGTTAATGGGTAAATGTTAGCAGATAATTTGAGCCTACACCGACCACTTATACCCCGCCGCTTAAACTCTCTCTTTAAACGCGCCGGCCATACCAGATGATGCGGCCGATGATGTTTACTTCGTCGAAGGTGCGCTGGTATTCGTTGTGGTTGGCGTTATCGGAGCTGATGCGCAGCAAGGCGGGGTCCGAATTGGGCACGTGCTCCAGGCGTTTGACCACCACGCCGATGCCATCCCACAGGGCGAATATTCCCGGCGGGGTTGGGCGCTGGTCGTTGGTGTCGATCATGACCCGGTCGCCGGAATGCAGGGTCGGGGTCATTGAATCACCCTGGACCTCGATGATGCGAGCGGCGGCTGGGCTGACGCTGAGTTCTGATCTCAGGTAATCACTGGGCAGGAACCAGTTGCCTTTGACATCATCGGCAATCGCCATGTTGCCGTCGCCATCAGGGCTATAGGCCACCGCGGCTTCACCACCGCCACCCATACCGCCACGCACGGCAATCTCTGCCACGGGATCACAGCCGGGTGCGGGGGCCGCGACTTTGGCCGTCCGGGCTTTTTTCAAGCTGCCCTGGGAATTGCTGCCTTTTATGTTGCTGACCGTTTTGGATTTAACCGGTTTAACCTTTATTCCCTTAGGTTTTTCCTCGGGTAAGAGAGAAGAGAGGTTGGCGTCAAGTGTTGCCTGGCTCTCGTTGGTAGGGGGGGTGTCGCTGGCAGGCGTGTTTGTCGGTAGTTCGGTGATGTTTGAGGTCTCAGCAACAGTCTCGGCCGTCTTCTTGTTGTTGACGCTGGTGACGACGGGATCGTTCAAATCGTAGTCAATGATCTCTCGTTCACTTGCTAGTTGCTCTGTTTCAGATCGTTCGGCATTCGGCAATTCTGGGGTGGTCAATTCTTCATCGGGCAGGTGTCTGCTGTCGCGGCTGGTGCCCATAAGCTCTTTTGGGTCACAAGACATGGCGAGGGAAAGTCGAACCATCCAGACATCTGTCAGGCGACGATCACCCTTTTCCAGTTTCATCACCTGTGCTTTGGTCGTGCCCGCTTTGTCGGCAACCTGTTGTAAGGTCATGCCTTTTTCTGTGCGGATCTCTTTAATTCTGTTTTCCATCTCATCAGCCTGACGTTTTTTTTAAATCAGTTTCTTAAAACCAAAGGTTTATTTTACTTTGCAGATGCCTTTAACAAACCAAAGGCGCCCAGACCAACTCTCATACAAAACCTCATACTTGCATATGTATCCACAATGGAAACAAAAATAGTTTACAAAATGGATACTTTTTTCTTGACTTCGGTTTCCACTATGGATACATTCTGGCTACCAAGTCAAGTGAATTATCACATTGTATCTTTAACATAAAACCCTGTTATCAGCATCCGACAGGATATCTGTAGGCAAGGCAATTTACCCGTAATACTTTCAACTACTGTCAGATTAATACCAATTCGTTTCCAAATAGGAAACTATACAAAAAATATAGAACAAAACGCGAACAAGTGATGATGAATGCTATTATTCACCTCTCCAAAGCAAGGGGGCCAGAGCAAGGATGATGAATGATCAAGAGAGATGACTGGCAGGCGTTTTATCGTCAGCAAGTCAAGACCTATGGAGATCTTATCCGATTGCCAGAGGTCTTACCGCCACGGTGCCGCTCCTCAACACAAGAAGGAGAGCAGCAAAAGGACCAGGGGGGGGAGATCAGGAGCCGATAAGTCCCTAAACCAGCCGGCAAAACAGCGATTAGACAAGACCCGTACACGGATTTCTTCGCTCGTAAAGGAAGATTGAGAACATGAAATATCAAATCAGAGAAGACCTTACTCCCGACCAGTCGATTGGCTTTTCACCCACGGATCAGGCTCCGCTTAAGAACAACCTGTTGGATAAAATCCAACTGACCCCAACCCCTTACGCAGTGTTCAAGGTTTTGTCCAAGGCCCGCGGACAGGAAATGGATTACCGTACCCTCAAGATCAAAAGCGGCATGGGCGCGGTCAATTCCTTTCCCAAACATATCCAGGAGCTGGTCGCAAAGGGCGTGGTGCAGTGCCTTGGTCCGCACCGCGATCGTTATGTCATCCTCAAAGTTGATCCCGCGCGTGTGGAATTGGTGCAACGTTACGCCCGCAAAACCAGTCAGCACTCACGCCCGGAAATCAACACCAAGACCAAAGAGCGCAAATGCCTTTCCTGCCAGAAAAAGTTCAAAAGCGAATGGGCCGGCATGCGGATCTGCACAGACTGTAAAACCACCCCAGCATGGCAAGACCCGGACAACCCCTACACTCCCGAAGGCGACACCGACGGTTCCGGCCTGTCCGATCTGACCACGGGGCTTTATTGAATGGGGAAGGTGTTAGCAGTCGTTTGCTTCAATCAAGGCTTTGCGAATAAGCGACGGTGCACTTTGCGACCATTCTGTTGGGTGGTCGTCGAGATAATCTATTACTTGCTCAACAAAATATTGGGATGGGTCACCGTAAGTACAGAAATCTACACGGTCTTTGAGCCCGTCATGAATGCCCATGATATAGCCGGTGCAATAAAGCCCTCCGACGGTTTTTTTTGGGGTTCCGGGAACCGGAGAACATTGTTTGTACAGGGACCGGCCCGTGTTCGGACGGGGGTGTTCTTGTTCAGTAGGGGATCCCAGACCGAGGCCAATACCTGTTGCGAGAATTATCAAACCAAAAGAATTCATTTTGCCTTGTTACCTTCGGGTGAATTACTGACAGCGGTGGGTTTCTTTGAGGGCAGCGGTAACGGCTATACGGGCGTTATCCTTTGCCAATTCGGGATGAGTTTCAAAATAGTTGAGGATAGCTTTAAAAGATGCTTTAGCCGAATATTTGGAATGGCAAATTTCGCCTTTCTCCATGAGATCATCTTCAACGGCCTGAATGTATCCGATACAATATATGCCTTTTTTCGTCCCGCGCAAATTTCCGGGAGAAGAGAAAAGTTCGCCGTTTTTATAAACGCGATCTGCGGTTTCTTTGCCACTGCGACAATATTTGAAAAGGACTTCTCCTTTGGTTGGATCGGCCTGTGCAGGTCCCGCCCACAACAGCGTAACGGCAAAAAAGGAAACCAGATATTTCATTTAACACATTCCCCCATAACGTGTGCTGAGAAGATGGCGAAAAGGCTGCGGGCAGTCAAGTGTGTGTTCTGTAATCACTATGCTCTAGCTTTTAGCATTGAAGAGGGAGTGCATGCATGAGCAAACTTCCGTGGTTTAAGTTTTTTCCGACAGATTGGCGGGCGGATGTGGGGCTGAAGTTATGCTCGCTTTCCGCGCGCGGTTTGTGGCTCGAGATGATTTGTATCATGCATGAAGCCGGGGGATATTTAGAGATCAATGGCAGCCCGGTCACGATACCTGCACTGGCGGCCCTGTCTGGCACCACGCCCCAAGAGATCACCGCATTGCTCGGCGAACTTGAAGAGGCCGGGGTGTTCAGTCGGGATCGCAAAGGCAGGCTCTATTCCCGGCGTATGCTACGTGATTTAAAAAAGGCCGGAGTGGCGCAAAAGAACGGACGCAGGGGCGGCAACCCAAGCCTTTTAAAACAAAGGGGAAATGGGGTCTCGGATAAGCAGGCGGATAAACCGCGGGATAATTCCGGGCTTAAACCCCAGAAGCTAGATGCCAGAGTCCAGACTCTCCCCATAACTCCCAAGGGAGTTAAAGGGGGGACGAAAGCGCAACCGGAACACCTTCCCAATAAAAACACCCGAGGCGTGCGCCTTGGGGAAGATTGGGAGCCGACAACAGATGATATTTCCTTTGCCAGAAAGAAGGGGCTGAATGATGAGTTACTTGCCGCCGAAGCACTCAAGTTTCGCAATTACTGGACCAGCCTCGCCGGACGCAAGGCCTGCAAGCTCAATTGGCACCGCACATGGCAGAACTGGATCTTGCGTGGGTTTGAAACTGGATACGAAACCGGATCTGGCTACCCTGCAACGGGCCGGGGCACGTCTGGCCGAGGTGGTGCGCACGGGCTCAAGTCCGGCGGACAACGACCGGGCGGTCTTGACCTCGCTGAAATCGGTGCTCGGGTGCTCAATCGGGCTCAGGCACAAGACGATCTTTCCCCAGAACGGGGCCAAGGACGGGGGCAGGAGCGGGGCCAAGAACGAGGGGTGTCATGCAAGACTGGAAGAGGTGATCTTGCCCACGGGGATGACAACTGAGCAACAGGCAGAAATGGTGCGCATTCTCAAACTCTCCCTGGCACCTCTGCCGCGCACAGAGATCATCCGCGAGCTGCTCAAGCTCAAGGTCAAAACCAACAGCCGCAACATGGACGCGGCGACTTTAGAGTTGCAGTTGGAGGTCTATGCCGACGAACTGGCAAAGTTTCCCGCCGACTGCGTGTTGCAGGCGCTCAAGGATGTCGGCCGACAAAAGTGGTGGCCGGAATGGGGCCAGCTCGAGCGCTTGCTCACCCCCCTGGAAGCCACAAGACGCCGGGTCTTACGTGAAGTCGAGTTGGCAAACGGGTTGATCAAGCCGAGAAGTTTAAATGCACGAACGGCGAGGAAACAGCCTACGCGACTTGGCGAATACATGAGCGAACTAAGCACAATCTAACTCTCCCCTAGCCGACGAGAGCACCAATCCAAAACTTATTCCAAGTTTTGGCAAGCGCAAGTGCGCGCCCGAGTTAATACGAGGCCAAGACTTAGCGGCGCTTGAGCTAAAACAAGTTCTGGCTTCAGAACTGATTAATTCTCAGTGGCGTTTGAGCGAAAACAAGTTCTGGGTTCAGAACGTAACAATTTTTAGCGGCACCTGAACGAATATACCAAAACTCACCCCGAGTTTTGGCAAGTGCGACTGCACGCCCGAGCTTATGCGAGGAGCCTTAGCGGCACCTGAGCGATAAAATAAAGGACACACTTATGAGCAAAAAACTGGACATCATCACCCCGGAACGCCGCAACAAGGACGATGTGATCGTGACAGGATCAGCCCATGCCAGTACCTCTGCCGCAAGAACATCAGGGGAAACCACGCAGGCCTTGCGGGTTGAGGCCCCAAGCCTGATCGAAACCCTGTATGAGCGCGGCCTGTTTGGCCCCAAGGAAGGTCGCGATCGCCTCGCTGAACGCCGCCGTGATAATGGCTTTTGGCTGATGGAGCTCTATGAGTTCCTCTATCATTCCGAGGGCGTCGCCCGCTATGAGCCCTTTTCCGGTGGCGCCAAAGGTTACGGCGCTGAGATGAGTGACGCAGAAGCCGAATTGCGCGCGCTCTATCACCGCTACCTGCGCGCGCTGCCCGCCGCCATGACCCAAAGCCTGCGCTTTCTCTGTAAAGATCAGCAACTACCCAGAGTACAAACCGTGCCGATTATCGATTGCCTCGACCAACTGGACAACTGGCGCGAAAAAGAACGCCGGGAGCGCCGGGAAATGGAGAGGGGTGAGAAAGATGGGAGAGTTAAAAATTGAAGGATGACAATCCTGAAGTTATTGTTATGGTTGAAATAGTGTTTGCTTTTAAACTTGTGTAGTAGGGGTGGTATGCGGTTTGCCAGAATGAGTGTTGCCTGTATCCGTGGTGTCAGAGGCGGTGCACTGATCGGTTTGGTGCTCTTGACGCAAGGTATTACCTCTCTGGCTTCGGCCTGTCCTGGCGATGAATCCGGATACATGCCGATTTGCGGTGGGTTAACGACCGTGCCAGACACAGATGTTGTTGTGATCGAAAGTTCTCAAAGCAAAAGCCGCAGCAATATTCTTTTGGGTCCCAAGGAATATTCAGCTGATCATGTGAAAATTGTAATTGGAAACGTAGAGCGCCCTCTTACAATTGTGGTCTCTCATTATGAAGCAGCTATTTTACACTTCTCTGGTAATGTTGACAAAATCGCAAAAGTAGTTGCGATGGGGGCCCGTATACAGGGATGGGATCATGTGGCCGTAACAGGGATCGATGCCAGAAAGGTAACTTTCCTGCCTGTGATTGGGAAAAACCAAGATTTAAAAACCACTTGCTCTGCACCACCAAAGGCCTGTGTTCCGCAGCAATATTTCAAGCTTGGGAAGTGGTGGCAGCGCTGGTTTAGTCATCTGCCACTTGACCCCTGGGTGTTCAGAACATCACCTGCTATGCACATCAAGGTGCTTCGTGGTGGCACTATCTTTATTCCCCCACAACCGGAAACAGAAACAGTCACTGCAACAGCCACGGAAAACAGCTTTTCTTCTGGGTGGCGTGGCGAAGTCGAACGGTATCGCGCCGAAACTCATGCCAGAGCGATTTTTGAGCAGGATCAACTTCTCTCTCCGACCACAATTGAGCTTGATCCCAACCTGCCATCCTGGGAAGGGATCGCCAATTTGGTCAAGAAAGGACAGATAAGGCCGGCTGGGGATTACGCAACCGACCCTGATTTAATTAACTTTTCCGAAAAATTCAGCGCGAAATATCGCAGCCGATTTGATCCGGATTTCAGTTTTAAACCGAGAATAGATTTCGTTTTGACGCCGAGCTTCCGGGGGCCTATACCACGCGATCTTGAACACAGTCAGTGGCGGCCAGTTACCTTCTTGTCGCGCTACCTTGACAGGCAAGAACGCAGAAAAGGCGATAAAGGTGATTATTGTTTTTATTCTGAAAATGACCCCTTGCTCTTACCTGAAGGTAGTTCATCAAAAGGTATTGGTTGGGAGAGGCGGCAACCAATGTGTCGCTCTGTCCGCCCCTTACTCGCATCTTCAGAGAAAAAGACTGACAGGCTAGCGAGGCTTCAATTGAACGCAGCTCTTGACCTCAGAAACCATCGCAAATGGGGGACGAAGCTTTGCCCCTTACTCGATATTCCGAAAGAAGCGGAGATAGTCGTCCTATCTACGCAAAACGGACGAAGAGGTGAGGGGATTGCGTTTAAGCATTGCGGCATTAAAAAATCTCACCACTCGGTTGGATCTGGCCTCGCGGGAGAAGTCACCAATGGAGTTGTTGGCCAATGTAATGTTGGACAAGTTAATGTCAAAGTCGACAGAGAGGGGCCTGTATTCCTTTTTTTGAAAGCGAGTAGTGCACTTAACTGGAATTTGGATGTTTCAAATGCGAGCCAGATTTCTGGCGTTGCGTCCATCGGAGATCGCCGTCAAATGGTGACGGGCCTGCCTGAAGGCGTCCCCTATAGCCAGTACGTTCCTGGTGACCGAGAGCTTCCCGATAGTTGTAGGAATGGACTTGTTTATGCCCATCCTCTCGTCGGAGGACCCGCAATCCAGCTTTTCGAAATGATGTTTAAAAAGGTATCTGGCAGTAGGATTGATGTTTTAATGAATAAGGGAATGTCGCCAGAGCAGGAGGATCAAACGCCGGAAGTGGTGAACAACTATACAAATTTTGTAGTAGAGTGATTACTCCTTCTATTTCTTAGGTGCGTACACTACATAAATGCTAAATAAGTAGTTCTAAACCGGAATTAATCATGGAATTAGCAACATTTGGCGCCGGATGTTTTTGGGGCATTGAGACGGCCTTTGGCCGGGTTCCCGGTGTTGTCGCGACCTCAGTGGGTTTTATGGGTGGGCGCACGGATAATCCGAGCTATGACGCGGTTTGCATTGGCAACACCGGGCATGCCGAAGTTGTTCAGGTCAGGTTTGATCCCGCGGTTACGTCTTATGACAGCTTGCTCGATCTGTTTTGGACCTTGCACGATCCGACGGTATCTATTCTAAATGATATGAATACGGGAAGCCAGTACCGCTCTGTGATATTCTTTCACTCACCGGTGCAAGAAGCGGTTGCTTTGCAATCCAGGAAGATTGTCCAGATCCTGAACCGGGATCCCATCGCGACAGAGATAGTTCCGGCAGGGCCGTATTTTCTGGCCGAGGAATATCACCAGCAATATGAAGCAAAGCAACGTCGACGTTAGGCCGGTCAAGCATTGATCCTCACTGTAATTTTACTGGCCAGGCTAAGAGCTGTTATTCATAACGAGGGACGGAATTTTACAACAGGTACGGTTCATGGATGATATTGAGTTTGTTCATCTCTTTGAAATCAAAGAAGAACAAATCATCGAGCTTATGAATAACGAGATGGTCGGCGAGCAGATGCCTTTACTTGCGGGCGGGTTTTCCAGTGAGAATTGCCAGGCCTTTCTTGCGGCGAAAAAGCAGCTTTGGGATGAGCACGGTTATGGCCCCTGGGCTTTCCTGATCAAGGGGGAATTCGCTGGTTGGGGCGGGTTACAACCCGAACACGGTGAGGCTGATTTTGCTTTGGTGCTTCACCCCAATTTTTGGGGTTGGGGCCGGAAGATTTTCAATAAGGTACGCGACCGGGCCTTTAGTCAGATGAACCTGAACTCGATAACGATCCTGTTCCCGCCAAGCCGGACAAACTGGAAAGCGATCACCCGTATGGGCTTTGCCAATGATGGTGAGATGACCGTTGATGGCGAGCTTTTCAAGAGGTTTCGCCTTAACAAGCCTCAGCTATAAACCATCCCATTTGAAGCATCAGAAAAAACGTCTGGGTTAGTTAACTAAAAATATCACCTGAGAGCTCTTTAAGTGATTATACTCTTCTAGAATTATCGCCAAATCTTTTGACGCCAAAACCTTTACGGAGATTAAGCCATGTCCAATAAATACGACATTATTATTCTGGGTGGAGGTAACGCCGGGTTTGGCGTTTCGGCCATTGCGCATGAAGCGGGTAAGAAGATTGCCTTTGTCGAAAACTGGGATTTTGGCGGCACCTGTCCCAATCGCGGTTGCACCCCTAAGAAGTTTCTGGTTTCTGCCGGACAAGCGCTGCACGATATTGAGCGGGCCGCGTTCCATCACATTGATGGCCTATCCCCCAAGCTTGATTGGGCAAAGTTAATCCAGCGCAAAAAAGAAGCAATCGATTTCCTTCCCGGAGCCATGGCCGGGCTGGCAGCAAAACGCGGCGACGTCTTTACCCAGGCGGGTAAATTTGTCGGCCCAAATGCAATCCAGGTTGGCGATCAGGTCTTGGAAGCCGACAATATCGTCATTGCCACGGGATCAAAAACCAGGCCCCTCCCAATCCCCGGGGCAGAACACATGATAACGTCGGATGAAGTCATGTTAGAAGAAGAACAGCCGGGGGAGATCGTCTTTATTGGCGGTGGCGTTATTGCCATGGAATTCAGCCACCTCTATGCCCGCGCAGGTAGCAAAGTCACCATTCTCGAAGCCATGCCGCAGCTCTTGCCACGGATAGATTCTGACGCTGTTGCCGTAATCCAAAAGGAAAGCGAGCGCATTGGCATTACCGTTGATACAAACGTTCAGATCAAAGAGATCACGTCTGAGGATGGCAAGTTCCACGTCTGCTATGAAGCCGGCGGGGAAATTCAGACCATCGCCGCGGATAAGGTCGTCAACGGGACGGGAAGAATAGCCAATGTCGATGGCCTCGACCTTGATGCCGGGAATGTTAAACACGACAGGATTTCCATCGCCGTCGACGAACACCTGCGCTCTGTAAGCAACCCGGCTGTCTGGGTGGCGGGTGATGCCTTGACCACCAGTCCACAGTTGGCACCTCTGGCAACCTATGAAGGACGGATTGTCGGGCAAAACATTGTTGAGGGGCTCAAACATAAACCCGATTATGCGACCATCCCGAATACGATTTTCACCGTGCCGACCTTAAGCTCGCTCGGGTTAACCGAGGCCGAAGCACAACAGAAAAAAATCAAAGTTGCCGTTTCAGTAAACGATATGACCGATTGGTTTACTGGCAAAAGTTATGCTGAGTCCGCGGCCTGGTCAAAGGTCCTGGTTGATACCAAAAAGGACCGGATCGTCGGTGCCCATCTGGTCGGGCATCACGGAGAGGAAATCATCAATCTTTTTGCCCTAGCCATGCGGCATGACATCCCGGCAAGCCAATTGAAAGAAGGCATTTACTCTTATCCGACTTTCTCCTACGACGTGAAGAGTATGTTCTGATTGAGGTTTATTCTAAAGCCCGAGTAAAAGGGCGTTATGTCATAAAATAAATTACGCTCCAGCCCTTGAAAACCGGGGTGAAAATACCCATGTCATTTCTACTGGTCGCTCCCATATTAGCGCACTATCAAGAAAAAGTATCAGGAAACTGATATGTGTAGATTGGGTGGAGGTGTTAAGCCGACCCGATCATCGGCTGGTAAATTTGGATGGTCCCGCTCCCATAACGTAATCCCATATGGGGGATCACGATATGCGTAGATCCAAAGACACAAGCGGTCATTAAAACAGATCGTTAAAATTAACAGATAACCCTTGAAAACGGTTGTCAAAATTGACTGTTAATTTTAGGTGTTTTTTCTTCATCGGGACTTCCAGCCTATCTTTCATAAAGCCCATAATATAACCGTGGATTTTGCCACGGTATTTTTTTTGTCTTTATTTCATCTCGCTTGGCAGAATGATTGTTTGTAATTTTACCCTATTGGTTGTGTTGGTGGGGTGCTCTGGTATAATTTTTCCCTAAAAGAACAATGCCGATTGCAAGGCAAAGTAATGGAGAGGGAGAATATTATGCCACCCATCAATATATCAGTAGATACAGCCATAACTGTGGGGCCTGTCATCGGCTTGGTGACGGATACAACTGCACGCATCGCCATAGAGGTCGACACCGCAGCAGAGGTGACTTGTATTGCCACGGATGACAGCGGTCACAGCATAACAATGCAAAAGCAACTGGCTAAAGACAGGTTTACCGCTTTTCAACTCACAGGGTTGGAACCGGGATTAAGCTATAAGGTAACTTTTGAGGGTGCAGATAGCCCGGTGGCGTCCAGCTTTCACACCATTGCAACAACACCGGATCGCATGAACGTCTGCGCGGTGAGTTGTAATTTCACCATCTTTCGTGAAGATACCGATTGCTGGCGTGATCTATACGACCGGAATATCAAACCCGGTAACATTGACCTCTTGGTTCATATTGGCGATCAAATCTATGGCGATAGTGCGTTTCAAGAAGCAGAGAGTATCCTGGATGGTGATCTGTTCGGCAGTCCGGATCAACAAGAACAAATCAGGGATCTCTATCGCCGCCTGTATCGCATGACATGGCGCTTTCCAGCCACCCGTGATGTCCTGGCCAACGTTCCTAACCTGATGATCTGGGACGACCATGAAGTCCGCGATGACTGGGGCAGTCGCGCAGGTGATAACAACCCTGAAACACAGGCACATCATATCGGTACCCTGGCCCATGAAGTCTTTCGCGAGTATCAGCGCCAGCTTTGGCAAGATACGGGTGACTGGCCGACGCAACGCTTTGAAGGTCATTTTCACAAATGGGGCGAGATTGGCGTACTGTTTGTTGATCAACGCGGCGGTCGGTCTTTTGAATATGATCCCACCCGCCCTTATTTGGGTTCCCAGCAGTGGCAGGAAATATCAACAGCTTTGTCCCCGGGGGGGTATTTTGACGACGTGCGTGGTCTGATCGTCATTACATCAGTGCCGCTGGTTTATCTCGGCGATGCCATTACCAACGGCGGATCAGGGCTGGTCGATGATCTCCAGGATCACTGGGCCTATGGAACACACCGTGCTGAACAGGTGGAGATGTTGCGTGCCCTTCGCAAATGGAAAGCCGTGGGTGGGCGTGAGCTCCTGGTGGTTGGTGGTGATGTTCATATCGGGCTGCACACGGATATCAAACACAACAAGGAAACCTTGTTTAAACAGCTGATTACCAGCCCGATGACCAATAAACCTCCGGGGTTCCTTGGATTTAAAGCGCTTAAGGGGATGCTGGAGTTGGAAGAAACTCTGACCGACAGCTATTCATTTGAGCACTCGGATTATACCCGGCTTCGCAACTACGGCATGATCCTGGTCCGGATCCCCGAAGACACGACGGCCATTCCCAAGGTCAGTGGCGGATTGGAAAAACCGCACAATCAAAAGAGTCGTGGCTAGGGAGCTTTCGCAAAGGAAATCGGATAAATCTATAAGCCAAAATGGAAGGGAGACCATCCCTTCCAAGCCACCCCTTTTCGTTAAACATCAGAGATTTTACTCAAATTATGAGTATATAACGAGTGTGAAAACATTCTCGTTTTAGGTTTGATCTAAAAGTTTATTACTATCATTACTTGCTTGTGTCCCCCGGGTTGTTTTATTCTTTTGTCCAGACAAACTCCTTTAATAGATCCTTTTTTCTCAATCTATTAGATTTTTTGTTCTTTTTTTGTTCCAATGCATAGGTCCCACATGAAATATATTGTTCTTTTCCTGAGTATTGTTCTCTCGTCTTTTGCTTTCGCTGCAGACTTCCAGAAGGGGGCTGATGCCTTTAAGACGGAAGATTATGCGCTTGCCATGGAAGAGCTATCTCCCTTGGCCGAGCAAGGGGATGCAGAAGCGCAGTTTTATCTGGGGGTAATGTATTTTAAGGGGAGTGGTGTTTCTCAGGACTATGAGGCCGCAACCAAATGGTCGACACTCGCTGCTGAACAGGGCCATGCGCGCGCGCAACATATCCTTGGTTTGTTGTACAGGTATGCCGAAGGAGATAAACGGGATTATCTGGAAGCGACAAAGTGGTTCAGACTATCGGCAGAACAGGGTGAAGCACCGGCGCAGTCCAATCTTGGTGATATGTACCGCTACGGGATCGGCGTTCCACAAGACGACGCGGCCGCTGTAAAGTGGATCAAGCTTGCTGCGGAAGGGAACTATGTTCCGGCTCAGTTCAATCTCGGTTCTCTATATCAATCCGGTCAGGGCGTTTCTCAAGATTTGGATTACGCCGAGATCTGGTATCAGGTTGCTGCGGAACAGGGTTTTGAAAAAGCAAAGATCAAATTGGCTCAATTGAGATCTCCAGAAAGTTATAATATTCAAGATGACCTGAAATACGGTTTGGAAGCACAAAAAAAGGGAGATTATTCCGAAGCCTTGGCAGAACTGTATCCCCTGGCTATGCAAGGGTCAGCAGAGGCTCAATTTGCTTTGGGGGTGATGTATCGACGTGCTCAAGGAGTGACCAAGGATGAAGCTGTAGCTCAAAAATGGACGCTTTTTGCGGCGGAACAGAACCACGTTGAGGCACAATACTTTCTAGGTATCATGTATCAGTTTGGGTTTGGGGTTACAGAAGATCACGATACAGCGGTTGAATGGTACAAACTTGCAGCCGCTCAGGGGCACATAGAGTCAGGGGGAAACTTGAAAAAGATGGCTCTTCTCCGCTTTGTTGAGTAGATTTAGGATTTCAAATAGAGCATAGATTGATTATCTGGAATGGATGATTGTCTAATTTTGAGTTTGAAGTATTCGGTATCCTTGATGCCTCTGGCTCGCTTACGGATCATTCCTATACTGACATTACCAGCCTCTATCCTGGCGCTTGTGAGCTTGTGTTTGGCGTAGTTGCAGATGCCCACACAATGTTTCCGTAGGGATTTCGCGAACTTTTTTAGATAGAGCATCTGTGACTGATCTGCTATCAGGCACCAACGTTCCAGTTGCTCCGCCATCGCCTCAAATGAAGCGGCACTCCACAGCAGCTGAAGCTGTTCTTTCAAGACGTAAAGTGCATTCAGGTTGCTATTGCTCTCCAGCAACCTTTGCAGCTTGTCACTTTGTTTTTCACTCAACTTATCCGCATTTTTGAGCAACAGATAATGCGTCCCTTTCATCAACTCTTTACCACTTGGATCGGCCTTTCTGAACTCAAGTCGACGCTGATTATGGATAGCTTTGCTGTAGTTTTTCATGACGTGGAAACGGTCAAATACTATGTCGGCCAACGGCAAGGACTCTCTGACAGCCTTTTGGTAGGCAGGCCCCATATCCATCGCTACGGCCTTTATTTTGCAGGCTGTATCTGGTTGCAGTTGTTTCAAAAACCTTGAAAAAACCTCGGCAGTTCGGCCTGCTTCAACCCAGATCAGATGACCGCCAACCATATCGTAGACCACCGTCATGTAGTCATGACCTTTCGCCCGGGCAACTTCATCTACACCAATATATTCCAAGCCAGTTAGCTCTGCAGGATCAAGCGTAGGGAGAGTTTCAATAAGGTATGCCCTGTCGATATTCTTGACCGTTTCCCATCGTATATCCAAATGTCTGGAAACCGCTTGAATAGACATATGCCGACATAATCCACTGATCAGTCGGCAAAATCGGTGAGTGAAACGGCACCCTTTATCAACAAAATCACACCCCTCAATGCGGCGTTCGCCCTTGTTAATATAAACCTGCGCCAGCTCAATCTCGACCACACAAGGATACCCAAAAAGGGGGATGTCGTTTACTTGTCGGCGGACATGCTGGTTGATGCTTCCCTTCTGGCCTGTAGCAGGGTCTATAGCCCTCCTACGCGCGTCTCGGCTGCAGTGAATGACAATCTTAACACCGCCGTCATCCAGTTTAATTTCATTTACACGTTGCCCTTTGAGGCCTAAAATATGCTGCGAGATGTTGATTGTCATATACCTGCTCTATGTAAAGTTATCAGAAACCATACATATCAACAGGTTACTTGGCGGTCGGCATCTTTTTCTACTCAACAAAGCGGAGAAGAGCCAAAAAGATGCTGATCCAGATGCTCCCTCTAATAGTGCCTTTGAAAAAGGGGAAGAAGCTTTAATCAAGGGAGACTATACAACAGCCCTGGTGAAATTAATTCCTCTTGCAATGAAGGGACAAGCCGAGGCGCAGTTTTATCTTGGCATCATGCACAAAGAGGGTCAGGGATTTCCCGTCAGTGATGAGAATGCCTATAAGTGGCTAACACGGTCAGCAGAGCAGGGCCAAGGACAAGCGCAACTCATTCTGGGGATGATGTACCACTTTGGATCTGGGGTACCTGAAAACATCGAAACGGCCCGAAAGTGGTACCAGCTTGCCGCAGATCAGGGCGTCGAAGAAGCGCAGGGTATTTTGGAAATACTTACTGAGTAGAGGGTGATCCTGAAATATCGTACAATCAGAAAACTGCTGGCTGAGGTTTGAATCGGGCTTGAATTTATAGGCCAAAATCATCGCCGATGAATGCTTGGTAAAACCCTATGGATATTACGGGTGTTGCCCCCTTCTTATACCGTTTTCGCATTTGAATTGCTCTTTTCCAACCGTGACCATACGTAAAATCACAGGCCCCACATGAAGCGTTTATTTGTTCTGTTCATTTTTGTTCTGACCTTCTGGTCGAGTACTTCTGCATTTTCTGATGGGTTCCAAAAGGGGACAGAGGCCTACGATAGAGGGGATTATGAGACCGCCTTAAAAGTGTTCAAACCGCTTGCGGAAAAGGGCGATGCAGATGCGCAGTTCAACGTCGGCTTGCTGTACTTGCGGGGGCAGGGCGTCACCCAGGATTATAATGTTGCGGTTAAATGGTTCAGACTTGCCGCGGATCAGGGCTATACCAAGGCTCAGTACAATATGGGCATTGCGCACAACAGGGGAGCGGGCGCGAAAAAGGACGAAAAGGCCTCTTTCCACTGGAACAAGCTCGCGGCCGAAGGCGGGCACGCTGGCGCCCAATTTCAATTGGCCTATGCCTATGCTGTGGGGGAAGTGGTCCCGCACGATCTCCTCCGTGCCTATATTTGGTTCAGTTTCGCCGCTGAACAAGGCGTAGATAACGCCGCGGGAAATCGCGATTATGCCGTCGAACAAATGAGCGCGTCGCAAGTGCTCGAGGCCAGGAAAATGGCCCGGGAATGTAAAGAAAATAATTACCAAGGCTGTTGATAATCTGGACTTGTACGCAACTATCTCGTGCAAGGACATCCCGGAGTTGTTAAACAGACTTTCCACTCTTTTTTCTACTTCTCCTTTATCCGCCACAGGTTCCCCATGAAGCGTTTGTTTATTCTTCCTCTCTTCACATTTATTCTTGTATTTAGCACCTCTGTCTTATCAGCTGATGCTCAAAACGAGCCAGCCATTTTTGAAGACGGAATACAAGCTGCGAATAATGGGGATTACTCCAAAGCCTATGAAGTTTTTAAAGCATTAGCAAAGCATGGGCATGCTAAAGCGCAAGCTAGTCTAGGCAGTATGTATGTACATGGGGACGGGGTTCCTGTCGATTATACTTTGGCCCAAAAGTGGTTCAAACTATCTGCGGAGCAAGGTACAGCGCTTGCTCAATATAGTCTGGGCTTAATGTCAAACCTTGGTCATGGCGTTCCAAAGGATAATGAGCTTGCAGTGCATTGGTATAATCTCGCCGCTGAGCAAGGATATCCTGCGGCTCAATATAATATGGGCGTTTCATATTTTAAGGGCGAGGGTGTTGCTCAGGATTATGAACACGCATACCAATGGTACAAAAAAGCCGCAGTACAGGGATTTACCCGTGCTCAGTTTAACCTGGGCTGGATGTCTTATAAGGGGCTCGGTGTTCCTTTGGATGCCGAACTCGCTTATACATGGTGGAAGATTGCTGAATTAGCCGGAGATAAAAGAGCGGGAGGAAATCTTGTTGAGATGAAGAAAGAAATGCTCGCCAGCGAGATTAAAACAGCGCAACTAAAAGCTGAAAACTGCATCCTCAATAATTTTAAAGGCTGCTGAGTATTTCTCTACGGTCATACAGGCGCCCATTCCTTTATTGAGTAATCATTTATGTTCAAGAATTATATATTGTTTAGTACTGTCATTGCCTTATTTGTGGGATCTTCCGTTAAGGCGATGGATGAGGTTGAGTTTGGAAAGCTGTTATTGCCCGGCAAGATTACGGTAACAAATCCCTATCTGGATAGCTGTGATAGTAAAGTGGAGTGTGGCCGTGCTTATAAACGGCTTCATGCCGGAATTGACTACAGAGCAAGAACCCCGACTAAAGTGACCTCGCCTGTTGAGGGCATTGTTGTGAAAATGGAGTTCCGGGGAAAAGAATATTCCCCGCAACAAGATCCCTCTGGAACAATTATGGTTGAGACCCAGGGTGAGAAGCCAATGTACTTTATGTTTCTTCATATGAGTAAAAGCTTCGTCAAAGCTGGGGATAAAGTTCAAATTGGCTGTGTTATCGGATTATCTGGTAAAAAGGGAACGATTTTTCCCCATCTCCACGTTGAGTATAAAGAATATCAACAAGGAGCGTATAGACAGCCTACGCCAGCTTTGAAAACCATCGCAGAAATAAAAAAGCGCGGTAATTTCTCCCCAACAGAGGCAGTTCTGGGAAAAGGGCCAATGGTCCCCAGCCGGAAAAGCTGTATCACTGGTAATTAACGAGACCGTAAATACGAGTACTAAAAGTATATTGCTAATAGCTATAATGGTTGTAGGGGTTAATAATAGTAGAAGTTTAGTTCAAGGAGAAGTGGTTGACTGAAAAACGTATCTATCAGCCTTTACCTGAGATTGAGGATCGGCAACAGGCGAGAGAAGTGCTTGCCTCTGGTGATCTGGAGGATATTCGGCTCTTGCCACTGGCTTTTTGCAATGAATGCGAAGAACAGGACAAGGTTTTTGCGCAAGAACTCTGTTTGGAAATAGCTGATCATGAAGATATGTATGCGCGCGCGAATGCGATAATGGGCTTGGCCTATATTGCGAGAAGGCATCAATGGTTGGATAAGCGGCTGGTCAAACCTTATATCTTACGGGAGCTGAAGGAAAACCTTGAGCGGAAGTCTTATATTCTCAATGCGATTGAAGATATCAACCTTTATTTAGGATGGCGACTTGCCCGAAAAACAATACCTTCTCCACCACTTTATCATAGAGATCCGGAATAGTTATTCAGTTATTTGTTATTGTTAATCATTAGCTTAAACAGTAAATTTGATTTTTCCAAAATAGCTATTGAATGTCTCTCCAACAACGACAAGGTTTTGAATAAACCATCTATCAATAATTTAATATTACCGGCGTCTATAGACGCCCATGGAAACGCCGTTTTTTGTTGTGTCGGATTTTATCAATGTCAGGTCTTGAGGGATAACACCTTTACCAAACAGGCGTTTGCCCTGCCCGAGAATGACGGGGAATGTCCAAAGACGGAACTCGTCGATTAGATCGTGTGTAGAGCGTCAACCACTTTGTCCGGTTGCGTCAACCACCTTGGCCGCTTTTGATGCGGCTGTGATCTGACGTTTATTTACGATGCTTCAGGCATATTTTTCACCTTTTTGTTTGTGGTTTTCCGCAACATTTTTTTGAGATTTTGGGCGGCTTCCCATTGTCTGTAGCTGTCGATATTCATCTCAAGAATGGTTGAGTGGTGAACAAGACGATCGATTGCTGCAACGGTCATGGCCTTATCTTGAAAAATATTGTCCCATCCGCTAAAAGGTTGATTGGCAGCAATTGCAATACTTCGGTACTCATATCGTCTGGCGATCAATTCAAAGAGCACGGATGTTTCAGATATATCCCTTTGTGCATAGGTAATATCATCGAGAATGATTAGATCAAATTTATCGAGTTTTGCGAGGGCGTTTTCGAGCATAAGTTCACGTCTGGCAGCCTGGAGTTTTTGCACCAGATCACTGGTTTGCGTATAGAGCACACGGTATCCAGCCTCTATAAGAGCATAACCTACGGCGCATAGGAGATGAGTTTTTCCTCCCCCTGAATTTCCAATGGCAATCAGATTTGCTCTTGCGTCAATCCAGTCACCGGCAGACAAGGCTTCGACCTGCGCCTTTTTCACGTTAGGCAGCCGCTTGAAGTTAAAAGTGGCCAGAGTTTTTCCGCCCAGCAGGTTTGATGCGTTGAGATGGCGTTGAATGCGTCGCGTGTCCCTTTCGGCCAATTCATATTCGGCCAAAACGGCAAGGAACCTGGCTGCTGACCAGCCCTCCTTGTCGGATTGGATTGCGATATCTTGCCAGTGTTTGTGAAAGCTGGGTAATCGTAAGTCAGTTAGCATAAGAGGCAGCTTGTGCTGATCCACTTCAATGTTTGTCATGCCCGATCCTCCAACAGAGTATCAAAGACTGATAATGAAGGTTGAACCACGGGAATATCAGGAGGTAAATCCGTGTTCTTTTTTGTGATATTCAGCTTAAGTTTTTTTGCGCAAGGTAGCCTTCCTGCATTGATTTCTCTCGAAATCAGGTGCGCGACTTCGGCCTCACAAGCCTCTTCGTGCGCAAGGAAAAGTATCCCAACCATCTGACGACACGCATCTCTGCGGGACAACTTTTTCTGAAACAATGTCCAGGCCAGGGAGTACTCGGTTCTTGGAAAAATACTGTCACGATAAATAGAATTGGCGAGTGCCTGAGGTTTACGTTTGAGAGCATGAATGACGTGATGATAATTGATAACATGAATGCGGGGGCCTTTGCCGTGCCCCCGCTCACGAGAATGGCTGACGACATGAGTGCTGCCTAGATAGGCTTCTATCCGGTTATCGTAAATATGGACACGCAAGCGTTGACCAATTAGGCGAGAAGGGGCGCTATAAAAAACCTGCTTAACTAAAAAACCACTTGTTTTGGTAACTCTCGACACGACTTCAGTGTAATCTGTTGTTCGCCGAGGAGGTAACGCCTTGAGAGATTTCAACTCTGTTTGGATATCTTGGTCACGATGTTTGTTCCGTCTAGCAATCAGCTCGTCCAAAAATCGCCGATACTCATCCAAAGTGTCAAAGTCATTACTGCCACGCAAAATCAGGGCCTGCTTTATCGCAGTCTTAAGGTGACCGTGGTGAGATTCAATGGCACCGTTCTCGTGTGATTCCCCTCTGTTATTTCGACTGGCCTCCATACCGTAGTGCTCAACAAAAGCAGAATAACGTTTGGTAATGTCCTCCTTTTCCTCAACGCTCAAATTCCGAAAGGCCGCAGACAGGCTGTCGGTCCGGTGGTTTTCAGGAGCGCCCCCCAAGGACCAAAGCGCATTTTGTAAGTTCTCCGCAAGGGCTGTAAAACTCTCACCGCCAAGTACGACCCCAACATGTTCCCATCGGCTATATACCAGAACAAAATGATAGAGCCGATGCACCAAAGGATCTCCTGCAATGGTAATACTTAAGTCGGCTGCATCCGTGAAATCTGATTGGCCCATGTAACCCGGCTCAGGTGTTTGCCTGAAAATGATATCCTTTTCAGGGCCATTCAGAGCCCGCCATCCCCGAACTCGGCGCTCTAACGTGCGCTTGACACGGTCATCGGGAAAACGGAGCGGATAGAGGCTCTGTATGTGGCGCAACAAAGTAATGGGTTTGACCGAGTTGTCTTTATCCAAAATGGGAAGGATGTCCTTATCCCAGATATCTTCAAGCGGATCAGAAACTGTTCGCCCTCGCTTTATATTGCGTTGTGACGGTAAAGTCGCATCAACGTCAAATCGGCGGGCCGTGCGTTCGCTAAACCCTGCGCGGGCAGCGGCGGTTCGTTGACCATGAGTTTTTCTATCTGTCATGTAAAGTCTCAGTTGTTCATCTGTGATAAATTTATACGGCAAACAGGTTCCTCCAATTACATCTAGAGGTTCCTAATTTATCAACTCACAGCAGCTTGTAACTAACACCAAATTAAGCCTTGGCCGGTGGATCTGATTATCAAACGGGCACGCCCTTTTTAATGATCAGATCCACCGGCCAAGGTGGTTGTCGCAACCGGCCAAGGTTATTGTCGCTGAACAATCGTGTTTAAGCAGTGTTTGTATGAGGTCGCAGCTGCCGTGGACCTGGATCAGGTTTCCGGGCTGCTGTTTGAGCTCCATAATTTAATCCGGTAAACCCCCGGCTATGCCGGGGGACTCTCAATGGTTTGACCGTTCCCACGGTCTTACATTTCTTTGTTTATTGACCAAAATAACAAAGGAATTAGCCGATGAGAGATTACAAAAGCCTTGCACATACGAGATGGGATTGTAAATACCACGTGGTTTTCATCCCTAAACGCAGGCAAAAAGTTATCTATGGCAACCTACGTCAGTATCTTGGTGAAATTTTCCATGAACTGGCCGGGCATCGCGAAAGTAAGATTGAGGAGGGCCATTTGATGCCGGATCACATTCACATGTGTATCAGCATACCGCCCAAACATGCTGTTTCAAAAGTCGTTGGATACCTAAAAGGAAAAAGCGCGATTGCCATAGCTCGAAAATTCAAAAATAAAGCACGGAATTTCAAGGGTGAAAATTTTTGGGCCCGTGGATATTTCGTCTCAACTGTAGGGCTCGATGAACAGATGGTGAGGGAGTATATCAGAACGCAAGAAGAGCGTGATAAGTACTTTGACCAAATGGATATATTCAATCCATAACCGCTTTAGCGGTTCCCAATTTGCCCCTTTAAGGGGCTCACCCGCTTAAGCCCCCGGCTTTGCCGGGGGTCATTTAACTTTCGAGCAGACATCATTTGAAATTTGCACAGAGTTTTGCCAGGTCAGATCAAGGTTCTGGTTGGAGACGACGTGCTTTTTGGCGTTGTTCATCATTGTCGCGAGGGGATCATCGCTGCCCTGGCTTGACCAGTGCGGGGCAAAAAGCTCGTAGGTTTTTCGGCCAAAGAGCATGTCATAGGGCACGTTCATGGCTTCGCGTTGGACTTGCTCCATGACCTCTGCCCAGTAATCCCGGGCCCATCCACCATGCGTGAACCCACCAGAAGTATCTTCGTCGGGGCTGGAAGGGGCCTGCATCACGCCATCGAGGCTGAGAAAAGACAGAACTGCAAGTTTGCGTTGATGTGCTGGTGTAGGGTTCATGAGAAATCTCCGGTGTCACATAGCATCATGGGGAAACAAGGCACTTGGGGAGTATTCAAAACGATCTACATAATTTGTAACGTTAGCAGGAAAAGCCAGTTGTAGAAAACTTTAGGGGTGTTGGTTACTTACCTCCGCCCCTTCAGCATGGTTAAAGAGCATGAATGAGAGGGGCGGGAGGTCGTTAGGTGCAAATATTTTACTTTTCCGCTTTTTGTATTGGCTCACCATTGTCATAGGCAGTAATGGCTAGCTGGAGTTCTTCTTCTGAAAAGTTTCTCACGTTCGTATTTCCAATGAAGTGAACTTTACATTCGCCAAGTACTTCATAGCTGTCTTTGTTTTCCAGGCAGCCTGACATTGCACTATTAATGGCTTCATCGGCACTCGACTGGTTCCAGGCCCAACCGAAGGTATAGGCACCGTTTGTATCCATGGCACCAACCATCGCTTTTTTCTCACCAAACGTCAGGTATTTTTGCTGACTGTGATACATTCCAGGTGGAACAGGTCTAGTGGTTTGACAAGCGGCAACGGATAGAAGTAGTGAGCCGAACACGGCTATTTT
This sequence comes from Kiloniella sp., assembly GCF_965205715.1. GTDB lineage: Bacteria > Pseudomonadota > Alphaproteobacteria > Kiloniellales > Kiloniellaceae > Kiloniella. The sequence continues at coordinate 1,230,803 of NZ_CBDBHW010000014.1, read as the reverse complement.
TAGTAAATTCATTAATGTAACCCTCTAATAACATACGCTATTTATTCTTGACGTGCGGTTCCCCACCCCCATAGCAATATTTAGTTGCGAGCTTGCTATGAGTTGGCCTGGATTTCTTGTGATGATTACGAATGAAGAAGTCCGATGTAGGGAAGTGTTTTATACTTGTTTGTAAGAAAAATTACAACTAAATCGCGATAAATAGTTTGTCGATGAAGTTGTTTTTTTTTATCAGTATTTATCGTCGAGTAGTATGTAAAATCGTATAACGCATTAAATTATAGGGGAATGCTAATAATTTTTAAAGGTAATGACTTAATATTGTTTATCTTAATACTAGAAATAAATCGTTTCTCTGTTCGCCTTTGAGTTTAGAGTTTTCTTTGATCTATGCTTAACCTTCATTCTTAAACATCCTATCCATCCTTTCACGATCATAGCTTAAAAGCATATCGTTTAGCTTGTGGTACAATGGGGCAAGGGCTTCCTTTTTTAGGGCTGATTAGATCCATGCCTCTATCGTCGTAAGGATAGGCGAGGATCTCTTCTTCCCGATCAAAAAAGAAGATGTTGGCATTGATGGTTGGCTTTACCCCCAAGTCAGAGGCGATGGCCATCCATAATAGGGGGGTAATGTCCTTATAAGGTGCCTCGTACAAAAGGGTGTGACGGTACACATGCCATTCGTCGTCTTCATCAGGATTATTAAGTTCTGACCAATGGTCGCGATCCCCGGGGAATAAAATGTGATTACCTTTGAGGGTGTCAATTTGATTTCGTACAGAAAAAAGAGATTTATCCCCCCACATTAATAGGCAAACACCAATAGGTTTTTCTGGAGTGAAGAGTTCCCGGATAATCTTTTGTGCCCGTTCAAATGAGCTTAAAAATATCTCAGGATAGCTCCATTCACCCTCATACAGGGTTTGGAGATTAAAGCGAAGGGCATATTCGTGGTTATAAAAAAGAGGACTATCTAGAGCCTTCGTACCGAAAACAGCTTCAAATTCCGCTCTTTTGAGGGGGGTACTCACAGGCGCTCCACTTCATAGCCCAATTGTTTGAGGTAGTGCTGCACGGATTGCTCTCCGCCGAGGTGACCGGCGCCGACGGCGATGAAGATTTTGCCGGAACCGCGCATCATTTTGTGGATCTGGTAGGCCCAGTTGAGGTTGCGGTCGGTGAGCAGGGCGGCTTTCATTTTATCATCGTCTTCGAATGCAGCGTTCATTAACTGGGCGAGGTCTTCGATGTCTCCGTCTTTCCAATAGCTAAATATCTGATCCTGTAGATTGGTGTCTTCTACCATCTGTTGCATTGTTGCCTCGAAAAGCTCGATATCTTCTTGTGGGCTCAGGTTGCCAAAAATACTTAATTGAAGATCTATGCTTTCGAGATAGCCAAGCCTCTTGCCGTCTGCTTTTGCTGCGTCCCAAAGGACTTTATCAACGCCTGCCTCTGGGTCGATACCCTGAGCCTTCATTTGTTCTAGAACTAAAGTCACTGCGACTAACCAGGGGCGCATTGGGGCGAAATTAACCATAGAATTTTCGGGGAGGCCAAGAGATTCTAGCGCCTTCACGAAATAGTCACGACCTTCAGGGCTAAGGTCCTCGTAGAAGGGTTTTCCGGAATGATTGACGCCGTATTTTTGTACTATTGGAGCCATAATTTCTGGTGTTGCATCGTTAGTAGGGGCTTCCGTGTAAAAAGTCGTGGCGGCATCAAAGGCGCGGTTGATCTTATCCGTACGCCAGCGTAGGTTTTTCTCGAGCGCGTGCACGGTGCCAAACAACCAGATCTCACTGTCTTCGTCACTGAGCTTCCAAATCGCGGGGTTTACGTGATCTTCTGCAATCGCGCGCGAGCTGTTCAGGACGAGGCTACTGCCTCCTATGCTGGTCACCACAAATACCGGGATCAGAAACTGAGCCGTTGCGCGTTTAAGAGAGGTCAGAAGGTTCATGAGAAATCCTTGGAAATGAAACTGTTAGCAAAGATTAGTAGTAATCAGTATTAGGTTTTGAGCGTACAATGCAACTCTTGTTTGTCTGTTTTATGGCAATATATTTGTCAATTCTGATGAATATTCCATCACGTAGAATTCACAGGCGATTGGCAAAAAATATATTCTAGGACTAGAAGTTACCTTGTGAAGTCTCTATTTCTATTAACAGGGTAAAAAATAATCAGGTCCTTAAAAGGGGCTCAATGGGTAACAGCCCAGTAGAGGGAATTTCATGTCCAGTTTGTTGCTAGAAAAGCTCGTTACCGAAGTGCGCCGTTATCAAAACCGTGACTTCCTGCACGCGGCCATGGCCGTTTGTGCGATCACCGCCTACAGCGATGGCGAGGTCTCACTCCAGGAGCGTTATTCGATAGATTACGCCATCGACAACATCGAAGCCATGAAAACCTTTGACCCCGTCCGAGCCATCGAAATCCTCGATGATTATATCTATCTGCTCAAAACCGAAGCCGAAGGTACAAAAAACGAGCTCTACAAAAAAATCAAAATATTCGAAGGCAATTACAAAAAATCCCGTACCTTACTCCGTGTGGCCCACCTGATCATCTGCGCCGACCGCACCGTCGACCCACGCGAAGAAAAAGAGTTCGCTCTGCTTTGTAACCTCTTGGGGTTAGAATCTGGCAAGCTCTGGAAACAGATCACCGCACAAAAAGCACTTTAAGAAAAGACCTTAAGTGAAGGGATCGAAAGGGAGGATCTCCCTTTCAAAATTTCCTGCTAGAAATATGTGATAAAACGAGAGTGTTAAGTCATGGATAAATCAAGCTCGACACTCGATTTTTACGCGCGTAATGCCGAGGAATTCGCGGCGAAAAGTTATGCGGACTCTTTCTTTGCCCATCGCGAGCTTTTTAGCTCAAAACTGGCGGCGGGATCACGGGTTCTGGAACTTGGATCAGGTAGTGGCGAAGACGCCCTGGCTTTGTTGGCCCAAGGGTTTGATGTCACCGCAGTGGATGGTTCTGCCGAACTGGCCGCGATAGCCGCACGCCGGATCAAGCGTGAGGTTCTGGTTATAAAGTTCGAAGACCTCGCCTTTGTGGAAGAATTCGATGGTGTCTGGGCGGCGGCGTCCCTGTTGCATGTACCCTTTGATCAACTTGGTTCCGTTGTGCAACGGGTTGCACAAAGCTTGCGGCCGGGAGGTGTTCTGGTCGCAAGTTTTAAAGAGAGCGAAGTCGATTGGACAGATTGTTTTGGCCGATATTTCTGTGCGATGACCAAGGCATCTCTGGCGGATCTCATTAAAACGAACGGTTTTGAACTTGAGACCATCGATGCGGTGCCCGGAAAAGGTAGTGATGGCAAGCCGACCACCTGGCTTTGGGTAACCGCGTTTAAAATCTAATAACGTCTTTACGAATTTTGGCACGATTATCAAAGCTGGGATAATGTTACGGCTTTACTGTATCTGAAACATATTCAGGTGCAGTGACATGATTAAAATCAACAAGACAGAAATAGAAATCCCAAATCACCTACGAGAGGTTTCTCTGGTGACTTTCCTTCGAGACTTGGCAGGCTTGCGCGGGACGAAGTTTGGGTGTGGTGCAGGGCTTTGTGGGGCCTGCACGGTGCACGTGGATGGTATCGCCACCCGCGCCTGTCAGGTTTCGGTGGACGATGTCAAAGGCCTTGAGATCACTACGATTGAGGGCTTGGCTGATACGATACCAACAGGGGGGCTTCATCCGGTACAAAAGGCCTGGATAGACGGATCTGTCCCCCAGTGCGGGTATTGTCAGGCTGGTCAGATCATGACGGCCGCAGCCCTGTTGCGCCGCAATGCCAGCCCGAGCAAAGAGGATGTAAAAGCCGAGATGAACGGTAATCTCTGCCGCTGTGGCACCTATGGCCGTATTCAAAACGCGATATTACAAGCAGCGAAAGAGATCTGATATGGCTGAAATAACAAAAGGTTTAACCCTAAGCCGGCGACGATTTTTACTTAACTGCGGCTGGGTCGCCGGAGGGGTAACCGTGCTCTCTTCCTGTAGTTCTATTCTGCCCGCGCTGCCCTCTATGAACGATCCAGAGCTGGAAGATGCTTTTTCGTGGATCCAAATCCTGCCTACCGGGCGGGTACTGTTTTTTAGCCCCAGAATGGAAATGGGGCAGGGGGCGGCACTGGGCTTGTGCCAGGTCGTGGCCGAGGAACTGAACCTGCGGCAATCTGAAATCGAATGCGTTATCCCTAACACCGACCAAACCCCGCCCTTTAAAATGACCGTCGGAAGTGATGGTATTGCAAGTTATTTTAAACCTGTCGCTTTTTGTGCCGCCAGCCTACAGGAAAAACTGCGTGAACGCGCCGCAGAGAAAATGGGGCTGCCGATCAGTCAAGTAACAGATGGCAAAAGTGGCTTTGTGGCACCTGATGGCCGAGTTCTGACTTACAAAGAACTGGTTCAGGGTGACCCGTTGATTGTTGAGGCGGGAGATCCGGGCGTTCTGGCAAAAGGCAATGGTGGTTTAAAGAAAAAAGATGAGTACCAGGCAATAGGAGAAAGTTGGAAAGACCCTGCGCTGGAAAGCATCGTAACTGGTAAGTCTCTCTATAGCCGGGATGTGGCAATCCCGGGTATGCTCTATGGTCAGGTTCTGCATCCGCCCGCTTTTGGGGCACAATTGGAAAGCGTGAATGTCGGCACTGCGAGATCGCTTCCCGGTGTGGTGAATGTGGTTGCTGATAAGGACAATAATTTTGTCGGGGTCGTGGCTGAAGATCCCGTCATCCTGACAAAAGCGCTGGAAGTCATCAATGCTGCGTGGGAAATCCCACTAAACGTGGATCAGGAAAGGCTATCAACCCTACTGGACGTGGAGCGGTTGCGTTCCCAGAATTCATTTGAGCACGAATTGCAGTCTTCTGGGGATTTGGCTTTGGGGAAGGAAAAGTCCAAACACCAGCTCGCGGCCCGTTACGATACCCCCTTTGCTGCCCATGCCGCGATCGAGCCTCGCTCGGCTGTGGCATGGATACGTGATGATCGGGTGGAAATTTGGTGTGGCAGTCAGGACCCTTTCTTTGTCAAAAGCCGGGTGGCCAAGGCGATTGGCCGGGGGGCGGATGATGTCTTGGTTCATTCCCATCGCCTCGGTGGTGGATTTGGCGGCCGGGTCCGGTGTCAGGCTTCCGAAGAAGCGGCCCTTCTGTCGTTACCTCTCGGTCAGCCAGTGAAGGTCCAGTGGGATCGGCAAATGGAATTTCAAAACAACTACTTACAGCCTCCCTTTTCTCACCATATCGACGCAGGGGTGGATGAGGCCGGGATGATCAGCCATTGGGAGCACGACTTTGTATCCGCACCCATAATCACCGGGGCGGTCCCGAAAAGCGTGTCCTGGATGGTTGATCTGGTTGCGGCTGACAAGGGTACCGCAAGGGGCGCTTTGGTACCATATGAGATTGAAAACAAGAGGGTTCGCTATTCAGATATTCGCACGGCTGTTCCCATCGGGGCGTGGCGTGGCTTGGGTTCCGCGCCGAACTGCTTTGCCATAGAGAGCTTTATTGACGAGCTTGCAACAACGGCCGGGATTGATCCGCTAGAGTTTAGGCTCCGGAATTTACCGCAATCGAGCCATCGACTTGCATCTGTTTTGCAAACGGTTGCCAAGATGGCACATTGGGGTCAGCCGGTTTCACCAGATGTCGGGCGCGGGATGGCCTGCGGGGTGTATAAAGGCGAAACCCCCGTCGCGGTTGTGGCTGAAATTCAAATAGATCGCGATGAACAGAAAATACGGGTCACCCGGATATGGTGTGCGCAAGACAGCGGCTTGGTGATCAATCCGGACCAAGTTGAAAACCAGATTATGGGCAATATTGTTTGGGGCTGTGGTTTGGCCTTAAAGGAAAAAATTACAATCAATGACGGCGCTGTAGAAGCAACAAATTTCGATGGCTATGAAATCCTTCGCCACGCGGATAGTCCGGATATCAGCATTAAATTGATCAGGCCAGAGAACACACCGCCTACGGCAGTGGGAGAGGCCGCGTTTGCCCCGGTGGCCCCGGCCATCACCAACGCGGTTTTTGCGGCAACAAAGAAACGGATCCGTAGCTTGCCTCTGGACTACTCTCTTGTGTTTCCAAGCTCAGATACTTAACTTTGCAGCCTTAAAGCAAACTTTGGGGAATAATTTTTAACCGGTAGGGGAACTGCACCATTCGTGAATTTGCCAAAGCAACTATGGTCGATCTTCTGCGCCGGCAACTTGGGAAAAACCATTCTGAAATGTCATCTGAAAAGAGGCATGGGAGGGATGTCATTGTCGATGGGATCAAACAGGCTCAGGTCCCTCTCGAATACAAGGCGAACCTGCTTGGCCTGATTTGGCAACAGGACGGACCACGGGGCGTTCTGTCAGTTGGCGGAAATATCAGAGAGGTCGAATATGATCCAATCTGGCGCTCTGCTTTACGCTCTGTCAGTCCGGAAGTCTTGCTGGATAAGTGGCAAAGGTTTGAAGTTTTCGCCCACTCGCGCAACCGGGTTAGAATAATACGGTGTTCAGATACCAGTTATCGGTTTGAACGTCATACGGTGGATGGAAATATCCCCACTGATCCTGAGAACTTTCTTATATGTGGTTTGTTGATTGCCTTGCTGGAAAAGATTGGATGTCAGGCGCTGAAATGCCATATGAAGACGGTTGCCAGTACAGAACTTGATTGTACTGAATTTTGTCTCCGCAAAAATAGTGACTTTATTCTTCCTGAGGATTTAGAACGTCTCAATACTGCTGAGTGGGTGATAACGTGGAAGGAATTTGTCGCTCAGGCTGATCCGGAAAAGGATGAACTTGAAGCCTACAAGAACACACTACTGCGGCCCTATGGTTCAGATGAAAACCCGTCGCTTGAAAAGGCGCTCGGTCTGTTAGTCCGGGATGTCGCCCGCACCTGGAAAGTGGAAGATCTGGCCCACGATGCGGGCCTGTCCAAAAGATCTCTACAACGAAAATTAAAAGAAATTGATCTTAGTTTTTCTCACCTTGTACGGATGGTTCGCATTAACGAAGCCTGTCGGTTGCTAAAGGAAGGTAAGGGAGAAATCACCACGATTGGATTTTGTTGTGGTTTTTCTGATAGTGCGCATTTCAGCCGCGATTTCCGTGCGAGCATGGGGATGACCCCAACGTACTACCGCGAACTTTCGCGCTGATCTCTCTTTAAACCGAGGAACTTCAGTGAAGGGTTTCGAAAGGGAAGACCTCCCTTTCTTACATTCTTTGGCACACTTTACCCTTTCTTTAGTCAACCAAGTTATCGGTGCGCAGGCCTGCGCGTTCGATATGGATCGGTAGGACACGACCATAGAGTTGTTTGGTGCGTTCGGGGCTGCCGACCATGCCGTCTGCCTCAACGTAGGAAAAAATCGCGACGTAGCGCTTGCGATCGCCCTCTACAGGTTTGACCCGGTGCAGGGCGAAACGGCCCTTGAAAATTTGCAGGTCTCCGGGCTCGAGCCTCAAGGTTTTAACGCGGTTGGAAGTGCCTTCGAGGACTTCTTGCACCGCTGGGTAGTTTTCATCGCGAGAGTTTCTGATATTGGGGCAGTATTCAAACTCTCCCCCCTCCAGCCCGTTCTGAATGGCCAGAGTAACCGTGAAGTTGTTGGTATCGAAGTGCCAGGGAAACCCACCGCCTTCTTCAACCGTGTTGATGATGACATCTGCGAGGGGGTCGGCGTAACGATAGAAGTTATCTTCGCCGAGGGCTGCCTGAATAAAGTTTGGAAAGGCCGACCACTCATAGATGTTGCGCAGGATGGTATCGTCAGGGAAGTTATCGGCAGGGACGAATGAGTTGGAGCGATCATAGAACCTTCGCAGGGGATGGCTTTCCGGTAGGCTGGGATCGTCCTGGGTGAAATAGGCGTTGGTCCGGCTAAAAGATCGATGTCCCTTGGCCGCGACGGCATCCGCTTCTGCAATCAATTCCGGAATACGCTCGGGGCGGATAAAACCACGTAGGACTGCGCAACCATCCTCGGCTAAATCTGCGTGAATACCCGATAGAAGTTCCTGGTAGGACGGTGAGCTGGGGTCGCTTAAAGGGTAGCGGTTGAGATCTATATAATTGGTTGGGTCTATAAGGGCCATGCACTGAAATTCCCGTTTTAAGAACTTACCCGGCTGTGTGTCGATCCGGTATATGGGTGAGCTGATTTGCTTTTTCTCGTTGTTGATATTGTATTTTTAGTCGTTAATATGATCAATATTTAACAATGACTTCGTTAAGCTGCTGAAACTATATGATCTGTAATTGAGTTTGTTCAGCTTACTTAACGGCTTAACAAAATGGGTTTTCCACATGTCCTCTGATGCGACTGTTTCTTCCGGTTTGGATGATAATCCGGACACGAACCCGGATATGAACCCGGATATGAGCCCAGATACGAAACCAGACACGAGCCCAGACACGAATGAGGTCGGAAAGCGGTTGCGGCTGACACGAGAGAAGTTTGGCTACTCGCAACGAAAGCTGGCCAAGCTCAGCGGGGTCAGCAACGCGGCGATATCTATGATCGAAAAGGGCAGCCTCAACCCCACCATCGGCACCATGGTCAAGCTGCTGCGGGTGTTTCCGCTTTCCATGGCCGAGTTCTGGCAGGCCGAGACCATAAGCATGGAAAAGGTGTTCTTTCGGTTTGAAGAACTGAACGCAATAACCAACAACCGGGTACGCTATTGGCAGGTCGCATCGAACAAAGAGCCCTCTATTTTATTTCAGTATGAGAAGTATGAGGTCGGTGCCGATACCGGACTGTCACAAATGCAGGAAGAGTGCGAAATGATCGGCATTGTTATCGACGGTGTTCTTGCCGTTGAAATCGGCGACCAAAATCAATTGCTCCGGGAAGGGGATGTGTACAAGTTTGATGGCCGCATCCCCCATCGTTTCAAGGTGCGGGGAAGAAAGCCGGTGACAATGGTGTCGTGCACATCGCCTGCCGTTTTCTAGCGGGGCTGAAAAGGGTTTATAAATTGATTATATTTTTGTTTTCAATGCCCATGGAGGGATCTTCTGCGCCGTGGGCTTCTTTAGAATAAAGCGGGAGTTTGAAGCCGAATTTTGCCCCTAGTCCTTCTGTACTTTCTAGAAAAATGGTCCCGCCTTGACGCTCAACGAGATCTTTACAGAGGTACAGTCCAAGCCCGGTTCCGGTTTCGCCTCCGGTTCCTTTTGTTGTTGTGTTTTTATCCAGATGGAAAAGGCGTGCTGCTTTCTCTTTGGAAATACCGACACCAGTATCTGAAATTTCTACCTCAACCCAGTCACCGTCCTCTCGGGCGCTTACGATTATTTCGCCTTTTTCAGGGGTGAATTTGATCGCATTGCTGATCAGGTTACGGATAATGGTGTCGACCATGTGCGTGTCAGCCCATAACTTCAAAGCGGCATCGTTGTCAGAACAGAGCTTTATATTGCTTATGAGATCAATTTGTTTTTTGGTGGCGATGGATTGAAAAAGCACCAGGTTAGAGACAACAAGGCTGTTTAAATCGACCGGGGAGGGATCAAAATCTATGCGCCCCATCTGTAGCCGGGACCACTCCAGTAAATTTTCCAGTAGCTTAAAGACATTTTCCGCAGATTCATGAACAATCTCTCCATATTCTTTGGCAATTTCCAGTGTGAGTTCATCGCCTGCATTTGCCAGCATGTTGCTAAAGCCCAATAGAGCATTAAACGGCCCCTTGAGATCGTGGGCAATGATTGAGAAAAACATATCCTTTTGCTCGTTGAGCTTCTCCAGCTCACGGTGTGTGATAGACAGGTTTTCAGCGAGTGAGACCAGGTTTGCAGCCTGTGCTTCCATGTGTTCATCTTTATTGCGAAGCTCCGCGATTTGGCTATTTAACCGCTCTTCTCGTGATAAAAGGGCTTTTTCAAAATTTTTGCGCTCAGTAATGTCTGTTTGTATGTGGATGTGGCCACCATTACTTGATCTGTGGCGTTTGTAAAAATAGCTGAGGCCCGTGGCGTGCGTGGTCTCGCCCTCGGTATTCGCCGTTTCCCGCCTCTGCGCCAGACGCATTTTCAGCCAGGCATCCGGATCGGATCTGGCCAGTGGGTGATCAATCTGTCCGGCATCGAGTGTAGAGCGCAACATGTCGACCATTGTGAAGCCAACAGCCTCGTTTTTGGGGGGCGCACTCGGATACATTTCATGGTATCGGTCGTTGGTGAATATGACCTCTTCTTTTTCATTGTAGAGGATGACGCTGTCAGAAAAGGTTTCGATCGCCTCGCGCAGTAATTGGGATGATTTTTCACGGTCAATAACATCGGTAATATCTGTAAAGGTGGTAATGCGCCCGAAGTCTTTTATCGGATAGCGCCGAACATAAAGTTCTCGCCCGGTTTTTGTCGTGTGGCGTTGCTCGTGTTGCTCCTGCTCTCTCATAATTTCATGATAACGTTTTTGCGCCTGCAACTCGCGATCACCTTCGCCGTAATATCCCGCTTGAGCCATAAATCGCAGTAAGTCGAGAAGTGTTGTTCCGGGTTTTAAAGAGCCGGGTGGGATTTCAAAGAACTCACAAAACCGATCATTACTGACCACAAGACATTGGTTTTCATCCCACACGACAAAACCCTGATCTATGGAGTTTAATGCCAGTTCAATGAGTTGCGATTGCTCTGCAAGTTCCTGTTCAACTAACTTTCTCTCGACAATCTCACGGCTTAATTTAATCCGGTAAACCCCCGGCTATGCCGGGGGACTCTCAATGGTTTGACCGTTCCCACGGTCTTACATTTCTTTGTTTATTGACCAAAATAACAAAGGAATTAGCCGATGAGAGATTACAAAAGCCTTGCACATACGAGATGGGATTGTAAATACCACGTGGTTTTCATCCCTAAACGCAGGCAAAAAGTTATCTATGGCAACCTACGTCAGTATCTTGGTGAAATTTTCCATGAACTGGCCGGGCATCGCGAAAGTAAGATTGAGGAGGGCCATTTGATGCCGGATCACATTCACATGTGTATCAGCATACCGCCCAAACATGCTGTTTCAAAAGTCGTTGGATACCTAAAAGGAAAAAGCGCGATTGCCATAGCTCGAAAATTCAAAAATAAAGCACGGAATTTCAAGGGTGAAAATTTTTGGGCCCGTGGATATTTCGTCTCAACTGTAGGGCTCGATGAACAGATGGTGAGGGAGTATATCAGAACGCAAGAAGAGCGTGATAAGTACTTTGACCAAATGGATATATTCAATCCATAACCGCTTTAGCGGTTCCCAATTTGCCCCTTTAAGGGGCTCACCCGCTTAAGCCCCCGGCTTTGCCGGGGGTCATTTAACTTGGCGGTACGTTCTTTGACCCTGAGCTCTAACTCATCACGGGTATCACGCAAAGCTGCTTCGGCTTGTTTGCGCAGGGTGATATCCTCAGTTATTCCCATCAATCGGACGACATTACCCTGATCATCTTTGATCGGATCAAAGCTGCTGGAAAAATGTAAAGGGCCTTTATCACCAGGGGCTTGAAATTCAAAACGAGAGCTTAAACCTTTTTTGGCGTGCTCCAATAGTTCAGATATGCGTGTTCGGTCTTCTATTATCGGGACATCAATATATTTTAATCCACAAACGCTGCTTTCTTCTGCAGCTCCCATCATTTCAAGGCCCGCAGGGTTCATGGATATAAATTTCCCATTGAGGTCGATTTCATGAATACATACAGGTGATGCAGTTATCACAGATCGCAACCTGTACTCACTTTGTTTTAGGGCTTGTTCGGTTTCAACATGCTCTACGCGTCTCCTGCCGCGATCAAGCAGCTTGGTTATGATAAGGTGGACGTAGTTTAGATAAGCCTCTTCATCATCCCTAATGACGTAATCAACCGCGCCGTGGGACATGGCTTCGAAGGCTAGGTGCTCATGTCCTCTGGTTGTTACCACGAGGAGGGGAAGATTTATATTCACGCTCAGGAGTTTGTGGGCAATGCTTGCTGCGCTCAGGTCGGGAAGATTACAGCCTATCGCCACCAAGTCATAAGTGGATTGAACCCATTGTGTTAGGCCCATTTCTCCGGTTTTTGCAATGTCGATTAAGAACTGTTGTTCGGATTGTTGACTGTCTGTGTCGTCCCTGTTTTTTTTCTCAGTTCTCTCCCCAGTTCTCTCCCCAGTTCTCTCCAGGGCAGCCTTGAAATTTTGGCTGATACGGGGATCATTCTCTATATAGAGAATGCGAATGTCAGGACATTCATTCATGGTCGACCCAAAGTTGGCATAATACGTTTATGCTCTGTTGTATCCCCCAAAAATAAACGACAGTTTAGATAGTATTAACAAGTACGATTAATTTTAGGTTTCGATAATTCATTTTTTTGTGAAAATACCAAATGGCACTTTCGACTTAAACTACGGAAGAGTTAGAACCTTAGAGTTTTGCCGTTGATCTGTTCTCACTGTTCTTCCTATTCCTCCTTCCGATAGCGTGGCAGGGTAATGGTGAATTTTGATCCCTGACCTTCAATACTTGCGACCTGAATTTTGCCACCTTGGCGTTCAATCAGGTCTTTGCATAAATGAAGCCCGAGGCCAGTCCCGGTTTCCCCGCTGGTACCAAGGTTTGAGGTGTTTACATCTAATCTGAACAGGCTGGCGGCGACCTTATCCGAGATACCAATCCCTGTATCGGCGACTTCAAGTTCGACCTCATTATCTCCCGGCCTGATGCTAACTGTGACTTCTCCTTTTTCGGGGGTAAATTTGATCGCATTGTTAATCAGGTTACGTACGATCGTATCTATCATGTGGACATCAGCACGTACCAAAGAACGAGGCCCTGCCTTATCATCTGTTGAGGGAGATAGATGCGTACTGTGCAGGTGAATAAATTTTTTAGCGGCAACAGGTTTAAACAGGGAAATGTTGGTAAGTACGATCTCGTCCAAATCAACGGTGCCGGGTACAAATTCCATCCGCCCCATTTGTAAAAGAGACCACTCTAGAAGGTTTTCCAGTAACTTATAAACCTGCTCGGCTGATTCGTGAACGTATGTCCCGTACTCAATAACTTTATCAGGGGTAAGATTTGTTTCCTTGTCAGAGATCAAACGGGAAAAACCGAGCAGGGCATTGAACGGCCCCTTGAGATCGTGGGCAATGATGGAGAAAAATTTATCTTTTTGTTCGATCAATCGCTCAAGCTCACTGTGAGTCACCGAAAGGTCTTCGGCCAGGTAAACCAGTTCAGCAGCCTGTACTTCCATACGCTCGTCTTTGGTTCTTAGCTCTTCTATCTGTATAATCAGTTGTTCTTCACGTCTGAGCAGCTTTTCCTCGTCTTGTTTGCGTTCCGTGATATCTGTTTGCACATGGATGTGGCCGCCGTTTGTCGATTTTCTAGTCTTGTAGAAATAGGATAAGCCAGAGGCATGATGGATTTCCCCCTGAGTTTCTATGTTCTCCCGCCGTTCCGCCAACCGCATTGCCAGCCAGGCATCGGGATCCTTTTTGGCCAGGGGATGATCTACCTGGCCAACGTCAAGTGTGCGCCGTAAAATATCCTTCATTAAATACCCGACAATTTCATCTTTTGGTGGCGAGTACGGGTAAACTTCGTGATAGCGCGCGTTGGTAAAGATTACCTTTTCATCCTGGTCGTATAAAATGATGCTGTCAGAAAAAGTCTCCATTGCCTCTTGCAGCAGGGCGGCGGTTCTTTCACCCTTTCGAATGTCTGTAATATCAGTAAATGTTGTTATCCGCCCCAGGCCCGCCGCCTCATGCTGTAATACATGAAGAATGCGCCCGTTATTGGTTGTTTGTTGTTGTTCTGGCACGATCCCTTCGGTCACAATTTCGAAGTATCTTTTTTGGGCAAGATCTTCGGGATTACCCTTACCGTAGAGGCCTGATTCTGCGAGATAGCGAATGATCTCTATCATTTCTGTACCAGGCTTGATCGCGGCTTGTGGAATATCAAACAGTTCACAAAAGCGATTGTTGCAAACCACCATACGCTCCTCTTTATCCCAGACAATAAAGCCCTGATTGATTGAATTTAAGGACAATTCAAAAAGTTTGGAACGTGCGGCCAGTTCTTTTCGCCCCATGGAGGGCGTTTTTCTTCCCTTACTTTGTTCACTGTCTTGTTCTGAGACGTTGGTTTTGATGTTTTTGGGGACCGCCTTACGCGCTTTTAATTTTGCTTTTACAGCTTTAATGCGCCGTAGTTTATTACTGGCTCGGGTAAGAAGTTTGCTTATGAGAATAGGGGCATGCAATAGATAGCTTTGGCTTTCATCGCGTATGAGATAATCCGTTACTTCATGCGACAGAGCGTCAAATGCCAAGTGTTCATAGCCTTTACGTGCCGTCATCAATAAAGGACATTCGGGTGTTTTTACCAAAAGGGTGCGCGCAATAACACTCCCGGACATATCAGGCAGGTGACAGTCAATTATGACAAGATCATAGTCATTTTCAGTACAAAGGGAGAAGGCAGTAGATCCGTTATCCGCTATTTCTAGTGAACATTTTTTTAAATGTTCAAGAGCTGATCCAGATCTTTCCAAAGCAGCTTTGAAATCATTGGCACAATCGGGGTCATTGCCTACGAAAAGAAAACGTAGCTGAGTAACTAAATTCTGGGCCGGGCTATTTTTGGTCAACGTTTATTACAAACCTATTGCAAAAGCCCCCAAAGCTCTCGGCCCATATAGTATTTGGCATTAGGATTAATAATACGTTTCGGCGGGTAAATTTATTTTTGCTCGAAGTTGAGATTTAAATGAAGCTCAAACCTTTGCGCAGGAATAGAGCTTGAGTATGTTGCGGTCGATCTGTTGCAATCTGCGGTCCAGATTTCTCCGGGTACGTTCCTGATCTGGGCTGTCATCCCGACACCAGCCCCGCAAAGTGGCTAGGAAGAGGGCGGTGAGGCCTATCTCTTCAATCTGCGCTCTGCGCCCTCTGGCATGAAGACCGGCAGCATCGCGCAACAGCTGTATGGTTCGCGACAGTAAAAATATCGCCGGCGCCCAATGATGAATATGAGGGTAATGCACCTTGGCACAGAATATTTGTGCGGCAACTTCTCTGTGCGGGGCCAAGGCATCAAACCAGCGCAACATAATCAGGTTGATGCGTTCGCGAACGGGAAGGGTATCAAAGCCACCTGGCTTTTTACCGAGCATGGCATCCTGAGCACGCGTGAACCAGGCATTGGCGATGGCATTGGCATCGGGGAAATGTGCCCGGATGTCATTGACCTCTACCCCCATATGATCTGCAAGAGGCCCAAGCGTTGACTGGCTCCAGCCGTGATTGTCGGCAAAGGATAGAGCTTCATCAATGATGTGCTGTCGAAAGGCATCAGTTTTGACACCCGGAGGTTTTTTGATTTTTTTCTCTGCCATCAGCCTCGTCTCCTTATGAGTGAGCGATCCAATAAATGGCTGTTAGTATTATAAACTAAAAGGGCCTCATTTGGAAATTGAGCAACTCGCAAGTGAGTTCAAAATACTCTTTCTACTTTGTTGCTTTTACGGCATCTACTCAGCACTATGAAATAGTTCCAGAAATTACCCCAAAAAAATCCAGATCTTGAGGTGTGTCATATCAGATAAACAAAAACTCAAACTGCGCTCTCCCAGATGGGCGGTGGCGGCGATGTTTATTCTCAATGGCGCGCTTTATGGGGCGTGGGCGGCGCGCATTCCCTCACTCCAGCAGAACTTTGATCTCTCTCCGGGGGATCTCGGTCTGTTGCTTTTACTCTTGGCGGGCGGGGCGATTGCGGCTTTTCCAATCTCGGGAAGTTTGTCGGATCGGTTCGGTCCCAAGGCGGTCACTCTTGTCTGTGCGCTGATCTATTGTCCGGCGTTGGTGATGATCGGCTATAGCCCTTCCATACCTTTGCTGGCGTGCTCTATTTTTCTCTTTGGCGCGGGGCATGGGGCCATGGATGTGGCCATGAACGGTTGGGCGGCCGAGGTCGAGCGCTGGTATGGTCGATCCATCATGTCGAGCTTTCACGCGCTGTTTTCGCTCGGTGCTGGTATCGGCGCGGGCGTTGGGGCCATCGCGGCCTGGGAAGCGATCAGCTACAGCCACCAGTTCGCCTTCTTCGCTTTGCTGCTCGCGCCCCTGATTTGGTTCGCCAATGTGCCCTGGAAGAGCACCAATCCCCTTGAGCAAAGTGGAGCGGATAAACCAAAAGGACCGCGACTGGCCTTACCCCGCGGTGCTCTTTTGGTGGTAGCCTTTGTCGCCTTTTCCTGTTCGGTGGGCGAGGGTGCCATGGCCGATTGGTCCGCGGTATTTCTGAGGTCAGTCATTAACGCCAGCGAAGGCCAAGCCGCACTGGGCTTTACGGTTTTCTCCGTAACCATGGTCGCCATGCGCTTTGCCGGCGATCGCCTGATCACCCGCTTTGGCCCGGTCAACACCCTGAGGTTCTGCGGTACGGCAGCTCTGATTGGCAGCACCCTTACCGCCACAGCCACAACCCTTTCCATGACCTATCTGGGGCTTGCTCTTATGGGTGTGGGTTATTCCATCGTCTTTCCCCTGGTGTTTTCCCGCGCGGCCAACAGCAAGCAGCTCAGCCCCGGTGTAGCTATTGCCTCGGTCGCGACCTTTGGCTACGGCGGCCTTCTGCTGGGCCCGCCCATGGTCGGTTTTATTGCCGAAGTATCCTCACTGCGCTTTTCCTTCGGTCTCTTCGTCCTGCTTGCGCTGGTGGTTATCGCCGGGGCAGCAGCTTTTGGGCGTGGGGAAAGGGAGACCAGAACTAGGGAAACCCAAATGACTTCAAGTAATTGAATGCAATATTTGATAATACTGTTGGACGAGAATGCGGAGTAACGGTCTATCACGATTGGAGTATTTTGGTGCAGGAAAGACGGCGGAAATCCCTTTACATGTAGACACGTTCCTGCTGATCCCCTTGCAAAATCTTACCCGCCGACGATGCTAAGAGCGATCTTAAAATAGCATTCTTAATTTAAAATTTACAACTCCAAATCGCCAACGGCTTTAACCGCGTACGTAACATTTTTTTCAAAATGTGAGGGTGAGCGACTAGCGCCAATCATCATAAATTTTCATAAAGGCGAAGAAAATTTTTACAACAAAAAATATTAAGATAACGACAGTAATAAATATGCTGGTGATGTTCGCAACACCAAAAAATTCAAATATATAGAACACAAAATTATAAATACTACTTTGTATCGCGTTCATTAAACACCTTGTGACGTTCACGGTTTATGAATGAAGTATTTTGCAGGTGATATATTTGGACGAGTTTTGCTATTTTCAAGAAATTATTCCTAAACGTTTCATGCTTCTTACCGTCGTAATTTGTCATATCTAAATTATCGCTGTGAGAAGTGTTGGTTAAAAATCAAAGAACTTTATTATAATTCAGGATATTAAAAAAAACTGTTCTTACATTCTCAAAACCGTGAAAGTCTTATTCACTGTTTATTCACAACAGGAGCCTTCAGGGGTGTGTTTTACTGCTTGTCGATGGCATTGGGAGGCCATCTTAATGAGTAAGAGGTTTCTGAGAGCAAACAGGTAAAGCTCTATCTGAGGCATGACGTAATCGTTTCCTAACTCCTTTGCTTGCGATTAGGTTGTTGATGAATAGGGATCGTCCAAAAGGTATGGTCGCTAATTTTCAATTTACTTGTTACGGGAATACTTCAGCATCGGTTGAACGGTTCTTTGGTGTCTAAATTTTAAAAATTTAAGGCAAGTGCACAAAGAAGCGGGAACATAAGATTGATTCAAACAGGATATATTTATGGGGGATATATCTTGAAGGAAGAACTCATGGTGCTTGAACTGCACTTTCAAGAAGGTTTTGACGGCGAGGATATTGAAATTCTCGTTGGCGGTCGGGTTGTGGCACGAATGCGCCTGCGAACCCGGATGCAAACCGGACTGGCTCATATTGAAAAGCTTATGCTTTCGAATGATGAAGCCAAACGCGAAGTGCAGATTGCGATTGCATAACTTGGCCAGATAAGCTGTGTAAGGGCGGCTGATAGTGGAATTGGAATGACCGAGCCAGAGTATATCTTGATTAATATTCAAGATGGAAAGCTGGTATTTCAATCAACGCATAAAGCCCCCGGTTACCTTTGAATTCAGGACCTCCTTTTTAAAACGAACACTGTTTTAAAGGAGAAATGCAATGGCTGTTAAAACCCCTGCTTCCGGGACTAAAACACCAGATTCAACACTCAAGAAAAAATCACAAGGCAAGCAGATTGATTTGGATACCGATAATTTGGCGCATGATGTTGTCCTGCTGCACGACGAAGAACATCCGGATTATCTCGACGGGATTTACGCCGACGAAGAAGGGCAATTGGACCCGGATCTTGAAGACGCCGATCCCGACCTCGAGGCTCTGACCCCTGTACCCGGAGGTCCCTTGCCCGGCCCCTTGCCCGGTCCTTTCCCTAATCCTTTGCCAGATCCGCGACCCAGAATTCCCGGGCGTTTACCAGGTAGGGTACCAGGACGTATTCCAGGTTGGCGACCACCGTTGAATTTTTGTTCCGCGGTCAGTGGAACCTATAGTTATTCTTCGCCCTTCAGGCCCACCCCCATTCGTCCCCTTCCGCAACCCTTACCACACCGATTTCCGCTCCCGGTGCCGTCTGTACCCGCACGTCCGGCCAGACCTGCTGGACCTTTTATTCCCTTGCCTTTGATCAGTATAAAGGTCCGAGTTGATGTGGATCGTTTCTTCCCTCAAAACCGGATCTCTATTGAGGTCAATCGCCGTTTTCCCTTCTCTTCTGCACACGCCATAGCAGAGGTGACGAATGATCGCTGTCTGGGGTGGAATAAGCGCCGGGTGGAAGGCAATATTACCTACCGCGATGGCAATTCCAGTCTGATCCAGGGTGATCGGGTGATATTTGAGGCCGCACGCGGTGTTGGCTTTGGTTATGGTGACTTCAAACTCACCTTGATTACAGCAGGGGGTAGCCGTCGGAGCTACAACCTTAATTTCGACAGCCAGCATTTTGATGAGGTCGAGTTCGAGGTTGATCGGGTCTCTAACGCCGCCGCGCCAACCACGACCTATGATATCGGCTCTCACCACAACCGTCCGGCAAACCTGCCTGCAGAAAATATTTCACTGCAAACCGTTTATGAGCGCGCGGGCTTTGGGGTTTCCATGTCGCCCAATACCTCGGTTATTCCGACCTCGGGTGCGGGGGGCAATAGTACCTGGAGTGATGCCGAGATGCACAACGCCATGGTGACCTATTGGTCGCGGTTCCAGAACCGTCCGCAATGGGCGCTCTGGGTGTTGTTTGCCAAACGACATGATCAGGGCCGTGGCCTCGGGGGTGTCATGTTTGATGATATCGGTGCCAACCATCGACAGGGAACGGCGATCTTTACCGACAGCTTTATCCAAGACGCCCCCGCAGGAGATCCCAATGCGGCGGCCTGGCGTCAGCGCATGGTGTTCTGGACCGCAGTGCATGAAATGGGGCACGCCTTTAACCTTGCCCATTCCTGGCAGAAATCCTTGAGCCATAACGGTGGCGATCCCTGGATACCTCTTGCCAATAACAATGAAGCGCGGACCTTTATGAGCTACCCCTTCCGGGTTGCGGGTGGGGAAAATGCTTTCTTCTCGGATTTCCGCTTCCGCTTTATGGATGAGGAACTGACCTTTATGCGCCATGCGCCGCGCCGCTTTGTGCAGATGGGTAACGAAGACTGGTTCCATAACCACAACCTGGAACAAGACGAGCAGCATAGCCACACTACTGAGGGCAACTTTAATCTTGAGATCAGGCCAAACAGATCTGAAAACAGCTACCAGTTCCTGGAACCTGTTTCTCTTGAGCTCAAGTTGAGCAATAAAACAGATCAAGCCCTCGAAGTTGATCATGATCTCCTGGAAGACGGACGTCATATCGCCTTGTTCGTGCAACGCAAAGAAGGCAAAACCCGTAAGTGGCGGGCGCTTTCCAGTCATTGTCACGAGACTAAAGCCGAAACCCTCAATCCAGGCGATGCGATTTATGGGTCCCATCTGATCAGTGCATCCACCGATGGCTGGACCATTGATGAGCCGGGCTTCTATAACGTTCAGGCGGTTGTTGATATCGATGGGGAAATTGTCAGCTCTAACGTGCTCAAGATCTTTGTGAACCCACCCGTGTCAAAAGAGGAAAGCCGTCTCGCACCGGATTACTTCACTGAAGATGTGGGCCGCGCGCTGTCTTTTGCTGGGGCGCCTTCGTTGGATCAAGCCAACGATGTGCTGCGTGATGTAGTCGCTCGTTGTGCAAAGAACCCAGCCGCACGTCATGCGGATCTGGCCCTGAGTGCACCGATGCTGCGCGATTTCAAGGTCTTGAACGGAGCGGCGGACAAGGTTGATCTCGGCATTACGTCGATCAAAGCCAAAATCGATCAGGGTTCAAAATCCCAGATCGCGGCCTTGGTCAACGATCCGGATAACGCGGCCGATACTCTTGGCCACATCCGCTATTACGGCATGCTGGACCAACTGGCCACAGCTCTGTCGAGTGCAGGTGATGAAAGGGGCTCAAACAGGGTGCTGAAATCAGCCGTGAGTTCGATGAAAACCCGTAAGGTTCTGGGTTCTGTGATCAAAAGCGCTGAGAAGAAAATCAGTGGAAAATAACGCCTCTGGTTAACATCTAGTACGTTTGAATTTCTAAGGGGTATCTGGTTTCGATCTCAAGATACCCCTGAAAAGAGCGGCCTCCAGTCCCCCTGCATTCGATTTGGGCTGGAGGTCGCTTTTTATGGTGCAGGGTTATTTCGTAGGAGTGTTTTCCGGTGCAAAGCCAAAGTTCTTTTTTCTTGTCTCTCATTGAATTTAAAACGATGGGACTTTTATGGCTGCTTCATTTTTTTAATCCTTCATCTTCAAAGACTTGAAACGCGAGCCAAAAATCGAGGTTCCTGGGGCTTCTTAGAACCTCGATCCCATTTTTTAATTGTGGAGGGGGTCTAACCTTGATGTATTTCAGTAGTATGCGAAACTGAATTAGCCAATTAGTGTCTAAAGTGTTGGTATCCCTACCAATCCGTTGGGATCGGATTTTCTGAGTTTTTTTTGAGATTTTTCATAATTCAAAGATGTTTTCTCTCTAACATTTCCATTTTCATCAATAACTAAATCACCTACTCCGGGGAAGTTCCCTGTAAAATCCTCCCACATGTCTTTTCTTTCGGGTATTACTTTGAGTGGATCAAACCCGCCTTGGCTTAAGGCAAGACTTATAACAGAATTACTATTTGAACCCTCCATGTCGTAGTCAATTTTAGCTTTGTTGATCTTAGTGACAGTTTTAGCCATTTCTTCCCATGTGGT
Source organism: Kiloniella sp. (assembly GCF_965205715.1). Classification (GTDB taxonomy): domain Bacteria; phylum Pseudomonadota; class Alphaproteobacteria; order Kiloniellales; family Kiloniellaceae; genus Kiloniella. Next base: position 1,209,398 of record NZ_CBDBHW010000014.1, on the reverse strand, counting down.
AAGTGCCTTATCTCCTTTGATTATTACCGCTGAATATCGATCTTCTGGAGTGTCATTATTTAATCTGTCGATAGACTCTTCTTGAGGTAATATCTCTGCGATAATATTGGAATGGAACCAGTTACTCGAAATCCCTGTTTTATGATAATTTTCATGTCTCCCAGATAATGCCCATTTTTTACCATTTTCGTCTCTGTACACGAGATATAGATGCCCTTTCTTTCTAACGTTATCGACGGGTCTTGATTCAATACTGATTTGTGGTTCGAATCTTGGTTTGGGTTTGCCGTATAGCTTTTCTGCGTGGTCGTTCGCCTGAACCATTTGGATATCCTTTTTGATGGAGAGGCCTTAAGGATTATCGGCAAAGGGTTGGGTTACAATTCATCTTGGATAAGGCGGTAATTGTAAGGCGCTTTAACAATTTCATTATAGCCTGTAATTATGCCTGAAATTAATTTTAACAATTATACTTATGTCTCGATCCGAGACATATTCTAGAGATCTTCTCTCAGAATTGGTTATTCAGCCATGGTTTCTAGAACTCAGATCATCACCGTTATCTCTTCCCAAATTGGGGGCGTTTAATGTCCCAGTTCAGCCTTGTTCTCATACTTCTGGGGGCTGCGTTGATGCATGCGGTCTGGAATGCGGTGGTCAAGTTTGATGGTAACAAGCTTTACATCTTATCGATGATTGATGGCATGGCCATGCTGGTTGGGCTGGTGTTATTGCCTTTTGCTTCTTTCCCGGAGGCCCAGGTCTGGCCTTATTTGGCGATATCAGTTGTCTTAAACATTCTCTATCGAATATTTCTGATCAAGGCATATGAGCTGGGCGAATTCAGTCGGGTTTATCCGCTGGTCAGAGGGCTTCCACCCTTAGCCGTTACCCTGCTTGCAGTTTTCTTTTTGGGGGAGGAGGTCTCAGTCCTAAACCTCCTGGGGATAGGCTTTATATCTCTGGGTATTATCTCTGTGATGGCAGTGAAGTTTGGCGGTCATCGCAGGACGATAATTTTCAGCTTGTTTTCCGGGCTTTGCATTGCCCTCTATACCCTGGCAGACGGTATGGGCATCCGCGAAAGCAAAGACCTGTTCTCTTATATCATTTGGTTTACGGTACTGGAAAATATGCCTTTTCCTTTGTACACAACCCTATTCCACCGTCCGGAGTTTAAGTCTTTTCTGAAGGCATCATATCGTCGAGGACTTATTGGCGGCTTTAATGCAGCGGCGGGGTATGGAATTGTTTTGTGGGCCATGACCTTTGCCAATCTCGGGTCGGTTTCTGCCCTTCGAGAGTCCTGTATTCTGTTCGCAACATTGATTGGCATATTTTTCTTCAAAGAAGGTTTGGGGATACAAAAAATTATCGCTTCAACCGCGATTGTATCCGGGATCTTCCTGATACAGTTTTCACTTTAACAACTTTGACATCAGGTGTTTCTCTGTTGATTGGGGCAATGAGATATTTGTTACTCTTCAAGGGTGAAGTATGAACCATCTTTAAGGCGAATGGTGCTTTTGGGGATTGGTGCGGGAACTAAGATTTCGCTTGGTAGTGGATCAAATATGGGATGATTGTAATAATTGTGAAACTTCATGTACCAAAGTGACACCGAGATTAGGAGGGTAAATGTTAAGAATAAACCCACAATATATTTACTGATATTTGCCCGATACAATTGCTCATATACGAGCTTAAATATATAACTAAAAAACGTATTCAATCTTCCCCTCACTAAGCAATTTCAAGAGCATAAAGTTTTTTGTAAATTCAAATATGGTGGTTGTTATTCTTCACTTAAAGAATTTTCTACTTTTGGTGGATGTTTTTTCGCTAATGATAAGTTAGAGATTTTTGTTTCTCATAATAACTGGGAAACACGAGCTCATTGTTTCAAATACCAAACCCAGTCTACAGACAGACTTCAAGAACTACCATCGGTCTCTGAGGTGATGAAGTGGATTGTTTGTATGATTTCAGCAGGGATCTCAACATTCAATCTATGGATTGTATCCTGGTTCATCATTATATCTGGAAGCAGGATAGAGCCGATCGGCATCTGGGCGATATTTTCGCCAGCTTGAACGCTCAATAACATGTCGCCACAGTTTTGCCCGATGGTATAAAAATCAGCAACCAAACCAATTAAAGCGCCTTCGCGGATATAATCGACGTTATTGGCGATAATTTTAAGATTGGTTTTTCGTAAAACTGCCATGGCCTTGGCTGCCTGGCTTTTTAGATAAGAATCCCCAGGAATGAGTACAGTATCGAAGTGGCGGGCATTTATGCTCAATTGGTTTAAGACCTGATCCAGAAACGCATCTTTCGGTACCACTCTGATGGGGGTTACCTGAATGCCGATTTGTTTGCCTAAGGAAATGAGTTCATCTACCTGAATAAAGGAATTTTGCTCGCGTGGATTAAACAAAACGGCGAGATGTTTTATCTGAAATATCGAGGTCGCCATTTCCACACTTTTGCGAATTGGGATGCGGCTGCTGACGCCTGTAATATTGTCACCTGACCCGTTTAAGCTGTTGACCAATTTTGATTTTACAGGGTCAAATGCGACACAAAATATTTGCGGTACTTTGTTTTTGATATTGGTTTTAACCACGTGGGAAACGGTGGTGCCGAATGTATAGATGTAATCAAAGTTATGTATCTTGAGTTCCCCGGTTCGTAAGGCTGTTGCTAAAGCCTGCCTGTCTTGACCTGCATTATAAATTGTGATCCGCGCATCCGTGCCCGTTTGTTTTAATTTGTCTCGAAATCCTCTTTCGGCGTCAGTTTCTCCGCGCCATAAGACCATTAGAATATCAATCGGTTCAGCTGAAATACTCGACGTAAATGAGCCCATCGGAATTTGAGCGAGGATCAAGCAGACACATAAACCGATAGTCTTAAGGGGTGGAGAACTGAAAAGCTTACGGAGTAGAGCCATGTCATTTATGCCCTTTCAGGGCTGATTGCTTTCATCCATGAGCCACCTATCCTAACCAAGCAGATTTAAATATTGGTGAACTTGTCGGACTCTCTATAAAGTCCAGACCAATTAAAGCTCTATATAGAATTGTACCGAGAATAGAGTTCCCAAATCTTGATCTTTAGACCCACGCATTAAGTTAGGGAAAACACCTTGAGTAAGCCACCGAGCAATATTACTGCGGCCCTATCGCAAGTTAAACAAGACACACCGATCTATCTCGTGGGGCTCGGGCATGGCGCGACCCATTGGGTGATCGCGACATTTTATTTTTTGCTGCCTTTTATGGCTCGAGATCTCGGCCTGAGTTATGTCGAAGCAGGGTTGTTTGCGTCGATCTTTTCTGTGGCGTCTTTTGGGGCCAACTTTATCAGTGGTCCGGTGGTGGATATGACCGGGCGCCGGGTGTTGTGGCAGGTGGTCTCACTTTTGATTGGGGCGGTGGCGATTTTCCTTATGGGCAATGCCAGCCTGTTTTTTGTTCTCGTCATCTGCATGGTCTTTATCGGGGCGTCCAATAATCTGTGGCACCCTGCGGCGATATCCTATCTGTCTATCCGTTATCCTGAGAGACGGGGATTTGTGCTCTCCATCCATGCGCTCGGTGCCAATCTCGGTGATGCGGTGGCCCCGGTGGTGATGGCACCAGTCTTGGCGGCGCTGAGTTGGCGCACGACCATGGAAGCTAGTGTCGTGGTGCCGCTAGTGGTTGTAGTGCTGTTGCTTTGTTTTGTCGGCAGGACAGGGCGCAAAGGGGCAAAAGTCGACGCCCACGATGCGGCCCCTTCTATTGGTTTAAAGGATTATCTCAGCGGGGTCGGTGCGTTGTTGAAAAACCGGGCCGTGATGGTGCTGTGCTGTATGTCCGGTTTTCGCAACATGGCCCAAATGGGCTTGTTGGTTTTTCTGCCGCTCTATCTGGCTAATGAGATGGAATTGCCGCCGTTTCAAATGGCGCTGGCGTTGTTTGCCTTTCAAGCTTCTGGACTTATCGCAGCGCCGTTGGCCGGGATCTGGTCGGATAAGGTTGGTCGTCGTCCCTTGATCGTTGGTGGGCTTGGCTTGACCACCGTGATGTTGCTTCTGATAACTCTGATCGACAATCCGACCGTCTTTGTCGCCGGAATTTCTGTGCTCGGATTTGGCCTCTTTGCCATCCGGCCCGTGGTCCATAGCTGGCTTATGGACATGACCCCGCCTCATATGGGCGGCACCGCAACATCAGTTCTGTTCGGGGTGCAATCCGCGATGACCGTCTTTGCCCCGATTATCGGCGGAGCGCTGGCGGATCGTTACGGATTGATCTCGGCGTTTTACTTCCTAGGCGTGGCACTGTTGATTGCCAATTTTCTGGTGCTCCTGATCCCAAAGAAAGTGAGCGGATAACCCTGCTATATCAGGACAATCCTTTATTTCCTGCCTTTAGTCTTTGGCGGGGGTAACTTTCGTATGGGAGAGGGGCAGAGTAACCGTTACTGTAGTGCCTTTTTTGATCTCACTCTCAAGCTTTAATGTGCCGTTATGTGTATTAACGAGTGTCTCCACGATAGAAAGACCTAATCCGGTGCCAACCTGGGTGGTGTGCGGATTGCAATGGAGCTGGGAAAAGGGCTGCGTGATTTCAGGCAGTTTGTCAGCCGGAATACCAATGCCGGTGTCTTTAATCCTGACGATCATCTCTTGCTCTGTCGTCATGGCCGAAACGAAAATGCTGCCCTTGCTAGGGGTGAATTTTATTGCATTGGACAGCAGGTTCAGGAAAATCTGCCGGACTGACCTGATGTCAGCTTGAATAACGGGTAAGTCTTCTGGGATATCAGCCGACAACTCGAGTTCATTTTTATGGGCTGCCTGTTCAACATTTCTAAGGCAGCCTTTGAGCAAATCTCCGATCGCGCAGGGTTCTTTGACAAATTTGCGTTTTCCGGCCTCAATAGCTGCGATATCCAGAACATCGTTCACCAGATCGAGCATGTGTTCCCCGCTGATGTGAATGTCGTTGGCGTATTCGATATAACTTTCGGAACCCAGCGGGCCGAAATACTGAGTTCGCATCACATCGCTGAAACCGAGGATGGCATTGAGCGGAGTACGGAACTCGTGGCTCATTGTCGCCAGGAACTTTGACTTGGTTTTATTGGCCTGCTCCGCTTCGTTATAGGCGGCATCGCGGGCATCCTCGGTCAGTCTTTGAGTGGTAATGTCCGATCCTGTACCGCGATAACCTGCAAAGTTACCGGCCTTGTCGAACACGGGTTTACCACTGATGCTGATTGTCAGTTTGGTGTTGTCCTGACGGGTGAGATTGTACTGGAAATCGCGAAACTGGACGTGATTATCCAGATCTTCAAAGTGTCGTAACCAGTTCTCGTCGGTGGTTTTGCCAACCGCAACTTCTTGTCGGGTCTTGCCAATATAAATCGATGGCTCGAAACCAGTAATTTGTTTGTTGCGTTCTGAAAAATAGGTAAAACGCAGATCTTTATCCATCTCCCATAACCAATCCGAAGTGGATGCGGCAAAATCCCTAAAGCGGATTTCGCTTTTCTTCAGCGCTTTTTCTATCTGTTCGCGCTCATTGATCTCTTCTTTGAGATCAGCTGTCCGCTCCTTAACCCTTTGCTCCAATTCGTTGTGGGACTTGCTCAACGCCGCTTCGGCTTCGATGCGTTTAGCAATACTTTGTGTCAGGGCGCCCCGCCATTGAATGACCGATCTGTAAACGGCGATCCAGGTTATAACCGTCATGCCGATAAGCAATAATACGAGGCCGATTGATACGGTGTTCTGGTATCGTTGATCCAGGATGTGTTGGTCGATAATATGATTAAGAAGGTTTAATAGGTTGGCCATTCCCTTGGCATAAACGGATTTTTGCTGGGTGTAGGTCTCGCTGGAAAGAAGGCTTTGTGCCTCCTGCATGCGTCCTTGTTCAAGCAACTGAAACGATTGTCGCTCCATGGTGACAAGCTTGGCATTGGCAACATCGGTGGCCTGCACGGCTTCAACCATGGTGTTGCTTTGCGAGAGGTTGATAACTTGTTTAATCGCATCGTCAAGCAGAGGCTCATAGTGCAAATAGCGTTCTATCCAGGATTTGTCACCTGTGGCTGCCGCCATTCTTGCAGACATGGTCAGGACTTCATCGTAGTGAAGTATTTCGCCGTGCAGATGCTCCAGGGTGAGAAACTTGCTCTTGGTCAGCTCTGCAAAACGAGAAGCATCAAAAATAACCCAGGCCATCCAGGAGATCATCAAAATTGATAGGGCAATTGCACAGCCGACAATTTTTGCCGGAAAGGATGGCGAATAGGATAGGGGATCAGAATTATTTTTGCTCAATCAATTGCTCTCTCTGCATCCCTGTAAACTCAAGTGGGGCATCTCATCAAAAGAGTTCTTCCTAGACCTTACTCGATTATAGCAATTATGTAAGGTCAAAACTGCGAGCAACCTGGCGATAGTTCATGAATAAATTCATGGGTTTAGTGTGGGGAGTTCTGTTCCTCTTATCGTTGTGAAAATATCGTTTTTTATGTAAGCACTTGTTTGTGATAATCAGGTTCCAACGCCCTAATTTATGTCCTCGTGGCAAGGTGTCGGTCTTCAGTGTAGAGCGTCAACCACTTTGTCCGGTTGCGTCAACCACCTTGGCCGCTTTTGATGCGGCTGTGATCTGACGTTTATTTACGATGCTTCAGGCATATTTTTCACCTTTTTGTTTGTGGTTTTCCGCAACATTTTTTTGAGATTTTGGGCGGCTTCCCATTGTCTGTAGCTGTCGATATTCATCTCAAGAATGGTTGAGTGGTGAACAAGACGATCGATTGCTGCAACGGTCATGGCCTTATCTTGAAAAATATTGTCCCATCCGCTAAAAGGTTGATTGGCAGCAATTGCAATACTTCGGTACTCATATCGTCTGGCGATCAATTCAAAGAGCACGGATGTTTCAGATATATCCCTTTGTGCATAGGTAATATCATCGAGAATGATGAGATCAAATTTATCGAGTTTTGCGAGGGCGTTTTCGAGCATAAGTTCACGTCTGGCAGCCTGGAGTTTTTGCACCAGATCACTGGTTTGCGTATAGAGCACACGGTATCCAGCCTCTATAAGAGCATAACCTACGGCGCATAGGAGATGAGTTTTTCCTCCCCCTGAATTTCCAATGGCAATCAGATTTGCTCTTGCGTCAATCCAGTCACCGGCAGACAAGGCTTCGACCTGCGCCTTTTTCACGTTAGGCAGCCGCTTGAAGTTAAAAGTGGCCAGAGTTTTTCCGCCCAGCAGGTTTGATGCGTTGAGATGGCGTTGAATGCGTCGCGTGTCCCTTTCGGCCAATTCATATTCGGCCAAAACGGCAAGGAACCTGGCTGCTGACCAGCCCTCCTTGTCGGATTGGATTGCGATATCTTGCCAGTGTTTGTGAAAGCTGGGTAATCGTAAGTCAGTTAGCATAAGAGGCAGCTTGTGCTGATCCACTTCAATGTTTGTCATGCCCGATCCTCCAACAGAGTATCAAAGACTGATAATGAAGGTTGAACCACGGGAATATCAGGAGGTAAATCCGTGTTCTTTTTTGTGATATTCAGCTTAAGTTTTTTTGCGCAAGGTAGCCTTCCTGCATTGATTTCTCTCGAAATCAGGTGCGCGACTTCGGCCTCACAAGCCTCTTCGTGCGCAAGGAAAAGTATCCCAACCATCTGACGACACGCATCTCTGCGGGACAACTTTTTCTGAAACAATGTCCAGGCCAGGGAGTACTCGGTTCTTGGAAAAATACTGTCACGATAAATAGAATTGGCGAGTGCCTGAGGTTTACGTTTGAGAGCATGAATGACGTGATGATAATTGATAACATGAATGCGGGGGCCTTTGCCGTGCCCCCGCTCACGAGAATGGCTGACGACATGAGTGCTGCCTAGATAGGCTTCTATCCGGTTATCGTAAATATGGACACGCAAGCGTTGACCAATTAGGCGAGAAGGGGCGCTATAAAAAACCTGCTTAACTAAAAAACCACTTGTTTTGGTAACTCTCGACACGACTTCAGTGTAATCTGTTGTTCGCCGAGGAGGTAACGCCTTGAGAGATTTCAACTCTGTTTGGATATCTTGGTCACGATGTTTGTTCCGTCTAGCAATCAGCTCGTCCAAAAATCGCCGATACTCATCCAAAGTGTCAAAGTCATTACTGCCACGCAAAATCAGGGCCTGCTTTATCGCAGTCTTAAGGTGACCGTGGTGAGATTCAATGGCACCGTTCTCGTGTGATTCCCCTCTGTTATTTCGACTGGCCTCCATACCGTAGTGCTCAACAAAAGCAGAATAACGTTTGGTAATGTCCTCCTTTTCCTCAACGCTCAAATTCCGAAAGGCCGCAGACAGGCTGTCGGTCCGGTGGTTTTCAGGAGCGCCCCCCAAGGACCAAAGCGCATTTTGTAAGTTCTCCGCAAGGGCTGTAAAACTCTCACCGCCAAGTACGACCCCAACATGTTCCCATCGGCTATATACCAGAACAAAATGATAGAGCCGATGCACCAAAGGATCTCCTGCAATGGTAATACTTAAGTCGGCTGCATCCGTGAAATCTGATTGGCCCATGTAACCCGGCTCAGGTGTTTGCCTGAAAATGATATCCTTTTCAGGGCCATTCAGAGCCCGCCATCCCCGAACTCGGCGCTCTAACGTGCGCTTGACACGGTCATCGGGAAAACGGAGCGGATAGAGGCTCTGTATGTGGCGCAACAAAGTAATGGGTTTGACCGAGTTGTCTTTATCCAAAATGGGAAGGATGTCCTTATCCCAGATATCTTCAAGCGGATCAGAAACTGTTCGCCCTCGCTTTATATTGCGTTGTGACGGTAAAGTCGCATCAACGTCAAATCGGCGGGCCGTGCGTTCGCTAAACCCTGCGCGGGCAGCGGCGGTTCGTTGACCATGAGTTTTTCTATCTGTCATGTAAAGTCTCAGTTGTTCATCTGTGATAAATTTATACGGCAAACAGGTTCCTCCAATTACATCTAGAGGTTCCTAATTTATCAACTCACAGCAGCTTGTAACTAACACCAAATTAAGCCTTGGCCGGTGGATCTGATTATCAAACGGGCACGCCCTTTTTAATGATCAGATCCACCGGCCAAGGTGGTTGTCGCAACCGGCCAAGGTTATTGTCGCTGAACACTTCAGAGTAACTCAATATAATGAGGATGAGGTAAAGAAGACGAACTTCGCGACGTTTGAGGATGGAGCTGTATGATGTATTTTGATTGAGAGTCAGCAGATATGGTAACCGCATCTCGGACCATGAGCCGGGAAGTTAGGGTTGATAGATAATCATATTTAAGTTAATTGGGGCTGTATTGTAAATTTCATGTATTGGTTGTGTCTATAAATGTCCGATAATTCATCAAAAACCGTACGCCTACTCCTTTGCATTATCACAGTATTGCTTCTTGTTAACTTGGTTGGAACGGGTTGGATTGCTACTAAGGTTGTGAATCAAAATAGTGTCACTATAGATGCAAGTGAAACCCTTCCTGAAATATTCAATGATAAAGTTATTTCAGGCCTATACGATAATTTTGAAGAGGCAATTAACTCAGAAAATTATCAAGGTCTTTATAATAGTTTTGACCCTTTCATTAAACCTCAATTAGATTTCAATGATTTAATTCAACTGGGAGCAAAGTTTCGATCTTCTTTTGGATCTCTTTCAGAAGGCGCTTATAGTCATTATGAGTATTTGGGCAGTGAAAAAGGAAGAGATTGGTACAATATTATATATATTGCGAAATCTTCAGGCGGCAAGCTTGCTACTCCATCAGTTGAAGTGACAATTGGGGTTATTACTCTAGGAGAAACCTATGGAATTTCAAAGTATAATATTAAGGGAAATTTTTAAAATAGCATTGTTTTCAGGGGGCGTTCGCATTTGCACCTAATCGAACTCTTCAAGCTATTGTTAATCAAAACCTACTTTACGATGGTCAGTTAAATTTTTTATCCAGAAGAAGTCATGAATTAGAAGTAAAATACCAACCCAAAAACCAATTATCCATGAATTCACAAAAAAATAGCTAAAGGTACGAGAATAGCTTGAAAACACACCTTCATAATGGGTGAAGGAATTGATAATATCTTGAACGTCAAAAAGAGAGTAAATTGCATTCATCATTACTGGCTGCTGAATGCTCATCAGATAGAACAAAAAATTAATAATAAATATGGTGATGAACAAAAAATATCCGCTTTTCTTATATCCCAAGTACCATCGGTGCCCACCGAAGATGCCAGTGAACAGCCAGAGAAGGTAGGCTAAGGGGAGGGATTTATTGGGGGAATTCGTCATGCTCATGTGTTATAAAAAAAACTTCGTACTTAAGAGGTCAAAAGATTCGTCATCGATTTTGTGAATAGTATATTTGTTATCAGTGAAGCGCCAACTTTTGCGCATTTCAAATTTATGACCATGATCAGTCTCTAAGGCTGCTTTGATTTCAGAAAGCCGTACTTTTCGCTCCGAATATGTCAACATTTTACCTCCTCCGAAATCAAAGTACTCAGAGGTATAAGCGTCTTTCTTACGGACATACAGTTTCTTATCTCTCTTATATGAATGATATAAAACAATCCAAAGCAATTCATAGAGAACAAAGAAAACGGTGAGTACTAATAGTGTGAAACGAGCAGTTAGGTCGAGGTTTTTTAAAATTATATCCATTTAGTGTGAGCGTGACGTTAACCGCACCTATTTTTGCATGATGTAAGGTGTTACGTTGTTTCTGTTGACGTTCCAGGGCAGCAGAGCTTCAAAGTCTTCGACGGTTTTTGCTTTAGGTAATTGGGTAAAAATGTGTCGAAGATATGAATATGGCTCGATCCCGTTAGCCTTGGCGGTCTCGACGATAGAGTAAAGATTTGCACTGGCCTTGGCACCATTTTGGGATTTTGAGAACAGCCAATTTTTCCTTCCTATTACAAACGGCTTAATTACGCGCTCCATTTCATTGTTATCAATTGGCAAGCGGCCATCATCAAGGTAGCGAATGAGCCGAGGCCACTGCTTATCAATGTAGTGCAAAGCCTTGCCAAGTAACGATGTCGGCGGCACCGACGATTTGACCTTGGTAATCCACTCTCTCAAGTCTTTAAGGATTGGTTTGGCCTTTTCCTTGCGTAATAGCCGACGTTCGTTATCGCTCATGTTTTTTGCGAGCTTTTCAATGCGGTACAAAGCTCTGATGGCCTCCATGGCATGATCGGCAAGGCCGGGTTTTCGCCTTTTGGACTTCTTCCGTGCCTTGATGACATCATTGAACTTACGCCGGGCGTGAGCCATGCATCCGACGCCGATGATTGTGCTGTCGGATGTCACATTCAGATAGACCTGATATCCATCACTAACAAGATACCCAGTGTAACCTTCCAACAATCGCCTTGCCACATCCTCCGCCCTGGAGGGATCGTAGTGGAACAGGATCACTGGCTGGTCCGGAGGGCCTCCTTTTTGCCCCCACATGTAGGATTTGCTTTGAGGTTTTTTCCCAGGTTCTTTCAAGACCTGAACGCCAGTCTCATCCATGGCAATGATATCGTAGTTTAGGAGATGGTCGGTAAACAGATTAATCAGGGGCTGAACAAGATCACCACATTTGATCACCCACCGCGAGAGTAATGTACGGTTAAACTCCACACCGGAGCGGTTCAGAACAGGTACCATACGATAGAGAGGCAGGCCATCCACATACTTTCCCGTTACCACATAAGCAAGAAGTCCAGCAGAAGCGATGCTTTTGGGGATGGGCTGTGGTGGCAAGGGCGCGATTGTTACGCCTTCTTCGCATGATTTACAGGCGTATTTGAAACGCACATGCTGAAGAACCTGCATTTTAGCCGGAATTATATCCAATTGTTCGGTGACTTCTTCCCCAATTCTGGCCATAAGACCACATCCGCAAGCGCAAATCTTTTCTTCTTCGGGGATATCGTGTTCAATCCGCACACGGGGCAAGTCTTTTGACAAAGAGCGGCGTCCACCCCTTTTACGGGTATGAGCTGGAACTTTGATCTCTTTATCATCGTCTTCTGCCCCTGTGTCGTCCTCAGCCGCTTCCTCTGCTTCATCAAACAAGAGACCTTGCTCTTGCGGGGATGTCTTCTCACTGGAAGCGGCAAACTGCTGATGACGCAATAATCTGTTTTGCTCTTCAAGAATATCAATACGCGCATGAAGACCACCTATTAAAATACGTGATTCTTCAAGGCTTTCAGGGAAAGAAATGGGCGCTTTTGACATAGCCGAAGTATACCAAATTTATACTCTTCAAAACAGTATAAAGTGCTGTAAATATTTAATATATCTCCGAATAATTTACAGGCTTATGCTCTTTCACATGACGGAGGTCAACACCATCCAGCAACCAGTTCAATTGGCGACCACTGAGCTCTATACGGGCTCCTTTGCTCAAGTGTCGTGGCCAATGAAACCGATCTTTTTCAAGGCTCTTTTGCCACAAACAAAATCCGTTTTTCTCCCAGTAAAGTAACTTGACCTTGTTGCTTAGACGATTAGAAAAAACAAAGAGGTAGCCAGAGAATGGATCAAGGCTGAGGATGTCGTCAACAAGCATCGACAAACCATTTATGCCGCGACGAAAATCAACGGGATTTGCGCAAAGATAAATGACGGGCAAAGCATCTGAAGGCCGCCGCATCACAGACCTTCAAGTGCATCTACAATAGATGTTAAATCCGATGTTCTCCCCGAAACAGGCCATTTGACTTCTAGCCCGTTACGAAGGCAAACCTGACAATACAATAAGCCTGGGCCATCAGCTGAACCATTTACAATCTTGTGTAAATTTTCATCTCGACTAGAAACAACAAAAAGACCCCGCTTAACAAGCTCCCCCTTTTGATGATAAAAATCCTGGCTCTTCTCCGCTTTGTTGAGTAGAAAAAGATGCCGACCGCCAAGTAACCTGTTGATATGTATGGTTTCTGATAACTTTACATAGAGCAGGTATATGACAATCAACATCTCGCAGCATATTTTAGGCCTCAAAGGGCAACGTGTAAATGAAATTAAACTGGATGACGGCGGTGTTAAGATTGTCATTCACTGCAGCCGAGACGCGCGTAGGAGGGCTATAGACCCTGCTACAGGCCAGAAGGGAAGCATCAACCAGCATGTCCGCCGACAAGTAAACGACATCCCCCTTTTTGGGTATCCTTGTGTGGTCGAGATTGAGCTGGCGCAGGTTTATATTAACAAGGGCGAACGCCGCATTGAGGGGTGTGATTTTGTTGATAAAGGGTGCCGTTTCACTCACCGATTTTGCCGACTGATCAGTGGATTATGTCGGCATATGTCTATTCAAGCGGTTTCCAGACATTTGGATATACGATGGGAAACGGTCAAGAATATCGACAGGGCATACCTTATTGAAACTCTCCCTACGCTTGATCCTGCAGAGCTAACTGGCTTGGAATATATTGGTGTAGATGAAGTTGCCCGGGCGAAAGGTCATGACTACATGACGGTGGTCTACGATATGGTTGGCGGTCATCTGATCTGGGTTGAAGCAGGCCGAACTGCCGAGGTTTTTTCAAGGTTTTTGAAACAACTGCAACCAGATACAGCCTGCAAAATAAAGGCCGTAGCGATGGATATGGGGCCTGCCTACCAAAAGGCTGTCAGAGAGTCCTTGCCGTTGGCCGACATAGTATTTGACCGTTTCCACGTCATGAAAAACTACAGCAAAGCTATCCATAATCAGCGTCGACTTGAGTTCAGAAAGGCCGATCCAAGTGGTAAAGAGTTGATGAAAGGGACACATTATCTGTTGCTCAAAAATGCGGATAAGTTGAGTGAAAAACAAAGTGACAAGCTGCAAAGGTTGCTGGAGAGCAATAGCAACCTGAATGCACTTTACGTCTTGAAAGAACAGCTTCAGCTGCTGTGGAGTGCCGCTTCATTTGAGGCGATGGCGGAGCAACTGGAACGTTGGTGCCTGATAGCAGATCAGTCACAGATGCTCTATCTAAAAAAGTTCGCGAAATCCCTACGGAAACATTGTGTGGGCATCTGCAACTACGCCAAACACAAGCTCACAAGCGCCAGGATAGAGGCTGGTAATGTCAGTATAGGAATGATCCGTAAGCGAGCCAGAGGCATCAAGGATACCGAATACTTCAAACTCAAAATTAGACAATCATCCATTCCAGATAATCAATCTATGCTCTATTTGGCTCTTCTCCGCTTTGTTGAGTAGAAAAAGATGCCGACCGCCAAGTAACCTGTTGATATGTATGGTTTCTGATAACTTTACATAGAGCAGGTATATGACAATCAACATCTCGCAGCATATTTTAGGCCTCAAAGGGCAACGTGTAAATGAAATTAAACTGGATGACGGCGGTGTTAAGATTGTCATTCACTGCAGCCGAGACGCGCGTAGGAGGGCTATAGACCCTGCTACAGGCCAGAAGGGAAGCATCAACCAGCATGTCCGCCGACAAGTAAACGACATCCCCCTTTTTGGGTATCCTTGTGTGGTCGAGATTGAGCTGGCGCAGGTTTATATTAACAAGGGCGAACGCCGCATTGAGGGGTGTGATTTTGTTGATAAAGGGTGCCGTTTCACTCACCGATTTTGCCGACTGATCAGTGGATTATGTCGGCATATGTCTATTCAAGCGGTTTCCAGACATTTGGATATACGATGGGAAACGGTCAAGAATATCGACAGGGCATACCTTATTGAAACTCTCCCTACGCTTGATCCTGCAGAGCTAACTGGCTTGGAATATATTGGTGTAGATGAAGTTGCCCGGGCGAAAGGTCATGACTACATGACGGTGGTCTACGATATGGTTGGCGGTCATCTGATCTGGGTTGAAGCAGGCCGAACTGCCGAGGTTTTTTCAAGGTTTTTGAAACAACTGCAACCAGATACAGCCTGCAAAATAAAGGCCGTAGCGATGGATATGGGGCCTGCCTACCAAAAGGCTGTCAGAGAGTCCTTGCCGTTGGCCGACATAGTATTTGACCGTTTCCACGTCATGAAAAACTACAGCAAAGCTATCCATAATCAGCGTCGACTTGAGTTCAGAAAGGCCGATCCAAGTGGTAAAGAGTTGATGAAAGGGACACATTATCTGTTGCTCAAAAATGCGGATAAGTTGAGTGAAAAACAAAGTGACAAGCTGCAAAGGTTGCTGGAGAGCAATAGCAACCTGAATGCACTTTACGTCTTGAAAGAACAGCTTCAGCTGCTGTGGAGTGCCGCTTCATTTGAGGCGATGGCGGAGCAACTGGAACGTTGGTGCCTGATAGCAGATCAGTCACAGATGCTCTATCTAAAAAAGTTCGCGAAATCCCTACGGAAACATTGTGTGGGCATCTGCAACTACGCCAAACACAAGCTCACAAGCGCCAGGATAGAGGCTGGTAATGTCAGTATAGGAATGATCCGTAAGCGAGCCAGAGGCATCAAGGATACCGAATACTTCAAACTCAAAATTAGACAATCATCCATTCCAGATAATCAATCTATGCTCTATTTGAAATCCTAAATCTACTCAACAAAGCGGAGAAGTGCCAAAATCCTTCAGGTCAAGATCGTGTGCCTCGGCATAAGCTTTCATGCCCACCCCGTTTAACTCACACGAACGCGCATGCTCAAGCCAATGGAATTCTGTTCGCGATAAATCGTTCTCAATTGCTGACATTAAACGCTCCATTCAAAAGAAAAATGAAGCATAACCATTATTCATTAGCTCAAACAGATGCGGTTAACGTCACGCTCACCATTTAGTTTCCCTCCGTAGATGCCCGTAAATAGCCAGAAAAATAGGCCATGGGGATGGGTTATCCGGCATTGATCCTTCCCATGCAAAGAAGGATGAGTGAGAGAGGAATTACATTTCTTCTAGATCATCGGGAATTCTGGCCCAATGGGGTGTGTCCTGGGTAAAAACCTTTTTTGTTGGCTGAAATAAATTTGCATCATCCAGTGATCCAGCTGTCACGCTGATGAGGCCAAACTCGGTTTCTCCCCAGAGGTTAGAGCCGCAAACACCGCAAAAATTCCGGTTCACAGTTCGACCTTCTTTTGAGATTTTTTTATGTACCGTGGGTTTTCCTGATGTCTTTTGAAAATCAGAATTTTTGACCATGTAACCGGCGTACCCATCTGTGCCGGTAATAGAGAGGCAATCTTTACAAAAACACAAGAGCTGCAGGACTGGATCACCTGTAATCTCGTATCTGACTTCGCCGCAAAAACACCCTCCCGTAATATTTTTTGACATTTGAGCACCTTATCTTATTGCTGAAAAATTGATGTACGCGAGACTGATTAGAAAGGCTCCGAGCAGGGCCTCATCACTGTTAATCGTACGTTCATTGATGAGCCAAATTATGGTTCCGGTTGCCAGTACCAAATTCATAATTAAAGCCAGGCCTCTCATGATTCTTGTTCCTGTCGCGGTCTATGTACAATAACTCGTATTATTTATACGGACTAATACGCTCAAAGGATCAATGTTCCCGGGGTCTTTTGTCAGGTTTTGGGCCTCTCGTAATACCAGCAGTCTGTGTCGTCGGCCGGGTCGCATGTCCTTTGAAGGTCCATTTTATCCGCTTCGGTTTGGGACATTACCGTGCAGCCTTTGTTGCAAAGAAGAGGGGATATCTCGTTGATGTACAAGGTGCCAAACTTAGCGACGGCAATAAAACACTAAGATGAACAAACATTATAACCCCGACTATATACTCTTAAAATGATAGCTGGTATGAAAAGAGTCAGCTATAAGGGGATTTACGATAGCAGCAGGGTCAAGCGGAAAAGATAAATTACCGCGACTTTGGGAGCGGGGTGAAGCATTTATCAGCATAGAGAGAAGGCCCCTTAACTGGGGCCTTTTTTAGTTGGGTTGTTGGCTTAACACTCAATGTTTTCTGCTGAGGGGTCAAATAAGGTTTCAATTCTTGATGACTGGCCGTTTTCTCCAGGAAAGTTCTGAAATAATGCTCGAACGAGAGGTTTCATGATGGGATTAAGTTGATTAAGGCAACCAGAACTAACTATCCGTCCTTCGTACACTTTGAGGGGTTTATCTGACTGTAGAGAGCTTGTTTCAATCATATCCATAGCAATGCTACGCGTAAAAGTAGTGACGTTGTATGAGTACGTTTTAGAGCCAACTACGCCATACGTAGGCATAGTGTATGATGTCCCTGTGTAAGTACTGTAACTGGACCCTGTATTTAGTGACCCGCTGTGATAAGTGGTTCCGCCCCCGGTTTGACCGTAGATTGATCTCGATCCTGAGTGAGTTGAGGTTTTGCCGCCGTCTATTCCGTACGACACAAATGCAGTGTAATCAGATGCGCTTAAGTCATTTGTAACAAGATATCCATTGTTTAAAAACTCTTGCTCAAACAACTTTTTGTAGGCGGCAAATTCTAAGGTACCATTAACCTCTTCGGGGTAGCCGACTATAAAAACCGATTGCGAACTACTCGTGCCCAGTTGATGGAAAGTTGTTCTGTCTGATATGATTCTTGGATATTCGCATGCGGTTAATATAAAGAACGAGAGTAAAATAAAAATAGACCCTCGAATATTATATGTTTTCATACTTCCTGTTCCTGCTGTGTTCTAACTAAAGTTCGTATTATTTGTACGGGCTAGCACGCCCAAAGGCTTTGCGTTCGCGGGGCCTTTTTTGAGTTTAATGGTTAGAGAATTTTAGGAGTTAGTCAACCATAAGGAGTTAAGCTATGCAGTAGGACCAAGTAGAAAAGGGAATGCTGATGCAGCAAGCGGTCGAGGAGGGCGAAGTAAGGGGCAGAGACCGCAATGGACGATATGTCCAAGATGTTCAGCTCTCGGCCTCTACAGGATTTGAACCGCTTTGCAGCAGCAATTGAAAGTCTTTTACCCCCGCGTGGTGCTGTCGCGCTGTATCAGCTCAAAGCCGATGTCGATTTTTTTTTGCGTGGGCGCTTCGCCCTTGAGCCTTTGGAAGATGCTGTCGACGGCGAGCTCGCCGATTTTATATCTGTTGGTTCGCACGCTGGTGAGCGACGGGTAGGCGGCGCTCATCATCTCGAAATCGTTAAAGCCGATCAGGCCCATTTGATCGGGCACGGATATGCCCTGGGACTGACATTCAAACAGGGCGCCCAGGGCGATATCGTCATTGGCACAAACAACGGCGTCGGTATCGGGGGCGTTTTCCAATAGTTGGCGCATTAACGCCCGGCCGCAGTTTACCGATGAAGATTTATCCGTGAGGATTACGCGGGTGGGATCGTAGAGATCAAGAGGTTTAAGCTTGCTGCGGTAGGTTTCCAGGCGTCGTTCCATCCGTGGATCCATCCGGGCTGCTAAATAGCCAATCTTGCGGAAATCTTGCTCTAGCAGATGCTCGATCATGGCTTGGCTGGCCTCGATATGGGACAGACCAATACTGATGTCGATTGGGTCTTCGCCGATTTCATAGATCTGCACGATGGGTATGCCGGCATCGCTGAGCAGTTGGATCGATTTCTCCGACTGATCAATGCCTGCCACAATTAAAGCCGCTGGCCGATGGCCGAGGAAAAGAGAAATCAGGCGGTCTTCCTCTTGAGTATCGTATCGGGTATTACCGATCAGGACCTGGTAGGGCGTCCCTTTGACGCCGTCGTGGATCGCACGCAGGGTATCGGCAAAGACAATGTTTGAGAGCGAAGGAATAAGCACACCGATGATGTCTGCCTGTCCCGAAGCCAGAGCGCGTGCCTTGGGATCCGGGATATAGTTCAGGGCATTGATCGATTGTTCGATACGGGTTCGAAGTTTATCCGAGACTTTTGTCGGGTCGCGTAACATGCGGGAAACGGTGATCGCGCCAACTTGGGCGTGTTCGGCTACATCTGTAATGGTTGCTCTGCCAGAGCCTTTGCGTTTGCCCAACGGTAATTATTCCTCACTCTTTCGGTGTAGATGATTTTTACGTCTGACCGATCCATTTATCAAGGATGTTTGTTCCCTTTGCTCAGTACAATTATTCATTCAATTTATTTCTGTGATTGACAATATGGTAGCGCTACCATATTGTCAATCATGACTGTGGTAGCGCTACCATAAAAATAAAATAGTTACCGAATACAGTCACACCGGAGAATATTATAGAAATTCAACAGGTTGTTATAACGTTTGCTTTTTCAAAGAGCATCAGCCTGCACAAAAAACCGATAGAATATCGTCCTTGGGAGTAGTAAAACGATGTTTAAGAAAATCACTAAAGGTCTCGTCATGGGACTTTCAGCAGCACTAATGTCGACTGCAATTTCTGGGGCATCATTTGCCGCAGATTACAACTTTAAATTCCAATCCAGCGATCCAGCAGGCAACCCAAATTTCTTGTTAAAACAAGAATGGGCTGAGCGCGTAGGCGTGATGACCGGGGGCCGTCTTAATATTGAAATGATGCCTGTGAACTCTGTGGTTCAGCACTCTGAAACTCAGGACGCCGTTGCGGGTGGTATCCTTGATGGTCACATCACCGATACAAGTTATTTCGCAGGTAAAGATCCGGCCTTTGGTTTGATTGCCAATCCTGTTGGCGCCTGGTCTTCGCCATCTGAAATGTTGCGCTTTATCAATTACGGCGGGGGTTCCGAATTGATGAACGAAATTTTGGAGCCTTATGGTCTGCACTTCATCGGTGCCACAACACCAGGTCTGGAGGCGTTTATTTCCACCAAGCCGTTGGATGGTGTCGCTGATCTCAAGGGTCTGAAAATGCGTGCCCCAGAAGGTATGGTTCAGGAAGTTTTCGCGGCGGCTGGTGCGACACCGGTTAACCTGCCGGGTTCAGAAGTATTCACTTCTTTGGATAAAAAAGTAATCGAAGCCGCTGATTACACAGTGTTTTCAACCAACCATGCCCAGGGCATGCACGACATTGCGAAACACCCGGTTTATCCTGGTTTCCACTCCATGCCGATGGTTGAAGTGTCCATGAACAAAGCCAAGTGGGATGCGTTGCCTGCAGATATTCAGAAAATTCTGGAAATCTCTGTGCGTGATTTTGCGACGGATATGACATCCAAGTTGGCGATGAAAGATCTGCAGGCGGTTGCCGAAGCATCTAAAGATTCCAGCCTTACTATTCACAACTGGTCAGCTGTTGAGCGCGCGAAGTTCCGCAAAATTGCTCAGGATCAATGGGCTAAGGTTGCTGAGCGTTCTGAAAATGCGCAAAAAGTTTACGATGTACTCCTCGGCTATCTTACCAGCCAAGGCCTAATCTGATACGTTAATGGCGCCTTTTAGATGGTGCCAATAGATGATGCCGGTAGATGATGCCAGTAGATAATGTACGGGGGGAGGGAGGTTCCTCTCGTACATTTCTTGCCAGGAGTAAGTTATGGCCGACCCCAATACCCCCGATAACGCTTTAGAAACCCCAGACGTTCTAAATACCCTTGAAAATGAAACTGCTCCAGCAGAAGCTGGCGCCCTCGGGCGTATAATCAATGCAGCAGGTTCTGTGTTTGCCTTTTGCTTTGTCGTCAGTATGGCAGTGCTGATCTATGAAATCGTGCTGCGTCACTTGTTTGATGCGCCGACTTTGTGGGCCCATGAAACCACGACATTTCTTTGTGCCTCCGGGTTTATTTTTGGCGGGCTCTTCAGCGCCTCGCGCAATAAACACATTCGGGTGGTGATCATTTACGATTACGTAAGCTCAAAAGTTAAGCGTTGGTTGGATATCGGGATCTATATCACCTGTGCGATCTCAACCGGGTTTTTCTCTTATGCCGCATGGCTTGTAGTCAAGCGGGCGATTTTTACCCCCGGCGGAGAATTGCGCTTTGAGACCAGTGGCAGTGCGTGGAACCCCCCAACACCTGCTTTGTTGAAGATGTTCTTGTTGGCGGTTCTCGTGGTCATGACCGTACAGTTCATCGTCTTTGCCATTGCCCACATTCGCGGTAAAGCATCACCAAATGGCTCAGGCTCAAATGGTTCAGGCTCAAATAAAGCCTCCCCGGAAAACGCCTAAAATCGGAATAAATTGATGATTGATCTTTCTTTGCTCGGCGTTGAATACGGGACGCTGGTCATGTTTATAATGCTGCTCGTGATGTTGCTCACGGGCATGCCACTTGCGTTCGTGACCTTGCTTGTTGCCCTTGTCTTTGCCCTGGGTTGGTTTGGCCCCATGGCCGTTCCCCTGATTACCAGTCGGGTATATTCTTTCGTATCCTCCTTTGTTTTTGTCTCTGTCCCCATGTTTGTCCTCATGGCAGCCCTACTGGATAGATCGGGCATTGCCCGGGATCTTTTCGATGCCATGAAGCTTGTCGGTGGACGGGTCAGAGGCGCCGTTGCCATTCAAACCATTTTTGTCGCCGTTGTCCTGGCTGCTATGAGTGGCATTATCGGTGGCGAGATTATTTTGCTCGGCTTGTTGGCGTTGCCACAGATGTTGCGACAGGGCTATGACCGCAACCTTGCCATTGGTGTTGTCTGTGCCGGTGGATCGCTTGGCACCATGGTGCCGCCATCTATTGTGCTCATCATCTATGGCCTGACCGCCAATGTCTCCATTGGTGATCTCTTTACCTCTGCCTTTATACCCGGTTTGATGCTGGCGAGTTTTTATGTCGCTTATGTTTTAATCCGTTGTTACCTCAACCCGAACCTCGCGCCTGCACCCGAAGTTGAGCCGATGCCGACTAGAGAAAAGCTCAAGCTCCTCAAGGGCATTGTCCTGCCAATTATGGTGGTGATCTTTGTTCTCGGGTCGATCTACGGCGGGATTGCGTCTGTGACCGAGGCCTCGGCCGTTGGTGTCGCCGGGGTGTTGCTGTCGGTGATTATCCGCGGAGAGTTCTCTTTCTCTATGTTTAAAGGTGCGGCGGTTCAAACCCTGTCCACCTGCGGCATGATCGTTTGGATTGGCATCGGGGCCAGTGCACTGGTCGGCGTATTCAACCTTATGGGCGGGATTAACTTTGTCTCTTCCTTGATCACCGGCATATCCGACAACGGTATCGTTATCATCCTCTTTATGATGTTGATCCTGTTCGTGCTTGGCATGTTCCTCGACTGGGTAGGCATCGCGCTTTTGACTATGCCGATCTTTGTGCCAATCGTAATTTCCCTTGGGTATGACCCGGTATGGTTTGGGGTGTTGTTTGCCATGAACATGCAGGTGAGCTTTCTATCGCCGCCCTTTGGTCCGGCAGCGTTTTATCTTAAATCAGTGGCGCCGCCTGACATTAGTCTGGGGATCATTTTCCGATCGCTGTTGCCCTTTATCTGTATTCAAATTGTCGCCGTAGGTTTGCTGATCGCATTCCCTGGTTTGACCGGCCGTTGAGGGAGCTCATATTTTGACCGACAAAAAACCACAACTTCGTTCCCGGGCCTGGTTTGATAATCCCGATCATCCCGATATGACGGCGCTCTACCTCGAACGCTATCTCAATTATGGTCTGACCCGTGAAGAGCTCCAGTCCGGCAAACCGATTATCGGCATTGCCCAAACCGGGTCTGATCTGTCGCCCTGTAACCGCCCGCATCTGGAACTCGCCAAACGTATCCGCGATGGTATCCGGGATGCGGGTGGGATTGCCATGGAGTTTCCGGTCCATCCGATCCAGGAAACCGGCAAACGACCAACGGCGTCACTGGATCGAAATTTGGCCTATCTCGGCTTGGTTGAAATCCTCTATGGCTATCCGTTGGATGGAGTGGTTTTGACCGTTGGGTGCGATAAGACCACGCCTGCGTGTTTGATGGCGGCTGCTACGGTGGATATTCCAGCCATTGTTTTGAGCGGCGGGCCGATGCTCAATGGGTATTCCGGTGGGCGTCTGTGTGGTTCGGGAACCGCGATCTGGGAAGCTCGCGAAGAGCACGCCAAGGGCGAGCTTGATTACGAAGGCTTTATGAAGCGCGCCGCTGATTCCGCCCCTTCTGCAGGTTACTGCAATACCATGGGCACGGCCTCGACCATGAATTCACTCTCGGAAGTTCTCGGCATGCAGCTTCCGGGTGGCGGATCAATTCCGGCACCCTACCGCGAACGTGGTCAGGTTGCCTATCATACCGGACAGCGCATCGTCGATTTGGTGAGGGAAGACGTCAGGCCTTCAACGATCTTGACCCGTGAAGCCTTTGAAAATGCCATTGTGGTCAATTCCGCGCTTGGCGGATCGACCAACGCACCGATCCACATCACGGCAATTGCCCGTCATATCGGGGTCGAGCTTGAGATCGAAGATTGGGAAACCCACGGTCTGGAAATCCCGATGCTGGTCAATCTCCAGCCTGCGGGGGAATATCTCGCCGAAGATTTTCACCGCGCAGGGGGCGTCCCGGCGGTGGTTGGTGAACTGGTCAAAAAAGGCCTGATCCACGAAGACTGCCTTACCGTTTCCGGGCGCACCATCGGCGAAAACTGTAAGGGCCGGGGATCTGAAAATCCGGATGTGATCAGGTCGTACGATAAGGCCTTGATGCCGTCCGCGGGCTTTAAAGTTATCAGCGGCAATCTGTTTGATTCCGCGATCATGAAACTGAGCGTTCTGTCCGATGAATTCCGCGGTCGCTATTTGAACAACCCTGAAGACCCCGATGCATTCGAAGGCGACGCAGTGGTTTTCGATGGTCCGGAACATTACCGCGAAGTGATCGATGATCCCGCCTTGAACATTACTGAAAAATCGATCCTCTTTATCCGTGGAGCCGGACCTATTGGTTATCCCGGTGCTGCCGAAGTGGTGAACATGCGGGTTCCAGATTACCTCCTCAAGCAAGGTGTGAAATTCCTCCCCTGTATTGGTGATGGCAGACAGTCCGGGACGTCGGGGTCGCCCTCCATTCTCAATGCATCGCCAGAGGCCGCGGTTGGTGGCGGGCTCGCTCTGCTTAGAAACGGCGACCGGATCCGTATCGATTTAAAAAAGGGCCAAGCCAATATGCTGGTGTCCGACCAGGAACTGCAAAGTCGACAAAAAGACTTGGAAGCAGCAGGCGGTTACGCCTATCCTGAAAACCAAACCCCGTGGCAGGAAATTCAACGTGGGATTATCGATCAACTATCAGAGGGCATGGTGCTGAAAAACGCGGTTAAATACCAAAGGATCTCTACGAGCAAGGGCCTTCCCCGGGATAGTCATTAAAGTAGGGTAGTCACAACGAAACGAGTGAATAAGTAACGAAGATGACAAAAATTCTGGCAATCGGTGAAGTCATGCTTGAGATGTCCGATGTGGGCAACGGGCTGTTTAAAAAGAGTTTTGCCGGCGATACCTTTAACGTGGCCCACTACATCAATGTGGCAAGTCGGGGCCGGATAAAAGCCGATTATCTCACCGCCTTGGGAGATGATGACAGCAGTCGGGACTGCTTGGCTTTCCTCGAAGAAATGGGAGTTTCAACAGGTAAGATACAGACGCTTGAGGGACGGACCATTGGTCTTTTTGTCCTCAGCAACGATGCCGCCGGGGAAAAGAAATATGGCTATTGGCGGGGTCAGTCCGCGGCGCGTCATTTGTTTGATCAAACGCAGGATCTCACTGGTTTTGACATGGTTTACTTTTCCGGGATCACCGCGGCGATCACTGAAAACAGAAACAATCTGATTTCCTCTCTCGCCGAGGTTAAGTTCCAGGCTAAGGCACAAGGTAAATCCGATAGCGCAAAAATCATCTATGACTTCAATCACCGGGCTCAGCTATGGTCAAAAGAGCAGGCCTGCAGCTTTGCCAATGAGATCCTGCCTCTGGTTGATATTGCGAAAATTTCCGATGAAGAGCTGGTTCTTCTCTATGGTGATAAAGACGTCCAAGGGTTCTCCAAGCAATATCCCGATACCGAATGGGTTCTCACCTGTGGCGGAGAAAAGGCCGAGGTCTGGCAAGCGGGCGAACGCTTAGCAGCTCAAAGTTTTACGTCAGTTGTCGATGTCGTGGACACCTCTGCTGCGGGCGATGCTTTTATCGGCACTTATCTGGCGGCGAAATCCGACGGTTCCTCCTTTGAGGAATGCTTAACCCGGGCCCATGCCATTGCCTCTCAGGTTGTCTGTGCCAAGGGATCTATTGTCAAAATCGACCTCTCCATACTCAATTAATTTCTGGAAAATTTCATGTTTAACGATTTAAGAAAACGCATTGAACAGATGCCCCTGATCGCAATTTTGCGAGGTATTACCCCGGATGAGGCCGAAGGCGTTTCGGATGCGCTGGTTAATAACGGCATGACCTTTATGGAGGTCACGCTCAATAGTCCGGAGTGGGAGGAAACCCTACGCCGGATCAAGGCAAAACACGGCGATAACATCATTCTGGGGGCAGGAACCGTTCTGACCCCAGAGGACGTTGACCGTGTTAAGGCTGTTGGCGGTCAGGTGATTATCTCGCCCAATATGGATGTGGATGTTATCCGGCGGACCAAAGAGCTAGGCCTTATTTCCGTGCCGGGTTGTTATACACCCTCTGAATGTTTTACGGCCTTAAAAGCGGGTGCAGATATCCTGAAAATCTTCCCGGCCGATACACTTGGTGTGCCCTTTATAAAGGCGATATCAGCGGTATTGCCTACGGGAACACCGATCTGCCCCACCGGCGGGGTAAAAGCAGAGAATATGCACACCTTCATTGCCGCGGGTGTCTATGCCATGGGCATGGGATCAGCACTCTATAAACCCGGAAAATCCCTGGGCGATGTTGCAACGTCCACGGCTGAATTGGTCGCCGCTTATAAAAACGCTGCTAAATAAAAAGAGCGGCTCAACCGCGTTTCTTCAGTTGGGCCTCGCGCAGGACAATGAACAGGCCGCTGCCACAGATCACGGCGATACCGGCCCAGGTCAGAAGGTCAGGGAAGTCGCCAAAGACAAAGAAGCCGATCAGGGTGCCAGAGATGATCTCGACATAACCCAGCGGCGCCAGGATTGAGGCCGGAGCCAGGGCACAGGCTTTGGTGATGAAGTAGTGCCCGAGGCCAGAGCAAAGGCCGAGCACCACCATCCACATCCAGCTATCCACGGTCGGTGCGGACCAGTAAAACGGTACGAACAGTGACATCACAACGGTGCCGACAACCCCGGTGTAAAACAGGGTGACAAGTGCTGGGGTGTGGTGGGCGAGGGACCTTGTCAGCACGATGTAGCCGCCATGTAATATGCCCGCAGCAATGGCGAGCAGCGCCGGGGTGCTTATATTCCCTGCTTCGGGCTTGAGCACCAGGAGCACGCCCAGAAAACCAACCACCACAGCGCCGTAACGCCTAGGCCCGACCCTTTCCCTCAAAATCAGGCCCGACATCACAGTGATTGCGAGGGGATAAACGAACAGCAGCGCGAGTGCATCGGCGATTGGCAGGTAGGCCAGGGACCAGAAAAACAGGAAGTTGGATCCGATAATCAAAAGGCCGCGTAGACCTTGCCGGGCAGGGGCCTTTGGCCTCAGGACTTCATGGCGATAGCGCAGCAGAATAAAAGGCAGCAGGATAATCGTCATAAAGATATAGCGCGACCAAACAATCTGCGAGGTCGAGTGATCTGTGCTGAGATATTTGGCAATGCCATCCATGCCCGGCACCACAATCATGGCCAGAGCCATAAGGGCAACACCAAGATAAAGCCGGGTGGGGGTGTCAGTTGCCTGAGCGGGCGTGCTCACCTCAGGCGTGCTCACCTCAGGCCTAGTCTTCATGTAATTTGATCATAAGACCTTCAGAAGCAGATGGCGGAACGAAGTAACTGGTAAGTTCGTCGAACTGTTCGTCGGTCGGGGCAAACTCATGAGAGCCAGAGGCATTGCGAACGTGCAGGCGGTCCTTGCAAACATCGTCAGGGACATCAAGATAATGCAGGAGGTTGGCAGCACCTGCACGCGCCGAAATCCCTAGCATCCACTGGCGAATTTCAGTTGTGTTTGCCGGAAAGTCGAGCACGACAGAGAGGTTTGCCTGCAGTAAGAGTTGGATGTGGTCTTCCATGATGCTGCGCAAACGCGATGAACAACGGATATAGTCTTCAATCGTGTTAATTTCATCGGGGTAAAGCCTGGAAAGCCACGTATCTTCATTGATCAAAATTACTTTGCGGTCCGTGGAAAGGAGCTGTGCTAAAGTGGATTTCCCCGAAGCGATTTTGCCGCAAACAAGGTGAAGAGTGGCTTTTGTGTCCATTATTCCAAATTAACCTTTAGCTTTCCAAGGGTTCAAAAGTCATTGTTTTGAACGTATGTCTTTGATGAAATTGTGAGTGTTGTTAAATAGTTTAGCTGTTCTTTAATCAAGAGTAACTCATTATTATTCAGATATATAGCGATGATTTCATTCATCTGAAAGTCAGTAAAATGACTCTAATTTAGAAATGAGAAGTCCTTTAAGTCTCGATAAGGTAACGCAGGATCAGGATTGTGTGTTATCTTAAGGATATGAAAGTTGTTCGATTAATCTCTGCCAATGAAAACATCACAACTTTTGTATAATATAATGCCAATACGACCTTTTTAGCAGGCCTTAAGGGGTACAATGGGGTGAGAACTTAACCAGTCTCGCGTTGTTTTACTGGAGGCGATGCCATGAAGGCCGTTGTTGCTTGTTATTTGGCAGTGTTTTTCTTTTCAGTCTTTATTTATTCCAGCTTTTCTTTTGAAGGCTCACCTTTTTTGCGGAGCGCTTTTGCTGCAGATATCAAAGTTTGCCAAACAGAAAAGGCAAAATATAAATACCGTATGGAATTGGCGAACCTTTTGTTACGCAAAACAGAAATGCGTTACGGACGAGCTAAAATCGTACCCCATAGCGCGAATAGAAAGGATCCTTCACAAGATCGGTGCATCGCAGAATTGTAGTTCGGCGATGTCGATCTGATATATCTGCCGCCAACAGAACTGCGACTGGAAGAAATGAGTACGGTCAAGATCGATATCCATAACGGCATGCTGGGCTATCGTGTTTTTCTGATTGATCGGAAAAACAAAGAGAAATTCTCTTCCATAAAAACTCTGACGGACCTGCGTAATTTCAAAGGGGGCTTTGGGTCACAGTGGGGTGATTTTAAAATATTTGCGTTAAATGAGTTGCCCGTTGTCGGGGTAGCGAGAACCGAACATCTGACGACAATGTTGGTGAACGGAAGATTTGATTACTTTCATCGCGGATTAAATGAGGCATGGGCGGAAGTCGAAGAGCAAAAAGCCAGAATTCCATCTCTCATGGTCGAAGAAACAATCGCCCTGATCTACGATCTTCCGGTATATTTTATGTTCAAAAAAACCAATTATCTGCTCAAAGAACGCTTTCAACTAGGCTTTGAGTTGATCCACCAGGACGGGTCATTCCACGCGCTCTTCATGAAGCATTTTGGTGACATCAGCCGTATGGCAGCAATGGAAAAGAGAACCATCATCCGGATAAAATACCCCGGCCCACCCGGTCTGCCCCCCATCGACACTCATCTTTGGCTCAAATAAAAATTTTAAGTACTGTGTAAATCTTGCTAAAGTGAATTGTAAGTCAACGGGTAACAGCCTGAAATGATACGTTTTTTTAATAAGGTGTTGTCTGTAATACGATGCCTTTGGACAGGGGGTGATTAAGTAGTGCCGTACACACGCGTGATGAAGCAGTATATCTATTGTTTTGAAAAAGAAGGTGATGATCTCATTAAAATAATCGAGCTCCCCAAGCTTGAACTGAGCATTATGCAGGAGCTGTTCAATATTAAGCCAGAGAACCCAATGTATGATTCCTACCCCATTGGCCCCAAAGAAATTTTTTTCTTCAAGCCCATGGTGGACAAGGACTTCGATTTCTCTGAATTCTCCTGTTTTTATGAGCAGAATTAAGGGGTGAAATCCCGTTGAATTATTTTAGGAGAGTTATGTCTCGTAATGTGAAAAGAGGTATTTCTCTTTGGTTTTTCTAATTGAATACAAAGGAATACGAGGTTTAATAAGTATCCAAAAAAAGTTTGTACCTTCAATATACAATACATATATTTTTTGATTTTTCTTAAAAGATTTTGTTTGCTCAAATTCTATTGGGCAGCCTGGTGTTCTTAGTTTGTTGTTATCATCATAAAACTCCACATCCATATATGGCCTACCGTAAAGACCTCTATGTATTCCTACAGCTTTACCAATATAAATCTTTCCAAATGAATGGCATAACAACCCTCGGATTTCGGTTCCAATTGTTATTTTGAACAGCCAGTAATGAGCTGTGAGGAAAAACAGAATAGATAAACCATAATACGGGGAAACTAGTGGGCCGTCGTGTTTATAAGTGAACAGCTCAGCTACAATTCCAAAAATAGAAAACCAAAGAACGGCAAATATAAATAAGGTTCTTTCTGTATTTTTAATACAGCTGATGTTCAGGTCTTTACTATCCTTGGCAGACTTGATTTCTTTTTTAAGTTGGTTATCCAGGAACCATAAAAGTGACATTTATCTGTCTCTAGTCAGGTTTGTCGTTCAAAGTCCCAGTATCACTCGTGCATCATCAGGGGTGGCAAGCGTTCCACCTAGGTGATCGATGATATCGGCTGCTTTTTCTACCAGCTGGGCGTTGTCGCGGCAGAGTTCGCCTTTGCGGATCTGCAGGTTGTCTTCCATGCCGACACGGACATGACCGCCGAGCAGGAAGGATTGTGCCAGGATCGGGAATTCGTGACGGCCAATGCCAAAGGCGGCCCAGACGGCGTCTTTTGGCAGTTGTGAAACCAGATACATCAGGCTCTGTGGGTTGGGTAGGATGCCATAGCGCACGCCCATGACGATCTGCATCATCACTGGGCCTTTGAGGATACCTTTGTCGAGAAAATCCAGAGCCATATTGAGATCACCGACATCAAACAGCTCGATTTCTGGCTTGGTGCCCGCAGCGTAGATGCGATCGGCCATGATCTCGACATTGCGCGGGGTATTGATTACCACCGCTTCGCCGGACCACATGGTGTTAAAATCCAGGGTACAGATCTCGGGCTTGAGTTTTTCCACGTGGGCGACACGCAGTTCCGGAGTACAAAGCGTGCTGCCCTGAGCTGCGATCTTGGGCTGATCCTCAGAGGGCACAAAACGCCCGCCTTCACCCGTGGTCAGGTTGAGGATCACATCCTTATTTTTTTGCCGGATCAGTCCGACCATTTCCTCGTAAAGCGCAAACTCCATCGTGCCTTTGCCCGTCTCGAGATCGCGCACATGCAAATGCACAATCGCCGCCCCAGCCTCTGCTGCGCCAAGGGCTGCATCCGCGATTTGTTTCGGTGTGATCGGCAGACCCGGATGCTGCTCCGGCTTGGTCAGGTTCCCGGTAACGGCACAGGTGAGGATAGTTTTCTTTACGGCTTTGGACATGGTGAGGGCTCTAGGGTTTGAGGCGAATTGTTCTTTTTTATGAAGTTACTCTGACCCAACTCGCGAAGGGAAACAAGTCGTTAGAAGAGAAAGCTTGTTAGCGCCCGTCATATTGGGTGACTGCGCCGGATTTCTATCAGACGCTGACAAATTTCGCGGGTTGCTTGCTGATATCCTGTCGGGAGGTTCTCTGTTCTATTCTTCTGGATTTTTTCAAACCAGTGAAAGCGTTTTCCATCCCATCGCCGGAAGAGATATAGAAACACATCCATCTCGCTCTTGTGTCCGATCCAACGTGCCATCAGGTGGCGGCGCCAAAGGGGGATTGCCGCCCAAATTTGCTCGGTTAAATCGACAGTCTTTTTTTTATTCTCAGTAGTGTAGCTTTCTTCTTCCTGATCCCAGAGGTTCTCTGCGACCATGATCGGGGCAATTTTGTCACTCCAGACAAAGCCGTTGGCTTCGCGGGTGGCATAGCCACACTGGACAAAGGCCCACATGGCTTGTTGAAAACCTCCTTGGACTTCAAAAGTTGCTTTTTCGTCAGAAATTTCCTCTCTGTAATGGCTTGTCGTAGATAAAAAATTTCCAATAATACTTTCTAGACGATAGTTCGAGATC
The DNA here is from genome assembly GCF_965205715.1 of Kiloniella sp. Lineage (GTDB taxonomy): Bacteria > Pseudomonadota > Alphaproteobacteria > Kiloniellales > Kiloniellaceae > Kiloniella. The sequence goes on along the minus strand of NZ_CBDBHW010000014.1, from coordinate 1,178,383 downwards.
GGGATGTGGGATTTGAGGTGTTCTCGTACGTTATCCAAAGGCATGGCGAAAAAGTAGTACGGGTCTTTATCGGCATCAAAAACGCCAAGTTCGCCCATTATGTCACAACCAACTTCAAAGATAGATTGGCCATTGTTCCACATTTCAGATTTGAATGTGGGATCTGATTCGCCCAGACAATGCCACATTACGCGGGCGATATGATATCCCGTTTCAACGAAGAGAGTTCGCTCATCCTCCGTGAGTTTTAGCTCCTTTGCAGATCTGGGGCGGCCATCGGCAAACAGATCATCGTCGCTGTTACTCAGGGTGTGATATCCAGTTGCGAAGATCTCTTTTAAAAACTCATTTTGTTCGTTGCTTAGAACTTTGGTAAAAACACTTCCTCCTTTGCCCGGTTCACCTTCGATTTCACCATTCAGATCAGGCTGTTCTAGGGGGGCATATTGGAATAGATCTAATATAAAATCGCGCAGGATGTCTTTGATGTAGTTTTCCACCTCAGCATGTCGAAGTCGGAGAATTTCAAGACAGCTTTTGGCATTTTCTAAAGTAATGAGAGACTTGCCATGTTGTGTCAGTTTTTTTGCAGCGGTGCTCGATCCCATGTCACAAATCAGGTAACTCGCGGCCTCGATAAAATCTATTCCAGTCAGGGCAGGGGTAGGTTGTAGCTTTTTCTCTTTATCAAGAATGAAACAGGGTCCTTGAAAGCAACCCAGTAGATACTGGGTGAAATTATCTGCCCGATCGGGCCTCCCTTTTAGTAAAGGATGGGTAGGCATGAACCACTTTCGAAAATTGTTTATCGAGATAAAGCTTTTTTCAAACCCGGTAACCGACCGGATATCGAGCCAGAGGTTCGGCACCCCGAGTTCGTTGCGCCGCATCAGTTCTTTAAGGGTATTGTCCTCAGGATTGATCTCTCCAGACGCAATCAAGGCTGATAGTTTATCCTGAACCTCTGCATCGTAAGACGCTGGGGGAGATGTCATGTGCGCTATTCCTGAAAACGGATTGCCGATAAAGACTGGCTTTGGGTTCTTGGCTGTATTTTGGATAGATATTCAAGGAAAAACAAGTGGTTAATACGGGCTCTGACAGCTTGCTAATTCGAATGCATTGAACACTGTTGTGTTGGTTTCGGTCATTGATCTCAAAAAAACAATGGTGATAAGGTAATCGCGCCCGGGATGGGGCGCGATTTAAAAGTCAGTTAACTGATTGGATCAAGATATAGGGTTTTAACCTGAGGCACCCGCAGGTCGGAAACCGGCGCGGACAGCGTTGGCTTTTTCCATAGCTGTTTTGGCTTCTTCTGGAGTGAGGGCCTGGACAGTTTTTAAATTGCACACACCGCCGGTTGATCCCGCAATCAGCAACCCTGATACCAGATCGGTCAGGTTTTCGCCTTCGACCACAATCAGGAAATCGTACTCACCCGTTGTTATGTAGTATTGGAGGAGTTTGCCGCCGACTGATTCCATAAGGCCGGCGACCGCTTGCTCTCGGTTTTCCGGGGTGTCGACCAAACCTTTAAGTGCTTTTTCAGTATAATTGCCTTGTGTAATAAAAAGTCCCATTTTTTAGGTTCCTTTTCTACTTGGTTAAGTGGATTTAAGGCAGTGCCACATCCCAACCCGTTTTATACTGAAATTTACCTTTAAACCGAGCCCTGTTATCTGGGGGTGTCGTATAAAGTAAAAGGTCGAAAGATCGGTAACGTTACCCCTGTCTATGCTAGCGAAACTTTATTCACTGGAAGTGGGGCGTAAGTGATATCCGACTTACTTTAAGAGCATATCATTTTGTCTTCTGAATGCTGGCGCGACAGGGTAACACAAAGGCTGCAAATTTTGTAGATACAAATGCAAACTGCAGAGCTGTGCAGCTATTACAAATCTTGTCTTACAAAATTGATAGGTCAAATTGAGAGGTGATTTGCCCAGGCCTCTCACTTCTTACTTCTCACTGGCCATACCGGGCCATGATCGATTTCCATTCTTTCGAATTCCGGAGAAAGGGGATCTGAGACTTAAGAAAGGCATATAGCTCATCATCGCCTTTGGTCAATAAATGGCGTTGAAATCGACTGTGAGGTTCCGTGGAAAAATGTATTCTCCCGGCAAGTTTCTTCTTGGCCAGGAGGTACTTGGCAATCGGTGTCGGCAGCAGGCCCGCATCAACCTTTTCAAAATACACCATGCGCATGGTATCCCAATAATTTGAGGTGGTTACGCGTATCATACGGCCATCTTTAATCAAGGACTCTAACCCCACCCACTTCGCACCTTCTTGCCCTGCGACCGTTAGGCCTTCGAGAGAGGCGGGGCCCCTGTATTCAATTGGATTGTTGGGGGAGGAAATTATGCTATTGCTGTCCTCTTGATATCCTTCCGTCCAAAGGTATTTCGTTTGGTTGATGTCTCCAAACCAGGCTGGGTTGACCCAGGGTATAACGACGATGGGATCTTGCTTCAGTCGCTCATTGAGCTCTAATCTCGGTAACCGAAAAACCTCAAATTTATACCGTCCTTCAGAGCGATCACTCAAGACGTCAGCGAGTTCGTATGTAAGGCCAAGCCTTGCCTGTGTGTTGACAATAAAAGGCTCTGCGACGTGATAGGTAAGGAAAGGGATCTTCTGCTGGGCCGTCGGTTCTTCTGCCCATAACCCGGCGGGGAACAGGAGGGAGAACAAAGATGATATCAGAACAAAGCAATAAACCGCCAGAGTTCTGTTAAAAACGGATAAGCCCACTATTAGTTTATTACTCACCATGGAAAGGCTTTACCTTCCGAGCATTTATCAACGGTATGACCGTATTAACGTGAAATCTTAGGTCATTGGGATTAAGGAACCGATAATTAGCCTGTTGTTTAGAATGAGGGGGTGCCTTAAGGCCTGATACCTTTGAGGATATCAACAAGGATTTCATGAGCAGAAAAACTCGTGCAGAAAGAGAGATCTTGATAGATGTTTCTGGCCGAGCAACCTTCGGCACGTTCATAAGGGGTGCCTAAAACATCGCCTCGGGCTCGGCTATACCTCCATAAGTTCCCAGGCGTCGGTGAGCGCGCATGATAACGAAAGCATCCTTGACGACATGGACGAATAAAATCGCTTTTTCGCAGTCATTACTTGGCTTCCAAATGGTGTGAAACCTACAACAGAGCGCCGCTTTGAATTGAGGCGCTCTGTAGGATAGAGGTGGGCCAGATAAATAAATTTGATAGGTACGCAGGTTATATATCTATTCATGTAATAAAAACAGCTCGGTAATCCTTATTAGGATTATTTATTCCTAAGAGTGTTAACCGGCTAATAGGTTCTCTTTTTCACCTTTAAACAGTGTCCTTGCTTGTCCAATTAACCCGGTAATTTCTTCTAGAATATCTGTAGCAGGATTTTCGACTTGAATATTTTTAGTTACCTCCTGTAACTCATTGATTAATATGGAAAGCAATGCTGTGCGTCCTTCGATTGTTTTTAGAGTATAGGCATGCATTGCAGCAGTAATATCATAAAGAGATTGTGGCACTTCTCCGCTTTGTTGAGTAGATTTAGGATTTCAAATAGAGCATAGATTGATTATCTGGAATGGATGATTGTCTAATTTTGAGTTTGAAGTATTCGGTATCCTTGATGCCTCTGGCTCGCTTACGGATCATTCCTATACTGACATTACCAGCCTCTATCCTGGCGCTTGTGAGCTTGTGTTTGGCGTAGTTGCAGATGCCCACACAATGTTTCCGTAGGGATTTCGCGAACTTTTTTAGATAGAGCATCTGTGACTGATCTGCTATCAGGCACCAACGTTCCAGTTGCTCCGCCATCGCCTCAAATGAAGCGGCACTCCACAGCAGCTGAAGCTGTTCTTTCAAGACGTAAAGTGCATTCAGGTTGCTATTGCTCTCCAGCAACCTTTGCAGCTTGTCACTTTGTTTTTCACTCAACTTATCCGCATTTTTGAGCAACAGATAATGTGTCCCTTTCATCAACTCTTTACCACTTGGATCGGCCTTTCTGAACTCAAGTCGACGCTGATTATGGATAGCTTTGCTGTAGTTTTTCATGACGTGGAAACGGTCAAATACTATGTCGGCCAACGGCAAGGACTCTCTGACAGCCTTTTGGTAGGCAGGCCCCATATCCATCGCTACGGCCTTTATTTTGCAGGCTGTATCTGGTTGCAGTTGTTTCAAAAACCTTGAAAAAACCTCGGCAGTTCGGCCTGCTTCAACCCAGATCAGATGACCGCCAACCATATCGTAGACCACCGTCATGTAGTCATGACCTTTCGCCCGGGCAACTTCATCTACACCAATATATTCCAAGCCAGTTAGCTCTGCAGGATCAAGCGTAGGGAGAGTTTCAATAAGGTATGCCCTGTCGATATTCTTGACCGTTTCCCATCGTATATCCAAATGTCTGGAAACCGCTTGAATAGACATATGCCGACATAATCCACTGATCAGTCGGCAAAATCGGTGAGTGAAACGGCACCCTTTATCAACAAAATCACACCCCTCAATGCGGCGTTCGCCCTTGTTAATATAAACCTGCGCCAGCTCAATCTCGACCACACAAGGATACCCAAAAAGGGGGATGTCGTTTACTTGTCGGCGGACATGCTGGTTGATGCTTCCCTTCTGGCCTGTAGCAGGGTCTATAGCCCTCCTACGCGCGTCTCGGCTGCAGTGAATGACAATCTTAACACCGCCGTCATCCAGTTTAATTTCATTTACACGTTGCCCTTTGAGGCCTAAAATATGCTGCGAGATGTTGATTGTCATATACCTGCTCTATGTAAAGTTATCAGAAACCATACATATCAACAGGTTACTTGGCGGTCGGCATCTTTTTCTACTCAACAAAGCGGAGAAGAGCCATAAGGGCTCTTCTCCGCTTTGTTGAGTAGATTTAGGATTTCAAATAGAGCATAGATTGATTATCTGGAATGGATGATTGTCTAATTTTGAGTTTGAAGTATTCGGTATCCTTGATGCCTCTGGCTCGCTTACGGATCATTCCTATACTGACATTACCAGCCTCTATCCTGGCGCTTGTGAGCTTGTGTTTGGCGTAGTTGCAGATGCCCACACAATGTTTCCGTAGGGATTTCGCGAACTTTTTTAGATAGAGCATCTGTGACTGATCTGCTATCAGGCACCAACGTTCCAGTTGCTCCGCCATCGCCTCAAATGAAGCGGCACTCCACAGCAGCTGAAGCTGTTCTTTCAAGACGTAAAGTGCATTCAGGTTGCTATTGCTCTCCAGCAACCTTTGCAGCTTGTCACTTTGTTTTTCACTCAACTTATCCGCATTTTTGAGCAACAGATAATGCGTCCCTTTCATCAACTCTTTACCACTTGGATCGGCCTTTCTGAACTCAAGTCGACGCTGATTATGGATAGCTTTGCTGTAGTTTTTCATGACGTGGAAACGGTCAAATACTATGTCGGCCAACGGCAAGGACTCTCTGACAGCCTTTTGGTAGGCAGGCCCCATATCCATCGCTACGGCCTTTATTTTGCAGGCTGTATCTGGTTGCAGTTGTTTCAAAAACCTTGAAAAAACCTCGGCAGTTCGGCCTGCTTCAACCCAGATCAGATGACCGCCAACCATATCGTAGACCACCGTCATGTAGTCATGACCTTTCGCCCGGGCAACTTCATCTACACCAATATATTCCAAGCCAGTTAGCTCTGCAGGATCAAGCGTAGGGAGAGTTTCAATAAGGTATGCCCTGTCGATATTCTTGACCGTTTCCCATCGTATATCCAAATGTCTGGAAACCGCTTGAATAGACATATGCCGACATAATCCACTGATCAGTCGGCAAAATCGGTGAGTGAAACGGCACCCTTTATCAACAAAATCACACCCCTCAATGCGGCGTTCGCCCTTGTTAATATAAACCTGCGCCAGCTCAATCTCGACCACACAAGGATACCCAAAAAGGGGGATGTCGTTTACTTGTCGGCGGACATGCTGGTTGATGCTTCCCTTCTGGCCTGTAGCAGGGTCTATAGCCCTCCTACGCGCGTCTCGGCTGCAGTGAATGACAATCTTAACACCGCCGTCATCCAGTTTAATTTCATTTACACGTTGCCCTTTGAGGCCTAAAATATGCTGCGAGATGTTGATTGTCATATACCTGCTCTATGTAAAGTTATCAGAAACCATACATATCAACAGGTTACTTGGCGGTCGGCATCTTTTTCTACTCAACAAAGCGGAGAAGAGCCAATATAAGGCGCGATTTCTGAACGCAGTAGGTCGAATAGTCCGCAATTCATTGCAGATCGTCCGTAAATCATGGTCGAACGGTTATTGTCGCTGTTTGGGTGATGATGTCTTTAACGGAGTTTATTTCGTTATTCTTTGCAAGGAAATTCGAACTGTAAAAGCTCGACTGTCATCTGTCCCATAATGTGTGTGCGATGTTGTGGGTCTTTTTTGAGTGCCATAGCTACAGTCTCGCGCGCATAGGTAAAGCTTGCTTGGTCAAGAGGACAAATATTGTTCAATGATAAAATATTATCCGTGACCCCTGCTATATAGCCGCTACAAAAGTCGTCACTCAGTTTTAAATCAACTTTTTGCCCTATCAATCTATTCTCGACGCATTCGGTGTAAAGGTTATTTTTCTCGAAATAATCAGCCCTAGCCGGACCAGATATCAATAAGGTCGTCATCAGAAAATAAAATAAATACTGCACAATCATTACCTGTTTAAACATTTAATATAGCCGTTAAATTCCGCTTTGATCTTGGTTCTTTTTCTTTATTTTACCCATTAATAAATAAAGGGTTCTAAAAAATACTTTCATTTTTGGGCGAGCTTTAAGAAGCATTTTATATGCATAAGCATCGGCTTCTTCTTCTTGATCAGGGACTTGTCCACCTTCTATATGTTTATGAAAGTGGTGGCCGATTTCGTGGTAAAGAGTAATTTGTTTAAAGAGCCGATTAAGTAGTTGTATGGGATTGTACGGATGCTTATTGGTGTACCAGACAACGGTAAGCACACTGATATAGTTGAGATGATATCCGGAAAAATCATAATGAGATTTGTATGGGATGAGGTAAATACGGGGTACGCGTTCATAATCCTCAAAGGGGATAGATTCTAACCATTTCAAAATACATTTTGTAGCCTGATGTCTCTTGTCGATGGCCTTGTCTTCAAGGATGATGGTGTCACCAACCTTGGTTTCCAGGAAATTTGACCTCTTAAAACGTAGGATCGAATTGAAGGCTCTGGCTGTTGTATCGTCGCATTTTTCCGATATGGCTTTTTTTATAAATTTCTCAGATATCTCTTCGTCCAGATCATGAAGAATCACGAGCAGCCCCGTTGCCAGGACTAACATTTCTGGCCGTCTATTCTTTTTAAACTCTATGAGCTCTAGTTCCCGGAGTAACAAGGGAATAGATTTTGCTCCAGCCTCATACAGCCTTTTATAGGCTTTAGCTTTAGTAGGATGATGTCTGCTAATCAAGCCCCGCTTCAATTGATTGACTACGGTTTCCAGATCGTCTTCTCCAGTACCCTCTATTTCCTGGGCGCCTGTTCCCGATTGCACGGTTTCGTTATCGGTATTTATCACCAAGCACTGGCCTTTAGTATAGGTAAGAGGAAATAAGGTGAATACTACTTATGCTTGATATTACCTTTTATGTCCATATAGTTAGCACTCTTGATATCGTTTTAGTGGCGCAACAGAATGTTTGAAACAATCGTTTTTACGGGGTTACAGGCCTGCGGGAAATCCAGCTTTTATCAGTGGAAATTTTCCAATACGCATTTGCGCCTGAACCTGGATATGCTCAAAACCCGGAACCGAGAAAAAATACTGCTCGAGGCCTGTTTGAAGGCGAAGCAGAATTTTGTCGTGGATAACACCAATCCAACAAAGGAAGCGCGAGCCAAATACATCTCTGCGGCTAAAGAACATGGCTTTAAGGTCATTGGATATTACTTCCAGTCCAATATTCAAGACTGCTTGCGGCGAAATGCGACCCGGGAAGGAAGGCAGAGAATTCCCGATCCCGGTATCAGAGGAACGGCTAGCAAGATGGTTGTGCCGAGTTATTCTGAAGGGTATGACGAATTGTATTACGTGGTCATGGATGAGGCCGAAGGTTTTAAAGTAAGTGAGTGGGCGGATGAAGTTTAACGATCTAGATAAATCTATGCGTATTTACGAGACCGCACACGACCAGTGCGTGCTCCCGGGAATTTTCATCGTTGTCCGCTTGGATGGACGGGGATTTACCAAGTTAACCCGAGAAGTCCACAATTTCGAAGCCCCCTTTGATAGCCAGTTTCGCGATCATATGGTCGCAACTGTTGCTCACCTGATGGAGTGCGGCTTCAACGTCATTTATGGCTATACGCAAAGTGACGAGATTTCTCTACTCTTTCACCTGGGCGATGAAACCTTTGGCCGTAAAGAGCGCAAGATAAACTCTGTCCTAGCGGGAGAAGCCAGTGCCAAATTTTCACTAAGCCTTGGGGCTATGGCTTGTTTCGACAGTAGAGTGTGTCAGCTGCCGAATGCGCAAAAAGTCGTCGATTATTTCAGATGGCGCAACGAAGATGCCCACCGTAATGCCTTGAACTCTCACTGTTATTGGATGCTACGTAAACAGGGCGAAAATGCTCAAGCTGCAACCAATCAGTTAAAGGGCATGTCGGTCGCCGACAAAAATGAGCTCCTCTTTCAAAACGGAACTAATTTCAACGAGGTTCCAACCTGGCAAAAGCGCGGCATTGGCCTCTATTGGGAAGAATACGAAAAAGAGGGCTTTAATCCTAAAAGCCAGCAGAGCGTGTTGACGACCAAACGCAGGGTCAAAACCGATTATGAGCTGCCGATGAAAGAGGGTTATGAAACCTTTATCGAGAATATCTTGATAGCAAGTCAGGAAAATAACTAAAATCAGGATACAGGCAAAATGCCATCCGTACTCCTTCGTTGTTATTGCTTACAGGATTTGCATTTTCCGCTGATCTAGGCCGCTTCTTCAAGGTCTCCAAGTGTGCCTTCTTCCTGAAGCTGCAATAATATATCCTGCATGCTGTTCGACATCATACCGGCTGGGGGCCTACCACCTGTTCTTTCCTGGTGTCCCATTCTATCTTGATGGAAAGACTGCAATTCCTCCTGGGTAAGTTCTCCGCTATTGTCGAGATCAATGGAGGCAAAGAGTTCTGTGGTGTCTTTTGTTCCTGATGCGCGACCGGTTTCTTTTGGTTTTTGCTCAAGAAGAGAGGCGAACTCATCTACATTGAGCCCACCACTGCCATTGGTATCGGCAGTTTGGAACATTTGTTGCTGCATGAGCTGCTGCATCATCATGCTGTCTTGTGTGGAACCAACGCTCGACATAATAAAACCCCTTCAGTTTGGTTGGGAAGCGCCTATATCCAGGCAGCTTCTTAACCAATGGAAATATTTTTGTTCTGAAGGGTTACACGTCCAGGGGCGGAAAAACTGTCTCTGTTTCGTAAATAAAATGATTTTTACGAGATTGAGCGAGCTAATTCAATTCTTCAGCAAAGCGCCATACCTCTTCCATGGAAGTAATGATCTCAGCACCCGCATCGGATAAGGTTTTTTGCGGGGTGAAGTCATCTCCGCAGTAGCCCAGAACTTTCATCCCTGCAGCCTTACCAGCCTGAACGCCGGAAAGTGAGTCCTCGATCACAATGCAATGTTCGGGGGAATAGCCCATTTTCTCAGCGGCATAGAGGAAGACATCGGGGTGAGGTTTGCCGCGGGATACCTGGCTGGAGGAAAACAGAACCTGTTCTAGCTGGGGGAGCAGGGATGTTTGACCAAGGGTGGTGTGCATCTTCTCTATTGTTCCGGAAGAGGCAACGCAGACGTCTATACCGGCATCTATGAGTGTTGATACCAGTTTTTCCACCCCTTCGATGGCTTTGACCCCAGATCTCAGAGCGTGGTTTATCTCTCGCTGAATGGCTTCCGGCTGTAATGTCTGTTCAATATGTCCTGATATTTCATCGCAGACGGTGCTCATCGACTGGCCTTGAAATTTTCGACGACATTCCGGCCCGGTAAGTGGATAACCAAGTTCCGTGAAAATCTCTGCCATACGCTCATTGGCTTTGCTTTCAGTATCAACCAGGACGCCATCGCAGTCGAAAATAATCAAGGGGGTCAAATCGTTACTCCGTAAACTTAAGATCTTAAAGCTTGAGTATAAGAGGGAGTATTAAAGCGTCAATTCAAATGAGAACAGAAGGTTGATGTCCCTCTGTTCTCATCTTACGATCCTCTTACTTACGTGAAAAATCCATAGTCCAGTTGACTTCCCAGGTGGCACCGTCATCGGGGGAGAAAGCCTGTTCCCACTGCGGAGTAGGCGTATCGGTGCCGGTCCAGCGAAAGCGGACCTTAATTGCTTTTCCGTCCAGAGTGTCTTCGGCGTAAAATAGCCCAATGCCGTTTTCGAACTGACCCAGTACCGGGACATCAAGGCTGTGCGGCGTGCGGCTATCGAGCCACCATATTGCCCACTTATCGCTATTGGGATTATAGGTGCGCAGGGAAATCGCACGGTAGGGATCACCGGGCAGATTGAGTACGTTGTCATCCATGTTACCACCCAAATTATCAGGTCCGCCAAGGATCGGCTGTGCGTTCATATGTCCTCCGAATTCCTGCCAATTTTCCGATCCGGTTAAGCGCTCGGTGAGGCGGCGGTGATGTACATTCCAGGTGCCCATCAGAAAATCAAAGGCGTGTGCCTGTGAAGAATTATTCAGTGAAACATCATTCTGGGAAGGAATATCCTGAACTTCGATATTGGCTGTCTGTGTCATGGGGAGATCGGCTTTCTATTGGTCAATTTTTTGTGGAGCACAGAGGTTATTTCGTTATACTTGCCAAATAATGTCAGGTTTTATTTGTACCCCAAAATAAAAGGGAATTAAATGCGGGCGTCGCGGCTTCTCTCCATCCTCATGCGTTTGCAAAAGGGCCGAGTGACGGCTGAACAACTTTCTGCCACCCTCGAAGTTTCGGTGCGCACCATTTACCGCGATATGGATCACCTCAGCCTTTCCGGGGTTCCGGTTTATGCTGATCGGGGCAGGGCAGGTGGTTTTCAACTCTTGGATGGATGGAAAATGCCCGCTACAGGGCTGACCGGGATCGAGGCCGAGGCTCTTTTATTATCGGGTATGCCGGATCAGGTCAGGCAGCTCGGCCTGCACGCCGCTATGCTCAGCGGTCAGGACAAGATCATGGAAACCCTGACCGAAGATCAGCGTGCCTTTATCGGCAAGATATCCGGCCACGTCCATATCGATCCGGTTTCCTGGTTCGGCGAAGAAGAACAGTCCGACAACCTGCAGGAACTTGCTCAGGCGCTTTGGAGCCGACGACAGATTTCTTGCCACTACGAGAGTTGGCGCGGGGTTGTTGAGCGGACCCTTAACCCGCTGGGACTGGTGGTCAAAGGCGGCAAGTGGTATCTCGCCGCAGAGATAGAGACAGAGATAGAGGATCCAAATAATAATGCCCAAAATAAAAGCCCCCAGAGGATCTATCGGGTCGCAAAATTCCAGAAGGTCAACCTGCTTGAAGAAGGTTTCACCCGCCCCACAGATTTTGATCTCGCTGACTTTTGGCGCCGCTCGGTAGAACGCTATGAAACTGACATCTACCGATCAACCGCCAAGCTCAGGTTGAGCCCACAAGGCCTCGCCCAAATCCACAAACTGGGAGCCCCGGTCGCAAAAGCCGCAGAGCTAAGTAAATCAACCCCAGATGCCGAAGATTATGTCGACGTAACCATCCCGATTGAAACCCTGGGACAAGCCTGTTCCGATATCCTTCTACTCGGTACCAACTGTCAGGTCCTGGAACCGCCGGAATTGGTGGAGAGTATCAAGCGCGAGTTGAAGGGAATGAACGATCTTTATCAAGTTGGGGCTTAATTAAACATTTCATAATGGACTTACATTACAAATAATGTGCCGCATAAATTTTTCTTTAGTAAAGAGCGTTGCGTAATGTTTTTGAAGTTAATTGTTTTCGCAGCAGTATTATTGATTTCATCAAAGTCGATCGCAGACGAAACAATCACGCTCACAACGGGGGAGTATCCTCCTTATAACTCAGAATCAATTCAACATAATGGTCTGGTGCCGAGAATTGTAACCGAGGCATTTCGAACACAAGGCGTTCAGGTTAAGTATGCATTTTTCCCCTGGAGCAGAGCATACGAACTCTCAAAGCGGGGGGATTACGATGGCAGTGCACAGTGGTTCTATTCGGACGAACGTGCAGAATACCACTATTACAGTGATGTCATTATGGAAGAAACAATGGTGTGGTTTCATCTTAAGGACACATCGTTTAACTGGGACGATTTATCAGATTTAAAGCCCTATAAAATAGGGGCCATGAAGGGCTACACTTACACGGATGAATTTTATGATTTAATTGACCAGGGAGAACTCAACGTTGATTTTTCCAACCGTATAGAGATCCCCTATCAAAAATTACTGAAAAACCGTATAGAGGTATTCCCTGAGACACTCGATATCGGCCTCCATGTCTTACGTAAAAACTATCCAGCAGAAACGGCTGATTTATTTACCTATCACCCCAAACCGCTGGTTAAGGCAAATACGCACCTAATCTTTCCAATCATTAATCCCCAGTCCCGGCGGTTATTGGCTTTGTTTAACCGTGGTCTCTCTCTCATAAAACAAAATGGCCTATACGAGAAAATCTTTCTGGAATCCCGACAAGGAAAGTTTGAGGCGGGGTAAATTTTCTAATGCAAGTAATGATTTGAAGGGTATGGAATTTTCTGGTGGGTACAACCAAGCCGATTTCGACCTAACCTTCCCCATAGAAACCTAACAACCAGCCTGTCGGATATCCTATGCCTCGGCACTGATTGTCAGGTTCTGGGACAACGGCAATTAACAGTTGATACTCCGGTACTCATCAAATGTTTTATATTTGTTTATAATTCCGTCAGTACCGCAGAAGAAATACAATCCCGGATTGTCTAGTGTTTCAGTTTTCAGGCTATTCTTTGCGATAGTAGAGAGTGCTTTTTCTAGTATTGAGATGCAGTCGAGTTTTGACTTGAATATGAAATGGGATTCGCCATCATCATGCGTACTCAGGCTACCTATATTTTCTATTGTTGCATCAAAATCAATGAGAATTAAATCGGGTTCAAATTTGAAATAATTAAAGAGGTCTTGGATAGTCGTAATTTTTGGAAGGTTTTTATTTGATATCCAGCCATATTGCTTGAACCTTTCAGCCCCGAAGTCAGTAATTTCAATCTTTGTCTCAGGGGGGAAATATGACAAACCTTGCTGAGTTGATAATTCGCTCATATAGAGTTCAAAACCGCGTTCTGTATGGTTATATTGGAATAGATGTAATCGAAGGTAATCGCACATAATGATAAACTGAAACCCCCAGTAAACTGTTTGTAAAATTACTTCGATCTGGAATTGGTCCAAAGAAAAAAATGGTAGGGGTGATGGGACTCGAACCCACAACCTGCCGCTTATCTAGCTGTTACGGAATATAAACCCGCTGCTCTGCCAATTGAGCTACACCCCCACAACAAGGGCGCAACCACAACGCGGTTAAGCCCCTATGTGTTCTAGGGTGCTTGGTATGAGAAAGTCGTTGAGCAGATAAGTTGTCATGCACCATATGGTAGTGATGGCGGTTTGGTCGGTCAAGCCTTGGTTTAGGAAACCCGCTTTTTCAAATAGCCGTTAGCCAACTCAGACAACAGCACGAGGACGATGACGGTTAGTGTTGCTGTGGCGGCCTTTTCGTATTGGAACGACCTGACATAGGTTTGGATGTAGAGGCCGATGCCCCCGGCACCGACGACGCCCAGAACCAGGCTTTCGCGTAAGTTGAGCTCAAACCGGAAGACGGTATCGCGGAGGATAACCGGCGCCATTTGCGGCCAGATGCCGTAGCGTAACTGCTGTTGCCGACTTGCGCCGGCGCTTTCCAGGGCGGTGATCGGCCCGGCGGCGACGTTATCAATCGCTTCAGCGTAAAACTTTGCCAGCATTCCTGTAGCGTGAAACGTAATCGCGAGTATACCAGGCAACGGCCCCAGACCAACGGCGCCAACCATCAGCATGGCCACAAGGATCAGTGGGATCGCCCGGATGGCAGCAAGAAGGGCGCGGGTTGAGCGGGAGATAGAGGGTGGCATTAAGGTTTCGGAAGCGAGTACACCCAGAAACACCGAAAGAATGACCGCAAACAAGGTGCCAAGGATGGCGATTTGCAAGGTTTCAGCTAAACCACGCAACATGTCTTGCCAGATCGAAAAATCTGGCGGGATCATCCGGGTGAGAAAGTCCCACAAACGGGGGCCGGCCTTGGTCAGTTTTGCCATTTCCACATCTGCGGTGAGAGCAGCCCATGCAATCGCGCCGATGACAACCAGCCAGGTAATTGTCCGATGCATTATTTGACCACCCGTAGACCGGGTTCCGTCGCGCAACCGAAATAAAGCTTTTTGATTATGCTTTCAGATACTTCGTGGGTTGGTTGATCAAACTGTATGCGACCATCGCGCAGGCCGACAATGCGATCGGCAAAACGTTGTGACAACTCTGGTTGGTGAGAGGTGAATATCACCCCGATACCGCGCTTACGCGCTTCACCCGTGAGGAGTTGCAAGACCTTTTCAGCCAACGCAGGGTCCAGGTTACTTACGGGTTCATCCGCCAGGATCAATTTTGGTTCCTGGGCCAGACAGCGGGCGATGGCAACGCGTTGGCGCTGTCCACCCGAAAGCTGATCCACCCGTCTGTCGGCGAATTCCACGAGGTTGGTATCGCGTAGGATCGAGCCGACGATCATGTGATCCTGTGTGCTGAAATGGCCCAAGACCGAGGCCCAGTTTTTCGTCCGGCCCAAGCGCCCGTTCATTACATTTTGATAGGTGCTCAAGCGATCCACCAGGGCAAAGTCCTGAAAGATAAACCCGGTATCGGCGCGTGAATTTCTGTGTGGATGGTGGTTCGCATCCAAAGGGTTGTTCAATACACTGGCTGTGCCACTCCATCCCTTTAGGCGCCCGTCCAGCAGTGTCAATAAGGTCGATTTACCAGCACCCGAAGGGCCGATCAGCGCAAGGCACTCGCCAGGTTCCATCGACAGATTGATATCCGAAAGGGATAACCCGCCGTTGAAATCATGGCTAATGCCAGAAAGAGTGAGCGCTGATGTCACTTCAGATATCCGTACCGTTTCGCTGTTGATCTCACACCGTCGTAATCATTTACATTTGCTTTGACATAACCATCCGGGCCGTAGAGGTAAGCCAGAAGGTGTTTGTTTTTATCCGCATTCAGGCTGAGCATGGCCTTAATAAACCGGGCCTGTACGTCTGCGTCAAGACCGTTTCTGGCGATGACCACGTGGCTGGGGATTTGTTCGGAATCAGCAATCCATGTGACCTCGGCTTGTTGGTCGGGCAACAGCAGCAGATCAGCGTACTGACTGGCACCGGCGGCATCGACCAGGCCAGATGCCATGGCCTGCATTGCCTGTTGATAACCCCCGGCAAAGAATTTGCGGCCAAAGAACTGATCCGCCTGATCTGGCGAAGCAATCAGACCTTCTTTGACAAACAGATCCAGCGGATAAAGATAACCGGATTCAGAGATTGGATCGGCAAAGGCAATGTCGCGCCCCTTGAGATCGGCCAGAGTTTTAATCCCGCTATCCCGACGCACAAAGATACGGCCGGAATAACTTGGTGTTCCGCGGTAAACTTCTGATAACAAGGGAACAGCTCCGATTTCGGCTTCGGCCAAGACAAAAGGCAACGCCCCCATAAAGGAAATATCGGCATCGCCATTACGCAGTGCCTCGACAGCAGCGGCATGATCAAAGGTGACAAACCCACTGACCGGCACGTTCAACTGTTCAGACAGCCAGGCGCAGATTGTCTTGATATCACCCAACAGCTTGTCGGGGTTTTCCTGCGGGATAAAGGCAAGCTTCAAACCATCAGATTTTGCTGCTAGGACGGCGTGGGTCGGCAAAGTGAGGCCAAGGGCAGTCATTGCCAGAAAGTTACGACGTGACAGCATTAGAACATCCTCGCATCATATTGGTCTTGCAGGGATTTGAATTCCTGCCATTTCGTTTCGGCCACTTGCCACTCACCCGCAGCCACGGCATCACCAACAGCGCGCAATGTGCTGGCCAGTTGATAAACCTGGGGACGGGCTGAAAGATTGCTCATGGTGCCGGCATCCGCCGCCAAGTCAGGCGCCACTGTATCAACCAGAATGGCGATGTTCTTGGTATCACGGGCAGGCAGCAATGTATTTAGGGTGGATGCAAAGGTGGTCAACTCTTCAAACGCCAGGCGGAAGGTGCTCTCTTTGCCCTGGAAGACTTGGTATGGTTCTTCACCATCGCCGACGGCTTCTAGATAGGCAGTGAGATCCGCGCGTTGGTTAACATCGAGGCCAAGAGATTTCGTGTCGTTGAACCAGTCGACCACACTTGCCAATGTCGGTAGCGATCCGTCGTGCATGTAGGGAGCGGTAAAGTTGATGTTGCGCAGGGTTGGTGTTTCAAATGGCGTTGCTGTTCCATTTTCAAAGGGGGGCTCTGAACTGACGATGTCATAAGTTTTACCATCGCGAAAGTTGCGATCCGGCGTATGGCAGGAAGAACAGGCGCGGCCGTTTAATCCGTCAAACGGGCTGTTGAATAGGGCTTCACCGCGCAGGGCAGACGCTGAGGCGCCATCGGTTAACCGACCACTGCGGTCAATTTTTGGATTTGGTAGAAAGTCGAATTGGCGCATATAGGCGACCAAGGCATCAAGCTGGAACGGGGTTGGTTCTTCACCGGCGAATTCTGTCACGATCACATTGCGGGTAAAGCGGCGTAAGCTGGGTTCGCGTCCATCACGACCGTAAGGGGCGGTAAAACGGATGCCGCGGAGGGATGGGGTATCGAGCGCATCATCACTTCGATCGTTAAACAGTGGATTGAAGAAGGCACTGTCAACATCCATGCCGCCCGCACGATGGCTGAGTCCCGGAATGAAGAAGTCACGGTTCACGTCAGAACGATTGTGACAGGTGGAACAGGCAATGCCCAATTCACTGGCTGGTTTGCCAAAAATCACCGGGCTGTCGAACAGCATGTCGCCATAAGCAACCAGCGGAAGATTGGCTTCGTCTTCGCCTGCTTCTTCAAATTGCAGGATCAACCGCGGGAGCTGCTCTTGATCTGCAATATTGGATCCGGGTGGCAAGGTGGCAGGTAGATCGATCTCATCCCCGCGCAAAATTGCGCTTTCAGGAATGGAGCTCAATTTCGCCCGATCAGAGAAATCATCGGGGGCGTAATTGGTGTTCAAGTATGTTTCGATGGTCTCACGTGCAGAGTTAAATGATCCGGCATCCGCTTTTAATGCACCAGTCCCCAGCACCCCTTTGGAACCGAGGGCGGAATTTATTTCCAGCCACGCCCGACCAAGCGCGCGGTAAGACTTGGGATCAGCCGCCTTTATGCCGTCTTCAAACGCACGATACAACGCTTGCGCCCGGGCAACATCCAGGGCTGCTTTTGGCGTCCCCATGTTTTTATCTGCGGCTGCTAAATGCTCAATAATTCCCTGATGGATCGTCTTGGTTGCGGCTTCAAACAGGGCTTGTCGATCTTCACCAGTGAAGGCGCCCTCAAGCGAAGTCCGCTCCGCTGCACTCAATAGCGACAAGGCAGGGACATCCGCAGATGCACCATCCACCGGCTTTTCCCAACTGTCTTCGATTTTTTGCCAGGGAACAGGGTTGAGATTGCCCATAAACAGGGTCAAACGATAAGCCGCAGCTTTCGGAGCCCAGGGAGCTTGCTCGACAACAGTGGCAAAACTTAAGGAAGGGACGAGGGCGAGTGCCAATGCGGTGAGGATGCGTTTCATGTTAGCTCTATGAATATAATTTAGCCGTGGCTACATTTATTAGCATTTGCTGTCGCAATGTCAAGTTTAGAATTTATCTAAAAGCAATAAAATTTGTGTGAGTATTCAATGAGTTTCAGTCGCGGGAGTGTTAATACAACTGGTGGAAATTCTAGTTTTCGACTTCTTGGGATGAAAATAGGATTGATAGTGTAGAGAGAATTCGGGCAGATTCCGCCGATAACCGTTACCAGTTCCTTTTGAATGGTCTGATTTTGATTTAGGCCTTAGCCTTTGATAACGGCAACCCTATTGTCGGGAATTGGATTGTTCTGGACAGCTTATTCGGATGCAACCAGCCGTATACCAAACCCGACAAAGACTGTACCGGCAAAGGCTGTGAGGCCGCGTTTTGCTTTGGCGAGAGCTTGAGACATGACCCGGGTGGTAAAGGTGAAAGCCATCAGCGAATACCAGAAGAGGGATATCGAGACCATTATCAAAACCGATAACGCGCCGTCACTCCAGACGTAGTTTTCAGGAAGTGCCGCAGCAAAAAGACTGGTAACAAAGACAGCGGTTTTAGGGTTCGCCAAGTTGGTTGTCAGGCCTCTGAAGAAAGCACGTTTGCGAGATTTTACCCGTGGATTTTGTGCACCTTGCGACCAATTCATCGGCTTTCGTGCCGCCCAGATCATCTTTGCCCCCATCCAGATCAGATAGGCCGCACCAACAAATTTGAGAAGAATATAAAGAGTAGGGGCCGCGGCAAAAAGCGCAGAAATGCCCAACCATCCCGCCACACCCCAAATCAGAGTGCCAAGGCCAATGCCAAGCGCGGTCATGAGGGCAAAGGATCTGTTCGAGGTCGTCGCAGAGCCTAAAATCACAAACAGGTTCGGCCCCGGCGTAACAGCCGCAATAAGCCATATAATCCCGACAGATATAAGAAAGCTCATGTTTTTTTCTCTAGGGTAGAATGGAAGTGAAAAGTATGGTGTACTACTTATGCTTGTTTTTTCTTGGCCTGTCCATATGGTTTGAAAGACCCCCTAATTTACCGTGTCGAGGCCATCAAAACACTGCCGCCGATGAGGAAACCTCCGCCGGCGTAACCAAAACGTTTCCGGGCCTTGTGGCTTTGTAATGTCTTTCGCGCCCGGGCGGCGGCGAGGGCGTATCCGGTGAGAATAAGGCCTACAACAACCGTCGAGGTGGCAACCAGTATGGTGAATTGCAGCAAAGTATTGCCAGTGGGGTCCATAAATTGAGAGAGAAAGGCCATGTAAAAGATGATTGCCTTGGGGTTTAGAACGCCAGTGAAAAACCCGGCTCTCATGCTGGCGAGTTTATAATTTGCCAGTTTCGTTTCTGGTGTGTTCTCTGGTGCCTCTGACATCTCTGGCGTTTCAGGAGCCGGGCTTTTTCTGGCATCCATAATCTGTCGATAACCAAGATAGGCCATGTAACAGACACCACCCCATTTAACGAACTGGAAAAGCACTGCCGACGTCGCCAACAGGGCACCAACCCCAAACAGCGCCAGTGTCATCAGAACTATGCCGCCAAGGATATCACCGAGGATACACAACAAAGCAGCGGGCAAACCACGGGTAAGCGCCTGCCCGGTGACCATAAGGACACTGGGACCCGGTGTGATAGATACCAAAATATCCGCGACAATAAACGCCAGCCAAAGTTCTAAACCCACAACTCACCCTTTCATAATATTCCGCTAACAGGAGGCT
Source organism: Kiloniella sp. (assembly GCF_965205715.1). Taxonomy (GTDB): domain Bacteria; phylum Pseudomonadota; class Alphaproteobacteria; order Kiloniellales; family Kiloniellaceae; genus Kiloniella. Next base: position 1,158,653 of record NZ_CBDBHW010000014.1, on the reverse strand, counting down.
ATTAAAACCCCCTGCTGTAAAGGGGGAATTAGATAATTAGGCACTAATCACTCTCTATTATCCCTTTCCGCTCCTTGATCCGCTGGGTGAAAAAATCGATGAAGGTGCGGATGCGGGGGACGCGGCGGAGGTCTTGGTGCATGAGCAGCCAGATGTCTCGGCTGCTGACGGTTTGACCAGGGGTGAGGCGGACAAGGTTGGGGTCTTGCTCGCCGATAAAACAGGGCAGGATGGTGGCGCCGATACCAAAACGCACGGCTTCCAAAAGGGTGGCCACGGAATCACTGCGCAGGCGGCACATTTTGTCGGGGATTTCTGGGGCCAGTCTCGGCCAGCTTGGGGTTGCGGAGCCGTCGTCCCAATTCAGCCACACCATATCTTCGGTGCGCCCTTGTAGGCTGTCGACATATTCCCGCGCGGCGTAAGAGGCAAAGGTCGCGGTTGCGAGCTTGCGGCCGAAGAGCTCTTCTCTGGGATTGTTGGTCGCGTAGAGGGCGAGGTCGCCGGGCAGGCGTTTGTCGTCAATCTCCTGGGTTCGAATGCGCAGGTTGATATCGGGATAGAGCTGCAGGAACTCGGATGTTACCGACATCAATAAATGGTTGGAGAGGATATCCGTGGTCACGATGTGGACGGTGCCGCCCTGTTGTTCGTCAAACCCGGCGATGTTTTGATTGATATCTTCGACTTCTTTTTCAAGGCGGGCGGCGCCCTCGTAAACGGTTTGTCCCGAGGGGCTTAAGGTGTTGCGCTTGGCCGTGCCCATAAAGAGGTTGAGGCCAAGCCGCTCTTCAAAGGCCTGGAGCTTACGCGATACTGTGCTTTGGTCGAGGCCGAGTTGATGAGCACCCGCAGTGATAGAGCCACTGCGGGCGACGGCTAAAAATATACGAAGATCGTCCCAATTTTCCATCCATGCAATATAGCATTGTTTTTGCAATGGTCCATCTGTTTGAGGTTTATGTGCATTGAAAAGAGTGAGGTCAATGTCTGCTCTCTGGCCCAGACATGCACGACTTTGGCATTAACTTGAGAAGCAGGGCTTAACTGGTTTCATCTGAAGTCTCGTTTATAAAAAGAAGCGCCAGAGTGAGCACCAGAAAGAGCACCTGAGGAAGCGTCCAAGAATGTTAATCAATTTGGGCTAAATTGATGATATTATTGCGCCATGCGGGGGGAAACCTCCTCAACTATAACATCCGGGTGGATTGGCCATTGTGGCCGAGAACGGAAAAAGAATGACGATAAAGGTCCATGTTGTTGCTATTTTTGCAACTCTACTTGGTTTGCTTGGCGCCATTATTTTTACAATGAGCCTGATGACGGCCAACCACGAAAGTCTGACCAAAAGCGAAACCAACCGTTTTCAGTCTGTGAAACTGGCTGATCAGCTTCGGCAAAGTTCTGATGACCTGACACGCATGGCCCGGACATATATTGTTACGGGCAACCCGACGTACGAAGAGTATTTTCATGAAATTTTTTCGATCCGTAATGGAACGGCTCCTCGGCCTGAAAAATACAACGAGGTTTACTGGGATTTCGTCACAGAAACCGGGGACCGCCCTACTTCTTTCGGTCCCCCCGAGGCGCTGTTGGATATGATGAAGCATCTCGGGTTATCGCGCAGGGAATTAGCGAAGCTTGAGGAAGCAAAAAAGAACTCTGATGATTTAACCAAGCTGGAGAAAATCGCCTTTGGGGCTATGAAGGGTTTTTTTGAAGATGCCTCGGGTAACTTGACCTTAGAACGCGCGCCGGATCAGGCCTTTGCGCGGCGTATCCTTCATGGTGAGGAATATCACAAGGCCAAGGGCAGTATCATGCGTCCCATCAGGGAATTTATGATCCTTGTTGAGCAACGCACGCGGGGGGAAGTGGAGGCTATTCGGGAGACGGTGGTTTTTTATCAGGGGGTCGTATCCCTGTTGGTCGTGGCAACGATCCTGTTCTCGGTCTTTGCCTTCTTACATCTCAGGCGTCGCGTCATTAATCCGGTGCTTTCCCTTGCCAAAACTGCAACACGCATTCAGGCCGGGGAACTGGAAGCGCGGGCATCCGTTGCATCACCTGGTGAGATAGGGACCTTGAACGACGCTTTTAACAGTATGGTTGGGCAAGTCCATAGAGCGATCCTAGAGCTTAAAATTGAGAATACGCAATGCAAGCAATTGGAAGAAAAGTTGCGCCAATCCCGTGAATTTTTCTCCCGTGCCTTTCATGCCAATCCGAACCTGATTGCTTTGGTCGATCCCGCCACAGGCGAGCATCTTGACGTCAATGATGCCTGGTTGGAAACGCTAAAGTTTTCGCGTGAAGAAGTTATTGGCAAAACCTCTTTTGAGTTTGATAACTGGGCGGATATCAACGACCGGGCCCAGATCTTGGAAATTCATGCACAACAGGGCTATGTCCGAGATTTTATTGGCAAACTCAAAGCCAAAGACGGCAGCGTAATCGACTGTTCCTTTTCCACGGACCCGATCAAAATGGATCACCAGGAACTGGTCTTATGGACGGTTATTGACATCACCGAGCGCAGGCGGTTTGAAGAGGCGCTGCGGACCCGTGATGCCTGGTTAAGTGCGATTTTGGATTTTGCTCCCATCGAGATCGTTCTCAAAGATACCGAAGGTAAGATCGTTGCCATCAGCCGTAGCGTGGCGGATGTTCTGGATCTTAAAAGGGAAGATTTTATCGGCCACACCACGGCTGATTTCTTTCCCAAACATGTTGCCGATATTTATATGGCTGCCGACCGAGAGGTCTTGGCAACAGGCAAGCTGTTACAGCAAGAGGTCGTTGTTGATGTGGATGGTGGCAAGCGTTATTCCCTGAACGCAAAGTTTCCTCTGCCGGATCTGGATGGCAACATCACAGGTGTTTGTAGCCTGACCACAGACCTTACAGCGATAAGAGAGGCGGAGACAGCTGTGCGCCGTGCTCTGGTTGAAGCCGAAAAGGCAAGCTTGGCCAAGTCAAGTTTTCTGGCCAATATGAGCCACGAATTTCGTACGCCCTTAAACGCCATCATGGGGTTTTCACAGATGCTGACCAATCAGTATTTTGGAGAACTGGGATCGCCGAAATATAAGGAATATGCTGATGACATCCTTATCAGCAGCATGCACCTACTTGATTTGGTCAATGATATCCTCGATCTCTCGGCGATTGAAGCGGACAAACTTGCTCTTAATATTGAATATATAGACGCAAATGAGGTGATCAAAGAATGCGCGCCGATCATCACATCGGCCGCCAGTGATAAGGACATCACCTACAGGGTTGAAAGCCCTGAAACCTTATCGCCTCTCTATGCTGATCGGAGAGCATTGAAACAGATTTTGCTCAATGTTCTTTCCAACGCGGTGAAATTCACACCGGATGGCGGAAAGGTCAGTTTAAAAGTTACAATGTCAGATGGTCATCATGTCTTTGAAATCGGCGATAGTGGCGAAGGTATCCCGGAAGATAAGCTGTCCAGCATCACGGAACCTTTTGTCATGGCTGGTAACGATTATCAAAGATCTCAGACCGGAACCGGGCTTGGGTTGGCGATCGTGACATCGCTGGTGGAGCTTCACGGCGGAGAGTTGGATATTAAAAGCAACTTGGGAGAGGGGACGACCGTCACGATAATGCTACCCAATACCCAGTCTTAGATAAAATTTGGAATAACTAGGAAATTTCCCAATTTAACGCCCATGCAATATGGCATGGTTTTTATGCAATTCCGTCTATTTATTGTATTTATGCATTGTGAGAGGGTGAGGTCAGTCAACAAGACGCCCTCAGCCAGAAGGCTCATCAAAAGGAACCACGATATGTCTGCTTACCTCGTTGCCCACTTTGCCGTTAAAGACCCTACTAGAATGGCGGCCTATTCCCAAGCTGCTGGACCTGTAATTGCTTCCTTTGGCGGCAAGTTGCTCTTTAAAGGTGGCGTAGACGGCGTCCTAACCGGAACAGACGCGTTACCCGGAACCGCCGTGTTCCAATTCCCGGATCAAGACAAGCTCAATGAATTTTATAACTCTTCAGAATATCAGGCGCTGACATCTGCCCGCGAAGCCGGTGCCGAGATGGTGCTGTCTGCCTTTGCAGCGGCGTAAGGCTTTCGGCATAACTAAATGAAAAGCCAGTTGGGGGTCCCAACTGGCTTTTCTGATGAGAGGAACCGGATGTCTCAAATAACAAAAACCTTGCGACCCGAGAATACAAACATGTTCGTGATTGATTTGGAATATATCGTGCCCTTTGAGGAGATTGATCCGCTCATCGAGGATCACAGGGTTTTCCTGAAGAAATACTATGCGCAAAAAATCTTCATCGCCTCGGGAGCAAAGGTCCCCCGCGAAGGTGGTGTTATCCTGGCGCTCTCAGACGCTCGAGAAAAAATAGAAACCCTGATCAAAGAAGACCCCTTCCACCAATATGGCGTGGCCCGCTATACGATTACCGAATTTTACCCAAGCATGATGGACCCGGCTTTGTCAGGACTCTCGTAAACTCAGGATACTATGCGTCTTCCGGGAGTTTCGCTTTACGAAGGCTGTCGCGATAGTGCTCGCGGTCGCTGGTTTCAATGAAGGGCAGGCTTTGCACATGGTCGGCGATGGTGAAGTCAGGCTTCAGGCTCAGCACTTTATCGGAGTGCTGGCCTGCCTTTGTGTCTGATCCCAGTTGGGCATAACAGGCGGCGATCTCGGCATGATGGCGGAAACTTGGCGCTGGGACCTGTTTGAAAGCCTCGATTGCTTCTGCGTAGTTTTTCGCGACGTAATGAGCACGGCCGAGCAAGTGTGCCCGTCCGGCGGCGGCATAAGGATCCAGACGCATAGCCTGATGTGCCCAGTCCGCAGCTTCCGTCGGTCGACCAAGCCATGTCAGTAATTCGCTGTGCTGAGCAACAACGCGCGGATCGTTAGAGTTCAGGGCAAAGGCCTTTTTATGGTGACGTTCGGCCTCTTCCAACCGGGCTTGCATCATGCGCACTTCACACATAATCCAGTGGCATTCAAAGTTGTTGTCATCGAGCGAAAGCGCTTTTTCTATGGTCTCCACAACTTGGGCAAACAACTCTTCTTTGTTTTCGCCAAAACCCCGGTTTAGCGCCTGCCCCAGGGTACAGGCCTTCCAGGCGTAGGACTCAGAAAATTCCGGATCCAGTTCAATCGCTTTGTTAAGCACCTTGAGCGCCTCAATGTTATCGTCTTTTGTGCTGCGGTGATGGAACATCTTGCCATGGAGAACGTAATCGTAGATCGCCATGTCTTCCGGACGCTTGCGCTTGATCCGGTTGAGATCAGCACTTTCTAACCGGCCGGGAATGGCGGCGACGATGGCCTGGGTGACTTTGTCTTGAAGGTCAAATATATCGGTCAGGTCATGGTCGTAGTGCTCGGCCCAGATGTGATTTCCACTCGCGGCCTCGATAAGCTGGGCGGTGATGCGGACCTGGTTACCTGCTTTTCGCACGCTACCCTCGACAACGTAGGCAACACCCAGTTCTTGTCCGATCTTCCCGACGTTGACCGACTGCCCTTTGTAAACAAAGGTTGAATTGCGCGCGATGACAAAGAAGGACTGAAAGCGAGCAAGCTCGGTGATGATATCCTCGGTCAGGCCGTCAGCAAAATAGTCCTGATCTGGGTCATGAGACATATTGTCAAAAGGCAGCACGGCGATTGAAGGCTTGTTGGGAAGAGATAGCGGGGCTTCTGTCCCCGATAATTCGCCAGTCGTGGAATTTGAATCTGTTGAGTTGATTTTTGGAGAATTAGGAACAGCCGCGCCATTGGTCCAGTGGTACACCCGGATTGGTTCTGGAATATTTTTGACCTTTTGTTCGCCCCTGTCTTCAAAGGTGGTGGGAAGCTTGTCGCCGACTTCCTCATAGACTTTGCCCGAGATACAGATCCCGCCTGGCTCGGCAAGGCCTTCCAGCCGCGCAGCTATATTGACGCCGCTGCCATAGATGTCTGATCCCTCGATAATGACTTCCCCGAGATTGACGCCGATACGAAGCCTGATGCGGTGATCTTCGGCCTGATCAATTTCGTGCTCTGTCAGCGCGGTTTGAATGTAGACGGCACACCTAACGGCCTCAACCGCACTATGGAATTCAGCCAGAAGGCCGTCGCCCATAAGTTTCACGACGCGGCCTTTGCAGGCGTTGATTTGGGGCTGTACGAGTTTTTTGCGGAGGTGTTTCAGACGTTCAAACGTCCCTGTTTCGTCCATATCCATGAGGCGTGAGTAACCAACCACGTCGGCCACAAGTATCGCTTCTAAGCGTCGCTCCATAGCTTCCTCCATCCGACGCGATCTTATCATAAAGCCGAAAGAAAATCTACGGAACGGGGAGCGCCCGTTCTGCAATAGCAAGGCAACTGCCTATTCCATCACAGGCTCTAATCCAGTGATGATGGAACTGAATCTGCGCTTATATGGCTGCTTGAATTTATGTGATGAATATTGAGTGAACTTTGCTGAGAACAGGATAAGAACCACTAGTTTATTGTTCTTATTCGGTGTATTTTTTTCATTGTAAAATTCATTTTTGAATTGGATTTAGGGGAGATTAATTATGTTTTTCAATGGTGAAAAGGTCTTTTATCGCCCTTTGTCGCAAGACGATCTAACCGCCTTATACAAGTGGGCCTGTGATCAAGACGTTACGAAATACAGCTCTTCATGGTTTGTTATTCCCAAACCAAAAGAATGCCATAAGGCGTGGTTAGCCTCTCTCAATGAAAGAGATACATCTATTGATTTAGCGATTTGCTGTAACGATACACAACAGATAATAGGCTACGCGGGAATTACTTCTATAAATTATATAAACCGCACTGGAGAGTATTATATATTAATTGGGGAGAAAGATTATTGGGGCCGCGGCATTGCGAGTGAAACGACCAAAATTATAACTTCATACGGCTTTAAAAGCCTGGGGTTAAATAGGGTTGAACTTACCTCTTTTGCAGATAACCCTGCAGCCATCGCAGCCTATACGAAAGCGGGTTACAAGCACGAAGGAGTGTTGCGCCAATCGAGCTTTAGGGAGGGCGAATACCTGGATAAGGTCATGATGTCTGCTCTTTCTACAGAATGGGTGTTTTGAACAAGGTATAGGCCAATCTAGCTATTCAAAATCCTCGTACTTCTCCAGAATAGCTTGCCCGTTACACGATCACCGAATTTAATCCGAATATGATGGGCCCGATTTTGATACAAGTTCATCGTCATCCATTTGTTCCAGGGGGTAAGCTGATAACATCATTAATCCATGGAAAATCCGGACACCAACAGCAATAAAATAAAGCTGGCTGAATAATTGCTGTAGGATCTAAATTTGACGTGCATTTCATGAACCCCTTGGTTCTTAGCGGGGACTTCTCTTCTAATGAATGGCCAATTCCGAAAGCTTCCAAAGAAATTGAGATTTTGATATGGCTCGTCAGGGAACAGTTTTTTTGCTTCCAATTTTAAATGTTTGGAAAAGTCCAGAAGCAGAAATATCCGCACAAAATTCAGAATAATTGCGGAGAGCATCAAAAACTCACCAAACTTAAAGCCCAGAATCTCAAAATCCACCTTATAGCCTTCTGTTATCCCACACCCTAATAAGGTTTCGCACACGGTCGATTTACCGCCAAAATAATGGTTGTTTTTCAGATTTGAAACAAGAGCGTATTTATATAGAGATACTGTACTTAAAAGTCGAAAGCTCTAAAGTTATTAGTTGTTTACGGGGAAATATTGTTGGCTTAAGGTTCGTAATAATAGTTACCTCCTTCTATCCTCCTTTCCTAACGGATCCCTCCATGATTATTCGCGCGGCGCAAGAAAAAGACTATCTCTCTGCTGTTCTCCTCTACGCAGAATTTGGTGCATCGGTCCCAGTTATTTCAGGTGGGGAAGGCAAGCGGCAGTGGCGGAAGTTGCTAGAGCATCCCGGGACAGAGGTTGTCGTTGCGGTTGAAAAGAGCGCGGAAGGTAAAGAGGAGCAGGTCTGCGCTATTGTGACTTTGCATCTTCTGCCCAACATGACTTATCTCGGCAGACCTTACGCTTTGATTGAGAACGTCATCACCGCCGAAAACTGCCGAGGGCAAGGGCTGGGACGAAAGGTGATGGAGCACACCATTGAGATCGCCTGGGGCGCCAACGCCTATAAGATTATGCTACTGACCGGGAAAGGTCGCCAAGACGGCGGCGCCAAGGGCTTCTACGAAAGCCTTGGATTTTCCGATGACGATAAATACGGCATGACTTTGCGCAAAGTTCCAACGCGTAAATAGGCAGGTTGTATCTGAACTTTTTTATACGGATCCTTCGGCAACGATCACCGGAAGATCGGTGCAGCCATAGTCCACACCGTTTAAACTCAGCAGACAAGTAATCTGTCCTCTGTGATGGGTTTGGTGCTGGAATATATGGTGGATAATATCGATCGCTTTTTGCCTGACATGATCTCCTTGAGTGCTCTGATAAGATAGTATGGAGCTGATGTCCTTTGTGCTCAAAGTCTCACACCAGTTACTAAGAATGACATCCAGCTTATGACGGTGAGCAGAGAAGCTCTCAAGGCTATCGTAGTATCTGTCCTTGGGAGAGGTCGCGGCTGGGAAATCGTCGAGAGATTGGAGTTTTGAGGGGTTGATGCCCTGTGATCTCATTCGGGCCATTAAAACGAGATCGCTGAACATGATGTGGTTCCAGTAATCCAGAATGGAACAAAAGAAACTTCCGGTGTCCCGATGGAGTTGTTCTTGGGACAAGCCAGCACAAACAGACAACAGCTGACTGTTCATACGTTGGTTATAACGCGCCATCATGGTGAGAATAGCCGTTTGGTTCATTCTGTTAGCCCCCTCTATTGAATTTATCTCCAGATTTTATTCACAATTTCAGGTCCGGTAATATTCAGAACACGTCAGAGGCGAAAAAAAACATAAAAACGGCGTAAATGAGATATCCGACCAAAAAAATCAACCATTTTTGTCGGTGATAAGAGAGAAGCCATCTCCAAAATATGCTTATTTAAAATCAACAGGTTATGAGGTGGTTAGATGTTTCAGCGTCGGATTCCCGAATGGCTTCGCCATGCCCCAACGCCAGGTGCAAAAGGCTTTGCCGTACTTTCTAGTATCGAAGCGATTTCTCGCGGTATTTTGATATCAGTTTTTCCCCTTATTATGTATAAGGCCTTTCAAGATACCGTTGTGGTATCCGAGATATATTTTTATGTCGGGATCATATCCCTGGTCTGTGGTTTGCTGGTGCCCTGGTTGACCCGCTATATTCCCAGACGATGGATGTATTCCGGTGGTGCGGTACTCTTTATCGTCAGTGCTTTCCTCGCTATCGAAGGCTCGCCCATTGCTATTGCTTTGGCGCTCTTTTCCTACACCGTGGCGGTTGTCATTCTCTTTGTCTGCTTTAATGCCTACGTGTTGGATTATGTTGCAAAGGTGGAGCTGAAAAGGTCTGAAACCCTGCGTCTTTTCTATAGTGCCGTGGCCTGGTGTGCGGGGCCCGCAGGGGGCGTTTGGCTGTTGCAGTGGTGGACGCCCGCGCCATTTTTGGTCTCTGGGCTTGGGGCGGCAGTGCTTCTCATCGTTTTTTGGTGGATGCGTTTGGGCGATGGTAAGCTCATCACCAAGGCCCGTGCGCCAGCGCCAAACCCGGTGGCGTTCTTGATGCGTTTTTTTGTCCAGCCGCGATTGATCGCCGGCTGGCTGTTTGCGATGATTAAATCCTGTAGCTGGTGGGTCTATATCGTTTACCTGCCAATTTACGCGGTAGAGTCCGGTCTTGATGAAAGTATCGGCGGTATTGCGCTTTCGATTTCGAACTCACTGCTTTTCATCACCCCTTTTATGTTGAAATGGATAGACCGTTATTCCGTGCGTTATGCGATACGTTTTGGCTATTTTGTCGGTGGGGTCATCTTTGTTATCGCCACTTTTAGTGCTGGCTGGCCGTGGGCCACAGTGGCACTCCTCGTATTTGGGACGGTGTTTTTAATTCTGTTGGATATTTGCGCAGGTTTGCCATTTTTGATGGCGGTAAGACCTTCTGAACGTACTGAAATGTCCGCGGTCTATTCAACCTTTCGGGATATCTCGGGTATTGTGAGCCCTGGTGTGGCGTGGCTGGTTCTGTTGTTTGCGCCTGTTTCCGCCATCTTTGCCACGGCAGGTGTTGGGATGTTTGCCGCCTGGGCTGTGGCCGGGCGATTGCACCCACGATTGGGGGTGCCAAAGTCGAAACCTGCACCAGCTACGCCCATTGTGACAACTGTTGGTGAATATGAAGCCTCTGAAGGGACTGAAACAACAGAACTCTCGCCGACTTCCTAAGGTGATTAAACAAAAACGTAAAGACCAGCCCCTAAAAAAAAGGGCTGGTCTTTTGGTGTTTAAACCGTTCTTTAAATCTTATTTGGCGTTCACAACCTTGCGGTATAGATGCCAAGTTGAATGGCCCAGTACCGGCATGACAACGCAGAGACCGACAAAGAACGGGATTGATCCCAAGAGCAGCGACCCGGCGACGATAATCCCCCAAGCTGCCATAGGAATAGGGTTGGTGAGAACAACCTTTACCGAAGTCTGAACGGCCAGTGCTGCGCTAACATCCTTGTCGAGCAGCATGGGAAAAGACACCACGCTGATGGCGAGGACAACCACGGCAAAGCCAAAACCGACACCACACCCGATTACAATCAAGGACCATCCAGCGGCAGTGGTCATGACTTGGCTGATGAAGGCGCTGACCGACGTGGGTTCGACCACCCCAATAGTCATTTGATATATGGTAAGCGCGGTTACCAGCCAGATCAGGAAGATCACCATCAATAACACGCCGAGCGCACTGATGGAGCCAATCGCGGGGGAGTGGCAGACATCAAAGGCATTTTTCCAGGCGACTTCGAGGCCTTTTTCCCGGCGGCGGCTCAGTTCATACAAGCCAATTGCGGCCAGCGGACCGATCAAGGCAAAGCCAGTCACTAGGGGAAATACCAATGGTAAAATATCATATCCGGCGGCCAGTCGGGCGGCGAGTAAGCCTACGATGGGGTATATGACAACCAGAAGAAGGATGTGACTTGGCTTTTCTTTGAAATCGCTGAGGCCCTTGGCCAAGACTTCCTTGAGATCCATGACGCTGATTTTGTTAATCGCAGGAATAGAATGAATAGCTGGCCTATCCGTTACTGAAGCAGTGTCATGATGTGTCGCTGTTTTGGGCATATATTTTTCTCCTGAACCAGTTGTCCCTAAACTAGGGGGCTCAAGCGAAAACGGTGCTCATGGACCGTACACAATAACAAACACATCAGGGGCGATCAGCTCAGCCGCCGAACAGAGAAGGATATCTAAAGCAATAGCCTTCAGAGAGGGCGGTCAATTGAGCCCCCCACAAGGGACCGCTATCCGCTTATTTCAGACTATTCTACTCGGATTAACGGAATTTGTCACCTTTGTCGTGTTTTCTTGTTTTTGTTAGCGCTCAACCGAGTTTTCTTAACCCATATTTCCTAAAGCGTGAATTGATTATTCACAACCTTTTCACTTATTGAGGATCGGGTTATTCGCGTAATTAGATAGGAGTGTTTTTAGAGACAGTCTTGCGATCTGGTTTACTCTCTCGCTTGATCAATCTTTGGGCGATTAAACTTACAGAGCCTATTAGGCCCTGAATAGGTATAGAGGGGAACGTGGTCATGGCAGATCCAACCGATACACAGGTACTTGAAAAGGGCGCTCTGGATACTCCGGTCGTCGCGTCTACTTCGTCGACAAGCAGCCAGCTTCCCGGGTGGGCGCGGTCGATGATAGATGGCCAGTTTAAGAAACTGTTCGGGCGACCCTATTCCATTGATAAGGCAATTGAGTTGCTGACCGCGATCAGCACTCTATCTGAAGTATCCGACGAGGACGTTGTCGAAATCGGGGTGATGTATGCCTATTACTTACAGCACCATCAGAAAAGCCAGATGGCCGCTGAACTGTTGCTCTTGTACCTCAACCAAACTGCCCCGGTCGTCTTTACCCCAATAAGCTTTCAATTTGATACAAGCACACGGCGGGCGGTTATTCCCCAATCGACCGTGCGATCCCTTCCGAATTTTGATGGTCTGGTGTGTGCTAATGCCACGGTTATTTTAGAACGGGCTATCCAAAAGCGGTTGGATAATGCTGCAGATCTCCATCCTGGTTCGGCAGCAAGCTTTACCAGGCCTGATGGCAGCGTCGAAAACATCACTCCTGCGATCAGCCCAATGGAGGCAGGAGGGACCGAAACCATCTATTTTGATTTTAATATCTTGTTGCCTGTGGATGAAAAAAATCCAATTAAACAGGCGCTTGGTACCATCACGGTGGTTGCGAAAGTGATCGTAACCAGTACTCCCGCAGACACAAATTCACCCCAAGATTCAAATAACAGTTGGCTGATCTCCATAGATAGTTGGGAAAGCTGGGGTTACGACGAGGGGGATTTTGAGTGGAATGTTTTATCTGTAGATGCAGATGATCAAAAAAACCAACCCGTCGGTATTTCAATTGAAGATCTATTGCCCAGTTGGCTGCCTGGTAAGAAAAGACTGCTGGCTGAAGTAAACAAAGTATTCCCTGACCTTGAGGGCTTATTGGAGGGGTTTCAGGTCAAGGACAAGTACATGCATCAGATCGAAAACAAAATTATCAACCTGCCGGATGGTTTCAAGTATCACCCCAAGACCTATGAAATATTTATTGAGGCATGGGACTTAGATCCAAATTCCGGAGCTTGCCGTGTGAAATCTGAATTCAAGAAATCTAATTAGAACAAGAGTATATCAAAACAGGAGAGCATTTCCCATGAGTGATAGCACATCATGCACCCCGAAAGAGCCACTGATTAAACTCGACGAAGCAGGGTCGGCTTCTATTCTCAATTACAATTTACCACAATCGACAACCTACGATGTGGTCAGTTTTATCAAGCTGGATATCAATCCCAAAAAATTTAAAGCCAGTTTGAGAGTTTTACCCAAAAATCATTTCTGGGGACAACTAGATCTGCTTAAAAAAGATGACAATTTTACCGTCAAAAGCATCGAAAGCATTATATCCGGAAAGCAGTATTCGGCAATTCCCGAGTTGCAAAATCTTAGTATCAATCTTAATGCCACAAAACCACGTACTCTTAAGAGAGCAGTGCCCGGGGTAAACAGTCTTGCCACGCCCGTCGTCCCGACCGGACTGGTCTTGAAATCGGCAAATATTCCGGTGTCGACCTCTTCGCTTGAATTCTCGACCAACCATATTGCCAGCAGAATTTATGATGGTTACATGCCGAGCCTCTACACCCGACTGAGCGGACGGCAGGGGTTGAACTTCATCAAGCGCCCGACCCGGGCCAAGCCGGCGATTTATATGGTGATGAAGATGAAGATGGCGTCGTATCTCGGTGATTACGGTGCAGGCCAAACCCTGAAGACTTTTAGTCTTTTACCGGGGGAAACCACCACCATTTCTGTCAAAAGCTATCATCAGAACGAAGAAACCAGCAGTGCTTCTGAAAGCGTGCTGGATAGCTATAGCGAGTCCTGCACCGATGAATTACAGACAACTGTCGAAAATTCAACTCAGCAAACCGAGAGTTCGTCCGAAACGGATACTGACACTCTGTCGGTGAGCGCTGGTACGAGTGGCGGTGTTAACTTGGGTATTGTCAGTTTTGGCGGCAGCGCAAGTGGCGGTGGGTCATCTGTTAATACCACAACTGAAGCCGTAGAAACCCAGGTTGGCAGCTTGGAAAGCGCCGTTGATCACCACGTTCAAACCGCAGATACAAACCGTCAGGTCGAGGTGAATACCGAAACCAGCAGTTCCAGCACCAGCGGCGGCGAAGAAACAATTACCCGTACTCTGGAGAATATCAATAGAAGCCGGGTTTTGAACTTTGTCTTCCGTCAATTGTTGCAGGAATACTTCACCATTACGTATCTCAATGATGTGACGTTTGTTTATGACAACGGTGTGCCTGGAGATCGGAAAACGGCGAACCTGTCATCGATTGGCAACCTGCTCAAAGAGGTTTTGAGCGACCCTGCTGAGGCCAAGGAGGAAGAAAATAAAATCTATGAACATCTGTGTAATATTCCTGATCATACAGGCACACGTTCGAGCTTTATCGAGCTGATCAAAGGCACCAATAAAAACTGTATTAACCCGAGTGCGACCTCTACCAAATACGAATACGTGAAAAAGCGTGGCGATTTAATGCAGGAATACAGGGGTAAAACCGTCAACGGTATTATCCTCAGTGCCAAAGACCGTATCCTGCGCACACCGTCGGTTATCGTCGATGCGTTACTGGGGCAGGGCGAGGCACTGGATTGTTACAATATTCAGTTGCAAGAAGCAGCCAACAAGGAAGCTCATCTCGAAAATGATCTCACCGAACAGGCCATGGCCATTATCGACGGCATCACCGACCCTGAAGTAAAAGCCGCGCTTTATAAAAAAGTTTTTGGTGAATGCTGTGAAGGCGATGAAGCTAGTACGAGCGAATAAGGATTTTTGATAGCTAAAATCATTTTGAAGTTTGAGCTAAGGATAGGGAAGTTCTCAAGTTTTGAGGACTTCCTTTGTCATCATTTCCTGCCTAGCTGGTTTCGTTTCATTTCTGAGCCAGGACGCAAATTTTTTAGCTGATATATTTTTTTTCCCTCTATCCGATAAGCAACAATAATACCCTCGTTCGGTACGGACCCGCCGATCACCTATCGGTATTAATCTACCGTTATTAATAAACTCCTCTATGAGACCAGCCCAAGCTAGAGCAACTCCCTTGCCGTTTAGAACGGCATGAAAATAAACCATAAAACTATTATATACGTTGGATTTTTCAGGTTCTTTCGGCGTCTCTTTCGTACCCGAAAAGTAGGTTTTCCAATTATTCAAATGGGCTGATTCTGCAAAAGTTAGTAATTTTTCATCAGATAGATTGACCTGTCTCTGCTTCTGCTCGGAGGTGAAATAGTTTGGAGCGCAGACTGGAACAAGGACTTCTGGAAAAATGAGATGTGTTTCGTAATTAGATAATTCATCTTGATGGCCAAAGATAACTGCGACATCGAAATCTGTTGGATCGTATTCATGAAACCGATCACTGGTGACGAGTTCTAGCTCCACATCAGGGTGTAAGTCGTTGAATTCACTAAGGCGATTTATCAAAAAGCAACTAGCAAAACCGATTGACGTCCGTACAGACACAGTATTTGAGCTGTTACGATTTTGAATTGCCGCCAATGCGACACTAATTTCAGAAAACCCATTTGTAACCGCTGTGTATAGAGCTTGGCCATCTGAAGTTAATGATAATCTAGGTCGCGTTCTTAAGAACAGTGTGGTGCCGAGTTGCATCTCCAAAGCAGCAATTTGCCGACTGACTGCAGGTTGGTTCACATTTAGTTCGCTGGCAGCAAGCGTAAAACTGAGTTTCCTGGCAGCGACTTCAAAGGCACGTAACATATTCAAAGATGATACATCAATTTTCAAATTGCATTCCTTTTATGAATGAATTGTATGATATTTTTCTATCTGTTTTATTGTTTTATCTCGAAATAATATTCTTTAAAAGAATTTATGAAAGAGACTTCTATGGACCTCACACGTTATATACATGAAGCCCGCCAAGAACTTTCGGCGCTTCCCCAAGTGGATGAACCTAAGATGCGCATGGAACGTTTAGCACGCCTTCAGCATTGTCTGGCAGAGAATGATTTGGGCGGCATCTTGCTCTACGACCCTATCAACATTCGCTATGCAACCGACTGTCGTAATATGCAAATTTGGACAATGCATAATGCTGCTCGTTATTGCCTGGTACCTACTGAAGGCAAAGCGGTCATGTTTGATTTTGTCAATTGTGGGCACCTTTCCAAAGGTCTGGACACGATTGCAGAATCACGTCCCGGAACACTGTGGTATCACCACACTGCAGGGGATAAACGCCCTGAATTGATTAGCGCTTGGGCAGATGAGTTGGCCAGTGTCATTGCGGAGCGTTGTGGAAGCAGCCGAATAGCAATCGATAAGTTAGAACCTGATGGCCGTGACGCTTTGGAAGCAAGACAGGTATCAACCGTATTTGGACAGGATATCATTGAATACGCACGCTGCATCAAAACGCCAGAGGAATTGGTAGCTCAAAAACATTCTGCGACTGTTTGCCTGACAGCTCTGCGGGCAATGCGTGATAAAACTGTGCCCGGAGCTACCGAAAACGATCTCTGGGCTGTCTTGGCATCAATGAATTCAAACCTAGGCGGAGATTACATCGAAACCAGGCTCGTTGTTGCGGGGGGCAACACAAATCCCTGGTATACCGAGGCGAGCAATAAAGTGTTGGTCCCCGGCGATTTCTTAGCCATTGATACGGATATGATCGGTCCTTTCGGATATAATACTGATATTTCTCGTACCTGGCTGTGCCAACCTGCCAAGCCAACGGCGGAGCAGAAGATGCTGTATCAAACTTCCTATGATCAGGTGCATACGAATATGTCTTTGATTAAACCGGGAGTGTCATTGCGCGAGTTTGCTGAAAAAGCGTGGAAGATGCCGGAAAAATATCAAGATTTGGATTGTCGTGTTTTGGTACACGGTACGGGTATGTGCAATGAATATCCTCAAGTCCCACCGCTCGCATTTTGGGAACGTTCTGGTTATGACGGTGTGTTCGAAGAGAACATGACCATCTCTATTGAAAGCTATATAGGAGAAAGCGGGCGCTCACATGGTGTAAAGTTGGAGCAGATGGTGCGCATTACCGAAACGGGAACCGAGATTATTGCCGACTTCCCTTATGAGGATGAACTTCTGAGTTAAGCTTATACGAGTTAGTGTTATGGGTAGTGGGCTGCGATTGAATAACGGACTATTTCTCTGGCAGTTTTTGGGAAATATCTTTATTCCGTGGCCCATGCTAATGCGCTATCCATGTCATTGAATGTGCGGGCTTCCCAATTCCAGTTCACGACTGACTTTGCGTAAATTTGAGCCAGATGGATGACCTCGGGCTTGGTGGCAATAATGGCAACTTTATGCCGTAATGAACTGAGCGTTGCCGCGTTATCCAAATGTGCTATTTCCATAGCACAATCCTCACTAATATCGACGGTAATAGCTTCGCTTAGATCTGCAATTTCATATTCTGCTTTATCCCAGTTCTGCTGGCCCCACATTTCTTGACCAGAAGCGATGAAATCGTCCCGAGTTACAACACCGTAAAAATGGATAATGACACCAGTTGCTTGAAATTTTACCTTATATGGCATTTTTATTATCCGCTAGGAAGTGTCTGTAATTACCAGAACTTCCATCTTGCAGCCTAGAAGTGAATATTTATTGAAAATCGATGTGTTGGTTTCCTTTAACTCTCAACTCTTCACAAAATGGCTGGTGTGCGTTTTTCATTGCAGTAGGCCGATTGAAACAGCACTAAGGCAGTGGTAACAGCTCGCTCAATGTATCCAGCTTAACTGATCTATAGTCCACCCTTGAGGTTAAAAGGGTCTTTATTTTGGAATATTTTCCAGGCAACGGATAAATCTGAAAAGTGCCTTTTGTGTTCACTGTATCCAACACAGATTGTGGCACGATGGCAAACCCTGTCCCAGCAGAAACATTGGCGAGAATAGCCAGGTATGAACTGATGGCAATAAAGCCTCCTGGCACAATCCCGCATTCTAACATCCATTCTTCCAGATAGCGCCGATAGGCGCACCCTTGTTCAAACGCAATTACTGTTTTACCGCTAATTTCATCTACATTCATTAAAGGCGGAAAGGATTGGGGCACAACCAACACTAGCTTTTCCTCAAAGACAGGCTGGGTGGATATATTTTCAAACACCACAGGTTCCGCAATAAAGGCGACATCAATATCGAAATTCGTCAACCGAGTGATTAACCCGCCTGCAGTATCTGTTTTTAGCTCGACTTTTACCTCTGGGTATAGCTGATTATACAGTGACAGAATTTCGGGTAGGCGGGCTGCGGCTGTACTTTCCATAGCCCCGATTTTGAGCACACCACTTGGCTTCCATTCGTTCAGGGCTTCGGTTGCCTCCAAAGACAATTGCAAAAGTCGCTCTGCATACGTCAATAAAATTTGACCTTCAGGTGTTAAGGTCAACTTCCTGTTTTTACGTATAAAAAGGTCTTTATTTATACGCTCTTCCAACTGCTTTATGCGCGTACTGATATTTGATTGCACCCGGTTGAGCTTTGCAGCTGCCTTTGTCACGCTGCCTTCTACGGCAACATGTCGAAAGATCTCAAGGGATTGAAGGTCCAAGTTTTGCATTTGCATCTCGTTTTGAGAATTTAATGTTCACATATATTCATTTTTATTAATACATAATAGCACTTATTTTACAGACAAGATCAATCGATATTTTGAAAGAAACGGGTATGTCCCAGTCCGCACTTGATGTCCGTTACGCCTTAATCGGAGCGCTTTCTTTGGCACTAGCCATGGGCATTGGGCGGTTTGCATTTACCCCTTTGTTGCCCATGATGCGAGAAGATGGACTGATAAATATTATGGATGGCGGCTATCTGGCCTCAATTAATCTGTTTGGATATTTATTAGGGGCACTCTTTGTCACAAAACTATCCTGTTCCCCTAAAATTCTTCTACGTTTTAGCTTATTGACCGTAGGTATTAGCACCATAGCAATGGGACTGACGGGGGATTTTTACCTGTGGCTGATGCTGCGTTTTGTTTGCGGTATTTCCAGCGCATTAATTCTGGTTCTCGTCAGCAAGTATTATCTCAAACACCTCACGGTCACTTTTCAAACTTGCGTGTTTTCTGGTGTTGGCGGCGGCATTTTAATCGCAGGGCTACTTACACTTCTCTTTATGGTGTACCGAATTGATAGTGCTGAAAGCTGGGTCCTTATCGGCATCGCATCTTTGATAGTGGGTTTTTGGCTGTATCTTCGAATAGGGTCCGAAATTCCGTCTGTTTTTCCTCAATTGCTCCAAAAAAAATCACAGCGAAGTCCCTTTGATTGGCCAATTGTCATCGCCTATGGTGCAATGGGGATGGGGTATATAATCCCGGCGACCTATTTGCCAATGATGGCGCGTGAAATTATAAATTCGCCCATGATATTTGGTTGGATCTGGCCGATATTTGGCGCCGCAACTTTCATGTCAATATTGCTGAGTGTTAAGGTTCAAAAGCGATATTCAAATCGGCAATTATGGGCAGCAAGCCAATTGATTATGGCAACGGGGCTTTTTCTTCCAGTTGTTTATCCCCACATCATAACCATCATAATTGCGGGACTGGGTGTTGGCGGTACTTTTATGATCATCACGATGGCAGGGATGAAAGAAGCTCACCGGATCGCCACGCCAGATGATGTCATGCGACACATTGCAGCCCTGACAACTTCTTTTGCAACGGGACAAATGTTGGGGCCTTTACTGGCAGGATACCTCTTTGAGCAAACTCATAGCTTTGCGTTATCTCTCATTATGGCAAGTGCGACACTCATCATTACTGCCGTTATCCTGCTGGCTTCCCGATCAAAAAAGAAAGTTGTTCACTCATGAAGTTATATCTAAATCAGGCTTCCCCCTATGCGCGTTTGATAAAAGTTCTTCTGATTGAAACTAATTTGATTCACGAAACAGAGATGATCTTTGTGGATCCTTGGGCATCATCTGATGACCTATTGAATGTTAACCCAGCCTCTAAAGTGCCCGCCTTGGTCTTGCAGGATGGTACGCAGTTGATCGAAAGCAGTTGCATCTGCGATTATCTTATTCAGCGCTCAGGCCAATCCTCTCTTTCACCAACATCACATAATGGTTTGGCCACAAGGTGTCAGGTCCTAGGTCTTGGGCGAGCTGCGATTGATTGCTCTTTCTCAAGTGTTATTCAACAACGCTATGCGCCCAAATCTCCCTTAAAAGAACGCTGGCTCACCGCTTTGCCACGTATCGCGAGAACTCTTGACGAGGTTTATTCTCGGGGTAGCTCTCACCATGTTGATCTCGCGGATTTAACCATCGCCGTTGCCTTTGAATATATTGATTTTCGATTGCCAGATATTCAATGGAAAGAACAGGCTCCCCACTTGGCACAAAGGGTCAATTCTCTTAAGAAACGTAATTCCCTGGCATCTACATCACATTGATTTTCAAACTGGAAAAGAACCAACTCCCACCCTTGGCTATAGGCGGAAGTTGGAAGTAACTCAAAGCTATGTATTTAAATGTCGGCTGATATAGTTTCAGCCTAGATCTGAAATTTCATGTTCTGATTTATTCCGGTCCGGTTGGGGGGATTAAACTACCTCTGATTAAAACTAGCACAGGCTATATTACCAACGGCGCCTGAGTTCATAATACAGGGGGTCATTCCAAGCCCGGTGTTTACCCAATGGGTCATTATTTCCTCTGGGCTGATTGATATCCTTTAACAGGTGATCGTTGAGGTATTTCAGCTCAACGCGGGCTCTGTGATTTTTATAACGGGCCCATAATGTATAAAATGAATGAGATACAAGGCGAAGGACTCTATTCGTTTTGGGGACAGAAAGACTGTAGGTGGAAATATTACATGGTAATTCATGTTGTAATTGGGGTTTGCAGGATGTGACCATGGGACCCTCTCTTTCTATATCGGGCTCTATAATAAGTTGAATATCTTGCTTACCTCTAATATTTATAACTTTATTAAAATGTACAAACGCCTTTGCTTGACATGTAGTGTTAGAAAAAGTCACATATAACCATGCCGCGTTATTTACCTCCCTTAAATGCAGTTCGAGCTTTTGAAGCTGCAGGTCGACATGAAAGTTTCAGTGGTGCTGCTGAAGAGCTGAATGTGACCCATGCCGCTATTAGTCGGCATGTGCGCGGTCTTGAGAAGCAATTGGGGGTGCAACTATTTCGAAAGATAGCCCGGGGAGTAGAGTTAACCGAGAACGGCAAAGCCTATCTCGTTAAGGTTACACCCGCCCTGGATCAGGTTTCCGATGCCTCGGAAGTTCTTAGAAACCAGCAAACCGGCACTCTATCGATAAGTTGTGAGCCCACATTTGCTATGAAGTGGCTTATGCCTCGGCTTGGAGAGTTTCAAGAAATATCACCCGAGGTCGACGTGTCCTTGGTTGCCTCATCGGAACTGGCGGATATCAAAAATCATGAGTGCGATCTCGGGATACGGTATTACAATCAGGTTCCTGTGGGAATAAGCTGTGATTTAATTTCGACTTCCCCTGTATTTCCCTATGGTATCCCTACCTTTTCAGAGGTTGTAGATCCTGAAGATCTCTTGCAGTACAGATTGCTGCATGAAGATAAAGGCCAATCGTGGGCGAGTTGGTTCTCCAAGGCAGGACACTCCAACTTTCAAATGCCGCAAAAACCCACCCCTCTGTCATCGTTACTCGCGATTGAAGGCGCTTTGGCAGGTCAGGGTGTGGTGCTGGCATCAGCAGAACTTGTCGCCAAGGATGTGGAAAATGGACGCTTAAAACGCTTGTCCAATGTCAGCCTCGATTATGGCAGGTATTATCTTGTCTTTCTGAACGAGGTCGTACGAAGAAAACCAGTCGCATCCTTTCGGCAATGGATTATAAATTCCACCACAGAATTTCGTGACAGTTAGACTTTCTATGTTGATTAGAAATCCCAAACACAACCCTAGTTAAAGGAATTTTCCCCGATATGCCATTTCAGCCAGATCAGTTGCAAGCCGTCGTTTTTGACATGGATGGCGTGTTGATTGATTCAGAAGTTCTTTATCAAAAATCGGCAATTCAATCGGCTAAGGAACACGGGTTTTTATTAACTGAAGAACTTCATCGGTCCATTGTTGGTCTTCCTCAAGAGATCTGTGACACTATTATTCGAGAAGCTATGGGACCAGACTTCCCATTTGAGAAATATAATCAACGCTACAGTCAGATTTTAGCCACAGAATTTCAGCGTGATATCCCTGTTAAATCTGGTGTGAAAGAGCTCCTTACCCTGTTAACGATACTTGGAATTCCGACGGCAGTGGCAACATCGTCTAGTCGCAAAGTTGCCATAGATCACTTAACGCGGGCTGAACTGGTTTCTTATTTTAACACCATCGTTACCCGTGATGATGTGAACAACGGTAAGCCACACCCCGAACCTTATTTATCGGCTGCGGGACGTTTGCAAGTGAAGCCGGAGAACTGTCTGGCGCTGGAAGATTCCCACAATGGCGTTCGATCTGCCCATGGTGCTGGAATGCAAACCATCATGGTTCCAGATATGCTGCCCGCGACTGAAGAAATTAGAGGCCTTTGTATTGCGATAATGACGAATTTACATCAGGTGAGAGATCGTTTTAAAGCAAGCTAGGTTGATTAATCTAATTATTTTTACCTGCTATAGATCTTCATTTGTTCGTGACTTTCTCAGGCATTTTCTGGTTTGAAATGCCGTTCTTTTTGCATGTAATCCTGGGTTTCATCGCCCCGTACAGTGGCAATTAAAAGTCCAGTAGGACTGGTGTCTTTTTCATCCAAGAACAAAGGGACCATGAAACGTTCAATCCGAAGGAGGCGGTGGTCATAATCCCAAGTGATATCTTGAGCAACTTGGTGTCCGTGGTCGATGGCGAGATTATAATATTTTATCAACGCTTGAGAATAAAAGTCGGGGGTGAGGTCTTCTATGAAATGGCCAGCCATGTATCCTAAGGTACGATTGACGATCTCTTCACCGACCAGTCGAATTTTGAATATTTTGGAACCACTGTTCAGCCGTTCTACCAAAGAGATATGGGGAAGGCATTCAGGCATTTCGGTGGGACATATATCGCATTTTTTAACCGGACCGGTCCCCTGTGCCCAGGCCAGGGTACAATCCCGTACCTGGGTCAAAATTTCAGATTGGAGAGCCTCTAATGGCTTCTCCTCCACTATTATGATCTTGTCTTTGTCGACCATATCCCGTGCAATCGCATTGCTGCTGTCAAAACCCACCTTAGCAGATCAACGTTAAAGAAGGCATTAAGCTTGGATCTGCAGTTACTCGCCCGAAGTTACTAGGATATTGTTTACCTTTTTCGATAATAATCTTCGGCTCTACGGAGGGAGCTTAAGGGGGGCGACCTGTGCGGGGATGATATGGGCTCTCTTTCTTGTCGTTTTCAATGGTACTGATCAAAATCGGGGTAGATTACATGATAGGTAAAAGTGTGTTGAAACTATTGGCTGTGGTCGCGTTGTTCACAGTTTCAGGAAATCACGTTGTTGCGGGGATGGTTCGGGGGATGGAGCACGTCGGTGTGACCGTGCCGAATTTGAACGAAGCCAAGAGTTTCTTTGTTAAAAGCCTGGGGTGTCAGGAAGCTTTCGATCTTGGCCCGTTCGCAGATCCCAAAGGGAGCTGGATGACGGAAAATGTCGCCACCCATAAAGATGCGACGCTTAAGATCGGCGCTCTCAAGTGTGGGAATGGTACCAACGTTGAGCTGTTTGAATTCTCATCGCCTGCACAGAACAAATCCTGGCCAAAGCGCGAGGATTTTGGCGCAACGTCCCTCGGGTTTTATGTGGATGATCTAAAGACGACCATTGCAGATCTCAAGGCTAATAACGTCGAAGTCCTGGGGGAAGTCAAATCCGTTGATCAAGGTCCCATTGCCGGACGAGATTGGGTCTATGCCCGTGCACCCTGGGGCCTGTTGATTTTCCTCCTCAGTGAGCCCAACGGTATTGCCTATGAAAAACAACCTGGTGCCTTGCACTTGTTTAGCCCGCGAACCCTTCCTGAATAAGGGGCTGGTTTAATTTGATGCTTTTACAGGGAAGCGTGGCTTTTAACGGTAATAGAAGATTTGCGTTTGCTTTCAGTTGAATAACACCTCATTTTCAATGGCAGCACGGTCGCTGCTGGTCATTTCTGTACTATTGAGGATGAAATCTCCCTTTACGGCCTGAACCCAGCTAAGACGGTTCGACTTGGGCTGGTGGCGGACAGTCTCTCCTTCCGGGACAATCGAGGTATAAAGCTCTAAATCCTGAGAAATTAAAACGGACCCATCTCGCCCCCAAGATCAAACGCCTGATTGATTTCCTCTACGACCGTTTTGGTGGTCGTCCTTATTGGGACTTGTTTGAATAGGGAACATCTCAAGCCCTTTACGTTTTAAATGAAGCCAAATAAGTCCCTGTTTTAGGCGGTGATAATTTTTCACGCTCTATTCACTTCGGCAAAGAGCTGAACCTATGGTTCAATGATTTGTAAGAAGAAAACTTGTTTCAAACAGGTCAATTTATAATAGCAATCTTTCAGTTCAAAATATCTCATATTCCTAATTTTATTAGGATTTTCATGAGTTTAAAAGGTGATCTTTATTGTAAGGAACCGGAATGCTGACATGAAATTGCATCCATAATCAGGACTGGGGACCCTAACGTGATTTTGCGAAAGTCTCCTTTAGTCACTGATGTCAAGGAGAGCTAGAATGACAAGATCTATAAAAGATTTACTGGCAAATATCGGGCATGAATTTGCCCCTGAACTCGTCAGTAAACTGGCAATTAATGCCTTTGCCAATGCAACAACTCCACGGCCGAGACCCTATAGCCTTTGGTCTGATGAGAAGGGGAAAACATGTGATTATGTTTCCTGGCCATCGCTGACAGATCGCACGTTTTCTGGTCGTCACCTAAGGGCAGCATCAGAAAGTTACACCGCAGGCCTGCCCGAAGATGCAACCTATGATGGCGTGGACCCAGGGGAACATGGGGTGATTACAGGGCTTTTTAAACGAACAGAAACCGTACCTTGTCCACGATCAAGCCTTTTGTTCCCCCTTTTTGCCCAGTGGTTTACCGATAGTTTTCTTCGCGCTGATCCAAAGGATAGGCGCAAGAACACTTCCAATCACGAAATTGATCTCTGTCAGATCTATGGTCTAACCGAAGAGACGGCAAACTTGCTTCGAACCAAAAACGGCGGAAAGCTCAAAAGTCAGATGGTCGGGACAGAAGAATATCCTGATAATCTGTTTGGTGATGATGGGGAGGTGAAGCCTGAGTATGGCAAACTGCCTTATGTAAAGGACAACAGATACAAAGGCATTTTGAAGAGGTTTGGCGACCCGGAAAACCGTAAGGAAAATTACTTTGCCACCGGACTGGAACGCGGTAATTCGACGGTCGGTTATACTGCGATCAGTACTTTGTTCCTCAGGGAACACAATCGGCTTTGTGATGAACTGAATGCCCGCAATCCTGCCTGGAATGGAGATGATGAACGTTTGTTCCAGACCGCAAGGAACATCAATATCACCCTGTTACTTAAAATTGTTATAGAAGATTACATCAATCACATATCCCCGGTAAAAGCCCCGATATTTATGGTTGATACCTCTTTCGCCGAAGAGGAGGAGTGGTATCGCACCAACTGGATGGCTGTTGAGTTTGACCTTCTCTATCGCTGGCATGGCCTTGTTCCCAATACCATGACCTTTGGTGGCGCCACGCTTACTCCGCCAGAGTTTATGCTCAAAAACGATGCCATGATCGAGAAGGGCCTGGGGGTCATCCTTGATAGCAGTTCCAAACAACGCGCTGGAAAGATCGCGTTGCACAACACACCTGATTTCTTGCTGAGAGCAGAGCACGCCGCCATTAAAATGGGACGCGATTACCGTTTGCGGCCGTTCAATGAATACCGGGTCCAATTCGGTTTGGATGAACTTGATGATTACGACGACCTGACGTCTGATAAGGAACTCGGTGCAGAGTTGAAGTCTCTTTACGGTGACATTGACAACCTGGAGTTCTTTATTGGTCTTTTTGCCGAACAGGGCGACGACAATGAATTGTTTGGCGATTTGATGCTCAGTATGGTGGCATCCGATGCTTTCACTCAGGCTCTGACCAACCCCTTGTTATCGAAACATGTCTTTAACAAAGATACCTTCACCAAATACGGACTGAAGGTGATCAAGAATACAAATTCGCTACAGCACCTGGTGGCGAGAAACGTTGCCAACCCTGATACAATAAGGGCATCGTTTACTTTCTAGTTTTTATTTAGGGTAACTGGTTTAAAGTATTCCTGAATAATAAAAGGCCCGGTTCTCTTCAGGACGGGGCCTTTTAGCATTGTCCAAGCTCAGCTTGAAAATGTTCTGCGCATTTTATCAGGTTGAGGCCATTACGGAGTTGATCCTAGCCGTGATTTCTTTCAATCGGGTGAGGGCCTGTAAAGCCATGGGAAGGGCAACGGCAGATTGAACAAATTCGTAGGAATACGTGACAATGGAGAATATCTGACCAGGGCTTGCGCCACTCTGGGTGGCTGCAAACCAAAGATTGAAAGCAAGCATGCTCAGGAGAACCAAAAAGATCAACCCGTAGACAAAGCTTTCAGTGTCTGAAAGGCGAACTTCCTGCTTGCGAAGCCCGGTAAAATGCCCCGCGATGGCGGTAAAATTATGGGTTGCGAGAGCATTGATCTGTTTTTCAGATTGAGTGTTTAAACCGGCGTTCAGCCTAAAGAACCTATGGGCAAACAGGCTGTAGATGATCAAAGTCATCAATGTTGCGCCCCCGGCCGACAAAGCAAGCGTACTGTGAAAGGCGAGGAGTACGCCCAGCGAAACGATCACTTGAATAAGAGCGGTCATGGTTTCTGGGGCTTCTTTCTCTAGAAAATCGACCAATTCTCGCCCCATGAGAACGCGGGCATTAACGACAGATATCTCTTTATCTGCAGATCGCGCAGCCAGAGCCTTGCTCAACTCCACTCTCATGGTTCCATAAGCACGTGTGTCATAGACCCGCCGGGCAGTGGCTACGTTCAAAAGCACAGCAAATACAATCAGAAGATTTATGAAATCTGCCCAATCCCCACCTAGAAGACCGTCGATCGAACGCCCGATCAAAAGCGGGATCAGGGCGAACATGGCTGTTTCCACCAGGGTCAATCCCCAGGTAATGGTGATCTTGCCCCAGAAAATACGAAAAAGCGTGCCGATCGACAGACGATCAGAAAGTTTGATCATTTAGATATGGGCACTTCTCCGCTTTGTTGAGTAGATTTAGGATTTCAAATAGAGCATAGATTGATTATCTGGAATGGATGATTGTCTAATTTTGAGTTTGAAGTATTCGGTATCCTTGATGCCTCTGGCTCGCTTACGGATCATTCCTATACTGACATTACCAGCCTCTATCCTGGCGCTTGTGAGCTTGTGTTTGGCGTAGTTGCAGATGCCCACACAATGTTTCCGTAGGGATTTCGCGAACTTTTTTAGATAGAGCATCTGTGACTGATCTGCTATCAGGCACCAACGTTCCAGTTGCTCCGCCATCGCCTCAAATGAAGCGGCACTCCACAGCAGCTGAAGCTGTTCTTTCAAGACGTAAAGTGCATTCAGGTTGCTATTGCTCTCCAGCAACCTTTGCAGCTTGTCACTTTGTTTTTCACTCAACTTATCCGCATTTTTGAGCAACAGATAATGTGTCCCTTTCATCAACTCTTTACCACTTGGATCGGCCTTTCTGAACTCAAGTCGACGCTGATTATGGATAGCTTTGCTGTAGTTTTTCATGACGTGGAAACGGTCAAATACTATGTCGGCCAACGGCAAGGACTCTCTGACAGCCTTTTGGTAGGCAGGCCCCATATCCATCGCTACGGCCTTTATTTTGCAGGCTGTATCTGGTTGCAGTTGTTTCAAAAACCTTGAAAAAACCTCGGCAGTTCGGCCTGCTTCAACCCAGATCAGATGACCGCCAACCATATCGTAGACCACCGTCATGTAGTCATGACCTTTCGCCCGGGCAACTTCATCTACACCAATATATTCCAAGCCAGTTAGCTCTGCAGGATCAAGCGTAGGGAGAGTTTCAATAAGGTATGCCCTGTCGATATTCTTGACCGTTTCCCATCGTATATCCAAATGTCTGGAAACCGCTTGAATAGACATATGCCGACATAATCCACTGATCAGTCGGCAAAATCGGTGAGTGAAACGGCACCCTTTATCAACAAAATCACACCCCTCAATGCGGCGTTCGCCCTTGTTAATATAAACCTGCGCCAGCTCAATCTCGACCACACAAGGATACCCAAAAAGGGGGATGTCGTTTACTTGTCGGCGGACATGCTGGTTGATGCTTCCCTTCTGGCCTGTAGCAGGGTCTATAGCCCTCCTACGCGCGTCTCGGCTGCAGTGAATGACAATCTTAACACCGCCGTCATCCAGTTTAATTTCATTTACACGTTGCCCTTTGAGGCCTAAAATATGCTGCGAGATGTTGATTGTCATATACCTGCTCTATGTAAAGGGCACTTCTCCGCTTTGTTGAGTAGATTTAGGATTTCAAATAGAGCATAGATTGATTATCTGGAATGGATGATTGTCTAATTTTGAGTTTGAAGTATTCGGTATCCTTGATGCCTCTGGCTCGCTTACGGATCATTCCTATACTGACATTACCAGCCTCTATCCTGGCGCTTGTGAGCTTGTGTTTGGCGTAGTTGCAGATGCCCACACAATGTTTCCGTAGGGATTTCGCGAACTTTTTTAGATAGAGCATCTGTGACTGATCTGCTATCAGGCACCAACGTTCCAGTTGCTCCGCCATCGCCTCAAATGAAGCGGCACTCCACAGCAGCTGAAGCTGTTCTTTCAAGACGTAAAGTGCATTCAGGTTGCTATTGCTCTCCAGCAACCTTTGCAGCTTGTCACTTTGTTTTTCACTCAACTTATCCGCATTTTTGAGCAACAGATAATGTGTCCCTTTCATCAACTCTTTACCACTTGGATCGGCCTTTCTGAACTCAAGTCGACGCTGATTATGGATAGCTTTGCTGTAGTTTTTCATGACGTGGAAACGGTCAAATACTATGTCGGCCAACGGCAAGGACTCTCTGACAGCCTTTTGGTAGGCAGGCCCCATATCCATCGCTACGGCCTTTATTTTGCAGGCTGTATCTGGTTGCAGTTGTTTCAAAAACCTTGAAAAAACCTCGGCAGTTCGGCCTGCTTCAACCCAGATCAGATGACCGCCAACCATATCGTAGACCACCGTCATGTAGTCATGACCTTTCGCCCGGGCAACTTCATCTACACCAATATATTCCAAGCCAGTTAGCTCTGCAGGATCAAGCGTAGGGAGAGTTTCAATAAGGTATGCCCTGTCGATATTCTTGACCGTTTCCCATCGTATATCCAAATGTCTGGAAACCGCTTGAATAGACATATGCCGACATAATCCACTGATCAGTCGGCAAAATCGGTGAGTGAAACGGCACCCTTTATCAACAAAATCACACCCCTCAATGCGGCGTTCGCCCTTGTTAATATAAACCTGCGCCAGCTCAATCTCGACCACACAAGGATACCCAAAAAGGGGGATGTCGTTTACTTGTCGGCGGACATGCTGGTTGATGCTTCCCTTCTGGCCTGTAGCAGGGTCTATAGCCCTCCTACGCGCGTCTCGGCTGCAGTGAATGACAATCTTAACACCGCCGTCATCCAGTTTAATTTCATTTACACGTTGCCCTTTGAGGCCTAAAATATGCTGCGAGATGTTGATTGTCATATACCTGCTCTATGTAAAGTTATCAGAAACCATACATATCAACAGGTTACTTGGCGGTCGGCATCTTTTTCTACTCAACAAAGCGGAGAAGAGCCATGTAAAGTTATCAGAAACCATACATATCAACAGGTTACTTGGCGGTCGGCATCTTTTTCTACTCAACAAAGCGGAGAAGAGCCTTTATTAATAAAGCATGCAACGAAGGTGATGCCACTGGATGTAATGATGTCGGATACGTCTATCAGCTTGGAATTGGTGTCAGACAGAGCGACAAAAAGGCTGTGCACTATTACGAAATGGCTTGCACGGCGGGTAACGCTATGGGCTGCAATAATCTTGGCAAAATGTATCTGCTTGGCAAAGGCGCCGAGAAGGACGATAAAAAATCTTTCCTCTATACTAAACAAGGGTGCGATGGGGGTAATGCCCAAGCCTGCTCAAATCTCAGCTGGTTATATCGCGAGGGCGTCGGCGTGGGACATAATCACTACACAGCTTTACGCCTGGCAAAACAATCTTGTAATGACGGTAACGCAGATGGTTGCTTGCATCTGGGGTGGATGTATCAACGAGGGCTAGCGGTAAAGCAAAGTTATGCAAAGGCCAAGGAAATCTATAGTCAAGCATGTAACGAGGGGAGTGCACAGGCTTGCAAGTTGGACAATTCCATCTTTTTAACCAAGGACAATACCTATATTGTCACCTATTAGTGTTTTCCCACCTTCTCCCCAGTCAATGAGTACTAACTATATCGCGAAATCTTAAGTTTTGAGCCGTTTCAATCTCACATATTTTGAAAACTCAACCGCCTAGAATGTACTCAAAGGAAGTCATGCATGTTTTGTAAGTTATTAGCGGGTGCCTTTCTGTTGGGGGGACTTCTCTTGCCGGGATCAAATCAAGGGGCACAGGCTGCAAAGGCTACTCCTGCTGATTGGACTGAGTATTTGCTAAAGGTCATAAATACGAAACCTGATGACCGGTTGAGAGACTACAAGGCTTATTGCGAAGCTGGAGAAAACCTATTTTGTATTGATCTTGCTGCTATTCATTTGAATGAAATAGGTGGGAAAAAGGGAGAAGAAAAGGCTGCTTTTTATTACAAAAAAGCCTGTGATATGGGAGAGTTGAACGGATGTCAAAAACTTGGAGATATGTATGCTTTTGGTACGGGCGTTGAACCAAGTGATACCACGGCTTTTAAGTATTATGAGCAAGCTTGTGTCGGCGGATATAGTCTGGGTTGTGTCTCCCTGGGGGAGGCTTACGAAGAAGGTTATGGGGTACAAGTAGATGAAGCCAAGGCATTTGAGATCTATAATAATTCTTGTAACCACGGAGCAGAACCGACCTGCGTCAATCTCGGCATCATGTACGAGTTAGGTCTCAGTGTTGCGCAGGATTATTCCAAAGCTTCTGGTCTCTACAAACAAGCCTGTCTCGGTGGCGTTGGCTTGGGCTGTGACTATTGGGGTATCCTGAAGAAAAAGGGCCTTGGGTCTGAATAGTTCCATAAGGAGTGAAAGTCGGGGAGTTAAGTATATGTGTTTGTTGAAAAAGGGGATTAGCGTATCCGCGTTAAGTGTTATTGCCGGGCTTGGCTTAAGTGCCTGCCAGACGACCTCAGCGAATAAAATGCAAGTTAATTGTGATAATGGTTATCAGGGTTTCTGTACAAGTCTTGCAGATATGGACCCAGAAAAAAGTATAGAATATTACAAGGACAGCTGTGATCTTAATGATTTCGCGGCGTGTTCTTGGCTTGGTGATTTACATCTAATGGGGATTGGGGTGGATCAAAGTTATGCTAAGGCGGGGCTTTTTTACAAAAAAAGCTGTCTCGGGGGAGATCTGCAAACTTGTGAAAAATTTGGATATAATCATGAAAGAATATTGTTCCTAGGAATTAGTGGCGAAGACGTAAACGAGTATTTTGAGCATATTTGCAAGACGGGCCTAGATGAGGCATGTAAACAGCTTTGATGGAGGAATTTTTATTGATTGTCTTTGCTGGTAAGATGCTGTTTTTGAAGGTAATTTTAACGGCCATTGCCTTGGCTTTTATCCTCCCCACCCAAGCTTCAGCACAGGCGACGGAACAAGTCGATAATCAGAACCTCACCAGCTACTCCTTGTTGTGTGAGGCGGGTGATACTCAGGCTTGTGTGAAACTGGCGAGGGCATACGAAAGGGGGCAGGGTGTCGAAGCCAGCCCTGTGCATGCGGCTGAGTTCTATGCCCTGGCCTGCGTGGGGGATAATGATGAAGGCTGCACCAATCTGGGTATGATGTATAGCCAGGGCAGAGGCGTTGAGGAAAACTATACCAAGGCTGCAGAGCTTTTTAACACCGCTTGTGATCGTGAATACCCAAAGGGTTGTTCGGCTCTTGGCTACATGCATCTCACCGGGCGAGGTGTGGAAAAGGATGCACTGCTGGCTTTTATTTTTGTCGGCCAGGGCTGCAAAGGCGGTGATGCCTATGGCTGTACCAGACTTGGTCTGCTGTATGAAAAAGGTCATGGTGTGGTCGAGAACCCGGCCAAGGCTGTAGCTTCTTACAAAAAAGGTTGTGACGGCGGCGACATCACGGGCTGCGCAAGCCTGGGGGTTATGTACCAAACAGGCAATGGTGTGGCATTGAATAAAGTAAAGGCGGCCAAGTTATTCTTCCAGGCGTGCGATGCTGGGCATGCTGATGCTTGTTCAAAGCTGGAGCCCCTACAAAATTAAACAATTAAGGAGAGGCTTTTGGGGCTTCCTGTGAGTTTGGGAAGCCCTCTCTAGTTTGGAAAATCCTATTCTCTGACCCAAATGATTTTTACATATTTGCCAGTAATGAAAATCCCCAAATTTTAAAGCTATCTGCGATAGCGTCCTTCTTCGATGTCCTTTTGATCTCGCTCCAAGGCTTTTAAAAGGTTGGCGGCAAAGGGATCGTTGGCGTCTTTGTCGTATTCTTCAAAGTTAACAACATCCCCCATAGGAAGGCGTGGCAACCATCCCGCTGATTGCAGTTCGGGTTTGTCAAAGAACTCGGACACGTAACCGAGACAGAGATAGGCCACGGGTGTTACCCGTTTGGGCAGTTTGAGGGTTTGTTTGAGCTTTTTCTGATCGAGAATACTGACCCAGCCGACCCCGACCCCCTCGGCCCGGGCGGCGAGCCACAAATTCTGCACCGCGCACACGGTGCTGTAGAGATCCATCGCCTTGATATGGGTACGCCCGATCACAACAGGCCCGGTGCGATCCTTGTCACAGGTGATGCAGATATTCAGCGGAGATTCCATAATTCCTTCGAGTTTCAGTGTTTTATACGTCTCACGCTTTTCTCCTTCGAACATATCTGCGGCTTCGTCGTGGGCTTTTGAGAACAGATTGCGCACCCGTTGTTTGGTCTCGTCTCCGCGGATCAGAATAAAGTTCCACGGCTGCATAAAGCCAACAGAGGGCGCGTAGTGTGCGGCGGTTAAAATACGGCTCAGGACTTCTTCGGGAATAGGCTTTTGGGTAAACTGCCCGCGCACGTCCCGCCGGGAAAAGATGGTTTGATAGAGCGCGTCGCGTTCTGCTTCACTAAAGCTATGATCGCTAAAACTGGGATTTGTATCTGTTTCGATGTCGGTATTCATAACTGTTTGGTCACAGGTTTCCATTTCAGTCCCCTTGATGGAAAGTCAAAACGGCGCTTGTCCATACGCTGCATAAAGCTCTCCAGGCCGGTCTTCTGACTTGGGTTCACGTTGGTCCTGCCCCTTCCCGGATGTTGAAAAAACACCAGTGGGTAACTCCCAGGATCAATCCCCCTTACAGCGTTGGGCACGTGACGGAATTCCACCGCCTTCCCGATTATCCCCGTCCAGATGGAAATCTTTCCCAGATTACAATCTTTCCAGGACACCTGAAGATATGATTGAAGCCGGAATTGAAGTTCCGGCAGCTCGTAGGCTTATCACTGGAAAAGCGATCCGTCCTTGAGCTTGATCAAGAAGGTTGATCAGGGATTAAGATTAACCCCGTTTGTTGTTGTTGTCGTGCATTCCTCAGGATAAGAACAACGTAGGGGAGAAATGAAATGACCAAATTTGTTGCTGGATGTTTATTCTTTGTGTTGTGTGCCATTGGGCTGAGTATACCAGTCTTAGCAGCAGAGCAGGATGACAAGTGGTCTGTTATGTTGAACGAGTTTGCATGTAATTTGGGCAACGCGGAAAGCTGTGTAAATCTAGGAGTACTGTATCAACAAAGCTCTAGTGTATATAGAGATGATGAAAAGGCAGTCGCTCTGTTTCAAACTGGTTGTGAAGATGGGGTATCCCAAGGGTGTGCAAATCTAGGGGCCATGTATGAAAGTGGAAAAGGAGTAGAGCTGGACTCTAATATAGCAGCTTCCTTTTATCTGAAGGCCTGTGAAGTTGGTAATTCACTTGGATGCTCTAATCTTGGGTCCATGTATGAACATGGTAGGGGGATCTCACAAAATTATATAAAAGCTAAATCTTTTTATAAGAAAGCCTGTGATGCCGGAAGAGTTCAAGGGTGTTCTAACCTAGGTTTTTTGTACGATGAGGGACGCGGTGTTGATCAAGATCTTCCTAAAGCTATTGGTTTATACAAAGAAGCATGTGATGCGAGCTATGGCGAAGGGTGTTTTAATTTAGGCTGGATGTACAACCAAGGTAGAGGGGTTGGAAAAGATAATAAAAAGGCTGCTGATTTTTACAGCCTAGCCTGTGAGATCGGCCTTGCTAAAGGGTGCGCTTATCTTGGAGTTTTGTACTTTCAAGGTGAGGGAGTAGAGCAGAACGATAAGTTAGCCTTTTCCTCCTTTCAAGAAGGTTGTGATGGCGGTTCCGCACGGGGGTGTGGGTATCTCGGCACAATGTATTTCCTTGGTAAAGGCGTCGATCAGGACGATGAGAAAGCTGTGAAATTTTTAACTCAAGGGTGCGATGCAGGATCCACCAAAAGTTGCGATATTCTTAGTCTTATGTCTGAATAAAGCTTGAAAACTCATTAGCAATTATTTTTTATTCAAACTCTCGCCGAAATATCTTTCTCAAGATCGATCAGTTTTTGTTTACGCCACAGGCCGCCGCCGTAGCCGGTGAGGGAACCGTCGGCGCCGATGACCCTATGACAGGGGACGACGATGGCGATCTGGTTGGCGCCATTGGCGCGCGCGACGGCGCGGGTGGCTGTCGGGTTGCCAATGGTTCTCGCAATGTCGCTGTAACTTCTGGTTTGTCCCACCGGGATTTCACGCAGGGCATGCCAGACGTCCTTGGTAAAGCCGCTGCCGTGAAGGGCGAGGGGGACATCAAACTGGTCGCTTTTTCCGGCAAAGAAATCTGACAATTCAGTCTCTATCTGGTTGGTCGGTTCGTACCTGCCGATACCGAGGTCGCCGCGTACTTGCTGGCGCAGTTTTTTAAGCTCTGTCGGCAGGGCCTTACGATCCGCAAATTCCAGAAGATGAAGCGCTGACTTGTCACTGACCGCAACCATGGCCCCAAGCGGCGTGTCGATCCAGTCTGCTTTGAGAAAGGCATCTGTATTATTGAGGCCATCCGCTGTAAAGCTGGCGGGCGTGGTACCGAGCAGCTTGGCAAAGGCAGTGCGAAAGGCGCTTGGAGAAGAGAACCCGGCATCGAGCTGGGCGTCGATCACCCGTCCCCCGCTGGAGAGGGTTTCAAAGCCATCGCGGATACGCGACAACCGGGCCATTTCCAAAAAGGTTATTCCGAACTGTCTTTTAAATGAGCGCCGTACGGTTGAAGGATCAAATCCGCGCGAGATGATATCATCTTCGCTCCAGCGATGCGCCGGATTGTTTTCCAAGGCGGTTACCAAGGTTTGAATGACAGGGTCATTTTCGGCCTTTGGTGCCAGAGGGTGGCAGCGTTTACAAGGCCTGAAGCCAGCCTCGATACACTCGGAAATGGTATCAAAGAAGTGACAGTTTTCAGACTTTGGTTTCCTCGCCGGGCAGGTCAGGCGGCAAAACACACCTGTGGAGCTGACACCGACAAAGGCGCGTCCGTCATAGGCGGGATCGCGGGCCAAAAGTGCCGCATAAAGCGTGGTATGATCGGGTAAGTTAAATAGCATGATCTCAATATAACGGCTTCGTTAAACCCTGTCCGTCTAAAATCGGGCGGTTATTAAATTTTGTCTGTTACTTAAATTTTAACAGGCTGAGCTTTATGATGGACCTCTTGTTAATAGGAGGTTTTTATGCGCCGTTCTTTTTGCGAGCTCTTATTCCTCATATGTTTAATTCTCCAAACCAGTTGGGCTGCCCTAGCAACCGCTGACGAGCTTGAAGTGAATGTTGCCACTCTGGAATATCAACCCTATGTAAGTGCACATTTGCCGGACAACGGCTGGGCCTGGGAAGTCTGTTCTACTGTTTTTACAAATATGGGCTATAAACCAAAACTCCATATTTACCCCTGGGCACGGGCGCTTGCTTTGGTTCGGAATGGCAAAGAAGATGCGCTTTATCTCACCAATATTAATGAGGAGCGGCGTGAATGGGCTGTGTTTAGCAACCCGATTGGCGATGAAATAAGTGTGGTGTTTAAACGTAAAGACTCTCCTGTCGACTTTACCGAACTGAGCGATCTGGCTGAGTATGAGGTTGCCGGCCTCAGAGGGGCGCATGTGGTCAAGGTATTGGAACGTCATGGGGTCGAGGTCTATCCCGTTGCTTCATTGCAGCAGGGTTTTAAACTGGTTTTCTCCGGTCGCCTGGATATGCTGGTAACCGATCGTTTGGTCGGGCTTCATATGCTGCGTACCGAAATGCCAGCGGGTTATTCCGAGGCCATCGATTTTATCTCGACCCCGGTGGACAGTAGTCAATTACATCTGGCGATCTCCCGCAAAAGACCTGACCACAAACAACTCCAGGAAGACTTTAACCTCGGCCTGGAACAACTTCGCCAATCCGGCGCTTACAGCGAGATCCTGGCCAAACACGGCTTTCTGATCAGTGACTAGCTACGACTGTAGCTTATTTAGTTTAGTTTTCGGGTAATCTCTTACGCAGGGCGTCGATGACCTTGGTTTCGGCGGAGGCGGCGTAACCGTCGTCCATTGCCCCTTGGAATGCATTTAGTGTTGCTTTGCCGATGGCGGGGTTTAGGCCGAGTTTTTTTGCGTATTTAAAACCGTAATCAGTGTCTTTTAGGCGCCACTTTGTGGAAAACAGCACGTCCTTTTCGTGCTCACCCTCAACCATCAATGCCGCATTGCGGGCCACTTGTGGGCTGCCACAACCACCAGAGGCCAAGGCCTTGGCAACGAGATCGAGATCAAGGCCCGCGCGTTCTGCTGTAATCAGGCCTTCAGCCGCGGCGGCGATCTGGATCGATCCCATCAGGTTCACGATCAGCTTGTAAGCACTGCCGGAACCAATGGGGCCAAAGTACATCTGGTTGGAGGATAGAGGTTCGAGTAAAGGCATGGCCTTGTCGATGGTGGTTTGCTCGCCACCCAAAAACAGGGTGAGAAGTCCGTTGGCTGCGGCCTCTGGCAATCCAGTCACCGGACAGTCGAGATAGTCCAGGCCGGCTTCTTTTGTCTGCTCGGATAGTTCTATCACCCAGTCGTGGGATAGGGTCGAACATTCGATGGCAAGCGTCCCCGGTTTAAGCTCTTGGGATAGAACACCGTCGGGGCCAGTCCAAAGTGCGCGGGAGGCGATGTCATCTCCAACCATGGCAAAGATCGCGTCGGCATCCGTTGCGGCTTTTGCTGGTGTAGAAGCAAGAGTAGCCCCGCGCTCTACCAAGGGCTGCGCACGTGCAGAGGTCCGGTTATAGACATGGATATCGTGACCCGCGTCGATCAGACGTCCTGCCATGCCCGTGCCCATAAGACCTGTACCTAGAAATGCAATGCGTGCCATGTAACTGTTCCCAAAAGATATTTTTACCCTATCAGGAACGGTAAAATACAACCGTCCGCTTTGAAAGCGGAATGTTGCGTCTTCTATTTTTAATCAGGATTTTGATGTCAGGAGTTTGTAACTGGCAAAGCAGAAGAAAGTCCCCAAGCCTGCTTCTATCCATCGGCGTGCCCGTTGATAGGCCGCAACCATGGGGGAAGTGGAAAAGGCGATCGCATAAGTCAAATGGCCAACCAGCGAAATCAACGTTGTGCCAAAGACAATGACAGATCCAACCCAAAGAGGTGCAGAGGCATCAACGGCTAAAGACATCACGGCAACCCAGGTCAGGGCAGCTTTGGGATTGGTCATCTGGATCAACAAGCCACGGCGATAATAGGCGGCGGGGGCACCTGTCATGCCGAGATCACCCGTTATGAGCTTTTTGTCTGATGCCGCTGAACGAAAAGATTTGAACGCCAGCCAAAGCAAATAAGTCGCGCCAAATATCTTAATGGCAAACATGACCGAAGCGTAAAGCGAGAGCACAGTGGCAAAGCCGATGAAGGATAGCAGGCCCCAACAGAATGTCCCCGTTGCCACTCCGAGCGCAAGCGACTTTCCAGATTTTCGGCCCACAGACATAGAAGTGCCGATAACAGACATAATGTTTGGTCCCGGGCTCATCATACCAAGTGAAAAGGCGCCATAGGCAATGAGAATGCCGGGCAGGTAATAGGCGAGTTGTTCCATTCTGATGTCCCAGAGATATTAGTTGGTGGCTGTAGTGATCGGTATTCAGCTTAACAACTCAGGGGCTTTGATAAAGGGCCAATGCTGAAAAGGGGAAGGAGCCATTAAGGCGTGTTATCAATACCCCATTATTGGGTCAAAACTTCAACGGGGCGTTGTCGGTGACTTCTTTCATGACAAAGAAGGTACGGGTTTGGCGGACGCCGGGCAGGGCGATGAGTTTGTCGCCGTGCAGCTTGTTGAAGTCAGCCATATCCCGGACCCTTATTTTCAGGAAATAGTCGAAATCCCCGGCGACCAGATGGCAATCCAGGACAAAATCCAACTTCTTAATCGCGGTTTCAAACTCGGCGAAACTTTCGGGCGTTGATCTGTCGAGCACGACCCCGACCATGACCAGGGCTGAGCGATCGACCTTGTCCGGGGAGATTTCGGCGCGGACGGATTTGATGATGCCCTGTTCAAAAAGCTTTTGCGTGCGCCTGTGACAGGTGGCGGGGCTGACGTTGACTAACTCTGCCAGCTCTGCGTTGCTTAGGCGTCCGTCGCTTTGCAGGTGTTTTAACATCTTGCGATCAATGCGATCGATTTCATGCTGCATGGAAGATTCTTCCGGATTTATTCATTTAATTTGTTCAAGTAGATCGGGATTTTTCAAAAATGTCATTATTTATGAATTTATGGCCATACATTGGAGAGCACCTTTCAGTAAGATTTCGCTAGGCTTGTGGAGAAAAATAACTTCGATAAAAGCGATAACATACTGAAAGGTATTGCCTTATGAACCTTAATAAATTTGAACGCTATCCCCTGACTTTTGGGTCGACCCCGATAGAATATCTCCCCCGGATGAGCGAGGCACTGGGCGGCAAGGTTGAGATCTATGCCAAACGCGAAGACTGTAATTCCGGGCTTGCGATGGGGGGAAATAAACTGCGTAAACTGGAATATATCGTGCCTGATGCCCTGGCTTCAAAAGCGGATACTCTGGTTTCCATCGGCGGTGTGCAGTCAAACCACACCCGAATGGTCGCGGCGGTTGCGGCAAAGCTTGGCTTGAAGTGTCGTCTGGTCCAGGAAAGCTGGGTCCCCCATGAAGACGCGGTTTATGACAGGGTTGGCAATATTCTTATGACCCGATTGATGGGCGCTGATAGCCGGATTGTTGACGACGGATTTGACATTGGCATTCGTCATTCCTGGGAAGAAGCCATGCAGTCCGTGCGAGACGAAGGCGGTGTCCCCTATGGCATCCCGGCAGGGGCATCGGTGCACAAGTATGGCGGGCTTGGTTATGTGGGCTTTGCCGAGGAAGTGCGCGCTCAGGAAGAAGAGCTTGGTTTTAAATTTGATTATATAATTGTCTGCGTTGTCACTGGATCTACCCAGGCCGGGATGATCGTTGGTTTTGCCGCAGACGGTCGGGCTGAGCGGGTGATTGGTATTGATGGATCGGGCACGCCAGAGCAAACGCGGGCTCAGGTGCGCAAGATTGTCGATAACACAGCTGATTTGGTAGAGCTTGGTCGTGTGGTACGTGATGACGAGATCATGATCAACCCGGATTATGCCTATCCGGCTTACGGGGTGCCAAGTGCTGAGACCAATGAAGCCATTCGCTTTGCCGCCCGGACAGAGGCAATGATTACTGACCCGGTGTACGAGGGTAAATCTATGCAGGGCATGATGGATTTGGTTGAGAAAGACTTCTTCCCACGGGGAGCAAAGATACTCTATGCCCACCTTGGTGGTGCCCCCGCGCTCAATGGCTATAGTTACACCTACCGTAATGGCTGATTTTCGATTTGTTTGATTTGGAGGTGAAAGAGGCTGCAGCACTCATAACGTTAAGTCATTCAGACGAAGTTTGCTGTTTCTTTTGCTTGAGATAGTTATAGATCGTGGCCCGGCTGAGGCCGAGCACGCGAGAGGCATAGGCGGTGGAGTGTTTGCCGCTGAAGGCGCCGCTGTCTTCGAGGGCATAAACCAGAGCCTTGCGTTGGGCCCCGGTCATCTGCTGGATAATCACACCGTGTTCTATCACCCAGGCATTGACAAACTCGTTGATGCGCTCGTGCCAGTCTTCCTTGAACAGGACTTCAGGTTTTTCACCGTTATCCGGCACTGCGATCAAGGCATCAAAGGCCTGTTTTGCAATATGGAAGTGAGAGACATCGGCGTTCAGACACATGATCCCGGTTGCTTTGTCGCTATCATCGCGGATAACAACAGAAATGGATTTGAGCCGTTTGCCATCCCAGTTGACCTTTTCGTAGGGGCCGATGATCCGGTCATTGGGATTGAAATCTATTTCGTGCAACAGGGAGGGCTCGCCCAACTCGCGCTTGGAGAAATTATTGGCAATGTGAACCACTTGTTCGGTTTCGAGGTCATGGATAACGACTTCGATATAGGGGCGGAACAAGGCAGAGATTGCGTTGGCAATCTCTGCGTAATTTCTTAAGCCGGGCTTCATTATGGGTTCCATCAGGCGTTTAGGACTAACCAAAGTTACTTTTGGTGTAATCTGATAGTTCTTTCAACCCGGTACGTAAATGCTCAATCGGTGCGCCGATACCAATGCGAATATAACCATCAAGACCATAGACGTCTCCGGGCAATAACATGATGCTCCGCTTTTCCCGGATCTCGTGGATCAGCTTGGTAGAATTAATCGGCATTGCATAGCGCATAAAGGCCATGCCACCCGCCTTGGGCAGGTGACAGCTGTATTGATTGTTTTCCTTCAGCCAGCCCGATAACAGATCCACGTTAGCGTTTAAAAGGGTTCGACTTCTATCCAGAACCTCGGCACGTTTTTCTGGCTGGATCACGATATTGGCGATGTATTCGCTAATGGCGCTGGTGGTGATAGAGGTATAATCCTTGGCCTGCCACGTGGTGTAGATGACATCGGCGGGTCCAACCAGCCAACCGATGCGCAGGCCGGGCAGGGCAAGGGCTTTTGACAGGCCGGCGGTGACGATGGCTTTGTCATAGAGATCAGCAAAGGTTGCGGTTTCATTGCCATCAAGCTCGGAGCCGCGGTAAA
The DNA here is from genome assembly GCF_965205715.1 of Kiloniella sp. Taxonomy (GTDB): domain Bacteria; phylum Pseudomonadota; class Alphaproteobacteria; order Kiloniellales; family Kiloniellaceae; genus Kiloniella. The sequence continues at coordinate 1,117,315 of NZ_CBDBHW010000014.1, read as the reverse complement.
CTTCATCTGCGTGCAGATAAAGATCGTGCTCTTTGGAAATATCCACCAACTCTGCCATTGCCGCTTCGTTGAGCAGGCTGCCGGTTGGATTGTTCGGGTGGCAGATGGTAATCATTTTGGTCCGCGGGGTAATGGCCGCGCGCAATTCGTTCATATCCGGGAGCCAGCCGAGCTCTTCACGCAGTTGCACTTCGACAACATTAATTCCCAATGCCTTTGCCCAGCCCCACATTTGCAAATAGTTCGGGACAAAGACAATCAGATCATCGCCGGGATTTAACACCGACATCACCAACAGGAAGTTGGCTTCAGCTGAGCCATTGGTGATGATCACGTTATCCGGGTTGCGATCCTTATAGAGGTTGGCGACGGACTGGCGGAGCTCGGTTCCGCCATTGGTCCAGCCATATCCCAACTCAACATCCAACAGGCTCGCGAGTTGATCCGGGTTCAGGAGTTCACGCAGGGTATAGGGATGGACACCACTGTCTGAGAGGTTGTGCTCAACCGTATTTTCATAAAGCGACTGAATACGCTCGAGGGTGAATTCCTGAAATTCCATTTGGCACCTGTATTCTTAAACGAGGTTTTTAAAAGTTGAAGCCATCATAAATATAAAAATTATAAAATAAAGTCTAAAATAGACTCTTATATAGAAATAGAGGTGGTGCTTGAGGTCTAGGTCGATTTAATGAATTGAAAATTATTTTTGTGATAGCTTGATAAGCTCAAATTTCAGCTTTTGACTGGCTTGATTTCTATGGAACTTCGTCGCTTTCAAAAATTTGCCTTGTCGATTTTGCCCCTAATTTTTCTTGGGCTAATGTTCAGCACTCATTCTGCTCGGGCAACGGAGAAAATAAGGGTGATGGCAGAACTGGCACCGCCATTTCTTAACGCAGATGGCAGTGGTTATAGCATTGCGTTGCTTAGAGAGATCGAACAGGAAGTCGGAATGGAGTTCACGGTGCAGGTTGTTTCCTCTTTTGAGCGCGCCTGGCGCTATGTGGCCAGTGGGGATGCGGATATTGTGCTGCATATCGCTCAGGGTAAGGAGGGCATTGAATTTTATAACAATATGCTAGAAAGCAGTTGGTATTTTCCTGTGCATCCAACGATTTACTTCAAGGATGTTGCAAAGCGCGATCTCTTTCTAAAAGCAACGAAAGAACCAGTTGATGAGTTGCTCAGGATTGGTCTGCCGATGGGAAATGTTCATTACGGGGTGAGCAGTTTAGGTCTTCCTTCGGGGACCTTCCTTCAGGCACCAATGGATAGTCTTGTGCTACAGCTGGATAAAGATCGCATCGATATCATCTGGTGCATGAAACTGACGGTGGATCGGGCTTTGCGAAAACATAACATCCAAGGGGTCAGTTCTATGCGTTATCCTGTCGGGGCAACCATTCATCTCGGTGCAGGTTATCGAGCGACATCTGGGGGGCGGAAGCTCCAGCAAAAACTCGATACAGCAATAAGTAAATTGAATCTAGAAGAGATGTTTCCCAATATCTATCAAAAGTAAGAATGATGATACCTTTGGTTGTGAAAATTCTTGTTTTTGAATGCTTTTCCTTGTTAGGGTGCAACTCATATTAAATATTCAATTTTTTCAAATGGTTATATTCTTACTTCTCGAGGCTTTGTTTCCGACATCACCAAAAATCCCTGAATAACCGGTTTATAAGAGACTATGACAATGGCAAAGTTTGGTTGGGCTAAAACGGCCCTCATTCTCCTAAGTACATCACTTCTTTTGATCGGGTGCAAAAGCCAGACCACGGGCACCGGAACTCAAGCAAAACAACAAGGTCTGCTTGCTGAAGAGGCGATAAAACCTTATGGGCTCTATACAGAACTTTGCAAGGATGGAAGTGCTGTCGGCTGTCGAAAGCTTGCAACGATCTATTTCGAAGGCAAAGTCGTCGAGAAAAATGAGAAAAAAGCCGCCACTCTTTACCAAAAAGCCTGCGCCGGAGGCGATGAAAAGGCCTGTGTGACACTTGGTTACATGTATGAGTATGGCCGTGGGGTGGATCACAATCACAGCAGATCATTCGAGCTTTATAGCCAACTCTGTGAAAGTGGTAGTGGTATCGGTTGTGTTAATCTTGGCAGGTTGTACGAAATTGCCCGTGGTGTTGAGTGGGATCTCACTAAAGCTGTGTCTTTATATGTCGAAGCATGTGAGGGCGGGTATGGACCCGGCTGTGTTGAAGCGGGGAAAAAATATGGTCGGGGTTTCGGTGTTGAAATGGATAAATCTATATCCTTTGAATATTACAAAAAAGGTTGTGACAGCCTTTATCCCTTGAGCTGCAGTGTCGTTAGTTATTTATATAAAACGGGTATTGGCGTTGATAAAGACCCCAACAAGGTGAAGATTTATGACCAAAAGGCTTGTTCCTTGGGATTAGAACTAAAATGCCCTGGTTTTAAACTTTTCAATTGATGAATTTTCCTGAGTAGGAACAATAAAGTGTCGAGATTCATACCGTTTTATCGTGCCCTGATCTTGGTTACACTTATGGGGTTCCCTACATCTGTTCAAGCATTTGGCTTGGATGACGCAGCAAAAGCTTATCAAAATAATCAAGCTTGTGATGAGGGGATTAAGAGAGAATGCACAATCCTTGGCTGGAGATATAAAAAAGGTGAGGGCGTTGAGCAGGATGATGGTAAGGCGGTAGCTCTATTCCAGCAGGCTTGTGAAGGTGGCGACGCTTTGGGATGCACTTATCTTGGTCTCATGTATGCCAAAGGACGAGGGATAGAACAGAGCTACACAAAGGCAGCGGAACTTTATCAAAAATCTTGTCGTGGTGGAGATGCCCGCGGATGTACTAACTTGGGAATATTGCATTATAGGGGGCAAGGGCTTGAGAAAAGTGACAAAAAGGCCTCCCTTTTTCATGAGCAGGCCTGTAAGGGGGGCTACGCAAGAGGTTGTTATAACCTCGCATCCCTTTATCGAATGGGTAAAGGAGTAAGCCAGAATGATGTTAAAGCCGCTAGGCTATACAAGAGCGCTTGCAAGGGCGGCAATAGCAAGGGTTGTACCGCTCTGGGCTGGATGCATAAAGAAGGTCGAGGCGTAGAGCTAGACGATATACTCGCTGCTAGTTTTTATGAAAAAGGGTGTCGTCGTGGAAATGCGAGGGGGTGCACGAACCTTGGTTGGATGTATCAAAGGGGAAGAGGTGTCGCCCTGAGTGATACAAAAGCCGTGGCACTTTACCAGAAATCTTGCCAAGAATTAGATCTTCTTGGTTGTACCAACTTGGGGTGGATGTACAAAGAAGGTAAAGGGGTTAAACAAGACGATAATAAAGCTCTATCGTTTTATCGTTTTGCCTGTGAAAAAGGCGATGTATTGGGCTGTGAAAAAGTAGATGAACATTATAGTGGGGGTTTTTAGTTTGAAAAAGTTTGGAATGCTTGTCGCTACAGTACTTTTGGCTGGGTGTCAGGGCGAAACGATGAGTGCGTCGCGAGCGGGTAATGTTCAGTTTGTTAAAGCGAATTGTGATCCTGTTACGCAATCACAGTGTGACGAGGATTTAAGAGCGTCACTTCGGGCACTAAGGGCAACGATCCATTCAGACGGGGTGATAAAGAAAGAGGACCAAATTCAAGCCGAACAGAATAAACAAGCTTGTGATGCTGGAGATGCCGAAGGGTGCGAAAAGCTTGGCAATAATTATTTTTCAGGAACGGGCGTAAAGCAGGATGACCAGGTAGCTGCAAAGTATTTTACCCAAGCGTGTGAAGCTGGCAAGGCATCAAGTTGTTCAAGTATTGGTAGCTATTACAGGTATGGTGAAGGTGTAGATCAGGATATGCACAAGGCTGTTGCTTATTTTCAAAAATCCTGTGATGCAGAGCATGCGCAAGGGTGTAGTAACCTTGCAAAAATGTATGCTCAGGGAAATGGCGTAGAGAAGAACTTTGTCAAAACTGTGGAAATTTATACACAAGCCTGCAATGGGGGATACAACTTGGCCTGTATGCAAGTTGGTAATATGTATGAAAAAGGAATGGGCGTTGATAGTGACCCTGTTCGCGCTACTGCTTTATTCCAGAAAGCTTGTGATGGAGGCCTGAAAATGGGTTGCCGTCGAGTATTGCAATAGCTGCAACCTTTTCTCAATTCTCCTCATCCCACCCATTAAAAATTCTCATTGGTCAAAGCCCACTAATAAAGCAATTATAAGGTCCATCGTTTTTCTGGTGGGAGCTCCATAACATGATTGATTTGACTGTGTTGCCGTTGTTTTTTACGGCGATTTTCTTTTTGGTAATTTCTCCGGGGCCGGATCTGGTTTTGATCACGGCTTATTCTTCTACCCGTGGATTTCGTTTTGGTTTGATGATTACGCTGGGGATCTTTCTGGCCGGAGTGATCCAGACTTTGCTGGTGGCTTTTGGTCTTGGTCAGTTGATGCAGGCGATGCCCGCTTTTGCTTATGGGGTGAAAATCGTTGGGGCGCTTTATTTGGCCTGGCTTGGTTTCAGGATGCTCAAGTCCTGGTATGGGAATAAGCATCTCTCCACCGTACCGAAAAAGGCGAGTTCATTAAGCGCGCTTGATTTTATATCCAAGGGGCTGTTGAGCAATTTACTCAATCCCAAGGCTCTGATCTTTTTCAGTCTTTTTATTCCCCAATTCACCCGTGGATCAGAAGGTCTGAGCCTTCAGATTTTGATTCTCGGCACGTTGCTTTGTTGCTGTGCTTTCCTTGCCAACTTTGGCTTTTCCCTGCTTTTTAGTAAACTGGGACGTGTCCTCGGCGATAAACTGAAATCTGGTAAGAAAAACTCCCGCCATCTTGCCCGTCATATAGCCCGGCATTCAGAAGGTCTGCTCGGTTTGGTTTTTGTTGGCTTGGCAACACGTCTTGCCACCAGTAAATAGATGAGCAAATAGGCTGGACTCATTTTTGAGTTCCAGTATTGGGCATTTTGTTAGATAGAAAGATAATTGATGAGACCTGTGGTTCTGGTTCATGGCCTTTTAGGCCACTTAAACGATCCTCGTATTATGAGCGCTATCGCTGACCGGAACACCTTTGCGCCCGACCTCCTGGGCTATGGGGCCTACCGGGACTGCCCGACAGACGGCCTTACCCTCATGGAACAGGCCGATCACGTCGCAGGTTTTATCCGTGATATCAATCTGGAGCCCGTGAACCTTGTCGGCCATTCCGTTGGAGGCGCCGTATCCGTCTTGCTTGCGGCGAACTACCCTGATCTTGTTGCCACGCTCACCTTTGTAGAGGGTAACTTTACCCTCAAGGATGCATTTTGGTCGGCGCAGGTTGCCCAGCAGGACATCACATTTGTCGAGACAACACTCGCTGGTTATAAAGCTGATCCCAATGGCTGGATTTCAGGCGCTGGGGTCGAGATCAACGACTGGACCCACACCTTGGCCCGCGACTGGCTGAACAACCAGCCCGCGACAACCATAAAAGCCCAAGCCCACGCCGTGGTTGAAGCAACCGGAAAGCCAGAATATCTCGAGCTTGTCCGAAAGCTGATGGCATCGGACATGCCCTATCACCTGCTTGCGGGCGAGAATTCTCGCCAAGGATGGGATGTGCCCGACTGGGCTGCCAATGCCGCGACCAGCAACCAGGATATCCCTGGCACGGGCCACCTGATGATGGCGGAAAAGCCCGAAGCCTTTGGCGCGGTTATCCGGGGAAACTGTGTGTGATCTCAGGAAAACTTCATTTCTATGAATGATCTGCTCTGTCTTGCGACGGCTCAAAGCTCAATAAGTGCAGATGTCTGTGCAAATGGCTCTCAAATACGAGCATTAATGCGAGAAGCGAGCGAAAAAGGTGCGCGGATTATCCATTTCCCCGAAGCAGCTCTTTCGGGCTATCCAAAAGCACAGATTAAAGACTGGCAAGAGGTTGATTGGACTGCCCTTGAAGAGGAACTAGCATCTATTGAGAGAGAAGCCGCTAGGCTTGGTATATGGGTTGTGCTGGGGTGCAATCATCGCCTTGAAAGCCCGAAACGCCCCCATAATAGCCTTTATGTTATATCTGATCGCGGCGAGATCGTTCATCGTTATGATAAGCGGTATTGTTCGCATACTGAAGTTACAGATTGGTATACCCCAGGGACCGAGCCACTTTATTTTGAAGTAGATGGGTTTCGGTTTGGATGCGTTCTTTGTATTGAAATCAACTTCATGGAAGTTTTTGCACATTACGAAAAGATGCAGGCCGACTGTATTTTGTTTTCAGCCTATTCTGAAGATCCGGTATTTGGAATACAGGCACAAGGTTATGCCGCGACCAACAACTTTTGGATTTCGGTCTCTACTCCCGCACAGTGTTCTCATAGCCTAACAAGTGGCCTTATTGACCCCAGAGGCTATATCGTCGCTCAGTGTGAAAAGAACGTTGAACCACAGATCCTCATACAAACGCTCAACCGTAAGGCCCCTGCATTAGAGATTGCTCTGACCAAGGCGCGGCCATGGCGTAGAGAGGCTCGTAAAGGTGATATCTATGCTCAGGTGTTTGCTGGGGGGGAAGATACTTCCTGAGAGGCGATCTCTCTGATCAGCGTTGATAGCCAGGTATCAATGGCACTGATTTCGATGCCGTATTCTTCCAATCGGGAGGGATCGATGGATCGATTGCTACTGGTGAGGAAATCAGAGATCAGGCCCACTTCCGGGCTATCCTCCAGCTGGGCCTTCTTACCCACAATATTTTCGATCTGGTTAAGCAGGTACCCGGTTGAAATCGGGGTTTTTGGTGCGATGTTCAAGGGGCCGTCGAAATCAACCTCTTTTAAGTTGCACAGGGCTGATGCTATTTCGGAGGAGCTGATCATAGAGAGGCGAGCGCCGAGGGAGGGCACGTATATCGGCTCACCTTTTGCCACTGCCTTGATAATTTGTTCCAGGCGCTTTGTGTAATCGTCGATGCCAAGGACAAAGGGGATTCTGGCCGCAATCACCGAAAGGTTGGCATTTTGGAATAAAAAGCCTTCAGCGTTTCTTTTCCCCTCTGCATAGGAAAAGTCTGATCGAGATCCGGTCTCGTAAGAAAATGTTGAGGGATCAAAGTCGGTTTCGTGTTTATTCAAACCGTTTTCATAAACCGCTTCTGAGGAGGCAATGATAAGCTTACCTGCTTTACCTTCAATGGCCCGAAGGGTCGCCGCAGCATCATTGCTGCAATAGCAGATCTGGTCATAGACGACATCCCAATAAGTGCCGAGCTCGTTTAACGGGCCTTCGAGGTCGTCACGGTCTGCCAGGATATGGGACAGTGCCTTTGAGGTCGGAAGTTTTTGGTTTCCTCGTGAAACAATGGTGACCTCGTGACCTTGCTCCCCGAGCTTGGACACCAATTCTTTACCGAAAAACCTCGTGCCACCAATGACAAGTATCTTCAATGTTACCGACCTCACTTCTGTAGGTCTCAGACGTTAAATCAATAAGTTATCAGCCGCAACTATAACGTTTAAAATGAATGATCCTGAAGCCGTGTATTTGATGTGAATTAAATCAAAAATTCAGAACGCGGGGCAGGAACCAGTTGATGAAGGCGAGAGCGGGGTCGGGCAGTTTGGAAAAATCACGCGCGACCAGCCAGTAAGAGCCCTGATGGAACGGGACATCAAAGGGAATGGTTAGGCGCCCGGAATTGAGATGTTCAGCAATAAATTTTTTGTCACAAAAACCAATGCCGTGGCCATCTAATATCTCCTGACAGATTAAACCAGCGTTGTCGTAGATTGGGCCACGTTCTATTTCATTGTCAGTAATCTCTAGAGCCGCGAACCATTTTTTCCAATCTTCGCGGTCATCTTCATGTAAGAGGGTGTAGCTCAGCATATCGCGTGGCGATTTAATCGGGCTGTTCCCGTTTATAAGGCTGGTCGATATCACCGGTACCATTTCAATGTCGAGGATATGTTTACTCTCACAGGTTGGCCAGGCCTTAGGATCCGTACCAAAGCGGATCGCCAGCTGTGCTTCGGAAATGCGAAAGTCAATCACACGGATATCGGAATCAAGATCAAGGTCGATCGATGGATAACTCTCCCTGAAATCCTTTAGGTGCGGTAGCAACCAGCCAGAGGCAAAGGAGGGTTCGACACTCAGTGTCAGGACAGAAGAGGCATCCGATCTACAGAGCTCGCTCAAGCAGCTGTCTATGGTGTCGAAGGAACGCCGTAACACGGCCAGTAACTGAATGCCTGTCGGGGTGAGCTGGACCCGTCTATGGCTGCGGGCAAACAGCTTTTTCCCGATCTGGCCTTCGAGATCGCGCACCTGTTTACTGATGGCGGCCTGAGAGACAAACAGCTCTTGTGCAGCCAAGGTAAAGTTTTCATGTCGGCCCGCGGCCTCGAAAGATCTCAGCGCGGTTAGAGGGAGGCGATTTCTTTTCATGCATAACCTCAGGTTATTCTAACCTCTTGCATAACTCGTTTGTCAGGCCAACGCAAGGATGCCCTTAATAAGTGAATTAAGGGAATAGGTTTATGGTTACTGTAATAATTGAAATATTGAGGAATACGATCTTACTTTTCACCTTTCGCTACGAGGGAGAAAGGCCGGATCAGGCTCGTTCACGATCAAGAAAGGGGACAAAATCTGGTGAAAAGGAAAATACATCACCGAAATAGGGCTCTTATTTTTTCCGGAAGTGATGTCCATACTTCAGTCATAAGTTCGGGGTATAGTGAACTATCAAGTGATCTGAAATTCAGGTTAGGGGTTTGACAGGTGATGAAATTTGATGGCTTTGATCGTGACCACGAGTTTGAAAGTGCATTGGTTAAGAACAATCCTCACTCTTGCCTGAAGAGCTTTAATCTGGCGGAGGGAACCCTCTCAATGACGATCGCGCCAGTCAATAATCAATCCGATGAACGCCGTGTTACTTTTGAAGATGTCCGCCTGCAGAATTTTGATCTTTTTGATTTTGAACAAAGCCATAACCTGCCGTGGGATATCATGGGACTTAATTGCAAAGGTCACCAGGACGGATTGTCGTTTTTTTGTATCCACTGTCTGGAATGCGAAATGGTTTTCCTGTCCCGTTGGCCAAGGGTTCACAAACCGACAAAGCATTAGTTAACGAAGATCCCGTAACATCACCAATCAAATAAATTTATTGGAGTGATTTACTCATGGGTTCTACTCACGTGTTTTATTCGTGGGTTCTGTGGCCGATGTAATCGAGTAGGGAAGCCAGCCAAACAAGATGGTAGTTGATGGGAACATCATCACAGCTTGATAGTTTGGTCATGACATCATAGTTATCCGAGAGCTTCCCCAGCATGGTCAGTTCGGGCTTCACAGTCGGGTCCACGGCTTCTTCGTGATCAACAACCCAGTGATAATTATGATCCAACGGGATTTCTGTAATCCCAAGTTCTTCGAGATGAGCGAATAGTTTTTCACTCGCGGTTTTAAGCACTTCCACCTTGATTGTCATTTTTATCCTGACCCCAGTTTTGTCTGTGTTCAGTATTATTGCGACACCAAATAATTTCTAATCTTAACTCATATTGATCGAGACACCGATTATTTTTCATTCTTTAAAGGTAGGAGAGATTTTTCTATCCAAACTATTCTGGTTTAGTGTTGGCGATGGCCGATATAATCCAGTAAAGTGGCCAACCAAACCAGATGATAGCCAAACGGATCATCTTCACCCTTTGCCAGTTTGGTCATTGCTTCATAGTTATCTGTAAGTTGGCCCATCATGTTAAGCTTGGGCTCTTTTGTAAGGTCAAGAGCTTCATCGGCATTCATTACCCAGTGATAATCATGCTCCAAAGGAATCTCTGTGACTCCCGTTTCTTCTAGGTAAGCGAATAGTTTCTCGCTCGCGGCTTTGAGAACGTCAACTTTCAATGTCATTTGATTATAATTCCGTGTTGAAAAGGCAATATAAGGTGATGGGCTGACAATGCTTTCGGAATATCTCTATCTCCGGCGTTTTACTGTTGGAGGAGAAAGTGTTTCTTTAATTTTTATCTCTGGCGTATTTTTGTCGATGACTTTTTTTGCCCTGGCGTAGAGATCGCGGAGTTCTTCGTGATTTACGCTGTACTGATATCTAATTTCAATTGAATTTGGCGTATCGATACCTAGAACATTGTGTAATTGCGTAATTACGATGCCATCGACTGTAATATGATTAGGGTCTTCGCCGGATATTTTATTTGAAATTCGGCCAAAGAATGACGTCTCATTTTTGCGTACATACTCGTTAAGTTTCAGTTTGTTTGAAGCATGTATCAATAGGTCTTCTGGGCTATATACCAATCTTGATACGGCTTCACCCACACCCCTTGCAATTCGCAGCATGAAGCTGTCCTGCAGTATTGATTTTTCTTGCTTTTTTTTCAAAGAATACTCGTCGACCTGTATTTTTTCCATTAGTTTCCCGTAAGTTGGTTTTAAGTGGTGCGGTGTATATCTGTTGGGGGCAGATTGAAAATATTTAAAGGTAATAGTCGCATTGTAGAGCAATTATTCCCCATAAGACAAACTTTGAATATCAGTAATATCCTATATTGAAGAGCGTCTTACCCGTTTCATAATTGCGTTTCATAATGTATGCTGGTAACCCTAGGCCATTAGAACTGAACTATTGATACAGTCATCCATGAAAATTGGTTACGCGCGGGTATCGGGGGAAGGGCAGAATTTGGCACAGCAGATTGCTGAGCTGGAAAATGCCGGATGCGAACGGGTGTTTTCTGAAGTGATTGCTTCCAACCGGGTGGTTTGCCCCGCACTTGAAGAGGCCCTCGCATTGGCGGGACCAGAAGATAGTATCGTGGTGTGGCGGTTAGATCGTCTCGGTCGGCGCACGGCAGAGTTGATTGAATTTATCCAGACCCTGGAGGCAAAAAAGGTTAATTTTCAATCCCTGAACGAGGGGATCAACACGGCCACGCCGCTGGGTAAGATGGTCTATACCTTTATTGCGGCGCTGGCGGATAACGAACGGGATTTGGTCATTGAACGCACCCTCAAAGGTATGGAAGCGGTTAAAGAGCGCAACATCAAAGGAGGAAAAGCCGCGGGCCGGCCACGCACGTTAAAGCGAGAGGAAGTCGAAGCTGCCATGGCTCTGCTCAGCACGCCTGACCAAAAGGGTGAAGTCCCTTCGCTTGGGACAGTTGCTCAAGCGCTCAATACCAGCAAGGCAACACTTTCGCGCCGATTGAAGGAGATTGCGCACGAGGGAAAGCCTTAGGCGTTATACCTTGGCCAAAAGGTTACTCAATATATGTTTCTAATGGCTGCCGAGTTCCTGGATCAGGTGCTTGATTTCACCCTCTGAAAATTCGAAATCAGAGCCTTCTTCCATGGCTGTGAGTTGCATCAGTTTGTTGTCGAGGTAGGGACTGAGTTCCTGGCAATGATCGTTATGGATTTTACCGGCGAGTTTTGCGACTTTGGTCGCGCGGTAGCCGTGTTCCATTTCTTTTCCCAAATCATCACACAAATTTTTTGCACTGTAGGCCACAACCCTAACTCCTTGATAGAGTGGTTAAAACTGGCAACGCGAAAAAATACTGAACCAAAACTATATGAGCAGAACCAAAGCTGAAAAGGTCTCTGTCAAAGCGATGCGAACGATGTAACTGTCGGCATAAACAAACAAAATAAAATAGACCGAAAACAAAAAGGGTGCTTTTGTAAAGACAAAGCAGCCCATAAAAAATTGGCTCAGATTACCTGCGAGCCGAAGCCAGTATAGAAAGCAATTATTAACAAACCGCTTACCCATTTAGTATCAATTATGATCGGGGAAATTAACCAGAAAATTGATCAATGATAAGGACCCGAAAGACCTATAATAACATCAAAACGGTCCTAGACCTACAGGAAGAGGTTCCTATAAACCATGATTGTGATTGGGTACTGGTTTTGCTCGAAATGCGGTAATAGGATAAAATAGCTACGGCCAAAATCTACCGATTTCTGCGAATTTTTGTTGTGAAGTGTTCAGATGATATGGCGTGAATTAGCAGGCTCTTCTCCGCTTTGTTGAGTAGAAAAAGATGCCGACCGCCAAGTAACCTGTTGATATGTATGGTTTCTGATAACTTTACATAGAGCAGGTATATGACAATCAACATCTCGCAGCATATTTTAGGCCTCAAAGGGCAACGTGTAAATGAAATTAAACTGGATGACGGCGGTGTTAAGATTGTCATTCACTGCAGCCGAGACGCGCGTAGGAGGGCTATAGACCCTGCTACAGGCCAGAAGGGAAGCATCAACCAGCATGTCCGCCGACAAGTAAACGACATCCCCCTTTTTGGGTATCCTTGTGTGGTCGAGATTGAGCTGGCGCAGGTTTATATTAACAAGGGCGAACGCCGCATTGAGGGGTGTGATTTTGTTGATAAAGGGTGCCGTTTCACTCACCGATTTTGCCGACTGATCAGTGGATTATGTCGGCATATGTCTATTCAAGCGGTTTCCAGACATTTGGATATACGATGGGAAACGGTCAAGAATATCGACAGGGCATACCTTATTGAAACTCTCCCTACGCTTGATCCTGCAGAGCTAACTGGCTTGGAATATATTGGTGTAGATGAAGTTGCCCGGGCGAAAGGTCATGACTACATGACGGTGGTCTACGATATGGTTGGCGGTCATCTGATCTGGGTTGAAGCAGGCCGAACTGCCGAGGTTTTTTCAAGGTTTTTGAAACAACTGCAACCAGATACAGCCTGCAAAATAAAGGCCGTAGCGATGGATATGGGGCCTGCCTACCAAAAGGCTGTCAGAGAGTCCTTGCCGTTGGCCGACATAGTATTTGACCGTTTCCACGTCATGAAAAACTACAGCAAAGCTATCCATAATCAGCGTCGACTTGAGTTCAGAAAGGCCGATCCAAGTGGTAAAGAGTTGATGAAAGGGACGCATTATCTGTTGCTCAAAAATGCGGATAAGTTGAGTGAAAAACAAAGTGACAAGCTGCAAAGGTTGCTGGAGAGCAATAGCAACCTGAATGCACTTTACGTCTTGAAAGAACAGCTTCAGCTGCTGTGGAGTGCCGCTTCATTTGAGGCGATGGCGGAGCAACTGGAACGTTGGTGCCTGATAGCAGATCAGTCACAGATGCTCTATCTAAAAAAGTTCGCGAAATCCCTACGGAAACATTGTGTGGGCATCTGCAACTACGCCAAACACAAGCTCACAAGCGCCAGGATAGAGGCTGGTAATGTCAGTATAGGAATGATCCGTAAGCGAGCCAGAGGCATCAAGGATACCGAATACTTCAAACTCAAAATTAGACAATCATCCATTCCAGATAATCAATCTATGCTCTATTTGAAATCCTAAATCTACTCAACAAAGCGGAGAAGAGCCAATTAGCAAGTGTCTGGGATTTGGTGGATGGCAGGAGCAAAAGGGACTCGAATGCGAAAATAGGAGAAGTTCAAAGACTGATCTAGAACTGTCTAGAAATTTAATTAATGGTCATTTTAAAACCTGACGGGAGTTTTTTCCTTCCGAACCATCCCGTCAAGTAGCGTCATTCTTGGTTAATTTTTCTCCAAATACCATAGATGTATTCGGCTGTGAATAATTCTACTGGTTGTGATTATCCCTTATGGCGCGTTTCAGGCTGGGGGAAGCTGTGCCAAACAAAGCCGTTCATTCTGTCGGCCGCCATCCACAAACCAGAAGCTCTCCAGATAAAAAACCAGTGCCGTGATATTGAAGTTCACCATCTTTGGACCAGGTTAGGGTAAAAAGGTCTCCCTTCTGGGTAATTGAGAGATCCCAAGGTTCTGCAGGTTGGTTGTCTGGCCCGTAATAGGTAATGCTATAGTCCCCAACGAAGCTGGTCTTAGAAGGGATGGTGTTCTCTGTTTTGGGAATAGCAATGCCTTTGCATACGGTCTCAACTAGACTTTGTGCGCTAAATGCCCAGTCGGCTGTTAACTCTCCACTGTCCCCGCTTAAAGAATAGGTTACAACGCCAATGGGTAGATTTGGGGGTAGTGTATTAATGGTATTAGAACTGCTCTTTGTCATTTCACTTTGCTTTATTGCCATTGGTCTTGTGATTTTTATCGCGAGTTATGGTATATAGGTTTCGCTAGTTCGTAACAAAAATTTACGAGAGTTTGCTTGTTGGTCCTCTCTTGATAAGGACAGCGATGATAAATTTAGAAGGAAATTTGAAGGCGGATAAGGTTCTAGAGTATGCAACAGACAGCATATTGATAACCTCTAATGATTTTGACCACCCGGGACCAACGATCATATATGCCAATGCGGCGTTTGAAAACATGACTGGGTGGTCAAGAGACGAAATTATCGGACAATCTCCACGCATTTTACAAGGGCCAAATACAGATCATTCAGTTTTTAAAGACATGGTCGAGGTTTTGAAATCGGGTCAGGTTTGGCAAGGACAAACGGTTAATTACAAAAAAGATAGATCTGAATTTGTCATGGAATGGTCTATTTCGTCTATTCCAGATACACAGGGAAAGCCTGAATATTATATCGCTGTTCAGCGTGATGTTACGCATCGGGTTGAAATGGCAAGAAAGCTAGAAGAAACAAGGCAACTTGCTGCAGAAGCGAATAGAAAGAGGATGAATTTATCCCGCTATTTCTCCCCTTTAACAGCAGAACACTTGGCTGAGCGAGACAATCCTTTAGGGGATATCAGAAAACAAAAAGTTGCAGTATTATTCATCGATATTGAAGGCTCGACAACCTTCGCAGAAAGTATGGAGCCTGAAAAAGTTATTGCTATGTTGCGCTCTTTCTATCAGCGAATGGCGAGGGTTATTTTTAAATACAACGGATCTATTGAACATTTTGGAGGAGATTCCTTACTGGCTGTTTTCGGGGTTCCAGATACCAAGCCCAGCGATGCAACAAATGCACTACAGTGTTCAAAGGAAATGTTGGCCGTACTTTCAAAATGGAATAATAAGAGAATTCACCATGGACGACAGGAAATCATAGCAGATATTACCGCACATTATGGTGATGTTGTGCTGGGTGATATTGGTGTTCAGGAATCAATGAGTTTTACTGTTATTGGGGATACGGTTAATACCACAAGCAGGTTGCAAGAGCTCTGTCGTTCTTTGAATAAGCAGCTTTTGGTGAGTGAAGAAATTCTTACACAGGCGAGTATTGAAAGTAGTGAAGTCGATGATCAAAGCATAGGCAATGGTTTCAACGATTTAAAGTCGGTTGGCTCTCACGCTATTCGCGGGCGTAATAAGAACATTCACCTGTATTCTTGGCCTTGAAAGGCTAGAGAACATATCGCCAATTCATAATATTGGGAGATAAAATAGGTATAGATCATTCATAAAACTCATCAATTGATGAAAAGATATCGTTTTTATTCGCACCTGCACAAATGCTATCTCCTGTTTTAAATAAAGGCTGTTGAACTTGGTTGCGTAAATTTCGCCCGAGTTTTGGAATGGAGATAAAGTAATGACGCTTGCTAGTAATAACGACAACTTCGTATCGAAAAATGAAATCCGTGCGCAATTCTCACAGGCGATGTCTGCGATGTATCGCGAAGAAGTACCCGCCTATGGTGAGTTGATGGAATTGGTCGCAGATACGAATGCCTCTGTTTTAGAGCGTGACGACAGCCTGCGTTCTCAACTTAGCCAAAGCAATGGTCTGGATCGCATTACCGAAGAACGCCATGGTGCCATTCGGGTCGGAACAGAGAAAGAGCTCTTTACCCTCCGTCGTCTTTTCGCGGTTATGGGGATGGAACCGGTCAGTTATTACGATCTCGCTGTTGCAGGCATTGCTGTGCATTCCACTGCTTTCCGCCCAGTGGCCGAGAGCGACCTCAACGTTAATCCATTCCGCGTGTTCACGTCTTTGCTGCGCCTGGAGTTGATCGAAGACGAAGATTTACGTGCTGCCGCCCAAGAAGTTCTCGACAACCGCGAAATTTTTACAACAGCGGCCCTTAATCTGATCGAGCGCGCTGAAAAACAAGGTGGACTGAACGGCGAAGATGCTACGCAGTTTGTCACCGAAGCGCTGGAGACTTTCCGCTGGCACAATAAAGCCAACGTTGATCTTTCACTTTATAAAAAGCTTCACGACGAGCATCGTTTGATCGCTGATATCGTCAGCTTCCACGGACCACACATTAATCACCTGACACCACGTACCCTCGATATTGATGCGGTACAGGTTGGCATGCCCAAACGCGGTATTGATCCCAAGGCTGTGATCGAAGGCCCGCCACAGCGCGATTGCCCAATCCTGCTGCGCCAGACTTCTTTTAAAGCGCTGGAGGAAAAAGTCCTTTTCAAAGCTGACAATGAATTGTGGGACGAAGGCTCACACACCGCCCGCTTTGGCGAAATCGAACAGCGGGGCATTGCGCTGACACCTAAAGGACGCACGCTGTATGATACCTTGCTCGACGATACCCGCGCCCGGGTGCGTGCTGGTGAGGGGACATACCAAGACCTCTTGGTCGAGAGCTTTAAAGCCTTCCCTGACACATACGGGGAACTTCGGGCTGAAGGTCTTGCTTTCTTCCGTTATTCATTGAGTGACAAAGGTGAAGAAATTGCGCGCTCTGTTGGCATCAGTGGATCACTTGACGGCTTGCTCGAAGCAGGTCTTCTGCGCATGGATCCGATTATATACGAAGACTTCCTACCCGTGTCTGCTGCTGGGATCTTCCAGTCCAATCTCGGGGACGGCGGGGCAGAGGTTGTTTACAGCAATCCAAGCCAGCAGTCATTTGAACAGGCTTTGGGTGCCAAGGTTTGGGATGAACTCGCGCTCTATGCCGAATTGGAACAAGCTTCGCTCAAGGCCTGTCTTGCAAGGCTATCGGAAAAAGCTCTAAAACAAGACGCTGATATCGCGGCTTAACCTCACCTAAGCGTGCAGAGCCCATAATCCACTAAGAGATGAGACCAGATGATGACTGCCCCAACCCGTGAAAACATCGACGCTTTAAAAGCAATCGTTGGCGAAAAGGGCCTGCTCGAGCCAAATGGATCTGATCTCGCGGTTTATGAAACCTGTGTGCGGTATGGGGCGGGCAAGGCTGCTTTTGTAGTGCGGCCTGCTTCCTCTACGGAAACATCCAAAGTTTTGGCCTATTGTGTGGGCCAGGATATTTCTCTGGTACCACAATCGGGCAACTCTGGCCTGGTCGGGGCTTCAACGCCGGATACATCTGGTCATCAGGGCGTGCTCAGTTTTGATCGTCTCACAGGCACAGCCGAAAATGACAAGATCATCTTTGATGAAGAAAACCGTTCGGTCACCGTTGGTGCCGGGGTGCGGTTGTCTGATCTCAATGCCTTTCTCGCGCCCAAAGGTTATGTCTTTCCCATCGATCTTGGTGCTGATCCTCGTATTGGGGGCATGATCGCCACCAACACCGGTGGCGCGCGTTTCCTGCGTTACGGCGATGTGCGCCAAAACACTCTGGGTGTTAAGGTGGTACTGGCAGATGAGGCCGGGACCGAGCTTGATTTCATGTCCGGCTTGCGCAAAGACAATACCGGCATCGACTGGAAACATTTGTTTATCGGCACCACAGGTGTGCTCGGTGTGGTGACCGAGGCGATACTTAATGTGGAACGTCTGCCACAACAATCAGCGGCCGCCCTTCTGGTGCCCCGCGACGAAGCCGCTGTTCTCAAACTGCTGTTGGAAATGGAACAGCGCTGCGATACCAATCTTACCGCTTTTGAGGGCATGTCTTCCGACGCAATGGCCGCGGCCTTTGATCATGTGCCCTCTTTGCGCAATCCGTTTCCCGGTGGCGAGTTGCCGGGTTATGTTTTGCTGGTTGAGCTCTCTCGCACCTGGGCCAAACGCGAAAGCGAACAGAGCCTGGATGAGCTCCTGGAAACTGTTCTGGCCGAGATCTGGGAAGACGAAGAAGCTCCACTCGAAAACGCCTTTATCGGTCGCCCCGAAGAAATGTGGTCCTTGCGTCATACGCTCTCAGAAGGGGTGAAACATGCAGGTAAGCTGGTGGCGTTCGATGTTTCCTTCCGCCGCGGTGATTTGATGAGGTTCCGTGCCTTTATGGCACAGGAACTGCCGAAGAAATTCCCCGATGTGCGCATCTGTGATTTCGGCCACGTCGGCGACGGCGGCCTGCACTTCAACCTGGCGATCGCCAAGGATGATACCCGGTTGGATGATGAGAGCTTTATCCCCGAGCTCCGCGCCTGGGTGGTGGAGTGCGTGGTCGATAAATACCACGGCAGCTTCTCCGCCGAACACGCCATCGGCCGTAGCAATCAGGGCTTCTATGATCTCTACACCCCAGAAAAGGTGAAAGAGCTGGCCGCAGGCCTAAAGGCACTGACATCAGCCGGGGAACTAGGTGCGGTTAAGCTGGGGTAAGCAGTGATACTTAGAGGTCGATTTAATAAGTGGGAATGTAGTAGGGGGCGCCGGTAACCATGTCCCGGTATTTGCCTTGGGTGACCAGCTGTAAAATGGCGTTTGAGAAGGTGTTGGAAAGGATGGCGCCTTCCTGATTGAGCTGGAAGGTAAAGGAGCCGCCCCAAAATTCAATAACCTCGCCGTAATGCAGCCCTTCCATAAGTCCTTGTTCTCTCAAGGTTGGGATCCAACCTGTTTGGATTATACCTGCATCCACTCTCTCCCCCAGCAGCATCTTGGGGATACTTTCATTACTGTTGGTCAGGGATTTGGTGATGTTGGCATTTTCGTCAAACTCCTTGGGGATGCCATAACCCCGGGCACTGACGGCGGTTTTGCCCTCCAGTTCCTCGATGTTGTTGAGGACGGGGTCTTCTTCTCGCGTGACGATATGGTAGCCGCCCATGATGATTGGCATGGAATAGATCGGGACGAAAGAATAGCCACTCTCCTTAAAGCGTTCGAGATCCTCGGAAATAATATAGGGCCAGATAATATCGATTTGATTGGCAAAGAACAGGTTCTGGCACCGAAGGGCCGGCGCGAACTGTAGCTCGAATTCATCCCCGGTTTTCTGGCGGACCATCTCAATGACTTCCTGATAGAAATTAAAGAGGGGCTGGGGACCTTCCTTGTCTGCAGTCATGCCACCGGGGATATCAACCGTGCAGACTTTGTAGGTTTTTGCATATACATCTGAAGAGCTTAGCGCCAAGAATAACAGCGACAAAAAGCTTAGAGGGGCTAACTTCTTCATATTTAGTCCTAAACAAAAATACTTGATAAAAGCTTATTTCTGTCAACCATACATACAATAACTTAGTGATTTAATAACGTGCAAAATTTGGTTCTATTGATGTTTGGCTATCTCTAGCTAATGAAAATTTGTGTAATATTCATCGAAATCTTGACGGCATAAGTCTTTAAATTTGACAGTATGCCGATAAAAAGAGCGATCATCTGGGCGGGTTATGATCAGAACCTCTATAATTGTCAGGTTATTCAGGTTGAATAAAAAACTGTATTCGTAATTTTTGTCGTTTGGTAAAATGTTTAAATTGATATAGGGCGGTAAAATATCAAATTCATGATACCAGGAACCACTTATTTCTAACTCGCTATTTTCGGGGCTTTGGAAATACTGTCTTATACAATCCGGCATTAAAAATTCATTTTTACCGAGAGAGATTGCACCTTTGTCGCGATCGATTTTTGCAGGTTGATACTGTTTAGGAAGCCCGACCAATTCACCATTTTTATTAATTTTGATGCGGGTATCAACATGGGCGAGAGCACGAAAGCTTATGAGTGTGAAGAGGGCAATTAGAAGTAATTTTTTAAACATTTTATACCTGGATAAGAGTATCTGGTGATTATTTCTTCTAGCAGTGTTTTTTGGGGTTAGAAGATAGTTCTCGGTGTTACTTACGCGCAAGGCATCCAACAACATTTGCGAGTATACGTCCTGCGGTGATCGCGGATATACCGTTCGGATCCAGTGAAGGCACAAATTCAATCATGTCAAAGCCAACAAGTTTGGATTTTTTGATCACGGCATCTATTAAGTCAATCGTTTGAAAATAAGATAAACCGCCTGGTGTTGGGGCAACAACGGCTGGCATGATACTGGGGTCCAAGCCATCACAATCCAAGGTTATCATGCAGTTACTATCGCTTTTCAGGTGTCTAGTTACTGCCTCTATGCCACCTTGGTGAAATTCCCTAGCCGTTATGAGCTTTGCACCCCAGTTCTGTGCAATTTCTACTTCTTCCCGGCGTGCAGAGCCGAGGCCGCGGATACCGACCTGAATAATGTTCTCAACATGATCAAACTCTGAAGCCCGTCGCATGGTACTGGAGTATCCCAGAGGCTCTCCCCGACGTTCATCCCGCCAATCAATGTGCGCATCAATCTGTATAATGGTCAGCGGTCCCAGAGGTTTGAGTGATTTGATAAAGGGAATAGGCGTTGAATCATCCCCACCCAACATCAGAGGAATTGCCCCTGTTTCCACAATCTGTGTGGTTGCTTGTCTGATCAGATCTCGATTACCTGGCCCATCCAAAGAGGACGTCTTGAGGTTCCCTGCATCAGCAACCCGAAAGTTTCCTTCCGCTAACAGAGGACCATCGAGATCAAAATCCCAATGATCTAGCCAGCGGGCGTCTTCTTGTTGGGCGTTACGCAATGTATCCGGAGCTGAAGCATAAGCAGTATTGTCAACCTCGGGATAAGGTGTGCCATGCGGTGCCCCAAAAACAACCAAGTCCGCCTCTGATATAGAGGTTTTCTTGTCTGCACCAATAAAGAGGAAATTTACAGGGTCGAAGATATTCGGCATCAATAAATCTTTCTTGATATTGGGATAAACGAACAAACAAGTGAAAGCCAAAACACAGTTATATCATTATATTGTTACAGCTTACGCGCTAAAATTTTGCCTGCTCATCGCATCTGGTAGTAATAGCGGTCCAATTCCTGTCCAGGTGATCCACATCCCAATGTGATGAGGTTATAACCATCCGATTTTAATTTTTCTGACAAGTCTCTCTGTATAAAAATACAATCCGGGCAGTAGGTCAGCCCAAAAATTTTTGAGCCATCGGGGATGATGCCAGGCCGGAAGACGATCTGGGTCGCATACTTAAGATCCGGATATCCTCTGTAGTTTCCGGAATTTGTGTTCCTAATACCCACGTCTGCGTCGGGCGGTAGCTCGACTTCGTAGGCGTTCTCGGACAGAGATGTCTCCTCCAACTGTTCCCGCCTCCACTTGAAACCAGTGCTTTCTTCGGCAATACAATCGATCTGTGTCCGTAATTTGGCTATCCAGAAGGGACCTGGATAATCAGCTTCTTTCCAGTAATGAGAATAATAATCCCGTTTCCCTGCTGTTTTGAGACGAAGTTCGATTATGGCTTGCGCGAAATCGAATTGATCCGGAAAGGCTTGGGCCAAAATCTGTTTGTTGGTTTCCTTGATCAGCCAAAAATCTTTAAAATGGTAAATGGAGCTCGGTGAGGTTTGACAATCGAAAACGAAAGTGGCGTTTTGTAGATCATCTGTAAGCTGATTACGGTAAACATCCCTCCCGGATGCTTCCCTTGCTGCTTTGGTAATATCTGGGTACTCGGGGGAGAATTCAACCAGTGGACAACCCTCATCGCCATAACCTGTATGCGCGATGAGGACATATTGTGCTTCCGGTGCCATCATCCTGTTGGTTACCTTTTTGTTTTTCCTGTTTTATTGTCCAACATATCTCTCTGGATGTGTGATGCTCAAGCCCGGAATATACTTCAATTGTTAAAAGCATGGGTGGATAGAGAAGCTACTGGACCGGATCATAAACTCTATTGGGTCGAGCTTGTGTAATTAACTCTCCTCAACTCTCCCAACGTACAAAAATGTATGCTGGTTTTTTTTCGTTCCCACTTCTTGATCGTGCCTTATTGCCTTTTATTGAGTCTAAAGAACGACATGCGTATTTATTTAATTAATGTCTGGTGTTTTCTGCTTTCACAAAGTCGCCTGACCTATTAAACATCTCTATCTTCACTATCCTGGGATAATCATGGCCCCAAAAATACTGACCTCAGAAAATCATGGAACAGAGATAATTCATGGCGCAGAAAGCCACCATTTATAAAGTTGAACTTTCCGTTGCCGATATGGATCGTCACTATTACGAGACCCATAATCTGACCGTTGCCAAACATCCTTCAGAGACGGATGAACGGTTGATGGTGCGTATTCTTAGCTTTGCGTTAAACGCCCATGAGCAATTGGAATTTACCCGGGGTCTTTCAACCGAAGACGAGCCGGACCTGTGGCAGAAAAGTCTGAGTGGCGAGATTGAACTGTGGGTGGCGTTGGGGATGCCGGGCGAGAAAATTGTGCGCCAGTCCTGTGGCAAGGCTGATAACGTGCTTATCTATTGTTATGGCGGCAGTACGGCTGAGATGTGGTGGGAGAAAATCAAAAACAGCACCACCCGATTTGATAATCTTCAGGTTACAAATTTTTCGAGAAAAGACACCAACGAACTGGGGAAACTGGCCAATCGCTCGATGAAGCTACAGGTTAATATTCAAGACGGCGATGTGATGGTCAGTGTTGATGACACCATCGTTCATGTTACCCCGGAAAAATGGAAAACTTAGCCAACTTGAAAAATGCGGAACCGCTTTGGAGCGGTTCCGGCAGGTGTGTCAAAGGCGGACAGCATGCGCTACTTGTTCGCAGAGCTCATAAATAAATCACTTATTTATAATCGCTGAGGTCTTCGGGTGCATGAAGAAGGGTGCCTTCATACTTCGTAAGGTCATCATGCATTTCAAGCCAGGGAAGTTTGCTTTCATAATTAACGTGGAAAGTCGGCTTAAAGTTATTTGGATCATCCAAAGTTGCCGCGTAAAGATGCATGCCGCCATCATAGTGTTCTGCTTCAAATCCCATGGGTGTCCCACAAGTATCACAGAAAGACCGATGAACGCCTTTGGAGCTCTCAAAAGTTTTTGGAACCTCCCCAGTCCATTTAAAATTCTTAAGGGGTACCCCAAGCCATGCAACAACGGGAGCTGCACAATTTCGGCGGCAGTCATCGCAATGGCAGTAACACGCCCACGTAACTTCACCCTGAAATTCCCAACTGGTTTTTTTGCACAAACAATGCCCTTTTGTGGTCATGCCTAACACCTCTATCGACTTAAGTTTTTTGAACTTATTTCCGCTCAGTTCATTAAACTTATTCGGATAAAGATAATTGGACTTATTCGAGCGAGACACAGTTTGTCTTTTTTAGGAGTTAAATCAGACATGCTTTAGGTCATAAAAAAGATGATAGTTACTTCCGCTTAGTGACAGGAGCAGACATTAGTGCATTGTGCAGCGAACGACAGCCTTGAGCCCAAACTGACAACCACAGTCAGGTCCGCATTGTAGACAGCACGTCGAATGTCCTAAGGTGGTTTGCAGGGGGCAAACAGGATCACCGATCAGAAGAACGCGTAGAAGTAAGTCCTCTGGCACTCATCGGGAGCGCCACACAGCTCTGAATTTTATGGAAGCCGCACGATGAGTAAGCCGAAAGAGTTCTGGGATAAATCTGCCGACAACTACGACCGGACCGAAGAGCGATTTGAACATATCCATCAAACATCAAGGGAATGCGCAAAGAGGCACCTCAGGGAAAGCGATGTTGTTTTGGATTATGGGTGCGGAACAGGCACGACAGCTTGTGAACTAGCCAGCCATGTCAGAGAAATTCAAGGCATTGATATTGCGGGCAGAATGATTGAACTTTCAAAGAAAAAAGCAGCTGCAAATGGCGTTGGTAACGTCAGCTTTGCGCAGGCTGATATTTTTGATGAAAGGTATAGTAAGGGCTCGTTTGATGTCATTTTAGCTTTCAACATGCTCCATACCGTGCCTGATCCGCAACGCGTCGTGCGGAGGATACATGAACTTCTAAAGCCTGAGGGGAGTTTTATTTCTGTAACGCCGTGCTTACGGGATAAGATGTCTCTTATTGTAAGCGCCCAAATTCAGCTTGTTCGTCTACTGTGTTGGCTTGGGATCATTCCTGTCCCGATCCGACGGCTGCAAAGCTCTGACTTGGATGAGTTGGTAAGTGGCGGTGACTTTCGAGCTGCGGAAACACAGAAAATATTTTCGGGGGCCTCTAGCTACTTTATTGCAGCCAAGAAGAACGCAAATTGAGTTTTACCAGCAGGCCGAAAGGCTACTTTGTCATGTTGAACACACCGCCAGAGCTGCCGTTAACACACAGAGCCGCCATGTTTGCTAGGGTTGGTTCCAGCCCCTTAGTGCCATTAGCGGACATGGCCGTTGAGGCACAATTAACGACAATAGCCTCTCTTTATACCAACCAGACGTTTACGCTTTTATAACCCTATGTTGTTGTGTGAGGATGCTTACAGTTTAACCATTCCACCAAGATGGAATCTTGTAGATAAGCTAGGGAAATGCATGTTTGACATATTCAAGAAAAAGGAAGCCGAGTGGCCTTTTGACCAACCCAGAAATTGTGCTGTTTTTACAATTAGGCAGATCGTTGAGGGCGAGTGCACTATTCAAGTGGTGTATCACGACTTGGAAGATGATGGTTGGCAATTCTTGAGCAATATTGAATACAGCATGGATGATGCAAAATTAGTTAGTTTAGAAGAGATCACTAAAATTGATCCTAGTGTTTTCAAGGTTGCCAATATTCAACCTGGTTTTCACGCTTGGAGAAGTGCTGTAGGAGAAGAGTGGACTATTGTTCAAACTCCTCCCGAAATTGAAGAGTAAAACTAACAAGCGATTAATGTCGCGTGACTTAAAAGCTACCACACTTAGTGCCATAAACGGACATTTGGGTATTTAATAATCTGGCCAAAGTTCGTGTATTATAAGCACTGAAATATACTGGTTCTCTCAATAACAAGAGGATCAGTCATGTTAAATTTATCTCAGAAATCAATCCGGTCAATACCTTGGAATAAAGGAAAACTGGTCGGTCAGAAACCGCCTTTAAAGGTACAAGAGGTCTGGTCTATCCGTATCCGACTACAGATAGCTAATCGCATCAGAGATCTTGCTCTCTTCAACCTAGCCGTTGATAGTAAATTACGTAGCTGTGACCTGGTTAAGCTCAAAGTTTATAACGTTACTCAGGGCTCAACCATCATGACACGTGCCATGGTGTTGCAGCAGAAAACACAACGCCCAGTGCAATTTGAAATCACTAAACAAACTCGGAAATCCCTCTTGAAATGGATAGAATACGCACAGTTGTCAGGCCAAGACTATCTATTCAGAAGCCGTATAAATCACTCAACACATATGACGACAAGACAATATGCAAGAATAGTCAAATCCTGGGTTTCAGAAATTGATCTCGACCCTAAAATGTATGGCACTCATTCACTTCGTAGAACCAAGGCGACCATCATCTATAGACGGACTAAAAATATAAGAGCAGTTCAGCTATTACTTGGACATACAAAGCTAGAAAGTACCGTACGATACCTAGGTATAGAAGTAGATGATGCCTTGGAATTAGCTGAACAAACAGAGGTTTAAATTATCTCCGTTGGTATAAATATCAATCTAGGCAATAACGGGTTTATGCTATGCACTAGGCAATTGTTAAAAGTAAAATATTTGAAATTAAGTTTATTTATCAGCCGGGTATTATTTCTGGTTAACTACTCTACAGTGGACCGTTGAGGAGCAAGCCATGGTTCACTTTGAACTCTCAACATTGCTCCCAATCTATTTGGAACATTTAGTTTACTTAGGATAGATGAGACATGGTTCTCGATTGTTCGTTGTGATCTCGATAGAAGTTTGGAAATTTCGCGATTAGATACACCATCTAAAATAAATCCAAGGATTTCTTGCTCTTTGCTTGTCAGGCCAATGGGGTGCTGTCGGGATATTTTGTACGGTCCTCGTCTTGAGCGAGGTAGCATGTTTAGTAGACCAAACTCCTCTGCCTTGCTTCGGATCATAGAAAGTCCGGTTTTTGCCTCCATTGTCTCAAGAATTTTATAGGCTTTTGGGAGAGCTTCTATGGCTTCATCTTTACCTACCTGCATTAGGCTTAACGCAGCATTGTACGGTAAACCTAAGGACTGCCATTTATTTGCGGCTTCAGTAAACTTTCCTTTAAGTTCCAGTGTATAAGGCTCGGGCAGAGATAGAGACGTATTATAGGGTAAATCAAAACCAAAACGTCGGATCCAGACAGCGATTTCACCGGCACTCCAATGATCTATCTTTGAATCGTCAAGCTCAGTAAGAAACTTTAATTGCTGATAAGCCGCATCGTCGTTTTTATGCAGCCATGCCGCCTCAACTGCACATAAACGAGCTGGAATTATGTATTGTAATTCATCCGTAGAGAAAGCATTTTCAATAGCTTGATTGAGTGTCTTTTTGTAATTTGGTCGGTTGAGGCGTAGCTGTACCCGCGCCAAAACGCTGAGTGCTGGTAATTTCATAAGTAGGGTTAACTTATCAAGTCCGAGAACGCCCTGGGCAATTGTTTCAGCATCCCGAAGACGACCTTGCTCCATCCTTAGTTGAGCAAGAATACCGATAAGATAATATGTCCATGAATCAAGGTCGTATCGAGTATCGAAAGCGATACCATCGGCGATGAACTTTTCTGCTAATTCCAATTTTTTGTATTTTACACAATAGTCAGACATGTTGGTGTAAACACGTGCAGCGTGTTCATGGAAGCCAAGCTCTAAAGATAGACTGAGACTTGTTTGTAAGTGTGCTTCACCTTCTTCATTTCCGCGTAACACCATTGCCGAACCAATATTGTTCAACGCATGAATTCTGACTTCAACGTTTGGGTGTTGTTTTTCTAGCTCCAGAGCATGGTTTCCCCATTTTACAGCCTCATCCATGTGATCATTCAGCATGTTAAATTGAGATTTGAGGGAATAGGCCATAGCCCGTTCACAAGAGGACGGTATACTTTCTAGGCACTTCTCCGCTTTGTTGAGTAGATTTAGGATTTCAAATAGAGCATAGATTGATTATCTGGAATGGATGATTGTCTAATTTTGAGTTTGAAGTATTCGGTATCCTTGATGCCTCTGGCTCGCTTACGGATCATTCCTATACTGACATTACCAGCCTCTATCCTGGCGCTTGTGAGCTTGTGTTTGGCGTAGTTGCAGATGCCCACACAATGTTTCCGTAGGGATTTCGCGAACTTTTTTAGATAGAGCATCTGTGACTGATCTGCTATCAGGCACCAACGTTCCAGTTGCTCCGCCATCGCCTCAAATGAAGCGGCACTCCACAGCAGCTGAAGCTGTTCTTTCAAGACGTAAAGTGCATTCAGGTTGCTATTGCTCTCCAGCAACCTTTGCAGCTTGTCACTTTGTTTTTCACTCAACTTATCCGCATTTTTGAGCAACAGATAATGTGTCCCTTTCATCAACTCTTTACCACTTGGATCGGCCTTTCTGAACTCAAGTCGACGCTGATTATGGATAGCTTTGCTGTAGTTTTTCATGACGTGGAAACGGTCAAATACTATGTCGGCCAACGGCAAGGACTCTCTGACAGCCTTTTGGTAGGCAGGCCCCATATCCATCGCTACGGCCTTTATTTTGCAGGCTGTATCTGGTTGCAGTTGTTTCAAAAACCTTGAAAAAACCTCGGCAGTTCGGCCTGCTTCAACCCAGATCAGATGACCGCCAACCATATCGTAGACCACCGTCATGTAGTCATGACCTTTCGCCCGGGCAACTTCATCTACACCAATATATTCCAAGCCAGTTAGCTCTGCAGGATCAAGCGTAGGGAGAGTTTCAATAAGGTATGCCCTGTCGATATTCTTGACCGTTTCCCATCGTATATCCAAATGTCTGGAAACCGCTTGAATAGACATATGCCGACATAATCCACTGATCAGTCGGCAAAATCGGTGAGTGAAACGGCACCCTTTATGGCTCTTCTCCGCTTTGTTGAGTAGATTTAGGATTTCAAATAGAGCATAGATTGATTATCTGGAATGGATGATTGTCTAATTTTGAGTTTGAAGTATTCGGTATCCTTGATGCCTCTGGCTCGCTTACGGATCATTCCTATACTGACATTACCAGCCTCTATCCTGGCGCTTGTGAGCTTGTGTTTGGCGTAGTTGCAGATGCCCACACAATGTTTCCGTAGGGATTTCGCGAACTTTTTTAGATAGAGCATCTGTGACTGATCTGCTATCAGGCACCAACGTTCCAGTTGCTCCGCCATCGCCTCAAATGAAGCGGCACTCCACAGCAGCTGAAGCTGTTCTTTCAAGACGTAAAGTGCATTCAGGTTGCTATTGCTCTCCAGCAACCTTTGCAGCTTGTCACTTTGTTTTTCACTCAACTTATCCGCATTTTTGAGCAACAGATAATGTGTCCCTTTCATCAACTCTTTACCACTTGGATCGGCCTTTCTGAACTCAAGTCGACGCTGATTATGGATAGCTTTGCTGTAGTTTTTCATGACGTGGAAACGGTCAAATACTATGTCGGCCAACGGCAAGGACTCTCTGACAGCCTTTTGGTAGGCAGGCCCCATATCCATCGCTACGGCCTTTATTTTGCAGGCTGTATCTGGTTGCAGTTGTTTCAAAAACCTTGAAAAAACCTCGGCAGTTCGGCCTGCTTCAACCCAGATCAGATGACCGCCAACCATATCGTAGACCACCGTCATGTAGTCATGACCTTTCGCCCGGGCAACTTCATCTACACCAATATATTCCAAGCCAGTTAGCTCTGCAGGATCAAGCGTAGGGAGAGTTTCAATAAGGTATGCCCTGTCGATATTCTTGACCGTTTCCCATCGTATATCCAAATGTCTGGAAACCGCTTGAATAGACATATGCCGACATAATCCACTGATCAGTCGGCAAAATCGGTGAGTGAAACGGCACCCTTTATCAACAAAATCACACCCCTCAATGCGGCGTTCGCCCTTGTTAATATAAACCTGCGCCAGCTCAATCTCGACCACACAAGGATACCCAAAAAGGGGGATGTCGTTTACTTGTCGGCGGACATGCTGGTTGATGCTTCCCTTCTGGCCTGTAGCAGGGTCTATAGCCCTCCTACGCGCGTCTCGGCTGCAGTGAATGACAATCTTAACACCGCCGTCATCCAGTTTAATTTCATTTACACGTTGCCCTTTGAGGCCTAAAATATGCTGCGAGATGTTGATTGTCATATACCTGCTCTATGTAAAGTTATCAGAAACCATACATATCAACAGGTTACTTGGCGGTCGGCATCTTTTTCTACTCAACAAAGCGGAGAAGAGCCCCCTTTATCAACAAAATCACACCCCTCAATGCGGCGTTCGCCCTTGTTAATATAAACCTGCGCCAGCTCAATCTCGACCACACAAGGATACCCAAAAAGGGGGATGTCGTTTACTTGTCGGCGGACATGCTGGTTGATGCTTCCCTTCTGGCCTGTAGCAGGGTCTATAGCCCTCCTACGCGCGTCTCGGCTGCAGTGAATGACAATCTTAACACCGCCGTCATCCAGTTTAATTTCATTTACACGTTGCCCTTTGAGGCCTAAAATATGCTGCGAGATGTTGATTGTCATATACCTGCTCTATGTAAAGTTATCAGAAACCATACATATCAACAGGTTACTTGGCGGTCGGCATCTTTTTCTACTCAACAAAGCGGAGAAGAGCCACTTTCTAACACTTTTATTGCTTCGTTGGAGAAATGTCCCGCTTCAGCGGCCTCACCGCGATACCAGTGAAGCCTTGATAACCAACGCAAGTTCTCACCAACTTTGTCTTTGCGATCAAGCGCTCGCCATAAAGTAATCGCATGCCGCCGAGCTTCGATAACTTCATCATCAATTTGTAGTGCGAGACCCGTTTCATAGGCCCAATCGTCATAGAGCTGGGCAGCAAGCTCTGTAGGGGCTTCATCGACAAAGCGTAGTGCCGTCGCAAGATAAGAGGCAGCCTCTTGATGTGCCCCGAGATCCGCTGCATTTTTTGCAGCCATTGGGGCATATCTTAAAACACGCGACCCATCAAGAGCCCCAGCCGCATGATGAACTAGTGAACCAATATTATTGTCGTTGCACTGCTCCAGCGCTGTGACAATTTCGCTGTGAAGTATTTTTTGTTGGTTGACTGAAACACGCGCCAATGTGCCAAGGCGTGCGAGTTCATGACGAAAGCGAAAATCACCATGGCTATCGATAACGAGGAAGTTACGGTCAACACATGCCATCGCAAAGGTCTCACCAGTTGGGCCACATAAATTATCGACCAGTTCTTGAGATATGGCGTGTGGGATCAAACTTATTGTTTCTAGGAAATTACGCTCTTGTTGGCCAAGGCGAATGAGGCGGGCATTGATGGCATCCCGCACAGAAGCTGGCAGTGACTTATCAATTTGATCATCGGTCTCAAGTAATTCCGTCACAAAGAATGGGTTACCTGCGGTAATTTCATGCAGCTTGGCGAAATCATGTTTGGAGCAAGGGGCGAGCTGGGTAATGCCTTCTTCTGTTAGGGGTTCAACGATGATCCGTTTGGTGTGTGCAGATGGCAAGACATCTAAAACTGGCCGTAAAGGGTGCTGATCATTAATTTCATCATCCCTGAAACTTATGATCAGGAGGCAATTTAAAAATGAGATCCGGCGTCCTAAAAACCTGAACAGATCTAGTGTTGCGTTATCTGCCCAATGTACATCTTCAAATACCAATATTATCGGTGAGCGTGACGTTAACCGCATCTGTTTGAGCTAATGAATAATGGTTATGCTTCATTTTTCTTTTGAATGGAGCGTTTAATGTCAGCAATTGAGAACGATTTATCGCGAACAGAATTCCATTGGCTTGAGCATGCGCGTTCGTGTGAGTTAAACGGGGTGGGCATGAAAGCTTATGCCGAGGCACACGATCTTGACCTGAAGGATTTTTATCATCAAAAGGGGGAGCTTGTTAAGCGGGGTCTTTTTGTTGTTTCTAGTCGAGATGAAAATTTACACAAGATTGTAAATGGTTCAGCTGATGGCCCAGGCTTATTGTATTGTCAGGTTTGCCTTCGTAACGGGCTAGAAGTCAAATGGCCTGTTTCGGGGAGAACATCGGATTTAACATCTATTGTAGATGCACTTGAAGGTCTGTGATGCGGCGGCCTTCAGATGCTTTGCCCGTCATTTATCTTTGCGCAAATCCCGTTGATTTTCGTCGCGGCATAAATGGTTTGTCGATGCTTGTTGACGACATCCTCAGCCTTGATCCATTCTCTGGCTACCTCTTTGTTTTTTCTAATCGTCTAAGCAACAAGGTCAAGTTACTTTACTGGGAGAAAAACGGATTTTGTTTGTGGCAAAAGAGCCTTGAAAAAGATCGGTTTCATTGGCCACGACACTTGAGCAAAGGAGCCCGTATAGAGCTCAGTGGTCGCCAATTGAACTGGTTGCTGGATGGTGTTGACCTCCGTCATGTGAAAGAGCATAAGCCTGTAAATTATTCGGAGATATATTAAATATTTACAGCACTTTATACTGTTTTGAAGAGTATAAATTTGGTATACTTCGGCTATGTCAAAAGCGCCCATTTCTTTCCCTGAAAGCCTTGAAGAATCACGTATTTTAATAGGTGGTCTTCATGCGCGTATTGATATTCTTGAAGAGCAAAACAGATTATTGCGTCATCAGCAGTTTGCCGCTTCCAGTGAGAAGACATCCCCGCAAGAGCAAGGTCTCTTGTTTGATGAAGCAGAGGAAGCGGCTGAGGACGACACAGGGGCAGAAGACGATGATAAAGAGATCAAAGTTCCAGCTCATACCCGTAAAAGGGGTGGACGCCGCTCTTTGTCAAAAGACTTGCCCCGTGTGCGGATTGAACACGATATCCCCGAAGAAGAAAAGATTTGCGCTTGCGGATGTGGTCTTATGGCCAGAATTGGGGAAGAAGTCACCGAACAATTGGATATAATTCCGGCTAAAATGCAGGTTCTTCAGCATGTGCGTTTCAAATACGCCTGTAAATCATGCGAAGAAGGCGTAACAATCGCGCCCTTGCCACCACAGCCCATCCCCAAAAGCATCGCTTCTGCTGGACTTCTTGCTTATGTGGTAACGGGAAAGTATGTGGATGGCCTGCCTCTCTATCGTATGGTACCTGTTCTGAACCGCTCCGGTGTGGAGTTTAACCGTACATTACTCTCGCGGTGGGTGATCAAATGTGGTGATCTTGTTCAGCCCCTGATTAATCTGTTTACCGACCATCTCCTAAACTACGATATCATTGCCATGGATGAGACTGGCGTTCAGGTCTTGAAAGAACCTGGGAAAAAACCTCAAAGCAAATCCTACATGTGGGGGCAAAAAGGAGGCCCTCCGGACCAGCCAGTGATCCTGTTCCACTACGATCCCTCCAGGGCGGAGGATGTGGCAAGGCGATTGTTGGAAGGTTACACTGGGTATCTTGTTAGTGATGGATATCAGGTCTATCTGAATGTGACATCCGACAGCACAATCATCGGCGTCGGATGCATGGCTCACGCCCGGCGTAAGTTCAATGATGTCATCAAGGCACGGAAGAAGTCCAAAAGGCGAAAACCCGGCCTTGCCGATCATGCCATGGAGGCCATCAGAGCTTTGTACCGCATTGAAAAGCTCGCAAAAAACATGAGCGATAACGAACGTCGGCTATTACGCAAGGAAAAGGCCAAACCAATCCTTAAAGACTTGAGAGAGTGGATTACCAAGGTCAAATCGTCGGTGCCGCCGACATCGTTACTTGGCAAGGCTTTGCACTACATTGATAAGCAGTGGCCTCGGCTCATTCGCTACCTTGATGATGGCCGCTTGCCAATTGATAACAATGAAATGGAGCGCGTAATTAAGCCGTTTGTAATAGGAAGGAAAAATTGGCTGTTCTCAAAATCCCAAAATGGTGCCAAGGCCAGTGCAAATCTTTACTCTATCGTCGAGACCGCCAAGGCTAACGGGATCGAGCCATATTCATATCTTCGACACATTTTTACCCAATTACCTAAAGCAAAAACCGTCGAAGACTTTGAAGCTCTGCTGCCCTGGAACGTCAACAGAAACAACGTAACACCTTACATCATGCAAAAATAGGTGCGGTTAACGTCACGCTCACTATTATCGGTTGAGTTGCATTCTCTAAAGCATCGTGGAAGGCCGAAAAAATAGTTGAAGGAGGGGCCCCATTTTCAAGGAGATGATGGACTTTTTCAGAAAAATTAGCGGCAAAATCATAAAGCGGTCCGAAGGGACGAGGGGTGAACAGCGGGTCACATCCACTCCAAAGAATTTCGTATTGCTGATCGAGTGTTCGCTTAATCTCTTCCAACAATGAGGTCTTACCTATACCGGCTTCGCCACTGACTAAGGCGATGTTACCGTTGCCATTATTGAGCTGGTTGGCAGCGACTGTTAGGTTAGCGATCGCATTTTCTCGTTCAATCAACATACTCAATATTTCTCTTTGGTTATTTTTCTATGGTTCTACTGTTCGGCCGACTAGTTTTTAACTTGAAAACTGTTCTTTAGGAGGAAAGACATGGATAGGGGAGTTGAAAACTAGGTATGGTTTATTGAAATATGAGTATGCCTACTCATGATTTTAATAGCAAATTTAATTACAACTTTATAATTAACGCCCCAAAAGCACTGGAGAACAAGCTTTCGTGGGGTGAAATAATTATAAAATAGGCCTCGGGGGATCATTATGTTTGGAAATGCAGAAGACCTGGAAGGTGATGTTTTGCGAAGTAAAGATGAAGAAAGTTCGTCTGCAGAGCTCAAATTAACATTATCCAACGCAGATCAGGCTGAAATTAAAATAAGAAGTATTGATAAAGTTCTTTCTTCCTCAGAACAAGAACTACAGATCAATAGGTTACTTAGTCACATGAGATTGGGCCCATAATTAAGCTTAGTTTTACCCGTATTGGGCCTGATCGTAGTGTTAAGAAGAAATTTTTGAATTCGTCTTCTTAGACCGATCGACAGTTAATATTCCCAAAAAGTACCCCAAAAATATCCTGACATTATCCGGAATTACTTCCGACAGAGTTTCTCTCGAATGGTTTCAGAACCGCTGTTGTAGATACGATCATTTTGAGTTTTAAGATGCCATTGGAGGGCATTGTGATGGGCAGATTTAGAGGCAATAAACATGGTTTTCCGTTCTCAAATATATGTCAAAATGAGGATAATGTCAGAGTCTTTTTTGTAGGCTGGCATCGCCTGTTTATTGGCTTAAGGGGCCAAAACCACTTTAGATACAATGAATCAGAACCTGATAGCGGGCGAGACTGGATTGTGGGTTATAGGCCGGGTCGTGAAGGTGATATTCTTGATATTACTCCCTTGCTGGCGTCCGAGGCCAATATTGATAATCTCGACCAATATATTTCTCTAAAAAGATCCCGCGGGGGCACTCTTCTCCAGATTGACCGGGATGGAAATGGGAGTATTGATAAAGAAATTTTGCTTATCGGTACTCGGATTAAAAATTTCGACGATTTAAAAGAGCTTGTTGAAAATGGTAATCTCGTCATTTCCGATGAGTTCACCTGGTCTGCGGCAAACGGTCGAGATGGTAATTACGACGGTGGTGATGGCGACGACACCGTCACTGTTGATATGTCCGGTACGGCATACTCTGGTGTCTCCATTACGCCTGATGATGATGGCAATATTATTATTCGATTTACGGGTGGTCCCAAACTAACTCTGGATGGCGTTGAAGACATCGTCATTGAGGGCACAGATGGTGATGATAACATTATAATATCAGGGGATTTTAGCGGAACGGATTTGGCGACGAGTACCATCGTTGTACACGGTAATAGTGGTGATGATACAATTAACGCTGCCAGCTATACCTCAGGTCACAATTTAGTTGCTTATGGGGGTGATGGTGATGATGTCATTACTGGTGGGGCTGGTAACGACACATTATATGGCCAGGGTGACCATGACTTTTTAAATGGAGGTGATGGTGACGATTTTTTGCAAGGAGGTGATGGTGACGATTTTATCTCTGGAGGTGATGGTCGGGATACCGTTGATTTTTCTTATCTAGATCCTTCCCAAAAATTAAAGATCGATCTGCTGACCGGATACGCTGAAGTTTATGACGCTTCGGGCTGGGTGGAAACTGACTCTCTTTATGGCATAGAGATCGCTATCGGTAGTGCTGGTGATGATAACATGTCAGCGCATCATTCTGGCAGTGAACTTCATGGTGAAGACGGCGACGACCGATTGTATGGTCATCAGAGCGATGACCAGCTATATGGGGGTAAGGATGATGATTACTTGCGTGGATTTGCTGGTAATGACCACCTTTATGGCGATGATGGTAATGATCACTTTCGCGGAGATTCTGGTAATGACCGTATTTATGGCGGGAGTGGCTACGATACGGCGGATTATAGCTATTTAGCTGCAGGTCAATTTATTGACTTTTCATTGGCTGCTGTACGTGTTCGCGATGAAAATGGTCAAACAATTGAAACGGATACCTTGATCGATATAGAAGAAATAATTGGCAGTGATGGCAATGACGTTATGCAAGGAAGGTATACCTCAGTAACTCTTTATGGTGGTAACGGGTTAGATATTATAACCGGAAGTAATAGGAGTGACTATCTTTACGGTGAAGAGGGGGATGATACGCTAGATGGAGCCAGTGGTAACGATTACCTTTTTGGCGGATTGAATGATGACATAATTATCGGTGGTCTGGGGAACGATCAGCTGTTCGGTGGTAACGGACAGGACACTGTTGATTTCCGGTATTTAACGGGCACAGATTATGCTGTTGTAAACCTATATACCAACCGCACGGATGTTTACGATGTCAATCATGTATCAAAATCTGATTCCGATATTTTGTCCGGTATTGAAAATGCCACCGGTGGTGCTGGTGATGATCGGTTAATCGGAACCTATCAAAACAATGTTCTGAGCGGTGCTGGGGGCAATGATCACCTGATTGGTGGTTGGGGATATGATGAGCTTTATGGTGGCTCTGGATTTGATACCGTTGATTACAGCTGGTTGACAGACGATTTCAAAATTAGCCTACAGCTTCATGATGGAAATGGTTCAGCTAGTTTATATTCTTCTTCTGGTGGTCCACTTATTGAGTTTGACCATTTATATGGCATCGAAAATGTAATTGGTAGCGATGGTGATGATTACATTGTTGGGGATGATAATCATAATATTATTGAGGGACGTGGCGGTGATAATTATCTACGAGGGGGGGGCGGTAGTGACACCCTAATCGGTAGTGAAGGTTCTGATGTGCTTCGGGGTGGGCGAGGTAATGACACCCTAGTTGGTGGATATGATTGGGATAGTTTATATGGTGGTTCTGGGGTTGATACAGTTGATTACAGCTATCTCGGAAATGGAGAGTATGTTGTCCTCGACCTTCAAGATGGTAAATCCAATGCCTTTAGTACATCGCATAATTCAATCAATGATTACGATCGATTATACGACATTGAAAATGTCATCGGTGGTGCTGGCAATGATACTTTAATCGGGAACGATGAACGAAATATCCTAAGAGGCGCCGATGGCGATGATCACCTTGAAGGTCTTGGAGGAAGAGATACCCTCTGGGGAGGTGATGGCAGTAACACCCTTATCGGTGGGTATGGTAGTGATCGTATCATAGGTGGTATTGGTGTTGATACCGTCGATTACAGTTATTTAGTTAATAATGAACATGTAATCGTTGACCTAGGAGAGCTTGAATCTCATGCCTATGGTAGTTCTAATGTAAGCGATGATGTTGACAGTTTTTTTAGTATTGAAAACGTTTCGGGTAGTTCTGGTAATGATACTTTAATCGGGAATTATTTCGCTAATGTCTTGAATGGTGCAGGAGGCAACGATCGTATTCGAGGTGGCAGAGGAAGTGACAGTCTTCACGGCGGAGAAGGAGACGATACATTATATTTCGATGCTCTGGATGATATAATCGATGGTGGGGCAGGTACTGACACACTGATTATTTCGGGAGAGGGGAACGATTTAACTCTCGCAGATTTTGTAGAAAATAATACGACGGGAATGCCGGGATTACTTTCCGGTATAGAAAAGATATCCCTGACAGAAAATAACCCCTTAGCAACGGGCAACAGCATTTATGTTGGGGTGCAGGATGTTCTGAACCTGTCTGATACATTCAATACGCTTACTATAGTAGGTGCTTCTGTTGATACTATTTATCTTTCACTTGAATATTCTTTTATTGGCCAAGTCGTATTGGAGGGGCAAAACTTCAATCAATATGTAGCGGGGGAAGCCACTGTTAATATCAATATAGAAGCTTCTCAATTTATTGACGCGCCACCTGTTGTAACTGGTTTTGAGCAGGCAATAGATGAAAATATTAGAGTAACTACATATTTGGGCACAGTTGATGCCATAGATGAGATCGGCACAATCGTTTCCTATGAGATAACAAGCGGCAATAATAGCGATTTTTCTATCAGTGATACAGGTGAACTGTTTGCGATCGGGCGTCTTAATCATGAAGCGAATGAGCAACATACCTTAACCGTCACGGTTACTGATAACAGGGGTCTTAGCGCAGATACGCTGGTTACGATTAATGTCAGTGATGTCAATGAAAGGCCTACGGTTCGTTTCTTTGGTCGGCAAGCAGATATACCTGAAGGTCAGGAATCCGTTCTTGTTTGGGAAACCTGGTGGACCGATCCTGATGAGGGGGACACTCAATTTTTCGAGATTGTTTCAGGAAATGACGATGGCAAGTTCACCATTGATCCCCAAACCGGCGCAATCTGGACAACCGGTCCTCTGGACTACGAAACGAAAACTGACGGTTATACACTAGAGATCCAGTTAACTGATTCTGGTGGTTTATCCTCTTCATCGTTCTTCAAGGTGAATGTAATTGATGGGGCTGATGGTCCAACGGTTGCCGGATTTGAAAAAACGATAGATGAAAATACTTCGGGTGTATCTTCGCTGGGTACTGTCATTGCCCGTGATGATGGGACAATTGTGTCCTATGAGATTACCGATGGAAATAATGGACAGTTTTCTATCAATAATTCTGGCGAAGTGTTTGTAACAGGCGGCCTCGACAAAGAAACGCTGGATCAGCATATACTTACTGTTACCGTCACAGATAACGATGGTTTAATAACCGATGCCTCTGTCATCATAAATGTTGGTGATGTTAATGAAGCACCAACTGTTAGCTTGCAGAATACAATTTCTAATATAGCAGAGGATCAGGATACCTCTAGTGCCTTTAAAGTTGCCGATATTATTATCTCCGATGATGTTCTGGGGACCAATAACCTCAGCTTATCAGGCACGGATACAGCCTTATTCGAGATTGTCGGCAGTGAATTGTATCTGAAGGCTGGGACTTCCCTTGATTACGAAACCAATCCTACTTTTGATGTAACGATTGAGGTCGATGATGCTGCTATAGCTGGAAATCCGGACAGTAGTGTGAATTTTTCTCTCACCATTACCGATGTAAATGAAGTACCAACTGTTAGCCTTCAAAATTTAACCACTGATATATTAGAAGATAGTGATACTACGAACGCGATCAAAGTTGCGGATATTGTTGTTACGGATGATGCCTTGGGTACTAATATCCTTGGTTTGACAGGAGCAGATGCTGGTTCTTTCGAAATTATTGGTAATGAATTATTTCTGAAAGCAGGTGCCAACCTGGATTTCGAAACCAATTCGTCAATGGATGTGACAGTCACCGTTGATGATATTGCTATAGCAGGAAATCCGGACAGTAGTTTGAACTATTCACTCTCCATAACCGATGTTAATGAAGCGCCATCAGTTAGTCTTCAAAATGTTACAACTGAAATGTCGGAAGCGACCAACACCGGGACCGCTATTAAAGTTGCTGATATCGTCATTGCAGACGATGCGCTTGGGACAAATAATTTGAGCTTGTCTGGCGCAGATGCAGGATTGTTCTTGATCTTTGGTAGTGCAATTTATCTCAAACGAGACAGTGTACTTGATTTTGATACCAACCCCTCTCTTGATGTTACGCTCGAAGTAGATGATGGCTCAATTGTTGGAAGTCCTGACGATACTGCGAATTTATCTATAACTGTGCTCGAAGAAAACCAATCTCCGCATCTGGCCGTACAAGGGTGGCTCAATACGCTTGCAGAAGATACCAATACAAGCGCGGCGATAAAAGTCGCAACAGTGTATATTAATGATGATGATTTGGGCACCAATGTTTTAAACCTTTCCGGTGCTGACGCAGGCCTGTTTGAAATTATCGGTAACGATATTTTCTTAATAGCTGGTGCCCTGCTTGATTTTGAAACCAATCCTACTTTGGATTTAAGGATTGAGGTCGATGATGCATCCATTCCCGGTGATCCTGATAGCAGTGTAAATTTCCCGATCACAATTACAGATGTTAATGAAGGTCCCTCAAACCTGACGGCCTATGATAGTGTTTATTCTTACCACACGGATAGCCATTCGATTGCCAGTGGAATGGGCCTTATTAATCCGTTTGATGGAACAGATTTATTACCGAGTGTTCTGGTTGAGGGGGGCGCAACGAATTATTCCGCGAGTAACGCGGTGAATGGCACGGCTAGTTTTACAGATCCTGCGCAGCCTGTTTTCGGCTTCATCCCAACTGACATCGCCGCCTTTGAGGGGAGTAACAATACAGGGTCGTTCTCTTTTAGCGCGGATGATGGTGGCGCGCCGGTATCAGGTACGGTGGAAATAAAGTCATACACATCGCTCCTCCCTACCTTAATCGGTGGCGATGGGAATGATGTGCTGATTGGAGGCATAGGAACAAACTACCTCTATGGTGGCCTAGGAAATGATATTCTGTCTGGCAGCTCCGGTACCAATACGCTTTATGGTAATGCGGGTGATGACTTTATTATCGGAGGCATCGGTACAGACAGAATTCATGGACAAGAAGGCGATGACATCATCCACGGCGGTGCTTTTTACGATCAGATTTTCTACAATCTGGATAAGGATTATGGTGAAGACCGGATAGATGGTGGTGATGATAATGATACCCTTTACATGTATGGGGTAAGCACAACTCAGGAATTTATAAATATTACCGCAGGCACGGATAATACCACTCTGATCCAAGATGCCTTGTCTGTGCCTGCTGACTGGTCAACCGCCAGAACACAAACGGTTAGTAATGTCGAAACACTTTCCTTTATTGATCAGCTACCGGGGACTGACGGGATAAATATGACTATCGCCGGTGATTTGGCCAGTGTGTCGCAAATCAGTGTTTCAACAAATGGTGATGGTGTTTTGAATGTCGATGGCAGTGGTATTAGTAGCAATACCAAATTAAATATTGTTGGTGATGCTGGTGATGATATTGCCCACGGCGGTGCAGGTGGTGATTGGTTTTATGCACAAGAAGGCGGGACAGATGTCTTTAACGGCAATGCCGGTGATGACCTTGTCCGATTTGACAGTAATGAGGGAATATCTTCTGTAACAGCTGACGGTGGAGCTGATAAAGATCATGTTCAATTGCATTTGAGCGGCAATCGGGCCGATGTTGTGAGTGTCACAGCAAGCGCTGGGACAGATTTTACCATGGACATCAATGGTACAACTTCCACTTTTGACAATTTCGAAAACCTTTATGTCTATGAATACGATACTGATCCCGGTCAGGGATTAAACATAACCTTGTCAGGGGATTTTAGTTTTGCGTTTAGTGGGGCTGAGACGCCGCAAATTCATAGCTTTGGCGGCCCGCTTAATATTGATGCGTCTGATGTAACATCTTTAACTGGGATTAGGATGGGTGGTGGTATTCATGTTGATGAGCTTACGGGGGGAGCCGGGTCAGACATTATCGATGGCAAGGGCGGTAATGATACAATAGAAGGTGGTCGTGGATCAGACAATATGACAGGTGGAACAGGAAATGACACCTTCGTCTTCACGGCTGATGTATTTGCACAGACGTCTCTATTTGCGATCCAAAAAGACGACATTATGGATTACACTGCAGGTGATATTATCGACCTGACTGACGTCTATGATTACATCGAAAACACCCTTTTCGGCACTGTGGATAGCGTTGAAAATTTTGTTGATGTTGGGGCTGCCGACGGTATTTTACGAGTAACATATACCAATGTTGATGGAACGACTATCGTCGATCTTGCTGATTTGATCGGCTATACAGGGGACCTGAATATTGTAGGTGCGACAAGTGCTCTGTCGGCTTATGACAGTGTTTATTACTATCACACCGATAGCCATTCGTTAGCACCAGGCATGACGTTGATTAATCCGTTAGATGGAACAGATCTATTCCCGTCTGTGTTGGTTGATGGTGGAGCAACGAACTATGTTGCCACCGGGGCGGTTAATGGTACGGGTAGTTTCGGTGATGCAACTCAACCCGTTTATAGCTTCAGTCCAACAGACCTAGCCACGTTCGAGGCCGCTGATAGTACGGGATCCTTCACCTATGACGCGGATGATTGTGGCACGCCAGTGTCGGGTACGGTTGAGATCAAATCATTTACTTCGTCAACGGGCAAAACCTGGAATGGTGGCGCAGGTCATGATGTTTTAATCGGTGGTGCAGGTGGGGATAATATCTCTGGAGGTGCCGGTGATGACATTATATTTGGCGGCGGCGGTTTTGACCGGTTGTATGGTGAAGACGGGGATGATTTTATTTATGCTGGCGATGGTAACAGTTGGCAAATTTTTGGTGGCGCGGGAAATGATACCCTTGTTGGCGGTACCGGCAATAATGGCTTCTTTTATAATTTATATGAAGAAAGTGGTGAAGATATAGTCTATGGCGATGCGGGTAATGATTCTGTTTGGCTTAGAGGCAACCCTGAAGTCGAAGAATTTGTCCATATTAGCGCAGGCTTGGACAGTACCTTGCTTGTGCGTGATTCCGCTACAGCTACCAACTGGACAGTAGATGATTTGGAAGCCGCCAGAACCCAGACCTTGTCGAGTGTGGAAAGTATTTACTTTGAGGAATACTATACTGCGGAAAACCCTGCGGGTAATGCTGGTTACAACATTACGGCCACGGGTAATTTAACTGGTATTGGATACATCAGAGTTAGTAACAACACTAACGGTGCCATAACATTTGATGGCAGTGGTATCACCAGTGCCACGACTAATACACAGGTAAATGACTCTATTGGAAATGATACCTACCATGGCGGTGCCGGAAAAGACTGGTTCATTGTTCAAGATGGTGGTGAAGAAATATTCCAGGGCAATGGAGGGGATGATACCGTTTCCAATTGGGGTGGGGTATCGAAAATAACCGCCGATGGTGGCGTTGGTATTGATAGAATGAGCCATAACACTCTGTCATCTGAACTTGATACCGTGGAAATTACGGGTGATGGCATCGATACCTACACAATTGATGACGGAAATGGGAATATTTCCAGTTACACCGAT
Source organism: Kiloniella sp. (assembly GCF_965205715.1). Taxonomy (GTDB): domain Bacteria; phylum Pseudomonadota; class Alphaproteobacteria; order Kiloniellales; family Kiloniellaceae; genus Kiloniella. Next base: position 1,074,814 of record NZ_CBDBHW010000014.1, on the reverse strand, counting down.
TTTGAATTTCTTACCATGACAGACTCATCAACGGATGAATTAAATGGACTAAACGTTACCATTGTCGGGGACTTCACCGGAACACTCGATACCGTGAACCAAAATACAATGACCTTTTCCAGCGGGGGCATCTTGAATCTGGATGCAAGTGGTGTCACTTCTTCCAGCACATTTATCGCAGGTAATGGCAGTTCTTTTGGTGATATTCTACGCGGTGGTGCGGGGCAGGATTACCTTCGTGGTTATGGTGGTGATGACACCATTGAAGGTGGCCTTGGGAACGATCATCTCGTCGGTGGTGAGGGCAGTGACACGGTTAATGGCGGCGAAGGTAATGACCTGATTGAAGCCGGAGGCCAATGGGCAGACATTCTAACAGGTGGTGCTGGCGCAGATGAATTTGACTTGTGGTATGAAACCGATTTCTTTGGATCATCAGCAGGCGCTAACCCAGTAAACACGATCACTGATTATTCATTAACGGAAAATGACCTCTTGGATCTTGGTGGAGCCTTTTATGCTATTGAATCTCTTACCAACGGAACCGTGGATTCAATAGTGAATAACGCAGGTGATTTAACTGCCAATTACCACGATGATTCAGGAAGCTATTCGACAGTCATTGCCGACTTAGGAACCTATACTGGTATCGTAAGGTACCAAGATGATGACAATAATTACTTAGATAGTGGAGTAGCTTAACTAATAATTAAACTCGTAAGGAAAATTGTTTTTATGCTCTTAAATCTTATTGGCTGCATCTTTATAGTGCGGATGCCCAAATGCGTTCGCCTGGTCGTGTACATTGTTCCGTGTTTTATTCACATCACTTAGGGGGTACTTATGAGAACTCCCTAAGTGATGGAATTTTGGAGGAACATAATTTAGCGATGGTAATGTCCGCTCAGGGTTGGTTGCAGATATTTGAACTACTGTATTATCAGTGGAATTGCATTACCTGTTTCAGGCATATCCTGGGAGTGTTGGGATTAACACAACCATTAAACGTTGGACTTCTTCACCTATGCCGAGAGGCAGGATTAGCCTCTCCCATTTGGAAAGCTCTAGAGAATGGTGCGGCTGATGGATTGTATATAGGGGCTCTTTCCGGAGGAGTATTGCCCGGTAGTTAATCATAAAAAAGGGCCGTATTGGGGTCCAGATTTCTGATAATAGCTTCCCGGTAAGATCTTTCCCGATTTTGGGAACGATTTCAGATCCATATAATCGGTATCTAAAATCCGCCCCGTTTTCTATTACATCTAATAGCGCAATCCTTCCTAAAATGGATTTTAAGAGTATTGGATCAACATCTTGAGGGCTTGGGTAAGACCTGTTGTTACGTGCAGCATTCCACCAAGCCAGAGCTATTTTAAACTGAGGATTGGTTATATTCTCAAGTTGGGGGTTCCAACGTATGACAGGTTTAGGGCTGCCTAAATCCGCCATAATATTATCGGTTTCAGTGAAATCGTCTTCTGCAAAATTATTTGCAAAATCCCACAAATCCTCACTCATCAGATTTATTTCGTGCACATTTTCCATCGGCTGCCCCCTCTAGTAGGTGCGACTTGACTATATTTTGAATTTACAATCAACAACTATCGAGTGCAATGAGAGATAATGTTTTCTAAAATTCGATGTGCTTGTTAATGACATTCTCTAATTGGTGGTTTGTTAAGAGGGAACTCTCCGGTCTTTGCTCAAGTCAGTTTTGCTTCACTGCCGTCGCCGAGCCAGCAATAGAGGGCGAGGAGGGGCTGGTCTCCGGTTTTGGTTTCGTGGATCATCCAGGGGGCGTGGTGGATGGTGCTGCCAGCGGGGTGGGTGCACCAGTCTTCTTCGGCCCGACGCCACAAGGTTTGGTCGCCAGAAAGCACGTGATAGATTTCTTCTGCGGCATGGTTATGGGCGGGATAGTGCAGGCCAGGACCAAGCAAAAGCAGGCCACAGCGCACGCCTTCAGCCTCATAAAAGCCGGCCTTGTTTCCGACCAGCTCGATAAAGCCGTAGTTATCCATATACCCCGGCCCCATGAGGTCATCGTTGTAATTCGGGTTCTGCATCCAGTGGAAACCTGGTGCCGTGGCAGAGAGAGCGTCACGCAAACCTAGTTGATCGGGACGAACGAGGTTCTCTATCACGCGATCCCAATGCCGCGCCCCACCGAGCAAGCGTGGCTCTGGTGCCGTTAAAGTGGTTGCGCCTTCGAGACGGGCGATGACCTCTTTCAGCATAGGAGTGGCTGAACTCTCGTTTTCATTCAGCCGCGCGCGATAAAAGGATACGACCTCATCAAAGAGTTTCTTAGCTTCGCTCAACCTCATTCTCCTGCCAGTGGGTTTCACTTTCTCTGGGACCTACTGAATTGGAGAATTGAGGATAAGTCAAACTTTATAGGGTGTTATTTTCCGGTTTTACCCTTCTGTGAAAGCCAGATCCTGAACTTTTTCCCTGAGGACGAACTTTTGAATTTTCCCGGTAGAGGTTCGAGGGACTTCGGTGAAAACAAATTTGCGTGGCACTTTGTAAGAAGCCAGATGTTCTCTGCACCAGTGGTGAAGATCGTCCGCGGTTACATCCTGACCTTCAGCCAGCTCCACAAAGGCACAAGGAGTTTCCCCCCATTTGTCGTGAGGCATGGCGACGACGGCGGCAATGGTAACGGCGGGATGTCGATATAACGCGTCTTCAACTTCGATGGAGGAGATATTTTCCCCCCCAGAAATGATGATGTCTTTGGATCTATCTTTTAGTTGTACATAGCCGTCGGGATGCATCACACCAAGATCTCCGGAATGGAACCAGCCACCGGCAAAGGCTTCTTGCGTTGCTTTCGGGCTCTTGAAATAGCCTTTCATGACGACATTGCCCCGGAACATGACTTCGCCCATTGTTTCGCCGTCCCGTGGTACGGGAACCATAGTGTCTGGGTCTATAACCTCTAGCCCTTCCAAGGGCAGATATCGAACACCCTGCCGGGCTTTCAGTTCTGCTTGTTTGGCTTCGGGTAAGTCGGACCATTCCTGATGCCAGTCATTAACCACGGAAGGCCCATAAGTTTCGGTCAGGCCATAAAGATGAGTAATGCCGAAGCCCGCCGATTTCATATCAGCCAAGAGCTTTTGCGGGGGAGGTGCCGCGGCGGTGAAAAACTGAACCGTGTTCTTTAGGGGACGTTTAATTTCATCGTCGGCTGTGATCATCAGTGACATGACGATTGGCGCCCCACACAGATGAGTGACGTCATGGTCTGCCAAAGCATTCCAGATCATGTCTGCCCGGACATAGCGCAGGCAGACATGCGTTCCGTTGATGGCTGAAAGCGTCCAGGGAAAACACCATCCGTTGCAATGGAACATCGGTAACGTCCAGAGGTAAACAGCATGTTTTCCCATCGAAGTAGTGAGCGCGTTTCCCTGGGCCAACAGATATGCGCCGCGGTGGTGAGAGACCACGCCTTTGGGGTCTCCTGTTGTGCCTGATGTATAGTTGATGGAAATGGCGTCCCATTCGTCTAACGGCATCAACCAGTCGAACTCGGCATTACCTTGCGATAGGAATTCTTCGTAATCCAGAGCCTTAACCAGGGTAACGGGATCTGTCATGGTCGAGGCTAAAAATTCTGGGTCATCATATTGAATTAAAAGTGGTTCTACATCTGCCAGCAAAAGCGCCTCTTGCATGAGCGGCATAAACTCACGATCAACGATGACAACCTTTGTCTCTGCATGATCGAGCTGAAAGGCAATGACCGCGGCATCCAGCCGTGTGTTGATTGAATGCAGGACGGCCCCGCACATGGGCACGCCATAATGACATTCCAGCATCGCAGGAGTATTGGCAAGGAGGGCTGATACCGTATCGCCACGGGAAATTTCACGTTGTGTCAGAGCAGATGCCAACTGTCGAGAGCGCGCATAGAAATCGGCGTAACTGCGGCGTAAGTCACCGTGAATAATGGCGGTTTGCTCTGGGAATACGCTGGCGGCACGTTCTAGAAATGTCAGGGGAGTTAAAGGCTGATGGTTGGCGGGATTACGGTCGAGGTCCGTGTTGTACGGGTTGGATTTGAAAGCTTCATTCATCGTGCCACTCCGGTGCTCGTTTTTCGATAAAGGCGTTGATGCCTTCTTCTGCGTCGTGCGCCAGCATGTTTTCTACCATGATGTTCGAGGCATAATCGTAAGCCTGTGGTAAATCCATTTCACGTTGTTGATAAAAAGCCCGTTTCCCGGTCGCAAGCGTCATGCTGGATTTGGACGCAATCTTGAGCGCAAGCTCCCTTGTGGTTTCAGACAAGGTTTCCTGAGAAACAGCACGGTTGATCAAACCTATTTCAGAGGCGCGTTCCGCGGTGATCATGTCGCCGGTCAAAAGCATTTCCATGGCGTGTTTGTTCGAAACATTGCGCGACAGGGCAACCATCGGCGTGGAACAAAATAAGCCAATATGAACCCCGGGCGTGCTAAATTTCGCGGTATCTGCGGCTACCGCCAGATCACAACTTGCCACGAGCTGGCATCCTGCCGCCGTGGCGATGCCAGTGACTTCGGCAATAACGGGTTTGGGACAGGTGACGATGGCTTGCATAACGCTGGAGCACAAGGCCATCACATGGGTGAAATAGGCTTTGCCGCGATCTGATCCGGCACGGCCCGCGGTCATTTCCTTGAGGTCGTGTCCGGCACAAAAGGCGGGACCATTGGCTGCGAGAATGATAACCCGTACCGCGGCATCTGTGGAGGCCTTAGCAAAGGCGGTTTTTAATCGCTCCAGCATTTCTTCGGATAGGGCGTTGCGTTTGCTAGGGTTGTTTAGGGTGAGGCGAAGGACGCCGTTGTCATCCTGATCGCTCAGCAAAATATCCACATCGGTTTCGGCATTTGGCATGGTGGGCCCCCCTTGTCCTCTAAAGGATGTTGATCTCTACATAGTCTGCTAAGGTATTGGCAATGAAGCAATAGCGATGGGCGCGATTTTGCATTTTCTCTAATTCATCAGGCTCAACCGTAAAGCCGGTGTCAAAGCGAACAACGGGATGCAGATCGACCCGTGTCACCGACATTTGGCCTTTGGGGTTCTTTCCCAGATGTGCAACCGCATTGTCTTCAAAACTTGCAACCGCCCAACCTGCCTTGGCCGCGAGTGCCAGGAACGTCATCATGTGACAGCTGGACAAGGCAGCAGCTAAAGCTTGTTCCGGATTGGTGTTGCTGGCATCTCCGCCCCAGCTTGGGGCGGCATCCGCCTTTAGCTCATAGTCGTCATTGTAGCGGACGGTATGGGCGTTGGTGTATTTACCGGGAGACAATTCTGGCTCGGAACGCTGCCAGTGCAATTGGATCGAAAGTTCAGACATAATGTTGATCTCTATATTTATGGTAATAGTTACGCTGCGGCTGTGATCTTCTTTTTGGGATCAAAGAACGGTTTTTCAACAACAGTTGCAACAGTCAGGCCCGAAGGAGTTTGTACCTCGAACTTAGCCCCAATTTCTGCGTAATGAGCAGAGACCATGGCTAAAGCTATATTTTGTTTTAGGCGAGGAGAATAGACGGCAGATGTTACCTTGCCGACAGATACTCCGTCTTTACTCAGGGACCAAAACGTGGTGTTCGGCCCCTCTAGTGGAGCACATGCGATTTGTAAGCCAACCTGCTTGCGCGTTATAGGTCTGCTGCGGATTTGTTGCAGGGCAGCTTTACCAACAAAGTTGGCTTCCATATCCGGGTTTATCAACCGATCAAGACCGAGTTCATAAGGGTTGGTATTGATGTCCATATCAGCATGGTAGGATAACATCCCGCCCTCTATCCGACGGATGGAGGAAGTGTGTCCCGGCTTGAGGTCAAAAGGCGCCCCTGCGGCCATGATTTTTTCCCAAAGCTCATCGCCACGTGAGCTGTCCCGTAGATAGAGCTCATAGCCTAATTCGCTAGACCAGCCTGTCCGCGACACAATCAGCGGAATACCATCGAGATCAATTTCACGCAGCCAGTAATAGCGCAGATCCATAATGCTATCGCCAAACAGCGCCTTCATTACTTCGCCGGATTTTGGACCCTGTAATTGCAGCGGTGAGACATCAGGCTCTCTGATCGTTACATTCAGACCAGAATGAACGGCTAGCCCCTGTGCCCACAAAAGGACGTCGCTATCGGCAAGTGAAATCCAGAAATGGTTTTCACCAAGCCGAAGCAGGATTGGATCGTTTAAAATACCACCCTCGGCATTGGTAATCAGGATGTATTTGCATTGTCCAACAGCTAGGTTTGATAGATCGCGTGGGGTGAGCAATTGAGTGAACTCTGCTGCATCCGGGCCGGTTATTTCAACCTGGCGTTCAACCGCAACGTCACACAGGATCGCGCAATTTACCAAGTTCCAGAAATTTTGCTCCGGATCGCCAAAGTCGCGTGGAATATACATGTGGTTATAGACGGAAAATGCCTTTGCACCCCATCTAACCGTTGCATCAAAATAAGGAGACTTGCGGATCTGTGTTCCAAAACCAAAATCATCTGTGTTTGCCATGTTACTTGCCTTTTCTGGAACGGCCTTTAGCAGTGCCGTATAGCGTCATTCACTTCGAGATGAATTTAGCAGAAATCAGAAAGGTATAGTGGACTGTAGTTTTGGATCCCGAGGACTGATCGGGCCAATTTTCACCACGATCTAGGCCATATGGACTTTATGGCTTGCGATGGGATCTCTAGGCTTACTTTTCTCTTATTTTTTTGGGCCAGAAAACAGTCGTTCAAGATTTGGCGGCGAAGATTTGACCTCTCGGGTAACGATATAGGTAATATAGCGATCTATATGTAAGTCAGAGGCAAGCAGGGTTTCCATAAGGTCCTGAAAAGCAGTGAGGTTTGGACTGATAACCTTCATGACATAATCCATACCACCGCCTGTCGCGATACATTCAACGACATCGTCCAGTTTGTGGATATGGGCTTCAAACCTCTCGAAATCGGACTTTCGATGATTTGTCAGGGAAATGGTCACAATTACTTTGGAAAAGTTGGCAATTCGGTCAAGCGCGATTTCTGTGTGGTGGCCACATATAAATCCCGCCTTCTTTAATCTGTCTAACCGGGTCCAACACGGGGTTGGAGAAAGATTGACCATCTCAGCAAGTTTGGTTTTGCTGAGTTGCCCATTCTTTTGTACGGCACTGAGAATGCGGATGTCGGTGGCATCAAGAGCAAAATTTTTCATATATCCAAGGTTTTCACTAGACGTATTTGAACAGGCGGTACCGTGACAAAACAAGAGTTGATAGATCACATTGTTACGTAGGAAATAACAAGAGAAATTATACAAGAAAGAACTCGATGCCAATTCTGTCTGATCGTATATTCATTCCCAAGTCGATGCCTAGCGAGTGAGAGGATAGATTAGCGGTCATCTGGAATTGCAGTTCCCTTATGAGGTTTTCTTATGAGATTTTCCCAGCAACGCCCTCAATTATATATCAAAAGTATTTACCTCAAATCCCAAAATTAAGTCTTAGGTAAGGGCTATTTGTTATATCTGATTACAATCTAAGGCTGTGGTGTGTTTTAGATTTGCTCGACAGTATATAGGGGGGGACGATGGAAGCCAGTGTTGCCGACACATTTTGGATCATTATTTGTTCTTTGTTCGTTTTTTTAATGCAACCCGGTTTTACGGCTTTGGAAACCGGATTTACTCGATCAAAGAACGCCATCAATGTGGCGATGAAAAACCTCTGTGATTTCTTACTCTCAAGTCTTATTTTTTGGGTAATTGGTTTTGGTTTGATGTTTGGGGCGACTTACCAAGGGTTTTGGGGCACCAGCAACTTTTTTAATAATTGGCAAAATGAAAACTTAGATCAGGTCGCCTTTTTTATATTCCAAACCGCGTTCTGTGCAACCGCTGCCACACTGACCTCTGGTGCCATCGCCGAGCGTATGCGCTTTAAGAGTTTTCTCTATATGATCATTCTATTGGCGGCCGTGGTCTATCCCGTATTTGGACATTGGGCTTGGAATGTTAGCGGGTGGCTCAATACCCAGGGGTTTTATGACTTTGCCGGCTCAACAGTTGTTCACTCTCTTGCGGGGTGGGTGGCGCTGGCTGCCGTCATTCTTGTTGGTCCCAGAATTGGTCGATTTAATGAGAACGGATCCCCGCGTCACATTCCTGGCAGTAATATTTCCGTGTCGGCCCTTGGTTTTTTACTGATTTGGGTTGGATGGCTCGGTTTTAACGGTGGATCCGTCGGGAAATTCTCTCCCGATGTCGGTTTGATCATCATTAATACCATAATCGGTGGGGCCGCGGGCGGAGCAACAATCATTGCCTATTTTCACGGTTATAAACGACAAATAATAACGCCCGATTTATTAATCAATGGCGCCCTGGCCGGGTTGGTCGCAGTGACCGCAAGCGCAAATGTAATCTCTCCTTTTTCCGCATGTTTGATCGGGGCCATGGCGGCCATCGCGATGCTTGGTTGTCACTGGCTGCTATTAAAAAAACAAATAGATGATGCCATTGGCGTTATTCCTGTTCACTTGGCAGGTGGGATATTGGGCACCCTGTGTGTTCCGTTCTTTGCTGACCCTGAACTGGCATCTGGCATCCCATCTTTGAACGTTTCTATATTTGAACAAGTGATTGTTCAGTTCATGGGGATTGTTGTCTGTGGATTATGGGCTTTCGGTATTACCTATTCAGTCCTTTATCTTATTAATCGGGTTTCTCCCTTACGGGTTGATATAAGAGGGGAAATCAAAGGCCTCAACGTTGTTGAACATGGGGCCACAACAGAAATTTTAGACTTCTTGAACTCTTTGGATGAAATTGAAAAATCCACAGATCTAAGTGTGCGTGTGCCCGTCGAGCCTTTTACCGAAATCGGGCAAATAGCTGAAAAATACAATGTTGTTATGAGCCGGTTACAAAACACATCGGCAAAAACAGATAGCATTATTCGGTCATTGCCTGTCTCTATTATCACCTTTACCAGAGACACATTAAAGATCACATCGTTAAATCCGACGGCAATAAACTTGTTTGGATATCCTGAAGACAGCCTTGTTGGCCGTACGATCACCTCTTTGTTTGATATTCCTCACCAAAGCCAAAACTTAACGATTGAGCAGCTTCTGATAGAGGGGAAAAGCAAATCAGGCCTAGAACTCGTGGTCAGGTGTGCAGATAGCGTCCAAAGGGTGGTCCGAGTGTCCGTATCCGAAACGGGTACCAGTGAAGGCGTTTTTTATTCCGCCGTAGTTATTGATATCACAGAGCAGGAAAAAGAGGACCGGGATAAGTATTACAAGATATCAAGCTAACCAAAGCCTGATAATCTCTAACATCCCATTTGCAGGGGTAAGTCTCCCTAAATCCAGCTGAGCACCAGTGTTGGCTTCCTTGTTAGATGATATTAAAGCGTCAATCCTTCGTGAGCTTTTGCGTGACTTCGATCTTGCCGACAATATTGTCGTTGAATTCGTCCATTTCTTCTGCAGGTATCCACCATTCGGTGTGGTTTCTGCCACCGACGCATTCAATTTTAAACCGGGAAAGATAAGCTTTGTTTACCTCAAATTTGGTTACGTAGCCCACGCCTGTAGTGTTGACATTCCAGCGGGTGAGTTCAACGGCGTATTCTTCGTTGGTGACCGGGTAGAAAATCGGTTGATCTGGCAAGCGCGGTGGCCATTTCCTGTAATCGCTCTCGGCAACGAGATCGAGTTCCTTTTGTCCCGTAGGTCGATAGCATGTGACTGTATCCATAATTCATTTGTCCTAATAATATTTATTGAAATTATAAGCGAGATTGTGATTTTAAGTCGGCTGATATAATCCTGTCGCTGCGTCTTGATAGCACGAGAACCACGAGGGCCACTGCTGCGCACAGCAGTGACAGTTGTATAGCTGTTTGGTAACTGAAAGTACTGGCGATCAACCCCATAGAGACATTTCCGATCATGCCGCCCAGGAATAAGCTGTTCATATAGAGAGAGGTCGCCCGGCCCATGCGGCCGTTGGCAAAGCCCTGAACGAAAGTAATACTGACGCCGGCAAATATACCATAATAAAGCCCCTCGAGTGCGGACCCGATGATCAGGTGCGGCATGGTCTGAACTTGTGACAGGATGTAGTAAGTTGGCATCGCCAGAAGCGCAGCACAGCAAAGCGCGTTCCGTAAGCCGATCCTGTGCATCAAGGACGGAGCGATCAATATGGCAACGACCTCCATAAAACATTTGATCGTAAAGGATAGCCCCGGCGCATAGGTGGGCAGCCCGGCTTGGTGGGTAAAGTAAAGCGGCAGAGCTGAACTGGTGAGAACGTGGCCGATGGCAAAAAACAAGCAAGCGGTGACAGCCAGCCATAGTCCCTTGTTGAAAGCCCGATCATCTGATGTCAGCGTGCTTTTGTTTTTGGGTGAGGGTGACACTGCAAAACCCTTTGGTATCGCGATACTCCATACCAAAAACCAAATCATGGCAAGGCTCGCCGCGGTGAGGAAAACGGTCTGGCTTCCCCACTGACTGGCGATAAAAAATGAAAGCGCAGGCCCAAACATCCATCCCAATGATGTCATGGTTCTCAGGAATGAATTGTACCGGGTTATGTTGAAGTTCTGTTCAATGGCATAAGAGCGGCCAAAGCTATACATTAGTGAGGTTGAAGCACCGGATAGGCTGAAACACAGGCTGATGAAGCCAATAATAACCCAATAGGTTGGATAGAGTGTCAGAGTGATCGTTGCGACCATAAAGGCGACGACCGAGATACAGACCATTGGGCGCACCCGTGCCCCGCTATCAAAGCGTTCACCAAAGGTACGATTTATCAGCAGCGATAAGACGGTTATGATCGCCACATAAATACTGATCTCCCAAGGATCGCGCCCCAGGCCATCGACGATAAAATACCCCATAAAAGGGACAATCATCGCATTGCAAAACACCCCGACGAAGAGTAGCAGGAGAATGAGTTTTGCTTGGCGATTAAGGGGAGCGGACATTAAGTCGTATAGCTTCTATTGAAGGAGCCGTACTTGGTCAGCATATTTATCAATTTATTTCGTAACCTTCAGATTTAAGCCGTTTAATGACATTTTTTACTATTTGTTGCGCCATAGACCTTCCAATTTTTTCCCCTGTAGAAAATGCACCCTTCTCAATATGGGGTTGTATTTCAAGAGTTTTCTTTCCTAACGGACTACGATAAAATTCAATAAGTTGCTCAACTTCATCTAGAGTTAGATGTTTATAGTAAATTTTATAGAAGGCGTTTTTAATTCTTGTGTCGTAGTAATTATTAGATTTTGCAGTAGCCCAAATTTCCTCTTCGACAATATATAAGGCTTTGTCGTCAAGTGAGGGGTGGCTATCTTTCAGTATTTTACTTAACTCTGGTATGAAATTTTCGATAATTTCTTTGCCAATATTACCCTCCCCAGTGACTAGCAAGAGTTCATCTACAGCTTGCTTTTCTTTTTGAGTAAAGGCTTTGGCTGGAATAGATATCACGGCTAGAGGTACGGTAAGAAGGGAGAGAATGATTAGTTTTTTCATTATAATCCATTTGATGGAAATTATTGATAACGAAGCACCTGATTCCATTAATTTTCCCCCGCAAATATATTCACCGCATCCCGAAGCATCGAGGCGGCGGTGGGGGTGGGTTCGCGCTCCCAGAGTTTGTGGTACATGATGCCGTAGATGTCGGTGTGCATTTCAACGGCCATTTCCCAACCTGTACAGTGGGCAAGGAAGCTGTCGGCGGGGAGGGCCATGGGGGCGACAGAGAGTTTGCCGTCCTGGGCATTTGCAACCAGTTTGATTTGCTCGCCGCGGTCGCGCGCGTCTTTGAGTTGGGCCTCTGTGATGTTTTCTATGCCTGTGACTTCAACGTCTTTCAGAGTGGCGTTCTGGCGTAAAATGGCATTGGCGATAATCACCAGTTTATTGGCGGTATCCCAACCGCCGACGTCGAGGGTCGGGTCTGCTTCGGCGATGCCACGGTCCTGGGCTTCTTTTAAGGCATCGTCGTAAGAACGCCCGGTCGCCATTTCATCGAGGATAAAGTTGCTCGTGGCATTAAAGATGCCCTGGAGCTTGTGCACATCCCCGGCGATCAGATCGCGTTTACCCATGTTGAGGATCGGTAGACCGCCGCAAACAGTGGCACTATAGGCAATGCCAGCCCCGGTTTTGGCAGCGAGGTCATGAAGTTCCTTAAAAGCCAGCACGACAGGGCCTTTGTTGGCGAGGACAACCGAAATGCCTTTGTTTAAAGCCGTACGAGTGATGCCCAGACCCGGAGCGCCCGTATCCAGGTTAACCGGAGAGGCTTCGAAGACCAGATCTATTTTGGTATCGCCGAGCACATCTTCGATGGTGGTACCCGCGCGGTATCCCTCAAAGCTCGAAGCACGCTCTCCCGCTTCTTTTTTGGTGATGAGGTCGCGCTCGTCAAAGCCTTGCTCGTTTACGGCAACGCCCGAACTATCGGATACGCAAATGATTTTGAACTCCAGGCCATGATCATCCCGTATACGTGCACGTTTGTTTGCCAATATATTCAAGAGGTTCTTGCTCACACTGCCGAGGCCAACAACGGCTGCTTTGATGATCATGGTCTTGTTCTTTCGGATTTAATCCCGCGCGATTCCAGATTGTTACCGCATGAGGTTGTATTTTTGATGAGGGGGGTATCAAACTATGCTTCGAATTGAAGTACAAGTGTAAACGGTTGAAATTCACACACAATATTCTATTTATAAATAACTATTCATAAGTGCCAAAGAGGAGGACGAGAGGAAAGCTGTGGGGGATTTTGTTGGCTCTATTTTGAAGCATATTTTCTGGGAAATCGTTTTAGAGGGGATTTGGAAAGTTCTTTGCCTCTTAGTCAAAGGCTGGGGACATCTTTGGTTTGCATTTTACAATCTGTTTTTATGTAACCGGCCAGATTTGGTGCAGATTTTGGGAATTACTTCTGCCTTGGTGATCAATCCTATAACTCTTAGCATTCTGATCGCTTATTGGCCTGAAATGGCTGCGATTGCCCAGGAAATTGGTGCGGGAACATTGGCACAATGATTAGATGCCGAGAAGTAATTGGTGTGCTGGAGGTAGTATTTTCCTGGAAGAAGGGGCTCGTTTGGCTGGTCTGTTTAATCTCTGGCTGGTGGCCAGATCCCTGGGCCAAATTTTATGATAAACGCTTTTCGCTCAGTCCACTATGGGCGAGGGTGCTCGGCACTATCAGTTCATTGGTGACCCACCCTGCTATTTTGATTTTGATTGCTGTCTATTTTATATATCCCTTACTAAGTTAAGAAAAACCAGAGGCCTTAACCAAAGCAAAAGGATGCTGATGTATAATCATTTTCAGAGAGAGTAGATTGATACCCTGTTTGATTGTATCCCTTGATTAAAAAACTGGGAATGGTCTTGGGAATGGTTTTGGGTATACTCTGGAGCTGCTCTGGGGATAAAAGCGCTGAGGTACTCTGATGATCTCACTGCAAAAGCCAAATACTAGACGTACAATTTGGGGCCAATGGTTAGGTGTGCTCTTTTGTGGGCTTATAAGCACATTTTTTTCTGCATACATTGTGATATCTTCTCCTTCGCAAGCCTTGGCCGGTTCCTCTTCTTCACAGGCGAATACTCCCCTTATTATAGGTGTTTCTGATTGGGCTCCCTATTCCGGGTACGATCTTCCGGGGCATGGATTTTTAACCGAAGTTATCCAAGTGGCTATGAAGCGGGTTGGATATAAAACCATTGCACAGAAGACCCCTTGGTCTCGGGTGATAAAGGGAACCTCTCGCGGTGATATCGATATTATTCCGGGTATTTGGTATAGTGATGAACGTGCAAAAACAATCCTCTATGGCACGGTTTTGGCGACCGCAAGATTGGTTTTGATCAGCCGGGTCGACCACCCCGCAAAGATTGAAAATATTGAAGATTTAGATGATTTAACGGTTGGAATTATTCAAGATTATGCCTACCCATCGTTTTTTCTAGAGGCCACCAACTTCACAAAAGATTATTCGCGCAATTTGGTCTTTAATCTCAAAAAGTTGGCCAAGGGCAGAATAGATGCGGCCCTTGGGGATGAGTTGGTTGCACGTTATACGACGGATAAGCTGTTCTCGGGTAAGGTAAAGTTTAGGTATTCTGAAAGTTCTTTGGACAGTAAAAGTGTGTTCCTCGGAATTTCTCTAAAAAATCCAAATCATGACCGGATACTCGGCGATTTTGAAAATGCTTTGGCTGAAATGAAGGCCGATGGCACTTATCAAAAGTTACTTGAAAAACATGGTATAGTCGAAACCAGAAAATCATCCTAACAATGCGGTGACAAAGGAACCGTTGAGGTGGAAAGATGAAGGCACTTCTCCGCTTTGTTGAGTAGATTTAGGATTTCAAATAGAGCATAGATTGATTATCTGGAATGGATGATTGTCTAATTTTGAGTTTGAAGTATTCGGTATCCTTGATGCCTCTGGCTCGCTTACGGATCATTCCTATACTGACATTACCAGCCTCTATCCTGGCGCTTGTGAGCTTGTGTTTGGCGTAGTTGCAGATGCCCACACAATGTTTCCGTAGGGATTTCGCGAACTTTTTTAGATAGAGCATCTGTGACTGATCTGCTATCAGGCACCAACGTTCCAGTTGCTCCGCCATCGCCTCAAATGAAGCGGCACTCCACAGCAGCTGAAGCTGTTCTTTCAAGACGTAAAGTGCATTCAGGTTGCTATTGCTCTCCAGCAACCTTTGCAGCTTGTCACTTTGTTTTTCACTCAACTTATCCGCATTTTTGAGCAACAGATAATGTGTCCCTTTCATCAACTCTTTACCACTTGGATCGGCCTTTCTGAACTCAAGTCGACGCTGATTATGGATAGCTTTGCTGTAGTTTTTCATGACGTGGAAACGGTCAAATACTATGTCGGCCAACGGCAAGGACTCTCTGACAGCCTTTTGGTAGGCAGGCCCCATATCCATCGCTACGGCCTTTATTTTGCAGGCTGTATCTGGTTGCAGTTGTTTCAAAAACCTTGAAAAAACCTCGGCAGTTCGGCCTGCTTCAACCCAGATCAGATGACCGCCAACCATATCGTAGACCACCGTCATGTAGTCATGACCTTTCGCCCGGGCAACTTCATCTACACCAATATATTCCAAGCCAGTTAGCTCTGCAGGATCAAGCGTAGGGAGAGTTTCAATAAGGTATGCCCTGTCGATATTCTTGACCGTTTCCCATCGTATATCCAAATGTCTGGAAACCGCTTGAATAGACATATGCCGACATAATCCACTGATCAGTCGGCAAAATCGGTGAGTGAAACGGCACCCTTTATCAACAAAATCACACCCCTCAATGCGGCGTTCGCCCTTGTTAATATAAACCTGCGCCAGCTCAATCTCGACCACACAAGGATACCCAAAAAGGGGGATGTCGTTTACTTGTCGGCGGACATGCTGGTTGATGCTTCCCTTCTGGCCTGTAGCAGGGTCTATAGCCCTCCTACGCGCGTCTCGGCTGCAGTGAATGACAATCTTAACACCGCCGTCATCCAGTTTAATTTCATTTACACGTTGCCCTTTGAGGCCTAAAATATGCTGCGAGATGTTGATTGTCATATACCTGCTCTATGTAAAGTTATCAGAAACCATACATATCAACAGGTTACTTGGCGGTCGGCATCTTTTTCTACTCAACAAAGCGGAGAAGAGCCAAGATGAAGTCAAAACTGTTGTTATTATTGAGATCATCATTGTTTGGTATTGTGTTTTGTGCATTTTCTAACTTTGGATCTTTCTTGGCGCAGGCCCAAACGGTGCCATCTCCCTATGATGAAAATACCCCCTTATTGATCGGCGTATACACTTGGGCTCCATATACAGGCTACGAGCTGCCAGGACATGGCCTGCTTACAGAGGTCATTCAGGTGGCTATGGAAAGAGCGGGTATTACAACAGAGGTTAAAAAAGTACCTTGGTCGCGTGCCCTAAAAGAAAGCATACGAGGACGGATAGATATCTTGCCCGGCATTTGGTATCAAGAAGAGAGGGTTGAACACATAGCCTATGGTTCTGTGCTAGCGGTCAATCGGCTTGTCTTGATGAGCCGATCCTATCGGGATAAAAGGATAGAAACTCTCCAGGATCTAGATAATCTCATCGTTGGAGTTGCCCAAGACTATGCTTATCCAAAAATTTTTGTAGAAGCGAATAACTTTAAAAGAGATGTCTCCAAAAACCTTGAAGTCATTTTGAATAAATTAAAAAATGACCGGGTGGATGCTGCCTTGGCTGATGAACTGGTAGCGCGCTATACCTCTAATCGTCTTTTTTCAAATGAGACGTTATTTGACTATTCAACAGAGGCGCTTGAGATCAAAAATTTATTTATTGCAATCTCTAGGAAGACGAAGAATTACCGTAAGATATTGTTTTTGTTTGATCAGGCTTTGGACGAAATGAAAATTGATGGAACCTATGATGATCTGCTTAAAAAACACGGTCTATCGGGGGATGGGCCATCTTAAACTAAGAGGTCTTAATCAACGAGTCCTAAACTAAACACCTATCTATTATTTGTTGGAGATTCTCAGAGTTTAACTACTGGCCGTACCCCAGCAAGGCAACAATACAGAAACCTCAGTTCCTTTCCCAACCTGACTTCTAATGGACAGGGTTCCCTTGTGTGCTTCAATAAGGGCTTTGGCAATCGAGAGACCAAGTCCGGTGCCTTCTTGGGTGCGATGTGGGTTGCTTTCAGCCTGGGTAAAGGCATCTGTGATCGTTGGCAACCGATCTGGCGGAATGCCAACACCGGTATCTACGACTGTGATTTTGATGCATTTGTTATCAGAACTGGCAAAAACCTTTACGAGCCCATTGGGTTCCGTGAATTTAATGGCATTTGATAACAGATTGAGCATAATTTGCGTGATAGCTCGTTTATCGGCATAGAGCGCAGGGATGCCTTTTGGAACATCCATGAGCAATTCGACATTATTGTCCCGCGCCCGTTTGCCAAGGGATTTAAAGCTGTCTTCGAGTATATCAAGCGTGTCTAGCTGTTTTCTGTGAAGAGGCAATTTTCCAGATTCAATGGCAGCGATATCGAGAACATCGTTTACCAGAGAAAGTAAATGCTTTCCACTGTGGTGGATATCGTTGGTATATTTAGCATACTTTTCTGACCCCAAAGTATTTGTACCCAAGGGGCCAAAAAACTGTTCCTGCATCATTTCGCTAAAGCCGAGAATGGCGTTAAGCGGGGTACGGAATTCATGGCTCATGGTTGCAAGAAATTCTGACTTGGCCCGACTGGCTTTGAGGGCGGCCTCTCTCGCTTCAAACAGGTCCTGATCAATTTTCTTTAATCGGTACATCTGAAAGATAACCACGACAGTGACCAAAAACATGCCTACGAGGAAGAAGACAATTGAATTGCGGAACGTCAGAATTTGGCTGGATTGATGGCTTAACGTTGAAAAGGTTTTCTGCTGGGTCATGGCAAACATGGGGCGCATGGTGTTGATCGCATCTGTTGCTCGGGTATCAACCAGCGTAATAACCACCTGAGAGCTCGCAGGTAAGTTATATACCCCGTTGGTGAGCCAGTGTTTGATGTCTGCCAGGGCGGGGGTGATAACGGCGTGCATTGCCGAAGCACCAACCAGGTTATCAAAATTATAGGTGTTCCTCATAAGAGTTAGATGGCTTTCAATTTTAGCCACCTGATCCAGTATTTCCTGAATATGTTCTGGTGTCGGTTTACTGTTTGTAAGTTTGGCTTGCCATGCCAAATCGGAAACATCCTGGACCAATATAGCGATATCGCGTTGTTGTTTGGCTATCGTAATAGGTAGGGCTTTTTCTATGTCCTGCAGGCTGGACCATGAGAAATAAATTGTGCCAAGGCATGCCGCGAGAACGCAGAAGATCAATATGATCGGGCGGGTAATATATTGCCTGGCAACCTTGAGATCTAAACGCCTTTGTTGTCGCGTAGGGTTCTTTGTAAAGTCTGCAGTAACGGAGGCCTTATGATCCGTTAGTCCATTTTCAGAGTTAACGTCTGAGTTTTCTCGCTGATTTTCTCGCGGGTTCTCTGGTGGATTACCCTCCAACTTATCAGCCAGGTCATCTGAAGGATTATCAGTTATATTTTCGGGGTGATCCGATAGCCCTTTGGTATTAGGGGAGATGCTCAAGGGCGCACTCCCATTTCTTTATAAAAGCGTTCTGCACCGGGGTGAAGAGGAATGGAAATTCCTTCTAGCGCGCGTGCCATATCGATGGTTTTCCCCTTACTGTGACCATTGTCAAGGATCTGGCGGGAAGAGGCATTCCAAAGTGCTTTTGTAATTTGATAGATCAGCTCATCATCCATTTGCTCGCTGACAATCCACTGCGCACCAACACTAATTGTCGGAGTGGTCGGAATCCCTTCATAGGTGTTTTCCGGGATGGTATCGGGAGAAAAGAAGCTCCAGCGCTTTAACAAGCCTGTGGTTTCCTCTCCGCCAATTGAAACGAGTTTGGCCCCGACCCCAGAGGCGAGTTTGCTGACGGAGGGAGTTGGATAACCTGTGACAATAAAAAAGGCGTCGAGCTCACCGCGTTCAATTTTGCCGATTGCATGTTCAGGTTTGATATATTCAGCCTTCAGGTCTTTTTCCTTTAGACCATATGCATCCAGGATGATCCGGGCATCCACCAGAGTTCCTGAACCGGCTTCATCCAGTGAGACCTTTTTATTGCGCAAGTCGCGCACAGAATTGATCCCCGATCCCTTACGTGCAACAAGGTGTAAAGTTTCAGGGTAGAGATTTGCAATGGCCCGAATACCGGTTACAGGTGCTTTCCCGTCGAAGACGCCTTTACCCATAAAGGCCCAATAGACGACGTCCGATTGCGCAAAACCAGATTCAAGCTCACCTTTTGCGATTGAGTGAATATTGGCAACGGATCCATTTGAAGATTGAGCAATTGCCACAAGACCCGGAACGCCACAGCTGCCACCTTCGTCGCATGCACGTGAGCCCGGTGGGTTGCTGATGGCCTGAGCAACCATTCCGCCAATCGGGTAATAGGTACCCGCTATGCCACCAGTACCAATGCGAAAAATTTTGATCTTCTTTAAGTATTCAGCTTGAGAGGGAAGTGTTTGTGCCGCGGCATTTAGGGGCAGAAATGATGTAATCGAAATCAGAACTGCAAGGATAAACATGATCGGATAATCGATAAATTTTTGCACTTTAGATGTACTTATCTTGGTGTTCCAAATCCGCATTCAATTGCCTTGTAATGTCTTATATATTGTCAGATGTTGAACGATTACACCTCTGTAAATGTCTGGCAACAGGTCTTTCCAGATCTTGATAATATTAACCATAGTTGTTAAGGCTTTGTTAGGAGGATACCATCGTTGGTTTAAACTGGATAGTGGTAGTATCCGGTATTGGTTGAAATGATGAGAGGGTGGGGGATAATCAACAACCAGATTTGTGAGAATTTACTCTTGTTGCTGTATTATTCGAGAGATTCTAGGGCAAGCCGAATTTCCATTTCTTTGCCTTTGGTGTATTGGGCAAGGTCAGCATCGTTGGTCAGGACCTGGTTGTAGAGCCAAGCTCTAATTTCTTCCTGAAAATCTGGAATAAACGCCGAATTTTTATTCTTGTACCATTTATTTTCTCTGTCTTTTAGTTGGCTGATAAAATCTAGATGGTGAACGCGATGATTTTCTATATCGGGGTATCTACACGTCTCCATCACAACTTCTTCTTGTGGAAAATGATGTTGTGTATAGTTGTTTAAATCTTGAAAAAAGGTATCAAACTTCCTTTCATCAAAGTCTTCGTGCGTAATCCGATTTAATAGAGAAACCAGGTATTGATGATCTCGATCAATACTGTCGACGCCAACGCGCATTTGATCGTCCCATACAATGATTTTTTCGTTCGATGCCAAGGGGAGCTCTATCCAGAAACAACTTCCTGTACCCAATTTGCTTTCGAAATCAATAAAGCCTGCCATTCGCTCGATTAAAAGTTTGGTTACCGTCAGCCCAATACCTGTACCCTCGCGCGATTTCATGGAATCTGCGCCAATACGGTGAAACATTTGAAAAACTTTTTCTCGGTCTTTGACGTGAATACCAATCCCTGTGTCAATTACAGAAACCCGGAGAAAACCCTTTTCTGTAATTTCACTTCTGATGTGAACCGTTCCATCATCCTTGTTGTACTTGATCGCATTGGAAAGCAGATTGATTAGCACCTGTTTAAAGCGAAGTTTATCCGTACGTAAGATGATGTCATGGGGCTGATTAAATTCGTTAAAAATCAATATGTCCCGCTGTTCACCCAAAGGTGCAATAAGGGTAAGGCATTCGGTTACGACATCGTATGCGTTGACATCTTCAAGGGAGAGATCCAGTTGATCGGCTTCAATTTTTGCGAGGTCGAGAACTTCATTTACCAAATCGAGTAAATGGTTCCCGCCACTCAGAATACATTCTACATGTTCATTTTGTTCAGGGGTTAGCGGAGATTTTTTATTGATTTGCATGATTTGGGCAAAGCCGAGGATCGCATTAAGAGGGGTCCGAAGTTCGTGGCTCATGCTCTCTAGAAATTGCGACTTGGCCTGATTGGATCTGTCTGCTTCTATCAAGGCGACGTGAAGTGCGTCTTCGGCCTGTTTTCGGTCTGTAATGTCGATAATGCTGACGGCAAGGGCTTTGTAATCTTCTGCCTTTTGAGGAACCCTGAAGGTTATGATCGCATCTATTTCTCTGCCATCAAGTGAACGAAAAGCGGCTTCTGAACGGTAGAGATCTTTTTTGTCCCACATGGCACAGAGTTCATCAATGAACACGTCAATCATGTGGGGGCCAAAAGTGTTTCCAATGTGGTGAAAAAAGTCAGCTTCACTTTGGGGGCTCTTCTCCGCTTTGTTGAGTAGAAAAAGATGCCGACCGCCAAGTAACCTGTTGATATGTATGGTTTCTGATAACTTTACATAGAGCAGGTATATGACAATCAACATCTCGCAGCATATTTTAGGCCTCAAAGGGCAACGTGTAAATGAAATTAAACTGGATGACGGCGGTGTTAAGATTGTCATTCACTGCAGCCGAGACGCGCGTAGGAGGGCTATAGACCCTGCTACAGGCCAGAAGGGAAGCATCAACCAGCATGTCCGCCGACAAGTAAACGACATCCCCCTTTTTGGGTATCCTTGTGTGGTCGAGATTGAGCTGGCGCAGGTTTATATTAACAAGGGCGAACGCCGCATTGAGGGGTGTGATTTTGTTGATAAAGGGTGCCGTTTCACTCACCGATTTTGCCGACTGATCAGTGGATTATGTCGGCATATGTCTATTCAAGCGGTTTCCAGACATTTGGATATACGATGGGAAACGGTCAAGAATATCGACAGGGCATACCTTATTGAAACTCTCCCTACGCTTGATCCTGCAGAGCTAACTGGCTTGGAATATATTGGTGTAGATGAAGTTGCCCGGGCGAAAGGTCATGACTACATGACGGTGGTCTACGATATGGTTGGCGGTCATCTGATCTGGGTTGAAGCAGGCCGAACTGCCGAGGTTTTTTCAAGGTTTTTGAAACAACTGCAACCAGATACAGCCTGCAAAATAAAGGCCGTAGCGATGGATATGGGGCCTGCCTACCAAAAGGCTGTCAGAGAGTCCTTGCCGTTGGCCGACATAGTATTTGACCGTTTCCACGTCATGAAAAACTACAGCAAAGCTATCCATAATCAGCGTCGACTTGAGTTCAGAAAGGCCGATCCAAGTGGTAAAGAGTTGATGAAAGGGACGCATTATCTGTTGCTCAAAAATGCGGATAAGTTGAGTGAAAAACAAAGTGACAAGCTGCAAAGGTTGCTGGAGAGCAATAGCAACCTGAATGCACTTTACGTCTTGAAAGAACAGCTTCAGCTGCTGTGGAGTGCCGCTTCATTTGAGGCGATGGCGGAGCAACTGGAACGTTGGTGCCTGATAGCAGATCAGTCACAGATGCTCTATCTAAAAAAGTTCGCGAAATCCCTACGGAAACATTGTGTGGGCATCTGCAACTACGCCAAACACAAGCTCACAAGCGCCAGGATAGAGGCTGGTAATGTCAGTATAGGAATGATCCGTAAGCGAGCCAGAGGCATCAAGGATACCGAATACTTCAAACTCAAAATTAGACAATCATCCATTCCAGATAATCAATCTATGCTCTATTTGAAATCCTAAATCTACTCAACAAAGCGGAGAAGAGCCACAAAATCTAACAAATTAGTGATTAAGGAAAAGGCCCCCGGCGCCTTCTATGCGATCATTAATTCCAGCCAACCGTAAGCTATCCCACATCATAGCTTGGTTGGAGACAATCACGGGTTTCCCCAGACGTTTTTCCAATGCATCGACGATCTCGAGCGAACGCAATGCACCGCAACTTATGAAAACAGCCTCGGCGTCTTTATGGTCCAGCGAGGCGGCATAATCTGCGATATATGAGGGTTTTACCCGAACCATTTCACTATCCTTTTCAAGATTTAAGCCGCCGATATTACAAATCTCAAATCCGTTTTTTTCCAGGTATTCGGCTTCAGCGTCGTTGATACTGTCGAGGTAGGGGGTTGCGACACTGATGCGACGTACATTTATCGCGCGCAAGGCCCGAATAACCCCTGTGATGAGCGACGTAGCAATCGCCGAAGGTGCGCCTTTGCGAAGCTCCGTAAATACGCGTTCTTCACCAATAACAAGGCTCCCTGACGTACACGCGTAGCTGATAACGTCAAGACTGCCGTCCGGTAACAGGGTTTGAGCCGCGCGTGCGAGATCATCAGCCTGTGCCGACAAGGTTTCCATCGTAATGCTGTCAGGAATAGGGGCGCGGGTGAAGTGCACACCTACACCTGGAGGGCATAATCGGAAAATGTCGCTCTCTATGGTTTGTTCCGTGGCGAGTAAGACAAATCCAAGCTTTGCGCGCGGGTGTCTTCCGCCATCAAGGATTTCATTTTTTAATTTAATCCGGTAAACCCCCGGCTATGCCGGGGGACTCTCAATGGTTTGACCGTTCCCACGGTCTTACATTTCTTTGTTTATTGACCAAAATAACAAAGGAATTAGCCGATGAGAGATTACAAAAGCCTTGCACATACGAGATGGGATTGTAAATACCACGTGGTTTTCATCCCTAAACGCAGGCAAAAAGTTATCTATGGCAACCTACGTCAGTATCTTGGTGAAATTTTCCATGAACTGGCCGGGCATCGCGAAAGTAAGATTGAGGAGGGCCATTTGATGCCGGATCACATTCACATGTGTATCAGCATACCGCCCAAACATGCTGTTTCAAAAGTCGTTGGATACCTAAAAGGAAAAAGCGCGATTGCCATAGCTCGAAAATTCAAAAATAAAGCACGGAATTTCAAGGGTGAAAATTTTTGGGCCCGTGGATATTTCGTCTCAACTGTAGGGCTCGATGAACAGATGGTGAGGGAGTATATCAGAACGCAAGAAGAGCGTGATAAGTACTTTGACCAAATGGATATATTCAATCCATAACCGCTTTAGCGGTTCCCAATTTGCCCCTTTAAGGGGCTCACCCGCTTAAGCCCCCGGCTTTGCCGGGGGTCATTTAACTGAAAATTAGCGGTAGTGTATGCAGCTATCGTCATTTTGACCTCTATTTACTCTAAAAATGATAACTGACAGCCAAGCTGTATACAGCTATATGAATTTACGCAATATAGAAAATGTCGTTAATTAAGCTCTAACAGGGAGATTGCAGAATGAGATTGAACAAAACGTTCGCAGCCATCATGGCTGCTGGGACATTAACTTTTACGGGTGGGGCTTCGGTCTCGGCTGAAGAAGCCATTCTTGGACACGTTATGGATAGCAAACATATTTTCCATAAGGTTTCTGAGAAATTTACCGACAAACTTACCGAACTGTCCGATGGTTCTTTTAAGGTTGATTACCATCCTGGAGGAGATCTTGGGGATTGGACATCAATTGTCGAGCAGGTCATGGAGGGCTCCACCCATATGACCATGACATGGAATCATTCAGAGCTTGATCCGCGCTGGGATGTTTCGGTTTTGGGTTATGTCGCGGATGATTGGAAGTCTGGACGTCGAATTTACGGCCCGAACTCTGCAATGGAGGGCGTATATAACGGGATTATGTCTGATCTCGGTATGGTGCTTTTGGGTGTTATCCCGACAGACTTCACGGGGTATGTCGTCCGCAAGGGTGTTAAGGTTCCAATGACATTCCCTGATGATGCCAATGGTTTTAAAATGCGTGTCCCCGGAATGCCAATGGCTATTGAACGCTATAGTGCTACTGGTTTCTCTGTCGTGCCGATGGCTTTTTCAGAGGTGCATACAGCCCTACAGACCGGCGCCATTGACGGCCGGGCCTATTCCCCGCCATCAGAAGTTCTCTTGTTTAAAGATGTTGTCAGCTCCTACGTGTTTACCCGTGAAAATTTCGAACACACCTTTTGGGTTGCCAATAAAGAATGGTTTGAGGGCTTGAGTGTTGAGCAACAGGGCTGGATGAAATCTGCGGCTTCTGATGCGGTAAACTGGGCATGGGATAATGCAGAAAAAGAAAGCCCTGATTGGATAGAGCAGATCAAGGCTGAGGGGATCAATGTTATTGAGCTATCTCCTGAGCAGTTGACCAAATACCGCAAGCTCGTTGTGGATGTTGAATACCCTTACATGGAAAAAATTATCGGTGCTGAAGTCATGGATGGGATAAGAAAGGCCCGAGCCCAATAAATGTGACAGTCGCAAGAATAGGCATTGTGAATGGGCGGGTATCAAGCCCGTCCATTCATCGTCATAAGGGAAGGTATTTTAATGCCAAAAGAACTTTTACATACGGACAGCCTCGACGACATCATATCACCGATGCCGATCATTCCCGTTCCAGATCAAGAGGCACAGAACGACCCGGTCTATCGGGGTCTTGAAGGACTTTATAATAAGGAAAAATGGCTGGCGTCTGGTTTGCGGGTCATTATGTTTACCGGGATGATTTCGCTTGGCTTGTTAATGGCCTCACAAGTCTTCCTGCGCTATGTACTCGAATTGCCGTTCTTGGGAATGGAAGAGCTCGCGCCAATGCTGGCTTTGTGGATTTATTTCTCAGGCATGGCCTATTGTTCGCGTGAACGCGATCATATCGAGGGTGGTCTTCTTTCGTTGCTTACCCAGAACCCACGAACCCTGATGAGCGTTCGTTTGTTTGGCAGTCTGGTGTGTTTCCTTGCTTTGATTGTGTATGCCTATTTTGGATGGAAATATGCGTCGTTTAATTTCGGTCTCGGACGCAAAAGCGTTTACATGCACTGGCCCAAATATCTGTGGGATTTCAGCATGGTGTCTGGCTTCATCCTAATGATCCTCTACATGACTTTGCAGATATTTTTGGAAACACGATCCCTTTTTCTGGATAAGGTTGGGGCAAAATGACGTTTTTCTTTATCACCATCGCTTGCATCATGGTTTTACTATTGGTTGAGGTGCCTGTCGGCTTTGCCTTTGGAATCGGGGCTTTAATCTACGGTTTTCTTTCTGAAACCAATTTGTCTTTCCATGCCGCCTATGGTTACCAGCAGATAAGCTCTTTTTCGCTTCTGGCGATCCCGTTGTTCATATTATCCGGTACCTTAATGGGGTCGAGCGGGATCTCTGATCGCTTACTGAATTTCGTGAACTCGTTTGTTGGCAGGACCAAGGGCGGTTTGGGGGCTGTAACCGTCATAACCTGTGCGATTTTTGGGGCCATATCAGGAAGTGCAGCCGCGGCTATTGCGGCGGTTGGGAAAATCATGGTGCCCCGCATGATCCGCGAGGGCTATCCCCCCGGACATGCTACAGCACTTGTTGCGGTATCTTCTGTGCTCGCACTTATGATCCCGCCCTCTATTCCCATGATTGTCTTTGCTATTGCGATCCGTGAATCAATTGCGAAATGTTTTCTCGCCACCATGGGTCCTGGGATCATGCTGGCGCTGGTCTATTGTGTGCTCAACTTTGTTTTCCTGCGTAAGGAAAAAAACATCAAAGTTGCGCCAGCCACTTCTGCCAAGGAAACGGTGGAGGTTATTTTCAAGACAGGTAAAAAAGCCAGCCTGGCTGTTATTATGCCTGTGATTGTTTTGGGGGGGATTTATTCAGGAATAGCAACGCCGACCGAAGCAGGTGCTGTTGCGCTCGTCTATACCCTTGTGGTCGGTATCCTGATTTATCGTAGTCTGCCTTGGAACAAACTCTTCTCATCGACTGTTGATGCTGCTCGCTTAACCGGGGCAATCATCATGGTGCTATTTTTCCTTTTCATCATGAGCAGGGGGATGATCCTGGCAAAGGTACCAACTCAGTTTGCTGATATCCTGTTAAGTATTTCGGATAACAAGGTCGTAATCTTGTTGTTGATCAATGTTCTGCTCCTGATTATGGGGGCTATTATTGATGATGTTTCCGGGGGTGTTTTAGCTGCAATTATATTGCTTCCGATCACGCAGAAAATCGGATTGGATCCGATACATTTTGCGGCGATTGTTGGCACAAACCTTGGCCTAGGCAACATTTCTCCGCCTTGTGCGCCCTTACTCTATATGGCTGGCGGGGTAACGAATATGCCCTTGTCCAAGTATGTAGGTCCGACCATGAAATTCCTGCTTCTTGGTCATCTCCCGATGGTACTATTGGTCACATTCGTACCTGAACTTTCTCTCTATCTACCAAGTTTACTTGACTAATTGATGGTTCAAATTGAACATCATTTTCTAAGGAGTATTTATCGTGCTTGAAGAAACAATTGTACGTACCCGCCAGCTGCAGGCTCGAATGAAGGAAAATGGTATTGAAATTGCCGTTTTCACGGATGAGAGTTCCATCGCCTATCTCGCAGGTTTTTGGGGTTATTTGGGGATTGAGTTTGGCCGCCCAACCATGCTGGTTGTGCGCCCTGATGAAGAACCGGTTGTGGTGACCCCATTGATGGAAACGGAAATGGTTGCAGCCATGACCTGGGTTAAGGATGTTCGCTCCTGGGAAGATATGGGGCAGCGCTCATGGGCTCAGGTTCTGAAGGAGATCGTCGGCGATAACACGCAAAGGATCTGGATTGAGCGCGAGACCATTCCAGCCATCGTGCGTAACTTTTTTGACGATCAGTGCAAGGGAACTGAACTTCTCAATATCTCTCCGACCCTCGGGCAGATGCGGATGATTAAATCTCCACTGGAGATTGAGATCATGAAAAAAGCCGGGCAGATCGCCGGATCGATGATGAGTGCCGCGCACAATTCTCTTGAGGTCGGCGCCCAGGAATACCAGTCGGCTCTTGATGTGATCAATGCAGGGACAAAAACCGCCGCTGGGTTTCTAACCGATAAAGGCTGGGAACGTTTTGTATCACCAATGGTGCACAATCTGCAGATTATGCAAAGTGGCGCCGATACATCTATGGTGCATCGTCGTTCAAGCGTACGCAAACTTGAAAAGGGCGATCCGGTTTATTTCTGTTTTTGCAACATGATCCAGTTCAAGCAGTACAAGCTTGGTTTTGACCGCATGTTCCATATTAAGGAAATCTCTGATGCCGCCGCTCACGTACAACAGGCGGCCATTGATGCTCAACAAGCAGCAATCCACGCCATAAAACCGGGTGTTCTAGCCGAAGATATCGCAGCCGTTGCCAACGAAGTTTATCAAGAGCGCGGTTATGAAACGGGCTATCGCACAGGTCGCTCCATTGGGGTTGCCTATCTCGAAGCGCCAGAGCTTAAAGCCGGGGATAAGACTATTCTGCAACCGGGAATGACTTTCGCCGTTGATGGTGGCATTTCCGTAGATGGTGCGTACGGTGGCCGCATTGGTGATTCCATTGTTGTCACGGAAACCGGCTTTGAGTACATCACCGAATACCCACGCCAACTTTTGGTAACTTGAGAGTAATATATGGAAAAAACTTTTAACCTCGCCGTGGCCCAAAGCCCCGGCGAGTTATCAGGGCCAGAAGAGCGTTTGCATTGGCTGTCGAGCAAGCTAAAGGAACTCGATGGTAAAACGGTTGATCTTCTGTTGTTACCAGAGCTCTTTCTCACCGGCTACAACGTCGGCGAAAGGCTGATGAATTGGGCAGAACCTTGTGATGGCCCTATGGCGTTACGGATCAGTGAACTGGCCACTAAGCATAATATCGCCATTCACTATGGCTTTCCTGAACGCAGAAGCGATGGTGTTTACAACGCGGCCCAATGCATTGGGTCAGATGGTCAGCAGCTCAGCATTCATCGCAAATTGATCCTACCCCCTGGTTTTGAAGGAGATCACTTTCAGGCTGGAAAAGGCTGTAACCTGTTTGATCTGAACGGGTTTAAGATCGCGACCCTGATCTGTTACGACGCTGAATTTCCAGAAGCTTTCCGCCACGTGGCGTCTCTCGGAGCACAGCTGGTGTTGGTACCAACGGCGCTTGGGGCGCAGTGGGGTGTCGTCGCGCAAAAGGTGGTCCCAACCCGGGCTTTTGAAAACGGTGTCTATGTCGCCTATGCAAACCAGGCGGGGAGTGAGGGGGATATGACTTATTACGGGGGCAGTTGTGTTATCTCCCCCAACGGTGAAGAGGATGCCAGGGCAGGGGACAACGAAGAAATTCTGATTGCTTCCTTGAGCACCTCAAAGGTCCTCGCCGCGCAAAAACGCCTGCCTTATCTAAGTGATCTAAAACGAATAGATCTCTAAGTGTACTTTTTGTTGGTCAAAAAAAGCCCGGAAGAAAGTATCTTCCGGGCTGAAGTTTATGCTCACTATTTCTTCCCTTGTTAGATTTCTCTAAAGGCACGGTTGAAACCCTGGGAAATAGGTTCAAAGAAATACTCAATAAGGGTTTTTTGACCAGCGAGGATCATGACCTCTGCATCCATGCCGGGGACCAGTTTTTGCTCTCTGGTAAGGCTGCCACTATTATCGAGCTCAATCTCTACCCGATAGAAATCCAGACCGGTTTGTGCATCGGTGAGACGATCAGCAGAGATCGACAGGACATTGGCCTTAAGCGGGGTTGAGTTGCGTTGATTAAAGGCGGACATCCGTACCTGTGCAACTTGGCCCAGTTGAACGGTATCTATATCCTTTGGGGCGATTTTTGCATCTACGATTAGCCGGCCATCGAGCGGTACCAAATCCATCAGGTCGCTACCCGGCGTGATGACGCCTTTGTTGGAATGCACCTGAAGACCCACGATGGTTCCGGAAATAGGTGCCCGGATATTGGTGCGCTGCATAACATCCAGTGCCGCCAGGATGCGTTCATCGAGATCACGGACTTCGGCTTGTGTGGACTTTAATTGTTCGACAATTTCTTTGGTATATTGGTTCTTAAGCTCGGCAATCCGAAGTCTTGATTCTCCTATCGATTGTTCGGCTCTGGCGATTTGAGCGCGGTGTTGCGCGCGACTGCCTGATATTTCAGCTGCTTGGCGTTGCAAGCTTAAAAGGCGTGGTTTACGTGCGAGGCCTTTTTTGAACATACCTCGGACGATGCCAATTTCCTCGTCTATGAGTTTGATTTGATCGGTTTCAGCACTGATTTGTCCTTTGATGCCCTTGATTTCTTCGTTGTACTGGGCGATGCGTTGTTTGAGGATCGCGGACTGACTTGCAACGGAAACGCGACGGGTTTGGAAAATAACTTCCTGGTTTTTCAACACGTCTGCGATATCAAGATTTTTTGCCCGGCGGAGCAATTCATTGGGAAACACGATATTTTCCAGTCCATCCCGCTCTGCCCGCACTCTGGCAGCGACTGAAAGTGCCGAAATGCGACGGCCGTCGAGAAGGGCAAGGACCGCACGCGCTTTTGTGCTGTCGAGAGTGAGTAAAATCTCTCCCTGTTTAACGACTTGGCCTTCGCGTACCAGTATTTGAGAGACGATACCGCCTTCAAGATGTTGAACCGTTTTGCGTTGGCCTTCGACGATAACCTTGCCAGAAGCAAGGGTCGCGCTATCGAGAGGGGCATAATAAGCCCAACCGAAGAAGCCACCAAAGAAGAGTGAAATGACCATAAGGCCTGCAAAAATTGGCTTTCTGGTGAGAGGGGTTGAACTCTTTGTTATTGTATTAGGCATTGGTCACCTCCCGAATTTTTAAGTTACGTTTCCCTTCTGGAACCCCAGTAATTTTAGTGAACATTTCATTGCAGGGACCAAACTCTGTGCGCCCATCGCTGTGCAGGATGAGAATTTTATCCACGTGGCGAAGGATGCTGGGGCGATGGGTAATAATGACGGTGGTGGTTTTATTTTCTGATAGGGTATCAAGTGCACCGACCAGAGCGTTGTCACCTGAAAAGTCCAAACTGGCATTTGGTTCATCGAGAACCACAAAACGTGGATCAGAAAAGAGGGCGCGGGCTAAGGCAATGCGCTGGCGTTGCCCCCCTGAAAGAGCTGCGCCATTACTGCCGATCTGGGTTTCATATCCGTGATCCAACTGTAATATGAGATCGTGAACCCGGGCCATCTGGGCTGCTTTGACCACATCCAGAGCATTGGCTTTACCGTGGCGGCCAATGTTATCGCGCACGGTGCCTTCAAACAACTCTACTTCTTGTGGCAGATAGCCAAGATACTGTCCTAAATTCTCTTTAGGCCATTGAGATATATCAGCGCCGTCCAGGCGGAGGTTTCCTGCTTGTGGTGCAGCCAGGCCTACCAATAGGCGGGCGAGGGTACTTTTCCCCGCGGCGGTGGGACCCGCGATGCCCAGGCTTTCTCCTGGCTCGAGCTTGAAAGAAAGGTTGCGTAGGATAGGCATACCAGCTTCATTGTGAGAATAGATCACATTCTCTACCGAAATCGCCCCTGTGGGTGCAGGAAGCTCCATAACGTCTGGTGAAGCTTCAGCCGGATCACCCATAAGGCCTTGTAACCGATTGTAGGCACTACGGGCAGCTATGGCATTTTTCCAGCAGCCAATAGCTTGATCGACCGGGCCGAGGCCACGGCCGAGCAGTATAGAAGAAGCAATCATGCCACCCGCGGTAAGCTCGCCGCCAAGCACCAGCCAGGCACCAGTGCCGGTCATGGCAATTTGAAGAGAGAGGCGAAGGAAGCGGGAAATTGCTGAAACTGTGCCGGAGCGACGGCTTGCTGTCGCCATGTCATCCAGAGATTCCTGATTGGATTTTGACCATTGACCGACCAAATTCTTGGCAAAGCCCATGGCAATGACGCTGTCCGCATTACGAACCGCGGCCTCTGCATTGTGTAATCCGGCAATCGAGGTTGCGCCTGATCTATGCAGGGCATTGCGAGATACCAAATCGTTGATGATGGCGAGAAGTAGTAACAGGGCCGCACCAGCAGTAGCGATCCAGCCGAGGGTCGGGTGAAGCAAAAAGATAACAAACAGGAATACGGGTATCCAAGGGGCGTCCAGGATCGGAAAGACCGAAGGGCCAGTCATGAAATTGCGAATGATAGCAACGTCGCGTAATCCCTGGGCGCTTTCGTCCGTTTTTTTCTGGCTGGCCAGTAAAAGGTGACGTTCCAACGCGCTATCAGTGAGTTGGCGTTCCATCCATACGCCCAATGAAACCATCACTCGGCCCCGGATAGCCTCCAATCCGGCAAGAGCGATAAAGGCGGCGATGACAATGCCACTGAGGAAAATCAGCGTATCAACGCTGCCACCGCCGAGAACCCGGTCAAAGACCTGGAGCATGTAGAGTGGAGCGGCCAGCATCAGCAAGTTGATAAAAAAGCTGAATAAAGCAACGGCGGTGAAACTGCCGCGAGACCCTTTAAGGGTTTCTGCGAGGCGGTTTTTACCTTTAGAAATAGAAGAAAGCGGTGTGTTGAGCATATTATTGGTCCCTTATTCGTAAGGGTTGAGGTCCGACAAGTGTTCCCTCCTCGGGGATAGAGGGAGAAAAGTGTCGGACCACCCTTGGTGGGCTTAAACCAGGAAGTCTTCTTCGCTGAGGCTGTCGGTATCGACACCGAGCAGGGTAATGCTGTCACCGCTGCCAAAATCGATTACGGTGTCCTCGCCAACCTGGCTGGCTGCGGCGATCACGTCGCTGTAGCTTGAAACGGCGCTCGTGCGGCGCAGATCAATCACATCTGTCATGTCATCACTGCCGAAATCAGTGATGACATCACTGCCGTCGCCATCCTCGAAGACGAAGGTATCATCACCGAGGCCGCCGGTGAGAGTATCACTACCTGTGCCGCCCGTGAGGGTGTCATTACCACCTTCACCGTCGAGGTTATCATCACCACCTTCGCCATAAATAGCATTGGCACCGGCGTCGCCTGACAGGGTTTCGTTGGTTTCATCACCGGCCATATCGACGGAGGCAATTTCAACATCCAGATTGATGTCGCCATAACCGGGGATCGAAATGGTTAAGCTGTCGCTGCCGTAACTGTCAGTATCAGTTGGGATTTCAAGGGTAATATCGAAGGTGTAGGTTCCTGGACCCGCGTCTTCGTATACTTCCGGTGTCATGCCGGAAACCAAGCCATAGTCATCGTCACTGACGTCGAGTGTCAGATCAAGTGAGGCATCGGTTAGACCGCTGGTGATGGTGTCCATAATGTTACTGCTATCAGAGGCCAGTTCTGTCACCGAGCCAAAGCCCCAGCTATCGACCAGATCCTGATAGGTCGTAAGATAAGGACTTGTTACCGCAAAGATGGGGATAATGCCCGCTGCTTCAAGCAAGGCCCCGACATCTGCGGGATCTGGATAATCTTCGTCTTCCAATTCGGTATCGAGATCATTGGCTACCGCGCCTTCATAATCTCCGGCCACATGAAATGGCGCGTCAGTTGAAAGCACGACAAACTTTTGGGTGCCGTCCCGGAAACCTATTTCTTCACCACGCAAGGCGACTTGAACCAAGGCTTCTAGTTGTGATTCCGGCCAATCAGAACCTGAGTAGGTTCGCAAGGCATTCATGGCATCAGTAACTGTGGCTGTGTCGCTCGAAATTGCCTGATCGGTTTTATAGGCATAGTCGTAGCCTTCATACCCGAAGGGGGCCATCGGCTTATCGACAAAACTACCGACACCAAATGCAACATCGTATTCGGCGTTCAGCCCATCGATCAGGGTGGGCAGCTGTTCCTTGACGTTTGGGAGGTCATCATAGAAAGAGCCGGATAGATCTTGAACCATGAAGACATCGAACTTCGACGGCAGCTCGGTAACCGCAACGTCAACTGACAAGGTAACCGTCGTTCCGGGAGCCAGTTTTACATTTACGGGAACGGTGTCGCCCGTGGTGGCGCCCAAATCAACCTTGATCTCTTCAACGATCGGGGTCGGTTCTGGATCTGGTTCAATAACCGGGGCCGGGTCCGGTTCTGTTACAATAACGGGGTCGGGTTCAGGGCTATCGAGTATTTCGACTTCCACAGTTTCGAAGTTTCGGATGTGCAGGCCAAAAGAGGTTTCAAATACCGGGTGGGCTCCCCCTTTAGCGCTGGCATCGTTAAAGGCGTGACCGGTTGACGCTTTTGAATTGGCGTTTTCTTCAACCCAGTTTTCAAGATTGGTAATCTCTTCCTGATAGGTTTCGTATTCTTCAGATGTCATGCGCAGGACAAGTGTATCGGATCCTTTGCCGCCATCGTAATAATCTGTAGAGCCATCATTTTCTGAAAAGGTGTAGGTGAGGGTGTCATCGCCTTTTTCACCGTCAACAGTATCTGAGCCCGCGCCGCCATCCAGGCTATCATCGCCATGGCCGCCACGCAGCCAGTCATCGCCAGCTGCGCCATCAACTTCATCATCGCCCTTTTTGCTTTTGATGATATCGACACCATCGCTACCAGCGATTTCTTCGTCTTCTTTTGTTCCGGTTGTGCGGGTATCAGCCCGGGTGGTGAAATCAGAAGGGGAAGAGCGCTCAAAGCTGCTACTTTCTTCTTTTACTTTAGGGGCGCTTTTCGCAGCCGTGACTAGTTTTTCTCCGCTGCTTTCTGTGTCGCT
The DNA here is from genome assembly GCF_965205715.1 of Kiloniella sp. Classification (GTDB taxonomy): domain Bacteria; phylum Pseudomonadota; class Alphaproteobacteria; order Kiloniellales; family Kiloniellaceae; genus Kiloniella. Next base: position 1,040,714 of record NZ_CBDBHW010000014.1, on the reverse strand, counting down.
TGAACTCGACGATTTTGTTTCTCTGCCAAAGCTGTCACTAGTCCGACCGCCATGATCATCTCCGTATCCGCCGTCGTAGTCACTACCGCTATCACCTGATCCATCAGGGCCTTCACTCGTACCTGAAGATGAAGAGCTTTCACTCCCGTCATCGCTGTCGCTAGCATCGAGATCATCATCGGGGGAGGCTTCACCAGTCAAATCTAGATCGCCACTATCAGAGGAGCCTGTTTCGTCTTTACCAGAAGAGCCTTTTGAAGTGCTGTCACCCGCTGTTTCACCTGTTGAACGACCACCCTCTGTATCATCGGGTAATTCTAATTCAGGAATAGGGCCACCTTCGGATAAAAGGTCGCTACCAGTTTCTTCGGGTAATAAGTCGTCAAAGTCTTTTCCGGTTGTCCGCTCCATTTAATAATTCCTTTCAATCGTATAACTACTAAATATTTATTTTTCCACCATAAGTAATGTTGTTAATATTTACGTACAATACTTAAGAATGTAACTATAATAAGTATAAAATATTAATGGTAATATAATTATGAATACAATTGTATGTATATATCTGATTAGTACTTGTATTTAATTTCAATGTAATTTACGTAAAATGCAATCGATTAAATAATCCATGCAAAATAATATGTTATTCTTGTGTGTAAAGTTAACGTAAAGTAAATAGGAATTATTACTTGTCGTCAGTGAGGTGAATATTTCTCGAGGCAGAACAGAAAAAAGGCCAAAGAGAGCGATTCCCTTCGGCCTTTTTGGTAATTTATTTTATATTTTTAAAGAAATGCAGCCGTAATCCTAAGCAGAACGGGCGTTCCTGTTTCCAGATCGATTGCCGCCACCGGGTTTGTTGCCCGATTTGTGTGACGGACGCCCTTTGCGTTGGCTGTGTTTGCCCGGACGGGCACTTGCACCGGATGTGTTTTCGCCACCAGCTCCACCCGAACCAGCCCCTTCAGACCCATGAGCTTTTGGCTGATTGATCCGGCGGTTTGGTTTGTGCTTGCCTTGGTTGGGGCGAGGTTTGCGTGCACGTGGTTTACCGTCTGTTTTCCCGCCTTTTGGTCGATCCGACATACCTTCTTCGTGGTAGGGATGATCTTCGAACAAAGGCACGGGTTGGCGAATGTTTTTCTCGATGTCTTTGAGGAAAGCCCGTTCTTCGTAATCACAGAAAGAGAGCGAAATCCCGGTTGCCCCTGCACGTGCGGTCCGGCCGATACGGTGCACGTAACTATCCGGCTCGTTTGGAAGCTCAAAGTTAATCACGTGGGTCACACCATCAACATCAATACCGCGTGCCGCGACATCAGTGGCAACCAAGGCACGGATATCACCGGAACGGAATTCGTTGAGAGCTTTTTGGCGGGCGTTCTGAGACTTGTTCCCGTGAATAGCACCGGATGTAATGCCAAGTTTTTCAAGGAAATCTGACACCCGGTTGGCGCCGTGTTTGGTTTTCGTGAAAATCAGAACCCGTTTGATCTCGTCATCTTTGAGAACATGGGCAAGCAGATCGCGTTTACGGTGCTTTGGAACCATAAGCACATGCTGATCAACTTTTTCCGCGGTGGTCGCTGCTGGCGCAACCTCAACACGGACGGGATCGATCAGGATGGAATTGGCCAGAGTGGCAACCGACTTAGGCATTGTCGCAGAAAAAAGCACTGTTTGGCGCTTCTTAGGTAGCTGGGCGACGATCTTTTTGATGTCGCGGATAAAGCCCATATCCAGCATACGGTCGGCTTCGTCGAGAACCAGGAATTCTACCAGACGAAGATTAACAAGCCCGCGATCCATAAGGTCAAGCAGGCGTCCAGGTGTTGCGATCAGGATATCGACACCGGGTTGCATGGCTTTAATTTGTGGTTTTTCTGACGCACCGCCATAAATCAGGGTACTGCGCAGGTGCAGATGCTTTGAATAAGCACGCACATTGTCGGATATCTGTACCGCCAACTCGCGGGTTGGGGCGAGAACGAGCGTCCGCGCAGCCTTTGCTGTGCGCTGTCCTTCTGCCTTCAGCAGCAATTGGATAATCGGCAGGGAAAAGGCCGCGGTTTTACCCGTTCCGGTCTGGGCGACACCAATCAGATCTTTGCCCTCAAGGATTTGAGGGATCGCCTGAGATTGGATCGGGGTCATTGTCTCATAACCACCTTCTTCAATCGCACGAAGGATGGGAGCACGTAGCCCGAGTTCCGAAAATTTGCTCATTATAGCCAAATGGTAAGTTAAAGGTTCCGGTTACCTATCCCCAAGCAGCGCCTGTGTCAATAAAGTAAGCCGATCACAAGTCTATCACGCATAAGTAAATATAAGAAAAAGATGAGGTAATATCTTGGTCTTAATCAATTTATTTAAAACAATAGCCGAATTAATGTGTGGGATCTCTCTACGGTTAAATTCTGACCCAAGAACCGCCGGGTTCTTTACAGGCGGTGCCTTTGGCGGGGTAGGACCGTTGTTGGAATGTTAGGTTGCGCTCATAATCTCGGCAGTACCGACCGTTTTCTGCTTTGAAGGTTCTTAAGGGGGTCACAGAAATCTCAACCTCTTGAGATGATTTTTTTAGGGCCGTACCTGAGGTTTTGGTTTGCAGAGCTTCTTGAAGCACAGCTTTATAAAACGTTTTAATTTTTTTTGACAACTGCGGAGATAATTTTGGCATTTTAAGTTTGTGTTTTATTAGCTCAACCCGTTTGGCGTCTTTTGCCTTATAACGATCTACCTTTAAAATATAATGACCGACCTTGGGGGCATAGTACCATGTTCGTTGGCGTTTGATCCCCTTGTAACAGTGTATTGGGTAGGTCAAGTATATGCCCGATTGGATTTGGATGTTTTCGGTTGGATCAACTTTGCACTTCCATTTGCCTCTACCTTGCTTTTGAAAGGCTGTCGCCTTTGACTTTTGAGACGGATTTGTATTTGTACCAGAGCTCATTTCCTGGCTCGAGGGGCCACAGACTTCCGTAGGAGTGTGAATTAAAAATAAGCCCCCCGGTTTTGGTTCTACTCTCCCACTCTTTGGTCGGCATAGAGAAATCGCGATGGGTTTTCCATTTGTACCCAGCATTATTTTCCCAAGAAACCCAGTCGCCCTCGACTTTGGCAACTTTATCGCTGCGTCCATTGTCATAGCGAAAGCGATCACCAACGGTGTAGGTCGGCAGAGGTATGGCGCTTTCGGAAACAGGTTTAGGTTCAGGGCTAAACAGGGCTGCTGTGTTTTTAATTAGTGATTGTGATGTTGTCTGGCATCCCAAGACTAAAAGTGAGGTAGTGACCACGACTACATACCTCAAGCTTAGTTTATTCATACATATTGTTCCCTGGCATATAATTCTTTGCCCTATAGTTCCTTGGCGCCGACAACGGGGATAAGTTTTGCGGGTGAGCCTTGAGAGAGGCTATCGTTAAGGCCATTGCCCGGGATTATGCTATAGATGTTTTGCCATACTTTGTCACTGCCGATACAGGCTATACCTTTTGAAGAAATGAGGGTGCCCTGTAAAACGGTTTCTTCGCGGTATTCTCGACAGTAGTTGCCCCGACGGTTTTTAAATGTTCGTACTGGTTCTACAAAACCTGATATGTCCTGCCCCCATTCCCAATTCAGTTTTTTACCGCTGACCAGTTTGGTGAGGGCCTGCTGTACGGCCTGTTGATGGTGGCTCTTTAATTGATCTGAATTCTCCAAAGCTACCAACTGGATTTTTTTATTGTTGTTATCGGCCATAAAATATCCCCCCAAATATCCCCCGGCGCCGGATAAAAGGGCAATGAGAAAAAATGAGGCAATAACTGCAGTGAGTGGGCCGCTCCAACGTCTGTTCTTTTGACAAGATAACAGGTAGTTTGATAGGCGGATCATAAGGCTTTCAATTAGACCGGTTTTTTCATTTTTTAAAATAGGATCAAAAGCTGTTGTTGGGCTTTTAAGTTCCCCTTTTAGTTCTTCCTTTATCTCTTCTTTTATCTTTTGCGCCTGATCAGCAGCAAGGACAGCGCCAAGTAATTTTTGTGGAACGGGCTCATCTGTTAAGGGCAAAAGGGCTGAACGGACGCTTGAGGCAGTTTGTTGAAATAGTGCTACAAGCTCTGAAGCCTGTTTGTTCTCCGTGAGCAGTCGTTCGATTACGTCATTTTCCTGTGTCGATAGTTCACCATCGACATAAGCCATCAGGCTTTCTGGACTAAGCAGTGTTTGTGGATCTATTTTATCAGACATTGTTCACGACCTTTGTAGGGGCGGTGTGTTCTTTGTTCTTATTGGTAACAACACCAGAATTATCTGACGATAATATTTGGTGTAATTGTTGGCGCGCCCGTGCCAAGCGGCTCATTACTGTTCCCAGAGGAATGTCGAGGGTTTGTGCGACTTGGCGGTAGCTCATATCCTCGACGCAAACCATCAACAAAATACTACGTTGACTGAGAGAGAGCTGATCGAGACCGTTCCCAACAACACCGAGATCATACCTGCTTTCCAAAGCTCTGACACCATCGACGCAGCTCTCAGACTGGTTGGCTGTGTTGAGGGCATAATCCCTGCGGATTGTATTGGCACGCGAATGATCGAGGTAGAGATTTTGGATGATGCGAAACACCCAGCTGTCAAGACGGGTGCCTTCTTGCCATTGGCTCTGGTTTTTAATCGCTTTTTCACAGGCTGTTTGCACAAGGTCATCAGCCAGGGAAATATCTCCACATAGTCCGATTGCGAAACGTCGCAATTGCGGGAGTAGAGAAACGATCTTTTCTCCGACCTCGGTCAATATGTCTCTCTTTTAATAACCACAAATAATCCTTCTGAGAGAATGCCTTTGGTATGACAACGATTAACTATGGGCTTTATTCCCGCCAGAAATAAAAATAATTTTTTTGAGTACTTTTTTGTCTCCTTCGGGAATAATCCAGCGGTTAGATCGTTGTTGTCATGTAAGCCACCGATGATGGCGATTGTATAAGGGATCATTTAGGTATGTTTTTAAAAGCCGAAAATAATGGGAAAAGTACCCCAAACAAAAATAAGGCGTTTATCGCTCCGACTTTGACCTTGCGGGATAAGCTTCTCTCTAGCTGTCGATCAACCGTTTGTATCGTTGCCCTGGCTTCGGGTTTGCTTATTTTACCTATGTCGCTTGATATGAATGATAACGGCTTATCTTTCACTTATAAAGCTGCTTATGCCGATGGGGATGACGGCGGTGATGATGATGGTGGTGACGACGATGGCGGTGATGACGACGGCGGTGATTTCGGCGGCGACGATGATGGCGGTGATTTCGGTGGTGACGATGACGGCGGTGATTTCGGTGGTGACGACGACGGTGATGACTTTGGCGGCGATGACCTCGACGATCTAGGCGAGGATGACCTCGATGATCTAGGCGAGGATGACCTCGACGATCTCGGTGAGGATGATCTCGATGATCTCGGTGAGGATGATCTCGACGACCTAGGTGAGGATGATCTCGACGACCTAGGTGAGGATGATCTCGACGACCTAGGTGAGGATGACCTCGAGGATCTAGAAGATGATCTCGAGGAAGAAGAGATTGATGTCGAAGACGATGCTACTGATGACATTAACGGCGGTGGTGAAGCAGAAACCCCAAGCCCTGAGGTTACAGCAATTGATGCTGCTATCGACAATGCAACACAAGATGGGCCGGATTTAACAGAAAAAGAAGAGTTAGAGGCAATCTCTAAAGGCTTCCAATAAAGGTAGGATAACTTCCCTTTAATTAATCTTTGAATATGGGTGAGAGCGGCTGTACCTGAAGGTTTGGCTCAGAATATATCCGTTCATACTTGATCACTATATTTAGGATTAAATTCTTATATTTGTTTTCACCAGAGGCGTTGGTGGATTTGCAAAAGGAAAATTTCTTATGGAAATTCAAAGCTCAAGTATCAATGTAACGCAATTATTCCAACGTGATTACCAACTAGATCAAGCAAATGATATTAAACCATCGACGCAAATACCTTCAGGCGCATTTTTTGGTCCCTCGTTTGAGATTTCGCTGTCGGAGGAAGCTTTGAAACTTATTGAACAGTCCAATGGACCCGATTTTGATGTATCTCTGGGCCTTTCTGAAAAAGTGAGCAAGGAGCTCGATGGCCTTTTTAACAAGTTGGACCAACTGTTTGAAACAGTTGGTGACAAACCTCTGAATGCAGAGCAGGAAAAACAGCTCTCCGCCTTGGAAAAGAAAATCGATGGCATTCTGGGGCCCGTAGACAGTTCTTTTGATCCCTACGCAGAACTCTCTGAAAAGGCGACCAAGGAATTAGAGAGCCTGTTTAACCAGGTTGATAAACTGTTTGATACTGTTGGTAATAAGCCTTTGAGTGCGGAGCAGGAGAAACAGCTCTCAGCTTTGGAAGAGAAGATTGATGGTATCTTGGGCCCGATTGAAATTGATTTGGACCCCTATGCGGATCTCTCTGAAAAAGCTGTAAAAGAAGTGGATACGCTGTTTGCTCAGATAGATAAGTTGTTTGAAACAGCTGGCGACAAACCATTAAGCGCTGAGCAGGAAAAATTACTCACTGCTTTAGAAGTGAAAATTGAGGGTATCCTGGGGACGGAAGAAAGCCCATTTGATCTCTTTCAAGGGCTCTCCGAACCCGCAGCCAAGGAACTGGATAGTCTCTTTACTCAACTCGACAAACTGTTTGATACCGCAGGTGATAAACCACTGAGCGCGGAACAGGAAAAGCAGCTTATCGCCTTGGAAGACAAGATTGATAATATTCTGGATCCGAGCGAGGCAAAGTCAGGTTAAATATGATCGTTCAAGATCAGGAGAGAAAGGTTGCTAGAAAGTACTTTTAATTCGCGCGACAAATTTCTCTATTTTGGTTTGTGTCAGACTTTCACTTGCATAGAGAGAGAGCATCTTAAAACGGCAGTTTTTAGCGCAAGTCCCAAGAATAGCCAGCTTTAGAATACGGCGTACCGGGCGTCTGAGTATGAACCAATCAACCCACCAAGGAGAACCTAGAGTGGTGATGACCTTTACTTCCTGCAAACGATCAAGCCGGGGAATGATGCCTTTTAAATCTGGCGAATGATCGTAGGCATGTCCCGGTGCCCAAACCCGGTCGAACCAGCCTTTTAAAATGGCCGGGAACCCAAACCACCAGGTTGGGAAGACCAAAACCAGAATTTCTGCTTCCCTGAGTTGGGCGAGATCCTTTTCAAGGTCACGACTTTGAAATTCAGCTTGGTAATAACTGCTGCGTTCTTTTTCTGTAAGCCTTGGGTCGAAGGCTTCGTCATAGAGATTTTTGACGGTGACATCGTGCCCACGGGCTTTCATATGCATGATGGACTCTTCAGCGAGATGCCGACAAAGACTGTTTTGTAGGGGATGTGCAACAACAACGAGACAGTTCATTATTCTTCCCAATGCCATATCTGAAATTTATATAACATTGTCTCTAAAGTTCTGGAGATTTATCTGAAGCTTAATTGGATAGTGCCAAGGATATATTATGGGCTGTTTGGCACACAATCGGCGCGAGTTGTTCTATCACACGTTCTTCGGTCCAGGCCGGGCGGGTGACACATATATTTACAGATCCGACACCCACACCATCAGGTCCCCATATGGGTGCGGCAATGGTAAGTTCTCCGACGATACATTCCTGGCAGGCGGTAGTGTATCCGTTGATGGTAACATCTTCGATCCGCTGCATTATTACCGACCGATCCGTAATCGTGTGTCGGGTGAGGGGGGAGAGGTCAGAGGCATCAAGAATGTTTTCAATGTCACCAAATGCCAGTGTTGAAAGATAGGCACGGCCGCTTGATGTGCAAAACATCGGCGCGCGACCGCCAACAATGGGATGCAGGATATGTGAATTGCTGCTTGATAGGCGCGCAATATAAATGACGTCCTGCTCCATAGGAAGGGCCAGATTAACGGCTTCCCCGCTGCTTTCTCGCGCTTGTAAAAGGTAAGGCGCGGCGATAGAGCTAATCGGGTTTGAAGCCAGATAAGTGTGAGATAATTCCAGCAACTTGGCAGAGGGGCGCATACGCCGACTGCTCTCGTCGCGTTCTAAGAAACCCAACTGCACCAACGTATAGCAAAACCGCTGAGCCGCACTTTTGCCCATACCTGTCGCGGCAGCAATTTCTGTCAGGCTGAGAGGTTTTCGGGATCGGCTAAAGGCTTGAAGAACCGAAAATCCTTTTTCAACAGAGCCGACAAAAAGAGAACTGTCTGATTTTGAGGCCGGGTTGTTTATTGATTTGCCATCAGAATTTTCTGAAAAATTTTGGGCGTCGGTTTCTTTGATCTTTTTCCCGGGTTTAGTTCCGGTTTTTGACTTTAATGGTGTTATTCGACCGCTGGCATTTGTCATCTAATTTATCTTTTTTTGCCAATTACTTCCATTTGTAATGTCCAGAAAGCTTGGCTCTTTGTTGGGGTGTTTAAGTCAGTTTTTATCGTTGGATTAAATCATAGAACTACAACTGGATTTTGACCAGTTCCTTCCTTTGAACTTCTGCTTACAAAATAATTTTCGTTGCAAAATTTATTCAACTTGTTACACATATTAGCGATATACGGTACTAAGTATCGTAATGCAATACAAATATTGTTAATTTGGTTTCCGTGCAGACTGGGAAGGAGAGGACAAAATGCCCGTGTATCTAATGTGCATCTAATGACCTCCTCACAGCTGTGGTTGCCTTTGGGATCATTAACGGGCTGTTCCACCGCTTGGTAAATTAATCAAAAGGATGGGCCACGGATCCTATAAATCCACAAAAAAATAAGTGTGGAAATTAAGACAAATCGTCAAATTTTGTTGAGAACAGGGAAAGAGACTTATGAGAACGAAACTTTTATTATCTGCCGCGCTTGGCGCGATGCTGGTTTTTCCAACCATCTCAAATGCAGAAGTCATCAATGGTGAAAAATTAGCGGCGGATCAGGTATTTACCTATCGTCTGTTGGATGACATCAAATCCTTTGATCCGCAGATCAACACCGATATTGAAGGCTCTGGCGTCATTCGGGATCTTTTTGAAGGGTTGATGAACGAAGACGAAAAAGGGGGGCTGATCCCAGGCGTTGCCTCTGGTTACAGCGTAAGCGATGACAAATTGACCTACACCTTCAATCTGCGTGATGCGAAATGGTCGAATGGTGATGCGGTTACCGCTCATGACTTTGCCTATTCCTGGCAACGGCTTGTCGATCCCAAAACGGCTTCTGAATACGCCTGGTACATGGAATTGATGGGCGTGAAAAATGCCAGTCAGGTTGTGAACGGAGAGGTCACCCCTGACAAGTTAGGTGTACGGGCCGTCGACGATAAGACTTTCGAAGTCACCCTTGAAAAGGCAATCCCTTATTTCGCTTCCATGACGGTTCATGGTTCAACCTTCCCGGTGCTTCAATCTGTTGTTGAAAAGCACGGAACAGATTGGACCAAGCCAGGGAAAATTGTTGGAAATGGTGCTTATGTTTTGTCCGAGTACCGTTCTGGCGAGAAGGTCGTTCGCGAACGCAATCCCATGTATTGGGATAACGAAAATACCATCATCGATAAGACTGTTGCCCTGGTGATCAATGATGAAAACCAGGCCTTAACACGTTATCTCGCGGGTGAAATTGACAAAACGAACATTCCTTCAGGTCAGTATCCGCGTTTATCCAAAGAGTATCCAAAACAAGCGATTTCAAACCCTTATTCCTGTTCTTATATTTACTGGTTTAATATGGGAGAAAAAGGACCTGAGTCGCTAAAGGATGTGCGTGTACGTAAGGCATTGTCCTATGCAATCAACCGTGAAGTCGTCACCGACCGCATTTTGCAAGGCGGCCAGTATCAGTCCTATAACTTTGCCCATCAAAAGACTGCGGGTTTTGATTTACCAGAAATCGACTATGCAGGGTGGACCCAGAAAGAGCGTGATGCCAAGGCTGTCGCTCTACTGGCTGAAGCAGGCTATGGACCCGACAATCCACTGGAATTGACCCTGAACTACAACACCTCTGAGACCCATAAAAAAGTGGCTATCGGGGTATCGCAGTTCTGGAAACAAACTCTGGGTGTTAAGCTGACACTTGCAAATAACGAGTGGAAAATTCACACAACCAAGCAACAAGCGGGTGATTTTGAAGTAAGTCGTTATGCCTGGTGTGGGGATTATAACGAAGCCTCAACCTACCTTGATCTTCTGACGTCTTATTCAGGGCACAACGTGTCTGGTTATTCTAATGCGGCGTACGATGCTTTGATGGTTGAATCAAAAACCATGGCTAATCCGAACAAAAATTATGCCAAGGCCGAAGCCCTTCTGGCTGCGGATATGCCTTTTGCACCGATCTATCAGTACACGGGTAATATCATGCTTCAGCCGACACTGCGTGGCTGGCCGGTTGATAACCTGATGCAGACTTTTTATTCCCGCGATCTCTACATCGTCGAGAAGTAATCAAGACGGGGCGCTCTATAAACGAGCGCCCCCTTTTTGGACCTGCCATCAGGTAGTTTGTAATGTTAAATCTCATCCTTAAACGGCTTGCCCTGGCAGTGCCGACAGTACTCGTGCTTATTGTATTTTCGTTTTTACTGATGCACGCAGCCCCCGGTGGACCCTTTACTGCTGAGAGGGCGCTTTCCCCTGAAATCCTTGCTAACCTCGAAGCGAAGTATGGTCTGGACAAGCCGCTGTATAAGCAGATCCTGGTTTATATCAATAATGTCGTGTTCCATTTCGATTTCGGGCCTTCTTTTATTTATAAAGACCGCAGCGTGAACGAGATTATCGCGCAAGGCTTTCCGATCACGCTGACATACGGGTCGATTGCCTTTGTCTTGGCTGTTATCACCGGGGTTTCCCTTGGGGTAATGGCGGCGATTTATCACAACAGTTGGCTGGATTACCTCGCGGTGGGGATTTCGATCGGTGCGCAGGTCCTACCTAACTTTGTTATGGCCCCAATTCTGGTTTTGGTCTTCACCCTTTTACTCGGGTGGTTACCGGGGGGCGGTTGGGAATATGGCGATCCCAAATATATCATCATGCCGGTAGTGGCGCTTTCGACCAGCTTTATGGCCTCCATTGCGCGTATAACCCGCTCTTCCATGCTTGAAGTGATGAATGCCAATCACATACGTACCGCCCGATCTAAGGGATTGCCGATGCGACACATCATCCTGCGGCACGCGCTTAAGCCGGCGATGTTACCCGTTATATCCTATCTCGGGCCAACGTTTGTGACCATGGTGACGGGATCAGTCGTTGTGGATCTATTCTTTTCCACCGGGGGCATGGGGTTGTTCTTCGTCAATGCCGCCTTGAACCGGGACTATTCCGTCATGATGGGAATTACGATCCTGGTGGGTGTTTTAACTATATTTTTCAATCTTGTGGTCGATATCCTCTATGCGTGGATCGATCCAAAAATCCGGTTTTAAGACGATGTTGTTTAAACAGGCAAAAATTGAAAGCCTCTCGTTGGCGATAACTGAGCAGGATGTTAAAGGTCGTTCTTTGTGGGCGGATGCTCGCAAGCGGTTTTTCCATAACAAAGCCGCGGTTGCTGGTCTTGTGGTTCTTATCATGGTGGCAATGTTTGCTTTCATTGGTTCACAAATCGCACAGTTCTCCAATGATGAAATCGATTTTATGGTAATCGGTCAGGTGGCGGAACTGGGCGGTCCGTCGATAGCATCAGGTCATTATTTTGGAACCGATGATCTCGGCAGAGATCTCTTTGCCCGGGTTGTTCAAGGCACACAGATATCGCTTATGGTTGGTGTGGTCGGGGCCGCAATCGCGGTCATTGCCGGGACACTTTATGGGGCCACCGCGGGTTATGTCGGGGGTCGTGTCGACAATTTCATGATGCGGATTGTCGATATCCTGATGGCTGTACCTTACATGTTCGTCATCATTTTGTTGCTCGTGATCTTTGGGCGTTCGATCTCTATGCTGTTTGTCGGCATTGGACTGCTGTCTTGGCTGGAAATGTCACGGATTGTACGCGGCCAAACCCTTAGCATTAAAAACAAAGAGTTCATTGAGGCGGCCCAGGCGACGGGCGTTCCCAGCTTTAAGATCATTCTGCAACATATCGTGCCCAATTTAACCGGGATTGTTGCGGTATACGCCACCCTCTTGGTGCCGCTTATGATCTTGACTGAAAGTTTTATTTCCTTTTTGGGGCTCGGTGTTCAAGAGCCGGATACATCTTGGGGCGCTTTGATTTTTGAAGGGGCGGGAACAATGCAGTATGGCACGCTCTGGCAATTGGCATTTCCCTTGTTTTTCTTCGTTATTACCCTGTTCGCCTTCTTTTTCGTCGGCGACGGGTTGCGCGATGCCCTTGATCCAAAGGACCGATAATATGGCGTTACTTGATGTTCAAAACCTTACGGTCAAATTTCGTACCAATGACGGTATCGTTAATGCGGTTAATGATGTCAGCTTTTCAATGGATCCGGGACAAACGCTGGCGATTGTCGGTGAAAGTGGTTCTGGTAAAAGCCAGACTGCCTTTTCTATTCTGGGACTTCTTGCTCAAAATGGTTCTGCGACGGGATCGATTAAATTTAACGGAAGCGAGATATTAAACGTTTCTACCAATGAATTGAACCGCGTGCGTGCCGCTGAAATCGCTATCGTATTCCAAGATCCCATGACCTCGCTTAATCCCTATATGCGGGTGTCAGAACAGATGGCAGAGGTCTTGATCCATCATAAGGGCATGTCAAAGGCCGAGGCCATAAACGAAGCCGTTCGAATGTTGGATGCGGTGAAAATTCCGGGGGCAAAGAGCAGGGCTCAGCAATATCCTCATGAATTTTCAGGGGGGATGCGCCAGCGTGTGATGATCGCCATGTCTTTGTTATGTCGCCCCAAGTTGTTAATCGCAGATGAGCCGACAACAGCCCTGGATGTGACCGTTCAGGCGCAAATCATGGCCTTGTTTTCTGAAATCCAGAAGGAGTTTGGCATGGGTGTTCTTTTGATTACCCATGATCTCGGTGTTGTGGCTGGATTTTGTGAACAGGTCCTCGTTTTGTATGGCGGCCGTGTCATGGAACAAGGCCCGGTCGATCCGATCTTTGAGCAGCCTTCTCACCCCTATACGCGCGGTTTATTGAGGGCTATTCCACGGGTTGATCAGGGGGCAAAGGTTTTGGATACCATACCAGGCTCGCCCCCCAACATGATGAACCCGCCCTTGGGGTGTCCGTTCGAGCCACGTTGTCAATTTGCTCTGGAGGATTGCGCGCAAAGTCTGCAGCCATTGTCAGAGTTTTCAAAGGGGCGTTTACGGTCCTGTAATAGAGCATTGGAGGAATTGGCATGAGCACACCTCTTTTAAAGGTCGAAGACCTCCGTGTTTCGTTCAGCCTCAAATCTGAAGGTGATATGCCTTGGACCAAGTCGCGTGTTTTGCAAGCAGTAGGCGGGGTGGATTTCGAATTAAAGCAAGGCGAAACCCTGGGGATCGTCGGGGAGTCCGGTTGCGGGAAATCGACCCTTGCTCGGGCCCTGATCCGGATGGTCAAAGCCACGGGGCGCGTGGTCTGGATGGGCGATCAAGAACTTCTGGGGTTAAATAAATCCCAGATGATGAAGTATCGCTCGGAAATTCAGATGGTCTTTCAAGATCCACTGGCGTCGCTCAATCCGCGAAAGACCGTGGGGCAAATTATTGCCGAACCCCTGCGTACCCATAACCCGAAACTCTCCAATGACGAGGTTATCGCTCAGGTGAAAGCCATGATGGAAAAGGTGAGCTTGCTGCCCAATCAGATCAACCGTTATCCACATGAATTCTCCGGGGGCCAGTGTCAGCGGATTGGTATTGCCCGCGCGCTCATCGTAAAGCCGAAATTGATTATATGTGATGAACCAGTCTCAGCATTGGATGTTTCCATTCAGGCGCAGGTGATCAATCTACTTATGGAATTACAACAGGAAATGGGACTTTCGCTGGTCTTTATTGCTCATGACCTAAGCGTTGTGAAGCACATTTCCAACCGTGTCATGGTTTTGTATCTTGGAAAGGTAATGGAGGTTGCCGATCGCAATGACCTCTACGATAACCCGCGCCATCCCTACACACAGGCTTTGATCTCTGCGGTTCCTATTCCCGATCCCAAGATTGAACGGACTAAGGATGTCATCCTACTTGAGGGAGATTTACCAAGTCCCTTAGCCCCGCCGTCGGGCTGTGTGTTTCGAACCCGTTGCCCAAAAGCTCAGGCCATTTGTGGTGAAGCTATTCCTGAATTGAAAGAGCCGAAATTAAATAAAAGCGGGCAGACGAACACGCATCGTGTCGCGTGTCATTTTGATTGAGCGTACTTTAATCAGGATTACCGAACATTAAAACGAAAGAACAGGCCCGGCAGGGCCTGTTCTCGGATGTGTGCTTATGTAAACGCCAGACGAATTAGAGTTTTCTTCCTAATCGGCAGCAAAACAATAGAACAGGCCAGAACCACCGGTTTTTGTCAGATCCTCTTGACTGCAGCCGCGTGAATCATGGGCAGCATTCCACGAGGTATTACCGCCGCCGTGGCGATCGTGATGCCCTAAAGTGGCGTTGCCTTCACCAGAACTTGTCCAGTTACTACAGGTGTGATCGGCGGTTTCCCTTGGGAAATAGGCAGTGCCATCTGACATAGAGCCGGTGAGAATATCGTGACGGTTCGGTTTGTCACCGCGCCCGTTGACCCTGTTGCCATTTTCATCCACGGCGGTGCGCTTGACGATATTCGGGTTGAGGTGGAGCTGATCGAGATCACTGGCGATGAGCTCAGCATTGGCATTGTACCAAGGACCCAAACCAATACGGTCGCGGGCAGACACGCCGCGTTTGCCCTTTTCCTGTGTGCTGAGATAGGCCTTCCAGGTTCGATCCGTTGATCCCGCAGCCTTTGCCAGGTTTGTGCAATGGGCATCAGCACCAGCCAGACCACCAAGATTGGCCCCCTGTCCAAGCCCAACCGATGTTACAAAAAATCCCATGGGGTGGTCTTCGTCCGCAATCGCTGTGGTGATGCCGGGCATGCCTAAAAGTATCAACATTCCAGCTGTGGCACCCGCTTTTGCACCTGATTTTAATATGGATTTAGAAATAGTCATTTCGTATTTCCTTATCTGTTATTTTATCGAATTAAGAAGGCTTTCTGAGGTTGCTTAGACTAATGTAAGAGCAAGATTTTGTGTCGAATTAGTTGAATAACCCAATCATTTTTCTGTGATAGGTTACGCGATCAATCCGGCTTTGCGAAGCCCTGATGTAATTTTCTTGGCCTCAGCGGGGTCTTTGAACGGTTGTTTTGATATGTGGTTCTCGAATGAATAGGCAGGATTGATATCCTTGAGTTCCCGCCAAAATGTATGCGCTTCTTCAATTTCTCCCATATGGCCAAGTACAGAAGCCAGGAAGGCGCGGGTGAGGTCTGTTGTGGGATTGAGCTTTATGCGTTTTTTATAAACTTCTGCTGCGGTTTCATACTCGCCCAATATCAGATAGGCCGTCCCCAGGAAGTGCCGAGCTTGTTGTGTTTCTAGCTGATCTAGACGAATACAGCGTTGAATGTAGGGAATACCCATAAGCGGAGCGCCAGAATAAATGTAAACAGCTCCCCGTGAGTTTAAGGCAAGGGCGAAGTCCGGGTTGAGTTCCAAAGCCCGGTCTGCGGCTTGAGCCCAACTCTCATGATCCTTTTTCCACATTGCCACCACGGAATTAGCATAGTGGGCAAAGGCGTCGTTTTCATTCCGTTTGATCGCTTCTCGGACATAGATTTTCGCCTGGTTAAGCGATGTTTTCGGATCGCCACTCCAACAGTTGATGTAATTTAAGACATAGGCCATACCGAGAGCTGCATAGGGCGAAGAATAGTTTTCATCCAGCGCTATGGCATGCCGAAAGAGTGGAATTACGCGCTCGAATACATTGATATCTCTTTGGAAGCCGAACAGTAATTCTCTACCGCGGAGGAATAGATCATGAGCCTCGTCAGATTTGGTGCCAAAATCGGTAGGTTGAGGTGTTGTATTGGGTGTAGACACACCCCTTGGGGGCGTTTGTTGTAACCGTTCTGATGTCACCTGTTTGGAAGTACAAGCCTGTGGAGCCCATCCCCAGATATGGATGGGGCGTTCGATGTTTTTGACCTGGTGTATTCCCTGATCACAAAAGCGAATATCCACACGGTCTCTAACCTCGTCATAGACCTTTTCGGATATGCTCATGCCCCCAGGCAGAGAAAGGGTTTCAAGTCGTGCGGCCAGATTTACCACATCGCCATGGATGTCTTCGCCATCGATAACGATATCCCCATGATTAATACCAACTCTAAAAGTCACTTGTTTGTTGCTGGCGAGAAGAGAGTTATGCTTTGCCATTGTTTCTTGAATTTTAACGGTGGCCTGAACGGCATCTACCACGCTCGTAAATTCTGCCAGTATTCCATCGCCCATAAGTTTTACCAATCGGCCATGGTACTGGGAAAACACTGGAGAGATCATACCTTCGAATATGGCTTTAAATGACGTAAGAGTGCCTTCTTCGTCGACCTCTATCATATGAGAGTATCCGACGACGTCCGCGACGAGAATGGCGGCGAGACGACGCTCCATTAACATCTCCCCATTGGGCAGACTCTATCGTGCCAAATTGTAGGTTCGATTAATCGAGAGACGCTTAATTTATTGATATTTATAGTTATTATTGTGAGCGTTACTCGAGATTTACCCTCTAGGAGTTGTCCTCCTTGGAAAGGCAGTTATGGTAAAAAGTGATAAACACTTTATATACCTTTTGAAGGGATTTTGGGAATCAATTTTGTATTTTTTTATTAATTTTTGAGTGATTTTAGAACTATTTTTCTAGGTCGATAAGTTTTCTTGAATATTATCAATAATATCGGGGATAGGCATTGTTGGCGGGTTTAATGCGGAGCGGACCAGGACGATGGGCTCCCGGGCCTCGGGGTTGATAATCGGTACGGTGCGAAGAGGTTTGCCGTCGTAACTGATTTCTGTTGGTGGAATGGTGTAGCTGATACCAATGCCTTCGTTGTTTGCAGCGAGAGAACGCATGACTTCCAAAGAAGCTGCTCGGTGCACAACACGGGGCAATAAGCCTTGTGCACGAAACAGGCTGATCATATGGCGTATGGAAAGCCCTTGTTCCGAGAGGATAAGGGGGCGATCTGCGAGATCTTGCAGGGTTAAATCCGTGCGTTTTGAAAGCGGATCACGGGAATGAAAAAAAGCGTGGGGTGAAATCGTTTTCAGGAGTTGTTTATCAAAGCTGGCATCAAGGCCGAGATCATAAGTAATGGTGATATCAATTTGGCCATTTTGCATACCCAGGGCCAGTTCTTCGAACCCGGTTACGTGTGGGGTAATCTCAACTGCGGGAAAGGCCGTTCTTAGGTGAAGTAGGATCGGAGCCAAATAAGTTGGGGCGAGGTCGTCAAAACAACCAAGAGTGATGCTGTGTAAACCCCGGGTTGCCAGAACTTTGGGATCTTCCAATCGAGCCGCGTCTATAAGCAACGTTTCAGCATCACCAATAAAGGCACGACCAAACGACGTCAGGGTAATCGGGGTTCCCTTACGGCGAATAAAAATCTTTTGTCCCTGGCGTTGCTCTACCTGGGTAATAGCAACGGATAGGGCGGGCTGCGATACGTTTAATATCTGTGCCGCCTCGGTCAGGCTGCCTGCTTTGGCGATTGCCACGACGTATTCGAGTTGTCGAAGTGTTAAATATAACATGAAATTATATTTAACTTAATCAAACATTATTTGAAACTAATATTTTGATCGCACACACTCTGACCCAACAAGAACGAATAAAATATATTAAATGGGAATTTAGATCATGTTGCATCCATTGCTTACTCAAGATCATGTCGACGCCTATCAAAGGGATGGTGTGGTTCTGATAAAAGGACTGCTCAAAGATTATGTTGAACCGCTGCGTCGCGGAATTGAGATCAACATGTCTGAGCCAGGTACTTACGCTGCTGAAAATTTAAAGACGGGTGATACCGGGCGTTTCTTTGATGATTATTGCAACTGGAACCGGATTTCTGAATTCGAAGATGCCATTCGCCGTTCACCCATGGCAGAGGTCGCGGCGGATCTCATGAAATCCAAATCCGTACAGGTCTTTCATGATCATGTATTGGTGAAAGAGCCGGGCACATCGAAAGCGACACCCTGGCATCAGGATGAGCCCTATTACTTTGTTGAAGGGCAGCAAAACGTCAGTTTCTGGGCGCCGATGGACCCGGTAAAAGAGGCCTCTCTGCGGTGTGTTGCTGGATCGCATCTTTGGGAAAAGCCTGTATTGCCGACACGTTGGCTTTCAGAAGAAGATTTTTATGCAGGCGAAGATATTTACATGCCGGTCCCTGACCCGGATGCTGAAGGGATGCGCATACTAGAGTGGGAAATGGAACCCGGTGACGCGGTCGCGTTTCATTATAAAACACTACACGGCGCCCGAGGTAATCAGGCAAGCTCCAGACGTCGTGCCTTTTCCCTACGTCTGGTTGGCGATGATGCCCGTTATGTTGAACGGGCCGGTCCAACCTCGCCACCTTACCCAGGACATGCTATGAAAGCGGGAGAAAAATTACGCGAAGACTGGTTCCCGACAATTTTCACCAAGTAAGAAAATAAGTGAATAGGTAGAGTTCCGGGAACTTCATCAGGGGGAACAATGACAGATAGCAAGCTTTTTACCCCTTCGGGAAAAGTGCGTGCCGCAGGCCTCGGGCTAGAGTTTCCCGGGATACCGGGAGTATCTAATAGCATTACCGATGTAGCCGGTGTCTCGGTTGGCTATAGTACTTTAATTGAAGGAGAGGGATCTCTTGTCGTTGGCTCTGGTCCGGTTCGGACCGGAGTGACCGCGATATTACCCCGCCCTAGAAGTGAAGTATGTGATCCTGTCTTTGCGGGGTGTTTTAGTTTTAATGGTAATGGCGAGCTGACCTCTTCTCACTATCTGGAAGAGGTCGGTCAGCTTACCCTGCCGATCACAATCACCAACACCCATGCCTGTGGTCTGACCCGTGATGCGACGCTTCGTTGGATCAACAAGGCTTTTCCAAATGAATTCAAAGAAAGTTTTGGGCTTCCCGTTGCCGCGGAGACCTATGATGGTTTCTTAAATGACATCAATGGGTTTCATGTCACCGATGCGCATATTTTCGCGGCGATTGAAAGTGCCTCGCCAGGCCCGATAGAAGAAGGCAGTGTCGGCGGGGGTACCGGGATGAAATCATTTGATTTTAAAGCTGGGTCTGGAACAGCCTCAAGAGAAGTTCTCTATGGATCCAACCGTTATACCATCGGGGCTTTTGTCCAAGCGAACTTTGGCAAGAGATCGGATCTGACTATTCTTGGATATCGTCTGGGGTTGGACTTAACCGAGCCAGAAATGGTGAGAAATACACCCGATACCGAATTGAGCTCGATTATCGGCATCATTGCAACCGATGCGCCTTTGCTCCCGCATCAACTCAAACGGCTCGCGCGCCGTGCGGCACTGGGGATGGGGAAAACGGGCGGCATTGGTGCCCATGGATCCGGTGATATTTTTCTCGCCTTTTCAACCGCTAACCAAGATGCTTTGTCTTCGAAAACATCTGATGTGCAGCGGGCAGAATTTATTCCAGATCCCGATCTGGATTTTCTTTTTGAGGCCGTGGTGCAATCCACTGAAGAGGCCATTATCAACAGTATGATAGCAAACCAAGGCATGGAAGGACGCGACGGTAATTTTGTGCCCGCCTTGCCACATGGAGCTGTCAAAGCGATGGTTGGGTAACGACTGAATAATAAGCAAAGACATCCTTCATATTAAGAATTATAAATATCATATTCGGAAGTTGTTTCGTGCTGTGTCTCAGGGGTAGATTAATGTCATGCTATTATCCCTATTGATTGTGGGGCAATGTTAAATCTTCCCGAAAGATTTTTGTCTCATGGGGTGACAATGGAGGAGGCAAAAATCATAGATTCATCAGAGGGCTTGTCTATGTTGATCAGGGGAACTTACCTTTTATTACTTTTTTTGCTGGGTGTGTGGAGTGTCAAAGATGAGTAATGTCGCAGGATCTTCACCCTCATCTCCCTCTTCTCGGAGCGTTTTGTTACCAGCAGTGATTTCGGCCCTGTTTGGATCTCATGCAATGCAAATAGGGCAATTAATTATTGTGGCCTGGGATCTTTCAAGAGGAAAAACACCACAAAAAATTTATCAAGTGGAAATGGGGTTATTAGTTCTTGGAATTGGGTTCCTTGTACTCCTTTTTATTGGGGTCAAGAAAGCACTTCACTCTCAAGAATTAAAGGATCTTGAAGGGGTAGCCGTCTCGATAATTGTTGGGTTGTTAGGCGGTATGTTTTCTATAATTGATAAAACTTCTGACGCATCTGGTATTCCGGGAGACAGAACAGCTGTTGGACTTTTTTATTTGGTCATCCTGACCTGTATATTTGTAATGCCTGTGTTGTCAATTTCTTGGAGTAAGTTTGGGCTAAATCATATAGCCATATTGATGGGCCGTCTTACCATTGCGTCACTTATCGCGGGGTTTTTAACAGGATTACTACAGCTTTTCTATCGAGCTGCGAGTGGGTTGTTGAGTAATATATTATATCCTGAACTATTTGCCGAAGGGCATTTTCAATTTGGAAGGACATCATTTTTTCTCTCAGCTCCCATGGCAGCAATGTTGTTAGCGCCATGGGCTTTACTCCTGATTGACCCACTAATTAGACCGAGTAGATGGCTTAATAAAACAAATTCATGGGTACAGTATTGGGTAATCGGCTACATAGCTCTGGCATTTTTAATGAGTGCTATGTATGCGCTAGGCTTTTATTATCCAAAACATGAAAATGGTTGGCTATCTCTACCTAATACAGGCCAGATAACTACAATTGTACTGTTCTTGAGTTTACATATGCCCGGCTTATTTTTCGCCGCATTTGGTCTTTATGTAAGCAGGCCGCAAGAAGGCGATCACTGGATGCAAAGCAAGGACTTTCTGCTTTATCTTGGTGCTTTCTGTGTGGGCTTATCCGGGGCTACACTCGTAAGTTATTTAATATTTGGTACACATGGCATGACACTAATTAAGGCGATATTGTTTTGCGTTGGACATGGAATAACAGCCATGGCTATTGTTTTCTCTGTTTTATTGGCTCATCGAATAAAATTAAAAAGTAATTTTGTGAGCCCGTAATAGTAGTTTTCAATTTAATATCCTTGATCGAAGATGGAGTGGTTTATCTCAAGACAAAATTGCGGCTCTTTGATCTTCTGGCAATTCTGAAATCATTTGGTGGGCCAGTTTTATCCAGTCTTCGATTAATGCCTGTGCCATAATCGCTTGCCCGATATGCTGTGAACCCTGATTTTGCTGATTTTGTAATGTAAGACCTTCTAGGACAGAGCGGACCTGCATACCATCCAGGATGACTCTAAAATGATCTGAATCTTTAGTATCGAGATCTTCAGAACCTTTGGGCAGGGGATCTCCGTGAATAATATTGCGGATAGTGAGAGCGAGTTCAGCGTCACTTTTTTTCAAAAGCTCATAGGTGAAATTTAAACTGCCGCGGCTGAATATATCCGGATCTTGTGTACTGTAAGAAGAGGGTGCTTGGGTCATCGCATTACTCTCTTAAGTTTTTCGCCATTTTCCTGTAGTTTAGTAAAACATTATTTTAAGGTTTTGTTAAAAGGAAATTCAACCGGGAGTGAATTTTATGGCTCCTGTTAATAAGGGGAAGTTATAATGTCATCACAAGCGAGCCAATTTGTAGGATCTATTCCAGAAAACTATGATCAAAGCCTCGGCCCCCATATTTTTCATGAATATGCAGAAGATTTAACCCAAAGAGCCTCTGCTGCCAGCCCGAAAAAAGTGCTCGAAATAGCATCGGGCACGGGGATTTTAACCCGAAAACTTAGGGACGCACTAACCCCGGATGTTTCCTTGATTGCCAGTGATTTAAACCCACCTATGCTTGCCGTGGCGGCAAATTTTTTCCAAAAGACCCTCCTGGATTTTACAAGATTCCTTTTGGCTATACGGATCAAAGTCTGGTTATGTCAGAAATGGAAGCGGGAGGTCTAAGGGATCTTGAGTGTGAAACCGTAGCTTTTGAAAAAACGGTCGCCGACTGGGGCCTTTTCGCCCGTGGTCTGGTCTACGGAAATCCCTTAATTGATGAGATAAACAGCCGTGGTGGTGTTGATCCCAACATGGTTGTGCAGTCTATCCTAACTGCTTTACGCGAGACTTTTGGTTCGGAACCCGGCTCTATGCCTCTTTTAGCCAAGGTCTATAGCGGTGCAGCCACTTGATATTGCTATCTAATTGCGGTTTAGTTGGTTCTGCGATATTAAAGAATTATTGAGGGGAAGCTCTTTGGGGAAATTTCTAAGTATGATTTTCAAGTTGCTCGTTTTACTGGTCGTTGGTATTGCTTTGTATATTGCCGTTGTGGGCCGGGATCGCATCCTTGAAATTGTATTTGGGCCCATTGTTGAGCAGACGATTGACTTTCCCAGCCTTGTACTTGGCCCAAAACCCAACCAGTTTTTGGTTTGTCCAAAGGATTTTTGCCAGTCTGAACCCCATATGATCAGTTCGAGCTTTGCTCATTCGGCAGAAGACCTTAGGAAAAGCTGGATGAAAATGCTGGCCGTTCAGCCCCGTATTGAAATCGGTTTGGCAGATGATGAAGCCATGCAATACGATTTTATTCAACGCACGGAATGGGTGCACTATCCAGATACTATCACCGTTCGTTTTATTCCTCTGGGTACCGAGAGTTCAACCTTGGCGATTTATAGCAGATCTCATTACGGTAGCAGTGATTTTGGGGTCAATGAAGCACGGATTAAGAGCTGGCTTACGCAATTAAAATAAAGAAAAACCCTCTGACGCCGCAGGAAGCTCTGGCATCAGAGGGAAGTAAGCAAGTAAGGGATACTTGCTTGGGGACGGCAGTGCCACAAGAGTGTGTGTGACCTTCTTGAGCACTACTTATGGTAGATTTATTCAGAAGTCATGATTGACATTCTCCGACAAAAAATGTCCCAAATGCGGAAAATATAACGGGTGTCGCTAATGATCAGGCTTTGCGCTTGTTCTGGCTAATAAAGCGGATAAACAGCACAATTTTAGAAATCGTTGTGGGTGTTGAAAACATACTTTGTATTTCACATCTTAAGCAGTTTTTAATGCGTTGTTGCAATACTACAAGCTTCAAACAGCCTCGTGCTGCAATGAAAATAATGCTCGCAGATTATATACCCATAGAGTTTTCTCTTTAGGAAATAAAAGTATGCGAGCTATCACAAAAATTCTCTCAAGTTACTTAGTTGTTATAGTTGTCTTATCCGATTTTGGAGGCATTCTTGGGCAAAATATTGCCTGGGCGGAGACCTCTGCACCGCCAAAATCTCTGGTCGATGATCAAGCGATTAAGACCATTCGAGACTGGTTGAAAAACGCCGTTGTTGAGATTTCGGTGACTTCCCAAAATAAAAAATATAAAGCCATTGCGCAGAGTGAGGTTGATAGCCTTGATAAGCAATGGCGAGCGGAAAGAGACAAAGAAGATCAGCCTTTGATTGCTGCAATTCTCAGCAGCCCGCTATCTAACTATCTCACTCAAATTCAAGCTGCATCCGGTGGCCTTTTTACAGAGATATTCATAATGGATGCCAAAGGCTTGAATGTGGGGCAATCAGCGATAACGTCCGATTTTTGGCAGGGTGATGAAGCCAAATTCAAAAAGACTTTTCCGAATGGGTCATCGGCTATTTTTGTCGACGATCCAGAGTTTCATGAGGGGACAAATACTTGGCGAGCCCAGGTGAACCTTACTGTGTCGAATACAAGCAACCAACCTATCGGTGCTGTTACAGTCGAATATAATTTAACCGAGTTGGCCCGTCGCCGTGCAGAAAATTAAAAACTGCAGTTATTAAATTTCAGTAAGAAACAAAGGACTAAGTTATGCAGTTTTTCCGGCATTTAAAAATAGCACATAAACTGGTTGTAAGTTTTTCACTTCTTGTTGCGGTGACTGTTCTTATGGCGATTGTATCCTTCTCGGCCATCAATGATATCAAATCCGCCGATACGGAAAGCGAAATAGCCCGCGAGTTGGAAGGGACCTACCTGCTTTACCAGCAATCCTTTGCCAGCCAACGTCAGGGATTATTGTTCTATTTATTGACGGGTGACCGATCCGGACTTCAACAATTTAATGACTTTTCAGTTCTGACGGCGAACCATTATCAACACCTGCAAGAACTCTCTCGTGAGCAAGAGGATCTTTCTGATTTGGTTGGGTTATTGTCTGAACATTATCAGGTGTGGGTCAAAGATTTTGCCAATACACAAATCAAATTGATGAGGAATTACCTTACGGTAAACCAAGCTCGCGCCATTGAGGTTTCAGGACAACCTCAAGAAGTGATTGCTCAATTCGATGCGACGGCTCAAGAACTGAGTACGGAACTAAACCTTATACTGAGTAGGTCAGTAGAGGTTAAAGAAGGTGCTATAAATCAGTTTACCATTACTATTATCGCTTCTATTTCTATTTTAGCATTCGCGGCTATCTTCTTAGCAATTACCCTGACCAGGGCTTTAGCGGTCCCTATCAGCCGAATTACGGATAAAATGAGTGATTTGGCTAAGGGGGAACTGGATATTGATATCCGTGGTAGTGATCGTCGGGATGAAATCGGCGGCATGGCCAGAGCGGTGGAAGTTTTTAAAGAAAATGCGATGGAACAGAGGGAAATGAGGGCGCAGGAAGCCAAAAAACAAGAAAAAGAAAGAGTGCGTCACGAGGGTATGGAAAGCTTAACCAAGGATTTTGATGCGTCTATGATGGATGGGTTGCAAATTGTTTCAAAGTCTGTTTCTGAAGTATCTGATTCTGCAACAACAATGGTTGGTAATGCCTCTGAAACCGGTACCTTATCCCAAGATGCCTCTGCTGCAATTGAGGAAGCCACGGCGAACATACAAACAGTTTCGGCCGCGACCACGGAGCTGACGTCATCTATAACAGAAATCTCACGTCAGATGAATCAAACCTCCGAGGTGTCTCAAGCCGCAGTAAGTGAAATTGAGCAAGCCAATTCACGTGTTGTTGCGTTGAATGAAGCGGCAAAGAGTATTGGCCAGGTCGTACAGATTATCAGCGATATTGCTGAACAAACCAATTTACTGGCCCTGAATGCCACCATTGAGGCCGCTAGGGCGGGGGATGCTGGGAAAGGTTTTGCTGTTGTCGCCAGTGAGGTCAAGCATCTAGCTACCCAAACTGGTCAGGCGACAGAAGAGATTGGTGTAAAAGTCAATGAAATCCAGACAGAAACTGAATCTGCTGCAACCGCGGTTTTGGGTATAGGGGACACGATCCGAAAAATAGATGAACTTACGGCTGGTGTTGCAGGTGCTGTCGAACAACAAGGTGCCGCCACAAGTGAAATTGCCCGCAATGTTGAAGAAGCAGCACAAGGAACGAACCAGGTTGCAGGCGTCGTTCTAAAGGTTGCCAAGGCGGCTGAAGAAACTGGTAAATTGGCTGAAAATCAAAAGAATGTCGTTGGTGAGATGGGGCGTAATAACGATGCTTTAAAGCAGGATATCTCTGTATTCTTAAATGAGGTTAAGGCTTTGTAACTATATCAGGCTTTGGGAGTATGTAGATGCTCTATAGGAGCAAAATTATATTATTACTGGTTATTGCCTGGATTTATCCTCTGGCTCTTAATGCATCAGATAATCAAGACCCAATCATTTTGTATACGCACATTCATCCCCCCTACCAGTTTCTGGAAGGGAGTGAATTACAAGGTGTTGGCGTGAGTACTCTCAGGTGTATATTGGACAGGCTTAAACGTAAATATACTGTTGTTGTATCCCCCCCTAATAGGAACCGTCACCTTTTGAATGTTGATCAGGCTGATGGTATTTTTCTAAGTGTTCCTGATCCAGTGTTGAATAGCGTTGCGGTTGAGACACAACCCCTTGCGATTGAGAGGTGGAAATTTTATAGGCTTATAGGAAAAGAGCTAAACCTTGACCTCAAAGAGGACACAATAGGGTCTGTACTGGGATCCAATGAGAGTGTTTGGCTTAATCAACAAAATTATAAAAAGATTGCTTTTTCTACTAACATGGTAAATTTAGCGAGAGTACTTCTCAATAAACGCATAGTTCATGCTTTGGCGGATGAAGCAGCTTTCCAAGCTGCCTTAGAACAGGCCGAAATATCTCAAGATAATTTTCACTCTTCTTTTATACGTTATGTCCCTCTTGTTGCATATTTTTCAAAGGGGTTTATCACTCAAAATCCTGAATTTCTCGAAAAGTTCAATCGCTATATTGATTTTTGTCTGGGTGATTCAAAGCGCGCTACAAAGCAAGAAAAACAGAAGCTAATTGAGTTGGTTAGGACTTACCTTGGCGATGAAAAACGGATGTCTCAAATTATAAAGTTGATTAAAGAGGTTACGTTAAAGTCCGATACTGAAATACATAGAAGAAAACAAGATATTATGTGGGTCGAAGCCCAAAGAAAAGGAAGAAAAACACCTTTAATGACGACCCTTATGTCCAATAGGATATCTGAATATTTATCTGATATTCGAGATGGCTCGGAGGGAAAGATTTCAGAAGTATTTGTCTTTGACCGTCAGGGATATATTTTAGGCCTTAGCCAGATTACGTCCGACTATTGGCAAGGAGATGAAGAAAAATACAGTAGTATTTTCATTGAAAACTATGAAACACATTTTTCTAAGATTCACTTTGATCATTCCACCCGAAAATTTCAAGTTTCGATCACGATGCCTCTTCACGATCCTGCTACAGGACAAAAAATAGCAGGAATAACCTTTGGCCTGGATGCTGATATTGCCATAAGTGAATACAGAGTTGAAGCACTTCAGAGATAGGCCTTAGCCACTGAAAAACTCAATAGCAGATAGTATCAAGCTGGAAGGTTATCTAATTATGCTTCGCGTTTGTTCCGGGTAAGAAAGCGGATTAACAAGGGCAGCATCAGGATCAAGAACACAATTCTGAAAATGTGGTGGGTGGCGACAAAGGCAGGATCATAATCCAGCGAGAGCGCCATGGCGGCCATGGCCTCAACCCCTCCCGACGCGTAGGCAACCCAGATTTGGCCAAAAGGAACAGCGAGAAAGCTGGACATAAAATAGGCCACTGTTGCGGTAAAAGCAGAACTCACCAAGAAAATCGTCACTGCGGCGACCACAAGCCCTTTGAGATCCTTGCGGGTTATGCTGGAAAAACGCGCCCCCACCACGGCACCAGTAAGGGTAAAGCCGATAAAGAGTATTTCTTTGGGAATGTTGCCAACAAGAAGCCCTGAGGCGTGTAAGGCACCACTTATGATCATGCCAATAAGTATGTAAGCCGCTGGAATTCTAAGCTTGCTGCCGAGAAAACCCGCAGCATAAACCACAGTCATTAAGATAAGGGAATGACCAATCGGTAACCACACCGGGGGCGAGTGCAAAGAGAATTGGCCTTCTTCACCGACAGTTGAAAGAATAATCGGCAGACAGATAGTGATGATTAGCAGGCGGAGGCTCTGCAGGATTGAAACTGATTTGATATCACCCATTCCGGCTTCTGCGAGGGCGAGGGTATAAGAAAGCGCCCCAGGAGAGGTAGAGAGAACGGCGGTTCCTTTTGAAAGCCCGAAAAATCTGACCAAAATCAGGCTGGTGGCAAACATGATTAAGAGCAGAAGTAGTGTCAGCACGATAAGGCTAAGCGGCCAACGGGCGGCATTGTCGAGAATTTCAGGGGTTATACCTGTGCCGAGAGAGCAGCCAATTGTGGTAAAGCCAATGTTGCGTAACAAGAGAGGCATCTTCATCGGCAAACCAAAAAATGAAGTTGCGGATACGGCAAAGGTACTGCCCAATAAAGCGGGGGCTGGCACCCCAAGAAGAGATGCCAGCCCGGCCCCTATAAACCCTATCAGCAGGGATAGGGTTATAGATTTAATCGACCCAAAGTCTTGACCAAAGTGTCGGCTAAGATTTTGACCAAGCTTATGGGCAGAGTTATACATTGTTATGAGGCACGTTTGATAACGCTTCCTTTGTTGCGACGGTTATTTCTGCGACTGAGCCAGATCGGCCCGATAATGATGTAACGGGATAATGATGCAAAGGGTGAGAATATACAGACCCACACTATAGCTTGAGTTATAGAGAATAGACCAGTCTCCACCAGAAATCGAAAGACGTTTTAAGTCATCTGGAACGAACTTCTTTACTACGCTCGTTCTTCTTCAACCCAGCTGGCCCATTCCCCGATATCGCCGCTCCAGGCCCAAAGGGCGAGCAGGGGCTCATCATTTGTTCTCATGGCATGGGGTTGATTGCTGGCGTGAAAGAAATATTCGCCTGGGTCTCTGCTTTGCCAATCTTTCCTGCCTCTTTTCCAGTCTGCCTTACCAGAGAGCACGACATAGAGCTCAACCGCAGGGTGTTTGTGTTCGGGGTAGAGTTGATTGGGGCCGAGATAAAACAGGCCACAGAGAATGTTATTACTGGAGAAGAGGAAAGGGTTAGTCTGTGCGCTACCAATCTTGCCGACCAGATTACAGCAGTAATTTTCTGTTTCCTGAGCTGCGTTTGCATCTTCAAATACCGAGTTTGGATACCAGAAAAGAAGATCTTTTGCCCTCTCCAGTGCTTGATTAAATAACTCAATACTTTCTGATAAGTTATTTTGTTTGCTGGAATTTTCAAGCAACTGTTCAATGGCGGGAAGAGAGGCGTTTTCTACTGGAGCCAACAAAGTCGAGGTCGTTATTTCTGACAAGATCTCGCCGAGATACTTATCGCTTTGGGTTGTTTCACAATCCTCTCGGCTTGAGATTTCACGCCAAAGGTCTGCGAGAGCTTTCCCTAAGCCTTTTTGTCTTTTTTCCATCAACTTAAATCCTTCACCACTCAGTCTTTAGTATGAATGACCGGTTCACAAACGGGAGCTCCAGTCTTATCAAAAAACGGCGAAGGTTTATGACGGCCGAGGATCTTGTTTTTGATCATGCGGGGGATAGCGATCAGCATGATGCTTAACGGAAATGTATCGTGGGTATCTCTAGGCAGGGGAGAACCGTCTTTTGCAAATTTGCCCATTACGGAAAATCGCACCGGGCCGAGGTTATTATCGCGTAGTCCCTTATCATCCATAAAGTTATGCACGATACCTGAAAAAGGCAGGCTGGCGTTTATGGTATTGGCAACCGGGGTTTTGCAACAGTCGGTGTACCAACGGAACAGACCTTTTGGTCCCAGGCGCACACAGCGCAGTTGATCATGTCCTTTGGTAATCTCTATCTGCGAAGGGGTGGTTTGAAATACATCGGTGCCACCGCAGGCATCGAGAATATCAGCTTCTCTGCCCAGATAGTTTGCAAATGCCTGACAGTCATCACAATGGCAGACCAGACGAAGGCCAGTTTGAGGGGAAATATTGTGAGCAGTGCCTTCGACCTGACCACAGCTGCATTTTAACGCGACTTCAATCATGATTTTCCCTCAGGCATGTGATACCCCAAATTTCCACGACTTTATATTTTGAGGGGAGTGTAGCTGATTATTCGATTGGGACAATGTTCGTTGTAAAATCGACCGGTAAAACCTCCAGAGCAGCACACATACTAGAGCACCCACAAAAAAGCCCCTGATGCTAAAATAAGGGGGAGCATCAGGGGCAGTTAGCAAGTCGACAAGCAGGTAAACTTGCTCAGGGAGGTTCTTGAGTTAGCTAGGTGCCTTTACTTTCAGCGCGCAGGCCTAGCCAGATACTGATACACATAAGAAGGAGAACGGCGGCAAAGGGAAAGCCCATTGTCACCGCCATGGCCTGAAGGGCGGCCAATCCACCGCCCAGGAGCAAGGCGATGGCGACCAACCCTTCGAACACACACCAAAATACACGTTGTGGCATGGGACCGTCGGTTTTCCCGCCGGCGGTAATGGTATCGATCACAAGGGATCCAGAATCAGACGAGGTCACAAAGAAGACCACGACCAGGATTATCCCAATAGCAGAGGTGATCTGGGTAAGAGGGAGCTCTGACAGCATGGCAAAGAGGCGGAGTTCGGTTGCGGCTTCCTGTGCCCCGGTATAGCCGTCTTGCACAATTTGTTGGAGGGCGGTGCCCCCAAAGACGGCCATCCAGAGCACGCAGACCAGGGAAGGAACCAGCAACACACAGAAGATAAACTCGCGTACCGTCCGCCCGCGGGAAACCCGGGCGATAAACATGCCGACAAAGGGTGACCAGGAAATCCACCAGGCCCAGTAGAACGAGGTCCAGCCCTGACTGAAGTTCGCATCTGTGCGGCCAAAGGGGTTGGATAGGGCTGGAAGGTTGGTGATATAAGCACCAAGACCTGAGAAAAAGCCCATAATGATATCTGCTGTCGGCCCGACAAAGAGAACAAAGAGCAGCAACAAAAAGGCCAGGACCATATTGATCTCTGACGCCCGTTTGACCCCGCCATCAAGGCCGCGCATCACAGATACCAGGGCCACCGCGGTGATAGAGACAATCAGTATAATCTTGGTGCCATCACTATCGGTGACGCCAAAGAGAAAGTTTAAGCCCGCGTTGGCTTGTGAGGCGCCAAAGCCAAGCGAAGTTGCGAGGCCAAAGAGAGTAGCCAGCACGGCGACCACATCGACAAGGTGGCCGAACCACCCCCAGACGGCTTCACCCATAAGAGGGTAGAAGGCAGACCGCAGGGAAAGTGGCATGCCTTTGTTATAGGTGAAGAACGCCAAGGCTAGTCCGACAACAGCATACATTGCCCAAGGATGTAGTCCCCAGTGATAAATAGTTGCGGCCATACCTAATTTAGCAGCAGCTGCCGCATCACCCGGTGCACCTGCAAGCGGCGCCCAACTTTCGGGCGTGCCAGCAGATTCAGATATGGAACTGCCAAAATGCGAAATCGGCTCTGATACTCCAAAGAACATCAGGCCTATCCCCATCCCTGCAGCAAAGAGCATGGCAAACCAACCGAGATAACCATAATCGGGTCTGGCGTCTGCACCACCCAATCTGATTTTCCCAAGAGGGGTTACAATGAGGAGAAGGCAAAACAGAACGAAGATGTTGCCGCTGAGCAAAAAGAACCAGTCAAAGTTAACGGTTACCCAGCCGCGCATGGCCTTAAACACATCCGTGGCCTGTTCCGGCACCATGAGGGTACCGATAACGAAGACAAAGATTGCAAGGCCGGAAATAAGAAATACGGGATTGTGAATGTCGAGCCCAAAGGGGCCGATATTGGTGGTTATGTTGTCCTGACCAACTTCGTAGTCGGTCCCAGTTTCTTCAGACATCTGGCTTCCCCCCCAGTTGTATAAAACCATACCAGGTACCACACGCTCAAATGACAACTCAGTTGTTACTATCTGCCAGTAAGGGCATATACCCGTAAAGACTACCCGATAAGGTTAACTGATTGCATTTTCATGACAATGGTACTCCATAAAAGTTATTTTTGCGAAGAGATAATTCACCAATCTGTAATAGGGGGTGTGTGTTTTGATCAGAAAAGGGGCCATATTTGGTGCATATTCAAGCCTTTGGGCCTGTGTGGAAGTTTGATGAAAAAAGAGTATTCTACTCTGATTAAATCGTGAATTTTCCTTCCCAAAAAACAAATCTGGCTTCGATTCAGCCCCCGACCCGCCTGTCTTTTTGAGCAAAATGGAACACACATTCTACAGCCCTACCGAACGAGATGTATTTTCTCTTGTTTGGTATAGTTGTAAAACTACTGTCGTAAGGTGAGTTAAAGCGTACGTGGTATTTTATACGAGTTGGTATGATAAATTGGTGGCTATTATCGTTAGTTTAAGGAGCTGTAGTGTTTGGGGTAGAATTATTTTGTGTACGAAGGTGGTGGATAAAAACCTCAAGGTTTATCAACCATTTTTGTTGTGTTTCGCTATAGCTTTGATGAATTTCCTGTGGTACGACAAGTTGGAGATTTGCCGTTTTCATCTGGGTAGTTTGATTTTCTGAAATTGCCGGCTCAAGTGTAATTAAGTGTTTGAAATCCACTCTCTTTGCTTCCGTAAGTACTTGCCTCCAGCGGTCCTTACAGGTGGTCTTAACACCA
The DNA here is from genome assembly GCF_965205715.1 of Kiloniella sp. Lineage (GTDB taxonomy): Bacteria > Pseudomonadota > Alphaproteobacteria > Kiloniellales > Kiloniellaceae > Kiloniella. The sequence goes on along the minus strand of NZ_CBDBHW010000014.1, from coordinate 1,008,432 downwards.
AGCATTGATAATAGTTCCGGGGAGAAATCCAGTGATTTATATTCTTCAATTCCCGGGAAAATAAAATCTGGTTTCTCCTTATGTTCTGTAACCGCCCCTCGTTTGTATTTGATATCAGATTGAATAAATATCTCTTCCAAATGATTTTCAAAAGCAAGGCCAACACGTGATTTTCTTCGGTTTTGTACGCTGAGGGAAAAAGAAATAAAGCCATCAACATCGATGTCATTTCCGGATACAAAGCCTTCTTTTAATCTTTCTGAAACGACATGCTTTTCAAGTTGCCGGAAAAGAAGTTCTTCTCTGCTCATCCAGGCCATCAAGGCAGAATCAGAATTTTTGTATTCAGTGATTGAGGGTGCTGTCTCGCGTGCAAACTCAGAAAACTGACGGGTTGTAGGGAATTTGTGACCAAATCGGGATAGTATCAATTCAAGGTCATTGGGGGCTTCTTCGATTTCAATGCCGAGCTTGTCAAAAATAAGTCGAGTTATGAAATCACTTCTTTGCAGTTGTACCGTTTCTTCAAAAGAGAATTGAGTACCAAGATCGGAGGGTAACCCGAAAAGCCATAATAACTGGCGTTCAATAGTCGATCCGGAAGATGCTATAATTGCGAGAATTTCACTATTCTCTTTTTTGGCGAGAATAAGAGTATCTCCAGCTTTCGCAGATTTGGATGAAATTGTTGAGCGATAATAAAGCCGATATTCCGAACGGGTCGGATTTTCTCTACGAGAGTCATACCATGTCATTACGTCAGATTCGTCTAACGGATCAGACACATCATCAAGATAAAGAAATCTGGTTTGAAATTTAACTGGTTCAGCCTTACCCAATAACTGTTTTAATTCTCGGGTGACATTGAATTCATGTTGATTTGATTTCGATGAATCTATTTCAACATGACTCAGTCGTTTGGCACAAATACCTGTAAAATAGTTGGCAAGTAATCCCTGACTCATTTATAGCCTCGAATCTCTAGTGATGAGGCCACACCTTTCAACCAATGGTCGATATTGTCAACAACTTCATTAATAGGTAAGCTTTCTCTCCCTTTAAGGCAGCATTCCCAAATAATACAGATGCGCCATCCAAGAGTTTCAAGTTTTTTTACCTGCGTCTTGTCCCTTCTTTGAGTGTCTTTGATTTTCCTGTTCCAGAATTCAGGGCGGGACCTTGGTAATTTGAAAAGATGGCAGTTATGACCATGCCAGAAACATCCGTTTACAAGGATAACAGATTTATATTTAGGGAAGACAATATCCGGTTTTCCTGGAAGATTTTTGACATGTAAACGGTATCGAAATCCTCTTTTGAAAAGAGCGCGCCGGATAATCATCTCGGGCTTGGTATCCTTTCCACGGATACCTGACATCATTTTACTACGCTTATCAGGCGAGACTATATCTGGCATGATCGTTAATAAGCTTTTATTCAGCAGCTTTCTGTTTCAAGTTTTTACTAGTGGCGAGTAAGCTCACGATATGTGGCTTCATGTATCGTGCGATATCTTCAATTACGGGAACGACAACCGAGTTTCCAAATTGTTGATAAGCCCGTGTATCCGAAACCGGAATTTTCATTGGCTCTTGGTTGCATTTATCGTAGCCCATCAATCGTGCGCATTCACGTGGTGTTAGCCTTCGTGGTCTATTTCCCTCCTGTGCAATAAGGATTTCACTTCCGTCTTTATGATATCGAGCTGAGAGGGTTCGAGCTTTTTCATTCGGTGTATTCAGGCTATATCCAAACCCGTTACCTTTAGCTTTGTGTTTAGCTCGATATGCTTTTAAATAGCTCCAAAGCTTTTCAGAAAGAGTGTATTTAGCATTTACGTGTGAATTAGCGTTAGCGCCTGAATGAGCAGGGCTTAACGTATATTGCTCTTCGGGATATTCGGATTCATGGTGAAGAATTGATGAAAGAACAGGTCCCTTGTCAGGGGGGGCGAAATCTAGCTTGTCAAAGTCGAAACTGGTATCTTCCTTGAAGCCGACAATGAAGATACGTTCCCTGTGCTGAGGTACGTAACCTTTGCCATCAATTACCCGGTAACTGATTTTGTAACCAAGTTCGTTTTCGAGCGCACCGATGATGGTTGCAAATGTATCACCCTTATTATGGCTTTTAAGGTTTTTGACATTCTCTAGTAAAAATGCAGCAGGACGATGATGTTTCAGAATTCTAAGAACGTCAAAAAAAAGTGTGCCTTGGGCCTTATCCATGAATCCATGTTCTCTTCCAAGAGAGATTTTTTTGGAAACTCCTGCCAGAGAAAAGGGTTGGCAGGGAAAACCAGCAAGAAGTACGTCATGGCTAGGAATATCTGAAGCTTCTATTTGAGTGATATCACCTACAATGTCATGATCATCTGGAAAGTTTGCTTTGTAGGTTTTCTGGGCATATTCGTTCCATTCACTTGTGAAAATACACTTTCCACCAGCAGATTCAAATCCCTTTCTAATACCGCCTATGCCTGCGAATAAATCAATAAAGGTGAATTCGGGTTTATTAATTTTGTTTGTTTCTATTTTCTGGTCAATCAATGCCTGCAGTACAAATAAGTCTGTGGCTCGAGGTGTTGTTTCACCACTTTCCCAACGGCGAACTGTTTTTGTGCAAACTCTGAAAAAGTTGGCGGCTTCTTCTATAGATAAGCCATTTCTTTCTCTCAGTTCCTTAAAATTAAGATCATCCATGTTTTGTTCTCTGGGAATTATTTTGACATTATGTCTCTTATAATTCCCGGAATCGTAAGTGGCAAATGATTTTTGTTCTCAATTTGTTCTTTTGCTGTTAATTCTTTATGGCAGAATTACAGTATGGATGAGTTATCTGACCATTCTCTATTGTGCCCGTCCCACCTTCCCGAACACGCTCTATATGATCATAAGAAAGTGATCTAGTGCTATCGATATAGCCATTACATATAGGGCAAGAAACAGCGTTATCCAGTGATTGTTTTAGGTATATTGCAGATTTTGATTCTTTAGTAAAAGCCTTGGTTGCATTCTGTAGTTCTGCCGCTACAAGCTTCCCCTCTAATTTCAGAATAGAAAGGAGTTTTTCTACATTAATATCTTCTTTATTCGTAAAAGAAGTAATTAATTCTTTGAACATAATTTTCAATCTATTGACTCTTGATGAGCTACCTATTTGAATAATTGATTGATTTATTACTGCTTTATTTCGAACCAAAAATTCCTCAAGCGTGTGTCGGCAATTAGAAAATTTCTTAAAAAAAAGTGTGTCATTGTTTTGTAAGGCCTCAGAAAATAAAGATACAACAGCTAAAAATAAATAGTCACTATGTTTTCCTCGGTGATTGTAAAAATATACTGCAGGGTGTAATCCCATACTACCAGGCTCGTTCCCGGTTACCCGTTTCATAACTCTCATACACTTCTTTAAAGCATCTACAGTTTTTAACCCATCTTCGTCATCAGTATTTATTGCCCATTGTTCTTTTGGCTTGTCTTTTTCACTTGCGGCTATTTCAATAAAATCCATTAATAAATTCAAGGCACCAATCGGCGATGCTTGCCCTCCAAGTGGAAGATCAAGTGTTTTGATTGGTTCTTTTAACTCAGGTTGAAACAAAAAGTTATTAAGCTCAAGCGCAGCTTTTTCAATTTCTAATTTATTAGAATTTTCAAACCTTGACCAATATTTATGCCCAGTACCTGCTCTTACAATTGATCTTGCGGCGATGGCAATTGGTTTTTGTCGTTCTCTTAGAAGCCTTGCTTCGGTTTTATCCAGAGGAGTACCTTGTGTGTTGATTTTGAAAAATGAGGTTTCTGCTTTTCCTGCATCTCCTTCAACCCATTGTAAAGAAAGTGTACGTGTGGCAGAGTTACGCGCTCGGCGTTTTAATGTTTCGTCAGAATATTGATCTGGTTCTAATATTGCGGATCTAAGGCTTGCAAATGTACCAATTTCTTTCGCAATTCTGGTTCTGACTTTTTGAGCTAACTTTCTTTGTACCTCAGGGATTTTTCCAGTATAAAATTGGCACTTCTCCGCTTTGTTGAGTAGATTTAGGATTTCAAATAGAGCATAGATTGATTATCTGGAATGGATGATTGTCTAATTTTGAGTTTGAAGTATTCGGTATCCTTGATGCCTCTGGCTCGCTTACGGATCATTCCTATACTGACATTACCAGCCTCTATCCTGGCGCTTGTGAGCTTGTGTTTGGCGTAGTTGCAGATGCCCACACAATGTTTCCGTAGGGATTTCGCGAACTTTTTTAGATAGAGCATCTGTGACTGATCTGCTATCAGGCACCAACGTTCCAGTTGCTCCGCCATCGCCTCAAATGAAGCGGCACTCCACAGCAGCTGAAGCTGTTCTTTCAAGACGTAAAGTGCATTCAGGTTGCTATTGCTCTCCAGCAACCTTTGCAGCTTGTCACTTTGTTTTTCACTCAACTTATCCGCATTTTTGAGCAACAGATAATGTGTCCCTTTCATCAACTCTTTACCACTTGGATCGGCCTTTCTGAACTCAAGTCGACGCTGATTATGGATAGCTTTGCTGTAGTTTTTCATGACGTGGAAACGGTCAAATACTATGTCGGCCAACGGCAAGGACTCTCTGACAGCCTTTTGGTAGGCAGGCCCCATATCCATCGCTACGGCCTTTATTTTGCAGGCTGTATCTGGTTGCAGTTGTTTCAAAAACCTTGAAAAAACCTCGGCAGTTCGGCCTGCTTCAACCCAGATCAGATGACCGCCAACCATATCGTAGACCACCGTCATGTAGTCATGACCTTTCGCCCGGGCAACTTCATCTACACCAATATATTCCAAGCCAGTTAGCTCTGCAGGATCAAGCGTAGGGAGAGTTTCAATAAGGTATGCCCTGTCGATATTCTTGACCGTTTCCCATCGTATATCCAAATGTCTGGAAACCGCTTGAATAGACATATGCCGACATAATCCACTGATCAGTCGGCAAAATCGGTGAGTGAAACGGCACCCTTTATCAACAAAATCACACCCCTCAATGCGGCGTTCGCCCTTGTTAATATAAACCTGCGCCAGCTCAATCTCGACCACACAAGGATACCCAAAAAGGGGGATGTCGTTTACTTGTCGGCGGACATGCTGGTTGATGCTTCCCTTCTGGCCTGTAGCAGGGTCTATAGCCCTCCTACGCGCGTCTCGGCTGCAGTGAATGACAATCTTAACACCGCCGTCATCCAGTTTAATTTCATTTACACGTTGCCCTTTGAGGCCTAAAATATGCTGCGAGATGTTGATTGTCATATACCTGCTCTATGTAAAGTTATCAGAAACCATACATATCAACAGGTTACTTGGCGGTCGGCATCTTTTTCTACTCAACAAAGCGGAGAAGAGCCATAAAATTTTTGTGAAATAGGGCCGTCACCGTAATCATCTTCAACCCATGCGCGAAGGGCGCTTATTCTATGTCCTCCATCGATTACAAAAACATATGTTGGTGATTGCCATAATATAGCGGAAGGCACTAGTTCATTGTCTAAATAGCTTTTTAGAAAAACTATTAATTGTTCGTGAGCGTGACGTTAACTACAGGTTCTTTTGCCTGATGAAAGGTGTTACGTTGTTTCTGTCGACGTTCCAGGGTAGCAAAGCTTCGAAGTCTTCGACGGTTTGAGCCTTTGGTAACTCAGTAAAAATATGTCGTAGGTAAGAATATGGCTCGATGCCGTTAGCCTTAGCCGTCTCCACTATGCCGTAGAGATTTGCACTGGCCTTTGCCCCGTTCTGGGAGTTTGAAAACAACCAATTTTTTCTTCCTATAACAAATGGTTTGATTACGCGCTCCATTTCATTGTTATCAATTGGTAGACGGCCATCATCAAGGTAGCGAATGAGCCTCGGCCACTGCTTGTCGATATAGTGCAAAGCCTTACCAAGTAACGATGTCGGCGGGGTCGTCGATATAACTTTGGTGATCCACTCTCTCAAGTCTTCAAGGATTGGTTTGGCCTTTTCCTCACGCAATCTCTGACGTTCGTGATTGCTCATGTCTTTGGCCAGTTTCTCTATACGGTATAAGCTCCTGATCGCTTTCATAGCATGGTCGGCGAGACCAGGTTTTCGCTTTTTGGATTTCTCTAGTGCCTTGATGACATCATTGAACTTGCGTCTAACGTGAGCCATGCAGCCAACCCCAACGATTGTGCTGTCGGATGTCACATTCAGATAGACCTGATACCCGTCACTGACAAGATAACCGGTGTAATCTTCCAGCAATCCCTTTGCCACGTGCTCTCCCCTGGATGGATCGTAGTGGAATAGAATGACCGGCTGATCCGGAGGCCCACCTTTTTGTCCCCACATGTAGGATTTGCTTTGAGGCTTTTTCCCTGGTTCTTTCAGCACCTGAACCCCGGTCTCATCCATAGCAATGATATCGTAGTTTAAAAGGTGATCAGTAAACAGATTGATCAGGGGCTGAACCAGATCGCCACATTTGATCACCCACCGGGAGAGTAATGTCCGGTTAAACTCAATCCCGGAGCGGTTCAGAACAGGTACCATACGGTAGAGGGGCAGGCCATCCACATACTTTCCCGTTACGATGTAAGCCAGCAACCCTGGGGATGCGATGCTTTTTGGTATGGGTTGTGGCGGCAGAGGTGCAATTGTTACGCCTTCTTCGCATGATTTACAGGCGTACTTGAAGCGCACATGCTGTAACACCTGTATTTTAGCGGGAATTATATCAAGCTGCTCGGTGACTTCTTCCCCGATCCTGGACATGAGGCCGCACCCGCAGGCGCAAAGCTTTTGTTCTTCTGGGATATCGTGCTCAATCCGGACACGAGGCAAGTCTTCAGACAAAGAACGGCGCCCACCTTTTTTACGAGTGTGAGCTGGAACTGCAATTTCCCCAATGTCGTCTTCTGTCTCGGTGCCATCCTCAGCCGTTTCCTCAGCTTCATCAAACAAATGGCCCTGTTGTTCAGGGACTGACTTCTCACTGGAGGGGGCAAACTGTTGATGCCGCAACAACCTGTTTTGCTCTTCAAGAATATCAATACGCGCATGAAGCCCACGGTTTAATACCCGCAATTCTTCATTACTTTCCAGGAGGTTGGAGTGCGCTTTTGACATAGCCGGAGTATAGCAAATTTATACTCACCAAAATAGTATAAAGTACTATAAATATTTAATATATTGCCGAGTAATTCACAGATTTATGCTCGTTCACATGGCGAAGATCAACACCATCCAGAAGCCAGTTCAGTTGCCTGCCATTGAGCTCAATCAGGGCTCCTTTGCTCAAATGAACAGGCCATGAAAATAGATCCTTTTCAAGGCTCTTCTGCCACATACAAAATCCGTTCTTTTCCCAATACAACATTTTTATCTTGTTGCTTAGGCGATTGCTGAAAACAAAGAGATGACCTGAAAATGGGTCAAGGCTCAGGATATCATCTACAAGAATGGACAAGCCATTTATCCCTTTGCGAAAATCCACAGGCTTCGCGCAAAGATAAATAACAGGCAAAGCATCCGAAGGTCGGCGCATCAGACACCTTCAAGGGCATTAACAATGGATGTCAGATCTGATGTCCGGCCCGACACAGGCCAGTTAACTTCAAGCCCGTTGCGCAAGATAACCAGGCAATGCAGTCGTACTGGGATATCTTCTGAACCAGATAAAACCCGATGCAAATTTTCATCCACACCTGTAACAGCAAAAAGACCTTTCTTAACCAGTTCACCTTTATGGTGGTAAAAATCCTTCAGATCAAGATCGTGGGCCTCGGCATAAGCTTTCATCCCAAGTCCACTCTGATCACAGATACGCGTATGAGACAGCCACTGAATTTCTGTAGGCGATAATTTTTGATCAACTGAGGACATTAAGCTACTCCATTCATAAGGAAAAAATGAAGCATACTTGCTGCGACTTAACTCAAAAAGATGGGGTTAACGTCACGCTCACAATTGTTCAATACTCCAATGATTGGTCTCACGTTGAAAGTCAGGCTTTCTTAAACGATGTACAAGCATAGAATTTTGAGTTAGTTGCTCTACTGATATCGATTGAATTTTCTCAACAGATGAGTCTTCGTTTGATTGTGCAGCAAAGTCTGCTCGCGGGATCATCGCATCAAGATTAATTTTAGCAGGCATAAAAATCTCTTTGTAAATTAGTTTCAAATATTAATAGCTAATATTGTTGGTCTAAGTTAGTAATTTTGAAATTATTTTCAACTAAAAAGAGTTTTGATGGAGCTTTTCTTTTAAAGGTCCAAATGGAAACAATTTTGGTAAATTTAGCTGGAGTTTAAGTGTTGATCAGCAAGCCAGTTTAACTGCAGAGAAATCATTTTAAAATCACGATCCTAGGGGATGGTGTCATCAGGAATAAATGTAATATTCTTGCCCCTTCGGCTGACGTGAGGGACTGAACCGTTCGGCCATCTCCAGCGCCGATAGAGCTTGGTATAGCTATGGCGAGAAAAGTTGCTGGGCTAGTCTTTTTTGTTCGTATGGTTTTGATAGGTCGACCCGCGATTGAGGCCAAATATCGAGATCAATGATCGCGATGTCAGCTGGTTTTAGGCTGAGTTCCTCAAGAGCCACTTCCTAGTTTGAAGCAATATGAGGGTTTCTTGCAGGTCATAGTACTTATTCAAATTATACTCACAATAAAATACCAAGTAATTTTACCTAGGAAATTTATCTCATAATTTTACCTGATAACCCCTTTCGTTTTGCGAGCTTTTACTTAATGCTTAATGATTACCTTTTAGTAGCTTTTGTGTAGGATTACGGGCAATGCTTTAAACGAAATCAAAAAAAGATGAATTTAGGGGGAACAGGGTGTCAGAACAAAATAAGGTTATGGCGACGTTAGAGGAATATTCGGCGGCCTATTGTGCCAAGGATACCGATCGCCTGATGCGGATTTTTGCCGATGATGACAGTATTTCCCTTATTGGCACCGGGGCGGATGAGCTTTGTGCCGGGCCCGCGGCGATAAGAGAGGTTTTCGATCGCAACTTTGCAGAAGCCACAGCGAACCAGTTTGAATGGCATTGGAAGCAGATCACCATTGTTGGTGACAGCGCGGTTGTTGCCATCACCCTGTCCATTCATCTGATCTTTGACGGCCAGGCCATTACGGTTCCGATCCGCTGGACGGTATCTCTCTCGCGGATAGATGGTGTGTGGAAATGGCTGCACCGTCATGCCTCTGCCGCGGCGACATCGCAAGACGAAGGCACGGCCTATCCGACGGATAAGTAAGGTTTTATTCTTTAGGGGGCAATCAGTGGAAAGTGAGTTCGTGCTTTTTAAGGCGGAATTGTTCTTTGCAAATATCCAGAAATAACCTGGCCAAGTGAGAGAGGCTTTGAGGGCCTTGATGTACGGCGGAGAGGGTTATTTCTGGAAAGGTCCAATGCGGGAGGATCCGCACAACCTTTCCCTCTGCCATGGATTGCTGCGCGAGAATAGAGGGCACCTCAGCAATACCGAGACCAAGGCGCGCAGCCTCTAAAACATCCGCATAGTCGTTGATCTCTAACTTTGGGATGAAGCGATGTTCATATAGTTTATCCTTGTCCTTCAAGCACCAAATCAATTCAGGCTGATTATGAAGACCAAAGCCAATTAAAGAATGGCTGGATAGATCTTTTGGGTGTTTAGGCTCACCGTTTGCCGCAAGGTAACCGGGCGCGGCAATCATTGCGTGGTGGTGTTTCAAGAGGGTAACCGCGACATGCTTGGGGTTTTCCGGTGGGGAAACACGGAAGGATAAATCGAGATCGTCTTCGACAAAATCCAACAAACGTTCAGAAATAGAAACTCTGACATTGGCCCCTTTAAAACGGCTTTGAAAGAGTTTGATCATGGGAAGAAAAAGCGGTTCAGCCATATTGGGGGCAATTGAAATGTGGAGCAGGCCGTGTTCTTCCGTGCGGCTTTGTCGGAGGCTTTGATTGGCAAAGTTAAAGGCATCGACCCCTTGCTGGCAGTTCTGGTAATACACCTTTCCCCGTTCGGTGAGTTTCAGAGAACGGGTTGTTCGATCCAACAGTTTAATTCCCAGATCAGCTTCGAGTTCCGATACCTTTCGGCTGACTGTGGATAGGGGCATGCCAAGCTCTTTCGCGGCCCTCGTGAAGCTCTCGGACCTGACCACATGGGTAAAGATAACCATGGAATTATAGTTCATTATATTCTTCCAAATTTGGAATAGTTGTTTTGATAATAGAGCATTATCTCAAAAATAAAACGCGGTTATTTTAGGAGATGACGAGCAATATCTGGTTTGTTGCTTGTTTGGAAAATAATCGGGGAAAGGTAGCAATGCTATGAACGCAAACAATCAAATCAATTATGTCGAGTTTCTGTTGTGGGATAAGGCAAGGACCAAATCGTTTTATCAAAACTGCTTTGGCTGGGAGTTTGAAGACTGGGGCCCCCGTTATATCAGCTTTAGAGGCGCGGGCCTTGAAGGCGGGTTTAACGGAGAAAGTGACCGCCCCTTAACCCAACCGGGCACGTTAATCGTGTTATACAGTGATGATCTCAAGGCTATTCTTTCCAAAGTGAAGAAAGAAGGCGGTACGATCAAACAGGAACCCTATGACTTCCCCGGTGGAAGACGTTTTCACTTTGAAGATCCTAACGGCAATGAACTCGCGATCTGGTCAGCGGTCTGACAGGCGAGCTATCTGGTTAGCTTTTGATCTCTTCCGGGTTAAAAAACTATAGAGAAATCATTTTAAAATCGCGGTTCCAGGGGAAGGTGTCATCGGGAATAAAGGTGATGTTCTGGCTTCTCCGGCTGTCTTCCGGGACCGAACCATCCGGCCGTCTCCGGCGCCGACACGGGCCAGTATATCCTTCTAGGCGGATAAAGGGCCGCGGGTGGGCGATAATGCGGCTGATTTTTTGGTAGAGCCCCGCGGGGGAGAGTGGTTTGGCGAGAAATTCGTTCATACCATGGTCGCGTGCTTGCGTTACATGTTCTTTTTCTGGAAAGGCCGTTATGACAATTATTTGGGTGAAGGGGGCCGGGCTCGTCTCTTCTGTTCGAAGGGCCTTGAGAAGATCGACCCGGGATTGGGGCGATATATCCAGATCGATGATGACGATGTCAGCAGATTTATGGCTGAGTGCTTCAATAGCCTCTTCCTGGTTTGATGCAACCCGAGGATTTCTTGCGTTAAAAGACCGGAGGATTGTCTTTAAAATTTGCTGCATAACCAGATTGTCATCGACGATCAAAAAATCGATGTCCTGCAAGTCATAATACTTATTCAAATCGCACTCATTTCGAATTAACTGATATTTTTTAATTGTTTAATAAAAATACACAGACATAAAAATATTCAGATTTGTACCCACTATAAATCACCCGCTTCTGCATTCTTTCCCGAGATCAATCGGCTATTAAAAGCTGGAAAAAAAACGTCATCTTTTCTGTTATCCTAGCGTCCAATACCAGAGCCAAACTCGATCTTTAATATACATTGGATGTTATGTAGAATATATTTATTATTTCTTAACGTGAAGGATACTTTCCTAGTAATTTTACTTAGGTTTGTTTCCGAGGTATTTCACTTCTACGCTAAGGTTTTATCAAAGCTTAATCTCTCTAGATTTTCTTGCTTTTCCTCAATGCCGTGAGGGTTGATAGCATGGCGGCCTCGGTGTGGTGTTTGACCTGTTTAACGGCCTGTTTCAGGTCGCCCTTTTGGCAGGCTTCGAGGATGTAATAGTGTTCACGCTGGGATTTATCAAAACGCCTGTCGTGGGCCCAACCAATAATGGTCATATGCTGACTGGCGGTTAGTAGTTTCCCAAGGGTTTCCATAAGGTGTTCGCGGTCACAGGGGCGATAAAGGGTGGCATGGAAATCCCAGTTTTTTTCTGAAGATTCCAGGATGTCATTGCGATAATCCATGCTCATAAGGATATCTTCGGCGGCACCAAGGTCCGTCTTGGTCAGGTTGTCAAAGGCAAGCGTGAGGGCCATCGGCTCCAGCACCATGCGCATATCATAGACATCGCGTACATCTTTTTCAGAATAGCTGCGCACCCAGGCTCCGCGATAGGGCTCTATGCGCACCAGACCTTCGCCTTGAAGAGTCTTAAAAGCTTCGCGCACAGGGATCCGGCTTACGTTTAATTCCTGGGCGATATCTTCCTGGTTGAGCTTTTCTCCGGCGGCCTTTTCACCGAGCAGGATATGGTTCCGTAAAGTTGCGACTACAGATGTTGGGATATCGCTATTTCCGGTATTTTCCATGCCCCAATTGCTGGGGAGGGGAGCCCTGTTGGTTAAACCGGAAACCCTAAATTCTTTATTCATGCGTAAACTTGCTTCTAATAAATAGTATACAATTACGAAAATAGTATGTGATTTATATAGCCTCATCCCGGACACGTCGATAAAAAAATACCAGCATAATGACATGGATAAGAAGTGCTTTTAAATGAAGCCGTTAAAGGCATGGGGAGTTGCTTTGGTGTTAAATAATCTCGCTCTGGATCGCGATCCTCTGGGTGAAGAGCTTTGTATCGGGATGGCTCTCCAGAGCTATTGTATGGCTTGAAAATTTAAGTCGGAGGGGACATCTTTATCTCAGTTGATGTCCTTTAAGGAAATGTAATGCCTATGCGGATTGGAATGTTGGAGTGCGGGATTACTCCCTTGGAAATGCAGCACAAACACGGCCATAATCTTGACGATTTCAAGTCTTTGTTTTCTGCTGTTGATCCCAACCTTTCCTATAGTGATTTCAAAGCTTTCGAAGGAGAACTTCCCTCTCGAGCCAATAGCTGTGATGCCTATGTGATTACGGGATCAGCCGATGCCGTTTATGACCGTCCTGACTGGATGAGAGAGCTGCAGGGGTTCTTGCGCAACGCTGCTGATGAAAAGCAAACGTTACTGGGTATCTGTTTTGGCCACCAGCTGCTCGCCGATACTTTTGGTGGTGAGGTGGAAAAGTCGGGCAAGGGTTGGGGCATTGGTGTGCACAACTATGTGGTAAATCAACCGATGGATTGGATGGACAGAGACGCCGAGAACAAAGTTAAAACAGGCTTTAGTATTTTCGCCACTCACCAGGACCAGGTCATCACTCCACCACCCGGAGCGCAAGTCCTGGCTGGAAATGCGTTTTGCCCCAACGCCATGCTGCAAATCAACTACCACATCCTAAGCCTGCAACCCCACCCGGAAATGAGCCACGACTACGGTCGCGATCTCCTCCAACTTCGCCGCGATAAAATCGGCCCCGCAGCAGTTGATCGCGCGATTGGAACTCTGGGTAAGGAGAACGACCGCCACGAAATAGCGGGCTGGTTGGTTAACTTTATGCGGGGGTAGGGGTTATTCCCCAAGATATTTTTTGAAGATCGCGTCGATGGTACCGTCGGCTTTTAGTTCTTTGATGATAGCACTGTATTTTTTGATAAGTTCAGATGCATCGGGATACGTAGAGGCTTTGGGAAAGACATTGTAGTAGGGCTTTGATTTCAAAGCTTTTGCAGATAAGTGATTCTATCAAGATTACCTTTTTTTTTCTCTTCATAGAGAGTACTGATTGTGTTCATAGGCACAGCGTCAAAACGGTTTAACAGCAACTTTCCGATTTGCAGATCATTGCGTGTGGTCATTTCTAGATTGAGCCCTGCCTGATGAAATTCAGGGGTATAGGAAATATCAACTGTGGCACCGATGGGAATGTTTCGGAGATCCTCAAGTGTTTCAAAATTGATTTTGCCTTTGTCTTCCGAGCGAATAAAAAAATTCCAAGTAATATTCACATAAGATTCTTCTGGATAGATCAGATATTCCGCTCGGGATTTTTTCTTTGAAAACAGAAGCAACATATCCGCGTTGCCTTCTCGAGCCTCTTGCTGGATACGTGCATCAGATTTTATGAAAATAATTTTATAGGGAACACCGAGCCTTTTCATCACAATATCAATGACTTCAACATCAATGCCTTTGTTGGTGTTCTCTTCTCTGAATTTATAAGGCTCTTGAGGGTTGGCAATAATAATGAAATCCCTGCTGTAGGCCTGATGATTAAACAGGGTTAATATGACGTTGATGAAAATCCACAAACTAATTGTTTTCATTGTCTTTCTCGATTTCTTTCTTACCAACGTGTAATCTTTTTCCTACTTGGTTTTTTCTATGTCGTTTTGTCAGGGTACCAAGAACGGAAGCTTTTCCTGATTATTTCGGTTATAATTTCTTGAACTGATTAACGTTTATTTCAGAGGAGGGGCTGGGGGAAAAGTCGCCGTGACTGTTGTTCCTTTTTCAAGCTCACTTTCAATTTCCAGTTTGCCACCGTGTAATTCCATCAGGGACCTGGACAAGGCCAGTCCGAGGCCTGCACCTTCGTGGGCCCGCATGTGACCATCACGGATTTGTCCAAAACGCTCTAACGCCCGGGGCATGTCTTTTTTGTCAATTCCGATCCCGGTATCCCGAACGATCAAGGATACTCCGCCATCATCAGTCCCGGCTCCGGATACCTGAATTTTCCCGCCAGAAGGCGTGAACTTGATGGCATTGGTGAGCAGGTTGACCAGAACCTGTTTTACTCTCAAGGGGTCGGCGTAGAGCTTGGGGAGGTTAAGAGCTATTTCAAAGCTTAAAGACAATCCCTCTCTTTGAACCCGGTCGCCGACCATCATTTTGCAAATACTAAATATTTCTTCCAGATTTAACTGCTCTTTGACAATGTCGAATTCCCCAATCTCGATTTTCGATATGTCGAGAATATCAGATATGATATACAGGAGATGCTGGCCGGAAGTATTAATATCCTTTGCATACTCCTGATATCGACTTTCGATCGCCCCGAAAGCCCCGCTTTTAATGATTTCAGAAAAACCAATGATGGCATTGAGGGGAGTGCGTAATTCGTGGCTCATATTTGACAGAAATTCTGTTTTGGTCTGGTTCGCGGCTTCGGCCTCTTGTTTTGCCTTACGCAAAGCGACCTCAGTGTTTTTACGGGTCGTAATATCCTGAACAACGACTTTATATTGTAAAGGGATGCCGCTCTTGGCAAAGATCGGTTTTTCAATTTTCCGTACATACCGGGTTACCCCATCACGAGCGCATATCCTGTATTCAATATCAAAATCTTCGCCTCGTTTCACCGCTTGTTCTTTTTCTTCACAATAACGGGCTTTATCATCTGGATAGATCCATTTTGCCGCTTGCTCTGATGAGTTGGTAATAGCGGCTCTTCTCCGCTTTGTTGAGTAGAAAAAGATGCCGACCGCCAAGTAACCTGTTGATATGTATGGTTTCTGATAACTTTACATAGAGCAGGTATATGACAATCAACATCTCGCAGCATATTTTAGGCCTCAAAGGGCAACGTGTAAATGAAATTAAACTGGATGACGGCGGTGTTAAGATTGTCATTCACTGCAGCCGAGACGCGCGTAGGAGGGCTATAGACCCTGCTACAGGCCAGAAGGGAAGCATCAACCAGCATGTCCGCCGACAAGTAAACGACATCCCCCTTTTTGGGTATCCTTGTGTGGTCGAGATTGAGCTGGCGCAGGTTTATATTAACAAGGGCGAACGCCGCATTGAGGGGTGTGATTTTGTTGATAAAGGGTGCCGTTTCACTCACCGATTTTGCCGACTGATCAGTGGATTATGTCGGCATATGTCTATTCAAGCGGTTTCCAGACATTTGGATATACGATGGGAAACGGTCAAGAATATCGACAGGGCATACCTTATTGAAACTCTCCCTACGCTTGATCCTGCAGAGCTAACTGGCTTGGAATATATTGGTGTAGATGAAGTTGCCCGGGCGAAAGGTCATGACTACATGACGGTGGTCTACGATATGGTTGGCGGTCATCTGATCTGGGTTGAAGCAGGCCGAACTGCCGAGGTTTTTTCAAGGTTTTTGAAACAACTGCAACCAGATACAGCCTGCAAAATAAAGGCCGTAGCGATGGATATGGGGCCTGCCTACCAAAAGGCTGTCAGAGAGTCCTTGCCGTTGGCCGACATAGTATTTGACCGTTTCCACGTCATGAAAAACTACAGCAAAGCTATCCATAATCAGCGTCGACTTGAGTTCAGAAAGGCCGATCCAAGTGGTAAAGAGTTGATGAAAGGGACACATTATCTGTTGCTCAAAAATGCGGATAAGTTGAGTGAAAAACAAAGTGACAAGCTGCAAAGGTTGCTGGAGAGCAATAGCAACCTGAATGCACTTTACGTCTTGAAAGAACAGCTTCAGCTGCTGTGGAGTGCCGCTTCATTTGAGGCGATGGCGGAGCAACTGGAACGTTGGTGCCTGATAGCAGATCAGTCACAGATGCTCTATCTAAAAAAGTTCGCGAAATCCCTACGGAAACATTGTGTGGGCATCTGCAACTACGCCAAACACAAGCTCACAAGCGCCAGGATAGAGGCTGGTAATGTCAGTATAGGAATGATCCGTAAGCGAGCCAGAGGCATCAAGGATACCGAATACTTCAAACTCAAAATTAGACAATCATCCATTCCAGATAATCAATCTATGCTCTATTTGAAATCCTAAATCTACTCAACAAAGCGGAGAAGTGCCCTTTTGGCTCTTCTCCGCTTTGTTGAGTAGAAAAAGATGCCGACCGCCAAGTAACCTGTTGATATGTATGGTTTCTGATAACTTTACATAGAGCAGGTATATGACAATCAACATCTCGCAGCATATTTTAGGCCTCAAAGGGCAACGTGTAAATGAAATTAAACTGGATGACGGCGGTGTTAAGATTGTCATTCACTGCAGCCGAGACGCGCGTAGGAGGGCTATAGACCCTGCTACAGGCCAGAAGGGAAGCATCAACCAGCATGTCCGCCGACAAGTAAACGACATCCCCCTTTTTGGGTATCCTTGTGTGGTCGAGATTGAGCTGGCGCAGGTTTATATTAACAAGGGCGAACGCCGCATTGAGGGGTGTGATTTTGTTGATAAAGGGTGCCGTTTCACTCACCGATTTTGCCGACTGATCAGTGGATTATGTCGGCATATGTCTATTCAAGCGGTTTCCAGACATTTGGATATACGATGGGAAACGGTCAAGAATATCGACAGGGCATACCTTATTGAAACTCTCCCTACGCTTGATCCTGCAGAGCTAACTGGCTTGGAATATATTGGTGTAGATGAAGTTGCCCGGGCGAAAGGTCATGACTACATGACGGTGGTCTACGATATGGTTGGCGGTCATCTGATCTGGGTTGAAGCAGGCCGAACTGCCGAGGTTTTTTCAAGGTTTTTGAAACAACTGCAACCAGATACAGCCTGCAAAATAAAGGCCGTAGCGATGGATATGGGGCCTGCCTACCAAAAGGCTGTCAGAGAGTCCTTGCCGTTGGCCGACATAGTATTTGACCGTTTCCACGTCATGAAAAACTACAGCAAAGCTATCCATAATCAGCGTCGACTTGAGTTCAGAAAGGCCGATCCAAGTGGTAAAGAGTTGATGAAAGGGACACATTATCTGTTGCTCAAAAATGCGGATAAGTTGAGTGAAAAACAAAGTGACAAGCTGCAAAGGTTGCTGGAGAGCAATAGCAACCTGAATGCACTTTACGTCTTGAAAGAACAGCTTCAGCTGCTGTGGAGTGCCGCTTCATTTGAGGCGATGGCGGAGCAACTGGAACGTTGGTGCCTGATAGCAGATCAGTCACAGATGCTCTATCTAAAAAAGTTCGCGAAATCCCTACGGAAACATTGTGTGGGCATCTGCAACTACGCCAAACACAAGCTCACAAGCGCCAGGATAGAGGCTGGTAATGTCAGTATAGGAATGATCCGTAAGCGAGCCAGAGGCATCAAGGATACCGAATACTTCAAACTCAAAATTAGACAATCATCCATTCCAGATAATCAATCTATGCTCTATTTGAAATCCTAAATCTACTCAACAAAGCGGAGAAGTGCCCCGAATGTTTTGTATTACATCAAGAATGCAGGCAATGGCAAAGTGAAGGCCGTGGGTGAGCAAATGCAAGCCCATCAATATGGCATTGGATTTCCAAAAGGCAGCGACTTGGTTGGCCCGGTGAACAAAGCCTTGGCCGCAATGCGTGCAGATGGTCGTTATGATGCGATCTATGAAAAATGGTTCGGTGCTGCGCCTGCTAACTAAGCACCAGACCATCACTTAACAGGCTGCGTTATGCAGCCTGTCCTTTTTCTCTAACATAGTGGTTTGATATGGAAATCGATTGGTCGATAATTGTGGGATTTATCCCAGAGCTTATCAACGGTGCCAAAGTCACGGTGATCATCACTCTTTCGGGCCTTATCGGTGGGATGATCCTCGGAACGATTGCTGGCTTGATGCGGGCCTATGGTAATAAGTTATTAAATTCAATAGCCTTTGCCTATATTGAAGTCATCAGGGGGACCCCCATCGTCGTACAGGTGATGTTCCTTTATTTTGCCCTGCCGGTGCTGATGGACATACGGATTGATCCCTTTGCCGCGGCGGTTCTGGCAATTGTCCTTAACGCTGGTGCCTATATCGCTGAGATTGTCCGCGGGGCCTTCCTGTCCATTAACAGAGGCTTGAGTGAAGCGGGGCTGGCCCTTGGTCTGCCCTATTGGAAAGTGCTGGTCTATATTGTGGGGCCGGTTGCTTTCCGTCGCCTGATCCCGCCTCTCGGTAATCAGTTCATTGTGAGCTTGAAAGATACCTCCCTCTTTATTGTGATCGGGGTCGGAGAACTGACCCGAACAGGTCAGGAAATAATGGCGGCGAACTTTCGCGCCGTTGAGATCTGGACGGCTGTTGCAGTGTTCTATCTCATCATGACGGGGTTAATGACCTTAAGCCTTCGTATGATTGAAAAGCGTATGAGGATCCTATGAGTATTATTGAATTTCAAGCTGTTACCAAAGAATTTGGATCCCTCACTGTTCTGAAAGAGGTTGATCTTAATATCGAGCAGGGGGAAGTGGTTGTCCTTATCGGGCCATCCGGTTCAGGAAAATCGACCTTGTTAAGGTGCATCAATGGTCTGGAAGAAATTTCTGGTGGGGATTTGCGTGTTGATAACTTGAGCGTTACCGAAGGCAAATCCACTTTGATAAATATCCGCAAAGAAGCGGGTATGGTCTTTCAGCAGTTCAATCTTTTTCCGCAGATGACGGCACTTGAAAACGTGGCTTTTGGACCGCGTCGCTCCCGAGGTGTTTCTAAGGCACAGGCAGAAGAAGAAGCGATGGAGCTGCTTAAGAAGGTTGGCCTGGCCGAAAAGGCATATCATACACCCAGTGAGTTATCCGGTGGTCAGCAACAGCGTGTCGCCATTGCCCGCGCACTCGCCGTAAAGCCAAAGGTGATGCTGTTTGATGAGCCAACGTCTGCGTTGGATCCCGAGTTAAAGCAAGAGGTTCTCAACGTGATGAACCAGCTTGCCGAAGAGGGTATGACCATGGTGGTGGTAACCCACGAAATGGGCTTTGCTCAACAGGTCGGTACGCGCTTGATCTATATGGAGCACGGTAAGATTTCCGTTGACGGACCGCCCCGTGATATTATCGCCAATCCACCAAGTGATCGCCTAAAGGATTTTCTGGTTCATGTTAATTGATGTTGTTGAGCTAGGCTGGCTTAAAGTAACGGGTACGCCTTACGAGATCGGCTATGCGCTAGGCCAAAAGGGAAAAGAGGCTGTGCACAGGCATCTCGTAAAGTGTGATTTGTGGAAAGAGGTTGTCTCTCATGAGCATCAGCTTGCTGTTGAGCGCATGGCAACGACAACGCAAAATCTTTTTCCTGAAATTTATGACGAGATCACAGGCTTGGCAGATGGTTTGGATCTGTCGTTTGATCAGGTCTTTGCCTGGAATTGCCGGGGAGATCTTTTATCTGACACGGCTGATGGCTGCACGACAGTTCAAATTCCCCGATCGTCCGATGAAGGTAAAATCATCGTTGCTCATAATGAAGATGGCCTGCCTTTCTTTGATGGTGCCTGTTTTATTGCCGAGGTCATGGGCGAGGATGTCTTTACGTCCTTTTGTTACCCCGGATCCATCCCTGGGCATACCTTTGCCATAACGGGTAGTGGCATGGCGCTAACCGCCAATAACCTCAGGCTGACAGACGTTAAAGCTGAAATACCACGGATGGTGCTTGGACGGGCCATGCTTGGGTGTCAGAAGATAGATAATGTCCGTCAGTTGTTAAAAGAGGCGCCGATAAGTGGCGGTTTCCACTATACCCTTGCACAAAAAGATGATCGTCGCCTTCTTTCCATTGAGTTTGGCGGTGGCAGTTACTGTGAAATGGAAGTTGAGACCCCAGCCCTCCATGCCAATCATGCGGTGTTGGGGGGAGAAGCTCATCAGAAGCAAATCATTACCGCTTCTTCTCGGGATCGACAAAGTCATGGTAATTACTTGATTGCTAAGGGCAATACAAAACCCTTTGAAATCCTACGGGATCGGGCTGAACACTGCCTGCCAATTTGGCGGCGGGATGAGGATGATCCCGATAATGAAAATACCATCGCCTCCGCCGTTTTTGAAATATCGGCATCAAAAATAAGCTGGACATTCCATGCCGGAGCGTCAATAAAATTGTTGTATGAAAGCTAATGAAAACAATGATGTTCGGATGCCAATGCCGCCACAAACGGCAGAGCAGTTACGTGCCCTTCTGGTTGAAATAAAACAGGGTAAGAGCTCTATTAATCTGGGCTTTAAAGCGGCTGGCGCTCTGGGGCAGATACTCGAGCTTGGGGCTGATCAGTCGGTGTTGAAGATCACAACACTGGCTGAACGCCTGAATATCAACCCTTCGACGCTAACCCGTCTGGCCCGCAATCTGGGCTATGGCGGATTTACCGATTTTCGCAACACTCTTCTCAGCGAAAGTCTGTCGCCGGTTCCGGCATTCTACACCCGGCAAGCACAACAGGCCTTACAGGCAGGTGGTTCGGATATATCTGAGCGGGTAAACCAACTTGCTGTCGAAAACAAAAAGAACATTGAGTATTTCGCCAGTACCTTCGATCAGGCTGAATTTGATCAAACTTTAAAGCTTCTTGCGGATGCGCCACGGGTGAGGATCTATGCCATTCGCCAGTTCCTCTCCATGGCAATGTTTTTGAGTTACGGGCTGGGCATGATCCGCTCTGATGTGAACTTGCTCGATGCGCCAGGTCTTGGTACCGCCGAGGGGCTTGCCGGAATGTCCGAAGACGACGTGCTGGTGGTTTTCAGCTGTAGCCCCTATTCCAAACAGGTCATCGACGTCTGTAAGGCGGCGCATGGATCCGGGATGAACACCATCGTCATCACCGACCGCGCGAGCTCCCCCTTGGTAGAGTTTGCCAGCCACACCATTCTGGTTCCCCACCAAACCAGCTTTCTTTCCAACAGTGTCACCACCTTTGCTTTTTGCGTTGAGAGCCTGATAAACGGCGTTGCAACAAGGCTCGGCGATGCTGCCGAAACCGCCCTTCAACGCCGGGATGAAATGATCAACTCTATGAATATCGAAACGCCTTAATCCAATAAAACTACGGTTTAGCGATGGTGTTTTCCATACTTCAAAACGTGGTAGCTGTTTTAATGGTTTCATCCAACTTTTCCAAGGTTTTGATGGCCATTGCTACCCGTTCTTGGTCTGCGGCGCTTAAAGGCAGGATAGGCAGGTGGGGTGAAGCATTTGAGAGCGATAAGATATTAGCCGCAGCATAAACGACCCTCACACTGCCGAACTCTTTGAAGAGGGCCCAGAGCGGTTGGAAGAAGCTGTCTATACGTTGGGCTTCAGCTACATCGCCAGCTTGCGCAGCTTTTGTCAATTTCATGGTTTGAACGGGGAACAAGCCACCGACAACACTGTACCAAGTGTTTGCTCCGGCGAGAAGGCCTGCGGCGCAACCCCAGTCTCCGCTGTAACCAACGGCAAAGTCATTTGGGGTATTGTTACGCAGTTGTGCAAGATTTGCTTCAAAAGCATCATCTCCGGGTAACGGCATCTTCACTGCGGCAATGTTTTCGACCTGCGAAAGGCGTTCCAGCAGGGCAATAGAGAATGTGAAATGGGTCGTGCCTGGATTGTTGTAGATGCTAAGGGGGAGGGTGGTTGCCCCGGCAACAGCAACAAAATTCTGATAGACTTCTTCTTCCGTTAGAGGCGTGTAGGAAACCGGCGCAAGCAACAATCCATCTGCACCAGCCTCTTGTGCATCCCTGGCCAAATGTTGTGCTTCATCCGTTCTGAGCGCCCCGACGCCAACAATCAAAGGTATCCGCCCGTCCAGGAATTCAACCGCGGTTGTCGTCGCGCGCTTGCGCTCTGATCGTGTCAGGTAGGCATAACCGCCCGTGCTTCCAAGTAATCCGATCGAGTTGACCTCGGCCTTCACGAGACGATCCAACAGCTGACAAAGTGTATCAGTATCTACCCGGCCCTGTGTGTCGGTCGGGGTGATCGGGAAGGCGGAGAGGCCGTTAAAGAGCGTCATGATTGTTTCCTAACAAGTGGGGGTGGAGCGCGGGTGATGCTCTGGGTGATCTATCAACAAGTATCTTTGTCTTACTTGCTTTCTTTTTCCAGGGATAGAGCCATTAATTTTCTTGGAATAGAGCCATTTAGCGAATTACGCCAATACGGCTGAGATTCTGTGATGGCAGAAGTTGTATTTTGGTTTCTGGGCGTAATATTGACATGTAATTTTTTTAAGATGTATATAATTTACATGTTATTAATTTACAATTTAATTCTTGATGCATCGAGACCGAAATTCTGGAACTCAAATAAAGGAAGGGCTTTTAGATGCGTATACGCCATACAATGATAATTGCTCTGGGTTTTCTGTGGGCAGGTTTGTCTTTGGGAGGGAACTTGATCGCTGCACCGGCCAAATTTCAAGCGGCGAGCCTTCCTGTGAGTACTCTGCTCCAGATTGGCCAGGCGCAATTTAACTGGTTGGGGGCGTCGCAATGGGTTTTCGTTATTCTGATCTTATTGCTCGTTGTTATATCGGGGCGGGCTTTGTTTTTGATCCTTGGCATTCCTGTGGTGATCTTCATGGTTCAGGAATGGTTATTGATGCCAGCCCTTGATGAACGGACAATTAATATCATTGCGGGACAAATGATACCTGCAAATCGTCTGCTCCATATTAGTTTTGTCGGAGCCGAGATTATCAAATGCCTGTCACTTATAGCTGGCAGTCTAATTCTTTTTCATACAATGGTCGGGAGGTCCGAAAAGCCATGTTGAACACATTCCCAAATAATCTGGTCAGATACAGTGAAACATCTGTTTTTAATGAAGACACGGTGCCTGAAGGTTTACAGAGAAACCACAAAACCAAGCCGGGTGTCTGGGCAAAGGCTGTCGTAACGAGGGGTTCCATAGACTATATTTTGGAAGACACGCCAGAAGATGTCCTTAGGGTTGATGCGGGAAATTTTGCTTTGATCGAGCCAGAGGTTCCCCACCATGTGCGCGTAACCGGAGAAGTCACCTTTCAGTTAGAGTTTTATCGAGCCCAAAATACTTAAAATAGGATACTCGAAATGAACCCTGATCCACTGGTCATTTTTACGCCTTCTGGTAAGCGTGGGTATTTCAAGATGGGGACATCCTTGCTTGCTGCTGCTCAACAACTTGCGGTCGATCTTGATAGTGTGTGTGGCGGTCGGGGAGTTTGTTCTAAGTGTCAGGTAACCCCATCCTATGGTGAGTTCCCCAAGCACGGTATCTTTGTTGGTGATGATGCGCTGTCTGAATGGAATGTCATAGAGCAGCGTTATAAAGATAAACGCGGTATGCTGGATGGACGTCGCTTGGGTTGCCAATCCCTCGTTTCTGGCGACGTGGTCGTTGATGTTCCGCCTGAAAGTCAAACCCACAAGCAGGTCGTACGCAAACGTGCTGAGGCACGTGATATAGAGATAGATCCTGCGACAAAGCTCTTTTATGTTGTTGTCAGCGAACCTGATATGCATGACCCCTCTGGCGACTTGGAGAGGCTTTCTGAGGCCCTGCGGGATCAGTGGCAAATTGAGAACATTCAGTCGGATCTCTTTTTACTCAGAATTTTACAACCCGCCCTGCGTAAAGGGGAATGGAAAGTGACGTGCGCCATTCGACTGGGCACGCACAATCAGCCGCCAAGGCTGGTTCATGTTTGGCCGGGTCTGTACAACAGAGAATTGTTTGGTATCGCGATAGATCTAGGATCCACGACCATTGCTGCGCACCTTTGTAATCTTACTACCGGAGATATTCTAGATTCCTCAGGTATAATGAACCCGCAGATCAGATTTGGCGAAGACTTGATGAGCCGCGTGAGTTATTCAATGATGAACGAGGGCGGTGACCTCGAGATGAGCGAAGCGGCTAAGGAGGGGGTAAATGCTCTTTTGAGCGAAATCTCTGAACAAGCAAAAATAGATCCGCTCGAGGTGATCGAGGTCGTATTTGTATGTAATCCAGTTATGCACCATCTGTATTTAGGGATTGACCCGTTTGAGCTCGGGCAGGCGCCCTTTGCCTTGGCAACGTCCCGGGCGGTTAATCTGTTGGCTAAAGATTTGGATTTGCCAATTCACCCTCAGGCGGGAGCTTACATCCTACCAAGCATTGCGAGCCATGTCGGGGCAGATGCTGCGGCGGTATTGCTCTCAGAAGCGCCTGAGAAGTCTTCGGAACTTACTTTAGTCGTCGATGTCGGGACCAATGCTGAAATCATATTGGGTAACAAGAATAAGATTTTAGCTTGCTCGGCACCTACTGGGCCAGCCTTTGAGGGGGCTCAGGTCTCTTGTGGACAGCGTGCGGCACCGGGGGCAATAGAACGTGTCCGAATTAACCCGATAACTAAAGAACCTAGATTTAGTGTGGTTGGGTCTGATATTTGGTCGGATGAAGCCGGTTTTCAAGAGGTTATTTCCTCAACGGGCATAACCGGTATTTGTGGGTCTGGTATTATTGAAATGGTTGCCGAGATGCGGTTGGCCGGGATCGTTGATAGCGGAGGATTGATTGGTTCACCAGAGGACGTGGGCACAGAGCGTTGTGTGAAAGAAGGGCGTACTTTTACTTACCATGTGTGGGGTGATCTATCCAAGAAGGACGATCGGCGCATTACCATCACCAATCAAGATATTCGAGAAATTCAAATGGCGAAGGCGGCTCTTTTCTCTAGTATACGCCTGCTTATGGATAAATTTCACATAGATAGTGTTGACCGTATTGTTCTTGCGGGGGCCTTTGGTGCTCATATTTCCCCGCAGCACGCTATGCTCCTTGGTATGATCCCAAATTGTAAATTGGACAACATCGTATCGGCCGGTAACGCTGCGGGCACAAGTGCTCGTATTGCGCTTTTAAATGTGAAGTCCCGCACAGAAATAGAAAGTTCTGTTCACACCATACAAAAGGTTGAAACCGCTATTGAGCCAAGGTTTCAAGAGCACTTCGCCAATGCATCCAGTATCCCAAACGCTGTTGAGCGTTTTCCGGTTCTCAATAGGGATTATTCTTTCCCTGACGTGAATTTTAATCAGAGAGATAGGAGTAAGAGAGCGCAGAGAACCTAAAGCCTAGAAGGGGCGAGCTCACTCAGGAAATTAATATGAGGGGCGCTGAATTATATAGCTTTCTTAAAGAGTGACCCTGTTCAAGGACGGCGATCTGTTCTTTAGATATTCGAGTATTTTATCAAGGCCGTTTGGAAATCTCATTATTAAGATTGGTGCTTCACCGAGATAATCATTCTCCATTTTGATCCATTGTCTTTCAAATGAAATATCTCCATTACTTATGGAATTCAGATAGGTGTGAACATCAATGAGCAAAAGTAATAAGTGATGACTTTTATCCGATAATGTTGAGACGGGGTCACCATTTTTGTGTTGGAATATAATGGCCTCTGACATGCAAAGAATAGTCGCAAGTGTTGTATTGTCGATATCTAGATCTTTGGCAATTTTAATGGCTTTATCAAAGTGATTGGTTGGGTGGGAGTATTCGCGTTTTTTCTCGCCATATACGCTCAATCTTTCCTGGGTTAACATCAATCAACCACTTCATTTATAATTGGATAGTTGATCGCGATACGATTTTTTGCGTTCTCGTGCATCTGCCAATAAGCTTCATTAATCCGGTTTGATAATATACCAACGGAGCCCTCTCCAATTGGCATGTCATCAATTTTGGAAACAGGCATGACGCCCCCAGCGGTAGAAGTGATGAAGACCTCATCTGCTTCTTTAAGTTCTTTGGGGGAGATGTCGCGCTCCACACATTTAATATGCATCGCATCACAAAGATCAAATATGGTTTGGCGGGTAATTCCGCGCAGCACGCCAAACTCAGGAGTAGAGACCACGCCGTCTCTTGTCGCAAAAATATTAAACCCTGGACCTTCGGCGATGTTTCCATTGCTATCCAAAAGAAGGGCGGTTTCAGCCCCTTGGTCATACGCTGTGTAAAGTCCCTTTACCAAATCCAGCCAATGATAGTTCTTGATCGTTGGGTCAACTGATGGAGGAGGGATGCGTACCGTGTCTGTGATTGCGATATGTAAGCCACGCTCTTTCTGTTCCTGGTTTGCGACCGAACCAAAGGGAATGGCAAAGGCGATAAAACGATTAATTGCATTGCGTGGGTCCCGGCTGAAATCAGGGGACGTACCGCGTGTGCAGATGAACTCAACATAGGAGTTCTGTAACCTGGACAAAGCCACGCAATTGTGCAGAATTTCAGTTACTTGTTCCTTGTCATAAGGAATAGACATGTGGAGCAGATCCATCCCCCGGAAGAAGCGATTTAGGTGATCCTCGAGCCTAAAGAATGCGCCTTTCCATACATGAACCACGTCGTAGGTGGCATCAGAGTGCAGAAAGCCGTAGTCCAGAACCGATATGCTTGCCTTGTCCATCGTTAAATACTGCCCGTCCATATAGGCCACGCCGGGTGGGTAGGTGTTTGGGTCTATGTATCGCTCGGATAGTTTGGGCAATTTGTGCATCATTCTGTCCATTTGGTTTGTTTTTCGTCTTCAATGGAACTATATCAGGAAAATATGAGCAAATTGCTCGAAATTAAATGGAAAGGTGTGTAAGCTGCCTTAAATTTCGAGGAATGGAAAAACAAATGCCTACCGTGTTAGATGATGTTAATAAAAAGATTTTGAAAGTTCTTCAGCAAAACAACCGTCTTGCAGCGGATGAGTTGGGGGACATGGTTGGTGTTTCGAGATCTTCCGTACAGCGTCGGATGAAGCGGTTTCGGGATGAAGGCATTATTGAAGCCGATATTTCAGTTCTCTCTCCCAGAAATATCGGGCGCTACATGACCTTTATTGTCGAGGTCGAGCTGGAACGAAAACGCAACGATCACGGCACTTCTCCGCTTTGTTGAGTAGATTTAGGATTTCAAATAGAGCATAGATTGATTATCTGGAATGGATGATTGTCTAATTTTGAGTTTGAAGTATTCGGTATCCTTGATGCCTCTGGCTCGCTTACGGATCATTCCTATACTGACATTACCAGCCTCTATCCTGGCGCTTGTGAGCTTGTGTTTGGCGTAGTTGCAGATGCCCACACAATGTTTCCGTAGGGATTTCGCGAACTTTTTTAGATAGAGCATCTGTGACTGATCTGCTATCAGGCACCAACGTTCCAGTTGCTCCGCCATCGCCTCAAATGAAGCGGCACTCCACAGCAGCTGAAGCTGTTCTTTCAAGACGTAAAGTGCATTCAGGTTGCTATTGCTCTCCAGCAACCTTTGCAGCTTGTCACTTTGTTTTTCACTCAACTTATCCGCATTTTTGAGCAACAGATAATGTGTCCCTTTCATCAACTCTTTACCACTTGGATCGGCCTTTCTGAACTCAAGTCGACGCTGATTATGGATAGCTTTGCTGTAGTTTTTCATGACGTGGAAACGGTCAAATACTATGTCGGCCAACGGCAAGGACTCTCTGACAGCCTTTTGGTAGGCAGGCCCCATATCCATCGCTACGGCCTTTATTTTGCAGGCTGTATCTGGTTGCAGTTGTTTCAAAAACCTTGAAAAAACCTCGGCAGTTCGGCCTGCTTCAACCCAGATCAGATGACCGCCAACCATATCGTAGACCACCGTCATGTAGTCATGACCTTTCGCCCGGGCAACTTCATCTACACCAATATATTCCAAGCCAGTTAGCTCTGCAGGATCAAGCGTAGGGAGAGTTTCAATAAGGTATGCCCTGTCGATATTCTTGACCGTTTCCCATCGTATATCCAAATGTCTGGAAACCGCTTGAATAGACATATGCCGACATAATCCACTGATCAGTCGGCAAAATCGGTGAGTGAAACGGCACCCTTTATCAACAAAATCACACCCCTCAATGCGGCGTTCGCCCTTGTTAATATAAACCTGCGCCAGCTCAATCTCGACCACACAAGGATACCCAAAAAGGGGGATGTCGTTTACTTGTCGGCGGACATGCTGGTTGATGCTTCCCTTCTGGCCTGTAGCAGGGTCTATAGCCCTCCTACGCGCGTCTCGGCTGCAGTGAATGACAATCTTAACACCGCCGTCATCCAGTTTAATTTCATTTACACGTTGCCCTTTGAGGCCTAAAATATGCTGCGAGATGTTGATTGTCATATACCTGCTCTATGTAAAGTTATCAGAAACCATACATATCAACAGGTTACTTGGCGGTCGGCATCTTTTTCTACTCAACAAAGCGGAGAAGAGCCACGATCACCTTGACGAATTTCGACGTTCAATGCAGTCCCTCGAAGATGTTCAACAATGTTACTATGTTGCTGGTCATACCGATTTTATCATCATTGTGACATCCACAGATATGGCAGCCTATGAAGAGTTCAGTCGGCAAGTGTTTACCGACAATCCCAATATACGAAGATTTCATTCCAACGTCGTAGTCAACCGAGTTAAATCAGGACTTCAGGTGCCGATTTCTGAGGTGGACTGATCAAATATTATCAAGCCAATGATGATGGGTTTTACGTAGGCCTTATTTGTTTTTCCAGCGCTTAGTGTTCTGCGTTGTTTATCCATATAGCGTGCTAAACGCCGTTTGGAGACTTCAATGCGGTGGTCTTGGGTGATCCTTGGTGAGATCAATTTGGGCGGTTTTCCCATAGATCAAATCGATCAGTTTCAAGAATGCTTTTGTAGTGATTTAAGAGGAAATTGTGGATTTCTGGGTGTTTCGGTAAAATTTCACGGCTATCCAATTTATGGCCGGTAACCCACGGTGTTCCATCCTTTTTTTGGACGATGAAATATTTTGGAGGTGATTTTTTTAGCCGATCCAACAAATCCTTCGTATACCTTTCGTCATAGAAATCGACAGAAAAAGGCCATGTATAAGGGTATCGATATTCAGGAGATGTATTTTGCAAAAAATATAGGGCTGTTTCATATCCCCAGATAAACATGGTTTCATCAGGTTTTCGTATCTTTGACAGCGTATTGCTAAATTTTAAAGTTTCCGGGTAATTAAAGTCACGATCAACGTCGTATTCCTCTAGACGTACTTGTAAGGGCACATTAAAAATTACCTCTTTAATACCTTTAAAGTTTTTCTCAAAGGCGCTTGTCATTAGAACTAAGCTGACCATGAGAATGAGCCAAGTTGTAAATCCATTAATGGCTATTTGGGTACGGAGTTTGATCGATAACAAAATAGCTTCAGTTGCCAAGCCAAAAAGTATAGCGTAGCCGATTAATATGGGTATAAAATGATAAGCAAAACCTTTTCCCTGAACAAAGCCAGACAACCAACCTGCGGCGATCAACATTATTGTGACAACATGTAGTAATGAGGCGCCTTTTTTAACCATTCCGGCTATTAGCATGCCCGTGCCAAACAAGACTAAAGTGGCGTTGAGTTGGGAATACGATAGAACAATAGCAATTGCGACCAATGCCACCCTCAAATTATTTCTTGAATATTCAACGTATCCTTTTATGAACTCCTGGATTTCAAGAAATGGCATCAGCGTATTTGTCGAGGCAAGAAAGGATACAATAATAGCCAGAAATGTCAGTCCACCTAAAACGAACCACATTAAGTCGCGCCAAAAGAATTTGGTACTTTTATCAGAAGTCAGCATGGGGGCGAAAATCAGTATCCCACCTCCGGCAATAGTGTATTTGTAAGTGAACGCTATCCCCATTACAGCACCTGCATAAAAAATTAACAGGAAGCGTTGGTGGTTATCAGGATGCCGCCAGGCTAGAGAAAGTAATAAAAGGCTAATGATTAAACATATTGCAGCCCATTCATCTGTCTGTGCATGCTCCCAATAAGTTAGTGAATAAAACAAAGATGAAAAACCAGCGGCAGCACCTATTGCCAATGCCTTCGATCCTCCTAACCGAAGGATAGCAATTGATAAACAGGCCATGCCGAACATTACAAATAACATGTCCAGGTATCTGATTGAATATACGGAATGCCCAAATACTTCTAAAGCAAGCCAGTGGGTCGCTGTCGTCATGGGGGGCTTGATATTATACACATCCCGGTAAGTAGACAGTCCATCCTGAAGTGCGCTTGCTATTGTGGCATGTATACCTTGATCTCGTGAAAAAGGCTCGAATAGGGTAAAAGCACCTAAAATCAGAGGAATTATGCTGGCTGCTAAACAGATTTTCCAAGACGAGTGGTCAACTATATCAGTCTTCAGAGTCATACTATTGATTACTGTCATTCACTAGAAAATCCCGTAATTAGTGTGGGTTTGGTTTAGGAATTTCCTCATAAAAACTTGATTAAGTCAATGGGATAGGCTAGCAATTCTCTAGTCATTATTTAAGTCCAATCTGCTTATCAAGGACAGGTCTACATGAATTCTTCACCCGAACTGGCTCAGGCCCATCTTGATAGCTTATCGCTGAAGTCTTCCGATCATGACTTGGTATCCGTTATTGTTCCCTTTTTGAACGAGCAAGATACGTTAATCAAACTGAATGATAGAATCTCTGAAGCTTTTTCATCACTCAACAATCCATATGAAGTAATTTTCGTCGATGACGGCAGTGTTGATGAGGGGGTAAAGATTGCTGAAGGTTTAAGTGAAACGGATAATCATGTGAGGGTTATTCGTTTTACAAGAAACTTCGGTAAAGCTGCTGCGATTTCGGCTGGATTTCGAGAGGCACGGGGAAGTATTGTGGTGACAATGGATGCAGATTTACAGGACGATCCCGCAGAAATACCAAATTTTTTACAAAAGCTTTCGGAAGGAAATGACTATGTAAGTGGATGGAAGCAAAATCGTAACGATCCTTTAGGTAAGACCCTTCCATCGAAAATTTTTAACTGGATGACATCGAAGTTATTTAACATTGAAATTCATGACATTAATTGTGGGTTCAAAGCGTATACACGTAGGGCAACAAATCATCTGAACTTGTATGGTGAAATGCATCGGTTTACTCCTGCTATATTGCATTCAGCCGGATATCAGGGGGCAGAAATTCCAGTCAAACACAGCGCACGAGAATTCGGTGTTTCAAAATATGGAAGCAAACGAATGATTAAGGGTTTGCTGGATATGTTTACCGTTAAGATGATGACAACCTATAACGCTCGACCGTTACATTTTTTTGCAATGATCGGACTTCCTCTTTGCTTATTAGGGACGTTGTTTATCGCCTATCTTTCAGCTTTGTGGGTTCTGGATCTGGGACCAATAGGTAATCGCCCACTTCTTCTTATTGGGATTTTGCTATTCGTTACAGGAACGCAAGTACTTAGCGTGGGTTTTGTCGCAGAACTGTTTCAATCGTCCAGAATTCGTGAAAATCAAAAATATGTCATTGATCAAGTTACTGAAAATGGCCGCCGTATAGAAAAGTAGCAAGTAAATTCACTAATATTGAGAGCAATGCTGATGGATGTGTTTCGAAACACTTATGTGAAATGCGTACATGGAATTAGGGAAGTGCTACGCGGCATTAATTTGTTGGCAGTATTAGAGAAGCCTAAAAACCGCCCATCGAAATGGTTCCGCTCCTTATTCGCTATTTATGATCTAGATGATATGGTTCATCTTGGTCTTCCCTGGTGGACATTTGATGCAGTAGAATTCGTTGAATCATTTTTGGAGGAGCGAAAGGACGCGCGTGTGTTTGAGTGGGGAAGTGGAGCGAGCACCATTTGGCTCTCGAAACACAGCTCGGAGGTTGTCTCGGTTGAGCATGATCCTAAATGGTCAGAAAGAGTTGGATGTCTAATCGAAAATTTCTCCAATACAACCCTGAAAGCTGTACCTCCGAAATTAAGCGGTTGTATTCGATCGAATAGAAAAGGTTATGAAGATCAATTTTTTGATGATTATGTTCAGTCTATTCATGAGGAAGAGGGAAAATTTGATCTCATCGTGATTGATGGTCGAGCTCGAGAATCATGTCTAACCGAAGCCGCTAAAAAACTTGCAGAGGGTGGGTATATTCTTTTTGATGACACAAAGCGAATATGCTACCAAACGGCGATCAAAAAATCAGGATTACGGCAAAGGCGGTTGTCGGGGTTGGCAGTATGTCTTCCTCTGCCTGATGCTACCGATTTGCTTTCTCATCCCATGTCTTGTCAGTAGATAAAACTAATCCTTAGACAGTTGACGTTCTCTAGCCTCTACCTTTATTGCAGATTTAAGATTGTAGAGCATTAAGACCAGTGTTGCTGCCATGACAATAAAGATTGAAATCGAACCTGCTCGTAAACCTTCTAACGCCATTAATAAAGATGCGATAGAACGAAGGACAAAGAAGCGAGCTGAAACCGTTGGTTTCCCTGCTAATCGGGTTTCCCAAGCCTGTAACATCCAAGAACCGAAAAAAATCGCCCCTCCAATTAAACCAACTAACTCATTTTGACTTGTCTCGAGGAACCATTCCAACAACGCCATTCGTTTACTCTCCATATTATATGATAGGCCAATGCTTTTTACTAATTTCAATTGGTCAAACCCAATTGGTTGTGGTTTTACACTGAGTTTTTTGGACCTTTTGCGGGGGCAGTACTCTCACCATGAGGGGAAAATTAGTTGTGATTCAATATATCTATAAACTTCATAGCATAACAATACAGATCTACGGTTTCGTTATTCCACGTAATAAAATTGAGGTTCTGTTATCTCTATATCGCTTAACTTTTCTTTCCACTCTTAGTGTTCTTGCGCTGTTTATCCATGTAACGTTCCAAGCGTCGCTTGGAGACTTCAATACGGTGGTCTTCGCGTTCAAGGTCACGGATGGCCTTTTGCACGTAAGCGAGGTGGTCGCAGGCGGCGTCGTGGGCGTCGTCTGGTTTACCAGCCATGATGGCGTCGTAGATGGCGTGGTGTTGGGCGAGCAGGAGGTCGCGCGAGCCCTGATGGGTGTAGAGCTGTTTGCGGCTTAGGAACACGCCTTGTTTGAGGACTTCAACCATGGAGCGGATTACGTGGAGCAAGACCACATTGTGCGCGGCCTCGGCGATGTTCATGTGGAAGTCTGCGTCGATGCTGGCTTCCAACTCCAGATCTCCTTTTTCATGGGCGGCGTCCATGGCCTCTATACAGGTGGTGAGGATTTTACGGTCGGCATCTGTGGCGCGCTCGGCGGCGAAGTAGGCGGCGTTGCCTTCGGAGATGGAGCGAAACTCCATAAAGTCATCGACGGTATCGGGGTGGTTTTGAAAGATCGCGGTGAGGGGAGTGGTAAGAGAAGGGCCGAGGAAGTTTTTGACCAGTGTGCCACCGCCCTGCTGGGTTTCCAGCAGGCCTTGGGCTTCGAGTTTCTGTAAAGCTTCGCGTAAAGACGGCCTGGAAACATCCAGTTGCTGGGCCAGTTCCCGTTCAGCAGGTAGATATTCACCGGGGGGCAGTACGCCTTCGAGAATGTAGGTTTCAAGCTGTTTGGCGACGGTGTCTGACAGTTTTTCGGACTGGATCTTTTTTAACGCCATCTCATAACTTTCATGTGAAATCAAAAATTGGTAATAAATATTTACCACTTTACATTATTGGTAAAATTATTTATCCAATATGTCAATGTTCTTGAGCGAGTAACGACCAGATAATCAAATAGGAAAACCTGACATGGCACAGATACTTGAAATTGCGGACCTGAAAAAGCTCGCTCAGCGCCGGGTGCCAAAGATGTTTTTTGATTATGCTGATTCCGGTTCCTGGACCGAAAGTACCTATAACGCCAACGAAAGTGATTTCCAGAAAGTCAAATTCCGTCAGCGTGTTGCCGTAGATATGACCAATCGCACTTTGGCGACCCAGATGGTTGGACAGGGTGTGTCTATGCCCGTGGCGATTGCGCCAACGGGGTTGACCGGGATGCAGAGGGCGGATGGTGAAATCCTCGCGGCTCAGGCCTGTGAAGAGGCTGGGGTACCCTTTACCCTTTCCACCATGTCGGTCTGTTCCATAGAGGCAGTAGCTGAGAAAACCACCAAGCCGTTCTGGTTCCAACTTTATGTAATGCGTGACAAGGATTTTGCTGGGCGTTTAATCGACCGGGCCAAGGCGGCGGGTTGTTCAGCCCTGGTTCTCACGCTCGATCTTCAGATCCTGGGGCAGCGTCATAAAGACCTGCGCAACGGTCTCTCGACACCGCCTAAATTCACACCACACCACGTTTGGCAGATGATGACCCGTCCGGGTTGGTGCCTGGGTATGCTTGGCACCAAGAACCGGAGTTTTGGTAATATTGTCGGTCACGCCCAAGGGGTTGAAGACCTGAGTTCGTTATCATCATGGACGGCAGAACAGTTTGATCCCAAGCTATCGTGGGATGATGTTGCCTGGATCAAGGAGCGTTGGGGCGGTAAGCTGATCCTCAAAGGAATTCTTGATGCCGAAGATGCCCAGATGTCTCTGAAAACCGGGGCCGATGCTATTATTGTCTCGAACCACGGCGGACGACAGCTTGATGGGGCGATATCTTCCATTGAAGCCTTGCCGGAAATCGTCGAAGCGGTGGGCGATAAGGTCGAAGTCCACATGGATGGGGGCATCCGCTCCGGCCAGGACGTGCTCAAAGCCGTAGCACTTGGGGCCAAGGGGACTTACATCGGCCGTCCTTTCCTCTATGGTCTCGGGGCTATGGGCAAGGCAGGGGTGACCAAGACACTGGATATCCTGCGCACAGAGCTGGATGTCACCATGGCCTTGTGCGGTAAACGCGATATCAACGACGTCGACAATACAATCCTCCGCTAACCTTATGTAATAGAGCCCCGATTGGGGCCTACGGCTGATCGACCAATCCGACAAGGATGTGGTTGCCCTTGTTGTCGAATTTGAAGACGCCGTATTTTGCATTATTGTATTTGTCTGCGTGACCTTCCTGGAAAAAGAAAGAGTCCGGGACAATGCGCACACCGCCATATTCAAGGTGGTAATAGAGCCGTTTCTCATCTTCTGCCAAAGGGGTGTCATCGGCGAAGCGAACGAAGCTTGCTACTTTTTGCGCATTGGTTTTGACGATCATATAGCCGCTTTGGATTTCGGGGACTGTGATATCCTTGCGAAGGTCTCGTTCTATTGCATAGCGCAAACGCATGTAGTCGCCCTGGATCAGGGATCTGGGATCAACTGGTGCGAGTTCAAGCAGCACGGTTTCACCGTTCTCTATGATCTGTTCCTTGTCATAAATGGCGTAATTTAAGGCAATGAGAACCAGAACCGAGAGGGCGACCATGATTTTTATCCGCATGTCGCATCTCCTTGCCCGGTTTCATCACTTAGGTGTAGCGGGTTTTGGTCCCAACCTTTGAGTTTCAAATAGAACTTTCCAGCCAGGAGGATCACACCACTGCTGATCAAAATACCCGATTTTTGGAGAAGGGTGATGTCGAGATTGTAGTAGTAAAGGCACAAAAATACCGGCAACAATAGAGCGCCCAAGAGCGTGTAAAGCCTGTCGTGTCTGGCGTAACCAAAGATCATCAAGCCAATGGCAAGAATAACGCCCGGGACTGAAAGCAGACCAAGAAGAATTGCCCCGGTGATACCCAATAAAATAGGCTCTCTTTTTAGTTTATCCAATCCGCCAACCGCCCAGACCATCAAGGCTATCAGGGCAGTAGCCAATAGGATGTTTACAATCACAGGCGCGATAACAACCCGGTCATCCAGATATCCAAATTCGGCATGGGAGCTTAGGAAAAGAACCGAAATACATAGTGAGACAACAAGTGCTTGGGCCAAAGGAGCCATGCCAGGCCTTGTCCTTGGGTTGATCAGCAAAAAGGCAGCAAGCCCCAGTTGGATAGCAAAGAAGCTGTTATAGAGAATATCTTTGGACAGGCCGAGGTTATCATTCCATAGAATATTTAATAAAACCGATACCAACACCCCTGTGCAGGAGAGAAAGCGTTCTATAGACAGCCGGTACATTGGATAGGTTAGGGCTGTTATCATCAGGGCGGCGAGGTTGATGCCCCAGCCATCCCCGTCTAACAACTCGGCGATGCCAAAAATAAACAACAGTTTTCCTGCGGCGATCAGTGCAAAGGAAGTTTGAAGGAAAAAGCTTTGTTTAAGAGAATGGTTTGTGCCCATCACCCGGTAAATACTCAGTGCCGCACCTATAAATAGTCCGCCCCATACCAGAGCTTCGAACTCATTGTTAAAGCCGATAATATCTGCGACCATCAGAAAGCCTATGAAACAGATAGAAGCGATAAAGGCCCCGATCCCGGCAAGGATTTTGAGATAAAAGGGCAGATCAGGATCTTGTTGCTGTTTGATAATAAAATCAGCAAGGTCTGTATCTGAAGTAATTAGGCCTTTTTTGCCAAGGGCTTTGAGTAATTCGGCCGCTGTAAAATTCTGCCGGCTGTTCTCGTTATAAATTGCTGGTTGATCAGGCATTTTCGACCTCCAACTGCGCGGTAAGTCGGCGGAGGAACAGAGTGAGCCCTGTAACAACCCCGATCGTCATTACCCCCATAAGTAGGAACATGACCGCGTCTTCACTTTGGAAAAGCTCAGCTAATGATCTGATGACCGCAACTTCGATGATGATGCTAATCGCGATGACGACGGCCGCAAGTGACCACATATCTTTTACAATATAGCGATAGAAGTAATAGAACCCACTTTGTCCAACCACTCCAATAAGAGCGCCGAGAAGAAGGGAAGGGTTCGCATCATCCGGTTCGACAATCAGTATGAGAATTGGTGTCAGCATAAGCGTTAAATTGGCAATAAGGAGCACCCAACGTGTCCAGTCCTTCGACAGCCAGACGAAAGCGAGCTTCGGGGCCAGAAATTCTCGAGCAACGAGCACCGTAACATTGAGAGCCATCATCAGTACAAGCACGAATGTTTCGATTTCTCTGGACGGTAGAACGGCTTGATCCCACCAGAGCACGACAAAAGTATTGGTGATAACCAGCCATAAAATCCAGTGGGCCGCGAAGTTGGAGATGATCACCCAACCTAGAATGAGTAGGGACCATACCAGAAAGAGCTGATAAGCGTCGGCACCAGTTTGATAGATCTGTCCAAAGACAGCAAGGAAAACCCCCACAAGGACACTTGCTGATAACAGGGAGAGCTGCCCTGAATACCGGGAAAGAGAGCAAAAGTATGCAGATACAAGGCTTGTGATAATGCCAAATTCAATTAGCCCAAGCTTAAAATGAGACGGTATTCGTGCCCAGTTAAAGGCAAAAAAGAAGACAACACCTGCAAGGGCAAGGCAAATGCCCAGCCCGAGCAACATCCTTGAAACCCATACCCCCCATTGATCATGTGGCGTCAATACCTTAAGGGCTTCATCCCTTGCCATACGGGTGATTTTGCCGTGACTGTAGAGCAGGTCAACCAGGCCCCGGTTCGCTGGTATTTGATCCAGACTAAGGGAAGCTTTACTGTTTGGTTCCAACGCTGTCATGTCTTATACCAGCCTAAAATGGATTTCGTTTTGATACGGTTTATTTGCTGCGGTGATAGAAAAATATATTGAGTATTTATCATTCCCGGTTGTGGAAGTAAGGTCAATTGGCTTTTTTAAAAGAGTTATCGGTTTTGGTTGGGTCGGTGGAGTGACCAGCTTAATACTGGTATTCTTCGCTTATTCTTATAAAACAATGACGAGTTTCTGATGATTTCCCACGTTTATATTGGTGTATCTGACTTTAAAAAGGCTTTTGAGTTTTACGATGATATTTTGTCGGAATTGGGGCTGGTTTTAAAGTTCTCAGAACCGGAGAAACCCTGGGCCGGTTGGATGATGCCGGGTCAGGCACGGCCATTG
This sequence comes from Kiloniella sp., assembly GCF_965205715.1. Taxonomy (GTDB): domain Bacteria; phylum Pseudomonadota; class Alphaproteobacteria; order Kiloniellales; family Kiloniellaceae; genus Kiloniella. The sequence goes on along the minus strand of NZ_CBDBHW010000014.1, from coordinate 970,141 downwards.
TTTTTGATCGGAACTCCTGAAAATGGGGAAGATTGTTCAGCCGGAAATGGTCAGATGATGGCACTGCTGGCGCCAAGTCGAGAAGCGGTTGGTCGCGCGTATATTAAAGCTTTGGATAGAGGCGCGCAATGCGCAGGAAAACCCGGTCTTCGGCCACAATACCACCCGGATTATTACGGTGCCTATTTCCACGACCTGGATGGCAACAAGATTTGTCTTGTCTGTCATGAACCGCAATGATCAGGTTGTAAAAGGTTCTATTGTATAGAGTAAATGGATTTTTCTTGGCAGGAAACGATCCCTCCTGTAAGAAAGGTGACAAATATAATTGGGGGCTTATTTATGTTTAAATCTACGACTTCTTCACCTTTGATTTCCTTTGATGAGAAAATCCAGGATGCCTTATTGCCTTCAACCATTTACAGCTGGATCAAGACGAGAAAATTTTCTCGCAAAGGTGAAAAAGAATTGGAGCTGGTCCCTTTTCTTGCGCGATCAGATAAGGCGGCGATTGATATCGGGGCCAACAAAGGGGTTTGGACACATCGGCTGCTTCAAACTTGTCCTGAAGTCTATGCTTTTGAGCCTAATCCGAAAATGTATCGTCGGCTGGAAAAGTGTTTTGGAAAGCGTGCGCGTGTCTCCCCCATCGCGATATCCAATGAAACCGGGTCATCGGTACTGCGTATACCAAAAACGTCAGGCGGGTATTCCAGTCAGTTGTCAACATTAAGCAGTGTTCAGGAATTTGACGATCATTTGCCCGTAGATGTCATTACGTCGAAGTTGGATGACCAAAAAATTGATAATGTGGGCTTCATCAAAATTGATGTTGAGGGTTTTGAATTACAGGTTCTGGAAGGTGCTAAAGAAACCATTGAGCGGGATAAACCCGTTCTGGTAATCGAAATTGAAGAAGCACATACCAAAAAAGATATCTCCTCCTCAATAGCGTTGGTTGAGGCTTTGGGCTACGACACTTTCGTCATTGCTGATGGCGTTTTTCAGCCGCTACAAAATGCACACGCTGGAAAGCAGAAATCACACTCGGGTGAATATCTTTTCAATTTTATTTTTATTCCAAAATCCAACTCCTAAAGAGCTTTCTTTTTAGTAGGCTGTGGATTAATTACGGCTTTCTTTGAACCATAAGTAAGTAGGTTCGGTTTAACCGAGGCCTCAGCTTTGCCTGTTTGTTTTGTCGAGTTTGGAATTTAGAGGAGCAGATCGTGGCAAAAGTATTTTTAATTGTGGGTAATGCCGGGGCAGGAAAAAGCACTTATGCCGGCCAGTTGGCGGCAAGAAAAAACGCGATCGTTTTTTCTGTTGATGAGTGGATGAAGACCCTGTTTTTTATGGATATGCCTGATCCGCCACTCTATTTCTGGGCGTTGGAACGCACTCAGCGTTGTGAGGCTCAACAACTGAGTGAAAGCCTCAAAATACTGGATAAGGGTATCTCAGTAATCCTCGATATCGGTTTCTTTGCCAGAAGTCAGCGCGAACGGGTTCAGGACTTCCTATGCGATCATGGCGTGGTATTTGAAACCCATTATCTCGACGTGGACAAAGAAACCCGCTGGGAGCGTGTTGATTACCGCAATCAAGCCCAAACCGAGACATTTCAATTCGAAGTCTCTCGCGAAATTTTCGAGTTCTGCGAAACTATATTTGAGCCTCTGGACGAAGACGAGCGAGCCAATGCGGTGGTGGTGTCGTAGGTATTAATAAAAACGGGTTATTATCCAATAACAAAATATGCCAATAATGCAGAGGATAAACTGCTTGGTATTATCCTCTCTCTGGACGGTAATCATTTCTAGATTTTTATCCCATGAGGTTCTTTTCCTCATCGTGAGATCTAAATAGCCATAAACTTGGGTGATCAAGTTTATTATAGGAATTCCAAATGCGAGGCCGTTTTTCCAAACGAAAAATTCACGCTTTAGGGCGGACTTAAATTGTATGGAAGACAAATCTTTTTCAAGGGTTTTAATTCCAAAGCACCATCTACCAATTGTGTTTCCTGCTAAGCCAATAAGAGACGCATTCAACAATATGGCAAATGGGATGTATATGACGTAGGTGATAAGAAGGATGACCATTAATTCTAAAGGGGAGAATTGGTTAACCTGTGCAGAGGCCATACCGGAGGTTAAAAAGTTTATTCCCGGAAGATATATAAACTTTAAATAGATAGAGATGTCGAGAAAACGTGCGAAAGAACGTCTCCATGGATGAGGAGAAGCATCTTTCCAATCGTGATCTACTTCAAGAGGGTAATCATAAGGCTTTATCGTATTATCAGCAGACGTAGGCGTTGAATATATTGGTGGTACAGTATTTCCCGTAGGTGTAAATGCAGAATAATTGTCGAAGTCTTGCTGTGAGAAATCGTCTTGGTGTATGCCGAGTTCTTTATAAGAGGTCCACTCATCTGATCCTTCAGGTCTGACGAAGTTATAACCAGCAATCTGTTTTTCTTTGAACAGGGTAAAGAGCTGTAGTTTTGACACGGGGCCAAATTCAGTATTGTTAGACCAATAGTACCAAGATTGCATCGTGAGTCCTGATGTTAATGTTGTAATAAGACACCTTAGATAACAACCATAGCTATAGAATTGATTTTATTTGATCGCAAGTTTTAACAAATATCTGTGATGATAGTGGGTATTTAAAGCCATCTTGACCTAAATCAAATTCATCGTAATCAATAATAGCTATGTTCCTCTTACTGGCCACTTGATAGAGCTTTGCGAAGGCGTGCTCTGTCCTCAAGGGTTGAAATGCCAAGTCCGCGTGGGCTTGGTGTCTGGAACCCGAAGGTTTTTTCCTCCAAGCCCATAAAAGATTTATTTTTTATGGAGAATGAAATGACCATTCAATCCTGGGCCGAGCCTTACAAAATCAAAATGGTAGAACTGATCAAGATGACGTCGCGTCAAGAACGCGCTCAGGCGATCAAGGAAGCCGGCCTCAATACTTTTTTACTTAAATCCGACGATGTCTATATTGATCTATTGACTGATTCAGGCTGTGGCGCCATGAGCGACAAGCAGTGGGCAGGGATGATGGATGGTGATGAAGCTTATGCAGGGTCCCGGAATTTTTATCACCTCGAAGAAACCATTCGATCTTGTTATAATTATAAATACACACTGCCGACCCACCAGGGCCGTGGCGCAGAGCACATCCTTAGCAAAATCATGATTAAGCCCGGTGACTATGTACCCGGCAATATGTATTTTACGACCACCCGATTACACCAGGAACTGGCCGGGGCGACTTTTATCGATGTAATTTAATCCGGTAAACCCCCGGCTATGCCGGGGGACTCTCAATGGTTTGACCGTTCCCACGGTCTTACATTTCTTTGTTTATTGACCAAAATAACAAAGGAATTAGCCGATGAGAGATTACAAAAGCCTTGCACATACGAGATGGGATTGTAAATACCACGTGGTTTTCATCCCTAAACGCAGGCAAAAAGTTATCTATGGCAACCTACGTCAGTATCTTGGTGAAATTTTCCATGAACTGGCCGGGCATCGCGAAAGTAAGATTGAGGAGGGCCATTTGATGCCGGATCACATTCACATGTGTATCAGCATACCGCCCAAACATGCTGTTTCAAAAGTCGTTGGATACCTAAAAGGAAAAAGCGCGATTGCCATAGCTCGAAAATTCAAAAATAAAGCACGGAATTTCAAGGGTGAAAATTTTTGGGCCCGTGGATATTTCGTCTCAACTGTAGGGCTCGATGAACAGATGGTGAGGGAGTATATCAGAACGCAAGAAGAGCGTGATAAGTACTTTGACCAAATGGATATATTCAATCCATAACCGCTTTAGCGGTTCCCAATTTGCCCCTTTAAGGGGCTCACCCGCTTAAGCCCCCGGCTTTGCCGGGGGTCATTTAACTATTGACGAAGCTCATGATCCAAGCTCAGATCATCCGTTCAAGGGAAATATTGATTTAGATAAATTTCAGGCATTGATCGAGCGGGTAGGGGCTGAAAAAATTCCCTACATTTGTGTCGCAACTTGCGTGAATATGGCAGGAGGGCAGCCGCTATCTCTAGCGAACCTTCGCGAGGTTCGGAAACTGTGTGATATCCACGGCATTAAGATCATGCACGACATGACCCGTGTGGCGGAAAATGCCTTTTTTATCCAGCAGCGCGAAGAAGGTTATGGCGATAAAACTGTTGCCATGATTACCCACGAGATCTGTTCTCTCACCGATGGGGCCACCATGTCGGCCAAAAAAGATGCCATGGTCAATATTGGGGGTTTCCTAGCTCTTAATGATGATAGACTTTACGAAAAAGCCTGTGAGTTGGTGGTGATCTATGAAGGTTTACACACCTATGGCGGCATGGCCGGACGGGATATGGAGGCACTGTCCATTGGGATACGTGAAAGCCTTTGCGATAATCACATCCGTGCCCGCATTGGCCAGGTAGAATACCTTGTCAAGAAGCTTATGGATGCGAATGTTCCGATTGTTCGACCCATTGGTGGGCATGCGATCTTCCTGGATGCTAAAGCGATCCTACCCCATATCCCTCAGGAGCAATATCCAGCTCAGGCCCTGGCCGCGGCGCTATATGTGGAAAGCGGTGTGCGGACCATGGAACGTGGTATTGTTTCTGCTGGGCGAAACCAGGAAACTGGAAAGAATCACGGCTCAAAACTGGAGTTGGTGCGCATGACTATTCCTCGACGGGTTTATACCCAATCGCATATGGATGTTGCGGCTGAGGGGGTTATTTCTCTCATGGAAAAAGCGAATCAAATCCGGGGATTAGAGTTCACCTACGAGCCCAATTGTCTGCGCTTTTTTATGGGACGTTTCAAAGCTGTTGAATAAAGCTGTTGAATAAAGACTAGGAAAACTGAGCGGGGGGGTAATTAGGCCCCCCTTTTTTGTGTGCTCAATAAAAGCTCTTTGTGATACAATGCTGAGCTTTCTTCTGGCATTCATGCTTGAATTACAGGGGATATTTGTGGCGATACTTTAACTTATTTTAAACAAGTAATACCTATGGTTGATAGCTACGGTTGTCATGTGAAGTCATGATTTTTGACAATTAGGTGCTGTGTTTTCGTGGGAATAGCCGCCGGAAATCAATTGTACTTTGGATTAATTGATAGAGGTCTCGGTGTTTCGTTGGCCTTATGAAACCCAATGAGAATTGGGACAGCTCTCGAATATAGTAACAAATGAACATGTATTCGTTTTAGTATATGTAGCTGAATTGTTTGTGGCATACGGGAGAGAAATATTTAGATAGCTGAATTATTACAGGAACTTGAAGGGTTTTAATATCCCGATGAGAATAATTCATAAGATATTGATTCCGAGCATTATTTTACTGGTGATGCTCTTTAGTATCATGATTTATGCCGGATACGTATTTTATGCCGAAGGTAAGACCTTGGATGCGTCATTAACGCGTTTAAAACAGACCGAAAATAAACTCACACAATTAACGAAGGCCCAGCACGCTATTGAAGTGGCGGTGTTGTCCTATAAGGGGTATCCCGATCAAGTCTATCTGAACCAGCTATCCCAAGCTGAAGGAGAAATAGAAACAGCGCTGGGCGACCTTCGAAATATTTTGCCCTCGCTCAAGGGGCGAAGGCTCCTAAGTGATTACATTGAACAACGCTATGGCATTAAAGCAATAAGGAATGAATTGCTTGCCATGATAAAGCTCGGAGATCAGGCAAATACGAATGCCTCCTTTATCCGCTGGTCTGATAAACGCGAGCAGATGCATGCGGTTCTTGATAAGATTGTCACGTTTAATATTAATCAGATTGAGCGTACGCTTAAAAATTTCGCGGGATCACGCGAAATTTTTTCCAATGTGGTCGTCGGGTTATTTATCGTCGGGATGTCTTTAATCGGCTTCTCTTTCTATCTCTACCGGCGTCAGGTCATTGAACCTATAAATGCCCTGGAAGGTATGGCGCATAGTTATGCTCTGGGGGAATTTATCATCGATATTCCAGAGTTGTTGCTCGATCAATCCGGAGACTTCTACTCATTATCACAGTCATTTGTAGAAATGGCGCAAGAATTGGATGAAACAACGGTCTCCCGTGATGAAGCCCAAGAGATGGCACGCAAACTCGAAGATGCCCGTCACCGTATTGAGGCAAAGGCACGGCAACATATTTCTGTGTCGGAAGCTTTGGCCGCCGCCCGCGATGAAGCGGAGATGGCCAATAATGCTAAATCTGAGTTTTTGGCATCGATGAGCCACGAAATCAGAACGCCTATGACAGGTGTGATGGGACTGGCGGATATGCTGCTCGAAGAAGATCTGGACGAACAAAGCAGAGACATGGTCTTTAAGATCAAAGATTCCACCCGATCACTGATGCGGATCATCAATGACATTCTGGATATGTCAAAGATGGAAGCCGGAAAGATGGAACTGGAGGCACTTCTCCGCTTTGTTGAGTAGATTTAGGATTTCAAATAGAGCATAGATTGATTATCTGGAATGGATGATTGTCTAATTTTGAGTTTGAAGTATTCGGTATCCTTGATGCCTCTGGCTCGCTTACGGATCATTCCTATACTGACATTACCAGCCTCTATCCTGGCGCTTGTGAGCTTGTGTTTGGCGTAGTTGCAGATGCCCACACAATGTTTCCGTAGGGATTTCGCGAACTTTTTTAGATAGAGCATCTGTGACTGATCTGCTATCAGGCACCAACGTTCCAGTTGCTCCGCCATCGCCTCAAATGAAGCGGCACTCCACAGCAGCTGAAGCTGTTCTTTCAAGACGTAAAGTGCATTCAGGTTGCTATTGCTCTCCAGCAACCTTTGCAGCTTGTCACTTTGTTTTTCACTCAACTTATCCGCATTTTTGAGCAACAGATAATGTGTCCCTTTCATCAACTCTTTACCACTTGGATCGGCCTTTCTGAACTCAAGTCGACGCTGATTATGGATAGCTTTGCTGTAGTTTTTCATGACGTGGAAACGGTCAAATACTATGTCGGCCAACGGCAAGGACTCTCTGACAGCCTTTTGGTAGGCAGGCCCCATATCCATCGCTACGGCCTTTATTTTGCAGGCTGTATCTGGTTGCAGTTGTTTCAAAAACCTTGAAAAAACCTCGGCAGTTCGGCCTGCTTCAACCCAGATCAGATGACCGCCAACCATATCGTAGACCACCGTCATGTAGTCATGACCTTTCGCCCGGGCAACTTCATCTACACCAATATATTCCAAGCCAGTTAGCTCTGCAGGATCAAGCGTAGGGAGAGTTTCAATAAGGTATGCCCTGTCGATATTCTTGACCGTTTCCCATCGTATATCCAAATGTCTGGAAACCGCTTGAATAGACATATGCCGACATAATCCACTGATCAGTCGGCAAAATCGGTGAGTGAAACGGCACCCTTTATCAACAAAATCACACCCCTCAATGCGGCGTTCGCCCTTGTTAATATAAACCTGCGCCAGCTCAATCTCGACCACACAAGGATACCCAAAAAGGGGGATGTCGTTTACTTGTCGGCGGACATGCTGGTTGATGCTTCCCTTCTGGCCTGTAGCAGGGTCTATAGCCCTCCTACGCGCGTCTCGGCTGCAGTGAATGACAATCTTAACACCGCCGTCATCCAGTTTAATTTCATTTACACGTTGCCCTTTGAGGCCTAAAATATGCTGCGAGATGTTGATTGTCATATACCTGCTCTATGTAAAGTTATCAGAAACCATACATATCAACAGGTTACTTGGCGGTCGGCATCTTTTTCTACTCAACAAAGCGGAGAAGAGCCAGTTTGGCTCTTCTCCGCTTTGTTGAGTAGATTTAGGATTTCAAATAGAGCATAGATTGATTATCTGGAATGGATGATTGTCTAATTTTGAGTTTGAAGTATTCGGTATCCTTGATGCCTCTGGCTCGCTTACGGATCATTCCTATACTGACATTACCAGCCTCTATCCTGGCGCTTGTGAGCTTGTGTTTGGCGTAGTTGCAGATGCCCACACAATGTTTCCGTAGGGATTTCGCGAACTTTTTTAGATAGAGCATCTGTGACTGATCTGCTATCAGGCACCAACGTTCCAGTTGCTCCGCCATCGCCTCAAATGAAGCGGCACTCCACAGCAGCTGAAGCTGTTCTTTCAAGACGTAAAGTGCATTCAGGTTGCTATTGCTCTCCAGCAACCTTTGCAGCTTGTCACTTTGTTTTTCACTCAACTTATCCGCATTTTTGAGCAACAGATAATGCGTCCCTTTCATCAACTCTTTACCACTTGGATCGGCCTTTCTGAACTCAAGTCGACGCTGATTATGGATAGCTTTGCTGTAGTTTTTCATGACGTGGAAACGGTCAAATACTATGTCGGCCAACGGCAAGGACTCTCTGACAGCCTTTTGGTAGGCAGGCCCCATATCCATCGCTACGGCCTTTATTTTGCAGGCTGTATCTGGTTGCAGTTGTTTCAAAAACCTTGAAAAAACCTCGGCAGTTCGGCCTGCTTCAACCCAGATCAGATGACCGCCAACCATATCGTAGACCACCGTCATGTAGTCATGACCTTTCGCCCGGGCAACTTCATCTACACCAATATATTCCAAGCCAGTTAGCTCTGCAGGATCAAGCGTAGGGAGAGTTTCAATAAGGTATGCCCTGTCGATATTCTTGACCGTTTCCCATCGTATATCCAAATGTCTGGAAACCGCTTGAATAGACATATGCCGACATAATCCACTGATCAGTCGGCAAAATCGGTGAGTGAAACGGCACCCTTTATCAACAAAATCACACCCCTCAATGCGGCGTTCGCCCTTGTTAATATAAACCTGCGCCAGCTCAATCTCGACCACACAAGGATACCCAAAAAGGGGGATGTCGTTTACTTGTCGGCGGACATGCTGGTTGATGCTTCCCTTCTGGCCTGTAGCAGGGTCTATAGCCCTCCTACGCGCGTCTCGGCTGCAGTGAATGACAATCTTAACACCGCCGTCATCCAGTTTAATTTCATTTACACGTTGCCCTTTGAGGCCTAAAATATGCTGCGAGATGTTGATTGTCATATACCTGCTCTATGTAAAGTTATCAGAAACCATACATATCAACAGGTTACTTGGCGGTCGGCATCTTTTTCTACTCAACAAAGCGGAGAAGAGCCGAAAGTTTAAGTAAAAGTGCATATCCCCCTTGTATCTTTTACTCAACAGTCCTGCATCAAAATGGTCGCTCTTTTTGGTGCAGGACTTCTGTTTAAGGTCTGCAATTATGCTTATGGAGGCTTAAAGTGGGAGTGAGTACGAATAAGGCTTAATGGTTAAGTTACTAATTTCGACTACTCTTTTTCCTTACTGGATTGGTTATCAACATCCGGTTGGGAATGAAATTTGTGCTATAAAATTCCAATTGATTTTCAACCACTTTTTATTGGGTCGAAACCAAGCATCATTATTCAAAAATTGTTTGCTGATACCCCTAAATATAATGGTTTTATTCCGATATTTGGTTGTAGAAAACTCTTATTTCCTTTGAGCACTTTCCTGCTGTTCATCTGTTTTTTGTGCCTGCCAATCAGGGGGATTTCTGCTTCTGAACGTGTGGTGCTTACGACAGGATATAATTACGCGCCCTATACAGGCGAACAACTTCCCCAGGGAGGGATGGTAACTGAAATCATCACTTCACTTCTAAATAGAATAGGTTTGGATCCAGAATATCGCCGGAGGCCCTGGAAACGGGCTTTGCACGAAGCTGAATTGGGGAAGTATCTAGGGACCTTTCCCTGGGAACCCCGATCAGAACTTAACGAGGCTTTTTACTATTCAGATCCTATTATTGTGGTGGATATCAGGACATATTTTGACGCCAACACTCCTGACTTACCGCAAAGTGCCACAGATTTGAAGGGAATGAAGATTTGCTTACCGCTTGGGCACAGGACATATGGATTGATTGGCGAGATGATCAATGATGGCGATCTTCTTATAACAAGCCCAAACAGCATGGAGAAATGCTTCAAACAATTAAAAAGTGGCCGGGTGGACATGGTATCGGTTAGTGGTGTGGTTGCCCGCCAGTACGCTAAACAGGTTTATGGCTATGTTGACGGTGTTCAAGCCTTAGGCATCGCGTCCAGTCGAACAACTTTTCATATGTTGATTTCAAAACGTTACTCCGGTGCACAAGAATTAATGAACCGGCTTAATGCCGAACTGGAGTTCATGAGAGCAGAGAATACGCTTGCCCCAATTATTGAACGTCATCTCTGGGTTCGGTAGCGGAGAAAGGCTTTCGGGTAGAAAGATTGAAAGGCTCTGACATGAAGTTGAAAACATGGGTTATGAGTATGGTGATGATCATCACATCAGCTGCGCTGGGCATTTCACCCGGGAGTGCTGATGAATGGTCCGATATTACAGGCGAAGCGAGTGGGCAAAAAGTTTATTGGTATGCCTGGGGAGGCGCGCAAACCTATAACGATTATATCGAGTGGGTCGGTGAACGGGTTTTCGAAGAACACAATATCGAAATAATCCATGTGAAGTTGGGCGATACAGCTGAAGCCGTACGAAAGGTGTTGGCGGAAAAAACCGCCGGTCGGTTGAGTAACGGTACTGTGGATCTTATCTGGATCAATGGTGAGAACTTTAAAACCATGAAGGAAGAGGATCTTTTGTATGGTCCTTTTGTTGATAAACTACCAAATTTCAAGCTTGTTGATACCGAGCAAAACCCCGGTGCCATTCAAGACTTTACCATTTTGACGGAAGGGTTGGAATCTCCCTGGGGTATGGCAAAGCTGATCTTTATTTATGATCAGGCGACCTTGAAATCTCCGCCAAGATCAATTCAATCCATTCTTGACTATGCCCGTACCCATCCTGGGCGTATTAGCTATCCCGCACCCCCTGATTTCAGCGCCACGACCTTTTTGAAACAGGCTTTATTGGAATTGACTGCGGCTCCTGAAGAGTTACAAAAACCAGCAAGAGATAATTTTGATCGGGTTACCGAACCCTTATGGCTATATCTCGATGCTCTTGTGCCTCACCTCTGGAAACAGGGGGAAGAATATCCGGAAAATAGCGATAAATTGATTGAAATGTTGGGCGCGGGGGATGTTGATCTAGCCTATTCCTTCCAGATTGGCGGGGTTAGTAATGCGATTGAAGAAGGAATACTTCCTGATAGCGCGCGAAGCTTTGTCCTGGACCAGGGCACGATAGGCAATACGCACTTTGTCGCCATACCCTTTAACTCTGCCCACAAAGAAGCGGCCATGGTGGTCGCCAATTTTCTGATGTCCCCAGAGGCTCAGGCACGCAAACAAAATCCATTGTATTGGGGAGAACAATCCGTCTTGGCGAGCCATCTTTTATCAGATGCGGATAAAAAGTACTTTGATGATATTCCCCGAGGGATTGCGACATTGAGCCATGAAGAATTGGGCAGAACTTTACCAGAGCCTCATCCCAGCTGGATCACCCAAATTGAAGAGGTCTGGCTCCGTCGATATAGTAATTAACTTGGTTGTTTTATCGTTTTTTCTATCGTTGAGAGCTCATCAAGTAGCCCTTTTGCGAGTTCGATGTTTCTGGCTGAACCAGATATCGCAGCCTCTGTATTACCTTTAATTTCCCGAATGTCATCAGTGAAACCGTTGAACTGTTTCAGTTCGCTGTTGAAGTGGGAAAGTTGTTCTCGGGTTTGATTTACCAGCGATGACATCTGCCCACTGGTCGCTTGAGATTTTTGTGCGTCCTTTTGGGTCTCTTGCTCGGTTTTAGTCATGGTTGTCTCAAGAGACTTGATCCCCTGGGTGAGATCCTTGAGGCCTTCGTTCAGGGTTTCGACCAAGGCGTTAACCTGCGAGACCGATTTCGAAACGTTGGTCGCGAGATCCTTTACCTCGTTAGCCACCACCGCAAAGCCTTTACCGGCCTCGCCAGCACGTGCGGCTTCAATTGTTGCATTGAGGGCGAGCAGATTTGTCTGTCTCGCGACCACCGCGATATCATCGGCAATGGCATTAATTTCATTGAAGCTTGTATTGAAAGTTGCAATGTTGTCGGCAAGTTGAGAGCTGTTTTTACGACCTTCGGACATTTCCTGATGAATACTGGTGAATGTGGAGCTCAAGGCGGCAATTGTCGTGCCCATGTTGTCGAGATCACTTTCGCTGTTTTGCATCTGGGAGATCAGACCATCAATGTTGCCTGCAAAGTTTTCGGCCTTGCCAATGAGATCCCCGATAAATTCGGTACGTTCGATAGAGGTAACATTTACCTTTTCAGCATTACCCTTGATATCAGTCCCTTTTGCGATTGCAGAGGTTAAGGGCCGTGCCAAATCTGATCCTAGATCATAGCCATTTGTTGAAAGGGGCGTCTCCTTGATGGCTTCCAATTGTTCATCAAGACCAGAACCAATGGTTTCCATTGATTGCCCGATCTCAACGGCTTGGGCTTGTAGCTCATCCAGGGTGGCCTGGTGATGTTTGGTGTGGGTGATGGTCGCGATCAGGCTGGACACGCTAGATACCATATAGGGTACGCAATAGGTGAGAATAACCTTTGGGATATCTAGAAGATCTTCACCAAATACGGCCTCCCACTGATTGATCACGGTCAGGATTGTCCCTGCAGTCAAAGCCACAATGACAGCGCGGTGCACCAGATCTCTTTTACAGAGAATACGAAGGTCTGAGAGTTGCATGTATCCCCCAAAATTATAAAACAGCCTGCGAAGCAAAGTTAATTTTCGATCATAAATAAAACTTGATAAGGAACCCTTTTATAATGCTTTTTGACACAGAGCTTTCAAACAAACACCAGAGATCTTTACTACTCTATATATGGCGTAAGGGTGAGATCTTGCGAATAAAAAGGTTGTGAAGGGAGGGTTACTATGCCAACCGGGGCTGGTGGTTTAGCTTTACTCACTCTTACGGCGATCCACCTGATCCCAGTCTGAGAGGGCGCTTGGGATCATGCGATCCATAAGCTGGAAGGAGTTTTGGCAGGCACGTTGCAGGTTGGCTGTGAAGTCTTCACTGGCGGAATCAGAGGATGTGTCGGAGAGGGCGCGGATCACCACAAAGGGCAGGCCGTAGAGGCTGCAGGTATGACCAAAGGCAGCGCCCTCCATTTCTGTGGCCAAAGCCGCGAACTCGCGCTGTAACCAACGTAGTTTTTCTTTGTCCTGTACGAAGGTATCACCCGATGCAATGGTGCCGAGCATCAGGTTGGGGGCACCCTCAACCCCATCAAAAGCTTCATCAAAGGCTGAGGTGGCTTTTCCGACCAAATCTGGCTCGCACTCGATTAATCGTTCCCGACCAGGGGTTTCGCCATGGCGACGGCCAAAGGCGGTGAGATCCATATCATATTCCGCAACATGGCTGGCAATAATAATGTCTCCAGCCTGCATATTCGGTAGCAAGCCACCGGCAACACCGCTGAACACCAACTTTTCGGGTTTAAAGAGATCAATCATCATTTGAGTGCAGATGGTGGCGTTGACCTTACCGATACCGGATTGGGCGAGAGCTATATTTGTGCCCTTATAATCTCCCTCTATAACGGAAATTCCAGCATGGACACTTTCTTTTGCGTTGCTCAATTCACCTCGCAATAGCTGAACTTCTTCGCTCATCGCACCTATAACGCCCAGCATAGTGATCTCCTTAAAAGGATGGTTCATGAGATTATAAAGTAGGCAGCTAAAGGAATAGTAAAGCGTGGGGGGATATAGAGCCAATAAGGCGACAAGTGTTTTAGCTAATGCGACTTGTCTGTGGATTAGTCTTGAACTTCTATTTCTTTGTCCATTACTTTGATGGTTCGAAAAGCGTTATGCCCCTCTACTTCATAGTGGGCGATTAAGATAAAGTGTAGTTTATGGTTTCCGGCTTTCTTCGAGTGGATTTCCCATTTCCAATCAGTTTGTTTGTATCTGGAGATTGTCTGTTTAGCTGGACCTCGAGAATAGATTTTAAAATTATCACTGGAAAGCCGAACCTCTAATGCGTCTTTAAATTTTACCGTGGCTCCTGCTCGCAAGGCTTCGTTGACAACTGCGAGTTTCAACATCTCAATGGAGCTATTTAATTGCAGCGAGATTTTTACCAGAGCGCGATCATCGGTACGCATTTTAGGGGGAGCACTGATGATCTTTTTGTCAAATAACATTGTATCGAGTTGGGTTTCAATACGGTTGATATATGCCGGCTTTTTCTCTTCGCCAAGAGTGATTTCTACTTCTAAACTGGTTTGAGGATCAGCCTCACGTTCTCCGACTTTAAAAGAAAATAATACTAGTACGGTAAAGATCAGGAGGACAAAGACTATCCCCATCACACTGATGAAGATCTTCGACTTTCCTTTCATGGTTTGCTCCAAAGTGAACGTGTTGGAATAAAGTCCATACCGGTATCCTAAATAATTACGTTATAAAACAGTATATTACAAAAACTACCGGCCCCCTAGTGACTTTATATCCAGCTCTGTGGAAGCTAAATTAAAAGATGACGGCTCAAATTCGAAATCGATATTTCTGGAATGGGATTAAAAGCACATACAAACCGTAAAATAGGGTTATACCTCGTCGTTTTTTATCATAATTCTCACCAATATAGCTTATACTATAGGATGTGTATCAGAGAGATGATCCCGTCAAACCGCCCATCAAGGGACTAAGCCAATGACAAAAACACAACAAGAAAAATATGAGATCTTTAAATCGCTTCATGAAAGAGCGGGGTCATTTCTTATCCCAAACGCCTGGAATGCTGGAACGGCGATGATGTTAACATCTCTCGGATTTGATGCGGTTGCGACAACATCAGCGGGGCTGGCTTTTGCACTTGGCCGCTGTGACGGTGTCGCCGCGTTGTCTCGTGGAGAGACCTTGGTGAATTGTCGGGAAATTGTCGAAGCGACGGATCTTCCTGTATCCGCTGATCTGGAAGAAGGCTTTGGGGCCACACCTGAAAGCTGCGCAGAAACAATTCGTCTGGCTGTTGGCGTCGGCCTGGTCGGAGGGTCTATCGAAGATGCGACAGGAAATCCACTGGATCCTATCTTTGAGTTTGAACAGGCGGTGGACCGGGTTCGTGCCGCGAGTGAAATCAGTCGAGATCTCCCGTTTTTATTAACCGCGCGGGCTGAGAATTATCTCCATGGCAAGGATGATCTCGATGATACCGTGCGACGTTTGCAAGCCTTTGAAGAAGCTGGTGCTGATGTGCTCTATGCTCCGGGCTTGCCAAATCTGGATGCTATCAGAACTGTATGTGAAGCGGTGTCAAAACCTGTGAACGTCGTTATGGGGCGCGGCGGTGCTACCTACACGGTAGAAGATTTGCAGGATGTGGGTGTGAAACGTATATCTGTCGGAGGGTCATTTGCCCGGGCAGCTCTTGGTGCTTTTATGGCCGCGGCAAAGGAAGTGAAAGAAAACGGCACCTTTCATTATGCCCAAGAGGCGCTGTCACATAAAGAAACCAGTGATTTTATGATCCAGCCAAAGACATCATAAGTACATCCACTTAAATGTTACTCAGAGGGCGTCTGAGGATAAGTTTCAGTTGTTCCAACGGGTCGAATTTTGAGCTCTAAAATATCTTTATTCTAGCCAGATAATCACTTGATGGTAAGTTACCTTACGTGTGCGGTATTCCTGTGTTTAAAATCCAGTTTATTTTAAGCCAATGAAAATTATTGAGAAAACAAATATGAATAAACAGGCCAGTGTGCCCATACCCTCTAATCCAGAGGTGGTTATTGTTGGCGCTGGTATTGCCGGCATTGCTGCCGCGCGTAGATTAATGACTGAGGGGGTGTCTGTTGTCGTTCTAGAGGCACGTGATCGTATTGGCGGGCGGGCTTATACTGAAAGTGAAACCTTTGGCGTCCCCTATGATCACGGTTGTGCCTGGTTACATTCGGCAGATGTTAATCCGTTGTCGCTGTTGGTCAAAGAAACCCCCGGGTTTGATATTCTCGATCATGGTGCGGTAGCGTCCAAGTTTTATTGCTCGGGGCGTGAGGCTACACCTGAACAATATGCAAGTGCGGAACAAGCTGAAGATGCGCTTTATGACGATCTCTGGGCTTATGATGCCGTGGCTGGCGGTGATATATCTATTCACAAATTGCGGCCCCCGAAAAGTGCTTGGGATACCCTGGCTCATTTGCGTAAAGGTGAATTTGAAGCCGGGCAAAAGACAAGGGATCTTTCGGTTATCGATTACCAAACCCAGTATGAAACCGGTACGGAATGGTTGGTTCCTCAAGGTCTGGCCGCTGGAATTTTTAAAGCTTTGGGAGAGGTTCCTGTCAAGCTCAACACTCAGGTTAAAAAGGTTAACTGGTGTGGTCCGTCAGTCCTTGTTGAAACCAATTACGGGAGCATTGCTTGCAAAGCGGTGATGGTAACGGTCCCGACTGAAATCATTACGGATGAAACTCTTCAGTTTGAGCCGTTGCTACCCGTGGAGAAGATGGAAGCTTTTTCTCAATTACCCATGGGGGTATTGGACAAAATTACCTTACAGTTTGATGATGCTTTCAATTCCCTTTTATCAGATTTAAATACCACGACGGCTTATCTTCAGGGAGGGGAGGAGGCAGGAGAATGCACCTGGACAGATCATCTGTTGCGCCCCTTTGGACAAGCCATGGATACCATGTTCGTTGGTGGTCAATTGGCCCGGGATCTTGCTGCTGAAAAAGATGCGGATATCCTGGCTTTTGATCTTGCCTTGAATTTCCTGTCAGAAGTGTTTGGATCGGATGTTAAAAAATTGTTCCTCAAAGGACACTTTACCAAATGGCATGCGGATCCATGGGCACGTGGTGGTTATGCCTATTCCAATGTTGGACATAACCATAAACGTGAAATCGCCCGCTTACCTGTCGAGGATCGTTTGTTCTTTGCCGGGGAGGCTTTGCATGGTAAGTGGGCCTCTATGGCGCCAGGGGCCTATGAAACCGGACGTCAGGCCGCTGATGAAATTCTCAAAGCCCTCAGTGTTTCGTAGGGGTATTTGATACGCCAAAAGAGTGTAGGTCGGTGGAAAGACGTGGACTTACCTTAGCGGGCACTCTAAGACATAAGATACCCTGATAAGATATTGAAAGTTTTGTATACATGTCCTGGTTCGAGGAATGCATTCACCCTGAAATTCGCCAGTCTATACGTGTGGACAAGCCAATATTTGAGGGAGAAACGGACTTTCAGACAGTATCCCTTTTTGACAATAACCTGCTAGGTCGGGTTCTGGTCCTGGATGATGCGGTACAAATCACCCAGTTTGACGAACATATCTACAGCGAGATTATGGTGCACATCCCCATGGTCTCTCACCCCGATGCTAAAAATGTTCTGATTATCGGTGCAGGTGACGGCACTGTCCTGCGTGAAGTACTTAAACACGAAACCTTGTTACAGGTCACAATGGTTGAGATTGATGGTGCCTTGGTAAAGCTATGTCGTGAACATCTGAGTGATATTTTGCAGGGGGCTTTTGATGATCCAAGGCTCGACCTGGTCATCGATGACGGGGCTAAATATCTGCAAGAGAGTCACCGGGAGTTTGATGTGATCATCATTGATTCCACGGATCCTGATGATAATTCAACCGCCCTGTTTACGGATGAGTTTTATATCAAATGTAAAGCGCGTCTGGCCAAGGGGGGCATTATGGTTGCCCAGGCAGGGTGTCCGGCATATCAACCTTCAATCCGAACTCATATGAGTGAGCGGATGCAGGCACATTTCCGTTACGGTGGTTTTTATCACGCTGCGGTTCCAACTTATATTGGGGGATTGCATGCGTTCTCCTGGGCAAGCGACACACTTGATCTCAACGCGATTGCTGAACAGGGCAATGATACCATGCGCTCTATTCCTAAAACGCGGTATTACACTAGCCGGTCACACAAGGCTGCGTTTTACATGGAGCCTGCAGCGGGTTAACAACTGAACGTTATTGTTGTGCCAACCAATTCTCAGCAAGTTTTTCAGCTTCCGCAATCTGTTCAGGCGTCATTTCTTTGGCAATATCATTGCGCATTTGAGCGGCTTTGAGTTGTAACTTTTTAGCGCCTTCGATCTTTCTTTCTGAAATAACGTTCAGCCACTTATGGGCTTTGACGAGATCTTCTGTAATGAGGAAGTAAATCCGTCCAGCCTGAAGTTGTGCGAGTAAGTGTCCTTGTTCCGCTGCTTTTTCGAACCATTCCGTTGCCACTTCAACATTTTGCTCAGTTCCAAAACCCTTACTGTACATCTCGCCCAGGGCATATTGGGCTTCGTCAACTCCTTGATCGGCAAGAGGGAGGTATAGGGTAAAGGCGGTTTCATAATCTTGACGTTTAACCGCGGCTTTCGCTTCTTCAATCGTATCCGCAAAAGTCGGAAAGGCGAATGTTATCGATAACAACAAGATGGTGAGAAATCTGCGCACTTCAAATCTCCGGGGCTTAAATTCAATGCCTAAGTCATACACCTAATGGGATTAGGTTAGTGGAGATCATGCCTATATCTTTTCCAGAGATCAAATATTGTTTTATCTCGAGACACTTTTCTGTCCGAATAGTGCAGATGCTTTTTTCGGAGTATGAACGCCACTTTAGTATTTTGATATAATGATTAGTATATTGGTATATGAATATAAGAGTTGACAAAGTTAAATGACCCCCGGCAAAGCCGGGGGCTTAAGCGGGTGAGCCCCTTAAAGGGGCAAATTGGGAACCGCTAAAGCGGTTATGGATTGAATATATCCATTTGGTCAAAGTACTTATCACGCTCTTCTTGCGTTCTGATATACTCCCTCACCATCTGTTCATCGAGCCCTACAGTTGAGACGAAATATCCACGGGCCCAAAAATTTTCACCCTTGAAATTCCGTGCTTTATTTTTGAATTTTCGAGCTATGGCAATCGCGCTTTTTCCTTTTAGGTATCCAACGACTTTTGAAACAGCATGTTTGGGCGGTATGCTGATACACATGTGAATGTGATCCGGCATCAAATGGCCCTCCTCAATCTTACTTTCGCGATGCCCGGCCAGTTCATGGAAAATTTCACCAAGATACTGACGTAGGTTGCCATAGATAACTTTTTGCCTGCGTTTAGGGATGAAAACCACGTGGTATTTACAATCCCATCTCGTATGTGCAAGGCTTTTGTAATCTCTCATCGGCTAATTCCTTTGTTATTTTGGTCAATAAACAAAGAAATGTAAGACCGTGGGAACGGTCAAACCATTGAGAGTCCCCCGGCATAGCCGGGGGTTTACCGGATTAAATTATCGTAAAACAATAATTAATGGTTGTTTTGAAGGTTCTGTAGTTTGAAGGTAATTTTTGATGTTTATATTTTTTTCTCCGTTTCTAGCTCCTTTTTCCCAGTTAGTAGCGATTAGTTTTCTATTGGTGAACGCCGCATTGTGGATTGATCCAGAGTTTGCTGAGTTCCCTGCGCGGGCTTATTCAGGAATGGTCGAGACCGAGTTTAATTTAAATCAAAACAACAGGATCTTTGGCGCTGTTATCTCTTCAATCCATCTGATGATTTTGTCCTATGGTCTTTGGTCTGTCGCAAAAATCTTTAACAGATTAAACACTGGAAAATGGTACCTACCGGAATTTGGTCAATGTTTGCGTCGTTTTGGTTTGTCGCTGGTGCTATTTACGTTGATGATCCCCGTGGTTCAGGTTTTGATGAGCCTGGCTTTGACCTATAACAACGAGGTTGGCGAACGAATGATACAACTGGATCTGGATGCATCAACGGCACCGATCGCTTTTGTTTTATTCTTGATTGGTATTTTACTATCGTTGATGTCAGCTGTCCTGGTACGGGCAGGCGAAGTCGCTGAAGAATATGAGAAGATTGTTTAATCATGGCAGAGAATAAAGCAAACGAGAAAGAAATCGTTGTTACGTTGGATGTCATGCTGGCCAAACGTAAAATGCGTTCAAACGAATTGGCCCAACTGGTGGGAATTACTGTTCAGAATGTTTCCTTGCTTAAATCCGGCAAGGTCAAGGGGATCCGTTTTACCACCTTGCAGAAAATTTGCGAAGTTTTGGATTGCCAGCCCGGAGATATCCTTAGATATGAGTAACCAGAATAATCGGATAAAATATTAAGCCGCTGGCCATTATCATTTCCCAGATAGCCCCTGCTTTAAAAATTCGATGAGGGTTTTAACCTTGAGGGACAGGTGCCTGTTCTCGGGATAAAGAGCCCAAATTCCTTCGTCCTGGGTTTGATATTCCTCTAATAGAGGGACGAGTTCTCCTGTTTTAATATAGGGATCAACGTAATAGTTGGGGAGTTGCACTATTCCCAATCCCATAAGGGCGGCGTTTAACAGCGAGGGTCCATTGTTACAGCGAAAATTGCCCTTAACCTTGATGGTTTTTTCGTGGCTGTTTTCTTCAAACCGCCAGTAATCCAGTGTTCCTAAAAGACAATTATGGTTATTTAAATGGGGTAGGGTGTTTATTGGGCCGTGATCAGACAAATAAGCTGGCGATGCGCAGACGTATAACTTTCTGGTGGTCAGTTTTTGGGCAATTAAGTTTGAGCTCTCAAGCGCCCCCAATCGAATAGATAAGTCATAACCTTCCTCAATAATGTCGATTTTCTTATTGGCCAGAAAGACATCCACTTTTACATCAGAATAGCTTTTCATATATTCATTAATGATTGGCATTATTGCCATTTGCCCATAAGAAACTGGCGCAGTCATTCGTAAATTACCTTTGGGACGCAACTGGAGCTCTGAAATGGCTCTTTCAGCTTCTTCCAAACTTTCTATCGCTGGATTGCAATAGTGATAATAGGTTGATCCTGCTTCCGTTATGGAGACTTTTCGAGTGTTTCTGTAAAACAGTTTCGCATCCAAACGGCTTTCTAATGCCCCGACCTTTCGGCTGACTTGAGCAACGGAAGTACCTAACTGCCTCGCAGCCATCGAAAAGCTACCTGTCTCAACAACAGCGATAAATTCTCGTAACCCTTCCCAACTTAACATTATTACATATCCGTAAAAGTAATTCACAAAATAGATGCATTATCACATATTAGGATAAGGAGTATTACCTTCGCAATCTTAATGTTTTGCGAAAGAAGTACTCATGATTAAATCAAAAGCGGCTGTTGCTTGGGGACCAGGTCTGCCTCTGACCATTGAAGAGGTGGATGTACAAGAACCACAAGCTGGTGAGGTTCTTGTGCGTATGGTCGCGACAGGCGTATGTCACACCGATGCCTTCACTTTATCTGGCGATGACCCCGAGGGAATCTTTCCCTGCATTCTAGGGCACGAAGGCGGTGGGATCGTCGAGCAAATCGGCTCTGGTGTCACAAGCGTGCAAGTGGGAGATCATGTGATCCCTTTGTATACTCCGGAATGTGGCGAGTGTAAGTTCTGTAAGTCCGGGAAAACCAATCTCTGCCAAAAAATCAGAGAAACCCAGGGTAAGGGTTTAATGCCAGATGGAACGACACGGTTTTCCAAGGACGGTAAAGAGATTTATCACTATATGGGAACATCGACATTTTCTGAATATACCGTTTTGCCAGAGATTGCCTTAGCCAAAGTCAATAAAGATGCCCCTTTGGAAGAAGTGTGTTTGCTGGGCTGTGGCGTAACGACGGGGATGGGGGCGGTATTGAATACTGCCAAAGTCGAAAAAGATGCCACTGTCGCTATCTTTGGTCTTGGCGGTATTGGTCTATCTGCGATCATTGGATCGGTTATGGCGCAGGCGAAGCGGATTATTGTAATCGACATCAATGAAAGTAAATTTGATCTCGCCCGTAAACTTGGAGCTACAGATTTCATAAACCCGAAGGATCATGACAAACCAATTCAGGATGTAATTGTCGAGCTGACAGATGGTGGCGTTGATTATTCATTTGAATGTATTGGTAATGTAAACGTCATGCGTTCAGCTTTGGAGTGTTGCCACAAGGGCTGGGGAGAGTCTGTTGTTATTGGCGTAGCTGGTGCCGGGCAAGAAATCAGCACACGACCTTTTCAACTGGTTACAGGTAGGGTCTGGCGTGGCTCTGCTTTTGGCGGCGTTAAGGGTAGAAGTGAGTTACCTAAAATTGTTGAGCGGTATCTCCAAGGTGAATTTCAATTGGATGATTTTATCACCCATACCATGGGGCTCGAAGATCTAAATGAAGCTTTTGACTTAATGCATGAGGGTAGGAGTATTCGTACCGTCATTCATTTTGATAAATAAACCCGAGCAAAGCCCTGATTTTTAAATTTAGGGCTTTTCGCGTGGCAGTGAAGCCACACTAAACTTAGGCATGAATGAAATAATCTTCAATCAGTCGATATCCAGAGGCTTGAAGAAAAAGGGTATGAAGCAGGTAATTTAGAGATAACCTGGGACTGAATTTTCCAGAATGTCGATTAACTCGGCATCCATGTATGGATAGTCGTCGGGGATATCGAGGACATGCAAAGGTTTGTATTCAAGTTGACGACGAAAATCGGCCTTTAGTCTGGATTTGTGTTTTTCCTCCATGACAAAAATGATGTCCGCCCATTGAATATCCTTAACCGTGACCTTGTGTTTTGCACTGCTACTCGTTCCTGCGGAACGCGCGGAAATGTCTGGATATTTGCGAAATATATTTTCAGCGGTTGGGCTGCGCCATTGATTTTTACTGCATATAAAAAGTAGGTTTGTCATCTTTAAACCATAGGGATTACCTTGTTATAAACAAGGGGGAAATTACCGTTAATGTTTGTTTAATAAGAAGTAATAGTTTAGTATTATACTCAACTATTATTGAGCGTTTTGTGCTGTAATCAGTAGTTGCCAAGCAGCTTGAAGGAACCTTCTCAGTTTTAGAAGAGGACAAGTAGCATGGTGATTAAAACGGAAACTGTACCAGGCGTCTTTTTCAGGAAGATCTTTGTCACGTTGATGCTTCAAATATATTGTGATCTGAAAAACGTATGTTATTTTTTGCTGGCATTTACCATTTTTTCTTCTCCCCTATACGCGCAAGAAACACCCACCCCTTCAACAAAAAAGGTAATGAAAGAAATCCACCTTAGCGTGGGGTTTTCGGTGCCGCCCTATGTTATCGCTGGGGAGAACCGTGGCGCAGAATTGGATATCGTTCGGGAAGCTATGGCACTTGAAGGTTATCGGGTGGTTCCCTTTTATGTATCTAACAAACGCCGAAATGCCGAATTTATGGATGGTATAACCGATGGTGCGATGACTGTTTCACCCCACGAAGAATTAGAAGGGCACTTTTCTAAAACCTATATTACTTATCAAAATGTGGCAATTTCACTTGCGGATCGTCAGTTTGACGTGAAAAAGATTGCCGATCTGAGAGGCAAACGTATCGTGGCTTTCCAAACGGCTTCAAAAGTTTTGGGACCTGATTTTGCTCACACTGTTTCCGGTAACAGTACCTACCGGGAAGTGGCCAAACAATACGAGCAAATCATTCGTTTATACGCAGGCGATACCGACTTTGTTGTTGGGGATAAAAATATATTGCGCTGGTTTGTCAAAAACTCTGAATACCCCGATACTTTGGATACGAATCAACCTATAGCGGTCCACCAAATATTCCTTCCCGGACATAAATATGCAGTATTCCGAAATAGGTCCTTAACTATCGCTTTTGATCGCGGGATTGATACCCTCAAAGAAAATGGTCGCTATGATGCAATCCTCACCAGCTATGGCTTTAATGTTTTACCGCAGAATGACCCAAGTTAACTGAGCCACAAATATTGAGTGAATTACATCACCTCTTTGATTTATATTCTCTTTTTATAAAAGTTGCTCCGTGGGGAAATAATGTAATCCCCCCGATTAAAGAAAGATCTTTCTTGTGGGGACAAGAGAGGGGTGACTTCTGGCTTTTGCTTGATTATAAGGGCAGGGAAATTTACTCCGCCCACAGACAAATTTACGAATGTTTGAAACATGATCAAAATTTTCGGCCATCTGGCACCTGACACAGACGCGACATGCTCTGCCCTTATCTGGGCATGGTATCTAAAGGAAATCAAAGGCCAGGAAGCCGAGGCTTTTGTTTTGGAAACACCAAATACCGAAGCCCAGTTTGTTCTGGAGCGTTGGGGCTTTGATATGCCGGCTACTCTCGGCACATTGGAAGCGGGCCAGGATGTGGTTATTGTTGATACCAACAACCCTGCTGAGCTGCCGGATAATGTAAACGAAGCCAACATTATCGAGATTATTGACCATCACCTCTTGGTAGGTGGGATCAAAACCAAACAGCCGATCAACATCACAATCAAACCAGTTGCTTCGACAGCAACAATCATGATTGATTTGATCAGTCATGCTATGAGAAAAGCGCCCCGCGGGATCAAAGGCCTGATGTTGTCTTGTATCCTGTCTGACACCTTGGCATTTCGCAGTCCAACGACGACAAAAACCGATATCAAAAAAGCCAAAGAACTGGCCAAAGATCTCGGCGTGAATATCAAAAATTATGCTGCTGAAATGTTTGCGGCCAAGTCAGATGTATCTCACTTCTCTGATGCCGAGCTTCTGCGCCTCGACAGTAAAAAGTACGAAGTTGGCGATGTTAAGTTCCGGGTATCAGTGCTGGAGACAACAAGTCCGGAGACAATCTTCGTCCGTAAAGATAGCCTAATTTCTACTATGAGCTCTGTCGCTAGCGAAGATGGGGTTGATCAGGTACTTCTTTTCGTCGTGAATATTCTGGCAGAAGAAGCAACCCTGTTGGTTGCCAACGATGTGGTGAAATCAGTAGCTGAAAAATCTTTCGATGTCAGCGTGAGCGGCGACACCGTCGTCTTGCCTGGCGTTGTATCTCGTAAAAAACAGATCATCCCTAGCCTGACGGTTTAAGTCTAAATCGAAAGATTGATGATTAAGTTTAAAGGGCAGGTACCATCCAGGTATCTGCCCTTTTTGTACTTTATCCCTTACCAATTATAAGGTGATCTTGGGGCGTAGGATCGTATTGGAAATCAACAGCCCGGCAGAGATCGCCAGGGCAACAATAAACATCTGCATAAACTGATCAACCCCTTGATCGGTTTGGCCCGAGGCAGCTACGATAAGGCCCCTGAAACCAATGGAGCCACTGACCAATACGGTGATGGCGGGGATCAGGACAATAGATGTCGGGCGTCCGGTAATCCGAACCCAGATGTTGGCAAAAATACCGGCTATCATGGAGCCAAACAGGGTGCCCAGATCCGCAGATAGCAGAGTACTGCTTATGATCACACCGCCATAGGAAAAAGCGCAGCTGATTATCACCCAGATAAAGTCGCGCAACAGGGTCTGATAGGCAACGCAAAGCCCGAGGAATAAGAAGGCAATAAAAACCCAGGTCTCGATCCCGGAAGAACCCGTGCTTTCGAGATTACTTTCCGAAGTCCAGAGCAGCGCAATGGTCGCCATACCAAGCCAGGCGCCGGTAAACTGTTTGATCAGGTAAACCAGCCCGCCCATCAATCGTGCTGATCCCGCGACCACATGGTTTTCCACGATTTCGATAATCCCGGCTGAGACGGCAAATCCCGGGATCAGGATCACAATGGCAGATAGCGTGATGACGCTATCGTTAATCTCGGGCAAAAATAGCTTGAGACCTGCCGCACAAAATCCTGCAAAATAAGCCGAGACAAAGGGCAGGGCATCGGCAAAACGCCCGCCGATTTTATCCGCCATGACAACCAGAATATAAACCGCGAGGCTGAGCACGCCTGAAATCCCGATATCCCAGAGATTGCCCTGGATCAGACCGGAAAAGCCGATGCCGACCAGGAAAAAGCTCAGGGCGTAGGTGAGAACACCCCAGGGACTGGCCATCTGATCTATCTCATCCAACCGTACTGTTGCTTGTTTGAGACTGAGATCACCAGAGACAACTTTGTCCACCAGCTCTCCAACGTAGGCGAGCTTGGCCATATTATAGCCACCTACTGGGACGGGGGTGATGTGGGTGCGCTGCCACAGTTCTTCGCGTTGCCAAAAAGCAAAGGTGATTTCAGAGGGGGTAGAGCGAAAAACCCCGTGGTAGCCAAGCGCATCGGTTACCCGGTTGAGAAAGGATTCCAGCCGGGCAGCGGATGGCCCATACCCATGCACCGCAGTTCCCAATTTTATGATAAAGCGACAGGCCTCATCGTAGGCTGGATCATCGGTGATCCGTCTCGCCTTGAAATCTTTTTGGGAATTATCTTTGGAATTCTGGCTCATGCCCCATCGCTTTTACGGTTAAGTTGGCGCGGACCATAACCAATATTGGGGGTAAAGGGAACTGTTAACCCGCAACCGCCAGAGGTTCTAATTTTTTTGACCGCCAGTCCCAAAGTGCAGCAAGGCTAAGCAGGCAAAACCCCGATAGTTCTATTGCAAAGTGATAGTTTACATACATAGCATAGGCAATGATAACTGCACCGGATCCACCGATTAAAGTGGGCCAGG
This sequence comes from Kiloniella sp., assembly GCF_965205715.1. Taxonomy (GTDB): domain Bacteria; phylum Pseudomonadota; class Alphaproteobacteria; order Kiloniellales; family Kiloniellaceae; genus Kiloniella. The sequence continues at coordinate 943,632 of NZ_CBDBHW010000014.1, read as the reverse complement.
GGTTTTTATGCCGGAACAGACCCAGGATAAGGCCAAATACGGCGAGTGAGGCTGTGGTGACAATGCCACCTGCCCACAGGGTCTCATTGAGGGATATTGCAACCCCGAGATGGTTCAGGAGGCTGATGAACATCAGTGTCCCATAGCAAAGCACTACTGAAAATGTTGCACAGATCCCTGCAATCATTCCAATTTTTGGGACATGGCATTGATTGCTTTGATTATCGGTTTTCAAACGCGATGTCCTCCCATCCGATTCTGAATTTTTACCCCTTATCCCATTTATCTGAGAATCAGAAGGCTTGAGATAGGGCTATCATAATGGAACTTCAAATTCTGGCAATCATAAAGGTTTGAAATGTCAACATTTATACTCGGGAAGTATAAGTAGAATAAAAGCTAAATTAACCTTAAATCCAATACTTAAATGATTGTATTTTATATTTATTTTTCCCAATTGTTGGCTCTTCTCCGCTTTGTTGAGTAGAAAAAGATGCCGACCTCCAAGTAACCTGTTGATATGTATGGTTTCTGATAACTTTACATAGAGCAGGTATATGACAATCAACATCTCGCAGCATATTTTAGGCCTCAAAGGGCAACGTGTAAATGAAATTAAACTGGATGACGGCGGTGTTAAGATTGTCATTCACTGCAGCCGAGACGCGCGTAGGAGGGCTATAGACCCTGCTACAGGCCAGAAGGGAAGCATCAACCAGCATGTCCGCCGACAAGTAAACGACATCCCCCTTTTTGGGTATCCTTGTGTGGTCGAGATTGAGCTGGCGCAGGTTTATATTAACAAGGGCGAACGCCGCATTGAGGGGTGTGATTTTGTTGATAAAGGGTGCCGTTTCACTCACCGATTTTGCCGACTGATCAGTGGATTATGTCGGCATATGTCTATTCAAGCGGTTTCCAGACATTTGGATATACGATGGGAAACGGTCAAGAATATCGACAGGGCATACCTTATTGAAACTCTCCCTACGCTTGATCCTGCAGAGCTAACTGGCTTGGAATATATTGGTGTAGATGAAGTTGCCCGGGCGAAAGGTCATGACTACATGACGGTGGTCTACGATATGGTTGGCGGTCATCTGATCTGGGTTGAAGCAGGCCGAACTGCCGAGGTTTTTTCAAGGTTTTTGAAACAACTGCAACCAGATACAGCCTGCAAAATAAAGGCCGTAGCGATGGATATGGGGCCTGCCTACCAAAAGGCTGTCAGAGAGTCCTTGCCGTTGGCCGACATAGTATTTGACCGTTTCCACGTCATGAAAAACTACAGCAAAGCTATCCATAATCAGCGTCGACTTGAGTTCAGAAAGGCCGATCCAAGTGGTAAAGAGTTGATGAAAGGGACGCATTATCTGTTGCTCAAAAATGCGGATAAGTTGAGTGAAAAACAAAGTGACAAGCTGCAAAGGTTGCTGGAGAGCAATAGCAACCTGAATGCACTTTACGTCTTGAAAGAACAGCTTCAGCTGCTGTGGAGTGCCGCTTCATTTGAGGCGATGGCGGAGCAACTGGAACGTTGGTGCCTGATAGCAGATCAGTCACAGATGCTCTATCTAAAAAAGTTCGCGAAATCCCTACGGAAACATTGTGTGGGCATCTGCAACTACGCCAAACACAAGCTCACAAGCGCCAGGATAGAGGCTGGTAATGTCAGTATAGGAATGATCCGTAAGCGAGCCAGAGGCATCAAGGATACCGAATACTTCAAACTCAAAATTAGACAATCATCCATTCCAGATAATCAATCTATGCTCTATTTGAAATCCTAAATCTACTCAACAAAGCGGAGAAGAGCCCAATTGTTATTTAACTTGATTCTCGCATTAACTTTTTGTTAAGGTTTGGTTGCGAAACGAAGTTCAGATCCTGTTTGCCGAAACGGATCTTTTGATATTTTGGGGGGCTATTAAGGTGCACCACTGGTTATGCCAGCTGGTCATGCCTTTACCGCCTATGAAAAAGTAAGGAATAAGTGGTGGTAAAGCGGATCATGACCATGGAGGGGCGTGCAACTCGTCTTGAGTTCTGGATGGTGCACCTTATTTCTTATCTTATCCTGGTAGCAGGGATTGTTTTATTGAGCATTCCTCAGGTTAAAATCCCCTTATATGAAATTAACCCACAGCTCGCGCTCGGTTTGTTTGTTGCCCTGTTTTGCGTTTGTGTCGCCACCCAAATTTTGGTCGGTATCCGCCGTATCCACGACCTCAACACGGGGGGCTGGGCCTACGGTATCACCCTGATCCCGGTGGTTGGTTTTGCAATCTACTTTCTCTCAGCTGGTTTCCTCCGAAGCCACCCCGAAGACAACCGCTACGGTCCAAGCCCTGTAAGGTAAGATCGTAGAATTCTTTTTCTTCTTCTACCATTTACAAATTGCGCCCCAATTATCTAATTTTCTAAAAACTCATCTTGGCAAGTTCCCTTGTCCAAGGCATAGTTGCGTTCTTCAAGCATAAATAGCGTTCTTTGAACGATTAAAAATGAATAATGCTGAAAAAAGCAAATATGAACCCAGCAGATTTTGTAAAAAGCATTTATCTTGGTGATCGTGGATGTAAAAAAATAACCTACGATATTTGTTTGGACGAATTCACAATACAAGTTGATACAATCTCTAGGATAAGATCAGAGAGCGGTGAATGGAATTTCTACGTAGCTGAAGACATTATCGATGGATTGATCGTATTTAAGGGGGTTCACAAGGTCTTATTTGACCCCAGTGGCTACCCGCCTAATGATTATATTAATTATTTGAAAATCGATAATGATGAAGAGGGAGAGTATTGTTTTACCCTCTCCATAGGTTATGTTTCTCCAGATGACCCCGGTGTTAATTATGAAATAATTTTGAAGGTCTTTTCCAAAGGGATCTGTTTGCGTGATCCTTTGACACCAAACCATGATATAACTGTGTAATCCGGTATATCGACGTTGGGGTCCACAGGTAATCTAAGAAACCAGTGATGAATAGGTCGTTATTTAAATGCAACGGGCTCACTTCGTTAAGAGCCTTCTTTAGGTTATTTGGTGAATCTATAATTTCAAGGAACTCATTATTTACTCATGTAAAGACAATCTAAACGTCACCATTTCTGATGGGGTGAAACCGTGTTTTTGGTAAAACCGATGGGCGCCTAGATTGTCGTGATCGGTGAGCAGGGTGATGCGTTTGCAGTTGTTTTCTTTGGCGAAGTCGATGGCATAAGACAGTATTTTTGAGCCCACGCCCATTCCGCGACCTGAAGGGGCGACCACCATGTCTTCGATAATACCGACACGGGCACCGAGTACTGTGGATACTGTATAGAGCAGATTTACCATCCCGAGGATCTCACCCGTTCCAGGCGTTTGACCAATCCGGCGGGCAATCAGTATTTCACCCATATCAGGGCCTGAGATTACGGCTTCTAAACCACGGGCTTGGAGTTGGGGATTTGGGGTGAAATCTGCCTCTTGGGTAAAGAGGTGATCAAGCAGAACGCAGAGTTGAGGGATATCCGCCTTAACCGCCTTGGTCATTTCCATAAAATTGTGTCCTGAAAATAAATGATACCAGATCTATGTCTCAAATATTTTTAACGTTTTATGGGCAGGGCGGCTAGGCGATAATTGTCCTGTTAGTTTAAGCCTTTGCAATCAACTCAATACGGTACCCATCGGGATCTTCGATAAAGGCAATGGTTTCGCGCTCGCCGGTTTCATCGGGGGCGGCGGTCATGGGGCCGGGAGCGCGGGTGACGATGATACCGAGCTTTTCAAGTCGGGTGCAGGCGGCATAGATATCTTCTACTTCGAGCGCGACATGACCGTAACCGTTGCCGTGCTCGTAAGTATCCGTGTCCCAATTGTAGGTAAGTTCCAACACGGCGTTTGAGGCCTCATCACCATAGCCAATAAAGACCAGGGTAAAACGGGCGTCGCTAAAGGTTTCACGGCGCAGTTCACGCATGCCAAGCGCGTCGCGGTAGAAAGCGATGGAGCGCTCAAGGTTTGTGACCCGAACCATAGTGTAGAGAATACGTGATGGCACAACGGCCGGGGTGTCAGTCTTGCCCATAATTGGTTTCCTCATATTTGGGTGCTGTTTAGATCAGAATGACGGGCTTAATCACGCCCGTCTTCTAACCGTTCATCGAAAAAAATCTCGAAGGATACTTATTTACAAACTGCACCGCTATAGCGGATGAGGCCTTGAAGTTTAGGCAGATCGACCAGGCCATAGCTGCTGAAGCTGCCTTTGTAGCCCTTGAGCGAACCGGATGTGCTGGCTTCTTGCACGTCGTAGGTGATCTCGATCATATATTGGCCTTGCTTGCCAACGACACTTGTCAGAATGCCAAGATCTTTGGTGTGCATGAAACCACCGTCTTCGGTCATGAAGTAGTGCTCCATATCCATTTCCAGGCCGGTCGCGGTTTCGCGCTGTGCGGTAACTTTACCCGAGGCGTTCGAAACGGATCCCGTCAAGGGAGCGACGATGGTAATAGTGCCATCTTCTTGAGGCACAAAGTTGGGCATGCCAACACCGCCGATAACGGTGCAAGCTTCACTGTTTGTTGTTGCTGCTAAGGCCGGGGTTGAAATAACGTCGGTAAAGGTTGTGAAAGAGGACAGAGCTAATCCGAATGCCAAGGTCTTGAACATGTGCGTATTCCTTATGAGGGTTTTATCATTTGTGAAGAAACATCCGGGGGGAGCCGCCATAGCTATTGGCGCAGCACAGTGACCCGTGCCCCGAAGTGACTTCGTTTAAGTTTGATTTGTTTGTTTTGCTCTAATTCAAGAGCGCACACCCAGCCTTTTAGGTGGGTGCTTTAGAGCTCGATCTTTAAGCGACCTTGATATTCATCGCTGCTTTAATGTCTGCAAGGTAGAAGATTTGTCCCGCTCCAGCCCAGGAGCCTTCATCAAGTTCTGTCAGCATGGTCCAATGGTTGAGGCGACCTTCGTAAGGGCCAACGATGTCATCGACGATTTTGCCCACCGCTGCCACAAACTCGGCACGGGTCTCTTTGTTCAAAGCCCCTTCAGGTGTTGTCACGGCGATACGAAGAGGGGCTTTATCCAGGCTTCCCCCGCCGACATAAATCGTGCCCGCAGGTTGTTCGATGTAATAAGCCCAAGCCAGAGACTGTGCCCCGGCATCGTCGATGGGGGCGCGTTCTGCTTCGAGCAGGGCATTGGTCAATCGGGACATCAAAGCGTCCTGATCTGATTTCTTCAAGGCCCCCTGAGCAGCTGTTACCTGTAGTAATGGCATTGTTCTTTTCCTCTTATTATTCAGCCCAAATCGTTCGTATTGGGCAGTGAAATTACACAATATAACGACCGTTATGTTTTTGAATATAGTAACGATCGTTATTTCGTCAAGAATAAAATATAACGATCACTATAAATAATGTAAAATACTGTATTTGAATATTTCAGAGAAGAGGGGATATGAATATTAAATCAAATGGTTAGGGAAGATAAATGATAACAGAAATTATTAAACTTATTTGCGTTTATTGATCGGTACGAATTTAAATTGATACGAAAAATTGTTTACTTCAAAATTGATGTCTGTTTCCATCCGGGGGGAAATACATTGTTTCGAAACTTTCACGAGTGTGTGCCAATGCTGTCAAAATTAGTAGCTACGACCTTGGTTTTAATGACCCTGTCATTACAGGTGGTGGCGCAATCCTCTTATAAAATCACCCAGTATGTTCATTATGAATATCAGGGTGAAACGCACTATGGGGTTTTGTCTGGTGATAAGATTACCCCATTGAAAGAGGGGCTTTTTCCGCTATCAGAACGGACTGATACCAAACTGTCGCTAGAGGATATCCGGTTCCTACCCCCGAGTGATGCTGGGAAGGTCTTTGCTGTGGGGATGAACTTTGCTTCTCACATGGCCTCGGCATCAAAAGCACCGCCGCCGATGTTCTTGAAACTGCCTAGTTCTCTGGCCGGGCATGGGCAGATTATCACGGTGCCAGGGGATGCGGGCAATGTGCATTTTGAGGGCGAGTTGGTTCTGATTATTGGCACGCGGGCCAAGGATGTGTCTGAACAAGAGGCGGGGGATTATATCTTTGGCGTCAGTGCGGGAAATGATCTGACCGAACGCTCTTGGCAGGGCAGCGATCTTCAGTGGATGCGTTCCAAAGCCAGCGACGGTTTTGGTCCGGTTGGCCCCAGTGTTGTTACGGGGCTTGATTGGAACAACCTGCTTTTGACCACCCGTTTGAACGGTGAGATCGTGCAGCAGGAAAATACCCGTAACATGATCCATAAACCGGAAAAAGTGGTGAGCTATCTCAGTCAGTATTTCACGCTCGAGCCCGGTGATATGATCTTTATGGGCACACCTGGGCGGACTTCAGCGCTTAATCATGGTGATGAAGTTTCCGTCGAGATAGAAGGTGTGGGGCTTATAGCTAACCGGATCGAGTGGCCTTAAGGTTTTGGCGGGGATCGGGAGGTTCTTATCCTGGCCTATTCCGTTGGCTTTAAATAATTTGCGGCTTTCTCTGCAATGACCTGGTCACGGAGAGTGCCTATTTTACTCCACAAACGTTCAACAAGCCCCGGGTCCCGGAGGTAAAACTCGTTACTGATTACGAGGTAGTAGCTCTTGCTTTTGATCGCGTGAGGGACTTTCTTAATGCCGGTTATATTGTGGGTTTTTAAATAGCTGTCGGCAGTAACTGAATGAAGGGCTACGGCATCAATTCGCCCCGTGACCAGCTTTTTGATATTGGAGGCTGTCGTGTTTGATTCTTCAATCAAGTGGCCTTGGGCAATGAGATCTCCACCAATGGAATAACCTCTGTTTACCCCAATGCGTTGACTTGGGTCTTTTGCCTTAAAACGTTCATAGGTGTTGGGCTGATCTTCCCGGTAATAGAGGTGGTAGCTATATTCAAATACCCGCCGAGACTTGTCGAGTTTGCCTTCATGCCAGGGATAAACCCCCCAGTTGTACCGTTCGGGCTTATAGGAAAAAACAAAGGCGCCATCGATTTTTGACTGATTTAGATAGGCCTGTACCCGTTTGTTTGGATAGCGCGCGAGGGAAAGATCAATGCCCATTTCATCACTAGCGCGTTGAATGATATCGATTGCCAGGCCCGGGGGGTCAGAAACACCAGACCCTTCGCCCATTTGGGTGGGAAAGGTCTCTACGTTTGAATAAGCAAGGTTGAGGGATATGTTTTTGGCATGACCCGTAACAGGAAAGAAGGATAATAAACTAAAGGTGAGGAAGGCGATTATATAGTTGTTTGTTTTCCTCACGAGCTTTCCCACCCCATTACCTCACACACAGAAGCCGCATACTAGAATTGTTCGCCCTGAAAAGTAAACGTTCCAGAGAGAAAAAGTCATCCGCCATTGTTTCATGGTTCGTTCTGTAGCGAAGCATTTTTTGGTTTGGGTGTGTCATGATCTCGTCCTGAACCCCTTGGTCTTTGATTTTCCTATTCCTTGAAAGGTCTGATTTATGGACAGCATTTCACTTTATCTCCCCGGTATTATATTGGCCTATTCGGCTTTTTTACTCAGTATAGCAAGCCCTGGCCCCAATGTACTCGCCGTCATCGGTACGTCAATGGAGGTCGGGCGCAAGTCAGGAATGGCCTTGGCCTTGGGAGTGGCCACGGGATCTTTCTGCTGGGCAGTTTTGACTGTTGTCGGGTTGTCGGCCTTGCTTTCAACTTACGCAGTTGCCTTAACCATCATCAAGGTTGGCGGCGGTCTCTATCTGCTCTGGCTTGCTTATAAATCTTTTAAGTCCTCAAGGGCAAAGCACGATATCGCAGCAACCGCCTTGGCTGGGGGGAAGCGCAGCGCCCTGGGATATTTTATTCGTGGTCTCACGGTCCAGATGACGAACCCCAAAGCTGCCCTGGCCTGGATCGCGATTATATCGCTTGGCCTCACGCAAGATGCCCCTGTTTGGGTTGGTGTAACAGTGGTTCTGGGAACGACGCTGTTATCCATCACCATTCACCTGATCTATGCGATCGCATTTTCAACGCCCGTAATGGTACGTCTTTATAGCCGGGCCCGTAGAGCGATCCAATTTACCCTCGGCGTCTTTTTCGCCTTTGCGGGGATCAAACTGCTGACCTCGCGGATTTAGCTAAGTCACTAGGGGGCGTTAGGGGGCCCCTTGTGCTAGAGATCATTTATATTCCTGGCTTCATATCAACAAAGGGGTACATATTTCGGCCCGCCTTTGCATCCTCTCCAGTCATATCAACGTCAGTAATAAAAGTAGAGGGAGGGATATGAAGGTTAGTGATTAATACGTTGAGAATAACAAGATTTTAAAAAAAATACGCCGCCAATTGAGAGTTTTATCTCATTGCCATAAGGAGATTAATTCAGCCAAATATTCTGCTGATTCTTGTGTCGTGTGTATTTCTGCTCCGTTTGGCTGAAAGCCGCATAGAAAAGATAATATACTTTTGCTGTAAATTATTTTTACACGCAAATTCTCAACCTCCCTAACGCGTATGACACAGTGAATATATTTTCCAGATTTCCTATGGTGCCCAATTGCGATGATATTTTCACAACCACCAGAGTATGAACCTACGATATGAATTTTGGCGCCAGCTTTAAAGTGTTTAAGGCCTGACTTCAGCTCTCCACCATCCGGGCCGAACGGGATTTCTTTTTTTACATTCCCTACAACACACCAAAGTTCGTCGCTCATATTCATCGTATCCAGTCCAACTAGGAAGGTATCAACCCTTTAAGTACAGTCTCCAAATGATTGCGCATGAGGTTTTGCGCCAGTACACCATCGCGATTATCGATGGCGTCCAGGATATTGTCGTGTTCGGCGAAGCTGTGGTGGTCTTTCGGGGGGCGGTCTCTTCTTTGTCTCATGCGGCCCCAGGCCACGGTTCGGCGCAGGGAGTTCAGGAGATCAAACAGTGCCAAGAGAGCATTGTTCTGGGTCGATTTTGCGATCAGCCAATGTAATTGATTATCCAATGTTTCGTATTCGCGCCAGCTTGTGGCCAGCTGGGTTTGGCGGGCAATCCGGCGTAGGGATTCCATGTCCTGTGCCGTTGCATTAAAGGCGGCCTCTCTCGCCAATTGAGGCTCCAGGATCATTCGGGCAGACATAACATCGCGTGGGTTGGTGTGTTTGGCGACATTGGCAATCGACATTGCCAGGCTTTCCTCTTTGCCATTACCGATAAAAGTTCCCCGGCCGACGTGACGCCAAATAGCGCCTTCAGCCTCCAGAACATTAAAGGCTTTCCTGAGTTCGGCCCGGGAGATGCCGAGCGTATCGCACAGTTGCCGCTCGGCAGGTAACCTCTCATTCGGGACAAAGTCACCCTGGGCAATAAAGGCTCTCAACTGTACCAGCGCACCGTCTTCTGTTTCCATATCTCAACTGCTTTCCAAGGCTAATTTTTCAAACCAATTGGTTAACCCAATTTAAAATTGGTTTTTGATGGTTGGGCGGTTTTTATAGTGAAAACTAGGTTATTGAAAAGAATGTAAGGGATCAATAGCAATAATTTTCTTTGTGAGTTACTTGTTATTTTGTTGATATAATTGAATTAAATTGGTCTGAAGGATGTCAATTTGTAAAAAATGACTGTTTTTGCCAACTATGTGCTTGAGTTCGAAATTGGTTCTTTTTAGCGTTAATAATACAAAAATAGAACAATAAAACATACGAATTGGTGATTGGTTTTAATTGGTTCTGTGCGCGGAGCCTAAATCTTGGGAGAAGTACCATGGGAGTATTTTTTAAGAAGGTCACTTTGACAGCCGCAGCTGCTGTCACGGCCTTTTCAGTCTCGGTCTCTGCTTTTGCTGCGGATAAAGTCAGGATCGCCCTGGGCGATGTGGCTTCTGTTGAAACGCTGGCAATGTTGGTTGCGCTGGAGCGGGCCAAAGAAAAAGGGTTGGATTACGAGCTCACAACCTTTGCCAAAGAGAACCTCGCCATTCAGGCGATCATTAGCGGGCAAATGGATATTGGTATTGGATCGCCTTACTCTGTTATCCAAAAGACCAATGTTCCAATTCGGAACTTTTTTCAAATCTCCAAACTGGTGTTTTTCCCGGTAGCAGACAAAAAATACGCAACCTGGAAAGACCTGGATGGTGAGCCCTTTACATTCCATGCCCGCGGCACTGGAACCGAAGCTATCGGTAACATAATTGCCAAACGTGAGAATATCTCATTTGGCACCCGATCCTATGTTCCCGGATCTGAGAACCGCATCGTTGCGATGATGAAGGGGCAGATCAACGCCACCATCGTCGATCTCTCCAACAAGAATATTCTGATGGAAAGAGCAGGGGATCGCTTTCATGTCCTGCCAAGCCTTGGTGGCGCAGCCAGTGATGAAATTCTGTTCGCGAACCTCAACTGGATGAACGAAAACAAGGAATCCGTCTCTATTCTGGTCGATACGTTGCTGACGACTTGGCGCGATATGATCAATGATCCGAGTATTATCGATAAAGAGCGCAAGCGCTTCAATCTGTTATCGGATCTCCCGGCAGAACTGCTTCATGAAGTTGATGCTTATTATAAAGAAGCCGTAGAGGGTGGTTTATTCGATGCCAATGGTGGCGGAGATATCGCTGCCAAGTCCGATTTTGATTTTTATGTGAAGGCCGGTCAGTTAAAGGGCCCCGCTGAAGGACTAAAAGTTGAAGACTATTGGGCAATGGGTCCTCTCGACGACGCGATTTCTAAGATCAAGTAAATCCGGACACAAGATCCCTTAACTGGAGCTGGTGATCGCTTTCCACCCATCAGCTCCATCTTTTTTAAGAATAGTGAGAACGCAAGTTATGGTAAATTTCTTCTTGCATTCAAGGACTTTGAAACTGCTCTCCTTTGTTCTTGTTTTTGGAGGATGGGAGTACGCTGGCCGTATTCCAGTTAGCCCGGCTTTTCCAACCTTTTTACAAACCATGGACGCCTTTTGGCAGCTGCTGGTCGATGGTTCATTTTTGAAGACTTACCCGGAAACCCTTAAGCCTCTGGTGATCGGACTGTTTATCTCTGGTTTTCTCGGGGTGAGTTGCGGGGTATGGATGGGGCTTAATCACAAAGCGGAATGGTTTGGCTCGCCGATATTCATCGTTATGCAATCGGCACCTTTGGCAGCGCTCATCCCGTTGCTGGTGATGGCCTATGGTATTGGTTTGACGTCAAAAGTGTTGGTTGTCTGCATCATGGCAATGCCGGTTATTGTCCTCAATGCCTATAACGCGGTAAAGCACACCCCCCATGTCTTAAAGGAAATGGGACATTCTTTCCAAGCCAGCAAGCGGGATATTATTTTGAAAATTATCCTGCCTTCTGCCAGTCCGGTTATTTTTGTGGGCCTTCGCCTGGGCGCGTCTGCTGGGTTTATCGGGGCTATTCTGTCTGAATTGCTTATTACCCCAACGGGAATTGGTGATCTGATCACCTACAATCAATCGATTGCGGAGTACCCGAAAATGTACGCTGCCATTTTTTCCATCATCGTTCTTGCTGTTGCGTTTCTAGAAATACTAGAGCGGGTAGAGCATACGTTATTCCGGCCTGAAAGTCGGCCAGTACAGGGAGTAAGCTGATGAATGCTACTGCTAAACTCGTTCCTGAAAGTGAGATATCTCCAGGAAATACTACCAATGTACCCGCGGGTAATGAAATTGCCGTGTCAGTAAAGGGTGTTTCAAAAGTTTATCCCGGCGGCGTTCAGGCCTTAAACGACATGAACCTAGATTTTCCCAAAGGCCAGCTGACGTCTCTGCTTGGACCCTCTGGCTGTGGTAAAACCACGCTTTTGAAAATCATTGCTGGCCTGATCCCGGCCACTCAGGGTGAAGTCTACGTTAATGGCAAGCCTGTTAAAGAGCCAGGAGAAGACCGTGCTTTTGTCTTTCAGGATTTTGCCCTGATGCCTTGGGCAACAGTGATGCGCAACGTTGGGTTCGGATTGGAGCTACGGGGCGTTGCCAAGTCAGAACGTGAAGCCGTTGCAGAAAAATACATCAAGGACGTTGGCCTGAAAGGTTTTGAGCACAGTTTCCCTCACGAGCTCTCAGGCGGGATGCGCCAGCGTGTCGGGCTGGCACGGGCCCTAAGCGTGGATGCTGATGTCTTGCTTATGGATGAACCGTTTTCCGCGGTTGATGAGCAAACCCGGCGTAAGTTTCAGGAAGATTTGATCAACCTGGTTGAGGTTGAAAAGAAGACCTTCATCTTTGTCACCCACTCGATTGAAGAGGCGGTTTATGTCTCGGACAAGATTGCCCTGTTGTTACCGCGGCCAAGCCGGGTGTCAGAAATCATTGAGCCCCAAATAGATCGCACCATTGATGCGGATGCCATGCGTCGTGATGCGGGCTATCTGGATACGGTCGAAAACATTTGGCGTTCACTGCGTACGTATGTCGAATAGGGGGAATGGATCATGAAAGTTTTTGGTTTCCATCTGCCCATGATGTCTTCTCTTATCATTTGGGCCATACTGTGGGAGATCGTCGGTCACTTGGAACTGACATTCCTCTTACCACCGTTATCGTCTGTCTTTGAAAAAATGTGGGAAATTGTGCCAACAGCATCTTTTCTCTCCGCACTTTGGGATACCGGACGAGCCTTTATCATCGGTACCTTGTCGGCAATCGCAATTGGCGTTCCTGTGGGTGTGCTCATGGGGCAGTCGGTAATCATCGACAGACTGTTGTTGCCTTGGGTTAACATGTTTCTCAGTGCCCCCCTGACCGCACTGGTGCCTGTACTGATGATATTGTTTGGCATAGGAGAGCGCACCGTCATCATCACCACCGCTCTCTTTGCAATCTGGATCATCGTTTTGGATGCGCGTGCAGGTGTGAAGCAAATCACCCCTTCACTGGTTGAAATGGCAAGATCCTATGGGGCTTCACGGTGGCAGGCGTTTCACAAAATTTATATTTGGGCGGCTTTACCTGAAATTCTAGCCGGAATTCGCATCGGTTTCATTCGGGCGGTAAAAGGCGTCATTATCGGACAGCTACTCGTGTCGATTGTGGGCTTTGGACGCTTGTTCGAACTCTATTCTGCGAACTTCTTGATGGAGCACTTCTGGGCTCTGCTGTTAGTGCTGTTCTTCTTTGCCTTTGTCCTTGCCGAAGGGCTCGCCGCATTGGAAAGGCTGGTGGAATATTATGCATCAAGCCGTTCTTAACATTCTATTACATAAACAAATTTCTATAATAAGTGTCATGGTAGTAAAGGAAATAAAATGACGAATTATGCCATCACCCCTCCTAAACAAGTGACGGTTCCTATTGAGGGAAGCGATGATGTATTCCCGATCCGCCGGATATATTGTATTGGTCGTAACTATGCCGAGCACACCATCGAAATGGGGCATGATCCTGATCGTGAAGATCCGTTCTTTTTTCAAAAAAATCCCAACAATATTGACGTGTCCGGGGATTTCCCCTATCCGCCAAAATCGAGCAATGTGCACCACGAACTTGAATTGGTTGTAGCCCTTAAAAGTGGTGGCCGGGACATTAAGCAAGAAAATGCCATGGACCATGTGTTTGGTTATGCCGTCGGTCTGGATATGACCCGTCGGGATTTACAGGGTATATCCAAAAAAACGGGTCGGCCGTGGGAAATCGGCAAGGCGTTTGAAAATTCAGCTCCTATGGGAACGATCGTTCCCGTCTCTGAAAGCACAAACCCTGATGCGGGCCTTATTGAATTGAAAGTAAACGGTGAAACCCGTCAGAAAGGTGATCTGAGCCAGATGATTTGGAAAGTATCTGAAATGATTTCCTATCTTTCTGATTATTATGAAATAGCTGCAGGCGACCTGATTATGTCTGGCACACCGGCTGGTGTTGGTCCTGTGGTTAAGGGCGATGTGATGGTTGGCACCGTTGAGGGTGTTGGCGAGTTGACGATAACCGTCATTTAATCTGATCGAGAGTGTGTTGACGATGATTGAAACATTGAGTGCAGATCCAGTTTTCTTTGCCAGTTTTGCTTCGGCTTTGGTCTTTACCGGCGCGGTTGCCGGCTTATTGGCGGGTCTGTTAGGGGTTGGTGGTGGTATTGTCATTGTACCGGTGTTGTTCTTGCTTTTTCCCCTGATAGGGGTTGAAAACACGGTACTGATGCATTTGGCTGTGGGGACTTCCCTGGCGACCATCATTCCCACTTCAATCATTTCGGCACGCTCTCATCATCGGCGAGGGGGTGTGGACTTTGATTTACTCAAATCCTGGTCCCCTTTGATTTTCGTTGGCGTACTCATTGGCAGTTATGTAGGGTCCGTGGTTAAGGGAGAAGTTCTTACTCTGATCTTTGCCCTTGTTGCGATTGTAGTTGCACTCAATATGGCCTTTCGCAAAGAAGGTGTTACCCTAGCTGATGAACTTCCCACGGGAGCTATTCGCCATGGTTTGGGGCTGTTGGTTGGCTCTTTTTCCGTCGTTATGGGAATTGGCGGGGGAACCCTGAGCGTCCCTATATTGACTGTGTTTAATTTAATCCGGTAAACCCCCGGCTATGCCGGGGGACTCTCAATGGTTTGACCGTTCCCACGGTCTTACATTTCTTTGTTTATTGACCAAAATAACAAAGGAATTAGCCGATGAGAGATTACAAAAGCCTTGCACATACGAGATGGGATTGTAAATACCACGTGGTTTTCATCCCTAAACGCAGGCAAAAAGTTATCTATGGCAACCTACGTCAGTATCTTGGTGAAATTTTCCATGAACTGGCCGGGCATCGCGAAAGTAAGATTGAGGAGGGCCATTTGATGCCGGATCACATTCACATGTGTATCAGCATACCGCCCAAACATGCTGTTTCAAAAGTCGTTGGATACCTAAAAGGAAAAAGCGCGATTGCCATAGCTCGAAAATTCAAAAATAAAGCACGGAATTTCAAGGGTGAAAATTTTTGGGCCCGTGGATATTTCGTCTCAACTGTAGGGCTCGATGAACAGATGGTGAGGGAGTATATCAGAACGCAAGAAGAGCGTGATAAGTACTTTGACCAAATGGATATATTCAATCCATAACCGCTTTAGCGGTTCCCAATTTGCCCCTTTAAGGGGCTCACCCGCTTAAGCCCCCGGCTTTGCCGGGGGTCATTTAACTATCCCATTCGACGGGCTGTAGGGACGGCTTCTGCTATTGGTTTAATTATCGCCTTGCCGGGCTCGATTTCCTTTATTCTAAGCGGTATGGGAAACCCTGACTTACCACCGGGGAGTTTGGGTTATGCCAATATGATTGGTTTTGCCCTTATGTTCAGCGACAATAACCTTGGCCGGTTGCGACAACCACCTTGGCCGGTGGATCTGATCATTAAAAAGGGCGTGCCCGTTTGATAATCAGATCCACCGGCCAAGGCTTAATTTGGTGTTAGTTACAAGCTGCTGTGAGTTGATAAATTAGGAACCTCTAGATGTAATTGGAGGAACCTGTTTGCCGTATAAATTTATCACAGATGAACAACTGAGACTTTACATGACAGATAGAAAAACTCATGGTCAACGAACCGCCGCTGCCCGCGCAGGGTTTAGCGAACGCACGGCCCGCCGATTTGACGTTGATGCGACTTTACCGTCACAACGCAATATAAAGCGAGGGCGAACAGTTTCTGATCCGCTTGAAGATATCTGGGATAAGGACATCCTTCCCATTTTGGATAAAGACAACTCGGTCAAACCCATTACTTTGTTGCGCCACATACAGAGCCTCTATCCGCTCCGTTTTCCCGATGACCGTGTCAAGCGCACGTTAGAGCGCCGAGTTCGGGGATGGCGGGCTCTGAATGGCCCTGAAAAGGATATCATTTTCAGGCAAACACCTGAGCCGGGTTACATGGGCCAATCAGATTTCACGGATGCAGCCGACTTAAGTATTACCATTGCAGGAGATCCTTTGGTGCATCGGCTCTATCATTTTGTTCTGGTATATAGCCGATGGGAACATGTTGGGGTCGTACTTGGCGGTGAGAGTTTTACAGCCCTTGCGGAGAACTTACAAAATGCGCTTTGGTCCTTGGGGGGCGCTCCTGAAAACCACCGGACCGACAGCCTGTCTGCGGCCTTTCGGAATTTGAGCGTTGAGGAAAAGGAGGACATTACCAAACGTTATTCTGCTTTTGTTGAGCACTACGGTATGGAGGCCAGTCGAAATAACAGAGGGGAATCACACGAGAACGGTGCCATTGAATCTCACCACGGTCACCTTAAGACTGCGATAAAGCAGGCCCTGATTTTGCGTGGCAGTAATGACTTTGACACTTTGGATGAGTATCGGCGATTTTTGGACGAGCTGATTGCTAGACGGAACAAACATCGTGACCAAGATATCCAAACAGAGTTGAAATCTCTCAAGGCGTTACCTCCTCGGCGAACAACAGATTACACTGAAGTCGTGTCGAGAGTTACCAAAACAAGTGGTTTTTTAGTTAAGCAGGTTTTTTATAGCGCCCCTTCTCGCCTAATTGGTCAACGCTTGCGTGTCCATATTTACGATAACCGGATAGAAGCCTATCTAGGCAGCACTCATGTCGTCAGCCATTCTCGTGAGCGGGGGCACGGCAAAGGCCCCCGCATTCATGTTATCAATTATCATCACGTCATTCATGCTCTCAAACGTAAACCTCAGGCACTCGCCAATTCTATTTATCGTGACAGTATTTTTCCAAGAACCGAGTACTCCCTGGCCTGGACATTGTTTCAGAAAAAGTTGTCCCGCAGAGATGCGTGTCGTCAGATGGTTGGGATACTTTTCCTTGCGCACGAAGAGGCTTGTGAGGCCGAAGTCGCGCACCTGATTTCGAGAGAAATCAATGCAGGAAGGCTACCTTGCGCAAAAAAACTTAAGCTGAATATCACAAAAAAGAACACGGATTTACCTCCTGATATTCCCGTGGTTCAACCTTCATTATCAGTCTTTGATACTCTGTTGGAGGATCGGGCATGACAAACATTGAAGTGGATCAGCACAAGCTGCCTCTTATGCTAACTGACTTACGATTACCCAGCTTTCACAAACACTGGCAAGATATCGCAATCCAATCCGACAAGGAGGGCTGGTCAGCAGCCAGGTTCCTTGCCGTTTTGGCCGAATATGAATTGGCCGAAAGGGACACGCGACGCATTCAACGCCATCTCAACGCATCAAACCTGCTGGGCGGAAAAACTCTGGCCACTTTTAACTTCAAGCGGCTGCCTAACGTGAAAAAGGCGCAGGTCGAAGCCTTGTCTGCCGGTGACTGGATTGACGCAAGAGCAAATCTGATTGCCATTGGAAATTCAGGGGGAGGAAAAACTCATCTCCTATGCGCCGTAGGTTATGCTCTTATAGAGGCTGGATACCGTGTGCTCTATACGCAAACCAGTGATCTGGTGCAAAAACTCCAGGCTGCCAGACGTGAACTTATGCTCGAAAACGCCCTCGCAAAACTCGATAAATTTGATCTCATCATTCTCGATGATATTACCTATGCACAAAGGGATATATCTGAAACATCCGTGCTCTTTGAATTGATCGCCAGACGATATGAGTACCGAAGTATTGCAATTGCTGCCAATCAACCTTTTAGCGGATGGGACAATATTTTTCAAGATAAGGCCATGACCGTTGCAGCAATCGATCGTCTTGTTCACCACTCAACCATTCTTGAGATGAATATCGACAGCTACAGACAATGGGAAGCCGCCCAAAATCTCAAAAAAATGTTGCGGAAAACCACAAACAAAAAGGTGAAAAATATGCCTGAAGCATCGTAAATAAACGTCAGATCACAGCCGCATCAAAAGCGGCCAAGGTGGTTGACGCAACCGGACAAAGTGGTTGACGCTCTACACCCTTATTGTTCCCGCGACCATGTTAACGGCTCCGATTGGTGCCAGAATTGCACACAGTATCAATCCTGCACGACTACGCCTGGCGTTTGCTTTTTTTCTTTTACTGACGTCGTTACGCATGTTCTCGAGCGTATATGCCAGTCTTTGAAGGGTGGTTTTCGACTACCGATATTTGTTCAAAATATTCTGATATTGCGGAGTTTCCTGAAAGGTTTTCAGTGCATTCTCAATCGTCGATGCAATAGTCGTTTTTGATTTTGGGACCGCGATATATCGTTTAACTGTTTCCAGTGCAGGTCCAGCCTGCTTAAACTGTCCACTGAGACCTTCATTTGCTGCTTCAACAGCAAGTACGTGTTCATCCCCAATTATTAAATCCAAACGCCCGGCAGCGAGCATTTTGATGAGAGTACCATTGGTCACAGTCATTTCCATTTTCTGAAGGAAATCGGCCTGTTCAAAGTCACTGGGATAGGCATAACCGGAAATGGAACCAATTCTATACTCTTTTAAATCTTTCAGGTGCGTCCATTCTTCGCCTTTGAGGTGCGTCCATTCTTCGCCTTTGAAATCGCTGTGTTGCATCTTTTCTCGCCCAAAAAACAGTGTCCGTTCCGTGTCTTGTTATGGGGCCGACCATGTTGTATTTCTCAAAGCGTTCTTTTTTTGCCCGCCAGGGTAACGAAGCATCTATATGAGCGCGGTCTGTCTTGGCGATGAGACGTTTCCATGGCAGTCCTGCCATTGTGTAATTAAGATTAGAGTGGTGTAAGGCGCCCTTTAAAATTTCTACAAATAGACCGTCGGTACTCTCATCGCTGTGTTGCATCGTATAGGGCGGGAAATCATCATCTATGATAATGTCCAACACCCCGATTTTCTCTTGTGCTTGTAGTTGAGAAACGGATAAGGAAAAGGCTGTCAAAAAGGTGACTGTAAAAAATAATGGGGACATTATTAAATTCCTTTTTGTATAGCACTTACTTACAAATTAGTTAGAAGCCTATCAGAGTATTTTATAATAATACTTTAGGTTTGTGTACCCATCGCGATGTTTGATTTACGGAATAGAGCGGGGTGTAGTTCCTCAATGTATGATGACTGGTTATCGAATTTGATAGGTTGTCGAGGATTTGAATGTCCTCCCGTTCATAGAGTGCTAACACCACGTGCCCTTTTTCTGCATTCTGATCTTTTAAGGCAACAATACGCATCTCATGATCTTTAAAACCTAAAGCCATAAGTGTGTAGTATTTTGCGATTGCATAATCTTCGCAATCACCAGAGTTTTTCATAAACTGGCTCAAGGATGCCCAATAATCTTGGGTACCATATATACCCTGATCTGATTTGTAGTCCCATTTGTTAAAATAACTGTTTACGGCCTTTATTTTTTGATTACGTGATAAGTTTCTGATTGATAATGTAAATTCTCTCCATGTGTGCTGTTCTGGCGTTTGGCATTTCTGTTTATTGTTTGCGCAGGCGAGGAATTCTTTGAATTCTGATGATGATTTTTTTAATACCGCTTCCCAGTTCTGCACACCTTTAAACGAGTTGTATTTAAATTCCGAACTGTTGAAGATTGAATTCGTTTGGTTCGCCGAGGCCTGTGCAATATCGAGCAATGAAATAGCCCAAATCGTTTTAAAGGGAAAAAAAATTAGTATTGCGACTAAAAGGAGACAGGTTAGTTGTGCGCTGTAAAAATGGTATCTGCCATTGGGCATCGCGACCTCCATAAATCAAAATTTATAGGTTGGTCCCTCTTTCGAGCCCGTGACGGAACATATTAAGTGCGAGTTTGTTATCCCTGGTTTACTGCTTAGTCACTTTTGTACTTTTTGTTCACGGATTAATTCCGTGTATTAAAAAGGCAAAGCCATAGTATCGTTGCTCACATCAAAGATGGATGTTTTTACAACGTCTTAGTTCTTTATAAGGGAGAGATCTAGGCTTTGCTCATTTCTCTCGCTTAGTAACTGTCGTGTCGTCCTCTTGAGAGGATTTCCCAAGAGAAGGCGAGCTAGAAACGTGCGAGATTAAGCCTGAGAATAGCGCAGATTTTTTGAAGTTCTGGGCTAATATTATCTTAAGGCCGTAGATTAAAATCTATACCTATAAGATCTTGTTCCTGAATTTAGTGTAGATCAGATTTCGTTAAAAATTTGTCACCTTTTGGTGTGAAATTTTACGATATGAAATAAAGGTTTCGAAATAGAGCCCTAAATAAGCCATGAATTAAGCCATGAATTACTGGAGGAAGAAGTTTAACTCTTGAAATTAGGAGCCTGCGCCAAAGTAAGTAACGCGGGAATCAAAAATATAATCTGCCTCAATTACCATCAGTGCGACAAGTACGAATATGGCCAGGGGAGGGACCAGAATGGCAGCTTTTAGGGCCAAGCGTTCCCACTGCATATGCATGAAGACACTGACAATCAGCCCTGCTTTTAAAATCATAAATATGAGAATTAGTGACCACCTTATGTAGCCCTGAAAGCTAAGGTAATCAACCATATAAGACAGGGCACTGAGGATGAACAACAAGCCCCAGATTTTTAAATATATGCCGATTGGGTGGATTTCGTTTTCGTGTTGTTCTGATTGTGTTGTCATAATAAATTCCCGATCATTAAATCGTTTTTATCGGTTTTACCATAAATAGAAGAAGGCAAAGATGAAGACCCAAACCAAATCGACGAAGTGCCAATAAAGGCCTGCTATCTCAACGCCCTGATAATCGCCGGTACGTTCAAAGTCACCGCGTAAAACCTTGAAGGCAACGACTGTCAGATAGATGACTCCGGCCGAAACATGAAGGCCGTGGAACCCGGTTATCATAAAGAATGTTGAGCCGAATTGAGCCGCGCCAAAGGGGTTGCCCCATGGCCTGACACCTTCTTCTATTAGTTTACTCCACTCAAAAACCTGCATGCCGACAAAACAAGCGCCTAAAACGGCTGTGGCGATCATAAGGGCAGCACATGCGCTTCTGTTCTTGCGGTAGGCAAAGTTTACAGCCATAGCCATGGTGCCGCTGCTACTGATGAGAACAAAGGTCATGATCGCAATTAGGATGAGGGGGATATGTTGCCCGGCGATTGTCAGGGCAAAGACTTCACTGGAATTGGGCCAAAGCTCTGTGGTGGTCATTCTTACAGCCATGTAACCAGTGAGAAATGATCCAAATATAAAGGTATCACTGAGCAGGAAGATCCACATCATCGCCTTGCCCCAGGAGACAGACTTGAAGGTTTCTTTATCTGATGACCAGTCCTCGTTAAAACCTTCCCAACCATCGGGTTGGTGTAGCTTGTTTCCTGTCATTTCTTGTGTCTGTTGTGACATTGTCGTCGTCCTTTATCAGACCTTTTGTATTAATCCCCCAACAAAATCCCGCGGCAAATCGCGATCAAATCAAATTTCCCGTTGTTATCGAGCACAAGCAGGACAAACATCAGCATCCAGAGCAGCAGCAAAAAATGCCAATAGCTGGTACAGAGTTCGAGACTTTTTCTAATCTTGTCTGCGCTTGCACCTTGCCAGATTTTCAATGCTGAGCGGCCCCATGCAAAGAGGCCTCCTAAAAGGTGAACTGCATGAAGTGCCGTGATGAGAATGAAGAAAGTTATGGCGGGATTGGTGTCGACAAAATTGCCTTCGCCGTAGAGCTGCAGCCAGGCTAAAGTTTGCCCAAGAATAAAAGCCACTGCAAAAAGTCCGCCTAGAAACATAAACCTGTTTCTAATCTGGCTTTGGCCAATGGGTTGCGGCACTGCTTCTTCTTTTCTGACAGTTATCCATGCGCCATGAAAGGCCAGTGAACTCAGAGTTAAAAACACCGTGTTTAAGATCAGAAGATCAGGTTCAATAAGGGGGACCCAATCTTCAGATGCCATACGCGTGAAAAAGCCCATTGTTAACAGTGAGAATAACACCGTGATAATGATAAAAAATGCGGTCAGGGCTAGTTTTCCTGGAGCGGCAGAACAGATCTGTCCCCGTTCAATAACTTCACCTGAACCGACTTCCCAGGGTTTACTCATCAATGTATGGCGAAGGCTCATGTATCCCCCTGATCGCGTCCTTGGTGAGGATCGCCTTTTTCATGAGGGACATTTTGGGGAATAAAATCTTCCTCAAAGCCCGGGACACTGTAATCATAGGCCCAGCGATAAACCACAGGATCTGTCGGCCCCCAATTGCCATGCCCGGGAGGTGTTTCAGGGGTTTGCCATTCCAGTGAAGTGGCTTTCCAGGGATTAGGTCCTGATTCTTTGCCTTTGAAGTAGCTCCAGATCAAATTGTAGATAAACAACAATTGAACCGCGCCAATGATCAAGGCAATTACGGTAATAAAAGCATTTAGGGATTGAGCAGATTCCGGAATAAAGGCCGCGTCTTCATAAGCAAAATAACGTCTGGGGACGCCAACAAAGCCTAAGTAGTGCATTGGGAAATACATCAGGTAGGTACCAAGAAAGGTCACCCAAAAATGAATGTGGCCCATTTTAACACACATCATGCGTCCGGTGATTTTGGGGTACCAATGATAAATTGCGCCAAAGACAACCAGGATCGGGGCAATGCCCATCACCATGTGAAAGTGAGCGACCACAAAATAGGTATCTGAAAGGGGAACGTCGATAACAACGTTGCCCAAAAACAGCCCGGTTAATCCCCCGACCACGAAGGTGAGAATAAAAGCGATGGAATAAAGCATTGGCATGGTGAGATGAATATCCCCACGCCACAGGGTCAAGACCCAGTTATAAACCTTGATCGCTGTGGGAACGGCAATAATGAGGGTCGTAACCGCAAAGAAAAATCCAAAATAGGGGTTCATGCCACTGACGTACATATGGTGTGCCCAGACAACAAAGCTGAGGGCGCCGATGCCAACGATAGCCCACACCATCATGCGATAGCCAAAAATATTCTTACGGGCATGGATAGAAATCAGATCCGAGACAATCCCAAAGGCGGGCAGGGCGACAATATAAACTTCGGGATGACCGAAAAACCAAAATAGATGCTGGAAAAGCAATGGACTGCCACCACCGTATTCAAGTGCTTCGCCTTGAGCAATAATGGCGGGCATAAAGAAGCTTGTCCCAAGTAGCCTGTCGAACATCATCATTACACCCCCAACGAAGAGTGCAGGGAAGGCCAGTAGGCCCATAATCGTAGCGACAAAAATGCCCCAAACACTGAGGGGCATGCGCATCAGGGTCATCCCCTTAGTCCGGGCCTGCAGTATTGTTGTGACATAGTTCAGGCCACCCATGGTAAAGGCGACAATAAAGATGACCAAGGAGATGAGCATCAATACGATGCCCCAGTCATATCCTGGGGTTCCAGGTAAGATCGACTGCGGCGGATAGAGGGTCCAGCCTGCTCCTGTCGGACCTCCGGGAACAAAGAAGCTCGCCATTAATACCAGGACAGAAACCAAATAGAACCAGTAACTTAACATGTTGAGGTAGGGAAACACCATATCCCTGGCCCCGATCATCAAGGGGATGAGATAGTTGCCAAACCCGCCAAGGAATATGGCGGTGAGCAAATAAATCACCATGATCATGCCGTGCATGGTGACGTATTGGTAATAACCTTCGGGATCAATAAAATCAAAAGAGTCAGGGAAGCCAAGCTGTAATCGCATTAACCAGGATAGAACTAGGGCGACCATCCCGACAGAGATCGCGGTTATCGCATATTGAATGGCAATGACTTTGTGATCTTGGCTCCAGATATATTTGGTTAAAAAGGTTTGTGGGCCATGATCTAAGTGGTCTGTTGGCGTGATTGCCGCTTCTGTCATTATTTCTGCCTCATCGCTCTAATATCAAAACATTTCACTTATCGAAGTGTTGTTGGGGCCGAGGTATTATTGGGGCGTGTTTTCTGTGATCTCTGTTAACTCAGATTTTTTGGCTTCGTGTGCGGCCATTTCCTCTGCAAAGGTAGAATAGTCCTGAAGCCATTCTTGGAAGTCAGCCTCTTCGTCGATGAAGACTGATCCGCGCATTTCAGAATGGGCAACGCCACACAATTCCGCGCAGAGGATCTCAAACTCACCAGTTCTTGTCGGAGTGAACCAAAAATAAGTCACAAGACCCGGGACCAAATCCATCTTGGCCCGGAATTGAGGCACGTAAAAATCGTGCAAAACATCGGTAGAGCGCAAAAGGAGTTTGTAAGGTTTTCCAACTGGTAGGTGAAGTTCGCTTTCATCAACGAGAAGATCGTCTTGTCCCGTGGGGTCATTGGGATTTATTCCAAAGGGATTTTCGTCACTGATGTATTTGGTTGCGACTGTACCGAGCTTGCCATCTTCTCCTGGGAACCTAAAAGCCCATGACCACTGTCGCCCTAAAACTTCAATAACCTTTGCCTCTTTTGGAACCGTGATGAATTGATCCCATACAACCAGACCAGGGGCCAACATGGCGATGATACCGATCCCGGTCAGGACAGAGAGCCAGATTTCGAGTTTCTTATTCTCTGGTTCGTAATGTGCACGTTGACCCTCTTTGTGCCGAAAGCGAAATACGGCATAGGTCATGAACAGTCCTACCGCGACAAAGACGATCCCGGTGATAACGAATGTAATAATGAGTGTCGTGTCGATGGTGCCCCAATTTGAGGCAAGAGGCGTAAACCACCACGGGCTCACAAAGCTGAAAACGACAGAGCCGACGACAAGCAAGACCAGTACAATAACAAGAATCATAGTGTAATACCTCTATGTTCCTAAACCACACTGCAATGTCTATAAAATAACCAAGCGACGGTTTCTAATTTGCCGTTTTACTCAGTCCAGTAAACCCTACTCAACTATCTGTTGCATGTAACAGTACGCTATTTTGTATTTTTTTACAATTCGTAGGCTTAATTTCCTGAATAATTTGTCTGTGAAAGGCGCCGACGGTGATTGATAAAAGAGGATCGGTTGGGTAAGTAAAATCTTCTGGTAAAAGGCTGTTGATAGGATTTCTTCCTTATGATTTGCCTTCTCCAAACCGTTTGAATTGGACTTAGTCGTGTCGTATATCCGTATATTCTTTTTCATGGGTTTTATACTGACTTGCTCGATTGATGTGCTGAGTTCTGTGGCTTTTGCGGATCGTGATCCCAATCGGAATGTGCTTTGTGTGACCCAACAAATCCAGGTGAGCAATAGAGCATTGGATAAGGCAATGGATGCTTGTCGACCAGAGGGGCCTATAAAGAAGTAAGTTGCAGAGTGGTAACGTTTCAAGCTTCATAGTTTATAGAATGTTTAATTGCCTTAAAGTAGATTGTAGTCTGTGACTGAGGGGGCAAGATATGGATAAATCAATTGCACGAAGACAAGGTAACAGCTGACCAGACCGCGCAGGAACCGTTCCAAGGCCAGGGAAATACGATTTATAGTCAGATCAGGACAGTCTTCCGTACAGGCTATTTACGTAATATTTTCTTGTTGTCCCTTGCGATTGCAATTGTTTTTCCTTTGGCTAATCGTTTTATTCTGTACCCGCTTTTTGCCGATTTTGTTACAGAAATCACAGAGCAAGAGGCTCAACGTTCCGCACGGCATCTGGAATTCGCATTAGGCATACAGGGTGAGGGAAAAATTTCTCTTCCCGAAAAGTTTACCTCCAATGCCCCGGAAATTATAGCGTCTCTTGATTTGATTAAGGTAAAAGTCTTTAACGCAACGGGTGAAATCATTTATTCGACCGATGCAGAGGATATTGGCCAGCTTAATAAGAATGATTACTTCCATAATATCGTTGCCCAAGGACACCTTTTTACCAAATTAATTCGTAAGAATACCCCGAGTTTAGAAGGCGATATTGTCAGATTGGATGTGGTCGAAACTTATGTTCCCATTTTAAGTTCTGGCGAGGGTAAAAAATTTCTTGGCGCCTTCGAGATTTATTTTGATGTAACTGAGCGAATGGCGAGGGTTGATCGTTTGCTCAATCTATCCTCTTATATTCTTGCTGCTGTTGCTCTTGGGCTTATGTTTGCTGTGATCTGGACTTTGCGTTCTGCTGTTGCGGTATCTATTCAAAGAGATAATGCAGAACGGGCCATGATTTTGGAAAAGGACCGTGCAGAACTTGCCAATCGATCAAAGTCTGAATTTCTCGCTAATATGAGCCATGAACTGCGGACCCCTTTGAATTCTGTCATTGGGTTTTCGGAGGCTTTGAATCATGAACTTTTCGGATCTTTGGGGAGTGATCAAAACAAGGAGTATGTTGTTGATATTCACCGATCAGGTAAATTCTTACTGGAATTAATCAACGACATTCTCGACATCTCCCGCATTGAAGCTGGGGAGTTGGATCTTGAAGAAGAGAATGTGGATGTCACGGCTGTTATTTCCGGAATTCTTCTGATGGTTAAGGGCCGGGCCGAGAAGGGAGGCGTTAAGGTTTGGCATGAAAATTTATCTACTAATTGTCATGTTTTCCTAGATGCCCGTCAATTTAAACAGATCCTTTTGAACTTGTTAAGCAATAGCATAAAGTTCACCAAACCTGGTGGTGATGTCACAATTACAAGTGATATTGGGTCCGATGGGGCATTTATTCTCAGCATAAAAGATACTGGTATTGGGATCGATAGCAAACACCAGGCACTGGTGATGGAACCCTTTGGTCAGGTAGCAGGAAGCCTGACCCGCCGTGAGGAGGGAACAGGCCTTGGCTTACCAATCGTTAAATCTTTGGTTGCCAACCACGGCGGTACATTTGAGTTGGAAAGCGAAGTGGGCATTGGGACGACCGTGACTATCACTATTCCCAAAGATCGGGTCTTGTGCGCATAGTATAGTTTAAGTGACTGACATGCGGATGTCAGGCAGATTACCAATTGTTGTTTTATCTTGTTTGCAAACCAAAATCCTCACGGCAAAAACTCATGAATTTTTTAGCATATTCTAAGTGGCAAACCTTAATTTGTTAGGTCACCTAAGTCGGAGCCAAGATAAGGTAATATCGGATTTTTCGTTTTTATGACTTAGTTTAAAGTAATGGGAAAGGGACAACTGCTGTTGTCTCCTTTCCCATAATTTATATTACTTGGCTGATAAGGCGCCTAAGTAAATCATTGCATCTTCGGTATTGTAAGGTGTTTTTTTACCTAATTTACAAAGGGATCCTCTCAAAATACCATTGGCAATGCCGCCACCAGGGAGAAACTTATCACCCTGTCTAGATTTTTTGGCAAACCACATGCATTCGGCATTTTTATTAGGAAGAGAAAAAGTGTAACAGGTGTAACCGGTACATGAGACCTCAGTTACAGTATCGAGTTTAATATTCTTGAAGCTACTCCAATTGTGGATATCTTTTTTCTCTACAGTAGGAGCTGTCTTCCAGTATTGAAAGCCCCGGATTGGCTGGTAGACAAGGTTGCTGACTTGAGATTTGACTTTTGATTTCCATCCCAGGATATAGTAATAGCTTCTATTGTTTTCAGAGGTGTAGCGCGTGCATTCCTGACTATCAATATCATCAGAGATTACAGCCCCGATTTTGACAGGACAGTCTTCTGGAGAGAGATCTAGAGCCCAAGCATTTTGTGTGTTTGAAGCGAGTTCCAGACCTAAAATTGTCAATACGGTAGCAAGTAGCAACGTGAGTTTTTTTAACATATATCCCCCGGGTTTTGATGAACCCCCTCGGCAAAAGAGGCTCTCGTGTTTCTGTAGTGAATTTTATCAGATAGAAAATGACCACAGACTTCAGTTTTATTTGCATCAACAAACCGTTTCAAATTCCTGTATATATTTGAAAATCGTTGAAAGTCTAAGGTAATTTCTATTCTAAAATACTACTCATAGACGAAGCGCCGCTGGCAATCAATAGTGGTAATATAGGGCCTAGGAGACTTTTTAAAACTCTGTGGGGTGTAAAAATAAAATGCAATAATTCATACTGGAAATGTGGGCTCAGATCCAGATAGCTTAAAGAGTTCATATCACGCGCGTCCTGATATCGAGACTTAATGATCCTCATCAACGAGGTTTGGACTTCTGCTGTTTAAAATCTTCTATGCAATAGTCGGTGAATTTTTTCAGGAGCGGGGGCATACTCGCATCAACCTTGTGGGCCAGGACGATCTGTGTTGGTTCAATATCTTCTTTGATTTCCAGAGAAACGATTTGATGCCCATCATAGGTGCTGGGTTCATTGGGGCGCATGGTAAGTAGGGAAAAGCCCAAGCCATGGCCCACAGCGCTTCTGACTGATTCAAGAGACGTGGAACGAAATGAAATTTGTGGTGTGATCTGATAGCGGGCAAATATCGAATAAAAATATTCCCGGCTACCGGGAGCGTCAAAAAGGACGTAAGGCTCGTCAGCGAGTTCTTTTAAACTGATTTTGGTTTGAGAGCTCTTTTTGTGATCCCTAGGTAATATGACATAAGGTTTGGGTTTTGAAAGCACTCTCCAGCCGAGTAAAGAAGGGTCCAGGCCAAGATCATATAAGATTGCTAAGTCTATGTTTCCCGTTAGTAATTCCGTTACCAGTTCACTTTGCAGCAGTTCGCTTACCTCTACCTCGACATTTGGAAAAAGACTATGATAACGGCTTGATAATCTAGCGACGTGAAAGGGGGCAATGGATTGAAAACATCCAAGCCTGATAGTACCCGCAAGATTGGCTAATATATCAGAAACATTGCGTTCCACTGCTTGGGTCGTTGCGATTAACTTTTCCGCTTCACTGTAAAAGGCGCGACCTTGAACGGTGAGATCCATGCCACGTGCGTGTTGGCGATCAAAGAGTTGTAATCCAGTGATGTCCTCTAGCTTATCTATTGCCTGTGCGATGGCAGGCTGAGATATGTTCATAACCCGCGCAGCCTGCGCGATGCCGCCTTGTTCGGCGACGGCCATAAAATAACTGCATTGTTTTAGAGTAAATCTAACCATATTTTTCTTATCCTTTGATAAGATAATACAAGTTTTTACCAATGATAGAAGTGCTGTAGTCTCCTTTTTAGAATTTAAATTAGGAGAAGATCTCAATGTCTGTTGCCGATATTATCGACCTCAAGCGATATCCCCTGATGAATGAAGACTTTAGACAGTCATGCCGGAAATCCGTGGATGATACCGGTGTTCTCGTTCTCGAAAATTTCCTCAATGCCAATGCGCTGGCAGAAATTCTGGAAGAAGGGGAAGTGAATGAGGACAAAGCTTATTTTTGTACTCAGGAACACAATGTATACTTAACGCCCACAGACCCTGAATACAGCGATAATCACCCCAGAAATAGAAAAGTGATATCTTCTAAAGGCTGTATCACTGATGACATTATACCTGTGAATTCGCCTTTGCGGGAACTATATGATGCACAAGAGTTTCGGTCTTTTTTGTGCTCTGTATTGGGGGAAGAAGAACTGCATCACTATGCTGACCCGCTTTCTTCTATAAATCTTCATTACGCGAACACTGGTCAGGAGTTGGGGTGGCACTTTGATAATTCATCCTTTGCAACAACCCTGATGATCCAAGAGCCGGAAGCCGGTGGCGCTTTCGAGTATGTCGGGGGATTGCGCGATGCGGATAATAACGAAATGAACTTTGAGGGAGTTGAGCAAGTCTTGAATGGTGAGCAATCAGTTAAAAGTCTCTCAATGAGTGCCGGTGCTTTGGTTCTTTTTCGCGGTCGTAATGCGATCCACCGTGTCGCCCCGGTTGAGGGAAACCGCACCCGGATGCTGGTTGTTCTTGCTTATAACTCAAAGCCGGATATTGCGCTTTCAGAATCAGCACGCATGACCTTTTACGGCCGTTTAGGTTGAGACCGACAAACGAATACATTTTGGGGCAGCACGCTTATATATGGAGCTCTATAGCTTGAGGTGATCAGGGACCACTTTTTCCAGAATTGTCATCAGGAACGGGTCCATGTATCGGTAAATGTCTGGTATTTCCAAAACGTGGATGGTCATGCCCTCAACCAGACTTGGGAAACGATCTGTTAGTTTGTCTTTGTGGTGTTGCTCCATGACAAGGATAACATCTGCCCATTGCATATGATCAACGCTGACGGTTCTTACGGCGCTGGCATTGGTCCCCGCGGAACGAACCGATAAATCAGGATGTGCGTTCCAAATTGTTTCCGCGGTTCGGCTGCGCATCCTGTTTTCACTGCATATGAATAGGACATTCTTCATAATGCGATTTTTTACGAGTAACCAGGTTAAGGCTTTTCGTAGATTAGTATATCACATGCGGTAAGAACCGCGAACTATCCTTGGTAATGGGGGAGTTGTCTTCGCGGATGCCCATGCCACAGGGCTGACTGGCGACAAGCCAGGAACCAATAACCGTGTGATTGCCTTCAAACACAGGCAAAGGATGAAAGGCCTGTACGATAAAGCCTTCGCTACCATAGGGGCCTTCAACCGATACAGGGGCTTCATCAGGGCGGATAATTTCTATATTGGCACCTTCACGGGAGAACAGTGGTTTTTTGACGTAGCCACCTTCCAGATTAGATATCCGGGGAT
Organism: Kiloniella sp.; assembly: GCF_965205715.1. Taxonomy (GTDB): domain Bacteria; phylum Pseudomonadota; class Alphaproteobacteria; order Kiloniellales; family Kiloniellaceae; genus Kiloniella. The sequence continues at coordinate 913,219 of NZ_CBDBHW010000014.1, read as the reverse complement.
CATCGGCGAAGAAAGCGGGTAAAAGGTTCGGGTGACCTTCGAACATTTCCCACAATAAGGGCAGGAGGCCTTTGTTGGACAAGATCGCTTTCCAAGCGGGTTCAATAAAGTGACCCCGCTGTTGGGCACCGACTTTCCGAACTCATCAGTCATTATCCACTCCCATGGATAAAGCTTGAACAGGGTACGAATGCCCATGTCATCGAGATCGCTGAAGTGACCGTTCTCATCGATACCAATATCTTCCATGTGAAGGAAGTTTGTATCTACACCTGCTTGAATGGCGCAGTCCTGGATATAACGAACAGTGCCTTCATCTTCGGGGCTGCCCTGGCAAGATGCGAGGTGAAGTTTGCCGTCGATACCCATGTTTTGGAAGGCTTCTACCAGCCGTTCATGGACCGAGTTGAACTGATCACAACCTTTGGGAATAATATCGCGTTCCATCGCCTGTTCAAGCCAAAGCCATTGAAACGCACCGCTTTCATAAAGTGAAGTTGGTGTGTCGGCATTGTATTCCAGAAGCTTGGCTGGACCATTGCCATCATAGGAAAAGTCGAGACGGCCGTAGAGGTTTTTTTCCTTGTTGAGCCAACTGGCGCGGATGTAATCCCAGAAGTCTTCCGGGATCGCCAGTTTAGACATGACTTCTTCAGAGTTAATCGCGCGGTCTACCACCTCAAAGCAGAGGCCTTCAATCGCCTCGCTTGGGTCTTCAATGTCATTTTCGATCTGCTCAAGACTAAAACGATAACAGGCGCTCTCATCCCAATAGGGGGCATCGTCTATAGTATGGAAATGAAAGCCCATCTCTTCGGCTTGTTCTTTCCAGTCATCGCGTTCTTCGAGGGAGATCCGTTGCATTTTTGTACTCGTGTAAAGTCAGGACCTTAATAGAAGGTTTTTCTGTTATGCATGTTGTTAAGCTAGGTAATTTATGGCCTTAACCACCAAAGCTCCGAGATCTGCTTGTTGTTCGCGGGGCACTGGCACCAAACCCACCACGTCTGACGGTACTTGTTTTGGTGGTTGGGGCTTTCGCCACGTTACCAGGGACTTTGGAGATACCAGTCTTACCGGCAACTTTCTGATTGTCACCTGTACGGAAATTCTTGGCATCATCAGCTGAGCGATAAAGCGGTTGTGTCGCTACCCGTGAATTACCGCCAAGCATATTGCCCATCATGTAACCCATCATTAAGGGCATAAAGACGGAGCCACCACCTTGAGTTTGCATCGGCGCAATTTCACATTGTGTTGCGCCAAAATCTACTTCGCAATCTTCAACGGATGTATATTTGGGTGAGACACGAATATGCTCGGCCTCGGCCAGTTTCATGTTCTCTTCACATGTTGAACTGTCAAAACCGTCTTGCTGCGAACATTGCTCCACAGTCTCAAAGATCCCGACCTCCTGAGGTTCTTCACATGCTGTCAGGGCAAGGGCACTTGCCCCCATCAGGGCCAGTTTCAGGGTCTTTGATCTTTTCATGGGAGGTCCGTTACTGAAGTTATTATTTTTTTTAAAATTCTTTGTCCTAATGTAGGTTTCCACTCTGGGGATGCAAGTGAAATATTTGTTGAAATTATGGGGTTTGTTAATAAGTAATTTACACCTTAAGGTAGTATTTTTCTTTCCTCCAAAAAGGATAGAGAGAAAATTGGATTTTGACTCCAGAAGAAAAGTGATTTCAGGGTTGGTAAAGTTGGGCTATGGCCTGGTTGCATTGTATCTTTGGTTTATTCTCTTGCTTTGGTTGGAACCTGCTCTTGCAGAAGATCTTGCACATAACAAAGTTGAATTTAAAGAACTGAGGCTGCAAATCGGGTCTCCTAATCCCCCTTATCTTATTAGACCAGATGAAATTCCCAGAGATAATCACAGAGATAATATCAGAGATAATATCAGAGATACTTACGGGGCAGAGTTGGATATCGTACGAGAAGCCTTGGCCTTTGAGGGGTATCGCCTTAACGTGATTTCTCAAGATCATACAGCTCCCCTGAGCCAGGAAACACAAAGATTAGGGTATCAAGTCGATGCTGTGATGGGCGTGTCCAGAGGTAACGAGCTCGGGGGGTGTTATTCCAGACCTTATATTTTTCATCGAACTGTTGCGATTTCGCTTTCGTCACGGGATCTTATTTTAGACGATATTGAAGACCTTCGAGATCAACGTGTTATCGGAGTGGCAGAAGCCCCTGGAATGTTGGGGATAAATTTCTCCAAAGTTTTTGCGAAAATCAAAGGTTATGAAGAGGTCAAGCATCAGCGCAGGCAAGGTATTGAGCTATTCAGCGGTGACACGGATTTCATTGTCGGGGACTTGAATAGCTTTAACTGGATCGTTGAAAACGGAGAGTTTCCTGAAAGTGTTGATCGTTCTCAATCCATCGCCGTACATCCCATATTTCCCCCAAGCTCAAGACATCTGATTTTTCGGGATCAGAGTGTTTGTGACGCTTTTAACCGGGGAATGGAGCATTTGGAGTTGAGTGGCCGTTATCAAGAAATCCTGAATGCTCATAACTTGTTTTAACCATTTAAAGGCTGCTCCCTTGAGAAAGTGGTTAAGGACCCAAGATAAACTCATTTACAATTCTATTCGTATTATTCTCCTTCGACACAGGAAGGTCATATTTCTATGTCACACAATGCCTAGCTTAAGTTTCTAAAGGGTATTGATAATATGAGGCAGGCACAGACACTCTCAGTCGTTGGTTTTGTTATATCACTCATAATGGGAGGGGCTGGGTTTTCAACTATTGCAATGGCAGATCAGGCTGGTTCTAACTCTGGTGAGATAGTTGAAGATATCATTGAGGAAGTGGTTGGCCAAACCTTGGAAACTATACGTGAAGAGGTGCGTCGTAACACAGGGATTGACCCTTTGAAACGAGGGTATGACTATCGTCGTCAATATGAGCCAGCACCTTCAGGCATCTCTAATGAAGCCACACGGGAACTTCGGAAACTCAACGAAGAACATGATCAGAAAATCAGAAAGCTCGACGAAGAGTTACAGCGTAAACTTGATAAAGCTAGGGCTGAATTTGAACGTGAAGTCGCGAAAGAAGACAAGTCAGAGAAAATAAGAGAGAAGAGAGCAAAATTAGTTGAGAAGGTTGATAAAGCCGAGGACACGTTCCACGAAAAGATGGATAAAGAAAATCGCCGTTTTGATGAAAAGCGAAATAAAATTCTTCTCAAGGGATAAGCGAAGGAAATTTCGGAATGTTCATAACCTGATTTAATTTTCAGGCTTTTGAGTAGCTTGGGTGCTATAGTAAATGCTGACGCTGAGATAACTCTTTCAAATGTTAACACTGGGAAGAGCTCTGGAGGTTGAAGCAAAATGAAGGTGATCGTGTTTGGTGGCACGGGGATGGTGGGCAGTGAAGTTCTACAGCTTTGCTTAGGCGCCCCTGAAATTTCTCAAGTTGTCACAATCGGTCGTCACTTAACGGGCCTTACTCATCCAAAATTAACGGAAGTTGGACACCAGGATTTTACGAATTTTACCGTGGTGGAGAAAGTGCTGGCCGATGCGGATATCTGTTATTACTGCGTCGGTGTATATCAGGGTCAAGTGAGCAAAGAGTTGTTCTGGCAAGTTACAGTGGGTTATCTGGAAGCATTATTGGCCAGCTTAGAGAAGGTCAATCCTAATATTCGGTTTTGTCTGTTTAGTGGTCGCAGCGCAAGCCCTAGCGAAAGGTTACCTGGGATGTATCCCAGAGCAAAAGGCAGGGCTGAAGTAAAATTGAATGCGAGTTCCCTCAAGGGCAAATATATCTTCCGGCCCGGTATTATTGCCCCCGGAAAAGTAGCATCGAAAAAAACGATATCGACACGGTTATTTGAGCCGATTTACAAGATGCTGCCCTTTTTAGGGATTGATGCGCCTGATCTTGCAAAAGTCATGGTCTGGACCGGGCTGGCTGGTGGAGCTGATAAAGTCCTTGAAAATGGCAAGATGCGTAAGCTTTCCAGGCTGCCATTGAGTAACTTTCTGCAGCAGGTGAGAAGCCAGTAAGCTAAATTGCTCACTGGCTCTTATCGCTTGGGCTAGGTGTGAGTTCGGGACTTCTCGGGATCGTAAAACGGAAGCGATGCCACTGTTGCTGTCGTCTCCAGATTTTCACTGGATAACTTTAACCGCGTTCCAACCTTGATGTCTGCATCTACATGCCCCAAAGCGAGTGACTGCTTCAGTCGGTGTGAGTAACAAGGACTGTTTACCGTTCCAACAGTTTGACCGTCTAGCGAGAGCGTTTCTCCACCTTCGACCATATCACTATGCTTTATGATAAGGCCAACGTTGCGCAATTTCTCCTGCCCTCTCGCTGAGAGCAAGGCGGTTTTACCGCGAAAGTCACTTTTGTCTCTATTTATGGTAAACCCAAGACCGACTTCCCACGGTGTGTGATGGGTAGTCATGTCGTAGCCGTAAAACAGTAGGCCGGCTTCAATTCGAACCTTGTCGAGGGATGTGAAAGAGCACGGCATTACACCAACTTCCTCTAAACTATCCCAGAGATCAACAATAACAGAGGCTTCTGCAAATATCTCGTAACCGCGTTCACCTGAATAGCCTGTACGTGAAATACGGCAAGCCTTGCCAAAAAGGGTGGCAGGTGTGTGATGGAAATATTTCAACAGTTCTAGATCGACATCGCAATAAGCGTTCAGGGTATTTAAGGCGAGGGGGCCTTGTACTGAGATATTGTGGAGATCGTCGGTAAATTGAAGAGCTACATCTTTGCCCTTTGAAGATGCCTGTAACAGGGCCATTGTATCGCCGGAACCATGCACAATTAGCCATTCATTTGACCCATTGTTAGATACGATTGCATCGTCAGCAATCGTGCCGTCATCAGTTAATACGCAGAGATAGGCCGATTGCCCTGGCGCAATTTTGGAGATGTCTCGTGTGGTCAGGTGATTGAGGGTAGCCTGCGCATCTTGGCCGCGCACAAAGACCTTTTTTAAGGGCGACATATCAAACATGCCGGCCCGTTCTCGCACGGCGTCGTGTTCATCGTTTGGGTTGCTGTCATAGCTCCAGGCAGTGCCCATGCCATTCCAGTCTTCAAGTCCTGATCCGAGGGCGATGTGGCGATCGGCAAGGGCGGAAGTTCTGCTGAGTTCTTCTGTCATAAGTTTTTCCTGTTAAATTGTTTAATACCATTCGTCTGGCATCGACGCTTTGCGGCGTGCCATGAAATCTTGCAGGGATGCATCGACGCTCTGGTCAATGGTTGGGGGCGTGTACTCTGTGAGTAAGGCCTTCCAGCGGATATTAGCGCGCTCGGCGGCGGTTTTACTGCCGTGCTCGAACCAAGTTTCAAAGGGGCCTGTGTCCGGTAACTCGGATTGATAGTTGGCAGTGGCAAAGTTACGTAATGTATGGGCGGTAGAGAGGAAGTTTTGCCCCGGTCCGGTTTCTAAATAGGCATCCCGACCAAGCGCTTCGTCGTCAACTGATATCCCCTGCAGCATCTTGAGCATCATGCCGCAATGATCCAAATCCATGACAAATTTCTCGTAGGACATGGTCAAACCACCCTCGAGCCAGCCGGCGGCATGCCATACCTGATTGGCTCCAGACATAAGCGTTGACCACATCGCAGCAGCACTATCTTGCATTGCTTGCCCGTCGGCGGCATTTGAGGAGGTGATCTGTCCCCCGCCAGAGCGAACAGGTACGCCTAAGCGACGTCCAAGCTGTGACAGGGCCATGGTGCTGAGGTTGGCTTCGGGAGTGCCGAATGTGAGGGCGCCAGATTTCAGGTTCATGGTCGAATGGAAGCTGCCGAAAACCACCGGGCAGCCTTTGCGTATCAATTGGGTCAAGGCAATACCGACCATGCCTTCAGCAAGGGTCTGGGCGATCACGGCGGCTTGCGATACGGGGCCCATCGCCCCGCCAAAGATGGCAGGCGAAACCGCAACGCACTGATTTGCCGCGGCATAAGTTCGTAAAACACCGGACATAGTGTCATCAAAGACCAGTGGAGAATTAACGTTGATATTGGCCTGGATAACGGCGTTGTTTTTCATGAAATCTGTGCCAAACACCAAACGGGCCATGTCGATACTATCTTGGGCACGCTCTATGGAAGTCACACCACCCATAAAGGGCTTGGTTGAGTGGCGAAGATGGCCGTAAACCATGTCGAGATGTCTCTTGTTTACTGGGATATCCACGGGTTCACACACGGTTCCACCCGAGTGATGAAGCCAGGGCGAGAGGTGAGAGAGTTTCACAAAGTTCTCAAAATCCTCAAGTGTTGCATAGCGGCGGCCTTTGTCTAAATCCGTGACAAAGGGCGAACCATAACCGGGCATAAGGACAATGTGGTGGCCGCCAAGGGTAATGGTATTTTTGGGGTCGCGACCATGCAATTGAAATGCATTGGGTGCCGTAGCGCAGAGTGCGCGAACATGGCCGGGTTCAAAATGCACGCGAGATCCCAGAACTTTTGCACCAGCTTTTTGAAAGAGGTGAAGAGCTTCTGTATCGCCGCGAAACTCAATGCCAATTTTTTCTAGGATCCAGTCGGCCTGTTCCTCTAATTTGATTAGGGCTTTCTCGTTTAGGAGGTTGTAAGCCGGGGTCTGACGACAGTTGAACTGAAGCCCGTCGCCATTGGTAGGGCGTGATGCTCTGGCTTCAATTCGTGCGCCCCGCCCGCGCCGTTGAGAGCGAGGAAGAGAGGTTTTGTTTCGAGATAAATCTTGGGGAGTGTTGTTCAAAATATTTAATCCAATTTCTGGTTTCGTAGAAATCGACGTCTTTGTTAGATGTTATATTGATTGAGTTGTAAAAAATCACAAACCAAAAGATTTGCGCTAAGCGTTAAAATAATTTAAACGATAGACATGCGATTTAGACACTATGATAATCTTCGTTTGTTCAATGTTGTGGCCCGTCACGGTAGTTTTGCAGCTGCTGCTGAAGAGTTGAATCTGACCAAAGGCGCCATCTCTTATCAAATCAAAGGACTGGAAGACGAGTTGGGGTTTACACTCTTCCAGCGGCTTCCTCGCGGGGTGTTGCTCACGTCAAAAGGGCAGGAGTTGCTCAATACGACAAAACAGGCTTTTGATAAGATTGAATTGAAAGTCAGTGAGTTACGCCAAGCTGATACCCGCACCCTGACCATTGGGGTCTCTACTTATTTTGCATCACGTTGGTTATCCCCGCGATTGATGGATTTCATGCTTGCATATCCCGATATTCGATTGCGGGTACAGCCCATGATTGACCAGTTGGGGGGCGAAGAAGAAGGCATTGATCTCTCGGTTCGATGGGGAAATGGCAAATGGAGCGATATGTTCATCGAACCGCTTTTTCCCTCTCCGTCCTGGCCTGTAGGTAATCCAGAAATGGCTATGCGGGTTAAGCGTGATGGATTGAGTAAAGCCTTCTCTCGCTTCACTTTGTTGCGTGACCGCGATGACAGCAATGCGTGGTCTGATTGGTTTGATGCCTCTGGTTTGTTCTTTCCAGGCCACGAGGATACCTTAATCATTCCAGATCCAAATGTGCGTGTTCAAGCGGTGATTGATGGGCAGGGGGTTGCGTTAAATGATGAACTCGTCACGCACGAAATAGAGACAGGCACCCTGGTGCGTTTGTCCGATATAGAGCTTGCAGATTACGGCTATTACCTTGCATATCCAGGAAAGGGACGCTCAAACCCAGATGTTGAGGCCTTTGTTAGCTGGCTGAGGGGCAAGTCGTCGGAATAAGCTCTCAGCTGTCCTTACCGGGTTTTCTTCTATGCCGTTCACGGTAGGAAGGGATTGCGGATTTTGACCATAATAGAGTACCTGAATTGATATCGTGGTGTGCTGTTGGTATGGCACAGAAATTGCTTGTTATGGTTGAGTATTTTCTGTTGATATCAGACGGACACAACAATGCAAATAGGTGGAGCTGGCAGTCTACCCGGGATTGACAAGGGGTTTGACCGAGATAAAGAGCAACTTAGACTAACAGAGCTCAAGGCTGTACATAAGGTCGAACGGGAAAAATATGCCCAGCCAGACCCGGATAACACGGCAAATAAAGCTGCTTCAGCAAATGCACGGGCATTTTTTGCCAGAGGTTCTGAGCAGACATCATCAGCAACACAATCACAGGATATCCCCGCAGACGGGACGCAAGTAACCCTCGCTTCAAGCCAAACTTCACAAACATTATTTTATGCTCAACAAATAGCCTCAGCTATTCCAGAAGCCAGTACTGGTAACAGTTTGGCGGGGAGTTCATCTTCAACATCAACATCCCACAGTGAAGCCGTTGAAGCTTATCGAGAGGTAGTTGGTAAAACACCCGGCGAACGGATGAGAGCGCAAGTTCTTAGATCTCTGGGCATAACCGAAGAAGAACTTGAACAATTGCCACCTGAAGAACGTAAAAAAATTGAAGAGAAGGTAGCCCAGCTCATAGATGAGAAGGTGAAAAATTCGGTTACAGAGAATATCGCTGAACAGGAAGGCCCAAGTGGACAGAGTACTTCTCGGGAGAAGGATGGAACTGGTTATGAGCAGGCGACCAATAGCTCAAATGTCGGCGCTTATGGAAATACTGCTAATAATCCTGAAGAAGAAAGAAGTGACGATTTACGCAAAAGTCTAATGAAAAATCTAATTTAGAGAGGTTTGTTATTGATCGTTAGTTGTTATGATCTTGGTGGCCAATTATACGTTATTTGTAAATAACTTTATTAAGGTTTATTTATTAGGTACTTATTTTCAGCAAAGTTACATTTTAACCTGATTGTAATATGTCTGAGATATACAATCACTAAGGTTATTGTTTCTGTGTGAATTTATATGAAAGACGGGGGGTTATAACGTGGATTTCGCCACTGGTACCAAAGGTCTTACTTTACCTGTACAAGGCATCCTGGATTATTGGAAATCAATGCCGGTAGAGAAAGATCTTCCCTTAAAGTCAACTCTTGATCCTCTTTCAATTGCAACCGAAATATTGCCACATATCTTTTTGGTTGAACTGAATTACGAGCCTTTTTCCGCCTTTATTCGACTACAAGGTACCTATCTTAATAATTCACTCGGGCAGCATTATACCGGAAAATTTATTGATGAAACGACCTTTGGTGGCTATGCGACCGAAATATTAGAGCTGTATGAACAGGCAGCTCATAGGCGAATGCCGTATATCTCTCATGAAGAAATTTCTTCCCGTGAAGACCTTAGTGTTATTGTTGAAGCAATTCATCTTCCACTTATAGATGAACATGGCACGGTTAAATATATTCTCGGAGCAGTATCCCGTTTGTCCGAAATTCCTAGTCCTGAAAGCGAATTTGTTGCTTCTCGTTGGGAAGTCAATACGATCAAACAAGTAGCCTTAGGTTGAAGGTGTTATAGGCGCCAATTTTCGACCAGGGAATAAGCGGGAGGAAATAGTGCGGCCGGAAATCAATCAATCAATTGTCTTTACCTACTGTGATGATCTTGAGATCGCATCGACATTCTTCAGGGATACGATGGAGCTTGAGTTCGTTATTGATCAGGGTGCTTGTCATATCTTCCGCCTTACCGAGTTGAGTTATCTTGGAGTTTGCTGTTTGCCTGATCGACCCAGATCACAGGTCGGGGTAATGATTACCATCGTCTCAAATGATGTCGACGGTTGGCATAAGTTTCTGACATCTAAGGGGGTCGAGTACATCAAGGAGCCTTCCCATTCCGAGAAGTTCTCGGTTTATAGCTCACTCTTTGTTTCTCCCCACGGCTACCGCATTGAAATTCAAAACTTTGATGATGCCAATTGGCATAAGCGCACAATAAGCTGAGTGAAGTTTTCATTTTGAAAATCCCTGTCTCGTTGATGATGAGTACAGACAAGCTGCGCCAAAATTGTTATTCTCTTCAGCTTAATATCTCGGTGTGGTGCTGTTGATAACAGGGAGCTTGAATTATGACCCCTTCACAGATCGCGTGGTCGCAGATCAAATGGCCAGAGAAGACCCGTGAGCTTCATAGTCACCATTTTGATTCGACCATCTGGAATGATTTCCAATTCCGGGATGATGATATTTTCATCGCCACTTATGCGAAAGCGGGTACGACTTGGCTTCAGCAAATCGTCAGCCAATTGATTTTTAAGGGTAAAGAAGAACTTGCCGTTGCTGAAATGTCGCCCTGGATGGATCTTCGCGTGCCGCCAAAAGAAGTTAAGCTTGAGGAGGTGGAAAAGCAAAAACATCGACGGTTTTTAAAAACCCACCTACCTGTAGATGCCTTGGTTTTTTCTTCGAAGGCCAAATACATCTATATCGGTCGCGATGGCCGCGATGTGGTTTGGAGCCTTTATAACCATCACGCCAATGCGAATGATCTCTGGTATCAGGCTTTGAACGACACTCCTGGGCGGGTTGGCCCGCCTATAGATCCGCCGCCAGAAAGCCGGGAGCAGTACTTCCATAACTGGCTTGAAAACGATGGTTACCCCTTTTGGTCCTTTTGGGAAAATATCCGAACGTGGTGGGAAATTCGTAATTTACCCAATGTGAAACTGCTTCATTTTGCAGATTTAAAGGCCGATATGCCTGGAGAAATCAGACGCATTGCGGATTTTCTCGATATTCCAATCGACGAGGAGAATTGGGCCAATATTATTGAGCACTGTAGCTTTGATTATATGAAGGAAAATGCCATTGAAAGTGTTCCTCTTGGGGGCGCTTTTTGGGATGGTGGTGCGACGACCTTTATTCATAAAGGCACCAATGGCAGATGGCAGGAGGTTTTGTCTGCCAAAGAGAGTGCGGCTTACGAGAAAAAAGCCCTTTCCAAGCTTGGCCCAGAGTGTGCTGAATGGCTTCTAAAAGGTAATCAATAAGTGCTCCTTAAGTGCTCCGTAAGTTGAAACTAGGTCGTGCCTTGTTCCGCGAGTTTTGCTAAAAACGGGTTTGCAATTCTTGACCTTGAAAAGTGTTCACGGATTAAGGTTTAGGTAAATTTGTTTGTCATGAATGTTGTCGGGAATTACTACTATCAGTCTCTTTAAAAGGTGGGCTCCTGATGGCTGTATTGATTGATATTCGTGATCCTCTTTGGATGGATGAGGCTGACTTACGTGATTTCTTACAAAAGAAGTTACCCGATGTGACATTTCATATCGGATTTTCTGGGCAGGTTATGGAGGATGTGACAGTTCTTGTTGCCGTCAAATTATTTCCTGATGTGGTACAGAATTTACCCAATTTGCAGTTCATCCAAAAATTGGGTGCTGGTGTTGATACAATTCTAAAAGACACCGAACTGCCAGAACATGTTCGTTTGGCACGCATCCGCTCTGACACTCCAGCACGTGAAATTGCAGAATTTTGTCTGGCCTATGTGTTGCAAACCCAACGAAACATTTTGGAACATGCCGCAGATCAAAAAAATGCAGTATGGCAACCACGTGCGCCGCGTGAAAGCCTGTCAACCACGGTCGCGGTTCTCGGTCTTGGACATATCGGAAAGCGTACAGCGCAGACCTTTGCTCGTCTGGATTATAAGGTTATTGGTTGGAGCCAAAGCGATAAAGATATTGACGGTGTTCAGAGTTATTCAGGTCTTGCAGCTCTTACACAGGTCTTAGGCCAGGCTGATCATGTGATCAGCATCTTGCCATCGACAGAGAGCACTCGTTCCTTGTTCCGGGCCGAGCGTTTTTCGCAATTCAAAGCGGGGGCAACCTTTATTAATGTCGGGCGAGGTGATCTGATTGATGATGCAGATCTCATTGATGCTTTGAATGAAGGGCCTTTGGGGCTTGCTGTATTGGATGTTTTTCACAAAGAACCACTCCCCACCGATCACCCATTTTGGCGCCACCCAAATATCATCATCACCCCACATGTATCCGGTTGGCATCTGACAGATGGATTAGATGATGTTGCAATCAATATTGGGCACTATTTATCGGGTGGCCGCATTGTTAATGAAGTTGATCGCGCCCTTGGTTATTAGGGGTTACCGATAGCTGGATATATAATTCGTTTATCAGCTGATGTTCTCTTATTGACCAGCGAGTTCTCGTTCAATCGCTTGAGCTGTCGGGGTCATGGCGAGGCCGCCTTTGCCTGTGCAACGGAGCTCACACGGAAGCGCCTGTCCCACCTTATGCATGGCGACAATAACTTCGTCCAAAGGAATGAGATGATCAAATCCAGCAAGAGCCATGTTTGCTGCTGAGAGGGCATTTCCAGACATCATGACGTTTTTGCCCAAACAAGGTGCTTCCACCCGATTGGCAACGGGATCACAGATAAGACCAAAAGTATTTTGTAACGCCATGGAGGCCGCAGAGATGCACTGTTCAAATGTGCCGTCCATGAGAGTAACCAATCCTGCCGCGGCCATGCCCGAGCCTGAACCCGTTTCGGCCTGGCAGCCCCCGAGTTCTGCGGAGAACGTTGCCATCCGGGCGATGAAAACACCGATCAGACCTGCGGATAACATGGCTTTGATCTTTTGATCTTCAGACATGTTCAGGGCGTTGGCGATGCCGAGACAGGTGCCGGGTAAGGTGCCGCAAGACCCTGCGGTCGGAGCAGCAACAATAACCCCCATGGAACTTTTGACATCCATCAGGGCAGTGACAGCCAAAATAGCATCGTTATAGAGCCCCATGTTGAGAAAGCTATTACCGGACATCTTTTCTTTGAACGACGGCGCCTGTGCTGGATAGATCCGATCCATGTATTGAGTGCCTTGGATCCCAGCGTCGATTGATTTGTCGAGAATTTGCACAATCTCGCGCATTTTCTCAAAGACAGTATCTTCAGATATATTGCCTCTGGCGCTTTCGTATTTAAGTGCGAGTTGCCATAGCGAGAGGTTTTTATCCCGGTTATAGGCAATCATCTCTTCGCTGATGGTAAAGGGCAGATCCGTTATTGCAGAGCTCCCAATCGGGAGAATAGGGGCGAGTGTTTTGATGGCTTTGATATCGAAGTTTTCAGGGAGCATATCCCGATCAATAAAAGACTGTCCCTTGATCTGTATGACTTCCCCCTGGATGCCCTTGTGGATCAAAACGCTATCAACGCTATCCAATTCCATCAGATGAGCTTTAAGCTCTTGATCCTCACTCCAGATCAGGGTCTCTGAATAGTCGCCGTACATCGATAGTTTTAAATCATCGATGGCGATAACTTCGATAATGCCGCCGCCGATGGAAATCGCCAGGATGCAGCAACTTTCGTGATCGTTTGTCAGGGTAAGTTTATAGGTGTTGGGGTGGACGGCACCGTAATCTGTGATCGCGATTTCAACCTCAACGCCGTCTGCTTCAAGATGTTTAACCGCATCGACCATCCTGTCGTCGGTAATGTCCCAACCCATCAATCCTGTGAACAAGCCCATATCTGAGCCTTGACTGTCGTGGGTCGGCTCTAGGGAGCCATTGGGGTCGTATTCAATCAGGACCTTGGTTAATTCTCCCCCCATGTAATCTCGGCCAAGTTTCCCAATGCGGTATGCCGCGGCGACGTGAGAACTTGAAGCCCCGCGCATAACCGGGCCAATTGCGTCATTGAGAATGCTTGGGAAGTAGTTATTCATGGTATGAACCTTAGAAAACCCGAGTGGTCATAAAAAAAATACTGGACGAAGAACGAGCAGGGACTTCGTCCAGTATAGGCAGGCACAAGTGATAATGCCCAAGTTAAAAGCCAAAATTAAATCAGAAACCCCTAGATAGTAGGGAGTTCCGGGCGACAGGCAATCGCGTCACGAATGATCTTTTCAGCCTGTTCACGCTGTGCGCCAACAAGTGGCATGCGGGGCATACGGCAACGGTCATTTGACCCAATTTCGATCTGTTCTGCGAGTTTGATGTTTTGAACAAGATAAGTGGAAACATCGAGATCGAGAAGCGGGCGGAACCAACGGTAGATTTCAAGTGCTTCCTGATTGCGGCCAGCCTGCATTAAGCGGTAGATGGCAACGGTTTCTTTCGGGAAGGCAACAACAAGGCCAGCAACCCAACCGATGGCGCCAACGCTCAATGCTTCAAAGCCAAGGTTATCAACACCGGTGAAGATCGCGTAACGGTCACCGAGCTTGTTAATAATCTCGGTGGTACGACGAATATCATCAGAACTTTCTTTGATCGCAACAAAACGTGGCTCGTCTGCCAGCTCCAACATCATTTCCGGTGTGACATCGACCCGATAAGCAACCCGGTTGGAATAGATCATGATTGGTAGATCGCTTGCCTGGGCAACGGCACGCATACTTGCAACGGTTTCGCGGTGGTCAGTGTGATAGATCGGGCTTGGGACCAGCATGATGCCATCAGCACCGGCTTCCTGAGAGGCTTGTGCCATTGCACAGGCATCACGAGTGGCGGCTTCGTTGATGGTCATCAGGGTTGGTTTGTCACCCGTTGATGCCTTTGCCGTTTTTAAAATGGCGATTTTTTCTTCTTTTGAAAGCATGGAGCCTTCACCAAGCGATCCGCACACAATGAGGCCGTCACAGCCTGCATCCATCATGTAGTCAAAGCAGCGCTTCATTTCTGCATGATCAAGATTGCCGTTTTCATCAAACTTTGTTGTGACGGCTGGGATAACGCCTTTCCACATGGTCTTTTTCCTGTACTAAATTATAAATATTAAAAAGAGTGCATAGTATTCCCATTTCATATTTTGCCATCGTCGCTGCATCGCTCGTATAGACAATCTACACGTCGCTTTTTGCTCTTAGGGCTAATATAAACTGTAAAAACTATAATTCATTTCCCTGACTTGCGGGTTATTTACCGCACGTTTGCCAGGAATTTCTGGGTGTGAACAGATTGGGGGGCACCAAAAATCTGTTCAGGAGGGCCAACCTCTTCCATGGCACCTTGATGGAAGTAGGCAACACGGTCTGATACATCGCGTGCAAAGCCCATTTCGTGAGTAACGCAGATCATGGTCATGCCTTCATCAGCGAGAAGACGCATGGTATCCAAAACCTCGCCTACCAATTCAGGATCAAGGGCTGAAGTCGCCTCGTCAAAGAGCATGTATTCAGGCTCCATTGCCAGTGCACGTGCAATGGCGAGACGTTGCTGTTGCCCGCCAGAGAGAGCAGAGGGGTAAACATCAAGTTTATCACCAAGCCCAACGTGGTTGAGTTGCTTTTCGGCAATAGATTTTGCCTGATCCCGCGAGATTTTTTTAACGATCTTAGGGGCTAACGCAACGTTTTCCAAAGCGGTGAGATGGGGGAAGGAGTTCCATTGCTGGAAAACCATACCCATTCGTTGACGCAACTTGTTGATATTGGTCTTTTGGTCATGGACAGTGGTACCATCAACCACGACTTTACCCTCTTGAATTTCTTCCAGACCATTGATGCAATAGAGCAGGGTGGATTTACCCGATCCGGACGATCCAATGATGCTGAGTACTTCGCCCTTACTGACATTGAGGTCGATACCCTGCAGTACGTGGAGAGCACCGAAATATTTATGGAGTTGCTTGATCTCAATCATGAGGCCCAACCTTCTTCGAGCTTTTTGGAGTATTTTGATAGGGGATAGGAGAGGGCGAAATAGAATGCCCCGGCACAGGCCAGAATAATAAAGGGTTCCTGAGTTCTCGTGATCAGGATTTGTGAGGCCCGCAATAATTCCAGGTAACCGAGAACGGAAACGAGTGCGCTGTCCTTGATGACACTCAGGGCTACACCAACCCAGGAGGGGAAGACCGCGCGCAGTCCGATGGGCCAAACCACATAACGTAAGTCCTGCCAATAGGACATGCCCAGGGACCTTGCCGCACGGCGCATGGGCTCCCCAACAGCTTCGATACCACCGCGAACAACATTTGCCACCAGAGCGGCTGTATAGAGGCTGAGGACAAAGGCGCCAGCCGCAAAAGGTCCCATTTTCCAACCGATGATTGGGAAGAAGTTATAGAACAAAATCAACTGGATAATGAGCGGAACTGACCTGAAAACATCAAGGATGGTGCCAATGGTCGCCTGAGCAAACCATTTGGATGCTTGCAGGGACCAACCAAAGAATATGCCGAGAACGGTTCCAATCGAAATAGATACCAGTGATATGCCCAGTGTTCGACCAGCGGCTTCACCTAGGAATAATAGATCGGTGGCCTGGAAGTCCGAGAAAAAGGAAGCAGAAGTACTCATTGTGTCTATTCCTTTCTCAGTATCTAAACAGCCGGCGTGCGGCAAAATTGGAGGCGAGAAGAATAATTTTGACGATGACGTAGTAGATCACAGCCGTCGCAGCAAAATATTCAAAAATACGATAGGTCTTGGAGGCGAAGAACTGGGTTTCGCCAGAGAGTTCCCTAAATCCAACCAGCATGCCGAGAGAGCTCATCAATACCGCCCAAACCATTTGATTGGTCATGGGGTGATAAACGATTTTCAAGACTTGCGGGATAATGATCCGAATATAGGTTTGCGTTGCTGTCATGCCGAGCGATCTTGCCGCGCGTACCTGGGTGTCCGGGATAGCAAGGAAGCCACCTCTGAAATTCTCAGCGAGATAACCAGCATTATTAAAGGTAAGCCCGGCCAAAACGATCAGATAGGGAGATAGATGCAGGCCAAAAGCGCCAAGGCCAAAGCCAAAGAAAAACAATTGGAACAATGCGGGGGTGTTTCTGGCGATCTCTACCCAGGTTGTTGCGATCTGACGGAGCGGCGTTGGCCCCTTCATCCGGAGCAAAGCCAAGCCAAGCCCTATTGTTATCCCAAGGAGCATGGAGATAACTGCAACTTCAAGGGTCAGTAAACCTGCTTCCAGAAGTTCCGGTAATTTACGAAACACCGGGCGCCAGTGAAAATTATAATCCACGTGGGAAACTCCTACTGTTCCCCTCAAAACACAGGCCCACATTTTGGGGGATGTTTTGAGGGGAGGGTAGATTAGGCACTAAAGGGATAAACTTTAGTACAACGCACGTCTAGTACAACACGGGCCTAGTACAATACGCGCCTAGTACAATACACCGGGAATACGGAGCTCAGGTGCTTCACCACCTACATAGGCATCCCAAAGTTCCTGGTAACGGCCAGAGCGAACCTGGTGAGTTACAAAGAGGTTGAGGTAGTTAAGCCAAGTGGTGTCTTTACGCGGGCCAACGACGGATGTGTAGTCTGTGGTCCAAGGCATACGGGGACCTGCTGCAATGGTGTCGTACTTTTCAACGATTGGCTTAACGGCCGTGTTAGTTGTGATACCAACATCAGCTTTACCTTGCGCAACAGCTAGGAAAACTTCGTTTTCACTTTGGTAACCCTGATAGAGGTTTTCTGTTCCCCATTCCTTGGCAATTTTCAGGAATTCTTGTTCAGGAACAGTTCCAACCGCGGCGGCAACACGTTTGCCCTTCATGTCTGCGAAGGATTTGATACCGGTTTCTTTACCGATGACGGCCTGCGCATAATAAATGGCGTAGGGAATAGAAAAGCCAACGGTCTTTGCACGGGCGAGGGAATCAGATGTGCCGCCAAATACAACGTCGGCTGAATTCGTCACGATCACTGGAAGGCGTTCTGCCCAGGTAACCGGAATGATTTCGTGCTCAACTTCAAGTGCGGCCGCGAGATCTTTACAGTATTCAACATCAAAACCTGCAGGTTCGTTGTTGGCATCGCGATAGCCGATTGGTGGGAAATCGAGTACCACGCCGCAACGCAATACACCTTCGTCAATAACATCATCCAACTTATCTGCATAAGCGGCTGGCTGTGCAACAAATGCAGCCAGGCATCCGCCCAATGCAAGTGTCTTCATAAAACCTTTTAACATGTATTCCTCCAACTGTTGGTTTGCTTCTTAATTAAGTTTTTCGAGGTTGGTTTTGGCCTGATTTGAACAAGTCTTTTTGCTTGCTTTCAATTTGCGTGGAATATTGTATACTGCACATTGTATACAATATTCAATATAATAATTTAAATTCATCCCAAATCCTATCCATTTGAGGTGAGGATTATTCAAAAATATTAGTGGATGTATTTGATAAAAAAGAAAATTTAGTACAGGAGAAAAAATTGAAAATATTTGCTACAGACCTTGGAAAAACAGCCTCGTCTTCGGATGTTATCTTTGATGCTCTACGCGGATCGATCATTAGCGGACAGGTTCAAGCCGGGGAGTCGATCCGCCAGGAATACATCGCCAACTTGTTTAATGTATCGCGTATTCCTGTGAGAGAAGCCCTCAAGCGGCTTGAAGCTCAGGGCCTTGTGCAAAGTTTGCGTTATAAGGGATATGTGGTTTCTCTACTTTCCCATGCCGAGACCGAAGAGATCTACGAAATCCGCGCCTATCTGGAACCGATTGTGATTGAAAGGTCTGTTGCCGCTATGAGCGAAGAAACTTTGGAAGAGGCACGAGAGTACTGCGACCTGTTTAATACGGAAACCGATGCCACAAAATGGGGAGAGTGGAACCGCCGTTTTCATGAGACCCTCTATCGCGACGCGCAACGGCCTTATCATCTAAAACTGGTGGGGGAAGCAATTGACCGCGTTGATTCCTATTTGAGGGCACAATTGATATTAACCAACGGGATGGATCAGGCGCATCAGGAACATCTGGGTATTATAGATGCCTGTATTAAGGGGGACGGGGCTCTAGCAGCCAGTCGAACCCGTGATCATATTCTGGGATCTTATAAAATGCTGATTGAGTATCTCAATAACCAGAAAAAGTAACAGCAGACAAAGTTTATTCAAAGCTCCCCTTTGAGAGCTTTCTCATGTCGGGCAAAGGCTGCGGTCATAAAATCCATAAAGGCTCTGACTTTTGTATTCAGTATGCTTGAAAATATTATTTCTATATTAAATTTGCAACGATCTGGTTCTGTGTTCAGTACCCAAAATCAAAATATCCAGATAATATGTGATTAAGAAATATGAGTAATTTCATCATTTAATTAAAAGCTGGCACAGCAATTGAATTGTCTTTTGCGTCAGTAATCGAGGTGGATGTATAACTTAAACCGTCGGGTAGAGGTAGCGGAATAGGGTTGGTTTGACTATGCAAAGAAGACTTAATCAGATAAAGTAGTGTACGCTGTAGCCAGTATGAGGCATTGAATGAACCATTCATTTGAATATGAAGAATTCGGAACCTTGATAACGCTCAGAGGAAGTTTCAATGTCGAAGACATTATGGGCCTCCATAAAAACATCTATAACCATCCAAAACCTGATGGAAGTCGTTATTTCATCATAGACGCGACAAAGATGGCCATTGTGGATGAAACCCACGAAGTACCATTCGTAGTACCTTTTTCGGATCGGGTTTATGCTACTTATAAGCCGCACATGCATGTCATCTTTGTCTCCACCGATGATGATTTCATCGCACTTTACAAAAATTATCGAGATAACCTGGCGAGTACGGATTGGATATTTAAGCTTTTTGACACTCTTGAAGATGCAAGGGTTTATCAAAACTACATCTGTTGAGGCATCGGCTAGGCTGGTCTTTCTAAGCCGTTGCTATCACTTATAAGAAAACTTGTTCCATGAAGAGTTTAGGGAGAGTTTCTCAATTGTGATTGAAACTTCTGTGGTAGCCACCAACTGGTATCAAAAGGCTGTGTTCTCGCAGGGACAACGGGATTTTTTAAGATAATTAAATGCCGTTTATCCAGTTCTCCCTGTTGAATAATCTTCCCAAAACTATCTAAAAAGAGTTTTTTGAAAGACCCATCTTGCAACGCAATTTTTAGCCCTCTCTCTAGTTGTTTTGCCAATTCGGGACGGTGTTTTGTGACAAAGAAGTATACCGGGTGGGGATAATACAACATGACATTATCGGCGATCTTCAATTTATCGGAATAGCGATTTTGTTCTTCCCATATCTCGTTAACTCCACGATGAAAATAATCAAATCTGTTGCCGATTAAGAGCTGGAATAATTTTTCGTAGTTTACGTTGGTTACAACCCGTAAATTGTTCGCTTTATACACTGGTAAATCACCCCAATGAACTCCGTGTCCTCCAATATGGTTTTGAAGGCCCTTAAGGTCATTGATCCCACTTAGCTGATCATGCCTCTCTTTTTTAACCAGTAGAAGCCTCAAGCCGAGAAGTCCTCTATATAAAGGAATTTTGATTGGTATCATGTCGTTCTCACGACCCATTGTCGTCGACATCCACTGAAGATCTAGCTGCCCATCAATTATTTGATTTTCACCCCTTTTTTCGTTTACGAATTGGCCTTGGGGAGTTTGGACATGAAATGGCGTATCTAATTTACTAAGTGCAAGGGTGAGCACCTTGAGGCCAAAACTGTACCGATCTTGCTGTTGGTAGTGTTTGACGATTAAAGGATTTTCTGCATGTAAGGGGTTTGGCAACATCGTCATAAAAAGCAAAATTAAGAAAATGCTGTGACGTGTTCAGCGACAATAACCTTGGCCGGTTGCGACAACCACCTTGGCCGGTGGATCTGATCATTAAAAAGGGCGTGCCCGTTTGATAATCAGATCCACCGGCCAAGGCTTAATTTGGTGTTAGTTACAAGCTGCTGTGAGTTGATAAATTAGGAACCTCTAGATGTAATTGGAGGAACCTGTTTGCCGTATAAATTTATCACAGATGAACAACTGAGACTTTACATGACAGATAGAAAAACTCATGGTCAACGAACCGCCGCTGCCCGCGCAGGGTTTAGCGAACGCACGGCCCGCCGATTTGACGTTGATGCGACTTTACCGTCACAACGCAATATAAAGCGAGGGCGAACAGTTTCTGATCCGCTTGAAGATATCTGGGATAAGGACATCCTTCCCATTTTGGATAAAGACAACTCGGTCAAACCCATTACTTTGTTGCGCCACATACAGAGCCTCTATCCGCTCCGTTTTCCCGATGACCGTGTCAAGCGCACGTTAGAGCGCCGAGTTCGGGGATGGCGGGCTCTGAATGGCCCTGAAAAGGATATCATTTTCAGGCAAACACCTGAGCCGGGTTACATGGGCCAATCAGATTTCACGGATGCAGCCGACTTAAGTATTACCATTGCAGGAGATCCTTTGGTGCATCGGCTCTATCATTTTGTTCTGGTATATAGCCGATGGGAACATGTTGGGGTCGTACTTGGCGGTGAGAGTTTTACAGCCCTTGCGGAGAACTTACAAAATGCGCTTTGGTCCTTGGGGGGCGCTCCTGAAAACCACCGGACCGACAGCCTGTCTGCGGCCTTTCGGAATTTGAGCGTTGAGGAAAAGGAGGACATTACCAAACGTTATTCTGCTTTTGTTGAGCACTACGGTATGGAGGCCAGTCGAAATAACAGAGGGGAATCACACGAGAACGGTGCCATTGAATCTCACCACGGTCACCTTAAGACTGCGATAAAGCAGGCCCTGATTTTGCGTGGCAGTAATGACTTTGACACTTTGGATGAGTATCGGCGATTTTTGGACGAGCTGATTGCTAGACGGAACAAACATCGTGACCAAGATATCCAAACAGAGTTGAAATCTCTCAAGGCGTTACCTCCTCGGCGAACAACAGATTACACTGAAGTCGTGTCGAGAGTTACCAAAACAAGTGGTTTTTTAGTTAAGCAGGTTTTTTATAGCGCCCCTTCTCGCCTAATTGGTCAACGCTTGCGTGTCCATATTTACGATAACCGGATAGAAGCCTATCTAGGCAGCACTCATGTCGTCAGCCATTCTCGTGAGCGGGGGCACGGCAAAGGCCCCCGCATTCATGTTATCAATTATCATCACGTCATTCATGCTCTCAAACGTAAACCTCAGGCACTCGCCAATTCTATTTATCGTGACAGTATTTTTCCAAGAACCGAGTACTCCCTGGCCTGGACATTGTTTCAGAAAAAGTTGTCCCGCAGAGATGCGTGTCGTCAGATGGTTGGGATACTTTTCCTTGCGCACGAAGAGGCTTGTGAGGCCGAAGTCGCGCACCTGATTTCGAGAGAAATCAATGCAGGAAGGCTACCTTGCGCAAAAAAACTTAAGCTGAATATCACAAAAAAGAACACGGATTTACCTCCTGATATTCCCGTGGTTCAACCTTCATTATCAGTCTTTGATACTCTGTTGGAGGATCGGGCATGACAAACATTGAAGTGGATCAGCACAAGCTGCCTCTTATGCTAACTGACTTACGATTACCCAGCTTTCACAAACACTGGCAAGATATCGCAATCCAATCCGACAAGGAGGGCTGGTCAGCAGCCAGGTTCCTTGCCGTTTTGGCCGAATATGAATTGGCCGAAAGGGACACGCGACGCATTCAACGCCATCTCAACGCATCAAACCTGCTGGGCGGAAAAACTCTGGCCACTTTTAACTTCAAGCGGCTGCCTAACGTGAAAAAGGCGCAGGTCGAAGCCTTGTCTGCCGGTGACTGGATTGACGCAAGAGCAAATCTGATTGCCATTGGAAATTCAGGGGGAGGAAAAACTCATCTCCTATGCGCCGTAGGTTATGCTCTTATAGAGGCTGGATACCGTGTGCTCTATACGCAAACCAGTGATCTGGTGCAAAAACTCCAGGCTGCCAGACGTGAACTTATGCTCGAAAACGCCCTCGCAAAACTCGATAAATTTGATCTCATCATTCTCGATGATATTACCTATGCACAAAGGGATATATCTGAAACATCCGTGCTCTTTGAATTGATCGCCAGACGATATGAGTACCGAAGTATTGCAATTGCTGCCAATCAACCTTTTAGCGGATGGGACAATATTTTTCAAGATAAGGCCATGACCGTTGCAGCAATCGATCGTCTTGTTCACCACTCAACCATTCTTGAGATGAATATCGACAGCTACAGACAATGGGAAGCCGCCCAAAATCTCAAAAAAATGTTGCGGAAAACCACAAACAAAAAGGTGAAAAATATGCCTGAAGCATCGTAAATAAACGTCAGATCACAGCCGCATCAAAAGCGGCCAAGGTGGTTGACGCAACCGGACAAAGTGGTTGACGCTCTACAGTAACGCATAATACCAAACTCCATAGAATACCCGGATATGAGTTACTTTATTTCATCTGGGTAAATCTATTCTTAAAGGGATTACTCTATAAGGAAGTATAGGGCTTATTTAATTAGGAACTGTTAAGGTGCTTGCTTTCAACAAAATCGTTATATTTTTACTAGGGTTTTTGTTTAGTGCCATAGTTGTTGAAGTGAAACATGCCAAGGCACAATCCGGTATTGATTGCCCAGCAACACTTGCGACAGTGAACAATGGATTTCTTTCTATAATGATCGGGAAGACAATTCAGGAGATATATAAAAAGCTCAATTGTCGAGTGACACTTCATGAAGTACCGGGAAGACGAGGAATTGCTTTATTCAATATAGGCCAAGTTAATGGTGAAGTAATGAGACTGGATAAGGTGGAGCCCCATTATTCACGTGAGTTTGTTAGATCAAAGGTTAAGTTACTCGAGGTGAAATCTTCTCTCTGGGGGCGCCCTGATATGAAATCCGAGGAGGAAATGTTGGTGGGATATACTTTTGGTGTCATTTGGCAGGAAAATTACGTCGAAGGAAAAAGAGCAAGAAAATTTAATAATAATGAAGAACTTTTTGCGGCCTATAGTTCTGGTGAAATATCCAATTTCCTCGCTGCTATATTACGGTCGTTAGGGCTATTAAAAAGAGCGAATTAGAGCCCGTCCCATTTATCGTAAAGCCATTACTTTCAGATCCGCTCTATCATTATCTGGGCTCAGAATTTTCTCCTTTCATGGGCCGGTTTTCCGAATATTTACAGAAAAATCTTCCTTTCAAAGAGGTCGAAGACCTGCAGAATTAAGGTCGTATTTAAGGAGTAATCGGAGATTAATTTATGTAATTTTTTAGTGTGCAAATAAAAGACACAGAAAGGTGGTCAACTTCCGATCCGTTTTCAAATCTATCTGGTTAAATCTATTCTTAAAGGGATTACGTTATAAGGAAGAACAGAGCCTACTTACTTTGGAATGGTTATTGTGCTTTTACCCAATAAAAAATCATTTTTCATTCTTAGTTTTCTAGTTTTGGTCATGACAATTGACGCCCAAGTTGTGGAGGCTCAGTCAGAAATAGATTGCCCGACGACCATTTCTACATTTGATAGTGGATATCTTACCGAGGTGGTGGAAAGTACACTTAAAAAAATATATGAAAAACTCAATTGTCGGGTAAAGTTTGTTCCAGTACCCGGGCGTAGAGGAATTGCCCTTTTTAATGCTCTGCAAGTGAACGGTGAGGCCATGAGATTGAGCAAGGTGGAGCAGCTATATACTCGAGAGTATGTGAGGTCGCACATTCCTTTATTAGATCTGGTTTCTTCCTTGTGGGTACACCCTGATCACTATAGTGAAGGTAATCGTCCGATTGGGTATACTCTAGGTATCGTTTGGCAGGAAAAGTATGCTGAAAATAAAAGAGCGAAAAGATATAGAGGTATTGATGAATTAATAAATGCCTATAACCGAGGGAAAATATCGGGCTTTTTGGCATCAGATATCACAGTGATTTTGGCAATTCAAACAGGCAGGGTCGAGACTGATCTAATTAGGAAAGAAGTGATATTTTCTGCTCCAATTTATCATTATCTGGGAGACGAATTTTCTCCTTTTATGAAACGTTTTTCAAACTACTTAAAGAAAAATACTCCCTTTAAAGAGATCGAAGACCTGCAGAATTAAGTCAGAATTTTTGGAGTAACCCAAGGTTAATGTAACGTTTCTGTTGTATGTAAAATAATGCAAACCAAAAGACGGTCTACGTCCTGTCCATTTTCTGACAGGGGCAACATCAACCGAGAATATTTTATATAGTGTTTATCTATCCAGCTTGCATCGAGATCATGAACCGTTGGCTTCTTATCCCTGATCACAGTATCGAAATGCATCTTAACAGAAGCATACAGCGGCCCTAAAACGATATCTTTTACGAGCTTTCCTGTATAATCCACGCCCCACATGTCAACAACAGAGGTACCCATAAGGGTGGTTTCATACTCTAGGGGATCTAGGTGGACTTTATACATACAGAGGTATGGGAGCAGGCTGGGAAAATCTAAAGGGTCTATATCCACACGTGCTGGAGCAATACGGTCTCCCCGTTTTTGATTCCAGTAGTCATAGAGCTGCTGATGCTCAGGATGAACAAGTTCTCGCATCGTATATTTACCTGTTCAAAAATTACTTATGCCAATCCCAGAAATAAATTATGGCATAAAGAAAATCGAATAGGAATAATCATTTAGAGATAAAATTAGCGCTATTAGTGTCTTGTTTTATATGCAAAATTAAAGTCGGAAAGAATAGTATTGCATTTGTTCTATCAAGGGTGGTGTTGCACTTTTTTGTTTTGGTTAAGAATTTGAGGTTTGGCTCTTTACCTTTACCGAAGAGTTACTGGGGAAAGAGGTGGGATTAATGACAATCTTCCTATTGATGGGTCTCCTTTTTTAAGTGCCATAAATGGAGTTACTCAGAAATCTTGTCCTTGGGTCGTGTGGGTGATATCTAAGTCTCAGAATCTATTTGGCACGACACCAGTCAGAGGCAGGATCGCAATGAGCGACAAATACCAGGACTTTCAACAGGCTTTAGCCAATCGTTTAACCGATGCTGCTTATCCGGAATTGCCTGAGCATTATCAAGGTAAGGTTCGGGATGCGTACGATCTGCCGGATGGCCGTCGCATTATGATTGCAACCGATCGTCAGTCTGCTTTTGATCGCATCCTTGCTGCTGTGCCACACAAGGGGCAGGTTTTAAACCAAACGGCGCGGTTCTGGTTTGAAAAAACTGAAGATATTTGTCCAAATCATATCATTAGTTTTCCGGATCCCAACGTTGTTATCGGGCGCAAGCTTGAAATGTTACCGATTGAAATGGTGGTACGCGACTACATGACGGGATCGACCGAGACCTCTATCTGGCCTATGTATCAACGCGGTGAGCGAACTCTATACGGCCATGATTTCCCTGAAGGCCTATCCAAAAATCAGAAGCTGCCAGAAACCATTATCACACCGACCACTAAAGCAGCGCAGGGGGAACACGATGCCCCGATTACGGCCGCACAAATTGTTGATCAAGGTGTGTTGGCAAAGGATGTCTGGGAAGAATTGGCACGGCTTTCGCTTGCTTTGTTTGCCCGTGGTCGTGAAATCGCAGCCGAGCACGGTTTGATTCTTGTCGATACCAAGTATGAATTCGGTATTGATGAACAGGGCCGCATTACTCTTGCAGATGAAATTCATACCCCGGATTCAAGCCGTTACTGGATTGCTGAGAATTATCAAGAGCGTATGGATCAAGGTCTGGAGCCAGAAAGCCTGGACAAAGAATTTCTTCGACTTTGGGTCAGCCAACGCTGTGATCCCTATAAAGACGATATTCCAAATATTCCAGACGAAACACTTGAAATATTTAGCGAGAAATACATTAACCTGTTTGAACGGGTCACCGGCGAAACTTTCAAACGAGAAAGCTTTGACCAGCCATTAAGAGACCGTATCCGGAATAATCTGGCAAAGATTCTGCCAGAATACTTCTGACGCATTTTAATGAAGAGCATGCAGCCCTATCCCCCCTATACTTACGTCTGGGAATTTATCGTTAGGGATGGGGTTAATGCTGAGTTTGAAAAACTCTATGGTCCCGAGGGTGACTGGGTAAAGTTGTTCCGGTTGGGTACGGGATATCTGAAAACGGAGTTGATGCGGGATCAAGCTAACCCGCAAAGATATCTCACGCTTGATTATTGGCAATCTTACGATCAGTATTTGAAGTTCAAGCGGGAATTTGGGGCAGAATACGCCTCTCTTGATGCTAAGTGCGAAGGCCTGACTTGTGAGGAAAGAGAGATCGGTGAGTTTTCAATAAACTCTTAAGTACTTTCCTTCGTCGCCATTTCCAAGACGTATTTTCGAGACATGTCGAGCAATTTTAAGAAGGTTTCAGTGTCTTCTCTTTGTGCATCACTGAGAACTGCATAGTCTTTCTTTATAGGGGCTTTGGGGAAATATTTCAGTGGCTTTCCCCCTTGTTGTAAAATCTGGTCTCTTTGTATGTCCGGTAGTTTTAACGCCAGTCCTGCAGGGCTGAGTGACATAAAAATCTGTCCTTCAACGTAGGCGGCAGCCCCGCTGAAAAAGTGCTTACAGGTGATGCTGCTCAAGTTTTGTGTTTGAGCTATTTGCTGGGTTAAAGTGGTGAGGTCAGTAAGATAAGGTTCTGCCATGGGTTTTTATAACACCCTAATCTATACAGAACTATCAATATCCATAAGCGGCATGGTGACGAGGAAAGTTGAGCCTTTGCCCTTTTTACTTTTAACCGCAATTTTTCCGCCCTGTCTCTCGACCAAGTCCTTACAAAGTGGAAGTCCCAAGCCTGTGCCTGTTTCGCCACTGGTACCCAGGGTGGATGTTTTTTCACTTAACTGGAACAAACGGCGGGACTTGGCTACGGGTATGCCGACCCCGGTATCAGAGACTTCAATTTCGGCCCAGTCATTCTTTGTCCGACTGGTTATGGTAACTTTACCATTGACCGGTGTGAACTTGATCGCATTGTGGATCAGATTTCGAAGGATGGTATCTATCATATAGGTGTCAGCCAGAATGGTAATATCCTCTTGGCTATCAACGTCTATATGAATAGCTTTTTCATCGGCGATCGGGGCAAATAATTCCACGCTTTCTTTGATGATATTATCAAGGCTGACGGGGCCGAGCTCAAATTCCATACGGTCCATTTGTAACAAGGACCAATCAAGAAGATTTTCTAATAGTTTAAAGACTTGTTGGGCTGATTTGTGAACAGAAACACTGTATTGAACGGTTTTTTCTGGATCTATATCAGTCCCTTTGGTCGACAATAAACTCGAAAAGCCGAGAAGAGAATTAAACGGACCTTTCAGATCGTGAGCGATAATAGAGAAGAACTTGTTCTTTTGCTCGTTTAACTGCTGAAGCTTTTCCTCTGCCAGTCTGTGTTCTGTGACATCTGAAATCCAGATCATGACGGCTTTTTCTCCGCCAAAAGTATAAGGGCTCCAATCCAGATAAGCCCACCAAATAGAACCGTCAGTACGCTTTCTTTGTTGTTCAATCCCATTGATGGCGCCATTTCGTTTGTACAGCGCCCATATATCTTCACGGTCTTGTGGGGAAACATAGCTATTTGAAATTACGTCCTCAATGTTAGTTTCATTATCAGACGCATAAAACATACTGGTAAAGCGGCGATTGTAATACAGTTGTTTTCTTCCCTTTAGGGACACGATAGATACGCCAAAGGGACTATTGTCGAGAATTTGAATTAAACGGGCTTCACTTTTGCGTAGTATCGCTTCGGCGTGTTCCCTTTCTTTAATTTCCTGCTCCATGGCAAAGGTATCAGAGATCCTATCTGATGATTCATTGATAGAATTTACGACCAGATCCAATTCATCCAGAGACTTATTTCGTTTGTTACTACGCAAGAGTATTAATGGGTCGTGAGAGTGGGCCAAATCCAAGTTGGCTAAATATTCGGTAATACTCGTAAGGTGCCTGCTGACCATCTGGTGGAAAATCATGATTGTAAAGATCACGACCAAAGCCGTTTTAAAGGTATTGCTGACAAGAATAATAAAGGCACGATCTAGAACGCGTCTAAAGGCGGCATCGACGTCGATCGCAACGACCAAGGTGCCAATCTCATCATAACTGCCAAGGTATCTATATCGCAGGGGAAAACTTTTAGTCCCGTCATCCTTGAGTGGTTTATTCCCGATCGATAGTAATATTTCCTCGTTGTCAATAATTGCGGCGTAATTGACATCCCTGATATTTACCAAACCCTCTATAATGGTTTGTAAAAGCTCTGTGTCTGTGGCCCATAGGCCTTGCGTGATGGTTTCGAGATGCACTTGCCTGATTTGCTCAAGGCCCTTATCCCTTTCGGCAATATCAGTTTTATAATCTCTTTGCAGTTGGAAAATGGTGAGGAATAGAGTGACCAAGGAACTGCATAATACGATATACATTATCAAGCGTCGTGAAATCGACTTAAAGGGTATGTTCTTTGTATTCTTGTTTCCCAATTAAGCTGGCCTTTAAATTAGTATCGTATGCAGAGTTTTTATAGAACCCCTCATCAACAATGCCCTTATTTACTTCACCTATTAACTTCTGGGGACAGTCTCAAAGCAATCATAAGTGTCATCACAAAGAGGAAGACCTTGTTCTGCCAACTCCATCATAATTTTAATAACGTGTTCACGGATCTGTTTTAGTTCTCCAGAAGCCGCCATTTCTGTGAATATAGAAGATAGCTTAGGCACTAAGGCGGCGTGTTTTATATGCAGGTAATGAAAAAGATCAAATCTTGCGATTGCAGGAGATAGCGGCGTAACATCGTGAATACCAAATCTTTTGATTTGATAAAGACCATTTAGACGTGGGGATATCGCAACATCAATTCGGTCCTTGTTTAGCATCCGAAACAAGCTCGCATAGTCTCTAGCCACATAGGTGTCCATACCTTTGGTATTGTTTTCGGCAAACTTAATACCGCGAATAAGCCCGATCCTATAATCCTTCAGGCTTTCCCATCCATTTATGGGGATCTGTTGAGAACGACTGAAGGCTGAACCTTCGATGAAATTTATCGCAGGCCGGATCTGTATCATGTTGGAGTATTTAGCAGATAATCCATCGATGCGTTGGACATCACCGGCTACCTCACCGCTATTGGCAAGCCGAAGCGCACGTTCTCCGGGGTGTTTTTCGATATAGATGTCGATCCCAAGCCGTCGATATGCTGTACGAAGGATAACCTCGCTGATTACGGTATCAACAGTTCCTGCGGCTGCGACAAGTGTCATACGTTCTTCTGCTAAACCAGGTTTCGCGGGAATAAGCAAAAGGATCACTGGGAAAAGTAGGAGCAAGATTGATACTCGAAGCAAAGCAAAACCTCTTACTACTCCCATGACCAAATTCCTGGCCAAATAAGTGGAATGTTCGGTTTTCTGGTTTGCATGCGGAGGTACTGTCAATTGCGACCTCTCTTAAACTCGAAATATCGTTCAACCAAAAATGGGAAGAATATTTCTAGAAAAAATAGGAATGCGACTGCTGTATGATATGACATAGATCGTTATTATTTATTTAAGATAAATTGTAGAACTATGGACCAACATGGATTTGTTGACGTGTAGGCCGTCAGGATGAGAGCACATCTCAAGTGTTGACCTAATTTTCAGGTGTATAGGATGGTAATTCCCCTAAGAGTTAATCATCAGAGGGGATATGGTGTTTTCATAATGGACTTAACTGTGTGCGTAGCGAAAACCGCCCCGGTTTTCGGGGTTCTTGTCATGATGGCTGAAATGGCCATGGATACAGTCTGAAACCAGATTTTCAAATGCCTTGGCTTCTAAATGAACCAAGGTCTCATGATCACCACCTTCAAAAAACAGGTCGTCATTTTTATTCAGAGTATCTTCAACAATGACTTCAATGCCATATGCCAAACCTAAAGCTGGTACCGCCCCATCGTCACAGTCTGAGAAAATAGCTGTGAGTTCTTCTTCAGAAGCGAGGGTGACTTCTCTGCCAAGAAGTTCATTTAGTTCTTTCATGCGCAGATGGTGAGAAGCGGGTAATAAAGCCATCATGTATTTGGTATCGTCCTTTATCATCACTCCTTTGACAAGACGTGATCCTGGGACGTGCGCGACCTCCGCAGTCATTGACGAGGTCTCGGCGTGTTCGTGCTCAAGCGGCACGTAACGAACTTTCATGTCCTTTAGGTAGTTTTGGATTGTGATTGATACAGCCATGATACATCCCCTGGTTTTGCTAAGGGTTGTCGAGGATTTTTAGTATAGCATGTTTGAAATAGTTTTATCCAGATACGGCAATAATAAATTATGTAATTCTACTAAAAATTGATATTGTTGTTGTAAGGGTGTGGGCAAGAAACATGTAAGACTTTTTGTTCCTTCTTGATCAATATCTTGTAATAAGAGTGTTAATCGTAAGATTCATCATCAGAAAAAGGTTATACCAACTCATTTGCGCGTTTTCGTAATAGGAATTTTTTAACTTTACCAGTTGATGTTTTGGGAAGGGATTCAAAGACGACTTTTTTTGGGGTTTTAAACCCCGCTATGTGGTTTCTGCAAAATTGAATAATTTCTTCTTCGGTACTTTCTGTATCGGGTTTTAATTCCAAAAAAGCACAAGGGATTTCTCCCCATTTGTCATCCTGTTTGGCAACAACGGCGGCGACTGACACTGCCGGGTGTTTGTAGAGTGTATTTTCAATTTCAACAGAGGAAATGTTTTCCCCGCCTGAGATCACAATATCCTTCAGCCTGTCTTTGACTTCTATATAACCGTTGCCGTGCACGACGGCTAGATCCGAGGAATGAAACCAACCATCATCAAAGGCTTCGGTTGTGGCGTCGGCATTTTTTAAATACCCCTTCATAATCGTATTACCACGGATTTGGATCTCGCCCATCGTCTGTCCGTCACGGGGCACGTTCTCTCCTGTTTCAAGGTTAATAACGCGAAGTCCTTCGGTCGAGGGAAACCGCACTCCCTGTCTTGCCTTAAGTTTGGCTTGCTCACTGGGTGGAAGGTGATCCCACTCTGGTTTCCATGCGCACTGTACAACATGGCCATAAGTTTCGGTAAGGCCGTAAACTTGCATAACTTCAAAACCAAGGGCTTGTACGCCTTCAAGGATAGATGCGGGCGGCGGGGCTCCTGCTGTCATAACCTTAACCGGATGATTTATCGGCTTGCGTTCTTCCTTTGTTGCGTTGACCAACATATTGAGCACAACGGGTGCGCCCCCAAAGTGGGTGATGCCGTGGTCTGCGACCAAGTTGAAAATAGTTTTTGCTGTGATTGTCCGACAACAAACAACTGTCCCTGCAAGGGCGGCCATGGTCCAGGCATGGCCCCAGCCGTTACAATGAAACATCGGGACGGTATAAAGATATACCGGATGCCCTGATAACTCCCAGCCGAGAACGGTTCCCATGGTCATAAGGTACGAACCTCGATGATGATAGAGCACGCCTTTGGGACGGCCGCTGGTGCCAGAAGTATAATTCAGAGCGAGGGATTGCCATTCTTCGCTTGGAAGAGACCATCTGTAGTCATCATGCCCGCCTTTAAGGAACTGTTCGTAATCCATTGAGCCGAGTTTGGGGTGATCACGCTCTTCTGCTTGAGTGTCAACGATATCAACCAGAATAATATCTGGACGATTTGCAAGAATGAGGGCCTTTTTAACGGGTTCGTAAAAAGCGGTGTCGGTGATTAGAACCTTGGTTTCTGCATGTTCCAGAATATAGGCAATGGTATCTGCATCTAACCGGGTATTGATGGTGTTAAGAACTGCACCTGTCATGGGAACACCGAAATGGGCCTCGAACATTTCAGGCGTATTGGCCGCAATAATAGAGACAACATCCCCCTGTTTTACCCCATGATTGATGAGGGCAGAGGCTAGTTGTGTGCATCGCTGGTAAGTTTGGGCCCATGTATAAATTCGTGAACCATAGATCAGTGCAATACGCTCGGGATAGATATCCTTTGCCCGTTCGATAAAAGAAAGGGGAGAGAGCGGGACATGGTTCGCTGGATTTGGCATCAACTCGGAATTATCCTTGCCCATTTTCATAATGGCTCTCTCCCCATAGTTTATGCGTCACGTGTTCCGATCGTGCGCATATTCAATTTTTATAATTTTGGTTTTTATCAGCCGGACCAATCGATTTGGCAGATCTCGGCACTGCGGCCCTCAAAATCCCAGACACGGCCAAAAGCGCGGACCCGCCCTCTGTTGGCTTTGGCTATGGTGACATCGGCACCCATCCAGTATTCTGTGTTTGTCACCTGGACTTCCTGGTTTTCGTCTTTGCCGCCAATGGGCTCAATCTCACCTATGATTTTACGGCCTACAGCCAGACGACGTTTATTGCCGTCATTTTGATATTCCACAGGGGCGCGTTCAGCACCGAGGAAAGTACCTACCAACATAGAGAAAAGTCCGGTTGTACCACCTGCTTGACCAGAGAAAATTTTCAAGATGCCGTCATAGGCTTCTTCACTGGCACGTTCGTCAATGTAAGCACCGACGGTCCAGTTACCACGGCCCATATTACCTGGAATATCGAGGACCATACCGACGTTAAGACCGGAAAGGTCTGCGCCGTTGAAATGGCCGCTATCAATGCGCACACCCATCCAGGCTTGGCAGTAACCTTCGGTAGGTGGATGTTTACCAAGAGACACAACGCATGGACAAAAGACCGTGCAGTTACAGTTCAAGATCAGTTCGCCCTTGAGGGACCAATTTGTATCTGAGTTGGCGGACATAGAATTAAACTCCGTAATTAAGGCCTCTTGCTAGAGGCAGGGCTAATGACTAGATCAGCCCAAGGGTTTGGCACAAAACGAGGATTGCAGATGAAAGCAGAGCAATGCCCAGTGGGGCGGTGATGTAGCGGCCAATGTCTGGCAGCTTTTCAATGATCATGAGAACCATGGCAGCAAACATCCAGATGGGGTTCATGGTGCCACCAACAAAGCCAAGCAGCATGAGTGCCCAGCAACAGCCGACACAAACAGCACCGTGATGTAATCCCATGCGATAGGCACCGGCTACGCCGGGCTGCCAACGTCCCATAAAGTAGGCCATGGGGGATCGGCACTTGCTCAAGCAAGCTTCTTTTATGGGGGTGAATTGATAGACACCAGCCAGGGTTAATAGCCCGGCCGTGAGCCAACCGGATAAGCTGGTGCCATCAAAAGAGAGTAAATCTAGGTTTGAAAGCAGTAACTGCAGGCCTGAAGCAGGGATTGAGAATAGAAGCCAGACAGTAAGATATCCCGCGAGTAAGGTCCAAAAGGCCTGCGCAGGTACTTTTCCTTTTCCGGCGATTAGAATGTCTTGATAGCTCTTGAGCATTGGAACGGCTGTTGGGGCCATCATCGCGAGCGACATCAAAGACCACATCGCCACAAGTCCAAAAAAGGTAAGCTCGTTGGTGGTCGTTAAGCAGAGGGACAGTAGAAAATCAACATTCAGGCCTGCAGGGATCTGAGTTCCCAGATCCTCAAAGCCTGATAAGCCAGCACTGGTAATCGAGCTGTGTTCTGCAGACATCCATAATAAAACCCACCACGAGAGAATGGTGCCAAGGAAGAACGTTACCCAAGCGATAGATGGAAGATAGCTACTAACAGTATGCGATATAGAAGGTGCTGTAATCTTTGCTGCCATTTCAATAACAAGCCATTCCGCATAATAATCCCAATGTTTCTTGCGCTACTTAAGCAAAATTTGGTCAAAGGTGTAATGCCGGAAATTTTCATGCCGTTATTGAAAAAATTGATAATGATGGGGTGCTAAATTTTATTCTTAATTTGTTATCAGTAATTTTATATTAAATTTCACTCATAAGTATTTTTAGACAGGTAAATTCCAGAATATAATTTCCTGGTAGTGTTATGTGAAACCAATCCTATATTTGAAGGAGGTTTAAGGGAGATGTTTTGTTATGATTAAGTCCGTTGTGGAAATTGTTGCAAATGAAAAAAAGGCAGTGCCAACAATAAGCCCCGCAGGTTTAATGGAAGTTTTAGGCCAAAGTAATATTGTTGTTGTCGATGTTCGCGACCAGCCAGAGTTGCCTTCTACAGGTGTTATCCCAGGCGCTGTACATATTTCGCGCGGTATGCTGGAGTTTCGTGCTGATCCGGCAACACCAATGCATCACAAAGAGTTAGCTCGGGATAAGATGATTGTGCTCTATTGCGCTTCTGGGGGACGTGCTGCCCTGAGCGGCCAAGTGTTGATGGATATGGGCTATGAAAACGTGCGTAATCTTGGATCTATCAAGGATTGGATTGATGCTGGTGGTGAAATTGAAGCACCTGATTATGAAAACTGACACCTAGAAATATCAATGATCTAATTGTTTGGCAGAGCGCCTAAGCAGGGGAGAATACTTTCAACCCTACAATACCTGACACAATAAGAAGCAGGCAAATGATGCGCATGATATCGCGACTTTCGCCAAATAATACCATTCCTAAGATCGCAACACCGACTGTGCCAATCCCGGTCCAAACGGCATAGGCCGTTCCCACCGGGATCGTTTTCATGGCAGCAGACAACAGCCAAAAGCTTACGGTCATGGAAATCACAGTAAGAACGGACGGCACCAGCTTGGTCCAGCCATCGGCATATTTAAGTCCGATCGCCCAACCACATTCAAAAATTCCTGCCAAAACAAGATAAACCCACGCCATGATTCCATGCCTTATTTATAAGTACTGAGAGTTTTGTATCCCATAAGATAGGGACAGGTATCAATTGATTTTCCAAATATGTAATTCAGTCTGTCGTCTGTCATCCAGTATACGTGTATCCATAGGCGGGTGTTCCGGGACTGTAAAAGAATTACTGATGAAATTACTACCTTTGGGCATTTCTGATATTATTTTTTTATAAAGACGTGGCATGGGTTCCGGCGATAAAAAAGCATAACAACATTCATAGTTCGAGAGATCCACATCCCACAGGCTTTTACGTTGAATATGTACGTTATTCAGACCTGAGAGTTGGCATCTGATGAGCGATACCAAATAGGGAAGGGGTGCGGTCTCCACGCCAGTGAAGGTGTGCCGCGGAAATCTCTTGGCTAAAGTGACCAAGGTGCCCGAAAACCCGCAACCAAGATCGATGAAATGAATGGGCTTACTGTCCCCGTTCAACAGGTCTTTTTCGAGTAAATCACCGAGGGCTTTCCAGGTAGTTTTGTTACTGAGATATAAGGGGACGCGTTCGTCCGCGCTATTCCAATAAAACATAAGCAACGCAAAAAATGCCAGCGGATAAACCCATGTCGGGATGTTAAAAGTTATAGCGAGAACGAGGGCAAAGGGGGTGATGAACTGGATGAAAATCCACCACATGGGTAAGCGGACAATATAGCTTATAAGAACGGCCCCAACCGCTTGAATACCGACCTTTTCCCAAAGAGATAGGGTAATCGAAAATCCGTGCCATAGGCCTTGAATGAGAATAAGTAATCCAATCAGTACGAGCAGCTGTAAGCCGATGGCGGTGAGAATGGGGCGGAAGCGTTTTAACAGCTGCAATTTTGGCTCTTACAATTAGAAGGTTCAACCGAATAACACAGGTTGGATTGTTCACTATAAGAGGGCCAAATGATAGGATTATCTTACTAAATATTCACATTCCTATGTTTACCGCATGGTCAGCAATTTAAATCCGGCGAGCCCGAAAATTACCGAAGCAGTACCTTCGATCCAACGTCGGAAAGAACCGTAGAGGGTGATCATTTTCTGGGTTGAAAAGGCGAGGGCGTAACCACCGAAAACACCAATCCCCAAAAGCCAGCAACCCCCTACGATAACAAAGGATATTTCAGCAGGGGCCTCTGGGGTGACCCCGACGGCGATGATCGAAAGCCAGGCAAAGATCGACTTTGGATTGGTCAGGTGGATGCCAAGACCCAACAGGAAATACTGCAATCCGGTCTTGTCTTTTCCAGTTTTAAGTGCTTTGGGCTCTTGAGACCGCAAACAGGACCTGAATGATTTATAGGCAAGCCAAAGTAAATAAAGCCCTCCTGCGATGCGCATCGCGGTCATAAGCCAGGCATAGGAGAACAAGAAAGTAGAAAGCCCAACCGCGGCAAGGATTCCCCAAGTCAGAGACCCCATGACCACACCCGCAGCAAGCAGTATGCCGGGTCTACGTCCCTCTCGCATGGAGGTTGCCATGATCGCAAGGTTGGCAGGGCCGGGACTTATGGTTGCGACCAGGTACGCGATATAGGAAACAGATATCGCTGGCAGAAAAGGCAGGAGATCGTTGAACGAGTTTATCATATCGGTGTTATTTCTCTGCTTGGAGGTCGGTAAGGTTGCTGGGTACAGGTCCTGAATTCATAAAGCCCGTTTTTGAGGTTGGTTTGCTGTCTTGTCGGTTGGCAAACCGCTTGGCGCCAGCGACACAGAACACCACTGCACCTGTGACTGTAATCATGGACCAACTCACGGTCTCTCCCAAAAGTCCTGCGGCAAGCACGAGGCCAAAGAAGGGCTGTAACAGTTGCAATTGTCCGACGGCTGCGATGCCACCCTGAGCCAAACCGCGGTACCAGAAGATAAACCCGATCAGCATGCTAAAGAGCGATATATATGCCAGGCCAAACCAGGCGGATTGTATTACACCAGTGAATGAAACAGGCATGGTATAGATCGTAAGCGAGGCCATAAGCGGCAGGGAAAGGACCAGAGCCCAGGATATGACTTGCCAGCCGCCAAGCTTGCGCGAGAGTTTAGCGCCCTCTGCGTAAGCCAACCCGCAAAGGATAATGGCGATAAACATAAGGATATCCGCAAAACCAGATCCGCCGAAATCCTGAGTTAAGGCGTAACCAGCAACCAATGCAGAGCCGATACCAGAGAAGACCCAGAAAACCGGACGGGGGCGTTCGTCTCCACGTAACACCCCAAATATCGCCGTCGCCAGAGGCAGCAGGCCAATGAAAACGGTCGAGTGGGCAGAGGTAACGGTTTGTAGGGCAAAGGCTGTGAGTAAGGGGAACCCAACCACCACACCAGAAGCTACGATCACAAGAGAGAGAATGTCCTCTTTGGCAGGACGTTTTTCCTTAAAGGCCAGCAGTAAGACAAGTGCAAGAAGGCCAGCAATACTCGCCCGGGCAAAGGTGAGAAACATCGGATCAAACGAGGCCACGGCCGCCCTTGTCGCAGGGAGAGAGCCACTGAATATCAGCATGCCCAGGAAACCACAGATCCATCCACTTGTTGTCTTGTTCATTTCGCCACCACCCATTTGAGCCTATAAAACGGCCAGTTCTTCAATCTCATTCGATTTCAGTTCTATTACCGATACCTTCACACTGGCATCGTTATTAAGTAAGTTGTAGGGGGGAACTTAACCAGATACAGTTCAGTACAATTTGTTTAAACTGTATTGATGACAGAGTAAGTACAGATGCCAAATGATAACGTCATTGCTGAGACCGGTAACCATCCCTTAGCCCGAACCCTGGTTGAACAGGTGATGCAGGCGATTAAACAACGCATAACGGCGCGTACACTGGCGCCTGGGGCAAAGCTACCGTCTATTCGAAGTTTTGCTGAGACTATGCAAGTCTCCAAATCTACGGTAGTCGAGGCATATGATCGCCTATCCGCAGAGGGGGTTATCCTCTCTCGGCGCGGGTCCGGTTTTTTTGTTGCTGGTCAGGGCTCTGGGCATTTGGCACCTTTATCCCTGGCCGAGATTGGACCCAAGCTGGACCGTGAAGTTGACCCGCTTTGGGTTTCCCGACAATCATTAGAAGCGGGAGAGCAATTCCTCAAGCCCGGTTGTGGTTGGATGCCGGCCTCGTGGATGCCAGAGGCTCCAATACGTAAAGCCTTACGGAACTTATCGCGCGCTAATGATGCTATCTTAACCGAATATGGATCACCCCTGGGGCTTTCAGAACTCCGACAGTTCCTTGCGCGTCGTGCTGCCTCCTATGGCATTGAAGCCAGCCCGGATCAGGTTATTCTCACCGGATCTGGAACCCAGGCAATTGACCAGCTTTGCCGATATCTATTGGAGCCGGGGGATTGCGTGATCGTGGACGATCCCTGCTACTTTAACTTTCATGCTCTGCTGCGTGCGCATAGGGCCAAAGTGGTGTCGGTACCCTTTACCCCAACTGGACCTGATCTCGACCAGTTCGAACAGGCGTTAAAGGAACATCGGCCCCGGCTATATATCACTAACTCCGGCCTGCATAATCCAACAGGCGCGACTTTGTCACCCGTTGTGGCACACCGGGTTCTTAGGTTGGCAGAGCAACACGATCTCACCATTATCGAAGATGATATCTTTGCTGATCTGGAGCCTGAACCCGCGCCAAGGTATGCGGCCTTTGATGGATTGGACCGGGTGGTGCACATTGGTTCGTTCTCAAAGACCCTGTCAGCCTCGGTCCGCTGCGGTTATATCATCGCGCGCAAGGAATGGATCGACGGGTTGGTTGATCTGCGCATTGCCACTTCTTTTGGTGCCGGCCATTTCTCTGCCGAGTTAGTACTGTCGGTATTAAAGGACGGGGCCTACCGAAAACATCTCGAGGCACTCCGAACCCGTTTAGCCGGAGTGATGGGGGTAACCTCGGCGCGCTTGGCCAAACTTGGCATAAAGCCATGGGTGGAGCCCCGTGGCGGGATGTTTTTATGGTGTGAGCTGCCAGAGGGTGTTGATGGCGC
This sequence comes from Kiloniella sp., assembly GCF_965205715.1. Lineage (GTDB taxonomy): Bacteria > Pseudomonadota > Alphaproteobacteria > Kiloniellales > Kiloniellaceae > Kiloniella. Next base: position 873,872 of record NZ_CBDBHW010000014.1, on the reverse strand, counting down.
TGACCTTGCCCAACGGGCACTCGCACAAAATATCGTCCTGGCACCGGGCAGTGTTTTTAGCCTGAATAATACGGCCAACAGGTTTATGCGTTTTAACGCCGCCCAAGCCCAGGATCCCAAAATATTTGAGGTGTTGGAAACCTTGCTCCCCAAAATATGATGTTAAAGATCAGATGGTCTTTTCCCTAAATTACTTTTTCCAGGGTCAGGTCTGTGGTCTGGTAGCCGAGTGAGGCGTAAAGGGCGTGGGCGGTTTTGTTGAAGGCGAAGACGTGCAGGCCAATTTTATCGATGCCGAGCTTTTTAACTTCTGCTTCCAGCGCCAGCATAGTTGCACGACCAAGTCCTTTACCTCGGTTGGCGAGGTTGATTTCGATGTCGTAGATAAAGGCCGATTTTTTACCGTAGTGTTCTTTGACCGCAAACCAGGCCGCACCAACGGGGTGTTCGGCAGCGTTGAAAATGGTGAAAATATAGTTGTCTGGGGTTTTCAGGCCTTGAGGCAGCCCGCCTTCGAATGACTCTTGAGAGAGCTTTAAGGCTTGTTCGGCGCTATAGCCTGATTGTTGCTTGTCATCGGCAAATGCCTGGATGCCGTGTGCTTTCCATGCCTCATAATCTGCCTCTGCAATGGGGACGAGTGTGACGGTACGACCTGTTTTTTTTATCATTATGCGGCCTTTTAATTATATGGTTGGTGTAAACGTAATAAGATAAATTTATATAATTATAGTAACCGATGGGTGCTGTTTGTAAATGTTATCAAAAATTACAGCAGAAACAAAAAGAGGAACAGCATCAGGATATTATCCGCTGTTCCTCTTTATTTACCTGAGATTAATTATCTCGTTAGTCTTTTTTAGGCGAGCTTTTACGCTTTAGTGATGAAGACCCGGTTTTATCGCTTGGGTTGTTACGGGGATTATCACCGGTTGGCTTGCCGCCCTTGTCTTTGAAAGGTTTGCCAAAGGCACCGTTTTTACCTGATTTAGCAAAAGGCTTCTTGCCCCCTTTGCCGCCTTTAAATCCTTTTGGTTTGTCAGAGCGATCACCGCGTAATTCACCCCGGCCTTCCGCATTTTCAGATCCGTCATCAAACCAGGTTTTCTTGCCGCTGTCTGCTTGGGGATCCTGGTACTTGCCGTCGGCACCAAATTTGCCTTTGGATTTGTGCTTTCCGCCTTTGTTGGCGTAATCGCGCTCGCCCGCTTTGCGATCACCGAATTTCTTTTTGCCATAAGGCTTGTCGCTAAACTTCTTATCACCAAACTTCTTATCGCCAAAATTTTTGTCTCCGGATTTCTTATCACTGGACTTGTCGTCCCGATCTTTGAAATCCTTATCTTCAGCAGCCCGCCGACTGTATTCTTTGCTGCGGTCGCTTCTGTTGAAGTTATCGCGGAATGGCTTTTGTTTATGTTTTTTGCTTTCGCGCGGCTGGCGGTGAAAACCCGGTGCGTCTTTGTCGTCCATGACGTCATCCGGCTCTTCTGGAATACCTTCAAGGCGTTTGACGGTGATGGTTTTTTCAATCCGGTTGCTGCCGCCAATGGTTTCAAAGAACTTTTCAGCGCCTTTGGGGGTCAGCTCTACATGGGTTTCTGCCATGTGAATGCGAATGGCACCGATTTCTTTTTTGGTGATGCAACCCGCACGACAGACCATTGGTAACAACCATTTTGGATCGGCGGTGTGTTTGCGGCCAACGGTCATGGAAATCCAGACGCCGTCGTCAAAATCAACGCGTTCTTTGCGTGTGGTGCCGAAATTATCATTGCGGCTTCTACCGCCGCGATCTCCGCCCCTGTCTCCTCCGCGGTCGTCTCTATCACGGTCTCTGCCGCGATCGCGATCTCTACCGTCGCGGTCTCTGCCTCTGTCATCCCGGGGCCGTTCCTGACGGGTAAGCAGTTCTTCCGGTGCAGGACGGCCAGCGTTTGCGGTACGGATCAGGGCAGCAGCGATCTGCTCGGCGCCATGCTTTTCCAACAACTCTTTAACAAAGGCCTGTTCAGCATCTTTAACCGGCTCAATAAGTGTTGGCGTCGCAAGGAAGCGTTCGCGATCGCGCTGGAGGATTTCTTCGACAGATGGTGGATTGCCCCATTTGGCTTGTACTTTGGCACTTTCCAGCAGACGCTCGGTCCGTTTACGCCAGTTGTAAGGCACGATGAGCGCGGAAACACCCTTGCGTCCTGCACGGCCGGTACGACCAGATCTGTGCAACAGCGGCTCGCGGCTTTTAGGGATATCGGCGTGAACAACCAGTTCCAGATCCGGCAAGTCAATACCACGGGCGGCAACATCGGTTGCGATACAAACCTGAGCACGACCATCACGTAGGGATTGAATGGCGTGGCTACGCAGGTTCTGGCTCAACTCACCAGACAGGGCCACAACAGAGAACCCACGATTGGCAAAGCGGCTGGTCATGTGATTGACGGTGGCACGGGTCGCACAGAACACAATCGCATTTTTTGGCTCGTAGAAACGGATCAGGTTGAGGATCGCGTTTTCTTTGTCGTTTGGTGCAACTGTCAAAGCGCGATATTCAATATCGCTGTGTTGTTTGTCTTCAGCTTTTGTGGTCACACGAACGGCGTCGCGCTGATAGCGTTTGGCCAGCATACCAATAGAGCGCGGCACCGTTGCAGAGAACATCAGGGTGCGACGTTCTTTTGGTGTGGTGTCGAGCATGTACTCGAGATCATCGCGGAAGCCGAGGTCAAGCATCTCATCGGCTTCATCAAGCACCACAGCTTTGAGCGCGCTGATGTTCAGGGAACCGCGTTCGATATGATCCCTGAGACGACCAGGAGTACCAACAACGATGTGTGCGCCACGATCAAGCGCGCGGCGCTCTGTGCGCATATCCATGCCACCGACACAGGTCGCAGTGTGCGCGCCGGTAAGGGCATAGAGCCATTCCAGCTCACGCATCACCTGAAGGGCGAGTTCGCGGGTTGGTGTAATGATCAGCGCAAGAGGAGCTGACGCGCGTTTGAAATGGTTATCTTCGCCAAGAAGGGTTGGCGCCAGCGAAATACCGAAAGCAACAGTTTTACCAGAACCCGTCTGGGCGGAAACCAGGGCATCAGCATCGCGGAGTTCTGGCGCAAGCACAGCCTTCTGCACTGGGGTTAAGGCTTTGTAGCCTTTTTTCGCCAATGCTTTGGATAGCGCAGGGTGCACACCTTCAAACGGATCGCTCTCTATGATTTCTTCTGGTACTTCTTCAAGTGCATCTGCTACTGGAGCTTCTGCTTCTTTTGTGTCTTCTTTTGCTGATGGGGCGTCCGCTGGAGCAGTTTCTGCTTCTACAGCTTGAACGGGCTCAACAACTATTTCTTCTACTGCTTCTACTGTCTTTTCAGTTTCAGAAGCCTCGACAACCTTTTTAGGTTTTGCAACTTTCTTGGGCTTGTCAGCTTTTTCGGCCTTTTCTGCCTTCGTCGCTGCTTTAGCCTTAGGCTTAGCTTTAGTTGCTGTCTTCGCTTTGGTTTCTGGCTTGGCTTCTGCCTTTGCTTTCGCTGGAGCTTTAGCCTTAGTCGCTTTTTTCGGCTTAGCGGCGGCTTTTTTCTCAGCCTTATCTTCTACTTTTTCGTCATTTACCGGGGTTTCCGAATTTGACATGTTCTTTTTCTCTCTGAGTATGAAACAGAACTTTCCCGGTTTTTCTCATTCCGGAGGACATTCTGGCTGCGCGGCAAGGACCATCACTCTGATGGTATCATTTTGGAGGCGCTGCAATAATAAGTAAAGTTATAGGCCGCAATGTATTATGGGCGGCCGTGAGGTCTTATAGTGTCTTTAATGCTGGCGCCGTTGTACGTGGTGTCGTCTGGGATGTAAAGCTTACAGATAATTCCCTACCGCTTTCTTTACACAAAGAGTTTGGTTAAGCTTTAAGGCAAATATTTTTCTATCATGAATAAAAACCCAGGAGAAGGCATTGGAAGGCACATGCCATTGTAAAGCCGTCCGTATTACCGTTGCGCAAAAGCCTGAATTTCTCGTCAGTTGTAACTGCTCTCTGTGCCACCGTTACGGTACGCTTTGGTGCCATTACACCCCGGAAAAAGTCACCGTGGAATGCGAAGAGAGCGCTACAAAAACATACAAGTGGGGCGATGAAATGATCGACTTTCACCACTGCACTTCCTGTGGCTGTGTGACCCATTGGACCAATACAAAGAACCATCCCGAACCCCGCGTCGCAGTCAACGCCCGCCTGTTCGACCGCACCGAGGCCTCTGATATCAAAATCCGTAAATTCGACGGGGCAGATAGCTGGCGGTTTATTGAGGAGTGAGAAGAGTTACTCTTCGATTACTGGACGGGACAGGCCTTCTTTTTTAGCCATTATCCAGAGTTTGTCGATGGCTCTCAGAACATCATCACGGTTCTTCTTCGACTTAATCCAAGCTGGCAGGCGAGATATCATACTTTTGTTAGACCAACCGTATTTTTCATCCGGTTTGCGTTCTCGTATTTTGGCTGAGACAAAAGATTCTAGATAGAGAAGATGTTCAGGGTTATAGACACATATAGCATTTCCAGCACAGGGAACCTTTAGCCAAAGAGGGAAATTGTTATTATGCCATCTAAGTAAGCTACCATCTTGTTCGAAAGCCCGTGATCTTTTTGTATCAGCATTATACCCACAATGACTGCAGGTGGCTAAATGAGCGGTGTCGTAAAAATTGGCGCTTTTATCTTCCTTGGTGATAACTGCACAGCCAGTGCATTTCGGGCAAGCTATATAAGCTGGAAAAGCAAACTGCCAATCGGTTTCTAGTGTATCTTTGTGTCTTTGTTCCATGGGTTCTCGAATTCGATGGTGAAAATAGCTGTAGGTTTATCGAAGAGTAAGGAGAGTTATTCAGCGGTCTCTGGCCGAGATAGACCCGAGTTCTCAGCTTTTATCCATAGTTTGTTAATGGCTTTTAGAATGTCCTTTCGGTTCTTTACTGATTTAATCCAGTCTGGCAGTCGAGATATCATACTCCCATTACAGCAACATCCATCCTCATTGGCTATACGTTCTCGCAGTTTAGCGCCTACATAGCCTTCAATAATGGCTAAGTGTTTCGGGTTGAAAGCATAGAGTGTATTTTCGCCACAAGCTGCTTGTAGCCAAAGCGGTAGGTTATCTTCGTGCCAATCAAATATAGTGCCACCTTTGGCTCTTCTCCGCTTTGTTGAGTAGATTTAGGATTTCAAATAGAGCATAGATTGATTATCTGGAATGGATGATTGTCTAATTTTGAGTTTGAAGTATTCGGTATCCTTGATGCCTCTGGCTCGCTTACGGATCATTCCTATACTGACATTACCAGCCTCTATCCTGGCGCTTGTGAGCTTGTGTTTGGCGTAGTTGCAGATGCCCACACAATGTTTCCGTAGGGATTTCGCGAACTTTTTTAGATAGAGCATCTGTGACTGATCTGCTATCAGGCACCAACGTTCCAGTTGCTCCGCCATCGCCTCAAATGAAGCGGCACTCCACAGCAGCTGAAGCTGTTCTTTCAAGACGTAAAGTGCATTCAGGTTGCTATTGCTCTCCAGCAACCTTTGCAGCTTGTCACTTTGTTTTTCACTCAACTTATCCGCATTTTTGAGCAACAGATAATGCGTCCCTTTCATCAACTCTTTACCACTTGGATCGGCCTTTCTGAACTCAAGTCGACGCTGATTATGGATAGCTTTGCTGTAGTTTTTCATGACGTGGAAACGGTCAAATACTATGTCGGCCAACGGCAAGGACTCTCTGACAGCCTTTTGGTAGGCAGGCCCCATATCCATCGCTACGGCCTTTATTTTGCAGGCTGTATCTGGTTGCAGTTGTTTCAAAAACCTTGAAAAAACCTCGGCAGTTCGGCCTGCTTCAACCCAGATCAGATGACCGCCAACCATATCGTAGACCACCGTCATGTAGTCATGACCTTTCGCCCGGGCAACTTCATCTACACCAATATATTCCAAGCCAGTTAGCTCTGCAGGATCAAGCGTAGGGAGAGTTTCAATAAGGTATGCCCTGTCGATATTCTTGACCGTTTCCCATCGTATATCCAAATGTCTGGAAACCGCTTGAATAGACATATGCCGACATAATCCACTGATCAGTCGGCAAAATCGGTGAGTGAAACGGCACCCTTTATCAACAAAATCACACCCCTCAATGCGGCGTTCGCCCTTGTTAATATAAACCTGCGCCAGCTCAATCTCGACCACACAAGGATACCCAAAAAGGGGGATGTCGTTTACTTGTCGGCGGACATGCTGGTTGATGCTTCCCTTCTGGCCTGTAGCAGGGTCTATAGCCCTCCTACGCGCGTCTCGGCTGCAGTGAATGACAATCTTAACACCGCCGTCATCCAGTTTAATTTCATTTACACGTTGCCCTTTGAGGCCTAAAATATGCTGCGAGATGTTGATTGTCATATACCTGCTCTATGTAAAGTTATCAGAAACCATACATATCAACAGGTTACTTGGCGGTCGGCATCTTTTTCTACTCAACAAAGCGGAGAAGAGCCCCACCTTTGCCGATTGCCTTGGATCTTTTTGAATCACCATGAAATCCGCAGTGCTGACAGGAGATTATGTTGGTTGTGAAGGTGATACTCAGATCCTTATTCTCTTTGAAAACTACCGCACAGCCCGCGCATTTTGGGCAGACAACGTATGAGGGATCTGCATACGTCAAAGTGCCATGAGGTGAATATTTGTATCTATCTTGCATTATTTGTTATTATTTTCACCATAGCTCTTGTGAACATATTACTGCACCAGATGGTACTGGGCCTTTAAAGTGATCAAGGCCGTTTTCATCCAGTGCATTATAAATCACCAGGTTTTGGTCATTATCCATTGTCAGGATTAAGCGGGTCCAGATTTCAATCTGGTGACCTCCTAAAGTCATTTCATCGCTGGCAAGAGAAACGCTTTTTAACTTTTGGCCAATTAATGGTTCTAGCAATTGAACGTCCTCTGCCAGCCACCGGACTGGAAAGCCAGTGATTGAAAAAGGAAGAACACGCCCTGTTTCTATCAATAACTCATCAAATTTCTTCCAAGAAATTGAAAGGGTGCTACCGCCAATGGTAAGATACAGCGGTAGGTCCATCCAGTCCGACCATTCCTGATCTTCCTCACACCAAAGTTGCGGGAGTTCATAGCCAGTGATTTCACACCCAAGAAGCTTAGTGAAATGCTTTTGGATAAGCTCAATCTTTTCTTGCTTCTCTGATATGTATTGCACTGGTTTTTGTTGCCTAAGGTAGGAGTAGGTTGATGAGGAGCTTTGTTTTAGGGATTATCAGAATCAGAAAATCGAAAACGAACACGATAATAAACGTTAGCAAGTTCCATAACTTATAATGTGCATATTTATCGTAAGCAGCCTCATATTTAAAGTCATTGGGACCTTTTAGTATTGGAGTAGAAATATCGTCATCAGTAATCAAAATGCCACTGCTGCGGTAAAGCTGAAAATTGGTGTGGTACTCATCCCGATAATGACAGTTCAGGAAATAGATATAGCGGTTGTTGGATTTGATCCGATAAATTGGGATCGCAAGCCAAGACAATAAAATAATAAATATTTGAATTTGAAAAAATGTCTCAGAGACTTCTTTAGCTTCCACCACTTAAGTCCCACAAAACGTTGCATGGACGATCTCTTCAGGTTTGGGTGGGAGTTCCAGATCGGCGTGTTCAGGTTGTTCGCTGTAGGGATTGGAGAGCACCGACAACAGGCGCTCGAAGGGGGCGAAGTCTCCGGTGACGGCGGCCTGGATCATGGCTTCGATTTGGTGGTTTCTTGGAATGAAGACCGGGTTGACGGTTTTCATCTTTTCCAGACGTTCTTCTGGGGTGGTTTTATCTTGAGTTAGGCGCTTTCTCCAATCCTCTAACCAGTTATCCAGCGCTTCGTGTTCTTTAAACAACCCTCTGAGAACTTCAAGGCTGTTCTCGCCCTTATCTCCGTCCTCCAACAAAGAACGGGCAATGCCCGTGAGATGGCGGAAGAAGAGGGTGAAATCGACTTCGTTGTCAGAGAGCAGTTTTAGGCTGTCGCCGATAAAATCAGGGTCGCCTTCTTGTAGGGGGAACAGGCCGAACTTTTCGCCAAAGCCTTCGAAGTAATAGGTGCTGAAGATTTCCTGGAAACCGTCGATGGTTTCCTGACCGATGCCAACGGCGATATCGGGATCTTCGTGCAGGATCGGTAACAGGGATTGCGCGAGTTGGGACAGGTTCCAGTGGGCGATAGAGGGTTGTTTGCCCCAGGCGTAACGTCCGGCGTGATCGATGGAGCTGAACACCGTGCCGGGATGGAAGGTATCCATAAAGGCGCAGGGGCCAAAGTCGATGGTCTCCCCGGCTATGGACATGTTGTCGGTGTTCATGACGCCGTGGATAAAGCCGACCTGCATCCAACGGGCAATCAGGCGTGCTTGTTTGTCCATCACGGCTTCGATCAGGGCGCGGTAGGGCTGATCTGCCTTTGCCGCTTCTGGGTAGTGTCGGGCGATGACATAGTCGGCCAGGGTTTTAGAGGCTTCTTTGTCCCCCCGTGCGTAGTGGTATTGGAAAGTGCCAACTCGGATATGGCTTTGCGCCACACGGGTGAATACAGCACCGGGAAGGGGCCCTTGTTCGCGCAGGACTTTCTCTCCTGTTTCCACGGCGGCAAGAGCACGGGTGGTTGGGATACCAAGCGCTGCCATGGCTTCGCTGACAATGTATTCACGCAACACTGGGCCAAGCCAAGCCCTGCCATCGCCGCCACGGGAATAGGGCGTGCGGCCAGAGCCCTTGAGGTGGATATCGCGACGAATGCCATCTGTGCCCACGGTTTCACCCAGCAGGATTGCACGGCCGTCGCCCAGCCTCGGCGACCAGCCACCAAACTGATGCCCGGCATAAACCATCGCCAGAGGCGTTGCTCCGTCGGGTATTGTGTTACCAGCAAAGACCTCGGCGGCTTCTGTTGTTTCAAGATCTGTCAGATCAATCCCCATAAGTTCTGCCAGAGCAGTATTCACCTTGATCAGCTTCGGCGTCGCCACGGGTTTTGGATCCAGACGGGTATAGAACTGGTCTGGAAGGGCGGTGTAGCTGTTATCAAAGGGGATTTTCATGGGGTGCTAAACTTACCTTAATGAGGGTGCTTTATTATCTTACATTTAAAAAATAGGTGCTATGTTGTGCTAGAACAAATAGATAATGCGTGAGGGCTGGAAATAGGCTGTATCCATTCCTATAATAATATCTCGGAAATTTGATTTTTAATATATCCAAGATTATATAAAATTATAATAAGTTTAGGGAGTTAAAGATTGCCTAGAGAAGGCTGTAATTACAATCCAGATCTCTCTACCGATCTTGATCTGACGATAAGGCGGGCGGAGCATGCCGGGCTTAAGCTGGCGATAATTGGGCGCTCGATTGCGCTTGTTTTGCTTGGGCTTTGGCTGGTGCTTTCCCGGTTGAACAGCAACCCAGATACCGCGACCAATTTTGCTTTGCTGATCGGGACCTTCTTTATCCTTGGTCTGATGCATTTTTGGATCATCGGGACCCGCTATGATCGTTTTTGGGTTAAGTATCTCTTTGTTACCCTGGATATCGGCATTGTTTCAGGGCTGATTGCCACTCAACCGCTTTTTGCTACGGCGGATCTTCCTGCGGTTATGATTTTCCGCAGTTCCATGCTCTCGTATTATTTTGTCATCTTGGGGGTGGCTGCCTTTAGCTTTTCACCCCGCTTGGTGCTGTGGTCCGGTTTCATTGGGGCGTCTGGTTACCTCTCGGCCTATGCGGCGGTGGTACATCGAGATGGTTTTATTCTGGATTGGGGGGATCTGCCGTCGAACCCAACGGCGCAGAATGTCATGGACGTGGTGCTTAATCCTGCTTTTGGCGGAACAGGAAGTCGAATTCAGGAAAGCATCATTTTGGTGGTCGTGGCATTGTTGATCGCGATTGTGATGCACCGGGCCCAGGCAACATTGCGAGACAAGATCTCTGCCGAGCGTGATCGCCAATCCATTACCGGGATTTTTGGCCGCTTTGTGCCTGAACCCATTGTCGATGCCATGATCACGGATCAGGGGTTATTAGAACCAATTGAACGGGAAGCGACCATTCTCTTTACCGACATCGTCGGCTTTACGAACCTGACCGAGCGTTTGGGGCCGAAGAAAACCGTTGAGATCCTCAACAGTTACTTTGATGAAATGACCGGGATTGTGAACGATCACAGTGGTATCGTTGCTACCTTTCATGGCGACGCTATTCTGGCGATCTTTAACGTGCCGTTGGAAAACCCAGATCACGCCGATCATGCCCTTCAGGCAGGACAAGAGATGCTGAGGAGAGTAGCTGATAAAAGCTTTGCGGGTGAAAAGCTTTCCATCCGAATTGGTATTAACAGTGGTTCTGTGATCGCCGGGAACGTGGGTGGCGGCGGTCGGCAGAGTTATACGGTTTATGGTGATGCGGTAAACCTCGCTGCGCGCCTTGAAGCCCTCGCCAAGGAAAAGGGGATGACGCTGCTGGTGTCTGAACATACGATCGCCAAACTTGGTACGCATGATCTGATCTCTAAAGGGCAGACAAGCGTGAGGGGGCAAGCCGAACCGCTGGAAATTTTTGGCGTGGGTTAGACTTATTGCATCGCTAGGGTTAACTCGACCTGAAATCCGTTGTGATTTTCAAGTTTTAGCTGTCCGTTATGAATGCGGATAACCGCCGCCGCGAGCGATAGCCCCAATCCGTTGCCGGGGAGGTTACGGCTTGATTCCACGCGGTAGAAACGTTCCAGGACCTTGCTTTGCTCATCCTTTGGGATCCCTGATCCCTGATCGTGAATGACAACTTTTGCTCCCTTGTCGCTTGGGAAAAGTCTTATGGTTATGGTGCTGTCTGCGGGGCCATATTTCAGGGCGTTGTCAATCACATTCGAAAAGCACTGGGTTATCAAATCGCGATCCCCAAGTATGGTGCCAAGACTGGAGTGAACTTTCAGGTTGTCCTCGAGGACAATTTTCTGGCCTTTGTCTTCGGCGATTGGTTCGTAAATATCAATCGCATCTTCGATGAGAGTGCTGAGAGAAATCGGGTTGAAATTGGTTTCAAGTTCGCCGGTTTCCAAACGGGTAATGCTTAACAGCGCAGCAAAGGTGACCAGCAGTTGATCGACTTCTGTTATTGCAGATTCAACAAGCTTTCTATTGTCCTCATTTTCAGTGAGGGGGACCAGTCTTTCCAATCGTCCGTGTAACCTGGTTAACGGGGTTCTGAGATCGTGGGCGATATTGTCTGTAACATGGCGGATCCCGTCCATCAGGGTTTCAATACGATCAAGCATGCCATTTAGGGTGTGCGCTAGGGTATCGATTTCATCGCTGGTTTTGGAAACCGGGATACGCTTGGAAAACCGCCCAAGCATGATTTCTGAGCAGGTGTCGTTGATAAGCTCAAGACGTTCTTTCAGGCTTTTATGGAGGATGAAGCCGACGATGGCACCTCCGGTAAGGCTGACCAGCAGGGCGGCCAAAAAGATCAGAAAAAGCTGATCTTCGAGTTCTTCTTCCTTGAAGGTATCAAGCCCTAAAAGCAAATGGTATTGATCCCCGAGGCCAACACTTAAAAACCTATATTCAACAGGGTTGTCATGCTCATCTTCAACCTCTGCCCAGCTTGGGATTTTTGGAACGTCTTCGGGCCAGGTTAAGATATTGCCCGATAGTTTGTTATAGCTGGCATCGGTCAAAAGATAAATTTCGGTTTCTGGATTTTCCTGATGTATTCGGCGCTCTATCAGATCTTGGATAAGGGTAATGCCGCCGAGTTCATAGGCATCACTTAGGTCACGAACTTTGGTCTGTAAGCGGTTATCAATTTCTCTTTCCATAAAGTGTTCGGATGTCTCAGAGACAAAACCTTCAAAGGCAAAAGTCGTGATGATAAAGATGCTGCCAAAACTGAGGGCGAATTTGAGGGCCAGGGAAAGCCGGGGTGATTTAATCTTCACGGATACAATACCCCGCGCCACGGATGGTATGAATTAATTCAGTCGGATAATCCTTGTCGATCTTATTGCGCAGTCTGCTCATGTGGACATCGATGACATTGGTCTGCGGGGCGAAATTATAATCCCAGACCTGCTCAAGTAATATGGTGCGGGTCACGACCTGGCCAGCATGGCGCATCATAAATTCCAGAAGCTTGTATTCCTTGGGTTTGAGATCGATTTCCTTTCCCGCGCGGGTCGCTTTACGTGACAGGAGGTCAATGCGGAGTTCACCGACCACAAGCTCGGTCTCTCCTCCTGCTGGTAAGGTGCGTTTCAACAGAACATGAACCCGGGCAACCAATTCAGCGACAGAAAACGGTTTGACCATATAGTCATCCCCACCGGAGCGCAGACCATCGATGCGATGACGTACTTCGCCGAGAGCTGAGAGAACCAGTACGGGTGTCATCACATCGGTGGAGCGCAAAGTCTTGAGGATGGACAGGCCATCCTTACCCGGCAGCATCCGATCCAGGATGATGATGTCGTAGTCCTCGTTTGCGGCCATGTATAAGCCTTCACGACCATCATGAACGGCGTCGGTGATAAAGCCGGCTTCCTTGAGAGCTTGGGAGACGAAGTCTGCGACTTCGTGGTCATCTTCTATTATCAACGCCCGCATTTATAAGTATCGGTCCTCGCTGGTTTTATTCTGTTTTGAGCTTCCATCAGCCGGGTGAGAACTGAATGGAGCCTCTTTGGTATCTGCGGATATTAACACGAGAAAATGCGAAATAAACAACATGAACAAAAATTTAGAATTCAGCCACCTTGGCGAAAGATAGCCCGCTTTAAGTTGCCCTTGATTATTGAGGTCGGCCTGCGAGGTCGTACGTGAATTGGGAAAGATCTCCTTCCAATTTTCGATCAAAAATTAGCAATCTCGCAGGCCCTTTTGTAAATTAGAGGGTTAAATAAGCGCGTATGAATAAAAAGCGAAAATTCAGAACACTGTTGTCACTCACTGTTCTCCCTATCGCTGTGTTGGGGGTATTTAACTTTGAAGCCTTGAGAAGTTTTTGCACGCTCAATTATCTCGGCCTGATCAAAGTTCCTTTTCTGGTTGGCGAGTTGTCAGAACCACCCGATTATTTTACTGAAAAAAATGCCCAGATTTTTGAAGAAGAGGCAGGTGTGCTTCGCATCAAAAAAGGCGTTTGGAATATCGATCATCCCATAATCCTTGATGGCTCCCTGACAATTTCCCAAGGAACGACCCTCAACTTTGCGCCAAATAGCTATTTAATCGTAAGAGGGGCATTAACCGCACTGGGCTCTAAACTAAACCCCATTAAGATACAGGGACAAACGGGACGACTTTGGAAGGGGATCTATGTCTATGGAGCGGAAAGCCCTTCACAGCTCGAAAATGTTGTTATTTCGGATACAAATGCTTTGGTCGATGGTTATCTGAAGTTATCCGGTGGGGTTACTTTTTATCAGTCAAATGTTGCGATTGAAAACACCGTCTTTTATGGCTCTCAGGCTGAAGACGGTTTGAATATCATCAGCTCTGAATTTTCTCTAAAAAATACACGTTTTGAAAATATGCGCTCAGATGCGCTCGATAGCGATTTTTCCCAAGGTGCCATTAAAGACAGTAATTTTAGTAGCATTGGCGGGGATGCGATTGATTTCTCTGGTAGCAAGAGCTGGGTGGAATATCCTCATATCTATAATGTCCGGGACAAGGCAATCTCAGCTGGGGAGAATTCGACGGTAAATGTTCTCGGTGGTTATGTTAAATCCGTTGGGGTCGCTGCAGCTTCTAAAGATGGCAGTGTTGTCGATATCGTTGACACCCGGATCGAGGACGTCTCTCTTTTTGGCTTGATGACCTATGTGAAAAAGCCGTCTTACAGTTATCCAACCCTCAACGCCTATAACCTTTCCTGGGGTGAAGATGTGTCCAAGCAGGCATCCAACAACTGGATCCGCCAAGCTGGCACGGTGTTGACAATAGACGGGGTAAATGTTCCCGAGAAAAATCTTAACGTAAAGGCGCTCTATAAAGGCAAGGTTATGTCCAAGTGAGAGAGGGTGCTTGTGAGAACTGAGACGAGGTCTAAAACAGGTAATGACTATGTCGGATTACTTTCGAAATAACATGGTGCTATTTGTCTTGTTGGTCGGCGGAGCTTTCTTTGTTGCACCCAGCTTGAATAGTTCTTCTGGTCTTATGAACAAAGAAATGGCGTATTGCTGTCCAAAAGAAGGATGGGCAAAAACGGAGCATCTCGATATGTCTGTAATCCAGGAAATCAGTAGCTCTACTAGGGTAAACATTTCTAAAGAGCAAGCCGGGGTGATTGCAGAAAGGCATACTGGCGGAAAATTGACAGATATTTCTTATCTCAGTCCTGAAAATAAAAGGACTTACCGCGTCAAGACCACGACCAGAAACTCAGGTAAAGCATACGAAACAGGGATTGATGCTCAAACAGGAAAAATTCTTTTTAGTGATGAAGTCTGGTGGCTACAGGATCTGTTTTGATAACCTGAAATGGTTGAGATTAGTACATGCTGTAAGACCTGGAAAAGAAGGATTTTAAGTTTTTTCGATCTTTTTTGCGACCACATAGCGGCTTGTCGGAGAGGCTGGATAATTACCTGTTTCTATGATCTTAAATCCACCGGATGAGATAATCTCCTCAAGCTCGCTTATTTCCATGAAATTTACATAGGGGGCTTTGCCGATCATTTGCATCAGCGGTAAAATCAGTTTCATGAGACGGTATTTAAACGGTGTTCCCGTACCCAAAGCACAAACGGTTTTTGAAATGAATATACCCCCCGGTTTCAGCAACCCGTTGATCCGCTCAATTGCTGCAGGCATGTCTTCTAAAAGGTGCAAAATATTAAGCGCTAAAACCGCATCATAAGGACCGATGTCAATTTTACTGTCAGATAGTTCTGCATTGATAAATTTTATATTGGAAACACCTTGGTCTTCCGCTTTTTCTCTTCCGATCCTGAGCATATTTGGGGATAGGTCGCTGGCAGTTATTTGTTTCACGTTCTCAGCCAATAACAAAGCCGTCGACCCTGTGCCACATCCAACTTCCAGGATATGGTCCTCAGGGGAAAGATAGCTTCTTGTCCGCTCTAGACTATAGGTATAGGCATCCATATCCGAAATTGGGGATTTGGCATACTTAACGGCGACTTTGTCCCAAAAGGCTGCGGGGTTTTTCATGAAGATCTCCTTTACCTGTTTCTTACTACATACGTTTACCTGATAGAAATTGCTAAAATTCGTTGATCTGATATACAAATATGCATGGATTGGAAATCAAATGCATTCGACTGGAACCAGGCGCGCGCCTTTCTCGCGACTGTGGAAGAGGGCTCATTATCTGCAGCGGCACGGGCGCTCAATCTCACGCAACCAACACTTGGTCGCCAGGTCGCCGCTTTAGAAGCTCAGCTTAATGTTGTCTTGTTTGAGAGGGTTGGCAGGTCGCTATCCCTTACCCCATCAGGTATTGAGCTGTTAGATCATGTCCGGATTATGAGCGAGGCAGCTAATCGAATATCGCTTACCGCCTCGGGACAATCCCAGACAATTGAAGGGCAGGTACGGATCTCCGCATCGGACATTATGTCGGCTTACATGCTGCCGACTGCCATTAAAGAGCTACGACAGGTAGCGCCTCTTGTGGAAATAGACGTGGTCGCCACCAATGAAATTAGCAACTTGCAACTTCGTGAGGCCGATATAGCTATCCGGCACATACGCCCGGAACAACCCGATTTAATCGCGAAACTGGTAAACGAGGCTTCCGCACATTTTTATGCCTCAAAAAGCTATCTTGATCTGAGGGGACGGCCGAAGACAATTGCCGATATGGCGGCTCATGATTTCATTAGTTTTGGCGATAACGATCGAATGATTGAATTGTTGAACCCCTACGGGCTTGGTCTGGCGCCGAAAAATTTCCGGTTGGGATCCGTAAACGGATTTGTGTCCTGGAAAATGGCCCAGAATGATCTCGGTATTATTGTTATGTCGGACGACGTGGCAGCAAATACTCCCGGTATGGAACGGGTGTTGCCCGACATGGAGGCCATGGTCTTCCCTATCTGGTTGACCGCCCACCGGGAACTACACACCAGTCGCCGCATCCGGCTTGTATATGATCATCTTGCTAAATTTTTGGCCCGAGCGTTTGGATAGAACTGAGACAACATCGTCGATTATTATTTACTCTGCCTAGTAGAGTTCAATCAGGCAATTATGTGCTTTTGCATAATCTATGATGAGGTCTTGTTTAATTTTCCTATCATTTGAAGGGTATTTAGTAAGGCATACAAGGGCGGGCCAGGTGGAGCCCAAACACTGGATCCTTCATCATCAACGATAAGTTTGCATGTATTAAATTTGACCTCAATTTGTGAAGCATCAGGTTCGTGAACAAGCTTTATGTCTGATCTTAGGTCCGCGAGCTTTACATGAGATCTTTTGCCCAAATAACACGAATGGATTTCGCTTTCACTCACAAAGGTCCAGAGGAACCGATTTCCCCACATGGTTATTAGGGGGATAAAGTTTGAGGCAATAACATAGTTTCCTGAAAAATCTAGATTATCTGCTCCATGGATATGCTCTCTATAAACATCTGGAATATTAGGATAAATAAAACAACTATGCTGGGAGGAGAGTTGTTTGTTTGCTGACCAAAGAATTCGGTTTCTATACCAAGAATTTCTATTGCTCATACTTCTTCCAATAACTGGCCACGAGCCTCCATCAAGGCAAAACCAAGAAGGTTTTCTCCCTCCCAAAGCTGTGGATTTTCTGCTTTGGGATCATCTGCTGCGAGACCAATTCCCCAGATTTTATCAAGCGGGCTGGCTTCCACCAGGACACGCCTACCAGTTTTGATCAGGAAATCTTTTAGTTCCGGGTTCTGGCCAAATTTCAACAAACTGGCCTTAACCACAATATCAAAGCGGTGCTCTTGCCAGATCTCTTCGTTGAAACCTTTGACCTGACGACCAAAGGCTTTCGCAGCGCCGGGATTACGGGCAGTGATGATCTTCTGTAATGTTTCTACATCATCAAACAACTTGGCTTTTTCAGCCATCATAAAATGCTCAGCAGAACTATAGCTTATGCCATCACTTTCAAAACGGGCCGAATACCACTGACTGAAGCAGGCCCTGGTGATCTCATGGCCAGAGCTCTTCTCCCCCCAGAAGAAGACGTACTTTACCCTTTTGCCAGTATTTACTTGATGGATCAGATCTATTTTGTTTTTCATCGTCTGAGATAAACTTTCATTTATTCCACTTTATCCACATTACCCTGATTTATACCTTCCTCTATAGCGGAGACACATTCGGCGATAGACGCGGTGAAAATACCCCCTTCATTTGCTTTGTATGCATCTAACCAAATTTGATAACCATCTAATTGGGAGGAGGTGATTGCCGTTGTTCCAACTATTCTTGTCGTACTTTGAAGGAACATTTCTTTGGTAATGGGGATATGACCAATTTCATTGCCATAACCCGTAGGTGAATATGGGTTACGAATTTTTAAGCCATCAAGACTAACTGATATTATTGTGAAGTTTTCGTCTTTATCCACACGTAAGACCGTTAGTTTAGAACCACTTTCATGAGGCCGAGTTTTATATTCCCACACCTGTCCCGCCATGATGTCATCTGCCCAACTTCCATGGGAGAGAAAAATTATGGACGCTACGATAGTAAAGAGTCTTGTTACGAATTTTTCATGACAAAAATTCAATAATTTTTCTTCAGATAGTTATAGAGCCACTCGCGTTCGACTTCGCTGGACCCTTTAGCAAGCTCAATTCTCTCACTTCCCTGATCTATGGTGAGGCGGTTTCTTTCAGCCGTTTCACGTAGCGTCAGAGTATTGATTTCTTCTGGTGTGAAAGTAAATTTTTTCCGTTTATAAAAAATAGATTTCCACATTTCTTTTTTACTTTGAAAGTCTTCTTTGGCTGTCAGCTTTACTGGCGGAAGGCCCGTGTCATAAATCAAATTTGGTGTGCTGAGGACCAATTGTTCTGGCACGGAGTTTCTGATCAAACGATATAGTGTAACCGCGGAGATCAGACTTGCGATAGCAAGAAAAACAAAGAAAATATAAAGTATTGCTTGGGCATCCTTTGCTGAATGCCACTCCAGTAATTTGGTCAAAATGAAGTAGAAGAAACCAAAAGAAATTAATAGTGTTGCTATATGGAAATATCTAGAAAACCCAGGGTTGCTGTGGGGAATTAAAAATCTGGGCAAGCCATTGGCTGTATCATTTTGCAAGGGGCTATCAGTTATCATGCTTTGTTTCATAGTTGGGCCTGTAAATTATCGCAATGATTAAAGATTTTATGACGCGTAAACCCTTATAAATCAATGCCTTCTTCTTTAAAACGGGCGGCTAGTTTTTGCATGATTCTTGGCATGATTTGTTGCGCTTTACCCTGGTTTATTTTCATGCTGTCTTGAATGATCAAAGGCATAGCAGTAACTGTTTTTTGGCCCGTTGGGGTTTTATAGAAAGCGACAATGTCTCTGAGTTCATTGGTGGTGAAGTGTTTGCTATAGATTTCATGTAACTGCCGCTTGAACTCCCCGTTATCTTTATCTTCGTCTATAAGTTCAAACACGACTTCTTCCAAGATGGAGAGAACTTTGGGATCTAGGTTTGGGTTCACTTCCTGGATACCACTGTACATACTTTGCACGATAGCCTTCCCCATCAAAACACCGGCCTGTTCAGCATTACTCAGGACAAGGAGTTCATCGATAACAGCCGTTTTCTCTGGCGTTAATTCATCTGCTCTTACGTTTAAAACGTAAACGTTGGAGATAAGAATGATAAGGACGAACAGCTTTTTCATGAGGCTTCCCAATTTTTAATAAGCAAAAGAAAGGGGATGGTGCCGCTTTCACCTTGCTGCTGCAATCTAAAATTGAAAAAAACTGGATGTTAGCAAATGTTAAGGGGTTTGTTGATTTTCCTGGTGATAGGCTTGAAGAAGGGGCAGAAGATCCTGATGGCTTATTGTAAGGGCATGAGCTGAGATCTTAATGGGTGTGCTTTGTGAACTGGGGTTCAGCCAGTTTAATGCCCGTATCAAGGCGTTGCATTTTTGCTTGTAATGCTCGGGGTCCGTGACTTCTATGGATATGATTTTTGACATCCTAAGCGCCGGTCTGTTGATTGCTGTAATCTCGCTCCAGGGGATAAAGCCAAAGTTAACCCCGTTTGAATTCACGCTCAGCCCGTCGTTGTTCAGGATCAACCCGGGCGTAGCGGACAGCAACATCTTGAAACCGATAAATCCTGTTCCAGCAGAGAACGTAAAGCAAATCAGTGCGATACAAACAGTGAGAAAATGCGAGATACCTGTTTGAGAGTTGGCAAGTTCTACCAAAGAACGATCAAATAGCTTAAGTCCCAAGGCGGCAAAAACAATGGCGCCTACGATCAAGATAATTGCCATTACCTTACTGAAATAAATTATCTTTTCCCCGCTTTGGGTCATGTTTTGTGGCCTTAATTTGTGAAGGTATTTCCATGCAAAGCGATTATTTTTTATCGCGATGATTTGCTTGGTATTTTAAATCGATGGGGATGGTGCCGTGCGTTGCCTGAAAGGGCAATGCCAAATCACTTGGATTAAGTGTTTTCAGAAAATTAATAACCGAAAAAAAACAAAAATATTGACATGATACCAAAAGGTACTATTTTAAAACGATACCAAATGGTATCCTAATTGATGTGGAGTGGGAGGCTAAAAATGAATGATGAAACCCAAGTCCAAGATGTCTTCAAGGCCCTGGCAGATCCCACCCGACGGATGATTCTGACCCATTTAAGCAAAGGGGATATGACCATTGGTGAGGTGACGGATCATTTTGATATGACCCGTGCGGCTGTGAAAAAACACCTGACAATCTTGAAAGATGGCCAGTTGATCTCCGTTCATACCCAGGGGCGCGAGCGCATTAATCGTCTTGAACCCAAGGGACTTAAAACGGTGTCTGAATGGATCGGCTACTTCGATCAGTTCTGGGATGATCGTCTCGGAGCCTTGAGGGCTGCGGTTGAGGGTGATCAAGCACAAAAAGATAAAACACTTAAGGGAAAAGGTTAAAACAATGTGAGCGTGACGTTAACTACAGGTTCTTTTGCCTGATGAAAGGTGTTACGTTGTTTCTGTCGACGTTCCAGGGTAGCAAAGCTTCGAAGTCTTCGACGGTTTGAGCCTTTGGTAACTCAGTAAAAATATGTCGTAGGTAAGAATATGGCTCGATGCCGTTAGCCTTAGCCGTCTCCACTATGCCGTAGAGATTTGCACTGGCCTTTGCCCCGTTCTGGGAGTTTGAAAACAACCAATTTTTTCTTCCTATAACAAATGGTTTGATTACGCGCTCCATTTCATTGTTATCAATTGGTAGACGGCCATCATCAAGGTAGCGAATGAGCCTCGGCCACTGCTTGTCGATATAGTGCAAAGCCTTACCAAGTAACGATGTCGGCGGGGTCGTCGATATAACTTTGGTGATCCACTCTCTCAAGTCTTCAAGGATTGGTTTGGCCTTTTCCTCACGCAATCTCTGACGTTCGTGATTGCTCATGTCTTTGGCCAGTTTCTCTATACGGTATAAGCTCCTGATCGCTTTCATAGCATGGTCGGCGAGACCAGGTTTTCGCTTTTTGGATTTCTCTAGTGCCTTGATGACATCATTGAACTTGCGTCTAACGTGAGCCATGCAGCCAACCCCAACGATTGTGCTGTCGGATGTCACATTCAGATAGACCTGATACCCGTCACTGACAAGATAACCGGTGTAATCTTCCAGCAATCCCTTTGCCACGTGCTCTCCCCTGGATGGATCGTAGTGGAATAGAATGACCGGCTGATCCGGAGGCCCACCTTTTTGTCCCCACATGTAGGATTTGCTTTGAGGCTTTTTCCCTGGTTCTTTCAGCACCTGAACCCCGGTCTCATCCATAGCAATGATATCGTAGTTTAAAAGGTGATCAGTAAACAGATTGATCAGGGGCTGAACCAGATCGCCACATTTGATCACCCACCGGGAGAGTAATGTCCGGTTAAACTCAATCCCGGAGCGGTTCAGAACAGGTACCATACGGTAGAGGGGCAGGCCATCCACATACTTTCCCGTTACGATGTAAGCCAGCAACCCTGGGGATGCGATGCTTTTTGGTATGGGTTGTGGCGGCAGAGGTGCAATTGTTACGCCTTCTTCGCATGATTTACAGGCGTACTTGAAGCGCACATGCTGTAACACCTGTATTTTAGCGGGAATTATATCAAGCTGCTCGGTGACTTCTTCCCCGATCCTGGACATGAGGCCGCACCCGCAGGCGCAAAGCTTTTGTTCTTCTGGGATATCGTGCTCAATCCGGACACGAGGCAAGTCTTCAGACAAAGAACGGCGCCCACCTTTTTTACGAGTGTGAGCTGGAACTGCAATTTCCCCAATGTCGTCTTCTGTCTCGGTGCCATCCTCAGCCGTTTCCTCAGCTTCATCAAACAAATGGCCCTGTTGTTCAGGGACTGACTTCTCACTGGAGGGGGCAAACTGTTGATGCCGCAACAACCTGTTTTGCTCTTCAAGAATATCAATACGCGCATGAAGCCCACGGTTTAATACCCGCAATTCTTCATTACTTTCCAGGAGGTTGGAGTGCGCTTTTGACATAGCCGGAGTATAGCAAATTTATACTCACCAAAATAGTATAAAGTACTATAAATATTTAATATATTGCCGAGTAATTCACAGATTTATGCTCGTTCACATGGCGAAGATCAACACCATCCAGAAGCCAGTTCAGTTGCCTGCCATTGAGCTCAATCAGGGCTCCTTTGCTCAAATGAACAGGCCATGAAAATAGATCCTTTTCAAGGCTCTTCTGCCACATACAAAATCCGTTCTTTTCCCAATACAACATTTTTATCTTGTTGCTTAGGCGATTGCTGAAAACAAAGAGATGACCTGAAAATGGGTCAAGGCTCAGGATATCATCTACAAGAATGGACAAGCCATTTATCCCTTTGCGAAAATCCACAGGCTTCGCGCAAAGATAAATAACAGGCAAAGCATCCGAAGGTCGGCGCATCAGACACCTTCAAGGGCATTAACAATGGATGTCAGATCTGATGTCCGGCCCGACACAGGCCAGTTAACTTCAAGCCCGTTGCGCAAGATAACCAGGCAATGCAGTCGTACTGGGATATCTTCTGAACCAGATAAAACCCGATGCAAATTTTCATCCACACCTGTAACA
Source organism: Kiloniella sp. (assembly GCF_965205715.1). GTDB lineage: Bacteria > Pseudomonadota > Alphaproteobacteria > Kiloniellales > Kiloniellaceae > Kiloniella. Next base: position 851,487 of record NZ_CBDBHW010000014.1, on the reverse strand, counting down.
GCAAAAAGACCTTTCTTAACCAGTTCACCTTTATGGTGGTAAAAATCCTTCAGATCAAGATCGTGGGCCTCGGCATAAGCTTTCATCCCAAGTCCACTCTGATCACAGATACGCGTATGAGACAGCCACTGAATTTCTGTAGGCGATAATTTTTGATCAACTGAGGACATTAAGCTACTCCATTCATAAGGAAAAAATGAAGCATACTTGCTGCGACTTAACTCAAAAAGATGGGGTTAACGTCACGCTCACAAAACAATGAGCAGTTCAACCATTAACAAGACGGTATTTTTCAATGCAACCCGTGAGACGGTTTGGTCCTATTTGACTGAGAAAGACAAAATTGCTCAGTGGTTCCATCCCCCAAGAGCTGATCTGAACGCGGGTGAAGCTTATGAGTTGGTGCAAACCGCTGAAGATGGCACCGAGCAAATGATGTGCTGGGGTACGGTGTTGGAAATGTCAGCGCCAGAGAAAATGGTGTGGTCCTTTACCGTTAAGCCGTTGAACGGATCACTTACAACCGTGACCTGGACCCTGGAAGAAGTTCTGTGTGGCACAAGGCTAACCCTCCAACACGAAGGCATTGAAGCCGCAGCAGGAGAAGCCGCCATGGGACTTCTTATGGCCCTGGACGCCGGATGGGACGAACACTTCAAAGCCTGGAGAAAGGTACTGTCTTAGAGTTGGTTGGGTGATTATCTCTAAGTGGAAGAATATAAGAAAAGGGCGCGTTAAGCTCTTTTCTTTCGTTATACAGGGTTAAATATTATCTGCCGTAGCAAAGCGATCTTGTACTTTGAAGTATAAGGTTTTCCCTCTTTCCCAATCTTCAGTTTGTTTGTCTGTATTCATTAAAAAAGATTCTATACCGACTAAAATTTGGTCAATAATAGTATCATCGAAAGTTTCCTCTAAATATTCAAAGGCTTCTATCGCACTTGTGGGGGGCAAGCTCCGGGCAATGAAATCATCTATAAATAGTCTAAGGTTTTTCCCAGTATAAAGGAGATAATTATCAAGAAAACACTGCAATAATTCGTTTTTTTGAAGATCAGTTAATTTTTTGGAATCTGAGTTTAGTTCGGATATGAAACTGGCTCTTCTCCGCTTTGTTGAGTAGAAAAAGATGCCGACCGCCAAGTAACCTGTTGATATGTATGGTTTCTGATAACTTTACATAGAGCAGGTATATGACAATCAACATCTCGCAGCATATTTTAGGCCTCAAAGGGCAACGTGTAAATGAAATTAAACTGGATGACGGCGGTGTTAAGATTGTCATTCACTGCAGCCGAGACGCGCGTAGGAGGGCTATAGACCATGCTACAGGCCAGAAGGGAAGCATCAACCAGCATGTCCGCCGACAAGTAAACGACATCCCCCTTTTTGGGTATCCTTGTGTGGTCGAGATTGAGCTGGCGCAGGTTTATATTAACAAGGGCGAACGCCGCATTGAGGGGTGTGATTTTGTTGATAAAGGGTGCCGTTTCACTCACCGATTTTGCCGACTGATCAGTGGATTATGTCGGCATATGTCTATTCAAGCGGTTTCCAGACATTTGGATATACGATGGGAAACGGTCAAGAATATCGACAGGGCATACCTTATTGAAACTCTCCCTACGCTTGATCCTGCAGAGCTAACTGGCTTGGAATATATTGGTGTAGATGAAGTTGCCCGGGCGAAAGGTCATGACTACATGACGGTGGTCTACGATATGGTTGGCGGTCATCTGATCTGGGTTGAAGCAGGCCGAACTGCCGAGGTTTTTTCAAGGTTTTTGAAACAACTGCAACCAGATACAGCCTGCAAAATAAAGGCCGTAGCGATGGATATGGGGCCTGCCTACCAAAAGGCTGTCAGAGAGTCCTTGCCGTTGGCCGACATAGTATTTGACCGTTTCCACGTCATGAAAAACTACAGCAAAGCTATCCATAATCAGCGTCGACTTGAGTTCAGAAAGGCCGATCCAAGTGGTAAAGAGTTGATGAAAGGGACACATTATCTGTTGCTCAAAAATGCGGATAAGTTGAGTGAAAAACAAAGTGACAAGCTGCAAAGGTTGCTGGAGAGCAATAGCAACCTGAATGCACTTTACGTCTTGAAAGAACAGCTTCAGCTGCTGTGGAGTGCCGCTTCATTTGAGGCGATGGCGGAGCAACTGGAACGTTGGTGCCTGATAGCAGATCAGTCACAGATGCTCTATCTAAAAAAGTTCGCGAAATCCCTACGGAAACATTGTGTGGGCATCTGCAACTACGCCAAACACAAGCTCACAAGCGCCAGGATAGAGGCTGGTAATGTCAGTATAGGAATGATCCGTAAGCGAGCCAGAGGCATCAAGGATACCGAATACTTCAAACTCAAAATTAGACAATCATCCATTCCAGATAATCAATCTATGCTCTATTTGAAATCCTAAATCTACTCAACAAAGCGGAGAAGTGCCATGAAACTAACCATACCTCTTTGAGAACAAAGGTTTTTATTCTGATATAATTTTAAAAAAAATCCAAAATTCTCATCCGAAAAATTTGTAACTCCGAGCAATTGTCCATTAAACAGATTTGAAGACAGGTTCTCTATATATTTTCCAATATTTTTAGGAGGAAGGATTTGCAATTTTTGCCAACACTCCTTCACGCCGAGACCTTCAATTCCAAGCGAAGAGTCTTCATTTTCTTTTTCAGGGACTTTGCGAGCTTGTATCTTGTTATAAAGTTGTCTTGCTTGTTCCCATAATTCGGTTGTTTGGTCTTCACTCTCGAGTATGTCTTTGGTTTTAAACCACATCGATGTAAGTTTACTTGTTTTATTGTTCTCTTCGATTTTTTCGAAGAGTTTGAGAGTCGTTTGGGGCGAGTTATGGTCACAGATAAACTCAAGAGCTAGAATCTCAAGCATATTATCAGCGTATATATTGTAATTCTTAACAATACACTCCACTAACTTAATAATATGTTCGTCACTCAGAGATCGCTTGCCTAATCTGATGTTTTGGAGAAATTCACTAATATGCTCTTGTGCACAAAGATCTTTGTCAGAGAGAATTTTTAACAAAAAATCAAAGTTATCTTGTGAATAATATTCTGTATCTTTTGTGGCTTCGATATGAAATTCCCAAGCCAGATCATCGACAAGATCGGCTGCTTGTTCCTCATCCTCAGGCAAGTTATTAAGCTTTTGCCAACACTGATTTGTATGTGAATTACTTAGAGTAGTTGACGTTGTGTCGCTTGCCATATTGATTAGCGCCTAGATTTACACCTAATGATAGTGGTAGCTTGCATGAAGATCTTGTAAAAATATAGCCTTATCAGTTGGTAATTATGACTAATTTTAGAAGCGTCAACTTGATCAACGTTATCGCACCGTTCCTAAAGTATTCACCCTCTTAGAGGGTTATTCCACGATTTCGGCGATTTGCATGATGGCGACGGGGGGAAAGAGTTTTAGTTTCTTTGCGGTGTTCATGTTGATGACATAGGCGTATTGATCCACGGAACGCACGCTGAGATCGCCGGGTTTTATGCCATCTAGCAAAATTTTGCTGATTTGTTCCCCGGCGAGCAGGCCGACATCGTATTCCCGGGCAGCCACAGACATATAGGCCTGGGCGTTTCGCACCAAAGTTTCATAGGGGCTGAGGATGGGGATGCCTTCTTTGACGGCAGCGCTGGTGAACAGGCTCATATTATCTTCGAGAAAGACACTCGAGCCCAGGTAAATAAAATCAACATTCTGCTGTTTTAGCTCACTTACCCGAAGGGGGATTGCTGCCGCTAATGGATTGCCTTGCGCGTCTTTGTCAAGCTCGAGCGCGATCAACTCAAAGCCCAATTTTTGTTGCAGAGCCTTGATTTCGTTGACCTTGAGAAGGGAATTTTTCTCGCTTTGATTATAGAGAATACCCAGACGCTTAAAGTTAGGTTTGATTTTGCGGATGATTGTAATGTTGAGATCTTCGGGAACTCTGTTACGGGTTCCTGTGATGTTGACACGTCCGGTTTTGTCATATGTTTTGATGATCCTGGACCGAACGGGATCTGACACCAATGTGAAGACAACCGGGATATCATTGAGGTATCTGTCATTCTCTATATCATCCAGAGTTCCGGTGATACCCAGGGTCGTGGTTGTGCCCCAGGTAACGACAACATCGGCCTTGAGCGCGCGGGTTTCTTGGACAAAACCGGGGAGTTTGGATTTGTCACGACCGACATCGCGAATAATCAGTTCGGCGTTGAGGTCCTCTTTTTTGATGTAATCCTGCAGGGCCTGACACACATTTTCACATCCGGTCCAAAACACGCCGTAAATGATCTTCTTATCCCTGGTCAGATTATCCGTGGTCTGGTTTCCCTCGGCCTGTGCTGTGTTTATGCAAAGCATACCCGTCAGGAGAAGGAGAGCCAGACGTGAGAAAGTTGAACTTAGTATGTTTGACATGCCCGGCACTCCACTATGTTTCTGGCCCTGAAGCCATTTTTCTTTTGTTGAGTAACTCTACAATGTTTGCGCCGATGTAGTAGAGAATAAATACGGCCAGGCCACCGATGATCAAGATACCAATGGCGCCGATGGCCGCTGAAAGCCCCCAGTAACCCGCAATCGCGGCAATGATCAAAAGACCAAGTATGCTACCGCCGCGTTCAAACAATCGGAGAGCGCCGAGGACCGAGTTTGACCCCAAATGTTTAAGCTCCCCCTCGGCAAGCTTCATGGTGAGTTCGACCTGGGGACCCCGGAGCAGGCCATGGCCAAACCCCGTACTTGCGGCAGCCAGTAACATGGTCCACTGCGCGGGAAGTGCTGCAGCGGCTAGGAGCCCTGCCGCGGTGATAAGCGACCCGACAACGGCGATGGAACTTTCCCCGACTTTTAATTTGGTAAGCATGCCGAGCAGGGTACCTGAAAGCATGATCATAAGGAAATACACCATCAGCATCCGGCCAATATCCGCGGCCGACGCATCCAGGGCATCCAACTGTAAGGAGAACAGGTAGGATATAAAGACCTGATCCATAAGGCTTTGGGGAACAGCAAGCCCCATACATACGGCAAAAAATCTTGGGTTTTTCAGTGTTGAGATTATCGACTTTAATTTGAGGGGGATTTCTTCTTCCGTACTGACGCTCAAACCTTTGGGGATCATACGGCTTAATAAAGCGGCCGAGAGTAAAACCAAAAAAGCGCTGAACATAAAGGCGGTAGAGGTACCAAAGCGGTCGGCAATAACACCGCCCAGAGCTGTTCCAGAGAATATTCCGCCAAAAAGTGCCGCCGAGAAAGTGCCAAGAGATTTGGTGCGTTGTTCCTTTGGCTCAAAGTCGATGACGTAATCCTGACAGGCCAAAACTGCCAGGGCATAACCCGCACCACCAAGGGATCGCCAGAAGATTATCTCTAGAACGTTGGTCGCAAAGAACATTCCAAAATTTGAGAGAAAAACAAAGATCAAAGCGCCAAGGATAAGGTTCTTATGACCCCAGCGACCAATTAGGGTTCGAGAGAAAGGAGAGGCTGCCATATAGGCGACTAAATACCCCGCAATGGGCAAAGAGATCACAATTGCTGGATCAAGCCAGGTCAGAGGATTTTCAGCGGCGCGGGTGAAGATCGGGAAGAAAGAGAGGGCGAGTTCATCGGCGGCAGCAAATAGAAAAAGCGATAACCGGATGTCATTAATATAGGGGTAGGTGAGGGTGCGCGCGCCTTTGTTCGTTAAGTTATATTTCTATGCAAAAGCTTTGAGCTTATTTTTGAGAGCTAGGTTGGATGCCTGTCTCTCAACGAGGTTTAACAAAGAAATATAGCGGCTGTGGAGGAGGTGTACCCGATCAGAAAGACGGGTGATAAGATATTCAGTGAGATTACCTCTCCTTGGAATGATCCCGCTTGAGAAGTCTCCGTCAGCTTGTAGCTTGGATAGGTTATTTAGTCTGTTGAGAGGTGAGGTCAGGGACATTGTCATGACAATAATCATGATCTCATAGGCCAAAAGCAGCACGACCAAGACAACCACTGCCAAATCCAGCACCACTTCTCGGAATTGCTTGGCGATATAGGTTAAATCCGGGCGGATAATAATGTACCCAATTTCTTCTTCGTTAGAGATAATCGGATATATTGGGACGTCTTTAATGTCCTTATTAGTAGAGAGCAGTGAGTATTGCCAATCGCCTGCCTGAAAGATGAACTTACCCGTGGCGACGCCAAAAAAGGAAATTTCTGGAAAGTTGGACAAGACATTATCAAAATATCCGTCGAGCCCGACCATGTATTCAAGGGGAATGCCTGCGGACACACCCCGTTGAATATTATCAGTCGCAACCTGAGCGATGAGGTCGGTTCGTTTCGCCATTTCAGGTTCAAAAGAATTGTTGATCGAGCTATAGGTTATCAATCCAAGCGATAACGTCGCACTTAGGATCATACCGATGACCCAGGGCAGGAGTTTACGCCCGTAAGTGCGGCCAAGGACCGTGTCGGTCATCGGGCGCATAACCACTTGGAGATCTGTTTTAAAATCCGCTATTTTTTCCTGATTTTCCTGATCCTTTGAGGGGATGGTATCTTCCCAATGTTTTAGTTGCTTATCAATTTGATGGTAATTTTCATCAGCTGCGTTCAGTTGATCGCGGAGTTGGACGAACTTTGGATCATAATTTAATCCGGTAAACCCCCGGCTATGCCGGGGGACTCTCAATGGTTTGACCGTTCCCACGGTCTTACATTTCTTTGTTTATTGACCAAAATAACAAAGGAATTAGCCGATGAGAGATTACAAAAGCCTTGCACATACGAGATGGGATTGTAAATACCACGTGGTTTTCATCCCTAAACGCAGGCAAAAAGTTATCTATGGCAACCTACGTCAGTATCTTGGTGAAATTTTCCATGAACTGGCCGGGCATCGCGAAAGTAAGATTGAGGAGGGCCATTTGATGCCGGATCACATTCACATGTGTATCAGCATACCGCCCAAACATGCTGTTTCAAAAGTCGTTGGATACCTAAAAGGAAAAAGCGCGATTGCCATAGCTCGAAAATTCAAAAATAAAGCACGGAATTTCAAGGGTGAAAATTTTTGGGCCCGTGGATATTTCGTCTCAACTGTAGGGCTCGATGAACAGATGGTGAGGGAGTATATCAGAACGCAAGAAGAGCGTGATAAGTACTTTGACCAAATGGATATATTCAATCCATAACCGCTTTAGCGGTTCCCAATTTGCCCCTTTAAGGGGCTCACCCGCTTAAGCCCCCGGCTTTGCCGGGGGTCATTTAACTCTCAAAAGAAGGGGCATCTGGGTTTTGTTGTTTTTTCTCAAACCAGGTCTTGAGCATTCCAGAACCCTTGATCGCTTCTGCAAGCCGGATACGGAAAACAATCAATCCCAAAACAGAAAAAAGACAAAGGAGGCTGAGGGTCGCTAAAAAGACGCGTGTGGTTACTGCTGTGACGGTGGCATTGAAGTCTTGTTTGGGGTAAATGGCGACGGTGCCGCCTATGGCCTGTTTTTCGAGATTGAGGATACTGACGTAACTATAAAAATAATCATCAGTTTCACTGTTCCATCTTCCTGATTTACTTAAACTCTGCCTTGTTAAATTTTCTTTTGATAACGGTGGTGGCAGGGTTTCATCGGTTGAATGAACCATGATGCCACTGGCATTAAAAACATGGATGGCTTCGATCTCTGGATCCAGTGCCTTAGCTCTATCAAGCACATCTTCGGCATTGCGCATCATCGATAGCGGAAGACCAAGGTTGGCAACGGTTGAAAAGGAACCTTCTACGGATTGAGCAACGACAGATAGGCGCTGACGCGTGAGATCGGATAAAACCGAGTTGTGCTGTAGGACGGATAAAATAGCTAGCACAGCTAACACAGTTGTTAGCAGCGCAACAAAGGCACTCCAGCTTCGCCACAAAAGATACAAGATTGAGCCTCCCCGCCAGCCTTCTTGTTTTTATATAGTCTTCTTATTTATAAGTTTTTTTGGATAGTATCAGGGTTTTACATCAAAAGGGAGGAAATTAACCTATAGGTAACTATAAAATGCCGAGAGGGGGCTGGGGGTATTTGTTTATCGGGACTATTTTATGCGACGGACCGATTAAATTGGATCTCTTAATTCAATTCTAAAGCGCAGGCTTTGGCTCTACTGTTGACGTTGAGGGTTTTAAGGATTGCGGTTACGTGTGCTTTCACAGTGCTTTCTGCACAGCCAATTTCGCGGGCAATTTCTTTATTGGACGCCCCGGTGCGCATGCGGTCAAACACTTCAAGTTGCCGGGGAGTTAGGTTATCGAGCGGAGAGCTTGGTTGTTCTTGTTCTGTAATATCCAGACCATTGGGCTCGAGAAAGAGGGAGGGAATATAGATCTCACCGTCGAGAATGAGCCTGATCGCATGTAACATGACGGCTGTTTTAGATGTTTTAGAAATATAACCATCAGCGCCAATAGCGAGAGCTTCTTTGACCAGTTTGGGATCATTATGGGCGGAAAGAATAGCAACGGGTATATCTGGTGCCAGGCTTTTCAATTGGATGATGTTTTTGACACCATCCATGCCGGGCATTGAAATGTCCAATAAGACAAGATCTAGGTCGGTATGCGCGGAAATGCTCTCAATAACGCCGGAAAAGTCCTCGGCTTCGAGTACGATCAAATCAGTATCGAGTTCTGCAAGGACACCTTTGACCCCTTCACGAACCATTTGATGGTCATCTGCAACCAGTATCTTCAAAATAGCCTCTTGTCTTTGGGCCATTAAAAGCCATCCATAAAAGGAGGCTGATAATGAATATCGGATAGGGGGCTATAGTAGCGAGCCAATGTTGAAAAAGGCAAGTTGGTATCCGGCAAAAGGGAATTAAGCCATTGTGACAAAGTCTTCTTCTTTATATCCTTGTAGGTAAAGCAGAGCTGTGAGATCTGAATGGTTGATATGAAGAGTGGTTTCAGCCTTAAGGGCTGGTTTGGCCCGAAAGGCCACGCCCATGTCGGCGGCTTTGATCATGGCAATGTCATTGGCGCCATCCCCCACAGCGATTGTGCTCTTGGGGGAGAGTTCGCAATGATGGATGAATTCGCGTAAAATTGCTGCCTTGCTTTCCCTGCCCAAAATCGGGGGCATTACTTTAACTGTTAATTTTCCATTTTTTAATTCCAGTTGGTTGGCTCTGTAGTGTTGGAAGCCAACAACTTGGGCTACGGGTTCGGCAAAGCAGGTAAATCCGCCAGAAGCCAGTATGGTTATGGCCCCACCCTGACGCATGGTTTGCACTAGTGTGCTGGCTCCTGCTGTTAGTTGGATTGAATTGTTATAGGCCTCTTCAATTGCCGTTGAAGGAAGTCCTTCGAGCAATTTTAGCCGCTTGTGCAAAGAAGCTTCAAATCCAATAGCGCCCTGCATGGCTTGTTCCGTAATGGATGTTATTTTTTCAGATACGCCGTGAATGTTGGCGAGCTCATCGATGCATTCACTGGTAATGATGGTCGCATCCATATCAGCGATTAAGAGGTTCTTTTTACGGCCAATTAGGGGGAGGGCATTAGCATCAATTTCTTGGCCTTGGAGGACGTCTCTGGCTTTGATTAAACTTAAAGATAGATCTCCAGAAAAGGCAATTTCGTAGGCATTTTTTCCCAAAACCATCGTGCCGATTATGGTGCTACCGATGCTCTGCAATCCCTCAATACAGAGGTCGAGTACTGTCGATGAGATTATTCCTGATGTTGTGAGAACCAGTACGTTTGCTGTTTTAGCGTCTGGCTCTACCGTTAATTCTGCCGTTAGTTCAGATGTTAATTCTGCCGCTACTTCAGAGGGTAACCTTTCCATCTTGTCTGTGTACTCCTCGTTTACAGAAACTAAACGTGATTTAATGAGAGAGGATCTGGCTTAAGAACAGTTGAGTGCGATCCATTTGAGGGTTGGAGAAGAAAGTATCAGGCTTGTTCTCTTCTACAATTTCACCGCCGTCCATAAAGATCACGCGATCAGCTACGGACTTGGCAAAGCCCATTTCATGGGTCACGCAAATCATGGTCATGCCGTCGTTGGCAAGTTCGGCCATGACGTCGAGCACTTCCTTGATCATTTCCGGGTCGAGTGCGGATGTGGGCTCATCGAACAGCATTACTTTCGGGGACATACATAGAGATCGGGCGATGGCGACCCGTTGCTGTTGGCCCCCGGATAGTTGACCCGGGAATTTCTCGCTTTGTTCGGCGATGTTGACCCGGTTCAAATATGTCATGGCGAGATCAATCGCTTCTTTACGGGGCATCTTTCGCACCCAAATCGGGGCCAGGATCAGGTTTTCCAGAATGGTCATATGTGGAAAGAGGTTGAAGTGCTGGAAGCACATGCCAACGTCTTTACGTACCATTTCCAGCGCTTTGGTATTGCTGGTGAGCTCTTGACCATTGACGGTGATGGTTCCGGCCTGGTGTTGTTCAAGCTGATTGATACAACGGATCATGGTTGATTTACCCGATCCCGAGGGGCCACAAACCACAATACGTTCACCCTTGGTGACTTCCAGGTTTATATTTTTGAGGACATGAAAGTCACCGTACCACTTGTTCATATCTTTAAGCGAAATAACAACTTCAGAGTAGTCGGTTGGCATTTTAGAAGCCATTTTAGAAACTGTGGCTGTATTTTGAGATGACATAAAAGTAATCCTTAATCTGTACACCAGCGGTAATGAGTGGCTGGGCCCTAATCATGACTAGTCTGGCCGCGTTTTTCGAGGGAACGGCCATAACGGCTGAGGCTGAAGCAAAGTACCCAATAGACAAAGGCACAGAAGACAAAGGCTTCGGCGTCAAAGCCCAACCATTCAGCGTCCTGGGATGCCGCCTTGGCGATGCCAAGGAAATCAAGCAAGCCGACAACAACAACCAGGGAAGTATCCTTGAGCAAGGCAATACAGCGACCGATCAGCGGCGGTATGACAATTTTCAAAGCTTGCGGCAGAATGATGAAGGCCGTGGTTTGCCAACTGTTTAACCCGAGAGCCACTGCGGCTTCTGATTGTCCTGTGCTCACGCCTTGTAAACCACCACGAACGACTTCAGCAATATAGGCGGAAGAAAACAGGATAATTCCGAATTGAACCCGATAGAGAATACCGACTTCAACACCATCGGGTAAGAACAGGGGCAACATGATCGTGGCCATAAACAAGATCGTAACCAACGGGACGCCACGGATCAGTTCGATAACGCAGACACAAAAGCCTTTGATAAATTTGGTGTTAGATGTACGGCCAAGCGCAAGAAGTACACCGATGGGCAAAGAGGCAAGAATACCTGCGACAGCAAGCACAAGTGTAAGTAACAACCCGCCCCATTCAGATGTATCGACCACCTCTAGGCCTAAACCCCCGCCGATTAACCAGTAAATGGGGAGCGGGAGAACCATCCAGGCAGCAACTGCCTGTCGGGTGTTGAGATAATGGCGGGCGGTGGCAAAAAACAAACCAAATAGAAGTCCCGCAGCAATAATGGGGCGCCAAACTAGTTCTATAGGGTAGGGACCCAACAGAAATAGTTTAATCTGGGCATCGACAAACGCCCAACAAGCGCCTTGCCCTTGCCTGCAAATCTCAGCCGTGCCCTGAAAGACGGCATCGAGAATAAACCAGTTAAACAAAGGCGGAACCAAAGCAAAGAGAATACCCAACCCAATCAGGGTAAGTAGGCCGTTCGACAGGCTGTTGAAAAGATTTGATTGTACCCAGTGAACGACACCCGTTTGGGAGGCGGGGGGCGGCATATCCGGAGAGGGTTGAAATACTGTTGTCATGATCAGCGCTCCACCAACTGGAATTTTTTATTCGCAATGTTCATAAGAAGAGATATGAACAGGTTAATGCTGAGGTAAACCGCCATCCAAATTGCGATGACTTCGATTGCCTGACCATTTTGACCGATCATGGTACCACCGACGGATACCATGTCTGGAAAGCCAATAGCTATGGCAAGAGAGCTATCTTTGACCAAGCTGGCGTAGTCATTGGTCGTGGCTGGAATGACCGTGCGCAGTGCTTGCGGAAGGACGACATCTTTCATGGTTCGATCTGAAGAAAGGCCAAGGGCTATTGCTGCCTCGCGTTGTCCTTTTTGTACCGACATGATGCCACTGCGAACATTTTCAGCAATGAAGGCGCCACGATAAAAAACCAGACCAAAAACAAGGGCGGCAAATTCAGGACGGAAAACCAGACCGCCTTTGAAGTTAAAGCCTTTGAGCTCAGGAATTTCCCAACTAAGGGCATCACCGATAACGCTATTCACCAAAACAGGTGGCAGGATGAGCAAGGCCAGAGAGATCCATATAACAGGGTAGCTCTTCCCGGTTTTGTCCAAGGTTTTCTTGGCCCAGCGATTAAAAGCAAAGGTGGCAATTACACCGAGTACCATTGCTGATAATAAAAGTGTGATGTTGTCACCTGGGATTGGCCGGGGAAGAAATATGCCGCGCTGACTTAAAAATCCGCCAGGTATAAATTCAATTGCCTCTCGCACAGACGGCAAGCCAACCAGGACGACCCCGTATACAAATAGCAGTATCAAGAGAACCGGGATGTTACGCAGGACTTCGACATAAACCTCGGCCATCTTGGCAATGAGGGGATTACCCGAAACTTGGGCCACGCCCATGACAATGCCAACGATCGTCGCCAAGAATACGCAAAGTACCGTAGCATATAGTGTGTTGATTATGCCAACGAGAAAGGCATGGCCATAACTGTCAGAGGGACTATAGGAAATAAGAGAGTCACCAATTGGAAAACCAGCTTCTTGTGACAGAAACGAAAATCCGGTTTCAATGTGACGGGCTTCCAGGCTTTCCTGTGTGCTGATGAGGAGATAATAAGCAGCACCAATGACCAATCCAGCTATCACTGTCTGGTAGAGACAGGCAAGTAATCGGTCGTAGGAAAACAGCCCACCAAGGCGCATGTTGGTAGATCTAGACATGGCATAACCTTTGGTATGGGTTAACAGTCGTTAGCTCTTCAATTCAGCGAGAATTTTGTATGGATTATGCTGAAGAAGGTCCTGTTATAAATGGCAAGAGCTGTTTTCCGGTTGCAGGGGAAAACCACTCTTGCCAATTCAGAAGCTTTGCCTTTTAAGGGAAGAACAAAGCTTCGGATCTAATTAACGAAGCGGCGCCACATAAAGCAGACCACCGTCTTTCCATAGGGCATTGGTACCCCGAGGAAGGTCTAGCGGGCTGTTTTTACCGAGGTTCCGGTCATAGATTTCGCCATAGTTACCAACAACTGAAATCGCTTTTTCCATCCAGTCGTTCTCAAGACCAATGTAAGATCCGTATTCACCAGAAGCACCAAGCATGCGCTGAACTGTTGGATTGTTACGCTGGGCTTCGCCGAGGTTGGTTACGTTTTTCTGCGTCACACCCAACTCTTCAGCAGTGATCAGGCCATTGATGGTCCAAGTCACAAGGTCTTTCCACTGGTTGTCGCCATGTTTCACGAGCGGAGCCAATGGCTCTTTGGAAATGACTTCAGGCAGGACAACGTGCGCACTTGGGTCTTTCATTGTGGTCCGGAAAGCTGCCAGTTGGCTGTTGTCCGTTGTCAATGCATCGCAACGACCTGAACGGTAGGCGTTGACGGCTTCTTTTTTGCCTTCAAAAACAACGGGTTCAAAGTCAAGTTTGTTTGCCCGGGCAAAGTCGGCAAGGTTGAGCTCAGTGGTTGTGCCGGAAGTCACACAAACGGTTGCACCGTTTAGTTCTGTGGCACTTTTAACGCCGAGATCTTTACGGGTCATGAAGCCCTGGCCGTCATAAAAAACAACTGTGGTAAAATCAACACCTTCTTTGGTATCGCGTTTCATGGTCCAGGTGGTGGTACGTGACGTCAGATCAACCTGTCCGGTGACAACCGCCAGAATTTTCTGTTTGGAAGCCAAGGGAATAAACTTGATTTTGTCGCCTTCGCCAAAGATCACGGCTGAAACCGCACGACACATATCAACGTCAAGTCCAGCCCATACTCCATCTGAGTTCGGGTTGGAGAAACCTGGTACACCTTCACTTACACCGCAGTTAATGTAACCGCGTGCTTTAACATCATCCAGAGTGCCCGCAGATGCCTGGGTCGAAAAAAGAGCCAGGCCAGCGACCATCAGGCCGGAAATTTTCTTTGCAGTTAATTTTTTCATTTAGATGCCTCTTGTTCAAAAGATCCTGTTCGACACAGCTCTTTAGTTAATTTAATCCGGTAAACCCCCGGCTATGCCGGGGGACTCTCAATGGTTTGACCGTTCCCACGGTCTTACATTTCTTTGTTTATTGACCAAAATAACAAAGGAATTAGCCGATGAGAGATTACAAAAGCCTTGCACATACGAGATGGGATTGTAAATACCACGTGGTTTTCATCCCTAAACGCAGGAAAAAAGTTATCTATGGCAACCTACGTCAGTATCTTGGTGAAATTTTCCATGAACTGGCCGGGCATCGCGAAAGTAAGATTGAGGAGGGCCATTTGATGCCGGATCACATTCACATGTGTATCAGCATACCGCCCAAACATGCTGTTTCAAAAGTCGTTGGATACCTAAAAGGAAAAAGCGCGATTGCCATAGCTCGAAAATTCAAAAATAAAGCACGGAATTTCAAGGGTGAAAATTTTTGGGCCCGTGGATATTTCGTCTCAACTGTAGGGCTCGATGAACAGATGGTGAGGGAGTATATCAGAACGCAAGAAGAGCGTGATAAGTACTTTGACCAAATGGATATATTCAATCCATAACCGCTTTAGCGGTTCCCAATTTGCCCCTTTAAGGGGCTCACCCGCTTAAGCCCCCGGCTTTGCCGGGGGTCATTTAACTTGTTTTGCAGTTGCTGTGTTGGCTCAATTGTCTCTTAAAGAAGACCAGGCTCGCAATTGGACTGAGGTACTGGTGTGGGCGACAAAGGTCGTAATCGTTTGACAAAAACTACGACTAAAGTCGTACGCCTCTATAAATCTTGGCTCGCTTGATATAGGTTAAATCTTCAAAGGCTGGATAAGGTTAAAGGGGCGGTCGTGATCAAGTATCTATCTTTGTTTTCTCCTGTGCTAAGCACTGTGTTTATGGCGATGTTTTCGGGATTTCTTTTCGTAAATTCATCTTCAGATGCCTTTGCAGCCTCGACCTTGGATGAAGTGAGAGAGCGCGGTTATTTGACGTGTGGTGTCGGCGAACACGACTTTGGCTTTGCCCAACGTGATATTCGCGGACAATGGCATGGTTTTGATGTCGATTTTTGCCGCGCAGTGGCGAGTGCGACCCTGGGTGATCCTACGGCAGTTCGCTTTGTCCCCGTAGACAGCCAGAACCGGATCTCTACCCTGCTGGATAAAGAGATCGATCTGTTGACCCGCACTACGACCTGGACTTTGAGCAGGGATACCGCAAAGGCGATTAACTTTACCCAGGTTACGCTTTATGAAGGGCAGGGCATCATTGCACGCTCCGAGCTTGGTATTCATCAACTTAGCCAAGCGTTTGAGGGGACTATTTGCGTGAATTCCGGGACAACAAGCCTGCTGAATCTCGAAGATTACCTCAGTCGAAAAAATTCTAAATTAGAAATACTGGTTTTGGAAACTCAACAGGGACGCTGGGACGCTTTCTTCAATGGCCGTTGTGATCTCATGTCTTCGGATATGATCGATTTGCAGGCAGGTGCTGTGATGCTGGCGCCAAGCCCTGATGATTACATCATTCTGCCAGATGTTATATCCAAAGAACCTCTGGCCCCGGCTGTCCGTAATGATGATGACCAGTGGTTTGATATCGTGAAATGGGTGATTAACATCACGATTGCCGGTGAGGAATATGGGGTTACTTCTGTAAATGTATCGACCTTGCCGTCAGATATTCCTCTCCAGGCAGGTCGATTATTTGGATCTCAAAATACACTTGGATTGGAACTTGGTCTCGACACGGAGTGGGCCTTAAGAGTGATCCGAGATGTGGGAAATTACGGTGAGATTTTTGAACGCAATCTGGGGCAGGGATCCCAGTTTAAGGTTGAACGCAAGCTCAACAATCTTTGGACTAAAGGCGGGTTGATGTACGCCCTGCCAATCCGTTAAACGCGACTTGGTATAAACCATGCCTCAGTTTCGTCCCTCGATCTTGACCCGCCCCTCTATATTGGCAAGAGGAATTTTCACCCGCGTATTGGTGAGCTTGCTTTGCATGGTTATCCTTATAGCCACGGCGAGTTTTGTTTCTTTAAACTCCTTCAATGACCTCCGTAAGGGCTTAAGTGAATTTACAGGCAATGATCTGCCGAAAGTGGTTGCGGGATCTAAACTCAATCAAATTTCAGCCAACCTTGCTTCTTTTGCACCAGCTCTTTTATCCAGTAATAGTAAGGGGACCCGACAAGCAGTTCTCCTTCGCCTTAAAGACCAGGTAACTTGGCTCGAAGAGATACTGCAACAGTTGGAAGATGCAGGGTATTCATCCAAAGATTTACAGCGTTTTGTACAGTTAAAATCGACACTGGTTGATAATCTGCACAGCGTCGCCGAACTGGTTCGAAAAAGGTCTGAGAACTCATCGGCAAGTAAAAGGATTTTGAGAAAAGCCCCGGAATTGAATAAGCAACTGTTTGATTTCAATAAATTGTTATTTTCGAACTCAGAGCAAAAAGGAGTGGTTATCCAGAGATGGTCTAGTGCTTTGGGCGCAGGTTTATTGCTTATTCCAACAGCGGCTGCCACGGATCATCCTTTGGCTCTTCAGAAGATAAGTACGCAATTCGAAAATCATCTCAGAGTGATCGATAACAATAATACACAGTTACCAAAAGACCTTCAGGAAAAGGCTTGGAGCCTTTTTGAGCAATTGAAAACACTGGGGCTTGGGGCATCTGGAATTATCGAGTTACGCGAGCAAGCTTTTCATTTGGACGCTATTGTTCAGGGGACAGTGAGCCAGAATAAGGTGGTGGCTGATCGATTTGTTGCCTCCGCTTCAAGCCTCACCCGCAAACTCCAAACGGGAATATTAAAGAGAAGTTCTGAATTGGACCGTGAATCCCAAGAACAAAGTGCTTTGTTTTTGTTGATGTCATTGTTGAGTTCCGTCGGCGCAATTCTGGTGTTCTTTTACATCAACCGTTCAGTCATCCAGCGCCTGGCCAACCTCAGTCGTACCATGATTTCACATGCATCGGGCCTGCGTACACCCATTGTGTCCTCTGGAAATGACGAAATTACCGACATGACCAAGGCCTTCAAATATTTTGTGGATGCCATTGAAAAGCGTGAGGATGAACTCCAAGATGCCAGGGAACTGGCCGAAAAAGCTGATCGGGCTAAGTCACGATTTTTAGCAGCTGCCAGTCATGATTTACGACAACCGCTGCATGCTATTGGGCTTTTCGTGGCGACATTGCTGGGGCGCAGTCATGACAAAAAGACCAAGCCTGTTATCGAGAACATTGAACGCTCTATTGACCATATGAACGATCTTTTTGAATCAATTCTCGATTATTCACAATTGGAAGCCGGAGAACTTCGCCCAGAATTGAGCAGCTTTAATCTTTCCCCTTTACTGACCATGCTTGAGAGAGACTTTACAGAACTTGCGCGGGAAAAGGGGCTTACATTAGAGGTCGAAAATGACAATATTTGGGTCCGTAGTGAGCCTTTGCTTCTTGATCGTATTTTGCGCAATTTACTCTCCAATGCCATACGCTATACTCAGACAGGTGGTGTAGCTCTTTTGGTTGAATATAAAGGGCTAGACGCAGTCCGTATCACCGTCAAAGATACGGGCCGTGGTATCCCCGAAGGTAAACAGCAGCAGGTATTCCAGGAGTTTTATCGCAGCGGTGCCAAAGCCGAAAAAGGCCTTGGCCTTGGTCTGGCAATTGCTCGACAAATGGCCCAATTACTCGGGTCAGATATTTCTTTGTCTTCTGTCGTCGATAAAGGGTCTAGCTTTTCCCTTGATATCCCTACGGCACAAAATGAGATTAAAGAACAGTCGGGCTCTTTCGGGAGACTTACGTCCTCCAAAGAGAATTTATTGCAAAATCAGTTGGTTGTAATTCTTGATGATGACCCTCAAATTCTCAAAGCAATGAGAGGTGTACTTGAAAAATGGGGCTGTGAAGTAATCTCGGCAGCGGATAAATCCACGCTTTTTCAGAAACTTGAGTACAAGGATAAAAGCGCCTTAGCCTACATTGTCGATTATCAACTCGATAACAGCGAAACTGGCATCGATGTTCTGAGGCAACTCATGGAAGAAGATCAGGCTTCTCAAGGCGTTATTGTCTCGGGAAATACTGATCCGTTTATTGAGTTACAGGCAAGGGATACGGGATACAGTTTTTT
This sequence comes from Kiloniella sp., assembly GCF_965205715.1. GTDB lineage: Bacteria > Pseudomonadota > Alphaproteobacteria > Kiloniellales > Kiloniellaceae > Kiloniella. The sequence goes on along the minus strand of NZ_CBDBHW010000014.1, from coordinate 833,078 downwards.
CGCTAAGCCTCTTAGACCCGCTAAACTCGCTGCGTATCTGCGGCACTTGGTCCGGAACAGGGCTTAAGTACTATGAATATCTGGCAGATCCATTATTGATTTTGGAGGGGGGACCAAATGAGTATCAGCATAACTACCGTTGTGAGTGCCTAGCCGACAACACTTAAAATGAGGATGCCAGTTAAAACAAAGTAAGTAGCGAGTACTGACTTTAAGAACCATAGTGTGTTTTTGGAGATGTGGCGTGTACTTGGCAAGAAACCCTCCTCATATATGGCAAACAAATATCATGTATTGAAGTTAATGTAGATTTTACTTTGGCGCGAGCGATGGAGTTCCATCAATGATGTTAAATTAAAGAGTCAGTTATTAATATTGAACTAATTTTTAGGGATTGATTATTATAATTTTTACAATGATCGGTGCATTTGTATAACCTAGATCCTAAAAGTCCGGGTATGAATGTCCGTTCTCATTTTTGGCACTCAATTTAGGTATAAGCCACATTTAGGCGTAGGTAATGATTAATAAAAGAATATGGTATGGTGCTATTTCTACTTGGCTTTTGATATGCACCATATTTACTTATTGGTCAGCCACAATTCTTATAAATGATTTAAAAACTGAATTGAATACTGATGCCCAATCGTTGCATCGCATGGTCTCTCAAAGGGCGGATCAACACGATGCACATCTAACCGGGCTTTCATCTCTGGCATCCGTAAACAAAGAACCTTTGCTCGACCCTTTAGCCAGTCTGGCAGATACAATTCAGCAATTTTACACCCGAATTACCTTTATTGATTTGGTCAAGCTGGATAAACAAAAGCCTCGAGGGATTTTCACCTCGCGGCCATCGGGCCTTGAACAAAATATCATTGAGGATATTAATGCTGCAGCATATGCATCCAGTGGGGCGTTGCAGATTTTACCTGCGCCTAAGGGATACCTTTTGGTCAAACGTTCGCCTAACTCTGATCTTGCACGTTATGGGGTTGCACTGAGTATTGATGCGGCCAAGCTTCTACAAAATGATCTTGGATTTGGTTCTGAAATTTCTATAGCATTGGCAACAAATGATGGGGTACCGCTATATCACAAAATAGGTGAACCTCGCGAAGGACTGTTTCCTTTTGCCCTGAAGTTTCATCAAGTCCTTGGTAGTCGGAGCCAACCCTTAATTTTAGATGTTCGTAGAACGGTCACTTTGTCAGACATAGTCCCCTGGATACTTGTCTTGCCCTTCTTCCTGCTTTCTGGGGCAACTCTATTCGGGGTGAGGGCCTACCTTGAACAACGTTTAAAAGCCAAGCGATCCGAACAACGCGCCCTGTTGGGAGAACATGAAGCACGTATTGCGCAAGCTTCACGGATTAACAGCTTGGGTGAAATGGCTTCTGGTCTTGCTCATGAGTTGACCCAGCCTTTGACCGCGATCTTGAGCAAAAGCCAGGCTGGAGAGCACATCGTAAAACTAAATCCCGAAGATAGCGAGACCCTGTCCTCTGTTTTGAGTTCAATCACCCAGCAATCGAAACGAGCAGGGGATATACTTCTCAGGCTTCGTAAATGGACCGTGCAAGAAACGGAAGGGCTTGAACAAGTTGACTTAAATTCTGTCGCTCGGGGAATAAAAGAGTTAATGAAGGCTGACCTCAAGGAACGAGGAATCGAAATGCAACTTTTTCTAAATCCTGAAGCCCTCTTTATCTGGGCTGATGCGGTTCAGATTGAACAAGTGGTTTTCAATTTGGCTAAAAATGGTGTTGAGGCTCTCGATCATGTTGAGGGAGAGACAGAAAAAGGACACACTTTGGAAATATCGACTTTTACTTCTGGTGATCAGGCCGTTATTGAGATTACCGACAATGGACCAGGTATTTCAAAAGATATAATATCAAACGTACACCAGCCCTTTTTTACCACTAAACCAAATGGAATGGGGTTGGGGCTTTCCCTTTGTGAAGGGATCGTTGATCGCTTTTATGGCACCTTAGAAATTAACAATCGATCAAGTGGTGGTGTCTTGGCTTCAGTAACATTCCCTCTCAAAACACAAAGTACAAACCAATGAGTACGAATATCTATCTGGTCGATGATGACGAAGCCGTTCGGGACGGGTTAAGTCTGTTACTTAAAACGCTGGGTTATCACGTTGCGACCTTTGGTGATCCTGTAACATTCCTTGAAGCTCAGCCGAGACTTTCTCCTGGATGTATTGTTATGGACATTCGGATGCCAATGATTTCAGGTTTGAAAGTCCAGGAAAAATTGGTTGAAGCCAATTGCGATTGGCCCGTGGTCGTGATCAGTGGGCATGGCGATATAAATGCCTGTCGTAGAGCATTTAAGAATGGGGCCGTTGATTTTTTAAGTAAGCCACTGGACGAACAAGATCTGATCGATGCGATCCAAAAAGGAGAAGCAAACCTTCTGGAAATTGAGAGAAAACAGGCCGAGATTGCTGAGTCAACTTCCCTGTTAAACACTCTTACCCCCCGAGAGAAAGAAGTATTGGATATGGTTAGCCGGGGATGGGCAACAAAAGAAATCGCCGTAAGTCTTTCGATCTCTCCACGGACAATTGAAAGCCACCGTTCACATATTGCCGAAAAGCTTGGTACGACATCTGTTGCTGAGATGGCCCGTTTGGTTCTGGAAGCCCAAGAGTAATATATCCGTAGCTCTACGGATATAACCTAGGTGAGGTACGAATTTTTCGTCTTAAATTATTACGTTACCTTCATCTCCAGTTTAATCCTTACTGGTTTAATTCTTACTGGAGTTCAGACATGAAGACCTCGTTTAAAACTGTTGTAGTTCGTGGCTTTGGCCTATTGGGTGTTGTTATGGCAGCATCTTCTTTTTCAGCCTCAACTATGGCTGCGGACCTTCCTACAGCACCTTATCTTCCGCTTGAAATGGCAGAAAAAGCCGCCCAGGCAGCGGTCGCTCAATGCAAAGCTGATGGATATAATGTAAGCGTGGCAATTGTTGAACGCTCAGGAGCAACTAAAGTCCTGCTCAAGGCCGATGGTTCTGGCCCTCACACAGTTGGCAGTAGCACAGGCAAAGCCTTTACTTCTGCGAGCATGGGGCGTCCTACCCTTGGGCTTGCAAACTTCCTAAAAGATCACCGTGAACTCGATGGATTACGCGACATGGATGCGCGCATGATAATCCTTGGTGGTGGCCTGCCGATTAAATTTAACGGTAAATTGGTCGGTGGTATCGGTGTAGGCGGCGCCCCAGGTGGTGACAAGGATGAAAAGTGTGCCAAGGTTGGTCTGGCAGCAATTGGCGCAGAATAAGTTACAAGAATAACAGGTTCTAATTGGGCGGCGGTATAGAACAGATACGAATTAAGGGTATTCATAGTTAGTAATTGTCTGAATTTAGTTTATGTTTCTAGGGCGCCGCCTTTTAGTATTTAAGTTTGAGGCGGTGGTCCGGCATTAGGTAGCAATACGGTTATCGTGGTTCCTATTCCGACTTCACTTTCCAGGCTGATCGTGCCGCAATGAAGTTCGACCAAGGACTTAACAATCGGCAACCCAAGGCCAGACCCCTTAATATCAATTCTCAAGGGGTCGATAATTTGTCCCCAGGGTTTCATGATCTTTTCTAAGTACTCTTGTTCGATACCGATGCCAGTATCTGCTATGACCAGCTTAGTACTCGTATCTTCATTAGATGCTCGAACAGTGACGCAACCGCCCTCAGGTGTAAATTTGATGGCGTTTGACAGGAGGTTCAAAATAATTTGATCAAAGGCACGCTGATCAGCTTTGAGGAGCGGTAAATTATCTTCGATATCTGTTTCAATTATAACATCTGATCTTTTTGCAAGAGGATCAATTGTACGAAGATTGTCCTGGATTGATTTTCGTACATCCAAGACTGAAACATCAAGTTCAAGTTTCCCTGCTTCTATTTTAGAGAGATCCAATAAGTCGTTGATTAGCCTCAAAAGGTGTCGTCCACTGTTGAAAATGTCTGCCCCGTATTCTGCGTAGACGGCTTCCTTTTTGGGACCGAGCATTTGATCTTTAATCATGGTAGAAAAGCCAAGGATAGCATTAAGCGGGGTTCTTAATTCATGGCTCATGGCCGCAAGGAAGTCCGATTTTGAACGGTTGGCAAGTTCGGCACTTTCCTTGGCGAGGCGGAGCTCCTCTACGGCTTTTTTGCGTTTGGTGATGTCTGTGACAACGTTGATAACCCCTCCGCTAGGAGTTGGAGTGGTATGAACTTCCAATACCCGGCCATGAATTGTTTTGCGTTCCCAATTCTGGGGCGTGACGAGTACGGGTAGTTTTTCAATCCAAGTGTCTGCAAGTGCTTCAGGGTTACCCTCGCCAAAATCACCCCGTTTGGCCTGGTATAAGTTTTCAATACGGACAGTATCGCCAATTTTTAACAAACCGTCAGGAAAATCGTAAAGTTCGCAGTATTGTGCATTGAAAAATACGTATCTCCGATCCTTGTCAACATACCGTATCCCGCCAGGAATGTTGTCAAGAACGGCGCGGAGTTGAGCTTCTTTCTCGACCATTTGTTCTTCGGCAAGCTTGCGTACTGTTATATCGATATAGCTGCAGATCTGTCCTCCCCCAGGCATGGGAGTTCGTCTGGCTTCAATGATGCGACCGTCCGTAAAATATAGCTCCTCAGTTTCAGTTCTACCTTCTGCAAAACTTTTCATGCGTCTTTGAATGAGGGTATCTACATCACAGTTGTGATGAAGGCTTCTGTCGTAAAAGCAAACTTCCGCATCGTGTTTTATGAGTTCAGAAAACTCTAGTCCGACAAATCGGAAACGATCAGGTAGATTGAAGATCTCAAAATATCTGTCATTCCAGGTTAACATTCGACCTTCTGCATCAAAAACTACGAGCCCGCCTCTCATATTAGAGAGCGTGGCTTGTAATAAATCAGATTTTTCTGACAAGTCCTGAGTCCGGGCTTCTACCTGTATCTCAAGTTCTTCGTGATATCTTTCCTGGACTTCGAGCATTTGGTTGAAGGCATTTGTAACCACCCCAATCTCATCGTCACTGGACCATTGCACTCTTTGCCCCCGTACTTTGCTGGAAGAGGATTGGATGAGCGCTAACATTCTTCTTAAGGGTGTGCCCACATATCGTTGATGTGCAAATATATTTGTTGCAACCAGGGTTAGTATCAGGACTATGGCGAGTATGACGACGGTAGCAATCCGAAAGTAGGTTTCAGCTAGAAGATTTTTATCCGTAAAGGTGATTATTAGCTTTCCAATAACCCTGTGCTCAGATTCCATTTCAGGTACGAAGATGATTGGCCTTTGAGAGGTCAAGGATGTGGTTCCTGCCTCGATATCAATGCCTATTTTTCCAAACGACTGGCCTTCATCGTCATAAACAGTTGCACCTGCGAAGTCTTTATCGATGGCCATTGCCTCTAAAATTGATTTGATACGTTCTTCTTCAACGTTCCAAAGAGGTTCAGCCATAACAACACTGAATATTTGAGTAACCTGTTCTAGTTTTTCATGGAGTTTGGCTTTTTCCTGAAGATATAGTGATACTTCCATAGCAGTAATAAAGGTTGCGCCGATAAGTAAAAAAATGGGAACAATCAAGGTAAGTAATTTGACCTGAAGTTTGGAAAGTCCGTACTTATACTGCCACTTCTCCAGCATATTACTTACTTCTCACCGCTGCTATATGTATCAAGAATTGCTTGCCATGTCGGATCATTTACCATGGCTTTGAGAGCTTGATCGAGAAAGTCTCGGATATCTTCGCGCTTGTTATTGACGAAAATTCTACGGTTATAGCTACTGTGCGGTCGTGGGGATATGAAAAGATCATCGTAAAGGTTCATCTGCTTAATAAAATAGTTAACAGCAGACGAAGGTGTGATTGTGACATCAATTCGGCCTTTAGATAGCTTCATGAAGTTTGATATGTGTCCGTCAGAATCAATCCTAATGGTGTTGGCGGTTTTTGATATGTAATCGTCGATTTCAACGTAATGGTGGCCGCGTAACCCTCCAAACTTTAGTCCGGCTAAGGAATTTGGTCCGTTGTAAATAATCATATCGTCTTTTCTGGATACGACGACGTTTTTATCTTTTAAGAGGACTTGCTGTGTCCAAAGGAACTTCGTTTCTTCTTTATCGTTAAACCATAGAGGATTAACCCAGGGCACTACCACGGTCTTTGGTTTCTCAATTAGCAAGTTGATCCGGAGCCGAGACATTACCCTAACTTCAAAGCGATATTGTTTGTCAGCTTTGTTGTTGAGGTAGGACGCGAGTTCGTAGGTAAGCCCAACATCCTTATTGGTCACAAAAGGTATGTGTGAGTGATAGGTAATCAGAGGGATGATCTCTGTATTTGTCGTTAAGTCTTGTGCAGTAGAGGGGGGCGCAAGTATTCCTGACATCATGATACATAAAGTCACGATGGTAGCTTTTAAACTATTTTGTACCTTCTTCATCGTATAGCCCACAGAATTGTTTCACAAATCGTGGTATAAAAATGCATCTTTAAATCTATCTGCTCAGCCTAAAGCAAACCTGGTTACGATAGATTTAACACACGGCTGTCTGGTTAAAATTACTTTTACCCAGGTGCTCGCTTTGATCGGGTACGCTAAGAAATCTAGAAGGGCCTGAGCCTTTAGAGGCAGATTTTATTACCGTTATATTCGGCCATCGAGGCCAATTCCCTTTCTTTAGATGAGATAACTTTTTGTACAACAAATGGTTGAATTATCTTTTATGGTTTCACGCAAAATTCACATGACGTTTTTCTCCGGTTGAGTTCTAATAGTCGTCGCATATTGATAATTCTCTGATGTCATCAGAAGGAAACACCTGTTTATGCCCTTAAAAAATTATTCTCTCCTAAAAGGTAAAGCTTCGAATATTGCCATTGATGATGATGAGAGCCCCCATTTAGAAATAAGGATAGAGGCTGCGGGGGTAAGTTACCGCGTTGCAATCAATGTCCGTTCCAATGTCTCGCCTCATGATCTGCTCTACCGTAAGCAAGCCCCTTTTGCTCATCCTTTTTTAGATGAATTTTTACATCTTCCAGAAGGGCGGACAGATTTGAACAATGAACTGCCGGAATTGGTATTGGATTATGTCAGGGGAAACTTTGTTCAACGTGAAGCCATGAAAATTGCCCCTTTTCAACGAACTGGTCCAGATAATGACCTTCGGGATTATTTGGAACCGATAATCAGAGAGGGCATCGAGGACAATAGTATTACGTTTTATGCTTTTGGTGAGGCATGGGGGCCGGAAACAGGCGAAGTGGATAAGTATTTTGGGTTTACGCCCGGAAATGGTATCCACGATATTCATATGAATCAGGGCTCTGGCGGGCGTTTCAAAGGATCCAATGGTGTCAATCAAGACGGGGCACTTTTTATCCATTTCGGGGCTACAAACCATTGGGCCGCTGTTTTTCTCGCGTTTCAAAGCCAGTCCTGGAACACGGATTCTCATACAGGCCATCCTTTGGATGACACTTTGGTGGAACCGGGAAAAATCAACCCCCTTCAGCCAGGCGTTGCAATCGTTGCGGCCTTGATAAACCCTACAGGACATGAAGATGGTCGCGAAAGTGTAACCCTCTTAAACAGGACTGATGCTGATGTTCAAATCAATGGGTGGAAGCTGATTGATCGTGACGAGAGAGCTCAAATCCTTGTCGGCATAATAGAGGCAGGAGATACCATCAGAATAGCCTTGCATGGTGGGGCCGAAAACCCTCACCTCCGCAACAAAGGAGGTGAAATCAGACTGGTGACACCTGATGGAGTTGTTGCGCACGCCATTAGCTATAAAAAACACGAAGCAGCGAGGGAAGGCTGGACCACCGTTTTTTAACGAACTTTCTCCTTACCTTGTAAATTCGTTTGAGTACTCGGATCACCGGAGCTTAAGGAAACTGCTATGAGCAAGTTTATCTATGATGATTTTGTGAGATTACGGCGCGAACCTGATTCCAGATCAAAGGTTGTCTTAACTCTGGCCTATGGCGACGAGGTTGATGTTCTTGAACAACAAGGCCGTTATATCAAATTACGCGCCAAAACCCATTATGATGGTACAACAACAGGGTGGGCTAAAAATGATCCCGATCTGTCTTTGGGTGATCAAGGAATTTTCAAATTTTCAATGGTTGATGTCCAACAGGGCGATGGGCTGATCATGGAATCACCCAACGGCCAGATCGTATTTATTGATGGGGGAGACAACAAGCTTTTTGCCAGACACGTCGCTGCCCGTTTCAGGTATAAAAAAACAACCGCGGAAAAACCGTTGGATGTGGCTGCAATTATCATCTCACATGGGGATGCGGACCATTTTGACGGACTTAATGATCTGGTTCGATCCGAAACCCAATCGGGCCTCGCAGACCGAAAACGAATATATATTCATCCAAAACGGGTCTATCACAATGGATTGGTAAAGGCATCAACAAAAAAGGAGGATGATTCTCGGCGCTCAACTCGAGAAATGTTTGGCCGTAGCGTGGAAAGAGAGGGGGAAACCTATGCCTGTGATTTAGTGGACGATCCCAGAGATGTAGAAGATGAGCTCCGCAATAGGCCTTTTGATCGGTGGGCAACTACTCTGGATCATTGGGAAGCGCGAGGTCATATAGATATTCGCCGGATCGCCTTTGGTGATAATGAGAATGAACTTTTTGATTTCTTGTACGACGATGGTGTCAATGTTCGCCTGCATGGCCCCTTTAGTGAGCCGATAAAAGATCCTGAAGATGGTAAAGTAAAACCGATGTTACGGTTCTTTCATGCGCCCGAAAAGTCCCCGGATATGCATCTTGATGCCGGCCGTGAGGGGGCGATTTCAGCCTCACACACCATTAATGGTCATTCGATTGCCTTACAAGTTAGTATCGGAAATGTACGCTTAAATCTTACCGGGGATTTAAACAAACCGTCCATGCGATTGATGCGTGATAATATACCGGCCAGGGAACTTGAGGCAGAGATAATTAAGGCGCCACATCACGGGTCGGCAGATTTTGATTTTCAGTCCTTAAAAGATATGCGCCCTGTCGTTGCAATTATCTCCTCCGGAGATGAGAATCCCAGCAAGGAACATATCCATCCACGGGCGACTTTGATGGCTGCGCTGGGTAAAGTTATGCGGTTGGATACCGGGGTGATCCTAAACACTGAATTGGCAGCATTCTTCGGCACAAAAGGTTATGCTTATGAGCGCGATGATTTGAAGAGCTTCTTTAAAGATCACAGCCAAGAAAACTTTACCCGTGAAGAACTACAAAAAATGTTTACCGGGAAAATTGATCCGGGTGATCCCGCTGGGGCTTTTTATGCATTTGAGCGCAAGAACTTCGGCATTATCCATATTCGAACCGATGGCGAACGTGTACTGGTCTTCACCCATTCAGGAAAAAAGGGCATGAACGAAGCCTATCATTTCACTGTGAGAATGGATGGAAATGAAAGAAAAATCACCTTCGCAAAGAAAGCCAGAGTACGTTAGGAAAGGGTAAGTAATACTTTTACCTTACACCTTAATTGTCCAAAAACTATTCGCCTTCGACGGTACGGACTTTGGAACCCCAAAATGAATAAAGCCCGCTAAGTACGCCCGCGAAGTCAAAAGGGTTTCTATATGACCACCAATTAATCCAAGCTATAAACGGCAAAAATCCTGCTGGGTCCTGGTTCACAGTTATCGAAAAGACCTTGGTTTAAATAGTTTTTTGCTTCATCTAACGACCCCAAAAGGCAATGGTTATTGACTTCGATCTCTTCAGCCATGAGATTGCAGGAAAGGAAGGAACATTCAGGGGCGTTCTCTTGAGAGAAAGAAACTATATCAAATCCTTCCAGTCTTTTATTCGTCGGAACAAATACATCTGTTGGGAAAGATTTTTGGCTCTTCTCCGCTTTGTTGAGTAGAAAAAGATGCCGACCGCCAAGTAACCTGTTGATATGTATGGTTTCTGATAACTTTACATAGAGCAGGTATATGACAATCAACATCTCGCAGCATATTTTAGGCCTCAAAGGGCAACGTGTAAATGAAATTAAACTGGATGACGGCGGTGTTAAGATTGTCATTCACTGCAGCCGAGACGCGCGTAGGAGGGCTATAGACCCTGCTACAGGCCAGAAGGGAAGCATCAACCAGCATGTCCGCCGACAAGTAAACGACATCCCCCTTTTTGGGTATCCTTGTGTGGTCGAGATTGAGCTGGCGCAGGTTTATATTAACAAGGGCGAACGCCGCATTGAGGGGTGTGATTTTGTTGATAAAGGGTGCCGTTTCACTCACCGATTTTGCCGACTGATCAGTGGATTATGTCGGCATATGTCTATTCAAGCGGTTTCCAGACATTTGGATATACGATGGGAAACGGTCAAGAATATCGACAGGGCATACCTTATTGAAACTCTCCCTACGCTTGATCCTGCAGAGCTAACTGGCTTGGAATATATTGGTGTAGATGAAGTTGCCCGGGCGAAAGGTCATGACTACATGACGGTGGTCTACGATATGGTTGGCGGTCATCTGATCTGGGTTGAAGCAGGCCGAACTGCCGAGGTTTTTTCAAGGTTTTTGAAACAACTGCAACCAGATACAGCCTGCAAAATAAAGGCCGTAGCGATGGATATGGGGCCTGCCTACCAAAAGGCTGTCAGAGAGTCCTTGCCGTTGGCCGACATAGTATTTGACCGTTTCCACGTCATGAAAAACTACAGCAAAGCTATCCATAATCAGCGTCGACTTGAGTTCAGAAAGGCCGATCCAAGTGGTAAAGAGTTGATGAAAGGGACACATTATCTGTTGCTCAAAAATGCGGATAAGTTGAGTGAAAAACAAAGTGACAAGCTGCAAAGGTTGCTGGAGAGCAATAGCAACCTGAATGCACTTTACGTCTTGAAAGAACAGCTTCAGCTGCTGTGGAGTGCCGCTTCATTTGAGGCGATGGCGGAGCAACTGGAACGTTGGTGCCTGATAGCAGATCAGTCACAGATGCTCTATCTAAAAAAGTTCGCGAAATCCCTACGGAAACATTGTGTGGGCATCTGCAACTACGCCAAACACAAGCTCACAAGCGCCAGGATAGAGGCTGGTAATGTCAGTATAGGAATGATCCGTAAGCGAGCCAGAGGCATCAAGGATACCGAATACTTCAAACTCAAAATTAGACAATCATCCATTCCAGATAATCAATCTATGCTCTATTTGAAATCCTAAATCTACTCAACAAAGCGGAGAAGTGCCAGATTTTTCTGGAGCGAAAGGCTCCCAAGGACCATCTCCGGGACATTTCCCTGATCTATGCTGTAGCTCATAGGCTTCATAATAAAAGATCAGTGTTTGGGAGATATCGAGATTATTATCTGTAGCGAGCTTTTGCAAGACTGTGGGGCAGTTGAATAACCAATAGCCGTTATGTTTCCAAAAGGGGATGTAATCCGCGAAGTTTTCTGAAATACATCCACTAACCGAAAAGAGATCCTTCACGATTTTATTCTTGAAGCCTTTAGGTCTGAGGGCGATCCGTTTCGCCATATAGCCAACAGGTATCATGCGGGAGCCTAACGTTCTCCATTTTAATTTTGTAGAACATAATTTATACAATTGTGTTCTATGTACAGATCAATATTCTAATATTAGTTGTGTATCAAATTAGCGATAGAATGGTATTTTGTCGAAGAGAATATTCGCATGTTAGTGGAAATCCGATCCACTCATAACTTTGTCGTTATTAGTAACACACGTTATTCAGAAACCTTATTACGTTCTAAACTTCTCCTTAAAGGAGAGACTTTAATGCCTCCAACCCAACGTTCTGCTTTACAGATATCAAGATAATCAAGATCACCTTTTAGGACCTTATGTCCTTAATCTGTCAGTGATATCTGGCGTTCGGGCCAGGGAGTTGGCGTTGTGGTTTTATTGTAAGTGATCAAAGGCTTATTGGCCTTGGTTAGCTCGACAAGCACGGACCAGAACATCAAATCACCGAGGAAGGGCAGGGGTTCTCTTTCTCGCATTAATACGTTGAATAGTTTGTGACCTTTGATTTGCCCATAGTCTGCAATTATTTCGAGCGAAAGTTGTTGGGTGAGACCTAGGCCATTATGTTGTCCAGGCAGTTCCTGTAAATGACGCTCTAGGGCTTTGGCCATTGGGGGGATTTCCTGTGTTCCCTGAGCAATAATAGCCTGAACGTCATTTGGCGTTTCTTGTCTTATAGCGTTCCATACCCTTTTACCGAGCACGAATTGTGCGGTGGAAATAGGGGCGCGGCGATTCTCCCACAGCCAAATAAACATCTCAGGTGCTAACTGACCAAGGCCAGTTAAATCAGGAACGCCGGGAACTTCATCGACACATATCAACTCTATGGTAGGTCGATTGTACAGGCTGGATATTTTGCTCAATAGACAGGCAAGGATGAGTTGGTCGTAACTGTCGTGCTCAAACCACAAAACGACCTTTGTATAGTCTGACAAGTGATTGAGTTTCTTATAGGCGCAGTACTGTTTGGCGAGAACTTCTTTTAGTGGGAGACCGTAGGCGTTTGCTATAAAATCTGCACGCTGATTGTAAAACTCTTCATCCTCTATATCGGGTACAGGCCCCTGACAGAAAGGATCTGAAAACTCGTGAAAATCACCGACAAAGCCTGCGATATCCAGCCCGTGCTTAATATCTGAACCACAACGAATGTGCAGGGTTTTATTATCATCCAGTTGCGGGATGGTGTTTTCACCGATCTGTCTTTTGTGCAGAGAAAGGCGGTCACAATGGGTTTTAAGCTGAGGCCAGGAGGAAAAGCCATTTTCACGGGCAATTACGAATTGGCACTCACTAAGCTTTAATCGTTGGGTATCAGATGTGAAGTCCAAAGCTTTTGGATAGTGGTTGGAAAAACGCAACTGGGCGGCGTTTTCCCCGTTTATGATTGCTTTTAAAAGATCCTTAGCCCGCTTTTTTTGTTGTTCGAAATTTATCGACCCGTGAAACATAGTTCTTGAAAATTGGGTGCGGGAAGACGGAGGCGTTATTGGACGCGTTTGTTTTGACGAAGTCATACGATTACCCTCATAACTAAACCCGTGTCCGCCTGTCAGGTCAGGAAATCGTCGATATATTTTTTATCTTGAACTTGGGCGCAGCCCTTTCCGCGGACGAGGAGGCTTAAGCAAAGCCGTCAATTTTATGCCATGGGGGGAAAAGGGCGTCAATGTCAATTCCTCGACGGTATTTAGGTTCTATGGGTGGGGAGCGGCACCACCATATGTTCCTGCCAGATAAGTCGTGATCTCTATAGGGTCTGTAAGTGTTTTTCCTTGATCAAAGATTAAAACTGGTACCCACTGATTATCTTCGCCGAGTATATCAACAAGCTCTGCCCTTGGGCGCGGGAAGGGTATGCGGCGAATATCAATATAATCTTTCCACCCAGGATTGGCGGCGAGTGCTCCTTCTATCAAAGCACAATGAGAGCAGAACCAGGTCGTGTTATTGCTACCTTCGACATTGTTATCTTCAAAAGGCATGTGGAGAATAAAAAGAATGGGTTTCATTCGGACCTTTATCCTAAAGACGCGTTACAGATTGATTTAATAATCAGGATCTTATGTAAAACAAAAGCGGGCGTCTATTCTTAATTGACACAATCAAGGATTGTGTCAATACAGGTCGGGTACTGACAAATATTTCAAATAAAAATTTAGGAAAAATAATGTTACGGAAAACGTTTTTTGTCGCTAGCCTATTGGTTCTGTCAGGCTGCGTAACAAATGGTGGCGCTCCCTATACGACAGCTGGAAATCTTCAAGAAAAAGGCTTAACACCTATGTCTGGAGAAGAGGTTGCTGCCTTTGTAACAAATAAAACATTAGTGGGTGAATATGTGAGTACGCCCAATGCACAAATACAGGGAAAAACCACGCGTTGGATGGAATTTTTTAATGCGGATGGTCGTTCAGATTATCAATATTGTGAAAGTAAACAGAGCGAGAGTTGGAACTGTGCCAAGAATGTTAAGGGGCAGTGGAAGATAACCGATAATCAAATTTGCTTTAAATACAAAAATTCTGCGATTTATGGTCGTTGTTTCCACATGTATGTCGAGGGTGATGTCCATTTATTGGTTGCAACAACACACAAAGCTTCAGGTTATCTTCGCGCGAGAATTTATAAATCAATGGAAGGCTTTGTAAAAGAAGCACCTTTTAGCGGCTAATCTTATCGGTGATTAATTCTGATCCGTGGTAATCGAATGAAGGTGTCCGAGATCTAATCGGAAGGCTTATGTATGTTTGGCAGCGAATTTTGCTCTTGGATATTCGCTTAAAAAAGTGAGCATTTTATCTTCGGGCATGGGGCGGGCGTAATAATACCCCTGAAGGATATGGCAGCCTTCTTTTTGAAGGAGGGCTTCCTGCTCTTTTGTTTCGACGCCTTCGGCAATGACTTTCATACCAAAGGCTTTGCCCAACTGGATGATAGACTTGGTTATCGCAGCATCTCTGTCATCTATCATTGCCCCGCTCACAAAGGACCGATCAATTTTCAATTTTTGGGCGGGAATGGACTTTAATTGAGACATTGATGTGGTCCCGGTACCAAAATCATCGATTGATATTTCAACACCCATTTCCTTTATCTTCCATAGAGCTTCAAGAGCAATAGTTGGTTCGCTCATAATAGCTGTTTCTGTTACCTCAATTTCCAGGTTTTTTGGATTGAGCCCTGCTTTATCTAAACAAGATTCAATATTGCTGGGCAGTTCAGGATTTGCGAGTTGAACAGCTGATATATTTACCGCCATTCGCATGTCCGATATGCCTTTGTTTAGCCATTTATAATGGGTTTTTATCGCCTCTTCTAAAACCCATTGCCCAATGGGAGTTATAAGACCTGCTTGTTCTGCGAGGGGGATAAAGTCTTCCGGGTTTACCCATTTTCCCGACGGGCCGCACCATCTGAGTAGAGCTTCTGCACCAACGATCTCCATCGTTACGGCGTCAATTTGAGGTTGGTAATAAAGGGACAGTTCGTTCAGTGGAATTGCAGCACGCAAGTCTTGAAGGATTTGGGTTCGACGGATAAGATCGCTGCCATATTTCTCTTCATAGGCTTTAATTGAATTACGGCCTATCTCTTTGGCCTGTGCCATTGCAATGTCAGCCTGGTGAATTAAATCTTCTGCTTTGTCAGAGCGATCACTGTCCTTGCTAATAACGGTTCCTATACTGCCGGTAATGCGTAAATTTGACCCATTAATATTTATGGGATCATCGAGTACGGATAGGACGAGGCTTGCTAGAAATTTTGCTGATTTTGGGTTGCCATCCATTCGACTTAAAATGCCGAAAGTATCGCCGCCAACACGGGAGATTTGTATGTTGTTTGCCGTCCAAATATTTGCCCCTTTTTGCAGCCTATGGGCAACCTCTTTCAATATTTTATCCCCAATTTTATGACTAAAGGTATGATTGATATCTCGAAATTTATCTAAGCCTAGGAGTAAAACAGCCACACCCTTGTCAGAGCTTTTTTCTGGATCGAGGGGAAGCTGTTGAGTGTGAAGTGTTGCCGGCTGCTGGATAGATTTTGTATTTTGGGAAGGGACATAATCGAGAAAAGATTCTAGTCGCTCAATAAAGGATGTCCTGTTTGGAAGCTCTGTAAGAGCATCGTAATAGGCCATTCGTCGAGTATTGGTAAAAAGATGAAGGTTTTCGTGGAGCAGTGATATTCTTGAGCAGAATATTTCGACCATCTGTCGATCGTGATCACTCAAAGGATGGCTTAAGCTCAAGTAGATGATCATTTCGCTCCCAGTCTGTGAGCGAACATAAAGACAGGCAGCTGTGGGAAGGAATTGATGCTCTTTATCGTGAGAAGCTTTGTGAATGAGGCTTGAAACTTTTTTATCTTCCAGGGCTTCAATGGACTTCCCTGATGAATGTGAATAACTGCCCGCAGCGGCAATGATTTGTAGTTGTCCTGAGGTGCCGGAAACAGGGCTGAGGCTTTCACTGCAAATAAGGCTATTTGCGCTACTGCCCAGGATGGAGGCAAATTGAGTAAGGATGCTGTTGCAGAAAAGAGTAATTGAGGGGCTTTTCATCATGAATTCTGAGGTGTTGATGATTTGTGAAAGCCCAATTCTGTTTTCTTCAAGACGGTCAATATAACTATATGTACGCAGAGCTGAGATGAGAATTGAATAGAGTTTTTGCGAAGTGATTTCTGTTTTGAGGTAATAGCCATTTATATTGTAATTATGAATAACTTCCCGTTCAGGAGCTTGCCCGGGTTGACCTGTACGCAGAATGATTTGAATTTTATTGTTTTCTAATTCATTTCTTATAACCGAAATTAAACGGATGCCAGCGTCATCGGTTTCCATCATAACATCTAATAAAACCAAGGCCGTATCTGGGTTTTTTACGAGAAATTCTTTAGCTTCTTGTCCGGAATAGGCCGAATGAAACTTTACTTTTCGTCCTGCAAAAGTGATATCTGACAACATCATGCTTGTGAGAGTGTGAATATCTTCTTCATCGTCCACAATCAGAATGTGCCAGAACCGAGGGTCAATAACGGACGTTTTTTCCGTTTTGCGGTCCCGCGTTTCTTTACTGTCGGGTTCATCGGCAAACAGGATCTTATCGCTTATTTCATTCTGCATTTAAAAATTTCCGAACCAAACTGAGTGGGCCAAAATTTTCTATCTTTGAGTAAGCTTCTAATATCGTAATTTAAATTTATGGCATTTTGTGGGAATGCCGATGTTAAAGTGGGTGCCTTCTCCTTCTTCGCTATCTACTGCAATTGATCCCTTAAGTTTAGCTGCGACTATATTGTACACCAGCGGAAGGCCTAAGTCGTTGCCACCTTGATTTTTTGGGTGGTGAAGATGGGGGCGAAAACTTTTCTTATAATCACTTTGGGTATGCCAACCTCATCATCACAATAGCATATATAAACCCAATCGTGAGCAGGTTTGTTATCAATTTTTATTGCAATGCCCCCGGCCACTATCAAGGTTGGAGGCATGGCAGAGAATTTTAAGTCAAATTGGTTATGACTTGTGAGAATGGCCTGGATAGCTATTTATTCTGATGTCTTCTGGACAAACAATTTTAATGGTTTTGGGTTACGTTTTTCATCACCGCATTAATGGCTAGATCGTGTAAGTCCGGCCTCTAACGCTGTAATTCCAGATTATATTATTGATGATGATTATAGGCCATGTTCAACAATGGGAACTGTGTTGCACATTTTTTTATATAGGAGGGAATGGAAGAACCCTTGTTATATTTCATTAAGAAGTATTCGATTGCTCAAAAAAGCTGATTGGATTTAGGAGTTATTGCATTCAAGTATTTTATTTTCAATAAGGGTCCTGTTGCTTGGGAAGGTTAAGGTGATTGTGGTTCCTATGCCAACCTCACTTTCAACTTCCAAAGTACCTTCAAATAATTTCATAAAACAAATACAAAGATACAAGCCTAGGCCAGAGCCTTCGTATCGTCTCGGGTGCATTCGGTTCGTTTGTTCAAAAGCCTTGAGAGCTTGCTCTAGTTCTATTTCTGACATCCCCAAGCCGGTATCTTTGACGGAAAGGATAATTGAATTCTCTTTATTTAATCTCGTACTGACGAGAATTTTACCGCTCTCAGAAGTGTATTTTATGGCATTGGAAATAAGGTTGTTCAAAATTTGAATGATTGCTCTCTTGTCTCCTCTTAATTGAGGAAAGGCCTCTGGAATCTCCATAATCAGCTGTTGATCTGCAGCATCAGCCATTAAATGAAGCTGCCTGAAAGACATTTTAATCAATGATGCTAAATCTACAGGTTCGTCAGAAAGTTCGTACTTTTGGGCTTCAATCTTTGAGAGGTCGAGTATATCATTTATCAAACTAATGAGGAGAGTACCGCTGTTGTGTATATCACAAGCATACTCATCATATTTTGAGTGCCCAAGATCGCCAAAGGTTTTACGTCGCATGATATCGCTGAAACCAATAATGGCGTTAAGTGGTGTGCGAAGATCATGGCTCATGTTTGCCAAAAACTCGGATTTAGATTGATTTGCTTTTTCTGCGTCATCTTTGGCTTTTTCCAACGCGACTTCGATATTTTTTCTTTTGGTGATGTCAGACGCTGATCCTCGATGTCCTATATAAGCTCCGTGAGCATCAAATAAGGGAATTCCATTAATACGGGCATGAAATACCTTACCCTCCGAGTTACGATATTTATAGTCAAAATCTTTGATTTCACGGTGCTCAAGAAGTGCTGCCCGGTAAGGGATCCATTCTTCATCAAGCATAAGATCTCCTGCGAGCTCTTCGCGGGTCATACCTTGAATGTCGGTAAATTTTCGGCCGCGATATCCAGACTTTTTACTCGCAGATTCCCAAACAATACGCCCGTCAATATCGATTTCCCAAAGCCAATCAGATGCCGTTGAAGCGAACTCTCGAAAACGCTCCTCGCTTGTTTTTAATCTGCGCTCTACTTTTTCGAGTTCGTGGACCATTGAATTAAATGAATGAACCAGATCGCTTGCTTCCCTGAGAACGAAGTTGTGAAATGAGGGGATCCGTGCATTCAGCTTACCGGCTGATACATCCTCCGCAGCTTTTACAACTGCGAGCATGGGTAATGATAAGTAACGCGCAAACCACCAACTAACCAATGCTGCAACGACAATACCGAGTAGTGCAATTATAAGAACGGCTATACGTACATTGCTTGCCCGCTCATTTAATTCTGAAACAGGCTGAGGTATCATTATGCCCCAACCAACTTTGGGGAGAGTTGTGTAGCCAGCGATCATTTCCTCTTTTATGGAAGGAGAGAAAAAGGTCGTAACCCCTGTTTGGTTGTTCATCATCAATGCAACGGGTTTAATCGAAGATATGTCCTTTATCTCTGCACGCCATTTGGCGTTGGGATGTGCAAGTATGCTGCCTGTGTGGTCTACAATTGCAGCATGTCCCTGCTTTCCAAAGGATATTTTGTTCCCAATATCAACTATGTAATTTGTTTCTAACTCCCCAAAGGCAAGTGAGCCATCCAAGTCAGCTTTAACAAGGTAAAGCACTGGTTTGCCGTGGTCGTCGTGGAATGCCTGGGAAAACATAACTTGATTAGGGGTTGTTTTTGCTTTTTTTATTGTTTCATCGAGCTTTTTCAGAACCTGGGGAGATATCCTTCCCATTTCATCTATGTGTCGAAAAGTAGATGCAGGACCAGATGCGGACATAGATAAGTTAAATATTTGGCCTGTTTGATCTGTGATACAGATGTGGTTGAATTTCACAATTTTAAGAAGTTCGGGAATATGATCTGTGGATTTTTGGTCAATTAAACTTTTCGTTGATACTCTGAAAATTTGGGCTCTTCTCCGCTTTGTTGAGTAGATTTAGGATTTCAAATAGAGCATAGATTGATTATCTGGAATGGATGATTGTCTAATTTTGAGTTTGAAGTATTCGGTATCCTTGATGCCTCTGGCTCGCTTACGGATCATTCCTATACTGACATTACCAGCCTCTATCCTGGCGCTTGTGAGCTTGTGTTTGGCGTAGTTGCAGATGCCCACACAATGTTTCCGTAGGGATTTCGCGAACTTTTTTAGATAGAGCATCTGTGACTGATCTGCTATCAGGCACCAACGTTCCAGTTGCTCCGCCATCGCCTCAAATGAAGCGGCACTCCACAGCAGCTGAAGCTGTTCTTTCAAGACGTAAAGTGCATTCAGGTTGCTATTGCTCTCCAGCAACCTTTGCAGCTTGTCACTTTGTTTTTCACTCAACTTATCCGCATTTTTGAGCAACAGATAATGCGTCCCTTTCATCAACTCTTTACCACTTGGATCGGCCTTTCTGAACTCAAGTCGACGCTGATTATGGATAGCTTTGCTGTAGTTTTTCATGACGTGGAAACGGTCAAATACTATGTCGGCCAACGGCAAGGACTCTCTGACAGCCTTTTGGTAGGCAGGCCCCATATCCATCGCTACGGCCTTTATTTTGCAGGCTGTATCTGGTTGCAGTTGTTTCAAAAACCTTGAAAAAACCTCGGCAGTTCGGCCTGCTTCAACCCAGATCAGATGACCGCCAACCATATCGTAGACCACCGTCATGTAGTCATGACCTTTCGCCCGGGCAACTTCATCTACACCAATATATTCCAAGCCAGTTAGCTCTGCAGGATCAAGCGTAGGGAGAGTTTCAATAAGGTATGCCCTGTCGATATTCTTGACCGTTTCCCATCGTATATCCAAATGTCTGGAAACCGCTTGAATAGACATATGCCGACATAATCCACTGATCAGTCGGCAAAATCGGTGAGTGAAACGGCACCCTTTATCAACAAAATCACACCCCTCAATGCGGCGTTCGCCCTTGTTAATATAAACCTGCGCCAGCTCAATCTCGACCACACAAGGATACCCAAAAAGGGGGATGTCGTTTACTTGTCGGCGGACATGCTGGTTGATGCTTCCCTTCTGGCCTGTAGCAGGGTCTATAGCCCTCCTACGCGCGTCTCGGCTGCAGTGAATGACAATCTTAACACCGCCGTCATCCAGTTTAATTTCATTTACACGTTGCCCTTTGAGGCCTAAAATATGCTGCGAGATGTTGATTGTCATATACCTGCTCTATGTAAAGTTATCAGAAACCATACATATCAACAGGTTACTTGGAGGTCGGCATCTTTTTCTACTCAACAAAGCGGAGAAGAGCCTGGCTGATATCCTTTTGGCCGAGCCCGTTCCCCGTGCTGTTGTGATGGTTGGTGCTTATGCTCCTTCGGCACGCTTTATCAAACTCGCCCGTGATGCTGGTCTTGATGCTTTATTTATAAATGTTTCTTTTGTTGGTTCTGAACCTCTCGCTCGTGAATTAGGTGCCGAATATGATGGGGTTATCGTGACACAGGTTGTGCCCCATCCTGAGGATAGGTCTTTGCCATTGGTCAATAATTACCAAAAGGACATGGAAACTTACGCTCTTGGCAAAAGCCCTTCTTTCGGAAGTCTTGAGGGGTATATCGCTGCTGAAATTTTCATAAAGGCTTTATCGCGATTGGAAAGTCCCCCATCCAGGGAAAATATAATTGATGCACTCGAAGACTTAGGGGAGTTTTCTATAGGATCAGGCCATGTATTGCGATTTGGTGAAAACAATCACCAAGCGAGCCATCGTGTATGGCCTACAGTATTACGAAATGGCGAATTTGTTCCCTTTGAGTGGTCCGATATTTCTTCTTTGTTAGGGCAATAGGTTAAGGATGGAAGCTCACCAGGAGGCTATACAAATAAAAAGGATGCTGTGGGCTTTGATTGGCCTCAGCCTTTTAACGTCCTTGGTTGTTAATTTATCTTTGGGTTGGGGAAGTGTAAATCAACGGGATCTATCTGCGAAGATAGCTGTTGATGAAAAAGTATTTGCCGAAAAAGTTGCAAATATAAACCTTTTACTCCGAGTGGGTACGACTGAGATCAGGCTCTTACTCGATAGAGGAGAAAAAACAAACCCAATCAAAGGTGTTAAAGCAATACAAAGTTTGCAAAAATCATTGGAAAAGTTGAACATTTATACCAATGAAACGAGTGAAGAGCTTATCGCTTCACTCAGTCAGGGCGTAAACCAGCTCTTGAGCCTCTTGATCTCTTCTGAAAATTGGAGAGGGAGGAATGATCAAATTCAGGCCGATCTGGGGCGGGATTTCACGTTAAATAAAGTTCGACGACAATTGACAATCATTCATACAATGATCGGTGGGATTGTTGGTAATGATCGTTTGAAAATGACGTTGAACATCAAGAGGTACCAGCGCGCTGGTGGTGTTAACACCTTCCCCCGCTTGAAAGCAGGGGATTTTCGGGGCGGTTAGCCCGTCAGGTTGACGCTTCACAGGGGAGCCAGTGCTACCCTCCACGTCCAGCAACGGTGTGTTCCACCGCCGTTTGGGTAAAAGCGAAACAGCTTGGTTATCACTGTTTCAAACGCAATCTACCACCAATCGGTGGCAACGTAAAGAAAGGCCGCGCTTCCTCCCCGACCTAAAGGACGGGGTATCCGCGCGAGATTTTAGATGATGTTGTTGGTCTTACCGAAGAGATTATTAAGCAGCACAAAGAGTTATTAAAGGGAAATGTCGGAATTCTATTAACCGAATTTGCCGATATTCAACGTCTTGTTGAAGTGCTATCCGGGGAACCGAACTATGATCACCTATCAGATATCAAAGATAATAAATTAAAACCAAGTTTAGATCGCCTTGAACGCGGATTAAAAGGTTTGAAACAGGGGGAAGGGATTAATACTGTTGATTGGTTATCGGAAATTGAAGTTCTGAAAGGTTATCTTTTTGGGGTCGGCCATATTATTGATGAACAGCATCAAACAATACATGTTCGTCCTGGTGGTTTATATACCTTGATCAGGGATTATTTAGAGTTAAAGGATCGAAATCTAGACCTACGTGATGATCTCGTTCGCAATATGGCCAGTCTTGATCGTGACTGGTCGGAGTTTGTCAAATTGGAGCAGGACCGACAAAAAGAAATTAGCCAGCAGTCTGTGGCAAAATTATCTGGAATGTGGGTTACTGTCTCTTTGATCAGTGTCTTTAGTGTCTTGATTTTCCTTATTTTGATTTGGTTTATATTCAAGGCCGTCTCATTGCAAGTTGATACCCTTTATGATCTTAGACAGCAGGCAGAATCATCAAATCAAGCAAAAAGTAATTTTTTGGCATCTATGAGCCATGAATTAAGAACGCCTTTAAATGCGATCATTGGGTTTTCGCAAATAATGAAACTTCAAACACTGGGGCCTTTAGGTAACAAAAAATATTTAGAATACAGTAATGATATCACTCAATCTGGGCAGCATTTACTTGATATTATTAATGATATTCTTGATGTCTCATCGATTGAAGCGGGTCAACTTACCATTAGCGAAAGTAAGTTCCACTTTCCTGAGATTTTAAACGATGCCATCCAAATGGTCCGACTACAGGCGGAGGAATCTCTTGTAAACATCGAAAACAATGTCGGAGATGATGGCCCGTTAATATTTGCAGACGAGCGGCTGGTGAAGCAGGTCGTGGTTAACCTCTTGAGCAACGCAGTTAAGTTCACGCCCGAAAACGGTACCATTCGTATTTCAAAACTGATGGACGAAAAGGGACGTTTCTGCCTGGCAGTAACTGACACTGGTATCGGCATGGATGATGCTGGTGTGATGGTTGCCTTGACACCCTTTGGTATGGTCAAGAATGCTTACGATGACAATACAAAGGGTACAGGCCTCGGCCTTCCTTTGGCCAAACGGATGATGGAAATTCATGGCGGCACGATAACAATCGAAAGCCAACCAGAACTCGGCACTCGCGTGACCCTTGTGTTCCCAAAAGAACGTATTATCTCGGCAGATTTAACAGACTGACAGTCACATGCCAGAATGAGATAGGCTCTGGGTTTTGTGTTCTTTACATCACGCATCTTGTTACAAGCTTTAACTGGCTAAGGAACAAAGTTCCTTCCTTATTTTGGTAAGTTGCCAATTGTCCGGGTTTGAATTCCCAAACTTCAAAGGGGTCTCCAAAATCATAATAATCTGCAAGAATTATACAGTTTGATTCATCTAAAACCCAGATCGCACAGGGCCTTCTTACCTCTACGCCCTCATCTAATAATCTTACATAGGCGTGCTTTTTCATTGGGAACAATTAGTAGAAGATTTCTTGCCGATCAATATAACCAGTTCTTGGGCAGAAGACATCGCGTCATAGATTTCTTGATGTGTCGGTTGTTTTGCGGTCTCGCTTGGTAAAACCACGATGGCAGCCTTTCCTTGCTGCGCCTTGCAACGTGTTGGATGTAGGGCATAGGCGAGAGGCAGACGATCTAGTTCATCGAAATCAAATTCATGGCTTTTACCTGAGAAATCAATGGTGACACGGCCACTATCTAGCTTACTGGCGTTTTCATTACCCATTATTGGTGCGTCGCGAGTTATGTCTTTGATAATGCCAATTTCACCCGTGAGCAAATCACGTTCAAGGTCGTTCTCTAACAGCATAACCTTGTCTCCCGTGCGGTAACGACACTCAAAACGATGAGCAAAAAGGCCATCTTGTGATGTATTTAATAATTGTTGTAGATGGGGAATTAATGCCATGGGGCTAAGGGCGCCACTTGCCAAACTGGTAACCTGAATGTCGCGTATACTGTCGAATTTGAATGTTTTTGGAATTCTATTCTTGGAAATTTCGGCGAGTTTACGTTGGATATCAGAGGTATCATTGGCCTCGACAAAATAAAAGCTTCCATTTTTCCCTGAAGCATTATCTTCTTTAACTGGAGAGAGATCCAAAGGTTGTTGTTTCGCAAGTCGTTGGCAATTTTCAAAAAGATTACTGTTGGTGGTTTCCTGAGAAATCTCTGTCAGATTGATTGGGGGGATATCAAGTGTCTTGATAATCTCTTTAAGTACCCGCCCGGTTCCAGGCATTGGGCAACGCTTGTAGTCATCGAGTAGTATTAATCCGGCATCATCTGGTAAGGCTTCCAAGGCTGCGAGCAATAAGGGACGGTCCAAAAGCTGAGCGTGGGTAATAATGAGAAGCTGGCAATCCAAAGGCTTGCGGGCTGTACGTTTATAACTGTTTGTCTTTGGGTTGTATTCGAGCAGTTTGGCAAGTGAAACGGCTTCTTGCTCAATCGTTTTAGCGAGGCCTTTTGTTTCTGTTGAAGAGGGGGATGTCAGAGACAGGTTTATCCCCTTGGCGCCCAGGATTTTTAAAAATGCTTTGAGAGTTTGATATTTACCCGTGCCAGAAATTCCAGAGATGATGGACAGACGGTTTTGGAAAAGTTTTGTAACCGCCTGGGCTTGTTGTTGTGTCAGGCTTATACCTTCACGGTCCACGACCCAGGCGATGGCTTTGTCAGCCTCAATACTTGACCAAGCAGGCACATCTTCTTGCATTGATTTTAAGCGTTTGAGAATTTTATTTTCTGCTTGCCAGAGAGGACGAATTATCAAGTGCTCTTGGGTTGTGCCTTCAGAATCTTTGCGTTTAACTTTGTGGAGTTGTTTATCTTCCTGTTCAATTTCTAACGCTTCTGCCAATAGCTCCGGGGCAAGATCCAAGCGTTTGTTAAGCATGCCTAATAGGCTATCTTTTTCCCGGTAGTCTACCGATTGTGTTAATGCGTGAAAGAGAGCTGCACGGGCGCGAAGAAGGCTATCAGCTGGTAAGCCTAAACGGTGGGCGAGGTTGTCAGCAATGCTAAAAGGCAGGCCACGAATATCACGAACTATGCAATAGGGATTTTCTTTTAGTTTTGAGATCGTTTCACCGGCATAAGCTTGATAAAAACGAAAAGACCGAGCGGGATCAATGCCATGGTCGTGAAGGAAATCTTGAATTTCCTGACTGATTTTACGTTCAGTTGCCCACTCTTGAATCAGCTTCAATTTACCCTTGGGCAAGCCATCGAGAGTTTCAAGCTTTTCAGGGGTTTGCTCGATAACCTTAAGGGTGTCTGTTGTGTAAGCTTCGATCAGTTGCTTGGCAGCTTTTGCTCCCAACCCTTTAATCATAGCAACAAGCTGGGTTTCTATATTAGCAAGAACGCGTTCTGGGCTAGGGCCCTTACCTCCGAGGTGTTCGTCCAAAAACTCACGACAGATATTAAAATCAGAAGTGTAACCTTTGGGGAGTTTTAAGCCCTTATTTGCGGCAATGGACTTCGCTGTATCTTTCATTTTATCGGTGGGTTTGCCCTTGCCAGCACCTTTGGGCATGGCAACTCCCGTGTGGATTTTGGGAGCGGTTGAGCCGTTGGTTTTTAAAATGCCGATAAGGCGGGCGGTATCATCGCCGATATTGTCCCAGACTTGTCGCGCGCTCTGCTTCCCTTCCAAGACATCGTCGAGGTGCATTTCCCACAGCGCAGTTACGCCGGGATCAACAAGTTCGGGTGCTGCGGTTTTTAGCGTCTTGTACAATGTCAGTCCGGCGTCAGTGGGGACGATGTGCTTTCCACTTTGGGTAAGGAAATTTTGTAATTTGAGGCCGGTAATCACGGCGGCACGTGTCGCAGGTGTACCAATGCCCTTGGCCTCTTTTAAGCGTTCTTTCAGGTCCCTGTCATCAACAAAACGCCATGAATTCTGCATAGCGTCAATGAGAGTACCTTCGTTGTACCGCGGCGGTGCCTTGGTTTTTTTTGTATCGGTAGTAACAGGCATGAGAGTTGCTAGATCGCCGTCATTTATGGGAGGAAGTTCGCCTGCGTGATCTTCCTTTTTCTCCATTTCGTCGGTGTAAACTGCTTTCCATCCCTGTTCTTTGGGGATGTTACCCGTAACCTTAAAGTCGAGGATTTTTTCTTTTTCTTCAGCCAGGGTAATCGGCACCGCCATGGAGATGTTGGTGGATTCATAGACAAAATCTGGCATGAGGATGGCAAGGTAGGAACTGGCTACGAGATCGAACATGCGTTGTTCATCGGGCGTCAGGCGAGGATAGATAACCTCTATCTTATCCATGGTGTTTTTATTTGGCACGATCGCATGGTGAGATACGCCCTTTAGTCCAGCATCAGAAAAGTGTCCTGATTTGCCCTTTCGAACTTCTGGTTTTGATAGTGCCTGAGTTAATTCCGGATTTTGATATTGATCAAGTTTGGTTAGACCCTGAATGATTTCCCCGATATCTTCAATTTGGTTTTCCGCAAGGTAGCGGGATTCCGCACGAGGATATGTTTGGATCTTCTTGCCTTCACCGTCATAAAGTTCTTGGGCAATGTTGAGGGTTTTATCCGCACTCCAACCCCAACGGCGGGCACAAATTTTTTGTAATTCTGGTAGATCGAGCAGGCGCGGGGGCTTGGTGCGTTTGATCTTCTTTTCAGCTTTTAACGGGCCTTGGAAGCCCTCAACCGCCGCGCGGATTTGTTCTGCTTTATCAAGATCAAGGATCTTTTCTCTGGGCGCGTGACGGAGGTCGAGTTGAAGCTTATTCTCTCCAACTTGAATTTGGTCTTGGTTTTGAGCATCAACAGTAGCTGTCGCGACGAGGTGGTAATAATCCTGCGGATTGAAATCCAGAATTTCCAATTCGCGCATGCAAACGATAGCCATGGTCGGGGTCTTGACCCGGCCAATCCCAATTGCGCCATATTGGCCAGGTTGTTTCAAGGCAACTGTTGCTGCTCGTGTAAGTGATAGATTATAAACCTGATCTGACTGTTGGCGGACCACGGCCGCTTGACCCAGATTAAAGTACTTTTCGTTGGGTTCCAGATTGGCAAAGGCTTGTTTGAGGGTTTTTTCATCTTGAGCAGTAAACATTGCCCGCTCAACAACGCCTTTAAACTTGTAGTGTCTCAGGATTTCTTCACCGATTAATTGACCTTCGCGGTCACAATCGGTTGCGAGGATAACCCGCGTGGCGGACTTCAGGGCATCTGCAATGGCTTGTAATTTCCCCTTTGATGAGGGCGAAGCATCTGGAGCAGGACAGGTTGGGTAAAAGTCATCTGGCTTGAGAAGATCAAAAGACCATTTTCCCCAGCTGCTTTGAACTTTTTGAGGTTCTTCGAGGCTAAGTAAATGCCCCTCTGCAGGAAAAATTCGTCCGTAATTACTGCCGACTGCCGCTTGAACGTCCCTTTTTTGAGACGTTTTTTCCGTAATAATAATTGTCGACAACTTGAAACCCTTTACCAGTACATAATCAGGATTTCTTTTAGCGTAAACTCAGCCAAAGGATAAGACCCTGGTAGCTTTATTTTTTAAAAAAAATCAATTTTTTTATGATTGGGACCAGGAAGCATTAATCTTCAGGGCAAGGCCAAAAGGACATGCCGTGGTTTTCCAAAGCTTGGGCCCAGGCATTATTTTCAAGTTGCTTTTTTATTGCGACTTTTGCCTTTGGAATAAGGTTTTGATGAGGGGAGTTTTTGGACAAGGTTAGGTGGACCTCGTAGGTTTGGAAAACGACGGGAAAGCCAAACTTTGTACGCCAATCCCCAGGCATGCCTGGACGGGGTTCATGTGAGTTCAAGAGACGGTAATAGTGGCCTGAATGTATAACGATGGCATCGACACGACCATTTGCGAGCAACCGCATCATTGTGGGAGAATCAGGGGCCGGACTTTTTATAAAAGTCGGGTTGTTTATATTTGCTTTGGCAAAACCACCGTTCTTTATAAAAGCCACGTTTTTACCGGCAATATCCTCGACAGAGTTGATCTCTACGCCTTGATGAGGAACGATAATATCCGCTAAACAACCAAGTTTACCAAGGTAGTGAACTTTATCTTCAAACGCTGGTACTTTGAAGATAAATGTGAAGTCGTATTTATCCGTACCAAGATATTCCATAATCCGGGGCCACGAAGTGATTTGCCTTTCCAGTTCTATGCCCATCCCTTCTTCCAGTACCTTAAATGTATCGATTAGGGTGCCTTGATAGGGGCCATTGTCAACGCGGTAAACTTCTGGAAATGATTCAAACAAGGCGACAGAAGGAAGATCTCCAGCCCTCGTTAGGGAAGAGAAAGTAAGCCCTGTGGCGAGACAAAGACAAATTTGGATGAACTTCTTCAAGTACGAACTCCTACGAGAATACATCTGCGCCGATGGTAACTTACCTTGATCACATTGACATCAGTTTGTCTCAAGGAAGTTTCTATTATGTAAACCACTTGCCATAAATGATATAGATATGAGCTATCTGGGTTTCTATCAACAGGCCAAAATAAATGAAGGTTTTAGAGGTATCCAGCAATAGCTTGTATCCCGTAATTTATATAATGTATCTGTTAACATATTTAGATTACTCTAAATTTGGTCGATCTAACGTGGATAATGATGATGGATAAGTGGACGCCGATTTTTGCGGTTGGCTTGTTCAGTATGTTGGGCCTTGCCAGCCTGGGAGTTTTTATAATTAGAGAAGAGCCGCGACCTCTTCCTGAGCTCATCCAGCTGTCCACTGTTGGTCCAAGGGCAGAAACCCCTGTTACTTCCGATGTTCTTTACCTCATTGACTCCCAAATAAAGTCTGTGCGGAAGATGGGGTTAAAAGCCGCAGTGGTGCTGCATGATACCAAGTCAGATTACAGCCGGGTACTTGTCAAAGGGCTAAAGCATGAATTGGCTAATTTGGATATTGACCTCATCTATCTTTCCGATGCGGGGAATGATCCATATATCGAACGATTACAATTGATTAAGGCCTTGCTACAAGAGCCTGATATTCTGATCACTCTACCACTTAATCAAGATGCATTGTCGTATTATTTTAAATTGGCAAGTGAGCGGAACACATCTGTTGCCATCCTAAATAACCTTCCCGCGGGGCTCAATCACCCTAAAGATTATGCGGGTGTTGTGACGGATGACCTGTTCCAGATGGGCCGTTATGCTGCGGAGATGATCGCAAGTAATATTAAGGGGGGCGGGAAAGTAGCCGTTCTTTATCATGCGTCACCTGATTTTGTCACCAATCAACGTGATAAAGCCCTGGAAACAGTATTGGAACACCGTTATCCAAGTATCAAAGTAGTAGCGCGTGAAGGCATTAATTCAATAGAAGATGCGGAAACAAAAACTCTGGATATATTGAAGTCTTATCCTGATGTCGATGCAATATATGTTCCCTGGGCAGCCGTGGCCAAAGGGAGTTTAGCGGGGTTAAGAAAGCTTAATAATAAAAAGACCAAACTCTTTACAATGAATTTTGACGAGGAACTTTCAAAAGACATGGTAAATGAGGGAAATGTTGGCGGGTTTGTTGTCGACTATCCCTATGATATTGGAACAGCCCTGGTACGGGTAGCTGTATTGGCAAAACTTGGAGAACCAACCCCCGCATTGACAACCGTTAGGGCTGAAAAAGTTGACAAAACCAGTCTCGTAATTCGCTGGCGCGAGATCCAACATGAAGAAGTTCCCGACGATATCATGAGCGAGTTCAAGTAATGAGTCTTATGCGGCGATATCATAAGTCTTTTATTGTTGCGGTTGCCCTTACTATTTCATTTGAGGTTTTTGGCTACATTGCACTAAAGTCAGAGCTAACATATTTAAATGGCACGATAAAAGGTGTGAGCGAACAATATCGCGACCTATCGCGTCTGACCAAATCCTTGCTTCGGGGAGAGCGGGGAAAACCTCTTCAAAAAGATCCCTGGATCATGGCTTGGAAAGCATATGATAAGGGGGTCAGGGAGCTCGGAACGCAACGTTATCAGCTTTTTTTAACGGAAGATATCAAAACGAGTTGCGATACAATTTTACTTTTTTGGCGCTCATCCCAAATGGGTTTTAATAGTGCCGTTGAAAAAATTGAGTTAGCCTTTCCTAAAAACACAACGTTACCAAGTTCAACTGGGATTTTTCCGCTTTTGGATGAGGCCAAGCTGAAAGGTGATAGCCCAGCAATAATTCTTTATTCTGAAATGGTTTCCAATCTGATTTCTTTCAATGTATTTGCCAAAGAAATCATGCAAATTGAATTGTTACAGCTAGATAAAGAGATAAATGAACATATTGAACGAATAAATTATTTTTACTGGCTTCAGCTTTCTCTCGTTTTGTTTGGTTTTTTTATCAGTTCGATCATCTTAATCTTTGTGAGACTTGATCCCGTTGCAAATAGACGAAAACGTTTGCGTAAAGCGAAGAAGTTGACAAAAACAAAGCGTAAACCACCGCGCATTTTAAATCATGAATAAGACAAGGTTTACGATGTTCCCAGTCTTTATGATGAATTGTGGGCACTCTTCCCCCGATATAAGATGTGGTGGGGTTCTCTCATCAGTTTAAGCCCTATTTTCAAATAATAATATTTATTGGGCAGTATATGAGCGCGCTAAATCAAGATGGCAAACTCACGGTTAAACAACGTCGTTTTGTCGAAGAATATCTTATTGATCTAAATGCAACCCAGGCAGCGATCCGTGCGGGATATAGCCCAAACTCAGTTAAGCAAACCGCAAGTCGTGTGTTGAATAAACCTGTTGTGCGTGCGGCAATCAATCAGGCGCAAGTGGAGCGTTCAGAACGTTTGAAGATTGATGCCGATTATGTATTGAAAGGCGCTGTTGAGCTTTTCGAGCGTTGTATGCAGCGAAGTCCCGTGGCAGACGCCGATGGAGAATACAAATTCCAACACAGTGGTGCAGGGAAGGCACTGGAACTCATTGGTAAGCACGTGTCGGTTCAGGCCTTTAAGGAAAAGGTCGAAATGGGCATCGAAAGTGAATTGGTCGATCGCCTTTTGAGAGGGCGTAAACGACTGGGTGATCGGTAAATTTTAACTTCGCGTTCTCCTTCGAATATTATCCTAATAATATAATCAGACTTGAGGCGTTAAATGACCCATGTAGTTGATTTGGACATTGCAGAGGACTGCGCGCAATTTTATGCAGACCCCTTGGGTTTTGTGCTGTGGGCTTTTGACTGGGGGCAGGGGGATCTCGTTGATTTTAAGGGGCCGCGGGATTGGCAGCGTAACTATCTCGCGGGGCTTGGCGCACTGATTAAAACTCGAAATTTTGATGGTGTACATCCGGTGGCCCCCATGGATCTTGCCACAGCATCGGGGCATGGAATTGGTAAATCTGCACTATCTGCCTGGTTGATCCTATTCATTCTCTCTACCCGGCCTTTTGCCAAGGGAGTGGTGACTTCAAATACTGGCGATCAACTGCGCACAAAAACCTGGGCTGAGCTCGGTAAGTGGCACAGACGTTGCCTCACCGGGCATTGGTTTTCGTACAGTGCAAGCAAAGGTAACATGTCCTTGGTCCATAAGCGTCATCCCGAGAGTTGGCGCTGTGATGCTCAGACCTGTCGTGAGGAAAATTCAGAGAGTTTTGCCGGACTACACGCCGCAAATTCAACGCCATTTTATCTGTTTGATGAAGCCTCGGCAGTACCGGACAAGATTTGGGAGGTCAGTGATGGCGGCCTAACCGATGGAGAACCGATGCGCTTTGTCTTTGGTAATCCGACCCGAAATTCAGGTCGGTTTTATGAGTGCTTTAACCGTTTACGTCATCGTTGGCAGGCCCAACAGATTGACAGCCGTAAGGTTGAGGGGACCAACGCTGGTTTGATGGCACAGTGGGTTGAAGACTATGGCGAAGACAGTGACTTCGTCCGGGTTAGGGTACGCGGTGTTTTTCCACGCGCGGGATCAACCCAGTTTATTTCAAACCAAATCGTTACCGAAGCCAAAAACAACCTCCTGCCACCACAAACAAACCAGCCGATCGTTATCGGTGTTGATGTCGCGAGGTTTGGTGATGATCAATCGGTCATTCTGATCCGTCAGGGG
This sequence comes from Kiloniella sp., assembly GCF_965205715.1. Classification (GTDB taxonomy): domain Bacteria; phylum Pseudomonadota; class Alphaproteobacteria; order Kiloniellales; family Kiloniellaceae; genus Kiloniella. The sequence continues at coordinate 800,653 of NZ_CBDBHW010000014.1, read as the reverse complement.
CGTAAGGTATTAGAGATAAGAAAATATCGGGTGGATACCATGGCGCTCGCCGGTTTCGTTGTCGAAACGATGCAGCAATACCGCCCAGATGGGGTGCTGGTCGATGGTGTTGGTGTCGGTGGCGGTGTCGTCGATAGGTTGCACCAGCTTGGACATGCTGTGATCGATGTTAACGCCGGGTCTCGCGCGCAGGACCAAAAAACCTATCTCAACAAGCGCGCCGAGATGTGGGGCAAAATGCGTGACTGGCTCAAGGGTGGCGATATTCCAGACGACGACCAGGAGTTAGAAACCGATCTCACAGCTATTGAATACGGTTTCGATGCTAAGAACAGACTACAGCTTGAGCGCAAAGAGGACATGAAAAAGAGGGGGTTACACTCACCGGATGTAGCGGATGCACTCGCGCTTACATTCGCTGAGACAATCTCTAAATGGTCAGAGGATGATATGGGAGATATGGATACCGCTATCTCTGATTATGAGCCGGGGGGGTAGGGGCCAGTCAAGCCCGGGTTAGGGAACTTGCTAATACCATTTTATCAATTTCGGCATCAGACAAGACAGGGCCCGAGAGGTAATCAGCATCCGTTTGGTCTCTAATTTTGTAAGAATTCGCACCTTCTGATGTTCGAAAAATAGTTGACTGATCCTACCTTATAGCAGTGCCAGTTTTATAAGAAACAAGTCCCTTCGACGGCAATAAAATACCGTACAAACAAACTGTATAACGTCGATGTATCGCCCTTAAAGAGGGATCAATAATACAATTAATCACCCATAAGGAGTTTTTGACATGGCAAGATCTAGAGATCGAGCAACCGATAGAGGTAGTTTCGGCGGAGGGGGAACTAGCGAACGTAGTGGCGGGCAGAACCAGAGCCGGGGGCCTGGTCGGCGTGGTGGAGCACGTGGCAAAAAGGGAAGCAAAAGTACACAGAACAATAATGCTTCAGGACAAATAAATGATGGAAATCCACAAGGTCGCGAAGGAGGGAATGCTGAATCTAACGGTGTAAATAGGCGTGGGAATACCTATTCTGGACCAAAGGGAACAGGGATTGGAGGTCTGAATAGGGCAGCACGACAAGCTGCTGCTAATTCAGTTGGTCTTAGCGCCGAAACATATGATGGTGCTTTGGGAGATGAAGAAGAACAAGGTGGACTAGTCGAAGTACAGAGTAATGGGAAAACGGTTAAAGTTCACGACCTTAGTTTGAACCAGAGAGGTGTATTTGTCGGATCAAAGACGCCAACTCAAAGCTTTGTAGATGCACATCCAACCTTAGGAGGAATGCACTCTCCTGCAATGCAAAGTGCATATAACGCAGCCACGAGAGGAGCTGCGGGCATTGGAGTTGCCAGAAGCGAAAAGGCTTCTCAAGTTCAGCTAGATGTTTTAAGGGCTCTTTCCGCAACCCCAAAAGTCCAACAAAAGAGGGCGCGAGAATTTTTCGCAAAAAATAATCCAGTTCGATCTGCATTCGAACGGGTTGGATCCTTTGCTCTTGCAGGGATAAACTCATATGGAACATATAGTACAGAAGAAGAAACATTTGGTCAGGCTGGAACAATGGAGAATTTCTCTGTGCCTGATATGGTGGCAGGGTTTCTTAGTTATGGCGTCAGCCCGGTTTCGGGCCTTGCGAAAGCATATAAAACGGCCGATTTTTTCGATGAAAAATTAAATGGAGGGGGGGTAAATATTGGCGGTTCAGGTTATGGAGGATTCACTACAGAATCTGATTTAGCTCAAAGAGCACAAGATAATGTTAATCAAAGACGTTCTGCCAAAGGGAGTGATCCTGTTGGTACTTATTTTCCAAAATCCATCTACGAGACAGCAGCACAAACTCTTTACCCTCAGCAGGATGATGAGAATAAACAACTTGGTGTTGGGGTGACGACCGGAGCGTCTAAGGTGCGTAAAGCGCCTGAATTGTCAGCACTAAAGCGAAGGCAGGCAATTTATAGACGCGCTTCTTAAGCAGTCTCAGTCCTTATCAAATCCTCGGGCAAGAAAAAAAAGTCCGGGGAGGGCGAGGTAGGCAGTGAGGACCAAGAGCCAAAACTCGGTTAGTTGATAATAGATATCTGGTTTATCGAAGAAGACCAGATATCCGAGCAGTAGAGCAAAACTGGCGGCGATAACGGCACTTAAGGCTGGGGGGATGCGTTCGCTGATCCATACCGAGATACAGACATGCGGGAATGTAAGAAGGAGAAGAAGGTTGATGAGTACTTGTTTAATTGCCATTTCTGGGGCCCTGGTATGTATTCATTTCCCAAATAATAGCTCTTATTGATATGGAAATGGCGAGGTCGGTTATTATTAAACTATTTACTATATTCAGGTGTTCGAGCAAGGCAATGTCAATAAATAATAAGTGATAACACCGCGGACCGCTGTTGGCTTCAAAAGAGGGACTATTCAGTCTCTGATCCAAAAAATAGCACCAGCCGGGTATTATTGATACGACTTAAGCAATGGTGGTTTTGTCTCCAGTTAGGATTTTCTGGGCCAAGAAATAAGACGTTCAGGCGTAAGTTTAAGGTTGATCTATCCAGCATATCTTGTACGTGTTCAATCTGCCTTTCGGTCAGCGCGATGTTGATATGCCCCGAACCCGCCGTGATAATTGCGGGATCTAGTGAGGCCCGTTGCCTGTTAATCTCGGGGAAGGGAATGAGTTCACCATCAAGGTCAACTGGTGGTCCCTTTATGGCGCGATGGGGAGTACCGGGGCTTGGTTCTTCGGATAAATAAAAGCCATTGGTCATAACTCCTGATATTTGTGTTGTCGGAGTGCTCGAACAAAACTCATTTTCAGGATCAAAAACGTAGTCGGTCGTTATCAATCCACCTGTTAATTCCCCAGTGTCAGGATGGGTTGTTGCCAAATTTGTGTATATATAGTCTTCAAGGTTGAAATAGTAGACAGCTTGATGTTCCATTGCATAATCAAATCGGCATCTGGGGCGAACGCCTCGTGGAAGTTCAAGACTTTGATAGCCGATATGTGCCTCATCGAACGCTAAGTCCTCAAAATAAGGCGCACCAAGTCCTGTGTGATCGGTCTGACAACCGAAAGGAATAGCGTCGGGGGAGCCTTTTTTATCTGAATAAACCTGCTGTCTTACCGTGGGTTCAATTGTAAAGCTGGTAACTTTAGGCAAGCTACATCCGTTAAGAGAAATAAGGGTAATGGCAATGAGAAATTTCTTCATAGGATTGCGACCTCAGATTTTAGTAATATCTGTATGGTTGAATTTATAAAATTTTATCGTAGATAAATGTAAATATAAAATATCGAATATATTCTGTTAATTTTGTGTTCTATTTAGGCTCTTCTCCGCTTTGTTGAGTAGAAAAAGATGCCGACCGCCAAGTAACCTGTTGATATGTATGGTTTCTGATAACTTTACATAGAGCAGGTATATGACAATCAACATCTCGCAGCATATTTTAGGCCTCAAAGGGCAACGTGTAAATGAAATTAAACTGGATGACGGCGGTGTTAAGATTGTCATTCACTGCAGCCGAGACGCGCGTAGGAGGGCTATAGACCCTGCTACAGGCCAGAAGGGAAGCATCAACCAGCATGTCCGCCGACAAGTAAACGACATCCCCATTTTTGGGTATCCTTGTGTGGTCGAGATTGAGCTGGCGCAGGTTTATATTAACAAGGGCGAACGCCGCATTGAGGGGTGTGATTTTGTTGATAAAGGGTGCCGTTTCACTCACCGATTTTGCCGACTGATCAGTGGATTATGTCGGCATATGTCTATTCAAGCGGTTTCCAGACATTTGGATATACGATGGGAAACGGTCAAGAATATCGACAGGGCATACCTTATTGAAACTCTCCCTACGCTTGATCCTGCAGAGCTAACTGGCTTGGAATATATTGGTGTAGATGAAGTTGCCCGGGCGAAAGGTCATGACTACATGACGGTGGTCTACGATATGGTTGGCGGTCATCTGATCTGGGTTGAAGCAGGCCGAACTGCCGAGGTTTTTTCAAGGTTTTTGAAACAACTGCAACCAGATACAGCCTGCAAAATAAAGGCCGTAGCGATGGATATGGGGCCTGCCTACCAAAAGGCTGTCAGAGAGTCCTTGCCGTTGGCCGACATAGTATTTGACCGTTTCCACGTCATGAAAAACTACAGCAAAGCTATCCATAATCAGCGTCGACTTGAGTTCAGAAAGGCCGATCCAAGTGGTAAAGAGTTGATGAAAGGGACACATTATCTGTTGCTCAAAAATGCGGATAAGTTGAGTGAAAAACAAAGTGACAAGCTGCAAAGGTTGCTGGAGAGCAATAGCAACCTGAATGCACTTTACGTCTTGAAAGAACAGCTTCAGCTGCTGTGGAGTGCCGCTTCATTTGAGGCGATGGCGGAGCAACTGGAACGTTGGTGCCTGATAGCAGATCAGTCACAGATGCTCTATCTAAAAAAGTTCGCGAAATCCCTACGGAAACATTGTGTGGGCATCTGCAACTACGCCAAACACAAGCTCACAAGCGCCAGGATAGAGGCTGGTAATGTCAGTATAGGAATGATCCGTAAGCGAGCCAGAGGCATCAAGGATACCGAATACTTCAAACTCAAAATTAGACAATCATCCATTCCAGATAATCAATCTATGCTCTATTTGAAATCCTAAATCTACTCAACAAAGCGGAGAAGTGCCGAAGATTCACTCCCTGAGGTAAAAAAGTTAGAGAGCCTTCTTCCATTTGATGGGTATTTCCATCGCATGAGGTTATTCGTTCCCGCCCACTTTTAATGTAAACAAAACAGGGCACGTTACAAAAGAACTCAATATCTACTAAATCTTTATCCAAATCCTTATAAAATATGGCTGACGAACCATGATGCATTAAACATTTGGCGTCTTTCATTTCTAAAAGAGCTTCTGGCAAAATCAGGATGTTATTTTTGCTGTACTCAGCAATGTTCTGATCAGATTTCATCCCGTTATCGGTCTCTTTAATGTTTACATATGGAAGCTTAATTACTCATTTAATTCCAAGATTAGTAACAGGAAATTTTAAAAATGTCTTAATATGAGTGCGTAATCTTCGCCTAAATATATAATATGGATTTGAATCAGGCGATCTTCTAATGGGATGAGTGTTTAATCGGTCTAAAAAGACCTGAAAGCGAATGTTGTATATTTAAGCTTTTCCCTGTTTCTGCGTTTTATTACTGTCCAGTTCCTAGGTTTTATAGAATCGGTTCGTGATCGTTTAAATTAAATCAGGATAATCTTTGAGAGACGTGATCTAAAACATTAAGAAAACTGCCTGTTCGCGGCCTCTTTCTAATAAAGTGAATTTAAATGATCTTTTTCACTTTACAGCCTTGATGTAAAACCTTAGAAATTCGCTTGTTCACAAAATGTGGAGAGTTGGCCGAGTGGCTGAAGGCGCTCCCCTGCTAAGGGAGTATACGTTAACCGCGTATCGAGGGTTCGAATCCCTCACTCTCCGCCATTGACTACAAACGAACTTTCATATGCACTAGATGTGCATAGCCTCAAAAGCCCAGCATTTGCGGGCTTTTTTGCTGTTTGCAATTGACTTCCTCTCTATAAAAACACCCCGTTTTTCTCTAGTTTTCCTCCTATATATGCCCCTTTCCTGAAAAACACCGTACTTGGAAAAACGAAGTACGGAGCTTTTAGTCATGAGAAATCAAGGGCTTGGCAATTGACCAGTTCGCACCAGTCTATGCCTGTCATTGACTATTCATCAGGTGAGATATGAAACTTGGAGCGATAGCAAACGCGGTTTTTGTGATCTTTGTAATCCTCAAATGGATCACTGTCATATATGCCGAAGAACTTTTGAAAGACTTTCTTCAGTTCTTGTTTTTGCTTTTTCTGGTTTCGGTTGGCTTTTGGGTTATCCCATGTGAATTGGCCTCGCTCATCTGCAAAGCCTTCCAGCAGATTCCATTGTTTATTGGGAGATGCTGTTCGGCCATCAGCCATGCCCATCTGGGTAAAATTGTAAACTTGGGAAATCCTATTGCTACCAGTATTGCAAGTGACACGAACCGTATGCCCATCGGTGAACTTAACCGTAATATTCGACCACTCTGCATCGGCTGGAGTTGGAAATAAGACACAGCTCACTTCTGGCATTGGGTCTTCTTGAGCCTCATGAAAGGCAGAAAATTCTTCTGAGGCTTTTCTGTTATCAATGAGCATGTCTGCGTTAGTCAAACCCTGCAAGCCAATCAAATTAGAGCCTTTGGCACGAATAGCATTAATCTTGGACTGACTGATGTTGTCGATAGACGGCATAAGCAAAATGGCTGATCCATCAAGGCCAATCACATGATTAATTATGCCTTCCAGATCTCCATCGTGAATATCGATTCCAAAGAAAACTGGATAACGAATGGTGCCGCGAGGAATGTAATGCCCAACCCTTATACAGCTTGAGGTGCCATCAATGGTTTGTATATCCTTTGAAACTGAAATCTCATTCGTAGAGTCGGCGATTAAGCCAGCAATTTTTTTTAGACTTAGAGTATGCAGCCGTCTGTCATTATTCGAAATATGTAAGTCTGGGCAGGAGGTGGTGTCATCATTACAAACTGCCAGCATTTTCCCATTAGGCATTTCACACACACGCCTTCCACCGCAATGCCCATGATCACAATGTAACTGTTCATCAAAAGCCGTTGTGCTATCGAACCAAGACTTGACTAACTCAGCATCACCAAAGTGTTTGATCAAAAATGCATGATTATGTTCATGCCGAGGCAGCTTCGCGAGCATATTCCACATATTGCGCTGCCTCCTGTTTTGATGTTCTAGGTTCAACTAGCCCTTGGTCGGTGATCCAATCTTCCACAACCAGAAAATCTTCGTCACGACTGAACGTAGCACGATTGCCAGCCCGGATATCAATCGGCCTTGCCTTCTTCACCCCTTCAAACTTTACGCTGAACTTGGCAAAATTTATGGCCGCACGCTTTGTCGATTCCTGACCGTTCTTCCGTATAAGCGTGTTGAGAAGATTGCCTGATTTTCTGATTTCAGTTTCGCCGCCCCAATCATAATGAATTTCAACCAGCTTCACATCTTCAACACCATCAGTAGTGGCAAAATTATGGGCGGCATTATCAACATCTCTCAATTTCTCTAACGAAAACTTCTTTTGCTCAGAGAAGTACCCTTCGTTGCCAAAAATATGTTTTCCCACACAGCGTAAGAATTCTTCTATCTGACCTTTTTTCTTACTAGATATTCGGACGCTGACATCATCGCTGTCGCAATTATAAATCAGAAGATCATGGCATTGAGGGTTGTAAAATACACTCCCTGTCTCGCCATCTTTCATTTTAAATTCACGCTTTAATGGCTTGCCGTATTTTATAACGATGCTAACTCGGTGCCCTTGAGGGAACAAATAAACTCGGCAATTTCGCAATCGGTTATTACTGGCAAACCAGTCATCAAGCTCTGATTGCAGTGCTGTGATTGTTCCATCTGAAATCTCTGGAAAAGATCTTTTTTGAGCGTGTGAGCCCCAATAAAAACTAAAGCCCCGATAGTTTCGGACTAATGATCGCGCATATTCCGTATGGAAAAGATTAGGCTGATTTAAAAAGCAAAACAGGGCTAAATCTTCATGTGATCCGGGCGTATAGTGTAATTCGATACCTTGGTCTTTGGCTGCAGATATCAGCGAGTCCATGGCTTCTTGACTAGACATTTCTGTTATTAATTGCAGAGCTTCCATCAACTCGTGCGTTTCATCAGAATCTTGAACGTTGTCGTTTGGGCGGATAAGCGCTTTTGGGCACTTCTCCGCTTTGTTGAGTAGATTTAGGATTTCAAATAGAGCATAGATTGATTATCTGGAATGGATGATTGTCTAATTTTGAGTTTGAAGTATTCGGTATCCTTGATGCCTCTGGCTCGCTTACGGATCATTCCTATACTGACATTACCAGCCTCTATCCTGGCGCTTGTGAGCTTGTGTTTGGCGTAGTTGCAGATGCCCACACAATGTTTCCGTAGGGATTTCGCGAACTTTTTTAGATAGAGCATCTGTGACTGATCTGCTATCAGGCACCAACGTTCCAGTTGCTCCGCCATCGCCTCAAATGAAGCGGCACTCCACAGCAGCTGAAGCTGTTCTTTCAAGACGTAAAGTGCATTCAGGTTGCTATTGCTCTCCAGCAACCTTTGCAGCTTGTCACTTTGTTTTTCACTCAACTTATCCGCATTTTTGAGCAACAGATAATGTGTCCCTTTCATCAACTCTTTACCACTTGGATCGGCCTTTCTGAACTCAAGTCGACGCTGATTATGGATAGCTTTGCTGTAGTTTTTCATGACGTGGAAACGGTCAAATACTATGTCGGCCAACGGCAAGGACTCTCTGACAGCCTTTTGGTAGGCAGGCCCCATATCCATCGCTACGGCCTTTATTTTGCAGGCTGTATCTGGTTGCAGTTGTTTCAAAAACCTTGAAAAAACCTCGGCAGTTCGGCCTGCTTCAACCCAGATCAGATGACCGCCAACCATATCGTAGACCACCGTCATGTAGTCATGACCTTTCGCCCGGGCAACTTCATCTACACCAATATATTCCAAGCCAGTTAGCTCTGCAGGATCAAGCGTAGGGAGAGTTTCAATAAGGTATGCCCTGTCGATATTCTTGACCGTTTCCCATCGTATATCCAAATGTCTGGAAACCGCTTGAATAGACATATGCCGACATAATCCACTGATCAGTCGGCAAAATCGGTGAGTGAAACGGCACCCTTTATCAACAAAATCACACCCCTCAATGCGGCGTTCGCCCTTGTTAATATAAACCTGCGCCAGCTCAATCTCGACCACACAAGGATACCCAAAAAGGGGGATGTCGTTTACTTGTCGGCGGACATGCTGGTTGATGCTTCCCTTCTGGCCTGTAGCAGGGTCTATAGCCCTCCTACGCGCGTCTCGGCTGCAGTGAATGACAATCTTAACACCGCCGTCATCCAGTTTAATTTCATTTACACGTTGCCCTTTGAGGCCTAAAATATGCTGCGAGATGTTGATTGTCATATACCTGCTCTATGTAAAGTTATCAGAAACCATACATATCAACAGGTTACTTGGCGGTCGGCATCTTTTTCTACTCAACAAAGCGGAGAAGAGCCCGCTTTTGTAATATTTTCAAAATTCAAAGTGCCGTTTTCGAGATGAATCTCATGCTCTTCAAAGAATTTTGGAAACTTTCTGAATAGCTGAATAAGCAGCTCTGCATCCAGACCGCCTAAAACATCTACATTTGTGAATACCTTTGGATTATATCTCGACATCGCCAATCTCCTGTTTCGTCGTTACAGGGTTGGCCTCGGTGTCAACACCCGAGCAGACGTGTAAGACCTTCCCAATTATTTTAAGTTCATCCTGTTGTCCTATGATGATGGGTTTAAGTTTCTGATTTTCAGGGCGCAGTTCAATATGCTCCCCTTCAATACTCAGCCGCTTTACAGTGGCTTCTTCGCCGACCATGGCCACCACAATATCGCTGTTTTCAGCAATAGGTTGCTGGCGCACAACAACGTAATCTCCCTCGAAAATATCAGCATCAATCATGCTGTCACCTTGCACTTTGAGCGCGAAGCATTTCCCGCGCAGAACATTATCCGGCACCATGACCTGACCAATCTGATTCTCAAGGGCGAGAATCGGTTGGCCAGCAGCAACCATTCCCAAAACAGGAACAGCTGACAAATTGGTTTTATCCGGTGTTTGTGCGTGGAGGATTTCGATGGAACGCGCTTTTCGCGCTTGCCTGCGAATATAGCCTTTATCTTCCAGTCGCTTGAGACCTTCAAACACGCTGGGTGCTTTCACACCCAATTCCACAGCAAGCTCTTGTACCGTGGGCGACATCCCCATGGCACGTTTCAGGCGTTCAACAGCCTGTAATAGCGTATTCTGTGCGTTTGTCAGTTGCTCCATAGCATCCTTTCAATTTTGGCTAATGACCTAATATAAATTATGCTTATGATTTTCACAAGCCTAATTTGATTCAATGCACAGCATTGACTGAACCGACAGTTTTCAAGTCATTTCAGTAAGTAACTCCTTGAACGACGCAATAATTCTCAAGGAGGAACGCCCATGTCTTCACTTCCCCCAAACCTAATAAATGAGCGAGATCGCCGCACCGAAGTGGCGCGTTTGCTGGCGTTTGGCATCCTGCGCTGCAAGATCCGTCTAAACCGTCAGTTCGAGCCAACACATCCCTCTAATTCATTGGACTTCAGGGTTTTTCCAAGCGTTCATGCCCATGACGAAGAACCAAAAAACCAAGGATAAACAGATGGATAAAACACTTCTGGCACGTGTAGCGGCACTCCCAAATATGCCGCTATCAGACCTGAAAGCATTATGGCGGGATGTGTATCAGGACGAACCACCCGGCGGTCATAAAAGCCACATTGTCCGCAGACTGGCTTATCGCCTGCAGGAGCTCGCCTATGATGTTGATCCGCAGATTGAGAACCGGATCGAACAGCAGGCCAATGATTTATTCGGCCCCAATAAATCAAGAAATGGCAAAAAAGCTAAGCCGAAGCGCAAGACACAATATCAGCGGCCCATCCCCGGCACCAAACTAGTTCGGGAATATAAGGGCATCGAATATCAGGTCACTATTTTAGAAGAAGGTTATGAATATGCAGGCTGCCTATACAAAAGCCTGTCGAAAGTGGCGCTGGCCATAACGGGCAGCAGCTGGTCTGGGCCTGCCTTCTTCGGATTAAACAACAAAGTACAAGGAGGCAAACATTGAGCAAAACCACACCGAAAAAACGCTGCGCGATTTATACGCGCAAATCTACCGAGGAAGGCTTGGACATGGAGTTCAACAGCCTTGATGCTCAGCGCGAGGCTTGTGAATCCTACATTGCTTCACAAAAACATGAAGGCTGGTTCCAGCTCCCTGATGAATATGATGATGGCGGCTTTACAGGCGGCAATATGGATCGTCCGGCCTTAAAGCGTCTGATGGACGATATCAAATGCGGCCTGATCGACACGGTTGTCGTGTACAAGGTTGACCGTTTGTCGCGCTCCTTGGCTGATTTTGCCAAGCTGATTGACCTGTTTGATGAGCACAAAGTGTCCTTCGTTTCCGTTACCCAGCAATTCAACACCACCACATCAATGGGCCGACTGACACTGAACATCCTGCTCAGCTTTGCCCAGTTTGAGCGTGAGGTGATTGGCGAACGCATCCGCGATAAATTGGCTGCATCCAAACGCAAGGGCATGTGGATGGGCGGCGTCACGCCCATGGGCTATGTGGTGAAAAACCGCGAGCTTGTGATTGAGCCTGATGAGGCTGAGGGCATTCGCAAAATATTTGATCTGTTTTTGATGACCAAGTCGCCCACAGAGATGGCAAAGATGTTGCCGCGCATGGGGGTGTTAAGCAAGAAGCGCACAACTAAAAACGGACGCGTCATTGGTGGCAAGGCACTGGATAAAGGCGGTCTCTATAAAATTCTGCAAAACCCCATCTATATCGGCAAGATCAAACATAAAGACAAAATCTACGAAGGCCGCCATCCAGCCATCATCGACATGGATACGTGGAATAAAGTCCGCGCCATCATGAAAGAAAACACCATCAACCGAGGCGCAATCACACGCAAGAAAACCAAGGCAATTTTGATGGGGCTTTTGAAATGCGGTGAGTGTGAATGCTATCTGGTGCCAAGCCATACCCGCAAAAAAGGCGGCAGGCTTTATCGCTATTACACCTGCGAGCACTATCGCAAAGGCATCAACCCGGATTGCAAAGTTCGTAATGTCAGTGCCAGTGAGATGGAAGCTTTGATCCTGACACAGCTGCAAGCCGTTTTTGCCTCACCTGAAATGATCGTTGAGACATGGCGCGAGGCATACAAAGAGGATGAAAGCGTGACTGAAACAGAAGTCCGGGACGCGCTTGGCAATATTGTACCGATCTGGAAGGAGCTTTTTCCGGCAGAGCAGCAACGTATTCTTGAGCTGATGATTGAGAAAGTCATCGTCAATTATGAATATGTTGATGTCCGTATCCGGGCAGATGGCATGCTCAGCCTTGCACGAGAATTGGACGAACAAGAAAAGCGCCTCCAAGGAATTTCAACCAAACAATTGGAGGAGCAAGCATGGGTGCACGCATAAAAATGATGGAAGGCAATGTGATCTCGGTTCGGGTGCCGATAAAAATCAAACGCTACGGCGGCAAAAAACTGATTTTACTTCCTGAAGGTGCTCATATGACTGCACCGCAAGAAGCTTCGAAACCCGACGAAACACTCGTTAAAGCTTTGGCCAAAGCCTATTACTGGCAGAACCTGATTGATACTGGGCGCTATAAATCCATCGATGACATGTCGCGCCAGCGCAAAATCAATTCCTCTTATATGTCGCGGATACTGCGCCTCAATCAACTCGCTCCACAGATTAAAAAAGCCATCTTGGATGGTACGCAGCCGCGCCAGTTAAGTCTGCAGGATATGCAAACCCCATTTCCCGATATTTGGGATGAGCAATTAAAGCATTTTGGATTTGCCTAATCCCGCTTCGGTGAAATTTCACCGAACGCTCTGAAATTTTTTTCAAAAAAATTTACGACCACCAAAGCCCCGCATGTCGGGGCTTTTTTTGTTTTTGCAGCGCTTTGAATAGCCCGTCTCACCGGGCCTCCAGTGAGTTTTCGCCAGTCCCAGTTGACCCGCCCGCGTGGCGGCTAACCGCAACTGGAGACGAAAACCATGAGCAAAAACAACTATGAAGGAATCCATCCTTATGTCGTAAACCAAGTCCGTTATCACGCACGCAGCCTGATGCGGCACTCCGCCATTCATGGCGTAGAAGTCGAGGACCTCGAGCAAGAGCTGATGCTGGATTATCTATCCCGCAAGCAGGCTTATGATCCCGAAAAAGCAAAATGGTCGACCTTTGTTGACCGTATCCTCAACCACAAATGCGCCAGCCTGATTGAAGCAGCCCGCGCCCAAAAGCGTGGGTCCGGCATTAGTGACTTTTCACTTGATGTATGGCTTGAGGATAAGGATGGCGAAGACAACGCCTTGCCTGATCCCGCAACCGAAGACCTGACCAGCCGCGATCTTCAAATTGATCTTGAACAGGCGGTTCAGCAGATGCCGCCGCATCTGGTGTTGCTGCTGGTTGATATGCGAACGCTCAGCATCAGTGAAATCTCACGCAAAACCAAAACCCCACGCTCAACCCTCTACGGGACGCTGTCCGAACTTCGTGGATCGCTGAAGGAGCGTGGCTTTGCGGAATATCTGCACTGAGCCGCCGACAGTTTTTGAGCCCTCTCGGTAAGTAACTCCTTGAAGGCAAGAAAACATGCCGGGTTCTCGCGGAAATACAAGACCTGAATCAGGGAATACCGCGACCGCTTTGCTCTTTGGGCGGCGTCAGAACCCGGCAGCCGAAATGACACGACCAAAGAGCAAATTTTAACCCACGAAATCAAGGAGGTTTTATGTTTAAGCTATCGTTACAAAAGCTGATTAAAGACAGCTACTACGCCAAACATGTTCCGGCATTTATTCAAATTCCAGAGCTTGGTGCCATAGAAGAAGACACCACCAAACCTATCCATGAGGCAACTCTGGATGATCTGGCCTTTGCCGCACAGGCTTTGGATAAAGAACAAAGCGCCATCTATAAGCGCCTGTCTGCCATCCGTGAGCTTTATACGGAAGCACGTTCCAAAGGCGCATTAGGCGCTGAAAACATTGTGGATGCACTCTCCCGCAAAGGAGGTGCCCAATGAGCCTTCCCATAATCTCAGCCGATGAACGCTTGAAAGAAACCAAGGGCATTAAAGGATGCATCTTTGGTAAAAGCGGTATTGGCAAAACATCATTGCTTTGGACGCTTCCCGCTGAAAAGACACTGTTCTTTGATCTGGAGGCTGGTGATCTGGCCATTGAAGGTTGGCAAGGCGATACCATCCGTCCGCGCACATGGCAGGATTGTCGTGATATTGCAGCCTTTATAGGTGGCCCTAATCCGGCCTTGCGTGATGAGCAGCCTTACAGCCAAGCCCATTATGATGCCGTCACCGCCAAGTATGGTGATGCCGGAGCACTTGATAAATACGACACGATCTTCATCGACAGCATCACCGTTGCCGGACGCTTGTGTTTCAACTGGTGCAAGGGACAGCCACAGGCATTTTCTGACAAAACAGGCAAACCCGACACGCGTGGTGCTTACGGCTTGCATGGTCAGGAAATGATCGCGTGGCTTACGCATCTCCAACACACACGCGGAAAGAATATCTGGTTTGTCGGCATCTTGGACGAAAAGATCGATGAGTTTAATCGCCGTTTCTTCCAGCCGCAAATTGAAGGCAGCAAAACAGCATTAGAGCTTCCCGGCATTGTCGATCAGGTCATCACCATGACCGAGATGACAAGCCCCGATGGCAAGTCATTCCGCGCCTTTATCTGCCACACCATCAATGATGCCGGATACCCGGCCAAGGATCGTTCCGGTCGTCTTGACCTGATGGAAGAACCCCATCTTGGCCGCCTCATGCAGAAGATTGCAGGCAAAGCCAAGCCTGCTGCTGAACGCCTCACGTTCTCAATTGAACAGGACACGCCCGCCAGCAGCACCCCTGATCCCCAACAAAATAACGAAACACAAGGAGGCCAAGAATGAGTTGGAACGATTTTAATAGTGCAGATGATCAAAGCGGATTTGATGTCATCCCCAAAGGAACGCTGGCTAAGGTCCGTATGACCATTAAGCCCGGTGGCCATGATGATGCGTCGCAAGGCTGGACGGGTGGCTGGGCCACGCGCAGCAATACCACAGGTGCCGTCTATTTGAACTGTGAATTTGTGGTGTTGGAAGGCAAATATACCCGCCGCAAAATCTGGAGCCTGATTGGCCTTTACAGTACCAAAGGACCGGACTGGGCCAATATTGGTCGCGCCTTTATCAAAGGGATTTTGAACTCCTCTCGCGGCGTGTCCAACAAGGATAATTCGCCAGCCGCCCAGAATGCCCGCCGTATCAACGGCCTTGGTGATCTGGATGGTGTCGAGTTTGCCGCCCGTATCGATATTGAGAAGGACCAGAACGGTGACGACAAGAACGTCATCAAACTAGCCATCACACCAGATCATAAGGAATACGCCTCCCTGATGGGTGCTGTATCTGGTGCAGCTTCTGTGCCTCAGTCCAATAGTGATCAGTCCGCGTCTGCGAGTTCTGCCAGCAACCTGCCGTCATGGGCACAATGATAAGGGGGCGGCATGTTACTCAGACCAAGACAAAAGGAGCTTGTCTCCAAGACTGTTGATGCGCTTTATACCCACGGCAATACGCTTGCCGTCGCGCCGACAGGTGCAGGCAAGACGATCATGCTATCAGCAGTGCTGGGACGTATGTTTGACCGCGATATTGAACGTGCTTGTGTGCTTGCTCACCGTGATGAGCTGACTTTTCAAAATGAAGGCAAGTTCAAGCGCGTAAACCCATCACTTTCCACCAGCATTTTCAATGCGAATGAGAAAAGCTGGGATGGCCAAGTGGCCTTTGCCATGGTGCAAACCCTCTCGCGGGAGAGCAACCTGCAATCATTGCCGCCGCTTGATGCATTGGTAATTGATGAAGCCCATCACGCTCGGGCCGACAGCTATATGCGGGTGATTGAGCACGCTCAAAACATCAATCCGAATTTGAAGCTGCTGGGCATGACCGCCACGCCTAACCGTGGTGATAAAAAAGGTCTGCGCCCGATCTTTTCCAACGTGTCGGACCAGATCACGGTTAAGGAGCTGATCGCTTCCGGTCACCTTGTGCCGCCACGCACCTTTGTCATGAATGTCGGTGTTCAGGAAGAGCTGAGCAAAGTCCGTAAAACCGCCCTTGATTACGATATGGGCGCGGTCGCCGACATCATGAACACACGCCCGATTAATGATGCGGTGGTTCAACACTGGAAGGAAAAAGCCGGAGATCGACAAACCGTCGTATTCTGCTCGACCGTTGAGCATGCGCGGGATGTCATGGCCAGCTTTATCAGCGCAGGCATCGCCACAGGCATGATCTGGGGTGATATGGGCGAAACAGATCGCGCTGATACTTTGGCAGCTTACGGCAAAGGCAATCTGCAAGTGATCGTCAATGTCGCGGTGCTGACCGAAGGCTGGGACCACCCGCCAACATCCTGCATCGTTTTACTGCGCCCAAACTCTTACAAATCCACCATGATCCAAATGATCGGTCGTGGTTTGAGGACAGTCGACCCGGCTGAGTTTCCCGGCATCATCAAAAAAGACTGTGTTGTGCTCGACTTTGGCACATCGACACTGATGCATGGCTCGCTGGAACAGGAAGTCCAGCTGGATGACCAGTTTATTGAAGGCGATGCGCCATATAAAGACTGCCCGGAATGCGGCGCTGATGTGCCGCTCGCCAGTAAGGAATGCCAACTATGTGGCTATGTCTGGGAAGGACAGCCCGAGGCTGACACCACGCAGACCGCTGATTTCCACATGACGGAAATTGATATCCTCAAACGCTCCAGCTTTCTTTGGTGCGATTTGCGCGGTGATGATCAGTATTTTATTGCAACCGGCTTTGAAGCTTGGGGCGGTGTCTTTTACCGCGACGGCGAATGGTACGCCGTTGGTGGCCGCAAAAATCATGCGGTTAAGCTCTTGGCTGCGGGTGAGCGTATTGTATGCTTCGCTGCTGCCGATGACTGGATCAACCTGTTTGAAACCGAGAGCGCTGCTCACAAAACCAAGAACTGGCTGCACCAGCCTGCCACCGAAAAACAGCTACGTCATCTCCCCCCTGAATATCGCAATGATTACAGCCTGACCCGTTACAAGGCTTCCGCGCTGATGACCATGCGTTTCAACAATACGGCCATCCGTCAGGTCATTGAAAACGGGAGGATCGCCGCATGATTGATCCCACAGATTTTGAACGTGATTGCATGAATAAGGCTCTGCGCCCCCTTGGGGAATATGTCGCCGAGATTGGCGCTGACAAAGCCTTCCAAGATTTAACCCGTGAGCAAGTCCTGACACTGATCGAAGTCGTTGTGACGGCTTACATGGACGAGCTTTCCAAAGGCGAGTCCATAGAAGATTTTGGGGAGATTCCATTTTAGATGCTTGATTTTAACCATTCGTCCGGGTTGGCTTGGGCGGCGGACGACAACATAAAATGCCCCAGTTTTACCGAGCGTGTGTCTGAATTAATTGATCAGGCATTGTGCGCGGAACATAAAGCCCAGCCAGAACGCGATTATCTGGGGGCTTCCCGCCTTGGGGAAAACTGCAGCCTTAAATTACAATACGAATATACGAACATCCCTAAAGACAAAGGCTTTTCCGGCCAGACCTTACGGATATTTGCCGCAGGGCATGTGTTTGAATATCTGGCCATTCGCTGGCTTCGTCTTGCCGGGTTTGAGCTCTTCACTGAAAAGCCGAATGGCTATCAGTTTGGATTTTCGGTCGCCGATGGTCGCATCCGTGGTCATGTTGACGGCATTATTAATGGCGCACCCGAGGCACTGGGTCTGACATTCCCGATGCTCTGGGAGTGCAAGTCGCTTAATGCCAAGTCATGGAAAGATACTGTCAAACGCGGCGTTGCCAAATCAAAACCTGTCTATGCCGCGCAAATGGCAACCTACCAAGCCTATATGGAAGGCAGTGTGCCGGGCATCAGTAAAAACCCGGCGCTATTCACAGCCATTAATAAAGATACGGCAGAGCTGTATTTTGAGCTTGTGCCTTTTGATGCCAGCCTTGCCCAAAAGGTCAGTGATCGTGCGGTTACTATCTTAAAAGCAGCCGAGGCTGGTGAGTTATTACCGCGCCATACTACTGATCCTGAACATTTTGAGTGTCGTTTCTGTGCCTACCGCAATCGATGTTGGGAGGTGCCTGCATGACAGTAAGCTGGTCCGATTTCAATGATGCGCCAAGCCAATATCCGGAATTCAAAGACGCTACTGTTCCCACGGATGATATCCGTCAGCAACTGATCGGACGACTGGATCAAGTCTTATCTTACTTGCTGCCAGCAGGCCGCATCAAACGCGGTGTGTATGAGATCGGCGATATTCAAGGCAGCAAAGGTGACAGCCTCAAGGTTGAGCTGAATAGCGGCAAAGCTGGCATGTGGCATGATTTTGCCACGGGCGAAGGCGGCGACATCTTTGATCTGTGGGCTGCTTGCCACAATCTGGATACCAAACATCAATTCCCGCAGGTGGTCAGCTCAGCCAGTGAATGGTTGGGACTGTCTTCGCCTGTGCCGATGCCTGTTCCTCAAAGTAAATCTGCTAAACATATCCCCGAGGATGAGCTTGGCCCACATACAGCCAAATGGGATTATCTGGATGGCGATGGCAAACTAATCGCCTGCGTCTATCGCTATGACACAACCGACGGCAAAGAATTCAGGCCATGGGATGTGCTGGCAAAGAAACACCGCGCCCCCACACCAAGACCGCTTTTTAACCATCCGGGTCTCAGGGAAAACCAGCATGTGGTGCTGGTCGAAGGTGAAAAAGCTGCCGAAGCTTTGATGGCCCATGGCATTACTGCTACAACCGCGATGAATGGCGCAAAAGCCCCGCCGGAAAAAACAGACTGGTCACCCCTCAAAGGCAAACACCTGCTGATCTGGCCGGATCATGATGAGGCTGGCCGCGCTTATGCCGAAGCCGTTAGCGTATATCTTGGCGCACAAGGTGTGACCGCTTCGCTCACCATTTTAGATGTGCCAAGTGACAAACCTGAAAAATGGGATGCAGCCGATGCTGTGTCTGAGGGCTTGGACATACGCGCTTTTATTGCTGCGTGCATCAAAACCGAAAAAGCCGCTGTCACTGCTGTGCCTGCCTTCACGGTTGGACATTTTCTGGATGACACATCGCCCATGCCGGAAGATTTGATCCTGCCGCGTGTGTTAACACCGGGTGGGCTAATGGTCTTTGGCGGTGCGCCAAAGGTCGGCAAAAGTGATTTTTTGCTCTCGCTGCTGGCCCATATGGCGGCAGGTGTTCCTTTTCTTGGCATGAAGCCACCACGCCCTTTGCGGATATTTTATCTGCAGGCAGAGATTGGCTACCACTATTTGCGCGAGCGCCTGCAAAACATGGCATTTGATAAAAACCTGCTGCCGCTGGTTCGCAAAAATCTGGTTGTCACACCGCAATTTAAGATGCTGCTCAATGAGCATGGTGTTGCCGCCACCTGTGAGGCCATTCGCAGCCATTTTAGCGATCTGGGCGTTGATATTATCGTCGTTGATCCGCTTCGTAATGTGTTTGACGGCGGCGAAGGCGATGCAGGTGAAAATGATAACGCTGCCATGCTGTTTTTCTTGCAGCAACGGCTCGATGCATTGCGTGATGCCGTTAATCCCGATGCCGGGATTATCCTTGCCCACCACACACGTAAAATTCAAAAGAAGCAGCTGGAAGAAGATCCGTTTCAGGCACTCTCCGGTGCCAGTAGCCTGCGAGGTTATTACACCACCGGGCTGATCCTGTTCCAGCCGGATGAAAACCAGTCCTATCGCCAGCTGATTTTTGAGCTGCGAAACGGCCCACGCCTGCGCTCCAAAGTGATCGATAAGGTCGATGGTGCGTGGCAAGAGATGGAATACAGCTCGGATCGTCTGGTCAATCGTGACTATGGCCAGAAGCTGGATGCGGAGCGCCGTCGCAAGCGCGATGTGATCCTTGAAATCATCTACGAGGAATCTCGCTCTGGCCGTGTCTACACCATGAACCAGTTTTGTCAGGCGTTTGAAAACCGCGCCGGGCTTGGCGGCAAAGACACCATTCGTGGCCGCTTGGATGTGCTTTCCACAAAGGGCTACGTCAAGTTTTTCAAGGATGCAGACAATTACGGCTTGAGCAGTCCCTCTCGCACCAAATATGGCTTTTTGTGCGTTGAAGACATGCATCTGGGCACTGGTGAAGAGATGGTCGACCCGCACACAGGCGAAGTCTCGGGCAAGCTGCAAGCGGTCTATCCAACCCATTACAAATGCCGTCAGACAGCCGCTGTTTTGCCTGTCGAGAACCCTCGTGTGTGGATTGAGACGCAAGAGGATCAGGCATGATGAACCAGCCCCAAAACACCTGCAAAAACCAATTTTCCCACCCAGGAAAAATGGTCTGCCACGCTCCCAAACTGGAGCAGTTTCGGCCCAATCTGAAACTGCAGCAAATCTGCCAAAACTGGAAAACGCCAGCCATATCAACGGTTTCAGTGCAGTTTCGGGCCAAATTCCAGTTTTGGTCATCCAGTTTCGTTCCAAACTGCCCAAACTGGACGGAAAGCCTTTTATTTCAAGGCTTAGCCAGTTTGGAAGTGTTTAGGAAAAAGACTCCCTCTCCCTACGGGAGAGAGTGCCCCTATGGGGGCAACTCTCCCCGGTCGAGGGTGTTGTGCGTGCTCATTTCATCTTTCCCAACAACCAAACAGGAGGTCTCCATGGAAAAAACCAATCAACCCATTTTGCTCAGTCTCGATCTGGGCACAGCCACCGGATGGGCGCTGTCCAACAAACATGGACGCATCATGAGCGGCACAGCGCATTTTCGTCCCCGTCGTTTTGAGGGTGGCGGCATGCGTTATCTGCGCTTTGAGCGCTGGCTGAATGAAACCCGCGATGTGTCGGGCGAGATTAACGCGGTCTATTTCGAAGAAGTCCGCAGGCATCTTGGCGTGGACGCTGCCCATGCCTACGGCGGCTTTCTAGCTTCACTCACCGCATGGTGTGAGGAGCACAGCATCCCTTACGAAGGCGTTCCGGTCGGCACGATCAAGAAGTTCATCACTGGCAAAGGCAATGCTGGTAAGGCAGCTGTTATCGCAGCTGTCAAAGCCCTCGGCCATCTGCCCGAAGATGACAACGAAGCCGATGCGCTGGCTCTCCTGCATTTTGCCCGTGAGCAGATGATCGGAGGCCAGTCATGAGACATGCCAACCGACTTTTGGAGGAAGCGACACGGACACTGGCAGAGCGTGGTGAAAGCTACGGATCACCCCAGCCGCTATTCGAAAACGTAGCCAAACGCTGGTCACTGACGTTGGGCGTGGGTGTGAGTGCTGAACAGGTCATCACTTGTTTGATTGATCAGAAACTGGCGCGACTGAACAGCAGCCCCGGGCATCAGGACAGCATTCTCGACGTTGCCGGGTATGCAGCAATTTTAAACGAAATCATCAACAACAACGGAGGTGCTTATGGAGCATAACTGGACAGAAAAGGACGTGGCAGGTCAATTTGAAGAATCCATTTCAACTTTGAAAAAGCTACCGCCTGTGCGGGCGCAAGGCTATTTTAATGCGTGGCCCGAGATTGTCCGCACTCCGGAAGAGATTGCGGCAGGTGAACCCATGCCGCTTCGCTTACGTGCAACGCCTGATGCGATCTCACGCATGGAGCAAACACTACGCTGGATCACATGGGTTGATGCCCCGGAGCGTCGCTTGATCTGGCATCGCGCCGCACGCAGACGATGGAAAACAATTTGCTGGGAGCTGGGCTGTGATCGCAGCACAGCATGGCGCAAGTGGAATATTGCGCTGGCAAAAATTGCTGCTCGCTTGAACGCAGGACAGAAGTAAAGTGTTGCAACACTTTAGTATTCGACACTTGCAACATTTTTGGCTACTATAAGAACCATAATCGGCAGCAGTGTACGCACAGGCAGCCGTCAAGAATTCAAGCGAGCCGCCATCAATCTGATTGCGGCTTTTTTGTTTCCTCACACCGCTCATTTACCGATGCTCCTCTCACATACCAAGCCACGGGTCCTTCCTGTGGCTGGAACGTATGCGGGCGGGCTGGGCGCAGTATTTCGCTAGCGTCAGGGCTGCAAAAGAGGTTCGCAGTTCGCACCCGGGTTCGCACACCACTAACACATAAAAAGGTTTAACAATGGATTTGAATGTTCAGCAAATAGCGCTGGAGCAGCTGGTTCCCTATGCCCGCAACGCACGCACACATAGTGAGTCACAAGTGGCGCAGATTGCAGGATCGATTGCTGAATTTGGTTTTGTGAACCCTGTTTTGGTTGGCGGCGATAACATCATCATCGCGGGCCATGGCCGTGTGATGGCTGCGAAAAAGCTGGGCCTGCAAACCGTTCCAACCATCAAGCTGGATCACCTGACAGAAAACCAGCGCCGCGCCTTGGTGATTGCCGATAACAAAATCGCCGAGAATGCCGGATGGGATGAAGAATTGGCTCTTCTCCGCTTTGTTGAGTAGAAAAAGATGCCGACCGCCAAGTAACCTGTTGATATGTATGGTTTCTGATAACTTTACATAGAGCAGGTATATGACAATCAACATCTCGCAGCATATTTTAGGCCTCAAAGGGCAACGTGTAAATGAAATTAAACTGGATGACGGCGGTGTTAAGATTGTCATTCACTGCAGCCGAGACGCGCGTAGGAGGGCTATAGACCCTGCTACAGGCCAGAAGGGAAGCATCAACCAGCATGTCCGCCGACAAGTAAACGACATCCCCCTTTTTGGGTATCCTTGTGTGGTCGAGATTGAGCTGGCGCAGGTTTATATTAACAAGGGCGAACGCCGCATTGAGGGGTGTGATTTTGTTGATAAAGGGTGCCGTTTCACTCACCGATTTTGCCGACTGATCAGTGGATTATGTCGGCATATGTCTATTCAAGCGGTTTCCAGACATTTGGATATACGATGGGAAACGGTCAAGAATATCGACAGGGCATACCTTATTGAAACTCTCCCTACGCTTGATCCTGCAGAGCTAACTGGCTTGGAATATATTGGTGTAGATGAAGTTGCCCGGGCGAAAGGTCATGACTACATGACGGTGGTCTACGATATGGTTGGCGGTCATCTGATCTGGGTTGAAGCAGGCCGAACTGCCGAGGTTTTTTCAAGGTTTTTGAAACAACTGCAACCAGATACAGCCTGCAAAATAAAGGCCGTAGCGATGGATATGGGGCCTGCCTACCAAAAGGCTGTCAGAGAGTCCTTGCCGTTGGCCGACATAGTATTTGACCGTTTCCACGTCATGAAAAACTACAGCAAAACTATCCATAATCAGCGTCGACTTGAGTTCAGAAAGGCCGATCCAAGTGGTAAAGAGTTGATGAAAGGGACACATTATCTGTTGCTCAAAAATGCGGATAAGTTGAGTGAAAAACAAAGTGACAAGCTGCAAAGGTTGCTGGAGAGCAATAGCAACCTGAATGCACTTTACGTCTTGAAAGAACAGCTTCAGCTGCTGTGGAGTGCCGCTTCATTTGAGGCGATGGCGGAGCAACTGGAACGTTGGTGCCTGATAGCAGATCAGTCACAGATGCTCTATCTAAAAAAGTTCGCGAAATCCCTACGGAAACATTGTGTGGGCATCTGCAACTACGCCAAACACAAGCTCACAAGCGCCAGGATAGAGGCTGGTAATGTCAGTATAGGAATGATCCGTAAGCGAGCCAGAGGCATCAAGGATACCGAATACTTCAAACTCAAAATTAGACAATCATCCATTCCAGATAATCAATCTATGCTCTATTTGAAATCCTAAATCTACTCAACAAAGCGGAGAAGTGCCTCAAGGGCTCTTCTCCGCTTTGTTGAGTAGAAAAAGATGCCGACCGCCAAGTAACCTGTTGATATGTATGGTTTCTGATAACTTTACATAGAGCAGGTATATGACAATCAACATCTCGCAGCATATTTTAGGCCTCAAAGGGCAACGTGTAAATGAAATTAAACTGGATGACGGCGGTGTTAAGATTGTCATTCACTGCAGCCGAGACGCGCGTAGGAGGGCTATAGACCCTGCTACAGGCCAGAAGGGAAGCATCAACCAGCATGTCCGCCGACAAGTAAACGACATCCCCCTTTTTGGGTATCCTTGTGTGGTCGAGATTGAGCTGGCGCAGGTTTATATTAACAAGGGCGAACGCCGCATTGAGGGGTGTGATTTTGTTGATAAAGGGTGCCGTTTCACTCACCGATTTTGCCGACTGATCAGTGGATTATGTCGGCATATGTCTATTCAAGCGGTTTCCAGACATTTGGATATACGATGGGAAACGGTCAAGAATATCGACAGGGCATACCTTATTGAAACTCTCCCTACGCTTGATCCTGCAGAGCTAACTGGCTTGGAATATATTGGTGTAGATGAAGTTGCCCGGGCGAAAGGTCATGACTACATGACGGTGGTCTACGATATGGTTGGCGGTCATCTGATCTGGGTTGAAGCAGGCCGAACTGCCGAGGTTTTTTCAAGGTTTTTGAAACAACTGCAACCAGATACAGCCTGCAAAATAAAGGCCGTAGCGATGGATATGGGGCCTGCCTACCAAAAGGCTGTCAGAGAGTCCTTGCCGTTGGCCGACATAGTATTTGACCGTTTCCACGTCATGAAAAACTACAGCAAAGCTATCCATAATCAGCGTCGACTTGAGTTCAGAAAGGCCGATCCAAGTGGTAAAGAGTTGATGAAAGGGACGCATTATCTGTTGCTCAAAAATGCGGATAAGTTGAGTGAAAAACAAAGTGACAAGCTGCAAAGGTTGCTGGAGAGCAATAGCAACCTGAATGCACTTTACGTCTTGAAAGAACAGCTTCAGCTGCTGTGGAGTGCCGCTTCATTTGAGGCGATGGCGGAGCAACTGGAACGTTGGTGCCTGATAGCAGATCAGTCACAGATGCTCTATCTAAAAAAGTTCGCGAAATCCCTACGGAAACATTGTGTGGGCATCTGCAACTACGCCAAACACAAGCTCACAAGCGCCAGGATAGAGGCTGGTAATGTCAGTATAGGAATGATCCGTAAGCGAGCCAGAGGCATCAAGGATACCGAATACTTCAAACTCAAAATTAGACAATCATCCATTCCAGATAATCAATCTATGCTCTATTTGAAATCCTAAATCTACTCAACAAAGCGGAGAAGAGCCTGTTCAAGCTACTGGATCAGGGTGTCGGTATTACCGACGGACTGATTGCCGTGTGGGATGGCGAAACGCAGGCATTATTTGCAGCGGTTATGTCCTTCTGGTTTGGGCAGCGCGCCTTAGCCAAATTCCGCTCAAACCCTTGAAAAACATGATCTTATTCACTTGATAAGCGCTCGGAATGAAGCGTTACTGTAAGTGTAAAAAGCAATTGAAAACAAGGAGATAACACTATGAGCAAACTATTTTACAAGGCCATGATTGAAGACATCCAAAACGAAAAATGCACCGACGCAGAGCTGGAAGCGCTGCTAAATGCCTTTGAGTACACAGTCAAGAAAATGGCCACCACGCTGGCCCGTAAAGCTTGGTACACGCTGGAAGATTACGCCACTGCCAAACAATACGGCATCGACCGCTTTACGCTGATGATTGAGCGCAAAGAAGTCCTTGGGCAAGAGCAATGGCATGGTGTTTTTGAATATGGCAGCAAGAACCTCAAAGTTATAGGAACACTGGAAAAGGATTAATCCTGCTCTGTATTCATGTCCCAGTCAGACTGACGTATCTCGCCTGTTTGATAAAACTGACGGATTAACTTGATATATTGCAAGAAGTCTTTGTTTTCTTCCGTCAACCTGTTCGCCGTATCCCAATCAATTTCGGTGCGTTCCTTGGCAGGAATAATGATTTGGCTTTCAGATGGGTTTTCAGCGTCCAGTCGAATAAAGCCAATGCCATGAAGGCTGGCAAGCATCCTAAGCTCTTTCAAGGTATCAGCACCTTCGATTTCGCTGGCAACTAAATAGCCGAAGTTTGCCCATGAAGAGTTGCTTACGGCTTGGAAAAAGACTTCGCGTACGTTTGAGCGATTGATTAATATCTTAACCTCAAACGACCATAGTTTAGTTTTCTTATCAGCATATTGCTGCACGCAGTCTTTTATTTCACGGTGCCAATCGCAACTGAGGTCTTCCATGCCGACAAGATCAGGGTAAAGCCACTTATTACCACCTGCGCCTCTGGAATTGCGGGATCGCTTTTCATCAATTCTTTTGCTGTAAAGCTCAAGCTCTGACCAGAGAAACTCTGACAGGATGGGGTAAAGGTCATGTTCTTTTACTACAGATCCGTTCGCTTTTGTGGCGGGTGAAGGCTCATGACTCTCAGCATGGTCAATCTCAGCACTGTCAGTTGATTCAGTGAAATAGTACTTTCGAGGGCGGCCTTCTGTGGTTTTAACTTCGGGATGGCGCTTCTGCAGTCGTGGACGTTGTGAACCAATTTCAGCAACGATTTGCTGCAGCAATGCTGTTTCATTGTCGAGCGGATTAACGGTAGCTGTTGAGCGCTTTTGTTTTTGGCGGCATTCATCTGGATAGGTTTCAAATATCCAATTGGCAATTTCCCGAGCGGTAAATTTTTGCTCTGGGTTCTGCTGTAAAAATTCAGCGACAGTGTTCGCCAAGTTTAGCGCCATTATTCATTCTCTTTCATTTTCGTACTCACAGATATTACCAAGATTTACCAATTTCACAAGAAAAGAGGAGAAAAATGAGACACATCACACAAAACGGATTGGACCTGATCAAACGGTTCGAGGGCTTCTCTCGGACCGTTTATTTTTGTCCGGCTGGTTATCCCACCATTGGCTATGGTCACGTTGTCAAAGATGATGAGGACTTTTCATCGGGTATTGATGAAGCACAGGCTGAGGAGCTTTTGCGGCAAGATGCTCAGATTGCAGAGCGTGCCGTCCTGCGCTTAATCAATGTACCGCTGACAGACGGCCAGTTTGATGCGCTGGTGTCATTCACCTATAATCTGGGCGGTGGTGCGCTCCAGCGTTCCACACTGCGCCGTAAAATCAACCGCGAGGAACATGGCGAAGTACCAGAACAATTCATGCGCTGGGTCTGGGCTGGTGGCCGTAAGCTTAAAGGGCTTGTTCGTCGACGAACTGCAGAAGCTGGCTTATATACTTTTTAGATTAAAGCCATTTCAAGTTTGTGTTTACGCTTCATCCAGTCAGGCAACGTGCGGTCGAGCAGTTTATAAAACTCAGTACCGTGATTGTGGTGGATGAGATGGCAAAGCTCATGAATAACAACGTATTCAATACATTCTTTGGGCGTTTGAATAAGGTTTACATTAAGCGTGAGCTGACCTTTTTCTGATAAGCTTCCCCAGCGTTTATCCATTCTTTGTAGTTTCAAATTTGGTTTTTTTAGATCACCTTTTTTGAAATTTTCCCAGCAATCATCAAAAATTCTGGATAGATACATCTTAGCCCGTCTTCTATACCAAGAATCCATAAGCTTTTCTATGTGATCTGGTTTGCTGGAAGTTGCCTCGATACAAAAATATCCATTTTTCAAAAGCACCTTGTCTTTGTCAGAGAGCTCTATTTTTAATCTGTACTTTCGACCAAGATAAAGATGACTTTCACCGCCAACATACTTTCTGTCAGGTGTTCTTGGGTCAAACTGGTTGAAATAAGCAATTTGGCGCTTTATCCATCGGGCTCTTTTCTTGATTTTTTCTTCAACAGCCTCAAGCGTTGAAGTTTTCGGAGCTTTGACCACGACACTTTTGTCAGGATGGACCGCAATTTCTAGCGATTTACGGTTCATCATCAAAAGCTCGTAGTCAATTTCTGTTTTGCCGTAGCTGATGGTGCAGGCAATACTTTTCATTATGCATGCCTCCTGCTTTTGGCTATCTGCATCGTTTTTTCAATAATCTCATCCATCTGCTCCAAGCTTAATGCCATATCAAACTTGTCTTTGACCTCGTCATAAAGGAAGTCATCTATGTCATTAATGGCAGATTTTTGGGCATCATCATCGGTCCAGAAATCAACCTTCCAGTGATCTTCAATGATGCGCTGAATGGCCAGAGATGTTTCTGCGGATACAGACTCAATCTCTTGTGTCTCTGCCTCATATTTCATGAAGTATGGCTTGATTACACCGTAGTAAGCACAGGCTTCATCATTGCCGTTGATGCTATCAGGTACATCATCATGCTTCTTTGAAACGACCGAGTCACGAATATCGCTAACCTTGTTAAGGTAATCGAGATCAGAGATACGGCGTGCCTTAAAATCATCGATGGCCTGCTGGATCAGTTTTGAAAACTTCTCATAAAACGCAGGGTCTTCATCCATCTTTTCATTGATAACTTTTTTCGTTGCATGCGCGATGGTGTCAGCTTTGGCAGCTGTTGATTTACCAGAGTGAATGCCCTGGCCTTTTTTGACAGCATCAAAATTCTGATCGTCAAAAATATCGACAGGCGCATTCAGCTGAATAACCTCATTGGCCTGAATATGTGTATCGAGCAGCTTTTTGATTTTTGGCTCGTAATCACGGTAATCGATGGCCTCCGCATAGCGCAGTTTTACTGATTTTTTCAGGTTCTGGAATCGTTTCAGATCAGCCTTATAAGTTCGCAACTTGGCTTCATCCGTTTCCATGATGAATTTATCAGTTGAAAGCGCAATCCCAAGAGTTTTGCTATATTCTGCAAGTCTCTCGTAAAAGTCTTCACGCAACTCATCATCTGCCAAAAGAACCTCAAAAGATTCCTCATCATGCTTGTTTTTCACCTCTCGGAAAACGTCCCATAAATCCGAATAACGTTGCGGAAGCATTTGCACTTCTTCATTAACCGAAGTCAGCGTGCCCAAAAGGTCTTCTTCGTCGAAGCCTTCAAACGCATCATACATGGTTAGTGCTTTATCCAGCTCACCAAGGACACTGGCATAGTCAACGATATACCCAAAGTCTTTACCTTCGTGTAAGCGGTTCACACGAGCAATGGCCTGCAACAGGGTATGTTCACGCAGGGTGCGGCAAAGGTAGAGAACCGTGTTTTTGGGGGCATCAAATCCGGTCAGAAGTTTATCAACAACAATCAGAATTTCCGGCTCTTCACCGTATTTGAACTGATTAATGACCTGCTTGGTATATTCCTCCTCGGAACCAAAGCGCTTCATCATTTTATCCCAAAACTTGCCAACCTCATCGGTTGGCCCTTCATCGACTTCCTCATGGCCTTCACGAGTATCCGGTGGCGAAATAATCACTTCCGATGTGACGAACCCAATATCTTTCAGGTGCTCATGATATTTAAGCGCCGCCGCTTTGCTTGGGGCAACAAGCTGGGCTTTAAAGCCTGTACCTTGCCAGTTGGCGCGGTAATGCTCACTCACGTCGAAGGCACGCATATAAATAACCTGATCAGACTTATTCAGCATTTCAGCGCGGGCATATTTCTTTTTCAGATCAGCCTGCTGGTCTTTATTCAGATCTGATGTGTGGCGGTCAAACCAAAGGTCGATAGCAGCCTGATTCTGTACCATTTCCACATGACGGCCTTCATACAGCAATGGCAATACAGCCTTGTCTTTCACTGCTTGTTTGATGGAGTAATGGGGTTCAATCAAACCGCCAAATTTTGAGAAGTTATTCTTTTCTTTTTTAAGCAGCGGCGTACCTGTAAAACCCAAGTAACATGAGTTAGGAAGCATCTGGCGCATTCTGGCGGCAAGCGAGCCAAAGTTTGTACGGTGGCTTTCATCCACCAGCACAAAAATATCCGAGGATTCATCGACATATTTTTCCGATGCCCAACCTTTATCAAACTTGTGAATGAGCGTGGTGATAATGCCGACTTTTTCTTTCAGGTGTTTCACAAGGTTACGGCCAGATGTGGCACGTTCTTTGGAAAGGCCACAGGCAGCAAACGTATTGCCCAGCTGCTTGTCCAGATCATCACGGTCGGTGACCAGCAGAATACGCGGATTCACAACCTCTGTATCCAAGGCAAGTGCGCGTGTTAGCATCACCATGGTCAGAGATTTACCAGAGCCTTGCGTATGCCAAATGACACCGCCCGTTCTGATGCCTTCGCGGTCGCGGCGTTTAATACGCGCAACGGTAGAGCGGATCACAAAGAACTGTTGGTAACGAGCAATCTTCTTAATTCCCCCATCAAACAGCGTAAAGCGATAGGTCAGCTCTAGCAGCCGTTCTGGACGACAGAGGCTATAAAGCGCTTTATCCTGCTCGGTGAGCATGCGCTCGCCTTCATTTTCCAGCGCATCAAAAAATCCACGCGCAGGAGCAAATTCACCTGAGAATAACGCGTTCTTCTTATCATCGCTCAAAGGCGTATTGATGATTTTGGTGATCTTGTCTTCTTTGTCTTCCAACTCATTCCACACGCCCCAGAATTTGGCAGGTGTACCTGCGGTCGCATATTGGGCCGCATTTTTGTTCACGCCCATCACCAATTGCACATAGGTGAACAGTTTTGGGATGTATTCATCACCTTGATTGCGGATGTTTTGCGAAACGGCTTGTTCAACCTCCACCTTGGGGGATTTACATTCAATCACGGCCAAAGGAATACCGTTGACGAATAGAACAATGTCTGGTCTGGCTGTTTCCACGCTGCGGTTACGTTCCACCGCGAATTCCGGCACAACATGAAACACATTGTTAGACGGTGTTTTCCAGTCGATGTAATTCAGGTTAAAGCTTTTGCTGTTGCCCTCGACCGTTTGCTCCAGCGCTGTGCCAAGGGTGATCAGGTCATAGATAACCTCGTTGGTTTTTTGCAGCCCGTCATATTTGACGTTTTTGATCTTCTGGATGGCTTCCTGAATATTGGCTTCGGAAAAATGATAATCCTTACCCTTGTAGTGGATGCTGTTGAATTTCTTCAGTTGCTCACGCAGCACGCTTTCCAGCAGCACATTGCTGTTTTTACCACCGCGCATCGCCAAAGCTTGTTCTGGTGAGAGATACTCATACCCAAGCGCGATCAGCTCCTGCAGAGCAGGAATTTGCGACAAATATTCTTCGTTAAAACGAAAGCCTTGTATATTACTCCCCGACATTACGCGGCCTCCTTATTTTTGATATGCCATTCGCCAGACAACAGCTTTTGCATCAACCCACGTTTTTGCGTGCGATATTGATCGGCTAGCTTTTTGAGTAGGTTGATTTCTTCTTTGGCTGTATTGAGCGTGTTTGCAATGTTTTGCTGAACAGAAAGTTCAGGTAGGCAAATTGGGATTGCCCCTAGATCACCGAAACTAACTGTCTCACGCACGCTGCCTTGTGCACTCTTTTTAATCCGCTGTTTTGCCTCACTAGAAGAGAGCCAGTGCAAGAAATAATCACTATCTGCCATTTTGTGATCCAGCTTAAACACTGTGTACATCGGGCTTAATATTCCGTCGTCCCAATCATCTAATCGTGCAATAGAACCCACATTGATACGTGATGGGTTATAGGCATACTGGCCTTGCTTCACGATTTTGTAATTGGTTACATTCGCACTCGCTACACGGCGTTCAAATTGATCTTCTGGCAACACAAACCCACTGTGATTGGTGACACTCAACACGCGGTCAATTTCATTATCCCGGTTTCGCTTCGAAACTTCCTCGACAAAATCGGAAAGAAGCTTCTTCTTATGCCCAGATCTATTAATTAACCTCGTAACCAACCACCCGAACTGGCGCTCTTTGGCATCAATCAACGCTTCGGTTTTTTCGATCATATGTCCCCATTCATCCAGCATTGAAACAATCATTTGCTGGTCTGTTTTAGGAGGGACAACAATTGGAACTTTTGATAAATCTTTTTGACCGATATTGGCTCTAACAGCCCCTTGGCTGCGGCGGATCATTTCTTTTCTGATCGTGTCGGTTTTAAAGCAATACTTTGCAAACTCTGGCAGCAACAATTGTTTTATTTGTCTTCCACGAATAACAAATCCCCCAAATGTAATCTTTTCTTCACCTAAATATACAGAGGAGAACGCGATCTCTTCCGGAGTTTCTGACGTCCTGTTGAATAAAATATCACCTCGAACAACCGAATATTCGTTTAATTGCTTATCAGTAATTTCTACGGAGCCGACGACATCATCGCTGCACAGACAGTTTTTGCGGAAAATATCCATTACATTGACAAATTTAATACCCTTACCATATGCGCTCTTATCGGCATTGACCCCATTTTTGAAATCCATAAACGTGCCGAGCGTAGTTGTTGTCCAACCAGTTGGGAGATTTAAGTTACTCATCCTCACCCCCACGTTTAGTCAGTTTCTTTTCGAGGGTTTCTAACTCCTTGATATCCTCTTCATCAGCGGCAATGGCTTCTGCTTCTTTTCTCTTGGTATCAAATTCATCGTAACGCTCTGCTGCAAGCTTTTGAGCCACTTCCATTTTGAGTTTTCCGGCGTGAGTCAGCAGGTCTCGTTCGTTAAACTCAAGAAACGCATCCAATTTATCGGCCCAGTCATTCATGCTGATGGTTTTACGTTTTTGTGCCTGATCTTCTGCGTAGTCCAGATACATAGTGACAATGCGATTAAGTTCGTCAATTTCATCCTGCTGTAGGTAGTTTTTGGCAGTGCCAATATCGCCCTTTCTGACAATAGACCCTTTGAAAGAAGTTAGACCCATATTGGCTTTTCCGGGATCACTTCGATCAGCAATCAATTCAGCAGCGGTTTTACCCGTTACAGCCCAAAGCATTTTATTTTGAACTTTTTTGAAAAAGAGTTGCGCCTGTTCGGAGGATTTATCGTAATCAACCGCCGTGGCGTAAAGGTCTTTTACTTTTTGATAGAAGCGTTTTTCAGATGCTCGGATGTCACGGATACGAGCAAGCCACTCATCAAAGTAATCCCATTTGTCAGCTTGCTTCAGGCGCTCATCATCCATGGCGAAGCCTTTGACCAGATACTCCTTCAAAACAGTGTTGGCCCAACGACGGAATTGCGAGCCTCGAGGTGAGCGGACACGGAATCCAACAGCCAAAATAGCTTCCAGATTGTACATTTTTGTTTGGTACTGCTTACCGTCTGCGGCAGTTGTCAAGGATTCCTTGACAACTGAATTCTCCATTAACTCATTGTCTTCAAATACATTTTTCAAGTGAAGGCTGACATTCTGCTTTGTTGTATCAAAGAGTTCAGACATTTCGTTCTGAGTAAGCCAAACCGTACCTTCAATGGCTCGCAAATTAATCTCAGCAAGTCCATCTTCTGTCTGGTAGATGATTAATTCACCGTTGCTCATGCTGCTACCTCCTTTAGAAGGTTCGCCATTTTGCCGCGCACTTCTGCCAATTCACCTTCAAGTGTATCGATTTCTTGCTGAACGACCTCAATGTCGATTTCCGCTTCCTCTTCGAAGGTATCGACATAGCGTGGGATATTCAGGTTGAAGTCATTTTCTTTCAGTTCATCATAGCTTGCTAAATGTGCGTATTTAGGGGCTTCTTCACGCGCCTCATAGGCGTTTAGGATTTTCTCCATATGTTCATCAAGCAGGGCGTTTTGGTTTTTGCCCGGCTGATAATCTTGACTGGCATCAATAAACAGCACATCTTTTCTGTCTTCATTGGCACCACCTTTTTCACGAGAGCGGTCAAAAATTAAAATAGCAACGGGGATGGATGTGCTCGGGAACAAGTTACCCGGCAGACCAATCACGGCATCCAGAAGATTATCTTTGATGAGTTTTTCGCGGATGCGTCCCTCAGCAGCGCCACGGAATAATACCCCATGAGGAACCACCACAGAGATACGGCCTTCTTTTTCAACTGCGGCCTCAATCATGTGACTGATAAAGGCATAGTCGCCTTTTGATTTCGGCGGTACACCGCGCCAAAAGCGGTTATAGGTATCAGCTTCTGCTTCATTGGCACCCCACTTATCAAGCGAGAATGGTGGGTTGGCGACGATGTTATCGAACTTCATCAGGCGGTCATTTTCGACCAATGTTGGCGATGTCAGCGTATTACACCATTCAATACGGGCGGAGTCAGTGCCATGCAAAAACATGTTCATACGGCATAAAGCCCAAGTGCTCCCATTCACCTCCATACCATAGATGGAGTAGTTACGGTCACCGACAGCTTTGGCCGCTTCGATTAAAAGTCCACCCGAACCACAGGCTGGATCACAAATACGCGCACCTACTTTTGGTTTGCAAAGCTGCGCGACCAATTTTGAAACTTTATGCGGCGTGTAGAACTCTCCCGCTTTTTTACCTGCATCAGAGGCAAAGCGCTCAATCAGATAAATGTAAACATTGCCAATAACATCTTCTGAAATACGGCTTGGACGCATATCAAGCTGGGGCTTATTGAAATCCTCCAACAGCATTTTTAGGCGGCGGTTACGGTCTTTGGTTTGCCCCAAATTGGCTTCGGAGTTAAAATCAATATTGCGAAACACCCCTTCCAGTTTTCCTTTATTGGCCG
This sequence comes from Kiloniella sp., assembly GCF_965205715.1. GTDB lineage: Bacteria > Pseudomonadota > Alphaproteobacteria > Kiloniellales > Kiloniellaceae > Kiloniella. The sequence goes on along the minus strand of NZ_CBDBHW010000014.1, from coordinate 766,328 downwards.
TTTCTATTGAGTCTAATGCAATATTGATAATTTCGCCGATGTTTGATTCGTTACGCTGATCGTAAAGATCGTAATAGCTTGATCCCTTTGGCAGGATAAATCTCTCACGCTCTAGTTTACGGCGGATACGCACATCATCGTCGCCATATTGTTTACGGTATTCTTCATAATGATCTTTCCATACATCAGAGATGTATTTCAGGAACAGCATCACAAGGATATAATCCTTGTAACCTGCTGCATCCATTACGCCACGAAAGGTGTCACAAGCAGCCCATGCAGCGTTATTTACGTCTTGTTGTTTAATTGCTTCATTCGTCATTTTTGTGCTCCTTGTGCTTATTTCGTATCTTTCGGTGGGTATGGGTCGTTGCCATAGCTGTTTCCGGCTCTAATTTTGCCGTCACGGCCATGGACCTTGGTATCTGATTGTTGGTTGCGGGCAATTTGCTCGGCCCGTTTAATCGCTTCTTTCTGCGTATCGGTGACCTTCGTTGCCTTGCTATTACCTGCGCCCTTAACGGCCCATCCGTCCGGGTGCTTCACTACATGTTGATTTTTTCCTCGTGTCATAGTATTAATTCCTTGCTCTTGACTGAGTTTGACCCGGAGTAGATGTTGCCGCATCGAAGCCGGGTTTTTTATTACTCGCGGTTTGGCGAGATTCTGATGCCATCTGCATCAAAATTCCTTGGGTGTAGATCGCTTTGCGATTTTTAATCTCCTCTAAGAGTTGCTGCTCTCGCATGGAGAGACTGAAAAACTCCGCCACTTTTTTTTGCTGTTCTAATGAAGGCAGATTGACTTCCAAATCTTCCAAGCCCTGCTTGCTAACCATTTTAACCATGGTGCCTTTTGATCTAGACGCAAGGTAAGACTGTGAAGAAGGCTGGTTGATCCACCAAAGCAAAAACTCTGGCACAACCTTTTTTATATCTGGTCGCACACGGAATAATGGAGCAGCCACGATTGTGTTCTCCACGTCCTCATCCAGTAGCGCAGCAGTGTTTGTCTGACCGCGAGAGCGGAAAATAATATCCCCTAGCTTGGCAAGCTGATTCGGCTTAGGCTTGGTGTGGTCGATGTGAATGCTTTCGCTCAGGTGCACGAAGTTGTCGTCACCAAGGTCTTTCATTTGAATGACCCTAACATCGCCGCCCTTGGATGCCTCAATACGTGTGCGAAACGTCACTCCCGAGGAAACCGTTGCTATATCTTTTAACTTCAAAATCATCTCGACAAAACTCTGTAATTCGATTACTGTTAAAATCAATGTATCGCGGAATGTTCTGCGTGTCAACTATAAAAATACAGTAATGGCGTTTTTGTAAAAAATAAATATGCAGCAATACGGTAACGATCAGATTCTCTACTCCCCATCGGACTTGGTCACCTTTTTGGGGTGTCACCATGCGAGCTTTCTTGATGTGAAGGCTTTGAGCGAGGATATGGATAAGGCTGAGGCCAGCACCACAGGTCAGCTGCTGCAGCAAAAAGGCTTGGAGCATGAGGCGGCTTACCTTCAACAGCTCAAAGACGAAGGTAAGTCTGTTGTCGAAATCCCTAAAGACCGCAATCTGCAAGATCGCGCCCAGCTCACACTGGAGGCCATGCAGTCCGGTGCGGATGTGATTTATCAGGCCGTGTTCTTTGCGCCTCCTTGGCGGGGTGATGCTGATTTTCTGATCAAGTGCGATACACCGTCCGACTTGGGTGATTTTAGCTATGAGGTGCTGGACACCAAACTGGCACGAACAGCTGAGCCCAAGCATATCATGCAGCTTTGTGTCTATTCTGAGCTGCTGACTGACCTTCAGGGGCTGCGCCCGGCTGATATGCATCTGTTTCTGGGCGACCATGAAAAACACAGCTTTCGCGTGGCTGACTTCTTTTATTACTACACCCGCGCTAAAGGCCGCTTTTAAACCTATCTGCAAAGCCTGCCTATGAATTCATATCCTGAACCTTGTGGCCATTGCAATTTCTGTCCATGGCGCGAGGGCTGCAAAGCGCAGTGGGAACAAGATGACCATTTAAGCCTTGTGGCTAACATTCAGCGCTCACAAATGGACAAGCTACGTAAAGCTGGCATCCGTACCGTTGCGGAGCTTGCCGCCACAACGCCCGACACAAAAATTCCTGATCTGAGCTGTGATGTGTTTTTGCGTTTGCGCTCACAAGCCGTTTTGCAACATCACAAAGCCACCACGGGTGAGAATAAATGCGAGATCATTTCATTCCCGCCGGGCAAGGGATTCACCCGAATGCCTGTGCCGGATGACGGTGACCTGTTCTTTGATATGGAAGGCGATCCGCTTTATCCAAATGGCTTGGAATATCTGTTTGGGGTGTATTATTTCAAAGATGGTAAGGAGTTGTTCCTTCCGTTCTGGGCGCATGATCACGAAGAAGAAAAAGAGACCTTCAAACGCTTTATGGGCTTTTTGGCTGAGCATCTGGCTGAACACCCACATGCCCATATTTATCACTACAACCATTATGAAACCACAGCCCTGAAACGCTTGGCTTGCCGTTATGCTGTGTGTGAGGAGCAGTTGGATAATCTGCTCCGCAATCAGAAATTCATTGATCTGTATCTGGTGGTGCGTGAGAGCATCCGCACCTCTGAACCCGGCTATTCCATTAAGAACATGGAAGCCTTCTATATGGACAAGCGAGCCAATGCGGTGGCAACCGCAGCCGATAGCATCATCGTTTACAATGAGTGGCGCGAAACGGGCGCGAATGAATTGCTGCAGGAGATTTCTGATTATAACGAGGTAGATTGTGTCTCCACACATTTGCTGCGCGATTGGCTGCTGACGCTTAAGCCAGAAGATGCGCCGTGGTTTAAGGGCCTGCCTGAATATGCCGAGGAAGAAGAGCTACAGCGAAAGGATTGGGAAATCGAATATGAGGATTACCAAACCCGCCTTGGTGTCATCGAGGACAATCCACCACCGATCAATGAGCGGCTTTCACATCTGCTGGAGTTTCATAACCGGGAAGCCAAACCACAATGGTGGAGCAGCTTTGAAAGGCAGAATAAGTTTGAAGATGAGCTGATTGACGATACGGAGTGCCTTGGTGGCCTGCAGCAAGTTGGCAGTCCCGAGCCTGAAAAGCGCTCTCTGATTTACAGCTACCGCTTCCCATCACAAGAATACAAGCTGAAGGTTGGCGCACAGGCAGTTGACATCGCCGTCATGGAAAATGCAGGCACGATTGTTGAGATTGATGAGGATGCCTGCATCGTCAAAATCAAGCGCGGGGCCAGCAAAGACCCATTACCGGAAAGCCTGTCTATTGGCCCGCCGGGACCGATTGATAGTAAGATCATCCGCTCTGCTATTTATCGCTATGCCGACCATGTGTTGGAAGCACCGGATGGCACCCATGCCGCAACCGAACTGTTGGCACGTAATGTTCCGCGCATTGAGGGCAAGCAGCCGGGCGAAGCAGTCATCACATCTGATGATCTGCAAGGCGATGCACTGGAAGCCATTGCCGCGCTAAAAAACAGCTATCTCTTTATCCAAGGCCCTCCGGGCGCAGGTAAAACCTATACCAGCAGCCATATCATTGTGGACCTAATCAAGCGCGGCAAGAAAATTGGAGTAACCTCCAACTCCCATAAAGCCATTCATAACTTGCTTGAAAAAGTGGAGAGCGTTGCCGCTGAAAAAGGCGGGAACTTCCACGGCATCAAAAAAGCCAGCGGCGGGAACGCGGAAACCATCTTTGACGGGCAATTCATCCGCTCAGAAACCAAGACCGAGAATATGAGTCTTGGCGCTGATCTATTCGCTGGCACCGCATGGACATTTGCCAGCCCGCATTTTGATGGTCAGCTGGATTACCTGTTCATTGATGAGGCCGGGCAAGTTGCCACGGCCAATGTGGTCGCTATGGCCACGGCGACCAAGAACATCATTCTGATCGGCGATCAGATGCAGCTTGGGCAACCTATTCAAGGTACCCACCCGGGAGAAGCAGGACTATCAGTGCTGGAGTTCTTGCTGGGCGATCATTCCACCATCCCAGCAGAGCGCGGCATCTTCCTTGGTCAGACACGCCGCATGCGCCCGAGCATCTGCCAGTTTATATCTGATGCATTTTATGATGGCCGCCTGACAGCCCATGAAAGCACCGCCGAGCGCAGCCTGAATCTTCAAGGCGTTAATCTGCCCAATGAAGGGATTGTCATGATCCCTGCAGCGCATGAAGGCTGTTCGCAAAAGAGCATCGAGGAAGGCGAAATCATCAAAGCCAAATATGATGCCTTGCTCGGCCAAGAATTTACAGACCGTGATGGCACAACACGCCCGATAACCGAGGACGATATTTTGGTGGTCACGCCATACAATGTGCAGGTCAATTACTTGCGCTCCATCCTTCCAGATAATGCCAAGGTCGGCACCGTTGATAAGTTCCAAGGACAAGAAGCGCCCATCGTGCTGATTTCCATGGTGACATCAAGCGCCGAAGACCTGCCGCGCAATATTGAGTTTCTCTACAGCAAGAACCGTTTGAATGTTGCCATCTCTCGTGCACAGTGTCTGGCGGTGGTGGTCGCCAATCCCAAACTGCTGGAAATCCCATGCGGCACTGTGGAGCAGATGAAACTGGTCAATACATTCTGCTGGCTGGATGAGTATGCGAATAAAAACAGAGAGGTTTGCTGATGTGGTATGTAATCATCGGCGGTATTATTCTATGGGTAATCTACCGCTACAATAAGAAGAAACAATCTGCACCTGCACTAACTGTTTCAATGCATGTTGATAACAGCGGCTGGGAAGAGGCAAAAAAGCAAAAGGCAAGTTCATTAAAGACGCTCAAGAAGTCATTCAAGCCTGCGCCAGACAATGAAACAGCGCTGGCAGACACATTATCGACCCTAGCCGCATTCCATGAAAATCATGGTCAATCCTTAAGCGAGATAGAGGTTTCGGTAAAATCCCTCAATCTTCCAGACGACTTAATCAAGCTAGAAACAGCACTCAGAAAAGAAATCAATCGTTTTTACAAGCAAAGAGATGACCTGAAATCAAAGGCCGTAGCCATACAGTTGTCTTATCAACATGCACAATTGCAACTGCAGAACCCAGAGCATGAGTGGAAAAACTTTGCTGGATTACAAAAGCTTCAATCTAACTGGAAGGCTGAAGAGTATTTTAACGGTCTACTGATCCTCATGACAGCATTCAAAGGCACGTTTCCGAATTCATCCAATGCTGAGAAATTATCATCTGACATTGAACGAATGTTTGAATTGTGGAACTCGCAAAATATAGCCCGGGAGAATTTTGAATCTCAAGTTAAAGCATACGACACTGTAAAGACCGCTTCTGATAAGCATTTCGTTATTCTGAGCATAATTGAATATTTGGACCGACGTTATAAATTCAACCCATCCTTCAAAGATGAGCTTATTGGCTGGTGTCTAAAGGACATTGATCTCTATGAAGATTTCTTGAAATCATTTCATGAGCACGATCTATTTACCACTGCACAGCAGATGGACTTCTATGACAATCCCGGCTTGAAAGAGAAGAAACTTGCGACCATCAGCTTTGACCGAGTCAAGAAACTTAAAAACTATATGGTGCCAAGGCTAAACTCATATGATGTTTTGAGTTCAATATATGAAGCAGATGGAAATACCGAGAAACTTCAATGGCTACAAAATACTGGCGTTAAGATCGGATATATTGATGGCGTAGCCATAGAGCCACCAGAAGAAAAAGCGGCATTCGATCACAAAGCCATCACCCAAGAAATTGAAGTCTCTAAATCTGGGCAAAAAGGTAAACTGGCATTTCTTGATTCAAAGGGCGAAGCGTGCTCAACCGAGTCCGCTTTTAAAGATCACGCTGAACAACAAGGCTGGCATGTGATGCGTGCAGAGGTGTCTTTTTGGCAAGCTATGTTCTGCCTAACATTCTGGGATGAAGTATTTGAAGGAATGGGAGAACCGTCACAGGGACAAGATATCCCGCATGACCTTTTTAGAGGCGATGACTTTTATCTTAACAGGCAGAAAGTCATAGATAGCCGTTATGAGCAGATTAAGTCGATTAATCTTTCTGAATTCATAAACCAACAAATCAATAGATCTGAAGGAACTTGGACTCGCCTTATTTATAATGGCGATCAGGATATGTTGGCATATGCAAAGTCTAAAATTGTGCAGGATTTCCTCCAAAAAATTGATCCTGAAATCTTCGCCAAAATTGTTTACAGGATTGCTCAAAACCCGAACGAAAACCGCTCCGGCGTATCAGACTTCATCATCTGGAACGATGACGAACTGAAAATGGTCGAGGTCAAGAAGGTTCGGGAGCAAGTCAGGGAATCCCAGCTGAATTGGCTTTCATGGATGATTGACGAAAACATCCCTGTAGAGATTGTTCGCGTAAAAGCAGTGTAATCCGTTTCCAATGAATCCCAAACAGGGATTCGAACGCACGATTAGTACGGTACTTTCGCCACTGTAATTGAAGTCATACCAAGAGCGGAAATCAAACCCACACAAGGTGTTGCAACATAAAACTTGCTTTCTATTGTTTTCAGGACGATTATTTGTTGCAATACAATGGTGAGTGTAGAGGATTCGAACCCAAAGGGGTTCAATACACCGCCATTTTTTTATAATGGCAAAAACCCTTCAGATACGATGTATTACTACATGGCGGGAATTTTCTTCCATACATGTACTTTAATTACACTTAAACAAATCTAATCCTAGTCGCAGTAAGATTTAAATTACACGATCCCCAATTATGTTTAACTTTCTTCCTCACCAACTTCTTCAATAACCGTTCCAAAAGTTACACTAGGTTCTCCTCCGACTTGTTGTCGGATGGACAAGGTAAGAGGCTTTTCGGTTTGTAAAATATGATGAATATTTGGCACTTCTCCGCTTTGTTGAGTAGATTTAGGATTTCAAATAGAGCATAGATTGATTATCTGGAATGGATGATTGTCTAATTTTGAGTTTGAAGTATTCGGTATCCTTGATGCCTCTGGCTCGCTTACGGATCATTCCTATACTGACATTACCAGCCTCTATCCTGGCGCTTGTGAGCTTGTGTTTGGCGTAGTTGCAGATGCCCACACAATGTTTCCGTAGGGATTTCGCGAACTTTTTTAGATAGAGCATCTGTGACTGATCTGCTATCAGGCACCAACGTTCCAGTTGCTCCGCCATCGCCTCAAATGAAGCGGCACTCCACAGCAGCTGAAGCTGTTCTTTCAAGACGTAAAGTGCATTCAGGTTGCTATTGCTCTCCAGCAACCTTTGCAGCTTGTCACTTTGTTTTTCACTCAACTTATCCGCATTTTTGAGCAACAGATAATGTGTCCCTTTCATCAACTCTTTACCACTTGGATCGGCCTTTCTGAACTCAAGTCGACGCTGATTATGGATAGCTTTGCTGTAGTTTTTCATGACGTGGAAACGGTCAAATACTATGTCGGCCAACGGCAAGGACTCTCTGACAGCCTTTTGGTAGGCAGGCCCCATATCCATCGCTACGGCCTTTATTTTGCAGGCTGTATCTGGTTGCAGTTGTTTCAAAAACCTTGAAAAAACCTCGGCAGTTCGGCCTGCTTCAACCCAGATCAGATGACCGCCAACCATATCGTAGACCACCGTCATGTAGTCATGACCTTTCGCCCGGGCAACTTCATCTACACCAATATATTCCAAGCCAGTTAGCTCTGCAGGATCAAGCGTAGGGAGAGTTTCAATAAGGTATGCCCTGTCGATATTCTTGACCGTTTCCCATCGTATATCCAAATGTCTGGAAACCGCTTGAATAGACATATGCCGACATAATCCACTGATCAGTCGGCAAAATCGGTGAGTGAAACGGCACCCTTTATCAACAAAATCACACCCCTCAATGCGGCGTTCGCCCTTGTTAATATAAACCTGCGCCAGCTCAATCTCGACCACACAAGGATACCCAAAAAGGGGGATGTCGTTTACTTGTCGGCGGACATGCTGGTTGATGCTTCCCTTCTGGCCTGTAGCAGGGTCTATAGCCCTCCTACGCGCGTCTCGGCTGCAGTGAATGACAATCTTAACACCGCCGTCATCCAGTTTAATTTCATTTACACGTTGCCCTTTGAGGCCTAAAATATGCTGCGAGATGTTGATTGTCATATACCTGCTCTATGTAAAGTTATCAGAAACCATACATATCAACAGGTTACTTGGCGGTCGGCATCTTTTTCTACTCAACAAAGCGGAGAAGAGCCGAATATTTTGAAACATATTCATGGGATAGCCGAGTAATGCTGTATGGTTACCATCCTGCTCTTGGTAGATTACAATATTATCCTTTGAACTATCGTAATTTTCTTCATTAAAAAAAGCCATCACCGCCTTTTTTTGCCCGCTAGAAGAGTAGCAATATATTCTGATGTCAGCATTACTGGGTTTTGCGACTTCAACTTTATAGTTGTCTATTATTGCTTTTTTTCTAATAAGCCACGCCATGTTTGCTTCCCTTTTCCCTTTTAAATGAGTACCCAATATTTACAAATTGAATGCTTAAGTTGTATTTAATCTTAAGGGCAATACAAATTCAAGGTCTTGAGACCGCGCTTAATGTGAGAAACTTACCGTTGGTCGTGAGGATGAAATCTTTCAGCCAATGCAGGTCCAGCTTTTCATTGCCAGGTGTATTCGGGATTATAATTTGATGATTGTGAAGGGTATTCATTAAGCAGGTTACGATGGCGATCTTTGCTTATTCATCCGTTAAGACGCCCAGTCCATCTAATAGGTTCTCTGAAATGGCGGTGCGTAAGAACCGGGGAGCATCCTTATCTTCATTGCGGTAGCTGGCATAGAGACTAATAGCGGTAAGCGTTTCTTTATCTAGAATGCCATTGGGATCTTGAGATGAAAATTTCATATCTTTCAGTTGTGTTTGTAATTTTCTGATTTGTTCCTGGCTCAGAGGTTTTTCCAAGATCAAATATTGAGAGCTATTAGACCAAGGCATGATAAGGATTTGGTCATCGACTTGGTGCAGCTGGGTAAGCACGTCCTCACCACAGATCACATCGTAAGGTTGATGAATGCGTTGCTCACCCCGAAAGCTTGGATTGCTTAGGGGGGAGATGTTGAGGTCGGCCAGGTTTGGGTCTTCAAGAAATACGAATGATACGCTCTTTGCCTGGATGCGCCCTGTTTCACAAGTCATTCCCTCCATGTGAAAGCCATCCTCATCAATTTCCAAATAGGTGCCTATGAGCGTGTCTCCTTCCGCTATTGACAGGGTGCTGGCAGTAGAGCTATCTGTCCTCATGCTCACAACTTGGTAACGTCCATTGAGGCTTTGCGGATGGTCAAAACTTTGGGGTTCTTCCGCACAAGCCGGGTTTAGCATAAACACTAGGATGTACACGATTAAAGCAGATATGCTTCGCAAAGGTATGTGGAAAGGTATGCTCATCATTGTCGCATCTTCTTTTGCAAGTTCGTACAATTATTGATCCGCTGCTCTCGATGTCGCGTAATAATCATTCGCTTCAGCTCGTGTCATAGATGCCAGAGCACGATCCTTCTTAAAATTAGCTATTCCTGCCTGATCAAAAGCTAAACCCCACATATGGTAAAACTATGACATAATGCTAAAAGAATACTAGGTTTCAGGTGCCACGGATACAGTGACAAGGACCTCAGTTGTTGGGACCCGCCGCTTGAAAGGGATCCCTTCAATAGTAAGGGGGGGAGGAAAATAGGTATCACAGACTGTTATAGAAAGAGTATTTAGGGCATCCGGATCTAGCCATTTTTAGCCGAGGGAGCTAATTATTCTTTACTTAGAATTACAATGGGGAGATTTTTTTAATCTTGTTTTATTTCTCTTCGGCAAAAGTTTTCCTTTCAAGATAACAATAAAGCCACTCATGTTAATCAAGAGTGGCTTTATTGTTATAAGGTAATTGGGAGCTTCTTTAGCTGACAGCAGGGATGCTATGAGCCCCGTTATCTTGTCCTCGCTTCCTTCTGCGTTGAAGCATTATAATAAACAAGATCAACCCGAGTGCTGGGATGTAGATCAGTTGTTTTGGCGGTTGGTCATTTGGAACTTCCATACTTTCGATCAACTGGAAGGCATCCAGTCCTGCTTGTGCTGCCGGGCTACCAATCTCTACAACGTCAACTTCAAGCCCTTGATCGGTGTGGAAAAACTGAAGTCCGGACTTTTCCAAACGGCTGTCTACGCTATCCCCTTGCGGCAGTTTGATAACAGCCATGAATTGGCGGGGATCGCCGACATCGTCTTCACCCAAAACGCGCAATCTTATCGTAGTATCAGGTTCAATGGTTTCTAATGTCGCCATGATTTGTGTGGCGGGGACCTGATTGTAGTGATCGACAACCTGATCGACCCAAAATCCTGGGCGCAGCAGACTGAAAGCGGCAAGTAATAACAAGGTTGATTCAAGTTTGTTTGAGTGAGTGATAAAGAAGCCTTGGGTCCCGGCGGTAAAAGCCAGCATCGCAATTGTGGCTATGATGAAGATAGATATGCCCTCTAGCCATCCCACATCAATCAATAACAAGTCGGTATTGTAGATGAAGATAAAAGGGAGGATTGCCGTCCGCATGGAATAAGCAAAGGCAATAATGCCGGTCTTGATGGGATTACCCCCGGATATTGCCGCCGCGGCAAAGGACGCGAGGCCAACTGGTGGCGTTACATCTGCCATCAAGCCGTAATAGAACACGAAAAGGTGCACCGAGATCAAAGGTACGATTAGGCCGTTCTGGGCACCCAATTCAACGATGACATTGGCCAATAGAGACGAGACGACAATGTAATTTGCCGTCGTTGGCAAACCCATGCCGAGGATGAGGCAAAGAAAGGCAACAAGGATTAACATTAGAGCCAAATTGCCAAAGGAAAGGACTTCGACCACATCAGCCAAGACAGAACCGATGCTGGTTTGCGAAACCGCACCGACAATGATACCGGCTGTGGCGGTGGCAATGGAAATACTTGCCATATTACGAGCGCCGGTAATGAGCCCGTCTCTTAAATCCAGGATCCCTGCTATTAGTTCGGGAATTACGTTCTGATGTTCCCGGAAATAGGCATCGAGGGGCCGATGAGTAACAATGATAAAGATGAGTAGAGTTGAGCCCCAAAAAGCGCTTAGTCCAGGTGATAACCGCTCGACCATTAGACACCAAATCAAAACGATGACCGGCAGCAAAAAGTGAAGGCCAGCTTTGAATATCGGCCCAGGTGCAGGAAGCTCATCAATCGGTTTGTTGGGATCATCCATTTCAATTTTTGGGAAAAAGGTACTGTAGCGCACAAGCAAGACATAAGTAATTGAGATTAACCCTGCGATGATCCAGCCGCTGTAGTCGCCAGCCATGGGTTTGATCCAACCCATACCGTAATAAACGGCTACAGCCATGCCGGAGAAACCAAGAAAACCGAGCAGAAATCCTGATATTTTACGGATAAAACTCTGGCTATTGGGGCGACGGGGAAGCCCGTTCATGTTGTGCTTTAGGGCCTCGAGATGAACGATATAAACCAAAGCGATATAGGAAATCAGGGCGGGCAAAAAGGCGTGCGTGATGACTTCGATATAACTGACACCGACATATTCGACCATCAAGAAAGCGGCTGCGCCCATCACGGGGGGCATGATTTGACCGTTCACGGATGAGGCGACTTCGACGGCGCCAGCTTTTTCAGCGGAAAACCCAACCCGTTTCATCATTGGCATGGTGAAGGTGCCTGTGGTCACGACATTGGCAATTGAGGACCCTGAAATGACGCCAGTAAGGCCTGAAGCTACAACGGCTGCCTTGGCGGGGCCGCCTTTGTAATGACCCAGTAGAGAAAATGCGAGTTTGATAAAGTAGTTACCTGCACCTGCTTTTTCCAACAAGGCGCCAAAAAGTACAAACAAGAAAACGAAGTCGGTCGAAACCCCGAGGGCAACACCGAATACACCCTCTGTTGTTACCCATTGATGATTGACCACCTGGGACAGGGAGTAACCTTTGTGTTCGATCAGTTCAGGCATGTAATTGCCATAAAAACTATAGAGCAGGAACAACACGGCGATTACGACCAACGCGGGGCCTAAGCTGCGCCGCGCAGCTTCGAGCAACAATGGCACACCAATACAGGCAACAACGATGTCTTGAGTGGATGGTGCCCCGACCCGTTCAGAAATGGCTTCATAGTCGAGGAAATAATAGGCGGCACAAAAGGCAGCAACAGCAGCTACGATCCAATCAGTTACTGGCACATAGGAACGTGGTGATTTGATCGACCGTGGAAAGCTCAGGAATACCAGAAATATGGCAAAGGCTAAATGGATTGAACGGGTTTGGTTTCCGTTAAAGCGGAGCCAGTCAATATCAACCATATAGGGAAGGGGCGAGGCGATCCATATTTGAAACAGAGACCAAGTAAGGGCCGTTCCCAGGATTACTTTCTGCGTGATCCCAAAAGGTTTTCGCCCTCCTGTATCTGCTGAAACTGCGATGTCATCAACATCGACCCCGACACCTACATCACTCTCGATACTGACAGGTGCATTCTTTACCTGATCATCCATTTTAAACTCCCAGAATTCCGACCGTTAACGCGCAGGCATCGGAAGGAAATTGCCATATTGAAAAAGTTTCTCCCGCCATCGGTAAGTTGAACAAACCAGTGGCGGGAGAAGCAATCAGTCGTCTGTTTCTTACAACCAACCGCGTTCTTTGTAATAACGAACCGCACCATCATGTAGAGGTGCAGACAGAGCATTTTTAATCATGTCTTCTGGCTTTAGATTGGCGAAAGCTGGGTGCAAACGTTTGAAACGATCGAAATTTTCAAATACGGCTTTTACCAGGTGATAAATGGTGTCACTTGATACTTTGTCGGAAGATACGAAGGTCGCGCCTACACCAAAGGTATCGATTGCCTTGTCTGTACCTTGGTACATACCGCCAGGAATTTGCGCGGTGGAATAATAGGCATTAGCCTCAACCAAGCCGTCCACATATTCGCCGGTTACGGGAACAAGGCGAACGTCACAGCTGGTGGCAGCTTCTTTAATATTAGCTACTGGATGGCCCGCGGTATGAACCAGGGCATCAATCTTGTTGTCACAGAGAGCTTGAGAATGTTCACTGGATTTTAATTCAGAGGCCAGTTGAAAACTTTTCTTATCCCATCCTTTCAGGTCCATCAATACTTCCATGGTACCGCGCTGGCCAGAACCGGGATTGCCGATATTCACACGTTTATCAACCAATTGGTCAAAGTGTGTAATACCTGAATCAGATCTTACAACAACGGTAAAAGGTTCTGGGTGAACAGAGAAAACCGCACGTAAAGATTTATTCGGACCCGCCTTGGTGAATTTGGAAGTACCGTAATAGGCGTGATATTGCCAGTCGGATTGGGCAACGCCCATATCCTGACCACCATCCCGTATAGAGTTCAAGTTGGCAATGGAGCCTCCAGTGGAGGGCGCTGAACAGCGCAGACCGTGTTCTTTGCTGGTACGGTTGACCATTTTACAGATGGATTGACCGACAACATAATAAACGCCAGTTTGACCGCCGGTACCGATAGATACGTGAGTTTTTGTTTGAGCAAAGGCCTGGGTGCTAAGTCCCGATGCCATAAATCCGGCCACAGCCAAAGCAAGGAATTTAGGGTTATTTGATAACTTCAACATTAAAACACTCCCATAGATTATTGTTATTTTTGATTGTTTGCCTCTAAAAAGGATGTCCCGGGGTGAGGCTTATTCCGGGAGCAAAAGAATTAATCTTCCAGTTCGAAGATGGCATCGACTTCAACGGATACACCAAATGGCAGAGATGAAGATCCAACCGCTGCACGGGCGTGTTTACCCTTATCGCCAAATATCTCGCACATGAGATCCGAGGCGCCGTTTATCACCAAGGCATGGTCAGTAAAGCCCGCTGCTGAGTTCACAAATCCGCCAAGGCGAACCACACGTTTAATTTTTTCCAGATCTCCATCGCAGGCAGATTTCACTTGTGCGATAAGGTTCAACACGCATTGGCGAGCAGCTGCTTGTGCTTCTTCTATAGAAACATCGGTGCCGACTTGCCCCTTGCAAATGATTTCGCCGTTTGCCATTGGCAGTTGACCTGACACAAAAACCAGATTTCCGGTGCAGACATAGGGGACGTAGTTGGCAACGGGGGCCGTTGCTTCTGGTAAATCGATGGCTAAAGTCTTCAACCGTGCTTCAATCGTCGTTGTCATTATTTTTTCCTGATTAACTTGCCAAAAGGGTGGCTTGGGATTGCGTGTCACCGAACATCCCCTGGAGTAATTCGGGGTAGCCGAATAGGGTTGGGGTGCCGCCAGTGTGCAAAAACACGATGTTCTGTTTTTGATTGAAATGGCCGCTGGTGACCAAATGGATAAGCCCTGCCATGGCTTTTCCGGTGTATGTTGGATCCAGAAGCAAACCTTCGCAGGTAGCGCTCAATCGCAATGCTTCCAATAGGTCTTCGTTTAACTGGCCATAACCCGGACGCAGCATTCTGTCATCGGTCCAGACATCGTCTTTCGTGACGACACCGGGACACCCGATCATCTCGGCAACTTCAGATGCTTTGGCTAAAACGCGTTGGGTTTGAGATTCTTGATCGCGCCTGACACAAAAGCCGTAAACAGGGATTTTGCAGCCCAAAGCGCGTAATCCGCTCAATACGCCGGCATGGGTTGTTGCGCTTCCGGTGGGGAGTACGATGCCGTCGATTTTAAGAGATCGCTGTTGAAACTGTAGCAGGAGTTCTTCGGCGCAACGTACATAACCGAGTGAACCATAGGGGACATGATTGTTACTCGACAAGGGGATGACATAAGGATTTCCACCCTCTTTACGAATTTCATCTGCACGGGCATAGAGGGCTTGGTCTGCGCCTTCTTCGTCTTCGCCCACAGGATAATAATGGATTTTCGCGCCCATTAATCTCATGAGGAAAGGATTGCCGGAATCATAATATTCTTGCTGACGGCCATCGACGCGCTTTTCCAGCTGAACTTCAACTTCCAAACCTAACTTTCGCGCGGCAGCAATGGTCAAACGCACATGGTTTGATTGCACGGCGCCAGTTGTCAGCAAAGTGTCAGCCCCTTTGGAGAGGGCATCACCTATATAGTATTCCAATTGCCGTGCTTTATTTCCGCCCATGGCAAGACCGGTACAATCATCCCGTTTCGCCCAAATTCTCGGGCCTTCGAGCTTTTTGCTTAAATTCTCGAGGCTCTCCAACGGGGTTGGCGTGTGAGATAGTTCTACCCTAGGGTATTTGTCGGTTAACATGTTGGTCTCTCTTTATATTCTGGACGCAATAAAAAGGTTACAGGTTGAAAATCATGAACAAGCCGGTCAGCAGCAGGATCAGTAAAACCAGTCCCTTAAAAAGTTGTTGATTGATTTTTGTTGAAAGCAAGTGACCGGCAGCCACACCGATAAGTGCAGATGGTGTTAGCACTCCGGCGGTTACCCAAGTTTGGGTCTCAATGCCGATAAATGCTGTCTGCAACATCAAGGCACCGGCATAGGAAAAGACAAAGAATGTCAGAATGGTGGCGCGGATCTCATTTTTACTGAGGCTTGTTCTTGAGAGATAAAGCATAACCGCTGGGCCTGGCATTGCCATGGCGCTGGCCATTAAACCGGATGCAACACCAACGCCCATTATAGCGCCAGGTCTTTGTCCTGGGTCTTCAGTCGTCAGGCCTGTTTTTTGCTTATTGAGTAAATGCCAACCGTTTTGCAGGCTAATCAAAATGATCAAAACTGCGACAGCCATTTTAATCGCTTCAAGATCGAGTTGGTTATAAGCCAACACACCAATGGGAAATCCGAGTGTACAGCCGATCGACAACCATTTTAATAAATGGGCAGGCGCTAAACCTTTTAGATTTGGCCAGTGAACACATGACATTACCAGGGTAATGATGATCACAATTTGAATTGCAGCCACGGAATCAAGCATGATTAGAAAGGCTGATACTGCGATCAATCCAAATCCGAAACCCGTGGCTGATTGAACGGTTGCGGCTAGAAAAGTGACCAGTAAGAGAAGTGCCCATTCCATGCTGTCGTGCCTAATTAGTAATAACTGTTGCAGCATGTTTTCTTTTTTGTAGCATCATCGCAAATCAGTTATTTGCCATCGTGCATAACTAAATATTATGCTATGTAATTAAGCATTTTAATTCAGGATGTTATTTCTATGAATTTTCGACAGATAGAAGCTTTTAGAGCAGTAATGGTCACGGGCTCAGGAACAGAGGCAGCCAAAATGCTCTTCATCACGCAGCCAGCGATCAGTCGATTAATTTCTGATCTTGAGTATGGATCTGGATTACAGCTTTTCATACGAAAACCAAACCGGTTGGAGCCGACCCCCGAAGCATTAGCGCTTTACCGTGAGGTGGACCGGGCCTTTATTGGGCTAGAAGAAATCCGCACCACTGCTGAGGCTATTGTTAACCAGCAGCAGGGGAGCCTTCGGATTGTGGCCATGCCGGTTTGTGTGGAAAGTTTCTTACCGTCCTTGATTTCGGAATTTACCAAACGCCATCCAAAGGTAAGTATCGAGCTCGAAACTGCTCCACGGATACAAGCTTTGGAAATGGTTCGTTCCCAACGTTTTGATATTGGGGTTGTCTCCATGATGGGGCAAGATTCTGTAAATTTGAAAGTGGAACCTTTCTGTCAGCAAAAGGCCGTTTGCGTTTTGCCTAGGGATCATCCTTTAAGGGATAAGTCAGAAATTCAAGCTAAAGACTTAGAGTTTGATCCCTTTATATCCCTTTCTGCTGGAAGCCCTTTTCGAGCCTTAATTGATACAGTTTTTTTTGAAGAGAATGTAAAACGTAAATTGGCAATTGAGACCCGCACACAGAGGACGATATATGAATTGGTCAGAAGGGGTGCTGGCGTATCTATTCTTGATCCTTTTGTTACAGATGCCCAAGACACCGATATTATTACCAAGCCCTTCGTACCAGAGGTAACTTGGGATTATGCAACCATACAACTTCATTCAGCGCCGCCCTCTTTGAACACTCAGTCATTCGAGGCATTACTCATGGCGCATTTTTCAGTGGAAAAAGCAAATTTCTCACAGTAGGCGTGCAAGTGTTCTTATAAGGACGCCAATAGTCGCAGGAAGAGGGAACTTCTATTGTTAGTCGCTGGATAAGCCTGATTGAATGAGGTTTACCAAATCTATAATTCCAAAAACCGGAACCCCAGTTACAGCACGGATTTTTTTTGCATAGGGCTGAAGGTTTGTACATTCCAAAACGATGGCACCGATTTCGGGGTGAGCCGTTAACAGCTCTTTGGTTATATCCAAAAGGTCCTGTTCAATTTTGATTGGATCTAGCGGACGAGGGGACGTGACCGAAGGCTTTAGGATCGTTTCAGAAAAGGCTTTGGAGTTTTCCATCCCTCTAATATGAACCGGGCAAGTTTCATCAATTGCGGCGGCTTTTAAATGTTCAGGGGAAAGCGAGCCTGCATCTGCCGTTATGATCCCGACTGATTTTTGGGGACCAATCATGCTTGAAATCATCGGGACCAGTAGCAGGCTTGATGTGACCACAGGGATAGAGACCGCGGCTGCGAGTTCCTTTTGCACGACGGTTAAAAATCCACAACTGGTAATAATGGCACGCACACCTTCGCGCTCTAATTCTTGTGCCGCCTCGATAAAGAGGGGAAGTAAGGCGCGTGCTTTTGATCCTTCAGCTACGATTTGATCCGGCGTAGCGGACGTTACGACTTTATATCTTACAGGAAAATCGAACGAGCGGGCGTTGCCGATGTCGCCAGGAATGCGAAGAAATGAGGTGTCGAGGACAAGTATGCCAATATCTTGTCCGTAAGCCGCCTGACCTCCTGATAACACCATTTTATATTATATCTTTCCTTGAAGGCTGGTTGGGAAGGCTTTTTATGCGCCAACCGCATGTAAGTAGGGGCGTTCATTTTGTATCTGAGTGGTTCCCGCACGATCAAATTTGTTGGCCAGGATCACATTTGATTTCGTTCTAATAACATGCGGTAGAATAGAGATTTCTTCAAGCAGGGCATCGAGATCTTCAAGCAAAGGGGCCTCTACGGTACAAAAGAGATTAAATTCGCCCGTCAATGCGCTGCAACTTATAATTTCAGGGAATTCTTGCAACTGTTTGATCACAATACCGGAATGGTTTCTTTCAAGTTCAAGATATAACAAGGCATGTATGGAACGTTCGTTGGGGTCGGGCTTTATCACCGCGGTATAACCTTGGATAATACCTTCGCGTTCCAATCGGGTAATGCGTTCATGCACGGTTGAGCGCGCTACATTGAGGCTCTTGGCGATCAAACTTGTTGATATCCGAGCATTTTCCTGCAGGCTAAAGAGGATTCCACGATCCAAATCATCTCTGTGATGAGCTACTAACATTTGTTCAATTTCCCTTGTTCGTGCTCCCCTTGTTTTGGGGTGTTTATTTATTGATTGAGAAAATGACACGCCTGTTTAAGTGCTTCTATCAAATATTTGATTGAAATCCATCAAATCCCTGATTAGATTCCATCAAATATACCGTCTTCATCTGTGAGAATATTGCTCATGCACCGTGGATCAAAACCGACGCTTTCCGAAGTTGCCTCTCTTGCGGGGGTAAGTTCAGCCACTGTTGATCGTGTCTTGAACGGGAGAGGTGGTGTACGGGAAGAGCTTGAGACTAAGGTATTGGAAGCTGCGCGGAAGTTACGCCTTAACAGGAATTTAGATCAGATTCCTCGACAATTACTCCGTTTTTCCGTTTTGATGAACCGACCTGATCGAGACGTTTATGCGCGTATTCAAAAGGCGATTTTGGACCACCAATCGCTGCATGATACCAAGGGTTTTACTTGCAGCTTTCATTATTTTTCATCTCAGGAACCACAGGATATCGCGTCACGAATTGCATCCATACAGCGAGGTTTTGATGGTGTTATTCTCTTGGCCTATGACCACCCGGTAATTAGTGATGCACTGGATCCCATATGCAAAGAAGTCCCGGTTATTACGCTGATATCAGATCTTCCAAATTCTGGTCGAAGTCATTACGCCGGGAGTGGAAATCTCCAAGCAGGTAAATTAGCGGGCGACCTCTTGGGGCGGTTTATTCATCAGTCTCAAGGCAAGACATTAATTTTAACCCGGTTACAACGTTATACGGCTCATTTAGATAGAGAGATTGGCCTGAGACAGGTTATATCTGAACGTTATCCTCATCTCGAAGCGAGCCACGTTTTAGAGTGTAATAAGGGGGATAGCTCTGATTATAGAAAAATATGCGATTATATCGATAAACATGGCCCTTTTACCGGTCTTTATAATATTTCATCTTGGAATATTCACCTGGTTCAAGAACTAAAAGAACGCGGTTATCTGGATAACACGGTGACGGTTGCCCATGGTGTTAATCGAAGAACACGGCCCTTGTTACGCGATGGAATTATAGATGCGGTTATCGAATACAGCCCTGAAGAATACGCTCGCCATGCGGTTGATGCGCTGCTGAACCACTTCGGCCGATGCGAAGGGTTTGATCCCAATTATCGCCATCGGCTCGAAGTATTTACCAGGGAATACCTACCTCCACATCTAAGCGTGGATTAGTAGACGAAAAAGCAGTTGGCTAGCGCGTTTGACTTAATGTTTCTGGCAGCCAGGTCGCGAGCTCTGGAATAAGAAAGAGAATGACCACAAACCCACACATGACAAAGAACATCGGCATGGATGCGCGGGCAATATAGCCAATATCTTTACCAGTCATGCCTTGTAAGACAAACAAGTTAAATCCAACCGGCGGGGTGATTTGAGCCATTTCAACCACGATCATCAAATATACCCCAAACCAAAGCATATCAATGCCTGCGGCGCGTACCATGGGCTCAATAACGGCCATTGTTAACACGATTGAGGAAATACCATCGAGGAACATCCCGAGGAATATATAAAAGACGGTTAGAATCATGATAAGGGCGAAGGGGGAGAGCTCCCAGTGCACGATTGTGGTCGCGAGCGCTTTGGGAATACCGGTAAACCCCATGGCCAAAGATAAAAAGCCTGATCCCATAAGTATGAACATAATCATTGCAGATGTACGAACCGCGCCGAGAACGGATTCAATGAAGCTGTCTTTGTCCAATGTCTTTTGAAGCAGTGAAAGAAGGATCGAACCGAGTACACCCAAGGCTGCGGCCTCTGTTGCAGTGGCTATACCTGAATAGATTGACCCGATAACGCCTGAAATTAAGAGAAGTACAGGTAAGAGGTCGAGCAGAGCAGTTACTTTTTCCCTGAAAGCCATTGCCGGAGTTTTGTAAGAAACATCTCTGTTGAACAGGCCCCATACAGCGATGTAGCTCATAAAACAAAGAGCAAGAACAAGGCCCGGTATCATACTCGCCATAAAAAGCTTGGCGATAGACTCATTGACGGTAACGCCATAGATAATCATGGAAATTGAAGGGGGGATAAGAAGACCGAGTGTACCTGCCCCAGATAGTGTTCCGATGATCAGTTTTTCAGGATAGTCCCGCTTTTTTAATTCGGGGATAGACATTTTCCCGACTGTGGCAACGGTTGCTGCTGAAGAGCCAGAAATCGCTGCGAAAATTGCAGAAGCCCCGACGTTCACATGGAGGAGCCCACCAGGTAGTTTTCCCATAAAGGGCGTGAGACCTCTAAATAGTGTTTGAGAAAGTTTGGTACGAAAAAGGATCTCTCCCATCCAGATAAACAACGGTAAGGCGGTTAGCGTCCAGGAAGACTGGGAACCCCAAATGGTAATGGCCATAGCATCGCCAACCGGTGCTGAGGTAAAGAGAAACATGCCAACAATGGCGGTGGCGAGCAGAGAGGCGCCAATCCAAACCCCTGATCCAAGAAAAAAGAATAAAACACTGAGAAAGACAACAATGGAGATAGCTTCACTCATATTTCGCTTTGAGCCTCTTGGTCAAATTTTTCAGGATTTACTATTTCAGGTGTGAATACACTCTCAGCAAATGTGTGAAGGACAGAAAGGGTAAACACGGCAGAGCCAAGGGCAATGGGGACTTGGGGTATCCATAAAAGAATAGCGTCTGCACCTTCACTTCTTTCCCCGTATTCCCATGAATCCAAGGCTAAACGAGCCGTGTAGTAGGTAAGATAACAGGTAATGAGCGTCATAAATCCTAGAGTGGCGCGCTCAATAGTTAAGCGAATGGAGCCCTTGGTTCTTTGGATGAGTAAAAGGATACGAATATGGCCGTGAGAACGAAAGGTGTATGCGAGGGCCAAGAAAGTACTTGCTGCCATTACATAGCCTGCAAAGTCTGTAGCACCTCCGGCAAAAAGACCAAGAATACGCGCGAGGATACTGTAGAGAATTAAGCCGCAGAGAAGGAGAAGCAATCCACCCGAAAGCCAGGCACCCGCCAAGTAAATTTGGTCGAGGGTTTTCGATATCTTGTTCAAAAGCTGCTCCTACTTTGCTCTACTTATTTGTTATTAAAAGACCTGCAAGCCCAGAGTAAAGCCCGCAGGTCTGTTAATTTAACGGTCGGATAAATTACTGACTTTTGTAACTAGAAAGTATTTCGCTTCCGCTGTCACCAATTTTAGCCAACCACTCATCGCGAAGCTTTGCCCCAACATCTTCAAAGGCAGCGCGCATTTCAGGTGTCATTGGTTTTACGGACATTCCGTTCTTTTTGAATTCTTCAAGATACCAATCAGCTAAGTTTTCTGCTTTGTTCCACCCTTTGTCTTCGGCGGTTTTTGCTGCAGCACGGATGACGTCTTGAACTTCTTTGTCTAGTTTGTTCCAGGCTTTTTTGTTTACGATAACCATGTTCCGGGGCAACCAGGCACGGACGTCATAAAAGAAACCAACGTGTTCCCATAATTTACGGTCATAACCGGTTGAACCAGAAGAAATCATCGATTGGGCAACACCGGTGGCAAAGGCTTGTGATAATTCTGCAGCTTCGATTTTTGTCGGTACCATACCGAGCATATCTGCAACTTTTGATGTTGTTGCGTTATAGGCACGGAATTTCAAGCCTTTGACATCTTCGGGTGTCTTGGCTTCCTTGATGGAGTAGAAACCCTGTGGTGGCCATGGAGCAGAATAGAGAAAGACGAGACCAGATTTATCAAGCTTTTTGACAAGCTCAGGTTTGGATGCTTCGTATAATTTTCGGGCATCATCAAATGATGTCGCCAGAAATGGGACGGAATCAATTTCGTAAAGAGGATCATCATTACTGAGGGCTGAAATAAGACGTTCACCAATAGGGGTTAGCCCACGGCGGACAGCGCCAAAAATTTCAGAGCCACCAAAAAGAGATCCACCTGGGTGAGTAACGATCTCTAATTCACCCGAAGTTTTTGCTGTCACTTCAGCAGCGAATTCTGCAGCGATTTGAGAATGGTAATTTGTAGCGGAATAAGCTAACGCCATATCCCATTTATCTGCTGCTGTTACTGCCTGTGCAGACATGAGCAAGCTCGCTGACAGAGTGGCTGCTCCAATAGTTTTACGAAGTATGTTCACTGTTATTACTCCCTGTTTGATTAGTAAGTTTTAGTTTCTTTTATTGCTTGGTGTCCGGCTACAGCCGTATCTTGTAATCTTGTGAAAATAAGGTTGAGGATTGTCATGAGATAAACCTTTCAGCTTGGAAAGGGGCAGCATCGATTGGGGAAGATTCCCCTGATATTAAAGAGCCCAGGACTGATGCCGTTCCTGGTCCGGTACTAAAGCCGATGTGTTGATGCCCAATGGCAAGCCAAAGACCTTTGTGTCGAGGAGCTTGCCCTATTATAGGCCTGCAATCAGGTAGTGTTGGACGGCTGCCAAGCCATGGCTCTGGATCCAAAGGCTTATCAAAAGGAAAAGCATCTCTTGCAACAGCTTCTGCTGCTGATAACTGGCTGTAATTTGGCGCTGCATCTTGTTTGGCCAGTTCTACACCGGTGGTCAACCGTACGCCGTTAGACATGGGGGCCAGAACATATCCACCATCGACATCGTAAACGGGACGCTTTAATTTTCGCGCCTTATCGTGGCTGAAGTTCATATGGTAGCCGCGTTCAAAGACAAGGGGAACACTGTATCCAAATTTCTTTAAGAAGGTTTTTGCCCATGGACCCAGAGCGATGACAACCTGATCTGCCACTATCGTATTGTTACTATCCAGAGTTAATTCGTAACCGTGGTTTGATTGCTCTAAAACTTGTACCTTTGATCTGACTATTCTTCCGCCATTGGATTTGAAATATGTTGCATAGGCTTTGACAAGGTCGCCGGGGTTTTTGAAGCTGAGGGTATCTTGTATCCAGAGGCCTTTGCAAAATATAGGAGCAAGATCTGGTTCTAGGTTGGTGATCTCTTCGCCGTTTAATTCCTTCGTCGCGACGTTAAACTTATCGAACGTATTTCGCATTAATTTTGATCGTTCAAAAGTCGATTTTTGCCGATATAAATAGAGCCACCCTTTACGGTTTAACTTCTCCTGAAGCCCGAGGGCTGAGACCATTTCTTCGTGTTTCCGCGTTGAGAGTTGGATGAGATCATCCAACGCCTGAGTGGTATAATTAAAGTCTTTAAGGTTCGCTCTTTTCAGGAAACCTGCTGCCCAATTCATATTTGCGGCAACAAAAGTGGGATCATACCGAAAAGAAGTGGTTTTGTTTCCCATTAACTGGGGAAGCGACTTCCAAAGGCCGGGATGATTGAAAGGAATAATGGAACTACGTGCGATGACACCCGCATTACCATAGGATGTTTCTTGGCCCGGGTCATTCTTATCAATCAGGGTCACTTCGTACCCACGCCGTTGTAACTCAACGGCACAACAGACCCCAATTATACCGGCACCGAGTACCGCAATTTTCCCTGCCATCAAAACTTGTCTCCCTGTGAATAAGCATAAACGAGGAGCATGGCCGAGATAAACAACCAGAATGTCGGATTTTAGGGTGATGTCCGTTAATTTGCCGGACGGAGGGAGCGGTTGAAATAATGACTGAGCTTATGGGCAAAAAAACATTTCATTTTTATCGCGCCAAACCTTATCCAGAGTACATTTTTTAATCCCGAGCCATAGAATAAAACTCGTCATTCGGTCGCATTGATGTGAAGTTAGCCATGCGGTTACTTAAGCCAAAAAAGGCCGTAATGGCAGCAATATCCCAGATGTCTTCGTCTGAAAACCCGTGTTCGTACAGGGTCTGGAAATCAGCATCACTGGTGGATTGAGCATTGTTGGAGACCTTCATGGCAAAGTCCAGCATAGCCGTTTGGCGTGGAGAAATATCAGCCTTGCGGTAATTAACAGCTACCTGATCCGCGATTAGCGGGTTTTTAGCCCGGATACGTAAGATCGCCCCATGGGCAATGACACAATACTGACAGCCATTGTCGTTTGAAGTCGCAACGATAATCATCTCCATGTCCGCTTGGGTCAGATCACTCTCTTTTGTCATCAAGGCATCGTGATATGCAAAGAAGGCTCTGAATTCTTCAGGACGGTGGGCCAAAACTAAAAAAACATTGGGTACGAAACCTGCTTTTTCCTGAACGGCAAGGATTTTCTCCCTAATGTCATCGGGTAGATCTTTGAGTTCCGGTACAGGATAACGACTGATAGGGAGGGGTGGCATTTCCGGTGATCCTTATTTTTTTTGTTTACGTTTCAGGTGTTTTTGATCGTGTTTAATAGCCTTTGTAATCCGCTGTTGTTCTCTCCAGCTGATAACGGGTTCGACAGATTCTCCAGAATTAGGATTACTGCTTTGGCGTAATTTATTCCAGCGTTGATAGCGGTTGCGGTCGAGAGCATTCTCCAACAAAGCCGTGTTTAAAGCGCAACCGGGTTCATCCGTATGAGTGCAGTCGCGAAATTGACACTTTTCAGTTAGCTCGGTGATATCCTTAAAGAGGAGATTTATCCCCTTTTCAGCCTCGTGCAGATGTAAAACACGTATGCCGGGTGTATCAATCAACCATCCTCCTGATTTTGTCTGGTGGAGAATGCGGGCAGTTGTTGTGTGATGGCCCTGTGCATTTTTCTCGTTGATCTCTCCGGTTTGAGTATCAATTTGGCACATGGCGTTTAAGATCGTGGACTTTCCAACCCCGGAAGAGCCTATCATGGCAGTACTTTGTCCGGGTTGGCACCATTTCTCTAACCTTCGGACATGTGCTGGGTCGTGTGTATTTATAGCTTCAACGGCGAGATTTGGGGATAATGTTCTTACTTGTCTAGCCCAGGTGTCTGGGGATTTCGTTTGATCTGTTTTTGTTAGGACAACGACTGGGGTTACGCCTGCCCCAAATGCCAGGGCAAGGAGCCGATCTATCCAGGCTAAATCAAAATCGGCATTGCATGATGTAACGATAAAAAGCGTATCTATGTTCGAAGCGATGAGCTGAACTTGATTTTGAGAGCTAAAGTTAAGTCGCTGGAGTACGGTTTGACGGTCCAATTTTCTTACAATTTTTTCCGTAGAAGGCTCTATGAGAAGCCAATCTCCAACGGCAAATTCTCCCGCGCCCTGATCTTTAGCCATTGAAAACACATGTTCTCCGTCTTCAGAACGGGCCTGAAGGCGTATGCGGTGTACCCTGGTAATGCGTACTGGGAGAATTGTTCCCAAATTATGTTGTTTAATCTCATCAAAAGAGAGTTGGCCTTCAAAAAAAACAGACCATCCCAATTCTTGAAGTGACTGGAATTGGGATGAAAATGGCATAGGAGTGCTCGTAATAATTAATTCGGTAACTAATACTGGGATCCAGCTGAAAGAGGTTAACGACAATAGGTATGAAGCTTCAATCTCTTTTTCTTAAATTCATTTATCTACAACACAAAATTTAGCTTTTTTTAAGGAGCATGGGGGATAATAGTCGTCAGTTACGGACTGTGATCCCTTGACTGCCAATGATTAGCTATAACACTGTAGCGCTTTTGGGGTTGCCCGTATTTTCTGCCTAAGTAAATGATAAACATCAACAGATGCTAGGCAATGACAATAGAGACTATCGCAGAGCCAAATTTGGATTATGAACTCATCAACATGTTTGATGTCGGGATGGCTGTTGTTGATTTAAAACTCGATATTCTTTTTATCAATAACAAAGCAATAGATATGCTGGGGCTTCCTGATGCGTTTTGTAAAAAAGGTGTGAATTTTCGGGAAATAATTACCTGGCATGCCCAAGTTGGGGAATATGGGCCGGGGGATAAAGATCAGCAAATATTGGAAAGACTAAATTATTTTGTTCCAGGAAAAAGTTATAAAATTGTTCGTAAACGCCCAAATGGTACCGTTCTCCAGATAGTTGGGAACCCCACTACTTCTGGGGGATTTGCGATAACCTATTCAGATATAACGCATCTAGAAGAAGCAAAGGATTATCTTCAGAGCCTAAATCTAGAACTGGTCGAACAGGTTAAAGTTAAAAACGATGCTTTGGAACAAGAGAACAATATTCGTAATGTGGTCATGGAAAATACCCACCACGGTATTTCTCTCTTCGACCGGGATTTAAAACTGGTAATTTGCAACAAACGCTTTACCTCGCTGCTCGATTTTCCAGAAAACCTATCCAAGCCCGGAACGCCGATTGAAGACCTGTTTCGCTATAATGCTGAACGAGGTGAATACGGGCCAATGCCTTCTGAAGAACTATTAGTTCAAAGCGTTGAACAGCGCGTCAACTTGGCTAAAAAATTTGAAGCTCACAAATTTCGTAGAGAAACACCCAGCGGCAGAACTCTCGAGGTTATTGGCACGCCTGTTGAGGGTGGTTTTGTGACGAATTATACAGACGTAACCGACTTGGTTGCTTTACAAAAGTCTGAAAGAGAAACATCTGACAAGCTTTCAGGATTTCTTGAAACCAGTCCCGTTGGTGTTGGCATATCTCGGATCGATGACGGTAAAATTTGGCTCTTCTCCGCTTTGTTGAGTAGAAAAAGATGCCGACCGCCAAGTAACCTGTTGATATGTATGGTTTCTGATAACTTTACATAGAGCAGGTATATGACAATCAACATCTCGCAGCATATTTTAGGCCTCAAAGGGCAACGTGTAAATGAAATTAAACTGGATGACGGCGGTGTTAAGATTGTCATTCACTGCAGCCGAGACGCGCGTAGGAGGGCTATAGACCCTGCTACAGGCCAGAAGGGAAGCATCAACCAGCATGTCCGCCGACAAGTAAACGACATCCCCCTTTTTGGGTATCCTTGTGTGGTCGAGATTGAGCTGGCGCAGGTTTATATTAACAAGGGCGAACGCCGCATTGAGGGGTGTGATTTTGTTGATAAAGGGTGCCGTTTCACTCACCGATTTTGCCGACTGATCAGTGGATTATGTCGGCATATGTCTATTCAAGCGGTTTCCAGACATTTGGATATACGATGGGAAACGGTCAAGAATATCGACAGGGCATACCTTATTGAAACTCTCCCTACGCTTGATCATGCAGAGCTAACTGGCTTGGAATATATTGGTGTAGATGAAGTTGCCCGGGCGAAAGGTCATGACTACATGACGGTGGTCTACGATATGGTTGGCGGTCATCTGATCTGGGTTGAAGCAGGCCGAACTGCCGAGGTTTTTTCAAGGTTTTTGAAACAACTGCAACCAGATACAGCCTGCAAAATAAAGGCCGTAGCGATGGATATGGGGCCTGCCTACCAAAAGGCTGTCAGAGAGTCCTTGCCGTTGGCCGACATAGTATTTGACCGTTTCCACGTCATGAAAAACTACAGCAAAGCTATCCATAATCAGCGTCGACTTGAGTTCAGAAAGGCCGATCCAAGTGGTAAAGAGTTGATGAAAGGGACACATTATCTGTTGCTCAAAAATGCGGATAAGTTGAGTGAAAAACAAAGTGACAAGCTGCAAAGGTTGCTGGAGAGCAATAGCAACCTGAATGCACTTTACGTCTTGAAAGAACAGCTTCAGCTGCTGTGGAGTGCCGCTTCATTTGAGGCGATGGCGGAGCAACTGGAACGTTGGTGCCTGATAGCAGATCAGTCACAGATGCTCTATCTAAAAAAGTTCGCGAAATCCCTACGGAAACATTGTGTGGGCATCTGCAACTACGCCAAACACAAGCTCACAAGCGCCAGGATAGAGGCTGGTAATGTCAGTATAGGAATGATCCGTAAGCGAGCCAGAGGCATCAAGGATACCGAATACTTCAAACTCAAAATTAGACAATCATCCATTCCAGATAATCAATCTATGCTCTATTTGGCTCTTCTCCGCTTTGTTGAGTAGAAAAAGATGCCGACCGCCAAGTAACCTGTTGATATGTATGGTTTCTGATAACTTTACATAGAGCAGGTATATGACAATCAACATCTCGCAGCATATTTTAGGCCTCAAAGGGCAACGTGTAAATGAAATTAAACTGGATGACGGCGGTGTTAAGATTGTCATTCACTGCAGCCGAGACGCGCGTAGGAGGGCTATAGACCCTGCTACAGGCCAGAAGGGAAGCATCAACCAGCATGTCCGCCGACAAGTAAACGACATCCCCCTTTTTGGGTATCCTTGTGTGGTCGAGATTGAGCTGGCGCAGGTTTATATTAACAAGGGCGAACGCCGCATTGAGGGGTGTGATTTTGTTGATAAAGGGTGCCGTTTCACTCACCGATTTTGCCGACTGATCAGTGGATTATGTCGGCATATGTCTATTCAAGCGGTTTCCAGACATTTGGATATACGATGGGAAACGGTCAAGAATATCGACAGGGCATACCTTATTGAAACTCTCCCTACGCTTGATCCTGCAGAGCTAACTGGCTTGGAATATATTGGTGTAGATGAAGTTGCCCGGGCGAAAGGTCATGACTACATGACGGTGGTCTACGATATGGTTGGCGGTCATCTGATCTGGGTTGAAGCAGGCCGAACTGCCGAGGTTTTTTCAAGGTTTTTGAAACAACTGCAACCAGATACAGCCTGCAAAATAAAGGCCGTAGCGATGGATATGGGGCCTGCCTACCAAAAGGCTGTCAGAGAGTCCTTGCCGTTGGCCGACATAGTATTTGACCGTTTCCACGTCATGAAAAACTACAGCAAAGCTATCCATAATCAGCGTCGACTTGAGTTCAGAAAGGCCGATCCAAGTGGTAAAGAGTTGATGAAAGGGACACATTATCTGTTGCTCAAAAATGCGGATAAGTTGAGTGAAAAACAAAGTGACAAGCTGCAAAGGTTGCTGGAGAGCAATAGCAACCTGAATGCACTTTACGTCTTGAAAGAACAGCTTCAGCTGCTGTGGAGTGCCGCTTCATTTGAGGCGATGGCGGAGCAACTGGAACGTTGGTGCCTGATAGCAGATCAGTCACAGATGCTCTATCTAAAAAAGTTCGCGAAATCCCTACGGAAACATTGTGTGGGCATCTGCAACTACGCCAAACACAAGCTCACAAGCGCCAGGATAGAGGCTGGTAATGTCAGTATAGGAATGATCCGTAAGCGAGCCAGAGGCATCAAGGATACCGAATACTTCAAACTCAAAATTAGACAATCATCCATTCCAGATAATCAATCTATGCTCTATTTGAAATCCTAAATCTACTCAACAAAGCGGAGAAGTGCCGAAAATCCAAATCTGGCGCGCAACCCCGGCGATCTAGCTCTTCGGGCCCGGGATAATCTTTATGGCAAACGCACAGAGGCTTTGCGTGAGAAAAACACCCGAATGGAGCTTTTGGAATCTCAAATTGCGGGGGTGGATAAAAACTCACCAGAGGCCCAAAAGCTAGATCGGCAAAGAAAGAAACTTGCTGCCGAAATCCAGCGGGATTGGGGTTACGCCTTGCGGGAAGGCATCGAAACCTATTCATCATTTACCGGGCTGGATATGGTGGTGAATGACGCCCAACTTGCAGATAAAAGCGTACGTGATTTGATCAAGGATCCAAACTATTCAAGAGAAGGATTGGCAAAAAATGGCAGAGATCTCTCGGATGGGCAGCTAAAGAATTTCCTTAATGATCAGGTGATGATGATGACCCACCATATGAACGGCTTCCACGAGGGCCATGAAGGTGGGGCGGACGCTGGCTCGGCCATGGGGAAATATGCCGAACGTGCCGTACTCGCTCTTAAAATGATGGGGAAGGATGTTACCAAGCCACCCTATAAAGCCTTAAACGATGCCGCCGAAGAAATGGTCAAAAATCGTAAGGATCCTGCTGCTTTGAAAAAGACCATGCGTGAACTTGCTGAGACCTTTGGCAAGAATGGCAATGTGGATGAGGGATTACTTGTGTTGGCCGATCTTATAGAGAAAGCCGTGCCCGAAGCAAAAGGCCTTTGGGATCCTAAATTGCTGCGTGAGAGTGCGAACAGAGGGACAGACGCCCAACAGGCAAACGAAATGAGAGCCATAAAATCGCAACTGGCAAATCGTCGTAAACTCATGGAAGAACAAGAAAGAGAACTCGCCATCAACGGTCCAGCCACAGCGGCGGCATCAAATAGCAAAAAACAATTCAGGTTAAGGTCTGAATTAGAGGAACTTGAAACAGAACAGGCCCGTCGTGAGCACTTGGGCAGTAAGTACCGCAAAGAGGATTGGAAAAAAGCCGAAGCATTGGAATCAGAAGAAGCAGGTCTGAGGCGCCGTCTTGAACGCATGCAAAATCTTAATTCTCCGGGATCAGCTCAAAAAGAGATCAGGGATCGCCTTTCAAAAGTCCGGAGCGACTTAACGGGCTTAAACAAATCCTATAAAGACGAAGGTGGAACGGGGCGTTATCAACGCGACCATAGCGATGAGAGAATGGATCGCCGCATTGCAGCGATCAAAGAAGAACAGGCTTTGAGAAAACAAGCGGCGGATAAGTATCAAAGGCAAATGGAGGAAGAGGGTAAAAAAATGGCTGATGGCTCTGGGTTTGTCGATGACAATCCATATCAGGTATTTGAATTACCAAGGGATGAAAACTCTCTCACAACCTCTTCTATTCTTAGGGTTGGGCTTGATGGTGCCTCTGCCGAGATTGTCATTGAAAGGCCGTAAAGTGCGGAGGACCCAAAAGCCAATACTTGACCATTTAGTCAAAAAATATTTAAAGTGTAACAATTCTGTCATGTGAAAAATAAAAATTATTCGAAAAACAGTAAGAATATAACAGGGAAATAATCATGTTGCGTACTCTAAAGCTAACCGCTTTAACTGTTCTTATGGGGGGAACATTAGCGGGTTGTATCTCTACTCCTCAAAACGATCTTCTAAATGCGACCCTTTGGACTCAAAAATCTGTCGAGTTCAAAGCCAACAGCATAGCGATGTACGAACTTGCTAAAATAAAACTCGACGATGCCCTAGCTGATAAAAGCTGGACCGGCGCGCCAAATGAGCAGGGGGATAACTACAGCAACAAGCCACCTGCTGTGATGCTGGATGTGGATGAGACTGTTCTTGATAACTCTGCCTACGAAGCATGGCTTGTTGCCAATGAGCAAAGTTATGGTTCAAAAACCTGGGTACCATTTGTACGCTCTGAAACTTCTACCCCTGTTCCGGGTTCGCTGGATTTCATCAAGTATGCGGAATCAAAAGGCGTTAAAATTTTCTACGTATCAAACCGTAAAGCACCACAGGAAGAAGCAACCAGAAATAACCTGAAGGCTTATGGCTATCCGATAGATACTTCCGAAGATACTGTTCTTCTTCGTAAGGAAAAAGAAGCATGGAATTCTTCCAAGAAATCTCCACGTCGCGCACACATTACAGAGAATTACCGTCTGGTAATGGTTGTTGGTGATAACTTCAGCGACTTTGTAGATGATTACAAAGGTAGCATTGATGAGCGTAAAGCTGTTCTCGACAAATATGAAGACATGTGGGGCAGCAAGTGGATCATGATTTCAAATCCAATGTATGGTTCATGGGAATCAGCTGCTTTTGGCCACAATTGGGGTCTGACTTCGGCTGAACGTCGCAAGCAAAAGCACCAATCCCTGGATGTATGGGTGCCTGCAGACGAATAAATGAGACTACTTTGTCTTAAGATCTGATTTATTCAATTTGGATGAGATAAGAGGGGACGGTATAGATGCTGTCCCCTTTTTATTGTCGTTAGAAGAGAGCTGGTCTGATTGATTATGCCAGCCTGGACCCCATTAATAATGGTTATTTTAACTTTTCAGATTGAACCCGAGGGGATTACCCCTTAGATATGATGTAAGTTAAAGAAACTAGGAATTCGCGTTTTATGTTATTTACACTGATACTCTCTGTTTTTCGTCGCTTGTCTCTTTTAATTGAACCGACACCCGCTCTCGAGCCTATTCGGATTAAGGAAAGAGATCGCAAGCATTCAGGCCAAAACCGGAATCATCGGTGAAGGCTTTCAATATTCTGAAACAGGCTAAAAAATATTGGTCTTCAGAACATGAAAGTCTCAAATGGTGGCAACTTCTCTTTACACTTAAGCGTGCTGAACATTCTTTAGCTCAACGCGCCACAGGGCTGTCAAAACTTACCCCCTTGTTATTACTTTCAGCAATCGGAACCCTGATTGCTGGCTTGACCATTCCCATACTAAAGGTCGAGAAATTTTTCCTGTTCGAAGATCTGATTTCCATCGTAGGTGCTATTGATGAGCTTGCTCGGAGTGGGGAGTATCTTCTCGCCCTCGTAATTCTGTTGTTTTCAGTCGTTTTCCCAACCATGAAAATTTTTGTCGCGGATTATGTCTGGCGGGCACGAAACGTAGAGCATAAATCTGTGCAAAAAGCAGTGAAACTGATCGATCTGCTGGGTAAGTGGAGCATGCTTGATGTCTTTGTTGTGGGCATGATTGTTATTTCTGCCAAATCCTCTGGTATGGCGAATGCAACATCTCAACCCGGCATGTATTACTTCGGTGCTTCGGTAATTTTCTCCATGCTCGGGGTTATCTTGTTAAAGCGCTCTATCGAAAAAGTGGCCAAAGAAGACTAACAACCTTTGCTTTGAGTTGCTCTCCCCCATTTTAACCTCTGCAGTTATTCTCTTGTGTCTTTAGCAAACTGTTGGGCTGACCACTTCCATAGCCGACCATCTATAGCTGATAACCCGATGGCGATAATCAGCATTCCCACAAAATGGGATGCTTCTAATACTTCGTTTAAGAAGATTGAGCCAAGCAAGATGGCAGAAATCGGTACCAGTAGGGTGACAAGCAAAAGATTTGTCGCGCCTGCCTTTTCAAGAATTTTAAAATAAAGAATATAAGCGATGGCCGTTGAGAAAATCGCAAGGGAGACAACGGAAACCCAGGTTTCCATAGTGATCTCTGTTAAGGACGGTAAACCTTCAACGACATATGTGATCGGGATTAATATGAAGGTTGCCCCGCTGATTTGGCCGGCAGCTGTGACTATAGGGTTTATTGCCATTGTTTTGAACTTGCGGCCATAGGCACCAGCAAAGGCATAAGATAAAGTCGCGGCTAATATCGCTAATTGAGCAAAGGTATTTTGGCTCTCTGTTGGGACCCCAAACATAAGTACGACCCCGGCAAAGCCAATAATAACACCGACAACTTTTAAAATGGTTGCTCTCTCGTCCGGTAGGAAAATGGTCGCGACAATTACGCCAAAAAAAGGTGTCGTGGCATTGAGTATAGATGCCAAGCCTGAAGCAATATAGGTTTGTCCCCTGTAGAGCGTCAACCACTTTGTCCGGTTGCGTCAACCACCTTGGCCGCTTTTGATGCGGCTGTGATCTGACGTTTATTTACGATGCTTCAGGCATATTTTTCACCTTTTTGTTTGTGGTTTTCCGCAACATTTTTTTGAGATTTTGGGCGGCTTCCCATTGTCTGTAGCTGTCGATATTCATCTCAAGAATGGTTGAGTGGTGAACAAGACGATCGATTGCTGCAACGGTCATGGCCTTATCTTGAAAAATATTGTCCCATCCGCTAAAAGGTTGATTGGCAGCAATTGCAATACTTCGGTACTCATATCGTCTGGCGATCAATTCAAAGAGCACGGATGTTTCAGATATATCCCTTTGTGCATAGGTAATATCATCGAGAATGATGAGATCAAATTTATCGAGTTTTGCGAGGGCGTTTTCGAGCATAAGTTCACGTCTGGCAGCCTGGAGTTTTTGCACCAGATCACTGGTTTGCGTATAGAGCACACGGTATCCAGCCTCTATAAGAGCATAACCTACGGCGCATAGGAGATGAGTTTTTCCTCCCCCTGAATTTCCAATGGCAATCAGATTTGCTCTTGCGTCAATCCAGTCACCGGCAGACAAGGCTTCGACCTGCGCCTTTTTCACGTTAGGCAGCCGCTTGAAGTTAAAAGTGGCCAGAGTTTTTCCGCCCAGCAGGTTTGATGCGTTGAGATGGCGTTGAATGCGTCGCGTGTCCCTTTCGGCCAATTCATATTCGGCCAAAACGGCAAGGAACCTGGCTGCTGACCAGCCCTCCTTGTCGGATTGGATTGCGATATCTTGCCAGTGTTTGTGAAAGCTGGGTAATCGTAAGTCAGTTAGCATAAGAGGCAGCTTGTGCTGATCCACTTCAATGTTTGTCATGCCCGATCCTCCAACAGAGTATCAAAGACTGATAATGAAGGTTGAACCACGGGAATATCAGGAGGTAAATCCGTGTTCTTTTTTGTGATATTCAGCTTAAGTTTTTTTGCGCAAGGTAGCCTTCCTGCATTGATTTCTCTCGAAATCAGGTGCGCGACTTCGGCCTCACAAGCCTCTTCGTGCGCAAGGAAAAGTATCCCAACCATCTGACGACACGCATCTCTGCGGGACAACTTTTTCTGAAACAATGTCCAGGCCAGGGAGTACTCGGTTCTTGGAAAAATACTGTCACGATAAATAGAATTGGCGAGTGCCTGAGGTTTACGTTTGAGAGCATGAATGACGTGATGATAATTGATAACATGAATGCGGGGGCCTTTGCCGTGCCCCCGCTCACGAGAATGGCTGACGACATGAGTGCTGCCTAGATAGGCTTCTATCCGGTTATCGTAAATATGGACACGCAAGCGTTGACCAATTAGGCGAGAAGGGGCGCTATAAAAAACCTGCTTAACTAAAAAACCACTTGTTTTGGTAACTCTCGACACGACTTCAGTGTAATCTGTTGTTCGCCGAGGAGGTAACGCCTTGAGAGATTTCAACTCTGTTTGGATATCTTGGTCACGATGTTTGTTCCGTCTAGCAATCAGCTCGTCCAAAAATCGCCGATACTCATCCAAAGTGTCAAAGTCATTACTGCCACGCAAAATCAGGGCCTGCTTTATCGCAGTCTTAAGGTGACCGTGGTGAGATTCAATGGCACCGTTCTCGTGTGATTCCCCTCTGTTATTTCGACTGGCCTCCATACCGTAGTGCTCAACAAAAGCAGAATAACGTTTGGTAATGTCCTCCTTTTCCTCAACGCTCAAATTCCGAAAGGCCGCAGACAGGCTGTCGGTCCGGTGGTTTTCAGGAGCGCCCCCCAAGGACCAAAGCGCATTTTGTAAGTTCTCCGCAAGGGCTGTAAAACTCTCACCGCCAAGTACGACCCCAACATGTTCCCATCGGCTATATACCAGAACAAAATGATAGAGCCGATGCACCAAAGGATCTCCTGCAATGGTAATACTTAAGTCGGCTGCATCCGTGAAATCTGATTGGCCCATGTAACCCGGCTCAGGTGTTTGCCTGAAAATGATATCCTTTTCAGGGCCATTCAGAGCCCGCCATCCCCGAACTCGGCGCTCTAACGTGCGCTTGACACGGTCATCGGGAAAACGGAGCGGATAGAGGCTCTGTATGTGGCGCAACAAAGTAATGGGTTTGACCGAGTTGTCTTTATCCAAAATGGGAAGGATGTCCTTATCCCAGATATCTTCAAGCGGATCAGAAACTGTTCGCCCTCGCTTTATATTGCGTTGTGACGGTAAAGTCGCATCAACGTCAAATCGGCGGGCCGTGCGTTCGCTAAACCCTGCGCGGGCAGCGGCGGTTCGTTGACCATGAGTTTTTCTATCTGTCATGTAAAGTCTCAGTTGTTCATCTGTGATAAATTTATACGGCAAACAGGTTCCTCCAATTACATCTAGAGGTTCCTAATTTATCAACTCACAGCAGCTTGTAACTAACACCAAATTAAGCCTTGGCCGGTGGATCTGATTATCAAACGGGCACGCCCTTTTTAATGATCAGATCCACCGGCCAAGGTGGTTGTCGCAACCGGCCAAGGTTATTGTCGCTGAACAGTCCCCACACGATTAGCGTAAAGGGGATAACATTATTAAGCATCCCCATAAACAAGAAGGCTTTCCACGCCTTAAGGGTTGATGGAACGGGGATTTTCAAAGCGATAACCACACCCCAAAGTGTTATTGCTGCCAACCCAACCCTGAGGGTTACAATTGTCAGAGGGGGAAGTTCGGATACCGCGACACCCACAAAGAAAAAAGAGCCACCCCATAAAATAGATAAAACAATAAGCATGAACCATTCGCGGCCACCCATAGAGATATTAATTGTCGAGTTCATAGCAATAATTGCTCCATACCAAATTTTATTGAGTATAATAGTAGGGAAGACAAATATTTCAGACTATCCGTTTCTTGCTATTCATATGAATTTCGTCCACGTAATTTTTATAAAATATTGAAAAATATGCATCATTATAGATAGTCTAAGTTGTTAACGAATATCGCATAGATTGTGATGTAAGATGCATATCTTTGAGCAAAAATTGCTTGTTAACCACTAAGTTATTTTAGGATGTTTTGAACATGAAACGCCGGAATATTGTTGTAACCCTAGAGGGGGTAGAAGTTGAAGAAGCTGTTGATTTAGCAGGGGTATTGGTAGAGGCAGGAATAACTCGAATTGAAATTCCCTTAGACTCGCCAAATCCTTTTGGCTCAATCTCTGCGATCACGAAAGTTATGGGTGATAAGGCCATAATAGGTGCAGGAATGGCCCTTAAACGAATTGATGTTGATGGACTGAAAATTCTAGGGGGTAAGTTTATTTCTTCTCCAAACTGTAATCCTAAGATAATAACTCTCACTAAAGAGTTAGGATTATTATCTTGGCCAGGAGTCGTTACTCCAAGTGAGTGTTTCGCAGCGTTGGATGCTGGCGCAGATGGCTTAAATATTACCCCGGCCTCAATGGCGGGTTTTAATGGATGTAAGGCTTTGCGCGCTCTTCTTCCGGAAGGCACTCCACTTTATGCCGTTGGAGGTGTGAAGCTTTCGGAATTTAAAAAGTACGTCCAAGTTGGTTGTTCTGGTTTCGGCCTTGGATCAGAAGTATATGCTCCCGGGTGGAGTATTGCTAAAGTTGCAGACAAAGCCGCAGCCGCAGTTGATGCACACGATACGGTTTTTGAAGGATTTTAACGTTGGGAAAGTTTAGTATCGGTTTTGTCTATCTGACGACACTTTGCTTTCTTATCAGTAGTTCCTTGGCAACCGCTTCACCTCGGTACATTATCTATTACAACAGTGACGCATCTGCCCTCGCTGAGGTTGTTAAGGCAGATTATAGTCATGTCATTCTATCCTTTCTCGGCTCTCGGATTACCCACGGCGGTGAAATAGAACTAATTTAATCCGGTAAACCCCCGGCTATGCCGGGGGACTCTCAATGGTTTGACCGTTCCCACGGTCTTACATTTCTTTGTTTATTGACCAAAATAACAAAGGAATTAGCCGATGAGAGATTACAAAAGCCTTGCACATACGAGATGGGATTGTAAATACCACGTGGTTTTCATCCCTAAACGCAGGCAAAAAGTTATCTATGGCAACCTACGTCAGTATCTTGGTGAAATTTTCCATGAACTGGCCGGGCATCGCGAAAGTAAGATTGAGGAGGGCCATTTGATGCCGGATCACATTCACATGTGTATCAGCATACCGCCCAAACATGCTGTTTCAAAAGTCGTTGGATACCTAAAAGGAAAAAGCGCGATTGCCATAGCTCGAAAATTCAAAAATAAAGCACGGAATTTCAAGGGTGAAAATTTTTGGGCCCGTGGATATTTCGTCTCAACTGTAGGGCTCGATGAACAGATGGTGAGGGAGTATATCAGAACGCAAGAAGAGCGTGATAAGTACTTTGACCAAATGGATATATTCAATCCATAACCGCTTTAGCGGTTCCCAATTTGCCCCTTTAAGGGGCTCACCCGCTTAAGCCCCCGGCTTTGCCGGGGGTCATTTAACTCCGCCCAAAAATCTGGCGCAGCAGTGGTCCACGATTCCAAGATTGAAAGAAAATGGCATAAAAGTACTGATTTCATTTGGTGGTGGACTGGCTAAGGCAGACGATTATAAACATCTTGTTCACCGCGAAGAGGAATTGGCTGCTCTGATCGCAGATTTTGTTCGGACCAAGGGGCTCGACGGGGTAGATCTCGATTTTGAAGCAAGCTCAATGCTCCATATGGATCGATCCCCTGGTGTGGCTGATGGCAAATCTTTCTTAATTCGTCTGACAAAAGCTTTGCGAGAAAAATTACCATCGAAGGATTATTTCATTAGTCATGCGCCGCAGTCTCCCTATCTCAACCCTGATTGGCACCAAGGGCCTTACTTGGATATTTTAAAGAAGGCAGGGGGAGATATCGATTGGATTACAGTCCAATATTATAACAACCCAGGACAGGATGGCCCGGTCAAAAGTAAGGTCGTGGGTAGCAATCACAACCCTTATGTCACCTCTTATCGTGGTTTGGTTTCTGGATTGGACGGATTATCCTGGTCCTCAGATAAGGTTGTGATCGGTAAGCCAGTATATAAAGCTGATGCCTTCAGCGGTCACGTTTCGCCGCAGGTTATGGTGCGTGAGATCATCGAACCGCTGCGCACTCAGTATGGTGCTGATTTCGGCGGTATTGCAGGGTGGCAGTTTTCAACCCATACCAAAGATCACCAAAGCTGGAATAGTGATCTGGGGGAAGTTCTTCGCGGGCAATAGTTCCGAACTCTTCTGGTAATTAATTTCAGAAATGCGTTAAGGAGTACCGTTTCGTACTTTTATTTTATGCCCGACCTCAACGATGGCATTGATGGCCGGGACCAACTCTTCGCCCAAGTCGGTTAAGCTATATTCTACGGATGGGGGGGAGGTTGGCAGTACTCTGCGGTGGACAACAGCTTTATTCTCAAGTTCTTTGAGCCGTGTCGCGAGCATTTTGGCCGAGATCCCAACTAAATCGTGCTTTAGCTCACTAAACCGTCTGGGACCTCCTGAAAGATACCAGATAAGATTGGTAGTCCAGGCCCCACCTAAAATTGCCATGCACTCTGACAAGGGGCAGCCATAGGGGACATCACTGCTTTGGTTTTTACGCATCTTCAGAGCCAATGCAAAATTCTCCTGATTTGTCTTCTCTATAGAGATGAGGTTTAAATGCTATATTTCAATGAGTTACCGTTTGGAAACTATATAATTAAGTAACATAATATCATAAGGTTTACAAAAGTAACTAGCGATCTTACCTCTGTTGTCATCAACAACAATTCTTTGAGGTAAGATCTTATGAAACTCTATTACAAAACTGGCGCCTGTTCCCTTGCATCTCATATCGTATTACACGAATTGGGCCATGATTTTGATATTGAGCAGGTTGATTCGGAGGCACAGAAAACGGAAAGTGGTGAAGACTTTTCACTCGTAAATCCGAATGGTTATGTGCCTGCCTTGAAATTAGCTGATGGCGAGATCTTAACCGAGGGGGCTGCGATCCTCCAGTATCTGGCCGATCAAAAGCCGGAATCAGGTCTGGCTCCATCTGCTGGGTCCATTGATCGTGCCAGATTGCAAGAACACCTAAACTTCATTTCATCAGAACTTCATAAAGCCTTTGGCCCCTTCTTCTCGGGCAAGGCAGAAGGCGATGCGCGCCAACCTGCGGAAGAGAATGTTGCCAAGAAACTGGCTCACTTTGAAAAAATTCTGTCTGATGGCAGAGACTATCTTCTGGGTGATCGCTTTACCGTGGCAGATGCCTATCTCTTCGTTGTGACAAATTGGTCAAATTTCGTTGGTATCAGTCTGGATAAGGTACCAAATCTGTCGGCTTACGTTGGACGTGTTGCTGCGCGTGAAAAAACACAAGTTGCCCTGGGTGCCGAAGGCCTCTTGAACTAATTCCTTGGATATTGCCCGCTATGATCCTACGGGTTCAAAGCGGGCATATCTTGTTACCCACTAGATGAGGAACCTAAAGCATGTCATCGGCTTACCTAGCAGTAGAAGAAGCCATTGGTCTCTATTTTGATGGTCTCTATCACTGTGATCTCGATCTTTTGGCAAAAGTGTTCCATCCAAAGGCGCATTATGTCTGCGCTACAGAAGAATTCCTGATGTATCTGACAATGGAAGAATACTTTCCAATCGTCAGTCGCCGACAATCGCCTGCCAGTCGGGGAGAGTTGCGGAGAGATAAAATTCTGTCCATTAGCTTTGCCGGACCCAATACCGCCCAGGTTACTTTGAACTGTGCAATTGGCGAGAAATTCTTCACAGATTTTCTGTCTCTCATCCTTGTGGATGGCCGTTGGCAGATTATATCAAAAGTATTCCATTTCGACCTTTGAGGTCGAGCCACTCATCGAGCCACTCGTTCTGAGTGGAATTCCCATCCCTAGGAGTAATAAATGCCATTCGTGAATATCAAAGTCACCAAAGAAGGTGTTACACGTGAGCAAAAATTAAAATTAATCAAAGGTGTAACGGACCTTCTTCAGGAAGTACTTAATAAGGATCCGCAAACAACTCACATTGTTATTGACGAAGTAGAGTTGGAAAATTGGGGATTTGCTGGCATGCAAACAGATGATTACAGAAAGTTGAAGTCAACCTAATTGACGCATTAAAATGTATAAGCGAGGAGGGAAGTTTCCTCGCTTTTCTATGCATGTTCATCCCAATAAGGTTCAGGGCCAAAGCTTTTGTGCAGGAAATCAATGAAAGTTCTTACCTTTGGTGGCAGGAGCCTGCTTTGGGGAAAGACGGCAAAGATACCGAGATCATCGACTTTGTAATCCGATAAGATAATTTTGAGCGCACCTGTTTTCAAATAGGGCTCTAAGACGAAACTGGGCAGTAATACGAGCCCGAGGCCCTCAACTGCGGCTGATGCCAGGGCTTCTCCGTAATTGGCATGCAGTGATCCCGTCACTTTAACCGCGTATTTTTTATCCTCTTTGCTAAAGTTCCACTCATCCCCATAGGACGAATAACTGTATTGCAGGCAATTGTGCTGCTTGAGGTCACTGGGCGAGGTGGGGATCCCGCGGTCTGCTAGATAGCTTGGGGCAGCGCAGAGGTGAATTCTACAGGGTGCGAGTTTGCGTGCAATCAGACTTGAATCAGCCAGGACACCAATCCGTATTGCCAAGTCATAGCCTTCATCGACCAAATTGACCACACGGTCGTTTAAGATCAGATCAACGGAAACATCCGGATAAGACTTTTGATAGTTTGCAATTGCTGGGGCTACGTGTCGTTTGCCAAAGGCGTGTGGGGCATTGATGCGGAGCAGGCCTTGCGGGTGGACCTGCAGGTTGCTTGCTTCACGGATTGCCTCATCTACTTGAGGGAGGATTTCCTGACAGCGGATGTAAAACGATCTTCCGGCTTCAGTAAGAGAAACCCGACGGGTGGTGCGATTGAGCAAACGCACCCCGAGTTCGTCTTCCAGGCGTTGAACCTGTTTACTGATCATGGGCCGAGAAATGTTCAGGGCCTCACCTGCCGCAACAAACGACCCGGTTTCAACAACCCGGGCAAAAGCTTCCATAAGGGTAAAGCGATCCAATATACGTTCCTTTAAAGAACTAAATATGTTCATTGTTATGTAATTGTTTCTTTTTGGATACTAACTATTTTCCTTGTAGGCCCGCAACACATAACAGGATAAAACCCGTTATTGGGGCAATTTTAAACATCGACAGGGGCAAGTCCTGTCTCTTTGTATATGATCTTAAAGGAGAAACTTAATGTTGGACCAAAAAACGGCCCCCTATGCCGCACTGTTACTCAGAGTGACCCTTGCCATCGCTTTTCTGGCCCATGCTGGGCTTAAACTCTTTGTTTTCACCCCTGCGGGCACAGCAGGATTTTTTGATTCTGTAGGCCTGCCGAGTTTTCTAGCCTATATCGTGATTTCTGCTGAAATCATCGGCGCAATCGCTTTATTACTTGGCTATAAAACCCGGGTGGTCGCTGTTGTCCTTGCGCCAGTTCTTTTGGGAGCAACAATCTTTGTTCATGGGGCAAACGGTTGGTTGTTCACTAATCAGGGCGGCGGATGGGAGTTCCCCGTATTCTGGCTAGCGGCCCTTATTTCAATGGGATTACTCGGCGATGGCGCCTATTCCCTGTCTGCAAAATTCCAGACGAGGCTAAATCCAGAACAGACTGTTTCGCGTATATAAAACCATTTTTTGGTTATAACCTAACAGTTAGTATCGGAGATATCAGTGACCAAAAATCACCCTGTATCCTATCCCAGCCTTTTTGTCTCTCACGGGGCGCCAACATTAGCACTGGAAGACAATACGGTTACACGCTTTTTAACAAACCTGGGGCAAAATTTTACCAAGCCGAAAGCCATTGTAATCGTCTCAGCGCATTTTGATCAAAGGCGCCCGACGATCGCCGCAGCATCCGAGTTTGACACTATCTACGATTTTGGTGGTTTTCCAGCAGCGTTGTATGACATTCGCTATCCGGCAAAGGGGTCTTCTGAAATCGCCTTAAGGGTGAGAGAGCTTTTGTTGGAAGCAGGGCTTGATCCAGTTATGGATGATAGCAGGGGATTGGATCATGGTACATGGGTGCCACTGGTGCATATGTATCCTAATGCGGATGTGCCAGTCGTACAGCTTTCCATTTCCATGGGGCAGAGCCCAAAATGGCATTTTGAATTAGGGCAGGCTC
Organism: Kiloniella sp.; assembly: GCF_965205715.1. Lineage (GTDB taxonomy): Bacteria > Pseudomonadota > Alphaproteobacteria > Kiloniellales > Kiloniellaceae > Kiloniella. The sequence continues at coordinate 723,279 of NZ_CBDBHW010000014.1, read as the reverse complement.
TATCTGGTCTGAGGGGCGAAGGTGTACTCATTATTGGATCTGGTAGTGCATCTCATAATTTACGGGAACTTATGATGGGGGGCCATGATCAAGGGGACACAGTTGTACCTTGGGTAAGTGACTTTACCGACTGGGTGACCGAAAAAATAGAAACAGGAGATTATCAGTCCGTGCTGGCGGCAATTACGGATGCTCCTGAAGGAAAGAAAAACCATCCAACTATGGATCATATTCATCCCCTGTTTTTTGCCCTGGGGGCAGGTGGTTCCAACGTTGAGGTTGGTGCACGTGGAAAACGGATACACGCCAGTACAACCTACGGCGTTCTGGCGATGGATATCTATGCCTTTGGCAACGAAGAGGAGGTATCCTCTGCGACTTAAGCCATGGTGTTTTAGGGCATAGGGTGGAACAGGCGGAGCGAACTATAGTAAGGCAGTATATTGTTCGCTCCGTTTTGATTTTTGAACTGTTTAGTTCGCGTATTCAGTACGATAAATTTCACCGATTACTGGTTGCTCAAACATATGTTTCTTGTAACGTGCGATGTTCTTGTAAGTGCCTGTGATAGACTTGCTCAGAACACCTTCCCAATGGATGCAAACCATTAGGTATAGATCAGCGAGGCTCAGTTCTTTGCCGTTGATGAAATCATTATTCCCAAGCTGGGCATCAACCATTTCAAACAGGTTGTGCAGCGCGACCTCTGCCTTTGTTTTTACATCTGCTTCGTCATCACCATAGCGGCCGGGGACAAAAGCACGGGCATAATGGGGATGAATGTTAGAATACATAAACATGAGCCATTTATAAGCTTCTGCCCGGGCCAGAGATCCTTCTTCAGGAAGAAGCTTGGCATTGGGTGCACGTTCGGCTAGGTGGAGCAGGATAGCAGCACCCTCGGTTAGAAATTCGCCGCCAACTTCAATCGCAGGCACCTTGCCCAAAGGGTTGATTTTTTTGAACTCGTCGCTGAGATGTTCTCCCTCGCCAAGATTGACCTTTGTAACCTGATAATCTGTATCGGTAAGTGCGAGAGCGGCTTTAACGGCAAGTGAACAGCTGCCTTGTCCGTGGAATAGCGTAATCATCAATTTTCCTTTCAACTTGATGTCTGGTGTAAAGATAGAGCCAAAGGCCTCGATTGATAATTCTCGACTTTTGCGGAATGTCCGTGCAAAAATGCACGGATGATAAATTGGGATGACATAAAATATTTTCTCGAAGTTGCCAGGTCCGGTAATATTACTGCTGCTGCGAAAAAGCTTGGCGTTAATCACTCAACGGTTTCTCGGCGTATTCAGGCGTTGGAAGAACAAAACGGCGTGCGGTTGTTTGAACGTATTCCAACGGGCTACGAAATGACCGAGGCCGCGAGTAATATCTATGAGTACGCCCTAGAGATAGAAGCGCGTAACCACGATATCGCCCGGGGTTTGGTCGGCCAGGACAGTCGATTACAGGGGGATATCAATGTAACCATGCCCCATGATCTCCTGGATTATTGCCTTATGGAGGAGGTGAAGCGATTTAAAGTACAGCATCCGCTAATTCGATTGAACCTTGTTGTTGCCAAGGGGGTAAAGAACCTGGCGGCAAGAGAAGCGGATGTGGCGATTAGGCTTACCCCAAATCCGCCGGATTATCTTATTGGTAAAGAGATCACAAAAATACAGCACGGCATCTATGCCAACAAACACCTAGAAATTAACTCTCATACCCCTGTTATTGTTTGGTGCGATGAAACGAACCCGCCATCCTGGGTCCAAGAACAATTTCCAAATGCGGAAATTGCTCTGCGGGTTGATGATTTATACAGCATGTATGCCGCCGTAAAAGCAGGTATCGGCGTCGCTAAAATGCCTTGTTATGTTCCCGATACAATTGCTGATGATGAGGTGAGAAGAGTAGCTATTGATATTCCACCCTCAAGCTGGGGGATCTGGATCCTCAGCCATATTGACCTTCGTCATACCGCTAGAGTTAGAGAGTGTCGATTATTTCTAGGGCAGTGCTTAGAGGTGAGAAAGGCATTGTTTGAAGGGAGGGACTCAGCTTATAAATAAAATTAAAAGTGATCCCTTATGCATTGATACTAAACAAATATAATATTTGTTATGTTGCGGAAATTGTTATTTTTACTCTAACCTGCAATGGTCTTTCTGATCTTCTGCAAGGTGCTTTCCTGTGCTAAAGAGCCGCGTAACTGTTTTAAGTATCCCTTAACTTGAGAGCCCATAGCGACAATACCATCGTTCATAAATTGCTCGTGGTTTTGCTCAATTTTACTCAGATCATATTTGTAATTCACCATGATACCAACGGCCTGAGAAATGCCTTTGTCAGAGATATCTCCCATCCAGTTTAGTTGGTGGAGCTCGGCGCCATTTTTTAAGTGAAAGCGAGCTACAGGATCCAAGGCACGCCCCCGGGGATCTTTTTCAAGGAAGTACGCAGTACAGAGCCGAAGAAGGGGGCCGTGAAGCAATTCGGTTAATTCAGTATTCTCAAACCAATTGTCTTGGTGAATACAAAAAAGAATAGCGTCCTTGGCTTCTTCTTGGTCTGTGAGTTGCCTCAGGGCCTTCAATTCTTCTCGGGTGATGGCATCTTCGATCACAGAACTATCTAGCCCTTCAAACCATTTCCTAAAGCCGGGCACGGGAGAGAGGGTTGAGAAGTTTTGAACTCGGGGAAGCTCTTTTGAAAGGTGTGGGACCACTTTCTTGATCAAGTGCTCGCCAAAACTGATGCCGCGCAGCCCTGTTTGGGTATTGGTTATGGAATAGAATATTGCGGTATCGGCATCCCTGGGGTCTCCCAGGGGGGCTGTTGTATCCAGTATATCCTGAACATTATCGGCGAGGCCTTTAACCAAGGCCACTTCGACAAAGGCGAGGGGTTCATCAGGCATTCTGGGATGAAATAGGGCGTAACAACGCCTATCTGAATCGAGTCTGTTTCTCAAATCATCCCAAGAGGTGATTTGATGCACGGCTTCATAGGTGATGAGCTTTTCCAATAGAGCTGCTGGGGTGCGCCAGGTCATCTCTACGAAGTCGAGGAACCCAATGTCGAACCAGGAGCTTAGAAGCTGCTGTAAGTCACTGTCCAGAGCTTGGAGATAGGGATCCTTGCCTTTGAAGGCGAGTAAATCTGTTCTCATATCGACCAAGAACTTTACGCCGTTAGGCAGGGCATTAAATTGCGTGAGCAGCTTAAGCCGCTCTGGAGTAGATGATTTGTGGAGCTTGTTGGCCGCAACAACCCGTTCGGCGTCAGATGTTGCGTTCAGATAATTATCCACAGATTGGCGTAATTTTCCTTCATCAGGAGAGAAGTCTTGGGCAAGGCAGGTTAAAAAGCCCTGTCGCCCTTGAGTGTTGAGATCTAGATAAGTTCGGCCCAGATCAGCTGTGCGCATGCGTTGTGAAACGTCTCCACCCGGTCCATTGATGCAACCGTCCATGAGTTGTTTCATGGCGTTTTGAGAAGTATCGGAGTGTACCAGTTTGCCCAAGCCAAGAGTACGTGCCGCAGTTTGCGCAATGTCACGCCAAGATCCGGAGATCTGCGATAAGCCCGAACCAGAGGGGAGATCTGATGGGCGTTCAAGAGGGAGTATTGTATCAGCCATAGGTAAGCTCCTAAAAAATAGGATTAAATTGCTGTTATAAATTGCAGTTATCTTGCGGCCTCAATGGAGGGTCGTGCTCAATCAAGGCCGAAAGTGTAAATGCTTAGGAATACCACTACGTCTCAAAGAGATAATTGTATTCTTGCCTGAGGATGTTTTTTTGAACCTTTCCCATGGTGTTACGGGGCAGTTCATTGATAAAGATCACCGCCTTGGGTTGTTTGAAACGCGCAAGCTGATCTTTTAGGCCTGATTTGATATCGTCTTCATGGAGCTCTTTTGTGCCATCACAAATGACGACGGCAACAACCGCTTCGCCAAAATCAGGGTGCTGAGTTCCAATAACCGCAGTCTCTTTTACGCCATCAATATCATCTATCACCAACTCGATTTCTTTTGGATAAACGTTATATCCGCCGCTGATGATCAGGTCTTTTGCACGGCCAACAATGGCAATGCGATTGTCATTAGAAATGGTTGCGATGTCTCCGGTAATAAAGAATCCATCGTCGGTAAACTCTTCAGCTGTTTTCTCAGGCATGTTCCAGTAGCCTTTGAAAACATTAGGACCTTTTATTTCTAAAACGCCGGCTTCACCTTGTTCTGTACCTCGAGGTAATCGCGCCTCTACTCCTGGCAAAGGGTATCCAACGGTACCTGCAATACGGGCGCCAGAAAGGGGATTGGAAGTGATCATGCCTGCTTCGGTCATGCCATACCGTTCCAAAATTGGCATGCCTGTACGGTCCGCGAATTGGGTAAAGGTATCTTCAAGCAGAGGGGCGGAACCTGAAATAAAGACCCGCATATTTTCACAGAGATCGTGACCAAACTCTTCTTGATCTAACAGGCGGGTGTAAAATGTGGGCACGCCCATCATAACCGTACTTTGAGGGATAAGGTCCATGACGATCTGCGCATCGAATTTTGGCAGGAACCACATCGCTGACCCGTTCATCAAAACACAATTGATCGCAACGAAGAGGCCGTGAACATGAAAGATCGGCAAAGCATGTAAGAGGACGTCGCCCTCTCTCCAGCCCCAGTACTCATGGAGTACCTGAGCATTACTGGACAGATTGTCGTGGGTCAGCATCGCGCCTTTGGATCGTCCAGTGGTGCCGGATGTGTACAAAAAAGCAGCAATGGCATCACCGGGGACATCGACAATTTCGGTGACGGGGATCGCCTCTTTATAGGCACGCATCAAACTTCCGGTTTTATCCGTATCAAGGGTGAGCAGGTGCGGAACCGAATTTTTCTCTGCAATCGGGGTGAGTTTTTCCAAGCTTTTGGGGCTGCAAACCATAATATGAGGGGTCGCGTCGCCCAGGAAATAATCTAATTCATCGGCTGTATAAGCCGTGTTGAGTGGAAGATAGATCGCGCCGATCCTCAAGCAGGCAAGGTACAAGACAACGGCCTCGGCAGTTTTCTCTACTTGTACGGCGACACGTTCGCCTGTTTTCGTGCCTAAAGAAATGAGTGCGCCGGCCATTTTCGAAGTCTGCAATTCCAACTCACCGTAACTCAGACCCTCGCCATCAGGTGACATAATGAAAGGTTGGGTTAAATCGGCTGGAAAGCGTGATTGGAAAAGAGCGTAAACATTTTTAGACATAAACAAGTCCAACTCTAGGTTAGTGTGATGAATACTTTGGGGCGATATTGGGATGATTTAGATAAGCGTTAGGCCGTTTGATCGATAATATCCATTGGTAAACTGGCAAGGAAATCATTGAAAGAGCCTCTTTGTACTGTGACGTGGGTACTTAAGAGCTGCTCTGCCAAGGTTTTATCGCCACTTATGATGGCTTCGGTTATCTCACCATGTTCGTTAAAGGAATTGGTCAGGCGATTGCTTTGCCTTAGTTGCAGGCGGCGATAGGGGGTGAGGCGGTTCCGTAAGTTTTTTGTCTGCTCACTTAAAAACTCGTTGTGGCTGCCTTTGTAAATGGCCTCATGAAAGGCAACGTTGGCCCGGTAATAACCATCGTAATCGCGCTCTTTGACCATGATCTCAGAGGCCAAGTGAAGTTCTCTCAGAGTATCGCGTTCTTCGTCCGTCATACGGTCTGCAGCCAACCTGCCGCACGTCCCTTCTAACTCAGCCATGACTTCAAACATGTCAACCAGCTCGCGCAGGCTCATTTTTTTCACAAAAGCGCCACGGCGCGGGCGAATTTCAACCAATTGCATCATACTTAGCTGTTGCAGAGCTTCACGCACGGGGGTTCTGGATACACCAAAGCGTTCAGTTAACGTGACTTCGTCCAGACGTGTTCCAGGGGTGAGTTCACCCAGCACGATTTCATGCTCAAGTTGCCTTCTCAAATCACGCGATGACATGTTTGTGGCTGATGTCTTTGGAGACGACTTATCTGGCAAATTCTGAACTCCCACCTCTTGTTTCTTAATCCGGCTGCCTATGAAAAGCAGTTATCCCTTAATTTCTCAGGGAATGAAAATCATAATACAGATTACAATGTATATTTAAAGAAGATTCTTGTATACAAAAAAGATTGACTTGTATTCTCAAGTAAGATTATTGTGTTTTCATCAAAAAATTGAGTTGTCATAAAAATAAAAAGGCCAAGCTCCCTAACATGGGGTGCGATCGTGCCTGAATAGGGAGAATACAATGAAGTTTTCTAAAAAAGCTCTCGGGCTGATGCTTGGTGGAATGGTTATGACAGGCGGCTTGCTTGCTGAAACAGCAATGGCCGCAAGCCTGAAGGCATCGCATCAATGGCCTGGTGGAAAAGGCGATGTGCGTGATGAAATGGTGCAAATCATTGCCCGCGAAGTTAACGCTGCAAATGTTGGTCTTGATATCAAGGTGTATCCTGGTAAGGCGCTGTTCAAACCTAAAGAACAATGGGGTGCCATGGTTAAGGGGCAGCTTGATATCTCAGCCTTCCCGCTCGCTTACGCTGCTGGTCGCCATCCAGAATTTAACGCGACTAACATGCCGGGTCTGGTGAAAAACCATGATCATGCAACTCGTTTGAATACCTCACCCTTTATGGATGACATCAAAAAGATCATTGATGATGCTGGCGTCGTGGTCCTTGCTGATGCCTGGCTTGCCGGTGGTTTTGCTTCCAAGAAACAGTGCATTCTTGGTCCAGACAGCATGAAGGGGCAGGTAACGCGTGCAGCTGGTAAATCGTTTGAGCAAATGCTGGTTGGGGCAGGGGCTTCCATTGCTTCTATGCCGAGTTCAGAAATCTATTCCGCGATGCAAACTGGCGTTCTAGATGCAGCGAACACATCTTCAGGAAGCTTTGTATCTTACCGTATTTATGAACAGGTGAAATGTCTAACCGCACCTGGAGATAATGCACTTTGGTTCATGTACGAACCATTGCTCATGTCTAAAAAGAGCTGGAACAAACTCAATGAAGAACAGCAAGCGGCTTTGATGGCTGCGGGCAAAAAATCAGAAGAGTTCTTTGCTGATGCTGCCAAAGGCCTTGATAGTAAATTGGTTGAAGCCTACGAGGGCGCGGGTGTTGAGGTTGTTACCATGAGTAACGATCAGGCCGCAGCTTGGTTGGCGATTGCCAAAGAGACTTCCTACAAGTCTTTTGCTGAAAAGGTGAAGGGTGGAGAAGAGTTGATTAACAAAGCTCTTGCCGTCGAATAACTGAAATTGAACATGCCCTGCCTGACGTCTTTAAAGGATTGATAGCAGGGCATTTTCTTTAAGTTTTCTTGTTCATTTCAGCTCTTATCTGGTTAGAACAACATGAATTTTTTCATTGATACCGTACGCCTGCTTTCGCGTGTATGTGGCGTATTTGCTTCTATTTTGATTGCCTCTGCAATTGTTGTCGTTTGTCAAATGGTGGTACTTCGCTATTTCCTCCAGGAATCAACAATCTGGCAAACGGACTACGTTACCTTTGCACTGGTCGCAGCAACCCTTATCGGAAGCCCCTACGTGCTTTTGATCAAGGGGCATGTAAATGTTGATTTGCTTCCACACTATTTAAGTCTACCAGCGCGGAGAATTCTTGCTCTTCTCGCGAGTATTGGGGGTTTACTCTTTACGCTGCTTCTTGCCTGGAAAGGTTTTGAGCTTTTCGAAGAAGCATTCGAAGGAGGCTGGGTAACAGATACTATTTGGGAACTCCCACTTTGGATCCCTTACTTGTCATTGCCTGTCGGGATTGGCTTATTATCGTTGCAATACGTTGCGGATATCCTGGCAATACTCAATGGCCGGGAAATGCCCTTTGCCATGGACAGCCACAGTGCGTTTGAAGGGGAATAACCATGGATCCATTATATATTGGCCTCTTGGTCGCCCTTGTTACCATCCTTGTTCTTTCCTCAGGCATTCCGGTTGCTTTTGGCCTTGGTCTGGTCGCCATGGGCTTTCTGTTTGCTTTTGAGGGCTTTGGCTCGCTTGATGTCGTCGCCGAAACTTTCTTTTCCGGTCTATCTGAATTTGCACTGGTTTCGATCCCGATGTTTATCGTTATGGGTGCCGCCGTTGCATCGTCACCCGCGGGCAAAGATCTCTATGCTGCCCTTGATCGTTGGCTGAACCGGGTACCGGGCGGGCTGATTATTTCCAACATTGGCGCGTGCTCCATTTTTGCTGCGCTCAGCGGATCTTCTCCGGCGACCTGTGCGGCGATCGGCAAGATGGGCATCCCCGAGATGCGTAAGCGTGGCTATCCAGATGGTTTGGCTACGGGTTCCATTGCAGCGGGCGGTACACTTGGTATTCTAATCCCACCTTCGATCACTATGATCGTTTATGGTATTGCGACGGAAACCTCCATTGGCCGTTTGTTCCTTGCCGGTCTGTTGCCGGGACTGCTGTTGACCTCCCTTTTCATGTGCTGGTCGCTTTATACCGCTTGGCGTAACGGTTATAGCTTTAAAGATCAGATCAATAGTTATAGCTGGAAAGAGAAGTTTGAGGTTCTGCCTCGTGTTTTCCCCTTCCTGCTCATTATCGTTGGTGTGCTTTATGTACTTTACGGCGGTGTTGCGACCCCATCAGAAGCCGCAGGAGTTGGCGCCTTGTTCTGCCTGATCCTTGTGGTCGTGATCTACCGGATGTGGCAGCCGCGAAAAATCTGGGGCATTCTTTCTGATTCCATGAAAGAGTCCGTGATGATCTTGATGATCATCGGGGCATCAGCATTGTTTAGCTACACGCTTTCTTCGCTCTATGTCACTCAATCCGTTGCAGAATATATTGCGGCACTCGATATCAACAAGTGGCAACTGCTGATCATCATCAACCTCTTTCTATTGGTTGCAGGTTTCTTTCTGCCGCCTGTCGCTGTGATCTTAATGACGGCGCCAATTCTGTTGCCGATCATTATTCAAGCGGGTTTTGATCCTTATTGGTTTGCTGTGGTTTTCACCATCAATATGGAAATCGGGCTGATCACACCACCGGTTGGGCTCAACCTCTATGTCATTAATGGCATCGTGCCCGACGTATCGCTACCCACCATCCTTAAAGGGGCGCTTCCCTTTATGCTCTGTATGGTTCTCGCCATCGCCATTCTTTGTGTCTTCCCTGAGATTGCAACTTGGCTGCCCACATACATGATGGGCGGAGGATAAAGCGAAACTCAGTTCATAGGACGTGTTGCGTGAGGAAGCCGGTTGGTCAAGAAATTGATCAGCCGGTTTTCTTTTGCTTATAGGAATAAACAAGTTGCCATGAAACCTATCTTCTATATTAAATCTTTGGAGCAGGTCTTGTAATTCTCGGATTTTATGAGGGCTATATTGCTTCAGGGTAGAGGAAATAATGGTATCTAATGGCTGAGAACTCAGTTGATTTTCAGGGTGTGCTGGCAGAAATTCAGGATGAAATCGATCCTTTTTTTGGCCAGGGAAAAAACGCCGGCTATATTCCTGCTTTGTCTGACGTACCCGGCGATAAATTTGGCATGGCAGTACATACGGTTGAAGGCGAAGAGTTTCTTATCGGAGATGCTCAAGACGACTTCTCCATTCAATCCATTTCCAAGCTTTTTACCCTTATGCAGGTGCTGGGTTTTGACGACATAGATATTTGGTCGCGGGTGGGGCGCGAACCCTCTGGAACCGCCTTTAATTCTCTGGTCCAGTTGGAGTATGAAAAGGGCATTCCCCGCAACCCCTTTATCAATGCCGGGGCTATCGTTGTCACGGATATACTGGCCAGTAGATCTGCCGATGCTTCAAGGCGTATCGGGGATTATTACCGGATGCTTTCGGGCAACCTGTCTAACCGGGTGGATGAAGAAGTTGCTTTGTCTGAACAAGATCACGGCTATCGGAATGCGGCCTTAGCGAACCTGATGCGTAGCTTTGACAATATACAAACCCCAATACCGGATCTTCTGGATATTTATTTCCGTCAATGCGCTCTAACAACGTCCTGTGCAGACCTTGCCAAAGCAGCCTTGCCATTGGCGTGCGGTGGTTATTCACCGATTGCTCAAAAACAAGTCTTGAGCACGAGAGATACCAAGCGGATAAATGCGCTACTTTTGACATGTGGCCTTTATGATGCGGTGGGCTCCTTTGCCTATAAGGTCGGGTTGCCTGCTAAATCGGGTGTTGGGGGTGGGATTGTCGCGGTACTGCCCAATAAGTTTTCTGTTGCGGTATGGTCTCCTGAATTAGACTCTTACGGAAACTCTTTGGTTGGCAGTAAGGCTCTGGAGCTTTTTACCACCAAAACCGATCTTTCTATTTTTTAAACTGCGTAAGGAGTCAATTTTTGTTGACAATATTACTTTTGTAAATAAAGATGTATAAATAATACATGTTATTAAAAGGAGAAACGTTATGACCCTATTACACTGGCTTGAAACTGGTTTTCTATATCCTGGGGATATCGTTGTTCAGAAACTTGGCGTAAGTGTTGAAGAAGATGGTGGTATCTTGCGTTCTTTCATTAACATGTGCGTCTGGGGCATCGTGACCGGGACCATCGCCTTTTATACCCTTTAATGCTGTATCGGCCGGTTCTGCCCACACTCACCAGAGAGCTATCCGGCGATAACACGCATGATGCTTTCGATCGGGCCGCGTGTGAAGAACTTGGTATATGCCCAGACATAAATTGTTGCCAGCAGACAGAACAGGATAGAAGCAAGTACTGCTTTATCTGTGGTCCCAACTGTATTTTGCCCTTCAAGTAGGCCTAAAGCTTCGAGCGTACCCATGCCAAGCAAGATATGAGCGACATAAAGAGTAAGCGTCTGACGTCCGATTTGATTACAGAGCTTTAAAATAGCGTGGCCCTTTAACCACTGGCTAAGCCAAAGGCTGATAGCCAGAACCATACAAGCGGTACTCATCCCTGCGATCATATAGAACGGCATCGGTGGGATCGGTTCAGTTGTTGCGATATCACGCAGGTCCTGTTCTGCACCGCTTAACAGGCTCAATGCAAAGGCAGAAAGCCCTTCAACCGCCATTAGGGCAATCAGGCCATAGAAGAACAGTTTTAGCTGAGTTGACGTTTGCTCGAGAGATATCCTGCTCAAAAGGATGCCAAAGAGAAAAAAGCTGAGCCAGGGGATTACGGGATGCCAGCCGTTAAAAAACAGGTTTAATATAAAACCCTCAAAGGTCCAGAAGTTCTGATAGCTATAGGCCTTCCAATCCCAGTTGAGATCGTAATCGAGGGTGAGCAGCATGACGATAAAGCCAAGCATCAGCGCAATAATAGAGATAATCAAACCTGCTGAACTCATCCGTACAAACATCACGCCAAAAAAGAAGTAGAGCGCGTAATAGTGCAGAATATCAGCGTCAAAAATAAGCGAATTTAAAAGGCCCAATACCATAAGGAAGAGGGCGCGTTTACTGGTCAGAATAAATAGCCGATCCCCCTGATCAGCCTGATTGTCTCGATTAGAGTGATTACCGAGCCCGAGAGTTTTTTGGGAGAAGGGTTTGGACGCCAAACCCAGTCCAATGCCTGCCAACACCACAAAAGTTGCCGCAGCCCGTCCCTCTAACATCCCCACAAATGTCGTTGCCCAAGCCGATCCCACTCTCTCAGCCCCCATGGCAACGGTGAAATTCACCAACACCATGCCAACAAAAGCAAGAAACCGGGCAAAATCGAGCCCTTCAACACGGGGAGCGGCAGTCATGTATAATCCTGTACTTCAAAGAACCTGCATTGGAGCGGTCTTGATTAAAGACAGTTTACACCAAGCAACGAATGAGGGGGATATACACTGTGCTAACTGACAGGTTTCTGACGATGTTAAATCAGGAAGTTCGCCAAAATTTCGTTATTGGTAATGTCCTGGAACTGGATGCCGTTTTCGTGGAACTTTTCCATTAGGGTGTCGAAGTTAGCAGGGTTCTTGGTTTCGATCCCGATCAGGATGGAGCCGAAGTTACGGGCGGATTTTTTCAGGTATTCGAAACGGGAGATATCGTCGTCATCGCCGAGCAGGAAGAGGAAGTCTTTCAGGGCGCCGGGACGCTGCGGCATTCTGAGAACGAAGTATTTTTTCAGACCTGCGTATTTCAACGCGCGTTCTTTGACTTCGGGCAGGCGTTCAAAATCAAAATTACCGCCAGAGGTTACACAGACGACATTTTTGCCTCTGAGTTCTTCCGGGTCCAGGGATTGAAGGATGTCGATGGAGAGCGCACCTGCGGGCTCCAGCACCACACCTTCAATGTTGAGCATGGTGATCATGGTGGCACAGAGGCGATCTTCGGGGGCGAGCAAGACTTTGTCAGAAGGGAAATCTTTCAAAGCCTCGAAATTGTGTTCGCCGATGAGGGCAACTGCGGCACCATCAACAAAGTTATCAACGGTCTCGAGCTTGACCCGACGGCCTTCTGCCAGGCTTTCTTTCAGGCTAGGTGCGCCTTCGGGTTCAACAAACCAGAAATTGGTATCAGGGGATTGCTCGCCCAAATAGCGGGTTACACCCGCGGCAAGGCCACCACCGCCTGTTGGCATGATCAGGGTATCAAGGGTTTTACCGCCGAGTTGTTCCAAAATTTCCAGCCCAATGGTTGCCTGGCCCTCGATAATATCGGGGTGATCAAAAGGCGGGACCATAAAGGCGTTTTCTTCGGCGGCATATCTGTGGGCAGCTTCATAGGCTTCGTCAAAGATATCGCCGACCAACTGGACATCGATATATTTTCCTCCAAAAGATTTGGTTTTATGGATCTTTTGCTGCGGTGTGGTCGTCGGCATAAAGACGGTGCCGCGCTTTTTAAAGTGATTGCAGGTATAGGCAAACCCCTGGGCGTGATTACCAGCAGAGGCGCAGACAAATTTTTCTGCATGTCCTTCTACATCGGCGAGAGCCTTGCTGAAGAAATTAAAAGCACCACGGATCTTGTAACTGCGAACCGGGGTTAGGTCTTCACGTTTGAGATAGACGTTACAATCGTACTTTGCCGATAAAAACAGGTTATGCTGTAACGGTGTTTCGGAAAAAATCGTGGAAATTTCTTCCTGTGCTTTTTTAACTGAATTCTCAAATGTGCCCATGATGCCAACCTTATAGAAACACCGACCTAATACAAATAATGGTAAATGCTATATCCCGTTGAGATGACAAAGTATAGCTGATTTGAGAATTGATCTCATGCAGATGCGGCATTTCTTCTTTTTATGGTCATTTTATCGGGCGTTGAAACGGGCCCAGAAACTTATATGAAAATAAAAAATTACTTTTTGTGACAGTTTTTTCGACTGCTCTCGTGAAAAGGAGGTCAGCAGCGATTTCCGCTGTCAGGTAGGACATTCAAAAAGGAGCAGGTAGCATGCCCGTTATTTCAACAAATACTTCCGCAAACACGGCTTTGCGGTACCTAAATAGTAACTCGGCTGAACAGTCTTCTGTAACTGTAAGGGCCTGAAATCATCCGGGCTTGGGCTTGAAATCATCGGAAATTTGGACCCGAATTAAATGAAACTATAAATTAGTCTCGGCTCGAATTAAGTGATAATGAACCCGAATTAAATGAAACTGAGCTTGAAATCATAAAGTTCGGCCCACTTTAAGTGAAACTATAATTATTGCCTCAAATGTAGTTATACAGGCAAGCCAGCATTGCGCATCTCAGAAGCAAGCTCGTCTGTTCTTTCAGGGCCCAACTTACTTTTGAGAAATGCCCTCATAATAGGAAGACTCGTTTCAAATTGTACTGCCAAATCCTTTGGCGTGTAGCCCATTCTTGCAAGCCTGGCATCAAGGTCCTGAAATCCTGGTGAAATTATTTCTTCAACAATTTCTTTTGTCACCGTTGGCTCACCAACTCTGAAAGCATTTATAAAAGACCTGTTCAGGTGTTCGCTGAACTGGAGAGGTGTTGCCAGATGTTCAGCCATAAATTCCCGTGCGTCTTCAGAGATAACCTGATCGAGCTTTGTCTCTTTAGTGAGGCATTGTTCGAGTAACCAGTCCAAAAACTGAGGCCTCTCATCTCCAATACCACTAAAGTCAAATTTGATAGTCCGATTGCCGATCTCTTCCATAGTCGGACGCTTTAGATTGTTTTGTAGTCTGGGATGGCCAACCAGCACGATCGAGAAAACGGCTGGTTCTTCATTCAAAATTTCCATGAGCCGTTTCAAACCGTTAAGTGTGTTCCCATGAAGGTCGTGAGCTTCATCAATAAAGAGAACAACCGGCTTTTTTCTTTTGCAGATCAGTTCCAGCAGTACTCGTTCCCTATTTTCAGGTCCTGGAATTTTAAAATCCAGTTTACCTGAAACATCAAGGAAAAGTGCTGTTAAAAGAGAGGGGAGAGTAACACGATTTCTTTCAACGGACAGGCTTCGGGCAACGATAATTTTCTTATCTGTTTTGATCTCTTTTCGTAACCTGTTGATCATCGTCGTCTTACCCGTTCCAATTGGCCCGGTGACGGATATTAATTTCCCGGAAAGTAAAGCTACCCGAATATCATCCTGTAGCTGTTTTAACCGAGATGTCTCGTAATATCCGGCCAGAGACCAGTCCTGGATAATACTAAAGCGTTCCATAACCTGAGCCGTTAACAATTTTAGTCTCCCTTTGCTCTGCGGATAAACCTCTTATAAACAAGGTCTTTAATCGTTTTCTTGTCTAAAGTATTCTCTAAAAGATCTGTAATGAATGTGAGGTCTTCTGGCGACAATTCAGCAAGTGGCTTTCCGAGTTGATCCGCAATCCCTCTACGAGCACTAAGTGTATTGGAGAACGTAATCTCCCCCCACGGATCCGGATCCTGAAATGTGATTTTAGGAAACTGGATAATCTCAGCAGGCAGGGTTTCCAGCTGTAATCCACTAAGGGCAGCTCTCGGGATCGTTATATTTTCAGCGAGAGAGGCGACAGTGTTTGCTCGTTTGTCCCGGGCAGAGCGGGCGTGCTTTCTGTAACGATGGAGAGGTATTGGACCTCCTGACGGTCGGTAGGGACCATAATGCTTCTCTTCCCATTCAACATAGAGCTCATGATCAAAAAGCCCCCACCAGAGAGTAACCTCTTCTCCTGAAAGGCCAGGGTCCACTTCATAGGAAGTACCTCTTATTGTTATGTGAGCATCAATCCCAACCTTCCGGTGTTCCGGCTCCCTGGCAAACACACAATAACGTTGCCAGGAACACATTTCCCGGATCCCGGTTTTTGGTAAATTTGAAAGCCAGTCTTCAATCCTGCTGTGAGGTTCCCGGCGATGATCCTTTTCATTATATCTCTTGATATAATTCACAAGCCAGAGGTTGGCCTCTGCCTCGGTTTCCGGCTTGTGAAAATGATATAAAGTTTCGTGGGCTTCCTTGACTGTCCTGAACGGACGCTCAACCTTGCCTTTTGAGCGGGCCGTTGTTCGTCGTCCGTCAGATCCAGCCGGTAGATGCGTTTTCCAGTCAACGCCCAACCGCTCCATCATGTTCTGGAAAACAAGGCTCTTTGCAACGGGACCATTATCCATGTAGATCATTTTTGGAATGCCTTGAAACGGCGTGTCTTCCTTTGGGGCCATGGCATTGTACAAAAACAGTAATGCTGTCTCAGCATCTTCGCCATATACACAGTGATATTCCTGATAGGCGACACCACTCCGGTCATCAACGACGCTGAATAGTAGAAGGGTTGGTTGTCCTTTGTCGGGATTAATCCACTCAGGTTGCTTGATATGTTTGAGATCAGAATAACTAATATCGAACTGCCAGAGTTCATTGGATTGTTTGGCTTCAAACCTGACAGCTGCAGGAGCACGGACCATTCTGGCATGGTCATAACCAAGTTCACTCATCCAACGATTTACAGTTGATTTCGTTAAGAGCCCTTTCTCAGTCTTAATATGTCCAGTTGGTGTTTCTACCCCAAATTTTTCCAGTATTTCAATAGCCCTGCCTGTCGAGATATGACGTCCCTGTTTATTACTTGTCCTAATCTTTAAGGCAGCGATAATCTCGCAGTACCGTAGTTTGTCAGCCTCATCTATTTTTCTCGTATGCCCTCTATCAGATCGACTTAGTCCTTTTGGTTGATTCAATGCCTTGAGCGCTCGATAAACTGTTACAGAACTAACATCAAATAACTTTGCAATTCGAGTAACCTCTTCTTGACGCTGCGGAGATCTTAATGGCAAAGACGCCAGCTTGGCTCGTAGAGACAATAAAGTTTCCGCTGGCAGAAGGGTTCCTTTACGGCCCATCGGAAAATTCCTCGACATAGGTGTAAAGCGTTTGTTTGGATATCCCCATTAGCTCACATATCTCTTTGACAGTGTGGTCTCGGGATTTGTAGAGACTGACGGCATGTTGGCGTTGCTTGGTCGCCAGCAATTTTGGACGACCACCCATTCGACCTCTTGCCCGGGCTGCCTGTAAACCTGCGTGCGTGCGTTCTCTGATCAGCGCTCGCTCAAATTGGGCAAGAGCGCCAAACATATGAAATACCAGTTCACCGCCGCTTGAATTGGTATCAATTGATTCTTGCAAGCTTTTGAGACCAATCCCGCGTTCACGGAGCTCTTCTGCACGAATGATAAGGTCTTTGAGAGTTCGCCCAAGACGATCAAGCCGCCAGACAACGAGAGTATCTCCATCACGGAGTTGTTTGAGTGCTTCCTTTAAACCTGGGCGATCAGCTTTGGCACCGCTTAAGGTGTCTTCAAAGAATTTTTCACAGCCACAGGCATGAAGAGCATCCCGTTGTAAATCAAGATTTTGATCATCGGTTGAAACGCGCGAATAGCCAACTAACATCAATATTGTCCGAGAAACCGTAAAAGAGGCTATTACTTATACATTGATTGCTAGTCTTAGTACATTGACTAAATTTTTGTGGATTATCAATAAAGGGGCCTGACCACCACTCAAGGGCTAGAAAACCTTCCTTTTCTTGACCATACAATATGTAGAACCAGGCACAAATGAAGTCATTAACAAGTCTAATAACGTGGTAGAAAAAATATGAAATTTGGGAAAAATTATAGTATCACTTAAAGTGGGCCGAACTTTATGATTTCAAGCTCAGTTTCATTTAATTCGGGTTCATTATCACTTAATTCGAGCCGAGACTAATTTATAGTTTCATTTAATTCGGGTCCAAATTTCCGATGATTTCAAGCCCAAGCCCGGATGATTTCAGGCCCTTACATGTAACAGCCAAGATTGCCAGTGGTTCCCGGATCCAGAAAGCATCGGATGATGCCGCAGGTCTGGCCATTGGTACCAAGATTGAGTCCGATGTCACCACATTGCAGCAGGCGGCGACCAACGCATCTAACGGTGCGTCGATCCTTCAGGCTGCTGATGGCGGTCTTTCGAACATCTCTGATATTTTGCAACGTATGAAGCAGCTTTCTACCCAGGCCCTGTCTGGTGCTGTGACCGATGATGAACGGGCGTTCATCGATGCGGAATTTCAAGAGTTGATCGAAGAGATTGATGGCATCGCAACAGGTACGCGGTTCAATGGGCAATCCCTGCTGGATGGCTCTACCGATTTTGTGGCCGGTACTGGGGTTGATTTCATGGTGGGATCGGATGTTACCGATACCATTACGGTTGAAATCGCAGATGTCGATGCAACAGCCCTTGGTGTGAACGCGCTTGATGTAACAGATACAACAAACGCGACCGCAGCAAGTACAGCTATCGATACGGCAATTGCCACGGTGTCACAGACGCGTGCCGAAGTTGGTGCGCAGATTTCTCGGTTTGAGTTCAGGGGGGATTCCATTGCCACGCAAACGGAGAACCTTGATGCCGCGCAATCTTCAATCATGGACGCGGACATTGCGTACGAACAAGCCAAGCTTTCATCAGCAGAGGTTTTGACCGAGGCATCCATTGCAGCCTTGGCCAAGGCGAACCAGACGCCAGAATCTCTTCTCCAGCTTATTCGCTGAAAGGGGGGAAATGATGATGAGAGTTAAGCCAGTTTAGTGCGTAATCGGTGGAGGGATCAAAACCCCCTTTGGCTTCCTCCACCACTTTTTAAATTTATAGCTGTTCATTCTGTACAGGGCAGCGGGAGAGAGAGATGACGTCAACAAGCGGGATCGCAACAAGTTCTTCAGGGACGGTTTATCTCGTGGGCTCTTCCAGTGGGCTGGATACCTCTGCGCTTGTGAAGCAGCAGTGGCGACCAAGATGCTTCCGGCCGATGATCTCGAAGTAAAGATTACAGAAAACGATGCCGAGATCGCTGCCTATCAGGAAATGCAAAACCTGTTGAGTGCGATCACGGACAGTCTTTATCCCATGACGAACCCCACCGGTTTACTTGGTGATGAGGAAAACGTCTTTTATCAGAAAGAAGCCTATTTAAGCTCTTCTGATGTTTCCAGCCCTACTTCGCTATTAGGAGTAAGCGTTGATTCCACCGCACCAGAAGGGGTGTATGAGCTGGAAGTTCAACAACTCGCCACCACGCACAAGGTAGCCTCGGCAGAACAATCAGATGCAGATGTCGCGCTGGGGCTCAGCGGGATTTTTGAACTTTCAAGCGCCAGCGGTACCAGTACCCAGATTACGGTGACATCTGATATGACTTTGTCTGATCTCACCGACGCCATCAACGACGTCTCGGAAACCTCTGGCGTCAGTGCCACTTTGTTACAGGTTTCTGAAGGCAGCTATCAATTGGTCCTCACGGGGGAAGATACCAACCAGGCCCTGAGCATGAGCAGCGTCAGTGGTGATGATATCCAGGTATCCCTAGGTGTACAGGATGGAAGTGGCGCATATCTGCAAGAACTTCAAGCAGCACAATCCGCCATCCTGCTTTATGATGGCCTGACAATCACAAGGGACGATAACTCCATTGATAATCTCATTGATGGTGTGACGATCGATCTCTACGGGGCGGAACCCGGGTCCACCGTTTCTCTTGAAATTGGATCTGACCTGGCAAGTGTCAAAGACCAGATCATCGCTTTTGTCGATGCCTATAATGCCTATCGCGAGTTTGCCATAACACAACAGGAAACCACCACGGCCGGGGGCGCTTCTGATGAGGCGGTTCTCTTTAGTGACAGTTTGCTCCGAAATACCAATATGGCGTTGTTTGATGGTCTGAATTCAACTCTCGATAATTCTGATTTAGTCGACTCTCTTGATGACATCGGCATTACCTTCAACGAAGACAATACCCTGGCTCTCGATGAAACTGTTCTCGACGAAGCCTTACTTGATAATGTCGATGCCGTTCAAAGCCTGTTTGAATTTGGCATGACCAGTTCCTCTGAAAAACTTCTGCTACTCGATAGTGAACCCGAACACGGTGGCCTGTCTTTTAATCTGGAAGTCACAACAGATGGAACATCCGGCGGTATAACGGGTGTAACCGTTGACGGGGCGAGTGACTTGTTCACCTATGATGGCAGCCGGCTTTTGGGTGTGGAAGGGACCATTTATGAGGGGCTCTCGCTTGCTTATTCCGGGAGTGATGCCTCTGCCACAATTGCTGTGTCTTTTGAACAGGGGATTGCAGACACACTGTACAAAGACATTTCATCCTATGACGAGGTCCTGACGACTACAATCGAAGGTATTAGTGACGAAAATGAAGACTATGAAGCCGAGATCACTGATATCGAACAGCGCGCGGCAGATTACGAAGAGAACCTGATTGATCAGTATGCGGTTATGGAAGCTCAGATTGCAGCTTCTAATGCCACGCTTGCGCAAATCAAGGCAGTCCTGGGAGTAAGTGATGATTAAAGAGGTAAACCAATGAAAGGATACTCTTCTCAATCGGTTTGTTCCGCTTATCGTCAAGCGCCAAGGTCGGTTCCCAAAACCCTGGCCATAGCGATGCTTTATGATGAAGTCATCAAGTTGCTGGGAGAGGGTAGTACAGCTTTTGAATCCGGTGAGTTTGAGGTGCATTACGACACCATGCAAAAAGCGGTGAAAATCATTCACGCCTTGGATGCCATGCTTGATTTTGAACAGGGTAAAGAGGTCGCGGTCTCTTTGCGTCGGTATTACCTATCGATATCTGCTCAAATTATCAGAGCAACAGCCCGCAGAGACGCGCCTGAGCTTTGTATTCAGATCCAAAAACAACTCGCTGTTATGAGAGACAGTTGGCGGGAAATTTCTAAAAACGAAAATGATAAAGCCTTCCAGGAAGGAACGGTTCAATCGGCAGGAGGCCCCATTCGCGACGCAAGGGTGTAATAAACCTTGATGCATTGGAGGGGATAGTGCTTAATTTACAAGAATTTGCGAAAGCGCAGATGTGGGAGAATAACGGTGTTGATTATGGTTATCTGATATGCTGGCGAACGGGGTCGTCATGCAACAAATTTTGACTCTTTCTGAGCGTCTTTTCGGGGCGCGGCAGAAGGGTGAGCAGGATTGTTCAGATCCGGCCCTTATGCGTCGTATTACAGAGGGCGATGAAGCCGCCTACCGCATGCTTGTTGAGCGCCACATCCACAAGATGTTCGCGCTGGCAAACCGTATTCTACACAATCACGATGATGCGGAAGATGTGGTACAGGATGCGTTCTTGAAAATCTGGACCAATCGTGAAAACTGGAATCACGATGGGGCAAAGGTAACGACGTGGCTTTACCGAGTGGTGACCAATCGCTGTATCGATCTTAAACGCAAACCAGCGAGTGCATCTATTGATGCGGTTACGGAGCCAAAGGATGAACGCCCGAACGCTCCTGCTCAAATTGAAAGCAGGCAAGCGAAGGAAAGATTGAACGAAGCAGTAAGCCATCTTCCGGAAAAGCAACAGACGGCCCTTATGTTATTTTATCAAGAAGGTATGAGTAATCAGGAGGTATCTGAAATAATGGGGGTTAGTGTTAATGCTGTTCACTCATTGTTGAAGAGAGCGAGACAACAGTTGCGTGTTAATCTTAAAGATAACAAGCTATAGTATGGACCTATGACGATAGACGAGCTGAAAGACCTTATTGATAGTTATGGAGCACAACTCGGGCGCTGGCCCGAAGATGAACGTGCGCGTGCCGTAGCCCTATCCATTCGTGACCCTGAAGCTCGGGAACTTTTCCAGGAAAGCCTGGCAATGGAGCGTTTCCTCAGTGAAACGGTCGACCAAGTAGCTCCAGAAGGGCTTGCAGACAGAATAGTTGCAAAAGCACACTCAAAAGGTATTCGAGAAGAAGTCCGCAAAGAGATGCGTCTTGCTGCAGCGTCTATCGCGCTTTTGGGCGATTTGTCCAAAATCATGCCCCATGGCAAAACTGTTCTCCCCGTGCTCTTTCTTCTTGGCGTTATATCAGGGGGGGTAAATCAGCTTGATATTTCAGCTGGTAATGGTGTAACTGATTTCTTGAATTTACTCATTTACTATTCATAAGAGCTTATCCGCATGGCGCTGAAGATCGAGGGGAAGAAAGAGGGATACAATAAGTTCCTCAAGATCACACTGCTTCTTTCCTTAACGATTAATATCTTTATCGCTGGTTGGTTTGCGGGCAGCTTTGTCACGAGTAAAGTATTTAACCGACCACCGCCGCCACCTTTTGATCATTTTGATGACAGGATGCCGCCTCCGCGAGGGATGATCATGCTTCCGCCGATGATCCGGCGGGGAATTGCCAACCTCAGCCCTGAGGGGCAAGAGATAATACGTTCAGCCCTGATATCTGAAAATCTCATGGGCCCGCCTCCCGGATTTATTGGACAGCATGAACGTCTGCGCAAAATTATCGAGGCCGATGATTTTGACGAGGCTGCCTTTGATCGGGAGACCGAGGAAATTCGAAAACAGGCTTTGGCGCGTATATCGGCCACTATGGATGTTTTTACCCGGTCTTTTAAAAAGCTTTCTCGTGAAGATCGCCTGATGCTGGTCAATTGGCGTGGATCGATGTTAAGAAAATTAAGTCAATAATAACAGATATTTAGTGATTTATTTATTTTTTTTACAAAGCTGGTGACAGTTTTTCCTATCCCCACCGTGTAACTCTTCATAACAAAATTATTTGTATCGGCAAGTAATTGCCTGAGGAGGAAAAATGGCTGTAGCATCTCTTATTCCAAGCACGACAACGACAACAACGTCGAGTAGTTCAGCTGCTTCGGAACAGCTTTTCTCTGACTATAATGATTTCCTTCTTCTGCTCACGGAGCAGTTGCAAAATCAAGATCCATTGGACCCGATGGATACAAACGAATTTACCAATCAATTGGTACAGTATTCTCAGCTTGAGCAGCAGATTAACACCAATGAACAACTTGAAGCGCAAACGACCCTGGATACAGCCAATACCATGACCCAGACCTTGAGTTATATCGGGGTCGATGTCGAAGTCGCCGGTAATACAGCTTATAGCGATGGTAATGGGGCCATCTGGAGTTTCTATCTCTCTGAGAGCAGCCAGAATATCACGGCCCAGGTATTGGATGAAAACGGGGATGTCGTTAGTGAAGAAGTTGTCAGTGGTGATGTCGGCGGTAATGAATATGAGTGGGATGGATTGAACGATGACGGTGATGTTGCAGAAGAAGGGCTCTATACCCTCAAGATGACGCCGCTGGACAGTGAGGGGAATACAATCACTGTTGAGCTTTCAGTTCATTCACAAGTTACCGGTGTCGATACCACAGGAACTCTACCCGTTCTTCTTTTCGAAGGTGGCCAAGCCAGCAACTTGGAAGATGTGATCTCTCTATCGAACTAGATCATATAACCGGAATGTCCGGTTAATTCTTAGAAGTATTTCAAAAATAACGTTTATTTAAAGGAGCGTGCCATGAGTTTGTCTGGTGCAATCAATACCGCTGTGTCTGGATTAGCAGCTCAGAGTTATGCTCTGGGGGTTATTTCTGACAATATCGCGAACGCCTCTACCGTGGGGTATAAATCCTCTTACACCAGTTTTTCGTCGCTCGTCACCAATAGTACGACATCATCCAGTTACGGATCGGGTGGGGTTAAAGCTTCAGATGTCGCTGGGGTGAGCCAGCAAGGATTGATTTCATCTACTCAGTCTATTCTGGATTTGGCGATAGATGGCAATGGGATGTTTATTGTGTCCAGTTCTCTGGATGCCTCTGATGCAACATATGCTTTCACAAGGGCTGGTGATTTTTCGGTAAACGACGAGGGTTATCTGGTAAATAGTTCCGGTATGTACCTGATGGGCTATCCAACTGACAGTGACGGGTCTATATCTGTTGGCGCAACAAACAGCCTGTCCGCGCTTGAGCCAATTGACGTTTATGCCGCCAGTGGCGTGGCCGTTGCAACATCAGAGCTATCTCTGGAAGCAAATCTTCCTGCTGATGCTGATATCGGTGATACCTTTACCACTTCGGTTGAAATTTTTGATTCTCTAGGTGTGTCCCAAACCGTTGATATGAATTGGGAAAAAACCGCTGCGAACGAATGGGATCTAACCTATAGCGATCCGGTAAATACGCTTGATCCCAGTGTAACAAGCGGGACGGCAAGCGGGGGGCCTGTATCGATTGTCTTTAATGATGATGGCACCTTGGCGTCAACAACGCCGAACCCGCCTGTCCTGGATGTTACGGGGTGGACCTCCGGCGCTGGAGATAGTTCGATCACCCTGGATCTGGGGACAGCGGGAGAAGCCAACGGTTTGTCTCAAGCGGCCTCAAACGAGGAAGAGCCTTCTGTTGATTTGGGATCGATTTCTCAAAACGGTACCAGTTACGGATCTTTTTCATACGTAGATATTAATTCTGAGGGTGCAATTACGGCCTATTTTGATAACGGCCAAAGCCAGTCTATCTATCAGCTTTCCCTCGCAACCTTTGCCAATCCGGATGGGTTGATCGCTGAAAGTGGCAATCTGTTTCGGCAGTCTTCTTCATCAGGTGATTTTATTCTTTCCACTCCCGGCGACAATGGCGCTGGTGTTATCTCGCCATCTTCGTTGGAGGAATCAACCGTGGATATTGCCTCTGAATTCAGCCGAATGATCGTGGCTCAACAGGCTTATTCCGCGGCTTCAACAGTTGTGACCACGGCCGATGAAATGATTAATACTCTGATTTCAGCAGTTCGATAGAGCTGATGTTTAGCGCAAGATTAAAACGGCTAGAAGCAAGAGTGGAGCATCTTTTGAGCAATGGAGCCAGCAGGCCGTCTGTATTGAGCTGTCTCGAAGAAGCAACCTCTCTGAGTAAAGCGCTGGAACAACAACGCGAAGAGCTGGGGCAGGAAATCCTCAAGCTACGCAAGTCCCGTTCAGTCACACGTTCATATTTTCAATCTATAGAGATTTTTAAGGGAAAAAGGAATTGATCATGGGTAATGGAGAAGCCAGATTTCAGGGCGTATTAGACACATTAATCACTGTTATGCGTATGGAAAATCGGTTCCTGGAATGGCGGGATACAGAAAGCGTTTCCCGGTTGCAACCGCTTAAAAAGGGGCTTGCAGATGAATATGAAACTCTAAGTCCTCCAATACTAGATGATATGAAGTCACGAGCAGCGGTTGGGGATGTCGAAGATTTTAAGGTTCTACTCGAACAAATGCAGGATTTACGTCAACTGACGCGTCGAAACATACATTTATTAAACGAGAGAAAAGTGGCTTGTGCAGAGCGCGTTGAAGCTCTGCTTGATGCAGCGGCACAACGTGGACATGCCTAAACGCAGGCATGCTTAAGGGAGCTTTGTCATGACACTGACATCTGCACTTCATACCGCAACAAATGCCCTTCTTGTAACGCAATCAGGTATATCTGTTGCGTCGTCCAATGTATCTAATGCTGGAACAGAAGGTTATACCCGAAAGACATTGTCGACTGATTCAGTCGTGCTTTCCGGGTATGGGGCAGGGGTTACATCTGGCGGTGTTACCAGCAGCGCAGATCCTTTTCTTACAGCAAGTATTGTTGAGCAGTCGTCAGATGCAGGGGAAGCTAATGTCATCGCGATGTATTTGGATTGGCTTCAACAGGGATTGGGATCTACTTCCAGTGAAACCAATTTAACCGCAGATGTGGCCTCTTTGGTGTCAGAGTTACAGTCTTTAAGCACAACTCCTGAAAGCGATAGTCAGGCCGCTTTGGTAGTTTCTGCCGCAGAGGATTTGGCTCAGGAACTCTCTACCCAATCATCCAATATTCAAGAATTAAGAGATCAGGCCAATAACGATATTGCGCAGAGTGTCTCGGATATTAATCAATCACTTGAGGTCATTGATCAGCTTAATGAGCAAATTCTTTTGGCCAATAGTCAGGGAACGTCAACCCTGGATTTGGAAGATAAAAGAGCCCTCGAGCTGGAAAAACTCGCTACAGAACTGGACATCTCCTACTTCACAACGAGTGATAATCAGACCTACGTTTATACCAGCAGCGGTCAGCCCTTGGTGGACAGCCAGGTTCACGAACTTTCCTATGACCCCGCTGCAAACGTTGATGCGGCAATGACTTATCCTGGCGGTTTTGATGCAATCACCTTGAACGGCAAAGATATTACCGAAGATATCTCTGGCGGTGAACTCGGCGGATTTATTGCATTAAGAGATGATATCCTCCCAGAGCAGCAAGAGACATTGGATGTTATGGCGCATAGCCTGATATCCGAAATTAATGCCGTCTATGAAAACGGTGTGGCCTATCCTGCGCCAGCAACAATTACGGGCACCGAGAGCTTTACAGGAGCCGACGCTTTTAGCGCAACTGGGGAAGTTCGGGTTGCCCTCGTGGACAGTGAGGGTAGCTTGCAGTCATATCAGGATGTTGATCTGTCTGCTCTTGCAACAATAGACGATGTCGTGTCTGCTCTTGATAGTATTACCGGGATCTCAGCCAGCCTTTCATCGGATGGAAATCTACTTATTGAATCTGACGATCCGTCAATGGGGATTGGTCTCTCCCAACTTGATAGTGCAGTTGGGGGCGATGCAGACAGCTTTTCCAGTTATTTTGGGGTTCAGCAGTTCTTTACCGGAACAAGTGCCTCTGATATCGCGGTTTCAGAGACCCTGAAAAATGATCCGGGGTCACTTGCAACAGGCCAATTGGATACATCCGCAACTTTAACTGTTGGGGATAATGTTATCTCGGTTGGTGATAGCTCTATTTCTGAAGCACTATACGATGTCATGACCTCAAGTACCACTTTGGGGAGTACGACAGATACCTATGAAAGCTATTCAGCTGATTATGTCGCGACCGTTGCGCAAGATGCTGCTAACGCACAAACCACCGCGGATGCCGAACAATTGTCTTTGGATAATTTGAAGACCGAACTCTCAAATAAAACGGGCGTGAATGTGGACGAAGAATTGGCTTACATAACTCAATTGGAAAACCAATATGCGGCTGCTGCAGCTATTATTGACACTTTACAATCTCTCTTTGATGAACTGATCAGTACGGTTCGGTAGGATTTAACTATGGAACGAATTTCGACCTTTGCCAATAATGCCGCTCTTATGGCTCAGGCACTTAAAGTTCAGTCCCAAGTCGCTGAAAAACAGATGGAATCTGCCAGTGGGGATAAATCTCAGGATTACAAAGGTGTCGCACAATCAGCAAACCAAATTGTAAGTCTTGAAAGCTCCCTTAACCGTTCGATGACATATGTGGATAATGGTGAGCTCGTTATTGGACGTATTGAGGTTATGCAGTCCTCTATTACATCGCTTATAGATCTTGCGAATAACTTCAAATCAGATTTAACCGCGACACTCGGTGGAGACAACGCATCAACGGTGGGCATCAACACCATTGCCACCTCAAACTTGGAAGAGGCGGCTGCTACGATCAATTTACAAGTTGGTGGCAGATATCTATTTAGTGGATCTGTAACCGATCAAGCGCCTGTAACTGTAGAGAACCCACCCTACACCGCGATTTCCAGTCCCTCAACAGCTCAGGACAGTTACTACAATGGCGACGATGACATCGCCTCTGTTCAGGTAAATGATAACTTAAACGTCGAATACGGCGTTGCTGGATCTGACAGTGGTTTTGAAAAGCTGTTACGGGCGATGAATATCTCCGCCAATGCCTCAGAAGATCCGATGGATCAGGCGGCATTTGAAGAGGCTTTTGACCTTTTGAATGAAGCGATAGATGAACTACTGGTGGTTCAAACTGAACTCACTGTTGCCTACAATACAACTGAACGTGCCTTGGATGATCAGGTTGACTACCAACTTTATGCAGGAAACTGGCTGGATGATGCAAAAACGGCCGATGTTGGGCAGACGACGTTAGAACTCTCCCAGTTAGAGGCCCAATTGGAAGCATCCTATTCAGCAACGACAAAATTGATCAATATAAGCCTGACGGATTATATTTAGAGTACCACTGCAAATGTGTTGTCTTTTACAAATTTGCAGTAGTTATCCCGTCTTATAAAGCTAGTTTAATTCAACCCCGCCATAGCTGACACCTGAAAGAGATGCCATATCACGTTTCCAGGTGGTTAAATCTTCAATAGAAAACTCCTGTAGGGAGTTATGACCACACGCCCTTGCTAGAATTTGCATGAGTTCCACCGATGCGCCGAAAAAGCGAGCAAGTCCTTGAGAAGACTGGTCGACTTTAAGTCGTAAGCGAAGGTCTTCACGTTGGGTCGCAATGCCTACGGGACAGGTATTACTGTTACAGGCTCTCATGCCAAGACAACCAATGGCCTGCATAGCAGAGTTTGAAACTGCGATGGCATCTGCGCCAAGCGCCAGTGCCTTAGCAAAATCAGCTGGTGTTCTCAGACCACCTGTGATGATCAGGGATACATCTTTATCTTGGCGATCAAGATGTTTTCTAGCGCGCGCCAGAGCAGGGATTGTGGGAACAGAGATGTTGTCTCTGAAAATAAGCGGTGCTGCGCCCGTACCCCCTCCACGACCATCCAGAATGATATAGTCCACCCCAATTTCAAGGGCTGCATCAATGTCTTTTTCGATGTGTTGGGCTGATAGTTTGTAGCCGATGGGGATACCCCCGGTTTCTTCACGAACTTGTGCGGCAAATTCTTTAATTTGAGAAGGTTCTGACCAGTCCGGGAACCGGGCAGGGGATATGGCATCATCTCCAGGATTTAATCCGCGTACCGCGGCTATTTTTGCAGTGACCTTATTGCCAGGTAAATGGCCGCCTGTTCCTGTTTTCGCAGCTTGGCCGCCTTTGAAATGAAAGGCTTGGCATTGTTTGACCTTATCCATGGAAAAACCAAAACGGGCCGAGGCTAGTTCATAAAAATAACGGGAATTGGCAGCTTGTTCCTCGGGGAGCATGCCACCTTCGCCGCTACAAATACCTGTGCCAGCGAGCTCGGCACCAATTGCGAGGGCGGTTTTGGCTTCTTCAGAAAGGGCCCCAAAACTCATATCAGATACAAAGAGTGGAATTTCTAATTTCAGTGGTTTATTTGCTTTTGGACCAATGATGGTTTCCGTCGAAACAGGGGCATCATCCAACAGGGGAGCGTTTGCCAATTGGGCTGTGATGAACTGTATGTCATCCCATGTTGGAAGTTCCGTCCTTGGTACACCCATTGCGCCCATAGGTCCGTGATGACCTAATTTTGACAATCCATTTTTGGCGAGTTCTTGAATGAACTCAATATGAGGTTCGATAGGATTACTGCTGCTGAGAGAAGGGGGCGCACTTTGTTTTGGAGTGCTCTCGGTTTTAATATTTTTGTGACTACCATCGCAAAACGGACGTTTGTTTGATTGCTGACAGCCACAGGCATAAATTGTTTTATCGTCTTCAAAGCTCATCACCTGTGGCGTGATGTCTGTACTTGCATGTGATCCATCGCAAAAGGGGCCGTTTTTAGAAAGGCCGCACATACAAAATGCTTTTGTCTCGCCTTCTTTTACATCGATTGCAAAAGGTTCGTTCTGCCAACTTGTCATGGTATCTCTCTTTTTCTCTCATAACGTTCATTTTGTTATTTTTGCGATAGTGACGTTTAGGTTTTTAGATTTATGATATATAGATTGGTGCAAAAATAAAGTCATGGTGACTAATTGGAGCTTTATTGTCTCCATTTTGTATCGAATGGAATTATGCATGGATCGCCTATCTGGTATGGAAGCTTTTATTGCTGTAGCTGAAACCAGTAGTTTTAGCGCCGCAGGAAAACGTTTGGGTATTGCAAGGGCTGTTGTGAGTAAGCGTGTCGCGGCTTTAGAAGGGGCTATGGGCGCACAGTTGCTGAACCGGACAACCAGACGGGTAAGTATAACGGGGCCTGGGGCTGAGTTTTATGAACGTTGCCGTGTAATCGTCGAGGAGTTCAATGTCGCGAGTGATGAACTGGCGCGTAACCAAGTTGAACCCGAAGGTCATATTAAGTTCAGTGTCCCCATGTCTTTTGGTCAATTACACATCGCCCCGGCATTGCTGGATTTTATGGAGATGTACCCAAAAATTGTGGTGAATATGGTCCTTACTGATAGATTTGTTGATGTCGTTGCTGAGGGATATGATTTGGTTGTCCGGGTTGGAAATCTTGAAGATAGCTCTTTGATCTCCCGCCATCTCGCACCTGTTCAACGTATTCTTTGCGCGTCACCCGAATATATAAAGGCTAACGGCACTCCTCATGAGCCCGCAGAACTCACCAATCACCGAATTCTTCATTACGGTTGGCATAGAACAGGAACGCGTTGGGATTTGGAAAGCCGAAGAGAAAAAATATCCGTGGATGTAACGGTAAACTTTAGTGCCAACAATGGAGAGGTACTTGCTGCCGCCGCTAAAGCTGGTCGAGGGATCGCTCTTATGCCCAATTTTGTTGTCGCCTCAGATATCAAAGCTGGCAAGCTTGTCAGAGTTCTGACTGAGTTCGAAGCTACCTCTGTCGGTTTGCATGCTCTTTGGCCCGCAAGTAAACTTCAGCCCACACGGGTAAGGACCTTGATCGATTTTCTTATTGATCGATTTTCAGGTGATGCCTATTGGGATCAAAGTTAGTGCCTTTTCCCAAAGGCATTGTAGCCATCGATCTTGCTTTGCTTTGACCGGGCTTTCATCTTTTTATCCAGGGTTTCTTTTCGAACAGTGGATAGGCGTTTGAGAGACTTGCCATAAGTATCAAGTGAAGAGATTAACTCTTTAAGGCGTTGGATAGAATTGTGCTCTAAAGGTCGGTCTCGCTTTTCCCTCAAATACTGCTTTAATTGATTTTCCAGTTCATCCAGTGTTTCAAGATTTTGTACTTTGCCTGAACGGAATAAGCGAGCCCAGCTATCGATCTGGTTGTTATTACTTAAGTCTAAGCTTTCAGTTGGGTGCGTGTTTGACATGATTTCCCCTTAAACATCTTTACACGATGGAGTAGGGGAAAACTGTCAGACTTTTATTCTGTGTAAATTACTTTAGGAAATTCACGGTCTCTTTTTTACCATTCAGGTTGAGTTCGGCTTGAACCGGGGCTGTTGTGCTAATAACCTTGCCTCGTCGAATTACAAACAGCCGGGCAGGGCGTAACCTTATGGCTTCGATTGGGTCTTGGGCTTGCAGGATAACCATGTCCGCAAAATTACCTTTTTCGATACCGTAATCGGGAAGGTGCATAACCTTGGCAGAGTTTTCTGTCACAGCTTTAAACATGGCCTTGGTTTCAGACACACCAGTCATCTGCCCCAGGTGAGTTGCCATATGCGCGACCTCGAGCATGTCATGGCTGCCGAAGCTGTACCAAGGGTCCATGACACAATCGTGTCCGAGTGCAACGTTGATCCCCATGGCAGTCATTTCTTTGACTCGCGTCATACCGCGACGTTTTGGATAAGTGTCGTGGCGACCTTGAAGGGTAATATTGATCAAGGGGTTCGGGATGGCTGTAATGTTGGCCTCTTTGATCAGAGGTAATAATTTACTGACGTAGTAATTATCCATGGAGTGCATGGATGTGAGATGTGACCCGGCGACCCGACCCTGTAATCCCAACCGCACGGTCTCGCTCGCGAGGGTCTCGATATGTCGAGACATCGGATCGTCGGTTTCATCGCAATGCATATCAACCAATAGGCCACGGTTTGCTGCGATTTCGCACAAGGCTTTCACCGACTTGGCACCATCTTCCATAGTGCGTTCAAAATGAGGGATACCACCGACGACATCAACGCCCATTTCCAATGCCCGTTCCAAATTCTCAGCTGCTTTAGCGTATCGGATATATCCATCTTGAGGGAAGGCGACGAGCTGGATATCTATCCAGGGGGCGAGCTCTTTTTTTGCTTCGAGTAAAGCGCCAACAGCCAACAACCGATCATCACTGGTATCGACGTGGCTGCGAATTGCAAGAGTACCGCGCGCGATGGACCAACGGGCGAGGGCGTGGACCCGTTCCTTTATAGCCTCGTGGGTCAGATGTGGTTTGAGCTCTCCCCACAGCTGAATACCCTCTAGCAAGGTGCCGCTTTCGTTCAGCCGAGGCTGCCCGAGACTGAGCGTTGAGTCCAAATGAAAATGCGGGTCAATAAAGGGGGCTGATACCAGATGACCGGCAGCATTTATAATCACAGTATGATCTTGATCTATGCCCTCTGTGATTTGGGGAGCGATCTCGACGATGCGATCTCCTTGAACGGCAATGTCGACAGTTCCTTTTTCAAAGGACCCTTGTTCATCAGGGAGAACGGCATTTTTTATAACAAGATCAAGCATTGTATTTCCGATTTGAAGTGGTCGGTTATAAGTGGTGTTGAGGGCTTAAGTTCTTTCACCCCGACGAAATGGTGTGAGCAGAGCTTTCGGGTAACTGGCTTTGCGGGCCATAATTACCATAGCCACAATACTTAGGATATAGGGCATCATCAGGAAAAACTGATAAGGGATAACAGCACCTGCGGTTTGCTGTACGCGCACTTGTAAAGCATCCAGTCCGGCAAAAAGTAAAGCACCGATCAGGGCTTTACCTGGACGCCAGGAAGCAAAGATCACCAGGGCGACGCATATCCAACCTCGACCATTGATCATACCAAAGAAGAAAGCATCAAACGCGGACATGGTGATAAAGGCACCACCAACCGCCATGAGCGCACTGCCAACCATGACTGCACCCGTTCTTATGCTGAGGACATTGATACCCTGGGCTTCAACGGCCATTGGATTTTCCCCCGCCATTCTAACGGCCAATCCGACAGGTGTTTTGTAGAGCACATACCAAACGATAGGCACGAGAATAAGGGCCAAATAGGTTAGGGGTGTTTGCGTAAAGAGAGCTTCACCAATGATGGGAATATCTGAGAGGAAGGGCACAGCATAAGGTTGGAAAGGCTCAATTTTGGGCGGTGTCGTCGCATCTGGGAGTAACATACGATAGACATAATAACTCAGCGAAGAAGCAAAGAGCGTAATTCCAATACCTGTGACGTGTTGAGATAAACCAAGATAGACGGTAAAGCCACTGTGGAGTAATCCAAACATGGCACCTAGGAAGGCCGCAAACATAACGCCAGTCCATAGATCACCGCCCATATAGACCCACATCCAGCCGGACATGGCACCCATGGTCATGATGCCTTCAATGCCGAGATTGAGAACACCAGCCCGTTCACAGATCAATTCGCCGAGGGTGCCTAGGATGAGGGGGCTGACGATGCGGAAAGTTGCCGCCCAAAATCCAGCAGAGATAAGTATGTCGAGAACATCCATCATAATCTTATCTCCAACGCAGGCGGTACTTGGTCAGCATGACACTGACCAGTATGGATAGAACGGATAACCCAACCAGAACATCAGCGATATAGGTTGGAATGTTTATCGCTCGGCTCATGGAATCAGCACCGACATAGATCACGGATATAAATAGAGCCGAGAGAATAACGGCTAAAGGATTGAGTTGAGCAAGCATGGCAACGGCAATGCCCGTGTAGCCAAACCCGGGTGAGATATCGAGTGTCAAATATCCTTTAAGGCCTGCAACTTCACTTACCCCAGCAAGGCCGGCAAGACCGCCACTGATTACGGCGGTTCTGATCACTGTCGCGTTCACGTTGATCCCGGAAAACTTGGCGGCTGAGGTATTGAGACCGACTGCACGGATCTCATACCCCCAAACCGTAAACCGCATCATGGCCCAGCAAAGAACAGAACCAATAATGGCAAATATAAAGCCAAAGTGAAGGCGGCTTTTATCAACTAGACTTGGAAACAGACCTTCATCAATGATCGGCTCTGCTTGTGGCCAGCCCATGGACATCGGGTCTTTTAAAGGACCTTCGAGGAAATACCCGACAAAAAGTAATATCACAAAATTCAACAGAAGGGTGGTTACTACTTCATCAACTTTGAGATGGGTTTTTAACATGACGGGAATAGCAAGGGCTGCACCGCCAGCAAGGGCCCCAACAAGCATCAAAAACGGGATCATTAACAAGGGAGGTAAGGTGATCAACCCGGTACCAAAGAAGGTAGCGGCTAAGGCACCACAGTATAACTGTCCCTCGGCGCCAATATTATAGAACCGGGCGCGAAACGCGATCGTTGCAGCGAGACCTGTGAATGTTAAATGACCCCCGGCAAAGCCGGGGGCTTAAGCGGGTGAGCCCCTTAAAGGGGCAAATTGGGAACCGCTAAAGCGGTTATGGATTGAATATATCCATTTGGTCAAAGTACTTATCACGCTCTTCTTGCGTTCTGATATACTCCCTCACCATCTGTTCATCGAGCCCTACAGTTGAGACGAAATATCCACGGGCCCAAAAATTTTCACCCTTGAAATTCCGTGCTTTATTTTTGAATTTTCGAGCTATGGCAATCGCGCTTTTTCCTTTTAGGTATCCAACGACTTTTGAAACAGCATGTTTGGGCGGTATGCTGATACACATGTGAATGTGATCCGGCATCAAATGGCCCTCCTCAATCTTACTTTCGCGATGCCCGGCCAGTTCATGGAAAATTTCACCAAGATACTGACGTAGGTTGCCATAGATAACTTTTTGCCTGCGTTTAGGGATGAAAACCACGTGGTATTTACAATCCCATCTCGTATGTGCAAGGCTTTTGTAATCTCTCATCGGCTAATTCCTTTGTTATTTTGGTCAATAAACAAAGAAATGTAAGACCGTGGGAACGGTCAAACCATTGAGAGTCCCCCGGCATAGCCGGGGGTTTACCGGATTAAATTAAAGGGATAGAGCGGGTCAGGGTTTCTGTTATAGCAAAGGTGGAGCCAATGGCGCCTTTGACCAGAAGGAGATAAGCATCACTAACCGATGCGCCAACCCAAAGGATCAGAATTGATCCCAAACCAAGGGAGACCATGACAGCGGCAAAAGGAGCAAAGGCAATGCGCCAAGGGGCCACGTACTGACGTGGTTCAATTTGCATGGCTTGGCTCCTCTACAGGTGCATTTAAGGTGTTGGGTACTTGATCGAGTGTCTGGCTTAGCGTTTGCCCTGCCATCATCAAACCGACCTGGCTGGTACTCACGGACTTTGCATCAAAAGGCTGCGTGAGTTTGCCGTGGTACATAACGCAAATACGATCACATAGAGAAAATAGTTCATCCAGATCTTCTGAAATCAGTAATATCCCAGCACCCCGTTTACGTGCAGCCAATAGCTGTTCGTGTACATAAGCAATAGCTCCTTCATCGAGGCCGCGAACAGGTTGGTTGGCTAGAATGAAGGCGGGTTCAGGTGAAAGGGCACGAGCAAGAATGAGTTTTTGCATGTTGCCACCAGAGAGCAGTTTGGTTTCTGCATCTGGTCCTTCGCAACGTATATCGAATGTTTCTATGAGCCTATTGGCTCGCTCAAGACATGCTTTGCGATCAATGACGATGCCTGCTTTGGAAACCGGTGTATTTCGTAGATCTTCGCTGATCAGGTTTTCCCAAAGTTCCATTTCTCCAACAACACCAGAGCTATGGCGGTCTTCAGGAATTCTACCAACGCCACGGTGGACAATGTTTGAGGGAGACGCCTGAGTTACTGGGACATCCAAAAGGTCAAAAGTGCCTTCACTTGGTATTGTGAGACCTGAAAGAAGGTCTGCCAAGACTGACTGACCGTTTCCAGCAACTCCTGCTATGCCAATAATTTCATGTTGGTGAATTGTCAGGTTCACTTGATCAAGTTTAGGAACAGCGCTTGCATCCCGGCCAGTGTCTTTAAGTGTGACAGCGTTTAATCTTACGACGGGCTTGCCGCATTCCATCGGTTCAAGACTTGGACGTTCGACCTTGCGGCCAACCATCATTTCCGCAAGCATTGCTCTATCAGCGTCCTTTGTTGCAACCGATCCAACGATTTTTCCACGCCGTAAAACTTCTACCCGGGTACTGATGTGTAAAATTTCATGGAGCTTATGGGAGATAAAAATAATGGCAAAGCCTTGTTTGGTCAGGCTTTTTAGGGTTTTGAACAGGCTTTTTGCCTCTTGTGGGGTCAGAACGGCGGTCGGTTCGTCGAGGATTAAGACCCGAGCGTCCCTGTAGAGTGCTTTTAATATTTCAACTCTCTGACGCTCCCCAACGGAAAGGTCTGCAACACGGGCATTGGGGTCGATTAATAGGCCGTAATCTTCTGACATCTGGGCCAGTTTGGCTTTGGCTGTGGTTTGTTTTAGAGACAGAGACCAAAGACTTTCAGTCCCGAGTATAATGTTTTCCAGAACGGTCAGATTTTCAGCCAGTGTAAAATGCTGATGGACCATACCGATACCAGCCTTGATCGCTGCGTCGGTTTGACCAGAAGGGAGTTGTTTACCATCGACCTCTATGTGGCCCTTGTCGGCAGTATAGTGGCCATAGAGAATATTCATCAGGGTGGTTTTACCTGCCCCGTTTTCTCCAAGTAGAGCGATCACATCACCCTTTTCCAAGGAAAAAGAAATATCGTTGTTTGCCACCAAGGGGCCAAATGATTTTGTAATGTTATGAAAGGCAAGCAAAGCCATTTAACGTCCCCCAAAAAACGAGTAACGAAACGTCGTTTAAAACGAACAATTTACTCCAATGCGTTGGTTCTATTTATGAACCATATTCAAGGCGCCCAAAAAAAGACCCCCGATCTCGGGAAAGTAAAAGAGATCAGGGGCCGGAAGGCGGCTAGTAGGTCGACTTTGGCTCGTTGTCGTCAATTTCGACAACGAACTTGCCTGAGAGGATATCTGACTTTATCTGTTCGACCTTAGCCTTGGCGTCGGCGGGGATTTTTGCCTCGAACTCATAATAAGGGGCAAGGGAAGCGCCTCCTTTTTGCATCATGGTCCATTCTTTGTAATCAGCTGCTTTGAAGGATCCGGCCTTTACCTGTGCAATGGCGTGTCCAATAGCTGATTCCATATGCCAAAGAGCAGATGTAACCACCACGTCTTTGCCATTTTCTTCCTTGTTCATGTCGTTCACGTTACCAAAGGCCAGTATACCTTTGTCACGAGCTGCATCGACAACACCTGCACGTTCAGCATAAAGAACGTCGACACCTGTTTCGATCTGGGCAAAGGCAGCTTCTTTTGCTTTCGGTGGATCGTACCAGGAACCAATAAAATTCACTTTGAATTGAGCACGGATTAACCGACCTGACAACACCTTTCGATCTGGGCAAAGGCAGCTTCTTTTGCTTTCGGTGGATCGTACCAGGAACCAATAAAATTCACTTTGAATTGAGCATTCGGATTAACCGAACGCGCTCCGGCCATAAAGGCATTGAACAAGCGGTCTTCGCCGATAGGGTAGCCACCGACCATTCCAATTTTGCCTGATTTACTCATGCTTCCAGCCAGAATACCCATGAGATAACAAGGTTCGTGTATGTAGTTATCAAATACTGAAAAATTTTCGCCATGGGGTTTGAAAGGATCACCCATGAGGAAGGCGATGTCTTTGTAATCGTCTGCAACTTTACGTGCTTCGCGAGATATACCGAATGCTTCGCCCACGATTAGGTCGGCTTTACCTTCTGCATATTCCCTGAGAACACGGACGTAATCAGTGTTGGCGACCTTTTCAGAAAAGACGTATTCGATTTCACCAGCTTCCTTTGCCGCAACCAATGCTTCGTGAAGACGTGCATCCCATTTTTGTTGAATTGGTTGGGTGTAGATACCAGCAACTTTTAATGTCTTGGCAAAGCCGGGTGTTGAGCCCAATGCCACACTTGTTAGTCCTGCCGCAGCAAGTGCGAGTACGGTTCTTCTGGATAAACCTGTCATGTTATCCCTCCCTGGATTGATGTAAAACAGCCCTGAAAGCGCCCAAATACAAGTTCGGTATTTCACCGTTAGTCGTTGTTCTTTAAATGCTTTCAGAAACGGATGTTCCTGTTGGTACGACTTGTACAGAGCTCTTTACTTCATCAGCCCGGACACATTGGTGTGTCTCTATTTATACTGATAATGAATGCTAATATTTTTTTGATCAGTTGGTCAAATAAAACAGGTGTAAAAGTAAAAATAATTTTAACCATGACAGGTGATTTGGAACGTATATAAGCATGTACGCAAAGGGTAACTCTTTTTAAATATTGAACTTACGGTGTGAGTTCCCCTAAAAATGCATAGAAGATGTGCAGTGTAAAAAGACAGGAATACTTGACCTCAGCGCTCAAGTAGTTAAAAGGGGGCAACAGATTTGGGCTTAGCTTAGTTAAATGCTCTAATAGCCAGATGTTAAAGCCCTTAAGATAACGTCAGCGAGAACAACGTAAGGCCTGAGTTATGCTCGAAGCCCAAAATACAGTCCCAAAAACGAACAAGACAGAAGATAAGACCCCAGCAAAAGTTTCAGGGAAGGCAAAGGCTGAGATTGAAGCCAAGAACCTTTTCTCTTATCGCAAGTATTGGGCCCAGCGTTTTGGTATTGCACCTTTCCTACCAATGTCCCGGGAAGAGATGGATCTTCTAGGGTGGGATAGTTGCGATGTAATTCTGGTTACCGGGGATGCCTATGTGGATCACCCAAGCTTTGGCATGGCGATTATTGGGCGACTTTTGGAATCTCAGGGTTTTCGCGTAGGTATAATCGCTCAACCGGAATGGAGCAATCCAGAGGCTTTTAAGGCACTGGGTAAGCCAAATCTCTATTACGGGATTACTGGCGGCAACATGGACTCAATGGTTAATCGTTATACTGCTGATAAACGCGTGCGTCATAATGACAGTTATACCCCAAACGACGAAGGCGGTAAGCGTCCGGATCGTTCGGTCATTGTGTATTCCCAACGCTGCCGTGAAGCTTACAAAGATGTTCCAATTGTTGTTGGGGGTATCGAAGCATCTCTTCGTCGAACAGCACACTATGATTACTGGTCTGATAAGGTTCGCCGCTCCGTCCTGATCGATAGTAAGGCTGATATCCTGCTCTACGGAAATGCAGAACGCGCTGTTGTCGAACTAACACACCGAATTGCCGCGGGTGAGCACCCGAAAGAAATTCAAGACATTCGTGGTACCGTCTACGCGAGAAAGTATACGCCAGAAGGGTGGACTGTTGCGGACATGTCCTCCATTGATGATGAAAACGATCTACATCATATTCCTGATCGTGCCGAAGCACGTAAGAAATTACGTGAAGCTGATAAGGATAAAATAGCTGTTCGCCTACCTTCCTATGAAGAGGTCATTGCTGATAAAGCCTTATACGCTCAGGCATCGCGTGTGGTTCATCTCGAAAGTAATGCGGGCAATGCGCGGGCGATGGTTCAGGGCCATGGCGATCGCGATATCTGGATCAACCCGCCACCGATCCCTTTGACAACACCGGAAGTGGATGGTGTGTTTGATCTGAACTATCAACGCGCCCCACATCCGGTTTATGGCGATGCCAAGCTTGCTGCGTGGGATATGATCCGTTTTTCAGTTAACATCATGCGTGGATGTTTTGGCGGTTGCTCTTTCTGTTCTATTACAGAGCACGAGGGACGTGTTATCCAGAGCCGTTCTGAAAAATCTATTCTTAAAGAAATTGAAGACATCCGTGACAAGGTCGATGGCTTTACAGGTCAAATAACCGATATGGGTGGCCCTACAGCCAATATGTACCGTATGGCCTGTAAGGACGATAACATCCAGAAAGTGTGTCGTCGTTTATCCTGTGTCTATCCTGATGTTTGTAAAAACCTGGATACCAGCCACGAAAGCCTGATCCAGCTCTACCGTAAAGCCCGTGATATCGATGGCGTGAAGAAAATCTCCATTCAGTCCGGTCTACGTTACGATATTGCAGTCAAAAGTCCGACTTACATCAAAGAGCTCGTAACCCACCACGTCGGTGGCTATCTGAAGATTGCGCCTGAACATACTGAAGAACGTGCACTTTCAAAAATGATGAAGCCGGGTATCGGGACTTATGATCGTTTTAAGTCTATGTTCGATGCTGCAGCTAAAAAAGCGGGTAAAGAGCTTTATCTCATTCCTTACTTCATCGCAGCGCATCCAGGCTGTGAAGACGAAGACATGATGAACCTTGCGATCTGGCTGAAACAAAATGGTTTCCGTGCGGATCAGGTTCAGAACTTCATTCCATCACCAATGGCATTGTCCACGGCGATGTACCACAGCGAACGTAATCCATTACGTCCGATCCGTCGCCATAGTGGTGAAGTCGTCAATACAGCCAAAGGTGTGAAACAGAGTCGTTTGCACAAAGCATTCTTGCGTTACCACGATCCTGAAAATTGGCCCATTTTACGTGAAGCATTGCGTGATCTTGGTCGTGCAGATTTAATTGGCCCGGGTAAAAAGCATCTGGTGCCTTCGTATCAACCGATTGGAACCGGGGATAACAAACCTGGGGCCAAGGGGTATGCCAAAAAGAAAGATCAAAAGAGCTTCTTTACCACACACGCAGGACAGGGACGCCGTCGCGCGGATGATAATACTTCCAGTCGTTCTGCTGGTGGTCCGGCTACTGGCGGTCCCGCTGGGGCGCGTAAATCTTCGGATGGGCCCTCAAGTAATGGCAAACCTTCAGGAGCGAGAAAATCCTCTCGGGGTAAACC
Source organism: Kiloniella sp. (assembly GCF_965205715.1). Classification (GTDB taxonomy): domain Bacteria; phylum Pseudomonadota; class Alphaproteobacteria; order Kiloniellales; family Kiloniellaceae; genus Kiloniella. The sequence continues at coordinate 683,288 of NZ_CBDBHW010000014.1, read as the reverse complement.
ATCGGGTAAGAGAAGACGTATTAGATCCTAAGATCTCTTCGTAAAATATTTGAAACCTGATAAAGGCGTCCAGTTGTTGAACAGGGCGCCTTTATTGATTCTTTAGAAGGGGTACTTTTTATTAAAGGTGTTTGGCCTCTACCAAATAGACGATTTCTGAATAGACGCCCTGGATCTCAACATAGTGAGCGTCACCCGTGCTCCGGTTCTTTTCTACCCGGTGCCAGAACTCGTGATAATGGTCTCTTATTTCGGTTTGAAAAACACCAATGATTTTATAACTAAACCCTTTCGCGTGAGCGTAGTTGGCTGCTTTGTTAATCGAAGAAAGGCTGGTCTGGAGAAAGAAGATTTGCCCACCTTGTTCAAGGTCTGTCTGACAAAAATCAAACAGGTCTTCAATCATGTCTATGCCATATATACCCCCGGAAAAAAACTCTTTTCCAGCGGATTTTGGGGTCGGTAATGACGCCGGATTTGATAGGATCAAATCATATTTTTCATCTATATCAGCGGTTTCTATTAGGTGAGTTTCAAAATTAAGACAATCATTTAAGGTAATGTTATCTTTACTTAATATGATGGCGTCCTGGTCGATGTCGAGGCCTGTGACTTGCTTGGCACCTCGCTTATCCGCATAGATACCCAACACACCTGTGCCACAACCAAAATCACAAATTCGGGCATTGGTGAAATCAATATTTTCCAGATATAATAGAAGAAATTCAGAGTATCGAGTTACACGTATTTTTTCATTTTCTAAAATACGCAGTTCTTGTAATCCAGCACTGAAAGTCTTCATATAAATTGGTTTCCCTTTAATAGTGTCCCTTGAATTTATATTAGGGATTATAACGCAAATCGGGATTTGAGGAGTGAATACTCCTCAAATACGCGTGAATTGAGGCTTATGCAATGGGTTATACTTAGGACGCCAAAGCATGTACTCAAAATATTTACATGTCATTATTTAAGGTTTTACTAAACACATAACTTAATAATATAAAACTACGTTCTCTTCTCTGAGTTTTATTCGAAAGTGTAAGAGCCTAATTCACAAAGATCTAAATCATAGTCTTCCACGACTTCTCCATCTTCAAAATCTGCTCGGATATCGTATTCGCATGTTTCCATGCCATCTGCGATCAAGACATCGATTTCATATCCGGAATCAAGAATACCGCCTTCCATAAGATTGCTTTCCCATTCGCCGGAACTCGCCGAAGAAACATGAAACGCAATAATGGGACTACTTGATTGATTTGATAGTAAAAATTCGAGATCTTCAGCCGATGCAGCGCCCGCCCAAACTAGACAAACTACAGCTACCGTTGCTTTAAAACAATTTATCATCAAAGCATTATTCCTTAAGGACAATTCATATATATTGAGAAAATACCTCATTTCTATTCGACGACAAACCATTTCATTAAGGTAAATGAATTTAGTCAAATTCATCCTTCTCATGCTCTTGACAATTTCAAGCCCAATTGTTGAAGGTTTCTGTACGGTTAGAAAGAGGTTAATTTAGTTGTTCTCGTAATGTTTCCTGAACAGCTTGATCGAAAGAGTCTATTTCATCTGATGCTTCACTTGCAGATTTAATTTTATCAGCAACATAGTCGTCATATTTCTTAATCAGTCTGCTCATATCTGCTTCAAGCTCAGCTCTGGCGGCAAGCTTTTCTTCTATATAACTCTGTTTCTCCTCCGAGTTTAAACTCTGAAGATCGGAAGGCAGTTCTTTTTCTTCCACTTTATCCAGAGTTATCACGCCGTTTTTAATGTCACCGATTAAATCTCCACCGCCCGTAATAACTTCCTTTGAAGACGTACGTTTGGAATAGAACTTTGAGTTTTCAACCTGAACTGATTCCGGGGCTTCGGATTTAGTCGACATCTTTTCGCGTACTTTTGTCTGTTCATCATCCGATCCATAAGGGATTACAGTTTCATCGATACGTTGTTGCAAGATGATGATATCGCCATCAAACGGGGTTTCAATTACTGTAATCCGGCCACCATCTTGGGGGATCGGGATATATTTACCACGCCCTCGTTGCGCGATTTCTTTCCAGACCTTTCTGGTTTCACGGTCTCCACCAGCTTGAATGGCGTTGACGACGATATCGTGTTTGTTAGCATATTTAATGATTTCAGGGTATTGAGGGGTATTTTCATAGTCCATGTGAGGCGGAGCGTCACCGACAAGGAAGACAATCCGCTGGATATCTTCACCCATACTCCAATCCAGATCTCTCATAGATGCATTTAATGCCTCATTGACGGCCTCTGGTGTATCGCCTCCACCGTCAGCCTTGAAACGGATAAGATTGCCATAGAGACCTTGAATATCGGTACTCATATCAAAAGTTTTGAGCATGTAATCATCCCCGATATCGCGATAACCGATCAGGGCCATATTGATTTCTGCGCCAGGATGAATATCAACAATGGTATTGGCAATTGACCAGATCTTTCGTTTAGCCCCATCGATTAAATCCACCATGGAGCCGGTGGTATCCAGGACAAAGGCAACTTCGATGCGCTCTTTCCCACCGATATTGTCAGCATGAACAAGTACGGGGAATGAGATAATAGCCGCTGTGGTGGCGAGGCCGGTAATGAATTTATGAACTGATTTTTTCATCAGACTACCCTATCTCTTTTGTGAAAATAGGAGCCTATGGTCGCTTGCCAATGTGGTGTGAAAAAGTGACTATCATGGCAAAAGGGGCAACGGGATCTCACTCTTGCCCTAATTAATAAAGCAGTTTGTACCTTTATAGGGAAATCAGATGAAACTTTGTGGGATTGAACTCAAGGGAAACGAAGCTGTACTCGCTGTTCTCGAAAATACGGGGGAGGGGCCAAAACATTTGGACTTGCCTCCGCGAAAGATAGCGTTGGGTGATAGCGATAAGGCGAGTGAGATTGTTGCTTTTCAAAATAAAATTGTCGAGTTCTTTCAAGCTAATAGTATCTCAAAAATCATTATCAAAAAACGCGCCAAAAAAGGAAAATTTGCTGGTGGCCCCGATACTTTCAAGATGGAAGCCCTTATTCAGATTACCACTCAGTTTGTACCGGGCTTAGAAGTTTTTTTGGTTACCCCACAGGCACTCGCTGCCATGGAAAAGAAGAACGATATCGGGATGCCTGTAACATTGAATAAATACCAACACGTGGCATATCTGTCCGGGGTTTATGGGTTTTTGCATTCGTGAAGCCTTACTTTAGACTTTCACGGACGAATGAAGAGAAGTTATTCCTGCGCCAAAGGCAATGTGAAACTGAAAGTTGAGCCCTTTCCAACTTCGCTATCCACGGATAATTTTCCACCCTGTTTCTCAAGTAGTTCCTTGCAAAGGTGAAGCCCAAGTCCTGTGCCAACCTCACCTGCTGTTCCCTTTGTGGATGTTTTTACATCAAGATCAAACAACTGCAGCACCTTTTCCGGGGGAATACCAACGCCAGTATCTGAAATGGATATCACGGCATCTAAATTTTTTGTTGTTGCGTTTAAAAGGATCTTACCTCCTTCAGGGGTGAATTTGATCGCGTTGTTTATCAAGTTACGGATAACCGTATCGACGATGTGGAAATCAGAAACGGCCTCTACGGGACTGTCTTGGAGCATTTGAAGGGTGAGGGACTTCTCTTTTGCAAGCGGAGTAAACAAGGCAATGTTATCGTTGATGATCTCAAGTAAATTGACTGGTTTGGGCTCGAATTGTAATCGTCCCATCTGAACAAGTGACCACTCCAGTAAATTTTCTAATAACCGGAATACTCTGGTCGCTGAAGCATGTACGTCATTGCTGTATTCTTCGATTTTTTCACGATCGAAATTCGACGAACTGGTTGCCAACATACCCGAAAATCCAAGCAGCGCATTGAAGGGGCCTTTCAAATCGTGAGAAATGATAGAGAAAAACTTGTTCTTCTGTTTATTCATTTCCAAGAGTTCATCGCGCTGGATCGTAATTTTTTGCTCTGCCTGATCAATGGTGTCGACCATGTTGTCAAATGATTGGGCAAGTTGACCGAGTTCATCATTAGAGCGATAACCTGTCCGTGCCAGTCTGTCCCCGGCTTGCCGGGATTTTACCACCGTGTGAAAAATATCCACCGGGTTAAGAATAATTCGCTGAAGCGCCAACAGCACGACGAGGAGAATGAGCAGGCTGAGCAGAATGGTTGAGACCATAGCGTAACGAATGCTGGTTGCTCCATTCTTTGAGATGTCTCTGGGTAACCGAGCTTCAAGCCGTAATAGGGGAAGTTCATCAAGGCCCGTGATGATGTTTGAAACCTGAAGGTAATCTGTATCTATTTCCGAAATTATATAGTTAGAGGTCAGGTCGAGTGGTTTCGTATCTCCTGCCAAAGGCGTGATGGCTCTTCTCCGCTTTGTTGAGTAGAAAAAGATGCCGACCGCCAAGTAACCTGTTGATATGTATGGTTTCTGATAACTTTACATAGAGCAGGTATATGACAATCAACATCTCGCAGCATATTTTAGGCCTCAAAGGGCAACGTGTAAATGAAATTAAACTGGATGACGGCGGTGTTAAGATTGTCATTCACTGCAGCCGAGACGCGCGTAGGAGGGCTATAGACCCTGCTACAGGCCAGAAGGGAAGCATCAACCAGCATGTCCGCCGACAAGTAAACGACATCCCCCTTTTTGGGTATCCTTGTGTGGTCGAGATTGAGCTGGCGCAGGTTTATATTAACAAGGGCGAACGCCGCATTGAGGGGTGTGATTTTGTTGATAAAGGGTGCCGTTTCACTCACCGATTTTGCCGACTGATCAGTGGATTATGTCGGCATATGTCTATTCAAGCGGTTTCCAGACATTTGGATATACGATGGGAAACGGTCAAGAATATCGACAGGGCATACCTTATTGAAACTCTCCCTACGCTTGATCCTGCAGAGCTAACTGGCTTGGAATATATTGGTGTAGATGAAGTTGCCCGGGCGAAAGGTCATGACTACATGACGGTGGTCTACGATATGGTTGGCGGTCATCTGATCTGGGTTGAAGCAGGCCGAACTGCCGAGGTTTTTTCAAGGTTTTTGAAACAACTGCAACCAGATACAGCCTGCAAAATAAAGGCCGTAGCGATGGATATGGGGCCTGCCTACCAAAAGGCTGTCAGAGAGTCCTTGCCGTTGGCCGACATAGTATTTGACCGTTTCCACGTCATGAAAAACTACAGCAAAGCTATCCATAATCAGCGTCGACTTGAGTTCAGAAAGGCCGATCCAAGTGGTAAAGAGTTGATGAAAGGGACGCATTATCTGTTGCTCAAAAATGCGGATAAGTTGAGTGAAAAACAAAGTGACAAGCTGCAAAGGTTGCTGGAGAGCAATAGCAACCTGAATGCACTTTACGTCTTGAAAGAACAGCTTCAGCTGCTGTGGAGTGCCGCTTCATTTGAGGCGATGGCGGAGCAACTGGAACGTTGGTGCCTGATAGCAGATCAGTCACAGATGCTCTATCTAAAAAAGTTCGCGAAATCCCTACGGAAACATTGTGTGGGCATCTGCAACTACGCCAAACACAAGCTCACAAGCGCCAGGATAGAGGCTGGTAATGTCAGTATAGGAATGATCCGTAAGCGAGCCAGAGGCATCAAGGATACCGAATACTTCAAACTCAAAATTAGACAATCATCCATTCCAGATAATCAATCTATGCTCTATTTGAAATCCTAAATCTACTCAACAAAGCGGAGAAGTGCCGGCGTGATGCTAAAATCAATCCTGGTCTGTTCACGAATTTCCTGGAGGATACTTTCGGTCAGAAAGCGCCCAAATACCACAAACCCCCGTGTCGGGCCCTCGTTGTCAGAGGAGAGAGCAGACCTGGCGCTGATTATAACCGGAACACCCTCTATCATCATAAGGCCAAGCAGAGGCGCCTTGTCACCTTTATCCTGTTCTCTGTATGTCGGAATATTCGGCAATAATCTATCAGTCACGATTTCAATAAAAGGAGTCTTAATAAGCTCTGTCTCAGTATCCAAATCGAGCACTTTACCCCAAACCAAATTATGGTCCAGATCGTAGAAGGTCATGAAGTTGAGATCTGAGTTATAAAGGGTTTCATCAACCAGGTTTGAATTGATATATTGCTGATTATGATCCTCTATGAATTCAGCGGTATCATCCCAGTTTGCCCAATCACTGTTGAGAATGTCGAGGTTATCGGCACGGACCTTGATCGCCTCGTTAACGCGATCAATATTGGTCTTTGCCTGTTCTTGTTCGAGGTCAATAAAACTCGGATAAACAATGAATTTTTGCACACCAAACTGAAGTGCACCGAAAGCTACAAACAAGGACAGCAGAATAAACAGAATTTTTGTTTTAAGCTGCATTACATAAATTCTCCCAAACCATCCCCTGGCTTCCATGCCTTTGTTAAGGAGATTATCCCACAGTTATTTTTGATATTCGTTAATGGAAGAAGAGAATGTAAACTGGCCTTGAATGGTGATTTACATTCTTAGGCAGAGGTTTTGTGTTTGAGTGTTTGACGGGGCGTTAAATGTTCAACCAATTGAACCGTGGATGAGAGTGCTATTTCAGGATAGTGTTCCTGCATACCTTCCAGCATGATCTGGTCAGGCCATTCTATCTCTTTTCCAAGATAGGCTGGGACATATGAAAGCAGCATATCGGTACATTTGGTCACCCATACGTCTACAGTTTGACTTAGGTTGTCCTCATTTACATAAGTCATCAAGCCAGGCTTAATTTTAAGCTCTCTCCACCGGATGGTAGAGGTTTTCTCGCCCGATAAAATTTGTGGGAAAAGTCGCCCAACGACATCAAGTTTTTGCATGAAAGCTCCAAACTTTGACAAGATAATTGAGTACTATTGGTTCTCATCACTCAACTAATGTTTTAATAAAAAAATCCCCCGAAGACTTTCTGTCATTCGGGGGATTTTATCAAGTTAGCTGTGTAAATCTAACCCAGTATTAGACTTGGAAGCCACAGTACAATTTGAGGGAAAGCTATTAAAACCCCAATGGTCACGGCATCAGCAACGAAGAAAGGAGATGCCCCTTTGAACACATCCTGTACCGAGATATCCGAGCGTACACCCGCCACCACGAAACAGTTGAGACCAATAGGCGGTGTAATCAGGCACAGCTCTGCCATTTTTACCACGATAATCCCAAACCAGATTGGATCATAACCCAGAGCCATCACGGCAGGGAACACCACAGGTAAGGTAAGAAGCAACATACCGATGGCATCCATGAACATGCCTAAAATCGCATAGGCCGCAAGGATCATGAGCAAGGTAACAATAGGAGGCTGATCCAATCCTGCAATCCAAACCTCGAATACGCCAGGAAGGTCAGCGAAACCGAGGAAACGGACATAGAGTAAGACGCCCCAAATGATGGTGAAGATCATCACCGTCAGCTTTGCGGTTTCAAGTAAGGCGTCTTTGAGATTACCCCATTTCATGCCTTTCCAAAACGCCATCAGCAGAACAACAAATCCGCCCAAGGCACCTGCCTCGGTTGGGGTGCCCCAACCGCCATAGATACAGAAGATGATGATGAAAACAACGAACAGGATCGGGAAGGCGCCTGGTAAGGTTTCAAAACGTTCCATCCAGGTAAAACCTGTGACAGGAGGGCCGAGGTCTTTGCGGGTTTTGGCCATAAAAATAACCAAACCGCCATAGATCAGAGCTGATACCAATCCGGGTAGAAAGCCTGCAAGTAATAGAGCTCCCACAGATTCTTCGACGATAATTGCATAGATAACAAGGATCGCCGAAGGTGGAATAAGCGAAGCCAAGGTACCACCGGCCGCGACGACACCCGCTGCGAATTTCTTGTCATAGCCAAGCTTTAACATCTCGGGGATGGCGATCCGGGCAAAGACAGCTGAGGTGGCAACCGAGGCGCCGGATACGGCAGCAAAGCCTGCAGTGGCAAAGACCGTCGCGACCCCAAGTCCACCAGGTAACCAGCCGACCCAACGTTTGGCCGCCTCGAATAAGGCTTTGGTCAAACCCGCATAGTAGGCGAGATAGCCAATTAATATGAAGGTCGGGATCAGGCTCAAAGCATAGGTTGTTGCTTTTGAATGGGGAACGGTACCCGCCATTTTAACTGCGACAAGGAAGCCTTTCTCAAGGCCATATTTTTGGCCGAAAATAGCGACCAACCCCATAAAGCCAATGAATGCAGCGGCAAAAGCAACTCGCACGCCCATAATGACAAGAACGACAAGCAGCCCGGATAACCAAAGGCCAATATCAATAGGATCCATTATACTTTTCCCCCATTTTCTTTATCAAAGCCAGAAACATGTTCAGCTTCATGTGCTGCTTGCTCAGCTGCATCTTCTATGAGCGGCACCGCCACTGGCTCACTCTCTCCGGAGATCACCGCGCGCGCATAACCAATTACGTGAATTAAAATGCGTAAGGCCAAAATGGACAGTGCAAGGGGAACCATTAATTTCGCAGGCCATAGGGGAAGTGCAATATCAATAGAGCTATCGCCGTTTTTAAAAGCCCGCATGAAATGAAGCCAAGACCCGTAGGTCAGTGCAGTGATCAAGAACAACATTATGAGAGAGGACAGTAGTTCTGACGCCCACAACAAACGTCCCTTTAAGTGGGATACAACGATATCCATTCGAATGTGACCGCCAAGACGATGGCAATAGGCTACCCCAACGAAAGCAAAGACGGCCATGGATTGTTCAACCCAGTCAATAAAACCAGGCACAGGGATATTGAAAAGTTTGCGGCCTAAAATCTGTGCCACGGCAAGCAACATCAAGGCGAGAATGATCAGTCCTCCCACCAGCGCAAGCTTGCTTTCGATTGAAAATAAGGCGCGGTCCAATCGGCTTAGGCCGGAATTATCTTCTCGCACCATCGATGAACTTGACATCGTGTGCCCCTCTCGAAATTTCTAATGAATTTAAGAATTTAGATAAAAAAGAGCCCGTCTCGTAAAATTACGAGACGGGCTTTTTCATCTGTTCTTTACTTTGCAACCATATTTGCAACGATATCATATAGTTCCTGAGCAGGAATGCCTTTTGCGGACATATCCTTGATCCATGCATCTTTTGCAGGGCCAGCAACAATTTCTTTGAACTTTGCTAATTCAGCGTCATCAAATGTGATGCTTTTAATGCCTTTTTCTTTCAGTACAGGACCCCATGCATCCATGGTTTTGCCGTTGTAGTTAGCAATATAATGGTCCAGGGACTCATCAAGAGAACTCATTAGGGCATCACGATGTGCATCAGGCAGGTCGTTTAAAGCATCTGTATTTGCAACAACCGGGCAGTTTACAGTGCCTGGGTTCAAGTTAGTGGTCCACCATTCCGCGATATCAACCGTACGAAATGCCATATGCGCATGAGGTGCAAAGGCAACCGCAGAAACAACGCCAGATTCCAATGCGTTATATACTTCCGTTGCAGTCATGGATGTTGGTACACCGCCAACAGTTTTCATGGCTTTACCCACACCACCAGTGGCGCGAACGCGCATACCATCAAAATCGTGCAGGAAGGTTGGGGCCTCACCAACACCAGCCAGGTTATACTGTGGCATTGGGGTCGGCATCAGGATTGTAGCATTCCAGCGAGCGAGGTCTTTAACAACAGCTGGGTGCTTGTAGACAGCTTTGGCTATTGCTGCTTCTTGATCTAGAGTTTGTACGCCGAGGAATGGCAATTCCATTACGGTTATGGTCGGGTTTTTGTCACGATGATAGCCGGCACAGAATTGTGCCATTTCAAACGCGCCAATGGAAATACCATCAAGGTTTTCTTTATTCTTGGATAGACCACCATAAGAGATGTTCAATGTGAAATCGCCATTGGTCTTTGCGGATACCAATTCAGCCAGCTTCTCAACATGCTCAGTGAAAGCGCGACGCTTACCCCAAAGTGATACGTTCCACTCAGTTGCCATAGCCTCGGCACTGAAAGAAAACGCTACTGTTGCCAGCGTAAGCATTTTTAGGTTTTTACTAATCATTTTTATCTTGCTCCCTAGATATTTTTGACTGTTCCGGGATGTAATCCTGGTCGTCGCCCATTATATAATCTGTTCATCTTTGTTTTGGCTTGTTGTTTTTATTGCCAAATATAACGCCTATTGTTGCAGGAAGAATGCCAGTTTGGATCTCGCGAGGCAATAAAATGGAATTTCCATGTAATGCTTATTTTCCGGGGCGGCCACGGCAATCGTATTTTGTAAATTTAAAAGGCTATGATGCGGCGCACTTGCGGATATCCGCAAGATGCCAAAAATGGCCTGCGGATATCCGCAGGCTACGAGCTAAATTTTAAATAAAGTTGGTGCGATTGATATCGTATTTGACCAGCTTTTCATTCAGGGTTCGCCGACCGATGCCAAGGGCACTCGCGACAGTTTCCATATCCCCAACATGATTTTCCAAGGCTTTAATAATCAACTGGCGCTCGTAGCTGTTCATTGCATCACGTAGGTTTTCAGGCTCGTCGGTATTTCCTGTGCTGAAAGTCAAAGCATCGGATACGGTGCCGCGGCCACGACGATTAGCGAGAACACGGCGCTCAGCCACCTGGCGTAATTCGCGTACATTACCAGGCCATTCATGAGACAGAAGCGTGAGCACATCCTCTGAGTTCAGTGATGGCACCATGGTGCCATAGGTAGCCGCATACTCGGTGAGGAAATGGGTGAAAATTAGAGTGATATCATCACGTAAACTACGCAAAGGTGGCAAATCTAGCACCAGTGTGTTCAGGCGATAATATAGGTCTTCACGAAAACGGCCCTCAGCAACCGCTTCTTCTAAATTCTCGTTGGTCGCAGAAACGACCCGAATATCGATCTTCTCTGCGCGCGTACTGCCAACCGCGATTACTTCACGCGTTTCCAAAGCTCGCAACAACTTTGCCTGTTGGTCAAGTGGGCAGGCCCCGAGTTCATCAAGGAAAAGCGTTCCCTTGTTTGCACTGGCGAAATAGCCTTTTGAAGCATTGGTCGCCCCCGTAAAGGCGCCAGCCACATGACCAAACATACTGGCTTCGAACAGGTTTTCAGGAATGGCCGCACAATTAACGGCCACAAAGGGTCCCGACACGCGGGGACTGAGGTCATGAATGGCACGGGCGACCACTTCTTTGCCTGTTCCAGTTTCCCCCAGAACCATGATGGTGGCTTCGGTATCGGCGACATTGCGAATATCTTCTTTGAGATCCACCATGAGTGTTGTATCGCCTAACAACACATGATCGAGCCCTGAAAGCTGTGAAATACGGTCTCGCAAAGAGTTATTTTCCAGCGCCAACCGATGTGCTTCGGCTGCATGACGCAAGGCTGTGACTAAGCGTGCGGGCTCAAAGGGTTTTTCAAGGAAACTATAGGCCCCTTTCTGCATGGCCTCTACCGCCATAGGAACATCCCCATGGGCGGAGATCAGCAAAACGGGTAACAAAGGATGTTCTTTTTGCAGGTTATCTAGTAGTTCCAGGCCGCTCATCCCGGGCATGCGCACATCGGTAACCAGGACATCCGCCGTCACGTCTGAGCCTAGACCTTCAAGTGCAGCCTTGCCATTGGCAAAGAAAACTGTGTCACAGCCAGCTTTCCCCAGAAAAAGTTCCAAAGATTCTCGCATTTCACGGTCATCATCAACAATTGCGACGAGAAAATTTTGGCTCTCTTGTTTATCCATCTAAATTCTCACCTGTCATGATTGCGGGAATAATCATTGAAAATTCAGCCCCACCAGTTTTACGTGTTCTTGCTTTTAACTCGCCGCTATGGTCTTCGACGATAGACGCCGAAATTGCAAGCCCAAGCCCCATACCTTCGCCAGAGGCTTTGGTGGTGACAAAGGATTCAAAGAGTTGATCTGCCAACTCTTCGGGAAGGCCGGGGCCGCGGTCCAAAACATTTACATAGACTTTACCTGTGTCGCTCAACAGTTTGATTTCCAATGAGTGTTCGTTATTTTCCTTCATTGCATCCAGACTATTACGAAGAAGGTTGATCAATACTTGCTCCAGACGCAATCGATCCCCACGTACAATCAAAGGGGTATTGGGCTGATCGATGAGCATTTCCACCTGAGCCAAATGGATATCCCCCGCCATGATTTCACGCACACCTGAGATGACATCCCGTAGATCAACATCTTCGAATACGTCTCCACCGGGGCGGGCAAAAAATTTCAATTGTTTGGTGATCTGTCCCATGCGAGCCACAAGACGGTTTAAACGCTGCATCACATCGCGGGATTCATTATCCATGTTACTACCGGGTAAATCTGCCACAGCCAAATAGTTCTGCATGGCTGAAAGTGGTTGCCCTAACTCGTGTGACACAGATGCGGATAATTCCCCTAATGCCGCAAGCTTACTCGCCTGTTTCAATTCCTTTTGCGTACGTGCCAATCGTTTTTCGGCACGGCGTCGATCTTCAATTTCTCTCTCGAGCTCTTCATTTAAAATTCTGAGGCTTCGGCTATCTTCCTCTGAGGCCCGCAGGGCACGTTTGATCCGCTCTGAACGCAGGATCAAATAGGCAGCCAGAAACAAGCTCATGATAATACTGGCAATCAATAATGCGCGTTGGCTTCTTTGAAGTATCACATCCTTGTCAGCCAGATAGTGAAGCTTCCATTTCATATCAGGAATTTCAGAGACATGGTGAAGGTAATTCACTTTCCCCAAACGCATTTCGTCGTGATCCAAAAATGCCACATCCAAAGGAGAGAGAGGTTTATTCGCGAATTGGCGTTCCTCTTCTATATGAGCACGGGTTCCCGCACTCAAAGGCTCAAGTGTTTGGTAATTCCATGAGGTATTTGAGGAGAGCACGACAACGCCATCCTCGTTTGAGGCAAACAGTTTCTCGCCGCCCTCAGACCAGGAGTCTGTTAAGGGGCTTAGGTCAACCTTCATCGCCACGACACCAATCACCTGTCCTTCGATATCTCGGACCGCCTCGGAAACAAAATATCCCGGTAAATTTGTGGTGACGCCAATGGCAAAAAATTCGCCTCGATTACCCTTTAGAGCCGTATGAAAATAGGGGCGAAAGCCATAATTTTTGCCAACATACGTTGGTGTTTTTCGCCAGTTTGAAGCCGCGATGGTCAAACCCTCGGTATTCATTACGTAAAGAGCGTCCACCTGGGCCTGCTTCGCAAATGTTTCCAAGCGTAGGTTTAGCACTCTGGTGCTGCCAGCTTCTAAACCTTTCACAACAACCGTGTCACGTGCCAATACGAACGGCAGATGCTGATAGCGCTCAAGTGCGGAAACCAGGGAGGAATTATAAAGCGCAGCCCGATCTGACACCCGCTCAAATTCACTTTGCCAATAAACCTGCCGGGCCACGCCATAGACTGTTGTCAATATGAGAGCGGCAACCAGAAAGGTGATTAATCTAAGGATAATTTTGCGCTGCATTAGGAAACGAAACAATTGATGGCTTAACCTTTAATCCAAACCGATCTCATCTGTAATCGATGAGAGGATTAGACATGATAATGATATCCAGCAAAAAATAAACCTGTGTAGGGTTTCTTCCCAGATAACTCTTGTGGGAAAATCAGGCGATAACGTCAATTTTTGCACCTTTTGCCTCTTTTATAGTGTCATCACGTAATATGTACAGGCTTGGTATTTCTCTGAAGAATCATAACAATCTTTGGGTATGTAAGAATTTTGTGTTGAGTCGTACTGAAAGCATAAAAAGGATATTCTGCACCCGATTTGAAATTTGCTAAAATTAAGATAGTCTTTTTGCAGTTTGAGACCGGGAGACCGAAGTATGTAAAGACGTAAATGAACGAGTGAGATGAAGGGCCTGATTGTTTTGTCTGGGCTGAAGGGACAATCTGTTAGCGATATATGCACTGAGCACGGTATCAGCCAGATGCAAATTATCAGTGGCAAGACCAGCTTCTGTCGAATGCTTTGAAAGCCTTTGGTTTGAATTAAAAGAAAGCGAACCGTGGCTATGAAGCGGGGATTTTGTAACAGTGGAGCTTGTTTAAAAGGCTATTAAATATATGACATATTTCAAAGATTTATCTGAATATTCCTACTTTCAAGAATATAATAGACCAAACACGGTGAATATTGGCTGGCTAGAAAATGGACGAAAGTTTCAAAAAGAAACTCCAACAGAAGAGTTTCTAAATCGATTATGGTCTCTTTGTTCCGTATCTGTAGCAGGATCAAGGGGGTTACACAGCTGTGATCTTTGTTCTGATAGCATTTTTATAGTGAATGAGGAACGAAATGGAACTAGCTATTGTTTGGGTAGTTCTGAAATTAGAGTTTTTTCAGATAATGGTATGATATATGCCTCTCCAAATATAATTTATCACTATGTTAAAAAGCATAAGTACAACCCCCCAGAAGAGTTTATTAATGCTGTACTTAGTAGCCCTATACCGCCAGACCCTAAATACTTTAAAATTCTTCATCTTCATGAGTTGGAGTGGCGAAATACACCGCCTAGAAATGATAATAAAATATTAAAACCTTATAGAAAAAATAAGAAAAGAATTTGAGAGAAGGGATACTATCCCTTCTCTCAAATAGGGGATTGATCTCATACAGCTTATTTTTTCCACTGGCGTATCTATCTATAAGTAGCTTATGTTAAAAGTGTTTATATATAGCTCATATCATCCCTGATATACTCTCTCACCCGCCACATAAGTGGCTGAAACCGCGCGGTCATCACCGAGAATCATGAGGGAGAAGAGGACGTCTTCGAGGTTTTCTGATACTTCCTGACGGCTTGCCAGAACGGGAGTACTCTTTGGATCCAGCACAACGATGTCAGCGAATTTCCCTGCATCTAAACTGCCGATTTCGCCGTCGAGTTTCAATTGTTTAGCGTTACCGAGAGTCGCGAGATAGAACGCGTCGTAGGCAGTAATCTTTCGGCCTTTAAGCATGGCAACTTTGTAGGCTTCACCCAAAGTTTGCAGCATGGAATAGCTGGTGCCGCCGCCGACGTCTGTGGCAACGCCGACGCCAACCGGGCGTTCTGATTTACCGAGATGATCGATATCGAACAGGCCAGAGCCTAAGAAGTTGTTCGATGTTGGGCAGTGAACCACAGTGGAACCACTTTCTGACAGGCGGGTGCATTCGCGGTCGGACAAGTGGATGCCGTGGGCGAAGAAGGAATTTTCACCAAGGAGATTAAAGTGATCGTAGACGTCCGTGTAATCCTTGGACCACGGGAACTGTTTTTGCACCGTTGCGATTTCGCCTGCACTTTCAGACAGATGGGTTTGCATCAGGCAATCAGGGTTATCTTTGTAGAGGTCGCCCGTAACCTGAAGCTGTGCATCAGTTGACGTCACAGCAAAGCGAGGTGTGATCGCATACTTCAATCGGCCTTTACCATTCCACTTGTTGATCAATTCTTGAGAATCTCGGCCTGCTGTCTCTGGCGTGTCCAAAACGTTGTCAGGGGCGAGGCGGTCCATCATGGTTTTACCCGTGATCATCGCCATGCCGCGCTTTTCAGCAGCAGCAAACAGTGTGTCTGCACAGGTCTTGTGTACGGAGCAGAAGGCGAGGGACGAGGTGGTGCCATTAGCAAACAGGCGATCAATGAAAAACTCGGCAGCTTTAGCTGCGTATTCTTCGGAACAATAACGGGCTTCTTCTGGGAAGGTGAACCGGTTCAGCCAATCGAGCAGATCTTTACCGGGTGCGGCCAGGATACGGTTTTGTGGAAAGTGAATATGTGGATCGATAAAGCCCGGCAGGATCAATTTGTCATCATAATCATCGCAAGGCAGATCTTTGAATTCGATCGGAAGGTTTGCAAAAGCACCTTGCCAGATAATATTTCCTGACGTGCTGATAACCACAGCACCCTTGGCCTCATAAGAGACAGAGTTTTCTTGCCCTGCTACCCGTGGGTTCGCCTTGAAATTAACGGTGGCTCCGCGCAGGATTTTGTCTGCTTGCTGATCGGTATTGGTCATGACGTGGGCCTTATCTTAACACGCTGGATTATTCGGCGCGCCGGAAGATCCGGCAGACGCGGTTACAAACTTTTGGTACAGAACTCATTTTATGGTGTTGTCAGCCGGGGGATAATCATAATCCCGCGCCGTACTGAGCTATATTCTATCTTTTCGATTGGGCACCAGCCTCAATTTTTATTAAGGCTGGTGTTCTTCCCAAACTTTTCTTCGAAACCCTACTATCGATAAAGTTTCTGTATTTCCTAAGTAACCTTAATTCGGCAACTTATCATCAACACCTTGGACGTACCAGTTCATGCCTAGGAGTTCTCCAACAGCAACGGTCTCGCCTTCTTTAGCTGCAACTGTGCCATCTTGTTTCGTGATTGGTCCTTGGAAGGGGTGTAATTCACCAGATGTGATTTTTGCCTCGGTTTCCTGAGCAGCTTTTTTTACATCATCAGGAAGGTTTGTATACTCAGCCATCACAACCATTTTCTCATTGAGGCCACCCCAGGTGTCTTCTGATTTCCAAGTGCCATCAAGAGCTGCTTGAGTACGGTTGATATAATAAGAAGCCCAGTCGTCGATAATTGATGTGTACTGTGCCTTAGGTGCAAAAGCAGCCATGTCTGATGCTTGACCAAAACCATGCACGCCTTGCTCACCAGCAATCTGAAGAGGGGCGGTAGAATCAGTGTGTTGAGTGATGATATCGGCGCCCTGGCCAATAAGAACCTTCGCAGCATCGGCTTCTTTACCTGGGTCAAACCAGGAATTAACCCAAACAACTTTAAGTTTGAAATCAGGATTTATGGACTGGGCACCAAGCATAAAAGCATTGATACCACGCACAACTTCTGGAATTGGGAAAGAAGCTATATATCCTGCAACACCTGATTTGGATTGCTTGGCAGCAATCTGACCGATGATGTAGCGGCCTTCGTAGAACCGAGAAGAATAGGTAGAAACGTTATCTGAACGTTTATACCCTGTTGCATGTTCAAACTTTACATCCGGGAAGCGTTTGGCAACTTTAAGAGTTGGTTCCATAAAACCAAAGGACGTTGTAAATATCAACTTGGATCCATCACGCACCATACGTTCAATCGCGCGTTCAGCGTCTGGGCCTTCGGCTACATTTTCAACGTAGGTGGTTTCAACTTTATCGCCAAAAGCTTTTTCAACTTCTTGGCGACCTTGGTCGTGTTGATAAGACCAACCGTGATCACCGACTGGACCGACGTAAACAAATCCAACTTTAAGTTTCTCAGCAGCATCGCCGCCAGCAACTTGTTCTCCGCCTGGCTTTTGCATGTTGAGGTAATAATAAGCGCCTGCTGCCACCAATGCGATGACGACGATTGCTCCCAGTATTTTATTCATTAGATATTCCTCCCCGAATGGGTCTAAAAATGTATGGTCTCAGGACGAAACTTTGTTTAAATCCAGTTATCTATCCGGAACAAAGGATTGACCAATACAGGCTGGTGTATTTACACGAGTAAGTGTCTTGTTTCCAGAGATAATAACCAGAGCGATTATTGTGACAAGGTACGGTAAAGACGATAGGAACTGTGATGGTATACCGAACCCGAGCGCCTGTACATAGAGGCCCATGATCCAGACGGCACCAAAGAGGTAAGCCCCGATTGCCAAACGTTTAGGTAGCCAGGTTGAAAAGACAACCAGTGCCAAGGCAATCCAGCCACGACCAGCAGTCATATTTTCAATCCACTGTGGTGTGTAGGCAAGGGACAGATAAGCCCCGGCCAAACCAGAACAGGCGCCGCCAAATAATATACAGGCATACCGTACGGCAATGACGTTGTATCCGAGTGCGTGAGCTGAATTGTGGTTGTCGCCAACAGAACGAATGATCAAACCTGTTCTGGTTTTAAACAAAACATATGTCGTTCCAAAAATAAGGGCGATAGAGGTATATACCAGAATGTCCTGACCAAAGATAATCGCACCAATAAACGGTATTGAAGTCAATAAGGGAACATCAATTTGGCCAAGTTTTACGCCGGGAAGACCAACATAGGCTTCACCGATCAAACCGGATAATCCAAGCCCCAGTAGGGTAAGGGCTAAACCTGTGGCAACTTGATTTGTGGCCAGAGTTTGCGTCATGAAGGCAAATATCAGCGCCATTACCATTCCACCCGCAACTCCAGCGATGATACCAAGTAGGGGAGATCCGGTTTCATATGCCACAGCAAATCCGCAGACGGCCCCCATGACCATCATACCTTCAACCCCAAGGTTGAGAACACCTGATCTTTCAGTGACAAGTTCGCCGATGGCTGCCAGCAACAAGGGTGTTGAGGCGGTGATAATCGTGAGAATGATTGCTTGTGTTGCATCCATTGGTCTTACTCCGCCGCTACTGATTGTTGTTGTTTCGTCGAGCTCAACATTTTAATCCGATAGAGGATCAATGTGTCACAAGCGAGAATAAAAAAGAGCAGTACGCCCTGGAATACCTGCGCCGTTTTATCGGACACACCCAGAGAAATCTGCGCAGCCTCGCCACCGATATAGGTTATGGCCAGCATAATCCCGGCGAAAAGAACTCCTATAGGATTTAAACGACCTAAGAAGGCGACGATGATGGCGGTGAAACCATAACCTGGAGATATACTCGTTTGTAATTGACCGCTGGGGCCTGCGACTTCGCCGATACCGGCAATACCCGCAAGACCACCTGAAAGAAGGAGGCAAAACCAAACGATTTTTTTGCGAGAGAACCCCGCGAAACGCCCCGCACGTGGTGCATTCCCGATGACCAGTATTTCAAAGCCTTTAAGAGTTCTGTTCATCAGCACGGTCAAGATAATGACAGTGATCACGGCAAGAATAATACCAATGTGAACACGTCCACTTCCTAGAGTGGGGAGTAGCTGCCAACCTTCAAACGCAATGGATTGGGGGAAGTTAAAGCCCTGGGGATCACGCCATGGGCCACGAACAACCCAGTCGAGAATAAGTTGGGCAATATATACCAACATCAGTGACGTCAGGATTTCATTGGCATTAAATCGATTTTTCAAAAAAGCCGGAATAGCAGCAAAGGCTGCTCCGCCGAGGGCACCCATAATAAGCATAATCACTAAGGCGAGCGGCGACTGCCAGGAAGAAAATACGATCGGTACAAAAGATCCGGCGAGAGCCCCCATAGTGAGCTGACCTTCTGCACCAATGTTCCAGACATTAGCCATATAACACACAGAAAGACCTGCACCGATCAAAATGAGGGGTGCTGCTTTAACCAGCACTTCCTCGATAGACCATAGAGACGTTATCGGTTCAATAAAATATACAAACAGTGCGGAAAAGGGGTTAAGACCCTGTACTGCAAAGATTATGGCTCCGGTGATCACTGTCAAAGCAATCGCCAATATTGGAGACATAAGCGTCATGAGTTCCGAATGTTCGGAACGCTTTTCTAGGACTAATTTCATGCGCTTACCTTCTCGTCTTGACGGGTGGTTTTCTTTTCGTGTTCGCCAGCCATCAGCAAGCCAATTTTTTCAAGTGACAGACCACTGGACGCATAGGTATCAGAAAGTTGTCCACGGGATATAACGGCAATGCGATCGGCCACTTCAAAAATCTCATCAAGATCCTGGGAAATAACCAAAACTGCAGAACCAGCCAACGAGAGATCAATCATGGCCTGACGGATCAAGGCTGCTGCACCGGCATCAACCCCCCATGTAGGTTGATTGATAACCAGAACCCGTGGTTTGCGATCTAATTCTCGGCCAACAACAAATTTTTGCAAGTTCCCGCCGGAAAGGGATCGAGCTTCAGGATCAGGTTTACCCTTACGGACATCATAATCGCGGGTAATGCGTTCGTTGATGGCAACCGCGCTTTCCCGGTCAAGGAAACCTGATTTTGCCAAGCCGTCATCATCGGAATGTCGGGTAAGAACAATATTTTCCGATAGAGAAAGCCCCGGTACCGCACCATGGCCAAGGCGTTCTTCAGGAACAAACCCTGCACCGTTTTTACGCCGTGTTGTTATATGATCCAAACCACTGTCACGCCCATCAATATGGATAGTTGCGGCAGAATTGGCGATGCGTTCGCCAGAAATAGCATCAAACAGTTCGGACTGACCGTTCCCGGCAACCCCAGCAATAGCCACGACTTCACCAGCTTTAACATCCAGATTGATGTCGAGTAGGGAAACGCCAAAAGGCCCGTCAGCTTCTTGAGAGAGATTATTGAGCTTTAGAAGTGTTTCACCAGGGTTATATTCGCGGTTGGCGTTAATAGCGTGGACATCCGCGCCAACCATAAGCCGGGCAAGACTAGCGGCGGTTTCTTGTTGAGGATCAACGTGTCCCACAACTTTACCCATACGGAGGATTGTCGCGTCGTGGCAAAGTCTTTTGACTTCATCCAGTCTGTGAGAAATATAAAGGACCGCACAGCCTTCGCTTGCGAGGCGCTCAAGAGTGAGGAATAACTGGTCAGCTTCTTGTGGCGTCAGAACGGCTGTAGGCTCATCCATAATGAGCAACCGCGGTTCTTGCAGCAGACAGCGCACGATCTCAATCCGTTGACGTTCGCCAACAGAAAGATCTGCAACCAGAGCAGTTGGTTCTAGAGGCAGGCCATATTCTTGAGAAACTTCAGAAATCTTTTCGGAAAGATCTTTAATATCAGTGTCTTTGGGAAGGGCTAGTGCGATGTTTTCAGCAACATTCAAAGCTTCGAAAAGTGAAAAGTGTTGGAATACCATGCCAACGCCAAGGTTACGCGCCGCGGCAGGATTGGGGATACTAACTTTATCACCGAGCCAGTAGAGTTCGCCTTCAGTTGGCTGAATTGACCCGTAAATGATTTTTACCAGAGTGGATTTTCCGGCCCCATTTTCACCGAGCAAAGCATGGATTTCGCCAGGTGCAATCTTCAGGGTAACATCATCATTCGCGGCAAGGTCACCGTACATTTTGGTGATACCACGCGCTTCAAGCAGATACTCTGCCGAGGCCGCAGTGCCACCTTTTGTGGATATATTTTTCCCCAACGTGAGGCCCTCCATTAGCCTTATTATTCCCTGTTCTGTAAGTTTTTAACTCTCCGGTTTTTAACTTACTAGTTTTAATTCGTTTTTCTTGTGTTATTTATCCAGCTACCGTTCTTGGGCGATCTTTAATGCCGGAAGTTGTTGCTTTGAAACGAGTTCTTCATCCCGCACCAATAGTTCCGCAATTACAGATGCTGCTATTGCGGCTGGGTGTTTTGAATTAATGCCCTCAATACCAATAGGGCAGACCAGTTTTTCAATCGTATCGCTTCCCAGACCTGCATTTCTCAGCCGATTTCGGAAACGGGCTTTTTTCGTTGCTGAACCGATAACACCAACATAGCCAAATCTGTCTTCAGAGAGTGCCGCGTTGACCAGATCCAAATCGAGAGAATGACTGTGGGTCAATATCACAACAAAGGCACCATCCGGAGCCTTACTAAGTGTGCTGACGGGCGAAGGCGTGAAGACCTTGGTCACGTTCCCCGGTACAATTGAGGGAAGGGCATTCTCGCGTGAATCAATCCATGTCAGATCAAAATCCAGGCTTGCCATGCTCAACATCATCGCCCGACCAACGTGCCCAGCCCCGAAAAGATAGACACTGCGTTTTTTCTGTCCAAAGCTTTCGTATAAATGACCATCAGAAGATATTGAAACGTGGGTCAAATCATTCGAAACATCGGGATCGATCATCCGATTAATTTTATTCGCAGTTATATGCCCAATAGTGGAAAAGGGGCCTAAACTCTCTTGTGCTGCTAGCAGCTGAACTTCAGGCAATTGAGATTTCTCAAATACCTCAATTGAAAGTTTGACGACACCACCGCAGCATTGCCCCAGTTCCGGGCCAAGGGCGTGTTTTTTCCAACTCAGTTGCGCCTCACTGTGGCGCATCAGTTTTTGCGCATCAGCCAACACACGCCATTCCAGAGTACCGCCGCCGATGGTGCCATGAAATCCACCATCCGGTCTTATGACCATGTGGGTTCCGGCTTCACGCGGAGCTGAGCCCAGCACTTCAACCATAGTCACCAAGGCACAACAGCTGTTTTCTCGCAGGTGTTTGGCAATGAGGGACCAGGTTTGCATGATTAGTTACCTGCCTGCATTTGTTTGACCGAACGCAGGATGTTTTCTGGGGTCGCCGGGGTATCAATTTGCGGAACGGATCCTGGTTTGAGGCTGGCGATGGCATTGGTAATTGCTGATGTCACGGCTGTCGCCAGCATAACGGGGGGCTCACCGACGGCTTTTGATCTATAGATCGTTTCTTCACGGTTTCCTGTTGAATTCCAGAGATTTACACGGAAGTCTTCAGGTATATCCGAGGCTGTCGGGATCTTATAAGTCGACGGTGCATGGGTTCTAAGTCGTCCTTGGTCATCATAGACCAGCTCTTCCGTCGTCAACCAGCCCATGCCCTGAACAAAACCACCTTCGATCTGGCCGATGTCAATGGCGGGATTAAGGGACTTACCGACATCGTGAAGGATATCAATGCGATCGACGGTCATTTCCCCGGTCAAGGTGTCGATGGTTACTTCAGCACAACAAGCGCCATAAGCAAAGTAGAGGAAAGGACGCCCGTCTTTGGTTTCGCGGTCCCATGTAATGTTCGGTGTCGCATAGTATCCCGTAGAAGACAGGGATACCCGATGCAAAAATGCCTGCTTGGTTAGCTCGGAAAAAGGAATTTCCTGATCACCAACTTGCACCATGTTCTTGGCAAAGGTGACCGTTCTTGCATCTACCTGATAAATTGTGGCGGCCAGATCAATGAGACGGTCTTTAATCGTTTCTGCAGCATATTTCGCTGCCATACCGTTCATGTCTGAGCCAGATGATGCGGCCGTTGGGGCGGTGTTTGGAACCTTGTCTGTCTTCGTCGCTGTGATCTTTACGTCGTCGAGATCAATACCGAATTCTTCGGCGACAACCTGTGCCACTTTGGTGTAGAGGCCTTGACCCATTTCAGTGCCGCCGTGGTTTACCTGAACGGAACCGTCGGTATAGACATGGACCAACGCACCAGCTTGGTTGAGGTGCTTGAGGGTAAAGGAGATACCAAACTTAATTGGGTTAAGGGCCAGACCCTTTTTAAGGAAAGGGCTGGTTTTGTTAAATTCGTTTAAGGCGTCACGGCGTTTACGATAGTCACTGGTTTGCTCCAGTTCTCCGACAAGTTCTTCGAGAATATTGTCTTCCACCTTCATGCCAAAAGGCGTGACATTGCGGCCTTCTTCACCGTAAAAGTTGACTTTGCGAACATCCAGAGGATCCATGCCGAGTTTAATGGCAATGCTGTCCATCATGCGTTCTGAAAAAACCATGCCTTGGGGACCACCGAAACCACGGAAGGCTGTATTGGAAACCGTGTTGGTTTTAACTCGCCGGGAGAAAATCCGGGCCTCAGGATAATAGTAGGAATTATCCGCGTGGAACATCGTCCGGTCATTCACCCCAAGAGATAAATCTGCAGAACAGCCACAACGCGACAGGAACTCAACGTCAACAGCTGAAAGTTTACCCTGATCGTCAAAACCGACTTGCCAGTCACAGCGTTGGTCATGACGCTTACCGGTCATGATCATATCATCATCGCGATCAAGGCGCATCTTGGCCGGACGTCCGGTGACGTGAGCAGCAAGGGCAGCAAGAGCTGACCACTGTGCGGCCTGAGATTCTTTACCACCAAATGCACCGCCCATCCGACGGCATTCACAAACAACAGAGGCATCACTGACACCCAGCATCTTAGCCACGGTGTGTTGAATTTCTGTTGGATGCTGAGTGGATGAATGAACCAGCATCTCGCCTTCATCACCTGGAATAGCCATAGATACCTGGCCTTCAAGGTAGAAATGTTCCTGTCCACCGATATGGAAGCTGTCTGAAATTTTATGCGGGGCTTTGTTAATGGCCTCAGCAGGAGAGCCTTTTAGAAACTCGTAGGGCGGCAGTACAGACGCATCTTGTTCTATACCGTCTTCGACCGTCACCATAGGTTTGGTTTCTTCGATTTCGATCTTGGCTAGTCTAACAGCTTTACGTGCTTCGAGATGACTTTCAGCAGCGACCGCAAAGATCACCTGACCGTGGAACAGGATATGGCCATCCGCCAATATCATGTCATCCCCCATCGCAGGGCTACAGTCATTTATGCCAGGAATGTCTTCCGCGGTTAAGACGGCGACAACGCCAGGGGCAGATTTAACAGCAGTTAGATCTAGTGATTTGATTTTACCACTTGTGGCCTGAGCGTAACCGGGTGCAAGGTGTAAAGTCCCCTTGGGCTCGCGAATGTCATCAATGTAAAGAGCGTTGCCTTTGATATGACGTTCGGCACTATCGTGTTTGTTAGATTTGCCAACAGTATCTGTTTGAACCTGTGTGGCCATATTTTCTTTTTCAGGAGATTTACGTAACATCGTTTTACACAGCCTCCCTGATACCGATAACACGGGTATTAGTTGTTGGGGTACCAGATGCCTCATGAAGTGCCTTTATGAGCAGACCCTTGGCAGCATCCATGCGGTATTCTGCCGAAGCTCGCATATCTGACATTGGTTTAAAATCCACCTCTAAGGCTGAGGCTGCCTTTTGCCAGTCGTCAAAATTGTTTAAATTCAGGCCGATCAGCATCTTTTCCGTTTCAGGGGCGCGTTTGGGGGTCGCTGCCATACCGCCATAAGCTACGCGTGCCTCACTAATAATGCCGTTTTCATGGCTGAACCGGAAGGCGGCGAGGGCGGCTGAGATATCCTGATCAAAGCGTTTCGAAATTTTATAACTACGCAGAGTTTGATTAGAGGCCAGCTTAGGAATGCGTACTTGAGAGACAAACTCACCTGCAACTCTATCCTGTTTGCCATAATCAACAAAGAAATCTTCCAATTCGATCTCTCTGATCTTATTCCCTTTTTGCAAGGTGAGTTTGGCACCCAAGGCAATTAAAAGTGGGGGACTGTCACCAATAGGGGAGCCGTTAGCAATGTTACCACCGATGGTTCCAGAAGCTCGAACCTGGGTAGAGCCAATCCGCCTGATAATTTCAGCAACATCAGGGTCAATTGTAGCTAAGCTATCAATGGCTTGGGCATAGGTCGCGCTGGCACCAATGACAATTTCATCGCCTTTGTCTTCAACAAGATCCAACCCTTCAACGCGGCCAAGGTGAATGATTTTGGGCAAATCGCGGAGTTGTTTGGTGATCCACAAGCCAACGTCTGTTGCCCCTGCAACGATGACGGCATCGGAATGTGTTTCGTATAGCGTGGCGAGGGAATTGATAGATGCAGGTGCAGCAAAAAAACTGATTTCATTCCCGACAAAAAGATCTTCACCATCGTCAATATTGTTAAGCAGGGTGGTTGTCGCTTCAAGGTTTTCTGCAAAACGATCTTCGGCTGATCCGGTACAGCTTTCAAGTGCGGCATCAATAATAGGTCGATAACCCGTGCAGCGACACAGATTGCCAGCGAGTTGGTTATTGATAGAATTACGATCAGCAGCTTTTTCAGCGTGGTAAAGCGTAAAAAGAGACATCACGATACCTGGAGTACAAAATCCGCACTGTGATCCATGGTGTTTGAGCATGGCATCTTGAACCGGGTGCATTCCCTCTTGGCCTTTTGACAGGTCATCAACGGTAATAACCTCTTTACCATCGAGCATGCCGAGCAACTGAATACAGCTGTTTACCGCTTGATATTCGAGTTTCCCATTGTTTACGCTGCCAACGGCTACAGTACAGGCACCACAGTCTCCTTCGCCACAGCCTTCTTTTGTGCCGCAGGATCCTTCACGCAAACGTAGGTAATCCAGCAGGGTTTCGTTTGGTCCCACATCCGTGAGCTCAACAGCTTTTCCATCCCGTACAAATTTGATGCTTTGACGCATTATCTATTAGCTCCCACGATAGGTTGAATAGCCAAAGGGCGACAAAAGAAGGGGTACGTGATAGTGAGCTGTTGCATCTGCAATACCAAATCGTATGGGGATTATATTTAGGAACAACGGATCCGGGAGGTCATGGCTTTGTTGCTTAAGGTAATTCCCAGCCATAAACCGTAGTTCGTATTCGCCAGTGGAAAATTCGTTGTCATCTAAAATAGGTCTGCCCACACGGCCATCATCATTAGTAGTGACAGATTTAACGAGTACAGATTTATCCCCTTCGAACTGCCAGAGTTCGATAGTAAGATCCTTCGCAGGCAAGCCACTTGCGGTATCAAGAACATGTGTTGTTAGTCGCCCCATGCGACCGTACTCCCCAAACGTGGCAATAGCTTGTGTCTCTTTATCGTGGACACTTAAGGCGTAGCCGTAATTATTACTTATTGATTAATTAAAGTATGACAGGTGCGGCGTGATCTAAAAAGAACAATGTTTAGATCTCTGGGATCTAAAAAAGGCATCAATTGATCGGGTGTGCTTTTAGATGTTCAACCACGTGACTTTCAAACATATGAGTGGCCGGAGAAGGTGTTCTTGCAGATTGTCTGATCAGCATCAACCTGTCCATGGGGAGGCTTTTGTCGGTCAGAGGCAGAAATTTTAAAGCTCCTGATTTGAGGTGATGTTCAATACCGACACGAGTTTGAAAGGCAACGCAACGCCCTTCTTGCGCCATGGCAGCCATAACCCGTAGAGAATTGGCTTCCAAAATGGGTTTACGGATAATTTTTGAAGAGCCAGAGGTCTGTTCATTTGTAAAGCCATCAATGGCAGCATCAAGTGCCAGCCTCAGGCTGAGGCCTCGTGCCGGATAGGCGTAGGGGTGCTCAAAGCATTCTTTTAGATCAACGCTTTTCTTTTTTGCCAGTGGATGTGTCGAAGATACAATTGCTCCGACCTCAATGCTTTCTTCAAAACCGATATCAAGTCCATCTAGCGTGGAAGGGTTATAAGTAAAACCAAGATCTGCTTCTCTGGAATGCACCATTTCTGTCACCGCATCGGCTACTGTTACGGTTAATAATATTTCTATTGAAGGGAATTTTTCTGAAAAATCTGCCAAAATTTTTGGAAGTAAATTCACGGAAACAGATTCTGCAGTTGCAATTTTAACCCGCCCTCTTTGCAAGCCTCTGAGCTCATCAATGACGCCAAGGGCATCTTCGTAATCCTGCAGAGATACTTTTGTTTGGGTCAAAAGAACCTGTCCCACTTCGGTAAGTAGCATCGTCCGCCCTGTGCGCTCAAACAATTGCATGCCCAGGGCTTCTTCCAGCATCAAAATCTGTCGGTTTACGGCAGAGGATGCAATATTCAGTTCTCGGGCCGCAGCGCGAATGGACCCGGCCTCTGCTGTGGCTGCAAAGTACCGAAAAGCGGTTGAGACAAAGGCATCATCTATGCGCATAATTAGTCGTCCGAGTAGAGAAAGTTGTTTAGTTATGATTGAGCTAATCTCTTCTTAGGCTATAAGAAAAGGAAATCTTTTCAAACCCATTGTCTGTTTTCGAGGATTCCAATCATTGAAAATTGAGCGCGCTCATACGCTATATTCACCCGCCTTACGGTATTTCGTTGCTGTTGCTGAGCATGGATCCATCCGCGAAGCAGCAAGACAACTCAATATTGCATCGTCTGCGGTGAATAGACAGATTCTTGGGCTGGAAGAAGAGTTTGGTATCCAGGTGTTCGAGCGTGTGGGGCGAGGGTTACGTATTTCACAAGCCGGAGAGTTACTTCTCAAACATGCAAAGGCGGTGCTAACTGATTTTGAGGCTGTTACCGAGCAGATAGATGATTTGCGCGGTCTGCGCCAAGGTGTGGTCAGGATTGCTTCTGTTGAATCCGTAGCCGATGCCGTCTTGCCTGGTTTAAGTCAAAGCTTCTTGGAACTTTACCCGGGTGTTACGCTTGAAGTGACCATAACCAGTTCTGAAAAAGTCAGTAAGATGATTTCTGCTGCGGAGGCTCATATCGGGTTTACTTTTAACCCGCCTGATCATGAAACACTTCGCGAGATTGTGAAGTGGGAGCTGAAAGTTGGTGCTGTCGTTGCGCCAAATCACCCTCTTGCCGGGAGGGAAAGTTGTTCTTTTGCAGATTGTCTGGAGTATCCCTTGGCATTGCCAGCTGGGAATTTGTCATTGGCCAAGATTATTGAAGTTCCCCTCGCACGGCTTAAGAGCAAACCAAAGTCTTTTATCAAGGCAAACTCTTTGAGGTTCATGCGAAACATTGCCCGCAATGGCGAACATGTCACTTTCCAAACCATTCTTGGTATTGAGGCGGAAAGAAAAGCAGGGCTGCTTGCACATATAGAACTTACCGATACCGATATCCCGTATGATCGACTGGTGGTTTTAACCAATGCCACCCGGCAACTTTCCCTTGCGCCTTCAATCTTTGCCGAACACGCTGAAAGCGCACTTAAAGAGTACATTTCAATCTAGTGATCACAAAATAGCATCGATACGATCTAAAAAGACTTCTTTTGTGATCATATAGACTGCGACATACTGCCCCACATAAAAATTAATAATAAAGAAGTTCAGGGTGAGCAGTATGGGGTGTTTAACAACACATGTGCTTGATACAGTATCAGGCACTGCAGCAGCGGGATTGCGTATTGAGCTTTTCCGGGTTGGAGAAACGACCCCGGTTAGGGATGTTGTTACAAATGAAGATGGCCGCGTTGATGGTCCAATTCTTGAAAAAGATAGCTTTTTAAATGGAAGCTATGAACTTCATTTTCATGCTGGTGACTATTTAAGAAACCTTGGGCAGGAACTTCCTGAACCTGCATTTCTTGATGTCATCGTAATCCGTTTTGGCATTGCCGAGACAGACCAGCATTATCACGTTCCCTTGTTACTATCGCCTTATGGTTATTCGACTTATCGGGGGAGCTAATGATGAAGCAATCAGGCTCCTTGATTACGGTTGTGCTAAAGGCACAGCACCTAGCAAAGTCGGGACAAAAAAGAATACCCGGCCTAAATAAAGCAACAGGGGGAAACCTGATATGAGTAAAGTATCCCAAGCAATGGGTAACGGGGGTGCTGCGGTTGATGCACAAACCCTTAAAGATCCCAATTATTGTCCACCTTTAAAAGAAGCTATTCCACTTGGCCTACAACACGTGCTCGCTATGTTTGCGGGTAACGTGACGGTTCCGATTATTATCGCTGGCGTGGCAGGTCTTTCTGGAGGAGACAAGATTTTCCTTATCCAGACCGCTATGTTTGTGGCCGGGGTCGCAACGCTGATCCAGACGATTGGTTTTGGACCTGTTGGTGCCCGTTTGCCGATCGTTCAAGGTACGAGTTTTGCTTTTATTCCGATCATGATCCCAATCGTGAAAACCGCTGGTTTAGGTGCTCTTTTCGCCTCTGCAGCAATTGGAGGGGTTTTCCACTTTTTCCTTGGTACCTTTATTGGGCGACTACGTGGATGCCTTCCACCGTTGGTTACTGGCATTGTCGTGCTGTCCATTGGTTTGGCCTTGATCCCCATTGGTATTAAATACGCAGCTGGTGGCGCAGGTCCTGTTCCTGATTTTGGGGCATGGCATCATCTTGGTTTGGCTCTTTTGGTGATTGTCGTCACCCTTGGGGTGAAGTTCATGGCCAAGGGTTTCCTTTCTGCTTCTGCCATTCTTGTTGGCCTTGTAGTTGGTTACCTCGTTGCGATCCCCATGGGCATGGTTGATTTTGGCCGGGTTGGTTCTGCTGATTGGTTTGCTGTGCCATCTCTTCTTCAGTATGGCTTTGAAATCAATATGGCTGCGGTTGCGGGTATGCTTCTAATATCTGTGGTCAGTGCGATTGAAACGGTTGGTGATATCTCTGGGATTACCACTGGAGGTGCTGGGCGTGAAGCAACGGATAAAGAGCTTGCTGGTGGTACCATGGCTGATGGTCTGGGAACCGCAGTCGGTGCGCTTTTTGGAGCGATGCCAAACACTTCTTATAGCCAAAATGTCGGTCTTGTTGCTCTGACAGGTGTCATGAGCCGTCATGTGGTTACCTGTGGTGCCGTGTTCCTGATCGTTGCAGGTCTGTTCCCCAAAATTGGCGCTGTTATTTCAGTAATGCCTAACGCTGTTCTTGGCGGCGCATCAATTATCATGTTTGGCATGATTGCTGGGGCAGGGCTCAAGCTCTTGTCTATGACGTCTTTATCTCGTCGTGACATGGTTATCATTGCTGTATCTCTGGGTATTGGTCTTGGATTGAAATCAGTGCCAGAAGCAGTCGCGGCTTTCCCTGCAACGGCTAAAATACTTCTTACTTCAGGTCTAGCACCTGCCGCATTCCTGGCAGTTATGTTGAACCTGATCATACCAAAAGAAGCTTCCGAAGAAGCTTAACGCTACTGGATATAAAGAACGATATGAAAACTCTATTAATTAAAAACGCACGTGTTCTCGTCACGATGGATGAGAACCGTAGAGAGCTCAAAGAAGGTGCTCTTTATGCCGTGGACGGTGTAATCAAGGCGGTCGGATCAGTAAGTGATCTGCCCCAGGATGCGGATACCGTTCTGGACTTGAGGGATCATATCGTTCTTCCCGGTTTGGTGAACACGCACCACCATCTCTACCAATCACTTACACGAACATTTGCCCAGGATGAACCCCTGTTTCCCTGGCTCCAGTCCCTCTATCCGGTCTGGTCACATCTAACACCCGATGCAATCAAAGTATCTGCTCAGGTGGGCATTGCCGAACTGTTGTTATCCGGCTGTACCACCACAAGTGATCACCTCTATCTATTCCCTAACGGCAGCCGCTTGGATGATTCCATTGAAGGCGCCATGGAAATGGGCATTCGTTTCCATGCAACCCGTGGCTCGATGTCCTATGGCGAGAGCGACGGTGGTTTGCCGCCTGATAGTGTGGTCGAAAAAGAAGATGCAATTCTCAAAGACAGCCAACGGCTGATTGAAACCTATCACGATGCTTCCGAGGGCTCCCGCCTTCGCATCGCCTTGGCCCCTTGTTCGCCGTTTTCCGTATCACGCGACTTGATGCGTGAATCTGCAATTCTTGCCCGATCCATGGGGGTTGGTCTGCATACCCATTTAGCAGAAAACGTCGAAGATGTTCTCTACAGTAAAGAAAAATTTGGCCTCACACCGGGACAGTATGCCGAAGAACTCGGATGGACCGGGGATGATGTCTGGCATGCCCATTGTGTGCAGCTTAATTCGGATGAAATCTCTCTCTTTGCCCGCACCGGAACCGGTGTAGCGCATTGTCCTTGTTCCAACATGCGTTTGGGATCTGGCATCGCTCCGGTTCGTGAAATGTATGATGCGGGGGTAAAGGTTGGCCTCGGTGTTGATGGATCAGCGTCGAATGATAGCGGACACCTGTTGGCAGAAGCGCGTCAGGCCATGTTGTTACAACGGGTTAAACTTGGCGCACGGGGTATGAAAATCCGTGAGGCGATTGAAATTGCGACAGTAGGCGGAGCCAAGGTGCTCAACCGATCTGATGTCGGGGTGTTGGCGCCGGGTTATCAGGCTGACTTTGCCGCTTTCAAACTCGATGCGTTATATCATTCTGGTGCGGAACTCGATCCCGTTGCAGGTCTCATGCTCTGCACGCCAGCCAATGCCAATTACACGGTTGTTGGCGGAGAACTTTTGGTCAGCGAGGGAAAAATCACCCGCTTAGACATGCAGCCTCTGTTACAACGCCATCGAAATATCGCAATCGATCTCGCAAATAAAGCGGTCTGATTGCTCACGCATTCGGTCATTATTCCGGGTGTAATTGAAATAATGGGTGTCATAACACCCGACTAAAATCGCGATTTATAAATTGCGAAATACGATCAGGAAGGATGAATTTTCATGGAATCATTTGCTGTAGACTGGCTCAACCTGCTTATCCGTTGGGCGCATTTGATTGCCGGTGTGGGCTGGATTGGAACATCCTTTTATTTCATCGGTCTCGACCTTTCTTTGCGTAAACGTGAAGGTCTGGACAAAGATGTTTATGGTTCCTCCTGGCAGGTCCATGGCGGTGGATTTTACAACGTCGAAAAATACCTCGTTGCCCCAAAGAAACTTCCCGATGATCTCGTGTGGTTTAAATGGGAAGCGTATCTGACCTGGGTGACGGGTTTTGCCTTGCTTGTGGTGCAGTATTATTGGAACGCAAACTCTTATTTGATTGATCCAGGCGTTATGGTTCTGGAACCTTGGCAAGCAATCTCGATTTCTGTCGCCAGCCTTATTGGCGGGTGGTTGATTTATGATGGCATCTGTCGTTCTCCCATAGGTAAGAACACAGGCCTGCTGGCTGTTTGCCTATTCATCCTGATCTTGGGTGCGAGTTATCTCTTTACCCATGTCTTCTCTGGCCGCGGTGCCCTGATCCATGTTGGTGCCTTTGTCGGTACGATCATGGCGGTCAACGTATTCGGGATTATTATTCCTAATCAGAAAAAAGTCGCTGCAGCTTTGATGCGCGGGGAAGCGCCGGATGCGCGTTATGGTCAAATTGGTAAACAGCGTTCCGTCCACAACAATTACCTGACCGTTCCTGTTTTGCTGATGATGGTGAGCAATCACTATCCTATGCTTACCGGGCATCCGCATAGCTGGCTCTTGGTTGCTCTTATCCTGGTTATAGGTGCATCCATACGTCACTTGCTTAACCGTCACGAAGCCGGAGATGTGTTCAAACAATATGCCTGGACATTGCCGCTTGCGGCTGTTGGTTTGATCGCAGCGATGATCATGACGGCACCTGTTGCACGGGATTACGGCGATGGTAAAGTTTCTGACACCGCTGTGTTAAACTTGATGGATAAGCATTGCACCAGTTGTCATGCTGCGGCACCGACCAGTGATATGGTTGATGAAGCCCCTCAGGGACTTGAGTTTGAAAGTATAGCAGATATCAAACGCTATATGGGTCGGATCAAGGCCCAGACGGTTGATAGTGATGCCATGCCACTCGGTAATGAAAGCGGTATGACCGAGGCAGAGCGCACCACGCTTGGTGCTTGGATTGCGCAACAGTAAATTGGGAATGGTTAAAGGTACTTAGTGATGACATCTAACTATTCACTCGAAGCTGTTAACGCCTTGGATGTTGCATCTTTTGCAGACATCTTTGGTGATATTGCAGAGCATTCTCCCTGGGTGGCGGAAGGGGCGGGCCTTGTCCGTCCTTTCCCAAGCCGGGAAGACATGATTTCTGTTTTCGC
Source organism: Kiloniella sp. (assembly GCF_965205715.1). Lineage (GTDB taxonomy): Bacteria > Pseudomonadota > Alphaproteobacteria > Kiloniellales > Kiloniellaceae > Kiloniella. Next base: position 650,049 of record NZ_CBDBHW010000014.1, on the reverse strand, counting down.
ACAAGTTATGCAAGCTGCCGAACGTGACGCACAGCTCGCTTTGATCAGGGCCCATCCAGATTTAGCAGGGAAGGCCGCTTTGTCAGGCGAGTTGACAGAGGATTCAAAAAACGAACAGGCGGGGGTTGGACTTGATCAACTCAGTGCAGAAGAATTTGCCCGCTTTACCGATTTGAATAATCGCTATCTGGAGAGTTTCGGTTTTCCTTTTATCTTTGCAGTGAAGGGCGCAACCAAGTTCATGATCCTAGAAGCATTTGAAAAACGCTTGAATAATGATCCCGAGGTTGAGTTTCAAACTGCGCTTGAGCAAATAGCCAGAATTATTCGTTTTCGTTTAGAGGACCGCGTTCAATGAGTTCTAGCTCTTCAGAATACCCAAGAGACCTTATCGGTTACGGGAGCGATGCTCCCAAAGTCATTTGGCCGGGTAAAGCAAGGGTCGCAGTCCAGTTCGTCCTCAATTATGAAGAGGGCGGTGAGAACTGTACTCTACATGGTGATCCCGCTTCAGAAACATTCCTGTCAGAGATCATTGGCGCAGCGGCTTTCGAAAACGCCCGTCATATGTCCATGGAATCAATCTATGAATATGGCTCTCGGGCCGGGGTATGGCGTATTCTAAAGCTGTTTAAAGAACGCGATATACCGATAACGCTGTTTGCCGTTGCTATGGCCATGGAGCTCAATCCTGATGTAATAGAATCTGCCATGAAAGATGGTCACGAGATCTGTAGCCACGGATATCGCTGGATCAACTATCACGGTATGTCGATAGAGCAAGAGCGCGAACATATGGATCGGGCGATTGAGATCCAGAAGCGGATCACGGGGGAACGACCACTGGGGTGGTACACGGGGCGGACGTCAGAAAATACCCGACAACTCGTCGCCGATAACGGTGGTTTTGTCTATGACGCGGATGACTATTCCGATGATCTGCCGTTCTGGTCAACCCAAGTGGATAAGCCTCATCTGGTGGTGCCCTATACGTTAGATACCAACGACATGAGATTTGCATCTGCTCAAGGATTTAACACGGGTGATCACTTCTTCACCTATCTCAAAGATGCTTTTGATACGCTTTATGAAGAGGGCGCGGAAGAACCAAAAATGATGTCAATTGGTTTACACTGTCGTCTGATCGGTCGACCCGGGCGTTTTGCTGGCTTGAAGAAGTTTGTCGATTACATCCAGTCACATGACAACGTCTGGTGTGCGCGGCGTATCGACATTGCCAACCACTGGATCGAAAACCACCCTTATCTGGAAACATAGCACCCTGTATTTGCTATACTGATTGAAAACTTTAAGAAAAGAACTCGAGATGTCGTCTGAAATTGTTACCCTTCGTCCTGAACCGCTAACGGCAAAGGCTTTTGCGCCTTTTGGTCAGGTGATAGAGGCTGATCACGATAAAAGCTATTTGATCAACGAAGGCACAACCAGACGCTTTCACGATCTCGCTCAAGCTGATGTGGCTGACGAAGAGGGGGAGGCGATCCTCTCGATCTTCCGGGGCACACCACGTTCTTTACCGATTGCGATATCGATGCTGGAACGCCACCCCCTGGGCAGTCAGGCTTTTGTGCCTATGCAACCCGCGCCTTGGTTGATTGTGGTATCGGAAGACGAAAATCCAACCCCTGCTTCGTGTCGGGCGTTTCTTGCCACCGGGAGCCAAGGGGTTCAATATGGCAAGAACATCTGGCACCACCCCTTGCTTGTTCTGGAACCGACCCAGGATTTCCTGATCGTGGATCGTAAGGGAATGGGTGATAATTTAGAAGAACGCTGGTTTGAAGGACAAGGGGCCATCCTTCAGATACCTTAGGAAAATACCTTAATCCCATCATAAGTTTATCGTCCTAGAATAAGGTAGTACAAGATAATCAGATTTTTACAGTAAACCTTAGTCAAATTTTTAAACACCTAAACACTAAAGCTGGACACCACTTAAAAACTAGCTGGAAAGTATAACAATGACTGATCGCATTAAGATCGGCACCCTGCGGATAGAAAAAATCCTGCATGACTTCGTAACAAACGAAGCGTTGCCAAACACCGGAATAACCCCTCACAATTTTTGGAGTGGTCTAGAAACTCTGCTTGTTGAACTCACACAGGAAAACAGAGATCTGCTCGCCAAAAGGGGAATGTTGCAACAACAACTGAATAATTGGCATAAAACAAATCCGGGTCCCATCCAAGACCATGCCGCCTACCAAACCTTTCTAGAAGAGATCGGATATTTGGTTCCCAAAGGTGATGATTTCACCATTGAAACGGCTAATGTCGATAACGAAATTACCTCTGTCGCAGGTCCGCAGCTTGTGGTGCCCGTAATGAATGCCCGTTACGCCCTGAACGCTGCTAATGCGCGTTGGGGAAGCCTTTATGATGCCCTCTATGGCACAGATGCCATATCCGATAGCGGCGGGGCAGAAAAACAAGCCAAGTTTAATCCGTTACGCGGTGAAAAAGTCATCGCGTGGGCGAAATCTTTTCTGGATAAAGCAGCTCCTTTGGTTGATGCATCCCATGGTAACGCGGTTTGTTACCAGATAGATGATGGTAAACTCATGGTCAAACTTGATGATGGCGCGCGGGTTCGTCTCAGTGCGGAAGCCGAGTTCCTGGGCTATCGTGGTGATCTGCAAGGAGCCTTTGCCATTCTTATCCGTCACAACGGTTTACATCTTGAAATCCTGATTGATCGCAAACACGCCATCGGTAAGTTCGATCAAGCGGGCATTGCGGATGTTGTGATTGAATCTGCGCTTTCGACCATTATGGATTGCGAAGATTCCGTCGCGGCTGTGGACGGCGACGAAAAGGTCGCGGTTTATCGGAACTGGCTCGGTTTGATGAAGGGTGATCTCGAAACCCAACTCAACAAAGGCGGTAAAACCATTACCCGCAGTCTACAGGCTGATCGTACTTACCAAAAAGCATCAGGTGAAGAATTCACCCTTCAGGGCCGCAGCCTGATGTTGGTGCGTAATGTTGGTCATCTTATGACCAACCCGGCGATCCTCGTGGGCGAAGAAGAGCTTGAAGTGCCAGAAGGGCTGATGGACGCCATGATTACCGCTATGATCGCAATCCACGATCTGAAGAAAGCAACGGGCCCCCGCAACAGCCGGACAGGCTCGGTTTATATCGTTAAGCCAAAGATGCATGGCCCGGAAGAGGTCGCTTTTGCAGACAAGATATTCACACGGGTAGAAGAACTCTTAGGCCTTGAGCGCCATACCCTGAAAATTGGCATCATGGATGAAGAGCGCCGGACGACGGTGAACCTTAAAGAGGCCATCCGTGCCGCCAAAAATAGAGTGTTCTTTATCAACACGGGTTTCCTTGATCGCACCGGGGATGAAATCCACTCCGCCATGGAAGCCGGACCCATGATCCGCAAAGGCGATATGAAAAATGCCGCCTGGATCAAAGCCTACGAAGATTGGAACGTGGACATTGGTCTTGCCTGTGGCTTCAGTGGTCGGGCCCAGATCGGTAAAGGCATGTGGGCGATGCCCGATTTGATGGCAGACATGCTCAATCAAAAAATCACTCACCCCTTGGCTGGCGCCAATACATCATGGGTACCTTCACCCACAGCTGCGACCTTGCACGCCAGTCATTATCACGCGGTGAACGTCTTCGATCGTCAATCTGAACTGGCCAGTAGAGAACGTGCCTCTCTCAATGATCTGATTTCAGTCCCGGTCGAAAAAAACACCAACTGGTCCCCGGACGAAGTGCAACGCGAACTCGATAACAATGCCCAGGGTATCCTCGGCTACGTCGTGCGTTGGATCGATCAGGGCGTTGGCTGTTCAAAAGTACCGGATATTAACGACGTCGGTCTGATGGAAGACCGTGCCACCCTGCGGATCTCAGCTCAACACATGGCCAATTGGCTGCACCATGGCATCTGTAGTGAAGCACAAATACTGGAAACCATGAAGCGCATGGCAACCGTCGTTGATAGCCAAAATACAGGCGATAGCAGCTATCAGCCGATGTCAGCCGACTACGAAAACTCCGTCGCCTTCCAAGCCGCCTGTGATCTCGTGCTCAAAGGTGCTGTCCAGCCCTCAGGTTATACTGAACCAATCCTGCACGCCAAGCGGTTGGAACTGAAAGCAAAAGCTTGAGATTATAACAATTAATCTTCATGATAAAAGGCGGGTGAGAGAAAGTCTCTCACTCGCTTTTTTTTATTCTCAATCTTTGGGTTATTATTTAGGGATCAAAAAGTTGATGATTGTGAGTAATGCAAAAAAGTTATTATTATCTGTATGTTTACTTGGTTTGTTTGCTTGTGATCCTGGCCCAGGTTTAGCGTTTCGAAATCACTTTAATATAGCGTTATCAACGGTGAGCGTGACGTTAACCGCATCTGTTTGAGCTAATGAATAATGGTTATGCTTCATTTTTCTTTTGAATGGAGCGTTTAATGTCAGCAATTGAGAACGATTTATCGCGAACAGAATTCCATTGGCTTGAGCATGCGCGTTCGTGTGAGTTAAACGGGGTGGGCATGAAAGCTTATGCCGAGGCACACGATCTTGACCTGAAGGATTTTTATCATCAAAAGGGGGAGCTTGTTAAGCGGGGTCTTTTTGTTGTTTCTAGTCGAGATGAAAATTTACACAAGATTGTAAATGGTTCAGCTGATGGCCCAGGCTTATTGTATTGTCAGGTTTGCCTTCGTAACGGGCTAGAAGTCAAATGGCCTGTTTCGGGGAGAACATCGGATTTAACATCTATTGTAGATGCACTTGAAGGTCTGTGATGCGGCGGCCTTCAGATGCTTTGCCCGTCATTTATCTTTGCGCAAATCCCGTTGATTTTCGTCGCGGCATAAATGGTTTGTCGATGCTTGTTGACGACATCCTCAGCCTTGATCCATTCTCTGGCTACCTCTTTGTTTTTTCTAATCGTCTAAGCAACAAGGTCAAGTTACTTTACTGGGAGAAAAACGGATTTTGTTTGTGGCAAAAGAGCCTTGAAAAAGATCGGTTTCATTGGCCACGACACTTGAGCAAAGGAGCCCGTATAGAGCTCAGTGGTCGCCAATTGAACTGGTTGCTGGATGGTGTTGACCTCCGTCATGTGAAAGAGCATAAGCCTGTAAATTATTCGGAGATATATTAAATATTTACAGCACTTTATACTGTTTTGAAGAGTATAAATTTGGTATACTTCGGCTATGTCAAAAGCGCCCATTTCTTTCCCTGAAAGCCTTGAAGAATCACGTATTTTAATAGGTGGTCTTCATGCGCGTATTGATATTCTTGAAGAGCAAAACAGATTATTGCGTCATCAGCAGTTTGCCGCTTCCAGTGAGAAGACATCCCCGCAAGAGCAAGGTCTCTTGTTTGATGAAGCAGAGGAAGCGGCTGAGGACGACACAGGGGCAGAAGACGATGATAAAGAGATCAAAGTTCCAGCTCATACCCGTAAAAGGGGTGGACGCCGCTCTTTGTCAAAAGACTTGCCCCGTGTGCGGATTGAACACGATATCCCCGAAGAAGAAAAGATTTGCGCTTGCGGATGTGGTCTTATGGCCAGAATTGGGGAAGAAGTCACCGAACAATTGGATATAATTCCGGCTAAAATGCAGGTTCTTCAGCATGTGCGTTTCAAATACGCCTGTAAATCATGCGAAGAAGGCGTAACAATCGCGCCCTTGCCACCACAGCCCATCCCCAAAAGCATCGCTTCTGCTGGACTTCTTGCTTATGTGGTAACGGGAAAGTATGTGGATGGCCTGCCTCTCTATCGTATGGTACCTGTTCTGAACCGCTCCGGTGTGGAGTTTAACCGTACATTACTCTCGCGGTGGGTGATCAAATGTGGTGATCTTGTTCAGCCCCTGATTAATCTGTTTACCGACCATCTCCTAAACTACGATATCATTGCCATGGATGAGACTGGCGTTCAGGTCTTGAAAGAACCTGGGAAAAAACCTCAAAGCAAATCCTACATGTGGGGGCAAAAAGGAGGCCCTCCGGACCAGCCAGTGATCCTGTTCCACTACGATCCCTCCAGGGCGGAGGATGTGGCAAGGCGATTGTTGGAAGGTTACACTGGGTATCTTGTTAGTGATGGATATCAGGTCTATCTGAATGTGACATCCGACAGCACAATCATCGGCGTCGGATGCATGGCTCACGCCCGGCGTAAGTTCAATGATGTCATCAAGGCACGGAAGAAGTCCAAAAGGCGAAAACCCGGCCTTGCCGATCATGCCATGGAGGCCATCAGAGCTTTGTACCGCATTGAAAAGCTCGCAAAAAACATGAGCGATAACGAACGTCGGCTATTACGCAAGGAAAAGGCCAAACCAATCCTTAAAGACTTGAGAGAGTGGATTACCAAGGTCAAATCGTCGGTGCCGCCGACATCGTTACTTGGCAAGGCTTTGCACTACATTGATAAGCAGTGGCCTCGGCTCATTCGCTACCTTGATGATGGCCGCTTGCCAATTGATAACAATGAAATGGAGCGCGTAATTAAGCCGTTTGTAATAGGAAGGAAAAATTGGCTGTTCTCAAAATCCCAAAATGGTGCCAAGGCCAGTGCAAATCTTTACTCTATCGTCGAGACCGCCAAGGCTAACGGGATCGAGCCATATTCATATCTTCGACACATTTTTACCCAATTACCTAAAGCAAAAACCGTCGAAGACTTTGAAGCTCTGCTGCCCTGGAACGTCAACAGAAACAACGTAACACCTTACATCATGCAAAAATAGGTGCGGTTAACGTCACGCTCACTATCAACGTATGAAATATACGAACAATCTCATAATTCTATTGTCACAGAATGGCCTGTTTGTGAGATCAAATACGTAAGGACAAAAGCTTATTTTGATGAACACTATGTTCGTAAACTAATAATTTTCGATAGTGATAAGGAAGTAAAGGTACTTACAGAAACTCAACTAAACGAGATAAGCTCAAGAATTTACGATTTAGCTGTCCAAAATGGAGGAAAAGGTTTCGGATTTATAGTTGAGGTAGATGCAGACCATATAAATATCTATGAGAAGAAATTCACCACAGATAATGGGTTTTGCTTGTAATTAATTATGATAATTTGGTATCGACCTACCAACCAGATCGCTTACAATTTTGGCTCAATTCAATTGTAAGCTTTGCTGTTTTAGAAAATGGAATTTAATTGATTGAAACTTTAACTGCTTTTGAAAAGGGAATGGCAACTTAGGTTTATCAACGTACTATTCCGCATATTCTTATACTGTTAGAAAGGGAGGAGGGTAATAAATGGATGCGAAAATATTACAACATACTCCAATGTCAGGCAGATATAAGGAGTTGCAATTTGATGTAAATGACCAGACAACATGGGTCATATTTGAAGATGAAGATTACGATGAGTATTGTGGCTCTTCTCCGCTTTGTTGAGTAGAAAAAGATGCCGACCGCCAAGTAACCTGTTGATATGTATGGTTTCTGATAACTTTACATAGAGCAGGTATATGACAATCAACATCTCGCAGCATATTTTAGGCCTCAAAGGGCAACGTGTAAATGAAATTAAACTGGATGACGGCGGTGTTAAGATTGTCATTCACTGCAGCCGAGACGCGCGTAGGAGGGCTATAGACCCTGCTACAGGCCAGAAGGGAAGCATCAACCAGCATGTCCGCCGACAAGTAAACGACATCCCCCTTTTTGGGTATCCTTGTGTGGTCGAGATTGAGCTGGCGCAGGTTTATATTAACAAGGGCGAACGCCGCATTGAGGGGTGTGATTTTGTTGATAAAGGGTGCCGTTTCACTCACCGATTTTGCCGACTGATCAGTGGATTATGTCGGCATATGTCTATTCAAGCGGTTTCCAGACATTTGGATATACGATGGGAAACGGTCAAGAATATCGACAGGGCATACCTTATTGAAACTCTCCCTACGCTTGATCCTGCAGAGCTAACTGGCTTGGAATATATTGGTGTAGATGAAGTTGCCCGGGCGAAAGGTCATGACTACATGACGGTGGTCTACGATATGGTTGGCGGTCATCTGATCTGGGTTGAAGCAGGCCGAACTGCCGAGGTTTTTTCAAGGTTTTTGAAACAACTGCAACCAGATACAGCCTGCAAAATAAAGGCCGTAGCGATGGATATGGGGCCTGCCTACCAAAAGGCTGTCAGAGAGTCCTTGCCGTTGGCCGACATAGTATTTGACCGTTTCCACGTCATGAAAAACTACAGCAAAGCTATCCATAATCAGCGTCGACTTGAGTTCAGAAAGGCCGATCCAAGTGGTAAAGAGTTGATGAAAGGGACACATTATCTGTTGCTCAAAAATGCGGATAAGTTGAGTGAAAAACAAAGTGACAAGCTGCAAAGGTTGCTGGAGAGCAATAGCAACCTGAATGCACTTTACGTCTTGAAAGAACAGCTTCAGCTGCTGTGGAGTGCCGCTTCATTTGAGGCGATGGCGGAGCAACTGGAACGTTGGTGCCTGATAGCAGATCAGTCACAGATGCTCTATCTAAAAAAGTTCGCGAAATCCCTACGGAAACATTGTGTGGGCATCTGCAACTACGCCAAACACAAGCTCACAAGCGCCAGGATAGAGGCTGGTAATGTCAGTATAGGAATGATCCGTAAGCGAGCCAGAGGCATCAAGGATACCGAATACTTCAAACTCAAAATTAGACAATCATCCATTCCAGATAATCAATCTATGCTCTATTTGAAATCCTAAATCTACTCAACAAAGCGGAGAAGTGCCAGTATTGTGGTGTTTTTGGTGGGGGAGATAAGCCTGGGTCAATGTTAGCAATTGAAGATAATATCGTATTTTTAGTTTCATTTGGTCAGGGTTATCTGTTTGATATAAATGGTAGAAAATTACTCCACAAGACAGATTGTGATTATTTGGTAAATATTATTTCAGGGAAATATAAAAAATATTTCATTGCTAGTACTTTGACTGATATCATTATTTATAAAGAAGATGAAATATGGTCTAGTGACCGAGTTTCATCCGATGGCATTAATTTCACGAAGATAAATAATAACGTACTTCATGGTGAAATTTACGATTTTAGTAATTGGGTTCCATTTACCCTAAATCTTGAAACATTTGAATATAAATGCTCATGGGAATTTCCTTTTTAAGGAAGCATCTAGGATAGATGTAGTAATCTCAAAAATAATTTTCAAATTCTACTTATGCGTAGACCTCCCTTTATAAAGTCGAATTGGCATTACCTAAGTCAGCAATGAAATCATACATCCTTCCGAACAGTACGATCACTAACCCGCGTATATAGCTCATAAGCTGGGGTTCTAGCCATGGCGGCGGCGTTTACGACAAGGTTGTCGGGGCCTTCTTTTCTTTCACGTTTTCTATTTGTGCTCTTAAACTAAAAATCTATTTTTGAACCTTCATAGGTATCCCCTCGACTAAATCGTCAAATGGTTCATTTCAACCAAACGATTAATCATAGGAGCTCGTTATGAAGTATTCTGATTTCACATGTACAGCTTTGTTGTTGGGAGGATTGTTGTCAATCCCTCAGTTAGCAGCGGCTGATCCCGTGAATATTTCAACGGGAAGCATGGCAATAGGTAGTGATGGCACTCAATATGTAATTAAACATTTTGGGGCTCTATCGGCCAATGTTGAGCTCGATGCAGGAGTAGATGGTCGGTTAAAAAACTGGACCACGTTCTTTAAATTAAGAACAGAAGAGGTTCCTTGGGATTATTTTGAAGAGTCAAAATCTCCTAATCAACATTATACATGGCTCGAAAATATTAATGCGGTGGAAAAGACCGTCCCATTGGAAATGCCCGCTCTTTCTTTTACGACTTATGTTGTGAATAAATGCAATGGGATGGCGAATGATTTACGCCAAGGTGGTCTTGGTGATGCTGCTATATTTAGTGTTGATAGAAATATAGATATTTCCGTCATAGAGCATTTCGATTTCACAATTTATTCAGAAAGTGGGTTTGGAACGGATAACTATAATTGGGGACAAGCTGCTGATTTTACCGTGACTTGTGAAAAATGGGCAGGAGCAGTCGTTCAAACAGGCGTAACGGGACTTTCCCCAGTTGCTCCGGTGGTGTTGGGTTCTTGGCTTTTTGCGGAAGAAACATCGCTTCCCAATGGTTATTGTAAGATTAGGTTAAACGGCACCTTCAAGGCATCACAGCCCGGGCTGGAAGTGGAATTTCATTACGAAGACAACACCGGTCTTGAAAGCGATAAGAAAACGGAAACCGCTGATGGAAACGCCAATGCGGCTTTTTCACATGAATACGGCGTCCCTTATAGCCCTGCTGGTCCTGTAAGTGGCTGGATAAAAATTGTCGGGGACAGTCACGAGTTTGAGTCCCAGCCTATGAACTATGAAATGGATTGTGCGCCTGCGGGCAAGGGCCAGACCCAGTTTGGTATAACACAGCCACCAAAAATTAAAGTGGATCATGTAGAACTCAAGAATTTTATTATGCTGGCGGACAAACGCGTTTGTCCGATGAAAGCAACTGTTTATGGTGTGGTATCAACAAATGGCACGCCCTTCGATGGTAATGCCGCCTTACAGGTGAAGGTTCATGAACAAAACAAGTATTCTGGTGTTCAAAACCTTCATATTGGTGCAAATGGATCATGGCCTGTTGTTCACACTGTCGACCTGGACTGGTCATCGCAAAGTCCATCAAACGGAACTTTTGCACAATCAAATGCAATCGGTCCAACCTCTATGACGCTTTATAGCAAGGTAAAACTTTATAATGCTGACATGGAGGCCATTCAGCCCGTTATGCCTTTGTCCCCCTTGTTGGTAGAATGTAGAAACGCCTATACCAGCATACAATCTTCATTGTCTCAGGCTTTTGTAAATCAGCAATCCAATGCACGTTCAGGTAGCCCGAAGAAAAACGCGGTACGCGCAGGGACTTCTACACGAACAATTCTAAGTACAGGTCTTGCGAGACAAAAACAAACCCGTGTAGGAACTCCTGCGAAGGCGGTTACGCGAGCTAATGTAAAAGCCATCAAGGTTGAGTTACCGGATTTAGTGGTGAAGTCTGCTTCTGTTGTTGGTCAAGGGAATTGGCGGATTAAGGTTGCCAACATCGGGAAAGCCAAGTCAGCTGCGACCACAGTTTGGCTTAAGGGGAAAAACGGAAAATCCCTGGTTGGTAAGGTCGGCCCACTTAACAAAAGACAGAGTGCATGGGTTACGGTTAAATCTGGATCCCTCATTGTAACTCCGACAATTATGATTGATCCCAGAGGGCAGATCGTCGAAGCAAACGAAAAGAATAACCGCCTCAAAGTCCGCTAGAATACGTTTTTAATTTGGCACGGATATAAAGATGTTCGGAAGTATGTACTATAAAACATACTTCCGAACTGTCCGATCACTAACACGGGTAAACAGCTCGTAAGCTGAAGTTCCGGCCATAGCGGCAGCGTTTTCGACCAGGCTGTTGGGGCCGAATATTTCGACCATGTCGCCTTTATTGAAAGCGTCTGAAGGAATATCTGTGAGATCGATGGTGATCATATCCATGGAGACACGGCCGAGTATTGGGGTGTTGAACCCGTTGAGGGATACCTCGTGACCTTCTTTGGTTTCATGCCGGAAGAAAGCGCGCATCACACCATCGGCATATCCACAGAGAATAACGCCGATTTCGCTATCTTCGATCATTTCTGTCGCACCATAACCCACGGCATCTCCGGCCTTGAGGTGTTTTATCTGAGCCAGTGGAGCCCTGAAAGTGGCGACAGTTTTAAGGCGAGAGCAGTTATTTTCATAATAATGCGGATCGTGGCCATAGAGACCGATGCCGGGACGAACGAGATCAAAGTGATATTCCGGTCCAAGTAAGATGCCGCCGGTATTTGCAAGACTAGCGGGTACATTTGGAAATTCAGCGCGGATTACCTTAAAGGCTTCGAGCTGTTCTGGATTGTGACGGGACTGTTGCTCATCTCCGCTTGAAAGGTGGCTCATGACCAGTTTGATGTCGAGTTGACCAAGCTTCGTTTTATCGGAAAGCAATGTTTCCAAGTTTTGAGTGGAAAGGCCCAGACGATTAATTCCGGTTTCAAAGTGCAGTGCCACAGGCGCAGGGTTGCTGTGGGCTGAAATCCAGAGGTCAATACCTTCGATATCATAAAGGCAGGGAACAAGGTTGTGTTCTTTGAGCAGATCGCAATCCAAAGTGAGAAAGGGCGAGAGCACGAAGATCTTTGCATTGGGGAGCAGGGCTCTGATTTCCACACCTTCACCAGCCAGAGCGACAAAAAAGGTTTCGCAGCCTTCTTCACTGAGAACCTGCGCGACCCGATCACTGCCCATGCCATAAGCATTGGCTTTAATCACCCCCGAACATTCACCTGAAACCAAGCCTCTAAGTGTTTTGTAGTTCTCTACGACCGCACCGAGATCGACAACAAGCTCTGGGCTTGTGCTTTGAGGGGGAGTGTTGCTGGTGTATGTCTTTGTCATCAAGGGCGGCCCTGCTGGGGTAAGAATAGGCTGCCAGGTTGGGACGGAGGCAGCCTATTTTTCACTTATGGAGAGTTTGTCTTTTAACTCTCGTGTTTAACTTGCGAGAGCTTGTTCAATGTAAAGTTGGCGCAAGCGTTTAGCCAGTGGGCCCGGTTTGCCATCGCCAATGGCTTTGCCATCGAGAGAAACCACCGGTGTCACAAAGGTTGTGGCCGAGGTTACGAAAGCTTCTGCTGCATCGGCGGCTTCTGCCAAGGTAAAGGCGCGCTCTTCAACTTCCATGTCTGCTTCGTTGGCAAGCGAGAGTACAGCCCGGCGGGTGATGCCGTGCAGGATCTCGTTACCAAGATTGCGGGTTACGATGGTGCCCGCTTTGGTGATGATATAGGCGTTGTTAGAACTGCCTTCGGTGACATAACCATCTTCATAGAGCCAGGCATCATCAACGCCAGCAACCACAGCGGCCTGCTTTGCGAGGGCCGGAGCCAACAGACCAACGGTTTTAATGTCGCGACGGCCCCAACGGATGTCTTCAACGGAAATGACAGAAATCCCTCTTTCAGCAGCAGGGCTGTTGAGAAGGTTCTTTTCCTGGGTAAACATCACAAGCGTTGGCGTGGTATCTTTTGGGAAAGCGAAGTCACGATCGGCAGCGCCACGGGTGACCTGAAGGTAAAGGCCACCTTCTTTGAGGCCATTGCGCTTGATAAGTTCGTTTTGGATTTCAACGATCTCATCCATGGATACCGGGCTACCCATTTGAAGTTCGTTCAAAGAGCGCTGCAACCGTACCAAGTGGGCGTCGTTGTCAATCAGGCGGCCCTCGAGAACGGTGGAGACTTCATAAACGCCATCGGCAAAAAGAAACCCACGGTCAAAGACGGATACTTTAGCGTCTTCTTCTGGAAGGTAAGATCCGTTTACATAAACTGTTCTGCTCATATTCTTAAATCCTTAACCCCATAACGCTTTTTCAGGTGGGGAAATTTCGACACCAGTGAATATCAAACCAGGTTGGCAATCTTCTGCCAACAACAACGGTGCATCAAGATCGACAAGTTGACTTCCCTGAGCAACGACCATGGCGGGTGCCATAGCAAGGGATGATCCCAGCATGCAACCGGTCATGATTTCAAAGCCAAGAGCTTCAGCTTCTTTTTTCATTGCAAGCGCTTCGGTCAGACCACCGGTTTTATCGAGTTTGATATTGATCATATCGTACTTGCCAACAAGTTTTGGCAGGGACTTACGATCGTGACAGGACTCATCAGCGCAAATAGTAATAGGACGATCCAGATCTTTGAGGATCTCGTCATCAGCAGCCGGGAAGGGCTGTTCGATCATCTCGACGCCGAGCTTTAGTAATTCAGGAATAAGAGTTTCGTAAATCTCTTTGGTCCAGGCCTCGTTGGCATCAACGACGATACGGGCAGTGGGATGGCCTTTGCGAACAGCAGCCACGCGTTCCAGATCACCAGCCCCACCAAGCTTGAGCTTGAGAACGGGTTTGTCCTGATTATCGCGGGCACTTTGTTCCATTTTCTCTGGTTCTTCGAGAGAAAGTGTATAGACCGTGGTCGCCGAAGTCATATCTATACCGGCAATTTCCCACGCACGTTTGCCTGCTTTTTTTGCTTCGAGATCCCAGAGGGCGGCATCGACAGCAAAACGTCCAGCACCAGGGGCCAGAGCATCTTGCAATTCTTCGCGGCTCATACCTGCTTCCAATGCAGATTGGATCGCCTGGATCTGCGCAGTAACAGATTCCACGGACTCACCATAACGCGGGTAGGGGACGCATTCACCCTGTGCTTTGATGCCGTCTTCTTCGATATAGACGTTGAGCACGACGGCTTCGGTCTTGGACCCGCGAGAGATCGTGAAAGATCCCCTTATGGGCCAAGGGGTCGAAGATATGGTTACAGTTCTTTTTGAACTCATGACAGGTTGTCCACGATGGATGCAACACCCGTACGAACGGGATCAACAGTTGGCAGGCCAAACTCTTCTTCTGTTTTGGCAAGATAAGCTGTGGCTTCTTCTTCGCTAAGCTTGGAAGTATTCACAGCAATGCCGACGAACTTGGCGTTTTTGTTGGTCAGTTTTGCCGCTGCAAGGTTGGCATCCATGCATTCTTGAATGGTTGGCAATCCGAAGTCAGGCAGACCACGCATGTGTGTGCGTGTTGGTTCATGACAAAGAACCAGCGCATCAGGCTGAGAGCCATGGATCAAACCAAGGGTTACACCCGCAAATGAAGCGTGGAACAGGGATCCCTGTCCTTCGATGATGTCCCAGTGATCGTCAGAATTAGCCGGAGAATGGGTTTCTACGGAGCCGGAAATGAAATCAGCAGCCACAGCATCGACGGATACACCGTCGCCAGTGATCAGGATACCTGTTTGTCCTGTGGCACGGAAGTCTGCATCAACGCCACGGGCCCGAAGTTCTTTTTCAATCGCAAGGGTGGTGTACATTTTCCCGCAAGAGCAATCAGTCCCAACCGCGAGCAGGCGTTTACCAGAACGTTTGGAACCCGCAGCAACAGGATAAGCGCGGGAAGGATGGCGCACATCATGGATTTCACGGCCAAGGCGTTTGGCAGCTTCAGCCAGTTCTGGAACATCGGCGAGTTTGTTGTGCAGACCCGCAGCAAGATCAAGGCCTGCTTCCATGGCTTCGATAAGAGCAGTAACCCAGGTCGCATCGATAACGCCACCGCGGTTGGCAACGCCAACAACCATACTTTTTGCACCCTGAGCAACAGCTTCTGATGGTGTCATGTCAGTGAGGCCAAGATCTGCGTTGCAGCCCTCAAGGCGCAATTGTCCAACACAGTTTTCAGGACGCCAGTCACGAATGCCTTGGGCAACTTTAGCGGCAAGCGGATCAGCGGCATTGCCTAGAAATAAGAGATAAGGTGTTTTAATGCTCATACTATTTACTCCCAAATTGCACTATAGAATGGTGCAAGGTATTGCTCATAAAGCCCATCGTTTGTTCTTTGGGCGGTTTGCGGAAGCTATTTTTGGTGCGGGTTTTTGTTCAAATTTCCCCGTTCAGCCGAGTTGTTATCAGCTGAAAGAATAGACTTCTTTTTTCATCGTTCAACAGTTGGTTAGTGTTGGTGACTTAATTTTGGGGAATTATGCCAAATATTTTCTCGAAAAGGTTCCGAAAGTTTGCTATTAGAATTACTTTGTTTGGAAAATATTTCAAACAATTTTTAATTTAATAGGATATTATCCCGTGGATAAGATTGATGCGAATATTCTTACTGCTTTACAGCAAGATTGTAGAATGCCGATTTCTGTTTTGGCAGATAAGGTTGGGCTTTCGACATCGGCTTGTCACAGGCGGATAAAGTTACTTGAAAGTGGCGGGCAGATTTATGGGTATGTTGCCCAACTCGATCCAAAAGCCTTGGGTTATACAATCGAAATTTTCATGGAAATAACCCTGACCTCTCAAAGTGAAGAGGCCTTTGATAAATTTGAAACCGCGGTCCAGCAAACGCCTGAGATCTCTGAATGCCACTTTATGGCTTGTCAGGCTGATTATCTGTTACGTATTGTCGCCAAAAACGTTGCCGATTATGAACAGATCCATAGATCGGCACTGTCTCGTCTGCCTGGGGTCGCCCATATGCAGTCCAACTTTACCTTAAGAACTGTGCGGCCTTGGCGCGGGTATCCGGTCGGATAGATCTAAGACCCTATTGATACTTCTCGTGAATTTTCCTCATGGTGCCATCTTCATGCATATCAAAGATGATTTCTGAAATGCGACTGGTGAGGGCAACGTGTCTAGATCTTCGTGAGGTCGCAAAATAAACCGGTACTTCTTTCTTTGGATTAAAGAGCGCTTTTTCTAACTTTTCTTTGTACCCCATGGTCAAGATTTCATAGGACGCGTTGGGATCTGTGCCGACGTAGGTATCAATCCGCCCGGAATGTAGCATGGGAAGAAGCCTTTGTTCTTTATCCACATCAACTTTGGGAACTTTGCTGTCACTGTTAAAGGGTTCAAAGTAATGAGATTTGGATACGTAACCTACTCTTAGTTTATATAGGTCG
Organism: Kiloniella sp.; assembly: GCF_965205715.1. Taxonomy (GTDB): domain Bacteria; phylum Pseudomonadota; class Alphaproteobacteria; order Kiloniellales; family Kiloniellaceae; genus Kiloniella. Next base: position 633,452 of record NZ_CBDBHW010000014.1, on the reverse strand, counting down.
TCGTAGCTTTTTAAACGGGCTGTTTCTCCTTTTCTGACATAGAAAACCACAGCTACGGCGGAATAGGGCGTTTCTGCGTATGCCATATATTTTTCACGTTCCGGATTGCGGGCAATGCCAGACATCAAATCAAGTTCGCCGTGCTCCATTTCCACTAAACAACGCTTAAAGGGGCAGTCTCTAATTATAAATTCAATTCCCAAACGGTTGGAAATCTCAAGGCCGACGTCATAGTTGATACCCGCAATTTGTTTTTGCTCGGTCAACCCGTAAGGGGGCCAATGAGATATGCCATAGTGGATTTTATCTGCAGCAAGGGCATAAGTGGAAGAGAATAGATATCCCAAAAGGGACAGATGCAGGAGGTGCTGCTTTAAAGATACCATCACAAATTCTTTCTTTATGCAGCGAGCTTATACATTATATCGAGAATAGATTAACCATAAGATAACGAAATTTATATCGGTATACTATAGTCTTAGCGTTATTTTTATAGCTAATTATATCGTTATGGTTAATAGAAAAATTTATCAAATGATAAAAAAAATTGACTATCCGGCAATATTCACCTTAGAATTATGACAAACAGGGATAGATACCACCCCGATAGAGGGCGGATCTAACGTCATATAAGTACTAAAAAGTACATAGTCAGGAGAATATGGATGACTACGAACACCGGTAGTAGGCCGGATATCCAATCTAAGCGTCTTGCCGATGAAGATTACAGCAAGAATTTCGGGGATATCCACCCACCTCTTAATACTCATGAAGCTCTGGTAGAGGCCGATCGTTGTTACTTCTGTTACGACGCGCCGTGTACTGTGGCTTGCCCAACTTCCATCGACATTCCAATGTTTATTCGCCAGATTTCTGCGGACAATCCCAAGGGATCAGCGAAGACAATTTTTGAAGAGAATATCCTCGGTGGCATGTGCGCCCGAGTTTGCCCCACAGAGACATTGTGTGAGCAAGCTTGTGTGCGCCAGGAAGCCGAAGGAAAACCTGTAAAAATCGGCTTGTTGCAACGCTATGCAACGGACCATTTGCTCGAGGCCGGTGATAAGGTCTTTGAGCGTGCAGCATCAACCGGGAAACGTATTGCGGTTGTGGGAGCAGGCCCTGCTGGCCTCTCCTGCGCGCACCGTTTGGCCATGCACGGTCACGATGTCGTTGTTTTTGATGCGCGTGAAAAAGCGGGCGGCCTGAACGAATACGGTATCGCGGCCTATAAGTCCGTTAATGACTTTGCCCAACGTGAGGTTGAGTTCCTGCTTTCCATCGGTGGAATTACGATCGAAAACGGCAGCAGTCTTGGTGATCAAATTTCTCTCGCAGATCTGCGTCAGAACTTTGATGCTGTGTTCTTGGGCATGGGGCTAGCAGGGGTAAATTCTCTGAGAGCCGAAGGGGAAGATCTAGACGGTGTGGTCGATGCGGTTTCTTACATCGCTGATCTTCGCCAAAGTACTGATCTTTCCAAGCTATCAGTTGGGCGTAAAGTTGCTGTTATTGGTGGTGGTATGACGGCTGTGGATGCAGCGGTTCAATCCAAGTTACTCGGTGCTGAAGAGGTCACAATCCTTTATCGCCGCGGGCAAGAGCAAATGAATGCAAGTGAATACGAGCAGGAATTGGCTCAGACAAATGGTGTTTCCATTCGCCATTGGGTAAAGCCTAATAAACTCATTGGCGAAGGTGGGAAAGTCGTTGCCATAGAGTGCGAATATACCGAAACCAAAGATGGTTCTTTGGTGGGGACAGGGGAAACCTTTATCCTTGAAGCCGACATGGTGTTCAAGGCCATTGGTCAAAACTTTATCGCAGCTCCGCTTAACGGATCTGCAGAAGCAATCCAGCTTGAAAGTGGTCGTATCCAGGTTGATGAAAGTCGCCGTACTAGCCTTGGTGACGTCTGGGCGGGTGGTGATTGTATCGCAGGCGGTGAGGATCTCACAGTTGCGGCGGTAGAAGACGGAAAGGTTGCTGCTGAAGCAATCAACAAAGTCTTGGGCGCTTAAAGAAAAGCGACACCTTCACAATTACTCTTGGGTACTGACCTTCAAGGAATTTTAAAATGGCTGATCTTAGTTGCAATTTTCTCGGTATTAAATCTCCAAATCCCTATTGGCTCGCTTCAGCGCCGCCAACGGACAAGGAATACAACGTCGTCCGCGCTTTCGAAGCCGGTTGGGGCGGTGTGGTCTGGAAAACGCTGGGCGAGGGGGATCCTGTCGTAAACGTAAACGGTCCTCGTTACGGTGCAATCCATGGACCTGATCGTCGTCTACTCGGTCTGAATAATATTGAGCTGATTACCGACCGCTCTCTTGAAACCAATCTAGAAGAAATCACACGGGTTAAGAAGAACTGGCCTGACCGTGCGCTTATCGTTTCTTTGATGGTGCCCTGTGAAGAGCAAAGCTGGATCGATATTCTCAAGCGTGTTGAAGAAACCGGTTGTGACGGGGTTGAGTTAAATTTTGGCTGCCCGCATGGCATGTCCGAACGTGGCATGGGTGCCGCTGTTGGTCAGGTGCCGGAATATGTTGAGATGGTTACACGCTGGTGTAAAACCCACTCTGACCTGCCTGTAATCGTAAAGCTTACCCCGAACATTTCTGATGTCCGTCAATCCGCAAGGGCTGCTCATCGTGGTGGGGCCGATGCGGTGTCTTTGATAAACACGATCAACTCCATTGTCTCTGTCGACCTTGATGCCATGGCACCAAATCCAACGGTTGATGGTAAGGGGACGCACGGTGGTTATTGTGGTCCTGCGGTTAAGCCGATTGCTCTCAGCATGGTGTCAGAAATCGCCCGTGATCCAGAAACCCATGGACTTCCAATCTCCGGAATTGGTGGTGTTACCACCTGGAAAGATGCTGCTGAATTCATGGCACTTGGTTCCGGGTCAGTTCAGGTTTGTACTGCTGCCATGACTTACGGCTTTAAGATCATCGAAGAACTTAATGCAGGGCTGTCCAACTGGATGGATGAAAAAGGCTATGAAAAGCTCGATGACTTTATTGGTATGGCAGTGCCAAACGTAACAGACTGGCAGTACCTCAATCTCAATTACATCGCCAAGGCGAAAATTGACCAAGACGCTTGTATCAAATGTGGTCGTTGTCATATCGCCTGTGAAGATACTTCGCATCAGGCGATTACCGCCACTGTCGATGGTGCGCGTATGTTTGAGGTGATTGATGAAGAATGCGTTGGTTGTAATCTTTGTGTCAGTGTTTGCCCGGTGGAAAATTGTATCACCATGGAACAAATGACAGAGGGAACGGATCCTCGGACCGATAAGCCCATTGATCATAAATATGCAAACTGGACAACGCATCCAAATAACCCCAGCGCTGTAGAGGCGGCTGAATAATTTAATATTATATCGATGGACATTTAGGGCTGACCCGCTAGTCTTTCGCGAAATAATGAATGTTTCAAGGAAGATAGCGTGTCAGTCGGTCCCGAAACTGAAGTTCAAAAAGAGCAGCTAACCGGCTTGGGAGAAAAGAAAGCACATGGTGCCATGCTGCTTTTTATCTTCTTTGTCAGCACGTCCTTTCCCGTTGGATCAGCGATTACACATGCGCTAGATCCCACTGCGCTCACCTTCCTTCGTTTTGTTATCGCTTCTGGCGCCTTTGCCGTTTTGCTTTTGGTCAAAAAGCAATGGTCCTGGCCCGGACCTCTGTTGTGTATCAAATACTTTTGGTTAGCCGCACTTCTCGTTGTCTTTTTCATTACCATGTTCGAGGGCTTGCGTTGGGGAGGCCCCGTTAGTCTTGGTGCCGTTTTTACCCTGATCCCTTTGATGACAGCGGTGATTGCATTTTTCCTGATTGGCCAGCGCACGACCCTTCGGCTTTGGGTAGGGCTTTTTATCGCTGCCCTTGGGGCGGTTTGGGTCGTTTTTGATGGCGATGTAGAGAAGATATTCAGCTTTTCTGTAGGCAAAGGTGAACTTATTTTTCTGGTTGGTTGTTTTACCTACAGTGCTTATTCGCCGTTTGTGCGTAAATACCATCAGGGCGAAAACTTATTGGTATTGACGTTTTGGACCCTGGTTGCCGGAGCAATTATTCTTGGGATCTATGGTTGGAGCAAAATTACCAACAGTCCGTGGTTGGAAGTGCAGCCCCATGTGTACGTCGCCATCGTTTATTTGGCGATATGTAATACGGCGATTTCCTTTTTACTGCTCAAATTCGCCAGCTTTAAACTCCCCGCAGCCAAGGTTATGGCTTACACCTTTCTGACCCCGGCCATCGTCCTTGGGATTGAAAGCGTGATTTCAGGTCAATTGCCCGAACTGACCATCCTGGCTGGTGCCGGAATAACAGCGCTTGCAATGGTGTTCTTGCAAGGGGCGCGTGAAAAGCGCTGATCGGTTATGGCTCTATGATACCTGTATTGCATTTCGGATGGCGTTCTCCATTTCCTGAACAGCTTTGGAATTTGTTTTTGAATTCTTTATCAGGGTTAGGGAGGATCTGGGTAATGTTGGAAAACCAGCCCTCTTGTCCAGTATATACATTGAGGGATCAAGTGAACTGTGGGCAAGGATGCCAATGCCAAGTCCAGACATTATTGCAGCGCGTACGCTGTTAAAGTTTTCACTGAGATAAGCTACTCGCCATTTGATGGATGCCTGATCCAGTGCATCTGTAGCAACGTTCCTCCACCAGCAATTTCTATCAAAAAGAACGAGAGGTACGGGCTCTCCTTCTTTGTGTTTAAATTCAGCGTGTGCCGCCCAGACGGTTGGCTCAGAGTACAGAGAATTTTTATCCGGAATCGGTCCTGCGGAAAAGATAGCCAAATCTAGTTCATTCTTTCTGATTGCTTCTGGAAAGCCTTCACTACAGCCTGCGCGCGTGAATATTTCTACTTTTGAATGTTTTTTAACAAATTGACCTAATGCACGTTGTAAAATGGTTTCTGCATAGTCATCCGGAATACCTATTTTCAAACGTCCCGCAAGCGGATCAGTAAACAGGGTTTCGGCCCGGTAAACTTCCTCCAGTACATTTATCGCGACAGGAAGCAATTTGGTACCATTTTCTGTCAGTGTAACACCGCGAGCGCCACGGTCGAATAGTTGAACCGAAAGGAGGTCCTCAAGTTTTCTGATTTGTACACTGACCGCGGATTGTGTCCGCCCCAACCTGGAGGCTGCTTGTGTCACATTTCCAAGATCGGCTACAGCATGAAAGGTCTGCAGAAGATCACTGTTTATTTTTAAGCGTATAGTTTTGTTCATGGCAGTTATCGTAATTATTCATTTTTAATATGGCTATTCTTTTCCTACTTTTTGTCCAATTAATTTTAATTGGGGGTAAAAAGTGACAGTAGGAGTTTTTTGTTTACTTATTGTTGTCGGGTTTTTCGGGGGCGTCTGGAATGCGATGGCAAGTGGGGCCACTCTTTTTACATTTCCAGCTCTTATTGCAGTTGGATTACCGCCAGTGATGGCAAATGCAACTAATTTTCTTGCACTTTTGCCGTCAAATGCGGCTGCTTTGCCCGCTTATAAAAAGGAATTAAAAAGTGTCGGTAGGGCCATTTGGCCTGTTTTAACCATATCGAGTATTGGAGCTGTATTAGGCGCGCTTCTATTGCTTAACAGCGGTGAGGTAATTTTTATCAATTTGATTCCCTTTTTAATATTTGGGGCCACTCTTCTATTTATGTTTGGCAATCAGATGAGAAACTTATTGATATCTCAATTTGAAGAAACAGGCCGGATAGCTCTGTTCGTATCGCTCAGTATGCTTTTTATCTTTTCTATTTACGGGGGGTATTTCGGTGCGGGGGCTGGGATAATCATTCTGGCCACGATGCAGATCATGGGGTATTCCAATTATCATGTTGCTAATAGCCTGAAGAACCTTCTGGCAACCAGCCTTACTATTTTCAGTATAATCGTCTTTGGTTTGAATGGCGCGATTGCCTGGCCAGAAGCTCTGGTTATGATGATCGGCAGTACGGTTGGGGGGTATGTTGGTGGATTATTTGGTCGAAAAATTAACGAACGTTATCTCAAGATTGTTATGGTCTGTTTTGGTTTTTTCTTGAGTGGTTATTATTATCTGAATAGTTAGAGAACTGGGATAAGAAAGTCTGTGACCTGTTAGTATTTGAAATTCAGGCATGGAATTCGCAGTTTTTATAATGATTATTTATTGCCTCGGTTTAAGACCCTCAAAGAAAATGGTGCTGATGGTTTTACCAGCTTTTGCGAAGTAGTCGGGCTGATCGACCTCTTCTCCGAGTATGGCGCGCATCTGGATTTTGAAATCCGCGTAGTGCTGGGTAGAGGCCCAGATCATGAATATCAGATGGTAAGGATCGACATCCGTAAGTTTACCATCGTCAATCCACTTTTGGATCACCACGGCTTTTTCATCGACCAGGCTTTTGAGGGATCCCTTGAGCACGTGCTCAATCATGGGCGCGCCGTGGAGGATTTCGTTGGCAAACAGTCTTGAAGCGGTAGGATCGTTTTCAGACATTTGCAGTTTCAAGCTGGTGTACTTACCAATTTCCTCAATGGGGTCGCCGTCGGGATCAAGTTCGGTGAGGGGGGTAAGCCATGTTTCCAGGGTGCGTTCTAGAACCGAGATGTAAATGTCTTCCTTGCGGCGGAAATAATACAGCAAGTTAGGTTTAGACATTTCTGCTTTTTGAGCAATCTGGTCGATGGTCGTGCCTCTAAAGCCAAAGGTGGCGAATATATCCAGGGCAGCCTCGAGGATTTTTGCCTCGTTAAGGGCCTGAATACGTGTCCGCTTTTTTGTCTGACCAGCTCTTGGGTTCATGTCTGCAGTTTCTTTTCTTTATTGTGTTTTGTTACGTAACGATCTCACCTACGGGCACCGATACCGGTGAGAATTATCTCTATAGCATTGTCTTTCGCCGTTTGATACTGCGCATCACTTAAAGGTGTCCCGCCATTGAGGGTCTCAATCTGGTGATTGAAATCAGCATAGTGCTGTGTGGTCGACCAGATCATGTAGAGCAAATACTGAGGATCAACCGGATTGATTTTCCCTTGATCGATCCACCTTTGGATGATCGCAACCCGGGATTCCGTCCAATCTTTTAGGGTGGTTTCCAGATAATCCTGGATGACAGGGGCGCGGCGGATGATTTCATTGGCCCATACTTTTGAGCCCATAGGGTTTTCCCGAGATATATCCATTTTCTTTTCAATATAACGGGTGAGGGCCTCTATGGGATCATCGCAGTCATCAAAAGAGTCCGCAGCCTGAAGCCAGATGTTGAAAATATTGTCTACGACCTGTCGATAGAGAGCTTGTTTTGTAGGGAAATAATAGTGCAAATTTGCTTTGGGAATATTCGCACGTTCTGCAATCATACTGGTTGTTGCACCCCGAAATCCAAATTCAGCAAAAACACTTTCTGCCGCTTTGAGAATTGTCTTCTCATTTTCTTGGCGAATTTTTGCCTTAGCAGTTGTTTTGATTGCTCTTTCGGGCTTACTCATTCATGCTTCCTGGCTTGGTTTTTATCGAGGCCCAGTCTGGGGTTTCATCCACAGTTTTATCAGACATTTTTGTAGTTGACCAGATGGTCAGGATTTAGTAGCGTTAATTTGACCAAATGGTCAGGATATAGGGAAATATACCCTAAAATATTGACCATAAAGTAAATAAATACATAAGGCAGGTTAAACAACTGCCTAAATAAAAACAAGTACCGGGGATTAATCACACCGGATGAACAGGGAGTTTTAGTACATGCATAAAGTAGGTGGTAGCGACTGAACAATTCAACTTTATCCTGGAAAATACGTATTTTTTGTATCTCTTGATAAAGCTAAATAGATAACGATCTGGTATGTTTTTGCTTTAAAATCGTTATGTCTGCTTCCTGACTTATGTATCCATATCGTTATGGTACTGACACGTTTCCTATTCATTCATTAAAATTATTTTCGGTTTCTCGTAGGCAGATTTCTTTGTCCAGCTTTTGTGCAAAAGAAATCATTAACACCTGAAAGTCTCAATAAGGCTTTTTGACCTGATATGGGCCGTATGCGCCCAAAATGACAAAATATAAGAGTGATGAATATGGAACGGATCAGTAATGCAGTGGCAGGCGAAAGACGCCTTTCTTCAAGCTCTCGTAGTTCGCAGGTGTTTAACCCTGCAACTGGCGAGCAGATTGCGGAACTTCCTCTTTCAACTGTGGATGAAGTAAATGAAGCTGTAGCATCTGCCAAGGCTGTTGCTAGAGAGTGGGGGCAGATGCCGCCTCTTAAGCGTTCACGCTACATGTTCAAATTTAAAGAACTTCTGGATGCACATGCGGATGATATTGCCCGTGAAATCAGTCGTGAACATGGCAAGACCCATGAAGATGCGTTGGGTGAGGTTGCCCGCGGCATAGAGGTTGTGGAATTTGCCTGTGGTATTCCTCATCTTTTAAAGGGTGAGTTCAGCCGTAACGTCGGCCCACAGGTCGATACCTATTCCGACCGTCAGGCACTAGGCGTTGTTGCTGGTATTACACCGTTTAACTTCCCCGCCATGGTACCTTTGTGGATGTACCCAATCGCGATTGCGGCTGGTAACACCTTTGTACTCAAACCATCCGAGCGTAATCCTTCAGCCCCAATGCTCATTTGGGATCTGTTCAAAAAAGCAGGTTTTCCGGACGGTGTCTTAAACGTGGTCCACGGTGACAAGGAAGCGGTTGATACCTTGTTAGATCACCCGGATGTCAAAGCGATTTCCTTTGTTGGCTCCACGCCGATTGCGGAATACGTCTATTCACGCGGCACGGCCAAAGGTAAACGGGTACAGGCTCTTGGTGGTGCTAAAAACCACATGATTGTTATGCCTGATGCGGACATGAATAAAGTCGCGGATGCCTTGATGGGGGCAGGTTACGGTTCTGCCGGTGAACGTTGCATGGCAATTTCCATGGCCGTTCCTGTCGGGGAAGAAACTGCGGATCGTTTGGTCGAAACCCTGAAACCGCGTGTTGAAAGCATGCGGATTGGTCCAAGCACTGATTCAGATGCGGATATGGGACCAGTTATCACCAAAGCCCATCAGGAAAAAGTTTTGGGTTATATCGATAGCGGAGTGGAGCAGGGAGCTGAGCTGGTTGTTGATGGTCGTAATTTTAGCCTTCAGGGTTATGAAAACGGTTATTTTGTCGGTGGAACGCTGTTCGACCGCGTGACGTCTGATATGACCATCTACAAGGAAGAAATCTTTGGCCCTGTCTTGTCTGTATTGCGCGCCAAGGACTACGACGAAGCTGTCGATCTGATCAACAAACATGAATACGGTAATGGAACAGCAATTTTCACCCGCGATGGAGATGCCGCACGTTCCTTTGCCAATGACATCGAAGTTGGCATGGTTGGGGTCAATGTTCCGATCCCTGTGCCCGTTGCCTACCATTCTTTCGGGGGTTGGAAAAGATCCCTATTTGGCGATCATTCGATCTATGGCCCGGAAGGTATTCGTTTCTATACCCGTCTGAAAACGGTCACCACGCGTTGGCCTGAGGGTATCAAGGAAGGGGCAGTTTTTAACTTCCAAAACATGGAATAAAGTTTAAGGGCCGTGATTGTCCCCAGGAATACCTGGTGGTGGTCACGGCCTTCCCGTTTTTAGCTAATAAATAATAAACAAATTTAAAGAATTTCAGGGAGTAATCTGATGAGCAAACCAGCCGATAATATGCATATCAATTCCCCACGTTTGTGGGAAAGCTTGATGGAGATGGCCAAAATTGGCCCAGGTGTTCGCGGTGGTAATAATCGTCAGACCCTGACAGACGAAGATGCAGAAGGCCGCCACCTTTTCAAAAGCTGGTGTGAGGATGCGGGCATGACCGTTGGTATCGATAGCATGGGCAATATGTTTGCCCGTCACGAAGGTACTGACTCAAGCCTTCTTCCGGTTATGGTGGGGTCTCATTTGGATACCCAGCCAACCGGCGGTAAGTACGACGGTGTTCTTGGCGTGCTTGCTGGTTTGGAGATCGTCAGAAGCCTCAATGATATGGGCATTAAAACCAAGCGTTCTATCGAAGTGGTAAACTGGACCAATGAAGAGGGCACACGTTTTGCCCCGGCTATGTTGTCTTCGGGTGTTTTTGCGGGCGTTCATACCCAGGATTGGGCCTATGATCGTGAAGATGCTGAAGGTCTTAAGTTTGGCGATGAACTCAAACGTATTGGCTTTGTCGGTGATGAGCCTGTTGGCGAGCGTAAAATGCATGCCATGTTTGAGCTCCATATTGAGCAGGGACCGATCCTCGAAGACGAAAACGTTGATATCGGCGTTGTTACTCACGGCCAGGGCTTGAACTGGATCCAGGTAACGCTCACAGGTAAGGAAAGCCATACCGGTTCTACACCAATGCCAAAGCGTGTTAACGCGGGTCTTGGTGCTGCGCGTATTACTGAACTCGTCAACGATATTGCTTTGAGCTTTGCGCCACATGCCGTTGGTGCAGTTGGACATATGGATATCTACCCGAATTCGCGTAACATTATTCCGGGTAAGGCAATCTTCACCATCGATTTCCGCCACCCCAATAAAGACGTGATTACGGCGATGGAACAAACGCTCAAGTTTGAAGGGCGTGCAATCGCTGAAGAACTTGGGCTTACAATAGAGTTTGAACAGGCAGGAGCCTTTGATCCCGTTACATTTGATGAGGGCTGTGTAACCGCTGTTCGTAATGCTGCCGTCCGTTTGGGGTATAGCCACCGGGATATCGTATCCGGTGCGGGCCACGATGCTTGCTGGGTTAACCGGGTTGCCCCAACAGCCATGGTGATGTGCCCTTGTGTTGATGGCCTAAGCCATAACGAAGACGAAGATATTTCACCAGAGTGGGCCGCAGCAGGAACGGATGTACTGTTCCACGCCGTCGTTGAAACCGCAGAGATAGTTGAATAAGGGAGCGTGATCAAATGAGCACAGTCATTAAAGGCGGTACCGTTGTTACTGCAGATCTTTCTTACGAAGCCGATGTTTTAGTCGAAGGCGGCACCATTACCGAAATCGGCAAGAACCTATCGGGCACTGAAACTCTGGATGCAACTGGTTGTTATATCATGCCAGGGGGAATTGATCCTCATGTACATCTGGAAATGCCGTTTATGGGCACCCATTCCGCAGATAATTTCGAAAGCGGAACCCGCGCAGGTCTTGCCGGTGGTACAACAATGGTGGTTGATTTCTGTCTGCCCCAACCCGGTCAATCCTTGATGGAAGCCCTTGCCATCTGGCAACAAAAATCAGGGTCAGCCTGTTCAGACTATTCCTATCATATGGCGGTCACCTGGTGGGGTGAAAAAGTATTTGATGAAATGGAAGAGGTCGTTGGTCGTGGCATCAATACCTTCAAACATTTCATGGCCTATAAAGGCGCTTTGATGGTTGATGATGATGAGATGTTTGCGTCTTTTTCTCGGTGTTCAGCTTTAGGTGCGATGCCATTGGTTCACGCAGAGAACGGTGATGTTGTTGCGACACTACAGCAAAAGCTACTTGCCGAAGGCAATAATGGTCCTGAAGCCCATGCGTTCTCACGCCCGCCAGAAGTAGAAGGTGAGGCGGCTAACCGTGCGATTATGATCGCGGATATGGCGGGTGTTCCGCTTTATATTGTACACACTTCTTGTGAACAGGCTCATGAAGCGATCCGCCGGGCGCGTCAAAAGGGGATGCGTGTTTATGGGGAGCCATTGATCCAGCATCTTACTTTGGATGATAGTGAGTATTCGCATCCTGATTGGGATCACTCGGCACGTCGGGTGATGTCACCTCCTTTCCGTAATAAACAGCACCAGGATAGTCTCTGGGCTGGTTTGCAGTCGGGATCCTTACAGGTTGTGGCGACTGATCACTGTGCCTTTACCGCCGAACAAAAGCGCTTTGGTATCGGTGATTTTACAAAAATTCCAAATGGAACCGGTGGTCTTGAAGACCGCATGCCGATGCTTTGGACACATGGAGTGAAAACTGGCCGTCTAACCATGAACGAGTTTGTCGCTGTGACCTCGACCAATATTGCCAAGATTTTAAACATGTACCCGAAAAAGGGTGCTGTTATGGTTGGTGCTGATGCCGATCTCGTAGTGTGGGATCCAAATCGTTCCAAAACCATTACGGCTAAAAATCAGCAGTCGGTCATCGAATATAATGTCTTCGAAGGTAAAGAAGTTACCGGCTTGCCACGCTTTACCTTAACCCGTGGCAAAGTCGCGGTTGAAGAAAGCACAATGAGGGACGAGCCGGGTCATGGTAAGTTCGTCGGCCGTGATCCTTATCCTGCGGTCAATAAGGCACTTTCCAAGTGGAAAGAGATTACCGCGCCGCGTAAAGTAGAACGCAAGCCTGAAAATATGCCAGCTGGAGTATAACTCCCTAAGGTATTTGGTAATAAAATCAAGAGGGTGGTGTGATTTGTTTTGCACCATCCTCTCACAAGAACGATAACTGTCATTAAAGACAGAGTTCAAAACACAGGGAGTTTAGCCATGCTGCAATCAACACAAGCGAATGCAACTGGCGCCGCCGGAGATACCGGAGAGGCAGAAAAGATGGGTACTGAAACAATGAATGCAGATGCGATGGCTCGTCCACAAAAACAGCCAGATCAAAATGAAAGTTCTGTTGTTGAAATCAAAGGTTTGTCGCTGACTTTTGAGACCAACGATGGTCCAGTTCATGCGCTATCAGATATTGATCTCTCCATTAATCGCGGTGAGTTCGTTTCTTTTATTGGCCCTTCTGGTTGCGGTAAAACAACTCTTCTACGTGCCGTTGCAGATCTGGAGCAACCAACAGGTGGTAAGTTGGAAGTAAACGGGGTCAGCGCTGAACAGGCCCGCCTAAACCGTGACTATGGTTATGTGTTTCAGGCGCCGGCATTGTATCCTTGGCGGACGATTGCCGGGAACATCTCTCTGCCTCTCGAAGTGATGGGTATTGCAAAATCGGAGCGTCAGGACCGGATTGCTAAAAATCTGGAGTTGGTAAATCTATCCGGTTTTGAAAAGAAGTTCCCTTGGCAGTTGTCTGGCGGTATGCAGCAACGTGCCTCTATTGCGCGTGCTTTGTCCTTTGATCCAGAGTTGCTTTTAATGGATGAGCCTTTTGGCGCCCTGGATGAGATTGTACGGGATCACCTGAACGAGCAACTGCTCAGACTTTGGGATAAAACAAATAAAACAGTTCTTTTTGTCACTCACTCCATTCCTGAAGCCGTCTTCCTCTCTTCAAAGATTGTTGTGATGTCCCCCCGTCCAGGCCGGATCTATGATGTAATAGATTGTAACCTTCCGCGTGATCGTGGACTTGATATTCGTGAAACGCCTGAATTCTTAGAGATTGCGCACCGTGTCCGCGAAGGTTTGAAAGAGGGCCATAGCTATGACGATTGAGGCAACTGTATCGCCGCCTCGCGCCATGGGGGCTCAAAGTTTATGGTCGCGCTTGATGTCAGGTAAAGTGGGGCCTGTATTCGTGATTGTCCTGGCTATAATTGCGATCTGGTATTTTTCTGCTGTTCTTCTCAATACGCCGTTTCAAAAAGATATCTACAAGCGGGGTAATGTCGAATGGACCACAGAGCAGTTAATCACAGATACTTTGGCACAGGAAAGGCCTGTGTTGCCCGCGCCACATCAGGTCATGGTCGAGCTTTACAACACAACGATATTAAAAAAGATTACGTCTAAAAGGTCCCTCGTTTATCATAGCTGGATTACCCTTTCGACGACCTTGCTGGGCTTTGTTATCGGAACGGTTCTGGGCATCCTCCTTGCTGTGGGGATCGTTCACAACAAAAGTTTGGAAAAGAGCTTGATGCCATGGATTATCTCTTCTCAAACCATTCCGATCCTTGCCATCGCACCAATGATTATTGTGGTTTTAAATGCGGTTGGTATCCAAGGTATTCTCCCTAAGGCATTTATTGCCACCTATCTCAGTTTCTTCCCAATCACAGTCGGTATTGTTAAGGGCTTGCGTTCCCCAGAACTTATTCACCTTGATTTGATGCGGACCTACAATGCCTCAAATTGGGATTTGTTTTGGAAGCTACGCTGGCCTTCATCAGTACCGTATCTTTTCACGGGTATGAAAGTTGCTATTGCGACCAGCCTTGTTGGGGCCATTGTTGGCGAATTACCGACAGGGGCTGTTGAAGGACTTGGTGCACGTTTACTTGCGGGATCATACTATGGCCAAACCATACAAATTTGGTCCGCACTGATTGCGGCTGCACTGCTTGCTGCTGCGCTGGTGTCTATCGTAGGTATTTCCAATAAAATTGTTCTTAAAAAGATGGGGATGGCGCAATGATTAACTTTCGTCAAACCTTAGCTATCATGGCAGGGGGACTGGCTCTCATAGCTATTTTATTGCCATTGGGAGAGGTGGGTGGTGTATCCCAATCCCTCTGGAATGATAGTGGATTAATGGTATTCGCCATAGTTGGAGTACTTACATCGGTAGCGATTGTCTTGGATAAGATTAAAGGCCAGATCGCTGATCTAGTTATGGTGATTTTACCTCATATCGGTGCTTGGTTTTTACTTTCCAGATTGGATGTCGCTGAACAACAACTTTCATCCGGTTATTGGTGTTTGGTTATTTCAGCCTGGTTGATGGCTTGGCTGCTTGTGGACCAGCTCTCTGCTAAAACGTCCCGATCCCAGGGTGTGAAGCGGTTTTACAATATAATTGTTCCGGTTCTCTTTGGTGTTTGGCTCTTGATCTTATGGGAAGTTGTGGTTCGGGGCTTGCAGGTTCCAACGGTTCTATTGCCGCCGCCAAGCATGATTGGCGAGCGTTTTATGGCTTCGACTGACATACTTTGGGCTGATTTCCAACAGACTTTCCTCAAGGCTGTATTGATCGGTTATGTCCTAGGGTGCGGTAGTGCTTTTATAACGGCTATCCTGATTGATCGAAGCCCGTTTCTCCAGCGGGGCCTTCTGCCGATTGGAAATCTTGTCAGTGCGTTACCTATTATTGGTGTCGCACCGATCATGGTGATGTGGTTTGGCTTTGACTGGCACTCCAAGGCAGCGGTTGTCATTATCATGACTTTCTTCCCTATGTTGGTGAACACAGTTGCCGGATTATCCATTACGTCCTCGATAGAAAAGGATATGATGAAAACCTATGCAGCAAGCTATTGGCAGAGCCTTTTTAAGCTCCGTTTGCCTTCCGCATTACCTTTTATTTTCAATGCCTTGAAAATTAACTCAACTCTTGCCATGATTGGTGCCATCGTAGCCGAATTCTTCGGTACGCCAATTGTGGGCATGGGCTTTCGTATTTCAACCGAAGTAGGCCGTATGAACGTCGATATGGTCTGGGCTGAGATTGCAGTGGCTGCACTGGCGGGAACTGCTTTTTATGGAATCATGGTCGTCATAGAACGGGCATGTACATTTTGGCATCCATCTTTCCGAAGTTGGAATTGACCCAATTGGGGGCAGAACCACGAAGAAAGAGGGAACCATTAACAGGGAGATAATAATGAAAAAAATGTTATTAGGTGCTGTTGCTTTGGCATTTGGTGCCGGAGCCTTTGGTGCATCTGTTCAAGCTAGTGATACTGTTAATCTACAGCTCAAATGGGTCACACAGGCTCAATTCGCTGGTTATTATGTTGCTCAGGATAAAGGCTTCTATGAAGACGCTGATCTTGATGTAAATATCAAGCCTGGCGGTCCTGATATTGCCCCTCCACAGGTTATCGCAGGCGGCGGCGCTGATGTGGTTGTAGACTGGATGCCTTCTGCATTGGCCTCTCGCGAAAAAGGCGTGCCGTTGGTTAATATTGCACAGCCTTTTAAAACATCCGGAATGATGCTGACTTGTCGTAAAGAAACCGGCATCACTTCTCCTGCAGACTTCAAAGGAAAAACACTCGGTGTTTGGTTCTTTGGTAATGAATATCCATTCCTGAGCTGGATGTCGAAACTGCAGATACCGACGACGGGTGGGGATAATGGTGTTTCCGTTTTAAAGCAGGGTTTCAACGTCGATCCAATTCTACAAAAGCAGGCTGATTGTGTTTCCACAATGACTTACAATGAATATTGGCAGGTTATTGATGCAGGTATTCCTGCAAGCGAACTCGTTGTGTTCAAATATGAAGAGCAGGGCGTCGCAACACTTGAAGATGGGTTATATGTTCTGGAAGATAACCTGAAAGATCCTGCATTTGTCGATAAGATGGCTCGTTTTGTTGCCGCCAGTATGAAAGGCTGGGATTGGGCCCGTGCCCATCCTAAAGAAGCCGCAATGATTGTGCTCGATAACGATGCCAGTGGTGCTCAAACTGAAAAGCATCAGGTTCGTATGATGGGTGAGATTAACAAACTTACAGCTGGTTCAGATGGCAAGCTTAATCCTGCGGATTACGAGCGTACCGTAAGCACACTGCTCGGTGGTGGCTCTGATCCGGTGATTACCAAAAAGCCTGAAGGGGCTTGGACACATGCTGTAATTGATGCGATCAAGTAAAATACAACCTTGATGCATCTTAGCTACTGATCTTGTTATATAATCCAGGCAGAATATACTTCTTATTCTGCCTGGATTTTTCTTATTTTGGCCTACTAAAATAATAACTACTGCTAATTTATACTAATAATTACGTATGTTTATGCATTGTAAGCACCAACTGTTCTTAATGTGTTGTATTTTAGGTAAATTTTAGAACTTTTTATTCCTCATTTTGTTAATACGATCTTCATAGAAATCCCCCAATATAACCCTCAAACTATATTAGTAATGGATGCAAACACATTGAGAATACCTCCCTAAAGGAGAGCCAATGTGTGATCTTGCCAACACGTGGAGTTCGGTTATGGCAGATCAGGGGTAAGGGGTAAGAGATATTACTACGACTTATAAAACAGCCGTAGAAGATGATGCTGTGCTCAACATCTCTTCAGAAAAGAAAGATCTGGATAAAGTCCTTGAAGTAAATCCGGATCGATTGCCTGGTCTGGAAGATATCTCTTCGGCAGCCAACCTCCACTATGGTTCTCCTGAACAAGGGGACAATTTTGATATCTCTCTGGTGGAGAGTTCCATTGTCGTAGATGACATTTCTGATGTTTTGATTTTTGATATAGAAAATAATCTTTCAGAAATTCTGAATCCTAAAAATACTTCTGGGACTGATTATGGAACAACTGAACTTACTCAAAGCATTGCAACTCCCCCTGTCGAAAGTCAAAATACGGCATCTTCATCTCAGTCAAGTTCCACAGAAATTAGTGAATTACTTCCATTTAAACTCAATATTGCAGATTTAGATCTCAGCGATCAGTTTATTGCACAGATAACTGTACAACAGGAAAAAAGCGAGAACACCGAAGCAGAGGTTCCAACCACGTTTGTTGATACGACTGCGCTCACTGACATTACCCTGTCTGAAAGTTCAGTATCTGAAGCCGCATCTATCGGTGATACGGTTGCGACAATCTCTGCAACGGATGCTGAAAGTAATAATTTCACTTACATTATCGTTTCCGACCCGGATAACAAGTTCATCATTGAGGGCGATCAGCTCAAACTTAACGCTGGTGTTGATGCTGAGACATCGACCGCCCACACCGTCACCATCGAGGTCGATGATGGTTCGGGAAATACCTATCAGGAGACATTCTCTGTTGGTGTTTCAGACGTTGATGATACCGCCGCCACAGATATTGCACTGTCGAACAGCTCCGTAACCGAGAGCGCCGGTGTAGGTACCGTTGTTGGTAACCTGTCTGCCACCGATGTCGATAGCAGCTCATTCAGCTACTCCATCGTATCTGATCCAGATAATAAGTTCATCATCGACGGCGACCAGCTCAAACTTAACGCAGGTGTTGATGCGGAGACATCGACCGCTCATTCGGTGACTATTGAAGTCGATGATGGCTCCGGAAATACCTATCAGGAAACTTTCTCCGTTGGTGTCACAGACGTTGATGATACCGCGGCGACTGATATTGCGCTGTCTAACAGCTCTGTAGCTGAGAGCGCAGGCGTTGGTACCGTTGTTGGTAACCTGTCTGCAACCGATGTCGATAGCAGCTCATTCAGCTACTCCATCGTTTCTGACCCGGATAATAAATTCATCATCGATGGCGACCAGCTCAAGCTTAACGCCGGTGTTGATGCGGAGACATCGACCGCTCATTCGGTGACTATTGAAGTCGATGATGGCTCCGGAAATATCTATCAGGAAACTTTCTCCGTTGGTGTCACAGACGTTGATGATACCGCGGCGACTGATATTGCGCTGTCCAACAACTCCGTAGCCGAGAGCGCCGGTGTAGGTACCGTTGTTGGTAACCTGTCTGCCACCGATGTCGATAGCAGCTCATTCAGCTACTCCATCGTATCTGATCCAGATAATAAGTTCATCATTGATGGCGACCAGCTCAAACTTAACGCAGGCGTTGATGCGGAGACATCGAACGCACATTCGGTTACCATTGAAGTCAATGATGGCGCGGGTAATACCTATCAGGAAACATTCTCTGTTGGTGTTACAGACGTTGATGATACCGCGGCGACTGATATGGCGCTGTCCAACAACTCCGTAGCTGAGAGCGCAGGTGTTGGTACCGTTGTTGGTAATCTGTCTGCGACCGATGTCGATAGCAGCTCATTCAGCTACTCCATCGTTTCCGATCCGGATAATAAGTTCATCATCGATGGCGACCAGCTCAAGCTTAATGCCAGTGTTGATGCCGAGAATTCTACCGCTCACTCCGTCACCATCCAGGTGGATGATGGCGCGGGTAATACCTATCAGGAGACTTTCTCCGTTGGTGTCACAGATGTTGATGATACCGCTGCGACAGATATTGCGCTGTCTAACAGCTCGGTAGCCGAGAGCGCCGGGGTTGGCACCGTCGTTGGCAACCTGTCTGCAACTGATGTCGACAGTAGCAGCTTTAGTTATACGATTGTTTCCGACCCGGATAATAAATTCGTAATCGATGGCGACCAGCTCAAACTTAACGCTGGTGTTGATGCGGAGACATCGACCGCTCATTCGGTTACCATTGAAGTCGATGATGGCTCCGGAAATACCTATCAGGAAACATTCTCTGTTGGTGTCACAGACGTTGATGATACCGCGGCGACTGATATTGCGCTGTCCAACAACTCCGTAGCCGAAAGCGCAGGCGTTGGCACTGTTGTTGGTAACCTGTCCGCCACTGATGTCGATAGTAGCTCCTTCAGTTACTCAATCGTTTCCGACCCGGATAACAAGTTCGTAATCGACGGCGATCAGCTGAAACTTAACGCCGGTGTTGATGCTGAGACATCGACTGCTCACTCTGTTACCATTGAAGTCGATGATGGTTCCGGAAATACCTATCAGGAAACCTTCTCTGTTGGTGTCACAGACGTGGATGATACCGCGGCCACTGATATTGCGCTGTCTAACAACTCAGTTGTTGAGAGTGCTGGAGTAGGTACCGTTGTTGGTAATCTGTCCGCCATTGATGTTGATAGTAGCTCATTCAGCTACACGATTGTTTCTGACCCGGATAACAAGTTCGTAATCGACGGCGATCAGCTCAAGCTTAACGCAGGTGTTGATGCCGAGACATCGACCGCCCACTCTGTCACCATCCAGGTCGATGATGGTTCGGGAAATACCTATCAGGAAACCTTCTCTGTTGGTGTCACAGACGTGGATGATACCGCCGCGACTGATATTGCGCTGTCTAATTCATCTGTCGCCGAGAGCGCCGGGGTAGGCACTGTTGTTGGCAACTTGTCCGCAACCGATGTCGACAGTTCTACCTTCAGCTACACGATTGTATCTGATCCCGACAGCAAGTTCGTAATAGATGGCGACCAGCTCAAGCTTAACGCCAGTGTTGATGCCGAGAATTCTACCGCTCACTCCGTCACCATCCAGGTGGATGATGGCGCGGGTAATACCTATCAGGAAACATTCTCTGTTGGTGTTACAGACGTTGATGATACCGCGGCGACTGATATAGCGCTGTCTAACAACTCAGTTGTTGAGAGCGCCGGGGTTGGCACCGTCGTTGGCAACCTGTCTGCAACTGATGTCGACAGTAGCAGCTTTAGTTATACGATTGTTTCCGACCCGGATAATAAATTCGTAATCGATGGCGACCAGCTCAAACTTAACGCTGGTGTTGATGCGGAGACATCGACCGCTCATTCGGTTACCATTGAAGTCGATGATGGCTCCGGAAATACCTATCAGGAAACATTCTCTGTTGGTGTCACAGACGTTGATGATACCGCGGCGACTGATATTGCGCTGTCCAACAACTCCGTAGCCGAAAGCGCAGGCGTTGGCACTGTTGTTGGTAACCTGTCCGCCACTGATGTCGATAGTAGCTCCTTCAGTTACTCAATCGTTTCCGACCCGGATAACAAGTTCGTAATCGACGGCGATCAGCTGAAACTTAACGCCGGTGTTGATGCTGAGACATCGACTGCTCACTCTGTTACCATTGAAGTTGATGATGGTTCCGGAAATACCTATCAGGAAACCTTCTCTGTTGGTGTCACAGACGTGGATGATACCGCGGCCACTGATATTGCGCTGTCTAACAACTCAGTTGTTGAGAGTGCTGGAGTAGGTACCGTTGTTGGTAATCTGTCCGCCATTGATGTTGATAGTAGCTCATTCAGCTACACGATTGTTTCTGACCCGGATAACAAGTTCGTAATCGACGGCGATCAGCTCAAGCTTAACGCAGGTGTTGATGCCGAGACATCGACCGCCCACTCTGTCACCATCCAGGTCGATGATGGTTCGGGAAATACCTATCAGGAAACCTTCTCTGTTGGTGTCACAGACGTGGATGATACCGCCGCGACTGATATTGCGCTGTCTAATTCATCTGTCGCCGAGAGCGCCGGGGTAGGCACTGTTGTTGGCAACTTGTCCGCAACCGATGTCGACAGTTCTACCTTCAGCTACACGATTGTATCTGATCCCGACAGCAAGTTCGTAATAGATGGCGACCAGCTCAAGCTTAACGCCAGTGTTGATGCCGAGAATTCTACCGCTCACTCCGTCACCATCCAGGTGGATGATGGCGCGGGTAATACCTATCAGGAAACATTCTCTGTTGGTGTTACAGACGTTGATGATACCGCGGCGACTGATATAGCGCTGTCTAACAACTCAGTTGTTGAGAGCGCCGGGGTTGGCACCGTTGTTGGTAATCTGTCCGCCATTGATGTCGATAGTAGCTCATTCAGCTATTCGATTGTTTCCGACCCGGATAATAAGTTCGTAATCGACGGCGATCAGCTCAAACTTAACGCTGGTGTTGATGCCGAGACATCGACTGCCCACTCCGTCACCATCGAGGTCGATGATGGCGCGGGTAATACCTATCAGGAAACTTTCTCTGTTGGTGTGACCGACGTTGACGATACCGCGGCCACTGATATTGCGCTGTCGAACAACTCCGTAGCCGAGAGTGCAGGTGTTGGTACCGTTGTTGGCAATCTGTCCGCAACCGATGTTGATAGCAGCTCGTTTAGCTACTCCATTGTTTCCGACCCGGATAATAAGTTCATCATCGACGGCGACCAGCTCAAGCTTAACGCCGGTGTTGATGCCGAGAGTTCCACGGCTCACTCTGTGACCATCCAGGTGGATGATGGCTCCGGTAATACCTATCAGGAGACTTTCTCCGTTGGTGTCACAGACGTTGATGATACCGCCGCTACTGATATTGCACTGTCTAACACGTCGATTGCTGAAAATATTGTTGGGTTAGCACGTCCTGAAGGAACCGCTCTTATAACGGATGCTGCTCCTGCACATTTAATTTCGGATAGTTCTTCATCCAATACTTATGATTTTGGCACCGAAAACGCAGGCAAAACGGTCAACATTTCCTTTGATACCCAATCTTTCGGTGGGTGGGAAGAAACCGGAACCTACCAGGATGATTTCACCGTCAATGTAAATGGTGTTCAACAGGTATTTTCACATGAAGGGGATGCAACCAGTTATAGTTTTCAGGTTGTAACAGACGCGTCTGGCAAGGTCGCTATTGATTATGGGATCGATGTAACGGCTAATGGCGAAGGTATGGATGTTTCCAACCTTGTGATATCAACAGTTGGAAATAACTGGGATACCTCGGTTGGTGCGGTTGTTGGAGATCTTTCTGCTACAGATGTGGACAGCAGTTCGTTTACTTATACAATTGTATCAGATCCCGATAGCAAGTTTGTCATTGATGGCTCTCAGCTTAAGCTTGCTGCTGGGGTTGATGCTGAGACATCAACCGCCCACTCCGTCACCATCGAAGTCGATGATGGCGCGGGTAATACCTATCAGGAAACTTTCTCTATTGGTGTGAGTGATGTTGATGATAATGCTCCAACTGATATAGCTCTATCCAATAGTTCCATAGCCGAAAACGCCGGGGTGGGATCTGTTATTGGAAATCTATCAGCAACAGATGTGGATAGTAGTTCCTTTACCTATACGATTATTAGCAATCCCACTCAGGGATCCGGTGTTATTTCTAGTTCGAATATATCTGATACCAGCAACGGTTTTTCCGTTACTGCGCAATCAATTAGTGGTGCAAACCTTACTGATGCCTCTTCAGCTAATGTATCTACCAACGGTAATGGTTTTGGTGTATCAGGGGCGATTTCAAATTCTGACAGTGGAATGAACGAGCAACTCGGATACGACCAGGCAAGTGCACAATCCGAAAAATTAATCGTCGACTTTGATAATGAGGTCGATACTGCTGATGTCTCTTTTAAATATCTGTTTGATAGTTTCGATGAATCTGCTCACTGGCAGGCATATAATGATGGCGTTCTGGTTGCTGAGGGTGATTTCAACCCGGCAAATAATCAGAATACAGGCACTTTCACGATCAACCCCGCGGATAATTTTGATCAACTTGTCTTTACGGCAAAAGAGCAAACCGATGGTTCGGATGGTTCTGATTATCTCCTAACCCAAATTTCCTATACTGAGGCCCCAATAGACGATAGTACCTTGTTCTCGATTGATGGCGACCAGCTTAAACTTGCTGCTGGTGTGGACTATGAGAATGCAACCTCACACGCCGTAACGGTTGAAGTCAATGATGGTGCGGGGCACACCTATCAGGAAACATTTACCATTAATGTTGGTGATGTGAATGATGTTCAAACTGCCGATATTGAAGACCCTGGATCTATGTCTGGGGCAACAATTATTGGGACATCTGGAAATGATGATCTTGATGGGACAAACGCCAAGGATGAAATTTGGGGGCTTGGTGGTAATGATACGATTAAAGGCGGTAATCAAGCCGATACTTTAATTGGTGGAACCGGAAATGATTTTATCGAAGGTGGTAATTCAGGTGATATTCTTTATGGGGGCTCTGGAAACGATACTCTGTACGGCGAGAACTCTTCTGACACGATTTACGGTGGTTCTGGTAATGATATTATCCAAGGGGGAAATGGGAACGATTTTATCTACGCAGGAAGTGGAAACGACACGATGACCGGGGATAATGGTAACGACGTGTTTGTTTTCGATGGCAGTAGTAGTGTTGGTGATAGTAACTGGGTGAATGGTGGATCTGGCGTTGATACCATCGATTTATCCAGTGCTATGGATGGCTGGACTGTGGTACTGGATAACGGGGATACTTTCTCTAGCACTGATACTTTTGATGCAGCATTAATTACAGATGATACTGGTACTCTTACGACAGGGAATGGCGCAACAGTCACATTTGAAAGTGTCGAGTCATTTACCTGGTAAAAAACGCTTCAGGTAAAGAAAAAGAAGCCCATTTTACTGTATAGTCGGAATTTCAGCCCTTCGATGAAGAAAATTTAAAAATAAATTCCCTTAAAAACAACTTGATTATTTTCCTATCACTTCAACCCGAGGTTTATTTGTATAGGAGCCTCAACTGCTTATTACAGTTTAAAAATAATCCTAAATTTACATCGTATTTTATCCAAATTTTACAGAAGCTTATTCGACAAAAAAATTAACATCTTGTTCATAAGAATACACCAATAATCAGTGTAGATTTCTTTAATCGGCAATTGATCTCCCCTCATGCGGAGCATCCATAGAGGATAGCTTTGGCCCAAAAGATCTTGCCGGATACGGGAGTATTTTATGGCAGATCAAGACCAGGAAAAGGATGGTTTAACCACCGCAGGAAAGTTGTTTTCTGTGGATGAAAACCTGTTGGATAACGAATCATCAGAGAGAAAAGAGCTGGATAAAGTCGAAGAAAACAGCTCGAAAAAACTTGGTGGTGTAGAAAACAGTTCTTCAGCAGCAAACCTCCATTATGGTTCGTCCGAACAGGGTGAAGATTTCGATCCTAAAGCTATTGAAACTGTAGAAATAGACCTTGAAAATTCTAATGGGATTGATACGACCAATTCCAGTGGTGTTGATGGAATTGATCCCGCTAATGAGTTTAATTTTTCAACCCCTCTGAGTTCAAATGATCCGAAATCTCTAGAGGCAGGAGCGAGTTCTTCAACGGGTACTCAAAATGAAAATGTACCCAATGAAGTGGATACGTTACCTGGTACAGAACTTCCCAATGCTACAAATTCTGTGGAGTTAAGCCCTCTAAGCGTACCAATTAAAGACAGTGGTTTTAGTGAGCAACTTGATCTGAACGCAGATAACAAACTTGAAAGCGTTGATGTTCCTGTGGCGCGGGAAGAGACAAGCCAAGATATCGGTACAGAAGCTTCAAGTTTACCGAATATAGCCATTTCAACCAACTCAATCGCTGAAAGTGCCAATTTAGGCGATGTTGTCGGTAACCTTTCTGCGAACATAGCTACCAGTGGTTCTTTCACATATACCATCATCTCTGATCCGGATAGCAAGTTCACTATTGATGGCTCTCAGTTAAAATTAGCAGCCGGTGTTGATGCTGAGACCTCTACGTCGCATTCGGTTACCATAGAAGTAGATGACGGAACTGGTAATACCTATCAGGAAGTCCTTACCATAGGTGTGACTGATGTGGATGATACCGCGGCAACAGATATCTCGCTGAGTTCTAGCTCTGTTGCTGAGAGCGCCGGGATTGGTACAGTTGTTGGAAATCTTTCCGCGACTGATGTGGATACAGGCGCAGGATTTACCTACAGCATCGTTTCTGATCCCGATAGCAAGTTTTCTATCGACGGCAGCCAGCTGAAACTGGCCGCAGGTGTCGATTACGAAAGCCAAACTTCACACTCTGTGACTATTGAAGTGGATGACGGATCCGGTAATACCTATCAGGAAGTCTTTTCCATTGGGGTCGGTGACATAAATGATGTTCAAACCGCAGATATCGAAGATCCTGGCGATATGTCTGGTGCAACTCAGATAGGTACGGCTGGTGATGATACGCTTACCGGCACCGTACATCCCGATGAAATATGGGGACTTGGTGGCAACGATACGATTACCGGCGATAATCAAGTAGATACTTTGGTTGGCGGAACAGGAAACGATAATCTTTCTGGCGGAAACTCCGGGGATATCCTCTATGGTGGTCAAGGCGATGATGTCTTAAATGGAGAAAATGGGAAGGATATGCTCTATGGTGGCTCAGGAGATGATACGATCTCTGGGGGTACTGGGGTCGATACCATTTATGGCGGCAGCGGGAATGATACTCTCAATGGTGATCAAGGAAATGATCTCTTTATCTTTGATGGCAGTAATGGAACCGGAGACACCGATTGGGTCGATGGCGGTTTAGGGACTGATACAATTGATTTATCTGCCGCATTGGATGGTTGGGCCGTCGCGTTAGATAATGGGGATACCTTCTCAAGTGCGGATGCTTTTGACCCAGCTCTGTTAACGGATGATTCCGGTACGATTACCACAGGGAATGGGGCGACGGTTTCATTCGAAAGTATTGAATCCTTTACATGGTAATTGGTGGTCTCTTAAAAATAATTTTTAATCAGTCTTTGTCTGCTTTGTGATCTCTGGTGTAGGGTTTTCCTAATCTATTTTGGGGGGAAGCTTTGCAAAAGAACAGTTGGCTGAACAATTTTCACTTAACAAGCAATATTGAGCATCTTGAGTTTCCGGCCATAGGCACCCCAGAAAATCTAGCCGTTATCAGCACACTAACCCAGCTTGATAATAGCCAGTGGTGGAGCCCTGAGAAAATAAATGAAAATCAGTTTAAACAACTGTTTTCTCTTTTCAAACATGCCATCAAAACTGTTCCTCATTATAAGGACTACCCGGTTCCAACCTCCGTATCTGGACTTATGGAAATTTGGCAAAGTCTTCCCATTTTAGAGCGAGCAGATATAGGAGGGCAGGGGGAGGCACTTGTTTCTAGCAAGACGCCACGCAGTCACGGGGGTATTGGTACGCAATATACCTCTGGTTCAACAGGGCAACCGATAGCAGTTAAAAACACGGCCTTGAGCCGGGTATTCTGGCGAGCTTTTACGGCACGTGATCACATTTGGCATGAACGTGATCCCGGTTGGAAACTGGGGCATATTCGTATTGCTAAAAAGGGGCAGGCAAAGTATCCCGGAACAACGGGGATGGGCTGGGGATCCTTGAAGGGAAAAGCTGAGCTTTTCAAAACAGGGCCAATCGCGGGATTAAATATTAACTCAACCCTTGAACAGCAAGCTGAATGGCTGTTGAGAACAGACCCAGAGTTCTTGATTACTTACCCAAGCCTTATACAGCGCTTGGCCGAATATTGTATTAAAAAGAAAATTCGGCCTAAAAAGCTTCGTCAGGTGGAAACCATTTCTGAAGTTTTAACACCAAAGGTGAGAGAGCTTTGTCATGAGGCTTTTGGGGTTAAGATTGTCGATCTCTATTCAACCCGCGAACTCGGTTATCTCGGACTTCAATGCCCAGAAAATGATCACTATCACGTACAGAGTGAGGGGGTGTTGCTGGAGGTCGTTGATGAAGAGGGCAAGGCTTGTCCTCCCGGATTACCTGGGAAAATCCTTGTAACACCCTTACATAATTTTGCCATGCCATTGATCAGATACGCTGTTGGCGATTATGGCGTGATGGGGGAAGCATGTTCTTGTGGCCGCGGATTACCGGTTTTAAAATCTATTCTGGGACGGGAACGTAACAGATTACGCCATCCCGATGGCTCTCATCGATGGATTGCCTTATCTGCGAAAGATTATAAAGCTTTACTCACCATTGCCCCGGTTAAGGAATATCAAATTATACAAAGGTCTTTAACCAAGTTGGATTTAAACTTGGCGGTAGATAACAAGCTTACCAAAGACCAAAAAGAAAAGCTGACCAAATGGGCTCAGTCAGCTCTTCATTTTCCTGCAGAGATTAATGTTTATGGCCATAAAACTCTTGAACGAAGTGCAAATGGTAAGCTGGAACTTTTTAAAAGTCTGATCGAATAAGGCATTTCCTCTATACAACCAGATAATTATCGTTCGCCAAAAGAGCTATCCAAGGCACGATAAATTGGCTTCAAAAGATACTGCATCACGGTTCTGTTGCCCGTTGTTATATCGGCGTCAACGACCATGCCTGGCAGGATTAAATTACGATCAGGTTGATTGCCAACGTAATTTTTATCCAGATCAATGGTGCCTTTATAAAAGGGCTCACCCTGTTCATCCTGAAAGGTTGATGCTGATATATATGTAAGTTTACCAGATACATCACCAAACCGGGATACATCATAAGAGGTAAGTTTAACTTTGGCTGTTTGCCCGATCTTTAGGTGGCCGACATCTTTCGGTTGGATCTCTACTTCGGCAATAAGATGAGAGGAGAAGGGGACTATTTCCATCAATACATCGCCGGGGCCGACAACCGCACTGATGGTTTTTGTCGCCAGGCCTTTCACAATACCGTCGGTTGGGGCGACGATTTCCAAACGGGACACCCTGTCTTCTAGTTTTGCTTTGGCTTCTCTGACTTCTGCCAATTCAGCGGTTACTGTTCCCATTTCTAAAAGAGAATCACTCCGAAGATTTGCGCCGAGTTCAACCAAGGCACTTTGAGCTTCTATTTTGGCTTCCCGGGAGCGAATGATATCCCCTTGGACTGAGAGTAAATCCCCCTTAACCTGGATCAGAGATCGTTCGACATCCAATACGTTGGTACGGGCCTCAATACCTTTTTTGAATAGGTTACGATGGAGTTCTACCTGTTCCGTAATAAGTGTGATTTGGCGTTTAAGATTGGCCTCTCGATTATTGAGGGCAACGGTTTCATTACTGCGTTGTTCAATGCGTGATTGTAAGACGGTTCTTTGACTGGCGAGTGCTTCTTGCTGCAAAGAAAGAATGGCCGTTTGATCACTGACGAGGTCAGGATATTCCGCAGCAAAAGAAAAGTCTGGTTGTCTGTTTAAAACAAAAGATTCAAGTCTTTCTGCCCGCAAAGCCAAACTAACTTCCCTGGCCTTTAATTGTTCCAACTCACCTTTAGCAGCGGCTTCATCCAGACGGAAAAGGGTATCTCCTTTGTGTACAATCTGCCCGTTATCGACCAAAATTTCAGATATAATGCCGCCTTCAAGGTGCTGTACAACGTGCAAATTCCCAGCGGGAACGATACTCCCGTGTGTTGTTGCTCGTTCGCTGATTTTAGCCAATGCAGCCCATAGACCAAAGCAAATGAGTAAAAGAACGAAAACAACGACAAATTGTCCAAGCAGCCTTGGAGGCCCTGTTTCTTCAAGAAGAAGTGGTTGAGAAAGAAAACGAATTAAACGACGATTTGACCTTGGTGGGAAAGGTCGTTTATCGCTTTGTGTTTTAAACGTATTTTGCATCTTATCTGTACCTGAAATTTTGCTCATGCCTGGGACACAGTCTTGGGGATCATGCCAAGCTTTTCCATTACGGCTTGGGGAGGTCCATTTAACAAAATGGCGCCATTTTCGATGTAAAGTATCCTATCTGCATGTCGCATGTGGCTTGGCCTATGGGTAACGGCCAGAACGGTGGTATTACCTTTAAGGGTTTCAATTTTCTTAAGAAATAATTGATCGCCTTCCCAATCAAGGTTATTGGCGGGTTCGTCCAGCAGCATTATATTTGCACGTTTTATATAGGCGCGGGCCAACATAATTTTTTGCTTAAATCCAGCGGGTAATTGTCGTTGTAATTGGTCCGTAAGTCTGGTTTCCAGCCCATCAGGAAGATCTTGGATTTCCTCTTTAAGTCCAACATCTTCAATTGCCTGGATGATTTGTTCATCACTGGCGTTTGGTTCTGCAAGCCGCAGGTTTTGGGAAATTGTTCCATAGAACAAATGACAGTGCTGAGGGGCATAGGCAATCGAGTTTCGAAGCTCTCCCATGTCCAACTGTTGAATATTAATGCCGTCTAATAAGATTGCACCTGATTGAGGCTTATATAACCCTGCGACGAGCCTCAGTATTGTCGATTTTCCCGATCCGTTGGGTCCGGTAACGCATACAAACTCACCAGGATCTATGCTAAAGCCGGCGCCTAACAGTGCGGGCTCTGTTTTCATTGAATAACGCATACTCACACGGTTAAAGGTTATTTCCCCTTTAAACTCACGATGCCTGCTGATTATTTTATTTGGCTCTTTCTCAAGCTGTAGTTTCATCAGCTGGTTTAGGTGAGATAAGCCAATGCTCATTTGTTCCAGACGATTTAGAGATAAGAAACCTGTATGCAAGGGTGAGAGTACACGCCAAACCAATGCCATGGACGCAATAAGAGCACCAAGCGTTATGTCTCCCTCTAATACCAGTAAAGTCCCGACAGCAAGGGTCGCAACACCTGATAACATCATAAGAACCTGGGCAAGCGTTTGAATGAGAGACGTTATTTGTGAGCTTTTGAAGTTGGATTTGGCTGTCTTTGCAGAGATATCCCGATAACGGGAGTGCCAAATTGATTCCGCTCCAGCGAGCTTAATGGCTCTGAACTGGGACATCATTTCAACTAGAAAACCTTGCCGTTCTGATTTGGCTTCACCAGAAGATTTTATTGCGCGTTTGAGAACAGGGTGGAGGGTTATCCCAATGAGTGCGAATAAGACGATTAAAATCAGTGGAACCCACGCGAGAGGGCCAGCAATAATAGCTATGACGAGGATATATAATACAGCAAAAGGGAGATCTAAAAATACGCTCGCCAAGGGGCCGGTAAAGAAATCCCGAACAGCCTCAAATTGTTTGAGGCGGGAAATTTGTGTGCCGATACTGGCGCGCTCTGTCATCGCAACGGGAAGGTGCAGAATTTGTTTGAATGCTGATACCCCAACAATCATATCTATCCGACCACCCATGTAGGATAACATCCTGGCTCTCATCACTCGTAGCAAGGAGTCAGCCAAAATAGCGATTGTTACCCCTAAAACGAGATTTGTTAGGGTGAGTTGTGAGGAAGAAATAATGACCCAGTCATAAACGGCCATAATAAAGAGGGGAACACTCAAGGCCAAAATATTGACAATTGCCGTAATTCCCAGCATCTGCCAAATAAGAGGCTTAAAACGCCTACTAATCATGTCAAACCATTGGCCTGAATCAGACTGTTTTTTAATTTCGCTTCTTTTTACATCTGCTTCTTCAATCAGATAGGCAGTACCCTTTAAGCCCCTGGTTTTAATTTCGAGTGTTTTTTTTCTTTGCCCGTCATATACAGTCGCCGTTGTCCCATGGTGTTCCAGAATAACCAGTGCGGGATCATTTCCTGGTTTGAACAAACAGGGTGTTAATCTCGGATCCAACTGAGAAAGTTTCAATTTTGTCGGATGGGTTATGATATTCAGGTTAGATAATATTCTTCGCAATTGAGATGAGTCGATATCATCAGCAAAGTGAGGCATTGCCTCTATAATATGCCGTGGCGTTCTATCCCAGCCAAGATGACGCAGAAGGATTGGTAAACAGGCAGCAATATCCGACTTGTTCTCCATTCCACCCAGAGAAATTTCTGGACCGGGATGGTTCATCATATCTACGTGTTGTTTGTTGTCTTGAGCATCACTGGAAAAGATGTTGGTCATTGACATTTCAATTAACTCGCAGCTTTTGGGTTTTGTGATGAAACATCAATCTCTCTTTTAGGCCGTTTTTCTTTATTTTCCAGAGTACCGCCCACCAGTAAATATTGCTGGTCAGCTAGGTTAAGTAGGGATGGACGTTGCGATATTAATATGATGGTGGCTTGACCTTTGAGGTGTTCCATCATGTTTTTGAGATTTTCATCACTCTTGTTATCCAAAGCTGAGTTGGCTTCGTCGAATAAAATAATTTTAGGCTGTTTTGAAAGTGCTCTCGCCATAACAATCCCTTGTTTCAAGCCAACAGATATGTCGTCGGATATGCCATCGGCTACCATAGTTTCGTAGCCTTTGGGTAACCGGTTTATGGACTTGTCAATGCCGAGGAGAGATGTTGCTCTTATGGCGGCATCTACCGAGCTTTGCTTGTCAAACAGGGTGAGGTTTTCAAGGATAGTGCCGCGGAATAAAACCGGCTGTTGTGGCAGGTAAGCTATTTGGTTTCGAATTCTGCGCGGGTCATAATCCATTAAGTTATGACCATCATATAATATTGAGCCCTTGGTGGGGGAAGTTGCTCCCATTATTAGTTGCAATAGAGTGGATTTTCCGCTTCCGGTACCGCCCGAAATACCGATGAATTGATTGGCTTGGATACTTAATGTGATATTCGATAAAATAGGGGTTTCTTCGTCGTAATCAAAACTGACATTGTTCAGTTCCAGATTTCCCTCCAAAGGGGGAGGGGCTTTTCTTGCCAGATTACTTTCCTGCTTCAAACTAAACAGAGTATTCAGGCATTGTTGGGCCACTGAAATGGTTTGAAACTGGGTCCAAATCCCAAGTGCACGTAAAAGCGGTTGTGCCGTCCGTCCCGAAAGCAGGGTACTCGCAGCCAGAGCACCCATCGAGATTTCACCAGCAATAACATAGGTTGCCCCAACGCTTACGACAGAAACCATAATCAGAAGAGAAAAACTCAGGCCGAGGGTTTGTGCGATGTTACTCCAAAAAGTAACTAGATAAGTACTTGCAGCACCGTTTTCTTGCAATCGTTCGTAACGGCGAAGCATCAAAGCTTCCATCGCGAGTGATTTGACCGTGTGAATATTACTTAAAACTTCGATGATGAAGTTAAATCGATGATCGTCGTGGTTGGATTTTTGTTGGATGTGTTTTTTTAAAATGAGACCAACGAGGTATGAAAGAATGACCAGTATTGTAAGTAAAATAAGGATTATATAGACCAAAGGTCCTGCGATTACATAAATAACCCCGAGAAATAACCCGGCAAAGGCAAGATCAATGGCAAGTGTTTTCGATTGACCAGCATGAAAATCTCTTAATATTTCTAGGGCATTAAAATTATCAACATGATCTCCAGGGGCGCTTTTTTCAAAGGAGCTTATATCTGAAGATAACACCCGTTTTATAGCACGACACCCGCCCTGATGTTCGTAGCGCATGGCCTGCCAACCAGAGAGATAGTTTCTAATGATACGAAATAGGCCATCTATAAATAGAACAATTGATAAACCCAGTATAAAAAAGAACAGGGTATTGGTAGAGGCATTTGGTAATACGCGATCGTAAATTTGCAAAATCACGATAGGCAGAGCTAATGAAAGGATATTGACGGCAAGTGATGCCGTTAAGATAGCAGAAGACGGGAAAGGAAACCGGGGGAGGGTTATCTTCTCGGCAAGAAAATTATTTTCGGTCTCATTTATACCAAGTTTGTCGGCAGGATTTGAATTCATGCTGCTTCTGTTAAATATTGTTTAAAATGAAATTGGGCGAGCACCCATCGTTTCTTAAAGTTACGATTATTATGCTTTCTAAATAATTAATATTCCTACCCGTTTTGTCGGATTTAGGATTAATTTTAAGTAATAAATTAAGAGGGGTTTGAATTTTTTTTCCATCCTGGCTCTGGACTGAGAGGGGTAATCCTCTTAGTGTTTTCACCCATAACAAGAATAAATTTTCTTAATCTATGGGAGCTCCACTTAACACCTTCCCCCGCTTGAAAGCAGGGGATTTTCGGGGCGGTTAGCCCGTCAGGTTGACGCTTCACAGGGGAGCCAGTGCTACCCTCCACGTCCAGCAACGGTGTGTTCCACCGCCGTTTGGGTAAAAGCGAAACAGCTTGGTTATCACTGTTTCAAACGCAATCTACCACCAATCGGTGGCAACGTAAAGAAAGGCCGCGCTTCCTCCCCGACCTAAAGGACGGGGTATCCGCGCGAGATTTTAGATGAAAAAGCACCTTTCCGGCGCAGTCACCCTGGCTGCGGGACTTTGTCTCTTTGCGGCTTCGGCACAGGCCGATTATTCTTTAAGTGTTCTTCATATCAACGATTTGCACTCTCGTATTTTACCCGTGAATAAATATGATTCCACTTGTGGTGATAAAGATCTTGCTGAAAATAAATGCTTTGGTGGATTTGCCCGGGTTTCACAGGCTTTGAATGATCGCCGGGATGCATTGGAAGCGGATGGCGGAAATGTATTGGTTCTGGATGCTGGTGATCAATTCCAAGGCTCTTTGTTCTATACGAATTACAAAGGCGAAGCGGCTGTTGAGTTGATGAACATGACTGGTTTCGATGTTATGACCATCGGGAACCACGAATTCGATGATGGCCCTGAAACTCTGCTGAATTTTATCAATAAAGCAAACTTCCCAATCGTAGGCGCCAATACAATCGCTTCTTCAGATTCTATACTGCGCGGTAAGTATGCATCTTCCATCGTATTAGAGCGCGGAGGAGAAAAGATTGGTGTGATTGGTGCTTTGGCAGAAGATACTGATGAGACATCTAGTCCTGGTGATGGGATCACATTCTTTGATACGGCTAACGTAGTTCAGCCAATTGTGGATCGGATGCAAGCCCAAGGCGTTAATAAAATTATTCTATTAAGCCATTTGGGTGTTCCCAGAGACAAACAAGTTGCTGCTCAACTGACAGGTGTTGACGTAATCGTGGGTGGTCACAGTCATACGCTACTTTCCAACAGCAATGACCGTGCTGAAGGGCCTTATCCAGTGATTGCTACGGCGCCAGATGGTAAAGAAGTACCAATCGTTCAGGCTTATGCTTATTCTAAGTTTATGGGTGAATTGAACCTGACATTTGATGATGAAGGTAATCTCAAAGGTTGGTCAGGTGATACCGTGCTTTTGGATAATTCCTTTCCTGAAGATGCCAAGATGAAAGCACGTATAGCTGAAATGAATAAGCCTTTGGCCGAAATTCAAAAGCGTGAAGTTGGTGTTGCCTCTAGTGTAATCGAAGGGAGCCGGAGTGTTTGCCGGGCTGCTGAATGTGAAATGGGTAACCTTGTTGCAGACGCCATGCTTGAACGCGTCAATGCCAATGGGGGAGACGCGGTTATTGCCCTTCAAAACGGTGGTGGTGTTCGGGCCTCAATAGATGCCGGTCCTGTGACAATGGGCGAAGTCCTCACGGTTCTTCCTTTTCAGAACTCTATTGCAACTTTCAAGTTGAAAGGGGATGACTTTATTGCAGCGCTAGAAAATGGCCTCTCTAAAGTTGAAGAGGGGGCAGGTCGCTTCCCACAAGTATCCGGTGCCCGTATACCTGGAACCCAGCCGCTGAAGCAGGTGCGCGTGTGGTCTCTGTCGATGTTGGCAATGAGAAAGACGGCTTTACTCCGTTAGATCCAAATAAGATCTACAGCATGGTGACTAACAACTATCTCAGGGGAGGTGGCGACGGTTACAAAGTCTTGGCAACAAAAGCAATAGATGCCTATGACTTCGGTCCAAGTCTGGAAGACGCCCTCGCTGAGTACATTGGCAACCATGGCCCGGTAAAAGGTTCAGTAACCGGACGCATTACGGTACAAAAATAAGTTACTCTTAGTTTGTGTTAGGGTTACAAAGGGCTTCACAATTTGTGAAGCCCTTTGTATTTTTGGTTATCGGTCTGTTTCACTAGAGCGTTTATATAACTCTCACGAGTGTATGCTTTTCTATTGTGAATGTGGTATTATTGTATTCGTTGAGATGGCCATAATGTGCGGCTATGCGCAATGTGAGGGTTAACTGTAAAATGTCGGTTAAACCAAAATTCCAATTTTACTTTCTGCTGATGATTTTCCTTCTCAGTTTTACTGTTGTGTCGTCAGCATTTTCTGATGACCCTGTAGTCATAACTTCCGGTGATTCTGAACCATTTATTAAGCCCGACGGTACAGGCATAATAGATCAGGTTATGCGCGAAGCATTTCGTCGCATTGGTCGGGAGTTTATTTTAAAATGGGAACCGCAAAAGCGTGCCCGAAAAAGCGCTAACGCGGGTAAAGCCGATGGTACATATGGGGGGGTGAGGGAGATACTTGAAAGTTATCCCGATCTGATCGTGGTGCCATCACCTTATTACCGCACGACATATGTCGCTGTCAGCAAACACCCGAATATTGAAATAAATGGATGGTCATCACTAAAGCCCTATACAGTAGGGTATCCCATGGGTTGGAAAATTTTCAAAAATAAGGAAAATCATTTTGGACATGCTTTTCCGGTTTCAGAAATCCCTAGCCTCTTAAAAATGGCCGATCAAGGGCGTATCGATATTATTTTAATCGAACGAACAGTTTTTAGATCCCATGCTGAACGGGAGGGTATTGATCAACTTCATATTCTCGCCCCACCGATTGACACTAAGGAACTCTATCTTTTCCTTCACAAGAAAAACTTACACATGCAGTCTCAACTGGCAGCTGCCCTGGACGAGATGTCAGAAGATGGAACTCTAAAACAGATATGTTTGATTTGTGCTGAATCCTTAGCTGATTAGTATTGCTAAGAATATCGTTTTCAAAGTGTCATCTCCAGTTTCAACTCAGTTTATATAGCTGTTCTTCAATCTGAATTAATGCAGGTTTTCCAGAGGACACAGCTCTCCCTAGAGCATTCGGAAGGTCATCTGCCGTTTTTAGGTGTTCGGCATGAAGACCATAAGCCTGGGCAATAGTGGGAAAGTCAGGGGTGGTTAAATCCACTCCTTCGGGTTTTATCTTGTTATCTTCCATATAACTTTTGATTTCCCTGTATCCATCATTATTCCACACCAAAATAATAATTGGTGTCATGGCATCCATTGCTGCGCCAAGTTCACCCAGGGTAAATTGAATTCCACCGTCTCCAGTCAAGCAAACAACTGGTCGTTCAGGGCTTGCGAGTTTAGCACCGATAGCCGCAGGAAGGCCATAACCCAAGGTACCAAAACCAGTTGCAGAGTTCATCCAGCCCTTGGGTTGATCTGGTGAATAATAAAGGTTTCCCGCGTAAACGGCTTGGGTTGAATCACCAACAATTATGGCACCGGGTAAGGTGTCATTTATCTGGCGCAGAAAGTCGATCTGAGTATTCATTTCCGGGGTAAGTTCTGATCTGGCTTTATCATTTGTTCTGGCGGTTCTTTGCGACCCCTTTGTGGAAGGTGGCAGAGTTTTTGCCCGAGACAATGAGCTTAACAAGGCCTGTAACGTTAATCTTGCATCCCCAACGATGGCAAGATCTGCCTGCGCATTACGGTGTAGTTGTGTGGGGTCGATATCAACACGTATTAGCGTGCCTGGTACTCTGAAATTACCGTCGTAATACATATCAAAATCTGTCGGCCCGAGCTCTGTTCCCAGGGTCAGGACAAGATCAGATTGTTGGATCAGATCTCTAACGGCTCCAAGAGATGGACTTACTGGAATTGCCAGAGGGTGATCAGAAGGTAACTGTCCCCGTGCATTGACAGTCATCACCACTGGACTATCAATAATTTCTGCGAATGTGCACAGATCAGATGTGTCACCGTTAAAACCACCCCCAATGATTATCAGAGGATTGGTTGCGTTGGTGCAGAGGTCTATGGCTTGAGTGATTGCAGCTGACGACGCCTGTGGTCGGTTTATAGAAGGCTGTACTTTGGGCAGGGGGAGATGATCGGCAGGTGCCGACATCAAGTCAATTGGAATTTCGATATGAACGGGGCGGGGGCGACTAGTGTTAAATACGCTAAAGGCCCGGGCCATGGCCTGTGGCAAATCAGAGGGATCAGTAACAGAGTAACTAAAGGCGGAAACCTGTTCAGCAAAGGCAGTTTGATTTGGTAACTCGTGTAAATGACCGTTACAATGACCTTGATCTTTAAGTCGGTTGACGCCTGAGATCACCAGCATAGGTATGGAATCAGCATAAGCTTGAGCCATGGCGGTAGCTATATTTGTTAAGCCAGGACCGGTGATAATAAAACATACACCAGGTTTTCCGCTTAACCTCGCGTAGCCATCCGCCATAAATCCGGCACCTTGTTCGTGACGCGGAGTGTGATGAATGATCTTATTAGAATCTGCCAGACCTCGGTATAGCTCAACTGTATGGACGCCGGGAATGCCGAAGACGCGTTCTACGTCATAACTTTCGAGTAGCTTTATAAGGTATTCGCCAAGGGTAATCATGTTCAATGTCTCACACGTTGAGTTTTAAGCTATGGCTCTGTCGTTCACTCGTGTATTCACAAAGTGGCACAAGCGCCTGCACCCCTCAGAGAGTTGATCCTCACCGAGAGTAAAGGAAAGCCTGATATGCCCGCTCGCGCTCTCACCAAATGGGGTTGCATCTAAAACGCATACCCCCGTTTCTGAGTACAGTTGTTCTGAAAACTCCCTGCTAGTCATTCCTGTTGCTCTTACGTCGACGAGTAGGAACATTCCTGCCTCAGGAATGTGAGCGATAAGAGAGGGCGCGTCTGCCAATGCTGCAATCGTGAGGTCTCTACGTTGTTGATAGATTATCTTCATTTTTTCTGGCTCATCTGCGAGATCTGTCAGGGCAACCATGGCTGCTTGCTGGGAAAACCCAGGCAATCCATAAAGCATACACAGCGCAACCTTTTCCATTGCTTGAATAAGGTGTTGGGGGCCTATTGCCCATCCCACACGCCAGCCGGTCATGGCGTGAGATTTTGACAAACTGCTGATCGTAACGGTTCGTTCTCCCATACCCGGTAAGGAGGCTATCGAGAGATGTTCTCCACTAAAAATGAGATCGGCATAGACTTCGTCTGAAATTACCCAGAGGTTATTTTTTATAGCAATTTTAGAAATCTCTACCAATTCATTTTCTGTCAGAACGACGCCCGTTGGGTTATTCGGGGTGGTTATAAATATAGCTTTGGTTTTTGGCGTAATAGCAGCTTCTATTGCAGCAATATCAGGTCGAAATCCGTCAGAAGCCTTTTGGGCTACTCTAACAATTGTGGCACCTGTAACCTGAATACTGGCTTCATAGGTTATGTACATTGGCTCAAGCGCAATGACTTCATCACCTGCTGTGGCAATACAGAGCGAAGAGGTAAAGAGGCCGCATTGGGCACCAGCGAGTACAATCACATTATCCGGGGTTACTTTTTGGCCCGTTTGACTTATATGACGGTTGGCAATTATCTCTCTGAGAGCAAATCGGCCTTTGATTTCAGCATAGTGTGTATCACCGGCTGTTAAGGCGTCACGAGCGGCTTGAGAGATTTTGTTAGGAGTAGCAAAATCGGGATCCCCGACACTCATGATGATGGCATCTTTACCTGCAGCTTGCTCTTTTAGAGCCTTACTATGAAGATCCCAAGCTGAAGCACCTGAACCAGTAACGCGTTCTGTAAGAGGAGAGAGCTGCATATTTTCCGCCTGTAACCATAAAAGATATGACTTACTGAAATCATCCGTTTTGGATGATCTTATAATTGGATTAAAGTTACCATAACTGAACGAACGTTCAACTAGAAAATTTTCTATTTCAGGAAGTGTTTAATATCAATGCTTTTCAATGGGGTAATTTCTTGAATAGACTGCAATCAAATAAAATTCATTACGGATAACATGACTGATTCGCTTAAAAATCCCCCAAAATTTAGAAGGCATACGCCGGATGAGCGTAAAAAAGAGCTCGTGGAAGCGACGATCAAGTGCCTTGAAAAAAAAGGCAGTGATGGACTTTCTGTACGGAGTATAAGTGCTGAAGCGGGGATATCAGTCGGTCTAATCAATCATCATTATCCAAGCAAAGACGATCTGATTGCCGATGCGTATGAAAAATTGGCCACAGATATTCTTCATCACGTTTTAGATCTGGTTGAAGAAAGTGGCGGTAATCCGCGCGAGAGGATGAGTGCATTTTTTGATGCATATTTTTCATCGCACGTTCTGGATCAGAAAATATTACGTATTTGGATCGTGTTTTGGCACATGTCGGATAAATCAGACAAAGTCCGCTTATCCCATGACAAGACGAGTGAAGGATTTCGTCAGAAAATTGAGGAAATGCTTCGTGATCTGGGAGAATTGCCTGAAACCCCTGATTTTAATTATCGCCTTGCGGCCATTGGCCTTTCTGGGATGCTCGATGGCTTGTGGCTTGAATGGTGTTTGAACCCGACTTCTTTTGCACCGGAAGAGGGGCTGAGAATATGCGAGGCTTGGGTTGATTGCCTTATGTCTGGTTCTTTCAAAATATAATCAGAATTTAAAACACAAAGTTAAAGTACTGGAACAAATATATAAAAATGACATTTAGAGTTTTCTGAATCAAAAAAGCAAATTAACTAGTTGAACGTGTGTTCAGCTATGTTATCGTTCAATGCGCTGGAAAATTAATCAGTGAAAAGCAAATGAGCTTTAGGGCCAAAGAAGCGGGATAACCTGTTCAGTCCTTATTCCTACAGGGAGGAAGTAATGAAACTATTTAAATATACATTGTTAGCAGGTGCCATGGTTATTGGTGCTACATCTGCCTTTGCGGGCGAAGCACTTGACCGTGTGATGGGCAAGGGTAAGCTTGTTATCTCTACCGATGCTGAATATCCACCACAATCTTCTATTAATGCTGACAATGAATTGGTTGGTTTTGATGTTGACGTTGGACGTGCGATTGCAAAACAAATGGGCGTCGAAGCTGAATTCGTTACTCCAGGTTGGGATGTGATCACTTCAGGACACTGGGCTGGTAGATGGGATATGTCTGTTGGTTCCATGACACCGACGAAAGAGCGTGCAAAAGTATTGGATTTCCCTGCTGTTTATTACTTCACCCCAGCAGCTCTTGTTGTGCATGAAAAAAACACCACAATTCATCAAACTAGTGATGCTTCAGGTAAAAAAGTAGGAGTTGGCGTTTCTACTACCTATGAAAGCTACCTAAATAAGAAACTGGTGATTGATGCTGAAGGTGTGCCTGAATTCTCATTTGTTGTTAATGATGCAGATATTCGAACCTACGATTCAGATGTGTTAGCCCTTGATGACTTGCGTTTGGGTGATGGTGTCCGTTTGGATGCGGCATTTACGGCTTTGCCTACAATCCTGGAAGCTAAGAAAAATGGCTATCCGATTAAAGTTGTTGGCCCAGAGGCCCTGTTCATGGAACCTTTGGCAATCGCAACGGCAAAGGGAGATGTTGAACTTAATGCCAAAATTAAAGACGCGGTAACGGCTTTGCGTGCTGATGGCACTCTTTCGAAGATATCGGAAAAGTGGTACGGCGGCGACCTTACTCAGTAATATCTGGAATATCTGAACCGTGAACCAGATGTTTATGGAAATTTGGGAGCGACCGTCAGCACGACGGTCGCTTTTCTTCATCCTGGTCTATCTCTCACTTTTGAGTATAGACTTTTCCAGTCTCTATGAGGGCACAAGCTTTTTCCTGGGAGCAACTACTCAGGTTGAATTAACACGCGGTCTTATGGCTGCAGCGATTGTCCTTAATTTTGTTTTGATCACAAGGCTTCCTAATCGAATACAGCTCTATGTTACCTGGGCAGAGCTCCTCTTTCTGTTTTTGTATTTTTTCTACAGTTTTGATCTGTCTTATGAATACATCTGGACAAGACTTCCCCATCTGCTTGGGTTTGGCTTAAAAAACGGTTTTCTTATGGGAACCGCTCTTACTTTATTTATGTGTGTTGTTTCGATAGCTGCATCGACGGTGCTAGCTTTGGTCGCGGCATTAGCACGGCTTTCAAATAATGGTGTCGCCCTTGGGATTTCCACGTTTTATATCTCGTTTTTCCGTGGCACTCCTTTAATCCTGCAGATATTGTTGATCTATATCGGCTTGCCGCAAATTGGGATTATTCTTAATCCTATTCCTGCAGCTATTATCGCACTTTCTCTTTGTTATGGCGCCTATATGGCTGAGATATTCCGGGCAGGAATTCAAGCTATTCCCGCGGGACAGGGTGAAGCGGCGAGAGCTCTTGGCCTAAAAGATGTGCAGATAATGCGGTTGGTAATCTTGCCACAGGCGATCAGGCTCATTATCCCCCCAACGGGCAACCAGTTTATTGCCATGCTCAAGGATAGTGCCTTGGTGGCGACGCTTGGTGCTTGGGAACTTATGTACATGGCAAGACTGCATGGGCGTGCTGAATTCAAAAATATGGAAATGATGATTACAGCAGCTTTGATCTATTGGATGCTGTCAATGAGTATGGAATATTTCCAGGCCAAGATTGAACGTAAATTTGGTAAAGGCATTGACGTCAACAACGTGTAACCGTTGTTGACGTCATACTGTTAATTCTTATTTCGTTTAATCATCCGTGTTAGGAATATTGGCACGACAAACACGATTACCAACAGACGTAAAGCATGATGGGTCGTGACAAAAGCTGGATCGATCCCCATGGAAAGGGCTGCCAGGGTCATCTCGGCAAAACCTCCTGGGGAGAGAGCCAGTATCAAGGCCTCAAAACTGGCGTCTGTTACGTAAGATAATAGAGCCGATACGATCAATGTGACCATGAGCATGAGAAACGCCATGATCACGGCGAGG
Organism: Kiloniella sp.; assembly: GCF_965205715.1. GTDB lineage: Bacteria > Pseudomonadota > Alphaproteobacteria > Kiloniellales > Kiloniellaceae > Kiloniella. Next base: position 591,526 of record NZ_CBDBHW010000014.1, on the reverse strand, counting down.
GACATGATCTTACCAACTTGTTTTAGGGAATAGCCGGCAAAACGTGCGCCTAGGGCTGATCCCAAAGTGATCTGTAATAGGATAGTAACAAGTTCTGGCGGTTTACCATCAATCAATCCCGTTGTATGAATGATGGCACTGAGCAATAGCGGGCCAGTTAATTGGTATGCCGGAAATTTCGCGAACTTTCCTAATGCCAGGCCACCAATGGCGATAGCTAACAAAATCAAAATATCAAAGTTGGACCAAAACAACGTAATCTCTTGTCGTTCAAGAGTTTCCAATCCTGACCAATAGGTGAGGAATAGGGGGATCGCGAGCAAAATCGAGGCCACTCGGCAGGCGTGGGTTAAAGTCAATGCCCTGACGTCGGCACCGGCTTCTTCGCCTAGCAAAGTCATTTCTGATAATCCGCCGGGAAAACCAGAAAATATAGCCGTCATTTTATCCATTTTCAGGAATTTACGGCAATAAAACTGTGCAACAAAAGTGATCAGACCAAGGTAAAGAACAGCTGCAATAAGAGTTGGTATCCACTCTCCGGCTCTAGCGACCACCTCGGGAGAGAAAGTCCCCCCAAGCATGACACCAAGAACGACCATGATGACAAGGCGAATAGGCTTTGTAACGCCCACAGGAGCCCCTGAAAGAGAGGCAATTAAACTGCCACTTAGACAACCGAGCATCCAAGGAAGAGGGAGGCCAAGTGTCCAAAACACAAGGCCTCCCAAATATCCACACAGCAGGGTTAGTAAAAACTTAGGTACCGCACTGGTAAAGGACACTTTTTATCCTTCACCGTCGTTTACTTTAAGAGCTTTATTTCTACGGATATCAATCAAGCCCTTAATGGCAGGCGCCAGGAGAATTACTGCGGTTATGGCAAGAATGGATGCCGTCAGGGGGCGTTCCCACATAAAGGATATTTCACCGTCATAAATATCGAGAGCGCGGCGAAGATTATCTTCCATTAATCCTCCCAGAATAAACCCAAGAAGCATTGGTGCGAGAGGGAAATCAAGCAGACGAAGGAAGATCGCGATGATTGCCACCAAAACCATGATCTGTATATCGATGGTGTTTGCCGATACCAGATAAACACCGATCAAAGAGAAAAACAGGATCAAAGGTGTCAAAATTTGTTTTGGCAGAGATAGTAGGCGGGCAATATATGGAATCAAGGGCAGGTTCAAGACCAAGAGAATGATATTCCCGATATACATGGAGATAATCACGGACCAGAAAACAGCTGGATTTTCGACAAAAAGTCTTGGTCCTGGTTGGACACCATAGGATATCAGTGCACCGAGCATAACAGCAGTTGTACCTGATCCTGGAATGCCAAGAGTTAGTAGGGGGACGAAAGAGCCGGAACTGGCAGCGTTGTTTGCTGTCTCGGGAGCGGATAAGCCACGTAGGCTGCCTTTCCCAAATTTGAGCTTTTCTTTGGCACTGGCAAAGTTACGCTCCATCCCATAGGCAAGGAATGAAGCAATTGTTGCGCCGGCACCAGGAAGGACACCAATGAAAAATCCGAGTACTGAGCTACGAGCCACCACTGGCGCCAAATCTTTGACTTCTTCTTTGGTTATTTTCATAGAGCCAAGATCGCCCTTGGTTGCCTGTTCGGCTTCCTTGGAGACCTTTTCAGGTTTTAGAACAACCATCAAAGCTTCGGATAAAGCGAAGGTTGCCATGGCCAGGAGTAAGAAGCTTAAACCGTCTATGAGATCGATGGCACCAAAGGTAAAGCGTTGAATACCAGATTGATCTTGCCCAATGGTCGAGAGCATCAGCCCTAACATGGTCATGAGGATCGCGATTAGGAATTTACCTTTACCCGCAAAGGCGGATACAGCGGTAAGTCCTAGGACCATTAGGGCAAAATAATCAGCAGATTGAAAACTTAGAGCTACAGAGGCGAGGGCCGGGGCCGCAATAAGAAGGAAAATAGCTGCAATCGTACCGCCACTAAAAGAGCTGTAAGCCGCGATTGCAAGTGCTTTCCCTGCATGACCTTGTTTGGCGAGAGGATAACCATCAAATGCAGTCGCAACAGTTCCCGCCACTCCAGGCGCGTTGATCAGGATGGATGAAGTTGAGCCGCCAAAAATAGCACCGTAATAGACACCAGCCATCAAAATCATGCCCGTTGAAGGATCAAACCCATAAGTAATCGGGATCATAAGAGCAATGGCTGAGATCGGGCCAAGGCCTGGTAGCATGCCGATAAAAGTACCCGCGAAACAGCCAACAAAAACCATGAGAAGGTTGATAGGTGTTACAGCCGTTGTCAGGCCCGTAAGAATACCGTCCAGCATTAGTTGATCCCCAAAAGTTTAATGATAGCGAAGTAGAGTTCACCTTCTCTGAGCGTAATTTCGAGAAGTTTTGTGAGGATAAACCAGAAGGCGAGAGTTACCGGGATCGAAGAAAGTAATATGACCTTCCAACGGCGTTCGCCAAGTACGTAAATACTGGCTGTTAAAAACAAAATTGTTGCCAGACTAAAACCGAGCCAGTTGAAGCTTGCCCCATAGGCAACCATCAAGCCTAGCAGTGTAAATGTTCTTCCCCAGTTAAGCCCTTTGAAGACAGAGAGAAAATCATCCGTTTCGCCGCGTTGGGGCAAAACTAAGAGGAGGAACGAGAGTACGCCCGTTATCCAGGCCAAGGCAGTTGGAAGAGTACTTGCCGTCATTGGCGCAAATTTATCACTTGGTAATGACGGTATATCTCCTGTCATAAATCCATAAGCTATGGCTACGACAAGAAAGCAAAGTGCTCCTGCCTTTTCCTTACTGAGGGTCATACGCCCGTTCCTTCTTTTTTAGTTATTGGCTGTTATGGCTTATAAGAAGCCGAGCTCTTTCATGAGATCGCCAATAATGCCTTCTTGCTCTTCAAGGAAGGTGTAGAAAACATCAGAAGGTTGGAAAACTTCAACCCAGCCGTTACGTGAGCGAACAGTTTCCCAATCCGGTGTTCCATACATTTTCTCAAGAGTAGTGTTGTACTGAGCAACTTTTTCTTTAGAGGTACCTGGAGCGGCAAAGAATCCACGCCAGTTCACAAAAGTTGCATCAATTCCTTGTTCTGTAAGGGTTGGTACATCCGGAGCGTCACTGATACGGTTGGCGCCAGTCATGGCAAGGATACGAACCTGACCACTACGCTGTAGCTCGAGTGCCTCGGAAAGACCTGTTGATAGAATAGAGGTTTCCCCTGAGAGCAAGCCAGCCATAGCTTTACCACCGGCATCGTATGGGATGTACTTAACGTCAGTTGGGTTACCACCAGCAGCTTTAAACGCCTGAGCGGCTACCAGGTGATCCATGCCACCACGTGTAGAGCCACCAGCAACTTTTACTGATTTTGGATCTGCCTTAAAATCAGTAACCACTTCAGAAAAAGCTTTGTATTTTGAATCTGCAGGAACGACAAAAGCTGCATAATCGCCGATAACACCAGCAACCGGCACCAGATCACGGAAAGATTGTGGGAATACTTTTGTCAGGGAACGAATAACGATTGGTGTCGAGTTCACCATCAGTGTATCGCCCTGGCGCTCCGCAGTTTCGATTAGATGCGCAATGGCTTTACCACCACCGCCACCTGACATGTTTTCGAAAGAAGCGGACCCAAGTAGGCCTGATTTTGTTAAGGCTTCACCAGTACCACGAGCGGTACCGTCCCAACCACCACCAGCACCACCTGGGATCAGGAAGTGGATTTTGTCGATATCAGCAGCAGATGCTGATGAGAGTGGCATAGCCATACCCACGCTGACAGCTGCGGCTGCCATAGACAGTACTAAACGACGTGAAAATTTTGTTGTTTTGCCAAACATGAATTGGCCTCCGAGTCTGATTGTTAAATCGATGAACAACAGACCGCCGTCCTATGACCGGCGCAGAGAAGGGCTCATCATATGATGAGTAAGCAGCTCAGAAGTTATTCTGGTATGCTAATTATGTACTTGCTCCCCAACCGCTATTTTTGATTTTATTTTGCGGCCTGTAATTCAATAGAAGCAGACTAGGGGATAAAGCTGTCACTACCCTGTCGTTAAGAAAATAATGGCACTTCTCCGCTTTGTTGAGTAGATTTAGGATTTCAAATAGAGCATAGATTGATTATCTGGAATGGATGATTGTCTAATTTTGAGTTTGAAGTATTCGGTATCCTTGATGCCTCTGGCTCGCTTACGGATCATTCCTATACTGACATTACCAGCCTCTATCCTGGCGCTTGTGAGCTTGTGTTTGGCGTAGTTGCAGATGCCCACACAATGTTTCCGTAGGGATTTCGCGAACTTTTTTAGATAGAGCATCTGTGACTGATCTGCTATCAGGCACCAACGTTCCAGTTGCTCCGCCATCGCCTCAAATGAAGCGGCACTCCACAGCAGCTGAAGCTGTTCTTTCAAGACGTAAAGTGCATTCAGGTTGCTATTGCTCTCCAGCAACCTTTGCAGCTTGTCACTTTGTTTTTCACTCAACTTATCCGCATTTTTGAGCAACAGATAATGTGTCCCTTTCATCAACTCTTTACCACTTGGATCGGCCTTTCTGAACTCAAGTCGACGCTGATTATGGATAGCTTTGCTGTAGTTTTTCATGACGTGGAAACGGTCAAATACTATGTCGGCCAACGGCAAGGACTCTCTGACAGCCTTTTGGTAGGCAGGCCCCATATCCATCGCTACGGCCTTTATTTTGCAGGCTGTATCTGGTTGCAGTTGTTTCAAAAACCTTGAAAAAACCTCGGCAGTTCGGCCTGCTTCAACCCAGATCAGATGACCGCCAACCATATCGTAGACCACCGTCATGTAGTCATGACCTTTCGCCCGGGCAACTTCATCTACACCAATATATTCCAAGCCAGTTAGCTCTGCAGGATCAAGCGTAGGGAGAGTTTCAATAAGGTATGCCCTGTCGATATTCTTGACCGTTTCCCATCGTATATCCAAATGTCTGGAAACCGCTTGAATAGACATATGCCGACATAATCCACTGATCAGTCGGCAAAATCGGTGAGTGAAACGGCACCCTTTATCAACAAAATCACACCCCTCAATGCGGCGTTCGCCCTTGTTAATATAAACCTGCGCCAGCTCAATCTCGACCACACAAGGATACCCAAAAAGGGGGATGTCGTTTACTTGTCGGCGGACATGCTGGTTGATGCTTCCCTTCTGGCCTGTAGCAGGGTCTATAGCCCTCCTACGCGCGTCTCGGCTGCAGTGAATGACAATCTTAACACCGCCGTCATCCAGTTTAATTTCATTTACACGTTGCCCTTTGAGGCCTAAAATATGCTGCGAGATGTTGATTGTCATATACCTGCTCTATGTAAAGTTATCAGAAACCATACATATCAACAGGTTACTTGGCGGTCGGCATCTTTTTCTACTCAACAAAGCGGAGAAGAGCCATATAAACCTGCGCCAGCTCAATCTCGACCACACAAGGATACCCAAAAAGGGGGATGTCGTTTACTTGTCGGCGGACATGCTGGTTGATGCTTCCCTTCTGGCCTGTAGCAGGGTCTATAGCCCTCCTACGCGCGTCTCGGCTGCAGTGAATGACAATCTTAACACCGCCGTCATCCAGTTTAATTTCATTTACACGTTGCCCTTTGAGGCCTAAAATATGCTGCGAGATGTTGATTGTCATATACCTGCTCTATGTAAAGTTATCAGAAACCATACATATCAACAGGTTACTTGGCGGTCGGCATCTTTTTCTACTCAACAAAGCGGAGAAGAGCCGTCGCCTTTTCGAGTGTTTCTCCCTGATCTATGGTAGCTTTAATGTCATGATAAAGCTCGACGGCTTGTTCGCCTGCGCCACCATGGACATCGCCCAAAACATTCAAACCGGATGCCATCGCTGAATTCAGACCTACACCACAAGTCGCTGCCATTCGGGCAATGGCTATACTTGGCGCTTGAGGCCCATGGTCAACGGCTGCGACCAGAGCAGCTTCTAAAAGTTTGGCCTGGGCATCACTTGGCAAGGATCCGCGTGTCATAAGCCAGATCATTTGTGGGAAAGATATCTTACCTATCAAGTCTTCGATTGCATGGCCGCGGTATTTAATAATACCGGGCTCCATTTCAATGATATCCGTACTCCACCAATCACTTACAGCCTGATCTTGATTTGATGGCTTGTCGTTCATATCACGCCTTCCGAATGTAATTTTTCAATTTTATCATCTCCATAACCCAACTCTTTCATGAGAGATTGGGTATGCTCTCCAAGGGTTGGAGGAGGTGTTTCAACTGATGGGGCCTTGCCGTTTATTTTAAAACCTGGTCGTAGAACTTTGACGGGTAGGTGGACGTCAGCCACATTTTCATAGGTGGCAATCATACCGCGATCACGGATTTGAGGATCTGCCAGAATATCTGGGATCGAGTTTACTGGGCCGGCTGGGACGCCTGCTTCTTTGAAGGTGTCCAGCAAATCATTGGCAGTCCAGTTCTGAAAGGAATTCTCAAGCAATTTTGTCAATTCCACCCGGTTTTCCAATCTGCTTTGACGAACAGAAAAACGAGGATCGGTTATGAGTTCCACTCGCTCTATTATGTGGCAAATACTCTCAAAATGTTCTTGTTTGTTGGCGGCAATATTAATCTCTTTGTCGCAAGTCTTAAAAGTACCCGAAGGACTGGATGTAAAATTATCATTGCCTAGTGGCATTGGATCAATGCCCCCGATCAAGTGGTTTGATACCACCCAGCCCATGGTGGCCATCGTCGCTTCTAGCATGGAGACATCAATAAAGCGGGCATGCTCTCTATTGTGATCAGCAAGCGCAGCAGCTATGGCAAAAGCTGCCGTCATGCCTCCGATTGTATCGCACAGGGGATAACCAACCCGATAGGGGGCGGTTTCTTTTGAACCCGTGATCGACATTACTCCGGAAATGCCTTGAATAATCTGGTCGTAAGCAGGAAGGCCTTTCATGGGGCCATCTTGGCCAAATCCGGATATGGCGCAGTAAATTAATGTAGAATTTTCCTGCTTTAACTTTTCAAAACCGACCCCAAGCCGATCCATTACTCCCGGTCTGAAGTTTTCGACCAATACATCACTGGTTTTAACCAGCTTGCGGAGTATCTCTTTCCCTTCTGGTGATTTGAGGTTAACCGTAATTGATTTCTTGCCGGGATTTTGAGCAAGAAAAGAAATCCCCATATCCTTTTCGTTCAGGGTTGGGTCTGCACCAAGTTGTCGGGCAAGGTCTCCTGAGCCGGGGATTTCAACTTTAATTACTTCTGCGCCCATATGGACGAGTTGATGGCAACAAAACGGTCCGGACAAAACATTGGTCAGGTCAAGAACCCGTATACCAGATAAAGGTGGTTTCATGATATAAATCTCTTGTTCCAGTCTGGCCTTAAATAAGTCCAGACGAATAAACGCTATTACTATATGGGTAATGGCATTTTTATTCTCCCCGTAGGGCTTTGTTCCATTTGTTAATGGTTTTACGTCTTTTTACCTGATCAAGGTACACGAGCAATCTAGGGCCAACCTTTATTGGTTGCATATTACTCCGTGCTTGCGCGGCGAGTATTTCTTTGGGACCAGAAGACTTAACCCTGGGATGAACAGCGTCCATTTTTGCGCTTTGTGCCAGAACTGTCTGTCCCCGTTCAGATAAAAGATACTCAAGAAAAAGTTTGCCGGATTCCGTTGATTTAGCCGCTTTGGGGATAAGGGCGAGACGCGAAAGTACCGTCGTATAATCTTCGGGGTAAAGGATGCCGAGATCGGGAGAGTCCTGAAGTCTTGCTAAAGCATAAGACCCAAGCACGTTATAGCCGATTACAAATTTACCGCTGCTAACGTTGTTGATAATGGCGGTTGAGCTTGAATAAAGCTTTACGCCATTGGCGCCAAAAGTTTTGACCAGGTTCCACATGCCTTTGTAACGTTCTGAATCAACGGCCATAAATAGAAAGCCAACACCACTTCGTTCTATGTCGTAAGTCGCAATTTTTCCAAAGAGATCGGAGTGGCGTTCTGCTAAAAAATCTTCCATTTCTCTGCGTGTTTTAGGCAGTGGGTAGTTTTTAAAGTAGGTTTTATTGTAAATCGTAACAGCTGGTTCAGAAGTGAAACCAAAGACTTCATTTCGCCAAAGAGACCACGAGGGGAGGTCTTGTGCGCTTGATATTTCGACGGGTTGGGCAAATCCGTCGTTTGCGAGCTTCATTTGAAGGTCCATAGCAGAACTAATGGCTATGTCTGCAGTTTCACCGTTCTTCAAACTTTCTTTTTGAATACGCTCGAATAATTCCAAGGATTGCAGCTCATGATAGGTAATCGCAATATCAGGAAAAATGCCTTGAAAATCTTCAATTATTCCTTGGAATATATCAACATCTGTAACGCTGTAGATATTGATATTTATCTGATCAGGTTGTTCCCCATTTACGGCTTTAAAATCGAAAGCTTTAGCATCAACAAGGGACGGATGAATTATGCATAGAGATATTGCAAAAAGGCTGAGCCTGATTATCCGAGATCGTTTGAGTAAAGAAAAACACCGATCAATAAAAATAGAATTCGAGCCCCTGTAACTTATGTACGGCCCATAGTCAGGCTTCTTTTGGATTTTGATTAGTTTACAGATTATGCAGCCAAAGCTGTCGGCAACCTGTCATATACAGTATTTTCAAATTTTCTTTTAACCCAGCCTTTCCAAAAAGCACAGAACAACGTTAGTCTTTTGGTTATGAGAATTTTGGTTGTAGAAGATAACGCTGCTTTAGCGGATGGGATTTCAAGTGCACTAACACGCATGGAGATGGCCGTTGATGTTGTCGGCGACGGGCAGGATGCGGATAGTATTTTGCGAGCTCAGGAATTTAACCTGGTCGTGATGGACCTCAACCTGCCGGGCTATGATGGCTTGGAAGTGCTCAAACGATATAGACAAAACGGGGGAAAAGCTCAGGTCTTGATCCTGACCGCACGTGACCAATTGAGCGATCGGGTAAAGGGTTTGGATCTTGGCGCAGATGACTATCTGACAAAACCATTTGATCTCGTCGAACTCGAAGCCCGTGTCCGCGCCTTATTGCGTCGCCAGAGCGGACTGAAATCCCCTGAAATCAAAGTTGGTGACCTGGTTTTTGACAGTGTTGCCCGGCGTGTGTCCTTGGATGGAGAACCCATGGATATTCCCCGTCGAGAATTTTGCTTGTTAGAGCTTTTAATCAGCAGGGCTGGGCACGTCGTCAGTAAAGAGCAAATAGCGGATGGTTTGGCTAATTTTGACGATGATATCAGCCCTAATGCCGTGGAATTGTACGTCAGTCGTCTGCGAAAGAAACTGGCACCAGCAGCTATAAATATCAAGACTGTCCGCGGCCTTGGTTACCTGATGGAAAAATAATGAGCTGGCAGCGAAAATCACTCCGACGCCGTTTATTACTCTGGCTCTTGGGGGCTTTGGCCTTAATTTCTGCCTTGATGTTGTTTGAGGTGCGATCAAGTGCGACCAAAGCGGCCAACGAAGCCTATGATCGGGTTTTACTTGGGTCGGCACTGGCGATAGCTGAACGGGTTGTCGTCGTTGGGGATACCCTTGAGGTCGATGTCCCTTATGTCGCTTTGGAGATGTTAACTTCTGCCGCGCAAGACCGTGTTTTTTATCAAGTTATCGGACCAGGAAATCAGTTCATCACAGGGTATAATGACTTGCCCATGGTTGATGATGATGAAATACCGAAAGACGAGACCCCTCTCTTTTTCGATGCTGACTATCGCGGTGATGCCATCCGCATTGGGGTTATATCACGTCATTTATCTGGGGGACGATTATCCGCGCGCTTTACGGTTATGGTGGCTGAAACGGTTGAAGGCCGTAATCGATTAATTCGGGAGATGATGACGGCGGCCATCGTTCGTCAATTGGTCTTAATCCTTGTGGCTGGTGGTGTCATGTGGATAGGCATTGGATGGGGACTTAAACCGCTCGTTCGCCTAGAGGCCGCGCTCAATCGAAGGACGCCATCAGATTTAAGGCCAATCGAACACGAAGTACCACGGGAAGTACGGCACCTGATTGATGCCATTAATGATCTTATGCACCGACTGGAGGCTTCTTTTGATGCGATGCAAAGATTTACTTCCAATGCGGCTCATCAATTGCGCACACCGCTTGCTGCTATTCAAACCCAGGCTGAATTAGCAATTGATGAAACCAACCCGGCGGAAACCAGAAAGCGGCTTGAACACTTGGGCCGTAGTACCAAACAAACGTCGCGGCTGATAAATCAATTACTTATTTTGGCCAGAGCGAACCAGACGGAGGAGGGGTTCTCTTCGGTAAATATTGACCTCAAAATGGTGTGTGAGCAGGTAACACGTGAGTTTGTCCCCCGTGCTGTGTCAAATGATATAGATCTTGGTTTTGAAAGCTTGAATGGTTCATTCAATATCATGGGAAGCCCGGAACTTATTGAAGAAGCTCTGAAAAACTTAATCGATAACGCCCTGAACTATTGCACACAAGGAGCACAGGTTACAGTTCGATTGAGACATGAAGACGACCAGGTTTTACTTGAAGTGGAAGACAATGGACCTGGGATCATAAAGTCTGAACGATCAAAAATATTTGAACGATTTTATCGTTCGGAAACAAGAGATGATGAGGGGTGCGGCCTCGGTTTACCAATCGTCCGAGAGATCATGGAACGCCATGGTGGGCGAGTAGAATGTCGGCCCGGACCAAATGGTATTGGATCATTATTTATTCTATCTTTTGGGCCGACTAAAAGTATTGAATAAAACGAACTCTATGATGCTTTTAATATATTTCGGATGCGCGCTTTGACCGATGCTGCTTCGTTATTAATAGCTTTGGAAAAGAGTTTATCTCTTTCCTCTTTATATTCATGAAACTGATGAGCGAAAAGGTGGAACCCGTTATATGCCCACGCTCTAACTAATTTATTTTGATCTTTGAGAGAAGCTCTCAGAAAGCGTAAAGTCACTTTTTTCTGGTTCGTAGGAATTGGCATATATTCCATAGATTGCAGAATGTGAAGTTTGCTTTCCCAGTGATCTAAGAGGGGTAAATATTTATATATGAGTACAATCAGGTTAGGATGTAACGTTCCACCTTCTGACATATATCTTTTTAACAACCAGGTGGCCCCTGATTGTAAATTGGTGTCTGTTAAGGCTTTGATGATGTTTTCTGTAAATTCATTTTGAGCAGAGAATTGGTCGTATATTTTGGATATATCTTTTACAGATTTTCCATCCCAGTTTAGGATGTTACTTAGAATTTCCATTGTTCAGCCACGATAATAAGGTATTAAAGTCATTCATTTATTAGAATGTAAATATTACCTGCTATAGATATAATTTTGTAGTGCCGTAAATGAAGAAGGCGATATGTCCTTGTCCTAATACGTGGAAGGATTCCGCTTGTTAATTTTATTAAATCACTTTGTATAACCTAACAGATCAAACATATTTCGCTGACCTTAATTTCTGATATGGACAAAGTCTGCTCCAAATCCGGTACAACTTTTGGATTTTTCAGAAGGTGTATTCAATATTAGTAGTTTTTTCTTCTTTTGTTTTAGTACCTTAATGGCTTTGATAAATTTTGAGCGTGAGTGTTTTAACAAAGCTGCAGCCTCATAGTAATCCAGCTTAAGAATGGATATACCAGCCAAATCAAAACCTGGATCCGAAGGCATTTCAATTTGAAATTCTGTCATGCGCATTTTACTAAAAGGCCTTAACCGCATCATGAGGTCGGTTAACTGAGCAAGGTGTAGCTGTTTGGGTATATCGGTGATGGCGATAATCAACCGCTCTCTTGCTTTCGGTGTTAATTTTTCAAGTGCATTGATCGTATTTTCAAATTCACGTCTATTGATACAAAGTTGGTAACTAATATTCATGATAACACCAGCAGCAGCCATATCCGCAAGACTGGCAATCATATAAGCCACTGTCTGTCCAATATACCCGCCTTCAATAATAAGACTGCGGGGGTCTGTTTTGCCGATAACCTGGTTAATGTTTTGAAGTTTTCGTAAGCCAAAATTATCGAAAGTAGAAATTGAAATTGGTAACTTTTCTCCGGCTGGCTTTTGAAGCTTAGTAAACCTGACTTCTGCGCGTTCAAGTATTTCTTGAACAAAGAGGTCAACACGTTCTTCGGCCGCTGCCGCTGCACAGTTAATTCTGTTTTGGATGATATCCCAGGGATCTGGTGCTTCAGAATATTCATCTTCGTCAATTTCGATATCAAAAGTTTGAGTATTTATTTCCAATCCTTCTTGATAATCTTCCTCGCCAAGCACCCGGACCCAAATTTCTTTATTTATTGCTTCTAGTTTATAGGCGGCTTCAATTCGGTTGAGCTTAGAAAAACATATGGCTCTTCTCCGCTTTGTTGAGTAGAAAAAGATGCCGACCGCCAAGTAACCTGTTGATATGTATGGTTTCTGATAACTTTACATAGAGCAGGTATATGACAATCAACATCTCGCAGCATATTTTAGGCCTCAAAGGGCAACGTGTAAATGAAATTAAACTGGATGACGGCGGTGTTAAGATTGTCATTCACTGCAGCCGAGACGCGCGTAGGAGGGCTATAGACCCTGCTACAGGCCAGAAGGGAAGCATCAACCAGCATGTCCGCCGACAAGTAAACGACATCCCCCTTTTTGGGTATCCTTGTGTGGTCGAGATTGAGCTGGCGCAGGTTTATATTAACAAGGGCGAACGCCGCATTGAGGGGTGTGATTTTGTTGATAAAGGGTGCCGTTTCACTCACCGATTTTGCCGACTGATCAGTGGATTATGTCGGCATATGTCTATTCAAGCGGTTTCCAGACATTTGGATATACGATGGGAAACGGTCAAGAATATCGACAGGGCATACCTTATTGAAACTCTCCCTACGCTTGATCCTGCAGAGCTAACTGGCTTGGAATATATTGGTGTAGATGAAGTTGCCCGGGCGAAAGGTCATGACTACATGACGGTGGTCTACGATATGGTTGGCCTAATGACATCATAGCTGCCCAAAAACGACATCTCAACGAACATATAGAGAACAAAGATTCAGCACTGCTGCTTATCCGTCTTCCAACCGAAGGTATTGATACAAAGTTTCTCGACTGATACAAAAGTCTCGTGCAACCTGTGATTTTGTTACGCCAGATGCCACTCGTTTTTTCAGATCGCAGACCTGATCCGATGAGAGTGCCTTCTTTCTTCCTCGATACGCGCCTCGTTTTTTAGCCAACTCAATGCCTTCACGTTGCCGTTCATGGATCAAAGAGCGTTCAAACTCTGCAAATGCTCCCATAACCGATAACATCAAAGTCGCCATTGGTGAGTCCTCGCCCGTGAAGGTCAAACCTTCCTTGATAAACTCTATACGAACTTCACGGCTTGTCAGAGATTGTACAATCCGACGCAGGTCATCAAGATTTCGAGCCAAGCGATCCATACTGTGAACAACGACTGTGTCACCGATCCTGACAAATTTTAAGAGTTCATCTAATTTAATCCGGTAAACCCCCGGCTATGCCGGGGGACTCTCAATGGTTTGACCGTTCCCACGGTCTTACATTTCTTTGTTTATTGACCAAAATAACAAAGGAATTAGCCGATGAGAGATTACAAAAGCCTTGCACATACGAGATGGGATTGTAAATACCACGTGGTTTTCATCCCTAAACGCAGGCAAAAAGTTATCTATGGCAACCTACGTCAGTATCTTGGTGAAATTTTCCATGAACTGGCCGGGCATCGCGAAAGTAAGATTGAGGAGGGCCATTTGATGCCGGATCACATTCACATGTGTATCAGCATACCGCCCAAACATGCTGTTTCAAAAGTCGTTGGATACCTAAAAGGAAAAAGCGCGATTGCCATAGCTCGAAAATTCAAAAATAAAGCACGGAATTTCAAGGGTGAAAATTTTTGGGCCCGTGGATATTTCGTCTCAACTGTAGGGCTCGATGAACAGATGGTGAGGGAGTATATCAGAACGCAAGAAGAGCGTGATAAGTACTTTGACCAAATGGATATATTCAATCCATAACCGCTTTAGCGGTTCCCAATTTGCCCCTTTAAGGGGCTCACCCGCTTAAGCCCCCGGCTTTGCCGGGGGTCATTTAACTGGGGGCGATTAACATCCTTGCCAGATGCACTATCTGTAAAAACACGGTCAAGTTTGAGGTTTTCCAGTTGTCGTTCCGGGTTCTGTTCATAGGTGCTTACCCGAATGTAGCCGATGCGCTGACCAATCATAGATTCTTTCCTCAAAACTGTCAGGAAAGAATCTATGACCCTGAGCACCTTGTGTCAACAAATAGAACAATTGATCCTATACTGACAAGTATCAGATTATGCACCTGACGTCAGGCTGGAGTATACCCAAAACCCACACTTCTAAATCTGCTCAGTTCAAACAGCATTTTTTGTATTTCTTGCCACTACCGCATGGGCAAGGGTCATTGCGTCCAACTTTAGGACTTGTTCTCTCAAGCGGGATGGTGTCTTCAGCGAAAAGGTCAGGATCATGAGGGATCATATTTGTAAGGTGTTCAAGTAAATCACCTTCGGTTAGCTCACCATCTGGGGAATTTCCAAACACCATGGATTTCGCCATTCCCCAGTTTCCAGGATCTTCAGATTTCTTAATCATTTTTGGAGAAATTTTTGCAATATGTTTTTGCAAAGCTTTTGTCTTTGATAAAAAACCTTGCTGTTCGCTCCATGTAAAAAACCGAGTTATCGTCGGAGCGAAAGTTGCAAACATTTCAGCACTCGCCGATACTTTCCGCGGCATGATATCCAAACACACGTCATCTATTATATATTCATCGATATCTGCAGGTCCTGCCAAATGGTAACCATAACAAAAATCGTAGAAACAGCTGATCATGAAATATCCATTTTGTTTCTCACAGTCATTAAGCTCCTCAAATAACAGGTCTTTTTCGAACTCGTCAAACGCGACATCAAACCAGTCTGAAATTGTGGAAGCATCTTGGTCGGAATATTCACCATCTGTAATAAAGGATAAATTATTCACTAAAGCATCCCCTAAGGGGCTATACAGTTCTGGACTATCGTCATCGTGATACAACAATGTTGATCTCGGTTGCTGAAGCAATTTTTCTTCTGCAGCATCAATTGTTGTGTAGAGGATCTCTCGCATTACAGGAATTTTACGGAGAGCCTTCTGATTGATGAGTTGGAATGCAGCGGCAGCCAAACATTTCCAGTCAGGATTTTGTTGATCGTCTTTCAGCATTGCTGCGGTTTGTAACATTCGTTGCGCCCAGATTTCCCGGCGTGTTTCCAGATATTTCCAGAGTTTGGTTTCAATTGTGCGCTCTGAACCGGTTGATGAGACAATAGCTCTGGTGGTTTCATTGTCTTCAAACCAGCAATCAGTCAAAGGAAAGAGTCTGTGCCAGGTGTCTTCGCCATTAACCAGGCGACCCCGTTTTTGCGGAGACGCGTCACTTATTTCACCTTGTGGGTCTACATATTCCATCCATGCCTGTACTGATGTGGCTTGAGGTTTTAAAGAGAAAAGTCCGCACTGTTCCACAACGTCCAATAAGCCAGGTGCTGGTAGGGCCTTATGTTCAAGCCCATCTGCCAATGCTGACTGTAAAATTAATTCAAGTGTTTGTTGGTCTATTAGAAAGCCTGGAGAGTGCGAACTTACTTTCTCCAAAATTCCATGAGCTTCTTTGAGACTGTCGCAGGGAATGACAAATGCATCTTTAATTCCATGCCCCATTTTTGTAAGTAACATGGAAACTGTCACGTTTTGTCCGTTCTGTGCCAGAATAGAAAGGCTTTGCGATCCTACCCCGTCAACGACACTGGCCCTCCTCTCATGGATTTGTATAGCAACCTGATTTTCAATAGCCCCTGAAATTTCTTTGCGCCGTGCATTTTTTAATGCGTTATCTATTATATTCCGCGCCCGGCCAGAACCCATCCAACTGCGTAGCATAGGCATATATTGAAGAGTTTCGGGATGAAGTTTGGCTAATGCCGCGTTGTCAGCCAACCCCATAGCCGCAGATTCACGTATTAAAGGTGTTCGGTCCAGCAACCAATACAATGCTAGTCGTTCAAATGCAGGATTTTCCATTGTTGAAACATAACGGGCAAACCCAGCTTGTGCATCGCTCGGGAAAGCCGAGGAGGCATTATTCAAAGCAAGATAGAAATCATACGATGTCCCACCCTCTTCCTGGAGAGAGGTCAACATCTGTTCCAGGTCGGCGGGCAATGGAGTTGGAAATTCAGGTGTATCAAAGTCCGAATTTAAATCAAAAATCAGGACTTCAGGTACTTTTAGGCTTGCCCTTCCATAACATTCGACCAAGTTCATATGAGTGTGATACTCAAAGCTCTTTTTTGCCTGCAGGGACTTAAGAGCGACCTCAGAGCTTTCCAGGAAAGTTTTACCGTAAAGACCATCATTCTCAACGTCCATCCGGGCTTCATCTAGAAGGCGGGTGAATAAATCACTGAACCTCGTTTCTTCGGATTTTCCCTCTTTAGATATGCCTAGAATCAAAGTTTTTGCTATCTTGTCATCACTTAACAGGTCCGATTTTACGGATAAAAAATATTCATAAAATACACTCGAATCAAAACCATACGTTTGAATAAAGTCGAGACAGGTATTTAACAGTTTTTTGGACACAAGATCTTCCTTTGTTCCTGGATCAGCCCGCTTGTTACTCAAAATCGATTAGAGAAATTTAGCCCCCTGATTTTAGGCAGCCAATCTCTGATAATCAATTCGTTTCAGCAGATTGACATCAAAGAAGCCATACGGGTTGATATGGCCGTAAATAGCAGGATTAAGACCCCGAAAATCTTCCAGTGTCATCCGCGCGGCCCATGCCTGTTCTGATAATACAGTTTGTAACATCCTGGTATTTACGTAAACAAGACAGCTCTGCAGAAGATGTAGCGCCAAAACGGATATCTCCTGATCATCGATACGGTTTGTCGCAATCTCACCGCCATTACCAAAAAATACAAAGCCGTTGGCACTATTCCAGTTTTCCACCACATTCAGGCCCTCATGGATTTCCCGACGCAGGGATTCCAAACGTAGATACTTGCATAGGAAAATGGTTTTGATTGCTCTCCCCAATTCCGCCAATCCCTTGTACGTCGGATGCATAGTTTCTCCACGAGAAAAACGACGTAGAATAGCTTCAGGATCTGCCGTTCGATGTTTCAGCGCTGCAGTATACTTAACCATTTCATCGTATTGTCGTTCAATCAGATCCCAGTCAATGACAGAGCTCAGGATAGGAGTAAGATTTTGCAACCGGCCTTTGAAGTCTGATGACGGTAGACATAGTTTTTGACGTGCAATCGCCTTCAATCTTGGAGCCAGTTCGAAACTGAGCATACGACAAAAGGCAAAAGCCACTTCGCTCTGGCCATGACTATCTACATACTGTCGTTGAATATCCATATCAGTACAATGGCGTAACACTCCCTCAATCATGGAAGCTACTTCAGATGAAGAACATCGTTTCAATTGAGAAAAAATACAGGTAGAACGCTTGGCCACATGCCAGTAAATCATGACGCCACGCCCCTTATACCGGACATGCCATTCCGTCATAAGGTTACGGTCCCAGGCGCCAAATTTCTTGGAATCTGAGGCGCAAGCCGTGCCAACTTCTCCCCAGATAGATGGGTCACGAATAGCAAGCGTCGCATTGACAATTTGCCTGATTGCTTCCTGGAGAGCTCCCCGGTGGATGAATTTACGCCGGACATGAAGAAGTTCTTTATAGGATACACCTGGAGATCCAGCACTTATACGTTTTAGTCCCGCATTCGTCCCCAGACCATAAAGACACAACAGGAGTCTTTGCTGGAGGGTTTCTTCGTCCAGAACTACCCTGTCCCCTGAAGTTTGGAAAGCACTGAGAAACCCAGTATCAAGGGCGCTTTCTTTAAGAAGATCCAATAACCCTGTCATCGGCCATCTGCGTTCGATCTCGGTTTTGACTGATGCCAATCCTGTTGGTTCAGGTAAAGGAATATAGGGCGAAATGGATATACTATTTTTACCACGCTCCTTGATCCGGACAAGGTTGTTATTCGGGAGTTCATTGTTCAGTAATAGCAATTCGGCTTCAAGTTCAGCCCGTATACCTGCAGTGAAGGTCTTTGCATCCTGGCTAAGGCCAAGATCCTCATAGTAAGTCTTGCGTTTAGTATCAAAATCTTTAGGCAAATCATCGTCCGGATTACGATAACGATCAGAGCCAACAACCCAAATTTCCTTGCAACGTATCCGGTCCCGTAGAGCAAGCAGAACACAAAGTTCGTAATTTATCCTATTTATTCGGAGACAACCCGAACTGTCGGCTTCAACAACGCAATTATACCATTTCGGTGCGATCACCCCGTCGATTGGGATACCATCTTTCAGACGGACAATTCGGCGGGTATCGTTTTTCATACTCTCAATCCAGGCAAGAGCCTTAAGTACTGGGCGATGTATGACGTTGTTAGATTTAAAATCCAGGACCTTGAGAGTATCAGGTAACATTGGACGATAATGATGAGCGTAGGAACTTCTCATGACCTGAAATACAAGCTGGTTCCATGTTCCTCGCGTCTTATGGCCTTTAATTATTGCAGCAAGCTTCTCTTCCCCTGCAACCGGAAAAATAACGTCCCTAATTACTCCGTCCGGGTTTCTAAGGGCAGCAAAGGCCATGTCGACAAGAAGTTTTTCCTTACCATGTATCTTGGAGGCATTCCGGGAAACTTCAGCAATAATTGTGCTTTCAGCCTTTTTTGATATTTTATGAGTCGTTTCCAGCAAGAGATCGGTTAGGCCATCCGCCAGCTCAGCTTCGCGTTCAATCAAGAAAATCACATACATTCCAAGTCGGCGGTTTATTGTGTGCCGGCGCATTTCCCATGCGGCTTCCTGTGCCACCCGACGCCTGTATTTCTCCCGCCAGTAAGGCCCAATTTTGGATATCATTGAGCGTGGCAGGGCAAGTGAGCGTATAAAAGACAATCGTCCAGAGACCTTAAGCACACTCTCGAG
Source organism: Kiloniella sp. (assembly GCF_965205715.1). Taxonomy (GTDB): domain Bacteria; phylum Pseudomonadota; class Alphaproteobacteria; order Kiloniellales; family Kiloniellaceae; genus Kiloniella. The sequence goes on along the minus strand of NZ_CBDBHW010000014.1, from coordinate 572,395 downwards.
CGCTACACGCCCGGGCTCTTCTTTGAAATCCGAAAACCCATAGGAAGGTGGAGTTGGGTCAAGAGAATTTTCAAGGCGGCATATAGTCTCATACCCGAGCCTCATAACAATACGAGCCAAGAGATCATCCTCATATTGTTGCCGTGCCGTTCTAACCAACCGAGTGGCCTCTTTAAGAGCTGGTCCCTGTAGTTGTCGTTCTAGGCACCATAAATACAGGTGATCCAACATCTCTCCTGTTAACGTACAGGTGGAGCAAAGCTCATGGGTCAACCATAGTTGTAAATTCCTACGATCATCAGCTTTCATCTTTCGCACATTGAGGAGAGATAAAATTTCCAAACGATGACGTTGGCTGTTGCGGCTGGAAAATTCATATAAATCAACGTCAGTAACCTCCCGACCAACTTGGTCGGCAAGGAAAGGCAGTGCAAATTCAGGGATTTCTTTCCATGTTTTTGGAAAACGGCCTACAAGACTATAAAACTTTAATTGTGCCGCAAAACCAAGTCTGAAACCTGACGATTTACCCTCGATCCGGGTTAAGTCGTCATATCCTAAGCTCCATTGAGTTCCCACATCTGCTTCGGTCCAGTCGTGTGCCATACCAACATCCCTTGTCTGAAATGAAAAAAGATGAAGTATAATGATCAATGTTTATACCGTATGCAGGCTATTTGTTCTCTTTATGTTCGTTGAGATGTCGTATTTGGGCAGCTATGATGTCATTAGGTCTTGGTGCACGAATGGCGTTTATTCAGCACGAAATGCGATTAGTTTTGGGGAAATATTATTCAACAGAAATACCTATAAGCGGGAGGTGTTCAATTCTGATAAATTGAACCTTTCTTAGGATCTGTCCTCTAAAGAGCAATCCCTACAGGTGATCCCCATTGTTGCCAACTGATTTGCCGTCCCGGCCAAGCAATTTTCTTGAAAGGCCAAGCTTCTTCCAACCAGTTCTGGATATTAGTATAAAATTCAGTCTCAATATGAAGACTATCGTCCCTTATCCAAAAATAAACTTCACTGTCAAAATCACTCACTCTGCTCGGGTCAATATACAAGCAGCCAATGCATTTTGTTTTGTCAGTTGTTAAGACCGTGTATGCAAATGCTTTTCGCAGATCGAATTCTTCCCTGTGCTTTAAAAGGTCACCATTATTATCTTCTAAAGTCATGGTATCGCGAGGCCATTCATGGTTCTCAGAAAAAATTTGTCGCAAGTTTACCTTACTCGACATAACGGCATCATAGTCCAACTCCACAACACTTGGGTCGAGAATGCCGAGGTAAAAGTGATCGGAAGTATAGGAAGTGGGGACATCAAAATCAGGTGGTACAAAGTCTATTGTCATACCGAAAACTCCGTCAGAGAGCGTTTTTTAAGAGAACTCAATAAGTATTTGGTGATCTAATTCAACTGTAGCAGCTTACGTAGTTCAGTAATGCGGGATCGGCTTACCGGTATTTCTGTGCCGTTACTATTTCCAGCCCCATTGCCCACGATACAAAAGGCTTTATCACCATCTCTGCGAAAACCTGTGATCTGGCTCTTATTGACGATAAAGCTGCGATGAGTACGGACAAAATCATCTGGGTTAAGTTGCTTTTCCAAGCGGGAAATCGACCAAGGACAAAAGAGATCTTCACCGCCGTCATTGATCTGGGTGTAATGGCCATCCGCTTTTACGACGTGAATATCTTCTGCAGAAAGAAGCCTCTGGATCTTATTTTGCTCATAAGGGATCTTGATTTCAGTGTCCGTCCCCTTCGTTTCATGCACTGTTGTGTTATTTAGTGCCTCAGTGTTTGCAAGCGTCTCTTCTATGTTTTGTTGAGTGACATCTTGTCCGTCAGCCTTTTTTATATCCCCCTTTGCGTCTCCGGGAACTGCCATCAGCAGGAAAAGTCCTGATAGAACAAAAGAGGAGAGAACGACGACGAGAGCGAGACGATCATTATCAAGAAAGGATGGAGCAGTGGGCGTCAACTCTGCGCCAAGACTAAACGCAGTGAAATACATGGCCGAATAATGCATTGCCGATATCGCCAGTCCGAGGACAACAGACCCTGCAGATATACTGAGCAGCGAGCGATTACCATAGGCGAGCTCTATTGCTGCAATGGAAGAGGCGATGCCAATGGCAATAGCCATGACAATGCCTATAGGACTGTAGGTCACCACGCAATTAGCAGATAAAGCACTCATGCCGAGATAATGCATCCCGACAATACCTAACCCCGTGAGAGTTCCAGCTATGGCAATTCTAGTTTTTGTCCGAACACCAAAATGTAGCGAGAGAAGAGCAACACCGACAACGAGCACCGCAATTAAGGCCGATGCCAAAGTTCTTAGGGGGTCATAACTGATCGTGATGGGGAGCTCTACAGCGAGCATTCCGGTGAAGTGCATGGACCAGATGCCTGTACCCAAGGCCAGTGCGCCTTGAGTGACACGGGTTTTGCGTTTAGATGCATCAAGGTGGCGCAGGTTTGAGGTCAGGCGTAGGGCTGTGAAAGCCCCCATAATAGCGACTGCCAATGACCCCACAATAAGAAGTGGTGAATAGGCCACCTCTAACGGCATGTTTCTCTCCCCGGTATTCGTCCTGTTTCGGCTTTTATCTTATTGATTTTTTGTGATGAAAGTCGATTTTTCTTTTCAGCCTATAACGGCCAGAGACGAAATTCAAGCAGTCGACTTAATTGAAACTTTAAATCGGTTCTCGGTTTGCTGGCTAAATAAAAAATTTCATATAAAGCAAATAGATGCTGAACCAAGTGATGTAAAATTAGATGTGTTATGTTAAGTTTAGGGATGAATTCTTTGGCATTGAGTTATATACCATGAAACAAATCAGAGTATTAATCACGGGTCGGGTACAGGGCGTTTGGTATCGGGGCTGGACCGTCGATAAGGCAAAGGCTATCGGGGTGCAAGGCTGGGTGCGAAATCTGGGTTCCGGCCAGGTGGAAGCTGTTATTCGTGGCGAAGAAGCTGACGTTGAGGTGATGGTGGAAGCCTGCTGGCACGGGCCCGAATTGGCAAAGGTTGAAGCCATAGAAACCTTTGTGGATACATCGGACCTAGAGGATGAAAACCTGTTTATCCAGATACGTTAATTTTTATTACCTTCAGGTTTAAACCAGATTTAATTCTCTTGTTCTGTATTTTGCTCTGGTACGAAAACTTCATAAAAAGCCTCTTTCATGGCAACATCCAAATCCTCCATTGAGACGCATAAGCCAAGGTCGACGAGGGAGGTGACCCCGTGTTCATTGATGCCGCAGGGAACGATACCTTCAAAATTGGATAAATCAGGGTCCATATTGATGGCGATGCCATGAAATGATACCCATTTCCTGACCCGTACACCGATAGCCGCTATTTTATCTTCCCGGCCATTGCCGCGATTAATCCAGATGCCAACACGACCTTCTCTGCGTTCTCCGTTAACATTGAATTTTGCAAGGGTTCGAATAATCCATTCTTCGAGATTAAAGACGTATTTTCTCACATCCTTATTATAGAGGCTCAAGTCCAACATTGCGTAGGCCACACGTTGGCCAGGCCCATGATAGGTGTATTGGCCACCCCGCCCGGCGTCATAGACCGGAAAGCGATCGGGATCCACCAGGTCTTCAATGTGAGCAGATGTTCCCGCGGTGTAGAGGGGAGGGTGTTCTAATAACCAGATGGCTTGCGGGGATTGTTTCGAGAAAATTTCGTTGGCGCGGTTTTCCATAAAGCTTAGAGCGTCAGGGTAATCAACCTGATTTTCAGAGATTCTCCACTCGATTCCAAGTTCATCTATGGAAGTTATGACTTCATCTTTAGATAATACTTGTCCGTCTTTGGAAGAAATTCGGGAATTTTTCACTTTTTACACATCCTGTCTATGGCACAGCGCCGACTGCTATGTTTTAATCGCGTCAGGGTGTCGCTTTTCCGCGCCACTCTGTCAAGACCGTCTTTGGCAGGAACGAGCCGTTCCCCCAGCTATATATAAGGCATCGACTGCCCTAAGGAGCAATAAACTTTATGACGCAAGACCTACGCGACGCTGCCCTCTTTTACCACCGTCATCCCACACCAGGAAAGTTAGAAATATCAGCCACTAAACCACTTGGTAACCAGCGCGACCTGGCATTAGCATATTCTCCAGGTGTCGCCGCAGCTTGTGAAGTGATCGTTGAAGATCCGGCGGAAGCCGCTACTGTGACTTCACGCGCAAACCTTGTTGGCGTAATAACCAATGGTACAGCCGTTCTTGGCTTAGGAGCAATTGGTCCCCTTGCTTCAAAACCGGTTATGGAAGGAAAGGCTGTCCTTTTCAAAAAATTCGCAGGTATTGATGTCTTTGACATTGAAATTGATGAGACAGATCCAGACCGTCTGATAAATGTTATTTCTGCTCTGGAGCCGACATTTGGTGGGATCAATCTGGAAGACATTAAAGCACCAGAATGCTTTATTGTGGAAGATGCTCTCCGTGAGAAAATGAACATTCCTGTTTTCCACGATGATCAGCACGGTACAGCCATTATTGTTGCTGCTGCTATTTATAATGCCTTACGTCTCGTCAAAAAGAACAAAAAAGACGTTAAAGTTGTTGCTTCGGGCGCAGGCGCAGCCGCACTTGCTTGCCTTAACCTTCTGGTTTCTCTCGGGATCGATCGCAAGAATATCTGGGTCACAGATATTGAAGGCGTCGTATACGAAGGCCGTGAAAAATTAATGGACCGTTGGAAGTCTGTCTTTGCACAAGATACAGATGCACGAACCCTTTCAGATGTAATTGGTGGTGCAGATATATTCCTTGGTCTTTCCGCGCCTGGTGTCCTTAAGCCAGACTACGTTAAACGGATGGCTAAAGACCCAATAATTATGGCTTTGGCAAACCCAACGCCAGAAATCATGCCTGAAGAAGTAAAAGCCATCCGTGATGATGCGATTATGGCTACGGGACGGTCTGACTATCCCAACCAGGTAAATAATGTTCTTTGCTTTCCGTATATTTTCAGAGGCGCTTTGGATGTTGGAGCTACGGCTATCAACGAAGAGATGAAGGTCGCGTGCGTAAAAGCTATTGCTGATCTGGCAATGGCTGAGCAGGATGAAATCGTGATCAAGGCCATGGGCGGTGAAGCTAAGAACTTTGGGCCGGAATATATCATTCCAAGTCCTTTTGATCCTCGTTTGATTTCTGTGATTGCACCCGCTGTTGCAAAAACGGCGATGGAAACGGGAGTGGCCAGCCGACCTATTACAGATTTCGATGCTTATTGCGAAAAACTGAAACGTTTTGTCTATCGATCTGGTTTGGTGATGAAGCCGCTTTTTGAGCGCGCTAAAAAGGATCCGAAGCGGATTATTTATGCAGAAGGTGAAGATGAGCGTGTTTTACGTGCCGTCCAAATCGTTTTGGATGAAAAAACAGCTGTTCCAATCGTTGTTGGCCGCCCAGACGTTGTGCAAAATCGTATGGATAAGGTCGGAATTAAACTTACTGTTGGGAAGGATTTCGAGGTAATTAACCCTCAAGATGATTCCCGATATAACGATTATTGGACCACGTACCACAAACGTATGGAACGAAGCGGCATTTCTCCTGACACGGCCAAGGTTATTGTTCGGACCCGAAACACCGTTATTGCCGCTCTTGCCGTTTATCGGGGGGATGCCGATGCGATGATTTGCGGATTAACCGGGGGATATCATCGTCATCTGAAACATGTTCGCGGTGTTATCGGGCTTCAGGAAGGGGTTTCAGACTTTTCTTCCCTAAGTCTGATGTTGATGCCAAGTGGCACCTATTTCATGGCTGATACCTATGTGACAGAAGAGCCAACGTCGCAACATCTTGCTGAGACAACGGTTCTGGCGGCAAAACATGTAAGTCGTTTTGGTCTTAAACCGCGTGTTGCTCTGTTGTCCCATTCCAACTTCGGAAGTTCGGATAGCGAGTCCGCTTGCAAAGTTCGAAAAGCTTTAGCTGCTCTCGAAGAGCTGGCACCAGACCTCGAAGTAGATGGTGAAATGCATGCAGATGCTGCATTGGATCCAGAGTTGAGAAAGCGGGTTTTCCCGAATTCCAATTTAACTGGTCCGGCAAATCTTTTGATCTTCCCCAATCTGGATTCAGCAAATATCGCGCTAAATCTTATGAAAACCGTCGAAGATGGCCTCGCTGTTGGCCCCATTTTAGTTGGTGCTGCACAGCCTGCTCATATTCTTACGCCTTCAGTCACCGGAAGGGGGGTTGTAAATATGACTGCTATTGCGGTAGTTGATGCACAGAACAGAGAAAGACGGGCTAAAAAGTAACCGTCTAACATATAAAAAGCCCAGAGAAAGGTTACAGCGGTGAACTGTAACCTTTCTCGTTTAATAGTGGCGCGAACAGCAAGCGGTAGGAGGCGGGATGTCGGAAGATCTTAAGGGTGGAAACGACCTGCAAAATCTCTCGGATGATGAGAACTTCGGGGTTTCAGCCGATCTTATTCATGCTGTTGAAGACGCTCTTGAGGAAAGTCGTGATGCTGAAGTTGAAGATCTTGTCGAAAGTCTTCATGAAGCTGATACCGCCGATCTTCTTGAAACTCTGGGGCGGGAAGAACGTTACCGTTTGATGGAGGTTATGGGGGCTGGCTTCGATCCCGAAATTTTACCCTATCTTGATGAAACTGTTCGGGAAGAAATTGTTGAATGGCTTGGACCTGACGGCATTGCCAAACTGGTTCCCTCCCTTGATAGTGATGACGCCGTTGAACTCATCGAGGACTTAGATGAAGACCTGCGTATCCACATTTTAGCAGCGTTACCCCAAGCCTACAGACGGGTTATAGAAGAGAGCCTGAGATACCCTGAAGATTCCGCTGGTCGCTTGATGCAGCGAGAGATTGTTGCGGTACCTTCGGTCTGGACTGTAGGTGAAACTATTGATTACATGCGGGTAAGCGAGAATTTACCTGAAGATTTTTATGATATTTTTGTGGTTGATCCAAGGCATCATCCGGTTGGATTTATCCCAGCAAGTCGCTTGATGCGATCCCGGCGACATGTTCGGTTGGATGAAATCATGGACGAGGATATGCGTATTATTCCTCTCGACCTGGACCAGGAAGATGTCGCCCATATGTTCCGTCAGTATAGCTTAATATCTGCGCCTGTTGTGGAAGAAAGCGGACGTCTCGTTGGGGTGATTACTGTTGACGACGTGGTTGATGTTATTGATGAAGAAGCCGGGGATGATCTCATGAAAATGGGTGGTGTTACTGAACCCGACCTTTATGAAGATGTCGCCGATACAACGATTGCAAGATTTACCTGGCTCGGTGTTAATCTGCTGACTGCTGTCCTGGCGTCTTTAGTGATCAGATTGTTTGATGCAACGATTGAAAAGGTTGTGGCATTGGCTGTTCTTATGCCGATTGTCGCTTCAATGGGGGGCAATGCTGGAACACAAACCCTTACGGTTGCCGTTCGTTCCCTTGCAATGAATGATCTGTCAGAGGCAAATGCTGCGCGGTTTGTTGGAAAAGAACTCATCATCGGTGTGATAAACGGCGTACTATTTGCTTTATTAACTGGCGGGGTTGCCTGGCTTTGGTTTGATGAGATGGCCTTGGCACTTGTTATCGGTGCCGCGATGATTATCAACATGATTATCGCTGGACTATGTGGCACCCTTATACCTTTGGGACTTGAACGATTTGATATCGATCCTGCGGTAGCATCTAGTGTGTTTCTAACCACTGTTACAGATGTAATAGGATTTTTTGCCTTCCTCGGACTGGCGGCACTTTTTCTTTTATAATCTTGTGTTGGGGGCTCTGCAGTATAAATTCTTTTGTTTTTTCAATGTGAAATTTCAAAATAAAACAAATACTTGCATCTGACTAACGTATTCTACCTATGGGGATGAGTTTTCTTTCCTGTGATAGATTATAATAAAAACGGGGCTAATTTCGCAGTTTGATTTAGCGTGTCTTTGTTGACTGCTAAGGTGAAAAGCGTAAGGTGCGCTTATGGGTATTATATATCCACAGGGTTAACAGAAGATGGAGTGGCCGTGTGCCGAGTGTCTTAATAACAGGTGCGAACAAAGGTATCGGTTTGGCGTTTGCCCAATCTTTCGCAGTGGATGGCTGGAAAGTTTATGCTTGCTGCAGACAACCAGATAAGGCCAAGGAATTAAAAGCGATAGAAGGGGATATTGTTCTCCACAAGCTTGATGTTTCTGACGGTTTGAGGGTTGCAGGACTTGCACGTGAAGTAATTGACGAACCGATCGATATTCTGATTAACAACGCGGGGTATTTTGGTCCTCGGCTGGAGTTTGGTGAAATCGATTATGATGATTGGGCTTATACCTTTCAGATTAATACGATGGGGCCTCTAAGAATGGTCGAGAACTTCGTTGAGCATATCGCTTCCAGTGACCGTAAGCTGATCGTCAATCTTTCAAGTAAAATGGGGTCCATGGGCGCCAATGAAACTGGCGGTCAATATGTATACCGCTCTTCCAAAGCCGCACTGAACGTTGTCACAAAAAGCCTTTCAATCGATTTGAAAGATAAAGGTATAACCGTTATCTCCGTTCACCCTGGCCACGTTCAAACAGATATGGGTGGAGAAACCGCTCCGGTATCAATTGCAAAATCCGTCTCTGGATTAAGAAAACTAATTGGTAGAGTGACAGAGGAAGATACTGGCCAGTTTTTCAATTTTGACGGGTCAGTAATACCTTGGTAAAAAAGATTATCGAATTTATTTAAGTGGGGACGCAGATGCCATCAGGTTTAAGTGAAGAACACATCCTTATTCGTGATACTGCACGAGCGTTTTCCCAAGAAAATATGGCCCCTTTTGCTGCTAAGTGGGATAAAAATTCTGAGTTCCCCAAAGACGCCATCGCCGGTCTAGGGGAACTTGGTTTTATGGGGATGCTGGTTCCACCAGAACTTGGGGGGGCTGGTACTGATCATGTTTCATATGTTCTTGCTCTGATAGAAATCGCTGCGGGAGATGGATCTTGTTCCACCGTGATGTCGGTTCAAAACTCATTGGTCTGCTCTCCGATACAAAATTATGGTAACGAATTCCAAAAGAAAACCTTTTTGGGACCACTTGCCCGAGGTGAAATTCTGGGATGTTTTGGTTTGACCGAACCGGGGGCAGGTTCTGATGCCGCTGCCCTTACGACCAGAGCTGAGCGTTCGGACAAGGGGTATGTTATAAACGGCAGTAAACAGTTTATTTCCACAGGCAAAAATGCTGATGTTGCTTTGATTTTTGCCGTTACTGATCCTGAGGCTGGCAAAAAGGGCATCTCAGCCTTTTTGGTATCCAAAAATACCCCTGGATTTATCTGTGCAAATATTGAGGAAAAGCTCGGACAACACGCATCAGATACGGCCCATCTCGTTTTTGAAGACTGTTTAATTCCCATCGAAAACCGGCTAGGAGAAGAGGGCGAAGGGTACAAAATTGCTCTTTCAAATCTAGAAGGGGGGCGGCTGGGTATTGCTTCACAATCTATCGGAATGGCACGTTCCGCCTATATGGCAGCCAAAAAATACGCCAAGGAAAGAAAGACGTTCGGGAAAGAAATCGCCCAACATCAGGCCGTCGCATTTAGGCTGGCAGATATGGCTACATCATTGCAGGCCGCAGAGTTGATGGTTATAGAGGCAGCAAGAGTTCGTGATGCGGGACTTCCCTGTCTTAAAGAGGCATCAATGGCAAAGTTATTCGCCTCTGAAATGGCCGAGAAAGTGTGTTCTGATGCCATTCAAATACACGGGGGGTACGGCTACCTTCGCGATTATGGGGTCGAGCGAATTTATCGGGATGTACGTGTATGCCAAATATACGAAGGAACATCGGACATTCAGCGCCTTGTGATCAGTCGACAAATACTTCAGGAGGATGACGTATGAACCGTGCTATTGATTTCTATTTTGATTTCTCCAGTCCCTACGCTTATTTCGCAGCAATGGAAATAGATAAACTTGGTGAGAAGCATGATTTATCTGTCAATTGGCGGCCAATCCTCCTCGGAGCAATATTTAAAAAAACTGGCGCAAAACCTCTTCTTCAAACTCCGCTAAAAGGCGAATACGCTCAACACGATCTGGAGCGAACAGCCAGATTGAAACGCTTGCCGTTTGCGCTCCCGGTAAACTTTCCCTTTGCCGCTCTTGCTGCATGTCGGGCTTATTATTGGATTAGACGTCAGGACCCAGATCTCGCAAAAAGCTTTGCAAAAAACATATTCAAAGCAGGCTATCAAATGAGATTGGATATTTCCGATCCGCAAACGATCATCGACCTTTCTACAGCGCTTGGATTGGATAATGGGCGTATTGGCCCGGCTCTGCAAAGCGAGATCGTGAAAGAAGAACTGAGAAGCGAAGTCTCTTTCGCCGAGCAAAGAGGTGTTTTTGGCAGCCCATTCTTTATTGTGGAAGATGAGCCTTTTTGGGGCCATGACAGGTTGCCAACTCTTGATGCATGGCTTTCGCAGAAAGGCTGGTAACGCGCTGGAAAGCGTTCATTGTAATGAATATTTTTACCTTCTGACGCATCATTAAAAAGTGTTGTTTCAAAAAATATATAAAATTTTCTCGTAAAATAGAGTACAATTATCTCATGGCTACTTCCCTTGAGGACATCACCCTGACCCAATATACACTTCGGTTGTATTGCTAACCGTAGTATGTAAAGCGATGCTTCTCACTCTTATAAGTGAATGAGTAAGGCGATTTTGTTAAGCTTGACTAATCGTCTCTCTTGGATAAAGAGGCCCTTGATGCGTACCCCTTTTTTTATCGAAGAAACCGGTGCTGATGGTGTTGCTTATATAACACTGACCAAACTTGAAACTCACAATAGTTTAAATGGCGAACTTATCGGCGAATTGATAGATGCCTTAACCGGTATTGAAGATGATCATCGTGTTCGAATTCTTGTCTTGACGGCTAGGGGGCCAAGTTTTTGCGGTGGTGCTGATTTAAAGTGGCTAAAAGGCATGTCAGCAAACTCAGTAGAAGACAACATACTTGAAGCTCAGCGACTTAAGAAACTTATGTCCGTATTGGATCGATTGACAATCCCCACCATTGCCCGGGTTCAAGGGAATGTTTATGGCGGTGGGATCGGTCTTTTGTGTTGTTGTGACATTGTCGTCTCAATGGCTGGTACATTCTATAGTATGCCTGAAGTGCGTATGGGATTAATACCAGCTGTTATTTCTCCCTATGTTTTAAGATCAATCGGAATACGTCAAGCTCGAAGGTATCTTCTTACCGGAGAGAAAATGTCTGCAGATCGCGCTCTGGAAATTGGACTGTTACATCAGGTCGTTCAGGGGGACATGATCGACTTAACGATCGATGGAATAATCAAGGATTTACTCAAAGCTGGCCCGAATGCCTTGAGACTTGTAAAACAACTTGTATCCGATGTTGCTGGTCGGCAAATAGATGATACTCTGCTTAATGAAACGGCTCAGTTGATTGCTGAAATCAGTGCAAGCGATGAGGGGTTGGAGGGGATAAGAGCTTTTTTGGAAAAACGAGATCCTGAATGGCCAGATTAAGAGATCAATTTTTAAAGTTAAATTAAAGGAGAATAGTGGACATGACTGGGGGCAGGCGGGGTATATGGAAAGCCGCTGGTTTTACGGCCTTTTTTTTGTTGCTTGTTGCATTGGCTATGGGCTCTGTCAATCCGCTTCAATTAACGGTTTTTCTTTTCCTTATCACTTCTAGTGTAATCTACCTCTATAGCGTTTTTCCCGGCAGCCGTTTTTTCTCAATTTCAATAGCCAACTTTCTCGCTCTCTATACCAGCCTTTTTCATTTTTTTTTGACGACTAATTTTCCTTCAACCGGCCCAGAGCTTGGAGCCATAGGTTATACGATGCCAGTCGTTGGTTTTTATGGTGGAACCTGGTTTCAACGCCAGAGCATAAAATCAATAGTATTGGCGCATAAAAATAGCGACATTGGGATAACTGCGGGTTCTGCCCGCTGGCTCCTTCCTGTTAGTTTAATAGGTATTGCGACTTTCTTTGTTCCTGAAGGCTCTGTGCCGCTACTTTGGCAAGAAGCGTTCTTTTTTCTTGCGATGGGTGGGATTACTCTGGTTGTGATGTCTGTAAGTAAACAGGTGGTAACCTTTCTTTTAGATGTGGGATTGTTATTCGAATCATTTTTTCTTCGCATTGAATCTCTTGTTATGCCCGCCTTTGCTTTTTTGACGTTCTACTCAATGAACGTGATGGTTTTCGGGTTTGTATATCGTATTATCGATCATTACAGTTCTTCGATGCATTTTTCTATCGGGGGTGAGACCAAGGCGATATCATTTGGCACTTCTCCGCTTTGTTGAGTAGATTTAGGATTTCAAATAGAGCATAGATTGATTATCTGGAATGGATGATTGTCTAATTTTGAGTTTGAAGTATTCGGTATCCTTGATGCCTCTGGCTCGCTTACGGATCATTCCTATACTGACATTACCAGCCTCTATCCTGGCGCTTGTGAGCTTGTGTTTGGCGTAGTTGCAGATGCCCACACAATGTTTCCGTAGGGATTTCGCGAACTTTTTTAGATAGAGCATCTGTGACTGATCTGCTATCAGGCACCAACGTTCCAGTTGCTCCGCCATCGCCTCAAATGAAGCGGCACTCCACAGCAGCTGAAGCTGTTCTTTCAAGACGTAAAGTGCATTCAGGTTGCTATTGCTCTCCAGCAACCTTTGCAGCTTGTCACTTTGTTTTTCACTCAACTTATCCGCATTTTTGAGCAACAGATAATGTGTCCCTTTCATCAACTCTTTACCACTTGGATCGGCCTTTCTGAACTCAAGTCGACGCTGATTATGGATAGCTTTGCTGTAGTTTTTCATGACGTGGAAACGGTCAAATACTATGTCGGCCAACGGCAAGGACTCTCTGACAGCCTTTTGGTAGGCAGGCCCCATATCCATCGCTACGGCCTTTATTTTGCAGGCTGTATCTGGTTGCAGTTGTTTCAAAAACCTTGAAAAAACCTCGGCAGTTCGGCCTGCTTCAACCCAGATCAGATGACCGCCAACCATATCGTAGACCACCGTCATGTAGTCATGACCTTTCGCCCGGGCAACTTCATCTACACCAATATATTCCAAGCCAGTTAGCTCTGCAGGATCAAGCGTAGGGAGAGTTTCAATAAGGTATGCCCTGTCGATATTCTTGACCGTTTCCCATCGTATATCCAAATGTCTGGAAACCGCTTGAATAGACATATGCCGACATAATCCACTGATCAGTCGGCAAAATCGGTGAGTGAAACGGCACCCTTTATCAACAAAATCACACCCCTCAATGCGGCGTTCGCCCTTGTTAATATAAACCTGCGCCAGCTCAATCTCGACCACACAAGGATACCCAAAAAGGGGGATGTCGTTTACTTGTCGGCGGACATGCTGGTTGATGCTTCCCTTCTGGCCTGTAGCAGGGTCTATAGCCCTCCTACGCGCGTCTCGGCTGCAGTGAATGACAATCTTAACACCGCCGTCATCCAGTTTAATTTCATTTACACGTTGCCCTTTGAGTCCTAAAATATGCTGCGAGATGTTGATTGTCATATACCTGCTCTATGTAAAGTTATCAGAAACCATACATATCAACAGGTTACTTGGCGGTCGGCATCTTTTTCTACTCAACAAAGCGGAGAAGAGCCTATCATTTTCTGAAAGCCTATATTTTTCCATTATTACACTCAGTACCGTTGGTTATGGGGATATCGTCCCCTTATCTCATGTGATAAAGGCAATAGTGTCCCTGCAAATTGTTGTAAGTGTCATGCTCCTTCTTTTTGGTTTTTCGGAAATTATGTCTTTTTCCAGAAGCAAACCGTCTGAGAGAAAGTAAAGAGCAATCTCTACAAACTCTTGTGTGAGCAAAAAGTACTTGTAACAATTTCTTCTCCAAGGCTTACTCTGCTTTAAAATACCGATGAAGATTGAAGTTTTTTTGTTCGAACCGGGGTATGTGTGTCTTAAGCCGGGAAATATGTTTCTTAAGAGAGTGTGTTAACTATGGCCCTGCATTTAATTAAATTGTCTGTTGGTACGGAGAGCCCGGAAACTCTCGAAGCCTGGCAAGCGCAACGTAAGGCTGATTACGGCGAAATCTTCCATCAAACCCGGATGTTTCCCAAAAGACGCGATGAGATTATCGCTGGTGGTTCTATCTACTGGGTGATTAAAGGGCAGGTTCGTGCTCGGCAACTCGTTACAGACATTGTTAGAGTCGAAGATCAGGACGGCCGTTCGATGGCACGATTTATTCTGGACCCTAAACTGGTTCTGGTTCGAAACCGGAAACACAGGCCTTTTCAAGGCTGGCGTTATTTAAGGCCGGAAGATTCTCCAGATGATTTGTCTGAATACGAATCGTTTGAAGAGGATTTACCTGAAAAAATGAAGGATGAACTCGAAAAATTGGGGCTTTTGTGACCGAGTTTATAAAAAAAACAATTTAATTGATATTTGCTATAGACAAGCCCCGGCAATGTCCTTATAACCCGGCTTCACCAGCGAGGAGCACGGTAAGACACCGACGCGAAACGCTGGGACGGTTTTTAAAAAGTTCAAACAGTACTTGCACTTTTAAGAAATCAACTTATAATAACCGACCTTGGCTAAACGGTCTCGACCGAAGCTAATTCAGGTAAATTATTATAAAATTAATATTGACGGAAACGGCTTCTTAGCTGTATATCGTCCTGCTCACGAGGCCTTACGGTTTCTGAAGGAGTTGTTGTTTGATATTGTAGATCAGATGGAAAGGATGCGTGAACGGCGGTTTGTTGGTTTTAGCAACGAGCTAGCTAGTTTATGTATCTTATTCGAAATAAGTTACACTATACCTAGTCAGTAAATAAATTTGAGTTCTGTTTTAAGACAGAAGTCAGGTCAACTTGAGAGTTTGATCCTGGCTCAGAACGAACGCTGGCGGCAGGCTTAACACATGCAAGTCGAACGAGAAGGTACTTTCGGGTACTGGACAGTGGCGCACGGGTGAGTAACGCGTGGGAATCTACCATGGAGTGGGGGATAACATTTGGAAACGAATGCTAATACCGCATACGCCCTACGGGGGAAAGATTTATTGCTCTATGATGAGCCCGCGTTAGATTAGATAGTTGGTGAGGTAATGGCTCACCAAGTCTACGATCTATAGCTGGTCTGAGAGGATGATCAGCCACACTGGGACTGAGACACGGCCCAGACTCCTACGGGAGGCAGCAGTGGGGAATATTGGACAATGGGCGCAAGCCTGATCCAGCCATGCCGCGTGAGTGAAGAAGGCCTTAGGGTTGTAAAACTCTTTCAACTGTGAGGATGATGACAGTAGCAGTAGAAGAAGCACCGGCTAACTTCGTGCCAGCAGCCGCGGTAATACGAAGGGTGCGAGCGTTGTTCGGAATTACTGGGCGTAAAGGGCGTGTAGGCGGATTGCAAAGATAGAGGTGAAAGGCCTGGGCTCAACCTGGGAACTGCCTTTATAACTTACAGTCTAGAGATCGAGAGAGGATAGCGGAATTCCTAGTGTAGAGGTGAAATTCGTAGATATTAGGAAGAACACCAGTGGCGAAGGCGGCTATCTGGCTCGATACTGACGCTGAGGCGCGAAAGCGTGGGGAGCAAACAGGATTAGATACCCTGGTAGTCCACGCCGTAAACGATGTGAACTAGTCGTCAGGATGCTTGCATCTTGGTGACGGAGCTAACGTATTAAGTTCACCGCCTGGGGAGTACGGTCGCAAGATTAAAACTCAAAGGAATTGACGGGGGCCCGCACAAGCGGTGGAGTATGTGGTTTAATTCGAAGCAACGCGCAGAACCTTACCAGCCCTTGACATACCAATCGCGGTTACCGGAGACGGTTTCCTTCAGCTCGGCTGGATTGGATACAGGTGCTGCATGGCTGTCGTCAGCTCGTGTCGTGAGATGTTGGGTTAAGTCCCGCAACGAGCGCAACCCCTGCCTTTAGTTGCCAGCATTTAGTTGGGCACTCTAGAGGGACTGCCGGTGATAAGCCGGAGGAAGGCGGGGATGACGTCAAGTCCTCATGGCCCTTATGGGCTGGGCTACACACGTACTACAATGGTAACTACAGTGGGCAGCGACGCCGCGAGGCGAAGCTAATCTCCAAAAGTTATCTCAGTTCGGATTGTTCTCTGCAACTCGAGAGCATGAAGGTGGAATCGCTAGTAATCGTAGATCAGCATGCTACGGTGAATACGTTCCCGGGCCTTGTACACACCGCCCGTCACACCATGGGAGTTGGTTCTACCCGAAGCCGGTGCGCTAACCGCAAGGAGGCAGCCGACCACGGTAGGGTCAGCGACTGGGGTGAAGTCGTAACAAGGTAGCCGTAGGGGAACCTGCGGCTGGATCACCTCCTTTCTAAGGATTTCGAAGAGGCAACTTTTTGAAATTACTTAAAAAATACCAAGCTACTACGGCGAACTGCCGTTCTCGCATCCTTTCCAGATAATGTCGCAAGCAGCCAGTTGGCTGCGTTCTTTTTTGAGCGCAGAAAATTGGTAAAGAGAGCGGTAGTTTTTCGGGCTTGTAGCTCAGTTGGTTAGAGCGCGCGCTTGATAAGCGTGAGGTCGGAAGTTCAAGTCTTCCCAGGCCCACCACTTACCAGCGGTAAGTAGCGTACTTTAAGTACGGCGCGCACCGAACGCAGTGAGGCAAGGCCAAGTGGCCGTCCGAGCTTATGCGAGGTAGCGAGTACGGAGTACGAAGCATAACAAACGCGCAGCGTGATAACGGGGGCATAGCTCAGTTGGGAGAGCGGTAGCTTTGCAAGCTTCAGGTCGTGGGTTCGATCCCCTCTGCCTCCACCACTCACCTTAAGTGACGGTTCGTTTAGCGACTTATATTATCTGGAAAGATCAAGAATTCTCTTTTAGAGAATACCTGCCTAGCAGGTTGTTGTTTGACATTGTTGATATGTATGAATTTGGTCTTGAATACGATCTGATCTTTAGCGCGTGTAGCGGTAAATCATTGATTTATCTCTGCGTGTGTTAGGGTGATTTCGATCAAGCGCTTTAAGAGCATCTGGTGGATGCCTTGGCGTATAGAGGCGATGAAAGACGTAGCACTCTGCGATAAGCTACGGGGAGGTGAGAGCAACCTTTGATCCGTGGATTTCTGAATGGGGAGACCCAACCCTTTAGGGTTATCGTTACCTGAATACATAGGGTAACGAGGCAAACCCGGCGAACTGAAACATCTAAGTAGCCGGAGGAAAAGACATCAACCGAGATTCCGTTAGTAGTGGCGAGCGAACGCGGACCAGGCCAGTGGCCTAGTTTT
>NZ_CBDBHW010000014.1:0-550000 GCF_965205715.1 Kiloniella sp. | reverse complement strand
CAAAGTCATTACTGCCACGCAAAATCAGGGCCTGCTTTATCGCAGTCTTAAGGTGACCGTGGTGAGATTCAATGGCACCGTTCTCGTGTGATTCCCCTCTGTTATTTCGACTGGCCTCCATACCGTAGTGCTCAACAAAAGCAGAATAACGTTTGGTAATGTCCTCCTTTTCCTCAACGCTCAAATTCCGAAAGGCCGCAGACAGGCTGTCGGTCCGGTGGTTTTCAGGAGCGCCCCCCAAGGACCAAAGCGCATTTTGTAAGTTCTCCGCAAGGGCTGTAAAACTCTCACCGCCAAGTACGACCCCAACATGTTCCCATCGGCTATATACCAGAACAAAATGATAGAGCCGATGCACCAAAGGATCTCCTGCAATGGTAATACTTAAGTCGGCTGCATCCGTGAAATCTGATTGGCCCATGTAACCCGGCTCAGGTGTTTGCCTGAAAATGATATCCTTTTCAGGGCCATTCAGAGCCCGCCATCCCCGAACTCGGCGCTCTAACGTGCGCTTGACACGGTCATCGGGAAAACGGAGCGGATAGAGGCTCTGTATGTGGCGCAACAAAGTAATGGGTTTGACCGAGTTGTCTTTATCCAAAATGGGAAGGATGTCCTTATCCCAGATATCTTCAAGCGGATCAGAAACTGTTCGCCCTCGCTTTATATTGCGTTGTGACGGTAAAGTCGCATCAACGTCAAATCGGCGGGCCGTGCGTTCGCTAAACCCTGCGCGGGCAGCGGCGGTTCGTTGACCATGAGTTTTTCTATCTGTCATGTAAAGTCTCAGTTGTTCATCTGTGATAAATTTATACGGCAAACAGGTTCCTCCAATTACATCTAGAGGTTCCTAATTTAATCCGGTAAACCCCCGGCTATGCCGGGGGACTCTCAATGGTTTGACCGTTCCCACGGTCTTACATTTCTTTGTTTATTGACCAAAATAACAAAGGAATTAGCCGATGAGAGATTACAAAAGCCTTGCACATACGAGATGGGATTGTAAATACCACGTGGTTTTCATCCCTAAACGCAGGCAAAAAGTTATCTATGGCAACCTACGTCAGTATCTTGGTGAAATTTTCCATGAACTGGCCGGGCATCGCGAAAGTAAGATTGAGGAGGGCCATTTGATGCCGGATCACATTCACATGTGTATCAGCATACCGCCCAAACATGCTGTTTCAAAAGTCGTTGGATACCTAAAAGGAAAAAGCGCGATTGCCATAGCTCGAAAATTCAAAAATAAAGCACGGAATTTCAAGGGTGAAAATTTTTGGGCCCGTGGATATTTCGTCTCAACTGTAGGGCTCGATGAACAGATGGTGAGGGAGTATATCAGAACGCAAGAAGAGCGTGATAAGTACTTTGACCAAATGGATATATTCAATCCATAACCGCTTTAGCGGTTCCCAATTTGCCCCTTTAAGGGGCTCACCCGCTTAAGCCCCCGGCTTTGCCGGGGGTCATTTAACTTATCAACTCACAGCAGCTTGTAACTAACACCAAATTAAGCCTTGGCCGGTGGATCTGATTATCAAACGGGCACGCCCTTTTTAATGATCAGATCCACCGGCCAAGGTGGTTGTCGCAACCGGCCAAGGTTATTGTCGCTGAACAAGCGCATCAATTTTCAGCAACTCAGGGTTCACACACACTAGTTCGGTTAAGAAATTCTAGGCGTAAAATAAGATTGTGAAGGATTTCCCAAACGCATAATTCTTATAAAAATCATGCTGTTTATCAATAAATGTCGGCCCATCAAAGACTATAGGAGGTTTGTTATGCAAGTAATTCACAAGTGGATTCCCTTACTAACTGTCATGCAGCGTCGTGGCCTCGATTCTCAGTACGCATGCGAGAAATACGGCAGCGTAATGAAATATGCGGAGGAAAGGTGTTTATTTTGTGCCAATTTTTGTAACTGCTGTAAAACTGTTTCTGACGATCACACTATCGGCACAGACCAGAGTTATTGCCCAAATACTAAGTTGTTCGAATTTCTTGAAGGAGACGAAAAAATAAAAATGCACTACTAATTTATACAGCTTTGGTAATGTCTCATAGAATAATCAACTTGTCTGGTAAAAGGGACGAGTTCAGTAATATATTATTTTGACGAAGTCTCTTGCTGATAAGCTACAATTCTGGGGGTATCACTAGCGATAACGCCCCGTGCTGAACCTCTGGCCTTTTTTAGATACCTGCCCAAGTCATGTTCACCCGGCTCGGGAAATATCAAGGGTTTACTTACTCTTATTTCTGAAAAAACAATTCAGCGTACCAAGATCTACATAACATAAATTCCCCTTATTTATCCTCCAGTTCATTACGGAGTTTTTTGAGCAGTTGAGTTTTTTGTTGATCGTTGGAAAGATCTTCAAGTGAAGATCTGATGTCTAGTGTCAGTTGTGCAAGGTCATTGTGCCAGTCGGGCTTAGTAATGACCTCAGGTTCCAACCTCCTGCTAATGCCGGGATGTTTGGTAACTTCACCAGATGCAACCAATTCAAATTCATCATCAAGCTCGGGGATTATTACCCGATCTTTATCAAACCCCAATTCCAGGAGTTCCGCACGCATTGCCTGAAGCGACTGTTCTGATCCATGGCAAAGGAAAACACCTTGTTTTATCGGTTGGCGAGCTTTTATCCACTCAACAAGTTGGTTCCCGTCAGCATGACCCGAATAGATATCAATTTTCCGAATACGTGCGCGTACTTTTACCGCTTCCCCCTGAATATTAATACTCTTCTTGTTTCCCTGCTCTAGTAACCGCCCCAGTGTTCCTTCAGCTTGATATCCAACCAGTAAAATCGTCGATTTTGGACGCCATAAATGGTTCTTCAAGTGGTGCCTGATCCGCCCAGCATCACACATTCCGCTTGCCGCAAGGATAATAACGCCGCTTGTAAACCTGGATATGGATTTACTTTCCTGTACCGTTTCTGTGAATTTAAATCCTGGATGGTTAAAGGGCAGGCCTTGTTTTGGCATATCCTCAAGGTCAAGAGCATGATCGGCAAAAAACCGAGGTAATACGAATGGCCAGAGGAGAGTCCAGGAAGACAGTAGAGCAGGGGATCATTTCATGCTTGATAAGATAGGAAATATCTAGAAGCAGTTCCTGTGTTCTCTCTACGGCGAAAGAAGGGATAACGAGGGTGCCACCAGCATGCATGGCATCATTAATTTCCTCCATTAGGGTTTGCCGTCTTAGATCTATGGATAAGTCATCACGATTACGGCCTCCATAGGTTGATTCACAAAAGACGTAATCAAAACTGCCCGGGGCATCAGGGTCTGGATGAAACAACTTATTGTCAGGACCTATATCGCCCGAAAAAAGCAAGCGCAATTTTTTATCGTTATCCATTATTTCAACTTCAATCGAAGCAGAGCCAAGAATATGACCTGCATTCCAATAACGGACTTGAATGTCATTGTGAGGCCTTTGCCATTTTTCATAAATAACGGTTCGGATTTGTTGTAAAGCCGCCTCAGCATCTATCAGATTGTATATTGGTTGTACGGGATCCCGGCCCCTCTGCCGATTACGTCTATTCAGGTGTTTAACCTCCGTTTCCTGGATGTAACCGCTATCCGGTAGCATATAGGTCAATAAATCGTGGGTTGCTGCCGTTGTATAAATCGGTCCCTTGAAACCAGCTTTGACAAGTTTCGGTATCAAGCCACAATGATCGATATGAGCATGAGTGAGCAAAACAAAGTCAATTTCTCTAGGGTCAAATGGGAATGCAGAATAATTCAATTCCTTAATCGTCTTGGTCCCTTGAAAAAGCCCGCAATCGACAAGAAATTGATATCCGTTGGTTTGTATCCAGTAGCATGATCCCGTGACCGTGCCGGCAGCGCCGCAAAACTTGATCTGTACAGACATTATAACTCCTGCGTAAGGGCTTCTTTCAATAAGGAGGTGAGACTTATTCTATTGGTTGGATGGGGAATACTATCTGTTGAGCACAAACGGGATACTCCGGCTGCTTTCATCATTTCCATATCACCATCACTGCATAAAATATGAACGGAAATAACCTCGATTGTCTCAGCGCCTGCTTGTTTAAGTGTTTCCGCACAACAACGGATCGTCATACCACTAGAGATAACATCATCAATTATGATGACGTGTTTTGCGCTGATTTCTTCGGGGGCAGGGCCTTCTTGGCCAGTGAATGTAATTCTCACCTGCCTGTCCCCATCGCGGACCTTCTCGCCAATGAGAAATGGTACGCCTAATTTGTTTGCTATGGCTCCAACCCATTGCCGAGACTCACTATCTGGACCAACAAGAAGAACGTTATTATTATCAGGATCTTTTGAAATTTCTTCTGAAATAACGTCCATTGCACTGAGGGTATCTGCTTTGCAATTGGTAAAGAGGCACTGAAGGTCATCTGTGCGATGCAAGTGAGGATCGACAGTGATAAGACGGTCGAAATAATTGGAAAGATATGCGCCGATCACATGCTGACTTACGGCTTCACCCGAATTAAATTCCATATCCTGGCGCATATAACATAGGTACGGCGCCACAAGGATAAGCCGTCGAGCACCAGACGCATTAAAAGCGCTCGCAGCTAGTGCCAAGTGCCACAGTTTTTCATTGGGGGAATTAAGGCTTGCATAAATTATTACAGTTCCCTGCACAGGATAAACCCGCACTCGGCTTTCGCCATCGGGGAATGTGTGAACTAAAATAGGGTGCACAGGAATACCGAGTGATTTGCCGAGTTTCTTAGCCTCTTTACTGTTGTCTGGTAAGAAATGGATCGAAACTTTATTCATAAGTTCTCTCCAATCGTGTAGCCATCTCCTTCTTCCGCATATTTTGTTGAGAAGACATAGTCCGATTTAAAACAAGCATGAATACGATAAAGTGGCTCACCTTTAACGACCCTGTCATCTACCTTTTTGAAAAGATCTATACCTGCACCTTTATCCATTGGCGCCCCGGCCAGACGCGTAATCCGCGCTAGCCTGTAGCAGTCGATTGAGGTGACAATCCCGTCTTCCGGAGCAAGAATATCTTTGGTGAGCTCACCAAGGCAACTTGGTGTTTTTGTTGGCCCCTGCGCCTCGATAATACGTTCCATCGTACGCAGTGCTTCGCCTGAAGTTAAAAGTTGCAGGGCGCGCTTATATCCTGAACCACCCCGAAGAGCGGGATCGTTTTCAAGTAATGTACCGGCAATCTGTAAAGATTTTTCTCGAAGATCTGCTGGTGCATCAGGGTCATCCCTCAAGACTGCCATAACATCTCTCGCTTCTAGTACAGGGCCAATACCGTTTCCTATCGGTTGCGATCCATCAGTAACGGTTATTTCAACATGCAAGCCTACCTGACTCCCCACGTATTCAAACAATTTCCGAAGCCGCATAGCATCCCCATGACTGCGTATCTTAGCTGAAGGGCCAACTGGGATGTCAATTAGTAGATGTGTTGATCCCGCGGACATTTTTTTCGACATAATCGATGCAACCATTTGCTCGCGTGTATCTATAGATAGCGGGCGTTCCACAGAAATAAGGACATCATCCGCAGGCGACAGGTTGACGTGGCCGCCCCAAACCAGACATCCATGGCATTGCTCAACGACCTCTTTCATTTCGTGCATCGAAAGATCAATTCTTGCCAGAACTTCCATGGTATCCGCGGTGCCCGCAGGAGACGTGATGGCACGAGAAGATGTCTTTGGGATCGGTAGACCATGTGCTGCTACGATGGGAACAACTATCATGGAGGTTCGGTTGCCAGGGATACCGCCGATGCAATGTTTATCAACGATGATTGGGGATTTCCATTGCAATCGATTTCCTGCCTGTGACATCGCCTTGGTAAGGGCGAGCATCTCACTGGTGGTCATAAATCCTGCAGAAGAGACAAGGAAGGCCGCAATTTCCATCTCAGAGTATCGGTAACTGGCGATATCGCCGATAATTTCTTCTATTTGTTTGTTATCCAGAGTATGCCCATGGATTTTTTTTCTTAAGTGATCAAGGCTGCGTGGAGGTTCTGCTGGGGCGATGGTTACCGATGCGCCTTCTTCCAGTCCTAACCGTCGAAATGCCTGTTCTGATAAACCGAGCTGGTTAACCCCGACAATACTTTCGTCATCGACAAGTAGGAGCTGGGCAAGCAGGCGGGTGTTGCCGCACTTAACTTCGATTTTTTTGAAGGCCTGGTATTCCTCAGGACGGTATTGCTCACAGTTTCGGGCAAGGAAGGCGACGTTGTCCCGGTAGGTATCAATTCCAATGAGTTTCAAATTCAGCATAATTTGTCTCTGTACTTGGATCTGTGGTGGATAACCTATTTCGAATATATTAAAAGCTTACTACACATGCATTGATCTTAATCACCTCAATTTTTTTGTTCAGTAAAATTCTACTTCAAGGACTGTTATCGTGTACTAAAGCGCTTATCGTCATAGACCGTGTGGGGGTTCTGACCTTCAATGAGGTACACCACTTTGAACATCAATAGCGCAGTCCGTTCGTAAGCCGATGAAGTATGAATGAATGGATGAGACCCAAATCCTGCATTGTTCTCTCACATCGCCCCTAGAGCCAGTAGGCGCAATCGAATTTGTTTTTCAGTTTCGATAATTGCAAACAGCGCCACACCAATGCCTATAATAAGCATTCCATCAAAGAAGGGAACTGCTTCTGTAGCGAATACCGTCTGCAAGGGAGGTAGGTAGGTGATAGCAAATTGTGCCACAGCAATGACAATCACAGTTAACCAAACTACTTTTGTACCTCGTACGGCTTTCCATGTCAGTGACGTACCGTAAATATTACGGATGAAGAATAGATGGAAGATTTCCATAACTACCAGCGTGTTAACGACAATGGTGTGCGCCAGTTCAATGGAATAGCCCTGATCAATCGCGTAAGTAAACATACCGTATACCCCGCACAGGAACAGAAGAGACACTAGCACGATGTGCCAAACTAGTTCGCCAGACAGCAACGATTCATGACGTGGTCGCGGTGGGCGGCGCATAGTATTTTCCTCCGTGGGTTCAAAGGCTAACGCAATACCGAGTGTAGAAGCAGTAATAAGATTAATCCACAATATTTGGATAGGTGTCACTGGTAGTGTCATTCCGAATAGCAATGCCACAATAATTGCGGTTGCTTCGCCCGCGCTGGTTGGCAGTGTCCAGCTGATGACCTTCTTGATGTTGTCATAGACGGTACGACCTTCTCGCACGGCAGTGGCGATAGAAGCAAAATTATCGTCTGCGAGCACCAGATCTGCTGCTTCCTTGGCAGCTTCACTGCCTTTTCTCCCCATTGCAATCCCTGCATCGGCACGCTTAAGAGCAGGCGCATCATTCACCCCATCACCAGTCATGGCAACAGTCATACCGTGGGATTGCAGCGCCATCACTAGGCGTAACTTATGCTTCGGACTGGTACGAGCGAAAATGTCACATTCCAGTACAGCTTGGTGCAGTGAGGCATCGTTCATGCTGTCAAGGTCAGTCCCGGTCAGTACCTTATCCGGGTTTTGAAGCCCGACTTTCATGCCGATAGCGGCGGCAGTTTTGGCGTGGTCACCGGTAATCATCTTTACTTGGATGCCTGCCCGATGACATTCCGCCATTGCTGCAACCGTTTCCGTGCGCGGTGGATCAATCATCCCGACCATCCCCAGAAGCGTCAACGAACCTTCCACGTCAGTACGTTCCAGCACCGTATGATTCGGTTTAACCGATTTCACAGCAAATGCTAGTACGCGCTGGCCCAGCGCAGCAGTGTTGTCTGCTTTCTCCTGCCAGTAGGCTTTGTCCAGCGGTTCCACTGTATCATCCGCTGTCCGCTGGTTCTGGCACATGGTAAGAATTTTCTCGGGTGCCCCCTTCACAAACACAAATGCATGGAGTTCATGGTCATGATTCAATGTAGCCATGAAACGGTGTTTGGCATCAAAAGGAATGGTATCTGTGCGTGTCCACGTTGCAAATTCTGGCACTTCTCCGCTTTGTTGAGTAGATTTAGGATTTCAAATAGAGCATAGATTGATTATCTGGAATGGATGATTGTCTAATTTTGAGTTTGAAGTATTCGGTATCCTTGATGCCTCTGGCTCGCTTACGGATCATTCCTATACTGACATTACCAGCCTCTATCCTGGCGCTTGTGAGCTTGTGTTTGGCGTAGTTGCAGATGCCCACACAATGTTTCCGTAGGGATTTCGCGAACTTTTTTAGATAGAGCATCTGTGACTGATCTGCTATCAGGCACCAACGTTCCAGTTGCTCCGCCATCGCCTCAAATGAAGCGGCACTCCACAGCAGCTGAAGCTGTTCTTTCAAGACGTAAAGTGCATTCAGGTTGCTATTGCTCTCCAGCAACCTTTGCAGCTTGTCACTTTGTTTTTCACTCAACTTATCCGCATTTTTGAGCAACAGATAATGTGTCCCTTTCATCAACTCTTTACCACTTGGATCGGCCTTTCTGAACTCAAGTCGACGCTGATTATGGATAGCTTTGCTGTAGTTTTTCATGACGTGGAAACGGTCAAATACTATGTCGGCCAACGGCAAGGACTCTCTGACAGCCTTTTGGTAGGCAGGCCCCATATCCATCGCTACGGCCTTTATTTTGCAGGCTGTATCTGGTTGCAGTTGTTTCAAAAACCTTGAAAAAACCTCGGCAGTTCGGCCTGCTTCAACCCAGATCAGATGACCGCCAACCATATCGTAGACCACCGTCATGTAGTCATGACCTTTCGCCCGGGCAACTTCATCTACACCAATATATTCCAAGCCAGTTAGCTCTGCAGGATCAAGCGTAGGGAGAGTTTCAATAAGGTATGCCCTGTCGATATTCTTGACCGTTTCCCATCGTATATCCAAATGTCTGGAAACCGCTTGAATAGACATATGCCGACATAATCCACTGATCAGTCGGCAAAATCGGTGAGTGAAACGGCACCCTTTATCAACAAAATCACACCCCTCAATGCGGCGTTCGCCCTTGTTAATATAAACCTGCGCCAGCTCAATCTCGACCACACAAGGATACCCAAAAAGGGGGATGTCGTTTACTTGTCGGCGGACATGCTGGTTGATGCTTCCCTTCTGGCCTGTAGCAGGGTCTATAGCCCTCCTACGCGCGTCTCGGCTGCAGTGAATGACAATCTTAACACCGCCGTCATCCAGTTTAATTTCATTTACACGTTGCCCTTTGAGGCCTAAAATATGCTGCGAGATGTTGATTGTCATATACCTGCTCTATGTAAAGTTATCAGAAACCATACATATCAACAGGTTACTTGGCGGTCGGCATCTTTTTCTACTCAACAAAGCGGAGAAGAGCCCAAATTCTTTACGAACATCCATACCAGTTTTACCGGAAAAGGCTAGCAAAGCCCCTTCCATCGGATCACCTTCGACTATCCATACGCCCTCATGCTCACGTAAGTGCGCGTCATTGCACAGGGCGGCGGCACGGGCAAGTTCTTCCAACACTTTAGGTTCATCAGGATATATGCGTGAATTTTCAAGGATAAGCGTTCCTTTCGGCTCATAGCCGTTGCCTTCCAGCGTAAAAAGATGCCGTCGCGTAAATGTGGATACCACCATCATTTCATTACGAGTTAGAGTACCCGTTTTGTCAGTGCAGATTACGGATACTGAACCTAACGTTTCAATCGCGGGAAGACGGCGGACAATAGCGTTACGCCTTGCCATTTCCTGTACACCCACGGCGAGCGTAATTGTGAGAACAGCCGGCAAGCCTTCAGGAATGGCCGCAACTGAAAGACCCACAACGGCCATGAACAATTCGGTGAAATCGTGATGACCAACTAAATATCCATAGGCTAGAAGTGAAACCGCAATCATAAGGATCAGAATGGTAAGCCATTTTGCAAACACGCCCATCTGCGTAACCAAAGGCGTAGTCGGAATTTCTACCTCGGAAAGCAAGCCGCTGATGCGCCCGACTTGCGTATTTTCACCAGTAGTCACCACAACCCCCTGACCCTGGCCGGACGTCACAAGCGTGCTGGAAAAAGCCATGCAAGAGCGGTCACCTAGGGGGGCATCTTTGGCCAAAGATATAATGTGTTTTTCTACCGGCACGGATTCTCCTGTGAGAATAGCCTCCTGCACCGACAATCCGTGGGCTGTTAGCAAACGTAGATCAGCAGGTATTTTATCTCCTGCTTCCAATAATACGATGTCACCGGGAACAAGAGTTTTACCCTCTATACTCATACGCTGACCGCTGCGTAGCACATTGGCATGAGGCGCAAGCATGTGGCGGATAGCATCCATCGCTTTTTCCGCTTTGCCTTCCTGCACGAAGCCAATAATCGCATTTGCTATGACGACGGCCAAAATTACGATGGTATCAATCCAATGATCTAATAATGCCGTAATGATGGCGGAGCCGATTAACACATAGATCAATATATTGTGACATTGGAGCCCAAAGCGTATCAGAGCACTACGTTTCGGCGGTTCTGGTAAACTATTTGCACCGTATGTTTGGAGTCTTAGCGCAGCCTCTCTCTGACTTAGTCCATCAGCAGACGTCTTCAGCTCTTTCAGGGCCGAAT
This sequence comes from Kiloniella sp., assembly GCF_965205715.1. Lineage (GTDB taxonomy): Bacteria > Pseudomonadota > Alphaproteobacteria > Kiloniellales > Kiloniellaceae > Kiloniella. Next base: position 539,403 of record NZ_CBDBHW010000014.1, on the reverse strand, counting down.
CAGTTGATATTGTATGCCATAGGGGATGAACATTTTTTGGGCTGACTTTTTGCATAATCATCCTAGATTATTACTATACTTTCATCCGGAAGGAGGAACTACCGAAGTTAAGCTCTAGCAAGGAACATCCGAGATTTTGTAATATGTTTCCATGACTAACAGCCCTTACATAAAGTAACTATTTTCTATCTCAGTTGTTTTTACCAATTCAATTTTTCCTTAGGTAAACAACCCAATAGACAAACGCGACAAACAAACTTCCTCCCGTAATATTACCTAAGGCAACAGTGGCAAGGTTCATCAGAAAATCACCAATAGTAATACTTGTTACTCCCGCCATATAACCCATTGGAATTAGGTACATATTTGCCACGGAGTGCTCAAAACCAAGAGCAACGAAAGCAGAAACAGGAAAGAGGATAGCAAGAATTTTACTGGCAACGGAATGCGCAGCAAAGCACAACCAAATTGCTAGGCAGACCAGTGTGTTACATAGCAGCCCTCGAAAAAAAGCCTCTATTACAGGCAACTGGACTTTAGCAATAGCAATGTCCTGAGCCGTTGTACTAACAGCTCCATCACCGAGGTTAAGAACTCCGGAGAAATGAACGATGAATGCTGTCGCAATTGCCCCCAACAGGTTCCCAGTGAAAACTAAGGCCCAATTTCTCATTAGTTGAAAAAAACTGATGTGGCGGCTTACCCAGGCCATCACAATGAGATTATTACCAGTAAACAGCTCAGCTCCAGCAACAACAACGAGAATTAGACCAAGGGAAAAAGCAACTCCTCCCAATAGTCTCTCCGGGCCAAAGCCTATCCCGGAATTGGTAATTACCAACGTATAAAACATACCACCGAAAGCGATGAATGCACCTCCTAGGATAGCAAGAATTAATGTTTGTAGAGCAGAAAGTTTGGCTTTACTCACACCAGAGAGCTCTACTCTTTTTGCTATTTCAGAGGGCGTATAGGCATCAGTGTTTTTTATAGTCTCTAAAGTCATATCTCATCCTCTCTTTGCTAGGACCCAGATGTTTCTTTTATGCGTCTCATTGGGATGAGCCTACAAATTTACTCGAGCGTATCCTTAAATGTATCCTCGAGTGTATATCGCCCCTCACCACCAAAACGGGTGGCAAAATAGCCTATTATAAGCCCGACAATAGCACCTTCGAGAACAAACCAAAAAGGACTGGTCAGGAAGCTGTCTGTGCCAAATATGATGATCAACATGGCTTCCATCTTTTCATAGGCAAAAAAGGTAAGAACAAAGTTCATCCATCCACCAAGGACAGGCGCTCTAAACCACCATGGCATTGGTAAGTTCAACACCGGGTGCCATAAGAAAATGCCAAACACCCCAATTATAGCGCCTAATGTCGTGTACCAAAGCAGAATGCCCCAACGGAACATCCAATTTGCATCGGGGAGGAAGTAGGGGATACAAACAAAGCCGATAAGGCCGATAATAAGACCGATCCCTTTACCGATTGCAATGCGCGTTGTTAATGATGGACTGTCAAACATTGGAAATTCCTTTCCTCTCCTGACTATTTGTTTATCACTACTTATTTGTTCGGAGTTCATATTTTTTAAGTTGTCTTAATTAAATTGAAGATCCAATTAAGAGACTAAGACACAAGTAAAAGTAGATAGTAATCCCATTAACTCCCCCATATATAGCATTTTTATTAACAAGCTGAGTTAACTTGGATCAACTTTAACTGTGATGGCTTTGAGGCTCTCTCCCTTTTATTACGGGAAGTTGGTCCTCTGTTAGGGTTTCACTTTCTAGTAATTTTTGGGCGTACTCTTCCAGTAAAGAGCGATGTTGAGACAAAATTTTAGTAGCATTTACAAACGCATTGTGAACGAGTTTGCGAACTGCAGTATCAATCTCTCGCGCCGTAGCCTCACTATATTTGCGTTGTTGCCCCATAAAGTCTTCCGGTCCGCCATGTAATCGGGAGGGATCGTCTTCATAGGTCATTTCACCAAGATTTTCGTCCATTCCATATCGCATCACGATACTGCGAGCGATTTCTGTTACTTTGGAGAGATCATCTGCTGCGCCAGTTGATAGTTCATTATATATCAATACTTCAGCGGCTCTTCCGCCAAGTAAAACAGCCATCTTGTCTTCCAACTCGTCACGGGTCATGAGGAACCTGTCCTCTGTTGGTCGTTGGATGGTATATCCGAGCGCGCCAATACCTCGGGGTATTATAGAAACCTTATGGACACGGTCGATGCCAGGCAAAGCAATGGAGACAAGGACATGTCCCATTTCATGAAAGGCAACGACCTCCCGTTCATGAGGATTGAGGAGACGATTTTTTTTCTCTAACCCCGTAATGATCCTTTCAATGGCCTCGGTGAAATTATCATTAGTCACTTTTTCACCGCCGTATCTTGTAGCTAACAGGGCTGCCTCGTTTACTAGGTTAGCAAGATCCGCTCCTGTAAACCCAGGAGTGAGCGCAGCAATAGCTTCCGCATCAACATCTTCAGCAAGATGAATTTTACGCATATGAACGTTCAAAATAGCCACACGGCCAATTTTATCGGGACGATCCACAAGAATTTGCCGATCAAACCGTCCAGCCCTTAAAAGAGCAGGGTCTAAAATTTCGGGCCTGTTGGTTGCAGACAGCAGGACCATGCCTTCTTTGGTTGGGTCAAAGCCATCTAGCTCAACCAGTAATTGATTAAGCGTCTGTTCTTTTTCATCATGTCCGCCAACTCCCGGAAAAGCCCCTCGGGCACGCCCCAAGGCATCAAGTTCGTCAATAAAAATTATACAAGGTGCTTTTTTACGGGCTTGGTCAAACAGATCGCGAACACGCGCAGCACCTACACCGACAAACATTTCTACAAACTCAGAACCACTGATGGAAAAAAAGGGTACTCCAGCTTCACCAGCCACGGCGCGCGCAAGCAAGGTTTTTCCCGTTCCAGGAGGGCCAACAAGTAATACTCCTTTTGGTATTCTGGCTCCAAGCCTTCCATACGTTTTGGGATTTTGAAGGAAGGCGACAACTTCTTGAAGCTCCAGTTTGGCTTCATCAACGCCAGCCACATCTTCAAATCCGATCTGTATATCGCTCTCCATATAGACCTTGGCCTTGCTTTTGCCCACTGACATCATGCCGCCGCCAAGACCATTGTTATTGGTAATGCGCCGGATCAAAAACAACCAGATTCCAATAAAAAACAGGGCGGGTAAGAACCAGGAAAGAACCTCCTTAAGCAGACTTTCCTCGGTACCGCCTGTAACGACTACATCGTATTGGGACAACTCTTTGGCGAGATTGAATTCGATGCGTGTTGTATAAAATTCCTTCTTTTTGCCATTGGGCAACGGTTCACGGAGCAAGCCACGAATATGCCGCTCAGTTACAAAAATTTCCGATACCATCCCGTTTTTAATATAGGCTTCGAATTCGCTATAAGGAATGATTTCGACCTGACGGCTTTGCTGCCACCAAGACTGCAAAAGCGTGATGCAGATGAATGCTATGACAAAATACCAAAGATTGATTTTTGTCTTACGCTCAATATCAGCCATCTACGGGTCCTTTTTCTCCAGAGCATGTGTCTAAACTATGTTGTCAGAGAACGGAGGCCAGTGTGAACACCGGCTCCATTAAGGATAGACTAAGCGGTTAGGTCGTCAACCGCGTTCAACCGTTATGTTGCGTTTACTACTTGCTTCCAGTTCTAATTTGGGAATGGTGACGGTCAGAACACCATTTGAAAACCGGGCATTAATGTTATCAGGGGACGAGTTTTCCGGGAGCCGGAATGAACGTTGAAAACTCCCATATCTCCTTTCAGAAAAGTAATAGTTCTTATTCTTCTCTTCCCGTTCTTATTTCTTTTCGCCTTTGATCGTCAGAACATTCTCTTGCACAGAAACAACAACATTGTCTTCAGAAACCCCTGGAAGTTCCAAGTTGATTTCATAACATTCCTCGGAATCAGAGGCTTCAGCAGTAGGGGCAAAGAAGTTGGATACTGCATGCCCAATATCACGGAAAGGATCAAAAAGATGAGGCCAGAAACTTCCGCCCTGAGTATTGGTCAAAGGATTATCTTGATAGTGCATCTCACTTCTCCTCATATGAAGATTGTTAGATCCAAGATAGTTCTTATTTTAGGGAACTCCTGAATTTTCTCCTTGATTTATGTCAATCCTAGCGTCCGCTTATAGATGTGAATATAGTAATGAAAATTAAGGGAATTGGGAGACGACGGTTACCTTGGAAACCTTCAATAGATCAATTGATCTTAGAATATCTAGGCTATGCAGAAAATAGAACGGAACCCTATATAACCAGAGTTTCTCAGAACCGTCCGTGGAATCGGATATATCATTGGTTCTGAATGTAGTTAAAGGGTTAGGGAAATAAATATTAATTGAACCCAAATTCTTATTCTCGGTAGTTGCATTCCCCCGCAACCAACGAAAAAAGCCCCTCAGCTTGTATAAGTTGAGGGGCTTTTTGATTCTGAGAAGCTTGAGACAGATAGAAGAATCTTCGAGGACATAAAAATGCTAAAGCCAATAATAAAACGGGGTCAATGACATTATTTTGATTTCTTGTAAAAAGGTTGCCTTAACGTCAAAATAGTAACGTACTGCTATGTATATTAACCGTTATCTTGCCATAAACTATTAGGTATTAAGTGACTATGCCTCATTTTTATGCACCCATGCGGATGGATCGCCGAGCTACAGGCTGTAACCTAGTTACCTGAACAATCTATGCGTTTTTAACGCACCCATTGTCCTGTTCCTAATCTCATATTCCGGCTTAATTAATTATGATAACGACATTACCGTTACGGCTTGCCATTGATATTGGCGGTACTTTTACTGATACCGTTCTTGTTGAAGGCGAAGACAAAATTTTGTCCTCTGCAAAAACATTAACGACTCACCAAAACCCTGCTGATGGTGCCATGGAAGGTGCTCTACGAGTGATGGAGCAATCTGATCGTTCCCTTTCACAAGTATCAGGGTTTATTCATGGTACTACCCTTGCTACAAATGCCTTAATTGAAAAACGAGGGGCTACTGTAGCAACTGTTTCGACAGACGGTTTTCGTGATGTTCTGGAAATCGCTTATGAGCGTCGATACTCTCAATATGATATTGATTTAGAGAAACCGGATCTACTTGTTCCGAGAGAACGATCATTTACAATCAGTGAGCGTATGTCGGTGGATGGCAAAGTACTCATGCCATTAAACGAGGCGGTTGTCCCGGAACTCTTGGCTAAAGTTGAGGCTAGTGGTGCAGATGCCATAGCCATTTGCTTTTTGCATTCTTATGCCAATGCTGAGCATGAAAAGAGACTGCGTGACTTAATACGAGATGCTCGACCTGATCTTCGAGTTTCCATTTCCAGTGAAGTCAGCCCAGAAGCGCGCGAATTTGATCGCCTTTGTACCACTGTGGCTAATGCCTATATCCAGCCTCTAATGGAAACTTACCTAACAAAGTTCACTGAACGCTTTTTAAATGAAGGTGTGACTTGCCCTATATTAATGATGACGGCAGGGGGGGGATGACGACTATTCAAACGGCTGCACGTTTCCCTATCAGATTAGTTGAATCAGGCCCGGCTGGTGGAGCAATATTAGCTGCAAGAATTGCTGCTCAATGTGGTTTAGATGAAGTGTTGTCCTTTGATGTTGGCGGCACGACTGCAAAGCTTTGTCTCATTGACAATGCTCGGCCTCAGACATCCAGACAGTTTGAAATTGCGCGTGCTGCCCGATTTGTAAAGGGATCAGGTATGCCTGTACGAATTCCGGTAATCGAGATGATCGAGATTGGTGCGGGTGGGGGATCTATAGCTGGAGTAGACCGGTTAGGGCGACTGACAGTTGGGCCAAAAAGTGCAGGATCTGAACCAGGGCCAGTGGCTTTTGGGCGAGGTGGAAAAGAGCCCACTGTAACAGATAGTGATGTAATACTTGGGTATATAATTCCTGATACCTTCGCGGAAGGACAATTTAAATTACACCCGGAAGCCGCAAAGGAAGCTTTAGAGAGAGAAGTTGGTGTAAAGCTTAATCTGGATGGCGTAGGGGCCGCCGACGGTGTCAGCCGGATTGTTGATGAAAGTATGGCCAGCGCAGGTCGAATGCATGCCGTTGAGAGTGGCAAGGATCTGGGTTCACGTTCTATGATTGCGTTTGGGGGGAATGGGCCTCTTCATGCTAGTCGGGTTGCCCGATCTGCAGGGGTTTCCCGAATTATTATCCCACCAAATCCAGGTGTTGGTTCTGCCGTAGGTTTTCTTTTTGCTCCTGTGTCCTTTGAAATCGTACGTAGTAGCTATACGCTTTTAAATTCGATGAATTTCGGATTGATTAACACGCTTTTTGATCAAATGATCTCGGAGGCAAAAAGTGTTGTGGAACAAGGTGCAGGGCTGGCAGAAACAAATACTCAGCGGAGTGCTTTCATGCGTTATAATGGCCAAGGCCATGAAATTGAAATTCCTTTAACGGATGATGTAATTACAGAGAAAGATATTGACCCCTTAACATTGGCGTTTGAAGAAGAATACCGCAAACAGTTTTCCCGTCCTGTACCTGGTATGGAAATTGAAATTTTAAATTGGGCGGTAAGTGTTAGCACTCATGATGCTGAAGTCTCAAAAATTCCAGATAAACCATGTCTAACTACCCTTATTCCAAATGAAACACGCCCTATCACATGCGATGTGGATGGAACCCTAAAGCAAGCTGCCTTATTTACACGTGAAAATCTTAATCCCGGGGATCATATTATTGGTCCAGCTCTCGTAACAGAACCTCAAACAACCACTTTTGTTAGCGCCGATTTTTCTGTTTATGTCGATGGAAGTGAAAACCTTGTCCTGATTCAAGACCAGAAAGGCAGTGCATAAAATGACTGATCATACCAAGGCTCACTTACAAGTAATGTGGAACAGTTTGCTTGCTGCTGTAGAGGAGCAAGGTCAAACTTTAATTCGCGCCGCCTTTTCACCGATTGTTCGGGAATGCGGTGATATTTCTGCTGGAATATTTGATTTTCAAGGCAGAATGCTGGCTCAGGCCGTTACAGGAACTCCCGGGCATATCAATACGATGGCCGAAGCTGTTTTGACATTGCGCGAACGTTTCCCGATAGGGGATATGAAACCAGGTGACATTTATATGACGAACGATCCCTGGCTTGCATCAGGTCATTTGAACGATTTTTTGTTAATGATGCCAGCCTTTCACAACGGGAAAGTAATTGGTTTTACGTCTTGTACATCTCACCTTGTGGATCTTGTCGGGCTTGGAATGGGACCAGAAGGGTCTGATATTTATGATGAAGGCTTGTTGGTACCGCCGTGTAAATTAGTGGATGGAGGAGAGTTAAATACGCTGTTAATGGATATCGTGCGCGCCAATTCACGCGACCCCATCGCGAACGAAGGTGATATCTATGCCCTAATTGCCTGTTGTGAAGCAGGCGTAGAAAGACTTGTCAGTATGATGAGTGAGTTTCAACTTGATAATTTAGAAGACCTTTCTGAATACATCATTGATACTTCACGAAAAGGAGCAATAGAGGCAATTTCAAAAGTGCCAAAAGGCAGGCACTTCTCCGCTTTGTTGAGTAGATTTAGGATTTCAAATAGAGCATAGATTGATTATCTGGAATGGATGATTGTCTAATTTTGAGTTTGAAGTATTCGGTATCCTTGATGCCTCTGGCTCGCTTACGGATCATTCCTATACTGACATTACCAGCCTCTATCCTGGCGCTTGTGAGCTTGTGTTTGGCGTAGTTGCAGATGCCCACACAATGTTTCCGTAGGGATTTCGCGAACTTTTTTAGATAGAGCATCTGTGACTGATCTGCTATCAGGCACCAACGTTCCAGTTGCTCCGCCATCGCCTCAAATGAAGCGGCACTCCACAGCAGCTGAAGCTGTTCTTTCAAGACGTAAAGTGCATTCAGGTTGCTATTGCTCTCCAGCAACCTTTGCAGCTTGTCACTTTGTTTTTCACTCAACTTATCCGCATTTTTGAGCAACAGATAATGTGTCCCTTTCATCAACTCTTTACCACTTGGATCGGCCTTTCTGAACTCAAGTCGACGCTGATTATGGATAGCTTTGCTGTAGTTTTTCATGACGTGGAAACGGTCAAATACTATGTCGGCCAACGGCAAGGACTCTCTGACAGCCTTTTGGTAGGCAGGCCCCATATCCATCGCTACGGCCTTTATTTTGCAGGCTGTATCTGGTTGCAGTTGTTTCAAAAACCTTGAAAAAACCTCGGCAGTTCGGCCTGCTTCAACCCAGATCAGATGACCGCCAACCATATCGTAGACCACCGTCATGTAGTCATGACCTTTCGCCCGGGCAACTTCATCTACACCAATATATTCCAAGCCAGTTAGCTCTGCAGGATCAAGCGTAGGGAGAGTTTCAATAAGGTATGCCCTGTCGATATTCTTGACCGTTTCCCATCGTATATCCAAATGTCTGGAAACCGCTTGAATAGACATATGCCGACATAATCCACTGATCAGTCGGCAAAATCGGTGAGTGAAACGGCACCCTTTATCAACAAAATCACACCCCTCAATGCGGCGTTCGCCCTTGTTAATATAAACCTGCGCCAGCTCAATCTCGACCACACAAGGATACCCAAAAAGGGGGATGTCGTTTACTTGTCGGCGGACATGCTGGTTGATGCTTCCCTTCTGGCCTGTAGCAGGGTCTATAGCCCTCCTACGCGCGTCTCGGCTGCAGTGAATGACAATCTTAACACCGCCGTCATCCAGTTTAATTTCATTTACACGTTGCCCTTTGAGGCCTAAAATATGCTGCGAGATGTTGATTGTCATATACCTGCTCTATGTAAAGTTATCAGAAACCATACATATCAACAGGTTACTTGGCGGTCGGCATCTTTTTCTACTCAACAAAGCGGAGAAGAGCCAAAAGGCACTTATAAAAATATTGTTACCATGGACGGGTACGAAAACGAGTTGGAGTTGCATGCCACTTTAACCGTAGACGAAGATGAAGTGCGGGTTGATTTTACGGGCACATCTGGCTGTTCTCAAAAAGGCATTAATGTCCCTTTAAACTACGCCACTGCTTATACGGTTTTTGCACTGCGCTGTATTGTCGGCTCTGATATACCAAACAATGCTGGCTCTCTCGAACCCTTTAAGGTCTCAGGACCAAAGGGTTGTATTTTGAACGCCCAACACCCTGTACCTGTGGCGATGCGACATACACTCGGGCAAATGACGCCAGATCTTGTGCTTGGTTGCCTTCATCAAGCTCTGCCGGATCGAGTACTTGCAGAGGGGGCTTCTTGTATGTTTGATTTACCGATGCGCCATGCCCCGGAAGTGGCTGCCAATGGTGGTCGAGAGTTTGCGATTGAGCCTGTACACAACGGTGGTACAGGGGCAAGACCTCATTCTGATGGTTTGTCTGCAACAGCCTATCCATCAGGCGTATTTGGATCTCAAGTGGAGATTACTGAAGCAGTCGCGCCAGTTACCATTTGGAGGCGTGAGTTGCGTTCAGACAGTGGAGGCCCTGGAAAGTATCGGGGGGGGTTAGGTCAACGGATTGAGATGACCTCATCTAACGATGCTCCTTTTATTGTATTCCTGTCAGTGGAGCGATTAAAAAATCCAGCGCAGGGGCGTATGGCCGGGCTGCATGGAGGACCTGGACGTATTCGGATCAAATCTCGTCTGGAGGATATTCCTGGTAAAGGAGAATTACGAGTAGAGCCTGGTGAATATTTAATTTTTGATACTCCTGGAGGCGGAGGGTTCGGGAACCCCTCTGAGCGGGAATCAGGTAAAGTAGCTCTAGATGTGGAACGAGGACTGGTTTCTCTCGAAGAGGCCGTTCGGGTCTACAACTATCCGGTCAAGTCATGATTACGGCTGTTCCGCATGTCGAGGCTATGGCTGCCTATGCACTCGCTGACTTGGGGGGGGATAAGATGATATCTCTTGCTCAAAACGAAAGTGCTTTTCCCGCTAGTCCTACTGCATTAGAGGTTGGACGAACGGTAATGGACAATATGTCCCTTTATCCCGATCCAGAATGGCTGACTCTACGCAGAGCCATTTCGGAAGTTCACGCTCTTGATACCGCTAAAATTCTTTGCGGGTCAGGTTCGATGGAATTGATTGGTTGTCTTATTCGGGCTTTTGTTGGTTCTGGGGATCAGGTTTTAGGTACCGAATTTGGCTATGCATACGTGGCGTCGGCCACAGCCCAGGTAAGGGCAAAATATGTAAAGGCACCAGAGTTTGACTTTACAGTGTCTGTAGACAGCATACTTGGGGCGGTTACGCCAGAAACCAAAATCGTCTTTGTCTGTAATCCTGGAAATCCTACGGGGACATTGATTGATAATACTGAACTTATTCGGCTTCGTGACAGCTTGCCAGATAATATCCTACTGGTAATTGATCAGGCCTATGCGGAATTCTCTGACGATATAGTTGGAAATGATCCAAATGTGATCTTTGATTTGGTGAACCGGGGAGACACCGTCGTTCTACGTACTTTTTCCAAAGCTTATGGTTTGGCTGGGGCACGTGTTGGCTGGGGATATTTTCCAACGCATATTGCGGGTGAAGTGCGAAAGTTACTTAATCCGAATAACATTTCAACCGTATCGCAAGAAGTCGCTGCAGCTGCTATGCGCGATCAAGCCCACATGAAAGAAATCGTACGTAAAACTGCGGCGATACGTGATGACTTTTCTCATAAGGTGAGAGGTCTTCGTTTTGAGATACCGGAAAGCCGGACAAATTTTATACTGATCCGTTTTGCAGACACTGAGGAAGCTCAACAAGCAGATCAAGCTCTCCGGGATAACAGCTTACTCATGCGAGGCATGAGTGGTTATGGGCTTTCGAATTGCTTGCGGGCAACGATTTGTGAAGAGGCTGTTATGAAACGGGCTTTTACCGTTTTGGAGGGGGTTCGCAATGATGTTTGAAACGCGATCCCGTGCCAAAATTGGTGTGTTGGTACCCTTTACAAATTGTAATCTGGAGCCTGATATGGAGCTGATGCGCCCACCAGATACAACGGTGCATTTTGCCCGGCTTGGTGGGTATGATGTCGATGAAATCCCTGGTTCTGACCAGATGGCTGGGCTGGGGGCTGCTCCTCTTGAGGAACCTCTGCACTTATTATCTGGTGTACGTCCCGATGTGATACTTTATGGCTGTACTTCAGCCACCCTAACTCATGGTACCAGTTTTGATAATGATCTTGCAGCAAAGATTAAGGCTAGTTCAGGCGCTTTATCTTTAACAGCTGCAGGATCCCTAGTTTCGGCAATCAAGGCTTTGGGCGTAAGAAAGATAGGTTTTGCGTCTCCTTATCTTGGGGAGATAAATGAGCAAGCAAATACGTTCTTAACAGAGTTTCAGATCAAAACTGTTCACTGCGCTGATATTGGACGTGCGTTGGGAAACTACGGTCAGGGTGAACTTACTCCTGCTGAAGTTTTTGATCTTGCACTTAGGGCAAACCACCCAGAGGCTGAAGCTATTGTTCTATCGTGTACAGATATGAGATCGGTAGAAATAATTGAAAAACTTGAGAAGGAAATTGATAAGCCTGTTGTAACATCCAACCAAGCTATGATGTTTTGTTTGATGAAAGCACTTAGGTTGTCTCGCCACGTGAATGCGCCTGGTCGGTTATTCGACCATTTATAAATATCATTGAATTTTCGGATGATCTTTTAAGGTTTAGGTCGTTAAAAATTTACAATTACTATTTAGTCAGCACTAATTAATATTTGTGCTGACTTTTTTTTATCCCATTGAAATGCTTCTTATTATTACTTTTTGTGGTCGTTCGGGTTAATTGTTAGAAATAATAAGGCGGGTACTCATCCTCCTGATAAGAGCCAATATTTCTTCGTCTAAGAGGGGCTTTTTATTGTGTGTATGAATACCCATCCACAGCTATGAATAATCTGAACGTCATTATTGACAGAGCCGAAACCTCTTAGAATACGAGACATAAAGATGGCTGAAATAGGATCAGATTTACTCGCCGAAATTCGTGAAAAATTTTCTCACGTTGATCATTGCCCAATTCAAGGAAATCGAATTTTTTTCGAAAATGCAGGTGGTGCTTTAACCTTAAAATCAGTTGTAACCAAATCGGCAGAATTTGCTGCTATTCCAGATAATCAAGGCCGCGATAATCCGATGTCGCAAGAGTTGGTTGGTGTCATTGAACAAGCTAAAAAGGATATGTGTACCTTTTTTAATGGATCCTCAGGACAGTTTTTTGTTGGTGAAAGTGGCACTGAGCTTCTGTTTCGATTGATCAGCACGGCTTGTTTGGGCGTTGCCGATGGGGGCAATGTTGTCGGCAGTACACTGGAACATCCCGCTACGCGTAGTGCTTGTACGCGTTGGGCTAAAATTACAGGCAAAGATTATATCAGTGTTCCCCATAATAATGACACCGGTACAGTAACAGCAGAAGATTACCTTGCCTGTGTAAATGAGAACACGCGGGTGGCGACAATCTTACATACCTCTCCGGTGACCGGAATGGCTGTTGATGTAAAAGCTGTTGCCAAAGTCATAAGGAGCGTTTCGCCAGATTGTTATATTATTGTTGATGGCATACAGCATGCGGCTCATGGGCGTCTTGACATCGACAGCTATGATGTCGATGGTTACGTAATTTCACCCTATAAAGTATTTTCACGTCATGGCTATGGGGTTGCCTGGATTTCGGACCGTTTAACCGCAATGCCACATGATAGTTTAATTGACGGGCCAGAAAATCAGTGGGAACTCGGCACGCGTGACACAGGCGCTTATGCCACGTTTACTGAAGTGGTTAAATATTTTGAATGGCTCGGAACGCAAGTTTCGAATGAAAATGATCCCCGAGCCAAAATAGAAGCGGCTGGAGTTGCAATTCATGCTCATGAAAAAAGACTAACAGACGCTATGCTACATGGTACGGGTAACCTTGTGGGTCTTAAAGAATTAGAAAATGTGCAAGTTTTGGGAGGCATCGACAATCCAAACCGTGAGGGCTTGGTTGCTATTGTCGTAAAGGGGCAAAATTCCGTTGATGTTGTGTCCAAACTTCGGGAGCTGGGAATTAGAGTACATGTGCGTAAAGCAGATCATTATTCGGGCAATATTCTGAAACCTTTGGGATTGAGTGACTGTATCCGGGTGTCATTGTGTCATTATAACACTGAACATGAAGTCGCTGAGTTTTTGGCTGCAATCAAAGAAATCTCTTGAAGGCAATATTAGCAGGCTAAACGGGAATTCGATCATGTTTTCCATGCAAAATATTTATTAACTTAAAAGTATATAACCATAACGTTGAATGAAATATTTTGTGCCAAAGCTTTGATTTTAGTTAAATATTACTGGCCAAAGCAAAATAGGTGAAAAGCCATTCACGATTAAATGAAAGATGTTGTTATGAAGACGCATGCACAGGTTGTTGTAATTGGAGGAGGGCTTGTTGGCTGCTCTATCCTTTACCATTTAGCCAAACTGGGGTGGACGGATGTCGTTTTGCTTGAGCGAGACGAGCTGACATCTGGGTCTACGTGGCACGCTGCGGCAAACATCCATGGGTTACACGACAGTACAAATATCAGCCGTATTCAGCACTACACTATGAATCTCTATAAAAAGTTAGAAGCGGAGACAGGGCAGGGGTGTGGCGTCTTTCAACCAGGATCACTGTATCTTGCTCAAACTGAAGAGCGTGAACATCAACTACGTCTACAAGAGAGCAAAGCTCGTTATTACGGCATGAACTTCCACGAAGTCAGTCGTAAAGAAGCTGAGGCCCTACACCCTCTTGCAAATTTTGATGATATCCGTTGCATCATGTTTGAGCCTGACGGAGGAAATGTTGACCCTTCTGGCGTGACGATGGCCTATGCAGCTGGTGCGCGCCAGATGGGCGCATTGGTCGAACGTTTTTGTGCCGTAACAGCGACAATTCAACAACCTGATGGATCATGGATTGTTGAAACGTCTAAAGGAAATATTCACACGCAGTGGATTGTAAATGCTGCTGGTCTCTGGGGCCGTGAAGTCGCCGCAATGGCAGGGTTGGAACTTCCATTGCAGCCGACTGAGCACCAATACTTTGTTACAGAAACCATGGCAGAAATTAACGAACTAGATCGAAGATTACCTTCAATTGCCGATCGTGACGGAGAATATTATCTTCGTCAGGAAGGCAAAGGTCTTTTAATCGGTGCCTATGAGAAAAATATGAAATTTTGGGCAGAAGGTGGAACGCCTCAAGATTTTGGTCATGAGCTTTTTCCAGATGATCTTGATAGGATCATGGACAACGTGATGCGAGCGATGGATCGGGTACCTGCTGCTGCTAATGCTGGGGTGAAACGTGTCATAAATGGGCCAATGATATGGTCACCTGATTCAAACGCGCTTTACGGGCCGGTGCCGGAATTAAAGAACTATTTCTGCTGCACTGGTATTATTCCGGGATTTTCGCAATCAGGTGGTTTGGGCTTGATGTCGGCACAATGGATTATTGAAGGAGAGCCACAATACGATATGTTTGCCTGGGATTTGGCTCGTTTTGGAGACTGGGCTGATAAAAAATTTACAAAAGCTCGTGTCGAGGACCAATACAGTCACCGCTTTAAGATACATTTTCCAAATGAAGAACGATCCGCTGGGCGTCCCGCTCGTGTACGTCCGACCTATGACTTACTCAAAGAGATGGGAGCGGTATTTGGGCTGAACTGTGGATGGGAACATCCGCTCTGGTTTGCCGATAAAACCGGCGTCGAAGAAACTAACGGTTTTACGCGTCAAAATTGGTTTGAACCTGTCGGACGAGAAGTAAAGATGCTGCGTGATAAGGTCGGTGTCATTGATATTTCAAATTTTGCGAATTATGAAATTAAAGGACCTGGCGCTGAAGATTGGTTGAATGCTCTTCTCGCAAATAAAATACCGTCCGAGATTGGCCGCTCTTGTCTGAGCCCCTTAATTGGTGTGCGTGGAGGAGTTGCTGGCGATTTCACGGTTACCAAAGTTGCTACTGATGAATATATGATGATTGGGTCGGGTATGGCCGAGCGATATCATCAGCGGTTCTTTAATATGGTTGAGTTACCGGAAGGAACGACGTTTACAGTAAAGACAGATGATATCTGTGGGTACAATGTTGCTGGTCCACTATCTCGGGATATGCTGGAAAGTCTGACAGATACGAGCCTTTCCAACGACGATTTTCGTTTTATGCGCTCCAAAACCATTGATGTTTCTGGAATAGAATGTCTTGCCGTTCGGGTGAGCTTTACAGGTGATCTTGGCTGGGAACTACATTGTGCAGCCGATAAGCAGTTAGAATTATACTCTATTCTTGTTGATGCTGCCCAAAAGGTTGGGGGTGGCCCTGTCGGTGGACGGGCTCTTGGATCACTAAGGATCGAAAAAGGCTATGGTAGTTGGGGACGTGAATATAGTCCTGAATACTGGCCGCAAGAAGTTGGATTGGATCGCCTTGTCAAACTTGATAAGGATTTTCTTCACAAAGAAGCTTTTCTGTCGATTAAGGACAATGCTCCTCGTGAACGTTTGTCCGTTTTTGAAATTGACGTAACAGACGATGCAGATGCTACGGGCGGCGAACCAATTTTCTTGTCCGATGCAACCCCGGTAGGCCGGGTAACATCTGGTGCATTCGGATACTCTGTTGGAAAATCTCTGGCATTGGGATTTGTTAAGGAAGGTACTGCAAAACCAGGGGATATTGTTGATATCTATATACTTGGAAAACCACATAAAGCTAAATTGTTATCTGAACCACCTTTCGACCCTAAGGGGGAGAGATTACGGGCTTAGCACAGTTCTTAGGCGGGTCGTTTGTGCGGCCCGCCTATTCTTTACAGTTTAAATTTGGATAATTTACCAGCCAGTTTCGCAATAATTTCGTAGAAGATGTCATTGAAGGGTCTTCTTTTGAAATGTAATAACTCCACGGGCTTTCCAAATCGAATTCAAAAGGTTCAACCAATAGTCCCCGTGAGATATGAGTTCCAATTAAAGATTTTGGAAGGACCACACAACCCATCCCCTGGGTTGCGCATTCCAGAGCAACATTAGAGGCGTTTGTTTGTGTGCCCCCATCCAAATCAAGCGTCGTTAAATTAAAATGCGTTGCCAAAATTTGCCAGTAAACAGGTCGACCTAAAATGTGAATGAGATTGGCTTCTAATAGATCTTCACCTTTTCTTATTTGACGACCATTAACGAGGTAATCTGGCGCACAAACAACAGCCAATTTTTCTTTCCAGATAGGCTGGCTTCCTTGTGGGGCATTATCTTTTTTATCAACTGTAATTCTTATATCTGCGACTTCAGGTTCAACATCCTTCCAAATTGTTCCGTGAACTGTGATGTTTATATTTGGGTTTTCCTTAGAAAAATCACTTATACAGCCAGGGATCCAATTTTCGGCAAGACTGATGGGGCAGGAAATAACAACTTTTTTGTCGTGGTTGGATGCTAAAATTGATTCAGTTGCGACATCAATTTGCGTCAAAGCTTCGCGTATAGTTGGCAAATAAGCATTGCCTAAATCAGTAAGAGATAGACTTCTGGTGTAGCGAATAAAAAGCGGTCGACCTATAAATTCTTCGAGTGATCGTACATGGTTACTGACTGCTGATTGAGTATAATTCAGCTCTTCTGCTGCAGCTGTAAAACTAAGGTGTCGTGCCGCAGATTCAAATGATCGGACGTATGTGAGATAGGGTGAATGTTTCATATTTGCACGCTAATTTCCCGAAGTAGATATAATACGAACAACATATTACATAAGTCATGAATAGTTCATGATCAAATAAAACGGGGTCATTGGCTTTGTAATCATTGCGTGCTGATCGCCAAAGTTTAACGTATCCATATTCTTAAGTTTTGAAGTTAATGTTCAGAATATAAGGCTGTAAAATTGACAAATACATTTCTGCGTGTTGCAGATTTTACCTTGCAAACATCCCCCCAAAATATGCCCTATTCAGCACGTAGGTCAGCTGCTTTGTTTCTCCTTGATACATTAGGGATCGTTGCAGGTTCCAGCCCCATGGCAGCCGGGGTGATCGCAAGAGACACGGCTGATCTTTTGTATGGTACAAATAGCGATAAATTCGCCGCCCGTATGATGTTTGATGGGCGAAAAGTTAGCATTGCGGGGGCTGCTTACGCTGCGGCGACACAGACAGACAATTTAGATGGTCATGATGGATATAACCCATCTAAAGGGCATATTGGGGTTGTCGTTATTCCGGCCCTTGCCGCTTTAGCAGAAACAGTTGCCGATTTTAGCGGACCTGAAGCCTTGGCTGCAGTTATCATTGGTTATGAAGTAGCTGGCCGTGCAGGTATATCCTTACACGATACAGTTGATGACTATCATACCTCGGGCGCCTGGAATGCACTTGGCGTTGTGGCTATGGCTGCCCGCCTTCGTGGAATGAGTGTTGAGCAAATGTGTCAGGCAATGGGCATAGCTGAATATCACGGTCCGCGAAGTCAGATGATGCGTGAAATTGCCAATCCAACGATGTTACATGACGGTTCTGGATGGGGGGCAATGGTCGGTATTTCTTCTGCAATTCTCGCTGAAAAGGGTTTTATTGGGGCACCTGCGATTACCATCGAGGGAGAAAACGTCGAAGAGCACTGGAAAGATTTAGGTGAATTCTGGCAGATGGAACACCAGTATATTAAACCTTATCCAATATGCCGTTGGGCCCATGCGGCAATTGATGCGACCAGAAACTTAATACTGGAAAGTGATTTGAAGCCTGATGATATCAAGCATATTCAGGTAAATAGCTTTCATGAGGCAGCCTGCTTATTTCCGACAATGCCAAATAATACATCTATGGCGCAGTATAGCCTACCTTTTGCCGTCGCAACTATGGTGGCTTATAGGGATATTGGCGTTGAACATATATCAGGTGAGGGGCTTAGAGATCCCCTTGTCGAAAGTATTCTTAAAAAAATTACAGTAACCGAGGTTGATAAACATAGTGCTCGTTTTCCCACGGGACGATGGGCAGACGTCCAAATTACCTTGAAAAATGATAAGGTGGTTTCCTCAGGCGATATTCACGCCAGAGGAGGGCCTGAGGAACCAATGAATGAAGACGAAATTATTCAAAAATTCATGCGTTATGCAACACCGGGCCTTGGACAAGAACGATCCGAAAAAATAGTTGAAGCTGTGTTAGGATTTTTGGAGCCCGAAAGTAAATTTTCGGATTTAGGTGCATTAATTTATGACGCCCCGAAACAGCATTGATCATGTCATATTATTTTATTCGCAGAATATACTGATCTCCAAAACAGAAAATTGATAATGGTACATTAAATGAAAAATCCAGTGATAATTTTACATACGGATAATCCAGAACCGTCATTAAAAATATTAAAGGATCAGCACCCGGACTTGGCCATTCATACGTGTGATACTTATGAAAAGCTGCCTGGGTTGATAACGGAAACAAATGCCGAGGTTGTTTATTCCGTTAGGTTTAATGGTTCGACCAACTTCCCCCGACAAGCACTCATGGACAATGAAATGCTAAAGTGGGTATCAGTTGGTGGTTCTGGTACCGATCATCTTGCACCATGGAATTCAAAAACGGTGACGGTGACCAATTCTGCCGGTGTTGCAGCTGATATGATGGCCCAGTATGCACTGGGGGCAATGTTCCATTTTAGCCTTGGTTTTCCCGAGTTTTTAGCAGCTCAGAAACGGCGGAATTGGATTTCAGGGGAAGTCGAATCAATAGAAGGTAAAACCGTTTTAATTATTGGACTTGGTAAAACGGGAGAAGCTGTAGCATTGAGGTCTAAAGCTATGGGCCTAGCAACTATTGGTGTCCGGGCCCAGCCAAGAGAAACTCTTAATGTAGATGAAGTATATGGTGTCGGTGATTTAACTGAACTATGGTCAAGAGCTGACTTTATCGTTGTTTGCGTACCACTCCTTGATACGACACGTGGTCTTGTCGGAGTAAATGCTTTTGAGAAAGTGAAACCCGAGGCCGTGATTATTGATGTATCACGGGGAGGGGTCATTGATGAAGCTTCATTGTTACAAGCTTTGGAAGCTAAATCAATTCGAGGTGCTGCACTCGACGTATTCGCAACGGAACCACTTCCTAAAGAACACCCACTTTGGGGATATGAGAATGTAATTATCACTCCCCATTGCTCTTCTGTTTATAAAAATTGGGATCTGAAATCGGTTTCTTTGTTTTCACAAAATTTAAAACGGTATCGATCTTCTGAACCCCTAATCAACATTGTTAACCCTGAACGTGGTTATTAAGGAAATTCTCATGGCTAGAGAAAGACGCAGCGGCGGTCGAAAGTCTAAATCTAATCGCTCAGCAAGCGGTATCGAACAACTTCCCTGGCAGCAGGTGAAAAATACTTATCCTGCTCTCGAGCTGTTAAACCCTGATCAAATGGATCAATTACACGCAACTTCTATCCGGATACTCTCAGAAGCAGGTATTCGGGTAATGGGTGATAACGTGATGGATCTGTTTGAAAAAGCAGGTGCCATTGTCGATCGGGATAGCAAGGTCATCCGTTTGGATGAAAACATTGTTCAGGAGGCACTAAAAACGGTACCAGCCAGTTTTACGTTAAATTCACGTAATCCAGAAAAACAGATTACGATGGGTGGAAACAATATCAATTTCGGACTGGTGGCTGGTCCTCCAAATGTACATGACAGAATAAATGGTCGCCGTCAGGGAAATCACAAAGATTATTGTAATTTTATAAAGCTGGCACATCACTTCAATGTTGTAAATCTGATCGGTAATCAGGTCGTTGCCCCTATGGAAATGCCGGCTAATTCCCGGCATCTTGACACTTACCTTGCAAATTTGACTTACAGTGATTTGTCTTTCCATTGTACGGGGATTGGCCGGGGTCGTGCTGTCGATGGGATCAATATGATGGCGATTTCTCGTGGCATCTCGACTGATGAAATGAGATCTTCACCAGGTGTTATTTCAATTATTTCTGTGAACTCTCCTCGTCTGTTTGATGACATGATGGGAGACGGTTTGATAGCCATGGCCGAGTATAACCAACCAGTGACAGTTACTCCATTTACATTAATGGGGGCCATGACACCTGTGACATTGCCAGCAGCATTAGCCCAACAGAATGCCGAAGCACTTTTTGGTGTTGTGCTAACTCAATTGGTAAATCCTGGTGCACCTGTCGTCTACGGTTCATTTACTTCAAATGTAGATATGAGATCAGGCGCTCCTGCCTTTGGAACACCCGAAAATGCAAAAGGAAATATCATCGGCGGGCAACTTGCGCGGCGGTATAACATTCCATATCGGACATCTAATGCAAATGCATCAAATGCTGTTGATCTACAGGCCACTTACGAAACTATGATGTCGAGTTGGGGCGCCGTTTTGGGAGGAGCAAATATTGTTTACCATGCTGCTGGCTGGCTCGAAGGCGGGTTAACTGCGTCCTACGAGAAGTTTATTCTGGATGTCGAGATCATTCAGAATATGGTCGAGTTCCTCAAGCCAATAAAGTTTGATACTGACGAATTGGGCTTGGAAGCGATTAAGTCTGTACCAACGGGGGGGCACTTTTTTGGTGCTGATCATACGATGGAACGCTACGAAACAGCGTTTTATAAACCGATGCTATCAGATTGGCAAAATTACGAAAGTTGGGAAGCCGCGGGTTCTAAAGATGCATTGGAACGGGCAACAGAACTATGGCAACAAGCTCTAAAAGATTATGAAGAACCTGTTATGGATGAAGGTATTAAAGAAGAATTAGATGCCTATGTGGCGCATCGGCGTGAAGAAATAGGTTTTGAGGAACCTTAATGCTTACACCTTTGTAACTGAGCTCATGTGTTTCAGTTTATAATTGGTATTCTAGGGGTTTGGTATGATGACAACTATTACAATCTCAAAAGCAGAAGAACTGATTGAACGAATTTTATGTAAATCGGGCTTCCTGTCTGAAACAGCGCGACAGGTGGCGCAACATTTGGCCCAGGCAGAAGCGACGGGGATGACCTCTCATGGTATTAACCGTATGGCGTACTACCTCTCACTTGCAGAAAAAAGAATGTTGGAGCTTAAGGCTCAACCGCGTATCGCCAAACAGTTCGGTGCTTTTGCCCTTGTGGATGGTGATAGGGGGCTGGGTATTCCCGCGGCGAATTTGGCGATGGAATATCTGATAAGCTCTACCCGGTTAAATGGGGTCGCAGCAGCGGGCTTAGTAAACTGCGGTCATACTGGTCGTATGGGGGCCTATTCAGAGGAGGCCGCAAAAGCGGACTGTATCCTGATTTCTTTTGGTGGCGCTGGACGTAAAGAATATCCTTATGTTGTGCCTTTTGGTAGTCGTGAACCTTTCTACTCGACGAACCCCTTTTCCTTTGGCGCCCCTGCTGGTGATAAATCACCAGCGGTCTTGGACTTTGCCGCTTCTGTTGTCGCTCAAGGCAAAGTGGCTGTGGCGAAAGCCAAGGGGCAGCAACTGCCGGATGGCTGTATTGTCGATCGAGATGGATGCCCGACCACAGATCCAGATGATTTCTACGACGGTGGTGCTCTGCTGCCCTTTGGCGGCGTCAAAGGCTCAGGGATGGGGCTCATGGCCGAGTTGATCAGTTCCGCCATGTTCGGAGAATCGGCAGAGTTCAACTGGCTGTTTCTTTGTGTTAAAGCAGATGCCTTTCGCGAAATGAAGGCTTACAGGAAAGATGCAGAGAGTATGATTTCCGAACTTCATGCTCTCAAACCTGCAGAAGGTTTCAAACAGGTTTTGATGCCAGGTGAGTTGGAAGCAGAAAAACTGCTTACCGCACAAGTAGAGGGTCTGCATATCCCCGAAAGCATCTGGACGGTTCTCACCGATGTCGCCCATAATTATGGTGTTGAAGTAGCGGAATATCTAGATTAATGGTTACGGATCAGAATTATGAACCTTTCCCTCTGGCACATCAATAGGTTGTTACGGCATGTCTGACCTTTGTTATAGTCCCGCTCATGAACTCCGCAGTAAAATCTTAGCATGTGAAATCAGTGCTAGCGAACTTCTCGAATGTTTTATCGAGCAAACCCTTCGCTATAACCCTTCACTCAATGCACTGGTGACCCTCGATCTTGAAGGGGGGCGCAAGCGGGCCGCCGAGTTGGATGAAACTTATAGGAGAACGGGAAAACCAGAGGGCGTCCTTCATGGTCTACCCATTGCTGTGAAGGATGTCTTTGCAGTGCAAGGCCTGCGCACCACTTACGGTAACCCATATTTTGCTAAAAATGTACCCTACCAAGACGACATTCTGGTCGAGCGTGAAAGAGCAGCCGGGGCAGTCATTCTGGGCAAAAGTAATACACCGGACTGCGCCTCAGGGGGACGGACAACAAATGAGATATTTGGCCTTTCCCTTAACCCTTGGAACCCGAAAAAGACAAGCAGCGGCAGTGGTGGCGGTGGTGTCGGAGCCTTGATGGGTGGCATGGTTTCCATTGCGGACGGCAGTGATATTGGCGGTTCGGTACGCTCCCCTGGGGCCTGGACCAACTGTGTCGGCTTCCGCCCCACTTCGGGACGCCTTCCAGGTTTATCAGGTAGTCTTGCCGATGGGGATACCAGTACTGCTGGCGTTTTTACCCGCTGTGTAAAGGACGCAGCGCTTTTCATGGAGGCCTGCGATGGCCCCGATCCGCGTTCCCCCACACCCTATAGCAGTTGCGGAAAGATCTCTGCTAAAGCAACCGATGTTCTGCCCGAAGGTCTACGGGCCTGCTGGTCACCGGACTTCGCGTCACGCGACATGGATACCAACCTTCTCTCGCTCTTCAAAGAGCACCGCTCCGTCTTCGAGGACTGCGGCTTAAAGCTCTCTTCTGCGGAACTGGATTTGGGCGAGAACTACAAAAAACTCTATAAGGATTTTAACGCTTATAGTTTTGTCAAAGGGCTACCTCCCCGGATACTCAAAGCAGGCTTGGAAGAGCGGGGGATCAAACCGAGCATTCAGGCCTGTATCGACCGTTACCGGAGCCTCAGCGCGGAGGAAATCTTAAAGATGTTCCGTACGCGAGAAGAGCTGCGTGTCCGCGCACAGCTTTTCATGAAGGATCACGACATCGTCATTACCCCTCCACATAACTGCTTAGCCTATGGCGCCTGGGATCTTGATGGAGAGAAAAATTGCGACTGGGCGGCTCTTTATTTTGCTCCTCTTCTCGGCCTGCCCTCCGTGGTCGTCCCTTGCGGTTTCACGGACGATGGCATGCCCAATGGCGTTTTGATTACAGGACGAGCTGGCGAAGACATGCTGGTGCTGCAAGTTGCAGCCGCCTTTGAGCGGAGAACAGAGTACAGGAAAAATAGGCCTGATCTCAACTGGGCCAACTGAATTTGGTTACCCAAAAATACTCCCAAAACAGAAATGTTAATGTAATGAGTAGCTTCACTATTATTAATATAAATAATTAATATAGCCCTGTTGTGTCTTGAATTTATTACATTAACTATTAATAAGAAAATTTCTTATTACTTCATATATGCGAAGATTAAGCGTTTCTTTTGCTGCCCATTCTTACGTATGGAGGGAATGACATTATTTGTTGTGAAGTACAAAAGAAACATAGGCAACGACCTCGTTTTATTCTCTTGTTCAAACACCGCCATAAATTAGTAATGAATGACAAATTGAGATCAGCATTGGGAGATAATTAATATTGCCCTTGATTGAGAAATATATTTGCTCCTGAAGAATTAATTGCTGAACCAATAAGCAGTCGGCCGGCTTCAATCAAATTGAATAAATCATATTGGGAGAGTCAAAAACTCCCATGATTTTAGCCGCAATCATAAATTATAACAGGGAGTATAATAAAATGATGAAAGAACTAAATTACCTCGCCAATCAGGTTGCACAGGGTAAATGTGACCGTAGAGCGTTCTTGGCAAGGGCTGTTACATTGGGGGTTTCTTCCGTAGCAGCAAATAGTCTTCTTTCCAGCTCAGTATTGGCTGCAGGCGTCAAAAAAGGTGGCCATCTTAAAGCTGGATTAGCTGGTGGGGAGAGTACAAACAGTCTAGACCCCGCTTCCTTTTTAGGACATGTGCCAGAGAATTTTGGAAGAATGTGGGGTGATACACTTGTTGAAGTGTCCCGCATTGGTGAGATCGAAAGCCGTTTAGCAGAAAGCATCGAACCCTCGGCTGATGCCAAAACCTGGAATTTTAGGATCCGTAAAGGGATTGAATTCCATAATGGAAAAACTCTGACTGCAGAAGATGTTTTGCAGACCATGCAGAGACACTCTGGTGATGAAACAAAGTCAGGTGCATTGGGAATTATGCGCGGTATTGAGTCAATGAAAGCTGACGGAAACACTTTTTCCGTAACTTTGACGAGCCCCAATGCTGATCTCCCTTATCTGCTTACTGATAATCATCTAATTATACAGCCAAACGGAGGCTTTGATGCCCCAGATGCTGGTATTGGTACTGGGCCATACAAGATTGCCTTTAATGAACCCGGCATTCGTCACGGTGGCGAAAAATTTTCAAACTATTGGGATGACAGCCGTGGGCACGCAGACCAGATTGAGCTCATAGTTCTAAACGATGCTACTGCACGTACCGCCGCGCTTCAAAGTGGCCAGGTTCACATGATAAACCGTGTGGATCCCAAAATTGCAGATTTAATGGCAAATGCTCCAGGCATTTCAGTAAAAAGTGTCTCAGGTCGCGGACATTATGTCTTTGTCATGCATACAGATACAGAGCCCTTTAATAATAACGATCTACGTCTTGCCTTGAAATACGCCATAGATCGAGAAGAAATGGTTGATAAAGTACTACGCGGGTACGGTTCTGTTGGTAATGATATGCCTGTAAATGGTGCATACCCATTGTTTTCTGACGATATTGAACAACGAACATACGACCCAGATAAGGCTAAATTCCATTTCAAAAAATCTGGATATGATGGCCCTGTAACTTTACGCACTGCGAACAGTGCTTTTTCTGGAGCCATAGATTCAGCGCAATTATTCCAACAAAGTGCAGCTAAAGCAGGGATTACGGTTGACGTAAAACGTGAGCCAGATGACGGCTATTGGTCAGAAGTCTGGAACAAACAACCATTCTGTGCTTCATATTGGAGTGGAAGGCCCGTCCAAGATCAAATGTATTCTATTGCCTATCTGTCTAGTGCTGACTGGAATGATACCCGGTACAACGATCCAAAATTTGATAAATTGCTATTCGAGGCTCGTGGTGAGCTTGATGAGGTCAAGCGTATAGCCATGTACCGAGAAATGGGCCTTCTGATTAGAGACGAGGGTGGTTTAATTCTTCCAATGTTTAATGACTTTATTGCCGCAGTAAGTGATGAAGTGGGGGGGTATGAAGATGATCCAAATGGTGAGTTGATGGGGGGGCATGCTTTATCAAAAACCTGGTTGGCATAACTCAAAATAGCTGTAACACATAATTAATTAAGGAGGTCCAACATATTTATGTTGGGGCTCCTTTTTTTAGCACCATAAAAACAAGGTCAAAGAGTAATGTTCTCTTTCTTGTGTTGCTATGCGAGCTGTTGTTTTCTCAGTCATCCCAATGATTGAGGTCCTTATGCCCTTCTCTATGCTAAAGTATGGAATACGCTCTAAGCATCGTCCATTTTTGGACATTCCACCAACACCAGATCTGAAAAAAAGTTACGATGTTGTTATCATCGGAGGAGGTGGTCACGGTCTTGCTGCTGCCTATTATCTAGCCAACACCCACGGTATTACTAATGTAGCTATTCTTGAAAAAGGATACTTGGCCGGCGGTAATACAGCGCGTAATACGACGACTGTGCGATCAAATTATATGACTGCGGCATCGATCAGTTTTTACAAAGAAGCACTATCTTTGTTTGAAACGATGTCGCACGATCTTGGTTTCAACATCATGTTTTCACAACGTGGGCAACTAACATTGGCGCATTCAGATGCGACTATGCGTAGTTTTCATCTGCGTGCCGAAATGGGCAAACATATGGGCACCCGTATCGAAGTTGTTGATACGCATACCGTCAAAGATTTGTGCCCGCACCTTAATATGGATGTGGGAGGGCATCACGAAGTACTCGGAGGATTATGGCACGCAGATGGTGGTACAGCACGTCATGATGCTGTGGCTTGGGGATACGCTAAACGTGCGTCTGAAAAGGGTGTTGAAATTCACCAGCGTACAGAAGTCACTGGCTTCAAAGCTTCTGGTGACAAAGTTACACATGTCAATACGAACCGCGGCCAGATAAAGGCAGGGCATATTCTACAAGCAGCTGGCGGATTGAACGGGCAAATTGCTGAATTGGCTGGCGTACGGCTTCCTATTCGTTGCTTCCCTTTGCAGGCAATGGTCACCCAACCACTTAAACCATTTTTGAACACGCTGTTATCTTCGGCAAATATGCATACCTATCTCGTTCAGTCTTCACGTGGGGAGGTTGTTATCGGTGGTGGATCTGATCCCTACCAATTGGCTTCAACCCGTTCAACATTTGATCAAAAGGAACATCTTGCCGAAGGAGCTGTGCACTTGTTTCCATTCCTGCATAACGTAAAGGTATTACGGCAATGGGCCGGAATAACAGACATGACACCGGATTATAGTCCGATCATGGGGTCTTCGCCCCTCCAGAATTATTGGTTGGATTGCGGTTGGGGAACCTGGGGATTCAAAGCAACGCCGGCTTCTGGCAAGCGCATGGCGGAAATCATTGCGACAGGACGTGTACCAGACATTTTAAAACCCTTCAGTCTTGAGCGCTTTGAGAAATTTGAGCTTCTGAACGAAATGGGCGCTACGGCAGCAAGCCACTAGAGGATAACGATAATGAAACTTATGACCTGTCCGGTGAACGGCTCCCGCAATATTTCAGAATTTCAATATTTTGGCCCCGTCCGTGATACGAGTGTTGATGTCCCTGAAAATCTTACTGAGCATCTGTTTTTGTTTCCGAACCCGATTGGAATTTTACAAGAGTGGTGGCGACACACACCATCTAACACAATTTTTATAGCCGAGCGCAATACGGCAAGTGACGAGATAATGGCCACGTATCTTCCCCAAAAAGCCGCTTCATTTATGGCTAACAAGGAGGATGTTTGAAATGTCGTCACGTCTTGAAAGCCCATGGGGTAGCCGGATCAATCGTTCTGAGAAAATACAATTTTCCTTTGAAGGAAAAGCGTATGAAGCAAACGAAGGTGATTGCATCGCAAGCGCTTTAGCTGCAAATGGGCAATGGGTATTGTCCCGTTCATTTAAATATCATCGGCCTCGTGGTGTGCTCACTATGGCAGGTCAGGATGCAAATACACTTGTTCAGTTGAAAGGTGAGCCTAACGTCCGTGCGGATATACGTCCGGTTAGGAATGGGATGACTGTTACCGCACAGAATGTACATGGCAGCTTGAAGAACGATAAGGGCGCGATACTGGATAGATTTGGTCGATTTATGCCTGTTGGGTTCTATTACCGCAGCTTTTTTCAGCCCGGAATGAAAAGTTGGCTAAAATTCTGGGAGCCCATCATTCGAAATTTTGCTGGATTGGGGAAGGTGAGTTTTGATGCTGAGACGCCAAAATATAATAAGGTTAATCTGCATTGTGACGTGATGGTTATTGGGGCAGGTCCTGCTGGGTTATCAGCTGCACTGAGTGCTGCAAACGCTGGAGCAGATATTATTCTCATAGATAACAACCCCGAAACAGGGGGAGCTTTAACCTATGCAAGATTTGATTCTGAAGGTGTATGCGCTCAAGATACCCTTCAAAATTTACGCCGGCTGACGGATGATTGTGATAATCTGAAGATCATATCAAATGCGACTTGCAATGGGTGGTTTGCTGACAACTGGTTACCCGTCTTACAGGGTGAAATACTATATCGGGTTCGTACCAAAGAGGTTGTTGTCGCCACTGGGGTACATGAACAACCGTTGATATTCAGAAACAATGATTTGCCCGGTATTTTGCTAAGCTCTGCTGTTCAACGTCTTATGCGACATTATGCGGTGTGTCCTGGTACACGAGCCGTTATTTTTGCCGGTAATCGTGATGGTTATTTGGCTGCACTAGATCTTTTAGAGGCTGGTGTGCTTGTGGAAGCGATATTAGACCCGCATGTTCAAGGTGGTGATACTGATTTTTCTGATAACTATTCCCTACAGGGGACGAGGGTTCTTCATGGTGTAAAGATTGAAGAAGCTTTGGGAATGGCAGGTAACTCGCATGTCAAAGCTTTACGAGTTACTCACTCAGATAATAGCTCGGAAACTCTCCCATGTGATCTCGTCGTCATCGCGACCGGCTACACCCCTGGATACCAGTTGCCATTACATGCTGGTGCCAAGTTGTCTCATAATGATGCTACTAAAGAGTTTTACCTGACCAATTTACCAAAACATATGCATATTGCTGGTTCTGCGATGGGATATTTCGATTTGAAAACGGTTTTGCGCAGCGGAGAAATTGCTGGAGTAAGAGCGGCGTTAGCCGCAGGTTTTTCTGCAACTATGCCTGAGAGCCTCAACGACAATACTGCTAGCCAGATGAATTATTTTTCGACCCTGATAGCAAATCCAAATGGCCGTGACTTCGTTGATTTTGACGAAGATCTTCAGGTGAAAGATATCAAGAATGCAATTGCTGATGGCTATAGCGAACTTGAATTGATCAAAAGGTACTCGACGGTTGGAATGGGGCCTTCACAAGGTCGCCATTCTGCACTTCCAACTGCCAGAATAGTCGCTAGTGAAACCGACCGTTCTGTTGCTCAGGTGGGAATAACGACGTCACGACCACCGTTCGGACCGGAAAAGTTAGGGCTTTTGGCAGGCCCCCATCACGTACCCTATCGACACACAGCAATACACAAGCAGCATGTCACCAGCGGTGCAAAAATGACACCCGTAGGAGCGTGGTGGCGCCCGCTATATTATGGAGTGTTCAGCGACAATAACCTTGGCCGGTTGCGACAACCACCTTGGCCGGTGGATCTGATCATTAAAAAGGGCGTGCCCGTTTGATAATCAGATCCACCGGCCAAGGCTTAATTTGGTGTTAGTTACAAGCTGCTGTGAGTTGATAAATTAGGAACCTCTAGATGTAATTGGAGGAACCTGTTTGCCGTATAAATTTATCACAGATGAACAACTGAGACTTTACATGACAGATAGAAAAACTCATGGTCAACGAACCGCCGCTGCCCGCGCAGGGTTTAGCGAACGCACGGCCCGCCGATTTGACGTTGATGCGACTTTACCGTCACAACGCAATATAAAGCGAGGGCGAACAGTTTCTGATCCGCTTGAAGATATCTGGGATAAGGACATCCTTCCCATTTTGGATAAAGACAACTCGGTCAAACCCATTACTTTGTTGCGCCACATACAGAGCCTCTATCCGCTCCGTTTTCCCGATGACCGTGTCAAGCGCACGTTAGAGCGCCGAGTTCGGGGATGGCGGGCTCTGAATGGCCCTGAAAAGGATATCATTTTCAGGCAAACACCTGAGCCGGGTTACATGGGCCAATCAGATTTCACGGATGCAGCCGACTTAAGTATTACCATTGCAGGAGATCCTTTGGTGCATCGGCTCTATCATTTTGTTCTGGTATATAGCCGATGGGAACATGTTGGGGTCGTACTTGGCGGTGAGAGTTTTACAGCCCTTGCGGAGAACTTACAAAATGCGCTTTGGTCCTTGGGGGGCGCTCCTGAAAACCACCGGACCGACAGCCTGTCTGCGGCCTTTCGGAATTTGAGCGTTGAGGAAAAGGAGGACATTACCAAACGTTATTCTGCTTTTGTTGAGCACTACGGTATGGAGGCCAGTCGAAATAACAGAGGGGAATCACACGAGAACGGTGCCATTGAATCTCACCACGGTCACCTTAAGACTGCGATAAAGCAGGCCCTGATTTTGCGTGGCAGTAATGACTTTGACACTTTGGATGAGTATCGGCGATTTTTGGACGAGCTGATTGCTAGACGGAACAAACATCGTGACCAAGATATCCAAACAGAGTTGAAATCTCTCAAGGCGTTACCTCCTCGGCGAACAACAGATTACACTGAAGTCGTGTCGAGAGTTACCAAAACAAGTGGTTTTTTAGTTAAGCAGGTTTTTTATAGCGCCCCTTCTCGCCTAATTGGTCAACGCTTGCGTGTCCATATTTACGATAACCGGATAGAAGCCTATCTAGGCAGCACTCATGTCGTCAGCCATTCTCGTGAGCGGGGGCACGGCAAAGGCCCCCGCATTCATGTTATCAATTATCATCACGTCATTCATGCTCTCAAACGTAAACCTCAGGCACTCGCCAATTCTATTTATCGTGACAGTATTTTTCCAAGAACCGAGTACTCCCTGGCCTGGACATTGTTTCAGAAAAAGTTGTCCCGCAGAGATGCGTGTCGTCAGATGGTTGGGATACTTTTCCTTGCGCACGAAGAGGCTTGTGAGGCCGAAGTCGCGCACCTGATTTCGAGAGAAATCAATGCAGGAAGGCTACCTTGCGCAAAAAAACTTAAGCTGAATATCACAAAAAAGAACACGGATTTACCTCCTGATATTCCCGTGGTTCAACCTTCATTATCAGTCTTTGATACTCTGTTGGAGGATCGGGCATGACAAACATTGAAGTGGATCAGCACAAGCTGCCTCTTATGCTAACTGACTTACGATTACCCAGCTTTCACAAACACTGGCAAGATATCGCAATCCAATCCGACAAGGAGGGCTGGTCAGCAGCCAGGTTCCTTGCCGTTTTGGCCGAATATGAATTGGCCGAAAGGGACACGCGACGCATTCAACGCCATCTCAACGCATCAAACCTGCTGGGCGGAAAAACTCTGGCCACTTTTAACTTCAAGCGGCTGCCTAACGTGAAAAAGGCGCAGGTCGAAGCCTTGTCTGCCGGTGACTGGATTGACGCAAGAGCAAATCTGATTGCCATTGGAAATTCAGGGGGAGGAAAAACTCATCTCCTATGCGCCGTAGGTTATGCTCTTATAGAGGCTGGATACCGTGTGCTCTATACGCAAACCAGTGATCTGGTGCAAAAACTCCAGGCTGCCAGACGTGAACTTATGCTCGAAAACGCCCTCGCAAAACTCGATAAATTTGATCTCATCATTCTCGATGATATTACCTATGCACAAAGGGATATATCTGAAACATCCGTGCTCTTTGAATTGATCGCCAGACGATATGAGTACCGAAGTATTGCAATTGCTGCCAATCAACCTTTTAGCGGATGGGACAATATTTTTCAAGATAAGGCCATGACCGTTGCAGCAATCGATCGTCTTGTTCACCACTCAACCATTCTTGAGATGAATATCGACAGCTACAGACAATGGGAAGCCGCCCAAAATCTCAAAAAAATGTTGCGGAAAACCACAAACAAAAAGGTGAAAAATATGCCTGAAGCATCGTAAATAAACGTCAGATCACAGCCGCATCAAAAGCGGCCAAGGTGGTTGACGCAACCGGACAAAGTGGTTGACGCTCTACAATGGAGATACAAACAACGCGAAAACCATAATTCAAGATGAAGTTCGTAACGTTAGAAAAAACGTTGGTATGTTGGATGTATCTACACTGGGCAAGCTTGCCATTCGGGGGCCTGATGCAGGGGCGTTTCTCGATCGGATTTATACAATGGCACATGCTAAACAGCCCGTTGGTCGTGTACGCTATTGCTTGATGTTAAATGATATGGGGTCGGTAATTGACGACGGTGTCGCTTTTCGTATCGCAGATGATTACCTCTATGTGACTGCGACTACAGGGGCCGTCGCGCGTGTTTTTTCCGAAATGCTTTGGCTTAATGCACAATGGCAAATGAATGTTGATATACAAAACATTACAGCGGCTTTTGCGGGAATTAACGTTACGGGACCAAACGCACGTAAGGTTCTTGAAAGTTTGACAGGTGATATTGATTTATCACCCAAAGCCTTTCCTTTTTTAGAAGGTCGTACAGGTTTTATTGCAGATTGTCTGGTCCGGATAATGCGTATTGGCTTTACCGGTGAACTGAGTTTTGAACTTCATACGCCACAATCTTATGGCTCAGTTCTGTGGTCATCCTTATCCGAGGTAGGGGGCGAATTTTTCCTGAAACCTTATGGTCTTGAAGCTTCTCGTATCTTAAGGCTTGAAAAGGGTCATATTATCATTGGGCAGGATACTGATGCCCTGTCTACACCAGATGAATTGGGGATGGAGTGGGCGCTATCACGAAAGAAAGAATGTTATCAAGGAAAAACAGCGATTGAGGCCCGTCGGGCTTTGGGTACAAAACGTAAACTTTGTGGGTTCGAATTACCTGACAATCATGGCGTAAAAATTGAAGAATCATCATTGGTTATACGTAACGATGAACCAGTTGGTTTTGTTACTTCACTTTGCCATTCGCCGACCTTAAATAAGTCAATAGGCATGGCATACGCACATCCGGAAGATGCCGCCCCCGGGTCGCAACTAAATATTCGTGGGCTTTGTGGTCGAGAGCTTATGGCAGCAGTCGTATCTCCACATTTCTTTGATCCCGACAACATACGCCAGGATATATAACAGGATATATAAGATGAAATTGTTTGAGGATCCCCACCGTAAAACACCTTTCTGGGAAGTGATGCCTGTTGTGGCCAGATCTCTTAATTGTTCACGAAACATAGTGTTGGATTGTTCAAAAGTTGAACGGTTCGGTCTTCGTGGGCAAGGGACGTCTCGATGGCTAAAAGACCAGTCATTGCCTTGGCCTGATCAAATTAATTCCATGTCGCGTATGAGTTCTGGTGCAGAAATTGTCCGGTTAGGTGAAAACGAGGTGCTAATCCTGGAAAGTCTGACAAATCCAAGTGACACAGTTAGGGATCTGAAACGGAAATGGGCTGAAGATAAGGAACTGGATTCAAAAGGTTTTGATGCGTACCGCGAGGAAAGTTGGTCCTGGCTTAACCTCTCTGGTCCAGGAGCATTGCAGGCCATGAAAAACCTCACAACACTCGATATGCGAGAGCGGAGTTTTTCAAACTTGGAAGTAGCTCAAACCCGCGCAGCACATCTTGATGCTGTGATTATCCGATCCGATCATTTCAGCAGCCCTGCTTATAATTTATTTTTTGACACAGCTTCATTTGAGTTCGTTGTCAACGTGGTTGCTGATGTATTCGCCGATGCTAATTTCTTTACGTTGAAATAATACGGCGCAATACCTGTGAATGTCCTTCGCTGAGGGTCGTTTCGGGCAGGATTAAAGTGATAATGCCAAGAAATCCGAATATTGAAAATGCGGCATGATCCATATGTTGGGATAAAAGGGATGTTGAAAAAAAGAGAGCTACGGCGAGTTACCTTAGTTATTTTGCCCAATTCAACCTCTTATGAAGTTGGTTTAACAATAAAAGCTCTGAAAACGGCTAATTTAATTGCTAGCTATTCGGTCTTTACTTGGCAAATTGCAACTCTTGATGGACAGGCAATTGAGTTGGATGATGAGTTTGTTATGCAGCCACAAATTAAGGTTGGTGAAGATGAGGCTTTTGATTTGGCCCTTATCTATGGCGGAGAAGGTTTCAAAGCATCAAAATCACTGACTTTGATTAATTGGCTGAAACGTCTTGATCGGCAAGGTGTTTATCTGGGGACTATTGGTAGAGCTTGTCATGAACTCGCGAGTGCAAATTTACTTAATGGGTATCAATGTTCTATTCCAATAGTTTATCATGACAGTTTCCGTGAACTTTTTCCATCTGTGGGAATACAGGATGCACTCTATACTTGGGATCGAAACCGTATCACTTGTACCGGCCATGTTGCATCGCTTGATATGGTCCTCAATGTGATAAAGCATCGATGCGGAGCTGAGATTGTCAGTCAAGTTGCAGAAACTTTGAACCATCAAGTGCGAAAAGAGTCTTCTATAAATCACCGTAATCTTATTCTGGAAAAAATGTCAGGAAAGTTAGCCAAAGCTGTTCGGGTTATGGAAGATAATATAGAAATACCTTTTACATCAGAAGAGATTGCGGCTGAAATTGAGACCTCAAAACGTCAGGTTGAGAGGCTTTTTGCACGCCACCTCAAGTCAACTCCACGACGGTATTATAATGGATTACGTCTTAAACGAGCTCGTTCTTTATTACGGCAGACATCTTTGACCGTTAGTGAAATTTCTGTCGCCTGTGGCTTCGCATCATTTTCACATTTCTCTAAGGCATACAGAGGATATTTCGGCACCGTACCTAGGAAGGATCGCTCGTTAAGTTCAACATACGGCTGAATTTGAATGTGATCTCCTTCAAGCCTGTTATTCTAGTATTTCTTTTGGCGGTGTAGGAGGCTTTATATGTTATTGGTTGGGGCTAACAGTCTCATAACCTGAAGATTTTAGGTTCAAATCCTCCCCCCGCAACCATTAAAAAGCCCCTCATCTTGTATAAGTTGAGGGGCTTTTTGACGTTTGAGAAGTTAGTTCTCTTTATTCAAATCACAATACAACGAATGTGGTTCACTCTCTGATTTTAAAAATAACATTGGGTAAAGGGTGAGGGTGAAGTGAGTTATTGGCACGAGGATTGCTGATAATCGATGAGCCGTCTTTTTAAATGCACTGTAAGTGTGCTTCTTTTAAGCCAGTTTTCGCGGGTTAGTGAGATATTTGTGAATACATAAGCCCGTATTTATTACTTGGATGATGAAGCGTAACGGGTCAATAGTGACGCATGATGGTTAACTGTGTGTTATAAATGACCCGAGAGTGTCGTTTGATGGTGAATTGAATTGGGATTTGAGTGTTTATTATGTTTGGCAAAAAAATAGTCGGGATAAATATCATCCGGGCTTTGATTGTTCTGGTTATGCTTGGCTGTTGGAAGAATGCTTTTGCATCGGGTGAAAGCTCCTTGGAAACGGCTCAACCGATCATAATTCTCACCTCTTATGCCGAACAGTATGTTAAGCCACTGGAAAAAGCATTTCGTGAAAAATACCCCGATATACGGTTACGATTTTTATTTAAAAAAACACCGGCAGCGGTGGCTCATGTTCTAAATGACCGTCAACCATCGCCAGACCTTTTTATGGCGAGTGCAGTGGACGCTTTTGAAAGTCTTAAGAAGGCAGGTAAATTACAACGTAGTATTAAAAAAAAGCCTCATCGGTTAGGCAATTTATATCTTGATGATAAGGATGGTTATTATCGAGGGGTGGCACTGGCTGGTTATGGTGCCATGTGGAGTAGGGAATACCTTGCGGCTCATAAACTGGTGCCTCCCTCTAGTTGGAGTGATCTCTTACACCCTCGTTATCAAGGTCATATCGCAATCACGTCTCCTATGCGATCGGGAACAACCCATGTAATTGTCGAGACCATATTACAGTCCTATGGTTGGGAAAAGGGATGGGCATATCTTATGGAGTTGGCAGGAAATCTCTCGACGATAACTGCCCGCAGCTACGGCGTTCGAGATGGGGTTTTAAGAGGGCGATTTGGAATTGGCCTCGTCGTAGATTTTTTTGCTTTGGGGGCGCAAGCCAAGGGGAAATCAATTGGATTTTCCTATTTTCCCAAAACAACTCTGATGCCTGCTAGCGGGGCAATTCTGACGAAGTCTTCTGTTCCAAAGCTATCCATGGTGTTCCTCAATTTCCTCACCTCTTTAGAGGGGCAGCGTCTCCTATCTCATAATGATATCATGCGGTTACCTATCAGGCCTGATGCTTATGATGTCTTCCCAGATAACTTTCCCCGCCCCTTTAATCGGGGAGACTTTATAGAACCTATTTTCTTTGACAAAGATTTGTCTTCGAAACGGTATCAATTGGTTAATACAATGTTTGATCAATTGATCACTTATCGGCTGAGACCTTTAAACAGAGCCTGGAAATTACTCCATAACTTAGAGGTCCGATCTGAGGCCCCAGAAGATGTTGCAATCATTAAAAAGGCTCGAAATCTTCTGGTATCGGTTTCTGTCGGAGAGATGATGTCAACTGAAGCGGCGTTTCTAAATCAATTTTCACATGTATTCCCGGGTACTTCTAAATCTTCTCTACAAAGCCGATTGGAAGAGGATTGGCAGGACGAAAGTGAGAAATCCTTTCAAAAGGCCATGATGTTGTTACATGAATTAGAACTTAAAAATGAAAGTATACAGTAGTGACTGAGACGACGCGTTTAACTTGGTCTAGTTTGCCGAGGCGTAAATATACCTGGTTCAGGGAACGTTTACGTACAATCGGCATTCGTTTGTTCCTTGCCTTTGGAATTGTTGCAGGAACGACTGTCCTTTCAGCCTTTATCGCTGGTTTGGCGTTTGAGCGACTCAGTGGTGACTTGTCTCGGCTGACAAACATTCAATTGCCCGCGACCTCTCTTGCGGCTCGTATTGCTGAAATTGGAGGGGATGTTCGAGCTGATATGCCCAGCCTATTGACAGCGGGATCTGAAAAAGAACGCTTGAAAATTCGACAAAATATTGAAGAACAAATTAGTCGTCTCAAGGCACTTCTTGACCTAAACCCCGATCT
Organism: Kiloniella sp.; assembly: GCF_965205715.1. Lineage (GTDB taxonomy): Bacteria > Pseudomonadota > Alphaproteobacteria > Kiloniellales > Kiloniellaceae > Kiloniella. Next base: position 502,674 of record NZ_CBDBHW010000014.1, on the reverse strand, counting down.
TATTGACAGCGAAAATCGGGATGAAATTTTAACCATTCTCCCGGAAATTTCCACGAGCTTACGGGACGTGGACAATAATGTTGGTCAACGTTTTAAACTGAAGAGCAATAACGAACGGCTTATTGAACGCCTACGCTGGGCGCACGCGGATTTTCTTGCTGAAATTGATCCCATTGTCGAGGATGCGAGCTTTAATATGGCAAGCGCCCTCGATCGCCTTGTTCAATCAAACCGATCGAGTGACCTAAATAGCGAACTGACTGCGATTAACGACATGACCCAAATGCGAGAGGCCGTTATGCGGGTCAATGCGGCCAGTAATTTGGCTGTTGGTCTGATCATGCGCGGGGCAACGCAAGGCTCTTTGGATGATATCGAAGTAACCCGCCAGTTCCTTGCCGAGGTGGCCGATACATTGGAGGTTTCCATTGAGTTAATCGAAGCCGATGCCTCGAGTGTTTCCCTGCGTCAGGCTGTTAATCAAATATTGGGTTATTCACGTGGAGAGAACGACGTTCTCGCTCTTCGCAAAAGAGAACTGCTTTTTGAAAGCAAGGGTCGCGCACTTCTTCGTGAAAATAATGATTTGTTTTTTAAGCTTGAAAAGGTTGTGTCGGCACAAATTCTCGCGGCTGAACAACGGGCTTTAGAGGCTACCCTTAATGCTGAAAAACGCATTTCGCAAGAAAGGTTTATCCTGATTCTTTCTGCCTTGGTATCGGTCACGATCTTTATTTTTGTCGGTTGGGGCTATGTGGGAAACCGGATTGTATCGCGGCTCAGTGAGCTACGAAAAAATATGGCGGCGATTGCCACGGGCGATCTCGACGTCAATGTGAAAGTTTCGGGTCAGGATGAAATCTCTGAAATGGCCGAAGCCTTGCTCGTGTTCAGAAACACGGCCCAGGAGGTGGAGAATTCGAACGCCAAATCCATCATTAATAACTCGCTTGTCGGCCTGGTGAGCACGGATGCACAAGGGGCAATCGAATTTGTTAACCCAAGTGCGGAATCTCTGTTTGGTGTTGCACAGACAGATGTTGCCGGAGCACTTTTTGTGGATACCTTTCTTGCCGAGGGCCAGGGGGAATCGTGGCGAGAATTACTGGGAAACAAGGCCAATAGCCTGAAGGAAATCAAAGGCCGGCGAAGGGATGGTTCTGAATTTTTCCTAGATGTTGCTGTCCGCAGCTACAAGCTGCGACGGGCTGATAAGTTTTTGATAACACTGGAAGATGCGACAGAGCGGCGAGAAGCCAGAAGGCTGTTGGAACAGCGAATTCAAGAGAGAACGGCTGAATTGCATAAGGCAAACGAGTTGCTGACCAACGAAATTCAAGAAAAGATTTCTGCACAGGAAGAACTGCTTCAGGCCGCGAAGCTCGCTGTTTTGGGCCAGATGTCTGCTGGTATCGCTCACGAATCAAATCAGACACTGGCTGCGATTACCTATAATGCCCACAACGCCAAGACCCTGCTACAAAGGGGACAAACTGATGAGGCACATAGCTTTATCGAAAAAATAGGTCGGATCGCAGAGAGAATGGGCAAGACAGTTAATCATCTAAAAGTTTTTGCCCGTCGTCCCTCTCAGAATATCGAACCAGTATCGGTAGCATTGTGTCTCGATCAGGCACTGTCCCTTTTCGAAGAACGCATTCGCGGCGACAGGGTGGATGTTGTGCGGGGGGAAATAGACGCTGGATTGAGTGTTCTCGCCGAATTGGTGCGTCTGGAGCAGGTCATTGTTAACCTTATATCCAACGCCCTGGATGCCATGAAGGGGCAAAGTGCTCCTCGATTGGAGCTCCGGGTTGATAAAAAAGCCAGCCGATGTGCAATAGAGATTATCGATAACGGCTGTGGTCTTGATGAGGAGCTTAAAGGGCAAATTTTTGACCCTTTCTTTACCACCAAAGAGGTTGGTGAAGGCTTGGGACTTGGGCTCTCCATCACGCAAAAGATCGTCACCGACCTTGGCGGTGTTTTGGAAGTTGATAGTAAAGAAGGCAAAGGCAGTTGCATGCGGGTTGTCCTCAATTGCACTGATCAGGAAAGAGTTGAAAATGATTTGTAATAAGGTCCTTCTTGTCGAAGACGAAAAAGATGTCCGCGAGGCCGCAAAGGTAACTCTGGAGCTGGAAGGGTTTGAGGTTACAGAGGTGGACAGCGCGGTATCTGCCCTATCTATTCTTTCAAGCGATTGGATGGGGGTGGTAGTAACGGATGTCCGCATGCCTGGAATGGATGGCATGGAATTGCTCTCTACGCTTAAACAGCTGTATTCAGAACTGCCTGTCATCCTGGTGACCGGGCATGGCGATGTCTCTATGGCCCTGAGTGCGATTAGATCCGGGGCCTATGACTTCATTGAAAAGCCGGTCGCTCCAGAGCTTCTCATTGATGTTGTGAAACGGGCAATGCAGACACAAACTCTCATCTTGGAAAACAAAGACCTGCGCAGCCGTCTGGCTGCCATGAGCCAGCTTGAAGGGCGTATTATCGGCTCCAGCGGTTCTATGGTTTCGCTTCGAAAGCTTCTACATAATCTGGCAGAGGCCGATGTAGATGTCCTGATCCACGGCGAAACCGGTACCGGTAAAGAGTTGATCGCACGTGCTTTACACGATTTTGGCGAAAGAAAAGACGGCCAGTTTGTTGCCCTCAACTGTGGCGCTTTGCCTGAAACGGTTATTGAGAGCGAGTTGTTTGGCCATGAAGCCGGTGCCTTTACCGGGGCGAACAAGCGCCGCATTGGTAAAATAGAATACTCCGCCGGGGGCACTTTGTTTCTTGATGAAATTGAGAGCATGGCAATGCATCTCCAGGTGAAATTGCTCCGTGTCCTGCAAGAGCGCGTGGTCGAGAGGCTAGGGGGGAACGCAACAATTCCCGTTGATATTAGGGTGATCGCCGCGACCAAAAGTGACTTGCTGGAGTTGGCAAAACAAGGATCGTTCAGGGATGATTTTTACTATCGCCTTTCTGTTGCACAACTTGAAATTCCCCCGTTAAGAGATCGCCTCGGTGATGTCCCTATGCTCTTTACCCATTTTGTCCAATTAGCAGCTGACAGATTAAAAAAAGAGGTGCCGAATATTGAGCCCAGGCATCTTGACGATCTCGCAAGTCGCAAGTGGGAAGGCAATGTCCGCGAGTTGCGAAATGTCGCCGAACGTTTTGTCCTGGGTATATCCCGACGCTTAACGGGAGGGACTTCACTGGAGAGTGATAACTCTGAAGGGGAATACAATCTCGACCAACAAATGGCAGTTCACGAGCAGAGAATAGTCGAAGCCGCCTTAACGCGTAACAAAGGCCGGGTTACGGAAACGGCTGACGAGTTGGGTATTCCCCGTAAAAAGCTCTATTTAAGGATGAAACGTTTTGGCATCGACAAGACAAGTTTCAAGGATCTTGAAGACTGATCCACCTCTGACCCAATAACAAAAAAATCTTGAGTTGAATATGACGCATTTTAGAAAAAAGTATTTATTAACTGTATAATTAATGAAAATAAAACAAGTGGTTATGCGATTTATAAAAACTGGCATCCTCCTTGCTATTTAAGATGTGAGCAGCTGCTCAAGTGGCTGCTTCAACGAAATAGAAAAACTGGAGGATACAGAAAATGAGGCTTCACTTTTCAAAGGTACTATCTGGCGTAACGCTGGCCGCGGGTATTGCTTTGTCACCCTATACGGTACTTGCCGCAGACGACACACTTACCATTGTTACATCCTTTCCCTCGGATCTGACAAAGGTCTTCAAAGCAGCATTTGAAAAAGATAATCCAGGCATCAAACTGGAAATTCTAAAGAAAAAAACCACAGCTGGTATTAAGTATATCCAAGAAACAAAAGCCAAAAACAAAACGGATTTGTTCTGGGCCTCAGCGCCAGATGCCTTTGAGATCCTGAAAGACGACGGGCTCTTACAAAAATACAGCAGCTCTGTTACCGGTATTCCCGACAAGGTCGGTGCTTTCCCTATCAACGATCCCGAAGGTTATTACAAAGGTTTTGCTGCGGCCGGCTACGGTATCATGTGGAACACGCGTTATACTAAAGCGAAAAAGCTCCCTGCACCTCAGGAATGGGATGACCTGCGCAAGCCGATCTACCATGGTCACGTCGGTATGTCTGCACCCTCCCGTTCAGGGACAACCCACCTGACAGTTGAAACCTTGCTTCAGGGCGAAGGTTGGAACAAGGGTTGGGGCCTTATGAAAGAAATGGCCGGTAATTTTAAAACTGTTACTGAGCGTAGTTTTGGTGTTCCTGATGGCGTAAACAGTGGTAATTTCGGCGTCGGCATCGTGATTGATTTCTTTGGTCTGTCTTCCAAGGGATCCGGTTTCCCGGTTGATTTCCGTTATCCTTCAATGACGACACTGGTTCCTGCAAACATTGGTATCGTTAAAGATGCACCAAACGAAAAAGCTGCCGGCGAATTTATCGACTTCCTATTGAGCTCAACAGGTCAGGAACTTTTACTCGATCCAAAGATCCGTCGTCTGCCGGTTAACCCAAAAACCTATGCGAATGCCCCTGAAAACTTTCCAAATCCTTTCAAGGACAGTTCCATTGGTTCTGCGGTGAAGTTTGATCTCGCTAAATCCAAAAATCGTTACAACCTGGTGAACTCCTTGTTTGACGTGATGATTACCTATCGTTTGGACGACCTACGTGAAGCAACTAAAGCAATCCAACTCGCGGAAATTGCTTTGGCAAAAACACCAAATACTGAAGCCCAAAAACTTTTGAATGAAGCACGTGGACTTGTTGCGGCTCTACCGATTGACGAAGCAAAATCTATGGATGAAGACTTTGCGGCAATTTTTAAAAAGAAACGTAAAAAAGCCACTGATAAAGTAACTGGTCGTCAGGCCGAGGTGGAGCAGGAATGGGATGCCATGGCTGTTGCCAACTATGCAAAAGCTAAAGAGCTGGCAGAAGAAGCTCTTTCTAAAATCTAACCAGTAAACAAGACGTCACCCTGTCTGGCACGGATGTTTATCCGTTTTTCTTGTGAACATCCGTGCCCCTTTTTGTTTGCGAACTTTCCTTTTTCAGGAGAATTCTATGTCTACGGTAACTTGGGCCCGTGCTACTGCTATGCGTGGCCAATGGGGTCCCGGAATAGTCGCTGCGTTTATCGGCCTCTTTCTCCTTGTCTTTCTTGGTATCCCAGTTGCGAAGGTAATTTTTGTTGCCTTTCAGGACCCAAGCACGGGGGCCTTTACCCTCGTCAATTTTATGGATTTCTTTAATACATCGCTATTTCAGGAATCATTCTTTAACTCATTTTACGTCGCGTCGATATCGGTAGTAGTGGCAACCTTTATTGCCTTACCTCTGGCCTATTTCACGACCCGTTTCAACTTTGGCGGCACAGCGCTTATCCAAACCCTGGGTATTGTTCCTCTGATCATGCCCCCCTTTGTTGGCGCCGTTGCGATGCAACTCCTGTTTGGTGGGAACGGGAGTGTAAACCTGCTCCTGGACGAGAACTTTGGCTTTACCATTCCTTTTATGGAGGGGTTGAACGGGGTTATTTTTGTCCAATCCATACACTACTTCCCCTTTATCCTGATCAATCTGTCGGCCAGCCTGTCTAATATTGATCGCTCTATGGAAGAGGCGGCGTTGTCACTTGGCTCCTCAGGGATGCGGCTGTTCCGTCGTATTGTCTTCCCCCTTGGTATGCCGGGTTATATTGCCGGGGCATCCCTGGTTTTCCTTAAGGTTTTTGATGACCTTGGCACACCACTGCTCTTGAACGTTAACAACATGCTGGCACCACAAGCCTATCTGCGGATTTCTTCCGTCGGCATCTCCGATCCTATGGGCTATGTGATTTCTGTCATTCTCGTTGTCTTCTCGCTCTTTTCTTTGTGGGTGTCGTTTCTGGCAATGAAAGGCAAGGACTATGCGACCACGCAAAAGGGTGGCGGTGGATTGATGAAGCGAGACCTTAGCCCGCTTGAAAAAGCCGCCTGTTATGGCGTAATCCTTTTTATTCTCGGGATTGTTCTCGCCCCTCATATTGGCCTCTTGTTACTGTCGTTTGGCACTATCTGGTCCTTTAGTGTGCTGCCGGATGCTTACACTTTTGATCACTATCTCGAGGTGTTTAATTCGGCGGGCCAGTACATTAGCAATACCTTGCTCTATGCAGGGATCGCCGGATTGGTCGATGTCATCTTTGGAACGGCCATCGCCTATGTAGTTTGGCGGACCGGGATTGCGGGGCGTAAAGCGCTTGATTTCCTTGCCATGTCTGCCCTTGCAGTACCTGGTGTGGTCTTGGGTATTGGCTATCTGCGTACTTTCTATGAGGTGGATGTGCCAATGACGGATACATCTCTGGCAAACTTCTGGCTGATCATCGTCATCGCTCTTTCTGTTCGTCGTTTGCCCTATGCTCTTCGTGCCTGTGTCGCGGCACTCCAGCAAGTTGCCGTTTCTCTCGAAGAAGCTGCTGAAAATCTTGGGGCGACCAAGTGGAGCACTGTTCGCAGGATTGTTGTCCCGCTTATGGGCGGCGGAATTCTTGCGGGATTTGTTACCAGCTTCGCCACCGCGGCGGTTGAGTTATCGGCAACCATCATGCTGGTCTCAAGCGAATCAGATGCGCCTCTTGCCTATGGAATCTACGTCTTCATGCAGTCAGCTGCGGGACGGGGACCAGGAGCTGCACTTGGCATACTTGCGGTCTTAATCGTTGCTCTGGGCACCTATGCCTCTCACCGAATTATTGAGCGGACCAAGCGCGAACACGCGCTTTCTCCTGATCAATAATCGGCTCACGTTTATAATAAGAAGGACAAAAAGAAATGTCTTTAAGTCAAACAAAATCGGTTGGAATTAACATTGAAAACGTTGGCCTGAGTTTTGGTGATGTCGATGTTCTCAAAGGGATAAATTTGAACATTAAGCCCGGTGAATTTTTTGCTTTCCTAGGGCCATCTGGGTCAGGAAAATCAACTCTTTTGCGTGCCATTGCCGGCTTTGGCCCGACCCCAACGGGGCGGATATTGATTGGCGGGGATGATGTTACCAAGCTCCCGCCCTGGAAGCGTAATGTGGGCATGGTTTTTCAGAGTTACGCCCTCTGGCCACACATGAGTGTTCGCAAAAACGTCGCCTTTGGATTGGAAGAACGAAAGGTTCCCAAAACAGAAATTGATGGGCGCGTTGATGAGGCACTTGACCTTGTCGATCTAAAGCACTTGGCTGATCGCAGGCCTTCACAGCTGTCCGGTGGGCAGCAGCAACGTATTGCTTTGGCACGGACGATTGTTGTTGAACCACGGATATTGCTTTTGGATGAGCCGCTCTCAAACCTCGATGCCAATCTGCGGGTGCAAATGCGCCGGGATATACTGGCTTTGCAGCGGAAGCTGGGGCTTACAACGATTTTTGTGACACATGATCAAGAAGAGGCCAACACCACATCTGATCGCATCGCTGTCTTAAACGAAGGCATTATTCAACAGGTCGGATCTCCTCAAGAGCTGTATGACAAACCTGACAACCGTTTCGTTGCATCTTTTCTCGGCACGGCAAACATCCTTGACGGCGCGTTTAAGCTGGAAGGTGGCAAACCGCTTTTTGTCAGTGACAACAACTTCCAGATCCCATTAACCTCGGATGTTCAAGGTGAGGCGAGTATCGTGTTCAGACCACAGGGCGTTTCTCTCTATGAAGCTGGTACAGCGCCTCGCAACGGTGAAATTTTAATCAAGGGGGAGGTTCTTGATCGGGAATTCCTCGGGGGCATAGTGCGATATAGTGTTAATGTCGCCGGTCATGATCTACTTGTCGATGAGGTTCATAAGCGGGGAAGGGGGCACTTTGAAGAGGGCGCGCAAGTAGAACTCACAATTCCGACGGATGATCCTGTCGTGGTTCGGGTATAGTGGGATGAACAACCCAATATCCCAAAACTCGCAGATCCTGGAGGATTGGGGCATGCTCCATCCTCTGCCTCATCCCATGCCCCAATCCCGTGGGCGTGCGACAAAAATTATTGCAACCCTTGGCCCTTCCAGTCAGGATCGCCGAAACATCTATGCGTTATTAGAAGCCGGCGTGGATGTCTTTCGTCTAAATTTTAGCCACGGAAGCCACGATGCCCACCGAAAAACCATCTATCTGATCAGAGAAATTGAAGCCGCCATTGGCCGCCCCATTACCTTACTTGCGGACCTTCAGGGTCCAAAGCTTCGTATCGGTCAAGTGGACAAGGGAACGATGATCAAACAGGGCGAGCTCTTTGACTTGGTTTTGGATGAAATTATTGGGAATGGGAAACAAGCTACTTTACCCCATGCGGAAATATACCGCACCGTAAAACCCGGCAGCCGCCTGTTGCTCGATGATGGCCGCTTGTCTCTACGGGTAACGGAAACTTCAGATCGAAAAATCTCTACCACCATTGAGGTCGGTGTCGTTTTAAGTAGTTGTAAGGGGGTTAATGTTCCTGATGTTACCCTGCCTATTGGTTCAATGACGGCAAAAGACCGTTTGGATCTAACATTCGCTCTGTCTCAAGGCATCAAAATTTTTGCTTTGAGTTTTGTGCAGGTCGTCGAGGATGTGCACGAGTTGCGTACACTGGCTAAAGAGCCGATTTCAATTGTATCCAAACTGGAAAAACCTTCTGCCTTGGATCACTTGGCAGGTATTGTCGAGGCCTCTGATGCCGTTATGGTTGCTCGGGGCGATCTAGGTGTTGAGCTAAGCCCCGATCAGGTTCCGATAGCACAGAGAAAAATCGTTGCGACCTGTCGCCAACTCGGGAAACCGGTCATCGTTGCTACTCAGATGCTTGAATCTATGATTTCTGCGCCGACCCCAACTCGTGCAGAAGCATCTGATGTGGCAAATGCAGTTTATGCGCGGGTTGATGCTGTAATGTTAAGTGCGGAAACCGCAGCCGGGAGTTATCCGATCGAAGCCGTTAGCGTTATGGGTGATATCATTGAACGAGTTGAAAGTGATGTTTTTGAACATGGCATTCCAACGGTGAACTCCAACCTTGAACCTAAGGGAAAACAGGTTCCCTTTGCGATGAGCAAGGCAGTAAAAGAGCTTTGTAAATCTTTGGACTGTGAAACGATTGCTACTTTCACGACAAGTGGATCTACGGCAGTCAGTATGGCGCGTGAACGGCCCGAAGCCCATATCCTTGGGTTGACGGCGAACACGGATACGGCAAGGTTTTTAAGTCTGGTCTGGGGCGTCCAAAGTATCGCAACCCCAGATGCATCTAATTTCTCGGATATGGTGACGATTGTTCGAGAAACACTATTAGAGGACAAACCCGATAAGAAAGGAGAGTTGGTAATTGTAACAGCAGGTGTGCCTTTTGGAACACCGGGTGGAACCAATTTAATTCATGTGGAAAACCTCTAGTTAAAACAAATGTTTAATTAAAATATATTTTGGGTTGGAAAAAACCTTGAACTGATGCAGCTGTATGCCCCGACCTAGGCAGCTTTGATTATGATCCCACTAGAGGCTATCAAAACCTCAGTGGTTGCTGCCCCGGAACCAATAAAAAAGTCCCTACTGTTAACGCGGTGGGGGCTTTTTGTGTTGTTTGGGGGCATGTGGATGGCTGAGAACTGGTCAGAAGTTACTCGTAATGAGTGGATTAATTTAGTACTAAACCAAGCATAATATTTGTACTTACGTTTAGCCGATTCTTTGATGGCACGTTTTCAAGAAAGATATAGTCAAATGGAAATCACTGTAAACTTTTTAGACAACCTTCGGCTTGAGGCGCAGTTTGATGATTTTACGGTAACGACCGATCAGCCTATTCGCTATAAGGGCGATGGAACCGCACCAAGTCCTTTTGATTATTTTTTAGCCTCTTCCGCTCTTTGCGCTGCATACTTTGTAAAGCTTTATTGTCTGTCGCGCGATATCCCAACAGATGATATCAGAGTTTCGCAAAATAATATTATTGATCCCGAAAACAGATATAACCAAACCTTTCAAATTCAAGTTGAATTGCCATCCAACATTTCGGAACGTGATCGGGCAGGGATTATAAGGTCGGCTGATCGCTGCACAGTGAAAAAAGTCATCCAGCAAACGCCTGAGTTTAAAATTGACCCCGTGGAAAATTTGGATGATGCGTCGTTGTTGCAAACGCTTGAGAGCGATGGCAACACGATTATTGTGGGTAAAGATCTTCCTTTAGAACGAACGATTGCTAACATGACGTCGATCCTGTCCGATGTTGGTATTAAAATTGAAGTCTCGTCTTGGCGTAATATTGTGCCGAATGTTTGGTCACTTCATATCCGCGAAGCAGCGTCCCCGATGTGTTTTACCAACGGGAAAGGGGCGACGAAGGAAAGTGCACTTTGTTCGGCCTTGGGTGAATACATTGAGCGTATGAGCTGTAATTTCTTCTATAATGATTATTATTTCGGTGAAGAGGTCGCAAATAGCAAATTTGTACATTACCCCAATGAAAAATGGTTTAAAGCAGGGCCAGATGATACTCTGCCAGAGGGGCTGATGGATGAAAGATGCCTGCAACTCTATAATCCAGATTCCGAATTAAGAGCGTCCCATTTAATTGATACAAACTCAGGGCTTGTGGAGCGTGGAATCTGTGCCTTACCCTTTACCCGCAACTCAGATCAGAAGACGGTCTATTTTCCGTCCAATTTGATAGAAAATCTATTTGTTAGCAATGGTATGAGTGCGGGAAATAATCTGTATGAAGCAAAGGTTCAGTGTCTATCTGAAATTTTTGAACGGGCAGTAAAACGTCAAATTATCGAGGAAGAGATTATCCTTCCCGATGTGCCAAAAGAAATTCTTGCTAAATACCCACATATCCTAGTCGGTATAGAGGAGTTAGAAGATAAAGGCTTCCCCGTTTTAGTTAAGGATGCGTCTTTGGGCGGTAAGTTTCCCGTTATGTGTGTGACCTTAATGAACCCGAAAACGGGTGGTGTTTTTGCCTCCTTCGGTGCACACCCAAGTTTCGAGGTGGCGTTGGAACGTTCTCTCACGGAACTATTACAAGGACGTAGTTTTGAGGGGCTAAATGACGTGCCACCTCCGACTTTCGATAGCAATGCGTTGACCGAACCGAATAATTTTGTTGAGCATTTTATTGATTCAACTGGTGTCATATCGTGGAAGTTCTTTAGCTCGAAGCATGATTATGAGTTTAGCGAATGGGATTTCAGCGGCACGACAGAGGAAGAAAATGAACGCCTGATGAATATCCTCGCTGACCTTGGGAAAGAGGTTTATGTCGCGACCTATAATGACTTTGGTGGAGCTGCTTGTCGGATATTGGTGCCCGATTATTCAGAAATTTATCCGGCAGACGATTTGATTTGGGATAATACCAATCAGGCACTGACGTTCAGAGAAGATATTTTAAATATTCATGCATTAACGGATGAAAAGCTTGAAGATTTGCTTGAACGACTAGAAGGTCCCGAATTGGATCCTTATACTGTAATATCAAGTTTGATCGGAATAGTGTTTGATGAAAATACGGTTTGGGGCAAGTTGGATATTCGTGAACTGAAGATATTGATTCATTTAGCTTTGGAACAATATGAAGACGCGCAAGAGAACATCAGCGACTTCTTAAACTTCAATGATAATACTGTGGAGCGTGTTCTATTTTATCGGGCTATGAACGCGGTGCTTGATATTACAATTGATGATGACTTGAATGTCGATGATTATGTACCAAACCTCATCAGAATGTTCGGTTCTGAAGTCATGAAAAATGTTGTTGGGGCTGTTACAGGGGATGTTAAATTTCCCGGCTTAACAAAGACGAGCATGAAACTCGAAGGATTAGATAAACATCTGAGATTGATTGAAAGCTATAAAAAGCTGCATAAGGCGAGGGAATTACAACTAAATCGTCGAGACTGTTCTTAAGAATAATCCAATTCTCGTTATTTACGCAGCCAACAATCAACAAGAAACCATCGACGAAAGTCGGTGGTTTTTTGTTTGAAGGCATAAATATTCGATTTTCAAGCCTAATTATTGCGTAATTGCGTTAATACAAAGCTCTACCTCCCAGCCCAACAAATTCTCATCGAAGTCAAAGATGCTGTATTCGCTATACTGGACGGACTGTAGAAATTCGTGATTAAGCTACTCCGAATCATTAATTTCTAATTTTATGAGTTTAAATGTCTAAAGTATTTTTATGATCCAAATACCTTATGATTAGTTTGAATATACGAATTTGCCCTACAGGAATAATTGTTTAACAATGTGAATAAATATTATCTATAAAGCCACCCCAGGGAGAGAATAATTATGTCGTACAAAAGTGATATAGAGATAGCCAGAGAAGCACAAAAGCGACCTATTCAGGAGATTGGGGAGAAGCTGGGTATCGGAAGCGATCATCTTTTGCCTTATGGGCATGACAAGGCAAAGGTAAGCCAGGAGTTTATCAATTCAGTACAAGATCGTGAGAACGGTAAACTCATTTTGGTAACGGCGATAAATCCGACACCTGCAGGTGAAGGTAAGACGACAACGACGGTCGGTCTTGGTGATGGGCTGAACCGCATTGGCAAGAAGGCGGCGATCTGTATTCGAGAAGCTTCTCTAGGGCCTTGCTTTGGCATGAAAGGTGGTGCCGCGGGGGGAGGCTATGCCCAAGTTGTTCCCATGGAAGACATGAATTTGCATTTTACCGGGGATTTCCACGCCATCACCAGTGCACATAATCTGTTAAGTGCCATGATCGACAATCATATTTATTGGGGTAATGATCTCAAGATCGATGAGCGCCGGGTAACCTGGCGCAGGGTATTGGATATGAACGACCGTGTCTTGCGCGATGTCGTAACCAGCCTTGGCGGCGTGGCCAATGGTTTTCCACGGCAAACTGGGTTTGACATTACCGTAGCGTCGGAAGTAATGGCGATCTTGTGTCTTGCGACCAGTCTTGAGGATTTACAAGAGCGATTGGGGAATATTATCGTGGCCTACCGCCGCGATCGCTCTCCAATCTATTGCCGTGATGTCAAAGCCGATGGCGCCATGACCGTGTTGCTTAAAGATGCGATGCAACCCAATTTGGTGCAGACCCTGGAAAACAATCCCGCCTTTGTGCATGGCGGTCCCTTTGCCAATATCGCACATGGTTGTAACTCTGTTATTGCAACGACGACGGCGCTCAAGGTAGCTGATTATGTCGTCACCGAGGCGGGCTTTGGCGCTGATCTCGGGGCCGAGAAGTTTATGAATATCAAGTGTCGCAAGGCGGGGCTTGCTCCCGATTGTGTCGTGTTGGTCGCAACAGTTCGGGCGATGAAAATGAACGGTGGTGTGGCCAAGGCGGATCTGGGTGCGGAAAATGTGGCCGCGGTAAATAATGGTTGCGCAAATCTTGGTCAGCATATCGGAAACTTGAAATCCTTTGGCGTTCCTGTTGTCGTTGCGATTAATCACTTTGTGACAGATACCGAAGCAGAAGTGCAGGCGGTCAAAGATTACGTTGCCAGCCAGGGCTCTGAGGCGGTCTTGTGTCGTCATTGGGAACTGGGTTCAGAAGGCGTTGAAGAGTTGGCGTCCCGTGTCGCGGAAATTGCCGACAGTGGGATATCGCAATTTTCACCGCTGTACCCCGATGATCTCCCTCTCTTTGACAAGATTAGCACCATTGCCAAGCGGATCTATCGGGCTGATGAGGCAATTGCCGATCAAAAAATACGTGATCAATTGCATCAGTGGGAAGAGGCTGGGTTTGGCAATCTTCCGATCTGCATGGCCAAGACACAGTATAGCTTTTCAACGGATCCCAATTTAAGAGGGGCTCCCAAAGGGCATTCTGTGCCGATCCGTGAAGTCCGGTTGTCAGCCGGAGCAGGCTTTATTGTTGCGATCTGTGGTGAGATCATGACGATGCCAGGGTTGCCGAGAACGCCAAGTGCTGAAGCGATCATGCTCAATGATTTGGGCTATATCGAAGGCCTTTTCTGATTGTTAAGTGGATAGCTAAAGGGGAGAAAGCTGGTTGAGTTTGATCTCTTCCTTTAACAAGCAGGGTATAAGAATGATGTCATATTTGACTGGTTATAGGGTGATGTTGTGAGCGTCGTACCCCTCAAGGATCATCGGCTGATTGATGGCCGGGCAGTTAAAGCTCGGATCTTGTCAGAAGTACGGGCTTATGTGGATCATGTTTGTGTCGATGGCAATATTGGACGGCTAGTCTCAATCAGCATCGGCGATACACCAGAGGTCGCCGTTTACGCACGTAACCAAGCGAGGGGCGCCGCACAGGCAGGTATTCGTTTTGATCAGCAATTGTGGGGCAGTGATGTCAAGCAGGAAGAATGCAAAACACTGATTACCCAAATGAACGATGATCCAGATGTTCTGGGCATCATTCTACAGCGTCCGGTACCGGGTCACATCAATGTTCGATCCCTTCAATCCGCGATACACCCGCTTAAGGATGTGGAGGGCATGAGTCCGGCTTCGATCGGGAATATTGTCTATTCTGATGTTGCCTTGGCACCCTGTACCGCAGCGGCTTCTGTTGAGCTGATTAAGGGAACCGGGCTTGATTTAAAAGGGCTTGAAGTTGTCATGATCGGACATTCCGAAGTCGTTGGTAAACCAGCTGCATTCCTACTTATGGCTGAGGGGGCTACCGTTACAGTGTGTCACCATATGACGCGATCGGTTGCTATGCATTCTCGACGTGCGGATGTGGTGGTGGTTGCCGTGGGGAAACCACATTTCCTAAAATCAGATATGATCAAACCCGGTGCTGTTGTCATCGATATTGGGATTAACCAACTGACCGATGCCAAAGGCCAACACTCGATTGTTGGTGACGTTGATACTGAGAATGTTCTGGAAGTCGCGGGATGGATTACCCCGGTTCCTGGTGGTGTTGGCCCTGTAACCGTTTCTATCCTGATGCGCAACGCAACCGTTGCCCATCAGCGGCAAAAAGAGGCGGGTTGGATCAAGTGAAAAACGTGCTCAATAATCAACTCGAAGCGGAGAAACGTACATGCCAAAGCGCATGATAGATCATATTGGCGGGGAGGAGCCCCTTCATAAACTGGTTGAGGTTTTCTATGACTTGATTGAGACCTTGCCGGAAGGAGAAAAGTTACGAAAGCTTCATTTGCGTGGACATGGATTGGATCATGCTCGAGTTGAGCAATTTAATTTTCTATCCGGCTTTCTCGGTGGGCGTCGCTATTACGAAGAAAAACATGGTCATATGGATGTGAAACTGATGCATGCCCATGTGCCAATATCGCAACAGGATGCGGAAAATTGGCTTACTTGTATGGATCAGGCTCTGATACAGTTGAAGCTCAGCGGGCCTGAAGTTGAAAAGTTACGTGGTATTTTCCGGCGTATTAGCATGTTGCTTGTAAATGATCTTACGGAATGGGGCCTGCCTAGAAATGCCTGATGAAGTTCTGGAACTGTGTACTTATTATAAAAAAAACCGACGCAATATCAGTTGCGTCGGTTTTTTTTATCTAGAATTCAATTGCCCTGAGGGTTTAAATATCGAGTGTGTTTTCTTTTTCCCATTGGGAGAAATGGGATACGAAAGAATTCCATTCCTGGTGTTTCATCTTCAGGTAGGCGGCCGAGAATTCTTTGCCCATCATTGCCTTCAAAGACTTGTCTTTGTCGTATTCCCGCAGAGCATCTAGCATATTTAACGGTAGCTTCGGCGCATCAGTAACTTTGTGGCCTTCGGCGTACATATCGATGTCCCAGCGTTTTCCCGGATCGGCGTTGGTGCGTACACCGTCCAGACCCGCAGCAATCATGATGGCTTGAAGCAGATACGGATTTACCGCCCCATCCGGTAAGCGCAATTCAAATCGCCCAGGGCCCGGAACGCGCACCATATGAGTGCGGTTATTCCCTGTCCATGTCACAGTATTGGGGGCCCAAGTTGCACCGGACATTGTCCTTGGTGCATTGATACGCTTATAGCTGTTAACGGTCGGATTGGTGATTGCAGCCAGTGCGCTGGCATGTTTCATAATGCCGCCAAGGAAGGCACGCCCTTTATCCGACAGCCCCAATTCTTTGTCATTATCAGCAAATACATTTTTTGTGGATTTTTCACCAGGCGCATCCCACACCGAAACATGGGCGTGGCATCCATTGCCCGTCAAACCTTCGATAGGTTTGGGCATGAAGGTTGCTCTAAATCCATGCTTTTCAGCGACAGATCTCGTCATGAATTTGAAGAAGCTGTGCTTATCTGCAGTTGCCAGGGCATCGTCGAAATCCCAGTTCATTTCGAACTGACCATTGGCGTCCTCGTGGTCGTTCTGATAGGGGCCCCAACCAAGATCAAGCATGTAATCACATATCTCTTTGATGACATCGTAGCGACGCATAACGGCCTGTTGGTCGTAACAAGGTTTGACGGCAGTATCGAAAGGATCTGAAAGCTCTTCACCATCTGGGGTTAACAAGAAGAATTCAGCTTCGATTCCGGTTTTAACGTGCATGCCATCATCTGCAGCTTCTCTGATCAGACGGCGTAGGACGTTGCGGGGGGCCTGGGCGACATCTTCGCCTTCCATCACGCAATTTCCGGCAACCCAAGCCACTTCTGGGTTCCAGGGCAGTTGAATCACTGAAGATGGATCCGGAACTGCTAACATGTCTGGATGGGCCGGTGTTAAATCCAGCCAAGTCGCAAAGCCCGCGAACCCGGCGCCTTCTTCTTGCATGTCGGCGATGGCTTGTGCCGGTACAAGTTTTGCTCTTTGTCCCCCGAATAGGTCGGTAAAGGAGATCATGAAATACTTAACATTATTCTCTTGCGCGAAAGCAGCCAGATCTATCGTCATGGTCCGTCTTCCCTTTCCCTGTTGTTCTTAAAATTTAAGAGGCACAGCCTACATTGTAAACTGTGCCTCAATTTTTTTATGTTATTAAAATCCTGTTTTCCCTGGGTACCATTCCGTGCCAGCAAGGGGAACGCGCGCCATTGCAGCGGCTTCCATTGTCAGGGCACATAGGTCTTCTGGTTCCAAATTGTGAAGGTGATTTTTACCACAAGCTCGGGCAATAGTTTGAGCCTCTAGGGTTAGCACCTTCAGGTAATTTTTCAGACGTCGCCCCCCCTCAATGGGATCAAAGCGTGCCATGAGTTCTGGATCTTGCGTGGTAATACCAGCTGGGTCCTGGCCCTCGTGCCAGTCATCATAGGCGCCTGTTGTGGTCCCAAGTTTTTGGTATTCAGCTTCCCATTTTGGATCATTGTCGCCCAAGGCAACCAAAGCGGCAGTACCAATAGCTACAGCATCGGCACCGAGTGCCATTGCTTTGGCGACATCGGCACCTGTGCGAATACCACCGGACACAACGAGTTGAACTTCACGGTGCAGACCAAGATCTTGCAAGGCTTGTACTGCTGGGCGGATGCAAGCCAGTGTTGGCAAACCGACATGTTCGATGAAGACATCCTGCGTCGCAGCCGTCCCGCCCTGCATGCCATCAAGAACAATTACATCGGCTCCGGATTTTACGGCCAAAGTGGTGTCGAAATAAGGGCGTGTACCACCGATCTTTACGTATATCGGTTTTTCCCAGCCTGTTATTTCACGCAGTTCCAGAATTTTAATCTCTAGATCATCGGGGCCGGTCCAATCGGGATGACGGCAAGCTGAGCGCTGATCAATTCCCTTGGGCAGGTTACGCATTTCGGCAACCCGGTCGCTGATTTTCTGTCCCAGTAACATTCCGCCGCCCCCGGGTTTTGCACCCTGACCGATAACGATTTCAATCGCATCAGCTTTGCGTAAATCATCCGGGTTCATGCCATAGCGGGAGGGGAGGTATTGATAAACCAACTTGTTGGAATGACCGCGTTCTTCTGCTGTCATACCTCCATCACCTGTCGTCGTAGAGGTTCCCGCAGCGGAAGCGCCACGGCCAAGGGCTTCTTTTGCGGGGCCAGATAGAGCACCAAAGCTCATTCCAGCGATGGTCACAGGTGTATCCAGCTCAATTGGCTTTTTTGCGAAACGGGTACCAAGTGTCACCTTGGTTTCGCATTTTTCACGATAACCTTCTAAGGGGTAACGTGAAATAGAGGCGCCAAGGAACAGGAGGTCGTCAAAATGTGGAACCCGTCGCTTGGCACCGCCACCGCGAATATCATAGATACCCGTGGCTGCGGCACGGCGGATCTCTGCGTTGATTGAATTTGTGAAAGTCGCGGACTGGATTGGCGTCGTGCGCGGGATGGGATTATCGTTATTATCTGTCATGTCCATCTCCTTAATAGGCCGCGGCATTATCTACATCGAAATTGTATAGTTTTCGCGCAGATCCATATCGTTTGAAATCTTCGGGGTTTGCGTCTGATCCCGCACGGTCGAGTAAAACCTGCAAAATTCTTAGGTGTTTAGGTTCCATCTCTTTTTCGATGCAATCTGCCCCAAGACTTTTCACTGACCCGCGGACAAAAAGCCGGGCTTCGTAGAGGCTGTCCCCCAGGGCGTCACCCGCATCGCCACAAACCACGAGGTTGCCTGATTGGGCCATAAAGGCTGACATGTGACCGATGTTGCCGTGGACGACAATATCAATGCCTTTCATGGATATTCCGCATCGTGAAGAGGCGTTACCTTTGATCACGAGTAACCCGCCGTGGCCGGTTGCTCCGGCATACTGACTGGCGTCGCCTTCTACGATGACAGTACCTGACATCATATTTTCGGCGACGCCCGGCCCAGCAGAGCCGTGAACATTAATGGTGGCTTGTTTGTTCATCCCGGCACAGTAGTAACCAGTTGAGCCTTTAACCGTTACTTCTATTGGCGCATCGAGGCCGACAGCAATCGCATGACTTCCTTTGGCATTGATGACTTCCCAGGCGGTCTGGTTTGTGTCGTCTTTTTGAGCGTGGAGGGTTGCGTTTAATTCACGCAAACCTCGCTCTTCTAGATCAAATGTCTGCATATCAATGATTCCAAAAGTAAACAGTTGCGGGTTCTGGTTCCCAAACTTTGGCGTCTTCGATGCCAGGTAGATTTACCAGAGCTCGATATTCAGAGCCAAAGGCGACGTATTGATCCGTTTCTGCCATTACTGCAGGTTTACAGGCGATCGGATCGCGTACGACGCCAAAGCCATCTTTTGTACCCACGACGAAGGTGAAAAATCCGTCGAGGTCTTCAAGGCTACTTTCCAAGGCTTCACCTAATGTACTGCCCTGCTGCATTTTCCAGGTCAGATAGGCGGCGCCTACTTCTGTATCGTTAAGGGTTTCAATATGAATGCCTTCGCGGATGAGCTTGCGTCGTAAACTGTTGTGGTTTGACAGCGAGCCATTGTGCACGAGGCATTGATCCGAACCCGTAGAAAAGGGGTGTGCGCCCATGGTTGTGACAGCAGATTCTGTGGCCATGCGGGTGTGGCCTATACCGTGACTACCGCTCATTTTTGAAATGTTAAATCGAGAAGCAACGTCTTTTGGTAGCCCGACTTCTTTATAAATTTCGATGCTGTCACCAGCACTCATAACACATACGTCCGGGCGCAGGGTGCGAAGGACTTTACGTGCTTCAATCATTTTAGATGCTGGTATTTCTAAAACGGCATGGGTGTCTTTTCGTCGTATTGAGACTTGTGCGCCAATGGCTTTGCCTAGGTCACTATCAAGCGCCGCAAAGTCTTCTGATGCATTGTCAGACTGCACAGTCAGTTTGGCATGTTGATCTGTATTACTTCCGTAAATAGCAATGCCTGCACTGTCAGGGCCACGATCTGTCATGGTTACCAACATGTTTGTCAGTAAATCGCCTAGTTCAGGCTCCAATGTTTTGTCTTTTATAAATAATCCAACGATACCGCACATTGGCTTTGACCCTTCTTTGGTAATGAGATTCAAACGCTAGCACTGATTCGAAATCATATCAACTGAGAAGAAACTTTTTTTCATGTCAGGGAAAATCCAGGCGACGAATTTACTTCGCCGCCTGTAGTTCCGGCAGTAAAATAACGTTATTTAATAACGCTCGAGAGACCTGGTTATCTTTTCTCTTTCGCCAAGTCGCTTTGCATTCTCGAGATGTTCACTTTCCCGAATAAATTGAATGCGGTGCCAGCCTAGCCAAAACAGGACGCCGACAACGGTCATGGCAACCTCCCATCCCTGAAAAGGATAGACAGCACCAACTTCGGCCAGGTCTACGGCCCAATTTTCATAGCCAATAGTGGACATACTCAGTACTCCTTTTTCTGCTTATCTTTGGGCCAGGAAGGCTTTATCGGCTTCGATGATCTCAGCCTTTGAGTCTTCGTAGGCGTGGTGCTCAGCATAATCGAGACCCTGTAGTTCGACTTCTTCTGGGATGCGTAAGGCGCCAGCTGCATGTTGCATCTTGGCAACGGCCCAACCAGGTAAGAAACCAAGTACAAAGAACATAATGACCGCGCCGATTGTTTGCCCGAGTGGTGTGATTGCGGCATAACCTTCGAATGGTGAAGCAGGTACATCCCATAGAACAAAACCTGAAATGATTAGGCCAACAACGCCGGAATACCCGTGTACAGCAACAGCACCTACGGCATCATCAAGCTTGAACCGACGCTCTACCCAGTAGTGAAGTTTGTAAACAATCACAACACCGACTGCACCAATGACCATTGCCTGGATTGGGTGATAGAGATCGTTACCCGCAGAAGCGGTGATAATCCCGGCAAGACCACCTGAGAAGGTCCAGAAGGCATCGCCCTTTGAAACGACATATGCGGCCATCAATCCACCGGACAGAGACATCAGGAAGTTAACGGTAATTGCGGAAAGAGTTGTTGGTGCTAGATAGATATTGGTCGCGGTCCAAGTTGTACCTGTGATCTCACCACCGATAGCTTCAGGTGAAATAGCTGGTACGTTGCAGGCAGCGTAAAAGCCCCAAAATCCGGTATAGATCAGGAATATTCCGATTGTCAGCATCCAGGGGTTATGCGGTGGTATATCGCGTGGCGTACCATCTTTTGCGAATTTTCCGAGCCTTGGGCCGAGTACCATAAGTACCCCCAATGCATATCCGCCAGCAATGGCGTGGATCACACCTGATGCATAGGCATCATGATAGCCGAGGTATTTCACCATCCAACCGGCATAGTGCCAGCCCCAGGCAGCATCGATGATCCAGAAGACCGAACCGATAAGGACGGCATGCACCCAAAGCGCGCTGGAGCGAATCCGTTCTATGACTGAACCGGATACAATTGAGGCTGCTGTCCAGGAAAAGAGCAAAAATGCGGCCCAGAACACACCCGTGATTCTGTCCCCAAGGTTAGTACCCATATTCTCTGACCAGGGCAGATTGGCGTTACCTGCCTCATGGTTTAATCCTCCAAAGAAAGGGAAGTCCGGAAAGGCCCAATAGATCCACCATCCGAAGAAGAAGAATGTCACCGTTACCAAAGGTATGATCATGATATTTTTCATGAGTGTATGCATATGGTTGCGGCGTCTGCTCGCGCCCACTTCATACATGCAGAACCCGACGTGAATCAGGAACATAAAGACCACAGTTACCCAGTAGTAAAATTCAGTAAATATGGTGGTTAATGCATTTAGATTTCCATCCACTTTTCAAACTCCCCGTTCGCTTTTTCATTATGATAAAAGTTGCCTGGTAGTAATATTTTTTTCTTTTAATGTTGCGTTCAAAGGTGTCCTTCTGTCAACCTGTCTCTTAAAAATGACCAGAAATCGATTCTGGATAAATGAAACAGGGAGGATAAAATGACTGCATCTTGGAGGTTCTCAACACTGGGTGAACGCCACCGTGCCATGGGCTCACAACTTGAAGATTGGAGCGGAATGGGCACCGCGTGGTCTTATGACAAAGATCAGGAAGAAGAATATCTGGCGATTAGAACCAAGGCTGGATTTATGGATGTATCCGGTTTGAAAAAGGTTCATGTCATCGGTCCTCATGCAAGCCACGTCATTGATCGGGCCACCACTCGAAATGTTGAAAAGATCAAGCCGGGACGTTCCACTTATGCCTGTATGCTTAATGACGATGGAAAGTTTATCGATGATTGCGTGATCTACCGTATGGGCCCGAATAGTTTTATGGTGGTACACGGTTCAGGTCAGGGGCACGAGCAGTTGACTATGGCTGCAACAGGGCGTGATGTCGATATCAGGTTTGATGACAACCTGCATGATATTTCTCTACAGGGGCCAATGGCTGTTGATTTCCTGGAGGAATACGTCCCAGGTATCCGGGATGTTGTTTATTTCAGCCATATCCATACGACACTGTTTGACAAACCGGTCACGATTTCGCGTACGGGATATACCGGTGAGCGCGGGTATGAAATTTTCTGTCGAGGTCAGGACGCCCCGGATATCTGGGATACCTTGGTTGAAAGAGGTGCTTCAATGGGAATTATCCCAACACGCTTTACGACCCTGGACTGGCTGCGTGCTGAAAGCTATCTGTTGTTCTTCCCTTATGATAATTCCGAAATGTATCCATTTGAGAATGAAAAACATGGCGATACCCTATGGGAATTAGGTCTGGACTTCACTGTGTCTCCTGGCAAGACCGGGTTTCGGGGCGCAGAAGAGCACTATCGCTTGAAAGGGCAAGAGCGCTTTAAAATTTATGGCGTGAAACTGGATGGTCTTGAACCCGCTGAAGAAGGGGCGCCACTGATGAAAGACGGCAAGCAGGTCGGGGTTGTTACCATTGGTATGTATTCGCCACTAAACAATCACAACGTGGGTATCGCCAGAATGCCTGTGGATTGCGCAGTTGATGGCGTGGCTATGACCGTTAAGAATGAAAGTGGTGAAATTAACTGTATAGCGCATTCTATGCCATTTTATGATGTGGATAAAAAACGGCGTACAGCCAAAGGGTAGGGAGCTTGGTATTTCCTATAATTCACATACTTTTTTGACAAAACGGACAAATAAGGTGGTGTAGTGGACATGTCCAAGTTTAACTTTCCCAAATCGATTATCAGCCGACCTATCTATGGCACTCTTGAGGCTCGACCGGGGAAATCACATTTGATGATTGCTGATGGTGAGGGGGCTGAAGCGCTCTTTGACTTGGCCATCGCGGATGCCGAATTGATAGCCAAAAGTCATATTTTTTATTTTCCAAAAAATATTGGGACAGTTTATATAGAAAAACTGGAAAGTATGACTATTGCCCAGCTTCATGTTGGTCCCAGTTATGAGGCATCAGTCTCACGACTTCGTCGGGTGTTAGCTGATGCCCATATGGGGCTTCAGGTTTATCTTGCGGGTACAGAAAGTCTTATTGGACAAGCCATGCAAGAAGCTGTCAATGCAGGTATCCTCCATACGGCGATTCAAACAGAACACCGCGGTTCCGTCGGGCGTCGTATGCAGTGTGTGCATTGTAAAGGCATCACCGAGGATGTGATGGTTGATCCATTTGTCTGTTCTCATTGTGGATTAAACCTGTTTGTGCGCGATCATTATTCGCGCCGTCATGCGGCCTTTCAGGGGGTATGTGTGGATGCTGAAGATCCCGGAAATGTACCAACCCCAGTGGAGTTGTACTCATGAGCGCGGGAACAAGTAAAATTGCAGTGACAGTGACGGATGTTGTCGAACTCAACACGTTGGTTAAGCGGTTCAAATTCGAGCGGACAGACGGCGGACAGCTACCAACATTCTCTGGTGGTGCCCATACTGTTGTCGAGATGAAAGACGGTGATGTCACCCGTCTCAATCCCTATTCGCTGATGTCAGACCCGATGGATCAAAGGGCCTATACCATTTCGGTGCGGAGGGACGAGGAAGGTCGGGGTGGGTCTTTGTTCATGCATCAGAAAGTCAAAGTGGGTGACCAGATGGTCATTAGCTATCCGGTGAATTTGTTTTCATTAGATCTTAGGGCAAAAAAGCATTTGATGATCGCGGGTGGTATCGGGATTACCCCGTTTTTGGCGCAGATAAAGCAGCTCTCGGTTATGAACAACCATTTTGAGCTGCATTATACTGTTCGCACTGCCGCACTTGGATCATATGTTGATGAGTTGATCGATCATTACCCAAATAATGTGCAGATCTATTTCGATGATCAAAAACAGTCGATCAACCTTGAACGTTTATTAGAGGGGCAGCCTCTTGGCACCCACATCTATATCTGCGGTCCAAAAGGTATGATCAACTGGGTGCGGGGGGGAGCTGAAGCACAGGGTTGGCCCGATGAAGCAGTGCATTATGAAGAATTCCTCGCTCCGAAATCCGGCAAACCCTTTGAAGTCAAGTTGAGCGCTTCAAACAAGATCATCCAGGTCGGGGAACATCAGAGCCTGTTGGAAGCCATCGAGGCTGCAGGTGTTGATGCACCTTACCTTTGTCGAGGCGGGGCTTGCGGTCAATGCGAAACCAATGTGGTCGACTGTGATGGCACACTTATCCATCATGATCACTGGTTGGATGAAGATCAAAAATCAAACGGCAATAAAATCATGCCATGTGTCAGTCGGTTCGAGGGCAAGTCTCTCATTTTGGATCGCTAGGGAGAGATGACATGACGATACAATTCAACCAAGAAACCTTTCGCGGTGATTACACCTTTAAGAATTCGCAATGGGCGATAGACCGCTTTCCTTTTCCGTTCCACGAAGATAGTTACATGTATTCGGTAAATATGGAGCAGCACAAAGGCGGTCCAGAGGGCTCCGTTTATGAAAAACGTTTCGATGTGGATGAGCACTATGTTGCAGAGATGAAAGATCGGGCGTTGGTGCTGGCCGATGATCCTTTGCGGTGCCAATCCCTGCCACATATGACCTTGGCCGGGTGGGATCTTTTGGAACTGATCATGGTCAGTAAGTCAGAGGACTACCCTGATCTGTTCGAGTTACATCGCAATGGCAATAACTGGCATTGGATCAATAAGCCAATGGATATTGATCATAAATTCGTATTTATGGATGAAACCACGCTGCCTTATGGGCCCATGGAATACATTACCCGCCAAACTCAAGGGGATTTCGCCGTTCTGGATCAGCGTGATGATAATCTGTGGATGGACGCGGGTATGGTCACGACGCAGGCTGATTGGTCATTGGATTTCGATATTGGCATGAATTTCTTTGAATGGCATGCGCCAGTCCCCAAAGCACATGAAATGGGTATTTTTGTACGTGCCCTGAAATTTCTTTTAAATATTCAACAAGGTGCACCCGCAAGGCGGCTGAACTGGACAATGACGGTTAATCCTTTGCTTGATACCAGCCCGGAGAATTATCACAAATGGGGTATCGAAAAGACGACCTTAACGCCGGACAATGTCGGAGAGAAACAACATCTGCGGGTTGAGTTGCAAACGTTTTTCAGGCTACCCCGCTCTAACGCACT
Organism: Kiloniella sp.; assembly: GCF_965205715.1. Taxonomy (GTDB): domain Bacteria; phylum Pseudomonadota; class Alphaproteobacteria; order Kiloniellales; family Kiloniellaceae; genus Kiloniella. Next base: position 477,261 of record NZ_CBDBHW010000014.1, on the reverse strand, counting down.
GGTGTTTCCGATCCGCTGTTATCTAATCAGGCTGGAAGAATTGGTCAGCGTTCCTAAATGGGGGCGTCGCTTCCATCGGGTAATACGCGATTTACCTGAAGAATTGGCCACCTATAAAGGCTTTATTGCCAATCGACCGATGATCGTCGACTATCTGTCAGAGTTTGATAACGGAGAAGAAACCTCTCCTGGAGTTTGGCGGGATTAATACTCATTAAAAAGAGTAACTAGAAAAACAGCACAGAATTACATTTTTAGGTTTTTCTGTGCTGTTCAAAACTAACTTACAAAGATAAATCCTGGGCGCTACGTTGCTTGTGAATATGAAATTACAGACAGGTAGCGGGCGGGCAATTTAATCAAAACCTCTGGACCGTGGGGGGCATCGGCGTCAAAGAACAGGGTGTCGCCCGGTTTTAGGGAATAGATTTTATTGCCGTGCCGATAATCTACTTCACCTTCCAGCATATATAGCATCTCGATACCTTCATGTTGGAAGGTGGGGAAAATATCGGACTCTTCAGTTAAGGAGATCAAATAAGGTTCAACCACAACGCCACTGGCGTTAGATCCTATATGCCCTAACAGATTGTATTGATGGCCTGCCCGTGTGCCATCGCGTTCCATCTCCACACCTTCACCAGATTTGGTGTGAACGGCATCGCGTGTTTCTTCAAATCTTCGAAAGAAAGCTGTGAGTGGTACACTCAGAGCATTAGACAGGGTTTGCAGAGTTGTTAGCGAGGGAGATGTATTGCCATTTTCAATCTTTGACAACATACCAATGGAAAGGCCAGTCAGTTTGGAAAGCTCGGCCACTGTGACGCCTTTTTGTCGACGGTAAGCTCTTACTTCACGTCCAATAGCGACCTCAAGAATCTTTTCACGTTCATCCCGCACCCGATGTGGATCCTGTGATAACGCTACTGTCGATATGTCGTTTTCCAACACTTCGGATTTCATTTGGCAAGGCCTTTGTTTATGGGTTTGTATTCTCGCGTCATCTAGGTGTTATAGTAGATAATCTGCTACGCTCATGCCAGATTTAGTTTCCTGACAGTAAGAAAAAACGCATAAAAATGAACAAGGGATGGTTTTTAATCGACTGTTCGATATCTTTTCCGAGTTGCACTGATATTCAACAACCAATCTTTGACGACCTGACATTCAGGAAATGAGGTCGCTTTATCTGAACGCAGTAGGTAATAACCGAATTGGGTGCGGATATCGGTCGGTCCAAGTGGACGCACCAATTTTCCCTCATTGAGTAATTCATCGACGAGATGCCCCCAACCAAGTGCAACGCCAAGACCATCAACCGCGGCCTGTATCGAGAGAGGATAGGTATTGAACAGGGCTGCCTGATCGAACTCAACGTTTTCAATGGTGTTGTGCGATAACCAAGTCTTCCAATTCATCCACTCCGAATGGCTACTGGAGACTTCAATTAACGCAAGCTTGCTCAGGTTTGATATTTCATTGGCCTGTGGGTTTGCCTTTAAAAAATCTGGCGAACAAACCGGAAATATAGTTTCGCCAAATAACAGCCGGGATTGAAAACCCGGCCAATTCCCATCTCCACGTAAGATAGAAAGATCAACCGTTTCAGCCAGGCATTCTTCATCGCTATCAGAAGCAACGAGCATGATTTTGAGATGTTTATTGCTGCGATTAAATTTGCGTAATCGCGGCATGAGCCACAGCGAGGCCACTGAGTTTGTCGCCGCTAGTGTTACAGGGCGGTTTTTAGGCTTATTGATAATTTGATTAGAGGCATCACGCAAAATCTGTAAGGCAGGCTGAATTTGATTCAGAAACGACCGCCCATCAGGGGTCAGGCTTATAGATCTGTGTCGACGTAAAAAAAAGGAGGCACGGTAGTGCAATTCCAATAATCGCACTTTTCGACTGATCGCAGTTTCACTGATATTCAGGTTTTTTGAAGCGCCGACAAAGCTTTCACAATCGGCTGCAGCTTCAAAGGCCAGGAGGTAATCAAGGGGCGGTAGGGTGTTTTTCTTGCTTTGCATTATTACGGAACCCGTCCCTCTACAGATGAAATCAGCCCAAATCAGAGCCTGTGGGTAATTTTTTTGTTAGGCACTATAAGTAAAAATGAGTCTCTATCTTATTATTTATACACGAATATTGAAATTAGGCACTAATTTCTTTGGGCATAGGCACTCAAAAATATTTGCAGAGAATCGCTCGTTTGTTGCCAAGATAATCCCTCAAACCGGGCGCCGCGTTCCGGACTAGATAATAAACGTAAAATCGACAGGGAATTACCATGAAATTGAGATACGTATTGTCTGCTACGGCCATTGCGGTAGCCGCTATATCGGGTGCACATGCTGATGACAGCAGTGATCCCATTATCATTCCAATTCACAACTGGTCCTCACAAATAGTGATGAGCCATGTGGTCGGACAGATATTTGAGAATATGGGGAACAACGTCGAGTTTGTAACCACTGACAGCCAAGCGGTTTATGAATCAGTTCGTCTTGGAGATGTGTCTCTCGAGCTCGAAGTTTGGGAAGGTGCATTTGGGGCCTCATTCAACGCTGCCAAAGAAAAAGGTGGCCTTCATGACGCCGCAAGCCACAACGCTGTTACCCGGGAAGACTGGTGGTACCCAATGTGGACCAAAGAAGCTTGCCCAGGTCTGCCGAGTTGGGAAGCATTGAATGATTGTGCTGCGAAGTTCTCTACACCAGAAACGGGTGATAAGGGGCGCTTTCTTGGGGGACCTGTAGATTGGTTGAAACATGATCAAGAGCGGGTTGATGCTCTTAATATGAATTTTGTTGTCGTGAATGCGGGGTCTGCAGCGGCAATCTGGGCTGAAATAGGTGCTGCTGAAAAAGAAAAAAGACCTATTGTCGTATTTAACTGGACGCCAAATTTTGCAGAAGCCGTGTGGCCAGGTGAATTTGTTGAATTTCCGACGTGGGTTGAATCTTGTAACGAAGACCCCAGTGTTGGTCCGAACCCGAATGCGACATACGATTGTGGAAATCCAGCAACTGGATATCTGAAGATCGCAGCCTGGGATGGGATGAAGGAAAAATGGCCCTCTGCCTATGGCGCTTTAACCCAGGTTTCTTTCACCAATCCACAGATCGCTGAGATGGCCAAGCTCGTTGATATCGAAGAGATGGAGCCTGAAGACGCCGCCTCAGCATGGCTTGAAGCCAACAAAGATGTCTGGGTAAATTGGACTAAATAAAAATCATACTAAATTGAAGTTTTTGGTACCCCCATCAGATTTTTTTCTGGTGGGGGCAATACACGAAATTAGAGAGATATTATGAACGATCCTACCCCGGTAAGTAATCCGGTGATTTCCTGCAAAAATGTTTGGAAACTTTTTGGCGGAAATCCTGAAAAATACCTTGCTGCAATGCAGGGTAGGCCATCGTTCGAGGAGATCCGCAGAGATGGTTATATAGCAGCCGTTCGTGATGTTTCCCTTGATATCGCACGCGGTGAAATGCTTGTGATCATGGGGTTGTCGGGATCTGGAAAATCCACCTTAGTACGTTGCTTGTCGCGCCTGATCGACATTACAGGTGGGGAAGTCAAGGTTGATGGTCAGGACATCATGGGCCTGAGCGAAAAAGAGTTAATTGACTTGCGTCGTAACAAGATGGGTATGGTCTTTCAAAGCTTTGGCCTACTGCCTCATCGTACCGTGCTGGAAAACGTTGCCTTCCCGCTAGAGATGCGGGGACAGGATCGTCATGATCGCCGCGAACGCGCATTAGAAGTTATTAAACTGGTTGGACTGGAGGGGCGTGAAGAATATTTCCCACGTGAGCTCTCTGGTGGCCAACAACAACGTGTAGGTATCGCGCGTAGCCTGGCGATTGAGCCGGATATCTGGTTTTTGGATGAACCGTTTTCTGCACTAGACCCGTTGATCCGCCGAGAAATGCAGGATGAATTCTTACGATTACAAGGCATGCTGGGCAAAACCATCGTGTTTATCACGCATGACTTTGATGAGGCATTACGTCTAGCAGATCGAATTGCGATTATGAAGGACGGTGCTGTCGAACAATGTGATACCCCGGATAAAATTGTCTTAAATCCGGCGACGGAATATGTTGCAAAATTCACCGAAGAGATTGAAAAGTCCCGTGTAATCCATGCAAGGGTTCTGACACGTCCAATCAACGGGCATGCTGTCGAGGGCGCCCCGGTTGCCGCCGATGCGACGATACTGCAACTTGCCCGTCAATTGGTGAGCGATAACCGCGAAATTCTACCCGTGGCAGCTAAGGATGGCAGCTTAATTGGTGGCTTGAACCGCCAGGAAGCCCTGGATATTCTGTTGGGTGCCAAATAATGGCGGTGGTAGAAACTCGTATGTTGGGTAAGGTTTCTCGACGGAGCCAAACCCAGATCGCGCAACTCATTTTTGCTCTGGCTATCATGGCTGCTGTGGCCAAACCACTTTTGCCTGATTTTATGATACGCATACCTGATTGGTTAATTCTGCCCTATGATATCTGGTTGCAGAGTGTCTTTGATTTCATCAAGGATGACCTCGGGCTCATTACCCTGACACGTGGTATTTCCGCAGGCCTGGAATGGCTCCTCGATATCACGGCAAACCTCCTATACGGAAAGCGGCGCTGGCCCAATATTGGCCCCATCCCCTGGACCGCAATAGCTGCCGTTGCTGCTATCATTGGTTATTGGCTCAAAGGTTGGCCCATGGCACTACTGGCAGGAGGGACTTTCGTCTGGGTTGCTCTGATTGGCCAATGGAATCTGGCCATGCAAACCATGTCGGTTATTGCCGTTGCAGCGCCAATGGCCTTTCTGATAGGGCTAATCCTTGGGATCTGTGCTTGGAAGTTTCCGCGTTTCGAGCGCTTCTTGATGCCGGTCCTCAGCATTCTCCAAACATTGCCCTTTTTCACCTACCTTCTACCCGCGGTTATCTTTTTTAAGGTTGGTCCCACGGCAGGGTGCGTTGCGACAATCATTTATGCCATCCCGCCGATGGTTTTGATGACTTCGCTGGGGTTAAAAAAGGTCTCAGAAGAGGTTGTCGAAGCTGGACATATGAGCGGCTCAACTCGTTGGCAAATGTTGCGCTACGTTTATCTCCCTGCAGCTCGGACAGAGATTTTGGTGGGGGTCAATCAGGTAATCATGCTGTGTTTGGCAATGGTGGTGCTGACTGCTTTCATCGGAATGCCGGGGTTGGGGGCAAAGCTTTTATCCTTGATGAACTCATTGAAATTAGGTCGAAGTTTTGAAATTGGCATCACGATTGTCCTGATCGCCGTCACTCTTGATCGCTTATCAAAAGCCTGGGTGGTGAAACAACCTCAACATTTCGAACGCGGAACGCCGTGGTGGATCCGGCATCGGTTTATGTTGATTGGCGTCGCGACGTTTCTTGGCTGTCTAGTTCTTGCTCAATTTGTACAGGTAGCCGACCATATTACGCGTAAGCAGGACTTATCGATCGGCAAGGAAATTGACACCGTTATTCGTGGTATTCTTGCCAATGACACCGTAACGGGTGTTACGGGCTGGTTGCGATGGTTCCTGATTACCTGGGTTCTAATTCCATTCCGTAATGCCTTGTTATGGTTACCAACAGGCAGTGTGTTACTGGCGGTTGCAGCACTTGGTTACTTTGTTGGTGGTCGGAAGTCTGCTTCGCTCGCGGTTATCTTCTTTGCCGTAATTGCCCTTACTGGCTGGTGGGATCGGTCCATGATCACACTTTATGCTGTGATATCTGCTGTCATTTTAGCGACCCTGATTGGCTTGCCGTTGGGCATTGCGGCTGCCCGCAATAAAAAGTGGTCTGAACCCATTCTCTTGGTGTGTGATACGGCGCAAACCTTCCCCAGTTTCATATATCTGATACCGGCCATTATGCTTTTTAGTGTTAATGATGTCGCTGTGGTGTTTGCCATCTTGATTTTCGCAACAGTGCCTTTGACCCGTTATACAATCGAAGGCATCCGATCAGTCCCAGGTGAGCTTCTTGAAGCTGCGGATATGTCGGGGGCGAGCCGCCATCAGAAATTAATGAAAGTACAACTGCCCCTGGCGCTACCCACTATGGCAGTGGGGTTCAACCAAGCCATTATGTTTGCCTTCTTCATGGTCATTATCGCAGCTTTTATCGGTACTCAGGATCTGGGGCAGGAGCTGCAAAAAACTTTAGCGGGGAATAACCTGGGCAAGAATTTTGTTCTGGGAATGTGTGTTGCGTTAATGGCTTTGACCTTTGATCACATCATTATGCGCTGGTCCAATGAGCGGCGTAAAGCACTGGGGGTTGGATAAAAATCGATGACAAAACTGACACCCAATCTATGGGGCGCGATGCCATGAATATTCAACCTGTGAACTTTCAACCCTTGAAAGCAGAGCCCGTATTTCCAAAACCTTATGAGCGTGCAGGTATCATCACACCTGGCCTGCCAATCCTGCCACACGGGGTGGAACGCCATCCCGTGCCGGGTGGGGGAAGCCGTGCCGTCCAGATTTACAAAGGCGATGAAATCACTGTGCAAGACCGCGAAGGCCTGCAACCCATTGAATTGGTGTTTTTTGCTCCTGATGGTGTATCAGATGCGGGGATGATAGGAGCAAAAGGTGGCCGTGATCCTCAAGGTTTGAAGTCAGCACTGTCTGGTGATCCTTCGGGTGTAAAAGTACTTCGGGCACTGGATACGGCAGGATTTGATATCGCCAAGGCTGACGGCACAATCGTTTTTGAATTTGGCTCTAAGGCAGGTGATTCTGCAAAATTTACTGCCTCATGTGATGGTTTGTTAATTGTCTGTGCTGCAGGGTGTGCGATGGAACCGCATGAACAATGGGCGCCGACTGAGGTCGTAATTTATTTACGCCGCGCAAGTCCGGGTGATCCCAAAGCTTGGTTGGCTCCTCCAGATCCACTTGCCGATCCTTTAAGGGATATCAATATTCTACCGGGTGAAGCGAAGCCCTATGTCGTAAAGGCGGGGCAATACATTCAGGTACTTGATGTGCAGGGTCGCGAGTGTTCAGACTTTCAAGCCTTTTCTCTGCGCGCTCTTGATAAGGGAATAGAACGCGATATCGACCCAACCACGACCCGATCTCTTATGGGCATGCTCTATCCTATGCCAGGGATATTTTCGAAGTATTTTTCGGTAGATCAGGAACCGCTGGTCGAGATTGTGCAAGATACAGTCGGGCGCCACGATACCTTCGGGCTGGCCTGTACTGCGCGTTATTATGAAGAACTTGGTTATCCCGGCCACGTGAACTGTTCCGACAATATGAACAGGGAATTGGCGCGATATAATATCCGACCACGCGGCGGTTGGCCCGCGATCAATTTCTTTTTCAACACCATACTAGAGGACACCAACGCGATCGGCATGGACGATCCCTATTCGCGCCCAGGTGACTATGTGTTGCTCCGAGCGCTGACTGATCTGGTTTGTATCTCCACGGCTTGTCCTTGCGATATCGATCCCGCGAACGGTTGGAACCCTACTGATATTCAAGTTCGGGTTTACGATAAACAAGAAGATTTCAAGCGCTCTATTGGATGGCGCAAAACTCCGGGGGCTGATTTGGAAGAAACAAAACAAACGGGTTTTCACGATTGCTTTGCCCGTCATACGCGTGATTTTGTAGAGTACGCTGGCTACTGGTTGCCTAATGAGATGACCAATCACGGCGCCATTGTCGAGTATTGGGCGGCACGTGAAAAAGCCGTGGTCATGGATCTGTCTCCGTTACGTAAATACGAAGTGACCGGTCCAGACGCTGAAGAGTTGATGCAGTTGTGCGTTACCCGGAACATCAAAAAACTAGCCGTTGGCGGCATCGTCTATACCGCGATGTGTTACGAGCATGGCGGAATGATTGATGACGGCACAGTGTATCGGTTAGGGGAAACTAATTTCCGCTGGATTGGTGGTAATGACCAGTCGGGTTTGTGGCTTAGAAAACAGGCGCAAGAGCGGGGATTGAACGTCTGGGTACGTGGTTCGACGGATCATCACTGCAATATTGCTATCCAGGGCCCGTTGTCTCGAGAAATTTTGAAAGAAGTAATTTGGACACCTCCGCAACAGGCGACGGTGGAGGAGCTGCCATGGTTCCGCCTTACCATTGGCCGCATTGGCGATTTTCACGGTCCCTCGGTGGTTGTCAGCCGGACCGGGTATTCTGGTGAGTTGGGATACGAGGTCTTTTGCCATCCAAAGGATGCTGAACAGGTTTTTGATGCAATATGGTCTGTGGGAGAACCGCTTGGAATGGTTCCGTTAGGCTTAGCCGCGCTGGATATGTTACGGATCGAAGCTGGATTGATTTTTGCAGGTTCAGAGTTCGATGATCAAACCGATCCTATGGAGGCCGGTATCGGCTTTACCATACCCTTGAAGTCGAAAGAGGATGATTTCATCGGCAGGACCTCTCTGGAGCAGAGAAAGGCACATCCGCAAAAGAAGCTTGTCGGGCTTGATCTCGAAGGGGGCGTGGTACCAACACCGGGTGACTGTGTGCATATTGGAAAACCTCAAATAGGTCTCGTTACTTCGGCTATGAAATCTCCAATATTGGGTAAAGTTATAGCGCTTGCCCGCGTTGATGTTGCTCATTCTGGACTTGGTACAGATTTGGAAATTGGACAGTTAGATGGAGATCAAAAACGCCTTAAAGCGACAGTGGTTCCCTTCCCACATTTCGACCCAACAAAAGAACGGGTAAAGGGAAATTACCCTTAATAGGGGGCATAAATAAGTTGCTTTGAATTTTTTCTTTTATCTGCCCTTATCCATCATGTAAATTAACTTTGGCTAACTGGGTTGGTGTTCTGGGATAAGATGATTCATTCGTTTTATTCAAAATAAAACTTCGGTGACAGGGTGCCCCGCAACCAACAAAATTCCCATCCACGATAATGGTGGGGCTGGGATTCTGAGCACGTATAAGGAATATGAAAAGAATTAGGCAATCGATTTAATCCATTCGACAACACGGTATTGCGGGCTATTTTTGTTTAGAGTGTTACGGCTCAATAAGTAGTATTGTCGAGAAGGCGTTATTGTATGCTTAAACGGTTGAACAAGACGGTTTGCTATGATGTCGTCGTCGATAAAGCTTCGAATACCGAGAGCTACTCCCTGACCATCGATTGCCGTTCTGATCGCAACGTTAGCGTCTTCAATAGTGATTCCGCTCTGTGAGGCTGGATTATTTAGGCCAACAGATTCAAACCATTGTTTCCAACTTGTGCGATCTCTGTGATGTATCAAGGGATAGTTCAGTAAATCGTCTGGTGTGGCAGGGGTGCCTAATTTCTTTATTAAAGAGGGACTTAAGACAGGGGTCGCCTCTACGCCAAAAAGCTTGTGTTTTTGGCAATCTGTCCAGCTTCCATCCCCCCAGGCAATGGCGAGATCCACATTCATATCGGTAAAATCGATTGCCCTCGGGGTGTGGTGAAGGCTCAGGTCAATGTCTGGATTGCTCACCCAAAAGGAAGACAGTTTGGGTGTCAGCCATCTTGAGGCGAGAATAGCACCCACTGCGAGGCTGACCTTTGGGCGGTCAGCCACCCGTAGATGAGAAACCGCTTCTGATATATTCATAAAGCCTTCTCTCACGGCACGGAGCAGGAACTCGCCTTCATGAGTGAGGACGACTTTTCTTGTACGTCTTTCAAAGAGAGAACATCCGAGTTGTTCTTCTAGTTTACGTATCTGGTGGCTAATAGCGGTCGGGGATACATAAAGAGCATTGGCTGCTGCTTTAAATGATCCATAGGTGCCAGCTGCTTCAAAAGCACGTAATGATGTCAGAGATGGTAGTGAACTAATCATGTCTAAATGTCAAAGTTACAGATGAATCAAGTTTATAGTGCTTTGTGTATAGGTAAAATGTCGGTTATACGCATAAGGGACTGTAAGTAATAAGTATGCAAGGAAAATGAAATAAAACAAATTATTATATAGATGAATGTAAGTTATCTGTATTTTATTTTATATCATTTGTCAGAAAATTTCCCTTATAGCAAGGTTGCTCCAATTAATACCACATCAGGAGCAGTCTCGTGAGTGCTATAGATACCGTTCGACCAGAGGCGCAATTAGCACGCCGAGGTCGGAATGCGCGGAAAAAAGAACGTCAAAAGATCACCAAGACCGAGGCTGTATCTCCAGGACTATTAGGCGGGAGATATAAACCGCTTACTGAAGAAGAAGTGGAACTGGTGCATGAAACAGCTCTTTCTCTTCTTGAAAATACAGGCTTAAGCCAGGCTATTCCTTCTATGGTGGATAAGGTTGTTGCCGTGGGAGGCAGGTTAACGGACGATCAACGCCTATTGTTTCCGCGAAAATTAATTGAAGCCACTCTAAAAAATGCGCGTCGAGACATTGTCTTATACGGACGTAAGCCCGGTTATGAGATGGATATCTCCGGTAGTCGGGTACATGTTGGATCAGGGGGAGCTTCCCCAAATATAGTTGATCTGGAAACTGGTTGTTATCGCGGTGCAACCGTTAAAGACCTCTATGATTCAACACGTATTATTGAAAGCATGGAGCACATCCACTTTCACAGTCGAAACTTGGTTTGCCGCGATGCAGAAGATCCCTTGGATCTTGATGTAAACACAGCTTTTGCCTGTTTGTCAGGTACTGCTAAACATATTTTCATGTCTGCATCAGAGCCCCAGCATATCGAACAGATTAAAGAAATCTGTTATGCGATAGCTGGTGGAGAGGAAGCCTTTCGGTCGCGTCCTTTTTTGAGCATTCATGTTTGTCACGTGGTTCCGCCCATGCGTTTTGCAGAAGAAGCCTGCGAAACACTTGAGCGAGCCATTCTGGCTGGTTTACCCGTGCAGCTTATATCAGCCGGTCAAGCCGGGGCGACCAGTCCAGCCTCTATTGCAGGATCTCTTGTTCAAGCCATTTCCGAGTGCTTGGCAGGTCTCGCGTTTTCTCAACTTGTCGATCCCAATGTAAAAGCAATTTTTGCCCCCAAACCCCTTGTTGCCGATCTGCGGACAGGGTCAATGTGCGGTGGTGGTGGTGAGCAAGCTGTGCTCATGGCGGCGGCAGCACAAATGGGACGTTATTACGATTTGCCAACGAGCTCTATTGCTGGAATTACAGATTCAAAAGTGTCAGATGCGCAGGCAGGGTACGAAAAAAACCTGGCGGTAACACTGGCCGCACATGCCGGGGCAAATATTATTACCCAAGCATGCGGCATGCACGCCAGTCTTCTCGGGGTCTCTCTCGAGGCCTACGTTATTGATAATGATATGCTAGGTGGCATATTGCGGTCCATACGCGGTGTCGAGGTTAGCGTGGATAGCTTGGCAGCGGAAGTTATTGATGAAGTGGTCCGAGGCGAAGGCCATTATCTTGGCCATGACCAGACGCTTAGCCGTATGGAAAGTGATTACGTTTATCCCACAATTGGTGATCGTCGTTCGCCCTCTGACTGGGAAGATGATGGTGCAAAAGATGCCCGAGAACGGGGGCGGGATAAAGCACGTGAAATCCTTAACACGTTTTATCCAAACTACATTGCTAAAGAAATTGAAGACGATTTTCGTAGGCGCTTCAATATTTTACTCACCCCTGATCAGATGGGGAGAGTGTGATGTCAGGTGAAAAAAATCAAAGCGCCAATAGCATTCTGTACGATCGCGCCTGTAAGGTTATGCCAGGTGGTGTCGCCCATGAGTTACGGTATAAAAAGCCGTATCCCATTTATGTCCATGAAGCCAAAGGGTGTTATAAATGGGATGCTGATCACAGGCGTTATATCGATTATAAGATGGGTAGTGCATCTCAGATGCTCGGTCATTGTCATCCTGATGTTATTGCGGCGGTTGTCAATCAGGCTCGTTATACCCCTTTTACATCTGATTGTACGGCCTATGAAGTTGAATGGGCTGAAATGTTATGTGAGCTTTATCCTTGCGCTGATCAAGTTCGCTTTACGGCCTCTGGTACTGAGGCAACCATGCTTGCCGTTCGGGTAGGACGGGCTTATTCAAAGCGACCCAAAGTTTTAAGAATTGATGGCCACTATCACGGTTGGCATGACCACCTTCTGAAGGGATCGAAGCCCGGAATGAAAGAGGCACCTTCTTTGGGGGTGCCCCGGGATATTCAAAACCTTACAGTTGTAGCTCCAGCGAACATTGAATTAATAGCAGATGCCTTGAGTGACCCAGAAATAGGGACGGTTATCCTTGAGGCATCAGGGGCAAATTATGGCTCAATACCTTTGCCGGATTATTTCCTTCAGGCGTTAAGAGAACTGACGATTAAGTTTGGGCAAGTTCTTGTTTTTGATGAAATTATTACCGGATTTCGCTGGTCACCCGGTGGGCGCCAAGCCCGTGATAACGTTGTGCCCGATTTAACTTCACTTGCCAAAATACTGACAGGGGGGCTTCCCGGTGGCGCTTTGGTCGGAAAACAAGCGTTAATGCGCTATCTCGATCCTGGAGAGACTATTGATGGGATGTCTCCACCTATTAGCCATAAAGGAACTTTTAATGCAGCGCCCTTTATCGCTGCGGGTGCAATTGCTGCCCTGAAACATCTTAGAACCGGAAAACCTCAGGCCAGAGCGGATGCTGCGGCTGAGCGGTTAAGATCCGGCCTGCGTAAACTCTTCGATCAAGAAGATATAGACGGCGCTGTTTATGGTGAGTCCTCAACCTTTCATATCTATTTTGGGCCTTGCCAGAATAGATCGGTTGAGGGGCTTTCTCCGTCTGTCATTAGAGGAACGCCGAAGACCCTTATCACGGCTTTGAACAGAGAGTTGGCAGAGCGGGGGGTCAATCTGATGTCTCACACTTCAGGCGTTACTTCTGCCGCCCATGATGACGAGCACATAGATAATACGCTTCAGGTGTTTGAAGATGTTTTCAAAAAAATAAAACAAAGTGGAGAGCTCGCCTCATGATGACTGTTCCAGAGCATGCACGCACCGTTATTATCGGTGGGGGTGTTATCGGCTGTTCGATTGCTTATCACCTGGCACGTGAGGGCCGTAAAAATATTGTTGTTCTTGAACGCTCAAAACTTACCAGTGGAACAACCTGGCATGCGGCAGGATTGGTCAGGCGATTGCGCCCTTCGGCCAGCCTGACAAAGCTTATCAATTATTCGATAGACCTCTACGGCGAGCTTGAAAGGGAAACCGGGCAGCAAACGGGATTTATTCAAACGGGAAGTCTGTCAATTGCAACAAACGAAGACCGTCTGATTAATTTGAAACGGCAAGTTTCATTGGGACGTGCCTTCGGTTTGGAAGCAGAAATTGTTGATGCGAGTAGAGCCAAAGAACTATGGCCTCTGATTGAAGTTGATGATGTCATCGGCGCGGTATGGTCACCCACGGATGGGCGGGTAAACCCCTCCGATGTTACCATGGCATTGTACAAGGGAGCGAAGGCTCTGGGTGTGCAGTTCATCGAAGATACAAAAGTCGAGCAAATAGAAAAAGCAAACGGGCGACCCTCTGCTGTAGTTACAAACAACGGTAGAATTGCGTGTGAAGAGGTGGTCGTTTGTTCCGGATTGTGGTCCCGTGATGTTGCTGCCTTAGCGGGCGCCCACGTTCCGCTATACGCCTGTGAGCATTTTTATATGCTAACAAAGCCCTTGCCTGAAATAACCGGGCATTTGCCTACTCTTAATGATCAAGATGCCTTTCTTTATGGGCGGGACGATGTTGGCGGATTGCTGATAGGCTCGTTTGAGCCTCACGCCAAAGCATTACCGATGGATCGGCTTCCTGACCGCTTCTCCTTTGATCTTCTGGATGAAGATTGGGATCACTTTATGCCCATGATGGAAGGGGCATTAAGGCGAATACCTGCACTGGAAACCGCCGAAGTTCGTATGCTGCTTAACGGACCGGAAAGCTTCACTCTGGATAGCCAGTTTATGATGGGCGAAAGCCCGGAAGTTCCGGGGCTTTTTATACTTTCTGGGATGAATTCGACAGGAATTGCTTTGGCGGGTGGCGCAGGAAAAGCAATGGCTGAATGGATCGTGGCAGGTGAACCCACAATGGATTTACTTGAAGCAGATATCCAGCGATTTGGTCCTGAACAGAATATCGTTAAGGCATTGCATGAACGTATACCCGAAGTTCTCGGTAAACATTATGAACTCGCATATCCTGGGCGTCAGATGAAAAGTGCGAGAGGAATTCGAAGATCTCCTATTCACCAGGGGCTCAAAGAAAGCGGCGCCCAATTCAATGCCCGGAATTCATGGGAGCGGGCTGAGTTTTTTGCACCGGATGGTTTGCCCAGCCCATGGAAACTAACTTTCGGAATACCGCCGTGGCGTGAACTGGTTGGACAGGAATACCAAGCAGCGAAAGAAACTGCGGTCATTTATGATCAATCTGCCTTTGGGAAAATTTCAGTCCAAGGCAGAGATGCCATGACTTTCCTCAATCATATTTGTGCCAACGACATTAATGTTGAAGTTGGGCAGATAGTTTACTCGCAGATACTCAATGATCATGGCGGTATCGAAAGCGATGTCACAGTACAGCGCCTGGACACTGACGAATATTTGATGATTGTCGGCGCCGGGGAACTCGTTCGCGATCTGGCCTGGTTAAAACGCTATAAGGGCGATGCCAACGTTACTTTCGCCGATATGACTTCGGCGTATGCGATAATTGGACTGGCTGGCCCCAGAGCAAAAGACATACTTCAAGCAGCTTCCATGGCCAACATTCCGGATATTCGACCATTCAGGTTTGCAGATATAGAAGTCGGCTATTCTCCTGTACGGGCGGGGCGGCTCTCCTTTACCGGAGAAGATGGGTATGAGCTCTACGTGGCTGCTGACCAGGCTTCAAATGTCTATGAAGCGCTGATAGATGCCGGAGCAAAGAATGGCCTTCGTCATGCGGGCATGCACTGTATCGCTGGCCTGCGTATTGAGGCAGGATTTCGGGCGTGGGGGCATGAATTGTCACCAGGGACGCTTCCTTTGGAGGCGGGTACCAATCGATTTGTAGCTTATGACAAAGTTGGGGGCTTCAAAGGTCGCGATGCTTTGATTGAGGCACATACCAAACCGATAAAAAAACAGTGTGTTTCTATGATTTTTGAAAGCTCGGAGGCCATAGCCCTACATGACGAGCCAATTTTTTATCAGGGTCGGGCCGTTGGGCAAATTTCCTCTACTGCCTGGAGTTACCTATACGGCCGTTCTGTCGCTCTTGCTTATATAGATGCACCGTTGGAAGCCTTCACGGATGACAGCGTCATTATTGAAGGTTTTGAAGTCGAGATTGCCTGTGAAAGGTTTCAAACCAAGGCCTGTATAAATCCAGCGAAAATCGCCTTTAAGGGAAATATAAAATGACTGTTCGTCAAACACGCGTTCTGGTAATTGGCGGTGGGATCATGGGGGTGGCTACTCTCTACAATCTCGCAGCCAATGGGTGGACAGATGTCATGCTCTGTGAAAAAGCAGAGCTGACTTCAGGATCAACCTGGCATGCGGCGGGCCAAATTACCCACGCTGTTGGATCCCGGACAATGGGATGGATAAATAATTATTCCATTAACCTGTACAAAAAGCTGGAGAAGGAAACCGGGTTATCTATTTCCTGGCACGAATGTGGTGGTTTACGCGTTGCCAACACTGATCTGGAAGTCGATTGGTTGAAATCAATCCTCAATGTTGGAGAGTTGCTGGATCTGCCTATGGAACTGGTTGGGCCTGAAAAAATAAAAAAGCTTAATCCATTTTATAACACTAAAGGCATCAAGGCTGCCCTTCATACTAAAGCTGATGGCCATGTTGATCCATCGGGCGCTACTCAGGTTTGTGCTGCTGCGGCACGTAAACTTGGGGCCACCATTGATCGCTTTAACCGCGTAATAGGAGTGGTACAAAGGGAAGGGGGGGATTGGCTTGTTCATACGGAAAAGTACGACGTTATTGCTGAACACGTTGTCATCGCCGCGGGTTCCTACGCCAATCAAGTTGGTAAATGGTTTGGCCTGACAGTGCCCAGTTGTTCTGTTCTTCACCACTACCTCGTTACTGAAACAGTTCCGGAATTTGCAGAGAGAAGTGAAGAAATTCCCATCATGAGAGACAACTCTATGGGGGGCTATATCCGCCAGGAACAAAAATCGGCGTTGATCGGTATCTATGAAAATAAAAACTCGACGGAAGTTTGGACCGATGGTGCCCCGTGGGACTCAGTAAATGAGCTTTTTGAGGCTGATTATGATGGCATCGGGGATTATCTTGAAAGAGCCATGGACCGAATTCCCATCGTATCCGAATTAGGCATCAAGCGTGTCGTTCGTGGGGCTATTACTCACACGCCGGATGGAGGAATGCTTGTCGGTCCTGCCCCTGGACATGACAACGTATGGATGGCCTGTGGATCTTCAATTGGTTTGGCGTGGGGCGGCGGTGCTACCAAATGTCTTGCGGATTTGATGGTACACGGGGAAACAGAGATTTCCATGCGGGCGATGGATCCCAGACGTTTTGGCAACTGGATAGACGAAGATTATATTGTCAAAAAGACCAAGGAAGATTTTGAAATACGCCATAATACGCCTGTTCCTGGTATGCAACGGCCGCTCTGTCGACCCACAAACCGTTCCCCCATCCATGATAGATTAGCTTCTAAAGGCGCTGTATTTGGTGATATTTCAGGATGGGAACGACCGCGTTGGTTTGCGGATCGTGAAAATGTAGAAGATGTGAACGGGTGGCGCCGTCAAACTTGGTTCGATCAAGTAGGAAAAGAGCATACCGCCGTACGTGAAGCCGCAGGTATCATTGATCTCACTGCTTTTTCCCAGTTTATCGTATCGGGCAGAGACGCAGCAGAACTTCTGAACCGCTTATCTGCAAATAAGGTTCCAACTGGTATCGGTCGGGTTTCACTTGCTCACATGCTGACTGAAAAGGGCAATTTCGAAACCGAGATGACGATCACGCGATTGCCAGGAGATCGCTTCCTTTTGGGATCAGCCATTGCGGGAGAAATCAAGGATAAGGAATGGTTAGAGCGTCATATCAAACCGGATCAAAAGGTTACGGTCGAAAACCTGACCGGAAGTTGGGGCATGCTTGCGCTGTCGGGCCCAAAATCAAGAGATATCCTAAACCACGGTGTTGATATCGATCTGTCCAACGCAAAGTTCAAATGGCTTTCAGCACAGGAAATCAAGGTTTTTGGTGTTGAGTGTATAGCCCTCCGGGTCAGTTTTACTGGTGAACTCGGCTGGGAATTCCATGCTCCACACGAAAACATCGCCGCGATTTATGACGGTTTGATGGAAACGGGCCATGATTATGGCCTGAAGGACATTGGTTCACATGCCTTCAACTCTTTACGCATGGAAAAAGCGTACCGCGCTTCGGCCGAGCTTTCTCCTGAAATTGGCATGTATGAAGCTGATATGGATCGTTTCTTTATCCCGGATAATCGTCGTTTTATCGGGCGTGAAGCCACGCTGGAACGCAGTGAAAAAGGTATTACGAGCAAGTTGGTTTACCTGGCAGTGGATGTAGCTGACGCAGATTGCATCGGCGGCGAGGCTATTTTTCATAATGGATCTGTTGTCGGCCAAACAACATCCGGCGGTTACGGATATTCCATGGGAGCAGGCCTCGCTTTTGGTTTTGTAAAGCCCGATTTGGCGACTTCGGGGGTAAATTTTGAAATTCAAATTTTGGGTAAAAAACATAAAGCCAGGGTTCTAGCTGATCCTATTTATGACCCATCCAGTGCGCGTTTGAGGAGTTGAGTATGGCAACAAAAATAACGGGCGGTGAAGCCGTCTATC
Organism: Kiloniella sp.; assembly: GCF_965205715.1. GTDB lineage: Bacteria > Pseudomonadota > Alphaproteobacteria > Kiloniellales > Kiloniellaceae > Kiloniella. The sequence continues at coordinate 459,389 of NZ_CBDBHW010000014.1, read as the reverse complement.
AAAGGTTGAAAGCAGCTGGAATTGATACTGTTTTTGGTCTTCTCGGCGGATCGATGCTGGAACTTTATGATGCGCTCTACAACTACGGTGACATCAAATATGTTGGTGGTCGGGATGAGCGGGCTGCTGGTCATATGGCTGACGCCTATGCTCGTGTCACCGGAAAGCCCGGTGTTGTCCTTGGTGCTCAGGCCGGGCCGGGTGTCGTCAATCTAGTTACGGCAGTTGCCGAAGCGCAACTGGCTTATTCGCCCTTGGTTGTTATTGCGGGTGCCATCCAACGATCGGATTTGAGTAAGGATACTTTTCAAGAAGTCGATCAGGTTGCTCTTTTTGCCCCTATTTGCAAAAGATCGATTTTGGTAACTGACCCCAATCGTCTTGTTGATATGGTGGATGATGCCATGCGTTTAGCCATGTCAGGTCGCCGGGGTGTTGTTGTATTGCACATTCCTCGTGATTTATTTGCGGCCAGTGTCGAAGCGCCGGGTACCAAACCAATACTGCTTGCTCAGGGTGGCGCTCCCACTCCAGGGCATATTGATACCATTGTTCAAAAATTGAAGGGGGCAAAACGCCCTCTCATTATTGCAGGTGGAGGCATGAAATGGGCCGAGGGTTCCAAATCCCTTGCTGCATTATCAGAAGCATTGGACATCCCTGTGGTTGCCTCAACAGGGCATGCAGATGTGCTACCAACTTCTCATCCCTTGAATGCGGGTCAGGGCGGTCCTCGTGGGAACTCGGTTGCCTCAGGTTTAACTAAAAATGCTGACCTGCTCTTGGTTTTGGGCGCTCGACTGGCTTTTAACTCTACTTTTTTGAGCAATGAGTATATCAACTCAAAGGCCGAAATTATTCAGGTTGATATCGAAGCTTCGTCCATTGGTCGATACTTCCCCGTCGTTCTCGGTATTCAAGCTGACGCAAAGCATGCCGCGGATGCCATTTTAAAACAGATTAAAGCTCAGGAGGTAAGAGGATCCAATTGGTCCGATTGGACAGAGCAATTTAAATCTAACCGTAAAGCTCTAAAAGTCGAAAGGGCAGAGGAGGCCGCAAATCCAGCCAATCCAATGCATCCTCGTCGAGCGCTTGGTGAAATACGTGAAGCTCTGCCAGATAATGCAATAGTGACCTTGGATACTGGAAATGCCTGTTTGCAAGCCGCCGATCGACTGAAACATGAAATGACACCGGGATTAATAACACCGCTTGATTTCGGGTTGGTTGGATTTGGCTATGCCGCGGCTCTCGGTGCTAAAGCTGCGTTTCCTGATCGTCCGGTAATATCGATTATGGGAGACGGTGCTTTTGGTTTTACCATGGCCGAAGTTACCACCGCCATACGTCACGACCTCCCTGTTATTTCCATTGTAATGGATAACGAGGCCTGGGGAGCGGAAAAAGCTTACCAGCAAACCTTTTTTGGCGGCCGATTACTCGGGGCGGAAATTAAATCTCCTCGGTATGATGATTTTGCAAGGTTGTGTGGAGCGAAAGGTTACGCGGTAAATGCGCCGGGAGAGCTTGGTCCGATCTTGCTAGAGGCAATTGCTTCCGGAGAAGCCGCGGTCATTCATGTCAAGATTGACCCAACAGCCCTAAATGCCTTGCGCAAGGATCTCTTTAAACAACCGAGTGAGGATTAATCGTGCCAGAGAGTAAAGAAAACGCATCCTGGGATGTTGTCATCGTTGGTGCTGGTAACGCTGCTTTTTGCGCAGCTTTGGCGGCAAAGGAAAACGGTGCCTCGGTACTGGTGTTAGAGCGCGCTCCACAGGAAGAAAATGGTGGTAATTCTCGCTTTACTGCTGGGGCAATTCGTTTTGCCTATGAAGATGAGGAAGACATCCGTGAACTCTGTCCTGATCTGCCCGAAGATCAAATTGCGATAACAGATTTTGGGTCTTACACAACGGATCAGTTCTATGACGATATGTTCCGGGTGACCGGATATCGAACAGACCCTGAGTTGTGTGAACGTCTGGTTATGTCCTCACGCGATACGATGAAGTGGCTGGGAGGTAAGGGTATTAAGTTTATGCCCATTTACGGCCGACAAGCTTTCAAAGTCGATGGTCGGTTCAAGTTCTGGGGCGGATTGACCCTAGAGGCCTGGGGCGGTGGTCCCGGACTGGTCGATGCGCAAACGGCAATCGCAAGAGATCAGGGCGTAGAGATACGTTATGGCGCAAAGGTAGTAAGCCTTTTAAATGACGGGCAGGGCGTCCACGGGGTTAAGGTCAAGCATAGTGGCGAGATAACATCGATTTCAGCCCGATCAGTGATCCTTGCATCTGGAGGTTTTCAGGCAAATTCTGAAATGAGAACAAGGTATCTTGGACCGGGTTGGGAGTTGGCAAAAACAAGGGGTTCCCGTTTTAACACCGGGGATGGCATACGTATGGCGCTCGATATTGGAGCGTCGCCTTATGGAAATTGGTCCGGGTGTCACGCTGTGGGGTGGGATTATAATGCCCCCGAGTTTGGCGACTTGAGTGTTGGCGATAACTTTCAAAAGCACTCCTACCCCTGGGGGGTTATGGTAAATGCCGATGGGAAACGCTTTGTTGATGAGGGCGCTGATTTTCGCAATTACACTTATGCCAAATATGGCCGTGTAATCCTATCCCAACCCGATAATTTTGCCTGGCAGGTCTTTGACCAAAAAGTAACCGGTATTTTACGCGACGAATACAGGATCAAACGGGTTACAAAGGTAACGGGTAACAGTCTTGAAGAACTCGCAGACAAAATGGAAGGCGTGGACAAGGCGGGGTTCCTAGCTGAAATCGCACGATACAATGCCTCGATACGCACTGACATCCCCTTTGATCCCAACGTCAAAGACGGCCGTTGCACTGAAGGTCTCGACGTTAAAAAATCCAATTGGGCAAACACAATAGATCAAGGCCCATTTGAAGCCTACCAAGTCGGATGTGGCGTGACTTTTACCTTTGGTGGACTACGTATAGATCCGGCCTCCGGACAAGTCCTGGATACCGATCTCGAACCCATCAAAGGTCTTTACGCTGCTGGAGAGTTGGTCGGAGGGGTTTTTTACTTCAATTACCCTGGTGGCACGGGTCTAATGAGCGGCGCCGTCTTTGGTCGATTAGCCGGCAGTAATGCTTCATCTTGTTAAGCCAATAATGGTCTGTATTTAAAAGATATTTTATACAAACCCTTCACTTAATAATTAATCGCTATTGGGTGTTACTCCCGTCCTGCGCGCCATTCTTTCCAGCGAAGATAAACATTCGCACCGATTGTTGAAATAGGGCGTGGTGGGAGTTTTTCAGGGGCATCCTCATTTTTAAATTCTTTGGTAATTTCGCTGCTGTACCCACTGGCTAGTTCTGCGGCTCCGATGCCTGTCATGGTGCCTCGTGCAGTGCCCAATCCGTTTTGGCAACAGGCGGAAAAGACGTTATCTTCAATTTCTCGCATAATGGACACGTTATTTTTACTAAGGCAGAGATGACCAGCCCAGCTATATTCCATCTTGAGACCCGCGATTTGGGGAAAGCGATCATCGAATTTTTTCTGCTGTACTTTCAGTGTACGATCAAGCTCGCCTTGTGAAACTTTCATCTCAGGTAGGAAACTTGCGCAAGTACGGGTGACGATCCGGTTTCCGCCAAGGGGAGTATCAATTCGGCGCATGGTTGTCCCCATTGGGTCAGCGGGTGTTATTCCCCATTTAGGTTGTCCGCCAACGGCTTTCAGCGTATTTGCATCCAGATCGGGCGTCATTGATGCATAAAGAAAGACATGCATTAAACGCCCACGGCTAAAGCCGAAGCTTTCTAGGTGTCCATTGTTGGCCACAATAATTCGGGGTGATGTTACCGTTCCCGTTGGTGTGGTGAGCAACCAGTCAGAACTGACTTTTGAAAACCGGGTGACAGGAGTATTTTCAAAGATCTGGACACTGCGTTGTAAACCATCCGCAACTCCCTGAATATAACCTGCAGGCTGTAACATTGCGGTACCAGGTGTATACAGACCGGACAGGTAATGACGGCTGCCCGTAAGTTCAGTCATTGCCTGTGCATCCAGCATTTCTGAGGGCTCATCTAGCCTTCCAAGATGTTTGGCATAGTCCTGATTATGCTTATTTCCTGCGTCGCTAGCTGCCCCGTTTACTTTGCCTGCCAGGTCGAAATATGCCGGGTTGATCTTGTATTCCTCTACAGCTTCTCTGGCAAAATCAATTGCCTTACGATTGAGATGGATCGTTCTCAAATCGCTGTTTTCGGCTTGCCCAGCATAACTCTCCGACGCCAGATCATGAGGTAGATCAATCATAAAGCCAGAGTTGCGTCCTGCAGCACCTTCGGCAATGGCCCCGGCCTCGAGTACAACAATTCGAGATCCTGGGTTTAATTGCGTAAGACGTCGAGCAGCGGAAAGCCCGGCGAAGCCCCCGCCGATGACAACAAAATCAGCGAGAATGTCTTTGTCCAGTGCAGGTGTTATCTTACGCGGAGGTAGTATATCCCGCCAGGCTGCCGCCCCTCTGTGTTCGGGTAATCGCTTCGCTTGATAGGTTTTCACTTCTTTTACTGCCATTCCCGAATTACCGTTATAATTATGCTACTGCTTCATCAGCGTTATCGGAGAGATCAATCCAAATGGTTTTCAGTTGTGTGTATTGATCATGAGCGTGGATAGAGTTATCGCGTCCACCAAATCCCGATTGCTTATATCCCCCAAAAGGCGTGGTGATATCTCCTTCACCATAGCTATTTACTGTCACGGTACCGGCCCGTATGGCACGCCCGCTGCGAATAGCGCGTTTGGCATTAGCTGTGAAAATTGAAGCTGCAAGTCCATAGTCCGTATCGTTAGCAACTTTGATGGCTTCATCGAAGCTTGAGACTGTAACAACAGATAGAACCGGGCCAAAGATTTCTTCACGGGCAAGAATATCATTGTTGCTGTTCACTTCAACAACAGTCGGCTCAACAAAAGCACCATCATGTGACTTGCCGCCGAGAACTACGCTTTCAGCCTGTTTCAAATATCCACACACCTTATCAAAATGTGCCTTAGATACTAAAGCACCCATGCGGGTTTCTGGGTTGAGTGGTTCGCCTATATTCCATTGACGAGCGTGGTGTTCAATTCGGGACAATAACTCTTCTTTTAGGTCCTGATGCACGATAAGGCGTGATATGGCGGAACAGTTCTCACCCATATTCCAAAAGGCACCGTTCACTACATGCTGGGCTACCATATCAAGGTTTTCAGCATCCTCCATGACCACACAAGGGTTCTTACCTCCCATTTCCAAAACAACTTCTTTCACGTTTGATTCCGCAGAATATGTCAAGAAGCGTTTGCCTGTCACAGTTGACCCTGTGAATGACACCATGTCGATATCCATGTGACGGCCAATCGGTTCACCAACTTCGGCACCACCACCGGGCAAGATATTTAGAACTCCTTTAGGAAGGCCGGCCTGGGTTGCCAGTTCAGCCAGATAAAGAGCCGTCAAAGTCGTTTCAGCAGCAGGTTTCACCACCACAGAACACCCTGCAGCAAGAGCCGGGCCTATTTTCCAAGCCAACATCAACAGCGGGAAGTTCCACGGCAAGACCAGACCAACAACGCCAATAGGCTCTCGCATTACCATCGCAATATGATCGTCAGAAGAGGGGGCAACCTGGTCATAAATCTTATCAATCGCTTCTGCGTGCCATTTGATGCAGTTGATAGTCTCTGGAATATCCACGGTTTCGCAATCGTATATCGTTTTACCGCTATCGATGCTCTCCATCACCGCCAATTCTCGGGCGTTACGGGAAAGAAGGATCGATAAACGGATCAAAATCTCTTTACGATCAGACGGAGCCATTTTGGACCACCTGGCATCATCAAAGGCTTCTCTGGCTTTTTCAACGGCGAAATTTACATCTTCTATGTCACAGGCGGAAATTTCAGCAAGTGTTTCACCTGTGGCGGGGTTTATTGTTGTAAATGTTTTACCTGAATTTGCTGGGCGAAAAGTACCATCAATGTAGGCATTGGTTGGCAGGATCATGTTCGCGGCGATAGATTTGTATTCTTCAGTGGTTAACAAGTCCATGGATCAGCCCTCTGCCTGTATTTTTGCAATCGTGGTTTTTAGTACGCGCACAACTTGTTCCAATGCCCGTTTATCGTCTTTATTAAGTCCCTTAAGCGGTGGACGCATCGGACCTGCGTCGATACCATCAAGTGTGACACCATGTTTTACACATTGGATAAATTTCCCACCTTGTTCCAGTACGCGCATCAACGGCATCATCGCTGACATAATGCGACGGCCTTTGGTAAAGTTGCCTTCGACAGCGCAGGCCTGATAAAGAGCAATATGTTCTTCAGCTAGGAAATTAGATCCGGCGCATACCCAGCTTTGTGCCCCCCAGGCGAAAAATTCCAATGCCTGATCATCCATACCACAGGCCATTTGGATATGAGGGTAATCACGGGCAAGTAAATGTACACGATTGATATCGCCAGAACTTTCCTTGATCGCACAAACATTACGGGAGCGGCCGACGAAATCGAGAAATTCTTCGCCCATATGGACACCCATGCGACCGGGGTAGTTATAGAGCATTATTGGAAGATCAGCAGCCTTATCGATCGCAAGTGCGTTCAATGCATTTTCACGCTCTGTTGGCACAGAATATGGTGGGGTTGCGAGCAAAATAGCATCCGCACCCAAATCTCTGGCTCCGGTGGCTAGTGCGATTGAATCTGGTGTCATCATGGCACCAGTACCGATGATCAATGGTAAACGCCCTTTGATTTGATCTTTGGTAAAACGTGCAATTTGAAGGCGTTCGTTGACGCTTTGCGCATAATTTTCACCTGTAGAGCCCCCGGATATTAAACCTTGAACGCCTTTATCAATCAGGTTTTCAATAACATCGGACAAACCATCATAATTGACATCGCCATCTGCATGAAGTGGCGTTACGAGGGGAGTATAAATCCCTTCAAATTTCATAATAGGGATCATTTTATCCTCTTGCGGCTTTTAAGGAAGGGGAGCCAAGCGGAATATCAAGTTGGTTTGGCATCACAAATAGTTCGATCTGGTTTTTTGACAAATTCCAATGGTCGGTCGCGAGTTGAGCTGCAGACGCTTCATCACGGTTTTCGATGGCTGTAATGATGGCATCATGTTGCGAGCTGGCTGCGGTTAAATTCTCTTCCATATGGGTATCTTGAGGCTGGTAAAACGTCATCCCAATACGGGCATGGTCAATCAGCAAGCGTTTAAAACTAGGCTTTAGATATATATTGTCGGCCATGTCGCCTGTGATTTCGTGAAATCTATTATTTGATAAGGCTCTGTCTTCACTTGCGCCAGTTCTCAACGCGTCCTTAAATAATTCCTGTGTGGCTTTTAAATCGTCTATTTGATCGGGCCGAGCATTTCTGGCTGCCAACCGCATCACGGCGCCATAAATCATTGGAGCAGTTAAGAAAAAATCACGTAGAGTGGTGTGGCTCATATCTGATATTCTCGCACCACGATTTTCGCGCAATTCAACATATCCTTCGCCGGCTAATTGACGAAAAACTTCACGAAGTGGTGTTCTTGAAACAGAAAATTCTTCAGCAAGCTGAGCTTCGTCCAAATCTGATCCAGGACGTCTCACCATAGTAAGAATTTCTTTCTTCAAAACGCCATATAAAGCACCCTTACCTTTTTTTGCATCTTCTTTCATTCGGATCTCCATTCCCTTGGCTGCCAACGACGGTTAATTTCTCACTCACAAGCAGGTTAATTTTTTAAGCAATCTCTAAATACAGATAAAATACATATTGTTTATTGTATGGTGCGGTAATTTGAAACACAAATAAAATCAATTAGATCTGTTAAAAATAAACACTATTTTGCCGGTGTTATTTAAATTTATCCCCCAACTTTATCCTAGTGCCGAAGCCTTCGTTAACATGCGGTCTTCTCTTGGATTTACGTTAAAGCAATTACGGTAAGATTTGGAGAAGTCAGAGAAAGAGACAAAGCCACACGCAATCGCAATTTCGCTAATTGGCAGGGCTGTTTGCTGGAGAAGGGACCGTGCTTTTTTTAGCCGTAATTGTTTGTAAAAACGCCTCGGGCTCGTATCTAGATGTCGGCAAAAAAGCCGCTCCATCTGTCTTTTAGAGCATCCAATTTCTTGTGAGATTTCAGCTGTAGTTAAGATATCTTCTAAATTACCCTCCATAAGATTAACAGCGAGGGCTAATTTTTTTGAGTATTTTTGCAGCGCCAGATCTCGTCGACGTTGCGGAAGGTAACTATGAGTTGGTTCATAGTTAAAGGCCTCGGCAACCTGCTCGGTCATCTCTCGACCACATTGATGCTCTATGACACTCAAAATCATATTGAGGCAAGCAGTGCGTCCACTACAGGTCAACCTTCTCCGATCCCAAGAAAATAGATCATCAGAAATTTCAATACCAGGATGCAATTCACGAACACTATCATGATAACTCAAGGGGATAGAAGATAAGTATCCTTCAAGAAGGCCACTGTTTAACAACTCGCAGAACGCACCACCGATGGACCCAATATACACACCTTTTCGATCTAAACGTTTGAGCCAATTCGATAAACTGTTTCCTCGTTCTTCACACGAATGCCACTCTCCAAAGATTAGGTTAAGGTCAAGATTGTCATTCTCTGCAACGCGAATATGGGCTGGTAAAATAAAGCTGTCACTGAGCTGAATATCTTCTCCGTCAATTGTTGCAACCTGCCAATTAAAAACACTATACCCGACAAGGAAATTTACGGTTGTTAGCGCTTGAACAATAAGGCTGATATCAACGGAGGAAGCGCCAGGTAAGACTGTCAATGTCAGGCGCCTTATTTCTCTTTGCTGTTTAGGAGTTCTAAAATAGTGAACCGGCGTGGTTTCATACTGATCCAACTTCGATGTGAGGGTAGAACAATGATAAGATTGATCTGAGCGATAGACTTTGCTTTGCATTGTTCTTTCTCCTTTTTTTGGATAGTGCCGCTCTATAAGTTAGTAAGGCAAAACTTAAAACACCTATTGAATACAATATGTATACACGTATACAGCGATTCATTTTTTATAGCAAGATTTGATACGTTCAAAATTTATAAAAATGAAAAAAAATTCATTGTAAAAGAAACAAGCCCCGCATGAATTTCACGGGGCTTGTTGTCCTATTAAAGGCCGATGAAATGGCCCCTTAGCTATGTTTTAGTAAAACACTAAAAATTATCAGCTTAATTGACTGCATTCCGTGCTTCGTTTAACCACTTATCAAATGTTGATCGATTTGCAGCGATCCATTCATCTACATGGCGATCGATATCACGAGCAGATTTCTCTCCATCGCGCATTTTAAGATTTTGAATGGAAATGTCGTTTACAGATACAGAAACCAACGAAAGGAATTTTGCAGCAGCTGGATTTTTATTAACAAAGTCTAGGCTAGCAATTGTTTTAACTTTATCTACAGCAAAGCCGAGATTTTTTCCATTAAAGCTAGTGTTAACGTCATTGTTCCCATCGGGAAGATCTGTCTTTGCAACAGAAAGCCATTCGACGTCCTTACCAACTTCAAGAACACCACCAACCCATTGAGGCGCCCATGTGTAGTAGAGGATTGGTTGACCTTCTTTATAACGAGCAATGGTATCAGCGATCAGGGCGAAATAAGAACCCTGATTGTGAGAGACAGTTTTGTTGAGATCATAAGCTTTAATCTGATGCTCAATAACTTGTTCACAACCCCAGCCACTGTTGCAGCCAGTAAGATCTGCTTTGCCATCGCCGTTAACATCAAATATTTTAGCAATCTCTGGGTCTTTAAATTGATCTAGGCTCGTAATGCCGTATTTATCAGCAGTATTTTTATCAATAAGATATCCCTGTAAAACGCCCGGAACCATCGTCCCGAGTTTCACCATGGTCTCGTCGCCTCCGGTTTTTTGGTAAAAGGTATCGTGAAGGATATCCCAGCCATGTACGGTAAAGTCCGCATCTCCGCTACCAAGTGCTAGGAATAGAGTTGCATACTCGGTTTCTTCCGGAGTTTTTACTTCATAACCCAACTCTTCAAGGCCGCGAACAGCAATGTAACCTTGAAAATGCTCTTCAGCGATAGTTGGGAAAATAGGGCGGACGGTTGTGCCTTCACCAGGCTTATCAGATGAAGCAATTGTTGGATTGGTTGCTAACAAAGAAGCGAGTATCGCTCCGCTTAAATAATACCCTTTAGTTAATTTCATTCTTACCTCCGATGTGATTTTTATTAATTTGGGTTCGTGTTTAGTCGTGTGCATATATTCAGATGTAATTTGCCTGTTTATCAGGTCGTATTTTTTCGTTTTTAAGTGGATCCAATCATGCGACGAACGAAGCCAACAGGCCCGCGCGTCTTAAAAGATTCTTCAGTTACGGTATCTTCTTTTTTCTCGGCTAATGCTTGGGTGTAACGATCCAAAATGATTGCCAGCAGGACAATACTGATGCCTCCGATGGTCGCGAGGCCCATGTCCAATCGGCCTATACCACGCAAAACCATACGCCCGAGACCTGCTACAGAAATCATCGATCCGATAACGACCATGGAGAGAGAAAGCATCAGAGTTTGGTTCACTCCAGCCATTATGGTGCGCTTGGCAAGTGGCAGTTCGACTTTAAAAAGCATCTGCATTTCCGAAGCCCCAAAGGCATGTGATGCCTCAATAACATCTGCAGGGACTTGTCGAATACCCAGGGTGGTTAAGCGCACGAGGGGAGGGAGTGCGAAGATGATTGTCACGATTACGCCTGGCACATTACCGATACCGAAAAGCATAACGATTGGTACCAGATATACGAATGCAGGGGTTGTTTGCATGGTATCTAGAATTGGACGTACAAGCCTGTCCGCTTTCGGTCGCTTGGCAACCAAAATACCTGTTGGAATTCCTATTAAGACACAAAAGAACAGTGACGTAAGAACCAAAGATAAGGTCAGCATGGTTTCTTGATATGCGCCAATTGCGCCAATAAATCCAAGAGCAAGTGCGGCCCAGAAACCCATCCGGATATCTTTTAACTGCCATCCTAAGAAAAATGTAATTGCGATCGCGACATAAGGGTGAAGTGAAAGCAAACCAGCTTCGACACCATTCAGAACAAAGTCGATAGGTTCACGGACAGATTTGAAAAAGGGACGAAAGTTACTTACGAGCCAATCGAGCCCACTCTCTACCCATGAACCAAGCGGGATCAAGGTTTCAGTGAAAGGATTTAGAAGATCAAATTCCATATTCTTAAAATTCCTTCTAGCTAGTTAAGCTTGCTCAGAGAGATTTGTTAGTAAATTTTGTTGAGTAATATGTCCCAAAATAGCGCCGGTATCGTTCAGGACATTTAAGGGCAAACCTTGGGTAGCTGCTGTCTTTACAACATCAGGGAGAGACATGTTTTCATCGATACCTTCTGCGCCATTTTTCTCTCCAGGTTCGATCATATCGATGGCTCTTAAGAGGTGGCCTGTGTTTGCTTTTTCGAAGAAATTTCGGACATAATCATCAGCAGGATTATTTGCCAATTCACGTGGCGTATCGATCTGAACGATCAAACCATCCCTCATAATTGCGATGCGGTCCCCTATACGGAGGGCTTCGTCAAGGTCGTGGGATATGAAGATAATTGTTCTTTTGTGTTCTGATTGAAGCCTTAGTAATTCATCTTGCATTTCTGTGCGTATGATCGGGTCAAGAGCAGAAAAAGCTTCGTCCATCAATAGAATTTCAGGATCATTCGCCAAAGCACGAGCAAGTCCAACACGTTGTTGTTGTCCCCCTGACAATTCAGTCGGCATCGACCTCTCATAGGCAATCAGGCCAACCTGTTTTAATGCATCACGGGAGCGTGCAATCCTTTCATCTTGCCCAAGTCCTGCTAATTCAAGGCCAAAGGCCACATTGTCGATGACTGTCATGTGGGGCATCAGCGCAAACGACTGAAAGACCATACTTATCTTTTTGCGTCTTAAATCCCGAAGGTCTTTTTTGTTTTGTTGAAGAATATCCGTGCCATCGAGGATAACCTCTCCTGATGTCGGCTCTATTAAACGGTTAAGCATTCTGACCAGTGTGGATTTTCCTGATCCAGACAAGCCCATGATCACAAAAATCTCACCTTCATTTACTGAAAAAGACGCGTCCATAACGCCGACGACATGTCCTGTTTCACTAAATATTTGGTCCTTGTTTTTCCCATTTTTTAAATCTGTTAGGGCCTTGTTGGGTTTATTCCCAAATATCTTGTACAGATTGGTTACTTTTAATTTTTGTATCACGACTGCCTCCTAGTTCACCCGTTTTCGGGTAATTTTTTCAAAGCTATCATAATGTATACAGAAAGAATACAAAAACAATACTTATAAAATTCAATGAAGATAAAAACGTTTCAACACAAGGAGTAAGGAGGCAAATTAATTTTTAAACAAAGCTATTTACTGGATTTCCCCATACGCCTCTTTCTGGGTTTATCCCTAAACCTGGGCCTTTAGGGACGTCTATCCATCCATCAGTAATATTAATGCCGTTAGCCTGATCATAGTTTCCATCAATGTAGGGCGCAGCTATCCACACTCCTTCACATAAGGAGGGCAGAACCGTGGCTCCTATATGCGTACAGGCGGCTGCAATGATATCACCACCCCATGCATCATCGCAGGTGTGTGGCATAGATCTTACGCGGCAGATATCTCTAATTGTTCGGAATGCACTTATCCCTCCAAGGCGGGTGACCTTGAAGCCAAATCCATCACAGACCCCATCGCTAATGGCTCGTAAGACAACGTTTAGATCTTCAGTGTTCTCATCAAGGTATATGGGGTGGCGAACCTGATGGCGGATGGATTGGATTTCCTCATATGTATTGCAGGGTTGCTCCATAATGAAGGGGATATCTTCACAAGCCATAGAAACCAAAAGAGTGTCGCGTGTTGTCCATCCACGGTTCCCATCGATTGCAAGGCGCACCCCAGGATTGATAACTTCGCTGACTTTACGAATTACGGCAATATCCTCTTCGATTGGACGACCTCCAACCTTAATTTGCAGCCGTGTATAGCCTTCTCGTTTTTTTTCAAAAGCAACCCTTGCGCTTTCTTCCGGTGTGTTTACACCGCAGGCGTAGTAGGAAGGTACCTTCTCTCGTTGTGCTCCACCAAGCAGGTCACAAACCCTGGCACCATATGCTTTACCGGTAATATCCCAGAGCGCAATATCGATGGCTGCCTTGGCGTAGTTGTGGCCATTTAATGTTTCGTCCATTGCCAAACGAACATTGTCGATTAACAGCGGATTTTCACCAATCAGGTTTGGCGCCATTTCAAAAAGTGCAGCGCGCGCACCCATAGCATGTTGAGGTTGGTAGACGGGGCCGACAGGGCAGGTTTCTCCATAACCAACGAGCCCCGTATCAGTCACAATTTCAACAATGGTACTGTCCAATTTGTCCACTGTTGTCCGCGCCATACGATAGGGAACACCCATTACAGGTAGATCATGCTGATAGATATGAATTTCAGAAATACGCATTTTAAACTTCCTTGTGAGCAAGCTTTTACATGAACTTATTAATGTGCGTTGCTATGGATTAAGGTGGATGATGCTTGGGCAGCTGTATGAGGGTCGCCAAAAAAAAAGGATGACTTTGACCATTGACCGAGCAATGTAACTCTGCCCAAACATGCCTTGAAAGATAACGATAGAATTACTGCTGGGGACTGCTGACAGTCATTCAATAGATGTATCTAAAATTGATTGATTGTTTATACCGATGGTAACGATAATTTGGCTGTTCGCCCACCATCCACTGTAATTACCTGCCCCGTTAAGAAGTCGGTACTATCCGAAGCAAGGAACACAGCTGTTGCGCCGATATCGCGTGCCATTCCCAAACGCCCAACCGGATGTAACCGCTTAAGTTCAGCCTCTACTTTTTCTTTGGGGCCTAAACTTTCAAGATAAATTTGACTGAGATCACTTTCAATCCACCCCGGAGCGATTGCATTGCAACGAATTCCATCGAGACCAAGATCAATTGCTAAAGCGCGGGTAAGCCCATGGATGCCAGCTTTAGAGGTGCAATAAGCCGAATGGTTCGGGTTTGAGGCGATCCCCTCAATGGATCCAATGTTGATAATTGATCCTGCCCTAAGTTTTCGCATAATCGGCACAGAATATTTGCACAGGAGGAAAGGGGCTTTGAGATTAATCGCCATCATGGCATCCCAATCGCTTTCTTCCATTTCCTCCACAGGCATTTCAAACATCAAGCCTGCATTATTGACCAAGATATCCAGCTGCCCATACTTAGCGGAAAAGTTATGAATAAGGGTTTTGATGGCAACTGAATCAGAAAGATCAATTTTATGGTGAGAAATGTTTTCCCCGCCAAATTCTAATAAATCATCTGGGACTTCAGAGCGCTGAGCAATAACAACATGCGCTCCTTCTTCGATAAAACACTCTACAATACCGCGTCCAATACCGCGCCCGCCACCGGTGATAAGGGCAACTTTACCGTCTAATTTTTTCATCGATATTCCGTGAGCGTGACGTTAACCGCACCTATTTTTGCATGATGTAAGGTGTTACGTTGTTTCTGTTGACGTTCCAGGGCAGCAGAGCTTCAAAGTCTTCGACGGTTTTTGCTTTAGGTAATTGGGTAAAAATGTGTCGAAGATATGAATATGGCTCGATCCCGTTAGCCTTGGCGGTCTCGACGATAGAGTAAAGATTTGCACTGGCCTTGGCACCATTTTGGGATTTTGAGAACAGCCAATTTTTCCTTCCTATTACAAACGGCTTAATTACGCGCTCCATTTCATTGTTATCAATTGGCAAGCGGCCATCATCAAGGTAGCGAATGAGCCGAGGCCACTGCTTATCAATGTAGTGCAAAGCCTTGCCAAGTAACGATGTCGGCGGCACCGACGATTTGACCTTGGTAATCCACTCTCTCAAGTCTTTAAGGATTGGTTTGGCCTTTTCCTTGCGTAATAGCCGACGTTCGTTATCGCTCATGTTTTTTGCGAGCTTTTCAATGCGGTACAAAGCTCTGATGGCCTCCATGGCATGATCGGCAAGGCCGGGTTTTCGCCTTTTGGACTTCTTCCGTGCCTTGATGACATCATTGAACTTACGCCGGGCGTGAGCCATGCATCCGACGCCGATGATTGTGCTGTCGGATGTCACATTCAGATAGACCTGATATCCATCACTAACAAGATACCCAGTGTAACCTTCCAACAATCGCCTTGCCACATCCTCCGCCCTGGAGGGATCGTAGTGGAACAGGATCACTGGCTGGTCCGGAGGGCCTCCTTTTTGCCCCCACATGTAGGATTTGCTTTGAGGTTTTTTCCCAGGTTCTTTCAAGACCTGAACGCCAGTCTCATCCATGGCAATGATATCGTAGTTTAGGAGATGGTCGGTAAACAGATTAATCAGGGGCTGAACAAGATCACCACATTTGATCACCCACCGCGAGAGTAATGTACGGTTAAACTCCACACCGGAGCGGTTCAGAACAGGTACCATACGATAGAGAGGCAGGCCATCCACATACTTTCCCGTTACCACATAAGCAAGAAGTCCAGCAGAAGCGATGCTTTTGGGGATGGGCTGTGGTGGCAAGGGCGCGATTGTTACGCCTTCTTCGCATGATTTACAGGCGTATTTGAAACGCACATGCTGAAGAACCTGCATTTTAGCCGGAATTATATCCAATTGTTCGGTGACTTCTTCCCCAATTCTGGCCATAAGACCACATCCGCAAGCGCAAATCTTTTCTTCTTCGGGGATATCGTGTTCAATCCGCACACGGGGCAAGTCTTTTGACAAAGAGCGGCGTCCACCCCTTTTACGGGTATGAGCTGGAACTTTGATCTCTTTATCATCGTCTTCTGCCCCTGTGTCGTCCTCAGCCGCTTCCTCTGCTTCATCAAACAAGAGACCTTGCTCTTGCGGGGATGTCTTCTCACTGGAAGCGGCAAACTGCTGATGACGCAATAATCTGTTTTGCTCTTCAAGAATATCAATACGCGCATGAAGACCACCTATTAAAATACGTGATTCTTCAAGGCTTTCAGGGAAAGAAATGGGCGCTTTTGACATAGCCGAAGTATACCAAATTTATACTCTTCAAAACAGTATAAAGTGCTGTAAATATTTAATATATCTCCGAATAATTTACAGGCTTATGCTCTTTCACATGACGGAGGTCAACACCATCCAGCAACCAGTTCAATTGGCGACCACTGAGCTCTATACGGGCTCCTTTGCTCAAGTGTCGTGGCCAATGAAACCGATCTTTTTCAAGGCTCTTTTGCCACAAACAAAATCCGTTTTTCTCCCAGTAAAGTAACTTGACCTTGTTGCTTAGACGATTAGAAAAAACAAAGAGGTAGCCAGAGAATGGATCAAGGCTGAGGATGTCGTCAACAAGCATCGACAAACCATTTATGCCGCGACGAAAATCAACGGGATTTGCGCAAAGATAAATGACGGGCAAAGCATCTGAAGGCCGCCGCATCACAGACCTTCAAGTGCATCTACAATAGATGTTAAATCCGATGTTCTCCCCGAAACAGGCCATTTGACTTCTAGCCCGTTACGAAGGCAAACCTGACAATACAATAAGCCTGGGCCATCAGCTGAACCATTTACAATCTTGTGTAAATTTTCATCTCGACTAGAAACAACAAAAAGACCCCGCTTAACAAGCTCCCCCTTTTGATGATAAAAATCCTTCAGGTCAAGATCGTGTGCCTCGGCATAAGCTTTCATGCCCACCCCGTTTAACTCACACGAACGCGCATGCTCAAGCCAATGGAATTCTGTTCGCGATAAATCGTTCTCAATTGCTGACATTAAACGCTCCATTCAAAAGAAAAATGAAGCATAACCATTATTCATTAGCTCAAACAGATGCGGTTAACGTCACGCTCACGATATTCCCCTGTAAATATGCTGACTTGGGTCAATAAACTGGCTTGGCACCGCTCACTTCTAGTATGGCACCAGCCATATATCGCGCTTCATCAGAAACCAGAAACAAGATGACATCGGCAATATCATCAGGTTCCGCAATCCGGCCCAGAGGAACAGAAGCATTTAATTCATCAATCGCTTGATCTGGATCCAATCCTCGAATTTCAAACCCAGATCTAATCATCGGTGTATTAACTTCATTCGGACAAACTGCATTAACTCGAATATTATCGACGGCGAGATCCCGTCCCATATTTTTTGTTAACGAAGCAACCGCCCCTTTACTTGTGCAGTAGGCGATATGGTTGGGACCCGGGTAAACACCCCATGTGGATGACGTATTAACAATAGCTCCACCACCGCGCTTACGCATATAGGGGGTGGCTGCACGTGAAAGACAAAAAACGGCTTTGACATTGACATCAAATGACATGTCCCACATTTCATCCGAGGTTTCTTCAATTGGACCGCGGCACATATAACCGGCATTGTTAATTAAGATATCAATAGCGCCAAACTTACCAATGGCGGTCTCTATAATCGAATCGCACCCCTGGCGGCTGGTTAAATCAGCCGCGCATATTTCAACTGAAAGGCCTTCTTCTTGCAGTTTACGTTGTGTTTTCGTGCATGCTTCCTGGCTAATATCGGTTAATAGGATCTGTGCCCCTTGCTTGGCTAGTCGGCGAACGACTTCCGATCCAATCCCACCAGCACCACCTGTGACAATTGCTGCTTTACCCTTAAAGCGTTGATTTTTTAGCATTTATTTAACCTCTAAAGTATCACTGGCACAGTGAGTACAGGCCTAAATTTGTCATGCAAAAAAGCACCGTCTCTATGACAAACAACAAGAGACGGTGTTAGTTGCAGGAATCTTATTTACTTGAATTGGTCCGGAATTTCCCGTTCTCGACGTGCAATGAAATCTTTCAGAGCTTCATCAACAGCCGTATCAATGGGAGGCATTTCATACTCGCTCAATAATTTTGCTGCGTGCTCATGCGCTCGTTCTGGTAAATCTTTAGCCCCATCGGCTTCCCACTGTTCAATGTTATTGTTGTCGAACAGTTTCGGCATAAAGAAAGCGCGCTCAAAATTTTTCAAAGTATGAGCATGCCCTAGGTAATGCCCTCCGGGACCAATATCTTTGACGGCTGCGATGGCTTCATCAAAATCATCCCAACGCGGTCCTTCTGTCATGCGGTATGCCATGGCACATTGTTCTGAATCTACGACAAATTTTGCCATACAACAGTGCATGCCTGCCTCATTCCATCCTGCAGAGTGCCAAATATAGTTTGCACCTGCCATCATGACGGCCATCATTGTTGTTGCACTTTCGTAACCCGACTGGGCGTCGAAATTCTTTGCGCCGCCAAGCGTGTTGGACGTACGCCAAGGCACTTCATAAAAGCGCGCCATTTGTCCAATCATAAAGTTCATTAAGCTGATCTCAGGTGTGCCTGCCATTGGAGCTCCAGAGGCCATAGACACTGTCGATAGATAGTGGCCGTAGATTGCGGGAGCACCTTTTCGAACTACCTGAGTATAGGCTAATGCAGCCAAGGCTTCTGCATTAAGCTGTGCGACGGCAGGTACTGTTGATGCCGGTGTGTTTGCACCACCAAGCACAAAGGGAGAACAAAGCACGGGCTGATTGTGACTGCTAAATGCCCGTAAGGCGCCAAGCATTGACTCATCCCAAACCAAGGGTGAGTTTCCATTAATGTTTGCGGTCGCGACGGCGTGGGTGTCGATAAAATCAGCACCGAACAGGATTTTGCACATTTCAATGACATCTGCGGCGTTCTCGCCAGTCGTAGACATCCCCATAAATGTTTTATCAGAGTGGATCATAGAAGAATAGGTGATCCAAAGGTGCCTATGGGAAACCGCGACATCCATGGGCTCACAGATAACATGCGCTGTTGAATGCAACGCTGGTGCAACGTGTGCCAATTTATGGAAATTATTCAGATCAGCCAGCTGCCCCCACCGTCGCTTGCCTTCAAGGTCTCGAATGAACGGCGCGCCGGTCATGGGGACAAATATAGATTTACCTTCGCCCAGAGTTACACTTTTTTGAGGATCACGGGCGTGTAACTTTATCGTACTTGGGATCGAACTAATTAAATCCATTATCATTGCACGATCAAAATAAACCCGCTCACCTTCTACACGGGCGCCGACACGTTTCCAGTCCCGTAAGGAAATCTCATCCCGAAAATCTACCCCAACTTCTTCAAGTATTTTCATGGAGGCGTCGTGTATACGTGCGATTTGGTCCTGAAGAAGTGGCTCCGTGTAGGGTAATCCGCGCGTAAGGTGTGGGAGCATGCCCGTTGGCGTGTTCTCTCTTAAAGTACGGCGCGCGCCGCGACCACCACGACGGGTTGTTTCTACAGCCACCATGATATATTCTCCAAATCAATATTGTGTACGTAATGTATACAATATCAGCGTTTCATTTTCTGTAAATAGAAAAAATGATCTTAAAATAGGGAGAAATTGATTTTTATATTTTTATCCAAAAAAGAAGAGGGGCTAATTCACGAACATGTTTTAATAAAAAAGATTGCTATCGGAATTACCTCTTTGGTTGCCCTAATGATAAGTAAAAATTCATAAAATATTGGCCTATTGCCCATATCAAACTCTTTAATTACCAATCTAGAATAAAGAGATGTCAGTAATGGCAAGCACGATGGCTCCTGTACCGGACAATCAATTGGATATACAAAATTTGGTGGTTAACCAGGTCATGGATGTGACGATCATACAACCCTGTGTCTGGCCACGTTTATTCTTTACTTAGAAAAACATTGGGGAGATTTTAAAAGACTTTTCGCTTTAATTCCATACCTGTGAACGGTTTAGCTATAAAGTTCTCAGTTCCGTGTAGAGCGTCAACCACTTTGTCCGGTTGCGTCAACCACCTTGGCCGCTTTTGATGCGGCTGTGATCTGACGTTTATTTACGATGCTTCAGGCATATTTTTCACCTTTTTGTTTGTGGTTTTCCGCAACATTTTTTTGAGATTTTGGGCGGCTTCCCATTGTCTGTAGCTGTCGATATTCATCTCAAGAATGGTTGAGTGGTGAACAAGACGATCGATTGCTGCAACGGTCATGGCCTTATCTTGAAAAATATTGTCCCATCCGCTAAAAGGTTGATTGGCAGCAATTGCAATACTTCGGTACTCATATCGTCTGGCGATCAATTCAAAGAGCACGGATGTTTCAGATATATCCCTTTGTGCATAGGTAATATCATCGAGAATGATGAGATCAAATTTATCGAGTTTTGCGAGGGCGTTTTCGAGCATAAGTTCACGTCTGGCAGCCTGGAGTTTTTGCACCAGATCACTGGTTTGCGTATAGAGCACACGGTATCCAGCCTCTATAAGAGCATAACCTACGGCGCATAGGAGATGAGTTTTTCCTCCCCCTGAATTTCCAATGGCAATCAGATTTGCTCTTGCGTCAATCCAGTCACCGGCAGACAAGGCTTCGACCTGCGCCTTTTTCACGTTAGGCAGCCGCTTGAAGTTAAAAGTGGCCAGAGTTTTTCCGCCCAGCAGGTTTGATGCGTTGAGATGGCGTTGAATGCGTCGCGTGTCCCTTTCGGCCAATTCATATTCGGCCAAAACGGCAAGGAACCTGGCTGCTGACCAGCCCTCCTTGTCGGATTGGATTGCGATATCTTGCCAGTGTTTGTGAAAGCTGGGTAATCGTAAGTCAGTTAGCATAAGAGGCAGCTTGTGCTGATCCACTTCAATGTTTGTCATGCCCGATCCTCCAACAGAGTATCAAAGACTGATAATGAAGGTTGAACCACGGGAATATCAGGAGGTAAATCCGTGTTCTTTTTTGTGATATTCAGCTTAAGTTTTTTTGCGCAAGGTAGCCTTCCTGCATTGATTTCTCTCGAAATCAGGTGCGCGACTTCGGCCTCACAAGCCTCTTCGTGCGCAAGGAAAAGTATCCCAACCATCTGACGACACGCATCTCTGCGGGACAACTTTTTCTGAAACAATGTCCAGGCCAGGGAGTACTCGGTTCTTGGAAAAATACTGTCACGATAAATAGAATTGGCGAGTGCCTGAGGTTTACGTTTGAGAGCATGAATGACGTGATGATAATTGATAACATGAATGCGGGGGCCTTTGCCGTGCCCCCGCTCACGAGAATGGCTGACGACATGAGTGCTGCCTAGATAGGCTTCTATCCGGTTATCGTAAATATGGACACGCAAGCGTTGACCAATTAGGCGAGAAGGGGCGCTATAAAAAACCTGCTTAACTAAAAAACCACTTGTTTTGGTAACTCTCGACACGACTTCAGTGTAATCTGTTGTTCGCCGAGGAGGTAACGCCTTGAGAGATTTCAACTCTGTTTGGATATCTTGGTCACGATGTTTGTTCCGTCTAGCAATCAGCTCGTCCAAAAATCGCCGATACTCATCCAAAGTGTCAAAGTCATTACTGCCACGCAAAATCAGGGCCTGCTTTATCGCAGTCTTAAGGTGACCGTGGTGAGATTCAATGGCACCGTTCTCGTGTGATTCCCCTCTGTTATTTCGACTGGCCTCCATACCGTAGTGCTCAACAAAAGCAGAATAACGTTTGGTAATGTCCTCCTTTTCCTCAACGCTCAAATTCCGAAAGGCCGCAGACAGGCTGTCGGTCCGGTGGTTTTCAGGAGCGCCCCCCAAGGACCAAAGCGCATTTTGTAAGTTCTCCGCAAGGGCTGTAAAACTCTCACCGCCAAGTACGACCCCAACATGTTCCCATCGGCTATATACCAGAACAAAATGATAGAGCCGATGCACCAAAGGATCTCCTGCAATGGTAATACTTAAGTCGGCTGCATCCGTGAAATCTGATTGGCCCATGTAACCCGGCTCAGGTGTTTGCCTGAAAATGATATCCTTTTCAGGGCCATTCAGAGCCCGCCATCCCCGAACTCGGCGCTCTAACGTGCGCTTGACACGGTCATCGGGAAAACGGAGCGGATAGAGGCTCTGTATGTGGCGCAACAAAGTAATGGGTTTGACCGAGTTGTCTTTATCCAAAATGGGAAGGATGTCCTTATCCCAGATATCTTCAAGCGGATCAGAAACTGTTCGCCCTCGCTTTATATTGCGTTGTGACGGTAAAGTCGCATCAACGTCAAATCGGCGGGCCGTGCGTTCGCTAAACCCTGCGCGGGCAGCGGCGGTTCGTTGACCATGAGTTTTTCTATCTGTCATGTAAAGTCTCAGTTGTTCATCTGTGATAAATTTATACGGCAAACAGGTTCCTCCAATTACATCTAGAGGTTCCTAATTTATCAACTCACAGCAGCTTGTAACTAACACCAAATTAAGCCTTGGCCGGTGGATCTGATTATCAAACGGGCACGCCCTTTTTAATGATCAGATCCACCGGCCAAGGTGGTTGTCGCAACCGGCCAAGGTTATTGTCGCTGAACAGTTCCGTGTGAAAAGGCGCGTTCCATTTCTTTGACTTTTCTTTTCTCGGTTATTTTTTCCTAAGTAAGGTTTTGTCTTCACAGAAATCAGTAAGAAAGCCCCACAACTTATATAAGCTGAGGGGCTTTTTTGTACTACCTTGATTACTCAGCCACGATATCAGAAAGTGAACGACCTGTTACGAAGAGTGAGGCAGCGAGTAGTCCTAGGTCTTTCAAAAGAAACTGGCCCGGCATTACCGAAATGGCAGGAAAACCGAGACTTGGCTCGAAAACACCAGGGGTGCTTACCATGAATGTAAGCGTGGTTACGAATAGCCCACTTGATAAAATCCCACCAATTGCAGAAAGCTTTGGCGAAAAAAAGCGCAACGCGATCAACAGGCCGATACAGACCTCGATAACACCGAGAATGTTAGAGAAAACTCGAACCGAGAATACTTCGTAAACCCAAGAAAGAAGGGGACTGTTCTCAATGAGAGGTACAAGGCCTTGAGCTTCATATGCGGTAAACTTCATACCTCCGAACCAGAAATAAATGATTGATAGAGTTGCGAAAATACCTGAGGTGCCAAGCAGGGTGAAAACCGCACTCAGTTTTGAGAGAGTTAAAGCTGGGTGATTGAAGGAACCCGAGCGGGATATTTTAGTGTCAGTCATGAGTATTCCTTGTTATTGAACCTTAATACCAAAATACATTAAGGTATATTATTTTATTGCTTGAGGTGAAAATTGGGGTTTTGGTATTTAAATTCAATAATTATCATATCACTATTCTGTGAACTGAATTTTTAGCTATTATGGCTATAGTAGGACGCAAATACCAAAAATGGAGTACCAGATGGCTCGACCCCGTAAATTTGATACAGACTCAGTTCTAGACGCGGCCATGAAGGTTTTTTGGAAAAAAGGTTATCACGGTACAACGACGGATGACCTGGAAGCTGAGACAGGATTGAAGCGTGGAAGCCTCTACAATGCCTTCGAAGATAAACGGGGACTCTATCTTGAGGTTCTGGATCATTATGGGCGACGAGAAATGGGAGAGGCGGCATTTCTGTTTCTCGAGGCAAGATCTTTTATTGAAGCCATACAAAACTTGATGGAACGGGCCATCAAGCAGACCGACAATGAAGGAGTACGCCGAGGTTGTCTGGCTTGTGATGCCGCTGTAGAGCAAGCTCCACGTGATCCAGAGGTTGCTTCGCGTGTGCAGGTGGCTCTCGATTTGTTGCGCAGAGCAATTGTAGAACGGTTGCGTGAGGAAGGGGGCTGGAGCGTCTCTTTAGAAGCTGAAGCTGACCATATAACCTCCACCTATATGGGTTTAAGGGTCTTTGCCAAGGCAGGTTATCCAATAATTGTATTGCAAAATATTTTGAATACTTCTGTCGAGCGCTACGAACGAGCATCTGGAAAGAGTTAGTGAAATCCATTATTTGATTGCTTATCGTGCTCGGATCCTGCTGGGGACTATCTTGAGAATAGGGTTTTATTTGAGAAAGTTAGCCCATTCTATTGACAGAAACGGACCATAACGAAGAACTTTCCCCAGAGTGTAAAAGGCTGTTTTAATAAGATATGAAAATAATATTACAAAAAACCGGTGGTTACGCACTTACGCGATCAATTTAGCGCGGTTGCCCATTTGGACTATGGCTTGTGATATCATTGACTATCTCTATTTCACAAGATAATCGCCTGGGTTTATAATTAGTTCTGTAAAGCTAAGTATAAATCATTAGTAAGGGCGATGGACTTGTAAACGAGTCGCTTTATGACCGACGCTAAATTATTTTATAAAAGTAACTTAAAAAGTTACTGTATTAATTTTAAACAATTTCTTACTCTTAGATAATAAAAAATACATGGCATGGTTGGAAATATAATTACAATTACATCCAATATAATGTAATCAAATTAGGTTAAATTTACTTAATTTATTGACTTAAACACCACTTGATGATAGTTTCTTCGGTGCTGGAAAAGCTCTTGGCTGACCAGCCGGGCTAGGGCTTGGAATAGTAATATACGCATTTAAAACAAGTAGTTATTTTGTTTTTATAAATGCTTTCTTTGATATTCTAATGCAAATTAGTGCGGTAATCCTATCCACGTATTTATAAGACAAGTTGGCACTTCTCCGCTTTGTTGAGTAGATTTAGGATTTCAAATAGAGCATAGATTGATTATCTGGAATGGATGATTGTCTAATTTTGAGTTTGAAGTATTCGGTATCCTTGATGCCTCTGGCTCGCTTACGGATCATTCCTATACTGACATTACCAGCCTCTATCCTGGCGCTTGTGAGCTTGTGTTTGGCGTAGTTGCAGATGCCCACACAATGTTTCCGTAGGGATTTCGCGAACTTTTTTAGATAGAGCATCTGTGACTGATCTGCTATCAGGCACCAACGTTCCAGTTGCTCCGCCATCGCCTCAAATGAAGCGGCACTCCACAGCAGCTGAAGCTGTTCTTTCAAGACGTAAAGTGCATTCAGGTTGCTATTGCTCTCCAGCAACCTTTGCAGCTTGTCACTTTGTTTTTCACTCAACTTATCCGCATTTTTGAGCAACAGATAATGTGTCCCTTTCATCAACTCTTTACCACTTGGATCGGCCTTTCTGAACTCAAGTCGACGCTGATTATGGATAGCTTTGCTGTAGTTTTTCATGACGTGGAAACGGTCAAATACTATGTCGGCCAACGGCAAGGACTCTCTGACAGCCTTTTGGTAGGCAGGCCCCATATCCATCGCTACGGCCTTTATTTTGCAGGCTGTATCTGGTTGCAGTTGTTTCAAAAACCTTGAAAAAACCTCGGCAGTTCGGCCTGCTTCAACCCAGATCAGATGACCGCCAACCATATCGTAGACCACCGTCATGTAGTCATGACCTTTCGCCCGGGCAACTTCATCTACACCAATATATTCCAAGCCAGTTAGCTCTGCAGGATCAAGCGTAGGGAGAGTTTCAATAAGGTATGCCCTGTCGATATTCTTGACCGTTTCCCATCGTATATCCAAATGTCTGGAAACCGCTTGAATAGACATATGCCGACATAATCCACTGATCAGTCGGCAAAATCGGTGAGTGAAACGGCACCCTTTATCAACAAAATCACACCCCTCAATGCGGCGTTCGCCCTTGTTAATATAAACCTGCGCCAGCTCAATCTCGACCACACAAGGATACCCAAAAAGGGGGATGTCGTTTACTTGTCGGCGGACATGCTGGTTGATGCTTCCCTTCTGGCCTGTAGCAGGGTCTATAGCCCTCCTACGCGCGTCTCGGCTGCAGTGAATGACAATCTTAACACCGCCGTCATCCAGTTTAATTTCATTTACACGTTGCCCTTTGAGGCCTAAAATATGCTGCGAGATGTTGATTGTCATATACCTGCTCTATGTAAAGTTATCAGAAACCATACATATCAACAGGTTACTTGGCGGTCGGCATCTTTTTCTACTCAACAAAGCGGAGAAGAGCCGACAAGTTTCTATAATTTTAAAATGACAAGTTTCGATTTGGCAGAGAAGGAAGCTTTGCCTGAGCGGAGTGAAATGTTTTTATTTGAAAATAGAGATATTAAAAAAATCTTCTGTTCTTTGATAGAGGAACTAACCTCAAAATTACGCCCTCTGTCACCTTTGTTTTCTCTATTCCTTCCTTTCAAAATTAAAAATCTCACTCCTATAATTACTTGCTTGTCCAAAGCGATCCTTATGTCATTACGATCTTCTTTTCGAGGCTCAAATCTGGAGTTAAGTCCGTTTTACTGTGTCTTGATGTTATCTCAAAACTCAACCCGAACCGGATTAGAAGAAAGAGACTATTTATTTATCAAGCTGTTTAAGAAATAAATTATAAACAGCTCGTAAATTTGCTCGCAGCACAGGAACTAGAAAAACTGCCGAAATCAAAAGTCTGAAGCCATGGGTCGTCACTCCAGGGTTTTTGACAGGAGAAATACAATGGCCGTTTCGTGTCCTCAGCTAGCTGAAAGAGCATCAGTAGATACTCCTCCTTCAATTTTATGGAATAA
Organism: Kiloniella sp.; assembly: GCF_965205715.1. Lineage (GTDB taxonomy): Bacteria > Pseudomonadota > Alphaproteobacteria > Kiloniellales > Kiloniellaceae > Kiloniella. The sequence continues at coordinate 432,818 of NZ_CBDBHW010000014.1, read as the reverse complement.
ACCGCGTTACAAGCGATCTTCGGCGCAATCGATTTGCCGACATGGTTCTATTCCTTGGAAAAATATTTCCTGGAGGGAGTTCTCCTTTAAACCTCGTCCTTCAGTAAGGACAGTAAGTAATGGTGTTCCCGAGGGTATCAGTGGGGTTCATTTCGAACCCCTCGAAAGTCGTTTCCTTCTTTCTGCAGATAGCATTGTTCCCGGCCTGATCGGTGCTCTTGAAAGTGGATTAGCGGGTACAGACAGCAGTGACGGTTTTGCTGATATGCTCGAACAGTTGATAGAAGCGGGTGGGGACCCTGCTTTTGACAACCATGTACCAGGCTTGGCTTTGGATGAACCGGCAACTGATGGCGTTCTTGCACCTACCATTCGTGACTTACTCTCTATCGATACAGATCTAGATGAAGATGGCTCAACGGATGATAGCGCAGATATAATTGCTGACATCGCTGCTGATGCAAATGCTCAATACCATCTCGCGGATACACATGACATCGGTCAGATTGCAAAAGCACTAAACGCCGAAAACCTTGACGGATATATTCTGGATGAAGAAAACGCCCTGGGATTGATAGACCAAAATGATAACGGCCGGGTTAGCCTGTCTGAATTTTTTGAAGTCATTATCGTCGGTCAAGTATCAGAGTTTCTTGAACAATTCCCAGATATGAAAGACATGGGAGGTCTTTCAGCTACTAACTTTGACGACCTTATGGATGGGTACTTTGATGATACTGATGGCGCAATACAAGGTTTCCACGCATTTTTAGATGACCTTTCTGTTCCTTCTTTAATTTCTGGTCATGTAGAGCTTACCAGTTTTGCCTATACAAATAATGATGATCCAGGCGTTGATGCCTTTGATTTTGATTTTGATTTTACTCTGACACTAAGCGATCAGTACCTGATTGATCTTGGACTTGCTGTTGAATCCCTCGAAATTGACCTTCCCAAAGAATTTTATACCACCGGTGGACAGGTAGATTATTTCTTCCAACCCGAAGTGGACGTTATGGGAAGCCTTGCCATGGATTTGGGCTTTTCCGTAACCACTGATGGAGCAGCCGATTTTGGTTTTAGTGTTGCCGATGACATTGAGGTTAAAGCCTTTGTTGACCAATCTCTTGTGGGACTAAACGTCAATGTCGGCTTCCTGGGGATGATTGGAGATACAGGAAGTATTTTCGAACTTAACCTTCCATTTGACATAGAACTCATCGACCCAAGCAGCCCATTCCATATCGGATTCGGTCAAGCTGATTTTGAAGCAGCAGGGGATGGTATGATCGACGGGGTTGACGGCGTCTTCACCGCTACCAGGTCTTTAGATCCTGGTGAGTTGGTCTTAAATCAAGATGTAATTTTCAGTATGACGCTCGGCGATGATAACGGTATCGAACCCGTTGAAGTTACGGTTACAGCGGCAAGCACCGTGGGCAATACCACACATGCCGATTTAATTGTTGATATTAATGCAGCCCTGACAACGGCTGGGCTCGACGACATACTGGCTGCCAGTCTGGATGTATCAGACAAGATCGTCCTCTCACTTGTCGATAGTGACGCCACAGGGTTTGGTTTTATTGGCCAAGAACACTTTGCCTTGGCGGGGTTCGACCTGACAGCAACAGATGCTCTTACCCATGATTTTTCAGTGGATGGAGAATTGTTTGAAGCTGCAGTCTTAATGTCTCTCGGAGCAGCGCAACCAAAATTGGTCAACATGTCCTTTACCGTAACTGGGGCAACGGACACTGATGCTGATCGTCGGGCTGATTTCCTATCCCAGGCACAGACAATTATTGATACAGCCTTTGGTGTTGGTGAGATTACGGTTTCTCTGGATGGTACAGATCATATAACTTTTGATCCCGTTGACGGGGCCGATACTCTAGAGATAACCCGTGCCGTTGTTATGAGTGCCGAGTTTAACATTACCGCCACTGAACTTGCCGCGGCTACTTTTGATGAGTTGCTGTTTAACCACCCTGATGCAGATAACGATAACTTTAACATTCACCTTGAACTCCTGACCAAAGCAGGGGTCGCAGTTAGTGATGGTGACCTCAATACGGAGAGCTTGACCCTTACAGATGATCTGATCGTAGACGATGGTGGCGTCATAACCTTCCCCTTGGAAACAGATATTTCACCTGACTTTATTGATGTAGACCGGTTTGATCTCGAGGGGTCACTCCTGCTTTCAGGTACAGCATTTACCAGTTTTGATCCAACGACAGACTCATTTCAAAAATTATTAGATTTTAATTCTATCGGTGGCTCAGAAGTTGTCGGGTTAATTTCCCAACTCAAAGGGTGGTTAAACCGCATACCAAATACAGAAATGTTGGCTGGCTATGATATCCCCTTTGCCGAAGCCACACTCGGTGATCTTCTGGACTTTGCCAAGTTAATCCAAGACGAGTTGTTGATAGATGATGGCGGTAATGGTTTGGAAGAACTGGATGACGTGGCACGAGATGACCTTGATCGCTTGATCGGTAAAATTTCCTCGTTAGACGAAAATATTCTCTCCGTAACCTTCACGACCGCTCAGGAACTGGCTGCACGGTTAAGTTCTTTGAGTATTCCCAATGTATCTCTGGCTGGTGGTGTCGCCAATTACAACGTCGCCCTACAGGAACTTACATACGATATAACTGTTACGGCTAGTGGAGAAATCATCGATGATGCTCCTATAGATTTTGACTTAGATTTAGATCCGGTGACTGACGTAACAGTCATCGCGGACGTAGTTTTAGATCCAACACTTACTTTTGAAGCAACCATGGGGTTTGATCTCGCAACTTCAGCCATGATCGAAGTAACGACCTTATTAGAAGATCTGAATAATGGGGACGGGGTTCCAATTTCAACAGGGTTGGCACTAACAAGTGCGGAGGCTTTAACTCCCATTTTTGGTAGGCTCAGTGAAGATGCAACCTTTGACATCACCTTGGCAGGTATTAACGGGGGCGACCCACTCGAAGTAACGCTGACGAAGGCCGCAACTGATGACAATTTAACAACGGCTGATTTGATTGCAGATTTAAACGCCGCTTTCCTTGTTGCAGACGCTGATCCTGGAGCCGGAACCACAATTGTCGATATTAGTGCAGAAGTCGAAGCCGTCGAAATTGCTGGACGGATTGTGCTTCAGTCAATAGGGGCCGTTGATAGTTTTTCTATTGGTGTCAGCACCACAGATGCAGCCTATGACGAACTCGGTCTGAGAGGAACTTCGGCCACCACCGTATTCTTGACTGGTACAACTATATCTTCTGTCCCCGATACAGGTATCGCCTCTTTTGATGTTTTCCTCAATGGCAGTGGTAGCTCAACCACCATAGAGATCGATATGGCAGGGGCAAATACGGTTAATGATTTGGTTGAGGATATCAATACAGAGATCGGGTCAAGCGGGCTCGATGGACTTATTGCAGCGGCGCGTTCTGGTGACGCTATCGTACTTGCAGCCGTAGATGCATCTGTTGATGTATTCCGAATAGCGGATAACACGGACACCGGAGATCTTGGACTTGCTGCGGTTCAACTGGATGGATTGCAGGAAGACGGGAATTTCTTAAGTCAGGTTGCGGGCGTCTTTTTGATTGGGGAAAATTTCTTAGATACATCGATCAACCCCGTTGCAACGACCAGCTCTTCCTTTGGACGTCTGGTCGGGGATCAGACCTTTACCGTGGATCTTGGTGCTGCGGGAGATGATATAATAACGGTTACCGCGGCTTCTACAGTTGGCAATACAAAACTAGCAGATCTGATTGATCAAATTAATACAGAAATTTCTGGTAGTGCGGTCGCAGGTAAAGTTGTGGCTGTACAAGTTAACGCAGGGCAAATCGCACTTAGAACCACTTCAGATGATGTTGAAACCATTGAAATTACTGTGAGCAGTGCTCCTGAATTGGGGTTCCTAACAACAACGGGTATTATCGATGGTCCTTTGCGGATTTCAGCCGCTGATCTTGCACCTTTCTATTATGGACCAGCCACCGAGGCCAGCTTCTTCCTCAGCTATGATGATGGCGTAACCACCCCAGAAGCTTTTGTCCCTGGCGACATCGTTGATGGGACAGATGTTGTAACGCTTGCTGGACATACGCTGAGCACAGGGGAGGCAATACAATATAACAATACCAGTGCGGGAAGTGATATCGGTGGTCTTCTGGATGGTGGTTTCTATTTTGTCATCGCCAGTGATACCGACGGTGGTTTGCTTGCCGATGAAATTAAAGTAGCCGCAACCCTTGCCGATGCCGAAGCGGGCACAGCTATTGATTTGACGGGTGCGGGGGCAGGGGCGACACATGAGTTTGACCCTGCTGTTGCCTATGTAGTTCTCGAAGTTGATGAAACCCTGACTAACCGCCTTGTTTACGATTTAGTCTCGGATATTACCTTTGCTCTCAATGATGCATTTGGCGGAAGTTCAGAAAATCCCTTCCTGGCTGGGTTTGATGGACAACGCTTGGTTATAGAAGCCAAAGATGGTTCCGGGATTACAGCTTTTAATTTATTAGCAGATGCCAGCAATAGTGCCGTCACAGATCTACACCTTCACGAATTGGTCACGCCTTTAAATCCATTGGGCGTTGGCATGCTTAGTCTTGAAGCCGATCTCGCAGATTTACTGATCCACACTCAAGACGGTGAAATACATCGCATAACTCTTGATGGTGCTTTGGACATCATGGATGTGCTTGACGCGATAGACACCGATACCTCTTCGGATGTAACCGGGGGGGTAAATGGTGCGATGACAGGCATTGATCTTACGGATCATACTGGTGTAGCTGGACCTGAAGTCTTCCGGGTTGAATCGGTGAATGGATCTCGGGCTGTTTTTGCTTTGGGTATTCAAGCCGCTGATAACAACTCGTTGGTCGTAGATTTTGAATTACCGCTGCCTGTTGGATCCACTGAAATTGACCATGTCATCAATGGTGATGAAGTTGGCTCACTGGATCTGGAGGACCGCCTCTTTATACGTCAAGTTGATGACTCAACACCTGTTTTATCAGCTGATTTCACCCTTTCTATCTATGTAGAAGATGCCAGTGCTCAGTTTGGTTTTGTTGGCATCGAAATGGATAGTCTCGGTGTAGATCCCCATATACCAATTTTCGAGACCATGGAATTTGAGGTATCCCTGACCACCAATAAGGGTGGAGATCCTGAAAATAATGTCACCTTAGCTGAGCTTCTTGATGCGATCAGTCTGGATGTGAACAAGGATGGTGTTTTCGACGTTCATGACCAAGCCGAGGTTCTGACCTATCCAACCCTTGAGGTTTCAAGTGCACCAACGGAAGACGAGTTTGTCTTTGATGTCGTGCTACTGCCAGGGGCGGACTTTATTAGCCTCGGGGCAAATCCACAGCTCACCATGCATATGCATGACGCGGGTAATCTTTTTAATGAATTACCGGGTTCAGCGGAATTTGACGGTACAGATACTGGTATTGTTGATGTTGCCGATGATGAATTAACTCTTACCGCTCATGGATTTGAATCTGGGGATCGTATCGTTTATCGCGATGGGGATGGGGATGGGACACCGATAGAAGGTCTGGTGGACAATCAAGCATATTTTATCATCAAGATAGATGATGACACCATACAACTGGCTGAAACCCGGCCAGGCGCATTGGCCGATGTGCCAACGCCCGTAGATATTACAGGGCTAGGAAGTACGACAACCGGCCCGACAACAATGCATCGTTTATTGGCGAGTTTTGATCCGATCTTGCCAGATATGCATATCCATACCTCTGACTTCGACGATCTTGATAATTTAATCCGGTAAACCCCCGGCTATGCCGGGGGACTCTCAATGGTTTGACCGTTCCCACGGTCTTACATTTCTTTGTTTATTGACCAAAATAACAAAGGAATTAGCCGATGAGAGATTACAAAAGCCTTGCACATACGAGATGGGATTGTAAATACCACGTGGTTTTCATCCCTAAACGCAGGCAAAAAGTTATCTATGGCAACCTACGTCAGTATCTTGGTGAAATTTTCCATGAACTGGCCGGGCATCGCGAAAGTAAGATTGAGGAGGGCCATTTGATGCCGGATCACATTCACATGTGTATCAGCATACCGCCCAAACATGCTGTTTCAAAAGTCGTTGGATACCTAAAAGGAAAAAGCGCGATTGCCATAGCTCGAAAATTCAAAAATAAAGCACGGAATTTCAAGGGTGAAAATTTTTGGGCCCGTGGATATTTCGTCTCAACTGTAGGGCTCGATGAACAGATGGTGAGGGAGTATATCAGAACGCAAGAAGAGCGTGATAAGTACTTTGACCAAATGGATATATTCAATCCATAACCGCTTTAGCGGTTCCCAATTTGCCCCTTTAAGGGGCTCACCCGCTTAAGCCCCCGGCTTTGCCGGGGGTCATTTAACTTTGCAGAGGTCGGTTTCGAACACATCTTAGCTGCATTGACCCAAATGCGAGAATTCCTCAACGAGTTTGCGGGGCAAGACTTCCTTGGCGATGAAATACCTGTTCTTGGTTTTAGCTTCAATGAGTTGATGGATATTACCGGACGTTTCTCTGACGCTGTAGATGACATTACCAACAATGAACCGTTTAACGTACAACAGTTGGAACAAAAACTCCGGGAAAGCTTTGGCCTACCACCAGGTGCAGGTTTTATTTCATTGGCCTTGGTTGATGATATGGATGTCGAAGGCGACGCCGATAGTTTTGACATGTTACAGGTTGCCCTCGATCTCAGTCGTAGCTTTACCGAAGTCTTAACCCTAGATCTCGACCTTGATCAGTCTGTAGCGCCCTTTGGAGATCTCAGTCTGCTTGGACGAGCTGGAATGGGGGCTTCCGTTGTCATAGATGCAATACTAACTGTCGGTGTTGATCTGGATGATGATGATGGTGATATCCTTGATGACACTGATAACTTCGGCGAAGTCTTCCTCTTTACCCATGAAGATGACACCCATATTAACTTGGCCCTAAACGGAACAAGCACGGATATTACTTTCAATGCCTCGCTTGGTCCCCTTGGGGTCGCTATAATTGGTGGGGATGGAAGTTTTGATCTCGAGTTTGGCTTTAGTAATACGGGTGCCGGGGTTGGTGATAAAGCTTCCATTGATGATCCCGCAAGTATTTTAGCTACCTTTGGTGACTTTGACGCAGACTTGCCCTCAAGTTCCATGGTCTTGAATCTCCCGGTATTTTTCCCAACACCCTCTGATTACATCGGCGATATCGCATTTGATGCCAGTTTAATAATTGATGGTGTTGATGGCCTGATATTTGATGGATCCCCATCAATCAGTTTGCCGTCTGACCTCTCGCTTCCTGACTTCTATACAAGTTTTGGCATTCTCAATTCATTACCATTGGCTATCGATGGTCTGGATCTATTACTTGAGAACTTACAAAACATTCTTGGCTCTTCTCCGCTTTGTTGAGTAGAAAAAGATGCCGACCGCCAAGTAACCTGTTGATATGTATGGTTTCTGATAACTTTACATAGAGCAGGTATATGACAATCAACATCTCGCAGCATATTTTAGGCCTCAAAGGGCAACGTGTAAATGAAATTAAACTGGATGACGGCGGTGTTAAGATTGTCATTCACTGCAGCCGAGACGCGCGTAGGAGGGCTATAGACCCTGCTACAGGCCAGAAGGGAAGCATCAACCAGCATGTCCGCCGACAAGTAAACGACATCCCCCTTTTTGGGTATCCTTGTGTGGTCGAGATTGAGCTGGCGCAGGTTTATATTAACAAGGGCGAACGCCGCATTGAGGGGTGTGATTTTGTTGATAAAGGGTGCCGTTTCACTCACCGATTTTGCCGACTGATCAGTGGATTATGTCGGCATATGTCTATTCAAGCGGTTTCCAGACATTTGGATATACGATGGGAAACGGTCAAGAATATCGACAGGGCATACCTTATTGAAACTCTCCCTACGCTTGATCCTGCAGAGCTAACTGGCTTGGAATATATTGGTGTAGATGAAGTTGCCCGGGCGAAAGGTCATGACTACATGACGGTGGTCTACGATATGGTTGGCGGTCATCTGATCTGGGTTGAAGCAGGCCGAACTGCCGAGGTTTTTTCAAGGTTTTTGAAACAACTGCAACCAGATACAGCCTGCAAAATAAAGGCCGTAGCGATGGATATGGGGCCTGCCTACCAAAAGGCTGTCAGAGAGTCCTTGCCGTTGGCCGACATAGTATTTGACCGTTTCCACGTCATGAAAAACTACAGCAAAGCTATCCATAATCAGCGTCGACTTGAGTTCAGAAAGGCCGATCCAAGTGGTAAAGAGTTGATGAAAGGGACACATTATCTGTTGCTCAAAAATGCGGATAAGTTGAGTGAAAAACAAAGTGACAAGCTGCAAAGGTTGCTGGAGAGCAATAGCAACCTGAATGCACTTTACGTCTTGAAAGAACAGCTTCAGCTGCTGTGGAGTGCCGCTTCATTTGAGGCGATGGCGGAGCAACTGGAACGTTGGTGCCTGATAGCAGATCAGTCACAGATGCTCTATCTAAAAAAGTTCGCGAAATCCCTACGGAAACATTGTGTGGGCATCTGCAACTACGCCAAACACAAGCTCACAAGCGCCAGGATAGAGGCTGGTAATGTCAGTATAGGAATGATCCGTAAGCGAGCCAGAGGCATCAAGGATACCGAATACTTCAAACTCAAAATTAGACAATCATCCATTCCAGATAATCAATCTATGCTCTATTTGAAATCCTAAATCTACTCAACAAAGCGGAGAAGTGCCACATTCTTTCTGGTGATGTCTTTAATCTCCCCTTACCAATCGTGGGTGATACGCTTGCTGACGGGGCTGAGTTTATCGAAGATCTTCGTCTCGATCTCATAGCACCACTAATCAAACTTGTCGAAAATACACCTAAGAGCGATGAAGCCCTTGCGGACCTTCTCCAACAATTCCTCTTCGTCGTCCTTGGCCCCGGTGGTGCTGCAGTAGATGCGTTGGGTGATCTGGATTTCTTTACGGAACTTGCTTCACTGCCAGGTCTTGGATTGCTGTTGGATGACCTTGGGAATGTTGCTGATGCCGCTGATTTCTCTGACATTGATGACATTATTGATCTGGTCTTAGATCTATCAAACTCCCATTCAATTTGGAACTTTGATATCGGGCGCACCTATACGCCTGATCTTGATTTTGGTTTTGACCTTGGTTTCCCAGGACTTAGCCTCGAGATGGAAGGTGGACTAGGTGTAGAACTCGCTTGGCAAATGGGCATCGGATTTGGGATCAGTACGGATGATGGTCCCTTTATTGATATTAGCCGAGCGGAAGAACTGAGTGTATCTCTTGATGCCGGGTTCCTACCAGGTTCAAGTCTGGTTGGTTCTCTTGGTTTCCTTCAATTCTCAGCGGATGCAGGTACAGAGGATCTAGATGGCAATAATATAACCGATAATAATCACATTACGGCAGACTTCGCGGTCAATCTTGTCAATGGGACCGATATTACCGATGAACATCTCAGCTTCTATGAGTTGGGTGATCTAAACGCAATTATTGACTTTGATGCATCCGCAGAGCTCGATCTTGCTCTAGAACTCGCCTTCAACAAAGATCTGCTTCCCGATGTGATCTCTGCAATACTCCCAGCGATTGTCGCTGACTTTGAATTTGCGTGGAGTTTAGACAGCCCAGATATACTTGACGCCGGATTTAACTTTGATGTAGCGGGTGGCTTAGATCTGTTGGCATTTAACAATGTCGGTATAGATCTCGGTTCCTTTATCGGTGATTTCCTTGGCCCAGTAGTTGGTAAAATTCAAGAGATAACTGAGCCTCTCGAGCCTATCGTTGAAATCATTACCGCACCGATACCGGTAATCTCGGACCTTGCAGGTAAACCAGTTAGTCTGGTTGATTTGGCCTCTACTTTTGGTGAATTTGATCCAGGCTTTATCTATGCACTCGCGGATCTTATTAGCTTTGTGAACTCCATCCCGGCAGAACCTGGCTCTGTTATCATGCCTCTTGGTGATTTTGTTGTATTTGGCAGTGGTATATTGTCTCCGGAAGATCTCGCCGCCGAGGTTTTCTCTTTCGCAAAAGCAATAAATCCTGAATCTCTGAACTTCGATCAGGCAATATCTGACCTGTTTGATACTTTAGATCCACTTTCAGGTCTGTTTGATGAAGCTGGTAACTTTGTTCAAGGAGTCTTTGATGCAGCCCTTGGTGGTGATGCCAGCACACCTGAGGCTGGTTCTGTCGGAGGTCTGTTCGGTGGAGACTTTAACAGTCAGGACCGTGGTGGCTTCGAGTTCCCATTCCTGAATGATCCCAAACAAATCTTTGGTGCTTTACTTGGTAATCCCATTGTTTTGGTTACCTATGATCTGCCACCGTTGATCGTTGAATTCTCATATGAACAGAGCTTCCCAATCTATGGACCCCTGTGGGGAGCTATTGGGGCTGGTCTTGGCGTGAAAGTCGATCTGGCCTTTGGTTATGATACTCTGGGCGTGCAAAGGTTTGCTGAGGGTGGTTTTGAAAATCCACTGGATCTACTTGCCGGTTTCTTTATTTCCGATACCAATATGCCTGATGGCAGTGGAACTGACGTTCCAGAGCTACAATTCATTGGGGAAATAAATGTTGCAGCTGAACTAAATGCTGGGGTTGCCAGTGCCGGGGTTCAAGCAGCTATCATTTTGATTGTCGATTTTGATCTGAATGATCCCGACGGCGATGGCAGGGTAAGGGTTTCAGAACTTGTTGGTAATTTCCTTTATGAACTGAATTACGGTAGCCCTGTTCTGGCACCAATTGCAATATTTGATGTCTCTGGGGAAATTGCCTTCCAACTCCGGGCATATCTAGAGATTTTGACAGTCAAAATGACTTTCAACATCACTCCGCAAATCACATTATTTGAGTTCTCTATTGACTTTGACAGAGAGCCTTTCCTCGCAACAGAACGGGGTGATGGTTCGCTCTTGCTCAATATCGGGCCTAATTCAGAAAGTCGTCTCCATGGAGATACCAGAGATATAGCGGAAACAATTAACGTCTATCAATCAGGCTCCTTCCTATATGTCTGGTCAGATCAGTTTAATGTTTCTATCGGAGCCGCTCAAAAATACAGTGGTGACAGCATTATCGGTTTTGGTGGTGAATTTGATGACACCATCAATATCGACGCTTCAGTGATGGTTGCTGTTGAACTCGAAGGTGGCACTGGTGATGATGAAATCCATGCTTTGGGTTCTGGTGGTGGCACCATAAAAGGTGATGAAGGTGACGATACTCTAAGCGGTGGTGATGGTGCAGAAATCATTACTGGTGGTGAGGGGAATGACACCATAGACGGTGGCGCCGGTATGGACCTGATATTTGGCGATACTGGCCGTACCTCTGCCCGCCTGACTTCAGTTCTGATCCGCGATAAAGATGGCGATGATGTCATCACTGGTGGAGACGGTGACGATATCATATTTGGTGGAGGCGGCACTGATACCATCGGCGGCGACGGTCCTCTTGCTGACCTGCAAGGTTACGCAACCTCTGCCACCATTACAGATGATTTACTTGATCCTGGTGCAGGATCTCCTGGTGGAGACACTATCTTTGGCGATGGTGGACGGATCGTCTACGAACGCGATGGTGCCCCCTTGGCTGAACCTGAAATCCGATCTACAAACACACCTGATGGTAAAAAGGATTACCTCTTTGGCCATGGGGGTGCTGATTTAATTTATGCCGGTGCTGGTGATGACATCGTCGATGGCGGGGCCGGTGACGACGAGCTCTATGGAGAGTCCGGTTTTGATACGGTATCCGGTGGTGGCGATAGCGACACGATCTATGGTGGTACCGAGGCTGATGTGCTCTATGGTTTCCGTATAAGTACGGAAACTCATGGGGATCTTCCCGGCACTGATGGACAAGATACTATTGAAGGTAATGAAGGTAACGATTTTATCCGTGGTAACGAAGATGACGACACCATTTACGGTGGTCGTGGTACGGATATAATTTTCGGGGATGAAAATAACGATACAATCTTTGCCGGCAGTGACAATGATTACGTCTTTGGTGGTGCAGACAATGACACAGTAGAAGGTGGTACCGGCAACGATATCGTCTTTGGCGATGATGGTCTGGTGGTCTTCTTTGACTTTGGATCCCTCGCTTTTGCTGGTTCATTTGAATCCCCGGGACCAGGACATGTCATCGATGGCAATCACCGTCTGATAGGTGATGTCGCCCTTGATGGCGGTGACCCAATGATCCTTGATAACGACGATAACTTCAGAACTCTGGATTTGATAGTCACAGCTGTAGCTGGGACCGATGGCGATGATTTTGTCATTGGCGGTGAAGGTGATGACATCGTTATCGGTGGTGCGGGCGATGATACCGTCTTTGGTGACTTCGACCCAGATCAAGTTCTCGGTGGCATCTTTACCGCGCCAATTCCGGCCGATGAAGATATCCTGATCGGGGATGCAGGTCGGATCGAGTTTAAGGATCGCTTACGTGAATTGATCTCAACCGTAGTAGGTAATATTGCCGGTGATGATACTCTGTCTGGTAATGGTGGTGAAGACGTTCTGCTTGGCGGTGGTAATGCCGCGAAAGCAGATATTGAAACTGTGGTTGGCGATACGCTCTATGGACGTATGGATCCGGCTTACACAGACCCAAGTCTTGATGAAGAAGAGGGAATTAGTGACGATGACATAATCGTTGGTGACGACGGTCGCGTTGTCTATGACGCGGGTGTCCTTGATGAGATTTCCACTACAAAATATCCAGCCTCTCCAGATCCTGCTGATACAGGTGGTGCCGACTTTGTCGAAGGCAGCATCGGTGATGATATCATCTTCGGCGGTTTTGGTGATGACATCCTGACTGGGGCAACCGGCGAAGATATCATTGTTGGTGACCAAGGCGTGGTTGACTATGAGTTCTTTAATGGTGGCGAAGAAAGCGCGATCACCTGGATTTACAGTTATGATGACGACAACAGCTATGGTGGCGCAGATACCATCAGTGGTAACGAAGACAACGATGTCATAATCGGTGGTGCCGATGGCGATACCGTTACGGGTGATGAAGGACAAGACATCGTTATCGGTGACCAGGGCGAAGTCGTCTACAACGATGTCATTGGTAGCGATATCTTTAGGCCAAACCTCGACTTTGTACGTACGACAGACTTCCTTGTCGGTGGTGATGATGTGATATCCGGCGGTGCCGATAAAGATATCGTCATGGGTGGCTCTTTTGCAGATACCATCCGCGGTGATAACGACTTGGCTAATGCTGCGGTTGTGGGCGCAAATGATGATGTACTCATTGGTGACCAAGGTGAAATCGAATTCGACGATAGTGTTGATGATCCAAACTCTGAACTGCCCGCTATGGTCCAGATTGAGACCACGGATGTAACCAATGCAGATGGTGGTATAGATACCATCGAAGGCAACGAGGGTATTGATATTATCCTGGGCGGTGTCGAAGGTGATATCCTCCGTGGTAATCTCGGTGACGATATTATCCTGGGCGATGAAGCGATCTTACGCTTTGATGGTAGTGCTGTTGGTGCACCACCTTCCATGACAGGCCTTTTAGTTCCATTTTTCGATGACAACTTGCTTAGCCTCGATCTTATCGCGAGTAAAAACTTTGCATTAGGTAGCGATGATTTCATTTTTGGTAACGAAGGTAACGATATCGCCATGGGTGGTACTGGTGCAGACGTTATAATCGGTGACAATGAAGAATCAGCCCCCGGCGAATATGGCGTTCACGAAGCTAATGCCGGTCAAGATATCCTCATCGGGGATCAGGGACGTGTCACACTTTATGATGCCGTCGATGAATTACAAGTTGATGCTTTTGCCAATAACATTAGTAGGGTTGAAAGCACGGATGCCATCGAAGCTGATGGTGATGGTGATTATATCGAAGGTAACGATTTCGCTGATGTCATTATTGGTGGCGTGAATAATGGCAATGAAGATACGCTTCTTGGCGAAGCAGACATTCCTGATTACGTTGAAACCGCTGGTGACGATATCATCCTTGGGGATGAAGGCCTGTTGCGTTTCGATGTCTTGCCTGTTGAAGACATGGAAGGAGCCGGGGATGATGATGCCGGCCTGGCCATCCTCGATACACTTGATCAGATCATTACCTTTAAAACAGGTGATCTCACAGATGAGCCAACCCATCTCGGTGGCGCGGAGGTTATCTTTGGTAACGGTGGTTCTGATATCGTCATGGGTGGTACAGATAGCGATACCATTTATGGAGATCTCTACAGCAATGCCGTTGCAGGCAATGGCCTCTTTGATGATGTTGGTTTGGTTGATTCCAATGATCCCGGATCTGATGTCCTCATCGGTGATGGTGGTGAAATGCGCTTCATCGATTTTGAAGTCTTCAAGGGAGATATCAATGCTGACCATGTCACCATTATCCAAACCGTAGAAACCGGGGAGGGTGGTGCTGATACCATCGAAGGTAACGAGCATGGTGATGTCATCATGGGTGGTTTCGATGGCGATACTCTATTTGGCGAATCAAATACTTATCTCGCCCTCATGGTGCATATTGATGACGATAGTTTCGAAGCCGGTAATGATGTCATCCTTGGTGATAACGGCCAGATGAATTGGGTGCTTGAAGAAGACAATATTACCAATCGTCCAGATGTCGATGATCATGAAGATGGCACGCTGGTGACACTGGATAGTGACCGTCTGACTTTGGATCGGATCACTACAATTGATCCAACCCTGGGTGGTCAGGATCGCATAGAAGGTAATGGTGCCTCTGATACCATCTTTGGCGGAACCGACAGCGATCTGATCTGGGGTGATACTCCTGACGGTGATCCGATAGCAGCCCAGATTGACGCTGATGCTGAAGTTGATGGTGCTGATGGAGCTGACCTAGTCTTTGGCGACCACGGTAAGCTCTATCCTACATTGCCAACGATCGATGATTTCTACCTGAACAATAATTTCTTCTCCATCGACACGCAGGATGCTGATCTCGGGCGTTCCGATGTGCTCTTTGGTAATGGTAATGACGATATCATGCTGGGCGGTCAGGGCGATGACCTGATGTTCGGTAGTGATGGCGATGATGACATGATCGGTGGTCACAACGTAACCGAAGGCGAAGATGATCTCGATGATATGGATGATGCGTCCAAATATGGACTATCAACAGAAGTCGTAGCGTTATACTTCGCTGATCAAGAATTGGCTGATCTCAACCCTGCTGAGAATAAAGAATTCAATGACATCATGGATGGCGGTACCGACGATGATGTCATGGCCGGGGATAACGCCATTATCATCCGTCAGACCGATGATCTAAGCACCCGCTTCAGAATAGTTGGGGATGGTGGTGAACTCTACACCATGGACGCAGAAGTTCTGGGTGGAATAATCCTGGTAGATACCGGTTTTACAGCCAATATCACTGATGATTTCCAAATGCATCAGGACATGACTTTGGTTAGAACCGTTTATCTCCTCGACCATGATCAAGACACAGAAACTGATGGTTTGGCGAACAATGAGGATGGTGATCCTTTAACTAATGCCCGTCGCTTTGGTAATGACATCATGGTCGGTGGCCTCAATGATGACGAACTCTTTGGTCAACTCGGCGATGATATAATTCAGGGCGATGGCCAGCTAGAAGTTATTGATCCAGCCAAAGGCGCACTTGATGATTACGATCCGGCTCAAGATGCCGACCCAAGCTTTGATATCAGAAACCAAAATATAGACGGTCTTGATGTCACTCTACGGTTCAGTGTCTTCGAAGACCTCATGGATGGTAATGATTATATCGAAGGTAATGGTGGTAACGATCGTATCTATGGTGGCCTAGGCCAAGATGATATCGTTGGTGGTAGCTCAACACTCTTTACTTACCTTCTCGAGGATGGACCTGCTCCTAATTATATGGATCGCCCTGATGGCGCCGATTTGATCTATGGTGGTACTGGCAATACCAGCCTGCTTCAACGTAACGCTGGTTTTGAAGATGGTGATCTCGATATCTCCGGAGGCACTATTGTCACCGACGATATTCGCCATGCAGCGGATGCCGATGTTATCCTTGGTGATAACGGTGATATTTTCCAAATAGTTGAAATCAACAGCCCGGCAATCCCAGTTGAGTATGAATACGATGTCGAAGGTCGTGATTTTGATACAGGTTATAGTGAAGACCTGCCAATTAGAGTACGTGCCGTTAATCTCGTCGATTACGGTTATAGCTATGTAGATAACGGTGATCCTCGAGAGACTCTTACCTTTGATGCCACAGCCCGTGGTGCTGGCGATCTGATCTATGGTGAAAGCGGGGATGACATCATCCACGGTATGACCGGTAATGATGCGCTGTTTGGTAACAGTGAAGACGATGATCTCTACGGTGAGGTCGGAACCGATTTCCTGCTTGGCGGCACTGGCCGGGATGGTATCCTGGGCGATGATGGTTTGATCCTCACCAGCCGCAATTCAACAAAACCTGAACCTCTCTATGGCATCGCAGCCTTAGAAGAAGATGAAGGACCACTGAAAAACAACGAAGAACCCAACTTCAATTCACTCAATGTTGAGATTTCCACACCAGGTAACATCCAACGCGCGATTATCAATGTTGAAAATCAGCTGCAAAAAGATGCGGAACTCTATGCCTTTAGAACCGATGATGTCGAGGGTACAGTTTTCGCGCCACTGTTTGGGGAAGCGCTGCGGTTTAATGATATCGTCTTTGGTGGTTTGGGACAGGATTTCTTGCACACCGGTGATGGTGATGACGCCGTATCCGGTGCCGAAGCACTTCCAATTTATTATTCCGGGGAAGGTGTTGGATTTGAGGGCATAAACAACTTCCTCCTAGAACAACAGATGGCCCCAACAGTTGGTGGATCCGTAACAACTGATAATCCTTTCTGGTTTGCATTTGCTCCATCAAATCCAGGTGACATCCTAAGATTTGAAGGTGAAACCCCAGAAGAATTCGCTCTCTATGATGAGTACTTCCCACGTACTAAAGTGATGATTGATGCCGCTGCCGGCTCCGTATTTGAGGGCCTTAACTTTGAATTTGTTAATGCGGATGTTAGTGCGGGGCCAGATACCATTGAAGAAATTGGACATGGTCTGGTCACTGGTATGGCTCTGCTTTATGAAAATACTGGCGAAGCAGATGACGGCGGCCTAGAACATGGATTGACCTATTTTGTCATCGTGGAGGATGCTGATCATATTAAATTAGCAGCAACCCAAGCTGATGCTTTAAGTGGTACAAAAATTGGCATTGGTGGTTTTGGCGGTGGAGAAACACACAGTCTAACTCTTCGCGTTGATTTCATTCTCAATTTTGCGGAACACGAAGGCCCTGATGGTTTTGCATTCAGCGATGGAGCCAAACCAACTGATGGCGATGACCGTATCTTTGGTGATATCGGCAATGACTGGATGGTAGGTGGTTCTGGTCGAGATCACATGTATGGCGGCCGCGGTAATGATCTGCTCAATATGGATGATGACCATGATTCCGGAGCCAAAATCTTTAAACCAAAACCAAAACAAACTCTTGGCGACCCACTTGAAAACACCCTTTCTGATGAATACCAAGCCTATGCTGATATTGCCTATGGTGGGGCTGGTCGCGATGTCTTAATTCTGAACACCGGGGCCGATCGGGCAATCGATTGGGTCGGTGAGTTTAACAGCTACATCGTGCCGTTCTCTCCATTTGGTGCTTTCCATATCAGCCGGAGCTTACAGCCACAACTCGAAGAATACTTGCTGGAACTATCTGATTCTGATGGTGCTGATGTAAGATCAACAATTTCACTTGATCCTGCTGTCTTTGGCTCAACTCCGGATGCCCAACTATATGTTGATCATAAATTTGACGATGTCAGAACCGACGATCCAGACGCAGATCGTAATTTTGAGCCATTCGGAGAGCTTGGCATGGTTCGTCAGGAAGATCGGGATTGGCAAGAACAAACTGGCGCACCTGATGACCCACAACCCGGAAACTTGCAAGGCAAACGGGAGATCATGCGTCGGGAACTCTTCACCGATGACAGCGGAGGAGGAGGCGGTGCCATCCTCTCAAACATCGCTTTTGCTGCCGATGTTGGCGAATGGAACTCAACGGGTGGGGAATACCATGTCTCCCCAACAATAAAAGGTGAAGAAGCAATAAGCATCTTCCACCTTGATGCACAGATCCCTGGTTACGTAGAGGTTCTGGTTACTGCCTGGGCGGATAAAGATAAGCAGGGATATGATTCTAATTCCTATATCATCTTTGATTATCAGTCTGCCACTGACTTTAAATTTGCAGGTATCAATCAATCTCTCGATAAGATCCAGGTTGGTCATCGTACTGCTGAGGGATGGGTGATAGATACTCAATCAAACATGCGTTTGAGAGCAGGACAAGAATACGATTTAACCCTGACTTTACATGGTTCTATAGCAACTATCTACGTGAATGGTGGAAATGCGACTTCATTTGTTTATGAAGACAATCTCAACACCGGTTTACTCGGGTTGGGCGCAAACAATGCCAAAGCACATTTTGATGATTACCAAGTCCAAAAACTGCCACCTAACATTACCTACAGCCAATTAGATGAGTTCGATACCACCAGTAACTACGTGGCTCAGATCGGAAGTTGGTCCTTGGATAGCGGTAGTTTTGTAGGCAGTTCAGGAGCTGGTGAACTCGCTATTGCCACTGATGCTCTATCTGTAGAACCTTTTGCTCGGATTTGGTTACAGTCTTCTGTACAAACGGATGGCCTCGGCGGGTTTGTCTTTGACTATCTCGATGCCGATAACTTCAAGTTTGTTGCTCTTGATGCAGTAAACGATCAACTCGTTATCGGACATATGGGTAAAAATGGTCTTGTGATCGATAGCTTCACAGACTTTAACGTTAATGAAAACACGGGCCATCTACTTGCGATTACCATCCAAGGTGCTGGTGTTACTGTCGCAGTCGATAATGAAGATGTTCTGGGCTTTGCTTTCTACAGCCTGATAAATGATGGCGAATTTGGCCTACTTAATCAGGGCGGCGAAACTGTCTTTGACGATGCCTTGTTACAAACAGACGATCCAGCTTATATCGAAGCCTTAACAGGTGATTTCACGGCTGCTTCTACCGGTACGGGTTCTGGAAATGTAACGAGTGTAACACAAGATGATCTCGCGGCGATCATTGATGAAGCTGCAGAACGTTGGGTCCGCTCATGGTTAGTAACAGAAGAACAAATCGCTAATGCTCTCGTTAGTTCTTCGATCGTAGATCTTCCCGGAAATGTTCTTGCCCAGATTTCTGCCGATGGACATATGACGATTGACGTTGATGCGGCAGGAAATGGTTGGTTTATTGATAGCTCCCCAGGTGATGATAACGAATTCCGCCGTCATCTCGATAGTGATGCCCGCATGGCAACTCCAAACTCACCGGCACTTGGCCAAATGGATCTTTTAACTGCTGTAATGCATGAAATAGGACATAGTCTCGGGTTTGATCATACAGCTATTGGCAATTATGACCTGATGGGAACTGAATTATCAAATAGTGTTCGGCTCCTACCTGAGGGGTCAGATGATTTGATAAATAGCCAGTCAATCACTTCTGTTGAAACTAAATCATTAGAACAGGCCTCGGAAGATCAAATCCCATGGGATCGATTACACAGTGCTTTGGGGCTGAACTCAGGCGCTGAAACACTCGCCTTTGAATCAGACAGTGGTCAATTTATTGATTTACTAGACGAAGATGACGAGGAAGATGTTGAATTTGTTGATCTTCTAAGTGCTTCTGAAGACGATGCTGTCTTCCCAAGCGACAATAGTGGTGTTGATAAAGCAGATGATGCTGCCTTACTACCAAATGGTAAACTGAATACGTTGGATAAAAATTCACTATCCACTGATTTGTTATCTGTTCGGTTATAATCAAGCTTGGGTTGCTGGGTAGATAGGGATATCCAGGGGAACTATTGTTCCCACCACCCGTTACCCTAGTCTTTTGTTAATATTAGACGCGTATTGTGTTATTCTATTGGGGTCGTAAAAGCAGAGACTCTATTGCTTTCTACGTATCCTATGTTTGAGAATAATTGCTTCAAATAGCGATGAATGAGTGTGGTCTTCTCACAACGTAGTGTTGGGATCGCATATTTCATGTAAATCCCAAAAAAATATATACGACAAACATATAAAAACATTTTTTATGTCTTTGTTATTGTTGATCTATAGATAGGGATTTAATATGTCGGAAGAACAGCAAACAAGTGCTACAAGCGCTGATGCAGCCCCTGTGCCTCCCAAAGTCGTTTGGGACGACAGTGATCTACAAACCAGTTATGCAAACGTTGTAAATGTCACAAGCACCCGTGAAGAAGTGACCTTATTTTTTGGTACTAATTTAACCTGGAATGTTACCGATCCAGAATACAAGGTAAAATTAACGGATCGTATTGTCGTGAACCCCTTTGCTGCAAAGCGAATGTTGGCTCTACTTGCTGGTGTTCTCAAAGAATACGAAAGCCGTTATGGTGAACTTGATTTGCCTTCTAGAAACCCCAGCCCGACCAAAGCATCCAGTCCCCCTGCAAGCAACGGCAAGGGGTAACTTTATCGTGCCAGCCAAAAATTGGCATATGGCTAAATGGATAAGTTACTCACGAGAACAAGTATTTAATGTCCGGCTGATAGAGCACCGTCATGTACAGTGCTGATGAAAACGACGGCACTGGTAAAAGCGGACAAGGTGACACCCAGTCTGTAGCTTATCTGGATCAGGCTCTCTGGTCTCAATTGGAGACTGCGGAAGACTTATACACGCTGACAAGCACATGGTTAGCATTACAATGCCACCTTGTCACCGGAGTTGTTCGTGCCGTCGTCGTTATGAAATCCATCGAAAGTGGTGAGTTCGAACCCTTGGCTTATTGGCCAAAAGGCAAGGGGGCAACTCTTGGTCTGACGGCAGCAGCAGAAGCCGCGATGGAAGAGCGTAAAGGTGTTGCTTACGCGAAGAAAATTTCTCCCAATGATCCCGAACCTAAACAACGTTATTGTGACGTTGCTTATCCTTTTGTTATTGATGGGGAATTAACAGGCGTAGTTGCGCTTGAGATTGAATCCCGTCCCAAAAATCTCCTTACCAATGTGATCCGAAAATTACAATGGGGGGCATCTTGGATTGAAACTCGTTTTCTTAAAGACCGACTTGAACACCAAGAAAATCATAAAAAACAAATAGAAACGGTTCTTGATTTAACTTCTGCAATTTTACAAAAAACTCGTTTCCGAGATGCTTGTACAACCCTAGCCACAGAGCTCGCGAGTAACCTGGATTGTGAGCGCGTGTCAGTTGGTCACCTCAAAAGAGGTCGCTCACACATTGTTGGGTTTTCACATTCTGCTCATTTTGACAAACGGATGAATCTTATCCGTTGTTTAGAAAATGCTATGGATGAATCAATCGACCAATGGTCCATGTTGATCTATCCCCCTCCAGACAACCAAGTCGCGGCCGCACGAGCTCATGCAGAACTAAGCCGTGAGATTAGCAGTTCCACTGTAATGACGGCGCCTATGTCTATCGGAGACAAAATTGTTGGCGCGATAACCCTGGAACGCCATGACCATAACCCCTTTTCTGACGGTGACGCGCAGACCTTATCAATCTTGGCAGCCGTATCAGCCCCAATTCTTGAGGAGAAATATAAAAATGATCGGTGGATCCTATATAAAATTCTAGAATCAATAGCTCTACAAATTGGGTATGTTTTTGGGCCCCGATACTTGGGCAGAAAGCTATTTGTATTATTGTTAATAAGTTTTGGAACTTTTTTCACTCTTGCAAAAGATGAATACCGTATTACCGCAGACACAAAATTAGAAGGTGTCGTTCAACGGGCGATCGTTGCACCTTATGACGGATTTATATTTGATGCTTATGTCCGTGCTGGCGATAATGTGGAAGAGGGACAGGTATTAGCCTCTGTAGATGAAAGAGATATTGTCCTCGAGCGACTTAGCTGGCTCAGTAAACGCCGTCAGCATTTATTAGAATACGATCTAGCGTTAGCGGAGGGTAATCGCGCCCAGATCAACATCGTTAAAGCCCAGATTGATCAGGCCTCAGCGCAAATTTCCTTGTATGACGAGCAATTGTCCAGAGCAAAAATATCAGCACCCTTTAGCGGATTTGTTGTCTCTGGAGATTTGAGTCAATCTATTGGTGGTGCGATCGAACGTGGAGAGCTTCTCTTTGAAATAGCTCCTTTGAATGATTACAGAATTTTATTGAAGGTCGATGAAAAAGAAATTGCTGATGTTGCCTTGGGGCAAGCAGGCGAGATGGTTGTCTCTTCAATACCAGATCTCCCATTAGAGTTTATCGTAAAGAAAATCACCCCTGTCTCAGAAGCTGCTGAAGGAGCTAATTATTTTATTGTAGAAGCAAGCTTAACGTCCTCGTCTCACATAGATCGTCTCCGCCCGGGGATGGAAGGCGTTGGTAAAATCAATGCTGGGGAAAGAAAGCTACTCTGGATATGGAGCTATAAGATCCTCGACTGGTTCCGTTTAGCTTCCTGGCGTTGGTTCCCATAAAGTGTTCCCGAAATGACGGAAGAAACCTCTCCACTTTTTAGTTCTCTCTGGTATCTCGTCGCAGATTTAAAACCACGACTACGAAGCCATGCGCAAATTCATCGGCACCGGTTTCGAGGAGAGCTTTGGTATGTGCTCCAAGATCATAGCTCTAACCGTTACAATCGGTTTTCCCCATCTGCCTATCTCGTTATTGGTTTGATGGATGGACAAAAGACGATGGAGGAAATCTGGCTTATGGCGGCCAGTGAACTCGGAGATGATTGCCCAACTCAGGATGAGTGCATTCAACTCCTGAGCCGTTTGCACGGTGCAGATGTACTTCATTGCAATGTACCTCCCGACATTGTCGAGTTAACAAAGCGGGCAGATACGGTAAGACGAAGACGGTTCATCGCAAGCATTCGAAGTCCCCTGGCAATACGTATTCCTTTGTTCGATCCAGACAAGTTCTTAACGAAAAGCCTTCCCTTCACACAGTTTTTGTTTAGTTGGGGCGGCGCAATTTTATGGTTGATAATTGTCGGGTATGGCTTGCTTTTAACCGTATTACATTGGTCAGAATTTACAGAAAACATCAGCGATCGGGTTTTGGCAGCTGATAATCTCTTTTTACTATGGTTGGTATTTCCAATTGTTAAAATTTTACATGAACTGGGTCATGGATACGCTGTGAAAGTCAGGGGAGGTGAGGTCCATGAAATGGGCATCATGTTCTTGGTTTTGATGCCTATACCCTATGTTGACGCCTCTGCAGCGTCTGCTTTTTCAAAAAAATGGCATAGAGTTGTGGTTGGCTCTGCGGGTATTTTGGTTGAAATGCCGATTGCCGCAATAGCCATGTGGCTTTGGGTCGAGGCTGAACCGGGCCTGTTAAGAGCTGTTGCTTATAACGTTGTTTTAATAGCTGGGATTTCTACCTTATTATTTAATGGGAACCCGTTGTTACGCTTTGATGGTTATTACATATTTGCTGATTTAATTGAAATTCCAAACCTCGGTCCCAGAGGAAACAAACACATCGGCTTTCTAATTCAAAAATATCTTTTTGGAGTAAAGGAGCCCATTGCATCGGCTAACAACCAAAGTGAAGCCCGTTGGATGACGTTTTTTGCGATCGCTTCTTTTATGTACCGTGTTTTTATTCTTGTCGTAATTGTCTCCTTTATAGCGACCAAGTTTTTTGTTGTTGGCATTATCTTAGCAGCCTGGTCGGTTACATTGATGTTTATCTGGCCTTTAATCAAATCCTTGAAGTTTTTATTTGTAAGCCCCCGTTTAGAGGAGAAGAGAATGCAAGCGCTCAGTCTTACTTCATCTATATTGGCCGGGGCTATTGGGCTGATGTTTTTCCTACCATTACCCTATGCAACGATTACCCAAGGAGTGGTATGGGCGCCCGATAAATCAATTGTCCGCACGAATACATCTGGGGTGATTGCATCAGTTGTCGTCAAGCCTCGGGAAGAGGTCGTAAAAGGCCAGATCTTATTAATAATGCAAGATCCAATTTTAAAAGCAGAAGTAAGGGTTTTAGAGGCAACACTTACAGAGCTTAATGTCCGGTATGGCGGCCTCATTGTAGCGGATCAGGTAAAGGCACAAATCATTGCTGAAGAAAGAAAACATGTTGAAAAACAGTTGTCTTTTGCAAAAAGGCGAGCCTCAGATCTCGAACTGAAAAGCCACGCATCGGGAAAATTTCTAATTCGTATGAACGAAGATTTACCTGGCCGATATTTCGCTCGAGGATCACTGTTAGGCTTTATTGCAGGCGCAGAAAACAGTAATAACCAACCCACTATTCGTGTTGCGATCTCACAAGGTGATATTGATCTGATAAGAAACAGAACCCAAAAAATTGAGGTCCGTTTCTCTGATGATCTCGATAGAGTATACCCAGTACAAATACGTCAAATATCTCCCTCATCGACAAAAAAATTGTACAACCTTGCCCTGAGTACGGAAGGAGGGGGATGGGTTAGCCTTGATCCTCGAGATCCAAGTTCAGGGAAGACTGTAGAAGAGCTTTTTCATTTGGAGTTAAATCTCCCCCAAGAACGTACGTTATCGAATATTGGCGGGCGGGTTTATGTTAAATTTGATCACGGAAATGAGCCTGTGGGTTGGCAATTTTATCGGCTAATCAGGCAAGTGTTTCTCGAGAAGTTCAATGTCTAATACGCTTTCTAACTTTCAGAAGGTAACAGGCTTACTCACGCATGCTTACCCGCATAAAGACCTTTCCCAATTTGTGAGCGATAGTGCCTCACAAAAATTGGTCAATAAATGTATGAAGATTATAAAAAAGCCTTTGCTTAAATTTAAACTCAATAAAGCTGAAAAAGTCATTTCTGAACTTAGTGTTCTATATTCAATATTTGACGATGATGATCTTTTGAAAATTGCCGCGGATATTCGTCGAGAAAGTCAGGGAAAAACGATAAACTTCACGAATAAAACCAAGGCTATCGCATTGGTTCAAGAGCTAGCTTTACGGCACATGAAACTTAGCTATACCAAAGATCAATTAACAGCGGCATGGGTCATGTTGAATTCCGGGGTAGCTTCGGTTGATCGGGAAGTGGGTAAGACCATCACGGTAGGTTTGGCAGCTGTTGTTGGTGCTATTTTCGCAAAACCTGTACACGTTTACTCCTTTGACGAGGCTTCAGCACAAGCTTTGCAAGATCACTTTCAACCACTATGTCATGTTTTAGGTATTGCCACGTTTTCACAAAATGATCTTTTGGGCATAGATAAGAAATGGGACTTTCATAGCTGTTCCATAGTTTTTGGTACATTGAGAGAGTTTGTTTCTGATTATCTCGTGGATATGAAAAATCTTGGAAATAACGGTGGTTTCTTACGTCAAAAAATGGCTCTTTTTTGTCGAGAAGGGGCCGGGTTTCACCTTCGATTATCAGGCCTGCAATATGCCTTTATCGATGATGCTGATGTGTTGTTGAGTGACGAAGCATCTCGATCGATAACACTCTTTGGAAAACGAAACTATACTGATGAAGAATTATTTGCTTATGAGGCTCTTCTGATTGCAAAACGATTAGTGCCTGATCAGGATTTTATCCTCAATAAATTTGAGAACAGAATAGATCTGACGAAAGAGGGGACTGATCACCTAAGATCGCTTGCCTTTGAACGTGGCGGCCTATGGTATGCACAAGAACGAGGTTCACAAGCAGTCGTGCGCGCTCTTTGCGTTCAATATCTCTATCGAATTGAAGAACATTACCTTATTAATGGTAATATCGTTATTCCACTTGATCCCACCTTAAAGTCCGACCTTGAAGGCGATACCATAACCCCGAAATTAAAGTTACTACTAAGGATCAAAGAAGATAGAGGTGTATCTGCATCCCGGCATGTCATTGATCGAACTTTTGGGAAGAAGGTTCTTGCTTCCTATCTACACCTTGGAGGTATCGAAAACAGTGCGCCAGAGCTAACTGATGAGTTTGAACAGTCTTATGATGTATCCGTTTTAAACGTTGGGCCATTTCGCCGCCAACTTAGCAGTGAAATCGATACCGTCGTTTATCAGAACACCTCGGATTGGGCGCGTAAGATTACAATCAGAGCAGAAGCTTTAGTTGCTCAGAAGAAAAACGTGTTGATCGTGACGAGATCCGAAAAATTGACACACGTTCTTGAGGAAACTCTTTTGTTATTTGGTTTGCCATATCAAAAGAAAGCGCTCTCTCCCACAGCCGATCCCGAAGAAATGGCCCATAATCAACCTGAAAAAATTCAAATTATACCAGGATTGTTCGAAAAAGACCCTCGCTTAAGCCCAGAAAACCTCGGTAATAAAGAGGTTGTTATCATAGCAGAATGTCAAGCCTCAATGAGGATTGAACGCCAAATTGAGTATGATGTTGGTCATCAGATACAGACTGAAAAACATTTATCCTGGGACGATCCGATATTGTACGGGCAATGGGATAGAGGTCTCTTTCATTTCGTTCGTATATGTGCCGGCCTCTTTCCAAAGGGTGCGCAATTATTAGGAAAGTTGATTTTGGTTTGGGGGATGAGAAAGCAAGAACGTTACTTATCAAACCTTCGACAAAGTGTTGGGAAACATGATTTATTTATCAAGCGGACATTTTCTTTTACGGAAAGGGTTAAATAATGTTGTTGCGAAATAGACCCTCAGCACTCTCTGCATTTGTTGTTATGGCTTTTACTATTAGCAGCCTTATTTTAAGCATACCAATAAGGGCTGAAAATGTTGATTTTTCCAAAAATTCTTTTGATTGTGTCATTGAACCTCTTTGGACCGTAGATATTGGAAGCGCCGCTGATGGGATATTACAAGAGGTACAAGTTAAACGAGGGGATCTCGTCAAGAAAGACCAAGTATTGGCCAAATTAGAAAGCGATGTAGAAGAGGCCAATGTTGAATATTCTCGAGTTCGAGCGAGTAATTCTATAGCTATTGAAAGTGGCCGTAGTCGCCAAAGATATTATGAAAATAAAAAACTTAGGACACAAAAACTCTATAATAAAAATGTCGTTTCAATAGAAAACCTTGAAAGAGCAGAAACAGAAAGCTTGATTGCTGATTCAGAGTACAAGACCGCAAAATTTGAACAACGGTTGGCCAAAGTTGATTTGAAGCGGGCAAAAACACTCCTTAAACAACGGACAATTGTCAGCCCAATGGACGGAATTGTTACGCATAGGCACCTCTCTCCGGGGGCATTCGTATATGAACAAGCAAAAGTACTAACAATTGCTCATATTCATAAACTGAAAGTGGAAGTATTCTTACCTATATGGGCTTATGAATTCATTGAACCCGGACTGACAGGCATAATAACTCCGCTGGAACCGCTTGTCGGAGAATATCAGGCAAAAACAACGATTGTTGACAATGTCTTTGATGCTGCGAGTAATACTTTTGGTGTTCGCCTGGAAATGCCTAATCACAAACTGAATATCCCATCTGGTATTAAATGCTCAGTTCGTTTCGTCACCAGACCTTGATTAAATTAAATGACTTAGTCTGCGCGCAGTTCATTGAAATTATAAATAAGTAATGATATCAAAATATTATATCATTAATGTAATATAATACATTAATGATATATATTTTTTCAACTTTGAAATTAAAATCCATTTGACACTAACTGAACGTTTGTTCAGTATTGTGGTTCGTAAATAAACGCTACTTATGGACTTAAGGGAAACTGACCATGACATATCAAATGGAAACAGTACGAACAGCCGGTCAATTTTTGGAAGTTCACTGGACTGATGGCCTTAAACCATCGCGTTACCCATACTTTTGGCTCCGGGATCATTGTCGTGCTTCACACAGTATGAACCAGGAGACAAATCAACGTCAGGTCGATACCTTTTCCCTTCCTGTTGATTTAAAAGCCAAAGAAGCCAAACTTACAGAAGACAGAAAATCTGTTTCTATTCGTTGGGATAATGAAGAACAGGAAAGTTTTTATCCTGCATCATTCTTGCGAGAGATGGCGACAACAGGATTGCCAAAAGTTGATCATCCAAAGAGCTTATGGATGGCAGATGAGATTACGGATAGCCTGCCGAAAGTTTCCTATGATGATGTCATGGCTGGTGACGAGGGGCTTAAAAGCTGGGTAGAGCTGATTGATTATTACGGTTTTGCCATTGTTGACGGTACGCCTGCGACACCAGAAGCAACCGAAGCTCTGGCGCGACGCATTACCTACATTCGAGAGACAATTTTCGGTGGTTTCTGGGACTTTACAGCCAATCAGGCCTTTGCAGATTCCGCCTATAGTACCGTAGAAATCGGTCCGCACACGGATGGAACCTACAGTGTTGATTCTCCGGGTTATCAGATGTTCCACTGCCTGGAGTTTGACGGCACCGGTGGGGAGAGCGTCTTTGTGGATGGTTTTAGGGTAGCTGAAGAAATTCGCGCTCGTGATCCCAAGGCTTTTGATACCCTGACCTCTGTCCCGGTTCCGGCGCAGTATCTCGGCGATGGCGTCCATCTTCGTGCTGAACACCCCATCATTGGCCTGGACAGAGACGGTAGCCTAAAACAGATCGCCTATAATAGTTAAATGACCCCCGGCAAAGCCGGGGGCTTAAGCGGGTGAGCCCCTTAAAGGGGCAAATTGGGAACCGCTAAAGCGGTTATGGATTGAATATATCCATTTGGTCAAAGTACTTATCACGCTCTTCTTGCGTTCTGATATACTCCCTCACCATCTGTTCATCGAGCCCTACAGTTGAGACGAAATATCCACGGGCCCAAAAATTTTCACCCTTGAAATTCCGTGCTTTATTTTTGAATTTTCGAGCTATGGCAATCGCGCTTTTTCCTTTTAGGTATCCAACGACTTTTGAAACAGCATGTTTGGGCGGTATGCTGATACACATGTGAATGTGATCCGGCATCAAATGGCCCTCCTCAATCTTACTTTCGCGATGCCCGGCCAGTTCATGGAAAATTTCACCAAGATACTGACGTAGGTTGCCATAGATAACTTTTTGCCTGCGTTTAGGGATGAAAACCACGTGGTATTTACAATCCCATCTCGTATGTGCAAGGCTTTTGTAATCTCTCATCGGCTAATTCCTTTGTTATTTTGGTCAATAAACAAAGAAATGTAAGACCGTGGGA
Source organism: Kiloniella sp. (assembly GCF_965205715.1). Taxonomy (GTDB): domain Bacteria; phylum Pseudomonadota; class Alphaproteobacteria; order Kiloniellales; family Kiloniellaceae; genus Kiloniella. The sequence goes on along the minus strand of NZ_CBDBHW010000014.1, from coordinate 403,449 downwards.
ACGGTCAAACCATTGAGAGTCCCCCGGCATAGCCGGGGGTTTACCGGATTAAATTATGATCGGGCACCGTTCCGATTAGAAGATGATCATCAGGAAGATTTTTATCGAGGTCTTTGCCTGTTTAATGAATTGATCAATGATCGCCAATTTCAGCTGCGTTTTGGTTTGCGGCCGGGCAGGGTGGTCTTGTTCGATAACTGGCGTGTCATGCATGCCCGTGATGCCTATCAAGGCCACCGCCGTTTGTGTGGTGCCTATCTGAATAAAGAAGACTTCCTGAGTAAACTAAGCGTCCTACGCAAAGGGTAAGAACTCTTTATTTATCCTTCGGGATGGGTATTGCAAAACTTGTTGCACTCCCTGACTATCGGTCACTTCTGATGAAGTGACCGATAGTTGTTTCTGTACCAATGCTCAAACCTCACCTGATTTTTCTAACACATTACGCGCATTACGTTGAGAATACTCAGAAATGTTATTCTTCTATTGAAAATCAAGCAGCTAAAATCCGAACGCGATCATAGAGGGGCTTGCCTGTTAATTAGCCCTTATTCAGTCTAATCGAGTACGTTTGGGGCAATGTAATTTCCACATTTAATGTCTTTGGGAAAAATAAATGATCAATATGTTCTATTTAAAACAAAGAAAAAGACAAATTACGTTAGGTTCTGAGTTATAATCGGTTTGGATAAATATATTTTTTTTGTTCGCTTTGTGGTTCATTGTGTTCTCTTGGAATAACTTGAAAGATTGTTTCTTTCGCAATTATACGCATAACATCGTTTGTATCTTTAAAAGGTAAAAAGGTGCGTGCATCATTTAATAGATCACTCACACGCTCATATTGTTTTGCATAGAATATACCAGATAGTTTCTCACCAGTATTGAGAACTATCTCTACTTCTTTTTCTAATTTACTAATGACATGTGCTGGTTCGTTCATTGCAATTCTCCACTCTTTCGTGGCCTGGAATTACGGTATCTTTACTTATTCAAATGCCCTACACGCTAATAAATTGATTTTAATGAGAACATAGATTTATAAAAAATTTGATAACAATCGCAGTATTTTCCCTCGTATCAGAAGCATGAGCATTGGAAGTCTGGAGAATGTTAGCGGAAAAATTCTATGCAAATCGTTGTGCGGGTGAGGTTGCAAAAAGCAGGCGGTATTAAACATGCTAGACATCAAATCTTTACTTAAGAAATTTTGTGATCAACAAAAAGACGAAATTTAATAAGTTAGTTACCTAGAGTAATCCGCTGGTTTAGTGTGATAGAAATACCGGTATTTTTTGATTGGTAAAGAGCCGTTTTGTTACACCTCCAAAGACAATTTCACGGATCCGACTATGCCCCCATGCGCCAGCGATAATGAGACCTATATTTTCATTATGAGCAACAGAAAGAATAGTATTTTCTGGTGATGACCCTTCTTCATGTCGCTGAATACAGTTGATATCATGTCGTAAGAGATGTTCTTGCATCTCTTTGGCAGATATCGCGTTTCTTTCCAATTTACCAACGCTAAGCAGAACAACCTTTTGGGATACCTCCAAAAGGGGTAATGCGTTCTTAACCGCCCGGGCAGATTCAGGAGATCCATTCCAGGCTATTAAGATATTGTCGGTCATATTATCTGGAATTTTTTCTTCGGGGACAGCCAGTATGGACAGGCCATGTTCCATGATTAATGAATCACTGAATTCCCGTTCATTTACAAGGTTGTCCGAAGGCTGGCTTATGATCGTCAGGTCGGTAAAACGTGCGTTAAAGGACAGAATATCGTTTACTCGCCCTTCTTGTTGTCGCCACTCGCAGGTTTTTGAATGTAGCGAGAACAAATCCTCAAAATTGTTTTTTAATCTTTTTGCCTGATTATCAGCTTCTGCGCGTTTTAGTTCAATTATTTCTTGGGGAAAATATCCCATTACATCATAAGGGGTGCCGTAAAAAATAACCTCAGGTGTTTTGAGTGCATGGACGCCAATTATATGCACCTTCTCCCACTTCTTAGATAACTGAAGTGCTGCGTCTATTCTAATTTTATTGGTGGGTTCTTCGTCTATAAGGACTTGGATGTCTCGTAACATTTGCTCCTCCTTCCACTGGTTGCATTAAGTCCATAATAAGTACTTAAGTTGCAACTCATTATAACATCTAGCCGGAATAGAGAATAGAGACCATTTATGATGGGTAATTGGTATCGGGATAGGCAATAGGTTTGGCTCTTCTCCGCTTTGTTGAGTAGAAAAAGATGCCGACCGCCAAGTAACCTGTTGATATGTATGGTTTCTGATAACTTTACATAGAGCAGGTATATGACAATCAACATCTCGCAGCATATTTTAGGCCTCAAAGGGCAACGTGTAAATGAAATTAAACTGGATGACGGCGGTGTTAAGATTGTCATTCACTGCAGCCGAGACGCGCGTAGGAGGGCTATAGACCCTGCTACAGGCCAGAAGGGAAGCATCAACCAGCATGTCCGCCGACAAGTAAACGACATCCCCCTTTTTGGGTATCCTTGTGTGGTCGAGATTGAGCTGGCGCAGGTTTATATTAACAAGGGCGAACGCCGCATTGAGGGGTGTGATTTTGTTGATAAAGGGTGCCGTTTCACTCACCGATTTTGCCGACTGATCAGTGGATTATGTCGGCATATGTCTATTCAAGCGGTTTCCAGACATTTGGATATACGATGGGAAACGGTCAAGAATATCGACAGGGCATACCTTATTGAAACTCTCCCTACGCTTGATCCTGCAGAGCTAACTGGCTTGGAATATATTGGTGTAGATGAAGTTGCCCGGGCGAAAGGTCATGACTACATGACGGTGGTCTACGATATGGTTGGCGGTCATCTGATCTGGGTTGAAGCAGGCCGAACTGCCGAGGTTTTTTCAAGGTTTTTGAAACAACTGCAACCAGATACAGCCTGCAAAATAAAGGCCGTAGCGATGGATATGGGGCCTGCCTACCAAAAGGCTGTCAGAGAGTCCTTGCCGTTGGCCGACATAGTATTTGACCGTTTCCACGTCATGAAAAACTACAGCAAAGCTATCCATAATCAGCGTCGACTTGAGTTCAGAAAGGCCGATCCAAGTGGTAAAGAGTTGATGAAAGGGACACATTATCTGTTGCTCAAAAATGCGGATAAGTTGAGTGAAAAACAAAGTGACAAGCTGCAAAGGTTGCTGGAGAGCAATAGCAACCTGAATGCACTTTACGTCTTGAAAGAACAGCTTCAGCTGCTGTGGAGTGCCGCTTCATTTGAGGCGATGGCGGAGCAACTGGAACGTTGGTGCCTGATAGCAGATCAGTCACAGATGCTCTATCTAAAAAAGTTCGCGAAATCCCTACGGAAACATTGTGTGGGCATCTGCAACTACGCCAAACACAAGCTCACAAGCGCCAGGATAGAGGCTGGTAATGTCAGTATAGGAATGATCCGTAAGCGAGCCAGAGGCATCAAGGATACCGAATACTTCAAACTCAAAATTAGACAATCATCCATTCCAGATAATCAATCTATGCTCTATTTGAAATCCTAAATCTACTCAACAAAGCGGAGAAGTGCCATAGGTTTTGTCTAACCTAAGTACAATGAACTTTGTCTTGAGGTAGAATTCCTTCAAAAAAATCTTTTATATTTTGGGCAATCCTCAAACCCGTTGCTTCACGGATTTTTTCTTTCGTTTTCTGCACGTGTGGCAACACAACAACATTCTCACATGCTCTAAGTTCCGATAAATCATAACAATATTCATTCGATTTATAATCAGAGACGTCTTCATCCATACAAATTCCTACGCCTGCGATCGTTTCAAACCAAAGGGCCTGTGTGAGAGCTTTCGTATCTATTAGCGATCCTTGAGAGAGGTTGATCAAGTACGCATCTGATTTCATAAGATTGAGACGATGGGCATCTATTAAATATTGGTTGTTAAAATTGGTAGCAGAATTTTCGATTGCGTCATGGGGGGCGCTTAACAATACATAATCCGCTTGGGGTAACAACTCATCTATGGAAGTCGTTGTTTTAATATCATTTGAATTGTTGATTTCGTTGAGGACGGGGGAAATACCATAGGCAAGTATGTGCATACCAAGCTCTTTAGAAGCTTTACAAGCAACGTCTTGACCAACGCTTCCAAAGCCGATTATTCCGAGCGTTTTTCCTTTTAGCTCATCCTCATATGCACGACAAGGAAGGCATTCTGACCATATGTCAAAAGTACTATCGGACTGGATTACTCTGGATCCTTTTTGTGAGCGCTGGGCCACCATACATATAAGTGAAATAGCCAGATCTGACAGTTCATCACTCTGTTCTTGAAAATCATCTGGTGTACGGGTGACTGTAAAGCCATATCGTTCAGCAGTGTTAACATCAATGTGGCTGTGATTAGAGCCCAACTGGGCGATAATTTTGGTCCGGGGCTGTGGGATATCAATAATGTTGAGATCTATTGTATCGGTACCTGACAGCATCACAGCGTCAGCATTTTGAAGAGCTGTGGACATATCTAAAGAAGTCATGGCGCGATCACTGCGGTTCAATATCACGTTGAACTTTTCACACAGAGCATTTTCAACAGTTTCGGGCCAACGTTGGGCAACCCAAATTGTCGGTTTTTCTGTGTGAAGTTGTTTGCCTGTGGAATTGTTGTTAAGCATGATCACTTCCTTATGAAGCCTGGACTTAATAAAAGCCCAGGCTTCTTATATATGTATCCGTCTTTACGAAGCCTTGGCTAAGGATTGAGCGACAGTTTCACCGATCATGGATGGATCAGGAGCAATAGATGCACCCACTTCTCGTAAGATCCCAACCTTTTCATCGGCACTTTCACCAAAGGCTGTAATAATCGCGCCAGCGTGTCCCATTGTCCGTCCTTTTGGAGCACTCAACCCGGCAACATAAGCCACGACAGGTTTGGTCATGTGATCACGAATGAAATCAGCAGCTTCAGATTCCTGTGGTCCACCGATTTCACCAATCATAACAACAGCGTCTGTTTTAGGATCTTCTTCGAACAATTCAAGAATATCCTTAAACGAACTTCCGTTGATAGGGTCTCCGCCGATACCAACTGATGTGGATACACCAATACCCAGTGCTTTCATTTGCGAAGCCGCTTCGTACCCAAGTGTTCCAGAGCGACCAACAATGCCAACGTTACCAGGTAAATAGATATGTCCTGGCATAATACCTAGAAGTGCTTCACCTGGCGTAATAGTTCCCGCACAGTTTGGTCCCGTCAGGCGCATCCGCTCGGCTTTTGGGTATCTGCGCATGTAACGTTTAACGCTCATCATATCCTGAGCAGGAATTCCGTCGGTTACGGATACACAAAATTTGATACCTGCATCAGCGGCTTCCATAATAGAATCTGCTGCGAAGGGAGGAGGGACAAAAACAATACTGGCTGAAGCGCCAGTTTGCTCCACAGCTTCCTTAACGGTGTCAAATACGGGAACGCCATTGACGATTTCGCCACCTTTACCAGGAACAACTCCGCCAACAATGTTGGTACCGTATTCACTCATTTCCTGACTATGGAAACGGGCGATCTTTCCACTGATACCGTGTACTAAAACTCTGGTGTCGCGATCTAACAAAATGCTCATGATGCCATTTCCTGTAAAGTCTTTGGCTTAGTTTCTGTTTTGGTACTGTTTTTCCATGCCTCAACCGAACGCTCAGCTGCTTCGGCCAGAGTGCTTGCACGAATAATCGGAAGTCCGCTACTGGCCAAAATCTTCCGGCCTTCTTCGACCTTTGTGCCCGCAAGACGTACAATGACAGGAACATCGACAGGGTTATTTTCAAGTGCCTGAACGATACCTTCGGCTACCCAGTCACAGCGATTGATGCCTGCAAAAATGTTAACCAGAATAGCTTTGACGTTTTTGTCAGCCATGACGAGGTTAAAGGCTTTTGCCACGCGTTCTGGAGATGCACCGCCACCAATATCGAGGAAGTTTGCAGGCTGTCCACCGGCAACTTCAATGATATCCATCGTTGCCATGGCTAGGCCTGCACCATTAACGATACAGCCAATTTCACCATCGAGAGCAACATAACTAAGGCCGCGATCTGCTGCATTAGACTCTCTCTGATCTTCTTGTGACTTGTCACGAAGCTCAGAAATGTCGGGATGGCGGAACAGGGCGTTATCGTCAAACGTCATCTTTGCATCAAGTGCGATAATGGCACCTTCGCCCGTTACGACGAGTGGGTTGATTTCAACCATTGTTGCATCAAGTTCGCGGAACGCGTTGTAACAACCTTTGATCGTTTCAACGGTTTCTGGGATCTGCGCAGCCTCGATATTCAACTGAAAAGCAATTTCACGAGCCTGGAAATCAAGCATACCGGCTGCAGGCTCCACGATTGAGCGAACGATACTTTCCGGGTGGCTTTCAGAAATCTCCTCGATTTCCATACCACCAGAAGCTGATGCAACAACCATGATGCGTTCTGTTTTGCGATCTAGTACGAAAGCAAGATAGATTTCGCGCTCGATGTTTACCGCTCCTTCGACATAAACCCGGTAGATAAACTTGCCATCCGGGCCAGTCTGTTCAGTCACCAAGCGCTTACCAAACATTTGGTTTGCGGCTTCAAACACCTGTTCTTCATTTTCGCAAACCTTGACGCCACCAGCTTTACCGCGGCCACCAGTGTGTACTTGGGCTTTTACCACCCATTTGCTGCCACCAATTTCTCTTGCCCGGTAAGCTGCCTGTTCAGGACCGTAGGCTAATCCGCCGCGGGGAACAGCGACACCGAAGTTCGCTAGGATACTTTTAGCCTGATACTCATGGATATCCATGAAGATTCCTTCTCCGAAAAATCTTAAACTCTGTTCAACTTGCCTGTGTTCTACGTGGCTGGTGTTTTTTAAATCGGCCTAATGTTCTAAGCTTGGGGCATTGTTTGCCCTGGAACTTGAAACCCTCGATCCGTTATTTTTTACTATGAGACGACGAAAGTGATTTTGATACAACACCCCTAATTACTGCTTTTGAGTAACCTGATGGGTAGGTAAAAACCCATTCCTAAAGGTTGCTTATTGAGTTAGGTAAGCGTATCATACTGCTCATAGGGGTAGGTATTTGCTTTTTGAGAAGATATTATGGCGGTTTTGAATAAGGCGTCGTCGGTCGCGGGACAACCGATAAATGTGGCGCTAGCGGATAGTAATCCCTTGATGCTTTCTGCATTGTCTGAGTTTTTTGATCGGGATCCTCGTTTCAGCCTCGTAGCATCGGTGGGGTCTGCTGAAAGCTTTCTTGAAATCACTTTGCTATCCACTTTTACCGTTGGGGTTGTTGATTGGACATTGCCAATGTTGGGCGGAGAACGTTTGATTGAAATCATACGTACTCAAGAAGCTCCGCCCCGGATTGTTGTTTATGCCCAAGGGGATAACCTGGATGTTCCCCGCCAGGCCATGGCTGCTGGCGCTGCTGGTTATTGCTCGCGAAGTGAACCTCCGGAGTATTTGCTTGATACCGTCGCAAGGGTTGCCAAAGGGGGGATGGTGTTCCCATTTGTTGATGTGCGAGATTTACGTCAGGATCCGATGCATTCTCTCACCAAGCGTGAACGCGCCTTGCTGATTTCTCTGGCTCAAGGCCGCACAAACAAAGAACTTTCCCGCGATCACGGCATATCGCTTAACACAGTCAAATTTCATCTTCGAAACCTGTTTGGCAAGCTATCTGTCAGCAACCGGGCGCAAGCAATAGCCTATTATTATTCGACCCAATCGGGTCAACGTTTGTCGTTTTCAAGCGATGACGAAGAAGCATAATTCTTCGTAAATTTGTCAAAACTCATATCCGAATTTTCAATCCGTATTCATCCGATTCGAGAGTGAAAAAAATATTCACTACGTGAAATAAATCCACTTGACAGACATCCTGTTTTTAATTGCTAATGCCTTTCCTATACGAACCCTCTCGGAATAGGATGTCCCAAAAAATGAGTTTTCAAACAATTGAACAAGCCCCAGCACGGCTGAACAGAAGCGAACTGGCTGTTCCCGGAAGTCAGCCTCAACTATTTGAAAAAGCTGCACAATCATCAGCAGATGTGATCTTTCTCGATCTGGAAGATGCCGTAGCACCTGATGAAAAAGAGCAAGCCCGGAAAAATATTATTCAAGCTCTGAATGATATCGATTGGGGAAATAAATCCATGTCCGTTCGTATCAACGGACTTGATACCCACTACATGTATCGTGACGTGGTTGACGTGGTTGAACAGGCTGGCCAACGCCTTGATTTGATCATGATTCCAAAAGTAGGAACAGCTGCTGACGTCTATGCAATCGACATGTTGGTCACGCAAATTGAAGATGCAAAAGGTTTGAAAAAACGGATCGGTTTTGAACATATCATCGAGACAGCCTTGGGAATGCAAAACGTGACTGAAATCGCGGCGGCAAGTCGAAGAAACGAATCGTTGCACTTTGGTGTTGCTGATTACGCGGCATCGACGAGAGCACGCACCACTATGATAGGTGGAGTTAATCGTGATTACGCTGTTCTGACAGACGCCGATGGTGATGGTAACCGTGATGTCCATTGGGGTGATATGTGGCACTACGCAATCAGTCGTATGGTTGTTGCTGCTCGGGCCAATGGCCTCCGCCCTGTAGATGGTCCTTTTGGTGATTTTTCTGATGCTGCTGGCTTCAGTGCAGCTGCCAAACGCGCTGCCGTTTTGGGTTGTGAAGGTAAATGGGCAATCCATCCATCACAAGTTGATTTGGCAAATGAAGTAATGAGCCCAAGCGAAGAAGAAGTCTCACGTGCACGGAGAATCTTGGAAGCTATGGCCGAAGCTGAAAAAGCCGGAAAAGGCGCTGTTTCTTTGGATGGTCGTTTGATTGATTACGCTTCAATTCGACAAGCTGAAGTTCTGGTTGGGAAAGCGGAACAAATCTCCCAAGGATAGATAGTTATATGCTGAGGCGGTGTTCACGACGGTTTATTTGTGGGCATCGTCTTTTCACAAAAACAATTAAATATGTCAAAACAAGCAATACACCCTTAGGTAGTTGTTCTGGATTTCTTTGTTTTCGATAATATCCACTTTCTAAAAGTTTCTACTTTTTTTGTATTTGATTTTGTATTTGGTGAAATCAGGTGATAGCCGCTCGACGGGCGTGCTATGTGAGGGGGTGCCAGTGTTAATCTTCCACTTGCGAGTTCCCGTTGAATTAAAATTATCGGCAGCATTGAAATACCATGGCCGGCAATAGTTGCTTCAATAATCATTTCGAACTGTGAAAAAAATAATCCGCTCTGCATTTCTGGCTTTTTTATCCCAGCACTTTCAAACCAGATATCCCAACTCAGCGGGCGAGTTGTGTGCTGAAGAAGACGATGGGAAGCCAACATGTCTTCTTTGGGAGACGAATTTGTAATGAGTTCAGGTGAAATTATTGGGGCAAGCTCTTCAGGCATCAAATAGTCATGATGACACCCTGACCACGGAGGATCCCCCTGGACTATTCCAATATCGACAGTATTTAAATCTAACTGGTTATTGTCCTGGTAAGTAATTGTATTGGTGTTGATATCTGGAAACTCAGTTGCAAAAGACATGAGGTATTCGAGGAGCCATCTCGACCCCAGAGTAGGGTATGTGCCAATGTTCAATCCACCACTAATGTCTTCAAATGATGGCATCCTTATGGTCTCGACTTCCAACGTTTCCAGCAGAGGTTGGATTTGTAACAAGTAGTGCTGACCGGCAGTCGTTAATTTTACTCTTTGCCGGATCCGTTCAAACAGTTTTTGCTGGAGAAGTTCTTCTAAAATATGAATCTGTCGACTGACCGCACTTTGGGTCAGATTAACGTCGATAGCCGCTTGAGTGAAATTCTCATGTCTTGCAGCAGATTCAAAACAAATCAAAGACATTGTTGAGGGAAGAGTACGGCGCATTGCTCTCTACTTATAATCTAATAATCAACTTAACAGTGTTTAGATTATTTCAAAATTCTCTTGTTAGCTAGGGAGTTAATCAAATTTATTCATCAACTAATGAAAAAAAGGCGTTGTACTTCATAATCAGCTCTGTGCCATGGTTATATCTGATGATAATTCTATGTATAGGGTTTTGGGTATGTCTTTAGACCAAATAAATAACGATCCTGATGTTATCAGTATGAAATCCTGGATGGCCGAGGATCGGATAACAGACAGTGTTGCTTCTTTTGTTCCTGGAAATGGAATTGAAAAATTATCTCTAAACTTTGATATTCAACTCTTGGATGAAGCTTTGGACCAAGTCCTGGAGATCACTAATTTTCAAGGTGATATGCAGGACCAGGGCTTTGCAGCTATTCCATTAAACCGTCGTCCTGGCGAAGATGTTACAGCGGCGAATGATTTGTCTGGGCGTTATTGGTTAAGGGCAGATGATCGCTACATAGAAGAACCCCGCGAAGATATCGTTGATGAAATCGCTTTCTCAGAATTTAATCCGATGTTCAAGGGTACCTACTTTGAAAAGGTTCATGAGGAATTGTCAAAACGCTTTCCAATCGGTCGTATGCGTATTCTTTCCAAAGGGTTATATAACTGTAATTCTTGGCATAGAGATCCAGAACCCCGATTGCATATTCCCTTGGTGACGAACCCAGGTGCTTTGTTTATTGTCAATCACCATGTCACACATTTACCCGCTGATGGGTCAGTTTATTTCACAGATACCCGTGGGTATCACACGGCCTTAAATGGCGGTGAACATAATCGAATACATCTGGTTGCAGCCTTGGCCTATTAATGGTCTTAATTAACTAAAGTATTAAAAAATAAGAGTATTGGGAGTTTACACTAAATGTACGCAGGAATGACTGGAAAAGCCCGCAAGGGAAAACAAAGCACTGACCCTTTTTTGGATTTTCGTAGTGATACAGTGACCCTGCCATCGACCGAAATGCGTGCTGCTATGGCTGAAGCTGCTGTTGGTGATGATGTTTATGATGATGATCCTACCGTTAAAGCCCTAGAAGAAAAACTGGCAAAACTAGCCGGCATGGAAGCTGCTTTGTTCTTTTCCACCGGGACCCAGAGTAATCTTGCTGCGCTTTTGTGCTATTGTGGTCGCGGAGATGAATATATAGCAGGAGATGAATACCATATTTTTCGGGATGAAGCCGGAGGAGCCGCAGTCCTCGGAGGTATTTCTCCTTTTCCTTTACCGACAAATGAGACTGGTGGCATAACTGTCGGACAAGTTGCAGGGGCCGTTAAACCGGATGATCCCCATTGCCCTATAAGCAAATTGCTCTGTTTGGAAAACACCGTCTCTGGTCGCGTTCAAGACCAGGATTTAATTAAATCTCTCTCAAAGACAGCTAAAAGTAATGGTTTGTCCGTACACCTGGATGGGGCACGTATATTCAATGCCGCTGTAAAAACAGGCCTGTCACTGGAAGAGCTATGTGAACCCGTTGATAGTGTTTCGATTTGCTTGTCTAAGGGGCTCGGTGCCCCAGTTGGATCAGTTCTTTGTGGTAGTAAGGATTTGATCCGCCGGGCAAAAAGAATGCGTAAAATTCTTGGAGGAGGGATGCGGCAGGTCGGTGTTCTGGCCGCATGTGGTCTCTATGCCTTGGAACATAACATCTCACGCTTGTCCGATGACCATGATAACGCCGTGCGACTTGGCGAAGGATTAAGCGAGATCCCAGGGGTAGCCGTTAATCTATCTGCTGTAGAAACCAATATGGTTTTCCTAAACCCTGGTGAAGGTCACCATGAAGCATTAAGCGAATATCTGGCTGAAAATGGCATCCTGATTGGCATCCAAATCCCAGAGATCAGACTTGTTACACATTTGAATGTTAATCGTGAAGCCATCGATTATTTCATTCAAAAAACCAAGGATTATTTCGCATCTCGTTAAAAATGTTCCAACTTAATTGATTTTAGTAGGTCAAATACGGTTTTTGAGATAGAGGTCTGTTAATAGGTTTAACAGGCCTCTTTTTATGTGAAGCCCAAATTTTCGGGAAAGCGTATGAAATTATCTCCCTTACCTCCCTTAAAAAGTCTCGTTGCATTTGAAGCAGCAGCACGACATCTCAGCTTCACGGCTGCCGGGCTAGAACTAAACGTGACCCAAGGAGCGGTTAGCCGGCAAATCAGGCAACTGGAGAGGTATTTGGGTAAGACTTTATTCGCCCGAGTTAATCCGAATATCCACCTTACCCCAACAGGTGCCCAATACTATCAAACAGTGCGAAGTTCGTTGGAAGATGTTGCCTCAGCTACGGGTGAAATCATCCAATGGCAAGGTGGTCGCCAATTAACCGTTGCAACCACTTACGCGATGGCCTCACTGTGGCTACTTCCCAGAATATCCCGTTTTAAGAAAAGGTATGAAGATCTGGACATTCGTATTCTTGCGTCTGATGCCCAGCAGGATTTTAAATACCCTGAATTTGATGTCGGGTTGTTCTATGCACGCAGCTTTCCACCAAATCTCAAAATAACTCCTTTGTTTGATGAAGAGGTTTTCCCGGTATGTAGCCCGGATTATCTCGAGAGAAATCAGAGCATTAATAAAACGACAGAACTTTCAAAAAGCTCGCTCTTGTATCTGGATAATTTACCAAACGAATGGATCAACTGGCCAGAATGGTTTAGGCGCGTAGGCGTATCCCCTTCAGATCCGAAAACACGGATTAATATCAACAACTACCCTATGCTTATTCAAGCAGCCATTGGCGGGCAGGGGGTTGCACTTGCCTGGCGTCATCTCGTTGATGATTACATCGAAAGTGGCGAACTTGTGAGGCCAGTAGATACAGTCTTAAAAACGGAAGCTAAGTTTTGTTTGCTGGAACCCGAAGAAGGGCGACACACCAAAGGTAATGTCGCATTATTTCGCAGTTGGATTATGGAAGAGCTTAGCCAGAATCGAATAGGTGAGTGAGGTAAGGGGGCGAATTTAAGAAATTTTCGAACTTTCTTCATCTCATCATAATTCCTAACGGTTACGAGGCCGAAATATAAACACTAGAGATTTCCACGTTTTTCGCCAAACCTACTCGTACCTATGAGAAAACATCATGAGGTAAGAGCATTAAAATGATTTGGTGAAATCTCTAAAAACACTTCAAAATTCTCTCTAAAGAATAAAAAGGACGCCGTATTTTAAGGATGTCCCATTACGTTTTGGAGAATGAACATGGAACAGAATCCTCTGGTTTCACAAGAAAGCCTGAAGTCCGTCCTAAGGCCAATCGAGCAAGCACATGGCATGCCAAATGCGAGTTACACGGATAAGGACTTTTTCCCCATTGAACGGGATACAGTGTTTGGAAAAACCTGGGCCTGTATAGGCTTTGCAAGTGATCTCCCAGCTAAAGGTTATGCAAAACCTATCGACTTTATGGGGTTACCATTGGTCGTGCTTCGCAACCGTAAAGATGAGCTAAATGTTTATCACAACGTTTGCAGTCACCGTGGCCGTAAACTTGTCCAAGAAGAAGCGCCAATTAAAGGGATGATCCGGTGCCCTTACCATTCATGGACCTATGATTTAAATGGAGGGTTACGTAGTACGCCTCACATCGGTGGTGTCGGCGAACACACCGCTGAAGGTTTTTCATGTGAGGGTAATGGCCTGCGTGAAGTGCGTTCGGCCATTTGGATGGATATGATTTTTGTCAATCTATCAGGTGATGCGCCATCATTCGAAGAGCACATTGCGCCACTGGAACAGCGCTGGAAACCTTTTTGGGGAGAGAGCGGCCTCAGTGAACTTCGTCGGGTCCCCTCTGAAAGTGGCTTGGAAATAGAAGTAAAGTGCAATTGGAAACTTGCTGTCGAGAATTATTGCGAAAGTTACCATCTGCCCTTTGTGCACCCTGCCTTAAATACCTATTCTCGCCTGGAGGATCACTATAATATCGAGCAGGACGACCGGTTTGGAGGGCAGGGCAGCTTGGCCTATAATCTGGCAGATACAGCAGGTACAAAACTGCCAATTTTATCACAATGGCCCGAAGATAAGCTTAGGCATGCTGAATATATCGCCGTTTATCCAAATGTTTTACTCGGTATTCAAGCTGATCATGCCTTTGCAATGTTATTAGAGCCAGTAGCTCACGATAAAACAATTGAACACTTGCGGGTTTATTTTGTTGGGGATGATGCCACAGGGGATGACTGTGCAATCAGCCGATCAGCGATATTGGAATCTTGGCGCGTGGTGTTTGACGAAGACATTGCAGCTGTTGAAGGAATGCAACTCGGACGCAGCTCACCCGCCTTCCAGGGGGGTGTTTTTTCACCCGTAATGGATGGACCAACTCACCATTTTAACAAATGGGTCGCTCAATCCCTTTTTGAGGCACAAAAATAACTACAAGAAAGGGGAGCCAGATATTCATCTCCGGCTCCCCTTGTATAATAGGATCAATGAACTTGAGGGTTTCTATTAGAGAAACCGATCCCAAAATCCTTCAGGCTGCATCTCATGCTTTGGCATTAAGACATTAAAATGTTTGCGTAAATCATTATCTAATTCGTCTGATAATATCTTGGGCCAATGGTTTGTTAAATGTTCCTTTGCCTGCTCAATGGCCATTGCTCGCAGGTCATGTTCTCCAGAAGCTTCCCAGTCGTCTCTGGATGCTCGATCCATTAATTGCGGGTAGAGATATTCGCTATTCATGAGCTTTAGGGTTTGAGCATGACCAAGGAAATGATTGGGGCCCGTACAAACATCGTGAATGACATCGATAGAGAGGGTTTCCTCTGTCACCTCTATCCCACGCACCATACGCATAATGGCCCCGTTGATATCATTGTCGATGACATATTGCTCGTAGGCGACAGTCAACAAGCTTTCTAAGAAGCCTGCAGAGTGGTGAATATAGTTTGATCCTGCCAAGGCAGCAGCAAGACCAGTCAAACTTTTCTCTGCACCAGCCTGGGCGTCCGGTATTTTAGAATCAGATATTCCTGAAGAGTTATAAATAGGTATCCGAAGGTGCTGTGATATCTGAGCACAAGCCGCATTCAGCAGTGAAAATTCACCAGATCCTCCTGTGAAAGAGCCTGTTCGTAAATCTGCCTGAGCAGGAACACAGCCCATAATGAGAGGAAAGCCTGGTTTGATCAGGTTTACATAAACGATCCCGGAAAGCTGTTCTGCAAGCAACTGTACCAAAGTACCTGCCAGAGCAGCAGGGGAGGTTGCGCCTGCTTGCGGAGCAGAAGAGATAACGACAGGAATATTATGCTCAATCGCCTCATCCAGGATTTCTACCGTTTCCATGGCATAACGAAGAGGGCTAACCGTCCAGCAGGCGGTAAAGGAGATGATCGGTCTTTTATCAAAAGCCTCGGCACCCCCGGAAATCATGTTTGCCATCATCCGAAGATCCTTAACCTTTTCAGGTAGATAGGAATTGGCCATGACATGTTTGTTTGTCGCCGCAAGGCAGGTATAGAATTGGTTTACGTCAATATCTTCATTTTCAAGGTCACGGCAAACAACGGGACGCATGTAAAAGTGAATGTTATCAAGTTTATCGACCAGGCGACCAATGTGATAGTTATCACTGGTTATGGTCTCCCTCATTCTCCCGTTAAGATCGAGCAGCTTAACCGCCTGGCCTCCTGTACCCATGTAAACCCTGGCACTACCGAGATGTAGGTCATGTTCAGGAGTTCTGCCCGCCAGTAAAACTTCATTGGCCATGGTTTTCATGGCTTTTTCGACAAGACTGCGTGGTATAAAAACGCGGTTGATACTTGGATCAACACGGCATCCCGCATTTTCGAATGTCGTCCGACATGGACTTTCGGCAACCTCAATACCTGTACGTTCCAGAACGGTTATTGCGGCTTCAAAAATTCGTTCGACTTCACTTTCAAGAAGGGGTTTGTATCGCCCTCCCATTGCTCCGGAAGGTGCTACAGGAGCACTTATTTCTGTTTCTTTATGTCCGTCGCGGCCCCGGCGTCCAGGTCTTCGTGCCATTATCTCATCCTACGTGATCTCAATTGGTGAAAGTGACTGTTTTTCACTGTTCTCTTCATTGAGCCTAGGCCAAGTCTTTCTCACGAAAATGTCTGAGGCGACGTGGATTTGTCTTTTAACGACCAGAGGGTAACTCTATATTTTGATATGATTTTAACTGATATTATCAGCTCGGTTTGTTCTCAACTCTTTCGTGCTCCGGCGTTCTCTCTTCACTTGGAGAACGGCCAAATTGCTTACGATAACTTCTGGAGAAGTGCGAGAAGGAAATAAAACCACAAGCGACGGCGACTTCTGATACAGGCATTGCAGTTTGACGTAAAAAATAACTCGCCCGCTCCAGCCGGAGCTGAAGGTAAAATAGAGATGGTGAATTTTGCAGATGTTTGCCAAATAACCTTTCCAACTGTCTTACAGATACCTTTGCTGCATCTGCGAGCTCTTGGCGCGACATTGGCTCCTCCAGGTTATCCTCCATTAACTTGATAACATCCAGAAGCTTCGGATTGTGAATGCTATAACGCTCGACCCAGTCGTTTCTTTGCGGTTCTTCTGGGGACCGCCCCGTTCCATGTAAAAACTGATCTGCAACAGCCGTTTTAGCACTGTTTCCAAACTTTTTTGCAATCCAAACAAGGGCAAGATCAAAAGCTGCTGTACCGCCCGCACAGCTAAAGTGTTTATCGCTGACTTCATAAAGCCGGTTGGTTACTTCCAAAGTTGGGAATAACTCTCGAAAACTTTCTTGGTTTTCCCAATGCAGGGTACAAGGCGTGCCCTCTAACAGTCCTGCCTTTGCAAGGAAATATGTTCCTGTAGAAATAGCTCCCATCATACGCCCCTTGCGGGCTTCTTGCCTGAGCCAGGCTATGATGGCATCACTGGCATGGTAACTAACATCTATTCCGGTACAAACACATATAGCATCGCAATTAGTAAGCTGGTCTATAGATTGATCGACAATTATAGAAGCCCCATTGCTGGCCTGAACAGGTTTGCCACTTTCGGATAAAAATATCCATTTAAAGTATTCATGACCGACCAGCCTGTTCAAAGCACGTAACGGCTCTATCAAACTGGAAAAACACATCATGGAGAAGTCAGGAACAAGCAAGAAGGCGATAGTCATCTCATGCTCTTCAGCTTCTTCAAAACGTATTTGATTGTGGGACTCAGTCATTTCTTATCCGATGACGGTACTGTTAAGTATACTGGTAAATCAACAATGCCAAAAAATCACTCTACAGCAAGTAAAACTATCGTGGTGATTTTTATATTTTCCCGGGCCGAAAAATAACAAAATTAGGTCGTTCTGGGTCACTTGAACATCCGTCGTTCAATAAGAATATATTAGTTTGCGTTGAATTTTTAAGTATCAAAATGCCAAATAAAGTTGATCCTTTCGTCGGTACATTCGTTACTCCCCAGCCTTCGAGATCTATTCCGCATCATTTGGTTCGTGATTTCACACGTTAAATCTGAACTAATATCTGTACCCAAAAGGAACTGGCCACATGTCAGCCGACAACAACATTTTATCCTTTATTCATAACACTAAGTTTGAAGATTTACCCCAGGCTGTTGTCGCAATGGCTGAGCGCTGTTGTCTGGATCTAATAGGTGTCACGGTTGCTGGTCGACACACGGATTTGGCACAAATTATTACAGAACATGCATCATCTTTTTTTGCGGCGGGCAAAGAAATCTCTACGATCGCGTTTACAGGACAAACGGCTAGTCCTGTTGGGGCAGCACTTGCGACAGGAATGACCATAGATGCTTTTGATGCTCACGATGGTCACCGCCTTACAAAAGGTCATGCCGGTGCTGCTATATTGCCTGCGCTTCTTGCCTACTCCTATAGTCTGGACGAAGAGGGATATAGTATTGATGGGCGTGAATTTCTCACCGCTCTAACCATTGGTTACGAGGTCAGCTTACGCGCAGGTATTGCTTTACATGCCACCGCTTGTGATTACCACACGTCAGGGGCTTGGAATGCGATCGGGGCTGCTGCAATGGGGGCACGACTACTCAAGTTGAATGAAGAGAAAACCCGTCATGCCTTAGGTATCGCTGAATATCACGGTCCCCGTAGTCAAATGATGCGTTGTATCGATCATCCGACGATGTTGAAAGATGGTTCGGGGTGGGGCGCAATGGCAGGCGTAAGTGCAGCCTATCTCGCACGCTCTGGCTTTACGGGAGCCCCAGCGATAACCCTGGAAGGCGACGATATCGCGCCTTATTGGGAAGGACTTACCCAGGATTGGGAGATACTGGCGCAATATTTTAAACCCTACCCCGTTTGCAGATGGGCTCAACCCGCAATACAGGCGATGTCGGATTTGATGGAAAAGAAATCCTTGGACCATCGTTCAATTGAAAAAATTGAAATTAGAACTTTCCATGAAGGACTTTGTCTCGCTGGACACAATCCAAAGACCACTGAAGAAGCCCAATATGCAATTGCTTTTCCTGTCGCGGCTCTCATTGTTCGAGGTAAAATTGGTGCAGAGGAAATCGCTTCCGAAGCTTTGAAAGATCCAGATATTTTGAAACTCAGCAACAAAATACACCTAAGCGAAACTGATGAGTATAATGCTCGTTTTCCTGGGGAACGTTGGGCGGATGTCACCATTTCATTTAGTTCGGGAGATGAAATTACAACCCCAGCAGCCTGTCCAGTCGGAGATCCAGAAAATCCATTAACGGATGAGCAAATCCTGACGAAATTCCATGCCTTGTGTCATGGTTCACTCCACCAAAAAACAGCGAATGATATCGTCTCCTCGGTTACACATCTTAAAGATGATCCAAGGGCTTTATCAAACCTGCTGGCATTACTAAAGCATCCGGTAACATCAGATGGTTGTTCTCATAAAAAAGAAAAGTAACAGTTCATAATTCACGTCTGGCCCGCCACTCTTTCCAGCACAAAATAGTATTTGACCAAATATTCCTTAAGGGTGCTGGAGGAAGATTTTTCGGTGTAATTTTTTCGGCGTAATTAAGGATATGAATAGTTAGGACAAATTTAAACCCCGTTCTACTTCTATATTCAGCGGTTGAAGAGAGATGCTTACTACGTTCAATCTGGAAACTGCAAACTAACGGATCTGTGTTTCCATTGGGAGATAGAAAAGACGGCTCTTCTCCGCTTTGTTGAGTAGAAAAAGATGCCGACCGCCAAGTAACCTGTTGATATGTATGGTTTCTGATAACTTTACATAGAGCAGGTATATGACAATCAACATCTCGCAGCATATTTTAGGCCTCAAAGGGCAACGTGTAAATGAAATTAAACTGGATGACGGCGGTGTTAAGATTGTCATTCACTGCAGCCGAGACGCGCGTAGGAGGGCTATAGACCCTGCTACAGGCCAGAAGGGAAGCATCAACCAGCATGTCCGCCGACAAGTAAACGACATCCCCCTTTTTGGGTATCCTTGTGTGGTCGAGATTGAGCTGGCGCAGGTTTATATTAACAAGGGCGAACGCCGCATTGAGGGGTGTGATTTTGTTGATAAAGGGTGCCGTTTCACTCACCGATTTTGCCGACTGATCAGTGGATTATGTCGGCATATGTCTATTCAAGCGGTTTCCAGACATTTGGATATACGATGGGAAACGGTCAAGAATATCGACAGGGCATACCTTATTGAAACTCTCCCTACGCTTGATCCTGCAGAGCTAACTGGCTTGGAATATATTGGTGTAGATGAAGTTGCCCGGGCGAAAGGTCATGACTACATGACGGTGGTCTACGATATGGTTGGCGGTCATCTGATCTGGGTTGAAGCAGGCCGAACTGCCGAGGTTTTTTCAAGGTTTTTGAAACAACTGCAACCAGATACAGCCTGCAAAATAAAGGCCGTAGCGATGGATATGGGGCCTGCCTACCAAAAGGCTGTCAGAGAGTCCTTGCCGTTGGCCGACATAGTATTTGACCGTTTCCACGTCATGAAAAACTACAGCAAATCTATCCATAATCAGCGTCGACTTGAGTTCAGAAAGGCCGATCCAAGTGGTAAAGAGTTGATGAAAGGGACACATTATCTGTTGCTCAAAAATGCGGATAAGTTGAGTGAAAAACAAAGTGACAAGCTGCAAAGGTTGCTGGAGAGCAATAGCAACCTGAATGCACTTTACGTCTTGAAAGAACAGCTTCAGCTGCTGTGGAGTGCCGCTTCATTTGAGGCGATGGCGGAGCAACTGGAACGTTGGTGCCTGATAGCAGATCAGTCACAGATGCTCTATCTAAAAAAGTTCGCGAAATCCCTACGGAAACATTGTGTGGGCATCTGCAACTACGCCAAACACAAGCTCACAAGCGCCAGGATAGAGGCTGGTAATGTCAGTATAGGAATGATCCGTAAGCGAGCCAGAGGCATCAAGGATACCGAATACTTCAAACTCAAAATTAGACAATCATCCATTCCAGATAATCAATCTATGCTCTATTTGAAATCCTAAATCTACTCAACAAAGCGGAGAAGTGCCGAAAAGACATTCTAATTTGTTAACCAAATAATGTTATGATGAAAAAGTTATAGGCAGCAACAAGGCGATATTGGTCATGATAAACCTAGTGAAATCACCATTGTCTATTTTCTTTATATTAATCTGTATGACGAGCATAACGCGGGCCCAAGAAAACGTGTTGACAATACATGCAGTAAACTACCCACCCTATGAAATTGAAAATCCAGATGTCGACAGCCTGCTCGGTTTTGATGTCGAGGTGGCTGTTGAAGCCTTTAAAAGGGTCGGGCGACGAGCCAGAGTCGAATTTCGACCTTGGAAGCGTATCGTGGCCATGGCCAAAGCTGGTACAACAATGGCGATACTGTCATGCGGGAAATCAGCTGGTCGCGAAGAATATATTTATTATTCAGAGCCCATTAGTACCGCAACAAGAACCTATGCCGCATCGATCGATTATTCTAAGGATGTTCCCAGTTCAATAGAAGAAGCTCAAGGCCAGAAAATTTTAGTTGTAAGTGGATATGTTTCAGAGAAAGAGTTAGCGGCTGCGGGTGTAGATTTTGAACCCATCATTGATGACGACTCAGCTTTGCGTGTTTTAATAAATCGTGATTTTGATCTCTTTTTTACCACAAAAGAATTCATCCAATATGTTGCAGGCGGGCTTGGTCTTTCAAAAAAACTTCAATATTTTGATACTGGAAAACAGATTCCTTATCATCTTTGTTTTAGTAAAGGATGGCCCGGTTCCAATACCTTGCGGGATATATTTAACAAAGGGCTAGCTGAAATTCGGGCCGACGGCACCTATGATGCCATCCACGCCAGATATCAATAGCAGAGACAAATAAGTACGGTTATGTAAATCTCATTTTATCCATGAGTTACTCTAGCCTGTAAGGGCTAACCTTTCTGGAAAAATTCAAAGACGAGATAGTCTCTACAATTTCTATGGTAATATGAAATATTCGTATTTGGTTGAGCAGTGGTAAGGCAGTATCACTCATGAGAAACTTTATATTATCAATATCATCGATCTTTTTCGCCTTTGCCTGCATAGCGAAATTATCGCAGGCCCAAGAGCCTATTCTTACCATACATGCTGTTGATTTTCCACCATATGAGATTGAAAACCCTGGTATAGACAGTCTGCTTGGTTTCGATGTTGAGGTCGTAGTTGAGGCTTTTAGCAGGGTAGGGCGACAAGCAGTTGTCGATTATCGGCCTTGGAAGCGTATCGTTGCGATGGCAAAATCTGGCACGACAGTTGCCATGTTGTCTTGTGAAAAATCCCCTGGCCGGGGTGAATATATTAATTTTTCAGATCCAATTAGCAAAGCGACCAGAACCTATGTTGCATCCGCTGATTTTGAGGGCAAAGTACCTCGCACAATGGAAGATGCCAAAGGTATGAAAATCCTGGTCATTAGTGGATACGCAGCCGAGAAAGAGCTTAAGGCAGCAAATATAAATTATGATCCTATTATCGATGACACATCAGCATTACGCATTCTTTTAAATCGTGACTACGATTTATTTTATACAGCGCGAGAGTTTGTTGAGTATATTGCTGATGGGTTGAAGATATCAGATAAAATTCAATATTTTGATACTGGAAAGCAGGTATATTTTCACCTTTGTTTTAGTCGAAAGTGGGTAAATTCTTTAGCTTTACGGGATTTATTTAACCAGGGATTAGCAGAAATCAGGGCGGATGGTACTTATGATGCTATCCATGCCAAATATAAATAAGAAATGAAAACCAAATAAGAAAAGGGAGCCTAACGTAGCTCCCCCTTCCTGTATTTATCTCACAAACTCTAGATTAGCTCCATGGGAAGGGGCTATTGCTTACGGGGTGTAGCTTGCCTTCGGTATAACGGCTTAAGCGGAATGGCTCGAGAAGAGCGGATTTTTCACCCAGAACTTCCTGAGCAATAAGGGCGCCAACACCGATCATCTTATAGCCATGGTTAGAGTCTGCGATGATTGTAACGTTTTCACGAAAATGATCGAAGACCGGGAAACTGTCGGGCGTGAAGCAGCCAAGGCCACCTGAAGGTTCGTTCCGGTATTTGACAACCTGTCCCTCAAAACGTTTTTGGCAAAATGCCAGAGCAGACGTCCACATATGGGCAAAATTATCGTCTACGATAAACTCTGGAGACTTTGGTCCATAAGGATCGATGTTCACGTCGCTAGCATCTTTATCAATTTTGTACGGCATAGCACCGCCTTGAACACCATTGAAATGGAAATCAGGTTTATAATAGATCCCCCACATTTCATCCGTAATCAAGGAGCCGTCAACATCTGAATAAAGAGGTTCGTCAGTATCGACATGGATCACCGGGGGCATATTGCCGTTGTTATCCATCAAGAAGTCAGGTTCTACACCCAATACGCCTTCTTCCAGGGCCCAATAACGCCACATTGGGATGTCTTTGTGGGTTTGGCCATCACGACCTTTTATATCCACGGTATTTGGAAGTTCGAGCATATCCCAAATGGTTTTAACCCAAGGGCCGACACCAACGATCACGTGGTCGCACTCTACTTTACCTTTATTCGTCTCAACACCAGTTACTGCCGAAGACCAATTGCAAAAAGTAAAGCCTTTAACTTCAACACCGGACAAAATACGAACACCAAGATCCTCAGCTTTTTTGGCCAGACCGTAGATTGCTTTGGTGTTGTTGGCATAGCCCCCACGCTTTTCATGGAGGATGTTTGTTATACCCTTAGCCTGCCAATCATGGAAAATGTTTTTCATATAAGACATGCACTTATCGCTGCCTTCTATGAAATCAGATGAATATCCAATCTCTGCCTGCTGGCGATGAATTTCAGCACAATCTTCATGCATGGATTCAGGACTGATTTGCAAATACCCAACCGGATTATAACTGAAAGCTTCTTTATCACTTTCCCAAACATCAACCGAATGAGCCATAAGTTCGCGCATTGCAGGTTGGAAGTAGTTGTTGCGAACAACACCGCAAGCGATGCCACTTGCTCCTGAAGCAATACCATCCTTGTCGATGACAAGAATGTCCTTTCCGCCACCCTGGCCTTTAGCTTCTAATTTTTCTGCTAAATTCCATGCGGTGGATAGGCCGTGAATACCAGCCCCGATGATGATGTATTTCGCTTTCGTTGGAAAAGCCATTTGTCCTAAACCTTTAGCTACAGAGACATGTTGTTATTTAAATTCTCAAGCAGTTTAGGTTTATGTGCATTCTTAAAAACACAACAATTAAGACTCTATAGAGCACAATATGACAAAAGGTAATTTAATATGCTGGAATAGGTAAAGTTAGTTGCCCGGGATTAAAGTGTTCGATATTGCCGGGGAGACATTCTCCAGACCCTATGGAAATGTTTTGATAGATGGGATGTTGACGCAAATCCACAAGCAACGGCAATCTCACTAATTGATAAACTTGTCTGCCGTAAAAGATAAGCCGCTCTTCTTACTCGAAGGCCCACATAAAAACGACTTGGACTTTCCCCTACATACTGTTGAAAGAGACGATCCATTTGTCTTGGAGTGATACCTACATGTTCTGCCAGTTTGGGGAGAGGGAGAGGTTCTTCAAGGTTTTGTTCCATATATTCAATGATGCCGCTTAACCGAGGGCTTGATGCGGCGAATTTGAATGAAGGATTAAGCCGTTGTGGGCTGACCTGTGGACGAATATCACTATGCACAAAGTTCTCAGCGATTGCCAAGCTCAAGTGCCTTCCATAATCACGTTCGACCAATTGCAAGAACAGGTCAAAAGCTGCAGCCCCACCCGCACAGGAAAAACGATCTCTATCTATTTCATAAATCTGCCGCGTTATATCCAGGTCAGGGTTTTGCTCGACATAGCCATCGTGACATTGCCAATGGATTGTTGATCGGTAACCGTCAAAAATACCAGCACGAGCAGCCAAATACGATCCATCAGAGATCGCTCCTGATAATTGGGCTCGGCGCGCTTGTTCTCTGACAAAAGAAAGAGTTCTGGGATCCGTAAGATTATCAGAACCATCACCGCCACAGATCACAAGATGTGTAATCTCTTTGTTGGCGGCTTCAAGAGGGGCAGTCGGAAGGGCAAGCCCGCCCGAAGATGGATAAAGTCCACTATCAGCTGATACGAGTTGCCACGAATAGATTTCGGATCTCGACAAACGGTTTGCAGCTCGTAAAACCTCAACTGCTGAGCTAAGGGCGAGTAAGGAGTAGTTCGGAAGTAACAGGAATACAAAGTGACCTGTTATTGGAGTTTCCTGACTTTCGATTATCTTCTGCATGTGGTGCTTCTAATCAATTCAACTTTTCTCATAAATAGAATTGTTGACGGTAATTTTAAAAAAAGTCTAGGACACTTCTTGCTGGAGCGTCTTAAAGTTCCCCTCCATAGACGTCTCAATTTCTGTAACTCTATTTTTTATAAGATTTATCAGAGCGATAGCCGCCGGGGATAAGGTGTTATTTTTCAGTTTAACAAGCCCCACCTGTCGCATCTGCGGTGTATCTAAGGGAATGAATTGTAGAAAAGGATCTGCGCTTGGCACCGATAGACGAGGTAAAATAGTAACCCCTGTTCCTGCTTTAACGAGAGCGAGCACTGAAGTCACATTATGGACCGTAATACTACTTGTTCCCATATTCGAGATGAGATCTTGGGCCTTTAAAGACTGTGTAATGCTGTTGGCGAGCAGTTTCTTCTTCTTAAGTAATTTTGTTGAGAGGGTTTTATTTTTTTTTGCAGATAGATCTTCGTTCGAACATACCACCCCCAGGCTATCTTCAAAAAGAGGAATAAACTCCATACCGGGCAATGACTTGGCCAAACTAGAGATACCGAACTGAACCCTTCCGCTGTGGACTGCGTTGATAACACTTCTTGAATCGGCATCCCGAATTTCAATTTCCACTTTCGGAGATTGTTTGTGAAATTCTTTAATAACGGATGGCAGGATTTGCTCAGCCACAGATGGAACGCACGAAAGAGACAGATAGCCTATTTCGTTCCTGGCAAAGGAAGTGATTGAAGAGAAAATCTCATCACAATGGTCGATAAGGTTTCGGGTCTGCTCGAGTGCGAACAACCCCGTAGGGGTAAGGTTTCCTTTGCGTTCTCCCTGGAACAATGGCGTACCGATTTCTATTTCCAACTGCTTTAATGCCATGGATACGGCTGAAGGTGTCCTTCCCAGTTGTTCAGCTGCCAACATGATAGAACCATTCTCTGCGACAGATACAAATGTTCGGACCATAGCGAGAGTTACAGACAAGGCAAAAATCCAAATTACAATAAAATTGAAGTATACGTAAAAAATTTGAATTTGACGATAATTGAAATATCTGCGGAAATAAACATCAAATATTCCTGCGCTTATATAACAGGCGTAATCTACTATGATCATGAGAAGGTTGGTATGCAGAATTTTTCAAACTATATCGCGGGCGAATGGGTCTCATCGGATAAATTTACAGAGAACCTGAACCCTTCTGATCTTTCAGATATCATCGGTAATTATGCCCAGGCTGATAAGGCGCAGCTAGATCGTGCTATTGATGCTGCCAGACAGGCTCAAAAAATATGGGCCGCAACAGGTTTGGAAAAACGCTACACAGTTTTGATGGCTATCGGCGAAGAAATGAAAGCGCGTTCGGCTGAACTCGGCGAGCTTCTTTCACGTGAAGAAGGCAAACCATTGGCTGAAGGTAAGGGAGAAATCTTCCGTGCAGGACAGTTCTTTACCTATTACGCCGCCGAAGTCCTTCGTCAGATGGGAGATACTGCAGATTCAGTGCGCGATGGCATAGAAATTGATGTTCGCCGTGAAGCGGTTGGTGTTGTCGCGATTATTTCGCCGTGGAATTTCCCAACAGCTACCGCTACTTGGAAAATCGCTCCTGCCTTGGCTTATGGTAACGCTGTGGTATGGAAGCCCGCGAACCTCACACCCGCAAGTGCCTGGGCGCTTGCAGAAATTTTCTCTCGTCATGATCTTCCCAAAGGTCTCTTCAACCTCGTTATGGGTGGTGGCTCTACCATCGGGCAACAGTTGGTAGAGAGCTCAGGTATTGATGCGATATCTTTCACAGGCTCTGTCGATGTCGGTCGGGGTATCGCGGCTTCTGCAATCGCGAACATGACCAAAATACAGATGGAAATGGGTTCTAAAAATCCTTTGGTTGTCATGGATGATGCAGATCTGGATTTAGCTGTGGCTTGTGCTGTTGGTGGCGCTTATGGCGGAACAGGACAGAAATGTACGGCATCTTCTCGCCTAATCGTTCATGAAAAAATCCACGATGCATTTGTTGAAAAGGCTGCCGCTGCCGTTAAGGCGATGAAAGTAGGGCATGCCCTGACGGAAGGGACACAACTTGGTCCTGTGGTGAGTGAAACACAGCTCAATTCCAATCTGGAGTACATGAAACTGGCAAAAGATGAAGGTTGTGAACTCGTTTGTGGGGGTGACCGTTTGGATATGCCGACCGAAGGCTATTACATGTCACCAGCTTTATTCATTAACGGCAACAATGCTATGCGGGTTAACCGCGAAGAACTTTTTGCGCCAATCGCCTGTGTGATCAAGGTTGGTACTTACGACGAAGCCTTGTCGATCTCTAATGATACTGGTTTTGGTCTGACATCTGGTATCATGACAGGCTCTCTGGCACGCGCTAACCACTATCGCCGCAATAGCCGTACAGGTTGCGTGATGATTAACCTGCCAACTGCAGGTACCGATTACCATGTTCCATTTGGTGGTCGTGGTAATTCAAGCTACGGCGCACGCGAGCAGGGGAGTTACGCAGCTGAATTCTATACCCAGGTGAAAACCTCTTATATCAGTTCCGGATCTCCAGAGTAGGAACCAACAATGACTGCTCAGAAAAACTACGTTATCGATTGTCTCCAGTATTGTAACTGGTCAGAGGAAATCTTTCGTCAGATGCGTGAAGGTGGGGTGGACGCAGTCCACGTCACCATCTGTTACCACGAGATGTTTCGTGAGACCGTAGGTAATATTGAACATTGGAACAGGCTGTTTGAAAAGCACAGTGATCTGATCCTTCATGGGCGTACTGCTGATGATATTCGTAGAGCGCATGAAAGTGGTCGCACGGCTATATTTTTCGGATTTCAAAATTGCGCGCCAATCGAAGATGATATCGGTTTGGTCGAAATCTGCCACACACTTGGTGCGCGCTTTATGCAGCTTTCCTATAACAATCAGTCACTTCTCGCGACGGGCTGTTATGAAACGGAAGACCCCGGCATCACCCGTATGGGTCGCCAGGTGATCAAGGAAATGAACCGGGTTGGCTTGGTCGTTGACATGTCTCATTCGGCTGAACGCTCAACCCTTGAAGCTATCGAGATATCTGAACGTCCCATAGCTATAACCCATGCAAATCCAAGCTTTTGGCATCCTGCACTTCGCAATAAATCAGATGATGTTCTCAAAGCACTTGCTCAATCAGGTGGCATGGTCGGGTTCTCTCTCTATCCGCACCATTTGAAGGGTAAGAGCGATTGTACCCAGTCTGAATTCTGCGACATGATCGCAAAGACGGCAGACATGATCGGGGTGGATCACATCGGAATAGGTAGTGATCTTTGCCAGGACCAACCCGACACTGTTGTTGACTGGATGCGTGTTGGCCGTTGGACCAAGTCGGTGGATTATGGTGAAGGTTCCGCTGCTAATCCCGGGTTCCCTGATATGCCGAGCTGGTTTCGAGATAACCGAGATTTTCCAAATCTAGCCTCAGGGTTACGTGATGTTGGTTTCTCCAATGAAGAAACTGCAAAAATTATGGGCATGAACTGGCTGTCTTTCTACGAAAGCTCATTCTGTCCGCAATAACAGGACAAAACCTCTGTTCAAATGAAACGCCTGGCAACCTTAATCGATGGAAACAACGTCGAGGGTTGCAGGGTGACTATACAAGTAAGCTATGCGCTTAGGGAGTAATGAAGTTATGAGTAATGTATCAACGGCTGGAAACGGTCTTTTAAGAGGGGTTAATATCCCCCTCTTTGCGCTGACCGGTGGCTTTATTGTCGCCTTTTGCGGGCTGGCTTTGATTGATATCGACCTGCTTAAGGAGTTGGTAAACGCTGGCTTTGGATGGTCTGTTAAGGTTTTTGGAGCCTATTGGCAGGTATTGTTGCTACTGACCTTTATTATTGGTTTGTTCATGGCTTTTTCCTCGAGAGGGTCCGTTGTTCTCGGTAATCTGGAAAAACCTGAGTTTTCCACATTTCAATGGGGCTCCATGATCATGTGTACCCTATTGGCAGGCGGTGGCGTCTTTTGGGCCGCTGGTGAGCCGATGGCACACTTCCTATCGCCACCTCCAATATTCAGTGTAGAAGCAAAAACTGCAGAGGCTGCTTATCCCGCTCTCGCTCAAGCTTTCATGCACTGGGGGTTCCTTGCCTGGGCCATCCTTGGGGCGCTGACGACCGTCGTTTTGATGCATTATCATTACAACAAAGGCCTGCCACTGGCTCCACGTACTTTGCTCTATCCTGTCTTTAAGGAACGGGCCTTAAAAGGACCTATCGGTTTAATCGCGGATGCTTCTTGTATCATAGCAGTTGTTGCAGGCACCGTAGGACCGATTGGCTTTCTTGGGCTTCAGGTGAGCTATGGCTTGCAAGATCTTTTCGGTATTCCCGATACTTTTGCTACTCAAGCCACGGTAATCGCTGTTCTTGTCGGTATCTATACTATTTCGGCGGTTTCAGGGGTTAATAAAGGGATCAAGCTTGTCAGTACCTTTAATGTAATCCTCGCATGCGGCTTGTTGGTTTTCATGTTCTTCTTTGGCCCAACTGCCTTTATCGTTGATAGCTTCGTTCATAGCTTTGGACTTTATATCGATAAATTTATCCCAATGGCGATGTTCCGTGCAGAAAGCGGATGGCTGGGTTGGTGGACAGTTTTCTTCTGGGGATGGTTCCTGGGTTACGGTCCGCTTATGGCAATGTTTATTGCCCGGGTATCCCGTGGTCGTTCTATCCGTGAAATCGTGGTCATGTTGTCTATTGTGGCGCCAATTGTCACCTGCTTCTGGTTTACGATTGTTGGCGGATCAGGGATTGCGTTTGAACTGGAGACACCAGGATCTGTTTCTGCTGCCTTCGAAGGTTTTAATCTTCCTGCTGCTTTATTGGCGATCACGAAACAATTACCTGCCGGTTTTATTGTTTCTGTTCTTTTTCTGATTTTGACAACAGTGTTTGTGGCAACAACGGGTGATTCCATGACCTATTGCATCTCTCGGGTAATGTCTGAAAGTGATGAAACAAGCACTCCAATTCGTGTATTCTGGGGTGTGGCTATGGGTGTTATCGCCATAATATTAGTTTCGTTGGGTTCTGGCGGTGTAAGTGCATTGCAGTCGTTTATCGTGGTTACGGCCGTGCCGGTTTCGCTGGTCCTTTTACCATCCCTGTGGTCAGCACCACAGATCGCCGGAGAATTGGCAAAACGTAACAAGCTAGAAGAAACACCTGCCCCTGTAGAGGCACAGGCCTAGGTGTAAACGAATTAGGGGAGGGAAGTCGTTTCCTTCCCTAAACACTACCCAGGTATAATTGGAGGTTTGTGTGAAACAGAACGTTGATAGCTTGAAGTCCTTTCCACTTCGTCCCGCACATCAGGTAATGAAACTTGATCGTCTGGGGGCATTTCATCAAACACGCCTAAGTTTTATGCGTGCCGTGATGAGACGTCTAAAACGCGATAGTTGGACTTTTGAATGCCCTATATGGCGGATCAATGAAAAAGGCGAAGGCGTTGCTGTCTATCTCGCCAAAGGCCCCGAGCGTACCTATAGCTTGGTTTGTTTTGCCCATGATCTAGATCCTGCGAAACGTTCGGATCGGGTTATTGCCGAGGCCTGGGATACCACCTTTGCTTTACATGATGGAATAATAACAGAAGAAGATATTGAACGACTTTCCAACAATGTTCCCAAGCAAGAAGCAGGACGTTGTTTGGATAGCGAACTCGTTCTCTCAAGAGCCAATAAAAGTGTTCGCCTTTTCGAATACGTCGTAGACCAACTTGCAAAGGGTGAACAACCTGATCAGGACACCCTGGATAAGGTTGGATACCTGATGAGAACGACGGCCGTTTATGGAAACGGCAAACTTGGCATGGCCGACCGTGACCGCATTTCTGATCGCGATGAAATGCTTGGTCCCTTTAGGGCTGAGATGTTGGCTGTTTGGCTGATCAGAACGTTTGTTTCTGATTACGTAGAACAGATGGCAAGTTATCGCTCTCCACAAACTGCGGTTAAATTGGATCCGGAAATTCGCCGAAGTCTTGGTGTGGGCAACTCAACCGGACTTGGAATGGCACCATTTCTGGTAAACCATCCTATTTTGCTTCACAGCTGGATACATGCCAGAGAAACGGCACTAACGAGAGTGCGTGCACTTCCGAACATGAACGCAGCCAGCCGTACTCACTTTGAAGACTACCTTGAGTGCGCTTTCCAATCTTTAGACCGTTGGCATACTGATGATGAAAGACAAGCGCATAAGGTTGAAAAGCTAAAGCAAGATCTTGAAAAGTTACGATCCAAATCCGTTGATGACTTTCAGCAAGACCATTATCCATGGGATGCAATTTATCGATGGGGGGAGGTTGAACTTTCTTTAGAAGGGCAAGAAATTCTCGTGAGTTTCCTTCTTGAGCCTCATGGACAAGAGATCGATGATCTTGCCTCTGTAATGTATGCTGAAGAGAACGATAATTTTCGCATTGATGGTTCTCTCAGTGTGCAAGACATGCTCTTTGCGTTAGAGCAGCACTATGGCTGGGCTCTTGATGTTGACTACGATACACACCCAAATTCTGTATACTTTTGGTATGTCTCAGAAGAAAAGCTCGAACCACGCTTGGGCTCTCGGGCTAACGAGCCCGGTTCTGAACTGGAACAGCCCCTATCAATCGGACGAGATGCCACCCAGTTATACCGTGATCTCGTAAGTTCTGAGCCGGATGAAGTCCTGGGTTCATTTCTTTTACGTCATCCCGAGCACCGACTGCTAGCCCGCCGTGTGCAATTAACACAGCGATATCCTTATGCGGAAATTCACGACAACCTTATTGGTGAAGACCTCCTACCGGTTGATCTCTTACGCTGTAAGCTTTCATTTTTCGGTGCGACACGGTTTGACCCGCGTTCCGATCGCTGGGTACGCATTACCATGTTCCAGAATGCCCCGTATCCACACGAACTGTCGAACATGAACGAAGATGAATGGGCTTATCCACAGGTAATTAAGTCAAAGAACGAGGGAAAAGGCTAATGGCTCATTATTCCTTGAATGAAATAGAAGCCTCTGCGCGTAAAGCTGCGCGTGGTGCTGGCATGACCTGGGGGCTGGCGGAAGAGGCGGGTAAGGCAACCCGTTGGTTAGCTGCACGTGGCTTACCCAATGTAACGACCTTACTCACGTTATTAAAAGAGAACGATGGTAAGGACTACCAAAGCCTGTGCCCCCAGAACATGTCAAATAGTTGGTCAGCTTCGGGTGGTGTCCTATGTCCCATAATCGCAGGTAGCACGTTAAACGATTTGGCTCACAACATCATTTTGGGGCAGGAGATCAATCTGGAATCTGTCCAGTGTCCTGCCTTGATATTACCGATACTCGGACGGGCTTCAAAAGCCCTCGCACAGGGCTTTATCGTTTGTTGGGATGACGTTGTTATCAAGATATTACCGGATATGCTCTATCTGGAAAAAGGTAAGGTCGTGGATGTTGGCATAACATTCGCCGCAAAAGTTATGGTTGCGGGACTATTGTCTGACGACATCAATACTAAAGGCCAAAAAATAGACCGTGTCGTACAGGGGGTTCCCCTCGGTAATCAGGATTGGTCTGATCTTCAAGTCTTAGCCGCGCGTACCTATGTCCCTGCGAGTGAAGAATCTCGGCGACTAGGTGCTGGTGCAGGCCTGACCGACAACGATTAATTTTCATTATAAAACAAATAGTAAGTTAAGAGGAACAGTACATGGTTGAAACTGTAACAATGAGTGTTTCCGAAATTGAGGACCTTGCTCTTAAAGCATTGCTCGCAGCGGGAACCAATGAAAAAAATGCGGCATCTCTGGCCCGTTCCGTGGCTGTAACCGAAAGTGACGGGATTGCTTCACACGGCCTGGCTTATGTTCCAACCTATTGTCTTCATGTTGAATGTGGCAAAGTGGATGGCAATGCTGTACCTGCACTTGATGTCGTTCGACCAGGTCTCGCTATTGCGGATGCAAAAACCGGTTTTGCCCATACAGCAATAGACCTCGGTTTTGATTGGTTAGTTACAACAGCACGTGAACAAGGCATTGCAGCTTTAGGCCTGCGAAATTCTTATAACTGTGGAATTCTGGGATATCATACAGACCGTTTAGCTTCTCATGGGCTTCTCGGAATTGGCTTTACCAATGCGCCAGCTTCTGTGGCACCAGTCGGGGGCAAGAAAGCGGTACTTGGAACAAATCCTTTTTCTGTTGCTGTTCCGGGAGCGAACGGAGAGACACGTATTCTCATTGATCAGAGCGCTTCAGTGATCGCGAAAAGTGAAGTCATGAAGCATGCTCGCGAAGGCAAAGCCATTCCAGAGGGCTGGGCACTCGGCCCAGATGGTCAACCAACGACTGATCCTGATGTGGCTCTGAAAGGGACAATGATCCCGAGCGGTAGTTATAAAGGGTTTGGTTCTGCCTTGATGGTGGAACTGATGGCTGCGGCTTTAACTGGCGCTACACTTGGTATTCACTCCAGCCCATTTTCTGGACCTGTTGGTGGTCCGCCTAAAACGGGACAGTTTTTTATGGCTATAGATCCTGAAATTTCTTCAGGGGGTGCCTTTACGGGGAAAGTCGACCATCTTATCGAAGCAATCGTTGGTCAGGAAGGAACCCATCTTCATGGATCAGAGCGATATGCTGCTCGAGAAAAAGCTGCCGTTGATGGGGTCGCCGTTAATGCTGCAGTCGTCGATAAAGTGAACGAATGGGCATCTAAAATATAATAATTTTAGACATTAAGAAATACTGGTATTAGCTTGATATTAAAGTGTATTTCTATGTGATTTGGAGATTTGTAACACTGAGAATGTGTACAGATCTCCAACTACCCTCGAATCGATGAAGGGGGAGAACTATATTTGTCGTGAAAAGCTTTTGAAAAATGTGCAGAGCTTGAAAAGCCAGTCGCAAATGCAACTTCAGTAATCGAAAGTGTAGTTTGCATCAAAAGGTTATGCGACTTTTCCAACCGTAAATTACGGTACACGGACATGGTACTTTCACCTAATTTATCCACAAATAGCCTGTTGAGTTGGCGAGAACTGACACAAGCGAGAAGTGCAAGTTGGCCAAGATCCAAAGGATCTGCAATGTGATTTTCCATGGCCTCTATAGTTTGAATTATTGCTGGATTATGAGTGCTGTATCGCTCAACTACTCCTGAGCGTTGTGGACCTCCAGAGGGCCTAACATCAGTATGAATAAACCAATCGCTTACTTTTCTGGCAAATTCAGATCCATGAATTTCGCTTTGAACCGCATACATCATATCCAATGGCGCGATCCCACCCGCACAGGTAATACGATCTCGATCCATAACGTACAGACTACGTTCTATCAAAAGTGTAGGGGATATTTCCGATAAAGCCTCTGCATGTTCCCAGTGAACCGTCATGCGACGACCTTCCATTAAACCCGCCGCCGCCAGGATAACCGGCCCACCCGATACCCCACCAAGACGAACACCATAACGTGCGATATGACGTAGCCATTGAAAGATTTGCTCATCTACAAAACCCGTTGGGTCTCCACCAGCAACAACAAGAACAAGGTCATAGTCATTCTCGTCCGTAATTTTGGCTGTCGCTTTAACAATAGCACCGCTTGAGCTGGTTGCCTGATCACCTGTTGCAGTGATGTGCTCAACTTTATTAAGTTCTTCACCAGCCAAAAGGTTGGCCGCCCTTAAGGGCTCGATGACCGATGAGTATGACATGAGGGAAAAACCATCGATCAGCAGAATGCCAATTTTGTAGATACGCGAGTGAAATAATGGTGTGGCCATAATTTATAAATTTCAGTCTTTTTTATGAAATCTCATTCCTTATAACACTGCTGTTGTATGTTCAGGCAACAAATTTGAGAACATATAATGAAATACTCTGGCTTTAAGGTAATAAAAGAAGCGCTTACCGGTCATAAAGGTTGGAAACCAGTCTGGCGGACACCAACCCCTAAAAGTGAATACGATATCATTATCGTTGGTGGAGGAGGGCATGGCTTAGCCACAGCCTACTACCTGGCAAAAGAATTTGGCATGACCAACATTGCAGTACTTGAAAAGGGTTGGATCGGATCAGGTAACGTTGGACGAAATACCACCATTGTGCGTTCAAACTATTTATTACCCGGCAATGAGCCGTTTTATGAGTTTTCCATGAAATTGTGGGAAAACCTGGAACAGGACTTCAACTACAATGCCATGGTTTCTCAACGTGGTATTTTGAACCTTTTCCACAATGATGCTGGGCGCGACGCCTATGCACGTCGTGGTAACTCCATGATGCTCGCTGGTGCTGATGCGGTACTACTGGATCAAGAAGGCGTTCGGAAGATGTATCCTTGTCTGGATTTTGAAAACGCACGCTTTCCAATCAAGGGCGGCTTGTTACAACCGCGCGGTGGAACTGTCCGTCATGACGCCGTGGCCTGGGGTTATGCCCGTGGCGCAGATAGTCGTGGCGTTGATATTATCCAAAACTGTGAAGTCACAGGGATGAATATCGAAAACGGTATTTGTACCGGGGTTGAAACCAGCATGGGGACAATAAAAGCCAAGAAGGTGGCAGTTTGTGTCGCCGGGTCATCTAGCCGGGTTATGTCGATGGCAGGAATGCGTCTGCCTATAGAAAGCCACGTATTACAGGCTTTTGTCTCTGAAGGTTTAAAGCCGATTTTACCTGGTGTTGTCACCTTTGGTGCGGGACATTTTTATGTATCGCAATCTGACAAGGGCGGCCTGGTGTTCGGTGGAGATATCGATGGCTATAACACCTATGCCCAACGCGGTAACCTGCCTGTAGTTGAAGATGTTTGTGAAGGCGGTATGGCATTAATGCCAATGATCGGTCGCGCCCGACTTCTACGCATGTGGGGCGGTGTGATGGATATGTCCATGGATGGCTCCCCCTTTATCGATAAAACCCATATCAATGGCCTCTATTTCAATGGCGGCTGGTGTTATGGAGGCTTCAAGGCAACACCTGCAAGTGGTTGGTGTTATGCACACCTGTTGGCAAAAGATGAACCACATCCTGTTGCTACTGAATATCGTCTCGATCGCTTCCGTCGCGGAGCAATGCTTGATGAAAAGGGCGTTGGCGCCCAACCGAACTTGCATTAAGGAAAACAGAATATGATCATCAATCATCCTCTTCTGGGTCCACGAGATGCAGCTGAGTTCGTTTACAAAGGCGATGCATCCCTCATCAACCGACCTGATTGGCAGGCCGATGACGCGGCTGAACTCTTCCACGAATATTTGTATCTTCGCGACAATCCCGCAGGGGAACATCGTGAGCTCTGGTATCATGAGCAGGGCGATCGGTCCTGGCTTGTAGTTACCAGAAATACACTGACCCATGATATCACCAAAGTTGAACTCGCCAGAGATGTGGCACTAGTAGAGCGACGTAAAAAATGAGCCAGATAAACCGAATTGATGGCGGACTGATTAACCGTAGCAAAAAGCTAAGCTTTAATTTTAATGGTCAATCCCTTGAAGGCTATGAAGGCGATACTCTTGCTTCAGCTCTTCTCGCCAATGGGCATAGAATGGTCGGCCGCTCTTTTAAATATCACCGCCCGCGGGGTATTTTCTCAGCTGGATCAGAAGAGCCTAACGCTTTGGTTCAACTTCGTGCCGGGGCCTATCAGGAACCCAATACCCGGGCGACAGTAACCGAGCTATTTCATGGATTGGAAGCCACCAGTCAAAATCACCGCGGATCTTTGAAATATGATCTCATGGCGGTGAACGATCTCTTTTCATCGTTCTTATCGGCAGGCTTTTACTACAAGACATTTATGTGGCCAAAGGCATTTTGGGAAAAATTCTATGAGCCGGTAATCCGTGCGGCGGCAGGACTTGGCCGTTTATCCGGTGAAGATGATCCTGATCTCTATGACAAGGGTTTCTTGCACTGTGACGTGCTTGTTGTCGGCGCAGGAGCTGCTGGTTTATCCGCAGCTTTGTCTGCTGGCCGGGCAGGGGCACGTGTTATCATTATGGATGAAGACTTCTGCATGGGTGGACGCCTAAATGTGGAAACTCTTTCTGTGGATGATCAAAGCGGTAGCGAATGGACCACGCAGGCCTTAGCCGAACTTTCCGCCATGGATAACGTGCGTTTAATGACGCGAACAACGGCTTATGGAGCTTATGATCACGGTATAATTGGTGCGTTAGAGCGTGTAACAGACCATTTGATTTCCGGGGAAAACAAACCGCGCCAAATACTTTGGCGGGTTTATACCAAACGCACAATCCTTTGCGCTGGTGCAACTGAAAGGCCAATTGCCTTTGGCAATAACGACAGACCAGGAGTAATGTTGGCTGGTGCCGTACGCGCCTATGTCAATCGCTGGGGCGCTCTTCCTGGTAAAAGGGTTGCTGTCTTCACCAATAATGATGATGGCTGGCGCACTGCGACTGATCTTGCTGCTAAGGGTGTTGAAATTACCGCTGTCATTGATAGCCGAGATGGCCAACCTCCCGTTAATGTTCCCAAGGGAGCAGCCATTGTTATGGGCGGGCGTATAGTCGACACCAAAGGCCGTCATGGTATTCGTTCCATCACACTTTCTAACGGCCAGAAAATACCAGCAGATTGCTTGGCTGTTTCTGGCGGTTGGAGCCCTAACGTGCAACTTACCTGCCATCAACGCGGACGCCCGACATGGCGCGAAGATATCGCAGCTTTTGTTCCCGGCGGAGAGTTACCACAGGGAATGGTCGTTGCGGGTGCGGCTAGCGGTAATTTATCTTTGTCCTCTGTGTTACAAGACGGACATGATATCGGTAATTCTGCAGTAAGTGACCTTGGCTTTACAGCGTCAAAGGCAAAAGCTTCAAAATCTGAAGATGAAACTGTTGGAATTTCAGCTTTCTGGCACGTTAAAGAAAGCAAGGCACGTGCCTGGTTGGACCTTCAAAATGACGTTACCGTAAAAGATGTTAAACTGTCCCATCAGGAAGGTTTTCGGTCTGTCGAACACCTCAAACGCTATACAACGCTTGGGATGGCGACAGATCAGGGCAAGACTGCGAATATCCCGGCACTGGCTGTTATGGCCGAATGTACGGGAAAGTCACTTCCAGAAACCGGCACCACTATTTTCCGACCTCCTTATACACCCGTTGCAATTGGTGCCTTGGCAGGCAGAGCAAGAGGTAAAGACTTTAGGCCGTCTCGTCTAAGCCCAAGCCACAACTGGGCAGAAGAGCAGGGCGCAGTCTTTGTCGAAGCCGGTATGTGGTATCGCGCTCAATGGTTCCCAAGAACAGGTGAAACCCACTGGCGTCACTCTGTGGACCGTGAAGTTACTCAAACACGAGAATCAGTTGGTGTCTGTGATGTCACCACGCTTGGGAAAATAGATATCCAGGGCAGGGATGCGGCGGAATTTTTAAATAAAGTTTATGCCAACGCTTTCGCTAAATTACCTGTTGGTAAGGTCCGTTATGGCATCATGTTACGTGAAGATGGCATCATGATGGACGATGGAACTTCTGCCCGGTTCGCAGAAAACCACTTTGTCATGACAACAACGACGGCCAATGCTGTCGGTGTTTTCCGTCATATGGAATTCTGTCGTCAGTGTCTCTGGCCTGAATTGGATGTACACCTGATATCGAGCACAGAACAGTATGCACAGTTTGCTGTTGCCGGACCAAATGCAAGAAAGCTCCTGCAAAAGGTTGTTGATAGTGAATATGACATTTCCAACGAAGCCTTTCCTTTTATGGCTTGCGGTGAAATCACTGTGTGCGGTGGCGTGCCAGCGCGGTTGTTCAGGATCTCATTCTCAGGCGAACTGGCCTACGAAATTGCCGTACCGACAAGATACGGGGACTCTCTTGTACGCACCCTGATGGCTGCTGGTGAAGAATTTGATGTCACGCCTTACGGTACCGAAGCTTTGGGGGTGATGCGAATAGAAAAAGGCCATGCCGCAGGTAATGAATTAAACGGTCAAACCACCGCTCAGGATCTTGGTATGGGACGCATGGTCTCCAAGAAAAAAGACTCTATCGGTAATACCCTGTCTGAACGGGAGGGACTTAATTTGGAAACCGGATTGAGTTTGGTTGGATTCAGACCGGTTAATCGGAGTGAGGAGCTTAAAGCCGGATCCCATTTCATTACCAAAGGAAACACTGCCAATATGGCAAATGACGAAGGCTGGATGTCATCTGTGGCTTTTTCTCCAAACCTTGGCCATTCCATTGGTCTTGGTTTTATAAAACGAGGAAGCGAGCGTATGGGAGAAGTTGTGCGTGCAACTGATCCGCTTCGTGGCGGTGAAATGGATGTCGAAATCGTCTCAGCACACTTTATTGACCCTGAAGGGGAGCGTCTCCGTGGCTAAATATACACTTGAAGCAAATACTCCACTGGATGGTTTTAGTCATGATTTCAATGGCGTATCGGTTACAGAGGTAAACGGGCGATCTATCGTGTCTATCGCCACGCCTTTGGACGGCGAAGAGGCCTTATCTAAAGCGTTGGCTAAGGCTTACAAACTGGATAACCCAAAACCAGGACAGTCAACGGCCTCCACTGTTGATAATGCAGTCTTATTGGGAATGGCGCAGGATCAAACTTTCCTTGTGTTTGACCACATGGAAGACAAGCCTGTTGAAGTCGTATCCCAGCACCTCAAAGACACGGCTTATCTAACAGACCAGTCTGATAGCTATGTGATGCTTCGGGTTTCTGGGGAAAATAGTCGTTCCGTCCTAGAGCGAATTTGCCCTATTGATCTCCATCCCTCAGCTTTTCCTGAAGGGAGCGTTTCTCGAACAATAATGGAGCATCTTGGAACAGTTATTGTTCATGAAAAAGCTGATACTTTTCTTTTGATGTCGGCTCGATCTTCTGCAAAATCGTTTCTCGAAGCCGTTGA
The DNA here is from genome assembly GCF_965205715.1 of Kiloniella sp. Taxonomy (GTDB): domain Bacteria; phylum Pseudomonadota; class Alphaproteobacteria; order Kiloniellales; family Kiloniellaceae; genus Kiloniella. Next base: position 363,670 of record NZ_CBDBHW010000014.1, on the reverse strand, counting down.
AGTATCGGCATTAAATATTGCTTAAAAACAAGATTGTATGTGGATTTAAAACAACGTTTTAGTCACACGTAAATACAGCAAAATCACCTAACTTCGGTGCTGTTTTAAACAGTAGAATAATTTTGAATACGTCCTTCAATTTGGGGGATGTATTCGTGTGTCCTAAAATTGGAAGACATAATGAGCAAATCCCAGCAGGAAATGAACGATTTTGTCACCTCACAAAGGAATACTGAATGTTTTAAAGGCCAACCCCTAGCGGGTAAAAGAGTTCTAGATATCTCCACTGTCGTAGCAGGTCCCTATGCTGCGGCTTTATTAGGCGATGCAGGAGCTGAAGTCATTAAGATCGAAAACCCTGCGGTACCTGATGCCCTGCGAACCTGGGGGACTATTTCTGAAACAGGAATAGAGCCTTATTACGCAGTCGTAGGCAGGAACAAACTACCCGTTTCAATTAATCTAAAGTCGGAAAAAGGAAAAGAGCTTTTCCTGGAACTGGTCAAACAGGCAGATGTCCTGATTGAAAATGTCAGGGTCGGCGTCATGACAAAACTTGGTATTTCTCATGCAACCTTACTCGAGATAAATCCGGGTCTGGTAATTGGTAAAATATCTGGATATGGCATGAACGGTCCTCACGCGAGACAACCCGGGTTTGGCACTCTGGCAGAGGCCTACAGCGGTTATACTTATCTCAATGGCCATCCAAATGGCAGTCCGACAAGCCCCCCGATCGCGCTTGCTGATATGACAGCGGGTGTACATCTTGCCTATGCCGTTGGCTTAGCGCTTCCCCAGGCAGAAAGAGGCGTAAAAGGGGGAACCGTCGTTGATGTTTCTCTCTATGAGCCTCTCTTTGGTTATCATGGTGGCGAGTTTGTAAGTTATCACCAAACCGGAGAAGTTCCTCAGCCCATTGGCAATGAACTTCGCGCTGCAGCCCCACGCAATAACTTCAAAACGAAGGATGGCAAGTGGATTGCACTTTCATGTTCATCACAAAAACCGTGGGAAGCTCTTGCCATACAAATGGACCAGGAGCATTTAATTCAAGAACCCAGGTTTCTGACCAATAACGACCGAATAAAACCTGAAAATAGAATGATCCTTAATGAAATCATTCAAGGGTGGTTATTGGGCAAAACCGAAGAGGAAGCGCTTGAGCTCTTCCGGCGCGAAGGGATCACCGCAGGCCCCATCATGTCGATGCAAGATATCGATGAAGATGAGCACTATAAAGAACGGGGTAGTTTTGTCAGTGTTGAAGACCCTGCAACAGGTATCGACCTAAAGATGCCAAATGTATCCTTTCGAATTGGTGAGGATACAACGAAGGTTCGTTTCCCAGGACTTCCCCATAGCTCTGCCAATGAGGTGATATTCAAGGATATGCTTGGTCTTGACTGTGAAGAAATAAAAGAACTTCACGAACTTAAGGTTGTTTAGTAAGTCTAATTAAGATGCATAAAAGAAAAGAGCTTGTTCAATTTAATATGAACAAGCTCTTTTTGTTTACTTAACACCAGACTACCGCTAGGCAGAGGCAACTTCGTGTAGGAAGTGATCCACCGTTTCACGAAGCTTTTGAGCTCGTTCAGATGCTTCACTTGAAGTGCTCTGTACTTTGTTTGCAGAGTTGCTGGTCTCGGTCACAGATTCTGAAACGGTTGCCATATTTGAAGCCGCGTCTTGTGTTGCATTTGCAGCAAGACTTACATTCTGGGAGATTTCAGCTGTAGCTGCTCCTTGTTCTTCAACTGCTGAAGCAATGGCCGTCGTATAGCTGTTAACCCCATCCATTGTTTCTACAATGTCTTGGATCGCCACAACGGCTTCTTCAGTAGAGCCTTGGATTTCAGAAATTTGACTGGCTATTTCCTCTGTCGCTTTTGCGGTTTGTGTCGCCAAGGATTTAACCTCAGAGGCAACTACAGCAAACCCTTTACCCATTTCGCCAGCCCGTGCGGCTTCAATCGTCGCATTTAGAGCAAGTAAATTGGTTTGTTCTGCAATATCTTGAATTAGAGTGACAACATCACCAATTTTTTGTGCCGCTTCAGCTAAACTTGAGATTTTTTCGTTGGTTTCACGAGTATTTTCCGTCGCATTACTAACGACTTCAGTAGTTTTACTCACTTGCCGCGAAATTTCTGTAATTGAAGCTGATAGCTCTTCAGCAGCTGCTGCAACGGTTTGAACAGACATAGAAGCGTTATCAGTTGCTTTTACTGCTGAGCCGGCTTGTTCAGAAGTATCCGTTGCAATTGTATTCATGTGTTTGGCGGTCACTTGCATTTGTTCCATGTCGTTTGTGACCGCGCTGAGAATACTTTGTGCTGTTGTACGGAACTGTGCAATTAAGTCTTCAATCTGACCAGCACGTGCTATGCGGGATGCCTGTTCGGCTTCTGATTTGGCCGCCAATTCCTGTCGTTCTGTTTCCTTATCCTGAAAAGCCTGAATAGCACGGGCCATTTCACCTATTTCATCATTGCGTTCGGTTTGTCCACTTTCAGCGCTGCTTTCCAAATCACCCTGCGCCAAGCGACGAATACCCCTGGTCAGAGTATGCAACAGTCTTCCTGCATAAAGGAAAAGCAGAACAGAAAATGCCGTCACAGCAATGGTGACAATAAGAATGATATTGGCCGCAGTCGTGCCTGAACTGATAACACTATCGACACGATCTCGTCCTATCGCACTAACCAGTTCAGTTAGCGTTTTTGCTGAAGTTTTCATCTCCACGCGGGCAGCCTGAGCTTTATTTTGCGTTTGTACAAAAGCTGCATGGCTATCACTAAAGCCTGCGACAATTGTATTAACTTTACTGCCTGCCTCTTCTGAAACGCGTTCGGCGTATTTCTGGGCATTTAACTCAAGTGAGTTCAGCTGTTTTGAAATATTTTGACTATTTTCGTTAGTTGGGCTGTTCACATAAACCGAAAAATCATTGAGAAGAGAGAAGGCATTGGCTTGCAAGCTTAGAGCCGTATCAAAAACCCCTTGGAAACGCGTTTTCTCTTTTCGATTAGAAATCACAGTATTCCGTGCTTCTTCCATTTTCTTATTTTGGATTTCCATAACACCGGTTGCAATTTTCACAGCCTTACGCGCTGTAATCTTTGCTTTTATGAGCCCGAGTTTATCCTTTTTTGTTAATTCACCAGCCTCGGCCAATTTTTTAGTAATTTCGTCAGTAGCAGTTTGAATTTTTTCAATGAAGGGCGGGAAAGCAGAAACAACTGAGCGGGTATTGGTGTCGAGCTCTCTTTTGAGAAGAATGTCAACGATGCCTTTTGCCGTTTCAACTGAAGCCAAAAGCTTTTTCTGATTAGATTTACTTTGACGACCATCAAATAAAACCATCGCAAGCTCTACGTTGTTCATGGCTATTATAAGGCGGTGGGCTTCATCAATGATACCTTGTGCGGCATCCAACTCGGTTCTTGCTTTAAAGACGGCTTGATCTGCAGCTGCTAGGGATTTGTTAGATTGGTTGGCAGTCGAAACAGTCTCAGCGATCAGATCTGATATTTTAGACTGAACATCATCATTTTGACTGTTTTTCTGGATAAATGCCCCTGAATAGGATTCAGCAGCAAGGCGAAATTGCTCGACCAGATTTGCCGCTTCTACGCTCTGAGCTTGGTCGGATACCAAAGCTTCAGTATCCGAGCCAACTCTATCCAATAATTCGACAGTCGCCTTAAGGTTATCCTGGTTACCATCACTCAATAAGTCACTTGTTGAAACAGAGAGAGTTTGTAATTCAGAAATTAATACGGTCGCATGATCAGCATCTTCAACATCAGAAACAATTGATGTCGTTGTACTCACACTGAAACCGCCTTCGATCATTACCAAAAGGAGTGTCAAACCAAACCCCGCAAAAATGCGGGCTTTGATTGACAACTCACTGAACTTGAAAGCCATTGTCAGGTTTCCTTTGTCCTTAACGGAACTAACCAGATAAATCCAAAGCCCACATCATCTTTACTAGGCGGCAGTAGGATCTTCTTCTTTTGCCTCAAAGCTAATGACAGGCTCCATTCGGGCCAGAATATCGTCAGCCAAATGACATTTTACTTGGTGACCACCTTCTAAATCCCTAACAGGAGGAACCTCTTTCGAACATTGGTCTCCTGGAACTTCAGATACGTGTGGGCAACGGGTGTGGAAAGGACACCCTGACGGAGGATCCATTGCAGATGGAATATCACCATCAAGAACAATATGTTTCTTCTCAACAGAGGTATCTGCAATAGGAATTGCGGACAGTAGAGCCTCTGTATAAGGGTGATAAGGAGGAGCAAAGATTTGATCCGTTGTTCCTTGTTCAACAATATGGCCGAGATACATAACGATCACACGATCAGCTATATAACGAACGACAGACAAATCATGCGAGATAAACAACATTGTTGTTTTGGCTTCACGTTGAATATCCATCAGCAGTTCGGTTACAGCAGCTTGAACCGATACATCCAATGCAGAAACGGGTTCATCCGCCACAACAATTTTTGGATGGCCAGCAAAACAACGTGCGACACCGATACGCTGTTTCTGACCACCAGAAAGCTGACGAGGCATCCGTGACGCAAAGGCTCTCGGTAATTTCACCAGATCCAAGAGCTCAAGCATACGCTCTTCACGCTCTTTCTGGTTCGCGCCAATGTTGAATTTCTCAAGGGTCCGAACAATTTGCGATCCGATTGAATGACTTGGATTCAATGTATCAAATGGATTTTGGAAAACCATCTGAAGGGATGCAATTGTCTCAGGGGTTCTGTTGTCGACCTCTACACCTTCTATGTTTACACCATCAAGGGAAACGGTACCATCTGTCGCGGTTTCCAAGCCGAGCAATACTTTTGCCAGGGTTGATTTACCACAACCAGACTCTCCAACAATAGCTGTTGTTTCTGATTCTCGTGCGGTAAAGCTCAGTGTTTCATTGGCTTTAACCGTTCTTGTTTCAGCTCCGCCAAATATCGCATTTGCAGCCACATGATAGTGTTTTTTCAAATTATCTACTTTGAGGATTTCCCGGCCTGCTTCAACTGCTTCATGTTGTGTCAAATTTTCAGGCAGTGCAGTCCAATCAACTTCTTGAAAACGTAAACAGCGACTTGTATGGCCTTCTTCGCCTGTCACAGGGATCATGTTTATTTGACCCTTATTACAGATTTCCTCTACGTAATGCTGACAACGCGGTCCAAAGTTACACCCCCGAGGCCTTTGATTTGGAAGAGGAAGTTGCCCAAGAATTGCAATAAGTGGGCGTGTGTTTTTATCTGCACCAGGCAAGGGAATGGATCTGAACAACCCCTGAGTATAAGGATGTTGCATTCTGTCAAAGACGTCATTGACAGTACCACTTTCAACGGCTTCCCCCGAATACATGATGGTTATTCTGTCACAAGTCTCAAGGATCAAGCCAAGATTATGAGAAATGAATAGTATTGAAGTTCCAAATCGTTCACCGAGATCTTTTACCAGATCAATAATTCCGGCTTCAACAGTCACATCAAGAGCAGTTGTCGGTTCATCAAGCAGCAATAACTTTGGCTTGGACAACAAAGCCATGGCAATGACGATACGCTGTTGCTGCCCACCAGAAAGTTGGTGAGGGTAAGAGCGCATCATACGTTCTGGATCAGGTAACTTAACAGCCTCAAGCATTTCTAAAGCCCGCGCATATGCGGCGTCTTTTGAAACTTTTTCATGGATAATAGGAACTTCCATAAGCTGTTTACCGACTTTCATTGCCGGGTTTAAACTAGCCATCGGTTCTTGATAAACCATGGAGATCTTAGAGCCACGAATGTCTTGAAGCTCAGCTTCAGACATCTCACCCATATCTTTGCCCATGAACTTGATCGTGCCTTCAGTGATCTTCCCGATGTTGGATAGATCACGCATGATACCAAGAGCAACTGTGGACTTACCACAACCTGACTCTCCGACAAGTCCCATGGCTTCACCAGGCATAACTTTACAGGAAAAGTCCATGACGGCAGGGATTTCACCTGCACGTACAAAGAAGGAAATGGAAAGGTTTTCTATTTCCAGAATTGGTGTTTGTTCTGATAATTTGTCAGACATCTTTATTCCTCCCTTAGTCCTTCATGGACTCTTCACGTAGTGAGTCAGCCAGCAAGTTTAATCCTAGAACGAAGGACATAAGTGCTGCAGCGGGGAATAGGGCAGGGTGTACATAGAGGCGTAACAACCGTGATCCTTCTTTGATCGCAGTTCCCCAATCAGGGCTCTCCGGTGCCATGCCAAGTCCAAAGTAACCAAGGGTTCCTAAGAGAATTGTTGTGTAACCAATCCGTAAGCAGGCATCTACGATTAGGGGGCCACGGGCATTCGGTAGAATTTCCCAAAGCATGATGTACCAAGGTGTTTCACCACGCGTTTGGGCAGCAGCAATATAATCACGGGTTTTGATATCCATAACCAATCCACGCACAATACGGAATACCGCGGGACTGGTTGCGAAAACAACAGCTACAAAGATGTTGAGTTCATTTGGATCAATAGAGATTATTCCCAACGGATCTGCATCAAAGACAAGACCTGCATAAATCCACCCGCCAATAACGAAGGTTATCAAAAGTTGGACCCAAAGTTTATCAGGGCGCTTTTTGAACCTGGTAAAGAAGAGAGTTGCAAAAAACACGATTGGAAAAAGGAAGAACAATCCTGCCATTGCATAAGGAATTGGTGTTTCTGTAATCCCAGGAGTGACCAAGAGATAGAACAGTAAAATAACCGGGAAAGCGAGGACTAGGTTAGCCAAGAAGGATAAAATCGTATCGGTTTTTCCACCGTAATATCCAGCAGGCAATCCCAAAGAAATACCCACCATCAAGGCAAAGGTTGTCGCCGCAGGGGCAATAATCAACACGATTTGGCTTCCGTATACCACACGACTGAATACGTCTCTGGCAAGTTTATCTCCGCCAAAGAGGAAAGCTTCGCCAGTTCCTGGTTCAATTGCTCCAGGTAGCTTGTTTTTCATAACAACGATTTGAGCAAGAGGATCAAATGGCGCGATGATATCCGCAAAAATTGCCGTAAAGATCCAAAAAGCCACGATTAAGACACCAACGATACCGACACCACTGTCAAAAAGGCGTCCGTAGAGGCCAAGTCGGTCCTGGAAGGTAAAGCTTAATGCAACCAGTATTGCCAGTGCTAACCACGTTGGCCAAAACTGTATAAACGTAGAGGTGATAACCTCAAATGTAGATAAATATTCCATTATCGCCCCCTTATTTCACACGAATTCGTGGGTTGAGGTAGGCATAACCCACATCAGATATGAGCTGGGTGACCAGCACAACCACGACAGAGACGAGAGAACAGGCTAACAACAGGTCGATATCATTGTTGCCTGCGGCTTGTACCAGCGTGTACCCGAAACCTTGGTATCGGAACATTATCTCCACAATGACAACACCTGTTAGCAACCAAGGAAATTGCAGCATGATGACTGTAAAAGGAGCGATAAGGGCATTCCGAAGGGCATGTTTAATAATGACAGCGTAAAAACTCATACCTTTTAATCGGGCAGTACGAATATATTGCGCGGTCATTACTTCGACCATGGATGCCCGTGTCATACGGGCGATATATCCCATGCCATAAAGTGCCATTGTCATGACGGGGAGGGCAAAGTTGTAGAAAGTAATACCTTTAGATGTCGCCGTTGCTGCTGAACCATTAAGCACGCCAAGCCAAGAGGCAAAAATAACCGTAAAGAAAATCCCGGAAACGTATTCTGGAGTGGCCGTAGAAGTAATGGATACAACAGACAAGCCTCTATCCAGTCTCGAACCTTCTCGCATACCAGCAAGAATTCCAATCAATAAGGCTGAGGGGATCATAACGACCATCACCCAAAACATTAGCCAACCGGTAGCTTGCAAAGCGGGAACCAGTTTATCTGAAACCTTTTTCTTGAACTTCGTTGAACATCCAAAATCACCTTGAATAACACCTGTGAAGGTTGGCTCTGTCGGATCGTCGCAATATTTAAATTTAGAGACAGCGAGCCCGGTTTCTTTATCGATGTTGGGTTGCTTCGGCCAAACGCCAAGCCAGGCACCATATCGTTCAATAAAAGGATCGCGATATCCATTAATCACAAGCCATGATTCAATTTGAGCGTCACTGGCTCTCATATTCGTTTGCGAAATAGAGAGTTTGCGTAAGTTTGGATCTAAATTAACAAGAAAAAACACAACGACCGTAAGGCACAACATGGTCAAAGCCATGACGCCTGTACGTCGTAAAATAAAGGTAAACATGATGGCCCCGTCGATCGTTCAGTTTACTTTGTATATAGAATAAGAGGGACCTCGAGCTTCGAGGCCCCTCCATATTATTCAGAAGGCGATCAGGCTTCGTCGAGCCAAACTTTTTCGAAGTGGAATTCGAAAGTTGGATGCATACCGTGATTTTTCACAGACTCAACAGAGTGATTATACAAAGAACGCCAGTAAGGCTGTACCAGATGACCAGAATCTTGAAGGATCTGTTCAATATCCTGCATCATCGCACGACGTTTATCCGTATCAGCAACAGCCAGAGCAGCTGTCAGTTTTTCATCAAACTCAGGGTTTGAATGTGCTGCTTCATTCCAGGCTTCACCTGAACGATATGCCAGCGCAAGTACCTGAACTCCAAGAGGACGCATATTCCAGTTGGTGATGGAATAAGGATATTTCGCCCAATCATTCCAGAAAGTAGATCCAGGAAGAACTGTACGTTTGATCTTAAAGCCAGCTTCACGTAACTGAGCCGCAACTGCATCAGCAGTATTTTTACGATAATCATCGTCAATGGACAGGAGCTCGTGCTCATGATCCATCATGCCAGCTTCCGTCATCAGCTTTTTAGCGCCTTCAATGTCACGCGTTTGCTTGGGAAGAGGGAAGTATTCTGGATGTAGCGGGGCGACGTGATGGTTTTCAGCAACTTTACCTGCACCACCATAGCCCAGTTGGAGCACTGTTGAGTTATCTACTGCAATTTGAAGAGCACGACGAACGCGCTGATCATCGTATGGCTTTGCATTCGCATTTGTACGAACACAGACGGTCGCAGCAGTAACTGCTTCGGATTTAACCAGACCGAGACTATCCATAATTTCAAGGAAATCGGCAGTTGTTTGATAGTTTGTATGGATTTCCTCTGACTCAAATGCTGAGACTTCAGCTGATGGATCAGTGCCATAGTCAACAAAATCGACACCATCGAGATAAACTTCACCATCCCACCATGTGCCATTTGTACGGCGGCGGACTGAAGCCATTGTACCAACTTCAACTGATTCAAGTTCAAATGGACCAGTACCGATTGGATTTTTAGCAAGATCACTACCCATTTTTTCATAATCGCGGTGAACGATCAGAGCAGGGTAATCAGACATACCTGGAATAATTGTAATATCAGCGGTATTTAAGTTGATCGTAACAGTATGATCGTCAACTTTACTGAGTACACCTTCACCAAGCTTTTCTGTTGCAGGGTCAATCAAGCTTGCCATGCGGCCTGCCATTGAATTCCCTTCGACAGCCTTGTCGCACCAACGTGTAATATTGAAAATAACATCGTCAGCGTTGAAATCGTCACCGTTGTTCCACTTTATACCCTTGCGTACTTTCAGAGTATATTGTGTGGCATCATCATTAATTTCCCAGCCTTCGATCAGACGGCCTTCAAATGTGAAATCACGATTATACCTAACCAATGGCTCAAGGAACTGACGAGCAAGGTTACCCATTTCAGACCAGTCAAAAGTACGCGGATCTTTAAGTTCACGAACATTCGTTGATACTTTCAGAATGCCGCCTTTTTTTCCCTCAGCAGCCATAGCATCAGTAGGAGCGACCATACCGATCATACCGTAAGCAGTTGCTGCTGTTGCACCGAACGCACTTGCAATTGCAAGAAACTCGCGACGATCCATTTTTCCAGATTTAGTTTCCTCAGCCATTTCCATGGTGTGAGACGGCATTGGTGAACCGTTGCGTTTAAAGAATTTCATTTAATAGTGCCTCCCGGTTGTGTGTGTTCTTTTTTTTCGTGTTTTTTGTATTATTAAGTGTTTATTGTATCGTTTTTTTTGTCAAACAGTTGATGCAAAAAAAATTAGATAATTAATTTCTTTTTGTGATTATGTGAAAGTGACGCGGACATTTATTTTATTATAGTTATTTAGCGCCCAAGTCTTGTATAAGTATGCATCACAAATATTACTAAGCCACCCCTAAGCATTATTGCTGTTGTTTATTTTTACTATTAACTGCTAGGTGCTTTGGTCTCCCTCTATTTTTCATAAAGGTACAGAAAACGTTGTTCGTGACTTCAGACGACATTTTGTTGCCAGTATGCGACCAAGCGATTTTGTCGTTATTAGGATATACAAACACATTACAATGATTGTATTTCCCAAAAGCAACCTTCCATCCTAACCCATAATTTTCTTAATTACTTTTACAACAGCAGTGTTGCCAGTAATGAGATTTCATAAAGTAGACTAATTGTTATATATTACAGACATTTTCTCATTAAGTTTATGAATTACTGTATATTCGTATTAATTACATAACTTCCATGTGCTGACTGAGGTTACATTATAACTGATTGTTTTAATTAGTATATGGTAAATTTTCTCATGATATATACCAACCCTAGGTATGGTAAAAAAATCACCACAGCCATAGCGATTGTAACAAAGGCTATTCGGAATAGAGAGTTGACGATAATGCGTGTTTAAAAAATACTTACATTATGAATTAGCCTTAGATTATTATTGACCTCAAAATTTGGGTCTATCTTACTTCATCCAAAAATTCTCTAATCTTATATTCGGCCCGATCTGGCCCGACTATAGCCAATCTGATAAGTCGATCAAAATGTTGTGTTAGGGCTTTTATATGATCAACTGAATTGACGAGTAGGTACATGTTTCCTAGGTATACTGCCGCTCGCATAGGTCCAAAAAGAGTGTATGGTGCAGAATAGGCCGCTTGCTGATCAAAGAAAAAAAGGCGGAATGTTGGGTAAAATTCACCAACTAATTTCAACATGTGTTCAAGTTGCTTTTTCCTTACATTCTTTGGAAGTTCTTGCCAGACACCTTCTCCTTTTGAAAAAAGTTCAAGTGTCTGTAGAGGCATACAAACTTCCATATCAGTATCGGGGAGGGCGGTTTTACTAAGCTGTTTTTTTGCCTGTTGATTTTGAGCTTTACGAATAAACAGATGATTGTATTTAAATTCAAATTCGCTGACTTCATCAATTCTCATCATATCCGGAAGCGTATTGGGAACATACCTAATTTTATAACCTATAGCCTCACGGTGCCATTCTTCGATCTTCAGGGTGGCTTCTTCTTCGTTCATACGCATGATTTCAATAGACGGGACGATATCATCGCTGTTCCCATCGTTTGCTATCAAACCCATCAACCAGTCAAGAGAGACACCGCAAGCTCTTGAAATAGCACACAGTGTTTCAGCTCTGGGAAGCCTAGTAGAATCAGGTGCGAGAAACTGACTAAGCGCTGATCGGTCAATCCCTATCGATTTAGAAAACTGGCTAAGGTTACTACCACTTTGAGCTATCAGCATACCCATGCGCTCACGGAATATATACGCCACATCTCTTTTATCAGAGCTATCTGAGGGGAATTGGTGTGAATTCACATCATTATCCAATTAAAGTTACAATTAGAACGATAAGCATCGAATTATTATTATTATGATTGAATTATATGATTGTCGATAGTGTTTTTCTCACGCATCGTAAATAAATATAAAAATGGAGGAACTAAAGTGTGGTTGCGTGATAAAGCAGAATGGCGAACATTAGCTCTCATAATTGTTTGCTATCTATCTCTTGGACTACTACTTGTAGCACCATTAGAATTACCGATACTTCTGCAAATACTTCTCGTGATACCTCTTATTACACTTCATTCTTCTCTACAGCATGAATGTATCCACGGGCATCCCTTTACTTCTCAAAAACTAAATGACGCTATTGTTTTTATGCCGATAGGGGTACTTCTTCCTTATTTTAGGTTTAAAGCCTCGCATATTAAACACCACCAAAATGCCAGTATTAGCGATCCCTACGAAGACCCAGAGAGTGGTTATCAGGATATGAAAATCTGGGAAAAACGCCCCAATTGGGTGCAAAAGATTTTTGAGTTCAACAATACTCTCTCAGGAAGAATGTTGATAGGTCCCGCCCTTAGTTTTGTTGGGTTTTCAATTGCTGAGATGGGCAGCGGAGATCGAAGAGTCATTGGGACTTGGTTAATCCATTTTGTTATCTCTGGATTAGTACTGCTCTCAGTGTTTTACTGGAGCACTATGCCAATTTGGGCCTATCTCATCTGCTGTTACTTTGCCTATTCTCTTTTAATGGTACGCACTTTCCTTGAGCATCAAGCCCATGAAAGCATGCGTGCTAGAACAGTCATAATAGAAGACAAAGGTTTTTTCAGTTTTCTGTTTTTAAACAATAACCTGCATGTCGTACATCATGCTTACCCCACAGTTGCCTGGTACAAATTACCATCAATTTTTTCAAACAATCGGCAACGTTTTCTCGAAATGAACCGGGGATATTGTTTTAAAAATTATGCCGAGATTTTTAGACGCTTTGCGTTTAAGCGCAAAGAGCCTGTTGCTTACCCCTTCATTCCCAAAAAGTACGACACCAATAAGTTTAGCCAGTAATATCTAGTCAGGGTTTATGAAGATGAGTGAATGTGTTGTGTCCTTGCCAATGTATGATTGGCCAGAACTTCAGACTTATAATAATAAGTTTTTTAAAGTACTTAGTCAGAGCTTCTCACATCAAGGCTATAAAGCTCCAAATGCGTTGGATCGCACCAGAGATAGAATGGACGTTTGGTTAGATAAGAACTTATTATTATCTCAGACGTGCGGCCTCCCGTTTAAGACGTTGCTCAAAAATAAAGTCTCTTTGGTTGGCACGCCAGCTTACGGATTAAATTGCGGAGCGGGATCTTATTACAGTGTCATTATTGTCCATCAAGATTCACAGCTAAAAAAACTGGAAGATCTGAAAAACAAGACTTTTGCCTATAACGAAAAAGGATCACAGTCTGGTTATGCGGCACTCCTTTACACTCTGAGTGTAATAAAGGACGCGCCTCAATTTTTCACATCTTCTTTTCAAAGTGGAAGTCACCGCCAATCCATACAGGCCGTAGCCGAAGGTAAAGCCGACTTTGCTGCAATTGATGCACTCAGCTGGGAATTGGCATTACGACACGAACCCACAGCTCAAAAATTACGAATAATTGCTGTAAGTGAACCGACACCAACTCTTCCATTTATAACGGCTCTCCGTTCTCCACGAGAGCTTGATAAACTACATATGGCTGTCGTTGATGCCATGGTGGCTTTGGATGAAGAAACACGTGAAGCCTTACTCTTTATAGGTTTCGCCCCAATGCAAGTAAGTGATTATCAGGTTATCGAAGATCGTTTGTACGCGATCCAAGAAACTTACGGTCTTGATTACTAACAAAAATACGTAGGAGACGCCTTTTATGACACAAAGATCAGGGCGAAGACGGCCGAAAAAATCCCCCACATCAGAAGCACCTTTAAACCAATTACCGTGGTCTCAGGTTGAAAATACCTACAAACCTTTTGAATTGCTCCATGAGGGGCAGATTGATGCCATATGCGATACGGCATACCGTATCCTAGAGGAAGTAGGAATAGACGTCCTGCACGTTGAAGCAAAAGAGATCTTCAAAAAAGCTGGCGCGCAGGTCGACAGTGACAGCGACCGTGTTCGCATTGATCGTGATCTTATCAAGGAAGCAATGTCACACGCTCCATCCACTCTCACGCTTCATGCACGAAATCCTGCCCACAACCTGGATTTATCACCAGGTAAGATTTCTTTTGGTTCCGTCGCTTCTGCCCCAAATGTCAGTGATATCGAACGCGGACGTCGGCCTGGTAATAAAGAAGATTATCAAAACCTTCTGAAACTATGTCAGTCTTTGAATACAATACACTTCATTGCAGGTTATCCTGTGGAACCTATTGATATTCCTCCACGGACCCGCCATCTCGAATGTGTAGCTGACATGGCAGTTCTAACGGATAAAGTCTTCCATGCGTATGCTTTGGGTAAAGAGCGCATTACAGATGCGTTGGAAATCACTCGTATTGCACATGGCTGCAAGAACTGGGATGAATTTAAAGCAAAGACCCGCCTTTTCACCATTATTAATACCTCATCCCCCCTCCGTCTTGATGGCGTGATGATCGATGGTGCTATGGAAATGGCGCGTCATAATCAGCTCTGTATCATTACTCCCTTTACGTTATCAGGTGCGATGGCTCCCATTACGGTGTCTGGTGCTTTGGCACAACAACACGCTGAAGCCCTTGCTGGCATGACCTTATTACAACTTGTATCGCCTGGTTGTCCGGTTGCCTATGGCGGTTTTACCTCCAACGTTGATATGAAATCAGGATCACCTGCTTTTGGGACGCCGGAAAATGCCCAGGCAGCAATGATTGGCGGACAGTTAGCCAGACGGGTCGGGGTTCCTTATCGATCTTCAAATGCAAATGCCTCAAACTGTGTTGACGCACAGGCCACCTATGAAAGCCAGATGTCAATTTGGTCCGCGGTAATGGGACAAGCCAATATGCTCATGCACGGTGCAGGTTGGATCGAAGGAGGGCTATGCGCCTCATTTGAAAAAGTAATCATCGACGCTGAAATGTTGCAGATGATGACAAAATTCCTGCAGCCACCAGAAGTGAGTGAGGCGAGCATGGGACTGGATGCCATTAAAGATGTTGGACCCGGAGGGCATTTCTTTGGAACATCTCACACGCTTGAACGATATGAAACTGCTTTTTATTCGCCAATTCTATCCGACTGGAGCAATTTCGAAAGCTGGGAAGAGAACGGCTCCAAGACAACAACAGAGCGTGCACATCAGATCTATAAAAACCTATTAGATGAATACCAGCAACCAGAGCTTGATAGCTCCAGTAAAGAAGAAATAGACGAGTTTGTTGCACGAAGGACTTTGGAAGGGGGCGCTTCCGGAGAGTTCTAAAGAGAACCCTTTGGGATCAAACTGCAATTTCAATCTATCAAGCAACTGATAAACATAGAACAACTCCATTTATCTCCAAATATCAATGGATGAACAGGGACGAGAAATATGAGTAAATCCTACGATGCAATTATTATTGGTGCAGGTGTAATTGGTGCCTGTACTGCTTTTGAAATGGCCAAAAAGGGATGGAAAACGCTATCCATAGATAAACTTCCTGAATCTGGATACGGCTCAACATCTGGGTCCTGTGCAATCATTCGAACCTATTATTCTGCGCTGGAAACCTGTGCGCTTGCATACGAAGGTTGGCACTATTGGAAAGACTGGGACAATTATATGGGCGTTCAGGACGACCACGGTATGATTGACTACAAAGAAACCGGATGTCTTGTGATCAAAACTCCCCACAATCATTCCCTGACAAAAGTCTGTTCAACCATGGATGAAATCGGCTGTCCTTACGAAGATATCGCCACGTCAGATATAAAAAAGTATCTGCCAATCGTCGATACGCAACAGTTTGAGCCTGCAAAACGTCCAGAAGATCCCGAATTCGGCCTTCCAACAGGACCAGCTGTAGAAGGGGCTGTCTTCTTTCCCCACGGCGGTTATGTGAACGATCCCAAACTATCTGCTCATAACGCACAACGAGCTGCCGAAGCTCATGGTGCGGAATTTATCTTCAATACAGAAGTCAGCGAAATCCTGAAAACGGATGGCAAGGTAAGTGGCGTTAAACTATCCAACGGAACCGAAATTCCTGCTCCCGTTGTTATTAATATCGCAGGGCCTCATTCCTCAAAAATCAATGAAATGGCGGGCGTTGACGGCGAAATGAAAATGAGTACCCGTGCTCTTCGGCACGAAGTTGCCCATGTACCATCACCTGCCGGATTTGATTTTGAAAAAGAAGGTATGGTTTATTCAGATAGCGATATTCACACTTACTGTCGTCCAGAAACCGGGAACAATATCCTCATCGGTTCAGAAGATCCTGCCTGTGATGAAAAAGAATGGGTTGAGGATCCTGATAACTACGATGAGAACTTTTCTGAGCAGTGGAAAGTCTTGGTAATGCGTATGGCACAAAGGTTCCCGGAACTTGGTATTCCGTCAAAAACACGCGGCGTAGTTGCTCTCTATGATGTGACAGAAGACTGGATGCCAATTTACGACAAAAGTAACCTGCCAGGTTTCTATATGGCAGTTGGAACCAGCGGTAATCAGTATAAAAACGCTCCCGTAGCCGGTAAGATGATGACGGCGATTGTTGAGGCCTGTGAAAAAGGCCATGATCACGATGCCGAACCATTGCAGTTCCATCTCGAGAACATCGATAAATCCATTTCTCTCGGCGTGTTCTCACGTAACCGCGAAATCAATCAGAATTCCAGTTTCTCTGTAATCGGATAAGTCATATGAAATCACATACTCGTGTAGCCGTTATTGGTGGCGGCGTTGTTGGTTGCTCAGTTCTCTATCACCTGACCAAACTTGGTTGGAATGATGTGATGTTGATTGAGCGTTCAGAGCTGACTTCCGGCTCGACCTGGCATGCTGCCGGTGGCTTTCATACTTTGAATGCCGACACTAATATGGCGGCTTTACAAGGCTATACCATTCGCCTCTATAAGGAACTCGAAGAGATCACGGGCATGTCCTGTGGTCTCCACCATGTCGGGGGGGTGACGCTTGCATCTACGCCAGAGCGTATGGATTTCCTCAAGGCTGAACGTGCCAAGCACCGTTACATGGGCCTTGATACAGAAATCGTTACCCCTGAAGAAATCAAGAAGCTCTCTCCGATCACAAATGTAGAAGGTGTTCTCGGCGCGCTTTATGATCCTCTGGATGGCCACCTGGATCCATCGGGAACCACACACGCTTATGCCAAAGCAGCTAAGATGGCCGGTGCTGAGATTATCCTTCGCAACCCTGTGCTTGAACTTAATCCCCAGGCGGATGGTTCGTGGGAAATCGTGACTAAGGAAGGCACCGTTATCGCCGAGCATGTGGTTAACGCAGGTGGTCTATGGGCGCGTGAAGTTGGCGAAATGGCTGGTGTTTATATGCCGCTCCACCCTATGGAGCACCAGTATCTTGTAACAGAAGATGCACCAGAGGTTTACGAACTCGATCGTGAACTACCACACGTGATGGACCCAGAGGGTGAAAGTTATCTTCGTCAGGAAGGTCGCGGGCTCTGCATTGGTTTTTACGAGCAGTCCTGTGATGCTTGGGCTGAACGCGGAACGCCAATGGATTTTGGCCACGAACTCCTCAACAACAATCTAGACCGTATTGGTGACTCTCTCGAGTTTGCTTTTAAACGTTTTCCAGTATTGGAAAAGGTTGGTGTTAAGACCGTTATCAATGGGCCGTTTACTTTTGCCCCAGATGGGAACCCGCTCGTTGGCCCTGTACCTGGTTTACGCAATTACTGGTCTGCCTGTGGGGTTATGGCTGGTTTCTCCCAAGGGGGAGGCGTTGGCCTAACCTTGGCTGAGTGGATGATCGAGGGTGAACCTTCTCGCGACGTATTTGCCATGGATGTAGCACGATTTGGTGACTGGATTACACCGGGCTATACCCGTGCAAAGGTACGTGAAAACTATCAACGTCGCTTTTCAGTCTCCTATCCAAACGAAGAACTTCCCGTTGCGCGGCCTCATCAAACCACACCAGCTTATGGCGTGTGGAAAGATCAACGCGCTGTCTTCGGCGCTGCATACGGTATGGAAGCGGTAAATTACTTTGCCCCTGAAGGTGAACCCTTGGAGGAAACGCCCAGTTTCCGTCGTAGTAACGCCTTTGACGCTGTGGGTGCAGAGTGCCGTGCGGTACGCGAAGCCGTTGGCATCAATGAAGTTCATAACTTTGGTAAGTACCTGGTAACAGGTTCAGGCGCCCGCGCTTGGTTGGACGTGATCATGGCGGGTAGTATACCAAAACCTGGTCGCCTCGCGCTAAACCCAATGCTCAGTCACAAAGGCAAGTTAATTGGTGACTTCACCGTTTCCTGTCTCTCTGAGCAGGAATTTATGGTTACGGCCTCTTTCGGGATGCAGGCGGCGCACCTACGCTGGTTCGAAACAAACCTGCCATCAGGTGGTTCTGTTGAAATAGAAAATATTTCAACCAAACGTATCGGTTTCCAAATTGCAGGTCCAAAGGCTCGGGAACTTCTTAGTCGTGTCGCTTTCGAAGATGTCTCAGCTGAAAATTTCAAGTTCCTAGATATTAAGAAAACGGATATTGGAACCTGTCGTGCTTTTATTCAAAGAGTTTCTTATACCGGGGATCTCGGTTATGAGATTTACGTACGGGCTGAAGAACAGGTTGCGCTTTATAATATCCTAGCTGAAGCAGGTAAGGACCTTGGGCTTAAACCGTTTGGTATGCGGGCGATGATGTCATTGCGTCTTGAAAAGTCCTTCGGGTCGTGGGCCAGAGAATTCCGGCCGGATTATATGCCCGTTGAAACTGGTATGGACCGCTTTACTTCCTATAACAAAGCCGCAGACTTTATTGGTAAGGCAGCAGCGCTTAAGGAAAAAGAAGAGGGAGCATCACGCAAGCTCTGTACCTTCGTTGTTGACGCCATTGATGCTGATGTTTGGGGCGACGAGCCAATCTGGCACGAGGGTAAAGTCGTTGGTTTTGTTACATCTGGTGGTTATGCCCACTATACACAAAAATCAGTGGCGAATGGTTTTCTTCCGACCGAAATTGCACTGGATGGTGTCGAAGTCGAAATCGAAGTTCTGGGCGTTATGTTAAAGGCCAGGATGTTTACAGAAACTCTGTTTGATCCAAAAGCAGAAAGAATGCTTGGATAAATCCGTTACACATAGTTTCTAATAAAAATAGTGGCCGCGAATTATAAAAAATTCCCGGCCACTTTTTTTATAAGTACTTTTCTAAATCTACGAGAAAAGAGTTAGATCTTTCCCATCAAGCGCTCATCCAGTGGATAACTAGAAAGCTGTTCATATCCTGTATCGGTGATCAGGATCTGGTCTTCCAATTTAACACCTTCGTGTCCACCGTGACGACCCACGTAGCTTTCCACACAAACGACCATGCCAGGCTCTAGTTCACCTTCATACCCAACAGATTCCCAATCTGAAGGATAACGCACGGCAGGATACTCATCGCAAAGGCCCACGCCATGGAATAGAACAGAATACCTATTCGGTAAATATTCTTCCGGTAGGCTTTTGCCCTGGTGGGAGAGTTCTTTAAAACTCACACCTGGTGCTAACATTTCACGGTTGTGATCAATTTGCTCTAGAGCCATTTGATAAAGTGCCCGCTGCTCATTACTCGGTTTCCCATCTCCGGCAAGCCATGTTCTCGAAATGTCGCAACAAAATCCATAAGAGCCAATGAGATCGGTGTCAAAAGCAACGAGATCCCCAGCTTCAATGACCCGGGCTGAAGATTCCTGGAACCAGGGATTTGTCCTAGGCCCCGATGCCAGTAGACGGGTTTCAATCCATTCTCCCCCACGGCGAATATTCTCAGCGTGTAAGATAGACCAAAGGTCGTTTTCGCTCATACCAGGTCGAAGAGCTTTTTCCATTTCACTCATTGCGGCTTCACAGGCAACAACGGCACGACGCATGCAGAGGATTTCATCCGGAGATTTAATCTTTCGGGCCTCTTCCATGACATCTTCGCCATAGATGACCTCTATGCCTTCACGGTTGAGGTGGGGAATGCCATGGGAATCAACCTGATCAAAGGCCAGACGTTTGTTTCCTCCGCCGTGCTGATGTACCAGATCGGCCGTTATCTTGGCCCATTTGGCAGCCTGTTCTTCAACGCGGTTACCTGCCTCAAAATAGAACCAGGCAATACCAGCATGCACTTCATCTACGACTTCTGAGTGGTCAGAAAGATGTTCACAATTATGAAAATCATAGAGAATAACAGGGCCATCTGTAGCGACAAAACAAGCTCGAACCGGGTTGTGTAGGGTCCAAAGTTGCATATTACTGGCATCAGTCGCATAGCGCACATTCAGGGGATCATAAAGGTATATTCCCGCAAGATCCCTTGCTCGTAGCTGTTCCCGGATGCGCTCAAGTCTGTAACGACGCATCGTGCCGAGGTCAGGTTCTGGAATTTTTGCGGCTTTCCATTCACCTTCTGCTAAGGCGCCGTAGCCAATTACATGTTGGTTAAAGTTTGCAGCTTTGGACCGTGCCCAAGCTTCAAGCTCTGCATGACTGGCATTTGGGCCTGGATGTTCTGGAATTTCGAAGGGGGCGATTTTTCGGCGATGGCGGCCAAACAATTGGCCTGAACCAGAGGGGGTGTTCTTCATGTCCATGACGCACTCCTGACAAGTACAGCTTGTAGCTGTCAAATGTTGTATTGTTGTTCGAATTTTCCTGCTGTATATGAAATTTTAAAGTTATTTTATTGATGACCTATACATTTTAAGCCTAAGCATATCTGTTTATTTTATTTTTAATATACTAAAAATATTCATGGTACATACCAACCTTAGCTTAGGTTAACGGTTAGAAAAATCATGTGTGAAAGTATGAATATCAACAATCATACAATTCAATCATGTAAGTAATAATGCGATACAAATTGTATAATTATTCTATTTATTTTGTTTTTGTTGTGAGTTCACACAGATAAAATTGATGACTTTTGAGTATAAAGCTTTAATAAACGATATAAATTACACTTAATATTAAGCAGTAAGTTCCTGTAATTGTTTTATTAATGACGTCTCAACCAAGAGGCCGCTCTTTTTTGTATCAGATAATTGCTGTTGTCTTTTCTTACCTGGTATACGTGCCCCTTCTTGATCTTCTATTGAAGTGCAAAGGTGTTTAATGCTTTCTGCAAACCCTGGGTTAAATTTACCTGGATCAATCGCAATTATACTTTGCCCGGTTCGAGAAGGTCCTCCCTGATCTCCAAAAAAGGGACTGGCTTCTGAACTGAGTTGGGCACCGGAAAGGGCAGCGGCCAAGACCTCTACAATTAGGGCAATACCGAAACCCTTGTGACCCCCGCTTGGGGTCATACTTCCCGCCAATCCTTTCTCAGGATCAGTTGTTGGCTTCCCTTCTAAATCCAGAGCCCAACCTTCGGGAATGGTTTCCCCTCTATCACGGCGGATAATAAGCTCTGTCATGGCAACAGCACTGGTGCTTTGATCAATTACGATCATAGGAGCTTCTTCGCCAGGGATTGCCATAGCGATTGGATTTGTACCCAGTATTGGTGTTTTCCCGCCTGGTGGAGCCATGACTGCTGGGCAATTGGCAAAACCCAACCCAATTAGGCCTTCATGAGCCAGTGGTAATACAAAATGAGAAAGTGCCAGACAGTTGGTGGAATTTTTTACTGTCATCGCTGCAATGCCGAGATTTTTTGCAGCCTCAACTAAATAGGGTGAACCCAGTTCAATGGCCGGATGGGCTAAGCCATCAGCTGCATCTATAATTATGGAACCCGGTGCCGAGGTTTCAATTTTTGCCTGTGCCTGCCCATCTATTTTGCCAAACTTTAATTGTTCACAAAGCAGGGGGATATAGAGCACACCACAAATTTTATTACCTTCACTCTCTGCCCGAACCACTGCACGTGACACAGATTGCGCAGAACTATCTGATGCGCCTGAAGCAATCAAAGCGGATTGCGCTAACTTTTCCAGATCAGCAATAGAATAAGTTACGAGTGACATATCTTTTCCTAATTATATAGATACTTTAAAACGTATCTTTCTAATTTGTAAAAATGATGGCTCTTCTCCGCTTTGTTGAGTAGAAAAAGATGCCGACCGCCAAGTAACCTGTTGATATGTATGGTTTCTGATAACTTTACATAGAGCAGGTATATGACAATCAACATCTCGCAGCATATTTTAGGCCTCAAAGGGCAACGTGTAAATGAAATTAAACTGGATGACGGCGGTGTTAAGATTGTCATTCACTGCAGCCGAGACGCGCGTAGGAGGGCTATAGACCCTGCTACAGGCCAGAAGGGAAGCATCAACCAGCATGTCCGCCGACAAGTAAACGACATCCCCCTTTTTGGGTATCCTTGTGTGGTCGAGATTGAGCTGGCGCAGGTTTATATTAACAAGGGCGAACGCCGCATTGAGGGGTGTGATTTTGTTGATAAAGGGTGCCGTTTCACTCACCGATTTTGCCGACTGATCAGTGGATTATGTCGGCATATGTCTATTCAAGCGGTTTCCAGACATTTGGATATACGATGGGAAACGGTCAAGAATATCGACAGGGCATACCTTATTGAAACTCTCCCTACGCTTGATCCTGCAGAGCTAACTGGCTTGGAATATATTGGTGTAGATGAAGTTGCCCGGGCGAAAGGTCATGACTACATGACGGTGGTCTACGATATGGTTGGCGGTCATCTGATCTGGGTTGAAGCAGGCCGAACTGCCGAGGTTTTTTCAAGGTTTTTGAAACAACTGCAACCAGATACAGCCTGCAAAATAAAGGCCGTAGCGATGGATATGGGGCCTGCCTACCAAAAGGCTGTCAGAGAGTCCTTGCCGTTGGCCGACATAGTATTTGACCGTTTCCACGTCATGAAAAACTACAGCAAAGCTATCCATAATCAGCGTCGACTTGAGTTCAGAAAGGCCGATCCAAGTGGTAAAGAGTTGATGAAAGGGACGCATTATCTGTTGCTCAAAAATGCGGATAAGTTGAGTGAAAAACAAAGTGACAAGCTGCAAAGGTTGCTGGAGAGCAATAGCAACCTGAATGCACTTTACGTCTTGAAAGAACAGCTTCAGCTGCTGTGGAGTGCCGCTTCATTTGAGGCGATGGCGGAGCAACTGGAACGTTGGTGCCTGATAGCAGATCAGTCACAGATGCTCTATCTAAAAAAGTTCGCGAAATCCCTACGGAAACATTGTGTGGGCATCTGCAACTACGCCAAACACAAGCTCACAAGCGCCAGGATAGAGGCTGGTAATGTCAGTATAGGAATGATCCGTAAGCGAGCCAGAGGCATCAAGGATACCGAATACTTCAAACTCAAAATTAGACAATCATCCATTCCAGATAATCAATCTATGCTCTATTTGAAATCCTAAATCTACTCAACAAAGCGGAGAAGAGCCAACTTTTTGGTTTGTGGCAACAAGTTTTCAGTAAGAATTTTCTTACTTTCGTTTGTTTGGCCCCAACCTGTTGCAGAACATCTGTTAAATACTGGAACACGCATAAGTTCACGCATGGAGGGCAGACCAAGTATACGTAATTCGCCAGCCTGTCCAGAAGACCAAAAGCCATAGTATTCATCCAGTTGACCTGGTTCTACGGCCGCTGGGTTCCCGGCACCAGCTGCGTGTGCTGATGAAACACTTCCCAAACCAGCCATACTTGATGCGGCACCCACACTGGCAATTGTTGCCAATTTTGCAGATCCGCCAAGTAAGTCACGCCGGGACAATCCTTTATCTTTAGACATTTCTATGCTCCTCTTTAAGTACCGGGCCTGTCTCTTGTCTCACCATTAAACAGGAACGGTGTGCTATCACCTTAAGGTGACGGTTTGGCTGCTTTGGGTGTCTCTATACCCAAAGCAGTTCCATCTTTTTTGCTCTTGGCGTTTTTGCCTTTGGCAGTTGGGATGGGATTGTTAATATCATCGCCAATAAAATCGGGTACTTTAGCTGCGGGGCAGCCCGGATTGTTAATGGCTGAACTCTTATTTCGCAGATCGTTTAAACGCTCTTTTCTTTTGCGTTTTTGCACCATGGGTGGGCAGCGGTGATCGTCGTGATATACGACTTGGCAATGCAAGCAATACAGGCACTCATTGGGGTTAATTTCACCTGTAGGATGGATTGCCTGAACCATGCATTCCTTGGCGCAGGTGTTACAGGGATTCCCGCAATCATTTGGGTGACGTTTTAGCCATTCAAACATCCGTATACGACCGGGGATTGCCAAAGCAGCACCGAGCGGGCAGATGTATCTGCAATAAAAACGTTCGATGAAAAGGCCAAGGGATAACAAGGTAACTGCATAAAGCACCCAAGGCCATTCTCTTGCGAACTTGAGAATTATAGAGGTTTTAAAGGGTTCTATCTCTGCCCAGTGCTCAGCATCTTGAAGAGAGTAGAGGGATAACCCAAACAATCCGAGAAAGAGGATATATTTAACAGGCCATAGCCTTTCATGCAGACCCCATGGTAGTTCAACTTGTGGAACCTTAAACTTCTTGGCAATTTGGCTGAGTAATTCTTGTAATGCGCCAAATGGGCAAAGCCATCCGCAATAAGCACCACGTCCCCAGAAGATAAGTGCGCCAGCTACTGATAACCACAACAGGAATATCATTGGCTCCATCAGGAAATAATTCCAACTGAAGTCAGTCAGTAGAGCATTAAAAAATGTCAGGACGTTAACGACTGAAAGTTGGGCCTGGGCATAAAAGCCAACAAATACCAGCGTAAACCCTAGGAATAGATTTCTTGTCCAGATTAAGAGACGGGGCCTTAGTACCAACCATTCCTGGAAGAAGAAAATCACAGTGAGAACGGCAAGGGCGATCGAAAGTATAACTATTTCTACCTTCTTCAGATCCCACATCCGTTTCCAAAGGGCTACCCTGGCGGCATTATCGGCTTCATCTATCTCAGAGACACTTTGTGTTATCAGTTTTGTTACTGATGGTTTAGGAGCGATTTTCTCGATTTTGACGTAGGATTTTGGGAGGTCATAATTGACGTCAAATGCGAGAAATATTTTTTTGATCGCCCCAATTGGCCGATTGGCGAGCAGTTCTATTCTAAAGTTGTCAGCAGGATTAAAATCAATATCAGCCGGGATCCGAAACAGGCCGATTTCTTTGAAGTAAGGAGCCCCCTCTGCGCCAATATCTCCGATACGTTTGTGAAGGTTGTCTCTGAAACGAACACTGTTTTCACCCTGTATCAGGTGAAACCGATCGAATATCCCCCCCCGTACATACCCGGAACCCTTAAAAGAATATCGTCCATTGGCAAATACCATGATGGCTTCTTGCCCAGGCTCTAAGTCATTCAAAAGGTTTTGGTACTCAGCCTCGCCTAATAGACTATGTCCGATTGAAGGTACTGAAACAGGGGCCAAATAAAGATCGATGTAAATGTCTTCTGACTTGCCTTTTTCAGGGCGGGCCGCTGCCTTTTCATTACCTGATTGTAAAAAGGCATCATTGATTTCTTGAACAGTAATGACCCGGTGCCTGACAGCACCATTCCCAAGTAGGGTCTGCCAATCATCAACATTATTGTAAGTGGTATCAACAGAGCGAATTTCAGTCGGTTGGGCTGCAACTTCATTACTCAAGACAGCTAAACCGATATATCTGGCGAACTTAATGGCAGACCGGAGGATGGAATCCTCTATCACCATAATGGTGACAGTGGCTCCGCTTATCATATCAACTTCGCCAGCATCCCTGTCTTGTCCGCTATGCTCAATCGTGTTGATACCGGTATAACCCGACATGAAATTAGTGATTTCTTTTTCTGGAATACCAACTAAGACAATAGGCTCACTGTGTTTAACCAGTTTTGTGCCAGTAATTATGCCGTTGGGATCAATACCTACAATGACGTGAATAGGTTTTCCTGAATAGCCAGTCGCATTGACGAAGTCAGTATTGAGATAGGCATAACCAACAAGATCGCCCTCTTTATGTATTTCAGCGTAAGAGGGCGCGCCCTTTACAATCCGTAAATCCGTCGCACCGTTATAAAGCTCAGTTGCTGTTACTTTCGTAATGTACTTTTCAAAGGCACCATTTGCGGAATAGGCCTGGGTTGAGAGGAAAATGAAATAACTGAGAATTAAAACGGTTACAAAAGAGAGATTTAAGACAAATGAAGTTAGCCTACTTTGGCGTAATGCCAGAGTATTATTGGCTATATTACCAATATTGGTACTTTCTATCGCCCATGCCTTCTGGTTTGGCACGAAGCATCTCCCTTCGTTACAACATAATAAGTCCTAATAGGCCTTATCTTCTGCTAGTTAACGAGGTTTGCCTTTGATTTAGGTCAAAAGATGCACGTAATCTGTATGTTAATTTTTATATACTTCAAATAGTACGAAATCTGGGCACTATAAATGATGTTTTGGTAATAATTCCATCCACACTGTCCAGGTTTCTTCAGGCTCTAGAATACGAATACCTGTTTCTTGTTGTGGTCTTCCTTGAAAGGCAAAGTTGAATGCATCTGTGATATGTGACGTCGGCTCGATACAGAAGAACTCTTCATCACGTGGAGCGTAGACAACAAGGCGATTCAAATCTTCGCTTGAAGTAAGAGTAACGGAGGCACTTTTATCAGGCCAATTAATAAGGGCTGTTCCAGTCCAAGGATCGAATTGGTTATCACAATGAAGTTCATCCACCATGGCGCCAGAAGT
Source organism: Kiloniella sp. (assembly GCF_965205715.1). Classification (GTDB taxonomy): domain Bacteria; phylum Pseudomonadota; class Alphaproteobacteria; order Kiloniellales; family Kiloniellaceae; genus Kiloniella. The sequence goes on along the minus strand of NZ_CBDBHW010000014.1, from coordinate 337,084 downwards.
TAAATTCCAATTTGGTGGGCAGGAGATCTTTTCTAACGGAAGGCAAGTATCGTCAGTTTTCCATACTTCGCCCACGTCAGCCGTAAGTATTGCGGTTCCGTGACGCGGAAAATAGGGATGCATACCCAACCCAGCCGGCATTGACGTTGTAGACAGATTTGTCAGTTGAATTTCATTATATAAATCTGCACCTGATAATTTTACGGTTTGTGTCGCCTTAAAAGGGAAGGGCCAGACTGTACCATCGTGTGTCAGTTCCAATGTGATACTGTCTTCTTCGTGATTTTTGACTGACCACTCCTCTTGCCACCCAACACCGTGAATAGAGTGAGGATGATCACCAAAATTCAGAGGGAGTTGATACTTTTTCCCCTCAAAAACAAAGCAGCCATTTTTAATGCGATTAGAATAGGGAATAAGGGGGAAAGACGCCTTATTTCTTTGTCCAAAGGACTTCAAAACATCAAAAAATCCATCGTTCGTTTTGAGTCGATAAGACGTTATGCAGCCACCTTTTGTTATTACACCAACTGTAGCTTGCTCGTTATCAATAGTGAGAGATTGGTTCACTTTTAATATTCACCTTCAAATAATTCTGCGACTGGTCCTTGGCGATTGCCCAAAACGGCCTCTGTAACTTCTTGCAAACGAAGTCGCCGAGTTAAAGCCACACCTTATGGCAATATCCAGAATGGAAAAATCAGTTTGTTTAAGTAACCTTTGTGCCACATCCAGGCGAAGGTTTCTGTAATAGGTTGCAGGTGATGTCTTTAGATATTTTTTAAAAAGTCTTTCCAGTTCCCGAACCGTAGACCCGATCTCCTGGGCAAGTTCGGGGATAAGATATGGGGTTTCCACATTCTCTTCCATCGTCTCTATCGCAGTGGTAAGTATTTTATTTTTTCTAATCTGTGGATTGTCCGATGCCAAGCGCTGCGGGTTATTTCCCTCCCGAAACCGTTGGTAAATAAAGACATCAGCAACATCAGTAGATAATTTCAACCCATGCTGAACTCTTATGAGTTGCAACATCATATCCAAACTGGTGGTGCCCCCACCACAGGTAAACCGATTACGATCGACAACGTAGAGATCGAGTTCTGTTTGAATATTGGGATAAGTTTCAGTGAAACCTTCGAAATTCTCCCAATGAACTGTTGCTTTATATCCATCAAGAAGGCCAACTTTTGCCAAGACCTCACTACCTGCATCCATGCCCCCAAACTCTGTCCCTTTAGATCGCAATTTCCTTAGGATGGAAGCGAGTTTTTCGGTGTAACTTTTATCAACATCATAGCTGGCGCAAACGATCAGAGTAGGAATGGTTTCATCATCCCCAAGTTCGGCATCAACGTTGAGTTCCATCTCATTACTGGCTTTAACCGTTTTGCCGGTAATTGAATAGAGCTTCCATTCATATAACTTTTCTCCAACTTTCATATTTGCTGCGCGTAACGGCTCAAGAGCTGAAGAAAAGCAAAGCATTGAAAAGCCTGGAATCAACAGGAATGCTATTTTTTGAGGTTTTTTGTCTGCTGCTGTTCCAAAAAGATACATTTTTAAGTCTCAATTACTACAGATCACTTAGGGGAAAATGTTTCATAACTTGCGCAAAATGTAAAATAAATATCATGAATCGACCTACACTTATTCGAAAGAAACGATGCACTCCAATTAGGTGCGACACCATTTATCGAATGAGTATGAGCCATGAACAACGAAGTTATTATTACCTGCCCAGTCACAGGCGCTGGTGTAAAGAAAGACAAACACACCAACGTTCCTGTAACACCTGAAGAAATTTCGGATGCTGCTATTGAAGCGGCATTAGCTGGTGCAGCAATTGCTCATTTGCACGTTCGTAATCCTGAAACCGGACAAGCCAGCAATGATATTAATCTATATCAAGAAACTGTTGGGTTGCTACGCCAGAAAATGGATCAAAAAGGTGTAGATGTTGTCATCAACATTACTGCGGGTATGGGTGGTGAATTTGTACCGGACGCGACCAATCCTAATAACGGTGGTCCAGGCACAGACATGCTCAACCCTGTTGATCGCCTTAAACACATCGACCTTATCCGTCCAGAGATCTGTACACTAGATTGTGGATCCCTGAATTTTAGTGATTACGCCTATGTTTCTACACCGGATATGCTGCGTGAAATGACTGCAATAATCCAGAAGATGGGTGTAAAGCCAGAAATTGAAGCCTTTGAGCTCGGTCATATCTGGATGGCAAAGCAGCTAATGGCTGAAGGCCTGATCGATGCACCACCATTGTTCCAGCTTTGCCTTGGCATTCCTTTCGCCGCTGAAGCAAACGGAGAAACAATGCTTGCCATGCGTAACATGCTTCCAGAAGGAGCAAACTGGGGCTCATTTGGTGTCGGTCCAGCACAAATGGCCATGGCTGCTCAATCCGTTATCTTTGGCGGACATGTACGTGTGGGCCTTGAAGATAACCTTTATATGGAACGCGGTGTTCTTGCGACCAACGGTATGCTGGTTACGCGCGCAAAAGAAATCGTGGAGCGTATGGGTGCTCGTACGCTTACTGCTGAAGAAGCACGTAAAAAATTCAACGCCAATAAGCAAGTTTAAGTTCTGCGGTAGCTTATAATAAGGTTCAAGAAAATGACGTATGAAATTAAAACGATCGCCATCGTTGGCGCCGGTGTGATTGGTGCAGGTTGGGCGGCGCGCTGTCTCCACCGTGGTATCAATGTTATCGTTACCGATCTATCTGCTGATGCAGAACGCGGGATGCGTGAAGTAGTTGCTAATGCAGAGGTTTCCTTAAATAATCTCAGCCTCGCGCCAAGAAGGGAAAAAGGCACGCTTACCTTTACGACAAACTTGGCTGAAGCTGTTTCCCAGGCCGATTTTGTTCAAGAAAACGCCCCGGAACGCGAAGATTTAAAGCGTAATTTGCTTGCAGAAATCAGTAAGCACGTCGGTCCTGAAGTGATTATTGCTTCTAGCTCCTCAGGTCTACTGCCATCAAGAATTCAAGTTGATTGTATCAATCCAGAGCGTGTTATCATTGGGCACCCTTTTAACCCTGTTTACCTTTTGCCGTTGGTTGAGGTATTGGGTGGTGAGCTAACTGACAACAAATTTGTTGAACAGGCCATGGAGTTCTATACTTCCATCGGCATGCACGCCCTAAAAGTTCGTAAGGAAATCGAAGGCTATATCTCTGACCGCCTTCAAGAAGCACTGTGGCGTGAGTCCCTTCACATGGTTGCCGATGGCGTAGCAACGACTGACGAAATTGATCAGGCCGTTATCTATGGCCCCGGCCTACGTTGGGCCTTTATGGGGACTTGCTTGACCTTCCACCTTGCTGGAGGAGAGCAGGGCATGCGTCATATGCTGGAACAATTCGGTCCGGCACTTGAGCTCCCGTGGACAAAACTGAAAGCACCAGAGCTTACTGATCAACTAATTGACCGCATGGTCGAAGGAACTCAGGAACAAGCCGAGGGTTATTCAATTCGGGATCTTGAAAAGTTACGTGATAATTGTCTGGTTTCCATCATGCAATCTCTGCGGAGCTATGACTACGCATCCGGTAGCACGTTGAAAAAAGATGAAGAGCGTCAATACGCGGATACATCTGGCTCTACGTCCTGGTCTGCGAGCGATGATCTCTCACAACCGCTAGAGCTTCATACAGACAAAGTTCATCCAGAGTGGGTGGATTATAACGGCCACATGACTGAGTCCCGTTACCTTCAGGTCTTTGGCGATGCTTCTGATGCGCTGTACCAATACGTTGGTGTTGACGCTGAGTATCATGCCAATGGTAATTCTTACTATACGGTTGAGACCCATATAAATAATATCTTGGAAATTGGTGCTCACGAGCCTTTGAAGGTGACAACACAACTTCTTGGTTTGGATAACAAACGGTTGCACTTTATCCACAACATGTACAACGCAAAAGATGACAGCCTGCTAGCAACTGCAGAGCAGATGGTTCTCCACGTTGATACAAATGCTGCTAAAGCGTGTTCAGCAAAGCCAGAAGTTTTGGAAATCCTGCAAAAGATTATGGATGCCCACACTTCTTTGCCGAAGCCAGAGCGTCGCAGCCGTGAAATGGCTGTCCCGGCACCCAAGGGTTAGTCGAACATATGAGACCAGAGACACCTATTAAAAGTATAAGGTAAATCTCTGGTCTCAATTATTGGTTTTTAGACTAAGTCAAAATCCTGCGTTTATCTAAGTGCTGGATAAGGTCGTCTATTATTTTATTCAAACTTATGTTCACCAGTAGAGTTCTGGTTTTATAGGAGCATGTTATGGACTTTGGTCTTTCTCAAGAACAGCAAATGGTTGTTGATACCGTACGTGATTTTGTAGAAAAAGAACTCTACCCTCACGAAAACAAAGTCGAAGAACTTGGTTATGTTCCCGCTGAGATAACCAAAGAAATTCGGGACAAGGTCCTTGGTCTCGGTTTTTATGCCGCTAACATTCCCGAAGAGTTTGGCGGCGGCGGTCTCGATCATGTGACAATGTCACTGATGGAACGTGAACTGGGTCGTGCTTCTCAAGCCTTGAGCGTCATCTTTGGCCGTCCATCCAATATTCTTTGTGGTTGCACCGGGGATCAGGTTGAAAAATACCTGTTACCAGCCATTCGTGGTGAAAAGACCGACTGCATCGCCCTAACCGAGCCAGATGCCGGTTCAGACGTAAGATCGATGAAAGCCTCAGCACGTAAAGATGGTGATGATTGGATCCTCAATGGAACCAAACACTTCATTACCCATGCGGACGAGTCAGATTTTGCCATTGTTTTTATCGCAACTGGCGAAGAAGAAACGCCCCGTGGAACCAAGAAAAAAATAACGTGCTTCCTTGTTGATCGCGATACGCCAGGTTTTGAAATAACGGACGGATACAACTGCGTATCTCACCGAGGCTACAACAACTCTATCCTTAACTTTGATAATTGCCGTGTTCCTTCGTCTCAAATCCTGGGGGAAGAGGGTACAGGCTTTGATGAAGCGAACACTTGGCTCGGCGCTACGCGTTTGACCGTGGCTGCCATGTCGGTTGGTCGTGCACAGAGATGTTTCGATATGGGCGTTGAATGGGCCGCGGAAAGAAAACAGTTTGGACAGTCTATCGGCAAGTTCCAGGGTGTATCTTTCAAACTCGCTGATATGGCGACAGAAATCCAAGCTGCAGAATACCTGACCCTGGGTGCTGCCTGGAAACTCGACCAAGGTATTCCAGCTGATCAAGACATCGCAATGGCTAAACTCTTTGCAACTGAAATGTTGGGAAAAGTAACAGACGAGACCTTACAGATTTACGGCGGTATGGGACTTATGACGGAATTGCCAATAGAACGCTTCTGGCGTGATGCCCGAGTTGAGCGTATCTGGGATGGAACAAGCGAAATCCAACGCCACATTATATCTCGGGGTCTGCTCCGGCCGCTCGGGAGTTAAATCAATATGGCACCAATTTCTAATATTAAGCGCCTGTTAAGCCCGAAATCCATCGCCGTTATCGGTGGAAGAGAAGCGGCAGAAGTCATCCGACAGTGCCGGAAAACGGGTTATGAAGGTGATATTTGGCCCGTAAATCCCAAGCGGGACACCGTTGAGGGTTTGGCTTGCTACGCCTCCATACAGGATTTACCATCCGTCCCTGATGCTTCTTTTGTCGCAATCCCAAGAGGCCCAGCCGTCGACGTTATTGGCGAATTGGCACAAATGGGAGCAGGGGGCGCTGTCTGTTATGCCTCCGGATTTTCTGAAACGAAAGATGGTGCGCCGTTTCATGAAGCATTGATATCAAATACTGGTGATCTCGCCGTTGCTGGCCCCAACTGTTATGGCGTGTTGAATTACCTTGACGGTGCCGCACTTTGGCCGGACCAGCACGGTGGAGAAAAAGTCGACAGTGGTGTTGCCATCATCACTCAAAGCGGAAATATTGGTATTAGTTTGAGCATGCAAGAAAGGTCTTTGCCCCTTGCTTACATGATCTCGGTTGGTAATCAGACCATACTCTCTATCCCCGACTACATAGAAGCCCTATGTGAAGATGACCGTATCACTGCCATTGGCCTCCACATGGAGGGAGTTGATGACATACCTGCTTTTTGTCGAGCAGTAGAGAAAGCCCGGAACAAAGGAGTTCCTGTTGTTGCTTTAAAAGCGGGTGGTTCGGAAATAGGGGCTCAGTTGGCGATGAGCCACACCTCTACTTTGGCGGGGTCTGATACTCTTTACAGCGCTTTATTTAATCGCATCGGAGTGGCCAGAGTTCATTCATTATCTGAGCTTATTGAGACATTAAAATTCTTGCACGTAGCAGGACCTCTCTCAGGCAACAACATCTCTTCCCTTAGTTGTTCTGGTGGTGATGCTGCGCTGGTCGCAGATATGGGGAGCAAGCTCGACTTGCAGTTTGGAGCGATACCCGAGCAACAGACCCTCGAATTACAAGAACAAATGGGAGAAAAGGTTACTGTCTCAAACCCGTTTGATTATCACACCTACATCTGGGGAAACCTGGCAGAGAAGACGGCTTGTTTTACCCGGTTAATGCAGGGTGGATACGACGCAACCCTTTTGGTTCTAGATTATCCCAAAGAACAGTTGGGTGACGCCCCAGACTGGGATTTCGCCGTTCAAGCAATGATTTCAGCTCAACAGACTTCACGGCGACAGGCGGTTGTCATTTCAACCTTGCCCGAAAACTTGCCAGCACATGCGCGTAAGAATTTGATTGAACATAATGTAGTGCCTCTTCAGGGCCTTGATAATGGTTTGAAAGCGATCAACTCTGCAGCATGGATTGGAAGGCGCTGGAACGAGATCAAAGAGAGTGGTGTCATTACGGTTTTGAATGAGCGACACGATCTCGTTGGTGATGTTGAAATATTGGATGAGGTCGAAGCTAAGGCTCTCTTGAGCCAATACGGACTGCGCGTTCCGCAAAACAAAACTGTTCCTATAGAGCAAGCCGCTAAAGTAGCTGAGGAAATTGGCTATCCAGTTGTTGTTAAGGCTGTAAGCGCAGAGCTAGCGCACAAAACCGAAGTTGGTGGTGTATCCCTTAATTTACAAAATAAAGATATGGTAGAGAGTGCCGCACAAAGTATGCGCCCTCTAACGGATACGGTTCTCGTCGAAGAAATGATTACTGACGTGGTATCCGAAATCATTATCGGTGTTAGCCGTGATCCTCAATTTGGTTTGTCCGTTGTGGTCGGAAGTGGCGGTGTGTTTGTCGAACTGCTTAAAGATTCCGCTCCCTTACTCCTTCCATCTTCTAAAAAAGACATTCAGTCAGCCTTAAAGAGCTTAAAGCTATACCCAATGATGGACGGCTATAGGGGCTTGGCTAAAGGGGATATTCCTGCGCTTACAGATACCATTGAGAAGCTTATTCATTTTGTTGAAGAAAATGATACCCGGCTTATGGAATTAGATATAAATCCGGTTATGGTATTACCTGAAGGCCGGGGCGTTATAATCGCAGATGCTATGATTAGAATGGTCAAGTAAGGCAGCATTTATCCAGAAAGAAATAATCCAGGAACAAATAATGAGTGATGTAATTAAAGTCGAACAACGTGGCGCTATTCTGGAAGTAACTCTCGATCGCCCCAAGGCTAATGCAATTGATGCCAAAACCAGTTTTGCTTTGGGAGAGGTGTTTTGTCAATTCAGGGATAATCCGGACCTACGTGTTGCCATTTTAACCGGTGCTGGAGAGCGGTTTTTCTCGGCCGGCTGGGATCTCGTAGCCAGTAGTGAAGGGGAAGCTCCTGACACTGATTACGGGCCAGGCGGGTTTGCTGGAATTACGGAACTTCATGATTGTTACAAGCCTATAATCGCCGCCGTTAACGGTATGGCAGTGGGCGGCGGGTTTGAGCTCGCTTTATCTGCGGACCTCATTGTTGCAGCGGATCATGCTCAGTTCTTCCTTCCAGAAGTTAAGGTTGGTTTGATTGCTGATGCAGCTTCTTTCCGTTTACCAAAACTCCTGCCAAAGGCATTGGCTATGGAAATGCTCTTAACTGGCCGTCGGATGTCAGCGGAAGAGGCGTTGAAATGGGGTCTCGTCAATAAAGTTGTTCCTGCTGAAAATCTTTTAGATGCAGCCCGCGAACTTGCGGATCAAATTTTAGAAGCTGCGCCTTTATCTGTAAAAGCCGTTAAAGAAGTTATTCAAATAACTCAAACCCTCGATATCGAAGACTGTTACCGAGATATGCGCAGTGGTGCCTGGGAAAACTACGAACGCCTTCTTGTCAGCGATGATGCGAAGGAAGGATCATTGGCTTTTGTTGAAAAGCGTTCTCCCGTATGGACAGGGAAATAAGATCATAGAGCTTTAACCTACGAACAAAGACTGTGTTCAGGATGATTTAATGCGCTAACGCGGCATCAAAATATAAACTTAGTTATGGAAGCACAGTAAGGCGGTCCATCTGATGTTTATGTAAAATGTTTTGATACGTACCGTCGGCCATTATTTTAGCAAGTCCGGCATTAAATGTTTTGATCATTTCTATGTGATCTGAACGACTTCTGGATGCCATAAAATATAGCTTGTTTGTAACAATGGGTTTCGCGACAAAATCTACCAGCTCTAACCCTTCTGGTAGGTTTTTCTTCATCGTTTCCATGATGTTAATTTCATCATCGCCAAAAAGGTCAACGCGTCCGGAAACCAGCAGTTTAAGTGCTGTTGTTACCGATGGAACTTGATGTTTTTTTAAATAATCTGCTTTTTCGAACTCCTCAGATACGACTGCCTGGTTCACTTGGGCAATGGTATAGGGGCTTAAATCTTCATAAGTATTCCAAGTAATATCCTTATCGCGTCTTTTCAAAAACGAAAGCCGATTTATTAAAAATGGATTGCTAAATAAGAAGTCCTTGTTTCTTTCTTCACTATACCATGCTGTAGCGATGCCGTTTACTTTGCCTTTTCGTGCAAGGAATAGAGCCCTTGCCCAAGGATAGAAGAGCCATTTCACGTCATGTCCTTCACGTAGAAAGGCTGTATTTACGATTTCATAAACCACCCCACCAACTTCTGGCTTTTCAACAAGGTAGGGAGACCACTCGTCACCTGAGAGGGTTATCGTATCGGCTCGCGTTCTTTCTGATAAAAAGTGAGCGTGACGTTAACCGCATCTGTTTGAGCTAATGAATAATGGTTATGCTTCATTTTTCTTTTGAATGGAGCGTTTAATGTCAGCAATTGAGAACGATTTATCGCGAACAGAATTCCATTGGCTTGAGCATGCGCGTTCGTGTGAGTTAAACGGGGTGGGCATGAAAGCTTATGCCGAGGCACACGATCTTGACCTGAAGGATTTTTATCATCAAAAGGGGGAGCTTGTTAAGCGGGGTCTTTTTGTTGTTTCTAGTCGAGATGAAAATTTACACAAGATTGTAAATGGTTCAGCTGATGGCCCAGGCTTATTGTATTGTCAGGTTTGCCTTCGTAACGGGCTAGAAGTCAAATGGCCTGTTTCGGGGAGAACATCGGATTTAACATCTATTGTAGATGCACTTGAAGGTCTGTGATGCGGCGGCCTTCAGATGCTTTGCCCGTCATTTATCTTTGCGCAAATCCCGTTGATTTTCGTCGCGGCATAAATGGTTTGTCGATGCTTGTTGACGACATCCTCAGCCTTGATCCATTCTCTGGCTACCTCTTTGTTTTTTCTAATCGTCTAAGCAACAAGGTCAAGTTACTTTACTGGGAGAAAAACGGATTTTGTTTGTGGCAAAAGAGCCTTGAAAAAGATCGGTTTCATTGGCCACGACACTTGAGCAAAGGAGCCCGTATAGAGCTCAGTGGTCGCCAATTGAACTGGTTGCTGGATGGTGTTGACCTCCGTCATGTGAAAGAGCATAAGCCTGTAAATTATTCGGAGATATATTAAATATTTACAGCACTTTATACTGTTTTGAAGAGTATAAATTTGGTATACTTCGGCTATGTCAAAAGCGCCCATTTCTTTCCCTGAAAGCCTTGAAGAATCACGTATTTTAATAGGTGGTCTTCATGCGCGTATTGATATTCTTGAAGAGCAAAACAGATTATTGCGTCATCAGCAGTTTGCCGCTTCCAGTGAGAAGACATCCCCGCAAGAGCAAGGTCTCTTGTTTGATGAAGCAGAGGAAGCGGCTGAGGACGACACAGGGGCAGAAGACGATGATAAAGAGATCAAAGTTCCAGCTCATACCCGTAAAAGGGGTGGACGCCGCTCTTTGTCAAAAGACTTGCCCCGTGTGCGGATTGAACACGATATCCCCGAAGAAGAAAAGATTTGCGCTTGCGGATGTGGTCTTATGGCCAGAATTGGGGAAGAAGTCACCGAACAATTGGATATAATTCCGGCTAAAATGCAGGTTCTTCAGCATGTGCGTTTCAAATACGCCTGTAAATCATGCGAAGAAGGCGTAACAATCGCGCCCTTGCCACCACAGCCCATCCCCAAAAGCATCGCTTCTGCTGGACTTCTTGCTTATGTGGTAACGGGAAAGTATGTGGATGGCCTGCCTCTCTATCGTATGGTACCTGTTCTGAACCGCTCCGGTGTGGAGTTTAACCGTACATTACTCTCGCGGTGGGTGATCAAATGTGGTGATCTTGTTCAGCCCCTGATTAATCTGTTTACCGACCATCTCCTAAACTACGATATCATTGCCATGGATGAGACTGGCGTTCAGGTCTTGAAAGAACCTGGGAAAAAACCTCAAAGCAAATCCTACATGTGGGGGCAAAAAGGAGGCCCTCCGGACCAGCCAGTGATCCTGTTCCACTACGATCCCTCCAGGGCGGAGGATGTGGCAAGGCGATTGTTGGAAGGTTACACTGGGTATCTTGTTAGTGATGGATATCAGGTCTATCTGAATGTGACATCCGACAGCACAATCATCGGCGTCGGATGCATGGCTCACGCCCGGCGTAAGTTCAATGATGTCATCAAGGCACGGAAGAAGTCCAAAAGGCGAAAACCCGGCCTTGCCGATCATGCCATGGAGGCCATCAGAGCTTTGTACCGCATTGAAAAGCTCGCAAAAAACATGAGCGATAACGAACGTCGGCTATTACGCAAGGAAAAGGCCAAACCAATCCTTAAAGACTTGAGAGAGTGGATTACCAAGGTCAAATCGTCGGTGCCGCCGACATCGTTACTTGGCAAGGCTTTGCACTACATTGATAAGCAGTGGCCTCGGCTCATTCGCTACCTTGATGATGGCCGCTTGCCAATTGATAACAATGAAATGGAGCGCGTAATTAAGCCGTTTGTAATAGGAAGGAAAAATTGGCTGTTCTCAAAATCCCAAAATGGTGCCAAGGCCAGTGCAAATCTTTACTCTATCGTCGAGACCGCCAAGGCTAACGGGATCGAGCCATATTCATATCTTCGACACATTTTTACCCAATTACCTAAAGCAAAAACCGTCGAAGACTTTGAAGCTCTGCTGCCCTGGAACGTCAACAGAAACAACGTAACACCTTACATCATGCAAAAATAGGTGCGGTTAACGTCACGCTCACGATAAAAATAGGGCTCTTCTCCGCTTTGTTGAGTAGATTTAGGATTTCAAATAGAGCATAGATTGATTATCTGGAATGGATGATTGTCTAATTTTGAGTTTGAAGTATTCGGTATCCTTGATGCCTCTGGCTCGCTTACGGATCATTCCTATACTGACATTACCAGCCTCTATCCTGGCGCTTGTGAGCTTGTGTTTGGCGTAGTTGCAGATGCCCACACAATGTTTCCGTAGGGATTTCGCGAACTTTTTTAGATAGAGCATCTGTGACTGATCTGCTATCAGGCACCAACGTTCCAGTTGCTCCGCCATCGCCTCAAATGAAGCGGCACTCCACAGCAGCTGAAGCTGTTCTTTCAAGACGTAAAGTGCATTCAGGTTGCTATTGCTCTCCAGCAACCTTTGCAGCTTGTCACTTTGTTTTTCACTCAACTTATCCGCATTTTTGAGCAACAGATAATGCGTCCCTTTCATCAACTCTTTACCACTTGGATCGGCCTTTCTGAACTCAAGTCGACGCTGATTATGGATAGCTTTGCTGTAGTTTTTCATGACGTGGAAACGGTCAAATACTATGTCGGCCAACGGCAAGGACTCTCTGACAGCCTTTTGGTAGGCAGGCCCCATATCCATCGCTACGGCCTTTATTTTGCAGGCTGTATCTGGTTGCAGTTGTTTCAAAAACCTTGAAAAAACCTCGGCAGTTCGGCCTGCTTCAACCCAGATCAGATGACCGCCAACCATATCGTAGACCACCGTCATGTAGTCATGACCTTTCGCCCGGGCAACTTCATCTACACCAATATATTCCAAGCCAGTTAGCTCTGCAGGATCAAGCGTAGGGAGAGTTTCAATAAGGTATGCCCTGTCGATATTCTTGACCGTTTCCCATCGTATATCCAAATGTCTGGAAACCGCTTGAATAGACATATGCCGACATAATCCACTGATCAGTCGGCAAAATCGGTGAGTGAAACGGCACCCTTTATCAACAAAATCACACCCCTCAATGCGGCGTTCGCCCTTGTTAATATAAACCTGCGCCAGCTCAATCTCGACCACACAAGGATACCCAAAAAGGGGGATGTCGTTTACTTGTCGGCGGACATGCTGGTTGATGCTTCCCTTCTGGCCTGTAGCAGGGTCTATAGCCCTCCTACGCGCGTCTCGGCTGCAGTGAATGACAATCTTAACACCGCCGTCATCCAGTTTAATTTCATTTACACGTTGCCCTTTGAGGCCTAAAATATGCTGCGAGATGTTGATTGTCATATACCTGCTCTATGTAAAGTTATCAGAAACCATACATATCAACAGGTTACTTGGCGGTCGGCATCTTTTTCTACTCAACAAAGCGGAGAAGAGCCAAAAATAGAGCTACAATGACGAGTAAAACTTTACAAAACATATTTGTTTTTACTTGTAGCATTTTTTAACTCAAATTCTGTTTGGGGTCATGACCTTATAGACAACAACAAACTTCGACCCTTTGTTGTTGTCTATAAGGAAATACGTTTAATTTCCCCTTAAACAAGGTGGCTGATGTATTTTAGTTGTGGAAAACGGACACGATACAAAATATACCAGCTCTATCTACAAATGAAACCACCCCTTAATGTAATTAGATTAAATATTGTTTGAAATTGATTGTTTTTTCCAACTATATTTTGCACTAACAATTCACCCTTACGTGAATTCATTTTTTCGGCACTTCTCCGCTTTGTTGAGTAGATTTAGGATTTCAAATAGAGCATAGATTGATTATCTGGAATGGATGATTGTCTAATTTTGAGTTTGAAGTATTCGGTATCCTTGATGCCTCTGGCTCGCTTACGGATCATTCCTATACTGACATTACCAGCCTCTATCCTGGCGCTTGTGAGCTTGTGTTTGGCGTAGTTGCAGATGCCCACACAATGTTTCCGTAGGGATTTCGCGAACTTTTTTAGATAGAGCATCTGTGACTGATCTGCTATCAGGCACCAACGTTCCAGTTGCTCCGCCATCGCCTCAAATGAAGCGGCACTCCACAGCAGCTGAAGCTGTTCTTTCAAGACGTAAAGTGCATTCAGGTTGCTATTGCTCTCCAGCAACCTTTGCAGCTTGTCACTTTGTTTTTCACTCAACTTATCCGCATTTTTGAGCAACAGATAATGCGTCCCTTTCATCAACTCTTTACCACTTGGATCGGCCTTTCTGAACTCAAGTCGACGCTGATTATGGATAGCTTTGCTGTAGTTTTTCATGACGTGGAAACGGTCAAATACTATGTCGGCCAACGGCAAGGACTCTCTGACAGCCTTTTGGTAGGCAGGCCCCATATCCATCGCTACGGCCTTTATTTTGCAGGCTGTATCTGGTTGCAGTTGTTTCAAAAACCTTGAAAAAACCTCGGCAGTTCGGCCTGCTTCAACCCAGATCAGATGACCGCCAACCATATCGTAGACCACCGTCATGTAGTCATGACCTTTCGCCCGGGCAACTTCATCTACACCAATATATTCCAAGCCAGTTAGCTCTGCAGGATCAAGCGTAGGGAGAGTTTCAATAAGGTATGCCCTGTCGATATTCTTGACCGTTTCCCATCGTATATCCAAATGTCTGGAAACCGCTTGAATAGACATATGCCGACATAATCCACTGATCAGTCGGCAAAATCGGTGAGTGAAACGGCACCCTTTATCAACAAAATCACACCCCTCAATGCGGCGTTCGCCCTTGTTAATATAAACCTGCGCCAGCTCAATCTCGACCACACAAGGATACCCAAAAAGGGGGATGTCGTTTACTTGTCGGCGGACATGCTGGTTGATGCTTCCCTTCTGGCCTGTAGCAGGGTCTATAGCCCTCCTACGCGCGTCTCGGCTGCAGTGAATGACAATCTTAACACCGCCGTCATCCAGTTTAATTTCATTTACACGTTGCCCTTTGAGGCCTAAAATATGCTGCGAGATGTTGATTGTCATATACCTGCTCTATGTAAAGTTATCAGAAACCATACATATCAACAGGTTACTTGGCGGTCGGCATCTTTTTCTACTCAACAAAGCGGAGAAGAGCCTCAAAATCTATATTTGAGAAAAAAATTTCAAGTGATCCTGAAGCTTCTTTACACCTTTTAAGCGCACTTATTCAAAGGCAACAGTTTCTCGTTAGTGAAATAAAAATTTTAAAAAGCCTGTCACCCTGCCAACGGGTTGCATCAAAATTACTCGCCTTATTTGAGAGCCAGGAATGGAAGGGACACGGAAACCTGCCCCGATGTAAACAAACAATAGCTAGTAACATTGGTATTGATCCTGCCAGTTTTTCCCGCGTTCTTCGGCGTCTCGATGATGCGGGGATTATTTGCGAGGGACAGGAAGTTATCATTGAGGATCCCGGTAAATTAAGGCGTTACTGTGCAGGTTTTGGTTATGTCTTTGATCAAGACAAGTTGTTGATGTCTGCCTAGGTAGTTCGTTTGCGACGTAAAATGCTGGTCTTAAAAATATTATAGATGTTGAATTTTTAAATATGGAACGGCAAATGCCATCACACAAAATTTCATCTGAAAAAAAACGTGGCTGTTGTGAGTTGAGTGTCGAAACTCTCCTTTCTAGAGGAGAAGTCCCGGTTGATGCTGTAATTGACGCCTTATTTAGTGAAAATTCTTATTCAGAAGTAAAATTGACATCAAATTTTGACCCCATTCCTCTACGCCTTAACTTAAAGAAACTTGGGTGTAAGATCATTCGGGAAAAATCAAAGGAAGGATGGATAATTTTCATTATTCGCGATGATAAATCGAAACCATTACCCGAGCAGGTGATTAGCCCGAATAAGCCAAAGTTCAATTTCGATGGCGAAATGCTAAATATGGATGTGATGGGGTATGAATTCCCGGATAACTTTCTTGAAGTTCTTCGATTTATCGATCGTTCATTAGAAGAGGAAAGGTTTCGGGTGAAAATGAAAAGCTTTCCAAAAAGATTACAGGAGCTTCTTAAGGAGCGAGACTGGTCCTACTTTGTTGAAAGTAACCAAAACGACCATGTCATTCTCCTGTTAGAGAAAAATTAAGTTCGTTGTCGAACTTAATTAAGTGATCTCATCGGTAACAATCCGAAATCCAAGATTATTGGGGGGGGATCCAACTGAACATCCGCCAATTTTTGCATCCCGGATGAGTTCTGACTGGTAAGACCGATGTTCACCCTGCATTATACGTACGCCTCCGCAGGCTGTAATTCTTTCTTCAGAAGTTTCTAAGGTACTGTAATCAGAGTTCCAGCAAGTTTGTGTCCACTCCCAAACATTACCCTTTAGATCTACCAAACCGTGTTTATTAATACCATAGCCACCAATTGGTTTGGTTTTGCTCGTGCTTGGGCGTTCTAAAAAGGTTACATATTCAGCTGCCCAGGCCAATCTTGGGTCATCGAATAGTTTTTTGGGCGGGCTTATGACATCACTGGAAAAGTAGTTCCACTCAGATTCCAGGGGGAGCCTAAAATCCTGCCCCGTTTTTGCTGATATCCAGGTTAAAAATTGTTCAACATCAAAGTAACTAACTTTTGTTACCGGGTGATGTATTGTCTCGTTTGACCGCATTTTTGGGTTGTGATCACAGCCGCCATCTTCGTAACAACTTTGCCATTGGCCTATCGTAACTTCTGAATAGGCGACATAAATGGTCTTGGTTTCATTGCTTTGTTGAGAATTGGTTGGCTCTAACTCAATACTGACAAGTTTGGGATGAAACTGAGGGCTTTCAGATAAGACAGCATTTATACGCGCTGTTTTTTCAGCATTTTGGGATACAACGACTGCACCCGCTCCCAGTACTATTCCAGTTAAAGCTATAAATGATAAATTTATCATTTTGACATCCTGTCTACGTCACAAAATTAGAGCCAAACCATTCAACGAGTTCTTTAAGGAGATGTTTTAGGAAACATCACCTTTTTTAATCTGCTTCATCAAATCATCATTCCATTCACCGTCGACAATAACGTGTGCTACGGCACCTAGTTCTGTGGCTTCGATAAGATTGTGGTTTACATAGGCATAAACACCAGGTTGCTTGAAGGTATAGAGGAATGCGCCAGCTGAACCACCACGGACAAGAGAAGTCTCGTGTCCTCGACCTGGAATGTCATCAAATGATCCAAACTCCCAAGAGTAATTCCAGTGTCCACCAATCAAGTGTGGGCGACAGTCTCTATTGGCCTGAGAGTGCACAAACAGAACTGTTTCTCCGACTTTGGATTTAAGGGCACCTTCACCAGTTAATGCACCAACTTTACCGTTAAAGACTTCGTGTGTTGGTATAAGTTTACGAGCAACTTCCATCACATCGTCAAAATCTTCGCCGGCATCTTCATATTTAATGTAGTTGCCTTCTTTGTCCTTTGGCACATAGAAGTCTTGCTCGCCGATGTAATACATTTTGTCGTATGAAAGAGCGTTACCTCTGCCATCGGTGATACCATCGCGAGGCAGGACAACCACTGCACCATTCATCCCCTTGATGACGTGGTAAGGGATCATGGAACCGCCTGGTGCACAGTGATAAACAAATGTCCCAGGTTTGGTCGCTTTCCAACGCAGAACTGTGGTTTCGCCAGGGAGAACGTGTGTGGCTCTTCTCCGCTTTGTTGAGTAGAAAAAGATGCCGACCGCCAAGTAACCTGTTGATATGTATGGTTTCTGATAACTTTACATAGAGCAGGTATATGACAATCAACATCTCGCAGCATATTTTAGGCCTCAAAGGGCAACGTGTAAATGAAATTAAACTGGATGACGGCGGTGTTAAGATTGTCATTCACTGCAGCCGAGACGCGCGTAGGAGGGCTATAGACCCTGCTACAGGCCAGAAGGGAAGCATCAACCAGCATGTCCGCCGACAAGTAAACGACATCCCCCTTTTTGGGTATCCTTGTGTGGTCGAGATTGAGCTGGCGCAGGTTTATATTAACAAGGGCGAACGCCGCATTGAGGGGTGTGATTTTGTTGATAAAGGGTGCCGTTTCACTCACCGATTTTGCCGACTGATCAGTGGATTATGTCGGCATATGTCTATTCAAGCGGTTTCCAGACATTTGGATATACGATGGGAAACGGTCAAGAATATCGACAGGGCATACCTTATTGAAACTCTCCCTACGCTTGATCCTGCAGAGCTAACTGGCTTGGAATATATTGGTGTAGATGAAGTTGCCCGGGCGAAAGGTCATGACTACATGACGGTGGTCTACGATATGGTTGGCGGTCATCTGATCTGGGTTGAAGCAGGCCGAACTGCCGAGGTTTTTTCAAGGTTTTTGAAACAACTGCAACCAGATACAGCCTGCAAAATAAAGGCCGTAGCGATGGATATGGGGCCTGCCTACCAAAAGGCTGTCAGAGAGTCCTTGCCGTTGGCCGACATAGTATTTGACCGTTTCCACGTCATGAAAAACTACAGCAAAACTATCCATAATCAGCGTCGACTTGAGTTCAGAAAGGCCGATCCAAGTGGTAAAGAGTTGATGAAAGGGACACATTATCTGTTGCTCAAAAATGCGGATAAGTTGAGTGAAAAACAAAGTGACAAGCTGCAAAGGTTGCTGGAGAGCAATAGCAACCTGAATGCACTTTACGTCTTGAAAGAACAGCTTCAGCTGCTGTGGAGTGCCGCTTCATTTGAGGCGATGGCGGAGCAACTGGAACGTTGGTGCCTGATAGCAGATCAGTCACAGATGCTCTATCTAAAAAAGTTCGCGAAATCCCTACGGAAACATTGTGTGGGCATCTGCAACTACGCCAAACACAAGCTCACAAGCGCCAGGATAGAGGCTGGTAATGTCAGTATAGGAATGATCCGTAAGCGAGCCAGAGGCATCAAGGATACCGAATACTTCAAACTCAAAATTAGACAATCATCCATTCCAGATAATCAATCTATGCTCTATTTGAAATCCTAAATCTACTCAACAAAGCGGAGAAGTGCCCTTGTGGCTCTTCTCCGCTTTGTTGAGTAGAAAAAGATGCCGACCGCCAAGTAACCTGTTGATATGTATGGTTTCTGATAACTTTACATAGAGCAGGTATATGACAATCAACATCTCGCAGCATATTTTAGGCCTCAAAGGGCAACGTGTAAATGAAATTAAACTGGATGACGGCGGTGTTAAGATTGTCATTCACTGCAGCCGAGACGCGCGTAGGAGGGCTATAGACCCTGCTACAGGCCAGAAGGGAAGCATCAACCAGCATGTCCGCCGACAAGTAAACGACATCCCCCTTTTTGGGTATCCTTGTGTGGTCGAGATTGAGCTGGCGCAGGTTTATATTAACAAGGGCGAACGCCGCATTGAGGGGTGTGATTTTGTTGATAAAGGGTGCCGTTTCACTCACCGATTTTGCCGACTGATCAGTGGATTATGTCGGCATATGTCTATTCAAGCGGTTTCCAGACATTTGGATATACGATGGGAAACGGTCAAGAATATCGACAGGGCATACCTTATTGAAACTCTCCCTACGCTTGATCCTGCAGAGCTAACTGGCTTGGAATATATTGGTGTAGATGAAGTTGCCCGGGCGAAAGGTCATGACTACATGACGGTGGTCTACGATATGGTTGGCGGTCATCTGATCTGGGTTGAAGCAGGCCGAACTGCCGAGGTTTTTTCAAGGTTTTTGAAACAACTGCAACCAGATACAGCCTGCAAAATAAAGGCCGTAGCGATGGATATGGGGCCTGCCTACCAAAAGGCTGTCAGAGAGTCCTTGCCGTTGGCCGACATAGTATTTGACCGTTTCCACGTCATGAAAAACTACAGCAAAGCTATCCATAATCAGCGTCGACTTGAGTTCAGAAAGGCCGATCCAAGTGGTAAAGAGTTGATGAAAGGGACACATTATCTGTTGCTCAAAAATGCGGATAAGTTGAGTGAAAAACAAAGTGACAAGCTGCAAAGGTTGCTGGAGAGCAATAGCAACCTGAATGCACTTTACGTCTTGAAAGAACAGCTTCAGCTGCTGTGGAGTGCCGCTTCATTTGAGGCGATGGCGGAGCAACTGGAACGTTGGTGCCTGATAGCAGATCAGTCACAGATGCTCTATCTAAAAAAGTTCGCGAAATCCCTACGGAAACATTGTGTGGGCATCTGCAACTACGCCAAACACAAGCTCACAAGCGCCAGGATAGAGGCTGGTAATGTCAGTATAGGAATGATCCGTAAGCGAGCCAGAGGCATCAAGGATACCGAATACTTCAAACTCAAAATTAGACAATCATCCATTCCAGATAATCAATCTATGCTCTATTTGAAATCCTAAATCTACTCAACAAAGCGGAGAAGTGCCATGATTTTCTATATGGTGATGCTGGTGATGACACCTTAGTAGGTGGTCTGGATGATGATATCCTCGAAGGTGGTGCTGGCGTAGATACCTATGTTTGGGCAGTGGGTGACGGTTTTGATACCGTCAAAGCCAACAATGATGATACGGGTGCAGATATCATTCAAATCCAGGGTTCTGGTTTCTATGATCTAAACTGGACCTGGGATGATGATCATCTCTATGTTGGTGTTTCCCTTGATACAAATTATGATTTCAACGATGTTGGCGGTAACGTCAAAATTGATAATTTCCGCCATGGCTCCGACACCGTTGCATACATCGAAGCCAATCTCCAAGCTGACAATACAGAATGGTACACAGGTTCTACAGCCGGCCCTGTTCGTTTCTATACAACTTCTGGGCTAAATGGAATTGATCAAGGAGCTTACACTGAGCTCTTGATCGGTACCTCCGGCAACGATGTAATGACAGGTAATGGTGGTTTCTTTGATTATATCTTTGGTCAAGGAGGAGATGATCATCTGATCGGTAGTGATGTCACACGTGATGAACTTCGCGGTGGATCAGATAATTATCACCTTGAGGGGATGTCTGGAAATGACCGTCTTGCTGGTGAGCAGGGTACGGATATTCTGGACGGTGGTGATGGTATCGATCTGGCGCGATACGACCGCAACTCTGGTGCTAACGGGGCTTATGTAAATCTGTCTTCAT
This sequence comes from Kiloniella sp., assembly GCF_965205715.1. Taxonomy (GTDB): domain Bacteria; phylum Pseudomonadota; class Alphaproteobacteria; order Kiloniellales; family Kiloniellaceae; genus Kiloniella. The sequence continues at coordinate 316,466 of NZ_CBDBHW010000014.1, read as the reverse complement.
CCACACGAGATGGTGTTGCCTCCAACACTGCTACAGATACACATGGTGATACGGATACCTTGATCTCTATTGAGAATATCCGCGGTAGTAACAACAACGACACTTTAATCGGTAGCGATGGCGATAACTATCTTCGCGGTAAAGACGGCGATGATATCCTCGAAGGCGGTCTGGGAGATGACCTTCTGCAAGGGGATGATGGAACTGATACGGCTGTCTTCACGGGTAATTTTGCCGACTATACGATCACTGACGATAATGGCGATGTTATTGTTACAGCCAATAACGGCACTGATGGTACCGACCGCTTGAAAGGGGTCGAACGCCTTCGCTTTGATGATGGCCTTTATGATGCCGTTACACGCGCCCCAATAGCAGATGATCAGATCCTCACAGGTGATGAAACAGCAAACAACCTCATTGGTAGTGCTGGTAATGACACCATCACTGGTAATGGAGGAGACGACACTCTAACTGGTAATGGCGGTGTTGATACTCTCGACGGTGGTACGGGCGCAGACACCTATGTCCACGGTATTGGGGATGGTCACGATATTGTCGTCAGCAGCAATGATGATGGCAGCGTTGATACCGTTCGCTTTAAGGATGGTGCTTACGATCTCGATTGGTGGCGTGATGGCAATGACCTCGTTCTTTCGTCTGCCAGCGACGATACCTATAACTCTTCTGTTGAAGGGACCATCACTCTCAAAGATCATTTTGTAACAGGTAAGGATGCACTCGATTATTTCGAAGCTGACCTTGATGGTACAGATAACGATGGCTTCTATACAGATCAGTCCGTTAACCCAGGCGGTATTGCGCGGGTCTATACAGCCGGCGGATTGAACGGGATTGACCAAGGTGGCTATACCGAACTTGTACTCGGTACTGATGGTAACGATACCATTACAGGCGGTGGTGGTTTCCGCGACTACCTCAATGGTGGTGCTGGTGATGACATCATTACGGCTGGAGGTGGTGATGACCGTCTCTATGGTGGCACAGGCAATGATACGATGTCTGGCGGTGACGGGAACGACCGTTTCCGTGGTCATGACGGAACAGACAGCTTTGATGGTGGTGCCGGGCTTGATGAAGTTGATTACAGGCGCGATGCAGGCCAGGGTGGAACGGCGAATGTTTATGTCGATCTTGAAGCCGGTTTTGCAAAAGACGGATTTAACGACCTTGATACCTTCACAAGTATTGAGGAAGCACGCGGCACCTCACAGGGAGATACTCTAAAAGGATCTTCTGTTGCCAACCGTCTGCGTGGTCATGATGGCGACGATATATTTGAGGGCCGCGGAGGCGATGACCGCCTGGAAGGTGGCTCCGGTAATGATACCGCGATCTATTCAGGCCTCTTCTCGGAATACACGATTACCGATGACAACGGTGATGTGATTGTTGACGGTCCTGATGGCATCGACAGACTGACGGATATAGAGGTTCTTCAATTTGATGATGGTTTGTACGACGCTTTCACTCGTTTGAAACTGGCGGCTGATCAAGTACTTACAGGTGATGAAAATTCAAATTCTCTCACTGGTGATGCTGGAAATGACACTCTCCGCGGTCTGGGTAACACCGACTTCCTTGATGGTGGTCTCGGCAACCACGACGTCGTTGATTATAGCCAGGATGAGGCTGAAGGTGGTGTCTTTGGTGTTCAGGTTAATATGCATCTGGGGACAGCAGTCGACGGTTTTGGTAGTACTGATCAAATCAGGAACATTGAAGATGCTATTGGTACTTCCCATAGTGATACTCTAAATGGCTCTTCTTCGGATAACAATTTAACCGGTCTAGACGGCCACGATACTTTTGCCGGTAATGGTGGAAATGACAATATCGATGGTGGCACAGGTAGAGATACGGCAATTTTCGCTGGAAACTTTGCTGAATACGTATTCGCTGATGACAATGGTGATGTCCTGGTCACAGGGCCTGCTGGAATATTCAGTAGTACAACAAAGTTAACAGACGTCGAGCGCTTACTTTTTGATGACGGCTATTATGACGCCTTCACACGCGCTCCAATCTCTGTCGATGCTGATCAGCTTTTTATTGGTGATGCTAATGCAAACACCCTTGTTGGTGGAACAGGGTATGACACTTTCTTTGGACAAGGTGGTGACGATACTCTCGAAGGTGGCGTTGGGGCAGATACCTATGTTTGGGCCGTAGGCGATGGTTTTGATACAATAAAAGCCAATAATGACGACGCCGGAGAAGATGTAATTCAAATTCAAGGTACAGGGTTTTATGATCTAAACTGGACTTGGGATGATGATCATCTCTACGTTGGGGTATCTAATGATACGAATTATGACTTCAACGATGTAGGCGGTAGTGTCAAAATAGAAAACTTCCGACATGGTTCAGATAGTGTAGCCTATTTGGAAGCTTATCTGCAGGCTGACAATACGGAATGGTACACTGGCTCCACAACCGGTGCTGTGCGTTTCTATACCACTTCGGGCCTGATCGGGATTGATCAAGGTGCTTATACAGAACTGCTTATTGGTACTTCCGGTAACGATGAGATGCGTGGTAATGGTGGTTTCTTCGATTATATCTTTGGACAAGGTGGCGATGATCACCTGATCGGCAGTGATGGCACCCGTGATGAACTTCGCGGTGGATCAGATAATGATCACCTTGAGGGGATGTCTGGAAATGACCGTCTTGCCGGTGAGCAGGGTACGGATATTCTCGATGGCGGTGATGGTGTCGATCTGGCGCGTTATGATCGGAATTCTGGCGGTAACGGGGCTTATGTAAATCTGTCTTCATCTACACGAGATGGTGTTGCCTCCAACACTGCTACAGATACCCATGGTGACACGGATACCTTGATCTCTATTGAGAATGTTCGCGGTAGTAACAACAACGATACTTTGATCGGTAGCGATGGCGATAACTATCTTCGCGGTAAAGACGGCGATGATATCCTCGAAGGCGGTCTCGGAGATGACCTTCTGCAAGGGGATGGTGGAACCGATACGGCTGTCTTCACTGGTAATTTTGCGGACTACACGATCACTGACGATAATGGCGATGTCATTGTTACAGCCAATAACGGTACAGATGGCGAAGATCGCTTGAAGGATGTCGAGCGACTTCAGTTCGATGATGGCCTTTATGATGCCTTCACGCGCCTTCCAATAACTGGCGGTCAGGTCATCGTTGGCGATGCAAACGCGAACAATCTCGTAGGTGGGGCTGAGAACGATACCATTACTGCTAATGGCGGAGATGACATTCTCACAGGTAATGGCGGCGATGATATCCTAATCGGTGGTGCCGGGGCGGATACCTATATCTGGGCTCAGGGTGATGGTTTCGATACTGTCAAAGCAGACGATGATGATACTGGTGCGGATACAATTCTAATCCAGGGTACAGGTTTCTATGACCTGAACTGGACCTGGGATGATGATCATCTTTATGTCGGTGTTGCCGCAGATGATAACTTTGACTTCAACGATGTCGGTGGAAATATCAAACTTGAAAACTTCCGTCATGGTTCTGATAGTGTTGCTTATGTAGAAGCTAACCTTCAGGCCGATAATGCTGAATGGTATACAGGGTCAACCGAAGGGACTGTGCGTCTCTATACGACTTCTGGTTTGAATGGGGTTGATCAAGGTGCTTATACCGAGTTGCTCATTGGTACCTCTGGCAACGACGAGATGCGTGGCAATGGTGGTTTCTTTGACTACATCTTTGGTCAGGGTGGGGATGATCATCTGATCGGAACTGATGGTACCCGTGACGAACTTCGTGGCGGCACTGAAAATGATCACCTGGAAGGTATGTCAGGCAATGACCGTCTTGCCGGTGAGCAGGGTAATGACATCCTGGACGGTGGTGATGGTGTCGATCTGGCTCGTTACGATCGTAACTCTGGTGCTAACGGCGCTTATGTAAACCTATCGTCCGTTACCCGTGATGGCGTTCTTGCGAACACAGCAACAGATACCCACGGGGATACAGATACTCTGATTTCCATTGAAGATGTCCGCGGTAGTAATAACAACGATACCGTAATCGGTAGCGATGGTAATAACTACATACGTGGTAAGAATGGTGATGATATCCTTGAAGGTGGGGCGGGTAATGACCGTCTTCACGGAGAGGGTGACAATGATACTCTTCGCGGTGGCGAAGGGGATGATGAACTCAAAGGTGGCAGCGGTAACGATATCATCTTTACCGGAAATTCAAATTACTATGAGGGTGATACCGTTATTGCTGGTTCGGGTAATGACATCATCGATTTTGAAACCGGCCAAGGTTACTACACACTTTATTATGGTGATCTAGGCGGTCCGGTTATCTTTAATTTGTCGAATTCAGTAAACGCAACCATACCAGCCTTTACTATCGATAAAGGTGCTGATGGAGCCGATACTCTGTTTAATCTCGATAATATTAACTCTGATGACGGCGGGTTGGGTGTTATTGGTACAGGTGGAGATGATACCTATATCGGTCAGAATAATGCCAATAGCTGGACTCAGATACGACTGGGCGCGGGTAACGACACGATCACCGGTGGTGTAGGCCAGGAACGCCTGGATTATAGCGATGCGCTTGTCGGGGTGACCGTTGACTTTACTTCAGGTCAAACCTCAGAAGACGGGTTTGGAACATTCGATATTTTCTCTGCGATTGAGGAAGTTCGAGGCTCTGATTATGCAGATAGACTTACAGGCAGTGAAGGTGACGAGCGTTTCATTGGTCGGAACGGCGATGATATCATCGACGGTCAAGGAGGCTTTGATACTGCACGTTATGATCGCAGTTCAGTTGACAGTGTTGATGTTGATCTCGAAGCCGGGACGGCAACTGGAACGTGGAATGGCAGTGCCTTTACCCATACTCTGATTAACATTGAAGCAATCCGTGGGTCTAATAACGCTGATACAATCCGTGGTGACTCTCTGGATAACTATCTGCGTGGCAAGTCAGGCGACGATATTCTGATTGGTCGCGCCGGTAGTGATGATTTCCGCGGTGATGGTGGGGCTGATACATTTGATTTCACGGGCCAAAATGTCGGCACTGATATCGATGCTGTTGAAGACTATAACTATGGCGATGGCGATATTCTCAATATCAGTGATCTCATCACCTTTACGGATGGAACCGGAGATGTCGTTGGTGATTTTGTCAGAGCAACGGTAAGTGGGTCAGATTTATCCCTCGAAGTATCTACGGATAATGGGGTGAGCTTTACACAAGTTGCCGTTCTCGATGGTATCTCAGCAGTTGATACTCTTCGGGTTATTCTGGACAATGATGAAATGGATCTAATCGTTAGCTAACTGACTTCCAAAAGAAGACTAAAAACGGTAACAATAGGCAGCCCCTCGGATTATTTCGCGGGGCTGTCTGATTTTTAACGCATTAATGAGGTTAAGCCTTTGCAATTTAAATTATCCCATTCAGAAGGATTTACAGAATGGTTGGCAAAGGAAGGAGTTACCTTGGGGGTCAGTAGTCATCAGGCAAATGCTTTAATGACGATTGGAACTGATGAGAAACACAACTTATCTATCAACACTATGGCGATTGAGCGTTGTACTGGATTATCTCTGTCAGGTTCTTCCTTGGCAGTGGGCAGCTTCTCAGAGGTAATCTGTTACGAAAAAATGCCCCGCCCTGTTTCGCGTGAGCGGGAGATAAGTAACAGGGAAGTATATGCTCCACAAAAAACACTCCATACCGGGGTCTTTGACCTCCACGAGCTTGCCCGAGAAAACAGCGGCCGCCTAGTCGGGGTCAACACACTCTTTAACTGTATCGTCAGCCTGGAAGATGAGTTTAGCTTCTCACCTCTCTGGACGCCGCCATTTTTAAAAGGGCCGATCGCGGGTGATAGATGCCATCTTAACGGTCTTGCGCTTCATAATGGCAAGGCCCGTTGGTGTTCAATGGTCGGCGTATCCGGCGAAGTCGAAGGCTGGCGTGAGTTCCGCAGTGATGGTGGATCAATCTGGGATATGTCAGCAAATGAAATGATTGCCCAAGGCCTTTCCATGCCACATTCTCCCTGCCTTTGGAATAATCAACTGCTTGTTTTAAACGCTGGTACCGGGGAACTTGGGGCTATATCACTCAAAACAGGTGATTTTGAGCGTATTGCTTGGTATCCAGGTTTTTTAAGGGGCATGTACATTCATAATGACCTTGCCTTCATTGGCTTATCCTTACCCCGAGATGGCAAAACCTACCAAGGACTGCCTATCCAGGAACGTTGTGAAAAAACAGGGCAAAACCCAATGTGTGGCCTTGTTGTTTGTGATTTGAAATCGGGAAAAACTGAGCATTGGCTGCAGTTCAAAAGTAATGTCACTGAAATTTTTGATCTTGTTGTGATGCCAGAAAGCCCATTACCAAAAATGGTAAGTCTGCATTCGGAAGATAGGTACAAGCACTACTCGATTGGCCCAAGACAAGCATAATAAATAAGTAATATCGAATTGGTTGATATGCCTTATACCTAGTAAGGGAGAGTTTTCAGCCTGATATTTTGGGGCGAACAAAAGAAAAGCGCCACAAAGGCGCTTTGTCTTTAAGATAACCCCGAGGGGTAATGGCGGAAGGACAGGGATTCGAACCCTGGAAGGGCTTGCACCCTTGCTGGTTTTCAAGACCAGTGCATTCAACCGCTCTGCCATCCTTCCACATACCGTAAACGAAAAAACTAACGAGGTTTTTGAAAACCTTATGTAGGGTTTATCGTTCCGACGGGCTCTGAAATATCTCCATTTGAGCGTACTGTCAAATGGTTAGATAAGAAAAAATGAGTTTTTTTATTTTATTGCTTAAAAAAATAAAAAGGAGCCACGTGGCTCCTTTGAAAATTGGGGTTAGAATGAAGAAAGGTGAGTTCGAATCAGTCTCCGGTACGCTTGATCATTTCAATGATTTCAACGCACAAACGATCTTCTTTAATCATGACTTCACCACGGGCAATCATCTGGTCATTGATACTGATATCAATGGTGTCGCCAATATACTTGTCTAACTCGACAACCGCACCACGCCCCATTTTCAGCAGCTGGCTTACGGGCATTTGTGCCGTCCCGAGGATAGCGGAGACCTCAAGGCCAACGCCATGAACCGCAGGCACGATTGGATCAGAACTACTTTGTCCTTCAGTAGAAGCTTCAGGTGTGTCTTCGATTTTTTCTTCAGGAGGTGAAGCGGGTGCCTGATCGAACATATCGTCGACATCGTCGTTGTTCATGGATTCTTCGTCAGACATGAAAGCTACTTTCTGTACTTAATACTAAATAGTTGAATAAGAATACGCCTGCTTTGCTCGCTTAGCTATCAAAATAATTGGCAATTATAACCCGTGTATCCAAATCCATTTCGACAAAGACACCAGCTAATATCCTTCTGGTTTCATCTACACGTACAATAATAGATTTACAATCAAACTCAATTACACCTTCTTCTAGTTGAAGTTGGAATTCCACGTCTACGTGATCACCCCGTATAAGAGGGCCTTCATAGTCTGACACAGCAAAGCCACTGGAGCTCCAGTTATCTATTTTATAATGGGTGCCATTGATAGCAATTTCACCGGTGACGCCGAATTCACGACCTTCACGACGAATCTCTTTTTTGCCAAATAGCTTGTCCAACAAATTCTTGATCATGATCAAGTACTGTCCCAAACAATGTTAAGCCTATGGTTTTACTTCTGATAAAGTCTCACAAAAGTGGAAAGAAGATATTAACCGATTGTTTTTCTTTTAAACATACAATAAGTGCCTTGATATAGATAATGAGTAACTAGCGCGATGTTTTTTCAGTTTGGTAAAATTTTCATCATTTTGGGTGGTTGTTTGTTATTGTTGCCAATTAACCATGTTGTCGCACAACAAAATGGTTATCTTACTCCAAAGAGTTCTTCCAATACGAACACGCTAAAACCGGGAGTTCAATCCAATAAACGTGCAAAAAAAGAACACTATCTGGGTAGCCGGATCATTTATAAAACGACCAGTCCTGTAAAAGAACTATTCACCAAAGAGGCTAAGTTAAGCGTGGCATGCCAACGCGGCAGGTTTATTCAAGTTAAGGAAATGCAGTACATCGCTATTGTTGGTGGTAGGAAGTATGGTGCAGCCCTATACAAGAATAATATGATTCACGATCCTAAGGGGCTTGGGAATAAGGATAAAATTTATCTTTTCAAAGGGCAGGGCACATCTAACTGCAAAGTTTTTCAGAATAAATTTAATTTGTCGACGATATTTAAAGATTTATCTCTCTAATCGTGTGGTGTTTACCTGACTTTATCGGCTAAAGTTCTTCGAATGACCAATTTTTCTTTATTTTGCGATTCGGAGCGATCTTTGTTTCCTTTTATTCGTCGTGTTACCAAATCTAGCCTTTCATGCTGCTTATTCGTAACAGCTGTGTTGTCTTCTAACGGATTTGCTGAAGGGGTTTCCTCAACAGCAAGTGAAGCTCAAATTCCCTTCGAACAATGGCTAAAAGACTTTAAAGTAGAAGCACGCAGCAAAGGAATTTCAGACCATACTCTGGAAACGAGTTTTAAGGGCGTAAAGCCCATCCCTAAAATTATAGAATACGATAGACGGCAACCAGAATTTACTCATACATTCTGGAGCTATCTAGACAGAGCGATAAGTGCACAACGAATTAAAAAAGCTCAAGAACTCCAGATTACGCACGCGTCATTACTCAACAAAATCAGTGAAAAATACGGCGTACAGAGTAGGTTTTTACTCGCGTTTTGGGGACTTGAAAGTAACTTTGGTCAACACACGGGAGGCTTCTCTGTTATCGCAGCAGATGCAACCCTGGCCTATGATACACGCCGGAGTGATTTCTTTAGAACCCAGTTGCTTGAAGCTTTGCGTATAATACAAGCAGGACATATTACTCCTGAGAATATGCAAGGTTCCTGGGCAGGAGCTATGGGGCATCTTCAGTTTATTCCGTCCACTTATAACCTTTACGCTGTGGATGAAAATGGCGATGGCCGCCAGGATATTTGGAATACCTTACCTGATGTTTTTGGTTCTGCAGCAAACTACCTTGGCCAAATCGGTTGGGATGATGAATACACTTGGGGACGTGAAGTTGTCTTGCCAAAAGATATTGATTGGAAGCTTGCTGGTCTGGGAACAAAAAAATCTCTTAAAGAGTGGCATATGCTAGGTGTGAAGAAGATATCAGGGAACACTTTGCCCGACGTTGATCTTGAAGCATCACTAATACTGCCTTCAGGTCATAAAGGACCTGCTTTCCTGGTCTATAATAACTTTAGAAAAATTCTTAATTGGAACCGGTCTATTAATTATGCATTGGCGGTTGGGCATCTCTCTGATCGAATTGCAGGTAAAGCACCTCTTCAAACCAAACGTCCGCTTAATGAGCGTCCTCTCCACCGGACTGAGATCGAAGAAATACAAAGTCTTCTTTCAAAGCAAGGTTATGATGTCGGAAAGGCGGATGGTATTGTTGGTAAAAGAACCCGCGATGGTATTCGTGAATTTCAGATAAAAGTAGGTCTTCCTGGCGATGGTTATCCAGATGAAGAATTATTACTTAAACTGAGACAATCATAGAATACGCGATTAGGTTTTTCGAATTTTAATACGGAAAACAAAACATTATCAGTACAGATTGATCGATCTTCTTTTGAAGCTTACAATCTATTGATATTTTTAACTGGGGGGTACGATGCGCTTAAAAAAATCACATATCATGCCAGCATGTTTTGCCGCTCTTGCGATTGGCTTGAGTGGCTGCGCAGAGATTGAACTTGCTTCTCATGCAACTAAGCAAATCGTTAAAACGAGTGAAACAAAGTCCAAAGGGCGTTTTAAAGTTGGATCTCCTTATCAGGTGAAAAATATCTGGTATTACCCTGCTGTAGATTATGGGTATAACGAAACCGGTATAGCCTCATGGTATGGGCCAGGTTTTGATGGCAAAAAAACGGCGAATGGTGAAATTTACGATCAATACGCTCTTACCGCTGCTCACAGAACATTGCCAATGCCATCTCTTGTTAGGGTGACTAATCTGGGCAATGGCAGATCTATTAAGTTACGTGTTAATGATCGGGGACCATTTTCTAATAATCGAATAATCGATGTTTCTCGCCGGTCAGCCCAATTACTTGGCTTTGAAGTACAAGGGACCGCTAAAGTAAAAGTAGAAATCCTCGAGGCTGAGAGCCGACAATTAGCTGCTCAAGCGCAAAGTGGAAATTATACACCTCAGGTGGCGTCCACTGACAATTCTACTCTGGCGGCACCGACGGAAGAAGTCACAGCAGAACCATTGGGTGCAACTCAAAGTTCAACTGTTGAGCCTGTTCAGTCAGCTAATCTTGCTCCTGTATCCTATGAACCTGTTGTAAACTATACAGATGGTGTCGTAACGCAAACACCACTGGCTCCTAGTGGGATATATGTCCAGGCAGGATCTTTTTTACAAGTTCATAATGCCGACCGACTCAGAGCCCGCCTTGCCTCTTTAGGCTCGTCTCAGGTTGCAGATGCAACCATTGGAGAACGTACTTTTTATCGGGTACGCCTTGGACCGCTTTCTAATGTTCAAGAAGCAGACAAACTTTTACAAATACTTCACGATAACGGCTACAACGATGCGCGGGTAATTGTCGACTGACTTCTTGTTAACGATAAGCCTTATTGCTGGCTCATTATTCCCTTAAACAAGGTACTCATCAGTATCCTTATCACAATTTAATCAGACTATCGGGTCAAAATTTTGCTAAATAAAAAGATGCCATCTATTCGCCATGCTATGAAATCCCTTCTCTTGGGGGGCGCCTGTTTACTGGCTTTTGCACAGTCAAGCCAGGCGATTGAGACATCTGCCCGCGAAGCTTATTTGATTGATTATACGACAAAAACTGTTCTGCTAAATAAAGACGCAGATAAATCTATGCCGCCAGCTTCCATGAGTAAAATCATGACTGCATATATGGTGTTTGAGCGGTTAAAAGATGGCCGACTATCTTTGGATGATAAACTACCCGTTAGCGAAAAGGCCTGGCGTAAGGGCGGATCAAAGATGTTTGTTGAAGTCGGGACAGAGATTTCGATTTATGATTTGCTGCGAGGAATTATCGTCCAATCTGGAAATGACGCTTGTATTGTCGTGGCCGAAGGTCTTGGGGGGTCGGAAGAAAATTTTGCTCTAGAAATGACTGAAAAGGCACGGGAAATAGGCCTAGAGAACAGTAGCTTTGCGAACGCAACAGGTTGGCCGGATCCGGGCCAGCGTATGACACCAAAAGATCTTGGAACACTCGCAGATAGGATTATTACTGACTTCCCTGAATATTATGGGGTCTATTCTGAAAAATCCTTCACTTGGTCTGGAATTAAGCAAGATAATAGAAATCCACTGTTATACAAAAACCTTGGTGCTGATGGCCTTAAAACTGGCCATACTGAAGAAGCTGGATACGGATTGACATCATCAGCAAAACAGGGTGATCGTCGCATTATTCTTGTCTTAAACGGCATGAAGAGTGCGAAAGAACGATCTGAAGAGTCTGCTCGACTTGTATCCTGGGCATTCAGGGAATTTGATAACTTTGAACTATTCAAGGCGGGTGAAACTGTTGAGACTGCCGATGTTTGGCTCGGGACTGAAAAAACAATCAATTTGGTCCCGGAAAATGATCTTCTTCTTACCTTACCCCGGAACGCTAAGAATAAGATGACTGCGACAGTTAGCTATGTTGGGCCCATACAAACGCCGATAGAGCAGGGCGAGCGGTTGGCGACTTTGAAGATCGAGGCGCCTGACATAGATACTGTAGAAATACCTTTAGTTGCGGCAAATTCCGTTGAAAGAGAAGGCGGGTTTAGCCGGATTGTGTCAGCCCTCAATTATTTAATTTTTGGTAAGTCTTAACAGTATGTCACGCGGTATATTTATTTCGCTTGAGGGCGGTGAAGGTGCTGGAAAAAGCACACAGATCAAAAGCTTATCTAAGAATCTTTTGAGTAATGGATTAAGAAATATTCTGACCAGAGAGCCTGGTGGAACGCCTGGCGCGGAAGAAATCAGAGACTTAATCGTAAGGGGGGATGTTTCTCGTTGGACACCTAAAACAGAAGCATTATTAGTTTTTGCCTCCCGACAAGAACATGTTGAAAAGGTTATAAAACCTGCCCTTAGCTCTGGTGATTGGGTGATATGTGATCGATTTGCCGATTCATCCGTGGCCTATCAAGGTATCGGTCATGGATTAGGGGCAGAGAGTATTGAAAATTTACATCAATGGGTGCTTGGTGACTTTAAACCAGACTTAACGCTTATATTGGACTTACCCGTATCCATTGGTTTAGAACGAACTCAAGGACATTCGCTTGGGGAAAATCGTTTCGAGGATATGGATACTTCTTTTCATGAAAGAATGCGTGAGGGATTCTTGTCCATAGCTCGCGATAATCCCGATAGGTGTACAGTTATTGACGCCACCAAATCGCAAGACGAAGTTGCAAGTGATATTTGGGATGTCGTGATGGCCCAGTTTGGAAAGATTATTAATGGCCAAAGCAGTTAAAAAACAGGATGTAGAGGCCAATTCGAGAGTTCATCCTCGCGTTACTCATACCTTGTATGATCATAGTGATGCTGAGAGCACTCTAATCAAGGCCTATAATTCAGGTAAACTCCCCCATGCATGGATGTTTACTGGGCCAAAAGGCATTGGAAAGGCAACACTAGCCTATAGATTTGCCCGTTTCTTGATGAATGAGGGCGAGGGTGGAGGTGTAGAAAGTCTGTTTGGTGATCAAACTGACCCGACCTCACTTGATATAGGCATAGATAATCCTGTTGCTAAACGTATTGCTGCTCGGGGACATGGGGACCTTGTAACCCTAGAGTTAAGTCCTGATGAAAAAGGGAAGATGCGGACCTCCATTCCTGTGGATGAAGTTCGAAAGATCGTCAAATTCTCTCATAAAACATCTATTGAAGGTGGGTGGCGTGTCGTCATTGTCGACGCTGTTGAGGAGATGAACCGAAATGCTGCAAATGCCTTGCTCAAGGTATTAGAAGAACCACCTGAAAAAACAGTTTTACTCTTAATTTGCCATCTTCCAGGACAGATTTTGCAAACTATTCATTCTAGGTGCTGCCATCTTCCACTTGCAGCGCTGAATGAAGACACGGTCATTGAACTTTTGAGGGAACAAGCACCAGAAGTCGCAGATAGTGATGCAATTCAGCTTGCAAGGTTGTCAGAGGGTTCTATTGGGAAGGCATTGGATCTGTGGGCAGGAGGGGTCCTCGACTTATATCGAGAGATGATTTCGTTATTAGGAACTCTACCGAACCTTGATATGGTGAAATTGTATGCCTTTGCGGATAAACTAAGTGTGTCTGATCCCCTTGCTTTTAAAACGGGCATGGAGTTATTTCTATGGTGGCTTGCTCGATTGACCAAGGTTTCAGGGCAGGGAACGTTCCCTGAATTGGTCATTCCCGAAGAACATAAGCTGATCTCTCTATTAATTGAAAGACATGGTCTTGCGCAATGGCTCGGCCTGTGGGAGAAGTGCTCGACTAATTATGCCCGTGCAACACATGCAAATTTGGACAAAAAACAAGTGGTTGTGACAACCTTTATGGAGCTCCAAACACTTCAGTCTTGATGCATACTTGCTTTTTGGCGCGCTTTGTTATCAGGAGTTCATCATGAGCGGATCAGAAAACCGGTCCTTCTATATCACGACACCCATTTATTATGTAAATGATAAGCCCCATATTGGCCATGCATACTGCACGCTTGCATGCGATGTCTTGGCGCGTTTTAAAAGACTTGATGGGTATAATGTCAAGTTTTTGACCGGAACTGATGAGCATGGTCAAAAGGTTGAAGCTTCTGCGGAAAAAGCTGGTATTGATCCGCAGGCTTTTACAGATCAGGTTTCACAAAAATTTCGCGATTTGACAGAAGTTTGCAATTTTTCAAATGATGACTTTATCCGTACTACTGAAGAGCGCCATAAAAAAGCCTGTCAGAAAATTTGGCAGGTTCTTGAAGATAAAGGATATATTTATCTTGGCAGTTATGCTGGTTGGTACGCCGTTCGTGATGAAGCTTTTTATACCGAAACTGAGCTAACCAAAGGTCCTAACGGTGAAAAGATTGCGCCCACAGGTGCGGAAGTTGAATGGGTCGAAGAGCCATCCTATTTCTTCAAACTATCTGCGTTCGAAGACAAACTTTTAGAGCTTTATGAGAATGACCCTAGCTTCGTCGGTCCTGATAGTCGGCGGAATGAGGTTATAAGTTTCGTTAAAGGTGGTCTTCGGGATCTGTCTGTCAGTCGGACGACTTTCAAATGGGGCGTACAAGTTCCAGGCAATGATGAGCATATCATGTATGTCTGGCTTGATGCTCTAACCAACTACTTAACTGCCGTAGGCTATCCTGACGAAGAGAGCGAAGACTACAAGGAGTTCTGGCCTGCGAACGTACACATGGTGGGCAAAGATATTCTCCGCTTTCATGCCATTTATTGGCCAGCTTTCCTTATGGCTGCTGATCTACCACTTCCCAAGCGTATCTATGCAACTGGATGGTGGACCATTGAAGGTCAGAAGATCTCAAAATCTGTTGGTAATGTCATAGATCCGCTCTCTATCATAGAAGAGTATGGATTGGATCAGGTTCGTTATTTTCTGTTACGTGAAGTTCCGTTCGGTAAGGATGGTGATTATTCAAAACGCGCTATCATATCCCGCATGAACGGTGATCTTGCTAATGATATCGGTAATCTATCTCAGCGCGTTCTTTCCATGGTTTTCAAAAACTGTGAAGGTAAAATACCTGAACATGGTGAATTTACCGATGCAGATAAAGTACTGTTAGATAGTGTATCTTCTCTGCATCAAAAGTTGCGTAATGAATTTGATAAACAAAGCTTCCACAAAGGCTTAGAATCTGTTTGGGAAGTTATATCTGCAGCTAATAAATATGTCGACGAGCAAGCCCCATGGGCTCTCCGTAAGACCGATCTTCCCCGAATGGGAACTGTTCTTTATGTACTTAGTGAAAGTATCCGACAGATAGCGATTTTACTGCAACCAGTTATGCCGCAATCTATGGAAAGAATGCTGGATCAGTTAAATCTTCCTGCTGATGTCCGTCAATTCAGTGATTTGACGACACCTTTGGCATCTGGTCTTCCAATCGATAAGCCTCAAGGAATCTTCCCTCGTTATGTGGAAGAAGAGGGGGCCTAATGATTGTCGATTCTCATTGTCACCTTGATTACTTTTTAAAAGATGGTGATTTAGAGGATGCTTTGGGTCGTGCTCGAGATGTTGGTATCGGCTGCATGGTGACAATTGGCACCAAGCTATCCACTTTTGAGACCGTATTGGGCATTGCTGAAGCCAATAGCGATATCTATTGCACTGTTGGCGTGCATCCTCATGAAGCTGGGGCAGAAGGTTTGTCTTCACCAGATCTTTTAATCGAGAAATCTCAGCATTCAAAGGTTATTGGCCTTGGGGAAAGCGGTCTTGATTATTACTATGATCACGCACCGCGAGATCGCCAAGTTGAAAGCTTTCGTGCTCATATAGCTGCAGCGAGAGAGACTGGGCTTCCCTTGGTTGTACATACTCGTGATGCGGATGATGATACGGTTAAAATCATGCGTGAAGAGTACAAAAAAGGTGCCTATCCTGCCTTGATACATTGCTTTACGGCAGGTCCTGAGTTGGCTAAGGCCTCTTTGGATATGGGGTTTTATATATCACTGTCAGGTATCATTACTTATAAATCGGCAGAAGATATTCGTCAGACAGTTTCAAATGCTCCCCTCGATCGGCTTTTAATAGAAACTGATAGTCCTTATCTTGCACCGGTACCAATGCGTGGAAAAAAGAATGAACCAGCATTTGTCCGTCATACTGCAGAAGCTCTGGCAAATGTAAAAAAAATTAGCGTTGAGGAAATACACTCTGTGACAACAGATAATTTCTATCGCCTGTTTTCCAAGGCTCAACGACCTGTAGCGAGTTAATTCTATGAAGATCACAATGTTAGGGTGCGGTGGTTCTGGTGGCGTTCCTATATGTTCTGGTACTCCGGGTGGTAATTGGGGGAATTGTAATCCTGACAATCCCAAAAACCGACGTCGTCGAGTGTCGATATTAGTTGAGCACGAAGATACATGTCTTCTTGTTGATACAGGTCCTGATCTGCGTAATCAGATACTTGATGCTAAAGTCGAGTATATTGATGCAGTTCTCTACACCCATGATCATGCAGATCATACTCATGGTCTAGATGAACTTCGGTACCTTGCCTATAAGGCTGGGGGGCCAATAGAGGCCTATATGGATGAATCTGATCGTAAGATCATTACCTCTCGCTTTCCCTACGCTTTCACCTCAACGTGTGATCCTGAAAGCAGTTACACGCCGATGATGAATGATCAGACTATCGACGGCCCTTTAAACATTGGATCGATTGAAATTATTCCATTCTATCAGGATCACGGCAGTGCTAAGTCGTTAGGGTTTCGTTTCGGTGATTTTGCTTATTCAACGGATGTGTTTGATTTGGATGAGCGAGCTTTTGAAACCTTGGCTGGGGTAAAATACTGGATTGTCGATTGCCTTCGCTATGAACCGCATCCGTCTCATGCCCATTTTGAAAAAACCCTGGAGTGGATTGACCGTCTCAAGCCCGAGCGGGCTGTGTTAACACATATGAATCAGCAAATAGATTATGATGATCTGCTGTCAAACTGTCCTGCAGGAGTTGAGCCGGGGTATGACGGTTTAACCATCGATATTCCTTAGGTTGGGAAATGACCCTTAAAATATAAAAATGGCGGTGAGAATTATCACCGCCATTTTATTAATCTTCAAACCAGAAACCGTCTGGTTTATATACCCCCATGAGAGCACCGGGTTCCCAGTTGTAAAAACCATCTTCTGGTACGTTCTTGAGATTGCTGGAAAGAACTATTGGCTGAGGTATTTCGGCGACCAGGCCAATGGAAAAAGTTTCCTCTGCATTAATCAGTAAGATTCTGTTCCAAATAGCTCTTTTTTCTTCTGTTGAATTTGCCTTTAGCCACATCGTGTAGAGTTCGTTCAATTGCTGTGCGACTTCAATATCCACAGCCTCACCCGCATTTCCTTTCGTCTCAATAAACTGCCCCCATTTAGGCCACTGAAAAGATTGTTGCATACGAGGTGCGAATTCTTCAGGTGAGGAGTGTGGGGTTAACAGCGCATTCAAATTGCCATACCAAAGTGAAATATTGGTTTCTCCTGAGAAAATTCGGTTTCTTAAAACTTCTCGTTGGGATGGTTTGGGGTAGAGTTTAATACCTAATTTTAGCCACGAATCACTAATTAGTTCAAGAGTATCAACTTCTTCGCTACTTTCCCCTGCGGTCTCAACGATGATTCTCATCGGCCGGCCATCGCTAAGTAATCGCAATCCATCATCATCACGTTCTGTTAGGCCAATATCATCCAAAAGTTCATTGGCTTTAACAAGGTCATATTGTGTCCAGCGTTTAAAGAAATCTTCGGTATAGAGATTGCTATCAGGGAGGACATTATTATTCCCTTCCAGCCCGAGGCCATAATAGAGAACCTGGTTCAACTCATGCCGATTAATACCAAGGGAAAGGGCATGTCTAAATCGTTTGTCTCTATTAAGCTTACGCCACACCGGGTCGTTCGCGTTTAAATTGGGATAGAGAGCAAAGTTTGAGCCGCGAACTGTTTTCCATAGACGAACAAGATAACCATTCTGTTCATCATTGCCTTTCAGGAAGGTGTAGTCTGAGAAACTCAACCCCCTTGATTGCATATCTGAATCACCTGACCCGACTTTTGCAGGGATCAAGCCTCCACCTGCAACTGCGAGCACCATTTCATCGGCGTATGGCAGTTGTAAGCCGAACTCATCTACACGATGATAAAAGGGATTTCTCTTTCCAACAAACCGTGTAGATGGTGGCTTTACTGTATTAACCCAAGGCTGAAGCGTGGGGAGTTTGGGGTTGGTAAATTTGTATTGTCTTGCACGTCGGTTATGTAACTGAACCCAGTTTCGTGCATCTGCCTTTTCAACTCTTGTATCGAGTTCGTCAGAATTCACATATTTTGCATGGAATTGCTTCATATAATGGGCGGGTTGGAAAAGATACAGAGGTCTCGTCGCTGCAAGTCTGGGCAGGAAAAAGGGGTTTGGAACAGGCCAACTATACCTGATAGTGATTTCATCTAGGATTTCAACAGTTGGGGTTTGGCCTTCTATAATGAGTTCTGCCGGAGGGCCGAAAGGTCTGAGATTGCTGTCGTTTGCGACATCCTCCCAGAAATATCTGAAATCCTCAGAAGTGAAAGGATGGCCATCAGACCACTTATGTCCTTTGCGTAGGGTGAGGGTGAAAATGCGACCTTCTTCGACCTCGAGTTTGTCAAGAATATCAACTGTAAATCCCAGATCAGGCGAATACCCAATAAGTCGCGCGTACCCATAGACAGAAAACAACCGAACATCTTTTGATTTCGCAATTAAACTACGAATGCTGCCGCCGTGTTTCCCTGGCTCCCAATCGTGTGTTTGTTTAACAATGAAGGGGGATAGCGGTAGACGTTCAGCGACAGGCGGGAGTTCTCCGTTTGATATTTTTGAGGAAAGAACTGGAGTTTCCTGTAGAGCTTCTCTCGTTAACTTTCCTGATGGAGAGGAATAAATCTCTGCCAAAGCGTTTTGGGTACAGAGGAGTACAACTGCAATGGACAGAGATCTTATCAATACACTAAGGAAGTTTTCAGTTAATGCGAGCCTCATGTTTTTCGTCATCTCTTTTGTGATTTATTATATTATAGCAAATGCTTACACACTTTACTTCAAGTCATTTATTAATCGATAAAGTGGGTCGAGGCTACTTGCCCCTAATTTTACCGAGCGATCGGGGGACCATCCTTCAAATTCATTTGGATTGTCATCGGTGTCTTTAAATGGCATTTCCAATGTCATGGCGAGGCAGTCATGGGTCTCTGCTGTGTTGTTGCCACACATGGTTAAATTACCCTTTCCTGGTGCATTTTGGGGGTAACCGTGAGTGATTTGGAAGTCGGGATTTGCTTCCATATAATAAGCTTTAAAACGATCAATTAGGCTTAAGAGGCGATCATCAAAAGAGGGAATACCGTGGGTGCCAGCTATAAAGTTATGTGGAATGGCTTCATCGCCATGGATATCGAACATAAAGTCGACACCTGTTTCCATCATCTTGTTACGAACATGAAAAACTTCGGGGCTTTTCTCTAATGAAGGCGCCTGCCATTCGCGATTGAGGTTCGCGCCAATTGCGTTTACACGGAGATTGCCACGCTTACTCCCATCTGGGTTCATGTTTGGTACGACATAAAATACGGCTTTTTTGAGGAGTTCTCTTGCAATGGGGTCGTTTTCGTCAAGAAGTCTTTCCAAAAAGCCTTCCATCCAGAACTCGGTCATACTTTCACCAGGGTGTTGGCGACCAATGATCCAGCATGATTTTTTGTTGTTATCAGGCTCTCCTATGGTCAGTAGGTCGATATCTTGACCATCCAATGTTTTACCCAAAACCTCTAAGTCAACGTAAGAGGCATGCTGTACTTCCGCAATAAGGTCGGCATGGCGTTCCATAGAGTAGGGAGCAAAGTAGGCGAAATAGATAGAATTATATCCTGGCGTAATATCAATTGTGAGAGTTTCCCCGTCATATGACGTGGTTGGAACTCTAAACCAGTTTTCCCGATCATAAGAAGCTACGGCTTGATAGCCTTCCCAACCAGAAGGATAAGCTGCGCCACCAGCGTTGAGTATCTTCAGTGAGCAGGGTTGATCACGTGCCCCTGTCATTCTGAAGTAGAACCATTGATAAAAGTGAGAATTCGTGTCTTTTTCAATTTCCAACCGGATGTCAGAAGCATTATCAGAAGACAGGCAGCTAATGTTACCTGCGTCAAAATTACTAGAAATACGGATCATGGAAAATTTCGCTCTTTAAAGGTCCAAAACTGTTGTGCAATAGCATACCTGAAGAGGGTCTAGCGGCAAGGGAAGTCTTGATAATTACGCTTTAAAATTATCAATGTTGGGAGGATTCTTTAAGCCAGCACTTCGGAATCGAAGCAATATTTATATAAATATGAGATAATGTTTCTTTTTTGTCTCCTCCATTTTTATCGAAAATTTTGGTTGAAGAATTAAGCTTCTAAGCTTCTGGGAAAATAGGGCTGTTACGGGTTTTATGTCGAACATAACCAGAGCTTTGCTGCTCAAATATTTAGTGTCTTAACTAGGGTGAGCTGTAGATAGCTGTGGCAAATTTGCGCACCGGATTGAAAAATATTTCTACAAAGGGTAGTGTAAGCATCCTTACTACAGAGAAAGGTAGTTGTATCATGCGTAAGTTACCCCCCTATTTACCAGTGATACTTAAGTCTTCTGGTTGGGTGTTGAGCCGAATTGGAACTCTGCTGGCTACAATTTTTGCAGCAAGTGCATTGGCAAGCCTCTTTCCCGTTCTGGGAAATAATAGTCAGTTGCTTTTGGAACCATTGATTTATTCATCTCTTGTTGCTGCAGTTGTTGCAATTGGAGGTGTCATTCTTGTAAAGTGGACTGATCATACTTTCGGTGATCCGCTTCAGGATTTCCCTTCTGTCCTCTAAAATAATTCGTTTTTTGTTTTGTGTTTATAATTAAGATCAGGAAATAACTACTTGTTATTTCCTGATCTTTTTTCGTGTAAAATGTTCTTGTTTTATTAGAAGGTCCAACCTGATTATGAATGCAAACGGGCTCTTCTCCGCTTTGTTGAGTAGAAAAAGATGCCGACCGCCAAGTAACCTGTTGATATGTATGGTTTCTGATAACTTTACATAGAGCAGGTATATGACAATCAACATCTCGCAGCATATTTTAGGCCTCAAAGGGCAACGTGTAAATGAAATTAAACTGGATGACGGCGGTGTTAAGATTGTCATTCACTGCAGCCGAGACGCGCGTAGGAGGGCTATAGACCCTGCTACAGGCCAGAAGGGAAGCATCAACCAGCATGTCCGCCGACAAGTAAACGACATCCCCCTTTTTGGGTATCCTTGTGTGGTCGAGATTGAGCTGGCGCAGGTTTATATTAACAAGGGCGAACGCCGCATTGAGGGGTGTGATTTTGTTGATAAAGGGTGCCGTTTCACTCACCGATTTTGCCGACTGATCAGTGGATTATGTCGGCATATGTCTATTCAAGCGGTTTCCAGACATTTGGATATACGATGGGAAACGGTCAAGAATATCGACAGGGCATACCTTATTGAAACTCTCCCTACGCTTGATCCTGCAGAGCTAACTGGCTTGGAATATATTGGTGTAGATGAAGTTGCCCGGGCGAAAGGTCATGACTACATGACGGTGGTCTACGATATGGTTGGCGGTCATCTGATCTGGGTTGAAGCAGGCCGAACTGCCGAGGTTTTTTCAAGGTTTTTGAAACAACTGCAACCAGATACAGCCTGCAAAATAAAGGCCGTAGCGATGGATATGGGGCCTGCCTACCAAAAGGCTGTCAGAGAGTCCTTGCCGTTGGCCGACATAGTATTTGACCGTTTCCACGTCATGAAAAACTACAGCAAAGCTATCCATAATCAGCGTCGACTTGAGTTCAGAAAGGCCGATCCAAGTGGTAAAGAGTTGATGAAAGGGACACATTATCTGTTGCTCAAAAATGCGGATAAGTTGAGTGAAAAACAAAGTGACAAGCTGCAAAGGTTGCTGGAGAGCAATAGCAACCTGAATGCACTTTACGTCTTGAAAGAACAGCTTCAGCTGCTGTGGAGTGCCGCTTCATTTGAGGCGATGGCGGAGCAACTGGAACGTTGGTGCCTGATAGCAGATCAGTCACAGATGCTCTATCTAAAAAAGTTCGCGAAATCCCTACGGAAACATTGTGTGGGCATCTGCAACTACGCCAAACACAAGCTCACAAGCGCCAGGATAGAGGCTGGTAATGTCAGTATAGGAATGATCCGTAAGCGAGCCAGAGGCATCAAGGATACCGAATACTTCAAACTCAAAATTAGACAATCATCCATTCCAGATAATCAATCTATGCTCTATTTGAAATCCTAAATCTACTCAACAAAGCGGAGAAGTGCCTGCAAACGTTGTCTCTCTTGATAGGGAAAAGCATTATCGTTCCTTAGGCTCTTCCGGTTTGTCAGTCTCAAATATATGTTTAGGCACCATGATGTTTGGTGGAAGAACGAGCCCTGTAAATTCAGAAGAAATCATTAGGTATGCAAAAGATGCGGGCTTGAACTTTATTGATACTGCTGATGTGTATAACGATGGGCGATCATAGGAAATTGTCGGTCAGGCGATAGCAGGTGATCGAGAGCATTGGGTTTTAGCGACAAAAGTGGCAAACCAGATGCAATCGGATCCCCAGAAGAAGGGTCTTAGTAGGAGGTGGATTATGCAGGCTGTGGAGGCATCTCTTGCAAGACTAAAAACTGACTATATCGATATTTACTATTTGCATCATGAAGATCATGACACGCCTTTAATCGAAACTGTGCAGGCAATTGGCGACCTCATCAGGTCGGGAAAGATCCGATATTTTGGTCTCAGTAATTATCGAGGCTGGCGCATTGCTGAAATCTGTCGCTTGTGTGACCAGCTTTCTATTCCAAGACCTGTCGTTTGTCAGCCCTATTACAATGCACTGAACCGTCAGCCTGAGGTTGAAGTATTACCGTGCTCGAGCTTCTATGGTCTAGGTGTTGTGCCCTATAGTCCTCTGGCGCGGGGTGTGCTCACCGGAAAGTATTTACCGGATGTTGCTCCAGACAAAGAGAGTAGAGCCGGTGCTGCTGACAGCCGTATGATGGAAACAGAATGGCGTCCGGAATCTCTTGAGATCGTTCGTAAAATCAAGGTCCATTGCGAGAAGAGGGGACATAATTCTATTGATTATGCGGTTGGGTGGCTCCTGGCCAATAAGTGTGTCAGCTCCATTCTAGCTGGACCAAGAACACTTGAACAGTTTAAGGGATATCTTAGAGCATTGGCTTATCCATATGATTCAAAAGATGAAAATCTACTGAATAGCTTAGTCGCTCCAGGGCACGCTTCTACACCAGGGTACAGCGATCCGCGTTATCCTTTGGAAGGGCGGAAGGTTGATTTTTAACTGAATTTTGGTGCGTTTTGTAATAAAAAGTCCTGCAGGCGCTTGATCGCGCCTTGTGGCTGTTTTCCTACGGGTGAAGCGACATAATAACCCTTTGAGCTTTGCATGGTCAAAGAGCCAATTTTTACCAACTTTCCTGATTTTAATTCGTCTTCAATCAGGCTTAAGCTTCCCAGGGCAATGCCTTCTCCCTCAATAGCCCGTCCGATTGTATGGGTGTAGGTTTTACACATGACCTGGGGCCAATCTGAAATGTGGGGAACGTTCATTTTGTTCCCCCATACTTCCCAGTTTATCCAGTCAGGCCCAATTCGGGTGTAGTTTAGGATTTTTGGACGCTCATCCTCGGGGAGGGTAAATAGATCACCTGTTGATTCACTTTGGATTTTGTTCACAATTTCTGGCGCTGCAACCGGTGCAAGTTCTTCGGAGAATAATAGGGTACAGTCAAAATCCGAAAGTGTGCCGTCGCCATAAATTATCGTCAGATCATTTTCGCTGGTAACGAGATCATTTGTTATATCCGATGTCATCAAATTGACTGCACAGGCGTTATCGGACAGGCCAAATTGTTTAAGCCGTGGTGAAAGCCAAAACATTGAAACGGCACTGTTGGCCGCAATTCTGACCGCTTCACTCCTGCGGGCAGATATACTCAGAACCGCACTTTCGAGATACTCCAGTGCCATCGCAGACTTATCTCTCAACTGCCGGCCTTCATCACTCAGGCTGAGTGCTCTGCCGTTTCGAATAAATAACTGCACACCCAAATAGTCTTCTAGCTGGTGAATACGTTTACTGACGGCTGTTTGCGATACAAACAATTCTGATGCCGCAGCCGTAAAGCTCATCCGTCGAGCCGCAGCTTCGAAAAACATCAGGCTGTCGAGTGGAGGGAGATTTTTTCGATAATTTAATCCGGTAAACCCCCGGCTATGCCGGGGGACTCTCAATGGTTTGACCGTTCCCACGGTCTTACATTTCTTTGTTTATTGACCAAAATAACAAAGGAATTAGCCGATGAGAGATTACAAAAGCCTTGCACATACGAGATGGGATTGTAAATACCACGTGGTTTTCATCCCTAAACGCAGGCAAAAAGTTATCTATGGCAACCTACGTCAGTATCTTGGTGAAATTTTCCATGAACTGGCCGGGCATCGCGAAAGTAAGATTGAGGAGGGCCATTTGATGCCGGATCACATTCACATGTGTATCAGCATACCGCCCAAACATGCTGTTTCAAAAGTCGTTGGATACCTAAAAGGAAAAAGCGCGATTGCCATAGCTCGAAAATTCAAAAATAAAGCACGGAATTTCAAGGGTGAAAATTTTTGGGCCCGTGGATATTTCGTCTCAACTGTAGGGCTCGATGAACAGATGGTGAGGGAGTATATCAGAACGCAAGAAGAGCGTGATAAGTACTTTGACCAAATGGATATATTCAATCCATAACCGCTTTAGCGGTTCCCAATTTGCCCCTTTAAGGGGCTCACCCGCTTAAGCCCCCGGCTTTGCCGGGGGTCATTTAACTTTTCATAACCTTGGGTTGGCCTGTTGCAAGATATTTTCTGACATATACACAGTAAAACTGTGAGTTATATACTTTTTCAAAATAACAATTGGTTTTGGAAAAGCAAATGGCTAATTTTGACTGGCATGCAGAACGCAGTGATCTCTCAGGGATAACGCTTTTGGATAGATCTCCTGAAAGCGAAGGTATCGATCTAAAAGCTGTGCGACAGTACCGCCAAGCTCGTGTTCGGAGTGAAATGGCCAAACGAGGCGTTGATGCCGTGATCTTGTCTGATCCTATCAACATACGTTACGCCACGGGAGCCCGTAATATGCAGGTGTTTTCGATGCGTAATGCCCCATCACGCTATTTGCTGATGACGGCGACCCGTACGATCCTGTTTGAGTTTACGGGTTGCCTTCATTTGGGGGAGGGGTACGAAACCATTGATGAGGTGCGTCCGTCTTCCACGGCAAGTTTTGTTGCTGCTGGGCCCGATATCTACGGCCGGGAACGTAAGTGGGCGGCTGAGATGGGTGACCTGATTACTGAACTGACCTGCAAAGGTGCCACCGTCGGTCTCGAACGGTTAAACGCTGGTACAGCGATTGCGCTGAAAGAAATTGGTTTCCGTATTACCGATGCGCAAGAGCCTGTTGAAATGGCCCGCGCAATCAAATCACCCGAAGAGATGAAGTGCATTAATGCTTCGCTGCGGGCAACAGAAGTTGGTGTGGGTAAGTTGCGAGAAGCATTGCGGCCAAGGTTGACTGAAAACGAATTGTGGTCGGTGCTGCATAAATCCATCATTGAGCAAAATGGGGATTATTGCGAAACCCGATTGATGAGCGCGGGTGAGAGAACAAATCCATGGTTCCAAGAAACTACCCATCATGTAATTGGAGAGAACGAGTTAGTGGCCCTGGATACGGATGTTGTGGGGTGCCATGGGTATTACTCTGATTTTTCCCGTACTTTCCTTTCCGGCCCAGGTAACCCAACTGAGACACAAAAGACGCTTTATAAAACGGCCTTTGAGCAGGTCCACCACAATATGGATATCCTGAAAGCGGGCATGAGTTTTCGCGATTATGCGGATAGAGCTTGGGATATTCCGGATAAATACTACGCCAACCGCTATTACCTATCCTCTCATGGTGTTGGAATGACGGGGGAATATCCATATTTGTATCACCACGGGGATTTCCCAGATGCAGGTTACGACGGTATCATTGAAGTTGGCATGACGATCTGTGTGGAAAGCTATATTGGTGAAGAGGGCGGGGCTGAAGGTGTTAAGCTTGAGCAGCAGGTTCTTATTACCGAAACTGGTGTGGAATTACTATCCCGCTTTCCATTTGAAGAGGATTTAATGAAGTAGATCACTTGCTTGGGTGAGGGGGGGGTACCTTAAAGCTCAGGTCATAGATCTTGACAAAGAAAAATAGACTTAATTGATCCGGATCAAGCTTGGAACCATTTATAAACGGTATTCCTTATAGAATGGTGCTCTAAGTTTCCTGACGTTAAAGGAAACAACTTGATCAAGCTAAAGATATATAACCGGATTGCCCAATTCTATGACATTCTGGATTGGCCATTCGAGTATTTTCGTTATCAAGCTGTACGTCGGAAGGTATTTGATGGTTTGGAGGGGAGGTTGCTCGACGCAGGTGTTGGAACTGGTCGAAATTTCCCTTTCTATCCCAAAGATAGCGATGTAACTGGCATTGATCATAGCGATGTAACTGGCATTGATCTAAGTGCGGCAATGCTACAGCGTGCGCAATGGCGTAAAGAAAAGCTCAAGGCCGAGGTTGAGTTGCATGAAATGAACGTGACCCAACTGACATTTTCCGACGATAATTTCGATTGCGTCGTCTCTACGTTCCTTTTCTGCGTGCTTGATAGTGAACACCAATTACCAGCGTTAAAAGAACTGGGGCGGATATGTCGACCAGATGGCGCAATCTACATAGTGGATTACACGTTTTCTAAAAATCCTTTCCGGCGTTTTGTTATGAGACTCTGGGCGCCCTTTATCTCTCTGGCTTATGGTGCCGCCTTCAATCGCAATACAGAGCAGTATCTGGATGCCGCAGGGCTGAAGATTGAGAAAAAGAAGTTTCTTTATAAAGACATTATAAGGCTGTTGGTCCTACGCCCTAAAGGTACTGGTTGAAATGAGTATTATGGATAAATAACAATGGTTTGTGTTGGTATTTTCGCTTGAACTTAAAGTTTAAGGCGATCTCTGTGTTTTTGTGTTGTCCTCAGAAATTAGCTTCGACCAAATCATGATTATTGACATAAACGCGTGACCTGAAGTACTTGGTAATTTCTTATTTTACAGGAGTTGCGGTTCATGGACTGGGAAAACGTATTTGCTACGCGATCATCGCGGATGAAAGCTTCTGAAATCCGAGAGTTGCTTAAGCTATTGGATCAGCCTGATATCATCTCCTTTGCCGGCGGTATTCCCGACCCAGCCCTGTTCCCCGCAGAAGAGTTTCAGCAGGCCTTTACGGATACTCTGACAGGCGAAAAGCGGACAGATGCGTTGCAATACTCTGTCAGTGAAGGTTATGCACCTCTTCGCGAGTGGATTGCAGAGGAAATGGAGAAGTTGGGCATACCCTGTTCAATCGATAACATCCTCATTACTTCCGGATCGCAACAGGCTCTGGATTATCTTGGCAAGTTGCTGTTGTCTCCCAATGATACCGCGCTCGTGACCTGGCCAACCTACATGGGGGCTCTTGGGGCATTTAATGCGTATGAACCTATCTATGATCGCTTGATCCCCAACGGTAATCGCTCTGCAGCTGAATATCGGGATACTGCCGAAGAAAATAATAGCCAGGTTAAATTCGCGTATATGTCTGTGGACTTCGCCAATCCAACGGGTGAAACATTGGACCGTCCAGGTCGTGAGCGCCTACTCGATCTGGCTGAAGATATGGACATCCCTGTGATCGAGGATGCGGCATACCAGTCCCTTCGGTACGACGGTGATCCCATTCCCCCGATCCTGGCCTTGGATATTGATCGCAATGGTCACATTGATAACACCAGAACACTTTATTGCGGTAGCTTTTCTAAAACTCTGGCGCCGGGTTTGCGAGTAGGGTGGATATGTGCGGCTCAAACCGCGATTAGCAAGCTTGTTTTGATGAAGCAAGCTGCTGACTTACATTCTTCGAGCATTAATCAGATCGCGATCCACGATGTAGCCTCCAAAGGTTTTGATCAGCAGGTTGCTAAGATCTCTACCGCTTATTCTGCACGACGTGATTGTATGCTTGCGGCATTGGAAGAGCATATGCCTGAAGATGTTAGCTGGACCAAGCCGGAAGGTGGTATGTTTGTCTGGTTGACGTTACCCCAGAACTTAGACGGGGCGGATTTGTTAGCCAGTTCCATTAAAACCCAACGGGTCGCCTTTGTGCCTGGCCATGCCTTCTATGCTGACGGCTCAAACCGTAACACGATACGTCTGAGTTTTTCTCAAGCGGATGAGAAAACCATCAATGAAGGTATTGATCGGCTGGGTAGGTTATTGAAATCTGTCTAATCCCTCTGAGTGTCAAAGGCTCTGGATTTTTTATAGTAGGGAGGGCCGTTAGGTCCTCCTGAAGCTATTGTTGTCATAAGCTCGATGTTTTTTTCGCTTTCCTATTCTCGTATTTAATACCTTTCAGTTTTGCATAGTTGCATGACCTCAGAAGGCCGGATAGACTTCGGTTTCTGATGTCGTTATCACGCAAATTATCCCGTATATTTATTCCTTATACTTAATTTAAAAACTGAAATGAACACCTCCATCCTATGGAAACAATTATAAATTTCCTTGTGCCTCCCGCTTTATCTGTTGAAGCTTCGTTACTGCTCATAATGGCCAGTTTTTTTACTTCGGGAATTACCACTGCAGTGGGAATAGGGGGTGGTTTGGTGATGCTGGCGATCATGGCAAATGTCATGCCTGTTGCTGCTATCGTACCCATTCACGGTGCGGTACAAACGGCCAATAACACCAGCCGCACCTACTTGTTACGCAAGAACATAAGCCTGTCGATTTTATTTTGGTTCACACTCGGTGGCATCATCGGTATTGCTTTGGTAAGTCAGGTGGTACTCACACTCCCTGTGTATCTTTTGCAATTGATAATGTCGGGTTTTATTCTCTTTAGCGTATGGGGACCAAAGCTGAAAAACTTCAGCAACGGTAAGAAATCGCTTGTTCTGGGAGGGATCGTATCGTCTGCGACTTCAATGTTTATCGGGGCTTCCGGGCCGATAACGGCAGCATTTCTCCCGAAATCAAAACTTGATCGACAGCAACTGGTTGCGACCCATGCAGGCACAATGGTTTTACAGCACGGTTTCAAAATATTTGCGCTCGGTCTCTTGGGGTTTGTCTATTCACCGTGGATAGGTCTTTTGATCGCGATGTTGATTTCCGGGTTTTTGGGGTCTTTGGCCGGGCGGGCGATTTTGTGGCGTATTCCAGAACAGAGATTTAAGCTCGTCTTTAATATTGTTCTTACGCTTTTGGCACTAAGGATGCTTTACCAGGCAGTCGGTTGAATTCTGAAGTGACAGTTTTAAGCTGCGTGATGCCTTAAAATTCAGAAATATAGCCAAACCTATCTTCTCTTTGCAGCAGATCTGAAAAACGTTTCATAAAAGGGGTGAATTCCTGTCCCAGATAATGGTATAGAGGGGCAGAGATGACGGTTTGTTTCTGGATGGGACGCGGGATGATTTCGCCGTTTTCTACCTGAATTTTTACCGTTATATCAGCGGACAGAAAACCGGATAACTCTCCGGAGTTATAGGCTCGAAACAACTCTTGAGCATTACTGAACTTCCGACCCCTTTTGTTTTTGATATAATTTTCCTGCCAGATAATACCAAGGGTATATCCTATGGGCAGATCTGCTTTCGCTAGACTATCCGGGTGTTGCCAAAGCGATGAATTCAACATCATGAGGGGTACAGACGATCTCACAAAATCACGTTTATAAGCCCTCTCTACCTTTTCGATGCGCATGACTTCTCCGTTCACCTGTTTATTGTTGAAGGAGGCAATGCCCCGGCGTCCGGGGTAGGGCATAAACCTTACCCGGCAACCCAGTTCTTGATAAATTTCGCCAAGGGTTTTAACGACGAGGAGGGATAGTGACCCCTTGTCTATGGTCGCAAGCGTAGCTGGGCAATCAGCAGGAGTTTGCCCAAACACTTTATACGAAGGCCCGACAACTAAAGCTACGGCTGATAAAAGACAAAATCCTGTAAGTGGTGTTATACAGTTCATAATCTACCCTGATTTTTCAGGTTATTGACCGTGTTTTAAGACTGCTTCCTAGTTGATGTGATATTGTTTGAGGATGCTATCTAGTGTGTTGTTATCTTGAAGGGCTTTAATCGCATTATTAAACAGAGTTATTGTTTCAATGTTCACGGATGTTTTTGAAAACATAAAATGCATGGGATCTGCTTGCAATACAATCCCAGTATCTCTGATCCTATTGGAGAGGCCAGCTGTATTAGCCAAGTGGTTGAAAACCAAGCGTTCTTCAACGGTACCCTCTACTCTGCCTTTCGCTAATTTTCGTAAATTTATTACAGATTCCGAGGCGTATTCTATATTCTCACTATTCAACAAGTTTACGATATTACTCATTTGTGAGTAATCATAGCCACGAACAAGACTTAACTTATTTCCCTGTTCAAGAAACTGCTCAACACTCTGTGGAGGCTCCACATCTTGGTTAATAAAGAGTGTTTTCTCTGCATGCCGATAAGGAATAGAGAAGAGGGCAAATTGAACGCGTTCAGTGGTTAAGAAAGTAGAAGAGGCCATGTCAATATAGCCATTTTCAATCCCGATAAGATGACGTTTCCACGGGCGGGCCAACCAGATGATCTCGCATCCTGTATATTTAGCCAACGCATCGACAATTTTCAAATCAACGCCACCTATCAACTCGCCATCTTTGACAATCAAGAAAGGGGGGTAATGCTCATACCCAATTGTTAGTGGGCGATCACATTCGGCGAGTGCTGGGAAAGCATATGCAATTAAACTAATGAATACCCCAACTTTGACGAAAACTAGCCTTAGCCTTAATTGTATCAAGAACAAGATTTTCATTGATTTATCCTATTTCTCTCCCCCTGATTGCCTCTATTTAAATTCTCTGAAAAACAATATAAATAAACAATTTTGCTATCACTATTCGGGCAAAATTCGCCTTACCCCATAATACAGTAATAAGCACTGGCTGTCTGTAGTCAGAAAATACTGAGTTATAGAGCGATCAGGACTAAACATTCCAAAGTTCGAAACGTGAAAATATTAAAACCCTTTCCGCGGATACTATTGATACAGGGATTTTGGTCATACAAGAGCATTGAAAATAATAGTGATTTGGTGAGGAGGTTGCCTTTGCTGTACACTCGCTGTGCTCCGGTCTTCTGCCGGACGCCCTGATACTTGGGAGGATGAATAAGATGTCTATGAAGCAAAACGCCCATGATTTCTTTGATGCATGCGAGACAGGCAAAGGATGGGAAGTTTGTCAGCAATGGTGCCATGATGGGGCGACTTTTTCTGTCCAAGCGGATGCGCTTGCCGATATGACGACGATTGAGGGTTATACCGAATGGGTGAAAAGTTTGTCTGTCCCGATACCGGACGGTCATTACAAGTTGAAGTCTTTCGCAGTAGATGATGAGCGCAAAAACGTAACCGCTGCTTCTGTTTTCCACGGTACGCACACCGTCGATGCCGGAAACGGAGCGCCAACAGGAAAGTCGATTGCTACAGATTATGTCTATGTGATGGATTTTGACGGTGACAAGATCAGGCACATGACCAAAATCTGGAACGATGGTCATGCGTTAAAACAACTCGGCTGGGCATAGTAGAGTATTTTTCGAGCTGATATGTGAGCGCGACCGCTAAACACTAACCAAACTTTCACTGACAAAATGATCTGGTGGAAGTTCCGTATTTTGTACGCTTGTTGACAACCAATGTTCTTGTTATGTTCTCATTTCATAAAAAATACATGAGGGGATAGAGAATGATCAAGGGAAGCTGTCTTTGCGGGAAAGTACAATTTCAAATCACAGGTGAACCACATTCATTAAGTTATTGCCATTGTTCAAGATGTCGAAAAGCTGCGGGCGTATTTTCTGCAGTATTGATCGGGAAGGGGGATGATCTTTCAATAACAGAAGGGCATGATGATATAGCCAAGTTCGTACCAGATTCTGAATGGAAGCTTGAACGGTGTTTTTGCAAAAATTGCGGAACTTCTCTGGGAGATATGGCGACGGGAGATATATATGTGGTCGCGGCCTCAGCCTTGGATGATGAACCCAAAATACGGCCAACACTTCATATCCATACCGCATCAAAGCCTGACTGGTATGACATCGTCGATGATTTGAAGAAATTTGAAGGCGATTACCTTCCAGAGAAATAAGGGACCTCTGAACCGGCTGTTTATCCTGGGAAATGGTAATTAGCCGGAGAAGTATAAAAACGTGGCATTTTATGTATGATTATTTTTGAAAATGTGGGACGTTACAATGATCCAACGTTTATAAATCATAAAAAGTCAAATGCGTGTCTCACTCAATTATCAAATTATGCAGCCTGATTTTCCTTCTTTTGTTTGGCGTGACAACTGGGAGTATTGCAGCTGAAAGAACCTATGTAATTGGCTATAGTGAGGGCAGTCCATTCTGTTCAGCGACAATAACCTTGGCCGGTTGCGACAACCACCTTGGCCGGTGGATCTGATCATTAAAAAGGGCGTGCCCGTTTGATAATCAGATCCACCGGCCAAGGCTTAATTTGGTGTTAGTTACAAGCTGCTGTGAGTTGATAAATTAGGAACCTCTAGATGTAATTGGAGGAACCTGTTTGCCGTATAAATTTATCACAGATGAACAACTGAGACTTTACATGACAGATAGAAAAACTCATGGTCAACGAACCGCCGCTGCCCGCGCAGGGTTTAGCGAACGCACGGCCCGCCGATTTGACGTTGATGCGACTTTACCGTCACAACGCAATATAAAGCGAGGGCGAACAGTTTCTGATCCGCTTGAAGATATCTGGGATAAGGACATCCTTCCCATTTTGGATAAAGACAACTCGGTCAAACCCATTACTTTGTTGCGCCACATACAGAGCCTCTATCCGCTCCGTTTTCCCGATGACCGTGTCAAGCGCACGTTAGAGCGCCGAGTTCGGGGATGGCGGGCTCTGAATGGCCCTGAAAAGGATATCATTTTCAGGCAAACACCTGAGCCGGGTTACATGGGCCAATCAGATTTCACGGATGCAGCCGACTTAAGTATTACCATTGCAGGAGATCCTTTGGTGCATCGGCTCTATCATTTTGTTCTGGTATATAGCCGATGGGAACATGTTGGGGTCGTACTTGGCGGTGAGAGTTTTACAGCCCTTGCGGAGAACTTACAAAATGCGCTTTGGTCCTTGGGGGGCGCTCCTGAAAACCACCGGACCGACAGCCTGTCTGCGGCCTTTCGGAATTTGAGCGTTGAGGAAAAGGAGGACATTACCAAACGTTATTCTGCTTTTGTTGAGCACTACGGTATGGAGGCCAGTCGAAATAACAGAGGGGAATCACACGAGAACGGTGCCATTGAATCTCACCACGGTCACCTTAAGACTGCGATAAAGCAGGCCCTGATTTTGCGTGGCAGTAATGACTTTGACACTTTGGATGAGTATCGGCGATTTTTGGACGAGCTGATTGCTAGACGGAACAAACATCGTGACCAAGATATCCAAACAGAGTTGAAATCTCTCAAGGCGTTACCTCCTCGGCGAACAACAGATTACACTGAAGTCGTGTCGAGAGTTACCAAAACAAGTGGTTTTTTAGTTAAGCAGGTTTTTTATAGCGCCCCTTCTCGCCTAATTGGTCAACGCTTGCGTGTCCATATTTACGATAACCGGATAGAAGCCTATCTAGGCAGCACTCATGTCGTCAGCCATTCTCGTGAGCGGGGGCACGGCAAAGGCCCCCGCATTCATGTTATCAATTATCATCACGTCATTCATGCTCTCAAACGTAAACCTCAGGCACTCGCCAATTCTATTTATCGTGACAGTATTTTTCCAAGAACCGAGTACTCCCTGGCCTGGACATTGTTTCAGAAAAAGTTGTCCCGCAGAGATGCGTGTCGTCAGATGGTTGGGATACTTTTCCTTGCGCACGAAGAGGCTTGTGAGGCCGAAGTCGCGCACCTGATTTCGAGAGAAATCAATGCAGGAAGGCTACCTTGCGCAAAAAAACTTAAGCTGAATATCACAAAAAAGAACACGGATTTACCTCCTGATATTCCCGTGGTTCAACCTTCATTATCAGTCTTTGATACTCTGTTGGAGGATCGGGCATGACAAACATTGAAGTGGATCAGCACAAGCTGCCTCTTATGCTAACTGACTTACGATTACCCAGCTTTCACAAACACTGGCAAGATATCGCAATCCAATCCGACAAGGAGGGCTGGTCAGCAGCCAGGTTCCTTGCCGTTTTGGCCGAATATGAATTGGCCGAAAGGGACACGCGACGCATTCAACGCCATCTCAACGCATCAAACCTGCTGGGCGGAAAAACTCTGGCCACTTTTAACTTCAAGCGGCTGCCTAACGTGAAAAAGGCGCAGGTCGAAGCCTTGTCTGCCGGTGACTGGATTGACGCAAGAGCAAATCTGATTGCCATTGGAAATTCAGGGGGAGGAAAAACTCATCTCCTATGCGCCGTAGGTTATGCTCTTATAGAGGCTGGATACCGTGTGCTCTATACGCAAACCAGTGATCTGGTGCAAAAACTCCAGGCTGCCAGACGTGAACTTATGCTCGAAAACGCCCTCGCAAAACTCGATAAATTTGATCTCATCATTCTCGATGATATTACCTATGCACAAAGGGATATATCTGAAACATCCGTGCTCTTTGAATTGATCGCCAGACGATATGAGTACCGAAGTATTGCAATTGCTGCCAATCAACCTTTTAGCGGATGGGACAATATTTTTCAAGATAAGGCCATGACCGTTGCAGCAATCGATCGTCTTGTTCACCACTCAACCATTCTTGAGATGAATATCGACAGCTACAGACAATGGGAAGCCGCCCAAAATCTCAAAAAAATGTTGCGGAAAACCACAAACAAAAAGGTGAAAAATATGCCTGAAGCATCGTAAATAAACGTCAGATCACAGCCGCATCAAAAGCGGCCAAGGTGGTTGACGCAACCGGACAAAGTGGTTGACGCTCTACACCATTCCACCTTCAGGCATTGGAACGTGTTCGCTTGGTCTATAGTCGAGCTGGATTGAATGTGGAATTTAGAGCTCTGCCGCATCAACGTACTCTGGCCTTAGCAAACAAAGGAGAAATTGACGGAGATGTTGCGCGTGTCCCATCGATTGTAAACAAATATCAAAATCTAAGAAAAATTGATGAAAAACTTATTGCTCTTCGCGGCGTTGCATATACTTCATTAAAGGAAGTAACTTCATATAATGATGCGCTATTAGATAATAATGTCATTGGGCGAGTGCGTGGCATATATTGGTCTGAAGAAAAGTTGAACACATATAGCTCGGTAGGCGTAAACACTTATCCTCAAATGTTCAAAATGCTTGCAAATAAGCGCTTGGGCATAGTATTGGCAACGGAAGCGAGTGGCGATGATGTTGTGAAGGAAATGGGTGAAAGCGCTTCTGGCATTGTTAAGCTAGAACCACCGATCTTTTCTACCGACTTGCATCATTACGTGCATAAGAAAAACATTTCTATAATCCCAAAACTTGAAACAGCTATAAAGTCCATCCGCCGTGAAGGGTTTTGGACGAAATAGGTGGGATAATTTTGATGTACGAGGCTTTATCTTTGGGAATAGTTAATTCGCATAATCTATATTATGGAAAATATTGGAATTGTTGTTTTAACATTTATAAGCCGAGAGAGCCTTACTGAATAAGTTTGGGTTTCGGACACGATGGCCACTGCTTTAAGACAACGAATAAATTAGTTCTGAACACATATCTGGAGATATCTCTCCTTCTAATGCTGGATTTGCGAGTTGAAAGATTGTCTTGTCAAGTTCTTCAGCTTTATTCTCTTCAAACTTAACATCCTCTCGGCATTCTATTAAGTTTGCCCAGTTTTCTATTTCTTTAGCGCAAATATCTCCTGAAATATAACGTTGAAGCACGTTAATAATTTGAACTGATTTTATGGCGAATGCTTCGCCTTCGAAATCCCAGTTTAATTTAGACAAGTTATTAGATATTTCTTCTATTGGTTTGGAGAAAGTAACCAAACTTTCTAATGTTACCATTCTGTTGTCCATTATCGCATATCTCCTACGAAATAAGCCGTTGGCGTCTTGCCCAGGGTGCGTTTGAACATGGCGATAAATGCGCTGGGGCTGTCGTAACCCAGATCAATCGCGACAGTTGTGACGGGCTCGCCGAGCGCTAGGCGCTCCATTGAAGCCATCAGGCGGCATTGGCTGCGCCATTGGCGGAAGGTCATGCCGAGTTCCTTGGAAAACAGCCGTGCGAGAGTGCGGCTGCTGGCCCCCGCCTCGCCTGCCAGTTCTTCTAGACCGCGGGGCTCTGACGGATCGTTGATCAGACATTCGGTGATCCGGCGCAATCTTTGGTCTTGCGGCATAGGTAGATGCAAGGGCACGGTTCTGGCGGATCGGATTTGATCCATCAATACCTGCATCAACCGTCCATCCGCGCCCTCTTCATCATATTCCACCGGCATGGTCGCGGCGTGGATCAGCATTTCCTTGAGCAAGGCAGATACCGAGATCACACAGCAGGTGTCGGGCATGCTATGGGCAAAGTCGTTGTCCAGATGCACCGCGCGCCATTTTGAGCCGTGAGGAGAATAAACCTCGTGCGTGGTTCCTTGCGGGATCCAGACCGCGCGCTGCGGCGGCACCACCCAACTGCCTTGGTCGGTATAGATCGCCAACACCCCCTCCGAAGCATAGGCCAACTGGCACCATTCGTGGCTGTGCGGCAGCACACGGCGACCTGGCCGCATGTTAGCAGCGCGTACCATTACTGGGCGTATAAGGTGTTCTGGCGTATCGCGTGGTAAGGAGATCAGTGGTTGGTTGGGACCAGGTTCAACCCGCATGGCACCCTCTTCTTGTTAGGTTTTGTCCGTTTGTCGATATCTTATGGCATGGTAGCGCAAGACAGTCGATAAAACTAATCCTATTGTGGGCGCAATCAAAAAACCTAAAGGGAATTTACACTGTAATGAAGCCGATCAGCCATTATCTCAAGCCTGAAGTCTGGCGTACGCCGGAAGGCTGTCTCATCATTCTCTCTGCCGCGATGCCACTGGCTTTTGCGACATGGATGAGCCTTTTGAATAACTTCGTCGTGGAGAAGGCTGATTTTGGTCTGGCCGAGATCGGTATTTTGCAGTCAGTACGTGAAATTCCCGGCCTGCTTGTTGTGAGCGCACTTTTGTTCCTGCTCTTCATCAAAGAACGCACCTTTGGCCTAATGGCCCTGATCCTGCTGGGAGTTGGGGTTGCCGTAACAGGATTTTATCCCAGTGCTTTTGGGCTTTATGTCACCACGGTGATCATGTCGTTCGGGTTTCACTATTACGAAACCGTGCAAATGTCCCTCACCCTGCAATGGGTCGATAAATCACGCGCCCCCGTATCCATGGGGCGTCAGCTCTCCGCGCGTTCCATCGCATCGATCATTGCTTATGGCATGATATGGGTGATCTTCACGTTCTTTGGCCTCGATTATAAATGGGTATATTTGGCCGGTGGCACCATGACCATCATAATGGTGTTGTTTGTTGTGGTTGCCTTCCCGTCCTATCAGCCAAAAGAAGTGCAGCATAAGAAGATGCTGTTACGCAAACGCTATTGGCTATTTTATGCTCTGACATTCATGGGTGGCGCTCGTCGACAGATCTTTGTAGCCTTTGCCAGTTTTATGATGGTTGTGAAATTTGATTTCTCAGTGGCCGAGATCACCATGCTCTATCTTGTCAACCAGGCGATCAATTTCTGGTTGGCACCCAAAATCGGCAAATTCATTGCCACCTGGGGTGAACGACGGGCATTGATTTGTGAATATATAGGTTTGATCCTGGTGTTTTCCGGTTATGCATTGGTGGCGGATGCTTCGATTGCTGCAGTACTCTATGTGCTCGACCATCTGTTCTTTTCCTTTGCTATTGCTCAGAAAAGCTATCTACAGAAAATTGCCGATCCAAAGGATATTGCTTCCACGTCCGGGGTTAGTTTTTCGATCAACCACATCCCTGCGGTATTCATACCAGTTCTATTCGGCCATGCCTTCCCAGATGAAAACATGTGGATGGTGTTTGCGGCTGGTGCCATTATGGCCGTGATATCACTGATCCTGGCTTTTAATGTACCAAGGGATCCAAGGCCTGGTAACGAAGTGGTCTTTGGGGCAAAAGCGGTGCCTCAACCTGCGGAATAGCTCAATATATCAAAGCAAAGAAAAAGCCGTTACTGGTTACAGTAGCGGCTTTTTCTTTGCCTATGGAAGGGCGTTCGTGATCTGCTGATAACATTGCGTTTTTAAATTGTTATAATCGCCTGTCTGGCAATATCAAAAGACTTAAGTCGGTTCTCTGCGTTGTGAATTGGACTGTTGAAAATCACCTCATCCGGCTTGTGCTTGGCGATTAGTTTTGAAAGTTCTGTGTGGATACGCTCAGGGCCGCCTGTCGCGGCAAAACGCAAGGCATGGTTGACCGAAGCAAGTAACCCGGGTTCGAGCTTGGCCGTAATATCTTCAACAGGTTTCGGCAGGAAGTTAGGTTTGCCTGTGATAACATTGGCAAAACCCTGTTGATGCGACGTCTTGATGAATGTTGCTTCCTCATCTGTATCAGACGCGAAAATATTGATGGAACACGCAAAATACGGTTTATCAAGCTGCCTTGAGGGCTTGAATGTTGTTTGATAAATTTCTACCGCCTGCTCAAGACTGTCAGGAGCGAAATGAGAGGCAAACGCGAAAGGCAGGCCCAAATAGGCCGCCAGTTGTGCCCCATAGAGGCTGGATCCCAAAATCCAGATAGGCACCTCTGTACCTTCGCCGGGAACGGCCCGAACCGAATTACCAGAAGCTTGAGCAAGATAGCCCATCAACTCGACCACATCATCGGGGAAGTGCTCGCCTTGATTGTTCATACTACGTCGCAAAGCCCGGGCGGTGAGTGGATCCGTACCGGGCGCTCGCCCGAGACCCAAATCGATCCGACCGTTATATATTGTTTCCAAGGTGCCGAACTGCTCGGCTACGACCAAGGGTGCATGATTTGGCAGCATGACCCCGCCGGATCCAACCCGAATTCTATTGGTGGCCGCAGCTATGTGACCAATCAAAACTGCCGTCGCTGAACTGGCGACCCCTGGCATGTTGTGGTGTTCGGCCAGCCAGTAACGGGTAAACCCTGATTGATCAGCGTATTGAGCAAGTCTAACAGAGTTTTTGATTGCCGTTTTCGCGGTTGAGCCTTCAGAGATTGGAATAAGGTCTAGGATCGAATAATGGGTCACTTTTTCCTCTTTGAGTCTACAGGCCAGTTAGGTGTTGGGGGCTTGGATGCTGGGGAATTGGCTCAAACTTGAAACCAATTCCCTCTCTATTATTATCGACAAACTTACATTATGCCCAGTTGCTTGTAGAAGCTCAGTGCATCGTAATAATCTGATTGGCTCACAACACTGTTTCCTTCAATCGTGAACGCCGACATACCGAAAATACGAAAGGTTTCACCCGTTGCCGGAGTTCCATCTGCCCATGCGCCGGTATTGGTGCCGCCTAAGACCCATTCAAAGGTAACTTGCTGTCTAGATACAACGGGGGATCCAACGAGATTCCAATAAATATCCGGAACAGCATTCATGAAAGAGTCAATAACCTGAGCCTTTGCTTCTACTCGGCCTTTGACCGTTGCGCCAAGGGCTGAGTCATAATATCGGGCATCTTCGGCAAGAAAGTTGGCGGCAGCGGTTGCATCTTGTGCATTCCAAGCAACGAGGTAGTTATCAACAACAGTCATAGCATCTTGTGCGAATGCAGCAGTGCTACTCAAAGTCATAACCACGATCGCCGCGATAAATCGGGTCGTTCTCATTCCAGATGTAAACATATCTTTATTTCCTTAAATCCAATGCACACGTTCAGTTGCCCTCGCATGTCCTAATTTTCTAATGACCTCAGGCAGACAACCTTCTGGCTGAGAGTGTTCTGTGAAGTTAGGCAGCGTGAGATACCAATGGAAACAGGAGTTACTTGTTTGTGATACAAGTGAGTATAGGGAAGCCTAGTGATCTTGGTGTCCGCATAAGCATGAATTTTTAATCTGCATAATAGTTGCGACAATTACTCTCAGTGCTTTTCAGGCTTGAAAAGGATAATATTTTGGCTCTGATATTTTTAATAATTTTGTTAAATATTCTCGCGCAAACCCAAGGATATATTCAATGAAAGTTATCATCGCTGGTTCCCGTACAATTGATGATTATGACGCCTTAGTAACCTTTGTTGAAAGCATTGGCTGGCCAATTGAGGAAGTTGTTTCTGGCGGCTGTCGAGGTGTGGATGAACTTGGTGAGCGTTGGGCGGAGAGTAAAAGTATTCCTAAAAAGGTATTGCACGCTGATTGGGCTAAATATGGCCGTGAAGCTGGTGAACTTAGGAACCGAGACATGGCCGCCTATGCCGAAGGATTAATCCTGTTGTGGGATGGGAAGAGCCCAGGTGCCAGCTGTATGTTGAGAGAATCAGCCAAGGCCGGAATTATAATCCATCACCAAATTTACAGTCTGGATTGGAAAGAAATCGAACAGTCTGAGAAGGCCATTCTGGATTATTACTGGGCCGGTAAAGGCCGCCTCGTCTATCAACATAACCACTGGGAATGGGAAGTTGTCGATCCTGAAGCACCGGT
Organism: Kiloniella sp.; assembly: GCF_965205715.1. GTDB lineage: Bacteria > Pseudomonadota > Alphaproteobacteria > Kiloniellales > Kiloniellaceae > Kiloniella. The sequence continues at coordinate 275,617 of NZ_CBDBHW010000014.1, read as the reverse complement.
AATCCCTCAAGAAGCCATCCACGGTCTGATCGAACGCGGATTCTTAGAAGAGGAAACCATTACGATCTTACGTTCCACCCGTGAAGGCCATCACAGTAAATTTGCCTAAAGTACGCCCCTTTCTGACTACTGCGATCTCAATATCAGCCTGTCGCCGTTAAATTCGAAGCTTTTGAATTGCTCTAGGAATGACATGCCTAGAAGTGACGTGGACATTGGTGCCTGATTGATCGAAACGCGGATGTCCCGGAATTCTCTCTCTCCCACCACTAGGCTGTAGAGTTGTGATTTGGCGCCTCGCCCGGTGCCATTGGCGGTTTCAAAAATTTGCGTAAAGCTCAGTTTATTGAAATCGAAACCCAGTCTTTTTGCGTCTCCTGGGCTTAGGACAATAGAGCTTGCCCCGGTATCAACCAGGAATTTTATTCGTTGGTTATCGGCAAGGGCTTCAACATAAAAGTGTCCGTCATTTGACCGGGAAAATACAATGGCACCAGTTGGAGATGTAGTTGCTTGGGTTGGTAAAAGGTTGCTAGATACCCGTTGTCTGAGGTCTTCAAACACATCCCGATAGCTGTAGCCTATAAACATAACAGCGAATATTGCGACCCAAATCCCAATGTCACGGAGATGTCTGGGAAGGGTTGATTTGTTTATCCTGCGTATCCCAAAGGCTGAAGACATCACCAAAAGGAGTATTGCAAGCAGGCGAACAAGATGGATTTGGTCGTCGTCGTCAGAAAGAGCACCGGGAAAGCGATCCGCCAGGAAATAAACGCCCAGAGCAGTCAGGATTAGGAGTATGATTAAAAGCCAAAAGGCTGAAATTCCGCCGCCTTCTGGTGGTTGCTCTTCGTTGTTACGTTTATTTTGGTTATGGTCAAAAGGATTTGGCGTATTCTCTGACATGGCTGATTAAAGCCCTTTTTTATTTCACAACTATAACGACACACTAATATAAGTGGGAATAGGAGCGAAAGAAATAAAGACCAACGGTTACTACTTCTAATGTTAGCTGCTTGATGTCATTAGCTTTAGCCCAAGGGCTCCCATTAGCCCGCCTGCAATACGGTCGATCCAGCTTTTAGATTTTAGATACACATTTCTGGATGCCTTAACGGATAAGGCACAAGCAACCAGTACGTACCAGCCAGTTTCGACGATAAGTAAGGCAGGAAGCAGCAGTGCAGGAAACCAAACAGAAGTTTCTGTAGGGAGAAATACAGCAAAAACGCCGCTGTAAATTAATGCAGCTTTTGGGTTGCTGATTTGGGTCATAAAAGCGTAGGAGAACGAACGGAAAAGGGTCTGTTGCCCTTTGGTGTTATCGTTTGTGGCTTCTTCTGATGAAACCAGGGGCGTCTTTGCACTGCGCCATATCTTTATGCCTAGATACACAAGATAAAGACCGCCGATAATTTTGAAGGCCGCAAAAAGCCAAACAACCTTGGTAAAAATCAGATGTAAACCAAGCAAGGCCAAACAAGCAAAAACAAGGGCGCCGAGACCCATGCCAACCGCCGCAGATATGCCATGAGTTCGTGAATTTGAGAGAGAAATTTGAGCGACAACAATAAAGCTAGGCCCTGGGGTCATTGCACCAATAATTATAACGCCGACAATTGATGCGATAGCTATAAGCTCTTCCATGCCCCCTACTCCTCAAAAAAATTGGTTGCGATAAGTTATAACTCAGACTTTAGATAGTGTTAAAGTCAATATTTGAGATCATCCAGATCACAATATTTGATGACTAGTTATGAAAAACGAAAAGGGGCCGCAGATGCGACCCCTTTAATTTCCCCCCTGGCACGCAACAGTAAATTTAGATTGCTAGATACTCCTGACGAAGTTCTTCGTTATCAAGGACTTCTTGCGCTGTACCATCAAAAACAACCTGCCCCATATCGAGGATAACCGCACGATCAGCTAGGTGAAGGGCAGCAATAGCATTTTGCTCCACGATAATCGTTGTAATACCATGGGTTTTGATTTCAACGAGGATACGCTCAATCTCATGAACAATGACAGGTGCCAAGCCTTCGTATGGTTCATCTAAAAGTAAAAGCTTCACATCCCGGGCAAGAGCACGTGCAACGGCGAGCATTTGTTGTTCTCCACCCGACATTGTGATGCCTTCTTGATTCCGGCGTTCAGCCAGTCTTGGAAAATGCTCGTATAGACGCTCAATAGACCATCCTGTTGGCTCGGTAATTTGAGCGAGCTGAAGATTTTCTTCAACGGTAAGGCCTGGAATGATCCGACGATCTTCTTGCACCAAAGCTATGCCATTTTGGGCGGCTTCAAAATCCTGCATTTTGTGAATGGGCTTGTGATCAAGCCAGATTTCACCTCGGGTAAGCTGGGGATCAGCTGCTCTGGCAATGGCACGAAGGGTGGAGGTTTTGCCCGCACCATTTCGACCAAGAAGAGCCAAAATTTCGCCTTCTCGAATATCGATACTTACTCCTTGAACGATGTAACTCTCGCCATAGAAAGCATGTAGGTCATAAGCAGAAAAATACGCAGGTGACGTACCTTCACTTTTAATAGGTTTTGTACGGCTCATAGATGTGCCCCCCCGAGATATGCTTCTTGAACACGAGGATCGCCCTTAATACCTTCTGGCGTACCCTCAGCAATGACGGTTCCCTGAGCCATAACACTGACTTTATCGGCAAGGGAAAAGACCACGTGCATATCGTGCTCAATTATGACCTTGGTAATTCCTTTACCCCCAATACTTTTAAGGGCACTTCTCCGCTTTGTTGAGTAGATTTAGGATTTCAAATAGAGCATAGATTGATTATCTGGAATGGATGATTGTCTAATTTTGAGTTTGAAGTATTCGGTATCCTTGATGCCTCTGGCTCGCTTACGGATCATTCCTATACTGACATTACCAGCCTCTATCCTGGCGCTTGTGAGCTTGTGTTTGGCGTAGTTGCAGATGCCCACACAATGTTTCCGTAGGGATTTCGCGAACTTTTTTAGATAGAGCATCTGTGACTGATCTGCTATCAGGCACCAACGTTCCAGTTGCTCCGCCATCGCCTCAAATGAAGCGGCACTCCACAGCAGCTGAAGCTGTTCTTTCAAGACGTAAAGTGCATTCAGGTTGCTATTGCTCTCCAGCAACCTTTGCAGCTTGTCACTTTGTTTTTCACTCAACTTATCCGCATTTTTGAGCAACAGATAATGTGTCCCTTTCATCAACTCTTTACCACTTGGATCGGCCTTTCTGAACTCAAGTCGACGCTGATTATGGATAGCTTTGCTGTAGTTTTTCATGACGTGGAAACGGTCAAATACTATGTCGGCCAACGGCAAGGACTCTCTGACAGCCTTTTGGTAGGCAGGCCCCATATCCATCGCTACGGCCTTTATTTTGCAGGCTGTATCTGGTTGCAGTTGTTTCAAAAACCTTGAAAAAACCTCGGCAGTTCGGCCTGCTTCAACCCAGATCAGATGACCGCCAACCATATCGTAGACCACCGTCATGTAGTCATGACCTTTCGCCCGGGCAACTTCATCTACACCAATATATTCCAAGCCAGTTAGCTCTGCAGGATCAAGCGTAGGGAGAGTTTCAATAAGGTATGCCCTGTCGATATTCTTGACCGTTTCCCATCGTATATCCAAATGTCTGGAAACCGCTTGAATAGACATATGCCGACATAATCCACTGATCAGTCGGCAAAATCGGTGAGTGAAACGGCACCCTTTATCAACAAAATCACACCCCTCAATGCGGCGTTCGCCCTTGTTAATATAAACCTGCGCCAGCTCAATCTTGACCACACAAGGATACCCAAAAAGGGGGATGTCGTTTACTTGTCGGCGGACATGCTGGTTGATGCTTCCCTTCTGGCCTGTAGCAGGGTCTATAGCCCTCCTACGCGCGTCTCGGCTGCAGTGAATGACAATCTTAACACCGCCGTCATCCAGTTTAATTTCATTTACACGTTGCCCTTTGAGGCCTAAAATATGCTGCGAGATGTTGATTGTCATATACCTGCTCTATGTAAAGTTATCAGAAACCATACATATCAACAGGTTACTTGGCGGTCGGCATCTTTTTCTACTCAACAAAGCGGAGAAGAGCCCTTTTAAGCAACTCAATCGTATTGTTGGTATCAGCACGGGACATACCAGCAGTTGGTTCGTCTAATAGCAGAAGTTTAGGATTTTGGACCAGACACATGGCCAATTCCAATCGACGTTTATCACCGCGGGATAGACTGCCCGCGATAACATCTTTCTTTGCAATCAAACCAATGTCTTCGAGCATGTGTTCCGCTTTATCCCGGACTTCATTATCGTTATCTACGCGTTTCCAGGCGTTGAAGGAAAAAGCACCATCCCGGGCCGCAAAGGTTGGAATGATGACATTGTCGAGCAAGCTTAAATCAGCAAAAATTTCTGGTGTTTGAAACACTCTGGAAACGCCTGCTTGATTGATCTCATGTGGCTTTATGCCCAGAAGTGACTGGCCATCAAAATTTACCGCTCCGGAATCAGGGATTAACAATCCCACCAAACAGTTCAAAAAAGTTGACTTTCCTGCTCCATTGGGACCAATGATTGCGTGGACGGATCCCTCTTCAACGTCAAGCTCAACCTTATTCAACGCTTTAAGGCCGCCAAAGTTTTTGTTCACATCGCGAACTTCAAGAATACCCATTATTTTATCTCTCTATTCACCGGGTTGAACTTCAGTTGAGGTCATCGGATTTATCTTTTTTTTAGTGATAATTCTTTCATAAATCCGGGTTATGCCTTCGATGATGCCGCCAGGTAGAAAAACAACGACGATCACAAACAGGGCCCCCAGAGTAAGATGCCAGCCATCACCAACAAATAACCCAGCAACTGCTACTACAGCATCTTGTAAGAATTCAGGGAGGAAACTGAAGATGCTGTGCAAAGCGCTGTCATTAAAGGCAGAGAAGATGTTTTCAAAGTACTTGATAACCCCTGCCCCGATAACTGACCTAATGACATCATAGCTGCCCAAATACGACATCTCAACGAACATAAAGAGAACAAATAGCCTGCATACGGTATAAACATTGATCATTATACTTCATCTTTTTTCATTTCAGACAAGGGATGTTGGTATGGCACACGACTGGACCGAAGCAGATGTGGGAACTCAATGGAGCTTAGGATATGACGACTTAACCCGGATCGAGGGTAAATCGTCAGGTTTCAGACTTGGTTTTGCGGCACAATTAAAGTTTTATAGTCTTGTAGGCCGTTTTCCAAAAACATGGAAAGAAATCCCTGAATTTGCACTGCCTTTCCTTGCCGACCAAGTTGGTCGGGAGGTTACTGACGTTGATTTATATGAATTTTCCAGCCGCAACAGCCAACGTCATCGTTTGGAAATTTTATCTCTCCTCAATGTGCGAAAGATGAAAGCTGATGATCGTAGGAATTTACAACTATGGTTGACCCATGAGCTTTGCTCCACCTGTACGTTAACAGGAGAGATGTTGGATCACCTGTATTTATGGTGCCTAGAACGACAACTACAGGGACCAGCTCTTAAAGAGGCCACTCGGTTGGTTAGAACGGCACGGCAACAATATGAGGATGATCTCTTGGCTCGTATTGTTATGAGGCTCGGGTATGAGACTATATGCCGCCTTGAAAATTCTCTTGACCCAACTCCACCTTCCTATGGGTTTTCGGATTTCAAAGAAGAGCCCGGGCGTGTAGCGCTCGAGAGTGTGCTTAAGGTCTCTGGACGATTGTCTTTTATACGCTCACTTGCCCTGCCACGCTCAATGATATCCAAAATTGGGCCTTACTGGCGGGAGAAATACAGGCGTCGGGTGGCACAGGAAGCCGCATGGGAAATGCGCCGGCACACAATAAACCGCCGACTTGGAATGTATGTGATTTTCTTGATTGAACGCGAAGCTGAGCTGGCGGATGGCCTAACCGATCTCTTGCTGGAAACGACTCATAAAATATCAAAAAAGGCTGAAAGCACAATTATTGCTGAAGTTTCCCGGAATGCCTCCAAGATACATGGTAAGGAAAAACTTCTTGTCGACATGGCCTTTGCTGCCCTTAGAAACCCGGACGGAGTAATTAGGGACGTTATTTTTCCGGTTGCAGGGGAAGAGAAGCTTGCTGCAATAATTAAAGGCCATAAGACGCGAGGAACATGGAACCAGCTTGTATTTCAGGTCATGAGAAGTTCCTACGCTCATCATTATCGTCCAATGTTACCTGATACTCTCAAGGTCCTGGATTTTAAATCTAACAACGTCATACATCGCCCAGTACTTAAGGCTCTTGCCTGGATTGAGAGTATGAAAAACGATACCCGCCGAATTGTCCGTCTGAAAGATGGTATCCCAATCGACGGGGTGATCGCACCGAAATGGTATAATTGCGTTGTTGAAGCCGACAGTTCGGGTTGTCTCCGAATAAATAGGATAAATTACGAACTTTGTGTTCTGCTTGCTCTACGGGACCGGATACGTTGCAAGGAAATTTGGGTTGTTGGCTCTGATCGTTATCGTAATCCGGACGATGATTTGCCTAAAGATTTTGATACTAAACGCAAGACTTACTATGAGGATCTTGGCCTTAGCCAGGATGCAAAGACCTTCACTGCAGGTATACGGGCTGAACTTGAAGCCGAATTGCTATTACTGAACAATGAACTCCCGAATAACAACCTTGTCCGGATCAAGGAGCGTGGTAAAAATAGTATATCCATTTCGCCCTATATTCCTTTACCTGAACCAACAGGATTGGCATCAGTCAAAACCGAGATCGAACGCAGATGGCCGATGACAGGGTTATTGGATCTTCTTAAAGAAAGCGCCCTTGATACTGGGTTTCTCAGTGCTTTCCAAACTTCAGGGGACAGGGTAGTTCTGGACGAAGAAACCCTCCAGCAAAGACTCCTGTTGTGTCTTTATGGTCTGGGGACGAATGCGGGACTAAAACGTATAAGTGCTGGATCTCCAGGTGTATCCTATAAAGAACTTCTTCATGTCCGGCGTAAATTCATCCACCGGGGAGCTCTCCAGGAAGCAATCAGGCAAATTGTCAATGCGACGCTTGCTATTCGTGACCCATCTATCTGGGGAGAAGTTGGCACGGCTTGCGCCTCAGATTCCAAGAAATTTGGCGCCTGGGACCGTAACCTTATGACGGAATGGCATGTCCGGTATAAGGGGCGTGGCGTCATGATTTACTGGCATGTGGCCAAGCGTTCTACCTGTATTTTTTCTCAATTGAAACGATGTTCTTCATCTGAAGTAGCTTCCATGATTGAGGGAGTGTTACGCCATTGTACTGATATGGATATTCAACGACAGTATGTAGATAGTCATGGCCAGAGCGAAGTGGCTTTTGCCTTTTGTCGTATGCTCAGTTTCGAACTGGCTCCAAGATTGAAGGCGATTGCACGTCAAAAACTATGTCTACCGTCATCAGACTTCAAAGGCCGGTTGCAAAATCTTACTCCTATCCTGAGCTCTGTCATTGACTGGGATCTGATTGAACGACAATACGATGAAATGGTTAAGTATACTGCAGCGCTGAAACATCGAACGGCAGATCCTGAAGCTATTCTACGTCGTTTTTCTCGTGGAGAAACTATGCATCCGACGTACAAGGGATTGGCGGAATTGGGGAGAGCAATCAAAACCATTTTCCTATGCAAGTATCTACGTTTGGAATCCCTGCGTCGGGAAATCCATGAGGGCCTGAATGTGGTGGAAAACTGGAATAGTGCCAACGGCTTTGTATTTTTTGGTAATGGCGGTGAGATTGCGACAAACCGTATCGATGATCAGGAGATATCCGTTTTGGCGCTACATCTTCTGCAGAGCTGTCTTGTTTACGTAAATACCAGGATGTTACAAACTGTATTATCAGAACAGGCATGGGCCGCGCGGATGACACTGGAAGATTTTCGGGGTCTTAATCCTGCTATTTACGGCCATATCAACCCGTATGGCTTCTTTGATGTCAATCTGCTGAAACGAATTGATTATCAGAGATTGGCTGCCTAAAATCAGGGGGCTAAATTTCTCTAATCGATTTTGAGTAACAAGCGGGCTGATCCAGGAACAAAGGAAGATCTTGTGTCCAAAAAACTGTTAAATACCTGTCTCGACTTTATTCAAACGTATGGTTTTGATTCGAGTGTATTTTATGAATATTTTTTATCCGTAAAATCGGACCTGTTAAGTGATGACAAGATAGCAAAAACTTTGATTCTAGGCATATCTAAAGAGGGAAAATCCGAAGAAACGAGGTTCAGTGATTTATTCACCCGCCTTCTAGATGAAGCCCGGATGGACGTTGAGAATGATGGTCTTTACGGTAAAACTTTCCTGGAAAGCTCTGAGGTCGCTCTTAAGTCCCTGCAGGCAAAAAAGAGCTTTGAGTATCACACTCATATGAACTTGGTCGAATGTTATGGAAGGGCAAGCCTAAAAGTACCTGAAGTCCTGATTTTTGATTTAAATTCGGACTTTGATACACCTGAATTTCCAACTCCATTGCCCGCCGACCTGGAACAGATGTTGACCTCTCTCCAGGAAGAGGGTGGGACATCGTATGATTTCTATCTTGCTTTGAATAATGCCTCCTCGGCTTTCCCGAGCGATGCACAAGCTGGGTTTGCCCGTTATGTTTCAACAATGGAAAATCCTGCATTTGAACGACTAGCATTGTATTGGTTGCTGGACCGAACACCTTTAATACGTGAATCTGCGGCTATGGGGTTGGCTGACAACGCGGCATTAGCCAAACTTCATCCCGAAACTCTTCAATATATGCCTATGCTACGCAGTTGGATGGGTTCTGGCCGGGCGCGGAATATAATAGATAACGCATTAAAAAATGCACGGCGCAAAGAAATTTCAGGGGCTATTGAAAATCAGGTTGCTATACAAATCCATGAGAGGAGGGCCAGTGTCGTTGACGGGGTAGGATCGCAAAGCCTTTCTATTCTGGCACAGAACGGACAAAACGTGACAGTTTCCATGTTACTTACAAAAATGGGGCATGGAATTAAAGATGCATTTGTCATTCCCTGCGACAGTCTCAAAGAAGCTCATGGAATTTTGGAGAAAGTAAGTTCGCACTCTCCAGGCTTTCTAATAGACCAACAAACACTTGAATTAATTTTACAGTCAGCATTGGCAGATGGGCTTGAACATAAGGCCCTACCAGCACCTGGCTTATTGGACGTTGTGGAACAGTGCGGACTTTTCTCTTTAAAACCTCAAGCCACATCAGTACAGGCATGGATGGAATATGTAGACCCACAAGGTGAAATAAGTGACGCGTCTCCGCAAAAACGGGGTCGCCTGGTTAATGGCGAAGACACCTGGTACAGACTCTTTCCTTTGACTGATTGCTGGTTTGAAGACAATGAAACCACCAGAGCTATTGTCTCATCAACCGGTTCAGAGCGCACAATTGAAACCAAACTCTGGAAATATCTGGAAACACGCCGGGAAATCTGGGCGCAACGAATGTTACAAACCGCAGCAATGCTGAAAGACGATCAACAAAATCCTGACTGGAAATGTTTGGCTGCCGCTGCATTCCAACTCATCAATCAGAAGGCTCTCCGTAAAATTCCTGTAATGCGAGAGATCCTCTACACAACAATTGATGCTGCAGAAGAAAAATTGCTTCAGCAACCGAGATCAACATTGTTGTATCACGATGACGATAGTCCAGAACTGTATAGCCCCTTAGGGGATGCTTTAGTGAATAATTTATCCTTTATTACAGATGGTGAATATTCCGACCAAGATGCTTCCACAATTTCAGACTGGTTTGATGTCGCGTTTGACGAGTTCGAAAAAGACCTGTTATTTGAGGAGCTTAATGACTGTGAGAAACAAAATGGATATTTCATGATCAGCTGTTTCTACGATTTTTGTTATGGTTACCATTTGGCAGGACCTGCAGATATCGATGAATATATAATAGATGACGTGTGTTTGGATATCATGCCGCGGAAAGTATCGGCGAGTGCTGAAATGTTTGCAACTTTCGCTCCGACGATAACTCGGTTTTTTACATGGAGCGAACAGCAAGGTTTTTTATCAAAGACAAAAGCTTTGCAAAAACATATTGCAAAAATTTCTCCAAAAATGATTAAGAAATCTGAAGATCCTGGAAACTGGGGAATGGCGAAATCCATGGTGTTTGGAAATTCCCCAGATGGTGAGCTAACCGAAGGTGATTTACTTGAACACCTTACAAATATGATCCCTCATGATCCTGACCTTTTCGCTGAAGACACCATCCCGCTTGAGAGAACAAGTCCTAAAGTTGGACGCAATGACCCTTGCCCATGCGGTAGTGGCAAGAAATACAAAAAATGCTGTTTGAACTGAGCAGATTTAGAAGTGTGGGTTTTGGGTATACTCCAGCCTGACGTCAGGTACATAATCTGATACTTGTCAGTATAGGGTCAATTGTTCTATCTGTTGACACAAAGTGTTCAGGGTCATAGATTCTTTCCTGACAGTTTTGAGGAAATAATAAATGATTGGTCAGCGTATCGGCTACATTCGGGTAAGCACCTATGAACAGAACCCGGAACGACAACTTGAAAAGCTCAAACTTGATCGTGTTTTTACAGATAGTGCATCTGGCAAGGATGTTAATCGCCCTCAATTAGATGAACTCTTAAAATTTGTCAGGATCGGTGACACTGTCGTTGTTCACAGTATGGATCGCCTGGCACGAAATCTTGATGACCTGCGTCAGATTGTACAGTCTCTGACAATCCGTGATGTTCGTATAGAGTTTATCAAGGAAGGCTTGACCTTCACGGGCGAGGACTTACCAATGGCGACCTTGATGTTATCAGTTATGGGAGCATTTGCAGAGTTTGAACGGTCGCTGATCCGGGAACGACAGCGTGAAGGCATCGAGTTGGCTAAAAAACGAGGCGCGTATAGAGGAAGAAAGAAGGCGCTCTCATCGGATCAGGTCTGTGATCTGAAAAAACAGGTGGCATCCGGCGTAACAAAATCACAGGTTGCACGAGACTTTTGTATCAGTCGAGAAACTTTGTATCAATACCTTCGGTTGGAAGACGGATAAGCAGCAGTGCTGAATCTTTGTTCTCTATATGTTCGTTGAGATGTCGTTTTTGGGCAGCTATGATGTCATTAGGCCTATATGGTGGATTTAATGAGTCCTGAGCCTAAAAACATCATTTTTCTATAGACTATCAGATCGAAAACACAATGCATTTCTTTTATGATTAACGTCACATGAAACGATCATTTTTAATGGTGATATATGGATGAACTCGAAGTGCTTGCTTCGATGATTTCCGGAAAAATCAAATCAACTCGATAAAGTCAAATAATGTGAGAATTACCCACGGATAAAATCACTTATTGTGGGCAGGCTAATAGATAGCGTCATTTATTGTGGGCAAGTTTGGTTTTATACGGTCACTTAATGTGAGACGGGAAAACCGGATAAGTGCAAGAATTCAGGTTTGTTCAGCGACAATAACCTTGGCCGGTTGCGACAACCACCTTGGCCGGTGGATCTGATCATTAAAAAGGGCGTGCCCGTTTGATAATCAGATCCACCGGCCAAGGCTTAATTTGGTGTTAGTTACAAGCTGCTGTGAGTTGATAAATTAGGAACCTCTAGATGTAATTGGAGGAACCTGTTTGCCGTATAAATTTATCACAGATGAACAACTGAGACTTTACATGACAGATAGAAAAACTCATGGTCAACGAACCGCCGCTGCCCGCGCAGGGTTTAGCGAACGCACGGCCCGCCGATTTGACGTTGATGCGACTTTACCGTCACAACGCAATATAAAGCGAGGGCGAACAGTTTCTGATCCGCTTGAAGATATCTGGGATAAGGACATCCTTCCCATTTTGGATAAAGACAACTCGGTCAAACCCATTACTTTGTTGCGCCACATACAGAGCCTCTATCCGCTCCGTTTTCCCGATGACCGTGTCAAGCGCACGTTAGAGCGCCGAGTTCGGGGATGGCGGGCTCTGAATGGCCCTGAAAAGGATATCATTTTCAGGCAAACACCTGAGCCGGGTTACATGGGCCAATCAGATTTCACGGATGCAGCCGACTTAAGTATTACCATTGCAGGAGATCCTTTGGTGCATCGGCTCTATCATTTTGTTCTGGTATATAGCCGATGGGAACATGTTGGGGTCGTACTTGGCGGTGAGAGTTTTACAGCCCTTGCGGAGAACTTACAAAATGCGCTTTGGTCCTTGGGGGGCGCTCCTGAAAACCACCGGACCGACAGCCTGTCTGCGGCCTTTCGGAATTTGAGCGTTGAGGAAAAGGAGGACATTACCAAACGTTATTCTGCTTTTGTTGAGCACTACGGTATGGAGGCCAGTCGAAATAACAGAGGGGAATCACACGAGAACGGTGCCATTGAATCTCACCACGGTCACCTTAAGACTGCGATAAAGCAGGCCCTGATTTTGCGTGGCAGTAATGACTTTGACACTTTGGATGAGTATCGGCGATTTTTGGACGAGCTGATTGCTAGACGGAACAAACATCGTGACCAAGATATCCAAACAGAGTTGAAATCTCTCAAGGCGTTACCTCCTCGGCGAACAACAGATTACACTGAAGTCGTGTCGAGAGTTACCAAAACAAGTGGTTTTTTAGTTAAGCAGGTTTTTTATAGCGCCCCTTCTCGCCTAATTGGTCAACGCTTGCGTGTCCATATTTACGATAACCGGATAGAAGCCTATCTAGGCAGCACTCATGTCGTCAGCCATTCTCGTGAGCGGGGGCACGGCAAAGGCCCCCGCATTCATGTTATCAATTATCATCACGTCATTCATGCTCTCAAACGTAAACCTCAGGCACTCGCCAATTCTATTTATCGTGACAGTATTTTTCCAAGAACCGAGTACTCCCTGGCCTGGACATTGTTTCAGAAAAAGTTGTCCCGCAGAGATGCGTGTCGTCAGATGGTTGGGATACTTTTCCTTGCGCACGAAGAGGCTTGTGAGGCCGAAGTCGCGCACCTGATTTCGAGAGAAATCAATGCAGGAAGGCTACCTTGCGCAAAAAAACTTAAGCTGAATATCACAAAAAAGAACACGGATTTACCTCCTGATATTCCCGTGGTTCAACCTTCATTATCAGTCTTTGATACTCTGTTGGAGGATCGGGCATGACAAACATTGAAGTGGATCAGCACAAGCTGCCTCTTATGCTAACTGACTTACGATTACCCAGCTTTCACAAACACTGGCAAGATATCGCAATCCAATCCGACAAGGAGGGCTGGTCAGCAGCCAGGTTCCTTGCCGTTTTGGCCGAATATGAATTGGCCGAAAGGGACACGCGACGCATTCAACGCCATCTCAACGCATCAAACCTGCTGGGCGGAAAAACTCTGGCCACTTTTAACTTCAAGCGGCTGCCTAACGTGAAAAAGGCGCAGGTCGAAGCCTTGTCTGCCGGTGACTGGATTGACGCAAGAGCAAATCTGATTGCCATTGGAAATTCAGGGGGAGGAAAAACTCATCTCCTATGCGCCGTAGGTTATGCTCTTATAGAGGCTGGATACCGTGTGCTCTATACGCAAACCAGTGATCTGGTGCAAAAACTCCAGGCTGCCAGACGTGAACTTATGCTCGAAAACGCCCTCGCAAAACTCGATAAATTTGATCTCATCATTCTCGATGATATTACCTATGCACAAAGGGATATATCTGAAACATCCGTGCTCTTTGAATTGATCGCCAGACGATATGAGTACCGAAGTATTGCAATTGCTGCCAATCAACCTTTTAGCGGATGGGACAATATTTTTCAAGATAAGGCCATGACCGTTGCAGCAATCGATCGTCTTGTTCACCACTCAACCATTCTTGAGATGAATATCGACAGCTACAGACAATGGGAAGCCGCCCAAAATCTCAAAAAAATGTTGCGGAAAACCACAAACAAAAAGGTGAAAAATATGCCTGAAGCATCGTAAATAAACGTCAGATCACAGCCGCATCAAAAGCGGCCAAGGTGGTTGACGCAACCGGACAAAGTGGTTGACGCTCTACAACCGTAGGCGTTTTGTTTTTTATTTGCCTTTGTGCGAAAAATATCCGTCCGTTTGCTTGTACAGGCAACAAGGGTTTGGGCTTGTCAGGAAATTATGTAAATTAATTAACTTGTGATTACTTTTTTTTGATAATGTGTAAAATATTATATAAGTTACTGAATTTACATGTTATTATTTAAGTTTTGAAAAGTAACCGAAATCGAACACATCCCAAATAGTTCATTGGATTAGTCGGTTTTTCGAAGATATTGAAAAGAACGAAACGAATACCCATGGCTAATGGGCGCCCCCAAAGTAAGTGCTCCAGGGCGGGCTAAAATAGGAGTTGGCGTTTAAATTCTATTAGAATAACGCTCAAAAGCCGTTATACGTTTTACCGGAATAAAGGTATCGGAGTTCGTGTAAATTTCTGTCTTGAGATAAGCTAGCTCTGCTTCCTGGTCATCTTCTGAGCAATCAATATACCAGGCTTTGGGTTGCCCATTCGCCCCATCGTTCCATCTATAGCCTCGCCCTTTTAATATATCCTTGCTCTGAAATGGCGCCTTCTCTGCGCATATTCTAAATACGGGTTTTCGGGCACTTTCCAAAAGAGCTTTTAATGCTTTTTCACCAGATTTGGGGAGGTCTCTGGATAAGATTTCAAGGCCCGCGCGACAGTCAGTTTCAGCCCGGTGTGCATCGTAGAAAAATCCGTAGTGAACGGCGATATATTCGAGTTTTGATCCTGCAACCCCTTCTTTGCTCCAGGAAATGTCTTTCTGAGAACACCCCCAGGATTTTTTTTCAAAGACAGGCCAGGTCATCTCAACGAACTTACGGTCAAACCCGGCATTGTGGGCAATCACGATATCAACATCAGAAACAATTCTATGCACCAGATCATGATCTATCTTCTTGCCCTGAACCATCTCATTGCTAATACCTGTTAATGTAGTAATCTCGGCAGATATCGCTTTTTTAGGTTCCTGAAGTTGATCAAAAGCGCTCCCAAGATCGAGAAGCTGCCCATCCCGAGTAAAACGAAACGGGATCATCGCTAATTCGATGATTTCATCCTGTTCGTGATTTAGCCCTGTGGTTTCCACATCAATATAAAGCCCCTTACGGATGTTCGTCAGATCCGGTTGAAAATCATGATATTGATTTTTAATCTGTAAACGTTGCAGAACACGGAAGTCTTCTGTGGCATCAAGTTCTTCTGCTAATTGATTGTAACGATACATTAATTGATCTTTATAGGTCTGTGTTTACGCGTAATGTGTTGTTAAGTAATCGAGTAACCAAACTCTGTCTTCAGGCCGTAAGTCCGGTGCAAGTTCTAGATCTTTTCCCTTATGAACTATAGTTAGATAAGTACCATCTTTTTCTTTACCAAGGTTCAACTTCAAAAGTTCTGAAGGGGAAATCTCAAATCGCTTACTTCTACCTAGTAGATCAAACAACGTGAGGTTTTTTAATATCATGGCTAAAAGCATATTAAACGGTCTAGCTCTTCTTAATCCGCTATCTATATAGCAATTTTTATTTTTAAGTAACAGGATTTGAGGGCGAGAAAATCTAAGTATTCGAAATGTTATTAATGAAGTTAGAGCAAGCATGGCAAAAGAAATAACTCCTATAACTCTAGGATTTAAATTTGTTTCAGGCTTGTAAAAATTAAATATGTAAAAGGTGATGGCCTAGCCATATAAGTGTCCATATCAAACACCAAATACCGATTAGATAGTTGAAAATCCCATTTTTCTTGTGCGGAATAACCAGCCTTGGATAGCCCTCATTCCAGTCGATTTTTATCTTTGAACCTGCGGGAGGGCTCATAGAAATTCTTTGCCGAAGTTTGAGTTCGGAGCTGATTTTTGATGTCTTTATATTCTCTGTCATAAACTGCGCTATTACTTTCAAACTCTAACAATAATGAACTTCTGAGAAATAACCGAGCCTTGACTACATACTTGAGATCTATATGTCAGCCAAATGCTAACTTATCAAGGTTTCCAAAAAATCTATTGATGATGAACCTCATCACAGGCATTGTTACATGATCTCAATATATTAGCTTCCTTTGGTTTTGTGGTAATGAGCGAAGAAAATATAACATCACAACCTATTTCCTTTCTTGTGGACAAGGCTCTGCCAAGTCTTAAGCGGGGGTTTAAGTGGTGGGAACTTTCTGACGGTATCATTGGGAATGATCAGGAAACATCAGCCATTTTAGAGAACATACAGGCTCTTCTCCGCTTTGTTGAGTAGAAAAAGATGCCGACCGCCAAGTAACCTGTTGATATGTATGGTTTCTGATAACTTTACATAGAGCAGGTATATGACAATCAACATCTCGCAGCATATTTTAGGCCTCAAAGGGCAACGTGTAAATGAAATTAAACTGGATGACGGCGGTGTTAAGATTGTCATTCACTGCAGCCGAGACGCGCGTAGGAGGGCTATAGACCCTGCTACAGGCCAGAAGGGAAGCATCAACCAGCATGTCCGCCGACAAGTAAACGACATCCCCCTTTTTGGGTATCCTTGTGTGGTCGAGATTGAGCTGGCGCAGGTTTATATTAACAAGGGCGAACGCCGCATTGAGGGGTGTGATTTTGTTGATAAAGGGTGCCGTTTCACTCACCGATTTTGCCGACTGATCAGTGGATTATGTCGGCATATGTCTATTCAAGCGGTTTCCAGACATTTGGATATACGATGGGAAACGGTCAAGAATATCGACAGGGCATACCTTATTGAAACTCTCCCTACGCTTGATCCTGCAGAGCTAACTGGCTTGGAATATATTGGTGTAGATGAAGTTGCCCGGGCGAAAGGTCATGACTACATGACGGTGGTCTACGATATGGTTGGCGGTCATCTGATCTGGGTTGAAGCAGGCCGAACTGCCGAGGTTTTTTCAAGGTTTTTGAAACAACTGCAACCAGATACAGCCTGCAAAATAAAGGCCGTAGCGATGGATATGGGGCCTGCCTACCAAAAGGCTGTCAGAGAGTCCTTGCCGTTGGCCGACATAGTATTTGACCGTTTCCACGTCATGAAAAACTACAGCAAAGCTATCCATAATCAGCGTCGACTTGAGTTCAGAAAGGCCGATCCAAGTGGTAAAGAGTTGATGAAAGGGACGCATTATCTGTTGCTCAAAAATGCGGATAAGTTGAGTGAAAAACAAAGTGACAAGCTGCAAAGGTTGCTGGAGAGCAATAGCAACCTGAATGCACTTTACGTCTTGAAAGAACAGCTTCAGCTGCTGTGGAGTGCCGCTTCATTTGAGGCGATGGCGGAGCAACTGGAACGTTGGTGCCTGATAGCAGATCAGTCACAGATGCTCTATCTAAAAAAGTTCGCGAAATCCCTACGGAAACATTGTGTGGGCATCTGCAACTACGCCAAACACAAGCTCACAAGCGCCAGGATAGAGGCTGGTAATGTCAGTATAGGAATGATCCGTAAGCGAGCCAGAGGCATCAAGGATACCGAATACTTCAAACTCAAAATTAGACAATCATCCATTCCAGATAATCAATCTATGCTCTATTTGAAATCCTAAATCTACTCAACAAAGCGGAGAAGAGCCAACATACAAATATCGATTATCCAGCAAGAAGATAAAATCCCTCCTCTAATTCATGCGGGTTCGACGTCGGTGACTGCTATCGTCTTCGGACAAAATTGGGCACAAAGTTGCAATGGATCAACCCTACCCGATGAAGAATTCGATCTAACCGTTACTGAACAATATGTAAAAGTACTTGAAGAGAACACGCCGATGGTACACGAAATTATTGCCCCTCTATATCACCCTGACAAAGGCAATTGTATTGTTAGTTATGAGCGTCTTTTGTTGCCTTGTCGTTTTCGAAGTGGGGGGAATGTAATTGGGAGCGTGACGGGTTTGAAATCATTCGCTGTTCTGCCAAATACTCCAAATCACGACGCGCCATCCAAACCAACCAATCGTTCGGATTAATATCTCGTGGTTGCTCTGCCCAATGAGAACCTATGGGTTCACAATGGAAGTAGCCTTCTTTCAGGGCAAAACCTGAAAGACATAATCTCTCATCCATAAAGCCATATACATAATCAGGCTCCCATTTCAAAAGTGCAGTAGGCAGAGCAATGCGGGACATTAAGCCAGCAAGGTTCATCCGCGCACAAGACCGATCAACCCAAACATCACCATGATAAACCACCCGGCCCTTAATCTGTTGTGCTGCAGGACTAGAGCTTTCTTTGAGTTTGCCACCATGGAGACGTTTCAGGTGTTGTTGCCAATAGGACGCCAGGGTGGTCGCACCAAGTTCTGATAACCGCATGACCTGGGTGCCGACCGTTTCTCCCTTTGTATTGAAGCCCCTCACCCAAAATCCATTTCTCGGCATGATGTCATAATATTTTGAACTGAAGGGTTCAGAGATATTTTTTCGACCTTCTATGGATTTGCATACACGTTCAAGTTCATGGAAGTCTTCACTGACCTCAATCCCAACCCCTTTACCCTCAAGTTCCATTTCCAAGCTGGATATCAACCGTGTCACGGCATGTATGACAGAAGCTTTTTGCATTGTTACACCCCTATAAAGTACTGTTTGAAAAGAAGAAAGGAACATATAGGAATGATTATGAACTTCTTGTTAGCCTAAATAATTTGGCTCGGGATTAACACAGGAGCTATTTGACTGAGGGTCAACTGGCGGTTGCTTATTGGCACGTTCGCTTCATAATTTCCTGCTTGTACGTCGTAGGTCGTTGGAACCTGAAACCCTTCAGATTTCGGCAACGAGAATGCAGACGTAGGGGATAACGCAAGAAATAAAGCCATCACATAATCATAATTTTTCTACCATAGAGATTAAATATCTCTGGACACTCAGCGAGTCCTATTGTGAATATTCGTATAGTGAGGGAGTGAAGATGTTTGAACCAAATCAAAGTACCAATGATATCGCTCATAAAAAAACATACACCAAAAAAAATGTAGGAATTGCCCTCGCCCTTTTGGCTACTTTTGGAGCTCTTGGGTTTCATCGGCATTACCTTGGGAGGCACTTTAGTGGAAGTCTTATGGCTATTCTTTTTAGTGCAGTGATTACGGCTTACTATCATGGGGAAATTGAGCTGCAGTACGGCTTCATCGTAATACTGGTATTGTGGATAGCTATGGATGGAATCTGGGCTTATAAAGCTGTTGAAGACAATAATCTCTTTGTATCCAATCCAAATAGAGGCACTTCTCCGCTTTGTTGAGTAGATTTAGGATTTCAAATAGAGCATAGATTGATTATCTGGAATGGATGATTGTCTAATTTTGAGTTTGAAGTATTCGGTATCCTTGATGCCTCTGGCTCGCTTACGGATCATTCCTATACTGACATTACCAGCCTCTATCCTGGCGCTTGTGAGCTTGTGTTTGGCGTAGTTGCAGATGCCCACACAATGTTTCCGTAGGGATTTCGCGAACTTTTTTAGATAGAGCATCTGTGACTGATCTGCTATCAGGCACCAACGTTCCAGTTGCTCCGCCATCGCCTCAAATGAAGCGGCACTCCACAGCAGCTGAAGCTGTTCTTTCAAGACGTAAAGTGCATTCAGGTTGCTATTGCTCTCCAGCAACCTTTGCAGCTTGTCACTTTGTTTTTCACTCAACTTATCCGCATTTTTGAGCAACAGATAATGTGTCCCTTTCATCAACTCTTTACCACTTGGATCGGCCTTTCTGAACTCAAGTCGACGCTGATTATGGATAGCTTTGCTGTAGTTTTTCATGACGTGGAAACGGTCAAATACTATGTCGGCCAACGGCAAGGACTCTCTGACAGCCTTTTGGTAGGCAGGCCCCATATCCATCGCTACGGCCTTTATTTTGCAGGCTGTATCTGGTTGCAGTTGTTTCAAAAACCTTGAAAAAACCTCGGCAGTTCGGCCTGCTTCAACCCAGATCAGATGACCGCCAACCATATCGTAGACCACCGTCATGTAGTCATGACCTTTCGCCCGGGCAACTTCATCTACACCAATATATTCCAAGCCAGTTAGCTCTGCAGGATCAAGCGTAGGGAGAGTTTCAATAAGGTATGCCCTGTCGATATTCTTGACCGTTTCCCATCGTATATCCAAATGTCTGGAAACCGCTTGAATAGACATATGCCGACATAATCCACTGATCAGTCGGCAAAATCGGTGAGTGAAACGGCACCCTTTATCAACAAAATCACACCCCTCAATGCGGCGTTCGCCCTTGTTAATATAAACCTGCGCCAGCTCAATCTCGACCACACAAGGATACCCAAAAAGGGGGATGTCGTTTACTTGTCGGCGGACATGCTGGTTGATGCTTCCCTTCTGGCCTGTAGCAGGGTCTATAGCCCTCCTACGCGCGTCTCGGCTGCAGTGAATGACAATCTTAACACCGCCGTCATCCAGTTTAATTTCATTTACACGTTGCCCTTTGAGGCCTAAAATATGCTGCGAGATGTTGATTGTCATATACCTGCTCTATGTAAAGTTATCAGAAACCATACATATCAACAGGTTACTTGGCGGTCGGCATCTTTTTCTACTCAACAAAGCGGAGAAGAGCCCAAATAGAGAACTTATGAAAAGCATGTCAAAGACTTGTCCTGATTGCGCTGAAACCGTCAAAAAGGAAGCGAGAGTGTGCCGCTATTGTAGGTTTGAATTTTTGCCCAAGAATAATAAGCCAGTTACCGATAGTTAAATCCATCACGCAGCCTCCCTCTTCAGGACTTCACCATGAACATTAAAGACCCGTTTAAAATTCCAGGGATACTGCTGGTTATCATTGGAGCTTTGTTTTTTGGAGCGCTACTGTACCTAGTCTCTGCAAACAGTTCGATAACCTCGACTGTTAACCCATCTGCTAGTGATGTTGCATTCTGGAGCCTTCAGTATTGGGGAGGTGAAAATGCCGGCCTTGCTGAAACACTCCGCAACATCATGCTTAGCTTTGGTGTCATCGGGGCAGGTATTGGGCTTTGGTTGGCTTGGAGGAGAACTGGCGTATTGGAGGCTCAAAGAGATCTTGAAATTAAGAAACATGATGCTGAGCAGTTCAATAAAGCTTTTGAACAACTTGGAAACAGTAGCCCTCATGTGAGAATGGCGTCTCTTATTCAATTGTGGAAAGGTGTTGAACAGAAAATCTTTGAACAGTCATCTTTTTTCTTGATATTTGATGAATATTTGGTGTCCACAAGTAGCAAAATGGGACCACTTAAGGGTGATGAAGTTGATGAGAGCACTCGTCAAATCAGAAGAGAAGCTAAGACTGAAACAAGGTCCATTGTTCAATTTTACAAAAACGAAATGGGTACCAAAGACAAATCTAAAAGGGTTGTTGAAATCGGCCTACAATCTAGCTATTTGCACAGGTGGACCTATATAAATTTGTACGATATGAATTTGGCTGATGTTGATCTTGAGTACGTGGATTTTGAAGGAAGCAATCTCAAGAGGATTAATTTCTATAAAGCAAAATTGAATAGCGCTAATTTTGTTCAAACTAAACTGAACAATGCCAACTTTTATCGTGAGCGTGACGTTAACCCCATCTTTTTGAGTTAAGTCGCAGCAAGTATGCTTCATTTTTTCCTTATGAATGGAGTAGCTTAATGTCCTCAGTTGATCAAAAATTATCGCCTACAGAAATTCAGTGGCTGTCTCATACGCGTATCTGTGATCAGAGTGGACTTGGGATGAAAGCTTATGCCGAGGCCCACGATCTTGATCTGAAGGATTTTTACCACCATAAAGGTGAACTGGTTAAGAAAGGTCTTTTTGCTGTTACAGGTGTGGATGAAAATTTGCATCGGGTTTTATCTGGTTCAGAAGATATCCCAGTACGACTGCATTGCCTGGTTATCTTGCGCAACGGGCTTGAAGTTAACTGGCCTGTGTCGGGCCGGACATCAGATCTGACATCCATTGTTAATGCCCTTGAAGGTGTCTGATGCGCCGACCTTCGGATGCTTTGCCTGTTATTTATCTTTGCGCGAAGCCTGTGGATTTTCGCAAAGGGATAAATGGCTTGTCCATTCTTGTAGATGATATCCTGAGCCTTGACCCATTTTCAGGTCATCTCTTTGTTTTCAGCAATCGCCTAAGCAACAAGATAAAAATGTTGTATTGGGAAAAGAACGGATTTTGTATGTGGCAGAAGAGCCTTGAAAAGGATCTATTTTCATGGCCTGTTCATTTGAGCAAAGGAGCCCTGATTGAGCTCAATGGCAGGCAACTGAACTGGCTTCTGGATGGTGTTGATCTTCGCCATGTGAACGAGCATAAATCTGTGAATTACTCGGCAATATATTAAATATTTATAGTACTTTATACTATTTTGGTGAGTATAAATTTGCTATACTCCGGCTATGTCAAAAGCGCACTCCAACCTCCTGGAAAGTAATGAAGAATTGCGGGTATTAAACCGTGGGCTTCATGCGCGTATTGATATTCTTGAAGAGCAAAACAGGTTGTTGCGGCATCAACAGTTTGCCCCCTCCAGTGAGAAGTCAGTCCCTGAACAACAGGGCCATTTGTTTGATGAAGCTGAGGAAACGGCTGAGGATGGCACCGAGACAGAAGACGACATTGGGGAAATTGCAGTTCCAGCTCACACTCGTAAAAAAGGTGGGCGCCGTTCTTTGTCTGAAGACTTGCCTCGTGTCCGGATTGAGCACGATATCCCAGAAGAACAAAAGCTTTGCGCCTGCGGGTGCGGCCTCATGTCCAGGATCGGGGAAGAAGTCACCGAGCAGCTTGATATAATTCCCGCTAAAATACAGGTGTTACAGCATGTGCGCTTCAAGTACGCCTGTAAATCATGCGAAGAAGGCGTAACAATTGCACCTCTGCCGCCACAACCCATACCAAAAAGCATCGCATCCCCAGGGTTGCTGGCTTACATCGTAACGGGAAAGTATGTGGATGGCCTGCCCCTCTACCGTATGGTACCTGTTCTGAACCGCTCCGGGATTGAGTTTAACCGGACATTACTCTCCCGGTGGGTGATCAAATGTGGCGATCTGGTTCAGCCCCTGATCAATCTGTTTACTGATCACCTTTTAAACTACGATATCATTGCTATGGATGAGACCGGGGTTCAGGTGCTGAAAGAACCAGGGAAAAAGCCTCAAAGCAAATCCTACATGTGGGGACAAAAAGGTGGGCCTCCGGATCAGCCGGTCATTCTATTCCACTACGATCCATCCAGGGGAGAGCACGTGGCAAAGGGATTGCTGGAAGATTACACCGGTTATCTTGTCAGTGACGGGTATCAGGTCTATCTGAATGTGACATCCGACAGCACAATCGTTGGGGTTGGCTGCATGGCTCACGTTAGACGCAAGTTCAATGATGTCATCAAGGCACTAGAGAAATCCAAAAAGCGAAAACCTGGTCTCGCCGACCATGCTATGAAAGCGATCAGGAGCTTATACCGTATAGAGAAACTGGCCAAAGACATGAGCAATCACGAACGTCAGAGATTGCGTGAGGAAAAGGCCAAACCAATCCTTGAAGACTTGAGAGAGTGGATCACCAAAGTTATATCGACGACCCCGCCGACATCGTTACTTGGTAAGGCTTTGCACTATATCGACAAGCAGTGGCCGAGGCTCATTCGCTACCTTGATGATGGCCGTCTACCAATTGATAACAATGAAATGGAGCGCGTAATCAAACCATTTGTTATAGGAAGAAAAAATTGGTTGTTTTCAAACTCCCAGAACGGGGCAAAGGCCAGTGCAAATCTCTACGGCATAGTGGAGACGGCTAAGGCTAACGGCATCGAGCCATATTCTTACCTACGACATATTTTTACTGAGTTACCAAAGGCTCAAACCGTCGAAGACTTCGAAGCTTTGCTACCCTGGAACGTCGACAGAAACAACGTAACACCTTTCATCAGGCAAAAGAACCTGTAGTTAACGTCACGCTCACCTTTTATCTAGCCCAACTTGTTGGGGTAAATTTTGCACAAGCCGATCTTAGGGATACTAATTTTGTTCAAGCTAATCTGTTTAATGCTCACTTTGTGCAAGCCGATTTGAGTGAAGCAAACTTCTTGGGAGCAGATTTGCTTAACACGGACCTATTCAGAGCAAATTTGAGTGGAGCCTCCTTTGAAAACGTAGAAAATCTTACTCAATATCAACTTGATGAAGCGTGGGCGTACAGAGATTGTCCGCCTATTCAACTTCCAGAAGGACTTGTGATGAATCGGTTGATGCCTAGAGATCCTGAAGAGTTTGCTTCAATGGAAGCGCTTGAACGGCTTGACGATGAAGATGCCGCGGAATAGCTAATTTTTTTCAACTGCATTTTCAAACCCTCTAGCAGTCTCAACATCCGGCTTTATATCCCTGATTACCTTCATCAAATCATTGAGCTCACTGGTCGCGATTGAGCTGTTCTTAAAAGAGACCTTTTCCTCCCTCATAAAACGAAAAACCCCCGACACTCATTTTCTCAAAGAGTATCAGGGGTTTATATGGTGCGCCCGGCAGGATTCGAACCTGCGACCTACTGATTAGAAGTCAGTTGCTCTATCCAGCTGAGCTACGGGCGCTTTATTGTTTTAGGAGAAGAACTTAGTGCGTCCAGCGACCCAGGCGGGTGGTGCTGAAATTATCACCATAGCCTTTGGCTTTGTACTTGCGCTCTTTCGGTTCTTCAACGCTATACATTACGCCTTCACGCTGAGCGTAAGATATAGCTTCTTCTTTGGTGTCAAACCACATACGGAGCTGTCCGCGCGTATCGCGACTGGATGTCCACCCCATAAGAGATTCAATTTCTCTAGCTGTATCCGGCTCATACTCTACAAGCCACCGCTTTGTATTGGCGCGGCCAGATTGCATAGCATTTTTGGGAGGCTGATAGATACGAACTTGCATGTTAGATCCCCAAGAATTCGGTTGTAACGAAACCGACGTAAGAATTTTGGTGGTCGGGGAGAGAGGATTCGAACCTCCGACCCTCTGGTCCCAAACCAGATGCGCTACCAGGCTGCGCTACTCCCCGTGACCACGGTCATCGTATAAGACAGAGTAACACGCAAGGCAACTAACTTTTTATAAAATTGACGTCTTTTTTATAATCGGCTGATTTTTTATAAAGGTGTTGTATTTTTTACGATAAAAGACACATTGCCCTGGATTGTTTAAAAATCTTATAAGGTCCATTCAATCTGTATTATTTGATCGTGACCGCACAGAAGAAAGAAGTACTAAAGTAATGATGTCCTCATCTCTTGGATCCGATTTTTGGATAATGGCTCAGGTACGGCAATCCAACCAGGAAGGCACCCCTGCGATGGTTATCCATAAAGGAGATCCGGATAGAGGCAGCTTACTTCTGAAAATCAACCTTTTAGGCCCGGGATGTCAGGTTTTAAGTCAAACCCGTGATATCGACGGTAACCTCGCTTGGCTTGCAGCGAACAAGGGCGAGTTAATGGAAGAACGGGATGCAGACGAGTACATAGGTCGCGCGATCAAACGCGACCCGGATGTATGGGTCATCGAGTTTGAAGATAAAAGCGGCACCAACCCCTTTGGTGGCGAAATCCTTTAAGGGATTGCGCTTAAAAGTTAGCGTTCACGTGTGGCTGTAAAGTTTAACTTCGGGTTGTCTTCCTGGATACGGCCCATGTCCCAGTGGTTACGCGCCATGTAAACCGGACATCCATCGCGATCTTCAGCAAGAGACCCTTTGTTACGATCCAGGAAGTGTTTCATCGCGGCGTCATCATCTGAAGTCACCCAACGTGCTGTCACAAAAGGTGCGGCTTCAAAACCAACGTTAATGCCATATTCCTGTTCAATACGTGAAAGCAAAACTTCCAACTGGAGTTGACCAACGACACCGACGACATACATGGCGCCGACAACAGGACGGAATACCTGGGTAACCCCCTCCTCTGCCAAGCTTTCCAAAGCTTTAGAGAGATGCTTTGCTTTTAGAGGATCATCAAGACGAACACGTTGAAGGATTTCCGGGGCAAAACTCGGAATACCAGAGAAGCGGATATCTTCGCCCTCTGTCATACTATCGCCGACCCGCAAAGTGCCGTGGTTAGGAATGCCAATGATATCCCCAGGCCAGGCTTCTTGGGCCAATTCACGGTTTTGGGCAAAGAACATAATCGGGTTGTGGACACTCATTGATTTGCCGGTGCCGATTTGATGAAGTTTCATGCCACGGGTGAATTTACCGGAACAGATACGCATAAAGGCAATACGGTCCCGATGTTTCGGGTCCATGTTGGCCTGAACCTTGAAAACAAAACCTGTAACTTTGGCGTCGGAAGGCTTGATCTCACGAGGAGTGGCTGGTTGAACCTTTGGAGCCGGCGCAAATTCTAGCACGGCATCAAGTAGCTGTTTAACACCAAAACTTTTTAGGGCTGATCCAAAATAAACAGGCGTTAAGTGCCCTTCTCGGTAACTTTCCAAGTTGAACTCAGGGCAAGCTTCTGTGGCCAGATCTGCCTCTTCGAGAAGGGTTTCGTATTGATCTTCCGGGATTAAGTCTGGAAGATTATCACCGAGTAAAGGCGCAGAAATAGGTGTTCCGTAACTGTCTTCACCGGTAAAGGGGATCATCTCTTCTTTGACGAGATCATAACATCCTTTAAAGGTACCGCCGCCACCTACTGGCCAGACCATGGGGACTGTGTCTAAAGCCAATGCTTCAGCCACTTCATCCAAGATCTCGAAAACATCGCGACCTTCTCTGTCCATTTTATTGACAAAAGTGATGATCGGAATGTCACGCAGTCGGCAAACTTCAAACAGCTTCCGTGTCTGGGCCTCAATACCTTTCGCAGCATCGATAACCATAATGGCTGAATCAACGGCGGTCAGTGTTCGGTAGGTATCTTCACTGAAGTCTTCGTGCCCAGGTGTATCAAGGAGGTTAAAGGTCGCCCCTTCATATTCAAACGTCATGACAGAGGTGGTCACTGAAATCCCACGCGCTTGCTCGATTTTCATCCAGTCAGAGTGCGCACGCCGATTATCGCCTTTGGCTTTGACTTGACCCGCCATACGAATAGCGCCACCAAGAAGGAGTAACTTTTCCGTCAGGGTGGTTTTACCTGCATCGGGGTGCGAGATGATAGCAAAAGTGCGGCGGGCTGCTGCTTGCTTGGAAATTTCAGAGGACATGATCTTTGTTTCTTTTAATGTATACACAGATATGTACTTATATTTTGGCGATTTTAATAACACATATCTAAAAACTTGGCAGACAATCTCGCTTCTGACGCTTCTCGTCAAGAGTAAAGAGTTTGCCACCTAAAGGCTTTGTCTAAAATAACCCGTTCGATCTCCTATTTTCCATTTATCGTAACTTAATGTTTTTGCATTTCATATCGGTCTCTTGAGCCCAGAAAATTTAAGCATAATCTCAATAAATTTATTTTTTTGTCGATCACAAAACACCACACCTTTGTAACATGTTTGTGTATGAGTGATTGATTGTTACGATTTAAGTAGTTGATATTATATATCATTTATGGTTCTTTTGGCGGAATTAGGGTGCGCAATTATAGGTAGAATAATATTAGCTTAATTGAAATTTAAGATACATAGGGCAAAATATATAAATACAGGGAGTGCTCGCAATATAACTAGCACCTTTAAAAGGAGGCCCAATATGTTGAAGTATATCACACTTGCAGTGATCGCTTTTACGGGCTTCGTAGCGACAGTCCCGGCTTATGCCCAAAATCAATGTGATAAAAGGGCCAGCATTCTTGAAATGCTCTCAAGCCGATACAGCGAAAAGACACAAGCTATCGGAGTTACCAATAAAGGCGGATTGATAGAAGTTCTTACCAATAAAGATGGTGGAACCTGGACAATTATCGTCACGACCCCTCATGGAATTAGCTGCCTTGTTGCTGCTGGTGAAGGATGGCGTCAACTAGAGAAAGCAGAATTAGAGCCAAAAGCTTAAATTTTGTATCGATAGGTTAATAACTTAACTATTTCTGTAGGAAGTGGTGGTTGGCAATGTCACCTACCTTAATACCAAGTCGGAGTACGGTACCGGCGTTAAGTTCCAAGACCCCAATAACGTTTTGCCCGGAAGAAATTGTCCGTGTAGAAAGCGGGGTTGTGTATTCTTCTATATATACGATTTCCCCTTTGGAATTTATAAAAAGCATATCCAGGGGCAAATAAGTATTTTTCATCCACATCATCACATCGTTTTCATCCTCATAGATAAAAAGCATGCCTGATTCTGGTGGCATCTCTCTCCGGTTCATCAGTCCTTGGGATTTTTGTTCTGAAGATATTGCGAGCTCTACATCAAATTTATGGGCTTCGCCTTTGAGAGTGAAAATCGTCAAAGTATCTTTTTTAAACTGATCCTGCGAGTAACCATAAGGCGGCACGATAACGATCGATAAAATTAGAATTATTAAACTCATTAAATACGAATTTAATTTATTTACATACATCCGTAATGGTCCTTTAAGTCTCTAGTCTTATCTAGTCGTAGTCTTAGTGTGAAAATCACTAACGTTTAGGGGATCTACGCTAATGTTAGTTGCCAAATACAGCAACAAACTTCTCTCGAGATGACATTAGTTTGATTAATCGATAGAAAAATCTTGTGCTCGGCATGACTGCGTATGTTAATATCTATTTGAAATATCAATCTGTTGCTACCGGAGAATACAATGAGTCACAAGAGCATTCTTGTTCATCTTGCTAATGACGAAGAGCATACAACCCGACTGGAAGTTGCATTACGTCTTGCCAAGCAAAACGATGCCCATGTTTCAGCGTTATTCATTACAACACCTATTGGTATGCCTGCAGAAATTTATGGCCGTGGAGCTTCTGTTCAGTTCCTTCTCGATGCAACGAAGTCTTCTGAAGACCGGGCTGAAGAATTAGAAAAAGAGTTCAGGGAAACCTGCGAAAGAGAAAACATTTCTCATAGCTGGGTTGTCCAGGAAGGTGATCACATCAGCCTGTTGGCCGACCATGCTCATGCTGCAGATGTCATTATTGTAAGTCAGCCTAACTATGAACACTTCGAGGACCGTTTCAGAATCCGTCTGGTTGACGAAATTACAATGTTGTGCGGATTGCCATGTCTGATGGTGCCAAGAGAATTCGATAGCTCTAAGGACATTGGGAAACGAATTATGGTTGCATGGAAAAGCACGAGAGAATCTTTACGGGCGGTTCGGGATAACATGAGTGCTATTTCTAAAGCAGATAAGGTCTTCTTGCTCTCAATACAGCCGGATACTCAGGATGCATTATCTCTGAATGAAGTTCATAATTACCTTAAACGCCATGGCGTAGAAGCCGAGACTTTGAAGATAGCACAAACAGAAACCTCAATTGGGCAGACAATTCATGATGCCGCTGAAAATCATCGATGTGATGTAATTGTTTGTGGGGCTTATGGTCATAACCGACTGAGGGAAATGCTCATGGGTGGTGTAACCAAACACCTGGTCAGGGAAGCAACCATTCCTGTGGTGATGTCACACTAAGAGATTAAGGGGGCGGAAGGCCCCTTTTTCATGAATAAAGACACCAACAGCCACAACAGCCCTAGAGATCTATACTTAAATCTGTGGGCATTGAAACTTTAGAGTCATGACAAGTGAAACAAATAGTATCGACCTCATTATCTTTGATATGGATGGTGTGCTCTATCATTTGGATTTGAACAAACGGCTCACTTTAATGGCAGAATGCACAGGTAGAAGTGAAGCCGAAATCAATCACAAAATTTGGCATAGCGAATTTGAGTTAAAAGCTGAACAGGGTTTCTATAAAACAGGATCTGATTATCTTGCTGAATTTAATGAAATCCTGGGAACCAACCTGACCTCAGATCGTTGGTTAGAGCTACGTGCCTCTTCGATGTCACCAATTCCAGCAATGCTTGAACTGTGTCGTCTACTTAGTAATAAATATAAAGTTGCCCTACTCACCAATAACGGGATGTTGGTTGAAGAAGGGATTAAACAGAGGAAAATCGCCCCTCAATTAAAAGAAATTTTTACCGTAGATATCTTTGCCTCTGCAGAACTAAACGCGCGAAAACCTGATAAAGATGTTTATCTGAACCTTTGTCGCAAAATGAAGGTCCCTCCCCATCATGCCCTGATGGTCGATGATAAACTAGAAAATGTTACCGGCGCTCAAAAAGCGGGGCTAAAAGGGCATCATTACCAAAACACCGGAAACCTTGTCGCATACCTTCAAAGCCTGAAAATAGTCTGTTAATTACCCTAATTGCCAATAATCTCGAACACACCAGGGTGAACAACAATTGGTGCAGGAAAACCTTTTCCAAGCACTTTCATACCATCTTCGTTTAGGCCATCTGGGTTGTCATAACCTTTATTGACCACAGTATCGTAGTCGGCTTGAGTTTCCCAAACGACTATATTGATAAAGTTAATATTATCATTCTGGGTAGAAGCCCGATAAAAAGTTGACGATACGAACCCAGGCTGCTTTCGAAAATAATTTATGTAAATCTCGCGTACCTCAATAGCTTTGTCCTCTGAACCTGGTGGCACTTCAATACAATTTATTGCATTTACCAGTGGCATGTGTGTCTCCAAAATTTTATCTAAAGATTTGAAAATAATAGATAACTAAGAAATTAAATACTATTGATATCTAAGGGGCAGAAAGAAAAAACGCTCCGAAAAGGAGCGTTTTTTTTATCATCGTCTCTATCAATTAGATAAAGAAAATAAAGGTCAATAAAACAAAGCAAGGTATTAATATGGCGCCAGACCAAAGCATGTAACCAAAGAAGCTTGGCATTGGAACGCCGCTTTCTTCAGCAATGGATCGAACCATAAAGTTCGGGGCATTACCAACGTAGGTGTTGGCCCCCATAAAGACAGCACCTGCAGATATTGCTAATAACGTGCTCGACATTTCACCAGTTAAGACACTAACATCTTGTCCCGTTGTATTGAAGAAAACCAAATAAGTCGGGGCGTTGTCCAAGAAGCTGGAAAGAATACCAGTGGCCCAGAAATACATATAGTTTACGGGTTCGCCATTTGAGGTACTCACAGATTCAACTATGACGCCCAATGCGCCATCAGTCCCAGCTTTTAAGATCGCGATAGCTGGAATGATTGTAAGGAAAATACCTATAAACAGTTTTCCAACTTCCATAATTGGGAACCAGCTAAACCCATTTTCTATGCGGCTTTGATCATTGGTCAAACGCATGGATAAGTAGGCAATTACAAGAAGTATTCCGTCACGAACCAGGTTTTGAAGCTCAATATGGACATAATAGACTTCAAAAGAAATTCCTGGTTTCCAAATACCTGACATCAATACAGCACCAATCACCCCAAGTAGAAGAAGAAGATTGATCTTCCCATCCAAGGCAAAAACGACGTCGTCATCAACTTTTGTGGTCTCGGTTTCTGCTAATGGTCCCTCTTTGTTATAGAGATAACTGTCCAGCAGATAATAGAGACACAATAGAATGACAGACAGCACGATCATCGGCAGGAACATGTGCGTGGTCGGCCAAAAGAAATCAACGCCCTTCAGGAAGCCCAGAAATAAAGGAGGATCTCCCAAGGGAGTGAGTGAACCACCAATGTTAGCAACCAGGAAAATAAAGAAAACAACGGTATGCGTTTTGTACTTTCTTCCTTCCAGAGCTCTAATAAGTGGCCTGATCAGCAACATTGCAGCACCCGTTGTCCCCATGAAACTGGCAAGAGCTGTCCCGATGAGAAGGATGATCGTGTTTAAACCAGGTTTACCCTGTAATTGGCCCCGCACTCGAACACCACCAGCGACAGTGAACAGAGAAAACAACAGGATAATAAAGGGAAAATATTCTAACAGGCTTACATGAAGTGTTTCATACAAGGCCAGTTCAAATCCAAATAAAGCCGTAAAGGGGATAAGAAAAGCAGCAGCCCAAAACCCAGAAATTTTACCGAAATTATCGTGCCAAAAATGCGGAAAGACCAAAGGGAAAATTGCGATAGAGAGCAACATTCCTGCAAAGGGGACGACCCAGATTAAACCTAAGTTTTGCCCGTCTAAATGAGGAGCTCCTCCGCCCGCGGCCATTGCCAATGCAGGAGAAATCAAGATCATCACAGCCGAAAGGCACAATGTGAATAGTCGACTCAATTTTGTTGTTAGAGTCATATTTTCCTCTTACCCGTTCGTATCTTGTTGTTTTGCTATAAACTGAAAACAGCATATAAATTTTATAAATTGTGCCTTTTTCTTACCGATATTACTCGACAAAGACAAGGCAAGCTTGGAGCCTAACTATAAAGCCTTGCATCACCAATAAGTTTATTGTTGGTATAACGAACCGTTCTCTTACTATACTTTCACGTAATCAATTGAATGTAGATCACATACTGGTAGCCAAAATCAGAATAATCCTATCGAGTACAGATTGAATATCCCATCAATGATTAACAACACGAGACAGTTTTCTTCCAAGACAATACTTGGCTGGCTATTTTTGCTTATTACTGGAATCGTCATAATATGGCTGATGACACGATGGGTGGGGATGAATACAGCTCAAGAAATTAGAGAAACGGCTAGAGAAAGGCTTAGTCTGTATCAGGGGACTTTAGTGGGAGCGTTGGAGAAGTATCGATACCTGCCTTTTGTCCTTTCTGAAAATGAAGATATTAAACAACTTCTAACCACATCCCAAAATGATCCCTACTTTTCAGATACAGTGAGTAGATCTTTAGCCGCGACGAATAATAAAGCGGAATCAAACGTTCTGTTCGTTATGAATAGTAAGGGGAATACACTTGCCTCATCTAATTGGAGGGATGAGAGAAGCTTTGTTGGACATAATTATTCGTTCCGCCCTTATTTTAAGGATGCGATGGAAGGAAAAGAAGGCCGATTTTTTGCCATGGGGACTGTGTCGGGTATTCCCGGTTTTTTTATGTCTCATCCCGTTTATGGAAAATCAGGGGTAATTGGAGTTGTAATTGTTAAAGTAAACCTTGCCCCCCTTCAAAGGCAGTGGAGAGATGGCGGCGAAACTGTTTTTATTTCAGATGAAAATAGTATTGTTTTTTTATCAAGTCGCGATGACTGGTTATATAAGGCCCTTAAGCCAATATCTCCTGAGAGAATGAGCCATATTCAAGCTGTTAAACAGTATGGAAACTCTGGTCTGGAATTGTTGGACTTTAAATCAAAAAATTTCGTTGGTGAAATTGTTACGGAGATCGATAAGAAACGATATCTGGAAACAACCTGGGAAATTGACAATCAGAATTGGAAGTTACATTACCTCTTTCCTATCGATCTAATTAAGGAGAGACAAGGAACGACAACAACAATAGGATCCGTTATTCTCATTACTATCTTAGTTGCAGCGCTCTTTGTCAGGGAGCGCAGGCAAAAGCATATATCAACCAGAAGAGCCCTCGAAGCTGAGAAAATACAAATTATAAATCAACAGCTTGAAGTCGAAATCGATGAGAGAAGACGAACCGAAAAGGAGTTAAGGTCTGCGCAAGATGGATTGGTTCAGGCTGGTAAACTTGCGGCTTTGGGGCAGATGTCTGCTGCGATTGCACACGAGATTAATCAACCTATTTCTGCTATGCGAACCTTTATCGCCAGTGCCAGATTGCTTTTGCAAAGAGGCAGAATAGAAGAGCTAGATAGTTCTCTCCAAAATGTTTCTTCTTTGACTGAAAGAATGGGATCCATCACTGGACAACTTAAAACGTTTGCCAGAAAAGCTCCGGTTAAATTAGAGCCCGTAGAAATAAAAAAACCTATTTCCAGAGCGATCTCTCTTGTGCAACCTTTATTGGATGAAGAAAACGTCGAGTTAATTGCCGACCTTCCTAAAACATTGCTTTATGTCGAGGGGGATGAAATCAGGTTGGAGCAGGTCTTTGTAAATTTACTGCGCAACGCTATAGATGCAATGGAAAAAACCGAGAAAAAAAGACTTGAAGTTCGTGCTGAACAACAAGGCTCTACCCTCACAATAAGCGTTAGTGATAATGGTACGGGATTGGACAGTACTATTATTGATCAACTTTATGATCCATTCTTCACAACAAAAACCAACAGTGAGGGTTTAGGGTTAGGTTTGTCGATTACTTATGGCATTGTAAAAGACCTTAAGGGAAGTATTGAAGCCTCCAACCATTCATCAGGCGGGGCTGAATTCCTGATAACATTTCCTTCATCTGAATAATCAGCGGGCTAATATACTATGAAAGATACCGACCCTAAAATTGATGGTCCTGTTTATCTTATAGATGATGAAAGAGCGATTAGAGTTTCAACGCGGCAATGGTTAGAACTTGCTGGTCACGAAGCCGTTGAGGATTTTCAAGATGCACGTTCTGCACTGGAGAAGCTAGATTGGCATTATGAAGGTATTGTTATCTCAGATGTGAAAATGCCTGGGATGGATGGCCTTTCTCTCCTGAAGGAAGTGAAAAATATAGATGCTAACATCCCCGTGGTACTGGTGACCGGACATGGGGATGTGTCTATGGCCGTTGAAGCAATGCGTATTGGGGCTTACGATTTTATTGAAAAGCCATTTGAACCAGAACATCTATTGGACATTGTCCGTCGGGCTCTTGAAAAACGCGCTTTGGTTTTGGATAACCGCGCCCTAAAGCGTGATCTTTTTGCAGCTCAAGGGTTAGATGCCAGACTTGTTGGTGCTAATCCAGTTAAATGACCCCCGGCAAAGCCGGGGGCTTAAGCGGGTGAGCCCCTTAAAGGGGCAAATTGGGAACCGCTAAAGCGGTTATGGATTGAATATATCCATTTGGTCAAAGTACTTATCACGCTCTTCTTGCGTTCTGATATACTCCCTCACCATCTGTTCATCGAGCCCTACAGTTGAGACGAAATATCCACGGGCCCAAAAATTTTCACCCTTGAAATTCCGTGCTTTATTTTTGAATTTTCGAGCTATGGCAATCGCGCTTTTTCCTTTTAGGTATCCAACGACTTTTGAAACAGCATGTTTGGGCGGTATGCTGATACACATGTGAATGTGATCCGGCATCAAATGGCCCTCCTCAATCTTACTTTCGCGATGCCCGGCCAGTTCATGGAAAATTTCACCAAGATACTGACGTAGGTTGCCATAGATAACTTTTTGCCTGCGTTTAGGGATGAAAACCACGTGGTATTTACAATCCCATCTCGTATGTGCAAGGCTTTTGTAATCTCTCATCGGCTAATTCCTTTGTTATTTTGGTCAATAAACAAAGAAATGTAAGACCGTGGGAACGGTCAAACCATTGAGAGTCCCCCGGCATAGCCGGGGGTTTACCGGATTAAATTATGCGTTCTTTAAAAAGAGACATAATGGACATTGCCCCTACCAATGCTTCTGTTCTCATCCAAGGGGAAACTGGAAGTGGTAAAGAGGTGGTTGCAAGTTGTCTCCACGAGTTTGGGCCAAACCCAACAGGGAATTTTGTCGCCGTTAACTGTGCTGCTATTCCAGAGCAAATGGCAGAAAGTGAATTTTTTGGACATGAAAAAGGGGCCTTTACCGGGGCACAAACACGAAGAACGGGGAAGCTTGAGGCCGCAAATGATGGGACTCTTTTTCTGGATGAGCTTTCTTCAATGCCAATGGAGTTACAAGCCAAACTCCTAAGAGCCCTTGAAGAGCGTAGAGTTGTTCCCCTTGGCGCGAATACATCGAAATCTGTCCAGTTTCGTTTGATCGCCGCACTTCAAGAGCCACCTGAAGAAGCAATAGCGGCAGGTCGTCTACGTGAAGATCTATATTACAGGATTGCAACATTTGTTATGGCGATCCCCCCTCTTCGCGCTCGTAAAGACGATCTACCTATTTTGTTCCGTCTTCTCGCTAAGCGAGCTGCGGAAACTTTTGGACGTGAGATTGAGATGCCCGGTCCTGAAGGAATTGCCAGTTTAATGGCTCACAACTGGCCGGGGAATGTTCGAGAACTTAGAAATGCTGCTGAACGCTATGCTCTCTCTACAAGACCATCAGAAGAGAAACTCTCGATTATTTTAAATAACGAAAAAGACATACAGGCCAAGACGTCCCTTGCTCTATTGGAACAAGTTCGTTTGTTTGAAAGAAATGTTATTCTAGCATCGCTGGACCGTCACAAAGGAAATGTCGCAGCTGTGATGGAGGAACTATCTATCCCACGGAGAACTCTGAACGAAAAAATGGCTAAATATAACCTTAAGAGAGCTGATCACGAATAATTAGAGCTAGTAGGCGGAAATCCGCTTATGATACGTGAGGCCATCGGCAAACAATTGCCAGCCATTTTTCGATATATAATTTTTCCCGTTATAAAACAGTAAGTTACATATTTATTAAACTGGCACAGCCTTTGCTATTATAAAGGTAGGTAAATAACACTCGTTACCTACAGAATTTTGTACTTGTTAGTTTAACGAATAATAAAACAAATCCTTTGGGAGGATAATCATGCGTAAATTTACTCTGCTATTGGCAGCTGCTGGTGTAGCTCTGACTGCTTTTGCTGCTCAGGCTGAGCCAATTGTTATTAAACTTAGCCACGTAACAAAAGAAACAGGCCACCCTAAAGGGGAAGCTGCAGCTTTGTTTGCCAAAAGAGTTAACGAAGAAATGGCTGGCAAAGTTGTTGTTGAAGTTTATCCAAACTCAACACTCTATAATGATGACAAAGCTCTTGAAGCACTGCTTCTTGGTGATCTTCAGATGGCTGCGCCTTCTCTTTCAAAATTTGAGAAGTTCACAAAGAAATATCGCATCTACGATCTGCCATTCTTGTTTAATGACATCAATGCTGTCGATCGCTTTCAAAACAGCGAAAAGGGCCTAGAGCTTCTTGGTGCTATGGAAGATCGTGGTCTTCGTGCTCTTGGGTATTGGCACAATGGTATGAAGCAGATTTCTGCAAACAAACCGCTTGTAAATCCAAGTGATGCCGAAGGTCTTAAGTTCCGAGTACAAACATCTGACGTTTTGGTTGCTAACTTTAAAACGCTTGGTGCTAACCCACAGAAAATGGCTTTCAGTGAAGTTTATGGTGCGCTTCAACAAGGCGTTGTTGATGGTCAGGAAAACACTTGGTCTAATATCTACACCAAAAAATTCTATGAAGTTCAAGACGGTGTAACTGAAAGTAACCACGGTATCCTAGATTATCTTATCGTGACTTCTTCTGAGTTTTGGGATGGCCTTCCTGCCGATATCCGTAGTGATCTCGAGCGTATTCTTGCTGAAGTTTCCCAGGAACGTAATTCAATTTCAGCTAAAATCAACCAAGATAACAAGCAAAAGGTTATCGACGCTGGTGGTGTCGTTCGCACTCTAACTGCTGATCAAAAAGCAGCCTGGCGTGAGAAACTCTCTCCAGTATGGAAAGAGTTCACAGGTGATATCGGTCAGGACATGATTGATGCGGCTTTGGCTGCAAACTAATAAGGCTTTCGGCCTTTTCATTCTGATCTGTTAATATAAGGAGGGCTTGCTGGGTCCAGTACAGCCCTCCTTTTTGATATCCGGAAGCATTATCCCATGAGCAAAATAATCACGCACATAGAGGAAAGCTTCATCGCCCTACTTATGACCTCTATGGTGCTGGTCACCTTTTCGCAGGTCGTTGCCCGATACGTTTTTAATACCGGGTTTCTTTGGGCGCTGGAACTCACCACCTATCTTTTCGCCTGGCTCGTTATCTTTGGTATTTCCTACGGCGTTAAAACACATATCCACATTGGTGTTGACGCTTTCGTCAAAATCTTTAGCACACCTATGCAGAGATTATTTGGGCTGTTAGCCGTCATCGCCTCCATCATTTACGGGAGCATTATGTTCTACGGTGGGTGGATTTATGTTGGGAAGCTGAAAAAAATACGTATCGAAACCCACGATATGCCGATCGAAAAATGGCTGTTCCTCAGTATTCTTGTCATTGGTATGGGGCTTTTGATTTTCCGTTTGTTACAAGCTTTTTGGACAATTTTGACAAACAAAGAGCAAGTTTCAATTTTGGGTGATGAGAGTAAAGACGCGATTGAGCAATTCATGGACGATGACACCAATAACGATCAGAAAGAGGGCAAATAATCATGGCTATCGCTGTCCTCTTTATCTTGTTGTTCTTACTTCTGATGATAGGTACGCCTATTGCCTTTTCTTTGGGGCTTGCCAGTCTGACAACAATTATCTTCTTTTCTAATGATTCACTGGGCTCGATTTCACTCAAGTTCTTTGAAACTATGGAACACTATACACTTTTAGCCATTCCGTTTTTCATTTTATCTTCTGCCTTTCTCTCGACAGGGGGTGTGGCGCGAAGGTTGATACGCTTTGCAATGGATTGTGTTGGTCACCTTCGCGGTGGCATGGCAATGGCTTCTGTCTTAGCCTGCATGTTGTTTGCTGCGGTTTCCGGATCTTCTCCTGCAACTGTTGTTGCTATTGGCTCTATTGTGATTGCGGGGATGCAGAAAGCTGGCTATTCAAAGGAATTTGCAGCAGGTGTTATCTGTAACGCGGGTACGCTTGGTATCCTGATTCCACCTTCCATTGTTATGGTCGTCTATGCCGCGGCAACAGATGTTTCCGTTGGCCGTATGTTCATGGCGGGTGTGATCCCTGGTCTTATTGCCGGTGTCATGTTGATGATCGGGATTTATGTCGCTGCTCGGGTTAAAAAGCTTCCGCAATTGCCAAAAGCATCGGCTTCAGAGGTCTTCAGTGCATTTGGTGAAGCAATCTGGGGTCTTTTACTTATCGTTATTATCATGGGTGGTATCTATGGCGGTATCTTTACGCCTACAGAAGCAGCCGCTGTAGCATCGGTCTACGCCTATATCATTGCCGTTTTTGTCTATAAAGATATGGGACCTTTAAAAGGCAAGGATTCATCTTCTCTGGGTATTGCCGATTATGTGTTGGCATTTCCAAAGAGCTTTTTCGATCCTGAAGTCAAGAAAACGGTTCTTGAGGCTTCTAAAGTAACAATTATGCTTTTGTTCATTGTGGCAAATGCAATGCTGTTCGCGCATGTGTTGACGACAGAACGTATCCCACAAACCATAACCGCGGCAATCCTGGAAGCTGGACTAGAGCCTTGGATGTTCCTGGTTGTTGTTAATATCTTGTTGCTGATTGCCGGTAACTTTATGGAGCCATCTGCAATCTTGCTGATTATGGCACCAATACTGTTTCCAATTGCCATTCAATTTGGCATCGATCCCATTCATTTAGGTATTATTATGGTAGTGAATATGGAGATCGGCATGATTACGCCACCGGTGGGGCTTAATCTCTTTGTTACAGCGGGTATAACGGGTATGCCGATACTCTCTGTCGTAAGAGCTGCTCTCCCCTGGCTGATGATTTTACTGGTCTTCCTGATATTGATTACCTATGTACCAATAATCTCGACTTTCTTGCCGGATCTCGTTTACGGGGTACAGAAGTAAATTAAAGGGGAGCATTGCTCCCCTTTTTCTTGAGTATTGATTTTAGTATTGGGGGAATTCGTACGGTGGAAATGACTGGCAGCTATATTATCAACTCTCCTAGACAACAGGTTTGGGAGGCAATGAACGATCCCCAAATCTTAAAGCAAGCCATTCCTCGTTGTGATGAAGCCATTCGCCACAGTGATACTGAATTTACCGCCGTATTTTCATTTAAATTGGGCTTCATAAAACCACAACTTAAAAGCCTCATTACAATTTCTGATATCAATGCACCGAGTTCTTACGTCATGACGGCAGAAGGACAAGGTAAAATAGCTGGATTGGCAAAGGGCAA
The DNA here is from genome assembly GCF_965205715.1 of Kiloniella sp. GTDB lineage: Bacteria > Pseudomonadota > Alphaproteobacteria > Kiloniellales > Kiloniellaceae > Kiloniella. The sequence goes on along the minus strand of NZ_CBDBHW010000014.1, from coordinate 235,686 downwards.
AGCAAACGTCGTCTTGATTGAAAAAGATGAATGCACAACGGTATTGGAATTCCAAGCATCAGGTGATATGCAGGGAACCATAGCCGATATGGCTTCTAAACTTGTAACCAAAACGGCTCAAAAATTAGCGGATGATTTTTTTGAAAAATTTGATGAGGTCGTAAGCAACCAAAAATAAAACGGTATCAAAGGCAATATTCAATTATTACCCTTTTGAGCTTTTAAAGGTTCTGATTGACCAAGCTTGTTGAGAACGTACTCATTCACGAACTCGCGGACATTCTTTTCAGCACCATGATCATATAAATCCATGTGGTACCCGTCCTCAAAATAGATAGCTTGTTTTTCATTCTTGATTAGCTCGAATAGCTTCCGCGAAAAAGCGATCGGGATAACCTCGTCATTTTCTCCGTGAAATATGAATACAGGTGCTTTCACATCAAGGATAGATAGGTCGGAGCGCCATTTATCTCTCAATAAATACTTAACCGGCAGAAACCAGTATTTTGCCTGTGCGACATCTGCAATCGAGCTGTAAGGCGCTTCAAGGATTACTGCTTTTACTGGGAATTGGGCGGCCAACCAAACAGCCATGCCAGTCCCGAGTGATTCACCGTACATTATCAGGTTATTTTTTGAATACCCCTGGGTATCAAGCCACTTTAAAGCTGTTAATCCATCGGCTTTAAAGGCCTCTTCAGAAGGAGTGCCGTCATGTCCCGCATAACCTCTATACTCCACTTGGAATAAGCCAAAGCCCATTTCGGTAAAATATTTGAGCTTAGACAGCCGATCGCCTGTATGTCCGGCATTTCCATGAAAAGCGACAACAACGGGTAAATTTTTATTCGTTGGTGGAATGAACCAATGGGTAAGAAGCACTCCATCGTCCATTTCTAATTGGATTTCTTGAACCCCTACCCCACCATAGATTTCTGGATTTCCGCGTGGTTCACCACCTGGATATACCAGTTTGGTCTGAAGCAGATACATTCCAACCAAAACTGCGAGATAAAAGGTCGCGAAGAATAGAATCCAATTCATAAACAGGCTCCTGAAACTCATGATTTATATATTCACCTGAAAAAGGATTAGATACCAGCTTAACACCTTCCCCCGCTTGAAAGCAGGGGATTTTCGGGGCGGTTAGCCCGTCAGGTTGACGCTTCACAGGGGAGCCAGTGCTACCCTCCACGTCCAGCAACGGTGTGTTCCACCGCCGTTTGGGTAAAAGCGAAACAGCTTGGTTATCACTGTTTCAAACGCAATCTACCACCAATCGGTGGCAACGTAAAGAAAGGCCGCGCTTCCTCCCCGACCTAAAGGACGGGGTATCCGCGCGAGATTTTAGATGATATAGCATTTGTACGACAAAACTTTGTCGGAAAAAGGCATGAAATAGTTTCTTATATATTTCATACATCCAAATTGATTAATACACTGTTGCCCTAGCGGTAATAAGTTGAAACAATAAACCAAAATCAAGTTAATTTATTTTTGGATTATCAGGGAGTATCAAATTATGGATGTTCGTGCTGCAGTCGCTTGGGGCGCTGGCAAACCACTGACAATAGAAACTGTTCAGCTGGAAGGCCCTCGTCATGGCGAGGTTCTTGTCGAAATGAAAGCAACAGGTATTTGCCATACAGACTCTTTTACGCTTTCGGGGGATGATCCGGAAGGCCTCTTTCCAACCATTTTAGGTCATGAAGGTGCAGGTGTCGTTGTTGACGTTGGTCCTGGAGTTTCTTCGCTTAAAAAAGGTGATCATGTCATTCCTTTGTATACGCCGGAATGTCGTGAGTGTGATTACTGTCTCAATCCAAAAACCAACCTTTGCCAAGCAATCCGTACGACACAAGGGCAAGGCCTTATGCCTGATGGCACAAGTCGTTTCTCTATGGATGGTAAGATGCTGCGCCACTATATGGGGTGTTCTACCTTTGCCAATTATAGTGTATTGCCTGAAATTGCCTTGGCGAAGATCCGTGAAGATGCCCCGTTTGACAAGGTTTGTTACATCGGTTGTGGCGTAACCACAGGCGTTGGCGCTGTAATCAATACTGCGAAGGTTGAGCCAGGATCTAACGTTGTCGTCTTTGGCCTTGGCGGTATTGGCTTAAATGTTCTCCAAGGCGCAAGAATGGTTGGTGCCAATAAAATTATTGGTATTGATCTTAATAACGATCGTAAAGCACTCGGTGAAAAGTTCGGTATGACCGATTTCATCAACCCGAGTGAAATCGATGGAAATGTTGTTGAAGCTATCCTGGATCTGACCAACGGTGGAGCTGATTATTCTTTCGAATGTATTGGTAACGTCAACACCATGCGTCAGGCACTTGAATGCTGTCATAAAGGCTGGGGTGTTTCTGTTATCGTTGGTGTCGCCGGCGCTGGCCAGGAAATCTCAACCCGACCATTCCAATTGGTAACGGGCCGTGTTTGGAAAGGTACTGCCTTTGGTGGTGCACGTGGTCGTACCGATGTTCCTCAGATTGTTGACTGGTATATGGATGGTAAGATCAATATTGATGATCTCATTACCCATACAATGCCATTGGATGACATCAACAAAGGTTTTGATCTGATGCACAGTGGTGAATCCATCCGTTCTGTGGTTCTGTACTAAAATAATTGGGGCATCTTTTGTAGGTGCCCCTCTCCCTTCTTTTTATGATTATCAATTAGGCCCCTTCAAATGAGTGATATAAAAGTTACCGATCTTGAGCTGATCAGCGAAAATAAGATGTTTGGGGGGCTACAGCGTGTCTACTGTCACGTTTCCAGCGTTTGTAATGGTGCAATGCGTTTTGCCATTTATCTCCCACCCGCTGCGCTTGAAGGGAAAAAAGTACCTGTCCTAACATATCTTTCCGGCCTGACTTGTACGGAAGACAATGTAACTGTCAAAGCGGGTGCTCAACGGATAGCTAGCGAACTCGGAATGATTTTTATCGCACCTGATACTTCCCCGCGTGGGCAGAATATCGAAGGCGAGGACGACAGTTACGATTTCGGTTCTGCAGCCGGGTTTTATCTCGATGCAACCCAGGAACCCTGGGCCAAGTCATACAATATGTATAGCTACATAACCAAAGAGCTTCAGGAAGTAATTTCTGCAAATTTTGAGAGTGCAGACATGAGCCGCCAAGGCATAACAGGTCATTCCATGGGCGGGCATGGCGCATTGACCATCCATTTGAAAAATCCCGACCTGTTTAAATCCTGTTCTGCTTTCGCCCCTATCTGTGCACCGATGAGTTGCCCATGGGGTGAAAAAGCCCTTACTGGTTATCTCGGTTCAAATCAGGATAGCTGGAGGGATTACGATGCTACGGAGTTGGTTCGGAGATCTCCAAGTAAAGCGACCTTATTAGTTGATCAGGGTACATCAGATAACTTCCTGAAAGAACAACTGAAACCAGAGCTACTGGAAGAGGCATGTAAAGAAACTGGCCAGTCTTTAAATCTACGACTTCAAGACGGATATGATCATAGTTATTTCTTTATGGCGACTTTCATTGAAGACCATTTAAAACACCATTTTGAAGCCTTAAAATCATAGCGGAAATGAGAATATTAACCTTTTCTATGTCCCGTTAAGGTTTTAGTTACGACTAAATGGCATGATCTCTTCATCGCCGCAGGTAGCGGCTTTTTAGTGAAAGAGGCAATGTATGTCTAATATGCTCGTATCCAGTGATAGTCTTACACCGCAAGACATTGGTCTTATCCAGGCTTTCTACCAAAAAAATGTAGAGAGTGGGGACATAGGTGAAGTATTACCCCTCGCAACTCAAGACGGCGAACAAGTTGTCGCTGTTCTTACTCCAGATAACAGCAATTTACTTTGTGCATTTGGCAAAGTAGCTGATTGGTATTGCGCTATAGATACCCATTCGAACGTTCTTGCAAAAGCGCAAGTCCTCGGAGACCTTGTATCTGGCCTCCCCCCAGCGTCATTAATTTAGATATTTATTCTAATAAGGGGTAACTGGCCCGAAGCTGCGATTTAGGCCATCTAAAAGAACATATCTAGAACAAAATTATAGATAATTGCAGTATTCCTTTCGTCAGCGCTGTGTTCGTCGCCGATTTATTGATCTTAAGTTGCTGAATTTAAATGGTAATATAAGTTAAATGACCCCCGGCAAAGCCGGGGGCTTAAGCGGGTGAGCCCCTTAAAGGGGCAAATTGGGAACCGCTAAAGCGGTTATGGATTGAATATATCCATTTGGTCAAAGTACTTATCACGCTCTTCTTGCGTTCTGATATACTCCCTCACCATCTGTTCATCGAGCCCTACAGTTGAGACGAAATATCCACGGGCCCAAAAATTTTCACCCTTGAAATTCCGTGCTTTATTTTTGAATTTTCGAGCTATGGCAATCGCGCTTTTTCCTTTTAGGTATCCAACGACTTTTGAAACAGCATGTTTGGGCGGTATGCTGATACACATGTGAATGTGATCCGGCATCAAATGGCCCTCCTCAATCTTACTTTCGCGATGCCCGGCCAGTTCATGGAAAATTTCACCAAGATACTGACGTAGGTTGCCATAGATAACTTTTTGCCTGCGTTTAGGGATGAAAACCACGTGGTATTTACAATCCCATCTCGTATGTGCAAGGCTTTTGTAATCTCTCATCGGCTAATTCCTTTGTTATTTTGGTCAATAAACAAAGAAATGTAAGACCGTGGGAACGGTCAAACCATTGAGAGTCCCCCGGCATAGCCGGGGGTTTACCGGATTAAATTATGAGATATTTCGAAATTAGGGTACAGAACTGACATTCATTTTTTTTGATCTGGTTCGTTTGTCACGGATTTTTTAGTTGAAGACATTTCATAGGCCATCGTTGCCATACTCTGGCCAGCGGAGGAGACAGCGGTGGTCGCAATGTCTTGCACTTTTTCATAGGCTGCTTCGTATTTTCTTGAAAAATCAGCCAATTGTTTTTCTTGAGTTGTAAGTACCGTTTCTAATGAGTCAATTTTTCCCTGTAATACGTTACGTTCCCCAGTAAACGTGGCTTTGAGGAGCTGCTCCTGTTTCTCAAAATCTGAAATTAGCCGCTCGCGTAGGTCTTCAACAGCTGCTTCAATTTGATTTTTAAGCTCTTCAGGGAATACAGATATTTTTTCTCTCATAGACGTCAGTTCGTCTTCTTGTTCGGCAATAGCGGCTTCCCGTTTAGTTAATTCAGCTTGTTTTGTGGTGCTTTCCTGAGCAAAAGTCTCTCTTTTTTGAGCAATATCCCTTTCAAGAATATTGAGCTCGTCTTCTAATCTATTTTTCTCCTGTTCACGGTGACGCTGTAAAGTGTATTTGTATTCTTCGTCTTCACGTTTTTCTTGTTTTTTGGTGGCTTCCTGTAATTCTTTTTGTTGTAAGGTATGTCGTTGTTTTTCTTTTTCAAATGAGGCCCGTTGTTCTCTCATTTCCGCTTGAAAGGAGTCTTTTTCTTCTTGCATCTCTTTGATAAATTGTTCTTTTTTCTCTGAATGTATTTGTAGTAACGCGGCAAGATCAATCGCTGCAGCTTCAACCGCGTAGGCTGTTTTTAAGTCTTTTTCTTTTTCCTCAACCGCCACATGTGTTTTTTGATAAATAGCGACTTCATGCTCTATTTTCTCTGATAGTGTCGATAACTCTTTGTTCAGGTCTGTTCTTAAAGTCAGAAGACGTTGAATGGGATTTTCTTCGACTTGCTTTTCCGCTGCTGAAAAGAGTAATTTTTTATCGAGCTGTGCTTTTTCTTGTTCTACCGTCGTAAGTTGCTTTTCTTTTTCCGTCAGACTTTTTTTCATAAATTCATAGGCATCAATCATTTCTTTTTTGGTGTTTGACATGCCTATCTGGGGTTGTTTGGTGGTCGATGTATTGCTCATATAACAAGTTTCCTTGTGATTATAAGTCTCTGCAGTTTGCTGCGGTATAGGCTTGGTGCCACATAGCTGTTTATTGGCGGAGCATCATGGGACAGTTATTGATTAGAGTTTGCTTTCAATAATACCGAGACATTCTCTGGCGTGAATTTGAAACTTCGTCGATCAGGAATGCGCTCAACAGAAATAGGATACTTAGGTCGGCGAGTATCTATTCCTGTAATTTTAAACCTCTCTCTTCCTGTATTGAACTCTCGCCCAAAATCGTCCGGCGCAAGACCATAACTCTCTGCCAACATTTCAAATATTATTTTTTCAGGCTCAAACACACTGCCGTCAGGCAGAGGGATTGCAATACGTAGCCCTAACTCAAACCCATGGCGCAAATTCACTTTTTTCAAGCCACCATCTTCTACAACAAGGCCGTACTCTGCAGCTACCTTTTGACAGGCTTTCAGCATTTTTCTCTGTAGGGCATCGCATAATTCCGGGGTCAGGTTTCGTGGTGGCTTAATTGCATTCATTGAACTTGTTCCGTGGTGATTTTTTGAGTTTTATAAATAGTCCCCCGGGAGATACCAAGCTCGCGAGCAATCTGGGTGGGGCCTTGGCCCTGGGATAATCGACGGGTGATTTCAGCTCGATCTATTTTAGGAGCCCTTCCTTTATAAGCACCTCGGATTTTTGCGGAGGCAATACCTTCAGCTTGACGCTCACGGCGCAGATTAGTCTCAAACTCTGCAAAAACACCCAGCATGTCAAAAAATGCCTTACCGGTTGCTGTTGATGTATCCACGGGTTGCTCGGTGGCGTAAAGATTTGCCCCTTTTGATCTCAACATCTCTACTATTATTTGAAGATCCTGTAATGATCGCGCCAATCGATCAATTCTCGTCACGACAAGAGTTTCACCCTCGTGGATGAAATCAAGAATGGTTTTCAGTTCTGGGCGACTTTCAAGTGATGCACCACTTTTGCGCTCTTCTCGAATAATATTACAACCCGCATGTTTCAACGCCGAAATCTGAGCATCCAGTCGCTGATCGGTTGTGGATATGCGTGCATATCCAATGCGGGTTGTATTTTCGTTCATTTAGGGTATGCCACAGTGCAAAATTGTATATTAACTAAAAAGGGACCCAAAATACACAGGCTTTTCCAACAAAATACTGTTCATTGAAATTGTGTATTTTGGGTATACCCAAAGTGACGATAATAATTTTACGCTGCCTGTGAATTTGGGAAGAAATTTATCCGGGTATTCAAATCCAGGTCAAAACTCCCATATGGATTTGTGTTTCCATAAATTAGCGGATTGAGCCCTCGATAATCTTCCGGTGTCATTCGAGCCGCCCATTCGGGTTCAGAAAGAATGGACTGTATCATCTGTGTATTCACATAAACCATCGATGCCTGCAGAAGGTGTAATGCCAGAACAGAAACTTCCTGACCTTTGAGGTTATTCGAATTGATTTCTCCACCTTTGCCGAAGAATACAAAGCCGTTCGCACTATTCCAATTCTCAACGACATTCAAGCCATCATTGATCTCACGACGAAACTGCTCATGACGTAAATACCGACACAGAAAAATAGTCTTGATGGCCCGGCCAAGTTCACTCAATGCCTTGTAGGTTGGGTGCATAACATCGGAACGGGTGAACCTTCGCAGGATGGCCTCCGGATCTGCAATACGCTCTTTCATTGCGGTAGCATATTTGACCATTTCATCATATTGCTGCTCGATTTCCTTCCAGTTAATGACTTTGGAAAGAATTGGCTGGATGTTTTGTAATTCCGTTTGTATCAAAGCGTTCGGGAGCGCCAGTTTCTGGCGGGCAATCGCCTTCAGGCGGGGAGCCAGATCAAAGCCGAGAAGATAGCAAAAGGCAAATCCGACAACACTTTGTCCATGACTATCAACATACTGGCGTTGTATTTCTTTATCTGTGCAATGACGAAGGACACCCTCGATCATTGAACCAACTTCAGATGAAGAGCATCGCTTGAGTTGGGAATAGATACACGTAGAGCCCTTATCAACGTGCCAGTAGATCATCACACCCCGGCCACCATAACGAACATGCCATTCGGTCATTAAATTGGCACTTCTCCGCTTTGTTGAGTAGATTTAGGATTTCAAATAGAGCATAGATTGATTATCTGGAATGGATGATTGTCTAATTTTGAGTTTGAAGTATTCGGTATCCTTGATGCCTCTGGCTCGCTTACGGATCATTCCTATACTGACATTACCAGCCTCTATCCTGGCGCTTGTGAGCTTGTGTTTGGCGTAGTTGCAGATGCCCACACAATGTTTCCGTAGGGATTTCGCGAACTTTTTTAGATAGAGCATCTGTGACTGATCTGCTATCAGGCACCAACGTTCCAGTTGCTCCGCCATCGCCTCAAATGAAGCGGCACTCCACAGCAGCTGAAGCTGTTCTTTCAAGACGTAAAGTGCATTCAGGTTGCTATTGCTCTCCAGCAACCTTTGCAGCTTGTCACTTTGTTTTTCACTCAACTTATCCGCATTTTTGAGCAACAGATAATGTGTCCCTTTCATCAACTCTTTACCACTTGGATCGGCCTTTCTGAACTCAAGTCGACGCTGATTATGGATAGCTTTGCTGTAGTTTTTCATGACGTGGAAACGGTCAAATACTATGTCGGCCAACGGCAAGGACTCTCTGACAGCCTTTTGGTAGGCAGGCCCCATATCCATCGCTACGGCCTTTATTTTGCAGGCTGTATCTGGTTGCAGTTGTTTCAAAAACCTTGAAAAAACCTCGGCAGTTCGGCCTGCTTCAACCCAGATCAGATGACCGCCAACCATATCGTAGACCACCGTCATGTAGTCATGACCTTTCGCCCGGGCAACTTCATCTACACCAATATATTCCAAGCCAGTTAGCTCTGCAGGATCAAGCGTAGGGAGAGTTTCAATAAGGTATGCCCTGTCGATATTCTTGACCGTTTCCCATCGTATATCCAAATGTCTGGAAACCGCTTGAATAGACATATGCCGACATAATCCACTGATCAGTCGGCAAAATCGGTGAGTGAAACGGCACCCTTTATCAACAAAATCACACCCCTCAATGCGGCGTTCGCCCTTGTTAATATAAACCTGCGCCAGCTCAATCTCGACCACACAAGGATACCCAAAAAGGGGGATGTCGTTTACTTGTCGGCGGACATGCTGGTTGATGCTTCCCTTCTGGCCTGTAGCAGGGTCTATAGCCCTCCTACGCGCGTCTCGGCTGCAGTGAATGACAATCTTAACACCGCCGTCATCCAGTTTAATTTCATTTACACGTTGCCCTTTGAGGCCTAAAATATGCTGCGAGATGTTGATTGTCATATACCTGCTCTATGTAAAGTTATCAGAAACCATACATATCAACAGGTTACTTGGCGGTCGGCATCTTTTTCTACTCAACAAAGCGGAGAAGAGCCATTAAATTTTGGTCCCAGGCGCCAATCTTCTTGGAATCTGAAGCACAGGCCGTCCCTGTCTCTCCCCAAACCATTTTGCTTCGAATACCAAGTGTCGCATTTGCAACCCGGGCACATGCCTCCCTTAATGATTCTGCATTGATAAATTTTTTATAGATATGGAGCAGTTCGTCATAACTAACACCATCACACCCGGCGGCAATTCGTTTAAGACCAGCATTCGTACCAAGCCCATAAAGGGATAAAATTAGCCTGTAATCCAGGGTCTCAGGAGAAAGTGCTACCCGAGAAGCCGATGTTTCAAACGCTCTTAGAAAGTTCGTATCAAGAGCGGTTTCCTTTAATATATCAAGCAGGCTAAGCATCGGCCAACGTCTTCCAAGCTCTGCCTTGACCCCAACCAAACCGCTTGGTTCCGGTAGAGCCTCGAATGGAGTAATAGAAATCCTGTTTTTGCCCTTCCAATGGATACGAACCTTTTTATTGCCAGGTATTTCTGTATTAAGAAGGCGTAATTCGCGCTCTAGATCAGCCTTGATAGAGGTAATAAAGGTATGGGCATCGCGCGTCAGATTCAAATTTTTATAATAGGAATCTCGTTGGGATTCAAAGTCCTGAGGAAGGTCTTCATCGGGGTTTCGATGGCGGTTAGCACCGACAATCCAGATCTCTTTTGATCTAATACGATCGCGTAACTGGCCAAGAATACAGAGTTCATAGCTGATGCGATTGACACGCCCGTCCTCCCCGATAACTGCACTGCGCCACTTTTTGGGTATAACATCCTCAATGGGTACCTCATGGACAGGAACAAATCGGCTATTATTATTAACTTCTCGTTGTATCCATTCCAGAGCCTGCAGGACAGGACGCCAGGTCGTGTTATTTGAACGAAACTCCAACACAGCCAGCAGTTGTGGTAACATTCGGCGGTAGTGGTTGGCATAGGACCGGCGCATCACTTCATATATACGAAGATCAAGAGTTCCCTTTGCTCGATGCTCTTTGATGATTGCGGCTAATTTCTCTTCGCTAACGACAGGAAAAATTACATCGGAAACACTACCCGACGAATTTTGAATAGCGGCGCCTGCTATATCAACAAGAAGTCGCTCCTTACCATACACTTTTTCAATATCCCGGGTGATTTCAGAGATAACTTTGCGCCTTGAACGAACACTTATTTTATGAATCGTTTCAATCAGGAGATCAACCAAACCATCAATAATTTGTGCTTCCCTGGTCATGAGATATACAGAATAGAGTCCTAACCGGCGCTCTATGGAATGTCTCTGCATATCCGATGCTGTTTCATTCCCAACACGCCGGACAATGATTTCAATCCAGTTGGTGCCTGGTTTGGATAGTAAGTCTCTCGGAAGGTTTAGCTTTTGGATAAAGGCAAGCCGTTCAGTAACAGAAATGATATTATCAAGTGTTGGTTGCCCAGGATCACTTTTGATTGCATGAAAACCAGCTTCGTTTTCCGGAGAGAGTAGAGATTGATCCATCAACTCATTTGCTTCAGGGGAAATCCGAGCGAATATTTCGGCAAAATAGTCGTCCAAAAACCGTTTACGTTCAGAACGAACAAGTCGGCCCGCTTCTTTTGTGGATGACCAATAAATTTTTTGATCCCGGCACCATATGAAGACCTGGTCAATCATCTCGGAGACAGAAGAATTTCCAGGGCAAAGCTGAGTAAATATCCAACTTTTTAGAGCACGACGATCAGACTTTCTCATGCGCCGGAAACCAAGAAATTTAATGATTTCTGTGCGATGTCGTCGCCCAGAGCGCCCTGAAAAATCATACACATTTAGATTTGTGCCATCAGAACCAAGCTGTTCGGCCAAATATGCTATAGCCTCTTTTGGTAGATCCGCCGTGGTTTCAGCAAAGTAGCCAAAACTAGCGAAAAACTTTAACTGACATGAAAATCCGAGCTGCGCTGAGACGGACTTTATATTCACTAAATCAAACTCTGAAAAAGAAAGGCTCCAGTTTTGAACTAATCCACTGTCTGTAATATGCAAATTCATGTTTTAACTCCTGAAATAAAGGAGAGAAAACACAACATGCTTGAAGGAATGAAGTCAATTACACTGGGGTTTGTTCACAAAATGTTCTTTTAGATGGCCGTTTTCGCAGCTTCGGGCCAGTTACCCCTAACGGGCTTGAAATTAAATGGCCTGTCTCGGGCCGAACATCAGATTTAACCTCAATTGTTGATGCTCTTGAGGGTCTCTAATGGGCGTAGGTGCATAATACGTGTAATCTGTCCCACTTTTCTACGTAACTATCTGTAAATATGTTGTATTTCTAAAATTTAATACCCCGGTGTCGCAAATATCTGTAGAGCGTAGCCTTACAAATTCCGAGATTTTTTGCGATACTATTTACTGATAATTCACCTTCTTTATAGAGGGTTTCCGCTGCAATCGCCTTGAATTCGGCTTCATCGGATAATCCTTTTGGTCGACCACCCATACGTCCTCGCGCCCGAGCAGCTTTCAACCCCGCCTGCGTGCGCTCACTGATAAGATCCCGTTCGAATTCTGCCAGTGAGGCGAATATGTTAAAAACAAGCCTTCCTTGAGGATTTGTTGTATCAATAGGATCGTTGAGGCTTTTTAACCCCACTCCTTCGCTTACCAGATCATTCACCAGCATAACGAGATGCTTTAAGGAGCGGCCAAGTCGATCCAGTTTCCAAATAACGATTACATCATCAGCGCGAACCTGGCTTAAAAGCTTATCAAGTTCTTTTCGTTCCGTTTTGGCACCGCTGACAACTTCAGAGAATATTTCCTCACAACCGGCTTTTTTCAATGCATCAATTTGCAAATCCAAATTTTGCTCACTGGTAGAAATACGTGCATAGCCAAATTTCATGATTTAGTTTTATGATCTCATATGAATTGATGAATAATGTACTTTGTTTGTAAAGACCAGTTTTTTATACTACTTGTCCTTGGCACAGGCAACTACTGCCCACTAAGTTTTTAAGTTCACTTTAACGATCCTTTAAATAAACTCACACATAATTTTTAAAATATTCTATTTTTTACAGCAGCTTATATCCAAAATTGGTACAGATTACATGTATTATGCACCTACGCCTATCTGGTGATCTTTGGCTGTTTTGTTCGATATAAGGTTGTTTACCCGGTCGTGTGACAACCGCATCTCGGATTTGAGCGTGTTCCTGCTGATTTCCAGATCCGAAACATCGAGGGAATTCTGATCAAGAGTGATCTTGAATGTCAAAACCTGACGGTCGACGTTTGGTAACAGGCTTAGAGTGTCCTCTGAAAGCTCGGGTGGGATCATGGGGATATTGCGGAAGGCACCATACCTTGTGAAGGCGGCTTTACGGGCTTTTAGGTCCAGTTTACTACCTGGTGTAATGGCAGATGATACATCGGAAATACTGACGGTCAGGATGATTTTTTCTTCTACGATGTCTAGCCAGAAAGCATCGTCGAGATCTTTTGATGTAACCCCATCAACGGTTACACCTTTTACGTAAGAGCGCATGTTTATACCTGGTAGTTTCTGGGTGTTTTTATCGGATCATCTTTTGTAAGCGCAGGTCGTAATAGAAATCTGTTTCGTTTACGATCTTCATTGTTTCTGCGTCAGAATGCTTCGGATTAATTAATAAATTATATTCATCTCTAACGATTGCAGACGGCACTTGCAATCCTGCTTCCGTACCTTCCTGGAGCCACTTACTGCCAAAATTCCTGGAAGCATCAGTATCTGGGAGTTGATCCCAACCCTTGGGTAGTTGTTTCTCTGTGTAACGTACAATTGTAAAGTTGTCCGGCACCCAAATTGTTAAGATCTTTAATTTAGGCAGTGTAGATGCTGATTCATGCACGAACCGTTCTAACGCTGCCAGTGAACGGGATGAAGCTGTGTATAGTATAGGGTGGCCTTGATTATGCCATCGACCAGAACCGTACATTCCACCTGCTCCCGATAAGTCTGCAAAATTTGCATGTGCTAATCGGTAAAGTTCCACGCTATGCCGTCATCCCATATTTCATCCGGGTAATTACATCGTTTACAAAATCAATTCCCGTCATTGTATCCAAGTACATGAAAGCACTTTTATTTCCGAATATTACCTGTGGTGTTTTCATCCATTTTAAAGCAGTTTTCTTGTCATTAAAATACTCAGTGGCGCTCGTTAATACACGAAGAATAGCCAATGTGTGTTCGCTTTGCTGTGGTGTTAAATGATCGGCTTCTTTTTTGCGTTGCAGGCTACGTAAATTTACACCTATCAAAGGCACTAAATCTCCCTTTGCCAAGTGCAAAACAGTTACAGCTTGATCAATCATGCGTACTGGCAGTCCTTCTCTGATCACATTAAGGGAACTCTCTGTTGTTCTCATCGCTTTAGCGTCACCCCCAAGTAGGGCATATTCAGTTGCATACATCACTATCTCCTTTCATAGGTATTATAGTAGCGACAATTGGCGCGATTGCAATAGCCAAATGTCGCTATAGTGACTTGTCCTCTTGCCGATCATCGTATGACTAGGTGAGTATGGCTTGATATTTGGGGCATGTATCTGAAACTGGTTTTCAGCGGGAACCATTGAGTATACTTGGTTTTTGGGCTTCAGAATAGAATGATCAAGAGGCTTTCTTTGATATTAACTGCAAACGTTCTGATTTTATTATAATAAAAAACATTGTAGCTATTGACTACATAGTAGCTTATAGCTACAATTCAATATGAAGTTGATAACCTACAAACCTGCCGCGCGAAAAGCTCTCCGCAAGATGCCGTCAAAAACGGCGAAACGGATTGTAGGCAAGATTGAATCCTTTGCAATTAGCCCGGATTCACAAGCTAACAATGTCACTAGCTTACAAGGTCGTAACGGTATACGCCTCCGTGTTGGAGATTGGCGTGTGATTATGGAAGACGGCGAAGTTCTCGACGTTCTTTCGGTTGGACCCCGTGGTGACATTTATAATTAAGGATGACATTATGGAAACGATAACCTTACCCTTGACTGACTACAATGCCCTCATCACTGCGAAGGAAGACCTTGAAGATATCCTAGCATTTGATAAGGCTGTAAGTGACGATAGCGATGGCCTTCCTCATGAATTTATGTTGCGCCTAATTGATCTAGAAAGTCCCCTCACCGTATTTCGTGAGTGGCGTGGATATAGCCAGACAACCCTAGCAAAAACATCTGGCGTAAACCGTGTACAAATTATTGATATTGAAGCAGGACGTAAAACAGGTTCCGTCCAAACATTAAGGAAATTGTCCGAAACTCTCGGCATTACTATCGATGAACTGGTTTGCGATTAGAGGGGGGAGCATGAAAATGCTACCCCCTCTAACTACCTGTTGTTGCTCGCATTCATAATCATCAATTCTCGCATTTATCCGGTTTTTTCGTCTCACATTAATGGACTGCTTTCTGGCTTCCGTGCATAATACGCGTAATAGGTAGTCACTTTGTCGGTAAGTTATTATAAACACACTATTATTTAGATCGTATTTTTTGTACTTTAGCTGAATTCGATCCCTCTGTGTCGCAAATACCTATAGAGTGTAGCCTTACAAATCCCTAGATTTTTAGCGATACTATTTACGGATAGTTCGCCTTCTTTATAGAGAGTTTCTGCTGCAATTGCCTTGAACTGAGCTTCATCAGAGAGCCCTTTGGGGCGGCCACCTGTGCGACCTCGCGCCCGAGCAGCTTTTTGGGGTCCGCTCCGGTAGGGGGCGGGGGCGGCCTAACTGGCCCGAAGCTGTGATTTAGGCCAAGCTCTGAAACCAAGGGTTTCTCTCAGTTTTAGCGGATTGTTATTATGGGTGTACCCAAAAATCACAAATGGAATATACAGTTTTAAGCTCGATATTGTGTATATTTAGGGTCGATATTTTAAAAATAAACAATATCTGGCCCAAGCATACCCAAAATGTACAGTTTTTGACTCGTTTGTACTAATTTTGTTCTTTTAGATGGCCATTTTCGCACGTTCGGGCCAGTTACCCCAATAAAAAAGCCCTCCAGTATAACTGGGGGGCTTTTTTAAATTCAACTCAACTCATAAAATGAATTAGCTCACATCTCTTAGCTTCAGGTTTTTGGGATCGTATAAAGGTTCTTTTGATACGACAGCTGGATAGCGCTGCCCCAAAATACTGACTTCCAGTTTTGAACCTTCAACGGCTAAATCTGTTCTGACAAAGCTTAAGGCAATATTTTTATCAATATGGAAACCATAGCCACCAGATGATGTTATCCCGACGATCTCATCACCTTGATAGATCGGAGAACAATACGGAGCCTCAGCGACATTCGTATCGATAATCAGGGGAACAAAGCGTTCTTTGATGCCATTCTCTTTATGAATTTTGAGGGCCTCACGGCCCATGAACGGGCCTTTTTCCACGTCGATGAAACGATCAAGAGATAATTCATATGGCGTGTATTCGTGAATAATATCCACCTTCCAGGAGCGATAGCATTTTTCTAAACGTAGTGAGTCCATGGCATACAATCCAAAATCGGAAACACCGAACTCTTCCCCGGCTGACATAACCTCGTCATAAACATGACCAAGGAACTCCATGGGCACGTGTAGTTCCCATCCGAGTTCACCAACGTAGTTAACCCGCATGGCCAGGATATCTGGAGAGAACCCAATTTCAATTGCCTGGGTTGTCAGCCAGGGAAAAGCTTTGTTGGAAAGATCTGATTTGGTGATTTTCGACAGGAGATCGCGAGAGCGTGGTCCTGCGACAACCAGCGTGCCATAACTGTCAGTTATATTTTCGAATTCAACGGAACCATCCCCAGGCATGTTGGAAAGTAGCCAGTCTTCATCGTGCCATTCCCCCGCGCCAGCTGAAATCAACCAGTACTGATCTTCCCCAAGGCGGGTGATGGTCATCTCTGTCATGACATGCCCTTTGCGGGAGAGGAAATAAGAAAGTGACATTCCTCCGATCTTTGGCATTTTCCCGGCAATCATATAGTCGAGCCATTCTGTTGCCCCTGGGCCGGAAACTTCATATTTGGTGAAACCCCCGAGATCCAACACCCCTACTCTTTCACGAACTGCCTTACATTCTGAGCGAACGGCATTGTTCCAATTACGTCGATCATCAAGGAACGATACTGTTTGTTCTTCAGGGCGCGGCTCGCCTTCTAGCGGGATCCATACAGCGCGTTCCCAACCACCACGGGCACCGAAGAAAGCTCCTTTTTGTTTTAGCTTATCATAGACCGGTGTCATCTTAGCGGGGCGGCCTGCAGGACGTTCTTCATGTGGAAAAGGAATAGCATATTCGTTTTGATAAACTTCGATTGCTTTATCGACGACGTATTTTTGCGTGCCATAATCGGTGTAACGACGCGGGTCAAACATCCACATATCCCACTCGGATTCTCCTTCGAGAACCTGTTCGGCGATAATTTTACCAGCGCCACCCGATTGGGTGATGCCAAAGCTAAAGCCACAACAGTGGTAGAAGTTATCAAGGCCGTAAGCCGGACCAATATATGGAAGACCATCTGGTGTATAGGGAATGGGTCCGTTGATAACCCGGGCGACACCACCTTTCTCCAGGATCGGCACACGGGCCATGGCCTGTTCGATGTACCATTCGATCCGCTCTAAGTCATCGTTCCACAATTGAGACGCAAAATCTTCTGGCAGACCGTCAAGCCAGTGTGGCGTTGCCTTCCACTCATAAGGACCAAGGATTAACCCATCGCGTTCCTGACGCAGGTAATAACTGTCATCAGGATCTCTTAGAAGAGGCAGTTTCTTATCCAGAGCTTCTAGGTCAGGAATGGCGTCTGTCACAAGATATTGGTGAGAGAGAGAAACGATCGGAATATATTGGCCAACCATAGCTGCGATTTCACCGCCGCGATACCCGGCTGCATTAATTACCTTTTCACAGGTAATAGAACCTTTTTCGCAATCAACGCGCCACTCACCATTGGGGGTCTGCTCTATTGCCGTCACACGATTGAATCGTAAAATTTTCACGCCGAGGTCGCGGGCGCCTTTTGCATAGGCCTGGGTTAGCTGGCTTGGATCAATGTCACCATCCAACGGGTCCCAAAGTCCGCCTTCTAATTTGTGGGTCTCAAGAAAGGGATATATGTCCTGCATTTCTTTAGGGGTCATGATTTCATAATCAAGCCCCTGGGCTTTTGCCATGGATTTGACGTGTTCAAACTCGAACATACGCTCGTCAGATTGTGCCAATCTGATAGACCCGGTCCGAGTGTAGTTCATTGGGTAGTCAACTTCTTCTGACAGCTCACCATACAACTCTACGCCGTATTTTTGCATCTTCATGATGTTAACGCTGCCGGAATAGGTTGGGCAATTACCCGCTGCATGCCAGGTT
This sequence comes from Kiloniella sp., assembly GCF_965205715.1. Classification (GTDB taxonomy): domain Bacteria; phylum Pseudomonadota; class Alphaproteobacteria; order Kiloniellales; family Kiloniellaceae; genus Kiloniella. Next base: position 217,923 of record NZ_CBDBHW010000014.1, on the reverse strand, counting down.
GAACCCGAGGTCAGTTCATCCATTTCCAGCAAAACGACATCAGTACACCCCATTTTTGCGAGATGATAGGCCGCACTACAACCAACAGCGCCGCCACCGATAACAACAATTCTTGCATGACTTTTCATTATTTTTATCCTGTTCAACTTTATTGTTTTGCTGTCATCAGCCTTTTGTCATCAAAGATCTGGGCAACTTAATATCGAATTCCGCTCGAATTTCTTTATCCATCTTGTCACTGATATGCCTTGGGTGATGGTTGGCCATGGTATCTTTAACCATTTCAGTCGCGATAGATAGGGCTGTTGGCTTACCTTTTTCATCCCATTCGTTCGGGCTGCTTCGCTCGCCTGTATCTGGGTAAAAATATTCGGATTGCATGACTGATAGGGTTTGGTCTGAGCCCAGGTAATGTCCAGGCCCCTCTTCACACACGCTCCGGATGGCATCTAGTGACAATGTGTCCTCGTTTACTTCAATACCTCTAACTGTTCTCAGTACCGATCCGATTGTGTCGTTATCAAGAACGAGGCTTTCCATACAAAAGCCGAGTAGGCTCGCGTGCATACCTGCGGATTCATAAACAAGGTTGGTTCCGGAGTTACCCGTTACTGCATGATTGTACCCTTTTTCGGCCCCCGCCTGATAATCAGGAACTTTAGAATCACACATACCGCTTGGTACGCCAGTTGGCAGGTCATAAAACCGTCCCATCTGAGCACAGGCAGCAACCAACAAGGCTTGTTCGCCACTGCCACCACTCATCGCACCAGTCCGAAGGTCAGAAACGAAAGGCCAGGTACCGAAAATAGCAGGTGCTCCAGGTTGAATAGCATTTACATAACATAAGCCAGCCAGAACCTCGGCGGTTTCCTGAACGACTGCTCCTGCCAATGAAGCAGGAGATGTCGCTCCTGCTTGTCCTGCAGCTAATAAAAGAACGGGCATGCCGCCACGTACTGATACTTCCAGGCAGCGACAGGCATCTTCGGCAAATTTCAGGGGGGGAACCACAAAACAGTTGGACATGCTGACAAAAGGACGCTCACGCCACTTTTTCTCGCCCCCAGCAATCATGTGGAGCATTTCTAATGACTTTTCGACATGGTGTGGCTCTACCCAACTAGAACCAACGTGTTTAGTTGTACCGGAGACTGCTGCATAGCATGTGTTGAAATCCATATCGAAGGGATCTGGTAAATCACGACAAACAACAGAGCGCTGGAAGAAATGGATATTATCCAGCTTATCAACTTGTCGTGCGATATCATAGAGATCCTGTGTCGTGGATTCTCGGTACTCCCCCGTATGGGCGTCGACCATATGAACAGCAGCGCCCGCAGTACCAAAGTATGTTTTACTGCCAGTTAACTCCATATCGTGTTTTGGATCTTGACCATACAGGACGACGTTACGATTTACTTTAGTCAGCATGTCCTCAACAAGGGCACGTGGGAAAGTGAGCCGGCCATTATCTTTGAGAACACCGCCGGCAGCTGTGATGATCTCAATACAGCTGGGGATGGCATCCGCTAGACCGATGTTTTCCAGCACATCGAGCACGGCGGTATGAATTCGTTTTACCTGCAGGTCACTCAGAACTTTGAAGTTACCACTTTCTAACCCGGGGCGTACGGCTCTTGCCTCCTCGGCTAAAGGTGCAGACCTTATTGCTTGTCTTGCAACGCGCCCCCCACGGCGGCGGTTCTGTGTAACTGCTTCACTCATTTTTTACTCTCCAGAAAAACCTTTGTTTGATTGTGGAGAATTGTGAATTTTTGAACAATTGATGCTTTTTCACCTATTGGTTACTTTTACTCACCATTTAAATTTAAAAAGTGTATATTAATAGTTGTTACACCATAGGTTATTCTAAGATTTTACTTACAAGCTTGAGGAATATTAAGTGTTACAGAGACGGCAACTTCCAAATTTAAACGCTCTTCGTGCGTTCGAATCAGCAGCACGGCTTCTAAATTTCCGGATGGCCTCTGAAGAACTTAATATAACACATTCTGCAATTAGCCATCATATCCGTAATCTGGAAGACCAACTCGGGGTCAAACTATTCAACCGCGCAGGTAGAAATGTTGTTTTGACCGAATCAGGTATATTATATTTGCCAATTCTAAGTGATTGTTTTGATCGTATTGCAGAAGGTACACGTCTTGTTCAATCACGAGAGCGTCCAAAAACTCTCATTGTTCAGGTGTATATTACCGTAGCGATGTACTGGCTCTTACCGCGCATCCATGATTTTTTTCAAGCCAGCAAGGGAATCCAGGCCCAACTGAATACTTCTTATCTGGATTGGGACTTTGATAGAAGTGGTACAGATGTTGGTATAATCTGGGCCACAAAAAAGGATCCAGATCTCGTTTACCTTCACCTGGCAGAAGCACGGCTTTCGCCTATGTGCCATAAAGATATTGTAATGGGAGAGCATCCCCTTCAAGAGCCAAAGGATTTGTTAAACCATCATATCTTACAATTGTTTAATCATAATCGAGATTGGGCGATGTGGTTTAAAGAGGCAGGTGTTGAGGATTGGGCACCTGACCAAGCGATTACATACGATAATTATCTCTTGGCTTTAGAGGCTGCGAGTAAGGGCCATGGTGTAGCTATGACAAACTCTCCTTTTGCGACCCCGAGAGACACCAATGAAAATTTAGTCAGACCCTTTGGCTCTCATAGTTGTCACAGTGGTGACTGGTACCTTGTCTGTAAAAAGGAACTGGCTGATAGCCCGAAAGTGAAAGCATTTTATAAGTGGATAATGGGTGAGTTGGGTAATGAAGAAGGTGGTGACTGAAGCTGCTATTTTAGGGGTCTAATCTTGAGGAGCCCAGATATCAAAAAAGCCGCTGAAAAGCGGCTTTGAAACGATGGCGACCCCTACGGGATTCGAACCCGTGTTGCCGCCGTGAAAGGGCGGTGTCCTAGGCCTCTAGACGAAGGGGTCATCTATCGGTGAGCAAGTAATTACCTATTTAGCTGACCCAATGCAAGCCCCTTTTATCAACAAATACGATTTTTTTTATTTTTCTCAAAAAATAGTAAGCATTTATCGATTCATAGTTATAAATCAGTAATCTAGGCGAGAATATCTTTATTAGTAGCTCACGTTTTTAACATAATTTCCTCGAGGAGAACTCGAATCGATCCTTTAAATAAAATAGGGCTACTCTATTGCTTTTGGGTAAGCACCCTCCCCAGTTGATTCGCTCCTCTTATGCGTATAATGAGATAATTAAATCTCCTAAAAGTGAAATTGCCTTTATACCCAATATATTATCGACTGCGACCATTGAGGGAAGTCTGAGCTAATATTATATTTATGGTAATAAATTTCATTTAAGATAACTCGGAATAACAAGTTTCTTAAAAAAATTGTAATACTCAAAGACAAGAAGCCTTACCAAGCTGAGCTCGCCGGAGACAGAATATGAAAATTCTTGCCGGTAATTTATACATAAAAGTAATACTAATCCTATTTGGATGCTTTATCTCTCTTACTGCCAGAGGAGATGAAAAACCTCTAAAACTTCTGGCTGTAGATTTTCCCCCCTATGAGTTCGAAACGCCAGTAAATGGCCTAAAGGGTTTTGACGTTGAGGTTGTTGAAGAAGTTTTTCGGCGTATCGGGAAAAGTATAGAAGTTGAGTTTTTGCCATGGTCCCGCGCCGTAAAGATGGTGTATGCGGGTAAGGAGAAAGCTCTGTTAACATGCGGACACAATACAGAGCGTGATAAGAATTTGTATTTTTCCGATCCCATTAGCGTTGGCACACATGGTTACTTCATACGCACAGATTATCCCGGTCCGGAATTGAAATCTCTTGAAGAGTTACGCGGTCTCAATGTAGCAGCAGTTCAGGGGTATTCTACGCAAAAGGCTCTTGAGGAGCTTGGTATTGAACATGCAATCGTTCGGACGGATACAATCGCCCTTAATATTCTACTCGCCAAGCGAATTGATTTTTACTACGCGGCAATTGAAGGAAATCTTTTTATCGCGAATCAAATGGATATAACCGATGAAGTAATGTAGAGCGTCAACCACTTTGTCCGGTTGCGTCAACCACCTTGGCCGCTTTTGATGCGGCTGTGATCTGACGTTTATTTACGATGCTTCAGGCATATTTTTCACCTTTTTGTTTGTGGTTTTCCGCAACATTTTTTTGAGATTTTGGGCGGCTTCCCATTGTCTGTAGCTGTCGATATTCATCTCAAGAATGGTTGAGTGGTGAACAAGACGATCGATTGCTGCAACGGTCATGGCCTTATCTTGAAAAATATTGTCCCATCCGCTAAAAGGTTGATTGGCAGCAATTGCAATACTTCGGTACTCATATCGTCTGGCGATCAATTCAAAGAGCACGGATGTTTCAGATATATCCCTTTGTGCATAGGTAATATCATCGAGAATGATGAGATCAAATTTATCGAGTTTTGCGAGGGCGTTTTCGAGCATAAGTTCACGTCTGGCAGCCTGGAGTTTTTGCACCAGATCACTGGTTTGCGTATAGAGCACACGGTATCCAGCCTCTATAAGAGCATAACCTACGGCGCATAGGAGATGAGTTTTTCCTCCCCCTGAATTTCCAATGGCAATCAGATTTGCTCTTGCGTCAATCCAGTCACCGGCAGACAAGGCTTCGACCTGCGCCTTTTTCACGTTAGGCAGCCGCTTGAAGTTAAAAGTGGCCAGAGTTTTTCCGCCCAGCAGGTTTGATGCGTTGAGATGGCGTTGAATGCGTCGCGTGTCCCTTTCGGCCAATTCATATTCGGCCAAAACGGCAAGGAACCTGGCTGCTGACCAGCCCTCCTTGTCGGATTGGATTGCGATATCTTGCCAGTGTTTGTGAAAGCTGGGTAATCGTAAGTCAGTTAGCATAAGAGGCAGCTTGTGCTGATCCACTTCAATGTTTGTCATGCCCGATCCTCCAACAGAGTATCAAAGACTGATAATGAAGGTTGAACCACGGGAATATCAGGAGGTAAATCCGTGTTCTTTTTTGTGATATTCAGCTTAAGTTTTTTTGCGCAAGGTAGCCTTCCTGCATTGATTTCTCTCGAAATCAGGTGCGCGACTTCGGCCTCACAAGCCTCTTCGTGCGCAAGGAAAAGTATCCCAACCATCTGACGACACGCATCTCTGCGGGACAACTTTTTCTGAAACAATGTCCAGGCCAGGGAGTACTCGGTTCTTGGAAAAATACTGTCACGATAAATAGAATTGGCGAGTGCCTGAGGTTTACGTTTGAGAGCATGAATGACGTGATGATAATTGATAACATGAATGCGGGGGCCTTTGCCGTGCCCCCGCTCACGAGAATGGCTGACGACATGAGTGCTGCCTAGATAGGCTTCTATCCGGTTATCGTAAATATGGACACGCAAGCGTTGACCAATTAGGCGAGAAGGGGCGCTATAAAAAACCTGCTTAACTAAAAAACCACTTGTTTTGGTAACTCTCGACACGACTTCAGTGTAATCTGTTGTTCGCCGAGGAGGTAACGCCTTGAGAGATTTCAACTCTGTTTGGATATCTTGGTCACGATGTTTGTTCCGTCTAGCAATCAGCTCGTCCAAAAATCGCCGATACTCATCCAAAGTGTCAAAGTCATTACTGCCACGCAAAATCAGGGCCTGCTTTATCGCAGTCTTAAGGTGACCGTGGTGAGATTCAATGGCACCGTTCTCGTGTGATTCCCCTCTGTTATTTCGACTGGCCTCCATACCGTAGTGCTCAACAAAAGCAGAATAACGTTTGGTAATGTCCTCCTTTTCCTCAACGCTCAAATTCCGAAAGGCCGCAGACAGGCTGTCGGTCCGGTGGTTTTCAGGAGCGCCCCCCAAGGACCAAAGCGCATTTTGTAAGTTCTCCGCAAGGGCTGTAAAACTCTCACCGCCAAGTACGACCCCAACATGTTCCCATCGGCTATATACCAGAACAAAATGATAGAGCCGATGCACCAAAGGATCTCCTGCAATGGTAATACTTAAGTCGGCTGCATCCGTGAAATCTGATTGGCCCATGTAACCCGGCTCAGGTGTTTGCCTGAAAATGATATCCTTTTCAGGGCCATTCAGAGCCCGCCATCCCCGAACTCGGCGCTCTAACGTGCGCTTGACACGGTCATCGGGAAAACGGAGCGGATAGAGGCTCTGTATGTGGCGCAACAAAGTAATGGGTTTGACCGAGTTGTCTTTATCCAAAATGGGAAGGATGTCCTTATCCCAGATATCTTCAAGCGGATCAGAAACTGTTCGCCCTCGCTTTATATTGCGTTGTGACGGTAAAGTCGCATCAACGTCAAATCGGCGGGCCGTGCGTTCGCTAAACCCTGCGCGGGCAGCGGCGGTTCGTTGACCATGAGTTTTTCTATCTGTCATGTAAAGTCTCAGTTGTTCATCTGTGATAAATTTATACGGCAAACAGGTTCCTCCAATTACATCTAGAGGTTCCTAATTTATCAACTCACAGCAGCTTGTAACTAACACCAAATTAAGCCTTGGCCGGTGGATCTGATTATCAAACGGGCACGCCCTTTTTAATGATCAGATCCACCGGCCAAGGTGGTTGTCGCAACCGGCCAAGGTTATTGTCGCTGAACAAAGTAAAACATTACCCGTTTTATTTCAAAAACTACCATCTTTGTTTTAGTAAAAAATGGTCTGGTGCAAGGGAACTTATTATTAAGTTTAACCACAGTCTTGCCCAAGTAAGGGCCGATGGCACCTACGATGCCATTCACGATAAATACCGTTAAAAACGACTGAGCTAGTTACCAATACGGAGTTAAAGTCATGAGACAAGTACTCAAGATACTATCAACAGTCTTCCTCGCGTTTTTTCTTCTGTTTCCTTTATCTGGGTCGCTAAGAGCAGAAATAGTTGTTTTTTCTGCTACAGATTTTCCTCCCTATGAATTCGAGAAGCCAGAGGAAGGATTGCGTGGTTTTGATCTGGAAGTCATAGAAGCTGCTTTTGCCAGAATGAAAACCTCAACAAGTTTTGAGTTTTTACCATGGAAGCGTGCGGTTGAACAAACAAAACGAGGACTGTTTGCAGGTACACTTTCTTGCTCACATAAAGTAGATAGAGAAGAATTCTTCATTTTCTCTGATCCAATAAGTTATTCTTCTCATGCTTACTTTGTACGCCAAGATTTTAAAGGCTTTCAACCCACAAATACTGTTGAAGCCAAGGGGTTAAAGGTGGGCGCTGTCTTGGGATGGGCGCAGGCTGAGATCATGGTGGAAGCTGGAGCGGACGTTATGACTTATCGATCTGAAGAGTTGTTATTTCGAGATCTTTTAAAAGGCGTGATCGACTATGCTTATTTGTCTTTGGAAGCATCTAACTATAGAGCTAAACAACTGGGGCACTCAAATAAATTCCGTACAACTCAAACTAAGACAAAAGAGCTATTCCTTTGTTTTAGTAAAAATTGGCCGAACGTAGAAGATGTTGTTCTGAAATTCAATGAAGGGCTGGCAGCAATTAAGGCTGATGGTACTTATGATGCTATCCATGCGAAGTACAAATAAATTGAGGTAAAACTCATGCCTGATAAAAATGGTGAAGCCCTCCCCCTTAGGAACCGAATTGCCTATAAACAGACCCAGTTTGTCGTGCTGTTGGCTTTTGGGTTGGGCCTATTGTTCAGTTTATCGCAAATATATGTGGATTATCTGAAACAAAACAGTGCACTACCAGATACGATCCTCCAAGTGGTGAGCACCGTCAAGCAATCAGCGGCCGAGGCTGCTTTTCACCTTGATCCGGAGTTAGCTAGACAGGTTGGGAACGGTCTATTCGAATATACCCCTATATTTAAAGTACAAATTGTTGGTGATTTGGGGAACGACCAGGTTTCAGATGATTTGGTGCTCATGGAACGCCCGCTCCATTCTGGGCCCTATCATTGGTTTTCGTCTTTGCTTTTTGGTGATCAACAAACTCATGAAGTCTCGTTGTTTATGGAAGATAACCCCTTGGACAAGGTTGGGGTTCTAACTGTGGTCGCGGAACCATATTTGGTGGCAAGCGCTTTTATCGATCGCTCGATCAATGTCCTTCTTTTCGGTATACTTCGAACAGGAATATTTGCCCTGTTTGTCCTGTTTTTCTTTTATTATACAGTTACAAAGCCGCTGACAAAATTGAGTAACAGTTTGTCAGATATCAATCCTGAAAAACCTTCACAGGAACGACTATCGCTGCCTAAGCACCATGAACAAGATGAATTTGGCGTCTTAACGAGGAGCGCAAACCGGTATTTGAGAGCCGTGGAACGCCATCTAGCCCGGCGTACTGAGGCAGAAGGTGCCCTATATGAAGCAAATGAGGAACTTGAGAACAGGGTTGCTGAAAGAACAGCTGAGTTGGAAACAAAGTCAGAAGATTTGGCAATCGTTGCCGATAATTTAATGTCTGCTCGGGATGAACTAGAAGAACTGAATGCACAAAAGGATAAATTCTTTTCCATCATTGCACATGATTTAAAAGGGCCATTTAATGCTCTACTTGGTTATGCCAGCCTATTGTCTGATAAGGAGCGTGAACTCGATCGTACAAAAATGGCTGAGTATGGAGGAGCTGTTCATAAATCTGCTGTATGTGTGTTCCGGTTGCTAGAGAATTTACTTGAGTGGTCTCGCCTACAAATGGGGCATATGGAATTTCATCCAAAATTGGTCGATCTTCAGGAAATTATCGATTCAAACTTGGAACTATTCGCCCCAATTGCCGAGAAAAAGGCGATCGAATTATCCGGAAACGGTGACCCAGCAGTTGGTGTATTTGCTGATAAGCACATGGTCAGTGCAGTTGTTCGGAACCTTATAAATAATGCCATTAAATTCACGCCGGTTCAGGGCAAGGTTACCATAAGTGTCCGACGTAATGATAAGTGGGCTGAGGTGGATATTACTGATACTGGCGTTGGTATACCTGAAAGCAAGGGAATGGGATTGTTCCGCGTAGATAAAAAGACATCAACTACGGGTACAGGGGGTGAAACCGGTACCGGTCTTGGTCTTCCCCTTTGTAAGGATTTAGTTGAAAGGCAAGGAGGCGAAATTCAAGTGGAAAGCAATCTTGGCGAAGGATCAACTTTCAGTTTCACTTTGCCTCTGCATAACCCATAAATTCAAGCTTTGAGCTTAGACCTTGCAAAAGTAACCTTTTAAATATGCTAGGAATCAAAAAAGCCGCTAAAAAGCGGCTTTGAAACGATGGCGACCCCTACGGGATTCGAACCCGTGTTGCCGCCGTGAAAGGGCGGTGTCCTAGGCCTCTAGACGAAGGGGTCATCTATCGGTGAGCAAGGATTTACCTATTTAGCAGACCCAATGCAAGCCTTGAATTTCGATTCTGTTATTTTTTTTATTTTTCTGTGCTGGCAAGGTTTAAAACAGGCCCTTTTTGAGCCACTGGTACGCCACCAATTTCCTTTACCAGCTTTTCCATCATGGCAACGCCGAAGTCTTCGTAAGTCGTTGCTGTTTGTACAAAAGCCCCTGTTCCCCCAATCACAAACTTCTCATAATACCGATCGATAAAGGGGTCTTCATTTACGATGGCAAGGCCATTAATCGTTATCCCTTGTGCTGTGGATTGGTTTCTAACCAATTCAGGAGGGGCACCCTGGTTTGATCGACCATCCCCTGATATATCAATTACTTTACGGGCTCCGATATATTTATTTGTTTCCATTTGCCGTGTTGAATAAGTAATGGCTCCCCCAATTGATGTCCCTCCCCCAAAAATAAATCTAGGAGTCTCATCAACCAAATCGGCAAAAGCCAGGGAACCTTTTTCATCTGTGATCAAATACCAATCTACAGCAACTTTTTGTAGGAGATTATTTGCCCACTGTACGACTGATACCGCGACGCCTCGATCTCCGGATACCGCGATAGCCTGTATTACCTGAGGTTCTCGAAAAGCCTGGGCTATACCGCGCATCTGTAGATCAAATTCTTGCGCAGAGACACTGGTGGAGGCATCAACTGCAAGAACGAGCTCTAGATCAACATTAAGCTTATCCTGAGCGTATACTGGGGAAATGTGTGCCAACGCGGTTGAGCAGATAGATAACATAAAAAGGGCAGAAAAAATTCTGCCCAAAAACTGTGTTATGAAACGTTCAAATAAGTGATCCATAAAGATACCTTAGCGGTTAATTATTGCGGCGTCTTCAATTATCATTTGAACACCGTCCGGTCCTGACCACGTATCTTTTTTTAACTTTCCGCAAACATGGAGAGGTAAGCCGCCAGTATTTAGTAAGACCTGTCCCAATTCATTGTCCAATGATCTAAATGCTATTCCTTTGATGGTTTTGCCGTCAGAACCGCTTAATATGCAGCGAACATGGTTTTCACCGACGATGCCGGGACGCAAAACGCGAACAGATGGCATAACAAAGCGTGGTTGGGGGTTGCCCATTCCAAAAGGACCACAGGATTCCAAAAGATCAATTAGATCTCCAGTTGCACTACCCGGTTGCAGGGCGCCATCAACACCGAGCCCAGGCACAAATGAAGCTTGATCCATTGCAGCAGATAGTCGCTCATTTAAAAACTCACAAAGCTCACTATAACGTTCTTTTTTTACGGTGAGACCTGCTGCCATAGAGTGTCCACCACCATTTTCCAATATTCCTGCCTGACGCGCGGCTATTATCGCAGCCCCGAGATCTACCCCAGGAACTGAGCGCCCAGACCCCTTCCCTATTCCTTGGTCATCAAAGGCAATGACAAAGGAAGGCAAGTTGTAACGATCTTTAAGTCTGCTCGCGACAATACCAATAACACCAGGGTGCCAACTTTCGCCTGCGACAAGAACACAGCCGCTTAATCCTTCTTCATCCCCAATTGAACCCAAGGCCTGATCGAGGACTTCACTTTCAATGGTTCTTCGGTCTGTGTTGTATTCTTCCAGCTGTTTGGCAATGCTTACGGCTTCGTCAGGGTTATCCGTCGAGAGAAGTTTTGCTCCGAGCCATGATTGCCCAACACGGCCTCCTGCATTGACCCTTGGCCCCAAAGTGTATCCTAGATGCCCACTATCAGGACGTTCAGATAATTTAGCCACATCTGACAAGGCAACAATTCCAGGGTTTTGTCTTTTGGCGAGAACTTTAACTCCTTGGCTTACATAAGCCCGGTTCAGTCCTGCAAGCGGTACGACATCGCAAACGGTACCTAGGGCGACAAGGTCTAATAAATTCATGAGATTGGGTTCTGGCATTCCGTGCTTAGAGAACCATTTGGCTTCTCTGAGGCACCGATTTAAAGCAACAAGAACAATAAATACCACCCCGACAGCAGCAAGTGATGAGAACTCTCGACTTTCATCTTGCCTATTTGGGTTTACAACGGCGACAGCTGGAGGAAGATTTGCTTCTGCTTCATGGTGATCTATCACTAACACATCGAGGTTGGCATCTCTGGCACCTTCGAGGGCTTCAAAAGCGGATGTTCCACAATCGACCGTAATAACCAGAGAGCAACCTTCTTTTTGTAACTTGAGCAATGCTGGAAGATTTGGCCCGTAACCTTCACTCACTCGATCAGGAATATGAACGGCTAAATTAATACCAATATTTTTAAAGTATCGTATAAGCAATGCACTGGAAGTGGCTCCATCTACATCATAATCTCCGAATACGGCTATTTTTTCGCCCGTGTTTATAGCACTAAGAATTCGGGCTGTGGCATCGTCCATGCCCTTCATAACTGATGGGTTTGGAAGCCAATCTCGAAGGGTTGGCTTTAAATAGGCTTCTGCATCCTCAAAGCCGACGCCACGTGCTGCAAGAAGGCGTCCAATGATTTCAGGAAGACCTAATCGCTGGCTCAAAGCCAGTGCGGTTCTTTGATCCTGAAGGCGTTCTTCCCAACGCTTTCCTGTGACGGAACTATCAACACCAAGGAACACTTCACGTTTGTTGTCGGGCATGTATGCATTACCATTTTTCAAATATCTTTGAGAACAGCCTACTGTTCTAGCCTCAAAAAACAAGAGGCGCCATATAGGCGCCTCTGTCACATTTTATTGAGCTTGGTATTTTAAACACCCAAATTGTCGTACCAGGTTTTACGGTAGAAGTTATGGGTTGCATCAACCAGACGAGATGTACCGGTTTTGGAACGCATAACAACGGACTGTGTTGTCGCACCACCTTTGTAACGACGCACGCCACGGAGAAGGCTACCATCAGTTACGCCGGTGGCTACAAACATCACATCGCCTTTGGCAAGCTCATTGATTTCGTATTTACGATCGAGGTCTTCAATTCCCCAGCGTTTGGCACGGGCAACTTCATCATCGTTTCTAAATAACAAGCGGCCTTGGAACTGTCCGCCAGTACAACGAAGAGCAGCTGCCGCCAGAACACCCTCAGGAGCACCACCGGCACCCATATAAAGGTCAATACCGCTATCAAAGCTACTGGTTGCCATTGCACCAGCTACATCGCCATCACCGATGAGAACGATGCGCGCTCCACATTCACGAACCTGAGTGATTTTCTCTTCGTGGCGTGGACGGTCCATGATGCAGACCACAAGGTCGCTAATGTCAGTTTTTTTTGCTTTGGCAAGATTGCTCAAATTATTGAAAACGGTGTCGTCCAGATCCACGACGCCCTCAGGCAAACCACCACCAACGGCAATCTTATCCATATAAGTGTCTGGCGCATTCAGGAAGTTACCTGATTCAGCCATCGCGATAACGCACATGGCGTTCGGGCCGCCTTTGGCTGTCAAAGTGGTGCCTTCAAGTGGATCAAGCGCAATGTCTACACCTGGTCCACCCAAACCAACTTTTTCACCGATATAAAGCATTGGGGCTTCATCGCGCTCGCCTTCGCCAATGACGACAGTACCGTCGATGTCCATGCCGTTAAGGGCATCACGCATAGCATTAACAGCAGCCTGATCAGCAGCTTTTTCATCTCCGCGCCCCATTAAACGGGAAGAAGCCAGCGCTGCAGCTTCAGTGACACGTACGGTCTCTAGGGCCAGGTTGCGTTCCATATCTTTGTCCTCTGACTTTGATATTGTTCAAGGTTGAACAAGTTATAATTTTCAGACGCTCTCTTAAAGAGAGACGATCCGGATCATATTTGGGGTTTCAAGTACACAGTCGAGCTGTGATATTTTCTCCAGTGATCTGGTCATTGCGGTTTCTACAGTTGCCTGGGTTGTTATGACAAGTGGTACCGCTTTACCAGGATTTGATTCGTGTTGTAGGAGGGATTTTACTGAAATATTTTCATCCTTAAGGATGTGAGATATATCAGCAATTACACCCGGACGATCTTCAACATTCAGTCTTAGGTAATAAGAACCTTCGCGTTTCTCAACGGGTTGAGCTATGGGTTTTTCAAGTCCAGATGCTGGAACGCCAAATGTCGGAAGAATAGTTCCGCGTGCGATATCAACCAAATCTGCAACAACAGCAGAAGCGGTTGGTCCGCCCCCCGCTCCAGGGCCTTCGAATACAGTTGTTCCGACATGATTGCCATTACATACCACAGCATTAAGTACACCTTCAACAGAGGCAATTGGCTGCCCCTTCTCGACCATGCAGGGATGTACACGTTGATCAATGCCGTGTTCTGTTTTTCGAGCAATGCCGAGAAGCTTGATACGATAACCAAGCTCATCCGCGTTTATAATGTCTTGGGCAGATATTTTTCTAATGCCTTCGATATAAACCGCATCGAAATCGACTTCGGTACCAAAAGCAACAGAACTTAAAAGAGACAATTTGTGTGCAGCATCGACCCCATCCACATCAAAGCTTGGATCAGCTTCGGCATAACCAAGTTCTTGAGCTTCAAAGAGGACTTCTTCGAAGTCTCTCCCGGTTTCGCGCATATTGGTTAGGATGAAATTACAGGTTCCGTTGAGAATTCCGTAAACCAGATCAAAGGAATTTGCAGACAAACCTTCACGAAGGCCTTTAATTACAGGTATTCCACCAGCGACAGCTGCTTCATAACATAGGGCTACGCCAGCTTCTTCGGCTTGAAGAGCAAGCTCGGTCCCATGATGAGCGAGCAACGCCTTATTTGCAGTAATAACGTGGCGGCCTTTTGCGATGGCAACTTCAACAACTTCTTTGGCAATTCCTTCAGAACCACCAATAAGTTCCATGACAACGTCTGCATCGCACTCCGTCACCATTTTGACTGCGTCGTCATAATAGCTCATATCGCTCATATCAAAGTCGCGATTTTTTTTGCTACGAGCAGAAACCGCAACAATAGACATTGTGCGCCCCGTTCGTTGAGAAAGAACTTTAAGGTTTTCCTGAATAAGTTTTACAGTTCCAGTACCAACAGTACCTAAACCAGCGATTGCTATCTTAAGAGGTTCACTCACGTTTTATTTCCGCTTACTTATCTGTTCGAGGATACTATCTTTTTTCTGCATCATTGCTTTAATGTTTTTCACAGCTTGACGGGTACGTTGTTCGTTCTCAACCAAACCAAGACGAACAAACCCTTCTCCATATTCCCCAAAGCCAACTCCTGGAGCGACAGCTACATTAGCATGCTCTAGCAGTAATTTGGAGAATTCCATTGATCCAAGATGTGAAAATTCTTTTGGTAATGGCGCCCAGGCAAACATCGTAGCCGGCGGACTTGGAATATCCCAGCCAGCAGATGAAAGACCTTTTATCAGTACATCACGTCTGCCGCGGTATCTATCGCGCATTTCGTCGATGCATTCCTGAGGACCATTTAAGGCGGCCACTGCTGCAACTTGTATTGGGGTAAAAGCACCGTAGTCAACGTAGGATTTAACACGGGTAAGCGCAGCAATTAGCTTTTTATTTCCAGAGCAAAATCCTACACGCCACCCAGCCATTGAATAGGTCTTGCTCATTGAAAGAAATTCAACGGCAATGTCTTTGGCTCCGGGCACCTGTAAAATAGAGGGTGGAGGGCTATCCCCGAAATAAACCTCTGCATAGGCTAAATCGGAAATGATATAAATTTCATGTTTGCGGCAAAAATCAACAATTTCCGCGTAAAAATCGAGATCTACAACTTCTGCAGTTGGGTTTGAGGGGTAATTAAGAATAATTGCGAGCGGTTTTGGAACGGAATGCCGGACGGCGATTTCCAACTGTTCCATAATACTGCCCTGTGAACCCATTGGCATTGACCGGATAGCTGCACCAGCAATGATAAAACCAAAAGCATGTATAGGATAACTTGGGTTAGGCGCCAGGATAATGTCGCCAGGACTTGTGATCGCTTGTGCCAGGTTCGCGAGCCCTTCTTTTGACCCAAGTGTAACGATTGTTTCTGATTCCGGGTCAATTTCAACGCCAAAGCGTCGATCATAATAGGCGGATACAGCTTTCCGAAGTCCAGGGATGCCACGCGATGTTGAATATCCATGGACCCGCGGGTTTTGTACAACTTCAGTTAGTTTGTCGATAACATGTTTCGGTGGCGGCTGATCCGGGTTGCCCATACCGAAATCGATTATGTCCTCTTTCGCCGCTCGCGCCGCTGCTTTTAATGCATTAACTTCAGCAAATACATAAGGCGGCAAACGTTTTATACGGTGAAATTCCTGGTCCATTCTCAACTCGTTATTGATGGGTTTTACTGTTATCTGTACGAAGAAAGTTGACGTAACTCAGCCTTTTTCTTACAGCCGATCAGCCTCAAAAAAAAAGGCCACGAAGCAGATAGCAGAATACCAGCTCCGTGACCAATGTTTTATATGCTTTTTTGCATGTAAATTTCTAAGAATATTCCTCAGAAAACTCCGAGGAATGGGTCTCTTAATTTACATAAATTTCTACGCGACGGTTTCCAGCTTCACCGGTCGGCATAAATTCGTGGAATACCGGCTTACTGTCAGACTGAGCATCGGTGATAACCTGGCCACCAGGTACTCCTGAATTAAGCAGGGCACGGGTTACGGCTTCGGCTCTTTTTCCAGATATTTCATAGTTGACCTGTTGATGGCGTAAAGCGTCGGTCAACTTGGTACGAGAGCTTGAATGCCCAAGAACAGTAATAGAGCCACCTCTTTGTCCATAAAGAGCCGCTACATCACGGATTACCTGAATGTCTTGATTGTTCAGATGGGATGATCCATGTGCGAAATAAATGACTGCTACCAATTGTCCAGAAGCCTGTGCAGCATAAGGAGAACCGTAGGGGTTTTGCTGCCCATAACCTGGCTGTTGAGCGTAGGGAGAACCCCAACTCGGCGTGTTATACGTTGGGCCGCTATATTGCTGTTGGCCGTAAGACGGAGCACCATTTGGGAAGGCTGGTGGTAATGCAGCGCCTTGGGACGATATTACTGTCGTCTGTTGTGGGGCTTGCTGAGGCACTGAGTTCACAGACTGAGGAACAGCCGGAATAGTACTCTGAGGAGCTGCCGGAACTTGAGGAGACACCGTCGTTGTCGCTGAAGGCGCTTGTGGAACTGTTGGAGGTGGTGCCGCAGGAACCAAAGTAGAACGTGCTGTCAAAGGCTGATTGCTGTACTCGGCATTGTTGCGATCAGCAACGAGACCTTCCGTAACCTGATTTTTATAATCCCCAGGATTGGTTTGTGGAGATTCGCCAGGAACACTAGAAAGGTTTGGAAAACCTTCTGCAGGAACAACATTTTCTGCAGGGGTAACCTGCGTTGGTTGTTCTGGCTCATCACTGTCAAACCATGCGACTGGGTTTGCCCAATCAGGTGTAGAAGAACAAGCTGCCAGAATTAAGGGCAGTGCAAGCACTCCCGCAAACCGACCTTTTCCCCCAATACGATACAAACTACTTTTTTTCTGCTCAGGCATACGTCTGTCCTTGGTCATAACTAAGACCGTTCCCCCATGTAAACGTCAAATAAATCGGGGCATATACATCAGGATTACAACTGATTTGATGTATACGCGAACGATATTGACCTCACTTGTTGTTCTTTTATGCTTCCAGCTGTAACAATGGGTGTATAACATTGAAAGAGCAACAAGGCGATATACGATTCAACAAAAAGACCAAACAGATCATAGGGAAGGCTGAATGGCCGATCAACACCCAGAGGGAATAAATATGCCTGAACCCACAGAAATTGCCGAAACAATGGCCGCGATTTCTGAAAAGTCTCAGGAAATGATGCAAAGCTTTCTTAAGAAACAAAGTGAGCAAAGCCTAGACAAAGACCCGGATCCTATGCGTATAGGCCAGGCATTTTGGGAAATGTCACAACGGTTTTGGTCTGATCCAGAGAAAGCGATCAAACTTCAAGCGGATTTATGGCAAGGCTATAGTGCTCTTTGGCAAGAATCTGCTGATAAGTTTTTTTCTTCCCAAGAAAAGAACAAGTCCGAGAGAGAATCGTCTTCTGTTTCTAAAAAGAAAGATCGGCGATTTAAAGATGAAGCCTGGGAAGACAATCCATTTTTCAACTTTATCAAGCAATCCTATTTATTGACCGCAGATTCAATTCATAAATCCGTTATGGATGTCGAAGGTTTAGATGAAACCCACGCTCTGAAAGTTGACTTTTATACCAAACAATTTCTCGACGCCTTGTCACCCAGTAATTTTGTTATGACAAATCCGGAAATTTTAAAAGCGACAGCAGAATCTGGAGGAAAAAACCTATTACAAGGTCTGGAAAACTTAATTGCGGATCTTGAAAAAGGCCGCATCAAAATGACCGATGAAGATGCCTTTACCTTAGGGGAAAATATCGCAACCTCTCCAGGTGAAGTAATTTTTCAAAATGAATTGATGCAACTCATTCAATATGCACCCACAACAGAACAAGTGCATACCCGGCCTCTTATGATTATTCCGCCCTGGATCAACAAGTTTTATATTCTCGACCTGAAAGAAAAAAATTCTTTTGTAAAATGGGCCGTTGAGCAGGGTTTCACTGTTTTCATGATTTCCTGGATCAATCCAAATGCGGAACTGGCAGAGAAGTCGTTTGAAGACTATATGATTAATGGCTCCCTCGCCGCTCTTGATGCGATTGAAGAGGCAACCGGGGTCAAGGAAGTCAATGCGATTGGCTACTGCCTTGGTGGAACACTTCTGGCATCGACTTTGGCTTACATGGCAGAGAAAAAAGATAAACGTATTAAAAGCGGTACCTTTTTTGTCACCATGACTGATTTTGAAGAAGCAGGTGAACTCAGGGTATTCATCGATGAAGAACAGATGGCTGTTCTTGAGCAACGAATGACTGATCAAGGTTATCTCGATGGTTCGGAAATGGGAACAACCTTTAATATGCTACGGTCTAATGACCTTATCTGGTCGTTTGTCGTAAATAATTATATGCTTGGGAAAACTCCATTCCCGTTTGATCTGCTTTATTGGAATTCTGATACCACCCGCATGCCTGCGAAAATGCATAGTTTCTATCTACGAAACATGTATCTGGAAAACAAACTGGCAAAGCCTGGAGCGATTGAGTTAAACGGGATTCCTATTGATCTCGGTAAGGTTTCTGTACCAACCTTTATGATTTCCGCAAAAGAAGATCATATCGCTCCTTGGAAATCTACATATGCAAACACTCAACATTTTTCTGGCCAAAAAGAGTTTGTCTTAGCCGCTTCTGGTCATATTGCAGGAATAATAAACCCGCCAAGTGCTGGCAAATATTCGCATTGGATCAACAAAGAAACTCCGGAAAATCCAGATCAATGGCTTGAAAATGCAATCGAACATCCCGGATCTTGGTGGTCACATTGGGCCGATTGGGCCAAGAACAAAAGCGGTAAACTTGTGCCTGCTCGAACACCAGGTTCTGGAAAGTTAAAATCTATAGAACCTGCACCGGGAAGCTACGTAAAAGTTAAATGACCCCCGGCAAAGCCGGGGGCTTAAGCGGGTGAGCCCCTTAAAGGGGCAAATTGGGAACCGCTAAAGCGGTTATGGATTGAATATATCCATTTGGTCAAAGTACTTATCACGCTCTTCTTGCGTTCTGATATACTCCCTCACCATCTGTTCATCGAGCCCTACAGTTGAGACGAAATATCCACGGGCCCAAAAATTTTCACCCTTGAAATTCCGTGCTTTATTTTTGAATTTTCGAGCTATGGCAATCGCGCTTTTTCCTTTTAGGTATCCAACGACTTTTGAAACAGCATGTTTGGGCGGTATGCTGATACACATGTGAATGTGATCCGGCATCAAATGGCCCTCCTCAATCTTACTTTCGCGATGCCCGGCCAGTTCATGGAAAATTTCACCAAGATACTGACGTAGGTTGCCATAGATAACTTTTTGGGCTCTTCTCCGCTTTGTTGAGTAGAAAAAGATGCCGACCGCCAAGTAACCTGTTGATATGTATGGTTTCTGATAACTTTACATAGAGCAGGTATATGACAATCAACATCTCGCAGCATATTTTAGGCCTCAAAGGGCAACGTGTAAATGAAATTAAACTGGATGACGGCGGTGTTAAGATTGTCATTCACTGCAGCCGAGACGCGCGTAGGAGGGCTATAGACCCTGCTACAGGCCAGAAGGGAAGCATCAACCAGCATGTCCGCCGACAAGTAAACGACATCCCCCTTTTTGGGTATCCTTGTGTGGTCGAGATTGAGCTGGCGCAGGTTTATATTAACAAGGGCGAACGCCGCATTGAGGGGTGTGATTTTGTTGATAAAGGGTGCCGTTTCACTCACCGATTTTGCCGACTGATCAGTGGATTATGTCGGCATATGTCTATTCAAGCGGTTTCCAGACATTTGGATATACGATGGGAAACGGTCAAGAATATCGACAGGGCATACCTTATTGAAACTCTCCCTACGCTTGATCCTGCAGAGCTAACTGGCTTGGAATATATTGGTGTAGATGAAGTTGCCCGGGCGAAAGGTCATGACTACATGACGGTGGTCTACGATATGGTTGGCGGTCATCTGATCTGGGTTGAAGCAGGCCGAACTGCCGAGGTTTTTTCAAGGTTTTTGAAACAACTGCAACCAGATACAGCCTGCAAAATAAAGGCCGTAGCGATGGATATGGGGCCTGCCTACCAAAAGGCTGTCAGAGAGTCCTTGCCGTTGGCCGACATAGTATTTGACCGTTTCCACGTCATGAAAAACTACAGCAAAGCTATCCATAATCAGCGTCGACTTGAGTTCAGAAAGGCCGATCCAAGTGGTAAAGAGTTGATGAAAGGGACGCATTATCTGTTGCTCAAAAATGCGGATAAGTTGAGTGAAAAACAAAGTGACAAGCTGCAAAGGTTGCTGGAGAGCAATAGCAACCTGAATGCACTTTACGTCTTGAAAGAACAGCTTCAGCTGCTGTGGAGTGCCGCTTCATTTGAGGCGATGGCGGAGCAACTGGAACGTTGGTGCCTGATAGCAGATCAGTCACAGATGCTCTATCTAAAAAAGTTCGCGAAATCCCTACGGAAACATTGTGTGGGCATCTGCAACTACGCCAAACACAAGCTCACAAGCGCCAGGATAGAGGCTGGTAATGTCAGTATAGGAATGATCCGTAAGCGAGCCAGAGGCATCAAGGATACCGAATACTTCAAACTCAAAATTAGACAATCATCCATTCCAGATAATCAATCTATGCTCTATTTGAAATCCTAAATCTACTCAACAAAGCGGAGAAGTGCCACTTTTTGCCTGCGTTTAGGGATGAAAACCACGTGGTATTTACAATCCCATCTCGTATGTGCAAGGCTTTTGTAATCTCTCATCGGCTAATTCCTTTGTTATTTTGGTCAATAAACAAAGAAATGTAAGACCGTGGGAACGGTCAAACCATTGAGAGTCCCCCGGCATAGCCGGGGGTTTACCGGATTAAGTTAAATGACCCCCGGCAAAGCCGGGGGCTTAAGCGGGTGAGCCCCTTAAAGGGGCAAATTGGGAACCGCTAAAGCGGTTATGGATTGAATATATCCATTTGGTCAAAGTACTTATCACGCTCTTCTTGCGTTCTGATATACTCCCTCACCATCTGTTCATCGAGCCCTACAGTTGAGACGAAATATCCACGGGCCCAAAAATTTTCACCCTTGAAATTCCGTGCTTTATTTTTGAATTTTCGAGCTATGGCAATCGCGCTTTTTCCTTTTAGGTATCCAACGACTTTTGAAACAGCATGTTTGGGCGGTATGCTGATACACATGTGAATGTGATCCGGCATCAAATGGCCCTCCTCAATCTTACTTTCGCGATGCCCGGCCAGTTCATGGAAAATTTCACCAAGATACTGACGTAGGTTGCCATAGATAACTTTTTGCCTGCGTTTAGGGATGAAAACCACGTGGTATTTACAATCCCATCTCGTATGTGCAAGGCTTTTGTAATCTCTCATCGGCTAATTCCTTTGTTATTTTGGTCAATAAACAAAGAAATGTAAGACCGTGGGAACGGTCAAACCATTGAGAGTCCCCCGGCATAGCCGGGGGTTTACCGGATTAAATTAAAACATCCTCTGTTGACCTTCCCGCAGGATCTATTGGCTATATAGGAAACCAATTGAATATAAGGGGCAATAATAGAGCTTTCACACCAACTCAATACGAAGATATACCAATTATCAGCAAAACCAGTGGTGAAAAACTATTACTGGGTGAAATTGCTACAATCAAATTGGCCCGAAAGGAAGAAAAGTTTACCAGCCGGTTTAATGGTCAAAATTCAAGTGGTTTAGAAGTATTTATCGATGATAGTCAGGATATGTTGACTGTTATTTCCGAATTGAAGGAAAAGGTTCGGGAAATTCAAGCAACACTTCCGGAGGGGATCACCATAACTCTCTGGTTAGATGATAGTGAAGATATTGCTCAACGATTATCGATGTTGGTTGATAATGGTATTGCAGGTCTTGGCCTGGTTTTTATCATTCTGGCTTTGTTTCTCAGATTAAGTCTCGCATTTTGGGTTTGTAGTGGGATTGTAATATCCTTTACAGGGGCATTTTGGCTTCTGCCTTTGTTTGGCGTATCCCTAAATCATATATCAACGTTTGCTTTCCTCTTAATACTCGGCATTGTAGTCGATGATGCTATTGTTGTTGGCGAGAGCATTCACAACCAACAATCCAAGTTTGGAAAAAGTTCCAAAACGGCTTATTGTTCAGCGACAATAACCTTGGCCGGTTGCGACAACCACCTTGGCCGGTGGATCTGATCATTAAAAAGGGCGTGCCCGTTTGATAATCAGATCCACCGGCCAAGGCTTAATTTGGTGTTAGTTACAAGCTGCTGTGAGTTGATAAATTAGGAACCTCTAGATGTAATTGGAGGAACCTGTTTGCCGTATAAATTTATCACAGATGAACAACTGAGACTTTACATGACAGATAGAAAAACTCATGGTCAACGAACCGCCGCTGCCCGCGCAGGGTTTAGCGAACGCACGGCCCGCCGATTTGACGTTGATGCGACTTTACCGTCACAACGCAATATAAAGCGAGGGCGAACAGTTTCTGATCCGCTTGAAGATATCTGGGATAAGGACATCCTTCCCATTTTGGATAAAGACAACTCGGTCAAACCCATTACTTTGTTGCGCCACATACAGAGCCTCTATCCGCTCCGTTTTCCCGATGACCGTGTCAAGCGCACGTTAGAGCGCCGAGTTCGGGGATGGCGGGCTCTGAATGGCCCTGAAAAGGATATCATTTTCAGGCAAACACCTGAGCCGGGTTACATGGGCCAATCAGATTTCACGGATGCAGCCGACTTAAGTATTACCATTGCAGGAGATCCTTTGGTGCATCGGCTCTATCATTTTGTTCTGGTATATAGCCGATGGGAACATGTTGGGGTCGTACTTGGCGGTGAGAGTTTTACAGCCCTTGCGGAGAACTTACAAAATGCGCTTTGGTCCTTGGGGGGCGCTCCTGAAAACCACCGGACCGACAGCCTGTCTGCGGCCTTTCGGAATTTGAGCGTTGAGGAAAAGGAGGACATTACCAAACGTTATTCTGCTTTTGTTGAGCACTACGGTATGGAGGCCAGTCGAAATAACAGAGGGGAATCACACGAGAACGGTGCCATTGAATCTCACCACGGTCACCTTAAGACTGCGATAAAGCAGGCCCTGATTTTGCGTGGCAGTAATGACTTTGACACTTTGGATGAGTATCGGCGATTTTTGGACGAGCTGATTGCTAGACGGAACAAACATCGTGACCAAGATATCCAAACAGAGTTGAAATCTCTCAAGGCGTTACCTCCTCGGCGAACAACAGATTACACTGAAGTCGTGTCGAGAGTTACCAAAACAAGTGGTTTTTTAGTTAAGCAGGTTTTTTATAGCGCCCCTTCTCGCCTAATTGGTCAACGCTTGCGTGTCCATATTTACGATAACCGGATAGAAGCCTATCTAGGCAGCACTCATGTCGTCAGCCATTCTCGTGAGCGGGGGCACGGCAAAGGCCCCCGCATTCATGTTATCAATTATCATCACGTCATTCATGCTCTCAAACGTAAACCTCAGGCACTCGCCAATTCTATTTATCGTGACAGTATTTTTCCAAGAACCGAGTACTCCCTGGCCTGGACATTGTTTCAGAAAAAGTTGTCCCGCAGAGATGCGTGTCGTCAGATGGTTGGGATACTTTTCCTTGCGCACGAAGAGGCTTGTGAGGCCGAAGTCGCGCACCTGATTTCGAGAGAAATCAATGCAGGAAGGCTACCTTGCGCAAAAAAACTTAAGCTGAATATCACAAAAAAGAACACGGATTTACCTCCTGATATTCCCGTGGTTCAACCTTCATTATCAGTCTTTGATACTCTGTTGGAGGATCGGGCATGACAAACATTGAAGTGGATCAGCACAAGCTGCCTCTTATGCTAACTGACTTACGATTACCCAGCTTTCACAAACACTGGCAAGATATCGCAATCCAATCCGACAAGGAGGGCTGGTCAGCAGCCAGGTTCCTTGCCGTTTTGGCCGAATATGAATTGGCCGAAAGGGACACGCGACGCATTCAACGCCATCTCAACGCATCAAACCTGCTGGGCGGAAAAACTCTGGCCACTTTTAACTTCAAGCGGCTGCCTAACGTGAAAAAGGCGCAGGTCGAAGCCTTGTCTGCCGGTGACTGGATTGACGCAAGAGCAAATCTGATTGCCATTGGAAATTCAGGGGGAGGAAAAACTCATCTCCTATGCGCCGTAGGTTATGCTCTTATAGAGGCTGGATACCGTGTGCTCTATACGCAAACCAGTGATCTGGTGCAAAAACTCCAGGCTGCCAGACGTGAACTTATGCTCGAAAACGCCCTCGCAAAACTCGATAAATTTGATCTCATCATTCTCGATGATATTACCTATGCACAAAGGGATATATCTGAAACATCCGTGCTCTTTGAATTGATCGCCAGACGATATGAGTACCGAAGTATTGCAATTGCTGCCAATCAACCTTTTAGCGGATGGGACAATATTTTTCAAGATAAGGCCATGACCGTTGCAGCAATCGATCGTCTTGTTCACCACTCAACCATTCTTGAGATGAATATCGACAGCTACAGACAATGGGAAGCCGCCCAAAATCTCAAAAAAATGTTGCGGAAAACCACAAACAAAAAGGTGAAAAATATGCCTGAAGCATCGTAAATAAACGTCAGATCACAGCCGCATCAAAAGCGGCCAAGGTGGTTGACGCAACCGGACAAAGTGGTTGACGCTCTACAGCTTATCTCGGTATTAAGCAAGTTTGGAAACCTGTTTTTCTCGGAGTAATTACGACAATCATCGCAGCGACGCCGGGGCTTCTTTTTATAAGCATCATTGGAAGTTTTCTCTATGATATTTCTGTTATTATTGTCATCGTTCTTAGCTTTTCCCTTATTGAGTCATTCTTTATTCTTCCTGCTCACCTTTCTTCTTCGCATCACTGGGTTACGATACCCGGCTTTATAACCAAGCCATTTTCTTTGGTTCGGCAAGCATTCCAACAACAATTACGAAGGTTTATATTTACGACCTATAGAAAGTTTTTGAATACGGCCCTCATTTGGCGATATTCTACATTATCTATTTTTATGGTTGTTGCCATTTTGTCTGGAAAACTTGTTTCATCTGATGCAGTACCTGTGCAAATTTTTCCAAATATGTCCGAAGCCCAAATCGTCGCCCAGATTTCCATGAATAAAAATAGCTCAGACGATCATTTAACGGGAATTATGGAACGTCTGGAGGCATCCTTTAATACAGTTAGGGACGGTATAAAGCTCCCCCTTGATGAAATGGGTAAGCCCGTAAAAATCATTAAAAACTATGCCTCTTTTATCACAGGGCAAGATGTTTTCATGATCGTTGAGCTTGAAACCGAAGTGTTATCTCTTATTCCAGTGGATGTAATGATTGCACGATGGCAAGAAGTATTAGGGCCAATGCCATCTGCGAAAAAAATTAAATTTTCCGCAAGTGAAAATGGAGACCCAAATATATTATCTCTTAAAATTTTTGGCCATAATGATCAGGCAATCAGAACGAATATTGAAAAATTAAAACAAGAAGTTCTCAGTTTAAGCGGTATTTTTAATTATACAATTACGGCAGGAACAATCCAATCAGAGTATTTAATAAAGTTGTTACCCGAAGGTCAGCGTTTGGGGCTAACGATGTCTGAGGTTACTCAGCAGGTGGCTGCTGCTTTTCAAGGAGAAAGGTTAGATCGTCTCCCAGGGAGGTTTCAAACAACAGATGTCATCTTACGACTTCCAAAATCCGAACGGCTTCAAATTGAAGATATCGATCAATTCCCTATTGGTATAAGTGGTAATAACCGAGTGCCTTTCTCAACGGTGGCAGAGTTAATTTCAGTTCCTGTATCAAGTTACATAGAGCGGATAAATGCCAAACAAACCGCCTCGGTTGATATTCATTTTAACAAAGAAATTTGGAACCGATTTGATTTGTTAAATGAAGTTGAGAACTCTGTCATACCAGCGATAAAGGAAACCAATCCAAGTTTTGATTATCAGCTTTCTGGTGATGCTGAAGAAGAGGATGAGTTCACAGCGGAAGCATTGCGACTTTATATTCTTTGCTCTTTTATTATCTATGCGTTGCTGGCAATTGGGAGTAATTCCTATTTTGTCCCCTTTATCATCCTGACTGCTGCGCCTTTCGGGTTCGTTGGTGCGATTTATGGACATTACTGGTTTTCATTGGAAATCAGTGCGTTTTCAATTATGGGAGTTATCGCAGCTGCAGGGGTGGTCATTAACGACAATTTGGTGCTGGTCGATCGAATTAATCAACTGAAAGCGACTGCCATGAGGACAAGAACAGCGGTCAGGCACGCTTGTATAAGTCGATTTCGACCTATTATATTGACTTCACTGACGACCTTTTTGGGGTTATTGCCTATTTTATTTGAGGGAAGCTATCAGGCGCAGTTTGTGATTCCCATGGCAATATCCTTAGCTTTTGGGGTTTTAATTGCCACTTTTGTCACACTGTTGCTTGTACCTGTACTCTACGAGATAAGCTTGGATATCAATGCATTGTTTAAGTCAGGAGATAACCTTAAAATCCGATCAGACAGAAATGCTCCTGAATATTTTACAGAGGAAACAAACTGATGAAAATTCTTCTTGTTGAAGATGATCCTCAACTCGGGGCAACTCTTGAGCGGGCATTTCATCACGATGGGAGTGTTTGCGAATGGGTCAAGTCAGCTGAGGATGCTGAGCTTGCTCTTGAGGTGAGTTTTTTTGACCTGATTGTTTTGGATTGGATGTTACCCGATCAGCAAGGCATTGATTTTCTCAAAGAGGCCCGGAAAAAAGGGGTTACCATTCCTGTCTTGATGCTCACGGCAAGAACGGCGACATCAGAAAAGATTGAGGGTCTAGATGGTGGCGCGGATGATTACCTAACCAAACCATTTGATTTGGATGAACTGTTCGCCAGATTACGCTCGCTTGGAAGACGGCGAGAAGTAAAAGCATCTAGTGAACTGGTTATTGGTAATTTAAGGCTTTGCCCAGATCGTCATGAAGTCAGGCTAAGAGATGAAGAGATTCAATTATCCAAAACTGAGTTTCTTATTCTTCAAAAGTTAATGGAGAGTTCAGGCCGGTATATATCCAAATCCCAGTTGGAGGAATACGCATACAGTTGGGATAATTGTGTTACACCAAATGCTATTGAAGCTCAGATATCACGGCTTCGTAAACGTTTGGGCACTGGGGTGATTACGACCCTGCGCGGCGTTGGATACAAGGTAGAGAAAATATGAAGTTCTTTTCCCTAAAGAACAGGTTTTACATTTTTACTCTGTCGATAACTCTCGTTTCATGGATACTAATTTTAGCCGTTGTTATGTTTGGTTTACGGAATTTGATCCTTTCCTTAACCGAAGATTTTCTTGAAGTTCGCAGTGAACTATTAGCAAGTTCTCTGCCTTTAAATTATCTTAAAGAAGACAATCCCGCTTTGGAAAAATGGCTTGAATCTGTTCGCCAAAACCCGCCAAATTTTCTCGACACAGGTATAGATTCCGATAGTAGTTATCAAGTTTGGTATAAGGACGAACTCATAGCCAGTTCTTATATCAGCCCGGTTATGCCTGCCCCTACCAAAGAAGGGATCAGTTTCTTTTTCGATGAAGAGCAAGATGATGAAATTGTCTGGCAGACCTATGCAAAAAAGATTGAAGGTGTCGATGCCTGGGTTGTTGCAACTGAAGATATGGAATTTGCATTTGAGGGAACAATTTCTTTCGTTGTTGTTGCTTTTTTCTTCATCGGTGAAAATTTTCCACTAATTTATTTGGCTCTTCTCCGCTTTGTTGAGTAGATTTAGGATTTCAAATAGAGCATAGATTGATTATCTGGAATGGATGATTGTCTAATTTTGAGTTTGAAGTATTCGGTATCCTTGATGCCTCTGGCTCGCTTACGGATCATTCCTATACTGACATTACCAGCCTCTATCCTGGCGCTTGTGAGCTTGTGTTTGGCGTAGTTGCAGATGCCCACACAATGTTTCCGTAGGGATTTCGCGAACTTTTTTAGATAGAGCATCTGTGACTGATCTGCTATCAGGCACCAACGTTCCAGTTGCTCCGCCATCGCCTCAAATGAAGCGGCACTCCACAGCAGCTGAAGCTGTTCTTTCAAGACGTAAAGTGCATTCAGGTTGCTATTGCTCTCCAGCAACCTTTGCAGCTTGTCACTTTGTTTTTCACTCAACTTATCCGCATTTTTGAGCAACAGATAATGCGTCCCTTTCATCAACTCTTTACCACTTGGATCGGCCTTTCTGAACTCAAGTCGACGCTGATTATGGATAGCTTTGCTGTAGTTTTTCATGACGTGGAAACGGTCAAATACTATGTCGGCCAACGGCAAGGACTCTCTGACAGCCTTTTGGTAGGCAGGCCCCATATCCATCGCTACGGCCTTTATTTTGCAGGCTGTATCTGGTTGCAGTTGTTTCAAAAACCTTGAAAAAACCTCGGCAGTTCGGCCTGCTTCAACCCAGATCAGATGACCGCCAACCATATCGTAGACCACCGTCATGTAGTCATGACCTTTCGCCCGGGCAACTTCATCTACACCAATATATTCCAAGCCAGTTAGCTCTGCAGGATCAAGCGTAGGGAGAGTTTCAATAAGGTATGCCCTGTCGATATTCTTGACCGTTTCCCATCGTATATCCAAATGTCTGGAAACCGCTTGAATAGACATATGCCGACATAATCCACTGATCAGTCGGCAAAATCGGTGAGTGAAACGGCACCCTTTATCAACAAAATCACACCCCTCAATGCGGCGTTCGCCCTTGTTAATATAAACCTGCGCCAGCTCAATCTCGACCACACAAGGATACCCAAAAAGGGGGATGTCGTTTACTTGTCGGCGGACATGCTGGTTGATGCTTCCCTTCTGGCCTGTAGCAGGGTCTATAGCCCTCCTACGCGCGTCTCGGCTGCAGTGAATGACAATCTTAACACCGCCGTCATCCAGTTTAATTTCATTTACACGTTGCCCTTTGAGGCCTAAAATATGCTGCGAGATGTTGATTGTCATATACCTGCTCTATGTAAAGTTATCAGAAACCATACATATCAACAGGTTACTTGGCGGTCGGCATCTTTTTCTACTCAACAAAGCGGAGAAGAGCCAAAAATAGAGCTACAATGACGAGTAAAACTTTACAAAACATATTTGTTTTTACTTGTAGCATTTTTTAACTCAAATTCTGTTTGGGGTCATGACCTTATAGACAACAACAAACTTCGACCCTTTGTTGTTGTCTATAAGGAAATACGTTTAATTTCCCCTTAAACAAGGTGGCTGATGTATTTTAGTTGTGGAAAACGGACACGATACAAAATATACCAGCTCTATCTACAAATGAAACCACCCCTTAATGTAATTAGATTAAATATTGTTTGAAATTGATTGTTTTTTCCAACTATATTTTGCACTAACAATTCACCCTTACGTGAATTCATTTTTTCGGCACTTCTCCGCTTTGTTGAGTAGATTTAGGATTTCAAATAGAGCATAGATTGATTATCTGGAATGGATGATTGTCTAATTTTGAGTTTGAAGTATTCGGTATCCTTGATGCCTCTGGCTCGCTTACGGATCATTCCTATACTGACATTACCAGCCTCTATCCTGGCGCTTGTGAGCTTGTGTTTGGCGTAGTTGCAGATGCCCACACAATGTTTCCGTAGGGATTTCGCGAACTTTTTTAGATAGAGCATCTGTGACTGATCTGCTATCAGGCACCAACGTTCCAGTTGCTCCGCCATCGCCTCAAATGAAGCGGCACTCCACAGCAGCTGAAGCTGTTCTTTCAAGACGTAAAGTGCATTCAGGTTGCTATTGCTCTCCAGCAACCTTTGCAGCTTGTCACTTTGTTTTTCACTCAACTTATCCGCATTTTTGAGCAACAGATAATGCGTCCCTTTCATCAACTCTTTACCACTTGGATCGGCCTTTCTGAACTCAAGTCGACGCTGATTATGGATAGCTTTGCTGTAGTTTTTCATGACGTGGAAACGGTCAAATACTATGTCGGCCAACGGCAAGGACTCTCTGACAGCCTTTTGGTA
The DNA here is from genome assembly GCF_965205715.1 of Kiloniella sp. Classification (GTDB taxonomy): domain Bacteria; phylum Pseudomonadota; class Alphaproteobacteria; order Kiloniellales; family Kiloniellaceae; genus Kiloniella. The sequence goes on along the minus strand of NZ_CBDBHW010000014.1, from coordinate 187,835 downwards.
GGCAGGCCCCATATCCATCGCTACGGCCTTTATTTTGCAGGCTGTATCTGGTTGCAGTTGTTTCAAAAACCTTGAAAAAACCTCGGCAGTTCGGCCTGCTTCAACCCAGATCAGATGACCGCCAACCATATCGTAGACCACCGTCATGTAGTCATGACCTTTCGCCCGGGCAACTTCATCTACACCAATATATTCCAAGCCAGTTAGCTCTGCAGGATCAAGCGTAGGGAGAGTTTCAATAAGGTATGCCCTGTCGATATTCTTGACCGTTTCCCATCGTATATCCAAATGTCTGGAAACCGCTTGAATAGACATATGCCGACATAATCCACTGATCAGTCGGCAAAATCGGTGAGTGAAACGGCACCCTTTATCAACAAAATCACACCCCTCAATGCGGCGTTCGCCCTTGTTAATATAAACCTGCGCCAGCTCAATCTCGACCACACAAGGATACCCAAAAAGGGGGATGTCGTTTACTTGTCGGCGGACATGCTGGTTGATGCTTCCCTTCTGGCCTGTAGCAGGGTCTATAGCCCTCCTACGCGCGTCTCGGCTGCAGTGAATGACAATCTTAACACCGCCGTCATCCAGTTTAATTTCATTTACACGTTGCCCTTTGAGGCCTAAAATATGCTGCGAGATGTTGATTGTCATATACCTGCTCTATGTAAAGTTATCAGAAACCATACATATCAACAGGTTACTTGGCGGTCGGCATCTTTTTCTACTCAACAAAGCGGAGAAGAGCCATTTATTTGGTAATACCGTTAAGTTTCCTAGCTTTGTTATGGGGGATAAATAAAAGCCTCGAACCTCTGACCAAGGTATCCAATCAATTTGCCGAAAGACCTAAAAATGATCTTTTGCCCTATTCGGCTAAAGCTATATCCAATGAAATCAGGCCATTAATCGATGCTTTTAATTATAAGTTGGAAGTCATTCAGCGTAACCAAGATGAGCTTGATGCGTCCCTTGAAAGCGAAAAACGTTTTACCGCAAACGCTGCACATGAACTTTTAACGCCTCTAGCTGCGATAAAAACAGAAGCTCAATTACGAGAACGACAAACCTCAGACTCTGAGCAAAAGGAAGGTCTTAGAGCCATTTCCCAAAGGGTAGACAGGGCAACACATACCGTAGAACAACTCGTGACCTTGGCAAGATTAGACCCCAAAACACTTCAGGAAAAAGCCAAGGAAATAGATTTACTTAAAATCGTGCAAAATGTATCTGCAGATTTGGGGAATAAGATAAAAGAAAAATCTATTGATTTTGATATCTCAGCGTTAAATACGAACCGGATAAACGGGTTGCCCTCTGCCCTGACATTCCTTTGTCGGAACCTGGTTGATAATGCTGTTCGGTATTGTTCAGTGGATGGAATTGTACGAATAACAATTTCTCAAGACGACGATAAATTTATTTTATCGATTAAAAATACCGGGCGGCCTCTTCCTGATTATATGAAAGATTACATCTTTGAACGTTTTGTGAGAGGTGCAGGAGAGCAAGAGACAGGTTCAGGCCTTGGTATGTCGATTGTGAAGAGAGTAGCAGACATACACAAGGCAGAGATAGTACTGAGCGATCCAGAAGACATAGTCGGTGTACAGGTTGATGTGATTTTTGCTCTTGAAGAGAAAGTTTAAGAATAACTCCTACCCAGATCCGCATAATTTCTAGCTGAATATCTTATTCCCTCAAGCTCTTTTGGATTGAGATCTCTGAATTTTTTGGCGGGTGATCCTGACCATAGTTCCCCAGAAAGGACAATCTTACCAGGGGTAACAAGTGCTCCAGCAGCAACCATGGCATCAGCTTGAACGACAGCAGCATCCATAACGACTGACCGCATACCGATAAAGGCATTATCTTCGATAGTACAGGCATGTAAAAGCGCCATATGACCAACTGTTACACCATTACCAATAGAGGTGGGCATACCGCCCCCCGTCTCACGATAATCTTCTCCGTTGCGATCATGATTTACATGGATCACAGTACCGTCTTGAATATTGGTGTCTGAGCCAATTCGGATTGAATTTACATCGCCTCTGATAACACAATTATACCATATTGAGGATCCCGGTCCGATCTCAACATCGCCAATTATGACCGCATTTTCAGCAATAAAGGCCTCTGGGGAGATTTTTGGGGTAATGCCTCTATAAGGCAAAATTATTCCAGACAAGGGGCTATCCTCTTAAATAAATTATACATTTTGGTGTAACAATTATAGAGATTATTAATTTAACAGAATTAAATTATAAAAAAATACTTTGTCTCATCTTTACCATTTTTCAACCACCTAGATTCCATATATAAGACTATCAACGTGTTTTTACTTTGCTGGAGAGCAGAAAATATGCCTAGTGGCAACAATCGTATCGCTATCTTTGCCCTGACAGCCTTGATTGGCTTTGGTACCCTTACTTTTTCTGCTCCGAGCCAGGCTCAGGGCAATGAACCGCTCTTTTATCAGCAGCAGGTATGCCTCGCCAAGGCCTATACCAAGGTTAATGATGCTCAAAAATCAGCAAATCATAAAGCAAAAGCAATTAAATCGAGATCCAAGCTCAGTAGATCTGGTGTTCCCGAATCTCATATCAGGGAATTGGCAAATCGTACCTTGAAGATGCTTCAGTTTGGTATCCAAGGGAACAAGGAAGCCAGAGGTCCTCGGCTTTGTCAGCAATGGTATCCAATCGGATAATCGATCGCGATCATATATAATTAAAAAAGAGGGCTAGGCCCTCTTTTTTAATGTGCAGTTTCAGCCTGAAAGATATTGGGGTCAGAGACCTGCATCTTCCGGTAATCCAAGCATTAGGTTCAAGTTCTGTACTGCAGCGCCAGATGCGCCTTTACCCAGATTATCTAATCTGGCGATAAGTACAGCCTGACCAGCAGCATCATTTGCATAAACAAACAATTCCAGTTCATTTGTGCCATTCAGAGCATCTGGCCGTAAAAAAAGATTGCGCTCTAATTTATCAGTGTTGTCTATATCTCTCACTTTGACGAAGCGTGAGTTTTCATAGTGCTCACTTAAGGCTTGGTGAATGGCTTGACCATTGATGTCACTCTTCATCTGGGCATAGTGCAAAGGAATAGATACAAGCATTCCCTGTGCATAATCACCCACTGAAGGAACAAAGATGGGTTTGTAATCCAATCCGTTATGCTCTTTCATTTCAGGAACATGTTTATGGTCAAGGTTGAGGCCATAAGTGCCAAATGGTTCGGCTTCCCCGCTTTCATGAATAGCAATTAGAGCTTTACCACCGCCAGTGTAACCCGATACTCCCTGTACGTTTACGTGGGTATCTGTGGGTAAAATGTTGCGTTCAAGCAGGGGTCTAAGAAGAGCGATGGCTCCGGTAGGATAACAGCCGGGATTGCTAACTCTTTTAGAATTAGCCACTTTCTCCCGCTGGCCTTCTGTCATCTCGGGAAAACCGTATGTCCACTCAGGATCTACCCGATAAGCCGTTGATGCATCAATAATACGAACGTCAGGGTTTTCAACCAAAGCAACCGCTTCTATCGCAGCAGCATCCGGTAAGCATAAAATCACAAGATCCGCAGTATTCAATAATTCTTTTCGTGCATTGAGGTCTTTACGGAGTTCAGGTGCAATAGAAAGTATTTCAAGATCCTGCCGATTTTCAAGGCGTTGACGGACCTGCAAGCCCGTAGTGCCAGCTTCGCCATCAATGAATATTTTTTTGCCATTCGACATTGGATCATACCTTTTATTAAAACGTTTGATTGATATGTAAAACACCCGGTAATGATTTACAATTCAAATACGTAATGACGGTCAGAGAAATCAAAAGTTTACTCTTTCGAAATCTCTGGTTGTTATGCTTCATCTCGCCGAGAGGGGGTCAAATGCTTAGGGAAACAGCAGATGGCCATTCTAAAAAATTTATCCATAAAATTCCAGATCCTGGCGATCTGCGGGTTAGCTTTAATTGGCTTTATTGCTATTGGATCTGTATATCTGATCGGCAGTTCAGTCCTTAGTGATGTCCGGCATAATCATAATTCAACTATTCATTTATTTGAGCTCGAAGAAGAGCTTAGATTTGAGCTATTAAATGCACGACGTCGCGAGAAAGATTTCATTATCCGTCTTGATGAGAAGTATGTCGGCCAGCATGCCGGAGTTATTTCTACTCAAAAGGAGCTCCTTGCTGAGCTGAACCAGGTTGCACAAACCGACGAGGAGCTCAAGAATTTGGCTACTCTTGGTACCTTAATTACAAATTATGAAGCTCAATTCGCCGAGGTTGTAAAAGACCGTTTAGCCATTGGTTTAAACGAAGAAAGTGGCTTACGAGGAGAATTAAGAACGGCCGTCAAAAACGCTGAGGAGAAACTTAAAAGTTTCAAAGCCGATGACTTAACAGTTTTAATGCTGATGATGCGTCGGCATGAAAAAGACTTCCTTTTGCGTCTTGATGAAAAATATATAAAGAGATTGGACCAACGCATTACTGAATTTGATGCTTTAATGGCAAAAGCAGACTTTCCTGCCTCCAATAAGACTGAAATCGCAGGCCTTCTGGATACCTATAAAATAGCATTTCATAATCTTGCTGAACTCCGTCTCGGTTTAATCCCTAAAGAAAAAGCCCTCAGTCAACTTTATGCAGATGGTCAGCCTGCATTGGATGCGCTTCATGAAGAAGTACAGGTTCTCTTTCGAGAGGCGACAATAGCTACAGAAACCACCTCAAATTTCATTCAGAATGTTATTGCAGGTGTTATTGTCGGTACTACCATTATCGTTGTCGGATTTGGTTTATGGATTAGCGGGCTACTGTCAAAACCGATCAAGGGCCTAACTGATGCTATGGAAGAGCTATCCAATGGTAATATGGATGTAACCATTCCTGGAACGTCTTATAAAAATGAAATTGGACAGATGTCTCAATCAGTATCTTTCTTTAGAGATCGATTGGTAGAGAATCAAAAATTAACAGCAGAACAACAAGCAGAACAAGCTCGACAAATTGAACAGGCAAACACCCTACGTGAGTTAATTGTCAGTTTTGAAGGCGAGATTTCAAAAGTCATGGATGAAGTTAATGGTGCGGTTGAAAATATGGCTGAAACTTCTCCGGTAATGCGGGATGCAGCAATACAGGTAAAAGACCAATGTACAACTTCTGCAAATTCTGCATCGCAGGCTACAGATAATGTACAAACGGTTGCAACGGCCTCTGAAGAATTATCTGCATCAATCAAAGAAATTGGTCGCCAAGTGGAACAATCCACTTCCGTTACCCAAGAAGCTGTGCATCAGGCCGATAACACCCGATCCATCATGGATGACCTTGCAACTTCGACGACTAAGATTGGCGAGGTCGTCGGTTTAATTACTGATATTGCTGAACAAACTAATTTACTGGCTCTGAATGCGACTATCGAAGCTGCACGTGCCGGTGAAGCTGGTAAAGGCTTTGCAGTTGTGGCTAGTGAGGTAAAACATCTTGCCAGCCAAACAGCCCAAGCAACGGATGAAATAACCTTGCAAATATCCGGTGTTCAAGATGCCTCGGCTCAAGCTGCAGAAGCAATTGGAGGAATTGCAACAACGATCCAGAAAGTGCATGAAATTGCTTCTGCTATTGCAGCTGCTGTTCAGCAGCAAGCTGCTGCAACTTCTGAGATTGCAAGATCAGTTGAAGAAACAGCCAATATTGCGCAGACGATGAGAAAGGATCTATCGAAAACAAGTGATACGGCTTTTGAAACAGAGAAAGCTGCTGGCAGTGTGCTTACAACAGCTGATAACCTTTCTTCTCAATCCAGTAATTTGAGTAGCTCAATTAAAACATTCCTGAACGATATCAGGGCTGCATAACTTAATACTGAGGGGTTGGTTATTTTAATTCCAGCCCTTCAGAATTACCATTTTTTCGCCCCAGTACGACCGTTACCACCTGGCCCATTGTTTGTTGGCGTGTTGATATGAAATAGTGCTTTTCATTCAGGCCATAGACGACAAAACAGTGGCTCTTCTCCGCTTTGTTGAGTAGAAAAAGATGCCGACCGCCAAGTAACCTGTTGATATGTATGGTTTCTGATAACTTTACATAGAGCAGGTATATGACAATCAACATCTCGCAGCATATTTTAGGCCTCAAAGGGCAACGTGTAAATGAAATTAAACTGGATGACGGCGGTGTTAAGATTGTCATTCACTGCAGCCGAGACGCGCGTAGGAGGGCTATAGACCCTGCTACAGGCCAGAAGGGAAGCATCAACCAGCATGTCCGCCGACAAGTAAACGACATCCCCCTTTTTGGGTATCCTTGTGTGGTCGAGATTGAGCTGGCGCAGGTTTATATTAACAAGGGCGAACGCCGCATTGAGGGGTGTGATTTTGTTGATAAAGGGTGCCGTTTCACTCACCGATTTTGCCGACTGATCAGTGGATTATGTCGGCATATGTCTATTCAAGCGGTTTCCAGACATTTGGATATACGATGGGAAACGGTCAAGAATATCGACAGGGCATACCTTATTGAAACTCTCCCTACGCTTGATCCTGCAGAGCTAACTGGCTTGGAATATATTGGTGTAGATGAAGTTGCCCGGGCGAAAGGTCATGACTACATGACGGTGGTCTACGATATGGTTGGCGGTCATCTGATCTGGGTTGAAGCAGGCCGAACTGCCGAGGTTTTTTCAAGGTTTTTGAAACAACTGCAACCAGATACAGCCTGCAAAATAAAGGCCGTAGCGATGGATATGGGGCCTGCCTACCAAAAGGCTGTCAGAGAGTCCTTGCCGTTGGCCGACATAGTATTTGACCGTTTCCACGTCATGAAAAACTACAGCAAAGCTATCCATAATCAGCGTCGACTTGAGTTCAGAAAGGCCGATCCAAGTGGTAAAGAGTTGATGAAAGGGACACATTATCTGTTGCTCAAAAATGCGGATAAGTTGAGTGAAAAACAAAGTGACAAGCTGCAAAGGTTGCTGGAGAGCAATAGCAACCTGAATGCACTTTACGTCTTGAAAGAACAGCTTCAGCTGCTGTGGAGTGCCGCTTCATTTGAGGCGATGGCGGAGCAACTGGAACGTTGGTGCCTGATAGCAGATCAGTCACAGATGCTCTATCTAAAAAAGTTCGCGAAATCCCTACGGAAACATTGTGTGGGCATCTGCAACTACGCCAAACACAAGCTCACAAGCGCCAGGATAGAGGCTGGTAATGTCAGTATAGGAATGATCCGTAAGCGAGCCAGAGGCATCAAGGATACCGAATACTTCAAACTCAAAATTAGACAATCATCCATTCCAGATAATCAATCTATGCTCTATTTGAAATCCTAAATCTACTCAACAAAGCGGAGAAGTGCCAAAACAGTTCTCTGGCTGTGGTATTTCCATTTTATAACTAAAACAGATCAGGTCAGTTTTGAGCTGCCAGTTACCCTGTATTAAACGATCAAAATTGTAATAGGCTACGCGCCCATCGTTTGAGATGAATTCAACCCATCTACGTTCGACACCGTTATCAATACCTTGGACGGCATCTTGACTGATCGGCTGGTTCAGGTATCGACCAAAAAGAGTATTTCCTGAAACAATCCCAACAATATCGCTACTTCTTAGTTGGGTCGCTCCTGCGGAAAGAAGCTCTCGGTCTGTATAGTATTCGTCATTGCTGACTGGTGTGGTTACGCACCCGGCTAATATTAGGGCAATTGCCAAGGAAAAGAGTGTAATTTTCAACGTGCTATTCCCTTTCATAATTTGTTTTGATGTCCGGTAGGGGCAGACAAAATAACTGTATATAAAGCCATGCATATTGTGCGCCAAAACAGAAGAGTTTTATTATATCTCTGAAAATTGTTTGCGCTCTGAAAACCAGGTTTTGGTGTAATCAACAAACTTTCTAACTTTAAGTGGTAAGTTCTTCTGATAGGGAAAAACTACAAAAATTGGATATTGCTCAACCAGATAATCTGGTAGTAAGCGAACAAGTCTTCCTGTTTTTATCTCATCTTCGGCAAGATAAGATGGTAATTTGGCAACCCCTGCCCCTTTTAAAAGCGCATTCTTGAGCATGGGGAAATGATGAACAGATAGCTTACCATCAATAGGAATGGCATAGCTCCCCTCTTCATTGCTAAACCGCCAAATAGTTGTTTCAAGATTACGGGTGTTTAACAAGCAGTCATGGGATGACAGGTCCGTGGGGAATACAACGGGTTTCTTATTAGACAAATATTCTGGTGCCGCACAGATGTATTCCTTCCACTCACCGACTTTAATGGCAACGAGATCGTCGTCCAGTTGGGTTGTTGCTCTTAAGGCGACATCAATTTTATCAGCCTGAAGATCCTTTATTCTGTTATCCAGTTCCAACTCAAATCGTACTTCAGGAAACAACTTCGCAAATCCAAGAGTAATGTCACCCAGAAATACTTCACCAAATGAAATCGGTGCAGATAAGCGAATTGTGCCTGATACTGTGCCATTTAACGCCACAAGAGCTTTTGCTGCACGTTCAGAGATTTGCACAACATCTTGGCAATATTCCAAATAAACTTTTCCTGCCTCGGTCAGGTCTAATCGACGTGTCGTCCTGAACAAGAGTTGTGTTGCAATATGCAGTTCAAGCCGAGAAATTAATTGACTGACGTGTGCTTTAGAGCATCCCAGACGACTTGCAGCCTTGGTAAAGCTCGCCTCTTCTACTACAGTGGCAAAGACAGCCATGGCTTCGAGATGGTTATAATTATCACTCATACAAAAACAATCTGTTTAGAAAATACTATATTATCATTATAAATAAAAACAATTATCTTTCCAGAATACAATATGAAAATCAAATTTAGGGTGAATAAAATGAAGATCGTTTTGGTAGGTTCTAGTGGCATAATTGGTAAAGCTGTTAATAAAGAATTATCACAACGCCATGAAATCATTACTGCTTCTCGGAACTCTGGTGACATCAAAATGGATATTACTGACAAGGTATCTATCCGGGATGGCTTGGCAGCTATCGGATCTTTTGATGCTTTGATCTCCACTACAGGATCAGTTCATTTTGGAGCGTTTTCAGAAATGAACGAAGAGGAATATTTGATAGGCATAAATAATAAACTGATGGGACAGGTAAATCTTGTTCTTATTGGCCGTGAATTTATCGCTCCATCGGGGTCTTTTACACTTACAACAGGTATCCTCAATAGAGATCCAATTCGTTACGGTAGTTCTGCTGCTATGGTCAATGGTGCAATCGATAGTTTTGTCTTGGCTGCGGCACTGGAAATGAATAATGGTGTCCGTATCAACTCTGTAAGCCCGACAGTCATTACGGAAGCTTTAGGGAGTTATGCTCCTTATTTTAGAGGGTATAAGCCTGTAGATGCAGCAGATGCTGCCCTGGCCTATAGTAAATCTGTTGAAGGTCTTCAAACGGGTAAAATTTACGAAGTAAATTAATTCTTTAACCTAAAATAAAAGGGCATATGAAGCCATTTTATTTTATTTTAATTATTCAAATAAACAGAACAGTAAATGCTAAATGCACCAACTACTGCCTTTAAACGGAAGGTGCTAGTTTCTCTGCCATAGGAGAAATAACGAATATGTCTATTATTATTGCTATGTGTACTTATGCCCTTATGTTCAGCGACAATAACCTTGGCCGGTTGCGACAACCACCTTGGCCGGTGGATCTGATCATTAAAAAGGGCGTGCCCGTTTGATAATCAGATCCACCGGCCAAGGCTTAATTTGGTGTTAGTTACAAGCTGCTGTGAGTTGATAAATTAGGAACCTCTAGATGTAATTGGAGGAACCTGTTTGCCGTATAAATTTATCACAGATGAACAACTGAGACTTTACATGACAGATAGAAAAACTCATGGTCAACGAACCGCCGCTGCCCGCGCAGGGTTTAGCGAACGCACGGCCCGCCGATTTGACGTTGATGCGACTTTACCGTCACAACGCAATATAAAGCGAGGGCGAACAGTTTCTGATCCGCTTGAAGATATCTGGGATAAGGACATCCTTCCCATTTTGGATAAAGACAACTCGGTCAAACCCATTACTTTGTTGCGCCACATACAGAGCCTCTATCCGCTCCGTTTTCCCGATGACCGTGTCAAGCGCACGTTAGAGCGCCGAGTTCGGGGATGGCGGGCTCTGAATGGCCCTGAAAAGGATATCATTTTCAGGCAAACACCTGAGCCGGGTTACATGGGCCAATCAGATTTCACGGATGCAGCCGACTTAAGTATTACCATTGCAGGAGATCCTTTGGTGCATCGGCTCTATCATTTTGTTCTGGTATATAGCCGATGGGAACATGTTGGGGTCGTACTTGGCGGTGAGAGTTTTACAGCCCTTGCGGAGAACTTACAAAATGCGCTTTGGTCCTTGGGGGGCGCTCCTGAAAACCACCGGACCGACAGCCTGTCTGCGGCCTTTCGGAATTTGAGCGTTGAGGAAAAGGAGGACATTACCAAACGTTATTCTGCTTTTGTTGAGCACTACGGTATGGAGGCCAGTCGAAATAACAGAGGGGAATCACACGAGAACGGTGCCATTGAATCTCACCACGGTCACCTTAAGACTGCGATAAAGCAGGCCCTGATTTTGCGTGGCAGTAATGACTTTGACACTTTGGATGAGTATCGGCGATTTTTGGACGAGCTGATTGCTAGACGGAACAAACATCGTGACCAAGATATCCAAACAGAGTTGAAATCTCTCAAGGCGTTACCTCCTCGGCGAACAACAGATTACACTGAAGTCGTGTCGAGAGTTACCAAAACAAGTGGTTTTTTAGTTAAGCAGGTTTTTTATAGCGCCCCTTCTCGCCTAATTGGTCAACGCTTGCGTGTCCATATTTACGATAACCGGATAGAAGCCTATCTAGGCAGCACTCATGTCGTCAGCCATTCTCGTGAGCGGGGGCACGGCAAAGGCCCCCGCATTCATGTTATCAATTATCATCACGTCATTCATGCTCTCAAACGTAAACCTCAGGCACTCGCCAATTCTATTTATCGTGACAGTATTTTTCCAAGAACCGAGTACTCCCTGGCCTGGACATTGTTTCAGAAAAAGTTGTCCCGCAGAGATGCGTGTCGTCAGATGGTTGGGATACTTTTCCTTGCGCACGAAGAGGCTTGTGAGGCCGAAGTCGCGCACCTGATTTCGAGAGAAATCAATGCAGGAAGGCTACCTTGCGCAAAAAAACTTAAGCTGAATATCACAAAAAAGAACACGGATTTACCTCCTGATATTCCCGTGGTTCAACCTTCATTATCAGTCTTTGATACTCTGTTGGAGGATCGGGCATGACAAACATTGAAGTGGATCAGCACAAGCTGCCTCTTATGCTAACTGACTTACGATTACCCAGCTTTCACAAACACTGGCAAGATATCGCAATCCAATCCGACAAGGAGGGCTGGTCAGCAGCCAGGTTCCTTGCCGTTTTGGCCGAATATGAATTGGCCGAAAGGGACACGCGACGCATTCAACGCCATCTCAACGCATCAAACCTGCTGGGCGGAAAAACTCTGGCCACTTTTAACTTCAAGCGGCTGCCTAACGTGAAAAAGGCGCAGGTCGAAGCCTTGTCTGCCGGTGACTGGATTGACGCAAGAGCAAATCTGATTGCCATTGGAAATTCAGGGGGAGGAAAAACTCATCTCCTATGCGCCGTAGGTTATGCTCTTATAGAGGCTGGATACCGTGTGCTCTATACGCAAACCAGTGATCTGGTGCAAAAACTCCAGGCTGCCAGACGTGAACTTATGCTCGAAAACGCCCTCGCAAAACTCGATAAATTTGATCTCATCATTCTCGATGATATTACCTATGCACAAAGGGATATATCTGAAACATCCGTGCTCTTTGAATTGATCGCCAGACGATATGAGTACCGAAGTATTGCAATTGCTGCCAATCAACCTTTTAGCGGATGGGACAATATTTTTCAAGATAAGGCCATGACCGTTGCAGCAATCGATCGTCTTGTTCACCACTCAACCATTCTTGAGATGAATATCGACAGCTACAGACAATGGGAAGCCGCCCAAAATCTCAAAAAAATGTTGCGGAAAACCACAAACAAAAAGGTGAAAAATATGCCTGAAGCATCGTAAATAAACGTCAGATCACAGCCGCATCAAAAGCGGCCAAGGTGGTTGACGCAACCGGACAAAGTGGTTGACGCTCTACACCCTTACGATGTCGATTTCACCGGGGCCCGTTAATATCATCACAATGACATCTGGGCTCAATCACGGTGTGTACAGGACGGTTCCTTTTGTGGCAGGTGCAACTATTGGGTTTACCTCCCTTCTTTTCTGTATTGGCATTGGCGCTGCTGAACTAATCGCGCTGTTCCCAGATTTCATGCAGCTAATCGGCTACTTTGGTGCGGCTTTTATGTTGTACATGTCCTATAAGATCACATTTTCCAAAGGGACAATCGCTCTTGAGGAAGGAAATCAGCCTGGGTTCTTCCAGGGTGTTTTACTTAATGTCCTTAACCCTAAAGCTTGGATTGCCAGCATCTCAGGTGTAACCGCTTTCACAGCCAAGGGTGATGTCTCAAACCTGGTCTTGTTTTGCAGCCTTTATTTCTTTATTTGCTTTATTGGTGTTGGATCCTGGGCGGTCGTTGGCCAGCAGGCAAAACGATTGGTCCAAACAGAGAGGCACCTGCGTTTTTTCAATATCTTAATGGGAATGGGATTGGCTTCAGTCGCTCTGTATTTATTACTGACCTGATTAATAAATTACGAGCATGTGTCTTTAATGTCATTATTAATGGATATAACTGATATTAAAGACACAATTAATCTTCTTCTATGTGATTATTCCTGAGCAGATCCATAGATGGCATTATATTTGTCATGAATTTTTTTATAAGTTCCATCCTCGATCATTTGTTTAAGTATGCTATCAAATCTGGTGACGAACTCTTTGTCTACGGATAGTTTTGAAAACAAAAAATAGGTCGGCCATACCAAGACCTTCAACTTCTCATCACTACCCGATACTTTTACCAACTCAATTTTATTGGTTAGGTCGTTGTTGATTATATAGTGCATTACAGGCAGATAATCGCCAACAAACATGTCTATCCTGTTGCCTAATAATAAGCGGACACTGTTCTCGGTTGATTCGCTTAGCGCAACTCTCTGGAATGCGTTATCTGTCGTAATCGCCCTTTTGAAAGGGCCTGAGCCGTATAGGTAACCTCGACGCACAGCGATATTTTTGTCAGCAACATTATCAAAATTCATGGTGGTAGCTATATTTTCCCCCCGGCGGGTAAACAGAAAATACTCCTGCATAATCAGGGTGTGTTTAGAGTAAAGGCCCCATTTTTTACGGGCTTCGTTTACACCGGCGTTAAACAAGACATCCATTTTTCCAGTTTCTGTCGCAAAAACCGCTCTTTTCCATGGGAAAAATGTAATATCAACACCACTCAACCCAACCCGACGGGTGGCTTCTTGTAATATATCCACGGCAATACCTGCGGGAATTCCGTTAAATTCGAATTCATAGGGTGGATAATGAAGAGTTGTCGCTTTTAAATTCTCCTTCTCATCAAGTGCAAAGCCTTGATTTACACCGGTGCCAATAATTGTAAGAAGGGCTAGAACAGGAATACGAGAGAACCAGTTAAGAAACATCATATACTCCAGTAATTTAGTTAAATGACCCCCGGCAAAGCCGGGGGCTTAAGCGGGTGAGCCCCTTAAAGGGGCAAATTGGGAACCGCTAAAGCGGTTATGGATTGAATATATCCATTTGGTCAAAGTACTTATCACGCTCTTCTTGCGTTCTGATATACTCCCTCACCATCTGTTCATCGAGCCCTACAGTTGAGACGAAATATGGCTCTTCTCCGCTTTGTTGAGTAGATTTAGGATTTCAAATAGAGCATAGATTGATTATCTGGAATGGATGATTGTCTAATTTTGAGTTTGAAGTATTCGGTATCCTTGATGCCTCTGGCTCGCTTACGGATCATTCCTATACTGACATTACCAGCCTCTATCCTGGCGCTTGTGAGCTTGTGTTTGGCGTAGTTGCAGATGCCCACACAATGTTTCCGTAGGGATTTCGCGAACTTTTTTAGATAGAGCATCTGTGACTGATCTGCTATCAGGCACCAACGTTCCAGTTGCTCCGCCATCGCCTCAAATGAAGCGGCACTCCACAGCAGCTGAAGCTGTTCTTTCAAGACGTAAAGTGCATTCAGGTTGCTATTGCTCTCCAGCAACCTTTGCAGCTTGTCACTTTGTTTTTCACTCAACTTATCCGCATTTTTGAGCAACAGATAATGCGTCCCTTTCATCAACTCTTTACCACTTGGATCGGCCTTTCTGAACTCAAGTCGACGCTGATTATGGATAGCTTTGCTGTAGTTTTTCATGACGTGGAAACGGTCAAATACTATGTCGGCCAACGGCAAGGACTCTCTGACAGCCTTTTGGTAGGCAGGCCCCATATCCATCGCTACGGCCTTTATTTTGCAGGCTGTATCTGGTTGCAGTTGTTTCAAAAACCTTGAAAAAACCTCGGCAGTTCGGCCTGCTTCAACCCAGATCAGATGACCGCCAACCATATCGTAGACCACCGTCATGTAGTCATGACCTTTCGCCCGGGCAACTTCATCTACACCAATATATTCCAAGCCAGTTAGCTCTGCAGGATCAAGCGTAGGGAGAGTTTCAATAAGGTATGCCCTGTCGATATTCTTGACCGTTTCCCATCGTATATCCAAATGTCTGGAAACCGCTTGAATAGACATATGCCGACATAATCCACTGATCAGTCGGCAAAATCGGTGAGTGAAACGGCACCCTTTATCAACAAAATCACACCCCTCAATGCGGCGTTCGCCCTTGTTAATATAAACCTGCGCCAGCTCAATCTCGACCACACAAGGATACCCAAAAAGGGGGATGTCGTTTACTTGTCGGCGGACATGCTGGTTGATGCTTCCCTTCTGGCCTGTAGCAGGGTCTATAGCCCTCCTACGCGCGTCTCGGCTGCAGTGAATGACAATCTTAACACCGCCGTCATCCAGTTTAATTTCATTTACACGTTGCCCTTTGAGGCCTAAAATATGCTGCGAGATGTTGATTGTCATATACCTGCTCTATGTAAAGTTATCAGAAACCATACATATCAACAGGTTACTTGGCGGTCGGCATCTTTTTCTACTCAACAAAGCGGAGAAGAGCCCGAAATATCCACGGGCCCAAAAATTTTCACCCTTGAAATTCCGTGCTTTATTTTTGAATTTTCGAGCTATGGCAATCGCGCTTTTTCCTTTTAGGTATCCAACGACTTTTGAAACAGCATGTTTGGGCGGTATGCTGATACACATGTGAATGTGATCCGGCATCAAATGGCCCTCCTCAATCTTACTTTCGCGATGCCCGGCCAGTTCATGGAAAATTTCACCAAGATACTGACGTAGGTTGCCATAGATAACTTTTTGCCTGCGTTTAGGGATGAAAACCACGTGGTATTTACAATCCCATCTCGTATGTGCAAGGCTTTTGTAATCTCTCATCGGCTAATTCCTTTGTTATTTTGGTCAATAAACAAAGAAATGTAAGACCGTGGGAACGGTCAAACCATTGAGAGTCCCCCGGCATAGCCGGGGGTTTACCGGATTAAATTAGACCATGAATTTTATCACAGATGGGATGTTGGCCCTAGAACGAAGAGGTCGTCGAATGCCATTGCAGGCCTTATTTGTTCCCAGTTTCATGTTGTAATAAGTCTCTATATTCTTTCCACCAACGGAGTGTTTCTTCAACGGTACTATCCAACTCGGATATAAGTTGTCCTACTTTTTCAAGGTCATAAGCACAGCGTTCTATTTCTTGTGCAATATTAGATAACCGTTGCCCAAACATTGCACTGCTTGTTCCCTTAATTCCATGAGCAGCTTTATAGATCAACTCTGGTTCGCTCTTCTCCAAGCCGTTGTGCATATCAGTAGCTAATTGTTGGATGGCATGTTGCGTTTTATCCAGTAATTTACAGGCAACTTCATGACTTAATGTCTGTTCGAAAGCTTTTAGACCTTTTACATTTCCGATTGGAAGATTTGAAATTTCACCCGTATCAGGGGAAAGTTTCGTTTGGAGCAACTCTGCAACATTTTTCTTTTGAGCTAACTTATCATGATTATAGGCGGAGGCGTATTTTTTGAGCGTGTTAATCAGCTGTTTTTCTGTGTAGGGCTTCGTGAGAACTTCGTTCATCCCTACCTCTTTAAATTCAGTGTGTCGTTCGGTAAATGCCTCAGCCGTCAATCCAATAATGGGTAATTTGTCTTTATCGGCTGTTTTGCGGATGATTTTTGTTGCTTCAACTCCATCCATCTCTGGCATATGAATATCCATGAACACAACATCAAAAGCATTATATTCAATAGCTTCAACAGCTTTTAATCCATTGCTAACAAGAGTAACAATATGACCGTTTTTTTGTAAAAATTCTTGAGCAATCGTCGCGTTTACCTCGTTATCTTCAGCAACCAATATAAATTGCTGAGAGATATCTTGTGCTGCTTTCAATTGCGTGTCGTCGGTAAAGTTGTTGCTAATTGACCCTGGTTCGGATTTATCAAGAGGGATATAGAGAGAGAAATGGGTCCCTCGCCCAAGCTGACTTTCAGCTTCAATTGTCCCGCCCATTGTCTCTACGAGTTTTTTGACGATGGCTAGACCCAAGCCCGTCCCAACAAAATCTTTTGTCGTTGAAACGTCAACTTGTATAAATGGTTTGAAAATGTCAGATAAATTCTGGGGAGAGATCCCTATGCCATTATCAATGATATCAAGTCTTATAACATAATCACTAATTACGGTTACTTTTTCACAGGGAAGCGAAATTTTTTCCATGGAAACGATTACCCGTCCTCTAGCAGAAAATTTCATTGCATTACTGACCAGATTCCACAGGATTTGCCGTATTCTTGTCGGATCCCCAGTTAAAGGACCTAATACGTTAATATTTGATTGGACCAGAAATTCAATACCTTGATCACTTGCCTTGTGACGAAATGGAGACATAACACTTGATAATAACGAATTTAGATCAAAGTTAACTCTCTCAAGGCTAACTTTTCCTGCTTCAATCTTGCTCATATCCAGAACGTCATTGATAATCGCCTGTAGGGATTGACCTGAAGTAATTACCGTTTCTGCTCTCATTCTTTGATTTTGATCCAAATCTGAACTGAGAAGTAATTGTGTCATTCCCAAAATGCCATTAAGGGGAGTTCTAATTTCGTGGCTCATCATTGCAAGAAACTCTGATTTAGCCTGATTTGCTCTGTTCGCTTCTTTGGCAAACCCTTGTGCTCTGACGCGCTCTTTTTTCAGGTTACGCATTACCATTCCTAGAATTAGGATCTGAAACAGAGTTACACTTCCCATAAGTAGAGCAGTGTGTCCTATACTCGTTTGTCCTTCAGATATAGGGGTTCTTAAAGAGCTCGTTACTTCGAGAACACCTCTCAGGTCACCAACTTTCCAGTCATTTTTGGGAGTATCTGTTCGCGTGTTATGGCAATTAACACAAGCGGGCCGCATCAGATCTGCAATTGCATACCGAAGTACGGGGATCCCGTTAGTATTATCAAATTGATAGAAGGGTTTTTCGGGATTTTTAGAGAGTGCTTTCCAAGCATCTTTGGCAAATTGATCCTTTAACCCTCCCTCTTCGGCTCTCCATGGAAATGGGTAAGGGCTATACAGACTTGTTGAAAGTCCCTCGTTTTGTTCTCTAAAACGATTACCAAGAATCATGCTAAGTGTTGCAGGTAGTGGTATGGCTCCTTCTTGTTTTAAGAAATTATGTGTAACAATAATTCCACTATTTCTAACTCGTTCAACGACATCTATTGTATAGAGCGTACGGAATTCTGTGAGGGTTTTACTTAAGAGGTTCGCATTTTGAATAGCTTGGCTCTTAATAATATCGGATTGAAGCCTGTTGACCTGCCACCCGATAATACCTAGGGCAATCAATAAAATAGTAACAAGAACAATACCTGGGTTTTTTAAAAAAAGTCGAGAAAGGGACCGCCGATTTTCGAAGGGACTTTTTTGCGCTTCATTTTGGGCCTTGTCTTGCATGTCTGCTCCAAGATTGGAACTTATCATACGGTGGCACTAGAGATTATTTTTGGACGTCGCCGTAACCATTCTAACAATATGGGTATATATTTTGCGCTAAAGGTATTGATTCATTCTTAAATTTTTATTTTTTTATACTTGATAATAATCAGGCAAAGTCAGCCAAAAGCTGGATTTTTCATATTCAGTTTATAAAACAAAAAGGGCTGCCAAACGGCAGCCCTTTCCATATATTTCGAACTTCTGTTCTTTGAAGCTTAACGCTTGGAGAACTGGAAGCTACGACGGGCTTTCGCCTTACCGTATTTTTTACGTTCAACAACACGGGCATCACGTGTAAGGAAGCCGCGAGCTTTCAGAGCAGGACGAAGGCCTGGCTCGAAATAAGTCAAAGCTTTAGAGATACCGTGACGAACAGCACCAGCCTGACCAGAAAGACCACCACCTTTAACGGTGCAAACGATGTCGAACTGACCTGTACGCTCAACTGTCTCAAATGGCTGAGCAAGCATCATACGAAGAACTGGACGTGCGAAGTAAACTGCTTCTTCACGACCGTTAACCGTAATAACGCCAGTACCAGGCTTGAGCCAAACGCGTGCAATAGCACCTTTACGTTTACCAGTTGCGTAAGCACGACCTTGTGCGTCGAGTTTAGGTTCAGCAACAATTGCGCTTTCTTCAGCAGCAGGAGTTACATCACCAAGATCACTCAAAGAGTTGAGAGTTTCTTCAGCCATTGATTACTGGCTCCTCTTGTTCTTGATGTTTCTGGAAGCAATGTCCAGAACTTCAGGCTGCTGAGCTTCGTGGTTGTGGTCAGGACCAACAACAACACGGAGGTTGCGCAACTGCTGACGGCCGAGAGGTCCTTTAGGAACCATACGTTCGATAGCTTTTTGAACAACGCGCTCAGGGAAACGACCATCAAGGATCTGACCAGCTGTACGTTCTTTGATACCGCCCGGGTGGCCGGTATGCCAGTAGTACTTCTTGTCAGCGAGTTTGTTACCGGTAAGGGCAATTTTCTCAGCATTGATAATAATGACATTATCACCACAATCCATGTGTGGAGTGTAAGTCACTTTGTTTTTACCGCGTAAGATATTTGCGACTTCTACAGCCAAGCGACCGAGAACAACGCCTTCAGCGTCAATCACGAACCACTTTTTTTCAATATCTGCGGGTTTAGCAGAATAAGTTTTCATATAACAGAGCCACTGCATACTGTTGTAATAGGGAGCAAGACACACACTGTGCTCTTGCGTGGTTGGGTTCTATTACAGTGATTATGAGCTGTCAAACGGTTTTATTTTTTAGCTTTGCAAATAAATCAATAAAAACAATCACTTAAAAAATAGGTAATATATTACCCCAATTATTTTGAATTATTTTCGAATATCTGTGAACTTTTATAGCAATTAGGTTGATTGAGATAATAAATACGCTAAAGGTATTTTTGTATAAAATATGTAAACATGGAGTATTTATGTATCCTACATCAGATGTCGTGGTAATCGGTGGCGGAATTATAGGAAGCGCGGCAGCCTTCTTTATTGCAAACGATCCCGACTTTGACGGTAAAGTAACAGTAATTGAAAAAGATAACAGTTATCAAAGCTCTTCAACAACTCTATCTGCTGCATCAATAAGACAGCAATTCTCGACACCAGAGAATATTAAAATCTCCCAATACGGTATTGAATTTCTTCGAAACCTTCGAGAAAACCTTGCTTTAAGTGATGGAAGTCAATCTGACGTTGATCTTGACATCGGGTTACAAGAAAAAGGCTATCTATTACTGGCAAGTACAGCTGGTGAGGGTATTCTTAGAAACAATAATAAGGTCCAGAAAGAACTAGGAGCTGAAATCAGCTTGCTTTCTCCAACGCAGCTCGGTGATCGCTTTCCATGGATGAATTGCGATGATCTTTCCTTGGGATCTCTTGAAAATAAAGGGGAAGGATGGTTTGACGCCTATAATTTAATCCGGTAAACCCCCGGCTATGCCGGGGGACTCTCAATGGTTTGACCGTTCCCACGGTCTTACATTTCTTTGTTTATTGACCAAAATAACAAAGGAATTAGCCGATGAGAGATTACAAAAGCCTTGCACATACGAGATGGGATTGTAAATACCACGTGGTTTTCATCCCTAAACGCAGGCAAAAAGTTATCTATGGCAACCTACGTCAGTATCTTGGTGAAATTTTCCATGAACTGGCCGGGCATCGCGAAAGTAAGATTGAGGAGGGCCATTTGATGCCGGATCACATTCACATGTGTATCAGCATACCGCCCAAACATGCTGTTTCAAAAGTCGTTGGTGTTCAGCGACAATAACCTTGGCCGGTTGCGACAACCACCTTGGCCGGTGGATCTGATCATTAAAAAGGGCGTGCCCGTTTGATAATCAGATCCACCGGCCAAGGCTTAATTTGGTGTTAGTTACAAGCTGCTGTGAGTTGATAAATTAGGAACCTCTAGATGTAATTGGAGGAACCTGTTTGCCGTATAAATTTATCACAGATGAACAACTGAGACTTTACATGACAGATAGAAAAACTCATGGTCAACGAACCGCCGCTGCCCGCGCAGGGTTTAGCGAACGCACGGCCCGCCGATTTGACGTTGATGCGACTTTACCGTCACAACGCAATATAAAGCGAGGGCGAACAGTTTCTGATCCGCTTGAAGATATCTGGGATAAGGACATCCTTCCCATTTTGGATAAAGACAACTCGGTCAAACCCATTACTTTGTTGCGCCACATACAGAGCCTCTATCCGCTCCGTTTTCCCGATGACCGTGTCAAGCGCACGTTAGAGCGCCGAGTTCGGGGATGGCGGGCTCTGAATGGCCCTGAAAAGGATATCATTTTCAGGCAAACACCTGAGCCGGGTTACATGGGCCAATCAGATTTCACGGATGCAGCCGACTTAAGTATTACCATTGCAGGAGATCCTTTGGTGCATCGGCTCTATCATTTTGTTCTGGTATATAGCCGATGGGAACATGTTGGGGTCGTACTTGGCGGTGAGAGTTTTACAGCCCTTGCGGAGAACTTACAAAATGCGCTTTGGTCCTTGGGGGGCGCTCCTGAAAACCACCGGACCGACAGCCTGTCTGCGGCCTTTCGGAATTTGAGCGTTGAGGAAAAGGAGGACATTACCAAACGTTATTCTGCTTTTGTTGAGCACTACGGTATGGAGGCCAGTCGAAATAACAGAGGGGAATCACACGAGAACGGTGCCATTGAATCTCACCACGGTCACCTTAAGACTGCGATAAAGCAGGCCCTGATTTTGCGTGGCAGTAATGACTTTGACACTTTGGATGAGTATCGGCGATTTTTGGACGAGCTGATTGCTAGACGGAACAAACATCGTGACCAAGATATCCAAACAGAGTTGAAATCTCTCAAGGCGTTACCTCCTCGGCGAACAACAGATTACACTGAAGTCGTGTCGAGAGTTACCAAAACAAGTGGTTTTTTAGTTAAGCAGGTTTTTTATAGCGCCCCTTCTCGCCTAATTGGTCAACGCTTGCGTGTCCATATTTACGATAACCGGATAGAAGCCTATCTAGGCAGCACTCATGTCGTCAGCCATTCTCGTGAGCGGGGGCACGGCAAAGGCCCCCGCATTCATGTTATCAATTATCATCACGTCATTCATGCTCTCAAACGTAAACCTCAGGCACTCGCCAATTCTATTTATCGTGACAGTATTTTTCCAAGAACCGAGTACTCCCTGGCCTGGACATTGTTTCAGAAAAAGTTGTCCCGCAGAGATGCGTGTCGTCAGATGGTTGGGATACTTTTCCTTGCGCACGAAGAGGCTTGTGAGGCCGAAGTCGCGCACCTGATTTCGAGAGAAATCAATGCAGGAAGGCTACCTTGCGCAAAAAAACTTAAGCTGAATATCACAAAAAAGAACACGGATTTACCTCCTGATATTCCCGTGGTTCAACCTTCATTATCAGTCTTTGATACTCTGTTGGAGGATCGGGCATGACAAACATTGAAGTGGATCAGCACAAGCTGCCTCTTATGCTAACTGACTTACGATTACCCAGCTTTCACAAACACTGGCAAGATATCGCAATCCAATCCGACAAGGAGGGCTGGTCAGCAGCCAGGTTCCTTGCCGTTTTGGCCGAATATGAATTGGCCGAAAGGGACACGCGACGCATTCAACGCCATCTCAACGCATCAAACCTGCTGGGCGGAAAAACTCTGGCCACTTTTAACTTCAAGCGGCTGCCTAACGTGAAAAAGGCGCAGGTCGAAGCCTTGTCTGCCGGTGACTGGATTGACGCAAGAGCAAATCTGATTGCCATTGGAAATTCAGGGGGAGGAAAAACTCATCTCCTATGCGCCGTAGGTTATGCTCTTATAGAGGCTGGATACCGTGTGCTCTATACGCAAACCAGTGATCTGGTGCAAAAACTCCAGGCTGCCAGACGTGAACTTATGCTCGAAAACGCCCTCGCAAAACTCGATAAATTTGATCTCATCATTCTCGATGATATTACCTATGCACAAAGGGATATATCTGAAACATCCGTGCTCTTTGAATTGATCGCCAGACGATATGAGTACCGAAGTATTGCAATTGCTGCCAATCAACCTTTTAGCGGATGGGACAATATTTTTCAAGATAAGGCCATGACCGTTGCAGCAATCGATCGTCTTGTTCACCACTCAACCATTCTTGAGATGAATATCGACAGCTACAGACAATGGGAAGCCGCCCAAAATCTCAAAAAAATGTTGCGGAAAACCACAAACAAAAAGGTGAAAAATATGCCTGAAGCATCGTAAATAAACGTCAGATCACAGCCGCATCAAAAGCGGCCAAGGTGGTTGACGCAACCGGACAAAGTGGTTGACGCTCTACACGTTGGATACCTAAAAGGAAAAAGCGCGATTGCCATAGCTCGAAAATTCAAAAATAAAGCACGGAATTTCAAGGGTGAAAATTTTTGGGCCCGTGGATATTTCGTCTCAACTGTAGGGCTCGATGAACAGATGGTGAGGGAGTATATCAGAACGCAAGAAGAGCGTGATAAGTACTTTGACCAAATGGATATATTCAATCCATAACCGCTTTAGCGGTTCCCAATTTGCCCCTTTAAGGGGCTCACCCGCTTAAGCCCCCGGCTTTGCCGGGGGTCATTTAACTTACTGCAATTATTCAGGTCGAAAAACAAAGAATTGGGGGTCGATTATCTATATGACGAGGTTATGGGCCTTAAATATAAAGGCAATAAAATCCACTCCGCTCTTTTAAAGAATAACGATCTGATCCATGGCGAGGCCTTTATCAATGCTGCAGGGCCAAAGGCATCCCGCATAGCCTCAATGGCAGGGATCCAACTTCCCGTGGAAAGTAGAAAACGATGTGTCTTTGTTTTTCATTGTCGAGATGAAATACAAGGTTGTCCATTGGTTGTTGATAGCAGTGGAGTGTATTTTCGCCCCGAAGGTGAAAATTTCATATGCGGGGTTTCACCTGGCGAAGAAAATGATCCCCAGTGTTTTGACTATGAAGTTGATTACAATTTGTTTAATGAAACAATTTGGCCAATCCTTGCCCACAGAGTTCCTGCTTTCGAAAGTATTAAACAGGTAAATGCCTGGGCCGGACATTACGCATACAACCTATTGGATCAGAACGTTATCTTGGGGAGTCACCCCCAAATAGATAATTTATACTTCGCCAACGGGTTCAGTGGACATGGTTTACAGCAGGCACCAGCGGTTGGTCGAGCATTGTCAGAACAAATCGTTCATGGCAGGTACCGGAGTCTTGATTTATCTATCTTCGATTTTGATCGAATTTTAAAAAATGCGCCTATAAAAGAACTGAATGTGATCTAATTATTAAAATTAGTTAACCAACGCAAGGGTTTGAAAAATATGATGTATATTGATTCAACCCCTTGTATTGGCTTTAATGGATAAGCGTGTTCACATTCTTACCACTTTTTTGCCCCACCACCGCTCTAGTTTTTCTGCTTAAGATAGGTGCATGGGAAAATTTAATCATACATATCGCTTGGATACACAGGCAAACAAAACCAATTGTTCTTTCAGTGAACGGAACGATGATATCGATGTTGATCGTTTGGTCTGGGATGTAGAGTATCGAGAGTTGGTCAAAAGAATTCTTCAGCCAAAGGGTGTAATGCATATTCCTCTGGGAATATGATCAATCACTCCCCTCACCCAGATGAATAAAGCAATTCAATAGCCTCGTTCACTTTACCAAGCGCGATATTTAAAGTTAGTGATAATGATATAAACATTATCTACAAGTCCTTTGTTCTTGCTAACGAAGGTGCTAAAATCTTCCTGTTATGTCTCAAAAACTAAAACCAAACGCCAAGCAACTCTCATGGCTTAAACGCGGGCTTGATCAAGCAGGTGGAAAGTTGCCGCTTTTTGACGAGTTTGGCCAACACTATGATTCCAAGCTTATAAAAGCTTGTATCGATCATGGCTGGGCTGAGCTTTGGTTTAACAATGTTTTGAAACCAGATTGGCAAGTCTGTAAGCTCACTGAAAAAGGCAAGCAAGAATGTAGTAGCCAACCTCTTCTTGATTTTGATCTTTAAAACCAGATCCGGTTTAGGTTAACAACTATTTCTTTTTCATGACATTCTCGCGACCATGACATGAAACTTTATACAATCGTTGACTGTCCGGTCAAAGACGCATAGCCTTCAATGTATTGTGCAGTGCACAAATAAGATAAATCGATACGATCCTAAAACGAAAAGTCGAATATAACGGCCCGTTTAAGGTGTTTTGAATGCTATAATACTGAGACTGAAGCGTCGGGGGAAACACTGTGCTATATACGTTTTTTGATATGCAAAGCGCTGCATTGGGGCCAATGCGTGCCATGACAGAGCTTACAAAAACATATTTTAATAACCCGCTCTTCCCTATGTCTCAGACTCATATCGGTAAAATGATGGCGGCAAGTGCCGATGTCATCGAAGGTGTTATTCGCCATCGTGGTAAACCCGAATGGGGTTTTCAGGCTATCCAGAAAGATGATGGTATACATCCCATTGATCTGGCCAGGATTGACCATAAGCCATTTGCAGATTTAATCCGTTTTAAATGTGACCTCGCCAAAAATCCTAAAAAAGTACTTCTCGTGGCCCCAATGTCAGGTCACTTTGCGACACTTTTAAGGGGAACCGTGCAAACACTGGTTCAAGATCATGAGGTCTATATTACTGACTGGAAAGATGCGAGTAAGGTACCAGAATCTGATGGTTCTTTTGGTCTAGAAGATTATATTCAATATCTTATCGATTATATGCACCTCTTAGGTCCGGATCTTCATGTCATTGCTGTGTGCCAACCGGCGCCTCTTGTTCTGGCTGCCGTATCTATTTTAGCCGCAAATGACGATCCAGACCAGCCCAGTACAATGACCTTAATGGGTGGACCTGTAGATCCGGGAGCTGCCGAAACAGAAGTGACAAAACTTGCAGATAGTAAGTCGTTATCCTGGTTTAAGAATAATCTAACAGCTTCTGTTCCACTCCATCACGAAGGATCTGGGCGACGTGTTTATCCAGGATTTTTACAGCTTGCGGCCTTCATTTCGATGAATTCAGCCCGTCATGTCGATGCTCATATGCAGCACTATAATAATCTAATCGTAGGAGATGGGGATTCTACCGAAAGCCATAATAAATTTTACGATGAATATTTGTCAGTCATGGATGTTACGGCCGAATTTTATCTTGATACCATTGAGCATGTTTTCCAATCGCGAAGCTTGCCAAACGGAACAATGGATTGGAAGGGTCAAAAAGTAGATCCATCCAAGATAAAGAAAACGGCTCTTTTAACTGTTGAGGGCGAGCTCGATGACATATCAGCGCCAGGTCAAACAGAAGCTGCACACCACATGTGTTCCTCACTTGTTAAAAGCAAACACAAAAATCATGTTGAAAAAAATGTCGGGCATTATGGCATTTTTAATGGCCGTAAATGGCGCGAAAGCGTATCCAAGGTGATTAATGGATTTATTGAAAAACATCACCGCAAGCCACAGAATTAATTACCCTTTTAGGGAGTTCATTATCTTTTTATAAAGAAAATCGAATTAGGTTAGTTAGGAAATATTAACCTAATTTATTTGGTGCTCGCACATGCCAAACCTACGACTATCTTTTCTACCCCCCCTACTTCTAAGCTCTATAATACTCCTGAGTGGTTGCGCAGGTAGCAGCATTTACGAAGAAACCAAAGGGTGGGGCGTTGGTTTATGGGAAGGAGTTAAAGAAGGGACAAAACAGGCATCAGACGCAACAAAAGAAGCTATGGATTCCGTTACAAGCCCTTCTGAAGATACAAAATCTAATTCTCCTGAAATAGAAACCTCAGCTTTAGAACCCGTAAAAGCGCCTAACGGAAGTACAAGTACTCCTGCTCCTTTAAAGGCTTCAGAAAAGATGGCCCAGCCTCCAGAAATCACATCCGGGGGGAGCTATGCCCTTCATTTGTCATCGAATAAAAGTAAGAAAAGTGCAGAGCAAGAATGGGCTGAACTCAAAAATGCTTTTCCAAGAGAAATGAAAGGTCTAAAGCTCCAATTGAAAGCTGTGGATATCTCTGGGAAGGGTACTTTTTATCGAGTTCTTGGTTCTGCTTATGAAACGAAAACTTTAGCTGCTAAGGCTTGTGAGAAATTTAAACAGAAAAAACAGTACTGTGTGGCTGTGAAGTTATAACATAGTCAGCATCAGGTGAGTTATATTCCCACCTAATGCTCGTTTCATATAAAACTATGATCTTCCTAGTATTGATCTGAGTTCATCTACTTTTGCCCTTGCCCCTTTAACAACAAATCCGATGTCGCCACCATCAAGAACCAAGTCATAACCAGATTCATAAAGAGTAGTCGCTTGGCGTTGTGGTGTGGGGATGGCCCCGAGTAATTTTCCTGCCTTTTTAACTGCGAGTTCGATCTTTTGGATTGCTTCTAACACTACGGGATGATCTGTTTGTCCTGGGAATCCAAGATCCGCGGACAAATCAGAAAGTCCAATGAAAATCATGTCCACCCCGTCGGTAGATGCTATTTCAGCTGCATTTTCAACGCCTTCAGCATCCTCAATCTGGCAGATGATCATGACTTCATCGTTGAATGTTTCAAGGTATTCCATTGCCCGGACCCCATAATCAGCGCCGCGTACTATGGTAGAGGCAACGCCTCTTTTCCCTTTGGGAGCATAAAGACAAGCCTTTACGACATCTCTGGCTTCACAAGCTGAGGATATAGATGGCACCATTACACCATCAGCTCCAGCATCTAAAACGCGTTTAATTTCAGAATAAGAATTGTGGGACACACGAACAAATACTTTGGGCCCATAAGCTCTTGCAGCTTGCATTTGGACTATCGCGTCAAGAACTGATCCAGGACCATGTTCCAAATCAACCATCAAACAGTCATTACCAGCCTGGGCGATAATTTCAGTGGCCAATGGATTGAACATATCGATCCAGCATCCAAAGGCTGGATGATGTTTTCCAAGTTTTTGACATAATTGTTTTGTGGTCATGATTTATGGTTCCAATGGTTTTTGATTTGAATTTAGGAATTAGAAATACAACTAAACAGATGCTAACCGAAGAAAAGCATCGATAAAACCAGAACATGTAAATAGATGTTATTATAGGAAGTTAGCAAGCCAGCCGAGGATGTGCGCGAAGCACATCCTCCCAAAACTCTAAATGAATAGGTTTTGGATCGCGACTTACAAATTGCACGATAAGCGGCTCGCTTTGGGAAGTGCATCCAATCGCGCCGTGAGGCAGCGTAAAGATCCCTTTTCCCAAAGCTTATTGATCTGAATTTCTCAGATCGGGCAGTTCTTGTGTAGCAACTTAGTCAAAATAGCTCAAGCATTACCCATAAAATTACGAAATATCTTAAGTAATTTATTCGGAGTTCAGTTGACAGTAAGTAGGTTAGTCTAGCCCTTCAGCAAGATCTGTTAGCTCTTGCATGTCAGTTATTTCTAACTCACCGTTTGTAGGAATGGAGATTATACCGCTTTTTTTCAAATTAGTGAGTGTGCGGCTAACTGTTTCTGTGGTGAGCCCAAGATAATCACCTATATCAGAGCGTCCCATCGGGAGAGATATGTTTGTTGCCTGGCCATTTTTGGATTGGACTCTCTTCGAAAGAGAAAGCAAGAAGCTACAAACCTTTTCTTTAGCCGTTTTACGACCTAACAAAAGCATTTGGTCTTGGGCTAGCACGAGTTCGTTTGAAACCATATTTAATAAGCGATTTTCAAGGTGGGGTAGTTTTTTCAATAATTCTTCGAGTTTCGCCCGGGAGAAACGACACAATCTTGTGTCTTCCAGGGATTCAGCTGAATAGGCATAACAATCGTTCATCGCTATACCCAGGAAATCACCGGGAAACAGGAAGCCGGTCATCTGACGTCGACCATCTGGCAAAAGTTTGTAAAGTTTTACGGAGCCACCGGTAACATTAAACAGAAAATTTGCTGGGTCTTGTTCATTAATAATTGTAACCCCCTTGCCCACTTCAATACTTGAAGAGATAGAAGAGAGCTGCTGCAGATCGTCACACGACAGGGCATGGCAGAGGCTCATCTCGGCGATGTTACATTTTTCACAAGGGGAATGTCCGGATACATGAGAATCAATTTTAGGTGCAACTTGAGAACGACTTCTCATTTATTGTTCTTCCTGACTACATCTTTTTTATGTTTAATTAGAGTGATACTACCTCACTCGATAATGAGAAACAGATAACTCGTAAAATCTGTGCGTCAAATTGACCTACATCAAAGACCAATTCTTTGAAATGCACTTCAATCAAAATATAACCCCATATGCGAGTAATCTAAAGTGCAATTTGCAATTAATTCCCTTGATCAAAATAACTGCCTTCAACTTTTACCGTTAATTCAAACGTTGAAACAGGACATTACGACCGATGAGTGGCAAAGCTATGTAGATAGTTTTACCGGTCGGAATAGCCGTGAATGTGGAATTATCACGGTTAAAAATACGGCTGGTTATTATTTGGGAGTTCTCTGTTATAAAATAGTCGAAGATGTTTCACATCAAATGGTTATGGATGTTACAAACTATGTAACTGCAGACTTTCTTGGTCGGAATGACATATCAGACACTCTATTAGAGTGGCTTGAAGGACAAGCTATTTCCAGAACATGTCATGCCATACACCTAACTATGGATATTCAGCATACAATTATCCCTGAAAGTGGTTACACTAAATCCATTCCTAACCAACTTGCAGATAAGGGATACGTTTGTGACGCGATCCGATTATGTAAGCGTTTAAGTAATTAACCGTATAAATCAACTAGTTTCGCCTTCATAAGGGTGCGTCAACCCGTACTATTGACTTAGATCAATGCTCTTATGTACTTGAGGGGTAGGTTACAAGGGCTGTTGGGTTTTCTATCCAGCAGTTTTACCACGTTTTTTTTAAAAAAGGCGACTTCAGGAATGACTCGGGAAACTACTGCTAAAGGGAGGTTGTCCATCGACGGATGGGTAATCGCAGCGGCACTGGTAATTGGTACTTTCTATGCCACATTAACAGCCGCACGAACAGAAGACCCAGTAATGAGCATCCATGCGTATCTATTCGCTGGCGCATTTTTACTTGGTTTGTTTGTTCTTATTAAATCTTATTATGACAACTCAGAACGTATTGCCAGTCAGGCATCAGGCACACCAATAGAGTACGATCTAAAGGTTATTAAAGCTGGTGTCATTGCTTCAGTATTTTGGGGTATCGCAGGGTTTTTAGCTGGGGATACACTTGCTTTTCAATTGGCATACCCAGATTTGAACTTTGACACATCTTTCATAAATTTTGGTCGGCTACGTCCCCTACACACTTCGGCTGTGATCTTTGCCTTTGGCGGTAACGTTCTTATCGCAACATCCTTTTATGTTGTTCAACGAACATGTAAGGCACGTCTTCCTGGTGTCTTTTCATCATGGTTTGTCTTTTGGGGATATCAACTTTTTATTGTTGTTGCCGCAACAGGATACCTTATGGGGGCGACTCAAGGAAAAGAGTATGCTGAACCAGAATGGTATGCTGATTTATGGCTAACAATAGTTTGGGTAGTATATCTGTTTGTTTTCCTTGGTACTCTCTGGAAAAGACGTGAACCACACATTTATGTCGCGAACTGGTTCTACCTCGCCTTTATCGTAACCATAGCCATGTTACACATCATTAATAACCTGACGGTGCCTGTTTCCTGGACCAGCTCCAAGAGTTATATTGTATTCGCTGGTGTACAAGATGCTCTGGTTCAGTGGTGGTATGGGCACAATGCTGTTGGCTTCTTCCTGACGGCTGGGTTCCTAGGGATTATGTACTACTTTGTACCGAAACGCGCGGGCCGCCCAGTCTATTCCTATCGCCTTTCCATAGTACACTTCTGGTCACTTATTTTTATGTATATATGGGCCGGACCGCATCACCTACACTACACAGCCTTACCTGAATGGGCGCAAAATCTGGGCATGACATTCTCTATTATGCTTTGGATGCCTTCCTGGGGTGGCATGATCAACGGCTTGATGACGCTTTCGGGCGCTTGGGATAAACTTCGTACGGATCCTGTCATTCGAATGCTTGTCGTTTCCATTGCCTTCTATGGTATGAGTACTTTTGAGGGGCCTGTTATGGCGATCAAGGCTGTTAACTCGCTTTCTCACTATACAGACTGGACCGTAGGTCACGTTCACTCTGGTGCATTGGGCTGGGTAGCTTTTGTTAGTTTTGGTGCTCTATATTGTATGGTGCCATGGCTTTGGAACCGAACTCAACTCTATTCCCTAAAGCTGGTTAATTACCACTTCTGGATCTCCACTATTGGTATTCTCCTTTACATCACCTCCATGTGGGTCTCTGGAATTTTGCAAGGCTTGATGTGGCGTGCCTATGACGAGTATGGCTTCCTAGAGTATTCATTCGTCGAAACCGTTGAAGCAATGAATCCTTTCTATTGGATCCGTGCAATCGGTGGGGCTTGTTTCGTGATCGGTTCTCTGATCATGGCCTACAACCTCTGGCGTACGGCTCGCGGAGATGTAAGAGATGAACAACGTTCTCTTGCTCCTGAAGCTGTTCCTAGCCCTCTAGCAGCAGAATAAGGAGGCATTGATCATGATGAAACACGACATTTTCGAAAAAAATTCGATCGTAATGCTTATTGGTATTCTTATCGTCGTATCAATTGGCGGTTTGATTGAAATTGCGCCTCTGTTTTTTCTGGAAAGTACAATTGAGAAGGTGAAGGGCATGCGTCCCTATTCTCCTCTCGAACTTGCCGGGCGAAATATCTACATCCGTGAAGGTTGTTATAACTGTCACTCACAGATGATTAGATCTTTACGTGACGAGGTTGAGCGTTATGGCCCCTACTCACTTGCTGCTGAATCGATGTATGACCACCCACATCAATGGGGATCTAAACGTACCGGTCCAGATATCGCACGTGTTGGTGGGAAATATTCTGATGAATGGCATAAAGAACACCTGGTAAATCCACGTGGGATTGTTCCTGAATCTGTAATGCCAGGCTACCCGTTCTTACTTGATACGCCGCTTCGTTTCAATGACATCAAAGAGCATTTGGAAGCAAACCGTATGGTTGGTGTACCTTATAGTGATGAGATGATTGAACTGGCGGAAGAAGATCTTAGAGCACAAGTTGATCCCGATGGTGATACTGATGGGCTGTTGGCACGTTATCCAAAAGCTCAGGTCCGAAACTTTGATGACAACGCCAAGGTTATCACTGAAATGGATGCTTTGATCGCCTACCTGCAAATGCTTGGCACCCTCGTGGATTTCTCAGCCTACAAGGCTGAAGGTCCGGAACTGCGATAGGAAAAAAGTTATGGAATACAACGACATTTCTACTTTTTCGCAAACCTGGGGGCTCGTGTATCTGGTTGTGATGTTTCTGGCTGGAGTGGTTTATGCTCTCTGGCCAAGAAACAAGAACAAATTTGATCACGCCGCCCATATTCCATTAGAGGATGACTAGTCATGGCAGGAAATCGCAGAACAGATGAGATCTCCGGTGTCGATACCACAGGTCATGAGTGGGATGGCATCGAAGAACTAGACAACCCCATGCCACGGTGGTGGCTATGGGTCTTATACGCCACAATTTTATGGTCTATTGCTTATTGGGTGGTTATGCCCGCCTGGCCTCTTATGACCAGCTACACTAAGGGTGTACTTGGTTATTCTCAACGTGGTGAGGTCTTAAGTGACATTGCAGAGGTAAAGGCAAGTCGAGCCGGACAAGAAGCAAAAATTTTGTCCTCTAGCCTTGAGGAGATTACGAAAGACCCAGCGCTTAATCATTTCGCTCTTGCTGCCGGTAAAGCGGCGTTTGGGGATAACTGCTCTGGTTGTCATGGTAGTGGTGCTCAAGGGGCAAAGGGGTACCCTAACCTCAATGATGATCACTGGCTTTGGGGCGGGTCTTTGGAAGAGATCTTATTCACCATTAATTATGGTATTCGCTCGACCCATGATGAAACCCGCTTTAACGACATGACAGCTTTTCTCGCTGACGAAATTCTTGAAAAACAAGATATTTCCGATGTTGCGGAATATGTACTTTCTTTATCTGGAACCTCCACCGATAGCGAGGCAGCCAACAGGGGAGAACCTATTTTCGTAGACAACTGCGTTGCTTGTCATGCTGAGGGCGGCGTCGGTAATCGTGAAATGGGCGCGCCAAACCTTTCTGATAAGCTTTGGCTTTTTGGTGGGGATCGGAAAACGGTTATCCAGTCCATTTCCTATGGTCGAAAAGGTGTAATGCCAACTTGGGAAGCAAGGCTTGACCCGGTAACTGTGAAATCCTTGAGTATTTACGTCCACTCACTTGGTGGCGGTGAATAAGCCATAAATTCTGGCTCGTTATCACGGGGAACTAGGGTTCCCCGTGATATCAACTTTCGATTTAAAATCGAAGTATAAAAATACCTATTAAAAACGTCAGAAAAGAACGACTGTATAAGATGAGCACCAAGCTGGAGCAGATCGTCAAGGAAGCCACCGTACAGGTGGAGGCCGTGAATAAAAAAGAGAACAGATCTCTTTATAAAAAACGTGAACCTATTTTTCCAAAACGAGCAGAAGGTAATTTCCGTCGACTTAAATG
Organism: Kiloniella sp.; assembly: GCF_965205715.1. Lineage (GTDB taxonomy): Bacteria > Pseudomonadota > Alphaproteobacteria > Kiloniellales > Kiloniellaceae > Kiloniella. The sequence goes on along the minus strand of NZ_CBDBHW010000014.1, from coordinate 154,404 downwards.
GTTGATCATGATCCTTACGCTTTCCATCTATTACCTCGTGCCATTTATAAGGTGGGATCGTGGCCCGGGCGCACCAGATCAAGCGGTGCTTATTGATTTCCCCGGTAACAGGTTCTATTTTTTCTTTATCGAGCTCTGGCCTCAAGAGATCTATTATATAACGGGCATCCTGATTATAGCTGGCCTCGTATTATTCTTTTTTACCAGCCTGTTTGGTCGGGTTTGGTGTGGATATTCTTGTCCTCAGACGGTTTGGACAGATCTCTTTATCGCTGTCGAGCGCTGGGTCGAAGGTGACCGTAACGCCCGTATAAAACTTCATCGTCATAGATGGGGCTTTGAAAAGATCTGGAAGATTACCTTAAAGCACACCCTTTGGCTCATTATTGGGATGGCTACAGGCGGGGCTTGGGTCTTTTATTTTGCCGACGCCCCTACTCTGTTTTTAGAACTCATAACGTTACAGGCTGATATCGTTGCGTATAGTTTTGTCGGGCTCCTAACTTTTACCACCTATACCCTTGGGGGGCTCTCACGAGAACAGGTCTGCATCTACATGTGCCCTTGGCCCCGTATTCAAGGGGCAATGATGGATGAGGATTCTCTTCAAGTTACCTATCGTTCTGATAGAGGTGAGCCCCGGGGGCGTGCTAAAAAGGACGCGGCAGAAAAGGCGTTTGGTGATTGCATCGATTGCAAGCAATGTGTTGTTGTCTGTCCTATGGGCATCGATATTAGAGACGGATCTCAGCTTGAGTGCATAAATTGTGCACTTTGTATAGATGCTTGTGATGGTATCATGGACAAGATGGGGACCCCACGCGGTCTGATCGGCTATGACACAGATGCAAATATGGTTCGAAGGCAACAAGGGACGTCACAGAAATTCAGCCTGCTTCGAATGAGAACAGTTCTTTATGCCGTCCTTATCTTCGCTGTTTGTGCTTTCATGGTTTACCTCCTGGCGAACCGTTCACCTCTTGATCTCAACGTGCTTAGGGATCGAAACCCTCTGTTTGTGAAACTTTCAGATGGATCAATCCGAAATGGTTATACCGTCAAGATATTGAATAAAGAGCGTGAACCTCGCCAGTTTCTTGTCACTGTTACTGGTTTAGAGTTCAATGAAATAAAGATAAATGATATTGAAAACATTGGTTTTAATCCGGTTGTTGACGTCAGGTCTGATAATTTACGTAGTGTTCATCTCTTCCTTACGGTTGATTCTGAACTGCTTTCTACGTCTTCTGAGCCCATCACAATCACAGTGACAGACAAAACCACAGGATACAGCGTTTCAAATGACACTGTCTTTATAGGTCCGAACAAATGACAGCCCAATTGATTACGACAGAAAGAATGCCCTCTATGAATGCACCTAAACCAGGCGAGAAAAAGAAACAATTTACAGGAAGACACTTCTTGACCTGGATCCTTGCTTTTTTTGGCGTCATCATAGGGATGAATATCGTATTTATCTACTTTGCCACCAATACCTGGACAGGTCTTTTCAAGGAAAATGCCTATGTCGATGGGCTGAATTACAACCAAACCATTGAAGCAGCAGAAGCTCAGAAAGCGCTTAACTGGAACTCCACTCTGGAACTAACAGCCCTAGGTAATCAAAAAGCCATTACCTTCCAGTTGTCTGATGAAAATGATGTGGCATTAAGTGCATTTGTGGTTAACGCAAAAGTCAGTCGACCTACCCTACAGGATTATGACCAGACGATATTATTGGCAGAAAGCACAAGGGGTATTTACGAAGCCACGGTGGACCTTCCATTCAAAGGGCAGTGGCATATTAGTATTTCTGCGACGGCACCCGATGGCACTCCTTTTCAGTTAGAACAGCGTTTCATTTTGAAGTAATTGAACATGTCCAAATGTTGCTCAAATAGTAAGATCGAAAATATCTCGGATTGTCCTCAGCCTGATCAACAGGCGACGATAAGCCATGAGCCTGCCGCAAGTATTGATCCGACTTCCTATGTCAGACAAACGTCTGATGGATTATCTCAATTAAACCTGATCGTTGATACAATACATTGTCCATCCTGCATTCGTCTCATTGAGGGCAATCTCAACAAAATGCCAGGCATGGAGCGCGCGCGGGTAAATCTCTCGACCAAAAGACTGTTTGTTCAATGGGATGAAAAGCAGACATCCGCCAATACGATCGTTCGAAAGCTCGACGATTTGGATTTTCCGCCGACACCGTTTAATCCAGATTTAATGAGCACGGCGTCAGAAAAAGAAGATAAAGCCCTACTCAGAGCTGTTGGGGTTGCAGGATTTGCAGCTGCTAACGTTATGATTCTTTCCATTGCAGTTTGGTCTGGTGTTGGGGAAATGGGGACAGCAACACGTGATCTTATGCATTGGGTGTCAGCATTAATTGCGTTGCCAACGGTTGCTTATTCAGGTCAGCCCTTTTTCCGTTCAGCTATTGCAGCTTTAAAAACCCGAAGCCTGAACATGGACGTTCCGATATCCCTTGCCGTTCTTCTGGCGGTTGGGATGAGTGTGGGAGAAACATTACAAAGCGCCAGTCATGCATATTTTGATGCCTCAGTCATGTTGCTGTTTTTCCTTTTGATTGGGCGATACCTTGATCGGAGAATGCGCAGTAAGGCTCAGTCAGCTGCACAAAATCTGTTATCCTTAAGGGCAATCGCAGCAACAGTTATCAAAGAAGACGGAACTCGGATTTCTTTACCTGTAGAAGCTATCGAACCAGGCATGAAGGTTGCGATTGCCGTCGGCGAAAAAATCCCCGTTGATGGTACTGTGTCATCAGGTCAAACTGAGATTGATACTTCTTTGATCACTGGTGAGACGCTACCTCATAAGGCTAACAAAGGTGATGCTGTATTTGCTGGGACTTTAAACATTGCAGCCCCCTTTGAAGTCTTGGTTTCTGCACGTGATGATCAGACCTTACTATCTGAGATCGTCAATTTGATGGAAACGGCGGAACAGGGGCGTGCGAAGTATGTGCGACTTGCCGACAGAGCCGCCCAAATATACGCGCCTGTGGTACATATACTTTCTGCGCTGACATTTGTTGCCTGGTGGGCATTAGGTGATGGCGGTTGGCATCTGGCTATGATGAACGCAGTTGCTGTTCTTATTATCACTTGCCCCTGTGCGCTCGGGCTCGCCGTACCAACGGTACAGGTTGTTGCCAGTGGTTTGTTATTAAAACGGGGAATTTTGGTTAAAGCTGCCGATGGACTTGAAAGACTGGCGGATACAGATGTCGTTGTCTTTGATAAAACGGGAACATTAACAGAGGGCAAACCAGAACTAACCAATAATGATGGTATTCAGAAGTCAGATCTTGTTCTTGCGGCATCCCTCGCCCATTCAAGCAAACACCCCTTATCAAAAGCCCTCGTCCGTGCCGCGGGACCAAACACTATTGCACTCGAAAACGTAGAAGAAATACCTGGTCAAGGTATGGAATGCTATATTGATGAATTGCGGGTTCGTATCGGAAACCGAACTTGGTGTGGTATCGAAGATAAAACAGATGTCGATGATAGCGTTAGTGAACTGTGGCTGTCAGATACCAATGGAAAGCAAGTTAGATTTACCTTTGAGGATAAATTGAGAGATGACGCGTCCGAAGCTGTCGAACTTTCCAAGAAATACCTTAACTCGGTAGAATTGCTATCTGGAGACAGAAATTCTGCTGTTTCTAAAGTTGCCAAGATCTTGTCTTTGGATACATGGAGAGCAGATACAAATCCAAAAGGTAAGATTACCCGTTTGGAACAACTCTCCGCGTTTGGAAATAAGGTTCTCATGGTTGGAGATGGTCTAAACGATGCACCTGCGCTTGCAACAGCCTATGTATCAGCATCTCCGGCGACAGCATCAGATATAAGCCAGACGACGGCAGACTTTATCTTTCAGGGTAACCGTCTCAAACCAATGATTGAGGCAATCCTAATTGCTCGAAAAGCGAAATCACTTATATTTCAAAATTTTGGATTGGCTATTCTATATAATACTATTGCCGTTCCACTTGCGATGGCGGGCTATGTAACGCCTTTGATAGCCGCGATTGCGATGTCAATGTCTTCTATTATAGTTACCTTAAATGCTCTACGCCTTAGGCTTTCAGAGAAAGGTCGTTAATCATGGTTGCTCTATCTTTTTTAATACCCATAGCTTTGGTTTTGGGCCTCCTGGGGCTTGCTGCTTTTCTTTGGTCGCTACGATCGGGACAGTATGAAGACCTCGAGGGGGCAGCATATCGCGCTGTGTTTGATGAAGATCTCGAGGACGATGAATTATACGCGACACCACATTCTGTGGAGGATAAAAAAGAAGCTGGAAAAAAGCTTTAAAAGAGCTCTCATATGTACTGTTAAGTGAACAGGAATATGAAAGCCATAATCGTGATAACACTAGCTTGGAGAAGGCTTTTCCAAAGTGTTGTTAAATTTATTAATCACTATCCGGGATATATCGTACAAAATAATATCGATGGAAGCCTAAGATCCTCGTTATCGTTTGCTTGAGAAGAACTCTTTTTCCTTCATGAAAAGGAATATTTCCACTCTGATTAACGATGATTTCTGCCCCGCTATCTAGTCGAACAACTAGTCTTGAAGGTTTTGGCGCATCAGAATTATCACCTTGTAAGCTGATCACGGTACCCATGACATCTGGCCCGGCTTCTCTCTTGTCACCGACGTAGACAACCAATCCAAAGATGAGAATGCCTATAAATAATATAGGCCAGCGAAAATCTCGATACCGCTGAATCCATAATTCCCTGGCGATTATCTTATTTATCTGAGTTTTCTTGTCTCTTGCCATCAAAGATCAGTTCGTTTGATTTTCCTATTAGAGTAAAATTATAATCCAAAGGCCTTGGCGTAAATTACCTTTCCGTCCTTAGGAAAAATATCAGCTCGAAATTCTAACGCCATGAAGTACTCCCCTTTAAAAGGCGCTTCTAGACGAGATGTTGTTTTAGAGGAAAAACCGTGAGCGTGACGTTAACCGCACCTATTTTTGCATGATGTAAGGTGTTACGTTGTTTCTGTTGACGTTCCAGGGCAGCAGAGCTTCAAAGTCTTCGACGGTTTTTGCTTTAGGTAATTGGGTAAAAATGTGTCGAAGATATGAATATGGCTCGATCCCGTTAGCCTTGGCGGTCTCGACGATAGAGTAAAGATTTGCACTGGCCTTGGCACCATTTTGGGATTTTGAGAACAGCCAATTTTTCCTTCCTATTACAAACGGCTTAATTACGCGCTCCATTTCATTGTTATCAATTGGCAAGCGGCCATCATCAAGGTAGCGAATGAGCCGAGGCCACTGCTTATCAATGTAGTGCAAAGCCTTGCCAAGTAACGATGTCGGCGGCACCGACGATTTGACCTTGGTAATCCACTCTCTCAAGTCTTTAAGGATTGGTTTGGCCTTTTCCTTGCGTAATAGCCGACGTTCGTTATCGCTCATGTTTTTTGCGAGCTTTTCAATGCGGTACAAAGCTCTGATGGCCTCCATGGCATGATCGGCAAGGCCGGGTTTTCGCCTTTTGGACTTCTTCCGTGCCTTGATGACATCATTGAACTTACGCCGGGCGTGAGCCATGCATCCGACGCCGATGATTGTGCTGTCGGATGTCACATTCAGATAGACCTGATATCCATCACTAACAAGATACCCAGTGTAACCTTCCAACAATCGCCTTGCCACATCCTCCGCCCTGGAGGGATCGTAGTGGAACAGGATCACTGGCTGGTCCGGAGGGCCTCCTTTTTGCCCCCACATGTAGGATTTGCTTTGAGGTTTTTTCCCAGGTTCTTTCAAGACCTGAACGCCAGTCTCATCCATGGCAATGATATCGTAGTTTAGGAGATGGTCGGTAAACAGATTAATCAGGGGCTGAACAAGATCACCACATTTGATCACCCACCGCGAGAGTAATGTACGGTTAAACTCCACACCGGAGCGGTTCAGAACAGGTACCATACGATAGAGAGGCAGGCCATCCACATACTTTCCCGTTACCACATAAGCAAGAAGTCCAGCAGAAGCGATGCTTTTGGGGATGGGCTGTGGTGGCAAGGGCGCGATTGTTACGCCTTCTTCGCATGATTTACAGGCGTATTTGAAACGCACATGCTGAAGAACCTGCATTTTAGCCGGAATTATATCCAATTGTTCGGTGACTTCTTCCCCAATTCTGGCCATAAGACCACATCCGCAAGCGCAAATCTTTTCTTCTTCGGGGATATCGTGTTCAATCCGCACACGGGGCAAGTCTTTTGACAAAGAGCGGCGTCCACCCCTTTTACGGGTATGAGCTGGAACTTTGATCTCTTTATCATCGTCTTCTGCCCCTGTGTCGTCCTCAGCCGCTTCCTCTGCTTCATCAAACAAGAGACCTTGCTCTTGCGGGGATGTCTTCTCACTGGAAGCGGCAAACTGCTGATGACGCAATAATCTGTTTTGCTCTTCAAGAATATCAATACGCGCATGAAGACCACCTATTAAAATACGTGATTCTTCAAGGCTTTCAGGGAAAGAAATGGGCGCTTTTGACATAGCCGAAGTATACCAAATTTATACTCTTCAAAACAGTATAAAGTGCTGTAAATATTTAATATATCTCCGAATAATTTACAGGCTTATGCTCTTTCACATGACGGAGGTCAACACCATCCAGCAACCAGTTCAATTGGCGACCACTGAGCTCTATACGGGCTCCTTTGCTCAAGTGTCGTGGCCAATGAAACCGATCTTTTTCAAGGCTCTTTTGCCACAAACAAAATCCGTTTTTCTCCCAGTAAAGTAACTTGACCTTGTTGCTTAGACGATTAGAAAAAACAAAGAGGTAGCCAGAGAATGGATCAAGGCTGAGGATGTCGTCAACAAGCATCGACAAACCATTTATGCCGCGACGAAAATCAACGGGATTTGCGCAAAGATAAATGACGGGCAAAGCATCTGAAGGCCGCCGCATCACAGACCTTCAAGTGCATCTACAATAGATGTTAAATCCGATGTTCTCCCCGAAACAGGCCATTTGACTTCTAGCCCGTTACGAAGGCAAACCTGACAATACAATAAGCCTGGGCCATCAGCTGAACCATTTACAATCTTGTGTAAATTTTCATCTCGACTAGAAACAACAAAAAGACCCCGCTTAACAAGCTCCCCCTTTTGATGATAAAAATCCTTCAGGTCAAGATCGTGTGCCTCGGCATAAGCTTTCATGCCCACCCCGTTTAACTCACACGAACGCGCATGCTCAAGCCAATGGAATTCTGTTCGCGATAAATCGTTCTCAATTGCTGACATTAAACGCTCCATTCAAAAGAAAAATGAAGCATAACCATTATTCATTAGCTCAAACAGATGCGGTTAACGTCACGCTCACATAGAAGGTGTCCAATTATTCCAGTATCATCCTCGGCAACTAACCCAAACAGTACATCTTCATCACGGTAGAGTTCTGTAATCAGGTCGCTTTCATCCCATTGGCCAAACGCATCATGTACAAGCTGAAGTACTGCAGCTCTATCGGTTACTTCTTCATTTCTTATGATCACCAAACTCAACCTTACTTATGATATTTTTAGTAGAACAATTTAGATGGGCAATTCGGTAGAATATTTGACGCTTCGTAAGGCAAATCTTGAATTTACTGAATTTATTATAGGTAGATGAAGGAATTGCTCTGTCAACATATTATCGTATGCTTCTATATCTTTGGCGATTATTTTTAGTAGATAATCTCTATTTCCAGTAATTGTATAGCACTCCATAATTTCAGGATGTCGCTCTACGATATCTTCAAATTGCCTGACATGCTCTTCACTATGCTGCACAAGGGTGACTGTTGCAAAAACGGTCACTCCAAGGCCTGCTTCCTTTGGATCTAGAAGGCAGACTTCCTTGCGGATAAGTCCTCCATCTCGAAAACGTTTTATTCTTCGCCAACAAGGGGATTGCGAGAGCCCAACTTTCTCTGCAATTTCTGCAGTTGGTATTGTCGCGTCCTTTTGGAGCAAACTGAGTATCTTTACATCTAGTGCGTCGAGGTCAATCAATTCAATTATCCTGTAAATGTTAGTAATATTATGCGCAATAAGTATCAATGTGTGTGATTAAGAAATAATATACCTCAATTCGTCACATAAAATAAGCATACATAATTGTATATGTGGAATGGAGAGTAAATAAATGGGACATCAAGGTTCATTGTATGAATCAAAAATTCCTGATTCTGAGGGCATTTATCATTATAGTTCCGAAGAGGATGACGTTTGGGGGGATCTAATAACCCGCCAAAATAAAATACTTGAGGGGCGAGTTTGTGATGAGTTTGTCAAAGGGCGTGAAATCCTGGGTCTCTCATCATCACGTGTCCCGCAATTATCAGAGATAAGTGAGCGGCTGAAAGACGCAACTGGTTTTGGCGTTCAATCTGTTCCTGCTGTCATTCCACCTAAAGATTTCTTTTCTATACTCGCCAATAGACGTTTCCCTGCTGCCACTTTTATCCGACTTCGTAAAGATTTTGACTATATAAAAGAGCCAGATGTATTTCATGAAATCTATGGTCATTGTCCCATGCTTACGAACAAATCATTTGCTGATTATGTTCAAGAGTACGGGAAACTGGCTCTTTCTGTTGAGAAAAAATATATGTGGTCTCTACAGCGGTTATTTTGGTTCACTGTAGAATTTGGCCTTATCCAGACCTCTCAGGGCGAAAAGATATATGGGGCTGGACTTGCCTCTTCGTCCGGCGAAGCCGTTTATTGCACCGATAGCCTGGAGCCAACAAAACTAGCCTTTGATCCCCTAACAATTTTCAGAACCAACTATCGAATAGATAGCTATCAACCAATTTATTATGTGATTAATAGCTTTGAACAACTATTTGATACGATCACTTCTGATTTGTTACCAATCATTGATGAAGCAAAGGCCATGGGGAATATAAACCCGGCCCCAGCAGCGCCGTCGGGGAGTGATAAACACTAACTCAATGAATTGGGTTAGTGCGGGGGGCTAAACATTTGAATTAAACAGAGGGGACCGGATTAGTTTACCTGGAGGTGACAAATGAAACTGGCAACCCTAAAAAGTCACGGAAGAGATGGCCAAGAGGGGCGAGACGGCAAACTTGTGGTCGTAAATAGATCTCTCACCCATTATGTTGATGTTCCAACGATCGCCTTAACATTACAAGCTGCATTGGATAATTGGCAGTTATTAGCGCCTTCACTCGAAGGGGTATATAGCCGATTAAATGGTGGTGAGGAAAAAAACTGTAAAGTTTTTCAAGCTAATGAGTGTATGGCCCCTCTTCCTCGTGCATATCAGTGGGTTGATGGATCAGCCTATGTTCACTACTTGGAATTATTAGCAAAAGTAAGAACCGGTCAAGTGCCTGCAGATTTATGGACAGATCCACACATATATCAAGGTGGGTCTGATAAAATGATTGGGGCGCATTCTGGCATAGAAGTTATATCAGAAGAAGCCGGTGTCGATTTTGAAGCTGAGATTGCCGTGATTACCGATGATGTGCCTATGCATGTTTCATCAGAACAAGCCCCTCAACATATCCGTCTCATTTCTCTGGTTAATGATGTTACCCTCCGTCATCTAATTCCTGATGAATTTGCAAAGGGTTATGGATTTTTACAAAGTAAACCTGCAACAGCTTTTTCTCCCGTTGTTATCACACCAGATGAATTGGGCGATGCCTGGAGGGAGAACAAAGTCCATCTTCCTCTTATTTCCACACTTAACGGTAAGCTTTTTGGTCGGCCAAATTCTGGAATGGATATGACATTCGATTTTGCAGAGTTAATTGTACACACGGCCAAAACGCGACAATTAACAGCTGGAACGATTATTGGATCGGGTACTGTATCAAATCAGGACAGCTCTGTCGGGTCGTCCTGTATTGCAGAAAGGAGAATGCTTGAAATTTTTGCCCGAGGGGAGGCAACAACAGAGTTTATGAAGTTTGGCGATCATGTCCGAATTGAAATGCTGGACAGCACTGGGGAAAGTGTATTTGGTGCTATAGATCAATATGTTATCGAGCATGCGATAAGCGAAGAAGAAGTTCGTTACACTTCTGCATTTGAATAATTTAGAGATAATTTACCCCGTTACGACCTTAAAGCTGGAATTTGATACAAATTTAGGGTAATACTTTGTTAACTGTTATTGTAATAATGACAAGCTAATGCATCAGGGGCGAGCTTAATGCATCAGGGGGCCATAAAACAAACAACGAATTTAGAAGCGGCACTTAAACGTGAGCCGTGTGATCATCTGTCTTTGATCAATGATTCGAATAGTAAATGGTCCATACTTCGCAAGCAGGCCAATCGGATATATCACTATCGATTGACACAACATAATTTATCCCAGGAAGACAAAGAAGCCCTCATGCTTGCTCGAAATGAAATTATGTGCCTGGCGAATTCGCTTGAAGCCGTAACGACTATTCAAAAAGCGCTTATCGAAGAGTAATCTGTCCACAAACCTGCTCCAGATCACTCTCGGCACCCTCTAAAGTAAAATTAGCACCGGTTGAGTCGAAATCCCGTTGAATTATTCGAACATTCTTCTGTTCACAAAGGTATTCTGCATGAGGTATATCTTTGAAGGGTACTGATAAGTCTGTCTTACATAATTTAACGTAAGGCTTTAGGTGGGCTTCTTTTATGACGACTTTTACACTTTCACCGTATGCTCTAACCAGTCCTCCTGTACCCAATTTTGTGCCACCAAAGTACCTAATGGTAATTACAGCGCTGTTGATTAGTTGATTTCCTTGAAGGATACGTAAAGTGGGTGGCCCGGAAGTCCCTGATGGCTCTCCGTCATCAGTTGCCCCCTCTTCAACCTGGTCATATTCATTGTAACGGCGGAAAGCCCAAACGTTGTAGAGCGTCAACCACTTTGTCCGGTTGCGTCAACCACCTTGGCCGCTTTTGATGCGGCTGTGATCTGACGTTTATTTACGATGCTTCAGGCATATTTTTCACCTTTTTGTTTGTGGTTTTCCGCAACATTTTTTTGAGATTTTGGGCGGCTTCCCATTGTCTGTAGCTGTCGATATTCATCTCAAGAATGGTTGAGTGGTGAACAAGACGATCGATTGCTGCAACGGTCATGGCCTTATCTTGAAAAATATTGTCCCATCCGCTAAAAGGTTGATTGGCAGCAATTGCAATACTTCGGTACTCATATCGTCTGGCGATCAATTCAAAGAGCACGGATGTTTCAGATATATCCCTTTGTGCATAGGTAATATCATCGAGAATGATGAGATCAAATTTATCGAGTTTTGCGAGGGCGTTTTCGAGCATAAGTTCACGTCTGGCAGCCTGGAGTTTTTGCACCAGATCACTGGTTTGCGTATAGAGCACACGGTATCCAGCCTCTATAAGAGCATAACCTACGGCGCATAGGAGATGAGTTTTTCCTCCCCCTGAATTTCCAATGGCAATCAGATTTGCTCTTGCGTCAATCCAGTCACCGGCAGACAAGGCTTCGACCTGCGCCTTTTTCACGTTAGGCAGCCGCTTGAAGTTAAAAGTGGCCAGAGTTTTTCCGCCCAGCAGGTTTGATGCGTTGAGATGGCGTTGAATGCGTCGCGTGTCCCTTTCGGCCAATTCATATTCGGCCAAAACGGCAAGGAACCTGGCTGCTGACCAGCCCTCCTTGTCGGATTGGATTGCGATATCTTGCCAGTGTTTGTGAAAGCTGGGTAATCGTAAGTCAGTTAGCATAAGAGGCAGCTTGTGCTGATCCACTTCAATGTTTGTCATGCCCGATCCTCCAACAGAGTATCAAAGACTGATAATGAAGGTTGAACCACGGGAATATCAGGAGGTAAATCCGTGTTCTTTTTTGTGATATTCAGCTTAAGTTTTTTTGCGCAAGGTAGCCTTCCTGCATTGATTTCTCTCGAAATCAGGTGCGCGACTTCGGCCTCACAAGCCTCTTCGTGCGCAAGGAAAAGTATCCCAACCATCTGACGACACGCATCTCTGCGGGACAACTTTTTCTGAAACAATGTCCAGGCCAGGGAGTACTCGGTTCTTGGAAAAATACTGTCACGATAAATAGAATTGGCGAGTGCCTGAGGTTTACGTTTGAGAGCATGAATGACGTGATGATAATTGATAACATGAATGCGGGGGCCTTTGCCGTGCCCCCGCTCACGAGAATGGCTGACGACATGAGTGCTGCCTAGATAGGCTTCTATCCGGTTATCGTAAATATGGACACGCAAGCGTTGACCAGTTAAATGACCCCCGGCAAAGCCGGGGGCTTAAGCGGGTGAGCCCCTTAAAGGGGCAAATTGGGAACCGCTAAAGCGGTTATGGATTGAATATATCCATTTGGTCAAAGTACTTATCACGCTCTTCTTGCGTTCTGATATACTCCCTCACCATCTGTTCATCGAGCCCTACAGTTGAGACGAAATATCCACGGGCCCAAAAATTTTCACCCTTGAAATTCCGTGCTTTATTTTTGAATTTTCGAGCTATGGCAATCGCGCTTTTTCCTTTTAGGTATCCAACGACTTTTGAAACAGCATGTTTGGGCGGTATGCTGATACACATGTGAATGTGATCCGGCATCAAATGGCCCTCCTCAATCTTACTTTCGCGATGCCCGGCCAGTTCATGGAAAATTTCACCAAGATACTGACGTAGGTTGCCATAGATAACTTTTTGCCTGCGTTTAGGGATGAAAACCACGTGGTATTTACAATCCCATCTCGTATGTGCAAGGCTTTTGTAATCTCTCATCGGCTAATTCCTTTGTTATTTTGGTCAATAAACAAAGAAATGTAAGACCGTGGGAACGGTCAAACCATTGAGAGTCCCCCGGCATAGCCGGGGGTTTACCGGATTAAGTTAAATGACCCCCGGCAAAGCCGGGGGCTTAAGCGGGTGAGCCCCTTAAAGGGGCAAATTGGGAACCGCTAAAGCGGTTATGGATTGAATATATCCATTTGGTCAAAGTACTTATCACGCTCTTCTTGCGTTCTGATATACTCCCTCACCATCTGTTCATCGAGCCCTACAGTTGAGACGAAATATCCACGGGCCCAAAAATTTTCACCCTTGAAATTCCGTGCTTTATTTTTGAATTTTCGAGCTATGGCAATCGCGCTTTTTCCTTTTAGGTATCCAACGACTTTTGAAACAGCATGTTTGGGCGGTATGCTGATACACATGTGAATGTGATCCGGCATCAAATGGCCCTCCTCAATCTTACTTTCGCGATGCCCGGCCAGTTCATGGAAAATTTCACCAAGATACTGACGTAGGTTGCCATAGATAACTTTTTGCCTGCGTTTAGGGATGAAAACCACGTGGTATTTACAATCCCATCTCGTATGTGCAAGGCTTTTGTAATCTCTCATCGGCTAATTCCTTTGTTATTTTGGTCAATAAACAAAGAAATGTAAGACCGTGGGAACGGTCAAACCATTGAGAGTCCCCCGGCATAGCCGGGGGTTTACCGGATTAAATTAGGCGAGAAGGGGCGCTATAAAAAACCTGCTTAACTAAAAAACCACTTGTTTTGGTAACTCTCGACACGACTTCAGTGTAATCTGTTGTTCGCCGAGGAGGTAACGCCTTGAGAGATTTCAACTCTGTTTGGATATCTTGGTCACGATGTTTGTTCCGTCTAGCAATCAGCTCGTCCAAAAATCGCCGATACTCATCCAAAGTGTCAAAGTCATTACTGCCACGCAAAATCAGGGCCTGCTTTATCGCAGTCTTAAGGTGACCGTGGTGAGATTCAATGGCACCGTTCTCGTGTGATTCCCCTCTGTTATTTCGACTGGCCTCCATACCGTAGTGCTCAACAAAAGCAGAATAACGTTTGGTAATGTCCTCCTTTTCCTCAACGCTCAAATTCCGAAAGGCCGCAGACAGGCTGTCGGTCCGGTGGTTTTCAGGAGCGCCCCCCAAGGACCAAAGCGCATTTTGTAAGTTCTCCGCAAGGGCTGTAAAACTCTCACCGCCAAGTACGACCCCAACATGTTCCCATCGGCTATATACCAGAACAAAATGATAGAGCCGATGCACCAAAGGATCTCCTGCAATGGTAATACTTAAGTCGGCTGCATCCGTGAAATCTGATTGGCCCATGTAACCCGGCTCAGGTGTTTGCCTGAAAATGATATCCTTTTCAGGGCCATTCAGAGCCCGCCATCCCCGAACTCGGCGCTCTAACGTGCGCTTGACACGGTCATCGGGAAAACGGAGCGGATAGAGGCTCTGTATGTGGCGCAACAAAGTAATGGGTTTGACCGAGTTGTCTTTATCCAAAATGGGAAGGATGTCCTTATCCCAGATATCTTCAAGCGGATCAGAAACTGTTCGCCCTCGCTTTATATTGCGTTGTGACGGTAAAGTCGCATCAACGTCAAATCGGCGGGCCGTGCGTTCGCTAAACCCTGCGCGGGCAGCGGCGGTTCGTTGACCATGAGTTTTTCTATCTGTCATGTAAAGTCTCAGTTGTTCATCTGTGATAAATTTATACGGCAAACAGGTTCCTCCAATTACATCTAGAGGTTCCTAATTTATCAACTCACAGCAGCTTGTAACTAACACCAAATTAAGCCTTGGCCGGTGGATCTGATTATCAAACGGGCACGCCCTTTTTAATGATCAGATCCACCGGCCAAGGTGGTTGTCGCAACCGGCCAAGGTTATTGTCGCTGAACACAAACGTGATGATTTGCTTTTTTGTGTTCTTCTCGAAGGGTTTTGAGCCGAAGATCAAATATATCTACGGGAACTAGGTGAGATATAAATAATGATTTTTTAATCTCGATCTGCGTTATGGTCTCTTTTTCGACTATAAACATGGTATTATTCAGTTAAGACGGCAATCGGTCCTTCTGCCGATTTGTGAATGAACTGATTAACATAAGGATTTTCTGTGTTATCCAGGTTTTTTGTAAGGCCGCTCCATACGATCTGACCTTCGTTAAGCATGATCACATGATCAGATATTTTACGAACTGATTCCAAATCACTACTAATGATAATTGAAGTGACATTTTTGTTTTTTGACTGTGTTGTTATTAGCTTGCTGATGGAGTTACTCATGATGGGATCTAGTCCAGCAGTCGGCTCATCAAGAAATAAGAATTCCGGATTTCCGGCAAAGGCTCTGGCCAAACCAACACGCTTTTGCATGCCTCCAGATAACTCTGCGGGATAGAGATCTGCCACTTCAGCTCTCAACCCAACTTGATCAAGCATACTAATTGCTTCTTTTTTAATTTTTGCCTCATCTGCTTGTCTGTTTTTAAGGGCCTTGAAAGCAATGTTTCGCCAAACAGACATAGAATCAAACAGGGCCGATTGTTGGAACAACATGCCGAACCGATTTAAAAGTTCCTGATTATTACCTGAATATTCGGCGGTATCTGTTCCCCCGACCATCACTTGGCCAGAATCTGGCTGAACAATTCCAAGAATAGTTTTTAGTAAGAGTGTCTTACCGCTACCAGAGGGACCAATAATAACAAGAGTGCTTCCGGCATCTAAGGAAAAACTAATAGTATCAAGCGCGCGGAGCTTTTCAAAACTTTTACAAAGCGCTCGAATTTCAAGTATTGGATTGGCTATTTTTAATTCAGCACTCATGATTACACCTCGATGGTCTTTTGATCGCGCAAAGGTTATCACAGAATAAATTGAAAGCCAGTCTCTCTGCACATTTTCAATAGAGACCACTCCTAAAAAAAAGACCCCTGATCCCGTGAGATCAGAGGTTTTTCTTATTGGTCGGAGTAGCAGGATTCGAACCTGCGACCCCTTGGCCCCCAGCCAAGTGCGCTACCAGACTGCGCTATACTCCGTCAGTCGAGACGCCAATGTCGTCCACACGTCCTATATACCGTTGCACTTACCCCAAGGCAATGCCGGAAACTAAAAAATAATGGGAATTTAGTTCAATAGAGATCGAATTTTCTTCAATTCAATCAAAAGCTTCTTTTGATTGTCCACGGACTGTCCTTGGCTTACTTCCAAGGGGGGAGCTTCCGTTTTAGGTTCTTTTATTTCAGGAGCTACTTTCGATGGTTTCTGTGGTGTTTTCTTATCACTGGCCTTAAAAGCACCATCTTTAAACAGTTTTTGTACACCTTTGATCGTGTAGCCATCTTTATATAATAAATCCCGGATCTGACGTAAGGTTACGAGATCCTCCGGTCGATAATAGCGTCTGCGTCCAGCACGTTTCAAAGGTTTGACCTGGGGAAATTTAGTTTCCCAGAACCGCAGTACATGTTGCGGCACATCCAAGTCGCCAGAAACTTCACTAATAGTTCGGAACGCAGTTGCAGATTTAGTTGACGATTCTGCAGCAGACATTTTGCAGATTTAACTCCTGCTCATTCAAGATTAATCGGTTTTCTACCGATACGTTCCATACAGCCCTATGTTAAGACAGGGATGAATTGATTTTATTTTTTAAGACGTGAGAGGCGCGGAATACCAATACGCGTCGGGGTAAAATTGGAACTTCTTCCCCAGTTTTAGGATTGCGTCCGATACGTTCGCCTTTTTCTCTGACAGCAAAGCTGCCAAAGGATGAAACCTTTACCGTATCACCTTTGATCAAGGTATCGGAAATTTCATTTAAGACTGATTCGACCAGGTCCGCGGACTCATTTCTGGATAATCCGACTTCCTGATATACTGCTTCACTGAGATCAGCACGGGTTACTGTAGTGCTCATAATGAAGTTCCACTCCCCTTGTTATCTTGATCCGGATTATACGAAATTTACGCTAACCCATATGATACATAAGGCAATTTTGCTAGACTTAACAGGAAATTACAAGTTTTATCTCGAAAAGTTACAATAAGATCACAATCCTATTACCAACGTAATAGTGCTGAACCCCATGTAAACCCGCCACCCATGGCGGCCATCATAACAATGTCGCCACGCTTGATTCTGCCATCATAAACCGCCTCGGTTAACGCCAACGGGATGGATGCTGCGGAGGTATTGGCGTGCTTATCGACAGTAACGACCACGCGATCTTTAGGAAGTTTTAGTTTCTTGCCCATCGCTTCAATAATACGAATATTGGCTTGATGAGGAACCAGCCAGTCAATGTCTGAAGGCGATAGTCCTGAAGTTTGTAAAGCCGTATCGATAGCTTCGGGCATTCTTGATACTGCCTGGCGGAAAACTTCTTTTCCTTCCATGCGCAAAAAGCCTGCTGTCCCCGTAGATGAGGGGCCGCCATCTACATAAAGTGCGTCGTGATATCGTCCGTCAGAATATATGTGGGTATTTAAAATACCGCTATCTGTGATATCGCCTGTTCCCTCTTCCGCTTGAAGCACAATAGCACCAGCTCCATCACCAAAGAGCACACAAGTAGATCGATCTTCCCAATCCAGAATACGGGAAAAAGTCTCTGCGCCAATTAATAAAGCTGTCCGGGCCTGGCCAGTCTTTAATAAGCTGTCTACGACAGATAAGCCGTAGACAAATCCGCTGCACACAGCCTGTAGATCGAAAGCAGCGCCTTTTGTAACACCTAAGTTTCTTTGAACAACTGTTGCTGTTGCAGGAAAGGTTTCATCTGGAGTTGCCGTTGCGCAGACAATTAAATCAATTTCGGTAGCATCAATGCCTGCATGTTCAAGGGCCGCAAGAGCTGCTTTGGTTGCAAGATCTGACGTTAGCTCATTCTCGCCAGCAACATAGCGATGACGAATACCTGTCCGCTGTCGGATCCACTCATCAGAGGTGTCGACACGTTCAGCAAGCTGATCATTTGTTACAATACGTTCAGGAAGATAAGAGCCACAGCCCTTTATGTTTGCACGTATCATCATTCAAATGCAGCCTGTTCATTAATTGGTTCACGTGTAAGCGAATCGAAATCTTCGCGGATTCTACGAACAATATCTTGATCACGCATATCAACAGCAACGCCGATGGCATTCGCGAAGCCGATGGCATCTGTTCCGCCGTGACTTTTTACCGCAATTCCGTTCAAACCTAGGAAAATTGCGCCATTATAAAGTCGAGGATCAACACGCTTCTTTAGTTTATTTAGTGCCGAGCTTGCTAAAATATAACCAAGGCTTGCTAAAATACTGCTTTTAAATGTCTGTCGGAAAAACTCAGTAATGAGTTTTGCGGTACCTTCTGCCGTTTTAAGGGCGACATTTCCTGTAAAGCCATCGGTAACAATTACATCAACCGTACCTTTACCAATGTCATCGCCTTCTACAAAGCCGACAAACTCACCGGGTAAATTTGCTTGGCGTAACATGGAGCTGGCAACTTGGAGATACTCATGCCCTTTTACATCTTCGGAACCGACATTTAAAATACCGACTGAGGGTTCTTGAACACCGAGAACACAGCGTGCAAAGGCATTACCCATTACTGCGAAATCGACGAGATTGTCGGCATCACATGTAAGGTTCGCGCCAAGATCCATCATCAATGATTCCCCACGTAAAGTCGGGAAGAAAGATGCAATCGCAGGGCGGTCAACACCAGGAAGAGTTTTAAGGACGAATTTGGACATGGCCATGAGAGCACCTGTGTTTCCTGCGGAAACAACACCATCGGCTCTGCCATCATGTACGGCATTGATTGCAAGGCGCATTGAAGACTTGCGGCCAGAGCGGAGAGCTACTGCCGGCTTGTCGTCACTTAGGACCTTGTCATCGGTATGAATGAATTCAACGACATCTTTTAGTCGGGTCGTTTGATTGAGCAAAGGCATAACCTCTTGCTCCCGACCGAACATGAGAAACTTGACGTCAGGATAACGTTGCGAAGCAATTTCTGCTCCTTGTACAACGATGTCCGGTGCGTCATCACCTCCCATTGCATCCAAGGCTATGGTTATGCGAGTGCTCACTGATTTCCCGTCTTGTCGATTTTATCCATGAAAGAAAGGCCGACCAGAATGATCGGCCTATCAAAAAAGACTACTATGACAAGCCTTAGGCTTCAGCTTCGGCTACTTCACGACCGTCGTATGTACCGCATGATGCACAAACATGGTGTGGGCGTTTTAGCTCACCGCAGTTTGAACATTCTTGAGAAACGCTTGCAGGAAGCGAATCATGTGACCGACGCATACCGCGACGGGAATTACTAATCTTACTCTTTGGAACAGCCATTGCTCAACTCTCGCATTTAGCTTCAATAAAAAAACTCGCCGCTTATAAGCTAATAAATACCACGACGGCAAGCCCTAACATAGTAATGACACCTTACTTTTTAATTTGGAGGTCTTTTAGTACCGAAAATGGGTTGGTTTTACCCGCTTTCTGTACTTCCTCCTCATCTGGTGCCTCATCAACAGAATCGCCTTCCCAACTAGAGTCAGGCGACTTGGGATACGGGTTTAACATTACAGCAAGCTGTTGAACAACAGCCTCTCCGAAGTCAATCCCTTGCGGGTCCACCATTTCGGGTGGCTCCTCTGCATCCATATCTATCAGGATTTCATCACCAGCATCATCAACTGGATCAAAGCTATAAAGAATATCAAAGGTTTCATCAAGTGAAGATGACACTGGTTCAGCCGTAAATATACATGATTGTACGACTTTTGCCTTTAAACTCCCGCGTACGTCCAAAAGAGACCCCTTTCCTTTTGGGTCTAGTTCGAGTGTCGCAGTAAGGTTATGCAGTTCAATTAAGTCAAACCTTTGCGCAATAGCCTGGCACTCTTCAGGTTTAGCTTTTAGCTTAAGAACTTGAGTACGCGCCTGTATTTTATCAACAGGATAACGACGCGAAAATTCATTTTCGCTCTGCGTTTTCATTGCTGATCTCCTGATAATTATTTTAACTAAACACGAAACGTGTTTCTTTACTCGTATAAATGGGAAAATAGTTCGCTAACGAACTAGAATAATACCATAAATACACTGATTTCGCACAATATAGAGTGACCGAAATTAGGGTCAATAGAGTTTATTGCATTGCAGTTATAACTAATTTGTCCTGGGGCCACGGTTACAGGCTGAACTTAACTGTCCCAGACATAATTACGGAAATGTCCTGTTGAGCCAGAATCAGATCTTGCTTCAAGACGTACTCCTTCATTTTGCATAAAGTCGCATCCTCTACATCAACGGTTCCATAAAGGTTTCTGTCGAGGGCCGTTTCCAAAGAGGCAACTTCTTGGGTCCCTAATTGTTGGGTTAGAGCTTCTTCATAAGCTGATATGCGGCCGTAAAAGCCCTGAACCATAGCCTTTACCCTTTTTCCAACACCGACATCCCCAACACCCATTTCTCGCAAGCTCAGGTCCATATCGGTGAACATTAAGTCGAAGAGTTTTTGTGAAAATTCAGCCGTAATATTATTTTCGGCCCTTAGTCGCCGTAAAATAAGAAACATATGTAAAGTGATCATATCAAATCGGCCATCAAGACTATCAGGTACAGATAGCTCTTGATAAAAATATTTTTCCCTTGCCTGGGTAATAATGCAGACATATAGGTCATGCACGGCATCAGAGTCGCTTTTGCGGCTAAAGAGCTTGCGGAACAAGTATCAGTCCCCTTGTTTTCTTGAACTTGGAATTATGACTCGAAAAACTTATGTAGACGAGTATAGTGCCTGTGTAACGCGATTGGTTTAGCACGAACAGCTTTTATGCTAAAGAATAACGCGCGGAATTATTTTAACTTAAATCAGAGTTTGGTTATGGCTTTTAGATTATCTCTACGTACAAAGACCATTTTAGCTGCTGTGTTGCTCCCCTTCGCGATCAGCGCATGCGAAAGCAAAGTTAACGTTCGTGGAAATTTTCCTGATCCGGATGAGGTTAGTAAGTTAGAAACAGGCGTATCAAGTCGTCGAGACGTTGCTGAACTACTTGGTTCACCATCGACCCTTTCAACTTTTAAAGACCAAGTTTGGTATTACATTGGCGAGAGAGTCGAAAAGACAGCCTTTTATGATCCTGTTGTACTTGATCGCAGTGTTCTTGTTGTCTCCTTTTCAAAAGATGGACGCTTAGAGGAATCTCGGTCATATGCCCTAGAAGATGGAAGAGTTATCGATCCGGTAACCCGTGAAACTCCGACAGAAGGTCAAGATCTGACGGTCATTCAACAATTACTTGGTAACCTTGGTAAATTTACACCAGGTGGCTCTCAATAAAACTTTAAATCTGAGCTTCTTGAGGTTTGTTCAGCTGGCCGCGGTAGACCAGCTGAACAATCAGGAATATACAAACGGGTATAAAGGCCAAAGAATTCACTGCTGCCCATCCAAATTTATCAAAGACAAATCCTGAACCGAAGGCTGTTGTAGCGACAACACCAAAAACCAGCAATTCGTTAAACGCTTGAACCTTTGCTTTTTCTTCTGGTCGGTA
This sequence comes from Kiloniella sp., assembly GCF_965205715.1. Taxonomy (GTDB): domain Bacteria; phylum Pseudomonadota; class Alphaproteobacteria; order Kiloniellales; family Kiloniellaceae; genus Kiloniella. Next base: position 132,977 of record NZ_CBDBHW010000014.1, on the reverse strand, counting down.
TGATTCTGTGAGCATGGCACTTCCTCCAACATAAAGGAAGTTCCATCCCAGCCCGAGAGTTACCAAGCCTGCCCAGAACTGCACAACTTCAATACCAGATAGATTTATCGTCGCAGCTATCGCGATAAGAACGACACCGATCAGCTGTATTTTGACCAAGCCAAAACGGTTGATGAGAGATCCGGTGAAAAATGAAGGCGCATACATTCCAAATACGTGCCACTGGATAACAAAAGCTGCAGACTCAAAGGGATGCGCACAAGCGATCATGGCAGCTGGTGTAATACTCATTATTAAATTCATGCAGGCATAACTTACAATCCCGCAAAGAACGGCAACAAAAAATACGGGTTGCTTGGCGATTACAAAAATCGATCGCCCACTCGACTTAATTTCATGCACAGCAAGCCGGGGGATTTTAATAAACTGGACGATAATCAGCGTACCAATACAAAGTGCCGTAATGGCATAAAAACTACCGACAAAGAGTATAGGCCCAAAAAACTCTAGATCTTTAGACCATTTAGCAAGTTCCGGTCCGGCAAAAGCAGATATTACGCCACCTGCCATAACAAGAGATATTGCCTTACTTTTAAAAACGTCAGTTGCGGTATCAGCAGCAGCAAAGCGATAGTATGCAACAGTTGACATAAAGGCGCCGAAAAGAAATGAGCTTAGACAAAAAAGTTCAAAATTATTGTCCAAGACTGCTTGAGCGGAGAAAAATCCTGACAAAGCCCCACATACTGATCCAAGACTAAAACCGGCGCGCCTACCGTAATGTTTCATAAAATATGAAATTGGGAGCGCGCATACCATCATCCCTAAAAATTGTAACGACAGAGGTAAAGTGCCAAAGGACTTATCTTCGGCAAGGGTTGTTCCAACAAGAGAGCTCATTGAAATAAGCATGGAGCCACAGCTCATACCTAGGGCCTGACAAATTGCCAGAAATATTACATTCGCTTTAGTTGGATCACGATCAGACATAAGTAGGGTATCTCACTATATTGAAATGAACCATACACAGGAGCATTATCAAAATCCAAGAGAGAAATGTAGAATTATAAAAAAGTTAATTTTAGCTATTCGAGGGCTTAACAATGCCTTCAACAATTAGCTCCACTCCCCGAATGACTCCCTTCCCCATTACCTTATCCGCAGAGCTTTGAAGTCGATCTGTAATTTTCTTATTTGTGTAGCCATCTTGAGTAAAGAAACGATAATTATAAAGTGCATGTAATTCGGCGATGAAATCGTTTTGTAGGCGAATTTGCCATCTCTCAGTATTAATTAAATCGTCCCCTTCAGCGACTTCGAGAGTAATTTTAACCGTGACATGGTGGGTTACAACTCCCTCTTTAATTGTGAGCGTGACGTTAACCGCATCTGTTTGAGCTAATGAATAATGGTTATGCTTCATTTTTCTTTTGAATGGAGCGTTTAATGTCAGCAATTGAGAACGATTTATCGCGAACAGAATTCCATTGGCTTGAGCATGCGCGTTCGTGTGAGTTAAACGGGGTGGGCATGAAAGCTTATGCCGAGGCACACGATCTTGACCTGAAGGATTTTTATCATCAAAAGGGGGAGCTTGTTAAGCGGGGTCTTTTTGTTGTTTCTAGTCGAGATGAAAATTTACACAAGATTGTAAATGGTTCAGCTGATGGCCCAGGCTTATTGTATTGTCAGGTTTGCCTTCGTAACGGGCTAGAAGTCAAATGGCCTGTTTCGGGGAGAACATCGGATTTAACATCTATTGTAGATGCACTTGAAGGTCTGTGATGCGGCGGCCTTCAGATGCTTTGCCCGTCATTTATCTTTGCGCAAATCCCGTTGATTTTCGTCGCGGCATAAATGGTTTGTCGATGCTTGTTGACGACATCCTCAGCCTTGATCCATTCTCTGGCTACCTCTTTGTTTTTTCTAATCGTCTAAGCAACAAGGTCAAGTTACTTTACTGGGAGAAAAACGGATTTTGTTTGTGGCAAAAGAGCCTTGAAAAAGATCGGTTTCATTGGCCACGACACTTGAGCAAAGGAGCCCGTATAGAGCTCAGTGGTCGCCAATTGAACTGGTTGCTGGATGGTGTTGACCTCCGTCATGTGAAAGAGCATAAGCCTGTAAATTATTCGGAGATATATTAAATATTTACAGCACTTTATACTGTTTTGAAGAGTATAAATTTGGTATACTTCGGCTATGTCAAAAGCGCCCATTTCTTTCCCTGAAAGCCTTGAAGAATCACGTATTTTAATAGGTGGTCTTCATGCGCGTATTGATATTCTTGAAGAGCAAAACAGATTATTGCGTCATCAGCAGTTTGCCGCTTCCAGTGAGAAGACATCCCCGCAAGAGCAAGGTCTCTTGTTTGATGAAGCAGAGGAAGCGGCTGAGGACGACACAGGGGCAGAAGACGATGATAAAGAGATCAAAGTTCCAGCTCATACCCGTAAAAGGGGTGGACGCCGCTCTTTGTCAAAAGACTTGCCCCGTGTGCGGATTGAACACGATATCCCCGAAGAAGAAAAGATTTGCGCTTGCGGATGTGGTCTTATGGCCAGAATTGGGGAAGAAGTCACCGAACAATTGGATATAATTCCGGCTAAAATGCAGGTTCTTCAGCATGTGCGTTTCAAATACGCCTGTAAATCATGCGAAGAAGGCGTAACAATCGCGCCCTTGCCACCACAGCCCATCCCCAAAAGCATCGCTTCTGCTGGACTTCTTGCTTATGTGGTAACGGGAAAGTATGTGGATGGCCTGCCTCTCTATCGTATGGTACCTGTTCTGAACCGCTCCGGTGTGGAGTTTAACCGTACATTACTCTCGCGGTGGGTGATCAAATGTGGTGATCTTGTTCAGCCCCTGATTAATCTGTTTACCGACCATCTCCTAAACTACGATATCATTGCCATGGATGAGACTGGCGTTCAGGTCTTGAAAGAACCTGGGAAAAAACCTCAAAGCAAATCCTACATGTGGGGGCAAAAAGGAGGCCCTCCGGACCAGCCAGTGATCCTGTTCCACTACGATCCCTCCAGGGCGGAGGATGTGGCAAGGCGATTGTTGGAAGGTTACACTGGGTATCTTGTTAGTGATGGATATCAGGTCTATCTGAATGTGACATCCGACAGCACAATCATCGGCGTCGGATGCATGGCTCACGCCCGGCGTAAGTTCAATGATGTCATCAAGGCACGGAAGAAGTCCAAAAGGCGAAAACCCGGCCTTGCCGATCATGCCATGGAGGCCATCAGAGCTTTGTACCGCATTGAAAAGCTCGCAAAAAACATGAGCGATAACGAACGTCGGCTATTACGCAAGGAAAAGGCCAAACCAATCCTTAAAGACTTGAGAGAGTGGATTACCAAGGTCAAATCGTCGGTGCCGCCGACATCGTTACTTGGCAAGGCTTTGCACTACATTGATAAGCAGTGGCCTCGGCTCATTCGCTACCTTGATGATGGCCGCTTGCCAATTGATAACAATGAAATGGAGCGCGTAATTAAGCCGTTTGTAATAGGAAGGAAAAATTGGCTGTTCTCAAAATCCCAAAATGGTGCCAAGGCCAGTGCAAATCTTTACTCTATCGTCGAGACCGCCAAGGCTAACGGGATCGAGCCATATTCATATCTTCGACACATTTTTACCCAATTACCTAAAGCAAAAACCGTCGAAGACTTTGAAGCTCTGCTGCCCTGGAACGTCAACAGAAACAACGTAACACCTTACATCATGCAAAAATAGGTGCGGTTAACGTCACGCTCACCTTTAATTAGAGGAATGACTGTCGCGGGGAATTCTAAAAAAGCAGAAGGAATTTCAGGAATAACTTCGGCAACTTCTTCGTCGCCATCGGCAGGTTTTAAAAAGAACCACCAGCCCGCAAACCCACCGCCTCCAACAAACAAAAGAATCAATATGGCAATGATGAGTTTTTTCATAAAGGCACCAGTAAATAACTTCTTGTGTAATGTACTAATAAAGTCGAATAAGGTTTATTTTCTGTAAAGTAGTGATTTATTCTATTTGTAATGATATCGGATTTTTAGCCACAATATCAAAGCTTAAAAATGCTTCCAACCTGTTTCGGTTATAGAGAACTCTTCTCCATTTTTTCTTATCAGTGAAACACCCCTTCCCTCAGTAATTTCACCAATGCGAGTTATTTTCAAGGAGAGAATATTTGATAGCTCTGTAATCTTGTCGCGGTGAATTCTGTCTGCCGTAAAAAGAAGCTCATAGTCATCCCCGCCTGTTACAGCAAGTTCGGTTTTCAAATCTGCATTGCCGATCATCAGATTTGTAAAGGCATTTGAAAGGGGGAGATTTTCCTCAAATAAAATCGCGGCAACGTCTGATGAATTTGTTATATGAGATAAGTCAGCCAACAATCCATCGGATACATCCATAGCTGTATTGGTGAGTTGCTGATTTAGTAGTTGAACCCCAAGGGCCATTCTGGGTTGAGGTAAACGATAGCGCTTAATTAATTCCTCCCGAAAAGAAGTATTTTTAACGTCTATCTCGCCGGTTAAAATTTTTAAACCTGCACCTGAATCTCCAAGATTACCGCTGACCCATACATCCTGACCAGGTTGAGCCGTTGATCGCTTAAAGCATTGATGTCGAGGAACTGTTCCAAAACAGGTAACTGTGATTGTCAGTGGTCCGGGAGTTTTAACGGTATCACCACCGATCAAATGAAGAGAGAAGCGTTTTTGGTCGCTTTCAAGGCCATTTGTGAATGACCGTACCCATTCACTGTCCAAGTCATCATTGTATGCCATGGAAAGGGTATAGGCGAAGGCTTCTGCCCCCATAGATGCTATATCTGATAAATTTACCCGTAAACACTTACGCGCAATGTCTGCGGCTGGGTCTGTGATAAGAAAGTGGACACCCGCGACAAGAGTGTCCATTGTAACCACAGTGGAATGATCAGGATGAACTGAAATTAATGCAGCATCATTCTTTAAAGAATAAGCTTCCTCATAACCCTTTGATAGTGGGGCAAAGTAACTCTCAATTAGATCAAATTCACTTTTATCCACGAGAAATATACCCAGCTATTAAATCGGATTACTTACTGAACTCATCCTTACGCAAACCGTGCGCTAATCGATCTAAGCAACCGTTTACCATTGCAGTCTCTTTGTCGCCCAGGAAGGCGTGAGCAACGTCAACGTATTCGGAAATAATAACTTTGGCAGGCGTATCTACCCGTTGCTGGATTTCATAGGCCCCTGCAACCATTACCAGGCGAAGGATCGGATCCAGGCGATGTAATGGCCAGGATTTATCCAAAACAGAAATCAGCATATCATCTAAAAGTTCACGCTCTTGATTGATGCCTTTATAAAGTTCAACCAAGAGTTTTTGATCAAGATCAGCGATGTTTAGGCCATCGATTTCTTCATCCAGGCGATCACTTAGGAATTCATTGAGAGCTGTTTTAGAACTCGCTTTGTTAAATTCAATCTGGAATAGGATTTGAATTAAGGTAAGGCGAGCCTTGCTCTTTTTTAGGCTGTCACTCGTAGGTTTCGAATTTTCATCAGTCACTGTATAACTGTCCTTATGCAACGCCGTATTGGCGTTTTAATGCAATCATATCAAGGCAAGCACGGGTAACTGCGCCACCTTTGTTTTTCTCTGACTTGCGTGCTCGTGCCCAGGCTTGAGCATCGTTCTCAACAGTCAAAACGCCGTAACCGATTGCCAAGTTTGCATCTACAGCCAGATCCTGAAGCTTACGCGCACTCTCAACGCACACATAATCATAATGGCTGGTCTCGCCGCGAATAACACAACCCAGTGCGACATAGCCATCAAATTTACGGCCATCTTTACGGATAGAGGCAAATTTGATTGCTGCAGGCAGTTCAAATGCGCCAGCCACTTGGACAACTTCATATGTACAGCTGTCTTTTTCAAGTTCTGCAATTGCTGCACTTTTCATTTCGTCAGCAATTTCATTATAAAAACGTGCTTCGACGATTAGAACGTGTGGTTTATCAGTCATTCGCAGTTACCTTATTAAAAGTTGATGCTGTCTCGTAAATCATCATTAATGTATTCGTAGATTGCTTTACTCTACGATTGGACGCTGTTCAACAACAGATAGCCCGTATCCGTCAAGGCCTATGATATGTTTCTCTGAATTTGTGAGCAGAATCATCTGTTGAACACCCAGGTCCAGTAAAATTTGAGCACCAACGCCATAATCTCTGAGGTCGTGGTTGATTTCAACTGGCTCACCGATTTTAGTTCTGATGGTATCAGATAGACTTCGCGGTGATGGTTCTCTAATTAAAACCACGACCCCCTCACCGTTTTGATCAATCATTTTCATAGAGTTATGGAGATCGCCGGCTTTACCGCTATGGGTGTCACCCAGGACGTCATCTAGAACGTTCAAAGCATGCATACGAACCAGAACAGGTTTTTTCGGGGAGATATCGCCCTTCCAAAGAGCTACATGCTCTGCATATGTCGTATTATTGACGAATACTGCCATGTTAAACTCACCGGCAACGCCTGAGTTAAGTTTACTTTCCAGGGTTCGCTCTATCAGATGATCATGTTTCCTTCGATACGCAATGAGATCAGCGATTGTGGAAATTTTTAAATCATGTGTTTTTGCAAAATCGATAAGATCATCGCGGCGGGCCATTGTGCCGTCATCGTTCATGATCTCACAAATAACACCAGAAGGATTTAATCCTGCAAGTCTTGAGATATCAACAGCGGCCTCTGTGTGTCCCGTACGAACGAGTACACCGCCATCTCGTGCAACCAATGGGAATACGTGCCCAGGGGTAACAATATCGCCCTCCTCAGATGTGGGATCAATTGCAACTGAAATTGTACGCGCTCTGTCCGGGGCAGAAATACCTGTCGTTACACCTTCTTTAGCTTCGATTGACACTGTAAAAGCCGTCTCATGGCGTGTTTCATTTTTCTGAGCCATCAAGGGAAGGTTTAATTCCTCTACCCTTTCACGGCAAAGTGCGAGACAGATCAAGCCACGACCATATTTTGCCATGAAGTTAATTGCTTCAGGTGTTGCCATTTGGGCTGGAATGACAAGGTCACCTTCGTTTTCACGACTTTCATCGTCGACCAGGATAAACATATGACCATTACGAGCTGCTTCAATGATCTCTTCTGGCGAAGAAAGAATATCATTGAACGCCACTGGTTGTTCATTTCCACTTTCAGCCATTTTGTTGCCTTTCAAGCAGTTGGCCCACATAACGAGCCAGCAAATCAATTTCTAGGTTTACCTGGCATTCACCCGTTTTGTAGGTTCCGGGTTGCCACTGACCCAACGTTGTCATTTCAGCAGTGTGGGGAATAATGTTAACCCCAAATAAATTCCCATTAACCTCATTTACGGTTAAGGAGGCACCATCGAGGACAATTGATCCTTTAGGAGCGATATATTTTGAAAGTTCTTCAGGGGCTTCAAAAGTAAAGCGAAGCGAATCCCCTTCAGGAACGATACTGATTACAGATGCTACCCCATCAACATGACCAGAAACTAAATGGCCACCAAGTTCATCTCCTAAACGAAGTGCTCGCTCAAAATTTACAGGTGAATTTGGGCGCCAGTTTCCTAAAGTTGTTTTTGATAAAGTTTCTGCGGATACGTCAGCACTAAACCAGCCAGAGCCTTTTCTCACGACTGTCAGGCATGCGCCTGAACAGGCAATTGATGCGCCAATATCCACAGTTTCCATGTCATATGAACAATTGAAAACAAAGCGCTTATCGCCTTTATCTTCAATTTCACGAACAGTACCTAAATCGGTAATAATTCCTGTAAACATTCTATTGTGCCTTTAGGCTGTGCTGCGGGTTGTGTTAGAGATCCCGACGATAGGTTTCCATTATGTCATTGCCCAGTTTTGATACACTGGTCAATTGAAATCTTGGGGCTAAATCAAGTTGTTCAAGACCGAAGCCGACTGAGGCCGAAATGCCATCTCCACCAAATACTTTAGGTGCTCGAAACCAAACGACACGATCTATCAAATCTGCTTTTAAGAGAGAGCCTATAATATGGCTGCCTCCTTCGATCAAGAGCCGTGTAATACCTCGTTCGCCAAGTTCTCTCATGGCAGCTGCGGGACTAATATATCCATACTCGTCTTTATGTAAGGAAACAACATCAACACCTGCATCTTTGTATGCGTCAAGGCGTACGGGGTCGTTGTCACCAAAGGTCATAAGTATGGTCTGACACTCTTTGGCTCTTGCAACGAGATCATGCGTAAGAGGCAACCTTAAGCGGCCATCCATAACCACGCGAATGGGGGATTGTTGCTCTAATCCTTCAAGGCGTACATCCAGGCGAGGATTATCTAGAACGGCAGTACCGCTTCCGACAAGGATAGCATCGTTCCGAACTCGTAACATGTGCCCCGCACGGCGAGCGGCCTCTCCTGTGACCCATTTACTTTGCCCTGATTTAGTTGCTATCCGGCCATCAAGTGTGGTTGCTACTTTGAGTGTAATTAAAGGTCTGCCATGCCTTATGCGAGTGAAAAAACCTGCATTGAGTTCTTCGGCTTCGTGTCGACGTAAACCAACTTCTACTTCGATACCTGCAGTACGTAATAACTCTATCCCACGGCCCTGTACACGGGCATCAGTATCTTCCATTGCAACAACACAGCGTGTGATGCCAGCGGAAATAAGTGCTTCTGCACAAGGTGGGGTTTTACCATGGTGGGAGCACGGCTCGAGTGTGACGTACGCAGTGGCTCCACGTGCAAGATTACCAGCTTGGGAAAGAGCTTCTGTTTCTGCATGAGGGCGCCCTCCGGGTTGGGTGAACCCGCGTCCAACCACGGTTCCTTTATTAACAAGGACACACCCGACAGCAGGGTTGGGGGACGTCGCGCCTAGTCCACGCGCAGCCAATCCCAGGGCTGCATCCATGTGTTGTAGATCCACCTTGCGAATTTCGGTCGACATATCAATGTTTCTATTTATTTGTGGTCAGTATTTAAGAAGGTTCACGATCCAGAATATCGTGATCATCACCAAGTTTACCTACAAATTCTTCAAAATCTCTTACTTCTTTAAAGTCTCTGTAGACAGAGGCAAAGCGGACATATCCAATCTGATCGATAGTAGCGAGTGCGTCCATTACAAGTTCGCCGATAAGATCCGAAGCAATTTCGCTTTCTCCAGATGATTCCAGACGACGAACAATGCCACTAACAACACGCTCGACACGATCTCTATCAACATCTCTTTTTTGGAGGGCAATATTCATGGAACGGGCGATTTTTTCCCGGTCGAAAGGTTCCCGTTGAGCATTACCTTTGACAACGGTAAGTTCACGCAATTGAACGCGTTCAAATGTTGTGAAACGTGCGCCACAACTGGCGCATTGACGGCGGCGTCGAATAGCCGTGTGGTCTTCGGTTGGTCGCGAGTCTTTGACTTGCGTATCTTCACTACTACAGAACGGGCAGCGCATATTCCCTCACTGATTCACCCCGAAGGGTGGTCCGGGTTATGTTTATTTGGAAAGCATAACCCGGATCTTTACCTAGATTTCCAAATCTTTGTAAATCGGGAATTCGCCACAAAGTGCTTCGACTTCGCTACGAACTTCCGCTTCGATTTTGGAGTTATCTTCGCGGTTTGCTGCCAGTCCATCAAGGACTTTAGTGATTAGTTCGCCAATTTTCTTAAATTCAGCATCTTTAAACCCGCGTGTTGTACCTGCTGGAGTACCAAGACGGATACCGGAAGTAACCATTGGTTTTTCAGGATCAAACGGAATACCGTTTTTATTACAGGTAAGGCCTGCACGATCGAGGCTTTCTTCTGCAATGTTACCTGTAAGTCCTTTAGGACGCAGATCAACAAGCATTAGGTGCGTATCTGTGCCGCCAGTTGTAATGGCAAATCCATTGTCAACAAGCGTGGCAGCCAAAGTTTGAGCATTACTAACAACTTGCTTTGCGTAATCTTTGAAGCCTGGATCGAGAGCTTCTTTAAGGGCAACTGCCTTAGAAGCAATACAGTGCATCAGTGGGCCGCCCTGAAGTCCAGGGAATGCAGCAGAGTTGATCTTTTTACCAATATCGAGATCATTGGAAAGAACCATACCGCCGCGACCTGCGCGAAGAGTTTTATGAGTAGTCGTTGTTACGACATGCGCATGTGGAAGCGGGCTTGGGTGGATGCCAGCTGCTACAAGGCCAGCAAAGTGAGCCATGTCAACGTGGAGATAAGCACCTACTTCATCAGCAATTTCTCGGAATTTAACAAAGTCCAGAACGCGTGGGTAAGCAGAGCCACCAGCAATAATCAGCTTTGGTTGGTGTTCAACAGCAAGCGCACGAACTTCGTCATAGTTAATCTGGCTGGTTTCTTTATCAACACCGTAACAAACAGCGTTAAACCATTTACCTGAAAGGTTTGGACGTGAACCGTGAGTTAGGTGTCCACCTGAAGCCAAATCGAGGCCCATGATGGTGTCGCCGGGTTTGATTAGAGCAAGGGTCACACATTGGTTTGCCTGAGCGCCTGAATGAGGCTGTACATTAACGTAAGCACAATCAAACAATTTTTTCGCACGTTCAATAGCGAGGTCTTCAACCACATCAACGTGTTCACAACCACCATAATAACGACGGCCAGGATAGCCCTCAGCATATTTATTGGTCAATACTGTACCCAATGCCTGCATTGTAGACAGGGATACAATATTTTCAGATGCGATAAGTTCGATCTGATTTTGTTGACGATGCAGTTCTTCATTAATTGCAGCTGCAACTTCAGGATCTGTTTGTGCCAAAGGCGCATTAAAGAAGGTCGTTGTATCTAAGCTCATGACAACTTCACTCTCAGGTAAAGGTGATTATTATTTAAGTTTGTCGATGCGTCCTTGATGACGGCCACCAGCAAACTCAGTGTTTAGAAAGGTATTAAGAGAAGCTTTCGCTACCTCAATACCTGTTGTTCTGGCTCCTAGAACCAGAACATTGGCATCGTTATGCTCTCGAGCTAAACGGGCCAGGGTCTCGTCGTGACAAAGTGCGGCGCGGATACCAGCATGTCGATTTGCAGCAATTGATATTCCTATTCCAGAACCACATACCAGAATACCAATATCGGCTTCTTCGTTTTGAATTGCCTTAGCCAAAGCAGATCCAAAATCGGGGTAATCAACTCGATCCGGGCTGTTTGTACCAAGATCTAACACATTGTACCCCAATGCTTTGACATCTTCTTTAAGTAGATCTTTCAGTTCATAACCGGCATGATCTGCAGCTAAAGCAATAGTTTTTTTACTCATAATTCCGCGCTTAGTTATTATCTCACAAAAGTCAGTTGTTTAAATAACACAAGAGGCTTTCACAGGAAATGAGAATGCGTGGCATATAGCTCATTCCCCAATGGAATTGATGGCCTATTAAGTTAATTATTTTGTTTTATTAGCAACCAACTCTATCGAGTTTTTATTTCATGACTTGTTATAATGTGATTCTTTTGTCTTGTGCTAGACAATTTACGTACATTTCATAGAACATCTGCGGCATTATTGTACCAGGACAACTTATCAATATTTTCTAGTATCCAGCCTTATGTCTTAAGAGTTTGAGCTAGGGCACTGTATTTACATCCGATTTACGTTGAAGAAGTGTAATGCACACTATTGTAGTGTTATTAAATTATTGTAATAATTGAAAATTGTTTAAAACCTGATAAAAATTGTGGGCTATTTTGTCGCAAGCCTTTTGTCGATGTAAATAAAGGAAACGACTTATCTATACATCTGAATCTTATTCTAGTTCAGGAAAGTTATATTGATAGCTTCTTATAAAATTACGACAATAAAGCAGATATATTTTGTCTAAATCAATCAAGATACTGCTTGTACGGGAAAGTATTTCTTAGGGTGATCGTGTTGTCTAGATTTAAGAGTGATGCTCAACAACCGATATCCCCAAAAAAAGATAATAAGTGTAGAAAATTGCAGGCTTGATACTGAGAGATCAAAGTTATTGGCAAGGATTGATTGTGCAAAAGAGCTAACATTACCTACGAAGCAGGCTATCCAGACAATCAGTGTCCAAAGTAGTAACCGTTTATCTTGAGAGGCCAGCCATGGAAGATGATGAATGACAATTGCTGCAGGTAGTAATAGCAACATAAGGTCATAGTAGAACAAATGTGGGCTGATCAACAAACCCCAAATGAAAGTTATAGCTATAGCTAAATCCCAAGCTCTCTGATCACCAACCCACGAAATATTCTTCCATAATTGCCATAACAGAAGGATGGTCCCTCCACTGAGGATATAGGTACTAATATTTGTAAGTATCGGGTTCAGTTCATCAAATAGTAAAACTGAAAAGCCATAAAATGAATGAATGCCCCAAGTTGGATATTCAGGTTGTCTCAAAAAATTAAGTAAATTGGAACTGATTTCAAAATAGGCACGCATGGCTTCAGGGACTAAAATAAATCCTAATACTAAGCTGAGCAATAAGGAAGCGCCTCCACCAATCAAGGCTTGCCAACGCCATTTGAATAATAAAACAAGAGCTATAGCGATAGCGAGTTGAGGTTTAAACGCAAGTAATCCGATGTAAAAACCAGCCCTGTAATCTTGTCCCTTTCGTAGGGCTGTAAAACAAAGAGAATACAGTGTAGAGCGTCAACCACTTTGTCCGGTTGCGTCAACCACCTTGGCCGCTTTTGATGCGGCTGTGATCTGACGTTTATTTACGATGCTTCAGGCATATTTTTCACCTTTTTGTTTGTGGTTTTCCGCAACATTTTTTTGAGATTTTGGGCGGCTTCCCATTGTCTGTAGCTGTCGATATTCATCTCAAGAATGGTTGAGTGGTGAACAAGACGATCGATTGCTGCAACGGTCATGGCCTTATCTTGAAAAATATTGTCCCATCCGCTAAAAGGTTGATTGGCAGCAATTGCAATACTTCGGTACTCATATCGTCTGGCGATCAATTCAAAGAGCACGGATGTTTCAGATATATCCCTTTGTGCATAGGTAATATCATCGAGAATGATGAGATCAAATTTATCGAGTTTTGCGAGGGCGTTTTCGAGCATAAGTTCACGTCTGGCAGCCTGGAGTTTTTGCACCAGATCACTGGTTTGCGTATAGAGCACACGGTATCCAGCCTCTATAAGAGCATAACCTACGGCGCATAGGAGATGAGTTTTTCCTCCCCCTGAATTTCCAATGGCAATCAGATTTGCTCTTGCGTCAATCCAGTCACCGGCAGACAAGGCTTCGACCTGCGCCTTTTTCACGTTAGGCAGCCGCTTGAAGTTAAAAGTGGCCAGAGTTTTTCCGCCCAGCAGGTTTGATGCGTTGAGATGGCGTTGAATGCGTCGCGTGTCCCTTTCGGCCAATTCATATTCGGCCAAAACGGCAAGGAACCTGGCTGCTGACCAGCCCTCCTTGTCGGATTGGATTGCGATATCTTGCCAGTGTTTGTGAAAGCTGGGTAATCGTAAGTCAGTTAGCATAAGAGGCAGCTTGTGCTGATCCACTTCAATGTTTGTCATGCCCGATCCTCCAACAGAGTATCAAAGACTGATAATGAAGGTTGAACCACGGGAATATCAGGAGGTAAATCCGTGTTCTTTTTTGTGATATTCAGCTTAAGTTTTTTTGCGCAAGGTAGCCTTCCTGCATTGATTTCTCTCGAAATCAGGTGCGCGACTTCGGCCTCACAAGCCTCTTCGTGCGCAAGGAAAAGTATCCCAACCATCTGACGACACGCATCTCTGCGGGACAACTTTTTCTGAAACAATGTCCAGGCCAGGGAGTACTCGGTTCTTGGAAAAATACTGTCACGATAAATAGAATTGGCGAGTGCCTGAGGTTTACGTTTGAGAGCATGAATGACGTGATGATAATTGATAACATGAATGCGGGGGCCTTTGCCGTGCCCCCGCTCACGAGAATGGCTGACGACATGAGTGCTGCCTAGATAGGCTTCTATCCGGTTATCGTAAATATGGACACGCAAGCGTTGACCAATTAGGCGAGAAGGGGCGCTATAAAAAACCTGCTTAACTAAAAAACCACTTGTTTTGGTAACTCTCGACACGACTTCAGTGTAATCTGTTGTTCGCCGAGGAGGTAACGCCTTGAGAGATTTCAACTCTGTTTGGATATCTTGGTCACGATGTTTGTTCCGTCTAGCAATCAGCTCGTCCAAAAATCGCCGATACTCATCCAAAGTGTCAAAGTCATTACTGCCACGCAAAATCAGGGCCTGCTTTATCGCAGTCTTAAGGTGACCGTGGTGAGATTCAATGGCACCGTTCTCGTGTGATTCCCCTCTGTTATTTCGACTGGCCTCCATACCGTAGTGCTCAACAAAAGCAGAATAACGTTTGGTAATGTCCTCCTTTTCCTCAACGCTCAAATTCCGAAAGGCCGCAGACAGGCTGTCGGTCCGGTGGTTTTCAGGAGCGCCCCCCAAGGACCAAAGCGCATTTTGTAAGTTCTCCGCAAGGGCTGTAAAACTCTCACCGCCAAGTACGACCCCAACATGTTCCCATCGGCTATATACCAGAACAAAATGATAGAGCCGATGCACCAAAGGATCTCCTGCAATGGTAATACTGGCTCTTCTCCGCTTTGTTGAGTAGAAAAAGATGCCGACCGCCAAGTAACCTGTTGATATGTATGGTTTCTGATAACTTTACATAGAGCAGGTATATGACAATCAACATCTCGCAGCATATTTTAGGCCTCAAAGGGCAACGTGTAAATGAAATTAAACTGGATGACGGCGGTGTTAAGATTGTCATTCACTGCAGCCGAGACGCGCGTAGGAGGGCTATAGACCCTGCTACAGGCCAGAAGGGAAGCATCAACCAGCATGTCCGCCGACAAGTAAACGACATCCCCCTTTTTGGGTATCCTTGTGTGGTCGAGATTGAGCTGGCGCAGGTTTATATTAACAAGGGCGAACGCCGCATTGAGGGGTGTGATTTTGTTGATAAAGGGTGCCGTTTCACTCACCGATTTTGCCGACTGATCAGTGGATTATGTCGGCATATGTCTATTCAAGCGGTTTCCAGACATTTGGATATACGATGGGAAACGGTCAAGAATATCGACAGGGCATACCTTATTGAAACTCTCCCTACGCTTGATCCTGCAGAGCTAACTGGCTTGGAATATATTGGTGTAGATGAAGTTGCCCGGGCGAAAGGTCATGACTACATGACGGTGGTCTACGATATGGTTGGCGGTCATCTGATCTGGGTTGAAGCAGGCCGAACTGCCGAGGTTTTTTCAAGGTTTTTGAAACAACTGCAACCAGATACAGCCTGCAAAATAAAGGCCGTAGCGATGGATATGGGGCCTGCCTACCAAAAGGCTGTCAGAGAGTCCTTGCCGTTGGCCGACATAGTATTTGACCGTTTCCACGTCATGAAAAACTACAGCAAAGCTATCCATAATCAGCGTCGACTTGAGTTCAGAAAGGCCGATCCAAGTGGTAAAGAGTTGATGAAAGGGACACATTATCTGTTGCTCAAAAATGCGGATAAGTTGAGTGAAAAACAAAGTGACAAGCTGCAAAGGTTGCTGGAGAGCAATAGCAACCTGAATGCACTTTACGTCTTGAAAGAACAGCTTCAGCTGCTGTGGAGTGCCGCTTCATTTGAGGCGATGGCGGAGCAACTGGAACGTTGGTGCCTGATAGCAGATCAGTCACAGATGCTCTATCTAAAAAAGTTCGCGAAATCCCTACGGAAACATTGTGTGGGCATCTGCAACTACGCCAAACACAAGCTCACAAGCGCCAGGATAGAGGCTGGTAATGTCAGTATAGGAATGATCCGTAAGCGAGCCAGAGGCATCAAGTATACCGAATACTTCAAACTCAAAATTAGACAATCATCCATTCCAGATAATCAATCTATGCTCTATTTGAAATCCTAAATCTACTCAACAAAGCGGAGAAGTGCCGTAATACTTAAGTCGGCTGCATCCGTGAAATCTGATTGGCCCATGTAACCCGGCTCAGGTGTTTGCCTGAAAATGATATCCTTTTCAGGGCCATTCAGAGCCCGCCATCCCCGAACTCGGCGCTCTAACGTGCGCTTGACACGGTCATCGGGAAAACGGAGCGGATAGAGGCTCTGTATGTGGCGCAACAAAGTAATGGGTTTGACCGAGTTGTCTTTATCCAAAATGGGAAGGATGTCCTTATCCCAGATATCTTCAAGCGGATCAGAAACTGTTCGCCCTCGCTTTATATTGCGTTGTGACGGTAAAGTCGCATCAACGTCAAATCGGCGGGCCGTGCGTTCGCTAAACCCTGCGCGGGCAGCGGCGGTTCGTTGACCATGAGTTTTTCTATCTGTCATGTAAAGTCTCAGTTGTTCATCTGTGATAAATTTATACGGCAAACAGGTTCCTCCAATTACATCTAGAGGTTCCTAATTTATCAACTCACAGCAGCTTGTAACTAACACCAAATTAAGCCTTGGCCGGTGGATCTGATTATCAAACGGGCACGCCCTTTTTAATGATCAGATCCACCGGCCAAGGTGGTTGTCGCAACCGGCCAAGGTTATTGTCGCTGAACAATACAGCAATAAAATAATTGGCGTTGCTTGTCCGTACAGTATCCAGCCAAGGGTTGGGTAAAAAAGAAGGCAACAGCCAACAATCTTATAAGTCTGCAATGTTTGTAAGGCTGTAAGTTCCCTACGCACGATGACAACAGAGAAAACAAGTAAGCCAAAGTTAAAGATTTGCCAGAGAATAAAACCTGAGATGTAAGGCAGTTTTGCAAATGGTGCATAGATCAGTGCTGCAAAAGGCGGATTAATGAAAGGGCTATGTCCCTTATATCCCAGTCCGATTACATCTCTTTGGAACTCGACTTGTTTTGGGAAATAATATTCCGGGGCCAGGATATAGGCCTGTTCAATAATACCTTGGTTGTAAAAAGTACCACCCGTATAAAATGCTAAATAATCTGCGCCAATATTCCCGTCGAAAGCTGCTAATAACCCAGTACCGTTTATCAGGTTATAAAAAAATATGCCAATGTAAGTGAAGCCATAATAATGCCGTACAATAAAGCGCGGCTATTAAAACGGTCATCGAGGACGGGATGCCAAAACACAATTTACCTGCAAAAAACAAAACACGATAAGATTGAATAAGATTATTTTCTTAAATACCCGTTAAAATTATTGGTTTCATTAATTTTGTGATGTTTCCTTTTGAGAAAAGGAAGAAAAGCAGATGACGCTATAATTTATAATGCGGTTTTGGAACTCAACCTCGATTTAATAATTACGAGTATGGTTTGCAGGCAAGCCATTGTTATCCCCTATGGTAGGAGATAGGGAATACCGATTGGGAGGGTAATGGTGTTTTGGGAAAGAATTGGGGAGCCGTTAAATTTGGTGGCTCATATGTTTTTAAATGAAATTTCTTGTCGTCGCGAAATTTGTAAATATAGAGAGCTACTTTAATATTTTGCGCTCTAAAGACAAAAAATGCCTATGGCATTTCGGGTAGTAAGCAACATCCGCCTCCAAAATAAATTTGGAGGCGGTATCGTGTTATCGTTAGTCGATAACGGTCAGGTCTTCAGCGGAAGATTTTCCGTTTTTACCAGCCTGAAGTTCAAAAGAAACTTTCTGGCCTTCGTTTAGAGTGCTTAGACCAGCACGCTCAACTGCTGAAATGTGAACAAACGCATCATCACCGCCATTGTCAGGCTCGATGAAACCAAAACCCTTTGTTGGGTTGAACCACTTAACTGTACCGTTAGGCATAATATTTCCCTCTCACAGGAGTAAAGATTTCGTATTCTACAAGAGTGTAAAATACTGTTATTGAGCTCACACTGTCAGGGGATAACTAACTTAATCGGGATACCGGTTATTCCAGTAACACAAAACAAATGCTACGCTTCTGACTGCAGATATAGTACACAATGAAAATAAGTCAACTAACATTTCAATCATTTTGCGAGTTTGTCCCGCTTTGATAAGGTTTTATCTTTATATATATAGCCGTCCAAAAAAATTTAATTGAATAAGTTACATCATTATTATTTCAAGATTTTTGGAGAATAACCTTTGGGGCCAAAGAGGTTTTCAAACGGAAAATTGTGTACATTATCAAAAGTTATCAATTGAGCCATTGGACCTGAAACATAGGGGAATGACCCAGTTGATAAATTTGGTTCTTCCCCTCTTATTAGCCGCAACAGGTTACTCACGGCAATATTGCCTATGGAAATCATATCGTCACTGGCTGAAACCAAAACGTCTCCTCTTTGGACTGCAGGGTAAAGTTCTGCATTTAAATAGGCAGCAATTAATTTTAGGTTCGGGTGTTTGTCTTTGTATTCGTTTTTGAGGCTTGCCGCCCGTTCTATCGCTGGGGCAATACCATAAAGATAATCAATGTTATCATTGTTATCGAGAACAAGGCGTACTAGACGTTCTTGCATAATCGATTTTGTATGACCGTGTAAAACAGGAATTATTTCAAGGCGATCACGTAATATTGGATCATTATTTAAGGAAGCTACAAATCCTTCAAGCATATCTTCTGACCAGCTTGCAGTTTCAGGCCCCATTACAAAAGCTATTTTGACACGTCCACTTGGCTGGTTTTTCCTGATGTGATCCTTTACCCACTGTCCCAATCGATAACTTACATCAAAATAGTACACCATTGCTTTGGCATGGACACCAGATGCAAAGACTTCGTTCGCATAACCTACAATCGGGGTGGTTTGAGCGACCTGATTAATGGCATCAGCCATTTTATAGCTGTCAATTGTGGAGAGAAGAATGCCATCATAACTGACAGCTTTTCGGGTCAATTGTCGGATCTGAAGGCCATGATTAATATAACTCTCGGCGGAAAAAATTGTTAGATCCAGGTTTAATCGCTTTGATGCTTCCCTCGCAGCATAGGAGAATGTCTTCCAAGTATCAGCTAATTGAGGAACAAGCAGTGCAATTTTGTATTTTTGTTTAGCAGGTTTTGGCCATACAAAATCTAGTTTGGAGGGACCTTCTAAATCCAGGCGTCCTGCAGTCCCCCCGATTTGATTTTCGTGAGCAAGGTAATAGCCTGTTATCTTTTGTGGTAATGTACTGTTATCAGCGGCAAAAGATACGGAGATGAATACTGGCAGGATACATGATAGTATCCATTTTAGAGCAGTTCGCCCTCGCCTTTTAATCCTATTTAAAATCAGCCCTGTATATTTTAGGATCAAACGATAATTCCCCGTTTACCTGACTTACCGCCCTTAGCTGAGTTGGGGTTATTTTTATCAGAGGGAGAGGCTTCAGATTTATTAAGCACATATCGCAATTTACTTAACACGGTTTGTTTAAGTTTTTCTTCGGTTTCACGAGGATCTCCTACGATTGAGACCTCAGTCATCGTTGGTTCGTGGAAAGCGCTAACTTTTACGTATCCTCCGACTTGGGAGAATTCGATGATGATTCCTTTTTCAGCTCTGCTCATTACATACTGCCATAAAACAAGAAGACCCCTGCAAAATAGCAGAGGTCCTAGTATACTCAATAAGTATTTTAGAAACTAAAGTATTGCTATTCAGCTGCAGGATTAATACCACCCATCGGCATTGGCGATGACCAAAATAGTTGTAAACGATGTAGGGTGGCAGTTGTGACCTTAAGATCGTCTTCCGTAACGACGCCGCCACTTATGTGGGCAGCATGGGCATCGAAAAGAGTAGAAATTGCATTGAATATCTCTAAACCACTTTCAGAAGCACGAACATGAAAAGACCTGCGATCGTGTGGTGAACGTTCCTGATTGAGATAGCCGTTTTCGACCATTTTCTTAACATTATAGGAAACGTTGGATCCCAGGTAATATCCACGATGTGTTAGTTCTCCTACAGAGAGTTCTTCATCGCCAATATTATATAGGATAAGTGCTTGAATGTTGTTCAGGTCCCGGATGCCGCGGCGATCTAGTTCACCCTTCACGACTTCAAGGCACTGACGATGCAAGCGCTCTACGAGAGAAATAGTTTGTAGATATGCAGCTTTCACGATGTCCTCACAATAACAATAGCTTTTAATAAATTTCGATTTATTTTATGCAATAGGCGTTAACGCCGAATTAACTTAGAATCTAGTTATTCAAAATAAAATCATGAAACACGATTGAAATTGTAGGTTTTTTTAGGTTTCTTATATATGAGTCAGTATTAATTTACTTGCTCTGATTGTATCCCCCTCCTAAAGTGAATTCATTCAGCGCTGATTTGAATCTCAAATTGCGGGCGCTTAAAAAATGCAGCTAAATAGAGGGAAAATCGCCCAGCTATGCTGCGGCGTTTTTTTTATGCCCGCGTAAATCAGCAAGAAAAGAGAATAATTCATACAATTTCCCAAAATGGGAACCACACATAAACGGGTGAAGCACATGACAATTGAGACAAAAAATCCGGAAACTCTCGTCTTGCACGCAGGTTATCGAAACGACCCTGAAACAGGTGCTGTCGCTGTTCCGATCTACCAAACGACATCCTATCAATTTGATAGTGCCGAACATGCTGCAAACCTCTTTGCGCTTAAAGAGTTTGGGAACATCTATACCCGTATCATGAATCCTACGACGGCGGTATTGGAAGAGCGTATCACGGCTCTTGAAGGCGCTGCCGCATCGCTCGCAGTAAGTTCGGGACAGGCAGCCAGTACACTAGCTATTCAAAACGTCGCCAAAGCAGGTGATAACATCGTTAGTACAACCGAGCTCTATGGTGGAACCTACAACCTTTTTGCCAATACTCTTCCTAATATGGGGATCGAAGTTCGTTTTGTAGATCCATCAGATCCGGAAAATTTCCGGCGTGCTGCGGATGAAAATACCAAGGCCTTTTACGCAGAAACACTTCCAAACCCAAGCCTGCGTGTTTTCCCGATCAAAGAAGTTGCAGATATTGCAAATGAAGTAGGTGTCCCTTTGATTATGGATAACACTGCTGCGCCGATCCTGTGTCGTCCTATCGAACACGGTGCCCATGTGGTGGTTTATTCTACCACCAAGTATATTGGTGGGCACGGCACATCCATTGGTGGGATGATTGTTGATGGCGGTAACTTTGACTGGGAAGCAAATGCTGATCGGTTCCCCCTCCTCACTCAGCCGGACCCAAGTTATCACGGGGCAGTTTGGACGGAGGCAGTTAAGCCCCTTGGACCTATTGCCTATATCATCCGTGCAAGGGTTGTTCTTCTGCGTGATCTTGGCTGTGCAATGTCACCAATGAATGCCTTCCAGTTTATCCAGGGCATGGAAACACTTCCGCTCAGAATGAGAGAGCATTGCCGTAATGCAACTGCCGCGGCTGATTTCCTGGCAAAGCACCCATCCGTTGAGCGTGTAATACATCCAAGTCAAATGCAAGGAACTGAGCGCGATCTGGCAGATAAGTATCTATCTGGTGGCCATGGTGCTTTGCTTGGATTTGAGCTCAAAGGCGGAAAAGAAGCAGGTCGTAAGTTTATCGACAGCCTGAAGATGTTCTTCCATGTTGCCAATATTGGTGATGCCCGCAGCTTGGCCATTCATCCTGCAACGACAACACATTCACAGCTAAGTGCTGAAGAACAAATCCTTACAGGTATTTCAGAAAGCTATGTCAGGCTTTCAATTGGTATTGAACACATTGACGATATCATTGCCGACCTATCCCAGGCACTGGAAGCTTCAAACAACTAGAGTTTAAAGCCTAATAAAAAAAGGGATCAGAATGTTACGACTTCTGATCCCTTTTTGATTTGATTATATGAAGTAACAGAATTACTTAAAAGTAACCTGATACTTGCCAAAACCGTCTTTACCTTCACCTAAATAACTGATGGCATCTTTGCTTTCCAGAATATCTTTGGCTGCGGGCGTTGTCTCAAAAGTAACTTTTACATCTCCCTCAATCGGAGCAAAATGCCAATTGCTGTCGGCGCTTGGGTCAATTTTTTTCTGATCAAAAATGTAATTAGCCAAAACGGTTCTGTTTTCATCCGGAGCTTGGATTATCACCGTCGACCCATCAAGGCCCGGGAAGTTTCCGCCACCATGGGCCCGGTAATTATTGGTCGCAACAATAAACTTGGCAGACATATCAAGGGGTTTTCCCTGGTATGTCATCTGATTTATCCGATGGCTGTTCGGGTTTACGATATCACCTTGTTTGTTGTAACGGGCGGGTTGGGTTAGATCGACGCTGTATTCTACCCCATCAATGACATCAAAATTATAAGAAGGGAAATCAATGTTAAGCAGCGGCTGTTCTTCAGATTTCTTACCATCGATCTGATTAAACGCCCCAGCGGACATCTCTAGCCACTCACGTACCTGAGCTCCATCCAGTAGTACTGCACGAAGAGTATTAGGATATATGTAGAGGTCCGCAACATTTTTTAGAGCAATCTCTCCCGCTGGTATATTGGTGTAATAGTCAGCACCTCCACGACCACCAGCCTTGAAGGGCGCACCTGCTGATAGGACTGGTATTCCGTCGTATTCGGTCCCTTTAATCAATTTTTCAACATACCATTTTTGAGAATTGGTAACGATCTGGATAGATGGGTCGTCCTGTACCAAGGCAAAAAATGAATTGATCGGTGCACCAGTTTGCCCGACGGCTTTGCGCATAAAGCTAATGGTTTCAGCGTGTTCAGTCTCGACGGCTTCAACAATTTGTTGGTCAGCTTCTACAAGGGGAAGCTTCTTTCGCCCATCTCGCTTGTAAATCCCTCGAGTTGAGCCGGAACCCTCGAGAACCGCCCATTTTCCGTTGGCATCCACGTCCAGTTTTAGATCGACCAAACCCAAGTGGCTTCCCCAAAAACCCGGCATTGTTGAGGCAATACCATTTATTGTTCCCTTGGCAATATCTACTCCATCTAGCTCTGCATAGGCGTCAGAGGGGAATACCTTGTGTGCATGACCAAACAGAATTGCATCCAATCCTTCAACTTTCGACAGATAATAAGTGGCATTTTCATCCCGTCCCTTGGCTGTTTCTACGCTCAAACCTGAATGAGGAACGGCAATAACAACATCTGCCCCCTTCTCTCTCATTTCCGGAACATAGCGTTTCGCGGTTTCGACAATATCGTGGGTGATAACTTTACCCTTGAGGTTAGCTTCGTCCCATTGGATGATTTGTGGTGGTAGAAAACCGATAACACCAATTTTTATGGAGTGGCTTTTACCATTCGAATCAATAACTGTTCGATCCAAGATAATATAGGGATCGTACAGTGGCTTGTCGTTTTCAGAAATGTTGTCGCCATCATCAATAAAAACATTTGATGAAACATAGGGAAAGTTTGCGTCATTTAAACTTTCATTCAAAAAATCCAGTCCGTAGTTGAACTCGTGATTTCCCAAGTTACCAGCATCATATTGTAATAAATTCATGGCTTTAAAGACGGGGTGTACTTCCCCCTTTTTTAATCCCCGCTCTTTGGCCATATAATCGCCAAGGGGGTTACCCTGGATCAGGTCCCCGTTATCAATAAGTATAGAGTTGGCCACCTCTTTACGGGCTTGTTTTATCAGTGTCGCAGTCCGGGCCAAGCCAACGGCAACGGATGGTTTGTCCTTGTAATAATCATAGTCGACAACGTTCACATGAATATCTGTTGTTTCCATAATACGGAGTTGGACTTCTGTTGCAGATGCTGTGCTCAATCCGAGCGCCAAAATACCAGCACTTGCGTGTAAATAATTTTTCATAATGCCACCTGTGTGTGTATGCGAGACTGGACAGTCTACTCATGAGATTGCTCAACAGCCAAGGATATATCTATGACAGATTATTTAAATGAAAATGACAACCTGACAGGTTTATAGTTATAATATACTGAAATTATTGATTATTTTTAACGTCTATAAAGAGTACAAAGCGATATAGAATAACCTGTAGTAATAGTGAACGCCCAAGTAACCCTTGCCCGTTTTGCGAAAGGGTAGATTGATCCGTCATCAATATTAGATTTCCCAATTCATTAAAGCCTGGTCCCTCTTTAATGACAATTTGTAGAGGTAGGTCATTGAAAATAATTAGGTAATAAGAATAGTATGCCTGTGGGGAGAGCCAAATGAATAAGTAAATCAGAACAAAACTAGCTATGAGATCTAAAAGTGGGATCGAAATTTTAGGGCTCGGAATTACTTTGCTAAAAGTACATGAGTAACTTGAATTATATAAGAAATGGGACTTGCAGGTTCCCAAGATCAAGAGTGTACCGGAAAGTACTATAGTCAACCCAATGAGCCCAAAACGTTCTGTTGCTCCCAGTGTGTAAAAGCTATCTCCTTCATATCCCTGAATAAGGTAGATCCATAGGTCAGGTGATAAAAGAAAAGCGACAAATATAGAGACCAAAGCTATAAACCAAGGGCTATTGCGGTATTTAATCAAAAGCTTTTCCTGTGTTTTGTATAGTGATGGCAAGGTTTAAAAATTGACGTTCTGATTTCCCGGATCTATTTAGAATATATAGCAATTCGTCGCTAGATAATTATTATTTGTTGAAATCCCCAATACCATTGACAGTTCTTTGCGACGATCTGCCCTACATTATGGTGCTTCCATCGTCTTGCAATTATTGAAAGTTCGGTAGATTGTAGCAAAAAACGAATCTCATCAGGAGCAGATCATTGAGCAGTAACTTTAGGCAGGATCTCGCTGTCCGCCCTCGCCGTATTCGCACGGATGCCTGGACACGTCGCTTGGTTGCAGAAAACCGCCTGTCAGTTGATGATTTAATCTGGCCTATTTTTCTGCAGGAGGATAATGGGACGACAGAAGTACCATCAATGCCTGGCGTAAAAAGATATGGACCAGATTGCCTGATTGAAGCTATTGGAAGCGCAGTTGAACTCGACATTCCTGCGATTGCCTTGTTCCCTTACAATAATCCTGAAACAAAAACTGAGGATTGTCGCGAGGCTTATAATCCAGACAACTTGATTTGCTCCGCGGCAAGATCTATTCGAAAGCACTATAAAGACATTGCCCTTATTGGGGACGTTGCTCTGGATCCCTATAATTCCCTTGGCCACGATGGCATCGTCAAAGATGGAGTTATCCTGAACGATCAGTCTGTCGAGTTACTTTGTAAACAAGCTCTGGTTCAGGTAGAGGCCGGGTGCGATTACGTTGGTCCCTCAGACATGATGGACGGTAGAATTGGTGCAATTCGTGATACTCTGGATGATGCAGGGCATACTTATGCTAAAATCATGTCCTACAGCGCTAAGTATGCCAGTGCTTTTTACGGCCCCTTTAGAGATGCCGTCGGTGCTACAGGTGCCCTTAAGGGTGATAAAAAAACCTACCAGATGGATCCTGGTAACAGCGAAGAAGCGCTTCGAATGGTCGAAAATGATCTGCAACAAGGGGCCGACATGGTTATGGTCAAGCCTGGGATCGCTTATTTAGATATAATCCATCGTATTAAAAGCACATTTGGTGTGCCGACAATGGCTTATCAGGTGAGCGGTGAATATGCGATGATCAAAGCCGCTTCAGCTAATGGGTGGCTGGACCACGATAAGGTGATGATGGAAAGTCTTATGGCATTTAAACGTGCTGGAACAGATGCTGTTCTCAGTTATTTTGCCTTGGAAGCAGCTCGATTATTAAAGTCGTAAATTTTCTTTAGTTTAAAAAAATACCAAGGGCATAGATGATTCTATGCCCTTTCTTGTTTAACGTGATACTGCAGCCCAAATAATACGACAAATATATCAAGAAAAAGTCCGGTAAGAATTCCAGGGTTTTTTGTACTGAATCGTTATTAAAATAAACTCTGAGTAAGAAATATTTATAAACTTAGGCGAACAATTCAGAATAATCCGTTGCTTCTTTTCGTCCGGGTACAAAGAGTAACAAGAGGCTAAATATTCCTCCGACAAATGGTACGAACATCCAAAGAACTGACCAACGCGACCATCCAATATGATTGATTCTATGGACCATCCAGCATGTTTGAAAACAAGCTGTGATGTAGAGCGTCAACCACTTTGTCCGGTTGCGTCAACCACCTTGGCCGCTTTTGATGCGGCTGTGATCTGACGTTTATTTACGATGCTTCAGGCATATTTTTCACCTTTTTGTTTGTGGTTTTCCGCAACATTTTTTTGAGATTTTGGGCGGCTTCCCATTGTCTGTAGCTGTCGATATTCATCTCAAGAATGGTTGAGTGGTGAACAAGACGATCGATTGCTGCAACGGTCATGGCCTTATCTTGAAAAATATTGTCCCATCCGCTAAAAGGTTGATTGGCAGCAATTGCAATACTTCGGTACTCATATCGTCTGGCGATCAATTCAAAGAGCACGGATGTTTCAGATATATCCCTTTGTGCATAGGTAATATCATCGAGAATGATGAGATCAAATTTATCGAGTTTTGCGAGGGCGTTTTCGAGCATAAGTTCACGTCTGGCAGCCTGGAGTTTTTGCACCAGATCACTGGTTTGCGTATAGAGCACACGGTATCCAGCCTCTATAAGAGCATAACCTACGGCGCATAGGAGATGAGTTTTTCCTCCCCCTGAATTTCCAATGGCAATCAGATTTGCTCTTGCGTCAATCCAGTCACCGGCAGACAAGGCTTCGACCTGCGCCTTTTTCACGTTAGGCAGCCGCTTGAAGTTAAAAGTGGCCAGAGTTTTTCCGCCCAGCAGGTTTGATGCGTTGAGATGGCGTTGAATGCGTCGCGTGTCCCTTTCGGCCAATTCATATTCGGCCAAAACGGCAAGGAACCTGGCTGCTGACCAGCCCTCCTTGTCGGATTGGATTGCGATATCTTGCCAGTGTTTGTGAAAGCTGGGTAATCGTAAGTCAGTTAGCATAAGAGGCAGCTTGTGCTGATCCACTTCAATGTTTGTCATGCCCGATCCTCCAACAGAGTATCAAAGACTGATAATGAAGGTTGAACCACGGGAATATCAGGAGGTAAATCCGTGTTCTTTTTTGTGATATTCAGCTTAAGTTTTTTTGCGCAAGGTAGCCTTCCTGCATTGATTTCTCTCGAAATCAGGTGCGCGACTTCGGCCTCACAAGCCTCTTCGTGCGCAAGGAAAAGTATCCCAACCATCTGACGACACGCATCTCTGCGGGACAACTTTTTCTGAAACAATGTCCAGGCCAGGGAGTACTCGGTTCTTGGAAAAATACTGTCACGATAAATAGAATTGGCGAGTGCCTGAGGTTTACGTTTGAGAGCATGAATGACGTGATGATAATTGATAACATGAATGCGGGGGCCTTTGCCGTGCCCCCGCTCACGAGAATGGCTGACGACATGAGTGCTGCCTAGATAGGCTTCTATCCGGTTATCGTAAATATGGACACGCAAGCGTTGACCAATTAGGCGAGAAGGGGCGCTATAAAAAACCTGCTTAACTAAAAAACCACTTGTTTTGGTAACTCTCGACACGACTTCAGTGTAATCTGTTGTTCGCCGAGGAGGTAACGCCTTGAGAGATTTCAACTCTGTTTGGATATCTTGGTCACGATGTTTGTTCCGTCTAGCAATCAGCTCGTCCAAAAATCGCCGATACTCATCCAAAGTGTCAAAGTCATTACTGCCACGCAAAATCAGGGCCTGCTTTATCGCAGTCTTAAGGTGACCGTGGTGAGATTCAATGGCACCGTTCTCGTGTGATTCCCCTCTGTTATTTCGACTGGCCTCCATACCGTAGTGCTCAACAAAAGCAGAATAACGTTTGGTAATGTCCTCCTTTTCCTCAACGCTCAAATTCCGAAAGGCCGCAGACAGGCTGTCGGTCCGGTGGTTTTCAGGAGCGCCCCCCAAGGACCAAAGCGCATTTTGTAAGTTCTCCGCAAGGGCTGTAAAACTCTCACCGCCAAGTACGACCCCAACATGTTCCCATCGGCTATATACCAGAACAAAATGATAGAGCCGATGCACCAAAGGATCTCCTGCAATGGTAATACTTAAGTCGGCTGCATCCGTGAAATCTGATTGGCCCATGTAACCCGGCTCAGGTGTTTGCCTGAAAATGATATCCTTTTCAGGGCCATTCAGAGCCCGCCATCCCCGAACTCGGCGCTCTAACGTGCGCTTGACACGGTCATCGGGAAAACGGAGCGGATAGAGGCTCTGTATGTGGCGCAACAAAGTAATGGGTTTGACCGAGTTGTCTTTATCCAAAATGGGAAGGATGTCCTTATCCCAGATATCTTCAAGCGGATCAGAAACTGTTCGCCCTCGCTTTATATTGCGTTGTGACGGTAAAGTCGCATCAACGTCAAATCGGCGGGCCGTGCGTTCGCTAAACCCTGCGCGGGCAGCGGCGGTTCGTTGACCATGAGTTTTTCTATCTGTCATGTAAAGTCTCAGTTGTTCATCTGTGATAAATTTATACGGCAAACAGGTTCCTCCAATTACATCTAGAGGTTCCTAATTTATCAACTCACAGCAGCTTGTAACTAACACCAAATTAAGCCTTGGCCGGTGGATCTGATTATCAAACGGGCACGCCCTTTTTAATGATCAGATCCACCGGCCAAGGTGGTTGTCGCAACCGGCCAAGGTTATTGTCGCTGAACACTGTGAAGACTAAAACGAATAAAATAACCCAGCTTCCTCCTAAGAATGCATTATTTTCGGGCGCCTTTAGAATGTTAAAGAAATCCTCGTTGGAGGCATACTGTTCAGCGTTAATAAATACCAGGGCAAGGCATATGAATCCCAGAAGGGTAGATCGGAAAAAGTAGGCCAATCGGCCAATTGTTTTTTCGTCACTAGTTACATAGATAACAGTTGGCAAAAGAAAAATGATTAAAGTTATTGTAAGCAATCCGATCATATCATCCCCCTAATTTTGATCGTGGCTTCTGTGTGGAAACTACCAATGAGGTATTAATTATGGGTGAAGTATACTTAAAATTGTATATGAATTAATAAGCAAAATATCTCATCAATTTTATTCATCTCTCTTACTGTAATTTAGTAACATATTGAGAAATATATAAATAAATACCGTTATTGACATGCAGTTTATTTTAGAACTATCATTTTAAAACAATTAATATAAAAATTTAAGCGATTATTTATGGGTAGAAACCTTAGTTTTGATGAAAAAGAAATCTTATCGGCGATAACGAATACTTTTCGCCAAAATGGATACGAAGCCACGTCGATTAAAGACCTGGAAAAGGCAACAGGACTGACATCTGGAAGTCTTTATAACTCTTTTGGTGGAAAGGAGGCCCTCTTTGATGCGGCCCTGAGCCACTACAATGACTTTGTTGTTAGACACCGTATTAGTCTTTATCTGGATAAAACTGAAGACCCCTTACAGGGTTTGAAGGATCTGTTCCATTCTCTTTTAAAAGAACCGGACGGGGAGTGTAACGGATGCTTGCTAACAAATACGGCTGTAGAATTTAATAATCGGTTACGCCACATTACTCAAGATTTGGATACAGGGTTTTCTTTGTTGGAAGCTGGTTTCAAAAGACAAATTGAAAAATGTAGTACGACTGGACAAATTCCAAAGCATTCTTCCCCGCACCAAGCTTCCATTCGGTTGTTACTTCTCTATCAAGGTATATTGGTCTTTGTCCGGGCGGGGCTTCGATTGCAAGAAGTAGAGCAAACTCTCGATCAAGAAATTGATACCATTATCAGAGGAGATTTTGCGCAAAAATGAGCTCCAAAAGCGAATATTCAGAATATATACTTGATGTGCTTTCTCCCTTGGGAGAAGTCAGCTTGGGACGATTTTTTGGCGGTACTTCTCTAAAATGTAACGGTAAACAGTTTTGTATGATTATGAAGAGCAGTCTTTATTTTCGTGTGAACGACATAAACCTAAATGCCTACCTTGAATACAAAGCCGATCCGTTTAGTTACCTCACCAAGAACGGATGGGTTTACGTTAGGAGCTATTATGAAGTTCCAGCAGAGGTAATTGACGATGAAGCCATGTTGTTATCCTGGGCTGAATTAGCCTTAGATGCCGCTCGGGATAAAAAATAGATTCATTTTATCGTCTATGCATCTGTATTTCCACTAAAGGTCCGGCGTAATTTTTGAAGGGTGCTTTCTTTTCCAAGCGCCCCGCCCAACTGTTTAAGATACGACTTGACCTGAGAGCTCATTGCCACCCTTCCGTCGTTAATGAAGCGTTCGTGGTTTTTCTCTATTTCACTGAGATCATAACGATAATTGACCATGATCCCTCCTGCTTGACTTATGCCCTTATCTGAACGATCCCCTAACCAATTAATTTGATTAAGTTGGGCGCCATTTTTCAAATGAAAACGTGCGACTGGATCTAAAGCACGACCTTTGGAATCTTTTTCTAAGAAATAGGCGACGCAAAGCCGGGATAGTGGACCGCGCAGTAGTTCGGAAAGCTCTTTGTTTTCGAACCATTCCAAATCCTGAAAGCAAAGAAAAATTGCAGTTTTAGCATCCTCTGCGCCCGTTTTATATTTTAGTTGCTGCATTTCTTCTTTAGTAACGCCATCTTGGAATAAATTGCTTTCCAAATCAGCTAACCAGGATCTAAATCCGGGTACGGGAGACAAAGTGGCAAAACTTGTTATCCAGGGCATTTCATGAGAAAGGTGCTGAACAACTTGTTTAATTAAGTGTTCGCCAAAACTAATACCCCTCAGCCCTTTTTGAGTGTTGGTAATTGAATAAAAAATAGCTGTATCTGCGTCCCGGGGATCCCCTAACGGAGCGTCTTCATCCAATATTTTCTGAACATTGCTAGCTAATCCTTTAACCAAGGCAACTTCAACAAATGCAAGAGGCTCATCTGGCATTCTGGGGTGAAAGAGTGCGTAACAGCGCCGATCAGAATCAAGGCGGTTCCTCAGATCTCCCCATGAGGTGATTTGGTGAACAGCCTCATAGGTGATCAATTTTTCCAGCAAGGCGGCCGATGTGTTCCAGGTCATTTCGACAAAATCAAGAAAGCCTGTATCGAACCAAGAGTTCAGTAACTGTTGTAAATCTCGATCAAGAGCTTCCAGGTAAGGATCCTTGTCCTTGAACTTTAAAAGATCTGTTCGAAGATCCACTAAAAACTTAACACCATTTGGTAAGGCATTGAATTGAGTGAGGAGTTTTAGTCTTTCAGGAGAGGAGGATTGACGTAGATGGTAAGCGGCGATAACACGTTCGGCGTCATTTTTTGCAGACAAGTATTCATCTGCTGCCTGACGGATACTGTCTTCATTGGCGCAGAAATCTTCAGCTAAAAGTTTCAGGAAGCTTTTTTTACCGCCAATATCCAGTTCAAGATATGTGCGCCCCAATTCAGCTGTTCGCATTCGGGCAGAGACATCCCCTCCTCGACCACTCAAACAGTCACTCATCATGTGTTTTAAGTTTTTAGGGCTTACAGACGTATCTGAACGATTGAGACCAAGGCTTCGCGCCGCACTCTGAGCAATATCCCGCCAAGCGCTTGAAATTTGAGACAAAGCACTTTCTTCCGGCGGGGTTGTATCCGTCATAATTCACCTCCAATGGCTGATATCCATTAAATACCTTTGATACCAGCCATTATTATTCAAGCGAATTGTTTAAAATATATCAAGACTTACGCAATTTCGTCACAATAGTTTCACATCTGTTACGACAGTATCGGCTTCATCTTAACCCTGATATTTAATTCACTATGATGGAGTCAACTCTGGAAGTCCTATTGTGACGTTCTCTTTTATAACCTCTGGGTCGTAAGCTT
The DNA here is from genome assembly GCF_965205715.1 of Kiloniella sp. Taxonomy (GTDB): domain Bacteria; phylum Pseudomonadota; class Alphaproteobacteria; order Kiloniellales; family Kiloniellaceae; genus Kiloniella. The sequence continues at coordinate 101,168 of NZ_CBDBHW010000014.1, read as the reverse complement.
TTCGAGAAAAGACCTCTTTTACCATGGGTGTAAAGAACTCCAGAGTTTCTGTGGGGTAATCCGGATCAAATGAACTTTGATCCCAACGTTCACAAAAATCAGCGCATGCCTGAAAGCTTGGGTGATCCTTAAATTCTTCCCGGGCATTCTTGTCCCAACCATAATGGTGTCCGTAAAAGAACATTTGGAAAATGCCGTGATGTTCGACAACCCAGGATACTTCTTCTCGTACAAATGGTCGGATTACTTCAGCTGAAAACCGGTCATGATTTTGGGGTGCTAAACCATCTCCGACATCATGGAGTAGAGCGCCAACAACCCAATCAATGTCTGCGCCTTCTCTGTAAGCACGCGTTGCTGATTGCAAACCATGTTCAAGGCGTGTGATTTTATAACCCGTAAGCGAATCTTCACCTTGGCTTTTTAATTCAGAGAGTACTCTGTCAGCCGTTAGGGCGAGGTATGGTTTTTCCATTTCTGCTAGGAAGTCATATTCTTCCTTGGTGCCGTCTATCATTTGGGTAAAGTTGATCGTTTTCATAATTAAACACTCGCCATTTCATTCGCGATTTCATTGGTAGGGTCATAGAGGTTAACCGTTTGCTCTGCGCCTTCTGTCAAGGCTGCTGATTGAGCGACCAGTATTTCGTTATAGAGTTTCATTTCTTCGACCCCAAACAGGTTCGACGGGGCAGATATGTTAATCCAGTTCTGAGCACGGTCAGCGCCGCGTACAAGCATGGCATAGTCCCGTTCCCCGATAACCTGTTGTACTTTGGGTGTCACAAACCGTATGGCCATGCCTATGCGTCGGTCGCTACTGTTGTTCGGGCCAGATGCGTGGAACAACCGTCCGTGATGGAGGGACATTTGTCCTGGTTTTAACTCATTATAGACCGCTTCTTCTTCGTTCACATCAACGGCGACTTCCTGACCTCTGGAGAGTAAGTTGTCTTCACCAAATGTATCACTATGCGGAACCAGGTTTTGTTTGTGTGATCCTGGAATAAATTTCATGCATCCGGCTTGTTTGGAAACATCAGAAAAGGCGATCCAGGCCGTAACTTCATCATCCGTTTCACCAAGCCCCCAATAAGTTAGGTCCTGATGCCAGCTGACCACTTTTTCAGTCTCAGCTTCTTTAATGAATAGCTCGCATGACCAGACCATAAGGTCTGGACCCAAAATATCTTCGACAGCATCAAGAAGTTCAGGCGTTTTTGCAATTTCAGCCAAAAGCGGAATAACGACTTGCCCATTAATACGAAAATATTGATTTAAGTCGTGGCCTCCAAAACCCTGCTCATGAGTTTTTTCAAGATTTTCTATGCTATCTCTGACATGTTGAGCTTTTTCAGCGTTAAAGAGATCTAGGGGCATCAAATATCCATATTTTTGGTATTGATTAACCTGATCAACTGTTAGCGATTTTGTCATAGCTAATTGCTCCACTTTTCGAATTGTTATCAATTTCATCAAAAAGCAGGAACAAAGATAGTAAATAATATTGCATTTCAGAGAAAGCTCAGATTATCCTAAAATATGGCTTTTAGACGTATTCCATCACTTAACTGGGTTCGCGTTTTTGAAACGGCGGCCCGAACAGAAAGTTTTGCCCAAGCGGCGAAGCTTTTGAACATGAGCGCGCCTGCTGTTAGTCAGCAGATCAAGTCACTGGAGGGGTATCTCGGCAGAGAATTATTTTCACGCGGCGCTCACCACGTTGTTCTTACTGATGAAGGCCGTGCTTTTTTACCCGCTGTGCAGCAATCGTTATCTTCTTTGGAAGCCACTGCCGCAGCCCTGTTTGGTCCTCGTGAATCAGAACATTTGACCGTACAAGTTCTCTTTTTGTTGTCCTGTAGTTGGTTACCGGAAAGACTTGCTGATTTCGAAAAAAAGCATCCACATATTCATCTGCAGGTGACTTGTGGCAACACTCCTAATGATTTTCAGAATGATATCCGTGGTTTTTTTCGGGGCCATAAACCCGACCTTCAAATTGGCTTCGGATCTGCGACTGATTTTCCTGAAAATGCAGAGCGTTTGTTTGGAGAAACCGTCATTCCTGTGGCACGGCCCGAAGTCGCAGAAATGATCCATCAACCTCAGGATTTGTTGCAACATCGCCTCATTGAAGTCTCTACTCACCAAAGCGGTTGGTTACAAGTCCTGGGTGCCAGTGTGGAGGGTGATTTGTCTGATGCGAACTACAGCTTCACAGATAATACGGTAACCGCTATGGCGATGGCAGCAACAGGGTACGGCATTGCGCTTGCCCGTTCGCCTGTCAGTGACACCCTGGTCGATACACACGGGCTTGTTCCTTGTATCGATGATCTAAAAGTAAAAGGGCTACAACATTTCTATCTGTTCAGCCCTCTTGCTCATCCCGCCAAATCAGCTGCAAGTGATTTTAGAACATGGTTACTTAAACAAATAACTTAATTCGTTTTCATCAATTAAAACTAGTTTCCGTTAGCCGCCCGGTTATGAGAACGCCAACTTTGTGCCTCGATAAATACTTTGCGGATATCCGGTTGTGCGGTACGGATTTGTTTTTCCATTTTTGAAATCGCACTTTCGATCTCTTGTGAGAGAATGCCATCTTTGAAATCCAAAGACAGGGTGATCAGAATATCCATAGGGCCATTTTGAAGTGACAGGATTTCATTAACCCGCAGAACTTCGGGGTGTTTTACAATGATGCGCCGGATAGTTTTTTCAACCTCGGGATCTGCTCCCTCTCCAATGAGAAGCCCTTTGGTTTCATAGGCGAGTACCCAGGCAATTGCAGCCAGCAAAATACCAATAAGAACAGAAGCAAGGCCATCTAGTTCGGGGATATCCAGTAAAATGCCAAGTCCTAGACCTGCAATCGCAATTAATAGACCCAGCATTGCTGCCGTATCTTCCAATAGAACCGCAAAAATTGACGGGTCTTTACTTGCCGCTACTGCAGCAAAATAAGCACGTCCTTTAACTTTTGTCTTAAACTCTTTAAAGGCGATATACCAAGCTGCGCCCTCAAATATCAGTGCTGCACCGAGTACTGCAAAGTTGATCATTGGGTTTTCAATCGGTTGGGGGTCCATGATTTTATGGATGCCTTCATAAATGGAAACCCCGGAGCCGATAGCGAAAATCAGTAAGGCAACAACAAAAGCCCAAAAATAGAGTTCCCGGCCGTACCCATAGGGATGGCGGGCATCAGCAGGTCTTGTTGACCTGTGTAGTCCATACAGCAACAGGCCCTGATTTCCCGTATCTACTGCGGAGTGAATAGCCTCACTAAACATTGCAGAGCTGCCTGTGTAGGCTGCCGCTACTGCTTTGGTGATTGCGATTAAACCGTTTCCTGCCAATGCAGCGAAGATTACTACTCTGGACGAATGCCCGGCCATATTTATTTCTCCAGTTGCAACGTTTAAGGGTAATTTGTGTTGCTGAATTTCATAAATGAAGCGACATAATAAGGAACATATGAGAAGGTTCAATCACCTTCTTCCAATCTATTCATTTATAAATCGTATTTTCATGAACCGAATTGCAAAAATAACCATAAAAATCCTCTCCCTTTTACTTGTCCTGATCTTGTTTGTGGGTACTGGAGGCTATGTTTGGCTGAGATCTTCTCTGCCTCAACTTGATGGTCAGGTTCAACTCGCAGGATTGGAAGCTACGACTGAAATATTAAGGTCAGAATCTGGTCTGGTCACGATTAAAGCGGAAAATGAAAGCGACGCTTACAGGGCACTAGGTTTTGCTCATGCCCAAGATCGCTTGTGGCAGATGGATTTTATGCGACGGGCTGGATCCGGTCGCCTATCTGAAGTCAGCGGTAAAGCTACTTTGGGCATCGATCGTTTTATGCGGACACTTGGTCTCAAAAACCTTGCTGATGCTAATTATGAACTTCTGCCAACCGAAACAAAAAGAGTATTTGAGGCCTACAGCAAGGGGGTCAACGATTATCTCAATACTCATACAGGTACACTATCCCCTGAATTTCATATCTTGAACTATGTCCCTGAACCTTGGTTGCCTGATGATTCTCTGTTGTGGGGACGGTTAATGGCACTTCAGTTGTCTGATAATTTCAACAAAGAATTGCTGCGGCAAAGATTGTTAAATAACATACCATTAGAGGATATTGATAATCTATGGCCTCAAGACAAAAACGATCCGTTTATCGTTTCAAACAACGATGATTTTGTATCTCCCCATATCAAAGCATCCTCTGGCCCGCACCCTCTTCCTTGGCCCCTGGCACCTAAAGATGCTTCCAATGCCTGGGTTTTATCGGGTGATAAAACGACGACTGGCGGGCCAATTCTGGCTAACGACCCTCATCTTGCATTGGATGCGCCAGGCCCTTGGTATCTGGTTCGTATCGAAACACCTGATTATACTTGGGCAGGGGCGACTTCTCCCGGTGTACCTCTGATTGTTCTCGGCCATAATAGTCATATTGCGTGGGGATTTACGACAACCCACAGTGATACGCAGGATCTGTTTATTGAAAAGATTAACCCTGAAAATCCCGAGCAGTATCTTACGCCACAGGGCTATAGAGAATTTGAGACACATACTGAGATCATTCGGGTTAAAGATGCTCCGGACGAAGAAATTGTCATCCGAAAAAGCAACCATGGTCCGCTAATTTCATCTGTAATCGGCCGCCAAGAAACAACCAGTGATTTGCATAAACTGTCCCTTGGATGGGCTGCTCTAAAAAAGGACGATCTTACTGCCCAAGCTATGTTCGAGGTTAACAGGGCCAACAACTGGGAGGACTTTGAAAGTGCCGTTAGGAACTTTCACTCTCCCCAGCAAACCCTATTGATGGCGGATATGAAGGGTAACATAGCACTGGCAGCCTCAGGACGTATTCCTGTTCGGAAGTTCGGAGATGGAAGGCAACCTGTTCCGGGGTGGACAGGGTTACATGATTGGCAAAGCTTTATTGCTGCTGAAGAATTGCCCAAAAGTATTAATCCGGAAAATGGTAAACTCGTTTCTGCTAATAACAGGCTGGTTGGTCCCGACTATCCTTATCTGATAACGAAAGATTGGCCAAACTCTTATCGCGCGAGAAGAATACATCAGCTTATTGATAATAAAGATAAATTATCAGTAGAAGATAATATTGAAATCCAGCAGGATACATTGTCTTTGGCGGCGTTAGAATTCCTCCCCCTGCTGCTCCAAACCAAAACGAATAATGCTGCTGCTGAAAAGTTGCTTAATCTTCTCAGTCAGTGGGATGGGAAAATGGATCGTAAGTCTATCGAGCCTGTTCTTTTCCACAGTTGGCTCTATTGGCTTAATAGGGCAGCGTTTGGTGGCCTTCCCAGTGATGCTGCATCTTTTCAGTCTCCGAACATTCTTCGTCTCAAGGCATTAATCGCGAAGGATCCTGAAAATTGGTGCAAGTATGGGGAAAGACTCGTAATTGAAGGGAACTGTGTCGCACAGATGACAGAAAGCCTGAACAGGGTGATTTCTAATTCAAATGACTTAAGTGTTATTCCAAATTGGGGAGAATTGCATAAAGCTCACTTTGAGCATCCGATATTTGATAAGATTCCTCTTTTAAATCAACTCTTAAAGCTTGAGATATCATCATCAGGAGGAAACGATACTATCAACCGTGGAACGCCATCTTTGAGGAAAGGTGACAAGTTACTGTTTCCGAACTTCCATGGGCCTTCATATCGGGCAGTTTATGACTTGACCAATCTCAACAATTCCCGCTTTCTGTTAGCAACCGGACAGTCGGGGAACCCTCTATCAAGATTTTATGGAAACTTCCTGTCAAATTGGCGTGACGGAAAATATATAAAGCTTGATAACAACACCTCTCTGGCGGCCAAACATCGTTTGGTTCTATCCCGGAAAACAAAATAAATGAACAACAATAACCAAATAAAAAAAGACAAATAGGATTGATAGGGTGACAATAACAATTGAAGATATCCGCAAAGCAGCGGGTGAAATCAAAGGGGATGTCGTTAGAACACCTTTTGTTCATGCAAAACGCTTATCTAAAATTCTTGGCTGCGAACTCTATTTAAAGTTGGAAAGTCAGCAATTCAGCGGTTCCTTTAAAGACCGTGGCGCTCTTTACAGGATCAAAAACCTGACAGAAGAGCAAAAAGCCAAAGGCGTAATTGCCATGTCAGCGGGCAATCACGCTCAAGGTGTTGCTTTACATGCCCAACGTTTAGTAATTGCTGCCACGATCGTAATGCCGGAAACGGCCCCTTTTAGTAAGATTGAACGCACGCGTGCCTTAGGTGCCAAAGTAATCCTTTCAGGCGAAACTCTGGATGATTCTCGTAAGGTCGTGGATGAAATGGTTGCCAAAGACGGCCTCACTTTTGTGCATCCGTACGACGATGAATATGTCATTGCAGGTCAAGGTACAATTGGCTTGGAAATGCTGGAAGAACAACCTGACCTTGACGCTATTATTGTGCCTATTGGTGGTGGCGGTATTCTATCAGGCATTTCCCTTGCCGCCGAAGCGATCAATCCTAAGATAAAATTATATGGTGTCGAGGCCAACCTCTTCCCCTCAATGTCTCAGACGCTAAAGCATCAACCTGCGACTTCTGGCGGCTCTACAATGGCCGATGGTATTGCGGTAAAAGAGCCGGGAAAAATTACCAGGGAAATTATCGACAAACTTGTTGATGAAATATTCTTGGTTGATGAAAGTCAGATAGAAACGGCAATCCTTACCTTGGTTGAAGAACAAAAGGTGGTTTCAGAAGGAGCTGGTGCAACGGGTGTTGCTGCGATCTTGAATAATCCTGACAAGTTTAAGGGCAAGAAAATTGCGACGGTAATCTGTGGCGGTAATATTGATGCCCGTATGCTTTCCGGGTTGCTGATGCGTGGTTTGATGCGTGATGGCCGTCTTGTTCGTCTACGTACTGAAATGGTTGATCAACCGGGCCTTTTGGCAAAAATTTCTAACATTATTGGAAAGTCCCGCGGCAACATCATTGATGTGATGCACCAACGGCATTTTTATGATGTGCCGGCAAAAATGGTCGAGATCGATTTTATTATTGAAACCCGTGACAGTGACCATGTCAGTGAAATCATTGAAAAGCTCGAAGAAGGTGGCATCAATAGCCGTGTACTTTCCAGCCGTTCTTGTGATTAATATTAATATTTAAATGCTTATGGGGAGAGTTTGACGCTCTCCCTTAGCTTATTCCAACGTAATAATACTTCATCAGTTTACTGTCAGCTAAATAGCCTAAAGGGATCTTTCTATAGATTTATTTTTAGGAAAGATCACCTATGCGACACTACCTGATTGATTTCCTCCTTATTACAACGCTTGTCTTTACCATCAATATAAAATCAGTGCTTTCAGCGGAACCAGATATAAGACAGATAAGATGTATCGACGTTGAAGACGAGGTTGATCTGGCAAACTTTGCATTTTGGCTGGATGGTTTTATCTCTGGATTGGGTGAAAGACCCTTCGCCGAACCAGATCACATTGAACTTCTGATAGAACAAACCCTTAAAACTTGTAATGAATTTCCGAACGAGGCAGTGTTTGAGATCGTTAAAAGGTTAAAACAATAAATAGCGAGAACACCTTAATGTCAGAAAACCAGTCCGGTAAGTCTCATCGTTCCAATCGTCTATCCTTTGCTACCCGTACGATCCATGCAGGACAGCATCCTGATCCTTCAACAGGTGCTATCATGCAACCAATATACGCAACTTCAACCTATGTTCAGGATGGGTTGGGTGCAAACAAAGGTTACATGTATAGTCGTACGGAAAACCCCACTCGCCAAGCTTATGAACGCTGTATTGCAGATTTAGAAGGTGGAACGCTTGGATTGGCATTTGCTTCGGGGCTTGCGGCAATTAGTACGACACTCGATTTGCTGGAAAGTGGATCCCACGTCATTGCCATGCACGATCTTTATGGGGGAACACATCGGTTGTTTAAGGATGTTCGCCCCCGGTCTGCCGGGTTGGATATTGAATTTGTCGATCTAACCAAGCTTGAAGCCTTTGACAAAGCCATCCGCCCCGAGACAAAATTGATCTGGATTGAAACGCCGACCAACCCTCTTCTCCAGCTGGTTGATCTCGAAGCTATTGCCAGGATCGCCAAGTCCAAGGGAATAATCACCTGTGTCGACAATACCTTTTGTTCGCCGTGGGTTCAGCGCCCCCTCGAGCTGGGCATAGATATGGTGATGCATTCCGCAACCAAGTACCTCAACGGCCACTCTGATATCATTGGTGGCATACTTGTGGTGGGAGAAAATCAGGAACTTTGTGAACGCATTAAGTATTTGCAAAACGCAGTTGGTGCCATTCAGGGCCCGTTTGATTCATTTCTCGCCTTACGTGGCCTGAAAACCCTGGCATTACGAATGGAGCGTCATTGCTCAAACGCGTTGGCCATCGCCAAATTTCTTCAAGAGCAAGAGAGCATTGATGATGTTTGGTATCCTGGATTACCCAGTCACCCTCAGCACGAGCTATACAAAAGGCAAATGAAAGCTGGTGGAGGTATCGTGACTTTTACGGTTAAGGGAGGTCTTGAGCAAACTAAGCGTCTATTGGAACGGGTAGAGATATTTGCTCTTGCGGTAAGTCTTGGCGGGGTCGAAAGCCTTATCGAACACCCTGCAAGCATGACGCATGCGGCAGTACCCGCAGAACACAGAGACGCGATCGGGATTAAAGATAACCTGGTTAGGCTATCTGTGGGGGTGGAAGATGTTGATGATCTGATTAACGATTTGCGTTCAGCATTAATTTAAAAAGAAAACAATTCGTCTTTGTTTGTAAAGGGGCCAGGTGCCCCTTTATTAATTTCTTTGGTTGCGATTACTCTATATGAACGCCCCGGTACATACCGCGGAAATAAAGTAAGGGATCACCCTCTTCTTTCAGTTGAATGTCTTCAACCTTACCGATGACAATAATATGGTCTCCCGCATCGTGCTGGGCGTACATCGAGCAATCCAAATTTGCAAGACAGTCTTCAAGTACCGGTACGCCTGTGACCAGGGTCTTTGTCTTGACCCCATCCCATCGCTCTTCTGAAAAGGCAAAACGGTTCGAAATGTCTTTTTGCACATCCGTTAGGACGTTGATGGCAAATCCTTCGCTTTCCTGAAATGCAGGAAGGCAGTTGGACCGCTTATCAATACAAAAGAGAACCAGCGGGGGATTTAGAGATACAGATGAAAAAGAATTCGCCGTTAAACCGTGCGGAATTCCTTTCTTATCGCGTGTAGTTACAATGGTGACACCCGTTGCAAAACTACCGAGTACTTTTCTGAACTCGTCAGAGTTAAAAGCCATTACCAGCACTATTCCCAAGATATCATTGTTGTTTACCAACAACCTTTTATTGGCACACTAGATAAAGAAGATAAAAAAACAACACAATAATTTTTTGCTCTTTGTTTTATAGCATTTTTTGCTAAAAATATCCTGAAAACGACCTAAAATTTACAGCTAATTTTGTTAATCCCGCCAAAAATTCTCCTAAAAGAAACTATCCTTGTTCTTCTTCTTCAAAGTGGATAAGAGCAATCTTGTGCGTCAGATCTATTTTTTGTTACTGTTAGGATTAAATTCATGTCACGGGTGCAAGCTAATTTACTATTGCTTATTGCCGCAGGTATTTGGGGATCAACGTTTGTTATCCAGCAAGTATCAATGGATTTGGTTGGACCTATGACCTTTACTGCCGGGCGATTTTTCCTTGGGTTTCTTATTGTTGCGCCACTGGCAATTCGGGAATGGAATAAACAAAAACTTGCTTCTGGAAATTTAAAACGGCGTCCACTTACAAACAATGATCTGTTGTTAATGCTGTTAATCGGTGTCGTGCTTTTCACTGGTACGATCATTCAGCAAATCGGTATTATTCATACAAGTGTCACCAACGCTGGTTTTTTGACCGCCTTATATGTTCCGTTGGTTCCTTTGCTCGGGATCATCATATTTCGAAAAAAACCGCATTGGGGCGTATGGATTGCAATAGCCCTATCATTTGCAGGGACGACCTTGATAAGTGGAGTAGATACTTCGCTTGAGCTTGGATATGGGGACGCCTTGGTCCTTACATCTTCTTTTTTCTGGGGATTACATGTCCTTCTTGTCGGGGTAATAGCGGCCAAGACTTCAATGCCTCTAACTTTGGCTGCAATACAATTTGCAATCGTTACTGTGATCGCAACTATCTGGGCATTTATGAGCGAAACAATAACCCTGGATATCTTGCTATCTGCCTTCTGGTACATGGCCTACGCAGGATTTATCTCTGTTGGCATTGCATTTACTCTACAAGTCGTTGGGCAATCCCATACTCAACCAGCAGATGCCGCCTTAATCCTGAGCTTAGAGACTGTTTTTGCTGCGATTGCCGGAGTTATCTTTTTAAATGAACGAATTGGTGACACCGAGATGATTGGTTGTGCAATGATACTTAGCGCGATTTTAATGGTGGAAGTTTTACCAATGATTTTAAGAAAACGTCGTCGCATGAGTTGATCATTTAGCAACAATATAAAATTCAAGGTTTATTTAACCTGTTTATTCAGATAATTACGACTTGTTAACCTTATTCGCTGATTATGCCAAAGTAGGATTTTTAACAGGAAACGAAATTAAGTCATGACAGTTATTTTAGGCCTCGTTGTTGTTATTGCTTCCGTTATTGGCGGCTATATGGCTGCTGGAGGGCATGTTGGCATACTCTGGCAGCCTTATGAGTTCGTAATCATTCTTGGTGCGGGTATTGGAGCAACAATTTGCGCCAATTCAATGGTCTCCCTAAAAAAACTCGGTGGTTCCGTTGGCAAGATGATTAAAGGTCCTAGTTACAAAAAAGAAGATTTCCTCGAAGTCCTTTGCCTGCAATACCAAATTTTTAAACTTGCAAAAACCAAGGGTATGCTGGCCCTGGAAGCGCATGTCGAAAACCCTGAAGAATCAGCTCTGTTTTCTCAATTCCCCAAGTTTCATGGTGATCACCATGCGGTTTCTTTTGTCTGTGATTATTTACGGATGATGAGCCTTGGTGCCGATGTTCCTCACGAAGTTGAAGCCTTGATGGATCAGTAACTGGAAGTTCACCATATGGAAGAACATAACGTCGAAGCCGCCCTTGGGGGGCTTGGTGAAGGCCTGCCTGCTCTTGGTATTGTTGCTGCGGTTCTTGGGGTGATCCACACGATGGGTTCTATTAGCGAGCCACCAGAAATTCTTGGTAAGCTTATTGGTGCAGCTTTGGTGGGAACATTTTTTGGTATTTTTATGTCTTATGGTGTTGTCGGTCCTATGGCATCAGCCTTTGCAAAGGTAAATGAAGAAGATGCCCGTTACTACGACTGTTTAAAAGCTGGCATCCTTGCTCATATGGCGGGAAATGCGCCTACGGTATCTGTCGAATATGCGCGTAAAACCTTGATGTCACATGTGCGACCCAGTTTCTATGAACTTGAAGAAGCTGCCAATGAATTACCTGCCCCAGGTTAATCGGTATAAGAGTCATTCAACATCATATTTAAAACATGATTATTCTTTAGTTTAGTTAAAAGTACGTGATCCTGGAAAGCCAGCATGAGTGACGAGCAACAAGGCCAAATAATAATTAAAAGGATTAAGAAGGCTGGCCATGCTGCGCATGGTGGTGCCTGGAAAGTGGCCTATGCCGACTTTGTGACTGCCATGATGGCCTTCTTTCTTCTTATGTGGTTATTGAATGCAACAACAGAAGAACAAAAAACAGGTATTGCTGATTACTTTGCCCCCTCCTCTAATATTTCAAAATCAACGAGTGGTTCTGATGGCCTTCTAGGGGGGCGCTCAATTTCTCAAAAAGGGGCCTTGGTTTCTGAATTTTCCAGTATTGGAGTTCAGATGCAACTCCCGCCTGAAGAAGAAAGTGAAGAAACAGACCCTGACGCTGAAAAAGGCACTTCTCCGCTTTGTTGAGTAGATTTAGGATTTCAAATAGAGCATAGATTGATTATCTGGAATGGATGATTGTCTAATTTTGAGTTTGAAGTATTCGGTATCCTTGATGCCTCTGGCTCGCTTACGGATCATTCCTATACTGACATTACCAGCCTCTATCCTGGCGCTTGTGAGCTTGTGTTTGGCGTAGTTGCAGATGCCCACACAATGTTTCCGTAGGGATTTCGCGAACTTTTTTAGATAGAGCATCTGTGACTGATCTGCTATCAGGCACCAACGTTCCAGTTGCTCCGCCATCGCCTCAAATGAAGCGGCACTCCACAGCAGCTGAAGCTGTTCTTTCAAGACGTAAAGTGCATTCAGGTTGCTATTGCTCTCCAGCAACCTTTGCAGCTTGTCACTTTGTTTTTCACTCAACTTATCCGCATTTTTGAGCAACAGATAATGTGTCCCTTTCATCAACTCTTTACCACTTGGATCGGCCTTTCTGAACTCAAGTCGACGCTGATTATGGATAGCTTTGCTGTAGTTTTTCATGACGTGGAAACGGTCAAATACTATGTCGGCCAACGGCAAGGACTCTCTGACAGCCTTTTGGTAGGCAGGCCCCATATCCATCGCTACGGCCTTTATTTTGCAGGCTGTATCTGGTTGCAGTTGTTTCAAAAACCTTGAAAAAACCTCGGCAGTTCGGCCTGCTTCAACCCAGATCAGATGACCGCCAACCATATCGTAGACCACCGTCATGTAGTCATGACCTTTCGCCCGGGCAACTTCATCTACACCAATATATTCCAAGCCAGTTAGCTCTGCAGGATCAAGCGTAGGGAGAGTTTCAATAAGGTATGCCCTGTCGATATTCTTGACCGTTTCCCATCGTATATCCAAATGTCTGGAAACCGCTTGAATAGACATATGCCGACATAATCCACTGATCAGTCGGCAAAATCGGTGAGTGAAACGGCACCCTTTATCAACAAAATCACACCCCTCAATGCGGCGTTCGCCCTTGTTAATATAAACCTGCGCCAGCTCAATCTCGACCACACAAGGATACCCAAAAAGGGGGATGTCGTTTACTTGTCGGCGGACATGCTGGTTGATGCTTCCCTTCTGGCCTGTAGCAGGGTCTATAGCCCTCCTACGCGCGTCTCGGCTGCAGTGAATGACAATCTTAACACCGCCGTCATCCAGTTTAATTTAATCCGGTAAACCCCCGGCTATGCCGGGGGACTCTCAATGGTTTGACCGTTCCCACGGTCTTACATTTCTTTGTTTATTGACCAAAATAACAAAGGAATTAGCCGATGAGAGATTACAAAAGCCTTGCACATACGAGATGGGATTGTAAATACCACGTGGTTTTCATCCCTAAACGCAGGCAAAAAGTTATCTATGGCAACCTACGTCAGTATCTTGGTGAAATTTTCCATGAACTGGCCGGGCATCGCGAAAGTAAGATTGAGGAGGGCCATTTGATGCCGGATCACATTCACATGTGTATCAGCATACCGCCCAAACATGCTGTTTCAAAAGTCGTTGGATACCTAAAAGGAAAAAGCGCGATTGCCATAGCTCGAAAATTCAAAAATAAAGCACGGAATTTCAAGGGTGAAAATTTTTGGGCCCGTGGATATTTCGTCTCAACTGTAGGGCTCGATGAACAGATGGTGAGGGAGTATATCAGAACGCAAGAAGAGCGTGATAAGTACTTTGACCAAATGGATATATTCAATCCATAACCGCTTTAGCGGTTCCCAATTTGCCCCTTTAAGGGGCTCACCCGCTTAAGCCCCCGGCTTTGCCGGGGGTCATTTAACTTCATTTACACGTTGCCCTTTGAGGCCTAAAATATGCTGCGAGATGTTGATTGTCATATACCTGCTCTATGTAAAGTTATCAGAAACCATACATATCAACAGGTTACTTGGCGGTCGGCATCTTTTTCTACTCAACAAAGCGGAGAAGAGCCCTGAAAAAGACCCCTTAAAGGGTGAAGGTAAGGCAGACGAAGAGCAGCTTGAAGAGTTTCGCCGTGAACAGGAACAAAAACAGTTTGAAGAAACAGCCATTGCATTAAAAACAGCGATTGCTGCTAACCCTGATTTAGCTGGATTAGAAGAAAACCTTCTCATAGATAAAACACCGGACGGATTGCGTATCCAGTTGGTGGATCAACACGGCACTTCCATGTTTCCTTCCGGGAACTCAAATATGATGGCGCATACCGAAAAACTTTTGGCTTTGGTGGCTGATGCAATCGGTGACATTGACCAAAAGATTGCGATTAAAGGTCATACAGACGCGACACCTTACAGTACCGCGAATGGTTACAGTAACTGGGAACTCTCTGCTGAACGTGCAAATGCTAGTCGCCGCGCATTGATCAGTGCAGGTTTTAAACCTGATCGTGTTGCTTCTGTAGAAGGCCTAGCGGCAACTGAACCATATGATAAGGAAAATCCGACATCTGAAGTTAATAGAAGAATTTCGATCATCTTATTGCAAGATGAGACGACGTTCCTTCCTAAAAAAGTAGATGACGGCAAAGCCATTAATATAGATACAATATCTTCAGAGCCACAATAAGCTAGCTTGTACTTCAAAAAAGGGTTCCTATCTTTATTCCATGACAGAATTACCTTCTTTGCGTCTAAAAAAACAGAATCCTAACATTAAGCTTGAAATCAACTCTCTTGATATAGAAGGCGTCCCTTTTAAGCGAGTGTTCGCTTATACTCTTGATCTGATTATTCTATCTTTCGTTGGCCTTGCCATCGGTTTTGCAGTTTCTGTTCTTACCTTGATTTCAATTGGGCTGCTTTCACCCCTATTTGTATTACTTTCTCTGCTGCCCTTGGCCTATCATAGCTATTTCCTTTCGCAACACGGCGCGACCCCTGGTATGAACGCGATGGGGATAAGGATGGTCACGATGGATGGTGAAAATCCAACATTAGTGCATGCGGGTATTGCGACCATCATATTTTACCTTTCAGTGCCAGCAACAAGCTTTCTAATTCTTATCGTTATGCTGTTTAATAATGAGCGGCGCACACTGCACGACCTCCTCACAAATACAATTGTTGTAAACGATCACAATACGGTTTGATTTGGTATTTACTAAACAAGCTATTGTCAGTCATATTTCTGCCTTACCTCTTCAATAAAAACTCAAATACATTTTCGTCTGGTCTTCTGCGGTTATTCTCGCTAAGAACAAACGATATTTTTTGACGATCAAAATAAAAGAAATCGGTAACATGCAGCGTGATTTAATTGGAACACAATGGCAGCTTAAAAAGCTGACCCTCTCATTTGGCCTGGCAATCATTATCGGCTTATCCTACATCTGGACACCGACAAGTGATCTTTGGGGTGAGATCAGTGAAAAATTCTTCTTTGCTGTAAATGCCTCTCTTCTTTGGGGAGAGCCTTGGCAAGTTTTTTGGGCTGCTGTAAATACGCCTGTTTTTGATAAACTTAACGGCCTAATCATGGCGATCCCATGTATATGGTACGTAGCGACCGATCGCAGCCGGCCTCTTTCCTTAAGGCTTTCCCATATGGTTGTCATGGGTATCGCGATTGTCGTCGGCGTGTATTTTGCCAAGCATGCCTTCAGATCATATGAATCTCTCAGTCCATCACTTGTACTCACCCCTTTCAACGATCTGACCCTACTTGTACCCTGGTTAGAAGCAAAAGTTAGTGCCGATGATAGTTTTCCAGGCAACCATGCTGTTGTGGCTGGTATTTATGGGTTTTTCTTTTACTTTGCAATTGGCAGAAAATACTTCTGGCTAGCATTACCTATTGCATTGTTGGGTGGAACTGCGCGAGCTGTGGCGGGTGCTCATTGGCTTTCCGATCTACTGGTTGGCGGCGCTATACATATACTGCCAATTCTTGCATTGGCTTTTGCAACCCCGGCTATCCGTCAGATGCAGTCCATTCTGGATACCCTGGCTGACGTCCTTGTCTTGAATTTACCAGAATTTATGACTTCGCCTTTCGTCAAAGTAGCTCGTAAAATAAGCTAAATAAGTATATGGGCTTGCAGGAATCTTAATTAATGCAAGCCCATCTGGGATGATATATTTCGCTTAACCATCCTTAATCTATAATAGTAATTTTAGTAACATTGCGACTGAAGTTTATGGTGTATTTAAAGCCACAGCTGTTTTTCACCACTCCTCCTTCCCCCTGTCCCTACAAAGAAGGAGAAGAAGAACGTAAACTTGTTACTGAAATTTCACACGATGAAGCGATACTTCAATACGATCTAATGATTAAGTCTGGGTTCAGGCGTAGTCACACCTATCTCTACCGCCCCCAATATAATCGCCCTGATTACTGTTTATCTGTTCGGGTACGCGTTAAAGACTTTTCCATGAGAAAATCTCAAAGGCGTGTTTGGAATAAAAACAATGATCTAACAGCAAGCGTCTATAATGCCGTGGCTACTGAAGAGCAATATCAACTCTTCAAACCATATGTTGAGGGGCGCCATGGTGACGGGGACATGAGCGATATGAGCTGGTTTGATTACAAGGATATGGTTGATAGCAGCCCAGTTGATACCGAAATTATTGAATTTCGAACGCCTCAGAACGAGCTTGTCGCCGCTTGTATTGTCGATTGGGTTCATGGTGGCGTATCCGCTGTTTATAGCTTTTTTGATGTAATGCACTCTGATCGGGGACTTGGCAGCTATATGATATTGTGGCTGATCGATCAGGCACGAACTAAAAAGCTTGATTACGTTTACCTAGGATATTGGATCAAAGAATCTTCCAAAATGTCTTATAAATCAAAGTATAAACCCATCGAGGGTTTAGTAGATGGTGTTTGGGAAGATATAAGCCAGGATATGTAGATAATGGTGTTTAAATAATCAAAAAACCTGTCGAAAATCAATTTAAACAAGCTATTTATAGTTTATGCCTTTGGTGGGGATTACCTCCACAATACTCCTAGCAACATTGATTATTGTATTTACCCAGATGTCGTAATTGGAAATGCTCAATCGCTTTCACCTAAAATTAAATTATTTAATATTGCAAATTTACTCACTCCACTCTGCATTTTTAAATAGGTATTATTTTTTAGGGTTTTGTTGCACGAGCGAACGAACTTGCTTAGTCTCACTAGGACTTCTTCGTCGATAAATCCAAAAAATCAAAAAACGATATAACAATAATCAACTATATCAATACAGGGAGACAATTCTTATGAATCGTAGAAAGTTTCTAACGGGTACAGCCACGGCTGTTGCCGCGGGTGCGGCGTCAGCTACTCTAAGCGCCCCAGCGATTGCACAAGGCAAACGTGATCTTAAAATGGTGACCACCTGGCCTAAAAACTTCCCAGGTCTGGGTACTGGTGCTCAGCGCGTAGCTGATCGCATCACCGAGGCCAGTGGCGGCAAACTTAACGTTAAGCTTTACGCTGCGGGTGAACTGGTTCCACCTTTCGAATCATTTGATGCCGTATCAAACGGTACTGCCGACATGTACCACGCTGCCGAATACTACTGGCAGGGCAAACACAAGGCGTTCAACTTCTTCACAGCTGTTCCTTTCGGCTTCACAGCCAACGAACTCGACGCATGGGTTCACTACGGCGGCGGCCAGGAGCTTTGGGACAAACTCTCTGCTCAGTACAACCTGAAATCCTTCATGGCGGGTAACACCGGCGTGCAGATGGGTGGTTGGTACAACAAAGAAATCAACACACTGGAAGATTTCAAAGGTCTGAAAATCCGTATGCCAGGTCTTGGTGGTGAAGTGCTGCGTCGTATTGGTGCAGCTGCTGTTACCCTGCCGGGCGGTGAGATCTTCCCATCACTCGAATCAGGTGCAATCGATGCGACTGAGTGGGTTGGTCCCTGGAACGATCTGGCGTTTGGTTTCTACAAAGTCACAAAATACTACTACCAGCCAGGTTTCCATGAGCCAGGTTCAGGCCTTGCTTGTGGCATGAACAAAGACGTTTGGGAAAGCTTCTCTCCGGATGAGCAGGCTCTGGTTCAGTCCGCTTGTGCTGCAGAAAACAACATGATGCTTTCCGAGTACAACGCCAAAAACGGTGACTCCCTCGACGTTCTGCTCAACAAGCACAACGTTGAACTGCGCTCTTTCTCTCAAGACATCATGGATGCTCTTGGGGCGAAATCGGAAGAAGTTGTTGCTGAAGTTGGTCAGACTGACGACATTTCCAAGGAAATCTACAACAGCTACACCGATTTCCGTCGCAAGGTTGCCCGTTGGACCACGCTTTCAGAGTCCGACTACACAGCCGCACGTGGTGCAGCGCTTAAAATCTAATCATTACCTCCGTAGTGATTTAAATGCGAAAGGGGCTGGCTCTGTGCTAGCCTCTTTTCGTAACATATAATCAATAATAACTAATCGATAGGGAGACTACTGTGGCAGGGTTTCTTTCCCTCGCAAAAGCCATCGATAGTCTGAATAATAAAATAGGGCACAGCGTAGCCTGGCTCGCCCTCTTTATGGTTCTGGTTCAGTTCGTCGTGGTTCTGTTGCGATATGTTTTTGGCATTGGTTCCATCTTCATGCAGGAATCAATTATCTATATGCATGGTTTCCTCTTTATGCTTGGCGCAGGCTATACCTTGCTCCACGGCGGTCACGTTCGCGTTGATATCTTCTATGGTGCGGCCAGTGAAAGAAAGCAGGCCATCGTTGATTTCTTTGGCGTGATTTTCCTACTGTTCCCCGTGTTAACTCTCATTATGATTTACGCTCTACCCTATGTGGCGAGCTCCTGGGAGATCTTGGAATCTTCCAAGGAAACCAGCGGTATTCCCGCGGTTTACATTCTCAAAAGCTCAATCATCGTCTTTTGTGTCCTAATGGGAATTCAAGGGCTTTCCATGGCCATTCATTCACTTGCCATTATCAAGGGCATCGAACACAAGGCCGCCGACGACGGTCCGGGGGCAATCTAAAATGCATTTAGCTGAAACTCTTGACCTCCTCATGTTTGGGGCGGCCTGCCTGTTTTTGATGGCTGGCTTTCCTGTCGCTTTCACCCTCGCCGGTGTTGCGATCGTCTTTGCCCTGATTGGCTATAACCTCGGGGTGTTTGATCTCTCTTTCTTTGGCGCGCTGCCTTCTCGTATCTACGGCAACGCCATGACCAACGAAATCCTGATCGCGGTGCCGCTGTTTGTCTTTATGGGCGTGATGCTCGAGAAATCAAAAGTCGCGGAGGAACTTCTCGATACCATGGGCCAGTTGTTTGGCTCCGTCCGGGGCGGCCTTGGTATCTCTGTGACCATCGTGGGCGCCCTGCTCGCGGCCTCAACGGGTATTGTCGGTGCAACTGTTGTTACCATGGGCCTGCTTTCGCTCCCAACCATGCTGCGTCGCGGTTACGACCCATCCCTGGCTTGTGGGTCGATCTGTGCATCTGGAACCCTCGGACAGATTATTCCGCCGTCTATCGTGCTGGTTATTCTGGGAGACCAGATCTCCAACGCCTATTCCGATGCCCAGCGGGCAATTGGCAACTGGTCTCCGGACCCGGTATCGGTTGGTGATCTTTTTGCCGGGGCCCTTATTCCCGGCCTGATGCTGGTGTTTATGTACATGGGCTATCAGCTCCTGGTCGCCATCATCAAACCGGAAAGCTCCCCGCCGATCCCACGCGACGAAGGTCAGACAAGTACCGGTGATTTTATCAGTAAAATCCTGCACGCTCTTGTGCCACCCGTTGCGTTGATCGTCTCCGTTCTGGGATCAATCCTGACCGGGATCGCTACGCCGACAGAAGCAGCTGCGGTTGGCGCCATTGGTTCCTTGTTACTTGCGGGCATGCGTACGCAAGAGCTGGGCATGTTGGAAAAATCCGATCGCAAGTCTCCATTCGATTTTATGGATTTTGGCAGCCGTCGTCCGACCATCGTCGCCACGCTCTGCCTATTGTTCATGCTGGTTCTGATTTCGTTCTTTGATCTCAGGGTATCCAGAAACGAAATTCCAACGGTTGATATGATTGCCATTGGTGCAGCTGTGATCGCCTCTATCGGTCTGACCTGGGGCATCCTGGTTTCTCTCGGACGGGTTTGGCGCACCGATATTCTGCGCCCGATCATGCGGTCAACCATGGAAATCTCCTCCATGGTGTTTGTGATCCTGATCGGCGCTTCGGTGTTCTCTCTGGTTTTCCGGGGGCTTGGCGGTGATGAAATGGTTGAAGAGTTCCTGCTCAATATGCCGGGCGGAAATACGGGCGCATTGATCACCGTGATGCTGGTGATGTTTGTCCTCGGCTTCTTCCTCGACTTTATCGAGATCACCTTTGTGGTGGTGCCGATTGTGGCGCCGATCCTCTTAATGAGTGATATCAGCCCGGTGTGGCTCGGTGTGATGATGGCGATGAACCTGCAGACCTCGTTCCTGACCCCTCCTTTTGGTTTTGCCCTGTTCTACTTACGCGGGGTCGCGCCAAAGGAAGTGACCACTATGCAGATCTACAAAGGGGTTATTCCCTTTGTGTTTATTCAGATCATCGCGCTGTGTATCCTTGCGCTGTTCCCTGAACTCGCAACATGGCTGCCGAAAGTTATCTTTGGATAGCAGGGTAACACTGTAGTCGGGGTGACCTGCCTCTCATATAAAAGCCGTCGGGGATAACCGCCCGACGGCTTTTTTATATCTAAAAAAACATTGTTAATTTTAAATTGTATTATGTAATTATTTCGATATGGTTGTATAATGCAACTATATCGAAATAGGAGGTTTAACTAATGTCAGACAATGCTCAAGAGTTCATAAATGACATACGTAAAGCCTCACGAAATTTAGTTAAATGACCCCCGGCAAAGCCGGGGGCTTAAGCGGGTGAGCCCCTTAAAGGGGCAAATTGGGAACCGCTAAAGCGGTTATGGATTGAATATATCCATTTGGTCAAAGTACTTATCACGCTCTTCTTGCGTTCTGATATACTCCCTCACCATCTGTTCATCGAGCCCTACAGTTGAGACGAAATATCCACGGGCCCAAAAATTTTCACCCTTGAAATTCCGTGCTTTATTTTTGAATTTTCGAGCTATGGCAATCGCGCTTTTTCCTTTTAGGTATCCAACGACTTTTGAAACAGCATGTTTGGGCGGTATGCTGATACACATGTGAATGTGATCCGGCATCAAATGGCCCTCCTCAATCTTACTTTCGCGATGCCCGGCCAGTTCATGGAAAATTTCACCAAGATACTGACGTAGGTTGCCATAGATAACTTTTTGCCTGCGTTTAGGGATGAAAACCACGTGGTATTTACAATCCCATCTCGTATGTGCAAGGCTTTTGTAATCTCTCATCGGCTAATTCCTTTGTTATTTTGGTCAATAAACAAAGAAATGTAAGACCGTGGGAACGGTCAAACCATTGAGAGTCCCCCGGCATAGCCGGGGGTTTACCGGATTAAATTAGAGAGTTTGGTCTATTAAATAAAACCCTGGCAGGTACAGATCTTTCAGCATCATTTGTGCATGCACTGATAGACATCGGGAATGCCGGAAGCCTTACTGCCAAAGAATTATCTGAAAATTTATTACTCGAAAAATCGACAATAAGTCGGTTGGTAAGAAAACTAATCTCTCGTGGTGAGATCATTGAAACAACGTCTCTAAAAGACAGCCGTCAAAAAGATCTTAAACTGACTATCCAAGGTCAAAAAACGATGGAAGAAGTTTCAAAATTTGCAGAAATTCAGGTTAAAAATGCTATTTCACCCTTACGAAATTCTACGAAACGAGATGTACTAAACGGACTGGAGACTTACAGCGAAGCATTAAAGAAAAGTCGTCTATATGGCGATTTTAATGTGAGCGTGACGTTAACCGCACCTATTTTTGCATGATGTAAGGTGTTACGTTGTTTCTGTTGACGTTCCAGGGCAGCAGAGCTTCAAAGTCTTCGACGGTTTTTGCTTTAGGTAATTGGGTAAAAATGTGTCGAAGATATGAATATGGCTCGATCCCGTTAGCCTTGGCGGTCTCGACGATAGAGTAAAGATTTGCACTGGCCTTGGCACCATTTTGGGATTTTGAGAACAGCCAATTTTTCCTTCCTATTACAAACGGCTTAATTACGCGCTCCATTTCATTGTTATCAATTGGCAAGCGGCCATCATCAAGGTAGCGAATGAGCCGAGGCCACTGCTTATCAATGTAGTGCAAAGCCTTGCCAAGTAACGATGTCGGCGGCACCGACGATTTGACCTTGGTAATCCACTCTCTCAAGTCTTTAAGGATTGGTTTGGCCTTTTCCTTGCGTAATAGCCGACGTTCGTTATCGCTCATGTTTTTTGCGAGCTTTTCAATGCGGTACAAAGCTCTGATGGCCTCCATGGCATGATCGGCAAGGCCGGGTTTTCGCCTTTTGGACTTCTTCCGTGCCTTGATGACATCATTGAACTTACGCCGGGCGTGAGCCATGCATCCGACGCCGATGATTGTGCTGTCGGATGTCACATTCAGATAGACCTGATATCCATCACTAACAAGATACCCAGTGTAACCTTCCAACAATCGCCTTGCCACATCCTCCGCCCTGGAGGGATCGTAGTGGAACAGGATCACTGGCTGGTCCGGAGGGCCTCCTTTTTGCCCCCACATGTAGGATTTGCTTTGAGGTTTTTTCCCAGGTTCTTTCAAGAACCTGAACGCCAGTCTCATCCATGGCAATGATATCGTAGTTTAGGAGATGGTCGGTAAACAGATTAATCAGGGGCTGAACAAGATCACCACATTTGATCACCCACCGCGAGAGTAATGTACGGTTAAACTCCACACCGGAGCGGTTCAGAACAGGTACCATACGATAGAGAGGCAGGCCATCCACATACTTTCCCGTTACCACATAAGCAAGAAGTCCAGCAGAAGCGATGCTTTTGGGGATGGGCTGTGGTGGCAAGGGCGCGATTGTTACGCCTTCTTCGCATGATTTACAGGCGTATTTGAAACGCACATGCTGAAGAACCTGCATTTTAGCCGGAATTATATCCAATTGTTCGGTGACTTCTTCCCCAATTCTGGCCATAAGACCACATCCGCAAGCGCAAATCTTTTCTTCTTCGGGGATATCGTGTTCAATCCGCACACGGGGCAAGTCTTTTGACAAAGAGCGGCGTCCACCCCTTTTACGGGTATGAGCTGGAACTTTGATCTCTTTATCATCGTCTTCTGCCCCTGTGTCGTCCTCAGCCGCTTCCTCTGCTTCATCAAACAAGAGACCTTGCTCTTGCGGGGATGTCTTCTCACTGGAAGCGGCAAACTGCTGATGACGCAATAATCTGTTTTGCTCTTCAAGAATATCAATACGCGCATGAAGACCACCTATTAAAATACGTGATTCTTCAAGGCTTTCAGGGAAAGAAATGGGCGCTTTTGACATAGCCGAAGTATACCAAATTTATACTCTTCAAAACAGTATAAAGTGCTGTAAATATTTAATATATCTCCGAATAATTTACAGGCTTATGCTCTTTCACATGACGGAGGTCAACACCATCCAGCAACCAGTTCAATTGGCGACCACTGAGCTCTATACGGGCTCCTTTGCTCAAGTGTCGTGGCCAATGAAACCGATCTTTTTCAAGGCTCTTTTGCCACAAACAAAATCCGTTTTTCTCCCAGTAAAGTAACTTGACCTTGTTGCTTAGACGATTAGAAAAAACAAAGAGGTAGCCAGAGAATGGATCAAGGCTGAGGATGTCGTCAACAAGCATCGACAAACCATTTATGCCGCGACGAAAATCAACGGGATTTGCGCAAAGATAAATGACGGGCAAAGCATCTGAAGGCCGCCGCATCACAGACCTTCAAGTGCATCTACAATAGATGTTAAATCCGATGTTCTCCCCGAAACAGGCCATTTGACTTCTAGCCCGTTACGAAGGCAAACCTGACAATACAATAAGCCTGGGCCATCAGCTGAACCATTTACAATCTTGTGTAAATTTTCATCTCGACTAGAAACAACAAAAAGACCCCGCTTAACAAGCTCCCCCTTTTGATGATAAAAATCCTTCAGGTCAAGATCGTGTGCCTCGGCATAAGCTTTCATGCCCACCCCGTTTAACTCACACGAACGCGCATGCTCAAGCCAATGGAATTCTGTTCGCGATAAATCGTTCTCAATTGCTGACATTAAACGCTCCATTCAAAAGAAAAATGAAGCATAACCATTATTCATTAGCTCAAACAGATGCGGTTAACGTCACGCTCACATTTTAATGAAGACAGTATTTCGTCAGATAAATGTAAGGTGATAGAAGGATACTCGCCGGGATTAGTCGGACGTATTGTTGAAATGCATGCAACCTATTACAGCGATTTCGCAAACTTTGATGCTGTATTTGAAACAACAGTAGCAAGAGGCCTGTCTGATTTTATCCCCAGGATCAATCGCGCACAAAATTTTATATGTTATGCAGTGAATAGAAATAAAGTCGTGGGAAGTATTGCAATAGACGGGGAAGATCTTGAAGGCAACATTGCACATTTAAGGTGGTTTATTGTCGATGAAGAAGCTCGAGGCACAGGTGTCGGGAAAGAGATGTTTTTAAAGGCAATTAATTTTTGTGATGATAATGGGTTTGAGGAAATACATCTATGGACATTTAAGGGATTAGATGCAGCCCGAAAAATGTATGAAAAATTTGGCTTTGTCCTTACTGAAGAATATCTAGGTGATCAATGGGGTAAGCAAGTCTTGGAGCAAAAATTTGTACGGATTTTGCCTCCTTCTTAAATCTGGATCACGACATACCTGATTTTAAAATTTATCCATAAAAGTGATTTTCCCAATGAAAGTATTCCGAGATTTTTCCCTTCAAAGTACCTTTATGGGGGTACTTATCGCATTCGTGGGCTTTGCAAGTTCATTTGCTGTTGTGTTGCAGGGTCTTAAAGCTGTGGGTGCCACCGAAGAACAAGCCGCGACTGCCCTTATGGTTCTATCAATTTCCATGGGATTAAGTGCGGTTGTTTTGAGTCTATATACTAAAATTCCGATTAGTGTTGCTTGGTCGACACCTGGCGCAGCCTTGCTCGCGACTTCTGGAGCTGTTCCGGGTGGATTTTCTGTCGCTGTCGGTGCTTTCGTTCTTTGCGCAGGTTTATTTATTCTCTCTGGTCTTTGGAAGCCTTTGGGGCGAGCGGTAAATCTAATTCCAGCACCTTTGGCTAACGCCATGCTTGCGGGAATACTACTTGGGCTTTGTTTGGCACCTGTCAGGGCGATATCTGTTGATCCCATTCCGGCAATGATAATTGCAGTAGCATGGATCATTGGGGGGCGGATAAACCGTTTATTTGCAGTACCGTCAGCTCTCCTAGCCCTTGTATTGATCATGAGCTACACACTAGAGATCTCACAAGAGAGTTCCGAGCTTCTTTTAGATAATGTTGTGGCACCTTTTACCTTCGTGACACCAGTGTTCACGCTCTCAGGGTTTATAGGAATTGCCCTCCCCTTGTTTATCGTGACCATGGCATCACAAAATGTTCCGGGGATCGCAATTCTTCGCGCGCACGATTATGAACCCAAAACAGGTATGCTGTTTTCGGCCACGGGTATTTTTTCTGCATGTAGTGCATTTTTCGGGGGACACGCCGTTAATTTAGCTGCGATTACTGCTGCGATGTGTGCAAATGAAGGCTCTTCTCCGCTTTGTTGAGTAGAAAAAGATGCCGACCGCCAAGTAACCTGTTGATATGTATGGTTTCTGATAACTTTACATAGAGCAGGTATATGACAATCAACATCTCGCAGCATATTTTAGGCCTCAAAGGGCAACGTGTAAATGAAATTAAACTGGATGACGGCGGTGTTA
Organism: Kiloniella sp.; assembly: GCF_965205715.1. GTDB lineage: Bacteria > Pseudomonadota > Alphaproteobacteria > Kiloniellales > Kiloniellaceae > Kiloniella. Next base: position 75,317 of record NZ_CBDBHW010000014.1, on the reverse strand, counting down.
AGATTGTCATTCACTGCAGCCGAGACGCGCGTAGGAGGGCTATAGACCCTGCTACAGGCCAGAAGGGAAGCATCAACCAGCATGTCCGCCGACAAGTAAACGACATCCCCCTTTTTGGGTATCCTTGTGTGGTCGAGATTGAGCTGGCGCAGGTTTATATTAACAAGGGCGAACGCCGCATTGAGGGGTGTGATTTTGTTGATAAAGGGTGCCGTTTCACTCACCGATTTTGCCGACTGATCAGTGGATTATGTCGGCATATGTCTATTCAAGCGGTTTCCAGACATTTGGATATACGATGGGAAACGGTCAAGAATATCGACAGGGCATACCTTATTGAAACTCTCCCTACGCTTGATCCTGCAGAGCTAACTGGCTTGGAATATATTGGTGTAGATGAAGTTGCCCGGGCGAAAGGTCATGACTACATGACGGTGGTCTACGATATGGTTGGCGGTCATCTGATCTGGGTTGAAGCAGGCCGAACTGCCGAGGTTTTTTCAAGGTTTTTGAAACAACTGCAACCAGATACAGCCTGCAAAATAAAGGCCGTAGCGATGGATATGGGGCCTGCCTACCAAAAGGCTGTCAGAGAGTCCTTGCCGTTGGCCGACATAGTATTTGACCGTTTCCACGTCATGAAAAACTACAGCAAAGCTATCCATAATCAGCGTCGACTTGAGTTCAGAAAGGCCGATCCAAGTGGTAAAGAGTTGATGAAAGGGACACATTATCTGTTGCTCAAAAATGCGGATAAGTTGAGTGAAAAACAAAGTGACAAGCTGCAAAGGTTGCTGGAGAGCAATAGCAACCTGAATGCACTTTACGTCTTGAAAGAACAGCTTCAGCTGCTGTGGAGTGCCGCTTCATTTGAGGCGATGGCGGAGCAACTGGAACGTTGGTGCCTGATAGCAGATCAGTCACAGATGCTCTATCTAAAAAAGTTCGCGAAATCCCTACGGAAACATTGTGTGGGCATCTGCAACTACGCCAAACACAAGCTCACAAGCGCCAGGATAGAGGCTGGTAATGTCAGTATAGGAATGATCCGTAAGCGAGCCAGAGGCATCAAGGATACCGAATACTTCAAACTCAAAATTAGACAATCATCCATTCCAGATAATCAATCTATGCTCTATTTGAAATCCTAAATCTACTCAACAAAGCGGAGAAGTGCCCAAATGAAGATGCTCATCCTGACAAAGGAAAGCGTTATTGGGCTGCTATTGTTAGTGGTATCGGCTATATATTGTTTGGATTAATCTCGGGACTGATTACTGCTTTTGTTGCGATAGCTCCGGGTGTTTTAATCGAGTCAGTTGCAGGCCTTGCCCTTATCGGTGCTTTCTCTAATTCAGCCGTCTCTGCTTTTCGAGATCAGGAAAAAAGAGAGGCTTCAGCTGTCACCTTTCTCGTTACCGCCTCTGGCGTTACCTTTTTTGGTGTTTCTGGTGCCTTTTGGGGATTATTAGCCGGCGGCATAATTTTAATCATTACTCACTTATTGGGCCTTAAAAAAGGTCTGCCTTCTGCGCATAAAACAGAATCCCAATAAGTATTCATATAAAAACGGGGATCAAAAGATCCCCGTTTATCGGAACGCGCCGTAAAACCTCGTCCTTCAGGGCGGGGATATAAGGCGCAACCGCGCTAGCGCGGTTTTTTGTTGGCTCGCTGCGTTTCGACATATTTGCGGATAATATCGAGCGGCGCACCACCACATGAAGCGGCAAAATAAGACGGCGACCAAAGGACACCTTTGCGATACCTACCCGTAATTTCAGGGCGAAAGTTTCGCAAACGGCGACTGGATACACCCTTGAGACTGTTGACCAGCTTAGAGAGGGATATTTTGGGCGGATAATTGATAAGCAGATGCACATGGTCGTCTTCCCCGTCACACTCGACGAGTTGCGCCTCAAAGTCGTTGCAGACCTTGGCAAAGATGTGCCGCAAGTCCTGTATAGCCAGTTCTGACAGCACATCTCTGCGGTATTTGGTAATAAATACCAAGTGTACGTGTAGCGCAAAAACACAATGTCTGCCTGTGCGATATTCATTTGAGTTGTCCATAGACCAATGGTAGAGTCGAGATATGCTAAAGGCAACCAAAGTCCGATTGTATCCCACTGTTGACCAGAGGAAGGCGTTTGCCTTTCAATTTGGCGCGATGCGGTGGGCGTATAATTTTACTTTGGGCTGGCGTAGCTCCGCTTGGAAAGAGCGCGGCGAAAGCATCAGCAAGCGCCAGACCTTGGACAAGCTCGTTGAACTGAAAGCCACGGAAGAAACAGGCTGGCTAAAGGAAGCCGATAGCCAAGCCTTGCAACAATCGGTGATGCATTTGGATGATGCCTTTAAGCGATTTTTTAGAAAACAGGGCCGCTATCCCCGCTTTAAGAGCAAACACGGCAAACAAGCCATGTCCTACCCGCAACGGGTCAAAATTGTAAATGGTGTCAGTCTGTACTTGCCCAAAGTCGGCACGGTCAAAGCAGTTCTGCACCGTGAGATTGTAGGTAAGATTAAGACCGTCACCATCTCGCGCACTCAAACAGGTAAGTACTATGCGTCAATCTTGTGTGATGATGGGCTGGAGGTTCCAGCCCTCTTAAAAACGATTGAAGCGGACGCGGTGACGGGTATTGATTTGGGCATAACGCATTTAGCGATTGCCAGCACGGGTGAAAAACAAAAGAACCCCCGTATTTTGAAACGTGCGGCGGCCAATTTGCGCCGCAAGCAAAAAACACTGTCACGAAAGAAGAAAGGGTCGGCAAACCGCAACAAGGCGCGTGTACTTGTTGCCAAGGCTCACGAAAGAACTGCCAACACGCGCAATGACTTTCAACATAAATTGTCAAAACGACTGGTTGACGAAAATCAAGCAATCTGCGTGGAGACGTTGAAAGTCAAAAACATGCTCAAGAATAGGAAGCTTGCCAAACATATTGCTGACGCGGCATGGGGCGAATTGCTCCGAAAGCTGACCTACAAAACAGCTTGGTCAGGTAAGCACCTCGTGCAAATTGACCAGTGGTTTGCATCCAGTAAGACCTGTTCTGATTGCGGCACTAAGGTTGATGCTATGCCGCTGTCGGTGCGGCAATGGACGTGCCAGACCTGCGACCAAGAGCATGACCGCGATATTAACGCTGCCATCAATATTCGGCAGCAAGGTATCCTGAAACTAAAGGCGGAAGGGCTATCCGTCTCTGCTTGTGGAGGCTCGCGTAATTCTGGCACACTGCCAGTTGCAGCCTGAGAAACAAGAAGCCTCGTCCTTTAGGGCGAGGAGTAGTCACCGTGTGTAAGCGTTTCAATACTTAGCTAAATTTATTTGTACGCGGGAAACCCGTAGGGGGTAATCGTCCAGCGCTTGCTCTTCGACCTTGCCAATCTAGGGTTTCATTTCGTGTCCAGGTCCGACCTGATGTATCATTCCAGGTCAGTCCTTCACCTTTTTCAGTTCCTGATTTAAAGGTTTTAATATCTGAGAGGCCACCATCTTTATACTTTTGTAGGATGACGCCTCTGCCACGTGCCATTTCGGGGAGTTCCTCCAGCTTGAAAACGAGTAACTTTCTGTTTTCACCGATAACAGCAATAGAATCGTGATTTTCACCTATTTGGTAACAGATAAAAGCTTCAGCGCCTTGAGCAATATTAAGTACCTGTTTACCCGATCGGGTTTGGGCAATCACGTCGTCTTCGTTAATCTGGAACCCGCGGCCATCGGTTGAGGCTAGCAGTAATTGTTGTCCGGGACGATAGACAAGTATATCGACGATATCCTGATCATTTGGCAGGTCGATGATAAGCCGTAAAGGTTCACCAAATCCACGCCCCCCCGGTAACTTATCGGCTCCCAGGGTATAGAAACGGCCATTACTTGCAAAAATAAGGAGTCTGTCGGTTGTCTGCGCAAGGATGGAGAAACGACCGCTATCACCTTCTTTGTATTTGGCGTCCCCAGTGTCTTCCTGATGGCCTTTCATCGCACGGATCCAACCCTTTTCAGAGCACAGTATCGTTAAAGGTTCTTTTTCGATGACGGCCTCAAGCGGAACAAAGACGTCGGTTGGAGCATCTGATACTTCTGTACGACGTAGACCGAGCTTTGTTTTTTGGCCATAAGACTTCCTGAGAGCTTTAATTTGATTGCCGACAATTTCCCACCGGCGTTCTTCGCGTGCGAGAATATCTTCGAGATCAATTTTTTCAGCAGTCAGTGCGGCGTGCTCATCCTTGATGGCAATTTCTTCAAGTTTGCGTAAAGAACGCAACCGCATATTCAGGATGGCTTCCGCTTGATTCTCGGTCAGGGAAAACCGCTTCATTAGGGCTTGTTTCGGTTTATCCTCTTCGCGGATAATTTTGATAACTTCATCCAAATTCAGATAAGCGATCAAATAACCTTCGAGAACTTCCAGTCGGATTGCAATTTTACCCAATCGGAATTTGCTGGCCCGAATAAGTATTTCATGTCGGTGGTCAAGAAAAGCCTGAAGAACTTCGCGTAAGTTCATGACTCGTGGAACTTGGTCAGCGCCTAGAACGTTCATGTTCAAGCTAGCTTTACTTTCAAGCTCGGTTAATTTGAACAGAGATTCCATTAAGACCACAGGATCAACATTCCTGCTTTTGGGCTCAAGAACAACGCGAATGTCTTCTGCAGATTCATCTCTTACATCGTTGAGTAAGAAGAGTTTTTTATTGTTAATAAGTTCTGCAATTTTTTCTATCAGTTTAGATTTTTGAACCTGAAAAGGGATTTCAGTAACAATAATCTGATACTGACCGCCTTTTAAATCTTCCGTTTCCCATTTAGCGCGAACCCTGAAAGAACCACGGCCTGTCGAATAAGCCTGTAGGACAGCATCCCGTCCCTCAACCATAACGCCCCCAGTCGGAAAATCGGGGCCCGGCATGAAATCAACGAGTTTGTCAAAGCCGATATTGGGCGTCTTGATCATATAGAGCAGTGCATCGCAAATCTCGCCGACGTTGTGTGGCGGGATCGAGGTTGCCATGCCAACAGCAATCCCTTGAGCGCCATTCGCGAGCAGATTTGGAAAGGCTGATGGGAGTACGCAAGGCTCTTCTGATTCGCCGTCGTATGTCGGGCGCATATCAACTGTATCTTGATCGATACCATTTAACAATTCGCCAGCAATTTCAGTCAGGCGTGCCTCGGTATAACGCATCGCAGCAGCGTTATCACCGTCAATGTTACCGAAATTTCCTTGCCCGTCGATAAGAGGAAATCTTAGGGAGAATTCTTGTGCCAATCGTACCAAAGCATCATAGATGGATTGATCACCATGGGGGTGGAACTTACCCATGACATCACCAACAACACGGGCAGATTTTTTAAAGCCGGACCCAGGATCCAGCTTGAGTTGGCGCATTGCAAAAAGCAGGCGACGATGAACGGGTTTTAACCCATCGCGTACGTCCGGCAAAGATCTGGACATGATTGTAGAAAGTGCATAACTGAGGTAACGGTCAGACAATGCATCGACAAAACGAATATCACGGATTTCCTCAGAAGGAACTCTTTTAGAAGAACTACTCATATACCCCTCACAAACTCAGAAACATTGTACTCACAAGATCGGCTGAAGCAACCGTTTGGCGCTTAAGAATTTTGAATAAGAGGTTGTGAGATATATCTATTCGTCAGTTTGTTGCTGTGTTGGAGGTCCTTAACAGTGTCTCCCAGACACCATGATTTTTTATTTTCAGAAGTACTTCGTCGAATTCTTCTAAAAACTTAACTCCATAAGGCGAGTTTTTGGATACCAGTAGAGGGAATTTAGGGCTTGAACTCATGACAATAGGAAGAATGGTTACTTTGTCAGAAACGTTTAATTTTCTGATAAAACTGTCAGCAACCGGGGTGGCGTGAATAATGATATCAATTTGGTTATGAATAAGATGTTTTAAACAGATATCGAGAGTTGGTACAACTTGGAACGAAATGCCTTTTTCATCAAAGAAACGTTTGGCCCAGCCATTTCCCAACACATCACAATATCTTTTGTCTGAAAGAATATTCGTTATGTCTGCTTCGGATTTGAGGAGCTTTTCTTCTTCAGATCCTAATCTGACAATTGGTTGAAACCTAAGCGGAAAGACAATCCCTTCTGAAGCTCTTGCGAATGCCAACCTCTCCTGAGTTGGTGTGGTGATAAAGGCGTCGACCTCTCCCGTCTTTACAGCTCGTTGTGCCCGAGCCCAAGGAAGTCCTCGGTGCTCAATCGTTATATCCATTTGATTATGAATAATCTCATCCATTAATGCGGGAAGTATTCCAGAAACACTTTCCATTGATCCAACAGATATGGGTGCCCAGGATTCTGCATAAGCGACTTTAAATACAGGATCGTTAATTTCACCTGCATTTAATGAAAAGGGAATAATCAGTATGCTTGCTATGGTTAATATTTTAAAGCAACGTAACACCTTAGGCTCCATGACCTTAAATCGATAGCATACTATAGTATGATAAAATGGTTCATCAATTATTAGTACGAAATAAATAATATCGCGTTATAAAAAATTCTCTAATAAACGATCGCGAACACTTGGTAGAGATTTATCATGTGGGTGAAAAAGGTGGCGTTCAATAAAGTGGCCTGAAATTTTCAATCCCTGAGCTATTTCTTCGGGACCGCCTGTACCTTGTCCTGTCAAAAATAGAGGGAGAATAAATAGCTTGTCTTTGTAAGGCTCTCCGGCAGCAAGAGAAACGGCCCGACCTGATTTCGGGCTTATGTAAGCCAATTGATCATTGCGCCCACCACCGGCGCAAGCTGTTAGATCAATTCCAAACCCAAGGGCAGATAATTGAGCGAGTTCCCAGCGAACATATACTTCGCCCCAAAAATCTCCTTCAAGATACTCAAGCAGAGCCAGTAAACCTTCGTAGAAGGATGAGTTGGCTTCTCTTTCGGGAACCGCCTGCTCACAGATGGAAGCGGCTGATAATAATGCGGCCAGTCGACCGGGCTCATCAAATAGTCGGCCCGAAATATTATCTAATACTTCAGCATCATAATGTCCCAGGTGCTCGGGAAGTCGTCCTCCCCAGCGAACGTGAAGTTTATTTCCTGGCTCATAAGTCGAACGTTTCTTTTGACTAAGGCCGCCACGTACAAGACCTGCATGTCGACCATGTTCTTTCGTCAGAACCTGAGCAACAATATCATTCTCTCCAAAGGGGCGCGCAGAAAGAAGAATACCTTCGTCTTCCCAGTGAATCATCGATCAAAGGCCTTCTGAATGAGCGTGAACATTAGGTGAACAAGGTATCAGAGTTATCAATAGAATACTATTTAAATAATAAGGGTTAAGCGAAAGAATTAACTATCGAAATCTAAGCCCATTTCTCTATAGCGTGCAGGATCATCTGCCCACTTTTCTCGAACCTTTACATACAAGAAGAGGTGAACTTTTCGTTCCAGTGATTCTTCGAGATCTTTCTGAGACTTGGATCGTACCAATTTAATGGTCCTACCGCCTTTCCCAAGACACATGGCTTTATGAATATCTCTTTGAACGTAGATAGTTTGTGAAATTTTGACGCTGCCATCATCAAAATCTTCCCAGCTATCTGTTTCAACAGTCAGATTATAGGGCAATTCATCGTGTAAATTCAAAAACAGTTTTTCGCGGGTAACTTCCGCAGCAATCGACCGCATTGGGTGGTCGGAAAGCTGGTCTTCAGGGTAGAGCCAAATCCCTGCTGGAACTTCTTTGGCTAAGTGATCCATAAGATCATTTACACCATCCCCTTCTTGGGCGGAAATCATGAAGATTTCAGAAAATACGCCCATTGCCATAAACTCTTGCGCAAGAGCCAGCAATTTTTCGGGTTTTATTGAATCTATTTTGTTCAGTGCGAGAATGGCTTGTCGTTCTTGTTTTTGTAATCCTGCTATTATCGCACGCGTATCTTCACCAATTTTCTTACGGCAGGCATCATGCAGTACCACAACAATTTCAGCATCCCCTGCCCCTTTCCACGCCGAAGAAACCATTGCGCGTTCAAGGCGTTTTTTGGGAAGAAATATACCTGGAGTATCCACAAAGATAAGTTGAGATTTTTCGTGTATGGCAATGCCGCGGATCTGCGATCTGGTGGTCTGAACTTTATGGGTGACAATAGATACTTTGCCGCCGACCATTCTATTCATCAAAGTTGATTTACCGGCATTCGGAGCGCCGATAAGGGCTATAAAGCCGCAGCGCATATCTGAAACATTTCCATTTTCATCTGGCTGTTGTGTATCTTGATCGGTCATCAGATTAATTGCCATTCTTCTTAATAGATTTTAACAACTCGTTAGCAGCTTCTTGCTCGCCTTTACGCTTGGAATTACCTTGTCCCACGGCAGGAGCCAGACCTTTAACATTTACTTCAATATCAAAGACAGGTGCGTGTGGTGGGCCAGATCTTCCAACTTCACGATAAGCAGGAAGGGGAAGTCCTCTTCCTTGCGCCCACTCCTGCAGTGTTGTCTTCGCATCTTGCGGTGGAGCAATGTCTTGATTGAGCAAGGGAAGCCAATTTGTTTCAACAAACCTCTGGGCGCAAGCATATCCACCATCTAAATATAATGCACCAATCAAAGCTTCACAAACATCTGCTTGTAAGGCTGGGTTGGCTCGCTCGCCACTTTCTTCTTCACCTTTTGCCAATACAATTGATTTTTCAAGTCCCAAAGAACAAGCCACCAAAGCAAGGGCTTCTCTTCGGACAAGTGCCGTGAAGCGTTTTGCTAGAGAGCCTTCACTTTCATCCGGAAAATGACGTAAAAGCATATCGGCAATAACAAGCCCTAAAACTCGGTCGCCAAGGAATTCCAGGCGTTCATAGCTATCAGAAATGATACGGTTACGCCCACAGGCACTTGGGTGGGTTAAGGCTTGCTGAACTAAATTTAATTTGCTGAATTGGTGATCCAGTTTTACAGCAACAAGCTTTAGCTCAGCGAAACCCTTGGTCTCAATTGATGACATTAAAAATGCGTCCAAATCTAATCATTGTAGGCCACTTCCAAATTTCCCACCAATCGCCAACATTTTCACCATTATCATCGCCACGGTGAGAAAAGAAGAGAACATCTGCGCGGCCAATTAAATTTTCATAAGGAACCGGTCCAACACCGCTAAAACGGCTGTCTTGGCTATTATCACGGTTATCCCCCATAAAGAAGTAATAACCAGCCGGGACAACGTAAGGAGGTGTATTATCAGCACCCTCAGTGTCACTGCGCTCCCAAATCAGGTGTTTAACACCGTTGGGAAGGGTTTCTTCATATTCCTTTTCACCAAGGCGTAGACCGTCGCTACCATCACCGATACGTACGAGTTCACGCGGGGCAACAGTTCCGTTGATATAAAGCTGACCCTGAGATACCTGAATGGTATCGCCAGGCAGACCAACCAGGCGTTTTATGTAATCGATAGATGTATCGGTAGGCTTTCTGAAAACGATGACATCACCGCGTTCAGGTTCAGAACCGAGAATACGACCTTCGAAACTGTCCCCAAAAATTTTATCGCCAAACGGAAAGGAGTAACGCCCTACACCGTATGAAAACTTTGATACAAATAAATAGTCCCCGATCAATAATGTCGGTTTCATTGAACTTGAGGGGATATTGAAGGGTTCAAATAATATTGTTCTAACGGTCAAAGCGATTAACAGGGCGTAACCAACTGTTTTCACCCAACTTTCGTCTTCCGGCTTTGTCACGTTTTCTTCCGATACCTCTATGGCCGTCTCGATAGCTGCTGAAGCAGAATTTTTACTTGTCTCTATGGCTGAATCATCCGAATTAGCACCACTTTCTTCAGCATTCTGCTTACGATCAGACATTAATAAGAAATCCTTTAGGTTAATTTATTGCTCAGGTTCAGCTGATATCAGCACAAAGGCCTGCGCAAGGGGATAATCGTCAGATATAGTGACATGAAGCCTTGCTGTCATCCCCTGAGGTACCATATCACGCAAACGTGCCGCAGCAGCCCCTTTTAAATTGAGCTGGGGTTGGCCGCCTTTTGCATTCGTTACACCGATATCCTTAAAAAGAATACCATGACGCCACAAGCCTGTTCCCAATGCCTTGGCGCAAGCTTCTTTCACCGCAAAACGTTTGGCAAAGGTCGCCGCCGGGTTGGGGCTTGAATTTGCTTTTTCAGTTTCTTGTTCGGTAAATATCCGAGTAATAAAACGATCGCCAAATTTATCGAGAGATTTTTCTATACGCCGGATATCAACAAGATCATTCCCAATACCGAGAATCATGTCTTTACCCTGTTATAAAAAGCTCTGAGCAATTTAATTTCTCGCTCTTTCTACGGAATTGACAACTGACATCGCTCTTAGAGCAGCTGTGATATCTGCAAGATGCTTAACATCGTTTACTTCAACATCAACCATCATCTCAAAGAAATCCATAGAACGATGTACAATTTTAAGGTTGCTTATATTTCCCTGATTCTTACCGATGACTACAGACAAACCGCCAAGGCAGCCGGGTTCATTAGCGACGATTAATTTAAGCCGTCCTGTATGATGAGAGCCTTCAAATTCAGCAGCATCCCAGGCCACATCGATCCAGCGTTCAGGAGTGTCTTGATAATTAACCAGGTTGTCACAGTCGATGGTATGGATGGTAACGCCCTTACCTGTTGTCACGATACCTACGATGCGATCTCCAGGTAGCGGGTGGCAACAGCGTGCGTAATGTACGGCCATTCCCGGAATCAAGCCCTTGATAGGAAGAGCATTTTCCTTGTTGCCCGAAGGTTTTGTTTTCTTACGAGGGGAAGCAATATTCGATTTTGGTAACACCCGGGCGCCAGGATAGACTGCAACCAGGACTTCTCTGGCGGTATGGTGCCCCTGCCCCACACTAAAGTAGAGATCATCTGTATGATCCATGTGGAATTTACCAAGGATGCCTTCGATGCCTTTTTCAGTAAATTCATAACCTTCTTGGCGGAAGATTTTTTGGACCATCTGTTGACCGAGTGAACAGTACTGGTCTCGTTCTTGTAGTCTTATATAACGACGAATACAGGCTTTAGCTTTACCTGAGACGACAAACTTTTCCCAATCAGGTGACGGTTTCTGATTTTTTGAGGTTAGGATCTCGACCTGATCGCCATTATGAAGGATTGACCTGAAGGGAACCATTCGGCCGTTTACCTTGGCACCGACACAGGTATTACCAACCTCGGTATGAACCGCATAGGCAAAATCGATTGGGGTCGAACCACTTGGCAGAGATAAAAGAGCACCTTTAGGCGTGAAACAGAATACCTGGTCCTGGAACATTTCCATTTTGGTATGTTCAAGAAACTCTTCTGGGTTCGAGGCGTGATCTAGGATATCAAGGAGTTCGCGAAGCCAACGGTATTGGCGCCCCTCCATATGTTCACCGCCCTGCTTGTAAGACCAGTGAGCGGCAACACCCATCTCCGCAATATCGTGCATTTCCTGGGTACGGATTTGAACTTCAATCTTGTGACGTTCCGGGCCGATTATGCAGGTGTGAATGGATTTGTATCCATTTGGCTTGGGCGTCGATATGTAATCTTTAAAACGGCCGGGAACAACAGGATAACCACCATGAAGGACGCCAAGTGCTTGATAACAAGATCCAATATCTTTTACGATCAGACGAAAAGCCATAATATCAGAAAGCTGTTCGAAGGTAACAGCTTTGCGTTGCATCTTGCGCCAAATAGAATATGGGGCCTTTAATCTGCCAGATACTTCGCCTTCAATACCGTTTTCTTTAATGACTTTATTCAGTTGATCGATGATCTTCTTTGCAAGATTGTCTTCATCTTCACCCTTAAGAAAATCCAGCCGTTTAACAATGGATTCTCGTGCTTCAGGGTTTAATTGTGCAAATGACAGATCTTCTAACTGATCTTTAAATCGGTGCATACCAATTCGTTCAGCCAGTGGAGCATAAATGTCCATGGTTTCACGAGCGATACGACGTCGTTTTTCTTCTTTTTTGATAAAATGCAGAGTTTGCATGTTGTGCAAACGGTCAGCCAATTTGACCAAAAGAACTCTGATATCATCAGACATCGCAAGAACAAGCTTGCGAAAGTTCTCGGCATATTTACTTTCTTCGGATTGAAGCTCTAACCGGGTTAGTTTTGTCACGCCATCCACAAGACGTGCGATGTGGGTGCCAAAGGCTTTTTCAACAGTCTCTAAACTAGCTTCTGTATCTTCTACGACATCGTGAAGTAAGGCAGTTATGATGGAGTTGTGATCCAGCTTTAAGTCAGTAAGGATACCTGCGACTTCGACGGGATGGGAAAAATAGGGATCGCCAGACGCACGTTTTTGCGATCCATGGTATTTGGTCGCAAAAACATATGCTCTGTTAATCGCATCTTCGTCAGCGTCAACATCATAGGATTTGACGCGTTCAACCAGCTCAAACTGACGAATCATTGTAGATCAAACAGCCCTCTAAAAAATACAGCCTTCCAAAGAATGATACGCCGTGAATTGACGTAGGCCAAGCTCTGGAAGGCTGAATTTATTTGAAATCAACCGTCAAATGCAGACGGATTATTCAGATTCCTGTTCTAGATCGGTAGGAGTGTCTTCAACAGACATACCTTCTGCGTTGGCAAATTGTTCGCCAGCATCCGATGTAAGTAGAGCTTCTGGGCCAATCGCATCAAACTCTGGTTCGTCTTCATCGACTTCAGAGAAAGCGGCTTGTTTTTGCAGACCCTGAACCAAAGATGCCTTAACGGTATTAAGGTCAATTGTTTCTTCAGCAATCTCACGGAGAGAAACAACAGCGTTTTTATCGTTATCACGCTCTACCGTTAAAGGAGCACCTGATACGATTTCTCGTGCACGCTGAGCTGATAGCATTACGAGCTCAAAGCGATTAGGGACTTTTTCAACACAATCTTCGACTGTGACGCGTGCCATATGTGATAACTCCAGTATCGTATTAAACCCATGAACGGGCAATTGAATCGGGGCAATATATGAATCAGCTTAGCATATAGCAAGAATAATCAACAATTTATTAGAAAATAACAGAATTTATTGATTTATTCAGAGGAGAATTCCATGGTTTCTTGTTCTGTCGGTATTGTTTCGGCTAATTCTTTAGCCGTTTTCCCCAGAACTGGATGCTTCCATTCCTCATTAATATCCATTAAGGGCAACAGTACAAATGCCCTCTCATGCATTCTGGGATGGGGCAAAACAAGATCGTCATTTGGGTGACTGATGACGTCATGATAAGCGATCAAATCTAAATCGAGAATTCTTGGGGCATTTGGCACAGTTCTTATCCGACCAAACTCCTCTTCAACCCGGTGAAGCAGAGAGAGTAATTCATCGGGAGAAAGTTCAGTTTCAACTTCAGCAACTCCATTTACATACCAAGGGTCATCTGAAATGGGAACCGGGGCTGACTTTAACCATCTGGAGCACTGAGTGATTTTCAAACCAAGCTCTGCCAGCCTTGATAGTGCTGCCTGACAGGTTTGCAACGGCAGGCCGTATTTTGGACTTTCAAGGTTTGCGCCAAGGGCGATAATAATCACTTTTAATAGCCTTTTAATACTTTTTTACTTAAATTTGACTATTCATGACCCGTCAAAAAAGGGTAAATTATGATTAATGGAAACATTAGGATAAAGCGTTTACACTTATCATATTCATGGTGTCCAGAGTATAACCGAACAAGATCTGTATAATATCGACCTTATTTTTTATAAATTCATTTTTAAAAAGGTATTTCTATTATGAAATTTTATCAAGAAGAGCGTGTCGCCCTGTTCATTGATGGCTCGAACTTATACGCAACGGCACGCGCACTAGGTTTTGATATTGATTACAAGCGCCTCCTGTCTCTCTTTGCTGAACAATGTAAACTCATTCGGGCATATTATTATACAGCCCTGATTGAAGATCAGGAATACTCCCCTATCCGTCCCCTTGTTGATTGGCTTGATTACAATGGCTACAACATGATTACAAAACCCGCCAAGGAGTTTACGGACGCGACGGGAAGACGCAAAGTCAAAGGAAACATGGACATTGAACTGGCAATCGATGTCATGGAAATGTCTGATAACCTAGAGCATATCGTACTTTTTTCCGGAGATGGCGATTTTCGCCGATTGATCGAAGCCGTCCAACGTAAGGGCGTTCGGGTTACTGTTGTCTCAACTGTTCGCAGCCAACCGTCCATGATTGCGGATGAGCTTCGTCGCCAGGCTGATGTCTTTCTTGATTTGGTTGAACTCAAGGGCGAAATCGGCAGAAAAGTATCTGACAATCGTCCCTCTCCTCATTCAGCGCCACAAGCTCCGCCCGTCATTCAGGCTATTGATGATGATGATTATGATGGTGATGAGTATTATGACGACGAAGACGATGATGATTACGAAGACGATGAAGACTAGAAACTGACCAGTTTAATCAAAATAAAGGCCGCTTCTAAAGCGGCCTTTATTTTTGGATTAGCGTACTCGATTGGCTTTGATATCCTATCTCAATAAATGAGACAGTCAGCCATGGTCTTTAAGAATACGTGATTGTTGGCGTTTCCAATCGCGTTCTTTTTCAGTATTCCGTTTATCCACGGCTTTTTTACCGCGGGCAAATCCCAGGCTTATTTTCGCGATCCCGCGATCATTAAAATAAAGAGAAAGCGGTACGATTGTAAATCCATCACGACGACACATACCAATCATTTTTGCCAGTTCCTTTTTGTGGACCAGCAACTTTCGATGTCGTTTAGGTTCGTGATTAAAACGATTAGCCGCTTGCTCATATATTGGGATGTTGGCGTTAATCAAAAAGAATTCACCGTTCTCCTCGCTGGCATAGGCCTCCAAAATAGAGGCCTTGCCAGATCGGAGTGATTTGACTTCTGTTCCAACTAACATCAAGCCAGCTTCAAGCGTGTCTTCTATCTGATAATCGTACCGGGCACGGCGATTAACAGCGACAGTTTTTCCTTTACCTGTATCCGCTTTTTTCTTTTTGGCCTTGCCCATAAGATTAACCGTCAATCAATCCGGCATGAGCCATAGCAGAACGAACGCGATCCTCGGTTTCTTTACTGACTGTCAGTAGAGGTAGACGCAATCTGTTCGCACCCCAGCCCAAAAGATGCATGCCGTATTTTACTGGACCTGGGCTAGATTCGATAAACAGTACTTCATGGAGCGGCGTAAGAAGATCGTTGATCTTACTTACCTTCTCATAATCACCAGCCCACCAAGCTTCGTGAAGATCAGCACAGAGTTTTGGTGCAATGTTGGCTGTTACCGAAATACAACCATGACCGCCAAGCGAAAGGAAAGGTACGATTGTTGCGTCTTCACCGCTCAATAGGGTGAAGTCTTCGCCACAAGCAAGTCTGGTACGCACAGGAAGGGCTAGATCAGCTGTCGCATCTTTAACGCCTCGAATACGAGGCAGTTCAGAAAGCCTTTTTAGAGTATCGACGTCAACGTTTACGATACTGCGACCAGGGACATCATAAACAATGATCGGAATGTCTGAATTATCGTGGATCGCTTTAAAGTGCTGATAGAGACCTTCTTGTGAAGGCTTGTTGTAATAGGGTGTAACAACCAAAGCAGCATCGGCACCAACTTCTTGTGCGTGCTGTGTAAAATCAATGGCTTCACGTGTAGAGTTAGATCCGGCACCTGCAATTACAGGTACCCTTCCCTTTGCGACTTCAAGACAAAGTTCTGTTACACGTTTATGTTCGTCGTGACCTAGGGTTGGCGATTCCCCCGTAGTTCCGACGGGGCATACCGCGTGGCTCCCTTGATCGATCTGCCATTCAACGAAGTTCTGAAACCGCTTCTCATCAACATCACCATTATCGAACATGGGTGTTGCGAGCGCGGGAAAAGAGCCTCTAAAAAGCGGTCCGGTCATAGCGATACCTCAAAATATCATCGTTAAGTGCTCAAAAGGGCCGAATGCCTTAATGAAAGGCGGAGAATAGCGAGTGATTTGCGATGCGAAAAGACAAAATAATGCCTGTAGTACAATTTCTTTTTATAAAGTGGGTTTATCGGTCAAAAAATTCAGTAAAAATTCATTCAGAATGGCTAATAGCTATTTTGTGATCGCCTACAGGTGGCATGAAGGTCATTGGGCTGATAGACTTTGCGTCATGAAATTATTAATGCGCCGGCTTCGGAAAATAAATTTACCTAAAACATTCTTAGTTATTGGAATTATTTCTTTTTTCCATAATGCTCCCCTGAAATTAAATTTTGTTACCTTTATAAATACGGCGAACGCTGCAGTGTCCTCTGGTACACAGGATTTTGCAAAAGACAGGACTTTATTTAAATCTGTGAGGCAGCACGTAATACAAAAGCAATATTCTCGCGCTTTGAGCCAGGCCAAGAAAATTAATGACTCCCTTTTAAAGGAGATTGGCCTATGGGTTGTTCTGTCCAGTAATGTCGGTGTTGGTGACTACGATCAATTAGGACGTTTTATTGCTGATCCTACAAATTGGCCTCGCCAAAGTGTCCTGAGGCGCAGTGCGGAAAAGAAATTACCCGCAAATATGTCTGCTTCAGAAACTTTTGAATGGTTTGAAGAACAAAAACCAACAAGCCTTGAAGGTCTTATCAGGTATGTATTTGCCTTGGAACAATCTGGTAGATCTAATCATGCCGAGGAATCAATACGCGAGTTTTGGCGATTTAACTATCTCGGCAAGACTGATGAAAAAAAGTTCCTAAAAAAATACAGTAAAATCGTTCAAAATGATGATCATATAAAACGTCTTGATATCTTGATTTGGAATAAACATTTCGTTGCTGCCAATAGACAACTGCCAAGAGTTTCAAAAGAATATCAAGCTTTAGGAAACGCACGGATCGCCCTACTTAAACGAAAAGGGAATGTCGATGGTCTCCTTCGAAAAGTACCCGCAAATTTGCAAAAGGATCCCGGCCTTATTTTTGCCAGGGCAAAGTGGCGTTTAAAGGCAAACAGAAATCAAGACGCGATAGATCTTCTTGATCCTCCTTTAAAAGACCCTGTGGAGCCGGATAAATGGTGGTCGTTAAAACACTGGGCTGCAAGAAAGCTCCTTGTTAACAATGAATTTGAAAAAGCTTATCGGATTTCTTCTTCTCATGGGCTAACACAAGGAGTTGGTTTTGCTGAGGGAGAGTGGCTAACAGGTTGGATTGCTTTGCGAAAACTTGGTATGCCACGTAGAGCTTATACTCATTTTCATCAATTATATAACGGTGTGAAGTCCCCTATTAGTAAAGCCAGAGCTGCCTATTGGTCTGGAAGAGCCGCCAAAGAAATTGGTCATGACGATTGGGCAAAAAGGTGGTTCACGATTGCTGCGGCCCATAAAACGACTTTCTATGGCCAACAGGCTGGATACGAACTAGGTGACCGCCCTGCTATAAACAATAGCGATGCATTAAACGTTACAAATGAGCAGAAACTCTCTTTTAACGACAAAAAGATCGTAAGATCTATTCTACTGCTTAATAAGTTGGGCGAGGATAAGCTTGTTACGATTTATTTAACGCGGTTACGATTAGATTCTAAAACGAAAGAAGATCATATACTTGCGGCTAATTTAGCCCTGGAAATCGGTCAGCCTAACATTGCACTGAGAACGGCTAAATCCGCACGCCAAAAGGGAATACTTCTCCCTGATTTACTTTACCCAGACCTCTCATTTTCTCCTCCAAATGGGGCGAATACAGAGCCGGCACTCATCTTGGCATTAATTCGCCAAGAAAGTGAATTTAACCACAAGGCCATAAGCCACGCCGGTGCTCGTGGACTTATGCAGTTAATGCCCGCAACAGCCAAATCGGTCGCAAAAAAAGAAAAGGTTAAATATAAAAAACAAAATCTGACCAATGATCCTTCATATAATGTTCGACTGGGTACAGCTTATCTTTCAGAATTAATCAGGTCTTTCAAGGGATCCTATGTCATGGCCTTGGCTGGGTATAATGCTGGCCCTCACAGGGTAAAAAAATGGATTAAAGACTATGGTGATCCAAGAGATCCTAGCGTGGATGTTATTGATTGGATAGAGCAAATCCCCTTCAATGAAACGCGTAACTATGTACAGAGGATACTGGAAAGCCACCTTATATATAGGGATAAGCTAAAACAGTCGACACCGACCACAACTATTGTCGGCCAGCTCCCCTACTCATTATGGGGACATCCGAATTCGGGTAGCTAAGATCATGTATATCGTTCGACCCTGGTTAGGTCGTTGGCACTGATGAATAACATTAGATTTTACGAAAATTTATCCTGAAGAGAATAAGTATTGTTACTTTTTAAGACTAATTTTTCGCTCTGTTCAATGGTAAAATATTTGTATTCTCGCCCATATAATTAATTCTACCTAAGGTCATAAAATGCAGGAACAACCTATAAAAGCCTTTGTGTTCGATGCTTATGGGACACTACTTGATGTTCATTCTGCGGTTGGAAAATCACGAAATGATCTCGGTGATAAAGCTGATGATATCTCAAATATATGGCGAACTAAACAGCTAGAATATACCTGGTTACGCAGTCTTATGGGCAAACATTGCGATTTTTGGCAGGTAACTTCTGATGCTTTGACATATGCTTTGCGCTGTCATGATATGGAAAATAATCAACGACATGACAGGTTAATGGCCCATTATTTAGAGCTCACAGCCTATCAGGATGCGCTGGATACAGTGAAATATCTAAGGTCTCTGGGGTATCCGACTCTCATTTTGAGTAATGGTG
Organism: Kiloniella sp.; assembly: GCF_965205715.1. Lineage (GTDB taxonomy): Bacteria > Pseudomonadota > Alphaproteobacteria > Kiloniellales > Kiloniellaceae > Kiloniella. Next base: position 56,485 of record NZ_CBDBHW010000014.1, on the reverse strand, counting down.
TAGAGCGTCAACCACTTTGTCCGGTTGCGTCAACCACCTTGGCCGCTTTTGATGCGGCTGTGATCTGACGTTTATTTACGATGCTTCAGGCATATTTTTCACCTTTTTGTTTGTGGTTTTCCGCAACATTTTTTTGAGATTTTGGGCGGCTTCCCATTGTCTGTAGCTGTCGATATTCATCTCAAGAATGGTTGAGTGGTGAACAAGACGATCGATTGCTGCAACGGTCATGGCCTTATCTTGAAAAATATTGTCCCATCCGCTAAAAGGTTGATTGGCAGCAATTGCAATACTTCGGTACTCATATCGTCTGGCGATCAATTCAAAGAGCACGGATGTTTCAGATATATCCCTTTGTGCATAGGTAATATCATCGAGAATGATGAGATCAAATTTATCGAGTTTTGCGAGGGCGTTTTCGAGCATAAGTTCACGTCTGGCAGCCTGGAGTTTTTGCACCAGATCACTGGTTTGCGTATAGAGCACACGGTATCCAGCCTCTATAAGAGCATAACCTACGGCGCATAGGAGATGAGTTTTTCCTCCCCCTGAATTTCCAATGGCAATCAGATTTGCTCTTGCGTCAATCCAGTCACCGGCAGACAAGGCTTCGACCTGCGCCTTTTTCACGTTAGGCAGCCGCTTGAAGTTAAAAGTGGCCAGAGTTTTTCCGCCCAGCAGGTTTGATGCGTTGAGATGGCGTTGAATGCGTCGCGTGTCCCTTTCGGCCAATTCATATTCGGCCAAAACGGCAAGGAACCTGGCTGCTGACCAGCCCTCCTTGTCGGATTGGATTGCGATATCTTGCCAGTGTTTGTGAAAGCTGGGTAATCGTAAGTCAGTTAGCATAAGAGGCAGCTTGTGCTGATCCACTTCAATGTTTGTCATGCCCGATCCTCCAACAGAGTATCAAAGACTGATAATGAAGGTTGAACCACGGGAATATCAGGAGGTAAATCCGTGTTCTTTTTTGTGATATTCAGCTTAAGTTTTTTTGCGCAAGGTAGCCTTCCTGCATTGATTTCTCTCGAAATCAGGTGCGCGACTTCGGCCTCACAAGCCTCTTCGTGCGCAAGGAAAAGTATCCCAACCATCTGACGACACGCATCTCTGCGGGACAACTTTTTCTGAAACAATGTCCAGGCCAGGGAGTACTCGGTTCTTGGAAAAATACTGTCACGATAAATAGAATTGGCGAGTGCCTGAGGTTTACGTTTGAGAGCATGAATGACGTGATGATAATTGATAACATGAATGCGGGGGCCTTTGCCGTGCCCCCGCTCACGAGAATGGCTGACGACATGAGTGCTGCCTAGATAGGCTTCTATCCGGTTATCGTAAATATGGACACGCAAGCGTTGACCAATTAGGCGAGAAGGGGCGCTATAAAAAACCTGCTTAACTAAAAAACCACTTGTTTTGGTAACTCTCGACACGACTTCAGTGTAATCTGTTGTTCGCCGAGGAGGTAACGCCTTGAGAGATTTCAACTCTGTTTGGATATCTTGGTCACGATGTTTGTTCCGTCTAGCAATCAGCTCGTCCAAAAATCGCCGATACTCATCCAAAGTGTCAAAGTCATTACTGCCACGCAAAATCAGGGCCTGCTTTATCGCAGTCTTAAGGTGACCGTGGTGAGATTCAATGGCACCGTTCTCGTGTGATTCCCCTCTGTTATTTCGACTGGCCTCCATACCGTAGTGCTCAACAAAAGCAGAATAACGTTTGGTAATGTCCTCCTTTTCCTCAACGCTCAAATTCCGAAAGGCCGCAGACAGGCTGTCGGTCCGGTGGTTTTCAGGAGCGCCCCCCAAGGACCAAAGCGCATTTTGTAAGTTCTCCGCAAGGGCTGTAAAACTCTCACCGCCAAGTACGACCCCAACATGTTCCCATCGGCTATATACCAGAACAAAATGATAGAGCCGATGCACCAAAGGATCTCCTGCAATGGTAATACTTAAGTCGGCTGCATCCGTGAAATCTGATTGGCCCATGTAACCCGGCTCAGGTGTTTGCCTGAAAATGATATCCTTTTCAGGGCCATTCAGAGCCCGCCATCCCCGAACTCGGCGCTCTAACGTGCGCTTGACACGGTCATCGGGAAAACGGAGCGGATAGAGGCTCTGTATGTGGCGCAACAAAGTAATGGGTTTGACCGAGTTGTCTTTATCCAAAATGGGAAGGATGTCCTTATCCCAGATATCTTCAAGCGGATCAGAAACTGTTCGCCCTCGCTTTATATTGCGTTGTGACGGTAAAGTCGCATCAACGTCAAATCGGCGGGCCGTGCGTTCGCTAAACCCTGCGCGGGCAGCGGCGGTTCGTTGACCATGAGTTTTTCTATCTGTCATGTAAAGTCTCAGTTGTTCATCTGTGATAAATTTATACGGCAAACAGGTTCCTCCAATTACATCTAGAGGTTCCTAATTTATCAACTCACAGCAGCTTGTAACTAACACCAAATTAAGCCTTGGCCGGTGGATCTGATTATCAAACGGGCACGCCCTTTTTAATGATCAGATCCACCGGCCAAGGTGGTTGTCGCAACCGGCCAAGGTTATTGTCGCTGAACATAATGGTTCGCAAATCATGCTGGATAAAGCTGTGGAAAATTCTGGTTTGAAGGGACTGATTGATAAGGCAATTTCAATTGATGAAATCGGGGTCTATAAACCTTGTCCTTCTGTATACAGATTGGCCACCGATTATCTGGATTGCTCTGCGTCTGAAATCTTTTTTGTTTCAGCGAATGCATGGGACGTGGCAGGGGCAAATAGTTTTGGTTTTCGAGTGGCTTGGATTAATCGTTTCGGGCGGCCCCCAGAAATCCTACCCGGTGGTCCAGAAATCATAATTGACAGGCTGTCAGAACTAAATCAGCTTACAGATCTGTAATTCAATAAATTCCTTACCCAGAATAAGCGATCCGAATATGAACACTGAGTCTGCTCCAGATTTTTCCGATATTCTTGATGCACGAGATAATTTATTGGGAAAGGCGATCAGGACGCCACTTCTCGAAAATGCGGATTTAAACCGCATCGCCGGGGGAAGAGTATTTATCAAACCCGAAGTGTTGCAACATACGGGGTCTTTTAAATTCCGGGGTGCTTATAACTTTATTTGTCGGTTAAATGATGAGCAAAAACAGAGAGGGTTAGTTTCCTATTCGTCTGGAAATCATGCTCAGGGGGTTGCCTACGCAGCAAAGCTTCTTGGGGCAAAGGCAACTATTATTATGCCCAGTGATGCGCCTGAAATTAAAATCAATAATACGCGGGGGTTTGGGGCTGAGGTCATTTTATATAACAGGTTTGAAGATGACAGAGAAGCTATTGGTAACCGAATTATGCATGAGAGTGGCGCATTATTAATTCCGCCTTATGATCACCCTTTCATCATCGCCGGCCAGGGAACCTGCGGACTTGAAATAGCAGAACAGGCAAAAGAGATCGGGGTTGTTTTAGATGGAGTGGTAATCTGTTGTGGCGGTGGAGGTCTAACTTCTGGTGCCGCTCTTGCAATTAAAGAGCTTTCCCCAACAACTCAAATTTACAGTGCCGAACCCAAAGGTTTTGATGATACCGCGAAATCACTTTTAAAGGGCCATCGCGTGAGTGTTTCTCCAACGGCCAGATCCATATGTGATGCCGTCTTAACGCCGACACCCGGAGAAATGACCTTCTCCCTCAACAGCCAACTTGTAAGCAAAGGTTTAGTTGTGTCTGATGAGGAAGTCCGAAAAGCTGTCAAATTTGCCTTTAACACTTTAAAGCTAGTCGTTGAACCAGGCGGAGCCGTGGCTCTTGCATCTGTATTACAGCAAAGAATAGAGACAAAAGAAAAGGCCATCGCTCTTACCCTTTCAGGTGGAAACGTTGACCCTTCTAGATTTTTAGAGTGTTTGGAAGTTAATTAGAATTACTATTCCACGAAGAGGATCCTAAGCTACTCGGCTTATTTTCCGCTACTTTATCATCTTGCTTTATATTTGATTGAACCGGACTTTCTGAAGTCGATGAATTCAAATTTGAAAAACCATTATCTGTAGCTGAAGAGTTTATAGCGGGAGTTTCTTTCAGAGGTAAAGTCTCTAAAACTTGGGATTTATAGTCAGCTTGGTCTGAAATGCGTTTGAATTGCCCTTCAACCTGAGCGCCAGCTTCAATCGCAATGGATTTATGTAAGATATCACCAATAACTTTGGCTGTACTTGCCAGGGTTAGTGTGTTGGCATTCAATTGCCCGCTAACCATTCCGCAAACTCTTATTTCTTCAGCATTAACAGAGCCTGTTACAACAGCCTTCTCGCCAATAGTGACGCTGCGACAAGTGATATCGCCCTGGACAGTACCGTCGATTTGAAGATCGCCTGTAGACGTTAAATCCCCCGTCAAGCTTAAGTCAGGACTCAAGATTGAAGGAATACCAGATGGCTCGATTTTTTTAGAAGGAGAAGCCGTTGTCGCGACTTTCGTATTGGGTTTATTGGACTTTGAAAACATTTCTACCTGCCAAAATAAATTTTCGAGGATCTACGGGTTTACCATTGTATAAAACTTCATAGTGAACGTGTGGTCCTGTACTACGTCCAGAATTTCCAAGTAATGCAATTTTTTCTCGGTGAGAGACTTCCTGGCCTTGTTTAACCAGTAGTTTTCGTAGGTGTCCATATCGGGTTCTGATGCCATTGCCATGATCGATTTCGACCAGGCGGCCGTAACGGCCTCTCCAGCCTGAATAGACCACCTTACCAGGTGCTGGGGCATACACCGACGATTTCATTGGTGCAGCCATATCAAGACCACTATGCACCGAAGTTTTCCCGGTAACAGGATCTCTGCGTTTACCAAAAGAGCTGGAAATTCGATACTGATCAATTGGCGTTGTTAAGGGCAATTTTGAGACAACCTCTTGAAGGGACTCCCACCGACTTAACTGCATATCCAGCAAATTAACTGATTGCTCGAAGTCTGCGCTTTCCTGAACTTCATCTATTGGTATGTAGGGTCCGCCCTGCCCAGTTTGAAGATCTTCAGAACCCAACAACTTATCCAAATTAAGGCCTGTCATTTGAACTGTTTTTTCTATGACATCCAAACTGTATTTCGAACGCTCCGTTAATCGTTCGATGAGCTCTCTTTGAATATTTGATACTTCAATCAGAGAATTTTTAAGCTGGCTTACTTCACCTTCTAGCCCCTGATTACCTCTTCTGAACATATCAAGTATAGTAGCTTGTTCGACAAGTTGGATATTACTTTGTTCAATATCTTGGTCAGCAATACGTTTGGCTTCCTCTAAAGAGGCCATTTCAAGCTGCTGCTCATCAATCTGCTGATCTCTTTCAGACAAGCGCTCTTTAAGAACAATAATTTCGTCGTTGAGATTACTTACTTCGGTGAGTATTTGCTCACGATTTTTCTCTAAATCGACTTTTGCCTTCGTAACTTCTTTTAACTGATCTTGTACCTGTATCAGTTTGCCACCAAGCATTTTTCCTGCTTGTGCGGATTTGTTTCGTTCTTCTTCGGATATTGCGAGAACTTCGCGTAATTGAATAGCTTGGCTTTCAAGTGCAGCACTTTGTCCCGCAATCGTTTGTAAATCGCCTTCAAACTGTTCCAGTTTGTCTTCCAAAGCTTGCCGGGCAAGAGCGACACGGGCTCTCTCATTTTCTGAGTTTTTCAGCTTAACCGTCTTGTTCTCAGACGCTTTACTTATTTCTTCACCATCTAGTAGGCCAAGTAACTGGTCTTGATTTTCTTGAAGATCATTTGTGATTTTTGAAAATTGAGTATGGTATTCGCCAACCTGCTTTAGCAGGTTAAAGTAATCCAATTTCTGTTCTTCAATTATTTGGTTTTTGCCCGCGATGCGTTGCTCAGTAACAAGCATAGTGCCAGAAGTGAATGCCATCCAACCAGCTAAAGCCAAGACGCTTGTGGCAATTCCCTTTTGAATTGTAGGGGTTAGCCTGATGAAACGAATTTGATCGTGAGAACGGATATGGATTTCACGTGGTGCGAATATCTGATCTATTTTAAACTTCGCTCTGTGCATAAATTCTTGCACACCCATCCCCCTGATTAATGTTCTCGAAAATGCACTAGTGGAATTACCATTTTGCTATGCACTTTGGAACAAAAAATTAACATATATATAACTTGGGACAAATTTATACTCGATGCTGTACCACCTTTCAAAGAGAAAGCGGAAAAGAATACACATAATCATATTTATTTTGGTATTCTCTAACTATATCCCTTTGTTAGAAGATAAGCTGGAAAACATTAAGATATTTATAAGTTAAATCAATGGTATATAAATGTTAATTGTAATGGTTGGGTCTAATCATTTGGTGAGAGGATAACTCGTCTAAACGAAATCCGGTATGGAGGTTTTTGTAATCAAAAGGATGGTATCCTTCATTGGATTCGAAAACATGAGGTTATTTTTCACTATTCTTTTCATACCAAACTTTTCAATATTTGTTTGAGGAGTAGTGCTCCTTTCATAAGTTTTGTCCTTCTAAAGACGTATTGAAATACAAGAACATAGCTTAATTGCAGCCAATTAATAATTAATCTCACCTAACCTTATTCAAATTCCTTTCCGAGTTATTACAAAGAAATTATTGATTCTAGAACGTGTAAGCGTTGCACTGGAGTGACGTTGCACTGAAGTGATAAGAGATGAAGAAATACGACAAATTTGATTTTGAAATTTCAGATTGCCCCTTAGATGATGAATACAATGAGGCGAAATTTGTCCTTGGTATTATATTAATTATAGAGAATCGATAACAGTCTCTCTCTGTTAATAATTAATTGGCACTTCTCCGCTTTGTTGAGTAGATTTAGGATTTCAAATAGAGCATAGATTGATTATCTGGAATGGATGATTGTCTAATTTTGAGTTTGAAGTATTCGGTATCCTTGATGCCTCTGGCTCGCTTACGGATCATTCCTATACTGACATTACCAGCCTCTATCCTGGCGCTTGTGAGCTTGTGTTTGGCGTAGTTGCAGATGCCCACACAATGTTTCCGTAGGGATTTCGCGAACTTTTTTAGATAGAGCATCTGTGACTGATCTGCTATCAGGCACCAACGTTCCAGTTGCTCCGCCATCGCCTCAAATGAAGCGGCACTCCACAGCAGCTGAAGCTGTTCTTTCAAGACGTAAAGTGCATTCAGGTTGCTATTGCTCTCCAGCAACCTTTGCAGCTTGTCACTTTGTTTTTCACTCAACTTATCCGCATTTTTGAGCAACAGATAATGCGTCCCTTTCATCAACTCTTTACCACTTGGATCGGCCTTTCTGAACTCAAGTCGACGCTGATTATGGATAGCTTTGCTGTAGTTTTTCATGACGTGGAAACGGTCAAATACTATGTCGGCCAACGGCAAGGACTCTCTGACAGCCTTTTGGTAGGCAGGCCCCATATCCATCGCTACGGCCTTTATTTTGCAGGCTGTATCTGGTTGCAGTTGTTTCAAAAACCTTGAAAAAACCTCGGCAGTTCGGCCTGCTTCAACCCAGATCAGATGACCGCCAACCATATCGTAGACCACCGTCATGTAGTCATGACCTTTCGCCCGGGCAACTTCATCTACACCAATATATTCCAAGCCAGTTAGATCTGCAGGATCAAGCGTAGGGAGAGTTTCAATAAGGTATGCCCTGTCGATATTCTTGACCGTTTCCCATCGTATATCCAAATGTCTGGAAACCGCTTGAATAGACATATGCCGACATAATCCACTGATCAGTCGGCAAAATCGGTGAGTGAAACGGCACCCTTTATCAACAAAATCACACCCCTCAATGCGGCGTTCGCCCTTGTTAATATAAACCTGCGCCAGCTCAATCTCGACCACACAAGGATACCCAAAAAGGGGGATGTCGTTTACTTGTCGGCGGACATGCTGGTTGATGCTTCCCTTCTGGCCTGTAGCAGGGTCTATAGCCCTCCTACGCGCGTCTCGGCTGCAGTGAATGACAATCTTAACACCGCCGTCATCCAGTTTAATTTCATTTACACGTTGCCCTTTGAGGCCTAAAATATGCTGCGAGATGTTGATTGTCATATACCTGCTCTATGTAAAGTTATCAGAAACCATACATATCAACAGGTTACTTGGCGGTCGGCATCTTTTTCTACTCAACAAAGCGGAGAAGAGCCAAAAAGGCACTTCTCCGCTTTGTTGAGTAGATTTAGGATTTCAAATAGAGCATAGATTGATTATCTGGAATGGATGATTGTCTAATTTTGAGTTTGAAGTATTCGGTATCCTTGATGCCTCTGGCTCGCTTACGGATCATTCCTATACTGACATTACCAGCCTCTATCCTGGCGCTTGTGAGCTTGTGTTTGGCGTAGTTGCAGATGCCCACACAATGTTTCCGTAGGGATTTCGCGAACTTTTTTAGATAGAGCATCTGTGACTGATCTGCTATCAGGCACCAACGTTCCAGTTGCTCCGCCATCGCCTCAAATGAAGCGGCACTCCACAGCAGCTGAAGCTGTTCTTTCAAGACGTAAAGTGCATTCAGGTTGCTATTGCTCTCCAGCAACCTTTGCAGCTTGTCACTTTGTTTTTCACTCAACTTATCCGCATTTTTGAGCAACAGATAATGTGTCCCTTTCATCAACTCTTTACCACTTGGATCGGCCTTTCTGAACTCAAGTCGACGCTGATTATGGATAGCTTTGCTGTAGTTTTTCATGACGTGGAAACGGTCAAATACTATGTCGGCCAACGGCAAGGACTCTCTGACAGCCTTTTGGTAGGCAGGCCCCATATCCATCGCTACGGCCTTTATTTTGCAGGCTGTATCTGGTTGCAGTTGTTTCAAAAACCTTGAAAAAACCTCGGCAGTTCGGCCTGCTTCAACCCAGATCAGATGACCGCCAACCATATCGTAGACCACCGTCATGTAGTCATGACCTTTCGCCCGGGCAACTTCATCTACACCAATATATTCCAAGCCAGTTAGCTCTGCAGGATCAAGCGTAGGGAGAGTTTCAATAAGGTATGCCCTGTCGATATTCTTGACCGTTTCCCATCGTATATCCAAATGTCTGGAAACCGCTTGAATAGACATATGCCGACATAATCCACTGATCAGTCGGCAAAATCGGTGAGTGAAACGGCACCCTTTATCAACAAAATCACACCCCTCAATGCGGCGTTCGCCCTTGTTAATATAAACCTGCGCCAGCTCAATCTCGACCACACAAGGATACCCAAAAAGGGGGATGTCGTTTACTTGTCGGCGGACATGCTGGTTGATGCTTCCCTTCTGGCCTGTAGCAGGGTCTATAGCCCTCCTACGCGCGTCTCGGCTGCAGTGAATGACAATCTTAACACCGCCGTCATCCAGTTTAATTTCATTTACACGTTGCCCTTTGAGGCCTAAAATATGCTGCGAGATGTTGATTGTCATATACCTGCTCTATGTAAAGTTATCAGAAACCATACATATCAACAGGTTACTTGGCGGTCGGCATCTTTTTCTACTCAACAAAGCGGAGAAGAGCCAATTAATTTTACTAATTTTCATTTTCAAAGAGCTCTTTAGGGAAATTATTAGGGCTTAAACGACCTTAAAATAGAAATGAACTTAAGAAATCATGCCTCAAGGTTGCGTTTGAGTAATAAACCCGTCTTATAACGACATTTATTTACTTTATAGCAACACTTGTATGAACAAATTTGCATGTGAAGAAAATAATTTCGGTACGTTAACAAATTTAGGAATATCGCCATGCTTGGGTCGGGGGACCACCAAAAGACAACTATCTGGACTTTGCGAAAGATTCTACTCTTAATTGGGTTGTTAGCATCAGTTGCAATTGTCGCCGCCCAGTTCTGGTCTTTTGAAAAGTACAAAAACTTTTCCTTAGACACACTTAACAAGGAAAGTACCAACCAATTTCAGTTGATGGTACTGGAGCGCCTTCGTCAAAAATATGAACCCAAATTGCTTACCTTGGGGTCTGACTGGGCTCGATATAAATTCCTAGTTTCAGCTATGAAGGCTAAAAAGCCTGATGAAATTGCAACGTTTGATAAATGGTATCGGGACAACAAAGAAGTTCAAACCGGGGAAATTGTTCTTATTTCGACGCATTTTTATACCCCCGATATGGACCTTATAACTTCTTCACAAAAAGGAAGTATCACTGATAACGCAACAATACTTGAAGAACTAAAGGTCAGGGATAAAAAAGCAAAAAGAAAACCAATTAGTTATATCTGGGCTGATCAAAATGGTCGACCGGTTCATTCTACGATTTTTCCCATTGGTGGTTTTAAAGTTGCGGGATTTGTTGAACTGGTTACAAACCCTATGCACTATTTAGAGGGTATCAGCGAAACTCTCGGTGCTGATATTACAATTTATGACCCTTCTAATAGTGAAACAGGTTTTGCTTTTTCGGAAAAAAGGCCTGAGATCGTTTCTGAGCAAACAACAGCCAGTGAAGAAGTCGCTACAGACACCAATTCTGAATCAGCACCCGAAGCTAATGAACCAGCACAGACACAAATACCGACGGTAGAGCAAAACGATGGCCTTAGACTTGAGGGATCTACCGCATATATTACAGCAAGCCTTATCGGTAGTCAGGATATGTTGTGGGCCCGGGCGACCCTGGTGCGGGATGTTAGTGACTTCGCAGATGGTTCTGAACAGCTCACCCAAGATGCCATCAAGGTACTTGCGGGGGTTTTTCTAACAACCTGGCTCCTCGCATTTTTAATGTTAAGGTTTGCTGTTTTTGGAAAACTTAAAGCCTTTGCAAAAGCGATGACGTCAATCAGTGAAGGCGAAGTAGATATTGCCCCTCCTGTTGTCGGTCCCGATGAATTCAGAACAATGGCAGCTGCTCTTGATCAACTGAGTAATAGTGTGGCACGGGTTTTTCAACTCCAAAACATGGTTGAAACCAGCCCTGTATCAACAGTGATGAAAATGCCGAATTAGATATTACTGGGGGAAATGGTAACTTTTTCGAACTCGAACAAGATGATTTTATCTCCCTTACTTCCCCTGAAAACCTGCCGAGCACACGGTTGGTAACATTTCATGATAAAATGCTGGAAGTATCTGCTTCAGCTGTTGTTGGAAACTCCGGTGAATTTACTGCCTGTATGTTGACGTGGCAAAATGTAACCGACCGGGAAAACAACAGAGAAGCTGCGGGTGAACTAATTAACAACGTGCGTCGGGTTGCTGACAGGGTTAGTGAATTATCCCAAAATGTTGAAGAGACCTCAACATCGCTTAACAGCCAATCTCAAACTGTTACCGAGCAAGCTCAAAATACACAAGAGCTTGCCCAAGGTGGATATGATTCTGCGCAGGGTGTCACTCAAACAACCGAAACGATGTCAACGGATATCAGAACAATTAATACTGAATCTGATCACGCCAGAACGACCTCTAACGAGGCATTAAACCAACTGGCTAAAGCATCAGAAACGGTACATCAATTACGTAATTCGAGTGATAGCATTAGTAAAATCAATGAGATGATTACCACAATTACCAACCAGAACAAAATTTTGGCTATGAATGCCACGATTGAGGCTGCACGCGCAGGAGAAGCTGGTCGAGGTTTTGGTGTTGTGGCGTCAGAGGTTAAAGCCCTGGCTGAACAAACAGCCTCTGCAACGGATCAAGTCGCTGCTATGATCAAAGAATTACAAATCCATGCCCAGGCGACAACCGATACGATGGAATCTATTGATGTCGTCATGCAGCAAGTTGGCAACACCCAGAATAAAATATCAGATTCTATTAACGAACAGGACCGTGCTGCTGGAGCCATCGCTCAAAACATTGAAAGTATGGCCCAAGGATCTCGTCAAATCGTTGATCTGGTTAACGATGTACACAGGCAATCGATTGATACTGGAAGCTCAGCGCAAAGCCTTTTAGGTACTTCCAAGGAATTGGCTGAAGAAGCTACCAAACTCAATGAGCGCTTAACCGAGTATCAAATGCATCTCGATCAAACATGATTACACTCCAATAGTTATCTGGTTGTGGTTTGCTCATTTAAAAGGCCCTGTCCTCTTCATAGAAGGCAGGGCCTTTTCTCTTTGGGACTATATACGAAGATAATCTCTCTCTATTAGTCCCGCAGGCGTTATCTTCATGTGGCTCATTCGCCTTGAAGCATAGTTTTGGCGCCAACTCAGCATCTTTTGTGTGTAAGCTAAAACGGTCGCTTGGTAAGCAATATCGGCGGCAAGGTTTGTGTTTTCTTCCGGGTCTGCTTTTAAATCAAACAGCAATGGAGGTAGGGTTGTAAAGTGTACATACTTGAAATCATCATCTCGAATAATCGTCATGACGCATTGATCACTGGTGAGATCAAATTTCTCTTCTGCTGAAAAATTCTCTAAATCTCTAAAATCGAATTCCCAGTGTACTTCGTTGCGCCATCTTTCTGGTATTTTCCCTTCCAGAAATGGACGAAGAGAATGCCCATCACACTGCATAGGGACTTGCTGATCCATGAGATCTAAAATGGTCGGCATAATATCGATAGCTTCACTGAAGTGTGTATCGACTGTTTGGCCCCGAGAAGTATCGGCCTCGTTTCTTGGATCCCGGATAATAAGGGGGATATGACTGCTTTCATCAAAATATCCCAGCTTACCCCACAACCAGTGGTCCCCTAATTGTTCTGCATGGTCAGAGGTAAAGATAATAAGCGTTTTATCGTATTGTTCTGTATCTTTGAGTGTCTGAATAACCCTACCAAGTTGATCATCCACCTCTGAGATCAGTCCATAGTAGGCAGCCCGCATTTGCTTGATTTCATGGTCGGGTAAGTCCCTGACATTGTTGTCATGCCCCATGTAGGCCCCATTATCGGCCATTTTATCCAAGGCATAGTCGAGGTAGGGATGTTGGCCCTTTTCAACATCGACATTGTCAGCGCGATGAGGCATTGCAATATCATTAGGGTCGTACATTTTATTATAGGGTTCTGGCGCAAATAAAGGAGGGTGAGGCCTTAAAAATACACCGTGTAGAAACCAGGGCTCTCTATGGATGGTGATATAATTGATAAGCTTGTCGGCGATAAAAGCCGTATCACTGCTATCTTTATCGTATTGGGGAGCGGCATAACTGGATCCCCTCTCCTCTGCCCCTGGATAGCCTTTCTGTCCCAGAGTAATATCAAACTGGTTATCGGGAAGCTTATAGCCTTTTGCCTCTAACTCTCCGAACCAATCCACGGCCATTTCTTCACTGACAAGAGATCCCACCCGGAAACCGGGCATAACCCCACAATAGGTCTTTAAATCCGGGTCATTGAGATCTCGACCTCGAGGATCCACAGGTGTATCTGTGTAACCGTACAGTGTTGGCTCATATCCTTTCTTTCTGGCTTCGAGGGCAATGTTTGTAAAGGAGCTGTCCAGGGGAGTTCCATTCGACACATGGCGATGGTTCATGGCGTACATCGATGTCAGAAGAGAGGTTCTGGAAGGACCACAAGGAAGGCATTGGGTATAGTGTTTACGAAAAGCCAAACCATCCGTCGCTAACTGGTCAAGGTTAGGTGTTTGTACCATGTGTCCTGCAGATGAAAGGCATTCAGCCCGCCACTGATCGACGCTTATCAACAGAATATTTTTAATCTCGTTATTACTCATACTTTTCACCTGAGCCTAATGGGGCGAATATCTAATTGAAAACCTTATCGTTATTTAACGTTAATATCGGGGTTAAAGTATAGATCCACTCTAAGCTTATTTTCCGATCCACCGTGCTAATTGGTGTTGATGTTAATTGGCATAAAAATGGCCCCATGAAGGGGCCATTTATAAAGTCATTATATCCAGTAGGAGTTATATCAATCTGCATATTTTGCGATGGTTCCCAGGACTTCTTCTTTGACCTCGTTACCTTTGATTTGCATAAGTATTTTATGGTTGCGACAACCGTCCCATTCCGTGGAGGGGCCAGGATGACCAACAGGCTTTATAAGAGTTTGCCCGATGGCTGGCCCTTCGCAGCTAACCCGTACGGATGCTTCGATAGAGGTGAAAAGATCAGGATTTACATAATAGGCTGTTGCACAAGGATCATGGAAGTAACAGCCATCGATGCCAAATGCTCCGTTGTAGAACTTAAAATAAAGATCTGCCGCATCAAGAAGGAAACCGCCAATCCGTGGAACTTTATGAGCCAAAGCTTCAGCTTCTTTTCTGCTTAAAATAACCTGATGGGTAACATCAAGGCCAGCCATAACCATGGGCCAATCAGCGCGAAAAACAATGTCCGCTGCATGCGGGTCATTAAAAATGTTGGCTTCGGCAACAGCTGAAATATTTCCATATTCCTTGGCAGTACCGCCCATAATGATCACCTGTTTGACCAAGGGGGCAATGCTGGGATCCATACGGAAGGCCATCGCAAGGTTCGTTAGGGGGCCAACTGCAATGATCGTTACTTCACCCGGTTGTTTTCGTACAGAATCAATAATGAACTGTGGGGCAAAGGTATTCTCGATGGAGCCTTTTGGTTCAGGAAGATTGATATCGCCAAACCCATCTGCTCCGTGAATAAAATCAGGGAAGCCTTTATGTGGGGCAACCATGGGACCTGAAGCGCCCATAAATACGGGTATATCCTGTCCAGCCATCTCAGCAAGGATTTTGGCATTTTTGGCCGCGATCTCAACGGGCACATTACCAAAAACGGTGGTCATCCCAATTAAGTTGATTTCTGGATGATAGAGAGCGTGATGAATAGCAAAGGCATCATCAATACCAGGGTCTGTATCAAATATAACGGGGTTTTTCATTTTATGCCTCACTCATGTCGTTCAAAAACGTATCTACTTCCTGCGAGGTTGGTATTGCTATTGATGCCCCTGCTTTGGTTACAGCAAGTGCTGATGCCGCACTTGCTCTTCTCATTGCCGCCCCCAAGTCCATTCCGTTCGCAATTGAAGAAAGGATATACCCAACAAAGGTATCCCCTGCCCCTGTTGTGTCCACTGCTTCTACTTTAAAGGCAGGAACTTCAATTGTTTCTCCCTGGTGAAAACAAATTGCCCCTTTGGTGCCACGTGTGACGATGACCAGCGGGCAAAGAGATGAAAGTTTACTCTGATCTCCATCTAGTCTGGCTTCGGCTAATTCGGCAGCTTCAATATCGTTTACAATAAGTAGGTCGATAACATCATAAGGAAGATCTTTAGCTTTCAAATCAAACGGAGCGGGATTAACAGCGATTTTTGCTCCACGGGATTTTGCCAAAGATATCATTTCTCCCAGGTTGGGCATTTCATTTTGGAACAGTACCCAGCTGTCAGCCTCAATCTCATCGAAACGTGCTTTTAAATCATTTAAGCCAAGCGCTTCATTGGCACCGGGGAATAGAAGGATGCAATTTTCAGCATTATCGTCAACCTGGATCAAAGCATGCCCAGTGGGTATTTCCATAACTGAAATTGACTCAGTACCAACACCTGAATTTGCCATTTCCGGCAAAATCCATTCATGGTCCACGCCGATGGCGCCAACATGTTGAACAGTTTCTCCCGCTCGGGATAAGGCTATTGATTGATTTGCGCCCTTTCCGCCAAGAACTTTTTGGTAGGAAACAGTTTGAAGTGTTTCTCCTGGTTTAACGAAATATGGGACCTGATAGACATGATCAACATTTATAGAACCGACATTTGTAATAAGCTTTTTCTGCACGGTTTTCTTTCTCAAAATATATAAATTCGAATTAAATTATCATACACAGCCCTTAACCCGGGAAACAATAATTTTTCTTGATGGTAAATCTTTTTACAGATCATTTTAATGTTTCAACTTCGTCCCTCTTTTTCTTGACTTTTTCAATGAGCAATAATATAATTTCAAATGAAACTAATATATTTAAACTATTAATTACGGAGGCCAACCAGATGTTAAATTGTCACCTTGCTGGAATACCTCCTGAATTATCATTACGCCCTTATATTATGGACCGAAAATTAAAGGTATTAGCCCCTTTTATAATTTTGACTATCGGTCAAGTTCTCGCCAATGAAACCAGAGGGCTCTCAAGAGGATCTCCTTCGTAAGACTTTCAATAAAATTCCAAAATTGAAGATTACTAAGGACACAATAATATGACTGCGACAGCAAATATCGCCTCTGAAAACAACGATCTCTATGAAAATCCTATGGGCCTTAACGGTTTTGAGTTCGTGGAATTTGCGGCACCAGATCCACAAGTTTTGGTAGATCTGTTTACGACATTGGGTTTTGAGTTGGTGGCTAAGCACCGTTCAAAAGATGTCGACCTATATCGTCAGGGCAGCACAAACTTTATTATCAACAAAGAAAAAGGCAGCCCTGCTTCATATTTTGCAGAAGAACACGGTCCCTCACCCTGTGGCATGGCTTTCAGAGTTGCCAATTCTCATCAAGCTTATAACCGTGCTCTGGAGCTCGGCGCTCAACCGATGGATATTCCTTGTGGTCCCATGGAGCTCAAACTCCCAGCGATCAAAGGTATTGGAGGGGCTCCGATCTATCTGATTGACCGATATGAAGATGGGGCAAGTATTTACGATATTGATTTTGAGTTTCTGACAGGCGTTGATCCACACCCAAAGGGCTATGGTCTCGATGTTATCGATCACCTAACCCACAATGTTTATCGCGGCCGTATGGAATACTGGGCAGATTTTTACGAGAAATTCTTTAACTTCAGAGAACTCAGGTTTTTTGATATCAAGGGTGAGTATACAGGTTTGACCTCAAAAGCCATGTCCGCTCCAGATGGTAAAATCCGCATTCCATTGAACGAAGAGTCTTCTGCTGGCAAAGGACAAATTGAAGAATATCTTATGAAATTCAATGGTGAAGGCATTCAACACATCGCCCTCACGACCCCTGATATCTACAAGACAATTTCCGATATGCGTGCCAACGGCGTTGAGTTTATGGACGCGCCCCCTGCAACTTATTACGAAATGCTGGATGAACGCCTTCCCGGTCACGGTGAAAGTGCTAATGATCTTAAAAAACTGGGTATCCTTCTCGATGGTGGCACCGCAGAAGGCGATCCTCGCCTACTACTGCAGATCTTCACTAAATGTGTGATTGGGCCCGCTTTTATCGAAATCATCCAACGTAAAGGAGATGACGGTTTTGGTGAAGGTAACTTTAAAGCGTTGTTCGAATCAATTGAACGAGACCAAGTTAATCGCGGTGTTTTAAAAACCGACTAGGGTATTGATAAAATCTTGACCTTACAAAAGCGGCGTTGAATTATTTTCAGCGCCGTTTTTTGGTGAACTAATCTTTTCTCAACACCAATCCCAAGCAACTTAAATGGCTAGCACAGCTCCAAACATACGTGCTTAATCCATAGTTTCTCATTGACTTGCAGTGCGAGGAATTAGACCATAAGTCCATAATTTTGCTCAATGATCGATGATTTAAAGCTGGAGATTTACATGAAATCGATTGATTTTTGGTTCTCTATTGGCAGCACTTATAGTTATCTCAGTGTTATGCGGTTAGCGAATTTGAAAAAAGACACAGGTGTCTCGTTCAATTGGCGCCCCTTCAGTGTGCGCGCCATTATGATGGAAATGGACAACATACCTTTTGCTGAAAAACCGATTAAAACACGTTATATGTGGCGGGATATCGAGCGGAAATGCCAGATATATGACCTGGATGCTACCCTCCCTGCTCCCTATCCGCTAGAGGAGTTTGATCTCGCCAATCGGGTTGCTATCGTCGGCTCGAAGGAAGGGTGGTGCAGAGACTATGTGACGAGCACCTACAAAAAATGGTTTCAGCAGAGCCAGCCTGCAGGAAGTGAGCCGAACCTTACAGAGAGCTTGCATGAGATTGGGCAAGACCCCGGCAGGGTGATAGAATTGGCCAATTCTCCTGTGATGGAAACCGCTTACTTAGCCGCAACCGATGAAGCACGGTCCCTCGGCATTTTTGGCTCCCCTACTTTTGTTGTTGGTAAGGAGTTGTTCTGGGGTGATGATCGCTTAGAAGATGCGATATCATGGTATAAAACTGGTAGCCAAAGTTAAATGACCCCCGGCAAAGCCGGGGGCTTAAGCGGGTGAGCCCCTTAAAGGGGCAAATTGGGAACCGCTAAAGCGGTTATGGATTGAATATATCCATTTGGTCAAAGTACTTATCACGCTCTTCTTGCGTTCTGATATACTCCCTCACCATCTGTTCATCGAGCCCTACAGTTGAGACGAAATATCCACGGGCCCAAAAATTTTCACCCTTGAAATTCCGTGCTTTATTTTTGAATTTTCGAGCTATGGCAATCGCGCTTTTTCCTTTTAGGTATCCAACGACTTTTGAAACAGCATGTTTGGGCGGTATGCTGATACACATGTGAATGTGATCCGGCATCAAATGGCCCTCCTCAATCTTACTTTCGCGATGCCCGGCCAGTTCATGGAAAATTTCACCAAGATACTGACGTAGGTTGCCATAGATAACTTTTTGCCTGCGTTTAGGGATGAAAACCACGTGGTATTTACAATCCCATCTCGTATGTGCAAGGCTTTTGTAATCTCTCATCGGCTAATTCCTTTGTTATTTTGGTCAATAAACAAAGAAATGTAAGACCGTGGGAACGGTCAAACCATTGAGAGTCCCCCGGCATAGCCGGGGGTTTACCGGATTAAATTAGGCGTAAAACAAATGGATCGCGTACACCTATTTTCAATGTCCCTAATCTTAGACTGACACAGAAAATGTTATGGGCGGGCCATTAATCCGTTAAACCTAGATCAATACTACAACTCAGCATCGTTTTGGTTTTCGGGCCGGGCTTTGTCAAATGCCGGCAGTGATAAGCAGTTTTGTTCAATACGCAGTATATTCGGGAACTTTTCAAGAGGTATGGAAAATCGGTTGGCGTTGTATATTTGAGGTATTAAGCAGCAATCTGCCAGGCCAGGTTTATCACCAAAGCAAAATTTACCTGTATATTCGCTATCACTTAGTATTTTCTCAAAAGCGGCAAAGCCTTCGATTATCCAGTGTTGGTACCATTGGGATTTTTGACCCTGATTAATCCCGAGGTCTCCGGTCAAATACTTTAGGATGCGAAGATTATTTACCGGGTGAATATCACTCGCGATTATCTGTGATAGCATTCTGACATGGGCGCGTTCAATTGCCGAAGCCGGCATAAGGGCTGGCACAGGCTGTAGCTCGTCAAGATACTCCATTATAGCCATAGATTGTGTGATTATCTGGCCACTTTTCAGTTCAAGGGTTGGAACCAACTTTTGCGGGTTAAGTTTTTTGTATTCAGGGGTTAAGTGTTCCCCTCCGGCCTTAACCAAATGAACAGGCGCATCTGAGTAATCAATACCCTTTAGGTTCAAGGCTATACGAACCCGGTAAGCCGCTGTTGATCGCCAGTAAGTATAAAGTTTCATAGGACCTAAATATCCTCTACTAATTTATCCGCTCCAAAGCACTTTTCGGCATTACTAAGTACCCGTGACATCAAGCCTTCAAGTGTTGCCTTTTCCTCTGGATTGAGCCCTTCTAATATTTCAGCTTCACGCTTTAGCACCAAAGGTACGAGTTCTTCGAGGACTCTGCCTCCCTCTTCTGTTAAGAGAAGATTGACCTTGCGCTTATCAACACTATCCACACGACGTTCGATAAAGTCCCTATTGAGAAGCCCTTTTATGGCGCGACTGACTTGGACTTTGTCCAGGCTCGAGTATTCAACGACTTCACTGGCTGATAGGGGCTGTTTATTGCCCAAAACCACCATGACCCGCCATTGATAAACGGTCAGGCCATGGGTCTTTGTGTAGACCTCAGCTACAGACTGGCTCACAGCACGATAAAAAACCCTGACCTGGTAGGGGAAAAATTCCTGGAGATCGAAAGATTTGGTATCGTTTTTATGTTCTGACATTTTTGCCTTCTAAACGTTAGTTTTTTATTTGTTGTTATCAATTGTACCCCATACCCACAAATAACCCCTTAATCCATTAATAACGCGGGAAGCCAGAGAGATAATGCTGGGAACAAAATGAGTAAGGCTAATCGTGCTACATCGGCGCAGAGAAAGGATACTACCCCCCTGCTGATCGTTTGTAGCTTTAAGCCGGGAGTTCCTGCCATGATGATAAAGAGGTTCATCCCAACAGGTGGTGTAATCAAGCCAACCTCAACAACTGAAACCATTATCACCCCAAACCAGATGGGATCAAATCCCAGAGACGTTATCAGTGGGTAAATGAAAGGCAGCGTTAGGAGGATCATGGAAAGGGCATCCATGAAACAACCGAGCACAATATAGAAAAAAACCAGAAGTATGAGGATCACATATGGATCCCAACCGAGCTCTCCTACGTAAGCCACGAGTGACTGCGGCAGACCTGTGGTTTCAACAAAGTAGTTAAAGACGGCTGTCCCGATCAGGATAAGAAAGATCATACCTGTTGTATTGGCAGTTTCACCAAGGCAGTCCAGAAACGTTTTGAGGTTTAGTTGTCGCTTAAATAGGGCAAGTAAGAACGCGCCTATTGCGCCAATTGCGGCTGCCTCTGTTGGAGAGAACCAGCCAGCATAAATACCGCCAATAACCACACCGAATAGAGCCATTACGGGCCATACATTCAACATGGCCATTACACGACCAGACCAGTCAACTTGTTCATCCGCTGGCCCCTGTTCAGGATTGCGTGACGTCTTTATTCTAATCGCAATCATATAGAGTATAGTGGCGAGTAATCCGGGAATGAGGGCTGCGGCAAACAAGCGGCCGATAGATTGCTCGGTGAGTATGGCGTAGATGACCATAATCACACTCGGCGGAATAAGAACGCCAAGTGTCCCCCCTGCTGCAATCGTCGCACTGGCAAGGCCATCATCATAGTTTCGACGCCGCATCTCTGGCATTGCCACTCGACACATCGTTGCTGCTGTTGCCAGGGATGAACCACATATCGCCCCAAAAGCTGCGCAGGCACCAACCGTCGCCATGGCTAAACCGCCTTTATAATGACCTATAAAGGCGTGAGCCGCATCGTATAGAGCACGTGATAACCCTGCTTTGGCAGAGAAGACACCCATGAGAATAAAGAGCGGTATTACAGATAGAGAATAAGGAAAAATTGATTCGAACGGGACAGAACCCATAATAAAGGCAACGGAATCATAACCATTGATCGCCAGTCCACCAATGGCGCCAACCATTCCCATGGCGATTGCTATTGGTACACGTATCGCTATCAGGCCAAAAAGAGCGGCGAAGGCTGCGAAACCTATCATGGATGAAGACATATAAAGTTCCGCCTATGTTTTTTGAGACGGGATAGTCGGCCCGCCAGACAAAATTATTGGTAATTGTTCTGCTGCGATAAAGATCGTGACCACAGCAGACAATGCGGAACCAAGTAATACGGGTGCCCAGTAATAAATCATTGGAATACCCAGAGTGATGGAGATATCGCCGTATTCATTTTGCATCTGCGCTTGTGTATTCCCAAACCAGGCAATGGCGAGCATAAAACAAAAGCCAAGGAGTGTTGCCAAGAGTTGACTTAGTGCTGCTACTCGGGGTGTCATCATGTCAGATATGATCGACACCGAAACATGGCTTTTTGTCATAAAGGCGTAAGGTATTGAAAGGTAAGCTGCTGAGACAATCATCAACTGAATTAGGTCAATAGTGCCGTAGATACCTTCGTTATCAACTTTACGTAAAACCACATCTATTGTTGTTGTTACCATCGCGGCTAACAAGAAGAGTATTCCGAGCCAGGCAACATATTTGGTTATGTTTGATAGTAGCTTTTTCACCAGTTCGATCATCAAGTTAAATGACCCCCGGCAAAGCCGGGGGCTTAAGCGGGTGAGCCCCTTAAAGGGGCAAATTGGGAACCGCTAAAGCGGTTATGGATTGAATATATCCATTTGGTCAAAGTACTTATCACGCTCTTCTTGCGTTCTGATATACTCCCTCACCATCTGTTCATCGAGCCCTACAGTTGAGACGAAATATCCACGGGCCCAAAAATTTTCACCCTTGAAATTCCGTGCTTTATTTTTGAATTTTCGAGCTATGGCAATCGCGCTTTTTCCTTTTAGGTATCCAACGACTTTTGAAACAGCATGTTTGGGCGGTATGCTGATACACATGTGAATGTGATCCGGCATCAAATGGCCCTCCT
Source organism: Kiloniella sp. (assembly GCF_965205715.1). GTDB lineage: Bacteria > Pseudomonadota > Alphaproteobacteria > Kiloniellales > Kiloniellaceae > Kiloniella. The sequence goes on along the minus strand of NZ_CBDBHW010000014.1, from coordinate 34,258 downwards.
CAATCTTACTTTCGCGATGCCCGGCCAGTTCATGGAAAATTTCACCAAGATACTGACGTAGGTTGCCATAGATAACTTTTTGCCTGCGTTTAGGGATGAAAACCACGTGGTATTTACAATCCCATCTCGTATGTGCAAGGCTTTTGTAATCTCTCATCGGCTAATTCCTTTGTTATTTTGGTCAATAAACAAAGAAATGTAAGACCGTGGGAACGGTCAAACCATTGAGAGTCCCCCGGCATAGCCGGGGGTTTACCGGATTAAATTATCACATTCTGTAGATGAAGTTACCCGGCACCTGAGCGAGTAAAGATCAGGTGCCAAAGTGAACTGTGTCTTATTGGTCGTACTTTGCGATGGCTTTTACAGCGGCATCATAGATCTCACGGGCATTGGTGACGCCCTTTTCTTCAAGACCTTTGAGGTAACCGTCTGTCGTCGGTATCAAAGCTGTGCGCCATTGTTCGCGCTGGGTATCATCTAGAGTAACAATTGGGTTACCTTTTTTCTTGATATCTTCGATACCTGGTTTGTCCCAGCTATTCCACCATGGGCCAAATTTTGCGACCAAGCTTTCCCCTGACATATCGTCAATAACGGCACGAACATCTGCGGGTAAGGAATTGTATTTCTTTTCGTTTATAACAAAATAAAAGCTTGTAGTATAAGCCTTTGCGTCCAAGTGGTAATCTAAAACCTCAGAAAGTTTAAAGCCATGAACCGCTTCGTATGGGAATACGTTACCGTCAATGACCCCCTTTTGTAAGTTCTCATATACCTGGGTTGGTGGTAGCCCAACTGGGGTGGCTCCGAGTTGTTTTAGCATCATCGATATGGCTGCACTTGGGGCTCTCAAACGCAAGCCTTTAAGATCTTCCATTGATTTGACTTGTGTGCCCCGGGTGTGAATAAGGCCAGGGTTGTGAGCATGCAGAGCGAGTACCTTTAGGCCAGCGTATTCCTTGGCTAGGTAATCTGGGTAGAGATCCCACAAAGCCCGCGAAGCGGTATCTGATGATTTAGTTAGAAATGGCAAATCCATAATAAGGGTACGCGGCAATCGGCCCCGAGGAAAACCAGTTAACCCATGAGAGATGTCAACGACCCCTGCTTTGACCTGATCGTATTGTTTTGCCACATGTCCAAAAGCCGAGCCTGCAGGAAAAATGGTTACTTTTACCTGACCGTTAGTTCGTTCTTCCAACTCTTTTGCCCAGGGTTCTAAAAACTCTTTTTGGGTCGGGTGCGAAGATGGTAGAAAATGACTGAGTTTTAGTTCAATTGTTTCTGCTAAGGTGGGATTAAATACAGCGCTTATTGCAAGCACGGCCGTGGCAAACAGAGTACGTTTCATTGATATAACCTTCCTGCTCGGGGTGTTAAATTGCCCTTTTAACTTTTGGATCTTGTTATTTGAGAGATCTCTTTAATTTATTTTATCAATATAGTTTCATATGAAACAAATGTACATATATTTATTATCTCGCTTATATATATGGGGTAACTACCCAAAATATAACGATAATAATTTATTTCTGTTTCGGGGATATCCTAACCATTTTTAGTTTGGATCTTTAAAATATTCATTTTGGCTTGCATTAGTTTCATTTGTAACTAATAATATTTGAGAGTTAAAAAATAAGCAAGATCACTCAAGAGACCGAATATGTTTGCGATAATATACCTTTGAATTTTTGCCAGGTTAAATTGTCAAACGTCTCCTTAAAATAAGAGGTCAGATATGAAAATCGAACAGATACATCACGTGGCTTATCGGTGTAAGGATGCCAAAGAAACAGTTGAATGGTATGGAAAGTATCTCAACATGGATTTCATTCTTGCCATTGCCGAGAATGAAGTTCCTTCGACCAAAGCCCCTGACCCCTATATGCATATTTTTCTGGATGCCGGGAAAGGCAGTATTTTAGCCTTTTTTGAAATCCCGAATTCTCCGCCAATGGGACGTGATGTCAATACGCCTGTGTGGGTCCAGCATTTGGCGTTAAGTGTTGCGACTATGGATGACATGATGTCTGTGAAAGACAAACTGGAAGCCGATGGAATTGATGTCCTTGGGCCTACAGATCATACCTTGTTCCAGTCGATCTACTTCTTCGATCCAAGCGGACATCGGATCGAGCTTGCGGTTAATACCGCGACGCCTGATATGAGCAAAAAGCTGGATACGGTTAAGTGGGAAATGCTTGAAGAGTGGTCCAAAACCAAAAAAGCACCTAACCATGCGGATTGGATGCACAAAAAAGAACTCTCATCATAAGTTACGGTTAAAACAATGAAATTAGCGACCTATAAAAACGGATCACGCGATGGCAAACTCGTCATTGTCAGTAGAGATTTATCTCGGTGTGTGACAGTTGCCTCTATTGCGCCAACGCTTCAATTCGCCTTGGATAATTGGTCTGAAACATCTCCTAAGCTTGAAGACGTTTACAGTTCTTTGAACGAAGGTGGCGTAGATGGAGCTTTTGAGTTTGAGCAGACCCTTTGTATGTCTCCCCTGCCAAGATCGTACCAGTGGGCAGATGGTTCGGCCTATGTAAATCATGTTGAATTGGTTCGTAAGGCACGAGGTGCTGAACTTCCCGAGAGTTTCTGGACAGACCCTTTAATGTATCAAGGCGGTTCTGACAGTTTCATTGGGCCGCGAGACGATATTCCCTTGGGATCTGAAAGCTGGGGAATTGACTTCGAGGCAGAGATTGCCGTCATTACTGATGATATGCCTATGGGTGCCAGTCCAGAACAGGCCGCGGGTCATATCAAGCTTTTGATGCTGGTTAATGATGTATCTTTACGTGGATTGATTCCGGGTGAATTGGCCAAAGGATTTGGCTTTTTCCAATCAAAACCTTCCAGTGCCTTTTCCCCTGTAGCGATCACTCCTGATGAGCTCGGAAGCGATTGGAACGAGGGCAAAGTACACCTCCCTCTTCTTTCGACTTTGAACGGAGAATTGTTTGGAAAACCTGAAGCGGGTATCGATATGACTTTCGATTTTCCGACCATCGTTTCCCATGCAGCCAAAACACGACCTCTTGGCGCAGGAGCCATTGTGGGATCGGGAACGGTTTCCAACAAACTCGATGGAGGACCTGGCAAACATGTATCTGAAGGTGGGGTGGGTTATTCCTGTATTGCCGAAGTTCGCATGATTGAGACGATCAGCAGTGGTTCACCTCAAACGTCCTTTATGAAGTTTGGAGATCAAATTTCTATTGAGATGAATGATAAGAATGGAGCTTCCATTTTCGGCCGAATTGATCAGAAAATAGTTGAATACAAAGGTGCCTAGTATCTAAACGTACTTTAGTGGGGGAAGTATGCTGCAATCCTATGACTATCCTACGTTTGAATATATTCAATCCGAGGAACAAAAGAACGGAACTGTTACAAGACATAAAGTCGTTGTCATAGGGGGAGGCCCTGTTGGATTAACAGCTGCCCTGGATCTCGCGGTTCAGGGAATTCCTGTTGTCTTATTGGATGATAATAATACTGTTAGTGTTGGGTCTAGGGCCGTTTGTTATGCCAAGCGGCCTCTTGAAATATGGGATCGCCTTGGCTGTGCAGGTCGCATGGTCGATAAAGGCGTCCTCTGGCAAATAGGCAAGGTGTATCGTGACGAAGAGCTTGCCTATCAATTTGATCTTCTCCCGGAAGAGCACCACAAAACCCCGGCATTTATCAATCTTCAGCAGTATTACCTCGAACAATACCTGGTGGATCGTTGCCAGGAATTTCCCGATCTTATTGATCTGCGATGGAAAACGAAGGTAACCGACCTCAAAAACAAAGATGGTTATGTCGAGTTAACTGCCGAAACGCCGGATGGTTGTTATGATCTCGAGGCCGATTGGGTTGTCGCCTGTGACGGAGCGAGTTCTGATACCCGGACAAAGCTTGGACTGGATTTTGAAGGGCAGTTCTTTCAAGATCGCTTTTTAATTGCCGATGTAGTTATGAAAGCAGATTTTCCTGCTGAACGCTGGTTTTGGTTTGATCCTCCTTTCCATCGCGGGCAATCGGTCCTGTTACATATGCAGCCAGAAAATGTTTGGCGTATTGATTTTCAGCTGGGATGGGATTGTGACCCGGAGGAAGAAAAGAAACTGGAAAACGTTATCCCCCGTCTCAAAGCTATGCTTGGCGAAGGCACTGAGTTTGAGCTGGAATGGGTATCTGTTTATCAGTTTGCCTGTCGCAGGATGGATAACTTTCGTGCTGGGAGGATATTTTTTGCCGGTGATAGTGCGCACCAGGTCTCTCCTTTTGGTGCTCGAGGGGCAAATACCGGGGTGCAGGATGTTGATAACCTCGCATGGAAGCTAAAGTTGGTTATCGAGGGTAACGCCTCAGATAGTCTTTTGGATAGCTATTGTGATGAACGCATATTTGCAGCCGATGACAATTTAAAGAACTCAACCCGTTCTACTGACTTTATCTCGCCAAAAAGCAAAGTAAGTACCGCCTTTCGGGATGCGACACTGGATTTGGCAAAAACTTACGAGTTTGCAAGACCTCTTGTCAATTCAGGGCGTCTATCCACGCCGACCCCTTATGTAAACAGTGGTTTGAATACACCCGATGTCGATGTCTTTTCGGGATCAATGGCTCCGGGGACAAACTGTGCGGATGCGCCAATCTTAGAGAATGGAGCAGAAGGCTGGTTACTTAATAAACTTGGGGGCAGATTTGTTGTTTTGGTCTTTGGTAATCAGGCCGATAATCAACATTTTATAGAGCAGGAGTTCTCCTGTGACATTATTCGTATCGGCAAAGATATCGAAGACCCTAAAGGGATTTTGACAAAAAGATACGACGCTAAGCCCGGAACGACCTACCTGATCCGACCTGATCAATATATTGCTGCGAGGTGGCGTGAATTTGATCCCAGTGCGATCAACGATGCACTCCTACGCGCAACCTGCCAAAGATAATACGAGCGATAGCATGTCATTAAATTCAAACCCAAATATCAATCGACCGGATGATTTTTATCAGGAACTGATCGATACCCATCGGGACTTAAGCGAAGATCAAAGCCTTGCCGTAAATGCCAAACTGATATTGTTATTGGCCAACCACATTGGCGATACTGACGTGTTAAGTGAAGCGATGATGATCGCTAAAGAAGAAGTATCTAAATAACTTTAATAATTAAAGGGCTGTAATCTAATCGTTACAGCCCCTTCTGGATTGAAATTTACCCCTCGTTTAAAGCACCCCACATTTCACGGTCGCGTTCTGCTGTCCATATTGTCGGACGAACCTGTCCTTTGGCTTCATCATAGGCACGGGCGACGTCAAAAGGCATACAGTGTTCATAGATGACCCAGTGGCCATATTTAGGGGCCATGGTTTCCCGGCATTTGTTAAATAAGGTTTGTAAGTCCCAGCCCTTCGCGACGGCTTCTTGCGCATTGCTATAGAGATCTGTGATGAAAGCTCTGGTCTGGGTAATAGCTTCTGCACATTGGGCGGCAGACTGCAAAGCATCACCACGACCTGGAACCAATTTGCTTGGCTTTAGTGCCGTCAATTTCTCTAGTGTGGCTGGCCATTCTGCGAGATGGGCGTCGCCTGTATAGGGAGTAGCACCGTATTCCACGAGATCCCCCGCATAGAGGATTTTCTCTTCCGGAAGCCAGGCAATGGTATCACCCTGGGTGTGGCCTTTTCCGACATGCATGATTTCAACCTTACGGTTACCAAGATCAACGGTGAGTTTCTCGTCAAACACAATCGTCGGCCAAGTGAGACCTGGAATGGTTTCGTGTCCTTGAAATAATCTAGGGAACCGTCCAAATTCTGAATCCCAATCCTGCTGACCACGCTCTTCAATCATTTCGAGGGTTAAGCGGCTAGATATAATGTTTTCTGGATCAAAAGCAGCGGCACCAAGGACACGGACAGCATGATAGTGACTGAGCAAAGCAAACTTGATGGGTTTGTCAGTGATTTCGCGTATTTTACGTAAAACATCCCCTGCCATAAAGGGAGTTGCCTGCGTATCTATGACCATGACACCTTCATCGCCAATGATCACTCCTGTGTTGGGATCTCCTTCGGCAGTATAAGCGTAAGCCCCCTCTCCCAATTTTGTAAAAGATACGTTCTTCTCACCGAGATCACCTGTTGACGCAAAGCTTTCAGCCATGTCCATTATTCTCCTGATTTTATATGTTGAGAATTATACCGATGATTGTTTCAAATGAAACCAATTTTATTCAGAATAATATTTTGCTGACGAACTGATGAAAATTTTTGATATAAAGATCACCCTTGTTGAAAATTACAATTTGCCTAAGTCATCAATTACAAATAGCTTTTATGGTATGAAAACAACGTAAACTAGGTTTCTATGAACACCCTTAAATAGATTTATGTATATATCTAAAAATGGAAGTTAGATGAAACTTAAGCCTGCCCTTATGGGGTTAAAAACAATTCTTGGCCTCAAGAAATTAGGTTACTTTATCCCTTACAGATATGCCGCGACCTCTGTTGATAATAGAAAAGTTTATCTTCCTATCAAAGTTACTATGGATAAACACGTTGGTAACTTTGAAAAACATATCCATGAGATAGAAAAATATCGAGATGACCTGTTAAATATTAACGGCGGGGACCTTGAAAAAGCCGGGTGGCAACAGGATTGGTACCCGCGGCTTGATGCTGCCACAGCTTATACAATGGTACGCAGATTTAAACCAAAACGAATTCTTGAAATTGGGTCCGGCCATTCAACACGCTTTATGTACCGTGCTGTGGTCGATAGAGATTTAAATACCGAGATCACTGCAATTGATCCCGCGCCTCGGGCTTCAATTTCAGCTCTTCCGGTTAAGATATATCAAACAATTTTACAAGATGTTGAACTTGAGCTTTTTGATACCCTTAAACCAGGCGACTTTCTCTGTATAGATTCAAGCCATATCTTGATGCCGGGAACTGATGTCGATATTGTTCTTAATCATATCTTGGGTGGGCTACCTTCAGGAGTAATCGTTTTTTTTCATGATATTTTCCTGCCCTATCCATATCCCGATTCATGGAAGTGGCGGGGCTATAACGAACAAAATGCGATAAGCGCCCTTCTTCAAGGGGGGTATGAACCGCTCTTTGCAAGTCAATACGCTTTGAAAAATATGTCAGAGCAGCTTAAGGAAAGCGTTATTAATGAACTTCCCTTAATCGATAACGCGCCTGAAAGTGGATTGTGGTTGAGAAAGAACTGAATAAGTTAGGCTCTTCTCCGCTTTGTTGAGTAGATTTAGGATTTCAAATAGAGCATAGATTGATTATCTGGAATGGATGATTGTCTAATTTTGAGTTTGAAGTATTCGGTATCCTTGATGCCTCTGGCTCGCTTACGGATCATTCCTATACTGACATTACCAGCCTCTATCCTGGCGCTTGTGAGCTTGTGTTTGGCGTAGTTGCAGATGCCCACACAATGTTTCCGTAGGGATTTCGCGAACTTTTTTAGATAGAGCATCTGTGACTGATCTGCTATCAGGCACCAACGTTCCAGTTGCTCCGCCATCGCCTCAAATGAAGCGGCACTCCACAGCAGCTGAAGCTGTTCTTTCAAGACGTAAAGTGCATTCAGGTTGCTATTGCTCTCCAGCAACCTTTGCAGCTTGTCACTTTGTTTTTCACTCAACTTATCCGCATTTTTGAGCAACAGATAATGCGTCCCTTTCATCAACTCTTTACCACTTGGATCGGCCTTTCTGAACTCAAGTCGACGCTGATTATGGATAGCTTTGCTGTAGTTTTTCATGACGTGGAAACGGTCAAATACTATGTCGGCCAACGGCAAGGACTCTCTGACAGCCTTTTGGTAGGCAGGCCCCATATCCATCGCTACGGCCTTTATTTTGCAGGCTGTATCTGGTTGCAGTTGTTTCAAAAACCTTGAAAAAACCTCGGCAGTTCGGCCTGCTTCAACCCAGATCAGATGACCGCCAACCATATCGTAGACCACCGTCATGTAGTCATGACCTTTCGCCCGGGCAACTTCATCTACACCAATATATTCCAAGCCAGTTAGCTCTGCAGGATCAAGCGTAGGGAGAGTTTCAATAAGGTATGCCCTGTCGATATTCTTGACCGTTTCCCATCGTATATCCAAATGTCTGGAAACCGCTTGAATAGACATATGCCGACATAATCCACTGATCAGTCGGCAAAATCGGTGAGTGAAACGGCACCCTTTATCAACAAAATCACACCCCTCAATGCGGCGTTCGCCCTTGTTAATATAAACCTGCGCCAGCTCAATCTCGACCACACAAGGATACCCAAAAAGGGGGATGTCGTTTACTTGTCGGCGGACATGCTGGTTGATGCTTCCCTTCTGGCCTGTAGCAGGGTCTATAGCCCTCCTACGCGCGTCTCGGCTGCAGTGAATGACAATCTTAACACCGCCGTCATCCAGTTTAATTTCATTTACACGTTGCCCTTTGAGGCCTAAAATATGCTGCGAGATGTTGATTGTCATATACCTGCTCTATGTAAAGTTATCAGAAACCATACATATCAACAGGTTACTTGGCGGTCGGCATCTTTTTCTACTCAACAAAGCGGAGAAGAGCCATAAGTTAATTGTTTTCTTCTATTAGATAGTTGGTTCTCCCTATCAGATTAGTTGTTATAATCTCTCTAAAATAAAGCGGGTCGTATTTACCACATTTTGCTGCGCTGATCGGCATACCTTTGATTTACGAAGGGTATATACAGCACAATGAATGCAAAATTGGGAAATTTTGTGCTGTAAACGGCTGGTAATTGAACACTAAATTACATTATGGGCTCGAGTAGAAAGCTCATTGTTCATATTCTTGCGATTGACAACAATCAATAGATCGTGTGCATTCACCACGCCCAGCAGGCCATCACAACTATGTAATACAGGGAATTTTGAAATCATGGCAATGATTGATGACCTTAAGGCGCAGCGCGACGCGTCATTAGCAGTAACCGCGAATGGAGCTCCAACAAGAACTTCAAACCAGTTCTTTGGTGTAGGCCCTATCACCGACATGACTGCTGATGAAGTAGACGGACGCCGTCTGCGCTTTCAGTTCGACGCTTGGCTGGAAGAAAATTATGCCAAGGTTGATGATCGTGGCAACCGTGTTGGTAGCTTCACGACATCTGAAATTGGTCGCAGCATGCACCGTGGTTATCCTGCCGACAAAGTACTGTTGGACATGGCCCGCGAAATTCATCGTTATTTCGAATTCCCTAAAAAGAACAAAATGGCCATCGGCCTTGGTGGCGGACACAGTGGCTTCACCGTATCCATCCTTCACATGATGAATGCCAACGACGCAAATCAGAAAATTTACGTCGATACACCAAAGCCTGAGTCTGCTGAAGGTAAAGCTGGTGGTTTTTTCCGTCAGTCCTGGGGATCACAGATCCTGGAAATGCAGCAGTTCGCAGAAAATGGTGATGTAAATCGCGTTCACTTCAGTGAAGGCGAAGGCGCTATTCCGACTGCTGATGAACTAGAATCAAAAGGCGTTAAGCTATTTGTTGGTGTTGGTCATGAAACCACAGGCGCAACAACCTACAAAGAATCAGAAATCAAGAACCTTCTTGAGTGGATTGATCGCAACCCGACTGAACACCACGCTATCATCGACAGCACATCAATGCTGGGTGCTATGCCGTGGGCTGAAGAAGTTGTTGCCGCCGTTCTTGATAAGTGCTGCATGTTCATGCCGTTCCAAAAAGCGATCGGTGGTATTTCCGGATACTTTATTGCATCCTACACACCACAAGCACTTGCACTTATCAATGCCAATCAAAAAGATCCGGCTTGGGCAATTGCACGTCAGCTTAAAATTGCAGTTCCAACCGATCCTAAAGAGCCACTTTCAAGTGAAAAGACTTGGGAACTCGGCCCTGTTTACGATCCTGCAGAGCACAAAATGCTTGGTGGTATCATCAACACCTATTCCACGCTCGCTTTTGCTGAAACCACTTTCGGTCTTTTGCGCGCAGAGAAATCAATTGGCTCCGTTCGTGAACTCAATAAGCGTTCTATTGAAAACCGTCTAAAAATCAACGACTGGGTTTCTAAAAACCCAACTCTTGAACTCGGCGTTGACGATGCAGATAACCGTGGCGCAGCCGTTACGCTTCTAAAAGTAACAGAAGGCAGCAAAACGGATCCGGCTCTGCATGCTGAAATCATCGCAAAGTCCAAACAGATCCTTGGTTATGAAGGTATTACTCATCCCAATGGTGAGCATGAAAAAGGTTTGGATGTTGCGCGTTATGTAAACGCTTTCCCGGGTACTCCTGGTGATTACCGTGCGTGGATCGGTGGTATTCGTCCCGTTGGCGATGTTGTCGCTCTACTGGAAAACCTTGAATATGCTTATCATCGTGCAAAGATCGTTGTTCTTGAAGAGCTTTTGGCCAAAGAAGGTGTGACTTTTGAAGCGTCTGCCGAGGCAGTTGCAGGTGCTAAAGTTCGCCAAGATGATGCTAGCCGTGCTTATAAAGTACTGGTTGCTGATCTCATTGGCCTAAAATTTGATGCTAATGGTAACCCTGATCACTCAGAAGTTAAAGCGCACGTGGAAGCCAAAGGCGGCGTTTTCCACGAAGGCCCGATTGCTGATGATGCAAACCTTGATGCCGGCAAAATTCACTTCTCATACCAGCCAAACCTAAGCACAGCTGAAGAACTTCTGCCTCAGACAGACAAAGGCCAGTTTGACGCGACGATCGTAGCTGCAACTTTCCTGCCTAACGCATCCGTGTTTAAACACGGTGGTGTCCGTATCGGTGCAGGTACAGGCAACATGGGTTCTGACTCATGGGGCGGTGGTAACGGTGACGGCGGCGAAGCTGCTTTGATGAACACACCAAGCTTTAACAGCCGTGCAACAGCACAAATGGCAATGAAAGCTCTGTTGAAAGTTTGTCCAAACCTTCCATGTGAAGAAATGCACAAACTTGTCTGTGCTGGCGACTTTGATACAGGTAAAGATCTTTGCAAATTCCCAACTGAAAAACTCGAAGGCAAACACCTTGCAGTGATCGGTTACGGAAACATTGGCCGTGAAGTGGCAAATCTTGGTAAAGCTTTCGGCATGGAAGTAACCATTTATGCCCGCCCACACCATAAAGCATGGATTGAATCAGAAGGCTTCAGTTACGCTGAAACACCTGAAGAAGCAGCTAAAGGTGCTGATGTTATCAGCCCGCACACTGGTTTGGGTGCGTTCAATGCTGAAACTGGTAAGTTTGCTAACGATAGCCTCGTTAACGAAGGCGTCCTTAATGCTCTGAACGACGGTGCAATCGTTGTAAACTATGACCGCGGCGAAGTGATTAACATTGATGCTCTCGATGCAGCTTTAACAAGTGGCAAAGTAAGTTACGCCGCTATCGATGCTGACTTGTTCAAAAACGCTGAAAGTGGTGATCTAACGGGTCCAATGGTTCCTTACCTCAGCCTTGTTGAAAATCACGGTGATAAGCTTGAGCTTCTGCCTCACGCTGCTGCTGATACAGAACACGTATCTCGTGTTCAGGGTGCCAAACAGGCCGTTGATCAAATCTTTGATGCGATACAGTTTAAATCCATCATGAACCTTAAGGGTGATCTTCCTGCGGGTTACAGCAATGCTGGAGCAACAACAGTAAATGGTGTTGGTAAAGTAACGCCTAATGCATTGGCATCCGTTGCTGCTTGTGATGAAACAGCAGCTGAATTGCGTAAGCTGACTGAAGACATGGCTGCAATCTGGGGATCACTATCAGTGACCAAAGATGCCGATCGTCGTCAGGAACTTGTGGATCTATATGGTGCTCAATTGACATTACAATCTAACAAGTACATCACACTGATTGAAAAGCTTGGTCTTAAAGGCCCCTACGGCTAATTTAATCCGGTAAACCCCCGGCTATGCCGGGGGACTCTCAATGGTTTGACCGTTCCCACGGTCTTACATTTCTTTGTTTATTGACCAAAATAACAAAGGAATTAGCCGATGAGAGATTACAAAAGCCTTGCACATACGAGATGGGATTGTAAATACCACGTGGTTTTCATCCCTAAACGCAGGCAAAAAGTTATCTATGGCAACCTACGTCAGTATCTTGGTGAAATTTTCCATGAACTGGCCGGGCATCGCGAAAGTAAGATTGAGGAGGGCCATTTGATGCCGGATCACATTCACATGTGTATCAGCATACCGCCCAAACATGCTGTTTCAAAAGTCGTTGGATACCTAAAAGGAAAAAGCGCGATTGCCATAGCTCGAAAATTCAAAAATAAAGCACGGAATTTCAAGGGTGAAAATTTTTGGGCCCGTGGATATTTCGTCTCAACTGTAGGGCTCGATGAACAGATGGTGAGGGAGTATATCAGAACGCAAGAAGAGCGTGATAAGTACTTTGACCAAATGGATATATTCAATCCATAACCGCTTTAGCGGTTCCCAATTTGCCCCTTTAAGGGGCTCACCCGCTTAAGCCCCCGGCTTTGCCGGGGGTCATTTAACTAGATCAAGGCATTAATTGCTGATAAACGGGTGTTGTCCATCAGGGCAGCACCCGTTTTTATTATCAAAGATCTGCGACATTATAGACCTCGACAATTCTTGAGTTTTCCGCCAGATTGTTAGTTATGATTACCTGGATACGTATTGTTTTATCTTTTACTGTTTTAACGCTTATTGTTGGCGGCTTTATAGCTGGGCCTGTGATAAAGAGCGCACAAGCAAAGAATATGAGCATCCAGATGCAAGCCACGGTATTATCCGAGGCTCCTTTCTCGATGGAGCAAGGCTGTAAAAGTTGTACTGGTCATGAGAAAATAGAACACTGTTCTAGTCTATGCACCTCAAGTACGACAGCCATCCTTGAAAACAAACCATTTGAATGGACCAATATTCCAAATGCGCTACCTTTCGTAACTTTGATGATAATGTTGGAATACACACCCCGTGTAGAACCAACCCCTCCGCGAATATAGATCTGTCTTTTAGCCCCTCGCCTGGCTTCTTCTACAATGTAAATGTCCAAAAATATTCACATTGAGAGAGAGGTTGAGCTCAAGATCAAATCTATTCAAGTAACGGAATTTTCTATGAAAACTATAATTGCCGCCCTATTTCTGATGGGGACACTTGGCATTACCCAGGTCCTCGCTGCCTCAGGCATAACAAAAGAAGCCACACTCTATAAGAACCCTCAATGTGGTTGCTGCACAGGTTATGCAGAATATTTGCGTGAAAGAGGTTATAAGGTCACTGTCATTCCGACAGAGAATTTATCACAGGTAAAACAATCGCACGGAATTTCTTATGAAATGGAATCTTGCCATACGATGTTGATTGACGGTTATGTCGTTGAAGGGCACATCCCGGTCAATATTGTCGATAAGCTTTTGTCAGAACGCCCTGATGTAACAGGTATTTATTTGCCAGGGATGCCTATGGGATCACCGGGTATGGGGGGAGAAAAAGAAGAACCCTTTAAGGTGTATTCCTATACAAAAGGGAAACCACAGGACAAACGAATTCAACCCTTTGCTGTTGAATAACCCTCTCAGCTATAGATGAAAAGTGGGGAGCCCAAGATTTGGCTTCCCATTATCTTATTTATTGAACCGCGTCAGGTGTGAAGAGTTGCTCACCTGCTATTTTATAGCTCGCAATCAAGGACTGTCCCTTTGGTGAAAGCAGCCATTTAACGAACTGGTTTGCCTCGTTTATTTTTACATGAGGGTACTTTTCGGGGTTTACAACAATAATACCATATTGATTGAAAAGTCGCTTATCTCCTTCAAACAGGACCTTCATGTTTTGCTTGTTTTTATAGCTGAGCCATGTTGCACGATCCGTCAAAGCGTATCCTTGCATGGCGACAGCTGTATTAAGTGTCGCCCCCATACCTGATCCTGTTTCACGGTACCAGCCTCCTGATACTGCCTTCGGATCAAAATCAGCTTCCCGCCATAGCTCGAGTTCGCGCTTATTTGTACCGCTGTCATCCCCTCGAGATAAAAAGGGAAATTGTTGTTTTTCAATCAACTTTAGAGCGCCCACAACACTTTTAGAACTTTTGATACCAGCGGGATCGCTGTCAGGGCCAACCAATACAAAATCATTGTGCATGAGGTCAAAGCGTTTAACGCCAAAGCCATCTTTTACAAACGTTTCTTCTGACGTTTTATGGTGAACCATCAAGATATCGGCATCACCATTGCGAGCTAGTTTAAGCGCCGCGCCGGTTCCAACTGCAACAACGTTAACTGTAATACCTGTTTCTTTGGTGAAAACAGGAAGAATATGATCAAACAGTCCTGAGTTTTGTGTCGAGGTCGTCGAGGCTAGGATAATACTTTCGGCAATGGCTGATTTTATTGAGCCAATACTGAGAGCAAACATTAAAGCTGAAATAAGGAGGTGAAAGTTATTCTTCTTCATTAAATACACTCTTAAAAATAAGGTTATTTCTCTAATATTTGAGCGTCGTCACGATCAGGGCGTCGCTTCCACCAGATTAGATGCCCGTCAATAAAAGCTTGTGCGAGATCATTTTCAGGTTTGGTAAAAAATTGTTCAGCGGGTGCCATTTCCTTTAAACGACCGCGGAACATAAATAACACATCTGAAGCAAGGCGTTTAGCTTGCCCTAAATCATGGCAGGTCATTATTACAGTGGTTCCTTCAGCGGAAATCTCGCTGATTAATTCTTCGATGGAATGAGTTGCAGGCGGATCAAGACTTGCCGTTGGTTCGTCTAAAAAGAGGACTTGTGGCTTTAAGACCCATGCTCTTGCAATGGCAAGTCTTTGCTGCTCACCCAAAGACAGTAACGGAGCATACTTGTGCGCGACACGCTTTAATCCTGTTTGATCAATAACCTTATTTATTAAATCGGGACGGAGGGATCGTTTTACTCCTCTAACGGATAGCGCATAATCAATATTGTCATAGGCTGAGCGTCGCAGCATTACTGAGCGTTGACTTACCATGGCCTGAGCCCTTTTGGGATTTTGCCCTTTTGCTCCAACCCAGTTGATTTGCCCTGTATCTGGTTTTAAGAGACCATGACTAAGTCTTAGAAGTAATGTTTTTCCTGCGCCATTTGGACCGATAACAACATATTTTCGACCCGCTTCAAACTGACAACTTAAATCTTTGATGAGTTTTCTGCCGCCGGCTGCGTAATTAACACCCTGTAGCTCCAAAGGCATGATTGATGGAATTTTTCTCATCTGGCATGCCGCCTTTTTGCAGATTCAGTAATTGTGTAGGCGATAAGGTTTACACCAAGTGCAACGATCATCAGGACAATGCCTAGGGATAAGGCCATTGTGAGGTCACCTTTACGGGCCTCGAGAGCGATAGCCGTTGTCATGACTCTGGTTAGGTGATCGATATTACCCCCAACAATCATAACTGCGCCTACTTCAGAAACTGCGCGTCCAAAACCAGCCAAGCCAGCGGTTGTTAGCGAAAATTTTGCATCCCAAACCAACGCTGTGACACGGCGAAACCAACTGGCATCCAAAGAACGAAGCAACTCATCATATTCATTGTAAAGTTCTTCAAGTACCTGGCGTGAAATGGCGGTTACAATTGGTACGACAAGAATAACTTGAGCTATGATCATTGCCGTCGGAGTGAAAAGCAGTCCCATGACGCCAAATGGACCACTTCGAGACAACAATAAGTATACAAAAAGTCCAACAACGACGGGCGGAAGTCCCATAAAAACATTGATAATTATGTTTAAGATACGCCGACCAGGAAAACGTGTCAGAGCAAGTACTGCACCAAGAGGCAAACCAATAGCCAAGGCAATCCCTACAGCACTTAAGCTCAGCCGTAGCGATAACCAGACAATTTCTATAAGTTGCTCATCCAATGTGACAACCAGTGAAATTGCTTTAAAAAATGCCTGCCAGAGATCGTCCATAAAAGCTCAAATAAAACATGTCAAAGCAGATCAGACATTGATGTTTTCATAAAAAACTGTCAACCGTCCGAAGCATCTAATTTAAAAATGAATATTGATCATGGAATTTAATGATAAGAAGGTTTGCTAAAGTAAAATTGTCTACTATCAGATACTTAAGGAGAAGTTGTGAAGTAAGAGATTAAACGTGAAGTACCTTAACATCAAATGTTCAAAAGGGGCGATTTGAAAAAACGATGATAATTCGAGTATGAATTATCATTTGTAGCTTAGGAGTGAGTGAACTTCCGACTATAGAAAAAAGGGGGTAAATACCCCCTCTTCATTTTACATATGATCACGTTCAATGGTTTTGTTGAAAGTTCGAATAAAGATCTGCTGATCTGCTTCAAAGGCTTTCATGTCGCCTGAAATTTCAAAGCAATCAGCTTTCATTGTCATGAGAACTTCTGTTTCCAATCGGATTGACCAGTCATCACGAGACATCCAGCACGTCCAGCTAGACCTCGCGGTTGCTCCATCTGGTGTGTCGGGATTAATGGTCCAGTTCTCCGAGCGGAGATAACGATGACGCAAACCGTGTTCCGGTATTTCCGTTTCGCCACTATCTTCCTCAACATTATATTGAGTTTCATTCTTCGAGAGGCTTTTTCTGACCCACCTATCGACAGAAGAAGGGCTAATTTCTTTGTAGTGTGGTAAAGGATCTGAGTTATCAGGAACTGGCATGTCGACCTCATCCCGATTATCAGTCGCCGCGGTTGATGTCTTTCGAACAGGCAGGCTTAATTTTGCGTCCACACCGAAGGGTATTGATGCCGTTACGTGATACGGTGCCGGCATGATTAAAGGCCAGTAAGCCGTTGATATTGAAACCCGGATACGGTGCCCGGGTAAAAACCGGTATCCAGCTTCATCAAGAACAACCGTCACGTTCTCTGCTTTACCTGGAACCATTTTAACGGGGGTTTCATTGCCATTGCGATGGGCGAGATTTAGAACGCCATAGCTCACCCGATGAGATACACCGTCTGGATGAACGTCGATGAGACGAACAGCGATATTTCCAAGAGGTGCATCAATGGTGACGTTGAGAGATAGCTTTGTTCTTCCCAGGATTTCTACGGCATCATCCAATTCGCCCGTTTCAAATACCAGGGAGCCTGCGTCATCAATGCGTTGATCTCCGGGTGTCTCTGCATCAGGCTTGAGCGCAAATACTTCACCGCATTCTGTTCCAGTATCTTCCGGTGAACATATCGAGAGTTCTTGGCTTACCCCTGCTGTTAAACTGAGGGTGTGGTCTGCATTTAGATACCAACTTTGATTTGATATATCGGGTGAAGGCCAATGCTGTTCTTGAACCCACCGTCCCTCTTCGTATTCACGCCAACACGAAGGTCGTACATTCTGAGAAATATAGGCGCGGTAATCAGGGAGTTCTTCTGCCCCGTTTTCTTTGTTCTTTAACCAACGATCCCACCAACGCAACGCTTCTTTATGAAAGTCTGCACGGGGATGTGGATAGGCAAAATGAGGATACTTGTGTACCCAGGGGCCATTAATTGCTTTGGCTACTCCAGGTAGGTTTTCTGCGGTATCTGGCGGTGCATTTTTATAGGCATCGGCCCAGCCAGATATAACGAGGCATGGGATTTCAACGTCGTTATAATTTTGACCAATCGAGCCATGTTTCCAAAAGTCATCAAATCGCTGGTGTGTTAGCCATTCATCAAAGATGAGTTTGGAGCCCTCAAGACGTTCCAGCCACATATCTTTCCAACGTTCCCCAACCAGCATAGGATCAGGCGCGCGGTAGGCGTAACATTGCATCACTCCCGACCATGAAAGATTGGAATTGAGATGGCAGCCATCTTTGTAATGGATGTCACAATTATATCGGTCTGTTGTTGAGCCTATTGATATAACCGCTTTCAAAGCTTCTGGGCGCATAGCGGCGATTTGCAAGCCGTTAAAACCGCCCCAGGAAATCCCCATCATACCGAGATTTCCGTCGCACCAATCTTGTGCTGCGATCCAGTTTATAACTTCGACACCATCAGCAAGTTCGCGCGGAGAGTATTCATCATCAAATACACCGTCAGATTCACCTGTTCCGCAGATATCAACGCGAACTCCAGCATAACCAGCTCTAGCAAAAACGGGGTATGTGCTTTCATCACGGGGAGCTGTTCCATCGCGTTTGCGATAAGGGAGGTATTCGAAGATCGCTGGAACGCTGGTTATCGTTCCTTTGTTTGTATCAGCGCACTCTGGTAACCAAACACGAGCGGAAAGTTGTCGACCATCAGCCAAAGGGATCCAGATATTTTCCCATTCAACATAACCATCTCTTTGAATGATTTGGGGAACTCTCGCAGCTTGGTTGTTCATTACATAACCTTTACGAAACGAAAAAGGGCGATCTACTTTGACAGATTGTCTAGTTAAATGACCCCCGGCAAAGCCGGGGGCTTAAGCGGGTGAGCCCCTTAAAGGGGCAAATTGGGAACCGCTAAAGCGGTTATGGATTGAATATATCCATTTGGTCAAAGTACTTATCACGCTCTTCTTGCGTTCTGATATACTCCCTCACCATCTGTTCATCGAGCCCTACAGTTGAGACGAAATATCCACGGGCCCAAAAATTTTCACCCTTGAAATTCCGTGCTTTATTTTTGAATTTTCGAGCTATGGCAATCGCGCTTTTTCCTTTTAGGTATCCAACGACTTTTGAAACAGCATGTTTGGGCGGTATGCTGATACACATGTGAATGTGATCCGGCATCAAATGGCCCTCCTCAATCTTACTTTCGCGATGCCCGGCCAGTTCATGGAAAATTTCACCAAGATACTGACGTAGGTTGCCATAGATAACTTTTTGCCTGCGTTTAGGGATGAAAACCACGTGGTATTTACAATCCCATCTCGTATGTGCAAGGCTTTTGTAATCTCTCATCGGCTAATTCCTTTGTTATTTTGGTCAATAAACAAAGAAATGTAAGACCGTGGGAACGGTCAAACCATTGAGAGTCCCCCGGCATAGCCGGGGGTTTACCGGATTAAATTACCAGACACTCATGACATTAATAAGCAGATCGCCCTCATTCTGTAGAATGCTCAGGAAGTCCGAACTCTTCCCATATTAATTTATTACTTCAAAAACGATTTGGCTTTCATTGTTTCAGGAATTGGCGCTCCCATCCGGGTCAGAATAGTTGGTGCCAATTGTAGCTGGTCAAGAAGGACATCTTCTTTTGGTCCCTCACCGCCACCGAACCAATAGAGAGCTACATCCTGTTGATCATCGCCGTGTCCGCCATGGTGCCCGCGATCAGATTGCCCGTGGTCGGCAGTCACGATAACTTCAAAGCCATTTTTGATCCAGCGCGGAAGATAGTGAGCCAACATGGCATCAATTGCAAAGCATGCATGATCCATCTGTTCACAATCATGGCCAAACCTGTGTCCCATGGAATCAAGAGTACAGGTATGTAAGATCCCATAATCGATGCCATGGCGCTCGGTAAGCATGGTCAAAGTCGCAAAGAGATCCTCATCATAAGGTGTCATCTGGTTATTATGACCATAACCGGTCATGGTATGAAAACGGCCGTGATTAATCGGACCATCTTCTTCATCGTATTCAATGTCTCGAACCATATCAAAAGGAGCTCGATTAAAGAATTCTGACCAAAACGAGTGCGTAACGGCACCCGTTTTACCGCCAGCCGCTCTAACCTGACTGAAAACATCAGCCTGTTTTACCCGAAATATGGAGTTATTAGAGACAACGTTATGTTCCTGCGGAGTAACGCCTGTGTGAATTGATGCGTAACAGCATGCTGAAGTGGATGGCAAAACCGCGCGCATTTTCCATACGCGCGCTTCGCCGGACTGTACCCAACCTTCGAGATTACCCATATAACGACGAGCATCTCTCCAGGGTTGACCATCAAGAATGATCAATAGAACTTTATTTTTTACAGCCAAGTGCCGAACTCCTAAGAAACCGGGATTAGCCTAGCTAATTCCCGGCACTTTCCATTTTTCTATTTGCAAGAACTTCTTCCAACCAACCAAGTTTCATTTCTGGTACTGAAGAAAGTAAGAGATCCGTGTAATCATCAAACGGAGGTGATAGCACTTCCGATTTAGATCCATAACGTACAAGGCTTCCCTGATACATTACTGCGATTGAGTCTGAGATAGATTTAACTGTCGCCAGGTCATGCGTGATGAAAAGATAAGCTACGTCTTCGACTTTTTGAAGATCGAGTAAGAGCTTCAAAATACCATCAGCAACCAAGGGATCAAGCGCACTTGTGACCTCATCACAAATAATGAGCTTTGGCTTCGCGGCCAATGAACGCGCAATACAAACACGCTGTTTCTGACCACCAGAGAGCTCTGCAGGATAACGATCAATGAACTTCTCGCCCATTTCGATCTCATCCAAAAGCTCTATGACACGCTTGCGCTTTTCAGCACCTTGCATACCAAAGTATAGTTCTAATGGACGCCCAATGATCGTACCCACTGTCTGGCGCGGGTTCATCGCCACATCAGCCATTTGATAAATCATCTGAAGCTGACGTAGATCCTCGATAGATCTTTCCGGCAAAGCAGGAGAAAGATCCTGACCTTCAAAGGTTATACGCCCCTCACTTGGCGGAAGAAGGCCTGTGATAACACGGGCAAGAGTAGATTTACCCGAACCAGACTCACCAACAACAGCAAGAGTTTGGCCAGGATAAATGTCCACTGATACATTCGACAGTACTTTGATAGCACCACCATATGAAGCTGAAATATTTTCTACAGACAAGATTGGTTTATCTGTAGGTTTCTTTTCTTCATGAGTAATACTATGAGCAGACACCAGTTGTTGAGTATACTCTTCTTTTGGTGTTTTTATAATGTGCTCAGTCGTACCGTGTTCAATCATTCTACCATGACGTAAAACCAAAATTTCATCTGAAACCTGAGCTACGACAGCTAAATCGTGCGTGATATAAAGTGCAGCAACGCCTGTTTCGTGAATGGCTTTTTTAATTGCAGCCAATACATCAATTTGGGTCGTTACATCCAACGCAGTCGTTGGTTCGTCAAAAACAATCAAATCGGGCTTTGGACAAAGAGCCATTGCCGTCATGACTCGTTGCAACTGACCACCTGAAACCTGGTGTGGGTAACGATTACCGATGTTTTCAGGGTCGGGTAATCCCAGCGCGGTAAAGAGTTCAACTGCACGTTCTTCAGCCTGTTTTTTTGTCGACAGGCCATGAAGCAAAGTCGTTTCAATGACCTGCTCCATTAAACGCATAGCTGGATTAAAAGATGCCGCAGCTGATTGAGAGACATAAGTTACCTCTCGGCCACGTAACTCCCGTAAGCCCTGAGCACCAATCTGCAGGATGTCACGTCCATTAACAATGACTTCGCCAGCCGTAAGCTGTACTCCGCCACGGCCATAGCACATAGCAGACAGTCCAATGGTGGATTTACCAGCACCACTCTCACCAATAAGCCCCATTACTTGACCTTTTTTTAGGGTCAGGGATATCTCTTGAGCAATGGTGATATCGTGTGGTTTTTCACCCGGCGGAAAAACAGTGGCCCCAATTTTGAGGTTTTTAATTTCAAGTAGGTTTTCAGCCATTAGCCTCGACCTCCTTTTAGATCACTTGTTCTATTAAGAACCCAATCAGCAACAAGATTTACAGAGATAGCAAGAATGGCAATGGCAAAACCTGGAATTAGAGCTGCAGGAATACCAAAATTAATACCATCTTTATTTGCTTTTACCATGCTTCCCCAGTCAGCTTCAGGAGGTTGTATTCCAAGTCCGAGGAATGACAGAGAAGAAAGGAAGAGTATCATAAAGATAAATCTTAAGCCTAACTCAGCAACCAAAGGCGACAGAGCATTAGGTAAAATCTCTTTGAAGATGATCCAGCGTAAACCTTCCCCCCTGAGACGAGCCGCTTCTACGTAATCCATTACGTTGATATCTACAGCCACTGCTCGGGATAAACGGTATACGCGGGTACTATCAAGAACTCCCATAACCACGATCAAAGTAAGCAGGTTACCTGGTAAAACTGATAGAACAACGAGCGCAAAGATCAGTGTTGGAATGGACATCAATAGATCAACTGCACGCGACATGACCATATCAACCCAGCCACCTTTAACGGCAGCCGTAAAACCAAGTACAGATCCGAGCCCAAAGGAAAGTATTGTCGCGACACCGGCAATAAATATTGTTGTTCGGGCGCCATACATCATACGGGTCAATAGATCCCGACCGATATTATCCGTTCCTAACCAGAACTTGTCGGACATTGGTTCCCATACATCACCAACGATTTCAGCCATACCATAAGGCGCGATAACAGGCGCGAATAGGGCTATGAAAAGAAAGCCACTTGTTGCAATTATGCCAACGAGTGCGCTTAAGGGAATTTTTCTAAAATTCATATATCGCTTCCCTTATTTCGGATGTCGCAAACGCGGATTTGCAACAATCGACACAATATCTGCCACAATATTCAATGAGATGTATACGCTAGCAAATATCAGGGCACATGCTTGAACAACAGGAACATCGCGCTTGGAAACGTGATCAACCAGATACTGTCCCATTCCAGGATATGCAAACACCACTTCAACAATAACAACACCAACAACCAAATAAGCAAGGTTGAGCATAATAACGTTGATAATTGGCGCTATAGCATTTGGAAAAGCGTGTTTTCGAATCACATTAAAAGGCGTTATTCCTTTTAGTTCAGCAGTTTCGATATAAGCCGATTGCATTACATTTAAAATTGCTGCACGAGTCATTCGCATCATTTGAGCTAAAACAACCAGAACCAAAACAGCAACGGGTAAAGCAATCGTATTGAGTTGCTGCCCTAGAGACATCGAATCATTGATGATCGCCACAGAAGGAAACCATCTTAATTGAACCGAAATAAAGAAAATTAACAAATATCCAAGGAAGAATTCAGGCAAGGAAATTGTTGTTAACGTAACTCCGGAAATAAGTTTGTCAGGCCAGCGGTTTTTGTATTGTACAGCTAACAGTCCAAGAAGTACGGCTAGGGGTACAGAAATTAGTGCAGCCCAACCAGCAAGAAACAAAGTGTTACTTAGTCTTTGTCCAACAGCTTGAGCAATAGGCTTTCCATTTGATAGTGCGACACCCAGGTCTCCCTGTAATACGCCCGATAACCAAGTGAAATATCTGACATAAGCAGGGTCATTTAAGCCAAGGTCTTTTCTAAGATTTGCTACAGCTTCAGGTGTAGCGGATTGTCCTAAAATTGATTGAGCAATATCCCCAGGCAAAATTTGAGTGCCAATAAAAATTAACACAGATGCCATAAGGAGGAGAAGGCAGCCCAACGCAATGCGTTGAGCCACCAAATTCAAAATGGGATGTCCCATGGATTTATATTTACGCTAACCAAGTTTTCGCAAGAGCGAAACCGTTCATGGATTCACCACTTGGATCATCTTCCCATCCACCAACGGTATCGCTGACGGCATTAATGAAATCATTAAACATTGGGACGATTACGCCGCCTTCGTTATGAACCATAAGGCCCATTTCACGATAAAGGCCGACACGTTTTGCCTGATCAAGTTCAGCACGTGCTTCGAGTAGCAGTTTATCAAAGTCTGGACGGAAGAAACGTGTGTCATTCCAGTCCGCATCTGATTTATAAGCTGTCGAATACATTTGATCCTGAACTGGACGAGATCCACCCCAGTAGGACGCTGCGAATGGCTGCTTGTTCCAAACTTCAGTCCAATAACCATCATCTGGCTCACGTTTCACATCAAGCGTAATGCCACACTTAGCTGCTGACTGTTGGAATAGCTGAGCCGCATCAACAGCACCTGAGAAGGCAGTCGCAGCTGTTTGCAATGTTATTGGTCCAGAGTGACCGGATTTCTTGTAATGGAAACTTGCTTTGTCTGGATCAAACGTACGCTGCGGGATATCTTCTGAGAATAGAGGATAACCCCCATTAATAGGCATGTCGTTACCAACAGAACCATAACCACGAAGAATTTTATCAACCATTTCTTCACGATCGATTGCGTATTTCAATGCCAATCGTAGATCGTTGTTATCAAACGGTGCAGTGTTACAGTGCATTAGGAATACATAGTGACCACGACCAGAAACACTTTTGACTGAAACGCCTGGAACACGTTCAAGTAGATCCGCAACTTTCGGTTCTACACGGTTGATCATATGAACCTGACCACCTTGAAGAGCTGCGGTACGTGCTGTGGCGTCATTTAGAACGACGATTTCAACTGTATCGGCATGTCCACGGTTACCGGCATCCCAATAATCTTCGAAACGTTCACCAACGTGGCGAACACCTGGCTCATTGACAGTCACTTTGTATGGGCCTGTACCGATACCGGCATCAGGTGCGTCCATGCCGCCATCTGGCTGGATGATCAAGTGATAATCTGACATCAGATAAGGTAAGTCAGCATTTGGTGTCGTTAAAGTAACAGAGAATACATCTCCGTCGGCCTTCATGGACTCAATACCACGCATAATACCTAGAGCACCAGATTTGGTGTCGTCACCAGAGTGGCGCTGCATAGTTTTTAATACGTCTGTCGCAGTCAGGGTTTTTCCGTTGTGGAATTTAACCCCTTTGCGGATTGTGAAGTGCCAGGTTTTCGCGTCAGCTGTTGGCTCAATGCTTTCAGCCAAACGGAATTCGATCTCACCAATACGGGATACTTCTACAAGCGTATCACCCCACATGCGACCAAAATCGGCAGGTACCTGTGTCAAAAAGGTTGCTGGATCCAGGCTGTTAGTACTTTCACCACCAGCTAGACCAGCTTGGCACTTCTCCGCTTTGTTGAGTAGATTTAGGATTTCAAATAGAGCATAGATTGATTATCTGGAATGGATGATTGTCTAATTTTGAGTTTGAAGTATTCGGTATACTTGATGCCTCTGGCTCGCTTACGGATCATTCCTATACTGACATTACCAGCCTCTATCCTGGCGCTTGTGAGCTTGTGTTTGGCGTAGTTGCAGATGCCCACACAATGTTTCCGTAGGGATTTCGCGAACTTTTTTAGATAGAGCATCTGTGACTGATCTGCTATCAGGCACCAACGTTCCAGTTGCTCCGCCATCGCCTCAAATGAAGCGGCACTCCACAGCAGCTGAAGCTGTTCTTTCAAGACGTAAAGTGCATTCAGGTTGCTATTGCTCTCCAGCAACCTTTGCAGCTTGTCACTTTGTTTTTCACTCAACTTATCCGCATTTTTGAGCAACAGATAATGTGTCCCTTTCATCAACTCTTTACCACTTGGATCGGCCTTTCTGAACTCAAGTCGACGCTGATTATGGATAGCTTTGCTGTAGTTTTTCATGACGTGGAAACGGTCAAATACTATGTCGGCCAACGGCAAGGACTCTCTGACAGCCTTTTGGTAGGCAGGCCCCATATCCATCGCTACGGCCTTTATTTTGCAGGCTGTATCTGGTTGCAGTTGTTTCAAAAACCTTGAAAAAACCTCGGCAGTTCGGCCTGCTTCAACCCAGATCAGATGACCGCCAACCATATCGTAGACCACCGTCATGTAGTCATGACCTTTCGCCCGGGCAACTTCATCTACACCAATATATTCCAAGCCAGTTAGCTCTGCAGGATCAAGCGTAGGGAGAGTTTCAATAAGGTATGCCCTGTCGATATTCTTGACCGTTTCCCATCGTATATCCAAATGTCTGGAAACCGCTTGAATAGACATATGCCGACATAATCCACTGATCAGTCGGCAAAATCGGTGAGTGAAACGGCACCCTTTATCAACAAAATCACACCCCTCAATGCGGCGTTCGCCCTTGTTAATATAAACCTGCGCCAGCTCAATCTCGACCACACAAGGATACCCAAAAAGGGGGATGTCGTTTACTTGTCGGCGGACATGCTGGTTGATGCTTCCCTTCTGGCCTGTAGCAGGGTCTATAGCCCTCCTACGCGCGTCTCGGCTGCAGTGAATGACAATCTTAACACCGCCGTCATCCAGTTTAATTTCATTTACACGTTGCCCTTTGAGGCCTAAAATATGCTGCGAGATGTTGATTGTCATATACCTGCTCTATGTAAAGTTATCAGAAACCATACATATCAACAGGTTACTTGGCGGTCGGCATCTTTTTCTACTCAACAAAGCGGAGAAGAGCCTATTGAGCCACCTGCTGGATCACCATCGATGAACGATGCGCCGCCCGTTAGAAGGCCAGCTAGATCATAATCCCAATCATCCTGGAATCCAGTGATAACGATTTGAGTGATCTCATCATCATCCGCTGGATTAACAGTCAGGGTTACTTCATTGTTTTCATTACTAGTTGAACTGTCTTCATGAATACAATCAACCTCATCTGGAAGGGTAAGAGATACTTCCGGAGGCGTAATCATGGTGACAACAGCAGTTGCTGTATTTTGGACTAAGGCATGGTTATCGCCAGTCGAAGGGGTAATTCCTTCTTCACCACCAAACTCACCGCCGAAGTCACACTCTACGTCACCTGTATTGGTTTCGTGTGCAACAGCTTTGACGACAAAGTCTGCTTCACCAGTTTCTGAATCTACGTTCTGAACTGCGAGATCAAAATCGACAAATCCGACGCCGTCAGTTGTGTCGACTTGGAAAATTGCCGTGGTGCCGTCATTACTGTTAAGCGTCACACCGGCAGGCAAGTCGTCAGTGTTGATGGTTAGAATATCAAAACCATCAGGGGCGATGACCCCAATATAGTGTTCTTCAGATCCATCCAGGAAATCATCAAAAGTGGCTGACACGGACAAGGTCCCGACTTCACCATCCTGAAAGGAGGTATTTTCAGGATCTTCACCAGAGCTATCAACAATTGAGGCAGAGACAGATAATCCGAAATCATCACCATCATCTACGCCACCCCCTTCACCGCCAGGTCCATCAGCGTCTGCATCGACATGAATATCAATCGAGCCATCGCCTGTGGTGCTTAGATCTGGGTCAACACCATCAACAACAGTCGCAACTGCATTTAGGGTTGGGTGATCAACATCGGAATCATTTGGAGGTTGAACAGCAAAGCTTCCTTCGTATTCTTCCCAATTTGGTACCGAAATAGTGATCGATCCATCAGAAGCATCACTGTCCGTAAGAACAGCACCATCAAATTCCAAATTACTAAAGTCATATGTCCAATCGTCCTGGAAACCACTGATAGTGATCTCTGTGATTTCATCATCACCTAGAGCATCAACTGACAGAGTAACCTGG
Source organism: Kiloniella sp. (assembly GCF_965205715.1). Classification (GTDB taxonomy): domain Bacteria; phylum Pseudomonadota; class Alphaproteobacteria; order Kiloniellales; family Kiloniellaceae; genus Kiloniella. The sequence continues at coordinate 6,946 of NZ_CBDBHW010000014.1, read as the reverse complement.
TTGTCACCATTATCAAGATCGCTATCTTCTTGAAGGCACTGAACTTCGCCAGGTAAAGACAAGGACACTTCTGGTGGCTCAACATTTGTGCTTACTGCTGTCGCATCATCGTCTGCAAAAGCGACATTATCTCCTGGAAGTGGATATATTCCACCTTCACCACCTTCGCCGCCTATGTCCTCACATTCAATATCACCAGTACTGGTTTCTTCTGCAATAACACGTGCAGTGAAATCTGATTCACCAAAGAACTCAGACACAAGTTGAACGGGTACTGTAATTTCAGCGTTTTCAACACCATTAAGGGTTTCAACATCAAAAACGAGGGTTGAGGCACTAAAGCTAGTTAGGGTAACGCCTGCAGGAAGGTCTTCTTCGTTAAATTCGAGGAAATTGTACCCTTCAGCAGCAAAGATCGCGACGGTATGAGTTTCTGACCCATCAGTGAAGTCATCAAAGCTGGCGTTAACAGTAACGCTACCGACTTCATTTAATTGGAAAGTTGTATTATCAGGATCCTCGCTTTGATCATCCGCAACGGAAACAGAAACTGCCAACATTTGTGCGTCGCCGTCGTCCGCCCCGCCCGTTGACTGCTCTCCGCCGTCTGCATCAGCATCAACTGGAATTGTATTGGAAGAATCTCCCGTAGCACCGCCGCCGCCATTTACAGCTGTCGCTTCAATGGTGAGTTCGTGATCAACATCACTATCAGGATTGGGAGTAACATCAACATAACCATGAACACCTTCACCAAGGTCCAGGTCAGAGATATCAATTGTAATCGTCAACTCACCTGTTGAGCTGTTGTAGCTTGAAGTAAAGTCAGCTCCGCCAATGTAAACAGAATCAGCATCCACAACCCAGGCATCGGCTTCTGATCCTGTTGGGAAACCAGAGATAACGATCTCACTGATTTTAGAATTTGGATCAGTAGGATAAGCGTCAAATCCCAGCTGCCCTTGTGTATCTTCGTTGAGGCATTCACCCTGACTGACATATACGGATGCTTCAGGGGGTTCTGGTGGCGGAAGTGTGATCGTGACGTTTTCCTGCGCCACTCCGCCGTCTTCATCTGTGACGCTATAGTCAAAGGTTGGGTTGGGTAGGAACTGCTGTTCGTTTTCTTCAAGGTAATTTTCAATCTGGTCTTCTGTTGCAAACCACCAAACGGTATCTGTGCTATCAAAGGTATCACCTATACCCATAATGCTGGAACCATCTTCCGTAACGAGAAGTAAGGTCCCGTACTGAGGGAGGCTCTCTAGGGTAAAGACAAGGCTTTCTAATGGGGTCTCTCCATCGGACCCGCCAAAGGTTCCGATAACGCCGCCGTCATCGTCGCCAATGGTACCGTCGACATCCAGTTGCTTGAACATGACAATGTCGCTGTCATCAAGAACAACGCCGAGCTCAGTAACGGTAATCGTCACTAAACCGCTATCCCCGCCTTCGCCGCCATTTACGCCACTAACAGCTTCATCCTCACTTAGATGAAAATCTGATACGGCAACAATATAATCCCCGGGTGGTAAAATGCCGATCTCATCACCCGTTTCAATAATTGAATTGTACCATGACCCCGCCGGAGGACCGTCATCATCATCCGTGGCTAGAATATCATCCAGAGAACGCTCACCATCATCTTCTAATAGATAGATTTGTGGATCAATTGTCGGACCATCTGTTTCAATCTTAACTGCTGTCGGTTCTGTTAAAGTGAAGCTTACGTATTGAACTGATCCAGATTCTCCGCCGTCAGAAACGAAAACAGCTTCTTGAGCAATGATGCCACCGCCTTCAACATTTTCGAGGGCGTCGATTAGGTCCTCAGGAAGGTTGCTACCTTCATATTCACCGCCTTCCCCGCCAAAGTTAAATTGGACAGGTGTAACCACATTATCTGCTAGCGGTGGGGAATTTTCGACGAGAGGTACGATATCCGGAACTGGTTCTGGAAGCCCAAACTCGAGTTCCGTAGGAGGAATGACACCTTGGGCATTGAGGAGATCAATAATGCTGCCAAGATTATCATCATATCTGTTACCACCGCCACCAGCTGGGCCCGCGCCTGCCCCTGCTGCGGTTTCAAGTGGAAGATCTCCCGCCTGTGCCAGGACGAGATTAATAAGCTGTTCGGATGCGACTTCTGTGCCATCGATAACAAGTTGAGGAGATTGACCTGCATCGAAATCACCCGCCAAGCCTTGAAATATTATCTGGCTTTCGGGGGTACCATCAGCGTCTAAATCAAAGCTGAGGATAAGGTCTGGGCCTTCTACTGTTGCCGCAGCTTGTGTAGCGTCAAAGCTTAACTCTAATCTTTGACCCGGGAGGCTCTGATAAGTTTGAGTCGTCCCTATCGGCGGCAAATCAACAGGGACAGTCGTCGCCTCTTGGCCTATAGCCTCTATAGATTCATTTGTTTGTTCGGTTGTAATTTCGCTTGTGGTGATTTCTTTATTTTCATCACCAGGGGTGCGCGGCACATTACTTTCAGACATCGTGGCCTCCTCAGGCTCCTAATTCTGGCACTGCCCCCTCGGCAAATACAGTCAGGCCTATTGAGGAAAAACAAATAATAATAACAGTAAATAAAATTTAATGCAGATTTTAAATCAATAAAATAACATACTTATGTATGATTTGTGGTACTAACAGTATATTTACGATTGAATAACAAGTATCATTTTTAACTAAACAATACGTTAACATCACCGTTACATATCAATTAATTATGGTTAACTTTTGTTTACTATACTTAATTAACCAACACAGAATATTTACTTAATACATAAAATACACACCTGCAATTTATCATTTTTTACTACATTGAAAGATAAGTAGTTTTAGGCTCTGGATTTGAGGAGTAGAATTCAAAAAATTTACCCGATGGTTCCTCATGAAAAATAACGTTATTGATATTAATCAGGTACGGAAAGAAACACGTGCCTGTGGAAAAATTATTCACTTTAACAATGCGGGCTCATCCCTTATGCCCGCGCCCGTTTCTGATACATTTCATGAATACCTAGATTATGAAGAACAGCTTGGGGGATATGAAGCAGCCCAGTTAAAAACAGACATTCTTGACAATTTTTACACCGCATCAGCCAAATTGCTTAACTGCAAAGAAAAAGAAATTGCGTTCACCGAAAATGCAACCCGCGCCTGGGGAATGGTTTTCTACAGCTTTAATTTTAAGCCAGGAGACAAAATTCTAACCACCGTGAGCGAATATGGCAGTAACATCATTGCATATCTACAACAGGCTAAGCGCTTTGGAGTAAAAATAATTTTTGTCCCGGACGATGAAAATGGACAAATCAATACATCTGCTCTGGAAACTATGATTGATGATAAGGTTAAACTTATCTCCATCAGTCATATTCCGACGAGTTGTGGCTTAGTCAATCCTGTCAAAAAAGTTGGAAAAATAGCGAATGCCGCAGGTATTCCTTTTTTGTTAGACTCCTGCCAAGCGGTAGGACATGTCGATATCGATGTCAGAGATATTGGATGTGACTTTCTCTCGGGCACAGGACGAAAGTATTTGCGAGGACCGAGAGGAACGGGGCTTTTGTATGTAAAAGAAAGTTGGATAGAAAGGCTGGATCCCCCGCTCCTGGATCAAAGGTCCGCAGAGTTGGTTACACCCACGCAATATACACTTCGCTCAGATGCAAGGCGCTTTGAAACGTGGGAGTGTAATTTTGCTGGCAAAGCAGCGTTGGGTGTAGAGCGTCAACCACTTTGTCCGGTTGCGTCAACCACCTTGGCCGCTTTTGATGCGGCTGTGATCTGACGTTTATTTACGATGCTTCAGGCATATTTTTCACCTTTTTGTTTGTGGTTTTCCGCAACATTTTTTTGAGATTTTGGGCGGCTTCCCATTGTCTGTAGCTGTCGATATTCATCTCAAGAATGGTTGAGTGGTGAACAAGACGATCGATTGCTGCAACGGTCATGGCCTTATCTTGAAAAATATTGTCCCATCCGCTAAAAGGTTGATTGGCAGCAATTGCAATACTTCGGTACTCATATCGTCTGGCGATCAATTCAAAGAGCACGGATGTTTCAGATATATCCCTTTGTGCATAGGTAATATCATCGAGAATGATGAGATCAAATTTATCGAGTTTTGCGAGGGCGTTTTCGAGCATAAGTTCACGTCTGGCAGCCTGGAGTTTTTGCACCAGATCACTGGTTTGCGTATAGAGCACACGGTATCCAGCCTCTATAAGAGCATAACCTACGGCGCATAGGAGATGAGTTTTTCCTCCCCCTGAATTTCCAATGGCAATCAGATTTGCTCTTGCGTCAATCCAGTCACCGGCAGACAAGGCTTCGACCTGCGCCTTTTTCACGTTAGGCAGCCGCTTGAAGTTAAAAGTGGCCAGAGTTTTTCCGCCCAGCAGGTTTGATGCGTTGAGATGGCGTTGAATGCGTCGCGTGTCCCTTTCGGCCAATTCATATTCGGCCAAAACGGCAAGGAACCTGGCTGCTGACCAGCCCTCCTTGTCGGATTGGATTGCGATATCTTGCCAGTGTTTGTGAAAGCTGGGTAATCGTAAGTCAGTTAGCATAAGAGGCAGCTTGTGCTGATCCACTTCAATGTTTGTCATGCCCGATCCTCCAACAGAGTATCAAAGACTGATAATGAAGGTTGAACCACGGGAATATCAGGAGGTAAATCCGTGTTCTTTTTTGTGATATTCAGCTTAAGTTTTTTTGCGCAAGGTAGCCTTCCTGCATTGATTTCTCTCGAAATCAGGTGCGCGACTTCGGCCTCACAAGCCTCTTCGTGCGCAAGGAAAAGTATCCCAACCATCTGACGACACGCATCTCTGCGGGACAACTTTTTCTGAAACAATGTCCAGGCCAGGGAGTACTCGGTTCTTGGAAAAATACTGTCACGATAAATAGAATTGGCGAGTGCCTGAGGTTTACGTTTGAGAGCATGAATGACGTGATGATAATTGATAACATGAATGCGGGGGCCTTTGCCGTGCCCCCGCTCACGAGAATGGCTGACGACATGAGTGCTGCCTAGATAGGCTTCTATCCGGTTATCGTAAATATGGACACGCAAGCGTTGACCAATTAGGCGAGAAGGGGCGCTATAAAAAACCTGCTTAACTAAAAAACCACTTGTTTTGGTAACTCTCGACACGACTTCAGTGTAATCTGTTGTTCGCCGAGGAGGTAACGCCTTGAGAGATTTCAACTCTGTTTGGATATCTTGGTCACGATGTTTGTTCCGTCTAGCAATCAGCTCGTCCAAAAATCGCCGATACTCATCCAAAGTGTCAAAGTCATTACTGCCACGCAAAATCAGGGCCTGCTTTATCGCAGTCTTAAGGTGACCGTGGTGAGATTCAATGGCACCGTTCTCGTGTGATTCCCCTCTGTTATTTCGACTGGCCTCCATACCGTAGTGCTCAACAAAAGCAGAATAACGTTTGGTAATGTCCTCCTTTTCCTCAACGCTCAAATTCCGAAAGGCCGCAGACAGGCTGTCGGTCCGGTGGTTTTCAGGAGCGCCCCCCAAGGACCAAAGCGCATTTTGTAAGTTCTCCGCAAGGGCTGTAAAACTCTCACCGCCAAGTACGACCCCAACATGTTCCCATCGGCTATATACCAGAACAAAATGATAGAGCCGATGCACCAAAGGATCTCCTGCAATGGTAATACTTAAGTCGGCTGCATCCGTGAAATCTGATTGGCCCATGTAACCCGGCTCAGGTGTTTGCCTGAAAATGATATCCTTTTCAGGGCCATTCAGAGCCCGCCATCCCCGAACTCGGCGCTCTAACGTGCGCTTGACACGGTCATCGGGAAAACGGAGCGGATAGAGGCTCTGTATGTGGCGCAACAAAGTAATGGGTTTGACCGAGTTGTCTTTATCCAAAATGGGAAGGATGTCCTTATCCCAGATATCTTCAAGCGGATCAGAAACTGTTCGCCCTCGCTTTATATTGCGTTGTGACGGTAAAGTCGCATCAACGTCAAATCGGCGGGCCGTGCGTTCGCTAAACCCTGCGCGGGCAGCGGCGGTTCGTTGACCATGAGTTTTTCTATCTGTCATGTAAAGTCTCAGTTGTTCATCTGTGATAAATTTATACGGCAAACAGGTTCCTCCAATTACATCTAGAGGTTCCTAATTTATCAACTCACAGCAGCTTGTAACTAACACCAAATTAAGCCTTGGCCGGTGGATCTGATTATCAAACGGGCACGCCCTTTTTAATGATCAGATCCACCGGCCAAGGTGGTTGTCGCAACCGGCCAAGGTTATTGTCGCTGAACAGTTGGGACAGGCAATAGATTACGCCCTACAAATTGGTGTAAAAAATATTGAAGAAAGAATATCTGATCTTAGTCAATATTTTCGAAATGAACTATCAAATATCCCAAGTATATCATTACTCGATTTGGGAGATAAAAAATGCGGCATCGTGAGTTTTTATTCTGATCAAAAAAAATGTACCGAAATAAGGGCTTTTTTAGAAACTAACCAAATTCATGTCTCCACGCCAGGCAGAACAGGAAATCCAGTTTTATTTGACCAATGCGGCATTTCCCAGTTAGTAAGAGCCTCCGTACATTACTTTAATACCAAAGAAGAAATCGATAAGATGGTCGATCTTCTTAAAACATTTCTGAGAGCCTGAGGCATGAATAAGCCAACAACGATCCCTGACATCCAAAAACAGTTAGAAATTATTAGTCAGGAGCTGATTGCCATTATACAAAAATACGAACTGGATGCTCAGAACCCGCTGGACGTTATTCCTGTTGCGCGAAAACAAATTACGAATGACAGTGATTATGTGCGATTTCTTGAGCTATCGCTTGAAGGAAGACTACTGGGAGAAGCAGCAGAACACCTTAATGCAAGCAACGAAAGCTCTAAAGGATAAGGCTGAAACCTTATCCTGAGAAA
>NZ_CBDBHW010000013.1:0-1134159 GCF_965205715.1 Kiloniella sp. | reverse complement strand
CCTGCAATTTTTTGACCATGAGGGCGCCGCTATTCACAAGATATTTTTGACTGAAAATTCCGAAGAGAATAACTATGCTGAACTTGTTGAAAAATACAAATCTGATGCCATTACCCCTGAACTAACAATTTCATCAAAACAGGAAGCTGCTCCAACCACTCCTGATGCGCAGATAGATATTGAGGCGCTTTATACGGGCTGGGCAAAGATGAAAGATGTTCATCAATTTCATGCTCTTTTGAAAAAACATAATTGTGAACGCCATCAGGCTTTCCGCCTTATTGGCCCAGACTACGCAGAAAAACTATCCCCCCTGGCCTTACGTGAAGTCCTTGAGCAATCAGCCAAGCATAATACCTCAATCATGGTCTTTGTTGGAAATCGAGGCTGTATTCAAATTCATACCGGGGTCATAGAGAACATCAAGGATATGGGTCCCTGGATAAATATTCTCGATCCCAAATTTAACCTGCACCTCAGAGAAGATCGCATTGCCGAAGCCTGGTTGGTCCGAAAGCCTACAAAGGATGGTGTCATCACAACACTGGAACTGTTTGATACCGAGAACAATTCTTTTGCTCTTCTTTGTGGTGAGCGCGAAATGGGCAACCCCGAAAACCCAGAGTGGGCCAAGCTCATCGAAGGCTTAAACCGTCATCAACCGACTTCTGAGGCAGCGGAATGACGTTTCCTGAACTGTTTAACAAGCTTGGGCCTGTTGGCTGGCCCTTGCTTCTATTCTCTTTTATTGCCGTTATTCTTTTGATGGAACGAACAGTATTTTTCGCCCGATTTCGCAGGGGTACAACAGAACTGTTCGATACCGTTGATCGAGGGTATCTGGAAGATCTTGCGAGTAAAAAAAACGAACTTAGCTCCGCTATATTCGTAGCACTACAAACTTACGAATCTCCTGTCGCACAACGTGAAGAAGCGCTGAAAATCTGGTTAAGAACTTACGCTACAAGGATTAAATACGGTTTACGCTTTATGATGTTGATCGCCGTGCTCAGTCCCCTTCTTGGGCTTCTGGGCACAGTGCTTGGCATGATCAATGCTTTTCAGGTTATAGCCTTACAGGATGGGCCTATCCACCCCGCGATGCTTGCAGAAGGTATCTCGCAAGCGATGCTAACCACCGCTGTTGGGCTTTCAATTGCTCTCCCAACTCTTCTGGGTGCGCACGGATTTCGCATTCTCGCCGATCGGCACATTGAAACCCTGAGCCTATCTCTGAGCCGTCTGTCACTGGCAATTTCAAACACGCAAAACCCGATAATCCCAAGCTCTCAATACCGACCATGATCGAGCTTTCAACCGATCACTCCTCAGAATCAGACAGTCTTCTGCCCGACCTGACCCCGATGTTAGATGTTCTTTTCATCTTGTTGGTTTTTTTGATCCTAACCGCCAACAGTGCAAATTTCTCCATAGAAGTCGACCTTCCTCAACCTCAAGAAACGGCTCTGAAACAAGCATCGAGCAATGCAATTGTAATTACGTTGAGGAACTCAAAGGATAATGAAACATCGGTTTGGGATCTTGATGGCAGCCCTTTTCAAGACTGGAAAGACATGCGCAACGCCCTAAAAACAACCCTTCATCAAGCCCCCGACCAACCTGTTGTTATTGCTGGTGACAAATCAGCCTCGATCGAAAACTTAGTTCAGGTTCTGTCTTTTTTGGAAACCCGTGGTCGAACCGCTGCTGAAATACTTTTGGAACCCTGAAATGTTAAATATACCCGTTAAAAACATTGCTGGATTAGCCACCCTCATCCTAACCCTCGTGATTAGCACTCAATCTCTTGGCGAGAGTATTTTCCCAAAAAAAATCATTACGATCGGAGGCCCTGTAACAGAAATAGTCTTTGCCCTGGGTGAAGGGGGTAAAGTTATTGCTACAGATACGACGAGTAAGTACCCGGAACGAGCCCTCATACTCCCCAAAGTAGGTTATATGCGTCAGCTTTCAGTGGAGGGCTTACTCAGTCTTGGTCCCGACCATATTATCGCCCTTGAAGGATCCGGCCCTACACACGTCCTGGAAGCCATCAAAACTACTGGAGTTCCCGTGACACTTGTGCCTGAACTCGTCACCCCGGACCGGATTGTAGAGGGCGTCATTATAGTTTCTTCTGTACTCAACAATTTTGATATCGGTTCAACCCTCGGTGCCCAAATCAAAGAGCAGCTGGAAAAACAATTGGCTATGGCAAGTGGGCAAAGATCTAAACCATCTGTTCTCTTCCTTCTTAATACGGGCCACGGCAACCTTATGACCGCCGGAAAAGACACCGCGATCGATACAATAATCCGCTATACCGGGGCAATTAATTCAGCGGCTGATCTCAACGGTTTTAAACCGCTTTCAAGTGAATACATGATTACAAATTCACCTGATTACATTCTTCTTCCCCAGCGGACCCTGGATCAAGCAGGCGGGATATCACAATTAAAAAATGATCCTATCCTTGGAAAATTAAAAGCAGTGTCACAGGACCGGATATTAACCCTCGACGGCACCCTTCTTCTTGGCCTGGGACCGAGAACACCAAAGGCGATACAGCTTCTTGCCTCACAATTGTTCAAGCCTGCCCCCTAACCACTGCGTCCCCAAAAAAAAGACAATGCAAACCATGTCATATGCCATTTCAACAAAACGGTTGTTTAGGAAAAAACGTGAAGGCCATTCCCCTATATGGTTACTACCGCTTTTAGGCCTCGCCCTTTTACTTACAATCTTTTTTTCGCTCGGGCTCGGTGGCGTCTCTATTCCCATCTCTGAAAGCGTGAAGCACTTATTGTCCTACCTTGAGCTTTCCCAGTCCGAACTTACGTCACAAGAAATTCTCATTCTTGAGGCTATTAGATTGCCGCGTACGGCTCTTGGACTCGTAATTGGCATGTCTTTGGCTCTTTCAGGAGGGGTCCTGCAAAGCTTATTTAGAAACCCTCTGGCAGATCCCGGCCTCATTGGGGTTTCATCCGGTGCGGCCTTGGCAGTTGTCAGCATTATTGTCCTTGGCGATACTTTCTTTTCATCGTTCCTTGACCTAACAAAAAACTTTTCGCTCCCCATTGCTGCCTTCATAGGCAGTCTTTCAGTTACTGTCTTGATCTATCGCCTAGCCAAAAGGGACGGCTCTACCGATGTCTCCATGATGTTACTCATGGGAATTGCTGTAACCGCAATTGTCGGTTCAATCATAGGCTTACTTACTTATCTCGCTGACGATACTGAACTAAGATCCCTTACCTTTTGGAGTATGGGGAGTTTATCCGGGGCAGGAAAAGCGACATGGCCCTCAATCCTGATCATGCTCCTCGCTGTTTTTTTCCTGTTACGTCTTGCCAGCCCTCTCAACCTGTTCCTACTCGGTGAAACCGAGGCTAAACACCTGGGAGTTCAAACCGAGAAAATTAAACAGCAAGCAGCTTTGGCAGCCGCCTGTGCAACTGGCGCGGCTGTAGCCGCTGCAGGAATGATCGGCTTTATCGGGTTGATTGCGCCTCATTTAGCGCGTCTTATCGGGGGTGCGGACAATCGCTTTGTCCTACCTGCATCAGCCCTCATTGGTGCCCTTCTGATACTTATAGCAGATACAATTGCACGAATTATCGTCCTTCCTGCAGAGCTTCCTATCGGCTTGGTTACCAGCTTTATCGGTGGACCTTTTTTCTTTGCCCTTCTTTTTCGTGAATTTAAAAGGCGGTCCCTGTGACACTCAAAGCAACATCCATCAGCGTTCGTATTGGAAAGACCACCTTGCTCGAAGATATTTCGCTTGAGCTCAAATCCGGTTTGTTTCTTGGCATCCTGGGGCCTAACGGCGCCGGCAAATCCACCCTCTTAAAAGTTCTCTCCGGAGAGCTTAAGCCCTCAAGCGGGAAAGTAGAACTTGATCATGTCTCTCTCGAAGATTGGAATGATGAAGCCCTTGCAAAACGCAGAGCCGTCATGCCCCAGGCTTCACAATTGGCATTCCCCTTCTCTGCGCGATCGGTGGTTGCAATGGGACGGTGGCCTTATGAAAAACTCTGTACTCCCTTTGTAAACCGTATATCAGTTGAAAGAGCTATGGCTCTGACAGATATTCGCCACTTGAGCGAGCGTTCATATTCCGTTCTTTCAGGGGGAGAGAAACAGCGTGTACAATTAGCACGATCCCTCGCACAAACAATGGGATTGACTGGAGATAGCACATCCAAATACCTTCTTCTTGACGAACCGACCGCCGGGTTGGATATTGCCCATCAACACGCGGTTTTAAAGGCAGCACGCCAGCAATGTAAGAATAATAATACCGCTACTTTGGCAATCCTCCACGACCTCAATCAAGCCGCCCTTTATTGTGATGATATCGCCATTATCTCAAACGGTTCACTCGTGAATACGGGGCCTGCAGAAATAGTTATGGACCCCCAAGTGCTCTCAAAAACATTTGAATGCAATGTCATTAAAATCCAAGATAAACAATGCCATAAGCCTACATTCACAACATCAATTTAAGCACCGCTTGAATTCGAATCTAGGGATGATTTTTAATTTTCCCAGTTTTCGCAATAATTTCATCGCCTTATAAAAGTCACAGAGATTTCACTTAGGAATCATAAAGATTGTTTAACGTTTAAGCGTCAAGATTAAGCACGTTAAACGGGAATAAAAATGATTTTTAGAACTCTCTATATTACGGCTTTTATCGCGGCAGCCATCACCGTCTTTATTGCGTATCAGGATAGAAACCTTGCTGTTCTGCATTCCGTACAAATTCCAATAACTGTCGAAGCAGTTTCTTTTTCAAATACTTCTCAATCAAACATGAAACACGGTGCACTTATTTGGCGCGGTGGTTTGAAAGTGAAGTCAACTCATCAACGTTTCGGTGGGCTCTCTGGCTTGGAGATATCTCCAGATGGCAAAACCATGTTAGCCGTAACAGATAAAGGCCTCTGGTTCAAAGGTCGCCTTGGTTACGGTCTAGGCGGTGATCTACTTTCCCTTTCTCGGGGTTTGCTCTCCTCTCTCAAAGGGACAAAAGGCACTGCCCTCACCCGTAAAAAAGAACGTGATAGCGAATCAATTGCACGTGCTGAAGATGGGGCCATTTATATCAGCTTTGAACGCCACCATAGGATATTGAAATATCCTGCTCCCCTAGAAGCAAATGCAGAATCTATCCCCTTCCCCGAAACTTTTACAAGCACATCCAAAAACAGAGGAATAGAGGCTTTAACCTGGCTTCCAGGAGGCTGCCTCTTGGCAATCCCCGAACGTATAGATTCGCCGACATCAGAGTCTCATGAAGAATTAATACAGGCTTTTCTCTGGGATCAATATAGCTGGGGCACGATATACCTGAAGCCTAATGGCAACTTTTTACCCACTGGCTTAAGTGTCACGCCACAGGGTGATCTTCTTTTGTTGGAGAGAAGCTTTTCAATTTTCGAAGGCTTTAAGACCAGCCTCAGAATTTTCCCAGCAGAACAAATACAGCCTGGTGGAGTCATGGAGGGACGTGTTCTTGCTACTTTTGAGGGTCAGCATGCCATAGACAACATGGAAGGTATCAGTAGCCGCTTAGGAACGACTGGAGAAACACTCATCTACCTTTTATCGGATGATAATTTGAGCTTCACTCAAGATACTTTATTGCTGATGTTTGAAATCGATGAACAATCGGCACTTCTCCGCTTTGTTGAGTAGATTTAGGATTTCAAATAGAGCATAGATTGATTATCTGGAATGGATGATTGTCTAATTTTGAGTTTGAAGTATTCGGTATCCTTGATGCCTCTGGCTCGCTTACGGATCATTCCTATACTGACATTACCAGCCTCTATCCTGGCGCTTGTGAGCTTGTGTTTGGCGTAGTTGCAGATGCCCACACAATGTTTCCGTAGGGATTTCGCGAACTTTTTTAGATAGAGCATCTGTGACTGATCTGCTATCAGGCACCAACGTTCCAGTTGCTCCGCCATCGCCTCAAATGAAGCGGCACTCCACAGCAGCTGAAGCTGTTCTTTCAAGACGTAAAGTGCATTCAGGTTGCTATTGCTCTCCAGCAACCTTTGCAGCTTGTCACTTTGTTTTTCACTCAACTTATCCGCATTTTTGAGCAACAGATAATGTGTCCCTTTCATCAACTCTTTACCACTTGGATCGGCCTTTCTGAACTCAAGTCGACGCTGATTATGGATAGCTTTGCTGTAGTTTTTCATGACGTGGAAACGGTCAAATACTATGTCGGCCAACGGCAAGGACTCTCTGACAGCCTTTTGGTAGGCAGGCCCCATATCCATCGCTACGGCCTTTATTTTGCAGGCTGTATCTGGTTGCAGTTGTTTCAAAAACCTTGAAAAAACCTCGGCAGTTCGGCCTGCTTCAACCCAGATCAGATGACCGCCAACCATATCGTAGACCACCGTCATGTAGTCATGACCTTTCGCCCGGGCAACTTCATCTACACCAATATATTCCAAGCCAGTTAGCTCTGCAGGATCAAGCGTAGGGAGAGTTTCAATAAGGTATGCCCTGTCGATATTCTTGACCGTTTCCCATCGTATATCCAAATGTCTGGAAACCGCTTGAATAGACATATGCCGACATAATCCACTGATCAGTCGGCAAAATCGGTGAGTGAAACGGCACCCTTTATCAACAAAATCACACCCCTCAATGCGGCGTTCGCCCTTGTTAATATAAACCTGCGCCAGCTCAATCTCGACCACACAAGGATACCCAAAAAGGGGGATGTCGTTTACTTGTCGGCGGACATGCTGGTTGATGCTTCCCTTCTGGCCTGTAGCAGGGTCTATAGCCCTCCTACGCGCGTCTCGGCTGCAGTGAATGACAATCTTAACACCGCCGTCATCCAGTTTAATTTCATTTACACGTTGCCCTTTGAGGCCTAAAATATGCTGCGAGATGTTGATTGTCATATACCTGCTCTATGTAAAGTTATCAGAAACCATACATATCAACAGGTTACTTGGCGGTCGGCATCTTTTTCTACTCAACAAAGCGGAGAAGAGCCGAACAATCTTTAAAAATCAGCCAACAACAAAGAAAGCCCGTTGGCTTACGCACAACGGGCTGTTCTAAGAATAAGACGGCTTATTCAGCGGCTTTGGAAACCAAAGCTTTCTGAACGCGCTTTTTCATTTCACGAGCTTTTTTGCCCAATGAAGTTGCTGGAGTTGATAGCAAGAATGCATCAAGACCACCGCGCTTTTCAATGGTGCGAATAGCTGCTGTGCTCAGACGGAATTGAACAGTCTGACCAAGAGCATCGCTCAACATTGAAGTCTTTTGAAGATTTGGCAGGAACCGACGCCGAGTTCTGTTCTTGGCGTGGCTCACATTGTTGCCAGTCTGTACTTCTTTACCAGTAAAGTCACAACGGCGTGCCATGGTTTTAATCCTGTAATCTCGATGAATAATAAAAATAAACTTATGCCAGTATTCCGGCTCGGCGCGAGTTTTAAGACACAGGGGCCTAGGGGTCAAGGCAAAAGGACGATTCCCGGAAAGATTCATCAAGATTCTTTTAGAATCTTACTAGAACTGCCGTTTAACTGCCCGCTCAACCTTTTGCGAACAGCTCCAATAGCTTTCGCGCTGCCGTTGCAGGGGCCAATCGTCCCTCTGTTACATCGGATTCCATTTTAACTAAAGCAGATTTAACATCTGGTTTATCACAAAAAGCTACTACGAGAGATTCTTTGATTTCTCCCCACATCCAGGAAACCGATTGTCGTACCCGCTTATCCTGGATCTCATGACTGGTCCACAACTTAGTACGAAACTCTTCTATTGCCGCCCAGACCTCGGATATTCCCTCATCGTGTAGCGCAGAACACTTTTTAACGGTTGGTTTCCAATTCGGACTTGAAGGACGCATCAAACCCAGAGCAGCATGGTATTCTGCCGCGGCCCTATTTGCCGCTGGCTTAAGATCACCATCCGCTTTGTTGACCACAACCATATCAGCCAACTCCATGATCCCTTTTTTAATGCCTTGCAGCTCATCACCGCCACTTGGCAACAATAGTAACAAGAACATGTCCACCATCTCAGAAACAGCCGTTTCTGACTGACCAACGCCGACGGTCTCCACAAGGATCACATCAAAGCCTGTAGCCTCGCACAACAGCATCGCCTCTCGAGTACGGCGCGCAACCCCTCCAAGAGTTCCTCCTGCCGGAGAGGGTCGAATAAAGGCGGCCTCTTGGCGGGACAGAATTTCCATTCGGGTCTTATCCCCAAGAATGGAGCCTCCTGTACGCTGCGAGGATGGATCAATGGCAAGAACGGCAACCCGGTGCCCCTGAGAGATCAAATGCATGCCAAAGGATTCGATAAAGGTCGACTTACCAACCCCGGGCACACCCGAGATGCCAATTCTTATAGAATTACCACTCTGAGGCAGAATTTTTTCCAAAAGGGCGTCAGCATCTTCTCTATGATCAGGACGAGTAGATTCTATAAGTGTAATCGCACGGGCCAGAGACCTGCGATCTCTTTTAGAAATCCCCTCGACCAACCCTTCTATTTTAGAGTTTTCTTTTGTCATGCCTGTTTTCGTTATGCCTGTGTTTCTATCTGCGTAATCCCTTCTTCTGCCTCAGTAGCTTTCTCTACCTCGGCAACCTTTTGGGCTACTTCCAATTGACGACGCCACATCTCTGCATAGTGACAATCTTTTTTCAGGAGAGCACTATGTGTACCCCGCTCAGCAATTTGTCCCTGCTCCAAGACAATGATCTCATCAGCGTCAACAACCGTTGAAAGCCGGTGGGCGATAACCAGTGTGGTTCGATCTTTGGAAACATCATTAAGACTGGCTTGAATGTCTTGCTCGGTTTTACTGTCGAGCGCTGACGTCGCTTCATCGAACAACATAATAGCTGGGTTTTTGAGAACGGTACGCGCAATGGCGACCCGCTGTTTCTCCCCACCCGATAGTTTCAAACCGCGCTCACCAACGGTGGAATCGTAACCATCTGGCAGCGACATAACAAAATCATGAATTTTGGCCAACTTGGCTGCAGCCTCGACTTCTTCACGGGTCGCAGACGGGCGACCATAGGCAATGTTATAGAAGATAGTATCGTTAAAAAGCACCGTATCCTGAGGCACGATCCCAATAGCCTGACGAAGAGATCCCTGTTGAACCTGAGAGATATCCTGTCCATCAATTGTTACTGTCCCGGAATCCAGATCATAAAATCGGAAAAGAAGCCTGCTAATGGTGGATTTCCCTGCCCCACTTGATCCGACAATGGCAAGTTTCTTACCCGCTGGAACCGTAAAACTTACCCCTTTAAGGATAGGTCGACGTTCGTCGTACCCAAATGTACAGTTCTCAAAATGAATTTCTCCGCCATCTACTTTGAGCTCAGCGGCATCCGAGACATCTTTGATTTCAAGGTCTTTATGCAGAAGCTCAAACATGGTGTGCATATCGATCAGGGCCTGGCGAATTTCACGATAGACAAACCCGAGAAAATTGAGCGGCATCGCGAGCTGCAACAAATAGGCATTGACCATGACAAAATCACCTACAGTCATTGCCCCAGAGACAACACCATACCCAGACATGATCATCATAAGGCTCGCCCCGATGGAGATCACGGCGGATTGGATAATGTTTAGACTGGAAAGGCTGGTCCGGCTGCGAATGGCTGCATCTTCGTAAGCTTCGAGACCTTTGTCATATCGTTTTGTTTCATGCTCTTCATTGCCGAAGTATTTCACCGTCTCAAAATTGAGCAGGCTATCAACAGCCTTGGTATTGGCGTCGTTATCAGCTGCGTTCATGTTTCGGCGAAGAGTAATGCGCCATTCAGTTATACGCAGGGTCAAGAAGATGTAAGCGAGGATGGTCACCAAGGGGACGACAGCAAAACGCCAGTCGAACAAAACCCAAAGGAGAACACAGACAACCGCAATCTCAAGAAGGGTTGGAATCACATTAAACATCAGGAATGTGAGCATAAACTCTATGCCCTTGGTCCCGCGATCAATCGCCCGGGTTACCCCCCCTGTTCTGCGCTCAATATGAAATCGAAGTGATAAAGAGTGCAGATGGCGAAAGGTAACCAGCGCCACGCGGCGAATGGCATTCTGCACGACTTTGGCAAACAGTCCCTCGCGAATGTTATCAAAGGCAATAGCGCCCACTCTTGCGAGCCCATAGGCAATGAGCATCCCCAGCGGCACAACCAGCAATCCCGGCTCATCGATGCTTAACGCATCAACGGCTCCTCTTAGGATATAAGGTACGGATACGTTGGTAAGTTTGGCGAGAATAAGAAGCCCAAAACAGACTATGATACGTACCTTGAGATCAAAACGATCTGCTGGCCAAAAATAGGGAAGCAGTGTTTTCAGGGTATCGAGTTGGCTCGATTCACTCTCCGCCTCAGGGACATCTTCGCGCATCCGACGCATTTAGTTACTCCATTCGGCCAAGGGATCGCGCCAACAAAACATACAGTTTGCCGACATCAGCCGTCATAAACGTTGCCGCAAGAACATCTTCGCTATCGCATTCTCGGGCTTGTGACAAAAGGTTATCAAACTGATCCAGATAGCGATTAACCTGGTTCCGGAAAGCCTGATTGGTCTCAAAGTAGCGTTTTATTTCCCGTGTATCGTAGAGATCTTTTTTCTTAAGTATTGATCTGGCGAAGATCGAACGATCACCCTTGTGATATCGTTTCCAATATTCCTCAGGCAAGTCCGCATCCAAAATTTTATTGAGATCGATTGCTGAGGAGTTGAGATCATCAATCAAAATAGTCGCACCGCGTAAGAAAGCATCTCGCTTATTTGCTGATTTTTCCTCACGAAGTACAAGCGCCTGACGGGTTGCCTCCTCCGAAGCATGAGTGAGATCCCTTGTTTGCTGCCCAAAGCTATCAACCAAAGCAGAAACTTGCTCATTCACCTTTGTGACACCATCAGTATCTTTGCGTAATGTTACTGTCAGTTTTTCCGCCCTCTCAAGCGCTTTGTTGGCAGCACCTTCCAGGCCAGAAGCTGCGGTTTCTGCTCGACTGCTAATTTCCGCAACTTGCTTAAGAGAATTTTCTGCTAATTTCGTTAGTTTATCTCTTTGCCCGTCAACTTCCTGGCTTAGAGTTTCTGCTGTATGGCGAGACTCTTCTGATACCTTTGTCAGAGCATCGGTACGTGCCGCCAAAGAAACCCGGACATCTTCATGAAGCTTTTCAAAATCATCAGATAGTTCTTTAAAGGCATCGAGCTCTTCATGCACCCCTCGACGCAAATCTTGAACAGCCTGATTTGCTGCGCTTGATCCATCTGCGAGGGCAAGGGTTTGTAGTTGAAAAACTTTTGCCACTTCGGTTGTGTGGCGCACAGCCTTGTCAGCCGCGAGTTCCATCAAACGCGTTTGATCTTTCAGGGTCTTAGAAGTCTCCTCAACATTTTGCTGAGCCGCCTCACTGACCTGACCGATCTCACGGGTGTGTTCGCTCAACCCGCCCATAACAACATCAGCAAGATCATTTAAACGTTCTGACGAATCTTCAAGACTTTCAATACCCGGGCGAATTTTTTCAGCCGCAGCAATCAATGTGTCTTGAGCTTGGGCGGTTGCCTCCGTCAGACGCGAGGCCTCTTCACGCCCGGCAAGTGAGACAGCTTCCCCCAAATCCCGGGTCACGTGGGTCAGATTGGTCGCGATCTCCTGCCCTTTTTTATCGAGCTCTCCGGCTTGAACCTTAAAGCCGTCGGTCATATTACCTGCGCGCTGTGCTACATCCGCAAAAAGCTCTCTCACCTCTTCGGCATCTTTTCGCATCGCATCCGAAAGAGAAACAGCCTTGTACCCAATCTCGGCGACCAGCTGCTCCATTGCGCTATTCTCACCAGACAGCCGCACGCCAAGTTCAGATATTTTCTCTCCAGCCCCGGCAAGAAGCTCTTCAACATCCCCAAGGCGGTCCTTGATAAGCCCCTTAAAACGTTCCCCTTCGGCTTCGATCGTGTCTTGCACAAGCTTTAGAGTTTCGAGATCCTCTTTAAGGCTTTCACGCATTGTCTCACTACAGACTTCCGCAGTCGTACCTGCTGCAGCCATGTCCTCAGCCTGTTGCTTAAGCATTTCACAAGCATCTTCAGTCCGGCCAATTGTTCGCTCTACAGCCTCATCCAAAACATCAACAGATTCGCGCAATGTCTTACTGATGGTATCGGCCATGACCTCGCTTCTAACACCCGAATTTTCAAGTGCTGTGACCTGTTCTTTTACCGCTTCGCGTGCAGTCTCGAGGCTTCCATGGATAGAGCTATGTACCTCTTCCAAAGAACTTTGTTGTGTGACCAATGTCTCTTGGATTTGTTCCGCTTGTGAAGACGCTCGTATAGCCGCGCCGGTCAGGTGTTTCGTTTGCTCCTTAAAAGCATTGATCACCCCGCCTAAGCGTTGTTCGACATCACTTGAAGCACTGCTTAGGCTCTCTGCCTGCTCCTGCAACTGTCGAGTGATGTCCTTTACCCGGGTATTCTCTTCATCGTCAGGATAAGTTAGCCGATCCATTTTTGTGAGCAACTGCCGGGTTTGCGTGGAAAGCCCCGCTCCTCGGACAATGAAAAGAAGCACAACCCAAAGCAGGCATAGCGGTAAAGCAATGCCTGCAATAATTTGCCCCTGCTCTTGGGGAAGCATACTTTCCAACGTATCCAAGCCAACCTGGCTCACGAGATAAGTATAACAAACCCACAACCATCCGGCTGTCGCTGCAACCCCCAACAGCGCAGAAATTCTAGTGATCCAGGTATAACCTGACATCCCTCACTCCCTGATTTCATTCACGACCTTTTATCGCCTGAAAGGGATGATAAGGCAGGAACTCCCGATAGTCCAAGAAAGACCAACAAGATCAGCAGCATCATTAGATTTTTTTTAAAACTTTACAGAATTAGCTTCCCAGTAATCCAATAATCTCACGCGCGGCTTCTGGAATGTTACTTCCAGGTCCATACACCGCAGAAACGCCTGCTTTTTTTAGAGCGTCATAATCCTGAGCAGGAATGACCCCTCCGCAAATAACAAGGATGTCATCGGCTTTCTCACGCTTCAATTCAGCGATCAGCTGAGGAACCAGGGTTTTATGTCCTGCCGCCTGGGTCGAAACTCCAATGACATGAACATCATTTTCTATTGCCTGCTGAGCCGCTTCCTCGGGAGTTTGGAACAATGGTCCGACATCGACATCAAAACCGATATCTGCAAAGGCTGTCGCAATAACCTTTGCCCCGCGATCATGGCCATCTTGACCGAGTTTAACAACCAGCATCCGTGGCCGACGCCCCTCTTTCTCTGCGAAACTTTCAACTTCGCTTTGAATCTGAGCAAAGTTATCATCACCCTCATATGCAGATCCATACACGCCAGATATGCTCCTGTTTACTGCCCTGTGACGACCATACACCTTTTCCAGAGCATCTGAAATTTCACCAACCGTTGCACGAAGGCGTGTCGCTTTAACTGCAAGGTCCAATAAATTCCCTGCCCCGCTTTCCGCTGCAGTGGTCAAGTCAGCCAAAGCCTTCTCACAAGCGTCATTATTGCGCGAGCTACGAATAGAGTTCAAACGCTCAATCTGTTTTTCACGAACTGCAGTATTATCGATGTCCAGGATCTCAATTTCGTCTTCCCGCTCAAGGCGGTATTTGTTCACCCCAACAACCGTTTCCTCGCAACGATCGACACGCGCTTGCTTACGAGCTGCAGCTTCTTCAATCCTCAGTTTTGGCATACCAGACTCAACTGCCTTGGTCATGCCACCCATTTCTTCAACTTCATCAATAATTTTTCGGGCTTCTTCAATCAGGCTCGCCGTCAAACTCTCGACGTAATAACTTCCCGCAAGAGGATCTACCACTTTGGTAATCCCGGTTTCTTCTTGCAGGATCAGTTGCGTATTTCGTGCAATTCTGGCTGAAAAATCTGTGGGTAGCGCGACGGCCTCATCCAAGGCATTGGTATGGAGAGACTGTGTCCCTCCCATAGCCGCGGCCATGGCTTCAACTGTTGTGCGGATAACATTGTTGTAGGGGTCCTGCTCGGTCAGGGATACCCCCGAAGTCTGACAGTGTGTCCGTAACATCAAAGATTTTGTATCTTTAGGGTCGAACATTTCTTTCATATAGTACGACCAGAGGAAACGGGCAGCACGAAGTTTAGAAGCTTCCATGAAGAAGTTCATGCCGATTGCAAAGAAAAAGCTCAACCGTGGCGCAAAGGCATCAACATTCAGCCCCTTGGCGATTGCTGTGCGAACATACTCAAGGCCATCAGCAATGGTAAAGGCCAGCTCTTGCACACAAGTAGAGCCAGCCTCTTGCATGTGATAGCCCGATATTGAGATCGAGTTAAATCGCGGCATATTTTCAGCGGTATAGGCAATAATATCGGAAACAATCCGCATAGAAGGTGTTGGTGGGAATATATAGGTATTTCGCACCATAAACTCTTTGAGGACGTCGTTTTGAATTGTACCCGACAACTTTTCCGGGCTTACCCCCTGCTCCTCAGCGGCAACGATATAGCCTGCAAGAACAGGCAACACAGCGCCGTTCATCGTCATGGAAACAGACATTTCATCCAGAGGAATGCCATCAAACAAAATCTTCATGTCTTCGACAGAGTCAATGGCAACACCAGCCTTGCCCACATCACCGACAACACGTGGATGGTCCGAATCATATCCGCGGTGCGTTGCGAGATCAAAAGCGACTGATAAGCCCTTTTGCCCTGCAGCAAGGTTTCGACGATAAAAGGCATTAGATTCTTCTGCAGTGGAAAAACCTGCATACTGACGCACGGTCCAGGGCCGTGCAGCATACATTGATCCCCGAGGACCACGGAGGAAAGGAGCAAACCCCGGGAGCGTTCCCATTGTGTCCAGATTCTCAAGGTCTTTTTCGGTATAAATCGGCTTTACGACAATACCTTCAGGGGTTTCCCAGTTTAAGCTTTCGCGTGGCTTGCCGCGAAGTTCTTTTTCGACAAGACCTTCCCAGTCAGAGATACTTTTTTTTGGGAAATCAGACATCTTCGGCCCTCCTTGCTTTCGGGATCATCGCCCGAGCATTTTTTATTTTTGTTGCTGCACAAGGTTACTGTCGCCCGCGCAGAAAATTTATTGCAGCGCAATATAAACAGGTTTTTTAAAGCGAGTCTATGCCCCTAGCAAAGGTGATAGCACCAAAACCGAAAGCGCATTATTGCAGAAAGGTCATATTTTCAACGACGGAAAATTCTTTCTCTCACGTTATACTCACCAGTAACGCTGCCAAAAGGAAAACATGATTGATGCCAGATGACAAAATTTTCCCCGAGAATAAGACTGACAACAGGGATAAAAATGCCTTTGGGAAAACGCTCGAACGTCGCCGATTTATGATGATGATGGGCGTCTTACCTGCAACGGGCTTTATTGCAGCGACCACCAAAGACGCCTGGGCTCTCAGCAATCAGGTAGAAATTACAAAAAGGGGTCAATACCGTTATATTTCCGCGAATGGTATTCCCAATCATGACACTGGTCTTTTCCCTAACAGGGGAAACCCGAACAGCATACAATCTCAACAATACAAATTCAGGGTCCCCATAACACCAAGGGTCCGATCTCGCGCCCAAGAAGTCGGCTTTAACAGCTTTGGCGTTGCCCTGAACGGAGTGCCTTTCGACCCCGCGGCAAACGAATTTTGGAAAAGAGATCGCAACTCTGGCTGGCGCTACGAAGCCATGTCAGGGAAGGTCAACCTTGGTCTGGATAAAAATAACGCTCACGTCCAACCCAACGGAGCCTATCACTATCACGGCCTTCCAACGGGATTAATCAAGAGGTGGTCTGACAGTCAACACTCCCCAATCATTGGATATGCCGCTGACGGCTTTCCTATTTACGTCCTGTATGGCCATAGAGTACCCGCTGATAATAACACCACCATAATCGCGCTGGCCTCGAGCTATAGACTTAAACCAGGATTTAGAGTTGGCAGTGGGCCAGGGGGAAAACACGACGGTACTTTTGTCCAGGATTATGAATACTTAGCTGGATCAGGCGATTTAGATGATTGTAATGGACGACAGTGCGTGACACCAGAGTATCCAGAAGGCACCTATGCTTATTTTCTAACCAGTGATTACCCCCTAATTCCACGCCTATTCCGTGGAGAGCCAGATGCCAGCTTTAAAAAGCACAGAGGAGGGCCTGGAGGAGGTCCTGGTGGTGGGCCAGGTGGCCATAGGCCAAAACCAGGCTCGGGTGGGCGCCCACCCAAACCTAGATATAAGTTATAACCAAAGCAACTTTACCACTTAAAAATTGGCATAGCTGCGACTGGATACTGACCATAGTTCTTACACAGTCCAGCTAGCTTAATCATGTCTGAAGGAGCCTTTAAGCCGTGTAAATCATCCGAGTGAATACCGCCGGCAATAAAAAGACCATGGATACCAGCTGCGTTTGCTCCTGCAATATCAGTCCTTAAGGAATCACCGACCGCCAGGACTCGTGACCCATCCTCAATACCGACCAGCTTCATGCATTCTAGATAGATATCTTGATAGGGCTTGCCGTGGTATTGGACTTTCCCGCCCATATCTTCATAATAGTGAGCAACAGCGCCAGCACAAAGTTCACGCTTCCCACCCCGGATCACTTCCAGATCAGGGTTGGCGCATACCATTGGTAAATTCTTCTCTAAAGCAGGTTTAAGAACGCTATCATATCGTTCCACGGCATCTTGAGGATCCCAAATACCCGTCAAAAGAATAAAGTCAGCCTCATCAACTTGCTCAACAAAATTGAACTCCAAGCCCTCTTTCATTCCGAGATCACGAGAGGGTCCGATCAAGTAGGCGTTCTGTCCGAGTTGCTGATAAAAAGGAAGCTTACGTTCTTTTAAATTACGCCACGTTACCTCGCCAGATGACAGAACTGCATCCGCAAGGTCACGGGCAATACCAAGTTCTTCATTTCGGACCGTTACAGATTCTGCGCGGCGTGGGGCGTTCGATAAGATAACAATTCTCTTGCCTGCAGCGCGGAGGTTCTTGAGCGCAACAACTGCCTCAGGAAAGGCCTCCATACCATCGTGCATCACGCCCCACAGGTCGATGACAAAGCCATCATAATCATCAATTACCTCTGATACGCCAGATAAGAGGGGAATGGTGCGAGGTGCAACCGCAGACATAAATAGCTCCTTGAGAATAAATTTGTTACGCCTTGTGCCACATGTGCACCAACTTGCAAAGCATGGGGATACTTTAAGAAGGCCTAGAAAGCGCTATACAACTAAGCCTTAACTTGAAAACAACTATGGCTTTGCGGGCCTTGGTTCCCCAAAGAGATATCCCTGACCATAAGCAACGTCCTGGTCGAGGACTTGAACCAAAGCTTCTTCAGTTTCAATTTTCTCAACGACAAGCTCAATAGGCAAACCACGAATTTGCTCTAACAAACGCTGTGTTTCATTCCGGTCTTGCTCAAAAAGCCAACCCTCGATCTTAAGAAACCTCACACGTCCGGATGACAGGGCTTTGAGATCCATCTTCAAGGTTGTCATCCGATCCAGTGATAAGCGGCAGCCAAGCCCCATCAAACGTTCAAGACTGAGTAGTTCACTTGCCTTTAGCTCTAAAAACTCTTGCTGTCTCAGCTCAATGATTAAATGGGGGGCGAGCTCAATATTTCCTCTGATAAATTCAACAAAATCATCAAAGAAATCGTGATCTTTTAGAGTGTGCGACGACAAATTTACAAAGAAAGAGAGATCTTCTCCCGAACGGAGTATTTTACGTATGATCTGAACACACCGAAACAACAACATATTATCGATAGCCGTAATCAACCCAGCACGAGTGGCAATGGCAACGTATTGTCCTGGCTCGATAACTTGCCCATTGGAGGTTCTTAATCGTGACAAACACTCATAAAATTTCCTTTTCCGCTGCGGCAGTGTAACCACAGGCTGGAGAAACATATCAATGCGGTCATCTCTTAAACATTGCCGAACAATAGAAAGAACTTCCGTTTCACCGAGATCACCCAGAACAGATACTTTATGCGGTTCCTGTTCCTGATCAGGCTTAGCTTCTCTTTTCTTACGCGTGTTATCATTTCGAAAATCGTCGAGAAAATCTTTCTTTGGAGAGCTTACCGGAGCACGTGGTGCCTGATGTAACTCGCCTTCTTGCTGCTTCTCCTGCTGAATAACATTGGCTTCATCATCAAAAAGACCCAGAAACGGATCTGTCAATCGCGGCATGAGTGCCTTGAGAAGATTTACCTCCGAAAGAGCATCATTGATAATATTTTGCTCATCACTGAGCTTACTGGATTTTCCCGCCGCTTCAAATGCTTCGGAAATGCCTTTTATTTCGCGACGCGTCCAAGATATCCGATCTCGCAACACAGCTTGATTGTGATGCAACGTCTCAATCTTAGCGATGGATTCCTCTTCATTGTTTCGCCGAGTTATAATTTCATGCAAGACGACCCCTGCCAAAAAGATCCACAAACCAAGCAACATGGCCCCGCCATTTTCCAGACCAGGAATATAGCTGGGACCAGCCAGAACCGCCACTAAAGCGAGGCTACAATATATTGTGACAAAGAACAGATGTTGAGTTAAATGACCCCCGGCAAAGCCGGGGGCTTAAGCGGGTGAGCCCCTTAAAGGGGCAAATTGGGAACCGCTAAAGCGGTTATGGATTGAATATATCCATTTGGTCAAAGTACTTATCACGCTCTTCTTGCGTTCTGATATACTCCCTCACCATCTGTTCATCGAGCCCTACAGTTGAGACGAAATATCCACGGGCCCAAAAATTTTCACCCTTGAAATTCCGTGCTTTATTTTTGAATTTTCGAGCTATGGCAATCGCGCTTTTTCCTTTTAGGTATCCAACGACTTTTGAAACAGCATGTTTGGGCGGTATGCTGATACACATGTGAATGTGATCCGGCATCAAATGGCCCTCCTCAATCTTACTTTCGCGATGCCCGGCCAGTTCATGGAAAATTTCACCAAGATACTGACGTAGGTTGCCATAGATAACTTTTTGCCTGCGTTTAGGGATGAAAACCACGTGGTATTTACAATCCCATCTCGTATGTGCAAGGCTTTTGTAATCTCTCATCGGCTAATTCCTTTGTTATTTTGGTCAATAAACAAAGAAATGTAAGACCGTGGGAACGGTCAAACCATTGAGAGTCCCCCGGCATAGCCGGGGGTTTACCGGATTAAATTAGTGACATATTTTTCGTTTTCACTCGGCTAAAGTATTTGGAATAATCAATGACACATGTATCTTGAGAGACCATTAACAAAAATCGCAATCGGTGCGAGATAATAACCGATTTTTCAATTAAATATAGAATACTTAACTGACATGACCTTACAAATTTTCCACAACCCACGCTGCAGTAAATCTCGCCAAACTCTTCAGATCCTACAAGATCAGAATTTGGAACCTCAAATTATAGAATATCTCAAAGTCCCCTTAACCGAAGGGTTATTAATAGAAACCCTCAACAAACTCGGGCTCAAACCAAGGGAACTCTTGCGTGAGGGGGAGAGGATTTACAAGGAACTTGGACTTATGAATCCCGATCTGAACGATCGACAACTGATCACGGCTATGATTGAAAACCCAATTTTAATCGAACGCCCTATCGTTCTATCTCACAAGGGAGCGCGTATTGGGCGCCCACCAGAAGCAGTTTTAGAAATTCTCTAACCCGTTTTTCCATATCCAACACCGAGTAACAGATGATACTTCTTCAAACTGTTACTCGGTAAAGCGGGGTTTTAATTGAGTTATATCTTTCCAATAACAATGCAGATCTTATAAGTGATCAGCACCAACAGCTTCTGACACAGAGTTAAATCCATCACGCTTAAGTAACCCTGACAGATCTTCCAGTATCTGGGTAACTCGTGGGGGGCCGAAATAAACCAGCGCCGAATACAGCTGGATCAGTGAAGCACCTGCCCTAATTTTTTGATAGGCTTGCTCTCCACTGGAGATCCCACCGACACCAATTAAAGGGATTTTCCCCTCTGTTAACTGATACATATCTGACAGCACTTTTGTGGATGCCTCAAACAACGGTGCGCCACTTAAGCCCCCACCCTCTGAACGGTGGGCACTTTTCAAACTATCAGGGCGTTCAATCGTCGTGTTGGTGATTGTCAAACCATCCAATGCAAGCTCAAGGGCCACAGCAGCGATATCTTCTTTATCTTCAGCTGTAAGATCAGGTGCAATTTTTAATACCAAAGGCGGGGCTTTATCACCCATTTCTTCACGAAGGGTTTGCTGCACCCCTGCGATCAGGACTTCCAATTCTTGTTTATCCTGCAAGGCACGCAAACCCGGTGTGTTCGGAGAAGATACATTGATCACTATATAGTCCGCAAAGCGGCATAGCTGCTTTGCGCCTTTTTTATAGTCATCAAGAGCGACGGCTGTATCTTTATTTTTTCCGAGGTTTACGCCCAACAATCCGTTCAGAGATTGTTTTCTTAATGCCGTTAAATTTTCAATGGCTGGCTCAACACCATTATTATTGAAACCCATACGGTTAATCACCGCTTTATCTTCTGAGAGCCGAAATATCCGGGGTTTTGGATTACCGGGTTGAGCCTTTGGCGTAATCGACCCCACTTCTGTAAATCCAAACCCCTGGGAAAGCATTGGCCCGACAACCTCAGCATTTTTATCAAATCCAGCAGCAAGACCAAGAGGGTTGGAGAAGTTACGCCCCCAAATACTGGTTTGGAGAACGGAATCATCAACGGACCTTTGCGAAGGAACCAACCCTTTTCTTAAGCACCATAAGGTAAAAGTATGAGCTTTTTCCGCATCAAGTAGCCGAATTAGGGGGCCGACAATTCGAAAACTATTCACAGGTTTCTCCAGTTAAATGTAATCATGAAATTGATTACAGGGGAATTAACACAGTACCTTCACTAGGACCAGACCCATAGGCTGATACGAATCAATCAACGATCAACCACTCCGGAAAATTGTGAACACCATCATTTTGCAATCGAAGTGTTGCAGTTCTTGAAATTGAAGCAATAGGTAACGCCCCATACAAATGTGGAAAAAGCTGACCTCCGCGAGAGGGCTCCCATACCAATCCATCCGCGAGGAGACTTGTATCTACTTCTAGCAAGGTTAAATGATCCTGCCCTGCCCGATGCTTTGCAACGGATGTACGAACCTGCTCTTTAGAAGAAAAGTGGATGAACCCATCCGCTTTATCCTGTGAAGATCCTTCGTA
The DNA here is from genome assembly GCF_965205715.1 of Kiloniella sp. Taxonomy (GTDB): domain Bacteria; phylum Pseudomonadota; class Alphaproteobacteria; order Kiloniellales; family Kiloniellaceae; genus Kiloniella. The sequence continues at coordinate 1,112,815 of NZ_CBDBHW010000013.1, read as the reverse complement.
ACGCCCCATCTTCAAAGCCTCATCGAACTCCTCATTTTTACAAACATGATATATGAATCGATTGTTCACTAAACTTTCCCCTCATTTATTCGCAATATGCATTGCAATTTGCAATTTGCAATTTTAATTTTTATTGCAAAATGCAACGAATTTATATTCAATTTACATTATTTTTATGGCTTTTTCTAGCTAAACCCGTAGAATCTCAAGACTTTTAGCAATCCAAGGTCGCATGCAGAAAAAGAAATACCACCTACAAACCCTGAACACCGCAGAAATCCTCAATTTTTCTCGTAACACGCGTTATTCACGCTCTAAAAGCATTTTTCAAAAATATTTTTAAACGTTTATTATCAATATGTTGCGAGGCATTTTCACACACCCGGTTCATATCCTTCAAAACTGGCACGCTCCCTGCGGTACTCATTAATAGGAAATCTATTGCGAGCTAGAATTCCTAAATAACAGGAGAAACCCATGGCACACCAAAACATGACAGCGAGCACCATCGGCAGCAGGGCATTGGCAACTGCCCTAGACGCCGTATCAGCTATGGGTCAAACGGGTCACACAATGACACCGAAATCTCCTAATACAGTGATGCTTAATTCAGCGTCGCAACGAAATGACTTAGGCGAAGATAAAATTCGGCAAATCTTCGTAGCTATGATTGAAGCAGAACAGTAACCCCCTCACGCTTTCAATCATCTAAGTCAATACAGACTATCTCTAGCCTGTGAGAGATAGCCTAAATGGCGGGAAGTCTAACTTCCCGCCATTTTTTTTATCCTCAACGCTATTATCTACACACCCAAATCTCACAAATAGTTACTCCTAGATAATATCTCTAGAGGCAACCTCTCTCCACTCTCCTGGTTTTAGATTTCCAAGCTCGAGCTTACCAATTGATTCTCGAACCAGCCGAAGTGTGGGATAACCAACTGCTGCTGTCATCCGTCGGACCTGTCTATTTTTCCCCTCAGTTAGTGTCATTCTAATCCAGGCGGTAGGTATATTCTTTCTCTCCCGGATCGGAGGAACTCTTGCTGGAAGAATGGGATCAGATTTCAACAGCTCAACCTGACAAGGTTTTGTTAGATATCCCTTGATAACCACGCCCTCGCGTAATTGCGTTAGAGCGTGCGCATCCGGCACCTTTTCAACTTGAACTAAATAACTGCGGCTGTGTCCATTCCGCGGATGAATGAGCTTATCGATAAAGGGGCCATCATTACTGAGAAGCAATAATCCCTCACTATCCTGATCAAGGCGGCCCGCAGCATAAACTCCTTTTGGCACCCCGACTTCCGTTAAAGTTCTCTGCCCCTCATCACCCGTGAACTGGCTTAACACCCCAAAGGGCTTATAGAGTGCAACATACTGCAGTTTATTTGGAGGGCTGGGCCGATCTTGATACTGAGCCTTGCTGACTCGCGCCCCTCTTCTCCCTGAATGTATTTTAGGAGATTTCTGGTTGGGAGATCGCCGTTTTGGGTTTTGTGTATTTCTCTGAGAACCTTTTTCCATCGCCACTTAATACTACAACATAAGTTAAATGACCCCCGGCAAAGCCGGGGGCTTAAGCGGGTGAGCCCCTTAAAGGGGCAAATTGGGAACCGCTAAAGCGGTTATGGATTGAATATATCCATTTGGTCAAAGTACTTATCACGCTCTTCTTGCGTTCTGATATACTCCCTCACCATCTGTTCATCGAGCCCTACAGTTGAGACGAAATATCCACGGGCCCAAAAATTTTCACCCTTGAAATTCCGTGCTTTATTTTTGAATTTTCGAGCTATGGCAATCGCGCTTTTTCCTTTTAGGTATCCAACGACTTTTGAAACAGCATGTTTGGGCGGTATGCTGATACACATGTGAATGTGATCCGGCATCAAATGGCCCTCCTCAATCTTACTTTCGCGATGCCCGGCCAGTTCATGGAAAATTTCACCAAGATACTGACGTAGGTTGCCATAGATAACTTTTTGCCTGCGTTTAGGGATGAAAACCACGTGGTATTTACAATCCCATCTCGTATGTGCAAGGCTTTTGTAATCTCTCATCGGCTAATTCCTTTGTTATTTTGGTCAATAAACAAAGAAATGTAAGACCGTGGGAACGGTCAAACCATTGAGAGTCCCCCGGCATAGCCGGGGGTTTACCGGATTAAATTACGCGTCACGTTGGTTATTTCCGATTTTTCAACCAACTTCCTCTACCCTAGGTCGAATGTTTTTCACATATATTAAGTTTTTGGTCCTATTTTTATAAAAATTAAGGTATAATTACCGATGAGTACAGGTGTCACGGATCTTAATTTCAATCTATAGGTGACTGTACAATGCTTAAACACGCAGATATTTGGCGGGCTGTAGACAGTCTAGCAACTAGAAATTCACTTTCCCCATCAGGATTAGCCAGAAAATCTGGCCTGGATCCAACAACGTTCAATAAGTCCAAAAGAATAACGCAGCAAAACAAACAACGTTGGCCAAGTACAGAATCTATTGCAAAAATACTTCTTGCCACGAATTCAACACTTGCTGAATTCGTACAGCTTATTGGTGGCGAAAGTGCAGGACTTTTGGCCCAACGCATTCCAGTACTAGATCTTTCCCAAGCGGCATCAAACGAACACTTTGATCACAACGGGCACCCCCAAGGAGCTGCTTGGGATGAAACCCTGTTTGCACATATAGACGACCCGGCAGCTTACGGTCTGGAAGTAACAGGAGATCTGTATGAGCCTATATACAGTGATGGCACCATTCTCCTCGTCTCTCCAGCCGCAGATTTGAGAAGGGGGGACAGGATAGCATTAATGACAGTAAACCATCAGATACTAATCAAGGAACTCGTGCGAAACAGTCCCTTAAAGGCAGAGCTAAAAGGCTTAACATCCGCTCAAGAAGACAGCTTATTGATGACACAGGATATTGTGTGGATCGCAAGAATTTTATGGGCAAGTCAATAATGGTCGAACTCACCCCAACCACAACCATAGAGGCACACCACTCTTAAAAATCAGCTTAAGCGTTTGTAAACCAATATTTTTACCTTTCATAAAGGCTTTTTTGTCATATTAGGTTAATATGTAACTTAAAAATTATTCATTTAATGTATACCCACTAGTAAAGTATGAGGACGTAAAAATATGGCAAAGTTGGATATGGATGGTCCACTTAAGTTGGAAGAAAAGATCATTCAAAAAGAAATTATCGGCTCTTCTCCGCTTTGTTGAGTAGAAAAAGATGCCGACCGCCAAGTAACCTGTTGATATGTATGGTTTCTGATAACTTTACATAGAGCAGGTATATGACAATCAACATCTCGCAGCATATTTTAGGCCTCAAAGGGCAACGTGTAAATGAAATTAAACTGGATGACGGCGGTGTTAAGATTGTCATTCACTGCAGCCGAGACGCGCGTAGGAGGGCTATAGACCCTGCTACAGGCCAGAAGGGAAGCATCAACCAGCATGTCCGCCGACAAGTAAACGACATCCCCCTTTTTGGGTATCCTTGTGTGGTCGAGATTGAGCTGGCGCAGGTTTATATTAACAAGGGCGAACGCCGCATTGAGGGGTGTGATTTTGTTGATAAAGGGTGCCGTTTCACTCACCGATTTTGCCGACTGATCAGTGGATTATGTCGGCATATGTCTATTCAAGCGGTTTCCAGACATTTGGATATACGATGGGAAACGGTCAAGAATATCGACAGGGCATACCTTATTGAAACTCTCCCTACGCTTGATCCTGCAGAGCTAACTGGCTTGGAATATATTGGTGTAGATGAAGTTGCCCGGGCGAAAGGTCATGACTACATGACGGTGGTCTACGATATGGTTGGCGGTCATCTGATCTGGGTTGAAGCAGGCCGAACTGCCGAGGTTTTTTCAAGGTTTTTGAAACAACTGCAACCAGATACAGCCTGCAAAATAAAGGCCGTAGCGATGGATATGGGGCCTGCCTACCAAAAGGCTGTCAGAGAGTCCTTGCCGTTGGCCGACATAGTATTTGACCGTTTCCACGTCATGAAAAACTACAGCAAAGCTATCCATAATCAGCGTCGACTTGAGTTCAGAAAGGCCGATCCAAGTGGTAAAGAGTTGATGAAAGGGACACATTATCTGTTGCTCAAAAATGCGGATAAGTTGAGTGAAAAACAAAGTGACAAGCTGCAAAGGTTGCTGGAGAGCAATAGCAACCTGAATGCACTTTACGTCTTGAAAGAACAGCTTCAGCTGCTGTGGAGTGCCGCTTCATTTGAGGCGATGGCGGAGCAACTGGAACGTTGGTGCCTGATAGCAGATCAGTCACAGATGCTCTATCTAAAAAAGTTCGCGAAATCCCTACGGAAACATTGTGTGGGCATCTGCAACTACGCCAAACACAAGCTCACAAGCGCCAGGATAGAGGCTGGTAATGTCAGTATAGGAATGATCCGTAAGCGAGCCAGAGGCATCAAGGATACCGAATACTTCAAACTCAAAATTAGACAATCATCCATTCCAGATAATCAATCTATGCTCTATTTGAAATCCTAAATCTACTCAACAAAGCGGAGAAGTGCCAAATTATCCAACCTATGCCGGGCTCATTTGCGCTCGGACATCTCGGATCGGACCGAAGCTTCGAAGTTCTCTACGTAGGATACGCCGAAACCACCGTTCAAGAAGCACTGCTAAATTGCTTAAAAAAACGTATTGGGCAAGGCGGTTTCATGGACAAGCTGACTGGCAAAAATAAAATTAATGCTTTTAAATACAGCTTTGCGAACTCGGTAGAGGCTTGTTTTCACAAAACATGTAAAAACTTCCATGAATTTGGTGGCTTAAAGGCATTAAATAATAAAGAACACCCTCGCCCTCCCAAAGGTACTGACTGGGTGTGCAGCAGATGCACAGAAGAATTAACAGCCTCATTCAAAATGAAAACGGGATAAGTCCCCCATACAGATTAGAATCAAAAAGCCCGGATACCCGGGCTTTTTTTTGCGTCTTTAATCGACGGGCTTAAGCAGACAGATCTTCGCCGGCCAGTGCTTTTTCGATTAAAGATATACTTTCATCTAAGCCATAAAGCGCAAAGAAGGTCCCCATGCGCGGTCCTTGAGATTGGCCCAAAAGAACTTCGTACAGGCACTTAAACCAGTTACGCAGATTCTCAAACTCATGCTTCTTGCCAATGCTGTAAACTTCGGTCTGAATATCTTCTGCATTCACCCCAGATTCCATGCCCTTCAAAACAGATAATAGATCTTCCAGAGCGCCGCGTTCTTGATCATCAGGCGCGCGATATTTAAGTGTAGGCTTCACGAAATCCTGGTAATAGCGAACAGCATAACCGACAAGGTGGTCAAGAAACGGTGTTGTCTCGGGAGAAGCATCTGGAGCATAGCGTTTAATAAACGCCCACAATCGCGCGCTATCACTAGCATTACAAACGCTGGCAAGATTTAGCAAAATGCCAAACGAGATTGCTGTTCTCTCGGACGGAATCTCTCCTGTATGAATATGCCAGGCCGGGTTTTCAAACAGCTTATCATCTTCTTGATCAGCGGATTTGTCACGAAAAGTCAGATAGTCATCAACCATGCGGGGGATGACATCAAAATATAATTTTTTAGCTGTTCTTGGCTTGTTGTACATAAACAGGGCCAAGCTTTCCTGAGGAGCATAGGTCAACCACTCCTCCATGGACAATCCATTCCCTTTGGACTTGGAGATTTTTTGTCCGGCTTCATCAAGGAACAGCTCATAAGTAAAGGTTTCAGGCCCCTTACTTCCAAGAACATTATGAATCTTCTTACCCAGTTTTACTGAATCAATCAGATCCTTCCCAGCCATTTCATAATCAACATCCAAAGCATATTGGCGCATTGCCCAATCCGGTTTCCACTGCAATTTACAATGGCCACCAGTCACAGGTACTTCGACCAGATCTCCATCTTCATCACGAAAGACAACAGACCCGTTCTCGGCTTTGGTTTCCAAGATTGGAACTTGCAACACTTTACCTGTTTTCGGGCAAATCGGCATGAAGGGGCTGTAGGTTGCTTGCCGCTCCTTACCGAGTGTTGGCAGCATTACGTTCATAACTTTATCGTAGTTTGCAAGAATCTCTAAAAGTGCCTCATCAAACTGACCCGATTTATAAATCTCGGTTGAGGACAGAAAATCGTATTGAAAACCAAAACTATCGAGGAACTGACGCAAGCGCGTGTTGTTATGCTCCCCAAGACTACCATATTCGTTAAACGGATCAGGAACCTTGGACAGAGGTTGGCCAATGTTTTCTGCCAACATCTCTTTATTCGGGAGATTATCCGGCACTTTACGAAATCCGTCGAGATCATCGGAAAAGCAAAAGAGCTTGGTCGGGATATCACAAAGTTGCTCAAACGCGTTACGAACCATTGTCGTACGTGCAACTTCTCCAAAGGTTCCGATATGAGGCAAGCCCGAGGGGCCATAGCCCGTTTGAAAGAGTACATATCCCTTTTTTGGTGTCTTCCCACCTACACGAGCCAATACTTTGCGCGCTTCTTCAAACGGCCATGCTTTTGCCTGCATAGCAAGTTCCTGGTGGTTAGACATTTTTTTATCCCTCAAGGGCTGCTGTTTTGATTTAATAAAATTCTATCTGGCACATACCAAAGATAGCCAATGGAGGGGAAATTAGGCTCAGGAAAGCCTCACGTCAACAAAGACGATAAAAGCGAGGGTATTATTGATGTTTTAACAGGAATGTTCGCCGCTTGTTCTTTTTCGATAGCCATAACTGAAGACCCCTTTTATAAGAAAGAAGAAATTCAATCATTTTGCGACGAAACAAGAGACCCTAAACCCAAAGAAAATGGCCACGGATCCCCACATACCAAAACAAGCTGATAAGAAGCAGCCCGAAGCGATAATGATGCCCAACGCACCATTGTTGCTTTCAGGGATGCGTTTTTCTGTGTGGATCAGTCCCGATGGCGAAGTTGAAAGGCTCACCAATGCTGAAGCCGCCAGGCGCGTAACCCTAGAACCTCCTTTTGTCTGTCACGCCCGATCAACCGCTCAACGACTGGGGATTGATCCATTCCCATGCTATGACTTGCTCGAGCTCATAGCTTTTGTTCGTCCTTCTTCCGCCTGCACTCCGACACCCCGTGGCCTCGCCTCTTTCATTGGAGCCCCCGAACCCACATCAATAGAAGGTGCCGCATTAATCTTGCATCAAACTGCCGAGCTTCTTCTTCGCGAGCAGGCCTCGAAAGGAAGACAGTTTGATCCTTATGCAGCAGACATCGCCAGAACAATGATGATGGCAGGGTGGCTCTGGGGGCCATCGATTTTATCTGCGATGCACGAACAAGATATCCACTCTCCGGCCTTAAAACCCGGGCGCGGTCTTCGCATATGGGAACGGCTTGAAGAATGGAGCGATCACGCACCAGAAGATCCCCCACGCAACCAGTCCGTTAAGCCAGAAGATGCGCGGCGACGCCTTGCCGAGTTACTTGGCGAAGAATCCGAAGCACGCCTGCAACAAGTGGACTATACCTCTGCCGTCTCCAGCGCCTTTGCCCCGAGAGATATATCCGGCGAACCAAATATCGTTCTTGCCGAAGCAGGTACGGGTGTCGGCAAGACCCTGGGATACATTGCCCCTGCCAGCATCTGGTCAGAAAAGAATGGCGCCCCGATTTGGATCTCTACTTTCACACGAAATCTACAGACCCAAATAGATAGCGAACTTAACCGCCTCTTCCCCGAGCGACATGAAAAAGCCAAACGGGTTGTTATTCGGAAGGGTCGCGAAAATTACCTTTGCCTGCTTAACCTAGAAGAAGCCACTCAAGCTCTCATGAGCCGCCCCAACGATGCCATTGCCATTGGCCTTATGGCGCGGTGGGCTTCACGCACGCGAAACGGCGATATGGTTGGGGGTGATTTTCCTGGATGGCTTGCTGATTTAGTCGGCCGCGGCCGAACTCTCGGCCTTACTGATCGCCGTGGCGAGTGTATCTATTCGGGTTGTCCACACTACAGTCGTTGCTATATTGAACGCAATATTCGCAAAGCCAAACGAGCTAATATTGTCGTCGCTAATCATGCTCTCGTCATGATACAGGCCGCCATGGGCGGAGGGCGCGACGAAGGTTCCCTGCCAAGTCATTACGTTTTTGATGAAGGCCACCATCTTTTCGACGCGGCAGATGCGGCCTTCTCCGCCCATCTTACCGCACAGGAAAGCCAGGAACTCAGACGATGGATTTCCGGTGTTGAAACGGGCTCGACAAGGTCTGCCAGCCGTGCTCGGGGTCTCAAAAAACGTTTGGAAGATCTGATTGCAACAGACGACAGAACCCGGGACTTGGTTACAGAAACTGTTCACGCAGCCCGACATCTAACAGGTGATGGTTGGGTCAACCGAATGGAGGACAACCAGCCCACAGGCCCTATGGAGACTTTTCTCAGCCATCTACGTGATCAGGTCTACGCCAGAACTGATCACGAGAATTCACCCTATAGTCTGGAAGCTGAAACCAAACCAACCATTCCCGGGTTGATCGAATCCGCAATAGAACTCAGATCAGCCTTAGAAGAATTATTGGAACCCATAAAAAATCTGCGACGCAGACTTGAACAACGCCTCGACAATGAAGCCGATGAGTTGGACAGTGATACCCGAAGGCGTATAGAGGCCGCCTGTAAAAGTTTAGAACAACGTGGCAGCAATCAGGTTCAGGCCTGGGTATCCATGCTCAGCTCCTTGGAAGAAGAAACTCCAGAAGACTTTACAGACTGGTTTTCTGTCGAACGTGCGGCCGGTAAGGATCTGGATGTTGGGTTACATAGGCACTGGATTGATCCAACAAAGCCGCTGGCCAACACGCTGCTGTCACAAGCCCATGGTACGGTGATCACCTCAGCAACCCTGACAGAGGGAAGCGGAAGCGAAGAAAGCGATTGGATCGGCGCCGAACGACGTAGCGGTGCAGCCTTTGTCCCCGGCACCCCTGTGCGTGCCAGATTTAAATCCCCCTATGATTATGTTGAACAGACCCGGGTTTTCATTATCAATGATGTCCGCAAAGACGATATGGATCAGGTCTCAGCAGCCTATCGCGAACTCTTCCTCGCCTCTCAGGGCGGGGCTCTTGGCCTCTTTACCGCCATATCAAGATTGCGAGCTGTTCATCAGAAAATGGGCCCTGAGTTAGACCGTGCGGGGCTCACTCTTTACAGCCAACACGTTGATAATTTAGACACTTCAACCCTTATTGATATCTTCCGGGCAGAGCGGAACTCTTCACTTCTCGGCACTGATGCGGTTCGTGATGGCGTCGACGTCCCGGGTGATTCACTTCGCTTGATCGTTTTTGATCGCGTTCCCTGGCCACGTCCAACCATCCAACATCGTTCCCGAAAGGAACACTTTGGTGGTAATCGTTACAACGACAGCCAAACCCGGTTAAAGTTAAAGCAGGCCTTCGGCCGCCTTATCAGGCGAGAAAATGACCGCGGGATCTTCGTCCTCCTTGACCCTATGATGCCCTCTCGTCTCCAAAATGCTTTCCCCGAAGGCGTATCCATTCAAAAAGTGGGCTTGGCAGAAGCAGTGAGAGAAGTGAAAGGTTTCTTTGATACTCAAACAAAGGAATCCATAAAAACCAAAAACTGAAAATAAATCAGTTGAGATAAAATTCGCATAAACCCTGATGTATTCTGGTATTTTCGAACATTATGTCGTTCCTTGTTTTTTTTGCTTGCAAAAGCAAATCAGGAAGCATAAACCATCACTCGTTCGGGGAGTAGCGCAGCCTGGTAGCGCATCTGGTTTGGGACCAGAGGGTCGGAGGTTCGAATCCTCTCTCCCCGACCAATCTTCTCAAAAGGAAGATTGACCACAGAGACCGCCTTGTGCGGTCTTTTGTCATTCTAGGGCACATTCACCCCATATTTCCCCAAGATTCTGCAGAAGACTTTCATTGTAACCTTACAATCATTCTCTCAAAATTCTTCATCTATACGACATCCAAAACCAAGAGTAGGCTAGCCACAGTTTCTTCGTATTGAGTGGTGATACCATGTCATTAGATCTTTGGCTTCTTTTTGTGCCCGCAGCCTTTGCAATTAACATATTACCTGGCCCTAACAATATGCTCGCCATGACAAATGGACTTCGCTATGGATTGTTCTACGCCATGAAGGGGGGATTGGGCCGGTTACTGGCCTTTGTCATCCTTATCCTTCTTACAGCTACAGGGCTCGGGGCCATTCTTGCAGCTTCAGCCACAGCCTTTTATGTACTCAAAGTCGTTGGCGCGCTCTATCTGGTTTATTTAGGTTATCGGCTTTGGCGGGCAAAGCCTGAAAAAATTGAAGACCCAACCCTCAAACCATCCGAAAAAGTCTCGAGCTATAAAATCATCCGCCAAGAGTTTCTAGTCGCGATCAGCAATCCGAAAGCCATTCTGGTTTTCACGGCATTTTTCCCTCAATTTCTCGTTGCCGAAAGCCCGATGCTTTCACAATTTACGACCATGGGAATAACCTTTATCGTGTTGGAAATTATCGCCCTGTTTCTCTACGCAATCTCAGGAAAACAACTCGCATTCCTGACAAGAACGACCAAGGGACAAAAGATAATGAACCGCGCGAGTGGAACTCTGCTCATTGGTGCGGGCGGGTTATTGGCGACTTCGAGCTAAAGCTTCTGCTCCAATAAATAGTAACGCCGGAAAGATTACCTTCCCGGCGTTATAAAATTCGCAAAGTTCCTTTCTAAGATGCTTTGCTTGTCCTGTATTTTTTAATCTCACCGGTACGAATTCGAGACATATAACCTTCTAATTCCCGCTTCACCACTGGCGTCAAAACGTAGAGGCCCAAGATATTCGGCACACAAATCAAGAAGACCAAAGCGTCTGAGATATCTAGGATTGGCCCAAGTTGCACGACACAGCCAAGCGCGACAAAAGCACAAAAGATCAGCTTATACACGGTCTGACCAAGCGGCGCTTCGCCAAAAAGATATGTCCACCCCTTCAGGCCATAATAAGACCAGGAAATCATGGTTGAGAAAGCAAACAACATACCTGCAAAAGCCAAGGGTATCGGAAACCAGGAAATCTGAGTTTCAAAAGCGGCAGATGTCATGGCAATACCTGTTGCATCTCCGGCAAACCCTGGGTTCGCAACAGCTGAAGTCCCAATAACCAATGCCGTAATCGTACAAATAACGATGGTATCGATAAAAGGCTCCAAAAGAGAGACCACACCTTCGGTAATAGGCTCGCTGGTTTTCACAGCTGAGTGCGCAATAGAGGCTGAACCAATACCAGCTTCGTTAGAAAAGACGGCCCGTTGAAAACCGATTATCAACGCCCCGAGAGCACCACCAGCAACACCCTCACCTGTGAAAGCTCCGGTAAAGATATTTGCTATGGCTTCGGGCAGTGCAGCACCGTTCATAAAGATAACGATAAGTGCAAAGAAGCAATAGAACACAGCCATAAAGGGAACGATTTTTTCAGTCACAGCCGCAATGGATTTAATACCGCCAACGATAACCAGAAAAACAACAGCAGCCATTGCCAACCCGACTAACCAACCGAGATCATCAAACATTCCGCCAGTAACGGTATTTAACTGAACGTAAGCCTGGTTCGATTGGAACATGTTCCCAATGCCCAGAGCACCGATAAAAATCCCGATCGCGTAGAAAGTCCCAAGGAATTTCCCAAAACCCGCCATATTACGATCGGCAAATCCTCTGCGTAGATAGTACATCGGGCCACCGGAAACAGATCCATCACTGTTTTCATTTCGGTATTTCACCCCGAGGGTACATTCAACAAACTTGGTCGACATTCCCAGAAAGCCAGCAACTATCAACCAAAAGGTCGCCCCAGGCCCACCAACGGTAACAGCCACGGCCACACCACCAATATTACCAATACCAACGGTACCGGATACGGCTGTTGCCAAGGCCTGGAAGTGAGTGACTTCTCCAGCGTCATTGGGATTTGAATAATCCCCTCTTACCAATTCAATCGCGTGTTTGAAGCCCCAGATATTCACAAAACCCATGCGAAGGGTAAAGAACACAGCCCCAACCACCAGCCAAAGAACCACCAAAGGTAGGTCTGCACCAAATACTGTAATTTTAAAAAAGACAAATGCGCTGATTGCAGAAGCAATCGGAGCAGTTGCAGCGTTTATAGTCTCATCGATACCAGCCCACGCCAACTGTGGCATCAGCACCAACACACTCAGTAAACATAATAATCTCGGCATAAGACATGCCCCCTGTATTTTGTTTATGTAATTAACGTTTGTCCCTCTGATTCTTTTGATCAGTTTAGGGTACGACTGTTATTGGAACCGAGGATGTCTGTACCAGTGAGGAAGCGACACTCCCGAAAAACAACGTTCGAATTTTTGACTGACCTTTACGACCGATGAAGATGTGGCTTGCACCTGTCTCTTCTGCTATTTCAATTAAAGCCTCTGTCGGATGTCCATGGCGGACTACCAGGCCTGATGTGATCTCAGCCTCTTCCGTGACAGTTTTAGAGGAACCAAGAACCACTTCCCGTGCCCGATCCAGCTCTTCTTCCCGGCGCTTATGGCGCACGGCCAACTCATCTGGTGTATGAAATGTAAACGGAGACCATTCAATGACATGTGCCAAAATCAATTTTGCATCAGTCATTTTAGCGAGTTCAATTGCGGCTTGAAGAGCACGCTCGCTACCAGAACTACCATCTACTGCTACTACGAAAACTCCACTCATATTGCTAAAGCTCCTTATGTAGTATTAACGAAGGGCCTAGGCTTCTCATATTCAATTATCAATTGGAAGTTGTGATCAACACAGGACTCATTGATTGAGTTGGACAGGACCCATCAGAAAAATTCACTTAAACAGGGGGAGGGATTTTTTAAATTCACTCCCAGTTCGGAAAAATATTTTTATTCAAAGGAGTTAGAAGAGAGATATCCGTTTCACGAACCAAACCAAACACGGTATCGCGTTCTCTTTATCGATTTTGAAAAAAGCGGCGATAAAACAAGTCAAAAATAAATCACGCCACTTTCTTTTCACATTGTGGGAATAAAACTGCACCTGAGGTGTCTTACATCTATCGAAACTTGAATGATGTATCCAATTTGGGAGAATAAGACAGTGAAATCAATCTTCAAAGCAGTCTCCATGACGACTGCAGTTATTGCCCTATCGACCACCATCTCATTTGCCAGTGATTTATCTGGCGTCGTAAAAAGTGGGGAAACCGCACTCGGTAACATCCTAACCGACACTGCCGGAATGACCCTTTATACATTCGACAAAGATGCGAACGGAAAATCAGCCTGTAACGGTGGATGCGCAAAAGCTTGGCCCCCCTTACTGGTAAAGACTAAAACACCCGAAACAGGTGATTACACAAAAATCACACGCGATGACGGCAACAAACAGTGGGCATATAAAGGCAAGCCTTTGTACGGTTGGGTGAAAGATACAAAACCAGGCGATGTTACAGGGGATAAGTTCAAAGGCGTATGGCACATCGTAAAACCCTGATTTCCCTTTACCAAGGCAAACCTTAATGGACGAATTTCTCAATCAGTTGACCCAATCGATCCCTGCGCTCAGGCGATACGCTTACGCTCTGGTGAGAGATTCGTCCACAGCCGATGACCTCGTCCAAGATTGTCTCGAGCGAGGTCTAAACAAGCGCGCCCAATGGCAAGGTGAAGGTAATTTAAAATCCTGGTTATACAGAATACTGAGCAACACACATTTAAACCATTACCGTTCGAACAAACGTAATCCACTGACACAATCTTCTGAAATAACAGAAAACCTTGCGATGTCACCTCAACTGCAAAATCCTGCAAATCAGCTAGATCGAATATATTTAACCGATTTAGACAAAGCCATCGCAGAGCTACCTGAAGAACAAAAACAAGTCCTTCTGCTAATCACCTTGGAGGGATTAAGCTACAAGGAAGTCGCCCAGATAATACAAATACCACCAGGTACCGTTATGTCCCGCCTTTCTCGTGCCAGAGAAACCTTGAGAAAAAGAATGGACTCCTCAAACACCACTGCCGACCCATCAAGCAGTACCTCCCATATCAGGAGAATAAAATGAGCAAAGAACGCTTTGAAGGTTCGGAACTTCTCCACGCCTATGTAGATGGTGAGCTTAACGCATCAGAGAAGGCACGTGTTGAGCAATGGTTGGATACACACCCGGAAGATGCCAAACGAGTCAAAGAGTGGCAAAAACAAAACGAGGGCCTGCAAACCTTGTTTGCCTCGAAAGCCAACGAAACAGTTCCCTCTCACTTACTTCCCAGTGGCCCCCCAAAAGCATCAGCTCATTTAAACTCAAGCACTAGCTCTAGCTCGACCTTGTCTCGCATTGCAGCAGCGTTGATCTTTCTCGTAATAGGATCAGCTGGGGGATGGTTTGGGCATGGCTACTTCAAAGGCTCAATGCAACCTTCAGAACTAACGAATACTGTCTCTCGCACCCTAACAACACCCGCGATGGAGGCACATTGGGTTTATACTCCCGAAGTCAGACACCCAGTAGAGGTCGATAGTGACGAACAGGTGCATCTTGCCAAATGGCTTTCTTTCCGTCTTGATTCTCCTCTCTCTATACCAGATTTATCCAGCAGTGGATTTGAATTAATGGGCGGGCGTCTCCTCCCCTCCAAGACAGGGCCTGCTGCTCAGTTTATGTACGAAAGCAAAGAAGGAAGCCGGGTTACCATTTATCTATCACGATCAGCCGTTACCACGCCCATATCAGCACCCAAAACTGAAGAAATCGCATTTCAGTACCAAAAATCAGGCGCGACCAGAGCTTTCTATTGGTATGAAGGTTCTCTGGGCTACGCCGTAATAGGAGACATTGAACACGAGGAGCTTTCTTTGATTGCTAATAGTGTTTATCAGCAACTGTAATTTATAAAAAAGGATCAAATATTCAAAGAGTTCTCTAGAGGTTTCTTGCTACATTCTGCTATAGTGAAAAGATAGGATTGAAAAACTGGTTTCCTCTACATAGATATGGAAATCATAATTCGTAGTTTTTCAAATTCACAACCAAAAGAACTCAAGAGGAAGTGTCTACATGACCGATTACAGATCCGCGCTGGTCTACCTTATGGTCCTTACGTCAGCTGCTGATAGCGACATGACAGATTCAGAACTTCAGACTATCGGGGAAATCGTAAAGTTTCTACCGGTATTCAACGGTTACAACCCTGAAGACCTTCCGCTGGACTCCCGTAAGTGTGCCGACCTCCTCAACCAAGAAGAGGGCTTTCAAAAGGTCCTGGATCAAGTTGTTGCAGCTTTACCTGAAAAGTTACGCGAAACGGCCTATTCACTTGCTCTGGAAGTCGTTGCCGCTGATGGTATTGCAAGTCAGGAAGAGCTGCGTCTTCTTGAAATTTTACGCCATACCCTCGAGGTCGAGCGTTTAGCAGCTGCCGCTCTCGAACGTGGAGCCCGTGCACGCTACATGATTGCCTAAGAACAACATAATTTACAGGGGGGGTTTTTAATAAATTTCCCCTGTACAGTATTCAAAACTCCCTGTTTTCCGCTATGCCTTTTCCAAAAATCGAAATCGACCATATCTTTGTCTTCCTTGATCCAGAGGAAAACCAAGATCCCGAAGAAGCTCGCCTGTTAAAGCAAGCTGGTTTTGTCGAGAGCTATCGGCGCGACCATCCCGGTCAAGGCACAACAAATATCTGCTATTGCTTCGACAATGCTTACTTGGAACTACTCTGGGTAAAAGACGAAGCGGCTGCAAGAAGTGAAGTAATTTCGAAAACCCGCCTCGCTGAACGCGCTCTTTGGAAGGCGAATGGCAACTCCCCTTTTGGCATAGCCTTGCGCCCCGAGCTTCCTATTCAGACATGGGCCTATTGCCCTCCCTATCTGCCCCAGGGAATTTCCATACCCGTCGCCTGCTCAAGTATGGATGCCAAGCAGCCGTTTATATTTAATTCAATCGGCGGGAAGCGCCCTGATTCCTGGAGCAACAACAAAGACTTAAAGCGTCAAAACTCGGCTGGATTTAGTGAGATAAAAAGTGTCGAGCTCACAATTCCTGAAACAAATCCGCCTTCAGAAGATCTGGTTACCCTAGAACAAAGCGGCGTATTAAATCTAACCACGAATGCAGCTCATCATTCGATGAGTTTGTCGCTCACAAGCCCAGATGGCAAAATCACACACTTTCTCCAGTTACCAAGTTTTGAAATTATCCCTGCGGATTAACTCCCCAAAACAGTAGAGTTGAAACCTGAAGAACCCGCAGGTCGACAATCCGACCTTGAAACACACTAAAATCCTTATATAAAGCACTAGAGATACGAACAAGGTGGGAATAGGCAAAGCCATGATATCCGATACACGTCAACAGGATCGACCCATCGCAATTTGGCTTTTGGTATGTTGTGCCATGATCATGATTATGGCTGTAATCGGTGCAATTACTCGGCTAACAGAATCTGGCCTATCCATCATGGTGTGGGAACCCTTCAGAGGCATTATTCCCCCGATGAACACCGATGACTGGCTTCGCCTTTTTGATATCTACAAACAAATCCCAGAGTATCAGCAAGAGAATTTGGGTATGAGTTTGGAAGAGTTCAAAACTATTTTTTGGTGGGAGTTTATCCATCGCCTCTGGGGACGGATTATTGGCATTGTATTTTTGGTCCCGTTCCTGTGGTTTTTGATAAAAGGCCGCGTCCGAAAACCCTTGCTGCCACACCTCATTTTCATGTTCATACTCGGTGGCCTGCAGGGTGGGTTGGGCTGGTATATGGTTGCCAGTGGCTTTGCCGATCGTACGGACGTAAGCCAATATCGCCTTACGGCACATTTACTTATGGCCTTTGCTATTTATGGTTATCTCTTCTGGGTTGCCTTAAGATTGCTTCTTCCCATGCCCAGCCGAAATTCTGCAAACGTAAGCGCAAAATTACACCTTCCCCTATTGTTACCACCAATTTTGATCACGATCACCATAGCCTCTGGCGGACTGGTTGCCGGCCTTAATGCTGGAATGATCTATAACACCTTCCCTTTAATGGAGGGGCAGATAATCCCGCCATCATATGGTGACGTTGAACCGTGGTATGTAAATACTTTTGAAAATGTTGCTGCGGTACAATTCAATCACCGCGTCTTAGCTATATCAACATTTACCCTGACCCTATTTATCTGGGTTTGGGCGTTCTTTTTAAAACGATCAAACGCGCTCGCAAAAGCACTGCACTTGTTGATGTTAACAGCGGCAATTCAAGTTGCTCTTGGAATTTCAACACTGTTACTTGTTGTCCCTGTACACTTAGGTGCGCTGCACCAGGCAGGCGGACTTCTATATCTCACAGCAAGTCTCTATGCGTATTATATTGTGCATAGAGATAAAAACCTCTCTCTCTATTAAAGGATCAGGAAATGTCAGACCATAAATTCCAAGTGCACGACATGGACATACCAGATGAGCCCCTGGCCCTCTCAGTTCTAACTGGCTTTCTCGGTAGTGGAAAAACCACTCTCCTAAAGCAGCTGCTCCAACATCCAGACATGGATGAAACAGCTGTTATCGTTAACGAGTTTGGAGAGATCGGTCTCGATCACCTCCTGGTCGAAAGCTCTACAGAAGACATCGTACTGATGAATAGTGGCTGCCTGTGTTGCACCGTACGCGGGGATCTCGTTGAGACGATCAGAAAACTCTATAAAAAACGCCTGATGAAAGAAGTCCCTGCGTTTAATCGTATCGTGATTGAAACTACGGGCCTTGCCGATCCAGCCCCGATACTACAAACATTGATGTCCGACCCATTTTTAAGCGATCGTTTTCGATTGGATGGTGTAATTACAACTGTTGACGCCATCAATGGCAATCACACTTTGGACAATCAACAAGAATCCTTAAAACAGGCCGCTGTTGCTGACAGGTTGTTGCTAACCAAGATAGATCTCGCCAGCGAAAAGAGTTTTTCTGACCTAAAACAACGGCTCCGCGATATCAACCCCACCGCGGTAATCGAAGAGATTAAACACGGCGTTATAGATCCTTCATCCCTCTTTAATGTCGGCCTCTATAATCCAGAGACAAAAACCCTTGATGTCCAGAATTGGTTGAAAGCCGAGGCTTTTGAAAATGAGGATGGACATCATGATCATAGTCACAATCATGACCACCACCCCGGGCATGACCACCACCCCGGGCATGACCACCACCACGAGCATGACCACCATCACGGGCACGACTTAAATCGTCACGACGATAAGGTCCATGCCTTTTGCTTAACCTACGACAAGCCAATTGACTGGGAGCAACTAAACTCCTGGATTGAAATGCTGATCACGCTTTATGGTAACAATCTATTGAGGATAAAGGGCGTTCTCAATATCGAAGGGGATAGTAACCCGATTGTCATTCATGGCGTTCAACACATATTCCACCCCCCCGTGATGCTCGAGGCTTGGCCTGATGATGATCACCGATCAAAAATCGTTTTCATTGTCAGAGATTTAAAACGGGAAATGTTTGATGACACCTTTAAGGCCTTCATCGAACAATCAGGAGATTTACGCTAAGAGGAGCGATTACCCCTCTTAGCCAGAAATCACTTTTGCCTGCTCTGAACCTTCTTGTTCACACCAAATAAGAAACTCAGCTGCAGGCATTGGGCGCGCGAAGAAATAACCCTGTGCTTCTTCGCAGCCACGCTCTTTCAAGAAGAGCATATGCGTTTTCTCTTCAACACCTTCAGCCAAAACCTTTGTGCCCATGGCATGGGCCATGGAAATGATTGCAGCCGTAATCGCAGCATCATCTTGGTTCTGGTCGAGTTTCAACACGAATGACTTATCAATTTTTAATTTATCAACAGGAAAGCGTTTCAAATAAGAAAGCGAGGAATATCCTGTCCCAAAATCATCAATCGCAAGGTGTACCCCGAGTTCAGCAAGACTGTTAAGGATCCGATCAGCCTCTTTAAAGTCAGCCATGATCGCGGTTTCCGTAATTTCAAGCTCCAGGCAATCTGGGCTCACCTGAGTGAACTCCAAGACTTCGCGGACCTTGCTGACAAAATCCACCTGCCGAAAAGAGACTGCCGATAAATTCACCGCCACACGAATGCCAAGCATAATATTCTGCCATTCTTTTGCCTGCGTACAGGCTGTGGTCATTACCCAATCCGTAATTGGATCTATCAGACCGGTTTTCTCTGCTATTGGAATAAAGCGATCCGGACTGATCATGCCATCGCTACTGTGCCAACGAATCAATGCCTCTGCCCCGATAAGGCGGCCCGTTTCCAAATTCACCTGAGGCTGGTAATAAAGTTCAAATTCATTCTTCTCTAAAGCAGCTCGGAGAAGATGTTCAAGTCGACTGCTTTCGGCAATGCTCTCTTTGAGTTCTGAATTAAAAAATGAATAGGTTGAACGACCTTTGTTCTTGGCATTGTACAAGGCCATTTCAGCATGGCCGAGTAACTCAGCAGCATTATTCCCATGATGAGGTGCCAGAGCAATGCCGACACTACAACCAGAGTAGATCTCTTTTCCACTAAGGAAGAATGCCTTGCCCATACGCAAAAGAATTCTTTGCGCACAATTTTCGGGATCAGTGTCATTCTCATAGGGAAGCATGAGGGCAAACTCATCTCCGCCGAGACGGGCTAAATGTGCTCCGGTGACCATTTCTTCTTTTAAAAGGCCGGCAATTTGGCGCAATAGTTGATCGCCTGTTTCCCTGCCAAATATATCATTGAGGTCTTTAAAATGGTCGAGATCCAAAACAAGAACCGCCCATTTTAGATCATGTGCACCACTTTTTTTCTTCTCTCTGTCAGCTGTTTCTTCATCCACGTAACGTACAAACTGCATTCTGTT
Source organism: Kiloniella sp. (assembly GCF_965205715.1). Classification (GTDB taxonomy): domain Bacteria; phylum Pseudomonadota; class Alphaproteobacteria; order Kiloniellales; family Kiloniellaceae; genus Kiloniella. The sequence goes on along the minus strand of NZ_CBDBHW010000013.1, from coordinate 1,092,861 downwards.
ACCAAGACCGGTAAGGGCGTCATGAAAGGTCATGTGCTCGACAGTTTGTTGCGCTTGGACACGCGCTTTTATCTCCGCAGTTAACTCTTGAGTTCGTTCAGCAACTTTACGTTTGAGAACCCCTTGAATCCGCAGTAGCTCCTCTTGTCTCAGAAGGAGGTCATTTATGTCTTTGGCCTCTATGAGAAATCCACTACGGCCAGCATGCCTGAATTTAGAAACCAGCATTTCGACACGTAATTCATTCCCCTTCAGGCCAATCAGTTTCATGGGCAGCGCCTGCGTTTCCGCGGCAAGCATATTAAAATCTTTTTTGAAAACTGACTTGTAATCAGGATGAACAAGATCCGAAAATTTTCGCCCTATTACTTCTTCTTCTTTTTTACCTTCCAGCAAGCGCAGTCCTGCTGGGTTCATATAGCTAATGCCGTTGTCATCACAAATACAAAGGAAAGAAAGAGCAGCATCTTTGAGAATACGCTGTGAGAGTTCACTCTCAACAAGCGCTGCTGCATTTCTTTTTGCTTGGGAAAAGTCTCTGCCATAAAGGACGATAGTATCTTTATCTATGTCATCCACAGTTTCGGCGTAAAACATAATCTCATGGGTACTTTTATCTAACCCAAGCATTTTTAGTGGAAAATCTGTTTTGCCTGTTTTGAGAAGATCGCCCCAAATTTCAGAGAAAACCTCGTGATATTCAATATCAATCAAATTTTTTAAGGAACAAGGAGTAAAGTGCTCCTTTGTCGAACCACCTAAAACTTTAGATCCAGCTTTATTACAGAAGATGACTTCTTGCCCCCGAACCAGCATCGCTAGATCAGGAAGTGCATCGAGAATATGCCTGATATCTGTTTTCAAATTAAGTCCATGGCAATCACGAGAAAGCTCACCTATTCCACCATAATAATTGTCTTAGAACTTCACGCATGACAGCTCCTTAATGAGAACATGTCGTTTGTCTCTCTCTAAGCTACCAAAATGACTGTTACTGGAATGTAAATATTAGAAAAAAATGATGTGTTTTTTTATGGATTGGACTGAATTATTCGTCTCGGGGAGCTGATCGCCGCTTTTTGATAAGATTGATGATTAGGTTAATGGCCACAATTGGGAGAACTAAACCAGCTCCAAGAAGGATGTAATGCCCGCCCCAATCAATAAATTTTCGAGCCGATTCAACTACCTTTTGAAAATTCTCCACGACCCAATTCAAAAGCCCTAGAGCATCTGTATTAAAGGCTGCCAGCACCACGCCAACAACAAAACAAAGAAGAATTACCTGGATGACCCGACCGACCATTTTTACCCTATTTTGCCACCATTTCTGTGGCCCTTATTATCATAAGATTTCAGTGTGAGTATTTTCTCTAGAATCTGTAACCCCAATGAGCAAGTAAAAACAGTTAATCGTTCCCAATTATACTAACCGTAACTTACCCCCAACTGTTTCGATATATCTTCAAGAAAACGAGCCGCAGCAACGGGCAATGTCCTCCCCTTTAAATGACCTGCAAACAAAAATCCACCCGAGATATCTCTTATATCAATTGGAACAGCTGCAAGATTGTTGTTGTCGAGAAGAGGTTGCAAGTTGATCGCCACGGCAAAACTCAGGTTATCGCCATTTATGGATAACATTTGTAATAGGTCCAAACTATTTGATTCAATAGTCGGCGTCAGAGCTAAACCCGTTTTGGCAGCTGCATTATCTAGAACCTGTCGAATTCCCTCACCTTTGTTTGGCAACAAAAGTGGGAATTCTGTACAGTCATAAAGCCGCAAACTCTTTCTTTTCGCTAGGGGATGCTCCACCGACATAATGCAATAAATCGGTTGTTGAACTGAAAAGACCGTTTGAAACTCTGTCAATCTAAGTGGTTCAAAGACCAGCGCTATATCATTGCTATTATCAACAAGAGAAAGTTCAGCATCCCCCCGCTCATATAAGTTTACACCAAAGGTTACCCCTGGGTATTCAGAACGATACGTCTCAATTTCCATAGGTAAAAAATAACGTGACACCTCACGCGTACAAGCAATGTTTACATGGCCCCGCCGCATCCCCGACAGATCCGCGATCCGCGATCTGACTCGCTCTAAATCTGCAATTTGGCTCCGAACGTGCTGGAGGAATATCTCACCAGCAATATTGATGCGTACTCCCGCGGAATGGCGTTCAAAAATCTCAGTCCCAAGCTCTTCTTCTATTCCAAGTATCCGACGGTTCAATGCCGAAGGTGTAATTGCAAGTTCTTCAGCGGCCCGCCGAATAGATCCGATCCGGGCAACTTTATCCAGATAATGAAAAACCAGTTGGTGCCGCATCATTAGATCTTCTCCAAACTCAAAGAGCGTTGCATTTTTTGCATCACATTTAGAATTTTATAGCAGCAGACATCAACGCACACAAAAGATATATCTGGACAGGGCGATTCAGAGAAAATACGTTTTTCGGCCCCCATTGATGAGAGCGACAGCTTTACCGCGATTATCTTGAACCATTTCAATCGCTTTGGTTGGTGATTTTGCGATGCGTTTAAGCAGGGTGATGGCGGCACTGGTGAGGGAGAAGATATTTCTGGGCGCATGGTCTGAGCGGTTTGTGTATCGGTCTTCGCCCATGGTCACATCCTTGTCACGATGCATGATTTCTATCTGCCAGTGATTTCTGTTTAACCTCAAAATGGTTTCTGGTGTTGGCGCTACCATGCTGGATATCAGGTAGGTGGTTTCAGTTTCGCTTTTAATGATGTTGCCTGCTCTGACATCTTGGCGATTGCGGGTCACTCGGGCAATGGTGCGGATTGTCGGCCATGCATTGCGCATATACTGGCTGAGTGCATTGGCAGGTAGGAGTTCTATATGGCGTTGATCAATTCGTCCGTGACCGGGTTGTGGCTGTTCTTGCCATTGTGCGAGGGGGGAAAACCGGCTCGTTGAAGGCCGTTCCGATTTCCTCAAGCAGGTCTTTCTGGTTCTTTTTGACAGGCAAAACATAATCGCCACCTTTCTCCACGATCAGGTAAGTGATTGTTTTCTGGCAGAACATTGCATCTCCAGTGACAATCATATCCTCTAGATCAATCTTTTCCAGTAGACGTATGGCGTCTGGTATTTCAAAACCTTTGCCTCGTGAGGAACAGTGACCGACGGATTGGCCAAGCGCCGCGCTAAAAGCCGATAGGACATGCTCGGCCTTGCCATCTGCGTCCTTACTGCCGCGAAGGGTTTTGCCATCAATCGAAAGATGACGGGGCATCGTTTCATCCCCCTCACTATATTGTTGTTCGGTCGTGAATTGGCTTAAGGCTTCGGCCAAAGCGTCTGGATCAAGTATTCGCAGCATTTCCGTCAGCGTCGCATGGCACGGAGAAGAGCGGTCCCGACGAAAACCCAGGCGAGTAAGTTGTTTGCGTGAAAGCCGGCGTCCCAAGCGGAACGCAGCTCGCATACCTTGGCGACCGCTGAGCATCGATAAAAGGATCAACCCCAACAGCGCGGTAAGTGGATGTTGACGGCCTTGTTTGCCCCTCGGATCAGGAACTTGATGTAAAACTGATTGAACTGAAACCATGATGAAAAATCCTCTTGCTTTGCGCTTAGGACAGAGATTCAGATATCCGTTTGATTTGCAACACCTTTTCGATCTTTAGTAAATAGCCCTGATATCTGGACTGCAATCAATTAAAAGAACGTTTTCAGCCACCAATTCAAAGGTTTCATGGGCAAGATAATGAAAAAAAAATGTGATCCAGTTATTGAAAAATCGCAAAAAACTATCGTACCCCGTTTTCTCGGGATAACCGGAGCATTAGCTCTGTCATCCGCCGTAACAATGATCACATTTGCCCCGTCTCACGCAGACATTCTCGATGTAGAAAAAGATGAGTTGAAACTAGGATTTATCAAACTCACCGATATGGCCCCTCTCGCTATTGCCTATGAAAAGGGCTTTTTTGAAGACGAAGGCCTCTTCGTTACTCTGGAACCTCAAGCCAACTGGAAAGTCCTGTTGGACCGCGTTATCACCGGTGAGCTTGATGGTGCCCACATGCTGGCAGGACAACCGCTCGCTGCAACAATTGGATATGGCACCAAAGCCCACATCGTTACCCCTTTCTCCATGGACTTGAATGGAAATGCGATCACCGTTTCCAATGAAGTCTGGGCATTGATGAAAGAGAATATTCCTCAAGAAAATGGTAAACCGGTTCACCCTATCAGTGCTGAAGCGTTAAAGCCCGTTGTTGAAACCTACAAAGATCAAGGTAAGCCTTTCAATATGGGAATGGTGTTCCCGGTATCCACACATAACTATGAACTGCGATATTGGCTTGCTGCAGGAGGGGTACACCCGGGTTACTATTCTCCAGAAGATATTTCAGGCCAACTTCAAGCAGATGCCCTTTTAAGTGTAACACCCCCTCCGCAAATGCCCGCAACTCTGGAAGCCGGAACAATTTATGGCTATAGCGTCGGTGAACCCTGGAACCAGCAAGCGGTTAATAAAGGAATTGGTGTTCCGGTAATTACTGATTATGAAATTTGGCAGAATAACCCAGAAAAAGTCTTTGGTCTTACCAACGAATTCACCGTGGAAAATCCAAATACGACCTTAGCACTGACCAAGGCACTGATCCGGGCAGCAAAGTGGTTGGATGAAAATGACAACGCGAACCGCCCCGAAGCCGTTCAAATCCTCTCACAACCTGAATATGTTGGCGCAGATGCTGATGTAATCGCAAGTTCCATGACAGGTACTTTTGAATATGAAAAAGGCGACAAACGATCAGTCCCTGATTTCAACGTCTTTTTCCGGCACGATGCAACATATCCCTTTTATTCAGACGCGATTTGGTACCTGACCCAAATGCGCCGATGGGGCCAGATTGCTGATCACAAAGATGACAGCTGGTATGCAGAGGTCGCCAAATCAGTCTATCAGCCTCATATTTATCTGAAAGCAGCCGAAATTCTGGTTGAAGAGAACAATGCTGCAAAAACAGATTTCCCTTGGGATACAGATGGTTATCGCCCGGCCACTTCAGCCTTCATAGATGGTATTGAATACAATGGCCGAAAACCGAACGATTACATTGATGCTCAAATTATCGGCCTAAAGGCTAATCAAAAAATAACCAGCGATGGCATCCCTCAAAGCTAAGAAAACCAGAGATTAGCAGGGGGTTGGTTGAGGAACCGTTTCCTCTTCCGCCCCTGCTGACATTATACCACCCAATCCAGTATGAAGGACTAAGTTCGTGGCTAGTATCACTGCAAGTGCAGAAGACTTAAAGATTGCAAGAAAAGAGAAAATTCTCTCTGCCATAAACAAGTCTAGTGGGTGGTTCAGCGCATTAGGTTTTTCATGGTTGGTGCCTTTGATGAAAATGGCTGCAGGCGAAGATCATCGCGAACAACTTACCGAACTTCGCAGTACTCTTTTCATTCCTTTACTTGGCATAGGTCTCTTCCTGTTCGCCTGGGGCGGATTGGCACCAAAGGTCGAAACATCTCTTGGTACAATCCCCGGACCCGTGCAGGTTTGGGAACAGTCGGTTAACCTGTGGGTCGATCATGTTCGGACTCGCGAAAAGGCAACCGCCTTTTATCAAAGGCAGGATGTACGCAATGCCAAACTCATTGCGGCCGGAAAAGAAGACAAGGTGAAACACCGGGTCTATACGGGCAAACCTTCCTATATCGACCAGATATTTACTTCCCTTGGAACTGTTGGCCTCGGGTTTGTCTTTGCAACCGCAATCGCGGTTCCCCTTGGTATTGCTTCAGGTTTATCCAAAGGAGTAAATGGTGCAATTACCCCGCTCATTCAGATATTCAAGCCGGTGTCTCCTTTGGCATGGTTGCCAATTGTGACCATGGTCGTTTCTGCTCTTTATGTAGATGTGTACGACTGGTTACCAAAATCCATGGTGGTCTCGGCGGTAACTGTTACCCTTTGCTCTCTCTGGCCTACACTTATTAATACGGCGCTCGGTGTTGCATCCATCGACGAAGATCTGATGAACGTTGCCAAAGTATTGCGCCTTCCCACCAGGCAGACCATTACCAAGCTTGTTCTTCCGTCCTCACTTCCGTTGATATTCACGGGTTTGCGCTTATCTTTGGGTGTTGGATGGATGGTTTTGATCGCGGCTGAAATGCTGGCCCAAAACCCTGGCCTTGGGAAATTTGTCTGGGATGAATTTCAGAATGGTTCCTCTCAGTCTTTAGCAAAAATCATGGTTGCCGTCCTCACAATCGGCCTGATCGGCTTCATGCTTGATCGCCTGATGCACGCGTTACAGCAGGCCTTTACCTTCACCAGCAATCGATAGGATCGGACCGATGGGAATATTGCAAATATCCGGCTTGTCGAAACACTATGGCGAAGGTGCCTCTCGCAATGATGTGCTCGATAACCTCTTCCTTGATATTCAAGAAGGTGAGTTCATTGCCATCCTTGGATTTTCCGGTTCAGGCAAAACCACCCTGATTTCCGCCCTGGCTGGTCTGACCGAACCCGATAAAGGCGGTGTCATCTATAAGGGCAAGGAAATAGACGGCCCCGGGCCAGAAAGAGGTGTGGTTTTCCAGAACTATTCCTTGATGCCCTGGTTGAGCGTAAAAGAAAACATTGCCCTTGCCGTCGATACCGTTTTCAAGAAAAAAAACCGACAAGAGCGCAGAGGTATCGTCACCAAATACATAGAAATGGTTGGTCTATCTCACGCTGCAGATCGCAAACCATCAGAACTTTCCGGCGGGATGCGCCAGCGCGTTGCTGTCGCACGCGCCCTGGCAATGCAACCGGAAATCCTGCTCCTCGACGAGCCGCTGTCAGCTCTGGACGCTCTCACAAGATCCAAACTACAGGATGAATTTGCCGATATTTCCGAAAAAGAAAAGAAAACCATAATCCTCATCACCAATGATGTGGACGAAGCTATTCTTCTTGCGGATCGGGTTATTCCCCTGACACCGGGCCCCAAAGCAACGCTTGGTCCGGAATTTAAAATCAACCTCGCCCGCCCAAGAGATCGCTCTTCTATGAATAGCGATGATAATTTCATCAAACTGCGTGGGGAAATCACTGATTATTTGATGAATGTCGGTGCTGGCCAAAACATTGAGAATGAAAAGACAAATACTCTGCCGACCATAGTGCCCATTTCGCAAACACCTCGTGTGCCTCTGGCCTATAAAAAATCTTCGGCTGCCACCTCAACCATTGATAAAAAGTTCGTTGAATTCAGTCAGGTCAAGAAGATCTATCCCACACCCAAAGGTCCGCTGACTGTAGTAGATGGGTTTGATCTTAAGATGAATAAAGGTGAGTTCATCACGCTGATCGGCCACTCCGGTTGTGGTAAGTCAACTGTGTTATCCATGGCTTCTGGGTTGAACGGGATTACCGAGGGCGGGATTGTTCTCGATGGGCGTCATACCAAACAGGCGGGGCCGGATAAGGCGGTGGTTTTCCAGTCGCCGTCGCTGATGCCTTGGCTCTCAGCTTTTGAGAATGTAATCCTTGGTGTAGACCGGGTCTACCCGAATGCAAGCAAACAGGAGCGCCGTGACGTTGCTGAATACTATCTGTCACTTGTTGGCCTCAGAGACTCCCTGCACAAAAGTGCTGGAGACCTATCGAATGGCATGAAACAGCGCGTCGGGATCGCTCGTGCTTTTGCTCTTTCCCCAAAACTTCTGTTGCTCGACGAACCCTTTGGCATGCTTGACAGCCTCACGCGTTGGGAGCTGCAAGATGTGTTGATGGAAGTTTGGAAACAAACCCAGGTCACCGCCATTTGTGTCACCCATGATGTCGATGAGGCGATCCTGCTCGCAGACCGTGTCGTCATGATGTCCAACGGTCCCAATGCCAAAATTGGCAACATCATGGAGGTGGATTTACCCCGTCCACGATCGCGCAAAGAGTTGCTCGATCACCCTGACTATTACGCCTACCGGGAAGAACTCCTTGATTTCCTCGAGGCCTATGAAGGCGGAGCCGACCCCAGCGAAGAACAACTGAAATCCATCCATGAAAAGAGAGCCGTCCGGATCGGGCGTCAAAGCTCCACAAAAAACCTCGTAAAAAAACCTATAAAAAACATTGCCAAGAACACGGCAGAAAACGCGGCCTGAGATGGCCCTCCAGAAATGGATACCGGAGAGAAAACTATGAAACGAAAACTTGTCGTCATCGGCAATGGTATGGCACCGGGAAGGATGCTCGAGGAACTTCTCGACAAAGATCCCGATGCCTTCGAGGTAACCATTTTCAATGCCGAGCCCAGGGTTAACTATAACCGCTTGATGCTTTCCCCGGTTTTATCAGGGGAAAAGACTTACGAGGATATCATCACTCATGATGATGCCTGGTACGATGAGCATGAAATAACTCTGCACAAAAAGGCCAAGGTTTCCAAGGTTGATCGCATCTTGAAAAGAGTGACCTCGGAAAACGGTATTACAGCCTCTTATGACAAGCTGGTTATCGCTACGGGATCTAACCCTTTTATCATCCCACTGCCGGGACACGATCTCGAAGGTGTTCTGGTTTACCGCGATCTTGACGATGTTGATCAGATGATTTCTGCGGCGATTTCTGCAGCAAAAACTGGAGGGCGTGCTGTTGTGATCGGGGGTGGTCTTCTTGGCCTTGAAGCTGCCGCAGGCTTGCGCGAACAGGGCATGGACGTAACTGTTCTGCACCTGATGCCAACGTTGATGGAGCGCCAGCTTGATCAGGCTGCAGGTTACCTGCTCGAGAAAGCGATCACAGACCGCAATATCGATGTCATCACCAAAGCCAACACCCATGCAATCCTTGGCGAAGAGGGCAAGGTCACGGGTGTCAAACTCGACAATGGCACTGTTATCGACGCAACGATTGTGGTCATGGCTGTGGGTATCCGCCCCAGCATGCAGCTCGCCAGTGATATCGGTATTGAATGCAATCGCGGCATCCTTGTTGATGACAGCATGCAGACATCCGATCTTGATGTTTATGCTCTTGGCGAGTGTGTGGAACACAACGGCCATTGTTATGGTCTGGTTGCACCGCTGTACGACATGGCAAAGGTTCTTGCCGATAACCTTTTGGATGGAAAGGCTGAATACAAAGGATCAGTTACCGCGACCAAGTTAAAGGTCACGGGTATTGATCTCTATTCCGCTGGCGACTTTGCAGAAGGCGAGGACAGAGAAGAAATCGTCCTCCGCGATGCCCAGGCTGGGGTCTACAAACGCATTGTGCTCAAAGACAACAAGATCATCGGCGCCGTGCTTTATGGGGATACAGCGGATGGACCTTGGTTCTTTGATCTTTTGAAAAAGGGCACGGATGTTTCGGACATGCGTGAAACCCTCATATTCGGCCAGATGTTTCAGGGAGGTACCCCCCTGGACCCTATGGCGGCCGTTGCAGCCTTACCAGATGATGCGGAAATCTGCGGGTGTAACGGCATATGCAAATCTCAAATTGTCAATACGATCACAGAGAAAGGCCTAAGCTCGCTCGACGAAGTGCGTGCGCATACCAAGGCCTCCGCGTCCTGTGGAACCTGTACTGGTCTGGTCGAACAGTTGATCGGACACACGCTTGGAGAAGACTATGATCCCGATGCGGCACAAGGTATTTGTGCCTGTAGCGATCTCGGCCACGGCGATATCCGCCGCCTGATCAAAGTTAAGGGGCTGAAGACCATTCCCGCTGTCATGCAAGAGCTGGAATGGAAAACCTCTTGCGGTTGTGCCAAGTGTCGCCCAGCCCTGAATTATTATCTGGTTAGTGACTGGCCAAATGAATACGCCGATGACTACCAGTCGCGTTATATCAACGAACGAGTTCACGCCAACATTCAAAAAGACGGTACTTATTCCGTTGTTCCCCGGATGTGGGGTGGCATGACGTCATCAAATGAGCTTCGTGCCATTGCCGATGTTGTCGACAAGTTTGATATCCCTGCGGTCAAAGTCACAGGTGGACAGCGTATTGATATGCTGGGCATCAAAAAAGAAGACCTCCCCGCTGTCTGGGCGGACTTAGGCCTAGCCGGATTTGTTTCCGGGCAGGCCTATGCAAAAGGCCTTCGTACAGTAAAAACCTGTGTGGGAAGTGACTGGTGTCGTTTTGGCACTCAGGATTCTACTGGTCTCGGCATCAAGCTTGAAAAGTTCATGTGGGGATCCTGGACACCTGCCAAGCTCAAGCTCGCGGTATCCGGTTGCCCTCGAAACTGTGCCGAAGCCACCTGTAAGGATATCGGTGTGATCTGTCTCAGCGGTGGTTATGAAATCCACTTTGCCGGGGCTGCGGGTCTCGATATCAAAGGCACCGAGATCCTCGGCATGGTTAGTACAGAAGCAGAGGTCATGGAACATGTGGTTGCTCTGGCCCAGATGTACCGGGAACAGGGCTTTTATCTGGAACGGATTTATAAATGGGCGAAACGTGTTGGCCTTGATGAAATCCGCTCCCAGATTATGGCCCAAGCAGACAAACGCAAAACCTATTACGACAACTTTGTCTTCAGTCAAAAGTTTGCTCAGGTCGACCCTTGGTCTGAACGTGTTTCCGGCAAAGATAAACACGAGTTCAATCCCCTTGCGACCCTTGATCTTCGGGAGGCTGCAGAATGAGTGCGGTTCTAAAAGAACAAATCGTCGAAAATTGGATCTCTATCGGCTCTGTCAACGACATCCCTCCGCGGGGATCTCGGTGTATAAAAAATGGTGACATGACAATCGCGATTTTCCGCACGGCTGACGATAAAATCTTCGCGCTGGAAGATAAATGCCCACACAAAAATGGCCCGCTTAGCCAAGGTATTGTTCACGATGGCTGTGTGACCTGTCCTCTGCATAACTGGGTAATTTCTCTTGAAAGCGGGATCACACAGGGCGCTGACGTGGGGCAGACACTTGCATTTCCCATCAAGCTCATTGGTGAAGAAATACTGATCAGCCTTTCAACAAAAAGCGGATGAGTTAGGGTATGTTCGAAGCTCCAGAAATTGGTACTGAAATCAAGACCACCTGTCCCTATTGCGGGGTTGGATGTGGGGTCATCGCATCTCGTGACGCCAATGGCGAAGTCAGCATCAAGGGGGATCCAGATCACCCCTCGAACTTTGGCAGGCTCTGTTCTAAAGGTTCAGCCCTTGGTGAGACCGTCAATCTTGAAGGACGCCTCTTAAAACCAGAGATCAATGGCCGGGAAGCCAACTGGGATCAGGCTCTGGATCTTGTGGCCCACAAGTTTAATGAGACCATTGCTGAGCATGGCCCGGATTAAGTTGCTTTTTATGTTTCCGGTCAAATCCTGACAGAGGATTATTACGTCGCCAATAAGCTGATGAAAGGCTTTATCGGTTCGGCCAACATCGATACCAACTCTCGCCTTTGCATGGCTTCGTCAGTGGCGGGTCACAGACGCGCTTTTGGCACAGACACCGTTCCAGGGGCTTACGAAGATCTTGAGAAAGCGGACCTGCTGATTCTGGTTGGCTCCAACCTAGCTTGGTGTCACCCGGTGTTGTACCAGCGTATCACGGCAGCAAAGACCGACCGCCCTGACATGAAGGTTGTTCTGATCGACCCACGACAGACCATGAGCGCCGATATCGCGGATCTTCACTTGGCGATAAAGCCTGACGGCGATGTCGCGCTCTTTACCGGATTACTGCACCACCTCGCCCATCACGATGCCTTTGATTTTGATTTCATCAACGCGCACACCACAGGCTTTGAAGAGACCATAAGGGCAGCAGCGAGTTCGTCTGATTTCAAAACTTTAAGTGCTCAAACGGGTCTCTCACCAGAAGAGATCAATAGCTTTTACGATCTGTTTTTGAAAACGGAAAAGACCGTCACAGTCTTCAGTCAGGGCGTCAACCAGTCCAATTCCGGCACCGACAAGGTAAATGCCATTATCAACTGTCATCTCGCCACCGGACGGATTGGCAAAAAGGGCATGGGCCCCTTCTCTGTTACCGGGCAACCCAATGCCATGGGTGGGCGCGAAGTAGGCGGGCTGGCAAATATGCTTGCCGCTCATATGGATATTGAAAATCCCGATCACAGAGACATCGTGGGCTCTTCTCCGCTTTGTTGAGTAGAAAAAGATGCCGACCTCCAAGTAACCTGTTGATATGTATGGTTTCTGATAACTTTACATAGAGCAGGTATATGACAATCAACATCTCGCAGCATATTTTAGGCCTCAAAGGGCAACGTGTAAATGAAATTAAACTGGATGACGGCGGTGTTAAGATTGTCATTCACTGCAGCCGAGACGCGCGTAGGAGGGCTATAGACCCTGCTACAGGCCAGAAGGGAAGCATCAACCAGCATGTCCGCCGACAAGTAAACGACATCCCCCTTTTTGGGTATCCTTGTGTGGTCGAGATTGAGCTGGCGCAGGTTTATATTAACAAGGGCGAACGCCGCATTGAGGGGTGTGATTTTGTTGATAAAGGGTGCCGTTTCACTCACCGATTTTGCCGACTGATCAGTGGATTATGTCGGCATATGTCTATTCAAGCGGTTTCCAGACATTTGGATATACGATGGGAAACGGTCAAGAATATCGACAGGGCATACCTTATTGAAACTCTCCCTACGCTTGATCCTGCAGAGCTAACTGGCTTGGAATATATTGGTGTAGATGAAGTTGCCCGGGCGAAAGGTCATGACTACATGACGGTGGTCTACGATATGGTTGGCGGTCATCTGATCTGGGTTGAAGCAGGCCGAACTGCCGAGGTTTTTTCAAGGTTTTTGAAACAACTGCAACCAGATACAGCCTGCAAAATAAAGGCCGTAGCGATGGATATGGGGCCTGCCTACCAAAAGGCTGTCAGAGAGTCCTTGCCGTTGGCCGACATAGTATTTGACCGTTTCCACGTCATGAAAAACTACAGCAAAGCTATCCATAATCAGCGTCGACTTGAGTTCAGAAAGGCCGATCCAAGTGGTAAAGAGTTGATGAAAGGGACACATTATCTGTTGCTCAAAAATGCGGATAAGTTGAGTGAAAAACAAAGTGACAAGCTGCAAAGGTTGCTGGAGAGCAATAGCAACCTGAATGCACTTTACGTCTTGAAAGAACAGCTTCAGCTGCTGTGGAGTGCCGCTTCATTTGAGGCGATGGCGGAGCAACTGGAACGTTGGTGCCTGATAGCAGATCAGTCACAGATGCTCTATCTAAAAAAGTTCGCGAAATCCCTACGGAAACATTGTGTGGGCATCTGCAACTACGCCAAACACAAGCTCACAAGCGCCAGGATAGAGGCTGGTAATGTCAGTATAGGAATGATCCGTAAGCGAGCCAGAGGCATCAAGGATACCGAATACTTCAAACTCAAAATTAGACAATCATCCATTCCAGATAATCAATCTATGCTCTATTTGAAATCCTAAATCTACTCAACAAAGCGGAGAAGTGCCATCTAGAAGACTTTTACGCTGCCGCTAAATTTGCGGGCATTCCAGTCAATGTCATCGACAAGCCCGCGCTCTGTGATTTTCAGTTCGGCTCTATCGTCAACCGCTCGCCTGTCGTGGTGAGTATTTCCACAAGTGGAGCAGCCCCGATCCTTGGACAAGCGATCCGACGACGCATAGAAGCCTTGCTCCCCCAGAGCCTGAGCCGTTGGGCAAAGTTGGCTACCTCTATACGAATGGCTGTAAATCAAAACCTACTTACAGGAGCCCAACGCCGTCGTTTTTGGCAAGGGTTTAGCCACAGAGCCTTTACCTCAGCACCCGATAGACGTTCAGCGATGCAACTGCTGAATTCAATTCAGAAAATCACCTCGCAGAAAAATATATATAAACTTGGAAAAATTACTTCTCTCGAAATCGATCCACTGGATGCTGAACTCTTAACCCTCAAGACCATTCGGATTTTACAATCGGCTGATGTCATTCTTTACGATCAGGAAATCTCACCAACCATCCTGGAGTTTGCCCGACGGGAAGCAAAGCATATTGCTGTGGGCTCCAGTAAATCCGGGAATATCTGCGGCTTAGAACAAACTGAACCCACAATGAAATCTCTGGCCAAATCCGGAAAGAACATAGTCCGCCTCACTGCTACCCGCCTTTACCAGTCAGCCCCACGCCCAGGCCAGGTCCGTCCAGGCCACTGATGTACTTCTTCGGCATTTTAGAGTAGAATAAAGGTGGAGTTTAACGGTTAATTTGAAAGGCTAACCTATAAAAAAGATGTCTGAGGGCAGATCCTTTTACCTGTGAGTTACGAATGCCCCTCCCGGCAAGATAACATCGGTTGGTCGGATGTTTTCATCAGTATTTGGGAGAATGATAAAATGGTAAACACGATACTCGTCGCGATTGATGGATCCCCAAAGGGCCACCAAGCTCTAGATATGGCTGCTGATCTCGCCAACAAGTATAGCGCGGATCTCAAAATTCTTCACGTTTTATCAAATAGAGATATATCTGCAGAATTACGTCACATGGCCGAAGTCGAGCATTTAGTTCAGGTAGAACCAGCGATGCCAAACAAATCCGTAGATATGCCCTGCAATATATTATTCGCAAAAGATAGTACTATTGAATACCGTAATGAATACGAGGCTCTAACCGCTTTGGCCGAACGCATTGTCGATCAGGCTGTAACTCATGCCAATGAAGCTGGTGTACAAAATGTCACCAGCGATATCGTAGAAGGTGACGCAGTAGAGGAAATTTTAAAAACAGCCGAACAGATCAGAGCTGGCCTTATCGTTATTGGCAGCAGAGGTCTTGGGGCAATCAAAGGCCTGTTACTCGGCAGCGTTTCCCAAAAGGTCGGACAACAGTCGAAATGTTCCTGTTTAATTGTACGCTAAAACCGAAAGAAAGCTGATCTGAACGACAAAGAACGGTGCCCCCCTAACGAATAACCCAGGGATAAACACCGTTCTTGAAATCACTTTGGCGGCAGCAAAACGTGCGACCTTATTTGATATTTTTATCAGCCTTCTATTCAGGCTTACCGATAAATTTCCAAATAAGCGGCAACATCAAAGAGGCTAAAACCAGCTTAATGACATCGCCGAGAAGGAATGGCGTCATGCCCCAAGCAAGTACAGGCTTGTCCCAACCAACGATGGAACCAAGCCAAGCCAGACCAAATGAGTAAATCACAATATTGCCGATCACCATTGCCACTGCTGTAGAGAAATAATTGCGATCCCAGCCTTTTTCAGCCAGCCAACCAACAACAACAGCAGAAACAAAGAAACCAAGGAGATACCCACCTGTTGGTCCCATGATGTAAGCAAGGCCGATGCCTTTTTCAGGTGTACCCGAAAAGACTGGCAGACCCATGGCGCCTTCAAAAAGGTAGAGCAGAATGGTCAGGCCACCGAGACGCCAGCCAAAGGCCATGCCGATGGCAAAAACCACCGTGGTCTGCATAGTCATGGGAACGGGGTGAAACGGGATCTGGATCTTCGCTGAAGCCCAAAGAGCCAGCGAACCAACAACCACCATCAACATCTTGGTCAAAAGATTAGAATTTGTACCAATAATCTGCTGGCCCAGAGTTGGGTAAGCAGTCTGTAATGAGAGCATCTATGTGCCTCCTAATTAATAAATTAGCTTTGTATATTCCAGGAAAATAACAAGGGAGATAACAAAGAAAGAATCGATAATTACATCAGGACTCTAACAAGCAGACTCAGGAGTGGGAAGGTGTATTTATGCAGGGAGGGTTTGGAGCATGGTAGGTTATCTATTACACATAAAAATCAAATGACACGTTGTGTCATTCAAAACTTCGTTTCCTTCGTAATAATCCAAGTGGAAATGCTCACCAACCACAGTCTGATCATCAAAAAAATTAACTAAAGAATCTCCCAAAATATCAAAAGCCTTTTTTGTACCTGAAAACCTTAAGCTATTTTGATCAATGCCAACGGTAAGACGATCATTTCCTATATCGAGGAAAGTGAGAATAATGGTTGGAATATTAATAGCATAAATCTCATCTATCGAATTATTCGTTGAAAAGCGTCTATGACTGTTAATCCCACTCAGTAATATACCAAGTTGAGACAAAGCCATAGAAGATCCCGAAATTTGAACTTCAGGCCTTTCCCAATCTCCATCACAAACGACATGGATCTTAGACATTCACAAGTCCCCCTTATCTGGTCTTTATCACAAAACCCAATCATCACTATCATAAGAATTCATTACGGTTCTTAGCCACTGATCCCTATGATCGCTCTTTCTTAATCAATGACAGAGAACTGACGGGAATAACGATGATCACCTGTTATATAAATTATGAGATTGATCCGGATAAGCTCGCGGAGTTTGAAACCTATGCCAAACTCTGGATCCCCCTTGTCGAGCGCTTTGGCGGTACCCATCACGGTTACTTCCTGCCACAGGAAAGCGCCAATGACCTCGCTGTTGCCCTGTTCTCTTTCCCCTCCCTCGCCGAATACGAACAATACCGCGCCGACAGCATGAAAGATGACGAATGCCTGGAGGCTTTTGAATACGCTAAAAAGACCAAATGTATCCGCCGCTATGACCGCCAGTTTTTACGTCCTGTACTTAGGTAGAATTATTTAAGACGTAGATGAGGATAATCGGTAATTATCCCATCGACCCCCATACCAATTAATCTGGCAAAATCTTGGGGATCATTCACTGTCCAGGGGATGACTTCCAGGCCTTCTTTATGGGCTTCAGCCAGAAGTACTGGAGTGAGTTCGCGGTAAAACGGTGACCAGACCGTACCGCCAGCAGCTTTGATCAGTTTCGGGATACTGCCCTGATGATCATCCACATCAAAGCCTGCGGTCCAACCCGACGTTCCCTCTTGCCCCAAGGCAATATTATTCAACCATTTTTGCTGGGCGCTCAGGTAAACCGTGGGAATGCCTGGGGCCTGTTTTTGCACCAACTGAAGGGTACGCCAGTCAAAGGATTGAATAGAAACGCGATCAGACATCCCGTTTTTTTCGATCACAGTGAGCAGTGCCGTTACAAATCCTTCGGGAGTGACCGTGGCCGAAGCCTTGGTAGGGTTAATCTTGGTTTCAATATTAAAGCGGACGTCGTTCTGTCCGGTTTTCTTGACCATTTCGAAGAGATCGGCGAGCTGCGGGATCGCTTGAAAAGCTTCTGGTCTTTGATTTGGAAAACGTTCTGCATATTTCGAACCCGGCTTGAGCTTCCCAACGTTGAAATGAGAAAGCTCTGCATAGTCCATCTCCTTTATAAGCAGGGATTTGTCCGCGACCCACGTACCCTTGGCATCGCGGGCAATAGCAGGGTTAAGATATGGGTCGTGATGGATCACCACCACGCCGTCCCTGGTGACACCCGTGTCCAGCTCCAACGTCGTCACCCCAAGTTCCAGCGCCAACGCAAAACCCGCCAGAGTGTTTTCCGGCGCCAGTCCACGCGCACCGCGGTGCCCTTGCAGATCAAAGCCCTGGTGAAACTCCTTACCAGAGGCCGCCTGAGCAATTTCTTCTCGGGAGACATTTTCGGCAGAGCTCGCAGTTGTCATAAGAGGTGTCACAAGGAGAGATAAACTCAGGCTTAGAAGGGTTGTTTTTATAATCTGCATGGCAATCTTCTTAAAGTTTAGTTCTTTTCAAAACGACCGAGGACTCAGGAGATCTATTTAACTCGCGAAATCTTCCTTCAAGAGTTTTTCCGTCAGAGGTGCAACCTTTAGAGAGCCCATGTTTCGGGGATCAATCCAGATAAGCTGCTCAATTTCAGCCTGGGCGGTCACCTTGAGATTGCTCTCGATGTGATAGATTTCAGCCTCGACCATTGCATTATCTTCATTCGCCGCCTTGGCAGAAAACCGGCCCAGATAGTGACAGTCTTCTTCAACGATCTTGAAACTCAACTCTTCCTGAAGTTCTCGCCCCAAAGCAATCAAAGGATCTTCACCTTGTTCAATTTTGCCCCCGGCTTGCATGAAAAAGGAGGTGCCGCGCTTGCGAACAAGCAACACCTTGCCCTGATCATTACTGATCACCGCGGCAGCTATTCTAATGGTATCAGGGTCTTTAGGTGTGCTGAAATCAGTCATAGGAGGCTTTCAAAGGTATTGAGAAATGAACGAAGAAGTGGGTAAGGCGGAAAATTCAATTAACAAACAATAGATATGAAACATATCGTGACTAACAAGGGGCATAATCTTATCTGAACAAAAGAGAAGTTAGTATTTAATGCCTCAAAGATGCAGGAGAATTAATCAGATGAATAAGGAAGGACTTCAAAAGATAATTTTTCTCCTACAGCATAAGCGTCAGATTGCCTTAACTCGTCTAGGGTCGCAGGCTCTTCATAATAATAGTCACCAAATTCAAATCCAATTTGACCATTTACTGTCGAGAGATGGATACCGTTAGAAACACAGATTAAACTTGTCTTATCAGATTCTCGTACTGCAATCTCAGTAACGCGGCTGAGATAAATAACGACAATTACCCATTCTAGCTCAGCTATACTTTCATACTCATCCACACTCTGGGTGTCCCTGGTTGCAATTGAGACCTCTAACAAGAACTCGGGACCATCATTATAGTTATACCGCATTGAAATGTTGACTAATGACGAGTCATAAAACCCATTAAATCGATCAATGAATTTTGCAAACTGCTTTTCATCAACAACCTGTTTCACCGACTATATCCTTTTACTTATGGTAGAGCATGAACTAAGTCGGGCAACGACTTTTGATAATAAATTAATCAAAAAATGAGAGCAATTGGAGCGGGTGAGGAGAATCGAACTCCCGTATGCAGCTTGGGAAGCTGCCGTTCTACCATTGAACTACACCCGCAAAAGATGTGCTCGACGAGATTACTGCTACAATAACTACCCTTGGCGCTAAAATACCGCAAGGTTTTCTCCTCTCAAGCTGACAGCTTCTATTTTTCTAGGGAGATAAAACCCTCGTGATGA
Source organism: Kiloniella sp. (assembly GCF_965205715.1). Taxonomy (GTDB): domain Bacteria; phylum Pseudomonadota; class Alphaproteobacteria; order Kiloniellales; family Kiloniellaceae; genus Kiloniella. Next base: position 1,073,892 of record NZ_CBDBHW010000013.1, on the reverse strand, counting down.
GAAAGACTTAGGGCTGACAGGAAGGACGGAGGTCTATAGGCTTGCCTCGTATTATATATCTACTGGCGATATCACTTAGTGGGGACAAGATTGTGGCGAGAAAACGTATTGGCTTGATGGCTTTGGCGGCGGGACTGTTCTGCAGTTTGATAACGCAAACGAGTTGGGCCCAATCCTCCGATGACTGGATAGATATCAAAGGCAAAGCCGAAGGACAGACCCTCTATTGGAACGCGTGGGGCGGCAGTGAGCGGATTAATAATTACATTGCCTGGGTTGGTACAGAGTTGTGGAATGCGCATGGCATCACCCTCAAACACGTGAAGGTCACCGATACCGCCGATGTCGTCAGCCGGGTATTGGCCGAAAAAACCGCTGGTAAAGACAGTGGTGGCAGCGTTGATCTGGTTTGGATTAACGGCGAAAACTTTGCCTCTATGAAAAAGAACGGGCTGTTGTTTGGCCCCTTTACTAATCAACTGCCCAATTACCTCCTGGTCGACACCGAAAACAAAGCCACCACCACGATGGACTTCACCATCCCCGTTGATGGAATGGAAGCGCCCTGGGGCATGGCAAAGTTCAATTTCATTTATGATTCTGCTCGGATTAAATCCACACCAAAGTCTATTGCCGATTTTCTGGAATGGAGCGAGAAATACCCTGGCAGTTACACCTATCCTTCGCCCCCCGACTTCCTTGGTTCCACCTTTTTAAAACAGGCCTTGCTTGAGTTGGCAGCAGATCCAACTATTCTGCGTTCAAAAGTTCGGAAAAGCTCTACCTTTAAGGAGGCAACCGCCCCACTTTGGGCCTACCTAGACAAACTTCACCCCAACCTCTGGCGTGGAGGACGGCAGTTCCCCGTCAGCAGTGCGGCACAACAGCAATTGTTGGACGATGGCGAAGTGAACATTCAGCTTTCCTTTAATCCGGGGTCCGCTTCATCGCTCATTAAATCCGGAGAGCTCTCCCCAAGCGTGCGTACGTTCGTATTTGAAAAAGGCACCATCGGTAACACGCACTTTGTTGCTATTCCCTACAACTCATCCAGTAAAGAAGCAGCCATGGTTGCGGCTGACTTTCTAATGAGCCCCAAGGCACAGGCCCGCAAACAAGACCCTGAATTCTGGGGCGACGATACTGTGCTTGCGATTAACAAGCTTGCAGCATCCGACCAGAAGGTCTTTGCCGATATCGAGCTTGGGGTGGCCACGCTGTCTCCACAAGATCTTGGCCCCACACTTTTAGAGCCGCACCCTTCCTGGATGGAGAAAATCGAAAAAGAATGGTTGCAGCGCTATGGCCAATAATTCTGCCATGACAAAGTAGAGTTGCGATAAAATCAAGGTATGAGGGATCATGAGCTAACAACGCAACGGGTAATAGATAAAAGTCCCGTCTGGATCGGCAAGGTTTTTAGCCTGCGATCAATGCCCCTGCTCACCCTCATGGCTTTTTTGGGTCCCGTTTTGGCTGGGTTGATCAGTACCTTATTACCCGCCTTTGGTTACCTTCCGGTTATCGGCAGCGAGGGGCTCAGCCTTACCCCTTGGGTCGAATTGCTCAGGCAACCCGCTTTACCGCAAGCCCTGATCAATACCCTCACCAGTGGTGTTGCCGCTACTCTGATTTCCCTGGTTATCGCCATTGCCTTTGTTTCCGCATGGCAAGGCTCCGCAAGCTTCAACCGCTTCCGCACCCTGCTGGCCCCCATTCTGGCCATCCCCCATTCGGCGCTGGCCATTGGCCTCGCATTTCTCATTGCCCCCAGCGGATGGATCGCTCGGCTCCTTTCCCCCTGGGCCACGGACTGGGAAACCCCACCAGATGTGGCCATTATCCACGACCCCAACGGGCTTTCCCTTATTCTCGGGTTGGTGATCAAGGAAACGCCTTACCTGTTGCTAATGATGATCGCGGCCTTGGATCAGAGCGAAGCCAAACAACGCCTTTGCCTGGCCCGGACCCTGGGGTACAAACCAGTTGCCGCCTGGATAAAAGCGGTATTACCCGTAATTTATCGCCAAATCCGCTTGCCGATCTTTGCTGTACTCGCCTTTTCGCTTTCAGTGGTTGATGTCGCGCTTATTCTTGGACCAACGACTCCACCCACCCTGTCCATTCTGGTTCTGAGGTGGTTCTACGATCCCGACCTCAGTTATCGCACCCTTGCCGCAGCCGGAGCCGTTCTCCAGCTCCTTCTCGTATTGGGTTCAATAATTCTTTGGCGGACGGGGGAGATTATTCTCTCCCGTGCCTCTAAATCCTGGTTGGTAAATGGTCGTCGTGATCTCTGTGAAGGTTTCGTGGCGGCGACGTCAAAATGGATTATCAGACTGATTATCTCCGCTTTTTGCGGCAGCTTTCTTGTTATTTTGGTATGGTCGTTCACCCGTAGATGGCGCTATCCAGATGCCTTACCTTCGGTATGGTCAACACAAAGCTGGAGCAGCAACTTTTACAATCTTTTTTCGACCAGCGGGACAACACTGACCGTGGGCCTCGCCAGTTCTCTAATTGCTGTAATCCTGGTTGTGGCTTGTCTTGAAAATGAAAAACGAAGGGGCAAGTCTGCGGGAACCGGTGCGCTATGGCTTCTTTATTTCCCTTTGATGATCCCCCAGGTTTCTTTTCTTTTCGGGGTTCAGATTGTAACCATCAGACTTGGTATCGATGGCAGTTGGCTTTCCATGATCTGGAGCCACCTTTTGTTCGTCCTGCCCTATGTATTCCTTTCGCTCTCAGACCCCTATCGCTGCCAGGATGATCGCTATGTCTCGGTTGCACTTTCCCTGGGAGCAAGCCCCGCCAAAGCGTTTTGGCAAATTCGATTACCGATGTTACTCCGCCCCCTCCTCTTTGCCCTCGCAATTGGCTTTGCGGTATCCGTCGCCCAATACCTGCCGACCCTCTTTGCAGGAGGCGGACGCTTCTCTACTCTTACGACCGAAGCCGTTAACCTGTCCGCAAGTGGCAACAGACGGGTGATAGGAGTTTACGCTCTTTTACAAGCTCTCCTTCCCTTGCTAGCGTTTAGCGCCGCTATCGCTTTGCCTGGTATTATATTTCGCAACAGAAGATCCTTAAAAGGGTCCTAAAGAACAATGCTTAAAAAGACCAACACTGACATCAATACCTATCAAAGAGCGGATGCTCCCAAGCAACCGGTTCCTTTGCATCTCCAGGACTTTTCGCTTCAATTGCGTGGAAAATCTTTTTTTTCCGGGCTCAACTTAAAGGTAGAACCCGGCGAGATCACCACAATTATGGGGCCAAGTGGTTGTGGAAAATCAAGTCTGTTGGCAGCCATTAGTGGGACCTTATCTACAGAATTTTCCGTTTCAGGCATCATTTGTCTTGGGGATTTTGCTTTAACCTCGCTCCCCCCCGAGGATCGCCATATCGGGATGCTGTTTCAAGAAGACCTTCTTTTCCCCCACATGTCTGTTGGAGAGAACCTCGGTTTTGGCATCCCCGCCTCGGTGAAGGGCAAAAAAGCTCGCACCCAAATGGTAAATCAAGCCCTAGAGGATGCGGGATTATCAGGTTTTATTGATCGTGACCCTGCCACTCTTTCAGGCGGCCAGCGTGCAAGAATTGCCGTTTTACGCACCTTGTTATCTCAACCTTCTGCCCTTTTACTTGATGAACCCTTCTCAAAGCTGGATGTCGAACTTAGAGAACGTTTCAGGGCTTTTGTCTTTCGTCATGCAAGGGCTCATCAGCTGCCAACCCTATTGGTTACCCATGACCCAGATGACGCACAATCAACGGGCGGTAAGGTTTTGAAAATGTCTGATATGTAGAATGGGCTTGTGAATGGGATCTAATTTTAAAGAATCTTCACAGAAAGCCTTTACTGGCGGTATATTTATAGTATCTGTCGTCCACTAATAGGATGTTTGACTTTTTTTTCATCAATTTGTCATCTTGATTTTGCCCTGAGGGTAGAAACAGGATAAAAGCTGTCTCGATTAAGGACAGCTTAGGAGCCCGTGTCCATGTATAGTCAGACCACCAGGTCTATTACGGTTACAGTAACCCCGACTTTTCTTGAAGATCAGTCGTCGCCTACTGATGACCATTATGTTTGGGCTTATCAGGTTCAGATAGAGAACAGTGGAGACCAAGACGCCACACTGAAAAACCGCTATTGGCGCATCACAGATTCTCTTGGCCGCATACAAGAAGTCCGTGGGGCTGGCGTTGTCGGCGAACAACCTCTATTAAAACCTGGCGAAAGTTTTGAGTATACAAGTGGTACGCCGCTATCGACCCCTTCCGGGATCATGTGCGGAAGTTACGAAATGGAAGGTAAGAACGGAGAATTATACGATGTTCTCGTTCCTGCTTTTTCACTGGATAGCCCTTATGAAGTGGCCCGTCCCAACTAGAACAACCCTTCCCCATGGGATAAAACAAAACCCTGGGAAGTTTTGAGGATAGAGTCCGTGAGCGACAACGATAACAAAATCATCCGCCCAAGCCGCGAAGAAGCACTCGCAGCCGTCGAAACTCTGCTCCGCTGGGCAGGCGATGATCCCACACGTGAAGGCCTGCTAGGCACCCCCGACCGTGTGGTTCGCAGCTATTCAGAATTTTTTGCCGGATACGACGTCCAGCCAAAAGAACTTCTAGAACGTACTTTCGAAGAAGTCGAAGGCTACGATGAGATCGTTCTTCTTCGCGATATTCGTTTTGAATCCCATTGCGAACACCACATGGCACCGATCATTGGTAAGGCTCACGTCGCCTATCTGCCAAACAACCGGGTTGTTGGGATCAGTAAATTGGCTCGTGTGATCGAAGCCTATGCCAAGCGTTTGCAAATCCAAGAAAAAATGACTGCACAAGTCGCCAATGCGATTAACGATGTGCTCCAGCCAAAAGGTGTGGCTGTTGTTATTGAAGCAGCGCATCAGTGCATGACCACACGTGGCGTTCATAAATCTGGTGTAACCATGGTTACCAGTCGTATGCTCGGCCTGTTCAGAACCAACCCTTCTACCCGACGCGAGTTCCTTTCCCTTATTGGAAACCCTTCTTCTTCCGCGTCTTAAGGTACTAATTCGGCAAAGCCCCCTGTAATCCGCAATCCGGATAGGGGGCTTTTGCATACCAAAATTTTCTTTTTTCTGATAATCTCTGCAACTCTTTCATTCTTGCTAAGGCCGTTATCTTCGGTTTGAGTAAGTTTTCATCCTTTGCCATTCCGGCAAACCGATGGTTTTCTATCGGCCTCACGACACCATGGTTTCGTCCCAACACTGAAAAGGTCTGAAGATGATCAAGTTTCGTCCCGTCGTCTTCGTCACTGGAATTTTGTTATCAATCATGGCTATTGCTATGATCATTCCCGCAATCGTTGATGCTGCTGCGGGACATCCAGACTGGCGGGTCTTCGCGACCTCTTCTGCTTTAAGCCTTTCAATTGGTATCGCCATGGTTTTGGCGACCAATGCCAGCTGGACGAGCTTTAGTCTGCGTGAAGCCTTCGTCATCACCAATTTGGCCTGGTTGACAATTGCCATCGCTGGGGCTATCCCCCTCGCCTTTTCAGAACTTGAACTCAGTATAACCGACGCTTTCTTTGAATCGATGTCTGGCATCACGACCACCGGATCAACCATCATCGTCGGGCTGGATAACACTCCCCCCGGAATTCTGCTTTGGCGCGGTATTTTGCAATGGCTGGGCGGCATTGGGATCATTGTGATGGCTGTTGCCATCCTGCCGATATTGCAAGTCGGCGGAATGCAGATGTTCCGGGTTGAAGCCTTCGAAGCAGATAAGGTCCTGCCCAAGGCAGCACAGATTGCGGCCGCGATATCTATTTTTTATGTCTTCATAACCATCGGTGCTGCCATCATCCTCTCGTTATTGGGAATGTCTGGTTTTGATGCGGTTGTTCATGCCATGACATCTATCGCAACCGGTGGGTTTTCGACTTATGATGCCTCTATCGGACACTTCCAAGACCCGCGAATTCATTGGGCCATCAGCGGCTTCATGGTGTTGGGGTCAATCCCCTTCATCCTTTACTTACGGGTTATACGTGGTGATTGGAAATCATTGATACGCGACAGCCAGGTAAAAACCTTTCTGATCATTCTCGGCCTTTCCATTCTTTTAGTGACTTATTGGCTGATATCAGGCGGGGAATACTCCTTCTCCACAGCTCTTCGCCTTTCCGCCTTTAATGTTATCTCTTTGATGACAGGTAGTGGATTTACCACAGCCGATTACGGCTTATGGGGTGGTTTTGCTCTGGCCTTGTTATTTATTTTGATGTTTGTAGGTGGTTGTGCTGGTTCAACCACTTGCGGGATCAAGATATTCCGTCTGCAGGTGCTTTATTCCACGACCGAAGCTCAGCTCAACCGGCTTATCCAACCAAACGGTATCTTCTTCCCCAGGTATAACGGCAATCCGATCCCTGAGAACGTCTCAAACTCAGTCATGAGCTTTTTCTTCCTCTTTGCCGTGAGCTTTGTCATGCTTGCAGTCGGATTGGGCTTCTTTGGGCTAGATTTTATTACCGCTGTATCAGGAGCCGCGACCGCCCTTGCCAATGTTGGCCCCGGGCTTGGTGATACCATCGGTCCGTCCGGGAATTTCCAGTCTCTACCAGATGGCGCCAAATGGCTCATGTCTGCAGGAATGCTGCTTGGGCGCTTAGAGCTCTTTACTATTCTGGTTATGGTTCTACCCCGATTTTGGCGGGGTTAATCGGATAACAACCCGTTTTCAATTGCATAGCGGGTAAGACCTGCTGTTGAGCTGATATCCAGTTTTCTCTTAATATTCTTGCGATGAGTTTCCACCGTGCGAACAGAGATATCGAGCTCAGCAGCGACATGCTTATTGCTCTTTCCCTCTGCGAGTAACAATAGGATGGTTTGCTCTCGCGTGGTTAGAGGGCCCTCGACATCATTCTCCTGATAGGCCATCAGGATTTTTGAAACACCGGAACTAAAATAGGTCCCGCCCATATGCACGGCCTCAATTGCAGCAACAACTTCTTGAGAGGGAACATCTTTCAAAACATACCCCCGCGCACCATAACGGAGGGCACTGGAGATATACTCCCGGTTATTGTGCATGCTTAGAATTAAGAGTTTAATTTCAGGGTATTTTTCGGCAAAAATTTCAGTTGCATCAAGGCCATTAAGCTCTGGCATATTGATATCCATAAGGACGACATCAGGTTGTAGAGCGTCAACCACTTTGTCCGGTTGCGTCAACCACCTTGGCCGCTTTTGATGCGGCTGTGATCTGACGTTTATTTACGATGCTTCAGGCATATTTTTCACCTTTTTGTTTGTGGTTTTCCGCAACATTTTTTTGAGATTTTGGGCGGCTTCCCATTGTCTGTAGCTGTCGATATTCATCTCAAGAATGGTTGAGTGGTGAACAAGACGATCGATTGCTGCAACGGTCATGGCCTTATCTTGAAAAATATTGTCCCATCCGCTAAAAGGTTGATTGGCAGCAATTGCAATACTTCGGTACTCATATCGTCTGGCGATCAATTCAAAGAGCACGGATGTTTCAGATATATCCCTTTGTGCATAGGTAATATCATCGAGAATGATGAGATCAAATTTATCGAGTTTTGCGAGGGCGTTTTCGAGCATAAGTTCACGTCTGGCAGCCTGGAGTTTTTGCACCAGATCACTGGTTTGCGTATAGAGCACACGGTATCCAGCCTCTATAAGAGCATAACCTACGGCGCATAGGAGATGAGTTTTTCCTCCCCCTGAATTTCCAATGGCAATCAGATTTGCTCTTGCGTCAATCCAGTCACCGGCAGACAAGGCTTCGACCTGCGCCTTTTTCACGTTAGGCAGCCGCTTGAAGTTAAAAGTGGCCAGAGTTTTTCCGCCCAGCAGGTTTGATGCGTTGAGATGGCGTTGAATGCGTCGCGTGTCCCTTTCGGCCAATTCATATTCGGCCAAAACGGCAAGGAACCTGGCTGCTGACCAGCCCTCCTTGTCGGATTGGATTGCGATATCTTGCCAGTGTTTGTGAAAGCTGGGTAATCGTAAGTCAGTTAGCATAAGAGGCAGCTTGTGCTGATCCACTTCAATGTTTGTCATGCCCGATCCTCCAACAGAGTATCAAAGACTGATAATGAAGGTTGAACCACGGGAATATCAGGAGGTAAATCCGTGTTCTTTTTTGTGATATTCAGCTTAAGTTTTTTTGCGCAAGGTAGCCTTCCTGCATTGATTTCTCTCGAAATCAGGTGCGCGACTTCGGCCTCACAAGCCTCTTCGTGCGCAAGGAAAAGTATCCCAACCATCTGACGACACGCATCTCTGCGGGACAACTTTTTCTGAAACAATGTCCAGGCCAGGGAGTACTCGGTTCTTGGAAAAATACTGTCACGATAAATAGAATTGGCGAGTGCCTGAGGTTTACGTTTGAGAGCATGAATGACGTGATGATAATTGATAACATGAATGCGGGGGCCTTTGCCGTGCCCCCGCTCAAGAGAATGGCTGACGACATGAGTGCTGCCTAGATAGGCTTCTATCCGGTTATCGTAAATATGGACACGCAAGCGTTGACCAATTAGGCGAGAAGGGGCGCTATAAAAAACCTGCTTAACTAAAAAACCACTTGTTTTGGTAACTCTCGACACGACTTCAGTGTAATCTGTTGTTCGCCGAGGAGGTAACGCCTTGAGAGATTTCAACTCTGTTTGGATATCTTGGTCACGATGTTTGTTCCGTCTAGCAATCAGCTCGTCCAAAAATCGCCGATACTCATCCAAAGTGTCAAAGTCATTACTGCCACGCAAAATCAGGGCCTGCTTTATCGCAGTCTTAAGGTGACCGTGGTGAGATTCAATGGCACCGTTCTCGTGTTATTCCCCTCTGTTATTTCGACTGGCCTCCATACCGTAGTGCTCAACAAAAGCAGAATAACGTTTGGTAATGTCCTCCTTTTCCTCAACGCTCAAATTCCGAAAGGCCGCAGACAGGCTGTCGGTCCGGTGGTTTTCAGGAGCGCCCCCCAAGGACCAAAGCGCATTTTGTAAGTTCTCCGCAAGGGCTGTAAAACTCTCACCGCCAAGTACGACCCCAACATGTTCCCATCGGCTATATACCAGAACAAAATGATAGAGCCGATGCACCAAAGGATCTCCTGCAATGGTAATACTTAAGTCGGCTGCATCCGTGAAATCTGATTGGCCCATGTAACCCGGCTCAGGTGTTTGCCTGAAAATGATATCCTTTTCAGGGCCATTCAGAGCCCGCCATCCCCGAACTCGGCGCTCTAACGTGCGCTTGACACGGTCATCGGGAAAACGGAGCGGATAGAGGCTCTGTATGTGGCGCAACAAAGTAATGGGTTTGACCGAGTTGTCTTTATCCAAAATGGGAAGGATGTCCTTATCCCAGATATCTTCAAGCGGATCAGAAACTGTTCGCCCTCGCTTTATATTGCGTTGTGACGGTAAAGTCGCATCAACGTCAAATCGGCGGGCCGTGCGTTCGCTAAACCCTGCGCGGGCAGCGGCGGTTCGTTGACCATGAGTTTTTCTATCTGTCATGTAAAGTCTCAGTTGTTCATCTGTGATAAATTTATACGGCAAACAGGTTCCTCCAATTACATCTAGAGGTTCCTAATTTATCAACTCACAGCAGCTTGTAACTAACACCAAATTAAGCCTTGGCCGGTGGATCTGATTATCAAACGGGCACGCCCTTTTTAATGATCAGATCCACCGGCCAAGGTGGTTGTCGCAACCGGCCAAGGTTATTGTCGCTGAACATCAGGTTTTAATTCAGCTGCCTTATCCAGCGCTTCACTCCCTGTCTTTGCCTCCCCGATAACTTCGATATTTTCATACATTTCCAAGCACGAACGAAGCCCATCCCGAACCAAGGGATGATCATCCGCCAACAAAATTCGAATTATTGAATCTCCGCGTTTCATGTCCTAAATTTCACCACCTGAACGTAGAATGCCTTTGGGAAGTATCGCCATTATGGATGTTCCTTTTGGTGACGAAGTCACCCTTAACTCCCCACCATGATGCTCTAAACGTTCTTGCATATTTCTAAGCCCTATTCCGGCAAGCGGGTCTTTTTTGACATTGAAGTGGTGAAGATCAAAACCGGCTCCGTTATCACTAATAGATAACGTAACAATCCCTTTTGCTGCAGAGAGTTCCAGATTAACACGATCTGCACCAGAGTGCCGTTCAATATTTGTTAAAGCCTCCTGGGCAACCCGATAGAGAGTTGTCTTGGCATCCTTTGGCAGCAAGTTTTTAAAGGTAACCGTACGGATTTTTACCTTAATATCTGTCCTCTCGGAGAACTCATGCGCCAAACTTTCCAATGCTGGTGACAGGCCTAAATCATCCAAAATACTGGGGCGTAAATCACGAGAGATACGCCTGACTTCGTTAATTGCAATATTGAGGGCACTTGCCCCTTTCCCAATCGCCTTGGCAACATCTTCAGTGTCACTCTCCGACTTCTGAGCCTTACTTAACGCCATTTCATGGGCATACTTGATAGATACAAGTATTTGGCTAATGCCATCATGCAGTTCACGCGCGACCCGTCCGCGCTCTTCTTCTTGCGTTTCGATTATTCTTTGCGTCAACTCTTTGAGCTTTACATCCGCCAAGCGTCTCTCATGCAGATTGATGGCAATCCCCGTGACAAAAACAACACCCAACGAAGTGAAAGTTATAATGAGGATAAGTATTGAAGTCTGCGATATGCGGTCTTCAACTTCGTGTTCATAGGCTTCTACCTGAGAGATAACATCATCGATATAGAGGCCAGTGCCCAGCATCCAGTTCCATTTATCCAGTGAAACCGCATAACTGATTTTATCCGCGATCTCACCGGTAGAAGGCTTCCCCCATAAATAACGGTGAAATCCACCACCTTCCTGAGCCCTGGAAATCAAATTTTGAATAACAAGATTACCGGTCGTGTCTTTCAGTTCCCACCAATTCTTCCCGATCAATTCAGGCTGTTTGGGATGAACAAGGTTAGTGCCCTCATAGTCATACACAAAAAAATAGCCATCAGTACCATAAGTCAACGTTTTTAGAATCTCTTTGACCTGTTCTTTCGCACTTTGACTTTTAGAATTTGCCGGATCATAGATGTGGCCAATCGATGTTTGCGCAAGGCTGAGGTAATTAAGCAGCTCCAGTTTCTTCGCGTTCAACATATTGCGCTCAAAGGCAGCAATTTCTTGCTTGGCTAGACTTTGCGCCTGATAGGTAACGAGAAATGAGATTGCAGATATGGCTATGATCAGAGGAACGGTGGCAAGCAATAATACTTTTTGCTTTAAATTCATAAGCTTGTAATTCCGTTCATCTACTGTAATTTAGGCGTTCAATATGATTTCTGTGGCGACTATATCATGCTCTCCAAGGCTTTTCTCTCAGTATTAGTTGGTATTGACCGTCCCCATAAAACATGACCAACTACCAACTGCTGCGAATATTATTCTTGGGCTAATGTTGATAGACAGTGCCCATTACGTTCAGGGCATAGGTTGATAAGCCGTCAAAGAAACGGTGTGCCCTAAGGAATAAGCCGCATGGAATAGACCGTCCATAACCTAAATGGAGCGACCTTTGAGAGATTGTAATATTGTTTGAAAAATTTGTGGGAATATCGACAATAGAGCAATCACCATTTTCCATTAGCTTGTTGTTTTACAACAAACACTTCTTCGTCAATAAATTCAAAAAGTCCTAAATTCAGGATATCAATACAGGGAGACAATTCTTATGAATCGTAGAAAGTTTCTAACGGGTACAGCCACGGCTGTTGCCGCGGGTGCGGCGTCAGCTACTCTAAGCGCCCCAGCGATTGCACAAGGCAAACGTGATCTTAAAATGGTGACCACCTGGCCTAAAAACTTCCCAGGTCTGGGTACTGGTGCTCAGCGCGTAGCTGATCGCATCACCGAGGCCAGTGGCGGCAAACTTAACGTTAAGCTTTACGCTGCGGGTGAACTGGTTCCACCTTTCGAATCATTTGATGCCGTATCAAACGGTACTGCCGACATGTACCACGCTGCCGAATACTACTGGCAGGGCAAACACAAGGCGTTCAACTTCTTCACAGCTGTTCCTTTCGGCTTCACAGCCAACGAACTCGACGCATGGGTTCACTACGGCGGCGGCCAGGAGCTTTGGGACAAACTCTCTGCTCAGTACAACCTGAAATCCTTCATGGCGGGTAACACCGGCGTGCAGATGGGTGGTTGGTACAACAAAGAAATCAACACACTGGAAGATTTCAAAGGTCTGAAAATCCGTATGCCAGGTCTTGGTGGTGAAGTGCTGCGTCGTATTGGTGCAGCTGCTGTTACCCTGCCGGGCGGTGAGATCTTCCCATCACTCGAATCAGGTGCAATCGATGCGACTGAGTGGGTTGGTCCCTGGAACGATCTGGCGTTTGGTTTCTACAAAGTCACAAAATACTACTACCAGCCAGGTTTCCATGAGCCAGGTTCAGGCCTTGCTTGTGGCATGAACAAAGACGTTTGGGAAAGCTTCTCTCCGGATGAGCAGGCTCTGGTTCAGTCCGCTTGTGCTGCAGAAAACAACATGATGCTTTCCGAGTACAACGCCAAAAACGGTGACTCCCTCGACGTTCTGCTCAACAAGCACAACGTTGAACTGCGCTCTTTCTCTCAAGACATCATGGATGCTCTTGGGGCGAAATCGGAAGAAGTTGTTGCTGAAGTTGGTCAGACTGACGACATTTCCAAGGAAATCTACAACAGCTACACCGATTTCCGTCGCAAGGTTGCCCGTTGGACCACGCTTTCAGAGTCCGACTACACAGCCGCACGTGGTGCAGCGCTTAAAATCTAATCATTACCTCCGTAGTGATTTAAATGCGAAAGGGGCTGGCTCTGTGCTAGCCTCTTTTCGTAACATATAATCAATAATAACTAATCGATAGGGAGACTACTGTGGCAGGGTTTCTTTCCCTCGCAAAAGCCATCGATAGTCTGAATAATAAAATAGGGCACAGCGTAGCCTGGCTCGCCCTCTTTATGGTTCTGGTTCAGTTCGTCGTGGTTCTGTTGCGATATGTTTTTGGCATTGGTTCCATCTTCATGCAGGAATCAATTATCTATATGCATGGTTTCCTCTTTATGCTTGGCGCAGGCTATACCTTGCTCCACGGCGGTCACGTTCGCGTTGATATCTTCTATGGTGCGGCCAGTGAAAGAAAGCAGGCCATCGTTGATTTCTTTGGCGTGATTTTCCTACTGTTCCCCGTGTTAACTCTCATTATGATTTACGCTCTACCCTATGTGGCGAGCTCCTGGGAGATCTTGGAATCTTCCAAGGAAACCAGCGGTATTCCCGCGGTTTACATTCTCAAAAGCTCAATCATCGTCTTTTGTGTCCTAATGGGAATTCAAGGGCTTTCCATGGCCATTCATTCACTTGCCATTATCAAGGGCATCGAACACAAGGCCGCCGACGACGGTCCGGGGGCAATCTAAAATGCATTTAGCTGAAACTCTTGACCTCCTCATGTTTGGGGCGGCCTGCCTGTTTTTGATGGCTGGCTTTCCTGTCGCTTTCACCCTCGCCGGTGTTGCGATCGTCTTTGCCCTGATTGGCTATAACCTCGGGGTGTTTGATCTCTCTTTCTTTGGCGCGCTGCCTTCTCGTATCTACGGCAACGCCATGACCAACGAAATCCTGATCGCGGTGCCGCTGTTTGTCTTTATGGGTGTGATGCTCGAGAAATCAAAAGTCGCGGAGGAACTTCTCGATACCATGGGCCAGTTGTTTGGCTCCGTCCGGGGCGGCCTTGGTATCTCTGTGACCATCGTGGGCGCCCTGCTCGCGGCCTCAACGGGTATTGTCGGTGCAACTGTTGTTACCATGGGCCTGCTTTCGCTCCCAACCATGCTGCGTCGCGGTTACGACCCATCCCTGGCTTGTGGGTCGATCTGTGCATCTGGAACCCTCGGACAGATTATTCCGCCGTCTATCGTGCTGGTTATTCTGGGAGACCAGATCTCCAACGCCTATTCCGATGCCCAGCGGGCAATTGGCAACTGGTCTCCGGACCCGGTCTCCGTTGGTGATCTTTTTGCCGGGGCCCTTATTCCCGGCCTGATGCTGGTGTTTATGTACATGGGCTATCAGCTCCTGGTCGCCATCATCAAACCGGAAAGCTCCCCGCCGATCCCACGCGACGAAGGTCAGACAAGTACCGGTGATTTTATCAGTAAAATCCTGCACGCTCTTGTGCCACCCGTTGCGTTGATCGTCTCCGTTCTGGGATCAATCCTGACCGGGATCGCTACGCCGACAGAAGCAGCTGCGGTTGGCGCCATTGGTTCCTTGTTACTTGCGGGCATGCGTACGCAAGAGCTGGGCATGTTGGAAAAATCCGATCGCAAGTCTCCATTCGATTTTATGGATTTTGGCAGCCGTCGTCCGACCATCGTCGCCACGCTCTGCCTATTGTTCATGCTGGTTCTGATTTCGTTCTTTGATCTCAGGGTATCCAGAAACGAAATTCCAACGGTTGATATGATTGCCATTGGCGCAGCTGTGATCGCCTCTATCGGTCTGACCTGGGGCATCCTGGTTTCTATCGGCCGGGTTTGGCGCACCGATATTCTGCGCCCGATCATGCGGTCAACCATGGAAATCTCCTCCATGGTGTTTGTGATCCTGATCGGTGCTTCGGTGTTCTCTCTGGTTTTCCGGGGGCTTGGCGGTGATGAAATGGTTGAAGAGTTCCTGCTCAATATGCCGGGCGGAAATACGGGCGCATTGATCACCGTGATGCTGGTGATGTTTGTCCTCGGCTTCTTCCTCGACTTTATCGAGATCACCTTTGTGGTGGTGCCGATTGTAGCGCCGATCCTCTTAATGAGTGATATCAGCCCGGTGTGGCTCGGTGTGATGATGGCGATGAACCTGCAGACCTCGTTCCTGACCCCTCCTTTTGGTTTTGCCCTGTTCTACTTACGCGGGGTCGCGCCAAAGGAAGTGACCACTATGCAGATCTACAAAGGGGTTATTCCCTTTGTGTTTATTCAGATCATCGCACTGTGTATCCTTGCGCTGTTCCCTGAACTCGCAACATGGCTGCCGAAAGTTATCTTTGGATAGCCCGGTAACACTGTAGTCAGGGTGACCTGCCTCTCATAGAAAAGCCGTCGGGGATAACCGCCCGACGGCTTTTTTACTTAGGCAATAATGAGAAGGGCGAGATAAGGAACCAGATTAAAAATAATCACAAAAATTTTGAACAGCCCCAGAAATGAATAGATCGCAATATCGAAAGTCTCCCGGGATATGGGAACAAATTTACTTTGCAGCCGGAATACAAAATCGGGAGCAATTCTGATCATCAGCGCCCAAAAACAAAGAAGGCCCACATTGAGAATGGTGCACCACATGAAAAATGACGTCAGGGTATAAATATCCATTAGAAATCTCCATCACTTGTGAACTTATATATGTGCTCAAAATGTGGATAATACTATAGACCAGTCAGTCGGTCTTACATGACAAAGCGATTCAGGTGCTTGGCAATACCCTGTTGTAACTGACGATCAATCTCGATCATGAGATCTTCGGTTAGCTTAAACCAGACTTTCTCGCGTTCTCTTAACTTGATATTCTCAGCAACGGTAACACTTCGCTCTGCCCGTGCCAGCACGGAGGCTTCTTTAAAACCCTGATCATTTAAAACCTGAAGTTCAACCTCGAGAACACCGTTATAACGCTCGGACTGATCATAGGTAAAAAGCCCGGTTAGACCTTTTTGTTTCTCAAGTTTGCTTTCAATAACTGCCGCATCTCTGATGACAAAATTGAGGACGTTTTGGTTGCCTTCTGCCTGAAGCCGATCTCGAGCCCACTGCATAGAAGCCTGAGCTGGAGAAACATCAAAGAGGTGCTCTATGTTCGGGCTTTGTGACGGGCTCACATAGACCTGATCAACGATGATATCTCGGACCAGGAGTTGGTAAGCAGAAAGGTGTGCATAGGTAAGCTGGGCATGTTCATAAGTGGTCGGAACCGTTTTACAGCCGGCCATAGCCGTCGCCGCTACCGCAAGCCCACTTAAAACAAATGCTCTTCTACTCAACATAACACCAACCCCACTCTTTATATCAGAAAACTCTTACGTCAGATTGTCGTCAGTAGAGAAAAAATATGGCGTGAAGAAGGCCCCTAGCCCTCTTCCTGATCTTCCGCGTACAATTTAGCTATGTCATCATCATCGAAGGTATATGTACGGCTGCAGAACTCACATTTTGCATCAATGACATTGTTTACCTTGTAGCCCTCAATCTCATCGGGAGATACCGTCTTAATCACTCCCGCGAGTTTTTCTCGCGAGCAACGACAGCCTTCGGTGACTTCGCGCTGGTCGTAGACACGCACCTGCTCTTCATGGAAGAGGCGATAAAGTAAATCCGTTACAGGAAGATCAAGGTCAAGTAGCTCTTCTTCAGTACAACTGGCCATCAAAATCATGGAACGTTGCCAGTCTTCCTTGAGCTCAGCTTCATCCTTAGCCACTTTATTATTTGTACCACCGTCACTTGGCATATGTTGTAGAATTAAACCACCCGAATGCCAGTGGCCATCTTTTGTCGTCGTTTTAACCAGCACACCGGTGTTAATCTGCTCAGATTGTTTGAAATATTTTTGCATACATTCTGACAAGCTATCACCATCCAGCTCGACAATGCCCTGATAACGTTCCATGTCAGCGCCTTGATCGACGGTAAAAGCGATATAGCCCTTACCGGTAAGGTCCGTAAGCTTAAGGGTCGAGTGATCTTTGGTATTTTCCAGAAGGCTTGTCAGACGCTCTTCATTAATCCCGGCATAACCACGAAGAACTCCTTCAGAAGTCATGTCGCTGACCAACATATTGATCGGGCCGTCACTTTTACTCTGGAGCGTAAAGCATCCTTCAAATTTCATCAAAGAGGAGAGCACCCCTGTCAGAGCCAAGAGCTCCCCGAGTAATTCGTTGACGATCTGCGGGTAGTCATGCCGTTTTATTATCGCATCAATAGAAGGCCCCATGCGAACAAGACGCCCACGTATTCCGCTCGCCTCTAACATGAAAGGCTGAATCAAATCATCCTCAAGATGAAGCTTGGGCATATTGTCCGTTTGCTCCAACGCGTCAGATCTTTCGAATTTATCCCCGGGGGTGTTACTCATTATTTTCTCTCCAGAGCCCGACTAAAGGTTGCTCATACACCAATACAAGATACCCTTTTGGGCGTGTAATCTATTTTCCGCTTCGTCAAAGACGACGGATTGAGGTCCGTCGATCACAGCCGAGACGACTTCCTCTTCCCGGTGCGCAGGCAGGCAATGCATAAAGAGTGCATCTTCCTTTGCCAACCCCATAACACGTTCATCAACCTGATATGGCTTCAAAAGATTATGTCGATTGGCTGCATCCTTGTCACCCATGGAGACCCAGGTATCAGCAACGATACAGTCGCTCCCACGGGCCCCTTCATCAATGGAACGCGTTACAGAGATATTACCACCCTCAGATCTGGCCCAGTCCAACACAGCCTGATTTGGCGCAAGTTCCTCTGGCGTTGCCAGTTTGAGCTCAAAATCAAAACGGGTCGCAGCGTGGATCCATGACGTGGCAACGTTATTGCCATCCCCACACCAGGTGACGGTTTTACCAGCTATGGATCCGCGGTGCTCTTCGTAGGTCATAACGTCAGCCATAAGCTGGCAGGGATGTGATTCGTCTGTTAGGCCATTAATGACAGGGACCGTCGCATATTCTGCGAGTTCGTGCAGGATCTCTTCAGAAGAGGTTCTGATCATAATCGCATCAACGAACCGCGAAAGTACACGCGCGGTATCCGCGATTGATTCGCCGTGCCCCATTTGGGAACTACTGGGATCGAGAAGAACCGCATTACCACCAAGCTGGGATATACCAACCTCAAAAGAGACTCGCGTTCTGGTCGACGGTTTTTCAAAAATCATCGCGAGGGATTTTCCCTCTAACGGACGACCGGATATTTCGCCTGATTTAAGCTGTGAGCCATAGCCCAGTATAGTCCGAAGTTCTTGGGTGCTGAACCTGTTCAAATCTAAAAAATGTTTTGTCATTGTTTCATACCTTAGGACGGCGCCTCTTTTAGGGCTGCCTGTTTGGGATGCCTGTTTAGGGGCAGCCCGATGCTAAGTAATCTTAAAGTTAGGCCGCCTGGGCCATATCTTTACTCACGCTTTCCAACGTTGCGATCGCTTCATCGACATGAGATCGCTCGATGTTCAAAGGCGGTAACAGTCGGATCACGTTGTCAGCGGCACCAACACTCAACAGACCGCCTTCACGCATTGCTGCGATTACATCGGTATTCGTCACCCGGCACTTAAGACCAAGCATAAGACCTGACCCACGGACCTCTTCAAACACCGCAGGATATCTGGCGACAAGCTCTTCAAGCTTATTACGGGCATAATCTGCAATCTCGACCACTTGGTCCATGAAGCCATCTTCGAGCAATACGTCTAAAACAGCATTACCAATGGCCATGGCCAAGGGATTACCGCCATAAGTACTACCATGTGTTCCTGGCACCATACCAGCCGCAGCCTTGTCCGTGGCCAGAAATGCGCCCAGTGGGAAACCACCACCGATGCCTTTTGCCGTGGCAAGAACATCTGGCTCAATCTCGGCCCATTCATGCGCAAACAGCTTACCGGTACGGCCATTACCACATTGAACTTCATCAAGAATCAAGAGAAGACCAAACTCATCACAAACCGCCCGAAGCCCTTTTAAGAAGTCGAGGGACGCCGCACGGATACCGCCTTCGCCCTGAATTGGCTCTACCAGTATCGCCGCAGTTTCATCGCTGATCGCTGCACGAAGTTCGTTCAGATTGCCAAAAGCGACATGGTCAAAACCTGGTGTCTGAGGGCCAAAACCATCGAGGTGTTTCACATTCCCCGCGGCCGAAAGCGCCGTCATGGTCCGGCCATGAAAGGCATTGTCACAGGTAATAATGCGATGCTTTTGCGGCTGGCCGTGATGGCTGTGATATTTACGAGCGAGTTTAATCGCCCCTTCCATGGCTTCGGTGCCTGAGTTGGTGAAGAACACCTTGTCCGCAAAAGAATTCGCGACCAGGCGTTCTGCCAACTGTTCCCCACCAGAAATCCGGTAAAGGTTGGAAATGTGCCAAAGTTTACGACCTTGCTCTTCCAAAGCGGCGACAAGCTTTGGGTGACTGTGACCAAGAGAGTTAACGGCAATGCCACCGGCAAAATCGAGATATCGTCGGTTTTCAGCAGTAAATAAATAAGGACCTTCGCCCCGCTCAAAAGCGAGGTCGATACGTGCGTAGGTGGGCATTACTGCGTCACTCATTGGGTATCTCTCTTATATATCTGCTGAAAAAACAAAACCCGGGATGACATGACTGTCACCCCGGAGCAGCGTATTAACCCAATAACTCAACCTACTGTCAACCTGAAGAAGCCGGGAAAATGCGCTTTTTCCCCAAAAAAATCGTCAAAAACCACATCAAGGGTTTAATTGTGTACCCTTGTGACACCAAAAGGCTTAAAACGCCTTCGGCACCGGGGAGGTGAAGCGCATCTATAGCCACAAAACTATTGCCCTTAAGCAGTGAGTGTTGCATGCGCGCAACCATACCGTAATTGCGATGAGTAATAAGACTGGCGACATAACGTTCGGCAAAATCACCGGAGATCAACGTGTAATCTTTCAACATCTGCTGATACATCTCACCGGTATTCTGTAGAAGATATAATCCCAATCTCTTCTCGAACTTTTCCTCTACTGACGCGATATCAGAAGGCAAAGTGTCCAGCAGCGCAATTTGTTCCTGTTCGTTGGCGCCATCGAGGGCAGCAAGTTGCTGTTCAACCGTTTCCAATGCGATAACAGCAATACCCTTTTGTTGCGCGATGTCTTGCAAGTTTTGATTTAGGGTACGGATCCCAAGTGAGATCCTTGACGCCTCTGAGGGAGGAAATGAAAAAACAACTCCCGCGGCCCAGGGCTTTAAGACTTTCATCTGCCGAGCAAGGTAACCGTATTCATAACCAAGGACTTTAATTTTCTCAAAAGTTTCAGGTGAGACCAACTCATCAAGGCGGCGGTTATCCTGATACACCATCGCGGCAAAGAGCTTTTGTTTGATGGAATCGTCGTCGATTACGTCCACCAGTAGGCTATCTGATGACGCCAAAAATTTGACCGCTCCTTCACCAAGATCGACAACACGTCTCTCACTACTGTTCATCGTTCCGAAAATAACGCTTGGCTGCAGGCCGTCTTTCGTTACTTGCCATAGAACGCCTTGTCCGTAAGGAAGTTCTGCCGAACGCGCATTTTGTCCAAATACTACAAGAACAAAAAACAATGCCAAAAGAGGCAAGATAGTTATGTAGATATTGCGGGTAAACTCTAACCCAAATCGGTTAGACAACTTGCTACTCATAGAGCACTTCCTGATCTCACGGTTTCATTCGTGAGATCATTCTGGCAGAGTTTCTCCGGGGCAAAAACTGCTTTTCTCATCGGGCTGGCAATCCATTCGAGAAACGGTGTAGCCCCGTTGGACAAGAATGTTGAGAATCCCTTTCTCTCCCGGAAGGTGCAAAGCCCCGACAGCCGTAAAAGATTTCCCCCGAATCAACCCTGGTGTCATTCCATTCACCATATTGAGATTGCGTTTATCCAACATCGCAACCTTCTCAATATCATAAATTTCAGTTGGTTCGTCTTTTAGATCTTCTTCCAGTTTCAGATACATTTTCTCAGTATCCCTATCAAGGTAGGTCTGAATTCCTTCCTCTCTTCTTGCTTTGGTATCTTCGATGACTTCGGTACTGGCAAGTGCTCGCTCGATTGCTGCAAGATATATCTTTGCAGGTCGATCATTAATTAGAATTGCACGCTCTCTGACTTCTTCCAAAGCTTTCACTTTGACATAATTTTCAAAGGCCATGTCTTCGAGTTGAGAATCCAGAACAGGCTCATAATCGTCCTCTTCCTCTTTGTCTTTTCCTCGGTACCAAGGCGCACCGTTCATCAATTCATAGACGTACCAAAGCTCAAACTCTTTTAACTGAGCTTCTTTGACATCAGCAAGTTTTGCGACTTCGAGCGCCTTTTTATAAAGCTCCTCAGAGAGATCTTCATCCAGAGTTCTGCCATCATCTCTGTACCTTACATTAAGGTATTCTCGATACTCTCTATAGGTATCGACAATTTCACCGTAGAAAACCTTTGATTCAATAAGGTAAGGTTCCACCTCGTCTTTCATCTTCAGGACACGTTTATCCGAGACGTGCATCGTACCCAGAAGGTAACTCGGTTTACGGTCACCTTTTTCTAATTTCCAAAAAAGACCTTTACCAAAAGGAACTTCATCCGCGATCACTGGTCCAGAAATGAACAGGAGAAGACATAACAACATCCCCGAGCGTAATTTTCGTAGAACAAGATCTGCCATGAATTATCCTCATCTATTATAAGAACGGGATTTACTCAACCGCTCAAGGGATGTCTGAGGATTTTAAAAAACATTCCCTTAAAAAGGGTAAACGTCAATCAAGGCGGGTAATTGTATACCCTCTATCCGCAAGGATTTTCAGGAGCCCCTTTTCACCAGGTAGATGTAAGGCTCCAACAGCTGTGAAAGAGTTACCCCGCACCAATCCACGGGCCATACCATTGGCCATATTGAGGTTTCTTTTATTCAAAAGGCGTCTCACCCAAATGTCATACATTTCAGGAGGTTCGTCCTTTAAATCCTCGAGAAGAGAATTATAAAAAGCATTGGTGTCCCTTTCGGTATACCACTGGATATACTGCTCCATTTTTTCCAGGGAGTTTTCGACCGCATCAGGATTTTTCAGTGCTCGAACTATGGCGTCATAATAAATTTTTCGCTTCCGCTCCCTAAATACCGCTAATTGTTCACGAACTGTTTCAAGACCTTTGACCTCAACAGAATTCTCTTTCGCGAGCTGGCCGAGCTGAAAATCTAACGGGATTTCAAAGCTGTCCAAATCTTCTTGACCCGGATCGCTCGGCATAGATTTTACGATAGGATATACGGCCCATAATTCCAGCTGTTTTAAATGCCGTTCTTCTACCTTATGCGCCTTACTGATTTCCCTGATCTTTTCGTAGATTTCTGTTGGCAAAACTTCATCCAGTGTACGGCCATCATCCCGAAGGCGTGCATTATAAGCTTCACGCATCTCCCGTTGAGTTAAATCAATTTCAAGGTAGAGCACGCTTGCTTTGATCAGGTAGGGCTCTACTTCATCTTTAATCTTGAGCACACGTTTGTCTGCAACATGCATGGTTCCAAGGATATAACTCGGTTCTCGGCCCTCTCTTTCAAGTTTCCAAAACAAACCATGGCCATTGAGGATATCCTCCTCAGCTATGGATGAATTGATAAAAGAGAACGGACTCAGCACCATAGCCAAGCAGATAATAGAGAAAAATTTTAAGGAAACACTTTTGCTTTTGGAATTACAAAGCACAGGAGAAAATGACCATCTCATAGACTATCCTTTACATGGATGATCTTTAAGGCGGACCATCCTTTAATGGTGTCAGTACTTGATCAGGCCTTTATTTTGTATCCTCTGGACATCAATGTCCAGCCACAGATAAAAACAGCCGCTGCAATCCCAAGCAAAGCTGCGCCATGCCAAAGTGCGGCATCGCTGTCACCAAACCCTGTTATGGCATAGCGAAATCCACTAATGATCCAGAACATGGGATTGGCTTCGAATAACCATTGCCAATTAACCGGAATACTTTCCAAAGTGAAGAATGTTCCCGATAGGAGCCCAAGTGGTAAAACAAGAAAGTTATCGACCAGAGAAAACTGATCCCACTTGTCAGACCATAGACCAACAATGACACCAATCATCGCAAAGAGAAAAGCTGCCGTAATGGCAAAAAAGACGGCTATCCAAAAACTAAACAACATCCCGCCGGTGAAGATCGTCATCGCCGCCATGATAAGAACAGCCGCGGCAAGTCCGTTGGCAACTGCTGCCAATCCATAACCCAGCAACAATTCCAGCGGAGAAAGTGGCGCCATGAGGACGTCTGTAATCACCCCTTCTTGCTTGTCGATGATCAGCATAAAACAAACATTTTGAAAGGATATCTGGCAGAGGACAAAAACCACCAAACCCGGTGCAATAAATTGTAAGGCACTCAAACCTGCAACCATTTCATCACCGGCATCGAGCGCCAGCGTGAATACAGTCATAAACAGCATCGTCGAGACCATTGGCCCCAATAAGGTTTCCACCCAAAATCGCATAAAGCGAACAACACCACGCCGATAGAAAAGTGTCCACAGACGTAATAACGCAATAATCCGCGGGCGCTCTATGGTTAAATCCGAGGCGATTTCTGGTGTTGTTTTTGCCATATAACTAGGCCTTCAACCTGTAGCCAATAGAAATCAAACGATGGACAACGAGCCAAAGCACCACGTTCACGATCGGCAGGAGTATGTGACCGATCATCACGTTGCCATCTGCATGTCCGATAAAGCCATAACGGAAGCCATCAATCATATAGAAAAACGGGTTGAAATGGGCAACGGCGATCCATGCTTCCGGCAAACGATCAATGGAATAGAAAGTTCCGGATAAAAACGACAGCGGCGTAATGATGAAGTTGGTTACAGCGGCGATATGATCATACTTTTGCGCCCAGATGCCACCGAGCATGCCAAGCAAAGAAAGCATCATGCAGGCGTTAATCGC
Source organism: Kiloniella sp. (assembly GCF_965205715.1). Lineage (GTDB taxonomy): Bacteria > Pseudomonadota > Alphaproteobacteria > Kiloniellales > Kiloniellaceae > Kiloniella. Next base: position 1,050,059 of record NZ_CBDBHW010000013.1, on the reverse strand, counting down.
AAACCATACTGCTGAAAGCGGATGGGCAACTGTAATTGGCAGGAAAAACATCATGGCAATAAACACGGTGAGGCCAACCATTAGACCACGGGTTATTCCGCCAGCAGCGATTGCCAACGCCATTTCCCAAGGTGCCAGTGGAGGCATCAGGATATCAACGATGTTGCCCTGAACCTTTGCGATCAGGATCGACGAGGATGTGTTGGCAAAAGAATTCTGGGTCATGGTCATCATCATCAGACCAGGCGCCAAAAAGGTAATGTAATCGACCCCGCCCACTGTTCGGTTGAGACCACCGAGAGCAAGGGCAAAGACGGCGAGAAACAATAAGGTCGTGATAACGGGCGCCATTAATGTCTGAGTGAACACATTTAAAAAGCGTTTCACTTCTCGACTATAAAGGGTCCAGAGTCCGAGGGTATTTACACGGCCAATGGCGCGCGGAGTAACCTGCATAATTTTTTGATCGATCAAAGCCATGCGACACATTTACGCAACCGAGTGTGAAGCTTCAAGGTCTAGATCAATAAAAGCGTCTTATTCTTGCCTTATTTTTTCAAGTTTTGGATTTTCGAAAGAAAAGGACAAGGATGAGAGATCACAATTTTATCGAAAGAAAGAAGCTCTTGAGCTCGGACTTTCGCTCTGCTGATATCCAGCGCCAGTCACAATTTTCGATAGCTCCTTCGAGCGCATAGAGATAATTGAGCGACAACCGGCTTTCATCGCTAAAGCGAAAATAAATCCGCCGGAAGGCTTCTTCAGTCCCCATAGCAACGAGATCTTCATGACACAATATGCCAACCTCCACCAATTGGGGAACGGTTTTGGGTCCCAAATTCTTGAGCTTAAGAAGCTCCACTCTTGGATCCGGCATCTCTGGCATCTGGTTCTTGTCGTTTCTCTTGTCTCAACTACGCTTAATGTATTTCTTGGTGGCAAAAATTCTCACATAAATCAAAAACTATTTGGCCCCATCGTGATCATCATGGCATTTATATAGACATGAGTGACACACCTTCATACGACAAAGAAAATCAGCCGAAACGAAAAGTTCCCCGCAAAGCAACAGCGAAGTACCTGGGCAATGTTGCTCGGTTTTACCTAGAGCGTTATGCAACGACCGAACAAGGCCTTCGGCAATACCTTATGCGTAAGGTCAACTTGTCGGCGAGAGAACACAATACGGACCCTCAAGAGGGTATTGTAATTATCGATGATCTGATCAAAAAGTTCCTTGAACTGAATTTTCTAAATGATGAACGTTATGCCGAAGGCCGTAGTGGCAGCTTACATCGCAAGGGTAAATCCCTGCGTGCTATCCGACAGGACCTTAAAATAAAAGGCGTCCCTGAAGACCTCATTGCCAAGGCCGTCGGCCTCATCCAGGACGAAAGCTCAAACCCGGACCTAGAAGCTGCGGTATCTTATGCCAGACGCCGGAGAATGGGTCCCTATCGTCTTGAAGAATCCCGGGAAGAACGCCGAGACCGCGACCTCGCTGCCCTGGGCAGACAGGGATTTTCCTATGCCATTGCTGAACGCGTAATCCTCGCCGATGACATTGAAGATCTCGAGAAGGAAGCGGGGATGGGATGACTTCCCTTAAATTGCCTTATTTCAAAGATATCGTGATCGAGAATTAAGTGCCGAATAGAAGTACGCACATTTAAATTAACCGGAGAACCTCTGCCGATGACTATCCGAGCAATAACCTTCGCCCTATCGTTTATAGCTCTTCTCGCAAGCCCAATTGCACCAAGCTTCGCGGCTGGCAGTGATGATGCTGGCTGGGCAGTGACCAAATCCCCTGATTTGAAAGTCGCCGTGGATCTGATCCGCAGTGAAAAGTATGATGAGGCGCAACCCTATTTGCAAAAAGCACTCGCGAAAGAACCGAACGACGCCGACACATACAATATGCTTGGCTATAGCCAGCGGAAAATGGGCAACAAGGAAGTCGCGCTGGGTTATTACACCAAGGCACTCGAAATCAACCCGCGACACCGCCGCGCCAACGAATATCTCGGCGAGCTTTATCTTCAACTAAATCAGCCTGACAAAGCGAAAGAACGCCTGGCTGTGCTGGATAAAAGCTGCTTTTTTGGCTGCGATGAATACACCATGCTGAAAAAAGCTATCGAAACCTACGAACAAGCCCAATAAGTATAAATAATTAAGTTGTAACGGATAAAGCGAGAGATCAAATCTTCGGGAGATCTTTTGCGCTTTCCAGTGACCAGATATCCATGCCATCACTGCGACCCCTGACTTGAATGTGTTGGCGCGGGAAAGCATTAAGGTCGACCTTGGCTATCTTTGCCAAGGGTTCAGAGACGACCAATTGAGATTTCAATTCCTTAGTCATGCCTTCCAGCCGACTGGCGGTATTAACAGCATCGCCAATCGCGGTGATAGAAGTTGCCTGCCCCCAACCGAGTTCTCCCACGATAACCGCGCCGGTATGAACCCCAAGACCTATGCGGAGCGGTTCCGGCAGTTCGTGGGCAAGATGCAGGTTAAGTTCATCCAATTTCTCTGACATTGCCCGCGCGGCCTTCAAGGCGTTGCGACACCCCGTTTCCACCCCCCGGTCGATCCCAAACAGGGCCATGACACCATCGCCGATAAACTTATCCAATCGGCCTCCAGATTCTTCTACCGCGGTGCCCATTGCTTCAAAATAACGATTTAACAGAAAGACCACATCATAGGGGAGTTTCTTTTCTGACAGGGTGGTAAAACCCCGGATATCAGCGAAGAGGATAGCGATCTCGCGTTCTTGACCCTGGGCTATGGAACTGTGTTGTTTTCGAGCAGCCTTAAGGCCGCTTTGTGCTGGCAATAGCGGAGTGATCTCGACATCCGCCACCGGATAGGTTTGACAGGCCAAACGCATGTTCTCTGATGCCTTGATCCGCTGGAGCACTTTTTCTTCGTCAAATTCGGCACTTGGCAGGCGATCAAGGCCATTGCCAACGCGCACCCGACAAGTGGAACATCGGCCCTTCCCGCCACAAACGGCCGCATGAGGAATACCGTTTACAAAGCTAACGTCAAGCAAGCTCGTGCCTTTAATGGCGCGAAAAGATTTACCGTCAGGGTAGAGCACCTTAAAAGTTCCCTGCCAACGCTGAATGGCATAACGCACCCACCTGCCGATAAGAACTAGGGCAATTAAAATAGCAAGGCCGATTTGAATATTGGTTTCCAGCCTGTAGATATCTCGGGCCTCATCAGCCGTGGGAAGCTTGCCGCCAGAGAGAAACGCTTTGACCCAAACCGGATCAGAGGCCAACTGGATCAATTCAAGGCTGGCGACGTAAAATCCAGCTAGAGATAAGGTTGGAATAACCACAGCAAGGGACAAAGCCACTGGTTTAAAGCGCTCATACCCCGGCTTGTACCGGAGCCAATAGTGCAGCCCGACACAACCGTGCACCCAGCCAAGAGCAAGCAAAATAACCTGACGATAGGCATTGTCGATATCCCAGATCACGACAGAATAGAGCATGTAATAATAATTGTCTTCGACCCCAAAGACTTCATGGGCGAAGCGCGTTCCCAGAATATGCAAGACCAGGAATAACGGGATAACCAAACCGGATAGTAACTGGGCCAACTCCCAGAACCGCATGTGTAAATGCTGGCGCTGATATACTCCCCACAACGAAAGGACCATATGAGAAATCAGAGCCAAATATAAAATCGGCGTGCCAATCGCGCTGCGCCACACGAGAATGAAAACTTCCCGTCCCGCGTCCATCATGGCAATGGAATGAAGGCCCAGGGCATGATTGAGGAGATGAGTTAGAATATAGAAAAAGAGGACAAGTCCACCGTATAAACGGATCTTTCTGACCATACTGGGCGTACCTTTTCCCTACCTGAAGAAAAGGCGTTGGCCCGCCTTTTCAATTTTATATTTCACACAAATCTCTTAAACAATACGGATTTTGTCGTGCTGGTTACAAATTTTTGTCGCAAAAGAGACGAGTGGTTAATTGATTTGTGCGTAGGATAGACGGTATTAGATGTGATATCCAGTCTCAGTATTGTGCGAGTATTTACAACGTGAAGCCAACATTGACGCGTGAAGAAAGAGCCGCCCGAAGACGTATTCGGAGAGAGAAGCTTCTACAAGAGCTCGACACCTCAATCCCTTCTCCCTGCACATCAGTTTGTCAAATGGATGACCTTACCCAGCTCTGCATCGGCTGTCATCGAACCATCGATGAAATCCGCGACTGGGTTATTATGACCAAGGACGAAAAGAGCAACCTACTGGAAATGATTAATCAACGAAGTACTGGCATGGTCGCTTAAAGGCACCTGTTTAGCTATTTCGAGTTATCATTGATTTCTTCGCGAAGATAACTATTCGTTATCCTTGAAAGATCTCGCGCTAATTGAGCAGGGTCAGAACTCAATGCCTTTTTGGTTATGCAATAGCCTTCAAAAAATGGAATCAAGACATCAACAACCCTGCTGATCTTATGATCATCCATTGGTTCATGTAGCTGGCCAATTGTATCGCAAAGAAACGAATGCGTTTTTTTGTAATAGCTCATTAATGCGTTTTCGATTTCTTCATTGCGTTGAGCAAGCGCCCATAGCTCTTTAAACACAATCGAACAATCATCAAAACTGTCGTGGGTGAGGATGTCCCAAAACATCCGCTCTAGCTGCTCATCATTTGGAACTTGTTTGGAACTCGTCTGCAGCCAATTTTCATTGAGATACTGATCAAGAAATCCATTGAGCAGAGCAGTTAATAGATCTTCTTTTGTCTTATAGTGATACTGGAGATTCCCAAGGCTTATACCTGCCAGCTCTGCGACCTTTCGCATCGACAAGTTCTCGCCCCCACCTTCGATAAGCAAAGACATTGCGGCTTTTGATATCGCCTCTTTTTTTGCCTTATTCAGCTGCTCTCTGGTTTGTTTCACACTATCTTTCATTTATCCCTAGGCTCTCGTTTATCCGTAGGTTCTCATCGTTCATTGGGCTCTCTTTAAACACTAATAACAGAGCTCTCAATACTATGCAGGTTAAACTTACGACAATTTTGACAAGTTGACCTCTTGTAACCTAGGTCATTCGACCTAAATAATTTCATTCTTATAAAACAAACCAAGAGGGAAGTCATGAAAGGCTTAGTCGTCCAACAAAAATCAAAAATCACCATGGAATACAATTTGGAAAAACCGTCCCCTTCAAAGGGTGAGGTTCTTATCAAAATACACAGTGCCTCGGTTAATCCTTATGATCTGGAGAGTGCCGCTGGTAATTATGATGCCTATTTCAAAGAATATGGTTTTGATAAACCCGTTCAGACAGGATTGGAGTTCTCTGGGACCGTTGAGAGTATCGGAAGCCAATTTAAAATTGGCGATCCAGTATTTGGCTACGTCCACCTTATTACTGGCTGGAAAACTCATGCTGAATATATTGTCGTTCCAGAAACTTATATCGCCCCTAAACCACCCTCTCTCACCTTTGAACAAGCTGCAGCGGTGCCCCTTGGCATCATGACCTCTCTCGCGGTGTATGAAGATTTAGCACCAAATAAATCAAATATGAACGTCCTGATCATTGGTGCCTCTGGCGGCGTTGGAATCTACGCGACCCAAATAGGAAAATTACTTAATCACCATATAGCAGCTGTAGTTAGCAAGGGGCATTCAGATTTCATAAAAAAACTGGGTGCCAATGAAAGCTATGAATACAACAGTTTTGACATCACAGACCTAAAGGAAAAATACGACCTTATTCTCGACCTATCGACCCGACTAATCCTTGAGGACTGCCAGGACAGATTATCAGATGATGGTATATTTATCCCTGCCCTGCCAGATGACCACAATGGTGGAAATTCAGAAAATAAGCAGGTTGGCTATTTGATGGTAATGCACGGGCACGGAATAAAGCTCGCCCAATCAACCAACTGGATAAATGCCAACGATCTCGTTCCGGTTATCGAAGCAAATTACACTTTTGATCAATATTCAGAAGCCTTAGCGCACCTTGAACAGAGGAATAAAAAAGGACGTATCATTATGACATGGCCTGGATAAAAAGCCGGATCTATGCACGGAGTGCTAAAGGCCCCAACAAGCCCCCCACTCCGTGCTCCCAACTCCTGATCTAAAAGTTTGCTTTCAGCCGGCGGAATTAATAATTACTTGATATCCTACTCGCTATAATTCCTGTGCTTGCTGAGCATGTCGGGAGAATAACATGAGACTGAAACGTTTGTTTTCTATCGTGTGCATTTTCAGTGTAGCGAACCTCACACCACTGCAATCCCTCGCGGACCAAGACGTCGTTATTATTGGCGATGATGGCTACGCCCCCTTTTCTTATGTTGAGGACAATCAACCCAAAGGGATCTATGTTCGAATTCTCAGGGACGTTTTCAGCCAATTAGAAGGCTATAAGGTCAACCTTAAAATGTTGCCATGGAAACGGGGACTTCGGCAGATAGAAACAGGCAAAGATTTTGCGATATTCCCGCCCTACTACTGGCCGGAAAAGCGGCCCTATATCGCCACCTACTCGGAACCTTTACTTCTGGAACAAGTGGTTGCTATTTGTCACAAGAAAGTCCTGGAAAAAGCGCGCGACAATTGGCCCACCGATTACAAAGGGCTCAAAATTGGTACAAATGATGGATTTCTCACTCCTGGGCCCGCATTTTTCCAAGCCGTAAAAGAGAAAAAAATCTCCCTTATTGAATCAACCAATACCCGCAAGGGTCTTCGGATGCTCCTGGGCCGGAGAACGGATTGCTATGTAAATGCTGAGATGTCTATTAGGTGGGGACTATTACGTTTACGCCGTGCCGGACTTTATGATCTCGGGCTTGATCAGCTTCGCTTTGGAGCCGTGGTAGATGCCAAATGGGCTTATATTGGTTTCACTGCCGTCAATGAAGGGGCTTATCCGTACAGGGAAGATTTTATAAAAAAAATAAATAATGTTATCCGAAAGATGAGGGAAACCGGTGCAATAAACAGAATTGTCGAAGGTTTCTTTGAGTACTAGGCAATATTTCTTTGCCTATAGATAACCATTTCCTCCCTAAATACGGCCCCGAAATCGTTCCAGGTATTCTTGATTTTTATCAAATAATGCTGGGCAATTGCTCTAGATCAATTTCCTTATAGTAAATCTTCTCCATAACGGGCTCTTATCCTACTAACCAGGTCTGAATTATGGTCAAGATAGCCCCGCGCCCACACCGTTCCGAACTCCTTATGCCTGCGGGTTCCCTGGAGAAACTCAAGGTCGCAATCCTTTACGGCGCCGATGCGGTTTACCTTGGCACACCTGATATGTCCTTGCGGACCAAATCCTCCTTTACCCTCGAAGAAGTGGTCGAGGGCGTCAAGTTCGCACACGATCACGGCAAAAGGGCTTATCTGACCCTCAATCTTTTTTCCCACAACAAAGATATTGAGAAGCTACCACTGTTCATTGAAACAATACGTGCGATCCAGCCAGATGGGGTCATTATCGCTGATCCCGGCATTTTCAATTATGTGCAACAACACGCGCCCGATTTGGAATTACACATATCAACCCAAGCCAATGTCTGTTCTTGGCTCTCGGTCGATTTCTGGCAAAAACTGGGCGCCAGTCTTTGCGTCCTTGCCCGTGAAGTTACCTACGAGGAACTAATTGAGATTCGGGAAAAATGCCCTGACATAAAATTGGAAGCCTTTGTCCACGGTGCCATGTGCATGACCTATTCCGGTCGTTGCCTGCTGTCCAATTTCATGGCCGAACGCGGGGCCAACCAGGGCAACTGCGCCAACAGCTGCCGATGGCACTACAAAGTCCACATGAAATTTCGTGATGGCACCGTGAAAGAGCTCAACCTCAGCGACGAAAACATGGAGCTATTTGAGTTCTTTTTGGAAGAAGAATGCCGCCAGGGCGAGTTAATGCCCATCGAAGAAGATGACCGCGGATCTTATATATTAAACTCCAAAGACCTGTGCTTGATGCCCAAATTGGATGACTATCTTCGCATAGGTGTTGATTCTCTCAAGGTCGAAGGCCGCAATAAAAGTGCTTACTACGTTGCCGTCACTGCCCGGGCTTACCGTCAGGCCATAGATGACTGGTATAGAGATCCTGAGAACTGGTCGCCAGAAGTCTATATGGAAGAGCTCTCAACAGTTCCTAGCCGGGGGTACACTTTCGCATTCCACGAAGGTAGGCTCGCCAATCACGCCCACAACTATGAACACACCAAGACCTTTGCAGATTATGAATACGCAGGATACGTCGAAGAGATCACAGATCGGGGCGTTCATGTTGCGGTGAAAAACCGTTTGGAAGCCGGTGATGTCCTCGAACTTCTACCACCAGGATCTCTCCAAGCGATCCTCATTCGGTTGTATGAATTTGAAGACGCCAGAACGGGGCGCAAGAGCGACGTGGTCAATGCCGGACAGAAGCCTGTCATTCTTATCCCCTGGTCCCTGTTCGACAGAGAAGACGCCGATAAATTACGAAACCAACTTTGCCCTCAAACCATAATCCGTAAAGAAAAGTCTCTGACCAAAGCCGAATGGGATCGTCTCAAACTTGACGCCACCGCGCAGAGGATCGAGCTTGGCACCGGGAGTAATGATCTCTACGAAAGACAGCGCGACAAACTTCAACAATCCATTTTTGAGGAGAACGGCGACCGTATCCCCAAAACACCCCGAATTGGTACCAGTGGTTGTTGTGGCCGTGGCTGTAATGGTTGCATGATTTTTTGGCACGACCCCATATACGAAAAAGCCCGTAAATTACTCGCTCAAAAAAAGCAGGGGGAAATGTTCGATAGGGACATGCGCGAAGAGCCCGCTTAAAAATTGAAATAGCGACAACCCGTATCCGCAACTTTTACGCTTAAATTAAACCCTTTGTTAGCCTTTTTGATCGACACTGCCCCGACAAAAAAATCCTAAACAATGGTAATGCCACAAAACACCAATCCAAGATGGCAAACCATAACAAAACAAACATCGGGTAAGAAAAACATGCGTTTAGCCTTCCACAGCTTAAGCTTCAGGCTTGTCGGCCTGACAGCCATCATGGTCATTCTCGGCTTTGCCGTTCTGATCTCCTTCTCAACCTTCAGCCAAACTCAAAACGCGCAACAAGATGCAGAACGTTATCTCACCAGTCTGGCGAAACAATACGCTTTGGACGTGCGTATCGATATTGAAGAAGCCCTTGTTGCCGCTCGTGGCATGGCGCACTCCATAGAAGGCCCTTTACGAACAGGCTCTACTGATCGCAATAGTTTTGCCCAGATCGTCGAAAATACCATCCGCCGTTATCCAAGTTTTGTTGGTGGGGCCATTGGTCTCGACAGCAACATTGGAGGCAATGACGCAGATGTTGCTGGCAAAGGTTACAACGACAAAATCGGCCGCCTTCTACCTTACTTCTATCAAGACGGCAAAGGTGGTGTCGCTTGGGAACCTTTGGCTCTAGGTGGCGATAGTGGTTCTGAGCTTTGGTACGACTTACCAAAGACCACCAAACAAGAGGTCATTACTGAGCCTTACGTCTACCCGGTAAACGGTGAAGATGTGGTGATGACGACGGCGACGGTTCCGATTTTCGATGCCCAAGACAACGCAGTTGGTGTTGCCACCACAGATCTCGCTCTCAAGGACATTCAAGTCAGACTTTCAGAGCTCAAGCTTTTTGAAACCGGAACCGTATCCCTGATTACAGATACCGGCATGTGGGTATCCCATCCAGACGATCAAAAACTGGCAACGTTTGAAAAAAGTAAAGCAGCTGAACCGGTTCTATCTGCCTTGAAATCTGGGAACGGTTACTATGGCAACATCGATGATCCGGCCTTTGGCGGCAATCGCTTTGTCTCGGTTCATCCTATTCGGTTTGGTATGGCTGATACGGTCTGGGGTATGGTGGTATCCGCACCCGAGAGTGAGATCATGGCCACTGCCAATGAATCGCGAAATTTAATGATTATCATATCACTTCTCGTTGTTGTCGCAGTCATTCTTATCAATGGTTTGATTGGCACCAAAGCGATGTCTTTGCTGAGCCAGGTGACAACAAGCATGCGTAAACTAGCCGACGGCCAGACAGATCTCAAAATTCCAGGCAAAAATCGTCGCGATGAAATTGGAGAGATCGCCAACACCGTTGAAATTTTCCGTGTTCATGCTCTGGAAAAACAGCAGCTAGAAGACGAGCAACGGCAGATGCAAGAAGATGCTGCATCAGAGAAAAAGGCAACCCTTGACCAAATTGCCAGCCGATTTGAACAAGGCGTGAGTGGCTTGATCTCTGACATTGAATCCTCTGTTATCGATATGAAAAGTTTTGCTGATAATATGAACGGCATGGCCCAGCAAACAAAAACAAGATCCTCCGAAGCTTCCCAATCCACGGAAAATGCCAATGAAAGCTCTCAGGCTGTTGCGAGTGCCTCAGAACAGTTGGCGGCATCTGTGGGAGAGATTGGACGTCAAGTTGGCCAAGCAACGAGCATTACCAATGAAGCCGTTGGCGAGGCCCGTCGTTCCACCGAAAACGTACAGTCATTGGCTACGGCAGCTCAGCGTATTGGCGAAGTTGTTAAACTGATCTCTGACATTGCAGAACAAACCAACTTACTTGCTCTTAACGCAACAATTGAGGCCGCCCGTGCAGGGGATGCCGGGAAAGGTTTTGCCGTGGTTGCCAGCGAAGTTAAATCACTGGCAACACAAACCTCCAATGCCACAGGTGAAATCGAACAGCAGGTTCTGGCTATTCAGACTGAAACCAATAATGCCGTTGAATCAATTGGACAGATCAGCAGTGTCATTGGTCAGATCGATGAAATCAGCACCGTCATTGCTGGTGCCGTAGAAGAGCAAGGCGCTGCTACGCAGGATATTTCCTCAAAAATTCAACTGGTTGCCACTGGTGTGGGATCCATTCGCGAGAGCATTACAAGTGTTGATCAGGTATCAGAGCAGACAGATACTGCTGCACGTTCTGTCGTCGACACCATCGCAAATCTGGATAAAAAGGTTCAAGCACTCAACGAAGAGGCCAATCGATTAGTTGGCGAAGTACGTACGGCTTAAACCCGAAAAAATCTTTTAAATACAACTCTCAAACAAAGAGGGCCTGTAATAAATGCAGGCCCTCTTTTTATTTTCCTGATCTGAAAGTTCAATTTTTATCTCTTAGCTAAGCAGTTTAGCACTGACTTCCTTGGTTAGCTTTGCGGCAACCATGGCTGTCATTCCGACAAGGTCGCGGTGAGGGTTAAGTTCGACGATATCGGCACCGATGAGGTCAGCATCAAGTTTGTGCAGCGCATTGAGCAGATCACGTACAGACATACCGCCGGGCTCATGATGTGACACCCCGGGTGCAAACGCAGGGTCGAGCACGTCCAAATCGATCGATAGATAGAGCGGGCCATCAAAATCAAAAGTGGTATTCGGGGTCCAATCCTTCATCGAGATGATCTCGACGCCAAAGCGTTCGGCTTGTTCTTTCTGGTGTTGATTAAGAGTCCGAATGCCAACCTGCACCAGCCGCTTTACTTGTCCTGTTTCCATCGCGCGTGCAAAGGGACAGGCATGACTATCTCTATTGCCCTCCATCTCATCATAGAGATCTGAGTGCGCATCAAAATGCAGGATATTGAGGCCAGGATATTTTTTTGTATGTGCACGAATAAGAGGCCCGGATACAGAGTGGTCGCCGCCGATACTCAACAGCTTGGCACCACGGCCGATAATATCAGATGCGGCGGCTTCGATTTCGCCAATGGAAGCTTCAGTACTTGAGAAAGCTAGGTCGCCAAGGTCCTTCCATCGCGGCTCCGCCCCGATGTCATACCCATTTTCACTGGTTAGATTGGCAGAGCCACAGTGTAAGGCTTCTCGCATCCTATGAGGGGCCAACGCGGGGCCCGTCATATAAGAAGAGTTATGATCCAGGGGAAGGCCCAGAACTGCCAAATCACCTTTTGTAATATCCTGAATTTTTGTCATCACTTCTAACCCACCAACATTCGTATAAAATATAATGATGCAGCATCGCGATGATATCTTCAGTCGTCAAGAGTTGTGAATTTGAGATCTGTTCTGTTGCCTGTTGCCCTTAATCCTCGTTGTGTTCAAATGGATCTTTTTTGAGTGTTTCGCGATATTTGAAATAACAAAAACCGATAAAAACCAAACCTGCACCGAGCAACCATGGGCTTTCGGCAATAAAGCCATTTATGATCAAAACCGCAGAAACGACAGCAAGTACAATTGCTGGTCCATCTTTCCGATCACCACATATAAGGTTCCAAAACTTTCGATCCCTCAAGAGCAACGTATTAAATCGCCCGGTGATTATAAGTGTTCCGATACAGACCAGCATTCCCAGGCTGATTATACCCGCAACGGTCAAAGCTTCCTTCAACAGAATTGACACCTCTTCCCCCTTTAAAGGTTCATTCTGGGAAGCAGCTTATAAGATAATCCCAAATTCTCAAAATCTGGCCGGAATGAAACTATTTTAATATTTCACCTAAGCGAAGGGATGTGAGGGAGTTGTTAGTGTTTCAATTAAAAGCATGCCTCCAATGAGGATGATGATAATCCCCCCTGCCACAGAGACAAATCTCCCCACGACACCTGCGTGTATACCCATTTCATCCAAAGCCTTAATTAGGGGGTAACGCGCCCCCCGCGCCACAACAGCCAAGAAGGAAACGGTTATTCCTGTGCCAAAGGACATGGCGACCACTGCGGCCAACCCGCCAGCCCAATGCCCAAGCACAAAAGCTAAAATCAAAACCAGGAGTGCCCCGGTACAAGGCCTAAGGCCTACAGCGAGAACAATACCAATGAGGTCTCGCCACCGCTTTATTTTTGAGATCTGATCTGCTGAAGGCATATGGGGATGAGAGCAGCATTTTTTTTCGTGATCGTGTTCACTATGATCACATTCAGCATGCACCGGGTAGCGAAGACCACGCCAAAATAAGACCAGCCCAACCACAAGTACCGCGCCATAACTAAGAGGTTCCATCACATCTTCGGCTGCAAGTGACGCACTACGGACACCACTTTCAATCACAAAATAAGACACACCAACGATGATGATTGCAGTTAAACCCTGCATAAAAGAGGACGCCATAGCGAGGGCTATCGAAGGGAGGACTCTGGTATCTGTTGTCAAAGTGTAAGCTGCGATCACTGCCTTGCCATGGCCAGGACCAATGGCATGAAAGACCCCATAAAGAAAACAAATCCAGATAAGGTATAGAATAGAATCATAACTTATATCATCTCCCAGAGCCCTGACACCGTCCCCCAGAAGAGCTGAGAAAGTACGTTGCAGATCCCGGACTTCAACCAGAAATCCACCCCATAAGGAAAGTTCCTCAGATTGGAAAAAACCGAAGCTTTTGCCGAGAATAAAAGTGGCAAAAAAAATAGCTCCAAAGCTTATCAAAAGTACCCAAAACCGTTTTGTCAGAGGCCTCTTCATTGGCAACTCACCCTTAGGCTCTGTGCAAATATTGATCCCAGCTCAGGATTTTCGGCAACCTCTTCGTCGCTAAAGCTCAACTCCGCCAAAGGAGTCTGATTATTTTCATTATCGAGAGGATCAAGCATTTCATACTGACAAGTATTTGAAGACTTCAAAGCATCATCTTTAGGTAAGAAAGAGACAACGCCTTCTTTAACAAGTTCGATTGCAACAAAGTATGAAGGGTCATACATCCGTAATTCGATCGTATGTGCCACCGCTATTGGTTGTTCCAACATCAGTTTAAACCGGAGTAACAAACGATCATTTATCAGAAGACTCTCTGTTGTGATATTATCCTTAAAATTCAAACCTTCCCCGGTTTGATTACGTGCATCCAGGAAAAAATCCCACTCTGCAAGATTTTGGACCGCTTCCTTTGCAAAAGTCAGGAGCTCATTTTTTTCCACGTCCCCGTTTTCATCCTTGTCTAAATCAGGCAAGAGGGTCGCGGTATAAAGATCATCAAATATCCATACGGGCTCGATAGCAACGATCTGGCCGTAATCATTTTTATGGATAAGAACGGCGGCATCAACCCACACATGTGGATGTGCAGTAGCCTTGGAAACCCAGGACAAGCTTAAGGTTATTAATAGCAAGCTTGTAGACAGTAGTTTCACAAGAAGACCCGGTCCCGGAATTTCTCTCACAACAACCTCATATAAATATAACTCTAACTCGACTTTTAAATCGAGCATGAGTTAGAGTTATATTATAACATACCAATGTTCAATCTTAATCTCAGAAACTATTCCCTCCCCATTGAGGAAGCCCGCATTTTCAACGCGGCAAGCTCTGATGCTTTAGCATAGTGGTTCGACTCTTTACGGTAATCCGTGAAGCTGTCGTAAATCTCTTTTGCCAACGGGCTGGTCTCACTGATCTCAACCAAGCTCTCTTCTGAAGCTGTGTAAAGTGCCTGCATGACATCTTCAGGGAATGTCTTGAGCTGCACACCCTCTTTCGCCAGCAGCGGGGCAAAGGATTTCACATTACCATAGGTAAAGTCGGCATAACTTTCATTTGCAGAAGCCATAACCGCACGCTTTACAATTTCCTGTAGGTCGCCTGGCAGGGCTTCAAAAGCCTCTTTATTTACAGTCGCTTCCAATGCTGGGCCGATTTCATGGAAAGCAGGCATATAGTAATAATTGGCAACCTTGTAGAGACCAAAGGCAATATCATTCCAGGGTCCTACCCATTCAGCGGCATCCACTGTTCCGGACTGCATCGCTGAGAATATTTCTCCTGGAGGAAGAAGTACCACGTTAACCCCAAGTTTGCGCATCGCTTCCCCACCAAGACCCGCGATACGCATTTTGATACCCTGGAGATCAGACAAGCTATTAATTTCTTTTCGAAACCATCCCCCGGCTTGCGGTCCAGATGACCCAGCGTAAAAAGGCAACACCCCAAAAGGCTCGTAGGCGCGTTGCCACAATTCCTGCCCGCCACCGAAGTAGAGCCATCCGGTATATTCAGCTACGGTCAGTCCAAAAGGAACACCGGTAAAAAAGTGGAATGCTTTGTCTTTGCCCTGCCAGTAATAGGGAGTTGCATGCCCCATCTGAGCAACACCACTTGAAACGGCATCAAAAACCTCAAATGGAGGAACCAATTCTCCGCCGGCATAAAGCTCAATCGTTAAACGGCCCCCAGACATGGTGGTGATCATTTCCGCGAGCCTTTGGGCGTTCACACCGACCCCAGGGGCATTCCGAGGCCAGCTCATGGCCATCTTCCAGACGATTTTATCTTGTGCCCTCGCAAGAGAAGGCGCAGCTAAGCTTGCTCCGGCCCCAAGAGTAAGCGCACTGAGCGCTTGACGTCGGTTCATTTTCTTTGAGTTTTGATTATTGTTTGGATTATGCGACATGATTGGCCCTGTGTTTTATTGGTAAGTCACTTTAGCTTCTCCCGCATAAGAGGCAACATCGGAAGAGGGAAAGCTGTAATAAAACACGTACCAAATTTATTCTGACAGGCCGCTTCAAGCAGCATGAGAGGATTTGCTTACCGGTGCCAAAAAGAAAATCGAAACTGTTGCGATCAAGACCATTGCAGTCGAAACGATAAGGCAGGCAACAAGACCATAATATTGGAACACGAGACCAGACAATAAGGTTCCGGCCAGCCGACCAATCGCATTTGCCATATAATAAAACCCAACGTTTAGCGCGACTTTATCATGGTCAGAACAAGCAACAATAAGATAGGAGTGCAACGAAGAATTTACCGCAAAAACAAACCCAAAAATCAAAAGCCCGACCAGAAGGAAAACATGGGCCAGAGCGAAGTCCAACCAAAGACCATAGGCAAGGATAGCTGGAACGACAGCCAAAATCCCGCCCCACACTCTGGCTGCAACAGCCCCACTATGAGCATCCTTGATACGTTTGGTAAAGCGGGGAACAAAGGCCTGAACAATACCATAGCCAATCACCCAAACTGCCATAAAGGCACCCACTTCATCAAAGCTCCATCCCATGGCTGAATAGAGAAAAACCGGAAGGCCAACCACAAACCAAACGTCACGAGACGCAAACAAGAATACTCGTGAGAAAGAGAGAACGTTGATTTCCTTACTCTTGGATAAGAGTTCTTTGCCTCTGATTTTCGCCTTAACCCGCCCCATACCTTTATCAACAACAAGGCGTGTCACAATAAACACCAATCCCAGAGCCATGGCCATAGACCAAAGGGCAACCTGAAATCCCAGCGCCTGAAGGAGCACGCCCCCGAGCAAAAAGCCCAACCCTTTGAGCGCATTTTTTGATCCAGTCAACAAGGCAACCCAGCGAAAAAGAAGGCCCTGCTCCCCCTCCTCTTCTTTCACGACTATCTTTACAGCCGACTTTGAACTCATCTTGGTTAGGTCTTTGGCGATACCGGAAAGTGCCTGCGCGCCCATAACATAAATAATGGAAAAACTCATGCTCCAGGAATCTTGCAACCCAGACAGTAACAAAAGAGCAAAAACCTGAATCCCAAGTCCTAAAAAGAGTGTGAGCCGCAAACCAAATCGTGCAGCTATCCAGCCACCAACAAAATTAGTGAGTATCCCCATCGCTTCATAGAGTAAGAATAAATACGCCAAATCGAGAGGGGTAAAACCGAGACGATGAAAGTGGAGCAGGACAAGCATCCGCAAGGCTCCGTCCGTCAGAGTGAAGCCCCAGTAGGCAGCTGTCACCGCACTATAACTGCGAAGGTCAGACATAATCATATACCATGAAACTTTAACGCTTTTACTTAGAGGTCTTTGGCAATTTTGTGTAACAAATCCACCATCCTGTTCACATAACCCCATTCATTATCATACCAGGCGTAAATTTTCAGATGTCGTTTATCCACGACCATGGTGCTTAGCCCATCGATAATTGTTGAGCGGGGATCGTTCACATAATCAGTAGAGACTAGCGGGCGCATTTCAATGCCAAGAATATCCTTCAACTCACCTTCTGCAGCCACTGTAAAAAGAGCATTTACCTCCTCAGCAGTGGTATCGCGTGCAAGTTCAAAAACGCAATCCGTAATCGAAGCATTGAGCAGGGGCACTCTCACAGCATGGCCGTTTAACTTCCCCTTCAGTTCGGGATAAATCATTGTAATCGCCGTCGCTGACCCCGTGGTTGTTGGAATCAAAGAGTTCATACCTGATCGAGCCCGACGCAGATCCTTATGAGGGGCATCAACCAACACTTGGGTATTGGTCACATCGTGGATTGTTGTGATAGACCCACGCTTGATGCCCAGGGCATCGTGAATAACCTTTACCACAGGCGCGAGACAGTTCGTGGTGCAAGATGCGGCGGTGATAATGTGATGCTTATCTGGCTCGTATAAATCATCGTTCACACCATAAACGATGTTGAGAACCCCATCGGATTTAACCGGCGCGGCCACCATCACTTTTTTTACACCGGCATAAAGGTAAGGTGTGAGGGTCTCGCTGGTTTTAAATTTACCAGAACATTCGAGAACCACATCCACACCATGGTCAAGCCATCCAACATTAGCCGGTTCAGGCTCTTCGGAAAAGCTAACGACCTCACCTTCCACTTCGAAACCATTTTCTAAACAGGTAACAGCTTTGTCCCAACGACCATGAACCGTGTCAAATTCCAAAAGGTGAGCCGCACATTCAACACCCCCTTTAATTTCGTTTACATGTACGAATTCAATCCCAGGCACACCCCAACCAGCGCGCAAGACCAATTTCCCCATGCGGCCAAAGCCATTAATGCCAACCCGAATTGTCAAAACGTTCACCCTCTCTATACGAACATCAGGCAAACCAATTCATATAAATCAGTTGCCATCACAAATAATTATTTCGAAAATACTCGAAACATTTTATTTTAGTATGAAATATTTATGACAATGTCTCATAAGCAATACTATTGGCCGATAAAAAAATGTCGTTGGTCTCAGTTAAATTCATCTGACATCATCAAAAAAGTTGCTCCATATCTTACAACGAGAGCAAAAGTTCGTCTGTTAGAGATCACCAGGAAATTCCATGTCCGTTCAGCATAACCGCGACCCCAGATACGATATTCTTTTTGAACCCGTGAAAATCGGCCCCGTTACGACTAAAAACCGCTTCTATCAGGTGCCACATTGCAACGGTTTAGGCTATGCGCGGCCAAAAAGTTTGGCAGCCATGCGCGGAATGAAAGCTGAGGGTGGCTGGGGAGCCATCTGCACGGAAGAAGTAGAGATCCATCCCTCTTCTGAAATCTCGCCCTACATCGAAGGACGTCTTTGGGATCGAAATGATATCCCTGCACACAGACTAATGACTGACGCCGTTCATAAACACGGTGCCTTGGCGGGCGTCGAGTTGGTCCACAACGGCTTTCATGCTCCAAACAGAACTTCCCGCCTTCCCCCAATGGCACCATCCGCAATGCCCGTAGATGCCTATGATCCCGTTCATGCCCGCGCGATGGATCTCACAGACATCCGTAATTTGAGAAAATGGTATCGCGCAGCAGCCATCAATGCCCGGGATGCAGGCTACGATATCGTCTATGTCTACGCCGGGCACTGCATGACCACGCTGATGCACTTTATGCTAAGCCGCTTTAACCATCGCAGTGACCAGTATGGCGGGTCCATCGAAAACAGGGTGCGCCTGACCCGCGAAATCCTTGAGGAAGTAAAAGACGCTGTGGGGGATCAATGCGGTATTGCCTTTCGATTTGCCGTTGATGAACTTCTCGGCAAAGAGGGTATGACTTCTGATGGAGAAGCACAGGACGTTGTTGGCATGTTGGCCGAACTCCCTGACCTTTGGGATGTGAACATCAGTGGCTGGTCGCAAGATTCATCTACGGCGCGCTTTGAACCTATCGAAGGTTATCAGGAGAAATACACAGCATTCGTAAAATCCATGACCACCAAACCTGTTGTCGGTGTCGGGCGTTTTACCTCGGCTGATGCCATGGTTTCTCAAATCAAACGTGGCGTCCTCGATCTCATCGGCGCAGCACGACCATCTATTGCGGACCCCTTCCTCCCCAACAAAATTTCCGAGGGTCGAATTGACGAAGTCCGCGAATGTATCGGCTGCAACATGTGTGTCAGTGGCGATAACCTTAGCGTCCCCATTCGCTGTACTCAAAACCCGACCATGGGCGAAGAATGGCGGCGAAAATGGCACCCGGAAAAGATAGAACCCAAAGCATCTGACGATGCTGTTTTGGTCGTCGGTAGCGGACCTTCCGGCCTTGAATGTGCTCTTCAACTGTCAAACCGCGGCTATCAAGTCACGCTTGCGGAAGCGGGGATTGAGCTCGGAGGCCGATCCACAAAAGAAAGTAAGCTTCCCGGTCTCGCCAGTTATGCCAGGGTTCGGGATTACCGAACCAATCTCCTGCAGCAAAAAAGTAATGTTGAGATCTATCTTGATAGTGAGTTGGATGAAGCGGCCATCCTTGAGTTTGGTTTTTCGCATGTTTTGCTTGCCACCGGATCTCATTGGCGAAAAGACGGCACGGGTCGCCATCATCACCAACCAATTCCAGGGCTGGATACTCTTCCAACCTTCACGCCTGACGACCTCATGTCTGGCGAGGCCCCAAAGGGCCATGTGGTGATATTTGACGATGATCACTATTATATGGGCGGAGTTCTCGCCGAAAAGCTCATCGCCGCTGGCAATAGTGTTAGCCTCGTAACTCCTGCGGTCAAAGCCTCTGCCTGGACAGAATACACGCTTGAACAAGAGCGTATTCAGGCAAAACTTATAAATCTAGGTATCGAGATCATCACAAGTCAGGCAGTGGCTGCTGTAAAAGGTAACGAGATCGAACTCTCTTGCACCTATACGGGGAAAACCAAATCTATCACTGCGGACGCCCTTGTTTTAGTTACCGCCCGAAACGCCAATGACGATCTCTACCAGAGCTTAAAATCTTCACCGGATAAGCTTATCGATGCTGGGATCAAAACTCTGGAAATCATCGGTGATGCTTACTCTCCCGGCTCACTGGCATCCGCTGTATACTATGGTCACCTTGCCGCGCGCTGTTTTGAAGGAGAGAATTGGGACGCTGCGCTGTTTGACGGAGAGAGGCCTGGATTGATCAGCTAGGCCTATACAGGAGACAAGTGGGCTTTTTTTCGTTAAGCGCACTTAAGTGATTTACCGTCTAATTCAGCGACAGGATTTTGAACATATGTTGCTGAGTTGACGGTGAATATTCCAGCCAATTTTGAGGCTATGATATAGGCCCTTTGATCTGACAACCCCTCTACCTCGATGTAAATTTTTTGGCTACCATCGTCGTTTCGACGCGCCCAAACGGTAGAAGGCGTTGTGCTGTTTAGCGCAAAATATTCAAGTATCCGCGGCAAGGTACCGGGCTCGCTTTCCGCTGTTAACTCAAAGGCAGTCAAATTGTTACTCTTCACGGCTATAATCCCGAATATTCCAAAGTACTTAATATCGATCAGTCACCCTTGTGACCTGATAAAACTAAGTATCTCCTCTTTCTTGAGGAATTTCTTCCCCAAGACAAAATCAACATGCTATTAATTGGTATAAAATCCCCCTTTAATTATAAATAATGGGAATTATGACCGATAATCTTGACAAGCTAGACATTGGTATCCTCGAAATACTACAAAAAGATGTCACCATCCCGGTAACGGAACTCGCTGAAAAACTCGGATCTTCGAAATCCGTATGTTGGCGTCGTATTCAGCGATTGATTGATAGCGGGGTAATCAAAGAGCGTGTGGCTATTCTCGACCAGAAAAAAATTGGGCTCGGCGTTACTGTCTTTGCCCAGGTTAAAATGCACCACCATGCCAAGAGTACGCTACCCGATTTTGTCAAAGCCGTACAAAAATTTCCACAAGTCATCGAATGCCACACACTCATGGGCAACGTAGATTTCTTGCTAAAGATAATCGTTAAGGATATTGAAGACTATGAACGGTTTTTCTGGCAGGATCTCTCTCCGATAGAGGGCGTTCAGGAAATTAGCTCCTCTACCGCTCTAACACGTTTCGTTGATACCACCAGTCTGCCCCTAGACCATCTATATCATTCCGATAAAAAACCGGACTGATAATCAGCCCCTCTCCCTTGGTTTCTTTAATTTTGGCACCAAACAGAAAGCAAACAATGACAAGAGACACTGATCAGCCAGTTCCGTTGCAAGATTATGCTGTTTTGGCGATGATTTTCACCCTGTGGGCACTGAACTACATTGCCATTAAAATCAGTGTAAACGAATTTCCTGTCTGGACTGCTCTCGCCATTCGCTTTGCTATCATTGTTGTGCTACTCGCTCCCTTTGTGAAATTTCCAAAAGGACAGTTTCGCTCACTTCTTTTGATCAGTGCGGCTCTTATCCCCGGCCATCTTGGCTTTCTGTTCTGGTCAATTCAAAACACAGCAAGCGTTGGGGCCATTTCAGTTATCATCCAACTTGGCCCTGCCTTTTCGGTGTTACTCGCCTGGATATTTTTTAAAGACGCTCCTGGTATCAAACGCATTAGCGGCCTGATCATTGGCTTTATCGGCATCGTCATTCTGTTCTATGAGCCCACCTTTTTTGACACTATAGACGCGCTACTTGCGGGCGTTGCCTCAGCATTTTTCATGGGGACTTATATGGCGCTGGTTCGAGGGAAAGACCAAATCTCCCCCCTTGCCATCATTTGCTGGTCATCCGCACTCGGCGTACCTTTTTCATTAATCATGGCCTTATTATTCGAAGCTCCGATACAAGAAACACTTCAAACTGCCAGTATCAATAGCTGGATTGCTATTGTTTACGCAGCTATAGCCTCCAGCATCATTGCCCACGGTTCCTGGGCCTGGATGCTGCGCCGCCAACCAATATCGTTTCTTGCGCCTTTGACGCTGATTGTACCCGTACTGGCTGTCTTTGCCACAGTAACTATATTTGATGAACCGCTAACGCTTCACATGGTCATCGCCGGGCTGATCGTTCTCGCAGGTATGGGGCTTATAACCATCTCTAAAGCCTACAAATAGGCGGGAAGCATCGCTTAAAACTGTGCGATGTCGTCGAGGAGCCACTTGGTAAACAACTCCACCTGAGGTGAATTCTGGCTGTCCTGATGACACACCACCCCCCATCCTCCAGGGGCTTGAATTGTATGATCAACAGGCTGTACCAAGCGACCTGCCTTGAGATCATTCTCGGCAAAGGGCCCATTAAGCATTGCAACGCCTTCGCCATCCAAAGCCATTTCCAGGGCGATGGCTATGGTATCGACTGCGATGGAGTTTCGGGATACTTCAGCGAATACACCCGCAGACTGAAACCACTCCTCCCAGTGATCGTCGGCGGTGTAAACCTTGAGCAGTGGTAAGTCGAGAAGTTCCTGTGGTGTAATTTTCGACGACGGTCCTTTATGTAAATCGGGGCTACAAACGGGCACTAGAATCGCGTCAAACAAGGGCACCCAATGGAGATGGTTTGGCACAGGCTCCGGTGCATAAATAATCCCAAGATCTTCGTTGGCTTCATTAAAAGCACCGTCGATAATGCTAGAGGTAATCTGGAGATCAAAGCCAGGATGTTGCGCTTTAAAGCGAGACAACCGTCTCGCTAACCACCGAATAGAAAGCGTGACGAAAGCTTGAATGCGAAGACTTTGGTTTTGATCTGTTCGACGTAACATTTCTGAACAATTTATCAACTGCTCAAGTGACGATCTGACAACAGGGTAAAAGCTCTCCCCTTCGCCTGTGAGTTTAACGGCACGGCCATCGCGTTCAAACAACAGAACCCCGAGGTCTTCTTCTAATAATTTAACCTGATGACTAATGGCGGTATGAGTCAGATTTAGCTCCAGCGCAGCCTGCCGAAAACTAAGCAACCTCGCAGCCGCTTCAAAACCCTTTAACGCCTTGAGCGGCGGTAATTTCTTCAAATCGATTTGGTTCGCCATACCGCACCCATAAATTCCAAACCTACGAATCCTAATTACAATTTGTCACACAGGCTAAGATCAATTGGAACATTTTTTGAACCAAAGGTCGAAAAAACATCAATTGTTTAATTTTCCGGATAGGCTCAAGGTTCTATGACGTACTCAGATCAATTTAGCACCTGCGATAGCCAGGTCACTTAGGGATTAAAAAAATGAAAATTGGATTTGCTGGCCTTGGCAGCCTTGGTGAACCTCTGGCTATGAACCTTGTAAAAGCGGGCTGTGATGTCACCGTTACAGATCTTTCTAAAGAAACCGCAACCCGCCTTATTGCAGCGGGAGCAAAATGGTCTGATGATATCTCTGGCATCTGTCAGGATGCTGAAGTTGTCATAACCGCTCTCCCCTCACCCGCTGCATCGAGAGCCGTCGTTGAAGGTGAGAACGGTGTTTTTGACAACCTGTCTTCAGGGGCAACCTGGATTGAGATGAGCACAACTGATTTCGAAGATCTGCAGCGACTGACTGATCTGGCAAAAACTAAAGGCATCAACGCCCTGGAGTGCCCCGTCACAGGTGGCGTGCATCGCGCGCACTCTGGCAAAATCACCATCCTTGTCGGCGGCGACGAGACCATTTTTGACAACGTAAAACCGGTTCTACAAATCATGGGGGGCGAGATCCTCTACATGGGCCCAACAGGCCACGCTACCGTGGTCAAGGTTGTCACCAATATGCTCGCCTTTATCAATCTGGTTGCCGCCAGTGAGGGTATGATGTTGGCTAGAAAATACGGCGTCGACATGAACGCCATCTGGAAAGGCATTCGCCATAGCTCTGGTAATAGTTTTGTCCACCAAACAGAATCAAAGCTGGTTCTCAGTGGGGGCTATAACGTCAATTTCCCCATCGATCTCGTACTTAAGGACCTTGGTCTCGCGCATGACATCGCTGATAAAACCGGTGTTCCACTCGAGCTCGGCGGCGCGACGCAAGAAATCTACCGTCGTGCGAAAGATTTACTGGGCGGAGACGCGCAATCACCAGAAGTCGCCCGCTTGTTGGAAAAAGCCTGTGGCATAGAAATGCGCGCAGAAGGCTACCCCACTGAACTCACAGAAGAAAACACAGCATAACGATAGAAATGAGTTAACCCCAAAGACAACAAGGCCCGTGGAAGAGCCCTGTTGTCTTTGGTTATGCACTGTCATTTTTTAAAAAACTTAGTTCTCAAAAAATACCAGCTTCTAATCCAGCTGCTATCAGCATGCCAAGTTCTTCACATTCACCTTTAAACTCGTCCCGGTATTCACCACGACAAATTAGTGCCTCTTCTTGTACCGGCTTCCAACGCAGTCCTGTTACAATAGTCTCAACTGCTCGCCTCGTACCGGTACCATCGTGACCTGCCCGAATATAAAGGCCATAGGGCAGACCTTGTTTGACTTCGAGACAGGGATAATAAATGCGATCGAAAAAATCCTTTAACGCCCCGCTCATATAGCCAAGGTTTTCCGTCGTCCCTAAAATTATTCCATCGGCAGTTAAGACGTCTTCGGGGCCGGCTTCGAATGGGGTTCGCACAACCAAATCAATCCCCTCTATATCAGGGTTTTCCGCCCCCTTAACAACAGCATTTCTAAGCATCATTGTATTGGGTGACGGGATATGAGCTACGATCAAAAGACTTTTATTCATCAGCTGCTTATCAGAATAATTTATACAAAAGGTTGGGCTCTTCTCCGCTTTGTTGAGTAGAAAAAGATGCCGACCGCCAAGTAACCTGTTGATATGTATGGTTTCTGATAACTTTACATAGAGCAGGTATATGACAATCAACATCTCGCAGCATATTTTAGGCCTCAAAGGGCAACGTGTAAATGAAATTAAACTGGATGACGGCGGTGTTAAGATTGTCATTCACTGCAGCCGAGACGCGCGTAGGAGGGCTATAGACCCTGCTACAGGCCAGAAGGGAAGCATCAACCAGCATGTCCGCCGACAAGTAAACGACATCCCCCTTTTTGGGTATCCTTGTGTGGTCGAGATTGAGCTGGCGCAGGTTTATATTAACAAGGGCGAACGCCGCATTGAGGGGTGTGATTTTGTTGATAAAGGGTGCCGTTTCACTCACCGATTTTGCCGACTGATCAGTGGATTATGTCGGCATATGTCTATTCAAGCGGTTTCCAGACATTTGGATATACGATGGGAAACGGTCAAGAATATCGACAGGGCATACCTTATTGAAACTCTCCCTACGCTTGATCCTGCAGAGCTAACTGGCTTGGAATATATTGGTGTAGATGAAGTTGCCCGGGCGAAAGGTCATGACTACATGACGGTGGTCTACGATATGGTTGGCGGTCATCTGATCTGGGTTGAAGCAGGCCGAACTGCCGAGGTTTTTTCAAGGTTTTTGAAACAACTGCAACCAGATACAGCCTGCAAAATAAAGGCCGTAGCGATGGATATGGGGCCTGCCTACCAAAAGGCTGTCAGAGAGTCCTTGCCGTTGGCCGACATAGTATTTGACCGTTTCCACGTCATGAAAAACTACAGCAAAGCTATCCATAATCAGCGTCGACTTGAGTTCAGAAAGGCCGATCCAAGTGGTAAAGAGTTGATGAAAGGGACACATTATCTGTTGCTCAAAAATGCGGATAAGTTGAGTGAAAAACAAAGTGACAAGCTGCAAAGGTTGCTGGAGAGCAATAGCAACCTGAATGCACTTTACGTCTTGAAAGAACAGCTTCAGCTGCTGTGGAGTGCCGCTTCATTTGAGGCGATGGCGGAGCAACTGGAACGTTGGTGCCTGATAGCAGATCAGTCACAGATGCTCTATCTAAAAAAGTTCGCGAAATCCCTACGGAAACATTGTGTGGGCATCTGCAACTACGCCAAACACAAGCTCACAAGCGCCAGGATAGAGGCTGGTAATGTCAGTATAGGAATGATCCGTAAGCGAGCCAGAGGCATCAAGGATACCGAATACTTCAAACTCAAAATTAGACAATCATCCATTCCAGATAATCAATCTATGCTCTATTTGAAATCCTAAATCTACTCAACAAAGCGGAGAAGTGCCAAAGGTTGCTACACATATTGTTCTTGAAACAGTAGGATAGCATCAAACAATCAATAAAGAGATTTTATTCGAGAGCGAGAAGAAATGGCTGATAATAATCGAGTGGTATTGATAACGGGTGCCACCAGTGGCATCGGCTTGGCGACAGCTGAAAAACTAAAGGCTTCGGGTTATCATCCTGTCTTAACCGGGCGTAACCCTGAGAAGGTCAAAACCTGTGCTGAGGAACTCGGCATTCCAGGCTATACCTTGGATGTGGCCAACGAGGTAGACTGTGCAAAGGTTATAAAATCCGTTGAAACGGACATCGGGCCAATTTGGGGACTGATCAACAATGCCGGAATCTGGCTAGAGGGCTCTTTTGACGAATACTCCACAGCCGATATCCGTGCGGTAATGGAAACCAATACCATGGGCACCATGTTCATGACCCATTCAGTCTTGCCTGGAATGCTCGCGCGGAAAACTGGCGCAATTATCAATGTTGTCTCAACCGGTGCTCTCTATTGCCGTAAATCGATCTCGGTTTATTCCGGTAGCAAATGGGCAATCCGTGGCTTTACCGGCTGTATGGAAGTCGAGTGTGCGCCCAAAGGCGTTCGGGTGATGGGCTTTTATCCGGGTAAAGTTGACACCAACATGTACAGTACGGCGGGTATTGATCGCGACCTTGAGGTTGCCATGACCCCAGCTGACGCAGCAGGTATGATTGAACGCATGTTCTCAGATGAGCATATCCTTTGGGGGCAGGTATCAGGTCGCAGCATCAACGATTACGCTTAAGCTCTCTTCCCGTCATAAATATAAAAAGGCCCCAGACATATCACTGACTGGGGCCTTTTTCATAACTTGCGTTCCGACTAGATAATCGCAGATCTTACTTTCGCTGACACCATTTCACTAATGATAACGGCAATAAAGATAACAAAGATAATGAGCGACACCTGAGGCCAGGCCAACACATTAAGCGATGAGCTCATCTGCAGACCAATACCCCCAGCCCCAACGAGGCCAAGAACGGTTGATTCGCGGATGTTAATGTCCCAGCGGAAAACGGTGATCCCTGCAAACGAAGGCATGATCTGAGGCACGATGGCATAGGCCATGACCTGCCAACGACTGGCACCAGTCGCTGTAATCGCCTCGACCTGTTTCTCATCAATCTCTTCGATCGCCTCATAGAGCAGCTTGGCACAAAATCCGATGGAGCGCAGAGCAATCGCGATAGTCCCGGCAAAAATACCTGGACCGATTATGGCAACAAGCAACAGTGCCCAAATGAGAGAGTTGATCGAACGCGATGACACGATGATAAACAACGCCGGCCAGCGGCAGAAAATTTGATGCGGCGTCGTATTACGCGCTGCCATAAATGCCACAGGTACAGCAATGATAAGGGACAACACCGTCCCAATCGTGGCGATGTTTATGGTATCCCACAAAGGTTTCCAGAGTTCATTGATGTAGGACCACTTTGGTGGCATCGCACGTCCGCCAATATCAGCAGCAATCCGTGGCGCATCAAAAACAAAGAACCAAGTAGTCGCCGATGAGATCGTCTGCCAACAATACATAACCACTGCAACGGATACGAAGTAAATAAACCACCGTTTCAGTTGCGCATTGCGATCACGAACCATCCAGACTTTTTGTCCGGTACTATTAGTAGATACAGCCATTATTGTAACCTCGCCCGGATAATGCCTGAGAGATACTCAAGAGTCATAACAACAACTATAATGATGATGATGATGGCCGCAGCGGTATCGAATTCGTAACGGTCAAACGCCGTGTTCAATGTCGCCCCGATCCCCCCAGCACCGACCAACCCCAAAATCGCTGATTCACGAAAATTGATATCCAAGCGGTACATGGACAAGCCGATCAAACGCGGCATGACCTGTGGCTGAATGCCATAAGTTACCCATTGCCACCAACCGGCGCCGGTTGCTTTGATCGCCTCAGCTTGAGACTTATCGGTATCTTCGATGTCTTCTGCCAAAAGTTTGGCAAGAAAACCGATGGTCGCGAAGGACAGAGTTACAAAACCAGCAAAGGGACCAAAACCAAAGATTGCCACCAACAAGATAGCCACGATAATTTCATGCAGTGCACGAGAAATAGCGATGATGCCACGACAGACAATGTACACAGGCAAAGGCGCTATGTTCCGCGCAGCACCGAGGCCAATTGGAATTGAAATCAAAATTCCGAAAGCTGTCGATGTGATCGTCATAATTGCTGATTCTGTCATCCCATCAGCAATATCAGACCAGCGGCTTGTAAAATCAGGTTGAGAGAAAGCCAGAATAAAATTCCAGCCGCGATCTAAACCTTCGTATACCCGGGCCCAATTGACATCAAAAGAACCAAAGGCGAGGACGAGATATATCAGAGATGCAGAAATCAATCCCCAGCGGACAAGCGGGTTCTTGATCATCGGAGGCTTTCGCCATTTCCGTGAAGCCGTTACAGAGGCACTCATGCAACCGCCCCCTGTTCCGCCTCATCCTCTTCATCATCAACTTTTTCGATGGTCGCTTCCCAATCTTCCTCACCATAGATTTCCGTCAGGATTTCAGGCTTAAGCTGATCAGGAGGTCCGTCATAAACAATTTCACCAAAGCGCAAGCCAACCACGCGTTGGACAAACATTTGAGCGAGAGCAACATCGTGAATATTGATGATCGCGGCAAGATCGCGTTCAGCACAAAGCTCACAGATCAAACGCATAATCTGGCGTGATGTCTTGGGGTCAAGAGATGCAGTTGGCTCATCCACGAGCAACAATTCAGGATCTTGAATCAGTGCGCGAGCAATACCGACACGCTGCCTTTGTCCGCCAGAGAGTTCATCGGCGCGTTTGTCAGCCATATGATCAAGGCCAACTCGCTCAAGGAGGCGGAAGGCTTCGTCGACATCGCTTTGCGGATACTTCCGCAAGAAGGAACGCCAAAACCCAACATAGCCCAAACGACCGGACAGAACGTTTTCCATAACCGTCAGGCGTTCAACCAGAGCATACTCCTGGAAGATCATCCCCATACGACGTCTTGCCTGACGCAACGCACCAGAACCAAGCTTCGTCAATTCATTACTATTTAGGGTTACCGTCCCAGAGGTCGGCTCTACCAGCCGGTTAATACAGCGTATCAACGTACTTTTACCCGCGCCAGATGGCCCGATCAAAGCAACAACCTGTCCTTTGGGAATTTCAAGCTCTACGCCTTTGAGGGCCATGTCGCCCGTTGCGTACTGCTTGCTAAGTTTATTCAGGTGCAACATGCTAACTCTACCTGTCGATTAATAAAACACACCCGGCACCTTTGCAGGCACCGGGTTTGTTATAAGTATTTTAAAAAGCCTGTTACTTACAAGCGTAGGATACATTGTTAGCCGTATCGATTTTACGGATAACATCCCAGAACTTTTTGTATGTCATTGGAAGGAACTGGCTTTCTTTAGATTTAGAAAACTCTTTTTCCAATGATGTACCAGCCCACTCAAAGCTAAAGAAAGCGTCTTTAATCTGTGCCTGAAGTTCAGGTTTCAGATTGTAAGCAACACCAAATCCAGTTGTTGGGAAAGTCTGTGATGTATAAATGGTTTTGACCTGATCAGCTTTGATCACATCACGTGAGATCATGCGGAATTTAACCGAATTCGCGATAGAAGCAGCAATGTAATCTTTGTTGGCAACACCCAGGATGGAGTTGTCATGCTTACCAGAGAATGTTGCTTCGAAGTCACGATCTTTAACCATGTCAAAGTCAGCTTTCAAAATTGCAGATGGCGCTTTGAAACCTGAGTTTGAAGTTGGTGATGTAAAGGCGAGAGCTTTGCCTTTAAGGTCTTCGACTTTATCGATACCACTACCCGGATAAGTTATGATTTCCATCTCGTAACCAAAGCTGCCGTCTTCACGAGCCATAATGGTAAATGGAGAGAAACCGGCACAGTTCACCGCTAATGGGTTGGAACCTGTGTTAAAACCAGCAATATGAAGACGACCAGAGCGCATTGCTTCGATTTCAGCGGCATTGGACTGAACAGGGAAGAAAACAACATCTTTGCCTGTTTTATCTTCAAGATGGTCGATAAAATCTGACCAAGCTTCTTTATAAACAGCTGGATCTTCAACCGGTGTATAAGCAAAAATAAGCGTGTCCGGATCCAGTAATTTTGAAGGATCAGTTGGTGTGTCAGCGATTAAATCACCGTCTACATCACAAAAGCGCGTATCCAAATCACCCCGAGCACAATCTTGAGCAGAAGCAGTTGATACGTTTATGGAAAGACAAGCCAGAACGCTGGCGCATCCAAAAAGAATATCCCGAAGTTTCATCAATACCTCCCAGTATATTGAAATAATCGTGTTATAAATCGTTCTTAGTCTAGATCTTAAACGTTATTGTTTTTTGTTCTTAACTGTTCAGCGTGCCGGCTACATTACCACAACTGACACAGAACTTACTCTCGAAGACTCTATTTATTTTCTCTCGCCTCGACAGATATTTCAATTGAAACACAATCACCTTTCATTTGAAACCTAATTCAACTTCGAATGAAATGAAATATCAAGACGACAGCTAAGACGACCACCAAGCGCTGGGAGACGCCTACTGGTTTCCAAAATTGACCGCAGGATCTGTTCATTCTTACTGGATGTTATTGAATAGCTGGCAAGTCACGATATCAATTCTGCTTTTGTTGAATAAAAACAAAAGCCTGAGCCATGAGTACTTTAAACTCATCTTTTATCGGCACGTCTGCGGCAGCCTCTTTCATAACCCCGGCCAAAAGGGTGTAAGCGGCCAACCAGGAATCTCGAACTGCCGGTGTAAAATCTTTCCCTAGCCCCTTTTCCAGTGTCCATATAAAGGCGGCCCCCACGGTGTCATAATCCTTTGCCTCAACACCATATCCGACATGCTTCACACCCAGGGACTGAACAACAGGAACAATCCTATCCAAATTACTCAATCCAGCCACCACAGCGGCAAGTGCAACCATAAGCTTTTTGCCTTGAGACTTCATATCAGATCGAAACATTTTTTTAAGCGATGGATCCAGCTCAAACAAGCGTCCATAAAATAGCTCTGCAGCTTGTTCTTTGATTGCAGCAACCTGCTTAAATGTCCGCTGTACATTATCAATTTGTGTTTTTTCCATGACATGACACCATTTGTTTTTCCATTACGAGTAAGAAAATTACCCAACAATAACAAATAACTAGTAAAGGAAAAAATTTCACACATCCTATTTCACACTAAACACATGATATTATGTATAAAAATAAAGCAGGTCAAAAACTGCAACAAATTAAAATCATTCTAAACTTATTTTCAGCAACGCTACTTAATTGCTTCTTAACAAATACAGAACACACTCATAGGATGTATTTGCATCTTTAGCGCAACATATAATCAGTTCGGTTTTGATTTTATCCCTACTCCCGGAGGTAAGTCCCAATCATGAAGTTGGACGTCACAGAGCAGACAGCCACAATCGAGCTCGCGCCGTGCCTTGACATTTTTGTAGCAGAAGAACTTCTCGCTCTTTTTGTCGAAGCAGATGAAAAAAGTCTCGACCTCAACATCAATGGCAAAGATGTAGAGAAAGCCTCCACAGCCTGCTTGCAGATCATTCATTCAGCTGCTGTTAGTTGCGTAGAAGCCGACAGATCATTCCAGATCAACGACTCTTCCGACGTGCTCGTCACAGCCTTTAAGGATTTAGGCCTTTATTCTAACGATACATTACGGAGCTAAGTACAATGGGGTTAAAAGTTCTTACCGTAGACGATTCTAAAACAATGAGAGATATGGTTGCCTTCACACTCAAAGGCGCAGGACATAGTGTCCTTGAAGCTGCCGATGGCTGTGAAGCCTTAAACGTATTGGGCGGTGACAGAGTTGACCTTGTCATCACCGACGTGAACATGCCGAACATGGACGGCCTCACATTGTGCAAAGAAATTCGTGCCAACCCAACCCATCGCCTCACCCCTATTTTGGTACTCACCACAGAATCAGATGGCGGAAAAAAAACCGAGGACGCACCGTTGGTGCCACTGGCTGGATTGTAAAACCGTTTAATCCGGAAAAGTTACTGCAAGTTGTCAATAAAGTTTGCCCCTGACTGATCCACGTAAACAAAAAGCTCAGATGACCTGAGCTCGCACCCATCAGGATCCTTAAATGAGTTTGGTAGAGGAAGCTGTCATTTAATCGCCGAATGTACGAGAACGCTCGTATAAGGGGGAATTGTGAGTACAAACGATTTCGACCTAGACCAGTTCAAGAACACCTTCTTCGAAGAGTGCGCAGAACTATTGATAGATGCAGAGACACGTCTAGCGGATCTCCATCACAATCCTGAAAATGTAGATGTAGAAGACCTCAATGCTATTTTCCGTGTTGTCCACTCAGTAAAAGGGGGGGCCGGGGCTTTCAGTTTTGATCAATTGGTTGGCTTTGCCCATATCTATGAAGCCCTGCTCGACAAAATGCGCCAGGGCGAAATAGGCATAACAGAAGAATTGGTTGGCCTGTTACTCGCAGCCAATGATGTTCTCACCAACCTTATTCAAGCCGCACAGGATGGTGTTCTTGTCCCCGAGGAAGACTTTGCTGAGATCAAAGAAAAACTCAATGTCTTGGCCTTTGGGGAAACTGCGGCGAGTGACGACAGCCCCCCAAATGATACTGATAACAACAGCAGCCAGCAATCAGACCTAACAAAGTATATCATTGATTTCGCTCCCAAGATCGACTTGCTACAGCATGCAAACGAACCGCTCTTACTTGTACGCGAGATGAAAGAGTTGGGAGAATTAACCACGACCGTTAATACAGACCGCCTTCCAAATATTCAAAAAATTGTTTCAGACGAAGCCTATTTAACCTGGGTCTTCGAACTGACTTCAGAATGCACACTTGCGGATGTCGAAGAAGTCTTTGAGTTCGTCACGGAAGACTGTGATCTAACAATCACGATCAAAGGCTCGGATACCGACGTTGCTCTGCCCAGCGAGACGACAGACGAAGCACTCGATGATGTCGTTCCAGAAAAATCTCTTGAAGCCACAAAAGAACAAGCCGTAGCGGCCATGCAAGCCCCCACAATCCAACCACCATCAGGACAACCTTCACCTGGTGCTGGAGCTGGGGGCGTAACAGGAGCGGGACAAACACGCGTATCTTCCATTCGTGTTGAGCTTGATCGCGTTGATCGCCTGGTCAACATGGTGGGCGAGCTGGTCATTACCCAGGCCATGTTGCGCCAACAAGTCGACAATCTCCCGCCTGAACTTGCCGCCTTTATGGCCAAAGGATTTGAAGACCTGGGCATGCACACCCGCGAGATTCAAGAATCCGTCATGGCCGTGCGTATGCAACCCGTAAAATCTGTGTTTGCTCGCATCCCAAGGCTGGTGCGCGAACTGGCAACCAAGCTTGGTAAAAAGGTAGAATTGGAAACATCTGGTGAAAACACCGAAGTTGATAAGACCGTTATTGAGCAACTGTCAGACCCCTTAACCCATATGATCAGAAACTCGCTGGATCACGGCGTTGAAGAAACACCTGAAGACCGCGTAAAGGCTGGTAAATCTGAGGTGGCAATCGTCAAGCTCATGGCGGAACACCGGTCCGGGCGTATTCATATTATCGTCGAAGATGATGGCCGCGGCATAAACCGCGAGCGTGTCAGAGCAAAAGCAATCGAACATAACATCATTAACGCGGACGAAAATTTATCCAACGAAGCAATTGATGACCTCATTTTCAACCCCGGCTTTTCAACAGCAGATGAAGTTACCGATGTTTCCGGACGCGGCGTTGGAATGGACGTGGTTCGCCGAAACATAAGTAACCTGGGTGGCAGAATTTCCGTGCAATCCGTACCGGGCAAAGGCACCAAATTCATCATGTCCCTACCACTAACCCTCGCCGTTCTTGACGGTATGGTGGTGGCAATCGGCAAAGAAAAATTCATCATTTCCCTTACATCAATTATTGAAAGCCTGCGTCCGGCAAAAGAAGACCTGCACCGTTTATCAAATGGCGCCGAAGTTGTGTCATTGCGTGGCGAATATATCCGACTGGTAAAATTACATAGCCTGTTCAAGATTCCTGCTGCGCAAAAAGACCCGAGTAAAGGGCTCGTCGTCGTCGTTGAAATTGAAGGCGGAAAACAAGTTGGCATCCTGGTCGATGAGCTTCTCGGCCAACAACAGGTTGTGATCAAAAGCCTCGAAGAAAATTACGACCCCGTGGATGGCATTTCCGCGGCCACAATTCTCGGAAATGGCATGGTTGCCCTAATTCTCGATGTTGACGGCCTAGACGCTATGGCCAGACAGGAAGCACACACATTTGCCCGAAACGATGACGATGTCGATATTGATGGCGCTGATTGTGATGCCTCCGAAAGTGCCGCCAGCAGCAGCAATGTTGAGAAGGCAAGAATAGAACACACCGACACCCAAGAACCGGCACCGGAAATCTCTGGGAAAGAGCCCTTAATCCTCACCAAAGGGCTATCCGAACTTTTGATTGACGATCCCATAAGTGTCGACGAACAGGATTTGGAAGTAGTGGAGCAAGATTAATGGAAAGTAACAGCCTCGTTGCACAGGAAAATACAACTATTGCCGCTTCGGGAAACGCCCCCCATGGCGATAGAGTTGAAGACAACAGCCTTGTCCAGGTTGAAGAAGTGGGCCACTCGCAATTCATAACCTTTACCGTGGGCAAGCAGGAATACGGCGTAGATATCATGTCCGTTCGCGAAGTTAAATGACCCCCGGCAAAGCCGGGGGCTTAAGCGGGTGAGCCCCTTAAAGGGGCAAATTGGGAACCGCTAAAGCGGTTATGGATTGAATATATCCATTTGGTCAAAGTACTTATCACGCTCTTCTTGCGTTCTGATATACTCCCTCACCATCTGTTCATCGAGCCCTACAGTTGAGACGAAATATCCACGGGCCCAAAAATTTTCACCCTTGAAATTCCGTGCTTTATTTTTGAATTTTCGAGCTATGGCAATCGCGCTTTTTCCTTTTAGGTATCCAACGACTTTTGAAACAGCATG
Source organism: Kiloniella sp. (assembly GCF_965205715.1). Lineage (GTDB taxonomy): Bacteria > Pseudomonadota > Alphaproteobacteria > Kiloniellales > Kiloniellaceae > Kiloniella. Next base: position 1,014,874 of record NZ_CBDBHW010000013.1, on the reverse strand, counting down.
TTTGGGCGGTATGCTGATACACATGTGAATGTGATCCGGCATCAAATGGCCCTCCTCAATCTTACTTTCGCGATGCCCGGCCAGTTCATGGAAAATTTCACCAAGATACTGACGTAGGTTGCCATAGATAACTTTTTGCCTGCGTTTAGGGATGAAAACCACGTGGTATTTACAATCCCATCTCGTATGTGCAAGGCTTTTGTAATCTCTCATCGGCTAATTCCTTTGTTATTTTGGTCAATAAACAAAGAAATGTAAGACCGTGGGAACGGTCAAACCATTGAGAGTCCCCCGGCATAGCCGGGGGTTTACCGGATTAAATTAAGGGTTGGGTTGATACAACCCTTTTACCCAACACCCCTGAATACATGCGCGGCGTGTTAAATTTGCGGGGGGTCATTGTTCCCATTTTTGATCTGCGATGTCGCTTTGGTTTGGGCGAGACAGAAGCAACCACTCTTCATGTCATTGTTATCATTGCTGTGAAAGACCGCATGGTCGGGATACTTGTTGATACCGTATCCGACATTCTCACCGTATCCAACACTGATATTCGAGATGTTCCGAAAATGGAAAATCTCGTTGAAGAAGAATATCTATCAGGCTTGGTAACTATCGAAGAACGGATGGTCGCCTTACTCAACCAAGAGCGCCTCTTCGATACGCAGGCTATCGAAGAAGGCGTAACCGCAGGCCAAGCCGAGAGTAACTAAGGCAGTTTGAGTAAATGGAGATCAGTAATGAATAACGATAACATTACCCGGTTGATAAAAGAAAATTGGCACCTAACAACCAAATTATTAGTTCTAGCTGATGAGATAAATTTAACTGGTTTAGTAAATATTAGAGACCGTTTTTTTGCCTCTATTTCCGACACGAACAACAGGCCACAAATCTAAAGAGACTTAAAAGAATATTTTGCAATAGGAGAACTCAAACCCTCCTGATCTGACAAAATCAATAAATGCAGTAATGCGAAATGGAGAGAAGAAAATGCTCGCGCTCTTAAACAATCTATCCGTGAAAATTAAGTTTGGCATATCCCTGTTAATACCCATCCTTGGCCTCTTATTTTATTCCACTTATACCGTCCTGGAAAAGAACGCGACTGTACAATCCATGGAACATATAAAAGGGATTGCCGAATCAACTCCTGAAATCGGTGCCTACATTCATACCTTACAGGTTGAACGAGGCACATCCGCAAATTTTATAGGATCAAAAGGAGCTGAAGATTCCAAATCAAAACTTACCGAGCGGCGACGCCTCAGCAATGAAGCACAGAAAGAATTTGAACAGAAGCTCACATTTCTTCTCGAAAATACTGATGACGTCAAATTCACAGCTAAATTGAGCAAATTACAATCAGAGTTAAGAGAACTGAGCGACATTCGTACTGAAGTTTCAGACCTATCACTTACAGTACCAGAAATGGCAGCTCATTATTCTAATATCATTGCTCATCTAATCGAAATCGTTGCCGAAATGCCGCATTTGAGTGATGACGGTAAAATATCAAATGATATCACTTCTTTAATTGCGCTACTTCAGGCCAAGGAAAATGCTGGGATTGAACGCGTTGTTGGGTCTGCTGGCTTTACGACAGGCGCATTTGACACGAACAAATATCAACAAATAACCAGCTTGATCAGTAAACAAGAGAGCTATTTTTGGATATTTCAAAATTATGCCACACCAGAACTCAAATCGCTCTATGCTGACATGATCAATGACCCGGCCTCTAACGAGCTCGGTAAAATGCGTGCAATTATCAAAAAATACCCGGAAACTTTTAACCTTGCTGGCATAAGTGGACAGGACTTTTTTAACACCAGCTCTGCTCGTCTTGATCAAATTCTGAAAATTGAAATTTTGGCCGAAAATGAACTCATTGAGGATATACATATTATCGAAGATACAGCTGTTAACACAGAAATTATCTTCCTTATCACCACCATTACTTTACTCGTCATCTCAGTTGGTCTTGGCACCACCGTTGCGGTCGGAATAAGTCGATCACTTTCTCAATTGGTAACACTCGTAACAGACACTAACGCTGAGGTACACATTGATGCCGATCGTAAGGATGAGATAGGCATACTCGGGAATTCTGTTCTCTCTTTCCGTAATGATGCCATAGACAATTCCCGTATCAAGGTCGCTCTCGACAATTGCCAAGCAAACGTCATGGTTGCAGATGTTGATCTCAATATCATCTACATGAACGGCACCATGGTCGACATGATGCGAAATGCAGAAAGTGATATGAAAAAAGATCTGCCAAACCTTGATGCCAATAATCTTCTCGGCGTCAATATTGATGGCTTCCACAAAAACCCGAGTCATCAACGCGGCATGATTCAAGGATTGAAATCCGCCTATGAGACTTCTATCGAAGTCGGTGGACGGACCTTTAACCTTATCGCCTCTCCTATTCTCGATGCCAACGGCGAGCGTCTTGGTACCGTGGTAGAGTGGGATGATGTGACGGAAAAACTGGCTGAACAACGTGAATCCGAACGTGTTGCAGCTGAAAATGCCAGGGTGAAAGTGGCATTGGATAGCTGTACTGCCAACGTAATGGTCGCCAATAATGACTTTGACATCATCTATATGAACGAAGCTGTCATGGGTATGATGAGAGAAGGTGAAGCTGATATCCGTAAGGATCTCACCGGCTTTGATACCAATAAACTCTTGGGTGGTAGCATTGATCGCTTCCATAAAAACCCGGCCCATCAACGTGCCGCGCTCGAAGCTCTGGCGACTACCTTCGAAAGCCAGATCGAAATCGGTGGCCGCACCTTTGACCTTATCGCCAACCCGATCAACAACGAAGACGGCGAACGTCTTGGTACCGTGGTTGAGTGGGCAGATGTTACAGCTGAGCTTGCAATCCAGGTCGAAGTTGATGGCATGGTCCAGGCCATTTCCTCCGGTGATTTCAGCAAATCACTCGACGCAGACGGCAAAGAAGGCTTTATGCTTGGCCTGACCAATGCCTTGAATTCACTGAACAAAAATGTCAGTGATGTGGTTGGTGATGTGGCAAAAGCCTTGTCCTCACTCTCAGGCGGTGATCTGACGCACGAAATCACAACCGATTACACGGGGATGTATGAAACCCTGAAACAGGATGTGAACCAGACCTCTGCCCGTCTATCGGAAACTGTAGGCGAAATTGTCTCCACAACCGATGAAATCGGGTCAGCCTCTACAGAGATTTCTTCCGGATCTACTGATCTATCCCAACGGACCGAAGCACAAGCTTCGAGCCTGCAGGAAACAGCAGCTTCTATGGAAGAAATGTCCACAACGGTTAAACAAAACGCAGAGTCAGCCCAGCAGGCCAACCAGATGGCGATCAATGCAACTGAAACCGCTGAAAAAGGTGGTGAAGTTGTCCAGGAAGCTGTTGTTGCCGTGACCGGTATCGAAGAAGCTTCTCAAAAGGTTGCTGACATTATCGGTGTCATCGACGAGATCGCTTTCCAGACCAACCTCCTGGCCCTGAACGCCGCGGTCGAAGCCGCGAGAGCGGGTGAAGCAGGTAAAGGATTTGCGGTAGTCGCCGCCGAAGTCCGGACCCTGGCGCAGCGCTATGGTGAAGCGGCCAAGGACATCAAAACCCTGATCGTCGAAGCCAACGACCAGGTCAAAGAAGGCGTAACACTGGTGAGATCCACCGGAGATACCCTTTCTGAAATTGTCGATTCATCCAAACGTGTGGCCGATATTATCTCTGAAATCGCCGCCTCCAGCCGCGAACAGGCTTCGGGTGTCGAAGAGATCAACACCGCCATCACCACTATGGATGAAATGACCCAGCAGAACGCCGCTCTGGTTGAGCAAAGTTCTGCAGCAGCCCGCACCCTTGAGGAGCAGGCAGAAGGTCTTGTCGATCTTATCGGCTTCTTCACAACCGAAGAAACCAAAGACGGTAAAGGTCAAAAACTAAAAGAGGTTAAGGCAGCGAAAAAAACTGCCGCCCCCAGAGCAGCCCCTAAAAAGGTCTCTGCTCTGAAGTCAGGTTCATCTGCAGCGGTAGCCGTTGAAGATGATGACGACTGGTCTGAATTTTAAGGCCGCTCTTCGAAACCTTGCCCCGAAGACACCCTCCGGTCATGGGGCAAGGTTCGGAGAAAAAGACAGAGCAAAAAAATGAACAAAGCCTATACGATAAATAATTGGAGCCCAAAGTAATGACCGCTCTCGCAAGAAAAGGGACAAACGCTCAAACGCCTTCGCAAGACCGCGAGTTCCCGTTCTCGGATAAGGAATTCAAGAAGCTAACAACGCTCGTCTATAACCGGACGGGCATTGTGCTCAAAGACAGCAAAAAAAAGGCTCTTCTCCGCTTTGTTGAGTAGAAAAAGATGCCGACCGCCAAGTAACCTGTTGATATGTATGGTTTCTGATAACTTTACATAGAGCAGGTATATGACAATCAACATCTCGCAGCATATTTTAGGCCTCAAAGGGCAACGTGTAAATGAAATTAAACTGGATGACGGCGGTGTTAAGATTGTCATTCACTGCAGCCGAGACGCGCGTAGGAGGGCTATAGACCCTGCTACAGGCCAGAAGGGAAGCATCAACCAGCATGTCCGCCGACAAGTAAACGACATCCCCCTTTTTGGGTATCCTTGTGTGGTCGAGATTGAGCTGGCGCAGGTTTATATTAACAAGGGCGAACGCCGCATTGAGGGGTGTGATTTTGTTGATAAAGGGTGCCGTTTCACTCACCGATTTTGCCGACTGATCAGTGGATTATGTCGGCATATGTCTATTCAAGCGGTTTCCAGACATTTGGATATACGATGGGAAACGGTCAAGAATATCGACAGGGCATACCTTATTGAAACTCTCCCTACGCTTGATCCTGCAGAGCTAACTGGCTTGGAATATATTGGTGTAGATGAAGTTGCCCGGGCGAAAGGTCATGACTACATGACGGTGGTCTACGATATGGTTGGCGGTCATCTGATCTGGGTTGAAGCAGGCCGAACTGCCGAGGTTTTTTCAAGGTTTTTGAAACAACTGCAACCAGATACAGCCTGCAAAATAAAGGCCGTAGCGATGGATATGGGGCCTGCCTACCAAAAGGCTGTCAGAGAGTCCTTGCCGTTGGCCGACATAGTATTTGACCGTTTCCACGTCATGAAAAACTACAGCAAAGCTATCCATAATCAGCGTCGACTTGAGTTCAGAAAGGCCGATCCAAGTGGTAAAGAGTTGATGAAAGGGACGCATTATCTGTTGCTCAAAAATGCGGATAAGTTGAGTGAAAAACAAAGTGACAAGCTGCAAAGGTTGCTGGAGAGCAATAGCAACCTGAATGCACTTTACGTCTTGAAAGAACAGCTTCAGCTGCTGTGGAGTGCCGCTTCATTTGAGGCGATGGCGGAGCAACTGGAACGTTGGTGCCTGATAGCAGATCAGTCACAGATGCTCTATCTAAAAAAGTTCGCGAAATCCCTACGGAAACATTGTGTGGGCATCTGCAACTACGCCAAACACAAGCTCACAAGCGCCAGGATAGAGGCTGGTAATGTCAGTATAGGAATGATCCGTAAGCGAGCCAGAGGCATCAAGGATACCGAATACTTCAAACTCAAAATTAGACAATCATCCATTCCAGATAATCAATCTATGCTCTATTTGAAATCCTAAATCTACTCAACAAAGCGGAGAAGAGCCATTGAGGCTCTTCTCCGCTTTGTTGAGTAGAAAAAGATGCCGACCGCCAAGTAACCTGTTGATATGTATGGTTTCTGATAACTTTACATAGAGCAGGTATATGACAATCAACATCTCGCAGCATATTTTAGGCCTCAAAGGGCAACGTGTAAATGAAATTAAACTGGATGACGGCGGTGTTAAGATTGTCATTCACTGCAGCCGAGACGCGCGTAGGAGGGCTATAGACCCTGCTACAGGCCAGAAGGGAAGCATCAACCAGCATGTCCGCCGACAAGTAAACGACATCCCCCTTTTTGGGTATCCTTGTGTGGTCGAGATTGAGCTGGCGCAGGTTTATATTAACAAGGGCGAACGCCGCATTGAGGGGTGTGATTTTGTTGATAAAGGGTGCCGTTTCACTCACCGATTTTGCCGACTGATCAGTGGATTATGTCGGCATATGTCTATTCAAGCGGTTTCCAGACATTTGGATATACGATGGGAAACGGTCAAGAATATCGACAGGGCATACCTTATTGAAACTCTCCCTACGCTTGATCCTGCAGAGCTAACTGGCTTGGAATATATTGGTGTAGATGAAGTTGCCCGGGCGAAAGGTCATGACTACATGACGGTGGTCTACGATATGGTTGGCGGTCATCTGATCTGGGTTGAAGCAGGCCGAACTGCCGAGGTTTTTTCAAGGTTTTTGAAACAACTGCAACCAGATACAGCCTGCAAAATAAAGGCCGTAGCGATGGATATGGGGCCTGCCTACCAAAAGGCTGTCAGAGAGTCCTTGCCGTTGGCCGACATAGTATTTGACCGTTTCCACGTCATGAAAAACTACAGCAAAGCTATCCATAATCAGCGTCGACTTGAGTTCAGAAAGGCCGATCCAAGTGGTAAAGAGTTGATGAAAGGGACACATTATCTGTTGCTCAAAAATGCGGATAAGTTGAGTGAAAAACAAAGTGACAAGCTGCAAAGGTTGCTGGAGAGCAATAGCAACCTGAATGCACTTTACGTCTTGAAAGAACAGCTTCAGCTGCTGTGGAGTGCCGCTTCATTTGAGGCGATGGCGGAGCAACTGGAACGTTGGTGCCTGATAGCAGATCAGTCACAGATGCTCTATCTAAAAAAGTTCGCGAAATCCCTACGGAAACATTGTGTGGGCATCTGCAACTACGCCAAACACAAGCTCACAAGCGCCAGGATAGAGGCTGGTAATGTCAGTATAGGAATGATCCGTAAGCGAGCCAGAGGCATCAAGGATACCGAATACTTCAAACTCAAAATTAGACAATCATCCATTCCAGATAATCAATCTATGCTCTATTTGAAATCCTAAATCTACTCAACAAAGCGGAGAAGTGCCATCGTTGATGACGTAAAGCTATTGCGCGACATGATTGCTGGTATCTTACGAAAGGCTGGATTTACGAACCTCGTTCTTGCCGAAGATGGTCAAGAAGCTATGTTCAAGGTTGCCTCTAATCCGCCGGATCTCATGATTTTGGATATCATCATGCCAATAATGAATGGCATGGAAGTCTGTAGCCTTGTTCGACAAATAGAAGACACAGCTTCAATCCCTATCATCGTTCAAACTGCAATGGATGATAACGAAGAACGCCTAAAGGCTTTTGCAGCAGGAGCAAGCGACCTCCTTACCAAACCAGTCAATGCACTCGAACTTGTTATCAGGACTAAGCTTCATTTAAAAAACCTGGTTTTGACCGAAAAACAAGAACGCTATCGTCACAGAGTGGCCGATGAACTCTCCACAGCTAAAGACGTTCAACAGAATATACTTCCCTCCAAAAAGAAATTGGCGGAAATACGCCAAGCCACCGGGCTGAACATTTCATCAGTTTGCCAACCGTCTTCTGAACTAGGTGGCGATTTCTGGGGGGCTCATGTGCTGGAAAACGGTTCCATCGGCTTTTATGTCACAGACTTTTCAGGCCATGGGGTTGTTTCTGCCTTGAATACCATACGCCTTCACACCTTGTTATTTAATGTCGGCGAAGCCTGGATAAACCCTCATGTATTGCTTTCAAACATCAATCAAAGCCTATGTGACATGCTACCAACTGGCCAATATGCCACCATGATTATTGGATTGATTTCACCAGATGAGGGAACCCTGAGTTATGCAGGTGCTGCAGCACCGCCTCCTCTCTACGGTGCATGGTCAAAACCGGATGAATTGTTCAGCGACAATAACCTTGGCCGGTTGCGACAACCACCTTGGCCGGTGGATCTGATCATTAAAAAGGGCGTGCCCGTTTGATAATCAGATCCACCGGCCAAGGCTTAATTTGGTGTTAGTTACAAGCTGCTGTGAGTTGATAAATTAGGAACCTCTAGATGTAATTGGAGGAACCTGTTTGCCGTATAAATTTATCACAGATGAACAACTGAGACTTTACATGACAGATAGAAAAACTCATGGTCAACGAACCGCCGCTGCCCGCGCAGGGTTTAGCGAACGCACGGCCCGCCGATTTGACGTTGATGCGACTTTACCGTCACAACGCAATATAAAGCGAGGGCGAACAGTTTCTGATCCGCTTGAAGATATCTGGGATAAGGACATCCTTCCCATTTTGGATAAAGACAACTCGGTCAAACCCATTACTTTGTTGCGCCACATACAGAGCCTCTATCCGCTCCGTTTTCCCGATGACCGTGTCAAGCGCACGTTAGAGCGCCGAGTTCGGGGATGGCGGGCTCTGAATGGCCCTGAAAAGGATATCATTTTCAGGCAAACACCTGAGCCGGGTTACATGGGCCAATCAGATTTCACGGATGCAGCCGACTTAAGTATTACCATTGCAGGAGATCCTTTGGTGCATCGGCTCTATCATTTTGTTCTGGTATATAGCCGATGGGAACATGTTGGGGTCGTACTTGGCGGTGAGAGTTTTACAGCCCTTGCGGAGAACTTACAAAATGCGCTTTGGTCCTTGGGGGGCGCTCCTGAAAACCACCGGACCGACAGCCTGTCTGCGGCCTTTCGGAATTTGAGCGTTGAGGAAAAGGAGGACATTACCAAACGTTATTCTGCTTTTGTTGAGCACTACGGTATGGAGGCCAGTCGAAATAACAGAGGGGAATCACACGAGAACGGTGCCATTGAATCTCACCACGGTCACCTTAAGACTGCGATAAAGCAGGCCCTGATTTTGCGTGGCAGTAATGACTTTGACACTTTGGATGAGTATCGGCGATTTTTGGACGAGCTGATTGCTAGACGGAACAAACATCGTGACCAAGATATCCAAACAGAGTTGAAATCTCTCAAGGCGTTACCTCCTCGGCGAACAACAGATTACACTGAAGTCGTGTCGAGAGTTACCAAAACAAGTGGTTTTTTAGTTAAGCAGGTTTTTTATAGCGCCCCTTCTCGCCTAATTGGTCAACGCTTGCGTGTCCATATTTACGATAACCGGATAGAAGCCTATCTAGGCAGCACTCATGTCGTCAGCCATTCTCGTGAGCGGGGGCACGGCAAAGGCCCCCGCATTCATGTTATCAATTATCATCACGTCATTCATGCTCTCAAACGTAAACCTCAGGCACTCGCCAATTCTATTTATCGTGACAGTATTTTTCCAAGAACCGAGTACTCCCTGGCCTGGACATTGTTTCAGAAAAAGTTGTCCCGCAGAGATGCGTGTCGTCAGATGGTTGGGATACTTTTCCTTGCGCACGAAGAGGCTTGTGAGGCCGAAGTCGCGCACCTGATTTCGAGAGAAATCAATGCAGGAAGGCTACCTTGCGCAAAAAAACTTAAGCTGAATATCACAAAAAAGAACACGGATTTACCTCCTGATATTCCCGTGGTTCAACCTTCATTATCAGTCTTTGATACTCTGTTGGAGGATCGGGCATGACAAACATTGAAGTGGATCAGCACAAGCTGCCTCTTATGCTAACTGACTTACGATTACCCAGCTTTCACAAACACTGGCAAGATATCGCAATCCAATCCGACAAGGAGGGCTGGTCAGCAGCCAGGTTCCTTGCCGTTTTGGCCGAATATGAATTGGCCGAAAGGGACACGCGACGCATTCAACGCCATCTCAACGCATCAAACCTGCTGGGCGGAAAAACTCTGGCCACTTTTAACTTCAAGCGGCTGCCTAACGTGAAAAAGGCGCAGGTCGAAGCCTTGTCTGCCGGTGACTGGATTGACGCAAGAGCAAATCTGATTGCCATTGGAAATTCAGGGGGAGGAAAAACTCATCTCCTATGCGCCGTAGGTTATGCTCTTATAGAGGCTGGATACCGTGTGCTCTATACGCAAACCAGTGATCTGGTGCAAAAACTCCAGGCTGCCAGACGTGAACTTATGCTCGAAAACGCCCTCGCAAAACTCGATAAATTTGATCTCATCATTCTCGATGATATTACCTATGCACAAAGGGATATATCTGAAACATCCGTGCTCTTTGAATTGATCGCCAGACGATATGAGTACCGAAGTATTGCAATTGCTGCCAATCAACCTTTTAGCGGATGGGACAATATTTTTCAAGATAAGGCCATGACCGTTGCAGCAATCGATCGTCTTGTTCACCACTCAACCATTCTTGAGATGAATATCGACAGCTACAGACAATGGGAAGCCGCCCAAAATCTCAAAAAAATGTTGCGGAAAACCACAAACAAAAAGGTGAAAAATATGCCTGAAGCATCGTAAATAAACGTCAGATCACAGCCGCATCAAAAGCGGCCAAGGTGGTTGACGCAACCGGACAAAGTGGTTGACGCTCTACATGAATTTCAATATCTCGACACGACGGGAGTCCCCTTGGGGATCAGTAAATCTGCAAATTACGACTTAAAAATCATCCCGTTTACATCCGAGAATTTTTTGGCTCTTCTCCGCTTTGTTGAGTAGATTTAGGATTTCAAATAGAGCATAGATTGATTATCTGGAATGGATGATTGTCTAATTTTGAGTTTGAAGTATTCGGTATCCTTGATGCCTCTGGCTCGCTTACGGATCATTCCTATACTGACATTACCAGCCTCTATCCTGGCGCTTGTGAGCTTGTGTTTGGCGTAGTTGCAGATGCCCACACAATGTTTCCGTAGGGATTTCGCGAACTTTTTTAGATAGAGCATCTGTGACTGATCTGCTATCAGGCACCAACGTTCCAGTTGCTCCGCCATCGCCTCAAATGAAGCGGCACTCCACAGCAGCTGAAGCTGTTCTTTCAAGACGTAAAGTGCATTCAGGTTGCTATTGCTCTCCAGCAACCTTTGCAGCTTGTCACTTTGTTTTTCACTCAACTTATCCGCATTTTTGAGCAACAGATAATGCGTCCCTTTCATCAACTCTTTACCACTTGGATCGGCCTTTCTGAACTCAAGTCGACGCTGATTATGGATAGCTTTGCTGTAGTTTTTCATGACGTGGAAACGGTCAAATACTATGTCGGCCAACGGCAAGGACTCTCTGACAGCCTTTTGGTAGGCAGGCCCCATATCCATCGCTACGGCCTTTATTTTGCAGGCTGTATCTGGTTGCAGTTGTTTCAAAAACCTTGAAAAAACCTCGGCAGTTCGGCCTGCTTCAACCCAGATCAGATGACCGCCAACCATATCGTAGACCACCGTCATGTAGTCATGACCTTTCGCCCGGGCAACTTCATCTACACCAATATATTCCAAGCCAGTTAGCTCTGCAGGATCAAGCGTAGGGAGAGTTTCAATAAGGTATGCCCTGTCGATATTCTTGACCGTTTCCCATCGTATATCCAAATGTCTGGAAACCGCTTGAATAGACATATGCCGACATAATCCACTGATCAGTCGGCAAAATCGGTGAGTGAAACGGCACCCTTTATCAACAAAATCACACCCCTCAATGCGGCGTTCGCCCTTGTTAATATAAACCTGCGCCAGCTCAATCTCGACCACACAAGGATACCCAAAAAGGGGGATGTCGTTTACTTGTCGGCGGACATGCTGGTTGATGCTTCCCTTCTGGCCTGTAGCAGGGTCTATAGCCCTCCTACGCGCGTCTCGGCTGCAGTGAATGACAATCTTAACACCGCCGTCATCCAGTTTAATTTCATTTACACGTTGCCCTTTGAGGCCTAAAATATGCTGCGAGATGTTGATTGTCATATACCTGCTCTATGTAAAGTTATCAGAAACCATACATATCAACAGGTTACTTGGCGGTCGGCATCTTTTTCTACTCAACAAAGCGGAGAAGAGCCAATTTTTTATTCTCCTTTAGTGACGCCCTGATCGAAACGAAATTAAAGGGTGATATATATTTAGAAGGCGATGAATTAGTAAACTTGGTCAAAGACCTGACCAGAGGGCAGGAGAATATACAACTCCTGGATCAGCTGATTTCAACTTTTTATGAAAGTGGTGGAGATGAACTCAGAGACGATCTAACGGCCATCTGTTTTGATTATTTAAAATAAACGAAACCTACGTTTTTCAAAATAACGCAACACATCTAAAATCAATTCCAAGATAGCAAGCTTAGCCATAGATTTCGGGCTGGTTAGAGCATGATCCTCGCAGTCACCCTATTCCCGGAACCATTATAATTCAGTTCGGTAAAGGCCATCATCTTAGCCAATGCAATTCCTCTACCGTGGCTGGAAGTAATTCGCTCATCATCTATGGTTAAATACTTCCGCCAATTAAAACCTTTTCCCTGATCCTGAATGACAAAGACTATTTCCTTATTATTACGCGAATAATTCACAGTCACCACCCTTTCGTTAAAAGGTGACATCTGTAACCGGTTATGGATTTCTTCGTATAAACGACCAGTCTCTAGCAATTCCGTTTTCAAATTATAGCCAATTTCCAAATTACCGTGCTCAACAGCATTTTGTAGCAACTCGTTCAAACCAATGACAATTCCATCAGCACCAGGACAGGCCAAACTAAGCATCGTCGTAAGGTTACGGGCTTCATCGACCGTTCTAAACTCAAAGCTACCCGAGGTAATCAAACCGATCGCAGAGGTTCTGGTTTCAATTTCGGCTAATAAATCCCGTACATGATTGAACTGATTTATCGCCGCACATACAACGGAATAAAGAATTTCAGAAAATTCAGGGCTTTTTAAGAGTATGGAACCAATTATTAATGACCAACTCGAGAGGAGATTTCCGGGTGTCTATTTCCGTCATCACGACAACAGGTATTTGCTGTGGAAGCTTTCGAGCTGAACCAAGAACCAGAGAAGACTCAGACAGTAAGCTTCGGTCAAAATCATCGGAGATCAAAATTAATCCGATCGGAGCTTCAACATCCTCATCAGAAAAGAGAACGTCGTCTGGTCTTAGCGAACAGATTACACCAAAATTTTTCTCTGACAGAACCTTTAGAATATCATTTCTGATAACTTCATTCGGCTCCACTAATAATATTCTCGGTTCTTTCGAACTCATCAACTCCTCCTGATCCCTGTGTGATCGTTTGCAGCGCGGAATTATATAGTTCGATATTTTAACCTCGATTGTATAAACAAACGATAAAGATTTTCACTACTTATCAGTGTTATTATCTCAGTGCTCCAATTCACCAAAACCAAGATAATTGTTTAAAAATACACTCAAATACTAGATATTTATCCGAACACAGCCTCAACACCTCAACTATGTAATTAGAGTCAAAATAACTAGTAAATTTTTTTATCCCGCGATAGGTGCATCATACCATACAAAAGCATATATTCAGTGTATTACGGGAAGGATATAGATTATGAGCAACCCTGCTCAGACCTACCGCCCCTCGCCCAACATGCCGGGAGGAGGAGCAAAACATCAGATAAGCCCTTCCCCGCATGCAGAAGCGGTTATTCACCTCGTGGAAAACGCGCCTTATCTTCGAGAACATTGAGATCCATATGATTACGCATATACCGCTCTGAAGCTTTTTGAAGTGGCTGAAAATCCCAGGGGAAGTAACCTCCATTGCGTAAGGCCTCGTATACAACCCAGCGCCGCGCCTGGCTTTCCCGAACCTGGGAATCAAACAGCTCCATATCCCAACGCGCCCTGACCTTTGCCATGAAGGCTTCAACAAGCTCTTTATTTTCGGGGCTACCAGCTAAATTCATAAGCTCGTTTGGGTCGGCTTCCAGATCAAACAGCTGTGGGGGGTCCAATTCACAGTGATTGAATTTGTACCGCCCTTCACGAATTGAAACCAGCGGCGCATAAGACCCCTCTGCTGCATACTCCATATAAACGGGGCTCGTTCTTTTTCCACCATGGGCGAGCGGCATGAGGCTTTCGCCATCAGTCCAGGGAAGAACCTCGCTTAAATCCACACCAGCAAGATCAGCGATTGTCGGCACAATGTCTAAATTGGAAACGGGAGCCTCTACAAGACCTGTCATCCCATCTGGTATGGAGATCATCAAAGGAACCCGTGCAGATCCTTCAAAGAAATTCATCTTGAACCAGAGGCCACGCTCACCCAACATATCTCCGTGATCTGAACAGAATACAACGATGGTATCATCGCGCATCCGACAGCGATCAAGAACATCCATAAGTTCTCCTACTTTTTCATCCAGGTAAGAGATGTTGGCAAAGTAAGCTCGGCGTGATCGCCTTACATCTTCAGGAGAAATATCAAAAGCTTCGTAATCATTGGCTTTATAAATTCGCTGCGAATGAGGATCCTGTTCATCGTAAGAAATACCGCCAACAGTGGGCTCAAGATGTTCGCAGTCTTCATAGAGGTCCCAGAATTTCCGCCGGGTCACATAAGGATCGTGTGGGTGAGTAAAACTGACGGTTACGCACCACGGACGTTTTTCTTCACCATTCTCAGAATCAGTTTCTCTGGCTAATTTAATCCGGTAAACCCCCGGCTATGCCGGGGGACTCTCAATGGTTTGACCGTTCCCACGGTCTTACATTTCTTTGTTTATTGACCAAAATAACAAAGGAATTAGCCGATGAGAGATTACAAAAGCCTTGCACATACGAGATGGGATTGTAAATACCACGTGGTTTTCATCCCTAAACGCAGGAAAAAAGTTATCTATGGCAACCTACGTCAGTATCTTGGTGAAATTTTCCATGAACTGGCCGGGCATCGCGAAAGTAAGATTGAGGAGGGCCATTTGATGCCGGATCACATTCACATGTGTATCAGCATACCGCCCAAACATGCTGTTTCAAAAGTCGTTGGATACCTAAAAGGAAAAAGCGCGATTGCCATAGCTCGAAAATTCAAAAATAAAGCACGGAATTTCAAGGGTGAAAATTTTTGGGCCCGTGGATATTTCGTCTCAACTGTAGGGCTCGATGAACAGATGGTGAGGGAGTATATCAGAACGCAAGAAGAGCGTGATAAGTACTTTGACCAAATGGATATATTCAATCCATAACCGCTTTAGCGGTTCCCAATTTGCCCCTTTAAGGGGCTCACCCGCTTAAGCCCCCGGCTTTGCCGGGGGTCATTTAACTGATAGAGCTTTTGCTGTGCATTGAAAGCGACTTCGTCATCGTATTCCATCTGGTTGCTAATTTCGGCCACACCCGCTTCGGTCACGGAGCCAAGGTTATGATACCACCAGTCAATCCGCTCGCCGGGTTTACGGTAATCCGGGGTCCAACCAAAATCTGCCGGATAGATATCCGTGGTTAAGCGATCTTCAAAACCGTGCAGTTGGTCTGGTCCAACAAAATGCATCTTTCCGCTCAAACAGGTGTAATAACCTGCCCGACGCAAGTGGTGAGCGTAGGTGGGAATGTCGGAAGCATATTCTGCCGCATTATCATAAACCCGGGTACGAGAAGGTAACTGCCCTGCCATAAAAGAGGCGCGACCAGGAGCACAAAGCGGGCTGGCGGTATAGTTATTCTTGAAGCGAACGGAACGCTCGGAGAGTGCACGCAAATTCGGGGCGTGAAGAAAATCAGCGGGACCATCAGGGAACAACGTACCGTTCAACTGATCCACCATAATGATTAAAATATTTGGTTTCTTACTCATTTTAATACCCTCGAACACGCCATGCTGGATATCTCACCCAAGCAATAACGATTGACCATCAGCCATAATTAAATTTACCTTCGAGACAATACGGCAACTACATAATGGCTTGTAGACTAGGAATTGATATGACTGACATAAATAATCTTTATAGCAGAGTTCACAGCCACATCTCGGAACTTCACGCCTTTGATGCGGCAAGTAAGTTCGGGAATCTAACCAAAGCCGCCCAACAGCTTAGATTAACACAACCTGCGTTAAGTCAGAAAATCAAACGCCTGGAATCTTTTGTTGGCGAGCCACTGTTCCTCCGGCAAAATCGCGGGGTCAGCCTCACCCAGGCTGGAGTGGCCCTCCACGAGGCGATACAAAACAGTCTTGCAAATATTCATGATGTTTTCGAACAAATTGAGGCCCGTAAAGCAATTCGGCGTGTTCGTATCAGTACCGATTTTGCCTTTGCTGGACACTGGCTGATACCGAGACTGGCCAATCTCCGCGACCATTTTCAAGACCTTGATATCCAGGTCGTGACATCCCAAACACCCGGAGATCCGCTAGACATTCAAAGCGACCTTGTGATTTCCCTCCAAGACCCCGATAAAACCACAGACGATGACAAGAAGAGCCACATTCTATTTACCGAAGAAGTCATGGCGATTTGCAGTCCTAAATTTCTGGAAGAAAATGGCCCCATAACCATGCCCCGTGATTTATTCGACCTACCATTGTTAAACTTATCAGCCTCCCCTGAAGCCCCCTGGCACAACTGGGATAGTTGGTTCGCCCAACTGGGCCTAGAGGGGAAAAAGAACAAGGCATCTATATCTCTAAGTAACTATACACTGATATTACAAGCTGCTTTGGGCCATCAGGGTGTTGCTCTGGGTTGGCGCGGTTTAATAGAAGAGTATATCGATCAGGGCTTACTTGTGCCTGCTTGCACAGAAACCATCCATAGCTCACGAGCCTATATCATGCGCTTGCGAAAAGGCTCGGGGCCGCACGTACAAAATACCTTCAGCTGGATTAGCAAACAATAAGGCAAGCTTCATAAAATTACTGCCTCCTATCTTATAGTCACAGCTTGTTACATTAGGCGATAAGACCTATATGACATGTTTGACCTCCGAACTGGCTTTGTGAATTATGGCATCAACACGTCCAAAATCTCCCCCAGAATCTGGCCTGGGATCTCCCCTGGGATCTGGAGAGTTCATCGCACTTATGGCATTTTTGATGTCACTGGTCGCCTTGTCGATCGATGCTGTCATGCCTGCACTACCAGCGATAGGCCAGGACCTTTCCATTGCCAACGCCAACGATACCCAGCTGATTATCGGGATCATATTTTTTGGATTAGCAACAGGTCAAATTTTTCTTGGCCCCTTATCAGACAGTGTCGGGCGCAAACCCGTTATCTATCTTGGTTTGGTGATTTTTATTCTAGGATCGATCATATCGGCGGTCGCAACTGACTTCTCCGTAATGCTTATTGGCCGTTTATTACAGGGAGTGGGCGCTTCGGGACCGCGTACAATATCGATAGCTCTCGTGCGTGATCAGTACGAAGGCCGTGCCATGGCGCGGATTATGTCCTTTATTATGGCCGTATTCATTATCGTGCCCACCATAGCTCCTGCTCTTGGATTATCAATCCTGGTATTTTTTGACTGGCAGGCGATCTTTATTAGCTTCTCGCTGCTGGCATCAATTGTGCTTATCTGGTTTGCCACTCGCCAGCCTGAAACCCTAGCTAAAGAAGACAGCATATCGTTGTCATTTAGTCACTTTTGGACAGGCCTCAAAACCATCCTGACCAATAAACAGGCTCTTTCATATACCCTCGCAGCAGGTATCATTTTTGGTGCTTTCATTGGATATCTAACAAGCGCCCAGCAGATCT
Organism: Kiloniella sp.; assembly: GCF_965205715.1. GTDB lineage: Bacteria > Pseudomonadota > Alphaproteobacteria > Kiloniellales > Kiloniellaceae > Kiloniella. The sequence goes on along the minus strand of NZ_CBDBHW010000013.1, from coordinate 997,281 downwards.
TTCAGGACATCTACGGCATTACGGAACTTTTCCCACTATATTTTGCCATATTGGCCTTGTCCATCGGGGCAGCTTCGCTAACAAACGCAAATCTCGTCATGAAATTTGGCATGCGAAAACTGTCAAAAATTGCCCTTATAACCATGACAGCACTCGCTATCGCTTTTGTCGTGCCAGCAACTCTAGCCGCCGGACAGCCCCCCTTGTGGGCTTTCATGGCTTTCATGATGCTCAGCTTTTTCTGCGTCGGCATACTTTTTGGGAACTTCAATACACTCGCGATGGAACCCCTGGGCAAGCTTGCTGGTATGGGATCGGCTGTGGTCGGTTCTCTAACCACTTACATCTGCATGGCCATCGGCATTGCCGTAGGTCAAAGCTATGACACAACCATTTTGCCCCTGGTCTATTCCTTTGCCATTCTCGGCGTGATTTCCCTCGGGATTATGTTGTGGGCTGAAAAACAACCTGAGGCTCAGCTTACTTAAGCGAACAGATATAAATTTAGTACCAATTGGTATATTATTTTATATTCCCCCTTGAAACGACATATCCATCCCTCCATCTCTACCTAGACAAACGACAAAAACAAATCGTTAAGATGGATCAAAACGAGGATAAAAGCGTCCTCGTTTAATTTTTAGGGAAACTGGAACTCAACATGCTGGACCTTTTTTACGCTCCGACCCCAAACGGCCACAAGATCACTCTCCTTCTGGAAGAGATCGGTGTTCCCTACCGGATCACCCCGATCAACATTATGAAAGACGACCAGTTCAACCCTGATTTCCTGTCCATAGCCCCGAATAACCGGATACCAGCTTTGGTAGATCACGAACCTTCAACGGGGGAAAAAGCGCTTTCCCTGTTTGAATCAGGGGCGATGCTTGAGTACCTGGCAGACAAATACGGTCAGTTCCTGCCCAAAGAGGGTGCTGAGCGTTACGAAACATTGCAGTGGTTACACTGGCAAATGGGTGGCCTTGGTCCAATGGCAGGTCAAAACCATCACTTTGGGCGCTTTGCCCCAGAACAGATCCCCTATGCCATTAACCGCTATGTTAAAGAAACCGCACGCCTTTATGGTGTCTTAGACAAACAACTCGAAGGTCGCGACTATATCACAGGTGCTTATTCGATCGCGGATATGGCGGCGTATCCTTGGGTTGCTTATTATGAGTGGCAACAACAGGACATCGATGATTTCCCAAACCTGAAAAAATGGGTTGAACGGATTGCGGCTCGCGAAGCAACCGTACGCGCCTATGCCAGAGCAGAAGAAGCCTTTGATTGGGATAAAGGCTTGGAAGAGCCTCATTTAACGACACTTAAAATTGCCGCTGAAGCAGCTCGGTAAAACTGTCGCTTCTTTGAACATTCACAAAAAATAAAGCCCTGTCAAATCGACAGGGCTTTATTTTTGAATATAGAATTTTGACGAGACCTAGTCAGGTTTTACCGCAAAACGACCGGATCCCGTAAAGAGAAGGACAACGGCTGTCAAAAGGAAGAAGCCTTGTAATTCAAGTTGCCATCCCCCCTGTTTTGTCAAAAGGAAAAGCTGATGCGAATGCACCAATATGATCGCAAACACCATATTGGCCGCAACCAATAACGCCCCGAGGCGAGCATACAAACCAAGAATAATTAATATCGGTGCCACGACTTCTCCAAACAAGACGCCATAAGCAACAAATTCAGGCAACCCCATAGAAACCAGTTTACTACCGATAAACTGTATCGATCCATCAAGGTTCGTCAATTTGTTGAGGCCATGCAAGAACATCAGCCCACCAAGTGTTAGTCGTAATATTAACAGGCCCAAGGCCGTATTATGAAATATGTTCAACATTGTTTTCCCCAAGCTTGTTCCACTCTGCAGACAGGATGATTACACAAAGAATAAAAAAAATCCAATCTCTCAGTAATATCAGTATGATCTTGATGACAGAGCAAGATCATACTGACATAAAAATGGGCCCAGTCACTTAAGACCAGGCCCATTAAAATACGGTAACCGTAAAGCTATTTCGGGTTAATTACGTACCACTAATACAGAGCATTTAGCATGGCGAACCACACGCGCTGCGTTTGGACCAAGCAAATAATCCTCCATGCGTGGACGATGCGCCCCCATGATAATGACATCAGGTTTGATCTCATCTGAAACACGCAGAATTTCTTCATACGCATTTCCATGACCAATGATGTGCTGAACCTTGATATCATCGGGAATATGCTTATCGACGAAGTCATGTAAGGCTTTAGTAGCACCTTTCATCATTTGCTCTTCATGATCCTGAGGAAAGAAAGAGCTGACGATGCTGCTACCAAAATTTGGCACTACAGTCATGATATGGAGCGTTGATCCAAAAGCTTTGGCGTATTCCACAGATGTTGGAAGTGCCTTACCCCAGCTTTCATCTTGCTCAAGATCAACTGCTAACAGGATATGCTTAAACATTGTTTTTATCTCCTTTAAGCAGTTGCAGGTTGTGCAAGTGGATCACGACGACGGCGACGCTGTAACATCACGATCAGACCCAATAGCATCAAGGCAGGAATAAAGAACAGCTGCTTTGCAGGACGATCAACAGGCGCTCCGACAGAAGCGATTACTTGATCGAAATCAAAGCCAGCTTTTTCGGCAGCGCTGTCAAAAGTTGTACCATCAACAATATAGTTGCCATCTTGCTCGATGACTTCCAGGCCATAACCTTCTAAACGTTCTTGTCCTGTAGCCTCATCACCAACGGTCAAAACCATGGTCAAGGTCACGGGCTCTCCAACATCGTCAACACCATCAACGATGATACGCATCTTATCCCCAACAGCAGCTTCTTCCAGAGCCTGAACCAATCCAGCACCGCCGCGTTCTTCATAAGGCGGGATAACATAATCCATCCAGAAACCTGGGCGGAAAAGTGTGAAGGCAATCAATAGAAGTGCAGCTGATTCCCACAACTTGGACTTAGCAAGGAAGAACCCTTGTGAACCAGCTGTGAAGATCAACATCGCCGCGGTAGCAATGATAAAGATAAATACCCCCTCCAAAGGCGATACATCGATCAGAAGCAGATCGGTATTGAAAATGAAGAGGAATGGCAACAGTGCCGTACGCAGGGAATAGAAGAAAGCGACAAACCCAGTACGTATTGGGTCACCACCGGATATCGCCGCCGCCGCAAAGGAGGCAAGCCCCACCGGAGGCGTCACATCTGCCATAATCCCGAAGTAAAACACAAACATATGAACCGCGATGAGGGGAACAATCAATCCGTTTTGTTGACCCAAGGCAACAATGACCGGGGCGAGGAGAGAAGACACCACAATGTAGTTTGCTGTTGTCGGCAAGCCCATGCCAAGAATCAAGCTAAGAATAGCCGTCCAAAACAGGATAAGCATGATATGGCCAAGGGATAAGAACTCAACCAGTGCAGCGAGCTTACCACCAACACCTGTCTGATCGACAGCACCAACGATGATACCAGCTGCCGCAGCCGCGATACCAATACCGATCATGTTTCGGCCGCCTGCGATCATTCCTTCGACCAACTCATTCAAGCCACGCTTAATGGTCCCTGTTTTCGCTTCCTTACGGAAGAACGCGAACAGATAGCGTTGTGTAAATAGAATGAGAAGCATAAGGCTTGTCGCATAATAGGCTGACAATGAAGGCGAAGCACGCTCCACCATCAAGAACCAGATCAGAACAACAACAGGTAAGAGAAAGTGCAAACCTGATTTAACTGTTGGACCAACTTCAGGCAATTTTGAAACAGGCTGATTAGGATCATCAACTTCAAGGTCGGGATAAGATGAACTATAGCGAGCAAGGAAGATATATGCGACGAGAATACCGCCCCCGATTATCCACCAGGAAAGCTCTTTACCAGCAACATCCTGAACAAAATTAATCAGGAAGAATAACCCAAAGGATCCAATAACCATATTACCAAGGACCATTGCCCCAGTTGAAATAGTTTTGGCATAAACAGCATCACTTGAACTGCCCTTCAGAAATCTAACGATCACAAACTGAGCGATCAAAATTGCCAGCACAGCCCCAAGACGCGCAGCCGTAGTTTCCAGCACCTGATAGGCGTCCGAAACATAAGCCAGCCCTCCGGCCAATGCTACAATAGCTGAAAGGGTAATTGCCCATGAAAGCAAAACATCCTTGGTGGACTTTTGATCCCCTGACCGTGTCAGTCCTCGCATGTTCAATTTTTGAGCTTCAAGATGAACGATATAAACCAGGGCGATATAAGAAATAATCGCTGGTAAGAAGGCGTGTTTAACCACGTCAAAGTATGGAATGTTTACATATTCCACCATCAGAAATGCAGCTGCCCCCATAACAGGTGGCATGATCTGTCCGTTCACTGAGGATGCAACTTCGACGGCGCCAGATTTTTCAGCATTAAAACCAACGCGCTTCATCATGGGAATAGTAAAAGTACCTGTGGTGACAACGTTGGCAATGGAAGAGCCAGAAATCAGTCCGGTCATACCAGAGGCAACAACAGCAGCTTTTGCAGGACCACCACTAAAGTGTCCCATCAATGAGAAAGCGACTTTAATGAAATAATTACCGGCACCAGCACGATCGAGTAGTGCGCCGAATAACACAAATAGAAAGACCAAATCCGTCGACACGCCCAAGGCAATACCGAAGACACCGTCAGTAGAAGTCCACTGTTTATCAACGGTACCACCGAAAGAGGAGCCCTTCCAGGCAATCAAATCAGGCGCATATGGCCCCAAGAATGTATAGCCAAGGAAGACCATCGCCACCACCATGAGGGGTGGGCCCAACGCCCGTCGCGTTGCTTCCAATAAAAGAACCATCCCGATTACTGATACAACAATATCTATCTGATTAGGGTTACCGGCACGATTGGATAACTGGTTTCCAAATAAAATATCGCCCAATGCGCTATCTGCGATATAGGGATAGAGCGCACAAATGGCCCCTACGATTGCAAGCGCCCAGTCGAAAATTGGAATGGTACGGCGTGGAGATTTTGAGAAAGCTGGATAGGCTAGAAATGCCAGAAAAACAGCGAACCCTAGGTGAATAGTACGCGCTTCCTTACTCGGAAAAACACCCCAGCCAATGTTATATGAAAGAGGAGAGGCGATCCAAACTTGGAAAACTGACCAAACCAATGCCGTAACGGCCATTAACACAACGATGTTACGACTTGACGGTACTCGCCCGCCTGTATCCGTAGAAGCAACGAGATCTTGTAGTTCCTCGTCACTCATTTGTACATTTTCAGTATTCTCTGATGCCATTCCCCGTATCCCTGTTTTCTGCGCCGGAGGGCGGAACACACAGTGCCTAAGAATAATTTTTCTGATTATTATTTGCCCGATGAAGGTATTGAACCCAATTCAGCGAGTTTGATTTTCTTGAGACATCTGCTTTAGAATTAGAAAAAGGGCAGGAAAGCCGAAGCATTCCTGCCCTAAATTTCCGACAGCTGATTACATCCAGCCGCGTTCTTTATAATAGCGAACTGCGCCATCATGTAGAGGAGCAGACAGATTGTTGATAATCATGTCTTTTTCCTGAAGGTTTGCAAATGCTGGGTGCATTTTCTTAAAGCGTTTGAAGTTATCAAATACAGCTTTAACCATCTGGTAAATAGTTTCTTCGTCAGCAGCAGTAGAGCTGATGAATGTCGCGCCAACACCAAATGTTGTTACATCACGATCAGTACCGTTGTATGTGCCACCTTTGATAGATGCCATTGCATAATAATCGTTATCAGAAGCAAGTTTTTTCGCTTCTGCATTATCAACGTCGATCAAAACTGAATCACAAGAAGTCGTTGCTTCTTTGATTGTTCCGCTTGGGTGTCCAACAGTGAAAACAATCGCGTCAACTTTGCCATCGCAAAGAGCCGCAGCTTGCTCAGAAGACTTCAGTTCTGAAGCGAGTGCAAAATCACTCATTTCCCAACCCATCTTCGCCATGAGAACTTCCATGGTGCCACGAGCGCCTGACCCTGGATCACCAACGTTTACTTTTTTACCCTTTAGATCATCAAAGGTTTTGATACCTGAATCTGAACGAGCAACAACTGTGAATGGCTCTGGGTGTACAGAGAAAACAGCACGCATTTCTGGATAAGCCCCATCAGGGAACTTTTGAGGAGCCGTACCGTTATAACCGTGGTACTGCCAATCAGATTGAGCAACCCCCATATCGATATCGCCAGCACGCAAGCTGTTAATGTTAGTAACAGAACCGCCAGTTTTATGAGTGCAGTTAATGTCGTGATCTTTAGTGCCTTTGTTAACCAAACGGCAGATAGCACCACCTACTTGATAATAAACATCGCTATTCTTCGTAAGCTCTTCGGGTAGGAATTTAACTCACGGGTAAGCTGTTCCACGATCCGTGTCTTATCAACAATACCCATCAATTACGCCCTAAAATTTCATGTCAAAAACAAAACAAATGTTATTATATTTCTATTATTGACACAAATGATATTTTATCGAACTCTATTTCAAACAACGACGCCGTACAGAGCGCAACCACGGTCAAGCTGGTTTTAGGGGACTGGCTGACATTTGGGCACAAGTCTTCCCGGAGAGAAAAATGGGACACGTATTTCCGCGCCACACCAAATCTCAGCTTCCTACAGCTGTTGCGGGTGATGGCTGTTACATTGTTGACCAAAATGGCAAACGCTATCTGGATGGTTGCTGCGGCGCTGCAGTTTCCTGCCTTGGGCACTCTGATACTGCGGTCCAAGAAGCAATCAAAATACAAACTGATAAGTTATCTTTTGCGCATTCCGGTTTTTTCACCAGTGAACCAGCCGAAGATCTCGCAGACCTTCTGATCGCGAACGCGCCCGAAGGTATCGACCGGGTCTATTTTGTCTCTGGTGGATCAGAAGCCGTTGAAGCCGCCTTAAAGCTCGCCCGGCAATACCACCTAGAACGTGGTGATGACCAACGCTCCCATGTTATCGCCCGTTGGCAGAGCTACCATGGGAATACTATTGGTGCCTTATCCGCCGGTGGCAACAAATGGCGCCGCGAACCCTTTATGCCGATGCTGGTTCCGATGTCGCACATTGATCCCTGTTACCCTTACAGAGATCAGAATGAAGGCGAAAGCGATGAAGCCTACGGCCTTAGAGCCGCGAACCGTCTTGAAGAAGAAATCCTCAAGGTCGGAGCTGAAAAAGTATCCGCATTCATTTGCGAACCCGTTGTCGGCGCCACTATGGGAGCCGTTGCCGCAGCACCTGGATACCTTAAACGTATCCGGGAGATCTGCGATCAATATGGTGTTTTACTCATCCTGGATGAAGTCATGTGCGGCATGGGCCGAACGGGGACACTCTTTGCCTGTGAACACGATGATATAACCCCTGACATCCTCTGTATCGCCAAAGGTCTAGGGGCGGGCTACCAGCCGATTGGCGCAATGCTCTGTACCAAAGGTGTCTATAGTGCGATTGAAAATGGTTCCGGATTTTTCCAACACGGCCATACTTATCAAGCGCACCCTACAGCCTGTGCTGCAGGCCTCGCCGTCCTTACCACAATGTTAGAACGCGACCTACTTACCAACGTCAGGCATCGTTCCGAGCAACTCACGAAAGCCCTCACTGATGCTTTTGGCCAACATCCCCATGTAGGTGATATCCGTGGACGCGGCCTGTTCATAGCGCTTGAGCTTGTCAAAGACCGGGATACAAAAGAACCCTTTGATCCCGCCTTATCTGTTCACGCCCGAATCAAGAAAGCTGCCTTTGAATTAGGCCTGATGTGCTATCCCATGCCTGGAACCATCGATGGGAAAAACGGCGACCACATCCTTCTGGCACCACCTTTCATTATCGAAGACCAGCATATAGATGAAATTGTTGAAAAACTCTCACAGTCCTTCACGATGTTAGAAGAGCTTTCTGCTACGGAATAACTGAGACCAAAGTAATGACACCATCAATCATCATGGCCGCACCAAACGGCGCACGAAAAACCAGGGAAGATCACCCCAATTTACCAGTTACGGTGTCGCAAATCGTCGAAGAAGCCGTTGCCTGTCAGCGTGCGGGGGCCGCGATGGCTCACCTTCACGTTCGGGACCGAGATCAAGTGCACGTTCTTGACACAGGCCTCTACAGAGAAGTCCTTGCCGGAATAAATGACACCATTGGTCAAGATTTACTGGTCCAGATAACGACCGAGGCTGTTGGACGCTATACCCCACAACAACAAGTAGCTTGTGTTAAAGGGGTTATGCCTGAAGCCGTCAGTGTGGCCTTGAAAGAAATGATGCCAGCAGGCGAAGAAACACATGGGGCGAATTTTTATCACTGGGCAAATGAAGCTGGCATCCACGTCCAGCATATTCTTTACGACCAAAATGATCTGGCCCGTTTTTTAAGCTTTGTTGAAAGCAAAACAATACCTGTTAGCAACCCTTCCCTTCTTTTTGTCCTGGGGCGTTACGCAACAGATAGCCTAGGTAAGGTCGATGAATTATCGCCCTTTATCCAGTTAAAGGATGAACAAGACATAACAACACTTGGACCTTGGTTTGTTTGTGCCTTCGGTCAAAGCGAAGCCGATTGCATTGCTGAAGCGATCAAACAAGGCGGTCACGCCCGGGTGGGGTTTGAAAACAATTCTTACCTGAGATCCGGTGTTGAGGCGAAATCAACAGCTCAGATTGTGGCTCAAACCAGTGATGAGATTATCGCCATGGGTAAAGAAGTTGCTACAGCACAGGATACCCGAAAGCTACTTGGCATAAAATAAGAGGCTTCCAACTCCATTGAATAAAATTGGAAGCCTCAAATTACTTTACCCTACTTTTGCCGCTACAGCTGAAATGCCATCTCGGGCTGCTTCTATGATGGTATCGGCTTCTTCACGGGTCATGCAAAGTGGCGGTGCAAAGCCCAGGATATCCCCCTGTGGCATTGCACGGGCGATTACCTGACTGCGCTCAAGAAGCGCAGCTGAAATCTGCGGCCCAACTTTGTCAGCCGAATCAAAGAAAGTACGACTATCCCGGTCTTTCACGAATTCGACAGCAGAAAGTATCCCTTCACCCCTGATATCCCCTACAATGGAAATATCAGACAGCGCATCTTTAAGGCCTTGATTGAAGTAAGCACCGATATCTTTAGCGTTTGATACCAAGTTCATCTCATCAATAAGCTTTAGGTTGGCTACCCCTGCTGCAGCCCCGATTGGATGCGCAGAATAAGTCCAGCCATGACCGATTGGGCCCAACTTATCAGTACCTTCTTCCAGAACTTTCCACACCTTGTCCGATACGATAGATCCTGAAAGCGGAGCGTAAGCAGAGGTCAACCCTTTGGCGATCGTGATGATATCTGGTTCAATATCATAATGATCAGAGCCAAACATGGATCCGAGACGACCAAAGCCGGTTACGACTTCGTCCGCAACCAACAAGATATCGTGCTTTTTGAGAACAGCCTGGATCGCTTTCCAATAACCTTCAGGCGGCGGCACAATCCCACCAGTGCCAAGAACAGGTTCGCCAATGAATGCCGCAATAGTATCTGCGCCTTCTCTAGCGATAAGCTCTTCGAGGCTATCGACGCATTGTTGAACAAATTGCGCTTCAGACTGGTCTAAGTTTTCGCGGCGAAAATAATACGGCGCATCTGTGTGCACGACTTGTGAAAGCGGCAGGTCGAACTTGTTATGAAACAGCTCTAGCCCTGTGAGAGAACCGGTCATCAAGCCTGAACCGTGATATCCCCGCCAGCGGGAAATAATCTTCTTTTTCTTTGGGCGATCGAGCACGTTGTTGTAATACCAAACCAATTTGATATTGGTCTCGTTTGCATCTGAACCTGAGAGCCCGAAATAAACCTTCGACATATTGGCCGGCGCACGATCAAGAATCATCTTGGCCAGAGTAATTGATGCTTCAGTGCCATGACCGACGTAGGAGTGATAATAAGCGAGCTCTTTTGCCTGAGCGGCAATTGCATCGGCAACTTCATCACGGCCATAACCGATATTTACACAGTAAAGCCCTGCAAAAGCATCCAGTGTTTCCTTACCATTGCTGTCTTTTATATAGAGCCCCTTACCCCGGGTAATCACCCGGTTTTGGAGATCACCGCGAGCGAATTGAGCAAGGTGCGTGGAGGGATGGAAAAAATTATCGCGATCCCACTCGGCCAGTTGGTCATTTCTTAACATTGTATTTTCCTTAAACTTAGATCACGCGTAATCGCGACAGACGTATTTAATTTCAGTAAAAGCTTCCAAGCCCTGCCGCGCACCTTCGCGCCCAAGGCCTGACTGCTTCATCCCACCAAAGGGGATCGGCGCACCTGTTACCTTGGTACGGTTGATGGCCACCATGCCGTATTGCAACGCCCGGCTGGCGGTATAGATCCGCTTGGGATCTTGAGTGTGGACATAGGCCACAAGCCCATATTCAGAATCATTGGCTTTAGCAATGATATCGTCTTCCGACTCAAATGGCGTGAGGCAGGCCGTGGGCCCAAAGGTCTCCTCTTCAAAGATCACCGCATCAGCAGGAACACTTCCCAATACGGTGGGTTTATAAAAAAGCGGTCCAAGAGAATCACGCTCCCCACCGGTCAAAAGTTTGGCACCTTTTTTTAATGCATCTGAAACATGCGCCTCTTGCTTGAGCATGGCATTTTCATTCATCAAAGGACCAATAGCAGGATCATCCAACCCTTTTCCAACGGTCAGCTTATTTGTCTCAGAAACAAACTTTTGGGTGAACTCTTCATAGATAGGTTGTTCGATGTACATTCGATTTGCCGCAAGGCAATCCTGGCCAGATGTCGCGAATTTAGCTGATATTGCACATTTCACAGCATGATCGATATCGGCATCTGCAAAAACAATAAAAGGCGCATGCCCACCGAGTTCCAAAACCAAACGCTTTATGGAAGAAGAGGACTGACTGTAGAGTAAGCGTCCTATCTCTGTCGAACCCGTGAACGAGAGAACCCGTACCCGCTTATCTTTGGTCCAGGACGCCACGACTTCATCAGGCTCCCCCGTTACGACATTGAAGATGCCTGGCGGAAACCCTGCCAGCTCTCCCAGCTCTGCCAAGGCTGTTGCTGAAAAAGGTGTTTCTTTGGAGGGGTGAACGACACAAGTACATCCCGCAGCCAATGCAGCAGCGGCTTTACGTGTGATCATCGCACAAGGGAAATTCCACGGTGTTATCAAAGCAGCGACACCAGAAGGTTCACGCCAGACCTCGACTTCTCCTCCAGGCATATGAGAGGTTACATTCTCAATGTTTGGCCGCTTGGCTTCTTCGGCATAAAACTCAATGAAATCTGCCGCATAATCAATCTCGCCCCGAGCTTCCGATATCGGCTTACCCTGTTCAAGGGTCATAAGTAGCGCAAGATCTTCACGGTGTTCTTTTAAGAGCTCAAACCAACGCCGGAGAATGGCGGATCTTTCCTGGGGTAACAATGCAGCCCAGGAGGGGAGAGCATCCTGAGCTGCATCAACCGCTCTCGTGCTTTCAATTCCCGACATTGCGGGAACACAGCCAAGAGTTAGCTGATCAGATGGATCTGTAACCGTGATTTGTTTGCCCGACATCGCGTCACACCAGTGACCGTTGATGTAGCTAAATTCTTTGAGTAAGCGCGGATCTTTCAAATGCCTGAAAGCATTAGAACGCTTCTTTTCATTGTTCATTTCACACATGGACCAGCCTCAGTTATTACCGGTCCATAATGCGAAATATGTTTGAGAAAGTGCGTCTAAAGAAGATGGGGGTTTTAGAAAAGCCTTCGTTTAAAAGAGCGAAGACAGCAGTTTCATCTATTCCTCGGGCTTTTCACTTTCAAACAACAAATCTATCGGCAAGGCGTTTTCCTGCTTAACCGGCTTTGTCACCACATATGTAAAATAACGCCGAAGTCCGATTTTAGATTCCAGCATCCGATCAACCAGCCTTTGATATCCGTCAATATCTTTGGTAACGATCTTTATAATATAATCGATCCCTCCACCAACGGCCCAGCATTCTAATATCTCTGGAATATTTTGGACCGCAACTTCGAATTTTTCGAAATCTTCCGCGCGATGGCTATCAAGTTCTGCTTCCATCAAAACTGTCGAAAAAGGAGAGAATGCTTTGACAGAAAGACGTGCTTCGTAACTCTCGATTAAGCCTGACTGCTCCAAACGCTGCAAACGAGCCCAGCAAGGAGTAGGTGATAGATTCACCCGCTCGGCCAAAGCAGCTTTTGTGATCCGGCCTTCTGTCTGCAGAATTTTCAAGATCGCGATATCACGATCATCTAAACGAAGCCCAGCTGCACGCATGTAATTACCTAACTAAGATTTTGGCTTATTGCGCCTGATGTTTGGCAAGATCATGCAAGAAAGAAAGACAACGCTCAAGCTCTGAAATTTCAACATACTCATCCGGTTTATGCGCTTGTTCTATCGAGCCCGGACCAAAGACAACAGTCGAAAGCCCTACTTTCTCAAAATATCCCGCATCAGTGCCAAATGAAACCACTTCGCTGACATTACTACCTGTAATCTGCCTGATCAAAGTCACCGCAGGAGAATCATCCGAAGCCAACAAGCCAGGGATATCCGCCAGAACCAAAGTTCGAATATCTGCTTCAGGAAAAACAGCCTGCATTTCCGGCAAAAGAACATCCTCAGCGTAATTTCTAATTTTATCTAAAATCGCGTAGCCATCAACTCCGGGTATTGGACGAATTTCCCAATTGATTGCACAGCTTTTGGCCGTGATATTTGTCGCTATTCCACCTTCGATTTGGCCAACATTACAGGTTGAATAAGGAGGATCAAAAGGCGAGCCATTGACAGGGCTTGCCGCAAGTTCTGCCCCGACCTCAAGGATCTTTGAAATGAAGCGCGCTGCAAACTCTACGGCATTAACGCCCTTCCTCGGATCAGAAGAGTGAACTTCAAGTCCATCGAATTCTGTTCGAAGCTCGAACCCTGCCTTGTGCCCGGTAACCAGACTCATATTGGTCGGTTCCCCCACGATCACAACGGACGGGGTCATCGACTTTGACATGATATCTCCGGCCAATACCGGCGCGCCAAAGCCGCCGATCTCTTCGTCATAACAAAAAGAAAGATGAACAGGACGTTTCAGATCGTAAGATTTGAACTCTGGAACCATTGCAAGAGTACAAGCAAGAAAGCCCTTCATATCCACCGAACCACGACCATAAAGGCGGTTATTACGTTCAATCAGAGTGAAGGGCTTTTCTGTCCATGGCTGACCTTTTACCGGAACGACATCGGTATGACCATTCAGGACAACACCGCCATCGACCTCGGGACCAACCGTGGCATAAAGGTTGGCACGTTCCCCGGTTTCATCATAACTAATGGACGATGAGATGCCGTGCTCTTTTAAATAATCTTCGATATAGGAAACCATATCCAGGTTAGAGAGACCGGACAGGCTTTCAAAAGCAACAAGACGGGTAAGAATTTCTTTGGTCGAAGTCAGGGTCGAGGGCTGGATCAGGGTCTGGGTGTTTGTCATGGAATAATAACCAGTTCGCGAGGTACATTAGAAAGTAATTCAGGTCCACGTTCACCAATAACAATACTTTCCGTAATCTCCAATCCCCAATCGTCCAGCCAGAGCCCCGTCATAAAATGAAATGTCATCCCCGGTTTCATGATCGTTTTATCACCTTTGCGCAGGCTCATGGTGTGTTCGCCCCAGTCGGGAGGATAGGAAAGGCCGATGGAATAGCCCGTGCGACTGTCTTTGATAATACCGTTCTTTTTTAAGACGGCGAAAAAGGCGTTGGCAATGTCTTCACAGTAATTTCCGGCTTTTGCCTGTTCAAGACCAGCTTCCATGCCTTCCAAGACGGCCTTCTCACTATCGAGAAATTTCTGATCCGGCTTGCCCAAGAAGACAGTGCGGGACAACGGACAGTGATAACGTTTATAGACACCCGCGATTTCAAAAAACGTGCCCTCACCAGACACCATGGGCTTGTCGTTCCAGGTCAGATGAGAGGCCGAAGCGTCTGCGCCTGAGGGAAGCAGCGGAACAATGGCAGGATAGTCGCCACCATATTCCGGCACACCGCGAAGACCAGCGTCATAGATTTCAGCGACCAGTTCGTGCTTTCGCAAACCAGGTTTGACCGTTTCCCTGATTCTCTGGTGCATGACCTCCACTATCTTTCCGGCCTTACGCATATAGTCCAACTCGGCTTCGGATTTCACCGAGCGTTGCCAATGCACCAAATTCAAGCAATCTTTGAAGGATGCATTGGGCAGATGTTTTTGCAGTGAGGCATAGGCCGCCGCTGTGAAGTAGTAGTTATCCATCTCCACACCGATAGAAAGATTACCCAGCCCTTTATCTGCGATGATCCCGGAGAGAAAATCCATGGGATGACGCTCATTGGATTGAACATAGTGATCAGGATATTCAATAATATTATCGTGCTTCAAATAGGTCGTACGCTTGGCACCATTGGCGTCAATACCACGCCCAAACCAGATGGGCTCTCCTTCAAGAGTTACGATCACGCACTGATGCACATAAAAAGACCATCCATCATATCCCGTTAGCCAGGCCATATTTGCGGGATCTGTAACAATCAGGACATCCAATCCCTGAGCCTGCATAGCCTTGCGAGTCTTGAACAATCGTTTAGCATACTCAGCAAGAGAAAAATTCAACGCAACTGATTCAGCGACAGAAGTCATTGGGGCACCTATGGAAGTTATATGAAGTCGGGAAGCCTCTTTCCCAAAGTTGATATTGGCACAAGAATGCAAGATGTTTCATCTAAAGGAAAAGTTCAAAAGAGATAAAAATTCATCAAAATGCCTTCTCAAAAAGCTTATTCCACTTTTAGAACAACCTTGCCGATAGTCTCCCTGTTTTGCAAAGCACGCAAAGCGTCAGGGAGCTCGCTCAAGCTAAAGCGGTCATCCACCACTGGATTCAGCTGCCCCTTCTCAAGCATTGTGAAGATCCGATCCATCACATCCTCGATAATCTTGGCATCTAGTTCCTGATTCCAATAAACCCCTTTCGCTGAGGCCCTTTTCAACATCAACCGGTTCGCAGGAAGTTCCGAAATTGTCCCGGAAGCAAAGCCAACGATCAGATAAACCCCGTCTCTGGCCAGACATCGGATACTCGGTAGGGCAATATCGCCACCGACAGGATCATAGATAACATCGACCCCTTCACCATCTGTGAGCTCTTTGACCTTCTGGAACCAATTTTCATCGCGATAATTCAGTCCGACATCAGCACCGTGTTCTTTGGCTATTGTGAGCTTCTCTTCACTCCCGGCCGTCGCGATAACACGCGCACCAATTGCCTTGGCAATTTCAACCGCGGCCAAGCCTACACCGCCCGCCGCAGCATGGACAAGAACCGTTTGATCCTCCCGAAGCACTGTACTGTCGAAAAAGGCAATCATCGAGGTGGTGTAGGTTACAGGCAATGCTGCCGCCATGGTGAAGGAGATATTATCAGGTACCGGAAATGCATATTCAGGCTGGACTTCGACCTGATCAGCAAATCCTCCCCAAGGAATTTTACTGGCAAGACGATCACCCTTTTTCCACTTACTACCCTCAGGCGCAGAGACAACAACGCCGGCAATTTCCTGCCCAGGCGTGAAAGGTCTGGGGGGACGAACTTGATACTTGTCCTCGGACATCAAGAGATCCGAGAAGTTCAAGGCTGCGGCCTCAACCTTAACAACAAGCTTATGGCTCTTCTCCGCTTTGTTGAGTAGATTTAGGATTTCAAATAGAGCATAGATTGATTATCTGGAATGGATGATTGTCTAATTTTGAGTTTGAAGTATTCGGTATCCTTGATGCCTCTGGCTCGCTTACGGATCATTCCTATACTGACATTACCAGCCTCTATCCTGGCGCTTGTGAGCTTGTGTTTGGCGTAGTTGCAGATGCCCACACAATGTTTCCGTAGGGATTTCGCGAACTTTTTTAGATAGAGCATCTGTGACTGATCTGCTATCAGGCACCAACGTTCCAGTTGCTCCGCCATCGCCTCAAATGAAGCGGCACTCCACAGCAGCTGAAGCTGTTCTTTCAAGACGTAAAGTGCATTCAGGTTGCTATTGCTCTCCAGCAACCTTTGCAGCTTGTCACTTTGTTTTTCACTCAACTTATCCGCATTTTTGAGCAACAGATAATGCGTCCCTTTCATCAACTCTTTACCACTTGGATCGGCCTTTCTGAACTCAAGTCGACGCTGATTATGGATAGCTTTGCTGTAGTTTTTCATGACGTGGAAACGGTCAAATACTATGTCGGCCAACGGCAAGGACTCTCTGACAGCCTTTTGGTAGGCAGGCCCCATATCCATCGCTACGGCCTTTATTTTGCAGGCTGTATCTGGTTGCAGTTGTTTCAAAAACCTTGAAAAAACCTCGGCAGTTCGGCCTGCTTCAACCCAGATCAGATGACCGCCAACCATATCGTAGACCACCGTCATGTAGTCATGACCTTTCGCCCGGGCAACTTCATCTACACCAATATATTCCAAGCCAGTTAGCTCTGCAGGATCAAGCGTAGGGAGAGTTTCAATAAGGTATGCCCTGTCGATATTCTTGACCGTTTCCCATCGTATATCCAAATGTCTGGAAACCGCTTGAATAGACATATGCCGACATAATCCACTGATCAGTCGGCAAAATCGGTGAGTGAAACGGCACCCTTTATCAACAAAATCACACCCCTCAATGCGGCGTTCGCCCTTGTTAATATAAACCTGCGCCAGCTCAATCTCGACCACACAAGGATACCCAAAAAGGGGGATGTCGTTTACTTGTCGGCGGACATGCTGGTTGATGCTTCCCTTCTGGCCTGTAGCAGGGTCTATAGCCCTCCTACGCGCGTCTCGGCTGCAGTGAATGACAATCTTAACACCGCCGTCATCCAGTTTAATTTCATTTACACGTTGCCCTTTGAGGCCTAAAATATGCTGCGAGATGTTGATTGTCATATACCTGCTCTATGTAAAGTTATCAGAAACCATACATATCAACAGGTTACTTGGCGGTCGGCATCTTTTTCTACTCAACAAAGCGGAGAAGAGCCGTATTTATACTCATTATGGAGAGCCCTCGGTAGGCCTCGACAATAAAGTTACCGTAAAATATGAAGACCATACTAACTGATAAAAGCTTCAATAAATCCCTTTAATCTCAGTAGATATTCTAATTTTTTCTGGCTCCCCATCTGCTGAGAAGCTAGGTTCCCTCAACTGTTCGATTTTTTTGTGCCAGCGGAATCTAAAATGATAACCAAAAATCAATTAATGACCGATGATTTACCTGTGTGGTTATGGTTATGGACCCCTATAGTTCTGGTTTTAGCACTACTCCTCACGGGCCTATTCTTACCCGGTGATATTTACGACAAGTGGATCGGCAATGAACGATCTGGCATACTTGAGACTTCCCATGCCGTTATCCCGGCGGTATCTTTTTTCATCGCGCTCAGAATACTTGCACATAAAAATCTAAAGAATTTTTCATGGCTTTGGTTCTGGATTTTAATAGCAGCACTGGGAAGCTTTTACATGTCTGGTGAAGAAGCCGGTTGGGGACAACATTGGTTTGAATGGGGTACTTCCAGCGAATGGGCGGCCATCAATGACCAAGGCGAGACAAATTTCCACAATACAAGTTCATGGCTGGACCAAAAACCTCGGACAATTCTTGAAATTGGAGTTAAATGACCCCCGGCAAAGCCGGGGGCTTAAGCGGGTGAGCCCCTTAAAGGGGCAAATTGGGAACCGCTAAAGCGGTTATGGATTGAATATATCCATTTGGTCAAAGTACTTATCACGCTCTTCTTGCGTTCTGATATACTACCTCACCATCTGTTCATCGAGCCCTACAGTTGAGACGAAATATCCACGGGCCCAAAAATTTTCACCCTTGAAATTCCGTGCTTTATTTTTGAATTTTCGAGCTATGGCAATCGCGCTTTTTCCTTTTAGGTATCCAACGACTTTTGAAACAGCATGTTTGGGCGGTATGCTGATACACATGTGAATGTGATCCGGCATCAAATGGCCCTCCTCAATCTTACTTTCGCGATGCCCGGCCAGTTCATGGAAAATTTCACCAAGATACTGACGTAGGTTGCCATAGATAACTTTTTGCCTGCGTTTAGGGATGAAAACCACGTGGTATTTACAATCCCATCTCGTATGTGCAAGGCTTTTGTAATCTCTCATCGGCTAATTCCTTTGTTATTTTGGTCAATAAACAAAGAAATGTAAGACCGTGGGAACGGTCAAACCATTGAGAGTCCCCCGGCATAGCCGGGGGTTTACCGGATTAAGTTAAATGACCCCCGGCAAAGCCGGGGGCTTAAGCGGGTGAGCCCCTTAAAGGGGCAAATTGGGAACCGCTAAAGCGGTTATGGATTGAATATATCCATTTGGTCAAAGTACTTATCACGCTCTTCTTGCGTTCTGATATACTCCCTCACCATCTGTTCATCGAGCCCTACAGTTGAGACGAAATATCCACGGGCCCAAAAATTTTCACCCTTGAAATTCCGTGCTTTATTTTTGAATTTTCGAGCTATGGCAATCGCGCTTTTTCCTTTTAGGTATCCAACGACTTTTGAAACAGCATGTTTGGGCGGTATGCTGATACACATGTGAATGTGATCCGGCATCAAATGGCCCTCCTCAATCTTACTTTCGCGATGCCCGGCCAGTTCATGGAAAATTTCACCAAGATACTGACGTAGGTTGCCATAGATAACTTTTTGCCTGCGTTTAGGGATGAAAACCACGTGGTATTTACAATCCCATCTCGTATGTGCAAGGCTTTTGTAATCTCTCATCGGCTAATTCCTTTGTTATTTTGGTCAATAAACAAAGAAATGTAAGACCGTGGTAACGGTCAAACCATTGAGAGTCCCCCGGCATAGCCGGGGGTTTACCGGATTAAATTATACTTGGAGGAATAGTTCTTCCACTACTGCTTCATTACAGACCTGAACTTAGAAGCAAACCCGTCGCCTTTATTATTCCAACGCTTGTTCTACTTCCAACCGCGATAATTTCCGAGGTCGCAAGAATGACAGAACGTCTTTTAGGAGCGATGGATGCTTCATTTAGAATTTTTCAAAGGGCTAGCGAAGTACAAGAACTCTTTTTTGCCCTCTTTATTCTACTTTACCTTATTATCTTTTTGCAGCGTTTGAATAAACTATCACGAAGTGAAACCTAGTTGTTTATTCAAACAACTTCCTGTTCACTGCCTTCCTCCCCGGCCTCAGTTTGAACAACTGCTGACTGCTTGACCCCTTCACCCCAAGCATCAATCAAATCATCTTGATACCTCCGGATAGATTTGACCTTCCCCTCCGTAGAGGTACTCAGATAACTTTGCACGACGATAGGGGTTGCAAAATAGATGAGCCAGCCAAACCCCGCGGCACTATAGGCAATCATCATATTCCAGGGATCAGAAATCCCTGAAAAAGCACCGTCAAAGGTCTGGCCCAACTCCCAGAGTTTGACTAAGCCAGGTATTGCGCCGCAAATGTTAGGAAGCCCTACGGTCATTGTAAGGTAGTGCTGGGGAGTGCGGTCTGCCACGAAAGCAACGATACTTGGCACCATTAACACACACAACAAAATTGCTGATGGCATTAGAACTGCTGCCAATAACAACATTACTAATAAAATAGGTAATCTACCCATCATAAATTCCCTATAACACCCAAGTTATCGTCATAAGTACTAACGCCAGGCCAGAACAAACCCCGGAAATAACCGCCGAAGTCTTATTGCTGACGGCACGAACGTTTTGTTCAGAGACAAGTCCGCCCTTTTCTAACCAGGTGGCCTGAGCCTCTAGATTAGCAAAAATGGCTTGCGCTTGATCAAACCCAGCTTTGTCTTGGCCCTGGATTTGAGAATTGTCTAAAATCGATTGAAGGGTTATCAGTTTCCCTTCCTTCTTCGCTTTATCAACGGCTTCTATTAACTGCTGCCGGAAGGCTGTATTATGAAAATCTTCAACAGCATCAATTAACAGGTCCGCCATATGTGCAGATAAAGCAGGTAGACTTGAAGGGCCAAATTGTTTTTGTAAATCAGAAAGAAATCTTAAAGACGCACGGTTGTAAGTATCTCGCTCAAAGGGATCTTCAAAACGTTTCAATAAAGTATCGAAATTACCGCGCAAGTGGTTCATACCAAAAGCGAGGAGGTGACGGTCAACGGGTGCCCCTTCTATACGACCAGATGCAACCATATTCTCCAAGGCCGGGAGAAGGTCTTTTAAATCATCGATGTAATTTTCACCTAGCAGTGGTGATTGGCAAGGCCACCCCTCATTTCCAGAGTACACGGTTCGTTCCATCCCATAACCCGGTAGCATGCTTTGAACATTTTGCCCCAGGGATTCAATCTGTTTCACGATCGCAACAAACTCTGGTTTGGTCCGTGTTTGAGAGGACACCCATGCCTGTGACAACTTCATCCGGATGATATCCAGAATTTGCTCAACCTTATTAGGAACAAAAAAATCTATTGCCAGGGATTGTGCAACCGCATCAACTCTCACCGATGTGTCCTTGTATATAATGGGTGCCGAAGGATCTAACGCCATAATGGATACTGAAACAGCCCTATCATCTCCAGACCCTGTACTCGCAAGCGCATGAGACGTTCGTTCAGCAAGAACAATTAAATCACCCATATCGTCATTTGATAGCGCGCGCCGAACCCAGGCATCCAACTGATCAGAAGATATAAGTTTTTTACTTTCCTCCCAGTGCATACGCATCCCATTTGCCAGGGCTGGGGCTGTGTGATGCTCTTTTCCGACAAAAGAAAACGATCTAACTGCCTTTTGCGGCAATGGAACTTGCTTGGGACTTAAATGACGGCCGTTCGCCCACATATCAAGATCAGACATCGTCCAACGCTCATAGGCATCATCACTAAGCAACCCTCTCAAAGGCTCCATAAACTTTAAGGGGACACGGGTTTGTCCCAACAGGGCTCCGTAAGAACCCAGTTTTATTTTGGCCTCAACAATATCATCATCGCTATGGTTATTAAGTAGGGTTCCACCCATGGCAAGCTCAGCGATCAAAACCCCGAATGCGTAGAAATCATCCAGAACGCCACCATCCCCGCGCCCAGAAGGATTAGCCATACCAGAATCAATGGGTTCATAAAGGAGGCTCTTCTCCGCTTTGTTGAGTAGAAAAAGATGCCGACCGCCAAGTAACCTGTTGATATGTATGGTTTCTGATAACTTTACATAGAGCAGGTATATGACAATCAACATCTCGCAGCATATTTTAGGCCTCAAAGGGCAACGTGTAAATGAAATTAAACTGGATGACGGCGGTGTTAAGATTGTCATTCACTGCAGCCGAGACGCGCGTAGGAGGGCTATAGACCCTGCTACAGGCCAGAAGGGAAGCATCAACCAGCATGTCCGCCGACAAGTAAACGACATCCCCCTTTTTGGGTATCCTTGTGTGGTCGAGATTGAGCTGGCGCAGGTTTATATTAACAAGGGCGAACGCCGCATTGAGGGGTGTGATTTTGTTGATAAAGGGTGCCGTTTCACTCACCGATTTTGCCGACTGATCAGTGGATTATGTCGGCATATGTCTATTCAAGCGGTTTCCAGACATTTGGATATACGATGGGAAACGGTCAAGAATATCGACAGGGCATACCTTATTGAAACTCTCCCTACGCTTGATCCTGCAGAGCTAACTGGCTTGGAATATATTGGTGTAGATGAAGTTGCCCGGGCGAAAGGTCATGACTACATGACGGTGGTCTACGATATGGTTGGCGGTCATCTGATCTGGGTTGAAGCAGGCCGAACTGCCGAGGTTTTTTCAAGGTTTTTGAAACAACTGCAACCAGATACAGCCTGCAAAATAAAGGCCGTAGCGATGGATATGGGGCCTGCCTACCAAAAGGCTGTCAGAGAGTCCTTGCCGTTGGCCGACATAGTATTTGACCGTTTCCACGTCATGAAAAACTACAGCAAAGCTATCCATAATCAGCGTCGACTTGAGTTCAGAAAGGCCGATCCAAGTGGTAAAGAGTTGATGAAAGGGACACATTATCTGTTGCTCAAAAATGCGGATAAGTTGAGTGAAAAACAAAGTGACAAGCTGCAAAGGTTGCTGGAGAGCAATAGCAACCTGAATGCACTTTACGTCTTGAAAGAACAGCTTCAGCTGCTGTGGAGTGCCGCTTCATTTGAGGCGATGGCGGAGCAACTGGAACGTTGGTGCCTGATAGCAGATCAGTCACAGATGCTCTATCTAAAAAAGTTCGCGAAATCCCTACGGAAACATTGTGTGGGCATCTGCAACTACGCCAAACACAAGCTCACAAGCGCCAGGATAGAGGCTGGTAATGTCAGTATAGGAATGATCCGTAAGCGAGCCAGAGGCATCAAGGATACCGAATACTTCAAACTCAAAATTAGACAATCATCCATTCCAGATAATCAATCTATGCTCTATTTGAAATCCTAAATCTACTCAACAAAGCGGAGAAGTGCCATAAAGGACCGGTTGTGCGTAGGCGGCAGGGGGTGAAAGACATTCTCCAAGGGTCGCCCGGCCGTCTGACGTTATATAAACATTATCTGGCCGAATTGCCCGATGCATAAGAGTACGAGTAGAAAGCTCTCTAAATGCAGGGAGTAAGTTATGGATAACACCAGTAAGGATTTCTTCTTCGCCCATTTTCGACACAGGCTGTCCGTACTGCTGGACCAAACGATTCCCGCTAGGGCGGTCGTATATGATCACAAACCGGCGAACATTGTCATCTGGAAAAATGATCGTCCCGGATGCCAAAGGTGTGACCATCGCCGAACAATTGATGCGATTCATCAAGCGGATCATTGAAAATCTAGGTGCCGCTTCTTTCTGGCAAACCAAAGCAAAAAGCGACCTTCCGTCACTCTTAAGGCTCGCGACACCTATCGCTAGAGTTCCCGGTGACTGGAGTTCTGGCAAGCGCTCTGAAGGCGTTAATCTAAAGCGCTTATCAAAATCAACGGGCTGTTGAAGATGAGCCAGTTCGTTGGCAATTTCTCTAAGATAAGCAGGCATACTTTCCTCTACCTGAGAACAGGCCCCCGGCCCTCTCAAACCTTATTCGTAATTAGCTGTTTTTAGCTATAACAGCCAAACATAAAAAATATAGTTAACAAAACTTATAGAAAAGAGAAGGCCGTCGGAAAAACTTTTCCCCATTCATCTTCTCGCAAAGTAGATTTCAAATCAGAGACACCTCGTCATTTTTCAACAAAAAAGGCGCCGAAAAATGACGGCGCCTCTTTTAAAACAACTTATGGATAAGTGTCTTATGATTTTGGATGGAAAGGATCCTGAACCAAAATAGTATCATCACGTTCCGGGCTTGTAGAAAGCAAGGCCACCGGCACATCAATCAGTTCTTCAATACGGCGAATATACTTAATGGCAGTCGCAGGGAGATCAGCCCATGAACGCGCGCCATAAGTGGTCTCACTCCACCCCTCAAGAATTTCAAAGATAGGCTCAACTTTAGCCTGTTTGCTCGGTAACGAAGGAAGGTGATCATATTCGACACCATCGATACGATAACCGACACAAACCTTAAGTTCTTCAAAACCATCAAGAACATCAAGTTTGGTGAGAGCGATACCTGTGATACCGCCAACCTTACAAGCTTGGCGAACCATAACCGCATCAAACCAGCCACAACGACGTTGACGACCTGTAACTGTACCAAACTCGTGACCGCGCTCACCCAGACGCTGTCCAACATCGTCAAAGAGCTCGGTAGGGAAAGGCCCTGACCCAACACGGGTCGTATAGGCTTTGGTAATGCCGAGGACATAACCAACAGCACTCGGCCCAACACCAGATCCAGCCGATGCTTGACCAGAAATTGTATTAGATGACGTGACAAAGGGATAAGTTCCGTGGTCAACATCTAGCATAGCGCCCTGTGCACCTTCGAAAAGTACACGTTTGTCTGTCTTCCTGCACTCGTCAAGCCGTTGCCAAACAACATCAACGAATGGAAGGATTTTGGGAGCGATCTCCATAAGTTTTTCTACCAGGCCATCACCATTGATTTCGGGCTGTTTGAGGCCACGAAGCAAAGCGTTATGGTGGAGGAGAAGACCTTCAACACGCTCGCGAAGGAAGTCCTCGTCAGCCAGATCACAAATACGAATAGCACGGCGTCCTACTTTATCTTCATAAGCAGGGCCGATGCCACGACCTGTGGTTCCTATTTTGGCTTCACCTTTAGCAGCGAGTTCGCGGGCCCGATCAACTTCACCGTGAATTGGCAGGATCAAAGCGGCATTCTCAGAAATTTTGAGATTGTCAGACGTAATCGCAACGCCCTGTTCTTGCAGACGCTCAATTTCAGACAACAATGCCCAGGGATCGACAACAACACCATTGCCAATAATGGACATTTTGCCCTTGCGAACAATACCAGATGGAAGAAGGGAAAGTTTGTAAACCTCGCCATCAATTACCAGAGTATGACCAGCATTATGGCCACCTTGGAATCGAACGACGACATCCGCACGTTCGGATAGCCAGTCAACGATTTTACCTTTACCTTCATCTCCCCACTGGGAGCCGACGACAGCAACATTAGACATGTCAGTTATTTCCTAACTCGTGTATGTGATCATCTTCAAGGAGATGACTACAGGACAAACGCAGCGCTTCCGCGCGATCATTCTCAGCTTGCTCTAGGCCAGCAATAGTTACCCAACCTTGCGCACGCAAGGCAGTCCCTTCTTCTCGCCGTGTTCCAAAAGGAAGGAATATTCGGCGAGCGACCTTAGGTTTCGGAAGGGCTCGAAGTACAGTATCCATGAAGAGCGTAAAGCCAGTTGCAGGCTCTGTAACATTATCAACGCTGACAGAATCATAACGTCCGCCGCGCCCCAATTCCCCACGTACACCCTTTGCAAAGAAGATAAAGCTGGTACCTGTGTGATATTCAAAACCACGGTGCTCAACAAGATCGAGGGTAACGGTTAAGTCAGGCGCAGCCTTTGATACTAAATTAACAACGGTTACAAGGCGCTCAAACTCACGGCTGGCCGTTCCGGAAAAATCCAGATTTTTAGCGTAGTCCAAAACCTCTTGTGCCGTACCTGCAGCATTAAGGAGCTTTAGAAAATACCCGGCGTTTTCACCTGCGAGTTTTTCAACTTCGGCTGCATCCTTACGATCAAGGGCGACCCTCAATTCAAGAGCAGCATCTTTATCAATTCCAAGTTCATGTGCGATAGCAGGAACTAGCGTTGGTAGATTGATATCTACACTGAGGTCTTTCACGCCAACATTTTCAAGCGCAGAAACGGCAGCCAGAATGACTTCAGCATCTGCAGCGTCTTCGGTAACGCCAATTAGCTCACCACCAACCTGGGTAAACTGACGTTCTGGGCGAAGCTGGCTGCCCGTAACCTGAAGGACGTCCCCGCCATAACAAAGACGCAGTGGGCGCGGTGCATTTTGTAGACGGGATGCAGCTATACGCGCAATCTGAGGTGTAATATCAGCCCGAACACCCATCATACGATGACTGGAAGGATCCATTAGACGGAAAATTTGATCAGAAAGGGTCTCACCTGCACCCGATAACAAAGCGTTCTCAAACTCCAACAGAGGAGGTTTGATGCGGTCATATCCTTCGGAAGAAAAGCAGTCGATTAGGCGGCGTACGACTTCAGCTTCATGCGCGGCAGCAGGCATTAATAAATCCTGTAAGCCAGCTGGCAATAAAGCCTGGTTCCCATTCTTTTTCATAGTCTGCGTTCCGGGTCGGTTTTAAGCTCATTACGATGCGAAAAAACCTACAATGACCGGAAGTCCGAACCTTGGGCTCTTTCGGTGATTGACTACAGGTTTTACCTCCGCAGAGCAACCAGATTCCCTGATTTTTTGCCGAATAATTGTAAATTTCGAGCTAAACGTAAGGTTTTTAATGAATCTTTTCCCTACAGAAAAAGGGCCGCGGAATAAACCAACGGCCCTCTTTTCAATTCAAAGCTTAATCTAGAAGTTAAGCTGGGCTACCTGTTTGGTTTGAGGCAGCTGTTTAACTTTTTCGATCTGCGCGGCATCAAGAGGACTATCAAGCTCGATCAAGGCGATTGCATCTTGTCCTGGCGCAGTACGCCCGAGATGGAAGGTTGCAATATTCACCCCTGCTTCACCCAACTGCATACCCAAGGCCCCAATGTAACCTGGGGAATCTTCGTTGGTGAGGTAAAGCATGTGTTTTCCAAGTTCAGCTTCGATCTCAATTCCTTTGATGTTGACGAGACGGGGACGTTTACCCCCAAAAAGAGTTCCCGCAACAGACCGCTCACCCTGTTCAGTGGTAACGGTTAACCGGATTAAAGTCTGGAAGTCACAATCACGCTCATGCTTGGCTTCACTCACGTCAATATTCCGCTCGCGGGCAATTACAGGCGCACTCACCACATTCACAGAATCCATAATTGGGGCCAGAAGACTGGCCACAATTGTCTGGGTCAAAGGACGACAGTTCAGTGATGCAACGGAGCCTTCATAATCAATTTTGATTGCCTTAAGACCCGTACGCGTCAACTGACCAGCAAAGCTGCCCAATTGTTGGGACAATGTCATATAAGGCTGAAGTCTATTGGATTCCTCTGCAGTCAAAGACGGCATATTAAGCGCATTGGTAACCGCGCCTGTCAGCAGGTAATCAGAAAGTTGCTCTGCAACCTGAA
This sequence comes from Kiloniella sp., assembly GCF_965205715.1. Classification (GTDB taxonomy): domain Bacteria; phylum Pseudomonadota; class Alphaproteobacteria; order Kiloniellales; family Kiloniellaceae; genus Kiloniella. Next base: position 970,435 of record NZ_CBDBHW010000013.1, on the reverse strand, counting down.
GCGCAACATTTTCCTGTGCTTCCGCTGTAGAAGCTCCGAGGTGAGGGGTTGCCACAAAATTCGGCGCACCGAATAAAACAGAGTCCTTGGCAGGTTCAACTTCGAACACATCACTGGCAGCACCAGCGACATGACCACTTTCAAGAGCTACTTTCAGATCAGCCTCAACAACAAGACCACCACGGGCACAGTTAATGATACGAACACCCTTCTTGGTTTTCGCAATCGCATCAGCATTGATAATGCCACGGGTTTGATCCGTTAAGGGGACATGCAATGTGATAAAGTCAGCCCGGGCGAGAAGCTCGTCCAACTCAACTTTTTCCACACCTAGGTCATTGGCCCGCTCAGGAGAAAGGAACGGGTCAAATGCAACCACCTTCATCTTCAGACCTTGAGCCCGATCAACTACAATCGCGCCGATATTTCCGCACCCAATAACGCCAAGAGTCTTGGCGTTAAGCTCAGACCCCATAAAGCGAGATTTTTCCCACTTACCGGCCTGAGTAGATGCATTCGCTTCTGGAATTTGGCGCGCCGCAGCAAACATCATTGCAATCGCGTGCTCTGCTGTGGTGATGGAGTTACCGTGTGGTGTGTTCATAACAACCACGCCCTTACCGGATGCAGCGTCAATATTTACGTTATCGACCCCGATGCCCGCACGGCCAACAACTTTTAGATTGGTTGCGGCTTCGAGAACTTCTGGTGTGACTTTTGTTGCAGAACGGATTGCAAGACCATCATAATCACCAATGATGCTGATCAGTTCTTCAGGTGTAAGGCCAACCTTGGTATCGACTTCGATACCACGGTTACGAAAGATGTCCGCAGCTTTCGGACTTAGTTTATCGCTAATAAGTACTTTTACCATTTTTCCAACTCTATTCGAATTCCGCACGTACTTCTTCGATTGCCCAATCTAACCAAGGCAGAAGTAGTTCTATGTCTGATGTCTCAACTGTTGCGCCACCCCAGATCCGAAGACCAGCAGGCGCATCCCGGTAAGCACCGATATCAAGGGCTACGTTCTCGTCTTCCATTTTGGAAGCCAGCGCCTTAGCCGCTTTTGCTTGATCATCCGCAGACAAGGCTTCAAACCATCCCGCTTTCACTTTCAGACATATCGATGTTGTTGAACACGTCGATGTACCTTCCGCGAGAAAAGCAGCCCAATCGCTTTTGGCAACCCAGTTGGCAATTGCTGCCAAGTTGGCATTACACCGGCCAACAAGACCTTCGAGACCACCAACAGATTCGGCCCAATTCAAAGAATCCAGAGCATCCTCAACACAAATCATCGACGGCGTATTGATCGTCGCGCCTTTAAAGATCGATTCGTTGAGCTTCCCCCCTTTTGTCAGGCGAAAGATTTTTGGCATCGGCCAGGCAGGCTCGTGATTTTCAAGGCGCTCAACAGCGCGCGGACTCAAAGCAATCATACCATGAGCAGCTTCACCACCGAGAACCTTTTGCCAAGACCAGGTCGTGACATCGAGCTTATCCCACGGCAATGGCATCGCGAAAGCTGCTGAAGTCGCATCACAGATAGAGAGTCCCGCACGATCAGAATTGATCCACTCTCCATTAGGCACACGAACACCAGAGGTCGTACCATTCCAGGTAAAGACCACATCACGATCCCAGGAAACCTGAGACAAATCAGGAAGCTTTCCATAGTCAGCTTCAAAAGTACGGACGTCATCGAGTTTCAATTGTTTGATCACATCAGTGACCCAACCTTTACCGAAACTTTCCCATGACAGCATATCAACTCCCCGTGGCCCCAAGAGAGACCAAAGTGCCATTTCAACGGCACCGGTGTCGGAAGCTGGGACGATTCCAACACGGTAGTCTTCAGGGATACCAAGGATTTTGCGTGACTGTTCGATCACTTGTGCGAGTTTGGCTTTACCGCCTTTTGCGCGATGAGATCGACCATGCCAGCAAGAGCCTAGTGAATCCAAAGACCAACCAGGGCGCTTTGCACAAGGCCCGGAAGAGAATCTTGGATTTAAGGGACGTTCACTAGGTTTTTCATTCATTGGACACGTAACTCCAGTATGGCAGCTCTTTTGGCTGCACTACAATATCCACCCATATTTCAGGGTCGCAAACCGACTTTTTCAGGTCGCGCCTGCACTATAAACATATTGCACCGCAAAATCCTTGCTTATTTTGCCCTGTTTTTAACAGAAATGAACTTTTTGCATAAGCACAGCATTGTAGTGAAGGGCAAAGCAGAATATTTTCACAGATGATAAACAGCGCTTAACAATAAAAAACTTCGCAAAGTTAGGTGGGGATGTATACCGATCAGATTATCGTTTTTGCCATTATTGGCCTCGCATTGATTCTATTTATATGGGGGAAAATAAGGTACGACGTCGTTGCGATGATGGCACTCATCGGCGCAGTTATTCTTGGAGTTGTTCCGGCTGACGATGCCTTTTTAGGCTTTGGGCACCCGGCGGTCATTACTGTGGCTGCAGTCCTTATTATCTCTCAGGCATTACGCAATTCCGGGATAGTTGAACTCGCGACTCGGTTTTTGGAACCCGCAGCAGGGAATCCAACCCTCCATATTCTGGCCTTAACCAGTCTTGTCGCCATTTGCTCCGCCTTCATGAACAACGTTGGCGCCCTTGCTCTGATGCTGCCGATTGCAATTGGCAGCGCCTACAACAGTAAGCGCCCAACCAGTGAAGTCCTTATGCCCTTAAGCTTTGGTTCCTTACTCGGCGGCTTAACCACGTTAATCGGCACCCCCCCGAACATCATTATCTCCAGTTTCAGACAGGCCGAAACCGGGCAAAGCTTTGCTATGTTTGATTTCCTGCCTGTGGGGCTCGGTGTTGCTCTTACAGGTATAGCCTTTATATCGCTCGTCGGCTGGCGCATTTTACCCAAACGTATGGTCAGCAATAGTGAAAGCGAAAGTCTTTTTCAGATTGAAGACTATATTGCAGACGTTCGAATCCCAGAAAACTCTCCTTATATTGGTCACCGGCTCGTGGATCTTGAAACCTTGGCACAGGGTAATGTCGCCGTAGTCGCCTTGGTCCGAAGAGAAGACCGCATGCTTGCTCCATCAGGTTACATGCGCCTAAAAGAAGACGACATCCTGACACTTGAGGCAGATACAGATACCCTTCAAAAAGTCGTTGATGAAGCTAATTTAGAAATTATTGGATCTGCTGGCGACAGCTCACACGCCTTGCAGTCTGATCGTGTCGGTATATTAGAAGCCGTGGTAACACCAGGATCACGACTTGAGGGCCGCACAGCCCACAACATGCAGCTCCATACCCACCATGGCATTAATACCCTCGGCGTTGCCCGCCAGGGCCAGCCGGTAAACGAACGCATTGGCCGGGTTCGTTTCATGGCTGGGGATGTCCTTCTCATCCAGGGTATCAGAGAAGAAATGCCTGAAGCTTTAGCCTCTCTTGGCTTACTACCTCTTGCCGAAAGAGAACTCTCACTCATCCCTAAAAGAGGCTCAATAATCGCCCCTGGTTTATTTGCGATAGCAATTGCATTGGTTGCCTTTGGCATTCTCCCCCCGCAAATTTCTTTCCTTGGTGCTGTCGGCACCATGGTTCTTCTTGGAGAACTAAATTTAAAAGAACTATACGAATCAATCGACTGGTCAATTATTGTCCTATTGGGTGCAATGATACCTGTCGGCCTCGCCCTCGAATCAACAGGAGGAACGGCCCTAATAGCCTCGCCTCTCGTTGGCCTAAGCGATCTCGTCCCGATATGGGCAATCCTCGGGCTTCTTATATTTATTACGATGATGCTCTCAGATGTAATGAATAACGCTGCAACAGCAGTGCTCATGGCACCAATCGGCATTTCCATCGCAAATGGCCTAGGCGTAAACATCGATACTTTCCTCATCGCCGTCGCGATTGGGAGCTCTTCAACCTATCTCACCCCCATTGGACATCAATCCAATCTGTTGGTCATGGGACCTGGTGGCTATAAGTTCGGCGATTATTGGCGCATGGGGTTACCACTGGATATCCTGATCCTTCTGGTATCCGTTCCCCTAATACTGTGGATCTGGCCGTTATAATCCATAACATCAGATATAAAAAAGAGCCCCGGTATGGGGCTCTTTTTTTCGCTACGAGATAACGAAATCAAATAAATATTGTTCCCTTGAGATAAAGAACCGCGTTCCCGGTTAACAATACCCGATCATCCCGGTCTTCAAGCCAAAGGACACCCCCACGCTTGGATATTTGCTTGGCAATCATTTCTCTTTTGCCTAGTTGCTCTTTCCAATAAGGAACAGTCACCACATGAGCAGATCCCGTCACCGGATCTTCTGGGATACCGCAATGAGGGCCAAAATACCTCGCCACGTAGTCGTAGTTCTCACTTCTGGAAGTAATGACCAAACCGTCACCCGGAAGCGCTTCTACTTTATCAAAGTTGGGCTCTACAGCGAGAACAGCTTCTTCACTTTCGATCACAGCCATAAGCTTACTGGATTTGTATGTCGCTTGAGGCCGCACGCCGATACTATCTTCAACCATATCCACTGCGTCAAAAGGCACAGGAGGTCGGGCGGGAAAATCGAGTGTGTATTTCCCGTTATCACAAGTAACAGTTAGCTCGCCACTCTTGGATCTAAACAGAATGCTCTTGGTTCCAGGAGACAACTCGGTTGCGATTACATGAGAGGTCGCAAGAGTAGCGTGACCACAGAGATCTACTTCTGTTGTCGGCGTAAACCAACGAAGATGATAGCCCTCTCCTTCAGCGACAAAAAAAGCGGTTTCTGAAAGATTGTTTTCCGCAGCGATCTGATAAAGGACATCATCGGGAAGCCAGGCGTCTAGCGGGCATACCGCAGCAGGGTTTCCTTTAAAAACTTCATCCGTAAAGGCGTCAACTTGATAAAGAGCTATTTCCATTTTCATCTCGACTGCTTGTTAATTCTCAATACTTTTCATCGCATTACCGATTGCCTGTAAAGAAAGATCAATATCTTTCTTTTCTATTTTCCAGGATGAAACAGATAAACGAAAAGCATTGTGACCTTTCCAGATGGTCGGACCAAACCAACACGTGCCTTCTTGCTGTACGGCTTGCATTAAACTTTCTGTCTTATCAGCATTGTCCCAACTAACGACAATCTGATTAATAACAACATCATTAAGTACGCTAAGACCAAGCTCTTCCAGACCAGCTGCAAAATAAGTTGCCAAGTCACAGCATCCAGAAATGAGATTGTCTACGCCATCGCGACCAAGGAACTTTAACGCCGCCCATATTTCGATCCCACGGGCCCGTTTTGAAAATTCAGGCATATAATTCTGGGCTGCAGTTTCAATTTCCCGCAAATAGGCCGCGGCTACGGACATGGAATTGTAAAGCGCCTCTTCGTCGCGGCAAATGACCATGGCCCCATCATAAGGCGTATTTAGCCATTTATGACCATCAGTCGCCCATGAACTCGCCTTTTCTATGCCCTCGGCAAGATATGACCGCGTGCGGGAAGCTCTTGCCCAAAGACCAAAGGCCCCATCAACATGAACCCAGGCGCCGACCTTATTGGCGCGATTACAAATCGCTGCAATTGGATCAAATGCCCCACTGTTCACATTTCCCGCCTGGGTGCAGATAATCGTACAATCATCTAGCTCGGGTAACTGAGTGATATCCATGGCCCCATTTTTATCCGTTGGAACACGGATAACTCTCTCCTTACCCATTCCGAGCATCGAAAGAGCCTTCAAGGCCGTAACGTGAACTTCCTCGCTAACAATAACTTTGATTTCCGGGGCACCAAAAAGACCATCGGCCTCAACATTCCATCCTTTACCCCGTAACAATTTGTGTCGCGCGGCAGCCAGCGCCGTAAATGTCGCCATCGTCGCACCAGTGACATACCCAACCGCTGATTCCCTCGGCAGATCCAGGACATCTAATAACCAGCCAGTCGTAACTTTCTCAATTTTGTCAGCCACTGGAGACGTCACCGCCGAAGACGCAACCTGATCCCACGCCGTTGCCATCCAATTGGCACCCACCGTAACTGGTAAACTACCGCCAACAACAAATCCGAAATAGCGACTCCCAGCCGAAGCTACTGTTGCAGGGGAGCCCAATTCATCCAACATCTCGAGAACCTTACTTGGCTCTTCACCTTTTTGAGACAGCGGTTCATCAAATCCAGACAAGGCAGATATCGCGGTTTTATCGGGAAAAACCCGGCGTTCATCAATCTCTGAGAGATAACGATCGCCTCTTTGAAAAGCATTATTTAGAAGTTCTCGTGACATTGTATCCTCCGGGCCACCATCCAAGACTCGTTTCGCACTTGTGGATTCCAAAGATCTCAAACGAAGGTAACCACATGTTTTAAAACGAATTTCAACATTTGACACCATATTAGCACCAAATATTGCACTCATTGTCCTAGTTAATGCTTGATACAATAGGGGGTCAATGATTACATTGTCACCATGACAAATTGGCTCCCAAAAGTAAAATTCGGCTCTGGCCCTCGCTATATGGCAATCGCCGATGCCCTGGCAGAAGATATCCGCAACGGTTTCCTGCAACAGGGCGACCGCCTGCCGACCCACAGAGACCTGTCCTGGCACCTCGGTGTAACAGTCGGCACCGTCAGCCGTGCCTATGCTGAAGCTGAACGCAGAGGACTGACTTTTGGGGAAGTTGGGCGTGGTACATTTGTTCATGGCCCCTCTCCTGCAGAGCGTCATATGCTCAACCAATCGAGATTCGTTGACCAAAACCTGATCTTGATGGATTTTGCCTACCCACCTCCGGGGGGTGTTGAAGAAAAAGAAATGGCATCTACGCTACAAACAATTGCTGCCGATGCAGAGATATCCACTCTTTTGAGTTACCAGCCCCATTCAGGCCTGCCCCATCACCGTGAAGCTGGGGCACATTGGTTTGAGCTAAATGGCCTTACCATAGATCCTGACCACGTTATTCTGACGGCCGGTGCACACCATGCCATTGCCGTCACCATGGCAGCCATTGCCCGCCCTGGGGACCGCGTTCTCTGCGAGGAAATGACCTATCCGGGGATCCAGTCTGTCTGCCGCATGCTTGGTCTCAGGCTCGACGGTTTGGAAATGGACAAGCACGGCATTCTGCCAGAAGCTTTTGAAGAAGCTTGCAAGGCAGGAGATGTAAAATTTCTCTATTGTGTTCCGAATTTCCAAAACCCGACAACGCGCCTTCTTCCCATGGAGCGCCGCCAGGCCATAGCCGATATAGCCCGGCGTTACCGGGTTTCCATTATCGAGGATGATGTCTTTGGACTTGTTGTTGAAAATGCTCTGCCACCGATCACAAATATGGCACCTGAACGCTGTTATTATATCAGCTCTTTGGCAAAGACCATCGCACCAGGCTTACGTGTTGGTTATTTAACGGGCCCACAACACAGTACCGCGAGCCTGATTGCTGCTGTCCGAGCAACTTGCTGGATGGCCTCCCCCATCACGGCTGAAATTGCCACACGGTGGATTATGAGTGGCGCTTCAGATCGTATCCTAGAAGGCAGAAAAGAAAGTGCACGTCGCCGTGTAGAAATTGCTCGTAAAATCTTTGCTGACTACGAGATGGAAAGTGAAACCCTGGGCATATATGTCTGGCTTTACCTGCCAGCTCCTTGGCGATCCAGTCAATTCACCCATGCTGCGGGACGCGCCGGCGTGACAATATCAGCTTCAGAAGCCTTTATCGTAGGGCGCAAGGCGCCACCTCATGCCGTGCGCATTTGTCTTGGTCAGCCAGACACCGATGAAAAACTTATCCGTGGTCTGGAAATTCTTGCTGAGATCCTACGAAAGGGTCCAGATGTGGGAAGCTCTGTATTCTAGCTTCCCCTCATCGGATCATAAATTCTGTTAACTGGCACTACTAATCGTCTCGGAAATCTCTGAGACGACAGAATTCACTAACTTGGAATCTTCACCTTCCGCCATGACACGGATTAAAGGTTCGGTTCCTGACTTGCGAATAAGTACTCTACCTGTACCATTGAGCTGTGCTTCACCGGCCTGAATAGCTTCTTTGACGACTGGAAGTGCCAGTACATCATCCAAGGGTACACCGCTGTTAATGCGGACATTCTGAAGTAACTGAGGAAGTGGAGAGAACCCGCGCACGACCTCACTTGCAGGTTTGTCTGCCCGGATAAGTGCGACCAAAACCTGTAAAGCTGCAATAAGTCCATCACCCGTTGTGGTATAGTCGCTCATCACCATATGGCCGGATTGCTCCCCACCCAGGTTGTATCCCTGCTCACGCATAGTCTGAACAACATAGCGGTCACCCACAGGAGTCCTAATCAAATCAAGGCCGATGTCATTGAGATAGTTCTCAAGCCCCATGTTTGACATCACTGTTGCAACCACACCACCACCGCTTAACAACCCTCTGCTTTGGAGAGTTTTCGCTATCAGAGCCATGACCTGATCACCATCGACAATCTGACCGTGCTCATCAGCCAGAATCAAGCGATCGGCATCGCCATCAAGGGCGATACCAATATCCGCACCGTGAGCAACAACAGCTTCTTGCATAAGGGTGGTCGCAGTCGCTCCACAATCCTTATTAATGTTAAATCCATCCGGCGTCACAGCCACGGGAATGACAGTCGCCCCGAGCTCATAGAGAACGGTTGGGGCAACTTTATAAGCTGCACCATTAGCACAATCGATAACGATTTTAAGACCATCAAGGCGTAAGTCTTTTGGGAAGGTGTTTTTGACAAACTCAATATAGCGCCCCATAGCCCCTTCGAGCCGAGTTGCTCGTCCGAGTTTGGCACTTGTTGCCAAGGGTATGTCTTTATTATCTTGCAAACGTTGTTCGATTTCCATCTCAACATCGTCAGACAACTTAAATCCGTCTGGACCAAACAACTTGATACCATTGTCTTCGTAAGGATTGTGAGAAGCAGAAATCATCACCCCCATATCAGCCCGCATAGAACGGGTTAACATACCAACGGCAGGGGTTGGAATGGGACCAAGAAGAACCACATCCATACCCACGGAAATAAAGCCAGCTGTCAGAGCAGGTTCAAGCAAATAACCGGAAAGACGTGTATCTTTGCCGATGACCACGGTATGACGGTGATTACCTCGAAGAAAATGGGCACCAGCTGCTTTGGCAACAGCCAAGGCGATCTCGGCAGTAACCGGGGCTACATTTGCTTTTCCACGAATACCATCGGTACCAAAATACTTACGGCTCATTTTATTCTCGGTCTCCAATTTCCGAATTGTTCTTCACTTGTAAAAAACAATTAGTATTTAAATTCGACTTCATACTAAATGAAAATCACCATCATCTAACAGGCAAAATGCGGCAACAATGCGTATCATTAACGAAAACAACTATACGATTGCTGCGTTCAAAATAGCCCGCGAAATCACAAAGGCCTGTGACGTTTCGGCGACATCATGAACACGGTACATTTGTATCCCGCGTTGCAATCCAGCCAATGCACAGGCGATAGAACCTGCAACGCGATCTTTTGGTTCTACCGCGCCGGACAGTTTACCAATAAATCCCTTACGGCTGACACCTAATAATACAGGACAACCAGTTCCATGGAAAAGTGACAGGGTATCCAATAGCCGAAGGTTATGGTCAATTGTCTTGCCAAACCCAATTCCAGGATCAATGGCAACCATATTTCGAGGAATACCCGCAGCTTCACACGCAGCGACACGCTGTTCGAGAAAATCGTATATATCTAACGCAACATCCTGGTAGGTTGGGTTGCTTTGCATTGTTTCAGGGGTGCCCTGCATATGCATGAGGATTACAGGAACCTTTGCCGCTGCCGCAGCTTCTAAACTCCCCTCATCTCCCTGCAAAGCGGTGACGTCATTTATGACCCCCGCACCTGCAGCAACTGCTTCGGTCATTACCTTTGCATGCCGCGTATCAATAGATACCAATGCTCCGGCTTGCGAGAGCTTGTGCACAACCGGGATTACCCTACGCAGCTCTTCATCCAACGAAACAGGCTCAGCCCCTGGACGCGTGGACTCTCCCCCGACATCAAGGATCGTTGCTCCTTGCTCCACCATTCGTAGGCCATCTTCCACCGCATTGGACGCGTCGTAACGATCTCCCCCGTCGGAAAAAGAATCCGGGGTCACATTGATAACGCCCATCACATGAGCTTGACTCATGTCCAATCCGGCAAAAGAGGCACGTGGTTCGCTTAGCTTGGCAAGTATCCCTGATGCGGCTTCTTTAAAATCCGGTCGACTTGTTTCTAACCATGACAAGATCTCACTGGTTGGCAGAACATGACGCTCTTCGATATCCCCTGTTGAGGATCGAATGGTTACTTCAGCAGCCGAATAACGCGCAGGACCTCCGAGGAAAATAACTGCCTTACCAATTGACGAATTACCATTGGAAGCCTGTAAAGGGCGGATATAAAGCTTAGCTGCCATTGCAAAGTCCATTTAAAAATACCAAGGCCCCACATCTGTGAGGCCTTGGTTGTACCATAGTAAGAAAACCTGTGTAGCTTAAATATTAGCTTTCAGGTTGAGGTTCCGGGGTAGCCCCGCCCTTATCTTCCTTACCACTTTCATCTTCTTGAGGCGTATTGCCACTCTTAGGAACAGAGGCACGCGGAATATCAGAACCATTACCTTGGTTGCTGTCATCGCTACGATCAATTTTACCCTCTTTGAGTAGCTGATCAACATCTGCACCACTAAGAGATTCGTACTCAAGCAAAGCTTTCGTAATGAGTTCGAGCTGATCTTTATGAGTGGCAAGAACTTCACGAGCCTGCAGTTCTGCAGTCTCGACGATACTTCTAACCTCATCATCAATCATCTTCTGGGTAGCCCCGGAAACGCTCAAGCCATTATCACCGCCACCACCATAGTTAAACGGATCGTCCTGACGAGAAGTATAGCGAAGGCGACCAAGCTTATCACTCATGCCGTATTCCATCACCATAGCACGTGCCATGTTGGTTGCTTGCTGAATGTCATTACCAGCACCTGTGGTAACGTTGTCAGCTCCATAAATCAAAAGCTCTGCTTCACGGCCACCAAATGTCATGGCAAGCTTTGCGTTCAACTCCATAACCTTATAACCCAAACGGTCACGCTCAGGCAGGTTCATGGTAACACCCAAAGAACGTCCCCTTGGGATAATTGTTACTTTGTGTAGCGGATCGTTACCTTTGACATGAATACCGACCAGAGCATGTCCAGCTTCGTGATAAGCTGTCATTTCTCTTTCTTCATCAGTCATGACCATAGAGCGGCGTTCCGCCCCCATCATGACCTTGTCTTTGGCATTCTCAAAATCTGACATTGTAACAACACGTTTGCCTGAACGCGCAGCCAACAGAGCCGCTTCGTTGACAAGGTTCGCAAGGGCAGCACCAGAGAAACCAGGTGTACCACGCGCAACAACACGCGCATCAACATCAGGTGCCAAAGGAACTTTGCGTAAATGTACTTTGAGAATTTTTTCACGGCCAAGGATATCAGGATTAGTAACGGTCACCTGACGATCAAAACGACCGGGACGTAATAATGCGTTATCCAACACGTCAGGACGGTTGGTTGCTGCGATTATGATAACGCCTTCATTTGATTCAAAACCATCCATCTCAACCAAGAGCTGGTTCAGAGTCTGCTCACGTTCATCATTACCGCCGCCCATGCCGGCGCCACGGTGGCGACCAACAGCATCGATCTCATCGATAAAGAGGATACAAGGCGCGTTCTTTTTACCCTGTTCGAACATGTCTCGAACACGGCTTGCGCCAACACCGACAAACATTTCGACGAAGTCAGAACCAGAAATCGTAAAGAAAGGAACGTTGGCTTCTCCGGCAATCGCACGGGCCAGAAGTGTCTTACCTGTACCTGGAGGACCAACAAGCAAACACCCTTTAGGGATCTTTCCGCCCAGACGTTGGAATTTTTGAGGATCTTTTAGAAACTCAACAATCTCTTCCAACTCTTCTTTAGCTTCGTCAATACCTGCGACATCATCAAATGTGACACGACCTTGTTTCTCGGTCAGAAGCTTGGCTTTACTTTTACCAAAGCCCATGGCTTTGCCACTGTTGCCTTGCATTTGACGGAACAAGAAGATCCACACACCGATAAGCAAAATCATCGGGAACCAAGAGATCAGAATTTGGATGAGGGTACTACCTTCGTCCAAAGGCATCGCCTTAACCGTCACGCCGTTGTTGCGCAGTGTTTCAACCAACGTGGGATCTTCGGGCGCATAACTCGTGAAGATTCTTCCATCACTATAATTGCCCTTAATTTCCTGCCCCTGAATAGTGACATTGGAAATCTGCCCAGTCTCTACTTGTGCGAGGAAATCGGAATAAGCTAGTTGCTGTTGCCCGCCAGGGTTTGTAGGCCCCTGAAAAAGATTAAATAGTGCAAACAAGAGTAAGCCCACAACAATCCATAAGGCAGCATTACGGCTGAAATTCAAGGTAACGACCTTCCAAAATCTAGGCTGCGCTCTCAAATGCGCAGCAAAATGAATCAGTTCTGTCTAGAAGATAATGCGCTTTGGCGCCTAAGCAACCGTAAAGGGATGCTGAATTAATATATTTTTTGGTTTAAATCGCATTTTTATGCGTAATTTATCCAACCAAGCCGAATCAAGGTACTCTAAATGGGGAACAGTTATGATTTTATCCCCAAGAAAAACAGCAGGAAGGCTATAGCGGGCGAACATGGGAATCGCTGATTCTTTGATATGGGGCGACAACTGACACAATTGTTGCCAGCCTTGCTTCCCTAATGCCTTTAGAATTAGCCCTGCATCCTTCATAGCGCCATGTATATGAATATAGAATCTATTATCCCAAAGAAAATCGCCCTCAGAACTTAAGGGAACTTCGGGAAGATTTCTGGTTTCCCGGGCGATGGCAATTACCCCCTGCTTCACTTTGACGTGACAGCCTGCCAACGTAACCTTTACATCCGTTCCGTCGTGCAACTCTCGCACTAAACGCTTTGTTCTTTCCGACCGGGGAGAATAATTTCCTCCCCCTATGGTCAAAAGCGTTCTTTCTAATGCCCTTGTTAGAATTTCAGAGTCGGCTTTTATCGATTCGTTATAGTCGATCGTTGCATATCCCGAAGATTTAACCACCACACACTTATTTATAAATGCATCAGTACGCTCTTGAAGATTTCGGCGGATCCGACCGAGGCTATGACAAATTCTCGCAAGGGTCTCCTTTTTAAGCCCGCCTAGCTCCAGATTAGGCATCGCCCTTCGTAACCTGTTTCGGAGATATTTGTCTTGATGGTTACTCGGCTCTTCAATCCAGCCCCACCCCCGATCGCGAAGAGTCGCCAGCAATCGCTCTTTCGAGACGGACAACAAAGGCCTGATCAGATTTAATTGCCCCTCTCTGCGCTGTAGGGACATGCCAGCGAGGCCGTCAGAACCACTATTGCGGAGCAGCCTTATCAGTAGAGTTTCAATCTGATCATCAAGATGGTGAGCAAGAGCAAGAAGAGAGATACTCCTCTGCTGGCACCATTGGGACATTAATCTATATCGCGCGTCACGCGCTAGGACCTGCGTACTGCCCGTTGCCCTAAGTTCTTTTTGCCAACTTAAAATATGGTGTTCAACACCTTCAGAAGTTAGGCGGGCATGGATCCATTTTGCTTCGAACTCTGATTCCGGGCGTAAAGTATGATCGACAGTTACAGCAATCAGCTCACCATCGTGCGCATCGACCCATTCCTTTAGCAATAGGCACAACGCCATACTGTCGGCCCCACCCGACAAGGCAACAGCGATCTTTAACGGGTGTTGGGGAAGAATGAGAGCAGACATTAAGTCAGCAAATTCTCCCCCCTTGATCGGCCCAGCCACAGACTCAATTGCGGGCACAAACAAAGTCCTGCCCATATTCACGGCTGGCTCACTGTAACATTAACAATTGTTTGAGCGATGACGGTTCTTGTTATTGGCAATTTAGTCTTTGGGTTTCCTGACCTGCACGCTGCTTAATAATCGTTGAAGAATTTGGATAGCGATTTAACAACTCTCCAAAAGTGCCACAGGCATCTGCTGTGTTACCAAGTGATGAAAGAGATAGACCAAGTTTCAAAAGATTATCAGGAGCTTTAGAACTACTTGGATAACGTTGGAACGAATCAGCAAAGGTAATCGCAGCTTGCTGATAATCACCACGAACGTAATAGGTTTCACCCAACCAGTAAGTCGCATTCCCCGCCAGGGTATCTTCAGGATGGCGTTCAACAAAAGTACTAAACGCTTGTTCAGCTTCGTCGTATCTTGCCTGTCGCAAGAGACCAAAAGCATAGTCATATTGTTGCTTGGGCGTATCGCCAGGAAGGTTATAGGCGCTCACCTCATCGGAACGGAGCCCTCCTTGGATCAAGCTTTGGGGAGAAGCGCTTTCAACAACGGTGTTCGGAGCCGTGCTAGCCTGTTGCTGAGTATTGAAGTTATTTAGATCATCCGCGCGTACAGTTCCAAGAACGCCTGGCTGGCCTGATGGCTGAGGCTGTTGAAGTGAAGAATTGGCCTGCGTAGAATCCAAACCCGTCGTTTGATTCTGTTGTTGAGATTGGCCAACCTGATTACCACTTTCAAGGTTTTGCAAACGCAAATCTGTATCGGCAACAAGTTTGTCCAAACGTTTCCCAATCTGATCCAAACGATAGTTCACCTCTTCGAACTGGCCCGTGATTTTACGCATTTGGTTCTCGACTTGGGATAACCGCAATTCAACCCGGCCAGAATTAGCGCCACCGCCAGTATCACTCCCAACAGCAGCCAAATCTGCTGCAGAAGGTGTCTTGCCCTGATAGATGTGCTGCTGAAGGGTCACTAGTTCTCGTTGCAGACGATCAATCTTATTAACCAGTCCCTGAACTTGAGAATTTTGTGCCCAAGAATTTCCTGGAAAAGCCAGTAAAACTACTACGGCACCGGCAACCATGCGGAACGCTTTCCAATTAACGGTCATCAATGACATCTTCTTTTCACACCCTCGAACGATAAATAATATCACACCCTCGAACGATAAATAATATCAAACCTTATACATCGCCATCTTGGTAACAATGTGGCACCTGTTAAAGGATCACGTTTTTAAATTAACAATCGATGCGCTTAGTTTACAACAAAAGCTGCACGACGATTCTGAGCCCAAGCTTCTTCAGTAGAACCCAGTACTTCTGGACGTTCTTTACCAAAGCTTACGACCTGTAGACGATTAGGGTTCACGCCCAAAGCAACAAGATAGTCGCGTACTGAGTTCGCACGACGCTCACCTAATGCAAGGTTGTATTCCCGTGTACCGCGTTCATCAGCGTGACCTTCAATGGTCAAGGTCACTGAAGGGTAGCTGTTAAGCCATACCGCAAGAGCTTCAGTGGTCTTTTGACCTTCAGCTTGCAGATCACTCTGGTCATAACCAAAGAAGACGCGGTCGCCGACGTTAACGACGAGATGTTCCAGAGAGCCCGGCTGAGGTCCCTGAATGGAAGATGAATCTACAGAAGAAGACTGGTCAGTTGTACCAGTTGTTGCAGACGCCCCGTCATTGGACCCCCCTGCTGTGTCATCGGAATTGCTAGCACAAGCACTTAGGAACAGTGCGGCTGCAAAAATGGTGAGCAACTTAAAGCGCATATTTTTTTCGCCCTCTCGAGTAATACCCGGATACTAAATTGTTAAAGTGATCCATTAGAAAAATCGGACCAACGAAGAAACTCAAAAACCCCCTGTTACACCGACTAAATCGGGAAACGCCCACGACTATAACGGTATAGCAGGGGTTTATCAAGCTTACAGCTTATTGCAATAGTGGTGACCAAGCAGGATCTACACCATCAAGAGGCGTAACGACCTGACGTTCATTGTAGCCAGAAAGATCAACGGTATAGACATTGCTTTTCACTTTACCACGACTATCAGACTTACCCTGTTTAAAATATGACAGTACCCGGCCGTTTGGTGACCATGTAGGACCTTCCACATGATACCCCTCAGCAAGCATACGCTCACCAGAGCCATCCGGTTTCATCACACCAATATAGAATTTTCTACCAGAGAGACGTGTAAATGCGATCAAATCTCCACGTGGCGACCATACAGGAGTCGCGTAACGCCCTTTGTTAAAAGAGATTCTTTTCACATTTTTGCCGTTTGCATCCATCACGTAAAGTTGCTGGCTTCCACCGCGATCAGAGTTAAATACAACCTTAGATCCATCCGGAGCATAAGACGGCGACGTATCAATAGCAGGATCATTTGTCAGTCGATTAAACTTTCTGGTACGAAGATCCATTGTGTAAATCTCAGTGTTTCCACGATCCGCCAAGCTCATGACGACAGAATTTCCATCGGGCGAGAAACGCGGGGCAAAGCTCATTCCCTTAAAGTTTCCAAGGTTCTCTTCACGTCCAGTTTGCAGATCCAGGAGTTTGACCTTTGGCACATTGCCCTCGAATGACAAATATGTGATCTCTTGCGATGTCGGAGAAAAACGGGGCGTGAAGACATCAAAACGGCCATTGGTCAGGAAATTATGGTTGAAACCATCCTGATCCATAATGGCGAGACGGCGTTGACGGCGATTTTGTGGTCCGGTTTCGGATACATAAACAATACGGGTATCAAAGTATCCTCTTTCACCAGTCAGCCTCGCATAAATAAAATCAGTGATCTGATGCGCCATACGCCGCCAGTTCGTCTTCGTAGACTTTAACCTCTGACCAACCATCATGTTTTCAGCATACACATCCCAAAGCCGGAATTCGACACTGATCCGACCATCGCCAAGTGCCGTTACTTTACCAGACACAAGTGCCTGTGCGTTGATCAGGCGCCAATCGCCAAAACGCACACCGACCGCAAGGGAATTATCATCTTGGATGAAGGCCTTCTTGTCGATTGGCTTAAACAATCCAGTCCGTTCCAGATTAGCAGAAATCACTTCCGCAATATCATGGCCAAGTAACTGCTCTTCGGGCTGTCCGCCTTGAAAGTCAGCAATAGCGACCGGTAACGGCTCAACAAAACCTTCAGTAATATTTACGTTTATTTCGGCTTGGGCAGGAAAACTCCCTACTAAAAATCCCAATACGCCCGCAGCGGCAACCAAAATCCCACGCGTTGATTTCAATAGTGTCACTATTCTTCTCCTGTTCATTGCCCGAACATACTCGCTGGATCAAATCTCATTTTAATTGTTTGCCAATCAGCATACAGACTAATTGGTAGTTTATAAGGCGCGCAACTAATAATCTTTTGCCGAAGCTGTTCGACTAATTCCCTTAATTCTTCATCATGAGATAACCGCTCTTGATCAACAATTTGAATACTATCTACGTTCCCGTCTCTGAGTAAATCAATCGACAACTCAATTATGGTTGAGCCTCCGGACCACTCTCGCGGAGCAAGCTTAAGGCATTGGCCCCATTTTTTAACCAAATTCTCCACGACCTTAGGATCGTCTTGCGCATAAGCGGGGCTCAAGCTCCCCATCATTACAAAACCAAAGCCGAATAAGGAGTATATAAGGATCAATACAGCCCGCACACAATCACTCCCCTTCCCCGACTTATTGCCCAAACATTTTTGACGGATCAAAGGTCCAATTCACTGTCTGCCAATCGCTATAAAGGTTCGTTGGCAACTTATAAGGTGCACAGCTGATAACCGCCCGCCGGGCATTTTCAGCGGCGATTCTAAAGTAGGCATCTTTGTTAAATCGGCTCTGATCTACAATGCGAACACCACTTACGCTTCCATCCTGGCGCATGCTAACCGAGATATCGACGATCATTTCCTCTGCCTGTAATGAACCCGCATCAACACGCCAGCAGCGTTTCACCTGTTGCTGCAGTGATCGCTGAATGTCACTAATTTGTGCAGATGAAGCACGCGGACGACTTGGATTGCTTTTTGTCTGACCTTTGGTTGTCGTCTTTTTAGGCGCAGACTTAAGTCTATCTACGTTCTTCAGAATCGAAGACAAGGCGTCTTCTTTGGGTTTCGGCTCTTCTTTTTTCTTAACCACTTTAGGCTCGGGTGGCTTAGGCCTCTTGGGTGGTTTTGGACGGGCTTTAGGTTTCGGTGGCAGGGCCTCTCTCACCTCTTCCACCACAGACTCTGGTTCTGGCGTAGGCTCAGGTTCAATTTCCTGTACGATTTCAGGCTCAGGAGCCTCTACTTTTAAAGGCTCGGGTTCTGGAATGAGCTCAGGTTCTGGTATGGGCTCAGGCTCAGGAATTGGTTCCGGTTCAGGTGCAGGTTCGGGAACAGGTTCTGGTTCTGGCGCAGGCTCCGGTTTTGGCTCCGGCTCTGGTTTGGGTTCTGGCTTAGGAGGTTCTTCAGGCTCAGGTTCAGGATCCGGCTCATCTTGCTCCGGCACAGGTGTATCTTCTACTTCCAGCTCAGCGAGAACGACAAACTCAACAGGCACAACCTGCTCAGCAAGAAACGGCTTATTAAAGCGTGGTAATCCAAAGATCACAAACGCCAATAAGGCCATGTGTAAAAATAAAGAAAGAGCAACGCCCATACGCATGATTTTAGCGACTACTTCTCTTTTTTCGGGAGTTCGGCAATCAAAGCAACTCTCTCATAACCGGCGCTGTTTACCAGTCCCATGACCTGCATAACACGCCCATAATCAATGGCTTTGTCCCCACGGACATAAACCCGAGTATCCGGCTTGTTCTCGGTAATAGCATTCAAGCGCGGCACCAACTGAGCTTCTTCAATCTTTGACTCTTGAATAAAGAGCTCACCTTTTGAATTTACGGTTATAACAAGAGGTTCTTCAGATGCATTTAGCGACTTGGCCTGTGTTTTAGGCAAATCAACGGGCACACCAACAGTAAGCAGGGGTGCCGTCACCATAAAGACGATCAACAGAACCAACATAACATCAACAAAAGGGGTCACATTGATGTCACTCATCGGTTTCCGAGATGATCTATTCCAACGGCGATGACCC
Organism: Kiloniella sp.; assembly: GCF_965205715.1. GTDB lineage: Bacteria > Pseudomonadota > Alphaproteobacteria > Kiloniellales > Kiloniellaceae > Kiloniella. The sequence goes on along the minus strand of NZ_CBDBHW010000013.1, from coordinate 951,390 downwards.
TTACCAGCTCCACCACCGAGTGTTGGGGCTGCCATTTTAGTGCTCCTCTAACTGGCGTGAGAGGATCGCACTAAACTCACCGGCGAACACTTCCAATCTCGCACCATATCTTCCGATATCACTTGAGAGTTTGTTGTATGCAAGAACCGCAGGAATAGCAGCAACAAGACCAAGCGCCGTGGCAAAAAGAGCCTCTGCGATACCAGGAGCAACAACAGCCAGGCTCGTATTCTTGGATGCGGCAATAGATGTAAAGGCATTCATAATGCCCCAAACCGTCCCAAAAAGACCGATAAATGGAGCTGAAGATCCCACGGAAGCAAGGAAAACCATACCCCGTTCAAGAATATCCATCTCACGATTAAGGCTGATATCCATCACCCTGTCGATACGCTGCTGTAGGCTCACCCTTGCGTGATCACTTCTGCTGCCGGCGCCTCGACTACTTGCCCGACGCCATTCGCGCATTGCAGAAATAAAGATGCTCGACACTGGATCAGAAGGACGCTTCTCAATGCGATCATAAAGATCATCAAGGGATCCTCCTGACCAGAAGGCTTCATCAAATTGGTCGGCGCGTTTGCGAAGGCTGCGTAGCTTCACAATTTTGTCGATCATAATTGCCCAGGACCAGATAGAGGCAATGATCAGAATAAAAATCACCACTTTGACGATGATGTCTGCCTGAAGGAAAAGACCCCAGACACTTAAATCATGAACGGCCGATGCCCCACCAAGTGCAACAGTATCAACGACCTCGCCGCCAAGGCCGACGGATTCAACAGTTTCAATTACTTCATTTGCCATCTTCTTTGGCAGCTCCCTTTAGAACCCAAAAACGTGCGCTCTAATTCATTCCCGAAAATGAACTAAAGCCTGACTAATCTCAGCTGGGATCCTTGCGGGTCCCCCCTTTTCGCTGACACAGGCAATGCGGATATCACATTGAACCAGCGCCTCATCCCCACGCAAAACAACCTGCTCAAACGAAAAGCTGGCCCCCTTCATTTGAACGACCCGCGATCTAACTTCTAATAGATCATCAAGATACGCAGGCTGAACAAACTTAAGAAAGCAATCTTTTACGGCGAAAAAAAGGCCGAAACGCTCACTTAGTTCAGTTTGTTCAAGATCAAGAAGGCGAAGTATTTCTGTACGGGCCCGTTCAGCGAACTTCAAGTAATTGGCGTGATAGACAATTTTAGCATTATCCGTGTCTTCGTAATACACCCGAACCGGAAAACGATGGTATCCATTTTCAAATACGCCAGAGAGAGGAAGGTCACAATTTTGTTTCACCCCTACTCTCCTTCACCATTGCCTGATAGCAAATCCATTTGGGAAGAACGGCGCGAGGACACTTCGACAGGTTCGCTCAAACCCAGATATTTATACCCAGAGCTACTCAACATTCGACCGCGCGGTGTGCGTTGAAGAAACCCCTGTTGGATCAAATATGGCTCAATAACGTCTTCGATAACATCTCTTTGCTCAGACAGAGCAGCCGCAAGGGTTTCGGCCCCTACCGGCCCCCCCCCATAATTTTCAGCAATAACCCGAAGGTACCTTCGGTCCATCGCATCGAGGCCCTTTTCGTCGACATCCAGGCGCCGTAAAGCGACATCTGCATCGGCGGCTTCAATTAACTCAACCCCCGCAACAGAGGCGAAATCTCGAACACGCCGAAGCAAACGACCAGAGACACGTGGTGTGCCCCGCGCACGACGAGCAATTTCAAAGGCGCCATCATCACTCATTGGCGCGCCAAGTATCTTGGCACCACGCGCCACGATCTGCTGGAGCTCCTCTGGCTCATAAAACTGAAGCCGCAAGGGGATACCGAAACGCTCTCGCAGCGGCGTAGATATCAAACCTGAGCGTGTCGTTGCACCAATAAGGGTAAAGGGCGGAAGATCAATCTGAACGGAACGGGCAGCAGGTCCTTCCCCAATTATCAGGTCGAGCTTGAAATCTTCCATCGCCGGATAAAGGATTTCCTCTACGACCGGAGACAGACGATGGATTTCATCTATAAACAGGACGTCGTGTGATTGAAGGTTTGTAAGTATCGCAGCCAGATCTCCGGCTTTTGCAATCACAGGACCTGAAGTCGCCCGAAAACCAACCCCGAGCTCTCTGGCAACGACCTGTGCAAGTGTCGTCTTACCAAGGCCAGGCGGACCAAAAAACAACACATGATCAAGCGCATCACCACGCTGTTTCGCCGCCTCAATAAAAATATGTAAATTTTCTCGGAGCTGGCGCTGACCAATAAATTCTCCAAGGCTTAAAGGGCGCAACGATTTTTCGGCGCCGTCACCTTCGGAAAACTCATTTGATACCAATCTATCTTCACTCAACGCATCAACTCCGCCAAACCACCTTTAATAAGAGCCTCAAGCGGAGCATCAAGACCCTGCTCGCTAGATACTTTAGCAACAGCACTATACGCTTCCGAGCGTCGATACCCAAGATTGACTAAAGCAGAAACCGCATCTTCTGAGACAGCCAAAGGCGTTGTTGCCGTGCCCTCGGTTTCAACAGAAGGATCGACAATCTGCCCCGAAATTCCAAGTGATAGCTTTGCTATTTTGTCCTTAAGCTCATTCATAATACGAATAGCAAGCTTGGGACCGACCCCACTGGCACGTGTCAAAGTCGTCTTGTCCTGTGCTGCGATAGCAACCGAAAGTTCATCGGGCGAGATCGCTGACAAGATAGCCAACCCAACCTTGGCTCCGACACCCTGTACTGTCCCCAACAGGAGGTACCATTCTTTTTCAGCTTGGGTGGCAAAACCAAAGAGATGAATATGGTCTTCGCGAACATGCGTTTCGATCAAGAGACTTGTAACCTCACCCTCACCAGGAAGGATGGAAAGCGTCCTGCTGGAACAGAAGGCCACATAACCAACGCCCCCCACATCAAGCATGACCCAATCGTCACCGATAGAATCAACTTTCCCTGTCAGCTTTCCGATCATCGGAATTTCTTCCCCCTGATTTTACCCTTGGTCTTATCGGCGCCGCTTCCTGCCCCCTTCTTTGCTAAGCGAGGGTCTTCGATACCAGCTTTTTTCAGGGCGGCAGCAATCGGGTCTTCAACCCCGGCAGCCCATTTTCGCCCGGTGGAAACATTATGGGCATGACAAATGGCAATTGCCAACGCATCCGACGCATCCGTCGACGTGACTTTAGAACCAGGCAGCAACCGCTCAACCATCATCAAAACCTGTTCTTTGGTTGCATGCCCAGTACCAACGACGGATTTTTTGACAATCATTGGCAAATATTCGCCAACGGGAAGACCAACCAATGCCGGTGTGATCAACGCGATTCCACGGGCCATTCCAAGCTTGAGAGTTGAACTGGGGTTTTTATTCGCAAGCGTAATTTCGACCGCTGCTTCATCCGGTTGGTAGTCAGCAAGAACAGCACGAATGCCATCGTGAATCTCAACAAGACGTTGGGGGAGCTCATTGGTAGACAGGGTTTTGATCACACCATTTGCAACATGGTGTAGTCGATTACCCTCTGATTCAATTATACCCCACCCAGTAAAACGAAGGCCGGGATCTATTCCAATGATCCGCATAATCCCTTGGCCGGCCCCCTAATACCTTAGCCAGCTGTGAGCTTGGCCATAATTTCATCATCGATCTCAAAGTTCGCACTGACACTCTGAACATCATCGTTATCATCGAGAACATCAATAAGCTTTAGCATCGTGGATGCCTGATCTTCATTAAGCGCAATCGTGTTTTGGGGCTTCCATACAAGACCGGATTCCGTCGGCGCTTCAAATCTTTCCATCAAAGCATCGCGCACAGAGGCAAAATCACCTGGTTCGCATATGATCTCATGATCATCGTCTGTGCTTTCAACGTTCTCAGCACCGGCTTCAACAGCGGCTTCAAACATTGTATCGGCATCGGCAATATCAGCTGGATATGTTATAGATCCCACGCGGTCGAACATGAAGGAAACACTACCTGTTTCACCTAAGTTCCCACCGAGTTTGGCAAACGCGGTACGAACTTCAGAAGCGGTCCGGTTCCGATTATCGGTCGATGCATCGACAATTACAGCAACACCCGCAGGTCCGTAGCCCTCATAACGTACATCTTCATAGTTGGCGACTTCTTCGCCACCAGCTACGCGCTTTATAGCACGATCGATGTTATCCTTGGGCATGTTTGCAGCACGGGCAGCTATAATAGCGTTTCGCAGCGTTGAATTCTGCTCGGGATCAGGTGTCCCAGAACGTGCAGCAACCATGATTTCACGGGTGTGACGTGCAAAAATTTTAGCACGTTTTTTATCCTGAGCACCTTTGCGGTGCATGATGTTCTTAAATTGTGAATGACCTGCCATGAGCAGACTTCCTAGCTCAGATAATTAAACGAAATATTTCAATGCTTATCTAGCAGGATTTCACGGACAGAAGAAGCCCTAATAGGCGGTTATTTACCATTTCGAATGTTTTCTGGCGTTTTCTCAACACGTAACAACCAAAGTATGGCTCTTCTCCGCTTTGTTGAGTAGAAAAAGATGCCGACCGCCAAGTAACCTGTTGATATGTATGGTTTCTGATAACTTTACATAGAGCAGGTATATGACAATCAACATCTCGCAGCATATTTTAGGCCTCAAAGGGCAACGTGTAAATGAAATTAAACTGGATGACGGCGGTGTTAAGATTGTCATTCACTGCAGCCGAGACGCGCGTAGGAGGGCTATAGACCCTGCTACAGGCCAGAAGGGAAGCATCAACCAGCATGTCCGCCGACAAGTAAACGACATCCCCCTTTTTGGGTATCCTTGTGTGGTCGAGATTGAGCTGGCGCAGGTTTATATTAACAAGGGCGAACGCCGCATTGAGGGGTGTGATTTTGTTGATAAAGGGTGCCGTTTCACTCACCGATTTTGCCGACTGATCAGTGGATTATGTCGGCATATGTCTATTCAAGCGGTTTCCAGACATTTGGATATACGATGGGAAACGGTCAAGAATATCGACAGGGCATACCTTATTGAAACTCTCCCTACGCTTGATCCTGCAGAGCTAACTGGCTTGGAATATATTGGTGTAGATGAAGTTGCCCGGGCGAAAGGTCATGACTACATGACGGTGGTCTACGATATGGTTGGCGGTCATCTGATCTGGGTTGAAGCAGGCCGAACTGCCGAGGTTTTTTCAAGGTTTTTGAAACAACTGCAACCAGATACAGCCTGCAAAATAAAGGCCGTAGCGATGGATATGGGGCCTGCCTACCAAAAGGCTGTCAGAGAGTCCTTGCCGTTGGCCGACATAGTATTTGACCGTTTCCACGTCATGAAAAACTACAGCAAAGCTATCCATAATCAGCGTCGACTTGAGTTCAGAAAGGCCGATCCAAGTGGTAAAGAGTTGATGAAAGGGACGCATTATCTGTTGCTCAAAAATGCGGATAAGTTGAGTGAAAAACAAAGTGACAAGCTGCAAAGGTTGCTGGAGAGCAATAGCAACCTGAATGCACTTTACGTCTTGAAAGAACAGCTTCAGCTGCTGTGGAGTGCCGCTTCATTTGAGGCGATGGCGGAGCAACTGGAACGTTGGTGCCTGATAGCAGATCAGTCACAGATGCTCTATCTAAAAAAGTTCGCGAAATCCCTACGGAAACATTGTGTGGGCATCTGCAACTACGCCAAACACAAGCTCACAAGCGCCAGGATAGAGGCTGGTAATGTCAGTATAGGAATGATCCGTAAGCGAGCCAGAGGCATCAAGGATACCGAATACTTCAAACTCAAAATTAGACAATCATCCATTCCAGATAATCAATCTATGCTCTATTTGAAATCCTAAATCTACTCAACAAAGCGGAGAAGAGCCCAAAGTATTAACTAAAGTTTAAGCTAAAATCTCTAAAGTTATGCCAGAATACCCAGAGTACGATTACCCGAAGTATAATTACAGGGACTGCCTCATCTAGATTGGTAAACAGCATGGCAAGAAAATTTCATATCATCGATTTTCCACAAGATGATCAGATCGATGCAAAAGAATTCTCAAAAATTGCAAAAAATGCAGCAGAATTAACTGAAGACTATTCACTTCACTCAAATCTTGATGCTCTGAACACCTTAATGGTGATGGCGGAGCACACACCTGGAGCGACGGAAAAGCCTGCCGTACTTGCAGAACAAGCGAATGCCATAGCCAAAGATACGTTGGACCAAGCCAATCTAATGATTGAGGAAGTTAAACGCTTTAAGGCAATGTCAGCAGCAATAGCCAAGCACAGCTAATTTTACCCGTTTAAAGCCTACGCTTACATAGACGCTACCCTAGCTGAGGTACTGTTTGCGAGAGCCGTCCACCGATTCGAACAGGCTCTATGCGTGTGGCCAACCCCGTCTTATCATCGGTTTCGACATAAATTGCGGAAAGCGTCGCCTCTCCCATTGCTGGGCTCATACGTTCTGTTGGCATCTTTCTGGTAAAACGGGCAATCGGCACTTCTTTTTTCATACCGATGACAGAATCATAATCACCGGTCATCCCGACATCACTCTGGTAGGCGGTGCCTCCTGGCAAGATCGTATGGTCTGCGGTCGGCACATGGGTGTGGGTGCCAACAACAAGACTTACTCTGCTATCCAAAAAGTGTCCCATCGCCATTTTCTCACTGGTCGCTTCGCCGTGGAAGTCAACAATTACAGCAGAGAGACCCTGCTGCCCCATCCGATAGCGATCAAGTATTTTGGAAATTGCGGCAAAGGGATCATCAAGCGGATCCATAAAAATACGGCCCATTGCATTCACGACCATAACCTTACGACCACCGGGCGCTTCATAAAGCGCAGCACCACGCCCCGGTGTACCTTCAGGAAAGTTCAAGGGCCGAAGCAGGCGTGTTTCACTATTGATATAGGTAATGCACTCACGCTGATCCCAGCTGTGATTACCGCCGGAGACGACATCAGCACCACATTCAAAGAACTGTTTACAGATTTTCTCTGTGACGCCAAATCCAGATGCAGCATTTTCGCCGTTAACAACGACAAAATCCAACTTCAGATCTCGGCGCAAACCAGGAAGATGCGCAGCAATTGCATCACGTCCTGAACGGCCAACCACATCACCACAGAATAACAATCTCATTTTTGTTCCTTCAGGGCAGGCAAAGTTGCCGTAACACAACTCTGCTCACCGTATTAATTTTAATTATTTCTGAAGGTATAAGGTTTCTATACGCCGGGTCCAAGGATTATCCTTAGAAATATTACCCTTGCTAAACCTTGACCGTTAAATCGATGGCTTCCTGTTCGGTCACGATCCAGTTCAAAGGTTCGTCATAAGGCCCTCGAATTACCGCTTCCATTTCTTGAGCGGCATAAGCAATACCAATGGCCGTTACTGCCTTATGAGCCCTGAGTTTATCGAGTGTACGATCATAAAAACCGCCACCATAACCGAGCCGATAGCCCGCACGGTCAAAAGCCAAAAGCGGTACAAATAGCACATCTGGCTCAAGCTCTTCTTTATCATTGCGCGGCTCACAGGTACCAAAACCTGCGTCATCCAACTCATCTCCCGGTGCCCAGGATCTAAAAATCAAAGGCTTCCCTGCGCCAAGCATAACCGGGAGTACAGGTTTGAAGCCTTTTTCATACAGCGCGTTCAATAAAGGCATTGGATCGAGTTCATCGCCGAGCGGCCAGTAAGCAGAAACCACCGCACCTTTGGGCAGATCAATCGTACTGAACAATTTCTGACACAGCTGCTCAGCAGCGTCAGGTAAAAGGCGGTAAGCCTCTGCCCGTTGTTTTTTCGCTTCCTTGCGGAGTGATTTTTTGAGCTGATCGATATCTTGGGTATCTAAGACGGTCATAGTTTCCCTCATAGGCTTTAAAACAAGCCATAAGTTATTGCGTTTCAATAACCCGAAAGAGATCAAGTGGTGCCACAGTAACCGTTAGTTCCAAGTCCTCTTGTGGCCTGCAGTGCAGGTGGGCGCCATATACCAAGACCACGATCTCAGCAGGGACAGCTCCCAAAGAAGAATTTAGGCCCCAGGGAAATTACGAACCCCACGCGTTCCGTAGCACCAGTTTGATCTTTTAATGACTTTCCAGACGGGCGGCAATAGATTCCAGTCGATCTGCACAACTTTCCAGCGTTGTAGCGACTTTCTCTGCCTCAACCTCGTCATCAGCAGGAGATTTATTGTCTTTACCTGACTTCCCATCATCAATTTGGATGTAAGCCTCATGGAGCTCATCGGCAAGGAGAAGGCCTGCCATCAACAATAAATGAGCCTCACTGACTTGCCCCATACTACCCTTAAGGTCATCAATTTTTTGATTGATGTATTTGGACAACCCCAAAAGATGATCTTCTTGTCCATCCTGGCAACTAACCGAATAGCGACGACCGTTCACATTAAGTGCTACTTGAGCCATTCTATTTCTCCAGTGAAGTCGAAAGTTGGCCGATCACAGAATCGAGGCGTATACCCACATCCTGTTTTAACCTCTCGAGCTTGGAGTTTTCTTGCATGCTCAAATCCAGATCCTGTTTCAACTTTGAAATTGTCTCACTGGAGTCGCTCAATCGAGTATCGACACTTTTTTCTAGTGCCTCTACCGCAGCAGCAAGGCGATCTACAGCTTTAAGAATTCTTGTCATAATAAAAATAAGCCATTCGCTGGTAATTTTTTCGCCAGATCAATAACTAACAGAATATGGTAACCTTGTCAGCAAGGTCAACTAACTGTCACAGAAGTCATTTCCTTCCTCTTTATATATCGATTAAATATGGATTATAACAGCTATTACCGACAACCTTGTTGACCTCTGGCAAGCAAAGGGGCATTTTGCCGCCGTTAATGGCCCTCTGCCCTATTACATGGGCAGGATAATCTGAACCCAACTGGGGACCTTGAATATGACTGCACAGCGCCTTCCCGTATCTGCTGCGGACGCCGCGCCAGGTAGCAACCACACGGACATGGCTAACGCCATTCGTGCTCTTTCCATGGATGCCGTTCAACGCGCAAACTCTGGACATCCAGGAATGCCGATGGGCATGGCCGATGTTGCTACTGTTCTCTTTAGCCGTTTCATGAAATTTGATCCATTACGCCCAGATTGGGCTGACCGCGACCGCTTTATCTTGTCCGCAGGTCATGGATCTATGCTGATGTATTCCCTGCTTCATCTTACCGGTTACCCGGACATGACAATGGAGCAGCTGAAAAACTTCCGCCAGCTGGACAGTATGACAGCTGGTCACCCAGAATTTGGACACGCTCCAGGCATTGAAACCACCACAGGCCCTCTTGGGCAGGGTATTACGAATGCTGTCGGCATGGCCTTGGCAGAGCGTATGCTCAATGCCCGCTACGATGATGACATCGTTGATCACTACACATACGCGATTGCAGGTGATGGTTGCCTGATGGAAGGCATCAGTCACGAGGCGATTTCTCTTGCTGGTCACCTAAAGCTGAATAAGCTTATCGTTCTTTTTGATGACAATGGCATTACAATTGATGGCTCTACGGACATGTCCGTTTCAGACAATCAGTTGATGCGTTTTGAAGCCTGTGGCTGGGATGCTGTCGCGATCGACGGACATGACCCCGAAGCGATTGCCGCAGCTATTGAGACCGCCCGCAAGAGCGACAAGCCTTCCTTGATCGCGTGCAAAACCGTCATTGGCTACGGCGCTCCAAGCAAAGCCGGTACATCCAAAACACACGGTGCACCGCTTGGCGACGATGAAATTGCCGGGACAAGAGAAAAAATTGGCTGGCCACATGCCCCGTTTGAAATCCCTGAAAACATTCTCAAGGCATGGAGATCTTCCGGCGAACGTGGTGCTGAAATTTCGGCAGCCTGGGATAAAAAACTCGCAAGCCTGCCAGCAGACCAACGTAAGCTTTTTGAAGATCAGATGGCTGGAAAACTTCCAGAAGGCTGGAAAGAGGCTTTCAAGGAATATAAAACAAAACTTTCAGCTGAATGCCCTAAGTTGGCGACCCGTCAATCTTCGCAGAATGCTCTGGATGAATTGACAGCCTTAATTCCGCATATGATTGGTGGCTCTGCAGATCTTACCGGATCAAACAACACCAAATCAGGAAGCCAAGGCCCTGTATCCGCCGAAGATTATGCTGGTAGCTACATCTATTACGGTGTTCGTGAACATGCAATGGCTGCCGCAATGAACGGACTTGTCCTTCATGGTGGCTTTATTCCTTACGGCGGAACATTCCTTGTATTCACCGATTATTGCCGTCCGTCTATTCGTCTATCTGCACTGATGAAACAGCGTGTCATTTATGTCATGACGCACGATTCCATTGGCCTTGGCGAAGATGGTCCAACGCACCAGCCGGTTGAACACATTGCCTCTCTGCGCGCCATACCGAACCTCAACGTGTTCCGTCCAGCAGATGCAATTGAAACTGCCGAATGCTGGGAACTCGCACTTGAGAGCGAAGATGCCCCATCTGTTATTGCTTTGACCCGTCAGGGACTACCTGCACAGCGTAAAGACATCTCAGATAACTATTCTGGGTATGGCGCCTATATCCTCAACCCTTCTGTTTTGGATCGCCAAGTAACCCTTCTTGCCTCTGGTTCAGAAGTTGAGATTGCTCTCGAAGGTCAGAAACGTCTCGAAGCCATGGGTATTGGAACTGCAGTAGTATCGATGCCGTGCTGGGAAATTTTCAAGCAGCAACCACAACACTACCGTGACGAAGTTCTGTCACCTGGTACATTGACGGTTGCCGTTGAAGCCGCGTTACCGTTTGGCTGGCACGAGTGGATTGGTCAGTATGGTGCTTTTGTTGGTATGAACGATTTTGGTGCATCCGCCCCAATCGATCAGCTCTACAAAAAATTCAAGATCACTCCTGAAGCTATTGTCGACGCCGTCAAAGCTCGCCTGTAATCTAGACAAGGTTTTGTTAGGAAAAATTATGACTGACACACTTGCAGATATCGCTCAGGCTCTCGTCTCCACCGGCAAGGGTATCCTTGCCGCAGACGAAAGCACGGGCACGATCAAGAAGCGCTTTGATTCAATCTCGGCGGAATCAACCGAAGATTCCCGACGTGATTATCGGGAGTTACTCTTCCGGGCAGAAGGTGGAAACGATTTCATCAGTGGTGTAATCCTGTATGATGAAACGCTTCGTCAAAATGCTGCTGACGGAACGCCTTTGAGTAAAGTTTTGCAGGATCAAGGCATCATTCCAGGTATCAAAGTCGATCTTGGAGCCAAACCTCTTGCAGGACACCCAGAAGAAACCATCACAGAAGGCCTTGATGGACTACGTGAACGGTTGAACGAGTATGCAAAACTTGGTGCAAAATTTACCAAGTGGCGCGGTGTTTACCACATCACAGACCAGTCCCCAAGCCTTGCAGCTATTAATGCCAATGCTCACGCACTCGCGCGTTATGCTGCTCTGGCTCAAGAAGCTGGACTCGTGCCGATTGTTGAACCTGAAATCCTTATGGATGGCGATCACGACATCAATGTATGCCAAGCGGTAAGCGAAGAAGTTCTTCGTTCCGTGTTTGCAGAACTGGCCAATCAGGAAGTCGAGCTAGAAGGCATCTTGCTAAAACCAAATATGGTAATTGCTGGTCAGGCATGTCCTGATCAGGATTCCGTGGAAGAAGTTGCGGATCGCACAGTTGCAACCCTCTTGCGCTGCGTACCTGCTGCTGTTCCTGGCATTGTCTTCCTTTCCGGCGGACAAACCGACGAACAGTCCACAGAACACCTGAATGCAATGAACAAAAACTACAGTAACCTGCCTTGGAAACTAAGTTTCTCCTATGGCCGGGCATTGCAAGCGGCTCCCCTCAAAGCATGGGCCGGTAGTAAAGATAACGGCTCTGCAATGCAGAGTGCGTTTTTGAAAAGAGCAGAAGATAACAGTAAGGCTTCGACAGGTACTTACTGATAAATCTTCAAATAAATAAACGCCCCATCCGAAAGGTTGGGGCGTTATACTAAGGGGCATAAGCCCTGATAACGATAACTAAATAATAAATAGGTTCCAAATTATGACAGTTAAAGTTGGAATCAATGGTTTTGGTCGCATTGGTCGTCTTACACTCCGCGGAGCTATTGAGACCAATCGCGATGATATCGAAATCGTTGCCATCAATGCATCGGGTGATCCCTCTATTCACGCCCATATGCTTAAATTCGATTCCGTTCACGGCACCCTCAATGCTGAGGTTGAAGCCGATGATGAGAACATCATCATCAACGGAAAAAAAATTAAAATGCTTCACGACCGCGATCCGGCCAAACTACCTTGGGGTGAGTACGGCGTCGATGTTGTCCTTGAATGCACGGGTGCTTTCAACAATGTAGAGGGATCTTCTCTACATATGGTTGGTGGCGCCAAGAAAGTATTGATCTCTGCTCCTGCGAAACAGGGTTGTGATCTGACAGTTGTTTATGGCGTAAACCACAAACAACTGACCAGTGAGCACAATATCGTTTCCAATGCATCCTGTACGACAAACTGCCTAGCTCCGGTTGTCGATGTATTGCAAAATACCATCGGCATCAAAAACGGTTTTATGACCACCACTCACGCCTATACTGGGGATCAAACAACCGTAGATTCAAAGCACAAAGATCTACGTCGTGCCCGTGCCGCAGCCGTTTCCATGATCCCGACATCCACAGGTGCAGCCCGCGCCATTGGTGAGGTTCTTCCTGTTCTGGAAGGTAAGCTCGAAGGTAACGCCATCCGCGTACCAACAGCAAATGTCAGCTGTATCGACCTGACTTTCACAGCTGAACGTGACACGACTGTTGAAGAAATCAACAACGCGATGATCGAAGCCTCAAAAGGCTATTTGAAGGGTGTCCTCGGTATTAATGCATTGCCATTGGTATCTTGTGACTTCAATCACAACCCCTCTTCCTCCGTCTTTGATACAACACAAACCCAGATCATTGGCGGAAACTTCGTCCGTGTTCTGGCTTGGTATGACAACGAGTGGGGCTTTAGCCTTCGCATGCTGGACACAGCCGTTGCAATGGGCAAGCAGCTTTAAGCAATTTGCGCTGAACGTTAGAAAACGGGGTTCTCAGGAGCCCCGTTTTTTTTGTACTTACATTAAAAAGTGTGAGGAAAACGAACCACCAACAAGCTAAATAAATCACCTAAGGCTCATGCGTATTCCGGAGACACCAAATCGCACATAAAGGCTGCATTTTGGATCTGAATGCGTGGATGATATTCGAAGGATTGTAAACAGTCCCTCCGAAACCTGGCTCATGCCATGGCCCTTCATTTTGTCGCCACTCCCCCTCAGATAAGACCCTGTATATCTCTTCGGGATAATGCTGGTGATTAGGATATAGCGTTTGGGGACCCATTATAGTTATGCCAACCAGCACATCTTTACGTCGCTCCAGCCCGTTTGGCCCGATCAATACTGCATTTGCAATGTTGTCATGTGCATCATTAATTGATGAGCCCAATACGGTAGGATGATACCACTGTAATTTTGGCTCAAGTGCCTCAAGCACATCTGCCATGGGACTTATCAACGGGCCCCCCAATCTTATTCTATCAAGTGCAGTCTCAAAATAGGAGCAAGCTTTAAGCCGCGTGGGTTTATTTGCACCTTCAACACAAACCTCCCTCTCTAAAGCAGAAAAGATTGTTTGCGCGACACGGGGAACATCTTCTGGTGTAGAGGTATCAGCCTTAAATGTACTCTTTAGCAGATCGATTAAGTGCTGAAGTTCAGGTAAACGTCCAAAAGTTTCTAACTTCATCTCTAACACTCCCATTATGCCCTTGTCCGGAAAATCCAAAAAGCTCCCCCTGTTCAAGCGGAGCCTAGCAAAGCATTATCATGTAAAAAAAGGCTTTGTTCGTCTGATAATAAATAAGATGGTATTTCTCGTCATTGAAAACGGACGAATTACCAACTCAATGATGGATACTTTAAGTATCCAGCTATTCGCTTTAAAGATATGAGCTATACTCTGACACCCATTGCCAGGTTGTAACTCCTTAGGTATGAAGAGCTATGAATTCTGAAATCTATCTTCTCACCCCTCCTGAAGTTCTGAGTGGTGAACTCTCAACCGACCAGTTTGTACCCTCGCTATTACAAGCGCTGGACAGCGGTGGTATTTCCTGTGTTCTCCTATGTGGAACAGCACGTTCAGAGTCTACATTGCAAGAGGTTGTCGCGGTACTTCGCCCATTGGTGCAAGATCGGGATATTGCCTTTTTGATCGAAGATGATTTCAAAAGCGCAGCCTCTCTTAATTGCGACGGTGTCCATCTCACCTCTGCAGAAACCTTTAAAGAAGCGCGCGAGTTTTTAGGCAGCGACAACATCGTCGGTGTTGATTGTGGGATTTCTCGACACGATGCGATTCTGGTCGGTGAAGCAGGTGCAGACTATGTTGCCTTCAACAACAGGAAACCACTACCGGAAATTGACGATCCCGACGTTCGCGCGTTCGAAGAGAACGGACCAAGAGGCCCGGAACTTCTAACCTGGTGGCAGACGATGATGACACCACCTTGTGTATCAATGGATGATGTCTCCATTGATGATGCCAGCCTACATGCAGAAGCAGGTGCAGACTTTATTGCGGTCCAGAGCGCAATCTGGAAGCACCCGACAGATCCTGCAAAAGCGATTGCTGAAATTAATGAGGCAATTGCCTGAAACGCGAGGAACTGATAGGTTCCCTGCGAATTACAAATACGACACACTCTAACATTATGTTATTTGACAACTGAAGACGGGCACTGATCATGAAAATTAATGGAAATGCCATCCGCCCTGGCAACATTATTGAGTACAAAGGCCGCTTGATGCGCGCTATGAAAACTCAACACACACAGCCGGGCAAAGGTGGCGCGTACCTTCAAGTGGAACTTCGGGATATCCGCGACGGTACAAAAATGAACGAACGTTTCCGCGCAAGTGAAGATGTTGATCGTGTTCGCCTAGATCAGATTGAATACCAATTCCTCTTCCGCGATGGTGACATGCTCAATTTCATGAATAATGAATCCTATGAGCAAATTGCCCTGCATGAAGACATGGTCGGCGAACCTGTTATCTTCTTACAAGACGGCATGGCGGTCACCATTGAACTTTACGAAGAAGAACCAATTTCTGTTGTCCTTCCTGATCACGTTACCTGTGAGGTTGTAGAAGCTGATGCTGTAGTCAAAGGACAGACTGCATCTTCTTCCTACAAGCCTGGTGTTCTGGACAACGGCGCTCGTATTCTCGTTCCCCCACATATCGCAGCTGGTACACGTATCGTCGTGAATACTGCCGACGGCAGCTATGTGGAACGTGCGAAAGACTAAGAATTCACACGGGGGTACTTAGCCGTACCCTCTGTCAAACTTACGGAAAGTAATTTCGATGGTATATCGGTCACCACGCATAACCGTTATGGTACGCGCAGCTGAGAAAGCTGCCCGCAGTCTCAAACGCGATTTTGGTGAAGTAGAAAATCTTCAGGTTTCTAAAAAAGGGCCTGCTGATTTCGTTTCAACCGCAGATCTCAAAGCGGAAAAAATTCTGAAAGAAGAGCTAAAAAAGGCGCGTCCTGAATTTGGTTTTTTAACAGAAGAAGCTGGTATCGAAAAAGGTGAGAGCACGGACGAGCGTTGGATTATTGATCCTCTGGATGGCACAACGAACTTCCTGCATGGACTACCTCACTTTGCTATTTCCATTGCACTTGAAGTACGTGGTGAAATCGTAGCAGCTCTTGTTTATGATCCAATCAAAGACGAGATGTACACCGCTGAAAAAGGCAAAGGCGCTTTTCTCAACGACAAACGCTTGCGTGTATCTGCGCGTGTAAGTCTTGATAGTACGATCATTGCTACAGGCACTCCCTATCTCGGACGTGGCGATCGCGGCCCATTCCTCCGGGAAATCAATGCCGTGATGGCACAAACAGCAGGCGTACGCCGCTGGGGTGCAGCAGCACTTGATTTGGCTTACATTGCTGCCGGCAGATATGACGCTTTCTGGGAACGTGATCTCTCCGCATGGGATGTTGCCGCAGGCCAATTACTTGTTAAAGAAGCTGGTGGCTCGGTGACCGAGATCGATGGCCGCCAATTTAAGCTTGAAAGTAAAAGTATTCTTTGCGCAAACATTGATTTGCACCCAAAGATGGTCAAATTATTCAAAGAAGCTGGCAAAGCCTAGGCTTCGAAGATTTAGGACGACCATTTCTACGGTAAATTCATTGTGATTTACCAGTGCTTCAAAGGGCTCGTGTTTCACGAGCCCTTTGTTCTTTTTGCCTTATCTATTGTCGTAACCTCTTATCAGCATTAAGCTACGCTCCAAGATTCACATTGGGAATCATCCTGGGGGATGTACTTTGTTTAAGCCTATGAGCTATATGCTGAAAAATATAAATGTTAACCGCACTGTAATGCTACTTACAGGTTCGGCTGGGATTGCGCTTTTGAGTGCTGCCACGACGTCGATGGCACAGAACACCACCATCATCGGGGGATCCGGTAGTTCTGGCGTCTATATCAACGAGCAGTTAATAGGCTCTGTGCCGGCCTATTCTAACGGATATTCTAATACCTATGGTTCCCAGAATATTCTTTCAGGATATCCCGGCAGTAACGGAAGCGAATATCTGAGCAGACCGGGAAACCTTCTTTACCCGCCTCAAACTTATCCCCACAGCCAGATTACCATACAGAATTTTTCAAATTTTCAGCCTCAGTCCTCAGGATATACACAACAGGGCTATAACGCCCCTGCCTACGCGCCTCAGGGATACAACACCCCAGTGCAACAACCGGGGTTAACCTCTGGGAGCAGCTTGTACAATCCATATGGACAACCTCTGGTTCCCTTATCCCAAGTATCTCAGCCTCGTGTAGCGAGCACGGGCACTGCCCCCCAATATCCGGCACAGGTGCCTGCATTCCAACCACAATCACAGCTTCTCGTCCCCCCTCCTGCAGGAAGCATTCGCCCGAAACAAGTAACAAGCCCCCCTATAGCATCAGCTCCGGCAGCACCAATCCTCGCACAAAGCCAGGCTGTCGAAACTCCATCAACAGTCGTTGAGATAACACCACCAGCGGCACCAAAAGTAGTCAAAAAAGCAGCTGAACCACTACAGATAACCCAAGTTCCTAGTCCTGTTACACCCCCGGCACCCCCTAGCCCGACAATTACGCCCACAGCTCCTGAACCAATTGCTCAGGCACCTTCAGTTGAGCCCGAGAGCGTTATCGAAGCACCGGCGCCACAGTCTATTGCTCCTCTTGAACCCGCTCCTGTAATAGAAAGCGTTACAAGTGAGCCGATTCTAACGCCGCCACCAGTCCCTGCCCCGGTTACTGCAGAAGCCAGCACAGGAATACCTAGCGCACCTGTAATAGCAACTCAGCCGCTCGTGGAGAGTACCGATGAGCTTGCTCCGCCCCCTCCACCGACACCCACGGTTGAGACAGCTTCAGCAGACCCCGCCGTATCAGCGGCTTCTGTTGGACCAATTATTCCGATTAAATTGTTCTTTGAACCAGAACATGCCGAGCTAAGTACAGATGCAAAGTTGCAACTGAATCAATTGGCAGATGCTCTTTTGGCTGATGAGACAAAAGTAATTCAACTTCATGCCTACGCCAGTGATACCGAAAGCGGTGCGCAAGCACGCCGGGTCTCTCTATCGCGTGCCTTGGCTGTGACAGGCGTTCTAATGGAGCGTGGCATTAAGAGTACAAGAATGCATGTTCGAGCGCTTGGCAATAAGTCTAAAGACGGTAACCCCGATCGCGTAGAGATTATTCCGGTTCAAAACTAACACGGTATGAACAATTAGAAGAAGGTTGTGAGTGCCTAGCCATAGTTTTGCCCAACGGCACTTGTAACCTGCGCAGAGTTTTTATTTACCAAGAGGCGCCTCACGTATGAAACGGCCAACACGATATCTCATCCGGATGGGTATTTTCCTGGGTATAGTTATGACTGCAATTGCAGCTCTGGCCCCCAGCCTTCAGGAAGCTTTTGTCGCAAACGCTGTAATGAACGGAATGATACTCGGCGTTCTCTTCTTTGGAATTATCTATATTTTCCGACAGGTCCTTTCGCTTAAACCTGAATTGGCATGGCTAGAAGAGCTAAAAAGGGAAACAGAAGGCGGTCTGGTTTTTTCTGGCACCATTGATGAAATTAGAGAGCCCCGCCTACTTGGACCAATGGCGACAATGCTTGGGGAGAAAAAAGGAAAACTAAGCCTTTCTACTCTCTCAATGAGGACCCTTCTTGATGGCATTTCAAGCCGTATAGAAGAAAGTCATGATATTTCACGCTACCTAATCGGCCTTTTGGTGTTTCTG
This sequence comes from Kiloniella sp., assembly GCF_965205715.1. Taxonomy (GTDB): domain Bacteria; phylum Pseudomonadota; class Alphaproteobacteria; order Kiloniellales; family Kiloniellaceae; genus Kiloniella. Next base: position 932,986 of record NZ_CBDBHW010000013.1, on the reverse strand, counting down.
GGGCTTTTGGGCACGTTTTGGGGACTACTTGATACCGTCAACGCTGTTGGACAAACCATATCCGGCTTAAGTACCACCGCAGATGACCCCTCTTCTATGTTTGATGAACTCAAAGCGGGCCTTGCTACGCCACTTTCAGGCATGGGCACAGCCTTTAGTTCGTCCCTATTTGGTCTCGCGGGCTCTCTGGTGCTCGGCTTTTTAGAGCTACAGGCCAGGCAAGCCCACAACCGGTTCCTTAATTACCTCGAAGAATGGCTTTCGGGTATCACAAAACTTTCCAGCGGTGGCCCTGGTGTGGATGGCGATCAGTCTGTTCCTGCCTATATTTCCGCCTTGTTGGAACAAACGGCTGAAAGTCTTGAAAAGCTTGAGCGGACAATGTCTCGGGATGAGGAAGAACGCGTAAGGTCAAATCAAAGCCTGATCACTTTGACAGAACGTATGTCGACACTGACAGACCATATGAGAGCTGAACAGAGTGTGATGTTGAGCATTGCGGAAACTCAAGCGCAGCTTAAGCCAATTCTAGGTCAACTCGCTCAGGCTCAATCAAAGCCGCCAGTGAATACAGGAATAGATGAAGCATCACGTGGCCATCTACGCAACATGGATCTGCGTCTAGAGCAATTATCCGGTGACCTCAACAATGGTCGAGAAAGCTCCGTTCAGGAAATTCGGAGTGAAATACGCCTCTTAACACGAACATTGGCAGCCCTTGCAGAAGGGGAATAGCCGCAGATGTCTTTCTCAAGCCGCAGAAACAACCGAAGAGCAATTAATATATGGCCAGGATTTGTTGATGCCCTCGCAACACTTCTCTTGGTTATCATTTTCGTTCTCATGGTCTTTATGGTGGCGCAGTTCACCCTAAGCAATGCCCTGAGCGGTAAAGACAAAGCCCTTAACAATTTGAATAGAGAGATTAGTGAGCTCGCAGATCTCCTATCCCTGGAAAAATCAGCAAATTCTCGACTTCGGACCAGCGTCACTCAATTAACCACTGAATTACAAAGTTCCATTTCCTCACGAGATAGCCTTGCCAATCAGCTTTCATCCCTATCCGAGGACAAAGAAGACCTTGAAGGAGAGCTTGTTTCTGTCAGTAAGAAACTAAAGGATCTGATAAGCGCCCAAGCATTACTTCAGGCTGACAAGAACCTTCTGCAAGAAGATAAGGACCTCTTAGAGGCGGATAAAAAAGCGCTCGAAGCTGAAAAAGAAGAACTCTTAAACAATAAAAAATCAATCGAAGAACAACTCTCTATACTTGAACTCGCCGCAGCAAAATTATCTGCAGAATCAGCGCGGGTGAATGCCGAGTTAGAAGACGCCTATAAAGTCGTTGAAGCTGACAAAGAAAAGATTGAAACCCAATTAGCTGAAATTGCTCTGCTGAAGGAACTTCGCGATAATTTGACCCAGAAGCTTGCAGGTGTAGAGAGCGATTTCGCAGGTCAGCAAGAGTTAACTGCCGAGGCCCAGACAGAGGTTGTCCTCTTAAATCAACAAATCGCAGCCCTTCGAAAACAGCTTTCCGATATATCTGCGACACTGGAAATATCTGAGGCCATTAATGCAGCTCAAGAGACTCAAATTATTGATCTCGGCAAACGCTTGAATGTAGCCCTTGCAACAAAGGTACAACAACTTGCCAAGTACAGATCTGAATTTTTTGGCCGCCTAAAAGAAGTACTGGGTAACCGGCAAGATATTAGGATTGTCGGCGATCGCTTCGTCTTCCAGTCCGAAGTTTTATTCACGAGCGGCTCTGCCACACTCGAAGATGGGGGCAGCCAACAGCTGGGACAGCTGGCAAACACCCTAAGAGAGCTCTCAGGAACTATTCCAAACGAAATTGACTGGATACTACGGGTCGACGGCCACACGGATGTGCAGCCCATTTCTACCCCTGAATTCCCGTCTAACTGGGAACTTTCTACAGCGAGATCTATATCAGTCGTTAAATTTCTGATTTCCCAGGGAATTCCAGCATCCAGATTAGCCGCAACGGGCTTTGGTCAATTCCAACCCCTGGATACCAGCCGCGATGAGATAGCCTACAGAAGAAATCGCCGTATCGAGCTCAAACTAACTCAACGCTAAGTATATTTTATTATATGGCTAGCTTGCTGCTTTAGCTTGTATCGAAGGATTCATATCGATTCCAAACTGCAGTTCTGCCAGATTGGCATAGAGCCCATCCTGTTTAATCAGTTCGTTATGGGTCCCACTGGCAACGATTTTACCCTGATCCATGACCAGGATGCGATCAGCTTTCAGGACGGTGGCAAGACGGTGTGCAATCATCAGGGTGGTGCGCCCTTCCAGTAGATTATCCAGGGCTTTCTGAACAGCTTGCTCACTTTGAGAATCCAAAGCAGACGTAGCTTCGTCTAACAGAAGGATCTCGGGGTCACGAAGAATTGCTCGAGCAATTGCCAAGCGCTGTCGTTGCCCACCGGACAATCTCACCCCTTTTTCACCAAGGAATGTATTGTAACCATCTGGCAAGTCCTTGAGGAACTCATGCGCCGACGCCGCTTTAGCAGCATCAAAAATATCTTCTTCGCTCGCATCAGGACGGCCATAGCGAATATTCTCTAACGCTGTCGTTGAGAAGATAACCGGCTCTTGCGAAACCATCCCGATGTGCTGTCGCATTTCAATCGGGTCGAGGTCTCCGATTGCCACGCCATCAATGGATATCCCGCCCTTCTGGGCATCATAATACCTGAGTAATAGCTGAAACACTGTGGTTTTCCCTGCCCCTGAAGGACCGACTATGGCGACTTTCTCACCAGATTTAATATCAGCAGAGAAATCCGTCATGGCTGATTGGTTAGGCCTGGAAGGATAATTAAAACCGACATCCTTGAAAGATACCGCGCCCTTGATTTTCTTAGGTAGAACAATAGGGTTTTCTGGAGCCGCAATATCCGTCTTCATCGATAGAAGGTCGAGCAGCCGCTCCGTTGCTCCGGCAGCACGTTGTAAGTCACCAATAACTTCACTAAAGGCACCGAGTGAGCCTGCGACGACAATTGCATAGAAAACAAACGACGAGAGTTCCCCTGCGGAAATCTTACCTTCGAGGACATCACGCCCTCCCATCCACAAAATAGCACTGATGGAACCGAAAACGAGGACGATAACCACAGCAGTCAAAAGGGCACGAAAACGGATTCGAGTCGCAGCAGTACCAAAAGCATCTTCGACTCGGCCGGAAAAGAATCCACGGTCAATATCTTCATGGCTAAATGCTTGAACGGTGCGAATCGCCCCAATTGTTTCATCCGCAAAGACTCCGACATCAGCAATACGATCCTGACTGTCCTTACTTAAACGACGGACTTTACGCCCAAAGAAGAGAATCGGGATTAAAACGAAGGGAATTACCAAGGCGACAAAGCCCGTGAGTTTCGGGGACGTAATGACGAGAAGCGTCAAACCACCGAAGAACATCAATATGTTACGCAACGCGATTGAAAAAGAAGACCCGACAACCACCTGAAGAAGAGTTGTGTCTGTTGTCAGACGGGAAAGGATTTCTCCACTACGCGTAACTTCAAAAAATGCCGGTGACATTTTAATAATATGGCTAAAAACTGCTGTCCTGATATCAGCAACAACCCGTTCACCAATCCATGAGACAAGATAATATCTTGAGTAACTGGCAAGAGCTAACAGAACAGTAACCCCAAAAAGAACAAAAACGGCCTGATCCAGCAACGCGCTATCACCGCTAGAAAAGCCCTGATCTATCAATGCCTTAAGACCGCGCCCCAAACCAAGAACTGTTCCTGCGGCAACAACCAAAGCAATCATCGCACCGATGATCTGGAGCTTATAAGGACGCACAAACTGCCAGAGTAACAGCAAGTGCTTCAGTTCTTTACTGCTCGGTCGGTCCGCGCTTTGCGTTTCAGATTTATTACGGGCGCTCGTGCGACTCATATTTTATTTCCTGCCATACAGTCCTCAAAACGAGGAGTAACCAAATTTATTATCAGATATCTAATAACGGAATTGACCTTTCCACTCCAGTGTGAGAAACCACAAATTATTAATGGCTTCAATGCGACCCTATGACCTAGCTAAGTAGTTCTTCCTCGATTCGTGGTTTTCTACTTGCCTCTAGGTACAGGTTCAGTTACAAAGCCCCCGCTTCCTATGGGGATACAGGACTATGAAAAAAGACATTCATCCAGAATACCACGCCATCAAAGTTATAATGACTGACGGTAGTGAATTCGAAACACGCTCGACTTGGGGCAAAGAAGGCGACACCATGCGTCTTGATATTGATCCTAAAAGTCATCCTGCTTGGACTGGCGAGCACCGTTTGGTTGATACCGGCGGTCAGGTTGCTAAGTTCAACAAGCGTTTTGCAGCATTCGGCATCAAGAACTAAGCCGTTTCTGTATACGAAAAATAAAGGTCCCGTTTACGGGGCCTTTTTTTTCGCTCTATCCAATTGCGAATCAAGTCGCATTACGCGCATGTATATTAGATAGCTTCGGCTCATTAGGTCAGCCATTCTAGGGTCTGCACCATCAGGAAGCTCATCAGGCACATCACAAACCACCTGTCCGGACAAACGATTTTCCGGTCTTGTGGCTTCATCCATTGTTATCTCGCCCGTCAATACTGCCCGCTGCATCATCAGCCACGCCATTACCTGCGTAAGCCTGGTTGTTAGCCGCATACTTTCACAGCAAATCTGCAAACGATCTTCGGGACGAAGCCATGGGTGGCGATTACGCGCACGGTCGGCCATATAATCCCGCGCTTCACGAGTTAAAGATAATGCCTCTTGATATGTAGAATCCAGAAATGTGACCATATCCTGCCTGACGACTCTTGCTTGCGCATTGTTTAAGATTACCTGCGCTATTTGTGCTCATATTAACATCCAGTGCCTTAACAAAATATTGGTAACGATCAGCCGTCAAATAAAAACTAAATGAGGGTTTGGCATTTTTGAAGCCGGGATCTTGAAATCCAATTTTTTACACTTAACTCGAATAGTAAGAGAAATGCCTTAGGGGTTTCTCTTAATCGCCGGCTCGACCATGAGGTGAGCCAGATATTAGGCCTGTTGCTCAATGGAGAACACGCAATGCACCATCGTGACCTTACCCCACTACTTCGCGCTACTGTTGGATTCGACCGCATGATGAACATGCTCGACACAGCAAAGCGTTTGGATAATACCGCATCCAGCTTCCCCCCATACAATATCGAAAAAACGCAGGAAAATGCCTATCGTATAACCATGGCTTTGGCTGGCTTTTCCCAAGACGAACTAGATATTACCCTCAAGGAAAACTCTCTTCTTGTTACCGGACAAAAAGATAAAGAGCCTGACGATAGTGTTACCTACCTACATCAGGGTATTGCAAACCGCTCTTTTCAAAAAAGTTTCGACCTAGATGATCACATCAAAGTAACTGGTGCGAACCTGGAAAATGGCCTTCTGGTCATAGATCTCGCGAGGGAAATTCCAGAATCTAATAAACCGAAAAACATCCCGATTACAAGGTCTACGGGGAACAAACCTGAGTTAATGGATAAGAACTAAACGTTCCTCTGTTTCAGAAACAAACCCCAGAAACACCAAAGGCCGGGCTTAAAGCCCGGCCAGTATTTTTTTTGGCATATATATAACAAACGCTACGATTATAAACGCGTAGTCTTTTTGTCCACCCTGTCAACTTGCCTTTGTTACGCAAGAGGTTATGAAGACTTGGCGCTCGCGTCAAGGTCTTGTTTTCATTTTTGACACTTTTAAGACAAACAATGCCTTTTTTGACATATTTTGAACAAAAAAAGACCGCCGGCAAAAACCGGCGGCAAGTCAACAGGGAGGCATCGTAATTAACTAAAATAGTAATAAACCAACTAAAAAACCTAAATCTGATATTACAAGACTAAAACAAACCAACTAAAAATTGGTTAAGATCAAAAATATCAGGCTCTTCTCCGCTTTGTTGAGTAGAAAAAGATGCCGACCGCCAAGTAACCTGTTGATATGTATGGTTTCTGATAACTTTACATAGAGCAGGTATATGACAATCAACATCTCGCAGCATATTTTAGGCCTCAAAGGGCAACGTGTAAATGAAATTAAACTGGATGACGGCGGTGTTAAGATTGTCATTCACTGCAGCCGAGACGCGCGTAGGAGGGCTATAGACCCTGCTACAGGCCAGAAGGGAAGCATCAACCAGCATGTCCGCCGACAAGTAAACGACATCCCCCTTTTTGGGTATCCTTGTGTGGTCGAGATTGAGCTGGCGCAGGTTTATATTAACAAGGGCGAACGCCGCATTGAGGGGTGTGATTTTGTTGATAAAGGGTGCCGTTTCACTCACCGATTTTGCCGACTGATCAGTGGATTATGTCGGCATATGTCTATTCAAGCGGTTTCCAGACATTTGGATATACGATGGGAAACGGTCAAGAATATCGACAGGGCATACCTTATTGAAACTCTCCCTACGCTTGATCCTGCAGAGCTAACTGGCTTGGAATATATTGGTGTAGATGAAGTTGCCCGGGCGAAAGGTCATGACTACATGACGGTGGTCTACGATATGGTTGGCGGTCATCTGATCTGGGTTGAAGCAGGCCGAACTGCCGAGGTTTTTTCAAGGTTTTTGAAACAACTGCAACCAGATACAGCCTGCAAAATAAAGGCCGTAGCGATGGATATGGGGCCTGCCTACCAAAAGGCTGTCAGAGAGTCCTTGCCGTTGGCCGACATAGTATTTGACCGTTTCCACGTCATGAAAAACTACAGCAAAGCTATCCATAATCAGCGTCGACTTGAGTTCAGAAAGGCCGATCCAAGTGGTAAAGAGTTGATGAAAGGGACACATTATCTGTTGCTCAAAAATGCGGATAAGTTGAGTGAAAAACAAAGTGACAAGCTGCAAAGGTTGCTGGAGAGCAATAGCAACCTGAATGCACTTTACGTCTTGAAAGAACAGCTTCAGCTGCTGTGGAGTGCCGCTTCATTTGAGGCGATGGCGGAGCAACTGGAACGTTGGTGCCTGATAGCAGATCAGTCACAGATGCTCTATCTAAAAAAGTTCGCGAAATCCCTACGGAAACATTGTGTGGGCATCTGCAACTACGCCAAACACAAGCTCACAAGCGCCAGGATAGAGGCTGGTAATGTCAGTATAGGAATGATCCGTAAGCGAGCCAGAGGCATCAAGGATACCGAATACTTCAAACTCAAAATTAGACAATCATCCATTCCAGATAATCAATCTATGCTCTATTTGAAATCCTAAATCTACTCAACAAAGCGGAGAAGTGCCAAATATCATTTCTATTAATAGAGATTTAATAACGTTTTTAGGAATTTCAAGTGCTAAAAAAAAGGAACCTCAAGAAAAGAGGTTCCTCATATTAACAACGACTAGAAAAAGTCGAAGAAATAGCAATAATAATAACTTATGGTCTATTGCGCCATCCATCCGCCATCGATTGAATACGGCGCTCCCGTCATCTGAGAAGCGGCCTCACCACATAAAAATACTGCAAGTTCGCCGATCTGTTCAGGGGTAGAAAAATCTTGAGTAGGAGTTTTTTCTGAAACTAATATCCGCTTTTCTACATCAAAACTCCGCCCACTCTCTTGAGCCCGAGCTTCGATTTGAGCACGAACAAGGTCGGTCAAAACCCACCCCGGGCAAATTGCGTTGGCAGTTATGCCCTGGGTTGCGACTTCAAGTGCCACCGCCTTGGTCAAGCCAACGACACCATGCTTGGCAGCCACATACGCCGATTTATTAGCCGACGCCGTCAATCCATGCGCAGAAGCTACGTTTACAATACGCCCCCACCCCTGCTCTTTCATTCCCGGCAGTGCAGCTTTGATGGAATGGAAAGCAGATGAAAGGTTGATTGCAATTACTGCATCCCAACGATCTTCTGGAAATTCATCAATAGGAGAAACGTTTTGAATACCCGCATTGTTTACAAGTATATCGACAGAACCAAACACATCTTGGGCCTGCGCAATAAGGAGCCTAATTTCGTCCGGCTTAGACATATCAGCCCCTGAATAGGCGACCCGCACCCCATAATCAGACTTTAGCTGATCTTCAAGTTTGGAAATTTCATCCCGATTACCAAAACCATTGAGCATGATATCAACACCTTGAGCAGCGAGCCGCTCTGCAATGCCCTTACCTATTCCGCTGGTCGAACCTGTAATGACTGCTGCTCTCCCTTTGAGGCCGGGCATAAGTATCTCCTGTAATATCTATATTGTGGATTGAGGGACATTATTTGGGAAGAATATTGACGTAGTATGCAATTAATACCGTAACTGTGACAACAGATAGAATAGTCGAAGACAGCACAATTGATGCTGCCCGAGCGCTAAACACACCGTATTGCTGCGCCAGGATAAAAACATTAACCCCTGTCGGCTGAGCAGCAAGGATAACGGCAACTGCAGCCCATAACGGCGGCACGTCAATAACGTAAAAAACCAGGAAGGTCACCATCACGGGATACACAATTGTTTTCAAGGCAACGATTAAAAAACTTTGCTTGAGATCTCCAGCTAATTTGAATCCCGTAAGAGAAACACCTAACGAAAAAAGGGCGCAGGGAACAACAGCCCCGCCCAGAATTGATGTAAATCGATCAAGTAAAGCAAAGAGCTCCAAACCAGAAGACTGGTAAATACCGCCCAAGATCAAGCCAATGATAATGGGATTTCGGGTAATCGAGCTCACAAGTGCCTTCATCATAGCTTTTGCGCCCTGACCACCGCCTTGCTCTCGCGAAAGATCGTACTCCGTCAGCATCGACGTTAACCCCATCAAAACAGGGGCTTGAAAGGCAATGAGCATGGTAAGCGGGACCATCCCCTCATCACCAAAAGCGGAATAAACAAGAGGGAAGCCTAGTAACAACAAGTTGCCATAGGTCGCCCCCATAGCCATCACCGCAGCTTCTTTTAGTTGATGACCATAGTAAAAACGCCCGAGAAGAGCACTGAAAGCAAATATAAAGAGTGACACACTGTAGAAAGAGACAATCAACGAAAGGTCCAGGTCGTCAGAAATATTCCCACGCGCCATGGTCCGAAATAAAAGTGCTGGAATAGCGAGGTAATAAACAAAAAACGAAAGCCCTCTCAGTGCAGAGGCTGTTACCCACTCTTTCCGACCTATTAAATATCCACAAAGTATGATGGCAAACACAGGCAGGACAATTTCAAGACTTGTCATCATTTCTTGAATAGCCCGTCGATCCCTTGGCGATGTTTTTCTTTTCGGCTTATTTCAGCCTGGGCCCGCTCAATCTCGACCTCAAGTTCGCGAATATAGTCCCCAAGTTCCCCCAACCCCATTGGTTCCAGATCTTTAAGTTTGGGCTTCCCCTTTGTTGGCTCCAAATCATCCAAGTTCATAAAAATCTCCAATCAAATGGTCAGCGTTTTATTTAATGGCAACTATATACCGAGCATATTAGACTGTTCCGTAAAGAGAAAAACAGAATAAATATCTTTAAAATACTCCAAAACATCAACGAGCAGAGGCAATAACGTGTCCCCACAAATCCCGGAACAAATGTCCGTTGTCGAAATAAAAGAGTTTGGAGATGCTGACCAGCTGGTCCCTTCAAGCCGTCCTGTCCCTGAACCCTCTGATAATGAAGTTCTGATCAAGGTCTCTTATGCAGGGGTAAACCGCCCCGACGTCATCCAGCGCCGGGGACTTTATCCCCCTCCTCCAGGAGAATCAGACATTCCCGGCCTGGAAGTATCAGGCACAATTGCAAAAATCGGGGCTTCGGTTAGTACTTATAACATTGGCGACAAAGTAACAGCACTTGTGGGGGGCGGAGGCTATGCAGAATATTGCACAGCTCCAGTCGGACAATGCCTTCCGGTTCCACCTGGTTTTAGCCTTGAGCAAGCGGCTGCTATTCCTGAAACTTACTTCACAGTTTGGAGTAATATTTTTGATCGTTGCGAACTTAAGTCTGGCGAAACAATCTTAATCCACGGCGGAACTTCCGGAATTGGAACCACTGCGATACAACTTGCGAAAGCTTTTGGCGCGAAAGTTATCGCCACAGCTGGTAGCGACGAGAAGTGTAACGCTTGCATGGAGTTGGGTGCGGACCTCGCCATCAACTACCGAACCGAAGATTTTGTGGAAAAATCAAAAGCGTTCACCAGTAAAAAAGGTGTGGATGTTGTCCTCGACATGGTTGGCGGCGATTATATACAAAAAGACATTTCAACACTTGGTATGGATGGGCGCTTATGCTTCATCGCCTTTTTAAATGGTCCTGAAGCGTCTGTTAACTTCATGCCGGTTATGCTCAAGCGCCTAAAAATTACGGGCTCGACCCTCCGGGCACGCTCAAAAGAATTCAAAGCTGATGTTGCCCAAAAGCTACAAAACAATGTTTGGCCCCTCCTTGCAGGCAAAAAACTACAGCCTGTACTGTTTAAGACCCTTCCACTTTCAGATGCCGCTGAAGCCCACCGATTGATGGAATCATCCAAACATATCGGTAAAATCATGCTAAAGGTGGGTGATTAATAAAAAAATCACCTCATATCTTTATTTCCTGCTTGGCCTCGAGCTATATTCGAGGTAAGCCACCAGCTGGGTATTTATTACCGTAGCCGGCGGACCATTAGCCGACGGCACGATTAGGAGAACCAATGTCTCAGCCACTAATGCCAAAAGCGACCGCCGTTTGGTTGGTCGAGAATACATCGTTAAGCTTTGAACAGATCGCAGGTTTCTGTCAGCTTCACACCTTGGAGATTCAAGGCATCGCTGATGGCGAAGTCGCTGTGGGCATCCGGGGTATGGACCCGATTGCCAGCTCGCAGCTTACGCGCGCCGAAATTGAACGCTGTGAAAAAGATTCAAGCAAGACTCTACGCTTTTTTCAGCAAGAGGGACTTCCACAGCCTTCCAAACGCACAAAAGGTCCTAGGTACACACCTATTGCCAAGCGCCAGGATAAACCTGACGGAATTTCATGGTTGGTACGCCACCACCCTGAATTAACCGACAATCATGTCTCAAAGCTGATCGGCACGACCAAAAAGACGATCCAGGCTATCAGAGATCGTTCCCACTGGAACATCAGCAATATTCGCCCACGTGACCCAGTGTTACTTGGCCTTTGTAAGCAGGTCGATTTGAACCTGACCATCGACAAAGCGATTAAAGAAGCTGAGAAGGCTGGCCGAATCATTCCGAAGCCTGAGCCAATCGAAGAAGAAGAGATCGTTCCAACGACACCTGTCGAAGAAGTCCCAGAAGATCCCTATGAAGCCTTCACACGGGCCTTCAAGAAAACCGACGACTAGGGCTTAAGACAAGTCATATAGAAATATGCCAAAAGGCCTCTTCATCGAAGAGGCCTTTTGTTTTGCGTAAAAAAAAGCCCGATCAAATTGATCGGGCAAGTCTGGCAATCATATTCCATAAGAACTTTCCTTATGAAATATGGTCAGCGCAGGATCACAAACCTACGCTGCCCCCTTCATCAAAATTGATGAAGGAATAGATATAGAATTTATCCTAGGCGGTCTAAGCGTAACCAAGCCCCTTAAGAGCAACCGCGATTTCATCTAAAATTATTGGATCATCGATTGTCGCAGGTACTTTATACTCTTCACAGTCGGCAATTTTGCGCATCGTCGCGCGAAGAATTTTACCTGATCTGGTTTTTGGTAAGCGCCCGACCACAGCGGCTAACTTAAACGCAGCAACTGGTCCTATTTCCTTGCGTACCTTCTGAACAACTTCAGAAATAACCTCATCATGAGAACGATCAGCACCTGCCTTTAAGACCATAAAGCCCAATGGGAGTTGGCCCTTTAGCTTATCAGCCACACCAATAACCGCGCATTCGGAAACATCCTCATGCGCCGCAAGAACTTCCTCCATAGCGCCTGTCGACAAACGGTGGCCAGCAACATTTATGATGTCATCCGTGCGTGACATCACAAAAATGTACCCGTTCTCGTCTTTATAGCCTGCATCCCCTGTTTCATAGTATCCAGGGAAAGTACTGAGATAAGCTTCTCGGTGCCTTTCTGGCGCGTTCCACAGAGTGGAAAACGTTCCAGGTGGCAAGGGCAAACTACAGACGATTGCACCAATATCCCCGGCACCAACTTCATGATGATCGCTATCAAGAATTCGAACATCCCACCCTGGAACGCATCTCGCAGGAGACCCTGCCACGATTGGAAGCTGTTCAATCCCCAAACAGTTTGAGGCAATAGGCCAACCCGTTTCAGTTTGCCACCAATGATCAATCACAGGAACACCAAGCTTTTCCAGAGCCCAGTTCAAAGTGTCTGGATCGCAACGCTCTCCTGCGAGGAATAGAGTTTTAAAACAAGAGAGATCATACTTATCAAGGTATGTTGCATCGGGATCTTGTTGACGAATGGCCCGAAAAGCGGTCGGAGCAGTAAAGAGTACTGAAACCTTGTACTCTGAAATTACCCGCCAGAAAGCGCCGGGATCTGGGGTTCCAACAGGTTTTCCTTCATACATAACAGATGTAGCGCCATACATCAGCGGGCCATAAACAATATAAGAATGGCCAACGACCCACCCAACATCAGACGCCCCCCAGAAAACATCTCCAGGCTCAACATTATAAATATTTTTCATCGACCAATAGAGGGCAACGGCATGACCACCATTATCACGTACGATACCCTTAGGTTGACCAGTGGTTCCAGATGTATAAAGAATGTAAAGAGGGTCTGTCGCCGCTACAGGTACGCAATCTATCTCAGAAGCCTGACTTTCCACCTCTTTCCAATCGAGATCGCGGCCAGAAATCATAGAGGCCTTGGCTTGAGGCCGCTGCCAAACAATACAATGTTCCGGCTTGTTCGCTGATAATTCAATCGCCTGATCAAGTAGCGGTTTATAGGGGATCACCTTGCTGACTTCGATACCACAAGATGCCGTAACAATGACCTTGGGCTGACAATCATCTATGCGTGTCGCCAGCTCATTCGCGGCAAATCCGCCAAATACCACGGAATGAACAGCTCCGATTCGAGCACATGCCAACATGGCTATGGCGGCTTCCAGAATCATTGGCATGTAAATAATAACCCGGTCGCCTTTTTGAACATCAAGATTGTCCAAAGCGCCCGCAAACTTAGAAACACGGCTCAGAAGATTTGCATAGGTAATTTGCTCTTTGGTGTCTGTGACGGGACTATCGTAAATTAATGCAATTTGATCTCCGCGCCCCGCCGTGACGTGGCGATCGAGGGCGTTATAACAAGTATTGAGTTCCCCCCCTTGAAACCAGTGATAAAACGGGGCGGAACTATCATCCAGCACCTTTTCAAATGGCTTAGACCAGTCAATATTTTCCGCTGCCTCAGCCCAGAATTTTTCTGGCTCGGACAAAGAGCGCGATTGCACTTCATCAAAAAGACCCATTGGCGTGTCCCAACTTTTTTTATGGTTTTATATTATCCGGCCTCCCAGACCAGATGACTTAGAGTGCTGTAAATTTAGCACATGATCAAACTGCCTCAGTAGGCAGAGCCTCCAATTGAAAATAATTTTACAAGATATTTACAAGATATACGAAAACATAAGAAAACCCGCCCTGTTAAATACACAGAGCGGGTTTGCTATTTTATATTCTTAGAAGCAAAGGATGTTTCAATCCAAAGCTTTTGCCTCGTTAATGGGGATCGCTCAGTTGTGTCATTTCATCTTTAACGTGAAGTTTTTGCTTCTTAAGCGACATTATTAGGGATTCATCGGGATGCGGGCGCAGATTCTCCTGACAGATAGCGCTCTCTAAAGTACTGTGTTTTGTACGTAAGGACTCAATGCGTTGGGCAGTGGCCATATTCGTCTCCCTCTAGTTCCGTAGTTGCACCTGCAGCTTCAAAAAAATGCCACGGTAAACTTTTGCTCTCGATTTTTTTCCAGCAAAAAACACTACGAAGAATATCCTCCGCAGTTAAAAGCGACCGTGTTGTTTGAAAAAACCATCAAATCTTGATTTGGCAAAGCACTGACAACTAGCCGAAAGCTCGGCTTTAGTGTATGGGATGTTTTCAGAGCGTCCCAAACGCATATTTTTTGCCAATTTTGTACCAACTCAAACCCAATAACATTTTTGAGAAGACAGCGTATAAATTATGGTAGACCTGTCCATAGGACTTGCCAAGGGGCTCGGTACAATTATTTCATTTATTCTTCACAAATGTGAAAGATAGTTACGCATGACAACAGAGCGAATCATCATCGGCATTAGCGGTGCGAGTGGCATCACTTATGGCATAAGGCTTTTGCAACTGCTAAAAACCCTGCCGATTGAAACACACCTAATCATGAGTAAATCTGCTGAAATAACAATGGCTTACGAAAGTGATTTAAAAGTTTCGGATGTTAAGAAACTCGCTGATGTGAACCATAATATCAACGACATTGCCGCCTGCCTATCCAGCGGTTCCTACAAAACGCGTGGCATGATCATTGCGCCATGCTCAATTCGGAGCATGTCAGAGATATCAACAGGCGTTACCTCGAGTCTTTTGACCCGTGCAGCTGATGTAATATTGAAGGAACGCCGTAAACTGATCCTTATGGTCAGAGAAACTCCCCTACACACTGGTCACCTCCGTACTTTGGTAAATCTCTCCGAAATTGGGGCCATTATCGCCCCACCTGTGCCAGCCTTTTACGCAAAACCAGATAGCCTGGAAGAAATGGTCGATTATACGCTTGGTAGAGTCCTGGACATGCTTGATATTGAAATTGATGGCATGAATCGTTGGGATGAAAACAGTAAAAAGCGCCCTTAACGATAAGCGATCATACTTTCCTCCGCACAGTGATAAGCACGGTGATAAGCAGAGTGATAAGCAGGGTGGTAATTAGTGATTACTGAAATAGCCATACGGCTTCTAACGGAGGAAGATCAGGGAAACCTCCCCTGACAATTGCTGCCAGATCGGCACAGTCTACGGTTCCAATAGCCTCAACCTCACACAGCGCTAAATACAGCGTCATATTTTGGGCTGCAATTTCAGATGACGGTTCGCTTGCGGGTCGCAATGGCAGTTGAAGGTGCATAAAATTTTGCTGCAACGCTTCAGCCCACAATTCAGCATCCTTAACATTTTGGCGCAAATCATCTGTATGGCGAAATCCTGTTACGGTCTCAGATTTCATCCAGATCCGAACATCACGAAGCGGTTGAATAACATGATCTCTCCACTGCTCTATTCCTAAGATCAAACTAGAAAGTTCCCGCTTATCCAAAGGCTTTCCGCATATCCCAGCCCAGCAACAGAACAAGAGCAAATTGACATCAAGATCGTATTTATCCTGAAGGACCAAACAAGCAGGCGCGACACCTTGTTGTCCATAGACATCAAGAGAAAAATTCCAAAAGGGATTTGTCGGCAACTGGTTTTGATCAAACATCTTTAACTATTTATTACAACGTATATTACTGCCACTCACTCGGGCTTGGATTTGGTTTCAAATTTGGATATCTGTGCTTTACAGACGCGGCCCAGAGACGATGATGAAGTCGATTCGCTTTCAAAACATTCCCAACATCACTCTATCCACACCATTAAAACGCACCGCTTATGGCTGTTTTTGCCATACCTGCACAAGAGAAACACAATTCATACAATTCTCCTCATACTAAACCTATGCTTATTTTCAAAGTCAGAGTATAACTATTCCCTTCATTTAACGTGCGTTAACGAGACATCCACAAATTGGCAGACACTACAGGCAGTAGCAGAAAAGAGCTTATCGAAGAACTCGAAAGGCTTAAACAAGAACACCGAGACATGGATGATGTTATTGCACGCCTGCAAGAACACGCCCCTTTCGATCAGCTTCAACTCGTCCGATTAAAGAAAAAGAAACTGAATTTGAAAGACGCCATGAATAGGCTGGAAAGCCAATTGCTGCCAGACATCATTGCCTAAGACACGTCACCAGAAATAAGATTATTATCTTTTAGAGGCCTTTTCTCGCAAAAGATCTCCTTTGAAAAATGACGACTACTCCTGCTCTTGCCTTGCTTTCTTTTGCTCGTACATAGCAAGGTCAGCAGCCTTGAGCGCTGCATTGGCATCGCTCCCCTGGAAACTATGAACACCGTGGGATACGTGAACGTTGACACTTTTACCTTCATAATCAAAAGGGTGGCGTGAAACTTCGTCAGCAAGTAATTGCGCTTTTTCCGTTGCGATTTCAGGGGCTGCTTGCAGGAGGATAACACCAAATTCGTCTCCACCGAGCCGCCCGACAATATCCGACGAACGCACATGATTTAGCAAAGATGAGGCAACATGCTTAATAGCCTCATCCCCAGCATCATGACCAAGGCCGTCATTGATTTCCTTCATGCCGTTTACATCAATATATATGACACTACCCGGGACTTCGTAACGCTCGCTATAGGCCATCATCCGATCAAGCTCACGAACAAATGCACGCCTGTTTAGAACAGGTGTCAGCACATCTTGATCCGCAAGTTTTTCAAGGTAATCAACGCGTTTTTTGGCTTGGTCCAGCTCCTGACGAACGACCTGAACCTCTTTCATGAGCTGTTCTATTGCAGCCCTGACTTTAGGGGTAAACTCGGCTTCAGGTATGCCACCAACCGAGGCAATGTCTTGAGGAGTGGAAATCCCACTTACACTATCTACAGATTGAGCAGGTTTCACTGCCGGAGCAGCAGATACCCGGCCAACACTGCTAACGGATCCAGTTCCGCCACGTGGTCTTTGGACCTTCATTAAACAAGCAATCCCTTTGCTTTATATTGTAATTCCGGCTTCCTGCTGGAATCTCATCATATGCCAAACACCGCGGCAAATGAACTTGTTGAGCACATTATACAAAATCATTTTACATATTGTTACCAAGAATAGGTAATTTGAATGTAAAATTCGTTAGTTCTCTTTACTTGCGTTATCGAACCACACGTCTTAATAATGCGCTCCGATATACTATAAGGCAGGATAAAGCCATGTCCGAGAAGTCTCCGCAAGTTGGTATTATCATGGGCAGTCAGTCAGATTGGCCTACCATGAAACATGCGGCCGAAACCCTCGAAGCCCTCGGCATCTCCTATGAGAAACGAATTGTTTCCGCGCACAGAACTCCGCAAAGATTAGTCGAATACGCCTCTACGGCCCGAGACCGGGGCTTGAGCATTATTATTGCGGGAGCAGGTGGCGCAGCTCACCTTCCCGGAATGGCCGCAGCCATGACTCCACTGCCTGTTTTTGGTGTGCCGATAGAAAGCAAAAGCCTAAAAGGTCAGGACAGCTTGCTTTCAATCGTACAAATGCCAGGTGGTGTACCAGTCGGCACGTTGGCTATTGGTAAACCAGGAGCGATCAACGCAGGATTGCTTGCAGGTTCTGTCCTCGCCCTAAACGACAAAAACATTGCAGACGCATTGGACGCATGGCGAGAACGCCAGTCCGCAGCTGTCGCACTTGAGCCCGTAGATACTGTTTAATACTGCCTCCCACGGAGACACATAAATCATGAGCAAAACTCTTTCTGCACCCCTCGCACCAGGTTCTGTCATCGGTATCCTTGGCGGCGGACAACTTGGCCGCATGGCCGCTTCCGCGGCTGCAGAACTTGGCTATCATTGCCATATCTACTGCCCAGACGAAAACAGCCCGGCGAGTGAAGTCTCAAGGTATACAACAGTCGCTAGATACGACGACGAAAAAACTCTTGCTGAATTTGCAAAACACGTTGATGTCGTCACTTATGAGTTTGAAAATGTTCCGGCGAAAACAGCTGCATTTCTGATTGACCGCGTGCCAGTCAATCCGGGCCCAAACGTACTCCACATTTGCCAAAATCGATTAAGGGAAAAGGATTTCTGCCAATCGATTAATGTCCCCACCACACGCTATGCCGAGGTCACAAACCTAAAGGCTCTCGACCGGGTTGTGCGTGACATAGGACGGCCCTGCGTTTTGAAAACAACCGAGATGGGATATGACGGCAAAGGGCAAACTTTTATTGCGCCTGATACCGATCTGGCCGAGGCCTGGAAAACAGTTGTCGGAGATAGAGAGCAAGCCGAAACCATCATCGAAGCTCTGGTTGATTTCCGCATGGAGATCTCTGTCATCGTTGCACGTAGCATTCAGGGAGATTGCCAAGCCTATATCCCCGTAGAAAATCGTCACAAAAACCATATTCTGGACCAAACCATTGTTCCTGCACGTGTATCGCAAAAAATCAGTGATCGTGCCGAAGTTCTCGCGCGCCATATGGCTGAGGAAATGCAGTTGGTTGGAATGATGGCCATAGAAATGTTCGTGACGACGGATGATGAAATTCTCGTCAACGAAATGGCTCCCCGCCCCCATAACTCGGGCCACTGGTCAATGGATGCTTGCGTTACATCACAGTTTGAGCAGTTTATCCGCGCAACGGCTGGACAAGTTCTTGGTTCCGTATATCGCCATTCTGATGCCGTAATGACAAACCTGCTTGGTAAAGACGTGGATAATTGGGCAGAGATCCTTTCTGACCCTTCAGCAAAGCTTCACCTGTACGGAAAAGATGAAGCAAAAGCCGGGCGTAAGATGGGACACGTTACAAAGGTCATTCCCAGAAAATAGAAAATTAACCGCTCCTCAATACAAAATTGATATAAAAATCCTGCCGAGGGAGTTTGTATCGAGGAGAGTAACCTTGACTCTATTTCGCGCCCACAAAGCATTTAATTTTTTTCTTCTTGGAATGATCAACTCTCTAGGATTTTTCTTTTCAGCCCCAACTTACGCTGAAAGCTACGTTCTCTATAGCTATCATAACGTCCCTCCATTCGTTACCGGTGAAGGTACAGGCTTAACCTACGACCTGGCAGCACATCTTTCAAAAAGTAGTCGAGAGGGTCATCACTATTCAGTAAAAATACTCCCGAGGAAAAGGCTCAACGAGTTGATGTCCAGGGAAAGCATTATCGTCCCATGGGTAATTCCGGTTTGGTTCAAAGGAAGTACCTCTTCGCAAACAAGCTGGTCATCCCCGATCATGATCGATAGCAGTGTTTATGTCTGGAAAGCAGAAAGAAGCAAGAGATTCAAATCTCCTGAGGATCTGGTTGGAGCAAAACTTGGCGGCATAAGAGGCTACAAATATGTCGGCGTCGATCCCCTTGTTAAAAGCAATAAAGTCAAACGGACAGATACAAGCAGTGAATGGCAGCTATTACAGATGGTTTTATCCGAAAGAGTTGATGTCGGTATTATTCCTGAAGCAGGCGCATGTAATTTGATTCGCACCCATAAACTGGCTGGTAAATTAAAAATCTCCCAACACCATAGTTTTGCACGTAAAATCATGATTACAGGAACATCCCAAAAGCACCTGCTACCTGAACTAAATAGCCTGAAAAACCATCCTACCTGGACGAAAACTTTAGCCAAATATGGAACCCGTATCGCCCCGCTGGGAGATCGGAACGAAGACAATTATTGTGATGAGCAACTTACTACTGCAGAGTTAACTCTCAACTAACTGTCAATGATAACTCGCTAGGCCAGTACCACCACAATGCGCATAATTCTCAGTCGGAAGGGCTTTGACTCCCAATATGGTGGCGGCCCGAGCCCAATACTCCCTGATGGTAAAATCTATTCACTTCCCATTCCTCATCCTGAAGGGCCCTACAGTTTTCGAGAGCTAAATTCCCCTCTTGGGAATTTGGGAAGCCTCCTGACACAGCTAAAGCCCAAATTTGCGAAACCTGATGACAATGTCCATCTCGACCCAGACCTTCACCCTTCCAGCTTGCTAAGGCATAAAGATTGGCGACCGTGTTTTGGCCAATACGGTGCCGCTCAACAACATCTCAGCAATCAAGGTGTTGGGCCCGGTGATCTGTTTTTGTTTTTCGGGTGGTTTCGACGTGTCGATGAAAACTTTAGACCTCTCCCCAAACAGCCCGACTTGCATATTATTTTTGGATGGCTTCAGGTCGACCAGGTCATTTCAATCGGACAGGAAATAGAGAAGTCTGGCACCGCCAATCCCGCTTTTAACGACCACCCACATCTCAAGGCTGCTTTCGGGTCCAATAACACGCTTTATTTAGCTCGAGAAAAATTTAAACTTCAAAGCCATGAAACTGAGATCCCCGGTGGGGGCATTTTTAATAGCTTGCGATCAGATCGGGTTTTAACAGCTCAGGACACGACACGCTCAGTTTGGCAACTCCCCAAGTGGTTTGCCCATCCATTCCCAGCTCTGTCTTACCACCTGAACACCAATAAATGGACAAAATCGGGAACAGGCTGGAGGTTGAAATCAGCCCCCAAAGGACAAGAGTTTGTCATCGATACGAAAGGGCGAACCCGTCAGGCCAATAAATGGCTACAAAAAATTTTCCAGGATCAAAACTTCACAGCCGAAACTTAACAGTGATTACGCCACTCTTTTGAGAAGGGAGATAAAGAACGGAGTCTGTCGGCAATGCCCGATGCACGCCCAATGGATTTCCCCAAAGCACCACCAATTTTTAAAACTTCGGCAATCCGACGATCGAGAAAGGCCCAGGTTTTTTCATACTCATCAGAACTATCCTCCAGCCAGAACAACATCGTTGAACTGTATACCCCGGAGAGAAGCAAACGTTTACTGTAGAAGTTATAGTCTGTGGATGTGTCTCCCGCAGCAAGCCACATGGCATCAACAGTATCATATAGGTTATGCATGCCCTCCGATGCTTTCAGAGGCATTGCAAAGAAGCTAAGCCCCTTTCTAACGGCTTCACGGTGCGGCTCCATAAGCTCTAATTTTGTTCTTACAGCCAAAGTGATGCGCTCACGAACTTTTAATTCGTCCATTCCAAGCTCTTCTAGCTTGAACATCATTTGGTTATCCAAACGCTGATTAAAATAGCGCACGATATCTGTCATTCCACGGGGAAAGAGTATTGCCACTTCTTGAGGGGTCATGCCACAGCTTGCGCAAACCTCAGTGAGCGTAGACTCAGACCAGCCTTCAAAAGGCACAACGGGGAGGAGCGCGTCCAATAGCTTATCTTTTTGCTTATCACTCATTTTCTTGGCTTCTTTCCCTATAACAAACGACGCCTGATTTAATCACGATGATGTTTGGCCCTATCATAATCTGGGCCTTAGTCTGGGTCTTAATCTGGATCTTAATCAGGCCTTTGATGCGCAACTTCAGACGAGAAAATTAACTGACGCATATTTGTCATTCTCTCAGGATAAAGTACGCCATCTAAATGATCGTATTCATGTTGCACTACACGTGCGTGGAAACCAGTGGCTTCACGCTCTATAAGTTTACCATCAAGTCCGTATCCTCGATAGCGAATTGACCGATGGCGAGGCACTTTTCCCATGAGGTTTGGAATGGAAAGACATCCCTCCCAGCTTTCATCTATTTCATCGCCGATAAAGTCGAGCTCCGGGTTGATCAAAATGGTCAAGGGCACCGCCCCATCCCCCTCTAATTCAAAACCAAGGCGTTCAGCCTCTGACTGAGCCCGTACTGGGGAAACAAAGAAGATGAAAACCCTAAGGGACTCGTAAATCTGAGGCGCGGCAATCCCGGTGCCACCCGCATCATTCATCGTCTCAATCATATTTTCGACCAAGGCACGAATATCTGGGTCAGAAGGGTTATCCACAGGATCAGCTTTGCGCCAAAGAACCGGATGTCCCATTTTTGAAATTTTAAGTAACGTCATGATTATACTATGTAACTCAAGGCTTCATCGGTCAAAACAATTTACCTTTACCTTAAAGACGAGCCCAGACATCATTCTATTTCACAAAAAACTAGGAAAACCCTGAACAAAAGAATCTCAGGAGTCGCAGATTCTTTCCTTCACATTAACCACAGGCTGTGATAACTACAGCCTCGGACCTGCTGTGCTTATGGCTCAGCGGAGGTTCTTTATGTGTTCAACTCGGGCAACCGAGAAAACTCAGTCAGATCATTTGGATCTGACGTTAGAAAGGAGCTGATCGCCCGTGCAAGTACACGTTCGTGATAACAATGTTGATCAGGCTCTTCGCGCGCTTAAGAAAAAGCTGCAACGCGAAGGTGTCTTCCGTGAAATGAAGTTGCGTCGCCACTTCGAAAAACCATGTGAGCGCAGGAAGCGTGAAGCGGCTGAAGCAGTTCGTCGCTATCGCAAACTTCTTCGCAAGCGTATGGAACGTGAAGGCTATTAAGTCTGGTCGACGTTCGTTGAACGTCGCTTAAGGCGAGATATCTTCCTATGGAAGAGGAATGGGCTGCTATCTAAACCAGATGGCGGCCCATTTTGCGTCTGCCATATTGTATACGGCCATTTCGATTGAACGTTTCGTATCTAGCCCTAAACCGTCCAATTAGCGGCATTCGGATCCAAACCGACCAAAGCGAGACCATAAGCTACTGATTCCAGCTGCTTGCCACTTGCAAGTTTTTCTTTGCCAAAGTGCTTAGCAAACAGACCCTGCACAGCAGGCACATAAGATGTCCCTCCGGTCAAAAACACCTTATCGATATCAGAGACTGCCATCCCGCTATCAGCCAGTAAGTCTTCGACTTTCTTCTCCATGACAGACAAGTCTTTTGCGATCCAGCTTTCGAAGTCCGAACGCGTAACCTTGGTTTCAATAGATTTATCACTGAAATGGACAGAAAAGTTTGTCTCTTCTTTATTGGTCAAATCCATCTTCGTTTTAGAAATGGCATCATAAATATCCATAGACCAATCGTTATCGACAACATCGATAAACGTTTCAATCATTTCAGGATTTACTGCAACAGCTTTGAGTTCACGTAGCTCTCTTAAGGTCGTCGGGCTTTTCAAAATCCCGAGCTCATGCCATTTCGAAAAGCGATTATAATAATTGCTCGGCATATCCAAGATCTGTCGATCCAGTGAATAATAACCACTGCCCTTACCAAGAAATGGGGAAACGATATGATCAATCAAACGACTGTCAAAGCTATCACCCGCAATACCAACTCCGGCATATCCAAGGGGGGTAGATTTCAGTTCAACCCCAGATCTCTCAAAATGAATGATGGAAAAATCGCTGGTTCCGCCGCCAAAATCCGCAACGAGAATAGTCGCTTCACGCTCGATTTTATTCGCATAATAATAAGCCGCACCAACCGGCTCATAAACATAGTTCACATCTGAGAAACCGATACTGCCATAAGCCGCGTTATATCTATCTCTGGCGAGATCTTCATCTGGAGAATAGCCTGCATACACGATTGGGCGACCGGCAATTACTGTCGTCTCGCCAAGAGGTAACTGTTCACCTGAATCTTTCATAAACTGCTGAAAGAAATCTGACATGATGTCTTGCAGAGTATGGCGCTTCGAAAATATTTGTGTCTCCTTGAACAAGCTACTCGCAATGTGACTTTTGAACGACTGGAGAAAACGAACCTCCCCCCGCGCAGTCAGGTATTGATCAAGCGCCCAGGGTCCCCCTGTAACATCGACAAGAGAGTGCTGGCTTTGCATGGTTTTTTCATAACAAAGAAGACTGCGATAGACATCGTGAAGGATATCGCTGTGCTTAAACTTCACAGAGCGAACGGGCTGCCCGCGTTCCGCCAGAGCAATCACAGTGTTGGTCGTACCGAAATCGATACCAATAGAGAAATCACTCATGGCACTATCCTACAAGATAATATTTTGGAATGGGGAGGCGATAAATGATCTTTTTTCGCCAACTTTTCAAGCCCTGATTTTAGACAACGAAAAAGGGCCCCTAAATAGGAGCCCTCTTCTATATTTACTTGTGCAGAGTGGCTATCAGAGCTGCTCAAGAGCCTTGACGATTTTCTCACACATTTGCTTGGCATCACCAAAGAGCATCATGGTGTTATCTCTGAAGAAGAGCTCATTTTGAACCCCGGCATAACCCGCAGACATACCACGTTTGAGGAACAAGACAGTCTGAGCCCCATCGACCTCTAGAATTGGCATGCCATAAATCGGTGATTTCGGATCTGTCTTCGCGGCAGGATTGGTGATGTCATTGGCACCAATTACAAAAACCACATCCGTTGACTTGAAGTCGCGGTTGATTTCATCCATCTCCAGTACTTCGTCATAAGGCACAGAAGCCTCAGCCAAAAGCACGTTCATATGACCTGGCATCCGTCCCGCAACCGGGTGGATCGCATAACGCACATTCACGCCATCGGACTTCAGAAGATCGACCATTTCACGCAGGGTGTGTTGAGCCTGTGCAACTGCCATACCGTACCCTGGCACAATGATCACAGAACCCGCATTCTTCATCAAGAAAGCTGCATCATCACCAGAGCCCGATTTCACCATACGATCATCATCGCCGTCGCCACCAGCTGGACCTGCTTCGCCTTCAGCACCAAAACCACCCAAGATAACACTGATGAATGAGCGGTTCATCGCCTTACACATAATGTAACTCAGGATCGCACCGGAAGATCCAACCAAGGCACCCGTGATGATCAAAAGGTTGTTCTGAAGCGTAAAACCAATGCCACAGGCTGCCCAACCGGAATAGGAGTTCAGCATGGACACAACAACCGGCATGTCAGCGCCACCGATTGGCAGGATAAGCAAGAAGCCGAGCAACAGAGTGACAACAATCAGAACCCAGAGATAGATAGGATCTTGTGTGGTGCAAAGCAGGACTAACAGGACAACAACGGATGCTCCAAGAGCGGCGTTGAGGGTGTGCTGGAACTTAAACACCAACGGACGGCCAGAAACCAATCCCTGAAGTTTTGCAAAGGCTACGACTGACCCTGTAAAGGTGATCGCGCCAACAGCAGTACCGATAGCAAGTTCAACAAGGCTTGATACTTGGATATCACCAACGATACCGATACCATAAGCTTCCGGCTTATAGAATGTCGCCAAAGCCACACAGACGGCAGCCAAGCCCACGAGACTGTGGAACGCCGCAACCAGCTGTGGCAAGGCCGTCATCTGAATACGAAGGGCAATAACGGTACCTATTGCTCCACCGATGATAAGACCCAACAAAATAGTGCCAAAACTGACGACACCTGGTGCAGCCAAGGTTGTCCCAATTGCAAGGGTCATCCCGACCATACCAAAGATATTTCCCTGGCGGCTGGTTGTTGGGTGAGAAAGACCGCGCAATGCCATAATAAAACAGACAGAGGCAGCGAGATATAACAGTGCAGATAGATCTGATGACATAATAAGCCCCCCTATTGTTTTTTCTTAAACATCTGCAGCATGCGCTGCGCGACAATAAAACCACCGAAGATATTAACCGCGGCAAGTACGATAGCAATGAAGCCCATGATCTCACTGAAACCAACATCTGCAGGGCCCGCAGCGATTAACGCGCCCACAATAATCACGGATGAAATCGCATTGGTAACGGCCATCAGGGGCGAATGGAGTGCTGGAGTAACATTCCAGACAACATAATACCCAACGAAAACAGCGAGGATCAGAACAGTTAGCCCCATGATAAAAGGGGAACCGCTCGCTTGCCCTGAGGCATCAACAGCTAAGCGACTTGCTTCTGAAGCAAGGGATGCGACTTCGTCTGATAAAGCACGGGCTGCATTGGCAGCCTCGGTAGCCTTGTTGATAAACTCTTCACTCGACATCAGGCAGACCCTCCATCTTTCTTAGCTTCAGGCTTTGTTGGAGCCGGCTTGGCAGCCTTAGCAGATGATATCTTCGCTTTAGGAGCTGCTTTTGCTTTCTTTGCAGCCTTCTCAGGTGCATCAATTGCAGTTGCTGTTTTTTTCACAGCGGCCGGTTTTTCTTTTTCAGCATGCGCCAGAGCTGGGTGAACAATACTGCCTTCATGGGTCACACAGGTGCCCTTGACGATCTCATCATTCCAATCGATCTTCAGCCCTTTGGCCTCTTTATCATAAAGAAGCTCAAAGAAATTATAGACATTGCGCGCATAGAGAGATGAAGCGTCGGTTGCAAGTCGGCCAGGAACGTTGTTGTACCCAACAACGGATACATCGTGCTTGCTCACAACCTTACCAGCCTGTGAAAGTTCACAATTGCCGCCATTTTCAACAGCAAGGTCAACAATAACAGATCCCGGCTTCATGGATTTCACCATATCAGCAGTCACCAATACCGGCGCAGGCCGACCAGGGATCAAGGCTGTGGTAATCACCATATCAACCTTGGCGATCGTCTCGGCAATCAAGGCAGCTTGTTTGGCCTTATAGGCATCAGACATCTCTTTGGCGTAACCGCCAGCAGTCTCAGCCTGTTTGAACTCGTCGTCTTCAACAGCAACAAACGTTGCGCCCAAACTTTCAACCTGTTCTTTAGAAGCAGGTCGAACGTCAGTCGCAGAAACCACAGCGCCTAGGCGACGTGCCGTCGCAATAGCTTGAAGACCAGCAACACCAGCCCCCATGACAAAAACTTTGGCTGGGGCAATCGTTCCAGCAGCCGTCATCATCATCGGGAAAGCCCGATTAAAAACAGCCGCGCCATCAAGAACAGATTTATAACCTGCAAGATTTGATTGGCTAGAGAGAACATCCATAGACTGCGCACGTGTAATACGTGGCACGAAATCCATGGCAAAGGTTGTCAGTTCCGATTTGGCAAAGGCATCCAGCTCTTTGGTTGATCGATAAGGGTCTGTGATTGAGATCACCACGGTACCTTTTGCAAGCCCCTTGACCTCATTATCTTTACCACCAGCAATCGGCTTTTGAACTTTTAAGATGACCGCCGCGTCTTTGTACGTCGTCGCAGCATCTTTTCCAATTGTAGCACCAGCTGCCTTAAAGGCATCATCGGTAAAACTCGCGGAAGAACCCGCGCCTTTTTCGACTACGACATCACATCCCAGAGCGATCAGTTTTTTGACCGTCTCAGGTGAAGCTGCCACCCGTGTTTCATTCGGACGACACTCCTTGGGAATAGCAATTTTCATATTATCTCCCCACAAGAATTCCCCAGCCGACCCTTTTAGGCCGACTACTTATCGTTTTTATTAAAGCTTTTTTCTACTATATGCCGCAAGTGTGCAGTGCACAATAACAGACGAATTCAGTCATTTTTTGTGGATTAAGATATGTTCCACTAAGGAAAATATCTCCGATCAGAAACTTTATTCGCATATTTTGAAGACAAAATCAGACCGATTCTCATGTATACACAGGTCAGAATTGACCGTTTTCAGATTAATTCAAGTCACACTTTTCAAGCGCTGAGGACTGTTGTTTTGACAATTCCACATGATTGAAATCTCCGATAAGATCATGGAAAAGCTGATGCCAGTTGATCTCGGCTTTTAAGTGCATGAATACGGAACCAAGTCCCACGGCAGCCCGGTCCATAAGCACGAATTCCCGGGGAGGTTTCACTCCGCCAAGCCGTCGTAGTTCGCCATGAACCTTATTGGCAATTTTAGCTCCGTAAGGGCCGCCTTTATGATCATCAACGATCGTTCGTTTTCGATCCTGCAATAGAGGGCCATATAGAAAGTGGGCCCAGATATTAAGGGTATCGAGCATTTCCCTGTTCTTGATCTTAAAGCCCCAGCTTTCATAGGCCCGTACTGCGAGGGCTTCATCATTTTGCTCAAGACCAAAATACAGATCGATAACGCCCTTTACGAACGAAGGCTCAAAAACCCTGATACAGCCAAAATCCAGTAAATTCACATCGCCATTCTGACGTATAGAGTAGTTACCCAAATGAGGATCGCCATGGATGACCCCGTACTTATAAAAAGGGACATACCAGGCACGGAACATATTCATCGCGACTTGATTGCGTGCCTCAATATTGTCTTCGTGATCTTTGATATAATCCAGTAACGGGCTGCCATCGAGCCACGTCATGGTAAGAAGACGCCGGGTCGACAAATTATCAACACACTCTGGAACAAAAACCTGAGCCTCATCGCGAAGCATGTATTGATACAACTTCATATTCTGAGCTTCGCGAAAATAGTCCAGCTCCTCCCGCAGCCGGTCCGACAGCTCTTTATGAATGTTACTGGGGTCAATTGCCTTGTCGTAACGACGATAGATTCCAAAAAGAATGCTAAGTTGCTTGAGATCAGCCTCAACTGCGGAAATCATATCTGGGTATTGCAGTTTACAGGCAAGCTCTGTTCCATCATGTCCCCGGGCATTGTGAACCTGGCCAAGAGAAGCTGCGGCAGTCGCTTCATGTACAAAGGTATCAAATTTCTTCAGCCAGCCAGCGCCAAGTTCACTTTTCATTCTGCGTTTCACAAACAACCACCCCATAGACGGGGCATTGGATTGAAGTTGCCGTAACTCCTCAGCGTATTCTTTTGGCAGAGCATCAGGGATTGTCGCCAGGATTTGGGCAGCTTTCATCAAGGGGCCCTTAAGCCCGCCCAAAGCATTTTTGAGATCTGAGGAATGTTTGCCTCGGTCCAACCCTGTTCCAAACACTAGGTTACTAACGACCTGCGCCGCCAACCCTCCAACAGAAGTACCAACCTGTGCATATCGCTTAAGGCGCCCGCCTAGGCGAGATTCCTCATCAGCAAAGTCATCCATTTTTTTATCATTCGGCACAAACCAGCCCTCTCGGATTTAACGAACTTTCTTAAGTCCAGACGATTAACTTTGTCGTCATTATCACCCAGTATATGAGCAAGTCGCCAATCACTTCCAGAGAGATTACGAACATATTACACCACACACTAAGGATAAATTGTAAAAATATCTCAAGAATTTTAAATTTTGCTAAGCTATTTGAGAAACTTTCTTCACACTACTTTGACATAATCCCAAAGCTATCAACTTTCAGGTAAATCTTCTGACAAGTGCTATGATGTTAACATCCAAGGCGTGAAAAATGAGAACGAAACAATGACAGCAACCTACAAACGTGAGTGGACACATCAAGCGATCAAAAAGATAGACGCTGATTTCAACCGTTCCTCTGATACGCATCTGATCAAACTGGAGCTCCCAAGTTGCCATGGGGTTGATCTCTACTTTAAAGATGAAACCACCCATCCAACTGGTAGTTTAAAACATCGTCTCGCCAGATCCCTGTTCTTATATGGCCTTTGTAACGGTTGGATTTCTCAAGACACAACCATCATTGAATCATCATCGGGTAGTACCGCAATATCCGAAGCTTACTTTGCAAGATTACTCGGTCTCAAATTTATCGCCGTTGTCCCCAAGACGACCGCACGGCAAAAACTGGCTCAGATAGAGTTTTATGGCGGGCAATGCCACTTGGTTGAGCCCAAAGATATCTATTACGAATCAGAACGTCTGGCCCGTGAATTGAACGGCCACTACATGGACCAATTCACCTTTGCCGAACGCGCGACAGACTGGCGTGGTAACAACAACATTGCCCAATCCATTTTCGACCAAATGGCCCTCGAACCTCACCCCGATCCAGAATGGGTGGTTGCCAGCGCCGGTACCGGGGGGACATCGGCGACCATTGGCCGATTTATTCGCTACGAAAAATCATGCTGTTCTACGACCAAACTCTGTATCGTTGATCCTGAAAATTCTGTTTTCTTTGACTATTACAACACGGGAGATAAAAACCTGACCAGCGCCAAGGGGTCACGAATAGAGGGAATTGGGCGCCCCCGGGTTGAACCCTCATTTATCCCATCCGTTGTCGATCGCATGATCCAGATACCAGATGCAGCTTCGATTGCAGCCGTTCATCTATTGGAAGAACTCCTCGGTCGAAAATGTGGTGCATCTACCGGCACCAACCTTTGCGGTGCCTTCCAACTCATGTCCGAAATGAAAGAGCGTGGGCTAAAGGGAAGCATCGTCACTTTGATATGCGATTCAGGTGATCGCTACCTTGATACTTATTACAACGAAAAGTGGCTGGGAGAAAAAGAACTGGATACCGCTCCTCACCTTGAAAAACTCAGACAATTTCTTGTCAGTGGTACATTCAACATCCAGGGTTGAGAACAAGAAAAAGCACCTCCCAATTCGAGAAGTGCTTTTTAACATACAGCTCTGATTACAGAGTTAGTCTTCCATTGCTTCAAGCTGATCAATAAATCCAGACACCACTTTTAAACCCTGGCTCCAGAAATCGGGATCACTTGCATCCAACCCAAAGGGAGCCAGTAATTCCTTATGGCGTTTTGATCCTCCCGCGGAGAGCATTTCAAGATACTTCTCGGCAAAGCCTTCTTCACTCTGCTGATAAACGGCATAGAGAGAGTTAACCAAACAATCCCCAAATGCGTAGGCATAGACATAAAACGGGGCGTGAATGAAGTGTGGAACATAAGACCAGTAGGAAGCGTATTCATCTTCAAACCGGATCGAAGGTCCAAGGCTGGCACGCTGGGTGTCCATCCAGATTTCACCCAATTGCTCAGGGAGAAGTTCTCCATTGCGGCGCTCGTCATGGACCCGGGTTTCAAACTGGTGCATAGCAACCTGTCGAACCACAGTATTGAGCATATCCTCAGCCTTAGAAGCGAGCATGATACGCTTTGCTTTTTTATCGTCTTTCTTTTTCAAGACCGATTGGAAGGTGAGCATTTCCCCAAATACGGATGCCGTTTCTGCCAAGGTCAAAGGCGTATCAGCCATTAAAGGCCCCTGAACGCCGGCCAACACCTGATGAACACCATGACCGAGTTCGTGCGCCAAGGTCATAACATCCCGGGTGCGTCCTTGATAATTCACCAAAAGATAGGGATGAGCACAAGGCACGGTAGGGTGAGCAAAAGCTCCGGGAGCTTTCCCCGGTCTTACCGGCGCATCGATCCAAGGATTATCAAAAAACCTCTGACCGACTTCCGCGAGAGCCGGTGAAAATCCGGCATAAGCTGAGAGGACAGTTTCCCGAGCCGTATCCCAGTTAATAACATCGTCATCGTCATCTGGCAGCGGCGCATTACGATCCCAATAAGGGAGTTGCTCGACACCAAACCACTTAGCTTTTAATTTATAATAACGGTGCGCCAGATCTTCGTAAGAACCTGAGACCGAGCTAACCAACGCATCAACAACTTCATCTTCGACAACATTGGCAAGGTTGCGCGAAGAAACCGGACGCTCAAAACCACGCCATTGGTCTTCAGTTTCTTTGTCTTTGGCCAGCGTATTAGTGATGTGCGCAAAGAGCCGTTGGTTTTCACCCAACACTTTCCCCAGGGATTGCGCGGCTTCTTTTCGAACTTCCGGATCCCGATTGCTTAATTTATTCAGGATTTGTGCTGAGCTAAGCTCTTCATCTTTAAATGGGAACCGCAAACTCGCCATTGTTTCATCAAACAGGCGGACCCAAGCGGATCGCCCCGATACACTCTTTTCATGCAACAAGCCCTCGAGTTCATCAGAAAGTTGATGATCTTTCTGGGCACGAAGTTCTCTCAACCACGGTGCATATTTAGACAGAGAGCTTTTTTCAATCTTTTCTTGGAGATCGGCTTCATCCAGTTTGTTCAGCTCCAATGTGAAGAATAGAACATGAGTGGAAATACTCGTGCTGCGCTCTTGCATGGATTGGAAGAATTTACCAACCTCGGGATCACTCATATTGCCGGCATAGACCAGATAAGCGTAACTCATCACCTTGCCCATGATTTCCTGGGCTTGTTCAAAGGCAACAATGGCACTGTTAAGATCTTCCCCACTTAAATCTGCAAGCTTACCAGCATATTTATCCTTAAAGGAAATGGCTGCTTTTTCAACCTTTACCAAGTCGTCTTCAAGCTCTGGCGAATCAGGCGAAGGGTAGAGATCTGTTAGATCCCAGGCAGGTAAAGTACCAAGCTTTTCGTCGATAACATCTTTGGGGTGAGCAGCTTCGGTCCCAGCTTCCATCATGGAAAAATCCTCTCATTCCGCTAAACGCGGTCTACAAATGCGAACTATATCTCTATAAACTTAGAATTAAGAATTTGAAAACAAGGCGAGAATCGCCAAATAATACGTTATTAATGATAAGAAAACACAAGAACAGGTAAAGGCCAAACGAGGATTATGGAACAGAGTATCTCACCACCGCACTATAAAAACCTTGTCAGCCTGTTCTATGAACACGCCCGAGAACGGGATGAACAGCCCTTCCTCTGGTTCAAAGACAACAAAGCTTACTGGCCGATCAGTTGGTCAGAAACCTCTCGCCGAATTACAGCCATGGCCAGAAGCCTGAAATCTCTTGGCTTGGAAAAAGGAGACAGAGTGGTCCTGGTCGCTGAAAACAGACCTGAATGGTTTATTGCTGATCTCGCGATTATGGCAGCAGGCGGCATTACTGTGCCAGCCTATACCACCAATACGATTGATAACCACCAACACGTCCTGGATCATTCCGGTGCCAAAGGGATTATTATTTCTACCGAGGCACTTTGTAAAAGAGGCCTTCCCGCCGCCGAGAAAGCCTCAGAATGTAAATGGGTAATAACGATTGATGAGGTTGAGCAAAATGGTGATCTGGCAATCCATAACTGGGAGCACTTGCTCGCCGAAGGAGACAAACTTGAAGGGGATATTGAAGCAGCCGCACAGGAACTTACCCGGAGCGATATCGCTTGTTTAATATACACTTCAGGAACAGGCGGGCTGCCCAAGGGAGTTATGCTGAGCCACGGTGCCATACTCTGTAACTGCGAAGGCGCCTGGGACGTACTTTATCACTTAGGCCTGGGAGAAGAGACTTTCCTCTCCTTCCTTCCCCTTTCCCATGCTTATGAGCATACAGCCGGACAATTTTTCCCTCTCCTGCTTGGTGCACAAATCTATTATGGCGAGGGTGCCGAGCACTTGTTACGGAATATGGCCGAAGCAAAACCAACAATTATGACAGCCGTCCCTCGTCTATACGAATCAATGTATAACCGGATCACCAAGGGCCTCGAAAAAGAAAAACCGCTCAAAAGATCCTTGTTTTATAAGGCCGAAGCTTTAGGCCGGAAAAAATATACAGCCCCCGACAGCTTGAACCTGATGGAAAGGGTTCAGGACCGGGTTCTCGAGAAACTTGTTCGCGATAAACTCAGACTCCGGTTTGGTGGCCGGTTAAAAGCCATGGTCTCGGGCGGCGCTGCGCTAAACGAGGATATCGGGCTTTTCTTTCACTCTTTAGGTCTTCCAATTTTACAGGGGTATGGCCAAACCGAAGCCGCCCCTGTTATCGCGGTTAACCGACCTGGCATTATCGACATGAGCACGGTCGGCCCCGAACTCAGGGGGGTCGAGATCAAGATCGCTGAGGACGGAGAAATCCTGGCCAAGGGCGAGTTGCTGATGAGCGGCTATTGGAATGACCAGAAATACACTAACGAGACCATCAAAGATGGTTGGCTCTACACAGGAGACATCGGGGAGCTCGATGCTAAAGGGCGCCTGAAGATTACCGACAGAAAGAAAGACATTATTGTCCTTTCTGGTGGGGACAACGTTTCCCCTGCAAGAGTTGAGGGAGAAATTGTCCACCATTCTTTCATTCATCAGGCCATGGTCTATGGCAACAAACGCCCCCACTTAGTCGCCGTTATCGTACCTGATGAAGACTTTCTCGAACAATGGGGCGAGGCAAGTGGAATACCTGGAGTACTGGCATCCGTTTACGACAATCCCTCCCTAAAGATCTCGATGGCAAAGGTCATAGATCAAATCAACAAGCAGCTTTCTCCGCTAGAGAAAGTGCGTAAATTCGTCGTCGCAAAGGAATCTTTTAGCATAGATAACGAAATGATGACGCCGACCTTAAAAGTAAGGCGCCATAAAGTAATCGAAGTCTATCAAGATCAGATAGATGCGCTTTACCCCAAATCAAAAAAGTAATCTTCCCCAATATCAACCGGATAAAAACGGGACAAAAAAATGGCCCCTGAAATTCATCTGAATTTCAGGGGCCATTTTCATTTCAGCATTTGAAACGATTAGCCGTTCAAGCCGCCACTAGCGCGTTGCCCACCCGAGGAATATGACTGCCCCAGGTCTTCTTCGCGAAGTGCTTTCACCAAACCAATCATCATGAAAATCATAATTATTGAGAAAGGAAGGGCAGCTGCAATTGCGGCAGCTTGTAAGGCTTTCAATCCGCCAGCAATCAACAAGGCTGCCGCAACCAAACCTTCACCCAAGCCCCAGATAACCCGGTGCATGGTTGGTGGATTTTCATCCCCCATGGAAAGCAAAGTATTCACAACCAGCGTCCCAGAATCAGACGAGGTAATGAAATAGGTTGCGATAAGAAGCGTTGCCACGATTGAAGCAAGCGTTCCAATGAAACCGGCGTTCATTTTTTCGAGCGTCACATAAAGCGCTGAGGTCAAATCAGATTGAACCGCTTCAACAATACCGCCGTCTCCAAAGAGTTCGATATGAAGGGCTGTCCCCCCAAATGCCGTTAGCCACACCGCACCAAGTAGCGTTGGTACGAATAACACGCCAAGAATGAATTCACGGATCGTGCGTCCTTTAGAAATCCGGGCAATGAACATGCCAACAAAAGGAGCCCAAGACATCCACCATCCCCAATAGAAGGCTGTCCACCAACCCTGCCATTGGCTGGCTTCATCGTTCGCATTCGTCCAAAGGCTGAGCGGAATAACGTTGCCCATGTAATCGCCAATGTTCTGAAGGAAAGCACCCAAGAGATAACGGGTTGGGCCAAAGGCAATGAAGAACGCAAGGATCGCAATTGATAGCCAAAGATTTACTTCGGAAAGGATCTTAACCCCTTTGCCAACACCCGACACAACTGAAACAGTTGCCAGGGTAGAAACGATTGCAATCAAAACCATCATGGCGGCCAGTGCGGGTTCGGTCTTGGTCACACCATCGGTAACAGATTGCGTAACCCAGAAACCCCAACCAGTGATTTCGTACAGGCCGGTGGCCATCTGCTGAACCCCAAGACCAAGAGATGTCGCAACACCAAAAACTGTACCATAAACAGCTAGAAGATCAGCGATATGTCCAATTGGTCCATAGATACGATCACCGATCAACGGATAGAGCGAAGACCGGATTGTGAGAGGTAAATCCTTACGATAAGCAAAATATGCAAGTGCAAGTGCAACGATTACGTAGATCGCCCAAGGATGCAGTCCCCAGTGAAACAGAGTGATGCGCATGGCGACTTGAGCCGCTTCTGCTGATTGCGACATATCATCTGTAATAAACGGGTTGGACTGAAAGTGGTAAATTGGTTCGGCGATAGACCAAAATACCAGGCCGATCCCCATACCAGCGCCAAACAACATGGCGAACCAGGAAAAATAGCTGAACTCTGGTCGGTCGGTATCTTTGCCTAACCGCAGATTACCATAGCGACTAAAGAGTAGCCAAATTACAAAAAAGAGGAAAAACGCAACGATTCCAAGATAGTACCATTTCATAGTACCAACGAGGAAATTGTTAATCCCAGTGAAGAAGTCTCCGACCCCTTCAGTGGCAACAAATGCCATAATTACTAAAGCGAAGACGAGAAACTTCGACCATATTGCCATGGTCGGATTCAAGCCTTTTAGAAAGCCAGACTCTGCTCTCATGATTATAACCTCCCTGAAATGACCCGGATTGGGTCGGGGCCATAATCCGAAAACTCAAATCCCTTTCATGGTCAATAGCGACCTAATTTTAAGATATGTTAGAGAACAAGACACCGATTTGCCCCACTCAAAAAATAAATAATGATTTTTGGCACTTCTCCGCTTTGTTGAGTAGATTTAGGATTTCAAATAGAGCATAGATTGATTATCTGGAATGGATGATTGTCTAATTTTGAGTTTGAAGTATTCGGTATCCTTGATGCCTCTGGCTCGCTTACGGATCATTCCTATACTGACATTACCAGCCTCTATCCTGGCGCTTGTGAGCTTGTGTTTGGCGTAGTTGCAGATGCCCACACAATGTTTCCGTAGGGATTTCGCGAACTTTTTTAGATAGAGCATCTGTGACTGATCTGCTATCAGGCACCAACGTTCCAGTTGCTCCGCCATCGCCTCAAATGAAGCGGCACTCCACAGCAGCTGAAGCTGTTCTTTCAAGACGTAAAGTGCATTCAGGTTGCTATTGCTCTCCAGCAACCTTTGCAGCTTGTCACTTTGTTTTTCACTCAACTTATCCGCATTTTTGAGCAACAGATAATGTGTCCCTTTCATCAACTCTTTACCACTTGGATCGGCCTTTCTGAACTCAAGTCGACGCTGATTATGGATAGCTTTGCTGTAGTTTTTCATGACGTGGAAACGGTCAAATACTATGTCGGCCAACGGCAAGGACTCTCTGACAGCCTTTTGGTAGGCAGGCCCCATATCCATCGCTACGGCCTTTATTTTGCAGGCTGTATCTGGTTGCAGTTGTTTCAAAAACCTTGAAAAAACCTCGGCAGTAGGGAGAGTTTCAATAAGGTATGCCCTGTCGATATTCTTGACCGTTTCCCATCGTATATCCAAATGTCTGGAAACCGCTTGAATAGACATATGCCGACATAATCCACTGATCAGTCGGCAAAATCGGTGAGTGAAACGGCACCCTTTATCAACAAAATCACACCCCTCAATGCGGCGTTCGCCCTTGTTAATATAAACCTGCGCCAGCTCAATCTCGACCACACAAGGATACCCAAAAAGGGGGATGTCGTTTACTTGTCGGCGGACATGCTGGTTGATGCTTCCCTTCTGGCCTGTAGCAGGGTCTATAGCCCTCCTACGCGCGTCTCGGCTGCAGTGAATGACAATCTTAACACCGCCGTCATCCAGTTTAATTTCATTTACACGTTGCCCTTTGAGGCCTAAAATATGCTGCGAGATGTTGATTGTCATATACCTGCTCTATGTAAAGTTATCAGAAACCATACATATCAACAGGTTACTTGGCGGTCGGCATCTTTTTCTACTCAACAAAGCGGAGAAGAGCCAGATTTTCATCGTACATTCCAATACATTACTGTAATTACGGGTTACTTAAGACCACCCAGACCCAGGTATTCGATAAATTCAATGACATTGTCATCTGGATCACGAATAAAAAAAGATGTCCCGGTTCCATGTGCATGAGGACCACCACTAAGAGGAATAGCAAGCTGTTCTAACTTTTTGATAACAGCAGCTGCATTTGTCACTTCAAGCGCGACATGGGTATAGCCAGTGTACTTTTCTTCTGAACGCATCAGAATATTATCTTTATCGGCCTGGTTTGCGTTCAATATGAAATTGATATTAACTCCCGCCGGATGTTCAACAATGGCTACAGGTTCTGGTCCCATTGGTCCCGCGATGAACTCAAAACCAAGTTTTTCATAAAAAGAACGCGACACCGTCAAATCACTCACTCTTAAACCGACATGATTAACCTTGGTAATTTCTTTCATCGTACTGCTCCTTGTTTCACTATTCCCCAAACATAATCGTTCTATTTTCTTTTAACAGGCCCATAATTAGACAATACTGTTCCATATTTAGAACAATTGTTCATAGAGCCTTATGATTAACCTGAACGATATGGTGCTGTTCGCCAAAGTTGCCGATCTCCAAGGCATATCGCCAGCAGCTACAGCCCTAGGGATTCCCAAATCCCGGATCAGCAGAAGAGTGGCTGCGTTGGAAGAGGCTCTGGGTGTCAGGCTGTTAGAGAGAACAACCCGTTCCGTTCAACTGACAGAGATGGGGGAGATCTTTGTTCAACATTGCAAACGTATCGTCGAAGAGTCAGAAAGCGCCGTCGAATCAGTACATCGGATGATGGAAACACCCCGCGGCCTGCTCAGGATAAGTGTTTCCTTTGCCATGGGGCAATATCTCATCGCGCCCTATCTTGGTGAGTTTTTAAAGCTCTATCCCGATATCGAAATAAACATGGATCTCAACAACCGTCGCGTAGATCTGATTGCTGAAGGCTATGATCTCGTCATTCGAGTCGGTGATCAGCAGGATTCAAGCCTGATGAGCAAAGTGATAGGACAGGCGAGAGCTCATCTATGCGCCTCGCCAAATTATATAAAACAACACGGCCCTATAACATCGGTAGAACAGTTACCTCACCACAAGCTATTAACGATGAGTAACAGTAACAATGTTAAACAATGGGTCCTCGAAAACAATCGGGGAGAGCTTAAGTCTATCGATGTCAGCCCAAACAGCTCTATCAATGACTTTTCAGCCCTGAGATCATTGGTCGAGGTTGATGGCGGCATATCGATCATGCCAGAATATATCATACATGACGCAATCGCTAAGGACAGATTAGTCCGTGTGCTACCGGAATGGCAGAGTACGATAATTAGTTATTACGTCCTCTATCCCAGCAGAAAAGGGCTTACAAAGAAAGCCCGTGCCTGGATTGAATTCTTCACCGAGAAACTAAAAAGCATCCCTTCTTAGCATCAAAATCCAATCATGCAGTAAACGCATATCGGCACTGTAATAATGTAAATCGACATTCAGAAAAAAATTGCTACATTCATGTCATCAGATGTTGTTATGCAATATCTACTTGGGCTGACTGTTGAGCTTGCTCCGGTTGGTCCGTTTCCAGGCTTCGGCCTGAGGGTCCTCGGACCCTATGTCTCCCAGACGTGAAGCCTCCCTGTTTGACCTAATGACATCATAGCTGCCCAAATACGACATCTCAACGAACATAAAGAGAACAAATAGCCTGCATACGGTATAAACATTGATCATTATACTTCATCTTTTTTCATTTCAGACAAGGGATGTTGGTATGGCACACGACTGGACCGAAGCAGATGTGGGAACTCAATGGAGCTTAGGATATGACGACTTAACCCGGATCGAGGGTAAATCGTCAGGTTTCAGACTTGGTTTTGCGGCACAATTAAAGTTTTATAGTCTTGTAGGCCGTTTTCCAAAAACATGGAAAGAAATCCCTGAATTTGCACTGCCTTTCCTTGCCGACCAAGTTGGTCGGGAGGTTACTGACGTTGATTTATATGAATTTTCCAGCCGCAACAGCCAACGTCATCGTTTGGAAATTTTATCTCTCCTCAATGTGCGAAAGATGAAAGCTGATGATCGTAGGAATTTACAACTATGGTTGACCCATGAGCTTTGCTCCACCTGTACGTTAACAGGAGAGATGTTGGATCACCTGTATTTATGGTGCCTAGAACGACAACTACAGGGACCAGCTCTTAAAGAGGCCACTCGGTTGGTTAGAACGGCACGGCAACAATATGAGGATGATCTCTTGGCTCGTATTGTTATGAGGCTCGGGTATGAGACTATATGCCGCCTTGAAAATTCTCTTGACCCAACTCCACCTTCCTATGGGTTTTCGGATTTCAAAGAAGAGCCCGGGCGTGTAGCGCTCGAGAGTGTGCTTAAGGTCTCTGGACGATTGTCTTTTATACGCTCACTTGCCCTGCCACGCTCAATGATATCCAAAATTGGGCCTTACTGGCGGGAGAAATACAGGCGTCGGGTGGCACAGGAAGCCGCATGGGAAATGCGCCGGCACACAATAAACCGCCGACTTGGAATGTATGTGATTTTCTTGATTGAACGCGAAGCTGAGCTGGCGGATGGCCTAACCGATCTCTTGCTGGAAACGACTCATAAAATATCAAAAAAGGCTGAAAGCACAATTATTGCTGAAGTTTCCCGGAATGCCTCCAAGATACATGGTAAGGAAAAACTTCTTGTCGACATGGCCTTTGCTGCCCTTAGAAACCCGGACGGAGTAATTAGGGACGTTATTTTTCCGGTTGCAGGGGAAGAGAAGCTTGCTGCAATAATTAAAGGCCATAAGACGCGAGGAACATGGAACCAGCTTGTATTTCAGGTCATGAGAAGTTCCTACGCTCATCATTATCGTCCAATGTTACCTGATACTCTCAAGGTCCTGGATTTTAAATCTAACAACGTCATACATCGCCCAGTACTTAAGGCTCTTGCCTGGATTGAGAGTATGAAAAACGATACCCGCCGAATTGTCCGTCTGAAAGATGGTATCCCAATCGACGGGGTGATCGCACCGAAATGGTATAATTGCGTTGTTGAAGCCGACAGTTCGGGTTGTCTCCGAATAAATAGGATAAATTACGAACTTTGTGTTCTGCTTGCTCTACGGGACCGGATACGTTGCAAGGAAATTTGGGTTGTTGGCTCTGATCGTTATCGTAATCCGGACGATGATTTGCCTAAAGATTTTGATACTAAACGCAAGACTTACTATGAGGATCTTGGCCTTAGCCAGGATGCAAAGACCTTCACTGCAGGTATACGGGCTGAACTTGAAGCCGAATTGCTATTACTGAACAATGAACTCCCGAATAACAACCTTGTCCGGATCAAGGAGCGTGGTAAAAATAGTATATCCATTTCGCCCTACATTCCTTTACCTGAACCAACAGGATTGGCATCAGTCAAAACCGAGATCGAACGCAGATGGCCGATGACAGGGTTATTGGATCTTCTTAAAGAAAGCGCCCTTGATACTGGGTTTCTCAGTGCTTTCCAAACTTCAGGGGACAGGGTAGTTCTGGACGAAGAAACCCTCCAGCAAAGACTCCTGTTGTGTCTTTATGGTCTGGGGACGAATGCGGGACTAAAACGTATAAGTGCTGGATCTCCAGGTGTATCCTATAAAGAACTTCTTCATGTCCGGCGTAAATTCATCCACCGGGGAGCTCTCCAGGAAGCAATCAGGCAAATTGTCAATGCGACGCTTGCTATTCGTGACCCATCTATCTGGGGAGAAGTTGGCACGGCTTGCGCCTCAGATTCCAAGAAATTTGGCGCCTGGGACCGTAACCTTATGACGGAATGGCATGTCCGGTATAAGGGGCGTGGCGTCATGATTTACTGGCATGTGGCCAAGCGTTCTACCTGTATTTTTTCTCAATTGAAACGATGTTCTTCATCTGAAGTAGCTTCCATGATTGAGGGAGTGTTACGCCATTGTACTGATATGGATATTCAACGACAGTATGTAGATAGTCATGGCCAGAGCGAAGTGGCTTTTGCCTTTTGTCGTATGCTCAGTTTCGAACTGGCTCCAAGATTGAAGGCGATTGCACGTCAAAAACTATGTCTACCGTCATCAGACTTCAAAGGCCGGTTGCAAAATCTTACTCCTATCCTGAGCTCTGTCATTGACTGGGATCTGATTGAACGACAATACGATGAAATGGTTAAGTATACTGCAGCGCTGAAACATCGAACGGCAGATCCTGAAGCTATTCTACGTCGTTTTTCTCGTGGAGAAACTATGCATCCGACGTACAAGGGATTGGCGGAATTGGGGAGAGCAATCAAAACCATTTTCCTATGCAAGTATCTACGTTTGGAATCCCTGCGTCGGGAAATCCATGAGGGCCTGAATGTGGTGGAAAACTGGAATAGTGCCAACGGCTTTGTATTTTTTGGTAATGGCGGTGAGATTGCGACAAACCGTATCGATGATCAGGAGATATCCGTTTTGGCGCTACATCTTCTGCAGAGCTGTCTTGTTTACGTAAATACCAGGATGTTACAAACTGTATTATCAGAACAGGCATGGGCCGCGCGGATGACACTGGAAGATTTTCGGGGTCTTAATCCTGCTATTTACGGCCATATCAACCCGTATGGCTTCTTTGATGTCAATCTGCTGAAACGAATTGATTATCAGAGATTGGCTGCCTAAAATCAGGGGGCTAAATTTCTCTAATCGATTTTGAGTAACAAGCGGGCTGATCCAGGAACAAAGGAAGATCTTGTGTCCAAAAAACTGTTAAATACCTGTCTCGACTTTATTCAAACGTATGGTTTTGATTCGAGTGTATTTTATGAATATTTTTTATCCGTAAAATCGGACCTGTTAAGTGATGACAAGATAGCAAAAACTTTGATTCTAGGCATATCTAAAGAGGGAAAATCCGAAGAAACGAGGTTCAGTGATTTATTCACCCGCCTTCTAGATGAAGCCCGGATGGACGTTGAGAATGATGGTCTTTACGGTAAAACTTTCCTGGAAAGCTCTGAGGTCGCTCTTAAGTCCCTGCAGGCAAAAAAGAGCTTTGAGTATCACACTCATATGAACTTGGTCGAATGTTATGGAAGGGCAAGCCTAAAAGTACCTGAAGTCCTGATTTTTGATTTAAATTCGGACTTTGATACACCTGAATTTCCAACTCCATTGCCCGCCGACCTGGAACAGATGTTGACCTCTCTCCAGGAAGAGGGTGGGACATCGTATGATTTCTATCTTGCTTTGAATAATGCCTCCTCGGCTTTCCCGAGCGATGCACAAGCTGGGTTTGCCCGTTATGTTTCAACAATGGAAAATCCTGCATTTGAACGACTAGCATTGTATTGGTTGCTGGACCGAACACCTTTAATACGTGAATCTGCGGCTATGGGGTTGGCTGACAACGCGGCATTAGCCAAACTTCATCCCGAAACTCTTCAATATATGCCTATGCTACGCAGTTGGATGGGTTCTGGCCGGGCGCGGAATATAATAGATAACGCATTAAAAAATGCACGGCGCAAAGAAATTTCAGGGGCTATTGAAAATCAGGTTGCTATACAAATCCATGAGAGGAGGGCCAGTGTCGTTGACGGGGTAGGATCGCAAAGCCTTTCTATTCTGGCACAGAACGGACAAAACGTGACAGTTTCCATGTTACTTACAAAAATGGGGCATGGAATTAAAGATGCATTTGTCATTCCCTGCGACAGTCTCAAAGAAGCTCATGGAATTTTGGAGAAAGTAAGTTCGCACTCTCCAGGCTTTCTAATAGACCAACAAACACTTGAATTAATTTTACAGTCAGCATTGGCAGATGGGCTTGAACATAAGGCCCTACCAGCACCTGGCTTATTGGACGTTGTGGAACAGTGCGGACTTTTCTCTTTAAAACCTCAAGCCACATCAGTACAGGCATGGATGGAATATGTAGACCCACAAGGTGAAATAAGTGACGCGTCTCCGCAAAAACGGGGTCGCCTGGTTAATGGCGAAGACACCTGGCACAGACTCTTTCCTTTGACTGATTGCTGGTTTGAAGACAATGAAACCACCAGAGCTATTGTCTCATCAACCGGTTCAGAGCGCACAATTGAAACCAAACTCTGGAAATATCTGGAAACACGCCGGGAAATCTGGGCGCAACGAATGTTACAAACCGCAGCAATGCTGAAAGACGATCAACAAAATCCTGACTGGAAATGTTTGGCTGCCGCTGCATTCCAACTCATCAATCAGAAGGCTCTCCGTAAAATTCCTGTAATGCGAGAGATCCTCTACACAACAATTGATGCTGCAGAAGAAAAATTGCTTCAGCAACCGAGATCAACATTGTTGTATCACGATGACGATAGTCCAGAACTGTATAGCCCCTTAGGGGATGCTTTAGTGAATAATTTATCCTTTATTACAGATGGTGAATATTCCGACCAAGATGCTTCCACAATTTCAGACTGGTTTGATGTCGCGTTTGACGAGTTCGAAAAAGACCTGTTATTTGAGGAGCTTAATGACTGTGAGAAACAAAATGGATATTTCATGATCAGCTGTTTCTACGATTTTTGTTATGGTTACCATTTGGCAGGACCTGCAGATATCGATGAATATATAATAGATGACGTGTGTTTGGATATCATGCCGCGGAAAGTATCGGCGAGTGCTGAAATGTTTGCAACTTTCGCTCCGACGATAACTCGGTTTTTTACATGGAGCGAACAGCAAGGTTTTTTATCAAAGACAAAAGCTTTGCAAAAACATATTGCAAAAATTTCTCCAAAAATGATTAAGAAATCTGAAGATCCTGGAAACTGGGGAATGGCGAAATCCATGGTGTTTGGAAATTCCCCAGATGGTGAG
Organism: Kiloniella sp.; assembly: GCF_965205715.1. Classification (GTDB taxonomy): domain Bacteria; phylum Pseudomonadota; class Alphaproteobacteria; order Kiloniellales; family Kiloniellaceae; genus Kiloniella. The sequence continues at coordinate 889,136 of NZ_CBDBHW010000013.1, read as the reverse complement.
CTAACCGAAGGTGATTTACTTGAACACCTTACAAATATGATCCCTCATGATCCTGACCTTTTCGCTGAAGACACCATCCCGCTTGAGAGAACAAGTCCTAAAGTTGGACGCAATGACCCTTGCCCATGCGGTAGTGGCAAGAAATACAAAAAATGCTGTTTGAACTGAGCAGATTTAGAAGTGTGGGTTTTGGGTATACTCCAGCCTGACGTCAGGTGCATAATCTGATACTTGTCAGTATAGGATCAATTGTTCTATTTGTTGACACAAGGTGCTCAGGGTCATAGATTCTTTCCTGACAGTTTTGAGGAAAGAATCTATGATTGGTCAGCGCATCGGCTACATTCGGGTAAGCACCTATGAACAGAACCCGGAACGACAACTGGAAAACCTCAAACTTGACCGTGTTTTTACAGATAGTGCATCTGGCAAGGATGTTAATCGCCCCCAGTTAAATGACCCCCGGCAAAGCCGGGGGCTTAAGCGGGTGAGCCCCTTAAAGGGGCAAATTGGGAACCGCTAAAGCGGTTATGGATTGAATATATCCATTTGGTCAAAGTACTTATCACGCTCTTCTTGCGTTCTGATATACTCCCTCACCATCTGTTCATCGAGCCCTACAGTTGAGACGAAATATCCACGGGCCCAAAAATTTTCACCCTTGAAATTCCGTGCTTTATTTTTGAATTTTCGAGCTATGGCAATCGCGCTTTTTCCTTTTAGGTATCCAACGACTTTTGAAACAGCATGTTTGGGCGGTATGCTGATACACATGTGAATGTGATCCGGCATCAAATGGCCCTCCTCAATCTTACTTTCGCGATGCCCGGCCAGTTCATGGAAAATTTCACCAAGATACTGACGTAGGTTGCCATAGATAACTTTTTGCCTGCGTTTAGGGATGAAAACCACGTGGTATTTACAATCCCATCTCGTATGTGCAAGGCTTTTGTAATCTCTCATCGGCTAATTCCTTTGTTATTTTGGTCAATAAACAAAGAAATGTAAGACCGTGGGAACGGTCAAACCATTGAGAGTCCCCCGGCATAGCCGGGGGTTTACCGGATTAAATTAGATGAACTCTTAAAATTTGTCAGGATCGGTGACACAGTCGTTGTTCACAGTATGGATCGCTTGGCTCGAAATCTTGATGACCTGCGTCGGATTGTACAATCTCTGACAAGCCGTGAAGTTCGTATAGAGTTTATCAAGGAAGGTTTGACCTTCACGGGCGAGGACTCACCAATGGCGACTTTGATGTTATCGGTTATGGGAGCATTTGCAGAGTTTGAACGCTCTTTGATCCATGAACGGCAACGTGAAGGCATTGAGTTGGCTAAAAAACGAGGCGCGTATCGAGGAAGAAAGAAGGCACTCTCATCGGATCAGGTCTGCGATCTGAAAAAACGAGTGGCATCTGGCGTAACAAAATCACAGGTTGCACGAGACTTTTGTATCAGTCGAGAAACTTTGTATCAATACCTTCGGTTGGAAGACGGATAAGCAGCAGTGCTGAATCTTTGTTCTCTATATGTTCGTTGAGATGTCGTTTTTGGGCAGCTATGATGTCATTAGGCCTGTTTGACTTGCCTCCAAGCCTTTGTGCTTGGAGGTTTTTTTTTGCTTTATCGATTCTTCGAGTTATTCGGATTTTCCAAAATCATTCCGGTGTTGTTTTACAGTATCAGTTAACCAGTCCCAAAAGAGCCTAACTCTACTCGATCTCAGGTTGGTCTCGTGCGCTATAATATATTGTGGAAAACGCAGTTGTGGCAAAGCAGGTGTTATTTGACCGAGTTCCGTAAAACGCCCCCCTTCTATAACAGGTAACACACCAAGACCGATCCCATTGATCATTGCTTCCAATTGGGAGTAGCGCCGCATAACTCTTAACCGAGGTGGCCTTTTTGCCAATAGAGGCATCAACCATTGCATATAGGGATAATGGGACATTCGTTCATCGTGAACCACCCAATCATAATTAGCCCAATTATAATTCTCCCAGTCAAAATCTGATAAATCCCGAGTTACATGAAAGGGGTGTCTCGCAAGGTATCCATGCCCTGCAAAGATTGCCATGTCAGCATGGACCAGCTTCTTCACCTTTAGCGCACCGGTTTCAGGCAATCTGCTACGGATGGCGATGTCTGCTTCCCCGCGCGAAAGATTTACATAATCCGAAGAATCATCGAGTTCGATCCTAAGTTCGGGGTAACGTAGGTAGAGATCAGGTAAATGCGCCACGATGAAAGAGTGCATCGGGCTTCCGCAACTAATCCTAACGACACCACGAAGACCGGTAGACTCTCTGGCTGTTGATTTGAAACGTCCTGCTGCACGCTCCATTGCTTCGGCATGTTCGACAAGCTCTTCACCTCGCGGGGTAAGAACGACACCCTGCGCACTCTTATCGAACAGACGCCCTCCAAGCGTACTCTCCAAGCCTTGGATACGACGACCAATTGTTGGATGTGTCAATCCAAGTTCCCGCGCAGCACTTGCATATGAGCCCGCTGCCGCCACTGCCAAGAATATTTTGGCGTCATCCCAATTCACAAGACACCTCCTCTTGAGCGACTTTACTATAAAGACAACTCACTCGCTGTATATTTTTGTACAGGTAATTACAATAACCTTCATTGATGAACTTCAGTTAAATGACCCCCGGCAAAGCCGGGGGCTTAAGCGGGTGAGCCCCTTAAAGGGGCAAATTGGGAACCGCTAAAGCGGTTATGGATTGAATATATCCATTTGGTCAAAGTACTTATCACGCTCTTCTTGCGTTCTGATATACTCCCTCACCATCTGTTCATCGAGCCCTACAGTTGAGACGAAATATCCACGGGCCCAAAAATTTTCACCCTTGAAATTCCGTGCTTTATTTTTGAATTTTCGAGCTATGGCAATCGCGCTTTTTCCTTTTAGGTATCCAACGACTTTTGAAACAGCATGTTTGGGCGGTATGCTGATACACATGTGAATGTGATCCGGCATCAAATGGCCCTCCTCAATCTTACTTTCGCGATGCCCGGCCAGTTCATGGAAAATTTCACCAAGATACTGACGTAGGTTGCCATAGATAACTTTTTGCCTGCGTTTAGGGATGAAAACCACGTGGTATTTACAATCCCATCTCGTATGTGCAAGGCTTTTGTAATCTCTCATCGGCTAATTCCTTTGTTATTTTGGTCAATAAACAAAGAAATGTAAGACCGTGGGAACGGTCAAACCATTGAGAGTCCCCCGGCATAGCCGGGGGTTTACCGGATTAAATTAACAACCATACTTGCACATGGATTGATAACAACAAATCATGGAGCAAGCTCAAAGATGAGTACTCAACTTACCAAAATTACAACGAACAAAGCAGCTGCTCCCCTCGGGCATTATGCCCAAGCTATTTTGTGCCACGATATCCTGTATTTATCACTCCAGCTCGGTATTACACCCGAAAATCCAGATCTTCCACCCGGGGATATCTCCAGACAAACCACCCAGGTCCTCGATAATGTTTCTGAGATTCTCCTTGCTGGAAACAGTGATCTTTCACAAACCATCAAGGTCAACATCTACCTCTCGGACATCAAACACTGGGAAATCGTCGATAAGGTATACCGTCAAAGATTGGGTAATCACACCCCTGCGCGTAGCGTAATCCCTTGCTCAAAATTACACCGGGGCTATGACGTAGGCCTTGAAGTCACTGCCTTGCAGAGATCGGTTGGGGCATAAAATCATGAGTAACCTAGAAGGCTTGATCATTTATCAGGTGGATGCTTTTACCCATGCTAAATTTTCTGGAAATCCCGCTGGTGTTGTCCCTGATGCTGACCGCTTAACAAATCAACAGATGCAATCCATTGCCCGGGAACTCAACAATTCGGAAACGGTTTTTATCCTCAAGCCGGATGGTGATGATCACGATCTCCGGTTACGTTATTTCACGCCCACGACAGAGGTTCCCTCTTGCGGTCACGCCACCATCGCCGCTCACTTTGTCCGCGCGCAAGAGCTGGGCATAACATCAGGCCGTGTCATGCAAAAAATCGGGACGGGCATTTTGCCCATCGACATTGAACGCAACGATAATGAAATCAGGGTTACCATGACCCAGGGAAAGCCAGAGTTCTCACCAACAATGTCAGACAAAGTTATTACCCGGATCGAAGACGCACTTGGCATAAAGAGCACAGATCGATATCAAAAACTGCCCGTCCGTATTGTTTCAACCGGACATTCCAAAGTCATGATTGCCCTAAATTCCAAGTCATGTTTACAGAGCCTTCGACCTGACCACGCTGCGTTATCAAACCTTAGCAAAGAAATTGGCTGTAACGGCTATTTCACCTTTACGCTCTCGGACCAAAATAAGAGGCCTCTTATCCACGGGCGAATGTTCGCCCCAGCGATTGGCATTGATGAAGACCCCGTTACAGGGAACGCGAATGGTCCGGTCGGAGCTTACCTTGTCGAAGAAAGGTTCCCAGATATAGAAAACGGTACCTTTCATTTTCACGCGAGACAGGGAGAGGCCATGGGGCGTCCAGGGGACGTGGAAGTCTTTGTCGAAATCAAAGATTACCGACCACAATCCGTCCGCATCAGCGGCAGCGCCGTAAATGTATTCAAAGCCGTATTATGAATAAATCTATGACAGAGAGCTTTTCTCAACCTCCCTCAAGCAATTTTTTCCTTCTTCACACATCGACTTGTAGGGAAATTGAATACGCATGAACAAATAAGGCCCCGATATAAAGACGAAGCGGAGCATGGACTGATCCATACCCCGCTTTCCATGTATACCCTGCAAATCTTATTCAGGTATAAAGGCGCTCGCCTTTGATGTTTTGGTAGAGATAGGCAATGTCTTCGGCGTAACCATTAAATGGCAACGTCGGTACACGTTCACTTTTACCTAAAGGTTGTTCGGTTGCTTGGCTCCACCTAGCGTGAGGGACTTCCGGGTTAACATTTGCCCAGAACCCATATTCAGATCCCTGAATTTCTTCCCAGAAGGAAACAGGCCTTTTATCCGTGAAAGTAAATTTGATAATAGCCTTTGTTGATTTAAAGCCATACTTCCACGGCGTCACCAAACGAAGAGGCGCTCCGTTCTGTTTTGGTAATGGTTTGCCGTAAATTCCCGTAGCTATAAAGGCGAGATCGTGAGTGGCTTCTTCGATCGTCAGGCCTTCAATATAAGGCCATGGATACCAATGAGCTTTCTGGCCCGTTGCCACATCCGGGAGGTTAAAAGTCTCCATGCGAAGATATTTCGCACTGGATAGAGGTTGCGCGAGTTCAACAAGTTTACGCAAAGGAAAGCCCGTCCAGGGAACAGCCATAGACCAAGCTTCTACACAGCGATGCCGATAAAGGCGTTCTTCAAATTCGATCTTGGAAAAGAGATCGTCAATATCGAGATTCATTTCCTTTTCGACCATCCCATCTATGGCAATAGACCAAGGGCGGATCTGCAAGGATTGTGCTTTTTCATGTATGTTCTTTGAAGAACCGAATTCATAATAATTGTTATAAGTCGTCGCCAACTCTTCCAGGCTGAGTTCACGATCCAACTTGTAGGTATCGTTACGAGAAGCCGGATAGTATTTAGCACTCGGATCCAGGCTACTTTTCAACGTCTTATCAGGTGCTGCTGCAGTAGCCTCTGCACTTTGCTCTTCACACCCAGCAAGCATTCCTGCGGAAAGAGCCACTGAGCCCAGTGCCGCGTTCTTGATAAAACGGCGGCGATTCAAATAAACGCTTTCGGATGTGGCCTGATTTTCTTTCAGTTCCCAACGTTTGCGTAACTTGATTAACATTATCTATCCCTCTGTCTAGTTCCACCTACAGAGATAACCCCTCAGGTTCTCACGAACAAATCACCCCTTCGCGAGATACCTGTGTTTTTGCCTTGAACTAAGAGATATACACAAAAAAGGGCACATCAGATGATGCGCCCTTTCTATTATAAAGACCAGATTAGCTCGCAAGGATGTGAAGAGTTGATTTTAACTATTCACAAGGTCTCACGAACACGTCGGTTTAACCGTTCAATGCTTCACACGCACGTTTGATGCGCTCGCAAGCTTCTTTCAAAGCTTCTGTCGATGTTGCGTAAGAAATACGGAAATAAGGGGAAAGGCCAAAGGCTTGTCCCTGAACCGCCGCAACATCTGCACTTTCAAGCAAATATGTTACAAAATCACCATCAGAGGAGATTTGTTTTCCATCGGGTGTTGTCTTACCGATTGTACCTTCACAAGAAGGATAGACATAAAATGCTCCCTCTGGCTTGGAGCAATTAATGCCAGGGCAATCGTTGAGTAGATCAACAACCATGTCACGACGTGCTTTAAATACATCGTTGTGCTTGGCAATAAAGCCCTGATCACCACGTATCGCTTCAACCGCAGCAGCCTGACTGACAGAGCAAGGGTTCGACGTGCTTTGTGACTGAATTTTAGCCATCGCTTTGATCAGGGCAGTTGGCCCGCCACAATAACCAATACGCCAGCCTGTCATACAATAGGCTTTAGAAACACCGTTCATGGTCAGAGTGCGATCATAAAGAGACGGTTCAACCTGTGCTGGAGTTACGAATTCAAAATCATCGTAAACCAGCTTTTCATACATATCGTCAGTCAGGATCATTACGTGTTCATGACGTTTGAGAACGTCCGTAAGCGCCTTCATTTCATCATAAGAATAGGCCGCCCCTGTAGGATTTGACGGGCTGTTCAGAAGGACCCACTTGGTCTTGTCAGTAATCGCTTCTTCAAGGTCATCAGCCTGTAGCTTGAAACCGTTGCTCTGCATGCAGGGAACCGCAACCGGCTCACCATCGGCAAGCAATACCATGTCAGGATAAGATACCCAGAACGGCGCAGGAATGATAACTTCATCGCCGGGGTTTAGGGTTGCCATGAAAGCATTGTAAAGGATCTGCTTGCCACCAGTTGCAACTGAAATCTGCTCAGGCTTATAGTCGAGACCATTATCCCGCTTGAACTTTTCACAGATGGCAGCCTTGAGTTTTGGCGTACCATCAACTGCGGTGTAACGGGTGTCACCACCCTTAATGGCAGTAATAGCGGCAGCTTTAATGTTGTCCGGGGTTTCAAAATCCGGTTCACCAGCGCCAAGGCCAATTACGTCACGGCCTGCAGCTTTGAGCTCACGGGCTTTTGTGGTTACAGCAATAGTTGGAGAGGGTTTGATTCGCGAGAGGCGATCCGCAAGTTGCGGCATGACCTTATGCTCCTGTTGTTTCGCCGACTCTAGAAAGGATAACTAGATCGGGCTTACGAGTTTCAAGACGGGGTTATGCACAGCGGCACCGTAATATAACCGACACAGTGATCGCAACTGTGAATCTGCATTTGGCGGTACTTTATACGATCTATAACCCGCGAGTAGTAACCTACAGATGTAATTCCAAGGTTAGCTAAGTGCCTAATTGCAACACTAACACAGTCAGTTAGAGGTCAGAAAAAACACCAAATTGCCTTATTTCCTCTAAACAACTGTCACAGTTGATCTCTACTTAGGTAGCCTAGCAGAGTTTGTTTGACTGAATTTTCCCAGATTAAGAATCTCAACAGAATTTAATTACAGCCCCGAGACGATTTTATAAGGAGTGCGCGGGATGCACAGAACTGGATATGTCCGCGATACATACAAAGGTAATGACCGAAGAACCGGCCTTTTGAGTCTGACAATACTACTGGTTGCCCTTCTTTCCATCTCTACCGTTTCGGTTTCACTTGCTGCAATCCTTTCGCCTGAGAAATTTCTCGCGGAGCGAATGATCGATTCTGATAATAATGGGCCGAACAAAACCCCCTAATTTTACAAACAAATAAAGGGGCAAAACTGCCCCTTTATTAATGCCGAGCTCTGGTGAGATATTTTGCTTAACCTGCCAGAGCGTCTTCACCATCGAATGTGGCAGCAAGTGCGTGCATTACCGCAGCTATACGAATGGCATCCTGAATACCTTCTTTCGATATACCACCACCCGCGACTTGTTTTTCATGGGATTCGATACACATACCGCAGCCATTAATTGAAGACACCGCCAGTGACCAAAGCTCGAAATCAATCTTATCAACACCAGGACGACCGATAACGTTCATGCGCAGGCGCGCAGGAAGCTTGAGATAATCTTCGTTGCCGCTGAGATGGGCAAAACGATAATAAATATTATTCATACCCATTATTGACGCTGCCGACTTTGCAGCCCCATAAGCCTCTGGAGATAGTTTCTCTTTTGCTTCCGCATCAATCGCTTTGATTACAAAGGCATTTCGACTTGCCAAAGCAGAAGCAAGAGCTGTGCCCCAGATCTGTTGCTCGTTGAGAGTAGTCGAAGTCAAAACATTGGTAATGTTCAGCTTCAGATCCTTTGCATAATCCGGAACTGCGGATTTCAGATCATTAATAGACATGAGATTATCCTTTTACCAAGGTATGTTGGACGGAATTTATATTGAATCTTTCAACAAAAAAGGCGGGCTCGGTTTCCCGTACCCGCCTTTTTATTGAGCAAAATTTCTTAAGCGACTTTAAGAACTTCGTCACCTTTGTTCCAGTTGCACGGGCAGAGTTCGTCAGTCTGCAATGCATCCAGGATACGAAGAGTTTCTTGTGGGTTACGACCAACGTTTAGACCATTAACACCAACGTGCTGAATGATACCGTCTGGATCAACAACGAAAGTTGCACGAAGAGCAACACCAGCGTCGGCATCCAAAATACCAAGGCCTTCACAAAGCTCACGCTTGATGTCTGAAACCATTGGGAATGGAAGATCGTTGAGATCTTCGTGATCTTTACGCCAAGCCATGTGAACGAAGTCACTGTCAGTGGAAACACCCAGGATCTGCGCGTCACGGTCTTCGAACTCTTCGTTCAGAGCGCCAAAAGCAGCAATCTCAGTTGGGCAGATGAATGTGAAATCTTTTGGCCAGAAGAAAACAACTTTCCATTTGCCTTCGTAGCTTTTGTCTGAGATTTCAACAAACCCGTTTACTGGGCTATTAGATACAACACCTGTCAGAGCGAACTCTGGAAATTTATCACCAATCGTAAGCATTAGTTCGTACTAGTCCTTATAGTCATGCTCACGTTGTGAGCGCCGGATACAATGTGTAAATATGTGATTGCGCATTGCCCCGCGCTAAGGGTATTTTCATGATGCGAACTTAATAGGCCGCTGATTGAAAAGTCAAGATCTTTTTAGAATAATTCTATTTTACAACTAGCCCCACTATTAGACTAATTTCTCTATACTTTTTGCTTTACAGGGAAAAGGGCTAACTGTTGAAAACAGTGACATATTAAGAAAGACAAGACACAGTACATGGACAACTCACTCTCTCCTTGGAAAAGATCCCAATTTAACCTTTTACCCAATCCGGATGCAGAACGAAGCCTCGTATATAGCGAAAAACTCCGTGACATCATTTCCAAGGAAAACTGCCAAGAAGCTCATCAAGAAATCCAAAGCTGGCCGGGATATGAAGTTAGCGAATTAATTTCTCTACCTCACCTTGCCAACATACTTAATCTCGTGGACATCAGTTTCAAGGATGAAAGCAAAAGATTTGGCCTTGGAAGTTTTAAGTCTCTTGGCGGTGCCTATGCTGTGTTCAAACATATCCAGAGCATCGTTGAAAAAAGAACTGGTTTGCAAATTGATTCTGATATTTTGCGATCAGAGAAATACAAAGAGATTACTTCACAGATAACAGTAACAACGGCTACAGACGGTAACCACGGCAGATCCGTCGCGTGGGGTGCCCAGCTATTTGGTTGCTCCGCAGTTATTTACGTACCTTCCAGTTGCAGTAAAGAGCGCATAGAGGCGATCAGAGAATTTGGCGCTCAGGTGATCCAAAGTAATTTGAATTACGATGATACCGTTCGTCTTTGCGCTGAAACCGGGCACAAAGAGGGACATCAGGTTATTTCTGATACCTCTTGGGCAGATTATACAAAAATCCCCTCTCAAGTTATGCAGGGATATAGCCTGATTGCCGAAGAGGCCATTATCGAATATTTCACCCGCAGTTTTCGTGAGGCGGTCCCCCCCAGCCATATTTTCATCCAAGCCGGTGTTGGTGGATTAGCTGCAGCGATTACGGGTTATCTATGGGATCTTTTGGACTACAAACGACCCGTCATCGTCATAGTTGAGCCGGAAAATGCCGCCTGTCTTTTTGCTTCTGCTGCAGAGGGTACTCTTACCAAGGCTTCTGGAGATAAAGATACAGGAGAAATACACACTATAATGGCCGGGCTTGATTGTGGTGAGGCCTCTCCTATCGCATGGGATATTTTGTCTAAAGGGGCAGATTTTTTCATGACTGTACCAGATGACATTACAGCTCCTTCCATGCAGCTTCTTGCAAATTCCCCCTTTGGTGACCCAACAATCACAGCTGGGGAATCCAGTGTGGCAGGACTGGCAGCACTGATTATGACAGCCAGTCACGAGGAAAGTCGGCAAACCCTTGGCTTGTCTCCTGATTCACGTATTCTCTTAGTTAATAGTGAGGGCGCAATGGATAAAGCCCTTTACCATAAACTTGTCGTTGAAGAGCTGAGCGGCTAATTCTACATCAACAGTTTCCAAGCCGATACCGAGAACACAAATGACTTCTTCGCTGATTGAACGCGCAACAGACAGTTTCTTTAAAGATGATTCAAAGCCTTTCCGTCTTGAATCAGAATATTCGCCATCGGGGGATCAACCTCAAGCGATCAAGGAACTCTGCGGCGGCCTAGACGAAGGCGAAAGAAGTCAGGTCCTTCTAGGTGTAACTGGTTCGGGCAAAACCTTTACCATGGCGCAGACAATCCAGAAGCTACAAAGACCTGCTTTGGTTCTCGCCCATAACAAAACCCTCGCCGCTCAGCTTTACACCGAAATGAAGGGTTTCTTTCCGGACAACGCGGTTGAGTACTTCGTCTCTTACTACGATTACTATCAGCCAGAGGCCTACGTTGCCCGAACGGACACCTACATCGAAAAAGATAGCTCTATAAACGAGCAAATCGATCGGATGCGCCATTCGGCCACCCGAGCTTTATTTGAACGGGATGACGTTATCATCGTGGCATCAGTATCGTGCATCTACGGTATTGGCTCACCCGAAACTTACGCTCAGATGACTTTAGGCCTCAAGGTCGGTCAAGAAGTCGATATGCGCGACATCTTAAAATCATTGGTCGAGTTACAATACGCGCGTAACGACATCGCTTTTGGCCGCGGCACTTTTAGAGTCCGCGGCGATACACTTGAGATATTCCCTGCACACTATGAAAGTCGTGCTTGGCGGGTTTCTATGTTCGGCGATGAAATTGAAACGGTACAGGAATTTGATCCCCTTACCGGCGAAAAAACGGCAGAGCTTGAAGGTATTAGAGTTTATGCCAACAGCCACTACGTAACACCACGCCCAACCCTGCTCCAAGCGGCCAAGGGCATCAAGGCCGACCTGAAAGTCCAACTCGCAAAATTCAATGAAGAAAACAAACTCCTAGAGGCTCAACGGCTTGAGCAACGAACGATTTTTGACCTTGAAATGATAGAGGCCACTGGCGCCTGCGCAGGTATTGAAAATTACTCGCGATATCTCACTGGTCGCGCTCCTGGCGAGCCACCACCGACCCTATTTGAATACCTGCCGGATAATGCCCTTCTTTTTGTTGATGAAAGTCACGTCACAATTGGTCAGCTAAACGGCATGTACAATGGTGACTTTGCCCGTAAATCCAATCTATCCGAATTTGGTTTCCGCCTACCTTCGTGTATTGATAACCGTCCGCTCAAATTTCAGGAATGGGAGGCTATGCGTCCCCAAACCGTATTTGTATCCGCGACACCTGGTCCCTGGGAATTAAACGAAACCGACGGTGTTTTTGCGGAACAGATTATCCGACCTACGGGCTTGCTTGACCCCGTTTGTGAAATACGACCAATCGAAACTCAGGTTGATGACCTTATTAAAGAGTGTCAGGACGTTGTCAGTCGCAACATGCGTATACTGGTCACCACTCTGACTAAACGCATGGCTGAAGATCTTACAGAATACCTCCACGAGGCAAATTTAAAGGTCCGTTATATCCACTCGGATATCGATACCCTTGAGCGCATAGACATCATCCGCGACCTTAGAAAAGGCATCTTTGATGTTCTGGTTGGCATCAACCTGCTCCGCGAGGGCCTGGATATACCTGAATGCGGTCTGGTATGTATTCTTGATGCGGATAAAGAAGGCTTCCTTCGTTCTGAGACCGCTCTTGTCCAAACAATTGGCCGTGCCGCGCGTAACGTGGATGGCAAAGTAATTCTTTATGCCGATAAAATGACACGCTCTCTAACCCGGGCGCTGGAAGAAACAAATCGACGTAGAGAAAAACAACAGTCCTACAACGAAATGCATGGTATTACGCCGGCATCTGTTCGCAAAAAAATTGATGACATTCTCGGGTCTGTCTATGAAAGCGATCACGTTACTGTAGACCTTAAAGACTCAAGTGCCCCCCATATGGTGGGCCATAACTTGAAGTCTTATATCGATGATTTGACAAAACGTATGCACGAAGCAGCTGCTGACCTGGAGTTTGAAGAAGCAGCCAGAATGCGGGATGAAATCAAAAAACTTCAAGACGATGAGCTCGGAATAGCGAATTCTCCGAATTCGAACCTATCGGATCAAATGGCCATGGCTGAGGCAAAATCTAAAAGCAAAAAGTACAAAAGAGGCCGAAAAGGGAAGTCCTGACCTCATCCAACACACCTACAAGTAACAGCTTCAGCATCAAGCCAACTCCGTGGTTGTACTTCCTTTTTTTCATATACAATGATATTCTGAGCCAAATACTTGGATAAACATATGACGCTCACTGTCACAGAACACCTGCCTGAATTTCATTATTGGCAGGATTTATCTGCCTTTAACAGGCTCAGCACTGCCATTTGGGTCTTCGACATTGATGACCATAAAATTTGGTGGGGCAATGAATCAGCGCTCAAATTCTGGGAAGCAGAATCACTCACTGTTCTGATCGCACGTGACTTTTCAAGTGATTCGAATTCTGTACGGCGTAGGTTAGAGGAAATATTCTCAAATACGTCACAAGGAGAGCGGGTTGAAGAAAATTGGACCCTCTATCCCAAAGGCCATCCTAAGATGGTTATTGTTACTTTCACACCCATTCTCATTGAAAATGGGAAAAGAGCGGTATTAATTGAGGCAAGTCCACAAATAAGAGAAGAATTGGATCATAGGGCGAAACGAATTCTTGAAGCTGTCAGGCATACGCCATTGATGATCAGCACATTTGGCAGTGACGGTAAACTACTTGCTCAAAACCCTTCAGCCGCAAGGGTTTATGACATTAAAGGCAAACCCACTACCACTCTCGAAGAACGTTACAATGACCCCAATATCATAGAGAATATTCTAAATAGGCAAGAAACCGAGAAACGCTTTTGTCGGGACATTAAAATCTTAACAGCCTTTGGCTATCGTTGGCATACCCTAACGGCAGAATTTGGTCTGGACCCGGTTTCAGGCGAAAAAGTCATCGTCGCCACCGAGGAAGACATTACCGAAAGAGTGAAAGCACAAGAAGAACTCCGCCGACTAAATTTAGATTTAGAACAACGTGTATGCGAAAGAACACACAAGCTCACCCTTGCTCGGCAAGAAGCTGAAAACGCGAATAAATCAAAAGGGAATTTCCTGGCCACCATGAGCCATGAGCTTCGCACCCCTTTAAATGCAATTATCGGCTTTTCAGATATGCTTGTTCATCAAATATATGGGGTAATAAACGACAAACAGGCTTCTGCTCTCAAAGATATTCATTGTAGTGCACAACATTTATTAGAGCTCATAAACGAGTTACTGGATGCTTCTACGATTGATAGCGGTGAACTAAACCTTTTTGAGGGTTATTTTTTGCACGATCACATTGTCGAATATTGTGAAAAAAGACCAGACCTTCACTGTTCAAAATAACGATGCTTCTACAACATTTATTGCACGATCACACGATTGATAGCGGTGAACTAAACCTTTTTGAGGGTTATTTTTTGCACGATCACATTGTCGAATATTGCCAAGCTACATTTGAACTCGAAACAATGAAAAAAGACCAGACCTTCACTGTTCAAAATAACGTGACTGGCATATCCTTGAGGGGAGATTCTCGGCGCTTCCGACAGATCCTGATCAACCTCATAAGTAACGCCATAAAGTACACTCCAAATGGCGGTTCTATTTCCTTATCCATAGATTTTGACAAAGCTCACAACATCATTTTTTCAGTAAAAGATACTGGCATTGGAATTCCCGACAATCGGCTTGAGGATGTGTGTAAGGCTTTCACACAGGCCGCTAGCTCTTCATGGGCGTCAGGAAAAGGTGTGGGATTAGGATTATATATTGCATCTAGATTAGTCGCGGCTCATGACGGCGAGTTAAATGACCCCCGGCAAAGCCGGGGGCTTAAGCGGGTGAGCCCCTTAAAGGGGCAAATTGGGAACCGCTAAAGCGGTTATGGATTGAATATATCCATTTGGTCAAAGTACTTATCACGCTCTTCTTGCGTTCTGATATACTCCCTCACCATCTGTTCATCGAGCCCTACAGTTGAGACGAAATATCCACGGGCCCAAAAATTTTCACCCTTGAAATTCCGTGCTTTATTTTTGAATTTTCGAGCTATGGCAATCGCGCTTTTTCCTTTTAGGTATCCAACGACTTTTGAAACAGCATGTTTGGGCGGTATGCTGATACACATGTGAATGTGATCCGGCATCAAATGGCCCTCCTCAATCTTACTTTCGCGATGCCCGGCCAGTTCATGGAAAATTTCACCAAGATACTGACGTAGGTTGCCATAGATAACTTTTTGCCTGCGTTTAGGGATGAAAACCACGTGGTATTTACAATCCCATCTCGTATGTGCAAGGCTTTTGTAATCTCTCATCGGCTAATTCCTTTGTTATTTTGGTCAATAAACAAAGAAATGTAAGACCGTGGGAACGGTCAAACCATTGAGAGTCCCCCGGCATAGCCGGGGGTTTACCGGATTAAATTAAAAATAGAAAGTACGTTAAACAAGGGGACAACGGTTTCTGTTCTTCTTCCCAAAACAAGAGTCTTAGATACCATCGATGAAAGTGTTGTACATTAATCCATATTCCCAAATTGATGTTTAGGGAATTGAAATCACCTCTCAAGCGACACAAGTTAAAGAAAACGATTTAGAGCTTAAGAGAAGAAATCGATGACCAAGAAAATAAACAGCGATACAAATTGGACAGAAAAGTTAGATTCTGAAACCTATCGAATTGCCAGGGAAGGTGGAACAGAACGCGCCTTTGCCAATAAATATTACGATTGTAAAACACCAGGTACATATAACTGTATTTGCTGTGAAGAGCCTTTATTTCATTCTAACACAAAGTATGATTCGGGCAGTGGATGGCCCTCTTTTTACGAACCTGTTGGCGACGGTTATGTCAGCGCCAAAGAAGACCACTCACACGGCATGCACCGGGTAGAGGTTCTATGTGCAAACTGCGATGCACATCTTGGCCACGTTTTCCCAGATGGGCCAAAGCCTACAGGCCTTCGCTATTGTATTAATTCTGCCTCTCTCAACCTAGTAGAAGAGTCTGATTCGGAGAAATAAGCCCAAATTTTGACATATTTGAACTTCTCCTATTGAAAATTCCTCCCCTTAGGGGCATCTAAAGGCCTGTGATTCTCTCACTTCATTAAGTGTGAGCCATCAAGTGTGCACAACTGAAGAGCAAAACAACCATGACAGCAACGGCATTTCTAGCAGCAGGCGGTGGCCTCGTTCTCCTAGCAGTAGGAGGTGAGATTCTTCTCCGTGGTGCAATAGGAATTGCTCGTAAACTTGAAATTTCCCCCATGCTCATCGGCTTAACTATCGTTGCCTGCGCCACGTCTATGCCAGAGTTAATGGTGACACTAACCGCGGGATTAGAAGGTGCCACCGATATTGGTGTGGGGAACGTCATTGGCTCAAATATCGCGAATATTCTATTGATCCTTGGGGTTGGCGCTCTAATCTCTCCCTTGGTCACAAAGCCCTGTGATGTGATGCGTGATGCAATAGCAATGCTAATTGCGACGGCTCTTTTCATCATCTTTGCGCTCATTGGTGTTTTCACCATTTGGCATGGGATATTTATGCTCGCTTTGCTGACGTTTTATATTTGGCGTAGTTATTACCGTGAGAAAAAGTGTAATCCAAAAGAGGAAGCCGACCCAGAACTCGCGGAAGAGTTAGAAGCAGCTCCAGGATCCATCCCCTTAGCCGTGTTCCTGCTATTGCTTGGTGTTGGAGGATTAATTATCGGCTCTGAATTACTTGTAGATGGTGCAGAGACAATCGCTCGGGCCGCTGGAGTATCAGAAACCGTTATTGGGGTTACACTGGTTGCTCTTGGAACCTCTCTCCCAGAATTGGCAACTGCCGTTGTCGCAGGCATTCGTGGTCATACGGAAGTTGCTCTTGGGAATGCATTGGGATCAAACATTTTTAACCTACTGTTGATTCTTGGCGTCCTTGCAATTGTATCTCCTTTCACCGTGTCTCCAGCTATCTTGCAATTTGATATGTGGGTAATGGCTGGTGTTAGCCTGCTGGTAATTCCTGCGATGTGTCATTCAGGGAAAATATGCCGTCTAAAAGGCGTTATCTTTATTGCACTTTACGCAGCTTACATTCTGTATCAATTCAAAGATAAGCTCTTTGTAGCCTAGTCCCACGAGAATAAACGGTGGCCACTATGCCCAATACAATTGCCTTTTGACCTCTGTTATCACAGAGCGTAAATTGGCGCCTAATTAACACCGCTTCACTACGGTTATTTTCTCCTTAGATAAAAGAGAAGGAATGTCGAAGATGGCATCCGAAAACAAAACGACTACTGACAGCAACCTTACAGAGCAAAAACTGGTCGTACGGGATCTTTCTCTTAGCTGCCATATTGGCCTAACAGAAGAAGAACGTCTCCGCCCTCAGAGATTAAAACTAACTCTCGAACTTACCCTTAACCCGGTTCCTGTTATTAACGATGAAATTGACGAAACGATCAATTACGGCGTACTGGTTAAGAAGGTTCGTAATGTGTGTCTGGAAACTAAGGTCAAACTTCTAGAAACCCTGGCAAACGACATATCTGAAACCTGCTTTTTTGATGACCGGATAAAAATCGTACACATGCGCATTGAGAAGTTGGATCGCTATCCTGATGTCGCTGGCGTTGGGATTGAGATCACAAGAACACGCTCTTAAGAAAAATCTTGTTTGCTATAACAACAGGGTCAGAAATAACATTTCTGGCCCTGTTTTGATTCCATCGTTTGCAATTCAATTATTAACCGTTTTCGTTTGTACAATATTAGTACGATTTTTACCTCAGATTCGTTCGGGAATTGGCTATTGCCATAAAGAGAATCTAGACAAATCAACAAGATTGCTCTGAAATTCGATCCACTTGTGCACAGGAGAAATCTTTCTGTAATGGTCAAGACCAAAAAAAACAATTTTTTTTCCATATAGGAGCGTTGACTTTGAATAACACAACAAATTCAATAACTTAAAAAATATGCCTATTTTTTAATCACCTTAATGTAACACTAGTGTTTTCAAGGGGTATAGACAAACGCACACAAGATAGCCACAAAGTTATCCACAGGAATCGTGGATATAATTTCTGATGAAAATCACTGGTTCAACCAGTCTCCTCACGAATCCTTGATGTTCTCCAGAGTCACCTTTTTGCGTTAATAAAGTGTTCTTGACCTGTTCCCTGTGAATGTCCATTTATTACCTGTAGGCGTGCTTCGTTATGGAATTACGGCTACTGTTACCGTATCTCGATTTATTAATAGAGGAATGTGTCTCTCCCAGGACCAATTTAAATTTGAGCCATGACAAAAACACCACCTCATAAACCGCGTAAAAAAGATCTATCTCAGGGTGGAAAGCGGTCAGCCATGGCAATACACGAAATTGATAAAATCAACACTTCTGAAGAAGAGAATACTGATCAGCTTTCAGGGTTATCAGAAGCCGCGATTACATGGGATCCATCCAACAAAGCACCCGATAGTGAAGCTGGCTCATCCAGCAATATCGAAATTGGCACCCTTGCAATACAAAATGTTGTCAAAACCCTTCCCGGTTCTCCGGGCGTATACCGAATGCTCAACAAAGAGGGCGACGCGCTTTATGTCGGTAAGGCCAAAAATTTAAAAAAGCGGGTCGTATCCTACACTCGGGTTGATCAACTCCCCTATCGGCTAAAACGGATGGTATCCGAGACCAGATCGATGGAGATTGTCCAAACAAATACCGAAGCTGAAGCCTTGCTCCTGGAAAGCAACCTGATCAAACGCCTGGGGCCGCGCTTCAACGTCCTTCTACGAGATGACAAATCATTTCCCTATATATTGATTACGGGGGACCACGAAGCTCCTCAGATTACAAAACATCGTGGTGTGCAAAAAAGAGATGGCCGTTATTTTGGGCCTTTTGCAGACGTGAAGTCTGTAAATCAAACCATCACCGCTCTCGAAAAGGCTTTTCTATTGAGATCCTGCAGCGATGGCGTCTACACCAACCGAACGCGACCATGCTTAATGTACCAAATCAAGCGCTGTTCTGCCCCCTGTGTGGGGCGAGTATCTCTCAACAACTATGCCTCTCATGTAAAGGAAGCTGAAAGCTACCTGAGCGGATCATCGATGGAGTTCCAAAAGAAAATGGCTCTCAAGATGCAAGAAGCAGCTGGTGAGCAGGACTATGAACAAGCAGCAGTTTATAGAGACCGTATCCGGGCCCTTACCAGCATCCAGTCCAAACAGGAAATTAACGTTGCTGAAATAGATGACGCCGACGTCTTTTCGTTATTTGAAAAAGCCGGCCAGTCCTGCATCCAGGTGTTCTTTTTCAGAGCTGGCCGGAATTACGGAAACCGCTCCTACTTTCCTAGCCACGATAAAACCATTGATCCTGAAACAGTCCTTACGTCCTTTATCGCCCAGTTCTATACCAACAAACCCGTCCCAAAACTGGTCATGGTTAGTCACAAATTACCAGAACAACTGATATTATCTGAAGCTCTATCAAGTAAGGCCGGATATCGGGTCGAAATAAATCAACCTCAGCGCGGCGCAAAAAGAAAACTAATTGAAAACGCAACGGTTAATGCCCGGGAAGCGCTTGCCCGAAGAATGGCGGAAAGCGCAAGCCAGAGACGATTATTAGAAGGCCTCGCGGATATGCTGTCTTTGGATTCAACACCCGAGCGCGTAGAAGTTTACGATAACAGTCACACTCAAGGGTCAGAGGCCTATGGTGGCATGATTGTCGCTGGATTAGAGGGCTTCACAAAAAAAGCTTATCGAAAGTTCAAGATCCGGGGAGACAAAGCCCCTGAGAGCGATAAGCCCTCAGAACCACACCTGGAAATACAATCAGAAGCAGCCTTTACCGGTGGTGATGATTACGCGATGATGCGCGAAGTCCTTACCCGTCGCCTATCACGTAGTCTGAAAGAAGATCCCGACCGTCAAACGGATCAATGGCCGGGTCTTCTGGTATTGGATGGCGGACAAGGCCAGTTAACAGTTGGGATCGAGGTTCTGGAAGAGCTTGGGTTGAGTGACATCCCCATCGTTGCCATTGCCAAAGGACAGGATAGAAATGCTGGACGGGAGCGTATCTTTCTCCCGAACCGTCCCTCTTTTCTGGTCGACCCCAAGGATCCCGTGCTCTACTTTATCCAGCGACTAAGAGATGAAGCACACCGCTATGCCATTGAAACTCACCGCAAGGGTAGGTCAAATGCACGGCTAAAGTCGGTTCTCGACGGTATTCCGGGTATCGGCGCAAAACGTAAAAAGGCATTGTTATTCAAATTTGGCTCTGCAGATGCCGTTGCTCGTGCAGGTATAGAAGATTTAGAAGCTGTTGAAGGCGTTAGCCGGGTTGTAGCTCAATCAATCTATGACCACTTTAATACTGAGTAGTTTTGGTTTAATCGGCAGTCGCCATCGACTGATTTGATCTATAACATGGAGAGAGATCAAACGGATGGCTATACAGATACTATCTAAGTAATTTTTTACGCCAGAAGGTACGTTATGAAGGTATTCGGCTTAGCGGGTTGGAGTGGAAGTGGAAAGACAACTTTACTCAAACAACTCATTCCGGTTTTAGTTGATCGCGGCATAAAGGTTTCTACGCTAAAGCACGCCCACCATAAATTCGATGTCGATAAACCGGGTAAAGATTCCTACGAACACCGAGAGGCTGGCGCTTCCGAAGTTATGATCGCTTCAGGAAACCGCTGGGCCCTGATGCACGAGTTGCGTGATGAGAAAGAGCCAACACTCCAGGAGTTAATTCCGCACATGACTCCAGTTGACCTTCTTCTCATCGAAGGATTTAAAAAAGAAGATCACCTAAAATTAGAAATATACCGCCCTTCTCTGGGCAAGCGGATGCTGCACAAGGACGATCCCAATATAATTGGGGTGGCAACAGATGAAGAATTTTTAGATTCCCCGTTGCCTGTCATTGATCTCAACGATATTGAATCGATTGCAGATTTTATCTGCAATACTTGTGATTTTAATGACAGGATCCGAAAGGCTGCTGATTAATGGCTCAGTTAACTGACGATTGCTTTGCCCATGGCGGCAAACTGATGACTACGGCGCAAGCACTCGTCCTCCTGCAAGAGAAACTACATTGTATAACCGAAGAGGAAGTACTTCCGGTTGCCCTCTGTTTGGGGAGAGTACTGGCTCAGGATATTATCTCTGCCTGCGATGTCCCGCCACATGACAATTCCGCAGTTGATGGTTACGCCGTTTATTTTGATGATCTCAATGACAATGAGAACACCCTCCTCCCCATCAGTGATCGAATAGCTGCCGGAAGTCGGATCAAGGGCCATCTAGCACAAGGGACCTCAGCTCGGATATTTACTGGCGCCCCTATGCCTTTAGGGGCGGATACTGTCCTCATGCAGGAAGATTGTGAACTAGATAACAAGAGCAATATCTTAATTCCCCATGGCATCAAACGTGGCTCTAATAGACGGTTTTCTGGTGAAGATGTTAGCGCTGATAGCATCATTTTTAAAACAGGACATGTTCTTAAACCTCAGGATCTCGGCTTGATATCCGCCGTGGGTGTTTCCAGGATATCAGTTAAAAAGCCATTGAACGTTGCGCTTTTCTCCACGGGAGATGAACTGAAGAATCCTGGTGAAACCCTCGTTAGTGGCGAGGTATATGATTCTAATCGTTACGCCATTACAGGTTTACTGCAAAAATTAGGTTGCATGGTCACTGACCTTGGTATCCTTGCCGATGATCTCCCAACCATAAGCGAGGCTCTTTCAAAAGCGACTGGAGAGTTTGATCTCATTATCACGTCTGGTGGTGTATCTGTCGGCGAAGAAGACCACGTCAAACAAGCGGTAGAGTCACAGGGCAGTCTTCACGCTTGGCGCCTTGCAATTAAGCCGGGTCGACCAATCGCGCTAGGCCAACTTGGGCAAACCGCCTTTGTCGGTCTCCCAGGTAATCCCGTTGCCGTGATCGTGACCTTTGCAAATTTTGTCCGCCCTCTAATCCAGATCCTATCTGGTTCAACCTATCGAGAACCGTTCTCTTTTCCCGTTATCGCGGCCTTTAATCACAAGAAAAAAATTGATCGCCGTGAATGGCTTAGAGTTCACCTTAAGAAAAATGAGCATGGAGCGTGGGAAGCGCACAAGTTTCCACGAGATGGTGCTGGTGTACTTTCTTCAGTTTGTGAATCAGATGGTTTTGCAGAACTTCCAGAAGATCTGGTAACCATAGAACCCGGTCAGATCATCACCTACCTGCCCTTTAACGAGATTGCCTTATGAAAATCCTCTACTTCGCGTGGCTCCGTACTTCAATTGGAAAGTCTTCAGAAGAGATCGCTCCACCCGCGGAGGTCAAAACCATTGATGATCTTCTCAACTGGCTTCCTTCTCTTGGAGAAAATTATACCAGTGCTTTAGAGAAACGGGATCTTCTCCGTATCGCTGTTAATCAGGAATACGCAGACCTCGATCAAGAGATTAAAACCGGGGATGAAATTGCTCTCTTCCCACCCGTGACAGGCGGGTAAGATGATTAGAGTTCAACAAGAAGACTTTGATGTCGGACGAGAGCTTAAAAAGCTCACAGAGAACAATCACTCCATTGGCGGCGTTGCCTCGTTTCTTGGGCTCGTACGAGACATTGCGAGCGATGAGAACATCTCGGCGATGACCCTGGAACACTATCCAGGCATGACAGAGAAGCTCCTTGGTGAAATTGAGGCCGAAGCCCACCAGCGGTGGGAACTCGATGCCAGCTTAATCATTCATCGTTACGGCCGCATGGAGCCGGGTGAGCAGATCGTTTTGGTCGTCACCTGTAGCAAGCATCGCAAAGATGCTTTTGAGAGCTGTGAGTTTTTAATGGATTACCTTAAAACCAAAGCTCCATTCTGGAAACTGGAAGAAACACCCGAAGGTGGCAAGTGGGTTGACGCTAGAGACTCAGATGATGATGCGGCCTCCAGATGGCTTGAGAAATAACCCTTCAATTTTTGATACAAAAAAACGGGTAGCTTGAAGCCACCCGTTTAATTTATCAAATTCAACTCGTTATCAGCTTGGTTTCCGAACCAGCTCATCATAACCGAGGAGGAGATCTTTTGTGATCTCGCCCGGAGTGAACTTGTACTCCCCAATTTCTCGAACAGGTGTTACCTCCACAGCTGTTCCAGTTAGGAACACTTCCTGTGTATGGGCTAGTTCTTCAGGCATGATTGAACGCTCGATTACCTCATATCCCTTTTCTTTTGCCATGGTAATAACAGTTCGACGGGTAATACCGTCCAAGAAACAATCAGGCGTCGGTGTATGTATTTTGCCTTCTTGAATTAGGAACACATTCGCACCAGTCGCTTCGGCGATTTGTCCCCGGTAATCCAACATTAAAGCATCATTGTAACCCTTCGCCTCTGCCGCATGTTTTGAAAGGGTCGCAATCATATAAAGTCCCGCAGCTTTGGAATTGACCGGTGCTGTTGCGGGGTCAGGACGTCGCCATTCGGCAAAATCCAACCGGATCCCTTCCAAACGCGCCTCAGGAGAGAAATAGGAGGGCCATTCCCACGCCGCAATGGCAACATGAATTTGGGAGGGTTGAGCTGATACCGCCATCATCTCGCTACCGCGCCAAGCCACAGGCCGTAGATAACCGTCGACAATATTATTGGCTTCCATAACCTCTTTACAGGCCCGGTCGATCTCAGCGACAGAATATGGATTTTTAAACCCAAGTAATTCACCTGAACGGATAAGTCGTTCATGGTGTTCTTGCATCTTGAAGATGCGCCCGTTGTAGGCACGTTCCCCCTCAAACACACTGCTTCCATAATGTAAGCCATGGCTGAGAATATGAAGTTTAGCATCTCTCCAAGGGATTATCTCTCCGTTGTACCAGATAAAACCGTCGCGATCGTCAAATGGAAGCATAGTCATGGCTTTCCCGTTCAAGGTGGTATAGTCTCTCAAATCACCTTTAACCGTTTTCGTCTATTCAATCGTCCGATCGAATAAATCAGCAGCAAAAGGTAAATATGTTTTCCGTTTACAGGTAATTTTGATGATTTGTATCAAAACAACCTGCCATTATGTAACAGTGCTTCGATAGATAAGTCAACATGACTGACATAAAATCAGGAACAAATCCTCTTTTCTTACGAACTGAGGAGATTATGCAGGCGATTGAATTACTCTTTTTTGCCTATAGAGATTTCACCGGAGAACCCGATGAACTCCTAGCTGAATATGGGTTTGGCCGTGCCCACCACCGTGTGATCCATTTCGTTGGTCGCAATCCCGGCATCACCGTTAGTGAACTGTTATCGATTCTACAAATCACCAAACAGAGTCTTTCTCGAGTCCTGAGCCAATTGGTCAGAGAAGGTTTCATCAAGCAAACTCCAGGCGCCGAAGACCGTCGCCAACGCCTTTTAGAGCTAACAGACAAAGGGTTGGAACTGGATGAGAAACTATTTAATGTCCAACGCCAACGCATTGTTCGAGCCTATAAAGAATCCGGTGCAGAAGCCGTAGCTGGATTCAGATCAGTTCTTATGAACATGATGGAAGAAGATGACCGCCCGAGATTTCACAAAAAACAAAAGAAGCTTTTTTCTGATAGACGAAGTTAGCTTCCCTCTACCATCATGGTTACAGAATTAGCTCTGGGAAAGACATAACGAGGCGTTATACTGGCAACATGCACGATATGAATCCGCATCTTTTGGTTGTTGATGACGACACAAGGCTAAGGAATCTTCTTCAGAAATTTCTGAGCGATCAAGGTTTTGTTGTAACCACTGCTGCTAGCGCAGCGGAAGCCAGATCACACTTGGCATCCCTGACATTCGATCTCCTTATACTCGACATTATGATGCCCGGGGAAACGGGCTTAGAGCTCACTCAGTCATTGCGGAAAAAAAACGATGTCCCAATTCTGCTACTCACCGCTATGGGAGAAACTGGTGATCGAATAAGTGGCTTAGAATCAGGCGCGGATGATTACCTCTCAAAACCCTTTGAACCACGTGAACTGGTATTACGTATCAATGCTATATTGAAACGAATTCAAAGCAAACCTGTTGAAAAAGAGTTACCCACTGAGAACGTCGTTTTTGGCAACTTTAGATTTGATGTCAGAAAATCACAGCTTTGGAACAATGACGACTTTATCCACCTGACTGATGTAGAAGCCGCCTTACTTAAGACCCTGGCTGAACAGTCTGGATCGGCCGTCAGAAGGGACGAGCTCGTTGAAGAAGGTTCAGATCTATCCAACACCCGCAGTGTCGATGTGCAAGTTACCAGATTGCGCCGAAAAATTGAGCAGGACCCTAAATACCCTAGGTATTTACAAACCATTCGTGGTGTCGGCTATGTCCTCAAAACGGATTAAGCATGACTTCTGAACCGATACAAGAAACTCATACAGTCTCAAATGCTGAAGAAAAGCCCCCTCGCAAGCGTCCCTTTTTCTTAAAAAGGTATCTCCCGAAATCTCTCTTGGGACGCTCCCTGCTGATCATTATAACCCCATTGCTCCTTGTTCAGGCAATTTCTGTATGGGTGTTCTATGATCGGCATTATGAAACAGTCACCAAACGCTTGGCTCAAGGTTTGGCTGGTGATATCGCAGCCTCTATTTTGCTTTTACAGGACGCAGAATCCCCTTACGAAAAAGCCCACATATTCCAGCTTATGCAAAAAACTGCAGATCTTTCTCTAACTTTGCATCATGGAATAGAACTCCCTCCAACCAACTGGTCTCCAGGCTGGTCAGTGCTCGAACGACGATTAAACCAAGCTATTCATGATCAAATTGTAAAAAATTTGAGAAAGGAATATCGCTACACCATTGATACTGTCAGTTTGATTGATCAGGTAAAGATACAAGTTCAAATAGAAGAGGGTGTTCTGCTTGTTCTTGTACCAAGCAAGCGCTTGTTCTCCTCGACAACCTATCTTGTAATTTTGTGGATGGTGGGGTCTTCTGTCATCACTTTTGGCGTAGCTTTCATATTTATGAGAAACCAAGTCAGGCCCATTCAACGTCTCGCCAGAGCTGCTGAAAGCTTTGGGAAAGGGCGAGATGTTAAGGGGTTCAAACCCGAAGGTGCTACAGAGGTAAGACAGGCATCTGGCGCTTTTATCCGGATGCGTTCGCGCATTAAACGGCAGGTTGAACATCGCACAGCAATGCTGGCAGGTGTGAGCCACGATTTACGCACGCCACTTACCCGCATGAAACTTCAGCTCGCCATGTCAGGAGATGATGAAGACACCAAGAACCTACAGGCTGATGTATCTGACATGGAAAAAATGGTGGAGGGTTACCTCGCTTTTGCCAGAGGCGAGGGCCGGGAAGAAACTGCCAGCTGCGACATCTCTTCTCTTTTGGGAGATTTGGTTCACCAGTTAGGCATAAACAATAATCCGATAGATCTGCATATCGAGGAAAATATCGAAATCTCGCTTCGGAAAGAAAATTTTAAACGCGCAATCACAAATCTGGTTACTAATGCCCAACGTTATGGTGATCACGTTATGATTTGTGCCAAGATTAGATCGGCTCAACTTGGAAGACTTTTAGAAATTACCGTCGATGACGATGGTCCCGGAATCCCCGAAGAAAGTCGAATCGATGTGCTGAAGCCATTTTTTCGCTTGGAACAATCGAGAAACCAAGCCACTGGTGGTATCGGTTTAGGTCTCTCAATCGCCAACGATGTTATCAGTAATCACGGTGGCGACCTCTCTTTAGAAGAGGCACCTGGCGGCGGGCTTCGCGCTAGAGTTACACTCCCTTTTTAGATTTTATTTGTTGGCGTCAATTCTCAATAGGTCAACACTCAACACTTGGCACTTGGCACTTGGCACTTGGCACTTGGCACTTGGCACTAATGCATACGGCTCCCCAAGGGAACTTCTTTATCGGGCGCAATCAACACGATACCACCCTCTGGATCTGAAGCTCCAAGCACCAATATTTCAGACATAAACTTGCCTATTTGCCGGGGAGGAAAATTGACCACTGCCATGACCTGCCGACCAATTAATTCTTCTGGATTGTAGTGGAGTGTGATCTGTGCAGAAGATTTTTTGACACCGATCTCTTTGCCAAAATCGACCCAAAGTTTGATTGCGGGTCTACGAGCCTCGGGGTAAGGCTGTGCATCGATCACGGTGCCAACTCTTATATCAACTTTCAAAAATTCATCGAACGTAATGTCGGTTGTTTCGTCACTCATACCCAAATCCAAATAACATAAAATTCAAAAGATTGTGTCTTGGGAATTTGGATTGCACAAGGGGCGCTAAATCGTTTGTTCCGTTTTTTTAGGTGCACAAGAGTTTGAACACCGACGTGCCCAGATATCAATTCGCTCAAGCCCTTTATCCAGAGCAGACATGGTTTTTGTCAGATCTTCACTCTCATCCCCAAGCCAGGTCCGAAACACATTTAAATAAAGCACTGAAAGCACCTTAATGCGCAGTCCCCCTCTTAGTCCTGAGGTGGATAAACCGGCAGCTTCGAGTATAAGCGTCATAGATCGACGTAAGTTGCATAAATGGGCAATCCCAGTCAGGGGGTCGCGGCTACAGTCGTGAGCAATCGCAGTTAATCCCTGCTTATACGGCTGGAGAGCATCAAACCTGCTCATAAGCAGATCAAACAATCGATCTTTTGCTGGCTGCTCCAAACGATCACCATCTTCATCGTCGACAGTTTGGCTATCCGCACCATCCGAAATATAGCGAACGATTGACAGTTTGGAGGGAAATATCGTGTATAACTGTGATAACGGTACTTTTGAAGAA
The DNA here is from genome assembly GCF_965205715.1 of Kiloniella sp. Taxonomy (GTDB): domain Bacteria; phylum Pseudomonadota; class Alphaproteobacteria; order Kiloniellales; family Kiloniellaceae; genus Kiloniella. The sequence continues at coordinate 861,607 of NZ_CBDBHW010000013.1, read as the reverse complement.
GCAGAGATCTCCGCAAGAGAAAGGTCACGCCACCCCTTCTCCGTTGCTAAAGACATTGCTGTATTTACGATATGTTGAGGTATTTCTGCCTTTTTCATCTTTTGACTCCACACCTGTAATAACGAAGTCCCATATATTAACATATAAGTTGAAAAAGTGCCCTGCGGGATTGGGATTAACTGTTCACGAAGCCGCAGGAACACTTCATCTCATTATTGTTAATATCCTCGAAATTTTAGGAAAGAGCTTTACTTCGGTTCGTTGCCGCAGCAACGGCCTTGGTCATAATGGGTTGCAACCCATCATCAGCCATTAGAACTTCCAACGCGGCTTGAGTGGTACCGTTCGGACTGGTCACATTAATACGTAATTGGGTGGGGCTATCATCTGATTGGTGGATAAGTTCCCCAGCACCGGAAACAGTTGTATGGGCGAGCTTACGAGCTAAATCTTCCGGCAATCCCGCATCGACACCGGCTTGTGCTAAACATTCCGCCATCAGGAAAATGTAGGCAGGGCCACTGCCGGATACACCAGTAACAGCATCTATCTGCCCTTCACTGTCCAGCCATGCTGTCTCCCCCACTGCAGCCATAAACTCTTGGCAAACGGCCTTTTGTTCTTCGCTGACATTAGGATTGGCATAGAGAACAGTCATACCGCGGGAAACAGCAGCAGGCGTATTTGGCATTGTTCGAACAATTGCGGCCTGCGACCCTAGATTATCTTCGTAGAAAGAAATTTTCTTACCCGCCACTACAGATAAGAACACCGTATCAGGTTTTACAAAACGGCGATAATCACCAATCGCGTCATCCATCATCTGAGGTTTGATTGCGAACATGACAAGAGCTGGAGACAAGCTATCGCTAATATCGTTTAAGTTTTCAACGGCAACAACCCCTTGTTTCTTAAAGGGGTCCAAATAGCTCGCCTTTGCCGATGGGTCGACAATCGTTACTTGAGAGCCGGATAAACCACGATCCAACCAGCCCTGCAACATAGCGCCACCCATTTTGCCGCATCCAATAAGCAGCAAAGTTCCACCATTAAGCATGTAGCCTGTCCTATTCCTAAATTTAACTGGAACGGAACTCTACGCTTCTCCCGCCGTATCCATCAAGGCAAGATCGATGGCATTTAGTTCGGAATCCCCTCCTGAAGAAATCAGTTTTATGGCAGGAAGTAGTCGGTCCCACTCTGCAATAGCTGTTGCGACCAGATCTTCCGTTTGTTCTTCACTGAAACCATCTTGACCACGCAACGGAACGGTATGGCGATAGGCTGGCCCCCCGGTTTCAGGAATAAAATCAAAGTGACCAAGCCATAACTGGTTGTTCACTGAAATCAAAAGCTCGCAAATCTTACTAAAAGCAGTTTGCGGAATTTCGATTTCCCCGTGACAGGCAAAAAACATTGCTTGTAATTCACTTTGCCACTGAAAATGGAGATGAAGTGGGCTCCAGTGGCCTTCGATTACGGCCAGCAACTCGAAATCACCCTCACGTTCAAAGTCCCAGTCATAGTCCAGGACCCATTCTTCGATTGTATCAATAGGATTAAAAGGTAGCAGCTCATTTGTCGTATTTGAATTCATTGCACTGACCCCTCACTAGAATAGTCGAGCAAGACACAATTGGCATCACAACATTCAATATATTGAATTGAACATGCAACACACTACCAAATGTAGTGTGGCACATATCGAATCTATGATTCAAGTAAAAACGACAAAAGAAAAAGCCTGGGATAAAGACCCAGGCTTTTAACTTCGAGCTCAAAAAATACGCTTTTGGCCTACAACTATAGGATTAGAAGTCTGTTTAATCAGCCTTCTTTGCCGTTGTTTTTTTTGATGGAGAGGCTTTAGGTTTAAGGTTGGCTTCCAGATCAGCAAGACGCGCTTCCAGTGATGTTACCTTTTGCGCAAGATCTTCACCTTCTTCCCGCGCTTTAACCGCCACAGCTTTCATTGCATCGAATTCTTCCCGAGGAACAATGTCCATCTGAGTAAGAATACGTTCGAATTGCTCACGAATCCGCGCTTCGACTTCGCCGCGCATTCCTGCTGCGGCACCCATGGCACTACTGGCAACCTTTGCCAGATCATCAAGGATACGATTTTGAGTTTGCATGACTTTGCCTTTCAGGATGCTGGATACATCAAAAACAAGACCCAGCGAATCTATTCTCTACGCCTAATATGGCGTGTTGATCCATATGCTTCAACCAAAGTTCGTCATAGATTGGACAAAGTTTTCAAAAAATATAACAACAGACGCTTCTCTATGCATCACTGACAGCATATATAGAGAAGCGAAAGAACGTAATGGAAGGCTTTGGGTATGTATCTCGTCACTGGCGGTGCTGGTTTTATAGGTTCGAATCTTGTCGCGTCCCTTGTCGGACAAGGCGAAGCAGTTGTTGTTAGTGACTGGCTTGGTGAGGGCGACAAGTGGCGCAACCTTGCCAAACATGAGCTTGAAGACATCGTTGCACCGGAAAATCTACCTCAATTTCTAGAAGAAAATGCCCAACACCTAAAAGGGGTTTTCCATATGGGGGCAATTTCCGCGACGACAGAAACTGACGGCGATGCTTTGATGGATAACAATTTCCGCCTCAGCAAATCGCTTTGGCATGTTTGTTCTGATCACGGCATACCCTTCATATACGCATCATCTGCCGCGACATACGGCGGCGGTGAGCATGGATTTGATGACGGAGATAGTATCGACCACCTCTCCAACCTTCTCCCTTTGAACGGATATGGCTGGAGCAAACAGCTTTTTGATCGTTGGGTGGTACGCCGCATCGCAAACAAAGCCCCTCAGCCACCGCAATGGGCCGGCATGAAATTCTTTAATGTTTATGGCCCCAACGAGTATCACAAGGGTGGACAGGCAAGTGTCCCCTTCCATCTCTTCAATCAGGTGACATCAGGTGAACCAGCACGTCTATTCCAATCTCATCACCCGGATTATTCTGATGGTGGCCAACTGCGTGACTTCATCGCTGTTGATGATTGTGTAAATGTAATGATGTGGCTGAAAGATAATCCAAAAGTAAATGGTTTGTTTAATGTCGGAACAGGCCAGGCTAGATCGTTCTCAGATCTTGCCAGAGCCGTATTTGATGCCATGGACAAAAATGAAAATATCAAATACGTCCCAACACCGGAAAGTATCCGAGATAAATACCAATACTTTACCGAAGCAAACATGAATAAACTTAGATCTGCAGGTTATGATCGCCCCTTTACTTCTCTCGAAGAAGGCGTTGCACGTTACGTCAAAGAGTTCCTTGCCAAGGAAGATTCTTATCGATGACACAAGAATTGGTTTTTGCCGCACTGGCGTACCCGGAAGTTGATCCGATCGCTATTAGTCTGGGTCCTATCGCCATTCGCTGGTATTCCCTGGCTTATATCTTTGGCATTCTTGCCGGATGGCGTTACAGCCGTTGGCTTTGCTTTCAGGCTCCCCGCCAGTTGCGCCCTATTGCCATGGACGATTTTATTGTCTGGGCAACTCTAGGGATAATCCTCGGTGGGCGTCTTGGTTACGTGCTTTTCTATAACTTCACTTATTTCCTATACAACCCGGTGGAAATATTTGCAGTTTGGCAAGGAGGAATGAGTTTCCATGGAGGACTTATCGGCGTCATTACCGCGATGGTTCTTTTTGCACGAAAAGAGAAAGTTCACTTCCTCACACTTGCAGATATTGTTGCTTGCGCTACGCCCATAGGCTTGTTTTTTGGCCGCTTGGCAAACTTTATCAATGGCGAATTGTTTGGACGAGTCACCACCGCCGAAATCGGGATGGTCTTTCCTAATGGAGGACCTCTTCCAAGGCACCCCAGTCAATTATACGAAGCTGGACTTGAAGGCATTACGCTTTTCCTCATTCTCTATTTAGTTATTCGTACCGGAGGCTTGAGGAGACGTGGTCTTGCTGCGGGACTGTTTCTTATTGGCTACGGACTTTCAAGAACCATCGTTGAACTCTTCCGTGAGCCAGACGCCCACATTGGTTTTTTGTTTGGGGAAGTGACAATAGGACAGTTGCTATCATCCCCCATGTTGCTCATAGGCTTGAGCCTGGTCTTCCTCGCTTACAAACAGCCGCTACAGATCATTGGGCCAGAACATAAGCCGGAAGATATTTCTCCTAAAGAAGCAGAAAAGGCCTCGAAAAAGAATTCCAAACCCAAAAATAGCGGATCAAAAGGAAAATGACGGCTGACCGGGGTGATTCCAATGTATTTGATCGGCTAGCCAAACGAATTCGGTTAGAGGGCGCGATTACAATTGCGGACTTTATGGCCGATGTCCTAATTACCCCCAAACATGGTTACTACATGTCAGGCGAACCCTTTGGTGCCGCAGGGGATTTCATCACAGCGCCAGAAGTCAGCCAAATGTTTGGCGAGCTCATTGGTATTTGGTGTGCGGATACCTGGTATAACATGGGGGGGCCCACCACGCTTAACTTAGTGGAATTGGGGCCGGGTCGTGGAACACTTATGTCCGATATGCTCCGTGCCGCGGGAATGGTCCCAGGTTTCCTCCAAACATTACAAGTTCACCTCATCGAAGTAAGCCCCAACCTAAAGAAAAAACAAAAAGAAGCTCTATCCGGTTTCAATGTTACTTGGCATTCTGATTTAACCACCCTTCCTGAAGGTCCCACACTGTTTATTGCCAACGAGTTTTTTGACGCGCTGCCAATCAAACAGTTTGAGCGATCACCCGAAGGATGGAGTGAGCGCTTAATCACACTCAGTGAAGATGAAAAAGAGCTTAACTTCACTCTCTCACCAGCTTCTAAAGCAATAGAATCGCTACTACCTGAAAGCTTACGAACCGCTCCTGAAGGGGCTGTTATTGAGCTGTCGCCCATCGCCTCGACTATTACAGATATGATCTCTCACCACATTCTAGAACACGGTGGGGCTGCTTTATTCATAGATTATGGTTGGGATATTCCAACCGCCCAACCCACTCTTCAAGCGGTGAAAGCACACAAGAAGCATCCCGTATTGCAAGAGCCTGGTACCGCTGATATTTCTGCACTGGTAGATTTCCCAACTCTCGTCACGACAGCCTTAAATGCGGGCGTCGCAGCTCACGGCCCCATAACTCAAGGTGATTTCTTACGCTCGCTAGGCATTGAACAGCGGGCAGAAATGTTACGTAAAACCGGTACGGATGAACAAATCGTTGATATTACATCGGCAGAGCATCGCTTGACCGATGCAAATGAAATGGGGACCCTGTTTAAAGTTCTGGCTCTCACTCATCCCGATTACCAAACACCTGCAGCTTTTCCCTAATAAAAAAACTAAATTATACTTTCGCTCCAAAGGAAGACCGATGCTAAACAGCCCTGCTTTAACTGAACTCGAAGGTATCATGCATGGTTTTCTCACCCGCCGCGACGGTGTAAGTGAGGGACTTTACAGCTCGCTTAACTGTGGGTTTGGTGCGGATGAGGCCCGAGAGAATGTTCATGAAAACAGACGCAGGGCTTTAGACCGTATAGGTTGTCCCTCGGCGCAACTGGTCACGGGCTACCAGATCCATTCCGCAAAAGTTGAAATCGTTACAAGCCCATGGAAGTGCCCGGAAGAAGCTCCTGAAGTGGACGCTCTTGTGACAAAGGAACCTGGTATAGCCCTTGGCATTATGACAGCCGATTGTGTTCCCGTACTTTTTGCAGATGCGACTGCCGGTGTAATTGGCGCAGCTCATGCAGGATGGCAAGGCGCCTTTAAAGGCGTGACGGACAACACTATCGAAGCAATGGAAAGCATCGGCGCCAGCCGTTCAAATATCCATTGTGCTATCGGTCCTTGTATTGCTCAGACATCCTATGAAGTGGGGGCAGAGTTTGCTCATCGTTTTTTTGAAGCAAATGAAAGCAATATGGGGTATTTTATACCGTCATCTAGAGAAGGCCGTTTCCTCTTTAACTTACGGAAATATGTTGGGGACAGGTTGAAAGCCAGTGGTGTAAAACAGGTATCAATCTCCAGAAACGATACCTATGCGGAAGAAGAACTCTTTTTCAGCTATCGGCGCTCTTGCCATCGCAAGGAAGCAGACTATGGTCGAGGCCTCTCTGTAATAGCCCTTGAAAAAAATGTCACGGAAGACTAATGCCACATTTAATCCTATTTTTCCTGATGTGTGTTCTTGGATTATTAGCGACCTGCACCATTATGTAGGATGCCCGGGGATACAGAATGCCCCGGTATTTTCAATAATCGCGGCACCCTTTACCTCCTTTGGGAATAGAAACTAAGGCTTATGAAATTACTTTTCGTTTTTTTAACAGCATTAGGAATTGTTGGGTGTGGCCCCTTACCACGTCCTTTTATTGATCAGGAACCTCAAAACAACACGCTGCTTCAACTCTCAGGTACGCGCCCAATTGCCATAGAACCTCCGGCTATCAACCTCCCCATTTCTGAGGGCCAAATTCCCGACCTTGCAATTTGGATCCAGAATACTTTGAGTGCAGACGTCCGAGACCAAGGACTTCCGGCGTCCAATTATTCCACAGCCCAAAACAGCCTGTACGTACACAGTAATTTTACAACGATTTCCAAATCGGCCAGCCAAACCCAACTCAAGATGGAAGTTTTTGTCACAGAGGTTAGTCCTTCCAACTCAGCTGTCATAAGTTTCGAAGAACATACCGTTGTGCCTGCCCCCCTTTTGTCCAACACGCCAAAGCCAATTTTAAACGAGTTAATAAAGAGAGCATCTCTGAAGTTAAATAATGAGATTATAGCCCTCACTCCTACCGGGCAGGATAAAGCCATCTCGCCTGTATTAACTGGATTAACACTCCTTCCTCTTCCTGAGCTTCTCGCAAAGCCAACCCAAGAGATTTTGGTAAAAGAACTGCAGACTTCATTGCTGTTGCGAGGTTACAAGCTACATACCTCTATTTCCGCTCATAGTGACTACGATCTAAAGCTCGAAATCGACCGTGAAGTTTCAGATGATAACTACTTTCTGACACTCCGATGGATTCTCTTTGAAAAGAAAACCAGTGAAGAGATCGGTGTCATCGCCCAAAGGAACCCTGTCCCCAATATAGCTCTATCGAGAGTGACTACTCCTCGCCCTAAAGGACGAGGCTTCTTGTTTCTCAGGCTGCAACTGGCAGTGTGCCAGAATTACGCGAGCCTCCACAAGCAGAGACGGATAGCCCTTCCGCCTTTAGTTTCAGGATACCTTGCTGCCGAATATTGATGGCAGCGTTAATATCGCGGTCATGCTCTTGGTCGCAGGTCTGGCACGTCCATTGCCGCACCGACAGCGGCATAGCATCAACCTTAGTGCCGCAATCAGAACAGGTCTTACTGGATGCAAACCACTGGTCAATTTGCACGAGGTGCTTACCTGACCAAGCTGTTTTGTAGGTCAGCTTTCGGAGCAATTCGCCCCATGCCGCGTCAGCGATATGTTTGGCAAGCTTCCTATTCTTGAGCATGTTTTTGACTTTCAACGTCTCCACGCAGATTGCTTGATTTTCGTCAACCAGTCGTTTTGACAATTTATGTTGAAAGTCATTGCGCGTGTTGGCAGTTCTTTCGTGAGCCTTGGCAACAAGTACACGCGCCTTGTTGCGGTTTGCCGACCCTTTCTTCTTTCGTGACAGTGTTTTTTGCTTGCGGCGCAAATTGGCCGCCGCACGTTTCAAAATACGGGGGTTCTTTTGTTTTTCACCCGTGCTGGCAATCGCTAAATGCGTTATGCCCAAATCAATACCCGTCACCGCGTCCGCTTCAATCGTTTTTAAGAGGGCTGGAACCTCCAGCCCATCATCACACAAGATTGACGCATAGTACTTACCTGTTTGAGTGCGCGAGATGGTGACGGTCTTAATCTTACCTACAATCTCACGGTGCAGAACTGCTTTGACCGTGCCGACTTTGGGCAAGTACAGACTGACACCATTTACAATTTTGACCCGTTGCGGGTAGGACATGGCTTGTTTGCCGTGTTTGCTCTTAAAGCGGGGATAGCGGCCCTGTTTTCTAAAAAATCGCTTAAAGGCATCATCCAAATGCATCACCGATTGTTGCAAGGCTTGGCTATCGGCTTCCTTTAGCCAGCCTGTTTCTTCCGTGGCTTTCAGTTCAACGAGCTTGTCCAAGGTCTGGCGCTTGCTGATGCTTTCGCCGCGCTCTTTCCAAGCGGAGCTACGCCAGCCCAAAGTAAAATTATACGCCCACCGCATCGCGCCAAATTGAAAGGCAAACGCCTTCCTCTGGTCAACAGTGGGATACAATCGGACTTTGGTTGCCTTTAGCATATCTCGACTCTACCATTGGTCTATGGACAACTCAAATGAATATCGCACAGGAAGACATTGTGTTTTTGCGCTACACGTACACTTGGTATTTATTACCAAATACCGCAGAGATGTGCTGTCAGAACTGGCTATACAGGACTTGCGGCACATCTTTGCCAAGGTCTGCAACGACTTTGAGGCGCAACTCGTCGAGTGTGACGGGGAAGACGACCATGTGCATCTGCTTATCAATTATCCGCCCAAAATATCCCTCTCTAAGCTGGTCAACAGTCTCAAGGGTGTATCCAGTCGCCGTTTGCGAAGCTTTCGCCCTGAAATTACGGGTAGGTATCGCAAAGGTGTCCTTTGGTCGCCGTCTTATTTTGCCGCTTCATGTGGTGGTGCGCCGCTCGATATTATCCGCAAATATGTCGAAACGCAGCGAGCCAACAAAAAACCGCGCTAGCGCGGTTGCGCCTTATATCCCCGCCCTGAAGGACGAGGTTTTACGGCGCGTTCCGATAATAAACCCTGTATCCGAGGCTATAGCAGAGGGTGCCGCGATTGGGATTGAAGATCTATTGCAACAAAAGAGTCTTCAAAATCAAACTGTTCTGAAATAACAAAGAAATGAATCTTTATGGGCGTTTACAGGTGAGACAGGTATTGGTAAGTTCCGCCCGACCAATATGAAAACTGACGACCGAGACGTATAAAACGTCTGGTCCAGCCTAGCCGGGGATTTTGGCGTGAAGATCTTAACGGGTAACAGCAACCGACCATTGGCCGAGGCCATTTCTGCATATTTGAATCTACCACTGACCAAAGCGTCAGTACGGCGGTTCTCAGATGAAGAAGTTTTTGTGGAAATCCATGAAAACGTGCGCGGTGAAGACGTATTTATCATTCAACCGACATCTTATCCTACCAATGACAACCTTATGGAACTCCTGGTAACGATTGATGCATTAAAACGCAGCTCAGCGAGCCGTATAACAGCCGTAATGCCTTATTATGGCTACGCGAGGCAAGATCGGAAATCTAGCCCTCGTACTCCTATTTCGGCCAAACTGGTTGCAAATCTAATTCAAACAGCCGGTGCAGATCGTGTTTTGACCATGGATCTCCATGCCGGACAGATCCAGGGCTTCTTTGACATCCCGACAGATAACCTCTTTGCGGCTCCTGTCTTTATCAAAGACATCAAGGACCGTATGGACAAGGGACCGCTAACGATCGTATCACCTGATGTTGGTGGTGTTGTTCGAGCACGTGCCATTGCAAAACGTCTTGATGCAGATCTTGCTATCATCGACAAGCGTCGTGAAAAAGCTGGCGTTTCCGAAGTCATGAACATCATTGGTGACGTAAAAGGTCAACGTTGCATTTTGATCGATGACATCGTGGACTCTGCTGGTACGCTTTGCAATGCAGCTGGTGCTCTTAAAGATGCCGGGGCCACAGCAGTATCTGCATACATCTCGCACGGAGTTCTTTCAGGAGGAGCCGTTGCACGCGTAACAGCCTCTCCACTTGAAGAACTTGTAACAACAGATTCAATTCAGGCAACTGAAGCAGTCCGTGTGGCTCACAACATGCGACAAATTTCCATTGCACCACTTCTTGGTGAAGCAATGCGTCGTATCAGTGATGAACAGTCCGTATCCTGCCTGTTTGACTGATTGATTTGACGAATTCCTTTCGTCCGTATACAACACGGTCGAAATCTCTGGTTCAGCACCCCTGGAGGCTGGCCAGTTAGCACAACGGCGGAGCACGTGCTCTGCCGCTGTTATTTTACTATTGGAGAATATAATGAGTGATATCACAAAAGTGAGCGGAACTGCTCGCGATAGAGCCGGCAAGGGGCCCGCTCGTGCCGCTCGTCGTGCAGGCCTCGTTCCTGCCGTCATTTACGGTGCAAAAAAAGACCCTGTCATGATCAACTTGGACCCACGTCCAATCATGAAAGAGTACACTTCTGGTCAGTTCGGTACCCGCCTTTGGGAAATCGAAATCGACGGCAAAAAAGAGCGTACTCTTCCACGTGACATTCAGCTTCACCCTGTAACAGACATGGCAGAACACGTTGATTTCTTGCGCGTATCCGCAAAAACTACCGTCAACGTTATGATCCCTGTCAGCTTCATCAACGATGAAGAATGCCCAGGCCTGAAACAAGGCGGCGTTCTTAACGTTGTACGTTACGACATCGAACTAACTTGTCGCGCAGACAGCATTCCAGAAAGTATCGTTGTTGATATGGCTGGTGTTGAGCTAGGTGACAGTGTTCACATTTCTTCTGTTACACTTCCTGAAGGTACAGAACCAGTGATCAACGATCGTGACTTCACGATTGCTACGATTGCAGTACCAAGCTCTGTTAAGTCTGCTCAAGGCGATGACGAAGACGAAGGCGAAGAAGAAGTTGTAGCTGAAGAAGAAGCAGCAGCACCTACTGAAGAGTAATTCCTCTCCTTCCGGCCTGAGTAATGAGGTAAGCCACTATGTTATTATTTGTGGGTCTCGGTAATCCTGGCCAGAAGTATGAAAACAACCGACACAACATCGGTTTCATGGCGGTGGACGATATCGTTCACCGCCATAGTTTTTCTCCGTGGAAATCACGGTTCCAGGGACAAACATCTGAGGGCCGACTGGGTTCTGAGAAAATTCTTGTCTTAAAACCTGGCACTTATATGAACGAATCAGGCCGCGCTGTTAACGAAGCGGTTCGGTTTTACAAAATCCCCACTGAAAATATCTTTGTCTTTTATGACGAGCTAGACCTGGCTCCCGGAAAACTACGCATTAAAAAAGCGGGTGGAGCCGGTGGCCACAATGGCATCAAGTCAATCGACGCCCATATCGGTAAAGAGTACTGGCGCCTTAGACTCGGCATCGGTCACCCTGGCCATAAGGATCGTGTTACCGCTCATGTGCTTGGGGACTTTTCTAAGTCCGATCAGGATTGGCTTGGTAAGGAACTGGACGCACTCTCTCGCCATGTGGCTTTACTTGCTGCGGGCGATAGCTCTGGCTACATGTCAAAGGTAGCTCACGAAGTTGCTCCTCCTAAGCCTAAAAAGGTAAAACAAGAGAAGAAATCAGAAGAGCATAAGCCAAATGAAAAAATGGCTAAGGAAGAGAAGCACAGCAAAGAAGCTACAACGTCAAAAGAACACAAGACACAAGATTCTTCACAAGGATGGCAATCGACCTTGGCTAACTGGTTTAGTAATAGTAAAACGCCTCAAGATTAGAAAACAACAGCTCTCATTGGCATCCGATCAGGACGAGCTTCTTAGTGAAAGGGAATACCCATGGGTTTTAACTGCGGCATCGTCGGCTTGCCGAACGTAGGCAAATCCACGCTTTTCAATGCGCTGACAGAAACAGCAGCAGCAGAAGCAGCAAACTATCCTTTCTGTACCATCGAACCGAACGTGGGCCGCGTATCCGTACCTGACCCCAGGTTGGATACGATTGCAAAAATGGCCAACTCACAAAAAATCATCCCTACCCAACTCGAATTTGTTGATATCGCCGGCTTGGTTCGTGGCGCGTCAAAAGGCGAAGGCATGGGCAATGAGTTTCTGGGTAACATTCGTGCCGTGGATGCTGTCGTTCATGTTGTACGCTGCTTTGATGGCGAAGTGACCCACGTAGATGGCTCTGTTGATCCTATTCGTGACGCAGACACAGTCGATACTGAGCTTATGATTGCGGACCTTGATTCTGTTGAAAAACAAATCGTGACCAATGCAAAACGGGCCAAAGGTAACGACAAAGAAGCCAAGGCAAAGCTTGAAGTTCTCAACATTGTTTGCGCGGTTCTTCAAGATGGCAAACCTGCGAGGACGGCCGAAATTTCTAAAGACCAACAAGGCATCTACGAACAGCTACAGCTCTTGACGGCTAAACCTGTTCTTTATGTTGCAAACGTTGAGGAAGAAAACGCAGCAACCGGTAACGACTACTCCAAGCTTCTGGAAGAGAAAGCGGCTGCAGAAGGCGGTGTTTGCGTGATTATCTCTGCAGCGATCGAAGCTGAAGTAGCCTCCTTGTCTGATGATGAAGAAAAATCAGAATTCCTTTCCGACCTAGGTCTGGAAGAAACAGGCCTTAAACGCATCATTAGTGCTGGTTATGGTCTGCTTGGCCTATTGACCTTCTTCACTGTTGGCCCCAAAGAAGCGCGTGCCTGGACCGTTGTTGAAGGCTCAACTGCCCCCAATGCGGCTGGTGCTATTCATACAGATTTCGAGCGTGGCTTTATTCGTGCCGAAACCATCGCCTTTGATGACTTCATCGAGTGTGATGGTGAACAGGGCGCGAAAGATGCCGGTAAAATGCGGGCAGAAGGTAAAGAATACATCGCAAAAGATGGCGACATTTTTCACTTCCGTTTCAACGTATAGAGTTTACGTACATCCATAAAAATGGCGGCCTCAGAGCCGCCTTTTTTATGCCTGTTCACCAGTACTCTGGATAGGATCTGGTATTTGATAAGTTATTGGTAACAAGCCCGACCAACAACAGGACCAAAGCACCACTCAGAACTGGAGTAAACAGAAACGACCAGTCTGCTCCCTCAAGCATAACGACAAGCGGTGTTGCCCCAGCAGGTGCATGCAGAGTTCGGGTCATTTGCATCAAGGCAATGGCAGAAGCGACCGCAATAGCCATCGTCCACCAGTCAACACCAAATGCTTTCATTACCACCAATCCAACAATGGCCGATAATAAATGGCCGAACACCAAGCTTCGCGGCTGAGCTAAAGGACTGTTGGGAAGACCAAACACCAGCACGCAACTCGCCCCAAAGGGTGCCATAAAGAATGGTGCATCCGCTTCATTTGATAGCCAGGCTATCCCGCCAATCGCCAGACATGCGCCAACCCAACTCCATAAAATATGATACCCGTTTGGAATAGGAGGAACGGCGGTACCTTTGCCCCGATATTTTGCGAAGTGTTTTTTCATAGCTCTTACTCTAGGAAATTTTAATTACTAGAGATATAGCAAACTATACCGATCGTTCTATTTTAAAGTTCTTATCATATCATAGGTGCGGTAGATACTGGCCTCTCTAGCTCGGCACGTATGGGGCCGCTGTATTAGGACTGGCATCAAAAGAGATAACAACACCACAAGCATCGTTTTCCATTAGCCTGAGGCTTTGATCACCCTCTTTCCGATACTGAACCCGGTACTGATCAAAATAAGCCTGTGTGGCCTTTAAATCCCGACTCCATAAGTGAAAGCCAATCATGTAGCTTTCGCGCTCCATTTTTTCGCTATCAAACCCCGGATAAAAACGATTCACTTCCTCTGATGCCAAGAGGCGAAGTGTCTGATTGCGCTCATGAAGCTGAATATCAATACACCCATCCGTCACGACGACGGCATCTTCACCAAAAAATTGAGAATATTCATTTATCAGTCCATAAGGATCGGCCATTGCATAGACAATTCTTCTAATCCCATTTGCCCCGTTTTCATGCCCTACCCATTGGTCTTGCCATACAATCTCTGGCGTCTTGTGATCACATACAAAGGTTGCCATCTCTGGGGTAACTTCTGCACTATAGCGTAAGAGTTTAAAGGCAGGCATAACGTCGCCATTGTCGAGCTCCAATATTCTCCGGAGATCATTTGGCCCTTCTATTGGGACACCCAAATCCGTAAGACTGTCTGCCGTTTCTTGAGTATTCAAGCTTCGAAACGCAAAACCGAGGCCGCCTTCACCTTTTTCCAAAAATGTATCAAGACCATTGGTGTCCTGGCTTGCATCGACAATTCCGATAAGCTCGAGATAATCATCAGGGAACATGATGCAGTAATTGGCCGTTCCCCAGCCAATATGACGCCCCCGAGGCGTAAGCCGAAACCCAAGCCGTAAATAGTGATGCCTCGCCTCTTCCAGTTTATCAACCCCAACCAGAAGGTGATCAATTCCTTTGAGCGTGTGACTGAAAAGCATAGGTAGTTCCCTCAAGACCGAATGGCAGCTTTTAAGGTACTTCATCTGAGAGGAATTGAGTATCCCCCCTTTAACTTTGACATAACCACTAAACAAAAAAGGCTGCCCCAGAGGGCAGCCTTTTTTTAATTCAACACCGTTTTTTACTTAGTGAACCTGAGCAAAAACTTTGCGTTTGGCAGCATACATAACCAGCGTGAAGATGATGAGGAAAATCATAACCTTGATACCAGTGCTTTTACGCTCTTCCAGTTTAGGCTCAGCAGCCCACATCAGGAAGTGACTTACATCAGCTGCCATCTGTTCAACAGTTGCAGGTGTACCATCACTATATTCCACGGCGTCCTCTGAAAGAGGAGGTGCCATAGCAATCAAGTGACCTGGGAAATATTTGTTATAACTCAGATCCCCAGTTTCGAATCCTTCTGGAGCATCAACATAACCATCACTACCGATGAGAGCTCGAACAAAGCTAGGGCCACCGACACGCGCCTTAGCCATAAGCGAGAGATCAGGTGGAGCTTTACCTCCATTTGCAGCTGCTGCAGCTTGCTCATTTGGAAACGGCGCAGGGAAATAATCAGCAGCAATACCATTCCGCTCAAACATTTCACCTTCGTCATTGGGGCCGTCTTCTACGGTGTAGTCGGCAGCAAATGCTTTTACTTCATCAGCATTGTAACCAAGATCAAGCAGATTACGGAAAGCAACAAGATCAAGAGAGTGACAGCCAGAGCAAACTTCTTTGTAAACCTGGAGGCCACGCTGCATGGAAGCTTTATCGTATGTGCCAAAGACACCCTCAAAGCTCCAGTCGTATGATGGCAATTTTACCGCATCACCAGCAGCAAATGCTGGAACAGTGAGACACCCGAGTGCCGCGGCAAAGAGGCCAGACAGAATTTTCTTCATTAGTCGTTCCTCTCTCAAGACTTCGTTACGGCTTCGTGGATAGAGCTCGGCAACTCTCGCGGACGTTCAATCATCGGCAGAATTACAGGCATCATCACCAGGAAGTGGAAGAAGTAGTAGGCTGTTGCAAAACGGCTTGCGATAACATACCAGCCTTCAGCTGGCTGACCACCAAGGTAACCGAGGAACAAACCATTGATAAAGAAAAACCAGAAGAAGATCCGAGCAACCGGACGGAACTTACAGCTACGAATGGACGAACGATCCAACCATGGCAATACGAAAAGAACCGCAATCGCACCGAACATAGCCAATACGCCACCGAGCTTATCTGGAATAGCACGCAAGATCGCGTAGAAAGGTAAGAAGTACCATTCAGGAACGATGTGTGCTGGCGTTGATAGTGGGTTAGCCGGAATGTAGTTATCCGGATGCCCCATATAGTTTGGTGCCCAGAACAGGAATACAGAGAAAGCCAACAAGAACACACCCACACCCAACAAATCTTTGATGGTGTAGTATGGCTGCATAACCAAGGTATCCTGAGGTCCTTTTGTATCAATGCCCAGCGGATTGTTAGAACCCACTGTGTGCAGAGCAACAAGGTGCAAAGCAACAACAGCAACAATAATGAAAGGCAGAAGATAGTGTAGTGCAAAGAAACGGTTCAGAGTTGGGTTATCAACAGAGAAACCACCCCAGAGCCAAGTCACGATGCTCTCACCAACAACTGGAATTGCAGAGAACAGGTTAGTGATCACTGTTGCACCCCAAAAGCTCATCTGGCCCCAAGGAAGAACATAACCCATGAAAGCAGTAGCCATCATAAGCAGGAAGATCACAACACCCAGCTGCCACAACAGTTCACGTGGTGCTTTGTAAGATCCGTAGTAAAGGCCACGGAACATATGAATGTATACGGCAATAAAGAAGAAAGACGCCATATTCATATGTATATAACGAATCAACCAGCCGCTGTTCACATCACGCATGATACGTTCAACAGACTCGAAAGCCATATCAACATGCGGCGTGTACTGCATTGCGAGAATGATGCCGGTCACGATCATCGTAACAAGAGCAAAACCAGCCAAAGAACCGAAGTTCCATAGGTAGTTCAAGTTCTTCGGCATTGGGTAATCGTAAATGGCGTGATGCATCACAGAGATGACCGGAAGACGGTCTTCTACCCATTGGACGACTTTATTGTTTGATTTAAAACTCATGACTTCCCCCTAGCCGATCTTGATTGAGTTGTCTGTAAGGAAGACATAAGGAGGTACTTCCAAGTTCGTTGGAGCTGGCCCCTTACGGATACGACCGGAAGTATCATAGTGAGAACCATGACATGGGCAGAACCACCCGCCATAGTCACCACGGGATTCCCCTGTCTTCTGCCCCAAAGGAACACACCCGAGGTGCGTACAGACACCTACGAGAATGAGCCACTCAGGTTTCTCAACACGATCACCATCGGTCTGCGGATCAGGAAGATCTGCCAAAGGAGTGCTTTCAGCTGTCTCAATCTCTGCAGAAGTACGACGTCTGATAAACACAGGCTTACCACGCCATGTGATCGTCACAGACTGACCAGCTTCGATTGGGGTCAAATCTACCTCGGTAGAGGATAGAGCTAGAACGTCTGCCGATGGATTCATAGAATCAATCATTGGCCATAAAGCACCAGCAGCACCGACGACTGTCATAGCCCCCGCCGTCAGGTACAAAAATTCACGCCGAGTCTCGCCGGACTCTTGGGCGGAATTTTCAGGATTCGCGCCATCTGCCATTTATGTAATCCCTATTTTCATCTCTCAAGCTTTACAGCTCCGAACAACGAAGCCGCGATACGATACAGGCGATTTGAGCCATTGCCCTTGTCTAACCGTTTATGCGTCCCTATCTAAACACCGCTAAGTGCAAGATCGGATGTGACATCCTGTCGCAGTTCTGGCTAGTCCTATATTCAGTGACAGGGATATAAAGGATTTGTCATAGAAAGGCAAAGACTCTAAGTGTGAGTTTATGAGGAAAATAACGTTTTTTCCGTTACTTCGGTATTCAATTCTTTAATTTAAAGACAATCCACATGCGCCTTGCCCTTTATCAACCTGATATCCCCCAGAATACCGGCACTATGCTTCGAATGGCAGCTTGCTTGAATGTTGCCGTGGATATTATCGAACCCTGTGGTTTTGTTCTTAATGACAAACGCATGAAGCGATCTGGTATGGACTACCTGGATCAAACAGAGCTTCATAGGCACAATTCATGGGAAGCTTTTAATGCGGCCCGCGACAATAAGCCGGATAATCAATCGCTCTCTGGCAGGTTAGTATTGCTCTCAACCAAAGCCGAAACCAACTATACTGATTTTAAGTTTTCACCGGATGACATATTAATGGTCGGTAGAGAATCTGCGGGTGTCCCAGAAGATGTCCATAATTCCGTCGATGCTAGAGTCCTCATTCCCATGGCAGAGGGCGTCCGCTCTTTAAATATAGCGGTATCAGCTGCGATGGTACTCGGAGAAGCTTTGCGCCAGACGAATGGATTTCCATCTGTCACCAAACCATAAGTCATTATTTAAGTGACATAGCTTACGATGTTTATCGAATAAGACATTTAAGAAGAGATATTTATGTACCAGCGCCAAGATCCTACCCAAGCCTTTCCAGATCACAATGCTCCTTCCGACAACAAGGAACAGGCTCAGATTTGGTTCAAAGAATTACGCGACAACATCTGCGCCGAATTTGAAAAGCTGGAAGATGAGCTCACTGGGTCGGTCCTCGAAAGCAAGGGATCCCCAGAAGCCGGTCGCTTTGTACGTAAAAAATGGGACCGCGAAGGTGGTGGCGGCGGAGAAATGTCAATCATGCACGGCCGTGTGTTTGAAAAAGTTGGCGTCAACATATCCACCGTAATGGGTGAGTTCAGCGAGGACTTCGCAAAGCGCATTCCTGGAGCAGACAAAGACCCACGGTTTTGGGCCAGCGGCATTTCTCTCGTCGCTCATATGCACTCTCCTCTTGTCCCAGCAGTCCACATGAACACCCGACATATTGTCACGACGACAAGTTGGTTTGGCGGCGGTGGAGACCTAAACCCGATGTATCCTGTCGAACAGGACACCCAAGACTTCCACCAGGCTTATAAAGCTGCCTGTGACAAGTACGACCCGGGTTATTTTCCAACATTTAAAGAGTGGTGCGATGAATATTTCTATATCCCACACCGCAACGAAGCCCGTGGGGTCGGGGGTATTTTTTATGACTATTTAAATACCGGGGACTGGGCAGACGACTTTGCCTTTTCCCAGGATGTCGGCCGGGCTTTTCTAAACATTTACCCTCAACTGGTGCGTCGTCATATGCAAGAAAGCTGGAACGCTGAACAACGCAAACACCAGCTGTTTCGTCGTGGTCGTTACGCAGAGTTCAATCTCCTCTATGATCGCGGTACAATGTTCGGCTTAAAGACGGGCGGAAACGTAGAAGCTATTTTAATGTCGATGCCACCAGAGGCAGCCTGGCCTTAACACTTCGATAGTATTGAATCTGATAACGCGTTATCATCAACGTAAACATTTGCTTTAATAAGTTGTGCGGTGAGTTAAATGACCCCCGGCAAAGCCGGGGGCTTAAGCGGGTGAGCCCCTTAAAGGGGCAAATTGGGAACCGCTAAAGCGGTTATGGATTGAATATATCCATTTGGTCAAAGTACTTATCACGCTCTTCTTGCGTTCTGATATACTCCCTCACCATCTGTTCATCGAGCCCTACAGTTGAGACGAAATATCCACGGGCCCAAAAATTTTCACCCTTGAAATTCCGTGCTTTATTTTTGAATTTTCGAGCTATGGCAATCGCGCTTTTTCCTTTTAGGTATCCAACGACTTTTGAAACAGCATGTTTGGGCGGTATGCTGATACACATGTGAATGTGATCCGGCATCAAATGGCCCTCCTCAATCTTACTTTCGCGATGCCCGGCCAGTTCATGGAAAATTTCACCAAGATACTGACGTAGGTTGCCATAGATAACTTTTTTCCTGCGTTTAGGGATGAAAACCACGTGGTATTTACAATCCCATCTCGTATGTGCAAGGCTTTTGTAATCTCTCATCGGCTAATTCCTTTGTTATTTTGGTCAATAAACAAAGAAATGTAAGACCGTGGGAACGGTCAAACCATTGAGAGTCCCCCGGCATAGCCGGGGGTTTACCGGATTAAATTAAAGCATAAAGAACACAGCTTCTTCATAAGGGACCAACATGTCATCGAGCACACCCGCCACGATTTTACTAACTGACCGCCTCAGGTTACGTGAATTGTGTGAAGATGATGCGCCCTTTATCCTCGAGTTATTGAACGAACCTTCCTTTATCGAAAACATTGTCGACAAAGGCGTCAGAACAATCGACCATGCCTGTGAATACATTAATAGGGGCCCGGTAGAAAGCTACCAACAGCACGGATTTGGTCTTTACCTTACAGAACTGAAAGACGAAAAAACGCCGATTGGCCTGTGTGGATTACTCAAACGAGACGGGCTTGATCATCCTGATATTGGGTACGCCTTCCTCCCAAAGTACTGGTCTAAGGGTTACGCAGTTGAGTCAGCTGCAGCCACGCTCAACTATGCCAGACAGACTTTAAAGATCCCCCAAGTTGTTGGCATTACTGGCCCCGAGAATATAGGTTCCGCCCGGGTTCTGGAAAAAATCGGGCTCAAATTCAAGCGGATGATCAATTTGGGCGGAGAATTATCCGATACCAAATATTACTCTTAAGAATAGCTTGAGAAGCTTAACTAATATTCCCGAAATTATGAGTTTAAAGCTTTAGTGCGTAGGCAATGCAATCTTCCAAAGCTGGCTTGAAGGCTTGTCCAATCCACCACTGCTCTGTGCTCTTTAAGACTCGCCCCATCTGTGGTCCAGGTTTCAAACCTGCCTTAATCAGGTCCCGCCCCTGCAAGGGAAAGAAAACAGGGCGCCAGTTTTCGATCTTGTTTGCCAGTTGTAAGGCGGCCTGATCACTAAAATCTATCCCTGATCTTGCCATATTTAACCGCAACAAATCAGAGACTAATCCAGCGCCAATGCGATAGGTCGTTTCCCGAAAATTGGCGTCATCAATATTAGAGTTTATTTCATAGGGAGAGTTCACAAGAGACAAAAAGTGTTGTTTTTCAGCTGTGGAGAAGCGCAATCGTTCTGGAATGGTGATAACCGTATTCTTGGGTCCTGCCATTGTCTCATTCATCGTAAGAGCAACAAGGCGGACAAGAGGATCACACCTTCCCTCTACCTTGAGAAAACTGGCAAAAACATCTGTCGTTACAACTTCGGGAAGGAAAGCAGCAAAGATTTCATTTTCCAACATACATCTCAGAACGGGCTCAGGGTTTGGCGCAGCCAATAACCGCATGATTTCACTGTGAATACGTTCTGCTGACAACCCTTTAATTAAGCCTGACTTTTCTCTGGCTGCCTCAAGTCCAACAGCATCAATATCATCGCCACCGTACCAGGCTTGAAAACGAAAAAAACGTAGAAGCCTTAAGGCATCTTCCTCGATGCGGGTAATCGCATCGCCAACAAAACGAATATGCTTTTCTCTAAGATCTTTTACACCACCAAACGGGTCAAAAACTTTTCCATCCAAACGGCATGATAAAGCATTCATTGTTAGATCACGGCGGGCAGCATCTTCAACCCAGTCATCTGTAAAGGCCACGGTCGCGTGTCGACCATGGGTTTCGACATCTAGACGAAGTGTCGTGATTTCAAAGACCTTATGATTACAAACGGCTGTAATAGTGCCGTGATCTATTCCCGTTGGAATAGCTTTAATACCAGCATCTTCTAATAGAGTGATTACTTTTTCAGGGAGGTCAGGTGTTGCAATATCAATATCTTTGATATCACGCCCGACCAAGGCATCTCTGACGCACCCGCCAACAAAACGTACGTCTTGGCCTTGTTCACCCAGGGCTTCCATTACGCGACGGGTTTCAGCCTCTTCCATCCAGGGCTGGCTTTCAAGCTGATAAGTACCGGCAAGCTGATAAGTACCGGCAAGCTGATCGGTATCGGTCATGAGTCTGTGTCGGTGTCCTCAATAACAGGAGCATTATAACTTGGACGCACCAAACTATCGCCAGGGGCTGGCCCTGTGTTAGCAAAGTAAATTGCCATCGCTATTCCTGAAAGCAACACGCCGGAAAAGAACAACCAAGCCCAGGGACCGCGTTCGACCCAGGGCAGTTCTTCCTCGGTCATTTCACCGTCGGCATCGGTTCGTGACCCGCGTGTTAGAAGATAATAACCAAGGTAAAGGGCGAACGGTAAAATGACGGGTAAAATAATCAGTAGAAATCGGGTCAGCATCAATAATTTCCCACTTGCTTGGTCGTATCAATTGAGGGCGAAGTTATGACATCACAAAGGTTCTTTATCATCCCAGCCGTCGCACCCCATATAAAGTAGTTTTCATAGGGATAAGCATAATAATCCCGATTATGGCCTTCGAATTCCCGGCTGTGCCTCTGACAGTTTTCAGGCTTCAAGAAAAAGTTGAGAGGCACTTCAAAAACCTCTGCCACTTCAAAGTTATCTGGATTTACAGGGAACGGCGGTTCGATTAAGCCCACCACAGGTGTGATATCGAAACCAGTACGGGTAAGATATGTATCCAGCCGTCCAATGAGGGTCACGTGCTCTCGGGGTAGCCCCACTTCTTCTTCTAACTCTCGCAAGGCAGCATCATTGTGATCTTTATCACCCGGATCAACTCGCCCTCCAGGAAAGCTAACCTGCCCTGCATGGTCGTGCAGATGATCTGTTCGTTTGGTCAAAAGCACAGAGTAACCTTCGGGTCGATCCACCAAGGGAACAATTACAGCGGCGGGAATTCTCTGCCGATCAAGAGGGAGATCAAGTAAACCAGGGTTTAAATCATGATCACCGCGCACCTGCTCATCGTCTGATATTGAATTCAGTCGCTCTCTTTTAAACAAGGCTGTCAGACGCTTTACGGTCCATTGTGATTCCCAGATGGTCATAACCTACTCAAGACTTCCCAATACATGAAACGTACCTTTACTCCAAACGCCGATCTGATTGTTTTGCTCTACAGCCAGATCAATAAGCTGATAATAAACAGAACGTAATAAACGCCCCTCGAGCCCTTCTCTTATCAATACATAGGGAGAGGGATCGCCATTTTCATGTTTATATTCAATTCGAATCGGATGCTCGCCATCAAGATCAATCCAGGTATCTACATTATTACGAAATGAGATCCTTTGATCCTTACCCTGACCTTCATCTTTCATCTCAACAATCACGAAAGGCGCATCCTCAACAGTAATAATTGCCTTTTCAACCGGCGTCACCAGCCAAAAAACACCATTGGGGTCTCTCTGCAAAACAGTAGAAAACAAACGAACCAAAGGCATACGACTGATAAGCCCACCATCGTGATACCACTGACCATCCCTTGCGATCCGCATATCAACTTCACTGGTAAGCGGAAGGCTATTTACAGCCGCTTCCAGTTCTTTTTCGTTCGATGTGTTATTATTACCGCTCGTCATCTCTTGGCCTTGTTCGCTCATTATCACTTTAGTTTGTTCGCATCAGCACTATTCAGAAATGGCCTTTCTGTTCATTATATCCAAAGCGTTAACATACGTGTCGCAGAAGTCATGTATACTATCATAGGGTATAATCGGGCAATGATCTGAAAATCATGAATATTTGCCAGAGAATTACGAAATTTACCCTACGGATACATCGAGAGGGGATACAAGATGAACACTGAAGATACCGGCCTTGATACAGCGTCTTCACTAGATTTAGCCAAACAGGCCGATTTGTTGTGTGAACGTCTCACCCACCTTAATGAAAATCTAGGCAAGGTTATCTTTGGGCAAGAAGAAGTTATCGAACAGGTTTTGATTACTTTACTTGCTGGTGGACACGCTCTTCTGGTCGGGGCTCCAGGTCTTGCTAAAACACGCCTTGTCGAAAACCTCGGCATTGTATTTGGTATGCAGGAAAAGCGTATACAGTGTACGCCAGATTTGATGCCTTCTGACATTATCGGCGCTGAAGTTCTTGAAGAAGATGCAAGTGGCCGCAGGTCATTCCGTTTTATCCACGGCCCTGTCTTCTCTCAGCTTTTAATGGCGGACGAGATAAACAGGGCTAGTCCACGGACACAATCAGCACTTCTTCAGGCCATGCAAGAACACACCGTTACTGTTGCTGGCCATAGCCATAAACTCCCTTCTCCCTTTCATGTCCTGGCCACACAAAATCCACTTGAGCAAGAAGGCACTTATCCTCTTCCAGAAGCCCAACTGGATCGTTTTCTGCTAGAAATTTATGTCGGCTATCCTGATATCGACGCAGAACGACAGATGTTACTCGCGACTACTGGCACGGTAGAGCCCGAAGCTGAAATCGTATTGACGGCACAGGAGTTACTTGCAGCGCAAAAACTCGTCAAAGAAATACCCGTTGGAGAAGATGTGCTTGAAGGCATTTTATCTCTGGTGCGCAGCGGTCGCCCGGAAGATTCTGAGGATGAATTCATAAAACAGTTTGTAGCCTGGGGCCCGGGACCACGCGCAAGTCAGGCCCTGTTGATGGCCAGTAAAGCGAGATGCCTATTACAGGGACGCCTAAGCCCTTCTTTGGACGATGTCATAGCTCTTGCTCCACCCGTCTTGCGGCACCGAATTCATCTCGATTTTACCGCCCGTGCAGAGGGTGTAACCTTAACGAAAGTAATAAACCGCCTGATCGCACCACTTAACTAACGGTTTTGAAATGACCAAACCGATCTCAACACTCGAAACACATGCTGAAAAATTAGCTTCGACCTTGCCGGCTCTGTTGATTGAGGCAAATCGAGTAGCTTCAACTATTTTACAAGGTATTCATGGCAGAAGGCATGCCGGACAGGGCGATGAATTTTGGCAGTACCGTCGTTACACTCCAGGAGATTCTCCCAGAACTATCGACTGGCGCCGCTCAGCAAAATCACAAACCACGCGGGATAACTCTGGAATATTCATTCGGCAAAAAGAACGAGAATCGGCTCAAAGTCTCTGGATTTGGGCTGGCGGGGGACCAGGTATGGACTGGTCGTCTCAATGGTCTGATGTCACAAAGAAACACCGCGCTTCAGTTCTTGGCCTAGCACTAACTCACCTCCTCATTAAGGGGGGAGAAAAAGTCGCTTTGGTCGGGGGACAAACTGCTCCCTCTAATTCACGCAAAAACCTCTATACAATTGCGCGCCAACTTGAAAACAACGATCACGCGTCAGGCGAACTTCCCTCAGGGCATCACCTTCCGCAAAATTCGGCTTTGGTCTGCATATCTGATTTTTTGACGCCTCTTTCAGAACAGAGAAAGGTTTTCCAATTCCTGGCAAGCCAAAAACTGAAAGTCTGGCTCGTTCAGATACTCGATCCTGCCGAAATGAATTTGCCTTACAGTGGCAGAGTTAAATTCCAACAACCCTTTGGCGATACTGAACTCCTGCATTCAGACGTAGATTCAATCCGTGATACATACATTGACCGGATAAGAGCACATAACCAGGACCTGAACACTATGGTTCAAAGGTGGGGGTGGCAGCATTTAACTCACAGAACAGATCAATCCCCCGAATCAACTCTACTTGCCCTCTACCAAAGCATTTCCGGCCGTCAAAGCCTCTCCGATAGACCCATGGCGTCAGAAGATACTAAAGTTCGTTTGAACGAGCCTGGAGAACACCATGCTTGAACTGGGAATTATCGGCTTCCTTAATCCCTGGCTTCTACTTGGCTTGCTGAGTTTTCCCCTGGTATGGATACTTCTACGGATCACTCCCCCCTCCCCTCGTCTCATAACCTTTCCTGCTTTACGGCTATTGTTTGGATTAAAAGGCGCGACTTCAAAACCTCAAAAAACCGCATGGTGGCTAATTGTTTTAAGATTATTAATTCTTCTTTTCGTTATTTTGGCATTGGCAGAGCCTGTTTATGCCCCTGAAAAAAGATCTGAAAGCAACCTCAATACACTAATCCTTTTGGATAATGACTGGGCGTCATCAAGCAGTCGGGACAAACAACTTCAGACGCTTACGTCTCTTCTTGAGCGAAACAAAGGGCGGGATGTAACCAGTGCCATCCTTTCTACCGCGCCAGAATCCAAGAATAAATTTAACTTCAGTGGATTTAAATCTCCTGAAAGCTTGCTCTCTTATTTACAAGAGCTTCCGACCGTACGGAGTTGGGAATCTGATCCTATATCAGCTTTAAAATCTGTATCCGATCAAATACCAGATAATTTGCCCTTACGCATTGTTTGGCTATCTAACGGCATGACCCAAACAGAGCAGTCCGAGAATCTGGAACGTTTTATAAAGAGTTTTGGCGAAGTCATTTACTATTCCCCACACCCCACTTCTCTCCCCTTGTGGATTAGCAAGTTAAACTCTGATTACAACGGCATCAAAGTCACTCTCAACCGCGTTGGTAAACTTGAGGAAAATTCACGTACACTTACGGCCCTTTCTGCAAAAAATGAAGTTCTTGCCTCCGAGCAATTAAAACTTGAAGCTGAGCAGTCATCCGGCACAGCCTTACTCTCACTCCCTAATGAGCTTCATAACAGAGTACAAAAAATTACCGTTGCAGGGCAAAATTTAGCATCGACGACTTACCTCATGGATATGACTGACCGTCGTTTCCCCGTCGGTTTGTTAACCTCGAGTGGGCAACAAGACAATAAATCGCTACTTGGAGAACATTATTACCTCCAACGCGCCTTGAGTCTTTTCACAGATGTTAGATACGGATCCCTTAACCAATTACTTTCAAGAGAACTTTCCACGATTATCATTACTGATAATGAAGCCATTCCACCATCAGATGAAGCCGCTTTGACTAAATGGATAGAGAATGGTGGCCTATTACTTCGCTTTGCAGGGCCAAACCTGGCTGATCAGCGGGACAATTTACTCCCTATCCCCTTGAGAAGTGGCTACAGGAACCTCACGGGCAGTCTGACATGGGAACAACCTCTTGGTATTGAGGAATTTGCCAAAGGCAGTCCCCTGCATGGATTACAAATACCAAAAGAGGTCACGGTATCTGGACAGCTTTTGGCTCAACCCACTTCTGAGCTTGATCATCACACTTGGGCACGACTTAAGGATGGCACACCCTTAATAACAGCCAAAGAAACAGGAGAAGGCCACATTGTTCTCATCCACACTTCTGCCAACACAAGGTGGTCTAACCTTTCTCTCTCGGGATCTTTTGTCAAAATCCTTCAACGCATATTGCAGTTCGGAAAAGGAGTTCAGGCCCTTGATGACGACAATAGAGAGCTCCCTATCCGAGAGTTGCTAGATGCCTATGGTACCCTGATCCCCCTTCAAGACAACAACCTGAAGATTCCTGTAAACCAACCAGAAGTTAGTTCTCAAGTTCATCCAGCCCCACACACACCTCCTGGATACTATGGTGAGAATGATCGAGAGAAAGCGCTTAATTTGGCAGGCAATCTTAGCCCATACCAATTCAATAAAATGGATTTTCTTGAACGACACACTTATGGAACCAAAAAGGAAAATCCTCTTCAAGTTCCCCTGCTACTAATCGCTCTCATTCTCTTTTTACTCGACCAGGCCATAACCCTTTGGCTCAGAGGAACATTGTCTAATTTATCCACCAGCCGCCCAGCCCCCCTCGTTTTATTTATCTCGAGCTTGGTACTAGCGACTACACCTGATCACTCTTACGCCCAAAATCAGGTAGAATTATTGGATAGCAAAGGTATTGAAGCAACACTGAACACCCATCTAGCCTATATCGTTACCGGGAATGTGAAGGTTGATCGAGACAGTCACTCTGGCCTTGCAGGTTTATCCCTCCAGCTGCACAGGCGCACTGCTGTCGAAAATGTTCAGGTGACTGGCATAGATCTGGACCGAGATCAATTAGCTCCTTATCCCATCCTTTACTGGCCAATTACAAATACCCAGGAAACACTTACGGCCAGAGCGCGTAGACAAGTTAATCAATACATTCACAACGGTGGATTAATCCTTTTTGACCTTCGTGAAGCCTCCAGTTCCCTTAATTCAGCCATCGGATCAATAGGCAATTCCCAATACCTTCAACGTCTCACTGATGACTTAACCATCCCCGAATTGGAACCCATCCCATCTGGTCACGTTATTACCCGTTCTTTTTACCTGCTAGAAAGTTTTCCAGGTCGGAATAACAATCGAGAATTTTGGGCAGAACGTACCGATCGATATCGAAACGATGGCGTTGCACGTATTCTTGTGGGTTCAAATGATTGGGCAAGGGCTTGGGCCGTAACTGCGGAAGGAAGGCCGCTTTATGCTATGATCCGGGGAGGAGAACGCCAACGCGAACTCTCTTATCGATTTGGTATCAACCTTGTTATGTATGCCTTAACTGGCAACTACAAAGAAGATCAAGTTCACATTCCCCACATCCTTGAGAGGTTGGGTCAATGATATCAAACTATGACATCGAATGGGCTCCTCTTCTTCCCCTGTCAATTATTTACATTATCCTAGGAATAGCTGCGTTATCGCTCCTTTCTCTTGTTTTGCTAAGAAGTAAAGGGGGAGAGTTCCGCAGTGTATTTATGCTGATTATTGCAGTATTCCTAGGCAACCCCACTCTTCACCAAAAAACCAGTGAACCCTTACCTGAACTGGTTATGGCGGTCATTGATAACAGCCCTTCCATGAACTACGAACAGAGGAAAAGCCAAGCAGCAGATGCACTGACCTCACTGCACGAGCAAATTAGCAATCGATCAGACCTCGTATTGAAAACCGTAAACATTAACGGAAGTGGCGAAGAAGGCACGAAGTTGTTTGAAAGCCTCAACCTTACTGCCGAAGAAAAAGAACGCCTTTCTGGAGTATTCTTAATTACAGAGGGCCAAATTCACGATGTGCCGGAATCCCTGGAACAAACAAATCTCCCAGAAGGCCTTCCTCTACATCTTTTGTTAGCAGGGGATGAAAGCAGACAAGATCGACGGATTGTAATAGAGCAAGCTCCAGCCTTTGGAATCATAGATCAAAAGATCGAATTAACCTTTCGAGTTGTCGACGAAAACAAAACCGAGAGATCTCCTCCGGCGGGCGTGATTATTAGACAAAACGGCGAGGAGATCGCTGAAATAAAGGTACCTATTAATCAGCTTTATAAACAAGAGCTGGTGATCGAAAATCGTGGCAAAACCACTTTTGACATTTCCGTGGAAGAACTCAAAGGTGAGATTACAACTCTTAATAATCAGGTTAGCTTTGACACCAACGGTGTCCGGGATCGCCTAAAGGTATTATTGATATCTGGCGAACCACATTCAGGCGAACGTGCCTGGCGTAACATTCTAAAGGCTGATCCATCCGTTGATCTCATCCATTTTACTATTCTCCGCCATCCAGCAAAACAAGATGGCACCCCAATAAGGGAGCTTTCCCTCATTGCTTTCCCCATTCACGAGCTGTTTGAAGTCAAATTAGCTGAATTCGACCTTATCATTTTTGATCAATACCAGCGCCAGGGCTTCCTTCCAAGCCACTACCTGACCAACATCGTTCGCTATGTAGAACAAGGTAGCGCTCTACTCGAAGTCGGTGGCCCCGGATACGCCACCCCCTCTTCTCTTTACAATACATCCCTTGGCAACCTGCTTCCTGCAGAGCCTCTGGGTACAGTAAGTAAAGTTCCCTTTTTCCCCATCGTTACAGAACTAGGGCTTCGCCACCCAGTTACATCACACCTTCCAAAGGCAAATATTAGCTTGGAAGAACAACCGAGTTGGGGGCGTTGGTTTCGCCAAGTAGATACCGACACACTTAGTGGCTCAACGATCATGACGGGCAGCCGAGAGCAGCCTTTATTAATCCTGGATCATTTTGATAAAGGGAGAGTTGCTCAATTCACAAGCGATCATATTTGGCTTTGGGGTCGAAATATAGAGGGAGGAGGACCACAGACAGAGTTGATTCGCCGCCTGGTCCACTGGCTCATGAAAGAACCTGAATTAGACGAAGAAACGCTAAAAGCAAGCCTTAGCAACGATCAACTGACCATTACCCGGCAAAGCTTATCCAATGCAGATATACCCATCACCATTAAGAAGCCATCCGGTGAAATATCTACGCTCACTTTAACGCCAGGATCTGACGGAGCATCCCAGGCAACCCTCTCCACCCCAGAACCTGGTATTTATACAATTAGCGACACCACACATACCGTCGTCATTCACCAGGCTCTTAGTGGACCAGAACACCAAAAAGTTCTAACCGACCCGAATTTACTCCGCCCTATCATTGAAGAAAGTGGTGGCGGACTATTTTCTCTTCATAGCTCACAAATGCCAAAACTTCGCCTCGTTCATGGTAAAGGCACTGTTCATGGTCAAGATTGGGCCGGCCTAAGGGCGAGAAAGGCAGAGCGTATTACGGGCGACAGTAGAAGAGCTTTATTGCCGTCATGGGTCTACCTGTGTTTACTACTCTTAACTGCTTTTGGCGCGTGGTATCGCGAGGGCCGTTAAGCTTCCTTTACTTCAGCACTTGTAACCGTCCCCAACCACGGCTGCATCACTCCTTTTGGCAAGTTTGAGAACTCATCATCTTGAAGAGCGATAACCTGAAACTTATCAGCACTTACCGGAACAGGCATGTCATAGCCTAGAGGGTGACCAAGCTTGAAGCCGTAAGGTCCATAGTAAAACTGCTCCCCGACCACAAAACAAAGTCTGTATCCCAATTTTTTAGCACGCGCTAATCCATGTGAGACAAGCGCCTTACCAATACCTTGACCTTGTAGACTTGGCTGAACAGCCAATGGTCCAAGTAGGGTAGCTTTTTCGTCACCAATTGAGACTGGCCAAAACCTGAGTGTGGCAAGAAACTCGCCATTTGACGATTTAACGGAGAAACAAAGATCTTCTATCGGTGCGACACCCGCACGCAACATATAGGACGGGCGAGAGATCCGACTTTGGCCAAAGGCGAGATCCAACAAGGGATCAATATGTTGTTCATCTTCAGGGGCTTGGAGAGTAATCGCGTAGTCACACATGGTAGATCCTGCAGTAGCACCAGCCAATTATGGCTGTAACCTTAGTTATTCAAAGACACAGTGCTAGCTGATGTCTTTGCTTAGTGCAGGTTCACCTGAAATTCAGGTAACTGAACAAACCATTGCGACACACAGACTAGCAGCCCTACGAACAGAAGTTCGCGGGCAGGTCCGTCGTCGTCGGAGATGTTCAGTACAATTTTGCATTTATTTAATAATGCCTAAATTTTAGCTATTAACGAATTACCTATTCTCGATATCACGAATTATCGAGCTGTCAAAGTAAGAAACGTTTAAAATAGTATTTTAATTAGATCTTCGTTTTCAAGCCTTATTGATCCCATTCAGGGATACCTTGATAAAATTTTGCCATAAAATCAATAAACACCCGAGCTTTCGGAGGAAGATTACGCGTAACAGGATAGACCACATATATGGCATGATCATTATCGATTTCCCATTCGGGGAGAATTTTCACTAGTCGGCCTTCTCTAATCAAATCCCCACAAATAAAAGTCGGCATACAGGCAAAACCCATACCCTGCTCTACAGCAGAAAGAATGAAGTCACCGTTATTGGCTGAAAAATCTGCCTTCAGAGGGACATTAACCGTACCATCGTGTCCAACCAACTTTAATCCGGAAGCTCGGGAAACGTACGAATAATTGAGAAAATTCAACGCTGAAAGTTCAGCGGGAACGACGGGTATTTTGGTCTCTTTAAAGAGAGACGGAGAAGCAACCAGGGCCATGCCGCAATTTGTAACTTTTTTGGCGATAAGCCGTGAATCCATCAAACGGCCAATCCTAATCCCGACATCAAATCCCTCGTCGACAAGATCAACAACCTGATCATTTAAGATTAAATCTACTGCCACTTCCGGGTATTGCTCTCGAAACGCTGACATCAAAGGTGCCATACGTTTTATGCCAAATGACATTGGCGCATTAATTTTCAATAATCCCCGGGGTACATTTGATAAACGAGAAACCGCCTGTTCAGCCTGTTCTGCAACTGCAATCACCGTCTGACACTTCTCAAAGAAGACTGCTCCAGCCTCTGTTAAAGAAAGCCGCCGGGTAGTTCTATTCAATAGTCTTATTCCAAGTCGATCCTCTAAACGACTGACCTGCTTCGAGACCGCAGATTTACTGACGCCCAAGAGTTTAGCAGAGGCTGTGAAGCTCTCATTTTCAACGACGGTCGCAAATATCGCCATTTCATTTAAATTCATCCGGGTCGAACACCTTTCCAACTGTTTCCTGAAGGAAACAATATTATTCCAAAATCACGGATTATCATCTTAGTGTGACATAACTATCTTTGAATGAGTAGTCGTTATTCGTTTATTACAGGAGATCCAAATGATTGATATCCGGCCATTTAAAAGCTTGGGGCGATTTCAAAATGAATGGTTGAATGCCCACTATCATTTTAGCTTTGCAAACTATATGGACCCCAACCGCACAGGTATTGGTCCTCTTCTTGTGTGGAATGATGACGAGATCCAGCCTGGGGGCGGATTTCCAATGCACGGCCACCGGAATATGGAAATCATAACCTATGTTCGTTATGGCGCGATTTCCCACGAAGACCACTTGTCAAACAAAGGCAAGACCCCTGCGGGTGACATTCAGGTCATGACGGCCGGTAAAGGCATTCTGCATAGTGAATATAATCATGAAGCGGAAATAACCGGGCTTTATCAAATTTGGATCCACCCTTCTGAGACATACCTACAACCTCATTGGGATCAAAAAACCTTCTCCCAAGAGGCGTACAAGGGTGGGTTCCTGCCTCTGGCTTCTGGCCAGAAAAAGCACTCCGAAGCCTTACGCATCAACCAAGACGCCACGCTCTATGGCACACATCTTTTGGAGGGGGAAGAAATCACCCAACCCATGGATAAAAATAGACTGGGTTATCTCGTCGTCTCTTCAGGCTCAATAGAGCTTAATGGCCAGCGGCTTGATGAAAGAGATGGTGCGATGATTGCTTTGGAGAACAACTTAGATATCAAGGCCCTCAGCCCTGCAGAACTCATTTTTGCAGATCTGCCTGATACAGTACAATAATTAGAAAAGGAACAAACCAATGGGTAAGCTCGTTGACGGTAAATGGCATGATGTCTGGTACGATACAAAAAGTAGTGATGGTAAGTTTCAGCGCAAGGATGCTCAATTCAGAAATTGGATCACTGCAGATGGATCCGACGGCCCAAACGGCGAAAAGGGTTACCCCGCCGAAAGTGGACGCTATCATCTCTACGTCAATCTAGCCTGTCCTTGGGCACACAGAACTCTGATTTTCAGGCATTTAAAGGGCCTGGACGACGCCATAACTGTATCTGTGGTGCATTGGGAAATGAAAGAGAACGGTTGGGAGTTCCGGCCCGGTGACCTGGGCTCTACAGAGGACCATATCTTTGGCTCAGAATATCTACACCAGATCTATACCAAGGCCGATCCCCACTATACCGGGAGAGTGACAGTACCTGTACTCTGGGATAAAAAAGAACAAACAATTATCAGCAATGAATCCTCTGAGATCATTCGCATGTTCAACAGCTCCTTCGATGCCTTTGCCAAATATGATATTCCAGATTTTTATCCCGTCGCGCAAAGAGACGCCATTGATAGCGTGAATGAGCTGGTTTATCACAAGATTAATAATGGTGTTTACAAAAGCGGCTTTGCGACAACTCAAGCAGCTTATGAAGAAGCCTACGAAGCCCTTTTTGATGCTTTGGACAGCCTGGAAGGCTTGCTTAATACACAGAAATATATTGCAGGGGATCAACTCACCGAAGCCGATTGGCGATTGTTCACGACCCTCTTGCGATTTGATCCGGTTTACCACGGTCATTTTAAGTGTAACAAAAAACGCCTTGTCGACTACCCGAACCTTTGGGCCTTAACCCGAGAGCTTTATCAGTATCCGGGTGTTGCTGAAACGGTTAACATTCCACACATCAAGGCACACTATTACGGCAGTCACGGAACCATCAACCCAACAGGTATCATCCCTTCGGGGCCTGACATTGACTTCAACGATCCGCACAACAGATAATCAGCGTTACGTTATCTTTGACAGGGCGGAACTCTCAAGTTCCGCCCTGAATATTTTGAACACCATCAAATTACTGTGAGATATAAAATCAACGCACCATCCATGTTAATCTCTAAATCACCTATGAGATCTTGGGGTGTATATGATGAGAAAACTCATTTCACGGCGAAAAGCTCTATTAAGCATAGCCAGCGGTCTTATTGGCTCTCAACCACTTGCCGCTGCTGCGTTACGCACGCCACAACAAACCGCAGGTCCTTTTTACCCGCGCCCTCTTCCCTCTGAAACAGACAACAACCTGCTCGATCTTGCTGGAAAGAAGGCAACAGGAACCATAATAAACCTTGGCTCTTCTCCGCTTTGTTGAGTAGAAAAAGATGCCGACCTCCAAGTAACCTGTTGATATGTATGGTTTCTGATAACTTTACATAGAGCAGGTATATGACAATCAACATCTCGCAGCATATTTTAGGCCTCAAAGGGCAACGTGTAAATGAAATTAAACTGGATGACGGCGGTGTTAAGATTGTCATTCACTGCAGCCGAGACGCGCGTAGGAGGGCTATAGACCCTGCTACAGGCCAGAAGGGAAGCATCAACCAGCATGTCCGCCGACAAGTAAACGACATCCCCCTTTTTGGGTATCCTTGTGTGGTCGAGATTGAGCTGGCGCAGGTTTATATTAACAAGGGCGAACGCCGCATTGAGGGGTGTGATTTTGTTGATAAAGGGTGCCGTTTCACTCACCGATTTTGCCGACTGATCAGTGGATTATGTCGGCATATGTCTATTCAAGCGGTTTCCAGACATTTGGATATACGATGGGAAACGGTCAAGAATATCGACAGGGCATACCTTATTGAAACTCTCCCTACGCTTGATCCTGCAGAGCTAACTGGCTTGGAATATATTGGTGTAGATGAAGTTGCCCGGGCGAAAGGTCATGACTACATGACGGTGGTCTACGATATGGTTGGCGGTCATCTGATCTGGGTTGAAGCAGGCCGAACTGCCGAGGTTTTTTCAAGGTTTTTGAAACAACTGCAACCAGATACAGCCTGCAAAATAAAGGCCGTAGCGATGGATATGGGGCCTGCCTACCAAAAGGCTGTCAGAGAGTCCTTGCCGTTGGCCGACATAGTATTTGACCGTTTCCACGTCATGAAAAACTACAGCAAAGCTATCCATAATCAGCGTCGACTTGAGTTCAGAAAGGCCGATCCAAGTGGTAAAGAGTTGATGAAAGGGACGCATTATCTGTTGCTCAAAAATGCGGATAAGTTGAGTGAAAAACAAAGTGACAAGCTGCAAAGGTTGCTGGAGAGCAATAGCAACCTGAATGCACTTTACGTCTTGAAAGAACAGCTTCAGCTGCTGTGGAGTGCCGCTTCATTTGAGGCGATGGCGGAGCAACTGGAACGTTGGTGCCTGATAGCAGATCAGTCACAGATGCTCTATCTAAAAAAGTTCGCGAAATCCCTACGGAAACATTGTGTGGGCATCTGCAACTACGCCAAACACAAGCTCACAAGCGCCAGGATAGAGGCTGGTAATGTCAGTATAGGAATGATCCGTAAGCGAGCCAGAGGCATCAAGGATACCGAATACTTCAAACTCAAAATTAGACAATCATCCATTCCAGATAATCAATCTATGCTCTATTTGAAATCCTAAATCTACTCAACAAAGCGGAGAAGAGCCTAAACCTTCAAGGTCAGGTACAAGATATAACTGGCCAACCTATCCCCAATGCAATTGTTGAGATTTGGCAGGCAAACCATTGGGGGCGTTACAATCATCCTGCGGATCAATCAGACAGAAAACTGGATCCTAATTTTCAGGGATATGGTAATTTCTCTTCCGATTTATCAGGCGGATACAGTTTTCGAACAATAAAGCCCGGAAGTTATGGAAATTCCCTTTTTCAACGAACGCCTCACATTCATTTCAAAATACATGGACCAGGTTTTGAGGCACTAACCACTCAAATGTATTTTTCAAATGAAAAACTGAATGCCCAAGATAGCATTTTGCAATCGGTGAGAGATCCGAAAATACGCTCAAGCCTAATCATCGACCTTATGCCAACAACAAATAAGGAGTTAACCGGGATCTTTAATATTATTCTCGGGTAATGGGCGAGAGAACCACCACCCTAAAAGGACGAGCCAGGTTGTTTTAGAAATTCGATTTCTTCTGGTGTGCTTTCTCGACCCAGCACTTCATTTCGGTGAGGGAACCGACCAAAACGCCTGACGATAACCTCATGTTTTTCGGCATAGACGTACCAATCGGATTTTTCGCCTAACTCACGGTAGAGCTCGAGAGATTTTTCCTGATGGGATAGCTCTTCGCTATGCTCAAAAGGAAGATAAAGAAAAACGCGTTCCTGCTCGCTCAGAGATTTATCCCAACCTTTATCAACGACAATTTGCGCTACATTTAATGCAACTGTATCCGTCGCAAAGGTTTTCGGATCATTTCTAAACATATTTCTTGGAACTTGATCGAGAAGAATACAAAGGGCGAGGCAACCCTGGACGCTATTCTCCCAGTCCTTCAATTCGCCACGGCTGGCTTTGTCGTATAAGGGCAATAACCTTTTTTCGACTTCCTTATCGAAAGCAGGATCCTTGAAGAACCATTTTTTGTCCATGCCTTCTGCAAACCAGAAGTTTAAAACATCTTCAATCACGCCCACCCCCTTTGAATTACTTAACTGCTACTAAATGCGTTCCAAGACACATTTAGTAGCATGAATTAAGTGTTCAAGTTAAACCACCGAATAATATCCTAACCATGAGCACCGATACTATTGGATATCCCGACCGATACCCGACGACAAATGTCATAAAGCTCTTCAATTGGCGCAAAGATCTTTTGATGCTCCTCCGTGTAATCACGGGTCTCAACATCACTATAATCACTCGGCTCACCATAGTCCTTGGCAGTGAACGTTGTTTGCCCCTCATGAACCGGGAAGGTCGCTTTTAGCTCTTCCAATGCGGCAGGGATTTCCATGGCGAGGATATCTTGCACGACATCATCCAGGGTCAAATCATCTCTATTCGCAAAGGGAGGAATTCTCATTGATAACAAGAAAATTTCCTGGATCAAACAGAGGCGAACGATATGCAAAATTATCAGGTTGATACGTCGACGGGTATCAAAGGGGAAGACTTTCTCCTGACCATCTGCAGTTAAAGCATCAAGCCCGCTATGGAGATGGATAGCATCTTCCCGGTAGGTTTGAAGCATACGGCTCATACCGTCATAACGCTCGGTAACTCCAACCAGATTAGAAAGTCTCAACTGGTCACGGGCTCTCTCTGTGTGCTTAACGGCGTAGGCCTTTGCCAACCAGTAACGCGGATTGAACAAAGCAGCATAAGCCTCTGGGGTGTTCAAACTGCTAAGCCCTTTGGCATAAGAAACCATGTCCATAAATCGACGGACCCGATCTGATTCACCATGAAGCTTAACAAAAGCATCGAGATCACGTGATATCGCGGTTCCAAAGCCACCAGCCGTATTCGCCAGATACCCCAGCTGCTGTAAGATGGCATTGTGCGGGATCGCCCGAATTTGAGATGGATGCCCACGATCAACACCGTGAAGCTTGTCGTGCTGGCGTTTACTCTTACGAGATCCTGTTTGATACAACAAATTGGTGCTGAAAGACCCTAGTAACGCGGCATAATCCTTGTTTTCGAGCGTCGTTTCATGAAAATCCTTCAACGTCAGGAAGAAATCGAGCGAATAATCCGTGTTGGTATAAAAGGGATCATTCTCATCCACTTCGGGAGTGCCAAGCGCATGCTCGAGTAATCTCGTCACAGTCGTCAGCGCAAGTTTTGGCGTCCCAAAATAGAGATAACCATCACCGCCCTGGAAACTGACTTCTTGTTTCAAAGGGATTGAGTTTTTCGCAAACAACGAACGTGTCATTGGCGAAGAAACATACTTCAGGCGATCCTGAAAGCTCACGGGATGGGCGCCACGCCCCATGGATTCACCATGGGTATCAAATATAACAACCTCAACATTGGTTAATTTTTGATCGGCAAGAAGCCTTGCCAACTTCATGTGCAGGCGTTCAATCGCCAAAGAAGCTGATACCTGCCCCAAATAACGACCAGCGTCAGAAAACCCTGTTTGAATGCAAAGACGCCCGCGTTTTTGCACATAGGCACGGTAGTGATCGTTATCCAACAGCTCGGCAATAACCTCACTACCACGCTCCAACGCGGTACCTGTCTCAAACAAAGGCGAGATATCGAGAAGATCATCAATACCAAAGAGTTTTGCGTAATAGAGTGCGGTAAGAATCGTGAAAGGGGTATCACATTCAGCGATCAAGAAACGAATTGGGCGCGATGCATCCACATATTTAATAATCTGGGCGATCAACATAAACATACGTTTTGCCGTCGTATGTTCTGCTGATAAAGAACCAAAATTGATCCGCGTAGGCTGGACTTCGTCCAATAAATTAGAAAGAGCCCGGAAATTACCACGGCGACGGCCAGGATCATCAGGCTCCCCTTCCATGCCGATACTCTTACGTATGGCATTGTGGAGTTGAGCAGAATTCAACCGTACATGCATATGCGAGCTGGCAAGCCCATAGTTCGCGATTTCTGAACGTAAGATTATGAGCGAACGCTTAAGCGCGTCATTTTCAGTTAAGCTCACGGCACGGTTAAGGGATTCGATCAATTCAACGGTATGAACCAACCGCGCACCATCATCAGAAACAATCGTTCTGGAAACTTCCTTAAGGGCTTCGTCTGAAGTTCCGGTCTCTCCAAAGAAACCAGTTTCCTTTTCCGCAACATGAAGCGCAAGTGTAATCCGGCTTTTCATCAGAGCCAGTGTGGTGCCCAATTCGTCCTGGTCTGTCTCGCACTCAGACATAATTTTGCTCAAGGCAGAGATATAATAACGCAGCTGTACGACTTGAACTTTCATACGAGTATGCAGTGTCGTTGCCCAGGTAATATCGGTTCTTCCGTCCAAATCATACCCGACCCAACTCGCAACAGAGAGTATTCTTGGAGATAGTTCGGTCCAGCTCTCAGGGTAGAGATCAGAGGCAACATTTAGAGCGACATCATAAATCTCGCGCATGGCCTGCTGAATTGATTCAATCGCTTTAAGAGCCTGCGCGTGTTCAGCCAACAAATCAATTGTCTGATCCGGTTCATGAGACTGATCAATTACTAAATCGCTGAGAGTATCAATTTCTGCCGAAGATAATTCGCCACCAGAGGTCGTTTCATTAGAGATTAATTGGGCCAAAGCCTGATAATGCTCTTTGGTTAGACCAAAAGTAGGATGAGCTGTGATAACAATACCGAATGCTTCACGCTCTATTCGTGCTTGATATTCTGTAAAAGAGACAAGACCTGATTTCGCTTTATCATCACTCGCTATTTTTTTGAAAAGAGAAGATAGCTTTTGCTTATTTTCATCAATTTCAGCGATGCCAACATATTCACCTACTCTTTCAGCACGATCGGCAAAAGCCTCGACCGACACCAACTGCACCAATTGAGAGAGCGAATCTGTTGTGATCTGCCCTGAAGCTAGTCGCTCAGATAAATCATGTGCGAGTTCAAGTACTGGATTACCCAATGGATGACTAACCGTCTCTTGACGCATTGCGACAAGACGATCCTCGAGTTCATCGCGCAGATTTGCGGCGACCGTGAACTTACCATCAGTCTTTAAACGCGACAGTAATTTGGTGCGAGCGAGCCCATTTAGGGCCATTGATTTTGCCATTGGCTATTACCTTCCCATACACGACGCGGACATACGATTAACCCAGATTTACTGGTTAGACGTATTCCTGATTAGATGGTCACTTTTATATTTTATTGTCCCGATTTTTCGGGTCTGCCGTGCTGGGGTTTTTATGTGACCATCCACAATTTCTCAGTGCTTATAAAAGAAAGATCGTTTGGTAGCAAAGATTTTTGTGACCCCAGCCTTTTACAAAGCAAGTATCCGACATTCTTATCAAACACTTAGCGCGCAAAAATCTATCTTCTGAAAACGACTAGCTTCAATCAAGCAGCTCCATTTTTCTCACTTCTTTGTTTTTTTTTAGATTCTGCGACTGGAATCAGGCGGAAATTAACTTCCTGAAATGTGGCGAACACAGAAAAGTCACTGGAATCACTATGAAAAAATCGTTGCATAGAAATAAATAAAGGACTAAAACTTAACCTATGAGCGATTTTTTTGAAACAGACGATGATCTCGTCCTGCAACTAGCAGACCTTCTTCCCGATGATGCGGGAGAGGTGGTTTTATTCGCGCGTGATGAGCCTCTCAAAATCGAAACAGATACTCCCCTTATTGAAACAGGTGTTGTTGAAGATTCGCATATCACAGCTTCTGGCACAGAGGTCAATGGTTTGACTTACAGCCAATTTGCCAACGGCATGACGCTCTATCATGACAATGATCAGATTCTCATCATTGCCCCTGATATCTAATCGCCGAATAAATTAGCCCTCAAAACATAACGCCAACTATTGGGTGAGAGCACTCCCTTCATTACTGAAAATACATTCTCCGCTTATTCGTACTCCCGCGCCTAAGCCCGAATGAAATGCTTTCGGACAACAGCACAAAATATTTTGCTGTGATTCTTTTCGCCCCTGCGATTATACTTTGAAAAACCTTAATCCCATGACGGAATGTTTTATGTATCGTATTGCAATCCCTTTATTATGCCTCGTATTTACCACGCAAGTACAAGCCGACACACCAACGGGCCTGTCAGCCTACGAAAGTGGCAATTACAGTACTGCCCTGTCTGAATTCAAAACATCTGCAAAACAGGGTGACCCTATCGCTCAACTCCACATGGGGCACCTTTACCGTGAGGGCAAAGTAGGTCAGCTAGATTATAAGCAGTCTGCCTATTGGTATCTTCAAGCGGCAAAGCAGGGTAATACCAAGGCCCAGAGCTATATGGGCCTCTATTACGCAGATGGCATTGGCGTCAGGCAAGACTTCCAGCTCGCATCTCACTGGCTTGAACTCGCCGCCAAAGCAGGGGATCCAGCAGCACAGAACAGCTTGGCAAGTATGTTTAAAAACGGGCTTGGCCAAGTTCCGGATTATACAAAAGCAGCAGACTGGTATCAAAAAGCAGCTCTTCAAGGCCACCCAATTGCACAGCGGAATCTTGGCCGTTTATATGAAAGAGGTCGTGGTGTCACAGCCAATTTAATTAAGGCTTATGCCTGGTTCAAGGTCGCATCGGAACAGGGAAATGCCTACAGCACTCAAAATCTGCGACAATTGCGCGCAAAGATGACCGAAATCCAGCTTCAGTCAGGTGAAGAGCTTGCCAAAACCCTACCCAAGAGGTAAGCAACAAATACCACTTTGACAATACTTGAGCGCAATATGCACAAGGGAAAGACTTATACGATTAATCAAGATCGACGTAGCCTCGCTGCTCTTTCAGTCGTCGCCCTTTGCTTAAAAACGCTCCTACCGTTCATTTCAGCGGTTTTATTATCTCATGCAGCATCTGCCCAAACTCAATTAGATGGCAGCTCTTTTGAGAATAATCCGAAAATCACACAATCGCTCCAATTCATCTGCACCCCAACGGGCATTATAATTGTTGCTGATAGCAATGACGCTACCTCGACCAATTATGCCGATCATTGTGATCATTGCATTATGGGCGGCTTTTTATCTTTGGGCCATGCCACAAACCTGATTGAAGCTCGCCACTCCTTTATCGGGCTATTGGCTTGGCACATAACGGATCAGGATAAAAACCTTCCCCCGCAAGGTTATGCTCTCCCAGCTTCCAGAGCGCCCCCAGCGGTATAACCGCTCCATTTTTATCTAATCCACACTCAATATAAAACGACAGACCAGGGCACTATTGCCTCTGGTTCACACTATGAGGTTATCATGAAAAAACTGTTTTTAGCCCTAGCAACCCTTATCGGTTTTTCTCTCACATCCCTCGCGACCGCGAGTGATTTTAAAGCTGGAGAAATTATGGTTCAAAAACCCTGGGCTCGCGCGACCCTCGGACAAGTGAAAAACGGTGCATCGTTTTTATCCCTCCACAACATGGGCTCTGAAGATGACACGCTTATTTCAGCAAAAGGTACCGCAGCAAAACGCATTGAATTGCATTCTCACACAATGGTCGATGGCGTGATGAAAATGCGCCAGGTTGAAGGTGGGATTCCAGTTAAGGCTGGCTCTATGGTTGAACTGAAACCAGGTGGGTTTCACATCATGATGATGGGACTTTCCGCTCCGTTAAAAGAAGGAGAAATGTTCCCACTTACTCTGACATTTGAAAAATCTGGTTCTGTGGACATCATGGTACACGTCGAAAAAGGCGGTGCTATGAAGCCAATGGATGGATCAAATAAAGACCATACTACACACTAAAAATTAGATGCCGATAAAAAACCGGGTTTTCTAAGCCCGGTTTTTTTATGACTGTGCTTCAGGAATAATCTCCTCAGAAGCCATATCATTATACACAATCCACCCAAAGTTGCTTGTTCTTACGATGAACATCGTTTTTTCGACAGAAAATAAGCACATAATTAGCGTATAATTAAAAGAAAAAGGGAGGTGCACCCCGAACGTCAGGAATCTGACGGGAAGTAGCACATGGCTCAGAACGCCCAAGGCCTCACAGCACCTATTGCTGTCGAGATCGATAAAAACCCAATTGTAAAAACCATCCCCAATCTACTAAATTTTGGGTCTGGTATCTTTTTATTCCCCTTTGAAAATCCAGAAAACAAAATCCGTCCGCCAACTCATTTCCTAGAAATAGAAAAGGAGGGTGTTTAAAATGACGATTTTTGATAACAGCCATTTTAAAAACCACACTGCAGTTCATTATTTTTTCGATCAACCCTCAGGCTTACGCGCCATTATTGCCATCCATAGCTTGGGGACAGCCAATTGCGCAATCGGTGGCGCACGCATGTACCCTTACGCAACAGAAGATGAAGCCTTGAGTGATGCTTTAAATCTTTCCCAGGGTATGAGCTTGAAATCAGCAATGGCACAGCTTCCTTATGGTGGTGCCAAAGCCGTTATCATAGGAGATCCCAAAAGGGATAAAACGCCAAGGCTTCTGGCTGCTTTTGCCGACTGTGTAGACAGCCTCAAAGGAACCTACAAAACCTCAGAGGACATTGGCATCAATCTTGAGGATCTCAAAATTCTCTCCCAGACCAGTTCAAATGTTGTAGGTGCCGGAGCCAAAACTGTCGAGCCCGCAGTCATCACCAGTCTAGGCGTTTTTGCTGGCATCAAGGCCGCTTGTAAATATCGCTATGCCAATGACAGTCTCGATGGGAAAACCATTGCGGTTCAAGGTATCGGTAAAGTCGGAATGCACCTTTGCGAAAGACTTTACGAAGACGGTGCATCTTTGATTGTATCTGACATTGATCGGAGAGCTTTAACAAAAGCCCAGGAGAACTATGGCGCTCAAGTAATCCCCCCCAAAGAGATATGCGCTGCCGAAGCAGACGTTTTTGCTCCCTGTGCCTTTGGTGGTTCAATTAACGCTGAGTGTCTGGAAATACTAAAGGCTGACATCATAGCAGGATCTGCCAACAACCAATTAGAAAACAACTCTATTGGTGAAGACCTCAAAAAACGCGATATCCTCTACGCCCCGGACTTTGTCATCAATGCCGGGGGACTGATTGATGTCGCCGCAGAGATCGAAGGTTATAACTACGACGATATCTGCCAGAAAACAGAGGCTATTGGCGATAGTCTGGGAGTGATTTTCCAACGCGCCAAGGAAACGGGTCGATCAACAAATGCTATCGCCATTGAAATGGCCAGAGAGCGGGAAATAGCTCTGCCACGTTCAGCAGCAGAGTAACCCCTTATGCACAAACAGGATCCATGATCAGTTCGAAGTCTCTAATTCCAAGGGATTTCCCATTGGCTACAAGCTCAATTTTGTGGGATCCCGGGTAATATTTCCGAGTGGTTATTGGCTTTATGGCGTGTCTTTTCTTAGCTTTATGGCTCTCGCCTGCTGCTAGATTAAAGGTCTTCCACTTAAATACTTTTGGGGTCATGCCACCATTAGCCTTTTTATGATGCACAACAAAATCAAGGATCAAGTCCTGATCCTCGTCCTGATCTGAGTTCATCGTTATCTCGAATTCAAGAGCTTTGCCGTAGGTTACAGCAGGTGTCAGCACCCTAAAATCTTCCAACTGAACCTTAGCTTCTCCATAACCAAGAGCTGCCAAGCATCCCTGATGCCCAGATTTAATGAGGCTTCGGCAAGCATGGCGCACCAACTTTTGTCGCTCTT
Organism: Kiloniella sp.; assembly: GCF_965205715.1. Classification (GTDB taxonomy): domain Bacteria; phylum Pseudomonadota; class Alphaproteobacteria; order Kiloniellales; family Kiloniellaceae; genus Kiloniella. The sequence continues at coordinate 817,813 of NZ_CBDBHW010000013.1, read as the reverse complement.
TTGAGGCATCCTTCATCCATTTATCCGCGATCTCCGCAACCAAATCAGGATGATCTTTTGCGATATCGTTTAGATTGTTTGCCACCGATCGCCGCACATACTCTTCCGGATCATCTTTTAGCTTCTCCAGCAAAGGAATAATGGGGGTGGGGTCTGCGATAAAGTCCGGTAATTGCATTGCCCAGGGAAGCCTCGGTCTCGAACCTTCTGAGGCCAACCTCCGAACGTGATAATTTTCATCTTCAGCCCACAAGAGAACTTCTGCCAATGTTTCTTTGGGTGCAGAAATCAGAAAGTTACGGATCGCAAATTCAGAGCTTGAACGCTTGGTCATCTCCTTGAGCAGTTCCATGGAAAGGTGGAAATGATCTTGGCCATATTTAGCGACGTAATCGCACATCGGCATCACCAACCAACCGGCAACCCCTTTATCTGTCGTAGCCTGATCGCTTATCGAAATGTTTTCTTCCGGACGTAGGCTTCCAAGTAACACCTCTGCCGCACAACAGAAGTCCTTTGGTAAATATTGATACAAGGAAGTGGTAATCTGCTCTGAACGCTGTTTCAGTTCAAGTGTTTGAATATTCTTTGTCGCAAGACCTATGAATCCCTCCTTATCAAAACCACAGAGCCGCACCTCTAGATGGCCTGCCAAATCGGATATTGTAGAGAGATTAAATACTTCTTTGAAAGGTTCCATGATCGCCCTGAACAGTGTCAAATTTTACGTTGTAATCTTTTAACGCCCTCCTACTGACAACATTGTGTCAGCAGGATTTTAAATGAATTGTTTTTCTGCTGAACCTAGGGGCAACCGTTTTGTTACCCAAGAGGCTATCACGTGCTTTTGATTACATGTTTGCCCCCATAATAGTAATTATAACTACGATATATGCGACAAACCCATAGATCCCTTTCTGATCGGAAATCCTGATGAACATAAACTCCAAGCTAAAGGCAACTTCCTCCTTTCTGTCACTGAGCTTGCTATTGATAACAGCAACAAACCATGTTCACGCAAATGAAGCCCAAGCGCACGTAGGCCATGTCATGACACATTGGGGAGATACACCTGATGGGCTGGGTTTATTACCAATCACACTTGCAGAAGCAGAAGTTGCAAAAACACACGCAGGTTATGCAGCATCAAATCTCGATGACCTCAATTCAATGCAATTACACGCCCGCCATGTGCTTCATGCGTTGGACCCCAGTAAAGAAACCAAAGGGCCCGGAAAAGGGTATGGGCTATACAAGGCCGCTGAAGGTGTCGCCACCCATGCACAGCTTGCTACAGAATCCGACGGAGCCACAGACGTCATCCGAGTTTCCGGCATCATGGTTTCTTCGGTTGGGCGTAATACCGCTAAACGGGCTGCAAGAGCTATAGAGCGAGCAACTCAGATTATCGCTGCAAATGATGCAAGTATAGCCGCACCTCACGCCACAGCATTAAAAGCCCTGACCGAAGCATTATTTATCGGCGAAGATCTTAACAACGACGGTAGGATTGTTTGGTATCACCACGAAGGCGGCCTCAATGTCGCAACCGAACAGATGGAGATCATTATGAAAAGTGAGGGCTTCTAACTCTCAATTAGACAATTGCTTATTTCTTTAGCGCACAGGGGAATTCAACAACAAACCTAGCTCCCCCAATTGCGAGATTTTCTACGTGAATATTTCCACCGAAGTCTTTTACAATTCCATAAGAAATCGACAATCCTAAACCAACCCCCTTGCCTACATCTTTTGTTGTAAAAAAGGGATCGAATAACTGGTCCATGATTTCCGGTTCAATCCCGGTTCCGTTATCTTCGACGATAACGAGCACGTAATCATTGATACTTCGAAGAGTTACCAAGATTTTTTTCTCATCACAGCCTTCTATGGCATCGGCTGCATTTCGTAACAGATTTACAAATACCTGCTCCAGCCGAATGATGTCCCCATTTACCGGAACAAGATCACCCAAGTCCCGAAATTGAACAGTTACACCTTCTTGCTCACATACGGTCTGCATCAACGCGATAGCTCGGTTCAAAGCCTCACGTAGGTCGACCACCTGATATTCGACAGGTGCTTTTCGGGCAAAAGTTTTTAGCTCTCCGGTTATTTTCCCCATTCGTTCTGTCAGAAAGGAAATTTCTTCCAGGGACTGAGCGACCTGCTCACGCTTCCCCTTCCCCAGGAGTAATCGTGCACTCGCCGTAAAGGTTCGAATTGCTGCCATTGGCTGGTTGATCTCATGAGCAATAGCCGCGGACATCTGGCCTAGAGCAGCGAGCTTACCTGTTTGAACCAAATCGGCTTGGGTTTTAAGGAGTTGCCCTTCGGTACGCTTTCGCTCATCAATCTCGACCTGAAGTATTTCGTTTATTGCCTTATAGCGATCCGCCGCACGTGCCCTTTGTGCGGACCTTAACTTTTGCCGCCGCTCACGTAGAAACAATCCTCCCATAAGAAATAAAACCAGCAATACGACACCAATCAGCAAAGTAGTCTGCTGCTTTTCTCGTATGAACTTGAAGGGGGTGAGGAAATGCATGTTCCACCCTGGTTTTCCAGCATTCCTTGTCAGGACAAGATAGCGTTCGCCATTGATTTCAAAAACATCACGGCCAAAGATATCTAATTTTTTCAGCTTTAAAGGGTCAAGATCAGCCCCGGCAAACTGCCTGTCCGTTCTAATTTTTGCCATGGAGGCTTCGCTGATCGGAGATACGGTTCGATAGCGCCATTCATCACGACTGGAAAGAAAGATTACACCATTGTTATCAGTGACAATTACATGCTCTCCACCGTCGTGCCACTGCTGCTGTAAGGGGCGAAGATCAACTTTGGCAACGATTACACCACTTACCCCAGTTTCGCTGATCACAGCATGAGACATAAAAAAGCCTGGAACACCGGTCGTCGCTCCAACGGCAAAAAAGCCTACCTCCCCACCTTCAATTGCATCTTTGTAATAAGGCCGAAAAGCATAGTTATGACCAACAAAAGATCGCTCTTCCAACCAGTTTGATGCCGCCAATGTTGTTCCCTCGCTATTGAGAACATAGAGCACGTCTGATTCAGCTTTTTGGTTTGTGGCATTTAGCGAACGATTTACGGCGAGAACCAGGCCTTCGCGACCATCCTGCACACTAAGAAGTTCCTGAATCTCTTCATCTCTAGAGAGAACAAAGGGAAGGTAACGGTGCTTTTCAAGCGCAGAATGAAGTGTCCCGTGATAGAGCGATAATCGGTCTATTCCCACTTTGGAAAGATCTCTTGCTGAAACAAAACCAACCCATTGAACCACGGCAAGAACAAAAGCCAAACCAATGCCCAGGCAAGCAAGCCAAAGGGTAAAAATCTTCCAGGATATTTTGCTTGGCAGGAAAGACATTCAAATACAGACACGACGTTTTCAATAATCTAGCATTACCAGAGTATTCCGTATCTGTCAGATTTTATGACTTAATACTGACCAGTTACTCCATCCAGCCTTTTGGCCAGGGAAAAGCTCGCTACTTTTTACAGATAAGCTGATCGAGAGAAGACAAGAAACGAGATCGATCCTGCTTACTGAAGGCAGGAGAGTAACTTTTAACATCTCCTGCTTCTCGTAAGTTGGTCATTAGGTCACGAACAGCCAAGGTCATCCCCATGCTGTCCTCAGTGAAGATCTTACCCTTCGGGTCCAATACCTTGGCCCCCTCCCCCACACAACGAGAGGCCAGAGGTATGTCTGCAGTAATAGCGATGTCCCCAGCTTGGATATGTTCGGCAATCCAGTCATCCGCAGCATCGGGTTCTTCCGGGACAACTACCGAATTCACGAGGGGATGCCGACCGTATCTCAACCATGTATTACTGACCATGTGAACTTGTAACTTGTGTCGCTCCGCAACCTTAACCACTTCCTCTTTCACCGGGCAAGCATCACCATCAACATAAATCTCCATAACATCACACTCCAATGGCAGCACTAAACTCAGGTAAAATCAATTTTATAAGTGGGCTTTTATTTCCCAAATCCTAACTCGTTCTTCCACCAGTTAGGCAAAGCAAAAGCCCCTTTATGCACGGCCGCATTATAGTGTTTACCATCATATTCCTTATGAGGTTCAGCGTAACTATGCCCATCTTTTGTGTAGAGGAAAAAACCGAACTCGGCACCAGGGTACATAGGCACAATAGAGCGATAAACATCCAAATGCGGGAAGAAACGACCACTCCGCATAATCTCGAGTAGGCTATGCTCTTCCTCACTTGATGCCTCTTGGAGAAATCTGATCCGATCCTTTCCAATAAAAATACTATCGGAATCAATACAGACACCATCATCTTTTAGAACAGCGACCAAATTATCGAGAAATTCCTCAGTAAAGAGACTGGCAGATGGCCCTACAGGTTCAGTAATATCCATAAAGATGAGGTCAAACTGCTCATTTCTTTCCAGAGCCTCCATGACATAACGCGCGGCATCATCACAGACGAGTTCCACACGCGGATCATCATAATCACCATTGATTCCGAGATATTCGTTGCTCAGATCAATAACCCGGCGATCAATTTCTGCCATAACAACTTTTTCAACATTGTCATGTGCGAGAAGTTCCCGGAGTAATCCGCCATCCCCTCCACCAACAATCAAAGCCCGAATATTGTCGCGTTTTTTTCCAAGAACCGGAACGTGGACTGCCATTTCATGGTAAATGAACTCATCTGCTTCAGAAGCCTGGATGAGATCATCCAAAACCAACACTCTACCAAAATCCTTATGATCAAAGATCTCGATCTTTTGAAAGGGGCTCTGCTCACTGTGAAGTAAATCCATCTTCATCGCATGGGTAAAGCCAATAGCGCCAGGATCTTCATGCCACCATGTCGTGAAATCTATCTTGTTATGCACGATGGCATCCTCTCAAATTTAAAATTTATTATTAACATCTACACTAAAGACCAAGAAACCGCACGATTATTGCTAAGACGACACGCTGTTTTACACTTCTTAGAAACGGGTCCAACTGAGAGTATAAATATGTATTTCAAGAGGCAGTATAAATCGGCCCCTTGAGATATACACAATTGGCCCTTATTGACAGAACCAATTCATGACTTAATGCCTTGAAGTTCAGTCATACAGGTAAAAATTATGTACACAAACGAAAACGGCCAACCCATTGGTGCTCCCGTTAAAAACTGGAATGAGCGCCCTCTCCCTCCTTTGACCTCAGTAGAAGGATTACACACGCGATTAGAAGTTCTTGATCCAGAAAAACACTCTCAAGATCTTTATAAAGCAAACAGCCGTGACACAAGAGGAGAAATATGGGGCTATTTACCTTACTGGCCTTTTGAAAGTTTTGATGAATATAAAGGGTGGGTAAAGAGTGTAGCCGGGAAATCTGACCCCTTATTTTTCGTAATAATTGATAAGGCCAGTAATAAGGCCCTGGGGGTTGCTAGTTATCTTAGGATCACTCCAACCGCAGGGTCGATAGAAGTCGGCCATATCAACTACTCCCCAACCTTACAGAAAAGCATTGTAGCGACTGAAGCTATGTTTTGGCACTTCTCCGCTTTGTTGAGTAGATTTAGGATTTCAAATAGAGCATAGATTGATTATCTGGAATGGATGATTGTCTAATTTTGAGTTTGAAGTATTCGGTATCCTTGATGCCTCTGGCTCGCTTACGGATCATTCCTATACTGACATTACCAGCCTCTATCCTGGCGCTTGTGAGCTTGTGTTTGGCGTAGTTGCAGATGCCCACACAATGTTTCCGTAGGGATTTCGCGAACTTTTTTAGATAGAGCATCTGTGACTGATCTGCTATCAGGCACCAACGTTCCAGTTGCTCCGCCATCGCCTCAAATGAAGCGGCACTCCACAGCAGCTGAAGCTGTTCTTTCAAGACGTAAAGTGCATTCAGGTTGCTATTGCTCTCCAGCAACCTTTGCAGCTTGTCACTTTGTTTTTCACTCAACTTATCCGCATTTTTGAGCAACAGATAATGTGTCCCTTTCATCAACTCTTTACCACTTGGATCGGCCTTTCTGAACTCAAGTCGACGCTGATTATGGATAGCTTTGCTGTAGTTTTTCATGACGTGGAAACGGTCAAATACTATGTCGGCCAACGGCAAGGACTCTCTGACAGCCTTTTGGTAGGCAGGCCCCATATCCATCGCTACGGCCTTTATTTTGCAGGCTGTATCTGGTTGCAGTTGTTTCAAAAACCTTGAAAAAACCTCGGCAGTTCGGCCTGCTTCAACCCAGATCAGATGACCGCCAACCATATCGTAGACCACCGTCATGTAGTCATGACCTTTCGCCCGGGCAACTTCATCTACACCAATATATTCCAAGCCAGTTAGCTCTGCAGGATCAAGCGTAGGGAGAGTTTCAATAAGGTATGCCCTGTCGATATTCTTGACCGTTTCCCATCGTATATCCAAATGTCTGGAAACCGCTTGAATAGACATATGCCGACATAATCCACTGATCAGTCGGCAAAATCGGTGAGTGAAACGGCACCCTTTATCAACAAAATCACACCCCTCAATGCGGCGTTCGCCCTTGTTAATATAAACCTGCGCCAGCTCAATCTCGACCACACAAGGATACCCAAAAAGGGGGATGTCGTTTACTTGTCGGCGGACATGCTGGTTGATGCTTCCCTTCTGGCCTGTAGCAGGGTCTATAGCCCTCCTACGCGCGTCTCGGCTGCAGTGAATGACAATCTTAACACCGCCGTCATCCAGTTTAATTTCATTTACACGTTGCCCTTTGAGGCCTAAAATATGCTGCGAGATGTTGATTGTCATATACCTGCTCTATGTAAAGTTATCAGAAACCATACATATCAACAGGTTACTTGGCGGTCGGCATCTTTTTCTACTCAACAAAGCGGAGAAGAGCCTATGTTTTTAATGATGCGCCGAGCCTTTTCAGAACTTGGTTATCGGCGTTATGAGTGGAAATGCAACGCCCTGAACGAAGGATCGAAGGCAGCTGCATTACGCCTTGGTTTTACATATGAGGGCACATTTCGCCAAGCAGGTGTGGTCAAAGGCCGCAATCGGGACACAGCCTGGTTTTCAATCCTCGACAGTGAATGGCCAGCAATCGAAGACGCCTTTAAAACCTGGCTCGCACCGGCAAACTTCGATGGCCAGGGAAAGCAGATATCCAGCCTGTCCAAGTTGACACATGACGCGCTTACCACAGTTAAGGCTTAGCCTCTACGACAAGTTTATTCAAACCAACTTGTCGTTACGTCCAAGTCTTTTTTGTTCAGGGCTTCCTCTGGTACCGATGCATTTTTTGCGGAATGCCCGGTCACGATTATCATAACAGGCTTTTCATGTTTAGGTCGGCCAAGAATATCTCTTAGGAAGCCCATAGGGCTCGGTGTATGGGTCAAGGTCGCCAAACCAGAGTTGTGTAGCGCTGTGATTAAAAAACCACTGGCGAGCCCCACCGATTCCTGGATGTAATAGTGTTTAATTTTATCTCCGGTAGTTGGATCCATATCGTAGTTTTGCTGAAAGACAACAATCAGGTATGGGGCAACTTCTAAAAACGGCTTCTTAGGATCAGTTCCGAGCGGCTCTAAATCCTTAAGCCATTGTTTACCAGCCTTGCCAGCATAAAACTCTTGTTCCTCAACTTCAGCGGCCTCCCGGATTTTACGCTTTAACTCAGGATTACTGACAATCACAAAATGCCATGGCTGTTTATTTGCACCAGAGGGTGCAAGGCCAGCTGTGCGTACCGCATTTTCAATAACTTCTCTTGCGACAGGCTTTGAAGAGAAATCTCTGATCGTTCGGCGTCCCTCCATCAACCGGAGGAAATCAGTACTGCGCTCTGCCATTTCTTCCTCGGAATAATCGGGTAATCCAGAAAATGGAACAACCTTGTATTTTGCAGACATTAGTTCGCTCTTCCCCAGAAGTATTTTAATAAAATATCGGCAAAAGACTAACACAGTTAGGATGAGATACCACCGCCCAGATCAAACTCCTGAAGAAAGCCAAACCTAAAGACTTAAAACTGATATCGAAAGAATAGGAAAATGGAGCACAAAAAGAAAAAGACCCCCGAAGGAGTCTTTTACTTTGGCTGGGACGGCAGGATTCGAACCTGCGAATGCCGCTACCAAAAAGCGGTGCCTTACCACTTGGCGACGTCCCATCATTTGTGGGTGAGAAAATAGCGTGAGATCTGAGGAAGTCAATGGGTTAAAGCTAAAAAAATAATTTTCTTTTTTGAAGAAATTTTTCTTCTTAACAGCAGATATTTACCTCTTTTAAACCAGATTGCTTTACCCATTGCCCTGATATTGAGTATCCTATGCTTCACTTCACTAGGATAATCGGTCAAAACCTGCCATTTAGGGCAATTCAATGAAGGCAATTCAAGCCTTTCCAAACGCCGAAATAGAGTTAACAGGGAACTGAAATTTATGAGCGAAGATAAGCTCAAGTCAGATGACGGGAAACCTGCCAGCCGCAAATCTGCTGAGAAAAAAGTACCCGCCAAGCCAAAATCGACGGCCGGGACAAAAAAAACGACGCCTGCTACAAATAAAACCACAGCCACGAATCGAAAAATAAAATCGACAAAAGATCCTGTTGCTAAAAAGTCCGTGGTAAAACCTAGTAGCAAGAAAACGGTCAAAGTCTCAAAGGCCGCTAAAATTGACGCGAAAAACCCCGAAAGCCAAAATACATTAGATTTAACCGCGACAAAAACGGCCACTGCTAAAGAAAAAGTACAGAAAGACAAAGACAACAAGAAAACAGCAAAGCCACTCACAGCAAAACCTGAAAATGTTGTGATGCCACGTCAGCGCAAAGGGAAATCTATTACAAAGATGGCCACAGTTGCGGCTGTATTATTTCTTGGAGTGCTTTTTATCTTCCTTAAGGGCAACGACCCAATGGATGAGGAAGAACAAGCAACAACAAAGTCTCCTTCTGTTCAAGTTGTTGGCACACCAAATCCGAATGCCAGTTCTCCATATGGTATGCGGGTAGAACAATTGAAGGAAATAGAGACCCTTCTCTCAAGCCTCAACCTTGATCCTGGAAACATTGATGGTGACATCGATCATGATGCAGTAGCAGCCATTAGCCTGTTTCAAGAAATCTCTGGGCTTCAGGTAGATGGTCGCCCGACACCTGATCTTCTTGTCGATCTCAAAGCGGTAGAAGAGCTTCTCAAAATAGAATAAGAGCCCGATCCTATTCCATAGTGATTTGGGCTTTTAAACTAGTGTTTTGAATTAATGGCAGTGGGAACAACCCACCAATCCGGATGCTCCAATTTGATGGCAGCGGCAGCAGTTTCCGCATGTTCAGCAGAATCAAAAAGGCCAAAACATGTTGCGCCGCTTCCAGACATCCCAGAGTAAACACAACTCCCTTGTACTTGAAGTTGCCCAAGGGCCGCAGTTATTACAGGCTCCAGTTCACAAGCTGGTTTCTGTAGATCATTGCCCGCCAGGGTCAAATAAGCCCTAAAATCATCTAGTGACGAAAATCCACTTGGCTGGTGAATCTTAGAAGAAAACCGGCCCTTGAGCCTGTTAAAAATATCAGGTGTAGATACAGCCACGCCAGGATTGAGCAGAACGCCATGAAGTATAGGAAGACTCGGCCCCACACTTAGCTGATCACCAATACCTTCCATCCAGGCACACTTGCTATCAAGGCAAACAGGGACATCAGCACCTAGGCTTAAGGCTAAATCTTGATACTTCTCATCGGCTAAATCCTTGATCGCCCATAACCGCGCAAGGCCTCGCAACGTAGCAGCCGCATCAGCCGACCCACCACCGATACCAGAGGCAACCGGGAGATTTTTCGTCAAATGAAGCTCCGCACCGCGCTCTACACCGCAAAGATGTGCGAGAGAACGAGCAGCACGGAGGACAAGGTTGTTTTCTGGATTGGCATTCTCCAACTCTTTGGCGAACGGGCCAGAGACGTGCAGGGAAAACTCATCAGAAGGGGTAAAATGAATAACGTCACCCACCTCGCCAAAGCCCACAAGGCTTCTCAGTAGGTGATAGCCATCGTTACGACGCCCTGTCACCTGCAAAGTCAAATTAATCTTTGCAGGTGCGTGTTCAGTAATTCTTTCCATAACAGTTGGTCGTAATCCTAATCAGATATCCGTCCCAGAAGAAATTATACCTTTATCAATTTTTGATTTAATCAGCTCGACCTGTTCTTCTTCCGGATCAAAACTAAGGGCGCGGCGCCACTGGAAACGCGCTTCATGATGACGCCCGACTCTCCAATAAGCATCACCTAAATGATCGTTGATGACTGGATCTTCAGCCTTTAATTCGATGGCACGCTCCAGATACTCGACAGCGTTCTCATACTTACCAAGCTGATAATACACCCAACCGAGACTGTCGACGACATAACCATCATCAGGGCGTAACTCTACGGCCTTAACAAGCATCTGCTCGGCTTCAGGTAAGTTTTTTTGTAACTCAACCCAGGAGTAAGCTAGATAATTCAAAACGTGCGGTTGATCAGGAGAAAGCTCTAAAGCTTTAAGGAAATCAGCTTCGGCTTTCGGCCAATTTTTTGTACGTTCGAAAGCAATTCCCCTGAAATAAAATAGAGACCAATAACGAGAATCTTTCTCATCTATTCGTTTGATGGCCTGATCATAGGATTGCGCAGCTGCTGCATATTTTTCAGAGGCACGAAGCAAGTTCCCCTTGCGCAGATGTGGCTCAAATCTCTCTGGTCTCAAAGTAGCAAGTTGTTCCAAAGTTTCCAGAGTTTCAGCTTCCAAACCCAGAGCATCCATCTCATCGGCGATCCGAAGCCCCACTGTCCAAGCGTAAGGGGACTGCAACGGAATCGTTTTATAGAGCGCAATAGCATCACGGCTACGACCCTGAGTTTGCATAATTTCTCCAACGAGAATTTTTGCCTCTTCATATTCGGGACGTAATTTAAGGGCCTGATTAGCGTAGACTAACCCCGTGTCATAGGCTTTCTCTTGGGCATGTAAGCTGGCAAATCCAAACAAGATTTCTGCAAAGGCATCTCCAGGTTTACTGATGACCCGCTCAAGCTCTCCTCCTGACGTCAACCTATCTAAAGCTTGGGTCGCAATAGCGTTCTCTGGATCCGCTTGCAAATAGGTCTCGAGTAGCCCGGTTGCGGCGTCTTTGTCACCTTGCCTATTCAAAAAGTCAGCAACGATATTTACCTGGCGTAAGGTTGGCTGTTCAGTTGCACTCAATATCTTAAGATAATCGTTTTTAGCCGCACCTGGTCTCCCGCCCAAATCTTTAAGCAAGGCAATTTGAATACCATAGAGAGTTTTAAAACCGTCTTTTTGGGATAGAGGTTCAAGGTTTAAAAGAGCTTTATCCAAATCGTTTTTGGCAAGATCAGCCCAAGCCGAGAACATCGGTTGCAGTACAGTATTAATACCGACCTTTGGCGCCGCGTCGATTCTCTCTTGCACTTCGTCCCAATCTTCACGTTTTACAGCATCGATCAGAAGTACAAGATGAGCTAAGGCTTGATCAGGAGAAACCGCGAGCAATCGAGCTGACAAGTCCATTGTTTCACGATCACGCCCAACACTCGCAGTGAGTAAGAATGATCTTGCAAGGAGACGCGGGTCTTCGTGCGAAGCCTCCAAAGCATGTAACATAAGATCTGCAGCAACCGAATAGTCGCGATTATGACCCGCAACTATTCCTGCTAAATAAGTACCAGAAGGAGAGCTATACTGGCTAATCAAGGGGTAGTTGGCATCATTGGTTGCCGAAGTAGCCGTTGTATCTGATTCACTTTTCGAAGCAGAACAAGCGCTTAAAACAAGAGCTGTTCCAGCAAGAGCCAAGAATCTACGAATATTACTTTTTACGAGCACGGAGCCATGGCGAGGCAAATCATCCTCCTCTTCGCCTGACGATAATTGAATTCAGTCTACCTCTCTACAACCGTCACGCCAAGTACCTGTTGCACAAGATAAAGTTACTGACCCCAAAAAAAATCAGCCCAGCTTGTCAAAAGCTGGGCTGATTTCCTGTTTTCACAAACAAAACATTACATATTAGGATAATTGGGTCCGCCAGCACCTTCAGGAGTTACCCAGTTAATATTCTGAGTAGGGTCCTTAATGTCACAGGTCTTACAGTGAACGCAGTTCTGGGCATTAATTTGTAATTGCGGGTTGTTTCCATCATCATCGCGAACGATCTCATAAACTCCGGCAGGACAGAACCGTTGCTCTGGAGCGTCATATATCGCCAGATTATGATTGATCGGCACCGAAGCATCTTTCAATGTCAGATGACAAGGCTGATCTTCTTCGTGGTTGGTGCCAGAGATAAACACTGAGGACAAACGATCAAAGGAGATCTTGCCGTCAGGCTTAGGATAGTCAATTTTTGGCATTTCCGCAGCAGGCTTCAGACATTCATGATCATGATGCTTGTGATGGAAAGTCCAAGGTAATTTTCCGCCAAACACTTTTAGATCGATACCTGCATAAAGCATGGAGCCCCAAAGGCCAAACTTGCTAAAAGCTGGGCGGAAATTACGCGATGCGTAGAGTTCTTCATAAACCCATGATTTTTTGTATGCTTCTGGATAGCTCTCCAACACGGCAGGTGTTGCTTCATCACCACTATCTGTTACGGCCGAAAAAGCACTTTCAGCAGCCAACATGCCAGTCTTCATTGCATTGTGACTGCCCTTGATTTTCGCTACGTTCAAGAAGCCAGCCGAGCAGCCAATAAGTGCACCACCAGGAAAAGCTAAATCAGGAACTGACTGCAATCCACCTTCATTTAGTGCGCGCGCACCATAGGAAATCCGTTTGCCGCCTTCGAGCATTTCAGCAATAGCGGGATGCATTTTAAATCGTTGAAATTCGCCAAAGGGGAATAGATGAGGATTTTCATAATCCAGGCCGACAACGTAACCAACATAAGCTTGGCCATTTTCCAAGTGATAAATGAATGAGCCACCCCAGGTGTCACTTTTCATCGGCCAGCCAGCAGTATGTATAACTGTTCCGGGTTTGTGTTTAGCAGGATCGAGTTCCCATAGCTCTTTCATGCCGATACCATAGGTCTGTGGGTCTGAATTTTCTCTGAGGTTGAACTTTTCCATCAACCCTTTGCTGAGAGATCCCCGGCAGCCCTCGGCAAAGAAAGTGTATTTACCGTGCAGCTCCATGCCCGGCATATAAGAATCTTTCTGTTCACCCGTTTTACCAACACCCATATCACCGGTGGCAACACCTTTTACACGTCCGTCTTCGTGATAGACGACTTCTGCGGCAGCAAAACCTGGGTAAATTTCAACGCCTAATTCTTCAGCGCGTTCGCCGAGCCAGCGGCACAGGTTTCCGAGGGAAATGACATAATTGCCATCGTTGTGCATTTGTCCAGGAAGAAGACCTACAGGAATTTCGCGAGAGCCTTTCTCGCTCAACAACATGAATTTTTCATCCGAGACAGGGGCGTTCAGAGGAGCGCCTTTTTCCTTCCAATCCGGAATCAACTCATCAAGAGCACGCGGTTCAAAAACGGCACCCGAAAATATATGCGCTCCGACTTCGGAGCCCTTTTCCAGGACACAGACTGAAACTTCTTTTCCAGTTTCAGCTGACAACTGACGCAATTTGATCGCAGCAGCCAAACCCGCAGGGCCTGCTCCAACAATAACGACGTCGTATTCCATAAATTCGCGTTCCAAAGCCTTCTCTCCAATTCCTGCCTAGATTTGTGCGACTTATACTATCGCTTATCATAAAACCAAATGAAGCCACAAGAATTCAACAAAATTCAACAAATGACCACATTTTTATTTGCCTCTAGATAAAATTATTTTTTATCTGTGATATCTCAAGGCAATTTATAGAATTTTTCGCGTTGCAGCAATTTAACAATAACGACACTGAAGGATCAAAAAATACGAACAGGATTTGCGATTTTGCACTGATCAGGACTAATTGGGGATAACCTGCCAATGATAAAATATAAATCAGCCCTAATATTAGCCAAACATTATCCAAACATTATATGGAACATCTTTCCACTTTGCTTTATGAACACTGGTAATAAGGCGTCCGATTTAAGAGGATAATTTATTGCATCAGGTGTTGCACGAATGAACGATATGACGACTGAAGACTGGACTCGCGACGAACTATTAGCAGCCTTGGAGTGGCAGCTATCATTTGGCGCGGATGAAGCCACTGAAGAGGTAGCAGTAGATAGCTACGCCCTCACGCAAGAGGTTATTGAAAAAGCAGCCCAGTCCAAGGCTTTGCTGCAACAATCAGCAGCGAAAAAACTCGCACCAACGAAACCCACCCCAGCAAAGAGAGCTCTCCAGTCGCTTCAAAAAACTCTTGCCGAAGCGAATAATCTAGCTGCGGGAGCAAACAATCTCTCCGAGCTTGCCAGTGCCCTTCAAAGTTTTGAAGGCTGTCCCCTAAAGAAAACAGCTATTAACACTGTACTAAATGAAGGTTCGGAAACAGCTGAACTCATGATAATCATGGGAGCCCCCCGTGCAGATGAAGACCGTGAAGGAAAAACCGTAGCGGGATTAAATCGTATCCTTCTGAGCAACATGCTCAAATCAATAGGGCTAACTTTGGAGCAGGTTTATTTAACTTCATCTGTTTTCTGGCGCCCCCCTGGTGACAAAAAACCAACCACCAATGACCTCGCCTACTGCAAACCCTTTATTGACAGGCAAATTTCCTTAATAAAACCAAAGGCTTTGATGTTACTTGGGGAAACAACGCTCAGAAGCTTTACCGATCCCGACGCCTCCCTGCTACGTCAAAGGGGAAAATGGAGTGACTACACAACCCCCGACGGCTCAACTACGGCCAAGATGATATCAACTTTCCCCCCTCATATGCTTCTCAACACCCCCCGCCAAAAAGCCTTGGCATGGCTAGATTTACGCGCCATAAAAAAACAGTTAAACGCAGGTTAATCTCTGAACGTTATCTCCAGATTTATTAACACTAAGAATCCAGCAACCAAGATCTTCACTTTTTCGTAAGGGCAGGTGATGTATCTAATATACAAAGCAAATTTTTGATTTGCAGCCTAGGTATTGCTCAAACCAGGGCAATTAACTAATTTGATCGTGGTTAATGGGGGCCCAATAACTACGAAATTCGCAAAGTTTTTGAGGATAATTTTCACACGATGACGGTACGGCACTTATTTCTTTCAAGTTCAATTACATTCGCCCTCTTCCTGGGTGCCGTTTTTTTGGATGTCGGAATTGTTTCTCTCTCTAACAATGCCACTGCATCAACATCTGTTTCTGATCGAATCAAACCAATCCTCGAATCCACAGCAACAAAGCACGAAACTATTCGTATCGACCAGTTGAGTGAACAAGATCTCAGTCTTTACAAGAAGATCTTCGCACTCCAAGAACAAGGTCGTTGGAAGGATGCGCAAAAGAAAATAGATCAGCTTGAAGATAAGATACTGCTCGGGCACGTACAGGCTCAAAAATATTTACATCCCACGGCCTACCGCTCCAAATATAAAGAACTAAAAAGCTGGCTCGCCGACTACGCGGATCACCCTCAGGCTGAGATCATCTATAAACTCGCCTTGCAGCGTCGCCCAAAAAATCATACGCGTCCCAAACGCCCCATTCGCTTTAAAAGTGCAGCTTACAGAGCTCACGGGAAAAACTTCAGCTATCGCTCAGGCAAAAAACTAACGAAGGCTGACCAAAAGAAAGCACGTCGATTTAAAGCTCAACTCAAACGGAACATCCTCAACACTCGACTTTCAATTACCGAAGATGCGTTAAAAAGCGCCAAGGCCAAAAAGCTCCTTGATCCGATTGAAATCAATGAGACCTATTCGCGACTTGCTGCTGCTTGGTATTATTACAACAAAGATAAAAAAGCTTATAATTTCGCAGCTAAAGCAACCCAATCCAGAAAGTACGTTCCCTCCGCAGACTGGATTGCAGGTCTTGCCGCTTGGCGTTTAGGGAAAATTGAAAAAGCTAGAGAACACTTCAGCAAATTATCGCAGGCCAGCAGAGCAAATGGCTGGATGCGTTCAGCAGGAGCATATTGGGCCGCTCGCGCCAACTTAAAACTCAAATCTCCACAAAACGTGAGTAAATTTCTCTACTCAGCTGCCGAATATCCACGAACCTTTTATGGTATTCTCGCCCGAAGAGCCCTTGGACTTGATTTAATATTTGATGACAACTCTCAGATACTAAATGAAGTCACAACCAAAACCCTGCAAAGCCATGCCTCTAGTCGCCGCGCCATGGCACTTCTTCAAATGGGAAACCGTAAAGAAGCACAACAAGAGCTCAAAAGATTAATTGGCAGCCTCGATGGAAACGAAATTCAGGCTTTCATTACTCTGACCGAGCAAGCGGGAATGCCCGGACTGGCATTCAGATTAGGGGCAAGACTAGCTGCCGAAGAGAAAAAAGAGCAACAACCTCCCTCGACAAACAGAGGCGTGATCGATGCAGCCCTCTACCCCATTCCGAAATGGGAACCAAATGGCGGTTTTGAAATTGATCGCGCACTTGTGTTTGCCTTTATGCGCCAGGAATCATCTTTTAATCCAAAGGCCAAAAGCCCGGATGGGGCTCGCGGTCTCCTCCAACTGATGCCCCAAACCGCGAATTATATTGCAAAGGACCGTAGCTTTAGAGGAAAAGCTCGTAATCAGTTATTTGATCCGTCCTTAAATCTAGAGCTCGGCCAAAAATATATCGAGTATCTTCTGAATCATAATTATGTTGAAGGTGATCTGTTTAAATTGGCGACGGCCTACAATGGCGGTCCTGGCAACTTGGGAAAATGGGAACGGAAAATTACCTACAATGATGACCCGCTCCTTTTTATCGAGAGCCTTCCATCCAGAGAAACCAGACTTTTCATTGAACGCGTTCTTACAAACCTTTGGATTTATCGCGCAAGATTGCAACAGTACTCCCCTTCACTAGATACACTTGCAGCTGGGCAATGGCCCCAGTATGAATCCCAGGACAACCTCAAGAACACTTCAGGATCGGACCTCGCCGAAAATGCCAAAGCTAGATGAATCCCGCCATTTTCTTCCTGTAAATATTGCCGTTATCACTGTTTCAGATACGCGTACTGCGGCCGACGACAAATCGGGTAACGTTCTGGACAAAATGATAAAAGAAGACGGACATCACATCGCATCTCGTTCCATTATCAAAGACGATTTACCTGATCTTGTTGACGCACTAAACAAACTCATTAATGACGCTAATATAGATGTGGTCATCACGACTGGTGGCACAGGGGTTACCGGGCGTGACACAACGCCAGAAGCCATA
The DNA here is from genome assembly GCF_965205715.1 of Kiloniella sp. Classification (GTDB taxonomy): domain Bacteria; phylum Pseudomonadota; class Alphaproteobacteria; order Kiloniellales; family Kiloniellaceae; genus Kiloniella. The sequence goes on along the minus strand of NZ_CBDBHW010000013.1, from coordinate 800,435 downwards.
AAAGCGGTTATGGAAAAAGAGATTGAAGGCTTCGGGGAACTATTCCGCTGGATTAGTTACGCCAAGATTGGCACCTCTACCATGCAAAGCCGTGCTATCGGTGGCGTGGCTAAAGGCACCTACCTCTTTGCCCTACCAGGCTCACCTTCTGCCTGTAAAGACGGATGGGGCGAAATCCTTCGCTCGCAGCTGGACAACCGTCATCGCCCCTGTAATCTGGTAGAGTTAATGCCCAGACTTCAAGAGCATTTACCAAGCTAACCGGCCAAATATAATCCCGAATTTAGCCCGGCATTTGTTCAAAATTTGGCCACAAATCTGACTGATAAACTGAAATCCAGGTTCGTTTTTCTGAAAATTCCATTTGTGGTAAAGAATATACATGCAAGATCATAGTGGTAGCCTTACAGGCCTCGCGATTGTCGTATTAGGCGCTTTGGCCTGTGGCATAGCCATGCGCAGTTTCAAGCAACCCCCTGTATTAGGTTACATCCTTGCCGGTGTACTCCTCGGTCCAAGTGGCTTGGGTCTTGTTGAAAACCGGGACAATATTTCCACTCTCGCTGAGCTCGGGGTTCTCATGCTGCTGTTTGTCATCGGCATGAATCTCTCCCTTCGCGGCATTAAGGAAGTCTGGAAGGTTGCCGTGATTACCACCGCCGCGCAAATAGGTGTTGGCATTGGCGGCATGATAGCCTTGGGGCAACTGATGAACTGGAGTCTGGAACTAAGCCTGTTTTTCGGCTTTGTTTTTGCCCTTTCCAGCACCGCTGTTGCAGTTAAAATGCTGCAGGAAATCAACGAATACAACACTCGCATAGGCCAAGTCACTATTGGCATTTTAATTGCTCAAGACTTAGCTGTCGTGCCGATGATGCTATTCGTTAGCTCATTTGGAAATGAAGGTGGCATTGGCAGTGACGCCTTTGTTAAAGTCGGCATATCCATTGCCCTACTCGCGGTTCTCTTTGTTTTCCTGAGCAAAAAACGTGGACTGCAAATTCCCTTTGCCCGCGCAATTGGCGACAACGAAGATCTCACCCCTTTAGCCGGAATGGCGTTTTGTTTTGGCGCCTCGGCCTTATCCGGTTTGCTCGGCTTATCAGCAGCATACGGCGCTTTTTTGGCCGGCTTGATACTCGGCAATTCGGCGAGCCACAAGGTGATGTCAAAACAAGTAGCTCCCATCCAGAGCATCCTGCTTATGGTGTTCTTTTTGTCCATCGGCATGCTTCTTGATGCTGGATACATATGGAATAATTTAGGGTTGGTTTGCTTACTGGTTCTCTTTGTTGCACTTTTCAAAACAGCTCTGAATATTACTTTGATCCGCTTTCTTGGCGAAACCTGGCCCCGTGCTTTTCTTTCGGGCGCTCTCCTCGCCCAACTTGGTGAGTTCTCATTCATATTAGCCGCTCTAGGGATTGGCGCAGGCGTCCTCGAGGATAGTGATTATCGCCTTGTGGTATCCGTCACAGTAATCTCTCTTTTCACCAGCCCGTTTTGGCTTTTTACGGCGAGAAGGCTACACCAAATAACACAACTCGGGATTACTTCTGGGTCAGAAACAATGCGCTTAACCTATGGCCCTGAGGTCGGCGCCATTATCCGTTCTTCAACGATTGCCGAAAGCGCCTTACAGCGCGTCCTTGGAAAATGGCTTAAAAGGGATAATCCAGGATCTAACAAGAACGAAACTTCTGACGAGCCTCCGCGAGATATCCCTGAGCAAGCAACAGACAAAACGACCAGCCCTGCTGCTAAAGATGCCTGATTTTTCGAGAGAGCAGAAGTTTGAAAGGGAACTCAAACTCAAGAATGCCGTAATAGTTGGTACAGATGAAGTTGGTCGGGGCCCCTGGGCCGGCCCCGTAGTTGCAGCTGCAGCCTGGCTGGATCGTAAGAAAATTCCACGCAAATTGAGATCGATGCTCGATGATTCAAAAAAACTCTCGCTCAAGAAACGCCATTACATCAACGAAACCTTACAAGAGTTAAATCAAACAGGGACTGTACAGATAGCATTAGGCGAAGCTTCCGTTGAAGAAATCGATGAGATCAATATTCTTCAAGCTTCGATGCTTGCCATGCAACGCGCCATCTCTGACCTCCCCCTGTCTCCTGATGCCGCCCTCATAGATGGCAACCGCCTGCCCAAACTCTCCATTCCAGCGAAAGCAATCGTCAAAGGCGACAGCATTAGTCTCTCCATCGCGGCCGCGTCGGTCATCGCAAAAGTGAATCGGGACCATCAAATGCAGAAATTGTCGATTCAATACCCAGGATACGGCTGGGAAAGAAATCAGGGCTACGGAACAGCTGAACACAGAGCCGCCCTACTAGATCTTGGGGTAACTCCTGCTCATCGTCGCACATTTCGTCCCATCAAAGAGCGACTCGAGCTAAACGACTGACTCTTATGACTCTTTACTTGACTCTTGCGATAAAAATCACTTGACCGCGACTCCAAGGTGACTCAAAATAGGGGACTCGAGTCAAGAGGAGTCTACCTTAGTGAAGAAAAATGTTGTCCATCTCGGTGAATGCGTCGAGATCATGAACAGCCTACCCGAAAAGTCGGTTGATGTGATCTTTGCGGATCCTCCGTATAATCTGCAGTTAGCAGGTGAATTAACACGTCCGGACAACTCCAAGGTTGATGCCGTTAATAACGATTGGGACAAATTCGATAGCTTCAGAGCTTATGACGAGTTCACGTGGAAATGGCTCCAAGCCGCGCGTAGAGTCCTAAAAGACAACGGTACACTTTGGGTCATTGGTAGTTATCACAACATCTACCGCGTTGGCGCCTTGCTGCAAAATTTGGATTACTGGATGCTCAACGATGTCATCTGGCGCAAATCCAATCCGATGCCCAATTTCCGCGGTCGCCGTTTCACCAATGCCCACGAAACCATGATTTGGGTCGCAAAGTCGAAAACGTCAAAATATACCTTCAACTATGAATCTATGAAGGCTCTCAACGACGACATCCAAATGCGCAGTGATTGGCTCTTACCTATTTGCAACGGTGGTGAGCGGTTAAAAAACACCGACGGCGACAAAGCCCATCCCACTCAAAAGCCGGAATCCCTCCTACACCGGGTCATTCTGTCGTCGACCAAGCCTGGAAACGTTATCTTAGACCCCTTCTTCGGCACGGGCACTACGGGTGCCGTCGCCAAAAGGTTAGGTCGAAGTTACATCGGCATTGAACAAGACGAAGAATACGTAAAAATTGCAAAAAAACGTATATCTCAAGTCAAACAGCTCGACGATATTGACCTCGTAACGATTGAACAAAAGCGCGAACAGCCGAGAATTCCTTTTGGAACCCTACTTGAACGCGGGCTATTGGAACCAGGAACAACCCTTTACGGACCAAAGAAAAAATTCTCAGCCAAGGTCCGTGCCGACGGCAGCTTGATCTCGAAAGATTTCCAAGGATCCATCCATAAGGTTGGCGCCATGGTTCAAGGCGCAACGGCCTGTAACGGCTGGACATATTGGCATATGGATGCCGAAGGGCGTGAAGTATCTATCGACGTTCTTCGCCAACAAGTGCGCGCAGAGATGACAAACTAAAAGCTCCAATCAACAACAAATCAGGCCCGCATGATGCGGGCTTTTTTGTGTTCAGCCTTAAGCAACGAAATCAGCGTGTTTCAATATCTTTTTCATCACCGTTGGCAAAGCAAGGGCATCAAATTCGTCCTCATGATACCAACGAGCATCCAGCTCTTTTGCGATCTCAGACTTCACGATCAGCAACTCTCCACACAATACAGTTATTTCAAAATGAAAGTGAGTGAAGGTATGCTTCACCACGCCTTCTAACGCACACCAATTTCCAAACGAATTTATGGCACTTCTCCGCTTTGTTGAGTAGATTTAGGATTTCAAATAGAGCATAGATTGATTATCTGGAATGGATGATTGTCTAATTTTGAGTTTGAAGTATTCGGTATCCTTGATGCCTCTGGCTCGCTTACGGATCATTCCTATACTGACATTACCAGCCTCTATCCTGGCGCTTGTGAGCTTGTGTTTGGCGTAGTTGCAGATGCCCACACAATGTTTCCGTAGGGATTTCGCGAACTTTTTTAGATAGAGCATCTGTGACTGATCTGCTATCAGGCACCAACGTTCCAGTTGCTCCGCCATCGCCTCAAATGAAGCGGCACTCCACAGCAGCTGAAGCTGTTCTTTCAAGACGTAAAGTGCATTCAGGTTGCTATTGCTCTCCAGCAACCTTTGCAGCTTGTCACTTTGTTTTTCACTCAACTTATCCGCATTTTTGAGCAACAGATAATGTGTCCCTTTCATCAACTCTTTACCACTTGGATCGGCCTTTCTGAACTCAAGTCGACGCTGATTATGGATAGCTTTGCTGTAGTTTTTCATGACGTGGAAACGGTCAAATACTATGTCGGCCAACGGCAAGGACTCTCTGACAGCCTTTTGGTAGGCAGGCCCCATATCCATCGCTACGGCCTTTATTTTGCAGGCTGTATCTGGTTGCAGTTGTTTCAAAAACCTTGAAAAAACCTCGGCAGTTCGGCCTGCTTCAACCCAGATCAGATGACCGCCAACCATATCGTAGACCACCGTCATGTAGTCATGACCTTTCGCCCGGGCAACTTCATCTACACCAATATATTCCAAGCCAGTTAGCTCTGCAGGATCAAGCGTAGGGAGAGTTTCAATAAGGTATGCCCTGTCGATATTCTTGACCGTTTCCCATCGTATATCCAAATGTCTGGAAACCGCTTGAATAGACATATGCCGACATAATCCACTGATCAGTCGGCAAAATCGGTGAGTGAAACGGCACCCTTTATCAACAAAATCACACCCCTCAATGCGGCGTTCGCCCTTGTTAATATAAACCTGCGCCAGCTCAATCTCGACCACACAAGGATACCCAAAAAGGGGGATGTCGTTTACTTGTCGGCGGACATGCTGGTTGATGCTTCCCTTCTGGCCTGTAGCAGGGTCTATAGCCCTCCTACGCGCGTCTCGGCTGCAGTGAATGACAATCTTAACACCGCCGTCATCCAGTTTAATTTCATTTACACGTTGCCCTTTGAGGCCTAAAATATGCTGCGAGATGTTGATTGTCATATACCTGCTCTATGTAAAGTTATCAGAAACCATACATATCAACAGGTTACTTGGCGGTCGGCATCTTTTTCTACTCAACAAAGCGGAGAAGAGCCAAAGAAACAACTTAATATTACTGAGACATCGGGCCAACAAGGGTTTGCGGATCAACCCGTTCTTTAAACCAATTCATACGCCAATCCAAATGCGGCCCTGTCACGCGTCCTGTTGCCCCTAGAGTGCCAAGCTGATCCCCTTGTGCTAAGACATCACCCACCTTTACCGTCACCGACTTCATATGCAAAAAAGTCGAAGATAACCCGTGACCATGATCAATGATCACTGTTCCACCTGAATAATAGAGATCAGGGTGAGCCAGAGTAACAATACCTTCAGCTGGTGCGGTAATTGGCGTCCCTATCGGAGCGGCGACATCAACTCCAAAATGAGGTCGTTTAGGCACCCCGTTAAAAACACGCTGGCTGCCATAGACACCAGAAATTCGCCCATGGGCTGGCCAAACAAAACCTTTTGCGTACATCGGTTTATCAAAGTTGGAGGTACGTGCATCAGCCACAAGAACTGCATCTCGACTTATCCTATCGGAGACTTCTTTAGGAGGAGAGACATATTTTTTGGCAACTCCTTCTATTTTTTGAATATTGTAATCCCGTTTCTTTATGGGTAGCTCTCTCGTTTGGACGGACCCATCAGGAGTTTTAATCTTCAATAAAACGGGGCCTTCCGAATCGCGACCGAAGCCAAAAACGAAATAACCATCCCCAGAAACTCGTACATTATTACCATTCAGGGTAATTTTCGTTCCCGCTGGAGCCTCACCCAAGATAACTCCACCTTGAACAAACTCGCCTTTAAGCGATACGATCTCTTCAGAAAATGCATTTTGCCCGAGAAAAAAAACAGCAGCAAATAGGAACAAAAATCCTCTGATCACAATAAACTCCCTTGGGCAGTATCTGTATCTTTCTTCGATGCTTTTTTCTTTTTGGGATTTTTCGCTGAACTACCAGAAGATGAACTTGATGGAGGCCCATTACCTCCACTCTCCTTACCTGCTACAGCTTGAACAAATGCATCATTTGCAAACTCAATGTGTATCGGCGTCCCCTCTGATATATCGTTTGCATTAAGCACACTCCCCTCTTCTCCGCGAACGACAGAAAAGCCCCGTTTCAACACATTCTTGTACGAAACGCCTTCAAGAACCCGATCGAGTGCTCGCAATTCATTGCCTGACCGCTCAATCCGTAGGTTTGTTGCAGCAACCATACGACGCCCGGCGTCCAGACGATCAAGTTCTTGTTGTCTTCTGGGCAAAAGCTGAGTACCAGATGCATTCAGCCTGTCTTTAAGCGCCAAAAGCTGATGATTGGCGAGCAAGATCTGCTGTTTTGGATGAGGCAAACGTGCTGAAAGCTCTGACAATCCAGACGACTGAGCCCGCAAATAACCTTTCATGGCATTTCGCATCCGCTCAACACGATCATCCAGTCGTTGCATTTTCTCTTCAATCAAGCGTCTTGGATCAGGCAGGCCGCGTGACAGAGCTTCAACCTGCATCCGTCTTTCGCTCAAAAGTCTGTTTGCCCCGGTATAAATCCTACGCCCAATATTTTGTACATCACCAATTAGCTCTGCACGAACTGGAACAGCCATCTCAGCAGCAGCTGTTGGCGTCGGTGCCCTTTTATCGGAAGCAAAATCGATCAGCGTGGTATCTGTTTCATGTCCCACAGCTGAAAGTAGCGGTATTTGTGAGTTAGCTGCGGCACGTACAACGATTTCTTCATTGAAGGCCCAGAGATCTTCGAGGCTCCCTCCGCCACGGGCAACGATCAAAGTATCCGGCCTAGGAATATCACCACCCGGCTGTAAGGCATTAAATCCTTCAATAGCCGTAGCAATTTGCTCTGCAGCTCCCTTGCCTTGCACAAGAACTGGCCAAACCAGAACCCGGCGAGGGAACCGATCAGATAACCGGTGCATTATATCCCGAATAACCGCACCCGTCGGCGAGGTTACAACCCCGATGACTTCTGGGAGGAACGGAATTAATCGTTTTCTGTCATCCGCAAAAAGCCCCTCAGAGGTCAACTTGCGTTTTCGCTCCTCCAGGAGTTTGAGCAATGCCCCCTCACCCGCGATTTCCATACTATCAATGACGATTTGATAGTTGGATCGGCCGGGATAACTGGTAATCCGCCCCGTCACGATAACCTCTAAGCCATCTTGAGGTTCAACAGAGAGTTTACTTGCTTGTCCTCGCCAACAAATCACACTCAAGACGGCACTATCGTCTTTTAGTGACATATAGATATGGCCAGAACCGGCGCGTTTAAGTCCTGAAATTTCTCCACGTACGCGAACACGATCAAACCGGGTTTCGAGCTCCCGTTTAATCGAACTTGAAATCTCACTAACACTCAACGCCGGCGCATTTGTCCCGCGTTCGGCAGTTGGATCTGAGGGTGGTTTTGAAAATAGATCGTTCATTGAGAACCATCCTAAACACCGCCCCAAAGAAAGTCGACAGACCAAAGTTGAATAATCAGCACCCAACAAGAAAAATACAGTTTGTTATTGTTTCTGAGACTGGCTTTCCCGGAACGAATAGGGCATAAGCTTGCCAGATTAATTGACCCCCTAAAGCTCGGGAGCACAAAATGAAAATTCTCGTTGTTGGATCTGGTGGCCGTGAACACGCCCTCTGTTGGTCTATAGCCAAATCTCCGCTTTGCGAAAAACTCTATTGTGCCCCTGGCAATGCAGGTATCTCTGAAGTCGCTGAATGCCTGCCCATCAAAGCGGAAGATATTGATGGCATTGTCGACTTTGCATCAAAGAACGCTATTGAGTTTGTTGTTGTTGGCCCAGAAGGACAACTTGTTGACGGCCTGGTCGACAGACTAGACGAAATCAACATACCTGCTTTTGGACCATCAGCAGCAGCTGCTGAAATGGAAGGCTCCAAAGGTTTTATGAAAGACTTTTGTGCCAAGTATAACATTCCAACCGCTGGTTATCAGCGCTTCACCGAACTAGAACCAGCCAAAAAATATCTCGATCAGCAAGGTGCCCCGATAGTTATTAAAACCGACGGGCTTGCTGCTGGTAAAGGTGTCACTGTCGCGATGACACTCGAAGAAGCTCATACCGCTGTCGAAGAAGCCTTGTCCGGCCGCGCATTTGGTGCAGCGGGTGCAGAGGTCGTCATCGAAGAATTCATGCAAGGCGAAGAAGTCAGCTACTTTATTCTTACCGATGGCGAAAACTATCTCCCCTTAGCCTCAGCGCAAGATCACAAATGTGTCGGCGAAGGCGATACGGGACCAAATACGGGAGGCATGGGTGCCTATTCGCCAGCTCCAGTACTTACACCGGAACTAGAGCAGCAGGTAATTGACCGCTGCATCAAACCTACAATCGAAGGCATGAAAGCAGAAGGTCATCCCTACAAAGGTGTTCTCTTTGCAGGGCTAATGCTGACAGATACTGGCCCACGATTGATTGAATACAATGTCCGGTTTGGTGACCCAGAATGTCAGGCGCTTTGTCTGCGTTTAAAATCAGATTTGTTGCCAGCACTTCTCGGCTCTGCAAAAGGCGGCGTTGATCAGATATCATTAGACTGGCACGCCGAAACAGCACTCCTTGTCGTTATGGCTGCAAAGGGTTATCCCGGCTCTTATGACAAAAATACCGTTATTACAGGCGTCGACGCCGCCAACGAAGACCCGGCGGTTACCGTATTCCATGCGGGGACAACAACAAGCTCTGATGGTAGTTTACAAGCTATTGGCGGACGTGTTTTAGGCGTGACGGCATTGGGCACAGGTATCAAGGAAGCTCAACAAAAAGCATATCAAGCGGTTGATAAAATTACTTGGCCCGAAGGTTTTTGCCGCCGCGACATTGGCTGGCGTGAACTCGCTCGATAATTACTTTGGTCATATAAAAAAATAAAAAACCGCTAGTTGATGAAATCAGCGGTTTTTTTGACGCATTTTTTATCGGCGCTTTTGGAAAAATGATTTTAATAGAGACGCACAAGGCTCTTCACTCAAGCCGCCATAGACCTCAGGTCGATGATGGCATGTCTCGTGCTCGTATACTCTAGGGCCATGATCGACCCCTCCTCCTTTGGGATCATAGGCCCCGTAATAAACCCGCCTGATTCGAGCAAAAGAAATCGCCGTAGCGCACATAGGACAAGGTTCCAACGTAACATAGAGGTCACAATCCCCCATTCTGGCGCTCTTTAATTCTTTTCCCAAAGCCCTTATTGCCAAAAGCTCCGCATGGGCCGTTGGATCGCAATCTCTCTCCACCCGATTGTGAGACCGCGCCAGTACTTTCCCTGTCTGGCTTTCCACGATTACAGCACCAACAGGTACTTCCCCGGCCCTAGCCGCAGCTTCTGCTTCTATCAGCGCCAGTGCCATGGCTTCACCTGGCTTCTTGCAATACTTGACTTCGATACCCTTTTTCATAACTCCGGACTCTCTGTAGAAATCGGTACAAGGTCAAGTATTCGATGCCTCCAATGCTCATTGCATAGGTCATTTGTATTATTCACAGTAGACAGGAGATCAACACGGGCATACATTCCGGCCATGACAAACGCAAAGACACCTCGACCGAACCGTCCCAAGTCTGGACCAAACGCCAAAGGCAGGCCTTCTAAGTCTGCTGGTAACCGTCCTGTAAAGGGTAAGCCATCCTCAACAAAGGATGAGCAACCAACTTATCAGCGTGTGGAAGCTGCACCTGTATCAGATAAGAAAGAGCGCATAGCAAAAGTTATCGCGCGTGCAGGGCTGTGTTCTCGAAGGGACGCTGAACGGTGGATCGCAGAGGGCAGGGTCATACTTGATGGAAAAGTACTTGAATCACCTGCCATTGTCGTCGGACCAGAAAACTCGATTCTTGTCGATGGTGAGCCTCTTCCCCAAGCTGAACGTGCCCGTCTATGGAAATACCATAAGCCAAAGGGACAGATTACCGCCGCACGTGACCCCGAAGGTCGCCCGACAGTCTTTGATAAATTACCAAAAGATCTTCCGCGCCTGCAGCCTGTTGGTCGATTAGATTACAACTCAGAGGGCCTGTTGCTCTTTACCAACGATGGTGAAGTCAAACGTAAAATGGAACTCCCTGCCACGGGTTGGACGCGTCGTTATCGCGTCCGTGTCCATGGCACGGTCGAGGAACATCATATCAAGGCTCTCGCAGAGGGCATGACCATCGATGGCATACACTACGCCCCGATTGAAGCGATAATCAGTAACCAGGCAAGAACCAACGCCTGGATGACGATGTCTTTGAAAGAAGGTAAAAATCGCGAAATTCGACGTGTTTGCGAACACCTTGGTTTAATTGTTAATCGCCTAATTCGAATTTCCTACGGACCTTTCCAGCTAGGAGAAATTCCCGAAGGTGAGATTGTAGAGCTCCCATACAAATTGGTTCGAGACCAGTTGGGCCTGCCCAAAGAAGCTCCTGTTGAAGCTTCTGTAAAAACAGGTAAAGACGGTAAGCCGTTAAAATCAGGCAAACCGGGTCCTGGCCGAAAAAAAATTGCCGGAAAAGGAAAGCCAGAGACACGTAAACCAGCTAAACCCATGCCCCTGAACAAGCGTTCTTAACATGAGGGGTGTTAAATGAGGATTGTTGGGGGCAGACATCGTGGGCGGCCTTTAACCTGCCCTGAGGGCAAAACGGCACGCCCGACTTTGGACAGGACAAGGGAATCACTCTTTAACATCCTGCTACAGGGCGATGTTAGTCGTGGCTTACTTCCTTCGGGAACAAGTAGACTACTGGTAGACCAGCATGTACTCGACGTTTTTGCTGGTACTGGTGCTCTTGGCCTTGAAGCTCTATCCCGGGGCGCCAAGCACGTTACCTTTATAGAAAAGGCGCCAGAGAGCCTCACAGCCCTCCAGAGCAATATCAAAACACTCAAACAACAATTATCAACCCAGGTTATCGCTGGTGACGCACTTTTCCCACCTAGGACGGCTAATCCCTGTTCTTTGATAATGATGGATGCACCCTACAATCAAAACCTGACCGATCCTGCAATTTCAGCTTTGGACAAGGCAGGGTGGATCGCCCCTACCGCCCTTATCGTAGCCGAAGCCGACGCCAAAGAGACCATCACACCACCACCAGACTTTGAAGAAGTTGATAACCGTAAATACGGTAAGGCTCGGATTTTCTTTTTTCTGAGAAATTGATTGTATTGATTTTGGCTTTACATTTATTTCGGTAGAGAAAATTGCTTTAGTACTGGCTCTTCTCCGCTTTGTTGAGTAGAAAAAGATGCCGACCGCCAAGTAACCTGTTGATATGTATGGTTTCTGATAACTTTACATAGAGCAGGTATATGACAATCAACATCTCGCAGCATATTTTAGGCCTCAAAGGGCAACGTGTAAATGAAATTAAACTGGATGACGGCGGTGTTAAGATTGTCATTCACTGCAGCCGAGACGCGCGTAGGAGGGCTATAGACCCTGCTACAGGCCAGAAGGGAAGCATCAACCAGCATGTCCGCCGACAAGTAAACGACATCCCCCTTTTTGGGTATCCTTGTGTGGTCGAGATTGAGCTGGCGCAGGTTTATATTAACAAGGGCGAACGCCGCATTGAGGGGTGTGATTTTGTTGATAAAGGGTGCCGTTTCACTCACCGATTTTGCCGACTGATCAGTGGATTATGTCGGCATATGTCTATTCAAGCGGTTTCCAGACATTTGGATATACGATGGGAAACGGTCAAGAATATCGACAGGGCATACCTTATTGAAACTCTCCCTACGCTTGATCCTGCAGAGCTAACTGGCTTGGAATATATTGGTGTAGATGAAGTTGCCCGGGCGAAAGGTCATGACTACATGACGGTGGTCTACGATATGGTTGGCGGTCATCTGATCTGGGTTGAAGCAGGCCGAACTGCCGAGGTTTTTTCAAGGTTTTTGAAACAACTGCAACCAGATACAGCCTGCAAAATAAAGGCCGTAGCGATGGATATGGGGCCTGCCTACCAAAAGGCTGTCAGAGAGTCCTTGCCGTTGGCCGACATAGTATTTGACCGTTTCCACGTCATGAAAAACTACAGCAAAGCTATCCATAATCAGCGTCGACTTGAGTTCAGAAAGGCCGATCCAAGTGGTAAAGAGTTGATGAAAGGGACGCATTATCTGTTGCTCAAAAATGCGGATAAGTTGAGTGAAAAACAAAGTGACAAGCTGCAAAGGTTGCTGGAGAGCAATAGCAACCTGAATGCACTTTACGTCTTGAAAGAACAGCTTCAGCTGCTGTGGAGTGCCGCTTCATTTGAGGCGATGGCGGAGCAACTGGAACGTTGGTGCCTGATAGCAGATCAGTCACAGATGCTCTATCTAAAAAAGTTCGCGAAATCCCTACGGAAACATTGTGTGGGCATCTGCAACTACGCCAAACACAAGCTCACAAGCGCCAGGATAGAGGCTGGTAATGTCAGTATAGGAATGATCCGTAAGCGAGCCAGAGGCATCAAGGATACCGAATACTTCAAACTCAAAATTAGACAATCATCCATTCCAGATAATCAATCTATGCTCTATTTGAAATCCTAAATCTACTCAACAAAGCGGAGAAGAGCCTTAGTACTTTTGATTCATTTTCCCCAAAATCTAAATGTGGCCTCCTATTAAATTCGACAAAAAGTCGCTTATTTTGACTATTTTGACGATTTAAATTCACGACTGCCATTTTCTCAGCAAACTCTCTTCCAATTTTAAAAATTTTAGAGGCCTTAAATTTTTTCGGTTTTATTTCTAATAACTCAATATACTTCTCTGCTTGATCAATGTTTTGATAATTCTTAGTAATTTCTTCCAGGAGTTCATTATCTGACATCGTGCGAGGAAAATTTCTAGATTCATTACCTTTCCTAGAAATTCGTTGCCCTTTAAGACGAATAGTTTGTGCTATATGGCCACGGCCAGGCAGCTTTCCAAACTCATCAAGAGACTCATAAAATGAAGCTTTTTGATCATCATTCATCTTTGGGAAATTTTCCATTTCCTTGAGAAATTGGTCGAGTAGCCCGAGGGAGTTGCACCCTCAGGCTCTCACAGAACCGTACGTGAGCCTCTCAACTCATACGGCTCTTCCTGTTCATCCCTTACTACTTAGTTGCCAATGTACAAACAAGGCGGGTCGTTGCTTTTGCACACGCCTGATATAATCCTTGCTCTTTCGATAGCTTCTTCGCAGCTTCTTAAATTTCTTCCGTGCCCATTTGATCAACGAGAATTCGAGCAAAGCCTTTACACGCTTGAGAGCGGTTCGTCCGAAATGTCCATAGTAGTTAACCCAACCTCTTACAACGGGGTTCAATATACGGGCTATGTCTTCAACATCATATTTACTCCAACGTTGAAAATTCCATTTCCGTATAGTTACATTTATCCGCTTAAGAGCCTTCCGACTTATCGCCGGCAAAAATCCAGTAAATATTTTACCGTACTTTGACATTGCCCTTCGAGGCCGGAAGGTATACCCGAGGAAATCAAAGCTGACCTGCCCATACTTTCCTTTCCGGAAACTATTTTTACAGTACACAATTTTGGTTTTCTTAGGGTGAAGTGTTAGATGACATTCCTTTAATCGCACTCTTAGCACCTTTAGAAGCTTTTCCGCTTCTCTCTGGCTAGAACAGTGGTAGACGCCATCATCCGCATACCGTTCAAAACGAACTTTTGGATAATGTCGCTGTACCCAGACATCCAACGCATAATGCAGAAACAAATTTGCCAAAAGCGGGCTAATTACTCCCCCTTGCGGTGTTCCTTTGTCTCTTTCAGCTATACTACCATCTGTCAGTGACACTGGCGCTTTCAGCCATCTTGCGATGTACAAACGTATCCAGACACAATTTGTGTGCTTGGCTAACGCCTTCATCATCAAATCATGGTCAATGTTATCAAAGAAACCCTGAATATCCAGATCAACCACCCAACCATATTGGAAACAACGTTGCCGCGCTTGTCGCACCGCATCAATTGCTGACTTCTTCGGCCTATAGCCGTATGAGTCTGGGTAAAAGACTGGATCAATTTCCGGGTCCAACACCATCTTAACAACCATCTGTGCTACCCGATCTCCAACTGTAGGAATACCAAGCGGCCTTGTCTGGCCATCTCCTTTCGGGATATCCACCCGCCGAACTGGCGGGGGGAAATAGGTGCCCGATGACATCCTGTTCCAAATCTTGTAGAGATTCTTCGAAAGTTTCCCTTCGAATGTCTCCAAAGACACGGAATCAACACCATGGGTTCCACCATTGGCTTTTACTCTCTTCCACGCTTCCCAAACAAGCCGTTTAGAAATTGTAAAAGGCTTTGTATTTGTCATCTATTCATCCCAATACTGGTTGATAAATAATTCATACTCAAACAGGGTAGTCCCTTTGCTCCAAGCTCGTTACAAGCTCTTCAACGCTACTACGAACTACTCCGCCCCTGTGCCCGACATCGGTGTTCTGGCTCTTATGGTGCTTCCACTTGAGCTTCTCCCTTAACATTCGGGCGACAGGTTCTCACGTTCCATAAAAGAGCCTGTGTCAAGGTCACGCCGCCTCTATGCCGGATGCCGTCCAGCCCGTAATCAGGTTTCGGCTGGACTTATCCCAGTTGTGTACTAGCCCCCTGGTTTTGACATCATCTAACCCGTTTTCGACACCTCATCAGCGGTTCACTTGCGTTCGTCTCCTTTGACACTTACCTGACATCTCATGGATGCCTTTTCCTTAACGCTCACTACCATAGCTCTTTACCACAGCAGCTTAAGGTGGTTTGAAGCCTCCTCCTGAAAAGCGGCTCCGAGGGACCAACAAACCCTCATCTCTTATACAGTTCTATCCTCCTAAAAGAATATTCGTGACACACTAATACTAACGGAGCATTTTCGTTATTTTTTATACCGGGTATATTTTTATTAATACTCCAGTGCGAAAGAGCTGAATCCAATACATTCTCAACCTCACCCAACTGATCGTCAGTAGCCTCTTCTCTCCATACAGGGAGGAGAATTTCCCAATGAGTCTTTAACCCATCAACTATTTGGTCTAATAATCCCGGGTCTTTATTCTCTGAACCATAAAATATTTTCTCAGCCCTATCCCGGTCAAAATCTCTTACTTGTGCCAAATCTGAATCCTTCCAAAAGTTAGCCCACTCTTTCTTTAACGAGCGGAACTATGAAAGAATAAGTAACAACTAAGGTATGGAACAATTCATCACGAATTACTGATTTTAACTTTTGCCTGAGCTTTCAAACTTTTCGCCGCCATAGCGTAACCGCCGTCCGCACCATCAATAAAATGGAGGTGCTGAGAATGCCGAAGGTCCAGCATTAGACAAGTCATCAGAGCTTCTTCCGAGAGATGAATACCATAAATCAGTTTACCTGCTTCATGCTCAGCCTTTAGGTATTCCTTTAGCTCTCCAATGACTGAATTCTGGCAATCCAAGACCATGCGGACCATGTCGTCGAACTTGCGAAAATCAGAATTGCTCCGGAGTTCTGTCAAATAGGTATCGGGCTGATAGGGGCCTGATTTGAGGTTCACCAAGTGCGCAAAGCGTTGAAAACACCTTTCCAATAAAAGCTTTAAGGCTGGCACTATACTTTCACCAGACCCAGCACTGGCCGCAAAACGCTCAAGCGAGAAATTTTCAAAAAAACCACGAAGCTTCATTCCCTGTGGTTTGACCGGATTAAGATCATCATTACCACGGCCAAGTATTTCCTGAATGCCTTCAACTATTCTGGCGTAGTCCTCTTCTACCTCTGCCTGAACCAACAAAGTCAGGATTTGGCCATTTACGGGCTTTAGGGGTTGCCAACGGCAAGACAGGCCTTCGAGGTTGGGTAGCTTATCTGTGTTCTCATTCTTACAGTAATTTCCGGTGTGATCCGCTTTGATGATACTATCAGCTAATCCCAACCCACCGCCGTTAAACAGTGCCAAGCTATTACCTGGTGATAGCTCCAGCCGGGCAACTTGTACATTTTTACCCTGGGCCCGAATTTCGTGCATTGGGACACAGCCAACCCGGAGTTCAAGGTCGTAATGTTGCAGGCCAAAGGCTTTGACAGCTAACAGTTCAGAAATCAGTTCGGGGCAATCTTTATACGAACACAGGAAAGTTGCACCATCACCTCCAAATACAAAGGGAATGGTTGCACCACCAACCACGTTAAACACGGCCGTTATTCCTGCCGCGCCAAGCATATTGATATCTTTATAACGCCCAGCTTCTATCGCTTTGGTAGAACTGACCACATCGGTGACAATAACCCACCAGTCATTGGGAACTTCTTGATAAAAATCATCACAAAAGGCATCAGAAAACCGCTTCGCGGGCGCAAGCTCAAGAAAATCAAATTCCAACGCGGATCCCCCCAGAACATCAATATCCCAATCACTCACTACACTCTACGCTTAGATTATAGATAGGGATGATTATCTCCGAGAAAAGAGTTTTTCTATATCTGCGAGTTTTAACTCGATATAGGTTGGACGACCATGGTTACACTGTCCTGAGTGGGGCGTGACTTCCATCTGTCGTAACAACGCATTCATCTCTTCGCCATTAAGCCGTCTTCCGGAACGAACCGAGCCATGACACGCCATGGTACCGAGTACCCGCTCAACTCTCTCTTTCAGCGCTAAAGTTTCGCCAAGTTCTGCAAGTTCGTCCGCAAGATCAGTTACCAACCCTGCAGCATTCGCACGTTCTCCCAAGATCGCCGGAACTTCACGAACCACAACAGCACCCGGGCCAAAGCCTTCGAGAACGAGGCCTAATTCTGACAACTCATCCGCTCTTTTTACCAAACGGTGCGCTGCGTCTTCATCCAGTTCGACAACTTCTGGCAATAGCAGCATTTGGGTTTTCACACCCTGCTCTGCCATTTGCGCTTTCATTTTTTCCAACACCAAGCGTTCATGGGCAGCATGCTGGTCAACGACGATAATTCCATCCGCTGTCTGGGTAATGATGTAATTTTCATGAAACTGCGCACGTGCCGCACCCAAGGGGTGGGACTGGTGATCAAAATTATCGCCCTCAGAACCCATCGATTCAAAGCTCCCCGGGCTTTGGTTCCAGGAGACACTCCCTTCAGACAGTCCACTTCCTTGCTCATTTCGTGCCTGAGGGGCAAATTCCGTAGCACCTGGCAGAGAAGACTGTGATTGCCCAGGCAAAGGCGCATGGTAATCCATCCCTGCCTCTGACAACCGACCTGAAGGATAATTTACAGAAGGCCTGGACTGCCAAGAATAATCCGTCGAAGGTCTTGGGGGTATAACACCTTGTTCATTTCGGGCTCGAGCAGCTTCGAGCATGCCAAGGGCCGCATTGCCAACAGAAGTCGACGCTCTATGACCTGCTTCAGCCAAAGCATGCTTACAGGCACCAACAATTAGGCCGCGCACCAGTGCCGCATCTCTAAACCGAACCTCAGTCTTTGCGGGATGCACGTTTACATCCACCATCTCAGAAGGCAGCTCCAGGAAAAGAGCCAGAAGAGGATGACGATCACGGGCGAGGAAATCCTGATAAGCGCCCCGCACAGCCCCTTGCAGTAACCGATCCTTTACCGGACGACCATTGACAAAAAGATACTGGTGCTGCGCATTACCGCGGTTAAGCGTGGGCAACCCGATATAGCCAGAAAGCTTGAGATATTCACGCTCGGCGTTGATCGGAAGAGCATTCTCTTCAAATTCTCGGGCCATTACTGAAGACAACCGCTTAAGCCTGACTTCGAAAAGATCACCACTACTCGCAGGCAACCTTAAGATCGTACGTTTTTCATCAGAAAGCGAAAAGCCGACATCCGGATGGGCCATGGCGAGGCGTTTGAGAACATCTTCGGCGTGGCTGACCTCTGTTCGTGCTGCTTTCAGGAATTTCAATCGAGCGGGTGTTGCAAAAAATAAATCCCGAATTTCAACTCGCGTACCTGCATTACAAGCTGCGGGTTGAGGGTCATGTAAGACACCGCCTTCGACCTTGATCGACCAGGCATCTTCACACCCTGCTTCGCGACTGGTTATCTGCAAACGCGCCACCGCACCAATTGAAGGTAAAGCTTCTCCCCTAAAGCCGAGTGTCTCAATGTGGACGAGATCATCGCTGGGAAGCTTCGACGTTGCATGTCGCTCGATGCAAATACCCAGACCTTCGACACTCATGCCACAACCATCATCGGTTACGGATATATAACTCCGTCCACCATCTCGCATAACCACGTCGATATTGCGAGATCCAGCATCCAAGGAGTTTTCAACCAGCTCCTTAATTGCTGCCGCCGGTCGTTCAATGACTTCACCGGCAGCAATCTGGTTGACCAAAGTATCTGGAAGGCGACGGATAAGCACAAAAGGCTCCTAAAATGAAATTAAGCACAGCAATTGTGCGCTAAACTGCCCGGCTGAACAATGACGAATTCAGTGTTATCGTTAAGTTCAAGAAGAAAGTTTAGAGGTCTTTGAGCAACCGTCTTGCAAGCATCTTTCCCTGTTCAACAGCAGGTTGATCATATGGGTTTACCCCCAACAAATCTGCTGAAATTACAGTCTCCAACATGAAGTGCATGGTCAAAGCGCCCAGTGTTTCTTCATCGATCTTCTCGAGCAGGAACTTTCGAACCGGGCGACCGTTTTTCGCAAGGGTCTGGGTCGTCGCTTCAGCTGAAATAGTGAGCAAATCACCGAGAGTCCGCCCTCGAAGATAACTCAATGAATCTTCGCTTTTAGGCAGTACAGTATCAACGGGTAAACCCTGTCCCTTGGCATCGTGATAAATCACGGTAAACATTTTGTCCTGAGGGCCATCCAAGTAGAGCTGAAGCTGACTGTGCTGATCCACGGTACCAAGAGCACGGATCGGCGTCGTCCCCTTCCCCTCTTTACCCAGACTTTCGGCCCACAGCTGGTTATACCACAAGCCCAAGTCTGCAAGCCGATCTTCATAGGGCATGATGACGGTTTGACGAATGCCACGCTGACGCAACAATCCCGTCGCGATAGATGCTCCGACAGCAGCAGGGATCTCGGACATGTCTTCCGTTTGGAAAGCTTGCTCAACAACCTTTGCGGCACCACTTCGTAACGCTGCGACATCAAGCCCTGCGATCATAGCCGGAAGTAATCCAACGATTGTCAGAATACAAAACCGCCCTCCAATCAGAGGGTTTTGGTCCAGACACTCTAAGCCGAGATCACGCGCGAGTTTACGCAGAGGGTTTGGCCTTGGTTCAGTTATTACTGTAATTCTCTCAGCCAATTTCTCTGGCCCGTAAGCCTTTTGGAAAGCCGGCAACAAAGCCATAAATTGAGCTACCGTTTCAGCCGTTGACCCTGACTTTGAAACGACAATCAAACCCGTCTTTGAAATATCCAGTTTTTTGAGAAGAATTTCAAAACTATGAGGGTCAATATTATCAATGAAGTGTAGGTGCGGCCCCCCATTTATCGGACCAAAAGCACTTGTGGCCAACCCGTAAAGCGTTCGACCACCAAGTGATGATCCCCCTGTCCCCAAGACGATGACATCACTACAATTCGCCCGATAGGATGAGGCCACAGTCTGGCACACAGCCAAATCATCTCGATTTTCAGGTGTGGACAGAAATGGTAATCGTCCGCTTTCTTTATCCTCTCTAAGCCGGACAAGACTTTGGCGGCAACTCTCAAGTTGTTCTTCAAAAATCTCTTGTTTTAAACCTCCTTCACCAAGGAAAGGCTCTAGACATAGATTAGCGTCGTGTGTGTAGGACATATTTTCCATCTGGTACTTGGCTGGTATTAGGCTGTGCCCGATAGTGATAAAGCACTCAATATAATTAACAAATGCTCCCCCCCAGAAAAAGGCACTTTAGGACAAACTTTTGTTATCTAGTAAGCAACTGGATCCACATTGCTAATGCCGACGGGATTCCCTGCAATGATAACGGTAAGCACGTCATCATTGTAGAGCTCTCTGGCTACTCGTTTGGCATCATCCAATGTAACTGAATCGATATACTCGTTACGATGGTCGAGGTAGTTAATTCCGAGCTCATTGAGCTGCATTGCCAGCAGGATATTGGCAACACGTCCCGTACTCGTAAAGCTTAAAGGAAATGACCCCGTAAGGTATGTTTTTGCCTCGGAAAGTTCCTTTTCTGTGGGACCTTCCTCTGACATCAACCGCCACTGTTCACGCATAATCCGAATAGAATCAGCTACTCTATCATTCTGGGTAGCCACCGAAGCCATCAACAAAGGCGCTTGATCAAGAAGAGAGAAATAACTGCCAACAGAATAGGCGAGCCCTTCTTTTTCTCGAATTTCCTGATAAAGGCGTGAGGTGAAACTACCTCCACCCAATATCTGGTTTACAAGTATAGCCGTATAATAATCTGGATCATCTCTGGAAATCCCCGGCTGAACCATGAGGACTTCACTTTGTGGAATATCCTCTTTAATGACGACAATCCCACCTGATACTTTGGGGTTTGCACCTGTAACACGAAAAGGCTTTGCTTTACGTTCTATTCCACTGAAAGCCTGATCTAACATTGGTCCAAGCTCATCAGCAGTGACATCTCCTACTGCCGAGATCGTCAAATTATCCAGGGCGATATTATCTTGAAGATAGTTCTTTAAATCAGCAACACTCAGGTCCGCGAGGCTCTCAACCGTGCCATCACTCGGGCGGCCATAAACATGATTGGGGTAGTATAATTTTCTCAGAGTATTTTGTATTTTATACCCGGGATCATCAACTCTACGACTGAGTGATAATGAAATTTGGGATCGAATTCTCTCTACAGGTTCTTGATCAAATCGAGGCTTTGTCAGGGCTTGGTTTAGCAACTGCAAAGCTTCGTTATGGTTACGTTTCAGGGTTACCAGTTCTCCCGTAAAGTATTCTCGACCCGCGTCAAAACTCAATGAAATCGAAAGGTCGCTCAATTTTCCTTGAAAAGCCTGAGAATCAAGGGTTCCTGAACCCTCATCAATTGTTGCTGCAACAAAATTTGCCAATCCTTCTTTCCCTTCAGGATCTACCGATGATCCCCCCGAAAAAGCAAATTTGATTGATATGATGGGGTTACTATGATCCTCAACTAACCAAGCATTAAGACCAATAGCACTTTCCACCTCTACGATTTCAACTGCACGAGAAGAATGTGTCCAGAGCATCGTGCTTAAAAGCAGACAAGAAAGAGCTTTGATAAGTGTATTAATTTTGAATAACGACATTATTCCTCACTCCCTTCTGGGAGTAGAAGCCCGGTAACGGATTGGTTTTCATCAAAGATGGTATGCATGGCCTTGTTCACGTCTTCTGCCGTCACTGCAGATATATGATCTGGCCAGGCCTCAATGTCCTCAACCGTACGACCTGTCATTAAGGCTCGACCAATTATATTGGGTGCCGCAGAGAGTGAATCCCGGGCAAAAACCGCAGCATCAGCCATTCTTGTTTTTGCCTTCATAACCTCGGCCTCATTGACCCCATTTGTAAGAATAGTTGCCAATTCTTCTCGTAACCGCTTTTCAGCAATTTCAATACTCACCCCAGGGCTTGGAGAAATGTACAATGTAAAAGTACTGAGATCAAAAGATGTCGGGCTATAAGCAGAACCGACGGATGCGGCTGTTTTCTCTTCTATGGCAAGTTTTTTAAACAACCTGCTTGTAGGACCGCTTCCAATAATCTCATCCAATACCTGTAAGGCATAAGGTGTACGATCTCCGGCTGTACGATAGCTTGGTGCCAAATAACGAATAGTGAGGGATGGGCTGTTGATCAGTTTGCTTTTCTTAACAACCCTCCGAGATGCATTTTGAGGAGGTTCAGAAACTCTTATTCTTTCAGGGACATTTTTTGCAGGAATCACCCCATAATATTTTGTTGCTAGAGACTTAACTTCTTCTGTACTGACATCACCTGTAATAATAAGAACCGCATTATTGGGGGCATACCATTTGCGATAAAATCGTAAAGCTGTTTCAGTATTAAGGGCCTCAATCTCGTGATCCCAGCCTATAATTGGAATTCGATAAGGGTGGTTAAGAAACTGGCTCGCTCTCATAACTTCCCCTAATTGAGCGCCAGGACTATTACCAACACGGCTTCTCCGCTCTTCGCGAACGACTTCCCGCTCTGGCAAGACAGCTTCATCATCCAAAATCAATCCTGTCATACGATCCGCTTCAAGCTCCATCACCATCTCGAGACGATCTTTGGCGACTGTTTGATGATAAGCGGTATAATCCCATGACGTGAACGCGTTTTCCTGGCCGCCATTCTTAGCTACTAGCGCAGAAAATTCACCGGACTTAAATTTTTCGGTCCCCTTGAACATCAAATGCTCCAGGAAATGAGCGTTTCCAGATTCTCCAGGGCTCTCGTCAGCCGCTCCTACCTTGTACCAAACCATTTGAGAAACAATGGGGGCGCGATGATTTGGTATAACGACAACCTGCATACCGTTGTCCAACATAAATACATCAGGATTAAAAACACCCGCTCTTGCGGGAGCGATCCACAACAAGGTCATAAGGCTTAAAATTGCAACCCGCTTCGACGAGGTAAACTTTGTTAGATAAAACCACATATAAGAATCAACTAATTTATGAATGCTAGGACTTGTTAAAAGTTGGGGTGTGCCATGGCAAGCTTACAGGCAACACAATGTCTCACAATAGATTGAACAATAATCTGGCAAAACTAGGGCACGGCTTCCGAAGTAAACTTATTTTCAGAAGTAAAAACAAAAAAAGCTCCGGCAAATCCGGAGCTTTTTTCTGTATTAAGCTATACGGCCTTAGAATATGTTATCAAAAACACCCTCAAGTGGGGCTTCTCTTTCAATGACAACTTTTGGTGTTTCACCTTGGCCACGGGTTCCGAGAGCAGCATTTTCCTGGATCCGTTTGGCTTCTTTAGCCGCATCAACGACGCTATTTGGGTTCGGTTGATCTTTCCAGAAAATCAACGCGTCGACAACTTTTTCACTTTCAGTGTTCAGCTGCCGGGTTTCCCGATCAATAAGCAATCTAATATCTGCAGGGGCTTCTTCAGCACCAGCAGATTTTAAAAGAGCCATTTCACCATCGGTACGACCAGCTTGTTGAATTGCCGTGTTTTTTTCAGGTCCTGCTGTGCCATCCAAATTAAAGACAGCACGTTTAGCCTGGCCTTGCGCTGATCCTTCTTGAGGACGCAGGGCACCAGGTCTCGGAGGCTCCAAATTATAATCTGGCGGTAGGCTCAATGGGGCCCGCGAAACGACTTTAAATTCGTCCGGGGCACGCTTGCCTAAACCGATTTGTTCTTTAAAACCATCACTGCAACCGGCCACAGCCAGAGAGATAGCAACTAAACCAAAAACTCGTAAACTTTTCATGCGCTCAATCCGCGTCCTTTTCCAAGGTACTTACTTATTACCCTTAGATGGCGTTAAGAACAACCCGTCATAGAGTAAAACCAAAACCCCCACGAAAATAATACTGTCTGCCAAGTTAAAAGCTGGCCACGGATTAAACATCCGCCAAGGGAGCCATGAGATACTGAAACTCAGAAAATCTACGACCCCGATGTGAATAAACCTATCAATAACGTTACCTATTGCACCGCCACTAATCAATCCAACAGATAGAGCAATCATTTTTGTTGGCTCCTTACTGAGCCAAACAAATAATCCTATCACAATAGCAAGCGCTACCCCCGCAAGGATGAAAGGTCGCCATTCGGACTCACTACCAAATAGTCCAAAGCTCACCCCCGTATTATAAGTCAAAACGAGATTAAAAAATCCCGTGACTTCAATCACCCTGGGTGGATCCATTACCTCAAGTAATATGAACCACTTAACCGCTTGATCCAATCCAGCGATAATCAGGGCCAGAATCAATGCACGTAAAATCATATAATCTGTTTCCTAGAACTCGCAGTTAGGATGCCACGTCACCTAGTACATCAGCACAACGGCTGCAAGTTCCTTCTGCATGTGGGTGACTTCCCACATCCGGAAGAACCTTCCAACAACGCTCACATTTCTCACCTTCAGAAGTGTCGACGACAACGCCTACGCCATCCACATCATTAATCCGATAGGCTTCTTGTGGCGCATCAGCATTTACCAACTCTATCTGAGATGTAATGCAGATATCTGCCATATCAAGATCACCGATCGCAGTAAGAAGCTCACTACGATTAATGTAGACAGCAGGACGGGCTTGCAGGCTCGAGCCAATTTTCTTTTCCGCCCGCAATACTTCGATAGCCCCGGTTACAACCCGACGGACTTCGCGAACGCTGTCCCAACGATTGGCAAGAGCTTCATTTTTCCAATTAGAAGGAATTTCCGGGAAAGCTCGGAGGTGAACGGATTCGGCTTCATTAACTTTGCCACGAGCCAACCAGGCTTCTTCTGTCGTGAAACAGAGGATCGGTGCCAACCAAGCAGTCAAAGCGTCAAAAAGAATGTCGATGACAGTACGGCAAGCCCGACGCTCAAGATTGTCTGAGGCATTGCAATAAAGAGCATCTTTGCGGATATCGAGATAAAAAGCCGATAAATCGAGAGCACAGAAATTATGAAGCGCCTGGAACATGGCGTGGAAATCGTAATCTTCACAGCTCTTACGAACGACTGCATCCAGCTCGGTTAGGCGATGCAAAACCCATTTTTCAAGTTCCGGCATCTCTTCAATGGGAAGACGTTCAGCTTCGGAGAATTCACTCAAACTTCCCAAGAGGAAACGTAGAGTGTTTCTTAAGCGGCGATAGGAATCGGCCTGAAACTTGAGAATTTCATCGCCGACACGAAGATCCTGAGAATAATCAGAAGCAACGACCCAGAGGCGAAGAATGTCGGCGCCATATCTGGAATTGATTTCAGCTGGTGCCGTGATATTGCCCAATGACTTGGACATTTTACGACCTTTGTTATCGAGAACAAAACCGTGGGTTAGAACTGCATCATAAGGGGCACGTCCCCGTGTACCGGCAGATTCCAGTAACGAGGTATGGAACCAGCCACGGTGTTGATCCGATCCTTCAAGATATAAATCTGCAGGCCATTTCAACTCTGGGCGCGCTTCGAGAACAAAGCTATGCGTAGAACCGGAATCAAACCAGACTTCAATCACATCTTTAATTTGTTCGAAATCATCAGGGTTGTATTCGTCCCCGAGGAAACGCGACACATCGCTATTGAACCAGGCATCGCCACCTTCTTCGTGGAATGCTGCAACGATACGATCGAGTACTTTTTGATCACGTAACGGCTCGCCAGTCTTCTTTTCCATGAAGATTGGTAACGGAACACCCCAAACACGTTGGCGGGATACACACCAATCAGGACGGCCCTCAATCATTTTATAAAGACGATTACTTCCTTTTTCTGGAATGAAGCGCGTGTCATCAATTGCTTTAAGAGCTTTTTCACGCAGCTCATTTGTCTCCATTGAGATAAACCACTGTGGCGTACTTCTGAAAACGAGAGGAGCTTTTGAACGCCAGGAATGTGGATAGCTGTGACGCATGGAGCCTTTGGCCAGCAAAGAACCGGATTCAATAAGCGCTTTGATAACCCGACCATTCGCATCGCCTGCCTTGCCTTCTTGCGTATAAACACAAGCGCCAGCAAAGAAAGGAACATGGTCGTAATAAACACCAGCTTCATCGATCATCATCGGCACTTCAAGGCCATGCTGACGCCCGAGTTCATTATCATCAGCACCGTGACTTGGTGCAATATGAACAAAGCCAGTACCCGCATCATTGGTCACGAAATCAGCAGTTAAGAGCGGCACCTGATAGTCATAACCACCATTTGCCCCTTCAAGACCATTCAAAGGATGGTTTAACTTTACACCCGACAAATCCGAAACAACGCCGAGCTCTTTCCAAGCTTCGATTTTGGCATCGATTCTAATCTGTTCAGAAAGCTCACGGTTAAGAACAAGACGCTCACCAATCTTGGCCTGGCTGTTTTCACCGAGTTCCGTAACCTCATAAACAACATATTCGAACTCTTCACCACGAGCGACAGCCCGGTTGGCAGGGATGGTCCAAGGTGTTGTTGTCCAGATGACGACTGAAGCACCTTCTAGTAATTCATTAGTGCTGCTCGCAACCGGGAAGCGGACCCAGATGGTCGGTGACTTAAGTTCGTGGTATTCAACCTCGGCATCAGCCAGGGCTGTTTTCTCAACAACAGACCAGAGAACAGCCTTTGTCCCCATATAGAGGCCTTTGTTCATCAAGAACTTGCCCATTTCCTTTACGATCAGAGCTTCGGACTCGAAATTCATGGTCCGATAAGGATTTTCCCAATCAGCTTCAATCCCAAGGCGTTTAAATTCTTCGATCTGAATCTTGATCCATTTATCCGCAAATTCACGGCATTCCTGACGGAATTCCACAACGGGGACATCATCCTTGTCCTGGCCACGTTTGCGATAACCCTCTTCAACCTTCCATTCAATCGGCAAGCCATGGCAATCCCAACCAGGAACATAGTGTGCATCTTTGCCCATCATTTGCTGAGAGCGATTGATCACATCTTTAAGGACCTTGTTGAGAGCGTGCCCCATATGAAGGTGGCCATTCGCATAGGGAGGGCCATCATGAAGAGTGAACTTATCGCGGCCTTTGCTCTGAGCACGCAGTTTTTCAAATAAGCCAATATCGGCCCAGTGCTGCAGAATCTCAGGCTCTTTTTTAGGTAGCCCTCCGCGCATTGGGAATTCGGTCTTAGGTAGAAAAACAGTGTCTTTATAATCCGTGCTCATGGAGCCAATCTTCCGTCTTACTATTTTACTTATTCATCACTTGTTGTGTTCACAACAAACTCAATCGGGTGATCAGCTAAATCCAGTAAAAGCGTTTTGGCTTGTTCACTGTCTTTCGCGATCTGTTCAGTTAAGGCCGACAGGCCATCAAATTTCATTTCAGGGCGCAGATACTCTATGATTTGTACCCGAAGGTCCATATCATAAATGTCTTCATCAAAATCAAAGATAAATACTTCCAGATTTACGGCGTCACCTTCAAGCGTCGGGCGGCTTCCTATGTTTGCTACACCATTGTACCAATGCGTCAAGCCAAACCCTTCTACACCGGCCTTGGCCACGCGAACGGCATAGACACCAAGGCTTGGTAACAAATAGTTTTCCATAGACAGGTTTGCCGTGGGAAAGCCTATTGTTCTCCCACGTTTAAAGCCATGTAAAACCGTGCCGTCAATTTCCCAATAACGGCCAAGAATTCTAGCCGCCGCACCAGGATTACCATTGCGGAGGTAATCTCTAATCCGCGAAGACGATAACACTTCACTACTGTTATCGGTAACAAGGGTTGCAGCAGTTACACCGAAACCGTGTTCTTTGCCCATTTCCTCAAGAAGCTTTGCGTTACCCTGACGATCTTTACCAAAACAAAAATCACCTCCGATTACGAGATGTTTTGCACCGAGATCGCGAACGAGGGTTTCAAGCACAAAAGCTTCCGCAGTGTGTTGGGCAAATTCCAGTGTGAAATCCTGGATAAAGACGTAGTCGACACCAACCTTTACCAAGGCATGTGCCTTGGCAATCATAGGGGTCAATCTAAAACAAGGCTGATCGGGGCGAAACAAGGAACGTGGATGAGGCTCAAACGTAAGCACGGCAAGAGGAACGCCAAGTTCCTTTGCAATCTCAGCAGCTTGACGGATAACAGCTTGATGTCCTAAGTGAACACCATCAAAGTTCCCAATAGCAATAACAGCGTCCCTAGCGTCCGCTGGTAGATTGGTGAAATTATGAAAAACCGCCATATCCTGACCTGGCCCTACTTATACCTAATTATTGGTAACAGGCTTTCATAGTAACTTAATGAGACAGAGTTATCTATCGCATCAAGAGCGCGCCCGAAGGCCTATGAATACCCGAAGAGCCTATGAATACAGGGTCAGCAGCCGATTGAAAACAGCCTAGTCATCTTTTTCAAAAAAGATTGATGGGAAAAGGAACTATGCGCCCCGTGAAGACACCATAACAGTCGCTTCACCATCCAGCACATCTTTGCCCAAAACCTGGCAAACCGTTTCAAGAATGACCCGTTTTTTTGAAGGCAATAACTCTTTCACCCGGACTTTCGCCGTCACGGTATCCCCGATCCTGACTGGTGCTTTAAAGCGCAGGGATTGGGAAAGATATATCGCCCCCGGTCCGGGCAATTTTGTCCCCAATACCGCGGAAATAAATGAAGCCGTCAACATCCCATGGGCGATTCTACCCTCGAAGGCACTTTTTTGTGCAGCTTCCTCATTAATATGGACCGGATTTGTATCACCGGAAACGCCTGCAAAGAGAACGATGTCAGCCTCTGTGACTGTTTTAGCAAAAGATGCTTCCATCCCTTCCTCTAAATCTTCCAGATAATACCCTTGTTGATCCTGCATCCTAGCTCTCCCAGAAACTCGCCATCATTCATATTATTATTTCGCTACACGCTTCGTTTTATTGTTTTATTTCACTTTGCGATCAAAATGTGTAATTTCATGCAAAGTACGCGTCTTCGCACATGCAAACAAGCGTTATTTTGCACCGCAACATTAATGCGATAAATATAGTACTTATTTACAAGAGGATTACTGGCCTTTTCCGTTGAAATGCCTACTATAGGCGAGAGCACACCGGAGGGCCTTTAAAGTTGTCGATATTAAATAAAATTGTCATTGTTTTCACCTTATCACTGACTTTGATGGCCTGCGGAGTTGATAAAAAAGCCCGACCAATAACTGGGAGCCTGCCACAAGTATCGGAAAACAATTCTCGACTTTATTTCTATCGCTCTAAAATACCTTTTCTTGCAGCTATCGAGCCCGAGTTTCTTGTTGATGGAAAATCGGTGGGAAAAGCAGTTATGAATCAGGTTATTTACCGAGATGCTCTTCCCGGCAACTATGAGATAAAAATCTCCTCGGACATGGAAAACTCTATCAATCTAGTCTTGTCACCAGGAGAGACTCGATACATCAAAGCCTACGGCACGACGTCGGTCATCCGAACCTATCTCTCAATCACTGAAGTTGACAGTGAACAAGCCCTGAAAGATATCAAAAATCAAAAGCTGCTCGCCCCATAATAAAACCGAAGGAATACAGGTAGAGCGAACAGCCCAGCTAATTAATCTTCGCTTTTTTCTGCCGACTCTGAGACCGGATCCGATTTCTTTATGACGGGTGCCGTCTCATCACGCACAAGAACAGCCGCGAAGAAACCATCACTGCCATTTTGTGCAGGCGTAAGACGAAGCATGTCACCCAAATAACCAGGTGGCGAAAGTGGCATTTGCACTTTCCAAACTTCTTTGACAGGAACAAGCTTAAAATCAGGACGCGACTGCAGGAATTTTCTGACCTGGTCTTCGTTTTCGCAGGGCAGTAAAGAACAAGTGGCGTAGACCAAGCGACCACCAGGCTTTACCAGACGACCTGCCGAGGTCAAGATACTCTCTTGCAGTGCTACGAGCTCCTCAAGATCGGTTTCATCTCTCCGCCATTTCGAATCAGGAGCGCGCCGCCACGACCCCGTTCCACTGCACGGGGCATCGATAAGAACACGATCAAACTTACCCTTGTTCTTTTTGACCCAGGGATCTCGCTCACTCTCGAGTACTTTACGTTCAGCATTAAAGACACCAGCGCGTTTAAGTCGTTGCGCTGCGCGTGCCAAACGTTTGTTATGGACATCGCAAGCAACGAGTTGGCCTCTGTTATCCATCTCTGCTGCAAGGGCCAAGGTTTTCCCACCAGCGCCTGCACAAAAATCGACTACGCGTTGACCGGGCTCGACAGCCACCATTGCTGCAAGAACTTGCGACCCCGCATCCTGTATTTCAAATTCACCACGCTCATAAAACGGCATATGCGCTTTTTTACAGTGATCATGTATGCGAATACCGTTTGGCAACCAGTCGAGAATTTCGACCTTACAGCCTGCTTTTTCCAAACGAGGAATAATATCTTCGCGATTTCCCTTAAAAGGATTCACTCGAATATCCAGTTGAGAAGGACCATTCAGGGCTTCAACTTCTTCACCAAAACGATCGCCGAAAGCTTCGCGTAATCCAGCTTCAGCCCAAGACGGACATTCAAGCAACACAGCTTCTGGCATCGTGCTTTCAGTAAGTTCACTGCCCTCCATGGAGCTCAAGGCCTGGGCTTCGGAATCGGTTAGACGCTTGAGGTATCCTCCCCCCCCTTTACAGAAATTTGTAATATCCTGAACAGTTTTACCACTGTGCAACACCAAATCCGCCAACAGAAGCTTTCGCATCTGAAGAGTTTGACCTTTGATTTCAAGCCACCACAACAAACGGCGATAACGACGAACAACACCCCAGACCATGTCACGGATACGTGCGTGATCTCGATCGGTGAGACGCCCCTTGATATTGGTAAAATGCGAAGCAAGGGCCCGATCAATTGGACTGTCCGAGTTTGTCGCATCGTCAAGAACAGCAAGAACATGATAGAGCAACCGCCCCATGGGGAGATCTACACGCTTGGCTCCGCGAGCAAGTCTTTCTCCACTCTTGGCAGGTTCTGCATCTGAACGTTTTGTATAGAAGCCATCTTTAGTGTTGCTCTGATTATCTCGATTTTCATCATGAGATTTGTTCCCATAGCCGCTATCCCTTGAAGGGCGTTCACGATATGGAGTACGCGTGTCACGTGAAGCTGACTGAGATGCCGTCCGCTCATCTCTTTTATGTTTTTCAGAAATGAACCGTTCTTTACGGGCACGCTGCTTCTCAGAACCGCGTTGAACATCGGCGTTCTGGGGCTTATTGGACATTTTTTTATCGGAACTATCAGTCACTCTATTCCCCTAAAGCCCAAGTAAGGCTTGTTCGTTTTTTGTAAAACCAACAACGACACTATCTTCTATCTCAAAAACGGGACGTTTGATAAGAGTTGGGTTTTCCAGCATCAAATCTCGCGCTGAACCTTCGTCAATCGCGCCTTTGATCTCTTCAGAAAGATTACGCCAAGTCGTCCCGCGCCGATTGAGTAGTTTTTCCCACCCAACAGACTTTATCCAATTATCGAGGCTTTCAGCAGAAAGTCCATTCACGCGGAAGTCATGGTAACTATGCGTTTTCCCTGCGCCAACAAAGGATTTCAATGCCTTTCGGCAAGTGTCGCAATTCTTAATGCCATAGATTTTAGTCATGAATTTAGCCACATGGTTATAGTTTCACGCCCCTAGGTAAACTGCTTACCCAAAAAAGCAAGGGAACTTCGCTTCGGGCAAAATCACATCACTAGTCTACACCAGCAGTTCGTTGATTCTGTAAAAGGATTTTCCCAGCGAGATCAACACCAATGGCTGCTGTTAATATCATTTGTAAATCCCGATCCTGCTTATATAGTTTTTCGACAATATCCCTTTGCCAAACAAGACATCGAGAAGGTTCACGAACAACTACCGTAGCCCCAGCGCTTTGCCTGGTTAAAAAGGACATTTCACCAACAAATTGCCCGGGCCCAATTTCGCCGATGCGCTTGTGCCTTACCGACACAAAGGCTTCTCCCTCAAGAAAGAGAAAAAGTTTATCTGGGCATTCCCCCTCAACAAGAAGAGTATCGCCCTTCTCAAGATCACACCACCTGGCAGCCGCAAAAAGCCTTTTAACAAAGACGCGGTCCATTGAGGGAAAAGCCTTGTCCTTAAGCTGCTGCTCTTCCATCGACAGACATGAGCGACGACGCTCCATGATCAATAGGCTTGAGTGAACCACATTGATGGCGACCAACAACATGTTGCCAGCAAAGGATAGCCACATGGGACCAGATTCAGGCATAAGGGCAGCTATGGCCATTGCGAGTTTAGCTGCAATGGTGAAGACCCTAAGCCACAATATATCGCTGATAACAAAAGCAATAAGAGTTAGTAAAAATCCGATAGAAACGAGGATAGCAGGTAGATTAGAGAAATTTTCAACAAAAAAATCCATCTAACAATCTCTGGTTGTTAAGATTAAGAGCCAAAGGTTACGGGGCGAAATTGTGACTAACTCGCAATAGATGACAGTGGTGATACCCCAAAAACCTGGCCATGATAAGTAAGAGCCAGACCATACATCACCACACCAATAGCAGGCCCAAGCACTCCCAATCGCGGCAAAAGGTCCTGAGGCGTGACCCTTAACCTTGTGAACGCGGGTACGTAGCCAGTTTGTGCCAAGAACTGTTGCACCTTTTCTTCAGCCGATAGTTTAGCCTGAACATCACTCCAAAGCATTGCCACAACACAGTAAATAGCCAAGCCACCAAAAAGGAATATCGCGGCGAGATCCCCGTTCACCAGCAAATGCCCAAAGCAAGCTAACGCAACGCCAGTAAGCATGGGATGACGGGTAATTCGCTGGGTTCCGCGCGAAACGTAAGAACTAACCAGTAAAGTCACTGATACAGGCATAATGACAAAAGTCTGAACCAACACTAATATTCTGATTGGCTGCCAATATTCGATGTAATCCATCGACGCGTAGCCATGCATAGCCAGAGCAAAGGCCACAAGAGAAAGCAGCGCAAAAACACCTTTGTAGGGTCCCTCCCCAAAACGTTTCGCTAGAGGTGTCCGTATAGATTTTGTTGCCGTAAGCAGATGAAGAAAGGCGAAAAGAAATAGCCCTCCACACAAAAGAATTATCCCCAACTGTACCTCCTCCTACCTCATGCAACGCTTTTTGTTGATTGGCATTTGATATTGAGCGTTATACCACAACACGAAGACGAATGGCTATTACAGAGCAAAATCAAGCACTTTATCCACCATCTCCACCAATACTTATCTCTTCATAGCTGCTCTGCTTTGCGACAGGCTTGGACTCGATGCAGAATTCGGCTATGACCCTGCGAGTATGTTGAAGCAGCCCTGATTTTGAAAAGCTCCTGGGCAAGCAAAGAGAGAACTGATGCAAGATTGGGATGTGATCGTAGTTGGAGCCGGTGCCGCTGGCCTTATGTGTGCGATTGAGGCTGGAAAGCGTGGACGAAAAGTCCTCGTTGTCGATCACGCCAAGAAACTGTGCGAGAAGATCCGGATTTCTGGCGGCGGGCGCTGTAACTTTACCAATATTCACACCACAGCCAGCGACTTCATTTCCAATAATAAACATTTTTGTAAGTCAGCTCTAGCTCGCTATACACCGTATGATTTCCTTGATCTCATGGCCAAATATCAGATCAAACATCACGAAAAAACACTGGGACAGCTCTTTTGCGATAACTCCGCACAAGAGATTATCGACATGTTGTTGGCAGAATGCCGTGACGCCAAAGTAAGTATAAAGAACCCCGTCAGCATTAAGGGTGTTCACCCTCTGCCCGAAAAAACCGGAATGCCAAACTTTTCTCTGGAAAGCAGTGAAGGCACGCTGACAACTCACTCGCTTGTCATTGCCACGGGTGGCTTGTCTATTCCCAAAATTGGTGCAACGGATTTTGGTCATCAGATTGCCAAGCAGTTTGATATCCCGGTTACACCGATAAGACCCGCTTTGGTCCCACTGACCTTGAACGAAGATGACAAGGCCTTTTGCAAAACGTTAAGCGGTATTTCCCAAGACTGTATCGCCTCGGTTAAAAAGCAGAGTTTCAGAGAGAACCTCCTGTTCACTCATCGCGGCCTCAGCGGCCCGGCGATCTTGCAAATCTCTTCTTATCTTGAGCCTGGAAAATCACTTTGCATTGATCTACTGCCAGGCCAAAACATAGAAGATGAGCTGACAAATGAGCAAAACAAGAAAAAATCTCTTACCAATGTTCTTGCACCATTCCTAAGCAAACGCTTCGCGCAGGAATGGGTTGATCGTAAATCCCAAAACCGCACTCCAGCGGATCTTGGTAGTAACAAGCTCAAGGCCATAGCAGACGGCATTCATAAATGGGTTATCACCCCATCTGGCGATGAAGGTTACGCCAAAGCTGAGGTCACGCTTGGTGGTGTCGATACCAAAGACCTATCTTCCGCGACCATGGAAAGCAAAACCTGCCCCGGCCTTTTCTTTATTGGCGAAGTCGTCGATGTGACAGGCCACCTCGGTGGCTTCAACTTCCAATGGGCTTGGGCCTCCGGACATGCCGCAGGACACGCGGTTTAGACTAGTATCCTGCAGTTCTCTCTACAGTCTTGGGCATAACTTCTGTCGCACGAAAACTTCGAACATTCTCCGTCACAATCTGCACTGCAGTTCCCGGATTGGTCGGCGCTGCAACATGTGGTAACAAAGTAATATTGGGATGCTGCCAAAGAGGGTTATCTTTCGGCAAGGGCTCTTGCGAGAAGACATCTAGAACCGCATGTGATAACTGCCCGCTATCCAAGGCGTTGATAACGTCACCTTCAACCTGATGACCTCCGCGACCAAAGTTTAGCAGCCCCGCGCCCTTGGGAAGTTGCTCAAAAAGTGATCTCGACAATATTCCTCTTGTCTCACTGGTTAGTGGCAAGAGATTAACCACGACATCCAGGCCCTTTAGAAAGTCCGAGAGCCCTTGTTGTCCAGAAAAACACTCTACCCCCTCTACATTCTTAAGAGAGCGGCTCCACCCCCTAACATTAAAGCCTAGCTGACTGAGCAATTGAGCAGAGGCACGTCCCATTTCACCCAAGCCAAGTATGCCGACCTGACGATCCACCGCCAAAGGCATATCGTGTTGTTTCCAATTGGTTTCACTTTGCTGAGAAACATAGAGAGGAAATTTGCGGTGTAACATCAGAGTATAGGTCGCAACGGATTCAGCCATCGATCTTGCCAGGGTGGGATCAATGAGGCGCACCAAGGGTGAATTTTCGGGTAGCGTTGGATCATCGAGAAGAGCATCAACACCGGCCCAAAGACTTTGAATCCATTTTAGATTAGGCAACGTGCTCAAAACCCCTTGAGGCGGATTGGCAACAATCGCGAGATCCACGGCCTCCTTATCCCTGACTTGATCCTGAAGAACAATGTCCTCTTCTGGTAAAGAGGCACGAAGAGAATTGAGCCACATGGTCTCTTCTTCAGACGGCACACTCGTCAGCAAAAGAATGCTCATGATGCAAACACCTTATCCAGGGACTTAAACCCCTTTATCTCGATTGGATTACCTGAAGGATCATAAAAGAACATCGTCCACTGCTCTCCCGCTTCTCCCTCAAAACGAACCGTTGGCTCCAGTACAAAGGAAATTTGTGCCGCTTTCAACTTCTCAGCGACAATAATCCAGTCTTTATACTCTAGTATCACGCCGAGATGTGGCATAGGAACCAGAATACCACCAACCTGCCCCGTAGCCTCTGTCTTGAAAGGTTCGCCAATATGAAGGGAAATTTCATGACCAAAGAAGTCAAAATCAATCCATGTGGGGGCAGAGCGTCCTTCTTCACAGCCAAGTACTTTCCCGTAAAAATTCCGTGCTTCGTTGAGATCACTAACATTATAAGCTAGGTGAAATAGGCTCTTCATCAAATCTACCCTCAAATTATAGAACGTTGAAGGATTTCTAGCACAACCTCAAAAGAACAATTACTATATTATTCTTCTTTCAAACAGTAGGATATCTATCTTTTGAATAGCCAATTTCTTGAAAGCCTAATTGCGGTATCTCAATATGGTTCAATTGCAGAAGCTGCCCGAGCACAGGGATTGACCCCGACGGCAGTAAGCCAACGGCTTAAAGCACTAGAAGTCCTTATGGATACTCCTCTCACCCTGAGAGCAGGAAAAACGGTTTGCTTAACGGAAGCAGCTAATCGAATACTGCCTCATGCCATAGAACTTCTTAAAGAGCAGCGTAATTTACTTGAAGCCCTCAATCGGAATAAGATTTCAGGACGGATTGAGTTTGGTGCGATTTCCACCGCGATGACGGGTATCATTCCCGGTACTTTAAAGTCACTCGGTAACAGCGATCATGATCTAGAGATAAAGTTACACCCAGGGACTTCTGCACAATTATATAACAGGCTGCTCGCAGATGAACTTGATGCCGTTGTCATTACTCAACCGCCGTTCCAAATCCCAAAAGGCCTTAGTATTTCAGAAGTGCACCATGAAGAACTTTGCCTTATCGCTGCTGTTGATTTTCTGGACCAGACAACAAAAAGCCATGAAACGCTCAACGGCAACATCCTGAGTGATAGCTTACACGAACAACTCCAACGACATCCCTTCATAAGATATGATCAGAGATCCTGGGGTGGGGGCTACGTAACGTCGTACCTGGAAGGTCAGAACCTTAGAGTAAAAGAGTTTTGTGAACTTGATGCCCTTGAAGCGATTACTGTTCTCGTAAACTCAGGACTTGGCCTTGCTTTAGTGCCGAACTGGCCCGCTCCCTGGGCTGAAGGCCTTAATTTGGAGAAAATAATAATCCCGATGCAAGCCTACTCGCGACAGATCATTTTATTACGAAAAAGAGAAACTGGAAAAGAGACTGCCATTAACTATATCTGGCAACATCTGCTTCATTCTATTCAAGTGGCTAAAACAGATACGTAAAGCCGATGAGAAGACTAACGCCGAAAAAAGCCACTGAGCAGATGAAAATGTAGATCGGGTGCCAATACAATAGAAGAGGATTTGTTTCTCTTTGGCGATCTGGATTCTTAATCCGGCCTTCAAAATAGAATCCGGGATCATAAAGCTTTAGGGCCGAATCGATATTTCTTGAGGTTTGAGAAGCTTGATGACGTCGTCGTCCATGGCGGATAAGCAAGAGGACAATGACCGAAAAAAGCAAGGCATTAACCAAGAGTATCGCCGCGACAATGTGAAGAGCAATGTCCTCCTGTCCAGTCATCCATCCAACGAGAATAAATTGCGCCGTTAAGTAACCAAATACGAGACGTAAATCCAGGTTGGCCATAAAGCGAAGTTGTTCGCCCTGTTCCTTGGCCAATTCTGCCAAAACATGTGCCTGTACGGCATCCAATTTTGCCATCCGCATTCTCCTCAACGCAGCAGAAACAAAGGGAATGTATTCCCAAAAGCATGAGAATAGATAATATTCGTTTAAGGGAGACCAAGGCTAGCCAAAATACGAAGTTTTTCGTTTTTTATACGGCTATTTTTTTAGGGAAAAATAAATGGTGCCCCCGGCCTGACTCGAACAGGCACATCCGAAGATACGAGATTTTGAGTCACGCGCGTCTACCAATTCCACCACGGGGGCACTGGGGGCGCATATTACTCATGCACACGGCTTTAGCAAGCCTCCTTTTTTAAAAAAATAATCATTCAAAAAGAAGACACATTATTTACACGCTAAACATGAACTTTTGCATTTAGTCACAAATTTTAGTAACCTGAGGCTAGAACTTAATCATTGATTAAGGTTATCATAAGATTAAACGGCCGCTTTCTTGGGGGGAAAATTTCGCTGAATGGCCGGTCCAAAATAAATAAATCCCCCTCATAAGCTTATTGGTATCTTCTCAGGAAGAAACCTTTGAGTACAACAGTAAGGTCAGTCCGGAGCAACCGTGCGCCATGTTGGAAACCAGTGTAATAGATCAAACTGAGAGTGAACTGCCTGATATTCAGGCTCGGGTAAAATGGTTCAATGCCACCAAGGGTTTTGGCTTTGTTCAAGCGGGTGATGGATTACCCGATGCATTTCTCCACATTTCCGTTCTCGAACGTGCAGGCCACAGATCTCTGCCTGAAGGGGCAGAACTCGTCTGCGACCTGACAAACGGAGACAAAGGCTTACAAGTCAAACATATTCACCGTGTTGAATCCATGCCAGAACCGCCACCGCCACCAGGTAGTGAAAGCGGGGAACCAACCATAGAAGGCATTGTCAAATTTTTTAATGCTGATAAAGGCTATGGCTTTGTTTCTCCTGATGATGGTAGCCGGGATATATTTATCTCTGCCCGAATTCTTGAGAGGTCAGGCATCTTTCGCGTTACTCAAAACCAGCGAATCAAGATGGAAACTGAAGATGGTGACAAAGGTCCATTAGCGACAATTGTGCAGATGCTCGAATAATAATTCGGGCTCCCCGCCGATATTTCCAGGTTGCAGCATCCGAGTTTTTACATTCGGAACAGATAATCTCAGTTCAAAGCTTGACCTGAGCTACGTTGTCCTGTTTTCTTCGCTTCCCGATTACTAGAAGGAAGCAAATAGTGTTTCGTAGCCTTTACAACTGGACAATGAACCTTGCTGCCAATCCGCATGCAATGCTCGCGCTCGCCTTGATCGCTTTTATTGAAAGTTCGGTTTTCCCTATCCCGCCAGACATTCTCATTATACCGATGGTTCTTGCGGCACGGGATCAGGCATGGAAAATTGCCCTCATTGCGACGATTGCTTCTGTACTCGGCGGCATGTTTGGCTACGGAATTGGCGCGCTGTTGTTTGATACAATTGGTCAACCCATAATCGATTTTTATGGGAAAGGCGATTATCTGGTCAAATTCCGTGACCTTTACCATGAATGGGGAGCCTGGATCGTATTTGGCGCAGGAGTCACACCTTTCCCTTACAAAGTCATCACCATTGCTTCGGGTGCACTTGATCTAAACTTAATCGTCTTTACAGTTTCCTCTGTCGCTGCACGTGGAGCTCGCTTCTTCCTTGTGGCCGGACTTCTATGGTACTTCGGACAACCTATTCGGATTTTTATTGAGAAGTATCTCAATATTCTCGCCACAATTTTCTTCATACTGCTTATTGGGGGCTTCGTCGCTCTCAAGTATCTTCTTTAATCCAAGCAAAATGAGAAATAAAATGGCCGCCATAAAACAAATGCTCACTGAAATAAGAACCGGGTATATGGCCTTGTTCGCAATAGTGTCCAGCGCACTCGTGCTGGCTGGTGCTCTTGCCTTTCAGTATATCGGCGGCCTTTATCCTTGCGTTCTCTGCATGTACCAGCGTTGGGCTTACGTTACAGCTGCTGGCTTTGCAGCCTTAGCCTGGATTTTGCGTAAAAATCCGACACTTGCCCGCATTACACTTGGTGTTAGCAGCTTATCTTTCATAGCAGGATCGGGCATTGCGGCCTTCCATGTCGGGGTTGAAAATCATTGGTGGGAAGGTACCAGTGAATGCCAGGGTGATGCCCTCGACTTATCCCTTTCCGCTGAAGACCTCGCCAATCAACTATTAAATCAACCTATTGTCAGATGTGATGTTGCTCCTTGGGAACTGTTTGGCATCTCTATGGCGGGATTTAACGTAGCCATCTCCTTAGGGCTCGCCATTATCTGTTCCATGGCTCTTCGTGGAAGAAACACATAATCGGAATCAGGCAAGGGTACGACAACAGAAGCCATTTATTGCAGAATGGCGCCCTCTGTTTCTCCTTCCAATTCAGTATCCCAATAGAGAAAATCTCGCCAACTTTCATGAAGATAGTTGGGGGGATAGCCCTGTCCGTTGGCATTTAGCTCATGAATACTAGGACAACGCGGCCAAGACATAAGTGGCATACGTGCTTCGCCTGGAGAACGCCCCCCTTTAGAGAGATTACAGGCCTGACAAGCCGTTACGATATTCTCCCAGGAAGTTCCCCCTCCCTGGCACCGCGGGACGACATGATCAAATGTCAAATTTTCAGATCGCTCCTGCACCCCGCAATACTGACACGTAAAGCCATCGCGTAAAAACACGTGAAAACGGGTAAACGCCGGGCGGCGATCCATATTGACGTAGTCTTTCAACGCAACAACGCTCGGCAGGCGCATTTGAAATGATGGGGAATGGATCTCGTGGTCGTATTCAGAAACAATATGGACACGCCCAAGAAACACAGCTTTGACAGCATCCTGCCAAGACAAGAGGGAGAGTGGAAAATAACTCATCGGCCTAAAGTCAGCATTGAGAACTAAGACCGGATTGGCAGAAAAGGAAACCACGTTTTACCTCCGTGGGTTCTTACACACCTATGGTTAACGATACGATTGTATCTACTTATAAATAGTGAATATATCCTCATCATACAACATTTTGTGTACACGTAACAAAAGAAACACAAAATTAAGATTCAACTGTCACATTATTTTCATTGAAATCCTTACGTGAAAAACACAAAAAAGGCCGCTCCACATACGTGAAAAGCAGCCTCAAATAGTTGCGCTGACCGGAATAAAACTTAAGCCTCTTCGAGAGGACTATAACCCAACGTCTCCATAGCAAAGCCAACACCCATCCTAATGCCATTTTCATCGATACCGTGACCAAGTTTAGAAATCATCTGCTGATAAACAGTAATTTCATGCTCCATCATGGTCTTTACCGCTGCGGGTAAAGCCTCAGGGGGAACCACTTCATCTACATCACCGTGAATAGCCAGAACAGGACACCGACTTTTCAGTTCATCCTTGAGCAGCTCAGAAGCAACCAGCATCCCTGAAAAACACATCATTCCCGCAAAAGGCTCTTTCTGACGGAAGCCGATGTGATAAGTCATCATCGCCCCTTGAGAAAAGCCCATCAGGAGAACTCTGTCAGCTGAGAGATTATAATGTGCCATTTCCTTGGCAATATAAGCTTCGATGATCGGAGCTGCTTTTTGGATACCATCAAGAATGAGGTCTTGATCTCTACTCTGCAGACTAAACCATTGGCGCCCCATAGGGGCCATATCACAGGGCTGATGTGCATCTGGAGAAACAATAGCAGCATTGGGAAGGACATTCGCAAAGTATGGGGCAAGCCCGATCAAGTCCTGACCATCAGCGCCCAAACCGTGCAACATAACTATTAGCTCTTTTGCTGGCCCACCCGAGCTCGGCTCGTGACGTGGTCCAGATAAAGTTACCTCTGACATTTATCATGCCCCCCATGTATAACCATTTAACATTACACGATTAATTTTGCCGGGTCACTAATTTTAGCCAATTGGTTAATAAATATTCAATAAAGGGCACAATTACCCTTATCCAACAGAGATCAGGCGACCCCTGCATGGTGATAATAGTGCCATAAGAAACGAGCACCAGCACTTCTGTATGGCCGCCAAGCCTCTGATAATTCATACATTTCTTTGGCGCTTGGCCGATCTTTCAACCCCTTGAGGTGCTTCATCCCCTCTTGCAATGCCAGATCAGCCGCCGGCATCACGTCTTGGCGTTGTAAGGCGAACAAAAGGTAGACTTCGCAAGTCCAGCGACCAACTCCCTTCACCTGAATAAGGTTTTCGATCACATCATCATCAGGTAACTCAGCAAGCTGGTCGAGATTTAATCGTCCCTCCGATACGTCTGACGCCAAACCTCTTGCGTAACGTTGCTTGGGACGACTTAATCCAGCCGCTTTCATACCTTCATCATCAAGAGCGAGAATGTTTTCCGGCGTTATTTCCCCAACCTGCCCCAATAATCGCGCCAATATTGCCCGCGCCGATTGCACGGATACCTGTTGAGAGATAATCATGCGGATGAGACCATCAAATCCAGGGTCTTGCGATCGAACAGGTGGTAAGCCGCATTCTCTATAGGCACTTGCCATGTCCGGGTCTTTCAAGGAAAGAGCTTCAAGTGCCGGACGCAAACTCTCGTCTGGAATTTTTAGATCACTCACGACTGGACATTTCCCCTTATCTCGTTACACATTTCATTACCATGACCTTAGCCGAGCCAGCAGTTATTCGTTTCGCCCCCTCCCCCAGTGGATATCTCCACTTGGGGCATGCATACTCAGCGCTCTTTTCCTGGGCGCAAGCTCAGAAACTAAACGGGCGTTTTTTGTTACGCATAGAAGATATCGACACCACACGGTGCCGCAAGTCTTTTGAAGAAGCGATCTATACGGATCTCAAATGGCTGGGTTTAAAATGGGAAGAACCTGTCCGAATTCAATCCAGACATATGGATGATTACAAAGGCGCCCTACAAAGACTGGACGACAAGAACTTAATATATCCCTGTTTTTGCACCCGAAAAGAAATCCAGGCAGAAATACTACGATCCGGCAAAGCGCCACATGGGCCAGAAGGACACATTTACCCAGGCATTTGTCGCAATTTATCTTCGGCTCAAAGTGAAGAAAAAATCACTCTGGGACAAAGTTACGCTCTACGCCTCAAAATGGATAAAGCCATAGACTTAACAGGGCCGCTTACATGGCAGGATCTCGCAGTAGGCACAATCGAAGCCACCCCTGAAAGATTCGGGGATGTCGTCCTTGCCCGTAAAGACATCAATACAAGCTACCATTTATCGGTCACGATAGACGATGCGCTTCAAAACGTGAACTGCGTCACCAGAGGCAAAGACCTTTTTGAAGCGACCCATATTCATCGACTGCTTCAAGCCCTGCTCGAACTTCCCGTGCCAACATGGCATCATCACGACCTTATCTGCGATGAAAAGGGTAATCGTTTAGCAAAACGGCACAATGCGCTTGCAATTCGAGAGCTCAGAGAACGGGGGCACTCTCCTCAAGAGGTTGCGGCGATGGCGGGTATTTAAATTTTAAATCTTTGAAGTCAATTACGCCCTGCAAGCAGTCCTCTCGCAATTACCTGGGCCTGTATTTCTGCAGCCCCTTCAAAAATATTCAAAATACGCGCATCACAGAGTACCCGACTGATCTTGTACTCTTCAGCATAGCCATTTCCACCGTGAATTTGCAGGGCGTTATCCGCATTAGACCACGCCACACGCGCCCCTAACAGTTTCGCCATACCGGCCTCGATATCACACCGGCGATCAGAATCCTTTTCCCGGGCTGATGCATATGTGAGCTGACGGGCAACCATGGTCTCCACAGCCATCCAGACAAGCTTCCCAAAGACCCGCGGGAAGCTATATAGTGGTTTTCCAAATTGGATACGATCATGGGCGTATTGCATACCCAACTCCATGGCACATTGTGCTACACCTACCGCACGTGCC
The DNA here is from genome assembly GCF_965205715.1 of Kiloniella sp. Classification (GTDB taxonomy): domain Bacteria; phylum Pseudomonadota; class Alphaproteobacteria; order Kiloniellales; family Kiloniellaceae; genus Kiloniella. The sequence continues at coordinate 757,352 of NZ_CBDBHW010000013.1, read as the reverse complement.
GCCGTTTGTATCCGGGCGGATTCAAAAGTCGCCATCAACTGCTTAAAGCCCTGCCCTTCTTCCGCACCCAGTAGATTTTCCGACTTCACTTCGAAACCATCAAAACCAAGCTCATACTCTTTCATCCCACGGTAGCCCAGGACTTTGATCTCGCCACCGCTCATCCCCTCAGCAGGGAAATCGTTATTGTCATTGCCTCGGGGTTTTTCAGCAATAAACATAGATAACCCTTTATAACCGGGCTCATCAGTATTTGTTCGTGCCAGTAGCGTCATAATATCACTGCGTGCCGCATGGGTGATCCAGGTTTTGTTGCCTGTAACCTTATAGACATCCCCCTCTTTAACCGCTCGGGTTCTGAGGGAACCAAGATCTGATCCTGTATTGGGTTCTGTGAACACAGCCGTTGGCAATATCTCGCCAACCGAAATTCGGGGTAACCAGTGCTGTTTCTGCTCCTCGGTACCACCCAGTCGAATAAGCTCTGCCGCAATCTCAGATCGTGTCCCCAAAGATCCAAGACCAATATAACCACGGGATAATTCTTCGGTAACCACGCACATGGCGGTCTTTCCCATCCCCAGGCCACCGTATTCCTCTGGAACGGTTAACCCGAAAATACCTAGCTCTGCCAATTGCTCGACAACCTCTATCGGGATTAATTCGTCCTTCAAGTGCCAGTCGTGCGCCGCATCGGCATGATCATCTGCAAATTTTTGAAATTGATCGCGTACCATCTCCAGCGTCTCGTCACCCAGGCCAAGGGCGCCAAAATTTTTGGTCGCCATGCTATCGACCAAACAAGCCGCGAGAAGCTTTTTGTTTTCAGTCGTATTCCCTGAGTCGATCAGAGAGATGACTTCTTCGGTCTGGAAGGCGAAAACGACATCTTGATCCACACCCAAATCACTGGGCCTGACAATCTCAACCTGACTTATGGCAATCCCCCCACTCATCTGAGAGAGGTACTCGCCAAAAGAAATCTGTAAAATCAGATTTTCTGTTTCACCATAGACATTTTCATCTTTTAACCGACGCGCCCAGACAAGCATGTTCTCCAATGCGGAAACATATGTCGCAAGCCAGGCATAACCATGAGCTGCCAGCTGATGTTCTTCCAGCAGGGCTGCATCTATCCGGTCATCACGGCTTATGAGTTCAGAGACGGATTTACGCGCCTTTTCAAGCAAGAGCCCCGCAGCTTCAACAGCTTTATCACATTTGGAAAACAGAACTAGATCGTCAGACATGCCTTTAGCCCTTGGAAACATACAACAAATTTTATCATTAACTTCAAATGTTATCCGGTAGGAAAAGCTCTCCAGTAGTGATCAACAACTAGCTTTTTAGAGCTGATCCTAAATGGTGAACATTCCTACCGGCAACAGGGAACAACTAAGCATCAATAACGTCTTCCAGAGTACGCAACCCTGGTCGTTTTGATTGCACAAGAACAGCCATATTTCCTGGCTTATGTTCATTGTTCAGCATTTTTGTATGTGCTCTTGGGATATCATCCCAAGAGAATACTTCTGACATGCAGGGATCAATACGTTGCTCGATAACAAGCTGATTTGCCTGCGAAGCCTGCTTGAGGTTGGCAAAGTGGCTGCCTTGAATTCGCTTTTGACGCATCCAGACGAAACGAGCATCAAAGGTCAGGTTAAAACCTGTTGTACCAGCACAGAAGACGACCATACCCCCACGCTTTACAATATTACAGCTTACCGGGAAGGTTTGTTCACCAGGGTGTTCAAAGACAAAATCCACATCATTACCTTTGCCGGTAATATCCCAGATTGCTTTCCCAAATTTGCGGACTTCTTTCATGTAATCTTTGTAGCCATCGACGTCATTAACCTCTGGCAGACGCCCCCAACAGTCAAAATCGCGTCGATTAATAACACCCTTTGCGCCCAGGGAGAGAACAAAGTCACGCTTGGTTTCATCGGAAATAACCCCAATCGCATTGGCACCGGCCGTGGAAATCAGCTGGATCGCCATGGAGCCTAAACCGCCAGATGCCCCCCAAACCAAAACATTATGTCCCGGGCGAAGAATATGTGGACGATGACCAAACAGCATTCTGTAAGCGGTTGCCAAGGTCAGGGTGTAACAGGCTGATTCTTCCCAGGTCAGGTGACGGGGACGATGCATAAGTTGCTGGGACTGGACACGTGTGAACTGTGCAAACGATCCATCTGATGTTTCATAACCCCATATACGCTGGGAAGAAGAAAACATGGGATCACCACCATTACACTCTTCATCATCCCCGTCATCCTGATTACAGTGAACAATAACTTCGTCACCAACCTTCCAACGGGTTACTTTCGAACCTACCGCCCAAACAATGCCAGAAGCATCTGATCCTGCAATATGATAGGGGTCACCATGAACATCGAAAGGAGAAATTGGCTTACCGAGGCCAGCCCATACGCCGTTGTAGTTCACACCAGCAGCCATAACCAGAATTAGGACCTCGTTGTTTTCCAACTTTGGAACGTCAACCACTTCGATTTGCATAGCCTGTTCAGGCTCACCATGTCGCTCTCTTCGGATCGCCCAAGCGTACATTTGCTTGGGGACATGCCCCATGGGAGGAATCTCACCTACTTCGTATAAATCTTTTTTTTCCTGGTGAACCGTGATGTCCACAACTTTTGCCGTATCACTCATCGTAGCCTTTCCCCATTTATGCCACCTTTTGATGGTCTTTCAGTCGCCCGGAGAGGCAAAACTTCATCTCTGTTGAAAATTAGTTTAACGAGAGTTGATTATTTTGCAATGCACAATTATTATGTTTTTGCGATAACGAATAATATATAGTAATTTTATGTCGAAATATGGCATAAATAGTGACAATAAAAATAAAATTAGGGAAAACGGGAATGTCAGAAGAACAACAAACACCTACCAACAACGCAGGTGCAGCAAAAACATCATCCCCTGACCGTCCCTGGTTATTTCGCACATATGCTGGCCACTCTACTGCGGCAACATCGAACGCTCTTTACAAAAATAATCTCAGCAAAGGCCAGACTGGCCTTTCAGTTGCGTTCGATCTGCCCACACAAACCGGGTACGATTCGGACCACGTACTTTCTCGTGGCGAGGTCGGCAAGGTTGGGGTCCCTATTTCCCATCTAGGTGATATGGAAACTCTCTTCCATGATATCCCCCTGGACCAGATGAACACGTCGATGACAATCAATGCGACAGCCCCTTGGTTGCTAGCCCTCTACATCGCTTGTGCTGAAAAACAGGGCGTCCCCAGAGAGAAATTATCTGGAACAACACAGAATGATCTAATTAAAGAATATCTTTCACGCGGGACCTATATTTACCCCCCACAACAATCCATGCGACTGATCACCGATGTTATATCATTCACATATAACGAGGTTCCAAAGTGGAACCCTATGAATGTATGCTCGTACCACCTTCAAGAAGCTGGTGCGACACCGGTACAAGAACTTGCATACGCACTGGCCACAGCAATCTCGGTATTGGATTCGGTTAAGGAATCAGGCCAGGTCCCTGACGCTGATTTTTCCAGAGTTGTTGGCCGTATCTCATTTTTCGTGAATGCCGGGGTACGTTTCGTGACGGAGCTCTGCAAAATGAGAGCCTTCACCAGATTATGGGATGAAATCTGCCGTGAACGCTACGGCGTAGAAGAAGAGAAGTATCGGCGTTTTCGTTACGGCGTTCAGGTCAACTCTCTGGGCCTTACCGAGCAACAGCCGGAAAACAACGTTTATCGGATCCTACTGGAAATGCTTGCGGTTGTTCTTTCCAAGGATGCTCGCGCCAGAGCCGTTCAACTCCCGGCATGGAATGAAGCCATGGGCCTCCCACGCACCTGGGATCAACAATGGTCACTGAGAATGCAGCAAATCGTTGCTTTTGAATCCGATATATTGGAATACGGCGATATCTTTAATGGGTCTACTGAGATCGAAAACAAGGTCCAGTCCCTAATGGGTGAAGCGCGAGAAGAACTTGGCCGGATTGAAGAAATGGGTGGAGCAATTGCAGCGGTCGAAAGCTCTTACATGAAAGGCAAACTGGTAGAATCTGCAGCAAAACGATTCCGAGACATTGAAAGTGGCGAATTAACCGTAATTGGCGTTAATAAAAACACTGAAACGGAACCTTCTCCCCTCACAACAGGTGAGGATGATGGCTTTTTGAAAGCGGATCCGGAAGCTGAGGCCGAACAGCTAAAACGCCTAAATCAATGGAGAGACCTACGGGACGATACTGCCGTAAGCAACGCCTTAGCGGAGCTGAAGAGAGCAGCCCAAGAGAGCCAAAATATCATGGAAAGCTCCATCGCCTGCGCACATGCCGGCGTTACTACCGGTGAATGGTCACAAACTTTACGTGACATTTTTGGAGAATTCCGCGCTCCAACTGGTGTTGGTCAGGCTTCCAGCACTCAAAATGATCAACATTCACTTCTTAAAATCCAGTCAGACCTCAATCACCTGTCGGACAAAATTGGACGTCGCGCTAAAATGCTCGTAGGGAAACCTGGCCTGGATGGTCATTCAAATGGTGCAGAACAAATCGCCGTACGTGCAAAAGAGGCCGGGTTTGAAGTGGTATATGAAGGAATACGCTTAACCCCTGCACAAATTGTCAACGCGGCCCTCGAAGAAGGGGTCCATGTCGTTGGTTTGTCAATTCTATCTGGCTCTCACCTTCCTTTGGTAGAAGAGATCATGTCAAGAATGTCTAAAGCCGGCTTGTCGGATATCCCCGTTGTTGTCGGCGGCATTATTCCTCCCGAAGATGCTGAAGCCTTGAAGAAAATAGGAGTGTCAGCAGTGTACACCCCAAAAAATTACGACCTGACATCGATACTCGAGGACATCACAAAAATTTTGTCAGAATCAATTAAAACTGCGGCCTGAAATACCCAAGGAGACAACCCTACTCACCGGAGCAAAAACATTTTATAGGAGACACCAGTTTCACAGCGACAACGGACCTCACTGATTTGTGACTGTTGATTAATCATGACAATACCTATCTCTGGTTGAGCGACCAACAGCACAAAAATTAGCTATACTGACGAGAACCGGCGACAGGAACAGATGAGATGCAACTAAAAAACAGCCCCGACAAGTATGGGGCGGTCACAAAATTTTTGCATTGGTTCACAGCCATTTTAATCATTGGGCACATCCCTTTTGGGTGGTGGATGGGTACCCTCCCAGTAAGTCTGGAGAAAGTTTGGCACTACAATCTCCACAAATCCCTTGGGATCGTTATTCTGGTTCTCGTCTTGCTCAGAATCTTATGGCGCTACATTTCACCACCACCTCCCCCGCCAAACACAGTAAAGAATATTGAGAAGATTGCTGCTCATACCGTACAGTACGGACTATACGCAGCTTTGGTCGCCCAACCTGTTGTTGGCATCATTCATTCCTGGGCATCGGGGTATCCAATCGTATTTTTCAACAGTTACACCATACCTAATTTAATATCTTCAAATAAAACGATTGCAGATTGGCTCTCGACTACCCACTTCTTGCTAGGGTGGGGGATTGCAGCGCTTATCGTTGTCCATATAAGCGCAGCTCTCAAACATCATTACCTGGACAAAGACTTAATTTTGGTTCGCATGCTACCGTTTGGCAGGGTGCGGAACTGACTCTTTTTGAAACACGAGACTCATATGAAAATATTCTTTCGTATCCTTTTTTCCGCTGCATTGCTTGTTTTTGGCATTATGTTTTTGGGCAGGTCGCACGCAGATGCTGCACAAAATTGGGATTTGGTCACCAAGCAAAGCCAAGTTGGCTTTGTCGCTCAACAATCCGGCGCCGATGTAGAGGGGGTATTCGAACAATATAATGCCGAAATCTCCTTTGACCCCAAAGATTTAGACACGAGTCATATCCGAATTGAAATCGAGACAAATTCTGTAAACACCAAATCGAATGATCGTGATAAGCTTATCCGCTCAACTGCATTTTTTGATAGCACAAACCATCCCAAAGCAATTTTTGAATCCTTTCGTTTTGAAAACGTTCAAGACAACGAATTCATAGCTCACGGCAAACTAACGATGCGGGGAGTTACCAAAAACATAGACCTCCCCTTTTTAGCATCTGTTGATAGCAAAACCCTTGCAGCCTCTGGCGGAACTCAGATTTCTCGACTAGAATATGGTATTGGATCTGGTCAATGGCTGGACACAGCAGTAATAGGGGAAATGGTTCAAATTACCTTTGCCGTAGAAGGTTGGCCGGTAGGTAATAACTAAACCGTTTACATATATGATTAAACAGGTTGTACAGTTCGCACTTTCTTTAACAGTTATTTTCCTGTCCATAAGCGCACATGCTGCCGGTAAAACATTTACTATCGACCCTAAAACTGCCGAAGCCACTTTCAAGGGCTACTATTTTGGCCTCTCTTCGTTTAACGGACAGTTTAACGATATCAGGGGCACAATCTTTTCTGACCCAGAAAACCCCGGGAACGATAGAGTGCAAATTTCAATCGACACCTGCTCGGTCGACATGAATGACAAAGCCCTGTCCCTAAAAGTAAAAAGCGCTTCATTTCTAGATTGCACTAATTTTCCAAAAATTATTTTTGGCTCTTCTCCGCTTTGTTGAGTAGATTTAGGATTTCAAATAGAGCATAGATTGATTATCTGGAATGGATGATTGTCTAATTTTGAGTTTGAAGTATTCGGTATCCTTGATGCCTCTGGCTCGCTTACGGATCATTCCTATACTGACATTACCAGCCTCTATCCTGGCGCTTGTGAGCTTGTGTTTGGCGTAGTTGCAGATGCCCACACAATGTTTCCGTAGGGATTTCGCGAACTTTTTTAGATAGAGCATCTGTGACTGATCTGCTATCAGGCACCAACGTTCCAGTTGCTCCGCCATCGCCTCAAATGAAGCGGCACTCCACAGCAGCTGAAGCTGTTCTTTCAAGACGTAAAGTGCATTCAGGTTGCTATTGCTCTCCAGCAACCTTTGCAGCTTGTCACTTTGTTTTTCACTCAACTTATCCGCATTTTTGAGCAACAGATAATGCGTCCCTTTCATCAACTCTTTACCACTTGGATCGGCCTTTCTGAACTCAAGTCGACGCTGATTATGGATAGCTTTGCTGTAGTTTTTCATGACGTGGAAACGGTCAAATACTATGTCGGCCAACGGCAAGGACTCTCTGACAGCCTTTTGGTAGGCAGGCCCCATATCCATCGCTACGGCCTTTATTTTGCAGGCTGTATCTGGTTGCAGTTGTTTCAAAAACCTTGAAAAAACCTCGGCAGTTCGGCCTGCTTCAACCCAGATCAGATGACCGCCAACCATATCGTAGACCACCGTCATGTAGTCATGACCTTTCGCCCGGGCAACTTCATCTACACCAATATATTCCAAGCCAGTTAGCTCTGCAGGATCAAGCGTAGGGAGAGTTTCAATAAGGTATGCCCTGTCGATATTCTTGACCGTTTCCCATCGTATATCCAAATGTCTGGAAACCGCTTGAATAGACATATGCCGACATAATCCACTGATCAGTCGGCAAAATCGGTGAGTGAAACGGCACCCTTTATCAACAAAATCACACCCCTCAATGCGGCGTTCGCCCTTGTTAATATAAACCTGCGCCAGCTCAATCTCGACCACACAAGGATACCCAAAAAGGGGGATGTCGTTTACTTGTCGGCGGACATGCTGGTTGATGCTTCCCTTCTGGCCTGTAGCAGGGTCTATAGCCCTCCTACGCGCGTCTCGGCTGCAGTGAATGACAATCTTAACACCGCCGTCATCCAGTTTAATTTCATTTACACGTTGCCCTTTGAGGCCTAAAATATGCTGCGAGATGTTGATTGTCATATACCTGCTCTATGTAAAGTTATCAGAAACCATACATATCAACAGGTTACTTGGCGGTCGGCATCTTTTTCTACTCAACAAAGCGGAGAAGAGCCTTATTTTTCTCAGTACGATGACCCAATGGCGTCAAGGAACTGACATTAAGGTCCAAGGCTTGCTTACGATGCACGGCATTACCAAAAAAATTCTCCTGAACACCAAATTCGACAAGAAAGATCTCTCCAATAGAGAAGAGCTTAGCTTTCAAGGTGAGATCTTCTTAAATCGACTAGATTTTGGCGTAGGCTCCAGCTTCTCTGTCGTTGATGAAGAGATATCCATTTCGTTCAACCTGAGTGCACTTGAAGACCCTACCGAGACAGTTGTACTCAGATAGTCACACCGAACACTCGGGATTGCCCCAGAAAGTTGATTTTCAAATTGCGTAGCACCCCACGGCATCGCAATATATGAAATCACATCTTCACAGGAGCTGCCGATGGCATTGTTGGACCGAATACATACCTGTCACCATTGGCATCCCGACAACTACCGCCCTTTTATCATTGGCACGGAAATTCATGGCCACGTAACGCATGAATTCGCCAGAAAACTCAGTGACTTTTCAAGCGTTTTCGAAACGTCAGACAATGAAGTTAGGGTTTCAGAAAATCTCACCAGTTTCGATGATCGTTCAATTGCTGTGGAAAGCGTCATAAAACAGCTTGTAGAAACTGGCGACATCCCGCGCTGGCGCGATGAGTACTATCCTATTACCAACCAATGGGGACAGCCTCCCTTAATGAAGATGGATCGCGGGGCTGCGGGATATTTTGGCATTCGCGGCTATGGCGTTCATGTGAACGGCATAGTTAAGACTGACCAGGGCTTAAGGGTATGGGTTGGAAAACGCTCAATGGACAAGCCCAATGCACCAGGAAAGCTCGATCATATTGTCGCTGGCGGACAGCCCTTTGGATTGAGCATACTAGAGAACCTTATCAAAGAAGCAGAAGAAGAAGCCGATATCCCAAAGGCACTCGCCCAACAAGCAAAGCCTACAGGGTTGCTTTCTTATCGTTGCGAAAGAGATGACGGCCTGAGAAATGATGTCCTTTTCACCTACGACCTTTATCTACCAGAAAGCTTTACCCCTCAAAACACCGATGGTGAAGTTGAAGAATTCTACCTTTGGCCTCTCGAGCAAATAATTGACCGCATTACCAACACCGATGATTTCAAGTTTAATGTGAGCCTTGCAACCATCCATTTCTTAATTCGCGAAGGCCATATCACCCCTGACAGTCCAGATTACACGGCCCTCGTTGAAGGAATGCATCGCCAAAGCCTATAAGCAAAATATCAATGATATAAACGGCAGATTCGATGATATGCTTGGATAAAGCTGTTACTTAGGAAAAATTGAAGCTTAGATAATAATGATTCTTCTTTTCCTCTATCCGTAGAATGCGTAATGATGCACAGCAGCATTTTGGACCAATAACAGGCACAGCCTTATCTTTCGAGTTTATTAAATCATGGATAGTTTCCTCAACATTCTTGTTGTTCTCTCCCTCGCTACTGTCGTGATCATTCTCTTCACCGGGTTGATCACAATGGCCCGTGGAGGTGATTACAATAACAAAAATGCCAATAAGTTCATGCGCTACAGAGTCATCGCCCAAGGCGTAGCTTTATTCATATTTATGATCGCAATCTGGGCTAAGAACGCCTGAAATTCTGAAATTCAATCTGCTTTTCAGCCAAATTCGTCAAAAGTCAGTCGCAACGGTGATATCTCTCTTTGTATAGCTTCAGCTATGTTGACTTATGTTAATAAGATTTTGGTTAGGACGAAAGGCAGCAACAGCTAAACGGAGTTAGCTTTCATGGTTCAGTTGACACGAATATATACCCGGGGCGGTGATAAGGGAAAAACTTCTTTGGGGTCTGGAAAACGTGTTGATAAACACGACCTACGTGTCGAAGCTTACGGCACTGTTGATGAAACCAATGCTATAGTCGGCCTCGTGAGACTTCATAGTAAAACCGCTGTTGATGATATTCTTTCTCGCATCCAAAACGATCTTTTTGATCTCGGCGCTGATCTTTGCTGCCCAGAAGAAAAAGACCCAAAATACCCTCCTCTGCGTGTTTCAGCAGAGCAGGTTGAAAGATTGGAGCGTGAAATTGATGAAATCAATGCTGAGTTGGCACCGCTAAAATCATTCATACTGCCTGGCGGCTCTGCCGCCGCAGCTTATTTGCATCAAGCTCGCACGGTCTCAAGACGTGCAGAGCGCCTGATTTCGGCTTTGGTGCAAGAAGAAGATATTAACCCTGAAGGACTGCGGTATATCAACCGTCTTTCAGACTTGTTTTTTGTTCTGGCTCGTCACGTAAATGACAATGGAGCCCAGGACGTGCTCTGGATACCCGGAGCAAATCGATGATCGTCAGAATAAACTGATCAGGCGATCATTGACAGTGTATGTCGGCGAGCCTAAAGTTCCCGGCGACTGGCTGTTAGAGAGTAAATTTAAGGAAATAGGATTCCCCTAAATTTGCTTAGGAAAAGCGCGAATATTAAGGATACTTCTCGATGAAAGTACTCGTCCCGATCAAACGCGTCATTGACGCGAACGTGCAGGTTCGGGTTAAGTCCGACCAAACAGGCGTTGAGTTAACCAACGTCAAGATGGCGATGAACCCCTTCTGTGAAATTGCTGTAGAGCAAGCTGTACGCATGAAAGAATCTGGCGTTGCCAGTGAAGTTATTGTTGTTTCAGCTGGGCCAACTCAGACTCAGGAAACGTTGCGCACCGGCCTCGCTATGGGCGCTGACCGCGGCATACATATCCAAAGTGATGATGAACTTCAGCCACTCGCCATTGCCAAGCTTTTAAAAGCTGTTGTTGGCAATGAAGAGCCAGGCTTGGTAATTCTCGGTAAACAAGCTATCGATGGTGATAACAACCAGACTGGCCAGATGCTTTCTGCTCTTCTGGGTTGGTCTCAGGGTACATTCATCTCTGCTGTTGAGCAGGATGGTGATAAACTGAAAATCACCCGCGAAGTAGACGGTGGACTCCAGAATGTAAGCCTGCCTCTACCATCTGTCCTGACAGTTGATCTTCGCTTGAACGAGCCTCGTTACGCTTCTTTGCCAAACATCATGAAAGCAAAGAAGAAACCAATCGATGCAACAAACCCAGCAGATCTTGGTGTTGATGTAACTCCACGCGTAACAACGCTTAAAGTTACTGAGCCAGCTGCACGTGATGCAGGTGTAATCGTTGGCTCCGTTGCTGAGCTTGTTGAGAAACTTAAAAACGAAGCAAAGGTGATCTAACGATGTCTATTCTTGTTATCGCCGAACACGACAATGCAAGCATCAAGCCTGCTACGTTGAACACTGTAACAGCTGCTGGCCAACTCGGTGGCGATGTTCACGTCCTCGTTGCGGGCTCTGATTGTGCTGCTGCTGGTGAAGCCGCTGCTAAAATTGCTGGCGTGTCCAAAGTCCTCGTTTCTGATGCTGCTGAATATGCTCAGGACGTTGCAGAAAATATCGCACCCTTAATCGTGAAGCTTGCTTCTGATTATAGCCACGTCCTCGCTCCTGCGACGACTTATGGTAAAAATATTTTGCCACGTGCGTCTGCTCTTCTTGATGTTCAACAGATCTCAGAGATTTCTGCGATTGAATCTGCGGATACTTTTGTTCGCCCGATTTATGCAGGTAACGCACTTGCAACCGTACAGTCTTCAGATGCAATCAAACTGATCACCGTTCGCGGTACAGCCTTTGATGCAGCTGCTGAAGAAGGTGGTTCAGCATCTGTTGAAGCAGTTGATGCAACTGGCGACGCTGGCTTGTCTTCATTTGTAGGTCAGGAGCTCACTAAATCAGAGCGTCCAGAACTAACAACTGCTGGTGTGGTTATCTCTGGTGGTCGCGGCATGCAGAACGGCGAAAACTTCGCCATGCTCGAGCGTGTTGCTGACAAGCTTGGTGCTGCCGTTGGTGCATCGCGTGCTGCTGTTGACGCTGGTTACGTTCCGAACGATTACCAGGTTGGTCAAACAGGTAAAGTTGTCGCTCCGGATCTCTACATTGCCGTAGGTATTTCAGGTGCGATCCAACACTTGGCCGGGATGAAAGATTCTAAAGTCATCGTGGCAATCAACAAAGACGAAGAAGCTCCAATTTTCCAAGTTGCTGATTATGGCTTGGTTGCGGATCTATTCGATGCAGTTCCTGAGCTTGAAAAAGAACTCGGATAATTGATCTTACGGTCAAGTCCCCACGGCTTGATTGTCCAAAGATCGTTCTGCAGTAATATCCTAAGGCAAGACGCTATCAAATGTGATAGCGTCTTGCCTTAGATTTTAGAAGTAGCGGAAAGGCTCGCAAAGAGTATGACGATTCAGGAAATTAAATCCGTAGGTATTATTGGCGCAGGGCAAATGGGAAGTGGCATCGCACATGTCAGCTCACTTGCCGGCTTTGATGTTCGTATGGTCGATGTCAATCAAGAGCAACTTGACACCGCACTCGCGATTATCAAAAAAAATATGCAACGCCAGTCTGCCAAAGGTAAAATTTCCGAAGCCGACATAGCCGCTGCACTTGGCAGGATTGGGAATTCACAAGAGCTCGAGAGCCTCAATCAATGTGACGTTGTCATCGAAGCCGCGACTGAAAACGAAGAAATTAAAAAAGATATCTTCCGTAAGGTTTGCCCCCTGCTTAAGCCTGAAGCAATCCTCTGCTCGAACACCTCCTCAATTTCGATCACACGTTTGGCTGCCGTAACAAGCCGTCCAGGACAGTTCATGGGTATGCACTTCATGAACCCGGTTCCTGTCATGCAATTGGTCGAACTGATCCGAGGTATCGCAACTGAAGAGCCTACTTATCAGGCGATCAAAAACATGACACATAAGCTGGGTAAGACCTCAGCCTCATCCGAAGATTTCCCGGCCTTTATCGTTAACCGCATCTTATTGCCGATGATTAACGAAGCCGTCTACACCCTTTACGAAGGTGTAGGGACTGTCGATTCTATCGATACAGCAATGCGCTTAGGCGCAAACCACCCAATGGGTCCCTTGGAACTCGCAGACTTTATTGGCCTAGACACCTGTTTGGCAATTATGTCTGTCCTCTATGAAGGCCTTGCCGACACAAAGTACCGCCCGTGCCCGCTACTTGTGAAATATGTAGAAGCCGGCTGGGTCGGCAAAAAATCCGGACGTGGTTTCTATGACTACGGCGGCGACACACCCGTCCCAACACGGTAACGGTTCTCCTTAATAGGGAAGCTGACAATCAAACAAAAAGAGCCGTGCGAAGATCTTTTCGCACGGCTCTTTTTGTTTCAAATGAACGATTACAAGTCAGTATAAAACTTGATCAACGTCTTTACCTCTGGTGCATCCCACTCATAAGGTCCGATGAGGGCACCGACAATCATTCCCTGTTTGTCGACAAGATAGGTTGAGGGCAGCCCCCTTAACCCAAAGGCTCTGGATACACGGCCTTTCACGTCGACATAAGCCGGAAGATGTTTCAGTTTTTGCTTTTCAAAGAAAGGCAGGATCTTTTTCAGTCCGGCTCTATCTTCTGATAACGTGATCACTCGGAACAAATCGCTCCCGGCTTCTGCTTGTAGCTTATCAAGGTCAGGCATCTCTTTTACACATGGTGCGCACCATGTTGCCCAAAAATTAACGAGGAGAACCTGCCCCTCCAGGTCTCTAAGAGACATCAATTGACCATCTTCTGCTTGAAAGCTTTCGATCGGTACTGGAACAGGAGGATCGAAGAGAGTAAAGTTCCCTTCGAGTCGCCCTTCAAGAGGTGGTTTTTCAGAAGTTTCCGCACTCGCCTTGTTTGCTGCGAGTGATATTGCCGAAAGTGATATGACTGTCAGCAGTAAGAGAGTACTTAAACTGAAAAGCCGATGGGCATTAACCTGGATCATATTTTATAGTCCATAAAGTCGTACGACCGAGAAGACGAAAGAGAAAACTGTGTCAGAACCAAAATCAGCCAGTGATACTACAGCCAATGCAATGTGGGGCGGACGTTTTTCTGTTGGACCTGCAGAAGTTATGGAGAAGATTAATGCTTCTATCGACTTCGACAAGCGTATGTCCGCACAAGATATTGCAGGATCAAAAGCTCACTGTGCCATGTTGGTTAAACAAGGTATTATCAGCCCTGAAGATGGCAAGGCAATCCTTGATGGTCTAGACACAATTTCGCGAGAAATCGAAGAAGGCAAATTTGTCTTCTCTGCAGCTCTCGAAGATATTCACATGAATATTGAAAACCGGTTGCGTGAACTTATCGGTGACGCTGCCGGTCGCTTGCACACCGCACGCTCCCGAAACGACCAGGTAGCAACGGATTTCAAGCTTTGGGTCCGGAGTGCTATTGACGAGCTCGACAAGCAAACAGGTCTGTTAATCGAGGCATTGATCAATCAGGCCGAAGAGAATTTCGATACAATTATGCCAGGGTACACCCACCTTCAAGCAGCCCAACCTGTGACATTTGGTCACCACATGCTGGCTTATGTCGAGATGTTTGGCCGTGACCGTAGCCGACTGAAAGATTGCAGAAATCGTTTAAATGAATGTCCTCTAGGTGCAGCAGCTCTCGCGGGTACATCTTTCCCGATCGACCGCCATGCTACCGCTGAAGCCCTTGGCTTCGATCGCCCAACGGCAAACTCACTCGATTCCGTTTCTGACCGTGATCATGCCCTCGAATTCATGTCTGCCGGGGCAATCCTAGCTACCCATCTGTCCCGTTTTGCTGAAGAGTTGGTGATCTGGTGCTCTCAGGGGTTTGGATTTGTAACCCTATCCGACGCCTTCACCACCGGCAGTTCTATCATGCCGCAAAAGAAAAACCCGGATGCCGCTGAGCTCATCCGAGGTAAAGTCGCTCGCGTCATTGGTTCTCTAAACACCCTTTTCATCGTCATGAAGGGCCTCCCCCTTACTTACGGTAAAGATATGCAGGAAGATAAAGAACCCGTCTTCGACGCTGCAGATACTCTTATCCTCAGCGTTACAGCAATGACCGGTATGGTGACCGACATGGTCGCCAATCGCGACCGTCTTCACGCTGCAACCGCGGATGGCTTCCTAACTGCCACCGATCTGGCCGATTGGCTGGTGAAAGAACTTGGTTTGCCTTTCAGAGATGCTCATCACGTCACCGGAACCATCGTCAAACTCGCTGAAGATAAAAATTGTGATATCAGTGATCTGGATTTGACAGAAATGCAAAGCGTTGAACAACGCATCACTCAAGACATCTTTAGGGTTCTAACAGTTGAGCAGTCAGCTCAAAGCCGGGTTAGTTTTGGCGGTACGGCTCCTGAAAACGTCAAAGCTGCGGCAAAAGCCGCCCGAGAAAGGCTCTTATCATGAAGCTGAGTTGGATCGAGCAAGGTCGGATTGTACTGAGACAACAAGTCCTCACGAAAAGATCTCTTGCAACCGTGACTCTTATTGGCGCAAGTTTTCTCGTAGTCGCCTGCGGAAAGGTTGGAAGCCTGGATCGTCCAGGGGGAGATTGGAATTATCCTCAACAGTATCCTTATCCACCGGCAGTGACACCAAACTCCTCGTCCGGGCCAGCGGAAGCTATACCGGATGAAAATCCTCTCCCGGAGAGCCTTAGTATACGTAAGAACTCCAGGACAACGACGAAGACATACGGACAATAAATATGAGTGCCTTTGAATATCGTGACGGTAAGCTCCACGTAGAGAACTTGCCGCTGGAAGACATTGCCCGTGAAGTGGGAACACCTTTTTTCTGTTACTCCACTCAATCCATGGTTAATGCATATAATTCCTTTGCTACCGCTCTTACTGATGCTGGCGTTAAGGGAACGATTTGTTACGCACTCAAGGCGAACTCCAATCAATCCGTTATCCAAACACTCGCCAAAGCAGGTGCAGGTGCGGATGTGGTCTCAGAAGGTGAACTCCGCCGTGCTTTAGCGGCAGGGGTCGACCCTAAGAAGATTGTTTTTGCTGGTGTCGGTAAAAAACCAAGTGAAATGGCTGTTGGACTTAAAGCAGGTATCCTGCAGTTCAACGTCGAGTCCTTACCTGAACTAGAGGCTTTATCTAGCGTTGCAAAACAACTTGGCGTAACAGCCCCTGTTGCTTTCCGCATCAATCCAGATGTTGATGCCAAGACGCATGCAAAGATTTCCACAGGTAAAGCCGAGAACAAGTTTGGGATTGATATACCAAGCGTCCGTCGCTTTGTTGAGCAAGCAGAAGCATTACCAAATATTGCCATAGAAAGTCTTGCCGTACACATCGGTTCTCAGTTGACAGAAGCAAGCCCGTTCAAAGATGCCTTTCAGCGCTTAGCTACGTTATATAAAGAGCTAAAAAGTGCAGGATTGCCTCTAAAACGGATCGATTTTGGCGGTGGCTTAGGCATCCAGTACAACGATGAAACTCCTCCAGACCTTAGCGAATACGCGAAAGCTGTCAGCGATGTCCTGGAAGACCTGGATGCTGAATGCATTTTTGAGCCTGGCCGTTTTCTTGTCGGTAATGCAGGGGTTCTCGTAACGGAGACCATTTATGTCAAGGAAGGAACCAATCGTCGCTTTCTGATCGTAGATGCTGCCATGAACGATCTTATCAGGCCTTCGTTATATGATGCCTGGCACGACATTACCCCTTTGAAGCAACCTGCAGCAGAAGCTGAAATTACGCCTTGTGATATCGTCGGTCCAATCTGTGAATCAGGGGACACTTTTGCGAAACAAAGACCTCTCCCAAATATTCAAGCTGGTGAGTTTGTGGCCATGGAATCTGCGGGCGCTTACGGTGCTGTAATGGCATCAAGTTACAACACGCGATTGAATGCTCCCGAAATTTTGGTCAAAGGTGATCAGTATGCTGTTGTGCGCAAACGCATTGATTATGATACACTGATTAATCAGGACGTTCTGCCAGATTGGCTTTCTTAAAATAATTTATAAGAAGCCCTCTAAGTTTAAGGGCGGTATGTCCAAGTGAACCTACCAAAGGAACATATGGACCGATGGATAGTACCGCCCATAAACGATCAGTAAAAAACACCCGCGACCGTCGGCCAGAACCGACGTTGCCATGGAAAACTCGCTATAAGACATTCATCACGAGACTTGTACTTTTTTGGGAAGCCTTTATTTCTGCGTCTTGGGCATTTTGGGGCGTTGCCTTCACCTCCATTGTCTTTATTCTTCTTGATATACCCGCCTCACTACCCGTTTGGGCACATATTACGTTTCTAATTGTAGCCGCGATTTCCTTATTTTCTTCCGCTTTATGGGCAGCAATAAAGTTCCAGTTACCGAACAGACGTGATGCTTACAGGAGATTAGAACAGACTAATAACTTGTCACATCGTCCTCTTAGTAGCATCAGTGACCGCCCTCTCAAGGCCAGTAAGGAAGGCCTATTCCTCTGGCTGCAAAACAAAAAACGCCTCGCAAATTCATTATCTTCCCTCCGTATTTCACCTCCCCGGCCACTATTGTTTCAACTGGATCCTTACGGGTTCAGGTCACTGATTGTTGTGGGGTTATTCATTTCCGTATTTTCATTTGATAAGTGGGAAATTCGAATAAGTTCAGCCTTTGAATTAGACCGCCTCATACCTGCAGAGAGTGAAACGGGTGTAAGCTATAGCATGTGGCTCACCCCACCAGATTACACTGGAAATTCCCCCCTCTTCTTTGATCATAACTTTTCAATACCCGAACAGGTCGACCTCCCTCAAGGCAGCCGGGCAATTGTTCAAGTCCACGGCCTAGACCGGCTTCCTGACATCCAACTTGCGAATACTGACATTGCGGTAAAAAAAACGGGTGAAATGAGTCATGAAGGAAACTTTTTAGTAGAGGAAAGCGGCGAGCTCAGTATCACGAACTCTTTTAGGACAATCCTAAAAACCAACCTCAACCTTATCACCGATCAAAAACCTGAAATTACCCTTCTTGAGGCCCCCATTGAAAGTGATCAGGGCTTATTGAAAATCGCTTTTGAAACACGGGATGATTATGGCACCACCTCTCTCGAAATTAGTTTTTGGCAAAAAGATATTGCTCAAGCCGAGGTAATAAAGCTTCCACTTCCTTCAAGCCAAATCAAACTATATCAAAGCGAATACTATTTAGATCTAACTGACCACCTACTGGCAGGAGAACAGGTCTGGTTCCAACTATCAGTCCTCGATGCTTTGGAACAAAAAGGGCAAATTGAGCCCATACAAATTACAATCCCTGAAAGATATTTCTCGCATCCACTTGCAAAGCATCTTGTAAAGCTCCGTAAAGACCTGAATGAACCTAACAATAAGGGTAATGTGATTGCTGTCTTGGCTGGTCTCGTAAAGCGGCCGCATTATTACGACTATGATAGTCTTGTTTCTCTCACTATGACCATCGCTGGAAAACACCTTATATTTGATAGCAGTAAAGAAGCGGTTCAACAGAGCCAGAACATTCTTTGGCGAACGGCTCTACATCTTGAGGATGGCCGATTAACTTCAGTACAAAGAGAACTTAGAGATATCCAACAACAGTTGCGAGAAGCACTCTCTTCGCAAGCAGATCCAGACGAAATATCCCAATTAATGGACAAGCTCCAACAAGCCGTTGATTCTCTACTCTCAACGATGCTTGAGAAATTTCTAGACGATCCAGAACAAGCTCAAACGCCCCCTGACGGGTCGCAATCACTTGATAGCAAAGACCTGCAAAAAATGATCGATCAGGCACGTATGCTGGCTGAAAACGGGTCCATGGACGAGGCTCTACAACTTCTTTCAGAACTGCAAAACATGCTTGAAAACCTTGCCTTTCAAAAAGGGTCTCCATCTCAGGATAACGCAGGGGATCAAGGTAGAGAAACTTTTGAAAAACTACAGGACCTAATTAAACGACAAGAAGAGCTACTAGAGAACAGCTACCAAAGGCAACAAGATCAACAAAACGGTGGAAAGCAACGAGAGGATCAGGGAAATAGGCCCTCCTCACGTACCATTCCTGGAGACAGCCGGCCTGGTGACCAGGGGCAAGGAAGCCAGCAACAACAAAGCCAGGATGCACGTAGTCAAGAAAGATTACGTCAAGAACTTGAACAATTAATGGAAAATATCCAAGAGCTACTCGGGAATACCCCTGAAGACTTCGAACATGCGGAGCAGTCTATGGGCATCGCCCGCGATGCGTTACAAGGACAGGACGGGGATGGGAAAGAGAGTGAACAAGTCGTCCAGGCCCAAACAAGAAGCTTAAGAAAGCTACAAAACGGGACCGAGCAGGCTGCTGAAAAATATCTAAAAATGCTAAATCAAGGCCCCGAAAGTGGGAGTGGTTGGGTCAAAGGAAAAGACGGTTCAGGAAGAGATCCTTTTGGTAGAAACATCGGCGATAATGGTAGAAGCCTAGCCAAACAAGGCGTTCCTCTTCCCGATGAAGCTGATTTTCTTGAAAGTCGAAAAATTCTTCGCGAATTGCGTGATCGTAGAAATGACAGAACTCGCCCTAAAGACGAAAGAACATATATTCAGCGATTACTAGATCGGTTTTAAAAGAACGCTCCCCCCACGGAAGCTATCGACGTTTACCCGGTTAAACGGGGTGTTGTCGGGTATAGTTTTCACTCATAATTTTAATAAATTAACCTGAATTAACAGCGAGAGCTTCTTCCGCAGCAGAGCAAATTTCTTGAAGACTAAAGGGCTTTGTTACCACTTTAAAAATGAGTTCTTCCAGGTTGTGAGCTCGTTGTTTTTCAGCAGAATATCCCGTCATTAAAAGTACGGGCATATCTGGGGCATCCTTAGCAACCTTCAGCGAAAGCCCTATGCCATCAAGACCAGGCATAACAATATCTGTGATAAGAAGATCGTATTTATCTTCTCCCAAAGCCTCCAAGGCCTGCATGCCATCCCCGACTGCCTTGACCTCATGCTTTCTATGGGTAAGGGCACGCGCCACAAAACTCCGAACAGCATTGTCATCTTCAGCAATCAAGATTTTTGCCATAAAAGCCCACCCTAACTAGAGTCATACACATGGTTAACACTACGTTAAGATGCAGAATATCATGATCGCGTGCATGTTACCATGCCTGATAAAAACTCTTGATAGCAGAAGTTATTTTTCTGTGGGTTCAAAGTCCGGAGTTTGAAGGGCTTCTTCATCAGATATAAATTGAACATCTGCGAGTATGGCATCGGGGGATGCAATTAACTCGATCAAAAAATGAGATTTTTCGCTCGGCTCCAAATACTCTACAGAAGGTGTAATCGTCTTGCGAGAGAGGGCTTCTCCATTACTGGCCCTCAAAGAGCCAATAATTTTTGGTACAACGATCTTATCTTCTGTGATATTGGCGATGTCTCCAGAAAGAACGATTAATTTCTTTCCGTCTTTGGTTGCGCGTTCCGTTTTTTGGTTTTCTATTTCCAAACCTTCGCCAGTAAGAAATACATCCAGACCCAGGAGATCATATAAGTTCATGGCCTGAGGTAATGTACGTACAATCAGCACACGCTCATTCCAGAAACCATAACCAAGTCCCCCAGCAAGAACAAAGAACAACACCCAACCTACAAGGAGGCCTTTCCCTTTTTTCTTCACTTTTTCTGGAGCAAATCCTCTGGGCCTCCGAGAGCGCACCTTTCCCGGCTCGACAAAGTCATCATCAAGGGGCCCTTGCTCATCAAAAGCCGCCGGCGAAATACTCTCAGGAATATCCTGGGGCTCTTCGCTTGGTTCAACAATAGCAGGAGCGAGTTCAATTTCGGCTTCAGGAGTTTGAAACCAGATATGGCGACAGCTCTTACAACGAACCTTACGTCCGGAATCACCCAACGCATCGTTGGCAACGCGGAACTTACCATCACATTCAGGACAAGAAACTATCATTCAGCTAATCACCAGCGAAGAAACTTAACTCAATGACTATTTTATACGGCGCAGAAAATCTGAACGCAAGGCCCGAACAAAAGACCTGTATAAAAGTCCCTTATAAAACACGGGGGCATCCCGATCCTCTTTAGATGAACTAAATTGACTAGATAATTAAGAGCACAAGTCTTTACGTTTACAGTTAAAATATGTCATGGTTCCCACCCCGCTCACTGTTACGGATTTCAAGCCTTTGGTTCGTTTTCAGGATGTACATTTGCGCTATGGTACAGGCCCAGATGTGCTCCATCAGGTTAATCTCACACTCGCACCCGGCTCTTTCCATTTTATGGTAGGTCCCAGTGGAGCTGGAAAGTCATCCTTATTACGCCTGATGTATTTGGCCCATCGCCCCTCATCCGGGCGATTAAGTATATTTGGCCGAGATGTGTCGCAACAAGATCGTACTGAACTCACCATGTTGCGCAGGCGCATTGGCATAATCTTTCAGGATTTTCGACTACTTGATCACTTAACTGCTCTTGAAAATGTTGCACTGCCGCTCACAATCACTGGCAGCCCAATTGAAAAAGTACGACGCAATGTAAGTGAATTGTTAGCCTGGGTAGGTCTTGCTGACTACCTGGATGCAAAACCGCCGACGTTATCGGGCGGACAGCAGCAACGCGTAGCAATTGCCCGGGCTGTCATCGCGCGTCCAAGCTTGTTGCTTGCAGATGAGCCTACCGGAAATTTGGATGACAAAATTGCCGAGAGACTATTGTTTTTGTTCGAAGAACTAAACAAGCGTGGAACAACCATTGTTGTTGCCTCCCACAATGAGGCTCTCGTGAACAGGTTCAATCATCCAGTATTCAAAATCGTTAACGGGGAAGTCCGGTTAATAAAAGACGTCCAGTCCCCCCCTGTTCAACATCATTCAGGAGCCAGCTAGATGTTTGGCGCTCGTAATGATGTCCCTTTGGATCGGGATGCATCCAGTCGTTTTCTACCCTGGTTGATTGCCGTCATGGTTTATCTTGCGACAATGTCCCTCGTTGTTGCGATTACAATGAATAAACTCGCCAATCGTTGGGATCAGGGGTTATCCAACAGTCTGACGATACAAGTTCCCCCAGGGCAAACACTCGCCAGCCGTCAAGCTACAGAAAAAGATCTCAAAATAATAAAGATTGAACTTAGTAAAATTGAGAATGTTGCGAAAGTTGAAATTCTCAATGATGCTGAACTCAACAAGCTGATGGAACCATGGCTCGGTAAGGATGTGTTACTACAAGATTTACCAATCCCATTTCTTGTATCTGTGGAATTGGAACAGTCTGATATAAAAACCATAGATGCGATAAACACGCTCATTGCCCAACAGTTCCCAGAGGCAAGTATTGATGATCACCAACGCTGGCTTGGTAACCTGCTTGGCTTAGCAAAAGTAATACAAATAGTTTCCCTATTGGTCGTAATGCTCGTCGGCGGTGCCGCGGGGCTAATGGTTATTCTCGTTACCCGGATGGGGCTGGCTATCCACCGACAGGTTGTCGAACTCTTCCATCATATGGGCGCCGCAGATTCATATATTGCGACACGGTTTCAATTTCATGCTTTAAAGTTAAGTACTGCGGGAGGCTTTTCCGGCCTCTTACTTGCCGGCCTTACTATCGCCTCTTTTAGTTCACTTCTTGGACAAGCGAATAGCTCAATCTTACCAAGCCTTACGTTCTCTGTTGTAGAGTGGGGCTTATTATTGCTTATGCCTATAGGCGCTTCGCTAATCGCGATGATGACAGCTCGGTTGACCGTTCTACGCAGCCTAGCCCTAATGCCGTAAAAGTTGAGGAAGATGACATCCTTGTTTCACCGTACTAATCGAAGGACTTTTCTAACCCTTAAATTGGGTTCATTTCTAGCAGTGGCCGTTCTATTGCTCTGGGTAATCGGGTTCTTTTGGTTTGCCGCAAATTTACCGGATGATGTAAGCGAAGACGCACAGGTTGCAGACGCAATCGTTGTCTTAACAGGGGGAAGTGATCGAATTAACACCGGGCTGGATTTATTAACTCAAGGACAAGGTAAAAAACTTTTTATTTCAGGTGTTTACCAGGGCGTCGAAGTTCAAGAGCTCTTACGGTTATCACAACGTGCTCCTCAAAACTTAGAGTGCTGTGTAAAACTTGGATACCAAGCTGACGACACCCGGGGTAATGCCCTGGAAAGTAAAACCTGGGTTCAAGAACAGGGCTATTCCTCTTTACGACTTGTCACCGCATCCTATCATATGCCAAGAAGCCTTTTGGAATATCGTCATGCAATGCCAAACATCACAATTTATCCTCATCCTGTTTTTCCAGAGCATGTAAAACAAAAGGATTGGTGGCTTTGGCCTGGAAGCACGACGCTTCTTCTTTCTGAATATGTTAAATACCTGTTGGCTCAGGTCAGGAACTGGGCCGAAGTAATGCAAGCAATGCTGATCGGATAACACCCAATGATTTTTCTAAGATCCCTGATTTTCAACATCTTCTTTCTGATTTGGTGTGCGATCTTCTTTACTCCCTGCTTGCTTCTGATGGTTTTTCCACAACGCTTTATGCTGATCGCAGGCCACTATTGGGCCGTAGTCATATTCTGGCTTTTGAAAGTTATCTGTGGAACAACATACGAAATTCGAGGTCTGGAAAATCTTCCAAAAGACGGAAAGTTCCTACTTGTCAGTAAACATCAATCTGCATGGGAAACCATTGCATTGATGGCCTTTTTGGATAATCCCTGCATAATTCTCAAAAAACAACTTCTAAGAATTCCTTTTTTTGGCTGGTACCTATGGAAAAGTGGTGTGGTCGCAATTGACAGAAATGCTGGGACAAAAGCATTACGGCAAATGATTTCAGAATCCAAAGAAGCTCTGGAAAACGGACGGCCTATTGTTATCTTCCCAGAAGGAACACGCTCAACTCCAGGACAGGTTCCCGAATATCAAACAGGAATAGCAGCTTTGTACGGTGGGCTTGGAGCACCAGTTTGTCCTGCGGCATTAAATTCAGGAATGTTCTGGGGTAAGGATGCTTTTGTTAAGAAGCCTGGGACGATTGTTCTCGAATATTTACCTGTTATTCCATCAGGCCTAAAACCAAGGGTTTTTATGAAAACCGTACAAGATACGATAGAAGACGCTAGTAATAAGCTAATGGAAGAAGCCCAGCAGGCTGAAAGTAAGTAACAATGGCCAAACCAAGAAAATGCCCAAAGTGTTCGACTGAAATCGGTATTGATGATGATATCTGCTACGCCTGCGGGGAGAATGTCCCACTCTCCCACCCATGGTATACTTTACCATTAGGCGGAGTTATCGTAGTTGGATTGTTCTGGTTACTAACCGACTTTGACGCCGTAATTGAATACGTCACACAACATCTAAATTAGGTTTAGTTTGGGGCACTAGGGAATGATTTTTTGAGCTTCATGAGCTTCTCTTAATAAATTTTCGAGCCCCTGATCCTCAATACCCAATGCTTTTAGATGAGTGACGGTATTTTCAAGATACTCAATGCACCGGCCACTGCTCCCCACACCCTGTAATAGATGAGAAATAAGTTCTTCGCTCCCCAGGCGACCTGCATATTGCTCATGGTTTGTATCTGCTACAAATGTAGCTGATCGAACAGTTTCACCTGTTTCGAGAGTGATGTCATACCAGCCAGGATGATATACACCTGATATCATTTCCCGCTCAAAGAGGTAGTCCATCACCACATCGCGTTCGGCTGCTGGAACCCGATAGGCCATTCCGACGCATGAGCCTCCGACATCAAGGCCGAGAACCAGCCCAGGACATTCCGGTGTGCCGCGGTAGAAAAAAGAATAAATACAAAAATGTCGATGAAACCCTTGCAGCTTGGCGGGTTGAACTTCCACGTGTGGAAACCCAGGATTCCACATCAGCGAGCCATAACCAAAGACCCAAAAATCCTTCCCTTCTTCCAGGGGTAATCTTGAATCATAAAAGGCCCTCAACTCTGGGGTCGACATTGCTCTGTTACTCCGAATCGGCTATGCGTATGAACTCATGAGTTTATCGATTGTATTCAGCGACATAAAGCGATCGTCGTAAATACAACAAAATATCCAGGATGAAGAACAATGCCAGAAGAAAACGCCTCAACCGAGCCAGCATCTCGCTCTCTTGGACAGAAGCTTCTGATCTTAGGCATTAGCTCTTTGGGTATCTTGATAGCCTTCTCTGTTGCCTATTGGTTTTGGGCGGCCCATCAAATGGAAACAGGCCTAACCAAGTGGGTCGAAAAACAACGTTCTCGCGGCTTCGAGATTACACACGGCCAACTCTCTCTTGGTGGGTTTCCTTTTATTGTACGAGCAACACTGGATACGCCCAAAGTAATTTCTCCTGATGGATGGTGGTGGCAAACACAGAATCTCATCGCAGAGGCCACACCGTGGTCTCCTCTTAGCATGCAAATTGATCTCTCACAGGATCACTTGATTGATGGCCTTCCTCATAGTCAACCTTCGATAAATGTTGTCAGTACTTTTGCAAAATCGACCGCACAAATTTCTCTCGAGGGCGAACTTCTCAATGCACGATTACAGGCAGATGGTTTGATCATTACCCGAGAAAAACACCACCCGCTATCAATTGCAACGCTAGACACCACCTTGGGCCCGCTACGGCCATCTACTGCTGAAAATCCACTACAGGAGTTTAACATCCTGGTTAAAGCGCAGGATATTAATCATCCTGAGCTCAGGAAAACACCTCTTGGGGGGCCAATTTCACAACTGAATATAGACGGAACCCTATATGGGAAAATTCCCAAGGATAAAATCCGTAAGGCACTGCACATTTGGCGTGATACAGGGGGATTTTTAGCCCTTCATGACGCCAGCCTCAGGTGGGGACCTATGCTCATTGATGCACGAGGGAAACTTGCCCTGGACAACCGACTGCGTCCGGCTGGAAAACTCGAAAGTAGGATTGAAGGTGCAGATGAAGTCGTCAAACAACTCGAAAAAAATGGCTTAATAAACAAAGGCCAGAGTTTTGGGATAAAGCTGTCCCTTGCCGCCTTGGGTAAAACCAACAGTCGAGGCCGGCATGAAATTGAGGCCCCCCTTATTATGAAAGATGGATGGCTCTCTGTTGGGCCAATTAGTCTTCTCAAGTTACCTTCAGTGGTTAATTAACTTTTCAAATTATTACGTCCTAAAAAAAGGCTCTCCCAATTGGAAGAGCCTTTTTCATATTTATTACTTCACAAAAAGAGTCAGCTGTCTTCACTATCCGGTTCTCTGGCATCAAAAGTACCCGCCTGATGCGCGTCAACAATGCCCCGCCGAATATCCCTTGTTTTCCTGAACCGCTCTTCCAGGACATCTCCTTCGCCCCAACGAACGGCACGTTGAAGTACAGATAGATCCTCAGAAAATCGCTGTAACATTTCCAATACAGCTTCACGGTTGTTCAAAAAAACATCGCGCCACATGATAGGATCTGAAGCGGCAATACGGGTAAAATCCCTGAAACCACCGGCTGAGAATTTCACAACATCTGCCTGCTGGCTCTCTTCCAAATCGGTTGCCGTCCCCACAATGGTATAGGCAATCAGGTGTGGAAGGTGAGAAGTAATGGCCAAGACTTTATCGTGATGGTGAGGGGTCATGATTTCAACCATGCTCCCTAATGCAGCCCAATAAGCCTTTATCTTCTCAAGTGCATCAGCATTCGTCCCTGCAGGTGGAGTGAGAATACACCAGCGCCCGTCAAAAAGTTCAGCAAACCCCGCTTCAGGACCGGAATGTTCCGTACCCGCAATAGGGTGCCCTGGAACAAAGTGAACCCCATCCGGTAAGTGTTGCCCAACATCTCTGATGACAGATTCTTTAACCGAACCAACATCACTGATAATCGTCCCCGGCTTTAAAGCCGGAGCCATGGCTAAAGCAAGATCATCGTAAGTACTTACAGGCGTGCAAAGAATAACTAAATCAGCATCCTGTACCGCCTCAGCCGGCGTTTCATAAACGGCATCTGCGATGCCTAGTTCCATGACCTTGTCACGGGTAGACTTGCTCCGCGCACAAGCAACAATCTCATGGGACAAGCCACGTTGCCTTGTTGCTCTGGCAAGTGAAGATCCAATCAATCCTATACCGATCAGGGCAATCTTTTGAAATAGTGGTTCTGTGCCATCACTCATTTGTAAACATGGTGATACTATCGACCACCACCCTCATCTCGTCTTCGGTTCCAATACTTATGCGCAGATGTGCTGGCAAGCCATAGGCTGGCATTCCGCGGACAAGAACACCTTTGTTTTTCAGGAACTCAAGCGCAGAGTTCGCTTTTGTATCAGAGGCGAAGTTAACTAAGACAAAGTTCCCAACTGAATCATGCGTTTGCAAACCGAGCTTTGTCATTTCCTCACGGAACCAGCTTAACAAACGCGTATTCAGATCTCTTGATTTTTCAATATGGGCTTTATCTTTGATTGCCGCGACACCCGCAGCCTGTGCTGCAAGGCTCACATTGAAAGGACCACGGACACGGTTCAAGACATCGGCAACTTCTGCGGAACAATAGGCCCATCCCAAACGTAACGCGGCCAAGCCGTGAATCTTCGAGAAGGTTCTTGTCATGGCTACGTTGTCGTATTCTTCGACCAAAGCCGCGCCACTGATGTAATCCGGGCTATCGACATATTCGCAATAAGCTGCGTCGATCACCAAAAGGACGTCCTGGTTTAATTCAGCCCGAAGCTTACGTAATTCCTGTTCGGAGACATAGCTGCCCGTTGGGTTGTTTGGATTAGCCAAAAATACGATTTTTGTTTTATCCGTTACTGCAGCAAGCATAGCATCCACGTCGATACGTAGGTCTTTCTCAGGTGCTTTCACCGGTATAGCACCAGCTGTTTTTGCACCAATCGGATACATCAGAAATCCGTGCTCGTTGTAGACGATCTCATCGCCGATACCAACGTAGGCTCGAATCAGAAGTCCAAGTAATTCATCTGACCCGGCACCGCACACGATTTTATCTGCATCAAGGCCTTCTGCTTCTGCAATTCCCTGACGTAGTAAATAAGAGCCGCCGTCCGGATATCGATGAAGATCGTCGACGATTACGTGATAAGCTTTTTTAGCTGCGTCTGAAGCACCAAGGGGGTTTTCATTCGAAGCCAAGCGGCAAATCCGATCGACACCTTCAACTTTAGATTCTCCACCAATGTAAGGTGAAACATCCATAATTCCGGGTTGCGGTTTTAAAGCCATTTTAAAAACTCTCTTATTTACTGAAATTACATCGACCTATTTGTCGACTTGTTATGCGTCCGTCAAAGGAATGGCATAACCACCAATTGTCCAAGCATGCGTTATACGCTGGTCAGACAAATCGGCTAGTTGAACCAAGCGCTCATCGCCTGGTGCTACATAATCATCCACCTCTATCAGCTGTAAACAAACTGAAGGATCTGGTGTGTGGATATGAATATTTATCGGTTTTAAACTTGATTTCTCAAGAAGATCAATGAGGGTTGAGCGGGAGAGCGGCTCAGAGGATTCAACCACAACATAACTGCGATCATGCCCGGTTTCTTCTTGGGCGCTTGATGCAACAATAACAGCTTCGGTGCCGTCTGAACCCGCGGCATTAAAGAACGGGAGCCGTGCAATTATGCGTGTCTTAGTCGCGCCTTCACCCTGTGCAAGGGATAACCACCAAGGGTTTGCCTCGCCTTGTGGTATAGGTAAGACACCGACACTTGCCTGGCCATCTGTTATTTCCCGGAGAACACTCATTACCGTTTGACGACTAGATATGGGAGTCTCCATGCCAAAGTGTTCACGCGACAAGTCATAGAATCGGTTGTCATTTTCTGGGGCATGAACAGTTACAGATATTTCCCCCTCTAACTGAGCTGCACTGGCAAAAATTTCGCGCCAGAATCTGACAATGGCGGACTTCGGTAAAGCTCCTTTGTGGCGTTCGACCATGTGCCGTAAAACTTGCGCTTCGCGTCCAGCACTCAATTTTCCAGCAGCATCACCTTTTTGGGTACCAATAGCCTGTACGACCTCGGCTCGTTTCATCAACAAGTCGTGAAGCTGTATATCAATCTCATCGATCTGTTTTCGAAGATCGGAAAGTTTGTCCATATCAGACATGGTGCCTAGCCTGTGTTCCTCAAATCCAGTGAAGAGATAGACATAGCCAGATTGAAAAGTAAAAGGAAAGATTCCATTATAACTTCCCATTTCGTTCTTTCTTGATTGAAAGCTGCCTCAGGGATAAAAACAATCTTCAATGTCAAAACAGAGACTTGTTCATAACCCTTTTATGAAAAAGGGAATAACAATGGGCTCTAAATCTGTTCTGACAACGAATTGAACGGGAACGCCTGTCTTTTGCAGTCAAGATTAATGCAAATTCAGAAATTTATGATTGAGGCTACTCAAGTACCATGACCGATGACAATACTCTTGAAATTCAAATTCAAGATAAATCAGTAACTATCCCAGGTAAGCGTGCCGTTTTTGACGAGCCCATGCCCTTGGATAGCGGTATTGAATTCGGCCCCATAGAAGTTTCCTACCAAACCTATGGTACTTTGAACGATGACAAGAGCAATGCCATCGTGATTTGTCACGCCCTCACAGGTGACCAGTTTGTATCTGAAACCCATCCCATCACCCAGAAACCGGGATGGTGGTCAATGATGGTGGGGCCAGGAAAACCGGTCGATACGGATAAATATTTTATTATTTGCAGTAGCGTCATCGGCGGATGCATGGGTTCAACTGGCCCGGTTTCTGAGGATCCCAAAACGGGTAAACCCTATGGCCTGAACTTTCCAGTTATTACCATTGGAGATATGGTCCGGGCTCAAAAACGCCTCGTCGAGAGCCTTGGCATAAAGAAACTGTTTTGTGTTATTGGTGGCTCTATGGGCGGCATGCAGGTTCTGCAATGGGCGGTCAGCTATCCTGAGATGGTCTTTGCCGCGATCCCCATTGCAACAGCTCCACGTCATACAGCGCAGAACATCGCTTTTCACGAAGTGGGAAGGCAAGCCATCATGGCCGATCCCAATTGGTGCCATGGCGCATACCTGGAGGAAAATAAAGTTCCCAGAGCTGGGCTTTCTGTTGCAAGGATGACCGCACATGTCACCTATCTTTCCGAGCCCGCATTGCACAGAAAGTTTGGACGACGCCTTCAGGACCGTAAAAATTTAACTTATGGGTTTGACGCTGATTTCCAGGTCGAAAGTTATTTACGACACCAGGGTTTCACCTTCGTGGAGAGATTTGACGCCAACTCATATCTCTACATAACCCGTGCCATGGATTATTTTGATCTTGCCGAAGAACATAACGGTATGCTGGCAAACGCTTTCAAAGATTCTCCCGTCCGGTTCTGTGTGATCTCATTTTCAAGCGACTGGCTTTTCCCAACATCAGCCAACCGCGAGATTGTTCACGCCCTCAATGCCGTAGCCGCCGACGTCTCTTTTGTCGAAGTGCAGAGCGATGCAGGCCACGATGCCTTCTTACTGGAAGAGCCAGGATTTCATGAAACAGTCGATGGTTTCATCAAGGGCTGTGCTGAACGCTGGTTTAACGGCCAGGCCAGGAAACAAGTCGGGGATCAGGCCACAAACCAGGGTGAAAACTAAGATTATGAAACATAGAGATATTACCCTGCGGACCGACCTAAAGCTAATCGCTGATATTATCGAATCAGATTGTCGTGTACTCGACATCGGATGCGGGGATGGTGCCTTACTCGATTACCTCACCCACAACAAAGCCGTATCTGGCCGTGGAATAGAGCTTTCCCAAAAAGGCGTAAACCAGTGCGTTGGAAGAGGCTTGTCCGTTATTCAAGGTAACGCGGACACCGATTTGCAATACTACCCGGACGACGCAGTGGACTATGCTATTCTCAGCCAGACTATTCAGGCCACCCATGATCCCAAACATGTTCTAGAAGAACTCCTTCGGATTGGTCGACGTGCGATTGTCTCTTTTCCAAACTTCGGGCACTGGCGTGTACGTGCGAGCTTGTCTTTAGCTGGAAGAATGCCCGTGACAAAATCATTGGCTTTTCAGTGGTACGAAACACCGAACATTCATTTTTGTACCATCAATGATTTTTTTGCCCTGTGTCAGGATATGAACATTAAGATTGCCCAAACCCTTTTTCTTGATCAAAAGGGCCAACAGAAAAATCTCATATTTCCTAACTTAACCGGGCAACAAGCGATTTTCTTGCTTGATCGGAAGTAATATTCATCATCAGTAGTTCATTAAATGAGCTACTGATGCCCCACTCTCAGAGGTAGAAACCCTCCAATTTAAGTCTCGTTATTCCCCCTCAGCATCGCCTAATCGAGAGTGTTTTTGAAATGCTTGCGGTACATTGGCCAAGCTTGGTCGTCTTAGTCCCTGCACTTTTTTAGGCGTGCCGGGAACGTATAATTGCTTTCCAGCTTCAACCGTCAGAACACCGGCAAAGGTTGGGAAAAATCGTTTCCCCATACGCTCCCACGCCGAGGCCGCTTGCAGAATAGTTAGCCGTTGGCTGGGCGGAACATAAAGAGACCGATTGGTGCTTATCGGGACAAACAAGGTATCGTTTAATAACTGTGAGATCTGAGAGCGACTAAAGGGGTGCCCCCAGCCGAAAGGTGTTTTATCCACCCGCGCCCAGATACCGCGTCGGTTCGGCGTGACAATCAGCAGCCTGCCATCACTTGTTAAAACCCTCCAGATTTCACGCATCATATCTCTAAGATATTCACTACTTTCCAGCCCGTGCACCAATAATACGCGATCAATAGAGTAATCCGGTAGGGGAAGCATCGTTTCATCGACCAGGGAGACCTTACCCGGCCCACCTTTCGGCCAATGGCAAACTCCCTGTGAAGCAGGCATAAATGCCAAAACACGTTCGGCTTCATCTTCGAACTGGGATAAATAAGGCGTCGTGTATCCCAACCCAAGGATCGATTTCCCACGCACATCGCTCCAGTGATCTCGAATATTGCCACGGATTACCTGTGCAGCAGTTTCACCTAAACGGGTGCTGTAGAATCCCTGAAGATTAACAACGTCAGTCCACATACGGCTCTCTGTCTCTATTTGGGACCATTTTTTATCAATTCACTTGAAAAATAAAAACGGCAGTCGATCTTTAAAACATAGGACGCTAATATCGCGTAAACAAATGAAAAGCCCAAGGCAATAATCAAAACACTGACATAATGCCTGTTGAATGGAACGAACAAGATCATGATCGACGTCAAACAAATCCCAATACTTAGTGACAACTATTGTTATCTGTTGCGTGATGAAAAGACTGGGGCTGTTGCCGTCATTGACCCAGGAGTTGCCACTCCCATTTTGGACGAGGCCAAACGTTTGAATTGGCAGATCACAGATATTATTTTAACCCATCACCATTACGACCACGTAGATGGCGTCGCTGAAATCAAAGCCCAAACCGGGGCAACAGTAACAGGTCCAGCTAAAGATACGCATAGAATCGACCACCTGGACAAAACGGTGGATGGTGGAGATACTCTTACTTTCGGGTCACAAACAGCCAAAGTATTTTTTGTTCCCGGCCATACTCTTGGTCATATCGCTTACTGGTTTGAAGAATCAAATGTCCTGTTTCCCGGCGATAGTCTTTTTGCGCTAGGATGCGGGAGGCTTTTCGAGGGCACGCCAGAAATGATGTGGCAGTCGTTACAACAATACCTTTTGTTACCAGCACAAACCGTGGTTTATTGTGCCCATGAATACACACTTTCAAATGCTGAATTTGCCTTAACAATTGATCCGAAAAATAACAATTTAACCCAGCGTGTTACTAAGATTAAGAAACTCCGCAGCCAAGGGAAACCGACGGTGCCAAGCACTTTGGGCGAGGAATTCAAGACCAATCCCTTTCTCCGCCCAGACGATCTGGGCATAAGAAAGCAACTCGAAATGACTTCAGCCACAGACGCAGAGGTTTTCAGGGAAATTCGCTTACGCAAAGATAACTTTTAACCCCAGATTTTACGGCCACATTAATCACTTTTTATTTCTTCCGGAGCTCATTTAAAAATGACTATGCAACTCTGCTTTTCAGCAACATCACCTTACGCCCGTAAAGTCCTTATGGTCGCAATGGAAAAAGGCCTGGAAAGTGAAATCAAAATCACCCCAATGGCAACTTTCACAACTGAATCAGATATTTGGAATCAAAATCCTCTCGGCAAAGTTCCTGTTCTCTCTACCCGAGAAGGTACCATTCTTTGCGATTCTCCAATAATCTGTGAGTACCTGGACAGTCTTTCAGAAGAAACTCCATTAGTACCCCGTTCTGGCGAAGGTCGCTGGCAGGCCAGCAATTTTCATGCCCTCGCAGATGGCATTATGGATGCTAGCATTCAGCGTACAGTCGAGATCCGTCAGCGTCCTGCTGATATGCAGTGGGAGGAATGGCACACCCGTCAAAGTCTGAAAATAGATAAGACACTACAGGTCTTTGAAGCTGCTCTAACTGCTGGTAAATTTGCGAAAACCTTTGGAATCGGGGAAATCACCCTGGCATGTGCGTTGGGTTATTTAGATTTCCGTTATGCTGATGAGAACTGGCGCAAAGATTGCCCTGCTTTGGCAAAATGGTTTGAAGAAATCTCTCAGCGCGCTTCTTTCATTAAAACATCTCCGCCAGAAGGCGCTTGAAGAATAAGCTCGTAACTTTCAGAAAAAGCTAAATTTAATGAACCAAACAGCCAAAGAAATCATCCAAAAACTGCAGCTTCAACCCCACCCGGAAGGTGGGTGGTACAAAGAAACCTACCGCCACAATTCAGATGACGGTGGTCGGGGGGACCAAACCGCTATTTTCTTCCTGTTGGAAGAGGGACAGAGCTCTCACTGGCACCGTATTGATGCGGTAGAGATGTGGCATTGGTACGCAGGTAGCCCTTTGGTTCTTAAAAGCCACAGCGGAGAGCAAGAACAGGTCGTTACTTTGGGACCAGATGTACTTGCCGGGCAAACACCACAATTTGTGATTCCTAAGGGATACTGGCAAGCCGCTATCGCTGAAAACGGGTGGGCACTCGTTGGTTGTACCGTTGCACCGGCATTTGAGTTTGAGGGTTTTGAACTCGCCGCTCCAGGGTGGGCCCCAGGTGATTCAAGCTGCTGAATAATCACGCAGCATGATATTAAGCTGGCGCATATCGTCAAATACGGCGATAGCGCCAGCGTCTATCAATTTTGACGATTGTGCTTTCGTATCTGTTATATGTTCCGCCCCAACAAAGCCGAACACAGATATCCCCGCAGCAACTGCCGCAGACACCCCTGTAAAAGTATCTTCAATTACCAAAGCTTGATCGGGAGAAACTCCCATTTGAGAGCAAGCGAGAAGATGAAGGTCCGGAGCGGGCTTTGGGTGCTGAACCAATGAAGAACTAAATCGCCTCTCACTTGGAAAAAATTCGCTCAAACCTGTGGCATCAATTGCACTGTTAAGTCGATTTGTCCGACTATTCGAAGCAACACAAAAGTCATACCGAATGTTAGCGAGTGTCTCTTTAATATAGGGCAGAGTCTTCAACTGCTCGGGAATATATGAAATGGTTGTTTCTTCTACAATCTGAGCAAAATTGTCCGGCAACTTATGTTCAGAGTTAGAACAAAAATGATTTCTTATGGCTTCATCCGTATAACCCGCAAACTTATCAGCCACTTCCCGCGCACTAAGATTAACACCATATTTACCTAGGGTTTCCGACACCACCCGCGACGCTAAAACTTCGCTGTCGACCAAAACACCATCACAGTCAAAAATAACTAAGTCGGGGAAGGAAATCATCGCTTTTGAAACTCCTCAAAAAGGGGATAAACCAGATTGCGATGTGTCTATCCCTGGTTTATGGCATAAACATGGCTCTCTCCATAAAAATACCCGCTGCATCAGTAGAGGGCTGACACAGCGGGTATTTATAAACTTGATATAAACTAGCGTTACTTAGTCCATATACTGACCACCATTTACGGTAAGCGTCGACCCGGTAACAAAACCAGACTTATCTGAGACCAAGAAGGCAACACAATCAGCAACCTCTTCCGGCTCGCCTAAACGCCCCACCGGAATTTGAGAAATGATCTTGGTATTAAGAATTTCCTCTGGCACCGCACGGACCATTTCGGTGCCAATATAACCAGGAGCAACGACATTGGCCGTAATCCCCTTGCGGGCATTTTCCAGTGCAACCGATTTGGTGAAACCGATCACTCCAGCCTTGGCAGCAGCATAGTTTGCCTGACCAAACTGTCCTTTTTGGCCATTGATAGAGGAAATACTGACAATCCGGCCAAACTTACGCTCTCTCATGCCGTCAATAACCCCACGGGTCATATTGAATAGAGAATCCAAGTTGGTATTGATCACAGCCTGCCACTTAGCCTGATCCATTTTGTGCAATGTCGTATCGCGTGTGATACCAGCATTGTTCACCAAGATATCAACAGGGCCGATTTCCTTTTCAACCCGATCAATGCCAGCCTGACATTCATCAAAATCAGCAACATCCCATTTGAAAACGGCAATTTCGTTTTCGTCACGAAATTTTTGTGCGGCTTCGTCATTCCCAGCATAACTAGCCGCCACTTTGTACCCGGCCTCTTTCAAGGCAATAGAAATGGCCGCACCAATTCCTCTGGTACCCCCAGTCACAAGAGCTACACGAGACATTATAGTTTCCCTTCATTATTTGTTGTCTCTCAGGGTTTAACCCAAACGTGTATGTGACTTGATTCCGTACGTCAGGGACGATGAACAGAATCAAACGCACAAAAAAGGGCTGCCCCCCGGACGAAGGCAACCCGTTTATAAAGGCTTCGGTCAATGATGATTGTTTTATCTTTTTTCATCGACCGCCTCCCTATCTTCTTAATCGCGCTCGACACACAGGGCGATGCCCTGTCCGCCACCAATGCAAAGAGTTGCCAAACCTTTTTTGGCATCCCGGCGCTCCATTTCATAAAGCAACGTAACCAACACACGCGCTCCAGAAGCCCCGATTGGATGCCCCAAAGCAATCGCGCCACCATTTACGTTCACGATATCCGTATCCCAACCAAGCTCGCGGTTTACCGCGACTGCCTGCGCGGCAAAAGCTTCGTTTGCTTCAACCAGATCGAGATCACCAATTTCCCAACCCGCTTTTTTTAGCGCTTTGCGAGAAGCCGGAATAGGACCAGTCCCCATAATGGCCGGGTCCACACCCGCAGTGGCCCAGGAAACGATTTTGGCCAAAGGCTTTACGCCTTTTTCCTTGGCTTTTTCTTCGGACATCATAACGACCGCTGCTGCACCGTCATTGATTCCAGAGGCATTGCCTGCGGTAACTGTTCCCTCGCGATCGAATGCTGCGCGAAGTTTACCAAGGCCCTCTGCTGTAGTGCCGGGCTTGGGGTGCTCATCGACATCGACAACTGTTTCACTGCGACGACTTTTGACAGTTACTGGAACAATCTCGTTTTTGAAATTTCCAGATTCTTGAGCAATTGCTGCCTTTTGCTGTGAAGCTGCAGCAAAGGCATCTTGATCTTCGCGGGAAATACCAAACTGTTCAGCAATATTTTCCGCTGTTTTTCCCATATGGTAATCGTTCATTGCACACCAAAGACCGTCTTTGATCATGGTATCAACAAACTTCACATCACCCATTTTAGTTCCGTTACGCATGTGTGACACATGTGGGGCCAAACTCATGTTCTCTTGACCGCCAGCAACAACCACGTCTGCGTCGCCAAGGGCTATCGACTGATACCCAAGGGCTACGGTTCTTAAGCCAGATCCACAGATCTGATTTATAAGATAAGCAGTTTTATCATTTGGGATCCCAGCGCCAAGTGCGGCCTGTCTCGCAGGGTTTTGCCCTTCACCAGCGGATAGAATTTGACCAAGAATGACTTCATCAACGTCTTCGGGTGCGACCCCTGCACGTGTAAGCGCTTCACGAATAGCTACCGTACCAAGTTCAGCAGCTGGCACAGTCGAAAGACCGCCACCAAAAGCGCCAACGGGGGTACGGGCAGCCCCAACAATTACAACACCAGACATTACAGATACCTTTCAAAAAGCTGTATCTCAATTACCTATCTATTAGGTCGATCAGATCAAAAGCTTGAAGCAACCGATATTCAAGTTCGATCATGAGAGCCCCAACTCAATCAGCACAACATTATGCTGCACTGCAAAAATCAATAATGAACCATAACGACCTTAGAGAGAAAAAATCAAGGGAATATTACAAATTTTTGACATATAAAATCACAAGCAACCTTGTTAATTGAAATTATGTTGCAATTTTATGTAACTATTTGTTTCATCCAATCAGATACTGGTATCCAAATTTTTGATTGTGCACCGCGACTAGCAATCATACCGATATGCCCCAAAGGCGTTTCGAAGATTGCGCCATTTGATAGTTTTTTTGCTAAGGAGTTGGAAGATTTTGAGGGAACAATACGATCTCGGCTTGAAATTACAGACAGTGCCGGAAGATCTAAATCCTTTGGGTTTATGACTTCTCCCCCAACAACCCACTTATTCTGTCCGGGAGAGTTTTCCCCATACCAACCTGCAAAACATTCTTTGGCAACATTCGCAGTCAAAGCAACCCCATCATTAAGCCAGTCCTCCAAAGCCACAAAATTTTTCGCTTCTGCGCTATCCTCTTTTAAGCGCGTGAAGGCTGTAAACTTCCTTAGGGACAAGGTTAGATCTAAAGATGCAAAAAGAGTTTGCAGGAGTTCGTGAGGCATCTCACCTTGCGCCTCAATTAAGGGTAACAAACTTGATAGCCAGGCTCCTTGCTTACGATCTTGCCCTTCGTGAAAATCCCAAGGGCTGGCCATTAATACAAGAGAGCGAATATCTTTT
Organism: Kiloniella sp.; assembly: GCF_965205715.1. Lineage (GTDB taxonomy): Bacteria > Pseudomonadota > Alphaproteobacteria > Kiloniellales > Kiloniellaceae > Kiloniella. The sequence continues at coordinate 719,542 of NZ_CBDBHW010000013.1, read as the reverse complement.
TCACAGAGACGGGCAAGCGCGACGGAAAGCGTCCCCCCCATGCAATAACCCACCACGATTGGTGGCTGCCCCGTTTTTTCTTTTACGAGTTTCAATGCAGGTTTCAAATATTTACAGATATAATCTTCCAAACCGAAATCTTTTTCGGCCTCACCAGGTGCGCCCCAATCCATTACAAACGGTCGCCAGCCTTCATGTCCGAGCCACCTGAGAAAACTATTCTCTTCCCCTAAATCAAGAATGTAATAACGATTAACCAAAGAAGGAATTACAAAGACGGGATACCCATTCCCTTCAATGGAGTAATCCCTCAAACTAGCTGTCCCTTGAGACCAGACTACCGGCGTTTCGCACACCACGCGATGATAGGAAGATTGCTGGTATCGCTCTATGCCACTTTGGAATAAACGGAACTTTTTTTGGATGGATCGCTCAAGAGCCAGAGCAAAATCAAGTTGCCCCTCACCGCTTAGTTTTTCTGATATCTCCAGCATCATTTTTTCCGGAATCTCGATTTTTTGCTTCGAGTTCGGAAATTTGTTTTGCAAGAGCCCCAAGCCGAGCTTTGAGCTCTGCAAGCTCATCAGAGCTGACATCATGTGAAACGGGAGAGGAACTGGACTGATTTTGCGGTCGACCCTCTTCATCATACTTAACCTTGCCCTCTTGAGAAGCAGTTGGAGCCAAACCCCCAAAAATTCGATCTGGGGACAATTGATTTGGGGAAAATTGACTTGGATCGATTAGCTTATGATAAAAATCTTCCCATTGCCTGTACAGCCCCTGAAGTTCAGGACTCGTAATATTCTCTCCATCCCATGGCATCAGGTTTTGCTTTGAAACATGCGAAATCCATAAATCCAGATATTCTTCGGCCAACATTTCGAGTTTCTTTTCTTCTTCCAACGCGTGTGTTCCCGATTTCATTTCGCCCAATATCGCACCGCCAAATGCCATATTCGCACAAGCAAAGGCATTTTTGGATAAAAAACACCCTTTTTTCGAAGGTTTTACCTACTCTACATTGACATACCCCATCGCAGCGCAGCAATATTTAAGAAGCAGTGCACAAACATCACTCAGCCGGCAGCAATAGCAGGCAATATATAATAAGCATTGGAGGCGAGGATCTTGGCGACCTCAAAATCAGGGACTAATGACGAAGCAATCGTCATAAAAAAATACGCAAACAGACGGCTTTATAATACTGCGACAAGTAGTTACGTCACACTTGATCATCTATGTCAGATGGTAAAGGACGATGTTGACTTTGTCGTCTATGATGCAAAATCAGGTAATGATATCACCCGTTCTGTTCTGACCCAAATAATTGTAGAAGAAGAAGGCAAGGGACAAAACCTCTTACCGATCTCCTTTCTAAGGCAACTAATCAGCCTTTACGGCGATTCCATGCAATGGGTCGTTCCTAAATACCTGGAACACATGATGGATGGATTTTCTGAAAATCAGGACAAAATGCGTCAGTCCGTACAGGAAACATTTGGCGGGATATTTCCCTTTGGTAATTTGGACGAGATGAACAAACAGAACCTCGCTCTGTTTGAAAACGCAATGCGCATGCTATCTCCTTTTCAAGCTGGCGACACTCCTGCTGCCCCGGATAAACAGCCTGAGAAATCTTCAAACGAAACACCGCCACCCGAAGGCGGGGGGCTAGGCGATCTCAAGACACAAGTTGAGCAGCTGCAAAAGCAACTAGACGCACTAAGTAAAAAATCCAGTAAGTAAAAAAAAGAGGCTTTCCAAATAATGAAAGCCTCTTTTTTATTTTCCAGTTCATTCACACGTCCCACCTACTCACAGGCAATAACCTTGGGCTGTGGAAACAAAACAGTATTGTCTTCTTGATTTTTCTCAACGATCCAATCCGGTGAAATCTCAGGTTTTCCAAAATGGAAGCCTTGGAGTAAATCTATACCTTCATTTGCAAGGAATTCAGCTTCTTCAGCTGTCTCGACAAATTCGGCGATCGTTGTGTGGTTAAGCGCCTTAGCAAGGCCCAATAGATTCCGCACAAAAATCTGGTTTTCCTCATTATCAAGTATTCCTGCAATGAAGGAGCCATCAATTTTAATTATATCCACCGTCAGGGTTTTTAAATGACGGAACGTTGTATAACCCGCACCAAAGTCATCAATCGCGACCTTACAACCTAATTGTCGTACCGCAGAAACAAAGCGTGCAGACTCTTCTAAATCGTGCAGTGCCGCTGTTTCCGTAATTTCCACAATCAGCCTTTCAGCAAGATCAGGACGAGATTTTACTTTTGATGTCAGTGCCCGGAGCCAACTTCGATCAGAAGCAGTCAAACCAGATATATTCAAGGCCATCGTAATGTGCGGATAACGCACCAGATCCTCGAGTGCCAATTCGAGAACACGTCGATCAATAACGCGCATCATCCCAAGTTGTTCGACAACAGGAATAAACTTACCTGCCGGTACAATTTCGCCGTCCCGATCATACATCCGTAGAAGTGCTTCAACCAGAACCAGCTCATTGCTCTGCGCGTCAACAATCGGCTGATACGCTAAGGCAATCCTGCTTTCTTTTAGTGCCAGTTTCACTTCTTCGCCAATGACCATAGAAGTACGGTAATTTTCGCACTGCTCGCTTGTCAGCTTATAAGGCTTCACACAGTCGCGACCATTTGATTTCGCATCAAGCAACGCACTTTCGGCTTTTGCAAAAGCATCGAAACTCGTTTTGGTTTGCTCTGGAAACAAAACGAAACCAACAGAAACCGTTACATAGATTCGCTCACCATTTACCTCGAAAGGTGTTTCCCTAACCGTTTGTAGAATCCGATCTGAAATTGCATCAGCTTCTTCAACGGTCGCCACGCTCATGATAACGCCAAATCGGTCGCCGCCGAGCCTGCCGACAATATCTGCTCCACGAATGCTCTTATCGAGACGTTCACCAACTTCGACCAGAACAGCGTCCCCGGCCTCAAAGCCATATGCAGTGTTAATCATACCAAGATGATCAACACCAACAGCAAGAAACGCACCTTCGTTGTCATAACGAATTGCTTGTTCAAGTGCGAAGTCTAGAGATTCCCGAAGCCGCAACTTATTGAAATGACCCGAAAGCTCGTCATAGCTGGCGAGGTATTCCAATCTAGCCTCTGCCTGCTTTCTAATCGTAACGGGACGCAAAACCCCTGTTAATCGGGTAGGAGAGCCACTGGAAGAAACTTCTACAGCCCCTCGATCATGAACCCACTGAAAGTTTCCCGAGCCATCACGGACTCGATACTCACAATCATAATAGGCTTCACCAGCGAAATGATCCGTCAGGTTACGCATCCGTGACGGCAGGTCTTCGGGATTAATGCGGTTGTGAAAGTTCTCCCCTGATGAAGGTACGAGATTATTTTCCAAGCCCAAAAGCGTGGATACTCGACCAAGCCACATCAAGCTATCGGTTGCCAAGTCCCATTCGTACATGACATCCCCAGATGCTTCCAATGCGGTTGTCATCTGGTCTAGCTGAGAAAGATCTATGTTATTTCGAGCGGACCGGAGCACGGTCTTTCAAACTCCTACCTGAAGATTGGGCAACATTAAAATGAGTCACATTTCATCTTAAAAATTCAGTTCCAAGAATAGGCGTTGAGTCATTAACGAATACTGAATCTCCCAACAATATTCATCCTTTACTTGGCTCAAGACAGAACAAAAATTTAAATGGCCGCTTATTTCGCCCTCAACAAACCCTATTGATGTAAGTGATGAAGAAAGCAATACAAAACAACACAGTAATAAACCTATTTAAATACAGGTTAATGATTAAAAATAACTCATATGGCGAAAGTAGACACCAAGACTCCAGTTAATATTGGCTAGTGTTAACCAAAAATTAACTTCAATTAAAATTAGTAAACAAAACGTTAATTTAAATTATTTAAAATATTAATTGAATTATTAAAATAATTTTCTAAATCTCTATTGAACAAAACTTAAAAACCCGGTATTTCACACAAAAAACACTGTAAACCGATCCTTCCTCGGTTCAACGCTAAGCAATGGTGGTAAAGTTGAGTAAATTGACATCAGAGACACACCGTATTGAAAGCCACGTCGGCCAAAGAATACGTGAACGCAGAACTATGCTGGGTCTTACCCAACAGCAACTTGCCGACCTTATTGGCGTAACCTACCAACAAGCTCATAAATATGAACGAGGCATCAATCGCGTGTCTGCGGGAAGATTATATGAAATATCTCAAGTGCTTGGCGTGGAGATTAATTTTTTCTACGAAGGTTTGGATAAAGCTGAGGATGAGATGACAGAAAGGCAAAGAATGTGCCTTGATATCGCGCGAAACTTTTCCCGGATTAAAAATGAGAAGTATCAAGACGCATTAAGCATGTTGTGCCGCGTGCTCTCAGACAAGGCTGAGAAAGAGGCAGATCCCGCCTAATAAACGTCGACAAAACTCATCCGGGACCTTACTTACCTATACAGCCTAAAGATTTTTTCTGCTGATTATCTCTTTAGGCTCCCCAAACGTTCACCTGTATTTAATTTGGGTTGTAAGGTTCGCCACCATGGCTCCATATCAAGGTACCAATCAAGGGTCCGAGAAAGGCCCTCCTCAAAAGATATCTGCGAACACCACCCGGTTTCCCTTTTTATTTTGGATGTATCCAGGGCATACCTTTGATCATGCCCTGGCCTATCTTCTACATTCGCGATCAAGAGATCGTGGAAAGGGCTATCTGGAAAGCGCCGATCCATAAGCTGACAAATAGTCTCAACGACTTCCCTATTGGTCTTTTCTTCTCCAGACCCTATTAGATAAGTGTCTCCAACGGTTCCTTTTTCAATAACAGCCAATAGGCCTCGAACGTGGTCACTAACGTGAATCCATTCCCGGACTTGATCGCCGTTACCATATATAGGTAGAGGTCTTTGATCTCTCGCGGCTAGGATCATTAAAGGGATTAGTTTTTCTGGAAACTGCCAAGGCCCATAATTGTTTCCACAATTTGTAATGATCCCAGGAAATCCGTAAGTATGAACCCAGGCTCTGACAAGGTGGTCCGAAGCCGCTTTAGTTGCCGAATATGGAGACCTCGGGCTATAAGCGCTCTCCTCGGTAAAAAGCCCCTCTTGCCCAAGCGAGCCATAAACCTCATCCGTAGAGATGTGAAGAAAACGAAAGCCATCATCCTTCCCACGCTCTGCCCAGTAGTCGAGAGAAGCCTGTAAAATATTAAAGGTTCCAACAACGTTACTTTGAACAAAACAAGCCGGCCCATCAATAGATCGATCAACATGACTTTCTGCAGCACAATGAATAATACAATCAGGCTTTGCCTTGAAGACGGCAGCTTGAACCGCTTCCAAATCTTCAAGAGCAACCTTTTCAAGTTGAACAGAATTACCTAATCCCTCAAGTCGCCTCGTATCAGCAGCGTAAGTCATCTTGTCCAAGATCACTATTCGAGACGGCTTTAATTTTGCGAGAGAACGAACAATTTCAGAGCCGATGAATCCAGCACCACCAGTAATTAAAACACTTCTATCTCGCCAGAAATTGGAAACTCCAGTCATGCGACCCTACAAATAATCAAAAATTTCAGCCAATTCACCACTATGACCTTTATAACTATTTACAGCTATTGGGTATAAATAAAGCAATAAGGGGATTTATCTGGGGGAGCTCAACCTATTTCAAGGTACTCTTCATCAGCAGTATCGAATTCACTGACAGACATTGAAGAGATATCAACGATTCTGCAAAGCCTACGGTGTAGAATTTCAATAGAGACAGGTTTCGCAAGAACATAGCTCACACCAGATTGGATCGCCTCCATAACTCTTTCATATTCAGTGTGGCCCGTCAGAAGAATAATAGGAACTCTGCTAAAATACCCTCCCTCTCGGCGAAGCTCTCGCGTAAAACTTAGCCCGTCAATTGGCCTCATTTCCCAGTCGGTAATGATAATATCAGGCTGAATATGGAATAGCTCGGCTTTTGCTTCTTTAACGCTACTGAGATAATGAACCCGTGAGATACCCATGGAAATGAAGATCGTCTTGATAATACGCAACATATGCACATTATCATCGATGACCATAATATCTAATGATGAAAGATCGTAAGCTGACAACTCATCCCCGCAACGCTCAGGTTCATTTTAAGAAAATCAATATCGATTAACCTACCCCACATTAACCATCTTTTTATAACCCAACACTCAATTAAACAAAAAGGCTTAATAACCAAAGGGATAATTTTTACGCTAAATAAATGGGATTTCCAGTTAAAGTGGATAACGCCTAGAACCAAGGGTCACGACGACACATAATTTATAAAATAAGGAAAAAGATATAAATTCCTTTCTGGGTACTCTTTAATTCAAAACATGCGTATTACGTACTGAAAAAAAATCATCCCAAATAAGATCTTAAAAGGCGTGAAATATTAAACAGAAGTTACGCACTTTATTAATACGAGACGCGGTCGCCTATAAATTTGCCCTTAAGATCGAACCTCTGTCTTATGCAACTCACATTAGACATCATTCCCAAGCCTGATAAAACACTCACTATCTTCGCTGTTGTTATATCAATATCTTTTCAATTTAGTGGGCAATAAATGTTTTGTAAAAGTAGCCATAAATGGTTCTGATTAAATTTAGCGGCTTAAAGCCACATGGTGATTTTCTCACGACTCTACTCACCATACTGTATCTATTAGAGTGGTTCTTTTTGTTTGGACAACTCAGTGGCTATTATACAAGTGCAGGACGACCAACCACTCACGCATATCAATGGAACGTAACTACGATAACTTATACTGCGTTATTTTGGTGTTCTTGGAGCAGCGCAATAGCAGTTATCTTTTTATCAAAAGAATGTATTGAATTTAAAATTGGCGGAGTTGTTGGATACAGTCTTCTCGCAGCAGTTTCTTTGAACGCACTATACCATTCAATTTACTTTTCCAATTTCATCCCCATGTGTTTAATCAATGGGTGCCGCTGATTTAACAACTTTATACCCACCAGTTCAAAGTTCTCAATACAGCAGAAAATCCCCCTTAAACTATACTTACTAAATAAAGAGCTTAGTATCCTTGATCACCACGGGGCACTGATTCTGCGCACTGATTCGATAAAAATTATATTCTAGGAGCTCTAATGTTCGAACGAGTTTTGATGGTCTGGGATGTCCATGATGGGCCTTTAACAGGTATCACCTTGTATAAGGGGGCGCCGCACTACTTTACATGCGAATTTGATGAAGCAATAGACGATTACCCTGATTTGTTTGAGCTTTACCCTGTAAGTGATGATTTTTTGAAACTCGCACAAATAAATATGGAAACATTTCAAAAGTGGAAAAAAGAGTTTCACAATGAGCATACAACATTAAAAACTCACCCGAACTATGGCGATAAAAACACTGAATACAATAGAATCCGAAGATTGCTCGATGATGCTTTTAGGAAATTAAAACCTCTGGAAAATACGTTTCTCCCAGAATTTAAAGCATTGCCAGATCAGGATCACCGATCAAGATGGGATAATCTATCTGCCGTATGGACACCAAGAAGAGTTGAAATATAAACTAATCCCCCTCTTAAACAGCAATCAAGCTCTAATAAGCTCTTGATTCGAAATCAAAGACTTTTCCAATAAAATCAATGCTGTTAGCCACTGAATAGCTAGAATCTAGTCAAAAACAGTGCAAAAATGTCTTACGCCAAAATCAATAATGGCGTCGCTTATAGCACTTAATGCATTGATATATAGGGGGAGGATTGGTGCACCCGTCAGGACTCGAACCTGAAACCTCTTGATTCGTAGTCAAGTGCTCTATCCAATTGAGCTACGGGTGCATTCCAAAGTGTCTCCAGGGTGATCCCTGAAAACGAGGCGGAACTTACTCCGGGTTATTGAAGTACGCAAGCACAAAATCGAATATTTTGATTTTTTTTTATTCCAGCCTCAATCTATCAATTCAATGGTTGGAAAACTCTTGTCCCTCGGACTCCGTTCAAGTAGTATCTGGCCTTAGTATTTTGGGGGGTTGGTCAACTTTTCTACCTTATGGGGCGTTTTTCCCGAATCTTTAAGTAGATATTTTATAAGGTTTTCTTGGCTGGCCACAATCAACAGTGCGGACTTTTCTATGGGATCCATGAAATCCTCTGTTTTGCGTAACACCGTTTCTGTCTTAGCGACGGTTATGTTCTTGAGCGGCTGCTCTTTCACCGAAGAAGCCCTATGGCCTTCTATTGTCGGTGAAGACACGCCAGAAGAGGCAACGGCGACTGCTGCAACTGCGGCAGCACCAGTCGTGCCCGACACAATCACGACTTCGTCTGAAGTGTCATCTGGTTTACCGCTACTTGGATCAACTATCTTCGAATCACCTGGCGTAACACCGGGGCAGCCGACAGGAACTCATGTCGGCAAAAAGGTTGAAGAACTGAGAGGCGATTTATCTCGCCTTCAGGCACGTTTGATCCATCACAATAACAACCTGCAAACACAGCGTAATAATGCACGCAGCAGTGCGGGCACCTACCACTCTATCATTGCAGCGATGAATACCCGACTTCAAGTTGGTACCACTCCGGGTAACCCCCAGATGGTAAATGGCTGGAATAAGGCTCAACAAGAACTTGAATTGGTTGGCGCAAGCATCACCAACCTGAACAGTTTGTCTAACGAATCAGCCGCTACTTCTGCTCTAGCAGCTTTTGTGCTTGATTCAGCTGGCGCAACTTATGAATTGCGCGGTGCTCTTGATGAGGACCACAGGCAGCTTTCTGTTCTGGAAGATGAAGCCAATCAGACCGTTGTTATTCTTGATCGCCTCATGAATGAGCTAACAGAAGACATCGCGCGGACACAGAATTACTTCTCTGCTGAGCGTACAAATCTGACAGCGCTTCAAGTTGCCGTTGATAATGGTGAGTTCATTGGCGGTAATCTGGGCAACCGTACATTTGGTATTCCGGTTCCTCCACCACCTGGAGGACCAGCTGGTCTGGTCGGACGTCAGCCTCCTTTGGCAATCATTCGCTTCGATCAACCAAACGTAAATTACGAGCAGGCACTCTTTACTGCGGTCAGCCGCGCTCTTGATCGTCGTCCGAGCTCAGCTTTTGATCTCGTAACAGTGGCCCCTGCACGTGGTAATTCGGCAGAAGTTGCTCTTGCGACCAGCAAGTCTCGTAAATATGGCGAGGATGTCATGCGCTCACTTACAAAGCTCGGCCTCCCTGCTTCGCATGTCTCATTGTCATCGACAAACAATCCAGGTGCGCAAGTACCTGAGGTTCACGTTTACCTGAGATAAAATCAGAAAACGAACAGAAAAAGCGGCGCAGATTGCGCCGCTTTTTTTATGCCTAAAACCAACAATATAAGAATACGCCCAATTCTATAACCCGAGCGATCAATACCCAACAACCGCACCGTCGCTTCGGGGATCAGTCGCACCCTCAAGGCGGCCGTCTGGATGTCGAACGATAGCTCCTGCATGTCCCATTTCTTCGGAGAATCCTTCAAGCACCCTAAGTTCATGCCCAGCTTGTTGCATCTTTGCTATGACAGCGTCGTCAAACCGCCCTTCGACTTGAACATCAGTGAAATCAGCCTTCTCACATCGACCAACAAACCAGCGGGGCGCGGTAATAGACGCCTGCAATCCCTGAGAGAAGAGAGCATAACGGCTAAAAAGAGCTGACAACGTCTGCGGCTGACCATCCCCTCCCATACAACCAAACGTCATGACACGGCCATCATTGAAAACTGCCATTGCAGGGTTAAGGGTGTGGAATGGTTGCCGTCCGGGCGCGATTGCCCTTGGAGCCGACGGGTTTAGCGAAAAGCTACTCCCCCTGTTTTGCTGAACAATTCCCGTCCCGGGCAGAACAACCCCCGATCCAAAAGGTTTGTAGGTACTTTGGATGAGACTAACGGACCGTCCTTGCCCATCCATAACGCCCAACCAAATAGTATCCCCTTCCTGTCGATCAACAGGCCAAGGCAAAGCTTTGTTCGCATCAATATTATTTAATCGAGCTCGCAAATCATCCTCAGTTAAATAAGACTCGGCTCTCTTAGCCATCCGTTCAGGCGCGGCAATTTCCTGTTCTCTGACAATGTGGGCCTGCTTGGTAATCTCGACCATTGCATGCAAGTATTCGAATCCATCAGCCTTAGAAATACCCATACGATCAAACATGGATAGAATCATCAGAGTGGTTAAACCTTGTGTTGGCGGCGGTAGATTATAAATCGTTCCACATGAAAGTTGACTACTCAGTGGCTTAACTTCTTTTGCCGCATTGGCATTGTAATCATCCAGGACAACGGAAGAATCTAATTTTGCCAAATCAGCGCATATGCTATTGGCGATATCTCCCCTGTAATAATCCCCTAAACCAACCTTGCCCATCCTCCTCAATGTTTTGGCAAGAGCAGGCTGTAACTGTCGAGAACCTGCCTTTGGCACGCCCCCGTCTCGGCTTAAATAAACTTCGGCAAAACCTGGCTGGTTCGAAACGATTGCTTTTCTTTTTGCGAGAGAAGCCTCATGACCTTCTGTAAGGGCGAATCCTTTTTCTGCGTAATGAACAGCCTCCTCCAGCAATCGTTCCAAAGATAATTTTCGTCCCCATTCCTCTGACTTAGAGAGCGCCAGATCCCAGCCCCCAACAGTTCCGGCAACGGTATTTGCAGAAAGAGGTCCGTTCTGTGGCGTCTCAACATGTCCACGGTCTCGGAAAAATTCAGGTGTTGCTTTCGCCCCCGCACGGCCACAAGCTTCAATGGCTACGGGTTCTTTTCCCGGCTCATGTATCAACCAAAATGCATCCCCGCCTATTCCGTTCATGTGCGGATAGACAACCGCTATTGTTGCTGCCATTGCCACTGCGGCCTCAATTGCATTGCCGCCTTCTCTTAGGACAGAGAGGCCCGTTTGAGATGCTAGATGGTGTGGTGATGTGACCATCCCTCGGTAACTTTGTGGAGAATTGAGCATAAAGTGGTCCCGTTCATTTAGCGATAAAGGTCAAGATTAGTTGACCCGATCGACAAAATGCTTCAGAGCACCCTCATCTATCGAGACCTTACTACTTATCTGAACCGTATATTCGGCGAAAAAATCAGCATACATATATTGGTCCAACCAATCAAAGGTTGGGAACACCAAAGTTACTGATGACGATTTATTCTTTGATTACAGATTGAAAGCAAAGTTGTGCCACTAGAACTACTGCCCTATATCGCCATTATTCTTTTTTTAGCGAGCCTTATTCAGGGCGCAGTCGGATTCGCATTTGGTCTCTTTGCCCTGACATTCCTGACTTTGCTTGGAATAGAATTAACAGTAACTGTGCCGCTTTTGTTAACATCAGGTCTGGCTCAACTTCTCGTTGGGGTTATCAAGCTGCGCAATCACATTCAATATGAACCCCTTATCAAGGGATCCATTATTCGATACGTGACGCTCCCCCTTGGAATCGTAACCCTCGGCTACATAAGCACTACTATAGAAAAATCTGCGATTGAGCAGCTGGTTGGCGTCTTAATTCTAGCAATTGTCATCATCCAAATTGCGATACGCCCTTCGCCAAAAGACAAACTTCATCCCTTCTGGTCCTTCATCGCTTTTGCAACAAGCGGTTATTGCGCAGGTTTAATCGCCGTCGGAGGACCGCCTATCGTGCTATGGGTCATGGCACACAAATGGACCAATGGACAAATTCGCAGTTTTCTTTTTGCCAGCTTCCTCGCCAGCGCTCCAATTAACGCAATCGTACTTTATTTAGTTCTTGGCGACAGCATTTTCACTCCCATGCTTTATGGATTAGCCTTTTCTCCTCTGATTGCCTTTGGATCTCACCTTGGCGTTAAACTTGGGCACGCTTTCTCGCCTGCCAGACTAAGAACAATAGCCTTTTTCATACTGGCTTTAAGCTCTCTTTCTTCTATAAGCGCCCCTCTGTTACACTAAACGTAATTCAAGGAATTATGACCCAGAAGAACAATACCTTTTCTAAAGGTTGAGATTTTCTGCCAGTTCTGCTTTATTCCCGCATCATCCAAAACTGGAGTCGCGTATCGTGTCCGAACAACAAAAAACTTTTCCCGTTTCCTGGGAACAACTTCACCGTGATGCAAAGGCCCTTTCTTGGCGCCTCATGAGCCAGGGTCCTTTTAAAGGAATTCTTGCCGTTACTCGTGGTGGTCTTGTTCCTGCTGCAATCATTGCCCGTGAACTTGATATTCGCCTGATCGATACCGTTTGCATTGTTAGCTACTCAAGCGACAACAAACAGGGCGAGTTGCAGGTCCTAAAAGAAGCTCCAAAAGAGAGCGAAGGCTGGCTCATTGTTGACGATCTCGTTGATACAGGCAAAACAGCCCGCGCCGTACGCGAAATGATGCCAGACGCTCACTTTGCCACTCTTTATGCAAAACCTGCAGGCAAAGATATCGTTGATAGCTATATCACTGAAGTCAGCCAGGATACCTGGATCTATTTCCCTTGGGATCTAGAATTGCAAACCGTTGCACCACTTGTGCAAGGCAAATACGACTAAGTCTTCGTTTCGAAAATACCGGCTCTACCGGCTGATTGGAAAGTTATCGATCAGTCGGGTATTGCCCATCCAGGCTGCGACAAAGATACGACCGGATAAACGATCTTCTTCTGAACTATTTTCAGTCAGTAGCGTAAGATCATCCTCGGACCTCACCTCAAGGTAGTCGATCTTTTCAAAACCAGCATCGATAATAAATTTTCGACCCCACTCAAGGACGTGATCTATTGCTTCGCCTTGAATAATAAGGTCCGCAATCGCGCTTTCAACTTTGAAAAGAGTTGGCGCAACTTGTCGCTGTTGCTCCGTTAACCGACGATTACGCGATGACAATGCGAGATTATCTTCTTCTCTGACCGTTGGCACACCAATGACATCAACCTGTAGATCAAGATCCTTGGCAACACGCTGAATTAAGAGAAATTGCTGAAAGTCCTTCTGGCCAAAATAAGCGCGATCAGGATTTACCTGTATCAATAGCTTAGATACCACTGTGGTTACGCCATCCATATGACCTGGGCGGGTCGCCCCACACAGACAATCCTGCATATCTGAAACTGAAACGGTTGTACTGTAACCTTGGGGATAAATTTCTTCGACTTGTGGTAAATAAACGGCATCCACCCCAAATTCTTTAAGCTTTTTGAGATCTTCCTCTGTATCTATCGGATAGGTATCAAGATCAGCTTTATTATCGAACTGCTTGGGATTAATGAAAATCGTCGCGATCACCCGATCATTATCTTTGGTCGCAGCCTCAACAAGAGCCAAATGCCCGCGGTGAAGCGCACCCATTGTCATGACGACGCCAAGCTCTTCATTATTGGCTTTCCAACCACCAACAAGAGATCTCAGATCCCGTTTAGATTTAACGATAATCATTACCTGTCCCTTTTGAGCTTATTGAAAGAGCTCACGCCTTAGAGGCCGACCTTATAGACAATGCCAAGCCAGCAGACAATTGGTTTAGGGGTGCAGGTTAACAAAGACCATATTGCACCGCAACAATCCGCATTTATTTGTTAGTAAACGAATCGTCAGATTTTAAAGGCAAAACCCGCCTCTAAAACAGTGGCTCCATGTTGCTACAGCTCTGTTTACAGGGTTACCTTGTCTTTAATCTCAAAGTGTTAAAAAGGTCACGCTTGCAGCTTGCGCCGATATAGCTAGACTGCGGCAAAACTTACACCCTGACGAAAAAAAAAGGTACGACCATGAGCTCCGCTCTCGATCTTAAGCAACGACCCACCATTCGCTTGAAGCCAAAAGCGCAAAAACGACTTCTCAATGGTTACCCATGGGTCTTTTCAAACGAGATCGAAGTCAACGCCGAAACAAAACAACTCCCAGCTGGAATTGTGGTCCGGATCGAGGCCCACGATGGACAGCCACTCGGGACTGCTATCTACAATCGTCAGCCTTTGATTTCCGCCCGCATGCTGAGTTCAAGCGCCAAAACAATAATAGATGAAGATTTTTTTGCTTCTCTTTTGAACAGGGCATTAACTCTTCGAGAAACATTATTTGATGCACCATATTACCGTCTGATCCACGCAGAGGCTGATGGCATTCCCGGTACGATCATCGATCGTTATGGAGACACCCTCGTGCTTCAGGTTAACACCGCAGGAATTGAAAATCTTCTGCCCGCGCTGTTATCGGCCCTCGACAAAGTTCTCGACCCCACAACTGTTGTTTTGCGTAATGATACTCCGTCCAGGTTACTTGAGGGTCTCGAATGCTACGACAAAGTTGTTAAGGGTGAGCTGAACGGCCCGATCAAGGTTATCGAACACGGTGCGACTTTCTTTGCAGAACTGCAAGAGGGCCAGAAAACCGGATGGTTCTTTGACCAACGCGACAACCGAAAGCTCGCTGCGAGTTTTGCTAAAGATGCCAATGTTCTCGATTGCTATTCCTTTGCAGGCGGCTTCACTGTGCAATCTGCCTTGGCCGGGGCGAATTCCGTGATGACGGTAGATCGCAGCCAAACAGCGTTGGATCTTGCAGCCATGGCTGCAAAGGAAAATGGCGTCGCTGACAAATGTACTTTTGTTAAGGCAGAAGTTTTCAATCACCTCGCCAAGCTTGCAAATGACAATGTTACATTTGACCTTGTGATCGTTGATCCTCCTGCTTTTGTCAAAAGTAAAAAGGATCTCCAACAAGGCTCAAAAGGGTACCGAAAACTTGCGCGCCTTGCCGCAAAACTTGTAAAACCCGGTGGGTATTTAGTGGCGGCTTCTTGCTCGCACCACATGGATATTGATAACTTTGCGGAACAAATGCGCAAAGGGCTTCTCGATGCGAACAGAAAGTCACGCTTGCTCTTTACCCGCGGCGCAGGACCAGACCATCCCGTTCACCCATTTCTGCCGGAATCAGAGTACCTGAAGCTTCAGCTCTATACGCTCGACTGATATCAATGGAAGTCAAAACGGACCTTCTTGAAAATCATCCCGAGTTTATAGAAGCTTGCGCTCATTGGAATTACAACGCTTGGAGTAAAAATTCAGGCTGGACATTAAAACAAACTATTTCTGGCTACAGAGATCTGGCATCCAATAATAAGCTCGAACAAGGCTTCGTTGCATTATCAGAAGGTAAGCTACTGGGGACGGCACTCCTAATCGAAAACGATCATGAGAGTTACAAACATTACCGCCCCTGGTTGGCTGCTCTCTATGTTGATCCCAATCATAGAGGCCAAAGAATTGCCAGAAATCTGGTAAATACAGTTAAAGATTTTGCCCGAAAACGTGGCGAAGCCAGGCTGTTTCTCTATACAAAAACACCTAAAATATACAAGGCTATGGGCTGGAATTTAGTTGAAGTATTTATGGAGAACAACACTCAATACTCACTTATGGATACTAATCTTATTAAACCTTCAGCCTAACCAAAAAGATGTTCGTTTCTATTAGTAATACTGTCGCCAAGCGGAAGCTCAAGACAAAAACATGCCCCTCCCAACTCCGAGACATCCAACCAGATATCACCACCATGTGCACGCATCAGATCTCTCGTAATTGCCAAGCCCAACCCTGACCCGTCCTTGCGCGTAGATCCCTTGAAGGGTTTGAACAGGTTATTTCTAATTTCTACTGGAATCCCCGGCCCATCATCCGCGATAGATACAATCAAGCAATCCGGTTCCTGTTGAAGACGGATATCGACAGTAGAGGCACCAGCTTGTTCTGCGTTACGTGCCAAGTTTTCAAACACCCTATACAATTGCTCCCAATCCCCGGACACGAAGGTTCCTGGTGGTATATGATTTATCACGTTTAAATCGACACTCTCAGCAACATCGATAGTATCAGCAACTTCCCCTGTAAGCTCGTGCAGATCAAACTCCATCACGTCCAACTGAGGCTTTCCCTCTTTGGAGAAATTCAACATTTGACCGCAGATATGAACGGCACGGTCGATCGCAGAGAGCAAGACAGGCGCAACTTCACGTACTTCGGGATCATCACTGCGGTTTAGGCGATCAGATATCAATCTGGCAGTGGCTAGGCCATTTCGTAAATCATGATTAATCTTAGCAGCTGCCGTCCCAATTGCTGCCAGCCGGGTCTTTTGCCCTAAAGATTCCTGTAAGGACCCCTGCATGGATGACAGCTCTCTCTCTGCAACACCGACTTCGTCGGTACGGCTTGATGGTTCAATCACGCGAGTTACATCTTCAGGTGCATCCCTAAAGGTAATCATATTTCGCGTAATGCGCCTTAACGGTTGCACAAGAAGTCTGTGCAGACTGACAAACACAAGCGCAGCCGTCATCAAAGCGATCCCCAGAGACAAAGCTAGAATCCGCCACGAATAATCGAACATGTCCATGCGTAGCGGAGCTTCGCTCATAACCACTTCAACAAGAACATCCTTGTTCTTCGGTGAAGGACCGATTACCCGCAGGACACGATGGCGAGATTGGGCTAAAACAACAAAGGCATCTTTTATTAACCCAAAGAAGCTTTCTTCCCGAAGATCATAAGTTGCGTCCACTTCAACGTCGGCACCGTTCATAAGCATCAATTTGCCCTGTCCAGGCCTCGTTAAAACAACCGTAAGCGCATTTACATGGCTTAAGAGTTCCTTTTCCAGATCCTCACCAACCATCATGTCATCCGTGGCATCAAGAGCAAGTATCGCCAAGTGTGCATCTGCCAAATGCTCTTGAAGATAAACCAAACGAAAACGGCCAATAGAGGGCGCAAATATCAAAATCTCAGCGAGCAATACAAAAATTGCCGTCAAAATGAGGAGTTTTGCTGAAAGGCTGGTGACAAAAGGGGGCAATTGAAGTTTGGCTGGCATTTTTCAACTATATCACAAAGGTATAATTCACAAAGCTTGGGTGATTGTTTCGTAAGGTATCAACCGAATTTAGCAAGAAATCGAACGATCATCTTCACACGATCACTGAAAAGGGATTCGGTGTAGTAACTTCCTGCAACCCTCTTGCTCACCTCCGAAAGAGTCGGATAAGGCGCAATCACATTTGCCATGTCTCCGATTCTCAAACCCTTTGAGATCGCCAAGCCCCAGGGCAGAATTAGTTCTCCCGCCTGTAAACCAACGATAGATGCCCCCATTATCTTACCCTTTTTGCCCACAACGACCTTTATCAAACCCTCTGTTCTTCTTTCAGCGCGGGCTCGATCATTGTCAGCATACGACCAGGTAAGGATACGGTGTTCACGACCCGATTTCTTAGCATCAACCTCGGAAAGACCAACCTGTGCCAACTCTGGATCGGTATAGGTAACCCAGGGCACTGAGGTATAGCTAACTTTAGCGGGTAACCGGAACAATGCATTCCGGATAATAATACCGGCGTCATAAGCAGCCATATGCGTAAATTGGAACCCGCCGGTTACGTCGCCAGCGGCAAATATCTTCTTGTTAGATGTACGCAATCTCTGGTCAACGGTAATACCGCTGCGCTCATAATCAATGCCCGCGGCTTCAAGGTTAAGACCTTCGATATTTGGTGTTCTTCCTGCGGCTAACAAAAGGTGACTACCATTAAGCTCCTTCTCTTGCCCGTCCTTTTCAACCGTTAGGGAGATACCGCTTATTGATTTCTTTGCAGAAAGAACCTTTGTATTTTCCATGATCGCCAGACCATCATCAATCAGACGACCTTTAACCACAGCGACTAAATCGGGATCATCTTTGGGCATAATGGTGGCCATTTCAACTATGGTGACCTTACTGCCTAAATTATGAAAGGCTTGCCCCAGTTCACATCCAATGGGTCCACCACCGACGACAATTAATTCTTTGGGTAAATCCGTTAAATCAAATATGGATTCGTTCGTGAGATAATCAATATCCTCTAGTCCCTGAATAGGAGGAACCATAGCCCTTGACCCTGTCGCAATCACAAATCGCCTAGCTTGAATTGTCTGATCACCAGCCTGCAGGGTTTTAGTGTCTATGAACTCTCCCCGAGCCTGAACAACTTTGACACCGAGAGATTCGAACCTTTCTACGGAATCATGAGGTTCAATCTCAGCGATAACATCTTTCACATGATCATGTACCGCCTGAAAATCTACCTTCGGAGCTTGGTAATTCACCCCGAAATCTTTGGCTTTGACCCATTGGCGAGCAGCTTTACCTGCTGTTAGAAGCGCTTTCGATGGGACACAGCCGTAATTAAGACAGTCACCCCCCATCTTTCCGGACTCAACAAGAACGGTATCAGCACCCATCTGAACCGCACCCGCTGCGATCGACAAACCAGCCGAACCAGCCCCTATTATGCAGATATCAGTCTTAATCATGCCCCAACCCCGGCTTATTTCATATTTGTGTACATAAGTTTACCGAACACCATGAGCCCCCATCGCTCAAGTATTCGAGCCCGAACTATCAATTAAAGCTGCTTATTTTTGCAGATTCTTTTGTAGAGAACGGGAATAAGGGACAGAAGGGCCAATCCCATAATGGGCATTAGAATCTCTGGCTTAAGAATAATTCCAAGATCCGGTGTTTCACCAGATCTAAATATTGCATCCAGCCCATTACCAACACTGGCATACACAAATGTCCCAGGAATAATTCCAATGAAAGTCGCAATCATATAATTTCGCAAAGACACACCAACGAATGCAGGTACCAGGTTAACCAACCAAAAAGGAAATAATGGGACCAGCCGCAAAACAAGAAGATAGCTCAGTTCATTTTCATGGAAGCCGGCTTCCATTTTTTTGAGATAACCTTTAGCCCTCTCGTGGAAGAAATCTCTAAAAGCGAACTTGGCTGCAAGGAATACTAGGGTAGACCCAACAGTCGCAGCAAGAACTGCATAGCTCCCTCCGAACCAGGTCCCGAACAAAAAACCTCCTGCTATTGTCAGGAAAGAACCACCCGGTATCGAAAAGGCGATCGCAACGGTATAGAGCCCAAGGAAAGTCAATATCGCAATAAAGCCTCTTTCCTGCACGAATCCGTCTAAGACGTCCCTATTTTCTTGCAAAGCTTCAAAGCTGAGAAATCGATGCCACCCCATAGAATAAACCACAGCCAGCCCTGCCCCTAACAGAAGGAGTGGAAGCATGCGCTTAAACTTTGGTGCCTGGGCCTTATTGTCGCCACTCGGTGTCGTCATGGTATTTTCTGTATCTGTCATGAGCATATAGTTTTGTCGGAATGACCAAAAAAACAAGTCTATCAAGTAGTTCACACAGTGATGTGATCGATTGAGAGCAACTTACCGCACTAATTATCCTAATATATAAGGATTTCAGGATAAAAAACATAAATAGCCCTGTTGTTTGCGACGGAACATTGATAAGAAGGGCGCAACCGTGGTTGTAAAGAATCCCCAGCAATAAGGATTCCTTTGTTTCTTCAGAAAAAAATCTTCTGAATTTTAAAGGAATCCATGGAATTTTATTTACAGGCGTTGACAGATGCCCGGTGCCCGCTTATACACCGACCACTAATTTCGACAACCTTCCGGACAACGGAGAATTACAGTGAAGCGCACTTTTCAGCCGAGCGTATTGGTACGTAAACGCCGCCATGGCTTTCGCGCCCGTAAAGCTACAGTCGGCGGTCGCCGCATCCTAGCTAACCGCCGCTCAAGAGGTCGTAAGCGTCTATCCGCTTAAGACTATGATACCCGAGATCGGAAAGCTCAAAAAGCGATCCGAGTTTCTTCGGGTAGCAGCGACGCATAATAAATGGGTCACACCCGGCTTGATTCTTCAAGCCATGCGGCGTCAACCTGAAAGTTCCTCTAACTCAGAGGAACTTTATAGGTCTGGCGCCATTTGCATTGGTTTCACGGTAACCAAAAAAGTTGGTAATGCCGTGATTAGAAACCGGGTTAAGCGCCGATTACGCGCCGTTGCAGCCGAATTACTTTCCGAATATGGGAAAGCTGGACACGATTATGTATTGATAGGACGGAAGACAACAATTTTTCGTCCTTATGAAGACCTAAAAAAAGATCTGATTTTTGCTCTCCAACGGGTTAAAACAGATCGTAAAAAGGCTTCAGGCAAACAAAAGCCTCAAACATAAAACCAACAAAAAGGGAGGACACGATATTGAAAATATTAAGTGCACTCCTACTTGGTTTCGTAAAGCTGTACCAATATGGAATCTCTCCCTATACTCCCGCAAGCTGCCGGTATCACCCCACATGCTCCCAATACGCTAGCGAGGCTATTGTCACGCACGGCGCACTAAGGGGTGGTTGGTTAGCTATAAAACGTCTTTCCCGCTGTCATCCATGGGGTGGCTACGGATATGACCCTGTACCAGAACCATCTGGCGGCGATCATTGTCACGATTGCCAAGCCACGAACAACCGTTGAGCCGATCACTGATGCAAAACGAAGATCAACGTAATATTGTAATTGCTGTTATACTCTCAGCAGTCATTCTCTTTGGGTGGACCTTTGCGCAGGAATATTTTTTCCCGCCATCACCTGAGCAAATTGCAGCAAGAGAAGCGGCTCAACAACAAGCACAGACTCAGGCATCTGCCGGTTCTGATGGCAGCATCCCAGACTTACCCGGCGGTACAGATAATCTGCTTAGTCTAATCGAAGGTGCCCCAAGAGATGAAGTTCTCGCCAACGGAACGCGCATTACCATTGATACTCCAACAGTTCAGGGAAGTATCTCACTCGTAGGTGGCCGTGTAGATGATCTGGTTCTGAAGAATTACCAAGAGACAATTGAAGAAGATAGCGACAACGTTGTCCTTCTTTCTCCTGCCGGAACCAAAGATCCATATTACGCTGATTTCGGCTGGATCTCTAATGATCGAAATTTGTCTCTCCCGAACCATAAAACTGTTTGGGAAACAACAAGTACAAACCTAACACCTGACAGCCCAGTTACCTTAACATGGAACAATGGTCAGGGCCTTTCGTTCGAACGTACTCTGAAAATTGATGACGGCTACATGATTAACGTCACCCAGAATGTGGTGAATTCATCTGGTAATGCTGTTGATCTTGCTCCTTATAGCCGCGTGTCCCGCATAGGCACCCCTGAAACTCTTGGCTATTATATCCTTCACGAAGGACCAATTGGCGTTCTAGGTGGTAGCCTTACCGAGGTTGATTACTCTGATCTTCAAGATGATAAAGAAATCAAAATCCCCACGACTGGCGGATGGATTGGCATTACCGATAAATACTGGCTGACGGCTCTCATTCCAGATCAAAGCAAATCAGCAAATACCAGATTTTATTATAGCGGTAAAAACGGCCCCGACCGGTATCAAACAGATTATTTCTACGATGCAGAAATCATCGGATCCGGTCAGACTGCAGAATTCACCAGTAACTTCTTTGCGGGCGCGAAGGAAGTGCCTCTCATCGACGCATACAATGAAAAACTTGGCATACAAGATCTTGATCTTGCAGTTGATTTCGGTTGGTTCTACTACATCACGAAGCCTTTCTTCTATGCTTTGCACTGGATGACAGGGATCGTAGGTAATGTTGGCCTATCTATTCTCGCAGTAACAGTTGTAATCAAACTGTTCCTCTTCCCACTGGCGAACAAATCTTATGTTTCCATGGCCAAAATGCGGAAACTTCAGCCTAAGATCGTTCAGTTGAAAGAAAAATTTGGCGAGGATCGTCAAAAGCTCAACCAGGAAATGATGACCCTCTACAAGCAAGAGAAGGTCAACCCGATGGCTGGGTGTCTGCCGATCATTGTTCAAATTCCGATATTCTTCTCACTCTACAAAGTTCTATTTGTAACTCTTGAGATGCGACAGGCTCCATTCTATGGCTGGATTAACGATCTTTCCGTTCCAGATCCGACATCCTTGGTAAATGGCTTTGGCCTACTCCCTTGGGGCATCCCCGAAGCAGATACATTGATTGCGTTCCTCAACATTGGCATCTGGCCTGTGTTGATGGGGATCTCAATGTTCTTGCAGCAGCAGCTGAACCCTCAACCTGCCGATCCTATACAGGCTAAAGTATTCCTCTTTATGCCTCTGTTCTTTACCTTCCTGCTTGGAACCTTCCCTGCTGGTTTGGTGATTTACTGGACATGGAACAACCTGCTTTCCCTTATTCAGCAGGCAGTGATTATGAAAAAAGCCGGTGTTTCGCTTGGGCGTCAGCCTACAGCAAGTAACACTTAAGCTTTAGAAATACTTCCAAGACCAATACGAAAGGCCCTGATAGTTAACTATTGGGGCCTTTTGCTTTATTTCTTGCTGTGTGCTATCGCAAGGATTATTCATGCCCCCGATTGGAAAATCGACACGCCACAAAGTCCTTGGGACTATAGGAGAGAAAAGTGACTGACGACGCCCCAACTACAGGCATCACATTCGACAACCCAGGAGACGATCCCTTACTGGTCGAAGCCGGTCGCCTACTTTTCACCCAATCCTGTGATTTTATTCTCGGCGCGACCAAAGATGAACATATCGGCAATTTTGGCCTCCCTGAAATTGCCTTTGCAGGGCGCTCAAATGTTGGGAAATCCAGTTTGGTTAACGCCCTAACGGGACAGAAGACACTCGCAAGAACATCCAACACTCCTGGACGCACCCGTCAGCTTAACTTTTTTGATTTGGGTAAGAGGCTGATGCTTGTTGACCTGCCTGGATATGGTTACGCACAGGCCTCCAAATCTGATATTGCCTACTGGACCAACCTTACCCGCAATTATTTACGGGGACGCGCAGAGCTCAAACGCATCTTCTTACTCATCGATTCTCGACACGGCGCAAAAGACAGCGACCGAGAAATCATGGATGAATTAGACACTTGCGCAGTATCTTATCAGGTCATCATGACCAAAACAGACAAGATCAAACCAACCGAGTTAGCTAAAGTCGAGGAAAAGCTGGTCACTGAGCTCTCCAAACGTCCAGCTGCGCATCCTCAAATTATCAAAACTTCATCTGTTAAATCTCACGGCATTACGGAACTAAGAGCAAGTATTGCCGCGCTAACAGAATAAAAAGCTTAGCACTATCCAGGTTTTCACTCTGGATAGATTTCGCTATAAGCTTGAGATATAACGGGTAGATCCTATAGAGCTGATATCCTCAGCAACATTAGAACCCCACAAATCGAAAAACTTAAAGGTCGCCGACGATGACAACAAAGCATGCTAAGGACCCAAGAAAGTGGCTGCGGACAGCCCAGACCATTTCCGAGGCCTTACCATTTATGCGCCGCTATTCTGGGCGTAAAGTTGTCATCAAATACGGTGGACACGCTATGGGCAATGCGGAACTTGCTGACAAGTTTGCCCACGACATTGTCTTGCTAAAACAAGTGGGAATCAGCCCAATTGTTGTCCATGGCGGCGGTCCCCAGATTGGTGAAATGCTTAAACGGCTCGCTGTAAATAGCGAATTTGTCGATGGTCTTCGGGTTACAGATTCCGAGACTGTTGAGATCGTCGAAATGGTTCTCTCGGGCAAAATAAATAAAGGTATCACCGCTGCGATTAACAAGGCTGGCGGTACAGCCGTTGGGATTTCCGGTAAAGATGGCAGCCTGATCAAAGCCCGAAAACTGCAGCGAACAGTGAAAGACGAAGATTCTAATATTGAGAAGGTCTTGGACCTTGGCTTTGTTGGTGAGCCAGATGTTATTAACCCCAGTTTCCTCGAAGAACTCGACAAATCTGGTATGATCCCGGTAATTGCTCCAATCGGTTTTGGTCCTAACGGAGAAACCTACAATATCAATGCAGATACCGCTGCGGGGGCTATTGCCGCAGCTGTTGGTGCTTCGCGATTACTCCTTATGACAGATGTCGCAGGTGTTTTGGATAAAGAGGGTACCCTTATTTCTGATATCACCGTACAAAAAGCACATGACTTGAGGAAAGACGGAACCATAAGTGGCGGTATGATTCCCAAGCTTGAGACTTGTATTAATACCGTCAATGGCGGAGTTGATGCTGCGGTTATTCTAGATGGTCGCGTAGCTCATTCAATGCTACTTGAGATTTTCACAGACTGCGGTATTGGTACGCTCATAAAAAAGGGCTGAGTAATCTCAGCCCTTAAAAACTTTCTGATTTTTAGTAATCACAACTCATTATCGTCAAGATAGAGGGTTATTTGCCAATCCAGTTCTTTTTCGGGGATTGGTATATTCCCATTTTCATCAGCCTTAATAGATTGTTGTGGCGGTATTCCTGCAAGTCTTAACTGAACAAGACTTGCGAGCTCCATAGAGAATCCAGCCTTGCAAACAAGGGCAACAACCGTTTTTGAGGCACGTGACAAAATCATTCTTCTCACGATTTTTGCTGGCAAATCAGCCTTTAAGGCCAGGGCCTGAATAGCAAACTCACGATCACCGCAGTGTAGTCTCGTGGTAATACGGTCTTCGGTTAACTTCCCGGCCCGATTGAGCTGTTCAACTTCATCCTTGATCGCTTCTTCATCCTGCTCCTCAGAATTTTTATCATCGAGAACATTTTCAGTCGCCATCCGCTTTCGGATTTCAAGACCAATTGCTGTTGAAACTTCAGGATCAAGTCCTGGGCGATCTAATAGGCTATCGAGAAGCTTTTCTGTAACGAACCCGGCTAAGCGCTTCAAAGAGAGAGGAGAAAGCTTAGGCCGTTTCACAAGTGGCTTATGCCAAATCGCAATATCAGGTGCCTGTTCAACCAAACGATCGAGCGTTTCTTCCCTAATTTGTGCACTTTGGTTGTCCAGTAGAGAAGCAATCGCATCCTGATCTTCGGTATCAACAATTGCATCCGTAATTGTTTCTCCGATATTTGCCCTTCGGGAAATCGCTTTTAAGCGCCAGCCGCGCACACCATCCCAAATTAGCTTAAGAAGATCATCATCCGTAAGAATGGGAGAGTATTGTAATATTGGGCATGCAACAGCGTCATCTTCATCCGCAGCCAGTTGCTTTACCAAAGAAATAGGGATCGTATCCAGATCCTTGAGAGCATCTGAAAGAATACCACGTACCCTACTCTCTTGATCCTCTACCAACACCTTCAAGGTCTTCATCACAAAGTCATGTGCTTTGCGTTGAGTTTTCGGATCCAACTCAGGAGCTAATTTTGAAATTTTTTCAGCAAGTTCCTCTCGGACTCTTGCATCTTTATCCTTGGCAAGCAGGTAATCAGCTTGCACGGGTGTTTTGGAGTTTGATGCGATTGCCTGCCGTATTTCAGTGCTATCATCATCTGCAAGATAGTATAAAATTTCTGGCTGAATATCTGCACGTTGAGCGAGCGACAAGCGTACCTTGTCATCCTCGCTTTCAGCCATTTTTTTTGCATCTTCGTATGCAAAAGCTGTTTGCATTGACTTTCCATCCTTTGATGAATCAGACGGCTCACTCATAAACCAGCCTCATCCAACTTTTCTTTAACGACATAAACACCATTTTTACCTGATCGCTTGACCCGGTACATTGCCTCATCGGAATGCAAAAACAAATCCGAGAGCTTAAGCTCTTCCCGAACAGTAAAGAGATACCCTCCCACTGATGCACTAAGAGACCACTCTGGGTCATCATCGCGGGAAAAGGTTGGAATCAGCGTCTCTAAAAGTTCTTGGGCTTTACCCGTTGCCTCCTCTTCAGGAACAACAGGGAGAAAAATTGCAAACTCATCTCCACCGAGGCGAGCTAACCAGTCATTTCGCCGTGTTTTCTGCTTCAACACCTCGGCAAAATCCCGCAACAATTTATCACCTTCTTGATGCCCATAAGCATCATTGACGTACTTGAAATTATCTAAATCTAAATAAAGGGCTCTTCTCCGCTTTGTTGAGTAGAAAAAGATGCCGACCGCCAAGTAACCTGTTGATATGTATGGTTTCTGATAACTTTACATAGAGCAGGTATATGACAATCAACATCTCGCAGCATATTTTAGGCCTCAAAGGGCAACGTGTAAATGAAATTAAACTGGATGACGGCGGTGTTAAGATTGTCATTCACTGCAGCCGAGACGCGCGTAGGAGGGCTATAGACCCTGCTACAGGCCAGAAGGGAAGCATCAACCAGCATGTCCGCCGACAAGTAAACGACATCCCCCTTTTTGGGTATCCTTGTGTGGTCGAGATTGAGCTGGCGCAGGTTTATATTAACAAGGGCGAACGCCGCATTGAGGGGTGTGATTTTGTTGATAAAGGGTGCCGTTTCACTCACCGATTTTGCCGACTGATCAGTGGATTATGTCGGCATATGTCTATTCAAGCGGTTTCCAGACATTTGGATATACGATGGGAAACGGTCAAGAATATCGACAGGGCATACCTTATTGAAACTCTCCCTACGCTTGATCCTGCAGAGCTAACTGGCTTGGAATATATTGGTGTAGATGAAGTTGCCCGGGCGAAAGGTCATGACTACATGACGGTGGTCTACGATATGGTTGGCGGTCATCTGATCTGGGTTGAAGCAGGCCGAACTGCCGAGGTTTTTTCAAGGTTTTTGAAACAACTGCAACCAGATACAGCCTGCAAAATAAAGGCCGTAGCGATGGATATGGGGCCTGCCTACCAAAAGGCTGTCAGAGAGTCCTTGCCGTTGGCCGACATAGTATTTGACCGTTTCCACGTCATGAAAAACTACAGCAAAGCTATCCATAATCATCGTCGACTTGAGTTCAGAAAGGCCGATCCAAGTGGTAAAGAGTTGATGAAAGGGACACATTATCTGTTGCTCAAAAATGCGGATAAGTTGAGTGAAAAACAAAGTGACAAGCTGCAAAGGTTGCTGGAGAGCAATAGCAACCTGAATGCACTTTACGTCTTGAAAGAACAGCTTCAGCTGCTGTGGAGTGCCGCTTCATTTGAGGCGATGGCGGAGCAACTGGAACGTTGGTGCCTGATAGCAGATCAGTCACAGATGCTCTATCTAAAAAAGTTCGCGAAATCCCTACGGAAACATTGTGTGGGCATCTGCAACTACGCCAAACACAAGCTCACAAGCGCCAGGATAGAGGCTGGTAATGTCAGTATAGGAATGATCCGTAAGCGAGCCAGAGGCATCAAGGATACCGAATACTTCAAACTCAAAATTAGACAATCATCCATTCCAGATAATCAATCTATGCTCTATTTGAAATCCTAAATCTACTCAACAAAGCGGAGAAGTGCCATTTTGTTTACCCTAGTCTAGCGGTAACTATGGCGGCAATAGGGCAATGTGTCCTGATCACTATTTAGTGATCTTGTTTTTTGCTTTCAAGGTTCTGGCGAGCCGCTCCAGAGATGCTCTAAGGGAATCGTTTTTGACATCTGCAAACTCGGTTTGGATTGTCTTTTGTTCTTGTTTGTTGAGTTTTGGCAGCTCGGGAGGAGTCTTTCTCTCTACTTTATATAAAGGGCCTTGCTGAATGGAGAGTTTTGATATTGCCCGATAGCCAAAGTGACTGTTAACACGCTCTATAAGTTGTGGGGCTTGTTGCTGGATTACGAGGGCGAAGGCGGGGTCAGCTTTTATAAGGAGGGTGCCATCGTTTCGGACGCCCTGGCTGGGATAGCGTAATTTGATTGGAAGGCATTGGGTGGAAAGTTCTTTACCGACAATGGCGCTCCAGTCTTCTATTAATCCTGCTTCGGCAAATCCCCTTTTACCTGTGAGCTGCTTTGTCAGGCGTGGAAGGGAGGCCGCGATTGGGCGCATGGTTTTCTGGCGGCGAATAGGAGCATCGTTATCCGGCTTTTGTGTTGCACCGGATTTTTTCTTTGTAACCGAGCTTTTTTTCTTTGTAACCGAGCTTTTTTTCTTTGTAACCGAGCTTTTTTTCTTTGAGGGAGCTTTTGCCATTATTCGTTCGTGTTCTTTCTCTCACCAATCAGCGGAGTTCATTTGATCCCGACCTGAATGAAAAGCAGTATAGTCCAGTCCTGTCCAATTGACAGTTGCGATTCGCGTCATTTACGCGTTGATATATAAAAAGCTAAATAGGGCTTCACTGTGTGTTGGGAAAGAGTTGAGGATGATCGCTGAGAATTTATTGCCGTGGTATGATAAACACGCACGCGATCTCCCCTGGAGATTATCTCCCAAGCAGCGTTTGGCCGCACCAGACCATCAGTTTGCAGATCCTTATCATGTCTGGTTAAGCGAAATTATGTTGCAACAAACCACTGTTGTAACCGTAAAATCCTATTATCTGAAATTTTTGACTTTGTGGCCGACGATCCATGACCTTGCTGCAGAGGAGCTCGATAAAATTTTGAGTGCCTGGGCGGGGCTAGGGTATTACGCACGGGCTAGAAATCTTCATCGTTGTGCCAAGGTGATCTCTGAGGATTTTGCGGGTGTGTTTCCTGATACTGAAGAGGCTCTGTTAACCTTGCCGGGTGTGGGGCCTTATACGGCTGCAGCGATATCCGCGATTGCGTTCGATCAACCTTCGACTGTAGTTGATGGAAATGTGGAGCGGGTGATCGCACGGTTTTATTCGCTGCAGGACCCTTTGCCGGGTGTGAAGGGGGCAATGAAAGAATGTGCGGCAAAACAAACACCTGATAAGCGTTCTGGAGATTACGCGCAGGCGATGATGGATCTTGGGGCGACGATCTGTACGCCTCGATCGCCCGCTTGTGTCATTTGCCCAATTCAAGAAAATTGTTTGGGGCGACAAGACGGGACTGCGGCGTTGTTGCCGAAAAAAGCGCCTAAGAAGGCCAAGCCGACCCGGAAAACATATGCTTATATAATGAAGGATGAAATGGGGCGTGTGCTTCTGCGTCGTCGACCAGAAAAGGGGCTTCTCGGGGGGATGACAGAAGTTCCCAGCAGCGATTGGCTTCAAGGCGAGGGGCCGGTTCATAATCCTTTGATAAATTCGGCTCTTCTCCGCTTTGTTGAGTAGAAAAAGATGCCGACCGCCAAGTAACCTGTTGATATGTATGGTTTCTGATAACTTTACATAGAGCAGGTATATGACAATCAACATCTCGCAGCATATTTTAGGCCTCAAAGGGCAACGTGTAAATGAAATTAAACTGGATGACGGCGGTGTTAAGATTGTCATTCACTGCAGCCGAGACGCGCGTAGGAGGGCTATAGACCCTGCTACAGGCCAGAAGGGAAGCATCAACCAGCATGTCCGCCGACAAGTAAACGACATCCCCCTTTTTGGGTATCCTTGTGTGGTCGAGATTGAGCTGGCGCAGGTTTATATTAACAAGGGCGAACGCCGCATTGAGGGGTGTGATTTTGTTGATAAAGGGTGCCGTTTCACTCACCGATTTTGCCGACTGATCAGTGGATTATGTCGGCATATGTCTATTCAAGCGGTTTCCAGACATTTGGATATACGATGGGAAACGGTCAAGAATATCGACAGGGCATACCTTATTGAAACTCTCCCTACGCTTGATCCTGCAGAGCTAACTGGCTTGGAATATATTGGTGTAGATGAAGTTGCCCGGGCGAAAGGTCATGACTACATGACGGTGGTCTACGATATGGTTGGCGGTCATCTGATCTGGGTTGAAGCAGGCCGAACTGCCGAGGTTTTTTCAAGGTTTTTGAAACAACTGCAACCAGATACAGCCTGCAAAATAAAGGCCGTAGCGATGGATATGGGGCCTGCCTACCAAAAGGCTGTCAGAGAGTCCTTGCCGTTGGCCGACATAGTATTTGACCGTTTCCACGTCATGAAAAACTACAGCAAAGCTATCCATAATCAGCGTCGACTTGAGTTCAGAAAGGCCGATCCAAGTGGTAAAGAGTTGATGAAAGGGACACATTATCTGTTGCTCAAAAATGCGGATAAGTTGAGTGAAAAACAAAGTGACAAGCTGCAAAGGTTGCTGGAGAGCAATAGCAACCTGAATGCACTTTACGTCTTGAAAGAACAGCTTCAGCTGCTGTGGAGTGCCGCTTCATTTGAGGCGATGGCGGAGCAACTGGAACGTTGGTGCCTGATAGCAGATCAGTCACAGATGCTCTATCTAAAAAAGTTCGCGAAATCCCTACGGAAACATTGTGTGGGCATCTGCAACTACGCCAAACACAAGCTCACAAGCGCCAGGATAGAGGCTGGTAATGTCAGTATAGGAATGATCCGTAAGCGAGCCAGAGGCATCAAGGATACCGAATACTTCAAACTCAAAATTAGACAATCATCCATTCCAGATAATCAATCTATGCTCTATTTGAAATCCTAAATCTACTCAACAAAGCGGAGAAGTGCCGTTTCTTTGAGCTTGTTATAGGCTTCTTTTGGCCAACGGCGGTGGAGCCACAACCAATCCCCTGGTTTTTCTCTGATCCATCCCTCAATAATCTTATTCAACTCGGTCATGCCCTCTAGGCCCGCTTGTTCCCGATTTAAGGTATTAGGAAAATCTACTGCAGAATGACAGATTAAATGAAATGATGCTGGTCCCGTTCGTCGACATTGAATGGGAAAAACAACGGCATTTTTCTTGGCCCCTAATAGGGCAGGAGCTGCAGGAGTCATTGCAGGAATATCAAAAAAGGGCGCTTCGATACCATCGTTCATTTTTTGGTCAGCCAAAATCCCAACAGCAGACCCATTTCTAATCGCCTTTAGGGACGCGCGAGCCCCTTCCACGCCTTTCGACGCAGATATGTTTCCAGTTGAGGTTCTTATGTCGTCAATTTCTTGTGCGACTAAGGGATTATTGGGCTGGCGGACAATGATGGTTTGTGGGTAACCACGCAGTGCTGCTGTCATTGGCATTACTTCCCAGTTTCCAATGTGAGCACCAACAAATATTTTAGCCTTGTCTTTTACGTCGGGTGCTTCAAATTTCTCAATGCCTTCTACGGTTATGTACCCTTTGTCGAGTTGCACAATTTCCTTCAGGTGAGGGTATTCAAAAATAACACGCCCAAGATTATCCCACATATCTCGAATAATGTTTTTTCGTTCTTGGGAAGAAAGCTCTGGTAAGGCTAATCTCAAATTTAAATCGGCTTTTCTGGTTATTCCAAGACGTGGCCCTATCGTTCGGCCTAAAAAGCCACCAAAATTTGAACAGGATTTAACTGGAAATAATCCAACCAGACCGATCAAGAAGCGAAATCCCAGAGCTTCAATTTTATGGCGAAGGGTTGGTGTAGGGGTCATTTTATTCCGGGCAGCTTGTTGATAACATCCATTAGGTTATTGGGATTATCCCAAACCGCCCGGATGGGCAAGCAGTGGATCTGGTTTCTGAAATCTTCGGGGATTTTGGTATAATCTTTTTCGGTTGTTAATATCAGTTCTGCACCAAGATTTTCAGCCGTTTTTATAATTTCATGAAGCTCAGATCGGGTGTATTGATGGTGATCGGGAAAATCCTTAGTGCCGGAAAGAACCGCTCTTTGTTGCTCAAGAGTGGAATAGAATTTTTGCGGATAGCCGATGGCAGCAAAAGCAAATACTGACTTCCCCTTTATTGCTATCGAGGCGTCTACTGGTTCCACTTGTGCGTGAAGGACAGGTATCTCAGCTAAATGGGAGGAAATTTCCTGGTTGGACAGATGGCTATTGGAGTTCATTAAAACAACTGCATCAGCACGATTGGCACCACTGGGAATCGTCTCTCTTAGTGGTCCTGCAGGAATGACCCGGCCATTTGCAAATCCAAGATTAGCATCAACGATTATGAAGGAGAGATCTTTGAAAAGTTTTGGATTTTGAAAGCCATCGTCTAACAGTAAAATATCTGCTCCTGCAGCTATGGCTGCTTCCGCTCCTAATACTCTGTCACGACTGACCCAAGTAGGAAGGGAGCTTGATAACATAAGAGGTTCATCGCCAACTTCCGTAGGCTTATGTTTTTCATACTGGACTTGTATTGGGCCCCGTTCGGTACCACCGTACCCCCGTGTGACGATATGAGGAGTATAACCTTTGTTTGTGAGGATATCTGCTATGGAACGGGTAAT
Organism: Kiloniella sp.; assembly: GCF_965205715.1. Classification (GTDB taxonomy): domain Bacteria; phylum Pseudomonadota; class Alphaproteobacteria; order Kiloniellales; family Kiloniellaceae; genus Kiloniella. Next base: position 687,571 of record NZ_CBDBHW010000013.1, on the reverse strand, counting down.
TGGTGTTTTCCCGGTACCACCAGCACTGAGGTTGCCAATACAGATAACAGGAACTTTGACCTTCACGGGTTTTGTTAGCTTTTGTCTGAGGAACCCACCTGCCTTATAAAAAAGGGACGCCGGGAGTAAGAGCGTACTGATAAGACCGCGATTGTTCCAAAAATCAGGCGCTCGCATTGGCCGGCTTTTCTGTTTTTTCTGGATAAATAACGGGATGCCCAAAAGTGAGATCAGCTTCGGCGGTCAATTCGTTAAGCTGATTTTCAAGTTGCTCCCGATAAAGTTCTAGCTCTTCTTTAGAGGCATCACGTTCGACGATGATCGGCGTACCCCAAAGAATTATTCCGCGAGAAAAAGGCAGCGGTAGAAAAAAACGATCCCAGGAGTTAAAAACTTTGCGGTTAGAAACGCCACCTGTAACAGGAAGTATGGGGCGCCCAGTCATTTGTGCTGCTTTTATCGCACCGGTTTTCGCACGCATTCGAGGGCCTTTGGGGCCATCCGGTGTCACGCCTATAGCACCGCCTTTATCCAAAGTTCGCTTTAAGGTGACGAGAGCAGAAGCTCCTCCACGACGGCTTGATCCTTCTACTGTTTTAAAGCCGAGGTTCTCAATTGATTTGGCGATGACTCTACCGTCTCTATGAGCGGAAATGAGCATATGGAATTTACTACGATCACTATGCTTCCAGGCATGAAACATCATAATCATACGAGCATGCCAAAAGCAGCCGATTATATTCGACTCTTGCTCTAAATAACGACGGGTATCCTCAGGCATTCTTTCTTCCCAGCGAGTTGTTGCACGCACAAGGGAGATGTAACTAGAAATTAGCCTAGCGATAAGATTCTGAAAGAAGACAGAACGGAGGACCCGTTTAGATAACTTCATCGTTAATTAGTAACTGATACTTCAGAGCCGCTCATATCTATATTTACTGCTTGGGCTTCTTCAGCAAACTGTAGAGCGTAAAGTTTGGCATAGGTTCCACCCTTTTCCACGAGTTCAGGGTGGGATCCCTGTTCAATGATGCGACCACGGTCCATTACATAAATAACATCAGCGTCAATAACGGTTGATAGGCGATGAGCAATAACCAGAGTGGTGCGTCCCTTCATAAGAGTATTGAGAGCCGTCTGCACGTGGCGTTCTGATTCTGTGTCGAGTGCAGAAGTCGCCTCGTCTAATAAAAGAACGGGGGCATCTTTAACCATCGCTCGTGCAATGGCCACTCTTTGACGCTGCCCGCCCGATAGACGTGATCCTCGTGGACCGACCAGAGTATTGTAGCCGTCAGGCAAGGTTTGAATGAACTCGTGCGCATGGGCGTTTTGAGCGGCTGTTATTATTTCCTCTTCACTCGCATCTGGTTTGCCGTATGCGATATTGGCCAGGATTGTGTCATCAAAGAGCTGGATTTCTTGGCTAACCAAAGAAATGGACTGCCGCAAACTACTTAGCGTAACCTCACGAATATCCTGTCCATCGAGGGTAATACGGCCATCGGTGACATCATAAAAACGTGGGATCAGATTAAGAATCGATGTTTTTCCTGCACCTGATGCGCCAACGAGAGCTATGGTTTGGCTGGCTTTTGCTGTGAGATCAATTTTCTCTAAAGCAGGCGTTTCATCGTCGTAATTGAAATTGACTTGCTCAAAGCGAACCTCGCCCCGGGTTACCTTGAGAGTTTTCGCATTATGAGCATCGGTGATAGTGGGTTCACTATCGAGGACCGAATAAACCCTATGTGCTGCTGCGAGTCCTGCTTGCATGCTGGCATTGAGCTTGGATAATTTTTTAATTGGCTCATAGGCAAGTAAGAGTGCCGTTATGAAAGCAAAGAAAGATCCGGGATCTTTGGTGCCTTGAATGACTTCATTCCCGCCATAAACAATTACAATCGCGATAGCTATGCCGCCGAGAGTTTCCATGATCGGAGAGAGGATCGAGCTCGTTCTGGCTGATTTAAGGTTGAGGTGTAAGACTTTATAGACGGTATCTGAGACGCGTTTTGTCTCGTGGTCTTCCATATTATAGGCTTTGACGTGTCGAATGCCCTGGAAAGCTTCATCCAGTCGAGTTGTGAGCAGTCCTAGGGACTCTTGGGTATTGGTAGAGACTTTTCGGATCCGGCGTCCAGTCTTGGCAATTGGCAATATTGCGGTAGGAAAGGCGGCAAAAGCGATAGTTGCTAGGAACCAATCTTGGTAAAACATCATGCCAATCAAACCGATCGCAGTCAGACTATCCTTTCCGATAGAGGTGAGAGTGTTCGAAACCACACCTTTGAGCATGTTGGCGTCATTGGTGAATCGGGACACCAAATTACCGGATGATTCTTCGTGAAAATAAGCAAGATCCGTTCGCATCAATTTTGTGAACAGTTGTGTTTGTATGGTTGCGATAATCTCCAAGCCAACGTGTTGCATCAGCATTGATTGAGCATAAGTGGCGAGACCTTTTACGAGAAAAATGCCAACAACACCCATTGCGATTGGGAGCAGTAGTTCGTCATTTCGATTGAGAAAGATATCGTTGATTATCGGTTCCATTTGTTTTGCAAGCATAACGGTAGAGCCAGCAACCAACGCCATAGCAATAAGGGCCAATGCGATTTTGACGATCTGGCTGGAGACGTAATCTCGGAATAACCGCTTGATAAGGAAGCGGGTTGAGGCTTCGCCCAAAGCCATTTTATTACTTTTCTTACTCGACATTTTACTCATTCAAAGTTGCACATTTTATCAAATGCAAAAGATAGATATTTTACGTTTTGTAAAAAGATTAGTTGCCAGCAACTGTCATACCATCAATACGGATGGTCGGTGCATTGCTACCGTAACGGAAAGTCAAATCGTTAGCGGGTGTCAGATTTAAGAACATATCTTTGAGGTTCCCAGCGATAGTCGCCTCTGAAACCGGGTAGGCAATTTGACCATCTTCGATCCAATAGCCACCCGCACCACGGCTATAATCTCCGGTTAGTCCGTTAACGCTTGAGCCCATCATTTCAGTGACAAAGAACCCTTGTTTTATATCTTTAATCAAATCTTCAAAACTGAGCTTGCCCGCCTCCATATAGAGGTTTGTCGTTGATGGCCCTGGATTTCCAGAGGTTCCGCGAGATGCATGACCCGTGCTTTTTAAATTGAGTTGTCGTGCAGAGCTGAGGCTCAATAACCAGGTTTTGAGGACACCATTTTCAATAATATTTTGTTTTCTATTTGCGAGGCGCTCTCCATCAAAAGGCTTGGAACGCAGTCCCCGATTAATGTGGGGATCATCGACAATGCTTATCCCATCGGCAAAGATTTTTTCGCCGAGAGATTCTTTTAGAAAACTGGTTCCGCGTGCGATTGCGGGGCCAGTAATGGCGCCGACCATGTGCCCCATAATACTTGAAGAAACTCTGGGGTCGTAAACAACAGATATATTGTTGGTCGTATCGGGCTTTCGTGGGTTGAGGCGCTGGATTGTTTTTAACCCGGCGCTTTTTCCAATCTCAGCAGAGGACATAAGATCACTTCCATAGACGGCGCTAGAGAAATCATAATCTCGTTCCATACTCTCCTTCTCACCAGCAAGTACTGATACAGAAACAGAGTGACCAGAGGAATTATATGACCCGGAAAATCCATTGGATGCTGCAAGTGCTATAGTGGCTTCACCCCAGCTTGCCTCAGCACCCCCAGAGTTTGTTACGCCTTCTGTGGCAAGGGCTGCTTCTTCACACTCTTTGGCCCGTTTGATGAGCTCATCAGCACTAGGTTCCGTGGGGTCATAGATATCCAGCTCAGGTAAAGACGTGGCAATTTCATCTTCGCTGGCAATCCCGGCATAAGGATCTTCAGGAACTACTCTGGCCATGGAGATAACACGCTCTACAAGCTCATTTATCGCTTGTGGAGAAGCATCACTTGAAGAGACAACGGCATTTCGTTTTCCGATAAAGACACGAAGGCCTAAATCGTTAGATTCCTCACGCTCCAGTTTTTCCATCTTACCCAAACGTTGAGCATGAGACACAGAGACTGATCGGAACATAACAGCATCAGCCGCGTCAGCACCTGCTGCTTTGGCTTTTTTGATCAAATCTTCGAGCAGATTTTGTGACTCACAGAAAGAGGTCATGAGGGTTCCTTGCATAGAAAAGTTATGCTTACATATATAGGCTAGCTAGAGCTTGGGATAAAGCGGCAGATATAGCTTTTCTTTCTTTTTCCAAACTTATTTCGGGTTGGAATTACTAAAGAAAGTTGTGTTGTTAGTTTGAGATCGTTTGATATGAGATCCGAGTAAATGGTTTTTATCGATTAGAAAAACTTGGGATAGCCGCTTGAGGGAGATGCCATAAAAAAGCAGCACCAAAGTAAATTCGGTGCTGCTTGATAATTAAGGCCTCAGAGAGCTCAGGATTGGGTTATGAGCTGGCTAAAATCTGATTGGTTGCGGAAACAATAGCTCTGATAGATGCAACAGTGGTGTTCGGGTCTATGCCTACACCCCAAACGGTTTCCCCTTCAGCTGTTTTAAGCTCTAGGTAAGCGACAGCTTTTGCATCTGTGCCGTGAGTTAGGGAGTGCTGGTGATAGTCTTCGACACTCAGTCGTACTCCTAAGTTTTCTGCAATAGCATCCGTGAAGCCTGCAATTGGACCATTGCCCTTACCAACGATTTCTTTGGCTTCTCCAAAGTGATTTATTTGGGCTGTTAGATGACGGATCTCTGCGGCATGTGTGTCAGGAACTGTTGTATGACTAATGAATTCAACCGGGGTTGTTGTACGCAGATAGGCTTTATCAAAGCTATCCCAGATGACCTCTGGAGTAATTTCCTTGCCTGAGGTTTCTGCAATATTTTGAATTTTCTTGGAGAAGTTAACCTGAAGATCTCGAGGTAAGTCCATATGGTAATCGTTCTGCATGATATAAGCGACACCACCCTTACCAGATTGGCTGTTAATACGAATGATTGCTTCGTAACTACGCCCGATATCCTGTGGGTCAATTGGTAAATATGGAACTTCCCATTGATCGGAGTTATTAGCCTTAAGCGCCGCCATACCCTTTTTGATGGCATCTTGGTGAGACCCGGAAAAAGCTGTGTAGACTAATTCTCCGACCCATGGGTGACGCTGATGCACGGGTAATTGGTTGCAATACTCGGCCGTGTCTTTGATTTGTGTGATGTCAGAGACATCCAGTTCAGGATCTACACCCTGTGTCATCATGTTGACCGCGAGTGTGACCAAATCAACGTTACCTGTACGTTCGCCATTGCCAAAAAGCGTCCCCTCTACCCGGTCAGCACCGGCTAACAAACCCAACTCCGTAGCGGCGACTGCTGTGCCTCGGTCGTTGTGTGGGTGCAGGCTGATTATTGCGGAATCCCGTTTGTTAAGGTTGTTGCAAAACCATTCGATCTGGTCGGCGTGAACGTTTGGCGTCGACATTTCAACTGTTGCCGGAAGGTTAAGAATAACTTTGTTCTCTGGACTGGCTTCCCAGACTTCCATTACGGCTTCGCAGATGTCGATGGCAAAAGGCATCTCAGTTCCTGTAAAGCTTTCAGGGGAATACTGGTGAACGATCTTGGTTTCTGGAATGGTTGAGATCAATTCCTTGATCAATTTTGCCCCTTCAACAGCAATGTCGATGATACCCTGTTTGTCCTGTCGGAAAACTACACGGCGTTGTAATTCAGACGTTGAGTTGTAAAGGTGAACAATGACGTTCTTTGCACCACGAATACTGTCGAAAGTTCTGCGAATTAGGTGCTCGCGTGATTGGGTCAAGACCTGAATTGTTACATCGTCAGGAATCATGTCTTCTTCGATCAGGGTACGTAGAAAATCATAATCGGTTTGGGACGCGGATGGAAAACCAACCTCAATTTCTTTGAATCCCATATCCAGAAGCATCCGGTACATCTTCATTTTACGGGTGGTATCCATGGGCTCGATCAGAGCCTGGTTGCCATCACGTAGATCAACAGAACACCAGATTGGAGCTTTTGCTATCGTTTTCCCGGGCCATGTACGGCTTGCCAAGGAAACAGTTTCAAATGGCTGGTATCTTTCAAATGGCATCTTGTTCATAACTTTGTTCTCTCTAACTTTCCGGGGCGCACGTGTTTCGGCGAGTCTCCCAGTATTTATTATATAATATTTAGATGTCTGAAGTTAGCGGCAAATAATACGATCACCGGGGGCCGCTTAATGGCTTCGATGATCGTCAATAAGTCGTAGGAGTCCTGTCAGAGAGCTGATGCCACTTGAGAGCTCAATCTGTGATAATTGGTCTTTGTTTAATTTTTTTGAAACAAGAGGTGTTAACGGATAACACTCTGTAATGATTTCAGATGAAGGTAACATTTCGCGGTAGTCCAATAAAATCCGAGTTGCAAATAGCACTAAGCCCGACTCTCTCAATTAGGAGGCCGGGTTAATAAGTCGCTCTAGGAGGCGAGTACTCAGAATGGTTCCGCTTTTTGTCATGGCTATAAGATGCTGTGCAATTTACGTGGGGTCAAGCTTTGAATAACTGATTATGAAATCAGTTTAGTTTTCTTTTGGATTTAAGGAAATCAACGCAGACAAAGAGCATGTTGACCTTCTCCCCATCCACGGAAAGGGGAAGGACAATATCTTCAATGGTTTTGAATTCTTTATAGGGACCAACGTAAGGAGGATTTGCGATAACGGGTGCACGGTCTGTGACCGCTTTCTCCAGCATATCCCATAACTTACTTGGTTTTTTCTGATGTGGTATCGTTGAGAGCCAAGAGCCGGTATGATTTTCGTTGAGATGGCGGCTAATCTCTGTCCCGATTAAGCGGTATCTAAAGTCCAAAGGTTCAAGTTGCACTTCGTGAATAAGAATGTTGGGTAAAAGATGTCTAAGGTCAGCAGGGTCCAAATCGGCACGCGCAGGCATCAAGCGCTCGCCTCTCATCTTGTCCCAGTACTGGAAGACTTCAAAATTTATAACGGACTGAATCTTATTTGGGTCGAACACAAGTTTTCTTTCGGTACTCTTATTTTTTCCAGATTGCCTTGCCAGTACCAGGAAGTCCTAGTTCTGACCACATAGCATCTACTTTTTCTACAACCTCTGAATCCATGCGAATTTCTTCGCCCCATTCTCGCTTGGTCTCGGGTTCCCACTTGTCAGTGGCATCCAGACCAATCTTGGATCCCAAGCCGCTTTCCGGTGAAGCAAAATCAAGATAATCTATCGGTGTTCCTTCGATCACCGTGATATCTCGGGCTGGATCCATTTTAGTCGACACCGCCCACATAACATCTTTCCAATCGCGGGCATTAATGTCGTCATCCACGACAATAACCCATTTAGTATACATGAACTGACGTAGATATGACCAGACGCCTAGCATGACACGTTTGGCGTGGCCGGGGTAGGCCTTCTTCATGGAGACAACAGCGATACGATAACTACACCCTTCGGGGGGCAGCCAAAAATCGGTTATCTCTGGGAATTGTTGTTGGATAAGGGGGATGAAAACTTCGTTGAGTGCTTCCCCCAAAACAGAAGGTTCGTCAGGGGGACGTCCCGTAAAGGTTGAAAGATATATAGGCTCTTTCCGCATTGTAATTGCGGTGATGGTGAAAACAGGGAAGGGCTCTACCGAATTGTAATAACCTGTATGATCGCCGTAAGGGCCTTCGTCACCGTACTCATCAAGGCTAACATAACCTTCCAAAACGATCTCTGCATTCGCCGGGACCTTTAGGGGAATAGTTTTGCAATCGACAAGCTCTACTTTTTTGCCACGTAGTAAGCCGGCAAATTGATATTCAGACAGAGTATCGGGCACAGGCGTCACGGCAGCAATAATGGTACCGGGATCAGAGCCTAGCACGACCGCTGCGGGGAGGGGCTCAGGTTTTTGTTTTTTCCAACGTGCGTAGTGTTGTGCACCGCCCCTGTGCTTGAGCCATCGCATCAGGGTCTTATCTTTCCCAAGAACCTGCATACGGTAGATGCCAAGGTTATAAACGTCGGTCTTCTCGTCGCCAGGCCCTTTAGTTACTACTAAAGGCCAGGTTATCAAAGGAGCTGGCTCGCCGGGCCAACAGGTTTGAATAGGAAGTTTAGCGAGATCAATGTCATCGCCAGTTAAAACAATCTCCTGACAAGGCGCTGAAGAAACGTTCTTAGGCTTCATGGCCATGACTGTCTTAAGGAGAGGTAAATTACTCCAGGCTTCTCTGAGGCTTGCAGGGGGCTCAGGCTGTCTTAGAAAAGCCAGGGTTTCACCGACTTCTCTAAGCTGCTCAGGTGTGCGCTCCATACCAAGAGCGACACGTTCGACGGTACCAAATAAGTTTACAAGAACAGGCATGCCATAGGGAGTGCCGTCTTTGTGAACCACATTCTCAAAGAGAACAGCGGGGCCCTGTTCAGCAAGAAGCCTGGTTTGGATTTCTGTCATCTCCAGTTCAGGAGAAACCGGATGAGAAACTCTTACAAGACGCCCTTGTTCTTCAAGGTGCGATATAAAATCCCGCAAAGACGAGTATGGCATTTTTTAGGTTCATGCTTGTTCTGGTTCAACGATCAAGGTCGTGCCTTCTACGCTGGTTATACTCACCTTGGTACCCTCAGGTAAATCCCCACCTTTGATTTTCCAGATCACGCCGTTAACAGTCTCTCTGCCGACTCCATTTTTTAAGTCATTGGTAAGGGCAAAAGATTGACCAATGAGGTCATGCCCCCGTTTATTTAGATTTGGGTTATCACTAACAGGGGGATGTTTCTTTGCATATACCCGCCATACAGCGACAGAAACGACGGATAACACGGCAAAAATAATAACTTGTTTTTCCCAAAGCAGGTCGGGGAATAGATATACAAGCGCGCCAACGATCCCGGCCGAAATGCCCATCCAAAGTGCGATTGCTCCAGGAGCGAAGACTTCTACTGCGATGAGAAATAGGGCAAACACCCACCAATACCAGAATTGAACATCTGTAAAGCTTTCCATAAAGCTTATGCCCCATCTTTATTGTTGCTAGAATTCCAGGGTGATTTGGTCGTTGATGAGGCCGAGCCATCATCGCCCATGACCGTTTTCGCCAATTCAGCGACACCAGCAATAGACCCAAGGATACCAGTGGCTTCCATGGGAAGGATCATGGTTTTCTGGTTTGGAGAGTCCGCAAACTTACCAAATGCTTCAACATATTTCTGGGCAACAAAGTAATTGATCGCTTGAATGTCTCCCTCAGCAATGGCTTTGGAAACTGATTCAGCAGCCCTGGCTTCGGCCTCGGCTTCACGTTCACGGGCTTCAGCATCTCTGAAAGCCGATTCTTTACGACCTTCCGCCTCTAGGATGGCAGATTGCTTAAGGCCTTCAGCTCTTAGAATTTGGGCCTGACGCACACCTTCTGCCTCAAGAATGCTGGCACGTTTGTCTCGTTCAGCCTTCATCTGGCGGCCCATTGATTCAACCAAATCTTTTGGAGGAGAAATATCTTTAATTTCCACGCGAGTTACCTTGACCCCCCAAGGAGAAGTCGCTTCGTCAACAACGTTAATAAGTTCAGCGTTAATTTTATCACGTTTGGAAAGAAGTTCATCCAAGTCCATTGAGCCCATAACAGTACGGATATTAGTCATGGTGAGATTCAAAATTGCCCGTTGAAGGTCTCTTACTTCGTAAGCCGCCATGGCAGCATCCATGACTTGATAAAAGACAACACCATCTACTTCTACTGAGGCATTATCTTTTGTAATTACTTCTTGAGATGGAACGTCCATTACCGTTTCCATCATGTTCAGTTCTGCGCCAATGCGGTCTATAATGGGGACGATTAAATTTAACCCGGGGGTTAGGGTTTTTGTGTAACGCCCAAATCGTTCAATTGTATATTCGGACCCCTGAGGAACAGATTTCACTCCCATGAGAACAAGAATGACGGCCAATACAACGACGGCGATCGCAAAAATGGAAAAGGCGGAAAGCATGTGAACCCCTAAGAATGAAAATTAAAATAATTTTGCAACTGTTAGGATGACTATACCTGACTGAATAAGAAATGAAATTCTTAAAAATACTCAAGTTTGATACTATATTTCGTGTGGAGCAGGGGCCGTGCAATTCTGTTGCATGGGAGCTATGCACATTTTTCCTATATTTTCGCCATTTTTCACTATTACTCTTTTATGAAGAGGCATATAGTACCCATAAGTACGTATGTACCGAGACAATTTCGGCTATTTAGTAGAGCGACAGTAATGGCACAGTTTTTTGTGGTTGGCGGCGAATATGCAGATACTTCTTTCTGCGATGCTGTTGGGGGGGGCGAAGAGTGGATCGGCCCATTTGACGATTATGAATCTGCAAAAAAAGAGTGGTCACGTAAGGCGTGGCTTACGGTTGATGAGTGTACAACTCGTTTCCGTATCGAGCGGATTGATAAAGATGCACCACCGCCGTGTACTGACTAAATAACGTTTTCTGATGCCTTGGGAACTTCCACGTGACCAATGTGCCAGGCTTCGAATAGCCAAAGGGTATCCCTTTGAGGCTCCAAGTACTTCTTATCTCTTCGTGGATGGGAAGGCGGAGCCTTTTTCCGATATTCAAAAGCACGGGATATTGCTCAATGAGCGAAAAGCCGTCATCGCTCATGGCTCAAATCGTGCGCCTGAACAACTGGCACGTAAATTTGCATCACACAGTTCTGGTCAAGAGCCTATACCGGTGACTGCGATATGGTTGAATGATCATGATGTTGTTTATTCAGCCCATGTTGCCAGGTATGGCTCTGTTGCGGCTGAATTAATACACAGCCCCGGCACGCAGGTGCAGATCTTTTTGACTTGGCTTACTCAGGCCCAGTTAAAGAGAATGCACGAGACAGAGTTACCCGGCGGCCATTATTCTTATGGGCATATCAGTAGTAATTGGGATTCGGCTGATGGTCTTGTGTTGCCATCAGACCCTCTTGGTCTCGCCGTGTATCGGAGTTCAATTGGAATGTTGAATTTCAATAATGGCCCTGTGGCTATTTCTGCACTGCCAACCCGAAACCGTTCTCTTGTCGCTTGGTCTCAAGAACAGGCGCTAAGTTATGTCCATGATATTCCTGCTCCTGGAGGGGATTTAGATCGGGCGATTCTAAAGTCAATTGATTCTGAATCGTATCGAAATCAGGTTGTGAGTTCATTAAAAAAACAATCTTTGGATGTTTTTCATCCTTCTTATGCTATATTGAAGTGAGTTCTTCGATACTTTGGCATTCTTTTTTTCTTGCATTTGAAAATCAGGTTCTTTATGACCGCGCTTCTATGCGGCTTTACAGGGGTCTGTCGTAGGAAATGTATAGATCCCGATTGAGCCAAAGTCATCTACTGGTTGGAGAGGATGTAAAGTGTCCAATGCGCACGCCCTCTTCCAATTGGGGATGGACTTGAATCAAGATTCAAGCACCACCCAAACGGAAGAAAATAAGTCCGATTATCGGAATGAAATCGACGCTGTAGCGGTCGAAGCCTCTAATGTTGTTCAATTTGATGAAGAGCCTAAGGATTTCTTTATCGAACGTGACGGCGAGAAATTTGCTGGCATGCATTTGATCATAGATCTATGCGGTGCCTCACGTCTGGATGATCTTGAATTCATTAAAGCGACGCTTATCGATTGTGTTGTGAAATCGAAAGCCACGCTTTTGCATATTCATTTGCATCATTTTACCCCTAATGGCGGTGTATCAGGTGTAGCAGTGCTTGCTGAATCTCATATTTCAATCCACACATGGCCTGAAAAAGGCTATGCGGCTCTGGATGTATTTATGTGTGGTGATTCTGAGCCTCATAACGCCATTGAAGTTCTAAGAGAAGCCTTCAGTCCTTCCAAAGTTGTCGTTGATGAAATGCGTCGTGGGAAGGAAGTGGGATGAGAGAATGGGTAACGGAAGCTCTCCACGGAGATTTCAAAACCAGTTTTCGCGTCAACAAAATCCTTTTCGACAATAAGACAGAACATCAGAATTTGGTGATTTATGAGAACGAAATCTATGGCCGGGTTATGGCACTGGATGGTGTTACTCAAGTAACTGAAAGAGATGAGTTCATATATCATGAGATGCTTGCTCATCTTCCTATCTTTGCCCATGGTTCGGTAAAGAAGGTTTTGATCGTTGGCGGTGGTGATGGTGGTATGCTTGAGGAAGTCCTCAAGCATAAAAGCGTTGAAAAAGTTACCATGGTCGAAATAGACCGTACCGTGATCGAGTTGAGTAAAGAGCATTTTCCCATGATATGTGGTGATGCCTTTGAAGATCCGCGTCTAGATCTTGTAATCAAAGATGGTTGCCTCTTCATGAAGGAATGCCGTGAAGAGTACGATTTGATTATCGTCGATTCTACAGATCCTATCGGACCTGGTGAAGTACTCTTTACTGATAACTTCTATACTGATTGTAAAAGCTGTCTGTCTGACAATGGAATCTTGGTTACTCAAAATGGAGTACCGTTCCAACAAGCCGATGAGCTAAAATCAACGATGAATTTTTTCAGACCGATTTTTGCTGAAACGACTTGTTACATGGCAACAATTCCAACTTATGTTGGTGGTCCCATGGCTTTCGGGTGGGGGACAAATAAGGTCGGCTTGAAAGATGTTTCCCTAGCCGATTTGCAAGAACGGTATGAACGTTCTGGAATAGTCACTCAATACTATACGCCAGAAGTTCACAAAGCCGCGTTTGCCTTGCCGGGGTATGTTCAAAAGCTAGTTGCCTGATTTTTCGGTTACGTCGATACGACTTTAAAAGGAGCCTTAGGGCTCCTTTTTTGATGAAAAAATCAATTTATTTGCTTTGCCGGCCTAAGGTCTCGAACGGAATTTCCAAAATAAATCACATCCGCGTTGCTTAAATCGTCGGGGGTTAAAACTTTTTCACTCAAACCCTTGAACCCATCTTTCATCAACCGAGTACGTAATGTGCCGTTAAGAACACCACTTGTAATTGGCGGTGTGAATAATTGACCATCAATTTCAAGGAAGACGTTGGTTCGTGCGCCTTCGGTAATTTCACCGTGCTCATTGGTAAATAGAACTTCATCGCAACCGGTTTTCTTGTTCTGGATTGCAAGCTCATCTTCTAAAAACTCTCTACGTGTTGTTTTGTGATAGAAGAAAATATCACTGCTATCGATAGTTTTCTCTGAGAGAGTGAAGCTAATCGGTTCTTCCGTATTCTGAAGTTGCATGGCGGTCGAGGTGATTGTGGTGCTGCCATCTTTGAGAAGCAACAGACGGACGCGTTGAATCCCTGTTAAATCAAGGCTGATTAATTCTTGCTCTATAGCCGTAAGATCAAAAGGGTACCCAAAGAAGCCAGCAGAGCTTTCCAGGCGCTCCAGATGTTCTTCCAGTAGATAAAATCCCTTATCTTCTTCCCATCTCATCGTCTCAATTAGGTCAAAGAGAGGCTTGGCATAGCCTGCTAAGTTGCCAGACAAGAATTGGCCTTTTAAAAGGCATTCTTGATATTCAGCCTCAGGACTTGAATCATACACGATGCCACTTCCAATACCCATTTCTCCCCGCCCCTTATTATCAATGACGAGAGTACGGATCGCGACGTTAAACTGTGTGTCGCCGTTGGGGGCTATGTGACCGATAGAACCAGTATAGATTCCCCGAGGTTCTTGCTCTAACTCGGAAATAATTTCCATCGTGCGCACTTTGGGCGCGCCTGTTATCGATCCGCAGGGGAAAAGGCGCTGGATAAGGTCAATGGGGGTAACCTCTTCTTGTAGCTTACCTATGATATTGGAAGTCATTTGATGGAGAGATCTATAGGTTTCTACGGTAAATAGTTCGGTAACGTTGATGGTGCCAACCTCACATACGCGCCCCATATCGTTTCTTAATAGATCCACAATCATAAGGTTTTCAGCCCGAGATTTTTCATCTTGGGTAAGCCAAACTTTATTCTCTGTATCTTCTCTTGGCGTCCTGCCGCGTTGAACAGTCCCTTTCATGGGGCGAGTTCGCGCATTTGTTCCTTCTGTTGAGAGGAATATCTCGGGGGAAAGAGAAAGAACAACCTGTTGGCCAGTGTTTATATAGGCGCCGTTTGCAACATTTTGTCGTTGTCTTAATTCCTGGAATAAGGCGACGGTATCACCTGAGATTTTAAAGTTATGTTTGAAGGTGTAGTTGACCTGATAAGTGTCTCCCGCGGCAATGTAATCTCTGACCTTCTCAATGGCCTTGCAATAGCTTTGTTCATCCATTGAGGGGGTAAGGTCTTTGAGTTGGTATTCACCAGTTCTTTGCTGTGCGAGAAATTTATTGGTTTGAGCTGGGGTCAGCTTTATCGATTGATCGAAAACACCAAACCAGAGCAGAGGAACACTTCGATCTTCGTGTTGTGGAAGCAATGGTTTTAATTTGTCCTCTAGTAGATACCCTAGTTCGTAAGAGAGGTAACCTGCCAGATGTTTACCGTGGGCTTTTTCTGATGCCATCTGTTCGAAGGCAGCAGATAGAGAAGATGGGGTTTCGCAAGCTATGATTCTAGACGGGTTGATAAACAGCACAGAACCTTTGCCGGAGAGCGTATCATCCAGAAGTACAAAGGGTTCGGTCTGTTTTTGTAGGTGCTCGTTCATCAGCCTGATGGTTTGGTTTTTATATGAAAAAGAGCTTTAACGTGCCCTGCCGCAGAGGTCCAGTTTTGTTTAACTCTGTCATCTGAAAGTATCCTATATTTCCGAAAGAGGTCGTCCGTATGCGTCTTGTTGGGGGTCGAAACCGTAGTACAGATGCTAAAGTATAGATGCTAAGGCGGGTTGTCAGAAAGTTTAGTCATTTTCAATTTCCCAAACGACGGCATTTCGAACATCGGTATCTTCCAGTGATGAAGATGTCCTAACAGAATAGGCAATAACACGCGTTAATCCTGATTTCGGCAGATATGTACGCCCGGGATCACCTAACAAAACTACTGTACCTTGGCGCGATAAATTTTTTAACCATTGTGTGATCTGTTGAGCCATAGGGCCTTCGTAACAAACATCACCTGCTAAAATAATATCCCAGCCTAGATTGGGTCCTCCGACCAAATTTTTCGTGCTTGTTTTGATGGAGACGCCATTGAGTTCAGCGTTAAGTTCTACAGCTGCGATTGCAAAAGGGTCTATATCAACAGAAAGAACTTCTTTTGCGCCAGCTTGCAGGGCTGCAATACCCTGAAGGCCACAGCCGCTCGCAAAATCGAGAACTCTTTTGCCTTCAACCAAGTGGGGATTGTCCAATATATATTGGGCGAGCGCTTGACCTCCAGCCCAGGCAAAGGCCCAAAAGGGGACATCTAATCCAAGTTTAGCCAACTCCTCTTCCCCATGTTGCCATAGGGGGAGGTCTTCAGCCGCGAGATAAAGCTGGATTCGATCACCGAGAAGGGGCGTGCCTGAAGGGCGCGTGTTATTTTTGATAAAGGCTTTAGGGTCTAATATCCGCTCAATCATCAGGCTATGCGATGTCGGGTCATTTGACGTTTGCGGCCATAAAGATCCCGACTAGGAAGATCCAGCCTATTATTCTGTTAGATTTGAATTTTTCCAGGCAGTCATGTGGGTTATCTATTTTTACCGTGCTTATCTGCCAGATAAAATGAAGTGCCATGGCGCCAACACCGAGCCAAAATGGCCAGATCAAACCCATTATCCATCCTGCAGCTGCAAAACATCCTGAACATATACCGTAAAACAAGATAAGCCAGTATTTCGTTTTGTTGCCGAGCTTAAGAGCCGTGGATTTTACGCCAACCAGAGCGTCATCTTCTTTATCCTGGTGTGCATAGATCGTGTCGTAGCCAAGGGTCCAGGCAATGCCGCCAATATAAAGAAGTAAAGCTGGTAGTGACAATTCCCCACGTACCGAGGCCCAGCCGACCAATGCGCCCCAATTGAAGGTCAGCCCTAGCCATGCCTGCGGCCAATAGGTAATGCGTTTCATAAAAGGATAGCAGATGACCAAGAGAATCGCAGAGGCTGCCAGGATCATCGTGAATTGATTAAACTGTATCAGGATTAGTAGGCCGATTGTGAGCTGCAAGACGAGAAATAGCGCGGCTTGTTTCATTGATAACTCCCCGCTTGCAAGGGGGCGAGTTGCAGTTCTTGCGACTTTTCTGTCGTAATCACGGTCAGCCATATCATTGATCGTGCAACCGGCTCCCCGCATAACCAAGGCGCCGATAGCAAATAAAGCTAGATAGTAGGTAGGTGCAAATGAGCTGCCGAGCTGATATCCGGGTGCGGTAGCGGCGAGCATCATTGACCACCAACAAGGAAAGAGCAAAAGCCAGGTGCCAATGGGTCTGTCCAGTCTCGCCAAACGCAAATAAGGTCGCGCCCAGGCTGGAGATAATCGAATAATCAGATGATCATTCTTTATGTCACTTGCTTTATTGGTCATATCCGGCGTTGTATTATCTCTTTTGAGGGTGTTATCAACTTACTTCAAACGTGATAGATACACGTGATGCAGGTCTTTGTGAAGGTAGGTTCGAGAGATGGAGCGGGTCGTTACGAGACTCTATGTTAATGACAGCTTGTCCGAAGGCGCAACAGTCGGGCTTGATGCTGCCGGTGCGCACTATTTACGCTCGGTACTTCGACTTGGTTCCGGAGCTCGAATCGGCCTGTTCAACGAACGGGATGGTGAATGGCTTGGGCTGATTGACGGTCTCGGTAAGGGGTGGTGCTCTCTTCAGATACAAGAACAACGGCGGGCTCCGTTAGACGAGCCTGATATTTGGTTGGTGTTTGCCCCAATTAAACGCTCACGAATAGACTTTCTTGCAGAAAAAGCGGGGGAGCTCGGTTGTTCACGTATCGTCCCAATTTTTACACGCTATACCGATGTGAAACGGATTAATCGTGATAGGCTCGCGGCTCATGCAAAAGAATCCGCAGAACAGTGTGAACGTTTATCGGTGACTGAAGTTGATGATGCGACCACACTCGATAAATTATTAGATAGTTGGCCACAAGATCGTCGACTTCTTGTTTGTGCAGAGTTCGGTGATGCCGAACCAATTGCGCAGGTTCTGACAGATATACTGGTCGAAGAACCAGATGCTGGTCGACAGCCCTGGGCTGTTTTGATCGGTCCGGAAGGCGGTTTTGCAAAAGAAGAGCTTGAAGCTTTGCGTCGCCTTCCTTATGTGACATCAATCGGTCTCGGCCCCCGTGTCCTTCGAGCTGATACCGCTGCTGTCGCTGCCTTGTCTTGTTGGCAGGCGATTTTAGGAGATGGGGGTATGCGCCCACCAAAAGGAACAACGCCGGTTACGGTTGCTTAAATAGGCAATCTTTCCGCATCTATGGAATATAAATTATGTCCGACGCTTCTTCCTCATCAGCCTTTATCACAGATAAGGCCCAGCTAATTTCCTATTTTGAAAGTGGAAACAAGCCTAAAGATCAATGGCGAATTGGCACAGAGCATGAAAAGTTCGCCTATTGTGATGAAACTTTTAAGCCGCTTAAGTATGATGGTGAAAAATCCATCAAAGTCATCCTCGAAGGGCTTGCCAATCGTTTTGGGTGGACCCCTGGTTATGAAGGCGACAACATTATTGCGCTTACAGATGCTGGTGCTTCGGTAACTCTTGAGCCGGGTGGGCAGCTGGAGTTGTCTGGTGCACCGTTGGAAACCGTTCATGATACCTGCCGGGAAGTTCATTCGCACCTACATCAGGTTAAGGAAATTACGGAACCTCTTGGTATCCATATGATGGGTATGGGGTATAACCCGAAATGGAATCGTGACGCTGTGAATTGGATGCCCAAAGGGCGTTACAAGATCATGCGCGAATATATGCCAAAGCGCGGGAATCTTGGCCTCGATATGATGAGCCTGAGTTGTACTGTTCAGGTAAACCTCGATTTCTCCAGTGAAGCTGATATGGTGCAAAAGTTCCGCACTAGTCTTGCGCTTCAGCCCATCGCAACCGCGTTATTTGCAAACTCTCCCTTTAGCAATGGTCAGCCAAATGGTTATTTGAGCTACCGCAGTCATCTCTGGACAGATACGGACCCTGATCGTTGCGGTATGTTATCGTTTGTATTTGAAGATGGCATGAGCTTTGAGCGTTATCTCGACTATGTTCTCGATGTGCCAATGTACTTCGTTTATCGCAATGGTATTTATCACGATGCGAGTGGTGAATCTTTCCGTGATTTCATGCAAGGTAAACTTAAGGTTCTTCCAGGAGAACTACCGACTATAAAAGACTGGGACGACCATATTACGACGGCTTTCCCAGAAGTCCGGATGAAGAAGTTCCTTGAAATGCGTGGTGCTGATGGCGGCCCTTGGAAGTCACTTTGTGCTTTGCCTGCTCTTTGGGTTGGTCTGCTGTATGATCAATCAGCTTTGGATGCCGCGTGGGATCTTGTGAAGGGTTGGAGCGATGAAGAACGCCAGCTTCTCCGTGCTGAAGTGCCTGCAAAAGGCTTCAATGCTGAGATCCGGGGCAAGAAAATTCAGGAGCTAGCGGTTGAAGTCGTGAAGATTGCAGCAAGTGGACTTGAGAACAGAGGACGTACTGACGCGCAAGGGCGTGATGAAACCCACTTCTTGGATACTTTAATGGAGACTGCAGAAAGTGGTGTTACGCCTGCTGAAGAGAAGTTGAAAGCTTTTCAAGATCGCTGGAATCAGTCGGTAGATCCTGCATTTATTGAGAATGCTTACTAACGACTTGATATTATTTAACTAAGATCAAAGGGGTGGCTCTGTATTGAGCTGCCCCTTTTCTTATGGAGATAGTTTATTAGGGATAAAAAAAGCCCCAGCATAAGCTGGGGCATCAAGAAATCGATACAAGGGTCGATAGGAGGTTGTGATGGCAATTCTACGTTAGATTGTATTAACAAAAGATTAAGAGCACAATCATAGGTATATGTAGCTTTTAAGAAGTGCCGCCAACCGTAATTTGATCAATAAGCAATGTCGGTTGACCAACGCCAACGGGAACGCCCTGGCCATTCTTACCGCAAGTACCAACACCATCATCCATTTCCATGTCATTACCGACTTTGGAAATTTTCTGCATAGCCTCAGGGCCGTTGCCGATAAGTGTTGCGCCTTTAACCGCCTCGCCGACAACACCATCCTTGACCATATAGGCTTCAGTACAAGCAAACACGAATTTCCCAGAGGTGATATCAACCTGACCGCCGCCAAAGTTGACGGCATAAATGCCGTCTTTAACTGATTTAAGCATTTCTTTGGGATCGTGTTCGCCATTAAGCATGATTGTATTTGTCATTCTTGGCATTGGGATGTGCGCATAGCTCTGACGTCGTCCGTTACCAGTAGAACTTTGCCCCATCAATCGAGCATTTTGACGATCTTGCATATAGCCCACAAGAATGCCGTCTTCTATCAGTGTTGTGCATTGTGAAGGAGTTCCTTCATCATCCACGGAAATTGACCCTCTACGGTCTGCTATTGTTCCGTCGTCCACGACAGTAACACCTGGTGAGGCAACACGCTCGCCAATCCGATCGCTAAAGGTAGAGGTTTTCTTGCGGTTGAAATCTCCCTCGAGCCCGTGGCCGACAGCTTCGTGTAACAGGATGCCAGGCCAACCTGGGCCAAGAAGAACCTGCATTTCACCTGCTGGGGCTGGTACAGCGTGAAGGTTTACAAGTGCGCGACGGATGGCCTCGTCGGTGCCTTTTTGCCAGTAAGCTGGATCAAGTAAGCTGTCATATACAAAACGGCCACCGCCGCCATAGGAGCCACTTTCCATTTTATCACCGTCAGCAACAGTGACTGATATGTTTAATCGTACCAGTGGGCGAATGTCCGCGACTCTATGGGCGTCGGCTCGGATAATTTGAACGGCCTGCCACTCTCCTGAAATTGAGGCGCTGACTTGAACAACACGGGGATCTTTTCCGCGCGCGTAGGCATCAATGTCGCTCAATACTTTGATTTTAGTTTCAAATGCGCAAGCTGATAGGGGGTTGTCCTCTGTGTAAAGCGCACTGTTTGTGCCTTGAGGAGATCCGGCCATTGTGCCGGAGTGCCCACTGTGTACAGCCTGTACAGTGTTTACGGCGCGCTTTATTGCTTCTTCGCTGAGGTCGCTGGCGTGGGCGTATCCAGCACTCTCGCCAGCGATGGTACGGAGGCCAAAGCCCTGTGAAGTATCGAAACTGGCATTCTTGAGGCGGCCATCATCAAATACCATGCCTTCTGATTGCCGATATTCAAGGTAAAGTTCGCCATCGTCTGCCCCTGAAAGAGCGCCATTAACAATGCCTTCAAGTCGCTTTTGATCAAGGTCGGTTTTATTGAAAAAAAGATCGTCGGTTGTGGCAATGTAACTCATAAATAGATTCCTTAAAAATACCGTTGCTATCAATATAGGCGCACTAAGCAATAAGGCCAACGTTATTGGCTTCCATATTAAATAGAAACTTGCCACACTCCCGGTGACGAAGGTTGAAAGATTTCGGTTAAACCGGAATGACAAGTAATAGAGTCCACAAATTTGTGGAAATAGGGTTGATAGAGGAAAGAAGATGTTGCGCGATCATCCATTGAGGGTCGAGCTCTGTAACGAGTTGCATACCAGGCCGTTTACCCAGTTAACGGGGCCAGAAACAATTACACATCTGGGGATGCTGACGGATGAAGATATGGCAGAAGACGAACGGGCACATGTTGGCATGTTATGCCAGCGGTTTAATATCGCCGCCCCGTCTCCTGGCACCAAGCATTTTATGGCTGACATGGGCCATTTTTTTATGGTTTGGGAGCGCCACACAGAGTTTTCAACTTACACTTTTTTCCTGAATAGGCGTGATGTCGATCGTAAGGATTGTGATGCTTCAAAGCCTAAAGCTCGCTCCATTGAGCCTTTTTCCAAGACAGCCATTGAGCTTGTGCCGATGGACTGGTTAAAGGCTGTGCCAGGGGAAAGACTCGTAGGGGTGCATTTGGAGCTTGAGGGCCACGATGCGCCTGAGCGCACGATGCAAGAGCAAGTGGCATTTTTCCCTTCTGGAAATCTATCTGCTTGTACACTTCGCGGGGGGCTTGCCGCGGTTTGGATGGACTTTAGTATCAATGATGACGGCTATGGACGAATCCTCATAAAGGATTATGGGCTTAAACCTCGTCAGATTGGTCGGGCAGTTCAGCGTTTGTTGGAAATCGAAACCTATCGAATGATGGCTTTGTTATCGCTGCCATTGGCACAACAATTTGGAGCCCGATTAGCAAAAGCTGGACGTGTACTTACTGATATTACAACACGTATGACTGATCAGCGTGAGGTTGCGAATGAAAAAGAATTGCTGCGGGAGCTTACAGAGCTTTCTGCTGAAATCGAACAGGCTGCCGCTGCAACGAGTTACAGATTCTCTGCTTCTAAGGCATATCATGAGCTCGTGAAACAGAGAAATCAGAAACTTAAGGAAGGTTACATGGATGGCTTTCAGAAGATTGAAAGCTTCCTTGATCGCCGACTGACACCAGCAATGCGAACCTGCGAGGCCATGGCGGCACGTATAGACACACTTTCTAAGAGGGTGGCGAGAGCTGGTCAGTTGCTTCGGACCCGGGTTGATATTCAGCTGGAAGAGCAAAACTCGGAACTCCTCAAATCAATGGACAAGAGAGCCCGCATCCAACTTCGCCTTCAAGAAACGGTTGAAGGCCTGTCAGTGGCTGCAATCAGCTACTATGTCGTCAGCTTGATTTACTATTTATCTAAAGGAATAAAATCTACCGGATTCGAGATTAATGCCTCTGTGGTGGCCGCGATTTCTATTCCGTTTGTTGTCTCTGCTTTGTGGTTAGGTGTGCGAAGGGTGCGAAAAATAGTTGAGCGGGATAGTCAGGATTAAGTCCTTAATATTGTTTGCTTATTTTGTGTTTTTGATGGCAGTATGCTTCGTGCGTCATAAGGTCGCATGTGGGGCTTGATTGTACTTTAGGTACTGTATAATCAGCCAAAAAATAAATTTTAGGCGCACTAAAGCACTCAATATGCGTGCTTATGGGGTGACTGGGGCTTGTACTTTAAGCTTTCAATGGGGTAGGTTGCGCCAGAATAACAAATAGAGTCCGACTGAATTCCTATTTACCCAATATGAATTATAGTCTTGGAATCGGGATAAGACTTTGATTTCGATCAATTGGCATCAAGGTCACAAAACACAGGATGTTGAGTACATGACGTTTCTGAAACGGATTGCATTTATTTTTAGCGCTGTTGCGTTGATCGGTGGATTAGCTGCAACAGCTAACGCTTCTCAGCCTACGGCTTGGGGGCTTGGCCTTCAGGATGCCGCTTCGCCGGTAATGGAGCAAATCACGAGCTTTAATACGCTACTGCACTACATCATGGCAGCGGTTACGCTTCTTGTATTGTTTCTTATGCTCTATGTGATGTGGCGTTTCTCTGAGAAACGTAATCCAGTGCCATCCAAAACAAGCCATAATACGCTGATCGAGATTATCTGGACTGCTGTACCCGTTATTATTTTGGTTGTCATTGCTATCCCATCTTTCAAACTGCTCTACGCAGCGGATAGCAACCCGAATACTGAAATGACAATCAAAGCTATTGGTAAACAATGGTATTGGTCATACGAATACCCTGATCAGGGCGACTTCACTTTTGATGCATACATGAAAGCTGAAGACGAGCTAGAGCCAGGTGAGCCACGTTTGCTTGCAACAGATAACGCCGTTGTCGTTCCCGTAAACACGAAAATTCGTCTGCTTGTTGCTGCTGATGATGTGATCCATTCTTTTGCTTTGCCGGCCTTTGGTCTGAAGCTCGATGGAGTGCCTGGCCGTATTAACGAGACCTGGTTTGAAGCAAGCAAAGAAGGCGTTTACTACGGTCAGTGTTCTGAGATTTGCGGTACAGGTCATTCTTATATGCCAATCATGATCAAAGCGGTTTCTAAGGAAGAATTCGCTAAATGGGTTGCGTTTGCTAAGGAAGAGTTTGCAGAGGTAGAGACCGATCGTTCTGTAGAGCTGGCTCAACTCAACTGAGACACTTTATAGTTTTAATCGGTTTATAGCGCCAAATAGAAGCGCTGAAGAAAACGAAATGAGGATATGAGATATGGGTACTGCAGCTGAAACCCATCACGATCACGATCACATGCCGGGATTCTTTACCCGTTGGTTCTGTTCTACCAACCATAAAGATATCGGCATACTGTATCTGGTCTTTTCAGTTATTGCCGCTTTGATCGGTGGTGCATTTTCTGTGTATATGCGCTTGGAACTCCAAGAGCCAGGTGTTCAATATTTCCTGACTGGAGATGGTGAACCAAATGGTCAATGGTGGAACGTTGTCGTTACTGCGCACGGTTTCATCATGGTGTTCTTCGTGGTTATGCCTGCGGTGATTGGTGGTTTTGGTAACTACTTCGTTCCGTTGATGATCGGTGCGCCTGATATGGCTTTCCCGCGTATGAACAATATTTCCTTCTGGTTGATTGTTCCTGCGTTCCTCCTGCTCCTTGGGTCTTCTCTCGTTGGTCAAGGTGCGGGCACGGGGTGGACAGTCTATCCTCCGCTATCCTCTGCGCTTGGTCATCCTGGAGCCTCTGTGGATATGGCGATCTTTGCCCTTCACTTGGCTGGTGCTTCATCTATCCTGGGTGCTGTGAACTTTATCACGACAATCTTTAACATGCGTGCTCCAGGCATGACACTTCACAAGATGCCTCTCTTTGTGTGGTCAATGCTTGTAACAGCGTTCTTGTTGCTTCTTGCGGTTCCTGTTCTTGGTGGCGCGATCACCATGCTACTAACCGACCGTAATTTTGGTACGACCTTCTTTGATCCAACTGGTGGTGGTGATCCGATTTTGTATCAGCATCTGTTCTGGTTCTTTGGTCACCCTGAAGTGTATATTATGATCCTTCCTGGATTTGGTATCGTTTCCCACATAATTTCTACCTTTAGCCGTAAACCGATCTTTGGTTATCTCGGCATGGCTTATGCCATGTGTGCGATTGGCTTTGTTGGTTTCGTTGTGTGGGCGCACCATATGTACACAGTTGGTCTGGACGTTAATACGCGTGCATACTTTACGACTGCGACACTGGTGATTGCGGTGCCAACCGGCATTAAGATTTTCTCATGGATTGCGACTATGTGGGGCGGTTCTCTTCGCTTCACAGTGCCAATGGTTTGGGCGCTTGGCTTTATCTTCCTTTTCACCCTTGGTGGTGTGACGGGTGTTGTTCTTGCCAACTCAGGCGTCGATCTTGCTATGCATGATACCTATTATGTTGTTGCTCACTTCCATTACGTTCTCAGCCTTGGAGCGGTTTTCGCGATTATCGCTGGTATGTACTACTGGATGGGTAAAATGTCTGGCCGTGATTATCCTGAGTGGGCTGGATATCTTCACTTCTTCCTGACGTTTGTCGGCGTGAATATGATCTTCTTCCCGCAGCATTTCTTGGGCCTTCAGGGGATGCCGCGTCGTTATGTTGATTATCCTGACGCCTATGCTGGCTTTAATGCGATCTCCTCATATGGTTCCTACATCACTTTTGCAGCGACAATCTTCTTTGTTCTGCTGACAATGTGGACAATCAAGTACGGTCGTCGCGTTTCGGACAACCCATGGGGCGAAAGTGCAACGACTTTGGAGTGGACAGTTTCCTCTCCTCCACCGTTCCATTGCTTCAATGAACTACCAAAAATTAAATAACGGTAGTTAGAATAACCCGGCCACTGCATTATGTAGTGGCCGGTTTTAATCAGGAGTAAATTGTGGCCGATACATCTATCGAAAATACAACAGCAAGTGCCGAAACTGCTTCTTATAGCGGTGAGATTGCACAGATAGCAGATTTCTGGGCTTTGATGAAGCCGGGAGTTATGTATCTCGTTGTATTTACCGGATTTTCCGGGTTGATGGTTGCCCCGGGAACAATTCATCCCTTCTTAGGTGCTGTGGCTCTCCTTTGTATTGCAATCGCCTCTGGTGGAGCTGGTGCCATAAATATGTGGTATGACCGCGATATCGACGCGATTATGACCCGGACAAAAAGACGTCCGATACCTGCCGGTCGTATGGCCCCGGACGTTGCCCTAAGCTTTGGAGTAATCCTCAGTGTATTTTCTGCTATGCTGATGGGGCTAGCGGTTAACTGGACTGCTGGTGTGCTTCTGGCTTTGGCCAACGGCTTTTATGTCTTTGTCTATACGATGTTCCTTAAACGCAGAACGCCACAGAATATTGTCATCGGCGGTGCTGCTGGTGCATTCCCTCCTATGATTGGCTGGGCTGCGGTTACGGGCACCGTCAGTGTTGAATCAATCGTTTTGTTTTTAGTTATCTTTATGTGGACGCCGCCACACTTTTGGGCTCTGGCGCTTTATAAAGACGGTGACTATGCGGCCGCTAAAATTCCTATGCTGCCTGTGGTTTCTGGACGCAAAAATACTAAATGGCAGATGTTGGTTTATACCATTGCGCTTTTCCCAATTGTGTTGGCGCCGGTATATTTCAACGTCGCAGGCATGTTCTATGGGGCTGTAGCCCTGATTGCGAGCCTCTATTTCCTCTATCTGAACATACGAGTTCTTCGTTCTGATGAAGACAGTCATGCGCGGAAAATGTTCTTGTTCTCAATCTTTTATCTGTTCGTATTGTTCGCAGTGCTCATCATTGATCGGACCCCAGGTATCATGAGTTTGATTGCAGGTTAAAATGGAAGAGAAAAAAACAGTGAAGTATGAAACCGTGGAAAACTCTGAAGAGATCCATAAGCAAAGAAAACGTCGTAATTGGGCTTTTTTGGGCCTGTTGTTGGGTTTTATCGCGTTAATTTATACAGTGACTATTGTTAAGATGGGGCTGAAATAAGTATGGCGAATTCAGCAAGCAATAATACACGTGTAGCACTGGTCTTGGGCGGTCTCGTCTTTGGTATGGTGGGACTCGCGTTTGCTTCTGTTCCCTTATATCGGCTGTTTTGCCAGGTCACGGGGTTTGGCGGTACGACACAGATTTCCGAGGCGGGTGCTGAAGAAGATCTTGTCGTAACTGACCGTGACATGACAATCAGATTTGATTCTACGGTTAACGGTGGTCTTCCCTGGAAATTCAAACCAGCTCAAAGAGCTGTTGATTTGAAAGTCGGGGAAGAAGGAATAGCGTTTTATCGCGCGAAGAATACGTCCGATGAAAAGATCAAAGGTGTTGCAACTTTCAACGTAACACCGCTTAAAGCCGGTCAGTATTTTGTAAAAGTTGATTGTTTCTGTTTTTCAGAACAGACTCTTTTGCCGGGACAGGAAGTTGATATGCCTGTCACATTTTATGTGGACCCGGAAATTGAGAATGATCCGAATCTCAGTGACGTAAAGACAATAACTCTTTCCTATACTTTCTTCAGAGATGACGAAGAAGAGGGGCAGGAAGTGAGTGATTTGAGTAACGACGCCGGAAATGAACCGGTAGTAGAGATTAATTAACAAAACGCTTAGCGTCTGGTTAAGGTGGGATATCATGAGTGCAGGGCACGACGAAGTAAAACATCCGTATCATCTGGTTGATCCAAGCCCATGGCCTATGATCACAGCATTTGCCGCAGGGCTAATGTTCACAGGCCTGATTATGATGATGCATGATTATACAAATTATGTTTTGTATGCAGGTATTGTGGCCGTTGTCGTATGTGCGGCCGCTTGGTGGCGCGATGTGGTCAACGAAGCGGTTGTTCGCAAACTCCATACCCCTGTCGTACGCATTGGTTTGCGTTATGGTATGGTGCTGTTTATCGCCTCTGAAGTCATGTTTTTTGTGGCGTTCTTCTGGGCATATTTTAATGCAGCGTTTTACCCAAGTGAAGTCATTGGTGGCGTATGGCCTCCTGCTGATGTCGAGACCTTCGATGCATTCGATCTACCATTCTTGAATACGCTGATCCTGCTACTGTCCGGTTGTACCGTGACTTGGGCGCATCATGCGATCCTTAAGAAAGAACAAAAACAAGCCGTTAATGCACTGATCATTACAGTTGCACTGGGTTTGATCTTTACCAGCCTACAGGCTTTTGAATATAGCCATGCTGCGTTTGGATTTACGGATGGGATCTATTCTTCCACTTTTTACATGGCGACTGGTTTCCACGGCTTCCATGTTATCATTGGAACGATCTTCCTTTTTGTTTGTTTGATTCGTACTAAAAAAGGTCACTTCACACCCGAAGCTCATGTTGGTTTCGAGGCAGCAGCCTGGTATTGGCACTTTGTCGATGTTGTTTGGTTGTTCTTGTTTGTGGCTGTTTATTGGTGGGGTGGCTAATAAAGTCCCACGACATCAGAGTTTTCTCTGATTTAAAGTATTGAGGAGTAGGCCGTGCCTGACGATGAGATTGTTTTTGTAACTTCTCCCGTTAAGGCCGGCCTTCTTTGCAAGTGCCCTAGGTGTGGTAAAGGCAACGTATTTCAAGGGCTGTTAAAAGTTAGAGATCAATGCCCCGAATGTGGATTTGACCTGGCCAAATCGGATAGTGGGGATGGGCCTGCGGTATTCATTGTTTTTATCCTCGGCTTTATTGTGGTGCCCATGGCGATTTGGTTTGAGCTTTCTTTAGAGCCCCCGATATGGGTTCATTTAGTTAAATGACCCCCGGCAAAGCCGGGGGCTTAAGCGGGTGAGCCCCTTAAAGGGGCAAATTGGGAACCGCTAAAGCGGTTATGGATTGAATATATCCATTTGGTCAAAGTACTTATCACGCTCTTCTTGCGTTCTGATATACTCCCTCACCATCTGTTCATCGAGCCCTACAGTTGAGACGAAATATCCACGGGCCCAAAAATTTTCACCCTTGAAATTCCGTGCTTTATTTTTGAATTTTCGAGCTATGGCAATCGCGCTTTTTCCTTTTAGGTATCCAACGACTTTTGAAACAGCATGTTTGGGCGGTATGCTGATACACATGTGAATGTGATCCGGCATCAAATGGCCCTCCTCAATCTTACTTTCGCGATGCCCGGCCAGTTCATGGAAAATTTCACCAAGATACTGACGTAGGTTGCCATAGATAACTTTTTTCCTGCGTTTAGGGATGAAAACCACGTGGTATTTACAATCCCATCTCGTATGTGCAAGGCTTTTGTAATCTCTCATCGGCTAATTCCTTTGTTATTTTGGTCAATAAACAAAGAAATGTAAGACCGTGGGAACGGTCAAACCATTGAGAGTCCCCCGGCATAGCCGGGGGTTTACCGGATTAAATTATATGGCCATTAATCGTAATTGGCGGATCAATCGCTTTGCTCAGACCCTTGAAAGGGCTTATGGTGGCGCTCCAATATCACCATAAAGCAAGCGACTCAGGATCTGTCGATTATGACTAAAGGCACAGCTCGTCAATTTAAGCCAACATTTTGGCCTACTGTATTCTCTCTTTCCGTTATTATTTTGGCCCTGTGTCTGGGGTCTTGGCAGATATATCAGATGGGATGGAAAGAAGATCAAATCTTACTTCGCACCGAACGATCTACTGCCGAGCCTTTTTCTTTTAGTGAGCGCTACTCCGGCGAAGTCGCCAATCCTAAATCCGACGAATTTCTTAACGTCTGGGTTGAAGGTGAATTTCAACACGATAAAGAACTTTATTTGGGCGCACGCTCGCTTGATCGACGGCTGGGGTTGCAGGTTGTAACACCTTTTGTGATGACCGATGGGCGTGAAATTCTGATAAACCGTGGTTTTGTCTTATCAGAATTTAAAGATCCGAGTACTCGTAAAGAAGCACAGATATCTGGACGAGTGAGAATTGAAGGGCTTTTAAGAGTGGGAGGGTGGAAGGGATATGAATTTGTTCGCCCTCAAAATGACTCACAAAAGAATTTTTGGTTTTATGTCGATATTGATGAAATGGATCGCGCCGTAAATTTAAACAACCCAGTGAAGAGTGTTTATTTGGATGCTGGACCAGCTGTTAATCCTGGTGGGTACCCCCTTGGTGGCCAAACGAGAATTGAATTGGTTAATAATCATCTGACCTATGTCATCACTTGGTATTCAATGGCATTGATTCTTGCCGTGATTTATTTCATTTTTCATTATCGTCCCGTTGAGAAACCTGAAGACGAATAATCAGTTTTTAGGTACAGCTTAGAATAGGCCATAAACTTTTGGATTTAGAGATGTCATCTTATCTTGCTCTTGAAAAAAAATTCCGCCGTATGAATGCTATTGGTGAAGCGAGTGGTGTATTGGGCTGGGACATGTCCACGGTAATGCCATCCGGTGGCGCAGAGGCTCGTATGGAGCAGCTTGCTGCGTTAAGCGGTGTCCGGCATGAAATTCTTACAAGTGCAGAGATGGAAGATCTCTTTGGGGAAGCCCTTAATAAAAAAGGTGAACTTGGGAGTTGGCAACTCGCTAATTTGCGGGAAATGCAAAGAATTTGGCGTCACGCTACCGCACTAGAAAGTGATTTTGTTGAAACGCAAACTAAGGTTGGTAAGCGCTGTGAGATGATCTGGCGTGAAGCCCGCCCAAACAATGATTTTGCCTCAATTTTACCTTCCTTAAAGGAAGTGCTTAACCTAACCCGTCAGGAAGCTGCGATTAAGGCTGAGTTATTCGAATGCGATACTTACGACGCATTACTTGATCATTTTGAACCCGGTGGTAAATCAATTCGTATCGATGCAATTTTCGATGATCTCGCTGCTTTCCTGCCTGATTTTACACAGGCGGTTATCGAAAAGCAGGCGTCTGAACCCGAAGCTGTCATGCCTGATGGTCCGTATTCTCTTTCCGATCAGGAAAAGTTGGGTCGTGAGATGATCAAAGCTGTCGGGTTTGATTTTAATCACGGTCGGCTGGATGTCAGCTTGCATCCCTTTTGTGGTGGCGTGCCAGATGATGTTCGTATCACGACACGTTATGACGAGTCCGATTTCATGACCTCTCTTATGGGGGTTCTCCATGAGACAGGTCACGCTATGTACGAGCGCAACTTGCCCAAGGATTGGCGATTACAGCCTGTTGGATCTGCACGTGGCATGACGATGCATGAAAGCCAATCTTTGATTATTGAAATGCAGGCAAGCCGTAGCGAGGAATTTATTTCTTTTGTTGCTGAAAAAGCAAAGGCTGCCTTTAACGGCCAAGGGTCTTCCTGGTCCCCTGAAAACATGCAGCGGATCTATAATAAAGTTAAGCCAGATTATATTCGCGTTGACGCGGATGAGGTGACTTATCCAGCGCATGTGATATTGCGGTACCGTCTTGAGAAAGAATTGATCAAGGGCTCGATGGAGCTGGAGGACCTTCCCGAAGCCTGGGGGGATGGTCTTGAGAAATTATTAGGCATTCGGCCACCAAACGATACATTGGGCTGTTTACAGGATATCCACTGGTATGATGGGGCCTGGGGTTACTTCCCGACGTATACGCTTGGCGCAATGTCCGCAGCACAGCTTTTCTCAGCTGCAAAGAGGGCTGTTCCTGAAATACCGGAAGCCCTAGGTAGAGGCGATTTCTCACCTTTGATGGGGTGGCTCAATGAAAATGTGCATGCTTGGGGATCTTTCCTGTCGACAGATGAATTGCTGACAAGAGTAACTGGTCATCCGCTCGATCCACAGGTATTTAAAGCACATCTAAAAGCACGTTATTTGGATTCGTAAAAGAGTCCTTTTGTTCTATATAGCATCTGACTTGCCGCTTGTTAGAGGGCACAGTAAAGTTGCTGACTTGAATTGATAGTTACGAAATTCGTTACAAAAGTGACGGTCTAGGAAATCATGAAATACATCAGTACCCGTGGGCAGGCAGATGCCCTTAATTTCGATGAGGTTCTTTTGGCAGGTCTTGCCAGAGATGGTGGCCTTTATCTTCCCGAAACCTGGCCTGAATTTTCAGCTGATGAAATTCGGGATATGGCTGGTAAACCCTATCCCGAGATCGTATTCAGGGTTGTTAAGCCATTCGTTGATGGGGTGATTCCAGACGAAGATCTTAAAGCCATTATTGAAGATAGCTATGCTGAATTCCGTCACACGGCAGTCGCGCCTCTAAAACAGATTAACGGGCGCGTATGGGTGATGGAATTATTCCATGGTCCCACTTTGGCATTTAAGGATTTTGCTCTGCAAATGCTCGGCAGATTGTTTGATTATGTACTCAAACAACGCGGGGAGCGGATAACAATTGTTGGAGCAACATCTGGTGATACAGGGTCCGCCGCTATCGAAGCCTGCCGGGATCGTGACCAGATCGACATCTATATCCTGCATCCACATGGGCGGGTTTCAGAAGTTCAACGCAGACAGATGACAACCGTTACTTCGCATAATGTCATTAATGTTGCTCTCGAAGGCACCTTTGATGATTGCCAAGACCATGTGAAGGCAATGTTCAATGATCAAAACTTTAGGGACACTGTTAATTTATCTGCTGTGAATTCGATCAACTGGGCCAGGATCATGTCTCAGATTGCCTATTATTTTGCTGCGGGTGTTGCTCTGGGTGCTCCCGATCGTCCGATCGGATTTTCTGTTCCCACAGGTAATTTTGGCAATGTATTCGCAGCCTATGCCGCGGGCCGAATGGGATTACCTGTTTCTCAACTTGTTGTCGGTTCAAACAGAAACGATATTTTGACACGGTTCTTCCAAACCGGATCTATGACCATGAACCCGGTAGAGCCGAGCCTTTCACCTTCTATGGATATTCAAGTTTCGAGTAATTTTGAACGGTTGCTTTTTGATCTATTAGATCGCGATGGGGAGGCGGTCGAAATTGCTTTGAACGCGTTTCGTAATGATGGAAATTTTGATCTTGAGCCTACGCGCCATCAACGTGCGATGCGCTTGTTTGATGCATATCGTTTGGATGATGACCAAACACTTTCTGAAATCAAGAAATACCACAAACAAACCGGTGAGCTGTTTGACCCCCACTCAGTGATTGCGGTTGCTGCCGCCGAAGCGAAAATACGTGATGACGTTCCTGCAATGGTTTGTATGGCAACCGCCCATCCTGCAAAGTTCCCGGATGCCGTTCACAAAGCTTCAGGCATTACCCCAGAGCTTCCCGAACATATGTCAGATTTGTTTGATCGGGAAGAAAAGTACACCGTCATGGACAATGATTTGAACAAGTTAAAAGAAATGGTCTTATCCCGCCGGAGAAACAGTTAACTTATGACAATTGAAATCTCTACTCTATCCAATGGATTACGAGTTGCGACCGATAAACAGGATTCAGTTGAATCTGTTTCTCTTGGTGCCTGGATAGGTGTTGGTGCTCGGAATGAGCAAGCTGAAGTTAACGGCGTTGCTCATTTGTTAGAGCATATGGTTTTCAAGGGGACTGAAAAGCGCTCCGCCTACGATATCGCGGAAGAGATCGAGGCAGTCGGCGGCCAATTAAACGCCTATACCTCTCGTGAAAATAC
Organism: Kiloniella sp.; assembly: GCF_965205715.1. Lineage (GTDB taxonomy): Bacteria > Pseudomonadota > Alphaproteobacteria > Kiloniellales > Kiloniellaceae > Kiloniella. The sequence continues at coordinate 655,081 of NZ_CBDBHW010000013.1, read as the reverse complement.
AGCCTTTTATGCCAAGGTTCTATCAGACGATGTTCCCCTCGCTTTGGACACGGTAGCAGATATTCTCCAAAGGCCCCTGTTTGATGAGGAGGAGCTCCAAAAGGAACGTCATGTTGTCCTTCAGGAGTTAGGCCAGGCCAACGATACACCTGATGACATTATTTTTGATCACTTTCAAGAAACTGCCTATAGCTCTCAATCTCTTGGGCGCCCGGTTCTCGGCAGAAGTGAAGTTGTCAGTCAGCTCTCTTCGACGGATCTGAGAAGCTATCTGTCCAGTAACTATGGTAGCGATACGATGGTTGTCTGTGCTTCGGGGAAAGTTGAACATAGTGAGTTTGTAAAACTGGCAGAAGATCAATTTGGTGGTCTTCAAAAGATTGGCCCAAAAGTGCTGGAACCTGCAAGCTATATTGGCGGAGATTTCCGCGAAGAACGGGATCTGGAACAGGTTCACTTTTTGCTTGGCTTTAAGGGCACTGATTATCTCAATCAGGATTATTATGCTTCGAATGTTCTCTCTACCCTTTTTGGTGGCGGGATGTCGTCTCGGTTATTCCAGGAGATAAGAGAGAAGCGCGGGCTGGTTTATACAATTTATTCTTTTGCTTCCAGTTTTATGGATAATGGCCTTTTTGGTATTTATGCAGGTACTGGCGAAAAAGAGATCGCTGAATTGGTTCCGGTTGTTTCTGACATGATGCTGGAGTTAACAGATTCAATTACAGAAGAAGAAGTCGTCAGGGCAAGAACGCAGCTAAAGGCCTCTATATTAATGGGCCGAGAGAGCACGGGCGTTCGATGTGAACAGCTTGCCCAACAACTTTTGATCTTCAATCGTTCTATTCCCGTAGAGGAAACCGTGGCAAAGATTGATGCTGTCGACGTGAATACCGTGCAGGATTTTGCTAAAGAGATGTTGAAGAGCCCGATGACAATGGCAGCTTTAGGCCCGCTTAAAAATCTGGAGAGTAATGATCTGCTGGAAAAGAGGTTCGTGGCCTGATGTTACTAAGTGGGATGGGCCATTGGGATATGCGCAGGCTTCGCTTGACGAATGAGCGCGTATACTTGCGTGCACCCCAGACAGGTGACTGGAAAGAGTGGGCAGAACTCCGACGTATGAGCAGAAGTTTTTTGACGCCCTGGGAGCCCACTTGGTCTCAAGATAACCTTAGTAAGCCGTCCTATAAGGAAAAGCTCCGTGTTTACAGGATGGATTGGCGGCATGATGCCAGCTATACATTTTATGCCTTTTCCCGAGTTGATGATCGGCTGCTGGGGGGAATAACTCTGGGTAATGTCCGCCGGGGTGCCGCACACATGGGAACCATCGGTTATTGGATGGGCGAAGTTCATGCGGGTAAAGGTTACATGACAGAGATTTTATCTACCCTTATCGATTATGCCTTTGAAGAGCTTGGCCTCCACCGTTTGGAAGCCGCTTGTTTGGAGCATAATGATTCAAGTAAAGCGGTTTTGTGTAAGGTTGGGTTTAAGGAAGAGGGGCATGCGCGAGGATATCTAAGGATTAATGGTATGTGGCAAGATCATATTACCTTTGCGCTCTTGCAAAGTGATCCTAGATTGTCTCGTAAGGGCTGGGTTAAAGGTCGTATTTAATTACGATCTATTGAAGTTATAAATTTTATAATATGTGAGGTTCAGGCGTGCGCTGATTCTGATGATAACAAATTGGGATCAATCCCAATTTTCGACATCGCTAAATCCCATTTATTTATCAGGTCCGATCCGAAGAGAATATCTTCGTCATGATCGGCGATTAACCAACCATTTTGATGTAGTTCTTCAGTGAGTTGTCCGGGTCCCCAACCTGCGTAGCCAAGGGCTAATAGGCTTTTGTTCGGTCCTTCATTGTTCGCGATATCATTGAGAATATCTAAAGTCGCAGTCATGGCAATTGTTCCTGCGACAAGCATTGTACTGTCTTGCTGATATTCACTGCTATGTAAGACAAAGCCACGTCCGCACTCTACGGGGCCGCCAAAATGGACACGGATTTGAGATGCCGCATCAGTCTTCTTAATTCCCAATTGTTCAAGAAGATCTACAAATGTAAGGCTTTCAATAAGTTGATTGACGACAAGGCCCATCGCACCATCTTCGTTGTGGGCGCAGACATAAATTACTGATCGCGAAAACCGAGGGTCAGTCATTTGGGGCATGGCGATAAGTAACTTTCCGGTCAAAAAGCCGTTACCTTGTGAACTTGTCATTGTAATTTCGTACCTCCTGAGCAGATATAGGAGAGAAAAATATGCGCAATTTAGGCAATGATCGCTGTTCTATGTACAACTCCTACTTAATTTGGAGAGGTCATTCCGTCGCATAGCTATAATTATTATATAGTATATAGGTTTATACTTTAAGAATTACAAAAGATTGAAACAGAATCTGAATTCAATTTTATTTGCGAATATCAGATTGAGTAGATCAGGAATTTTGGAACGAGTGGGGTTGCCCGTGGGAATGACAGTGGGATTATCTGTGGAATTATACGGCAGGATAAGTAGAAAATTATCCCAGGCTGTGACCCTTTGCTTGGTATTTATCACAGCACTCGTCACGTTTTCTGGCTTTGCATCGGCATCCTTTACTCCTTGGTCTGAGACGGATTTCTCCCGGGTCCGTTTGTTATCGGGACAAGAGACCCTTGGTGAACAAGGTGAAGTGATGCTCGGGCTTCAGTTCGAGCTTGAAGAGGGGTGGAAAACTTATTGGCGTACTCCTGGGGATGCAGGGTTTCCCGTTTCCTTGGAACTTGAAGGAAGTGAAAACCTGGCTTCTTGGGAATTTTTCTGGCCGGTACCGCATCGTTTTACTCTCTTTGGCCTGGAAACTTTCGGATACAGTAAGGAAGTTGTATTTCCCTTTAAGGTGAAAGCAAAAGACCCATCCAAGGATACATATATCAAAGGACAGGTGAGTTATCTTCTTTGCCAGGAGATCTGTATTCCCTTTGATGCTGAAGTGGAGATGCGTATCCCAGCGGGGGAGGCATTCCCGTCATTAGAAGAGGGGATAGTTTCAGCTTATGTACGTCAAGTTCCAGGGCTTGGGGCCGAAGAGGGCTTAAATATTAAAAGTTCAGTGCTTCGCGGAGAAGGAGAAACACTTGAACTTGTTGTTACTGCATCAACCAAGAACACGCCTTTTAAATCCCCTGATTTAATTGTCGAGGGGCCCCCTGGGTTTTCGTTCTCCAAACCTGAAATTCAAACAAGTGATAATTCTTTAAGCGCAGAGTTTGTAATTCCCGTTACAACTGCAAAAGAAAGTAAAGGCGTTCTTGAGGGCAAGCTAGTAACACTTTCATTGGTCGATGGTGTTCGAGGATTTGAAGTCGAAAAAATTGCGCAATTTGGCTCTGTAGCCGGCTTTAGCAGCTCTAGCCCAAGCGAGTTATTGACAATATTAGCTATTGCCTTGTTGGGTGGTTTTATTCTCAATCTTATGCCCTGCGTGCTTCCTGTTTTGTCCTTAAAATTGCTTTCTGTAATCAAACACGAGGGGAAAGACGGGAAGGAACTCAGAACGAGTTTTCTTGCCATAAGCCTAGGTATCATTACGTCTTTTTGGTTATTGGCTAGTCTCGCTATTGGCTTAAAGGCTGCGGGTGTTTCTGTCGGTTGGGGGATTCAATTTCAGCAACCCTTATTCCTCATCGCAATGGGGGGGATAGTAACCTTATTTGCAGCAAATCTTTTTGGCTGGTTCGAAGTATTTGCCCCTGCCGCGTTTACCGATAAAGCAATCACAGTAACTGATCGCAAAGGTAACTCTGGAGATTTTCTCAAGGGAATGTTCGCAACTCTGTTGGCAACCCCTTGTTCGGCACCATTCTTGGGAACAGCTGTCGGTTTTGCCTTGGCAAGAGGGACGCTTGAAATTTTTGGAATATTCACCTTCTTAGGTATCGGGATGTCGATCCCCTATCTTCTTGTCGCTGTAAAGCCAGAGCTTGCGAGTGTACTCCCAAAACCTGGTAAGTGGATGGTATGGCTGAAAGTCGTGTTGGGTTTGATGTTGTTGGGTACGACTGTTTGGCTCTTAAGCGTTCTTTATGTCCAAGTCGGAATGGTTGCGACGATGGCTGTTGCAATTCTTTTGCTTATTGGCCTGATCGTATTAGCCATGCAAAAGGTATCGATGTTCCACCGGATAACTCTTGTGGGCATTCTGGCTCTTCTTTCGATGGTTGTTCCTTATGGTTTAGCTGAGGCTCCACAACAAACATTAAGATCAGAAGTATGGCAGGATTTTAACGAGGCAGATATCGCCAGTCATGTTCGTTTGGGTAAGGTCGTTTTTGTCGATGTTACGGCTGACTGGTGCATTACATGTCAGGTAAACAAAAAACTCGTTCTTGATACAGATGAAATCCAGTCTCGCCTGACGGAGGACAAGGTGGTTCCCATGCTGGCAGATTGGACCCTGCCAAGTGAAGAAATAACGGCCTATCTGAAACGATATGATCGATATGGTATCCCCTTCAATATAGTCTATGGACCCGGTGCACCCGAGGGGATTATTCTCTCTGAACTGCTTACTCTTGATCAGACAAAAAAGGCTTTTGATCAGGCTGCTTCTCTGCAACAGTAAATCAAATTTAATTATATCTTTTAGGATCTTCAAAAATGACAATTGCTGTTGGGGATAGGGTGTCCTCTGTTTCTGTTTGGAATAAAGACGCTGATGGCGTGAATAAGTTGAATTTTGCCGAATTTTGTGCCGGTAAAACCATTGCTCTTTTTTCTGTACCAGGAGCCTATACGCCGACGTGTCAGGAAAAACATTTCCCGAGTTTTAAATCAAACGCTCAATCGTTCAAAAACAAAGGCGTCGATGTTATCGCCTGTATGTCAGTAAACGATCCTTTTGTTATGCAGGCCTGGGGAGAACTCTTGGATACAGAAGGTGATATTTTTATGATTGCAGATGCTGATTGTGAACTTGCCCGTTCTTTCGGGCTGACCATTGATGCATCTGGTGCCGGGCTAGGAACGCGATCTGCACGATTCTCGATGTTGATTAAAGATGGTGCAGTGACAGCCCTTCATACAGAAGATGCAGGTGGGTACGAGTTTTCCAGTGCCGAAGTTCTTTTAAAAGATTTGTAATGAATAAGCGCCTGAGGAAAAGAAAAACCCCTTTCTTGTCTTCAGGTGTTTATTTTAGGGTTGGCCACGGATGTTGGTTACTTGCAATGGGAAGGTTTCCAATCTCCCGGATCAGTTTTTCCAGCATGGCACGTTTATAATCGCTGTAAGAATTTGCTTTGATTACAAAGCTGCCATATCCACCAATGACTTCTTTTTTAAAATAGTAATGCAGTGATGGAATTTCATCTGTGATTGCAAGGCCATTAATTGTGATCCCCCTAGAGTTGGCAACATCTCTCAAAAAATGTGGGGGGACGCCATCATTATTTCGTCCATACCCCGAAATGTCCAAGACCTGGCGATTACTTTGAAATGGGCTTGTTGCAAATAAATGCATTGATTTCGCAATAACTGCAGAGATAGAAGTCGATCCAATTGGAACTGCTCGAGGGAGTTGTTCGATCTCGGTCGCAAGCTCCTCTAAAGAAGCGCTGGAACCGATGACAGACCAGGGAAGTATGACGGATTGATTTGATGTATTGGACCACTGGACTAGAGTAATTCCAATGCGTTGATGTTTGCCAATTTTTACCGCGTCATGAATTTCAGGGGATCGCAGGGCATAAGCGATACCTTCCATCTGCATGGTATATTCAGTTTGATCTACGCTGTAAGAGCAATCTATAGCGAGTATTAATTCCAAATCTACATTTAATTGCGCAGCTGCATGGGTGGACAAGGAGCAGGGGAGCGCAAGCATAAGGAAAGAAAATACGAACTTGATCTTCTTTTTGGTAGTGATCTTTGGCATGAACTTTCCCGATCTTTAACTGAAACACTAAGAGTTTTAGTTTAAAAATAAGAAATTCAGTATGTAGTAAATTGATTAATACACAACTTGTAGTTGGTTTTGATTCTCGTTCGCCAGATAGTCGAAATGACTTTTTATTCGCTATTTGGGCCCTGTTTTCACATGAAAACAAAATGCTTAGCGAGAAATGAAAAAAATATTGAGAACTTTGAAATAAAATTAATTAAAATTTAAATCTATTTGAAAGTGTAAATAATTGATTTTTTCTCATAATCGCGTATTATGTACAACAAGTATTGGTGCAGTGCGCAGGTATGCGCGTAACACTCTCTAAGTATTGGAGACGGTCAAATGCCTACCGTTAATGGCGCGTCGTTTGGTGCGGCGTCGTTGCAGAACACACGTTTGCAACAAACTAACATCAATAAATTAGCAAGCGGATCTAACATTCCAAGAGCTTCTGATGCAGCGGCTTCTCTAGCGATATCTACCGTATTACAAGCTGATACTGTTGTTCTTAATCAGAACGCAGCAACTGCCGCTCAAGGCGGGAGTATCGGACAAATCGCTGATGGAGGTCTTCAACGGATCTCTGATGGTTTGATCAGACTAAAAGAGCTTGCTGTACAAGCTTTATCCGGAAGCCAGGACCCTGCTAGTCTATCAGCTATTAATGCTGAGTTTGTTCAAATTCGGGATGAGATTACCCAAATAGCAGAGCAAACTAAGTTTAATGGCCAGGGCCTGTTGGACAATACCAATAACCAAAATTTCCTTGTTGGCACAGATCCGGGTGACGCAATATCTCTTGATAATGTGGATGCGACGGGCGCGGCCCTTGGAATTTCTGGTCTTACAGTTGATACAGTTGCCAATGCGACGGCCGCTGTTGGGGCTATTGATACTGCGATTACAACAGTCAGTGGTTTTCGAGCTGAACTCGGGGCTTCTATTTCTCTATTTGAGGTCGCGGGTGAAAATATCGCCAGTCAAATTGAGAATGTTGCAGCAGCAAATTCTGCTCTTGCAGATGCTGATGTAGCAGCTAAGGTAACCAGTCTTGTGACTTCTAAGGTTTTAAACGAAGTTCAACTTGCTGTGCAGGCCCAAGCAAACAAGGATCCTCAGGCTCTACTGAGAATTCTGGAAAACCCAAAAGGGTCTTAATCGTGAGGGGCTAAAACAGCCCTTTTCGAAAGGTTTTATGGAATGGCCTTATTTATAAGAAGCCATGCCTTGGCGTGCGAGCTCATCTGCACGCTCATTTTCTGGATGACCAGCGTGTCCCTTGACCCACCGCCATTCTACATCGTGAATTTTTAAGGCTTCGACAAGCTGCTTCCATAGCTCGACATTCTTCACGGGCTTTTTATTGGCTGTTTTCCAGCCATTTTTTTGCCAGTTAAATATCCATTTGGTGATACCGTCTTTTACATAAACACTATCTGTCGTCAGTATGACGTAAGCAGGCTTTTTGAGCGCATTTAACGCTGATATAGCTCCCTGAAGTTCCATGCGATTATTTGTTGTTTCTGCTTCTCCCCCACAGAGCTCTTTTTCATTATCTTTGTAGAGCATAAGAGCGCCCCAACCGCCTGGGCCGGGGTTACCAGAACAGGCGCCATCAGTATAAATATTTACTGGCGTTTTATTGTTCATAAAGAGATCCCATAATCTGAAACGTTTTTAACTGACTGATGAAATTTTAATTTGTTGAGGTATTCCAGCGGATCTTTTGGTTTAACAAAAGCCCCTTCAGGATGATTTATCCAATCATACAATCGTGTCAGTAAAAAGCGTAAGGAAGCGCCACGAGCAAGAATTGGGAGTGCTTTAAGTTCTGATTCTGAAAGGGGGCGAACCTCTTGGTAAGCTTTAATAAGTAATTGTGCTTTGGTGATATTGAAGGAATTGTCTAATTCAAAACACCATGCGTTTAGGCAAATAGCGATTTCATAAGCGAGCAGGTCATTACAGGCAAAATAGAAGTCGATTACACCTGATAATTTTTCATGGATAAAAAAGACGTTATCCTGGAACATATCCGCATGAATAACACCTTTGGGTAGGTTTGCGGGCCAGTTAGCGGCAAGAAAATTAAATTCATCCTGAAGCGTCTTGGTCAATCCTGACTTGACTTGTTCTCCTTTGTCTTCACAGGCTTTCAGAACTTCCTTCCAACCATTAACTGACAGAGAGTTCGGTCTTTCAATTTTGAAATCTTGTCCAGCAAGATGCATTTCAGCCATTGTGCGGCCGAGTGCTCGACAGTGGTATGGTTGAATGCGTCGGGGCCACATGCCTTCAAGAAATGCTGTTATAGCAGCAGGCCGACCACAGAGTTCACGTAAATTATTACCATCTTTCCCGGGAATGGGAACCGGGCATGAGATTCCCTTTGCCGCGAGATGCTGCATGTAACCTAAGAAAAAAGGCAGATCAGCTTTTTCGACACGCTTTTCATAAAGAGTGAGGATATAGAATCCCTGGGTTGTATGAAGAATGTAGTTAGAGTTTTCAACTCCTTCGGCGATCCCTTTGAGGGAAAGAACATCGCCGATATCATATTCAGTGATAAAGGCTTCGACTTCATCGTCGGGAACTTCTGTATATACGGCCATTGATGTCTCAGTGAATTTCTTTGTTTGCTGTAGTGTCCAACAGGGTCTTGGGAACTCTAAAGACCACATTTTCATCGCGGATATTAATTTCTTCAATGGTTACATCAAAGTGTTCATTGCAGGCCGCGATTACTTCTTCAACTAATATTTCCGGTGCAGAAGCTCCTGCTGTAATGCCAAGGGTGCTTACCCCGGATAACTGATCCCACTTAATGTCAACAGCGCGTTGAACGAGCGCTGATTTTTCACAGCCCTGTTTGAAGGCGACTTCCACCAATCTTTTCGAGTTAGACGAATTAGGAGCGCCAATGACAAGGAGGGCATCACAACGTTTGGCAATTGCCTTTACCGCTTCTTGCCTATTTGTTGTGGCGTAGCAAATGTCTTCTTTTTTCGGCTCCAGCATGTTGGGAAACCTGCGCAACAGTACCTTTACAATGGATGCAGTGTCATCGACAGAGAGAGTTGTTTGTGTGACGTAAGCTAGATTTTCGGGATCTGGGACTTCTAGCTGTTCTGCATCTTGTTCGGTTTCGACCAGAACAATAGAGCCTTCATCGATTTGCCCCATAGTTCCAATAACCTCAGGGTGTCCGGCATGACCAATAAGGATAACTTGCCTTCCATCTTTTTCGTGTCGTTCGGCTTCTCTATGGACCTTACTCACGAGCGGACAAGTGGCATCAAAATATAGGAGTTCACGCGCTTGAGCGGCCGCAGGTACAGATTTCGGAACCCCGTGGGCTGAAAAAATTACAGGCAGCCCTTCTGGCACTTCATCGATCTCTTGAACAAAAATTGCTCCTTTTTGTTCTAAGTTCTCCACGACATACCGATTATGGACAATCTCGTGTCGTACATAAACGGGTGCACCATGTTTGACTAAAGCGCGTTCAACAATTTCAATTGCCCGATCTACGCCAGCGCAAAAACCTCTTGGGCTTGCGAGTAAAACGGTAAGAGTTGGTTTCGTCATGAAGCTTATCCATATTTTGCCAAGAGAATAGCTCATCTTGATTCTGGGCCAAACTAATACACAGCTCAAGGCTAGAAAAGCCTTAAAGACAGCAAGAGTTGCCTTAGTGTAAAAAAAACAAGCATGCGTTCATGCTTTGCAACGATACAAATAGTCGTTAAAGTTGCCGCGAATCATTCACGAAGCTTTTCGATATAGCTACGATGAGTAGGAAAGAGGCCGGCATATTATTGCCCCCGGTTTTAAATATGGGATTAAAATGTTTATGGGTCGTTTAACGAATTGGTCAGTATCGCGTCTGTTATCTATGCCTTCTTTGGCTGTAGTTACATTGTTCGGGCTTGCTGGCTGTGGAATAATCGAACCAGAAAAAGCCCCGCCAGCTTGCCCTGAAATTATTGTTCTTAAAGAAGCGCAAGAAATGACCCGTTTCCAGGGTAACGGCCGTGATTTAACCGATGTAACCTTTGAGGCCTCGATCAATAATTTTGTCGGCGGCTGTAAGCTGGATGAAGAGACTGGCAGACTGCACAATCAAGTTGTGGTGCGGTTTGAACTTAATCAGGGACCTGCGAGCGATGGTGGGGCCCAGTTTAATTATTTTGTTGCTGTTGCAACACAAGATCGCAAGATTTTATCCAGAGAATCTTTCTCGCTTGTTGCTCCTTTCGAGGGTAACAGGACTTCGGTCGCAATTGTTGATAATATTTATCCTTCAATTACATTGGGGCGCGGGGATACGGGTGAAGATTACATAATCTTTATTGGTTTTGAGCTTTCTCGAAGTGAGCTTTATTACAATAGAACCAAGCTATAAACAGACGGTTCTTTTCCAAATATAAGTGCTTATCAAAGTCGATTGTGGGACGGTTTTTCTGTGGGCACGAATCTACCTAAGTTGATTTGTTTCCGATCGTGTCATTTCTAAAAGCCGGTTCTTTTTTAATTTCCTTTAGGAAATAAGTGTTTGTAATCAAATGAGACTTGTCGCGATCACTTAAAATTGTGTCGTGTGTAGTTGACTTTTCTTCAGAACAGCGTAAACCAATAGAAATCAACTTGTAGTGATACAATTTGATAACTTGCCGTAATACCTCTCGCGGGAGAGTCTATTAAAAAGTTTCTTACAGGAAATTTTTAAATGGCGCCGAAGGAGCAACCGCCCCGGAAACTCTCAGGCACACGGACCGCAGAGGCAGGCAACTCTGGAAAGCTTTGCATCACGTAAAGCACCGACGGAGTAAGCAAAGGACATTTTTCTTTGTGAATCTCTCAGGTTCGAAGACAGAGGGGGATGCGATAGTCAGTTGACTATTGTGTTTTGTCCTTTGTGTTCTGGAGCTTGGTAATGTCGGAAGATCTTAAAAAAACACCCCTTTATGACCTGCATGTGGAACTGGGTGCCAAAATGGTTCCTTTCGCAGGTTATTCCATGCCTGTTCAATACCCTGCCGGTATCATGACCGAGCACAAACATACCCGTACTGCAGCGGCTATTTTTGATGTGTCTCATATGGGTATTGTTCGTTTGATGGGCGAAAATGCGATCCCGGCACTTGAAAGCCTATTACCAGCCGATTTAGCCAATTTGGCCGAAAACTCAATTCGCTATAGTTTCTTCACCAATGAATCCGGTGGCATTTTAGATGATCTTATGATCACCAAAGTGCCCGGTGGATTAAGCTTGGTAATTAACGCTGCCTGTAAAGACGCAGATATTGCTCATATCAAATCCAAAATTGGCGATCAGGTTGAAGTTGAAGTCGAGTACGATAATGCGTTGATCGCTCTTCAGGGGCCAAAATCTGTTGATGTTCTGGCTCGTTTTGATGCCCGCTGTGCCGATATGAAGTTTATGACCTTCATGTCTTTGGAAATAGAAGGTGTCAGCTGCCAGGTAAGCCGTTCGGGTTACACAGGTGAAGATGGTTATGAAATCGCAATTCCTGGCGATAAGGCTGACGGCATTGTTCGCCGCCTGCTAGAGGAACCTGAAGTCGAAGTTTCTGGTCTTGGAGCGCGTGATTCTCTTCGCATGGAAGCCGGGCTTTGCCTATATGGCAACGATATCGACACCACCACGACACCAATCGAAGCTGGTCTTATTTGGGCAATTCAAAAACGCCGCCGTGCCGAAGGCGGCTTCCCCGGTGATGATGTCATTTTAAAGCAAATCGCTGATGGCGCTCCGCGTCGGTTGGTTGGCATTCTCCCTGAAGGGCGTGCACCGCTTCGCGCAGGTGTTGAGATTGCGAATGCCGGTGGCGAAGTTGTTGGAAAAGTTACAAGTGGCGGCTTCGGCCCATCTGTTGGTGGCCCCATTGCTATTGCTTATGTCGCTTCTGATTACAAAACGCCGGACACTGCTTTGAACGCGTTGGTGCGCGGTAAGGAAATGCCTTGCCGTGTCGTGAAGATGCCATTTGAACAGAAAAGTTATTTCCGTGGGTAAAGTCCCTTTGGACTGAATTTCTGAGGGAAATACCCTCTATAAAACAGGGCTACGTCCCAATTTCGAAGCCCGTAAATAAAAATGTAAATTAAAGGATCAGGATTATGAGCGAAGTTAAATTCAGTGAAGACCACGAATGGATCGTTGTTGATGGAGACATTGGCACGGTTGGGATCACAGAATTTGCTCAAGAGCAGCTCGGCGATGTTGTCTTCGTTGAAGTTCCAGACGAAGGTAAAGATCTCGAGCAGGGTGATGAAGCTGCAGTGGTCGAATCAGTGAAGGCTGCGAGTGAAGTTCTTGCCATTTGTGATGGTGAAGTAATCGAAGGTAACGAAGCATTGGCTGATGAGCCAAGCCTAGTGAACTCTGCTCCTATGGGCGAAGGTTGGTTTTATAAAGTTAAAATTTCCGACCCTGCACAGCTCGAAGAGTTGATGGACGCGGACGCCTATAAAACTTTCGTTGAAGGCCAGGGCTAATACGTCTGGGTACCCCGTTTTATTGAAAGATTGCACTAACGAGTGCGTTTGATTGATACCAGCCCCTCTGGGGCTGGGCATTTGTCTGATGATTAAGGAATTCGCCATGTCTGATACAAAAATGTCTCTTGTGGACTTGGAACAGAAAACGGACTTTGTTCGTCGCCACATCGGTCCTAATGATGCTGAGCAGATCGAAATGCTAGCACTGCTTGGTCTGGGATCTCTGGAAGAGCTTTCCGACAAAACTGTACCAGAAGCAATTCGTGAGACAGATGCTCTCGCCATGGAAGGTAGTCAGACAGAAGTAGATGTGCTGGCACATGCTCGTTCGCTTGCTGAGAAGAATAAAGTCTTCAAATCTTTCATTGGTATGGGGTATTACGGTACACACGTTCCAAAGGTTATCTTAAGAAACGTTTTGGAGAATCCTGGTTGGTATACGGCTTATACGCCATATCAGGCTGAAATTTCCCAAGGGCGCCTAGAGGCGGTTTTGAATTATCAGACCATGATTAGTGACCTCTCAGGTATGGAGTTGGCCAACTCTTCCATGCTTGATGAGGGAACTGCCGCAGCCGAAGCGATGGCTTTCTGCCGTCGGGTAGCCAAAAGTAAAGCGACCGTATTCTTCGTCGACCAGGATCTTTTACCCCAAAGCATTGCCGTGATCAAAACGCGTGCTGATGCTCTTGGATATGAAATTGTTGTTGGTGATCCGCGTAAGGATCTTGACCCGACGGCTGTTTATGGTGCTCTCTTCCAATACCCAGGGGTTTCTGGACGGATTGATGATTATAGCGACCTCATCGCTGCTATCCAAAGCAACAAAGGCCTTGCTGGTTTGGCTGCTGATTTATTGGCACTGACCCTTATCAAGAGCCCCGGTGAACTCGGTGCTGATTTTGCCATTGGCTCAGCGCAGCGTTTTGGGGTGCCGATGGGATTTGGTGGCCCGCACGCAGGATATTTTGCGACGCATGATTCTTATAAGCGTTCAATTCCAGCGCGTCTGGTTGGCATGTCGGTGGATTCTCATGGAGAACCTGCTTTGCGTATGGCTCTGCAGACTCGTGAACAGCACATTCGCCGTGATAAAGCGACAAGTAATATTTGTACTGCTCAGGCTCTACTCGCCAATATGGCAGGGTTTTATGCAACGTATCATGGGCCAGAAGGCCTTAAGACTATTGCGCGTCGGGTATCTCGCCTAGCATCCATTTTTGCTGCTGGTCTTAAAGCTGGTGGTATTGAGCTTCTGCATGAAGCATTTTTTGATACCTTATCGATTAAAGTTTCTGGTAAAGCCGACGATATCGCAGCGAAAGCGCGCGATAACAAGATGAACCTCCGGGTTATCGATGGTGATACATTGGGCGTCTCTTTTGACGAAACTTCAACTCGCGAAGATATCGATGTTCTCTGGTCTATCTTTGGTGTTGATGGTCAAACAGTAGCAGCACTAGATAAGACAACTGACAGTAATCTTCCGTCGGCGCTTACGCGGCGTACTGATTTTCTCACCCATCCGACGTTTAACAGCTATCACTCAGAAACTGAGATGATGCGTTATTTGCGGAAGTTGTGTGATAAAGACATCGGCTTGGATCGCGCGATGATCCCATTGGGTTCATGTACAATGAAACTCAATGCTGTGACAGAAATGATTCCTATCACCTGGCCAGAGTTTGGAGAAATCCATCCGTTTGTTCCTCTCGATCAAGCTCAAGGATACGTTGAGCTGATTAAAGATCTTGAAGATATGCTGGTTGAGGTCACAGGATATGACGCAGTATCTCTTCAGCCAAATTCTGGTTCTCAGGGTGAATACGCAGGTCTGCTTGCTATACGTAAATACCACGAGAGCCGCGGTGATTTCCAACGTAACATTTGCCTGATCCCTGCATCGGCACACGGTACGAACCCGGCGTCTGCTGCGCTTGCTGGCATGAAAGTTGTGGTTGTCAACTGTGACGATGAAGGTTACGTCGATAACGAAGATCTTTATGCGAAGGCTGAAAAGCACCAGGAAAATCTCGCAGCGGTGATGATTACTTATCCTTCTACGCACGGTGTGTTCGAAGAAGAGGTGCGTAAAACCTGTAGCATTGTTCATGATTTCGGTGGTCAGGTCTATGTTGACGGCGCAAACATGAATGCGATGGTTGGGCTTGCCAAGCCAGGACATTTTGGTGGCGATGTGTCTCACCTCAATCTGCACAAAACATTCTGCATTCCTCATGGCGGGGGTGGCCCGGGTGTCGGTCCAATTGGTGTTGGTAAACACCTCGCTCCTTTCTTGCCAAACCATTCGCTCGTTGCAGAAGCAGGTCCTGAAACCGGTCAAGGTGCCGTAACGTCGGCTCCTTGGGGCTCTGCCAGTATTCTGCCAATTACCTGGAGCTATCTAAAGCTTATGGGCGCTGCTGGTTTGAAAAAAGCCACCCAAATGGCAATCCTGAATGCAAATTATTTGGCAAAACGCCTCTCTGATCACTATCCAGTTCTTTACAGCTCAAAGAACGGTATGGTGGCGCATGAGTGCATTATCGATGTGCGCCCGATCAAAGACGATATCGGTGTTACTGTTGATGATATCGCCAAGCGTTTGATTGATTATGGTTTCCACGCACCGACAATGTCATTCCCTGTGCCGGGTACTCTAATGATTGAACCTACTGAATCAGAATCAAAGTACGAAATCGATCGTTTGGCTGATGCCATGATTGCTATTCGTAAAGAGATCGGTCGGGTTGCTTCGGGTGAACTGCCACTGGAAGACAATATGTTGTGCAATGCACCACATACTGCGGCATCCATGTTGTCTGAGACTTGGGATCATCCCTATACACGCCAAGAAGCTGCATATCCTGTCGAAGCTTTGCGTGATGGTAAATATTGGGCACCAGTTGGGCGGGTCGATAACGTCTATGGTGATCGAAACTTAGTTTGCTCTTGCCCTTCAATCGAGAGCTATCGAGACGCGGCCGAATAGGTCGCTACAGCGGATAGACCAGATGAGGCCATTGCTGGGTGTCTCATTTATCTGATCTCTCCGTCCTCATAGGGCGCGTATGTTAGGCAAGGGACGGCTTAACGTACTTGGAAAGGGGCCGCACCCCATTCCCGCCCATTGCTGGGACTGGAGTTCGCGTGTAAACGCGAACTCCTTTTTTTATTTTATTGCCACCAAGATGTCTATTGCCGATTTAAGGAATGGGAGTACCATGGAGGCATTCCCCATATCAGTTGCCGTTCATCACCTCTGAAAATTATGGGGTTACTCTTATATCAATTAAATAAGTTGGAGCGTTTTTATGTGCCGCTGGCTCGCCTATTCCGGAGATGAAATTTTTCTGGATGAACTACTTTTTAAGCCTGAAAATTCTTTGGTAGAGCAATCTCTACATGCAACCGAGGCTAAGGTAGCAACAAACGGCGATGGTTTTGGGGTCGGGTGGTATGGTCAGAAAACTGTACCAGGTTTGTATCGTGAAATTATGCCAGCCTGGAATGACTGTAATCTCCAACATCTCGCTACTCAAATCCGGTCTTCTCATTTCTTTGCACACGTTCGTGCTTCTACAGGAACGGCAACATCCCGGGCTAATTGCCATCCGTTTGCCTATAACAATTGGATGGGGATGCACAATGGACAGGTCGGGGGGTACGAACTCTTTAGGAGGTCACTCGAATCACATATTACGGACGAACACTACGCCAAACGTATGGGGACGACTGATAGTGAGGCCTTGTTCTATATGTTATTCAATTTTGGTCTTGAGCAGGACCCTCTCAAGGCAATTAGAAAGATGGTTGAAACAGTTACCAATCTACAGCACAAATACGATATTAAAGAAGCATTCCGTTGTACCATGGCAATAACCGATGGAGATCGATTGTATTGCCTCAGGCATTCAAGTGACCGTTTTGCACCGTCATTGTACTGGCGCAATCAAGATGGGCGCCTGGTCGTGGTTTCTGAGCCTTTAACCGATGATCATACCGATTGGAACAAGGTTCCTGAATCTCATATTCTGATTGCTGATAAATCACACGTCCAAGAAATTATATCGCTTTAGATCGAACCCAAATTATATCCACAAAAAAACCGGCTCGAATGAGCCGGTTTTTTTTGACTGTTCTATAGAGTTATAGATCAGTCAAATTTGTCACCAAGTGAGCTGATAGAATCATCTAGCAGCGCTTTGGATTTTGCCTTGGTCATGCTGCTGGCCAGAATGTTTCTGGTTGCCGCAATTGCAACTTCAACAGCTTGGTCACGAACTTCATTCAAAGCTGCTTGCTCTGCTTGAGAGATCTTGTCCAAGGATTGTTGTTCTTGGCGCTTGAGGGATTCTTCAAGATTCTTGGCAGCTTCAACCTGGAGGCGTTGTGCTTCCTGTTTAGCGTGCTCAATAATCTCTTCAGCTTCACCTAAAGCATCACGTTGCTTGCGTTTGTATTCAGCAAGAGTCTTTTGGGCTTCTTCGCGAAGGTTCTGTGCTTCATCAAGCGTCTTGCGAATTGCTTCACCACGTGCATCGAGGCCAGCAATAATGCCCTTGCCACCCTTTGATACAACGAGTGCAATAAAAATGAAGAAAGAAACGCCAACCCAAAATCCGGGATTACTCAAAAATTCCATGACTAGCCTCTCTCTCCCAGAACTTCGTCAACAGCTTTGCTGACTTTGGTCTCGGTTATATCAGCACCAAGGAGTTTACCCGTTGCTGCACTAGCGACTTCAACGGCTACATCTTTGATGTGGCCCATGGCTTCGCTGCGAGCGGCATTGATTTTGTCTTCAGCAATCTGAGTTTTTTCTGAAAGTTGTGCATTAAACTCAGCCTGACGCTTTGCGCCTTTAGCTGCGATTTCATCTGCAGATTCTTTCAGAGATGCAATAGCAGAAGCACGTGCATCAGCAATAGCTTTCTGATAATCCGCGAGGACTTCTTCAGCTTCTTGCTTTAAGCGTTCTGCTTTTTCCAGATCGCCAGTAACTCTATTTTCACGTTCTTCCAAAATGGAAGCAAGACGCGGCAAAGCAAGTTTCGCCATCAGAAAATAGAGACAACCGAAGGTAACAACCAACCAAAAAACCTGGCTTACCCACGTGGATGGATCAAATTGTGGCATCGTGCTACGCGCCCCGTTCTGTTAACAACGTCGAACCAGATAAAAGTCTGATAGGCCGACACTCAAATTAGCATACTAAAAAGAATGCCAGAGTAATCGGCCTAACAATCTGTTTCGATTAAGCTACGAACAGAAGGATCAGAGCAACTAGTAGTGAGAACAGTGCGATAGCCTCAGTAACAGCAAAGCCAATCCAGATGTTCGCACCGATTTCGTCTTTAGACGCTGGGTTGCGAGCGATGGCCTGAAAGTAGCTAGCCCATACGTTACCAACACCAACACCTGCACCAATCATACCTAGAGTAGCAAGACCAGCACCAATGAGTTTTGCAGCTTCTGCTTCCATAATTCTCGAGCTCCTTATAACGCTTGTGCGTTAGATAGATAAATAAAGTGACGATTACTGATTTGGATCTTAGTGCAGATGGATCGCATCATGCAGGTAGATACAAGTCAGGATAGTGAAGACGTAAGCTTGTAACGCCGCCACCAAGAATTCCAGTGCTGTAATGCCAACCAGAACGGCAAGAGGTAAAACCCCAAAAATACCGAGCATGATTACAAAACCGCCGATGACCTTTAGTAGAACGTGGCCAACAACCATATTTGCAAACAGTCGAACAGACAGACTGATAGGTCGTGAAAGGTAAGAAACAAGTTCAATCGGGATCAGGATAACCGCTGTCCACAATGGCGCACCATGTGGGAAGAAGAGGCGTAGAAATCCAGCTCCGTGACGGGCAAAACCGATTACAGTTACAGCCAGGAAGATAACGATTGCCATAGCAAAAGTAACCGCGATGTGGCTGGTAAAGGTGAACGATCCCGGCACAAGACCGATGATGTTTCCGAAAAGGATAAACATGAAGAGGGAGAAAACAAACGGGAAATATTTGCGACCGGCCGAACCGACGTTGTCCCGGAGAAGGTTAGCAACCATCTCGTAGCTCATCTCAGCCATGCTCTGCCAACGACCAGGAACAAGAGCCCGGCCGCGGGTTGAATAGACAAGAAAACCTGTGATTAGAATAGCTGACAGCACCATAAATAGGGCTGAATTGGTAAAGGAGATATCGTAACTACCTAGTTGAATTGGTAAAAGCGTATTTACCTCAAACTGGTGCATTGGGTCGATTGAACCTGATGCCACGAGCCTTCCCCTCTAAATTACTCTGCGTCATCTTCGCGATCTTCGCGAAAATGCTTCTTGTTTTCTAACTGTTTAGCGACCCTTACCACATTGACGAAGGCCGCCCCGATACCCAGGAAGAAGAAAATTATCATCAACCAAGGTTTTGTCCCTAACCATAAATCGAGATAATAACCTATCCCGAAGCCCATGATCAGGGCTGCAACTATTTCTACCGATATGCGGAAACCTACCGCCATACCGCCGGCTGCCTCAGCTCGGTTACTGGATGCAGGCTTGTTTACCTGCTCTTGACGCTCGCGAGCCGCGCGCAGTCTTTTATCCAGGTCCGTCAAAGACGAACGATCTTCAGGATCCGGCATAATTTAAGCCTCCCTGATAGCTACTAATTGAGCTGAAGTAGCACCTGTTAAACGCGGGCGCAACATACTGGTAGGTTCATGGCTATGTCAAGAGAGAAACCGCCCTGTTTTCGCCCTAATTCCGGATAGCATGCACGGTAAATTTTCCGCAATTGCTTAGAAGGGGTTGTGAGCGTTGGAATATGTAGAGGTAAATGCTTGATGAATATAGATACTTGGAATTTGCCTTGAGAACCTTTGAGGCAAATTTAATTTTTAATCTTTATTAGACTTCCTTTTTATTATCAATCAGTTCATCTGCAGCTTCCAAATTAACTGAAACCAGCTGACTGACACCTCTCTCACTCATTGTTACACCAAAAAGCCTATGGACCCGTGCCATCGTCATTCTGTGATGAGATATGATCATGAACCTTGTGGACGTACTATGGATTAATTCTTCTACAAGTTTACAGAACCGATCGACGTTGGCGTCGTCAAGGGGGGCGTCAACTTCATCCAGGACGCAAATGGGTGCCGGGTTTGTCAGGAACACGGCAAAAAGAAGTGACAGAGCTGTGAGAGCCTGCTCCCCTCCTGATAGTAAGGACATGACTTGAAGACGTTTGCCTGGAGGGCTGGCCATTATTTCCAGACCGGCCTGAAGTGGGTCGTCGGCCTCTGTGAGGGCAAGGTGAGCCCTGCCACCACCGAATAGTCTTACAAATAAATCTGAAAAATGAGCATTTACGACATTAAAAGCCTCTAAAAGTCTCTCTCTGCCTTCTTTGTTAAGGTCCGCTATGCCTTGCCTTAGTTTACTAATGGCAAGGATCAGGTCTTCTTTATCGCCATGCATCGCGCTGATCTGGGTGTTGAGTTCTTCTGCTTCTTGTTCAGCTCGTAAATTAACCGGTCCCATATTGTCGCGCTCGGATATCAGGCGCGCATGTTTTTTTATAACGACTTCTTTAATGGGGAGGTCATCGCCGAGTTTAATTTCAGTAATAGAGAGTATTTGTTCTAAAGAGCAGTTCAGCCTTTCCCGGACACGATTGGTGAGAGCTTCAATGGCCTGATTGGCTTGTGCAACATTGGATTCTGCTCTGATCATTGTTTCTCTCGCCTGAAACAGGTTGTGTTCAGATTCTCTTTGCTGTTGGTCTGCCTCAATTTGTTGCAGTTCTGTATTCCGCAGCTTTTCAGCTGCCTTTTGTTGTTTTATCTCTGCTTCTTCTAATGAGTTTTTTAATGCTGCTCGCTGTTTTTGCAGTTGTTCATGCTTAACTCTCCATACTTCTATTTCAGATTCGGCCCGTTTTATTCGACTGTCGATTTCGCTAAGATACTGCTTGGCTTCTTTTGTGCGTCGAGACCAAGAGGCCAATTCTTCATTTATGCTCAAAAGTCGACGGCTTCGAACATCTGAACCTCGTTTTACTTGCTCCAGATTTGCCCTGTTTGATGCTAATTCTTGTCGATAAGTCGAGAGCTTTTGCCGTAATTCGGTCACTCGAAGTTTCTCTGTCTCGAAGTCGGGAAGGCTAGAGAGTTCACTTATAGCAGTATCGTTGTTTTTGATTGTTTCTTGATGTTCCTGCCTTGAATGCAGCAAGCTTTCTTCAGCGGTTTTAAGTTGGAGTGAAAGGTGTTCTCTTTTTTGTGTCAGCTCTACGAGCCAGGCTCTTTTGTCTGTCGCATCACTAAATGACTTATTAATTGTGGTTTGGTTTTCTTTTTCTTTTACTGTTACTTTTTCTAAATCTCTTTTTGCTGCGGTGTGATTATTATTTGCTTCTTTATAAGCTATATCTGTGGCTTGTTTTTGCCTTGTGAGCTCCTGTAATCGGTTCTTCTGCTCTAACCTTATTGATGCAGGTGACGGTGCGTCATCGCGAACAGTTAGCCCATCCCATCTCCAAAGCGTGCCTTCACGTGAAACCAATCGCTGCCCCGGAGCAAGTTTGGTGTAACTTGCTTCTTCAATATACTTGGTCTTGACCAAACCAATCTGTGACAGGCGAGTGTGGAGGCGCGGTGGTGCCGTGACAACATCGAGGAGAGGTGGGATGCCTTCTGGTAGCGGGGGAAGGTCTGTCCGCAAGGGCAAATCATGCCAATGAGCAACGGCCTCTTCCCGTGATCCGGCATTCAAATCTTCGCCTAGGGCCGCCCCCAAAGCTTTTTCGTACCCGGGTTCTACAGTCAGTTCATCCAGGATAGGGTCTGAAACACTGCTGCTCTCATCGTGTAGCAATTCGGTAAGAGCACGGACTTCAGCAGTAATCTTGTGATGTCTGTTTTGTGCTTCTTGAAGAGTTTGCCGAAGGTGCTCTTCACTTTTGCGGTGATTTTTCAGTGCTTGGTTTAGCTCAGTGCTCTTATCTTTTGATCGTTGAAGTGAGGTTTCAGCCTTCGCTAAAAGGGCGGCGGCTTCTTTGATTTCTGTCTCATCCTCCTGCTTAGAAGAAAGCTGGTTGTACTGAGTTTCTTGTCGTGTGATGAGGATCTGCTGCCGTTTTATCTGTTGGGAAAGTTCTGATCGGCGGCGGTTTAGAGCAGAAGAACGTGCTTCGTTTGCAGCAATTTCTGTACTGATTTTGGTAATCAGCTGGTCTGTTTCAGCGACTTCTCTTGATCCTGTTTTGCATTTCTCGTCCAAATCCTTTTGGTCTTGTACGTTTGTTTTGTTTCTCTCTGTAATTTCATTTTGCTCGTTCTTTAAGCTGTCTTCGGCTTCAAGAGCATCACAGTTGATGCTGATTGCACGAGATCGATCCTTGTTTAATTGTTGTAATCGATTCTGGGTTTGTAAAAGAGAGCTTAGGGCCTGTTCTTCTTCTTGCTGAAGGTTTTCCTGACTTATTAGTAATCTTTGAAGTTTTGTGGCTTCGGTGGATTCTGCTTCGCGAAGTTTTGGCAAGGTTGCACTAATGTTGACTTGAATTGTCGATTTTTGAGCTGTTAATGAGGTCTTCTCAGAGACATCTTTTTGGGCCGAACTCAATTGTTTGTCAGCCTGGTCGAGAGTGATTTTGGCATCGAGGGATTCATAATGTAGGAGAATTGCATCGTGTTGGCGAATAAGCGCAGCTAAATTTCTGTATCGATTGGCTTGTCTGGCTTGTTTTTTTAGGCCGAGTAGTTGAGCGCCGAGCGTAACGAGGACGTCTTCTAATCGCTCTAGATTAGCCTCTGCTGCCCTAAGTCTTAACTCCGCTTCGTGTCGGCGAGAGTGTAGGCCTGTGATCCCTGCAGCCTCTTCGAGGAGGCCTCGGCGACTTATTGGTTTTGCATTGATGATCTCTCCAATGCGTCCCTGGCTGACGAGTGCCGTTGATTGTGAGCCACTAGCAACGTCAGCAAATAGGAGCTGTACATCCCGGGCCCGCACATCCTTGCCGTTGACTTTGTAGTTTGATCCGCTCCCTCGTGAAATGCGGCGGACAATTTCGATTTCGTCATAACTGTTGAAGGCGGCAGGTGCGGTACGATCACTATTATTCAGAAGCAGCGTAACTTCGGCAATGTTGCGAGCGGGGCGGGTGGCGGAACCAGCAAAAATGACATCATCCATTTCGCTGCCACGCATGCGTTTGGCAGATGTTTCCCCCATAACCCAACGCAAAGCCTCGACCAGATTGGACTTCCCACATCCATTAGGTCCTACGATTCCGGTCATGCCAGATGTGATCAGCAGTTCAGTCTGATCGACAAAGGATTTAAATCCGCTCAGGCGTAGTTTGTTAAACTGTACCAACGTTACGGATCTCCGGCTCAATATATATTGCCCGGATAAATTTAGCTCTCGGGATATATGTTGTTGTTTCGGTTGTCATTATCCAAAGAGTAACTTGATGAGCAGTACTCTGCAACCATGCGGTCAGAGCTTACTTTTGACACAAAAAAAGGCCCCATGGAATCCAAGGGGCCTTTTGTGAGAAGTGTGCCGCTTCTAGCTGGCGTCTTCGAGCAGATCATTCATGGCGTCGTAATCTCTGCCACCTGGATAAACGTCACCGTTTATAACAAAGCTTGGTGTTGAGTTGATACCGAAAACAGCTTTGCCGTCGCGTGCTTGTGTAATGATTCGATTGGCAATTTCTTCGTTGTTGAGGCATTCATCGAAGCGCTCTTTGTTCATGCCGGCGAGTAGAGCGATTTTTTGTAGCCCTGCCATCGGATCACCGCCAAAGGCCCACATTTGTTGCTGCTTAAACAGCAGATCCAGGAAGGAGAAGTAACGATCACCTTCAAAGCATTCGGCGATAATAGCGCCGCGTAAGGCAACACCATCCAGCGGCATGTGGCGATAAACCAATCTTGCTTTCCCAGTGTCGAGCCAATTTTTCTTAATGTCTGGCATAACATTTTGATGGAAGTTTGCGCAATGAGGGCAGGTCAGAGAAGCATACTCGATCATAGTGACGGGGGCGTTTGTATCGCCGAGGATGCGATCTTGATCGGTCACTTCACCGGCAGCAAAGGCTGGTGTGATTGATGTAAGAGATGCTGCAAGTGGAAAGCCTAAAGCAAACGTTGCGGCGTTACGGATAAAAAGCCGTCTGTTCATTGTCTGTTATATTCCTGAACTGCGAAGAGTCTGTGTTTAATTTTGTTGGCTCTTCTCCGCTTTGTTGAGTAGAAAAAGATGCCGACCGCCAAGTAACCTGTTGATATGTATGGTTTCTGATAACTTTACATAGAGCAGGTATATGACAATCAACATCTCGCAGCATATTTTAGGCCTCAAAGGGCAACGTGTAAATGAAATTAAACTGGATGACGGCGGTGTTAAGATTGTCATTCACTGCAGCCGAGACGCGCGTAGGAGGGCTATAGACCCTGCTACAGGCCAGAAGGGAAGCATCAACCAGCATGTCCGCCGACAAGTAAACGACATCCCCCTTTTTGGGTATCCTTGTGTGGTCGAGATTGAGCTGGCGCAGGTTTATATTAACAAGGGCGAACGCCGCATTGAGGGGTGTGATTTTGTTGATAAAGGGTGCCGTTTCACTCACCGATTTTGCCGACTGATCAGTGGATTATGTCGGCATATGTCTATTCAAGCGGTTTCCAGACATTTGGATATACGATGGGAAACGGTCAAGAATATCGACAGGGCATACCTTATTGAAACTCTCCCTACGCTTGATCCTGCAGAGCTAACTGGCTTGGAATATATTGGTGTAGATGAAGTTGCCCGGGCGAAAGGTCATGACTACATGACGGTGGTCTACGATATGGTTGGCGGTCATCTGATCTGGGTTGAAGCAGGCCGAACTGCCGAGGTTTTTTCAAGGTTTTTGAAACAACTGCAACCAGATACAGCCTGCAAAATAAAGGCCGTAGCGATGGATATGGGGCCTGCCTACCAAAAGGCTGTCAGAGAGTCCTTGCCGTTGGCCGACATAGTATTTGACCGTTTCCACGTCATGAAAAACTACAGCAAAGCTATCCATAATCAGCGTCGACTTGAGTTCAGAAAGGCCGATCCAAGTGGTAAAGAGTTGATGAAAGGGACACATTATCTGTTGCTCAAAAATGCGGATAAGTTGAGTGAAAAACAAAGTGACAAGCTGCAAAGGTTGCTGGAGAGCAATAGCAACCTGAATGCACTTTACGTCTTGAAAGAACAGCTTCAGCTGCTGTGGAGTGCCGCTTCATTTGAGGCGATGGCGGAGCAACTGGAACGTTGGTGCCTGATAGCAGATCAGTCACAGATGCTCTATCTAAAAAAGTTCGCGAAATCCCTACGGAAACATTGTGTGGGCATCTGCAACTACGCCAAACACAAGCTCACAAGCGCCAGGATAGAGGCTGGTAATGTCAGTATAGGAATGATCCGTAAGCGAGCCAGAGGCATCAAGGATACCGAATACTTCAAACTCAAAATTAGACAATCATCCATTCCAGATAATCAATCTATGCTCTATTTGAAATCCTAAATCTACTCAACAAAGCGGAGAAGTGCCAAATAAAGCAATAAATGAGTACGTTCATCGCCAATGTTGTCTTCCAGGAATCCTGAGAGTAAGTGCTCAAAATGACGACGGTTTAAGAGCCCTGTCAATGGGTCAGTACTAGATAGTGTTTGCAGTTCTCTGTGGTGCCCAAACTGTTGAAGAGAAATACCTATTTGTATCTGAATTCGCTCAAGAAGCTACGCCTCACCATCAGACCAATTTACATTTGCGCCTTTACGCCAAAGACATATCGCCCCATTAGCCTGCCCTCTGAATTTAGTACTGACCGCAACAAGAATACCGTCAGGACTTGTTTCCTGATAAACCGTTTCTCCCATTTCCAACGCTGCCTGTACCCTTGCGACTGCATCCAGTTGCAAGGCCATGCCTTCTTCGGCAACGGCCTGCCAAATTTCACCATCAAAATGGCTTATCATTACTGCATCAACCGGTAACGCCGGGATTAAGCACGACGCCGTAGAAACAAGCATTCTAACAGGAACCATTTCACTGCGAGCGATCTCAAGAATACGATTATAAACCCGCTCCCGATGGATCTCATCGGCACGTAACAATTCGTCTTTTCGAAGCTTGGTAATATCCCTGCAGAATCCTCTGTTTCCATGCCAAACTTCCTCATCACTCCACAACGGCATAGATGTGATTAACAAACATCGCTCATCGCCATAAATATCTTTGGCCCAAACCTCTTCATCAGTACAGGGAACCCTGCACGAGAAGGGATTAGTAACAACAGAAGCTAAGTCGGAAAATAAATTATCGGCTTGAGATCCGGAAAGTTCTGACGAAGAGTACCCCAATCCACCTTCCGGAGTTATAAAAGTGATCTTACCATCAACATCCGTTTCCCACGCAAAATCACATGATGCTTCCAGGAGATCGCGGTAACGCTGCCGAGATTCAATCAATGCCGCGCGTAAATTTCGCTCTAAAGAAATGTTGCGGCCAAGAAGTAAGGCAGCTTCTCCATCATTCCAAGGAAGGATTGCGAGATCAAAAGCAGCGAGAACACGGCTGCTTTCTTTTCTCTCCGCTCTAATCAAGAGAGGATTTACTTGCGCAGCTATCCCATTTAGTGCCGACTTTAAAGCATCATTGTATTCATCCGAGCCACCTCGCTTTATGAACTTGCACAGTAATTCGGCCTGTTCATTCGCACTGGAAACAGCACCATTGCTTTCCACCAGAGCCACAGCGCCTGGAAAATCAGAAAATGGTCCGCCTGGCACGGCTAACCCCCAGTGATCCTTATCAATTTTATCCGGCAAAGTACCACTCTTGTTTATATTTCTCTTTTCTTGGAGAAGCATACATTACAACCTCTTACACCAATTCTGGACCAAGTCTATCGGAGTCCAGTTAACACGTACTTAAACTTTTTAAATCCAACCATTTTTATCTGATAAAATACTTCTTTCTTGGCAATAGCTTAAAATCTGTTACGCATTGCCTATCTATTATGCATGAATCCGATGATGTGGGATCACACTCAATGACACGATTAAACGGAAAAGATATCTGGCTATTCGATCTGGACAACACACTATACCCAGCTTCCAATAATTTATTCAGCCAAATTGAAAAGCGGATGGGTAGCTTTATACAAGAGTTTCTTAATCTTGATCCCACCGCAGCCCATAAGGTCCAAAAGGATTATTTTCGTAGATACGGTACAACGCTAAAGGGCCTCATGGTAAACCATGATTTAAACCCTGACCTTTATCTCGAATATGTTCACGATGTCGACTTTTCTGCAATCAGTCCGAACCATGCTCTTGGTGAAGCCCTGTCTCGTCTACCGGGCAGAAAACTGATATTCACCAATGCCTCTAACGTACACGCAGCAAACGTTATGGATAAGCTCGGCGTCTCCCACCACTTCGAAGAGATTTATGATATAGCTAACGCGGATTACATACCAAAGCCAGCTCAATTCCCCTATGATGATTTGGTAAAAAAGCATAAAATTGACCCAACGAAATCGGTTTTCTTTGAAGATTCTGCAAAGAACCTTAAGCCCGCAGCAGAAATGGGAATGACGACGGTTTGGGTTAAAACAGACACAGATTGGGCATCCATCGGCGCAACGAATGAAGACGGGAGCCCTGTGGACTTTATCCATCATGAAACAGATGATCTCGTGGGATGGCTCAACGCCCTTTAAGGCAAGAAACACCTCAAATCGTATAACATCAGCAGATTGGCGTGGGAGACGTTGACAAGTTCGTCTCCCCTAACGCATTGTCCCTTCAAACAGCCATACCGCCAAGACGGTTTAACACTGAGCGATGGGATAGATCATCATGAATACTGATATCCAAAATGTCATTGAGAAAGCCTGGGAAAATCGGGACCAGGTTTCAGCAACAACAGCAGGCGAAGTCCGGGAAGCCGTTGACGAAGCTCTAATCCTTATGGATTCAGGCCAGCGCCGTGTTGCAGAAAAAGGTCCAGATGGCTGGATGGTTAATCAATGGCTCAAAAAAGCCGTCTTGCTTTCATTCCGCCTCAACGACATGTCCACGATTGCTGGTGGCCCTGGCGAAAACACAAACTGGTGGGACAAAGTACCTTCTAAATTTGAAGGCTGGTCAGGCGAACAGTTTGCCTCTGCAGGCTTCCGTGCCGTTCCAGGAAGTATCGTCCGCCGTTCTGCTTTCATTGCACCTGGCGCCGTATTGATGCCAAGCTTTGTAAACCTTGGTGCCTACGTTGACAGTGGTACGATGGTAGATACTTGGGCCACCGTTGGTTCTTGCGCCCAAATCGGTAAGAATGTGCACCTTTCCGGTGGTACAGGTATTGGTGGCGTTCTCGAGCCTCTGCAAGCTGGTCCCGTGATTATTGAAGATAATTGCTTTATTGGTGCCCGTGCAGAAGTTGCAGAAGGCGTTATTGTCGAGGAAGGCTCTGTTCTTTCCATGGGCGTTTACATTGGCGCTTCAACAAAAATTATTGATCGTGCAACTGGCGAAATTTTCATGGGCCGAGTTCCTGCATACTCAGTTGTTGTATCAGGAACGCTCCCTGGTAAACCGCTGCCAGATGGCACACCTGGACCAAACCTCTATTGCGCGGTAATCGTAAAGCGAGTTGATGAACGGACACGTTCAAAAACATCAATTAATGATCTATTGCGCGATTAAGATTTAAACCGGAGCATTAAAATGAGTGTCGAGAACCCCGCGTCAGCCCTGGAAGTCAGCCAGGCTTTGATACGCTGCCCCTCTGTAACACCAGAGGAAGGCGGGGCGCTCGACCTCATGGAATCCCTGTTAAAGCCACTTGGGTTCGAATGTCAGCGCCTCCCCTTTCATTGCGCTGATACCTATAACGTCGACAATCTCTATGCCCGCAGAGGCAGCGGGGGCCCCGTGTTTGGCTACGGTGGTCACACCGATGTTGTTCCTGTCGGAGACCTTCAGGCCTGGAGAGTTGACCCTTTTGGTGGCTCTGTTGTAGATGGAAAACTAATCGGTCGCGGGGCTGTCGACATGAAAGGCTCAATTGGGGCCTATGTTGCAGCTCTCACTCGATTTCTCAGTTCACCTGAACACAAGAATATCGATGGATCACTCAGCCTTATTATTACGGGCGATGAAGAAGGTATCGGACAGAACGGTACTAAAAAGGTTCTCGAATGGATGGCCGATAAAGGTGAGACCATGGATGTCTGCCTGATCGGAGAGCCAACAAGTAATGATATCCTAGGAGATATGGTCAAAATTGGCCGCCGTGGAAGTATGAACTTCAGCCTCACAGTTCGTGGTATCCAGGGCCATACAGCTTACCCTCAGCTGGCCAACAATCCAATTCATCCACTGGTAACAATGTTGCACAACCTGCTTCAGGAACCATTGGATAGTGGAACAGAACACTTTCCTCCCTCAAGCTTACAATTGACGACTATTGATGTAGGAAATACCGCAACGAACGTTATTCCAGCAGATACCAAAGCCCATTTCAATGTGCGCTTTAACGATCTCTATTCATCCGATCAGGTCGAAGCCTGGGTTCGTGAACGTCTTCATCGCGCTGATTTTGATTATGATCTTCAAATAAGAGTTTCCGGCGAGTCCTTCATTTGTCCTCCTGGCCCCCTTAGTGGACTGATTAGTCAATCTATTGAGGAAATTACGGGAATAACAACTGAACTCGGTACATCAGGCGGCACTTCAGACGCACGCTTTATCAAAGATTATGCTACAGTAGCAGAGTTCGGTCTTCTTAATGATACCGCCCATAAAGTCGATGAATATTGTGCTGTTCAAGAACTAGAAGACCTCTCGCGTATTTATGAGTCCATGCTCAAAGGATATTTCAAAACTTGATACCCTCTATTGCAGAGATAAAACGCAGTTTACAAGGCACACTTCCATTTATGCTTTTTAAGAGCAGTGGCCAAGGTAATCTAGAGGTTAGTGTTGAGAGTTTTTGGAAATCATTCTTCGCAGCTGTAATTTGCTTCCCCGGGGTATATTTTTTTGACACCTTACAAACACCTGAAACGGCATCGCCAATAGATCCTTTTGCCACTTTACTAATCTACACCTTATTCTACGTAATCAGTTGGCTCGTCTATCCCGTCTTTATGCATGCTCTGCTCGTTCTTCATAACAAAGAAGAGAATTTCCGACTTTTTATCATTGGCTATAATTGGCTGCAGGTATGGCAGATAGCCTTTTGGCTCTGCCTGCATACGATTATTCTCAGCGGCTTGCTAGACCAACAATTAGCTGAATTTTTGGGTTTTTTCGGAATGTTATATATTTTGGCAACACAAACTTATATGACTAAAACCATCATCGAAACAAACTGGCTTTCAGCGACAGCCTTTGTGATATTCAATGTCATACTGGCTTTTAGTATTTACGAATTCAACAATAAGATCATTGCACCCTAAAGAGATTATTAGGAGAACTTATTGGATAGTTGCGTCTGTACCTGCGGATGGATCGTGAGCAAGATCACCCTCTTGAGGATCAAATTTAACGCCAACAAAATATAGCCCCCAAGCTGGTGCCATTTCCCCGGCCTGACGACGATCCTTTGCTTCCAGCACGCGTTCGATATCTTGCTTGGTCCACTTACCCAAGCCGACTTTTTTCAATGACCCGGCAATATTTCTAACCTGATGGTAGAGGAATGAACGGGCTGAGAGTTCGATCCGAATTTCTTCCCCAATTCTCGTCACCGAAATTTCGTTTATCGATTTCACCGGAGACTTAGCCTGGCAGTCTTTCGCTCGAAAAGATGAAAAATCATGAATACCAACCAAAGCTTGAGCCGCTTCATTCATCGCTTCCGCATCTAAATTTTGCGGGATAAACCAGGCGCGTTTGTGGTCGAGAACCAAGTGTGCCCTGCGATTAATAATCCGGTAAAGGTAGCTTCTCTCCGTCGCAGAAAAGCGGGCGTGAAACTCTTCGTCAACAACTTCGACATCAAGAACGGCAACTTTAGCCGGACGGATATGAAAGTTAATGGCTTCACGTACCTTAAAAGCAGGATAATTTGTCTCTAAATCGACAGAGGCTACTTGTCCGAGAGCGTGCACGCCACTGTCAGTTCGCCCAGAAGCAAAGACCTGCACACGTTCACTGCTAAACTTGAAAATGGCGTCTTCGAGAACTTCTTGTACAGAAATATGTTCTCTTTGCCGCTGCCAGCCAAAAAAATCGGTGCCATCGTACTCAATGATGAGTTTATAACGCGGCATTATTACTTAGATCCGCCGAGGCAGGTACCTTTTGGTAAGGGATAACCGTTTAGGAACGCTTTAGCATCCATGCTCCCCTTACCCGGTCGTTGCAAGCGATCTATCCGTAGGGCATCTTTACCACAGGCCACCAGCAATAGGTCATCAAGCAATGTGCCAGGTTCGCCTAAAGATCGGTTTCCCTCTTCAACAATAGTCGTAGCTTGAACCTTTATTCGGTCACCCTCATGGGTAAAGTGCACCCCCGGCCATGGTGTTAAAGCGCGAATTTTACGTTCGATTTCATGTGCAGACATCGACCAATCCAGCTCACTCTCATCACGTGTGAGCTTTTTGGCATAGGTTACCCCCACTTCAGGCTGCACCACTGGGACAACAGAACCATCAACCATACCGTCAAGGGCTTCTACGATCAGCTTGCCACCAAGTATAGAGAGTTCATCATGTAAGCTGGAAGCAGTTGTATGCTCCGTTATAGAAACTCTGCCCTCAAGAATAACATCTCCGGCATCAAGCTCCTCAACCATTTGCATAATCGCAACACCGCTTTCAGCATCTCCTGCTTCGATGGCACGTTGAATAGGTGCTGCTCCACGCCAGCGTGGCAATAGCGAGGCATGAATATTCACACAACCCATTTTAGGTGCGACCAAGGCTTCCGTAGGCAGGATCAGGCCATAAGCAACAACAACAGCCACATCGACATCATGTGCACGGAACTCGGCTTGAATTTCTTTGCTTCGAAAGCTCTTGGGCGTGAATACCGGCCAACCTTCTGTCGCAGCATAGGCGTGAACCGGAGAAAGTTTTTCCTTTTGCCCTCGACCTGCTGGGCGCGGAGGTTGACTGTAAACAGCGACAATCTCGTGCCCCGCCTTCGCGAGTGCTTTTAAACAAGGGACAGAAAAATCGGGCGTTCCCATAAAGGCAATCCGCAATTTATTCATTTGTATTTATCCCCTGTTTTATATCGTAATTCAGTGTTGATCGTGAGAAATCAGCTTGCAGCTTTAGCCGCAACCACCTTCTTGAGCTTTTTCATGATCATACCCCTTTTAAGTTTAGAGATATGATCGACAAAAAGAAGACCGTCCAAATGATCTATTTCATGTTGGATACAGGTAGCCAGCAAACCATCTGCCTCGATCTCCAACTTCTTGCCATTTTCATCAAGGTATTTAACCTTTACTGCAGCAGGGCGTTCTACATCTGCGTATTGTTCTGGCAGAGAAAGACAGCCTTCCTGATAGACTGACCACTCATCTGATTCCCAGGTAACTTCAGGGTTAACCATACAATAAGGTTTGTTTTCTTCCTTATCATCACTGACATCAACCACGATAACCCGTTTGGTCACACCTACTTGGCAGGCCGCCAAACCAATCCCCGGTGCCTTATACATTGTGTCCAACATGTCGCTTAAAAGAGTGCGAATGTTATCATCAACCTCTGAAACGGGTTCACAAACGGTTTTCAACACAGGATCTGGTGCAATAACTATTTCTAGAATAGCCATGATTACTCGCTATTATCTAACTGTTAAATATCGTGGGCTATTTCGGTACGATGCCAACATTTACGGCCCTTTTCTCTTAGGTATTGTCTTGAGAGCCCAAGGTCAAGCAAAGCCTTGTCTTCAACCTCACTACTGACGCGCCACTTAGGCTCGTGTTAGAGTACTATTCGAATCGCAGATTTCAAAATTTTGCCCAAAATACAGGACCTCTAATGGATCTTACAGCTCTTCTCGTTGGTGGCTTCACTGGCCTAGTCATTGCAACCATTATTGGATTGGTTATCAACTTCAGAAGCCGAAATCAGCTTTCAGAACTCGAAGTGACTAATCAGAACCTTTCCATACGAAAGGACGAACTTGTCCAAGAGTTAGAAAAACACCGCATTGATTATCAGAAACTA
The DNA here is from genome assembly GCF_965205715.1 of Kiloniella sp. Classification (GTDB taxonomy): domain Bacteria; phylum Pseudomonadota; class Alphaproteobacteria; order Kiloniellales; family Kiloniellaceae; genus Kiloniella. The sequence continues at coordinate 622,360 of NZ_CBDBHW010000013.1, read as the reverse complement.
TCCGGAGACCGTGAAGAACTCCATGAAGCGCTCACCGATGCTGTAACCCGCGCGGCCATTGAAGAGCAAAAGGCAACAAGGGTTCCTGAATTAGTAGAACAAAGAGAACTACTCGAAAAAGAGATTCAAGAGCTGCGCCAGCAGAAGGTCCAACTGGAAATTAATGCGACGGAGAGTAAAACCACCCTTGATAAGGAACGCGAATCTCATGCTGAAAAGTTACAAATTCTGGATGAGGCCCGCTTAAAACTTACCGAACAGTTTGAAAACCTCGCCAATAAAATTCTTGATGAAAAATCCAAGAAATTTACAGAACAAAATAAGCAAGGCCTCGAGACCCTCCTTAATCCGCTAAAGGAAAATATCCAAGTATTTCAAAAGAAGGTCGAGGAAACCTATGACAAAGAATCTAAAGAACGATTTTCTCTTCACAAGGAAGTACAACGACTTTCTGACCTTAACAAACAAGTTAGTGAGGACACTCATAACCTGACCAAGGCCCTCAAGGGACAGAGTCAGACACAGGGGGCCTGGGGAGAAATGATCCTGGAAATGGTCTTGGAAAAATCTGGTCTGAGTAAAGGGCGAGAATACGACGTGCAGCAGTCGCTCAATACGGAAGAAGGCAAGAGGTACCGTCCGGATGTTGTCGTCCACCTTCCCAATGGCAAAGACATCGTCATTGATTCTAAAGTCTCTCTTACTGCCTATGAACGTTTTCATTCTTCCGAAGATGAGACGCTTATTGCGGCCTCACTGGCGGAACACGTTAGCTCGATCCAAAACCACGTGAGAGATCTTTCCAAAAAATCTTATCAAGATTTAGAAGCCATTAGGTCACTCGATTACGTTCTTCTCTTTATGCCCATCGAAGGTGCCTTTAGCGCGGCGGTTCAACATCAACCCGATCTCGTCGGGCAGGCACTAGAGAAAAACGTTGTGATCGTGACGCCATCAACACTCTTACTTGCCCTGAGAACCGTCGAAAATATTTGGCGTTATGAAGATCAAAATCAAAATGCACAAAAAATTGCCGAGCGTGCAGGTAAACTCTACGACAAGTTTGTCGGTTTTGCTGACGACCTCACGAAAGTCGGTGACTTTCTTAACAAAGCTCAACACAGCCACGATGAAGCCTTCAAAAAACTCACAAACGGCCGAGGGAATATCGTCCGACAGGTCGATCAATTGCAAAAAATGGGTGCTAAAACCAGTAAAGCCCTGCCAGATAGTCTGACAGAGCTTTTGGATAGCGACAGTGTCGAAGAAGATCAAGCTGACGATCTGGCTCTCATTGCCGATGAGACCCGTACTTAAGAAAACGTTCGATTACTCGTGCGAAACCCGTAATTTATAATCAAAGGTTTTCTTCCCTTTTGCGGGAACGTCAATCGTCCAGACTACCTTGCGGGAAGATTCTTTGACGTGATTTTCACTTTCCTCAAGAATTTTCCAGTTCCCTGGAAGATGACCAACCACATCTACACTGACAGATTTATCACCGCTGTTACTCAGGGTTATTGCCTGTGTTAACTGATAGCTGGTCCGCGAAAGCTTCTCGTAGGAAATCTGCTTGCCACGGCCAGTGACCTGATTGGCTGAACCGATAACCAATTCAACCTCCTCTCCGACAGGCACGGCTTGCATGGCGTCTTCACCCATAAAGATCGAAGAGGCTTCGCCCTTACCCTGTTGATAAACTCTCAAAGTTCCTTCCGGGAGGGCTTGGCCAAGCCCTTTTGCTTTTGTATTCGTTGATTTAAGAACGATTTCTGCCTGCTGCCGCCCAGTATCATCGTTTCCGCCATAAGGTTGTACGAGTTGCTGGAACCGAAAACGCTTTTGAACGTCAACAGCATTATTCTCGAGCAACGTTACCTGTTTGGTTTCCACCCCGCCAATATTAACTTTCTCTGGAAGCGTATAGACATCCCGGTCAGAAACAGACCGACGTTGAGGCATCGATTTAGCATAAGAACCTGTGTCCTGTTCCAACGTCATCATTGTGGCTCTTGGTCCAGGGGATTCTCTTACGCGTTTAACATCACCAGCTACGAGGCGAATTTTTGCCTGTTCAAAGTCCACACCGGTTTGGTTTGTGAGCGTCGCCATTGCTTTTAAAGCTAACTTCGTCCCTTTGGGATTGAGTTCAGCAACATATGTCACTCGCCAATCGAGCCCCCCCGTTAAGTAGGTAAGTTGAAGATCTTGCTCACCTGCTTTCTTACTTTCGACAACAGCCAGTAAAGCTGGGCCGGATCTCAAACCATTAGGCACGCTATCATATACAAGCCTTCCAGGGATCGACGTTTCGATTTGGTTACCAATACGAAGCACCAAGCCTTCACGTACGGCGAGGACTTCTGCTTTCAGGCTTGTCTCTTCACCTGTTTCAGGATTGGTTTTCACAACCGTAATGGTTTTCCCAAGAGAAGCTTCGAGCAACCTTTGGGGGGAGAGAATTTCCTGATCGAGACGCTGTTCACGGATACGGAGGCCTTTGCCGTCGAGAAACAGGCTATCGAGAATGAGATGAGGACTGACGTCTTCAAGGGCAAGAATACTCGTCCCCTGTGATAGCCTACTGCTACGTTTTTGGCTTACCTGACCTAGGTTTCCGCTGTAAAAAACTAACTCCGTTGACTGGTTAGCTTCGGCCCCGATTGAAATCTCTTCCGCATGAGCGAAGCCGAGAGTTCCAGAACTAAACGCCACAACAACAGCACTCGCTAAACAACTCGTACGGAGGAGGTTTGATAATTTTGTCATGTCTTCTCTTTCTTAATCAGGAGCGGCCTCAAGGGAGGATGCAACGGATATAAGACAAAACCGTGTCAGCAATACGACAACAGCTTGGATCATTTACGGTAGACAATACTGTTTGCAAACTCGAGAAGCTCAGAAACTGTGTAACGACTGTTTCCACAATCGTAGCCCATCAAATATCCATCAGGCTTTCCGTTATCTTCATATCCTGCAGGCGTAAACTCCTTAAGGGCTTGCATAAACCCAAGGCAATCTTCCCCGTCATTCGTTTTGAGGCCTGCGTAGTAAAATTTTCCGTATTTATTTCTTGTTTCTTTGATCTCTGCGGCCTTCACGAGGGAACCACTGGTTTCGAAAATTTTCCAGTCAGCCATCAGGTCGCCAAATTCATGTGGATTAATATCAATACGAGAATAACGCGCATGCCCCGCTTTTGATATGAATATTTGCCCCTTATCCCAATCCCATTGTTCTTGATAGTCGCCATTATAAGATACTTTTCGAGCATAAAGATCTGTTGGTTTTGCGGACTCCCAGTCCAATAGGGCTTCATCATAGGGAATTCCCTCCCAGTCACTCCAGCCATTGTTGGTCGTTTGGCATCCGGCTAGGACGAGTAAGGAAATTATTGAAAGTGAAATAGCGCTTTTAGACATAGTACCCCACAGATTTAAAAGATAACTTGGCAACTATCTTTTTTAGGGAGAATAAACCCGAGACACAATCAATAATTGTAAATAAGTATACTTACAAATCAGAAACATAAGGAAAAACAATTACCCGGCTGAACGCCGAGCTTTGAGAGCTGCCGTAAGGGTTCCATCGTCAAGATAATCCAAGCTGCCACCAACGGGAACACCGTGCGCAAGTTTGGAGACCTCAACTTCATATCCGGCGAGACATTCATTTAGATAGTGGCCTGTCGTTTGACCATCGACCGTTGCGCTGAGCGCGAGGATAATCTCCTTTACGGGCTCCTCTCCAGCGCGATCCAGTAAACCATTGACATTCAGTTGAGCGGGTCCCCGCCCATCCAGAGCTGACAGTGTTCCGCCCAGCACATGGTAATGCCCTTTAAAAGCACCACTGCGTTCAAGCGCCCAAAGGTCGCCGACTTCTTCTACAACACAAATCTTGCTCATATCCCGCTTGGGATTTTGGCAGATATGACACGGGTTTTCCGTATCCAGGTTACCGCACACCCGACAATTCGTAATGCTTGATGCCGCTGCCGTCATGGCTTTAGCTAGCGGGAGCATCAGGCTCTCCCGCTTTTTCATCAGATACAGAACAGCTCTTCTCGCCGACCTCGGCCCTAGACCTGGTAGGCGAGAAAGCAGTTGTGTTAAACGATCAAGCTCATTTTTTGCCATAAACGCTGAGAGCCTTTAAAACGGTAATTTCATGCCAGCAGGTAGATTTAATCCGCCTGTTACATCTTGCATTTTTTCCTGTTTTGCTGCTTCAATCTTTGAGCTGGCATCGTTTACAGCTGCCATAATCAAATCTTCAAGCACTTCGACATCATCAGAATTCACTAGCGTCGGATCAATTTTAATAGAGCTCAGGCTAAACTTGCCTGTCATAACGACCTTGACCATTCCAGCGCCTGCAGCGCCTTCAATTTCCATAGCTGCAAGCGCTTCTTGCATCTCAGCCATTTTGCCCTGCATTTGTTGAGCTTGTTTCATTAGCCCGGCCAGGTTCTTCATTAGATTTCGTCTCCGTTATTAAGCCGTTGCATCAATTCCGCATCATCCAGATCAGGATCTTCCATATCTGGGTCGTTTATTGATTCAATCAAGGATTTTTCATCTATGCCTTCTACTACAAAGTTATCAGGCAGCAAGCCTTTTCGGCTGATTAATTTCGTTCCCGGGAAAAGTTTCAACACGGTTTTGACCAAGGGATCTTCCATAGCGTTATCATCTAACACCTGATTGATCTGCTTTTCCTGAGCCCTAATGGTATCAACACCCTGCTTACTGGTTTCAGTTACTTTCCAGTTTTTGCCCGTCCATTCACGTAAATTTCTCTGAATTCTGGAAGACAGGTCTCTCGGCGCATGCCCGGCGGGTTGGTATTCAATTTCCCCAGGGGAAAAACTCAAAAGGTGTACATCATTTCCAAGGTAAGCGGAAAGAATGCGGTCCCCCTTATCCCGCGCAAGTTCAATCACTTCGCGAAATGTCTGCGGCGAAGCGAATTCTTCTTCATAGATTTCACCAACCTGTGGAGCCGTATTGTCGACCACGAGTTCAGGTTTTAACGCTGTAACTTCCTGATCTGGGGAAGCTAACGCAACAGCTGATACCTGAGTTGCAACTGATAAGTTTCCTCTCGAACTCGCATGGGAGCCATTATTCGAGCCAGAACCGCCAGAAGTATTTTGGACGCGACCAGCAGAGGCGTTACCCGCTGGCGCGTCCTGGAGCTTTTTTATGATGTCCCCCGGTGTGGGGAGGTTACTTGCATAAGCAAGACGTATAATCACCATCTCTGCCGCTTGGAGCGGATGTGGCGCCGTTTGAATTTCAGCTAACCCCTTCAAAAGCATCTGCCAGGTGCGCGCAAGTATTGCCATGGAGAGCTTAGTGCTCATCTCCCCGCCTCGAACACGTTCGGCTTCTGGGATACCTGGCGATTCCAAAGTTTGCGGAACCAGTTTTGCACGGGTCAGAAGGTGACTTAACTCCAGCATGTCTTTCATAACGACGACGGGTTCAGCCCCACCGTTATAAAGGTCGCTTAAAATCTCAAGAGACTGGGCACAGTCGCCCTTCATGATCGCGTCAAAGAGATCAAAAATTCGTGTCCGATCCGCCAACCCAAGCATGTGACGTATCGGATCGCTATCAATGGACTGACCACCTCCCAATGCAATGCCTTGATCCAGAAGAGACAGACCATCACGCGCTGAGCCATCCGCGGCTCTGGCAAGAAGGGCCAACGCCTCATCTTCGAAGGAGATCTGCTCTTTACCCAATACCATTGTAAAGAGCTTCACCAGTTCTGCGTGTTCTAGGCGACGAAGATCAAATCGCTGACATCTGGAAAGAACCGTAACCGGGACTTTTCGAATTTCCGTGGTCGCAAAAATGAAAACAACGTGTTCAGGGGGTTCTTCAAGTGTTTTCAACAGCGCGTTAAACGCACTGTTGGAAAGCATGTGAACCTCATCGATGATATAGACTTTTTTCCGGGCAGAAACGGGTCTGTAGCGAACCCCTTCGATGAGTTCGCGAATATCGCCAACCCCGGTTCGGCTTGCAGCATCCATCTCCATAACATCGACATGTCGATCTTGCGCAACCGACACACAACTCTCACAGACACCACACGGATCAGCCGTAGGTCCACCTGTACCATCAGTGCCGATACAATTGAGCGCCTTGGCTATGATCCTTGCAGATGTTGTTTTACCGACACCGCGCACACCAGTTAAAATAAAGGCATGCGCCAAGCGGTCGCTGTCAATTGCGTTGGTAATTGTTCGGACCAGCGCATCTTGCCCATAAAGGTCGCGAAAAGAGGTTGGCCGATACTTACGTGCCAGCACCTGATAGGCAGCCCCGGATTCGGTATCCGAGTCCTGTTGTTCTGTTAAATTATCGCTCATGCCACTGCTAATTATTTCCTGTTTCGCTCTACTTTACCCCATTGAAACTTCAAGGCAATCACAGTCGGAAAAGTTCTTTAAAAAGCAAAAAGCACGAATAAAAAAACGAGCTAAAAGCTCGTGTTTATAAAGACTTACAAAAGAAGGATAAGGTGAGAGGCTGAACCACGACCCGCGGCAAACTCGTTACGGCTGCTTCCTTCCGGATCTGACCGGGTTGGCGAGCGCTACGCCCATAGCCAACCTCTCGCCCCCTATATCGGACTTCTATCGCCTTAACGCAAGCCTTTTTGACAGCTTTTATAAATTGCATACTCTGGATGTTTACAGAACACTTTCTCTGGTACACCCTCTGACCATGACTTACCGACAACATATCTATACGACATCAAAGTTAGAACGCGCAGCACATCTGCGAATCCTGCCTGATACTCTGCAAGGTTATCAACACTCCCCAGATAGCCTTGTCACAACGGTTTGGCGCCATAACGGCCTTTTTGTCTCTCAAGAAGATCTAGATCCTCTTTTTTTACCCGGGAGTGAAGCAACAGAGATCTTTGAACTGGCTGAAGAAATTATTTTCCTCGGCATGAGAGATGACCACCCCGTTTTGGCGGCAATGCTCCCCCATTCAGAAGACCCTCCAGTACTTTCACTAGGTACTTTTTTAGATCTAAGAGATCATTGGAGCCAACTGAACCCTGACGACGCGGCGATAATGGCTTACGCCAGAGGGCTGGTGCACTGGCATAAACAACACAGATTCTGTGGACACTGCGGGAATCCGACCAGATCCACGGAAGGCGGCCATGTCCTTCAGTGTACGGGTGACACCTGCGGACGCTTGCATTACCCGCGTACAGATCCTGCAGTTATAATGCGTGTAACGGATGGTGACTGGTGCCTATTGGCCCGTAATGCAGGATGGCGCCCTGGAGGGCACTCGGTCCTCGCGGGATTCCTTGAAATTGGTGAGAGTCTTGAACAGACCGTCATCAGGGAAGCAAAGGAAGAAGTCGGTATCGATGTGAAGAATGTTCGGTATCACTCCTCACAACCCTGGCCCTTCCCGGCATCGCTCATGGTTGGTTTTACAGCCGAGGGCTCACGCCATGATCCCCTCGTATTAGATACCGAAGAAATAGAATCCGCACGTTGGTTTCACCGTGACGAGCTATTGGCCTCACCCGAAGATGAAACCTTCAACCTTCCCCGAAAAGATTCGATCTCGCGGGTTCTGGTCGATGACTGGCTGAAGGAAAAATAACCCACTTTGCGGGAATTTGGATCCAAATAAAAACCCGGGCTAATATCAGCCCGGGTTTTTATTTTTGCCGTATAGAAAAACTTACTCGGCAGCTGTTCCCTTATCACGAAAAGCATTCGCAGGATAAACGCCAAGAATTTTAACCTCTTTGGAAAAGAAGCTCAGCTCTTCAAGCGCCAACCGGACAAGACGCTCTGAAGGATGTCCTTCGACATCCGCATAGAACTGCGCCACGGAGAAACTTCCATCCGTGATATAGCTTTCAAGCTTTGTCAGGTTGACCCCGTTGGTTGCAAAGCCACCAAGGGCCTTATAAAGCGCCGCAGGGACAGAACGAACCTTGAAGACAAAAGTGGTCATCACCTTGGATTCAGCAGGATCAGGATCGATTGGATCCTTCGCCATAACAAGAAAACGGGTTGTGTTGTCTTCGTTGTCATTTACATCAGTGCCAAGAGTATCCAATCCATAGATTTCCCCAGCAAGAGAGGTCGCGATCGCACCCACATCCTTGTTATCCCAAAGCGCGACTTGTTCAGCGGCACCCGCGGTATCTGCAGCTACGATGGGCTCGATATTATGTTCTCTAAGAAAATCACGACATTGCGCCAGAGCCTGAACGTGGGAGTGAACCTGCCGTAACCCCTCCAGTGTTGCCCCTTTGGGTGCCAACAGTTGGTGTTCGATTTTTTGGTAATGCTCTCCAATGATATGCAGACCGGATTCAGGCATCAGATGGTGGTTATCGGCCACACGACCCGCACTTGAATTCTCAATAGGAATCATTGCCAAGCGAGCCTTGCCCTCACGTACCGCCGCAAAGGTGTCTTCAAAAGAGTAACAAGCCAGTGTTTCCATATCTGGAAAAACAGCGTGACAGGCTATGTCAGAGTTTGCTCCTTTGACACCTTGAAAGGCGATAGTGTTTTCGACGTCAGTCATTGGGGTGGCCCTATAATTAAATGTGATTTATTAGCGTCTTTTATCTCTTGAGAATCTTTCTGGCTTTCTCAAGGTCAGCGGGAGTATCGACCCCCAGAGGAATAGTGTCAACGAGCGCGACATCAATGCGCATCCCGGCTTCTAATGCTCTAAGCTGCTCCAGGCGCTCGCGTTTTTCCAAAGGCGAAGCTGGGAGAGAAACAAAACGCTCCAGCGCTGTACGGCGATAAGCATACATTCCAATGTGATGATACAGAGGCTTGGTGTTATCGCCATCATCCCATGGCGCAGTGCTGCGGCTAAAATACAAAGCACGCGAAACATCCTGCCCCTCTTCAAACCCGGCGACTGCCTTTACGACATTCGGATTGTTGCGCTCGTCCAGTTCGCTGATTTCAACGGCGAGAGTAGCAATATCCACATCACGATCCTCAAGCACCTCAAAGGTACGCCTTATGAGACGAGGTTCAACGGTTGGCAAATCTCCTTGAACATTAATAATCGCGTCATGTTTACCCGTGGGATCAAAGATCTGCAGCGCTTCGTGAATACGATCCGATCCAGACGGATGATTTGGATCAGTCAAGACAGCAATGCCCCCGATTTTCTCCACAGCTTCGGCGATTTCCGGTTCGGCGCATGCGATAACCACCGGGCCAAGCTTTGCTTCGATGGCCCGGTTATAACATTGGGCAATCATGGGCAGACCACAGATATCGGCCAATGGTTTATTGGGCAGCCTAGAAGACGCCATGCGAGCGGGAATTAGCACAACTGGATTTGTTGGAAGGGACATAAAAGCCTCGAAACACTCAACGGAGAAAGTACGCAAATTAACTCTACACACCGACGGATCATCGGCCTCAGAATCTCTTTTCTAGCCCATACCATATTTAAAGAGCTCACAGTAAACAAAGCCCATAACGCATTATTTCGAAAGAAAGTGTCAAAAAAGCTATCCCAAGGCATCAAAAATCGATAGAGACTATTGAATGCTTGGCCTGAGAGAGTTATTGTCGGCCGGAATTTTTAAAAAATAAGCCCAAAGGGTCAGGAAGAATGTCTCTAGAGAATAACAAGGCCTTTGCCTCAGTCCTAACTGCCGGCATTATCCTATTGGCATCAGGCTTTGCAGCCAAAATGCTCTATCATCCAGCGGACCTGGATGAGAATGCCTTTAAGATTGAAGTCGCTGACAGCGGTGCAGAGGTAGCATCTGCCGCTCCTGCTGGCCCTGTTATTGAGCCAATCAGCGCACTACTCGCAAGTGCGGATATCGCCGCTGGTGAAAAAGGCTTCAAAAAATGTGCTGCTTGCCACACCGTTGATAGCGGTGGCGCGAACAAACTTGGTCCCGCTCTTTGGGGCATTGTTGATCGCAACCGCGCAACCGTTGATGGCTATGCTTATTCTGATGTTCTTAAGGGTATGAGCAGTGAGACTTGGGATTACGAAGCTCTTAATGAGTTTCTGGCCAAGCCAAAAGCTTACGCTCCGGGCACAAAAATGGGCTTCGGTGGCCTCAAAAAAGTTGGCCAGCGTGCGAATCTAATCGCTTATTTACGTCAGCAGAGCGATAACCCAGCCGCTCTCCCAGAGTAATCTGGATTTGACGAGACAAATAAGGCGGCCTTCTGGGTCGCCTTTTTTATGCGCACGACCTAAATAATTGACGACATTCTAAAGGAACCGCGGAATGAACACTCCATTTCATTGCCCAACTGAATTTATCGACTTGGGTGAAAAACTCTGTGATGCGGCCCAAGAAGTTATCCTAAAACACTTTCGTCAACCTCTCGAGGTAGAAGGCAAGAGTGACGATTCTCCTGTTACCATTGCGGATAGGAATGCTGAAAGTGCCATGCGGGTACTAATCAATAAACACTATCCAGATCACGGTATTGTCGGCGAGGAACATGGCGCAGAAAATACCGATGCTGAATTCGTTTGGGCACTCGATCCCATCGATGGAACCCGCAGTTTTATATCCGGCCACGCTATCTTCGGGACCCTTGTTGCCCTTTTGAGAAACAATGAGCCCGTTATGGGTATCCTGGCCATGCCGGTGATCAACGAACGCTGGATCGGTGCAACTGGACACCCAACCCTATTCAAAGATTTTCGTGGTACCAATGAAGCGAGAGTGCGTGAGTGCGCCAGTTTGGCCCAGGCAACGATAGCAACGACGTCACCGCTTCTTTTTAAAGAAGATGAGTTTCCAAAATTTGATCGGGTTCGGCAATCCACCAAGATGCCATTATTCGGTGGAGATTGTTACAATTACGGCCTCGTCACCAGCGGTCTCATCGACCTGACCATTGAAGCTGGCATGGGTGTCTATGACTTCTTGGCGCAGGTTCCAATCATTACTGGAGCTGGTGGCATCATGACCGATTGGGAAGGCAATACTTTGGGCATGCATTCTGACGGCAAAGTCATTGCGGCGGGCGACAAACGGGTCCACCAGGAAGTGCAAATACTCTTCAGCGAATAATTTGAAGGTTATTGTTGGATTATTTTTGATACGTTAACCATTTTTCATCATAACCCTGCGAAACTCTCAATTCCACGTGTTTGAGGGTATCAAGGCCTTGATACTATTTTAAAAACCCCTCAGACTATCATTGAGGGGTTGCCACCCCTGAACCAAAAAAAGACATTTCGGGGGTTAAGCCAACAAGATGCGCGCACTCATTCAGGTCAGCTTTGTCTTAAGCACCGTCTTGCCACTATTAACATTAACGGCCGCCACCTCCGCTGAAACCACGAAATCTCACGGCATCGCCATCCACGGCGAACCTAGCTATCCCGCCGATTTCACCCACTTCAAATACGTAAACCCCGATGCCCCCAAAGGCGGAGAGCTACGAATAGCTAGTGAAGGCACCTTTGATAGCTTTAACCCCTATATTATTAAGGGCGTCCCGGGGCCTGGTTTCAACCCGGAAAGTCTATTGGCATCGAGTGCGGATGAAGCCTCTAGTGAATATGGGCTTATCGCTGAATCTCTCGAATGGCCCGAAGACAGATCCTGGGTAATTTTCACCCTGAGACCAGAAGCCCATTGGCATGATGGGAAACCAATCACAGTTGATGACGTTATTTTCTCTTTGGATACCATCCGTAAAGATGCTGACCCTTATGTAAAAAATTATTACCGGATCCTTGAAAAAGTTGAAAAGATTGACGGCCAAAGGGTAAAATTTTATTCAGCTGAGCCCGGGAATAAAGAATTCCCTATTCGAGCAGGATCTCTCCCTATTTTTGCAAAGCATTATTGGGAAACCAGGGATTTTTCTAAAAGCACTCTAGAACCTCCGCTGGGAAGTGGCCCCTATAAAGTTACCGACTTTGAAGCGGGACGTTACGTTGTTCAGGAGCGAGTAAAGGATTATTGGGGTAAAGATCTCCCAGTTAATCGAGGCCAAGACAATTTCGATACCCTTAGGACAACCTACTACCACGATAGTGATGTTATCAAACTAGCCATCAAATCTGGCGAAATTGATTATAGAAATGAACGGTCTTCAAGTGCATGGGCACAGGACTATGATGTTCCTGCCATAAAGAAGGGTTGGCTCAAAAAAGAGTCTATTCCTCATCAACGTCCCCAAGGAATTCAAGGATTTTTCTACAATACCCGTAGAGATTTATTCAAAGACCCGAGAGTTCGAGAAGCCATTGGATATGTCTATGATTTTGAATGGACCAACACCAACCTCTCTCACGGGTTACTCACCCGCTCGACAAACTTCTTCGGAAATTCAGAACTTTCCTCAACCGGCCTGCCAGAGGGTAAAGAACTAGAAATCCTTGAGAAATACCGCGGCCGGATAACTGATCGACTTTATACCGAAGCCTTTACGATTCCCACATCAGACGGTCAGGGATGGCCTAGGGATAACTACCGAAAAGCATTTGCACTCCTCGCTGAGGCAGGGTGGGTTGTGCGCGACCTTAAGCTTGTTAACGAGATGACAGGCAAACAAATGTCATTTGAAATGCTCGTGGCATCAAAAGGCATGGAACGGACGGTTCTTCCTTTTGCGACAAGTTTAAAGAAACTGGGCGTAGATGTAACCATCCGGCTTGTTGACAGGTCTCAATATTACAACAGGATACGTGATTTTGATTACGACATGATCATTATTAAATTATCCGCAAGTATAACTCCCGGGACAGAACAAAGAGGATTTTGGACGAGTGCGACTGCAGATAAAAAGGGCAGTGGTAACTTTGCAGGCATTAAAGACCCTGCCATTGATGAACTCGTAGAAGCTGTCGTGAATGCCCGGGATCGGAAGGAACTCGTTGCAACGGTTAGAGCCCTTGATCGTGTGCTGCTGTGGGGTTTCTATGTTATTCCTCAGTTCCATACAGAGGATGATCGTGTTCTCTACTGGGATAAATTCTCTCGACCGGATGTTACACCCTGGCGCGGAAGCAGTACTTCATATTGGTGGTTCGACAGTAAAAAAGAAGCAGCCTTAATCGCCTCTATGGCAAAGAACCAAACGGAAGAAGAGACATCTTCTGAAACTAACCCCAGCGACACCTCCTCGATAGATAACAATGAGGAATCTTTCTTTGATCCGGCTATTGTCGATACTTTTTTAGAAAATTTCGAAAAGCTTGGCCTCGATCCGAAAAAGGTGAAATCATTTTTTACCTTTCAAATTTTCTCAAATCCTGTCGCATTCTTCCAAAAAGATAACTGGAGACCATACGCGTTTGGGTTCTCAATCATAGCATTGCTATTGCTTTTAATCCGGCGGAGACGCAGACAAGGAGAGCAAGAATAATGCTGGCCTATATCGTACGAAGATTACTGCTTCTGATCCCAACTCTTATCGGGGTTATGATTTTAAATTTTGCTATTATCCAACTTGCGCCCGGTGGTCCAATTGAACAGGTTCTTGCTAAGTTATCAGGGCAGGGCGCAGAAATTACTGAACGTATTACTCAAAATAAGGACGACTTAGCTCCTGCTATCGATAGTCAGGCCGCAAACACCAGCAAGTACAAAGGTGCTCAAGGCTTAGATCCTGAACTTATCAAGGATCTTGAAATCCAGTTTGGTCTCGACAAACCATTGCATGAACAGTTTTTCATTATGATGAAAAACTATCTCACATTTGATTTTGGCGAGAGTTTTTTCCGTGATCGCAAAGTTGTGGATTTGGTGTTGGACAAAATGCCCGTATCCATCTCACTTGGGATTTGGACAACGCTTCTTGTCTATTTGATATCTATCCCTCTCGGAATCAAAAAAGCCATTCGTGATGGCTCGTCCTTTGACATATGGACAAGTGGCGCTGTTATTGTCGGCTACGCCATCCCAGGATTTATCTTTGCGGTTCTCCTTCTCGTCCTTTTTGCCGGCGGAAGTTATCTGACGATACTCCCCTTAAGCGGCCTCACATCAGAAAATTGGAATGAACTTTCCCAGGTGGATAAAGTTCTCGATTATCTCAAACACATTATTCTACCTGTTACCGCAATGGTGATCGGTGGATTTGCAAGCCTGACCATGTTGACCAAAAATTCTTTCCTGGATCAAATTGGTCAGCAATACGTCATAACGGCAAAAGCAAAGGGACTCACAGAGAAAAGAATCCTCTACGGCCACGTATTCCGTAACGCCATGCTCATCGTTATCGCCGCTTTCCCGGCAAGCTTCATCGGCGTTCTCTTTACAGGCTCTGTATTGATAGAGGTCATTTTCTCTCTGGACGGCTTGGGTCGACTGGGTTTCGAGGCCGTTTTCAACCGCGATTACCCCATCATCTTTGGCACGCTCTATTTCTTCACACTCGTTGGTCTTCTCATGAATATTGTCGGTGATATCACTTACATGCTTGTTGATCCCCGTATCGACTTCGAAAGCAGGGAGGGTTGAGTATGGTTATGGAAAACGAAACTCTCTTTGGTTTTAAACTCGGTCCGATGAACCAACGTCGGCTGCAAAATTTCAGGAAAAATCGACGGGGTTTGTGGTCACTCAAGATCTTCATGCTCTTGTTTGGTCTCAGCCTTTTTGCGGAAGGCATCGCCAATGACAAGCCAATCTTTGTCTTCTTTGATGACCAACCCTACTTTCCCATTGTTCAAGCCCTACCTGAAACAACTTTTGGCGGCGAATTTGAAACTGAAGCTGACTATCATGATCCTTTTGTGAAAAGTCTAATCTCCGAAAAGGGTTGGATGATATGGCCTCCTATTCAGTATAATCATCGAACAGTTTCATTTAACCTGCCTACACCTGCCCCCTCCCCCCCAGATTCCATCCATTGGCTTGGAACAGATGATCAGGCACGAGATGTTGTGGCCCGCCTCATTTACGGCATGAGAATATCAATTATTTTCGGCCTTTTATTAACAGCAATGAGCGCTGTCGTTGGGGTTACCGCAGGAGCTATCCAAGGCTATTTTGGTGGAGTTCTTGATCTGATCGCGCAGCGATTTATTGAAATATGGAGTGGTCTACCAAGCCTCTACATCCTCATCATTGTCAGCTCCGTCCTAGTACCGAGTTTCTGGACTTTGCTTGGCATCCTAATGCTCTTTAGCTGGGTCGGTTTTGTCGGTGTAGTTCGGGCTGAATTTCTCAAGGTCAGAAACTTCGACTACATTAGATCGGCCAAAGCGCTCGGCGTCAGTGATGCTGTGATTATGTATCGGCACATCCTGCCAAATGCCATGGTCGCGACCATGACCTTCCTACCCTTCACCCTGACAGCCTCGATTACAGCTTTGACATCCCTCGACTTTCTTGGCCTAGGACTGCCTGCCGGATCTGCTTCCCTTGGCGAGTTGTTGGCACAGGGCAAAGCCAACCTTCAGGCTCCGTGGCTAGGTGCAACAGCCTTTGTATCCCTTGCCTTTATGTTGAGCCTACTCGTCTTTATCGGGGAAGCCGTACGTGATGCCTTTGACCCCAGAAAGCTCTTTAACGGAGACCGCTCATGAGTGTGTTGATCGATCATTCCGCTAAGGAACAACAACCCCTTCTGGATATCACCAGTCTTTCTGTTCAGTTCCACGGGGAAGAAGAAATTACCGATGCCGTCGCAGGTATCACTTACCGTATCATGGAGGGACAAACCGTCGCTCTTGTTGGCGAATCTGGGTCGGGTAAATCTGTAAGCGCCCTCTCCATACTACAACTGCTTCCCTATCCGGTAGCACAGCACCCTCAGGGAAGTTCTGTTAAGTTTAGAGGCCAAGAACTCATCGGGGCAGATGACGCAACGATGAGGGAAATCCGCGGCAACAAAATCTCGATCATCTTTCAAGAACCGATGACGTCTTTGAACCCGCTGCACACAATAGAAAAGCAGATCAACGAAGTTCTTCTGGTTCATAAGGGTTTCACCAAAATAGAGGCTCGCAAGCGAACTCTGGAGCTACTCAATCTCGTTGGCATTAAGGACCCTGCTGGTCGGCTAAAATCTTACCCACATGAACTTTCCGGTGGGCAACGTCAGCGTGTCATGATCGCCATGGCTTTAGCCAACGAACCCGACCTTCTCATTGCGGATGAGCCGACAACGGCTTTGGATGTTACAATTCAGGCCCAAATTCTCGAACTGCTGCAGGAACTCCAAGAGAAGCTTGGTATGTCCATCCTGCTGATCACGCATGATCTCGGTATCGTTAGAAAAATGGCTGATCGGGTTTGCGTCATGACCAAGGGGCAAATCGTTGAACAAGGCCCAACCAAGAAGGTTTATGACCATCCCCAACACCCCTATACCCAGTCCCTACTTGCTGCCGAACCAAAAGGAAATCCGGTAGACGCCGACCTCAATGCTCCGGAAATTATGTCGTGCGAAAATTTGAAAGTTCATTTCCCGGTAAAACGCGGTGTGCTGCGCCGGACAGTCGATCACATCAAAGCCGTTGATGGCATATCTCTTTCGATCAAACAGGGACACACCCTTGGCATCGTCGGCGAATCAGGGTCAGGGAAAACCACGCTAGGCCTAGCCCTCTTACGGCTCATTTCCAGTAAGGGGAATATCAAGTACGACAACAAGATCATCAATGGTATCAGTGGTCGCAAGCTCAGACCCCTTCGCCAGGAAATGCAAATTGTGTTTCAAGACCCTTACGGCTCTTTAAGCCCCCGGCTTTCTATCGGCGAGATTATAGAGGAAGGACTGAAAGTCCACGGCCTTGGCGGCAATGCCAAAGCCCGCGAACTATTGATCATTGAAGCACTCCGCGAAGTCGGACTAGATCCGGACAACCGTCATCGATATCCCCACGAGTTTTCTGGAGGGCAACGCCAACGCATTGCCATCGCCCGCGTGATGGTTCTTAAACCAAGGTTTCTAATATTAGACGAACCGACTTCAGCCCTAGATATGTCTGTACAGGCGCAAATAGTCGATCTACTGAGAGAGCTTCAGATTAGGCATAATCTCACCTATCTCTTCATCAGCCATGATCTCAAGGTTGTAAGAACCCTCGCCGATGATGTTATTGTCATGCGAAATGGTGAGGCCGTTGAAATCGGGACTGCAGCGCAGATATTTGAGGACCCTCAAACTGCCTATACCCAGGCATTGATAAAGGCTGCATTTGATCTGGAGGTCGTAAACCAAGAGGCTGTCAGTGCCTAAATTTTAACGAAGCGCTTCATTAGAGAGTTGTGAAATAAAAAAGTTTTGTTGCTGGATTGCCAGATCTTTCCACCATCACATACACTGTAACTATATATTTTATTTCATTAGGTTAATTCAATGGCTCTACTTTTCATTTCAGGTAACGATCGTGTCGAGGAATGGCAAAATTATCTCAAGGATGAAATGCCTGATCTTGATCTGCGCATGCTACCGGACTTTGGAAACAAGGAAGACATTGAATACGCCCTGGTCTGGCAACCACCAGCTGGGCTTTTGAAATCACTGCCAAACCTTAAAGTTATATTCTCCCTCGGTGCCGGAATTGACCATCTGACTTCAGACCCGGAACTGCCTGAAGATGTTCCCATTGTGCGCATGGTTGACCCTTCATTAACTTCCGGGATGACCGAATATGTCGTGATGAGCGTCCTCAACCACCACAAAAACATGCGGCTTTATCGGGAACAACAAAGCCGTAAGGAATGGACCCCTCATATCCCCCCTGTTACCTGGGATCGCCGGGTCGGCATTATGGGCATGGGTGTTCTGGGATCTGATGCTGCCGGTAAATTAAGTTCATTGGGATTTGATGTCGCGGGCTGGAGTAGAACCCACAGAGAACGACCTGGCATAAAAACTTATGCAGGAACGGATCAACTTGATGATTTCCTTAGTGAAACAGAGATCCTGGTTTGCCTCTTACCGCTTACGGATGAAACCACTGATATTTTAAACAAAGATCTTTTCATTAAATTACCCGAGGGAGCGAGCGTTATTAATGCAGCCCGCGGAGGTCATCTTGTAGAAGAAGATCTCTTGATTGCCTTGGATAGCGGCCATCTATCGGAAGCGACACTTGATGTCTTCAAATCAGAGCCCCTGGATAAAGATCATCCATTCTGGTTGCACCCAAAAGTCAACATAACGCCTCACGCAGCAAGTTTCACACACCCCAGCTCAAGTGTACGGTTAATCGCCGAGGGAATGAGACGTTTTGAAAGTGGTGAGGAACTTCTTAATGTCGTGGATATGAAGCGCGGATACTAGCCGATACGAATTAGAGGAATAGAGGCCTAATCATATCGCCTCATATCAATTCACGTATTTATCTAGGATACATCCCCGGCATAATTTTCGACCATATCTCCAAACTCACGGAGGAATACGGAACCTTTAATTGTTCGTTGAACAAGGATGGAACGACGGTCATTTTCATCTGTCTTACGCCGGATAAAATCCAACTTTCCGAGCCGATCCAAAGCCCTTGTCACAGCCGGTTTTGACATATTCAATTCGACAGCAAGGCCACGAACAGTATGGGCCTGATCTTTAAGATATACATGCAACAACAAAGTAAATTGGCGAGACGTAAGATCAGGCAGCCCTTTTTGAAGAGCACCAACCATAACGCCTCGCCATAATTCAAGAGCCTGTTTTGCTGGTATATCCACAATCGATTCCAAACATTCCGCATTCGCAATGATTCTAGAACGAAAGTAAGGTCCGGCTCAAGCTAATCCTGTATTTATCGAACGGTTACGCAGGTAACCTTACTTAAACTGGCCACCTTATGTGAAACAGATCCAAGCAAGAGAGATTCTAGATCACCGTGACCACGGCTCCCCATCACCACTGCATTAACATCTTTCTCATTCGCGTATTCAACAATTGTCCGGGCAGGTGGGCCTACTTTGACTTCTGTTTTGATGTTTTTAACGCCAATTTTTTGGGCAATCTCTTTTGCTTCAGTCAAAACTTCCTGGCTGAAAGAGTCCAAAACATATTGCGCATCCTGTCCGGATACATGCTCAACTTCCATAAAACGGCGCAACCCTTCGTTCATTTTCACTGCTTTTGCGACGGTAAGAAAAATCAACTCACCCTCAAATTTCATAGCCAAAGCAGAAGCTTTTTCAACAGCACGCATACTGTGGTCAGAACCATCAACAGCACAAAGGATCTTATCAAACATTGTCATACTCCATATGTAAGATAGCAAATTTAGAAACCATATTTCCTAGGCACAATAGCACAAAATAAGAGAATCTTCCCAATCTCTATTGGCAACCCAGAGATGCAAAAAATTCACACCCTAACTTACCATTTCCTTGATCATCGAATAAACGGCTCTTAGTCCCATTGCCTCGCCACCTTCAGGTCGGCCAGGACGTGAAGAAGTGTTATAGGCCATGACATCAAAGTGAGCCCACGAGATCTCTTTTCCAACAAACTCTTCTAGATAGAGTGCGGCAGTAATCGCCCCACCATAAGGGCCGCCAGATATGTTATTAAGATCGGCAATTTTACTATCCAGCAGCTTCCGATAAGGCTGGTGTAACGGCATCCGCCAAACTTGATCATCACATTCGACGGAATGTCTGCGCAGGCTGTCAGCAATTTCATCGTCGTTACAGAACATCGCAGGAAGGTCTGTGCCCAAGGCAACACGCGCCGCCCCCGTAAGGGTGGCAAAATCGATAATAACATCAGGCTTGGTGCGAACCGCTTCGGCCAGGGCATCACAAAGAACCAAACGCCCTTCAGCATCAGTATTCCCGACCTCAACTGTCAGACCTTTTCTGGTCTTAATCACATCTGAAGGACGGAAGGCATTTCCTGATACTGCATTCTCAACAGCCGGAATCAAAACCCGCAACTGACAGGTTAGATTACTCTCCATGATGGCTGCGGCGATACCAAGGACATGAGCTGCACCTCCCATGTCTTTTTTCATCATCAGCATACCAGCGGCTGATTTTAGATCCAGTCCCCCAGTATCGAAACAAACGCCCTTGCCAACCAACGTAACCTTTGGCCCTTTATCACCCCATCTGAAATCGATCAGCCGGGGAGCACGGTCAGATGCTTTACCCACTTCATAAATAGCTGGGTAATTAGCCTGAAGAAGATCGTCTCCGACAATAACATTGCAGTCGGCTTCAAACTCACCTGCCAATTGAGAAGCTGCTGTAGCAAGTTCTTCCGGTCCCATATCGTTACTTGGCGTATTAATAAGATCTCTTGTGAGATGAACCCCACTTGCCAGCGAGAGGACGTGCTTCTTATCAGCCTTCTCAGGCCAAACTAGCGAAGCAAGAATACGATCTGTCTGCTTGTATCGGGTAAACTGATAACTGCCTATTGCCCATCCCAGAGCAATCTCAGTTGCGACATCACTCGCTTGGTTATCTTTAAGGTAATAATTCCCTTGTGGGAGCGAATGACTTAGCCCTGCGGTCGTCCAGATACCAGGCGTATCCCGATCACCCAGGCCAACCACAACGGAAGCGATCCCGCCGTCAGGATCAGGCAGTGTGCAAATTTCGCCTTCACCAGCTTTAAAGTTATTCGCAGACATCCATAGTGCCGAAGGGCCGCTTTCCTGCAGGCGTTCGTCGAGCTGTTTTTTATTAATAAAAACCAATGGAATTGTTTGTTCGGCTGAACCTTCGATCAACTGGAAGCTCATAACTTACCTTCTGTATATGAATTAGCTAAAATGGGAAGAACACATCCCTTAAAAAAGAATGCACTGATTATACGGCTTAAGATCAAAGCTGCACGAAAATTCATGAAATTTGACGCCCACGTGGTGTGTCAAAGGAATGCTCAGCGGATAGAAATAAGAAAAATCATCTAAAGGAAATTCCCAAACATCACCATAGGCCGTCTACTCTACGGAAGCAGGCTCCTGCTCACTCTCTTCAGTAACCGTCGGTTCGAGGGCCGTTGTTTCTTCTGTTGTTTCTTCCGAGATCTCGTCCTCTGGTTCTTCTTTTTTAATAACGTGATCACCAATCAGACCGATTTCACGATAAAACCTTTCAGCACCGGGATGAAGCGGCATAATTAAACCGTCAAGAGCGGTATCAAGCGTAATGAAGCGGCCCAGAGTGTGGCCTTTTTCAAGATTTCTCGCAGTTGTTTCATGCCAAAGTGCTTTTGTAATCCCGTAAATCAGTTTCTCGTCCATATCCTCTCGAACTAAAAACTGAGCAGGGACCATTAAGGCCAGAGTATCTGGGACTGTATTATATGTACCGACATCAATTGTCCCCCCAGAGAAAAATGGATAAATATCGTGCAAGACATCGACATCTGTTTGGCTTAGAGAGAGAAGCGAAACTTTATGCTGATCCGTAAGCGCACTTACCAACCGAGCAGGAGTTCCCGCAATCACAAAGAAGGCATCTATTTCGCCAGTGAGTATCGCCTCATAAGCCTCGCTATTGGATAACGTCAGCATGTTCTCTTTTGGAACGCGAATATTTCTGGTTTCCAGAACCAGCTGGGCACCGGCATTTGTTCCTGATCCAGCAGGACCTATAGACAATTTCTTGTCCGCTAAATCTTCCAGGGTTCTGATCCCGCTGTGAAAACTTACGACCAGATGCATCGCCTCTGGGTAGAGGTTGGCCACACTCCTTAGATTGCCAATGGCCCCTCTTGTACGAAACACATGCTCGCCGCGAAGAGCCCAGTAGACCACATCGGCCTGGGCAAACCCGCCTTCTAGTGTTCCATCAGCTATCCCCAGGACGTTTGCAACAGATCCTTCGGTAGAGACACTGACTGACAAAAGTCCATCAACGCCACAACTGCCGCCTTTATCACAATCTCTAGAACCAACAGGTTTACTAATTGAGCTCGCAATGATCCCACCAATAGGAAAATAATTTCCGATTGTTGCGCCGGTTCCTATTCGAAATATAGGAGTGTCTTGGGCATACAATACACCTGAAAACCCAAACAGGATTATGGTTATTGCAACGAAAAGAGGTTTTTTAACAAGGGTACGAAATACTGAGGACGCCGCGGACAACCGACTGCCTTTCTCTTATCACAGAATAGTCTCTGGGAAGCTTTTCTTAGTCTACGCCATAATAAGTTAAAAGTTAATTATAACTTTGGCTTATGGAAATATTTTTTATTTCAAAGAAAATGAGGATTCTTATTCACTTAAGGACCCATCCAACAGCTAGAGATTTAATCTTCTAGCGAGTAATATTCCAAAGAAAGATGGTCTTTCCGTGACTTAAAAATGGCAATTCAAAAGAGATAGAGGCTTTTATTCCTCGTCAGGCAGCCTGTTCGAGTAACCGACCGTTAGATAACTCAACCTGGCGCGTTGCCACCTTGTTCAAGAAGTGATGGTTATGAGATACTATAATCATAGCCTGCGGCAATTCGGACAATAACGTTATTAAATGTTGCTTGGTATCACGATCAAGATCATTTGTGGGCTCATCCAGTAAAAGAACATCAGGCTCCAGCGCCATAACCGTCGCGAGGGCAACCAATCTTTTTTGCCCACCTGACAGCTTATGAGTAATCCTGTCAGCGAGGTGTTCAAGCTTCAGCATTTCGAGAGTCTTCCCAACGATACTGACAACTTCTTGTCGTGACTTTCCAAGGTTTAAAGGGCCAAATGCAAGGTCTTCTGCAACCGTTGGGCAGAAAAGCTGATCGTCTGGATCCTGAAAAACCAAGCCAGCGCGGACTCTTACTTCGCGGAAATCTTTTTCTTGCTGCCGAACAGAACCAAAAGCATGAATTTCACCGCTCTTTGGTGTCTCGAGACCGTTGATCAATCGCAACAAGGTACTTTTCCCAGCACCATTACTCCCGGTAAGAGCCACGCGTTCTCCAGCATGAAGGTCAAAATCTACGCCACTTAAGACATCGAGACCACTCGCGTAAGAAAAGTGTAGACCACGTAGAGAAATTAGAGAGGACATTAAAGATACTCCACGACCAACAGGCCGATCATCGTAATAAACACTGCAATACCAAAACCTAAATCTCTCTGGTTTGTTTTCATGTCGTTAAGGATATGAAACCGTCCATCAAAACCTCTGCATTTCATGGCTTCCATAATTCGATCAGATCGTTCCAGGCTTCGCACCAACATCATGCCAATGAGATAGCCAATTGATCGCAAGGTATGCAAATCCGTTTTGGGATGAAACCCACGCGCCTTCATGGCCATGCGCATTGTTTTATATTCTTTGTAAAAAACATCAATGTATCGCACGGTGAAAAGAAACAGATGTACAAGTTTCACCGGAACCTTAAGCCGATATAGGGCGTGGCCAAGAACCGATGGCTCCATAATGCCCAGCAGCCCCATCAAAGAGAACAGAATAGCATTTGCTTTCAATCCGACTTCTGCAGCGCGATACAATCCCTCACGGCTGGCATCCCAGCCCCAAAGGGTGAATACGGTTTCTCCTGGCATCGTAAAAGGTAAAGTCAGAAGCAGGACGACAATAAAAGAATCAACAACTATCACCTTGCGCATCGTCGTCCAAAGAGGAAGGCGCGCCGAAAGAGAAAGTCCCACCCCAATACTTAAGGCAAGGGTGAGCGCTCCCAAATCGTGCATAGCTGAAATTAAAAAAGCAAAAAGAACACAAGAGACAAAACGCACCCGTGGATCCAGGCTGTTGAGAAAAGCTTCAGACTTACTTTGATCATTTTTCACAGTCCACGACTGAGAAACTTCGCCCAACACCTGTGTCATTTTAAGCTTCCTTTGCTGGCTTCCGCCGCCCAAGTAAGAAAGATGCAATACCAAAGATCCCGAGGATATACCCTATCCCGCCCAGTATATCCTGCATGCGACGTTCTTCCTTGTACTGAACCAGATCTTTACGTAGAGACCGAGTTTCCTTTGTCGCCTTAGAGATCAATTTTTCCAAGGCAATTTGATCAATTACAATCAAATCTGACTTATCTGAAACAGAAACCGAATTTTTAACGACATCAACGGCGTTAGACGTCGTCGACGTGACTGAGGACTTGGCTTCCCCACCTGCAAGATCGTCTGGCAACTCATCTGCGAGTACCGTAAAGGTGGCAACATGCCCCGCACTTAAATCAGCACGAAAAATATGATCGACCCTCTGCGTTGCGGTAAAAGCAAAGAGACCTTCATCATCAGTTGTTATTTCACCCAACTTGTTTCCATCTGGGTCCGTAATCACGATGGGTACATTCGTTGCCATGTCACCACTGGAAAAACCGATTTCACCTTCGATAAGATTGCCATCGGGATAGGCCGCCGAAATAACTTTGTGTGCCCAGGCATTTGTCATAGTGCCAACTGTAAATACAGCCGCAAAAACCAACCCGAAAATTGTAGATTTACCGTACTGCATGAACGAGCTCCGGTTTAACTTTGGTGATCAGTTGAATGGTTGCGGCGGTTAAAATTCCTTCCACCGCCATAACGGGGAAGTGAGCAACGATGACAAACTCAGCTGCTTTGGCAAACTCATCCCCGGATAGAGCCAGAGATATCGCAACCATAATTGCGGTAAAGAAAATCGAAAGAGAGCCCCCGAGGAAACCCCAAAACCCCGCGACGGATAACGTTCCGCGTCGATACAACACGTAACCGCCAATCATGACCAATGCAAAAAGTGCCAAGGATATACTATTAACGGAAACCCGCCATGTAGCTCCCTCTACTTGATAAGCCTCATATAGAGCATACCCGGCCCATACGGATACAATGAAGAAAGCGGCGAACAAACCATCAGCAACTAATTTTGCGAGTTTATATCGCTCAGCACTGAGCCCCCAGCGACAGAGGTAAAAAACCATAACCGCAGGGAAAGCAATATTGACAGCATTCACTCCCAGGACCGTGATACCACCAAAGCCAAAAAAGATTGCCTGTAGTAACAAAGCCACGGCCAAAGCAGGAAAAGCTGCCCATCCGAGTATAATTCCAAGCAAACCATTTAAGATCAGGTGCACGGAGGAAAACCCAAGAGGGACATGGATAAGAGAGACGACAAAAAAGACCGCGGAGAGAACACCAACACGCGGAAGGTCTTCAGGCTCTAGCTTTTTCAAACTATAGGCGACGCCGGTGGCGGCAAGGATGCCACCACCAATCAACACCGGATTTGACAAAGCACCATCAACGATATGCATCGCTCGTCCAATCCCTAATCAACGTTGCGAGCCTGGATCCAGATAACTGCATCCTGAGAAAGCTCTTTGCCTTCATATTCTGTATCTGGCCCGGCACCAAGTGCGGCAATACCCCAAATACCTGCTTTAGGAACACCAAAGGTGAACGTTCCAGAAGCATCTGAACGGATAGCATGTGCGGCGGAGGAGATCTTCCCCATTTCAGCAAATTTGTTGTTTTCCATATCCGGTTCAAAATTGATGTATTCAATTTCAATCTCGGCAAATGGAACTGGTTTTCCTTCAGAAAGAACAATGCCAGAGAAAGTACCCCCTGCGATGACATTATAGGGTTTCGTTAGAGGACGAATCTCAGTTTTGAGCGCCTGTACTTCTGGCCAGTCAGTTGGAAGGTCACCAACATTTATGTAGGATTTGGTAATCTGCTGAATAAAAATATCTTCGCTTGCTTCATAAAACGGTGCTGGGTTTAGGACAAAAATATTATCGCCAAGACCGCGTAATTTTACTTCAGCTTCGTAGGCTTTACCTGTGTTTTGGCTGCTGGTCCATTCAATAGGCTTCAGCTTGTCCATCAGATCTGTCTTTTTACCCTTCCGGATTGAATAGAATTCTTGCGGCGTCCCCATATCCATAACATGGCCAGACTCTGAGGGGTGGGTAAATGGCATTTTAAGGGTAAGCTTACCACCCTTCTCAAGCATTGATTCTGGTGTGAAAATCAATTGAAAGTGCGCTTGTGCACCTGAAACAAAGGCTGCGAGGCCAGCTGCGACAACACCACAAAAGAGAACTTTTTTCATCTCGTTCACATATCTCCTAGCCGTCAATATTCTTATTAACGGCAACGTTCCTAACGGAGCATATTGGATACGGGAAAATGCAATACAGACATCCCGTTTACACGAACATCAGGTTTATCCTGATTGATCATATCCAGTAGCTCGGCTCAAAGGCACGCCACAAACGGATGTCCGTCACCGATGGTACTCCCCGCCCTACGGTTTAGTGACATTATGCCGGCAGGTCTCCTGGCTCACGGATCGTTGCTCCATTACCAGACCTTCCCGGCATAAAGCCAGTGATCGTAATTGGTAAGAACTCACCGTTCACAGTTGCGGGGGCAGCCACGGCTTGAAATCCCCTGATGGGCAGATTAATCCGTGTTCCCTTTTAATCCCCGGGCGACTTCACCCTTGGGGAACCATGCATAGCCGCAGTTTATGCAGACAGAAAAAAAGTGCAAGCAACAATAACTAGGGCTTGGAAAATTGCGCCAAACAACCATACTGATAGGTATGCCGCCTAATTTTGATAATTAATCTGTTTAAAGTGACCACTATGTCGATACAAAAAAGCTCACCCGGGAACATCAATTGGCTTCAGGCTGCAATGACTCTTCTCGCAAAGGAGGGTGCGCAAGCTCTTAATATTGCTCGGCTTTGCAGAGAAATCAGATTGACAAAAGGTAGCTTTTATCATCATTTCAAGGACTTCAATTCCTTTAAAATTGCCCTGCTCGCTTTCTGGGAAAAAGATTTCACGGAAGATCTTTTCGCTGAAATCAAAGATGTGGAAGATCCTGAAGCACAGTATGAAATGCTCTTCAACCTCGCGTTTGAGAAAGATATCGCTGCCGATGTTGCCATGCGGACATGGGCTCAATCGGATGAGGTCGTACGCGAAACTGTACAAAGAGTGGATTCCATCCGTCTCGACTTGCTTGCAGGAATGTACGAAAAAGCCTCGGATCTTTCCCCAGAAGCTGCTCGCAATTACGCGGTTATCGATTATTCCGGTTACATTGGATTCTATAGCCTCTTCCCGGATGCCCCTGATAGCTGGGCCAGAGATCTCGCCTCTCTGCAAACCAGAGCCTTATTGTCAGATAGTAAAAGGACACGCGGTTCTCTCTAGCAATATCACAATAATTCTATTTGGGTTATTTTCATGATTGACCCTGGGTCATCGGATCGACAAACTGCGTCCGTGTCGGTTTTCCAAGTGCAAATTTGACTTGGGAATAATAGGGAATACGGAGAGATTTACCCATCAGGGGATCTTAAGCCGTGGCTGCCCCCGCAACTGTATATGGCTAATAGTATTTGATTTTGTTTAAGCCATAAGCCAGGAGACCTGCCGCCATAACGTCACCAGTCTGATGAACGGGGTGTTTCATTGGGGCGGTTTTCCGTCGTGTGGCGTGCCTGTCGACGATGCCAAAAGTCTAGATTAGCTAGGCTCTGACATTGTCATAACTATTTTGACAAGGCGCGTACCATGTTATTAATAAGACTATCTCTCATGATTTCCATGGGTGTAATGATAATGGCAATGGCACCAACAACAGTCAGTGCACATTTCCTCGAAATAATTCCTTCCCGTCCTCTTATTACAAAAAGTAAACAGAGCACTCTGGCATTTGACATCAGGTTTACACACCCGATGGAAGGCGCTCCCTTAATGGATATGGAGTTTCCAGAACAGTTTGGTGTTCAAGTTACCGGGATTAAATACGACCTGACATCCGAGCTGCAAGCCATCAAAATTGAAGGCAAGCAAAACCCGGCTAAGGCCACATCTTATAAAGCCACTCATAAGGTCAAACGTACTGGTGATTACACTTATTTTCTAATCCCAGCCCCCTATTGGGAAGCTGAAGAGCGTACCATGATTATCCACTACACCAAGGTCCTGGTTAATGCCTACGGACTTGAAAACGGATGGGAAACACCTGTCGGTTTACCGGTAGAAATCATGCCACTCAGTCGCCCTTACGGCTTATGGACCAACAACCTTTTCTCAGGACAAGTCCTCAACAACGGCAAACCAGAAGCCAATGCCATTATCGAAGTCGAGTATAGGGGCCAAGGAAAGATTACAACACCGGGATCGCCTTTCATAACTCAAGTAGTCAGAGCCGATAAAAATGGTGTTTTTCATTATGCCATGCCCAAGGCTGGCTGGTGGGGTTTTGCCGCATTGGTCGACAACGGAAAATTGCTTCCCGCTCCAGACGGAACAAATGCACAGGTAGAAGAAGGTGGTTTAATCTGGGTTCACGCCCAGGATATGCCTTGATATCGTAGGTTATAAAAGTGTAACGGCGGGACTTAAATAGTTCCGCCGCTACACTTAAATTCCCCAAATAGGGTCAATTTAAAAGGTCTTGCTTATCCCGACATATAAGCCATCATCTGTTCGTTTTCGAATTCGAGTTCCATCAAACGTTTGCGTACGACGTCACCAATGGAAATCATGCCACACAGCTTTCCATCATCAACAACAGGCATATGACGGAAGCGTCCATTGGTCATTTTCTGCATAACTTCGTAAACACGTGCATCAGGGCCACAACAAATTGGATCAGCTGTCATAATCGCGGTGATCTTCATATCAAAGATCGCCAGACCTTCTTTACCAACGCCAACAACGACGTCACGTTCAGAAACGATACCAATCGGCCGATTATTTTCATCCGCAACAACAAGTGCACCAATTTTAAAAGAGTTGAGCATCTCAACCACTTCTGAAACGGTATGGCTTGTATTGATTGTGTGAATGTCCCCGCCTTTCTCCGCAAGGATATCCTTAACGGCTCCGCCAGAAGCCCCTATAGAATTCCCAGTCTCTCCTGAGCCAGAACCGCTATCACTCTGGTAACGTGCGGTGCCGAAATCACTGGAAAACATCATTCTCGTTCCTCCTCGTGTTCTGCTTTGGATCGTAACTATAGCACAAGAATTTAATCTATTAACTCTTGATTAATAAAACTGGCCAAATCGATTGAGAAAATCTCCCGAGAAATAAAACTTCAACATTTCATCTCTCGGGATAGTTGGCGGATCGGAACGGATAATCCGTTATTAGGAGGCCAAATTGGGATTTAGATTAAAAGGAATAACTGACGGATAGAGCGCTAAAAAATTGATTTTCGCTATCCACAATCGGGCTATCAGCTGCATCGCCTAGAAGGCGAGAGTACCCAACCCCGCCCATAACAGCCCAATTCTCATCAAAGGCATACATCGCATTTAAATGCAGTCCGACATCTTTGAGGCCAGCATCCGCATCGTATTTATTGTAAATGCTACGGGAGGCCTGCTTTCCATCAACACCAAAGTAAGTGCTCATATAATCACTGGATGCCCAACTTACATCTGGCCCAACTTCTAACATCAATCTCTCATCAAGGAATGAAAAGCGATAATCGGCATTAAAAGTAGCCAAGGTGCCTTTGGCATCCCCGCTAATATCCTGAGTTAAATCGACACCAAAGGCATATTGATCAAAATCCAGTCCTGCAAAGGCAGTTACTTCAACACCATTATCGATATCGCCAAGACCACGAAGGGCACTATTATCCCCATCCTCCCGGCCACCACCGTAATTGAAGGCCACTCCTGCGCTAAAATGCTCTGACCTTAAGAGAGTCGCACCAATCCCTGCCTCGGAAGATATGAAAAATGTATCATCTCTCCAGGAAGCCTCAAGAACGGGCAATATTCCGATATCGTAATCATCAGAGCCTTCATAATCAGGACCAATGCCGACACCCGCGCCTAGGGAGAAATCCCAGTCACTTAAGGCAGCATCAACCAAATCTCTGGTACCGACTTCAACTTCCTCCTGAACAGTTTCTTCAGCAACAGCCTCACTAAGCAACAACAAGAAAAGACCTGCAGCAATGAGACAAGTAACTTTCATCGCTTTAAGGGCAAGGGCAAAATAATGGTTTGTATTTGAAACATAACTCAAAATGTACGAGCTATATTTGGGATCGCTTGAGTGCCGGAGCATTTCATTCCTCGATAAAAACTAATCCATGTTGAAGGCTGTTTTAAAGAAGAAGGCTGACGGTAATCTGACTAGAGCCCGGACCCTTGTCACTTTTTATGCGTAGGCTGTCATCGGCACGTCCAGTTCAAATATAAAGCTCTCAGGAACACTGTTTTTCTTAAGCGTAAGAATGGGAGTTAAAGGAGCGACAACTTCAAACAATCTTTGTATCTCTCTTAACGTCAATCCCTGCCACGAAGGGTGAAGCACCTGTCGAAGACTATCTTCGAGTGCGCAATAAGATGCCTTGATCGCAGAGCTTTGTTCCTCCGTAGAGGAAATTTCGACAATATTAGGTAATTCCCAGTGCACACGAAGGGCCCCAAGGGGACCAAGAACGGGCATCCGTTCGTTTGAGTCACAAATTGTCACAACGAGATCAATATGAGGCGCCCCCTCTTCCAAGAACAATTGCAGCGACTTAGAAAACACTCCGACTGTGTCAAAGCCTTTTTGGCTCAGTAAATTTTCCACTTCGGGTAAAAATTTACCAACAGGGCTCGTCCCCGCGCTAAAGCAACGCGCCCTCCCCCCTGCAAGGTCGCGTAAAAGAACTTCTGCCATTACACTTCGGGCAGTATTCGATGTGTTCAAAAAAAGGACGTGAACTGGGGCCGACTGCATGAGTTACTCCTAGGTTAGCAACGAAGACCAAATATCCTTGGTCGAACATTGCGCCCTTAGATCGCAACCGGATTAAAACTAAGTGATAAATTTATGGCACTTCTCCGCTTTGTTGAGTAGAAAAAGATGCCGACCGCCAAGTAACCTGTTGATATGTATGGTTTCTGATAACTTTACATAGAGCAGGTATATGACAATCAACATCTCGCAGCATATTTTAGGCCTCAAAGGGCAACGTGTAAATGAAATTAAACTGGATGACGGCGGTGTTAAGATTGTCATTCACTGCAGCCGAGACGCGCGTAGGAGGGCTATAGACCCTGCTACAGGCCAGAAGGGAAGCATCAACCAGCATGTCCGCCGACAAGTAAACGACATCCCCCTTTTTGGGTATCCTTGTGTGGTCGAGATTGAGCTGGCGCAGGTTTATATTAACAAGGGCGAACGCCGCATTGAGGGGTGTGATTTTGTTGATAAAGGGTGCCGTTTCACTCACCGATTTTGCCGACTGATCAGTGGATTATGTCGGCATATGTCTATTCAAGCGGTTTCCAGACATTTGGATATACGATGGGAAACGGTCAAGAATATCGACAGGGCATACCTTATTGAAACTCTCCCTACGCTTGATCCTGCAGAGCTAACTGGCTTGGAATATATTGGTGTAGATGAAGTTGCCCGGGCGAAAGGTCATGACTACATGACGGTGGTCTACGATATGGTTGGCGGTCATCTGATCTGGGTTGAAGCAGGCCGAACTGCCGAGGTTTTTTCAAGGTTTTTGAAACAACTGCAACCAGATACAGCCTGCAAAATAAAGGCCGTAGCGATGGATATGGGGCCTGCCTACCAAAAGGCTGTCAGAGAGTCCTTGCCGTTGGCCGACATAGTATTTGACCGTTTCCACGTCATGAAAAACTACAGCAAAGCTATCCATAATCAGCGTCGACTTGAGTTCAGAAAGGCCGATCCAAGTGGTAAAGAGTTGATGAAAGGGACACATTATCTGTTGCTCAAAAATGCGGATAAGTTGAGTGAAAAACAAAGTGACAAGCTGCAAAGGTTGCTGGAGAGCAATAGCAACCTGAATGCACTTTACGTCTTGAAAGAACAGCTTCAGCTGCTGTGGAGTGCCGCTTCATTTGAGGCGATGGCGGAGCAACTGGAACGTTGGTGCCTGATAGCAGATCAGTCACAGATGCTCTATCTAAAAAAGTTCGCGAAATCCCTACGGAAACATTGTGTGGGCATCTGCAACTACGCCAAACACAAGCTCACAAGCGCCAGGATAGAGGCTGGTAATGTCAGTATAGGAATGATCCGTAAGCGAGCCAGAGGCATCAAGGATACCGAATACTTCAAACTCAAAATTAGACAATCATCCATTCCAGATAATCAATCTATGCTCTATTTGAAATCCTAAATCTACTCAACAAAGCGGAGAAGTGCCAAATTTATGACGTTGTTTTCGCCAAAACATTTAACATCTCGCCCATAACAGAACGAATAGCTGGAACGAAACGTAAATCCCCATGAACGATCAGGTAGAGATTATTCAGCAGCCCGGGTATATCAGGGGTTAATCTTTTCAGTTGAGGGTCGGCATCTCCTGCTGCCGAAGGCAACAAGCCGATGCCTAGATTTTTTTGCAGCAGTGTCTGCATCATCATGGCATGGCTTATCCGAATAGCCGGGGTAACAGATTTTAAAGTCGCCTTCATCCACGCAGCATCAGGTTGGTATGAATGCTCTTCGTCCCAACCAATCCAGGGATGATCTTTTTTCCATAACCATGCTCCCAGTTCTTCTTCATGTTTTACAGCTGGCACGGTACCCTCGATGGAGGAAAACACGGCAAAAGGCATTTCAGTGAGCTTTTGACCATAAAGATTGCCTTGTTTTGGTTTGCAAAAACGAATGAGTAAATCCGCTTCCCGACGCGAAAGGCTCGCTTCGAGATGAGTCGTGATCAATTCCAGTTCGATGCCCGGGAGAGCCGCTCTGATTTTGGCGATATGACCGGACAACAACATCCCAGCCTGCTCATTCATGGAAACCCGGACGGTCCCAACGGTTTCAGCTGACAATAAAGCACTCTGACGATTTAAGTCCTCTGCGGCTTCAGCCATGGGAAAAGCTTTAGAGGCCAACATCACACCAGATTCGGTAGGCGACAACCCCTCTGACAACCTTTCAAACAGGCGATTATTTAGTGCTTCTTCTAAGGATTTGATACGCCTGCCGACGGTTGGTTGACTCAATCCCAGATCTCTCGCGGCTCCTGAAAACGAACCCGTTTCATAAACAGCAAGAAATACCCGGATGTCATCCCAGTCATATGGAGATTTTAGCACAATACGCCCATTCAAATTTGAATACCAATAATGCAATTATATTGATGTTATTCAAAATTGAACAAGCTTATTCTTCGAATCAGTCTAATGGAAAGTTCCATTGGCAAGAAATTTAATAGAAAGGCAGCACCATGCGGTACATACAAATACGAGAGAACACCACCCTCAAAGCCGCACTCGCTGTACTACTAGCCGCATTCCTTTTCTCAAGCATGTTCGCCTTACCAAAAGGGGCAGGAATTGATCTTCCTTGGTTTCAGATTGTTTTCATTCGTTATTTTGGTGGTTTGATTTTCCTCTTACCCACGATCATTCGATGGAAAGCACAAGGTAATGCCATTCGGAGTGATTTAGGGTTCCTCCACATCGGACGCTCCATTGCTGGAATAGGATCTGTTGCCTGTGTGGTAATTGCAGCCTCGCAAATCGCTCTCGTTGATGTGGTAACGATCAGTTTTTCAAACGGAGCAATCGTTCTTATATTAGCAGGAATTGTTTTAGGCGAACGAGTTCTTCCGCGTCATTGGCTCGCTGTAATCCTAAGTATCTCGGGTGCGATCATCGTCGCCTACGGTAGCCAGGGAGAAGCTGGAAGCAATTTGTTCCACCCAGCCTCATTGATTGCCTTACTTGCTGCTTGCTGCATGGCAGTAGAGATCATCGTGATTAAGTACGTCAGCGAACGTGAGGCTATTCCTGTCACTCTTCTCTATGTAAATTCCTTGGCGTCATTACTTTTAGCAATACCAACATTATTATGGGGGCAATGGGGTAATCTTTTGGAGTGGTGGCCCGTGCTTCTTATGGGGCCAATAGCCATCCTTGGGCAATCTCTCAATCTCTTTGCCTTTAGAAAAGCGAACGTCGTCCTCCTGACGCCCTTAACGTACAGCTCTATTATCTTTTCTGCCGTTATTGGATTTTTGATATTCGAAGAATCCCTCCAATGGACGACCACCGCAGGTGCTGGAGTTATTATTCTTGGGTGTCTCATTGGCATGGGATTGATAAAAAGGAAGCTCTCCGCCCACGCATAAAATCGAAATATCTTGGGTCGCAGCTCTATACTCGATAAGTTGAAGGTAGTGATTTAATTGAAAGATCAAATGGCCAATGGCGAATGAACCCGAAGACTTAAGCAAGACGAACGACCTCAAAAATATCGTTTCACGTTTTACCAATGAACAAGTCTCAACACCTGTGTTCGTCGCCAATGTTCTTCGGGAGGCCATTATTTCCGGTACTCTCCCACCTCATAGCCTCGTCCGTCAGGATACCGCTGCTGATTCCATGGGGGTGAGCAAAATCCCGGTAAGAGAAGCACTTCGTACTTTAGAGGGTGAGAATCTCATTAGTTTCGAACGTAACAGAGGCGCAAGGGTTCTCCCGGGCTCGATCACTGAAATGATGGAAATTTTTGAACTCCGCAAAGTTATTGAGCCACACCTCCTCACATTATCTATCCCCAACCTGAGTGACTTAGATCTACAGCAGGCTCAATCTCTTGTTGAGCAAGAAACCAAAAGCACAAATCAGCAGGAACTCGGCGAACTTAATCGTAAGTTTCACGAAGCTATCCTTTCAGGTGCTAGAGAAACCATTGGCTATCGCTTTCAAACCATCTTGTTCACTTCTTCTGAACGCTATCTTCGCTTGAGCCTGAAAGAACCTCAGTCACAAACCCGAAGTAATTCTGAACACCAACAGCTTATTGCTGCCTGTGTGGGTAGAGATATGGATGGCGCAAGAGCAATCCTTGTAAAGCATCTGGAATCAGCCCAAGCCGTCATCCATGAAAAACTGCAACAGGATAAAACGGTTGATCCCTAAAAGAGAGACCCGGCTGTGTAAGACCGGGCCTTCTCAACCTAGATTTCTTTCATCAATCGCAAGGCATCGTAAATCGCCGCATGCGTATTCCGGGCCGCGACGGCATCTCCAATGCGAAATAATTGAAAGCTTCCATCAGGATTAGAATTAATCTCTTGGGGGAAGCCCCCGATGAAGGCAGCCTGATCTAACTCTCCGAAGTTTGATGACTGCGGCTTTAAGTCAAAATAAATATCATCCATGGGAAGCGTCCCGTGGTTAACCACGATCTGATCGAAGTCTCGTTCTTGTTTCAGATCACTATAATCAGTGCCAATTACGGCAGAAAGCCTGTTGCCCTCTTTCGAAGCGGATTTAAGCCTGTAAGTTACAGTAAAGGTAACGTCTTTTTCCTGCATTGATCTCATATAAGGCACGAGGTTCATCGCCATGACTTCAGGGGCAAAACTGCGATCTGGCGTCATGATTTCCACCTTTGCCCCTGTCGCTGCAACTATTTCCGCGGCCTGAAGCCCCGCATGATCCCCGGCGTCATCATAAACCAGCACATCCTGACCCGGCTTCACATCTCCTGAGATAATATCCCAACTTGAAACAACGAGGTCGTTTCCAGATTCAAGAACTTCGGTATGGGGTAAACCACCTGTGGCAATAATCACCACATCTGGACTTTCGGACTGGATATCACTCGCCTCAGCCCAGGTATTAAAGCGAAATTCCACATCTTTTGCTGTACACTGAGCCATTCTCCAATCGATGATAGATATCATTTCAGATCGCCGTGGGCTTTGCGCGGTTAGACGAATTTGACCTCCGGGTTCTGACGCTGCTTCAAAGACTTTAACAGAATGTCCCCGTTCAGCAGCGACACGGGCGGCTTCCAGACCGGCAGGTCCTGCACCGACGATCACCACCTTCTTTTGGGTTTCGGCACGTGGAATATCATGCGGCATGGTTAACTCACGCCCCGTCGCAGCATTGTGAATACAAAGCGCATCACCGCCCTGATAGATCCGATCCAAGCAATAGGTCGCGCCGACACAGGGACGAATATCGTGCTCGCGCCCTTCAACAATTTTCCTGACGATATGTGGATCAGCCATATGGGCACGTGTCATACCAACCATATCGATCAAACCCTCAGATACGGCATACCGAGCTGTCGCCACATCGGGGATGCGTGCAGCATGAAATGTCGGCATCCCTGTCGCTTCTTTCACCCGACCGGCAAAATCAAGGTGCGGCGCTGACTTCATTCCCTGTACGGGAATAACATCAGTTAGCCCTGGGTCGGTATCAATGTGTCCGCGAATAACGTTCAAAAAGTCCACAAGACCGGAGTTTTTTAAACGCCTGGAAATCTCAATCCCTTCGTCTTCGGAGATCCCTTCTTTATCCGCTTCATCAGCAGTGTAACGAATGCCAACAATAAACTCTTCACCAACCCGTTTACGAATGGCCTGTAAGACATCCATTGAAAACCGCATCCGGTTCTCCAAAGATCCACCGTACTCTCCGTCCAGTGTATTGGTCCGTTGTGACCAAAATTGATCCATCAAATGGCCATAGGCTTCCAGTTCAATACCATCCAGACCTGCAGCTTGCATACGCTCGGCCGCATCAGCGTAATCCCGTATGATCCGCTCGATATCCCAGTCTTCAAGTTTTTTAGGAAAGGCGCGATGCGAAGCCTCCCGATGATGAGAAGGGGATACTGCTGGTAGCCAATCGCCCTTATTCCAGCCTGTACGCCGCCCAAGGTGGGTCAGTTGGATCATCACCGCACAGCCATGCTCATGGCAGGCATCGGTGACTTTTTTCATCCAGGGAACGACCTCGTCCTTATAGGCCAGGACATTGTTAAACACTGGAGGACTATCTCGAGATACCGCGGCGGATCCAGCTGTCATGGTCAATCCAACGCCCGCTTTTGCACGCTCTTCATGATAGGCGCGATAACGATCTTTCGGCATCCCGTCTTCAGGGTAGGCAGGCTCATGGCTTGTGGTCATGATCCGGTTTTTAATCGTGAGGTGCTTCAGCTTGTAAGGCTGCAACAAAGGATCATTGCTGGCCATTTTATTCTCTCCTGTTTTCTTCATCGCCCGGTACGGGATTGATCTCTGTCCGGGTCTTTTGAGTAACGATACAATAATGCCTGAGAACAGGCATCAGTTCAGAGTTAATTCTGGGCTCAATTCAGGGGCAACTGACGAAAGCGCCCCGGATTATTGGGATCATTGAAATGGCTCATGGGACCATGATCGATAAAGTGTTGATGCCAGCGAACCATGGAATCTTGATCCAACTCCACGCCCAAGCCGGGGGCTTCTGGAACCCGTACTGTGTTATTTGTTTGACGGAAGGGGCCGTTTTGAATGACATCCCCGATTTGCCAACGGAATAAGGATTGCGATGGTTCGGTTATCCAAGGCGTGGCGGCAACAACGTGTAAGTAGGCAGCAGTCATAATGCCGAGATCGTTTGAGTAACACCAAAACCCTTTGCCCATAGCCTCACACGCAGCAACAAATTTCATTGTCTTGGCAATACCACCAAGAGCGGCAAAATTGCAGACAAAATAATCTGGAGCCCCAAGCGCAACAGCACGACGCAAATCTGGTATATGTGTGGAAAAAGGAATGATGGAATGCTTACGCAGCTCAGCCATTTCTTCAAAAGTTGCAACCGGGTCTTCGTAATTTCGAATGTTGTATTGTTCCAGCTCACGCAGGACCCAACGCGCTGTCGTAAGGGACCACTGCATGTTCGAATCAAGCCGTAACATCGCCTCCGGCCCCAAAGCTTCACGAAGCAATCTAACAGTTCGAATTTCCAGCTGAGGATCGCCCTGAATGAGCTTGCCTTCAAAATATGAAGAGCCATGCTCTTCTTTCATTTGAAGGCAATAATCGACAATGGCTTCCGGGGTCATCTCGCCACCCGCACCATCGTTTTCGGGACGAAAGGCAAAGTACTCCGTAAAAGGAATATCTTTTCTAACAGCCCCACCCAGGACTTTGTATAGCGGCATATTCATGACTTTGCCGCGAATATCCCACAGTGCAAGCTCAAGCGCGCCAAAGGCAATTGTAATCGCATTTTCCCCAGTGTTGGCGGTAATTTGCCACGGAGGCACACAGCGAGATTCACAGTCCGCGAGATCCAGGGGATCTGCTCCGATCAAAAGCGGTGCAATTTCTTGCTTGATCACCTCACCGAAATGCCACCAGGGCGCTTCGCCCAAACCCACCACGCCTTCGTCGGTAAAGACTTCAATGATCGATTTTGAAGCACCAGGGTAAAGCCCAGCGGTCCACCAAAACGGGGCATCAAAAGGAACATTTACATGGGTTATTTTAACATCTGTAATCTTCATAACTATCTCCCATCAGACTCAGGAATCAATACCAGGCGTCTTTCATCTCGGCTTTGCGCCGCGCAACAAAATCCAGCAAGGCTTCTTCTTTATCCACGTCCATATGTGGAGCCTGATAATTCGCTAGAATTTGTTTCCATTTTCGATTGGCCCTCGTCGTCGCATCATCTCCACCTTGCTCGAACCAGCTCTCGTAGGGTTGATCATCGTTAAAGTCGGTATCCCAATAAGCCGTTTCATAGTGCCTAAGAGTGTGGGCCGATCCAAACATATGTTGCCCCGGTCCGCCTTCACGTAGGGAATCAAGTCCGAGAGTATCGTCATTGACTTCAAGCCCCTTAAGGTAAGCATGAAGAGCCCCACAAATATCCGTATCCATGATGAATTTCTCATAAGACATGGACAGAAGACCATCGAGGAAACCTGCGGAATGGAGGATATAATTCGCGCCCCCTTGGACCGCTGACATCATCGACATCATCCCCTGCGTAGTTGCCTGGGCATCTGGTAACTTGGAAGTCGGAAAATTTCCCGCACACCTCAATGGTAGTTTTAAGCGTCGCGCCAACTGTCCCATGACAAGACTGCCAAGCGCAGGTTCCGGCGTTCCAAATGTTGGGCTTCCAGATCGCAACGATAGTGAAGACAAGAACGAAGCCAGGATTGCCGGAGCGCCAGGACGCACAAGCTGTGTCAAAGCGCAACCAATCATGGATTCGGCAAGCCCTTGCGCAACAGCCCCAGGCATCGTCACAGGAGTAACCGCGCCGCCGAGTAAGAAAGGCAACAAAATTGATCCCTGGCCGGCCTCTGCATAGGCCCGGATTCCCTGGGTCGAAATCCCGTCCCAAACCAGAGGAGAGGTAGAATTGAAGTTCCCCATGATAACGCAGTTCTGATCGACAAACTCGGATCCGAAAAGAACGCGGCACATTTCGATACTGTCCACCGCACGTTCAGGAGCCGTAACCGATCCAAGAAAAGCACGATCAGAATAGCGCATGTGGGCCAACACCATATCAAGGTGACGTTTATTCACCGGAATATCTGTCGGCTCACAGATCGTTCCGCCGGAATGATGCAGCCAAGGACTGGATTGAGCCAGTTTCACAAAATT
The DNA here is from genome assembly GCF_965205715.1 of Kiloniella sp. Classification (GTDB taxonomy): domain Bacteria; phylum Pseudomonadota; class Alphaproteobacteria; order Kiloniellales; family Kiloniellaceae; genus Kiloniella. Next base: position 583,049 of record NZ_CBDBHW010000013.1, on the reverse strand, counting down.
TTCAAAATCATCGAGAGTCCCGTATCGCCGTCCCCGATCCATATCCATAACAAAAGGTGACCCATAAGCAGGGGCAAAAACCATTGCATCCCCGCCAATGTCGACAGAGTTGATTGGATTACGCGCATGCTGGGTAAAGCGTTCAGGAGCCGTCTTTAAAATTTCCCGGATCATGCCGGGCTCAAACTTTATATTCCAGACACCATCAGATATCGGAGTGACATCGCCACCTGCCTTTTTAAATAGATCAACTGTTTCGGGATCATCTCTAAACTCGATCCCAAGTTCGGCAAGAATTGTATCTGCAGCCTGTTCAATTTTGATCAAGCTTTCCTCATCCAACAAATCATAGGTCGGAATATTACGGGTAATATATGGGACCTTGAGGTGTTTATTCTGCTCTGCGCCCCCTTGCCGACTTGCCCGTCGTGCAGCGCGGCCTCGCGGTTTCGCTGACGATTGTGTGCGCTCAACAATAACGCTTCCGTTTTCCCTGACCATGATGCCAACATCCTTCTTAAAAATGGGATAGGCAAATGGTATACTTATGCAATAGAGTTGTGACTGCTTATAATTCTTACTCTTTGCCTAAGTTATATTTATGCGAAAACTTAAAACTCTGATTCAATCTCCCACAGCCCTTTTCTCTTTTGAGGCCGCGGGAAGACACCTGTCTTTTGCTCGTGCAGCAGAGGAATTGAACGTCAGCCAAGCCGCGGTAAGCTATGCGATTAAGCAACTCGAAACCGCCTTAAATACCCAGTTGTTCTATCGAGGACATCGATCAGTTCAACTCACCGAGGCCGGTGTCCGCTTTCATAATGATGTCACCATGGGTTTGGGGCATATCCATAGATCCGCTCAAGAATTATCAAGATCGGAACCTGACAGCCATGTCACCCTTTCGTGTTCCACAGCCTTTGCAAACTATTGGCTCGTCCCGCGCCTGGCGTCGTTTAGCCAACACCACCCCGAAGTAGATATTCGATTACAAACAACAGACAAAGATGTTGATCCAGCTGCTGAGGAAATTCCATTAGGGATTAGACGCGGCAATGGCAGTTGGCCCGGCCATGAAGCAATACAGATTGCAAAAGAAGTGGTCTATCCCGTCGCAAGCCCAAAATATCTTGCCGATTTTGGCATGCCCAAAACCCCGCTAGAGCTTTCACAACGTCGCCTTCTCCACCTTGAAGAGCCCTATCGAGACCGCCCCAACTGGAATACCTGGTTCAGAGCTAAAGAATTGGATTGGCAAGATAATGGCGACGGGCTTCGGCTCAATGATTATGCCCTCGTAATCCAGGCTGCCCTTGCAGGCGGTGGCATCGCCTTGGGCTGGTGGCATCTCGTTGATCACCTTGTTCATCATGGCCTTCTTGAACTATTGGACGACGAACCCGTTCACTTTGGTGGCGATTTCTGGGTGCTCTGGCCAAGCCACAAGCCACTTAGTCCTCAAGCACAAAAAGTACGAGATTGGTTGATTTCACATCAAGAACCCTTGGACAGAGCGCAATATTAAAGCGATATTATAAAAACAAATCAGGGAGATAGTTTATGAGTGAGAGTTCCAAGCGCACGATAGCAATGGTGGCACACGATCGAATGAAGCCAGTTCTTTTGGATTGGGCCGAAGAAAACAAAGAAGCCTTAAGAGATTTCAAAATCGTTGCAACGGGAACAACGGGCCGCCTCCTTTCAGAAAACCTTCCCGAGCATGAAATTCAGGCTTTCAAAAGCGGTCCCCTCGGTGGTGATCTTCAAATCGGCGCTTTGATTTCCAACGATGAGCTGGATGCGCTTTTCTTCCTCGTCGACCCAATGACACCACAGCCACATGATGTCGATGTCAAAGCCCTAATTCGAATCTCCACTCTTTATGAAACACCCGTTGCCTGTAACAGAACGACGGCAGATTTTGTCCTCAAGGGAATAACTGACCCCGGTTATTCAAAACGGGCTGCCCACCCCATGATCGAAGAATACGTCCAGCGTTCCGTCTAATTGCCACAGACCAATAAACCCCAATATAAAGATTCTCCCTCAAACAGGGGCAGATGCTGATTTTAAAATCATCATGAGTTCTTCTTGCATGTGAACCAATGCGGATTTGATTCGACCCGATGTTTTCATCAACTGCGCTGTTGCATCTCCCGTCGTCTTCGAAGCATCTCTCATAGCAGCGCTACTGCCGGAAACTTTGTTGGCATTGTCTACGGAGTTTTCAACAAAGCTGGCAATGCTATGGTATGCTTTAACCTGAACATCAAACAACTGAACCAGGCCACGCATTGATTGATCAACTTCATCAATCCGCCCCTCGATTGAGGTAATCCCCTGGGCGGCTTCTTCTGAAACATCTCGGATTGATCTAACCCGAACAGCGATCGCGTCCGCCGCTTCTGATGTTTCTCCTGATAGCTTTTTCACTTCTTCTGCCACAACCGCAAAACCTGCTCCCGCAACACCTGCTCTTGAAGCTTCGATCGTTGCATTCAAGGCAAGGAGATGTGTTTGCCCGGCAATCTTTTGGATCATCTCAATGATATCCCCGACCTGGTCGGCAGTTCCATACAAGTGCTCAACGGTTTTATGTGCCTTTTTGCTATCCTCACCCGCAAGAGACGTGAGCTTAATCTGCTGATCCACAGCCGTTGTCATCTCAGAACTACAAGAAACCAGATTCTCTGAAAGCTCTTTAATTTCCTTGGCCATGTCGGCGTTAATGTCCGCCAGTTCAATTGTCTCACCAGCCTGAGTATTGGTATTGGCGGCAAAATCTTGAAGTTGATCGGACATCGTCACCAAAAGATCAGCGTGTTCCGACACACTTTTTACGCTCGAGTTCATACCGCCTTCCAATTGAGTTGCAACAGAGGCCAAACGGTTCTCTACCGCCTTCTGATTACGAAGTCGCTCTTTTTCATTCTCTTCGCGAAGGATATCGGCTTCATCTCTTGCTTGCTGAAACCGCTCGATTCCTCGTGCTAGCGAACCGATTTCATCTAGGCGATCGGCTTCAGCCAACGCAACAGAACCGCCGTCGGCAACTTCTCGCGTTGCGCTCTGAAGACGGACGAGTGCCTTTGTCACTAAGCCGCGGCTCACACCATAAACGACACTGAGAATAAGGAGAACAGCGACCCCACCAAGAACACCATTAATAGCAAAAACTCGGTTAGCAAAACTTTGAACCTCTTCGTCTTTTTGCTTTATCACATCAACATAATTAAGAATGGCTATGCGCTTGCGTTCCGCATCAAGAGTTGCATCTGCCAATATCCCTTTGAGCGAAGCGACCTTATGCCCCAAGGCATCTGGGCCCGTATTTTCAGCCGTAATTTGGGATACGGACTTCCTCAGCTCAGGCAATTTCTTATTATCGAACCTGATTTCTTTAATTTGATCTTTGAAATCATTTCCATCAAAGACCCCTAGCGAAATTGCAGATTTACCCGCACCGTCATCAACCACAAAAACTCCGCGTTTGGATAAATCTCTACGCTGGCTTCGTTTTCGATACCGGGTTTTGATCCCTGCTCGTCCATCGTGAACAACCACAACCCCACCCTGGGCTATCGCCCAACTTTCAACTTCCTTGATCGCATCAACTTCCAAGTGAGAACCAATAGCTAAGTATTGAGTTTGTAATTCAGAAATTTCAGCCCGCAGTGTTTGGTTCATTTCCCGAAGCAACTGAGTTCGATCATCCTGCTTTGTCATTATTTCTTTTAAGAGAAAATCAAAGGCAAATAGTAAACCAGCCATCAAGGGGATAAGAACAGAAATCAAAACGATTATCAGTTTGAAATCAATCCGGGATCTAAGCGTCGCAAACATTAAAACCTCACACTGTGACTAACGCGATCAAATATCGTTTTTTACAGTGTGATCGGTAACGGCTCATTATTACGGTTTAGAGAAGCATTCGTTACGTTGTTTCTAAATGAAGATTCAATTTTAGATACTTAAGCCAACATTCAATCTGCTGCCATAACAGATTTAAGAGTCTCCAAAGGAAGCTCATAAACAACACGCCCTTTGTAACCTGTCGTCGTCGTCGCCTTACAAATCGAATTTACAATGGCCTCTTCTGTTGCTTCAACGGCGGCATGAAACAGTGGGTTGATGTCTTTTTCTGGCAGCGCCTTGATACCTTGATGCAAATCGCCGTCACGGAGATTAAGAACATTCCCCGTAGAAAAAGCGATCGAATAATCACCACTGCCATTGTGGCCGAAACCTCCTGTACGGCCCAGCCCGAGCACAGCTCTTCTCGCGAGGCGATCGCATTGTTTCGAAAGCAAAGGTGCATCGGTTGCAACCACGATAATGATCGAGCCGTCTTCCGTGTGAGGTACAGCTTTTCGATCAGGAACAGGTACCTCTGAACCCGGAATTTTTACGGGCTCTTCTCCGCTTTGTTGAGTAGAAAAAGATGCCGACCGCCAAGTAACCTGTTGATATGTATGGTTTCTGATAACTTTACATAGAGCAGGTATATGACAATCAACATCTCGCAGCATATTTTAGGCCTCAAAGGGCAACGTGTAAATGAAATTAAACTGGATGACGGCGGTGTTAAGATTGTCATTCACTGCAGCCGAGACGCGCGTAGGAGGGCTATAGACCCTGCTACAGGCCAGAAGGGAAGCATCAACCAGCATGTCCGCCGACAAGTAAACGACATCCCCCTTTTTGGGTATCCTTGTGTGGTCGAGATTGAGCTGGCGCAGGTTTATATTAACAAGGGCGAACGCCGCATTGAGGGGTGTGATTTTGTTGATAAAGGGTGCCGTTTCACTCACCGATTTTGCCGACTGATCAGTGGATTATGTCGGCATATGTCTATTCAAGCGGTTTCCAGACATTTGGATATACGATGGGAAACGGTCAAGAATATCGACAGGGCATACCTTATTGAAACTCTCCCTACGCTTGATCCTGCAGAGCTAACTGGCTTGGAATATATTGGTGTAGATGAAGTTGCCCGGGCGAAAGGTCATGACTACATGACGGTGGTCTACGATATGGTTGGCGGTCATCTGATCTGGGTTGAAGCAGGCCGAACTGCCGAGGTTTTTTCAAGGTTTTTGAAACAACTGCAACCAGATACAGCCTGCAAAATAAAGGCCGTAGCGATGGATATGGGGCCTGCCTACCAAAAGGCTGTCAGAGAGTCCTTGCCGTTGGCCGACATAGTATTTGACCGTTTCCACGTCATGAAAAACTACAGCAAAGCTATCCATAATCAGCGTCGACTTGAGTTCAGAAAGGCCGATCCAAGTGGTAAAGAGTTGATGAAAGGGACACATTATCTGTTGCTCAAAAATGCGGATAAGTTGAGTGAAAAACAAAGTGACAAGCTGCAAAGGTTGCTGGAGAGCAATAGCAACCTGAATGCACTTTACGTCTTGAAAGAACAGCTTCAGCTGCTGTGGAGTGCCGCTTCATTTGAGGCGATGGCGGAGCAACTGGAACGTTGGTGCCTGATAGCAGATCAGTCACAGATGCTCTATCTAAAAAAGTTCGCGAAATCCCTACGGAAACATTGTGTGGGCATCTGCAACTACGCCAAACACAAGCTCACAAGCGCCAGGATAGAGGCTGGTAATGTCAGTATAGGAATGATCCGTAAGCGAGCCAGAGGCATCAAGGATACCGAATACTTCAAACTCAAAATTAGACAATCATCCATTCCAGATAATCAATCTATGCTCTATTTGAAATCCTAAATCTACTCAACAAAGCGGAGAAGTGCCTTTTTACGCCCACATTGGACCCATTAACTCTAAAGTCCGCCCGATCCCCGTAATTCGCCTGAACCAGAACCCCTACAGTATAGATCTCGCCATTAATCTCGACCTTACGTGAAGAAGTCCCGATTCCGGCTTTAAAATCGTGGCAAACCATCCCTGTCCCACCACCGACACAGCCTTCGCTTACGGTGCCACCCTTCGCACCTTCAAGAGCGTGTTCCACATGCTCGGTTCCAAGAGCAAACGCATTGGGATCACTTAACCACCCATCCCATGCTTCTGCGACGATTGGATGGGTCCCGCTATGGATGTCGATATCATCACAAAGTTGGTTGATGCCCCGGTGAACGGCACCAATGCCATAATAGGATGTAAGTAAAATTGGAGAAGACAGTTGCCCCGCCTCTTCCAACCAACCTCGTCCAGTCATTTCGCCATAGCCATTAAAGACACTGGAGCCGGCAAAAGCTCCATGGCTCCACAGTTTCTCACGCCCTAAAGGCAGAATTGCTGTAACGCCAGTTCGCAAGACATTTGGGCTTTCTTGAATAATGGTACTGTGCCCCACTTGCACTCCAGACACATCGGTGATGGCATTGTGTTCACCAGTTGGTAAATCACCAATTTCGAGACCGAGTTCGCGAAGACGCGCCCGCTGAGATGGCATATGCCTTACCCTTTAACAACATGGAAAATTTCAATAATGACAATGCCTTAATCTACCCACAAAGATCAAGAGAGTACATTTAGTATGATAGACGTCGTTGGGAATTCCAGAGCACAAACTGCTCAACTGAATGTGATATGCAGTTTACAATACCCCCCCTTATATTAGAGGAACAACATTCAGAAAGATGCCTATGTTAATCAGCCGCCGACAATTACTTTTCACCCTTGCGACAGGCACAATTGCCTCAGCTTTACCTACGGCGTCTTATGCTGCTCAAGACCCAATCTATACTGGATTTTTCTCTTCGGTGGCGATAGATGGTTATGACCCCGTTGCCTACTTTACCCAGAACAAACCGGTCGAAGGTTCTGAAAAATTCGCATACGAATGGATGGGGGCAAGTTGGCATTTCGCTTCAGTAGGCAACCTCGAGACCTTCAAAGAAAATCCTGAAAGTTATGCTCCACAATACGGGGGATACTGTTCTTGGGCCGTTGCTCAAGGGGACACGGCTTCAGCTGATCCCTATGCCTGGAGAATCGTAAACAACAAACTTTACCTCAACTATAGCGCAGGTATCCAGCGACGTTGGGAAAGAGACATCTCTGGTAATATAAAACGCGGCGATGCTAATTGGCCCAACGTGCTCGACTAGTGTTGATATAGAGTAATGAGATTAAAAAACCAAATTATCCCCTTGTGAATTTGAGCTGCCACCTCGCATTTTATGCCTGTCCGTTCTTTGTCGATCAGACACCAGACTAATCAACTCAAACATTATCGACATCGCAACCATAGAGGTAATCTTGTTGGGGTTGTCTTTGGTTGGCATCAAACAAACGACATCTCCTCCAATCACATTTAATCCTCTAATTCCCTGCAACAGTTTATTGGCTTCATTCATTGTAAAGCCTGTCGATCCGGCTTCGACATTGGAAACGGCTGGTGCGATTGAAGGATCAAGACAATCGAGATCGAAGGTAATATAAACGGGATCGTCACCAATTCGTTCTCGAAATCTACGAATAGTTTCTACAACCCCAATGTCGTCAAATTCATCCTTTGTGATCAATTGATACCCGAGTTCATCACTCGTTTCAGTCCATTCCAGCGTCCTCAAGTTTCCCCTAATACCTATTTGCGAACTCAAGTCAGCATCTACTTGTCCTTGCTGAACAAGGTAACTGGCCCAGTGAGCAGCTGATTTTTTGGCACCCAACCAGTGATCCAAATTGTGAAAAGCATCCGTGTGGGCATCAAAATGAAGAAGGGCAACTTTCCTGCCCTCCGTTAATTTTGAGCCTTCGCAGGCTAACCCCTGTAAAATCCCCCCCGTTACAGAATGATCCCCCCCGACAGAAACTGTTGAAACTCCCTGGCGCGCTAAGCGGGCGTAATAATCTGTGATCCTTTGAATAGAGGCTTCATTATCATTGGCCTCAGGAAGCGGTACGTCTCCCAGATCAAATATTTTACTCTCTGCCCATGGGTCCAAGTTGTATTTTGCGTGGACCCTCCGACCTATTGGAGAGACATCCCGAACCGACCGAGGGCCCAAGTGCTGATCTTTTTCAGTCGTTCCATTGCCAGATGAATGTGGCACCCCAATCAAAGCTATCTCGCACCCCTCTGGATCTGGAATATGAGGGCATCGAAACAAAGTCGGCACTCCCCACCAATAAAGTGCCTCCATGACTTTTTCATGATCTTGTTTTATCCCGTCACTCATCATGGCTCCTACTCTCAGACATTTTATATTATTGATATTTTCTCAAACAAATAACTTCCTCTTCATTTTAATCAGTTGTATTTTTTTAGATAATTAGAATTTCTCCAGAATAAATTGAGTTTTTCTCAAGCTTAACTAAGAGTTTAAGGGAGAGTAATAAATGCCACGTAACTCTCGAATCCAGCTCAATGCGATTAGAGCGTTTGAAACAACGGTTCGACTTGGAAGCGTGAAGGCCGCTGCGGCAGAACTCTGTGTTACAGAAGGTGCCGTCAGCCGTCAGATAAAAAAGCTGGAAGAAGTACTATCACTGTCTCTTGTTAGACGTGATCACCAAGCCATATCAGCAACCTTACTTGGCGACGAACTCGCAAAAGAGTTCTCCACAGCACTTGATTTGATAGATAAAACAATTTCCCAAGCACAAGAAAATCGCACCCGTATCAGACTTCAAGTCGCTCCAAGCTTTGCTATCCGATGGCTTATGCCCAGACTAGAGGCACTTCGCAAAAGCATACCTTCTCTTGATGTACGGGTGACGACAACTCTACTTGGCAATCAATTTGACAGATACAGTTTTGATGCAGGTATCATTTATGGCGACGGAAAGTGGCCAGATTTAATTTCAACCAAACTCTCTGACGAATATTTGGCACCAATCCTTCCTCCGCAACACCAAGAGAATGCTCATAGCCTTACCCCTCAAATAGCATTTAAAACTCTTACTTTCTTACACACCACCGCCGATCAAAGAGATTGGAAATTATGGTTACAAGAAGCAGGTCACACCGGTGTCATGGACATTACGGGACCAGCTTTCGAAACGCTTGATCTCGCGGTAAGGGCTGCGGAAAACGGGTTTGGTATTTCTCTGGGAGATCTTGCATTAATTACAGAGGAAATTGAAAAACAAAGGCTCTGTGTTCCCTTTGGTCCTGTCCTAAAAACAGGAAGAGGTTATTACTTGGTCCATCCTCCAACTACACTCCACACTAAAGCTTTGGAAGAATTCACAAACTGGGCACTTAAAATTTCACCACAACACAATATCAATATGCACAACTTTACCAATAATCTCGGGCTCTCGATCATCTAAAGATCAAACGGATGTAGTCTGATAAGTTATTTCGAAGTCTTATCATTACGATGATAATCTACAGCCAATCGATAGGCACTGTAATATTTGGTGATATTGGCGACATAGTCGACGGTTTCCCGGCCGATAACCCGGCGGGCAATTTGCTCGACATTGGAAAACCATTTGTTGGGATCCAAGCCTTCTTTTGCAGCTTCTTTACGCATAGACTGAACCTTGTTAGGACCGGCATTATAAGCCGCCAGCATAAAGTCTAATCTATCCTGATCGTCTATTTCCGGATCATCAAAATAACGATCCCGTAGATGGGCTAGATATTTAGTACCAGCATGAATGTTAGGCTCTAATTTTTCTACATTGGGGATATTGATAGGATCTCCCGCTGCTGTAGAAGGGAGTACTTGCATTATTCCAACTGCCCCAGCGTTACTTTTTACGGATTGATCAAGTTTAGATTCCTGATATCCCAGAGCAGCAAGCGCAAGCCAATCAATCTCGTATTTTTCACCATAGGTCTCAAACAGTAATCTCAACTTATTTAGCTTGGTACTCCCACCGGCATTGAGAGGGTTTTCGATCCATTTGGTTTGCTCGAAATATTTTTTGAAATATATGTTTCCCAATAAACTCCCTTTTTTCACCTTGTGCAGGGAAGAATTTAGGACCTTGAGAAGTTCAGGATTATCTTTCCGCACAGCCCAGGCCAATCGACCATTGTCATTAAGAACAATGTCCTCGTGTATTTTTATCGAGGGGAGAGCCTGCTGCCAAATCTGTGCGACATGCAGATCGGCAACTGTATAATCAACAATTCCAGCACTGACCATCTGCAGAATATCTTCATCGGTTAATTTTTCATTGGCTGGAAGGGCCTTAATCGGTTCGAGTTTCCGGCTGATTAACTTGCTGTTCACATTTTTTAGATGCTCAGCAAAACTACTGCTCATATTAATGAGGACTGACCTTCCTGCCATATCATCGATAGTCTTAATTGGGTGTGCTTTTGCACTACTGACAATGACTTCTGCGACATCATCCAGGTAAGGTTTTGTAAAAGTAACGCTTTCTTGCCGTGCAGCCGTAATCGTTAAGCCGCCAACAGCAACATCCCCATACCCACTTTCCAAAAGAGGCAAGAGGTCAGAGAAGGCAACGGGTTTATAAATGAAGATTATCGGCCAGTTGGTTTTTGGGGTTATCTTTTTGAGATTTTTTCGGAACTCCTCAATCAAATCGTATTCAAAGCCTCGAGGTTTCCCACCGACAATAAAGAAATTTGTCGGGCTATAATTAACCAAAACTCTAATGGTTCTCTTTTCAATCAAGCCTTTCAAATCATCACTGTAATTGTCTGTAGATTGGACAAGTAGGCTCGGTGCAGCCACAGGTTGGCTGGATAATGAAAGAATCAGAATTGAGCAGTAAAGGATGATCGATATCGTTCTTATAACCACAGATTTCCCTATAAATTACCCGTTAATGATAAATTTAAATTGAACTTGGCACTACAAAAGCCCTCATTAAGGGAATTCATAAACTCAACAGCACCCCATAGTAGTATTATATTAACATTTCACCCCTAATCTATATTCACAATATTTTTGTGGTGATTACTAATCTTATATCCACACATTATTTACGGATACGGCAAGATTTTGTTGCCCCTAAATATATTTAACACGGAATTGAAAATAAGACCTCACCTTTGTACCTGTGCGTTTATTGAACACTATTTCATTTATATCTACCGAGGATCTCGGGGCTAAATACTGCCGGTATCAAGCCCTCCTCGATACAGATTTAAAGCTAACCTGTAAGGGGGTTCAAATGAGAGAAACAGATGTTACAGACGTTGAACGTTTTTTTGGCGATGACGAAATAATCGTCAGCAAAACCAATTTAAAAGGACACATTACCTATGCAAACTAAGTGTTCTTATCCATAGCAGACTTCACCGAGAAAGAAGTTCTCGGTCAGCCTCACAGCATGATACGCCACCCTTCTATGCCCAGATCTATCTTCAAACTGCTTTGGGAAACGCTTGAGAAAAAGCAGGAAATTTTTGCATACGTTAAAAACAGAGCAAAAAACGGTGATTTTTACTGGGTAATTGCTCATGTGACGCCGAGTAGAAACAAAAGTTGTTCAGCGACAATAACCTTGGCCGGTTGCGACAACCACCTTGGCCGGTGGATCTGATCATTAAAAAGGGCGTGCCCGTTTGATAATCAGATCCACCGGCCAAGGCTTAATTTGGTGTTAGTTACAAGCTGCTGTGAGTTGATAAATTAGGAACCTCTAGATGTAATTGGAGGAACCTGTTTGCCGTATAAATTTATCACAGATGAACAACTGAGACTTTACATGACAGATAGAAAAACTCATGGTCAACGAACCGCCGCTGCCCGCGCAGGGTTTAGCGAACGCACGGCCCGCCGATTTGACGTTGATGCGACTTTACCGTCACAACGCAATATAAAGCGAGGGCGAACAGTTTCTGATCCGCTTGAAGATATCTGGGATAAGGACATCCTTCCCATTTTGGATAAAGACAACTCGGTCAAACCCATTACTTTGTTGCGCCACATACAGAGCCTCTATCCGCTCCGTTTTCCCGATGACCGTGTCAAGCGCACGTTAGAGCGCCGAGTTCGGGGATGGCGGGCTCTGAATGGCCCTGAAAAGGATATCATTTTCAGGCAAACACCTGAGCCGGGTTACATGGGCCAATCAGATTTCACGGATGCAGCCGACTTAAGTATTACCATTGCAGGAGATCCTTTGGTGCATCGGCTCTATCATTTTGTTCTGGTATATAGCCGATGGGAACATGTTGGGGTCGTACTTGGCGGTGAGAGTTTTACAGCCCTTGCGGAGAACTTACAAAATGCGCTTTGGTCCTTGGGGGGCGCTCCTGAAAACCACCGGACCGACAGCCTGTCTGCGGCCTTTCGGAATTTGAGCGTTGAGGAAAAGGAGGACATTACCAAACGTTATTCTGCTTTTGTTGAGCACTACGGTATGGAGGCCAGTCGAAATAACAGAGGGGAATCACACGAGAACGGTGCCATTGAATCTCACCACGGTCACCTTAAGACTGCGATAAAGCAGGCCCTGATTTTGCGTGGCAGTAATGACTTTGACACTTTGGATGAGTATCGGCGATTTTTGGACGAGCTGATTGCTAGACGGAACAAACATCGTGACCAAGATATCCAAACAGAGTTGAAATCTCTCAAGGCGTTACCTCCTCGGCGAACAACAGATTACACTGAAGTCGTGTCGAGAGTTACCAAAACAAGTGGTTTTTTAGTTAAGCAGGTTTTTTATAGCGCCCCTTCTCGCCTAATTGGTCAACGCTTGCGTGTCCATATTTACGATAACCGGATAGAAGCCTATCTAGGCAGCACTCATGTCGTCAGCCATTCTCGTGAGCGGGGGCACGGCAAAGGCCCCCGCATTCATGTTATCAATTATCATCACGTCATTCATGCTCTCAAACGTAAACCTCAGGCACTCGCCAATTCTATTTATCGTGACAGTATTTTTCCAAGAACCGAGTACTCCCTGGCCTGGACATTGTTTCAGAAAAAGTTGTCCCGCAGAGATGCGTGTCGTCAGATGGTTGGGATACTTTTCCTTGCGCACGAAGAGGCTTGTGAGGCCGAAGTCGCGCACCTGATTTCGAGAGAAATCAATGCAGGAAGGCTACCTTGCGCAAAAAAACTTAAGCTGAATATCACAAAAAAGAACACGGATTTACCTCCTGATATTCCCGTGGTTCAACCTTCATTATCAGTCTTTGATACTCTGTTGGAGGATCGGGCATGACAAACATTGAAGTGGATCAGCACAAGCTGCCTCTTATGCTAACTGACTTACGATTACCCAGCTTTCACAAACACTGGCAAGATATCGCAATCCAATCCGACAAGGAGGGCTGGTCAGCAGCCAGGTTCCTTGCCGTTTTGGCCGAATATGAATTGGCCGAAAGGGACACGCGACGCATTCAACGCCATCTCAACGCATCAAACCTGCTGGGCGGAAAAACTCTGGCCACTTTTAACTTCAAGCGGCTGCCTAACGTGAAAAAGGCGCAGGTCGAAGCCTTGTCTGCCGGTGACTGGATTGACGCAAGAGCAAATCTGATTGCCATTGGAAATTCAGGGGGAGGAAAAACTCATCTCCTATGCGCCGTAGGTTATGCTCTTATAGAGGCTGGATACCGTGTGCTCTATACGCAAACCAGTGATCTGGTGCAAAAACTCCAGGCTGCCAGACGTGAACTTATGCTCGAAAACGCCCTCGCAAAACTCGATAAATTTGATCTCATCATTCTCGATGATATTACCTATGCACAAAGGGATATATCTGAAACATCCGTGCTCTTTGAATTGATCGCCAGACGATATGAGTACCGAAGTATTGCAATTGCTGCCAATCAACCTTTTAGCGGATGGGACAATATTTTTCAAGATAAGGCCATGACCGTTGCAGCAATCGATCGTCTTGTTCACCACTCAACCATTCTTGAGATGAATATCGACAGCTACAGACAATGGGAAGCCGCCCAAAATCTCAAAAAAATGTTGCGGAAAACCACAAACAAAAAGGTGAAAAATATGCCTGAAGCATCGTAAATAAACGTCAGATCACAGCCGCATCAAAAGCGGCCAAGGTGGTTGACGCAACCGGACAAAGTGGTTGACGCTCTACAAAAAGTGGCAATATTATTGGCTACCACTCCAACAGACGAGTCCCAGAACGCAAAGTTTTAGATGAAACCATTATTCCTCTTTATGACGATTTACTATCTGAAGAAAGACAAGGCGGCAGGAAACATGGCTTAGAAAACTCCTACAACAAATTGACCTCTTTGCTCGCAAGTAAAGGCGTTGAGTACGACGAATTTATCGCCGGTGTCATGAATAACTGAGGAACAGGCAATGATTAGAAGTAAAACCAATAGAGAACTACAGCAAATCCTTGATGTGTGCTTGGCGGTATCTGAGGGTGATTTCGAATCTCGTATAATTAATATTAGGTCCAAAGGTAAAATGGCTGAGGTAATGCACGCCATCAACCGAATGATCGATAGGACTGACGCCTTCATGAGGGAATCTACGGCTTCTTTGGAGTACGTCAGCAACAACAAATATTTCCGTCGTATCGCCGAAAAGGGCATGGTTGGATCGTTTGGTGTTGCCAGTAGAACCATGAACGACGCAATGGATTCCATGGAAACCCGCGTAAAGTCCTTCTCCGGGATTATTGATGAATTCCAGGGTTCAATGGCCAACATCGTCAGTACCGTTTCGTCAGCATCAACAGAACTAAATGCCACATCTGAGACCATGAACTCCACCGCGAGTTTCACAAGCGAACAGGCAACTATGGTGGCAGCAGCTGCCGAAGAGGCTGCCACCAATGTACAAACGGTCGCTTCAGCCGCAGAGGAGCTATCTTCGTCGATTAACGAAATCACCCGGCAAGTATCTCATTCATCCTCAATCTCCATTGAAGCGGTAACTGAGGCGCAAAACACCTTGGTAATGATAGAAAACCTTGCTGTATCGTCTGAAAGGATTGGCGAGGTAATGCATCTTATTAAAGACATTGCAGAGCAGACGAACCTACTGGCGCTCAATGCAACCATCGAAGCAGCCCGGGCAGGAGAAGCAGGAAAAGGGTTTGCGGTGGTTGCATCTGAAGTCAAAAATCTCGCAAATCAGTCCGCCAAGGCTACCGAGGAAATCGCTATACAAATTTCCGGGGTTCAAGAAGCCACAGGTAATGCCGTTTCTGCTGTTGATAAAATTAGATCGGTGATCGAACAGGTCAACGAAAGCTTTACAACCATCGCTTCTGCAATAGAGGAGCAGGGTGCCGCAACAACCGAAATTGCAAGAAACGTTGAAGAAGCATCAAAAGGCACCAGTGAGGTTACCAGCAATATACAAAAGGTAACTCAGGCGTCAGTTGAAACGGGATCAGCCTCTCAAGATGTCTTAACGGCTTCAACTGAACTCTCTCAACAAGGGGCAATCTTGAATGGAGAGGTAAGCAATTTCCTGACTTCTGTTCGAGCTGTCGTTTAAAACAAACTCTAGAACAGACCATAAATCGAGCTATCAAAAGTCTTAATCAGCTATTGATAGCTCGATTTTTCAATTTTACGTTTTGTCGATCCGTATCATCCGTTATTCTCGGCACAGAATTGTCGGTAACAGTGGGCTTCTAAACCTGCTGTCCATCCGTAAGCACCAATAGCGAATGACGAAATAAAAGGACCTTCGATATGCCATCATTTGATATCGTTTCAAAAACAGATATGCCCGAACTAAATAATGCTCTTGATGGTGTCCGCCGTGAAGTTACTCAACGTTATGACTTCAAAGGCTCAAATTGTGAGATCACACTCGAAGGTGAGCTGATCACTATTCTTGCTGATGACGATCTCAAGCTAAAGCAAATGCACGAGCTTCTCAAAGTTCACACGACCCGACGCAACATTGATCCTGGTGCACTCGACTTCGGCAAAGAAGAACCTGCCTCTGGCAACATGGTTCGCCAAATTGTTACGCTAAAACAGGGGATTGATCGCGAGCTCGCAAAGAAGATCACCACGGCCGTAAAGCAATCAAAACTAAAGGTTCAAGCCGCTGTTCAGGGTGATGAAGTTCGCATCACTGGCAAGAAAAGAGATGACCTTCAAGGAGCAATGTCAATGATCAAGGAACTGAACCTTGATCAACCCCTTCAATACGAAAACTTCCGCGACTAATTAAGACCTGTCATTTCATAATGTAAAAAGCTCTGTATGTGTACAGAGCTTTTTCTTTGCCCTCATCACCTTGAAATGAACTTTAATCCTTATCTTCAGGACCAATCCATACAAACGGATTGTAAGCAATCTCCCACAGGTGCCCATCGGGATCTTTTAAGTAGCCAGAGTAACCTCCCCAAAATACTTTTTGAGGCTGCTTAACTGCCGTCGCGCCAACTGAAACCGCATGCGCAAAAAGCGCATCAACTTCAGCTTCTGAACTCAAATTATGAGCGAGGGCGAAAGAGTTAAATCCAGTCCCCTCCGGAGATAACATTGCATCTTTTGCCAAGGCTTCTCTTCCATATAGCCCAAGCCAAGTACCGTTTAAGGTAAAAAAGGCAACTTCGGGTGGCGATTCCATTTTGGGAAAACCCAAACCCTTTTCGTAAAACTCAACAGATCTTTCGAGATCATCAATACCTAAGGTGATCATGCTTATACGTGGTTGCATTGGAAGCTCCCTTGCCAGTTCTGTAATAAGCAAAAACAAACCTATACATCACAAGATTGCCTCAGCTTTGCCCCGGCCATGTTACAGCACTTTTTTGTTGTGCCCGCTAATATAATTTCATCACAGGTAGAAATATCAAGGGGGCATAACATTGATAAATAAATACTGGGGGATAAGTAAAGATCGGCGCAGAGGCCTTCTAAGTCTTCCTGTCTATCATAGTACAACACCTCGCCACACCAGACGGGAGGTTGATATATCGCCCTTTAATCACCCAACAATACATGCCAACAAAATTAAAGGGGAGGTTCGGCAAGATCGAATACACCTCTAACAACTAACTTTACCACCTATTGCACAAGACCTTACAGCCAGGCGTAAAACGCGTTTTGGCTTAGGACTCATTGCGACCAATACAAAAAGCGGCTGAAGAGAATTTTGACTGGTTTGGGGACCATGCGATGGTCAAACATTCTTGCTGCATAGAGAAGGGGCGTCTCATTCATTTATGAATAAAAGAGGCCAATATGACTGATAATCAAAATAACCGAGGGCATTTCGACCAACTCGGCTTCACTGACGGACAAGATGATACGGTAATCGGCACCGCTTCAGGCGACCACCTTGTCGGAGATCCAGCTCCGCTCGAAGGTACAGACCTTCCCGGCGCGCTGGCATTCTGGCGCTTTGATAATGGTGTTAATGGCTCCTACGCCAATACGCGTGATGGGAACGATGTCACAGCCTACACCCTTTCTGGCAATATTGCAGATGTTGTGACCACACCGGTAACACGAACTGGTCCCAACGGAGCAGACAATGCTGCGCTCGACTTTAATGGCACCAACAGCTTTGCCTATATCAACCATGATACAGCCTTTGAAATTAGTCAGGGAACAATCGGTCTCTGGGTTCAACCTGATCGTCTTGACCGGGGACAAATCATCCTCTCCAAAGATCTTTCCGGTTCTGGCGAAGGTGGTCACTTCCGCCTCGGCCTCGAAGAAGATGGTCGGATTTTCCTCCGCTTCGCCAATGGCGATGGTGGCAGCAACAAAGCCTGGGAATCTTCCGCATCTTACCTGGAAGAAGGCGAATGGAGCCACATTGCGGTCTCCTTTAGCGCGACAGATGGTATTACCGTCTACGCAGATGGCGTCGCCATTTCTGACGCAGGCTGGTTCCGTAAAGAAGGCAACGAAGATCTGCCAAGTCTTCAATCCGAAGCTTATCTCCTTCAAAATGAAGAGCCCTGGGTTCTGGGTGCAGACACAGCCTATACAAAAGACAACTCGTCCCCGGATGCCTTTGCAGCGGGAGATGACAGCCTCAATAAACCTTTTGATGGTGCCATAGCTGATTTTGGCATCTGGGGCGGTATGACAGAAGATAGTGTCCTCACTGCCGAGCAAGTTCTTCAGCTGGTTAATGACGGACCAGGCACAGCCCTCACCGCTCCTTCAGGCCCAGAACCCATGGAGGCCGGTGACGACACCCTCTCTGGCGGTGCGGGAAATGATCACATCGAAGGTAATGCCGGGGATGATGAACTGCTCGGCGAAAGTGGTGCCGATAATCTCGAAGGTGGTTATGGCAACGACATCCTTGATGGCGGCGATGGCAACGACACCTTAGAGGGTGGACGCGGATCCGATCTGCTTCTCGGCGGAGCTGGGGATGATGTTCTCGTCAGCCGTTCAGATGCTGGAGAACAACGCATTGGCCAGTTGGCTATTGGCCAGCCAACCCGCGACGACCCGGATAACGAAGTAAACCCAGATCGGCAAAAACTTTATGGTTGGGAAGACCAGCCCTTGGCTGGTGATGACATCCTCGTTGGTGGCGAAGGTCGTGACACCTTCCTCTTTGCTCCACAGATCAACGCCAAACGCGATATCATTATGAAGCATGTCAATGCTGATCGCACTATTGACTGGGCGGGCGTTGCCGGGGAAAACAACGAACTACACGACCACTGGGTTGATAGCTTTGGCATTGACGTCATTGCCGATTACCGGGCCGATGAAGACAAGATCGCAATCGTAGGTCACACCGTAAATCCAGAAGTAGAACACCGTTTGATCGATACTGATGGCGATGGCATCAATGATGATGCGGTTTCCATTATCTCCGTCTATTCACAGCAAATGACAGGTAACGGCGGCGCCCATGATCAGGATCTTATTGGCCAGATCGTTGTCCACGGTGATCTCGTTGAAAAGGACGACATCTTAATTCGCGCCAATGTCACCAACGGTATTGTCGAGCGGGTCGACGACCTACAGGAAGCCTTAGCGCCAACAGGTGACCTAAAAACGACGACACTGGATGATGGTACCGTAGTCTACGGCTATGACAGCCGCGACGACCAGGGTAATTTGGGTGAGATCATATCCGATCCAGAAAAATTTGTAGATAACCCCTATCTCAACAGTGATCGTTTTGAGCTGGAGAGTAATATCCCAGCCGATACACCACAAGCTCAGGCAATCATCAACGCGACCAACTATCCCCTGCTGGGCCGTATGGAATTTACCGGAAATAAGGACGACGGCGAAAGCAATGACGGGACACCAGGCGCCTTTACAAGCTTTGCTCACAACGGTGCTCTCGCAGATCTGGCGCAGGCTAGTGGCACGATCGCCTTCTCCTTTACAGCTGACAATCCTGGCAATGGCTATCAGGCCCTCTTCTCAAAGGATGCTTCCGGCTATGAAGGCGGCGGTCATCTCACCGCCTGGATCGATACCAACGGCCACGTGAAAGTCCGCTTCCAATCTACAGAAGAAAGTCATTACATCCGGGATTACGACATCGACATTCAGGCCGGACAAAAATATCACTTCGCCTTTACTTTCGATGATAATCAGGCCGTTCTCTATATCGATGGCAAGGAAGAAGCCAGCCTGGATCTCTCAGATAAACCCTCTTTCCACGATGGCATGACGGGTAATCAGGAGTATCTGGTTTTTGGAGCAACAACCGCGTATCGCCCATCGGGCGATCTGCGCTATCTCTCGCACCACTTTGATGGCACAATTGAAGATGTCGTCGTTCTCGACCGCCCCCTTTATCCATTGGAAACGCTGCTTCTAAGTCAGGGTCAACTGGAAGTTCTGGATGTGGATGAAACACCCGCACCAGTGGCTATCGACCCAGATCCCGCGCCAGAGATATCTGCAGAAGAGAGCGAAACTCCTGCAGCAGAAGCTCCTGCAGAAACCACATCACTAGACCTACCTGGCGCTCTGTCATACTGGAGTTTTGACAACGGCGTAGATGGTGTCTTTGCCGATCTGCGTGGTGATAATGCCGTTACCACCTATACTCTGGATGGCAATACAGCCGTTAGAACCACGGGTTCACCCGTACGTGATGGACCGGATGGGGCGTCAAATTCAGCGCTGGAATTTAATGGTAGAGACAGTTTTGCATTCCTGGAACACGACAGCTCTCATGAAATCACCCAGGGCACGATAGCTCTTTGGGTGCAGCCGGATGACTTCCATCGTTGCGGTCAGATTATTCTCTCCAAGGACGAAAGTGGCTCAGGCGATGGCGGACATTTCCGCTTAGGCCTAACCGATGACGGTCGCATCTTTGTCCGATTTGCCAATGGCGATGGCGGAAGCAACAAGGCGTGGGAATCTTCCGTATCCTATATGGAAGAGGGCGAATGGACCCATCTCGCAGTATCTTTCGCGGCAGATGGTGGCATCACGGTTTATGCCAACGGTGTTGCCGTTCCAGACTACGGTTGGATCCGCAAAGAAGGCAATGAAGATCTGCCGAGCCTGCAGTCTGAAGCCTACCTTCTCCAAAACCAGGAACCATGGGTATTGGGTGCGGATACCGCCTACACAAAAGACAACTCCTCGCCTGATGCCTTTGCAGCCGGCGACGACAGCCTAAACCGTCCCTTTGATGGTGCTATAGCTGACTTTGGTATTTGGGGCGGCTTTACGGCCGAAGATGTCCTCACAGATGAAGAAGTTCTCCAACTGGTCAACGAGGGCCCAGGTAATGCGCTGACAGCACCTGCTGGTACTCAGCCTGACAGCAGTGGCGATGACACTCTGACAGGGGATGATGGCAACAATCATCTGGAAGGGAATGCAGGAAACGATACCCTCGATGGCGGTGCGGGCGAAGACAACCTTGAAGGAGGCTACGGCGATGACATTCTTATTGGCAATGCTGGAAACGACACCCTGGAAGGGGGCCGAGGTTCTGATCTCCTGCTTGGCGGGGCTGGTGATGATATTCTTATCAGTCACTCTGATGCCGGAGAACAACGCATTGGTCAGCTCGCTATTGGGAACCCCACAAGAGACGACCCGGATAACGAAGTTAATCCAATTCGACAAAAACTCTATGGGTGGGAAGAACAACCTCTTATCTCCGACGACATCCTCGTTGGTGGCGAAGGGCATGACACCTTCCTCTTCAACCCCCAAATAAACGCCAAGCAGGATATTATCCTCAAGCACGTCAATGACGACCGCACCATCGACTGGGCGGGCGTTGCTGGGGAAAACAATGAGCTGCACGATCACTGGGTCGACAGCTTTGGCATCGATATCATCGCCGATTATCGCGCCGACGAAGATACCATCGCGATTGTCGGACACACCGTTAATCCAGAGGTCGAGCACCGTCTGATCGACGCTGACGGAGATGGTATCGACGATGATGCGGTTTCAATCATATCTGTCTATTCACAACAAATGACCGGAAATGGCGGTGCCCACGATCAGGATTTAATCGGGCAGATTATTGTCCATGGAGATCTCGTCGATAAGGGCGACATCCTGATCAAAGCCAATGTCACCCACGGAATCGTCGAAACCATCGATGATATCAACGAAGCCATTCATCCAACGGGTGATCTTAAAACCACCACTCTCGATGATGGCACTGTGGTTTATGGTTATGACACCCGTGATGACCAAGGCAACCTTGGCGCAATTATCTCTGATCCAGAAAAGTATGTTGATAATCCACACTTGAACAGCGATCTCTTCACCCTTGCCAGTAACATTCCAGAAGGAACTCCTCAGGCAAGAGCAATTATCGATGAGCACTCCAACCCGGTTCTCGATCGGATGGAATTCACCGGGAATAAAAACGATGGTGAAGGTTCACTTGAAACACCAGGTGCCTATATCATCTTGCCGCATGCCACAGGATTGGCGCAGGCTGCGGGGACTATTGCCTTTAACTTCACAGCCGATAACCCTGGTGGTGATTTTCAGGCCCTCTTCTCCAAGGACGCTTCAGCATTTGGCGAAGGAGGTCATCTGACAGCCTGGATCGACAGTAATGCTCGATTAAAGGTTCGTTTCCAGTCGACCGAGGAAAGCTTCTATCTCCGCGCTTACGATGTCGAGATCAAGGCTGGCCAAAACCATCACTTCGCCTTTACCTTCAATGCAGGTGTGGCCGTTCTTTATATAGATGGTATCGCTCAGGCGTCTCAGGACTTAAGTGATATGCCGAGTTTCTCAGATGGGATGACGGGCAATCAGGAAAGCTTGGTATTCGGTGCCAGCGCCGCTTACAGCCCTGCTGGTGAACTGAAATATCTCAGTCATCACTTTGACGGCGTGATTGAAGATGTTGTGATCCTTGATCGGGCACTCTATCCCCTGGAAACCATACTTCTCCGTGATGGTAAGTTAGATTATGCAGGTAGTAATGTGCCTCCTGTGGACGACACACCTCCTGTGGACGACACACCGCCTGCGGATGACACACCGCCTGCGGATGACACACCGCCTGCGGATGATACGCCGCCTGTGGATGATACACCTGCCGACGATCTCGAACTTACAGGCACTAAAAATGCCGATATTTTAACCGGCGATTCCGGTGACGATACCATTGATGGCGGCAAAGGGAATGATGTCCTCGATGGTGCAGCCGGGGATGACGATATCATTGGAGGTAAAGGCCACGATCAAATTCTGGGGGGCACTGGCGACGATGATGTCGTTGGAGATCGCGGTAACGACATCATAGATGGCGGTGATGGCGATGACATCATCGATGGCGGACGTGGACACGATCGCATCCTTGGTGGAGCAGGCGATGACGACTTGATCGGCGATAAAGGTAAGGACTACCTGAACGGGGGTGATGGAGACGATGTCCTTGATGGCGGCAAAGGTCTGGACATTCTCGTCGGTGGCTTTGGAGATGATGAAATCTCTGGTGGCTACGGCGCAGATATTCTACTGGGTGGTGCCGGAGACGATAGTCTTGAAGGCGGTGCGGGAAGAGACGTTTTCCGCTTCATCAATCAAGGCGACGGAGAAACCCTTGGCATGGATGATATCCTCGATTTCCAAAGTGGCCGAGACACCATAGAAATCTCTGCCGATCTCAACGTCGAAATCCAACAGGGAGAAAACCTCGCCACCCTTATCTTCACCGATGACAGCGGCGCCGATATGGGCTCAGCCAATGTTTATGGCTCAGGTATCAGCCTCGACGATATCCTAGCCTACACCCCGGATCCGTCTGGGGACATGTTCACTTAAAGCTGGATAAACCTATCGGTTAATAGAAATGGCATCGACGAAGAAATCCGTCGGTGCCGTTTTTATAGCCTACTGCTAACACCACAGAATTAATTCCATATAATTTATTGGCTGATATGTGCCTAATTATTAGAAGCAAAAGAGCTTAAACTGAAAACATATAATTTAGACACAAAAAAAGCGCCTAAAAGGCGCTGGGTGTTAGGTATAATGGCGGTGTATTGAACCCCTTTGGGTTCGAATCCTCTACACTGAGCCTGTAAATAACTCTGTGTATCTGCCTTAGTTAAACATGGTCAGACAATCGTTCGTCAAAAACAATCATAAAGTGATTTAGAGCAGCACGCCAGTTGTGAATTGGCATCGTCCATTTTTTAGATGCTTCACGAGTGGCCAGGTAAATCACCTTTTTAGCCGCATCGTCATGGGGGAACAGCTTGCGTTTCTTAATAGCTTTACGGATCACGCTGTTTAACGACTCAATGGCATTGGTAGTGTAAATCGCCTTGCGTATCTCTTGTGGATAGGCAAACAGCGTATTCAAATTTTCCCAATTTTGGCGCCATGAACGGGTAATTTGGGGATATTTAGCAGCCCATTTTTCATCGACCTGGTCAAGCTCGCGTAACGCCTCATCCTCCGTAGCTGACTGGTAAACACGTTTAAGATCGGCGGCGACCTCTTTATAGTCGCGCCAAGGCACAAATTTCATGCTGTTGCGGACCATATGAACAATGCACAACTGAATGTGCGTTTGCGGATAAACCGTTTGTATGGCCTCTGGAAAGCCCTTGAGGCCATCGACACAGGCGATAAGAATATCCTCTAGGCCACGATTCTTTAGCTCAGTCAAAATTCCTAGCCAGAACTTCGCACCTTCGTTTTCTGATAACCACATACCCAGAAGCTCTTTGTGGCCCTCAACATTAACACCGAGCGCTAGATAAATGGCCTTGTTGATGACCTGTTTATCTTGCCTGATTTTGACCACGATGCAGTCCAGGTAGACGATAGGGTACACTTGATCAAGCGGACGAGATTGCCACTCAATAACCTGCTCCATAACAGAGTTGGTCACCTTGGAGATAAGACTTGCCGATACATCGGCATCATACAGTTCCTTAAAGGCTGTACAGATCTCACGTGTCGTCATTCCTTGGGCATACAGGAAGAGGATTTTATCATCCATGCCAGTGAACCGAGTTTGTTGCTTCTTAACCAACTGTGGCTCAAAGGAGCTATCACGATCACGCGGAACCTCAATATCAATCACCCCATCATCAGTATAAAGGGTCTTGCTGGTGTGGCCGTTGCGGCTGTTCGCGCCTGTGCTGGGTTGATTTCGATCGTAGCCTAGGTGATCATCGAGTTCTGCGCCTAACGCAGCCTCAACAGTTACTTTTTTGAGCATACGGCTAAAGTCACTGAGGTCTTTCTCGGTCTTCATGCTTTTGGCAGCCTCTTTGGCAAAGGCTAATAGTTCTTTTTGATTCATAATGCTTATCTCCTGTAGGGGGATGATAAGCAGATACACAAACTAATTCACAGTCTCTCTACACTCACCATTGTGTTGCAACAAATAACCGCCCTGAAAACAACGAAAAGCAAGTTTTATGTTGCAACGCCTTATGCTGCTTTGATTTCCCTTCTTGGCATAACTTCAATCATAGTGACGAAAGTACCGTACTAATCGTGCGTTCGAATCCCTGTTTGGGATTCATTGGAAACAGCTAACTTCTAAGAGTTTCCAAAAGTTTCGTTTTAATCAAATCTTTTCGAGCACTTATAAAATGATCAAAATTATCAAAGGTTAAATCAACATCCAAGGGTATGAAATTTTGATTTTTATATTCATTGATGTCCAAATTCGGGCTTGAACAATATTCTTCCATCCAAATCTCGGGAGCTCTATCATTTTTGCTACAGTTATCCCTACCCTCTAGCAACTGAATGTTAGATATAAAGTCTCCGCCATTTCCTTTCTGCTCCTTGTTGAGCTTGGAGTATGGATAAATATGGTCCTCGTGAAAATTCACATCACGATAATTATGTGATGGATACAATAAGGTTAAAAGCGCCCAGCTATCTTGCGACCCCTTCTTTGATTTCTCAATAATATCCTCAAGGCGGTCTTCGTTGATGTCCATATTCTTATTTGCTTCGTTTGACACCTTGATGATTTCATTCAAAGGAAAGTTGTTTAGCCAAGAAACATCTCTTCTGAGCCTTGTAAGATATGATGTTGTTTGGGACCCAAAAACGCGCCCCAAAATAGAAAGCTGGACCCATTTCTTTATTTTTACGAAATCATCATCATCAACTTCGTTCAAATCATTGGCCTTTATGAAATGAGCTAGCGGTAATAGAATCAAATTCGATCTAAGGTTATTTTTTGAGTAGCCGAGCTCTCTAAAGACACGGCACGATTTTCTCAAACTTTCAGAAATTGACTCAAAATCATTCTTAATGTTCTGGATCGTTTTCTGTTTAAAATTATCTGCCTTAAAGTTCAGATTTTCTCCTGTTAAAAATAAGCATGCTCTAAGGAATACATCTTTTGGGATATCGAATTCAAAATCTTTGGAAATATTGTCTATCGCTGTATTAATACTCTCTCTTCCGTCTCCCCACTGATTTATAATCATGGACATAAGAAAATCCGTATAATCAAGAGGTGTTCCACCAGCATTAATACGAACGAAAATATTGAGAACTTTATCCAATGAATCTGTGGTTTCTTCATAGAAGCTGATTCTTGGGTTGTTCGGATTAATCAGATTTTCGTATATTGCAGAACAAACATCATCAATAACATCTCTTTGCTCTTCTGTAATTTGTTGTCCAGACAAAACTTCCTTCCAGCTTTTCTTCTCTTTCCACTCAAGGGATTTTCCGATTTTAAACCAATACACATCCTGACTGGAGTTTTCCTTTTCAGCCTGCTTTTCAGATTTAAATTTTATCTGAAATTCTGGCCTTATATCTTCATGCTCAACCTCGTTATCTTTGCTGTACAGCAGATTGATAAAAAGATATTTCTTCTCAAAATTATCTGAATTATCCCATCTTGTGCGTGGCTTGTGTAAGTTCAGGAATCCTTTTAGTCCCAGTAAGAGAGCGGTCAATCTTTGCTGGCCGTCTAAGATACCAGTGATTTCATCTTTTCCTGTGATTTCATGCTCTGAATTATGATTGTTTTGACGATTATACTCATCGTATGCATTTAAAAACTCATAAAATTTATAGTCTTTATAGTCTTTATTGTTTTCGTCTTTTTTGTATCGCCAAAAAAGCATTGAGCCAAAAGGATATCCTGACAAGACAGAGTCAAATAGCTTTTCAATTTGCTCATGATCCCAAACAAGTTCGCGTTGAATAGCAGGTAATAAAAACTTGTTATCACTAATGCCCATCACAGCATTTTTAATCGTTTCTGTTTTATACGTCATCTAGGGCATCCTTGTTCATAATAGTTTTAGTACCTTTATCAGCATACTCATCCAGCCAGCAAAATGTGTTGACCAGTTTCATCTGCTCCACAGTGCCGCATGGGATTTCCAGCAGTTTGGGATTGGCGACCACCACCGCCAAGCATTGTGCACGAGAGATGGCAACATTCAAACGGTTCTTGCTGTAGAGAAACTGGCTCTTCTCCGCTTTGTTGAGTAGAAAAAGATGCCGACCGCCAAGTAACCTGTTGATATGTATGGTTTCTGATAACTTTACATAGAGCAGGTATATGACAATCAACATCTCGCAGCATATTTTAGGCCTCAAAGGGCAACGTGTAAATGAAATTAAACTGGATGACGGCGGTGTTAAGATTGTCATTCACTGCAGCCGAGACGCGCGTAGGAGGGCTATAGACCCTGCTACAGGCCAGAAGGGAAGCATCAACCAGCATGTCCGCCGACAAGTAAACGACATCCCCCTTTTTGGGTATCCTTGTGTGGTCGAGATTGAGCTGGCGCAGGTTTATATTAACAAGGGCGAACGCCGCATTGAGGGGTGTGATTTTGTTGATAAAGGGTGCCGTTTCACTCACCGATTTTGCCGACTGATCAGTGGATTATGTCGGCATATGTCTATTCAAGCGGTTTCCAGACATTTGGATATACGATGGGAAACGGTCAATAATATCGACAGGGCATACCTTATTGAAACTCTCCCTACGCTTGATCCTGCAGAGCTAACTGGCTTGGAATATATTGGTGTAGATGAAGTTGCCCGGGCGAAAGGTCATGACTACATGACGGTGGTCTACGATATGGTTGGCGGTCATCTGATCTGGGTTGAAGCAGGCCGAACTGCCGAGGTTTTTTCAAGGTTTTTGAAACAACTGCAACCAGATACAGCCTGCAAAATAAAGGCCGTAGCGATGGATATGGGGCCTGCCTACCAAAAGGCTGTCAGAGAGTCCTTGCCGTTGGCCGACATAGTATTTGACCGTTTCCACGTCATGAAAAACTACAGCAAAGCTATCCATAATCAGCGTCGACTTGAGTTCAGAAAGGCCGATCCAAGTGGTAAAGAGTTGATGAAAGGGACACATTATCTGTTGCTCAAAAATGCGGATAAGTTGAGTGAAAAACAAAGTGACAAGCTGCAAAGGTTGCTGGAGAGCAATAGCAACCTGAATGCACTTTACGTCTTGAAAGAACAGCTTCAGCTGCTGTGGAGTGCCGCTTCATTTGAGGCGATGGCGGAGCAACTGGAACGTTGGTGCCTGATAGCAGATCAGTCACAGATGCTCTATCTAAAAAAGTTCGCGAAATCCCTACGGAAACATTGTGTGGGCATCTGCAACTACGCCAAACACAAGCTCACAAGCGCCAGGATAGAGGCTGGTAATGTCAGTATAGGAATGATCCGTAAGCGAGCCAGAGGCATCAAGGATACCGAATACTTCAAACTCAAAATTAGACAATCATCCATTCCAGATAATCAATCTATGCTCTATTTGAAATCCTAAATCTACTCAACAAAGCGGAGAAGTGCCGAGAAACTCAATATTGCGCGGCAGATCTTCGGCACTGGATGTCACCATGGAAATCAGCACAATGGGCGCTTCTTGGCCTTGGAATTTATCAACGGTGCCGACCTTGGCATTGTCCGGCAGGATGGAGCGCAGATAATTCACCTGCACATTATACGGGGTGACTACTAGAATATCGTCTTTGCTGATTGGACGTGTGGTGCCGTCACGGTCGGCAAACTCTTGACCGAGCAAGGCATCATATTTGGCTTTGATGATTTCGCCTTCTTCAACGCTTTTTTGTGAGCAGCCTTCATGCGCTGCCGGGATCATGACAATCCCCTCATTGGGCAGATCAACACCTTGCAGGTTTAGGCTGCGTTCGGCGGTGCTTTCATGGGCTGTGAGGCGACCATCGTAAAAGGCATCAGAGATAAACTGGCAGATGCTCGGGCGCATACGGCGTGTCTGACCAAGGAAGATGCCGCGTTCAGCTGGGATGGTCGAATGATCGCCCAGCAAAAACTCCAGCACTGACAATCCTGCCTCACCCGGGTGGGTGCCTTGAATGGGCTGGCCGAGCTGCATTTGATCTCCCACCAGAATGATGTTCTTGGTCGCCGTGGCCATCGCCACCACATTGGCGGTAGCAACTTGCCCGGACTCGTCAATGAACAGATAATCAAGCTGGCCATCAAAATGCGGGCTGGCAAAGGTCCATGCAGTACCCGCAAACAGATCAGCACCAAGGCTCATATTGTCAGTCTTGGTTTCTGAGCGGATGAATAGCCCGTCAAAGACGGTTTCATCATTCCCGCCGCTGGCTTTTTTGATGCCATGGAAGTTCACGCCTTTTTCAGTGGCAACGCTCTCCACTTTTTCCAGCAAGTTATGAATGGCTTTGTGCGAGTTGGAGGTAACCCCGATTTTCTTGCCGCGCTTGATCAAGTCCACAATGATGTGGCTGCTGGTGTAGGTTTTACCTGCGCCCGGTGGCCCTTGAATAAAGAGATAGCTGTTGTCTAACGCAGCAATGGCTTCCAGCGCATCGCTTTGCAAATCATCAGATGTGATGACCGCTTCACCCACTTGCTTATCTTGAATGCGAGGTACATTGCGTGCCAGTAGTTCGGTCGCGGCATGAGTGCCCTCCGGCGCTTCCAAAACATGATCGGCATAACGATAGATGGCTGAGCGGATGATCTTGCTGTCAATCGGTCCCGGTGGGCCAATAGACAGGCTTTCCGGCAATGGTTCTTTAGTGGCTCCGCGCTTGATTTTGACGATGCAGGCGTCCTCATCGATCTCAACAATGGTGCCTACATTTTCCATGACCGCAATATCAACGGCCTGAGCGCCAACCTTCAGCTTGTATTCCTGCGATGGGAAACGGTAGCTGTAAATCAGGGAGCGTTTTTCAGGCTCGGGGCTGCCAATCTGCTGCAGGCCACCCAGACACTCCGTATCGTCAATCAGCTCATCTTCAAACTTGTTCTGTCGTTCAAAGCTGCTCCACCATTGCGGCTTGGCTTCCCGGTTATGAAACTCCAGCAGGTGCGACAGCCGCTCATTAATCGGCGGCGGGTTATCCTCGATCACACCAAGGCGGGTTTGGTAATCCTCATATTCGATCTCCCAGCCCTTGCGCTGTAGCTCTTCTTCCTCGGCATATTCAGGCAAGCCCTTAAACCATGGTGCATCTTCCGGCTTGAGGGTCAGTAGCCAATCACGCAGCAAATGCGTAGAAACACAATCCACCTCGTTATAATCTGAAATCTCCTGCAGCAATACATCCGCACCTGTTTCGCGCCATTCGTTGTAAACGATGATGCTATCGGCGGCGGTTGCCACCGCATTGACCCGCTTATCCATATAGAAAGTTTCCATGTTCTTGATGGAATAGCCGGGCTCAGAAGTGCGGATGCTTTCACGCACCACCAGATACAGGTCAATGAATTTCTGATTGCGGAGCAGATTATCCAGCTGCTCTTCGCACACGGCATAACGGCATGCCAAGCGTTTCAGGGCCGTGGTTTCATAATGGTTGTAATGATAGATATGGGCATGCGGGTGTTTGGCCAAATGGTCAGCCAGAAAGCCCATAAAGCGTTTGAAGGTTTCTTTCTCTTCTTCATGATCATGCGCCCAGAACGGAAGGAACAGCTCTTTGCCATCTTTGAAATAATAGACCCCAAACAGATACTCCAAGCCATTCGGGTAAAGAGGGTCACCTTCCATATCAAAGAACAAATCGCCATCATCCGATACAGGCATACGGGTAAAACCCTTGCCCGGCGGGAACGGAATGATCTCGCACTTATTTTCGCCCGTGGCGGCTTTGTGATGCTGCAGGACAGCTTGGGAGCGCAGGCGTAAAAACACATCACGGCTCAGATCAGGAATTTTGGTATCGGGCGTTGTGGCGGCAAGCTCCGCAACGGTACGGATGCCAGCTTTACGTAGCTTGTCCATTTGTGAGCGCTGGATATTGGCCACAAGGCTTAAATGGTCATCCTGCTCCCACTGCGCTTTGCAACCCTCACGCCACGGGCAGAAATTACAATGACCGCAAGGTTCAGGGTATGAGTCCGCAGGCAGGCTTTGCAGATAGGTTTCAAAGCGGCCTTTGGCGCGGGTGTAGTAATAGAAAAAGTCAGCCACGCGGAAGCTGTGTTTTTCATGGTCACCCAGAAACAGATGCATGTCAGCCGGGCGTAGCCTTTGTAGGTCGGTCAGAAGCTCGGAATAGACACAAAGCTGCATGATATGCTTTGGCTCAGTCGTTCGTGCCAGTTTGGTATCCAGCACCTCATAGCTGAAATCACCTAAGCCGGACGGCGTGTCACACTTGATCAGAAAATCGGCATCTCCCCGCCATGGCGGTGCAAAGAAAACGGCCTGATAAATTACGTCTGCACCAGACTGCATGGCCTCTAATGTCAGCTGGGCGCGATCTTGCAAATTGCGGTCTTTAGGGATTTCAACGACAGACTTGCCTTCGTCTTTGAGCTGCTGGAGATATGCCGCTTCGTGCTCCAAGCCTTTTTGTTGCAACAGTTGGCCAGTGGTGCTGGCCTCGGCCTTGTCCATATCCTCGCTCAGCGCCTTTACATCAAGAAAGCTCGCATGGTGACACCCTAAAAAGGTGACCAAGTCTGATGGTGAATAGAGAATCTGATCGTTACCGTATTGCTGCATGACCCTGTCTTATAACTTGATTTCCTCGATAACTTACTTGATTATTCATCCATTTTCCACTATTTTCAATCCATATATCCCGAGAAGGACATTAAAGCTATGCCCAATGACGACATTATGACCGTGAAGGAACTCGCCGATTACCTCAAGATTGCTTAGAAGACGGCCTATCGATTTGCGTCTGAGGGCAAGGTTCCGGGCTTCAAAGTGGGAAGTGCATGGCGGTTTCGCAAAAGCGAGATAGACCGATGGATCAGTGAGCAAGAACAAAAAGGCGAGGACAAAAACGATGGCAAATAGATACCCACGGGCTTACGCCCATGGTTCTATTCAAAGTTCAAGCTTCGCTTGTCCTGAGTTTTGAGCCGCTGGTGAATATTAGCCACGGACGCGACAACAAAAAACAGGAAAGGCTATCATCCCCGTGCTTACACACGGGGAGTTCCCGCTGGATTAAACAAGTGCTGGCAGACGACGAATTCATTGCATTGCCAGACAGCTTCGAAATCCATGAATACCAGATCATGGAACACTTTTGCTATACAATTGAGGATGAGCGAGTACGAAATACCCTGCTACTGGCGATCAACGGCAAGGGTGCGTTCCGCCGCTTCAAGGACAGGGTTTTTGAGGAAGCGGTAGACGCGAACTGGCGGCGGTTCCGGGATAGTGCTCTTAAGCAGATCGCAGTGGGATTTTTGGAAAACCAAGGAATAGCCTACACAGATTACAAATAGCAAAGCTGGCTAGGGATGATGTCCCCTTCTGGCGCAGTCGGACCGCAAAGATGTCGTCCTTCACGAGCGTGATACCGCCGGCAATAATCATAATCATTGCGAAGCGCGCAATAACCATGCCGGGTAGATATTTTTGGCGCAGAGCTATAGCGAATTGGATGAAATGGAAGCAGATTTAAAGTCCCCGATAGGGGATCAGTAAATCCCACGCCTTTAGGCGGCATGGGATAGCTTTGGTTTTAGGTTAGACTGAGGGTATGGAATCATACAAACGTGGCAGCCATACGGTCTGGGACTGCAAATATCATATCGTTTGGGTAACGAAATATCGGTATCAGGTACTTGGTGGCGATGTTGGCGACCGGTGCCGAGAATTGTTGCGCGAGACGGCGCGAGGGCATGAGATGTTGATCCACGCTGGTGCTATCAGAGAGACCATGTGCATATGTTGCTGTCGATCCCGCCAAATCTATCGGTGTCGCGGGCGGTGCAATATCTGAAGGGCCGAAGTTCGCATAAGTTGTTGAGCGAATTTGGGGGCCTAAAAAAGCGATACTGGGGCCAGCATTTATGGGCGCGCGGCTATTGGGTTGTATCGAGCGGTAACGTCACGGACGAGGCATGGGTGGAATACATTAAGACGCAGAAACCACCCGAGCCAGACGATGATTTTAGCGTGACCTGAGTCCGCCGCAGGGCGGACCGATCCGGCTTTTAGCCGTAACCCGAAGCCACCGGCTTTCAGCCGGTGGAGTATTCACCAGCCAAAACTGGATACCTAGTCGCTGTCCATACGCAGCGTTGCGGCCCTTCGAAGCTGCCATACGTACAGCGTGCAGCTTTTCATGATTGAGTTGACTAATCCTTATCATCACGGTTATCTCAGGGCAGCGACACAATTCGAATTTTCAAAACGAGGTTCTGCCCATGGCCCGAAAACCCGCTCTTTCCATAGAAAAGCTGAACGAGCTCGGAATTGAAAAGCTTGCGCAGATGGTGCTGAATGAGGCTGAGCAGAATGCGGGTTTCCGGCGGCAGGTCAAAGCCGCACTTGCAGGGAAATCTGGTCCCGAGGCCATCGCCAAGCTGATCGATAGGCGGATTTCCGGGTTGGAGCGCGCGAAAAGCTTTGTTGAATGGGACAAGGCCCGAGCCTTCCGCGATGACTTGCGTAGCCTGATCAACACGATTGAGGCAGAGCTGGGACCGGTTGCACCGACTTTGGCCCTCGACCGACTGCTACGCTTTATCGCCACGCATGAACGGGTATTCGAGCGGGTCGATGATTCTTCTGGTTATGTTCAGGACGTCTATTATCAGGCGATCCACATGACTGGCGAGCTAAGTCAGGCCCTTTCCAGACCTGAGGCTGATCTTTTAACTGAGAAGATCATGGTGAGCCTTGGTGAAAGCACGCATGGCTATCTGGCAGATATCACGGCGGCAGTAGTGCCGCATCTGCCACAAAACACTTTGAACTGCTGGGATAATGATTTGAAAAAAGCAATCGCTGACCGGCGGGCCAAAGAGAAAACCCGCAAATCAGATGACTGGTTCTATTCCATGACCTCGCAATGGGCAGGGATGCGCCAGACCATCGCAAAGGCTCGCGGGGATATCGACCTCCTGATTGATCTGGAAGAAGAAAAACAACCTAACGCGCAAGATACGCTTGTAATTGCGGCCCAACTCCTTGAGGCTGGCCGCGCCACCGAAGCACTCGATTGGGTGCGCAAACCTGGGCACCGCACGTTTAACGCGGCCGATGACGACTTGTCACCTGTTCGGGTCAGTCTGGAAGCACGCGTCCTGGAAGCCCTTGATGACAAACCTGCCGCGCAAGCTTTGAGATGGCGCTGCTTCGAGGCCGTGCTGTCTGCCGACATCCTGCGTGAATACCTCAAACATCTGCCTGATTTTGAAGACATTGAAGCCGAAGAGCGCGCCCATGCGTTGGCGCTTGAAAATTCTGCGCCCGAAACAGCTCTCTTATTTTTCCTCAACTGGCCACGACTGGATCTGGCCGCGCAGTTGATCGAGACCCATCCGCAACGTTGGAATGGTCGTGACTGGCACTTACTCCCGAAAGTGGCCAAACTTCTTGAACACGAGAACCCGCTAGCCGCAACTATCCTCTACAGGGCACTCCTGGATGACATATTGGACCGCGCACGTTCAAAGGCCTATTCACATGGCGCAAAATACCTTGGGCAACTTGCCCTTCTAGCCAGAGATGCTGATCTTGCTCGACCGATCGGTATTGTCGATCATGCGAGCTATCTGGCAAACATTAAGAAGAACCATTCGCGTAAATCTGGCTTCTGGGCGCGTGCCGCACAGAGTTGTTGACGGCGCTTAGTGGACATTGACTGCGCCTTACTTTCTGCGGCGCAGCACCATAAAAATGGCGCGCGTAATTCCTTCCATACACCCTCAGAAACGGCCTGAGGCCAAGGGGCGCGTCGCTGGAAAGGCCGAAGGGTTGGCTGCTGGTGAGGCGCTTGGACGTGAAAAAGGCAAGGTGGAAGGCCTTGCGGAAGGTGAAGCTAGAGGCAGGGCAGAAGGTGAATCCAAGTCCCTAATGCGGCTGCTGGTCAAGCGGTTTGGCCCCCTGCCCCAGCCTGTGATCGCACAGATAGCGGCGGGCAGCATTGAGGAGCTGGATCGTTGGGTGGATAGGGTGCTGGATGCCCCTACGCTGGAGGCGGTGTTTGGGGAGCGGCGTGATCACTGAAGTGGGTGCAATTCGCCCTGCCCTACTCCTCCCGTTCGTAAGAGATGGGCCCTGGTCTTCGGAGATGCAAAGATGACGACCGAGCTTCTGGATTGTCTTACGCACCGCTGCCACATCCTCGAGACCGGCAACGACAGCTATCGATTTAAAGCCAGCTCTGAGGCTGCAAAAAAACACGAAAGGAAAAGACAACATTGACCAAAATATAAACATAAACAAGGGTGGGTCTTCAATGGCAGAAAAATGGTCGAGGATATTGGCTGAGATCATGGGAGGCTGCGAATGTCATTTCAATGACCAGAGAATCACATATCACCCGCTAAGGGAATCCCCGCTTTTTCAAGCGATTGCCGTGCGTCTTGACGGAAACACTTGCAAACCCAGTCCTTATCCAACATTCTGTTAGGATGCCTGACACACCTCGATTATTCACTTCCTATTCGCATGATAATCAAGCCCACAAAGATTGGGTTCTGAACCTATCAACTCGATTGATTAAAAATGGCATCGACGTTGTTCTTGATCAATGGGACATGAGCCTTGCCAGCGATCTACCTTCCTTCATGGAGGTTGGTCTCAAAGATGCAGACCGCGTTCTGGCTATATGCAGTGCCAACTAGGTTGAAAAGGCGAACAAGGGGAAGGGTGGAACTGGTTATGAGAAGATGATCCTCACCAATCAGCTCATGAATAATATTAACTCAGATCAAATAATTCCAGTTATTCGTAACAACGAAACTGACATTTTAGTTCCTACATTTTTATCGACACGTCTTTATGCCGACTTTCGAGACGATGGAGCATTTGAAGCCCAATATGCTAATCTATTGAGGAGTATACATGGAGTGCCTGTTGTGCCTCGGCCCCAGTTGGGACTAAACCCCTTTACCGCAGATATTCTGGAAGTTGAGCCGCGTGTATCATTCGCTCCTGAACGCTACACCTCGGCAACCACCTCTGGAACTATTTTATTTGATTATTCCAACAATGATGGTAGCTATGTTTTAGGTGCAGGAGATTATCTCTTTCAAACAAAGTGGTCACGCGGTAGCTCAAGTTCAATTTATGCTTATACCGATCCACCAAGCATAAGAAGCGTAGCACTCGCAATAGGAGCCTCCAAAATCTCAGAGATTAAAGATGCAAGAGTTTTCGATACAGCTTCTCGCGTAAGATCACCGCACCTAAACGAGATTGTAATTTGGCAAAATACGGCAGGTTACTATCTCGCGACTCAAGTTTTATCTCTGAAAGCCCGCGGTTACGGCCATTCCATTGATGAGATTACTTTCAAATATGCCATATTACCAAACAAGAGATTCAACTTCACTAGCCTATGAATGAATAGCTGCTTTGCCCCACCCAACATCGGGTCACGACACATGTATGGATGCCCGCTTCAGTGCAAGTGATTTCTGAACGATTTGAGTCGTGATCGGGTGCGGTCATGTATAAGGCCTCTCGTTGCGGCGATTTGCACTTTGCATGGCCGCGGGCCGGTATGGTGATGCGCGGGTCGGGTCCAAATCACCTCGTAAAGCTCAAAGCTTTGTGTGTCGTGACCCGACATGTGTTCTGCAAGGCCAGATGCGTGCGTATTTCCGTCTATCCGGCGACATGTGACAGACGACATCATCAACCAGTACCTGGAATTACATTCCGCCAAATGATGCTACCGGCATCAGCCGGTAGTGGTTCACTTTTGGGAGTTGATCTGTTACGGAACGGAAAATCGGAAATTTTAAGCATTTGAATGCAAACAGGATATTTTGTGTTCCGTATATCTTAAGTTTAGGAACATTTTTGTCCTAAATCACCAAATCCTGCCACAAATGCACCTTCGCTGGTACTGGGCCACATTTGTTTGAAGACCGTGTGTCCGGGTCGCGAGGTGACCGACCAGCACTCAAGGCGGCTCTTGACTATGTAAAATCCGAGGATGTGCTGCTGGTCTGGAAGCTGGACCGCCTTGGTCGCTCTCTTTCGCATCTCCTTCAGATTGTCGCGGATCTTGAAGAACGAGGCGTAGGCTTCCGATCGTTGACGCAAAGCAACATGGACACCACCACGGTCGAAGGGCGGCTGTCTTCTCGATCTTTGGTGCTTTGGCGGAATATGGGTCTAACGACTTCTTGCCCTTGATCTGAGCCAGTTTACGCCTTTGGAGCAAATTGAGTTGGGCGCATTACGAGATCAGGCTTTAAGTCTGACCGCCACCCTTGCGGGTCTTGACCGTGCAATTGAAACTGCTGGTGAAAAGCTGGTGGGGTTTGAGGGGCTGACCAGCATTAAGGGCATTGGCGCACGGTCGGCTGCGGTCTTGTTGTCGGGCAAATTGAAGAGCATAAAAATCGGCACACGCCGCTTAATCACAATAGATGCGCTCAAAGACTGGCTACAGCAAAATGAACAAGACCCAACCGCGTGACAATCATCATAGGAGCGTGAACAATGATAAACACAATTCAACAAAACAAATCAAATCCACCAATAGCCGTATCACCAGATGAAGCGGCCCGCTTGGCAGGTATTGGGCGCACCACTCTTTATGCCGCCCTATCATCGGGCAAATTGAAGAGCATAAAAATCGGCACACGCCGCTTAATCACAATAGATGCGCTCAAAGACTGGCTACAGCAAAATGAACAAGACCCAACCGCGTGAGGGTTTTCTATGCCTAAACAAGCCCGCATAAACGGCATCAAATCCTATCGATGCTACACACCCACAGAGGCGGCGGAATTGGTCGGCGTCTCTACTCGAACAATCCGCAACTGGACGCGCGATGGGTTGATGCTTTTGGATAGGGAACGCCCAGCGCTTATTCGCGGCGACGATCTGCGTAGCTATATCCAAGATCAGCGAAAAGGCCGCAAAGTTCAAATCGGTCTGAGTGAGTTTTATTGCCTGCGGTGTCGCGCAAGTCGCAAAGCTGCCGAATCGATGGCCGATTGTAAAATCACAAATAATCGTGCGACACTGACGGCACTGTGCAAGGCATGTGAAACAGTCGTTTGTAAGCCTATTTCACTAAGCCGCTTGCTCGAACTTCGTCGAACACTCGATCTGACAATCACGAGGGATGATGCAACATATAATGGCGGACATAGGCCCCCGTGTTTTTCCGCTTATCGCACCAACCCAAACAGTCGCAATAATCCCCCAATAACTTGCCCGATAGGAGATCAAAATGAGCAAGCGCCCGAACGAGAAAAATGAACGCCTAAAACGGCGCTTTCTAGAGTATCGAAAATACGCAAAGCGACTTTCCGAGAAATCCTTAGATCGTGAAATATCAGCATTGGAACGTTTTGACATTTGGAACGGGCGTAAGGATTTCAAAAGCTTTCATATAGAACAGGCAATGGGGTTTCGTTCCCATTTAGAAGTCAGCAAATCAACCAAGGGTAAACCGCTCGCCAAATCTTCGATGCGCGCCATACTATCTACCCTTCGCGAATTTATCTTGTGGTTGACCCAACAAGACGGCTTTCGAAGCAAAATAAAAGCGGCGGATGCTGATTATTTCAACTTGTCCCGTCGTGATGAGGCCGAAGCCCGCGCCGCACCCCCACGCCCAGCGCCAAGCATTCCCCAAGCCAAACATGCGCTGGGATTGATGCCAAGCACCACAGCGCACAAAAAAAGGGACAAGGCAGTCTTTGCGCTTTTATGCCTGACAGGCATCCGCGTGGCGGCTCTGGCATCGCTAAAAATCAAACACGTTGATATGCGTGAAAAATCTGTAACCCAAAATCCAAGAGAGGTCGCCACCAAGTTTGGGAAATCCATTGATACTTTCTTTGCAAAAGATTTTGCAGAGGCCGAGAAGGCCCTTGCTGAATGGCTTACCTATCTTGATCAAACAGCTCTCTACGGCCCAGATGATCCCCTCTTCCCTGCAACGGCTATTCAAGCG
This sequence comes from Kiloniella sp., assembly GCF_965205715.1. Classification (GTDB taxonomy): domain Bacteria; phylum Pseudomonadota; class Alphaproteobacteria; order Kiloniellales; family Kiloniellaceae; genus Kiloniella. Next base: position 544,407 of record NZ_CBDBHW010000013.1, on the reverse strand, counting down.
AGTATTAGGCAAGGCTTCACAGCAACAGGCTTTCACCGCAATCATTGGAAAAGTACAGAACCCATTCGTAAGATTGTCCGACAAGCCTTTGAAGCCGCTAACCTGCCAAACTACGGTCTTATGTTGGATAGCTCGGAGCCTGGTCTATTACGTGGTGACTTATGTGAGTGGCGTCTTTCGTGGGCGGCGAAACGTCTAGCTGAAGCAAAAGCACAAGGACTTAAAGTTATCCTGTTACTACACCACAACCCTTGTGCGTTACAGATGCCAGTGGATACGTATCGATTGGAAGCCCCAGAAAAGTTGCTAAAGGTTCTTCATGAAAGCGGTGCTGACATCATCCAGATACTTGCTGGGCACTGTCATATCACTACTGCAGGCAGTTGGGGTGGCTATCCTTGCGCAACATTATCAGGCAATCAGCACAGTGTAGAACCGTTTCTTCGAGGCCGTATAGGGCAGCAGGATTGCTATGAATCTCCTGCTCAATATGCTGTAATAATGTCGGATGGGGTTAATTGCGCAGTTCATTTCCAAAGCTATGTAAATGAAAGCACAATCATGGACCCTGAGCTTTTTCGGCTCTTCTCCGCTTTGTTGAGTAGATTTAGGATTTCAAATAGAGCATAGATTGATTATCTGGAATGGATGATTGTCTAATTTTGAGTTTGAAGTATTCGGTATCCTTGATGCCTCTGGCTCGCTTACGGATCATTCCTATACTGACATTACCAGCCTCTATCCTGGCGCTTGTGAGCTTGTGTTTGGCGTAGTTGCAGATGCCCACACAATGTTTCCGTAGGGATTTCGCGAACTTTTTTAGATAGAGCATCTGTGACTGATCTGCTATCAGGCACCAACGTTCCAGTTGCTCCGCCATCGCCTCAAATGAAGCGGCACTCCACAGCAGCTGAAGCTGTTCTTTCAAGACGTAAAGTGCATTCAGGTTGCTATTGCTCTCCAGCAACCTTTGCAGCTTGTCACTTTGTTTTTCACTCAACTTATCCGCATTTTTGAGCAACAGATAATGCGTCCCTTTCATCAACTCTTTACCACTTGGATCGGCCTTTCTGAACTCAAGTCGACGCTGATTATGGATAGCTTTGCTGTAGTTTTTCATGACGTGGAAACGGTCAAATACTATGTCGGCCAACGGCAAGGACTCTCTGACAGCCTTTTGGTAGGCAGGCCCCATATCCATCGCTACGGCCTTTATTTTGCAGGCTGTATCTGGTTGCAGTTGTTTCAAAAACCTTGAAAAAACCTCGGCAGTTCGGCCTGCTTCAACCCAGATCAGATGACCGCCAACCATATCGTAGACCACCGTCATGTAGTCATGACCTTTCGCCCGGGCAACTTCATCTACACCAATATATTCCAAGCCAGTTAGCTCTGCAGGATCAAGCGTAGGGAGAGTTTCAATAAGGTATGCCCTGTCGATATTCTTGACCGTTTCCCATCGTATATCCAAATGTCTGGAAACCGCTTGAATAGACATATGCCGACACAATCCACTGATCAGTCGGCAAAATCGGTGAGTGAAACGGCACCCTTTATCAACAAAATCACACCCCTCAATGCGGCGTTCGCCCTTGTTAATATAAACCTGCGCCAGCTCAATCTCGACCACACAAGGATACCCAAAAAGGGGGATGTCGTTTACTTGTCGGCGGACATGCTGGTTGATGCTTCCCTTCTGGCCTGTAGCAGGGTCTATAGCCCTCCTACGCGCGTCTCGGCTGCAGTGAATGACAATCTTAACACCGCCGTCATCCAGTTTAATTTCGGGGCTGTCCCAGTTAATGCCTAAAAGGTGTTACAATGGGACATATGAGAAAGAGTCGCCTGAGTCATTATAAACAAGACCGCTTGATAGAGCATTTTGTTGCAGGAACAACAGCCCGATGTGCAGGGTCTTTAGCTGGAGTAAACCGCAAAACAGCCGCCTATTATTATCTTCGCCTTCGAGAAATTATTGCACACAAACTAGAGCAAGAATGTCATGAGGCGTTTGGTGGTGAGATTGAAGTCGATGAAAGTTATTTTGGCGGCCGGCGTAAAGGGCACAGAGGTCGAGGTGCTGCTGGCAAAATTCCAGTGTTTGGCTTGTTAAAGCGTGGTGGTAAGGTTTACACGAAGATCATCCCTGATGCTTCATCTGCGACTTTATTTCCTATCATTGAGCGTAAAGTTATACCCGATAGTATCGTCTATTCTGATTGCTGGAGAGGTTATAATGTACTGGATGTTTCGGACTTTAAGCACTTCCGTATCAACCATTCTAAACTCTTCGCAGACAAAGCAAATCACATCAATGGCATCGAAAACTTTTGGAACCCCTTGCCCGGCAGGGTATGCTTGCATACCTGAGAGGAGAGCGAAACGGCATATGAGGAAATTTAACGGTGTTCCAAAGGAGAATTTTGGGCTATTTTTAAAGGAATGTGAATGGCGTTTTAACAACAGTAACCCGCCAACCCAGTTATTGGAGTTAAGACAATGGGTTAGAGAGTATTTAACCTAGTTAACTGGGACAGCCCCTTAATTTCATTGACACGTTGCCCTTTGAGGCCTAAAATATGCTGCGAGATGTTGATTGTCATATACCTGCTCTATGTAAAGTTATCAGAAACCATACATATCAACAGGTTACTTGGCGGTCGGCATCTTTTTCTACTCAACAAAGCGGAGAAGAGCCAATCCAACCTTGAACAAACGGTTGAATTTGATAGGTTCCGGAAAAGTCAAAACCGCGGAGCAAGGGACGCTCATGATCATCTCAAAATCTTATCCGGCGATATTCCATTTTCTGGGCGCGGCCTTCAGCGCCACCGCGCGGTTCTGCGCGGTGGCGCTCCTCGCCCTGATGATCTCGGGAACAGCAGCCAGTGCGCAGAGTGTTACGATTACTCCGGGCGGAAGCGGTTCCGCAAATGTCCGTACATTTGATGCGGGAGAGTCCCTGACGCTCACCGCTGCTTCAATTTCCGGCATTGCTAGCCCCTTCGCATACAGGTGGCAGCCTCCCAACGCTGCGGGTACCCCGGCAGGGGTTACCTTTTCCGCTAGGGACGGGTCAACTTTTACCATCACTGCGAGCCCCTCAGTGCTAGATGGGACTACGTTTGGCGTTAGACTTGAGGTCTCTGGGAGCACTTCTGCCGGACCGGCTATCAACTCCGCGTCGGTAACTATTCGCAACCACAATCAGTCGCCCACCGCTGACGCCGGGGATAATCAGAGGGTCGACAAGGGCGCCACAGTCACGCTTGATGGCACTGGCAGTAACGATCCTGACGGCGATAATTCGAACCTGAAATACCTCTGGACGCAGACTGCCGGCCCCACGGTGACTTTAAGCAATACGACAGCAGCAAAGCCAACGTTCACCATTCCAGACCTGATACCGGCATCTGGTCCGGCCTCGTTGACGTTCAGCTTGCGCGTTCGTGACGCAGCGCACCCGGCCACCGACGAGGACACTGATGAGGTCCGCATCTTTGTCAGACCGCTGTTTCGGACAACCATTGATGATCAGACCTACAGCGCGGGCAATGCAATTACTGGTCTGACTTTGCCCGAGGCACTGGCGGGGCCCGCGTCAGCGCCGAGTACAAATACCTATACACTCAGTTCCGTGCCCCCTGGGCTGACCTTTAACCCTGCCAGCCGCATATTGTCTGGTACGCCGACAGGAGCCGCGAGAACCAAGGCGTTTAACCTGACCTACACCGCGACGAATGGAGACGGAGACACGGATTCACTGAGCTTTAGTATCACCGTGACCAACACCCCGGCGACCGGTGCTCCGACCATCTCCGGTGACCTGATCGAGGATCAGGAACTGACGGCGGACCCCTCTGGAATTATGGATGCCAATGGGCTCGACATCCCCAGCGAAGGTGGGCCCGCCAACTTCAGCTACCAATGGAAGGCGGATGGCGCGGATATTACCGGCGCAACCTCTGCCACCTACACCCTGACGGCGGCCGAGATCGGCAAGGTGATCACCGTGACGGCCAGTTTCACCGATGGCGGCAGCGCGCAGGAAAGCCGGACCAGTGCCCCCACGGCGGCGGTGAGCGCGGCCAACAGCCCACCCGTGGCCAGTGCCGGTTCAAATCAAACCGTGGACGAGGGCACCCTCGTCACCCTTGACGGCAGCGGCACCACAGACCCGGACATCGACCCGAACACCGGCACGGGCGACACACTCACCTATTTGTGGGCACAGACCAGCGGAACCACTGTCACCCTGAGTGACACATCTGCAATCTCCCCGACCTTCACTGCGCCAGTGCGCAAGACGGCGGATGACGGAGAACTGGCGTTCACCCTGACCGTAACCGATTCAGAAAATGAAACCTCCACCGCCACGGTGAGCATCTCGGTGACGAATCTGCCGCCGACCGCCGATGCCGGGGACGATCAGGAGGTAAACGAGGGCGCGGAAGTCACCCTTGACGGCAGCGGCAGTTCCGGTCTTGCCGGTGACGGGCGGACCTACGCATGGACGCAGACCGGCGGAACCACTGTCACCTTGAATGACACGTCTGCAATCTCCCCGACCTTCACGGCACCAATCCGACAGACGGCGGATGACGGAGAACTGGCGTTCACTCTGACCGTGACCGATGCGGCAGGCGAGGCTTCCACCGCCACGGTGAGCATCTCGGTGACGAATCTGCCGCCGACCGCCGATGCCGGGGACGATCAGGAGGTAAACGAGGGCGCGGAAGTCACCCTTGACGGCAACGGCAGTTCCGGTCTTGCCGGTGACGGGCGGAGCTACGCATGGACGCAGACCAGCGGAACCACCGTCATCTTGACCGGGGCGAACACCATCACTGCCACCTTCACTGCCCCAACCCGACAGACGGCGGATGACGGCGAGTTTGAGTTCGCCCTGACCGTGAGAGATGCGGCAGGCGCGGAAAACACCGATACCGTAGCCATCTCGGTGAGTACGAATGCCTCGGTTAAAAAGACGGTTGAGACCATCAACCGGTTTTTGGAGACGCGCACCCGGCTCATTCTGGCCAACCAGCCAGATGTATCGCGCAGGATCAACCGGTTACAGCGCGGCACTGGATCAGAACAGTTGAGCTTTGCCACCGGCGAGATCGGAAAGCTCATGCCGTTTGAGTTCAACCTGCGCAGCCTTGGTTCGGGGAATTACAATTTCGCCACAAATCTGGATCAGGTCACCCGCGCTGCCAATCAGATACAAGTGATGCAAGGCGGGACGGCCACCCATGAGAGCCGCCGCTTTGACGTCTGGTTTGAGGGCAGCTTTAACAAGTTCAACGGCAGTGCCGGTTCCGGCGGTGACTTTGCCATCGCCCATCTGGGGGCAGACTATCTCATGTCCCCCGACCTGCTGGTGGGCGGGATGCTGCAATATGACCGCCTGACCGACAGCAACGACAGCGACAACTCCAGAACCGAAGGCACAGGCTGGATGGTTGGCCCTTATGTGACCGCAAGGCTGCAAGAGAACCTCTATCTCGACGCCCGTGTGGCCGGGGGTAAATCCGACAATGACGTCACGCCGGTGGGCACCTATACCGACAGCTTCAGCTCGACCCGCTGGTTGGCCGACATCAGCCTCACCGGGGAGTTCACCCAAGACCGATGGACCATCCGGCCCAATGCTGGCCTGTCCTGGCTGGCCGACAAGCAGAACGCCTATACCAACACGCTGGGCGACATCATTCCGAGCCAGACGGTCTCGCAAGGGCAACTCAAGTTTGGCCCGACGATCTCGACGCAGTTCCTCGGGAGCGATGGCTGGCGTTACGAACCCACGCTGACGTTCGATGCGATCTACAGCCATGCCAACACCAGCGGGGGCGGCGGCTTCCTGGGCGCGGACAGCGGGCTGGAGGATGGCTGGCGCGCGCGGATCGCCCCCGGGATCAGCATGACCGGTCCCGATGGCACCGGCCTGTCGCTCTCCAGCACTTATGACGGCATCGGTCAAAGCGGCTATGAGGCCTGGGGGATCAAGGCTCATTTCGATATGAAGTTCTGAGGGGAAACCACCGCCCGGCGGCCCCTGCGTATCGTTACGTATAGGTATCATATACGATACACGGGATACGGAGGGGCCGACCCGTACCGGTTACCTATCCCCCGTATACGTATACCGGAGAACTTTGCGGCATCTGGTGCGTTAAGATAGCGGCGCAGGCCACGTGCCTTGCCCCGTGATACGGCACCCGGTGTGCTGCAATGCGGATTGCGCCTGTCATCGCCAACCGTAAGTTCGACCGCAGCAAGCGAGGAAATCGCTTCACCCCGCCCCAAAAGCACCGCTTCAGCCTCGGCGCGCTGCGCATCACTGAGGTTATCTATCCCGGCAAGCGAGAGATAAGAGCTTGAGCTCATTTGATCAAAAGCCGGGGCCTGACCCAAACAACCTGAGGTCCGCTACACATGAAGCCAGACAATAGGACGGTTCAAGCCCACACGGCATTTTCCAGGGCTCAATCTGCGAAGGGTGTGTCAATTTCCGATGATAATTTCACGATGATAATTTCCGATTGACGAATGGGGTTATTATGACCATTATTTCTCCAGCATAGGGGGAGACTTCCCATGAAGGTAATTCCGGCCCGCGAGGCCAAGCTCCGGTTCGGCCGATTGATTGACCTTGCTCGTGCAGAGCCGGTTGTTGTTGAAAAGCACGGTCGCCCTGTGGTGGTTGTTTTGGCGGTTGAGGAATTTGAAAAACTGACAGGGGATAATATCTCTCCGTCGCAAATGGAGAGTGATGGCTGATGGCCAAACAGAAAAACAACGGTGCACCTCTGGGTTTTGAGGATGAACTGTTCAAGGCTGCCGACAAGCTGCGCGGCAATATGGAACCGTCAGACTATAAGCACGTCGCCCTTGGCCTGATCTTTCTTAAACACATCTCGGACAGCTTTGAGCACAGGCACGCCGAACTGTTGGCCTCCGAATACCCGGAGGAAGCCGAAGACGCGGATGTCTACCTGGGCGACAACATCTTCTGGGTGCCGAAGGAGGCCCGCTGGTCGCACCTGCAGGCAAGCGCCAAGCAACCCAAGATCGGCAAGATCATCGACGACGCGATGCTGGCCATCGAAAAGGTCAACCCTTCGCTCAAGGGCGTTCTGCCCAAGGAATACGCTCGGCCATCGCTCAGCGCCATCATGCTGGGCGAACTGATCGACCTGATCGCCAATATTGGCCTCAAAGCTGACAACGGCGAGGCACGCGATGTTCTGGGTCGGGTCTATGAATACTTCCTCGGTCAGTTCGCAGGCTCCGAAGGCAAGCGCGGCGGCGAGTTCTACACGCCCCGTTCCGTGGTTAAAACCATGGTAGAGATGCTGCAACCCTATAAGGGCCGGGTCTATGACCCGTGCTGCGGCTCCGGCGGCATGTTCGTGCAATCCGAACGCTTTGTCGAAAGCCACGAGGGCCGCATTGGCGACATTGCCATCTATGGGCAGGAAAGCAACCACACCACATGGCGTTTGTGTCGGATGAATTTGGCTGTGCGGGGTATTGACGCCGAGATCAAGTGGAACTCCGAAGGCTCGTTCCACAAAGATGAACTTCCGGACCTGCGCGCCGACTATATCCTTGCCAACCCACCCTTCAATATCTCGGACTGGGGCGGGGATCGCCTGCGCGAGGATGTGCGCTGGAAATATGGGGTGCCTCCCAAAGGGAATGCCAACTTTGGCTGGCTCCAGCATATTCTGCACCACCTTGCCCCAACCGGCACAGCGGGGGTGGTGCTGGCTAACGGCTCTATGTCCTCCCAGCAATCAGGGGAAGGCGGCATCCGCCGCGCGATGATTGAAGGTGATGTGATTGACTGCATGATCGCCCTGCCGGGGCAGCTGTTCTATTCAACCCAAATACCTGTTTGTCTGTGGTTTCTGGCCAAAGACAAATCAAACGGCATCGCGCGGGATAAGCGATTGCGCGACCGTCGCGGTAAGATACTGTTCATCGACGCCCGCAAGTTTGGCCATATGGTGGATCGCACGCGCCGGGAGTTCTCTGGCGAGGACATTGCAAAAATTGCCGATACTTATCATCGCTGGCGCGAAGGAATGGATTATGAAGATATACCGGGTTTCTGCAAATCCGCATCACATGAAGAAGTCTCCGCGCATGACCATGTGCTGACACCGGGGCGCTACGTGGGCGTGGAGGCCTCGGCCAAGGACGATACGCCGTTTGCGGAGCGCTTTGCTGCGTTGCAGGCAACACTGGAGATGCAGTTTGCGGAATCGGATCAGCTGACGGATACAATCCGCGCGCAGATCGCAAAGGTCGGAATGTAATATGGCGGTCAAGTTGGATATCACGTCTTTTGCCAATGCTATTGATCGTTTCACTGAGGGTCTGGATACTCTGGGAGAACACCCGGACAATGCCTTGATCCGGGATGGGGTCATCCAGCGGTTTGAGTTCACTTATGAACTCGCCCACAAGAGCCTCAAACGGTATCTGGAAATGGCGGCACCCACTCCGGGCGATATCGACGACATGGTCTTTCAGGATCTGATACGCATGGGTAACGAACAAGGGCTGTTGTTGAATGACTGGGAAGAATGGAAGGGATATCGACAGTCAAGAACTGATACCAGCCATACCTATAACGAGGAAAAAGCCTTACTGGTTATCGCCCAAATTCCGACTTTTCTGGAAGAGGCGCGTTACTTGCTAAAACAACTCCGTAAACGAACGGGGGCAGCGTGAGTGGTCAACCTATCGATATTCGCCCCGACCATGAGGCGCTGGTTCGTGACATTCTGCGGGCACGGCTGCCAAAAGGCGTCCGGGTCTGGGCCTTTGGCAGCCGGGCAAAGTGGCTGGCAAAACCCTATTCCGACCTCGATCTGGCGTTGGAGGGGCCCGGAATATTGCCTAGCGCGCTTGTCGCTGACCTCGCGGAGGACTTCAGGGAGAGCGACCTGCCCTGGAAGGTGGATGTCCTCGACCTCAACGCCATTGCGCCGTCGTTTCGGGCGTTGATTGATGAGGATAGGGTCGTGTTTTCGTTGAACAAAAAAGTGATGGGTGAGTGGGCTAATCACCGGCTTGCAGATGTAATCGAGTTGATCGGTGGTGGTACACCAAAACGTAGCCGTCCCGATTACTGGGGCGGGGATATCCCATGGCTTTCAGTAAAAGATTTCAACGACGACAAACGTTATGTTTGTTCTGTAGAAGAAACGATAACTGAAGATGGTTTGAATAACAGTAGCACAAAAATATTAAAGCCAGGGCAAATAATTATCTCCGCGCGTGGTACCGTGGGGGCTCTTGCACAAATAGCGCACCCAATGGCATTTAATCAATCCTGCTACGGGATAAATGCCAATACTAAATTCACGACGAATGATTACGTTTTTTATTTGCTGCAAGGTATAGTTCTGAACTTACAGAATATCGCGCACGGTGCTGTCTTCGACACCATAACAAGGGATACGTTTCAACTTGTAGATATCAAACTACCCCCACTCCCCGAACAGCGCGCCATCGCCTCTATCCTCGGCTCTCTCGACGACAAGATCGACCTCAACCGCCGTATGAATGAGACGCTTGAGGCCATGGCGCGGGTGATCTTCAAGGACTGGTTCGTCGATTTCGGCCCCACCCGCCGCCAGACGGCGGGCGCAACCGATCCGGTGGCCATCATGGGCCAAGCCTTTCCCGCCCAAGATAGGTCAGCGGAAGTGGGCACCGGTTCCGCGTCTGGCATATCGACCAATAAACCCCTAACAGCCGCCACCCTCGCCCCGCTGTTTCCGGCAAGTCTGGGAGAGGATGGCATGCCGGAGAGATGGGAAGTCACTGAAATCTCGAGTTTGTGTGACATTAAGAGCGGTAAACGTCCGCCTGTTAAGGTAAATTCTCCTGATCAAGTGAACTCTATTCCAGTTTGGGGTGGCAACGGTGTTAGTTGGTTCACCAATCAAACTCTCTTTGATCAACCGTTAATCATTACGGGCCGTGTTGGCACACTTGGTACTGTCTATCGCGTGGAAGGGAATGTTTGGGTCTCGGACAATGCACTATGCCTGTTCCCGCATGATGGTTTTAATGAGATACTTTTCCAAAGCATTCAAATGCTGGATTTCAAGGCCCTAAATAGTGGGTCCACCCAGCCACTGTTGACGCAAACCACGCTCAAGAAGCAACCTTGTGTTAAACCCTCCAAAGCAGTCGCTGATCGCTTTCAGGACATAGCATCCCTACTGAATAGTAGAATCGTTACGAACCAACAAGAATCCCAAACCCTCGCCGCTCTGCGCGACCTCCTCTTGCCCAAGCTCATGTCCGGCGAAATCCGCGTGGGCGGGGCGGAAGAACTGGTGGGGGATGCGGGATGAGCGCTGACTGGACCCCGGGCATCCGCGCTTTTTGCACCCATTGGTCCCACGCGCCGATGTTGCAGCAGACGTTTGCAACGCTGGAAAGCGAGCTTGTCCGCGACAGTGACGCCTGTATCGATGCCGCCAAGGGTCTGGTGGAATGTGCGTGCCGTCTGATTATCGAAGAATTGGACGATCCGGCATCGCCGCTGAAGCCGACTCGAAGCGATGTTGCGCTGGGCGAGCTGCTGGGGCTGGCCACACGTGCACTGGAGCTTGGCGAAATACGCGACAGGGCTTTCGCGAACCTGATCCGCGAGCACAACAAGCTGGCCGACGCCCTGCGTGTCTTGCGCAACGAGGGCGGAACGGAATCGCACGGCAAGGACGGGTTCGTAGCCAAGCTGCCGACTCACCACCGGCGCGCCGCCATTCTCGCCGCAGATGCGATCATCACCTTTCTTTTTGAGGCCTATCTGGAACGCGAACCCTACCCGGTTTTGACGCTGGAACCGTTCGAGAGGTTTTCCGAAGGGAACGCCCTGATAGACGCGCACAGCTCGCTTGTGGCAGAAGCGGATGAAGAAGGCGGATTGCTGGTCACGGTCAGGCGTCCCAACAACGAAGAAATCCCGCTGGCTATTTCGCCGGCGCAGTTGCAGTTTGGCGTCGATCGCGAAGCCTACAAACTGGCCCTAAACGCCTGCCGCGAGGCAGAGCCTGAGGAGGAAGAAGTCGCATGACCCGTGTTGAGGTCAGACCGGAGATTCTGAACTGGGCGGTCGAACGCGCCCGGATGGCTCCGGACGATATGCAGTCGCGGTTTGCCAAGTTTCCGGAATGGCTGGAAGGAGAAGTGCACCCGACACTGAAGCAGCTGGAGAATTTCGCCAAGGCGGTGCATGTGCCGATCGGTTATCTGTTTCTGTCCGAACCACCGGACGAACCCTTGCCGATCCCGGATTTTCGCACCGTCGATGGGCGGCAATTGGCGCGACCGAGTCCGAACCTTCTGGAAATGATCTATGCCTGCCAGGAACGCCAGAGCTGGTATGCCGATTTCGCTCGCCTTTACCAAGACCCGGAGTTGGGTTTCGTCGGAAGCGCAACGCTGGATATGCCTCCCGAAGATGTGGCCGGGCGCATCCACGCAGCGCTGGGCTTCAGTGTGGAGGAGCGTCGCGATTGTGGCACCTGGACCGATGCCTTGCGGCTGTTCATTCGTCAGGCCGATCAGGCTGGTATTCTGGTGATGATCAGCGGCGTCGTTTTCAGCAGCAACAACAGGCCATTGGACATCGAAGAGTTCCGAGGATTCGCCCTTGTTGACCATCGGGCACCATTGGTGTTCATCAACGGGTCGGACACCAAAGCGGCACAGATGTTCACCCTGGCCCACGAACTTGCGCATATCTGGCTGGGCGCTTCGGCCCTGTCGAACGCGAGCGCGGCCCCTCTGACCGGATACCGGCGCGAAGAGGTCTGGTGCAACAAGGTTGCGGCTGAACTTCTTGCCCCGCTCGCCGCCGTCCGGGCTGAAATCCGCGATGGTGAAGTTCTCGGTCAGACGCTCAGTCGATTGGCAAGGCACTTCAAGGTAAGCACGCTGGTTATCCTGCGTCGTCTTCTGGATGCCGGTGCCCTAGATCGCCCCGCGTTCAATACTGCTTGGCGAGTTGAGGTGGAGCGGCTGCGAGAAATCAAGCAACGATCCAACGGAGGCGGGGATTTCTACCGGACCACCCTTTCGCGTGTAAGTCAACGGTTTGCCAGAGCGCTGGTTGTCAGCACACTGGAAGGGCAGACGCTGTATCGCGACGCATTCCGTATGCTGGGCGTGAAGAAAACCGAGACGTTCAATAATCTCGGGCGGGAAGTCGGGGTGATGATGTGACCCGATATCTTCTCGATGCCAACGTCTTCATTCAGGCAAAAAACCTGCACTACGGCTTCGATTTTTGTCCAGCATTTTGGGAATGGCTGGTTGTTCAAAACGGTGGGGGAACCGTGGCAAGCATCGAAAAAGTCGCCGATGAATTGGCAGCAGGAGAAGACGAGCTTACTTCTTGGGCCAAGGATCGTGGGCCCGCATTTTTCTTACCTGCGGATGACGTCGTATTACCCGCTCTTGGCACTGTGAGTGCCTGGGCGAGCGGTCAAGGCTATGAGCCAGCGGCTGTCGCTACATTCCTGCAAGTAGCGGATTATTGGCTCGTCTCTCATGTCTTGGCGCATGAAAATACAATTGTCACCCACGAGGTTCCTGCAAATTCAACAAGGAAAATAAAAATTCCCAATGCCTGCATAGGATTGGCGCTTCATTGCATCAGCCCATATGAAATGTTGCGCCGAGAAAGGGCAGAGTTCGTCTTGGGACGACAGGAGTAGTTTTTGATGGCCAGTTTTTTATCCGAGGATGACGTTGAACAAATATTGCTCGAACAGTTTCAAGAGCTTGGTTACGAGCACATACCCGATTCTGTGATCGGCCCGGATGGCACAGCCCCCGAACGGGCATCCTATGGCGATGTGATCCTGGTTGGCCGCTTGGAATCGGCTGTCGCACGGCTCAATCCCCATATCCCTACCGATGCGCGGGAGGAGGCGACCAAGAGGATCATGGGAGCTGAAAGCGCCTCTCTGATCGAAGAAAACCGCCGACTGCATCGTGCACTGATCGAGGGCGTGGATGTGGAATTCTACGCCGAGGACGGCACCATCCGCGGCGACAAAGTTCGTCTGTTGGATTGCGACAACCCGGATGCCAATGACTGGCTGGTTGTCGATCAACTGACGGTGATAGAGCACGGCCATAAGCGGCGCCCAGACGTGGTGGTTTTTGTGAACGGTTTGCCGTTGGCGGTGATCGAGTTGAAGAACCCCGGCACCGAATCTGCGACCCTGACCAGTGCCTACAACCAGTTGCAGACCTACAAGGTGCAGATCCCTGCGCTGTTTCGCACCAATGGGGTGCTGGTGACCTCGGATGGCATGCTGGCGCGGGTTGGCAGCCTGACGGCCAATGAAGAACGCTTCATGCCGTGGCGCACAACGGATGGGCGTGACGTTGCCCCCAAAGGCAGCCCGGAAATACAGACCCTGATCGAGGGCGTGTTTGAAAAAGGCCGTTTCCTGCTGTTGATACGCGATTTCACAGTGTTTGGCGACAGCGGGACCGGAATCATCAAGATCATTGCGGGCTATCACCAGTTTCACGCGGTACTGAAGGCGGTGGAAAGCACGCTGCGTGCAACCTCTGCAACTGGCGACCGAAAGGCCGGGGTGATTTGGCATACGCAGGGCTCAGGCAAGAGCCTGCTGATGGCCTTCTTTGCCGGGCAACTGATGCGTAGGACCGAGTTGGAGAACCCGACGCTGGTGGTCTTGACTGATCGCAATGATCTGGATGATCAGCTGTTTGCAACCTTTTCCATGTGCCGCGACCTGATCCGCCAGACCCCGGTGCAGGCCGAAAGCCGAGATGATTTGCAGAGCGTGCTGAACCGGACTGCGGGAGGGGTGATATTCACCACAATTCAGAAGTTCTCGGATGCGAAGATGACGGAGCGGCGCAATGTTGTTGTCATAGCGGACGAGGCCCACCGTAGCCAGTATGGGCTAAAGCCCAAGGTTAACCGCAAAACTGGCGATATCACCTATGGATTTGCTAAATACCTGCGAGATGCACTGCCCAATACCTCATTCATTGGCTTCACTGGAACGCCAATTGAGAAAGACGATGTGAACACTCCCGCTGTGTTTGGCGACTACATCGACATTTACGACATCACCCGAGCGGTTGAAGACGGCGCGACAGTGCCGATCTATTACGAAAGCCGCCTTGCACGGATAGAACTGCCCGAGGCTGAAAAACCCCGGATTGACGCCGAAATAGAGGCCCTGACCGAAGACGAGGCTTTGGACGAACAGGAAAAACTCAAGCGGAAATGGTCCACCGTAGAGGCGTTGGTGGGGGCCGAAAAGCGCCTGAAGCTGGTTGCTAACGACTTGGTGCAGCATTTTGAATGCCGTGTGGAGGCCATGAACGGTAAAGCCATGATCGTCTGCATGAGCCGCCGGATATGTGTGGCTCTGTATAACGCGATCGTCGCCCTGCGCCCAAAATGGCATTCTGACGTTGACAAGGAAGGCGCGGTCAAAATAGTTATGACTGGTTCCGCATCCGACCCGTCGGACTGGCAGGCCCATGTCGGCAATAAAGCCCGCCGCGACCTGTTGGCAAAGCGCATCAAGGATCCGGACGACCCGCTAAATATCGTCATTGTGAGGGATATGTGGCTGACTGGGTTTGATGCGCCGTCGATGCATACGATGTATGTTGATAAGCCGATGCAGGGGCACGGGTTGATGCAGGCAATTGCCCGTGTGAACCGAGTGTTTCGCGACAAGCCCGCAGGGCTGGTGGTGGACTATATCGGCATTGCCCAGAATCTGAAAAACGCGGTTGGCCAATATTCGGAGAACGACCAAAGGCAGGCCGGCATCAATGAAGCCGAAGCCGTTGCCGAGATGCTCAAACGATTTGGCATCATTCAAGACATGTTTCATGGGTTTGATTACAGTGATGGTTTGGCTGGGACACCGAAAGAGCGGTTGACCGTAATGGCCGGTGCAATGGACTGGATTTTATCTAAACAACACGAAGCCGCCGAACAAGAAACAACCGACGAGGCCAAGAAGAAAGCACACCGACGGTATCGGGACGCCGTTCTGGCGCTGTCAAAAGCCTTTGCCCTTGCTGCCGCCAGCGACGAGGCGCGAGACATCCGAGTTGACGTTGGCTTTTTCCAGACCATTCGCGCCGCACTGGTAAAATCTTCTCAGGCTTCCGGGGGCTCGACCGCAGACAGATTGCTGGCAGTTCAGCAAATTATCGACAGATCAGTGGTTTCAACCGAGATCGTCGATATTCTATCCGCCGAGGGGCTGAGATCCCCCGACATATCCATCCTGTCGGATGAGTTTTTGGCGGAGATACTGCAGATGAAAAAAAAGAATCTGGCACTGGAAGCCCTGAAGAAACTGCTGAATGATGAAATTTCGTCGCGAAGCAAATCGAACGTCGTTGAGAGTAAGCAGTTCTCTGACCGGTTGGCCGAAGCGGTGGCGCGTTATCACACCAATGCCATCAGCACGGTCGAGGTCTTGCAGGAGTTGATCAACCTTGCCCGCGATATTCGCGAAGCGAGGGGACGGGGTGAGGAAGAAGGCCTGTCCGCTGATGAAATCGCTTTTTACGATGCGCTGGCACAAAACGAGAGCGCGGTTGATGTGATGGGAAATGATTCGCTCAAGATCATCGCGCATGAACTCCTTGAGGGGTTGAAGTCTAACAGCACCGTCGACTGGTCGCGGCGTGAGAGCGCAAGAGCGCGGATGCGGGTTCTGGTGAAACGAATATTGCGCCGACACGGGTACCCGCCTGATCTACAAGATGCGGCCATTCAGACGGTGCTGCAACAGGCTGAGGCGCTGTCGGAGCAATGGGACGGATCATCTGCGTATTCTGAGCGCAAGGAGAGAAGCCCAGCATGATCACAGGTCACGCAAAATCGCTCAAACCAGAAGAACAGGGGCTGGGAAAATCTTTGCGACAGGACCCGCCCCGTCTGGGCCTGCGCCTGACTCCGCACGGACATCTTGTCCCTGAATACGCCGAGGACTTTCCCGTTCTGGAAGGCAAAGTTGCAGAGCGGATGATCGAAACCTTCACCAAAGGTTCAGGGTGCGGCCTCATGTGGCTGGGCGCGGAGGAGGTGGGGCAGGCTTTGCCGCCCCTCCTAGGCTGGTGGCGTGATTTCGCGGTACGGTATGTGGCGGGGCTGTGTCAGCACCCATCGGATCCGACCTTCATTATGCCACTGCCGAACGACAGTGAACTCGCCACTATGGTGCTGACGGCACCGATGATGCCGGGTGCGGAGTACCTGAGCCATGACATTTTAAAGGCACTCTGGCAGGAAATGGGAAAGGCTTTTGCCACTTCTCTGTCTGCGGCCAAAACGGACACACAAACATTTCTCAGGAGTCTGAACCCGGCCTGGAACGTCGTCGGGCGTGTACATTTTAATCTGGCAGAAAACCGGCGCGATCCTGATCTGCCGTTTGCTTTCCTGGCGACCTACACCACGGGTTTATCGGCGCAAGCCACGGCCCAACATGTCCCGCTCGGCCAGGCATTGAGCGAATATTCAGGGGCAGCTAACCGTGACAAGCTGCTGTCGCTCCTGGTACCGGTGCAACGTGCCGCCGAAACCTGTGACTGGCTGAAGGCGATGGTTGATGCGGGTGAAATATTTCATCCCCTGCGTTGGGAGGTGGCGGAGGCGTCACAATTTCTCGCCAGCGTGCCCGAATTGGAAAGTGCTGGCGTAATCATACGCATGCCATCCGCCTGGCGCGCCCAACGTCCCCTGCGGCCCAAGGTTACGGCAACGGTTGGCGCGGGCGCGCCATCCGCTGTGGGGCTGGATGGGCTACTTGATTTCCAGGCAGAGGTGATGCTTGAGGGGGAGCCGCTCAGCGAAGATGAGATTGTCGCCCTGCTCGCGGGGACTGAATCACTGGTCATGCTGCGCGGTCAATGGGTGGAAGTTGACCGCGAACGTATGGAACGTGCACTGCGGCAATTCAAGGAAGTGGAAACCCTGGCGCTGGAGACCGGCCTCACCTTTGCCGAGGCTATGCGTATGCTTGCCGGGGCCACAATCACCGAAGATGGCGAAGGTAGCGACGTTTCCGACTGGTCTCATGTGTGCGCAGGGCCTTTTCTCGCCAGGACACTAAAAGCGTTGCGTAGCCCCGACGGCAAAGACGTTACGCCCGGCCCGGCACTCAAGGGAACGCTTCGCCCCTATCAAAAGGCGGGGGTGCAATGGTTGCATCTGTTGAGCGGGCTGGGCCTGGGGGCCTGCCTTGCCGATGACATGGGGCTCGGAAAAACGATCCAGGTGTTGTCGCTGCTTTTAATTCTGAAGCAGAAAGACAAGGACAGACAACCAAGCCTGTTGGTGGCACCGGCCTCGTTGCTCGCCAACTGGATGCTTGAAATCGAACGCTTCGCCCCCGGTTTAAAGGCTTTGATTGTTCACCCTTCGGCTCTGACTGCAGAACGGATGAAACAATTGACCCCGGATCAGTTTACTGGTTTTGATCTGGCAATCACCAGCTATGGTACGCTCCTGCGGTCAGAGGTTTTGGTGGATACGAACTGGCGCCTGCTTGTCCTTGACGAAGCCCAGGCGATCAAAAACCCGAAAACCAAGCAAACAAAGGCGGCCAAGTCCATTGCGGCAACCGCGCGAATTGCGTTGACCGGCACCCCAGTCGAGAACCACTTGGGCGACCTTTGGTCAATCTTTGACTTCATTAATCCAGGGCTTCTCGGAACGTCCATGCAGTTCACCAATTACGCCAGAACACTAACGGATCGCCCCCATAATCCCTATGGTCCATTGCGTGATTTGGTGCGCCCCTACATCCTGCGCCGGATGAAAACCGATAAGTCAGTCATCTCCGATCTGCCGGACAAAACCGAGATCAAGGCACACTGCGCCTTGAGCCGAAAGCAAGCAGCGCTTTATGAGCAAACGGTAGCGGATCTGGCAGAGGCGCTTGACGCGACCGAAGGGATACAGCGCAAGGGCATCGTGCTGGCTACCCTGATGCGCCTGAAGCAAATCTGCAACCATCCATCCCAGTGGCTGAAAGACGGTAGCTGGTCTGAGGAGGATAGCGGAAAGTTCGCGCGCTTACGTGAAATCGCCGAGGTCGTTGCGGCACGTCAGGAGAAGATGCTGGTATTCACTCAATTCAAAGAAACCACGTCCCCCTTGGAAACATTACTAGGAAGGGTCTTTAGCCGCCCTGGCTTGGTTCTGCACGGTGGAACGGCGGTAAAAAGACGCAAAGATATGGTGCGGATGTTCCAGGAAGACGAGAACGTTCCATTTTTCATCCTGTCGCTGAAAGCGGGAGGGTCAGGCTTGAACTTGACGGCGGCATCACATGTCGTGCATTTTGATCGCTGGTGGAATCCTGCCGTAGAGAGCCAGGCCACAGATCGGGCCTTCCGCATAGGGCAGAAAAAAAACGTGCTGGTGCACAAATTTGTCTGTCAGGGAACGGTCGAGGAAAAAATTGACGGTATGATTGAAGCAAAGAAGCGACTGTCCGAGGATCTGTTGACCGGATCCGGCGAAATTAACCTGACTGAGATGAAGGATGATGCATTGCTACGTCTCGTCACCCTTGATCTTAACACCGCACTGAAGGACTGAAACAATGTCACCCTATTACGGAGGATGGGCACCCTATGTGACGGTTGCAGAGCGTCGTAAAAAAGCGGCTCGCGAAGTTAAAAAATTACGCAAAAAAGGGCATATAGTTGCGCCAATAGAAATAGAAGGGCGCAAGATTACAAGCACTTTCTGGGGTAAATCGTGGTGCGACAATCTGGAAAACTATCACGATTTCGAAAACCGGTTGCCGCGCGGGCGCACCTATGTGCGCAACGGTTCTGTGATTGATCTGCAAATCTCTGAGACGAAGGTGCAGGCAATGGTCAGCGGATCGTCGATCTACAACGTCTCAGTCGCTATCGCGGCTATGCCAAAGACACAATGGAAAGCCATATGCAAAGATTGCGCGGGCGGCATTGATTCCCTGGTGGAGCTGTTGCAGGGACGCTTCAGCAAGGGGGTCATGGAGCGTCTTTGCCGCCAGGACAAGGGGCTGTTTCCCAAACCATCCGAGATTGATTTTTCGTGCAGCTGTCCCGACTACGCGTATATGTGCAAACACGTTGCAGCGGTGCTGTACGGTATCGGTTCTCGGTTAGATGAAAAACCGGAGTTGCTGTTCCACTTGCGTGCGGTGGATGAGGCCGACCTGATAACCTATATTGATACGGCAGTGCCTATAGAGAAAAAAGCCCCTGACGCCGGTAAGGTGCTTGAGTCTGACGACATAGCCGCGCTGTTCGGTCTGGACATGGCGGAAGGGAGTGCTGGTGACCTGGACATGGCAACGCCAAAACAGGTTGGAAAAGACAAAAAGAAATCGAGGACGTCCAAGAATCTTGCCTCGCCTCTGCCGAAAAAACCCATGGCAAAGACCAAACGTCAATCTGCGATGTCTGCGCATCAGGAAAAAACCAACTGGCGGGAAATCGAGGAGCTAATTCTCCGGTGCAACTCTCCAGCATACATTCAGGCAATGGCATTACTGCTTGACGCGTTCAAACGTTCCCCAAAAGATCAAAAGTTCAGAAACCACCTCGCCGCACTCCGTGTCAGGCATGAGAGGAAGAAAAAATTCATCAAACTGCTGGATGCAGCCAGTTTTGACTTGAATGAGTAGCCCGCTTCACAATAACGGCGGCAAAACCTGGCCGCAGTTACCCTTGCGCTTGGGGATGTCCCGACCGAGGTTGAAACGCGCGGCAAATGGAGGCGTTCTATGGCGGTTCCCCGATGATCGAACAGCCATAGCCTACACCCTCATCGAAACCGCCAAGATGAACAACGTCAATCCCGAAGCCTGGCTCGCATGGGTGCTCGAGCGCATTTTGCGCGAACTGGTGCTGGCGCGCCTGTCGCAGCCAGAGAGCAAGCGGGCAACGGTGGATGCGTTGGCCCACAGGGTCGGGACCCGCGTCGAGCGGCCACCTGATGTCCTTGCCCTTGGAAATTTAGGATATGTGGGGACAACACTGGAAGTACCTTTGAAAACATCAAAGAAAAAACCACTTACGAAAGAAGAGCAAAAATATAATACATGGCATTCGAAACTACGCATTGGCGTAGAGCACGGCATTGGCCGTATGAAAAAGTTCAAAATATTTGCGGATATTCACCGCAACAATCGTCAACGAAACATGATTTGTGTTAGTGACGTGCGAACCCGGGTGCGAACTGCGAACCTCTTTTGCTGCCCTGACGCTAGCGAAATACTGCGCCCAGCCCGCCCGCATACGTTCCAGCCGCAGGAAGGACCCGTGGCTTGGTATGTGAGAGGAGCATCGGTAAATGAGCGGTGTGAGGAAACAAAAAAGCCGCAATCAGATTGATGGCGGCTCGCTTGAATTCTTGACGGCTGCCTGTGCTTACACTGCTGCCGATTATGGTTCTTATAGTAGCCAAAAATGTTGCAAGTGTCGAATACTAAAGTGTTGCAACACTTTACTTCTGTCCTGCGTTCAAGCGAGCAGCAATTTTTGCCAGCGCAATATTCCACTTGCGCCATGCTGTGCTGCGATCACAGCCCAGCTCCCAGCAAATTGTTTTCCAGCGTCTGCGTGCGGCGCGATGCCAGATCAAGCGACGCTCTTCAACATCAACCCATGTGATCCAGCGTAGTGTTTGCTCCATGCGTGAGATCGCATCAGGCGTTGCACGTAAGCGAAGCGGCATGGGTTCACCTGCCGCAATCTCTTCTGGGGTGCGGACAATCTCGGGCCACGCATTAAAATAGCCTTGCGCCCGCACAGGCGGTAGCTTTTTCAAAGTTGAAATGGATTCTTCAAATTGACCTGCCACGTCCTTTTCTGTCCAGTTATGCTCCATAAGCACCTCCGTTGTTGTTGATGATTTCGTTTAAAATTGCTGCATACCCGGCAACGTCGAGAATGCTGTCCTGATGCCCGGGGCTGCTGTTCAGTCGCGCCAGTTTCAGATCAATCAAACAAGTGATGACCTGTTCAGCACTCACACCCACGCCCAACGTCAGTGTCCAGCGTTTGGCTACGTTTTCGAATAGCGGTTGAGGTGATCCATAGCTTTCGCCACGCTCTGCCAGCGTCCGTGTTGCTTCTTCCAAAAGTCGGTTGGCATGTCTCATGACTTGCCTCCCATCATTTGTTCGCGGGCAAAATGCAGGAGAGCCAGTGCATCGGCTTCGTTGTCATCTTCGGGCAGATGGCCGAGGGTTTTGACTGCTTCGATAACAGCGGTCTTGCCCGCATTGCCTTTGCCAGTGATGAACTTCTTGATTGTGCCGACCGGAACGCCTTCGTAAGGGATGCTGTGCTCTTCACACCATGCGGTGAGTGATGCCAGAAAACCGCCATAAGCATGGGCAGCATCCACACCAAGGTGCCTGCGGACTTCTTCGAAATAGACCGCGTTAATCTCGCCCGACACATCGCGGGTTTCATTCAGCCAGCGTTCAAAGCGCAGATAACGCATGCCGCCACCTTCAAAGCGACGGGGACGAAAATGCGCTGTGCCGCTCATGATGCGTCCATGTTTGTTTGAGAGCGCCCATCCGGTGGCTGTGCCCAGATCGAGACTGAGCAAAATGGGTTGATTGGTTTTTTCCATGGAGACCTCCTGTTTGGTTGTTGGGAAAGATGAAATAAGCACGCACAAAACCCTCGACCGGGGAGAGTTGCCCCATAGGGGCACTCTCTCCCGTAGGGAGAGGGAGTCTTTTTCCTAAACACTTCCAAACTGGCTAAGCCTTGAAATAAAAGGCTTTCCGTCCAGTTTGGGTAGTTTGGAACGAAACTGGATGAACAAAACTGGAATCTGACCCGAAACTGCGCTGAAACCTTTGATATGGCTGGCGTTTTCCAGTTTTGGCAGATTTGCTGCAGTTTCAGATTGGGCCGAAACTGCTCCAGTTTGGGAGCGCGATAGACCATTTTTCCCGGGTGGGAAAATTGGTTTTTGCAGGTGTTTTGGGGCTGGTTTGTCATGCCTGATCCTCCTCGTCATAAATCCACACACGAGGGTTCTCGACAGGCAACACAGCGGCTGTCTGGCGGCATTTGTAATGGGTTGGATAAACCGCTTGCAGCTTGGCTGAGACTTCGCCTGTGTGTGGATCGACCATCTCTTCACCAGTACCCAGATGCATGTCTTCAACACACAAAAAGCCGTATTTGGTACGAGAGGGACTGCTCAGACCGTAATTGTCTGCATCCTTGAAAAACTTGACGTAGCCTTTGGTAGAAAGCACATCCAAGCGCCCGCGAATGGTGTCTTTGCCGCCAAGTCCGGCGCGGTTTTCAAACGCCTGACAAAACTGGTTCATGGTGTAGACACGGCCAGTGCGGGATTCTGCGTAGATGATTTCAAGGATGACATCACGCTTGCGACGGCGCTCCGCATCCAGCTTTTGGCCATAGTCGCGACCCACCAGACGATCCGAGCTGTATTCCATCTCTTGCCACGCACCATCGACCTTATCGATCACTTTGGAGCGCAGGCGTGGCCCGTTTCGCAGTTCAAAAATCAGCTGGCGATAGGATTGGTTTTCATCCGGCTGGAACATGATCAGTCCGGTGGTATAATAGCCTCGCAAACTGCTGGCACCTGAGAGTGCCTGAAACGGATCTTCTTCCAGCTGTTTCTTTTGGATTTTGCGCGTGTGGTGGGCAAGGATGATCCCGGCATCGGGATTAACGGCATCGCGCAAGGCATCAAGCCGTTGCTGAAGGAAAAACAGCATTGCGGCATTATCATTTTCACCTGCATCACCTTCGCCGCCGTCAAACACGTTACGCAGTGGATCAACGACGATAATATCAACGCCCAGATCACTAAAATGGCTACGAATGGCCTCACAGGTGGCAGCCACACCATGCTCATTGAGCAGCATCTTGAATTGCGGTGTGACAACCAGATTTTTACGGACCAGTGGCAGCAGGTTTTTATCAAACGCCATGTTTTGTAGGCGCTCGCGTAAATAGTGGTAGCCAATCTCTGCCTGCAGATAAAATATCCGCAAAGGGCGTGGTGGCTTCATGCCAAGGAAGGGAACGCCTGCCGCCATATGGGCCAGCAGTGATAGCAGAAAATCACTCTTGCCGACTTTGGGCGCACCGCCGAAGACCATCAGCCCACCCGGCGTTAACACACGCGGCAGGATTAAATCTTCTGGCATGGGCGATGTGTCATCCAGAAAATGCCCAACCGTGAAGGCAGGCACAGCGGTGACAGCGGCTTTTTTGGTTTTGATGCACTCAGCAATAAAGGCACGTATGTCCAAGCCCTCAGATACAGCATCGGCTGCATCCCATTTCTCAGGCTTGTCGCTTGGCACATCTAAAATGGTGAGTGAGGACGTAATCCCTTGCGAGCCCAGATATGTGTTGACGGCCTCGGCATATGCGTGGCCAGCCTCATCATGATCCGGCCAGATCAGCAGGTGCTTGCCTTTGAGGGGGGACCAGTCTGTTTTTTCCGGCGGGGCTTTTGCCCCATTCATCGCGGTTGTGGCAGTAATGCCATGGGCCATCAAAGCTTCGGCAGCTTTTTCACCTTCGACCAGCACCACATGCTGGTTTTCCTTGAGACCCGGCTGGTTAAAAAGCGGTCTTGGTGTGGGAGCGCGGTGCTTTTTTGCCAGCACATCCCATGGCCTGAATTCTTTCCCGTCGACTGTGTCATAGCGATAGACGCAGGCAATCAACTTGCCATCACCATCCAGATAATCCCATTTGGCTGTATGTGGGCCAAGCTCATCCTCGGGGATATGTTTGACAGGCTTACTATGAGAAGCAGGCATCGGCGCGGGCGAAGACAATCCCAACCATTCACTGGCTGAGCTGACCACCTGCGGGAATTGATGTTTGGTATCCAGATTGTGGCAAGCCGCCCACAGATCAAAGATGTCACCACCTTCACCCGTGGCAAAATCATGCCACATACCAGCCTTACCGCTATTGAGCTCAATCTTGAGACTATCACCCTTACTGCCTTGAATATCGCCGATCTCATACACGCCGCGCTTGATACGGCCTGCAGGCAGCAAATAAGACAAGACTTGATCCAGCCGCCCAATCAGTTGCTGACGGATATCATCCGTGGGAACAGTGGCGTCTTTGAATTCCAGATATTGGCTTGGCGCATCGTTGAAATCGGACCAGCTTGTCGTCATGCAAGCACCTCTCCAATGAGTTGGTCCCAACAGCGGTTGCGGTAGGCACAGAAACGACATTCAAAATGTTCAGGATCAGCGGTATGGCGCGGCAGTAACTCACCAACCTCGGCTGCTTTTAAGATGGTAACCGCACGATCACTGACCTTTTGAGCAAGGCTGGCATCAAAAGGCACAAGCTCAAAATACAACTCTGCCGTATCTTTATTAATGGCTGTGAATAGCGCCGGGTTTTTGCTGATGCCCGGCACACTGCCTTCCATATAGGCTTGGTAGGTTGCCATCTGCGCGGCATAAACAGGTTTTGATTTGGAAACACCGCGTTTAACAGTATCTTTCCATGACTTGGCATTGAGCGACTTGCACTCCCAAAGCATTGGAAATGTCAGACACAGCGCCTCGGGTGCGCCGTTAATGATGCCGTCAACATGACCACGGATGCGACCATCGGCGACCGAAAATCCAAACTGATAGCCATTCGGCTTTTCAGTGAAGAGCTCAAACCCGGCAAGACGAAGCCAGCGAATGGCCAGATATTCAAACACATGCCCTGCGGCAAATATCCGTAAGGTCTGGCCGGAAAAGCCTTTGTCTTTAGGGATGTTCGTATATTCGTATTGTAATTTAAGGCTGCAGTTTTCCCCAAGGCGGGAAGCCCCCAGATAATCGCGTTCTGGCTGGGCTTTATGTTCCGCGCTCAATGCCTGATCAATTAATTCAGACACACGCTCGGTAAAACTGGGGCATTTTATGTTGTCGTCCGCCGCCCAAGCCAACCCGGACGAATGGTTAAAATCAAGCATCTAAAATGGAATCTCCCCAAAATCTTCTATGGACTCGCCTTTGGAAAGCTCGTCCATGTAAGCCGTCACAACGACTTCGATCAGTGTCAGGACTTGCTCACGGGTTAAATCTTGGAAGGCTTTGTCAGCGCCAATCTCGGCGACATATTCCCCAAGGGGGCGCAGAGCCTTATTCATGCAATCACGTTCAAAATCTGTGGGATCAATCATGCGGCGATCCTCCCGTTTTCAATGACCTGACGGATGGCCGTATTGTTGAAACGCATGGTCATCAGCGCGGAAGCCTTGTAACGGGTCAGGCTGTAATCATTGCGATATTCAGGGGGGAGATGACGTAGCTGTTTTTCGGTGGCAGGCTGGTGCAGCCAGTTCTTGGTTTTGTGAGCAGCGCTCTCGGTTTCAAACAGGTTGATCCAGTCATCGGCAGCAGCGAAGCATACAATACGCTCACCCGCAGCCAAGAGCTTAACCGCATGATTTTTGCGGCCACCAACGGCGTACCATTCGCCGTCGCGGTAAAAGACACCGCCCCAAGCTTCAAAGCCGGTTGCAATAAAATACTGATCATCACCGCGCAAATCGCACCAAAGAAAGCTGGAGCGTTTGAGGATATCAATTTCCGTCATGTGGAAATCAGCGGTCTGCGTGGTGTCAGCCTCGGGCTGTCCTTCCCAGACATAGCCACATAGTTGGCATTCCTTACTGGCGAGCGGCACATCAGCGCCGCATTCCGGGCAGTCTTTATATGGCGCATCGCCTTCAATAAACTGGTCATCCAGCTGGACTTCCTGTTCCAGCGAGCCATGCATCAGTGTCGATGTGCCAAAGTCGAGCACAACACAGTCTTTTTTGATGATGCCGGGAAACTCAGCCGGGTCGACTGTCCTCAAACCACGACCGATCATTTGGATCATGGTGGATTTGTAAGAGTTTGGGCGCAGTAAAACGATGCAGGATGTTGGCGGGTGGTCCCAGCCTTCGGTCAGCACCGCGACATTGACGATCACTTGCAGATTGCCTTTGCCGTAAGCTGCCAAAGTATCAGCGCGATCTGTTTCGCCCATATCACCCCAGATCATGCCTGTGGCGATGCCTGCGCTGATAAAGCTGGCCATGACATCCCGCGCATGCTCAACGGTCGAGCAGAATACGACGGTTTGTCGATCTCCGGCTTTTTCCTTCCAGTGTTGAACCACCGCATCATTAATCGGGCGTGTGTTCATGATGTCGGCGACCGCGCCCATATCGTAATCAAGGGCGGTTTTACGGACTTTGCTCAGCTCTTCCTGAACACCGACATTCATGACAAATGTGCGCGGCGGCACAAGGTGGCCGGAAGCGATCAACTCTTTAACTGTGATCTGGTCTGACACGTTGGAAAAGATTGGGCGCAGACCTTTTTTATCACCACGGTTAGGTGTGGCAGTCATGCCCAGCAGTTTCAAATTGGGGTTGATGTTTTGAGCGTGTTCAATCACCCGCATATAGCTGTCGGCCCGGGCGTGATGGGCTTCATCAATGACCAATGCATCAAGCGGCGGCAATGATTGCAGGTTGCTCTCCCGCGAGAGGGTTTGCACCATGGCAAAGGCCACTTGGCCATCCCAGCTTTTCTCATTCGATTAAAAATGCTGGTGGAAAGCGATGGATTTACGCGCTTGAACTTGCCTTCATTTTGAAAGGTCAGCTCATCACGGTGAGCAAGCACGCAGGCACGCTCAATATCGCGATCAAACATGCGTCCCAGCACTGCTGAAAGCATGATCGTCTTGCCTGCACCTGTTGGCGCGACCGCAAGCGTATTGCCGTGGGTATAAAGCGCATCAACGGTCTTGGAGACGAGCTCCTTTTGTCTTGGTCTGAGTAACATGCCGCCCCCTTATCATTGTGCCCATGACGGCAGGTTGCTGGCAGAACTCGCAGATGCGGACTGATCACCATTGGGCTGCGGCGCGGAAGCTGCACCGGATACAGCGCCCATAAGAGAGGCGTATTCCTTGTTGTCCGGTGTGATGGCCAGTTTGATGACGTTCTTGTCGTCACCGTTCTGGTCTTTCTCAATATCGATGCGGGCGGCAAACTCGACACCATCCAGATCACCAAGGCCGTTGATACGACGGGCATTCTGGGCGGCTGGAGAATTATCCTTGTTGGACACGCCGCGAGAGGAGTTCAAAATCCCTTTGATAAAGGCGCGACCAATATTGGCCCAGTCCGGTCCTTTGGCACTGTAAAGGCCAATCAGGCTCCAGATTTTGCGGCGGGCATATTTGCCTTCCAACACCACAAATTCACAGTTCAAATAGACGGCACCTGTGGTATTGCTGCGCGTGGCCCAGCCAGCCGTCCAGCCTTGCGACGCGTCATCATGGCCGCCGGGCTTAATGGTCATACGGACCTTAGCCAGCGTTCCTTTGGGGATGACATCAAATACGCTTTGATCATCTGCACTATTAAAATCGTTCCAACTCATTATTGGCCTCCTTGTGTTTCGTTATTTTGTTGTTGGGAATCAGGGGTGCTGCTGGCAGGCGCGTCTTGTTCAATCGAGAACGTGAGGCGTTCAGCAGCAGGCTTGGCTTTGCCCGCAATCTTCTGCATAAGGCGACCAAGATGGGGTTCTTCCATCAGCTCAAGACGACCGGAGCGATCCTTGGCCGGGTATCCGGCATCATTGATGGTGTGGCAGATAAAGGCGCGGAATGACTTGCCTTCGGGGCTTGTCATCTCGGTCATGGTGATGACCTGATCGACAATACCCGGCAGCTCTAATGCGGTTTTGCTGCCCTCAATTTGGGGCTGGAAGAAACGGCGATTAAAATCGTCGATCTTTTCGTCCAAGATGCCGACAAACCAGATATTCTTGCCGCGTGTGTGCTGCAGATGCGTAAGCCACGCGATCATTTCCTGACCATGCAGGCCGTAAGCACCACGGGTATCAGGTTTGCCTGTTTTGTCAGAAAATGCCTGTGGCTGGCCTTTGCACCAGTTGAAACACAAGCGTCCGGCAACGGTGATGCTGTCGATAAAGATTGTGTCGTATTTATCCAGCGCACTATTATTTGGATTATTGGCATCGCCGTATTTGGCGGTGACGGCATCATAATGGGCTTGGCTGTAAGGCTGCTCATCACGCAAGGCAGGGTTTGGACCGCCAATAAAGGCTGCAATATCACGGCAGTCCTGCCATGTGCGCGGACGAATGGTGTCGCCTTGCCAACCTTCAATGGCCAGATCACCAGCCTCAAGATCAAAGAACAACGTCTTTTCAGCGGGAAGCGTCCACAGCAGTGATGTTTTGCCAATGCCGCTTTTACCGAAGATGCATCCTTTGATGCCTTTGGTTTCTTTCAAGCGTTCATCAGCTGAGATGATAGGAAGGCTCATTGGTCACCTCCTTTGCGGGAGAGTGCATCCACAATATTTTCAGCGCCTAATGCGCCTTTGGAACGTGCTGCACGATATAAGCGACGAATGGCGTATAAACGTGAATTGATTGCATCAACTTCGAGATCTAATGCCTGAGCGGCAAAAGCCAGATCATCAAGCGTTGCGTCTTCTAGATTTTTAATGCTTGTTTCTGGTATTGCTCCTAATGCTGGAACAGTAATTTCTTTGGGCAAATCTCGAGTGAGATATTCGTCCTTTAAAAGTTTAGTGAGTTTGCTTTTAAACATATTATTTGCCTCCTTTTTTGTTGGCTTTCAGGCGCAAAACACCACGCAGCCAACGGCAAAGAAGCTCGGCTTTTGTCAGCAAATTGCGGATTTCGGTTTCATCCATTTCGATGAGTTGCCCGACAGGCACATCGAAAATTTCGTGTAAGGTTTTTGTCGTCATCGTGATCTCCTTGGTATCAGCGGTTAAAAATTGCTCTTTGGTCTTGTCGGCTCTACCTGCCGGGTTCTGACGCCGCCCAAAGAGCAAAGCGGTCGCGGTATTCCCTGATTCAGGTCTTGTATTTCCGCGAGAACCCGGCATGTTTTCTTGCCTTCAAGGAGTTACTTACCGAGAGGGCTCAAAAACTGTCGGCGACTCAGTGCAGATATTCCGCAAAGCCTCGCTCTTTCAGCGATCCGCGCAGTTCGGACAGCGTCCCGTAGAGGGTTGAGCGTGGGGTTTTGGTTTTGCGTGAGATTTCACTGATGCTGAGAGTTCGCAGATCAACCAGCAGCAACGCCAGATGCGGCAGCATCTGCTGAATAGCTTGTTCAAGGTCAATTTGAAGGTCGCGGCTGGTCAGGTCTTCGGTTGCGGGATCAGGCAAGGCGTTGTCTTCGCCGTCCTTATCCTCAAGCCACGCATCAAGTGAAAAATCACTGATGCCGGACCCACGCTTTTGGGCGCGGGCTGCTTCAATGAGGCTGGCACATTTGTGGTTTAGGATGCGGTCAACAAAGGTCGACCATTTTGCTTTTTCGGGGTTATAAGCCTGCTTGCGGGATAAATAATCCAGCATCAGCTCTTGCTCGAGGTCCTCAACTTCTACGCCATGAATGGCGGAGTGCCGCATCAGGCTGCGTGCGTGATAACGGACTTGGTTTACGACATAAGGATAGATTCCTTCATAGTTGTTTTTGCTCATGGTTTTCGTCTCCAGTTGCGGTTAGCCGCCACGCGGGCGGGTCAACTGGGACTGGCGAAAACTCACTGGAGGCCCGATGAGACGGGCTATTCAAAGCGCTGCAAAAACAAAAAAAGCCCCTACATGCGGGGCTTTGGTGGGGGTAAATTTTTTTGAAAAAAATTTCAGGGTGGTCGGTGAAATTTCACCGAAGGGAGATTAGGCAAATCCAAAATGCTTTAATTGCTCATCCCAAATATCGGGAAATGGGGTTTGCATATCCTGCAGGCTTAACTGGCGCGGCTGCGTACCATCCAAGATGGCTTTTTTAATCTGTGGAGCGAGTTGATTGAGGCGCAGTATCCGCGACATATAAGAGGAATTGATTTTGCGTTGGCGCGACATGTCATCGATGGATTTGTAGCGCCCGGTATCAATCAGGTTTTGCCAGTAATAGGCTTTGGCCAAGGCTTTAACGAGCGTCTCGTCGGGTTTTGAAGCTTCTTGCGGTGCAGTCATATGAGCACCTTCGGGAAGTAAAATCAGTTTTTTGCCACCGTAGCGTTTGATTTTTATCGGCACCCGAACCGAGATCACATTGCCTTCCATCATTTTTATGCGTGCATCCATGCTTGCTCCTCCAATTGTTTGGTTGAAATTCCTTGGAGGCGCTTTTCTTGTTCGTCCAATTCTCGTGCAAGGCTGAGCATGCCATCTGCCCGGATACGGACATCGACATATTCATAATTGACGATGACTTTCTCAATCATCAGCTCAAGAATACGTTGCTGCTCTGCCGGAAAAAGCTCCTTCCAGATCGGTACAATATTGCCAAGCGGGTCCCGGACTTCCGTTTCAGTCACGCTTTCATCCTCTTTGTATGCCTCGCGCCATGTCTCAACGATCATTTCAGGTGAAGCAAAAACGGCTTGTAGCTGTGCTAGGATCAAAGCTTCCATCTCACTGGCACTGACATTACGAACTTTGCAATCCGGGTTGATGCCTTTGCGATAGTGCTCGCATGTGTAATAGCGATAAAGCCTGCCGCCTTTTTTACGGGTATGGCTTGGCACCAGAGAGCATTCACACTCACCGCATTTCAAAAGTCCCATCAAAATGGCCTTGGTTTTCTTGCGTGTGATTGCGCCTCGGTTGATTGTGTTTTCTTTCATGATGGCGCGGACTTTATTCCACGTATCCATGTCGATGATGGCTGGGTGGCGGCCTTCGTAGATTTTGTCTTTATGTTTGATCTTGCCGATATAGATGGGGTTTTGCAGAATCTTATAGAGACCGCCTTTATCCAGTGCCTTGCCACCAATGACGCGTCCGTTTTTAGTTGTGCGCTTCTTGCTTAACACCCCCATGCGCGGCAACATCTTTGCCATCTCTGTGGGTGACTTGGTCATCAAAAACAGATCAAATATTTTGCGAATGCCCTCAGCCTCATCAGGCTCAATCACAAGCTCGCGGTTTTTCACCACATAACCCATGGGCGTGACACCGCCCATCCACATGCCTTTGCGTTTAGAGGCGGCCAATTTATCGCGGATGCGTTCGCCAATAACCTCACGCTCAAACTGGGCAAAGCTGAGTAGGATGTTCAGCGTTAGACGGCCCATTGATGTGGTGGTGTTGAATTGCTGGGTAACAGAGACAAAGGAAACTTTGTGCACATCAAACAGATCGATCAACTTGGCAAAATCAGCCAAGGAGCGTGACAAGCGGTCAACCTTGTACACGACAACCGTATCAATCAAGCCGCTTTTGATATCGTCCATCAGACGCTTTAAGGCTGGACGATCCATATTGCCGCCTGTGAAGCCGCCATCATCATATTCATCAGGGAGCTGGAACCAGCCTTCATGTTTTTGTGAAGCAATGTAGGATTCACAAGCCTCGCGCTGAGCATCAAGGCTGTTGAACTCCATGTCCAAGCCTTCCTCGGTGGATTTGCGCGTATAAATCGCGCAGCGTTTTTTCGGTGTGGTTGTGCTCAATGTTTGCCTCCTTGTGCCTTGTTGTTTAATCCGAAGAAGGCAGGTCCAGACCAGCTGCTGCCTGTGATGGCCAGCGCGACTTTAGACAGGCTTTTGTATAGGCAGCCTGCATATTCATAGCCTTCTTCTAAAATGGTGACCTGATATTCGATGCCCTTATATTCCCGAACCAGTTTGCTGCCGGGGATGGGCCGCTGATATTGTGTCTTGCGCTTCGGCTTGGCTCTCTTACCCGAACCGAATAAATCATTGGCCTGCTGTTCGATCCGGTTCTCAATCTGCGGATCAACGCCATAAGCAAGCTCTTGCAGGCGATAAGCCAGTCTGCGGACAATGTGGCTTTTATGGCCGCCGGGTGGTTCGTCCTGATACACATCCCGCCATAATGCTTTTAGTTCTGATAGCGGCATATTTGGGAGTGCCGCCACACGCGCCAGAAGTGTTTTATCCATCTGTTTCTCCTTGGTTTTTTGGTTCTTCGTCATGGGCATGAACGCTTGGAAAAACCCTGAAGTCCAATGAATTAGAGGGATTTGTTGGCTCGAACTGTCGGTTCAGGCGAATCTTTCGGCGCAGGATGCCAAGCGCCAGCAAACGGGCCACTTCGGTGCGGCGATCTCGCTCATTTATTAGGTTTGGGGGAAGTGAAGACATGGGCGTTCCTCCTTGAGAATTATTGCGTCGTTCAAGGAGTTACTTACTGAAATGACTTGAAAACTGTCGGTTCAGTCAATGCTGTGCATTGAATCAAATTAGGCTTGTGAAACTGAACGACTACCGTCTTAAGCCGGTAGGTTCGGGGGTGTGGTTTTCGATATAATCCAGAATGGTTTGCTCAGTGACGTTTCCAGCTGTTGTACAGAAATAGCCCCGCGCCCAAAACCTCTGCCCCCAATAGCGTTTGCGTAGCTCTGGAAATTCTTGCTGGATCTTCCGGGATGTACAGCCCTTAACTTTTTGCAGGAAATCACTGACAGACAACCTGGGAGGTATTTCGACAAACATATGGACATGATTATCAGACAATACGCCTTTGACGATAGTTACACCCAACTGAGCGCATATCTGGCGGGTAATCTCACGGATACGAAGGCGCATTTCCCTGGTCAATACCCGGTATCTGTACTTCGTAATCCAGACGAGGTGATAGCGATTGTGAAAAACGGCATGGCCAGAGGCTGTGTAAGTCATTGTATACTCCCAAGAGGTTTCACCCCTCCGGGACGACCTCTTGGGAGTATACAATGACTGAGAAAAAAGGACTAAAGTCCGACTCTACCGACTGAAAGTCGGTGGTTTTAAACCTAAGTGTTGGATAATAAAAGGCCTAATTTATATTAGGTCATTAGCCAAAATTGAAAGGATGCTATGGAGCAACTGACAAACGCACAGAATACGCTATTACAGGCCATTGAACGCCTGAAACGTGCCATGGGGATGTCGCCCACGGTACAAGAGCTTGCTGTGGAATTGGGGGTGAAAGCACCCAGTGTGTTTGAAGGGCTCAAGCGGCTGGAAGACAAAGGCTATATTCGCAGACAGGCGCGAAAAGCGCGATCCATCGAAGTCCTTCACGCACAAACACCGGATAAAACCAACCTGACTGCCGTTCCCGTTTTGGGGGTGGTCGCTGCTGGTCAACCGATTCTTGCGATTGAAAATCAGATTGGTCAGGTCATGGTGCCGAATAATGTTCTGCGCGGAAAATGCTTTGCGCTCAAAGTGCAAGGCGACAGCATGATTGATGCTGATATTTTCGAGGGAGATTACGTTGTCGTGCGAAGACAACCAATTGCTGAAAACAGCGATATTATTGTGGCCATGGTCGGCGAAGAGGCCACTGTAAAGCGGCTGAGCATTGAAGGGGAGCATATTGAGCTGCGCCCTGAAAATCAGAAACTAAAACCCATCATCATAGGACAACAGGATGAACTTAAAATAATTGGGAAGGTCTTACACGTCTGCTCGGGTGTTGACACCGAGGCCAACCCTGTAACGACGAAACAGGAGATTGGCGATGTCGAGATATAATCCAAAGGTATTCACAAATGTAGATGTTTTAGGCGGTCTGGATGCCGAGCTGCTTATTCAGCTATTTAAAAAATTTCCAAAATTCTTTGAAGCTCATGGGATTCATCTCGAAAACGGCACTTTGAATTTTGAAGATATTACAAAAGCGCTTATCCGTCCAAACGACACCGTTCAAGATTCTTATGAAACCCATGAGTTGATGGAAGCTCTACAATTAATAACAGAAATGTCCAGTCAAGAAGCTATGGACTCGCTGATATCAGCAGCTAAAGACCAAGGTATTGAATTACACTATACGCCCGGATCACATGAAGATTTAGCCCTGTTTTGCTTTTTAAATCAGCCTGATCTTTTCCATACGGAATATGCGCGATCATTAGTCCGAAACTATCGAGGCTTTAGTTTTTATTGGGGCTCACACGCTCAAAAAAGATCTTTTCCAAAGATTTCAGATGAAACAATCACCGCACTACAATCAGAGCTTGATGACTGGTTTGCCAGTAATAACCGATTGCGAAATTGCCGAGTTTATTTGTTCCCTCAAGGGCACCGAGTTAGCATCGTTATAAAATACGGCAAGCCATTAAAGCGTGAATTTAAAATGAAAGATGGTGAGACAGGGAGTGTATTTTACAACCCTCAATGCCATGATCTTCTGATTTATAATTGCGACAGCGATGATGTCAGCGTCAGAATATCTAGTAAGAAAAAAGGTCATATAGAGGAATTCTTACGCTGTGTGGGAAAACATATTTTTGGCAACGAAGGGTACTTCTCTGAGCAAAAGAAGTTTTCGTTAGAAAAATTACGGGACGTTGATAATGCCGCTCATAATTTTGCCACCACTGATGGCGTTGAAGATGTGAAGCTGGTTGAGATTCATTATGATTGGGGCGGTGAAACTGAAATCAGAAAATCGGGCAATCTTCTCAACACACTGATACGAAAAAATGGTCAAGACTCGACAAAGCGTGCTGCCATAACTTTTGCCAAGTTCAGCGTGAAGTTTGAGGGGCTGAAAAAAGCAAGGCCGATTGATATCCGGGCTGGCAATCGTGCCACGTTCAGTCGTGACGAAGACTTCTTGGTTGTAGAAGATTGGATCACCGACCAAGGGCTAGTTGAACCAAGAACCTCAAAACAGGAGGCAGCGCAATATGTGGAATATGCTCGCGAAGCTGCCTCGGCATGAACATAATCATGCATTTTTAATCAAGCACTTTGGTGATACTGAGGTAGTTAAATCTTGGTTCGATAGCACAACGGCTTTTGATGAACAGTTGCATTGCGATCATGGGCATTGCGGTGGAAGACGTGTTTGTGAAATGCCTAATGGAAAAGTGCTGGCAGTTTGTAATGATGACACCACCTCCTGCCCAGACTTACATATTTCAAATAATGACAGACGGCTGCATACCCTAAGCCTAAAAAAGATTGCTAGCTTAATCGCTGACTCTACGAATGAGATTTCAGTTCTAAAGGATATACAGACCATTGACGGCACCTCAAGCTGTATAAGAGTTGGGCTCTACATTCCCCGAGGCACCATTCGTTATCCGGTTTTCTTTGGAATCAACATTCACGATGGAGATCTGGAAGGCATAATCAACCATGTGATTGGTCTTGATGGATCAGCCATTTTGCTGATGCCATCCGAGCTAAAGGCTCTGCTTTGATTGGCCTGCAGGATTTGGCTAATACAGACACGCTTATCGATACCACCAAAGCATTAGAAGAATTTTCTGCCTTCCATGAAGATCAGGAAGACCCAATGCCAGAAGTGAGCTGTGTCTTATTTCCAACCCCAGCCGATGCAGAGTGGTCCAATATTACGATTAAATTTACAGATGGGCATACAGTTCGTGTTACTTGCAACACTGGTAACAATAGGGTTTCTCAAGTTTATAATTTTACCCAGATGGGCATGGCAGATGGCCGAACGGCATCTCCTAATAAACAATGGAATCTACTGGAAGGCTTTGCAGATGAGCGAGGCCAGTTCACATGGGACAACCCAAAAGCCAATCGTAACCAGAAGAAACAAAAACAAGAGCTAAAGAAGGTCTTTCAAAAGTTCTTCGGCATATATGACAGCGATCCATTTGAGGATTACAAAGATCACAAAAACCGGGTTTGCTATCGTTCTAAGTTTCATATCTCACCAGATGAGTAGTCAATGACAGGCATAGATCGGTGCGAACTGATCAATTGCCAAGCCCTTGATTCCACATGACTAAAAGCTCCGTACTTCGCTTTTCCAAGTACGGTGTTTTTCAGGAAAGGGGCATATATAGGAGAAAAATTAGAGAAAAACGGGGTGTTTTTATAGAGAGCAAGTCAATTGTAAATAGCGAAAAAGCCCGCAAATGCTGGGCTTTTGAGGCTATGCCATCTCGGGCATATGAAAGTTTGTTTGTAGTCAATGGCGGAGAGAGAGTCCGCCTAATAAATCATCCAACATATTGTGATTAAATGGTAAATAATTTGTATTATATTTTATTACCACATTTATTACCACGTGGTGATTCAAAAACCACGCATGGCTGGTGCGCGATGCTGTTGTCATTCGCCTATAGATTTAAGCGGCCAGCCCTATTTCCCCATCATGCACAGCCTATACCGCCAGCCCCGTTGTTCCCATGATACAGATCAAGCGGCATCTCAGCCAGAACGATAGTTGGGGCAAATATAGCGATACCGCACAGGGTGATGGGGTGGCGCTGAAACTGGGTGGTAAGGATAATTGAAAAGAACTGATTGCAATCCAGTAGCCCATGGGCTACATGTGTCGTGATGGACATAAAACAGACGCCGCAATTCACTGTTTGGCTGCATAGCCTTAAAGATTTCAGGGCAAAGCAGAAAATTGCAACCCGCATCAGGCGACTGGGGTTCGGTCATTTTGGTGACACAAAGCCAGTCGGCGATGGTGTCAGCGAATTGCGGATACATGAAGGCAAAGGATACCGAGTTTATTTTGTCCAGCGTAATGGTGTGGTGGTAATCCTGCTTTGCGGCGGGAACAAGAAAACCCAATCCCGTGATATAACCGCCGCCAAGGCTTTAGCGAAAGAGGTGTAACAATGGCCATTGAACTAACCGACTTTGACCCTGCTCACTATCTTGATAATAAAGATGCAATTGCCGGGTATCTGACAGACGCCCTTGAAACTGGTGATAATGCGTTCATAACGGACGCACTGGGCGTTGTTGCTCGCGCCAAAGGTATGAGGCAACTCGCAAGTGATACAGGTCTGTCACGTGAAAGCCTGTACCGCGCCCTTAGTGCCAAAGGAAACCCAGAGTTCGGAACCGTCTTAAAAGTGGTGTCGGCGTTGGGCTTGAAGCTAACCGCCAGCACGACGAATGTGGGCGCAAATTGAAGGCGGACGCATATCAGCATGAACCGATTGCGTGCCTATGCAAGGGCCGTGAAGCGCAAATATCGCTGGTGTGATTTGTGTGTCGTAATTCTGGCAACAGCGAAAGAAGGGACAGATATGGAATCCAGACTATTTACGGCAGTCTTGGTTGCCGCTCTTTTTTACAAAGGTCTAGCCCCGTGATTTGTTACTTTCAATTTGCCGCAAAAACCAAAGTTCTGATCTTGACGTTCGTCGGAACTTTTCTATTTGCTCTGGTGATCTTTCCCAACCTCCCGATCGGCGGTGAGAGCCTTGATGCACAACCCGAATATGATTTTGCGCTTGTTCATAAACTGATGGCTCAATATGGCGAAGATGGCCGCCGCATCTATTCAATGGCCAGTCCCACTTTGGACACTCTGTTTCCACTGATCTATGTGACCTTTTTCGTCGGCCTGATTTACCGATTGCGTGCAAACGACCTGCTTGGCTGGCTTGCCATCATCCCGGTCATAACGGGGCTCGTTGATCTTGGCGAAAATATCCAGATCACGACGATTCTGCTGCAATATCCTGACATTTCAGCAGGGCAGGTACAAAGCGCATCACTGTTTACACAAACCAAGACGATTCTTGTGTTTGTGACTGGGTTTCTTGCGGTTGGTTGCGTCCTGCTGGCAACCGGAAAATTAGTCCTCAGCAAGTTTCGAAACAGGTAAAGACAAGTTTCGGGCGATGCGACTCCGCAGGGTAGCCGGGGAAACTGAAAATCCACTCTCAACATCAATACCCGCAGTTATTGTAACCGCTTTCCAAACACTCACGGGCCATCTGTTGCGCTTTTGTTATGTCGGATGGGGCCATTTTGACGGCAATAAGCTCTCTGAGTTCTTGAGCGTGCTTGTTCCCGTTTGCGGCTGTAATATTGGCCCACATATGCGCCAGCACGTAATCCTGCGGAACGCCCTTGCCGCTGTAGTAACTCACGCCAAGGCTGAGCTGCGCGAAGGCGTCCCCCTGCTCGGCGGCCAGCCTGTACCACTTGGTGGCCTCGGCGTAATCCTGCGGAACGCCCTTGCCGCTGTAGTAACTCACGCCAAGGCTGAGCTGCGCGAAGGCGTTCCCCTGCTCGGCGGCCAGCCTGTACCACTTGGTGGCCTCGGCGTAATCCTGCGGAACGCCCTTGCCGCTGTAGTAACTCACGCCAAGGCTGAACTGCGCGAAGGCGTTCCCCTGCTCGGCGGCCAGCCTGTACCACTTGGTGGCCTCGGCGTAATCCTGCGGAACGCCCTTGCCGCTGTAGTAACTCACGCCAAGGCTGAACTGCGCTTCGGCGTCCCCCTGCTCGGCGGCCAGCCTGTACCACTTGGTGGCCTCGGCGTAATCCTGCGGAACGCCCTTGCCGCTGTCGTAACTCACGCCAAGGCTGAGCTGCGCGAAGGCGTTCCCCTGCTCGGCAAGTGGTCGCCATTCTTTCACGGCGGTTTGATAATCTCCATCTTTGTACGCTTGCAGCCCTGCATCGAAGTCCTGCGCCAATGTAACGGATGGGAGCAGGGCAATAATGAGTGCTGCCGCTTGGATAATTTTACGCATAGATGAATCTCCTTCTTGTCGTTGTTTACAGCTTCACGCCTTTGCATAACGTCTCAAACTGGCGTTTGTCGCGCGACAAACAAGGTGATAATTCAACCGTGGTTTGGGGTGGTGTTCTTCTCGACACCTTTTGAATTTTTTGCGGACACATCGACGTTAAGAGAGTCAGAATACGGCAAGTATTATGAGAATCAAAATCACTAGTGAGGTAATCACAGATAAAATCGCCAATAATGTTTTGAATGCATCATGCATCAGGGCAGCACATAGTAATTTTGTCTCCTCTAACCCGTAAACAAATACACAAAACAGTAGAGACCACGGAAAAAAAAGGATCATTAGGGTGCTGATGATAGCGAAATGCCAAAAATCCAATATCAAATATGGATTTTCGATTTCTTCCTTATTTGCTTCGGGTTGCGTCACTCTACCGTCCTCGCCTTCTTGAGATTTTTTCAACCGCTATACTCAGATCACGGTTCATACGGTTAGCACCTATACGAGTCGGAGCCAGTGTGCCAGCTTCATATACGGCATAACTTACCGAACCTTCCCTCAGCTTTCTCGATGAACTATAGGGTGCGCTTCAATCAGGTCTGGCGTCAATTACATCGCCAAACAGTTGATTGCGGATATCCTCGACCGTGTATCCAACAGCTACCTGTTTTTTGTCGATCAGCATGCCATGCAGCTTGGCCTTGCCCATGATCGCGGAAACGGCGGCGGCGAGGTTGCGATTCTCCATTGCCGCTATGCGCACTGCCTCAAGTTCCGCAGTTATTTTTTCGACAGTAACCATGGTGCGTTCCTGGGCTGATTCTTGCAGGGCTTCCAGTCTTGCCCTGATCTTGTCCTTGTCGATTTCAACCTTGGCTTTCCTGTTCACCGTCTCTGGCTTCATACGTTCGGCATTGTACGCTCTACGATATGCTTCGCTGGCGTTGCCCGTTGTGATGTATTCATGGCAAAACTTTTCCTGCTTTATTGTTAGTTTGCGTTCCAATTTATGCTCCTTTTCGAGAATGCGAGCCTGCGACAACCAAATGCCCCGCCTGTATCAGCCTGTTGATAAGCTGGTAGGTGATGTTGTTGAGAGACAAGACGCCGTTGTCGCTTTCCGACACATAGCCAGAACGGATAAGCGTGTTGAGTATTTTGAGTGTAACCGTATGGCTCCAGCCAGATTTTACAATGAGGTCTGCGCGGTGACTGGCCCCATGCTCGATGTGCTGACACAGGGCGATCTTTTGCATGGCGATTTTGCCTAAGTGCTTTCCCTTGTCGTTTGTGGCTCCTACCTGAAACGGGGTGCTTGGCAGGGCCGTATCTTTTTCTTTACCCTCTACCCGACACCCCGACATAACCCGACAAAACCCCTCCTTATCGCCTTTCAGTTGTATTGTGTCTGGTTTTGTCGGGGTGTCGGGTAGAGATATAGATTTACTATTCGTATCTTCCGCTAAGGCTAACCATCTGCTCATTTTGTCCTCCAAACCTTTGGGTTTACGGCAAAGGTTTTTGCGGGACGCCCTGCACCAGAACTGGGAACCAGCGTAATCCAATCAGCTTCAATCAAAACAGCCAGAGCAGGTTTAATATCGGCAGAGGTTTGCAATCCAGCCAGTTCGCGGCGTTGTATCTCACGTGATTTGATAATGCTTAAACGTTCGGTCTGTATGATTTCAGCAATGCGACGGGCGTTACGTATCTCCAAAGGAACAGACGCCGCACCATATGCCCGAAACGCATGCTGGCGAAGGTGTTCCCCAACATAGTGGCAAGCACGGCCTATATGTGCTTTGCTGATAGTTGATAACGGCATTGCGCCATCACTGGTAGACCAGTCCAATACGGACAACACCAGAGCAACACGAACGGAAAGGCCGGGAAGTTTACCTATATGACTTTTCATAAGCCCCGTTGTTTTAGCCTCCCATGCCCTGCACTCTATTCGAAAATCATGCAGTGCAGTTTGTGCATCTTCATCAAGGTACATGAAAAACGGACGTTG
Organism: Kiloniella sp.; assembly: GCF_965205715.1. GTDB lineage: Bacteria > Pseudomonadota > Alphaproteobacteria > Kiloniellales > Kiloniellaceae > Kiloniella. The sequence goes on along the minus strand of NZ_CBDBHW010000013.1, from coordinate 503,768 downwards.
TGCGCCATGCTCATCAATCACAGGTTCAAGACGGTGCATCCGTTTTAACGCCTCGACAAGGTACACCTCGTCAATATTGCCAGAGGGACGCTTCAAAGGAATTTGGTCTGGGAACACCGTTAGGAAACGTGCTGTTAAACCATCATCATCCGATTTTATCAGCAAGCTATCCAGTTTATCGGGCTGGGTGCCGCCCAAAACCGAAACAGATAAATGTTCAACAATAACAGGTTCAGGATTATTTTTACGGTCAACCGTGTAAGTTCTGCCCCCGAACGCTTCTAGCCAAAACGGACGGTCGCCACCCCCACTGTACCTGTCCATAGAGGATAACCAGCCAGATAATTCATCACGCGAGAGCAACAAACCGCGCCATGTAGCGGCCAGTAATTCAGCCACTTTTTCGGTCGTGGCATCGGTAATTCTAACCCGCTTGCGAACGGGGACTTTGCCAGCATCTGCACCATCGGGTTTTGTTGGCGGGTCACCACCATCTGATAACGCCACCTTGGCATCCGCTTTCCATTGAGACAGCACCAGTCGAGCAACTTCGTCTTTATCCTGCCAAGCAGCCCGTTCTTCCTTGTATCGACGAGTCAGCTCACTATCGATTTCCTTCAAAGGGTCTAACACCGCATCAAGGGCGGGTGATTTACCTGATGACGGGTCGCCGATTAACATACCCCAAAGTACAGGAGGTTCTTTCCACCCATCCCACGGCACCGCCCAGCGCGTATTGCCAATGATTGCGCTGGCAGTGGTCAGCAACGCAAGGGCAACATAATCCTCATGGGAGTTTTTGACCTCTGCCGCCTGTTTAATCCAATTTGCCCAGTCTCCAAAAACAACGGAAAATTCTTGCTCGGTCATTTCAAGTGCTGGTGGACGTTCGGGGCGAATGACTGCCATATCTGGGTTGGGCCACTGTGCATCGGTATCAAAGGGAATAATCGCGCCGTCTACGTTTGGAATATTCATGCCACCACCTCCCGACATAATGACATCGTTCCAATCTTGACCCTCTGGAGATTCCATTAAAGACACCGACCAGCCCAGCTGGGTAGAACGTGTTGCTAGGGCATTGGCGGCTTGCTTGCCAGCCTCATCCCCATCCACACCGATAATCAGGTTATGCGGTTCCGGGGGAAGCCCCACGGCTTTCATACCGCTTGTCGATAGTGTGGCCCAAACAACGGGGTCTTTGTCTGCGAGTATTTGTAACAGGCTTAAACCTGTCTCAATGCCTTCTGCTATGACCAGAGGCCCATCACCATAGGACAAACACACTGCACCACCACAACACGGCCCTAGCATCATTTTTGCAGACTTGGCCAAGCGTTCACCTTGCTTTGTGAAATATGTTCTATGAACGCCGCCTGTAGGCTCTACATTGGCAATCATCGCACAACACCAACTAGAACTGGGGCTGTGGTAAATATCAGTCATGAAACGCAATGACGGAGGCAATGGGACAGAGATACCGCGCCCCTGTAGATATGCCTCTGCTTTGGTTCCTGCCATCGGTTTAGCCGCATCCCATAAAGAACGCGCTTTTGCCTTCTGTTTGGCTTGATATTCGGCTTGCTTTACGTCCGCGTGTCTTTGGGTTTCAAAGCCTATGCCAACACTGTTTACGGGAATGTTTGCGGCCTTAGCTATTTCTACAAAGCTGCATCGTGACTTAAAGCAATAGGCCAGTATCTTATCGCCTTGTTGTGACAGCCTAAGGGCGTTCTGGTCACGGCGTCTTTCTGGTTGGCAGATAGGACATGGGGCTTGTCCTTTACCGTTACTATAAAAGCCACCTAGATTATGTGTGAGTGTTTGAATGTCCATTATAGGCCAAGTTCCTGTTTCAGGTCTTTGGCAGCGCGGGGGAATGCGAGTGTGGTCTGTTGGCAGTCACGGTATAGCCAGTAATGCATGATATTATTCACGCCGCGATATTCACCGCGAATAGGCCAGTTATATTTTTTCCGTAGGTTGTGAACGATTGCGGCTAATCGCCAACCATCCATTTCACGGATTTCTGTTTTATGTGATAATGTGCGTCCGTCACAGAATGACTTACACGCCCAATAAATTTGTGTCTTACTTGAATACATACGTGCCATTTGCACTGCTCCTTATTCTCAAAATGCTTGAAATTCGGAACGGGGCTGGTATGGTGTGGTTATATTTAGTTACCACTATCCAACACCTCGAAAGCCCCGTTTGTCCGAATGGGGTTTTCGTTTAAGCGACCTGTTCTACACGCTGGTCATTGGCCCATTTATTAAGGTCAACGCCGTGGTAGATTATCTTGCGGCCCAGCTTATAAAAAGCAGGTGAACGCCCGTGGTGGCGCATTTGGGCTTGCTTTTCTTTACTGCCAAGCAAGGCAAGAATTTCAGGGTCGTTCGGTTGATAGTGACGGGTTTCGTCGAATAATGCAGTCATTGGGTTACCTTTCGATATGTTCGATAGGTCTCCAATTATGGGCAGTTTTATTCGCTTGGGAACAGGGGCAAAAAGGGCAAAAGTCTAAAACAGTTTTGCCTAGGGGTTTTGCCTCAATTTAGATGACTTTTGCCTATTTTTTCTAGGGTTTTGCCCTACTTTTTTAGCCTAAGTCCACGCTTGAGGGTGTCTATGGTGTAGCTGTTGCCAGTTTCGTTTTCTATCTCGGCCAGCACCGCCTTCCATGTTTTATTTCCATGCCCAGTGGGGAATACCCGCCTGTAGTCTTTTGCGGCGAGGTCTCGTTTTCTGGGGCGTCCTGATTGTACTTGCGGGGCGGCGGCTTGGACTCTTGGGTGTGGTTGCGGGGCAGGATTCAGCTTCAACCATTTATCACATTCTGATTTCATGTTTTTCTCGCTGGCAAACTGTTCACTCACACAAATAGGCCAACCTTCAAAAGGCCTGATTATATTGGCCGTATTTATAAATCTTTCTACTTTGGACGTCTCAATATTTTTGATATAGTCAAACCCTTTGAGTGAGATTGTGTAACCACAACGCTCAAAATACATTGGTAACAGATGATTACAGTTTGCCTCACCAGTAGCAGCGGCAAATTCCCAAGGATTGTAACTATCAGGTGCTTTAAGTTGGTCACGATACGCCTTTGAAAAACGATCTGGCGGCAGGGTGGATAACTTAAATGTATTCGCAAAATCTAGTGATAGATCCACATTCGCACCTCTAAAATACAACTCCTTTGTCGAGATACGCGCAGCCCCATTGATATTCAGAGTATCTAATGTCGATATCATCCCTTCTGGGGATGCTATAAAGGCATTCCCCTCAATAAAATTGAAAACAATATCTTCCAATTCATCCATGGGAGAGGTGGAAAAAAAGTCGTGTAAATCGTTCCTTCTTGTTTTAAATTTGTGTAGTACGCCTTGAAAAAGACTGCCTTCAAATTTTCTAACTATTTCCGCCATAGTGATATAGCCTTCAGGGCAAAACATTAACCTATCCTCACAATCTTACCTGTATTCCCGGTCACAAACTGCGACCAGCGTTCCATCAATGCCCTGCGCCGTTCCAGCAGGTCAGACCGCGCATAGGCTTGCTCAACAGCAGACCCGACTTTGTGCGACAGGCTCATTTCAGCCACCTCACGCGGCGCATTGGCAACCTCCGACGCCCAATCCCTGAATGTACTGCGAATCCCGTGTACCGTGACGTCCTCGACCTTCATGCGGCGCAAGAGCATAAGCATTGCCATATCGGATAACGGCTTGTGGCGTTTCTGGCCCTCAAACACATATGCAGAGGCCATAGCCTGCAACGGCTCAATTATTGCCAGCATTTCGCATGTCAGGGGAACGCGGTGGTCGGTAGCGGTTTTCATCCGCTCCGCTGGCACGGTCCACAAACGCGCTTCTAAGTCTACTTCATCCCAGCGCATGCCCAATACTTCACCAGTGCGCGAGCCAGTCAGACAAGTGAACATCAAAGCCCTAGCCGCCATAGTCTCACGGGTGCACAAATCAGCAAAGAAGGCTGGCACGTCTTGCCACTTCATAGCCGCATGGTGTTTGGGCTTCTTGGTGACCTTTGGTAATACCTTGGCGTCTTTAATCTCGGTGATCGGGTTTTCCCCAGTCCGAAAGCCCTTTGACTTCGCCACATCCAAAACAGTCTTGATACGCTGCGCCAGTCGCTTTGCCGTTTCGTGCTTTTCTGTCCATATGGGCGATAGGCACATCAATGCCTCTGGCTGCCCTATGGCGTCCACTGGCATCCGTCCTATTTTTGGAAACGCGTAATCCCGTAAAGTGTTAATCCACTGCTGCCCATGCTTGGCGTTCTTCCATGTTGGCATACGGTCGATATGCACTTGCCGGGCGATTTCCTCAAAAGTCGGGATTTCCTGCTTGGCATTGAAACGTGGACTAAGCCCCTGCTTTGCCATACGGCGATATTCCAAGGCTTTGGTTCTTGCTTGATTAAGCGTGACAATATCCGCACCACCCAACCCAAAGTCTGTTCTAAGGGGCGCACCCTTTCTATTCTTCTGTCCCTGCACGACAACACGGACAACCCAACTACGTGAGCCAGAAGGCTTAACGACAAGATACAAGCCGCCGCCATCACCGTGGCGACCCACACCTAAGTTCTCAACCAGCTTCTTTGTTAGCTTCCCTGTCAGGTGGGACATTATAAATTACCACATTTGTTACCACTCAACGAAAACATACAGGGGTAATCGAGAAAATACCAGAATAATCCAAGACGCCGCATTGCCCAATGAAATAAGGGTTTAATGCTATTCAAGGCGGGTGAGTGTAATTGTAAATAAGGGTGGATTGGCGGTGTATTGAACCCCTTTGAGTTCGAATCCTCTACACCTACCATAGTGTTGCAACAAATAATCGACCTGAAAACAATAGAAAGCAAGTTTTATGTTGCAACACCTTGTGCTGCTTTGATTTCCGCTCTTGGCATGGCTTCCATCATAATGATGAAAGTACCGTACCAACCGTGGGTTCGAATCCCTGTTTGGGATTCATTGGAAACGTGTCATTCTTCGCGGTCCTGGAGCCTGTAACTGGTACTACGTCCACCCCCGGGATTCTGAATAAATATACCACGTTCCTTCAGCTCTTGGATATCACGCAAGGCTGTATCGTTCGAGCATTTAGCCAGCTTGGCGTATTTCGATGTGTTCATAAAGCCCTCAAAATCATCTTCAAGCATACGGTTGATGATCAAGCGCTGACGGTCATTCACAGGCTTTTGATTGATCATATCCCAGAGCTGCGCTTTGAACAGCACATTACCAAGCGTGTTCTCCGCATTGCTGATGGCGCGACCAAGGCAATCCAAGAACCATGACAGCCAGTCTGTGATATCAGGTTTTGAGCGTTGTTGCGCTTCCAGTTGATCGTAATACTGTTTGCGCTCTGCTTCGATCTGGGATGACAGGCTGTAAAAACGGTCTGGTGTGCCATCGGCACGAGCGAGTGCCATGTCACCAATAGCGCGGGCAATACGCCCATTGCCATCTTCAAACGGATGGATTGTGACAAACCACAAGTGAGCTATGCCAGCCCTGATAACAGGGTCAATGCCATCACCGTTACCAAACCATTTGAGAAAAACTTCCATTTCCTGTTCTAAGCGATCTGCAGCAGGAGCTTCAAAATGAACCTTTTCTTTGCCGATAGGGCCGGAGACAACCTGCATTGGACCAGCCTCAACAGTCCGCCATCCCCCAACGATGATTTTGTGCATGCCGCTGCGCCCTGTTGGAAACAAAGCAGCATGCCAGTCAAACAAGCGACCTTTGGTTAATGGCTTGGAGAGCTGTTGTGTGGCATCCAGCATCATCTCAACGATACCTTCAACGTCGCGGCTCGCCGGAATAAGCCCTGCAATATCAATCCCAAGCCTACGGGCAATAGACGAACGCACTTCCTCTGGGTTCAGGTTTTCACCTTCAATGGCCGATGATTTAACGACATCACTGGTAAGTGTATTAAGAGACGCTTCGCGCTTAAGCTTAAAGCCAAGCCCTTCCATGCGCCCCAGCAAACGACCTTGGCGATGGCGTATATCGGCCAGCTTGGATGCAAGGGATTCTGTATCCCATGTAAAGATTGGCCAGTCTTGATGTTCATGAATCCACATATTTAATCACCGCATTATTTGAGGTGATTATAACCGCTATTCACCGCAAGGTCAATATAAATCGCCGCATATAGTGCGGTGATTAAGCCCATTATTCACCGCAGACCTATTGAACAACCATTTTGCCGAAGTCAGCAATATGGTCAGGCAGATGTTTGTGCGTACTCATCCAGCCAGCAGAATGTATTGACCAGTTTCATCTGCTCCACAGTGCCGCATGGGATTTCCAGCAGCTTGGGATTGGCGACCACTACTGCCAAACACTGTGCGCGAGAGACAGCCACATTCAGGCGGTTCTTGCTGTAGAGGAATTCAATATTGCGCGGTAGGTCTTCGGCGCTGGATGTCACCATGGAAATCAGCACGATGGGCGCTTCTTGGCCTTGGAACTTGTCAACGGTGCCGACCTTGGCATTGTCCGGCAAGATAGAGCGCAGGTAATTGACCTGCACATTATATGGGGTGACGAGCAGAATATCGTCTTCGGTGATTGGGCGTGTGCTGCCATCACGGTCGGTAAATTCTTGGCCGAGCAAGGCATCATATTTTTCTTTGATAATTTCGCCTTCTTCTACGCTTTTTTGCGAGCAGCCCTCATGCTCTGCTGGTATCATGACAATCCCTTCATTGGGCAGATCAACGCGTTGCAGATTCAAGCTGCGCTCGGCTGTTGTTTCATGGGCTGTCAGGCGACCATCATAAAAGGCATCAGAAATAAACTGGCAGATGCTTGGGCGCATACGGCGTGTCTGGCCCAGAAAGATACCGCGCTCTGCCGGGATGGTCGAATGATCGCTCAGCAAGAATTCCAGCACTGATAGTCCGGCTTCGCCCGGATGGGTGCCCTGGATGGGCTGGCCCAGTTGCATCTGATCGCCGACCAGAATGATGTTCTTGGTTGCCGTGGCCATAGCGACCACATTGGCCGTGGCAACTTGCCCGGCCTCATCAATAAACAGGTAATCAAGCTGACCGTCAAAGTGCGGGCTGGCAAAGGTCCATGCGGTTCCAGCGAATAGATCAGCACCGAGGCTCATATTATCGGTTTTGGTTTCTGAGCGAATGAATTGCCCGTCAAAGACGGTTTCATCATTACCGCCTGTGGCTTTTTTGATGCCGTGGAAATGCACGCTTTTTTCAGCGGCAACGCTCTCCACTTTTTCAAGCAGATTATGAATGGCTTTGTGGGAGTTGGATGTAACACCGATTTTCTTGCCGAGCTTAATCAGGTCCACAATAATGTGGCTGCTGGTATAGGTTTTCCCTGCGCCCGGAGGGCCTTGAATAAAGAGATAGCTGTTTTGTAGCGCGGCAATGGCTTCCAGCGCATCGTCTTGCAAATCGTCAGATGTGATGACTGCTTCTCCCGGCTGCTTATCCCGAATGCGTGGTACATTGCGTGCTAATAGCTCGGTGGCCGCATGGGTGCCTTCTGGAGCTTCCAACACATGGTCAGCGTAGCGATAAATGGCTGAGCGGATGATCTTGCTGTCAATCGGTCCCGGCGGGCCAATAGACAGGCTTTCCGGCAATGGTTCTTTAGTGGCTCCGCGTTTGATCTTGACGATGCAGGCATCCTCATCGATCTCAACAATGGTGCCTGCATTTTCCATGAGGGCAATGTCAACGGCCTGTGCGCCAACCTTCAGCTTGTATTCTTGTGATGGGAAGCGGTAGCTGTAAATCAGGGAGCGCTTTTCAGGCTCTGGGCTACCAACCTGTTGCAGGCCTCCAAGGCATTCCGTATCGTCAATCAGCTCATCTTCAAACTTGTTCTGGCGCTCAAAGCTGCTCCACCATTGGGGTTTGGCTTCCCGGTTATGAAACTCTAGCAGATGCGATAGCCGTTCATTGGTGGGTGGTGGGTTTTCTTCGGTCACACCAAGGCGGGTTTGGTAGTCATCATATTCGATTTCCCAGTCCTTGCGCTGCAGCTCTTCTTCTTCCGTACATTCAGGCAAGCCCTTAAACCACGGCGCATCTTCTGGCTTAAGCGTCAGCAGCCAATCGCGCAGCAGATGGGTGGAAACGCAGTCCACCTCATTGTAATCAGAAATCTCTTGCAGCAATTCATCAGCACCTGTTTCACGCCACTCATTGTAAACAATGATGCTATCGGCTGCGGTCGCTACGGCATTGGCACGCTTGTCCATATAGAAGGTTTCCATGTTCTTGATGGAATAGCCGGGTTCAGAGGTGCGGATGCTCTCACGCACCACCAGATACAGATCGATGAATTTTTGATTGCGGAGCAGATTATCCAGCTGCTCTTCACACACAGCATAACGGCAGGCCAAGCGTTTCAGAGCTGTCGTTTCATAATGGTTGTAGTGATAGATATGGGCGTGCGGATGTTTTGCCAAGTGATCAGCCAGAAAGCCCATGAAGCATTTGAAGGTTTCTTTTTCTTCTTCGTGGTCATGCGCCCAGAACGGCAAGAACAGCTCCTTGCCATCTTTGAAATAATAGACCCCAAATAAATATTCCAATCCATTTGGGTAAAGCGGATCGCCTTCCATATCAAAGAACAGGTCACCACCATCCGGCACAGGCATGCGGGTAAAGCCTTTGCCCGGTGGGAACGGGATGATCTCGCATTTATCTTCGCCCGTTGCGGCTTTGTGATGTTGCAGGACAGCTTGTGAACGCAGACGTAGGCATACATCTCGGCTTAAATCAGGAATTTTGGTATCGGGCGTTGTGGCGGCAAGCTCCGCAACGGTACGGATGCCAGCTTTACGTAGCTTGTCCATCTGTGAGCGTTGGATATTGGCCACAAGGCTTAAATGGTCATCTTGTTCCCATTGCGTTTTGCAGCCCTCGCGCCATGGGCAGAAATTACAATGGCTGCAAGGCTCGGGATATGAGTCTGCTGGCAAATTTTGCAGATAGGTTTCAAAGCGGCCTTTGGCGCGGGTGTAGTAATAGAAAAAGTCGGTCACGCGAAAGCTGTGTTTTGCATGGTCGCCCAGAAACAGATGCATATCAGCCGGGGGCAATCCTTGTAAGTCAGTCAGTAGCTCAGAATAGACACAAAGCTGCATGATGTGTTTTGGCTCAGCCGTTCTCCCCAGTTTGGTGTCCAGCACCTCGTAGCTGAAATCACCCAAGTTGGACGGTGTATCGCACTTGATCAGGAAATCGGCATCTCCCCGCCATGGCGGTGCAAAGAAAACGGCCTGATAAATTACGTCTGCACCAGACTGCATGGCCTCTAATGTCAGCTGGGCGCGATCTTGCAAATTACGGTCTTTGGGGATTTCAATGACGGATTTGCCTTCATCCTTGAGCTGCTGGAGGTAAGCTGCCTCATGCTCCAAGCCTTTTTTCTGCAGCAGCTGACCCGTGGTGCTGGCCTCGGCCTTGTCCATGCTCTCGCTCAGCGCCTTCACATCAAGGAAGCTCGCATGGTGACACCCCAAAAAGGTGACCAAGTCCGATGGTGAGTAGAGAATTTGATCGTTACCGTACTGCTGCATTAATTGTCTGCTTTTGTGCTGTGAGGATTAAACTACTTGAAAACTACTCAAGTTTCCAGTATTTTCAATCATAATTCCTAATTTGGAGCCTAATTGACATGACTGACGATGAGATTTTAACCGTCAAAGAGCTGGCGGCATACCTGAAAATAGCTGAGAAAACAGCTTATCGCTTTGCATCTGAAGGCAGATTGCCGGGCTTTAAAGTGGGAGGAGCATGGCGATTCCGTAAGAGCGAAATCGATCAATGGACAAAAGAGCAAAGCACAGGCGGTAAAAATGAGTCAGGCACAAAAGCAGAATAATGTAAAAACGGAAAGTTATACCGAACATCAGGCGGCCTATCTGGCACACACTTTGACTATTGACGGCTCTGCCGAAGACAACCTTTCAAAATCGCTTGCTTCATCGAAGGTGGATATGAATCCTCATCAAGTTGAGGCTGCTTTGTTTGCTCTAAGATCGCCACTATCGCAAGGTGTTCTATTAGCTGATGAGGTGGGGCTTGGTAAGACAATTGAGGCCAGCCTAATCATTGCTCAGAAATGGGCGGAGCGTCACCGCAAGATCATTCTTATTGTGCCTGCCATGCTTCGAAATCAATGGTCACAGGAGCTTTTAGAAAAATTCAATATTCCATCATACATACTGGAATCATCTTCTTATAACGCTGATAAAAAGTCTGGTGCGCTCAATCCTTTCGACCTGAAAGAAGATCGGGTTTTAATCTGCTCGTATGAATTTGCGTCACGTAAAAATATTGACTTAAAAAGCGTCAACTGGGACTTGGTTGTTTTTGATGAAGCACACAAGCTTCGCAACATCTGGAAAAAAGACGGCGCAAAAATAGCCAAACGACTGCAAGAAGCGTTAGAAGGTCGTAAAAAAATCCTGCTTTCTGCAACTCCATTACAAAACTCACTGCTTGAGTTGTATGGCTTGGTTTCGATTATTGATCCTCATTTTTTTGGGAGCGTTGAATCATTTAAAGCCCAATATGTCGGGGCCAAAACGACCGCGAACAATCTCGATATTTTACGTCACCGTCTTTCAAAGGTTTGCAACAGGACGCTTCGCCGTCAGGTTCAACAAGAAGGTGGTATTAATTTCACACGTCGTCATTCAATGGTCGAGGATTTTCGTCCTTCCACTGAGGAAATGGAACTCTACAATCAGATTTCATCATATCTGCAGCGTGACGATATTGCCTCCATCAAACCCGGTGCAAGGCACCTTGTAACCCTTGTGATCAGGAAAATTCTCGCCTCTTCATCTTTCGCAGTCAGCGGCACGCTCGATAAAATGATTACACGCCTAGAAGAGAATGCAGCAGCTGGCCTCGAAAGCCTAGATGATTATGAAACAGCTGGTGAAGTCGCCGAAGAAATGGACTTGGAGGATGATGCAGCGGCCATTGACCAAGCCAAGCTTCGTGAAGAGATCGAAGAGCTCAAGTCCTATAAAGCAATCGCTCAGAAAATTCAGCAAAACGCCAAGGGTGAAGCGCTTTTAACTGTGCTGGATAAAGCTTTCTCAAAAGTGGGAGAACTTGGCGGCCAACGCAAAGCGGTAATCTTCACCGAATCATGTCGCACGCAGAAATATCTGCAGGAGCTGCTTGAGGCTAATGGCTATCAAGGACAGCTGGCACTGCTTAATGGGTCCAATAGCGATCCAGATTCCAAGCGAATATACAAAGAATGGCTAGAGCGCCATGCTGGTAGCGACAAAATATCAGGATCAAAAACCGCTGATATGAAAGCGGCCATTGTTGAGGAGTTTAAGAACAAAGCCACAATCCTGATTTCCACCGAGTCCGGGGCAGAAGGTGTGAACATGCAATTCTGCTCCCTTTTGATCAATTATGACTTACCGTGGAACCCGCAGCGGGTTGAGCAGCGTATCGGACGTGTGCATCGTTATGGCCAAAAGTGCGATGTGGTGGTCGTGAATTTTGTTAACAAAGGCAACAAAGCCGACCAGCTCGTGTTTGAGCTTTTGGCCCGCAAATTCCAGTTATTTGAAGGTGTGTTCGGTGCCAGCGATGAAATCCTTGGGGCTATTGAATCTGAGATTTCTATTGAGAAGCGTATCAATGATATTTTACAAAAATGTCGTCATGCAGATGAGATTGAAGCCGAATTCAATACCCTTCAAACAGAGTTAGATGATCTCATTGAAGAAAAAGAGCAGAATACACGAGAAAAGCTTCTGGAGCATTTTGATGAGGAAGTCATTTCTCGCCTGAAATCACGAAAAGAAAAAATACAATGGGTCATGGATGAACACGGGCGGAAAATACGCGCTTTCTGCAGAGGTGTTTTGCCACTTGCCGATCACTTTGATGATGGGTTTATGCACGATGGGCAGCGCTTTTATTGCGACTGGAAGCTGGCGGAAGAACAAAACGGTCATTTCCTGAAAATTGAAAACCCACTTGTTGCAAGCTTGATTGACACTGCCAAGCAAAACAGCCTTACGCCCACAGAAATCACGTTCGACTATGACAGTTACGGCATGCAATTGGCTGACTTGAGAAATATGCGAGGCAAATCTGGCTGGCTGAAGTTATCCAAACTAAAAATTGATTCCATCGATACCGTTGAAAAACTGGTATTCAGCGCTGTTGCAGATGATGGCTCAACCCTCGACCAACAGCAATGCGAGCGCTTAATGCTAATCCCGGCAACCCAAGGCAGTATGGTAAGCATTGATGGCACTATCCTTGGCAAAATTGAACAAGCAGAACAATCTGCCACGACCTTGCATCTTGAAGACGCGCAGCGCCTAAATGAAGAATACTTCAATGAAGAGCAGGAAAAACTTGATCGCTGGGCCGAGGATTCCAAAGATGCAATTCAGCAGGAATTAAATCGACTGCAGAAAGATATCCGGGCTGCCAAAAAGGCAGCCCGCGCATTGAAAACGCTGGAAGAAAAAACAGCCGCTCAGCGCCAAGTCAAAAAGCTCGAAAAAGAGCATGATAAAAAGATGATGGAGTTTTTTGAAACTCGTAAACAAGTCGATGAGAAGTCAGACGAATTGCTTGAAGAGATCGAAGCCAAGCTTAAGCTGTCCCACACAGCCGATGAGGTCTTTACCATTCGCTGGAATTTAATTTGAGGACGATCACATGAGCCGTAAAAAACAAAAAGGCTCTTCTCCGCTTTGTTGAGTAGAAAAAGATGCCGACCGCCAAGTAACCTGTTGATATGTATGGTTTCTGATAACTTTACATAGAGCAGGTATATGACAATCAACATCTCGCAGCATATTTTAGGCCTCAAAGGGCAACGTGTAAATGAAATTAAACTGGATGACGGCGGTGTTAAGATTGTCATTCACTGCAGCCGAGACGCGCGTAGGAGGGCTATAGACCCTGCTACAGGCCAGAAGGGAAGCATCAACCAGCATGTCCGCCGACAAGTAAACGACATCCCCCTTTTTGGGTATCCTTGTGTGGTCGAGATTGAGCTGGCGCAGGTTTATATTAACAAGGGCGAACGCCGCATTGAGGGGTGTGATTTTGTTGATAAAGGGTGCCGTTTCACTCACCGATTTTGCCGACTGATCAGTGGATTATGTCGGCATATGTCTATTCAAGCGGTTTCCAGACATTTGGATATACGATGGGAAACGGTCAAGAATATCGACAGGGCATACCTTATTGAAACTCTCCCTACGCTTGATCCTGCAGAGCTAACTGGCTTGGAATATATTGGTGTAGATGAAGTTGCCCGGGCGAAAGGTCATGACTACATGACGGTGGTCTACGATATGGTTGGCGGTCATCTGATCTGGGTTGAAGCAGGCCGAACTGCCGAGGTTTTTTCAAGGTTTTTGAAACAACTGCAACCAGATACAGCCTGCAAAATAAAGGCCGTAGCGATGGATATGGGGCCTGCCTACCAAAAGGCTGTCAGAGAGTCCTTGCCGTTGGCCGACATAGTATTTGACCGTTTCCACGTCATGAAAAACTACAGCAAAGCTATCCATAATCAGCGTCGACTTGAGTTCAGAAAGGCCGATCCAAGTGGTAAAGAGTTGATGAAAGGGACGCATTATCTGTTGCTCAAAAATGCGGATAAGTTGAGTGAAAAACAAAGTGACAAGCTGCAAAGGTTGCTGGAGAGCAATAGCAACCTGAATGCACTTTACGTCTTGAAAGAACAGCTTCAGCTGCTGTGGAGTGCCGCTTCATTTGAGGCGATGGCGGAGCAACTGGAACGTTGGTGCCTGATAGCAGATCAGTCACAGATGCTCTATCTAAAAAAGTTCGCGAAATCCCTACGGAAACATTGTGTGGGCATCTGCAACTACGCCAAACACAAGCTCACAAGCGCCAGGATAGAGGCTGGTAATGTCAGTATAGGAATGATCCGTAAGCGAGCCAGAGGCATCAAGGATACCGAATACTTCAAACTCAAAATTAGACAATCATCCATTCCAGATAATCAATCTATGCTCTATTTGAAATCCTAAATCTACTCAACAAAGCGGAGAAGAGCCAACAAAAACTAGAATTAACATGGATCGGGAAAGATAAGCGCCCTCGGCTTGAGCCACGCATCCTGCTGGAAGACCCTGAAAAGTCCTATCACGCCAAGGAGCGCGTTACAGAAAATGACATCTTTGATAATAAGCTTATTTTTGGCGACAACTTACTTGCACTCAAGGCATTGGAGTCAGAATATACTGGACAGGTAAAATGTATTTACATCGACCCCCCATATAATACTGGCGCAGCATTCACCCATTATAACGACGGGTTGGAGCATTCAATATGGCTCGGCCTAATGCGAGACCGATTGGAAATATACAAAAAGCTTCTCAGTGACGATGGGCTACTCTTCATACAAATTGATTACAGAGAAGGAGCAAGATTGAAGTGTTTGCTTGATGAAGTGTTCGGTGAAACCTGCTTCAAGAATGAAATCATTGTTCGCCGAGGAACAAAGAATGTTCAATCTCAATTTGAAACTATCGATGCTCTTTCAGTAGGACATGACACAATATTCTTGTACGCAAAATCACAAGGTACGCGCCTGCCTAAGTTAATGGCCTTTCAAGAAGATGCCGAGCCCGGGAAATGGGATACATTTTGGCGAGGAACAGATCGAAAAACAATGCGCTACGAAATCTTTGGTATAAAACCAGAGACAGGTCAGTGGAGATGGGCTGAGAACAGAACAAAAGTAGCGATAAAAAACTACCAAGATTATCTTGATAATTATTCAGACAGTATGAGCTTGGATGATTATTATGGACTGAAAGTTCAAGAAACAGGTGAAAAGCTTAACTTGGTTAGATTAAGCGAAGATAATGTAGTCCAATATTATGTTCCGCCAAGAAATTATAAAATGGTTTCAGATGTTTGGATGGATGTTCGCACATCTGGAAAATATACTGATTTCCCGCATGAAAAGCATGAAGAACTTCTAGAGCGAATCGTTAGGTGGTCAACTAAACCGGGAGATATTGTTCTCGATAGTTTCGCTGGCTCAGGTTCAACTGGAGCCACTGCTCATAAAATGAATCGTAAATGGATTATGATCGAGCTCGGAGAGCACTGCGATACTCACATATTACCACGAATTGAAGCGGTAATTAACAATATTGATGATGGGGGAATATCCAAAGCTGTAGATTGGAAAGGTGGTGGCGGTTTCCGTTATTACCGACTAGCACCATCCATGTTGGAAAAAGATAAATGGGGCAACTGGGTCATCAGTAAGGATTACAACGCCGGAATGCTGACCGAGGCCATGTGCAAGCATATGGGCTTCACCTATGCACCGGATGAAAGCCACTACTGGATGCATGGTCACTCAACGGAAACCGACTTCATCTATGTGACAACCAGCTCACTGACGCATGAGCAGCTGCGGGCAATCAGCGAAGAAGTTGGCCCGAACCGGACCCTTTTGATCTGCTGCAAGGCATTCAACGCCAATGCAGAAGCATTCGATAATTTAACCCTTAAAAAGATACCGCAGGCGGTTCTGACAAAATGTGAATGGGGCAAGGATGATTACAGCCTGAATGTCGCCAAGCTGCAGCCAGCAGAAAGCGATGATCAGGCCGAACCCGACCTATTTACCGAAGAAAGTAAGGAGGTATAATCATGAACCGTACTGTAAGAAACATATCTGCTCGCCTCTCGCTGCGCCGACCGCAGGATGAATCTCTTGATATTCTGGCTCGTGTGCTTGAAAGCATCGAACTGTCAAAAGACACGGACCTTGAGCGCGACCTTGAAGTCATAAAAAGCATGTACTCTTCCGTTCAGGATTTTGAGCGTGATTTCCCATCCATCTGTTTTGCGTTGGCAACCGGGGTTGGTAAGACCCGCTTGATGGGCGCATTTATCAGCTACCTGTATTTGACCAGCCGAAGTCGACACTTCTTTGTGTTGGCACCAAACCTGACCATCTATGAAAAGCTGAAGGAAGATTTTAGCCCACAAAGCCCTAAATACGTCTTCCGTGGCATTCAGGAATTCATCGCAAACCCACCCGTTATCATCACAGGTGAAGATTATGACAGCGGCAAAGGTGTTCGCTTCGATGAAAATAATTTCCGTGGTCAAGGCCGCTTGTTTGAAGATAGCGACACGCCATTTATCAATATCTTCAATATCTCAAAGATTAATGCGACCGAGAATAAAAAAGGTGCTGCAAAATCTAAAACACCGCGTATCAAACGCCTGCAGGAAACTATTGGGGAGAGCTATTTTGAGTATCTTTCCAACCTGCCGGACTTGGTCATGCTGATGGACGAAGCGCACCGCTATCGCGCCACAGCAGGCGCAAACGCCATTAATGAGCTAAAACCAGTGCTGGGTATAGAACTGACGGCTACACCGAAAACAACAGGTGCAACGCCTGCTGATTTTAAGAATACGATTTATGCGTATTCACTATCAGAGGCTATGGAAGATGGGTATGTGAAAGACCCAGCGGTGGCTACGCGTAAAGACTTTAAGCCTGAAAACTATACGCCTGAGCAACTTGAGCGCATTAAGCTGGAAGATGGTATCCATCACCACGAGCATGTGAAAGTCAAGCTTGATGTTTATGCGCGTCAGTATGATAAAAAGATCGTCAAGCCGTTTATGCTGGTGGTGGCACAGGATACCGAGCATGCTCGCCAGTTGCGTGAGCTGTTAGAATCCGATGCTTTCTTTGAAGGACGATACAAAGGCAAGGTTGCCGAGGTTCATTCCAAGCAATCTGGTGCGGAAGAAGATGAAAACATTCAGCGCTTAATTTCCGTTGAGGACCCGAACGAGCCAACAGAAATCGTTATTCACGTTAATAAGCTAAAAGAAGGCTGGGACGTTACTAACCTTTACACCATTGTTCCTCTTCGCGCATCGGCTTCTGAGATTTTAACCGAGCAAACTATTGGCCGTGGCTTGCGATTGCCATATGGACGCAGAACAGGTGTTGAAGCGGTTGATCGCCTGACGATTATCGCCCATGACAGATTCCAAGATATTGTGGACCGCGCCAATGATCCAAATTCGATCATCAAGAAGAAAATTGAGATTGGTAACGGCGGCGATGTACCGTTTGAGAAACCTCAAGCCATCGCCGTTCCATCTTTAGCTTCAATGGCATTGGCTGGTTCTTCTGTGTCTGGAAATGATTATAATCATCAGCCAGAAACAGCAACGGCGACCATCATAAAAACGCCACAGCATCAACGAGTTGCTGAGGTGACGATGGAAGTTGCTAAACGATACGAGCGTCTTAAAAGCTCTAGAGAACTATCAACGCCTGAAATTCAAACGCAGATCATCAAAGAAGTTTCAGAAATCATTAAGCCGGATCAGGGTGCTTTGGAGCTTGAACCTGATAGCGCAAACGCTGTGGTTAAAGAGGTAGTTGAAACAGTTACAAAGAATCTTGCTGAATTAACAATCGATATTCCTAATATCGTTTTGATTCCATCTCGTGATGTGACTTATGGCTTCAATGATTTTGATCTTGATGGTTTAGAACGATTGAACTTTCAGCCTGTTAGCCAAGAAATCTTGATCCGTCAGCTTCGTACCAGCAAAAGTAGTCTACTTTCTTGGGACGGTGGTTACGATAAAGAACAGAGCCTTGAAAACTATGTCATTCGTGGCCTGATTGATCATGACCTTGTTGACTATGATGAACATGCTGAATTGCTTTACAAGCTTGCTGGACAGATTGTTGCCCGCTTTAAATCTTATTTATCCGATGAAAGCGATGTCGAAAATGTTTTGATCCATAATCAAGGCAAAATAACCGACTTTATAGTCGCACAGCTTATGCAGCATTATTGGGAAACACCTACGGACTATCAGGTAAGTGTAAGCAGAGGATTTACAATATTGAAGCCATTCAACTGTACTATTCAGGAAGGCGCAACACCCCGAGATTTCAGATCTATTCTAGAAGTCAAAAGTGATGTGAAAAAGATTGTTTTTGGCGGCTTTGCAAAATGCTGTTATCCGCTGCAAAAATTTGATTCGGTAGATGGTGAGCTTAGGTTTGCTCAGATTTTGGAAGATGATGGTAAAGTCATTCGCTGGATGAAGCCAGCACCGGGCTTCTTCCAAATTGAGTATAAAAATGGTGTTTCTTATGAGCCGGATTTTGTCGTTGAAACTGCGGATGCCAAATATCTATGTGAACCTAAAATGGCTTCAGAGATGAAGAGTGACACAGTTTTGGCTAAACAAAAAGCAGCTGTGCGTTGGTGCCAGTTTGCCACTCAACATGCCCAAGAAAATGGCGGCAAGCCATGGCACTATGCTCTTATTCCACACAATGCCATTACTTCGAATAGAAGTTTTGACGGATTGATGAGCGAATACATGACTCAGGCAGAGCTGGTTTGATAAAAACCAGCCTCTGCAGCCCGACGCCGAACCAGCCCTTTGAGCTTGCGTCCACCCGCCCAGACCCAGCGCATGAATTGCTCTGGAACCTCGCCATGTTCCTCGCGGTTGATTTTACGACGTAGTGTTGAACGCTGGAGCGCATCACCACCCAGATTATAGGTGAATGACACCAGCGCATCAAACTGACCGTCTGTCAGCGGCACATTGATTAAGCGCAGGACAGCACGCTCTGCAATCTGGGCATCTTGACGCAATAATTCCTCGGCCTGTGCTTCATCAATGCCTGCCGAAAAATCCTCATCGTCTTTGACAACGTGACCATAGCCGATTGTGGGATAACCAGCAGGACAAAAATAAACGGTCCGAGAGAAGCCCTCGAACCGTTTGATCAGCTCCAGTCCGTTTTGTGTGATGTGTCTCATTTTTCCAGTGTTCCTATAACTTTCAGGTTCTTGCTGCCATATTCAAAAACGCCATGCCATTGCTCTTGCCCGAGGACATTCTTGCGCTCAATTATCAGCGTAAAGCGGTTAATGCCGTATTGTTTGGCAGTGGCGTAATCTTCCAGCGCGTACCAAGCTTTACGGGCCAGTGTGGTGGCCATTTTTTTTGACGGTGTATTCAAAGGCATTCAGCAGTGCTTCCAGCTCTGCATCGGTGCATTTTTCGTTTTGAACATCCTCAATCATGGCCTTGTAAAATAGTTTGCTCATGGCGTTATCTCCTTGTTTTCTATTGCTTTTTACACTTACAGTAACGCTTCGTTCTGGGCGCTTATCAAGTGAATAAGATCATGTTTTTCAAGGATTTGAGCGGAACTTGGCCAAAGCGCGTTGCCCAAACCAGAAGGACATGACAGCCGCAAATAATGCCTGCGTTTCACCATCCCAAACGGCAATCAGCCCGTCGGTAATTCCGACACCCTGATCCAATAACTTGAACAGCGCAGCGGTTTTGACGGTGGCGAACAGGATAAAAAACGCATAAGTGATGATTGGGCGCACCGATGCACGCAAAGCCTCAACCCATTTCACACCGCTGGGCTGGCTGGCATGGGCATAGAGCGCCTTGCTTTCAGCCACATCGGCCTGCACCTGTATTTCTTCAAGGCGCTGCGTGTGGCCTTGGCGTTGCGCTTCCATCTGGCGGTCCAGAATGGCCAGCTCATGTTTGCGGTCGGCATGATCACGCCAGAGTTTTAAAAAATCCGGAAACGCGGATGATAAAAAGCCCAGCAGGCTTCCAAGTAATGTCAGCATAGTTTTTCTCCTATTTATTTGGGGGTGAAGGGTCCAATTTTTGCAGCCACACCTGCGACCAAGAGCGCCAGAAGACCAATGGTTATCCAGCGCACGATGGTTTGCAGAAAGGTGCGTTGCATGGTTTTGATTGAGCCTGCTAAATCACGTAACGTGCGGATGTCGTTGGCGGCTTTTTCATCTGCCAAACCCACTTCCTTTAAGGCTTTTCTGGCCCCTCGGCAGGCAGCTTGCTCCAGCAGAGACTCAAATTCTGTACGCGGCAGGCACACCATATCGTCCTGCCGCTGATGATTATCAGCGGTCATGATTAATCTTCCTGTTTTTAATGGTTATTGGTCGGCGGTATGGACGACCGGATTTTCGGCAACGGCGCTGATTTCAACCAGCTCACCGCGAGGCCGGACAGCCGTTACGCGGGCCAGCGTGCTCCATTTCTCGCCAGCGCCAAAAGCAATATGCGTACGCTCCTGCAGCTCTCCGGTGTAGGGCGTGAAGTCGAGCTCATCCTGCAAAACCACCTGACTGGGTGTTTCACCGGGCAGGACAAGCCAAGGACCAGAAACGCTGCCATCAGCTTTACGCAGACTGATGAAATGATCCCCAAGCTCCTCAGACCATTCCAATGGCTCTGATAAGCTCAGAACATTGTCATCAACCGCAATAACCTCGGCACCTTGGCCCCAGCTTGGCATATCATGGGTAATGGCTATCAGATCACCGTAAGTGGGGATCAAGCCTTCCAACTCTGTTTGAAAGGTCACCAAGCGCCTGCGATAACGATTAGCGGCTGCCATATATTTGCCTTCGCGGATGGCTTGGTTCTTTTCAGTGCAGCCAAACAATCTCACCCGGGCGGGTTGATCGCTGGTGCTATCCGGCAGGCTGACGGTTTCTTCTGCCGTTTGCCATGTCTCTTTTGAGAAATACTCCACCGTAACGCTGTCAGCCGTATCATCACTGGCCAGCAGATACTGGATTTTAAGACTGTTCTTCACAATGTTGCGGGGGCTGAACAAAGCAACCGGGATCGAGCGTTGTTCATCTCTAACAAAGCGAACAGTGCCGCTTTGCATGAAGCTCACGGCGCGGCCACAACGTGCTGTTCGGCTCAGTGCCTCCCAAACCGTGACCGTTTGATCAAATACGGCATCGAAATAATCGTTGCGTGCTTGCCAATTGGCATCCAGCGCTTTGAGTTGTGCCAGATCAATCCGGCTATCATCTAGTTTTCCACCATATTGACTGCGGGCAATATCAGCGAGAGCCCATGCGATGGAGCGTGTGGTTTGTGGTGTTGACCATCCGGTGGCTTCATCCCACACAGGCAATTTGCGCGTGACAAGGCAATTCACCATCCGCGATGAGCGCTGCGATAAATTATCCGTAGCCCGCATTTTCATGGCAATGAGCGTGACATCCCCGAAATCAGGCGTTTGATCCAAGACAGCTTTTAAGCCGCCCCAGCGAAGCTCATGCCCAGCTCTGGCAGATGTATCCTTGGCATCGGTTCTCAAAGCCCGCACTTCATAGCGTCCGGTCGCCACAGCATAATCAAACGTCATGCGTTGCGGCGTATTGGTTGCTGCCGTGAGGGTTTCACTCCCCAATGTCTGCCATGTACCAATCGCTGTGCCGTCATCATCGATCTGACGCGCTTCAAACTGCCATGTGATGGTGCGGTTGTTCAGGCCGCCGCTATCATTGGCATAATAGACCCCACGCGGCATGACAATATCAACGCTGATCTGGTGGCAGTTGGTTTGTGCGGGATTGGCCACAAAAGGCCCGACCCAATCACCACCATCACCTGTGCTGAGTAATTCCTGTCCGGCGACCTCGGGTGCAGTGACGACATCCGTATCAAATAGCGTGACGGCATCGCCGGGCTGCACGATTTCATAGTCAATTTCTTCAAAGGAGCTGATCGGCGTATCCTCAATACGGATCTGCTCCAGATCATATTCACCCTGACCGATGCAGTGCAGCTGATGCAAATACTGCTCGTTATTCTGATAGAGCGAATATGGCGTTGCGGCCAAGTCGGGATAGACAATATGCCGACCATAAACCACTGGGATGGGTTGACTTAAGCGCGCCTGATTGCCCTGTGCCTGCAATGAATATGTTGGGCTTGCTGCAGGTGTATTACCAAAGCCGCTATTCAAACTGGTGGATGGCACAGGTGGCGGCACCAACACATTCAATAGCGCACTTCCGGCAAAGGCCACGCCAGCGGTGACCAGTGCAATGCCTACAGTGCTGGTGACACCAATCGCCCCAGCGAGCGCAGCTCCAGCATAAGGGGCCGCAACCATGACATCAATGGTCAGGACGGATCGTATAATCTTTCCACCCCCTCCGCCGCCGCCTTGGGGCAGCGTGATAAAGGTAACGACATCAGACAGACCAATGGTGATTTTATACCATTGATCTCGAAGCACCGCTTCGCCATTGAATAGGCAAATGGTAGGACGTTCAAATTCTGTGATGCCCGCTTCATCAAGCCATTCACGAATGGTGATGGGATGATCGACCGCAAAAATATCGCGTCCGCGTGCTGGCATAAATGGATTGTGAAGCATGTGGACGCAAGCAAACATGAGAACCTCGTTGTGGCACTTCTCCGCTTTGTTGAGTAGATTTAGGATTTCAAATAGAGCATAGATATGATCCGTAAGCGAGTCAGAGGCATCAAGGATACCGAATACTTCAAACTCAAAATTAGACAATCATCCATTCCAGATAATCAATCTATGCTCTATTTGAAATCCTAAATCTACTCAACAAAGCGGAGAAGTGCCAACATTAGTCTAGTGTTTCAAGAAGATCACGGGCCTTTTCCATATGCTCCTCTTTTACATGTGCGTTTACCGAAGTTATCGCGGCAATGAGGACCGAGATATCATCCGTATATCCTAAGCCCACCAAAAAATCAGGGATTAGATCTGCTGGGACAACAAAATAAGCCAAAGCAGCCATAAGAATAGCCTTCACCCTGACCGGGGTGCTCGTATCCATTGCACAGAAATAGGCGGCGAGAAGTTTTTCTGAAAACGTGATTTTAGCCGCAACTCTTTTGAGCTTTCTCAAAAAGTCCTTCTTAACGAGCTTCTCATCATCCTCCAGAGGCTCATTTTCAGGTTTATCAGGGTCAGGTTTTCTAAATTGAAAGAATCGCATTTTAAACACATGAGAAGGACTCGTTGTTGTTACAAGCCCTTTGGCAATAAACCTGTCTATACCTTAGAGGCAAAAAGATTCATTTTTTTGGCGAGCTCTACATCCAGTGAAGACAATCCGTCACAATCATGCGTGGTTAATACTATATCTACCTTATTATAAACATTGAACCATTCTGGATGATGCCCCATTTTTTCAGCGACCAAGGCAACCCTGTTCATAAAACCCCACGCCTGATTAAAAGTTTTAAACATAAAAACTTTGCGAATGGCATCTCTATCCGGCTCCAAAGCCCAGCCTTCCAAAGAAGAAAGTAAATCGACACGTTCATCTGAAGATAATTTCTCTGGTACAGTTCGGCTTGTCATATTCATGGATCCTGTAATAATGAAATTTGTTCTTTTGTTAACAATAGCATAGAATAATTGTATATAAGAGTGGGTGATTTAAAAAAAGCGTCGGCTGTGTTTGACATTGACAGTGCCTTTGAATCTATGCCTATTGCCCTCCTCGGCATTCTGGAATGAAAAAATGGGCCAACTTCATAACGTAGAACGTTTCTCCACCCCCCCAGAGATCAGTGATATTGAATCTCTGGCACGTGAATCCTATGCCCATATGCCGGATGAACTTCGTGATGTGGCAAGCCAAATCAAAATTGAAGTTCAGGAGTTTCCATCCGAATATATGATGGAAGCCATGGATTGTGAAACGCCCTTCGAAATGCTCGGCCTTTATCAAGGTGTTGATCGAAAGTCTCCGACTGAACGGGACCTGAGCGATGAAAAAGACACCGTCTTTTTGTTTCGCCGCCCTATCCTTGATTTTTGGTGTGAAAATGGCGAAGACCTGAGCCAGGTGATCAACCACGTGCTTCTTCATGAAATCGGCCACTATTTTGGCATAAGTGACGACGATATGGAAAAAATGGAGAGCCGGACGAACACCCTTTCCTGATTAATTTCATGCTGCTTTTCTAGCTACTTTTAAAGCAACTCCCTTATTCTGGCACGCATTACAGGAAGTACCTCTTCGTCAAACCAAGGGTTCTTCTTTAACCATATTTTTGAACGCCAGCTCGGATGCGGGGTAACAAAACAGTCTGGTTGATATTCCCGCCAGGAACGTACCGTTTCCGTCAGGGTTTTCTTACCACTTTTCCCCAAATAATATCGCTGTGCATATTGACCAATTAACAGAGTTATCTGGACATTTGACATCTGCTCCTTGAGCCTAGCATGCCATAAAGGCGCACATTCCGGTCGCGGTGGCGCATCGCCCCCTTTCTCAAGGCGTCCGGGATAACAAAAGCCCATCGGCATGATCGCTATGCGAGTGTCATCGTAGAAGGTCGTTGCATCCACATCCATCCACTCTCTGAGGTGTTCTCCTGAGGGATCATTCCAGGGAATCCCGGTTTCATGAACTTTTGTCCCCGGGGCTTGACCTATGATCAGTATTTTAGCGGTTGCGGACGCACGTACAACAGGACGGGGGCCTAGCGGAAGTTCACTTTTACAGACCTTACAGTCTCTTATTTCTTGAAGTAATCCTTCCATCTCATCGCCCATAGCAAACCCCACTTCAAATACGTCAGAAGACTTCTTCTTTCACTGTGCGTGAACAAGATCAAAGACACAATTCAATGGATTGTGAAGTCAGAATGGCTCTGAAGTTTGTAGCGGTATCTATTTCTGCTTCTACATCAAAGAGTTAAAGACCTGTACGCTCAAGTACATTGAGCCAGTTTTCACTGGCTATCTTTCGGATCAATTTCTCACCAAAACCAGCCGAGCGAAAACACTGTATTAATTTAGGTAATCCAGCGACATCCTTTAGCTCTGACGGAACAAGACAACCATCATAATCGGAACCAAGTGCAACGCCATCTTCACCAAGCTTTTCAACCAAATACGCCGTATGACGGACGAGTACATCAAGGGATGTATCCACATCATGAGCGCCGTCTTCCCGAAGAAAGGCAACATGGTAATTCAGACCAGCAAGCCCTTTACTTTCACGCATGGCGTCCAGTTGTTTGTCCGTCAAGTTTCGAGCAGAAGGACTAAGTGCATGGGCGTTGGAATGGGAGGCAACGAGAGGTTTTGTCGAAAGCTCCGCTACGTCCCAGAAACCCTTTTCCGTAATGTGAGAAAGGTCAATCATGACTCCCATGTCATTACTGTTCTTGATCAGTTCTCTGCCCCTATCCGTTAAACCAGACCCTGTGTCAGGAGAACTTGGGAAAGCCATTGGAACACCATCTGCAAAGATATTTTTCCTACTCCATACCGGACCAATGGATCTCAGGCCAGATGCATAAAGGACTTCCAACGCCTTGAGGTCAGCGTCAATAGCTTCCGCACCTTCAATGTGCATGATCATTGCCAACTTACCTTCTGCCATCGCAGATCGAGCCTCGGCAACTGAACGCGCAATGATCACATCCCCCTGGCTTTCTTTCTCAAATTTACGCGCCATGGCGAACATTTTATTTGTGAAATTGAGCGCGCCGAGTTGATCAATCTCGGCAAAGTTTGCTGGATCCTCTGGGTCAAAGGGAACTCCCGAGGTATCATCGTATTTCGAGGGCGTGAACATCGCAAACAGACCACCAGTAAAACCACCTTTACGTGCCCTTGGTAAGTCTATGTGTCCGGTTTTGTTTTCCTCAAAGAAGGACACTTGTTTCGTAGTACCTTCGTTCATGACATGGCGAAGAAGCGTGTCATTATGGCCATCAAAAACCGGGATTAGAGTGTCCGTCATGGTATTTCCTGTGTTCTTTTTCTTTAAACCCAAATGCCAGGATTTAGGTTTTAAGCCTCTGGCTGATAACCTTCACTCGCGAGAAGTAATTCACGGGTATATTCGTGTTTCGGCGTTGAGTGCCTCATGGTTTCCACATCCATCACCTCGACGATTTCACCATGGCTCATAACAGCAATCTCTTCACACATATGAGCAACAACAGCGAGATCATGGGTCACGAGAATATAGGTCAGCTTTCTCTTCTTCCGGATATCCGATAGCAAGTTGAGAATCTCAGCTTGTACAGATACATCAAGGGCAGATGTTGGTTCATCCAAGAGTAAAATATCAGGCTCCAGCATCAAAGCTCTGGCAATCGCCACACGTTGTCGTTGACCACCTGAAAGTTGGTGCGGATACCTAAATCTGAAAGAAGCCCCGAGCCCAACATCAATCAGTGCCTGGTTCACCCGATCATCAATATTGTCAAACTTATGAAGCCTTAGAGGTTCAGATAACGTTCGATCGATACTATGGCGCGGATGTAGCGATGCGTAGGGGTCCTGAAACACCATTTGTATGGTTCGACAATAGGACATCTCACGCTTTTTGCTTATGTGCTCACCATTTACAACAATAGCGCCATCCCAATCGGTCACTAGCCCACTAATGGCTCTTAGGACAGTTGATTTACCAGACCCTGATTCCCCGACAAGCCCAAAAGATCCCCCCTCCGATACAGAGATGGAAACTTCTTTGACAGCCTGGAAACGATCGTGTCCCTCACCGAAGAACACGTTTAGTTTTTCGATCTCTAGAGCCGCCGAAGCTTTAGATTGTTTTACATTTTCAGAGGAAGGCATCAACACTGGGGTCCTCTATCCATTTTGGGTCACGTTGAAGAACGGACAGTTGATCTTTCGGTTTATGGATGTCTGGCAAGGCACTTAATAAACCACGCGTGTAAGGATGCTTAGCGTTTTGCAGTTCATCTGCGCGACAGGTTTCAACAATACGGCCGCCATACATGATGATCACACGATCACAGAACGAAGCCACCAGATTGAGATCATGCGAGATGAAAATCAAACCCATCCCCCGCTCTTTAACCAGCTTATCCATGATCTGAAGAACCCGCATTTGCACGGTCACATCAAGCGCCGAAGTCGGTTCATCTGCAATAAGAAGATCTGGTTCTGGAATAAGCATCATCGCAATCATGATACGCTGGCCCATACCACCTGAGACTTCGTGGGGGTAGCTGTCGTATACACGTTCCGGGTTCCGGATTTGCACCGCGTTAAGCATCTCAATCGCACGAACTTTAGCTTCTTTTTTGGAAGCGTTGGTATGTACTCGATAAGCCTCAGCGATCTGATCACCGACCTTCATCACAGGATTCAATGAAAACTTGGGGTCCTGCATAACCAAGGAAATTCGATGTCCGCGAATATCACGCATCTGTTTTTCGCTCAGAGCCTGGATATCCTGGCCATCAAATATTATTTTAGAGGCTTCGACTTGCCCAGGTTCTCTGATCAACCGAAGGATGGCGCGTCCGGTCATTGATTTACCCGATCCGGATTCACCGACTATGCCTACACGCTCTCGTCCGACAGAAAAGGAAATCCCGCGAACCGCTTCAACAACGCGCCTTTTAGAGGGAAAGCGGACCCAGAGATCTTCTACTTCTAAAAGCGGCTCACTCATGATTCTGCCTTCTTCGGATCAAGAATATCACGCAGGCCATCACCTAAAAGGTTGAACCCAAGGGATACAATGAAAATTGCGAGACCCGGCATGGTCGCAATCCACCAATGGTCATTAATAAACTGACGGCCAGAGGAGATCATTGCTCCCCACTCTGGGCTTGGGGGTTGCGCACCCAGTCCCAGGAAGCCAAGTCCCGCAGCCGTAAGGATAATCCCTGCCATATCAAGGGTAACCCTGACAATCAGCGAAGACATGCACATGGGCCAAATATGACCAAGGATGATCCGAATTCTTCCAGCACCCTGTAGCTGGATAGCAGCAATATAATCGCTGTTTCTAATGGTCAGGGTTTCAGCACGTGCGATACGTGCGTAAGGAGGCCACGCGGTAAGAGAGATCGCCAAAATAGCATTTTCAATTCCAGCTCCCAATGCAGAGACAAAGGCCAAAGCCAAGACCAGCCTTGGAAAAGCGAGAAAAATATCCGTGATCCGCATGAGAACAGTATCTGCCCAACCTCCTAGGTATCCGGATACAGTACCCACAAAAAGACCAAAAACTGGAGCGGTAAAAGCGACGAGACCAACAATGAGCAAGGTTATCCGTGACCCGTAAATAATTCGGCTCCAGATATCGCGCCCGGAATCGTCCGTTCCCAAAATATGCCCCTCGCTTAAAGGCGGCAATAAAGTTGTTTTCAGATTTTGGATGGCTGGATCATGTGTCGCAAGCAAGGGAGCAAAGATTGCAACCAATATAAGCGCAACAATAATCATAAAACCTAGAAATGCGAGGCGATTAGCACAAAGGGACTGCCACCCTGCATAAGCTTGAACCATCTGAGCATGAGTTCGTGAACTTGGTGACTCGCTCGTCAGCCATGCCTTAAGACCCACTCCTTGAGCCGGGACATTTGTATTCATTGTCATCTTGCCCTCGGATCTACGACTTTATAGAGGAAATCTGATAAGAGATTCAGGCCCACAAAAATCATGCCGACAACGACCGTCCCACCAATCACTGCATTCATATCTGCTGAGAGTAGCGCTGTGGTCAGATAAGAACCCAAACCAGGCCACGCAAAAATAATTTCTGTTAAAACCGAACCTTCGAGCAGGTTCGCATAGGAAAGGGCAATTACTGTAATGAGGGGAATCATGACATTTCCAAGTGCATGTCGCCAGATAACGGTTCTTTCTGACAAGCCCTTAACCCGCGCTGTCGTTATGTACTCCTGAGACAATTGCTCTAACATAAAGGAACGTGTCATACGGCTGATATAGGCCAGCGAGTAATACCCAAGAATACATGCTGGTAAGATGATATGGGAAACAGCGTTCCAGAAAATATCAATATCACCTTCGATAAGGCTATCTATTAGCAATAATCCGGTCACAACCGGGATTGTGTCTTCGTAATAAACATCCAATCGACCTGGTCCTCCGACCCAATCGAGGATGCCATAAAAAACAATTAAACCGACAAGGCCGATCCAAAAAATTGGCATCGAATAGCCGAACAATCCAATAAAGCGAACGATTTGGTCTTGCCACTTTCCTTCGTTCACAGCAGCAATGACACCCATAGGCACACCGAGCAATACGCCAAATATCGTACCAACAGAGGCCAGTTCCATCGTTGCAGGGAAAACACGGAGAATATCTTCGGATACCGGACGTGCAGTAAGTGTTGAGACACCAAAATCACCCAAAGCTATCTGCTTTAGAAATATACCGAACTGAACGATTAACGGTTTATCCAGACCAAGAGATTTATATGCCTCTTCATATATTTCCTGAGAGGCACGCTCTCCCACGATCGCAAGAACTGGATCGACAGGCATTACGCGGCCAATAATAAAGGTAATAAATAATAGGCCAACTAAAGTAAGCAACACAGTGAAAAGCACCGTGACCAAACTTTTCAGACGCTTTAGAAGCGGCGCGGAAGAACCGCGCCGCTTCGGCGTCGCTGCATCAACAGCATTACTCATCTGATCTTACTTCGTAACTGTCCAATAGAAGACCTGAGTAACGGCAGAACCAGTATAGAAGCCTTTTACATTGGCTTGACGACCAGTCTGTTCGTTTTTCTGGAACATCTCAACAAACGGGGAAGATACCTGGTGCTCTTTTTGGATGTCGATATACATCTGAGCACGCTTTGCATTGTCTGTTTCCTGAACGGCAGCTTTTGTTTGAGCAGTCATACCAGCAATATCCCAAGAGTTACGCCAGGCCAACTTACCCGTAAGCTTCGCTTCATCTCTGTTATCTGGATTAGATGCAAAGGTATCTGCATTTGTGTGCGGATCTGGATAATCCGGGCCCCAAGCACCTACATAGATCTGGAAATCACGGGCACGGTATTTACCCAGGATCTGTTTACCAGTTCCCTGTGTCAGGCTGATGTTAATACCAGCTTGCTTGAAGGTATTTTGAATGGACTGAGCAATCTGAATACGCTCTTGTGCGTTACGTACAATGATCTCAGCATCAAACCCATCAGCATGGCCCGCTTCAGCTAGTAATTTTTTAGCTTTAGCTAGGTTTAGGCTGAACGGCTTGTCTTTCAACTCACCCATATAGGTCAATGGCAGGAATGCCTGATGCACGACATACTGACCTTTTAGGAAAGAGCTGGTCATTCCTTCATAATCAATCAGATAGCGTAGCGCTTCTCGTACTTTTGGTTTGGAGAGAATTGGGTCTTTCTGATTCATGGAAATGTACATGATACGACCGCGAAGATCGTTATCTACAGCCAGATCAGAATTGCCCGAGATGCCTTCAACATCAGTCGGTGTCAGATTACGCGCAACGTCAATATCGCCTTTTTCAAGCAGTAGCCGTTGCGTTGCTGATTCTGCTATATGACGAACGATAACGCTCTTCATTGCAGGCTTCTTCTGCCAGTAATCACCGTTTACTTTCAGCTTGTAGGACTGGTTTGGTTTCCAGTTCACAAGTGAGTAAGCACCTGATCCTGCAGAATTTGTTTGTAGCCAAACGTTACCCCAATCGCCATCAACTTCGTGAGACTTCACAACTTTAGAATCAACGATTGACGAAATAACTGCTGTAAAGCAGTTCAAAACAAAAGAAGGAGCATATTTTGCATCAGTAGTTACGACGAGCGTATTATCATCCGTCGCTTTAATTGTCGCTCCAATATTATCAGCATTAAAGCCAAATTGGGTAAGAATGAAAGAAGGTGTCTTCTTCATTGCGACAGCTCGTTGGAGCGAGAACGCTGCATCGTGTGCTGTTACAGTATTTCCTGAATGGAACTTGCGACCTTTTGCCATTTTAAAGGTAAAAGTTTTGCCATCTTCACTTATGCTCCAACTTTCAGCTAGACCTGGCTGATACCCTTTTGAGAGATCATTCGGGTCGAAGACAACGAGTGTATCATAGACATTGTTAGCATAATCCGAGCCCGCAAATTCAAACAATTCTTGCGGATCGAGAGAAACAATATCGTCAATTCTATTGGCAACTACGAGAACGTTATCAGGCGTTCCTGCAAAAGTAGCGGACGCCGATAATGCAGTAGCGGAGACAGCCGTGGCAAAAACCAGGCCCTTCAATAATTTTTTTATTTTCACTTTGGACTCCCTGTATTAGATGCGGCGCTTTTTAAGGAAAACCGAACAATGATTCTCAACGAATGAATGTGCGTCGCTACCTAAGCGTTGCCGTTCTCAAAGAATTTGTCAACTTAGAGAAACCAAAATAAAATCCAACAATCAAAGAGGATTAGTTAAATTGATGCGTAAAATTATCAACTGAAAAGAGAAACTTTATAAATTATACCCCTGCCTGTTTCACACTTATTTTAGTTGTATATGCTTCTTAGCTCCTTACAACTACTGGCAGAATCAGGAACTTTATAATTCTTAAAAAAATACTCGCATGGGCTGTTAGAAGTTAAGTAAACACCAATTTAAAAATACAAAATCAGTCCTCAGAACCCGAACATAAAAAAATTTCTATTTTAAGATATGTCACGCGTTCTCTGTCCAACTAATTTGTTAACAAGAATCCTGAAATCCGAAGATTGTATACAATCTTATCTAGACAGCTTACTCGTATTGAGTCTTTATGTAATGTTCGATACCTAAAGACGTATATTGTCGTTAGGTTTCAACCAAAAACCTCAACACACCATATTCAGGAATAAAAGAGATGACAAAATACAAAGTTCTCTTTGTATGCACTGGAAATATTTGCCGCTCCCCTAGCGCAGACGGAATCCTTCGCCATAAATTGGCTGAGGAGAATCTTGATCATCTCATCGAAACTGATTCAGTCGGCACCCATAGCTATCACGTCGGAGAGCCGCCAACCCCGACAGGATTAAATCTCGCTGCCAAGAGAGGATACGATTACGCAGATCTGAGAGCCCGGCAGCTAAATCAAAATGACTTTAACGAGTTTGACCTCATTCTCGCAATGGACCACGGTCATCTCGACATTATTCAAAATAATTGTCCTGAACGCCATTTGCCGAAGGTCGCAATGTTTTTGGATTTTTGTGATCAGGTCAGTAAAGAGGTCAACGACCCTTACTATGGTGGTCCTTCTGATTATGAAGCCATGTTAGATGTAATCGAAACTGGGGTAAATGGCTTGATTGCCCACCTCCGGCAGGTGATCAATGAGTGATTCCCAGAACACAGATAGCACGCAAAACCAGGACCGAATAATACTCGGCATCATCTTTGCAATTCTCATGGTGTTTTGCACTTCAGTTATGGATGGTATAGCCAAGTGGCTCACAGCTTCCTATAGCATCGTGAGTATCATTCTGATCAGAAACACCTTTAGTCTTCCGATCGCTATTATATTGATGTTGAAAACTGGCGGTCTAAAGAATTTAAAATCCGACCGCCCCCTGCTATTACTTGCAAGATCTTCCCTAATCTTCTTTGCGGCAGGATCCTTCTATGCCGCTCTTCCTTATATGCCCTTGGCAGAAGCCTTTGCCATCGCATTTGTCGCCCCCCTTTTTACAACTGTATTATCGATAATATTTTTAAAAGAAAAAGTTGGACCACATCGCTGGGCCGTTGTTGGAACAGGCTTTATCGGAGTCCTGATCATTCTTCAACCAGGGACGGATACCTTTCAGATCGCGGCTATCCTTCCTGTAATTGCCGCCTTCTTTTATGCCGTCCTTATGATTATGACACGCCAACTCAGGCACCATAGCACGTCATCCGGAATGACTTTATGGGGCACCATAGCAACTGTTAGCATTGCATCGATAGCCCTTATTTTACCAGGCGACGCCTTTGCCTGGACTCTTCCAACTGGCAAGGATTTATTGCTGCTTCTCGGGATGGCGGGGGTTGCAACAACTGCGCACTTTCTCACCGGACAGGCCTATAGATATGCCCCGGCAGCTGTCATTGCGCCGTTTGATTACACTATGTTGATCTGGGGGATAATCTTTGGCTGGGTATTTTGGCAGGAAATCCCAGAAGCCCATGTATTGGTTGGAGCTTCAGTCATCATCTCAAGCGGCCTTTATCTTATATATCGAGAGTCTCGGGCCAAGAATAAAAAGGTTCAGGATAATCTGCTTCTAGAAAATAGCACGCCCCCGACGGGGTAAGCTGGCTTGAATAAAGCCCGAAACTTTCCGCAACGAATGCTGGGTGAGAAAACAGACTGTTGGTACGTAAATAATTACCAAAGGCAAATCCTGGGTCACTCTTTATCCGACATAAAGTGATATGCGGGGTAAACTTCTCTCTATCAAGACGCAGCCCTATAGATTGGGCTGCGTATTCAATTTTGCGTCTTAAATCACAAATTTCAGGTGTTTTATCCACCCCGACCCAAAGCATTCGCGGGCGGCTTTCTTTGCCAAAAAAGCCTATCCCGTTCAAACGAATTTCAAGCGGGTTAATTTGTAACCGGCTAAAAGCATCATCTAAATCTCGAGCCTGAGCCCCATCAAGATCACCAAAGAACCTGAGAGTCAGGTGAAAATTTTCAGGAGCCACCCATCGTTGGCCAGGTAATCCATGGCAAAGCCCTAAAAGCCGTAACCGAACCTCTTCAGGTAGAGCAATTGCCGAGAATAGCCGCATGGGTGCCTCCTGTGTACAGACCTAAGGCGAAACATTTACTTTGAACAAAGATCACAGACGTGTCGTGATCGTAGCAAACGTTTCATTTCTCACAAAGGAACTTAAGGACAAGGAATAGTATGCTTTTTCCCTAAGTCTTCGATTTCCTTCAATACTTCTTCTGACAAATTAATTGCTGCAGATTCAATATTCACCTTCAATTGTGCCATCTTTGTGGCTCCAATAATCGGCGCAGTTACAAATGGTCGTGATCTCACGAAAGCGAGCGCCATCTGCGCGGGGTCAAGACGATGCTTCTCTGCAAGGTTAATATAATCAGCAACAGCAGCCTGACCCCGCTCCCCCATATAGCGCTTATTATCCGGGAACAGAGTCATTCTGGCGCCCTCCGGACGGGCTCCTCCAAGGTATTTCCCTGTAAGAACTCCGGCACCCAAGGGCGCATAAGGCAACAGGCCAATATCTTCCCGCATAGCAACTTCTGCCAAGCCGACTTCAAAACTTCTATTCAATAGACTGTAGGGATTTTGAATAGAGAGCATACGTGGCCCTTTCCCCTGCTCGGCGAGTTGAAGGAACTTCATTGTTCCCCACGGCGTTTCATTGGATAGACCCACGTGGCGAACTTTGCCTTCTTTGACCAAGTCATCAAGCACTGACAATGTTTCTTCTGGCTGGGTAATTCGCTCTTGATCCCGGTGTTCAAAACCAAGTTGTCCAAACAGATTGGAGTTTCGATCCGGCCAATGAAGTTGATAGAGATCGATATAATCAGTCTTTAAACGACGTAATGAATTATCCAGGGCCGAGACAATGTGTTTACGGTTAAATCGTGAAATTTCACCACGGATATACGTCTGCGCCGGACTTGGCCCTGCAACTTTTGATGCGAGAATTACCTTTTCGCGGCTTCCTCTTTCCTGGAACCAATTACCGATAATCTCTTCCGTCCGACCATAGGTTTCAGCCTTTGGGGGAACCGCATAAATTTCAGCCGTATCAAAGAAATTAATTCGGCTCTTCTCCGCTTTGTTGAGTAGAAAAAGATGCCGACCGCCAAGTAACCTGTTGATATGTATGGTTTCTGATAACTTTACATAGAGCAGGTATATGACAATCAACATCTCGCAGCATATTTTAGGCCTCAAAGGGCAACGTGTAAATGAAGTTAAATGACCCCCGGCAAAGCCGGGGGCTTAAGCGGGTGAGCCCCTTAAAGGGGCAAATTGGGAACCGCTAAAGCGGTTATGGATTGAATATATCCATTTGGTCAAAGTACTTATCACGCTCTTCTTGCGTTCTGATATACTCCCTCACCATCTGTTCATCGAGCCCTACAGTTGAGACGAAATATCCACGGGCCCAAAAATTTTCACCCTTGAAATTCCGTGCTTTATTTTTGAATTTTCGAGCTATGGCAATCGCGCTTTTTCCTTTTAGGTATCCAACGACTTTTGAAACAGCATGTTTGGGCGGTATGCTGATACACATGTGAATGTGATCCGGCATCAAATGGCCCTCCTCAATCTTACTTTCGCGATGCCCGGCCAGTTCATGGAAAATTTCACCAAGATACTGACGTAGGTTGCCATAGATAACTTTTTTCCTGCGTTTAGGGATGAAAACCACGTGGTATTTACAATCCCATCTCGTATGTGCAAGGCTTTTGTAATCTCTCATCGGCTAATTCCTTTGTTATTTTGGTCAATAAACAAAGAAATGTAAGACCGTGGGAACGGTCAAACCATTGAGAGTCCCCCGGCATAGCCGGGGGTTTACCGGATTAAATTAAACTGGATGACGGCGGTGTTAAGATTGTCATTCACTGCAGCCGAGACGCGCGTAGGAGGGCTATAGACCCTGCTACAGGCCAGAAGGGAAGCATCAACCAGCATGTCCGCCGACAAGTAAACGACATCCCCCTTTTTGGGTATCCTTGTGTGGTCGAGATTGAGCTGGCGCAGGTTTATATTAACAAGGGCGAACGCCGCATTGAGGGGTGTGATTTTGTTGATAAAGGGTGCCGTTTCACTCACCGATTTTGCCGACTGATCAGTGGATTATGTCGGCATATGTCTATTCAAGCGGTTTCCAGACATTTGGATATACGATGGGAAACGGTCAAGAATATCGACAGGGCATACCTTATTGAAACTCTCCCTACGCTTGATCCTGCAGAGCTAACTGGCTTGGAATATATTGGTGTAGATGAAGTTGCCCGGGCGAAAGGTCATGACTACATGACGGTGGTCTACGATATGGTTGGCGGTCATCTGATCTGGGTTGAAGCAGGCCGAACTGCCGAGGTTTTTTCAAGGTTTTTGAAACAACTGCAACCAGATACAGCCTGCAAAATAAAGGCCGTAGCGATGGATATGGGGCCTGCCTACCAAAAGGCTGTCAGAGAGTCCTTGCCGTTGGCCGACATAGTATTTGACCGTTTCCACGTCATGAAAAACTACAGCAAAGCTATCCATAATCAGCGTCGACTTGAGTTCAGAAAGGCCGATCCAAGTGGTAAAGAGTTGATGAAAGGGACACATTATCTGTTGCTCAAAAATGCGGATAAGTTGAGTGAAAAACAAAGTGACAAGCTGCAAAGGTTGCTGGAGAGCAATAGCAACCTGAATGCACTTTACGTCTTGAAAGAACAGCTTCAGCTGCTGTGGAGTGCCGCTTCATTTGAGGCGATGGCGGAGCAACTGGAACGTTGGTGCCTGATAGCAGATCAGTCACAGATGCTCTATCTAAAAAAGTTCGCGAAATCCCTACGGAAACATTGTGTGGGCATCTGCAACTACGCCAAACACAAGCTCACAAGCGCCAGGATAGAGGCTGGTAATGTCAGTATAGGAATGATCCGTAAGCGAGCCAGAGGCATCAAGGATACCGAATACTTCAAACTCAAAATTAGACAATCATCCATTCCAGATAATCAATCTATGCTCTATTTGAAATCCTAAATCTACTCAACAAAGCGGAGAAGTGCCATTAATTCCTTGTTCGATGGCGTAATCCATCTGCTCGAAGGCTTCTTCCTGAGTGTTTTGTTCTCCCCAGGTCATTGTTCCAAGACATAAAGCGCTGACGTTAATGTCAGTTCGGCCGAGCTTTTTGTATTCCATAATATTCCCTGTGTTCTCTAATAAATTCTTACTTTAATAAAAGAGGGTCAAAACCCCGGTATAGCCATATAGGCGATCATGAGAAATTTCACCGTTGGCAAAGAAACCGACCAGAGGCATGTCTCCAAACTCTTGACGAATAACGGTTAACTCTTCTGAGTTGGGCCCAAATAGCGCCTGTCCTCGCCCCAAACAAGAATAGTACAATCCAGCCTTAGGCGGGCTTGGTAAACGTTTTCGCATATCATCCAGCAAACGGTTGAGATCATTTCGTGCCGCCTCATTATCTCTGCGGCAAAAAAAGAGTTCTTGGCCCACTTCAACTTCTTCAGTGATGTTTAGAGACCCATCGCTGGTATCAATGCTCATTAGGTTCCGTACCAGATAGTCATCCTGATCGGTACCTTCAACAGGAAATCCGATAAAAATATAACCGCCTATTTTACTCAGATCGCGTGAAAGAAGTTCTCCGATATCTTGCTTCATGACCTCTAATGCAGATCTTCCATCAATAGAGAAAATCTGCTGCCCCTCGACTGACGAAACCTTTCGCTTAGGCCCAATAGGGCTACAGCCCTGGGTTAGACCTGTGATTGCGGGTACGTTATCATTAAAAAAAACACCCGATATGGTCGATTCGGTAAGGTGGTTTGCCACTTGAGGCAATTCAGATCGCGACGATGACAAACCGCCGACAAGGTAAGTTTCCAGGCCCTCTGCCAAAGAAGAAAGCTGTAATGGTAAATCGTAATTGCGGGGATCGCCATGGACGACACTGAGATATGGCGTGTTTGTATCCAACCAACTCTCTACTCCTTCACCTGTTACAGCCAGCTTTACCCCTTCGTCAGTCTCAATCTGTCCAGATTCAAAAACCTGAAAACTCCCCGTTGGGAAGGCCCCGACAAGAATTGCCAAGCCGGGATTATCGTACACTTCTTGTGCTGATACTCTTCCGAGTTGATCTGCAGCCGTGGCAGCAATACCAATCCCAACGGTACCGCTCCAATTTTCGATGCCAATCTTCTTGCGCAAATAAGTCAGAATGCTTGAAAAATCATCAACGAGTACATCCGACACGTAAATAAATCCAAGATTGGCTTCTGGGGGAATATCCCCGATCCCCAAAATGACCTCATTGCAGGCCTTTGCCCAATCAGGGGAAAGGGAACAAGCCGCCTTAAACCTTGGGGGAACAACCGCCATCTATACTAAGTCCTGCCCTTAAGTAGTGGTTCCAGATATGGGATAATACCCTTTACAATTTTATCAACACCCGTCCTGTTTGGGTGGATACCATCTGCTTGATTAAGGTCTGGGTTCAACGCAACCCCATCCAAAAAGAAGGGATAAAGTTCAACGTTAAATTCCTGGGCGATCTCGGGGTAAATTTTATCAAATTCAAGAACATATTCTTCGCCCAAATTCCTCGGTGCCTGCATCCCTGTCAGAAGTATTTTTGCACCAAAATCTTTAAATCCCCGTAATATTTTCCGTAAATTTTCCCGTGTTTCCGAAGGTTCCAGCCCGCGAAGACCATCATTGGCGCCGAGTTCAATGATAACCACTTCCGGCTTGTCAAACAGGGCCCAATCAAGACGGGCAAGTCCCGATGCGGAAGTATCTCCGGAATTTCCGCCATTGATAACTTCAACGGCGTACCCCGCTTCGTTCAGAGCCGATTGCAGACGATCAGGGAATGTATCGCCGGCCTCTAGACCATATCCATGTGTAAGACTATCGCCATAGGCCAGTAATTTTATAGGGTTTTCTGAGGCAGCAGGATTGAGGTAAATCCCGAAAGAAAAAAGTAAAATCAGTGTTTTAATAACAATTCTACGCGACATAGATTGAGTCATCCAATTCCGACAAAAACAATATGTTATTCCATTCTACACCTAGAAATAGGTTTTGTCTGGATTAGGAACAAGTATTCTCTTTCAATACACTTGCAATTGAAATCTTACTTTAAAATACCATATAGCTTTTTGATCAAAGCTTTATGACACCAAATAGAAAGTCCTGCCGCTATGAACACTGGCTCTCCAAAGTTGGTTCACTTGTCAAATGTGAACCTGACACTTGCTTCTCAGGCAGGATCCGTCGACATCTTAAAAAATATTGATTTAGATATCCACACTGGGGAAACCGTTTCAGTCGTGGGCCCTTCTGGCGCTGGTAAATCATCAATGATGATGCTGATGGCAGGGTTGGAAGCCGCTAGCTCTGGCCTAGTTGAAATTGGGGGTCACAATCTCGGTACCATGGATGAAGACTCGTTAGCTCGCTTTAGACGCGACGCAGTTGGCATTGTATTCCAGGACTTTCATCTGATCCCAACAATGACCGCGCTTGAAAACGTCGCTGTTCCTCTTGAGTTTGCCCGCAAGCCCGACGCACTATCTCGGGCGCAGGCACGACTGGAAGCCGTAGGGTTGGGGCATCGTCTCGATCATTTTCCTGGACAATTATCCGGTGGCGAACAACAACGCGTTGCTTTGGCCAGGGCATTTGCTGCTGAACCCAAATTGTTGCTGGCAGATGAGCCCACGGGAAACCTCGACAGCGCAACGGGTGAAATCATCATCGACCTGCTCTTTCAGCTTCAGAAAGATCACGGCACGACACTCGTGCTCATTACTCATGACCAGCGACTTGCTAAGATGTGTAACAGAACCATTACCCTAAAAGATGGGCAACTGAGCGAAACCAAACAAGAAAAGCTCCCCACCAAAGAATCCTCTGCCGAAGAAACTCCTGTCACCGCTAAACAAGGGTAATAACAATGCGCCAGCGTCTGCCCTTTTCCCTTGCTTTAACCTATGCTTTTCGCGAACTCCGCGGCGGCCTGAAGGGTTTTCGCATTTTCACAGCCTGCCTCTTTCTTGGGGTCGCCGCCATCGCTGCGGTTGGATCGATATCAGCAGCCATTGATCAAGGTTTGCAAAACGATGGTAGGAACCTTCTCGGGGGAGATATCGCCTTAAACCTTGTTCACCAAAAAGCAACCGATGAACAACTCCAATGGTTAGAGAATAAAAGTAAGATATCACTGGTGCGCGAAATGCGTACGATGGGTAAACAAGATCGGGAAGGCGGCAAACGGACCCTGATCGAGTTACGTGCGGTAGACCAGGTCTACCCGTTATATGGCGACGTCGTAACTGAGCCTGCAATGGCCCTTCACCAAGCTTTGGCCAAAACCGATGAAGGCTGGGGAACCGTTATTGCCCCTAATCTCATGAGGAAACTAGGTTTAGATGTTGGCGATAATATCATTATTGGAAATGGTAAATATGAAGTCCGGGCAGCTCTTGTAAAAGAGCCCGATCTTTCAACTCGGGCCTTCACTTATGGCCCCACCGTCATGGTCTCTGGCGATAGCTTAGAGGGAACAGGGCTCATTCAACCCGGAAGCCTTGTCAGGTATGATTATCGGCTCGCACTTCCCCAAAACACGGATCTCGGTACTTTCCAAGATAACCTAACTTCTACCTTCCCTGAAGCGGGATGGCGAATCAGAAGCTCCGAAAAAGCCGCCCCAAGGATCAGCCAGTTCATTGACGTTCTCGATATGTATTTGACCTTGATAGGTCTTGCCGCTCTTCTGGTTGGTGGCGTTGGCATCGGTAATGCAGTCAAAAGTTTCATGGACAGTAAGGTTGGAGTGGTCGCAACACTTAAATGCCTCGGTGCTCCCTCGCGCCTCATATTCCAAATATACCTTGCCCAAATTTTAGTACTCACCCTCCTTGGGACAATTGCTGGCTTGGCTGCGGGCGCGGTAGCTCCTTATTTAGCTGCTGAATTTGCTCAGGGGATTCTCGGTTGGGAAATTGCCGCCCAACTCTATATTGAACCCCTAGCACTCGCTGCCTCGTTTGGATTTCTCACCGCCTTCACCTTTTCGATTTGGTCCCTTTCGAA
Organism: Kiloniella sp.; assembly: GCF_965205715.1. Taxonomy (GTDB): domain Bacteria; phylum Pseudomonadota; class Alphaproteobacteria; order Kiloniellales; family Kiloniellaceae; genus Kiloniella. The sequence goes on along the minus strand of NZ_CBDBHW010000013.1, from coordinate 463,227 downwards.
GGCTGGAAAAACATCCCCGGCTCGATTGTTTCGCGATTTGACCTCGCCGATCACGGGCCAACCAACTCTCAAGGCTATGATTGCCTTGATAATCAGCGCCGTGCTGCTTGCCCTAACAGCGATTGCCTTTGCAAGCAATCCACGGATTGCCGGTTTCTTTATTGCAGGAACTATCGTTACTTTTGTTATCTACAATCTCGTGGGTTGGGCAGTTACCAAGCTGACAAGACTTTTACCCCGTGCGACACATCCCGCGCTTAGAACGGCCGTGGCCAACCTTCACAGACCTGGCGCGCCAACCACAAGCGTTATTCTCTCCATGGGACTTGGGCTCACGGTTCTTGTGATTGTCGCATTGCTTGAGGGAAATGTACGACATGCAGTAACCCAAAGTTTGCCCGAGGAAGCCCCCGGTTTTTATTTTATTGATATCCAGCCCAACCAAGTTGAAGAATTCGAAAAACTTGTCAATTCCACAGAAGGTGTAACCGAGCTTCGTCGCGTACCCATGATGCGCGGCAGAATTACCGCTGTAAATGGAACCCCGCCATCAGAACTGACCATTCCATCGGAAATTCAATGGGTTTTCAGAAGTGACCGTGGTTTGACATGGTCAGCAGAAATGCCGAGGAATACAAACATCATTGCTGGAGAGTGGTGGCCAGAGAACTACGATGGCAAGCCCCTTGTATCGCTTGATCAAGCTGTCGCAAAAGGCCTGAACCTTTCTCTCGGCGATAGTTTGACCATTAATTTATTGGGGCGCCCCATAGATGTAGAAATTGCCAATTTACGTAAGATAGAGTGGGGCGGTTTAGAGATTAACTTCGTTATGGTTTTTTCTCCGGGTATTATGTCACGTGCTCCCCAAACCCATATCGCTACCGTGAAGGCCACACCAGATATAGAAGACAACCTAGAAATTGCGGTAACAGATACCTTTGCCAACGTTTCGTCCATCCGGGTGAAAGAGGCCCTTCAAGCCGCAACCGATTTACTTAGTCACGTAGCCCTCGCCCTTTCGGTTATTGCTTCTGTTGCTCTATTGGCTGGAACGCTGGTCCTTGGTGGCGCTGTTGCCGCGGGGCATCGCCGTCGGGTTTATGATTCCATTATCCTTAAGGTCCTTGGTGCGAGTCGCCGATCTCTGGCCGCGACCTTTTTCCTGGAATTTGGGATGTTGGGCCTAATATCCGCCCTTGTAGCAACGGTTATTGGGTCCACGGCTTCATGGGCTATAACAGTCTATATTTTAAAACTGGAATTTAGCCTGATAACAGAAGTTGTTCTACTCACCCCGGCAATTGCACTCATGGCGACATTGCTTTGCGGTTATGCCGGAACCTGGAGCGCCCTCCGCCAACGGCCGGCTTCATTGCTGCGAAATGAGTAATTTTCCACTACCAAAACGATTAAAAGCTGCCTTCATGTTGGATTATTGTTGATTCTTTTATCTCTACACCCAATATTAGGGGCAGATATTTGGTAAATTTGAAACGAGGTTTCTTATGATTAACCGTTCCTCACCACGTAGTGTTGGATATGGTCAGGCTACAGCTGAAGAAATTGACGCTGGTCTGCGCTCCTATATGCTTGGCGTATACAACTATATGTCAATCGCCTTGGGCATTACCGGCTTGGCTGCTTTTGGGGTCTCACAGAGCCCAGAGCTTATGTCAGTTATATTTGGCTCCCCTTTAAAATGGGTCGTAATGCTTGCGCCATTGGGTATGGTCTTTTTCCTGAGTGCCCGCATTAATAAAATTCAAGCCTCAACTGCACAAACGCTCTTTTGGGTTTTTGCCGTATTGATGGGGATTTCTATTTCCTCCATTTTCCTAATCTATACTGGCGGATCAATCGTTCGCGTCTTCTTTATCACAGCAGCATCCTTTGCTGGCTTGAGCTTAGTTGGTTACACAACGAAGAAGAATCTCTCCGCTATGGGATCATTCCTAATTATCGGGCTATTTGGCTTGATTCTAGCCAGTGTTGTAAACATCTTCTTGGGCTCTCCAGGTCTTGAGTTCGTGATCTCAGTCATTGGTGTTCTGATCTTTGCTGGCCTTACAGCCTACGACACACAAAGAATCAAATTGATGTACATGGAGAGCGATGGTTCGGAGGTTGCTCAGAAGAAATCAATTATGGGCGCTTTGTCCCTCTATCTGAACTTCCTCAATATGTTCTTGTTCCTTTTACAGTTGCTTGGTAACCGCGAATAATTCCTTACCAAACAGTAGGTAAAAATAAAAAAAGCCCGGTTTTATACCGGGCTTTTTTGTGTCTGGATTATCAGCTTCCATTCAAATCACTGACTAATAATCAACTCGACTTTCTCTTTTAAAGTCATGGCTACCTTTTGCAGCAATTCTGGCCCTTCGCCGCGGATCTTATTACCAATGATGGATTTCATTGCTGTGAGATGGGCTTCGTATAACTTTATAACAACTGGATTTATCTCTTCCTGGGCCGTCTGATATTTTAAAATACTGTAATAACTATTTCCAATTTCAGTCATCAAAGGATAGCCAAAGCTAGCACCCTGTCCTTTTACATTATGGACAATTCCGCGTGCTTTTTCGAACATCTCTAGAGCGCTAGAGGGCGATGCCTTGATGTCATCAAGCAAGCTTTCAAGTACAACAAGATCTTCCTCAACACCTGCTTTATACAGATCCGCAAGCTCTTCTTCTGTCAAAGGTACTTGGCTGGGTCCTGACACTCACATATCCTCTTAATTTTTGGCGCATCTCAAAAATAATTAAAAATACCGTACAAGGTAAAGTTAAAGAACACCTTACCAAGTTCTTGTTTTAGTGATAACGAATAGCTCATTTAAAGTGAAAGTTTAAAATACTGTAAAATCTCTTAACAAACTCTTTTGACCGACCACGACCCGCTTGGCTATAAGCCATCTTATGGATGCTCTTGCCCCTCAAATATTACCGCACAAAGATATTCTCAGCCGCGTTTTTGGCTATGACAGTTTTCGTGGAGATCAGGAAGTTATTATCCGCCATGTCATTGATGGCGGTGATGCTCTCGTTCTGATGCCAACAGGGGGTGGTAAGTCCCTTTGCTATCAAATCCCAGCTCTCTGTCGACCAGGCCTTTCCGTCATCGTCTCTCCCTTGATTGCGCTTATGCAAGATCAGGTTACGGCCCTCCAGCAACTAGGGGTTAAAGCAGCAGCTTTAAACTCATCCCTTCCCTATTCGGAAATTCTTGCGACAGAACGTGCCATGCGATCTGGCGAGCTCGAGATGGTCTATGTTGCACCTGAAAAATTACTTACTGATAATTTCCTTAACCTCCTCGATCAATGTGAGCTCGCTCTTTTTGCCATTGATGAAGCACATTGCGTTTCACAATGGGGGCACGACTTCAGGCCGGAATACCTAAAGCTGAGTCTTCTGAAAGAACGCTTTCCCTGGGTCCCTAGAATTGCCCTAACCGCGACTGCAGACGGCCCGACACGACAAGACATAAAAGAGCGGCTCCACCTCTCGGATGCGCGTGCTTTTGTTGCAGGTTTTGATCGCCCAAATATCCGCTATCGCATCGGCCTAAAGGCTGCTCCCAAGAAGCAACTTACAGATTTACTAGAGCGCGAACACAGCGGACAATCCGGCATCATCTATTGCATGTCCCGAAACAAGGTCGAGGAAATTGCGCAATCTTTGTGCGAAAAAGGCTTTAATGCTTTGCCCTATCATGCGGGCCTAAGTAAAGAAATCAGATCCGGTAATCAGGATCGCTTCCTAAAAGATGATGCTGTGATCATGGTCGCGACTGTTGCTTTTGGTATGGGTATTGATAAGCCAGACGTACGCTTTGTTATTCACTTGGATCTGCCTAAAAGCCTTGAAGCTTATTATCAGGAAACAGGTCGCGCAGGCAGAGATGGGTTGCCCGCTGAAGCCTGGATGATCTACAGCATGAACGATGTGGCTCGTCTCTATCATATGGCATCCCAGTCCGACGCTCCCGAAGCCCAAAAACGTATCGAAAACAGAAAACTCGAAGCTCTGTTGGGATTTTGCGAAACCACCCGTTGTCGACGTCAGGTGCTGTTAGAATATTTTGACGACAATCCTATAGAGCCTTGTGGAAACTGTGATACCTGCCTCAATCCCGTTGAGAGTTTTGACGGGACTGAGGCGGCGCAAAAAGCATTATCTACAGTTTATCGTACTGGTCAGATTTTCGGATCCGCACACGTCATTGATATTTTGCTTGGTGCTAAAACCGAACGCATTGAAAAGCTCAGGCATGATCAACTCAGCACCTTTGGCATTGGCACTGAATATCCCAAGCAAGAATGGCGCTCAATTTTCCGCCAGCTCGTTGCTCTTGGGTTGCTAAAGGTTGATATGGAAGGGCATGGTTCTTTTCAACTCGGTGCAGATTGCCGCCCTGTATTGCGTGGAGAAAAATCCGTTCTTCTTAGGAGAGACCCGCAAAAGAAAACCCGCGCGGCTCTTCGAGAACGTTACAAAAAGTCTTTTGGTCCAGCTGCTACCATAGACGACCCGAAAGACGAAGCCCTATTCCAATCACTCAGAGCACGCCGTTTAGAACTCGCCAAAGATCAGGGAGTTCCCCCCTATGTCATATTCAACGATAAAACATTGTTGGAAATGGTCATGGCCCGCCCGATAGACTTGGGTGACATGGCAGAAATTCCAGGGGTGGGTAAGCGCAAGCTTGAGCGCTATGCCAGTATTTTCCTTGAAGTCATAAACGAAGATAGAGGCTAGCTCTAAGTATCCAGGAGATAGAATAGAGCCAGCCTCTGACTTCTTAAGCTAGTTTTTTGGCTCAGGCTCTTCGCCATCATCGCTCACTTCGTCCCCAAAAGCGGGACCATCTTCTAGCATTTCAGACGTTTGACTCTCTGCTGCGATCTCAATATCGCCCAAGTCCAACTCGGGGTGAGCCTGTACGAATGCCTGCTCGGCTTCGGCTTCTGCCTCGGCTTCAGCTTCGGCGATCACTTCTTCGTACCATTCCTCCCCTTCTGGGGTCATAGTCACCACCATGGTTGACGATTCAAGAGGAACACCAATGTAATCCCCCTGATCTTCGATTGGAACAGATTCACGGACAGTCATACGGTAAACACCAAAGACACCGATCATAAGCAGTGTCAGCGAAAGACTGTAGACAAATGAATTAGGCCCAAATTCGCCGATCAGAAATGAGCTTGCAATCGGGCCTATTACGGCCCCAACCCCGCCGATAACAATAAGCGCACTTGTTGCTGCTACAATCTCAGAAGCATCAAGACGGTCATTTGTGTGAGCAATAGCAAGTGAGTAGAGCGGCATGCAAAGCGCCCCGAATAACAATGAGCTTATCAGGAACATAGGCGTTGCTTCTGGACCTGAAAACAAGTTCAAGGAAAGTGCAACAACACCGGCAAGAAGAGAGACGACAATAAGAACAATACGTCGATCAAAGGCATCAGATGCCTTACCAATTGGGTATTGCAGAATAACACCCCCAATAGATACTGCCCCCATAAAGAGGGAGATATCTTTCGGGCTCATATTCAATTCTCCACCGTAAATGGATCCGATACCAAAGATCTGGGCTTGCGCAACACCAACGCCAAATGCGCAGACAAAACCTAAAGGAGATATACCATATACTCGCCTTAGGCTGACGGGTGACGGGCTCTCAAAGGCCGGAACTTGGGCCGCAGTTAAAGCTGTTGGGATTAAAGCAAGAGACACCACTACGGACATCAACACAAAAGGTGTAAAACTGCCTGGGTCGGAGATATTGATCATCAATTGACCAAGAGCCACACAGCCGTAAAGCACAATCATGTATATTGAGAGAAGCTGACCGCGAGTCTCGTTCGTCGCACTATCATTTAGCCAACTTTCGGCAACGATATATAACCCCGCAAAACAGAAACCTGTTATAAGCCGCATGGCCGCCCAGGCGTAGGGATCGATAAAAACAGCGTGAAGCAGAGCTGAAGCAGAAGAAAGCGAGGCCAAAGCTGCAAATACCCGAACGTGACCGACTCGCGACAATGCTTTTGGGGTAATAAATGATCCAACAAGATAACCCACAAAATAACAGGTCATCACGATACCTGTGGCCTCAGTCGAAAAGCCTTCTATGGAGGCACGCACACCAAGAACCGTACTTTGCAAGCCATTGCCAAGCATTAGAAAAGCGACGCCGAGTAACAGTGCCCATGAATTAGTTATAGCCGTCAGCATGATCTATATGTCCCTTGCCAGAGCGATCAATGGTTACCTATTTAAACCAAAAGAAGAGTATATGGAATAAGTTGTGAATAGCTTCTTATTTAACAGCGACTTTTCTTCAAACTACTGTAAGAAATAACGAATCAATCTAACCATTAAATATTATATTTATTTTCAATGACTTAAAAAGTGTTTGCAAAATTCAAGACGTCCAAAATTTCCCCTTGGGCGCCCTAAAAGTTCTAATCCCGTCACTATTCGCGATTAAACAAACGGTGCTTCGAGCCCCTCTTGCTCAAACGCAGCGAGAACAGAGGGACGTTTAGTCATGAGTTTTACATTCTTACTGATGTTCTTCATCTCGCTTGGCTTTTGAGTAAGGCCTCTCCCCCAGCGAGAGAGCATCAACACGTAAAAATCTAATAAAGACACAGCCTTACCCATCATGTAAGGCCCCTTCTTCCCGAGCTGCTCGTCAATGATGCGGAAATAATCGTTCAATCGGGCCTCTGCAGCAGCTTTAATCCCAGCAGCGTCTTCGACATCAGTGCTGTAGCGCTCTGAATAGAAATAAACCAAGAACTCGGTTTGAACCGTATTGGTTAGGAACATCAGCCATTGATAAAATTTTGCACGTTCTGGAGTTGCTACATCCGGCACCATCCGGCCCTCGGGGTGTCGATCAGCCAAGTGTAGGCAAATCGCAGCGGTTTCTGAAATAACCATTGCGCCATCTTCAAGAACGGGAATTCGCCCCGTTGGATTCAAGGCCAGATAATCAGCACTTTTATGTGCCTGATTATCACGATCAACATAAACCAACTCATAATCAGCACTTAATTCCTCCAATAACATATGGGGAGCAAGGTTCGCATTTCCGGGATAGTAGTGCAGTTTATACATGAGCTGGATTCCAGTCGTTAAATCGAGAGAACTAACAATTCTGATAATAAGATCATCCGGTCAAGCAAAATTGCTTGTTGAGAAACAAGTCCACTCGCCTAGTAATTTCATCAGGGGCAATCGAATTCAATTAAAAGAATCAAAATCATCAAAAACCTCAAACTGTAAGACTGAATGATGAGGAATCGAAAGGAATTGGTAAGAATTACACCCTAGAATCATACCCAAGTATGAAATGGTGCAAGCTTAATTTATGAATGAAAATCGACAATATAAACGATATGCAGCTGGTGACTGTGCTTCTCTAGGCCTTGATGGCTCCTGGCACCCTTGCTCTGTTCAAAATCTATCCAGTAATGGCTTGTTCCTTGAAACCTTCTGCCGTCCCCCTATCGGTACTGTCGTAGAACTTAATCTCAGCAGCTTAGGTCGATACTGCGGAACCGTTGTCAGGCATGCTTGGGATGGTGTCGGTGTACAATTTCGGGATGGGCATCCCCACGCAATCCCTGTCCATGATCACAGACAGGGCGCCCTGTTCAAAGATAATTAGGCTTATTACCTTAGGCAGCAGGCTTACGATTTTTCAATTTAAGTGCTGTAATCTTATAAATATCAAGCCCAGTTATGCTTGATATCTCCCGAAGAGAGAGCTCTGTTTCTCTTAAGAGTACAGCGGCATGGATTTTTGGCGGCATACCACGAGGCTTTTTACTTCTGACTTTTTTAGGACTTGCCAAACTTTTCTGTGGTTTATCATCTTTTGCCAATCCCCGTTCGTAGGCCGCTTTCAAAGCGGCTTCATGGCGGGCCTTTTCTTCACGAAGATGACCATCCATCAGATGGAGAGAATTAGCAAAAACGCGTTCAGTTGCTGACATGCTGTAGGACGCCGGCCGAGCTTTTTGTTTGGGCTCCTCTTTGGGACCACCTTCAGCAGCTTCTTCCAAAGTCATGTTGTGCTTTTTAGCCATACGTTTGGCCGCGGCTAGGGCATTATCCCTTTCCCCTTCATAGGGGCTTAGTGCCGCAACCTGTAACAGGTTGTGGAACCGAATACGTTCACCCTCTGTAAATCCTTCACTAATCGCCTTGTTTCCCTAATCTAGAGTCAGATCGCACATTCTAAGCAAAACTTGCTTTAAGAGCAGTAAAATAATTAATTTTTATTCTGAGATATTTCTTTATTTCGCTTCCAGGAACCCGGCTTTTTCCCCGGCATATCTCGTTTCCCCTCTAGTAAATTCAATAACAAAATAAAGGGGATAAAGAAGATCCACATAACGTAATAAACAAGGCGTGCCATAAGCTATAAGCTTCTCTGATTAACTTCGGCAGAACCATCACCTTGGCTCTCATCATCTGTTTCAACCGAGAATCGGCCCGCTGTTGTATCATGGGCAATGCCAGCATGTAAGGTAAGGAGGACAATGTCAGCATCGACACCATCTTCAAAAACCTTTGTCATCTCCAAACGCCGAAGCATTTCGTTGCTCAGTTCAGCCCCGTTTGCATCTTCAAAGTTTTCCGCACCCAAGAAGCAGTAGGTAAGAAAACAAGCCAAATCATGCAGGGTTTCCTCAGCATTGCTCTGTAATAAACCGCGCTCTTTCGCCAGGCCATAGAGAGTCAATTTAACAGCATCCGGTATGGATGAGCTGTAAGCACCAGATCTCTGCAGGCCATCATTGATCATATGAATTTCTTTTTTACGACCAAAAAAACCAAAGATCATCTTAGGGCCCTACATTATGCAAAAATTTAAGTTATTGGAAATAAAGATAGATCTAAAACCTGAGTAAATAACTCCCTGTTTCAAGGCCACCAATACGCCCACAAGTGCTCAGATATAAAGCATCGGCAAGAGAAAGAAAACTCCACATCTTCTTTAGAATATAAGTTTACAGAACAAAATCTGTAGTAATTTGATTGCCCCATTGCAAATGCGGCACTAGCCTACATACCAACACAGTATAATTTTTATGTTATCGGGGCTTCAAATGTCGAATACAGGTTTATCTCATCGCTTCACCAAAGCTATTGTCCGCCAGCCAAGTAAGAGCGTGGTTATGGGCCTGAGAGCGGACGACCGGGGTGAGCCAGATGCAAACCAATTTGCCAATGATCATAATAGCTATGTTACTGCCCTCGAAAACGCAGGCGTAACGGTCACCAGCTATCCAGCATTGGAAAATTTCCCTGATTCAGTATTTGTTGAAGATGCTGCTCTTTGTTTTCCCGAAGGTGCTGTAATTCTACGGCCTGGCGCACCGAGCAGGACCGGTGAAGCAGAGATAATGCATCAAGTACTCCTATCACACTTTGAAGATATCGAGCGCATTGGGGAAGATGAAGGCTATGTTGACGGCGGTGACATCCTCGTCACAGAAGATGCCGTACTTGTTGGCTTGTCAGAACGCACCAACCAGGCAGGTTTTGATGCCCTCAAGAAAAAAATCGCCAAATGGGGTTACGAAGCCAAAGCAATTAGCACTCCAGAAGGCGTACTTCACTTTAAAACTGATTGCGGCTTAATTGGCCCTAACGCCATTCTGGCAACCTATCGCTTATCAAATGCCGAGTGCTTTTCCGGCATGAAGGTGATCGAAGTTCCCCAAGGTGAAGAAACGGCAGCCAACGCGATCTGTGTAAATGACACAGTCCTACTATCAGCAGGCTTCCCAAAAACAGAAGAGCTACTTAGAAATGAGGGATACCAAGTCACCTTGATCCCCACACAGCAAGCAGCCCTGGTTGATGGTGGCCCTTCGTGCATGTCCCTACGCTTTAATCCAGTCACGGATTAATGCTTTAATACGCGCAACAGAAACTAAACTACATGTGTGGACGCTTCGCCTTAACAACACCTATCGCAGAATTGAGCGATCTTATGGGTTTTCCGGAGCGTCCAAACCTTGAAGAACGCTATAATATCTGCCCAACCCAACCTGTTGCAGTGGTTATCCTCGGTGCCAAGGGAAAGAAACATTTTACCCTTCATCGTTGGGGCTTGATTCCGAATTGGGTGAAAGAGCCCAACCTCAATAACCCCATGCACAATGCCAGAAGTGAAACGGTAAATGAAAAGCCCTCCTTCAAGGGCCCTTTTCGCGGGCGTCGCTGCCTCATTCCTGCAAATGGGTTCTATGAATGGCAGGCAGGACGCCAGGGCAGACAAGGCTTTTATATTTCCAAACCTGACAATGCACCGTTTGCCTTTGCCGGTATCTGGGATGACTGGCTTGGGGCTGATGGCAGTGAAATGCAATCTTGTGCCATTTTGACCACGGATGCCGGGCATGACATTTGTCATATCCACCATCGCATGCCGGTTATCCTGTCAAAAAATAACTATGATAATTGGCTTTATAAGGGCGGACATGATCTTTTACAGCCCCTTCCAATTAACAGTCTAAAAGCCACAGCTGTATCTTCTTTTGTCAATAATGCGAGAAACGAAGGCCCAGCCTGCCTGGAACCACAAGCGCAACAAACCGATCTCTTCTAAAGTGCCCCTATTCGAGTGAGACAATAAATGCCCGATAAAGCCCCTTCAATTTCTCGTAAATCGAACAACTTCATGGGCATAAAAGATTATTGCGATAAGGGAAACAGCCAGGCTGTTATCATGGGTCTCCCGTTTGACTGTGGCACTGATCCTGTCCGGATAGGTGCGCGCCATGGGCCAGAATCAATTCGGAAACAATCACAGATCCTGGATCCTTATATTTTTGGGTTTTCTGATATCAATCCGATTGAGAAATTGAATCTCACAGACTTTGGCGATATCGACCTAACGGCTGGAAAATTAGACGATGCCTTCTCTAAGATTGAACAGGCAATCGATTACGTTCTGAGCCAAGAGGCTATTCCCATCACCTTTGGCGGGGATGGAATGGTTAGCTTGCCACAAATGCGTGCTATGGCGAAACACCATGAAGACCTTGTTGTATTACACTTTGATGCCCACAGCGATGCCTATCCAATCCGTGAAGATCTATACAATACCGCCACGACCTTTACCTGCGCCGCCCACGAAAAGCTGGTAGATACCCGATACTCCTATCACATTGGCTGCAGGGGGCCAGCATCACAACCCGCATTGGCAGAATTCGCCGGACAACTCGGTTATCGTGTCATTTCCATGGATCAGCTTTTTGATGAAGGACCAGAACAGATAATCCGTGAGATCAAGGACAAGCTTGGCAATCGACCCGTTTATCTCTGCTGGGATATGGATTTTTTTGACGCCTCATGCGTTCCAGGAGTCTGTGAGCCAACCTGGGGTGGCCCAAACGCGCGGGAAGGGTTGTCTATATTGAAGAGTTTATCCGGGCTAAACATTGTTGGTGTCGACATTAATACCGTCTGTCCACCACATGATCACACCAATATGTCTGCCCATCTCGCCGCAAATGTCGCCCTCCTTGCTCTGCACCTGATTGCCCAAGAAAAAAAGTAAGCGGCAAGCCCCCGACGATTCCCAGACAAAACACCCCTTCTTATTCAGATCAAAATAATCAGAACCTGGTTACAGGATGAAATTACGATTTCTTCAATCCTGCCTGTTCACCAAAGTTAAAATCGTTATCCTTTGCCTCTTGATATTCATCAATTTCCTTTAAAAGGCCTCCAAATGTCAAAAGCAGTTGTAAGTGATCTTCTCATATACCCGATAAAATCAACTGCGGGACTTTCGATGCAACAAGCATCCATCCTGACTTCTGGTCTTGCAGGGGATCGACGCTACTTAATAACCAAGCCTGACGGTACATTCGTGACCGGTCGTACCCACCCAAAAATCACAGCTATTACGTGCCGATATCGGGGACAATTAATCACACTTTCTCATGAGGATGTCGCCGATTTAACTCTTAGCCCCTCTGACTTTCAAGATCAGTACCTCGATACCTGCGTATGGGGTACAGATATGATTGGCCAGGAATGCGGGCAAATCGCAGATGGCTGGATTAGTGAGCTGCTTGGTGAGCCCCTAAAGCTGTTATATTTTGGTGATCGCTCGGAGAGGTTTGTCAAACAGCACCCGGAGAATGATGTCAGCTTTGCCGATGGCTTTCCTCTTTTATTGATTGGTGACAGCTCATTAGTTGAATTAAATAGACGCCTTCTTGCGCCCGTCTCGATGGCAAATTTCCGGCCCAACATTACCATATCTGGTACCTACCCTTTCCAAGAAGACGCGTGGTCTCAAATCCGTATCGGAGACGTCAAGTTTGAGCTGCCAGCCCCTTGTGCACGTTGTGTCTTCACCACGGTTGATCCCCACGCTCATGTCGCTGACAAAGTAATTGAGCCCTTGAAAACATTGACTAAGTTCAGGAAAGAAGAAGACAGTAACAATGTCATGTTTGGCGAAAACATGATCCCCATTGATACTGGAATCATAAGGGTAGGCGATCCCGTAGAGGTCCTCAAAACCAAGAGTAAACCCGTCTACATTGATAATTGGCAGCCTGAGACTGGTCGTCTTGCCAAGCACCTCACCCCTAAAGCTGCGGGCTCCTTTGGCGACAGCACTGTCCTATTGCGCTGCGTTCAGGTCATTGACGAAACACCTGACGTCAAGACCTTTAAGTTTACCGCCGATCCAGTTCAACGTTTCGACTATAAACCCGGACAGTTTTTAACCCTCTATGTGCCGATTAATGGCAGCATTGCTAGCCGCTGCTATACAATATCGTCAAGCCCATCCCGCCCTGATACTCTAACCATCACTGTTAAGCGGGTTGAAGGTGGCACCGTATCAAACTGGCTGCACAATCATATAAGGGCCGGCTCAAGTCTTGAAGCCAGTGGGCCCTCTGGTGCTTTCCATTTAAAGGAAGAACAGAAAAGCAAACTGCTATTCATTTCAGGCGGATCCGGGATCACGCCTATGCTTTCTATGGTTCGATTTATGGCAGACGTTGGACTAAACCGTGACATCTGTTTCCATCATTCTGCCCAGACGCCTTCTGATTTGATTGCCTGGCAAGAGCTCAGCCTTTTGGCGCGACAGCTCCCAGGCCTCAAACTTTCATACAACACTTCGAAGGCCTCACCCGACTCAGATACGACAGGGCAAGGATACAAAGGTAGAATCTCACCCGAGCTTTTAGATAATATCTGTCCAGATCTTGTCGAAAGAGATGTGTTTGTCTGTGGTCCCGATGGCTTTATGCGTTCGACCCAAGAACTATTGTTAAATCTGGGCCTTCCAGAAGACAGCTATAACCAAGAGAGTTTTTCTATCGCCCCCCTACCTATACCAGACGATATGTCGGGGGCATCTTATAATATACACTTTTCAAAATCAGGTATTTCTACTGAAATTCGTGGCAACCAGACCGTACTTGATGCTGCTGAAGCCGCTGGGGTCGAGGTATCCTATAGCTGTCGTGCAGGTCTTTGTGGTACTTGCAAAAGTGGCATCAAAAAGGGTGACGTTCAGGCTCCAAACGCGATGGGCCTGTCAGAGGGCGATAGTGCAGAAGGTCATTTTCTTCCCTGTTGCAGTTATGCCAAGTCGGATATTGAAGTCGAATTATAACTAAGAAACCGGCCTATTCTTTCAAAATTTAGTTCCGAAAGAATAGGCTTTCAATTCTCTACTACTTTTAAGGCGTCTTAGTCTTCCTGAAGAGAGGGAATATTGCGATAGAGATCTAAAGCTTCCGGGTTTGCCAAGGCTTCTTTATTACCGACTTCGCGTCCATTGATAATATCGCGAACCGCAAGTTCAGTAATTTTGCCAGAACGGGTTCTTGGTATATCCGTTACCGCAACCACTTTTGCCGGCACATGGCGTGGCGTGCAGCCTGTACGTACCCGGGTTTTGATTTTTTTGGTTAATTCGTCGTTCAATCCTTCAACGCCATCTTGAAGAATGACACAAAGCACCACCCGAACATCCCCATCCCAGTTCTGACCAACGACGATAGCTTCACGGATTTCATCAAGTGTTTCCACCTGACGATAAATCTCGGCTGTACCGATACGAACACCGCCGGGATTAAGGGTCGCATCTGAGCGACCATGAATGATTAAACCACCATTCTCCGTGACTTCCAGAAAATCACCATGGGTCCAAATGTTATCAAAACGTGCAAAATAAGCCTTATGATAACGCGCCCCGTCATCATCGCCCCAAAAGCACAAAGGCATCGATGGGAAGGGCTCAGTACAAACTAGCTCTCCACGGTCATTAGAGACAGGCTTGCCCGTATCATCAAATGCTGAAACCGCACAACCGAGTGCAGGGGTTTGGATTTCACCACGGAATACGGGACCAACCGGATTCCCCAGCATGAAACACCCGAGAATATCTGTACCGCCAGCAATAGATGCAAGTTGCACATCTTTTTTCACGTGCTCATATACAAAGTCAAAACCCTCCGGCAACAGAGGAGATCCCGTAGAGTAAATCGCTCTCAAATGGGGAAGCTTGTAGTTCTCAATTGGACTCTCGCCCGCTTTTTTGAGGGTATCCAAATACTTCGGTGACGTCCCAAAGTGAGTTGCTTTTTCCTGTTCCGCCAGATCAAAAAGAATAGTTGGACTGCCAGCAAAAGGAGAGCCGTCATAACAAATCAGGGTGGCGCCACAAGCAAGCCCCGCAGCGAACCAGTTCCACATCATCCAGCCACAGGTGGTGAAATAAAACAGGCGATCTTCCTCTTTAAGGTCGCCATGAAATTTGTGTTCAACCACCTGTTTCATCAAGGCACCACCAACACGGTGGACAATGCACTTAGGCGCGCCCGTGGTCCCGGAAGAGAACATAATATAGAGCGGATGATCAAAACCCTGGCGGGCGTACTCAATATCCTTAGCTTCGTAGGGCGCAACAAAATCGCGCATATCAACGGCCTTACTGATTCCCCCTAGATCCAGGGCTTCACCCGACCAGGATATTACGACCACCTTTTCAATCGAAGTAATTTCCTCGGCAACCTCACGAACCTTACTCAGAACATCATGGTTTTTAAGATTATAGTCGTAACTATCAGGCGCAATTAGAACCTTCGGGGCGATATGACCAAATCGATCTAGGATCCCCTGGGTTCCAAAATCCGGAGAGGCCGAAGACCAAACAGCACCAATTGCCGTCGTTGCAAGCATGGCCACGATGGCTTCTGGCATATTAGGCATAAGTCCGGCAACACGATCACCAGGCTCAACACCCTGTGCTTTTAAGGCTTGGGATAATCGCGACACCTCATTGTAGAGGTCATCACGTGTCAAAGCGCGTTGGCGTCCCTTCTCTCCCCAAAAGACAATTGCTTCTTGATCTCCGCGATAACGCAGAAGGTTTTCCGCAAAATTTATCTTTGCCTCAGAAAACCACTTACTGGCCTTAATGTCGGTATCATTACGCGTATAGACATGGCCACCTTTGTGACCTGATATTTCAAAGTAATCCCAGGCAGCAGACCAAAAATCGGCTATATTTTCTACTGACCACTTATGCAGAGAAGCAAAGTCACTTACGGAAGCTCTGCCTTGTGTCTCTAACCAGGTCATAAAATCCGTGACAACCGCATTCTTCACACGGTCTTCACTTGGTATCCATTGAGGTTTTGCCACAGAATTCATGTTGTCTATCGCTCCCAGATATTTTTTTATTTTGTCGCCAACTTTAATCTCTCAGACATTTATGCTGCACTGCACACCAGCCGTCAAGTCACGCGACAAAAATGCCCATAAACCGGAACATTGATATTAATTTTCGCACCTAATTTTCGAGGTGCAGCTCATCCATTGAAGCCGTGATGTAATTGACCAGGCGAAGTCCTGCCTCACTCAAACTACCCTGACGGTAGAACAAACCAACCTCAACATCTGCCAAACCTGGATATCCACTTTCAGAAGTCAGGGCTTTTAGACTGTCTGGCACGGTTTTTTCGGACAGTACGGTTAAACCCAATCCCGCTTTAACCGCCGCCTCGATTCCAGATTGGCTCGGGCTGCTATAAGCCACGCGCCACTTCTTACCTGCCCGGTTCAAGGCATTTACGGTCCGTTGGCGGTAGAGACAGCCTTGCGGATAGACAATCAGCGGCAAGGTTTCTTCTTGGAGGATTTGATCATCACCGTTGCTGACCCACGCCAATCGATCAGACCAGGCTTTTGCCAACGAAGGGGATTTCTCATCTCCACATAGGGCAATAACGACATCATATTCACTTTTATCTATCCCCTGAATCAAATCCCGACTGATTCCGCAATTGACTTCAAGGGTTATGCCTTCATGAGCACTGGTAAATCCCCCCAAAATAGTGGGGAGCAATGAAACTGCAAAATCATTGGGTAGGCCCACGCGAACCACACCACCTACTTTTGGAGATTTTAGCCGGGATATCGCTTCATCATTCAATGCCAACATTTGTCGCGCATAATCTCTAAGAATTTCGCCCTCTTCTGTTAGAATTATTTTTCCGCCAGAACGATTTAACAAGGACACCTCTAAAAGATCTTCCAGCCTTTTGAGTTGAAGACTAATCGCAGGTTGTGATCGACCCAACACATCAGCAGCACGTGTGATGCTTCCGAGGTCATGCACCGTAGAGAAAGTCCGTAACAAATCAGTTTGTATGTTAATCATAAGGCCAAAGGACTCTTTGTCTGTCGTATTATCCGTTCCCATTATGCACAGGCCTATCCTTATGAGGAAATAGTCAAATCAAAGATAAAGCCCGACACTGATAGAACCAATGCCGGGCTTCCTATAATTCAAAATCTAGGATCAGAACCTAGTTTGTTTAGTTTTGGATGATGTTGTGTTCCGGCCCATAAGGGAACTTCGTGATGTTCTCGGCTCCATCTTCACCAACAACAAGGATATCGTGCTCCCGGTAACCCCCGGCTCCTGGATTACCTTCTTCAACCATAATCATTGGTTCCATGGAAACCACCATACCCGGCTCCAGAACGGTCTCGACATCTTCACGTAGTTCGAGGCCAGCTTCACGACCATAATAGTGGCTTAGAGTACCAAAGGAATGCCCGTACCCAAAGGTACGATATTGCAGCATGTCATGCTTTTTGAAGATCTCGTTGAGCTCCAAAGCAATATCACAGCAGCGCACACCTGGCTTGATCAGTTTTAGGCCTGCTTCGTGCACTTCTACATTCGCTTGCCAATAACGCATATGAGCATCAGATACGTGACCTGCAAACAAGGTGCGTTCCAACGCCGTGTAATAACCAGCAATCATTGGGAAGCAATTCAGGCTGAGAATATCCCCTGCTTCAATCTTTTTACTCGTTACAGGGTTATGAGCTCCATCTGTATTGAGCCCGGATTGGAACCAGGTCCAAGTATCCATCAACTCACCGTGAGGAAAGGTATTTGCGATATGGCGGATCATGGCTTGAGTGGAATGAAGCGCAACTTCATGCTCAGGCACCCCAACAGCAATGGCCTCTGCACAGGCTGCGCCACCAATATCAGCAGTGGCAGCACCATGTTTGATAATTTCAATTTCTTCAGCTGATTTAATCATCCGCATGCGCATGGTCGGCGCGGCAATATCGACACACTCTGGCATCCCAAGGGCTTGCGACATCTTTTCTTTATTATCAAGATTGATGTGATCGAACTCAAGGCCAACGCGACGAAGATTAACGCCTACCAGTTCCTGCTGAATGGCGTAGAAATAGCTGTCTTTTTGCCAATCAGTATAGATAACGTTGTCATCAAAGCTCCGGCGCCATGGCTGACCGCCATCGATATTAGCAGTAACAGACACATGTTTGTCTTGAGTAATAACAAGGCCGTAAGGGCGACCAAAAGCACAATACACAAAGTCGTTGAAATAATTGACGTTGTGATAGGACGTTAAAACAACAGCATCAATATCTTTTTCAGCCATATATTTGCGTAATTTCGCTATCCGGGCAGCCATTTCCTGTCGAGAAAATGTACCTTGGACTTTTTCGCCATTTCTGATGCGCAGGGTGCGTTCCATCACTTGCTCCACTAAAAATTTGGGTAATTCCTATCCCAGTAATAACAAGATAACGGACATAAGGATAATTTATAATATGAATTACAATATTTATATTATTTATAAAATGAATACGAGGGAAAAACAATGCGAGGACTCCCTTCGGGGGAAGGCAGCCCTCGCGACGCTGAGCCACCTTCTATTAAGGGAAAAGAAAACGGCTCAGACGTAAATTAATTACCCCTAACGACCCAAATTAGGAGCGGATCAAAAGGCGTAATTTTTAATTACAAGTATCCGTAAAGCCTAGTTTTGAACCTAAATCAACATGATTTAATTGCCATAAATTTGTATAAATTTTTAACTATATCAAATAGATACAGTATAGTTGAATTCTATACATTCAAGAAATGAAGACAATGACTTACATTTTCTCCATCTTCGCCCATGGGTAAATCAATGGCATTAATTGGAACCATTTGTTGCTCTGAATTAGCTACAAACCCTTGCGTTCTTCCAATACAGGGACCTTGGCTAATTTCTTCAAAGTAGGCATAAGCTCCCCCCTTCCATTTAACACCTATCGAGGCACAGAGAAGTTTGTTGGTTAAATCTTGATCGAGTAACCTGACTAATTCAGATCCATAAACTCTGAACCTAAAATCATTTTCTTCTTTTTCTGATACAGAAATTCTACTGTGAATCCCCAAAAAATCGTCGTATTTAAAATCGCTCCAGGCGGGCAATAAGTGTCCTCTTTTTTTCGTTTCCCAAAGATGAACAATCCCTTCGAACCCCTCCAAAGCTGGTAATGCCTTTAGAGAGTAACAATGCCTATCCAGATTATGTTGTGAAAAAGTACGAATACCCTCAGTCTGCAAAATACTGGCCTTAAAATGAATAATTATCGTTCATGATACTCATCAAAAATTAATAATTTCTTCTATCTATGGTTTAAAATTTAAAATACTTTCACAGCTATATAAAGCGATAATGCAGATTTCCCGATTCATAATTCATTTCTGTATGTGTATTTCTTTTAAATTCCAGATCCAGTCTGATGTACCCGTGTCTTCATAGTCTGGCATCAAAACAGAACAAGGGAGTAACAAACGGGTCGGCCCCTTTTTATCAATGGAAATTTCCTGCTTCTTATGACGAGTAGCGATAAAGGAACAGCTGCTCTGCCATATTTTCTTTTCCAAATCGATGACATACCCGTCTATGGCAACAAGCCGAACTGTCTTGGCTTCAGTTACACCCACCAACGCCATAATATCTTTTAGCAAAACACCCTGGTATTTTCCGTCTTCGCCCTTCCATATCGGAGGCATCTTAATTTCGTACAAAGTAATTTTCTCGAGATCTGAGAGCCGAAATTTTGTCCTCTTCTCACCATCGATAACCAGTAAAATTCTGTTATTGCTGGTAGATTCTTCGATATTTCCCTCAAATATTTCTACGGAAAGTCCTTGAGCCTGAACCATGGTAGAAAACCCAACGATCCCGACACAAAATAAAAGCCGTACGAAAAAAGTGAAGCTCATTTGCAGTACTCTCTGAACATTAAAACCTTACTAAAAATCATACATTTCACTGCTTAAAAAATGCCTAAAAGAAATTAATGGAAAAAATAATTACCCGCCTCAAACTTATCTTATTTTAGAATACCTTAAGTTCGAATCGATTGCGATAAATCTTGCTCTTAATTATTCCAGAGAAATTAAGAATCTCATCGCAACATTCAATTTTCAATTTCTGTCGATTATTGTTTAACTATTTGATATATATAAATTTATCAACACTTAGATTAAAAATGGATGAACACTTTTGCAACAAACAATATGATAATATTACGGATGAAAATCAGCGATATTTAACAAAAAAATAACGGATCATTGATTACTATAACGCTCTTACAAAAACACAAAAACCACGGTCTAAAAATATGAAGAGAAATTGAACCATTTCTGATTCATATAAGGTACTAAGTAACGCTGATAACGGCGCTTAACTGATAAGATTCGTGAAAGGTTTATACCTTGGACTCTGCGTCAAAAGAAATGATCGAAGAAGCTTATTTCGAAACTGTTACAGAAGCCTTGGCCCGAAATGAATCCCTCCTTACGGCCCATAAAGAAGGTGTGACAGCTGCAGCGATGCTCTTGGCAGCGATTACAGGTCTTGATGATGAAGACGCAAAAAAAGAAGTCATCGCCCTAGAGTTAAGACCTCAGGAATAATCCTGAAACTCTTATCGTAATAACTATTTTTTGACTTCAGACTCATACAGAAACCCAAATCCAGTAATAAAATTAAGACCATAAACCGGTTAACCCTTTATGGATCTTACTGATTTATAATGAATGATCGAAAAAGCGAAATTCTCTATCATAATTGGAGAGTTCCATGTGTTGGCGCAGGCTTCTTTCTCTATGCGGTTCTGTCATTTACCTGGGGATAATTCGCCTCATATACATCTCTTTGTTTTTATCCATTTTCATGACCAACCCAACATTTGCTGCAGATAAGAAACTCATACTCGCAGCAGAGAAAAACAGCGCATTGGTAAAAAAAGCAAAGCCACTTATCGATTGCGCCCTAAAGAGAATGAACCAAGCTTATCAAATTTTAGAAACACCTTGGAAACGTGCGCAAATCTGGACTGAACAAGGAAGATTTGATGGGTTCTTTATGGCATCGCAAAACAAAAACCGTGACAGCTATGCGACTTTTTCCCATCCTTTATTATTCATCGAATGGCTATATGTCCTCCGCAAGGATACGCTAATTCAGCCAAAAGACCCTGAATTCAGTGAGCTTACTTTTGCTGCCAACATTGGCAGTGCTCGATTAACCTGGCTTACCACCAGATTTAAGAACAAAAAAATCAAATACCCTGCCCAAGGGACCTCTGATCCTGCAAAAACTTTGCAAATGCTGTTGAAAGGGAGATACGACGTTGCCTTGGAAAATAGTGCAAACTGGGTGTCAGTGTTGACTAATGCTGGTTTAGATCAATCAGAGTTCCAAACCTACACGGCGCTCACCAAACCCTTGGCTGTATATTTCAGTAATATCTTCTTGAAAGCGAACCCAGATTTTCTAGGCGAATACAACAATAGTATGAAAGAATGCATTTCAAACAAAACGTTGAAATAAATAGTCGTTTGACTAATGAGAACCGGCAAATATTAAAAAGCCCAAGAAGGAAGCCATAGCTTTAGACTTAAGACCTCACGAAGAAATAAACCGCCCCTCCCAGGACGGGCGAGATATTTCGATTAAGGGACACCTGTTCATCACGACCTGTAAACCTGCGGCCTCGGCTAGTTTCGCAGCTTCTTCATTCCAAACATCAAGCTGCATCCACACCACCTTGGCCCCAATCTCAATTGCGTCTTTGGTAACCTGTAAAGCTGCCTCGGACGAGCGAAAAATATCAACCATATCAACGCTTCTCCCTAGATCCTCGCGAAGAGATAACAACGATGGATAACAAGTTCGCCCATGAATTTCATGACCGTCCTGCCCAGGATTTACGGGGAACATTTCATACCCCTCGTCAAGCAATGCCTTAAAGACATAATTGCTAGGTCTTTCTGGCTTTGGGCTCGCCCCAACAAGCGCAATTGAGCTCACATCCATTAAGATATCCCTGAGATATTCTTCAGGATAGTTACCGTTGTTCATCGACGATGGTCCCGTGATCTAGGCTTTAATTAAAATATCTTGGAATGTTTTTCCCTGCACCGCCAGTATTTTTCATAGGTCATGTCAAATGAGTTCGGCAACATGGTTCATGTTTATGCGAGGAAGTATTGAAACCTGAAACATTTCCCTTAGCAACTACGCAGAGCTGATACACAAAAATCCTCCCGTTAAGTCTGACGAACAACAGCTGATTTGCCTAAGAGAATAAATATGTCATTAACTTCAATAATATAGAGTTTACTCAAGAGGCTCGAACAAAGTGAAAGTGCTAATCATGAAATCCGTCAAAATCATCCGCTTTATATTCGGCATTTCTGAATTCGGCGGAGTTTTTATGTTCTTCCAAGTAGCCGCGGTGATTTTCACCGAACTTTTAATCGCCCCCCTCATTTCATATCATTCTTCGACCCAATCCATAGGCTTTGGTTTGGGATGTGTACTCACCATCATCTATTACAGAGTTAAAAAGAACATCTGGGAATTTATTACACAAAAAGAACCGCACTAGATAATTCATACAACGGATCTCAGAAAACTTTGCACGCCCTGAGTACAGACCCAATACAACTATTTACAAAAATACATAGAGATGAGGCCGATAATAATGAAAATGGTATTTCCTGATACCAAATTAGTTATACCCGTCTTTTGATTTCTCACGGCACATACCACATATCCCGTGTGATATCCTGACTTGAGAGCTCCCCCCTTTAGCATAATAAGTTTCAGCTTCAGTCCAATTATCCGCGGTTATATTACTATCTCTGACACGCTCGCAAAAACTACACATTCTCAATAAGGGCAGGGTTCGTTGCTTGGCGAGATAGTTCTCAATTGCTTTGAAATCAAAAAGATCGATCGGTGGGCGCATCTCTTCATCTAAGGTAATTGATTGAAATATAAATCCGGTAATAATTTCATCATCCTTTATGCTGGCAATCGAAAGGCGCATATTTCGCTTTCGATCAGGGCTGTCACAGCGATAGGGCATGATCCATTCCGATTGCTCTCCCCCCTTTAATTCATCCAGCACTTGATGAATTTCTTTGCGGACATCGTCTCCAGAAATAAAGTCGAAAATGCTTTTATTTATAACGTATTCGGCAGTCAAATCTTTGGCCGAGTTATCATCCGCGAAACTATTCCAACGACGCGTACCAACATGTAGGATGTTACCCTCAAGATCTAAAACGTAACAAAGGCCCTCAAATACTTCGAGAATTTCATTCGCAAGCTCTTTAGGTTTCATTGCGCTACTCCTAGTTATCATGAAAAGGAATTTTGCTAAATTTCAATCATTGATTTAATTATGTAACTATTCGGCTGTATAGCAAATCTTATGTTTATCGAATATTATTGGCTAAAAAATGGTAATACGCTCGGCTCGATCTTTAACGGGCACACGGTATGCTTAAACTCTTAAGGGTTGTGATTTCTCACCTCATTTAAAACAGGAAACAAGATGGTTAATAAGTTTTTGGGTTACGTACTCTTGGGAACTTTTCCAATTATTACCCTACTGATGATCCTAACTGTTATCTTACAGATTGAGAATGAGACAACGGTTGATATTGGGGATTGGCTCGCCTTTAGCGGTGGTATCATTGGTGCAATCCTCGCCGTTGGAGGAGTTTATTGGGCAACCCAAAAACAAACTAGAAAAGCTCAAGAAGCTTTAGAGTTCGAACAAAGAAAACATCATCTCGAAGAAAGTAAAAACTCGGAAATCTCAGCGCTTATAATCACCGTTTCTCTGGACGAGTATCAAAGACGTTTAAGTGAATTCAGAACATCCATTCAGTCATTATCAATACTATTGGCAGAGGGAGAACAAGCTTTGGACACGCCCCAAAAGCTTGGAAAAATCGGGCGTGATATCAAAGCCAGATTTAACAATAGAAGCCATATAAACATCTACGATCTAGCCAAATACATCGCGGACATCCCAGCTGAAATTAAAAGTGAAATCCTGGAAACCATTAACAACGAGAGAACTCTCTACCAAAAAATAAATCTGGTTTTCATGGGTTGCGATATCACTGTTAACACAAAGGATGAACAGCTCGACAGCCTGAAAATGCTGGCAATTCACACCAGCTCCGCCGAAAAATTCATCAAAACAAACAGTGATAAAAACAATGAAATTTTAGGTAAGCTGCAAAACTTGATTAACGTCGAAAACAATCCGGAATAGTCTTATTCCTGATCTATGGTGCCCCAAAGCAGATTTGAACCGCTGACCCCTTCATTACGAATGAAGTGCTCTACCAGCTGAGCTATTGGGGCACACATAAAAATACCATAGATATTTTACCAGATCTAACGCTTAGGCTTTCGTTTAGCGCGTATCTGGAACAACCTAGAGAACGATCTCTTAAGCTCCGACATCCCTTGCAGCACCTTCAATAGCTGTCGGCTGAGCAATAATAACCTCGTGGTCACCTTTATGTTCCAAAACCACTGGAGGGCTTGAAGTTTGCTTTTGGCTATTAATTTCCAGGGCCTTTTCTTCACGGAGTACCGTTGGACGCTTCCAACTCAGAGTATCGAAAGATCCACAATCGCCACAGTGTGCCTGCCAACTATCGGCAATGGCTCCGCATGATCCACAAACCCAATTGTGAGCAATCAAGGCAGTTTCAGATTTTTCAAACCATTCAGCAGCGGCACGGGTATCCCCGTGTTCTTCGGTTTCAAGGCGTCCCATCAGACGACAAACAAGACGGCTTGGACCACTTTCTTCGGAAGCGAGCTTTAAGTGCCGACGCGCTTCTCCCCACAATTTGGCTGATAAATTAGCTTCGGCAAGGGCAATGTGACTTTCGTAATGATCGGAATTTTTAGAGACCATCTGTCCCAAGCGTTTCACACGCTCAACAGCTGTTTCCGCTGGCCAAAGAGCAACATAGGCACGGGCCAAATCGCGATGGGGCTGTTTGGTCCAGGCTTTCCGAAGTGCTTTTTCGGCGTCCTTTGTTTTTCCCAACCGTCCGTATGTCCCCGCCAGAAAGGTAACCGCAGGCACAAGATCCGGCGCGAGTTTATAAGCTTCTTTAGCATGAGTAAGGGCTTCTTGTTCCTGTCCCTTGTCTCCCGCGCTCAAGGCTTGCTCCAGCTTGACAACGGCACGTTTACGGCCGGCATCTGCATTGCTCAACACTTTTGTTTTCGCCCCTTCCCTCAGAGCCTGATCCGCAGAAACAAAATCCCCCGTCGCTTCTGAGAGCTCGAACAAGCTTTCCAGAACCCAGGGGGTTTTCGGGCTCAAGACATGGGCTTGTCTGGCCAGGTCGAGTGCGACTTTAAGATCGCCACGACGTTGTGCCTGCATCAACAGTCCCCGCAACCCAAGAAACTTGGTTTCCTTACTTTCCAGCATGGCCGTAAAATAATTGGTGGCAGCCTCTTCATTGCCCTGAAGCTGGGCGGCCTGAGCCGACAGCAACATGGTAAGGGGAGGTTCATCAGAAAGGAGCGTCTCTGCCTTACGTGCCATAGCCATTGCCGTCTGCGCTTCCCCTGCCGCGACAGCGACCATGCCATGGGTCAGGGCTTTATAACCGCGCTTTTTACGGTTATCTGCCCGTGCCTGTCCAAAAAGAGCTGGCGCATTGATCATGCTTCGCCAAAAGCGGTAGAGAAATGCGGCCGATGCTGCAAGAGCCACAGCCCCGAGAAAGAGAACACCAACCGTGGTTTCCAGCCGATAACCGATCCAATCGACAGCGACAGTTCCAGGACGATTGGCAATCCAGATAACGATTGTCAGTATCAGGGCAAGTTTGATGAAATAAATAAGAGCACGTTTCATATTATTGCACTCCTCCCACGCCACTACCCTGTTCGGTCACACCGATCAAAAGCAAAGCAAGCTTGCCACTAATCCGCTCTCCATCCTGACGCTGCTTGGCTAGAACCAACCAGTTATCCATGCCACTTGTTGCTGCACTTGTAAGATTTTCAAGCTCACGCAAAGCTCCAGAGAGGTCACCTTCGGCAAGATAGTTTTCGGCTCTGGCTAGAACACTTGAGGTCCCCATTCCGTCCAGGATATCAATCGGACGAATGGAAATCACATCACTTACGCGCCCAATCGCCTTATCTACCCAGGTTTGTCCCCCAGCAATTTTATCCGCAGTAATCGCGTTTCTGGCTGCAGCAGGAAAGTCAGCACGTAGTTCGGTT
Organism: Kiloniella sp.; assembly: GCF_965205715.1. Classification (GTDB taxonomy): domain Bacteria; phylum Pseudomonadota; class Alphaproteobacteria; order Kiloniellales; family Kiloniellaceae; genus Kiloniella. The sequence continues at coordinate 437,246 of NZ_CBDBHW010000013.1, read as the reverse complement.
AGACTAGGAAGACCCGCAGCTGCAAATGATGAGAGCGGGGTGATGAGATCTTGAACGGTACCGTTTGCAGGGGCGACGGCACGAACAAGGTCTAGCTCCTTGATGAAAGGACCGGATCCACGTAGAGCATCACGTAATTGCAACACCCCCAGAGCAAGGTACACATCACCGGTTGCAGGGCTTGAACGAACACTTTGCCCGCCTTTAAGATTGTCAATTTGAGACGTCAGTGATGACAACTGAGATTTCAAGGCATCAAGCTGCTGAACCGAAGCGCTGTTTGCAGAAGAAACATTTGAACTGGATATCGAACCAGCACCGGAAGAGCTCACAGATGCGATAGACTTCTCCAACTTTTCAACTCGATCCTGGGTTTTACCCATCTCGCCGCGAAGGGCATCCATCAGGCCTTTATCAACATCTCCCGCCGTAACAACCACACCACCACTGGTTAGGTCGTTAAGCTGGCGGTCCAACTCTGACTGATCTAGCTTTAGGGTGCGAACCTCTTCAGACAGGGACAAGAAACGGTTCTCATCAACACCCTGATTTTGGTTATCAAAGGCGTGTTGTTCGAGACCAATAATCCTCTCTTCCAGATTCGCTGTGGAAGACTTAGATGTATCGCCGCCGAGGGATGGAATATTTTCGACAAGCGGAAGCCAATGTCCGCGAAAAAAAACAATTCCCGCAACAGCAAGAGTACAAAATCCCATGCCATATAAGAAACTGTTCAAGCCGCCGCCTTTACGAACAGTTACAATTTGAGGATCTGGTATCTGGGAGGGATCTATATCTGGCTCTTCTGCCTTATCATCCTTCGTTGCCGTTTTATCTACAGAAGCCTTATTCCCAGAAGAGGGCACCGAACTTTTCCCCCCAGAAAACGAAGACTTGGACCCGACGCTAGCTTCAGATGAAGAATCGGAAGCTTTTTTATTATCTGTCTTGTTATCCGCGCCGTCTTGCTCAGAAGCCTCCCCCTGCAGGAGATCACTTTCACGTACACGATTAACATCCAAGACAAGGTTGGCTTTTGCAGCAGCCTGGAGAATGTCTTCGTGGCGCGCAGCGGGAATAGAATCGCGTTCTTTCCAACCCTGCACCGTACTTACGGCTATCCCAAGTTTATTGGCCAGTGGGCGCAGGCCACCAAAGGCGGTAATAATCTCGCTCGTCGGGCTTTCTGCTGTCGATTTTTCCGACGCAGCCCCGGAAAATTTCTTATCTTTATCAGAGAGTTGCCCTGATATTTTGCCTTCAGATTTTTTTGATTTGTCGCCCTGTTTATTGGCCATTCTTAACCTCAGTCGTCCAGAAATCTAATTTAAAGAAAACTATGCGCCAGAGTTAAGGGAAAATCTAGTACGTACGTACACTTATTTGTAAGTTGCTATTAACTTTAACAAAGACTGCCGCGTCGGTTGCTCAGAAACAGCGATTTCCAACCCAGTAATTTGCTCAAGATACTTGGCGACAGCAGGGCTCAAACAGTAGGCTTTACAGCTCTTCAGTTTTCGCTCCAATTCTGCCTGTTTTAACAGCCTTGAAAATATTTTGGATGACCGGGGAGAAAAAAAGCTTATCTCATTTATTTCATTAGATTTTATTTGGCTTATAACGTCTGCACTTAACTGCTCAATTGCCTTTGCTTCATAAAGAATTTCCCGTTGATAGGAAAACCCTCCCGCCTCAAGAATACCCCCGAGATCACCGGCTAATTTTGAAGCTGCCGGATGAAGTAAAGTCCCCCCATTGGGACTTAAATCAGAAATCACACGTTCAGCTAGGTCGGATACATCTCCATTTGCTGAAACCACCTGTTCGAATCCAGCTTGTCGGGCAGCTTGAGCAGAAGAATCGCCGACGCAATAGATTGGGATCTTTAAATTATTCGTCTTATGGCAAAGCGCACGTACACCATTTGCAGAGGTAATCAAAATTGCCTGTACGTTTGAAAAATTAAGCGCTTTACCTTCGAAAAATTCAATATCGAACACAGGAGAGAGCAGGATTTCTCTCCCCATGTCCTTAAGCTCAGAGACAAAAGGCTCCTGATCTACGGCTGGCCGGGTAACGAGATGCCTTTTTACCATGATCCCTGGGCTTTCCTGACTTCTAAATTACCCTAAGCTCTGATGATTATTCTGACTGTTGTGCTTCGAGTGTTTTAAAGAACTCTTCACCGGCCTGTTCCTTTAGTTCACGACCTGCAGAACGCCCCATTTCCTCTGCCTCAGATATTGGGCCTCGACGTTCAGTGGTAAAGATCTCACTACCATCTGTCGCAGCAAGCATGGTACGCAGATGCATTTCATCTCCGTTTATTTCTGCAAGGGCCGCAATTGGTGTACGGCAAGACCCGTCCAGTTCAGCGAGACAGGCACGTTCAGCTGAAATACGCTGCATGGTAGGCTCATGATGGATAGCATCTACATAAGAACGAACACGAGTGTCACCAATACGGACTTCCAGACCAACCGCTCCTTGAGCTGGTGCAGGTAACATCTCTTCTGTAGAAAGCGCCGAAGTAATCAATTCAGACTGACCAAGACGGTTCAAACCTGCAACGGCGAGAAGAGTGGCATCAACCTGTCCTTCTTCGAGCTTGCGAAGCCGGGTCTGCACTGATCCGCGAAAGGTAATCACTTCAAGATCGGGACGCTTAGCTTTAATTTGGGCCTGCCGGCGCAATGAAGCCGAGCCAACAACAGCCCCCTTAGGAAGATCCGCCAGTGTTTTCCCATTATTCGAGAAAAGCGCATCTCTTGGATCTTCGCGTTCCAAAACTGTTGAGATCTCCAATCCGTCAGGCAACCATGTCGGTACATCTTTCATGGAGTGTACTGCGATATCGATACTGCTATCTTGAAGACCGTCTTCGATTTCTTTGGTAAAAAGGCCTTTCCCACCAATTGCTGATAGGGCGCGATCTTGAATCATGTCCCCAGTGGTCTTGATCACAACAATTTCGATCGCACTGTCTGACCCCAGATCGGCATGGGCTTCTCCCAATAAGCGCTTTACTTCGTAAGCCTGAGCAAGAGCAAGCGGGCTACCGCGGGTACCAAGTCGGAGGATAGGGTGATCAGTCATCAATAACAGCCATTATATTAAAAATTTTGGGGTCAATCCCGTTTTCAGCGACACCTTAACCGTTCAAGATGATTCCGACAATTCCTACGGCGAGAAGAAGCGACGCGACCAAGCGACGCAGAACGGCCCCTTCTCTTAAATATAGGCCTCCGATCAGAACCGATATTGGAATTGAAGCCTGACGAACAGTGGCGACAGCCGCAACATCTGCCCCTTCACTATAGACATAAAGAATAAGATAATAAGAGCTGTAACAAATAGCCGCGATCATCAAATAGTGTAGGGGTCTCGTGATAATGGCCTTAAGGCTTCGCACCCCTGTATTATCCCGGTCGATGATCCAATAGAGCAGGCAGTAGCTCGGAAAACATAACACATTTACCCAAAAATTTAGTACCGGAGGTTCCACCAACTGCATCGCTGTCGCATCTGCAAGCGTATATATTCCCGTGCCACAAAGTGCGAGAAAGGCAAACCCAAGAGTTACTGGATCATCCAACAAACGTCGCCCGCGTCTGTACTGTAAAGCAAATGCCCCGGCTAAAACTATGATAACAAACAAGATAACCAGTAAATCGTATGACTGCCCAAGGACAAGAAAGTTAAATGAAATAACAATTATGGGCGTAGAGCGTACGATGGGATAATAGGCCGATAGATCCCCGCGTCTTAAAACAATAACCAGGCCGGTGCCGTAACACATCTGCCCGATCCAGGAGAACAGAACACTATCCCAGACCAATAAAGCACCACCAAAATCATAATCAGCAAGTAGAATGTGTGTGAAGGAAATAAGGATCATACCAACTGTCAGGGCCAGGAAGGCTACCCGTTGATCATCATCCTTCTTAATAAGTGTATTCCACAAAGGATGAAGGCAGGCAGATAAGATTACCAGTACAGCAATGGTTATTCCCAATTCGTCCCCCAACAATATATCAACTGGCTCAATCAGTATGAATGAGAGCCTGATTTAATATAACTGTAACAATGCATTGTTGTTATGACGCAGGAACCGGTTAACTCCTAATAAATTCGATAGATCCACTTCAAATTTGTACAGTTCGGAAAATATTAAAGGCTTTCGGCCCAATCAATTCCGCGGGCGATCCACTCGGTTCTGACGTTATGTCCTCCGTTGTGAAGACAGAGCTCCAACGCCTTACCCGAACGACATTTGTTCCAAATTTTGCAGTCCATATCTTCTAGAGAAATTTCGACTGGAAGGGCCTCGCATCCATTTACACCTTCCCATATTGCCACGCCTTGACGAACATCGCCCTGGTGCCAACGTGCTCCTATTGCCCTCCCCTTCATCGGAACAACCCTATCACTCAGACCATGAATGTGCCGAATGTTGACCGGGCTTTCACAAGTCACGGGATGAGGGCGCCAAAAAGAGCCTGCGATAGGGAAAAATGCAGAAAACTCCTCTCCCAAGTAACAAGCGACATCCCATGCCATAGACCCACCCTGAGAAAAGCCCGTGACCCAGGTTCGGCTTTCCTGAGTTTTCCAGTTCTTACGAACATCGTGAAGAACATTTTGGGTGAATTCTATTTCATCCCGTTTTTCACTGGGTGCGCCAACATTTGACCAGCTGCGATTTAACCCGTCAGGAATCACCAAAAGAATACCGCGCTCTGAAGCAAGCCTGAGTAAAGACTTATTGTTTCTGACCGTCTGTGCTGATTGACCATACCCATGGTAATAGAAGAGGACAGGCAAAGATGTATTGACGGGCATATTTTCGGGCATCACCGTAACATATCTCCCCCCGACAACATTTCTTGTCTCAACAACAGGTGCTGCCTGAGAGAGTGTTGCAAAGACCAAACCGAGAAGGAGCAATCCTATAACAACTATGGTTTCAACGGGTTTCATGCAAGCTCCAGAGATACAGGAAATTAATAACCTTAATAGCTCTCTTTTTATCCTCACAGTAAACTCAACTTTTAGTTATTGGATCGAGGAAAAGAAGCAATATCGGTAAATATGGATTTTGTATTTACTCATTAAGACAATTTTCAGAGGGAAGGCTTGCCGAAATGCTGAATATGCTATTTTCTAGGGCGTAATAGTTAAACTAGGTACAGCCTTATGGGCTCTACCAACTCAACATTATATGGAAGCTATGAAGGTCCTCGGTATAGAAACCAGCTGTGATGAAACAGCTGCAGCAATTGTTGATGGTGACCATACTATCCTCGCCAATAAAGTTCTTACTCAACTTGAGGAACATAAACCCTATGGCGGTGTGGTTCCTGAAATTGCTGCCCGCAGCCATATGGACCACCTTGATCGCCTTATCAAAGAAGCTCTGGCTGAAGCCAATGTCGACTTTGAAGATCTCGATGGTATTGCAGCAACGGCAGGCCCAGGTTTGATCGGCGGTGTTTTTGTTGGTGTTATGACGGCAAAGGCTATTGCCGCAGCCCGAAAACTTCCCTTTCTCGCTGTAAACCACCTAGAGGGACATGCGCTCACAGCCCGTCTTACCGAAGGAGAAGCAGCAGAATTTCCTTATCTTTTGCTTCTGGTTTCTGGTGGCCACTGTCAATTACTCGCTGTCGAAGATGTCGGCTGTTACACCCGGCTTGGCGGAACCATTGACGATGCGGTAGGTGAAGCTTTCGATAAAACCGCCAAGATGATGGGCATTCCCTATCCTGGGGGGCCCTTAATCGAGCAGATTGCCAAACAGGGTAATGAGGATCGCTTCGATCTCCCCCGCCCCTTGAAGGGAAGACCCGGGTGCGATTTCTCTTTTTCCGGACTTAAGACCGCCGTTCGTAAAAAGATAATCGAAATCATCGGTGAAGGCGGCGACCCCGCGACTATGAGTGATCAGGATAAAGCCGACCTTGCTGCTTCTTTTCAAAAGGCTGTTGGTGATGTTCTGGTTGATCGTTGCAAAAGAGCGATGGACATTTTTGAAGATAAATTTGGACGCCCTGGCCCTCTTGTCGTCGCCGGGGGTGTCGCGGCCAACCTTGCCTTACGCGCACGCTTAACTGAGCTTACTGACACGCGTGATACAAAACTACTGGCTCCCCCGGTCAAACTATGTACTGACAATGCTGTCATGATCGCCTGGGCGGGACTGGAAAGGTTACGTCTTGGGCTTACGGATTCACTTAATTTCGCTCCACGTCCAAGATGGCCGCTTGATCAGCTCACAGGTGTGAAGGATCTGAATAAATGACACCTCAACCTGATTCAAAACAAAACGTAGGTGTGATTGGCTCAGGCGCCTGGGGAACGGCCCTCGCTGCCGTGGCTGCTGCTTCAGGAAATAATGTCACAATCTGGTCTCGGAACACACAAGTCGTTGCCGATATTAACATCGAACATGAAAACAAACTTTATTTAAAGGGCGCCGATCTCAACCCATCCATTAAGGCGACTTCTGAAATAAGTGACTTTTCTGACTGTGACCTCATCTTACTTGTGGTTCCGTCGCAACACCTACGCAGTGTTCTCGAAGCAAATCGAGATAAGATAAAGAAAAATATCCCCCTCGTACTTTGTGCCAAGGGTGTTGAGATCTCAAGCGGCTTGCTGATGACAGAGATGTTGGCAGAAGTTATGCCCGATAACCCGATCGCGGTCTTGTCTGGGCCCACCTTTGCCATCGAAGTTGCAAATGAACTCCCAACAGCTGTGACCCTTGCCTGCCTCGATGAGCAGCTTGGAAAACAGCTGGCCCAAACCCTTGGCAGCAGATCATTTCGCATTTACCACTCGGCGGACCCCATCGGCGCGGAAATTGGCGGTGCAGTTAAAAACGTTATTGCCATCGCTTGTGGGATAGTTGAGGGACGCAAACTTGGGGATAACGCCAGAGCCGCCCTCATTACCAGAGGCCTCTCCGAAATTGTTAAACTCGGACTTGCCAAAGGCGGGCGCAGAGAGACCCTGATGGGCTTGGCCGGGATGGGTGATCTCACCCTGACGTGCACCGCTACCCAATCGCGCAATTATGCCCTTGGTAAGGCCCTAGGTGAAGGCGTTAGCATTGAAACCTATATGAGCGGCCGCATTACCGTTGCCGAGGGATTAAGCTCGAGCAAGTCGGTTTCAGCTCTGGCTGAAATCCTGAAAATTGATATGCCTATCTGCAATGCCATTTGCGATGTATTGCACCACAAAGCTGATATTGACCACACCATCGCCAATTTATTGGCCCGTCCACAAAAAGCTGAGTTTTAACAATTAGACCAATAGGAACGAACCCTTATGAAATTCATCTTCTCTTGCGTAGATAAAAAAGACCATTCCCACGTACGCGCTGACAACCGTCCAGCACACCTTGAATATCTGACAAAATACATGGATCGAGTTGTCGTCGCCGGCCCAACACTTGGAACTGACGGTGAAAGCATGACCGGTAGTTTGTTGATCCTGGAATTTGATGATGCCGCAGCTGCTCAAAATTTCGCGGATAACGACCCTTACAAAAAAGCTGGTCTGTTCGAACAGGTTACCATCACGCCTTGGAAGCAGGTTCTGCCGAAATAATCTCTTCCCAATACCGGAATTGACTACATAGCACCGCTTATCAACGGATCAAGCGGTGCTATCGTTTAAGAAAATCATCGGTATAAGAATTTGTAAGAGTTAAACAGTCCGAACCTGAGAAAGAAAAATGAAGATATTTTCCTGGATATTGGTATTAATTTTTATGGTGCCCGGCTTTACTGCTCTGGCTAAAGGATTAGACCATAAAAGTAATATCGATAAACTTGAACTCGCCTGTAGAAACGGCAAACAGGCAGAGTGTACAGATCTTGGAGATATCTACTTATTAGGTAAAGGTGTCGAGCAAAGCGATGGTAAAGCTTTCGCTCTTTATCTAAAGGCTTGTGAAGGCCAATATCTACCCGGCTGCACCGCCTTTACTCGCCTAATTAAAGAAGAGCGAGGGTTGGAGGGTAATATGGCCGCGTTATTGCAGTTTGGCTGTGATCGTGGAGATGCCGAAACCTGTTTCATATTAGGGGGCATGTATATGAATGGGAATGAGGTAAAACAGGACGATACCATTGCCGCTAAACTATTTGAGCAAGCCTGTGATGGAGATGATGCCTATGGCTGTAGTGCACTTGCTGCAATGTACCTAAAAGGCGAAGGAGTTAATACAGACCACCAAAAAGCCATCGCGCTTTTTAAAGAAAGCTGTAACTCAGATAATTCCCTAGGTTGTTATGGTCTTGCTAATATGTACAGCAAAGGATTAGGTGTAGGTAAGGATCTTAAAAGAGTAAAAGTACTATACCAAAAGGCCTGTGAAAGCGGCTCTGAGAATGCATGCCAAGACATAGGGCTAAAATAAAAGCCTCCTTTATAAAACATATTTGATCTTACCCTTCTATCACTCGCTGGTATAAATGTTTGATTGTGTCCAGAAGGTTGTAACCAAATCAAGCGGTGCTATTCTGCTTTAAATCGGCAATTTTAGGAGAATGTTTTGGCTTATTGGCTTATGAAAACGGAACCCAGCAGTTGGTCATGGGATGATCAAGTTGCCAAGGGTGTTGAGCATTGGGATGGTGTACGGAATTATCAGGCTTCCAATAACATGAAGGCCATGGAACTTGGCGACCGAGTGTTTTTTTATCATTCCGTGAAAGAAAAAAAAATCGTTGGGATCGTCGAAGTTTGCAAAGAGTATTATCCCGACCATACCGATGCCAAAGGGCGGTTTGGTATGGTTGATGTCAAAGCGCTCTATCCTATGGAAGTTCCCGTCAGTTTAGACGACATCAAGAACAACGATGCCTTACACGAAATCGCTCTATTGAAACAATCACGCCTGTCTGTCATGCCAATTCGGGATAAAGAGTGGGAGATAATCTGTCAGATGGGGAATACTAAACCGGAATAATTATGGAAGATCGGGCTATCGTAAAGCTTATTTTTCGTCCGCTAAAATTTTAGCCACAGCCTGTTCGAGGGCAGTAATCAACCCGCGTCCCACTTTACCACCACTGCCTTTAATCCGTTGAGTTATGATAATTTTCATTGCGTCGACATGGGCTTCAACGAGATCCAACCTTTTTCCCGCAGCTGTCTCATCTTCTTGAATGAAATGACAAAGAGATTTTGCTGCAGACGTCAGTAGTGGGAAATTAAAAGTAGCGGCCTGGCCTTTGATATTATGCCCAATAACATGAATTTCTTCGATGTATTTATCTTGTCCATCCCCATCATTTTTTGCGTTGCTTTTAGCACTCGCAAGAAACTCGGAAATTTTCCGGACATCTTCCGCAACCCAAAGCTCATAATCGCTTTCCATATCTGAAAGAGCAGCTTCTGCTTTTGCAACAATATCTTTCAATTCTGGTCCACCTTTTGAAGGCACTTTGGGCTTCAAATTGTTAGTTGGCATATGCAATATCGCTTCCAATTCCTGATCCCCCCGAATCATTCCAACGGCTATAGCAACCTCTGTCTTTAATTTGGACAGCTTAGGCACCAAACCTTAATCAAGTGTCAATTCAAACAATTAGCGGCACTTCTCCGCTTTGTTGAGTAGATTTAGGATTTCAAATAGAGCATAGATTGATTATCTGGAATGGATGATTGTCTAATTTTGAGTTTGAAGTATTCGGTATCCTTGATGCCTCTGGCTCGCTTACGGATCATTCCTATACTGACATTACCAGCCTCTATCCTGGCGCTTGTGAGCTTGTGTTTGGCGTAGTTGCAGATGCCCACACAATGTTTCCGTAGGGATTTCGCGAACTTTTTTAGATAGAGCATCTGTGACTGATCTGCTATCAGGCACCAACGTTCCAGTTGCTCCGCCATCGCCTCAAATGAAGCGGCACTCCACAGCAGCTGAAGCTGTTCTTTCAAGACGTAAAGTGCATTCAGGTTGCTATTGCTCTCCAGCAACCTTTGCAGCTTGTCACTTTGTTTTTCACTCAACTTATCCGCATTTTTGAGCAACAGATAATGCGTCCCTTTCATCAACTCTTTACCACTTGGATCGGCCTTTCTGAACTCAAGTCGACGCTGATTATGGATAGCTTTGCTGTAGTTTTTCATGACGTGGAAACGGTCAAATACTATGTCGGCCAACGGCAAGGACTCTCTGACAGCCTTTTGGTAGGCAGGCCCCATATCCATCGCTACGGCCTTTATTTTGCAGGCTGTATCTGGTTGCAGTTGTTTCAAAAACCTTGAAAAAACCTCGGCAGTTCGGCCTGCTTCAACCCAGATCAGATGACCGCCAACCATATCGTAGACCACCGTCATGTAGTCATGACCTTTCGCCCGGGCAACTTCATCTACACCAATATATTCCAAGCCAGTTAGCTCTGCAGGATCAAGCGTAGGGAGAGTTTCAATAAGGTATGCCCTGTCGATATTCTTGACCGTTTCCCATCGTATATCCAAATGTCTGGAAACCGCTTGAATAGACATATGCCGACATAATCCACTGATCAGTCGGCAAAATCGGTGAGTGAAACGGCACCCTTTATCAACAAAATCACACCCCTCAATGCGGCGTTCGCCCTTGTTAATATAAACCTGCGCCAGCTCAATCTCGACCACACAAGGATACCCAAAAAGGGGGATGTCGTTTACTTGTCGGCGGACATGCTGGTTGATGCTTCCCTTCTGGCCTGTAGCAGGGTCTATAGCCCTCCTACGCGCGTCTCGGCTGCAGTGAATGACAATCTTAACACCGCCGTCATCCAGTTTAATTTCATTTACACGTTGCCCTTTGAGGCCTAAAATATGCTGCGAGATGTTGATTGTCATATACCTGCTCTATGTAAAGTTATCAGAAACCATACATATCAACAGGTTACTTGGCGGTCGGCATCTTTTTCTACTCAACAAAGCGGAGAAGAGCCCAATTAGCATACAAATATAAAAATTTCTAAGCCTTGGTTTGTTCGATTATGCCGTTCGAGTAGATCGGCGCAAGGAGCCATCCGAAATCGGCCAATGAACGAGTGCAGCTAAAATCCCTAGGAAGATTGAAATCCACCACACCAAGTCATAGGATTTTGTTGTGTCATAAAGGTAACCACCAAGCCATACCCCGATAAAACTTCCGACCTGGTGACTAAAGAAAACAATGCCAAAAAGCGTTCCCATATACCGAGGGCCAAAAATTTGAGCAACAAGACCAGACGTCAAAGGAACGGTGCTTAACCAAAGCAACCCCATGACAAAGCCGAAAATCAAAAACGATTCCGTTGAAGGTGGAAGCAATATAAAAGCAAGTATTGCCACTGAGCGGGCAACATAGATTGCCGATAGTAGATACTTTTTACGATAAGTCCCCCCCAGAGCACCGGCTGCGTATGAGCCAAAAATATTAGCTAATCCGACCAGCGCCAAGGTCCAGGCCCCTATTTCTGGGGCCATTCCTTTATCTATTGCGTACGAGGGGAAATGAACCGTGATAAAAGCAAGATGAAAGCCACAGACAAAAAATCCTGCGATCAACAACCAATACCCACTGTGACTGCTCGCCTCTTTCAGCGCCTCTGACATACTCATGTTTTGAGTTACTTCAGAAGATCCGCCCTTAACTGTTGAAACGCCGCGGAGAAAGAATGCCGCAGGAATAATTGCCATAACCATAAAGCCGAGCATCAAGAGTGCATCATTCCAGCCAAAGCTTTGCAACAAAGTACTGCCAAGTGGAATAATCAAAAATTGCCCTAAAGAGGCCGAGGCGGTCGCAATACCAAGCGCGAGAGATCTTTTATCCTCTGAAACTGAACGGCCAATAACGGCGAGAACAACACCAAAAGTTGTGCCGCTTAATCCCAAGCCTACAAAAAAACCTGGTCCAAGATGCGAAGCAATTGGCGAGTAACCCACGGCTCCGAGAATAACACCCCCTGCATAGAGCAAAGCTGAAAACACTAGAACTCTACCCGCGCCGTAACGATCAGCAATCATTCCTGCAAAGGGCTGACCAAGTCCCCACATGAGATTTTGAATGGCGAGTGAAAAGGCCAAAACTTCTCGGCCCCATCCAAGCTCGTCCGTTATCGGTTTTACGAATAGCCCATAACTTGAACGAATGCCAAATGCCAAACAAAGGATGACACACCCTGCGACAATCACAGGCCATACCGGCTTAGATGACGCCGTATTACTTTCTACAGAGCTCATAAGATCACATTCAAAAAGGAATCAGGAAAAACAGCCGCCGACCCACAAGGCCGCGTCCCAGAATTTTGCCCCAAAGGCCTCAAGAGATCCGGGGAAAATTAAAATCACGGCTAGGCAGGCCACTGTCATCCCCAGGATGACTAAGAGGTGTCGTATAACTGGTTTCATACTGCCAATATTACTCCTCTCACAACAATTAACCAACCAAATCTATCTAATGAAATGCATTAAAAAATATTATGAACACCCGGTTAAATCATCAATCTAGCGTTATGAACTGGGTTATAATAAAAATTCGTTTTCCTCCCATTTTTATTAAGCATTAACGACTCATCTCTAGGCTTGCGCAATAATAACCAATTTCTCGCTTTCAGTGTTCGCAAAATACGTCTGGAATTTTATATGAATCAAGAGAGCCTAATTAGTTCTCTAAAAGATGAGCGAGACCGGTTCTTGGCTTTTGCCTTTTGCAGGGCCGATTTGCTCATTGAATTGTCAGATAACCATGATATTGTTTTCATCAGTGGGGCGACCCAAAGCATTTTTGGCTCCTCTATCGAAGAGCTAATGGGGACTTCATTATCAGAATTGGTTTTGCCCCAAGAACAGCCTGTCCTTGACAATTTGCTCGCCGGTATGGTGGGCGGTACCCGGCCTGAACCCATTGAAATTATATTCAAAAAAAAGGATGGTGCTCCCCGCCCCCTTTCCATAACAGGGTATTATGTTCAAGATTTAAAAAACCACTATTTTCTCTCGTGCAAAACCCCCTCCTCCATCCATAACAGGGTATTATGTTCAAGATTTAAAAAACCACTATTTTCTCTCGTGCAAAACCCCCTCCTCCATCAGGGCCAAAAGCTCTTACCCTGATAGGGCAGCAAGTGGCGCAGTCGTTCATGATAGAATTAGTTTTGGGGAAGTTGTGACTAAGCACTTAGCCACCCACCCAGAAGACAAACTAACATTTATTGAGCTCGAAAATTACGACGAATTTGCCAAAAAATTAAAAAGAGAGACCCAACAGGAATTATCTGAAACTATTAATAGCTATTTACGCGCGAGTTCATCAGAAGCCAACTCGGCAGCTTCTTTTGGCAACGGTAAATACGGTATTATTGGCCGACCAGATCTCGATCTTGAAAAATTAAGCGACGAAATTTCCCGCCAAGTAAAAGCCGCTGATCCTTCAGGTGTCGGTCTTAAGGTCGAAAAAGCCAGTATCGCCTTGGCAGACAGTGGTATTTCTGGCGGCAATGCCGCTCAAGCATTGAGCTTTATGATTCAGCAATTTGCACAAGATCAAAACCAAACATTTAGTCTGGAAGAACTTGCGCACTCACTCCCTGAAATTCTTGCGCGGATACAAAAAACGGCCCACCGAATTAAGAGTGTTATCGATGGCGCTGAATTTATGATGGTTTTCCAACCCATCGTCGACATTAAAACCCGCGGCATACACCACTACGAAGTGCTCGCCCGAATTAACGGTGAAACCGGATCACCACAGGATTTCATTAAATCGGCAGAAGATCTCAATTTAATCAAGGGCTTTGATCTTGCTCTATGCCGTAAAGCAATTAACTGGCTCGAGGACAACCCAAGTAAAAAGCACAACCGATCAATTGCTGTGAACCTTTCTGCAGCCTCTATCGGAGACAAAGAGTTTCTCTCTCAACTGGTTCCTATGCTGGCTCCTCTAAAAAACACCCCGGATTCTCTCTTATTTGAAATCACAGAATCAACCAAGATACCGGATCCCGTACTTGCAAATAAAGCAATACAATCGCTCAGAAAATTAGGCCATAAGGTCTGCCTGGACGATTTTGGGGTCGGAGAGGCTTCCCTGCAATACCTCCGCCAATTCCAGGTAGATATCTTAAAAATTGATGGTTCCTATGTTCGCGAAGCGCTCGGGGATGAAACTTCCGCTCATATTCTCAAAGCCATCGCTGACCTTTGTAAAAAACTCAAAATACATACTGTTGCCGAGATGGTTGAAGATGAAGAAACTACTCAGTTATTGATCGACTGTAATGTGGATCTTGGCCAAGGGTATTATTTTGGTCGCCCCTGTAATGACGTGTCTGTTTTTGAAGAACCAGACAAACCCCGCGTTATGGTCAGACGTGGCGAAACTATGGAATCATGGTCTTAACAACTTCAAGTCAATAATGGTAAATCACACATCTATGAAACCTATGGTTTTCATAGATATCATTTATCCTGGAATCATGAATTCAAAATAATCAGCCTAAGAAAATTGCTGCATTGCAATATAATTTTCAATTTCAGAGCAATAACTTATCGTTTATTTCCAGAAAGCCCTTGAGAAATCAACAAAATCCGTGAATAATCCCTGCGAACAAAAAACCGCTGTAAAAAATAAAGCAGCGCAACAATAAAAATAATATGGGAGACCGCAACATGTCGGACGCCACTGTATTCCCCGTTCCGGAAGAACTCGCTGCTAAGTCCTGGGTAGACGAACCAAAATACCTTGAAATGTATCAACAATCTGTCGAAAACCCTGAACAATTCTGGGCCGAACATGGAAAAAGCATTCACTGGTTCAAGCCTTTTACTAAAGTTAAAGACGTAAATTACGGACCCGGGGATGTTCACATTCGCTGGTACGAAGATGGCACCACTAACGTTTGTTACAACGCTATTGATCGCCACTTACCTGAAAAAGAAGATGACACTGCGATTATTTGGGAAGGTGATGACCCAAGCGAGCAACTATACATCACCTATGGACAACTCCATGACAGTGTAAGCCGCTTTGCAAACGCTTTGAAAGCACGTGGAGTAAAAAAAGGAGATCGCGTTACCATCTACATGCCGATGATCCCTGAAGCCACTTATGCCATGCTTGCTTGTGCCCGAATTGGCGCTGTGCATTCAGTTGTCTTCGGTGGCTTCTCTCCTGATGCTCTTGCAGGACGTATTCTTGGATGCGAGTCTAACTGTCTTATCACGGCTGACGAAGGACTTCGTGGCGGGCGTAAAGTACCCCTTAAAGCCAATGCTGACAAAGCATTGGAAAGCTGCCCGAATGTAGATACCGTTTTTGTGGTAAAACGCACAGACGGAGATATCAGCTGGAATGCTGATCGGGATGTTTGGTGGCACGAAGCCTGTTTGGCCGCAGATACCGACTGCCCTGCAGAGGAAATGAATGCAGAAGATCCACTTTTCATTCTGTTCACCTCTGGTTCAACCGGGCAACCCAAAGGTGTTCTTCATACCACGGGTGGTTATCTGGTTTATGCCATAATGACTCACAAGTACGTCTTTGACTACCACGATGGTGAAATCTATTGGTGTACAGCCGATGTTGGCTGGATTACAGGACACAGCTACATTGTTTATGGACCGCTTACCAATGGGGCTACGACCCTAGTATTTGAGGGCGTTCCCAATTATCCGACGGCTTCTCGTTTTTGGGAAGTTTGTGACAAACATAAAGTTAGCATCTTCTACACGGCGCCCACTGCTATTCGCGCACTCATGCGTGAGGGTAATGGCCCGGTTGAGAAGACATCACGCTCCTCCTTACGCATACTTGGTACTGTTGGTGAGCCAATCAACCCTGAAGCCTGGAACTGGTACAATGAGGTTGTTGGGGAAAGTCGGTGTCCGATCGTTGATACCTGGTGGCAAACGGAAACTGGTGGAATCTTGATCACTCCACTTCCAGGAGCTACGCCGCTCAAACCTGGCTCAGCCACACGTCCCTTCTTTGGTATCCAGCCCTTGCTGGTCGACAATGATGGAAAAATACTTGAAGGAGCAACTGAGGGTAATCTCTGTATTGCAGATTCTTGGCCAGGCCAAATGCGAACCCTTTACGGTGACCATGATCGCTTCGTTCAGACCTATTTCTCCACTTATGATGGCCTCTATTTCGCTGGTGACGGTTGTCGTCGTGATGAAGACGGCTACTACTGGATTACGGGACGTGTTGATGATGTTATCAACGTTTCTGGTCACCGCATGGGAACAGCAGAAGTCGAATCCGCTTTGGTTGCACACCACGAGGTCGCAGAAGCAGCAGTTGTCGGATACCCTCACGACATTAAGGGACAAGGTATCTATGCTTACGTCACCCTAAATATAGGCATTGAACCAAGTGACGAGTTGCGCAAGGAACTTGTAACCTGGGTCCGTAAAGAAATCGGACCGATTGCAACACCTGATATGTTGCAGTGGGCACCTGGATTACCAAAAACTCGTTCTGGCAAAATCATGCGTCGTATCCTCCGCAAGATTGCTGAAAATGACTTTGGCAGCCTGGGCGACACGTCGACACTTGCAGATCCAAGTGTCGTTGATGATCTCATCGACAACCGTATGAACAAATAAGCCTCATCGCTTAACATTTAAAAGGGCCGTTCTTTAGTGTGCGGCCCTTTTTCTATTGTGCCGCTGCTTGCCCAAATTAGCCTTCACCAACAGATCTTCAGATAATCGAGGAATACTCGGAGTTTAAGCGGAACATAATCCAATTGCTGATAGTAGGCCCACATTTCAAAAGGGTCGCTTGTATGATCCGTCAAAACTGGAACCAAATCTCCACGGTCAAGTTCGTCCGCAATGATCAGTTCTGGAATATAAGCAATTCCGAGTCCCTTGAGTGCCCCTGATATAATAATTTCCGTATTATTACTCACCATTTTACTGCTTACAGTGACCGTCTCCTGATCATTGAACAGCCACAGCGTTTGATTTTTATTTCCCCCATATAAGAGGCATTTGTGTTTTGTGAGATTAGATAAGCTTTCGGGTACTCCCTGTTCCTTAAGGTACTCAGGAGAAGCAAAAAGCTGGTTGTGATATCGGCAGAGAGACAACCCGACAAAAGCCCCTGAATCAAAATCAGGAATACGCCTGGAGAGAGAAAGATCTGCGCTATCCAAGGGGAGATTACCAAAATCCGTGGATTGCAATTCGATCTCTATTTCAGGATATCTGGAAGTGAACCCAGAAAGAACAGGCATCAATACCCGACTTAAGACGGGCAGAGGTCCTGCTATCGTTAAACGCCCGCGTGGGGTTTGCCCCAAGCTTTCGGTCTCATCCAACAATGACTGCCACTGGCCCTGAAGAAAGCGCATGCGATGGTAAAAATTGTCCCCAGCTTCCGTTACCGAGATTCGACGTGTAGTGCGTCTTAATAATTGAACTCCAATAGAGGATTCCAGTTCAGCAATACGCTTGCTGATTACCGAGGGACTAACATTCATGACCCGTGCTGCTGCAGCCATCGTACCTTGCTCAACGACAAGTTTGAATATCAATGCGCGGTCGAAAATATCCACATTCATTCCAATTTGAGAATAGATACTTAATAATTTGCCCAATTGTTTTCAATATTACAAATAATAATATGGCGACATCAATAACGAGAACTTATGGATGTTACCAATGTATGTCGTAGAAACTGTTAGCTGGAATGCTCAAGCAGATGTATCAAATCAACAAATGGTCGATGCTGTTAATAATATGCTTCCCGATCTGAAAACTTTACCCGGGTTTAAATACCAATCGCTTTCGAAAAATGATGCTGGCCGTTGGGTAGAGATCTACTATTGGGAGACGTCTGAAGACGCCCATCGTTCCAATGAGCTCATGGCAGACAAAGTTTCCCTACATAACCTTATTGCCCTGATTGACATAGACAGCCTCAGCATAGAAGTATTGTTACCCCTACAAGAATCAAGCCCGCTTAACATCGATTGAACTATCTCTGATAAAACTCTGGTTATTACGAATGCTGATACAAAAGCCGTTCTATTTTTTAAGACACGGAGAAACTAATTGGAATAAAGAAGGCCGTTATCAGGGCCAGCAAGATATTCCCCTTAATCCAAGGGGAATTTCCCAAGCTGAAAAGTCTCGGAGCCAATTAGTGGGGCAGCCATTCTCTGAAATTCATTCGAGCACCCTAATTCGAGCAAAAGCAACAGCCGAAATTGTTAACGCAAGCCTGCAGCTTCCCCTTTACTCTTATGATTCCTTGCGAGAATGCAACTACGGTGAGCTGGAGGGTCAGCTTAAAACCGACCCGACCCTTGATTCTCGGTGGAGGGCCGGATACACACCACAAGCAGCTGAAAGTTATCAGGAATTTTCAATAAGAGTCATAAAAGCGGTAAATGAAATCCTATCTTCAAAGGAAACTGCCCTTATTGTTGCCCATCGTGCCGTCTTCTGGCCAATTGCAGATACCATGGGGTTAAGTAAGGGTATTGATCTCTCAAATGCCCAACCAATATATCTCGATCCTCCCAGTAATAATTGTAAAGACTGGCTTCTAAAGACCGATTTTTAATATCCTGCTTTTATCGGAGTTGATTGAGTAACGCTAACGCAGCAATATCCCCACACTGCTGATAGGTTGAAAAAACGTTTCCCGATTTATTACTCAAGGCTTTTATGAAGCTTTTTCTCTGGATCAATTGCAGCTCTTTCAACTGTTCGGATATTCTTCCACACTTGAAACAGTACGTCTGACAAACTGGTTTCCCCAGCTAGAGGTGTTGCAATTGGGTCTGACACAATCAGCCCCTTATTCATGCCACGGTAGTAATCTATCCACAGTTTTGCTGATTCAGGATCAAGCCCCTGATCTTCCATGATCGATTGCCATTGTTCCTCAGGTAAGGACAAGGAAGCTATGTGTTTTATCAAAACCTTATGACCTGCCTCAACAACATCACTTAGATCATAGGTTTCAGGACCATGTAACTCCATAAGATTAACCCCCTCAACAGGATCCAGAACCGCACCAACAAGGACGGATACCAAATCTTTTGTCCCCACCATGGAAAAGGAAACATTCTCTGATAGGAAGCTTGGTAACACGGAATGGTGTTTTGCCATCGACAAAGCCGGGGCGAGATTTTCCATAAGAAAGGAAGCTCTGATAATTATCAGATCTGGACACACATCTCGTAATTGCCCCTCCATCTCACCGAGCTGCTTCGCCCACCCAAGTTGTTCTTTTGCTCCTAAGGCCGAGAGAAAGATAACATTCGGCTTCTTCTCAACCTTTGATAATGCCTCGATTAACGCGGAATGATACGCTTTATAGTCTCTTAAAGACCCGACTTCTGTCGAAAACGGTGGCGCTAGAAGGAGAACACTTTTAATGCCATCGAGAGCTTGTACCCAACTGGAAGCATGTCTTGGATCACCCTCATTAACTACAGCCCCTCGACCTCGCCATAGATCACGGCATTGAGTATCTGCTGTTAAGATACGTAATAGCTGTCCTTGACCAAGGAGTTGTTCTGTAGCCGCGCGGCCAACTGGCCCGGCAGCATCAGCAATGAGGTACATTTTTGCGCTCCGCTTTATATCTCCCTACCTTATCCTCTTAGAGACAATAGCGATCAAGGGCCAAAAGGCCGCAGGAGTACCAAACTTGGTTACTTTTCTTTTGAAAGCTTAGATCTGATAGACTATCTAAAATATATTCAATAACCCTACAGGTAATTTATGCGTTCCACCTGCCCAATAGCCCAATCTCTGGATATACTTGGCGATCGCTGGACCCTTCTTGTCATTAGAGATCTTATGTTCGTCGGAAAAACTCAGTATGGAGAGTTTCTAAACTCACCTGAGAAAATTTCGACAAACATTTTGGCTGAGCGCCTAAAACGGTTGGAACAAGCAGGCATAATCGAAAAACAGGCGTATCAAAATAATCCACCACGCTATGAATACCACCTAACACAAAAGGGCCGTGATCTTCGTCCCCTACTTAGCGAAGTATGCAAATGGGGGCTTGAGTACGTCGAAGATACCCAGATTCCACCTTCCCTAAAACAAGAAACGGTCCAAAAAAATTGAGCATTACAGTACAATGTAAATTACTTTAACAGGGCACATCTACCGCTTTACATAGAAAGTGCATCAGCGGCATCGTGGCTTTAAATCCCTCAACCACTTCACCGAGGAACTCTGGACGTTGGGCCGCTTCAGGCGTTGTCCTGTGCATAAGAAAGAAGGTCTTTCTTTTCAGATCATCTATATGCGGATCTTCTGCTGAAAAACCTTTGGGCGGGCGCTTGAGACCATCGCCCCCAATTTCTCCAAACATTTGCTGCATTTTTTTATCGTTTAGGACCTTTTCCCAAGCATCAGGCCGATCAGCGATAGCACGCCGGATCATATAGAGGGCATCACTTGGCGGCATCCAGATCCCGGCCCCATAAAGAACCTCATCAGTAGCCAGATGCACATAAAAACCTGGGGCATGGGCATCCCGACCAAGGGAATGGCGAAAATGACAAGCCGCATGTTCTTTATAGGGGCGTTTATCTTTGGAGAAACGAACGTCACGGTGAATCCGGAACATCGACCCGCCGTTTCGACGGGCATCCGCAACAAAATGTGGTGTGATTTCGGAAAGGGGATCGACCATAGCCTGGATAAAATCGAGCAAATGATCCTGAAGGGTTTCCCGATAACGTGATTTGTTTTCCGCGAACCAGTCTCTGGTGTTATTTTCCTTCAAATCCTCCAGGAACTGGAAACCAGCTTTTGGAAATCCCACAAATTCGGTTGCCATGAATTAACTCCCCCTTTGAAATGCACCCTCAAATTTTGGCAAATTTTCGTCCATTCTATCCCAAGGCAGCGCCTGATGAACAAACACATCTGCGTTAGGACGATAGAGATCGGGATCGTCGAGACTGCTTGCTAGAATCAAGATGAGCCCTTTGGCGATTTCAGGTCTACCGTACACCCGACCGTTACACACTGTACAACAATAAGCTTTGATCTTGTTGCCACTGCCGCCTTCACGCGCAAAGCAAGTTACTTTCCCCGATGTACTAAAGCTCGCTTCGGGTACCCCCATTAGAGATACATAAGGTCCACCACTTAATTTTTGGCAATCCCTACAGTGGCAATTTACCTTGAAAGATGATTCCTTACAGGTGGTTTGATACCTTACCTGACCACATAAGCAGCCCCCTTTGATAACATCAGCCATCGTCTAAAGTCCCTTCTGTTGATTTTTGAGAATGGTAACTTGCAAAATAAAAGTGACTAAATTGTGACTCTCTTCCAGAAAACAACCTACGTGACCTATCGTTCGGAAGGCAACAAAGGCAGAGATCATCTTTTGTTGCCATATTTCAGACACTTACCTCTTTTCTGACACAGGAATGATTGAAAGAGATACTACATTTTGCCCTCTTCTTGTTCCTTCTCAAAAGGGGTTGTTCAGACTTACCTTTTGGTCATCCACACAACCACTTTGTCAACAAAGGAATAGACAATGAATAAATTTATCGCAGGCATTATTGCTCTTGGTCTTCTCGGCAGTGTTTCAGCCGCATCAGCAGCTGAAATGACAGGTCGGGTTATGACGACCGACGAAGCAACCAACACAATCATCATGGAAAACGGCACAGTTCTAGAGCTAGCTGGCGGCCTTTCGGTTAAAGGTCTGGCCCCAGGAACAGAGGTCGTTGTTACTTATGATGAAAAAGACGGAAAGAACATGGTAACAGATATCGCACCTGCATCCTAAACGCGATTTGGCAGCAAGAACGGGTAACAACCCCACTCGTTCTTGCTGTTATTTTATATCAGATGAAGAGGTATTGTTGTCTTTCGCACGAGACCCAGCCAATCGTTTTTTACGAGCTTCGGCATAACGGGTCGCAAATTTAAACGAAAGCCAATACCCCAGAACACCAAGGCCAAGACTATAGGGTATAAAGCCAACCAAAATCGATGTGCCCACCTGCTCCAGCATAAAATGGAACACCTCGACAACAGTTTCCCAGACTCCCCCCTCAAGGGTTAATTTCTCAGCCATCATCCGTGAGAAAGTTTCGAAGTCCTGCTCGCCATCAAAATCTAGCAATAAGATCCGGCCAGTAATGTAATAGAGGTAATAAAGCGGAATCATCGTGAGCGGGTTTGAGAGCCATGACCAGCCCATAGCGATAATCAAGCTAAAGTGCCATCCCACCACATATCGACAAAACCACCAGACAAAAAAGACGGTATATAATTGGATGCCAACTGTCGGTGTCATGCCAAGAGCGAGTCCGACAAAAACGCCGCGGGCAACAATTTCAGGCTGATCAACGGATCGAAGAACAGGTATGACAAGCCGGAAATAGAGAAGGCGAAGCAATCCGGCGATTGCCTCCTTCTTATTTCGGGCATGCATCTTTTTCTTGAACCAGAATCTCATTTATTTTTTTGTGAACGCCCTCTGTTAACCGATTCTCTGCGATCTTTTTTTTATCATACTTGTGACCGCACTTAGCGACTGTTATAAACCAAAATTATCTATAGTCCACGGACAAAAATCCTCGCTTCGAGAGATAGCGAAGACCATAGGACGTCAAAACTATCTCATGCAGAGGGCAGCAACAGCATGAATCTTCCCAATTGGCTTAGTGTGTTCAGAAGTGGCGCAGGTTTTATTGTGATTTACCTGTTGTTGGCGGGTACTCAATCTTACCTCATTGCCGCAATCGTCGTCATGATGATTGCAGAAATATCTGACATGGCCGATGGCCATATTGCCCGTCGTTATGGCCAAGTCACAAAACTCGGGATGATCATCGACCCCATGAGCGATAGCCTCTATCGCGCCATGGTCTTTATCGGCTTTCTAGGTATTGGTTGGATCTCGGTCTGGTTTGTTGCCATTATTATCACCAGAGATATTGTCGTTTCTTACCTTCGCATCTTCGCTCAGCAACAGGGCTATACCATGGCTGCGCGTACGAGCGGTAAGATCAAAGCTATCGTCCAAGCCTGTGCCCAGGTGTGGACTGTCGGCCTTTATGCCCTTAGTGGATTTTTCAGCCAGTATATGGACACGATTGAAGTTTCCTTCTGGTTACTTGCCATTGCAACAGCCGTGACAGCCTGGTCTGGTATTGATTACGCCCTGGGTTACATTCAATCTATGCGTAAAGACGAGAGCTAATATTTATTACTCATCGCCGATTTGAATTTTTTCTAAAGCCCATGGGGCAAACTGAGAAATTTCGGGTAAGCATTGTAGCTCTAGTATTTCACGCGACTTTGTACTGATCATTTTTTGCAGTGATTCCAGCTCATGTCGTCGCGTTGCCAGCATAAGGCTGCGTGAGAACACAGGCCCGGGTAGAGGCTCGCAACGAATAGACGGCAAATGAGTTTTAGCCTGCAAGAGGCAAAGCGGTGTTGTAATCGCCCAACCAATCCCAACCCCAACCATAGCAAGCGTCGCATCGGCGGTATCAAACTCAAATTTTCGACGCGCCTCAAGACCGAGACGGCGAAGATGTGTCTCAATATTGATACCGGTTAGGGAGCGAGAGCTATAACGCACAAGCGGAAGGTCTTCTATCAACTCTTCCAAACTATCAACTGGCTTGTCATAGCTCACAGGCAAAGCAAGAACAAAAGGCTCTTGCAAAAGACGGTGAGAGATAATGCGTTCATCTGCTGGGATGGATCCCTCAGTGATGACAACGTCCACCTCTCGGGTGAACAGGCGTTTGAAGTGGAGCTTAGTAAGTCCAGACCAGACCGACCATTCCACGGCCTCGTTCATCAACTCGCGGACAAGATAAGGACCAACGGTTGTTCCGAAGGAATCAACCATACCAACGTTCAGGCGCGGCAAAGACCTCTGTTGATGCGCCCGAACCAAAAAGGATGTTTCCCGGGCGGTATCCAGTAATGATTTGGCACGTTCAAAAAGGGTTCTACCAACCGGGGTAAGAGCTGGTGGACGAACAGATCGATCCATCAGTTTCACGTTCATCTTTTTCTCTAGACCACCGACAGCCTGAGACACCGCAGATTGAGTAATCCCCTTTTGTTGAGAAGCAGCCGTCATGCCCCCTGATTCAACAACAGTTACGAAGATATCCAAAGCACGTAAGTCGAGGTCGAGATGGGACATTATCCGAGCAACATATCTGCAAGTTCAACAAAACCAGCGCCAGACCTTTTACTGGTGACCCAGGTTGGCTCATGAGAGATCCGACCAACAAAATCGTTCACGTTGGCGACACCGACAGAATGCGGGAAACGTGCAAACATCGGAGCATCATTGGGAGAATCGCCGGAAAAAACAACCTGATCAAGTATTTGGTCAAGCTCAAGGCCATAAATCTCACGAAAGAGAACTTCTGTCATGGAAAGTTTGTCGTAATCACCAAACCAGCCATTAACATGGATTGAGCTTACTTTCGCTTTTGCACCAGCCTCTTCAAAAAGCGTAACGATTTTATCAATAGCTTCTTGGCCCAGAGGAGCGACATCTTCGCAAAAGTCCACCGCAAGATCGGCGACACGATAATCCTGGTCAGATGCAATACCAGATCCAGGAACCGCCTGTACAATTGACTGGCGTAAGCGATCTATTTTCAAGCGATCAACCTTGCGTTCAGTCTCTTCTTTCCAAAATCGGCAGGTCATTTTCTTCTCTGCATGTTCATAACGGAAATAAAAAGCACCGTTTTCCCCGACAATCGCATCGACAGGCCACATGCGAACGATGTGATCACACCATCCAGCGGGACGTCCTGTTATTGGAATAACCTTAAGGCCTGCATTGGAGAGACGCTCAAGCGCAAGATAACTATCTGCTGAAAGATGGCCATCGCTGGTCACGGTATCGTCAATGTCGGTTAGGACATAGCGAATTTGATTGCGAACAGCTGAAGGAAATTCGATTAAAGGCTTCATGATTATCCCAATTCTAAAGGCTCTGAAATGAGCCCTATACATTCTTTTGGTATTATACCTAGCTTCTGAAATTCAAAAAGAAAAGACCTCCTCTTTCTCAGCCTTTACTCTGCCCTTTATATAAAGACCGAACGAAACACCCCAGCTTATTTCTTAGAATACACAGCCTGATCAAAAACAGTGGCAAGCTTCCTGCAGCCTTCCTCAATCTCGTTTGGTTTGCAGCCCCCAAACCCCATCAATAAGCCTTGTTTTGCCAACTTTGGGTCACTGTAAAACAGCGAAAGCGGGGATGCGGAAATATCTTTTTTATCGGCCAACTCAACAATAGCCCGGTCACTCACCTTAGCTTTTGCAAACTCAGTAAGATAGGCCGTGATATGTAATCCAGCTGCATCGGGGGATACACATAGATAATCGGAAAGGTAACGGTTTATATTCTCAACAAGAATCTGTTGTCTTTCGCCATAAACACGCCGCATGCGGCGAATATGAGACGAGAAATGACCCTCTGCCATAAAATCGGCTAATGCAGGTTGTGCCAACAATGAGGATCTTTCATCCATCAACGTTCTAGCAGAGGCTACCGCCTCAACAAGGTTTTCAGGAACCACCAGGTAGCCTAATCGCAGTACATGAAATAACACTTTGGAAAACGACCCCAGATAAACAACTCTTGAGGCCTGCTTTCCCCCGCCATAGCGTTCGGATTCTAAACCCTGCAATGAAGACAATGGTTTTCCACTAAATCGGAATTCACTTTCGTAATCATCCTCAAGGATCCAGGCATTATTTTCTTCCGCCCAATCCAGTAATTCTAGACGCCGACGCAAGGACATTACTGCACCGAGCGGATATTGGTGCGACGGCGAAACTACCGCCATACGGGCTTTTGCTGCCAAACGTTTTCCCTCAGTGACAGAAAGGCCTTCTTCATCCACGGGTACAGGCACCATTTTCACTCCTGCGGAATGCAAAGGTCCCCGCAATCCGGGATAACCAGGCTCTTCAAACCAGGCGACATCCCCAGAATCAAGCAGTAGTCGTGCCATAAGATCCACCGCTTGCTGAGCACCAGAAGTAATCATCACTTGATGCCAGCTACAACTTAACCCACGTGAAACCCGGAGGTAGTTGGCGATTTCTTTTCGTAAAGGAATATACCCGCAAGGATCTGGATTGTGCAGAATATCATGCTTTGGATAGCGCCACGTCCTTGCCAGAGATCGTGCCCATAAGGGAAAAGGAAAAGAGCCAGCATCCGTTGTACCTGGAGCAAAGGTTGGGTGACTACGATGAACACGCTTTTCCATAGCGGCCAGCTCACGACCCCTTTTTGAAAATCCAGGGCCTTCTTGTTGTTCTTCTTGTCCGCTGCGTTTTTGGGAGTAATTTGCAAAATCTCCCATATCGTCTGGCAATTCCTTAGAAATATAGGTTCCCGAACCCGTCATCCCCTCCAAATAGCCTTCGGCAAGAAGTTGATCGAAAGCCCCGAGAACCGTATTTCTCGAACACTTTAGCTCCTTGGCAAGATATCTGGTTGAAGGTAACCGCTCTCCAGGTTGAAGACGCCCTTTTAAGACCAAATCACGAAGTTGGTTAAACAGCTGCTTTTGCAGAGGTTTTTCATCAAGTCTATTCAGCTCGATTTCCAAGAGGGGCGTATTTGTTGTTCGTATTGCCATTTAATTTGGTTCTTTTGTGGCTCTTATTTTTATCTAAATATTTAACTTCAATTAGGTCCAATTAGTTATGTTTTGGCAATTACTAGATTCATTAATTTTGTTTATAGATGCCGATAATTGCACCGAGGCAAATTGAACCCTAACAATATCGTGACTGTATTTTCTCCAGGATATTGTTATGAGGAATTGTGACCCGTCTTTTAAAAATTTTGAGTTAAAAGCATGCCAGAGCAAAGCGAAGACCAATCAAAATTACTCTCCCTTATAGCACCAGGTGCTTTTGTCCTGCTCTGGAGCACGGGATTTGTCTTTGCCAAGATGGCTTTGCCTTATGCCGAGACAATGACACTTCTTACTGTCCGGTTTTTAATCGCTGTTGGCCTATTACTCGTTATATCGATTATCTGGAAAGCGCGTTGGCCTAAATCGATTAATCAAACACTGCATATTGCCGTTGCTGGCATTCTTTTACATGCGACATACCTTGGCGGGGTATTTGCTGCCATTGAACGAGGCTTGGAAGCAGGCGTAGCCGCCCTTATTGTCGGTATCCAGCCTTTATTGGTAGCTTTTGTTGCGGGCGTATTCTTAAAAGAACGGGTTTCTGCTAGACAATGGTTGGGCCTAATACTGGGTGTCAGTGGCGTTATTCTCGTTGTTTGGTCCAAATTACAGGACGGCCTAGGAACCAGTCTCGGTGTGGGTATTGCTGTAGTTGCCCTTTTTGGCATCTCTATTGGGACCATTTACCAAAAACGTTTCTGTGGCGAAATGGATTTGCGTACCGGTGCTGTGATCCAGTATACCGCAGCAGCAATTCCAACAGGAATTCTTGCCTTTTTCACTGAAACAATGATCATAAATTGGACGGGAGAGATGATTTTTGCCATGGCTTGGCTTGTGATTGTGCTCTCAGTTGGGGCGATAAGCTTACTTTACCTTCTTATCCGTAAAGGCGCTGCCTCCAAAGTATCGAGCCTGTTTTTCCTAGTCCCACCAACAGCATCGCTTATGGCATGGTACCTCTATGACGAGACTTTCCACTCAACCGCCTTAGCCGGAATGCTTATGACTGTCCTAGGAGTTGCTTTGGTGAATTTACGGCCGCTTAAGCGCTTTGGCTTGCGGACCCGCCCTAGCTAGGTAAAGACCAGTAGAGAGCTCTAAGTATCAAGGGATTATAGGTTTATAAGAACAAACCCAGCTTTTGGGCTTATTCCTTATTACCCATCAGGCGATCTTCAAGCTCACAAGCTTCGTCGATAATAAGGGTATAAAGTTTACGAATAAATTCAGGATCTAGACCCTTTGAGGCTCCAGTATCGGCATTTCTCTCACGAACTTCATCAACCCGATCTTTCAGGACTGCTGGAATGCCATGTGTTTTTTTGAGTTCAGCAACTTCGCGAATCACATCAAACCGTTGAGAGAAAAGCTCCATTATCTGATCATCAAGATCATCAATGCGGCGGCGATAAGGCGTGAGAAGCTCCATAGCTCTACGTTACTCCGAAATCGGGTCAACAAAGTTGACGCCTGAAACCAATACACAAAAGCACTCTTTAGAAATCAACGCATATCCCCTTTCGTTCCCAGTCGCCATATCGTGTTGGCTCGGGACCGCTAGGACCACCAATCTCTTTTTTCTTGTCCAGACCATCCATAAGCTCTTTTTCACGCTGAAGTCTTGCTTCCATTGCGTTATCAAGATCTTGAGGAGTGATTTTTTTCCGCTTAGCACCCAAAGTCACATCACCTGATGAAGGAAAGTGATTCTTTCGATTTTTCTGTTTCGGCGTGTGTGTCGTAAAAGATCTGGTCATGCCTAATGATATGGCATTTCCCCACCTCAATGCCAACCCTTGTCGATGCAAATTTCTACCTACGATTTGCCGCACCCCTAACCAAAAAAAGGTTACTTTTACTCGTCCCCCAAATACCCAAGCACACAAATTTCTGCCCCAAACATAGCACCTACGCAAAATTAGCTCTTTTCTCCTTAGTCAGACGTGGTAAACCCATGCCTATGACTGAAAATCACACCAAATCAAATAAAGCCACGCCCCGGAATAATAACTCTGGCAAAGGGTCTAAGGCCCGCCGCCCCGCAAACCCGCGGAAACTCGTCCTGGCCCTTTTAAAAAACATCATGCGGGAACAGCAAACCCTTGATGAAGCCCTGAGTAAACATCAGGCTGATTTTGAAAGTATGGAAAGACGGGATCGTGCTTTTACGAGATTGTTGATTTCGACCCTTATGCGTAGGCTCGGTCAGATAGATAAAGCCATCAACGCCTGTATGAAACGCAAGCTCCCATCGAAGATGGCAGATGTTCGCGACATCATCCGCCTTGGCGCGGTTCAACTACTTTATCTCGACACCCCTCCGCATGCTGCCGTCAGTACAAGCCTTGATTTGGCCAACGGCCCTCGCATCAGTGGAAACAAACCATTGATGAACGCCGTGTTACGTCGCCTATCCCGCGAAGGCCATGACATGATTTCCGCTATGGATGAGAGTTATGACAACCTTCCGAGATGGCTTTGGAATAAGTGGGTAAGCACCTATGGTGAAGAGACAGCACGCAAGATAGCCTTAAGCCACCTCGCGGAAGCACCGCTTGACCTTACCGTTAAGGAGAACCCTGCGGATTGGGCTGAAAAACTTGAGGGTACAGTAACTTCGGGAAATTCAATTCGTTTACCTGCAGGTACAGGTGATCCTGTATTCCTAGAAGGTTACGCTGATGGTGATTGGTGGGTACAAGATTTTGCCGCCAGTTTGCCAGCCCTTTTGCTGGGTCCTGTTTCAGGTAAGCGTGTTGGTGATATTTGCGCTGCTCCTGGCGGAAAAACTGCCGAGTTAATTACAGCTGGCGCCTCGGTTACAGCAGTAGATTCATCTGCCAAACGTTTGAAACGTGTCCATGAAAATTTAGAACGCCTTCAATTGAAAGCAGAAGTTATCACTGCTGATGCCACAAATTGGCAACCTGAAGAAAAGTTTGACGCCTTGCTTCTCGATGCTCCCTGCTCTGCAACAGGGACCCTGCGCAAACACCCTGAACTAGGCCGCATCAAACGTCCAGAAGACATTGAGGCTCTTGCTGAATTACAAGCTGAATTACTGAATAATTGCGCTGAAATGCTCAATCCTGGCGGAACTCTTGTCTACGCGACTTGTTCTTTGGAACCTGAAGAAGGTCACCTGCAAATAGAGAATTTCTTAGCAAAGAACCAAGGGAAATTCGAACGCGTTCCAGTACAGGGTAATGAGCTTGGAGAAGCGGAATGGCTGTCTTCTCTATTGACTGAAAATGGCGATCTTCGCTGTCTTCCGTGCCACAGACACGACGAAGGCGGCATGGACGGGTTTTACGCCTGCCGCCTTCGAAAAGTAGCCTAACCCTTTTGGTTAGGCTGCGCGAATGCCCTCGATAAAGGCATTAACGCTTTCACGCATTTGTTCTGCTTGAGTAGCCAAATCATTGGAAGCTTCAAGCACTTGCTGTGAAGAGTTTCCGGTTTGGGTTGAGGCTTCACTCACGCCTTGCATATTGGATGTAACCTCGGCTGTTCCCGCTGAGGCTTCTTGTACATTTCGAGAAATCTCCTGGGTTGCAGATCCCTGTTCTTCAATCGCCGTAGAGATTGAAACAGAGATTTCGTTCATTGATTCGATTGTTTTACCAATCGCCTCAATCGCATCAACAGCTGTACGAGTCACACCTTGCATTTCATCGACTTGGCCACTGATTTCTTCTGTGGCTTTTGCAGTTTGATTTGCAAGGTTTTTCACTTCACTAGCCACCACTGCAAAGCCCTTACCAGCTTCGCCTGCCCGAGCAGCTTCGATGGTTGCATTAAGGGCTAGTAGATTTGTCTGTTCAGCAATATCAGATATCAACCCTACCACTTCCCCAATTCTGTTCGAAGCCTCTTCGAGGCCCTTGATTGTGGCAATGTTTGCATCTGCTTTTGATACCGCATCGCTGGCGATCTCACTTGATTGCCCAACCTGACGGTTAATCTCTTCGATAGAACAGCTCAACTCTTCAGCAGCAGCAGCCACTGTTTGCACGTTAACGGAAGCTTCCTCAGCAGCCGCCGCCACCGTGTTCGAGCGTACAGCTGTATCCTGGGCAACAGATGACATTTCTCCTGATGTGGTATTCATTTGAGAAGCAGCTGCCCCAACCTGGGTCAGAATTTCATTGCTGTCTGTTTCAAACTGAGCAACGAGATCCTCAATCCTCTTGGTACGTTCTTCACGTTGACTAACCATTTCCATCTCTTTGGCGGCCATCTCGTCTTGTGCAAGCGCATTCTCTTTAAAGGTTTGCAGCGCAGAAGCGATGTCCCCAATTTCATCTTTTAGGGCCAAGCCGGAAATTTCAAAAGTCTTATCGCCTTCAGCCAACAGAAGCATTTCCGAAGTAGATTTTTGCAAAGGCTTCACAATAGAACGTGCAAAATACCATCCGAGCAGTGCGACTAAAACCAAAACACCAAGACCAATAATAAGGATGTAAAGTGCAGCTTGATGTGATGGTGCCAAAACTTCTTCTTCATCAATCTCTGCCATCAGAGCCCAACGAATACCTAGAAAATCAAGCGGTTGGTACGCGGATAATACATTTATACCACGGTAATCAGGAACGATATCAATACCGACTTTTCCATCAAGAGCCAGGCGCACGGTTTCAGTCTTTACTTCGGTGTTCAAGATTGTTGATTCCTCTGAAAAACGGGAATCACTCCGCATCAAATAATCATTACCCACGATATAGGTTTCGCCAGATTCACCCATTCCTGTTTCCTGTTGGAGTACCCCATTAATCCTATCTATTGGCATTTGAAAAATAAGAACGCCCTGGAAACCATTCTTAGAAACGATAGGTGTCGACATAAAGCTGGCAGGCGCACCGTAACTTGGTGAATAGGGTGCAAAATCTATGAAGCTTAAACTACCTGCAGCTTTATTTGACAAGGCTGCTTTAAAAGCCTGAGCAAGGCCAGTATCACTATACTTCCCACTAATTAAATTAGTCGCATAATCAAGTTCTTTAAATACAGTATAGACAACATTGCCATCGCCATCGACCAAGAAGATATCGTAGTAGCCTCGCGCAAGTAACATTTGGCGGAACCAGGGATGAAAGCGTCGATGTTCCGAATGATAAGCACCTTCAATTTTTGGTCCATCGTAAAGATGTTTCTCACCAATTTTTTCAGGATTCCCCTGGGAGTTGGTCGCTTCTGCCGTTTTATCGTTGATATAAATCCCATGTAGGGATTTTAGAGGATCCTTATGCATCCTTTTTTCATCGCGAAACCCAAGAGTGAAGTTCGACATCGCATTCTGCACATAACCATTCTGAGCAGATACAACCAAATCTTCTTCGATAGATTTCAGATAACTGTTCAATGAGGTTTTTCGGGACTCAGCCAAAGCTATAAGTGTTTGCTCTTCCAGATGCAGTAAACTTGTCGACGTATTTATTACACTAAATATACCCACAGAGATTACAGATAAGGCTGAA
Organism: Kiloniella sp.; assembly: GCF_965205715.1. Taxonomy (GTDB): domain Bacteria; phylum Pseudomonadota; class Alphaproteobacteria; order Kiloniellales; family Kiloniellaceae; genus Kiloniella. The sequence continues at coordinate 405,046 of NZ_CBDBHW010000013.1, read as the reverse complement.
ATTACAACAAACAAAATGGGGAGCTTTTTGGATATTCTCATACCAAATATCTTAGATACATTCATCGCCCTAGAAATCCTCCTATCGCCCTTAATACCCAGATAGTTTTATTTTTTATTATCGACCCATTACTATCCAGATCACTACTATTACGCATACTATAATATGCACAAATTCTTAATGAGAATTTAAAGTTGCTGAACGAAGCTATCTAAACACGAAGATATTTTTATAACTTTAAGCAATCTATATTACATAACTAATTGTTTTTATTGCATTGACCCAATACAACTCAACCATCTTTAGTTGAAATTCTCTAAAAGTAATTTTAATTTAATAACAATACATGAGAATAAATTATTTTAGTAAATAAAGTATTTAATCATGAATAGGAATTTTTAAACCAACTTTTACTTGATCCATTACAATATTAGTTTTGAATTTACTTATTTCAGAATTCCCAAAAAAATACTCTCTCGTGAACTGCTCATAATGCTGAATATCCCTTACCAGTAGTATAATGATAAAATCTGCTTCACCGGTTGTATAATAACATTGCTGCACCTCTTCTGCCTGGCGCATCCTTCGCTTAAAGGCATCGAGGACATTTAAATTTTCACGTTCCAGACTCACTTCCGTAATCACCGTCATCGGGTGCCCAAGCTTTCGTGGGTCGAGCAAGGCTACTTCAGAGCGAATAACGCCGCTATCTCTAAGCCTCTTCAACCTCTTTTGAACCGCCGCAGGTGATAGACCAACTCCTTCACTTATACGTTCAGCTGTCATTCGGCTATCAGTCTGTACCTGCGCCAAAATTTTGTAGTCAAATGAATCCATATCAACCTCCTTCAGAACAAAATGACCAAATTAGAATAATTTTTATCCACAATCTTACCATCTTCAATTATTTTCGGACAATACTTATGATATCCTGTGATCATATGAAATAGAGGTTTTGACCATGGCTTGTATCACTCCCGAAACTTTTGATCCTCTCAATGACATGATGAGAAAGATCCGCCACGATCTTCATCGCAACCCTGAGCTTGGGTTTGATGAAATAAAAACTGCCGAAAGGGTCGCTTCCGAACTTCGTTCTTATGGCCTCGAGGTTTTTGAAAAGATTGGTGGCACTGGTGTCATTGGCATCCTTAAGAACGGAGGTGGCAATAGAGCTATCGGATTAAGAGCTGACATGGATGCATTGCCAATATCTGAAACGAGTACCCACAATTATGTGTCACAATCAAATGGCGTGATGCATGCATGTGGGCATGACGGACATACAGCCATGCTGCTCGGAGCCGCCAAATTCCTTGCAGATAACCGAAATTTTGATGGCACTGTCGTTTTCATCTTTCAGCCGAACGAAGAAAATGGCCTCGGCGCCGAAGCAATGCTTAAAGATGATCTGTTTACGAAATTCCCGGTTGATGAAGTCTACGGAATGCATAACCTTCCAGGGGCAGCCAAAGGCAGCTTCTCCACCCGTATCGGTACAATATGCTCTAGTGAAAGCCTTTTTGAAATTGATATCCAGGCCCGAGGTGGCCATTCGGCAATGCCGCAAAAGGGAGTGGATGCCATTCTGGTGGGATCAGAAATAGTCCAAGCTCTTCAAAATATTGTTGCGCGTAAATTGGAGCCTGGCAGTGGCTGCGTAGTTTCAGTAACTGAGTTCATAACCGATGGAAAACGTAATGTCCTTCCGGGTTCGGCACTCCTAAAAGGAGATGTAAGAGCTCGAACACCGGAATCACGGGATCAGATACAATCCTTGATGCAACGTATCATCAAGGGCATCTCACTCTCTCATGATATAGATATCAGCTTTACATTCGAAACTGAATTCATAGAAACCATTAATTCACCCGAGCAGACGGAAGCCTCGATCAGGGTTGCACAAAGTCTTTCAAGTCAAGTAGATGGCAATAGAACTCCAATGTCATTTTCAGAGGATTTTGCCCACCTTTCCAATGCAAAACCAGGTTGTTTCATACTGATCGGCAACGGTACCGAAGGAGAAAATGGCAAACCGTTACACGCCTCTGATTATGATTTCAATGATGAGATACTGACAACTGGTGCGTCTTATTGGGCATCCCTAGTATCCGAACGTCTTCCCAAATAGGATTATAAAAAATGCTCAAGACTTTTCAATTTTCTGACATATCTCACACCCCCTATCAGCGCCATATTGGAACTGCCAGCGAAGAAATTATCACCCGTGACGCTTTCAATGCAGCAACAACAGAAATAACCGCTTGGGAAGGATACAAGCCCACGCCACTTCATTCCCTAGAGTCCCTGGCAGCTGAACTTGGTATTGGTGATATCTTTTATAAAGATGAAGGACCTCGGTTTGGTCTTGGTTCTTTCAAAGCACTTGGCGGAGCTTATGCTGCAGGAAAAGTACTCCAGCGCGAACTAACAAAAAAATTAGACATCCCCGTTACCTTGGCTGACATCAGAAATGGTCGCTATGCATCAGAAGCCAAAGAAATTACCCTGGTATCGGCCACTGATGGTAATCACGGTCGATCCCTCGCCTGGGGAGCACAGAGATTTGGCGCCACTTGTAAGATATACATTCATAAAGGCGTAAGTGAAGGCCGCGCAGAAGCCATGCGTCAGCTCGGAGCCAATGTTATTCGGATAGATGGCGATTATGATGCTTCCGTACACCTTGCCCGAAAAGAGGCCGATCAAAATGGCTGGTTTGTCGTTTCCGACACTTCATGGGAAGGATATGTAGATCCACCACTTGATGTGATGGCTGGATATGGTGTGATGACCAATGAGATTACAGATCAGCTTAAAACACCACCTACCCATATCTTCCTCCAAGGAGGCGTTGGTGGCTTGGCGGCTTCTGTTTGTTCGGCTCTTCGCCAACATTGGGGGCAGGACACTCCTCGAGTCATAATCGTTGAGCCTAACCTCGCAGCTTGCCTTTTCGAAAGTGCTCGCAAGGATACGGTGACGACGGTCGAAATTAACGAAGAAACAATGATGGCTGGGCTTTCTTGCGGGGAACCTTCTCCAATTGGTTGGAAAATTTTACGCGAAGAGGCTTCTGATTTCATCCAAATCACCGATGAACTCGTTGCTCCTTCTATGCGGCTTTTGGCAAACCCAATTGGAGATGACCCCTTCATTGAAGGGGGAGAATCTGCCGTTGCAGGCCTTGCAGCAGTCATTTCAATAGCTCTTAATCCAAAATTGAAAGATCTTTTGGGGGTTAACGAGAAATCCAAGGTTCTCGTAATTGGCTCCGAAGGTGCTACAGACAAAGCCCTTTACGAGAAAATTATGGCAAACGAATAACTCTCTCTTAACCTGACTTTATCATCTGGCATTATCGTCTAGCTTTATCTGGCAAAACCTTGCGAAGAAGAGTCTATACTGGTACGAAAGTTATTATATTTTCTACTGGTAATTGGGCTCTTCGCCCTTGGACAAGAACGAACCGGATAAATGCAAAAGCAAACTCGTATCGCCCCCTCTATTCTCGCCGCCGATTTTTCGCAATTGGGTTTAGAAATCCAGCGCCTAGACCAAGCAGGAGCCGATTATATCCACGTAGATATAATGGACGGCCATTTTGTTCCAAATATTTCGTTCGGCCCGTCAATTACCAAAGCTGTTCGCCCATCTACGGATAAGCCCTTTGATGTCCACCTTATGATCTCTCCTGTAGATCTTTACATCGAAGCCTTTGTAGACGCTGGTGCCGACATCATTACCATCCACCCAGAGGCTGGCCCCCATTTTCATAGAACCATACAGCTGATCAAATCCCTCGGTGTTAAAGCAGGATTAGCTCTAAATCCAGGGACTCCTATTGATATTGTTGATCATGTCATTGAAGACCTTGATCTGTTACTGGTTATGTCAGTAAACCCCGGCTTTGGCGGACAGTCATTTATTCCTGGTGCCTTGGGTAAAATTACAGCCTTGCGCGAAAAGATTGATGCCACTGGTAAAGATATTGACCTTCAGGTCGATGGCGGCATTAACTTTGAGACCGCCCCCCAAGCAATATCTGCAGGTGCTGATCTACTTGTTGCAGGTACTGCAACATTTAAAGGTGGGCCCGAAAATTACGCAGCCAATATTAAAAAATTGAAGGGCCAGTAAGAGCGAATAACGCATGGAAGGGCGCAGCCAAACGCACACATCAGAGACGAATAATTCCGTTGGTCGTTGGCTAAATGGGAAAACCAGTCTGAGTGAACGCTTGGCCGCTTTTCTAAGGTTACCGGCACATCTTGCCCTCGAAAGAGTGGGCTATAAACTTAAATACCCACTCTATGCCAGCCCATTTTACAGATGGATATTACAGGGAAATTCCGTCCCAAGCTTAATCTATATTCCCTCTGATCCGTGGCTCGGGGATTCAACAAAGGGGCGTAGTATTCTCAACGGGCAAATAGAGCTGGCTGGCCAAACGATTTCCAATCCCGCCCCCCTCTGGGCTCCATTGGGTGCAACTTCAGACTGGCTTAAAGAGTTCCATTCTTTCAGTTGGCTCCGATCCCTCCGTGCAGCAGCTGGCGACAATGCTCGCAAAACAGCCCGTGAAATGGTAAAGCGTTGGATAGAAGAAAATCGTCAATGGCGGGCCCTATCCTGGGAACCAGCAACAACTGGTTGTCGGCTTTATAACTGGCTTGGTCATTATGATTTTATTGGCAACTCTGCCGATATCGATATGCGGCAAAGTTTGCATGAGAGCCTTGCCCAACAAGCCCGTTATCTCTCACATTCCCTTCCTGCCGGGTTAACTGGGGTAAGCTTAATAAGAGCGATCAAGGGTTTGTTATATGCAGGTGTCTGCCTTCCTGAAGGTGAAGTTTGGCTTAACTGCGCGCTCAAGCATCTGGCAAGAGAGCTTTCCTTGCAGATTTTACCTGATGGAGGACACATACAACGTAGCCCACATATCCATCTAGAAGTTCTACGGCACTTAATTGATATCCGTGCCACCCTACATGCAGGTGGCAAAGAGGTTCCGGGCTCGATCATTTCAGCTATCGAATCAATGTCGCCAGTCTTAAGACTTTTTCTTCATGGTGACGGCGGACTTAGCCTTTTTAATGATTCCAACGAAGACCATGGCTGGCAGATAGATATGGTTTTGCAGAGGGCAGAAGGCCGAAAGCAACCCCTTATGTCTGCACCTCAAAGTGGATTTCAACGCGTACAATCAGGCCGAATTCTATTAATTGTCGATGCAGGTGCTCCCCCTCCCCCTGGATACGATCTCACAGCACACGCTGGCACCCTTAGTTTTGAAATGTCGGTCGGCAGAGAGCGTTTAATTAGCAACTGCGGCGTTCAACGCCATCACTCTCAATGGCAATGGATACCAAGAGCGACCGCAGCCCATTCAACGGCAACACTCTCCGAAACCAACTCAGCCCACCTCACACCTGATGGTGGGCTTGCAAAACGGCCGCAAAACGTTACCTGCCGCCGCGACGAAAATCAGGGTGAAATCACTTTGGACATGAGCCAAGATGGCTATGCGGAAAAGTTTGGCTTTATTCATCACAGAAAACTTACTGCACTTGCCAAAGGATCCGGCATTCAAGGTTGCGATTTGTTTACCTGCAACAACACCAACCATGATAATTCACGTCAAGAATTTGCCGTTCGATTCCATCTTCACTCTGACGTTCAAGCCTCTTCTATTAACGATGGAGAGGCCGTACTCCTTCGCCTCCAAAAAGGAGGAGGTTGGCAGTTTACCTGTGCTGACGCTCACCTAGCCCTCGAGCCCAGTATTTATCTTGGTAAAGCAGGTGAAGTCCGTCGTTGCCAACAAATAGTTCTTTCTGGCATTACATCGAACAAAGATACAGCTGTTAACTGGTCTCTGATAAGGGTCGCGACAAAAAAAGCGGCTGCTAAAAACAACCAAGCAAATTTATGGGACCTATGACCGAGTACCTGCACTTATTAACAATAGTCGCTATTTTCGCTTTAGCTTCTTGCATCGCAACCGCACTACTACGCAAAGTTTTAGTTCGAAAAGGTGTATTAGATAATCCAAATGAAAGAAGCAGTCATACCATCCCAACCCCGAGGGGGGGAGGCATTGCCTTAATGACTGTGCTGCTAACAGGATGGCTTGGTTATGGGTTGTCATCACCCAACTTAATAGCCGGATTTTGGGAGATCATAGCAGGTAGTTTAACCCTTATGGCAATTTCTTGGCTAGATGACCTTAGAAATCTCTCTGCAAAGATAAGATTAATTGTTCAACTTGCCGCGGTAATTTTAGGGTTTTGGGGCCTTGATCAAGGCGGGCTTCCTATCAAACTATTTCCTGAATTCATACCCCAGTTTGTCGATTACACGATTTTGGGTCTAGCTTGGGTATGGCTCATTAACCTATACAATTTCATGGATGGCATCGATGGAATTACGGGTGTCGAAACCACATCGATTACCATTGGTTTAATCGCTTTAGCCCTACTGTTTTCCTGGCCTCAAGACTATTACTATCTCCCGTTAATTTTACTCGCTACAACGCTTGGGTTTTTAGTTTGGAATTGGGAGCCATCGGCAATTTTTCTGGGCGATGTTGGCTCGGTTCCCTTAGGTTACATCCTTGGCTGGTTTTTCCTTTTGCTTATTGCTAAAGGCTTATGGGCGGCGGCCTTCATCCTCCCCTTATATTATCTGTGCGATGCAACTTGGACATTAGCCAAACGTGGATTTCGAAAAGAAAAAATCTGGCAAGCTCATAAAGAGCATTGCTATCAAATAGCCGTACAAAACGGTGCCAGCCATAAAAAAGTGGCTCTCATTATATTACTCTGCAACCTGTTTCTCATTGGCATTACAGTCTTCTTTAGCCAAAATTACCCTTGGGTTAGCTTGGTAATTGGGAGCTCTATTGTCGCATTAACAATGAGATATTTATCGCGTAAAAAAACAGCTTAGGGACAACAAAATCATTTCTTCACCACGGGAAATGGCTTCTGGTAAATATTAGATTTACCGCTTATTGTGCCAAAATATCCGATGACATCTGTTGATAAGAGAATAAAGAAAGTCCACGAATGAGGTTTTTGGTTAAATCCAGCACAAAATCAGTGATCGCGTTTTCGCACGATCTGATCATGGTTGCTGCCTCTTTTGCCATTTCACTCGCTCTTCGCATGGATGTTAATGAAACGATTTTCCTCCCAACAGGAAGTCTTCTTCCCGCCTGGGGACTGTTCGTCGTGATTGGTGCGGCTACTTTTTGGATGCTGGATTTTTACAAGGGCATCTGGCGCTACGCCTCTATGAACGATCTATTTAACATCATCAAAGCCTCCACCTTGATAATGTTACTGTTCTTGCCTGTACTCTTTTTCTGGAACAGGCTTGAAGATATTCCTCGTAGTTCTTTGATGATTAACTGGTTTGTCCTGATCTTCCTTTTGGGGGGGCCACGGATGGTCTACCGCATCTGGAAAGATCAAGGCCTTCGGCGTTTGATGGAAAAAAACAGCCATTTGCGCGTACCCGTATTTCTTGTTGGTTTTGATGATATCGCGGAAGCATTTCTTCGTCACATCGCCAGAGATCCCTCTAGCGCCTATGAAGTTGTTGGCATTATGGATCCAAGTGGTGAAGAAGCCGGACGTCGCATTCACGATGTCCCGGTGATGGGACCCTTAAATAAACTCGAAGATGCTCTAGAAATTACCTCCATTGGAAACAGAGCTCCTCAACGTATTATTATATCTAAGATTATCGACCGTGAAAGCATGCAGTTGATCAACGATGTTGCTGAAAAAAATGGCCTTAGCATCGAGCGTTTACCTAACCCAACAGAGTTCAAAAGCAGCGAAGGTAGCGACATAGAAGTAAATCCTATCGCGATTGAAGACCTGCTGGGACGACTACAAGCAAAACTAGATCGCCCTGCGATGAAGAAGCTAATCGCCAACCGCAGGGTAATGGTTACCGGTTGCGGCGGTTCCATAGGCTCAGAGCTTGCTCGGCAAATAGCTTCATTTGATCCAACTCACCTCATTCTCTTAGATAGTTCCGAATTCAACCTCTACTCTATTGATCTAGAAATCAGCGAAAACTATCTCGAACTAAAGCGTGATGCGATACTCGGTGATGTAAGAGACCGTGCACGTCTGGATCAGGTGTTTGAGCGCTTCAAACCAGAACTTGTGTTTCATGCTGCGGCTCTAAAACACGTTCCCTTGGTGGAGGCAAACCCGGTTGAAGGTGTCCATACCAATACAATAGGCACCAAGAATACTGCTGATGCTTGCCGCAAGGCCGGGGTTAGAACCATGGTTTTGATTTCAACTGACAAAGCCATCAATCCACCAAATATAATGGGCGCCACAAAACGCCTTGCTGAAAGCTATTGTCAGGCTTTGGACCTTGATGGCAAAGTCGAGGGCAATACCCGCTTTGTTACTGTAAGGTTTGGTAATGTATTAGGCTCTACCGGTTCAGTTGTTCCCCTTTTCCAACGTCAACTCAAAGCTGGCGGCCCCCTGACCGTCACTCATCCTGATATTACCCGCTACTTTATGACCATTCGAGAAGCTGTTGAGCTGGTTTTACAAACCATGACACTTGGCGCAGAAATGGCCAGCGAAGATGCTGGTAAAATTTACGTTCTTGATATGGGCGCGCCGGTAAAAATAGCTGATTTAGCACGTCAGGTTATACGGCTGGGTGGCTTTGAACCTGATAAAGATATCAAAATTGAATACACAGGTTTGCGCCCAGGCGAAAAGCTATACGAAGAACTTTTCCATGAAACCGAACCTATGGTGCCAACCAACCATACCAGCTTGAAGCTCGCCGCACCGAGGATTACCGACCTGGAATTATTATCGAAGAGTCTTGATCGCCTTAGCCTATCGATTGAGGAAAGAAATAGAGATGAAGTCATCCAACAGCTTCGCCGTCTAGTTCCTGAATATAATGGGCATCAAGGTAAGTCTGAATTGATACAAGAAGTTGATCAGCAACACGAATTGAACAGCCTCTCTTCTTAAGTTTTAGCTACTGATACCTTTCTGTATTATTCAAAGCATAAAATAGCTGAATCCCTTCGTTGCATCCTATCTCTCTTCGGGCTATTAGTGGCCCGCCTAAGAAAATTTCGGCCAACTCGGGCCCTATCTGATCTGAAAGAACGGATCAGAACGGTCCATACTTCCCGCCCCGGCGGGCAACCGGGGTGGAAGACAGCTGCAAGGAACTGCTATGTCTGACGCCATCCGTCGTGCTCTCGTTTCCGTTTCCGATAAATCGGGTCTTGTTGAATTCGGCAAATTTCTCGCCGATCAAGGCATCGAAATCCTCTCCACTGGTGGCTCGGCTCGCGCCTTGAGCGACGCCGGTGTTCCCGTAAAAGAAGTTTCCGCTCACACTGGTTTTCCTGAGATTATGGATGGCCGGGTCAAAACGCTACACCCCAAGATCCACGGTGGCATTCTGGCCAGACGGGATTTGAAAACTCACACCGATGCGATGGAAGAGCATGACATTTCTCCTATCGATCTTGTTGTTGTTAACCTCTATCCATTTGAAGCGACAGTTACTTCTGGGGCGGATTATGAAACGTGTGTTGAGAACATAGACATTGGTGGACCTGGGATGGTTCGGGCTGCGGCTAAGAACCATGGCTTTGTGACCATCATTACGGATCCCACTGATTACAAACTTGTTGAAGAAGAGATGAAAACCAACGCTGGCGCGACGTCAGAGGGCCTGCGTCGTAAATTGGCGGCAACTGCTTATAGCCATACCGCGCGCTATGATTCGATGATCTCCAACTGGCTTCAAGGTGAGTGTGGGGTAGACTTTCCCCGCGAAACCACGCTTGGCGGTAGACACAAGCAATCTCTACGTTATGGCGAGAACCCACATCAAGTCGCCGCTGTTTACAGCTCCATCGATGCCCGCCCGGGCGTGGTTACGGCAGAGCAGCTTCAGGGGAAAGAGCTTAGCTACAACAACCTGAACGACACCGATGCTGCTTTTGAGCTGGTCTCTGAGTTTGAGGCTCCAACCATCGCGATCATCAAACACGCTAATCCTTGCGGCGTTGCCACCGGCGACAACCTCAGTGATGCTTACAAAGCAGCCCTTGCTTGCGACCCCACCAGTGCTTTTGGCGGCATCATTGCCACCAACACCACAATGGACGCTGCAACAGCCACACAGGTTGCCGATCTGTTTGCAGAAGTGATCATTGCACCTGCCATCGATGATGAAGCACGGGCCATTTTTGCTGCGAAGAAAAACCTGCGTGTCTTGGTGACTGGCGAAATGCCAAACCCTGCTGATACAGGTATCGCGATGAAAACCATCTCTGGCGGCTTCCTGCTTCAAGGCCGTGACAATGGACGCATTACTGCTGAAGACCTCAAGATCGTCACCAAACGAGCGCCAACGGATCAAGAAATTGCAGACATGCTCTTTGCTTTCCGCGTTGGCAAGCATGTGAAATCAAATGCCATCGTTTATGCCAAAAACGGCGCGATCGTCGGTATTGGCGCAGGCCAGATGAGCCGGGTTGATTCTTCAAGGATCGCGGCATGGAAAAGTAAAGAAGCTGCGGAAACAGCCGGTCAGGCACAGGCTGGAACAATCGGTTCTGTCGTATCTTCAGATGCCTTCTTCCCGTTTGCAGACGGCTTGCTCGCGGCGGCTGATGCTGGTGCGACGGCCGTTATTCAACCGGGTGGATCCATGCGCGATGACGATGTCATCGCCGCCGCTGATGAAGCCGGTCTTGCCATGGTATTTACTGGAATGCGTCACTTCCGCCACTAGGAAACGAACTCCGTTCCAATAGAGAAAGGCTGCCGATTTGGCAGCCTTTTTTCTTTGTACAAAAACCGGTTGTTAAGCGGCTTTATCTTCTTGCTCAAAGACAACGAAGGCGAATATTTTCTCTCGGGGCAAAGTCTCTGAAGGCGGGTAGATCCATTGGGTACTAATCATCTGCTTCATTGCCTTGCCTTCCGCACCCGTCTTATCGGCAACCCGGTCCCATCCCGTTGTAAACAGAGCTCCCCAGTCACCCAGATCCAGGCAACGCCTACCTAAGCAGGGATTTAAAATCTCTAACCATTCTCTTCACCCATGCATCTTTGCCCCTTTAACAATTTTATCCACCAGTTTTTTATCGGCGTGAAGCCCAATACCGACAACCCTGGCATCCTCCGGAGCATATTCTGCAAAGACAGCCCGGTTGGCATCATCATGCCCCGTCGAAAACATCTCTTCGATATAAAGCGAAGATTTTACCCCTCGCCTCAAAGAACGTTCGTGAACTTTTTTCAGGGTTTCGCTTGCTGCTGAAAGAACAATAATGGGCTGTCTGATTAAAGAATTGTATGCATTTCCTGCTCGATCTTGATAGGCTGCACCAATAATATCGCTATTTTGGGCCGTTATACCGCCGGTTAAAAAAGCAGTGACATTCAAGGCCTGCCAAGGCATCAGATCATCGCGCAAAACAATCGCTATTTTGGTGTCAAACATATTGGGTCTCAATTTCTGGGCTGTTATCTATGGAAGAAGACAACATTAAAGAAGGAAAATACGACACGCGTCTTGAACGTTCGTGCACAACTTCTTTGTCTCGTGTGGGTGATGTAGCCAAAATAACTTCCGCACCTGCGGTCCAGGGTATGTCCCGGATCGAAGCCAGTTTTGTCGGTGATTTTTTTGAACCCCACAGGCATGACACCTATGCTCTTGGCCTTACGATGCAGGGCATTCAGGCGTTTAAATACCGGGGAGAGCGTCGATACAGCCAGCCGGGGCGCATCATCGTTTTACATCCTGATGAACTGCATGACGGAGGGTCAGGCACAGATCAGGGACTATTGTACCGTATGCTTTATCTAGAACCCTCTGTCGTTCGCGCGGCTTTGGATGACAAGTTCAAAGGGTTGCCTTTTGTTAAAGCCCCGATCATCGAAGATCCTGCCTTACAACGCGCCATGATAGAGATGCTTGGGCGGATGGATGACGAAATAAACGATCTCGCCGCCAATGACGCCCTTAGCAGTATTGCGCAAGCGTTGGTTCGACACAGTGATGGCCTTGCCAAACGTTCGGATAAAACCTGTATGAAAGCAGCCTATCTTGCCCGTGACTTTCTCTACGAAAACGCTTTCAGAACGGTAAAGTCCGAAGAGTTAGAGGACATAACCAACCTCAATCGTTATGCCCTCTCCCGACATTTTCGAGCGAGTTTTGGTACCAGCCCGCATCGTTTTTTGTTGATGCGTCGCCTTGAATTTGCCCGGGCCATGATAGAGCAACAACAACCTTTAGCAGATGTCGCCTTCGCTGTTGGTTTTTCCGACCAAAGCCACCTGACCCGTCATTTCAAACAGGCCTTTGGTGTTACGCCAGGAAAATGGGCCCAACACGTCACGCATTAATGCTGGACGGATTTCAATAAAAATAACCCGTGATGAGATAACCACTTGATCCACGCGGGTGAAATCTACCAGACTGCATTTAGATCAAAGAACACTCCTCCAGATTCTAAGGCATCGGAACCTATAAATCATGTGGCAGACAATTAAGTCCATTTCCTCGTTGCTTTTGAGTTTTGCCATGCTGATGCTGGGCCAGGGGATGATCAATACCTTGCTTGGTCTGCGTAGCCGTATTGAGGGTTTTTCGACAGAAACCACAGGTTTTATCATGACCGGCCAATTTATTGGTATGTTGGTCGGGGCTTTGCTGGCTGTACGTGTGATATCAGCTGTGGGACACATACGGTCTTTTGCGGCCTTTGCCTCTATCCTGTCAGTCGCAGTTCTGGCCCACGTTCTTTATGCCGATCCCATTTTCTGGTTTGCGCTTCGTCTCGCCACTGGCTTTTGTATGGCCGGCATGATCATGGTGGTGGAGAGTTGGGTCAACGAACGTTCGGTGAACGAAAACAGGGGCAAAATCCTTTCGCTCTATATGATCACGAGTTATGTGGGCTCAGGGTCAGGCCAGTTTATGTTGCTGCTTGGCGATCCCGCCCAGTTTCAGCTCTTTGTCATAGCCTCCATGGTTTATTCTTTTGCACTGGTGCCGATATTGCTCACCCGCGCCACGGCTCCCAAGCCGATCACCCCGCAAAGAATGAAGTTTACCAAGCTCTTTATGACCTCCCCCGTCGGCGTTATCGGCACTGTCTGCGCTGGCATGTCCAATTCTTCGCTTAACGGTATGGGCGCAGTTTTTGCCCGAGAAGCTGGCTTGAGTCTGGCCCAAGTATCAACCTTCATGGCTGCTGCCATTTTTGGCGGCATGTTGTTACAGTTTCCAATCGGTCGTATTTCTGATCGCTTTGATCGACGCACGGTCTTGATAGTTGCGGCAGGGAGTACCGCACTCCTCGGCCTTGTTGTGATTTGGGCGACAGGGCAGGACATTATTTTCCTAATCGCGGCTATTGCCCTTTATGGCGGGTTCTCCTTTACGATCTACGCCATATCTTCGTCTCAGGTAAACGACATGGCGGACCGGGATAAATTGGTACAAGTCTCTGCCGGATTGCTCATTGCCTATGGCGTGGGCGCGTCGATTGGCCCGGTCGTGGCAGCGCAATTTATGACCCTCGCAGGTCCCAACGGATTTTTCATGTTCCTCATTGGGGTTAATTGTACGCTGGTTGTTTTTACTCTGGTTCGTATTTACCAGCGCCGTCGGCATCTCGAGAAAAAAGCAACCTTTATGCCCTTGGGCGGCATGAATGTCAGCAGTAAGCAGCTCTATACTGCTGCCATCACAGCCGATCAGAAAACTTCAGAAGATTCTGAGATTAAATAAAATCAGTTTTAGACGTTCATGGATGAACGATAAGAGGCTATTCGGGAGATCAATAATTGTTTCATCTTTAGTTTCTAGGGGGATAGAATCTAAAAAAAGGAAACGATATATCTGCACTTACCGCTCATCCAAAAGCGTCTAAATCTCAAACTACACATACAGGCTTTTAATCAGCTCTGTTAACCGACAACGTTATGCCCACGGCCTTTCATGCAATTTTTGACGATCTGTTTTCGCTCATCCTGGGTATCCCAGGCCTGACTGCCAGCACCAATTCCAGCGCCGAGTACACCACCAATTAACGCGCCGCCAAGACCCTCGCTCAGCCCACCGACGACAGCCCCAAGTCCTGTACCAAGCAAAGCACCATTTTGCACATCACCGTTCAGATACCCCCGTTGATCCGCCACTTCGGCACAGGCGGAAAGGTCTGTTTCATAAGCAGTGTCCTGAGCGCCATCCACAATCGGTCTGTAATCAGCGCCTGTGTTACTACAAGCCGATAAACCCAATATGGCAACGGCCCCCACATATACGGAAAATTTCATTCTTGTGACCCCAATAAAAGTTCTGTAAAGATATTGGGAACGGTTTTAGAGTGAGAGGCTGACGGTAATCTGACGAGGCCAGGCACACCGGGATAAAATGTCGTGATACAGAGATTTCCTAGAAATGAGTTGCCTTGAGAATACATTTTCTAGTTAGCTGTTTTCAGAAACAATTGCGCAATGATTTATTGAACCCTGACTATTGGATGTTGAGAATCACACCATGGAACTCCATTTATTCCTCATGTTTGCAGCAACCACTGCAGTTATTATTTCCTCCCCGGGACCTTCGGCCATTCTTGTTGTTTCTCAAGGCGCGAGTAGTGGTTTAGGGCGAGCGATTTTTGGGATATTTGGCATTGCCGTTGGCGGCATGATCTATTTCACACTCTCTGCAACGGGTGTCGCGTCGCTTATACTCGCCTCAACCCTGGTTTTCTCGATCATAAAGTGGATCGGTGTCGCCTATTTGTTATATTTGGGCTGCAAGGCCCTTTTCAGCAGATCGGCCCTGATCGACATAAAGCCCGGTGCCCCCCAAAAAAAGCGCTCAGCGTTCTTTTTTCAGGGGCTATTCATTATGCTTTCCAACCCTAAAGCCATGCTGTTTTTCACAGCGATCCTGCCGCAGTTTATTGACGTCTCCAAACCCATCGTACCTCAGGTTTTGATCATGGGTGCCACCACCTATGCGCTCCAGATTCCGATTTATTGTGCCTATGCCTATATGGGCGAGCGCCTGACCCGTGGAGGCATTAAGGCCTGGCTGGTCAACGGCCTGAACAAGGTTGCCGGCGGCGCGTTGATATTTGCGGGCCTGAAAATGGTTGGGGTTACGATTAGCAGGTAGGTATTTATTATCTTTGTATCGCTCAAGCCGCTAAGGCTTACCTCGCATAAGCTCGGGCGTGTGGTCACACTTGCCAGATCAAGGGATGATCTGGAGATATCGCTCAAGCCGTTAAGGCCCTTTTGCACTCACGCCGCGCAGGCTGAACCTCGCATTAGCTCGGGCGTGTCGTCACACTTGCCAGATCAAGAAATGATCTGGAGATATCGCTCAAGTCGCTAAGGCCCTTTTGCGCTCACGCCGCGCAGGCTGAACCTCGCATTAGCTCGGGCGTGTCGTCACACTTGCCAGATCAAGAAATGATCTGGAGATACAATCATTTCTTACCCACATTACCACCGATGACCTTGATATCATCGATATCAACCAGATCCCAGGCGCGGTCTTTTGTGCGATAGATGCGTTTGTTTTGATTGGGATAGTCACCGATATCAAAATCCAGCCGTTGGCCGACGACGATACATTTTAGGGTTTCATCCCCCGTGTTGGTCAGGCTGTGGGCCTTGCCACCTGCGCGGTAACCGATGAAATCCCCTGCTGAGACTTCATGTTCTTCCCCACCAATAAAAGCAAGGCCTCGGCCCTCTAGGATATAAACACACTCGTCTTCCTGATAATGCACGTGACATTCAGTTGATTCCCGCCCTGGTTCAACTTCAATAATATGAAAGCCAAAACCCCTAAGACCTGTGAGGTCGCCCAGAGATTTATTAGAGCGCTGCGCATTGGGATTGAGAAAGTGCACTTTGTCGGTGCCCTCCATGGCATCGATTTCAGTTTTTGTAAGCAGGTATTTATCCATTTTCTCTCCTAATAAATTGCTTCTTATAAGATGTCAGTACTCTTGATAACCTGGCAATATTCGCCATCCATATTCGCCAGTGACATATCGTGTACCACCTGCGCAGACCGAAGAGTTCCCGCATAATCCGGGAAGGCAAAGGTAAAACAGGCGTCTTCGACCAGATAGGTGTCAAAACCCAGATTGCCCGCATTGCGCACCGTGGCTTCCACAGAGTTGTTGGTAATCACGCCCATAACAACGAGCTGGTGAATACCCTGATCTTTCAATCGCGCTTCGAGATCCGTGCTGATAAAGGCGGAATTCACGGTCTTACCAATCACCTGCTCCCCTGCTAAGGGAGTGACTTCAGCTTTAAAGCCATGAGTTTTACCGCCGATATAATAATTACCACCTTCACTTTGGCCATCATGCCTGACATGAAAAATGGGCCGCGCCTTTTCGCGCCAATGCTCAAGCACACTCCCCATTACTTTCTCTGCATCAGGATTATTTCGGGGGCCGTGTTCAGACCAAAAAGGCTGATCAATGGCTTGTTGCACATCAACGATAAGAAGGGCTGCGTTTTCGTCTAGGTTTATAGTCATAATTAAATCCGCCTTAGCGCGTCATAGGCGACGCCTAGACCTAACAATGTAAATAGGGCACCGAAGACCTGTGTAATCTGACGACGCATAGCTATAAATTTCTGGGTGATAAAGTCCGTAGAAAAAACCGTGGCCGTTATGGTATGGCCACAAACACTGAAAGCAATACAGAGCATCAAAATCTCAACCAACAATTCGCTCGAGGCATGAGCCGGTACAAATGCCGTCAAGACAGATCCAAAAAATAAGGCTGCTTTCGGGTTTGACGCACAGATCAAAAACCCGGACCAAAAGGCCTGAAAGCCTCTATCGTTAGAAGCGTTAAGTGAGACATGCACATTACCCATACTGGCTGCACTTCGAAACGATTTGAAACCAAGCCACAGTAAATATCCCGCCCCAAACAACCGAAAGCCAAGGATCACATTCGGGAAAAACTCAAACAGAGCCGTTACCCCGAGAACAGCCATGCTTGCCCAGATAAAACTCGCAAGAGAAATACCTAGGCCCGTCAACACACCTTGCCGCCGCCCCCGGCTGAGGGAAGCACTCATAATTGCAAACATGTTTGGCCCCGGTGTGATCCACCCTATGAAATTTACAAAGGCAATTGACGATAGTACGCCCAGGGTATCCATTATCGAGAGAGTCCTTTTATTACGTATTTGTCGTTCAGGCGCCACTGAGGCTTACCTCGCATAAGCTCGGGCGTGTAGTCACACTTGCCAAATTGAGAAGATCAATTTGGAGATATCGTTCAAACGCCACTGAGCTCCCTTTTGCGCTCACGCTGCGCAGGTGGCCTTCGCATAAGTTTGGGCGTGCGCATTTGGTTTTTGGCGGACTTGCCAAATTGAAGAGATCAACTTGGATGCAAAGTACTTAAACGAAAAAGAGGCAATCGCCTCCTAGATGAAATTATTCTCTGGGAGGTTGAATTTTTCAACCATAAAGTCAACGAAGACTCTTACTTTTGGGGAGAGATGGCGACCCGGAGGGTAGATGGCATAGATCGCGCTGTCGGGGACGTGGTAGTCCGGCAAAATTTCGGTGACCTTGCCCGACTTGATCGCGGGTCCGACCAGCCAAAGTGGCAAGAGGCCGATCCCCATATCCTTCCCGATGAGATCCATGATCACTTCCGGGTTATTGGTCTCAACCGCTCCTGTCACATGAACGGTTTCTTCACCGTCTGGGCCATCAAAGCGCCAATCGTTGCGAAATGCGCGGGAGGCATAGATCAGACAGTCGTGGTTTTCCAGATCTGCCGGCTGTTTTGGACTGCCATGTTTTTCCAGATATCTTGGCGATGCACAGACCACCCGACGATTGGCCGCGAGCTTGCGTGCAATCAGACTGGAATCTTCGAGATCGCCAATGCGCACGGCAAGGTCATAGCCTTCACTGAGCAGATCAACAAAGCGGTCGTGCAGATTGAGATCCAGTTTAATCTCGGGATAGCGCTGCATAAACTCGGGGATCAACCCGGTAATCCAAAGCCGACCAAAAGCCACGGGTACATTGAGCTTGAGAGTTCCGCGTGGCGCCGCATGAAGATTAGCCACGGCATCCTCGGCCTCTTCCACGTCCACCAGGATCTGGCAACAGCGATCATAAAACCCCTTGCCCACCTCGGTCAGGGAAAGATGTCGCGTGGTGCGGTTAAACAGCCGGGCCCCAAGACGATCTTCGAGACGGCCAACCTGCTTGCTTACAGCCGAAGGTGTGAGCGCAGAAGCCCGCGCCGCCGCGGAAAAGCTGCCCTCGTTTACCACCTTAACAAAGATGCCCATCGCAGAAAGGTTGTCCATGTGCTCGCCCTGAGTCTGAATTATTTATGACATATAGGAACAAATAACAGGTATTTTTTAATTTGTAACGTTAATTTGGGAATTAATTTAATTATAGAAATACTCACTAACTAGGCAATTCCGGTTAGTGTAAATTACATTTACACATTGCTACACCCTTAAAAAATTTGCATTAATTTCACGATGATAGAAATTCGACTTGAACATATCTGTACAATTCCAAGCGCTGAAAAGGGCTATGAGTTTGTCTCGCATTCCATAACAATTAATGGGGATGCACTTTTCCTGTACAAAAAGAAACCTAAGTTCAAGATTTTCGGGGAAAGAAATATCCAATACAAGATCTTAAGGCAAAATAAGAAAAAATTTGAGGAAATTTACCTCCCACCTTTCAAAGTTAACTACCCCTTTCTTGATATCTTCTCAGATGGATCAATTCTGCTAGTTGATAGTCGTTGTCAATATCATGAGCCGAACAACTTTGTAAGTAATGCAATTATATACAACCCCCTAACTAAAAAATCATATCAGTTCCCAGTAGGGGATGGCATTGAACAAGTTGCGGTTGATTCTAAAGATAACATTTGGGTGTCATATTTTGATGAAGGGGTTTTAAAGAATTCTGGCCATGATTTATTCAACCAAGATAAAGGTAATTCAAGATCAATAGGTGGCTCTGGTCTAAACTGTTTTGATTCTAACGGCAATTTGCTTTGGCGTTTTGATCAATCTGGACATTTCATTTTAGATTGTTACGCAATGAACGTAACATCTCACGAAACTCACATTTTTTATTATACTGATTTTGACTTCTGCACCATATCTGAAGGCTTTCAAACCAAGTTCTTTTCAACTGAGTTAGCAGGATGCAGTGCTTTTGCTATTTCAGGTAACCACCTGCTCTTTAATGGGCAATATAATGATGAAATCAGCAAGGCTTACCTGGTAACTAAAGAGGGTGACAGACTAACCTTGAAAATTCCTGTGATCTTAATGCTAGACCATGGAGAATCTTTTACTGAGGGAACTCTGATAGGAAGAGGCAAAAAACTCCACCTTTTCACTAAAACGGATTGGTACGCGATTGATGCCTGGGATGCTTTCAAACAAACCCAAGCATCAAGCTAGTTTACTTCGATACACTCCAGTCCAAAATCACCTTGCCGGAGTTACCGGAGCGCATGATGTCGAAACCTTCTTGGAAGTCGTCGATGCCGAAGTGGTGGGTGATCACGGGGGTGAGGTCGAGGCCGCCTTGAATCAGGGCGGACATTTTGTACCAGGTCTCGAACATTTCGCGGCCGTAGATACCTTTGATCACCAGGCCTTTGAAGATTACCTGATTCCAGTCGATGCCCATGTCCCCCGGTGGAATACCGAGCATGGCGATTTTACCGCCGTTGTTCATGGCTGAGAGCATGGAGTTAAAGGCGGGCTCACTGCCGGACATTTCCAGGCCAACGTCGAAACCTTCGGTCATACCAAGGTCACGCATAACGTCTTCGACAGAGGCTTCTGTAACATTGATGGCGTGCGTGATGCCCATCTTCTTTGCCAACTCAAGACGGTAGGGGTTGATATCCGTGATGACCACGTGGCGCGCGCCGACATGTTTACAGATCGCCGCGGCCATTATGCCAATGGGTCCAGCGCCAGTGATGAGGACATCTTCGCCAACGACGTCAAAGGACAGCGCTGTGTGGGCGGCATTACCAAAGGGATCGAGGATCGCCGCGATATCATCAGAGATATCATCAGGCAGAATGAAAACATTTGTGGCTGGCAGGCAGAGATATTCGGCAAAGGAGCCGGTGCGATTCACACCTACACCTTCTGTATTACGGCAGAGATGGCGGCGGCCCGCGCGGCAGTTGCGACAGTGCCCGCAAGTGAGATGGCCTTCGCCAGATACCCGCTGGCCGATTTCCAGATGGCTGACCTGGCTGCCAACCTGCTCAATCGTGCCAACATATTCGTGACCCACGGTCATACCGACAGGAATGGTTGCCTTGGC
Organism: Kiloniella sp.; assembly: GCF_965205715.1. Classification (GTDB taxonomy): domain Bacteria; phylum Pseudomonadota; class Alphaproteobacteria; order Kiloniellales; family Kiloniellaceae; genus Kiloniella. Next base: position 384,601 of record NZ_CBDBHW010000013.1, on the reverse strand, counting down.
CCAGTCATCCCAGTTGTAGATGTGAACATCCGTGCCGCAGATCGAGGACTTCCGAATCTTGATCAGAACATCATTGGGGCCGATTTCCGGTTTCGCTTCATCCCGCATCCAGATTCCGGGTTCAGACTTCAGTTTTGCCAAGGTTTTCATTTTAATAACTCCATCGGCTTTGCCGATTATTTTGTTTGTGTCGCCTCGTCCCCATAAATGGGAACTCCACTCACGTTCAAACGCCACTGAGGCTTACCTCGCATAAGCTCGGGCGCCCGTTCGGGCTTGCCAAATTACGTCCAGCAATTTGGTTCGCGCTTGTACTTTCAAGACTTAACTCCCACCAGATCCTATAAAGGGATCTGGCAAGCGTGACCACGCGCCCGAGTTACAACGAGGTCCAGTCTGCGCGGCACCTGAGCGTAACTACGCTTTCAATAAGAAAGCGGTACAGAGTTTTCAGTGGCGCCTGAACGTAATAACTACCTATATTATTCCCAGTTCTTTTCCGGCTTCGCCGAAAGCAACTATGGCACGGTCGATTTGTTCGATGCTGTGCGCCGCCGACATTTGCGTGCGAATTCGCGCCTGACCTTTTGGTACCACCGGGAAAGAGAACCCGATGACATAAATGCCCCGCTTGAGCAGTGCGTCTGCCAACTTGGTCGCAAGCGCCGCGTCACCGATCATCACCGGGATAATCGGGTGCTCACCCTGCAGGAGGTCAAAGCCCAGCTCAGCCATGCCTTTGCGGAAATGGTTACTGTTCTCAACCAGTTTCGCGCGCATCTCCTGACCGTTTTCTACCAGATCAAGCACCGAAAGAGTCGTTGCAGTAATCACAGGGGCCAATGTATTGGAGAAAAGATAAGGGCGCGACCGCTGGCGCAACCAGTCGACGATCTCTTTTTTGGCAGAAGTATACCCCCCTGACGCACCACCAAGAGCCTTACCCAGGGTTCCAGTGATGATATCAACCCGATCTCTCAGGCCCCAGTAATCCGGGGTTCCGGCACCGTTCGGCCCCATAAAACCAACGGAGTGACTGTCATCGACCATCACCAGCGCGTCATATTTATCAGCAAGATCGCAAATCGCAGGCAGGTTGGCGATATATCCATCCATGGAGAACACGCCATCTGTCACGATCAACCTGAAACGTTGATCTTGTGCCTCGATCAGGCAGCGCTCCAGCTCTGCCATATCACTGTTGGCGTAACGATAGCGCTTGGCTTTGCACAAGCGAACACCGTCAATGATGCTGGCATGATTCAAAGCATCACTGATAACCGCGTCTTCGGCGCCAAGGATGGTTTCGAACAAACCTGCGTTGGCATCAAAGCATGAAGAATAGAGGATGGTGTCTTCCTGGCCCAGGAAGTTTGATAAGCGCGCTTCAAGCTCTTTATGGATATCCTGGGTGCCACAGATAAATCTTACCGAAGACAGACCAAATCCATAAGCGTCCAAAGCCTTTTGTGCCGCAGTAACCAGACCTGGATCGTCTGAGAGACCAAGATAGTTGTTGGCACAAAAATTTAAGACTTCTCCGCTTGATTGAACCTTAATCTCTGACGCTTGCGGAGATTCGATCACCCGCTCGGCTTTGTAGAGACCAGTTTCTTTCAGAGTTGCGAGTTCGCCCGTGAGATGCTTGATGATCGATCTGCTCATTATCCTGTCCGGATCCTGTTTCAGTAGAAATTCAATATAATAGATATATTATCTAGTATATGGGATTCGTCAAGCCACTCTTTAACTGAAATCTTATGATCAGACTCGATTCATTCTTCCCATAGCCATGCAAAGATGAATAATACCACAGGAGAACAGGAAGAATCCTTAAGCCCAGAAATAACCCAGGTATACCATGGCGCATCCCCTAGAATCCCTTCGCACGCTCACCTCCGTCACCTCTATCTGTGAGGTTTCCCATATTACTGAGCGGGTTGATGGTGCGGTATGCTACCGAGAGTCAAATGGCGACGTAATTCATATTGCGGCTGAAAAGTGTGGCTTTGAGATTCTACCAGATGTCTTTTTATCGTTCGATAAACTGGAAAAACTCTTTGTCGGACGCAACAAATTCAAGGCCTGCCCCGATAGCCTCGCCCAATTGAAGTCGCTGAAAGAGCTATATATCTATGGCAATGAGCTCAAGTCTTTGCCTGAATCACTTGGGAAGTTGTCAGAGCTTCAGATTCTCGACCTCAGTCACCAAGCATTGTTATCTCTGCCTGATTCTATCGGGCGATTAAGCAAGCTCGAGATTCTCTATGCCAGCAATACTTTGATTGCAGAATTGCCTGACTCACTTTGGCAGCTCAAAAACCTGAAATACTTGAATCTCACCGATAACAAATTAACCGCTATACCTGAGAAAATATCTGGCTTAAATGCCCTGCGTGAGCTTCGGCTCTATAACAACAGCTTTACTGAAATTCCTGATTCACTCTGTGGACTTAAAGCTTTAAGAGAACTCTATCTCAACGGGAATCAATTACGGAAGCTTCCTGAAAATATTGGTGACCTAAAAAATCTGGAAGTTCTCGATCTTCGCAACAATCAAATCAAAGAGATTCCTGAATCTCTCGGCCAAGCCAAAAACTTGATTCATCTCGATCTCAGAGCAAACCACTTTCCTTCACTCCCTGAATCTCTTGCTGAACTTCCAAACTTGAAAAAGCTCGATCTGCGCTGGAGCCACCTTCGCGAACAGCCCAAGTGGCTGCAAACACTCGAAGATAAGGGATGTGCGGTCTATCTCTAACACGAATTCCGTGTTTCTCGTTCACACATATTCCAACTGATTTTATACTCTCCGGATAACCTTGCGACCTACCAAAAACACAGAACCCAACTAAACGGCCTGAATCAGGCCTAGATAAGTTGGTAGTTCTGGCGGTAACGCGTCGGGCTGATTCCCATCTGGTCACGAAAATGATGGCGCAGGGTATCAGCGATACCGAAACCACAATGAGTTGCCACCTCTTCCACCGTCATCACGGTTTCTTCCAAACAAGTACAAGCCAGCGCTAAGCGCTCTTGAATCATCCACTTGGCTGGTGGCAGGCCCGTGGCTTCTTTAAACCGACGGATAAAAGTCCGCAAGCTCATGTGGGCACGCTTGGCAAGATCCTCGACTTTGATTGGCAATTGAATGTGTTCGCGAACCCACTGCAATAGCTCGTCCATCGCTTGCTCCCGACGCACCTGAGGACGATCGATGAACTGAGCTTGCCCACCATCGCGTTGGGCAGGCAACACCAAGCGTTTCGCCACTTTGTTTGCCACTGCAGGGCCAAAATCTGTGCGGATAATGTTCAGACAAAGATCAAGACCAGCCGCAGAACCAGCTGAGGTCATGATACGCCCCTCATCGATAAAGAGCACATTAGGGTCGACTTTTAATTCTGGATATTTTTCAGCGAGAAGATCAGCGTAACGCCAGTGCGTCGTTACTTTTTGATTCTGCAAGATTCCGGCCGCTGCCAAGACGAACACCCCGGAGCAGATAGATACAATGCGGGCGCCGCGATAATAAGCCGCCCAAGGCACTTCTCCGCTTTGTTGAGTAGATTTAGGATTTCAAATAGAGCATAGATTGATTATCTGGAATGGATGATTGTCTAATTTTGAGTTTGAAGTATTCGGTATCCTTGATGCCTCTGGCTCGCTTACGGATCATTCCTATACTGACATTACCAGCCTCTATCCTGGCGCTTGTGAGCTTGTGTTTGGCGTAGTTGCAGATGCCCACACAATGTTTCCGTAGGGATTTCGCGAACTTTTTTAGATAGAGCATCTGTGACTGATCTGCTATCAGGCACCAACGTTCCAGTTGCTCCGCCATCGCCTCAAATGAAGCGGCACTCCACAGCAGCTGAAGCTGTTCTTTCAAGACGTAAAGTGCATTCAGGTTGCTATTGCTCTCCAGCAACCTTTGCAGCTTGTCACTTTGTTTTTCACTCAACTTATCCGCATTTTTGAGCAACAGATAATGTGTCCCTTTCATCAACTCTTTACCACTTGGATCGGCCTTTCTGAACTCAAGTCGACGCTGATTATGGATAGCTTTGCTGTAGTTTTTCATGACGTGGAAACGGTCAAATACTATGTCGGCCAACGGCAAGGACTCTCTGACAGCCTTTTGGTAGGCAGGCCCCATATCCATCGCTACGGCCTTTATTTTGCAGGCTGTATCTGGTTGCAGTTGTTTCAAAAACCTTGAAAAAACCTCGGCAGTTCGGCCTGCTTCAACCCAGATCAGATGACCGCCAACCATATCGTAGACCACCGTCATGTAGTCATGACCTTTCGCCCGGGCAACTTCATCTACACCAATATATTCCAAGCCAGTTAGCTCTGCAGGATCAAGCGTAGGGAGAGTTTCAATAAGGTATGCCCTGTCGATATTCTTGACCGTTTCCCATCGTATATCCAAATGTCTGGAAACCGCTTGAATAGACATATGCCGACATAATCCACTGATCAGTCGGCAAAATCGGTGAGTGAAACGGCACCCTTTATCAACAAAATCACACCCCTCAATGCGGCGTTCGCCCTTGTTAATATAAACCTGCGCCAGCTCAATCTCGACCACACAAGGATACCCAAAAAGGGGGATGTCGTTTACTTGTCGGCGGACATGCTGGTTGATGCTTCCCTTCTGGCCTGTAGCAGGGTCTATAGCCCTCCTACGCGCGTCTCGGCTGCAGTGAATGACAATCTTAACACCGCCGTCATCCAGTTTAATTTCATTTACACGTTGCCCTTTGAGGCCTAAAATATGCTGCGAGATGTTGATTGTCATATACCTGCTCTATGTAAAGTTATCAGAAACCATACATATCAACAGGTTACTTGGCGGTCGGCATCTTTTTCTACTCAACAAAGCGGAGAAGAGCCAGCTGAAAAGCGTTTTGAACGGAGCTGGAGAAATACACCAGCGTCTGCAAATAAAGGCCCCGCACGGGATCATCAACCTTAGGGGCTAACCCTGTTTCAGGATGACGATCACACAAGAACATCGCAATGGCAGCGCCTTCATACATTGCAGTATCATCACAAATGAGCACGGGAACCCAGCCATTTGGGTTTAGTGCCAATAATTCCGGCGACCTTTGTTTATCACCCGATATTGTCGTTTGTATCAGCTCATAGGGCACCTTAATTTCTTCCAACAACACGCGCGCCCCCATTGCGGCACTCCCTGGTGCATAATACAGTTTGTAGCTCACAGATTCCTCCTTGTATCGGCGCGATCTCATCATCTTTGCAATAATACCCATAAAGAATGAAACAAAAAAATGGTCGGCGAAAGTAGACTTTATTTTGAGTTCGGTTCGAGCTCGGTAATAAAAAATTGGAGGGAGGGCTTGAAATACTGCCTCAAGAAGTGTATATACACATAATGACAAATAAGAACCCGCTTACAGAACTGAAGAACGTCGAGGATTGCGCCTGTTTTAACATCCGCGCGGCGGCCCGAACCCTGACCCGCGCCTACGACGATGCCTTGAAGCCGGTGGGCTTGAAGGTGACCCAGTTTACTATTCTTGCGGCGATCAACAAGATCGATGAGGCGGTTCCGATCGGCACCCTGGCCAAGGCGCTGTCCATGGATCGCACCACCCTGACCCGCAATCTCGGGCCGCTGGAAAAGCAGGGGTTGGTCGAAGTTCTGCCTGAGGGATATCGACGTTCTCGCGGGATGGTCCTGACTGAAAAGGGCCGCAAGACCCTGGAAGCCGCCGCCCCCTTGTGGCGCAGGGCGCAGGAAACCACCGTTGGCCGCATCGGGTCGGAGCGATGGACTTCCCTGCAACAGGACATGGTTGCTCTTGTTGGCTAACAGACGCTAGGGACTGGCTAAAGTCTGTGAATACCAACTGGTGGCGCTGGCGAGACCTGAACTTGATCGAACCAGAGCTGAGCCGGGCGTGGCGGAGTTAACTGGCCGTTAGGGGCGATTTAAGCGCCGGGGATCGGCTGGTAGTGCAGACTAATCTTAGCCTGGAGCAAGTCGACAAATGCCAATTTGAGTTTATATCGGGTTTAGATCGGCTCTTTTTGGGCAACACTTGCACACTATTTTTTTAATCTCTGAAGTGTATATACACTTCTTATTGGAGGATACATCGATGGGATTGATATCGCGTTTGGGAATTACGGCTTTGGTGGCGGGTGTTGTCGGTGGTGGCCTTAGCGGTTTTGCGGCGATCACGACGCCGGACCAAGAGGCAAACAAGGCGCCAGAGCCACGCATCCTTTCGGTCTCCACCATTGCAGCGCAACAGGTTACGGGCTATGAGGTCCGCCGCACGTTCATTGGCCGGGTTGAAGCAAGGCGAGAAAGCCAGGTCGGGTTTGAGCTCGGTGGGCTGGTCGCTGCAATCCTGGCCGAAGAGGGTGATGTGCTGGAGCCGGGACAGGTGATCGCGCAGCTCGATACCGCCCGCTACAAGGTTCAGCTCCGCCAATTGCGCGGCCGCCGCACCGAACTCCAGGCCAACATCGACCTCGCCCGTGCGACCCGAAACCGCCAGGAACTTCTGGCCAAAAAAGGTCACTCTTCGCAGCAACGTTACGATGAAGCCCGCTTCAGCGAACAGGCGCTGCACGGCAAGATCCTCCAGGTTGAGGGCGAGATCGCTTCGGTCCAGCTCAGCATCAAAAAGTCCGAGATCAAGGCCCCCTTTGCCGCGATTGTCGGCACCCGCTTTTCTGATGAAGGCGTTGTTATCAGCGCAGGTGTGCCCGTGTTTGATCTGCTGGAGCGCAGCAATCCCGAGGTCAGGATCGGTCTCGCGGGCGGCGCTGTCGAAGATATCGCGCTTGGTCAGCTGCACACTTTAAACATCAAGGGACAGGAAATTCCCGCCCGGGTGCGGTCCATCCTGCCCGTGCGTGATCGCGGCACCCGCAGCGTCGATGTGTTGTTCAGCCTGCAATCGGGGGATCAACGACCCAATGGCATTCGTTACGGCGATCTGGCCCGTCTCGACATCGCAAAAGAGATCGAGCTGACCGGATTCTGGTTACCGCTGACCGCCCTCACCGAGAGTTCGCGAGGTCTGTGGGCGGTCTACGTCGCGGTCGCTAAACAGGAAAATACCGACGCAAAAAGTAGTCCCCAAGTAGACCCAGATACTGAAAACAGGAAACTACAAAACACTGGTGTTCTGGAGCGTAGAGAACTGGAAGTCGTGCATCAGGAAGCCGACCGTATTTTTGTGCGCGGCACCCTCGGGGATCAAGAGCAGGTCGTGGTCGGTGGCCTGCACCGTCTTATGCCCGGCCAGCGGGTCCGCATTCAGCCCGTGGGGAAATTCCCTTCCGCAGACCTCCTTGCGTCAAATGATTTGGGAAATGACCAGAAAAATGCCCCGATAAGGGAGATAAACCAATGAGCACCGGCAATCCCTTTGGCATCACCACCCTGTTCTTTCGCAACCGATACCTGTTGGTTTTATCCATCGTGGTCATTCTGGTCGGCGGACTGTCTGCGGTGGTGTCCCTGCCCCGGTTGGAAGACCCGCGCATTGTCAATCGCAACCCCATCGTGATTACATCCGTCCCCGGCGCGTCGGCCGAGCGGGTTGAAACCCTGGTCACGGAAGTTCTGGAAGAGGCATTGCAGGAAGTCGCGGCGATCAAGGATATCGAATCAACATCGCGCGCCGGAGTTTCCATCATCGCGCTAGAGCTTCAAGACAGCGTAACAGCGTCGCAGAACAAGGCGATCTTTTCTGAAATCAGAGACCAGATCAGTGACGCCCTCCCCCAGTTGCCGCCAGAGGCCCAGGTCCCTGTGATCGATGACAAGCGCGATCCCGCCGCCTTTACCCTGATCGTTGGGGTGCGATGGGTACAAGATAGCCCGGCGCAACTGGGCATCTTAAACCGTTTGGCCGGGGATCTTTCCGATCGCCTGCGCAATATCGAAGGCACCGAACTGGTGCGGCTTTATGGGGAGCCAAAGGAAGAGATCACCGTCACGGTTGATCCGGCCGAACTCGCCGAGCTTGGCCTCAGCGCCACAGAGGTCGCAGACCTGATCGCCGCGGCCGATAGCAAATCCCCCGCCGGGGTGCTACGAGGGGCGCAGTCAAATGTGTTGCTCGAGGTCCAGGGCGAGCTGAATTCGCTGGAGCGCATCAACCAGATCCCCCTTGTCAGCGATCAGCAAAAGGCCATCCTGCGCGTCGGCGACATTGCAGAGGTAACAAAGGACTGGCGCAAGCCGACCACGGAAATCGGCCTTATTGATGGTCAGCGTTCCGTGCTGATTGCCGCGCGGATGGCCACCGGCCAGCGGGTCGATAAATGGGCCAATGAAGTCAACGCCGTGATCGATGACTTTTCAACCTATGTCGGCGGCGGCATCGCGATTGACCCGATATTTGAGCAGGAAAGCTATACCACCAGCCAGTTGAGCGAATTGGTGAAAAACTTGCTCGCCGGGGCCGCGGTGGTGATCGGTGTGGTCTTTTTGATGATGGGCTGGCGCCTGGCGCTTATCGTCGGGCTCGCCCTGCCACTTGTGGTTTCCGTTGTGCTGTTTGGCCTGTTAATCAGTGGCAACGCCATCCACCAGATGTCGATCTATGGTCTGATCGTCGCGTTGGGCCTTTTGATCGACAATGCCATCGTTATGGCCGACGAAGTGATCCAGAATAAACAGCAGGGCAAGTCGCCACTGGAAGCCGTCGACACGGCGGTGCGTCACCTCTTTAGTCCGCTGTTGTCTTCGACCCTGACCACGGTGTTGGCCTTTGCCCCGATCCTGTTGTTGCCCGGTGGGGTCGGCGATTTTGTCGGCTCTATCGGCAGCGGCGTGATCATGGCCCTGATCGCTTCTTTTGTCATCGCCCTCACCATTACCGCGGGGCTGTCGGGCATCTTTGCCAACCCCCCGCCAGCACACCTGCCCAAGCGCTTTTGGCGCGATGGGTTGAGCATGCCATGGCTGACCAAGTTTTATCGGGGCAGTCTGCACCTTGGTTTGCGCCTACCGATGGCCGCGATCCTGCTGGCCTGCTTTATGCCGATCAGCGGTTTTATTGCCCTGAAATCCCTCGGTAACGAGTTCTTCCCCCCGGTCGACCGCGACATGTTCGAGGTTCAGGTCTGGATGCCGAGCGATTCATCGATTGAAAACACCCGCCGTGAGGTCGAGGCCATCGAGGCGGTTATACGCGAGGATACCAAAACCAAGCGCGTCTATTGGCTGGTCGGCGGATCCTTCCCTACCGTCTATTACAATCTGGTCATGAACAAAGACAATGCCGCCCACTACGCCCAGGCCATCGTGACCGCAGAAACCAGCGAAGCCGCCAAGGCGATGATTGCCCCGCTTCAGACCAAGCTCGACCAGCGCTTTCCCGAAGCCCAGATCGTGATCGGTCAATTCAGCCAGGGCCCGCCCGTGGTTGCCGATATCGAATACCGCATCTTTGGCCCTAGCATGGATCAGCTACAGGACCTTGGCGAGCGGGTGCGTTTGACCCTGCAATCGAACCCCGAAATCCTCCACACCCAGGTCACCATGCCGCGCGGAGAGCCCAAGCTTTGGCTCAACGCCGATGAAAACGAAGCAAAGCTGGCGGGGCTGACCCTGAGTAACATCGCCCAGCAAATGCAGGCCAATCTGGAAGGCAACGTTGGCGGCTCGGTGATTGAAAATCTGGAACAGATGCCCGTACGTGTACGTTATCACGACAGCCAACGTACAAGCTTAAATGACATATCTTCAATGCAGCTGGTTTCACCTGGAATTCAGTCTGGCCCGGGAACTGGAGGAAGCAATACCTGGGTTCCGCTCGCCGCGATTGGAAAGATCGAACTGCGGCCCGAGCTCGGCGGCATTACCCGCTATAATGGCGAGCGCACCAACATCATAAAGGGCTATACCCGCAATGGTGCCCTGCCCATCGATGTGACCAAACGGGTTCTGGAGCAACTCGAGGCCGAAGGCTTTGCCCTGCCCGCGGGCTACCGGGTTGAACTCGGTGGTGCGATCGAAAAAGATTCAGAGGCCAAAGGCAACCTTGTGACCTATGTCCCCATTCTGGTCACTCTCACCATTGCCACACTGATTCTGGTGTTTCGTTCCGTTCAACTCGCCATCCTGCTTGGGGTGGTCGCGGTTCTGTCCGTTGGTCTTGGCTTCCTGTCGACCTGGTCGATCCAGTTCCCGATCAGCTTCAACACCATCTTGGGTACTTTGGGCTTGATCGGGCTCGCCTTTAATAACTCTATCGTGGTCCTCGCCGCGATCCAGTCGAACCCGGATGCCAAAGCGGGCAACAGGCAGGCCATTGCCGAACAGATCATCGGCACCACCCGCCACATTCTCTCCACCACTCTGACCACAATCGGGGGTTTCTTACCTCTGCTAATCATCGTCGGGGGAGACTTCTGGCCTTCCCTAGCGATCGTGCTCGCCGGCGGCGTTGGTGGTTCCATGATCCTGGCACTGGTGTTTGTGCCGGCGGTTTATGTGCTGTTACATCGCGAGCGGGTTGAGGCCCCGCCCGCACCCAAAGCGATTGAGGTCTAAGCCATTACAACCGTTCATGAAACTTTATTGAAAATACTTTTGCTATCAATTATCAAAACCGATTACTCTAGCGCGATAATTGAATTTCATTCGTGAAAGTAAATTGTAATGACACCGTTGATGAAATTTAATGCCCGGGTTTTTGACGATAGTTTTTTGCAGCAATATGATGAACGCATCGCCGCTTTTTATCAGATGTGGAAAGCAAAATGCGGGGATGATACCATCCCTTCGCGCAGCGATTTTGACCCCGTCGAAATGGTCCAGTTTTTATCCGGGATAACCCTAGTTGATGTCGACCGGGAAACCCACGAATTAACCTATCGACTGGTGGGCACCAACGAAGTCGACGTCAGGGGGAAAGACCCCACGGGAGAACGTGTCAGAGATAATTTCCACGCCAACAGCTGGGAAGACGCCTGGGGCAATTATGGTCACGTCATCCTGACCAAAGGCGTTGCCTATGATAATTCAGACATCCCAAATTCAAACGGCGCCATGGTCGAAGACGAAACCGTATTTGTACCGTTATCCGGAGATGGGGAGCATGTGAATATCGTGATGTTGTATAGTATTCAGAGAAGAATATCTGAGAATATGGCGTAATATGAGGTACGAGCTAACCACTCTGAATTGAGGTTTGGTTTATCAGGCGAATTTGTGGGCAATGATCCTTTCTAACCAAGAACTAGAGCTGTTCCACATAGGTAGAATCATCGTCGTCATTCCCAAACATCAATTTTTTTCATTTAGTTGAATGAGTAATTTACCTTCCTTCATTTCAATCTTGGTGACTTTACTCAAAGGCTGAATACCGAAAGATGGCAGTAAATCTATGTAACTTTCCCCCTCAAGAAGATCATCTTCAGGATCTTTTGGAGACTCACTCCAAAATAAAACGCCTACATCAATAAAAAACCTATAGGACGTTCGAGAGAGGCAAATATAAAATACGCCAAGGCCATCTTTAAGACTCCTCCCTACTCCACAAAACTCTTCACAGCGCGTCCCTACCAGTTCTGGAATTTCTGTCTGAGAATCTTGACGCGATACACTCAAATCTGCTCACCTCATAAGTATTTGTGCATATGTCTGTGTAGTTCCCTATTAACTGCAATCCAGACAAGCCACCATAGCCCACTATCTTCTGAATAAAATCAACCCAGCATCAATTGATATTAGTTTTACAACTAAAGCATGTTGTGACCAAATAAGTAAACGCGTTTGGATGTTAGGCGAGGAATGACTGTTTTCGACCCATAGCTGACCTTCATCAAACTCACATGGAACGATGCCAACTAAACGAACTGATTGGCCAGTGTTTCTTATTATAGGATTTATTACATGAAGACACTTAGTGATATATTTGAAGTGCTTAAACCCGCAGAAATAGCTGCCTTCGTAGGCGCAGCAGCATGGGCACCGCATCTTTGGAATATGGTTCGTAGTTATTTAATAAAACCGCTTGTGATATTCATTCCTGAATCATCTGTTCAAATTGGTTTTACTACCCTTGGTCCAATTTTTAATTTGAATATGGCAATAGGAATAGAGCAAAAAGATGCTATTCTAGATGGAATTTACATCACCATAAAACATGAAAATGGTGATAATCATATTTTGGCTCTTCTCCGCTTTGTTGAGTAGAAAAAGATGCCGACCGCCAAGTAACCTGTTGATATGTATGGTTTCTGATAACTTTACATAGAGCAGGTATATGACAATCAACATCTCGCAGCATATTTTAGGCCTCAAAGGGCAACGTGTAAATGAAATTAAACTGGATGACGGCGGTGTTAAGATTGTCATTCACTGCAGCCGAGACGCGCGTAGGAGGGCTATAGACCCTGCTACAGGCCAGAAGGGAAGCATCAACCAGCATGTCCGCCGACAAGTAAACGACATCCCCCTTTTTGGGTATCCTTGTGTGGTCGAGATTGAGCTGGCGCAGGTTTATATTAACAAGGGCGAACGCCGCATTGAGGGGTGTGATTTTGTTGATAAAGGGTGCCGTTTCACTCACCGATTTTGCCGACTGATCAGTGGATTATGTCGGCATATGTCTATTCAAGCGGTTTCCAGACATTTGGATATACGATGGGAAACGGTCAAGAATATCGACAGGGCATACCTTATTGAAACTCTCCCTACGCTTGATCCTGCAGAGCTAACTGGCTTGGAATATATTGGTGTAGATGAAGTTGCCCGGGCGAAAGGTCATGACTACATGACGGTGGTCTACGATATGGTTGGCGGTCATCTGATCTGGGTTGAAGCAGGCCGAACTGCCGAGGTTTTTTCAAGGTTTTTGAAACAACTGCAACCAGATACAGCCTGCAAAATAAAGGCCGTAGCGATGGATATGGGGCCTGCCTACCAAAAGGCTGTCAGAGAGTCCTTGCCGTTGGCCGACATAGTATTTGACCGTTTCCACGTCATGAAAAACTACAGCAAAGCTATCCATAATCAGCGTCGACTTGAGTTCAGAAAGGCCGATCCAAGTGGTAAAGAGTTGATGAAAGGGACGCATTATCTGTTGCTCAAAAATGCGGATAAGTTGAGTGAAAAACAAAGTGACAAGCTGCAAAGGTTGCTGGAGAGCAATAGCAACCTGAATGCACTTTACGTCTTGAAAGAACAGCTTCAGCTGCTGTGGAGTGCCGCTTCATTTGAGGCGATGGCGGAGCAACTGGAACGTTGGTGCCTGATAGCAGATCAGTCACAGATGCTCTATCTAAAAAAGTTCGCGAAATCCCTACGGAAACATTGTGTGGGCATCTGCAACTACGCCAAACACAAGCTCACAAGCGCCAGGATAGAGGCTGGTAATGTCAGTATAGGAATGATCCGTAAGCGAGCCAGAGGCATCAAGGATACCGAATACTTCAAACTCAAAATTAGACAATCATCCATTCCAGATAATCAATCTATGCTCTATTTGAAATCCTAAATCTACTCAACAAAGCGGAGAAGAGCCCATATTTTTAAATGGATGGGTATGAGTGAGACATTCAGTGAAATTCGAGATTCTGCAGGGGCGACACAAACAGTATCAAAAAACCAAAATGCAATCGCTGTAAAATTAAACATGATCTCACTGGTTGAGAAATTTTTCAGATTTCAAAGTTCACAATTTGTAGACACTCAACCTAATTTGATGGCTTCCCTTATTGAGAAGATTGCATTTCTCAAAAGTAATGATGAAATTCATAGTGATCAAATTATGAATACACAAGAAATGTATAATTACATTGAACACTTAAAAAGCCTATTTAGGTGGAAATCAGGCAATTATGTTGTATCGTTTGATGTTACATCTCCAAGAAAAATAACTGTTAAAAATCGTGAATATAGGTTCTCTTTAACACAAGAAAATATTAATCAACTCACTAAAAATTTGGATGAAATTACAATTGATTTAAAGTCTTTGGTAGACAGACATGTGTCTAAAGAAAATCAAATAGATGCAAGTTGGAATTGGATATATCCAAAACTAGAAGAAAAAATCTAATTATTAAGTAGGTCTAATAAATAAATCTATTAAGTGCCTTAGGAGTTCTGCTTCTGGCACCAGCCTGAATTCTAAGCTTCATTAGAAGAGGAATTCAACATTTAGTTAAATTACAATGGTGATAATTTTTGGGAGCTTGGGAAAGGAAATTGCAGTGAAATCGAATAGCTTTGATGGAAATAAGCAGAATAAAATAATTATTTTTTCTTAGGGGACACGTTATCTACAACAGGAGATTTTATGACGACGGGCGCTGAAATCATTTGATCACGCATATTAACAACAGTATCTCCGATCAACCACCATACAACACTAGAGGCCGCAACTATTAAAATAGCGCTTACTACGGCTCCCCCTATTGTTCTATTTAACGTTTTATCTACAGCGTCGAGACGAGTACAAACTCCTTTCACTTCATTTTTTTGGTCATCAATTTTTTGAGCAACATTATCAAGTGTGGCTTCTAATTTTCCGACACTTTTTTGAAGCTCCATAACTGCTTGTAAAGTAAAGTCATGGCTTGGTTGAGAATAGTTAGGAGCAGCTTCCGCCATCCGCTCAGGCACCACACCTTGTAAACGTTCTCTATTATCTACCATGAGGACCTCCTGGCCAATTGACTCTAATCCACTCCCAGACATCAACAGGCTCAACACCATAGTAACTTGAAACTCCCGTTACCATTGTTCTCCCAATATTTGACCCATCATCAGATACGATTCCAAGATCTCTTGATAAACTTTCAGCTGTACCCTCGAAAGACACAAGCCAAGTCATCGTACTGACTTTAAAGTGATCATCAGGAAATTTCGTTTCAATTGCCTGCGTAAGCTCAGCTTTTTGAGATCCGTGATGAGTAATTAAAAATATGCCCATTTGTAATGTATCCCATACTGAAATTAGAGATTCAATCTAATTGATAAAATTAGTGACAATTCGACCAAAAGTAGTGCCCACTCATTTAATAACGGGTCTCTATTCTTGGTTTTTTAGAAGGAGATTCATCACCGTGTAAAGTATAAAATTATTGAAATATTCTAATAACGACAAAGTATCTTAAATTAATAATATTTGGATGACCGCTTTTGGCACGAAGCAGCCAAGCATAAATCAGCTGAAATTACGCCCCATATTTCACGGCCCCAAAATACTGGTATATGAATTGTCGAAGAATTTGGGTGCAGCGCATAAAGAAATGGCGGGAAGTAAACTTCCCGCCATACATGTTATCTCACACAGGCTTGAGATAACGTGTATTTGACCTAGATAATTGAGAGCGTGAGGGGGTTACTGTTCTGCCTCAATCATATCACCGAAGAGTTGCCGAATTTTATCTTCGCCTAAGTCGTTTTTCTTTAATCCTACAATGGAGATCGTAGGGTTTGGAGTTGTCGGTGTCATTATATGACCCGTTTGTCCCATGACGGATACGGCGTTTAGGGCGGTTGCCAATGCCCTGCTGCCGATGGTGCTCGCTGTCATGTTTTGCTGTGCCATGGGTTTCTCCAGTTATGTTAGGAATTCTGGCTCGCAACAGACTTCCTAACCATGAGTAGTGCAGGTGGCGCGCCAACTTTAGCAGTGAGTGCATTTTTATTGAGAATTTCACCCACAACTAACTGAATATAATAAGAAAATTATTTTTCGATAAAAACTCAATCAACGCGGGACACGCCACTTAAAAATGAAAAAGTGAGGGTTTCTGCGGACCTCAAACAATTCAAGTGGCAAGGCTACTGCAAATCACAGCTCATGATTGTCAATTTATGCAATTAAAACGGATGCTTAGCACTCGCAAAGGCTGTATTTACCAATTAACACACAGTCTTTTAATTGCATATTGCAATAAAAACAGCAGCCAGTCGTGGCAAAATGCAATGCGTAATGCGAAAAGCGGCGCAGTAGGGCTCCGGCTTAAGGGGGAATTGGGGCTAGAGTGTCCTTGAGCGGTGGCCTGGATAATAATTGGGACAATAATTAGAACAAGAACCGGACCGATATCTTGTTTCAAAAAGCCGGGCCAGAGATCAGGCCAAGGATCTGTTACATCCTGGCCAAGCCAAGAATGAGTTTGAATTTGTCGGGTATCACCCCTTTTGCTATGGTGCCCTCCTTTGGAGGCCATTTAATATGATGCCTCCCGTTGGGGGCCTTTTACTGTGGTGCCTCCTATGGAAAAATCTCCCGTTGGAGGAATTGCAATTTTTTACGATATGCCGCTCTATCGCCCTCCGAGTGAAGGTAATAACCTGATCATACAGGCCACTCTTGGGTGCTCTGCAAACTATTGCACCTTTTGCTCTATGTATAAGACGAAGTCCTACATCGCCCGACCGCTGGAGCAGGTATTCGCAGATATAGACAGAGCGGCGCGTGAGTGGCCCACGGCAAGCCGCGTATTCCTGGCCGATGGCGATGCCCTCACCCTGTCGATGGATACACTGCGCGCGATCCTCAACAAACTGCACGAAACCTTCCCCGCGCTGACAAGGGTGTCGGCCTATGCAACGCCCAAGAACCTGATCGACAAATCCGTTGATGAATTGCGTGAGCTGAAATCTATGAAGCTTAACTTCGTCTACATGGGGATAGAATCAGGATCGACGGACGTCCTCAAGCGCGTGATCAAAGGGGCCTCGCAAAAGACCCATGGCATGGCATTGGACAATGCCAATGCGGCAGGGTTGAAAGTGTCTGCGACCGTGATCCTGGGGCTCGCCGGGCGCGCAGGGTGGGAAGACCACATTGCGGGGACGGCAAAACTGATCAATGAACATCCGCCGACCTATCTCTCAACCCTTCAACTCACCCTCGATGAAGGGGTGGTTGATGAGTTCATGGCAGGACAGGAAGCGGGGTTTGAGTTTCAGGATGACGATGCCATTCTCATCGAGCAGGAGCAGTTGCTCAAGCTCCTCGACCCGCCAAAGCCGGTAATCTTTCGCTCCAACCATGCGTCGAACTGCTTGCCACTGGCGGGTAATCTGCCCCGGGACCGCGACAAATTACTGGACGTTATTACCACGGCAAAAACCCAGACCCACATGCTCAGATCTCACAGGATGCGTGGGTTGTGATGCGTGGGTTATGATGGGTAGTTTGTGATGCGTAGGTTTTAATGAAAGTACTTTCCTCTCTCTCATTCCTGTCGGTCAAGGGTATCCCCTCCCTGTCCTGGAGCTCGCCAAAGCCGCTGAATTTACGGCCCGACCTTGTCACCGTGTTGCTACTGGTGGTTGGCCTGGTCATATTTGGCCTTGGGGAAGCGCTTCTGATCGCCGCGGGAACAGGCGTGAGCCCCTGGACTGTGCTTGCGCAGGGTGTGAGCAACAAAACCGGCTGGAGCATCGGGTTATCGACCTTTATTGTCAGCCTGACCGTGCTTGTGCTGTGGTGGCCGCTCAAACAGGTACCGGGCATCGGCACCATCCTGAACGCCGTTATCATCGCCCTGGTGTTCGAATTCGCCCTGCCCTACATGCCCAGGCCCGAAACCTATCTGTTTCAGATCTTACTCGCCATATCAGGTGTTCTGGTGACCGGATTAGGCGGCGGCATTTACCTGATCGCCAATTTGGGCCCCGGCCCCAGAGACGGCTTGATGACCGGACTACAGCAACTGACCAACTTTCCCATAGCCTGGGTTAGATCTGGCATAGAGCTCGGCGCGGTTATCGCCGGCTGGACCCTGGGCGGTGTCGTCGGCCTCGGCACGGTATTGTTCGCCCTGCTCATCGGCCCCTCCGTCGCGCTCAGCCTGTTCGTGCTGACCAAGATGTTCGACGGGGAGAAGTAGAAATGGTGATCCCGACGCGATTCGAACGCGTGACCCTCAGATTAGGAATCTGATGCTCTATCCTGCTGAGCTACGGGACCACTTGTACTCTGTATAATCGAGAGATCCGTCGCTGCCAAGGGGCGAAAATCTCTCTGTAAAAGCTTTTTGATCCCCGAGTTATGCCCCTTGGCTAACCAGGTGTTTTATACTTCCTAGACTATTGAACTCTAGAGGTTCTTGAACCCTAGAGGCTCTTATACTTTTCGGTGGCTTCGACCAGGGCAGAGCAGATGCCGGGATCGCTGGCGGAGTGTCCGGCGGCGTCGATGACCCTGAACTCTGCTTCCGGCCAGGCCTTGGAGAGCTCATACGCCGTGGTGATCGGGCAGACGATGTCATAGCGGCCGTGCACGATAACAGCGGGGATGTGCCGGATAGTATCCATATGGCCGAGCAGGCCCTCTTCGGGCAGGAAGCTTCGGTGTTTGAAATAGTGGGCTTCAATCCGGGCGGTGCTCAGGGCTTTGTTATCCATCCGCGACGCCGCGACGATTTCAGGGTCAGGCACCAGGCTGACACACGATCCCTCATAACCACTCCACGCCTTTGCAACCGGCATGTGTATGGCCGGATCCGGGTCGGTCAGTCTTGTGTAGAAAGAATTAAAGATATCGCCGTGCTCTTCTTCAGGAAGACTGGCGATAAAATCGTCATAGGCCTCTGGGAAGATCGCGCCCATGCCGTCGCTCGACATAAACCAGTCCAACTCTTTCTGCCGCGAGAGGAAGATCCCCCTAAGAATCAAGGCCTCTGTCCGCGCGGGATGGGCCTGAGCATAGGCGAGAGACAGGGTGCTGCCCCAGGACCCGCCAAAGACAACCCAGCTTTCGATATCAAGCTGCGTGCGCAAGGCCTCCATATCGGAAATCAGGTGCTGGGTATCATTATTGACCAGCGAGCCCAGCGGGATCGACTTGCCACACCCGCGTTGATCGAACAACACAATGCGATAATGGGCCGGGTCAAAGAACTGACGCTGTTTGGGGGCGGTGCCGCCGCCGGGACCGCCGTGGACAAAAACAACCGGCTTACCATCTGGATTTCCCGATGTTTCCCAATAAATTTCGTGGCCATCTCCAACAGAAAGAAAGCCGAAATCATAGGGTTCAATTTCAGGAAAGGGGTCTTGGCGGCTCATCAAAAAATTCCATTAATGGTTGCAAGCGGTTACTCCTCACACTATGACGGGACTATGTCTTCTTTAAAAGCCCTGATCCTGTTAGCGCTTCCTCTCTTTGCCCGCCCTCTATTATTGGCGCTATTATTGGCTTTGTTTATGGCGGGGATCACTTTTGGTCCGGTGCGCGCGCAAACGGCCCTGAGTTTTGACCAGCAGGTTGAAGTCATGGCGATGAACGAAGAGGGTGATTTTATCCTGAAGTCCGGAGAGATTTTGCGGCCCGCAGAACTCATGCTGCCCAAAGCAGGGGATTGTGAGCGCCTGCCGAAAGTCTGTACTCTGGTTAAAGAAATCCAGGGTTATCACCAGCAACATATGGTGGGAAGACGGGTTTACATCGATAAAGGTAGCTCGTTCCACGATCGCTATAACCGGCTGCACGCCCATATCCAAAGCGCTGACGGTCACTGGTTACAACACAGTCTGTTTCACCAGGGACTGGCCCGGGTCGAAGCCACGGAAAGCTCTCCGACAACCACGCCGCTTCTGCTCGGCATTGAAGCCAACGCCCGCAAGCAGGAAAAGGGCATCTGGTCACTCAAGGCCTTTAAACCGCTCACGCCGGATATTCCCAAGGCCCGGATGGACCGCTTTCAGATTATCGAAGGTACCATCCATAAAACCGCCGAGGTTAGGGGCGTGATCTACCTGAATTTTGGTGACAACTGGCGCGAGGATTTCACCATCAAGCTCGCCAAAGACATGCGTCATAAATTCGCCGACAAGGGGCAATCCCTGCTCGCGCTGAAAGATCACCCGATCCGCATCCGGGGCTGGCTGTTCTGGGAAAACGGCCCTATGATATCCCTGCACAATCCGGAACAGCTGGAAATTCTAAATCAAGAATAAGACCCATAATAAGGGTTACTTAAAATAGGGATCGGGAAATCATGTCACAAAATCAGAAGGCCTCTTCCGAGGTCAGCCTGAAGGCGCTGCTAGAAGTCGCTTGTACGGAAATCACAGAACACTCACCCGCTGAGATCAAAGAACTTCTCAGCCAAGATAACGTGCTGTTGCTCGACATCAGGGACGTGCGTGAACTGGGCCGCGAAGGCAAGATCCCCGGCAGCTTTCACTGTCCACGCGGCATGCTGGAATTCTGGATTGCCCCCGGCAGCCCCTATTACAAGGAAGCCCTGTCTCCAGATCATCATTTCATTCTTCACTGCGCCTCTGGCTGGCGCTCCGCCCTCGCCGCCAAGACCTTGCAGGATATGGGAGTGGCAAGGGTCAGCCACATGAAAGGCGGCTTTGGCGCCTGGAAAGAAAGTGGCCTTGAGGTCGAAGAAAAGACATAATTTCCAGATAAATTTCTTAAGCTACGATCAAAATCGTTACGTTAACTTAGCCTAGAACTCCCAAGTGAGATGCATAAGACCGATGACTTATTCAAAACTGTCTTCTTATAGAAAACCCTTGCTCGCCATTGCCTTGATTGCGACCGGACCGCTGCTATCGGCCTGTTCCACATCCGAGGCGACCGGGCGAACGTTTTTTAATGGCGGCATGTCTCCGGAACAAGAACAGGAAGTCGGCCGCACCGAACACGTCAAGATCGTCAAGGAATTTGGCGGGGTATACGACGAAGATCCGGCACTGACCAATTACATCACAAAGCTTGGCACTTTCCTGGGCAAAACATCGGAAACTCCGAACCAGAAGTTCACCTTCACCCTGCTCGACAGTCCCGTGGTCAATGCCTTTGCCCTACCCGGCGGTTATGTTTACACCACCCGCGGCCTTCTCGCGCTCGCCAATGATGAAGCCGAGCTTGCCGGGGTGATTGCACACGAAATAGGACATGTCACTGCCAAGCACTCTGCAGAGCGCTACGGATCTACCCTGACAGCAGGAATTCTTGCCGCGGGGGTTGGTATACTCACAGGCAGTGGCGAGGCTGCCCGGGCGGTTAATACCGTGGGCAACCTAGCAGTTACCGGGTTCTCTCGCGAACAGGAATTTGAAGCAGATCTTCTCGGCGTGCGCTATCTCACTCGCGGTGGATTTGATCCCAATGGCATGGGAGAGTTCTTAACCCAGCTCCAGGCCAGCAGTCGCCTGGACGCGACCATAGCCGGCGACCCCGGTCGCGCCGATAAATTCAACATCATGCAAACCCACCCGCGTACCGCTGATCGGATTGATCGCGCGATCAAACAGGCAGGCACAACCACTGTTAAAAACCCCATCGTCGGTCGCGATGTCTATCTAAAGAAGATTGACGGCATGCTTTACGGGGACGACCCTAGTCAGGGGTACATCCGGGGGCAAAAATTCTCCCACCCCGAACTCAAGCTCACCTTTACCGCGCCAAAGGGTTTTCGCCTTATCAACTCTAAAACCAAGGTGGCCGCCGTTGGTCCCAGCGATTCCGTCATTATTTTTGACAGCGCCAAGGGCGAATTTAACGGTAGCCTCAAAAACTATGTTGTGAATAAGTGGGCCGAGAAAGCTGATATCAGAAACGTTGAAAAAATCACCATCAACGGCATGGAGGCCGTTACAGGCAGTATCAGTATTAATGGCAGAAACGGTAAACGAGATTTTCGACTGATCGCGATCCGGTTTGACGGTAACAAAGTTTACCGTTTCACCTTTATTACAAACCCAAATCAAACAAATAGCTTGTCAGAAGACTTCCGGCGCACAACATATTCTTTCAGGAAGCTCTCCCGGTCCGAAGCTGCTAAGCTGAAGCCCTACCGCCTTAAAATTCATACTGTACGTTCCGGTGAAACCGTGACCAGCCTTGCTAAAAAAATGCCTTTTGCCGATTACAAACTGGAAAGATTATTGGTTCTCAACGGTCTCAACAAAAACAGTCGCTTGCAACGCGGCCAAAAAATCAAACTTATTACCGAGTGAGTAGGACCCGATATTGGCAAGAGTAACTGAGGAAAATACCTCAAAAACAATCTCAAGCAGAACAGATTGTGCCATGAAGCAACACTGGCGTCCTTCACTCGCAATGGCACTATCCTTTGGCTTTGGGGGCATGACTATGGTTGCTCTGGCCATCGTGATTTGGCTATCTTTTGATACAGCTAAGGACAATACCTTTGCCCTTACTCAGGAAGTCACCGAGATCAGTTTCGGGTCGATCCGCTCTCACATCGACAACAATCTTACTGCCGCTGCCCGCCAGGTCACCTATATGGCAGATCTGGTAGAGCAAGGCCTGCTTGATCCTCGTGATGAGAAAGCGATAACCCAAACGATCAAAGGGGCTCTGGCTGCCACTCCCCAGGTTCGGGGCATGACTTTGATGCGAACAGATGGCTCCTCTATACAAGCCGGATGGCTCGACGATACGTCATTTTTCAGCAGGAACAAGAAAGGCGATAACGAATATCGTTTCGCAGCACTTCTGCAAGAGCTCAGAAATGCGGATGGAATTTATTGGGGCGGCATCATCTGGATCGAAGAGGTGAAAGAGCCGCACATTTCCGTCTTCCATCCAGTTTACAAAGACGATGTATATATAGGCGCAATGGGCGCGATTATTTCGATCAGCTCCCTGTCCGAGTACCTTAATAAACTGGATAAAGAGACCGGGAATCACACCTATCTTCTTATGGATCGGAACAAAGTTCTGGCCCACCCTTCCTTGATCGATATGAGTAGGTCCGGTCTGACAGCAGATAATCCACTCCCGACCTTAAACCAGGTGATCGATGGCAACCTACGCAAAATCTGGGACGAACCACTTTTTGAATTTAGCGAAGTCCTCGGCAAAGGGGAAATCAAGGGCCATGCAGTTGATTCCTTCGCAGGTGAACTTACCTTTTTACACACAAGTTTTTCCGACTATGGTTTTAATGACCTCACTCTCGGGATTTATTTTATGGAAGGCGAGCTCGAAGGTTATTACGAACGCCTTTGGTTCACGGGTGTGTTGGCCCTGGTTATTGCCCTTATAACTGTGGTTACAATTTTCCTTGCAGGCAAGTTTATCGCCAGACCTTTGCAAAGACTTTCCCACGCTTCTCAGCAAGTAGGACAGCTTGATCTCGCCCATGCAGAGCGCCTGCCTGGATCCATGTTCAGAGAGCTCGACACCGCTGCCAATGCCTATAATTCCATGCTCAGTGGATTAAAGTGGTTTGAGAACTATGTTCCCAAAAAATTGGTCAAACAGTTGATGGACACCGATGGTGAGGGCATCGCATCTGAGGAACGTGAGATCACGGTTATGTTTACCGATATCGTAGGCTTCACGGCCTTGAGCGAAAGCATGCCCGCACGAGAGCTTGCTGGCCTCCTTAATCATCATTTCGACCTTTTGGGCGCAAAAATCGAAGCAGAAGACGGCACGATCGATAAATACATCGGCGATTCAATCATGGCTTTCTGGGGCGCGCCTTCAATCCAGGAAGATCACGCGCAACGGGCCTGTCGTGCTGCCTTGGCAATAGAGAAAACCCTACAAGAGGACAATAAAGTCCGGCAAAAACAAGGCCTAGAACCAATACATATCAGAATTGGCATTCATAGTGGTTTAGCCGTTGCCGGGAACATCGGGGCTAAGGGACGGGTAAACTACACTCTGATTGGTGATACGGTAAACACAGCCCAGCGTTTGGAAAGCCTCGGTAAAGAAGTTCTTAACGAAAGTACTCAAACCGCCAAGACACTTATCTCATCAACTACATGGAATCACATCAACAAAGAAACAGATATGAGTACCGAACATAAGGGTAACTTCTCTTTAAGGGGACAGGGAAACAAAACTGAGGCCTATGAGCTCACGAACTCTGCCAAGAATACAGAATCATAATCGAAGTATCATTTTCCTGTTTGTTAAACCATTTATGAAATACTTAGAGCACAAACATAGGTCTCCCTTGCTCTAGGTATTCGACATGAAATTGTTGGCTCTTCTCCGCTTTGTTGAGTAGAAAAAGATGCCGACCGCCAAGTAACCTGTTGATATGTATGGTTTCTGATAACTTTACATAGAGCAGGTATATGACAATCAACATCTCGCAGCATATTTTAGGCCTCAAAGGGCAACGTGTAAATGAAATTAAACTGGATGACGGCGGTGTTAAGATTGTCATTCACTGCAGCCGAGACGCGCGTAGGAGGGCTATAGACCCTGCTACAGGCCAGAAGGGAAGCATCAACCAGCATGTCCGCCGACAAGTAAACGACATCCCCCTTTTTGGGTATCCTTGTGTGGTCGAGATTGAGCTGGCGCAGGTTTATATTAACAAGGGCGAACGCCGCATTGAGGGGTGTGATTTTGTTGATAAAGGGTGCCGTTTCACTCACCGATTTTGCCGACTGATCAGTGGATTATGTCGGCATATGTCTATTCAAGCGGTTTCCAGACATTTGGATATACGATGGGAAACGGTCAAGAATATCGACAGGGCATACCTTATTGAAACTCTCCCTACGCTTGATCCTGCAGAGCTAACTGGCTTGGAATATATTGGTGTAGATGAAGTTGCCCGGGCGAAAGGTCATGACTACATGACGGTGGTCTACGATATGGTTGGCGGTCATCTGATCTGGGTTGAAGCAGGCCGAACTGCCGAGGTTTTTTCAAGGTTTTTGAAACAACTGCAACCAGATACAGCCTGCAAAATAAAGGCCGTAGCGATGGATATGGGGCCTGCCTACCAAAAGGCTGTCAGAGAGTCCTTGCCGTTGGCCGACATAGTATTTGACCGTTTCCACGTCATGAAAAACTACAGCAAAGCTATCCATAATCAGCGTCGACTTGAGTTCAGAAAGGCCGATCCAAGTGGTAAAGAGTTGATGAAAGGGACACATTATCTGTTGCTCAAAAATGCGGATAAGTTGAGTGAAAAACAAAGTGACAAGCTGCAAAGGTTGCTGGAGAGCAATAGCAACCTGAATGCACTTTACGTCTTGAAAGAACAGCTTCAGCTGCTGTGGAGTGCCGCTTCATTTGAGGCGATGGCGGAGCAACTGGAACGTTGGTGCCTGATAGCAGATCAGTCACAGATGCTCTATCTAAAAAAGTTCGCGAAATCCCTACGGAAACATTGTGTGGGCATCTGCAACTACGCCAAACACAAGCTCACAAGCGCCAGGATAGAGGCTGGTAATGTCAGTATAGGAATGATCCGTAAGCGAGCCAGAGGCATCAAGGATACCGAATACTTCAAACTCAAAATTAGACAATCATCCATTCCAGATAATCAATCTATGCTCTATTTGAAATCCTAAATCTACTCAACAAAGCGGAGAAGTGCCAAATTGTTATTGGCAATCGCCTTATGTGTTTTGTGCACCAAAACTGTTATAGCCGATACCGTACACATCGTTACGGAAGAGTTTCCCCCGTATAATTACCAAGAAGATTCGAACGCAAAGGGGCTTTCAACAGAGGTAATTCAAGCGGTTTTGCAGGAGATCGATGTCCAGGCCGAAATTAATTTTTACCCCTGGGCCAGGGCGTACAAAATAGCTCAACAACGAAAAAATCACCTGATCTATTCAATTGTGCGGATTCCAGAAAGAGAGGAGCAATTTCAATGGGTCGGCAAGATAGCCCCTTACAGTACTTCACTCTACAAACTGAAATCCAATACAAATATTAAAGTTCACACCCTAAGCGATGCAAAAAACTATCTAGTCGGGGTCTCTCGTGAAGATGTTATCACGACCTACTTGCGGCGTAAGGGTTTCGTAACCTTCGACATTTCTAACCACGACTCAATAAACATCAAAAAGCTTTTATCAGGCAGGGTAGACCTCATTGCCTACGACGATGCTTCTTTTGTTTATATTGTTCGTTCAATGGGTTTAGATTTATCCAAGTTCGAAAAAATAAACCCGTTACTGGAACTATCAGGCTCTCTCTACATGGCCTTCAATAAAAACTCAGACACAGAACTCGTCAACAAATTCAGGGCCGGACTTCAATCCATAAAGGAAAATGGCCTATACGACGAAATTCAGCGTCGGTATTTTTTATTAAACTAACCCATAAACGCTCACAATGATCAGGCCGAGCTTTCGCGCTCTAAATGGCGGAGGAAATCATCGTGTGTTTTCCCGCGTTCGTGAGGAAATTCTTCTTTTAGAACAATCATTTGCTCTATTCGATCCAACCTGAAAACGCGAAAACCCTGTCGAAGCTCACACCATGCACCAAGCATCCATATTGCACGATAGAGTTGAAGACCTAGAGGCCAGAGAACACGTTGGCTTTTATCCCCCTTACCATCCCGATAGTTCAGCAATACCTTAGCTTGACTACGAATAGCCAACCTCAGGTCGCCGACATCGATGGTTATGGGTTCAGGAAGGGCATCGCCATGCGCGACCAAGCTTGGCTTTGCCAGACGGGGACGTAAGGGATCAGGGAGAACACTCTCTATTTTTTGCAAAACATCAGTCGCCGCCCGTGCCAACTTCGGATCGGCCCAGGCCTGTACCATCGTCATACCAAAGGCCAAGGCTTCAAGTTCTTCAGGATCAAACATCAAAGGCGGCAGGTCATAACCTTCGTATAGTAAATAGCCAACACCAGCCTCCCCTTCGACAGGGACCCCTGAGCAGATCAAATCCTTAATATCACGATAGACGGTCCGCGTGGAGATCTCCAGCTCTTCGGCTAAGCTCGCCGCGGTAATCAACTTGCCCCTACGGAGAATTTGAACGAGACGGAACAATCGGTCTGCCCGACGCATCAGCTTTCCAAAAGTTCGATGACTTGACCGTCCAAAGCCATACAAGCAGCAACCAGCTTGCCACCGAAACCACAGCCACCATCCACAGTCACGGAGTGTTTGGTATAAGCAACCCCCGCATGGTTTGGATCGTAGCCCCGTATCAATCGGGTAAAGGGACCAAAGTTTTCATTCAAACGAGAAAAGCCTTTATTCGCCCACCAAAAACTATCTTTTTGAGTCTCGAGAGGACGACTAGGGTTAATCCCACTGTTTACAAAAAGTGTTGTCCCATTGTTTGGGTAAGCGGCCCGCTTTAGCTCCCCAAGAACTTGGTAATGCCCCGGCTTCTCCTGCATCGCACGACGAACCTTGTTTGTCCATCGCGTCAATTGCATTGCCCCCGCCGCAGCTTCCCTAAAACCTTCTTTGGGATCAAAACCATAGGCGCTAAGAGATGCACCAACACCCTGATCAAGCATCCACTGCAACACACCCCTTGGGTCAGTAGCAAATTGAAGCTGTAAAAGCTTTTGCCACATCTCTTCCTGGGAGCCGCGAAGATATACAATGTCACGAGGGAAGTTTTGATATCTGGCCAAAAAGAAGCGACGGAAAGAAATCAACTCGTCTAAGGTTTCGCAGGTATGAGAACCCTGCCCCATAAAGTTGCCAAGATAGACTATTCTATCTCCACGCTTGAGGCGTGTTTCCAAAGCCCCATGAATATGGCGCAATTGTTCCACTTCACCGTGAATGGCCCCAATGGCCCAAATACGGTGTGTAGCAGTTAGGACAGCAAATTTTTGACGGTCGCCCATTTGAAAGGACGGTACCCCTGTCTACAGCTAGAACGAGAAAATAAGTCGATTAATCCAAGAAACCCATGGCCCTCAAACAGTATCTCTGGAAACTATTCAATTCCAGAGCCGCATGACCCAAACAGCAATAGTGTAAGATGTACCTTGGAAGAGTTTCCAAATTTACCTATCGGGCCATTCTCAACTAATTTTCCAGCTCTTTTGCTCAAACTAACGAGCGGTTAAAGCGAAGAAGAATCAAGCGCGGCTCCGCGTAAACGGAGCCGCGCTTTACATGTTCTCCGGAAAACTAGGCTGCTGCAAGCATTTCTTCTAGTTTTACCGCAGCAGAATCTTCATCAATATCTTCAACGGCAGCAAATTCACGAGCCAAACGCTCAAGAGCTGCTTGGTACATTTGACGTTCACTGAATGATTGTTCAGGCTGTTCTGGACCACGGTGAAGGTCACGAACCACTTCCGCGATCATCACAGGATCACCTGAGTTAATTTTCAATTCGTATTCCTGTGCTCGACGGCTCCACATTGTCCGCTTTGCACGTGAACGACCCTTTAAAGTTGTAAGGGCATCTTCCATAAGTTTACGGCTGGACAATTTACGCAGGCCAGAGCTTTCTGCACGTGCCATTGGGACACGTAAAGTCATCCTGTCTTGTTCAAAGGTCACAATAAGTAATTCAAGAGTAACACCAGAAATTTCCTGGGTTTCAATGCCTTGAACACGCCCTACACCATGTGTTGGATAGACCACGTAATCACCAGCACTGTATTCTATCTGCTTACCCATAGGATCTTGTCTCTCCGTTTTAACCACCTGACATCACAGGCTGTATATTCATATAGTCACATTTAAGGATTTACCAACCCACCAAATGCAGCATTAAGTGTATGCGGCAGAAAATATACCAAAACACGCACAGACAAGACCTCCCCACTCAATTAAAAAAAAATTGGCGGGGGTAAATCTATCCATAAATGTGAAACTAACTCTGTGAGAGTGTTCTTATCGCACCCATCACCTTCTCAGCATCCGTCTGTCACGATATTCTTATACAGGAAATTTAACAAAATTTCAATATTCACGTAGAGCATGTCTGCTGCGCGAAAACAGCATAGATATTTTAGGGATTATTTCTCATATCCTTTCGTGACATTGCCCGAACTTTACTCAAACACATGATAAATATGACTTAATAGCCATAAAGTTAAGCACACTATAGATGAGCACCCCTACCTTTTGTCTGGCAAAGGTGCTCAACCAACGTTACCCGTCGGTATCGCCAGGTTTCTCACTGAAATGTTTTTCCAGCTTATCAGGAACACCATTCCATTCATCTGCATCATCCGGCTTCACACCCAACTGAGTGATATTAGGCCAAATGTCTGCCCACTTTTTGTTGAGCTCCATCACGGCCTCTGACGCAGGGTCAGTATCGGGTAATATCGCTTCAGCGGGACATTCAGGCTCACACACACCGCAATCAATACATTCATCCGGATGAATGACGAGCATGTTTTCACCTTCATAGAAACAATCTACCGGGCAAACTTCCACGCAATCCATGTATTTGCATTTAATGCAATTTTCCAGGACGACATATGTCATCGTCTAATCTCCATTTGGCTCCTGACCAATACTCGGGATCATTGATCCCAACTCTGGTTCCCAGAATTATTGCACAGGGCCTAACCTGTCAGGCCTAAACGAGCAAGTGCTTTTTTCCTAGCAGTACCGTTATCGTGATCAGAAACGTAGAGCAATCCGGCAATACGTCGCATCAAGCTGCCTTCGTAATGGTGCAGTTCACCGTCGGCGTAAACCACTTCCCACATCATTTCCATGAAATCTAATCGTTCTTCAGGGCTATAACTATTTTTAATAACACGCGTAAAACCAAAAAGCTGACTGGATTCTCCTGATTTTTCTTCCGCGAGCGCAAGAAGTTCCTGGCTATCATCAGAACTTAAGCCAAGCCGACTTTCAATCAACTCAATGATTTTTGTCCGTTCTTCAGAACCAAAATCTTCATCCATGCGCGCGGCTTCAACCATCAATGCAGCTGCAGCTACCTTTTTATCACTGTGACTAACCAGTGCCCCTTCAGGCTGCTTGGTCAACTCTCCTAATAACTCTTTAATACGGCCGAACAAGGTCTTACCTCACGCTTATTTGCTAAAATCTGTAAACTTGATGATTTCGTGATCACGTTTCATACTTAACTTAATGTCACTTCCGCCCGCAAACAACTCCACAAACTTAAACATTATGTCATCAGATAAAACTTCAAGCCCCGTCCAACACAAAACAGACAAGAGGCGATTTTCTCCTTCTGCGGAAAGAAATCGTGATTTCATATATAAGGTTCTTAAAAAATTCCTTCCAAATAAGGGGATTTTACTTGAAATCGCCAGTGGGACAGGAGATCACGCAGCTTGGATAGGACCTAAAATAGCCCCCGTAAAGTGGCAGACGACTGAATATAACAAAGACTTATTTCCGAGTATTTGCGCTCATATTGCCCATACAGAATCTAGCAACATACTCAACCCTGTATATGTTGACGTCATTCAAAATAATTGGAGCTTCGAGACCAAAACCCAGGATAAGCTAATTAACAACGTAGATGTGATCACTTGTATCAACATGATTCACATCTCGCCCTGGGAAGCAACGCTCGGCTTATTATCAGGAGCAGCGGACATTCTTAAAAAAGATGGCGTTCTTTATCTCTACGGCCCCTTTTTTCAAGATAGTGTAGAAACAGCGCCCAGTAATAGTCAGTTTGATTATTCTCTCCGCCAACAAAATGACTCCTGGGGAATAAGAGACCTCAACACAGTTGAAGAAGTTGCCAAATCCAACGGCCTCACCCTTGAGGAGGTCATCCAAATGCCAGCTAATAATCTATCCGTCATATTTAGAAAATCTGCTTAACCAAGGATCTAAATAATCATTCCTGATCAGAAATCCAGCTTGTCAGAAGGTCGAGAAAGAATGCTCGTCTTTCAAGATCCGGTTTGCTCAGGGTAAGTAAAAGTTGCTCTTTTTGCTCCACCACAGATGAACAAACAGGATATCTAGTGAGCAAAGGTCCTGCTAAGACCGTGTCGCCGCTACCAGCCCAAGAACTGTTTATCTTAAATCCATAACACGCCATAGCATCCGGCCATGTTGCATCAAGCAAGTATCGGTCTACATTACCGTTTTTAGAACTCAGGCTGAGCTGAACTATATTATGGAAGTCGGGAACATCTCCATTTTCGAGCAATTCCAAAAGGTGGGGTGACATCGTGGAGTGTGACGGTATGTATTTATTGAAATGGGTAAAAATATTGAGCACATCCGCGTTGTAATTCGCAGCCTGCAATAAATCACGAAGTAAAACGTGTTTTCCAGAACAGGTTCCTAGATTGCGCTCGTATACCTGCTGCGGGTCTCTCTGTCCGACACCGCCATAAGGTATTTGCCTGACGTGATGATATATACCGATATGGCTCGAATCTTCTAGCTTGGATAAAACTTCATGTAAAAACTCACGATAAGCAGCTTTCTGTTTCACATCTGCTTTAGATCCGGACTCAAATTTATCGAAAATTGATCAATCTCCCCGGAGCTTATCCGTATCCCTGCGTTCCTTTTTTGTAGGACGCCCGGACCCCAGGTCCCTGACACCACCATCCCCACTGTCGACATTTGAGCTAGAAGCAGTTTTTTCTATTGGAGCCAGGTCTTCATAGAGCTGTTGTGCTTCAGAGGCTGGACCTCGACGAGAGCCCAGGCCAAGTATACGGATCACCCGGATATTTGGCCCCTGGGTGAATGTCAGGACATCATCGACCTTAACAACATGGCTCGATTTACGGACAGTCGCGCCCCCAACCCGGACGCGACCACCATTACAGACAGCACTTGCAAGCGTTCGCGTTTTAAAAAATCGCGCGTACCAAAGCCACTTATCAATGCGCAGAGTTTCTTTACTTTCTGCAGCCATCAATCGTAACCCTTAACGTTTGAAGGACATATCCTGAAGAACAGCAAAGGGAGAATCAGCCATACGTGCCTTTTCAGCCTCAACCTGCTTTTTCCGTGCTTCTTTTTTCTTCGGATCCTGTTTTCTTGGGGCCCGCTGACTAAATGCCGTAATTCCACCTTTTAGGCGATTTGGATGGAAACGAAGCGACTTCAACACAAATGAGATTGCCTGATCATCCAAGCCAGATACCTTACGCATCTCATCATTGATGGCAAAAGATCCCGCAGGTAACTGAGGCGTGCTCTCTTCTTTGGATGCCTCAGATGGTGATGCCTCAGCGGACTTTGTTTCTGCTTCAACAGCGGCAGCTTTATCGACACCAGAATCCGTACTGCCTGCATTTGTATTCGTAGCCTCAGAAACAACAGTATCTTCAACAACAGGCGCTTCGACCGAAGGCGTCTCTATTTCTGTTACTTTAGCAGTATCAGTAGCTGATTTCTTGGCGGGCTTCTCTTCCCCACTGTCTTTACTCAGGCGAAGTAGTTTATAGGCTTCGTGCGATACCCGCTCCAAGGCGTCTGCACGCAACACCAGCTCCCTGCCTTTCCGGTCAGAAAGGTGACGATAACCAACCGATGCACAGAATCCATCCGTTTGCGAAGCCACCGGCTGAAAGCTACTTTCTTCGAATTCCGGCATGACAGGAACGTCAACTTCGTTCCAAGCAGCCCATAAAAGGGCCCGGATGCGGCTAGGACGGGGTCGATTTAGATTCGGCAAGAAAACACTCTCGCGGCCAAGACGTAGCCCCAAGTCAGCCAGAGCTTTACGATCTGTTTTGCTAAGACCGTTGATCTGATCGCGTAAGAGATAGCGTGGCACGAGGCCGAGACCCTCGAGGACCTGAAATGCGATCCCCCGGGCAGTGCCTTCCAGCGTCGCATCCGAAAGATAAAACAACGGCTTCAGCTGCGCACGCAGATGGCGCTCTAGCCATGCAACAAGACGTAAGCGAATCTTTTCGCGCATCCCACTATCAATGAACTCGGTAGAGTACACATCAACAGCAGGGCTCAGGGGCACATCACCTTTGATCAGCTTCCCAATAGGAACCCCGCGCCAAGTCAGCTCACCCGTATCATTGAGCAAGAACGAACCATCATTATCTTCTTCGAGAACGGTTACCCGTGTTGGCATCTCGCTCAACAAGGTTTTACGCGCTGCTGTCAGGGCAGGCTTAATATCTGTTCCCTGTAAACTTTCATCCAGTACAAAGGAGAACCCAATGATACGCCCAAGGTGTTCACCCTCGACAATCACATCACCATTTGCTTTTACCGCCGACACTATATTTTCTCCCGCCTGGAGGCTTCGTACTAATTTTGCTGCACGTCTATCAACAAAACGTTGAGTAAGACGATCATGTAATGCGTCTGATAACCGATCTTCTATCGCACGACTTACGCCTTGCCAATGCTCATTATCTTCAATCCAGTCCGCCCTATGGCTTATATAGGTCCAAGTTCTGATATGAGATATGCGGGATACCAAGGTATCGATATCACCATCTGTACGATCGATTCTTCTGATTTGAGCTGCAACCCAGTCTTCGGGCAACAGCCTACGGTTGCTTATCAAATAATGATACATCTGAGAAAGCAACCGAATATGTTGATCTGTTAGGATTTTTCTGAAATCTGGCACCTGACAAACCTCCCAAAGCAACTTAACCGTTGCTTTGGATGTCGCGCTGTCTTGTACCGTCGCCTCTTGGGCCAACGCCCTTAGCGCCTGATGATCTTCAGCATCTCTTATCTTCATCAAGATTTTTTCTTCAGAACGGCGTTCCAAAGACTTTAGAAGAGTTTCTGGCGTTCCATAGTCCAAGTCACCGTTGCGCCAATAGAGCATGCGAAGAGATTCGTATTCGTGGTTTTCAACGCGAGCTATTAAATCTTCGTCGAGAGGACCAACATTATTGGTCGTGCCAAAAGTGCCGTCACTTGTATGGCGCCCAGCCCGGCCTGCAATCTGACCTACCTCTGCCGGATACAGATATCGGGATATTCTACCGTCAAATTTTTCCATGCGGGAAAAAGCGACGTGATTAACATTGAGGTTCAACCCCATCCCAATCGCATCCGTGGCGACCAGATAATCCACATCCCCGTTTTCAAAAAGTTCGACCTGTGCATTCCGGGTTCTGGGGCTAAGTGAGCCAAGAACCACGGCGGTCCCGCCACGGTGCCGGCGCAGAGTTTCAGCAAGGCTATAAACATCCGCCGCAGAAAAGGCCACAACGGCCGATCTCGGCGGCAAACGGATAATCTTCTTGCTGCCAGAGAATGAAAGGTTAGAGAATCTAGGGCGCTCTACAAACTCAATGCCTTTTATGAGTTTCTTCAAAATTGGTTCGATGGTGGTTGAGCCCATAAACATGGTCTCGGACGTGCCACGTGCATTGAGCAACCGATCCGTAAAGATGTGGCCGCGCTCTTCATCCGCTGCCAACTGGATCTCATCAACCGCGAGGAATTCTACAAGCCGATCCACCGGCATGGATTCAACAGTACAGAAAAAATACCTTGCCCCTTTGGGCAGAATTTTTTCTTCACCTGTCACGAGCGCGCACTTGGCCGCGCCTTTGATAGCAACAGCCTTGTCATAATTTTCACGGGCAAGAAGACGAAGCGGGAAGCCAATCATACCGGAGCTGTATGCCAACATACGCTCCATCGCCAAATAGGTTTTCCCAGTATTGGTGGGACCTAGAACAGCGGTAATTCTGTCTGATGTTAAAAGGCTCATCTATCCCTCCGAACCAAGGGATGCTGTAACAACCGCAATAGAAAAATCCGAACTGAAATTCATAAATCAATGCATAATTCTATACACAGAAATCGCTGTTATGGAAAATTAAATTCTGCGTCGTGATAATAAGATTTGAGCACTAAGTAATGCGTACCAAATTAGATGTATTGCCTCTCTTGACCTTCCTCCTAGGGGAAGGATTAAAATTCCCCGGCAATATGGAGAAGAGTATGTTTAATAAAACCCTGATCATCGTAACATTTCTGATCGCCGCGGCAGTACCAACACTTAGTTTTGGTCATGCCAAAGTCTTGAAAACGTCACCGGCAAATGAAGCCGTATTACAAACATCTCCAGAGAAAATTACACTTACTTTTCCAGAGGCTTTAAAAGTTACATCCTTTAAGCTTGAAAATGAGAACGGTGACGAAGTATCCGTCGAAGGCGGGAAAAGTCTTACTCCGACCAAAGAGATCAATGCAACACCGCCTGAACTTCATAAAGGGACTTATAACGTAAAATGGAGAGGATTGTCTTCGGATGGCCATCCGATCAAAGGTCACTTCAACTTTACCATAGCACCTTAAGCAGTATTCATGCATTTCGACACTATTGAGCTGGTACTGACACTGATTAAGGCCAGCCTTTACGCCGCCAGCCTTTTTGCCTGTGGCTCAATTTTATTCAGCCATCTCTATAAATCAGATATTTCAATTGTTGAGGAAGAACTCTACCAGCACATCAGAAAACTCTGCACAATTGGAGTTGTCCTCGTCTTAGTCCATCTCTGTGTAAACATCATCTGGCTTTCAGGGGGCGAGTTCGAAGCCTTGTTAGATCCAGACATGATTGATCTGGTACTTTTCTCGGCCAGCGGAAAGCTTCAAATCTTACTCAGCCTGGGCTTTGCCATTATTTTTATCGCCACAAAAGTTCGAAACTGGATCTTTAGCCTACTCGGTATTCTCACCGTTCTCGGACTTTATATTCTCAGTGGCCATACCGGAGCATACGAGCCGGTATTCTTGCTCAAACCCCTCATTCTCATCCACCTTCTTATCGCCAGCTTCTGGGCCGGGAGCTTCGTTCCACTGCTTATTTTGATGAAAGAACACGACGAACTTGCAGCACCCACCCTTGAACATTTTGGCAAAACGGCAGCCTGGGCGATCCCAGTCCTATTAATTTCCGGGCTGACGATGTCCTGGTTTATTGCCGGCGGATACCACGGCCTTACGGAAACGAGATACGGCTGGATGTTATTGGGAAAACTCGCAATCGTCGTACTGGTTCTCGGGCTCGCAGGTATTAATAAATTTAGACTTGTGCCTAATCTGAGCAAGATTGGTCATGGAGATAATTTTCATCAGATCGCAATTAAAAAACTGCGCCGGTCAATCAAACTTGAAATCACATTGGTTTTGATCGTTTTACTCGCCACCGCTATTTTCACGACCCTGATATCACCAGCCGAGCTTGGTCACAGAATAAGTTAGACTTATTCAACGACGATCGGCCCATCCCTGGCCGGGTCCCAACCTGATGACCAGGCATCATAGGGAACCACATGCGGTTTCACACCACTGCTTTCGAACCACGAATCAATGGCAAAGTTTTCACCTGACACGTTATCAACAACAGCCGCAGAAGTATGGGGCCAGCCGCCAATAAAGAAACCGCGGGTCACCTGAGAGCGTAACCTGTGATGTTTCAATAAACCCAAGTCCTGAAGAAAAATCAGCGTTGTCGTGGTATTGGCAGCCTCGTCCTCACAATCAAGCTGCCCTGACTGGCCATATCCGGCAAAGGTACCACCGACATCATTTTCAGTCCCGGCTTTGGCTGCGTTGATACGCTCCATATAAGCGACAGCATTCGCCATCGCGGCCCGTTCTTCTTGTGCAGAAGCTACGGCTCCAAAAGCAGATATCAAACCGGTTTTTTCAACTTCATTGAGGGATAAGTTCTCTTTCTTCAGGCAACCATATCCATGACAGTATTGAAAAGAGCTCAGGGTAGGTTCGGTTAGCCCTTTGCGTTCAAAAATCATATTGGGCGAGGAATTAGGTCCCGCAGCACAAGCAGTCAATAAGGTGGCTGTACCTACCAATAACGGGACTCGAATTGAGCTTAACATACGTCACTTAATTTCGCGCATAGATTGCATTGCATAATCGTTACTTATACTTGATTTGTTACAGAAATGGCAAAACTCTGCAACCCTCTTCAGAAAACTGACGGCAATGGAATCCGAGATAACTTGAAAAAATAACGATCTTACGCCATATCTCTCTATGCATTGATGGATATTCATCATCTGCACGACAACATCAATTTGAAAAGTTAAAGGTGGACATAAAAATCATGTCTGAGGAAAAGCTATCCTTTCAGGCCGAGGTCTCTCGCCTTTTGGACATCGTTGCCCATTCTCTCTATTCCAACAAAGAAATTTTCTTACGGGAACTGATTTCAAACGCATCCGATGCCTGTGACAAACTCCGTTATCTCGCCGTTACCGATGGCGATTTGATGAAAGATGATCCCGATTTTCGGATTGATCTTGAAATCGATAAAGACGGAAAAACTCTGACCATTAGCGATAATGGCGTGGGCATGAACCGTCAGGAGCTAATCGACAATCTCGGTACGATTGCCCGTTCTGGCACAGACGCTTTCATGGCCCAGATGGAGAATAACAAGGACGGTAGTAACCTTATCGGCCAATTTGGGGTTGGTTTTTATTCTGCCTATATGGTTTCAGATAAAATTTCAGTGACCAGTCGCCGTGCTGGTGAAGATCAAGGCTGGAAGTGGGTATCCGATGGCAAGGGAACCTTTACCGTTAGCGAAGTTGACAAAGATACACGCGGCACCAGCATTGAGCTTCATCTAAAAGAAGAACAGAAAGAGTTTGGCGAAGAGCTGCGTCTGCGCACCATCATCAAAACCTATTCTGATCACATCCCGATTCCAATCCGGTTCAAAAAGGCTGCTTCAGAAAGTGAAGACGGTACAATTGAAAATGTGGAAGAATGGGAAACACTGAATTCTGCTTCTGCCATCTGGACCCGAAGCAAATCTGACGTATCAGATGAACAGTACAAAGAATTCTATCACCACGTCGCTCACGCTTATGACGATCCGTGGCTGCGTGAACACTTCCGCGTCGAAGGCGTCTTGGAATATTCCGGATTACTTTTCATCCCTGGCAGCAAGCCTTTTGATCTCTTCCATCCTGATCGCAAACACGGCGTAAAGCTTTATGTTCGCCGCGTCTTTATCACTGATGATTGCCAGGAACTTGTTCCCGCTTACATGCGCTTCCTCAAAGGTGTGATTGATTCCGAAGATCTTCCGCTCAACATCAGCCGGGAAATGCTGCAGGACAATCCGATGCTTCGCAAAATTCGCGGCGGCATTGTCAAACGTGTCCTAGGTCTGCTGGATAAAAAAGCTGAGAATGAGCCTGAAGAATACATCAAGTTTTGGGAAAACTTCGGCCCCGTTCTCAAAGAAGGCCTATACGAAGATCTGTCCCAGAAAGATCCGATTCTCAAGCTCTGTCGCTTCCGTTCCGTCAATAACGATGGCTGGATAAGTCTGGCGGATTACATTGCAAACATGAAAGAGGGCCAGGAGCACATCTATTACATTTCTGGTGAAGATGAAAAAGCGCTCCGCAGAAGTCCTCAGGTCGAAGGCTTTAAAGCCAAGGGCGTTGACGTCCTTATTCTCAACGATTCAGTCGATGAATTTTGGGTTACTTCTATCAACGAATTCGAAGGTAAAAGCTTCAAATCCGTTACACGTGGTGGTGCCGATCTCGGTAAAATCGACAGTTCTGAAGCTGAAGACGAAAAGTCTGAGGACAAAGAAGACGATAAAGCGGAACTCGGTGCCTTACTTGGTTATATGAAGCTAACGCTCGAAAACGAAGTTAAAGATATTAGAAGCTCAGAACGTCTGACTGATTCTGCCGTGTGTCTGGTTGCTGATGAGGGCGACATGGACATCCACCTGGAGCGTATTCTTCGCAGCCACAATCAGGTTGACCAAGACAGTAAACGCGTTCTCGAGATCAACCCCAAGCACGATTTGGTCAAACGTCTTTCTGATCTTATCAAACAGGATGGGGCCGCTTCTGATCTCGAAGACATTGCCTGGCTACTACTCGATCAAGCGAGAATTCTCGAAGGGCAAATGCCTTCTGATGTAACCACCTTCGCCCAACGTATGTCACGGGTGATGGGCAAGGGCCTTTCTTAAGCTTCGACCCTGAAGCTCGTTTAGTCTATGTAAAAAAGGTGATGCGTTTTGCATCACCTTTTTTTGTACAAAAAATATTCTTGAGCACAAATAATTCAATTCAAGATTTATCTTGAATTGCTGCCCCGAGCACCGCTCCACCAAGGCCATTTTGAAGGATAAGGGCGTACCCATCACCAGGCGTGATACCAAGTTCTTTAAAGTCAAAAGACAAAGAAGCATCAA
Source organism: Kiloniella sp. (assembly GCF_965205715.1). Classification (GTDB taxonomy): domain Bacteria; phylum Pseudomonadota; class Alphaproteobacteria; order Kiloniellales; family Kiloniellaceae; genus Kiloniella. Next base: position 345,765 of record NZ_CBDBHW010000013.1, on the reverse strand, counting down.
CACCATTCCAAAGTGCGGCCTGTTCGAACTCACGAACCACGTGTTTATTCACCATAAACAAACCTTGGTTTTCACCACGTTGAATTTCTGTTTCATGTTTCTCATCAAAAACGGCGACCCAAAGCGTTGCAGTTCCCCCAAGCGGCAAAGCACCACTAAAATCTATTGTCGGCGCATTTTCTACATCGCCTGAGATCTCCATTGTCACGGCTTTGCCAGCTTTTGCAGCCTCTTCAATTTCGACAAGAACTTCCCCTCGGCGAGAGCCCACTAGTTCTCGACGTCCATCGATAACTATCTGGGGTGTATAGACATAACGAAGAGCCAATTCCTTACCATAAGCACGTTGTCTTGTGGTTGATGCCGCACTTGAGAAGGGGTCTTTCCAGCCAATATAATCCCAATAGTCAACATGATAAGACAGAGCAATAACACCGGGTTGATCGGCCAATTCACTCAACAGCTCATCCGCTGGCGGGCAAGAACTACACCCTTGAGAAGTGAAAAGTTCTAGCACAACTGGGGCCGTTTTTGACAAGCCGGCCAGCTCTGCAGCTCCAGCGACAAGCTGGCCTTGCGCCAGCCTTTTCTCTGCGGCCTCGACAACTTCAGAAGCAGGACCACTTATTGCCATGTAAGCCCAGCCAGATGAAAGGCCGAGAATGACAGCTGCAATCTTCACGACAGGAAGTCGGAGGAATTTAAAAAATTTTCTCATAGCTAGAGACTATTCCTCCTCCTTCAAAATCTCCAGTCACGTCGCCTTCAAGTTTGCGCGAGCAAAGTAATCATGGGTTATCCAGTTACCCAAAATTACATTTTCATATCATCCTGACTGGTTCCTGACAGTTGAGCGAGCTTGATTACACCATCCCCCATACACTCTCGAAGTTCCCGAGCCCATTCAATCGCCTCTTCTTTGGTATCGGTACGAATAACAGTAAAACCCGGTATCAACTCTTTTCCCTCGACGAATGGACCGTCAGAAATTGAAATCTCCCCTTTGCTCAATTCAATCTGAGTAACCTTCTGGGGCAATTTACCCGTGGAAACAATGGTATCGGATTCAAAGGATTTCTCCATGAACTTCCCAAGTTTCGCCATACCCTCCGGGGTTGGTGGGTTCATACGTTTACCTTCAATCATCGTGAAATAAACAAAAAACTGCATTCAAATTTCTCCTTCATATGTGATGAACAATTATCTCAACAAAGCGCATCAAGCTTCAGTTCATCTGCATATAGTCGAATGGGAACGCCCAATGGGGACACTGGTAGGACAATTATTTTGAAATATTTTTCACCTGCTGTCTTAAATATTTTCTTTCAGGCTCACTGGAAACGAATTCGATAGACCGCTCATAGGCGATAATGGCCTCTTCTTTTAGCCCTAATCTTTTTAAAAATTCTGCCTTAAGGGAATAGAGAATATAAAAGCGCGACAGCTTCGGGTCCTGTTCTAAACTTTGTATTATATCCAAAGCAGCTTGTGGCCCCTCCATCATACCGACTGCCGCTGCCCTGTTTAGCTCTATGACAGGGGACGGGTTAATCGATAAAAGCATATCATAGTATCCGATGATCAGATCCCATTGAGTATTTTCTACTGAATCTGACACGGCATGAACCGATGCTATTGCCGCCTGCAGCCCGTAGCTTCCCATACGCCCTGACATCATTGCCTGATGAAGGAGCTCTAGGCCCTCATTGATAAGCTCTTGATTCCAAAGAGCGCGATCCTGATCTTCGAGGGGAATGATATCCCCTTGTGGGCTTAGCCGCGCTTTTTTTCGCGATTCCTGAATAAGAAGAAGCGCCAGCAATCCACAACTTTCAGAGTCAGGCAAAAGGCCAACCAATTGCCGACAAAGATGTATTGCCTCAAGGGTCAGCTCTTTTTGCTTTAGCTCACTTTCGCCAGGGGAATACCCCTCATTAAAGATCAGATAAATGACATTCCTTACGGCATCCAGACGCTGATGTAAGCGATCCCCCCTTGGCATTTCAAAAAGAACATCCTCTTTCCTGAAAACTCTTTTTGCACGTGTAATTCGTTTCTTGATATTTTCGTCAGAAGTAAGAAAGGCACGGGCAATCTCTTTAACCGAAAGGCCACATAATTCACGCAGGGAAAGGGCTATGCGCGATTCAAGAGATACTTGAGGATGACAACAGTAAAAGATTAGTCGCAGCACATCGTCGTCAACAGAACTCTTTTCCAGATACTGCTCTTCGATCTTCTCTAGAGTGATTTCTGGTGTGATTTCTGGAACAACTAAGCCCAAACCATCCGACAGAAGCTCTTTGCCCCTCTTGGCTCTACGAATAACATCAATCGCCCTGAACTTACCCGCAGACACCAGCCAGGAGTATGCGTTTTCTGGCACGCCTTCATCTGGCCATTTTGACAACGCGAGGAGAACTGCTTCCTGCAAAGCCTCTTCAGCCAAATCAAGATCGCCAAGAATCCGCATCAAGCTGGCTAACACGCGGCTAGATTCCGTCTTGAAGATCTGTTCAATTTCTTGTGTCATTTGCACCTGAATAAAGTCAGAACCCGGATATAAAACGGTCAGATGTACTTTAAGGGAATTTCATAAGGATTAGAAAGCTGGAAAGGGATCGTTCTTACTCCCAAAACAAAAAAGGCAGCCCAGACGGGCTGCCTTTTCGCAATCGTGAAGTTCAGCTTTATGCAGCGTCGTTCATAAGGTTACGTAGGACGTAGTGCAAGATACCACCGTGACGGAAGTACTCTACTTCGTCTGCAGTATCGATACGGCACATCAGTTTAATTTCTTCAACTGATCCGTCTGGACGACTGATACGACAATCCACGTCCATTCCAGGAGTAATCCCGTTCTCAATACCAGAGATATCAATGGTCTCATCACCCGTAATCCCCAGAGATTCGCGTGTGGCACCATCTTTGAGAACAAGAGGTAGAACACCCATGAACACGAGGTTTGATCTGTGAATACGCTCAAAGCTCTCAACGATAACAGCTTTAACGCCGAGAAGACGGGTTCCCTTAGCAGCCCAGTCACGAGAAGACCCCATGCCGTACTCTTTACCGCCGAAAACGACCAATGGTGTTCCGTCGTCTACGTACTTCATCGCAGCGTCATAGACCGGCATCACTTCCCCTTTGTATTTGGAGAGGCCACCCTCGGTGCCTGGAACCATTTCGTTTTTGATACGAATATTGGCAAAGGTGCCGCGCATCATGACTTCGTGGTTTCCACGACGTGAGCCGTAAGAGTTAAAGTCAACAGGACGAACCTGGTGACCCGTAAGATATTCACCACCTGGGCTATCAGCTTTAATCGCACCAGCAGGTGAGATATGGTCAGTGGTAATGTTATCAGCGAGAACGAGCAGAGGCCGCGCTCCTGAAACATCACTAAGCTCACCGGCTTCTTTGCTCATTCCCTGGAAGAACGGCGGGTACTGAACATACGTACTCTGGTCATTCCAATCATATGTCAAACCAGTCGCAGTCTCAATTTTGCGCCACTCTTCTGGGCCTTCGAACACGTTTTCATAACGTTCTTTGAACATCTGAGGTGTCACGGCAAAACCGGAGATTTCTTCGATTTCATGTGAAGAAGGCCAGATATCTTTAAGATAAACGTCCTGCCCATCTTTACCCTGACCAATAGGATCGTTCAGAAGATCGATCGTCACGTTACCCGCAAGAGCATAAGCAACAACAAGTGGAGGTGAAGCCAGATAGTTGAGACGTGTCTGTGGGCTCACACGTCCTTCAAAGTTACGATTTCCAGAGAGAACCGCTGCAACCTGAAGCTCTTCGTTATCAATTGCCGCAATATGTTCATCTGAAAGCGGTCCTGAGTTACCGATACAAGTGGTACAACCGTAACCCACGAGATCAAAACCAAGCGTATTAAGGTGATCTTGAAGACCTGCTTTTTCGAGATAATCAGTTACAACCTGTGAGCCAGGTGCCAAAGATGTTTTCACCCAAGGCTTAACCTGGAGACCAAGTTCAACAGCTTTTTTCGCAACCAAACCAGCACCGATAAGAACGGAAGGGTTCGACGTGTTGGTACAGCTGGTTATCGCTGCAATCATCACATCACCGTGGTTTAGATCATAATCCTTGCCTTCAACCGCAGCACTTGCACCCGCCTTATCGCCAACAGCTTCTTTAATAAGCTCGACAGATTTAGGAGCAAGATTACTGAGAGAAATACGGTCCTGAGGACGTTTAGGACCAGCAAGGCTTGGCTCAACAGTGGAGAGATCAAGCTCGAGTGAAGAAGTAAATACGGGATCAGGCGTATCGGTATCACGCCACATGCCCTGTGCTTTAGCATAGGCTTCTACAAGCGCTACACGGTCAGCATCACGGCTGGTAAAGGTTAAATAGCGAATAGTTTCGGCGTCGATTGGGAAGAAGCCACATGTCGCACCATATTCTGGAGCCATGTTGGCGATTGTCGCTTGGTCAGCAAGGGTAAGGTTATCCAAACCAGCGCCAAAGAACTCTACAAATTTACCAACAACACCATGTGCACGAAGGATTTCAGTAATGGTTAGAACCAAATCCGTCGCGGTTGTGCCTTCTTTCATCTTACCTGTCAGCTTCATACCGACAACTTCCGGGATCACCATGGAAACTGGTTGACCCAACATTGCCGCTTCAGCTTCGATACCACCAACACCCCAACCAAGAACGGAAAGACCGTTTACCATGGTTGTGTGTGAATCCGTACCGACAAGTGTATCTGGATAGGCAGTAGTTACGCCGTCTTCTTCCTTGGTCCAGACAACCTGTGCCAAGTTTTCAACGTTCACCTGGTGACAGATGCCGGTTCCAGGAGGAACAACACGGAAGTTATCAAAGGCCGTCTGTCCCCAGCGCAAGAAAGAATAACGTTCGCCATTGCGTTCGAACTCTAGATCAACGTTCTTCTGGAAAGAATCTGGACCACCGTAGGAATCGACCATTACAGAGTGATCAATCACGAGATCAACAGGCGAAAGTGGATTAATCTTTTTGGGATCACCACCCATTTCAACCATGGCTTCACGCATTGCCGCGAGATCAACAACAGCTGGAACGCCTGTGAAATCCTGCATAAGAACACGTGCGGGACGATAGGCAATTTCGCTGTCAGACTTACGGTCTTTCAACCAGCCAGCCATCGCTTTGATATCGTCAACCTTAACGCTGCGGTCATCTTCATAACGCAAAAGGTTTTCCAAAAGTACTTTTAAGGAAAACGGTAAACGCGAAATATCGCCAAGCGTTTTAGAGGCTTCTTCCAGACTGTAATAGTCGTAAGTTTTGCCATTCGCGGTGAGCTGGCGGCGGGTATTCAATGTATCCTTACCAAGAGCCAATTTAGTCTCCTTTGACTGGTATGCTTCTCTCCAGATGGATCCTTCCCGCATAAAGCAAAAATCTTTGTCGATTTCAGCGGCGTTTGGACCTTCTCATCTCTCTAATTCTTGGGCTTAAAATACCCTTTTAATAAGAAAAATCAATATATGCTGCATTGCAAAAATAAGATTCATTAAACATTAGAATTAGCAATCACTTATTTTAGTATTCGTATTTACTTCTTGAGCTTCCTCCTACTGGAAGAGTTATGGTCTCGCCAATAAGTAGCTTAACACTCAAGTAGGTAAGAACGATATGGCACAGACAAAATGGGCCCGGAAATCAGTGTTGACCGGACTCCTCATAACAGGAGTCGCAACCTTAGCTGCAACTTACTTTATAATTGATTACAATGGATCAAATGTCGAGAAAGAGAGCCGTAATAATTCCGAATTAACCTTTCCCGATCCAGATCCTGGCAATGAACAGCTTGTCGCACTGGGCCGACAACTTTACGCCCATGAGTGCGCTTCTTGTCACGGTGCAAATTTGGAAGGTGAACCCAATTGGCGCTCACCTCTTCAGGACGGTGGATTACCTGCACCTCCCCACGACGAGAGCGGCCATACATGGCATCACCCTGATGGTGTTCTACTTCAAATAACGAAACATGGTGGTGCTTCGGTTGCCCCTGAGGGTTTTATCAGTCGGATGCCTGCTTTTGGTGAAAGTTTGAGTAACGAAGAAATATCCGCAACACTCGCCTTTATTAAAAGCCAATGGCCACAAGAAATTCGCATGCGGCAACAATTAATTACGACAAAGGCTGATCAAAATTAGGCAAATATGCGTCTCTGAATCTGACCTCACTTGACATAAATCAAGGCCCTGACTGTTTCACTCGGGTATTCAGGGATTATGAAAACAGAGACTATACAAAAATATGACAAAGGGGTTCCTCGTTATACGAGCTATCCTACTGCGCACCTTTTCAAGCCAGGCTTCACACAAGAACTGTATTGTGACTGGTTAAAAGCCGTACCCGAAGATATGCCTTTGTCGCTTTATTCGCATATACCTTATTGCGATAGTCTCTGTTGGTTCTGTGGATGTCACACCAAAATCACCCAGAAATATAAACCAATTCACGAGTATCTCGGCTCACTTCGAAAAGAAATCGCCATGACAGCCGATGTCATGGGGAGAGGTCGCCCCGTCAGCCATATGCATTTTGGTGGCGGAAGCCCAACCATTCTCATACCGGATGATGTGCGTGACCTATTCAAGACTTTCAACGAAGCCTTTAACTTTACCAGTGATGCGGAAATCGCGGTAGAAATTGATCCGAGAGATATGAGCCAAAAGGCCATTCAAGCCTGGGCGGAAGGCGGTGTTAACAGAGCAAGTCTTGGTGTTCAGGACGTTCAGGAAAAAGTTCAACGCGCGATCAATCGTATTCAAACAATCGAGCAAACTTCTCAGGTTGCCAATTGGCTTCATGAGAGCGGCGTCCATGGTATCAATATGGACCTTATGTATGGCCTGCCCTATCAAACCGTTGAATCCGTGCTGGAGACCATACACCGGGTAATGGAAATGGCCCCGGAAAGAATCGCTCTTTTTGGTTACGCCCACATCCCAACACTAAAACCGCACCAGAGACTCTTACCCGAAGAAATACTCCCTGATTTCAACGAGAGGTTTGAGCAACAAGAAGCTGCTGCAGAACTTCTGGGCACTTACGGTTTTGTTCGTATAGGCCTTGATCACTTCGCCAAGCAAGACGATCCCATGGCCATAGCCTTCAAAAATGGAAACCTGCGTAGAAATTTCCAGGGCTATACTACTGACAAGGCCGAAGCCATGATCGGGTTTGGCGCTTCTTCTATCGGCTCCCTACCCAATGGGCACGTCCAGAACATTGTTCCCATCCGGAACTATCGCGCAGCCATAGAAAGTGGCAAATTTGCAGTGGCAAAATCAATCCCTTTCCAAGGGCAAGATAAGCTGCGCGCCGCCATCATTGAGCAACTTATGTGTTATCACGAAGTAGATCTCAATGTGATTTGCAAGGAATACGGCGCGACGCTCGGTGATTTTGAATACGAACTCGAAGCCATAAAGCCCTTCGCCAAGGATGAGATCGCCACCCATGAGAACGGGGTGATTACAATACCTTACGAGGCCAGAGCACTGGTCAGGGCAGTATGTGCGCTCTTCGATCAATATCACGGAAAACGCGAACTGGTTTATTCACAAGCCGTATAACACCTGATCTAATTAGGTATGTCTGCCGCCAAAGGGAGACATACCTTTGATCCATTTTTAAACTGCGCTTTACTGACGCATTACCATTAAGATGCAATTTATATATATCTTAATGGTAATTGAGACGAAGAACATATCACAAGGAAGCAACAATGAGTTCGGATATTCCCGCTTTCTGGCGCGCAGGATTCAGGCCCTTTTTCTTATCTGGTGCCTTTTATGCCCTGCTGGTGCTATGCCTGTGGATCCTCAGCCTCACGGGATATCTTGAATACAATAGCTATATTGCTCCCTCACTCATCCATGGCCACGAGATGTTATACGGTTTTGGCGTTGCCGCCATTGCTGGTTTTATTCTCACGGCCATGCCGAACTGGACCAACACCCCTCCGCTTTCGGGCCTTCCCCTTGCCGGTCTCTATTCGCTTTGGCTGCTTGGGCGTATATCACTTTGGGCTGGCACATCCCTTCCCTTTGTCTTGCTTGCTGCAATTGACCTTCTCTTCCTTCCGGCTCTTGCCCTCATGACAGCGCGCGTTCTCTATAAAGCCGGGAATAAAAAAAACCTCATGCTGCCAGGTATATTCATGGTCCTGGCTCTCGGTAACCTGGCTTTTTACCTGTCCGAAATGTCTGTTATTGAGGTTTCATCACGGACTATTCTCGAAGCGGCCATTTCAATTTTAATTTTGCTGATCACAATAATCGGGGGGCGGATTGTTCCCGCCTTCACCAGAAACGCCTTACATCGACAAGGGATTATGGTTGAGGTATCTGCACCAGCCAAACTGAGTATGGCCTGCATCATCGGAACTTTTCTTATGGTACTGGGCGATTTGTTCGTATCGGCCAACTCACCCGAAGTCTTTGCCGGGTTTTGCCTCTTGCTTGCTTTAATCCACCTTGTCCGACTTTATTACTGGAAGGGGTGGCTGACGCTAAATGATCCATTGTTGTGGTCAATGCATATCGGATATCTCTGTATTCCAGCTGGCCTCCTTCTAAAATCATATGGCCTATATGAGTATGGATACTTTTGGGAAGGAGCCTTACACGCTCTAACCACAGGAGCCATCGCCACGATGGTATTGGTTGTTATGATCAGGGCTGGACTGGGGCATTCAGGAAGCCCCCTACAAACGAGGCCTCTGCTTACATCAGCCCTCATCGCCATCACACTTGCAGCAATTTTCCGGGTCGCACAAAGTGTTTATGAAGGGCCGTTATCCATCCCGATTCTCCACACGTCTGGACTGCTGTGGACCATTGCATTCGGGTTCTATGTTATTCATTTTCTTCCCATAATGCTTAAACCACGATTGGATGGAAAGCCGGGCTAACAAACGTCCCGGCCCATTATGAAAGACCTTAAAGCTCTTCTGTCTTCAACAAACGAAGTTCCGTAAAGCCACGCAGTACGGCCACGACAAATAGGGCGAGAATAACGGGGAACCCGATTTGGACATGCAGGTTCTGCCCAATCCCAGCCAAGAATAGCGGGGCAACAAAAGCAATAATCAATACGATCTTTTGCCATAAGGCGCCGCCCTTTTTGGCAATATCTGTGGCAAGGATCGCAATTGGGATCGCGAGGAATGTCATTTCATAATCAAAAACGTAGGGGAGAATTAAAAGGATCGCAGGAACGAGCGCAGCAAAGGACAACTTAGTTGGACCACAACGATACCAAAGCCTTAACAACACACCAACCACGGCCGCTGCGATAAGCCAATGGACAGCATAAGAAAGGGCTTCCGATGCACCCAACATCCTTAGCGTAATATAGGCGCTTGGCATCTTTTCCCAATGTAGTAATCCCCGCCCCATGACATCATTTACCAAAGCAGCATTTTCAAAAAATGTACCCCACAAATCGAGACCAAAGGCTGCAATCGAAAGCCCAACAAAAAGTACTGTTGTAACCGTTGCAGAAAGAAATACCTGCCACTGCCTACTTGCAATTAAAATCAATGGGATAAGCAAACCGAGTTGGGGTTTGAAAGCCAGCAGGCCAATGAATATACCTGCCAAAATTGGTCGGGGGCGCCAAAAGAGAAAAGCGCAGGCAAGAAGCCCCGTACTCAGCATTGAATTTTGCCCATGGGTAATCGATAAAAATGTCCCTGGGTAGGCAACAATCAATAAAATGGCATAGGGTTGTTCTAAAAATTTCCGCACTGATGCAGCATATAAAACCAGGCTTCCACCGATAAATAAAAGATAGGAAACCAGGTAGGGAACACTTGCCAATAAGGCAGCCAGCAGCATGAAGGTTGGCGGATAATGCCACAAAAATAACGAGTCACTGCCGGGAACTGCAATGCGCTGTGCTTCAAAAATCAGCTCTCGAACAAATGCAGCTTCCGGACGCCCCTCCAGGGCCAGATGCCCTGCAGACCAAAAAGTAATAAAATCGTTTCCAATTGGTTTACCCTGAAGGTCAACCAGGTTACTGGACGGAGAAATCAACCAATAGATTCTGACAAGGCAAATCCCAAGGATTCCCAATGCATATAAACGCAATCGGCTTGCCTCAAAAATTGCAGGTGTATCTCTGGACATCTATAGGCTCTCAGACAGAAACAATAAAAGAAGCGATCACCGCCCCCAAAACTGCTGAAGAGTTTATATTACCAAAACAAAATCAATACTTAACGCACAGATAAAAATAAAAAAGACTCTTAATTGTTCCCATATTATTCCCATGCCCCAACCAATTTTGGAAACCAGACCAAAAGAAGTCGAACCAATACCTACATCACCTAGCTTTTATTTGCAGGCGTAGAAATTCCATTTTGACTATCCATTGAAAGGTCGAGAAGAGAATCACCTTGAGGTTTCTCTACAGTTTTTTTTGACCAATCTGAACGGCGGCGTACAAGTTCAGCAGCACCGACATTTTTTTCTCCCATCAGAGGGTTCTGTAAGCGCACATAAGTTACACCATCCACATGAGACTTATAAACGTCTGTAACCACCCAGTCCTGTAGGAATCGTGTTCGCTTGGAATAAACCTCTCCGACAACAGGTAATTTGTCAGTGTTGCTTTCTTTCATAAAATTCGCCTCTGATTTCAATAAATAAAATATTAAGTTGATCAGAAATTATGGAGTCACGAAGACCACATCAAGGCTCGCTAAAGGCACTACGTTGCTTAACATTTTTTTATCACCTGCCTGACACAAAACCGCCCCGACAAACAGTAGATACAAGATAGCCTCCCCATAATCAGAGGAGGAATGTTTAGGTATAAAAATTGGACATTTATGGGGTATCGACAAAAATAAAACCCGCAGCATAACTACGGGTTTATTCATACATCTCTTATATAGAAGAGCTTAACTTTGAGCAGGGGTTTTACGTAACCAATCGGACCCACGCCTCGTCAACTCAACAGCACTGACAGACTTATCGCCAATATCCTTATTCCGGAGTCGGGTGTATTGAATACCGTCGATTGTCGATTTATAGACCTCAACAACGACCCAATCCTGATAAGAAGCGTGCCTTTTAGAAAAAATATCACCAATCTCAGGCATGCGTTCTGACTCTTTCATTAATCACTCTCGATATAGCTCTCAGGACCTCTAGCGATTTGATACTCCGAGGACCGCTTTCAATCAATCTATTAGATCATATTTGTCTAAAAAAATAGCAATCAATCTTCCGAAATCATCAAAAACTCTAAAATTGTGTGAAAAAGGGTTAACAATCTTTGCGCTCAATCAGGCAAATAATCTATCCGGCGCGATTGCTAATGCACCCACGCCTCCCTTCAAGCTATTAAGAGTATTTCTTTAAATACCTCCTTTTATTATCGAGATCGGCTGCATAAGCACAAAAACTCACACAGCCGAGCTATACCCTAAATTATTTCTCTGACGCTTTTCAAACTATCTTCGAACCGTGTGAGAAACTCATCACAAATGGCGCGATCATGAGCTACAGACAGGTACAGCTTGGTTCCCATTGGGTTCAAGAAAACACCTCTTTTGAACAATTCAAGCATCATCGCACGGCCCTTCTTTTTATTTCCCTGAGCTGAAGAGCGGTAATTGAAAACGGGTTGGTCCGTGAAGACGATCTGCGCCAAAGGCCCATCCCCGATCACCTGGGCAACCTCTCCAGCGTCGTCGACAATTTTCCGTAAACCGTTACGCAAATACTCTCCCAATTCATAGAGGTTCTCGTACACTCCCTCTTGCCGATAAACAGATAACGCAGCATTGGCCGCACAGGTCGATATTGGATTCCCCCCCAAGGTCGAAGCCATCCAGACATAATTATCCTGGCCGATATAATGCTCGCTCACATGATCCATAATATCGGCACGCCCCCCGAATGCGCCAATAGGATAACCGCCGCCCAAGGCTTTACCATAGGCAACCAAATCCGGGATTACCCCGTACTTTTCCTGCGCGCCTCCATAAGCAAGCCGGAACCCTGTGACAACTTCATCAAAGATAAGCGGAATGCCATAGCTGTCACAAAGAGCACGCACGCCATCAAGAAAGCCGGGAATGGGCGGCGTACAACGCTGTAAGGGCTCCATAAGAACTCCGGCAATATCGTCTTTATTTTCGGCAATGATCTCGGCGGTTTTCTCCAATTCGTTATAAGGCGCCACGAGCAAATTCTCTCGTGCCATCGGCGTTCCTGCTGAGGTCAGCTCCGGTGTTGGAAATTCCAGGTTTTGACTTGGAAACAATGAAGTAACACCAGCTTCGTTCGCCCCGTGATAAGCCCCTTCAAATTTCAATATTTTTGTCTTGCCTGTGAAGGCCCTTGCAAGCCGTTGACAGTACATCGTTGCCTCGGTCCCAGAAGCACAAAAACGCAAACGGTCAACGGCCGGAGAAACTCGTTGAATTTCTTCACCAAGGGCTAAAGCATGGGTATTGAGATAAGAGAAGTTTGATCCTTTTTCCGCCTGTTTGGTTACAGCTTCGACGACCTCTTCTCTGGCGTGCCCCACGAGACACGACCCCCAACCAATAGAAAAATCGAGATATTCTTTACCCTCCGTATCCCAAAGGCGTGCGCCCTTACCCCTGTCTAAGGCAATAAGAGTTTCAGGAGGAAAACCAAATTCTCCGTTTGAAATGCCCGCAGTAAATACACTCAAAGCCCTTTTCTGGACTTGATTTACAGCTTCACTACTTGTCTTTGTCATATTGATTTCCCTCTCTTAAACATCATGTCACCAAGGTACGATAATCCGCTTCGTACTAGGCTAAACCGCTTTATCGGTTTAAGATCTGACGGGAAATTGAACAATTTAATAATCTTAGTATTTGTTCCAAGAAAAATTATCTTCACAACAATCTGAACGTAAAAAGCTTTGGAATAGAGGGTTTTACCCTATCATTGATGGATAGCGCTGCTTAATGCCGACCAACCTGCTAACTATTAAGAGATAGATACCAATGTGTGCTCAAATACTCAGGTACCTTTTATCCTCGTTATTTCTGACTCTGACATTTTTGCTAATTAGCTTCCCAGGTTTGGCCGTATCCAGTGAGGTCGTCGATCAATTCAACAGTGAAAAATCCAGCTTTGACTTGGTCCTGCTTGCAGATGATCTCGACCATCCCTGGGGCATGGCTTTCCTTCCTGATGACCGCCTTATAATTACCGAGCGCGATGGACGCCTGAAGCTCTATGAAAAAGGAAAGGTCAAATCCATCTCATTATCAGGTTTTCCTGAAATACATAACAAGGGCCAAGGGGGCCTTCTAGATGTAACCCCTCATCCAAACTTTACAAATACCGGGCTCATCTATTTCACCTATAGCCACGTTCTCCCAAGAGGATCAACCACAGCTCTTGCCCGCGCCAACCTCCAACAGGATCAATTAACCGAGATAGAAACCCTGTTCATTGCCAAGACTGATTCGACAACCAGCCACCACTATGGGTCTCGTATTCGCTTTGATAACAACGGCCTTATCTATATGACAATCGGTGATCGCGGTCAGCGCCATACTGCCCAGCGCCTTGATCTCCACGCGGGAAAAGTTTTACGCCTCACTGACAATGGGAAACCAGCAAGTGGAAATCCCTTTATCAACACTGCTGGCGCTCTTCCTGAAATATATTCTTATGGTCACAGAAATCCTCAGGGCCTTTCACGCCACCCTGAAACAGGAGAAATGTGGCTAAGTGAGCACGGCCCACGAGGGGGAGACGAAATCAATCTTATAAAACCGGGAGTGAATTATGGCTGGCCCATTATTACCTATGGAAAAGAATATATTGGGGGATCAATCGGTGAGGGTACGCATCACCCCGACATGGCCCAACCCATATACCAATGGACCCCCTCCATTGCCCCTTCTGGGATCTTCTTTTACTCGGGCAAGGCGTTTCCTTCGTGGCAGGGGAACCTCTTCACCACAGCTCTGAAGTATGAGCTTTTAGTACGTCACGAACTTATTAATAACAAAATCGTCCATGAAGAGCGCCTTATTGAAGAAGAAGTCGGGAGAATCAGGGCCGTAACCCAAGGTACTGATGACTTGATTTACTTGCTTACAGATGAATATGACGGTGCGCTTTATAGGCTCCAGCCCAAATAATTTCCCCGTTAAATATCTTTGAGGCTGATTCCCTTATCCCAATAGGGCTCTCGACCAAATTTGCTTTCGAGAAACTCAATAAAGGATCTTGTTTTGGCAGGTAGATGCTCTCGGTTGGGATAAAGGGCATAAACGGCTGCACTCGGGAGTTCAAACTCCCTAAGAATAGGAATCAACTCCCCGGCCTTGAGTTCATCAGCGATATCCCATGTCGACTTTATGGCAATCCCGATCCCAGCTTTGGCTGCATCGCGTAATATTTCACCATTATTGGTTTCAAGGTTTCCCTTCACCTTTACATCGATTTGCCCTTCCGGTCCCTTAAAGTGCCAATGATCATGAACACCTCCTGGATAGCCAAGTACCATGCAGTTATGGTGCAAAAGGTCACTTGGATGTTCGGGAATCCCTTCTTTAGCAAGGTATTCTCGAGAGGCACATATTACTCTTCGCGCAGGACTGAGCTTTCTTGCTATAAGACTGCTGTCTTGTAGCTCTCCGGTACGGATTGCCAAATCAAAACCCGCTTGGATCATATCAACGATCTGATCCGTCAGACTGACCTGAATAGAAACATCAGGATATTGCTTGAGGAATTCCGGAAGAAGACGTGAGATATGTTTACGTCCAAAAGAAGAGGGCGCGGTTATCTTAAGCGTTCCTTTTACGTGTCCTGTCAGGCCAGAAAGTGCAGCTTCAGCATCTGCGATATCTTCAAGTATCGACTTACAGCGAATAAAGTAGCCTGCACCATCATCAGTCAGGCTCAATCTTCTCGTTGTTCGATTAAGTAGCCGAACGTCAAGACGTTCTTCAAGGTTGGCAATTCGTTTACTGACAACCGCCGCTGATAGGTTGAGTTCACGCCCTGCTGCGGTCATTCCTCCCGCAGTGGCGACCTCAACAAAAACTGTCATATCACTGATTACATCCATAGTATTATCAAAATAAACGAAACAATCATTATACAACAAGCCCTATTATCATTTTCGAAAAAGAGCGCATATTAGATACAAGAATACAAAGCTAGAGGAACAATCTCATGGAACGCTACAACGCCACCGCAACTGCTTTTGACATACAAGTTGCAGATGTTGATTATCACTTCCAAACAGCTCGCCAACTTAGATCAGCTAAAGCCCATAAACTATTTGGCAATCTCATTCGTCGCCTGTTCTCACCTTTCGGTGATTTTAAATCCCGTTATTTTTTGGCGCTCAGCAGAACAGCCTAAAATATATTATTTTCAGATAGATAGAAGATATAAATTTGGTATCCTCTATTTAAATAATACGGCAAAAATTGAACACTCTACTGGTAACGCGTGTGAAATTAATCTTTCTTTAAGCGAATCACGCTCTAATACAATCATAAATTGATTAGTGAGCTTTTAAAGATACATTCTGATTGAAATTATCGTTTTTACAAACATACGATTAGATCCTTCAAAATGAGAAAGGTACACCTTTCGCGAACGTCAATTAGCTCACCAGATACACTGTTTTATGTAGAGGAATTTGAAGTCGTATTTAGCGCCACCAGTTTATCAAGAGGTTCGGACGCAAGATACTAACCTTCATCAAAGCGCATCTTACCCCGATGCTCATTGGTGCCGAGACATTGTCTATTTGACCTTAGCATCTTCCCCCTAGGTCTCCGCACCCTACTTGCCAACCGGATCCCCCCTCCGGTTGGCAATTTTTTTACCTCCCCACAAACGCGACCCATACGTGTACACACATATGAACTTGCTATTATTTAGGCTCTTACGCATACTTGATAGGAAAATATCACTAATCACAGCCGCGTCCGACACTTGGCATATAACTTCCAATTGTGTCGCAAAGTTGCAACACTTTCAGTATCGAATTGTTTTTGCCTGGGTGACAAAGAAACCTTCCCTCTTCAATACTTCCATGTCCCCTTTTAGAGTCCGTGAAGAAAACAATCTCTGGAAGAAATTTGAAGATATTTAGCTATTAGACAGGTAGGCAACTATGCAGATGGAAGGCCAGCAACTTATCCCCGCCTCTCAAGAGAAAGTATGGGAAGCGTTAAATGATCCTGAAATTTTGAAACAATCCATCCCTGGCTGCGAAACTGTTGAAAAGAGTTCTGACACAGAATTTCAAGCGAGTCTGACGGCAAAATTTGGCCCTGTTAAAGCCAAGTTCAAAGGGCATGTCACATTATCTGATCTCGATCCACCAAATGGATACACTCTAACAGGTGAGGGTAAAGGTGGAGCCGCTGGCTTTGGAAAAGGTGAAGCAAAAGTTTCACTTGAAGAGCAAGCCGGGCAAACTCTTTTAACTTATTCTGTTAATGCAAAAGTTGGTGGAAAGCTTGCCCAGATAGGCTCAAGGCTCGTCGATTCAGCAGCAAAGAAAATGGCTGACGACTTTTTTAAAGCTTTTTCAGAAAACGTGGCTCCAACGGATCAAGATGCACCTTCAGAAGAAACCCTTTCTGAAACCGATGCACCTGCTTCAACTGATTTAAACGCACCGACGCCTGTCCAAGAACCATCAAAAAACCGCCTTCTTTATATAGGCGGCGCATGCATTCTTGTCCTACTCGCTGTTTATGCCCTGAATTAATGGGATTTAACGGCCAGTCATTAATCAAACTCTGGCATTCCCAGGGTTGAACGAGCAGGAACGTATAAAGTTCCTGCTTAAATATAACAAAAACCTATCAACATTCTTATAAAAAGAATGAGTAGATTTTAAACAGCGTTGCTCGACAATTCATTACCGAAGCAATGTTATTTCGCCCTCCCGGGCAAGCAGACCCAAAAGTAGTAATACACACAAAAATAAAAGGGCTGCGACACCACGAACAGGAGAAAACCGATGCCAACGGTATCTATGACAGTAAATGGCAAACAAGTATCGGCCGATGTGGCGCCGAATACCTTGCTTGTAACATTTATCCGAGAAAATTTGAGACTAACGGGAACACATGTCGGCTGTGACACAAGCCAATGTGGCGCCTGCGTTGTCCATGTTGATGGAAATAGCGCCAAGTCATGTACCATGCTTGCGGTTCAGGCAGAAGGTGCTGAAATCACGACAATTGAAGGACTTGCAAGCGGTGGAGAACTACACCCAATGCAAAAATCCTTTCAAGAAAATCACGGACTTCAATGCGGCTTTTGTACCACTGGAATGATTATGACTGCCGTTGATATGGTCAACAAGCAAGACGATATGGATGATGCCTCCATTCGCAAAGGCTTGGAAGGCAATATCTGTCGGTGCACAGGATATCAAAACATCGTCAAGTCGGTAAAAGCGGCTGCAAAAGAAATGGAGGGCTGATCATGACCACTGAAACTGGAATTGGCGCATCCGTTCGCCGTAAAGAAGATAAACGCTTTATCATCGGTAAAGGTCGCTATCTCGACGACATTACCAAACCGGGGCAAACCTATGGATACTTTGTGCGTTCTCCTCATGCTCATGCAAAAATCAACAACTTTGATGCAACTGAAGCCTTAAATGCACCCGGTGTCGTCGCGGTCTTAACTGGCCCAGACATGGAAGCTGACGGCATTGGTCCCATTATTTGCGGTTGGGGCATTACTTCAAAAGATGGCACACCTCATAAAGCTCCGGCTCACCCTGCTCTCGCGATTGGCCATGTTCGCTACGTTGGTCATCAAGTGGCACTGGTTGTTGCCGAGACCTTGCAAGAAGCTAAAAACGCAGCTGAACTGGTTGAAGTCGACTACGAAGAACTTCCTCACGTTGTTGAAGTCGGCGATGCACTCGCAGAAGGTGCTCCACAGATTCATGCCGATGTGCCTGGTAATCTATCTTTCGATTGGGAACTCGGTGATAAGGCTGCAACTGATCAAGCAATATCAAACGCTCACCATGTCACGCGGATGGATCTTCGCAATAATCGAGTTATTCCCAACGCGATGGAGCCTCGTGCTGCCCTTAGTGAGTACGACACGGGTACGGATGAGATAACGCTCTACACAACAAGTCAAAACCCTCATGTTCACAGACTGGTTCTATCAGCTTTTAATGGCGTGGCTCCGGAACACAAATTGAGGGTCATTGCTCCAGATGTTGGCGGTGGGTTTGGGTCTAAAATTTTCATTTATTCCGAAGAAACCGTCTGTGCTTGGGCAACTAAAAAACTAAATCGTCCAATTAAATGGACCGCTGAACGTTCCGAAGCTTTCCTTAGTGATGCTCATGGTCGCGACCATGAAACCCATGCGGAAATGGCTTTTGATTCAAATGGTAAAATTCTTGGTTTAAAAGTGGCAACAAAAGCCAATGTCGGCTGTTATCTCTCCACTTTTGCTTCGGCTGTCCCGACCTATCTTTACGGTACATTGCTTAATGGTCAGTACACCATGCCGGCAATTTATGTTGAGGTTCAGGCCGGATTTACCAATACGGCCCCAGTGGATGCCTATCGTGGGGCTGGTCGGCCAGAAGCAACATATGTCGTTGAGCGCATGATCGAGATCGGCGCCCGTGAAATGGGTATCGATCCTGGAGAAATCCGCAAGCGTAATTTCATCGCACCGGATGCTTATCCATATGAAACGCCTGTGATTATGACCTATGACAGTGGGAACTATGCCCTTGCCATGGACAAAGCACAGGATGCCATCGACTATCAAGGCTTTGACGCTCGCAAAGCAGAATCTGCACAACGCGGCAAATTACGGGGCATAGGCTATTCTGCCTTTATCGAAGCGTGTGGCATTGCTCCTTCCGCAGCGGTTGGTTCTCTTGGCGCAGGTGTTGGTCTTTGGGAATCAGCTCAGGTTCGTTTCAATCCGACAGGCAGCGTAACTGTCTTTACCGGTAGCCATTCTCACGGGCAGGGTCATGAGACCACTTTTGCTCAAATCATTTCAGACCAACTCGGTGTTCCCCTTGATCAGGTAGAAATATCTCACGGTGATACAGGGAAAGTACCTTTTGGCATGGGAACTTACGGTTCTCGTTCACTTGCCGTTGGCGGATCTGCAATAATTAAAGCTGTCGATAAAATTGTTGAAAAAAGCAAGAAGATTGCGGCACATACCCTAGAGGCATCAGTTGAAGACATCGAACATTCCGGTGGCGTGTTCTCTGTTGCGGGAACAGACAAGAAAATGACGATGGCTGAAATTGCTTTCTCAGCCTATGTCCCGCACAATTATCCTGCTGATGTTGAGCCTGGCATGGATGAAACGGCGTTCTATGATCCTCTCAACTTTACCTTCCCGGCAGGCACTCACATTGCCGAAGTTGAAATTGATCCAGAAACTGGAACCACAGAGATCCTCGATTGGGTTGCCGTGGATGATTTCGGAAATGTCATCAATCCGATGATTGTCGAAGGACAAGTGCACGGAGGACTTGCACAGGGTATTGGACAAGCGCTCCTAGAAAATTGTGTGTACGACAAGGAAAGCGGACAACTTCTGACAGGCTCTTACATGGATTATTGTATGCCACGTGCAGATGACTTGCCTAACTTTAGGGTCGAAACCATCAACACGCCTTGCACAACCAATCCACTGGGCGTGAAAGGTTGCGGTGAAGCCGGTGCCATCTCTGCTCCTGCAGCATTGATGAACGCCATCACCAACGCCCTGGGCAAGGAAATTGACATGCCAGCCACACCTGAAAAGGTATGGCGTGCGGCACAGGGTCTTTAAGGGAGGAATGCATCATGTATGAATTTGATTACAAACGTCCGGGTACTCTCGACGAAGCAGCGTCCCTCTTGAATGAGGACACTGTATTATTGGCTGGTGGTCAGACTTTGCTACCAACACTTAAGCAGCGTCTCGCCCAACCTGAAGCCCTGGTTGATCTCAGTGCCATTGATTCATTGCGCGGGGTTTGTCCCGACGGGGATCAATTGGCCATAGGTGCCATGACCACCCATGCGGAAGTTGCACGTGAGGCAACCATTCCAGCGCTTGCCGCACTTGCTGGTGACATTGGAGATCCACAGGTGAGAAACCGTGGAACCATCGGGGGTTCCATTGCAAACAACGATCCCGCCGCTGATTATCCAGCAGCTGTAGTTGGTTTAAACGCAGTGGTAAACACCAACAAGCGAGTCATATCGGCAGATGATTTTTTCGTAGATCTATTTGAAACGGCATTGGATGAGGGAGAGATCATCACCAATGTCACCTTCCCAACACCTGATGCTGCGGCTTACATGAAGTTTGACAATCCGGCCTCTCGTTACGCCATTGTTGGTGTCATGGTCGCGAAAACTTCTGCTGGTGTCAGAGTAGCTGTGACAGGAGCTGGTCCTTGCGTCTTCAGGCAATCTGAGATGGAAGCTGCTCTTTCAAGTAACTTTACGCCGCAAGCACTTGAGAACATCACTGTTTCAGCTGATGGGCTCAATGCAGATATTCACGCTTCAGCCGAGTATCGTGCAAACCTGATCAAGGTTCTGGCCAAGCGGGCTGTTGCCCAAATCAACGGCTAATATATCTGGCCGCTTTCGGAGAAATCCGGAGGCGGCCATTTCAGAGTTTCTGTTTACCGGAGTACGTCATGTCCAATCACCCTCAAATTCCGCAGTCTGTTGATGACGTCCTTCAATATCTTTCTAAAGGCAAATACGTAGCGGACAGATCGCTTGCAACAGTGATTTTTCTTGCCTTAAAAATGCAACGACCTCTTTTCTTAGAAGGAGAAGCGGGTGTTGGGAAAACTGAGATTGCCAAGGTTTTATCCGAAACTTTGGATCGGCCACTCGTCCGCCTTCAGTGTTATGAAGGACTGGATGTAAACACGGCCGTCTATGAGTGGAATTACACTCGGCAAATGGTTGAAATTCGAATTGCAGAAGCTTCGGGGGAAACTGATCGAAGTCGCCTGACAAAGGACATTTTCACCCCCGACTTTCTGATCAAGCGGCCCCTTCTGGAAGCTCTCGAAGGAACGAAGGGCAAGAGCCCCGTCTTGTTAATCGACGAGCTCGATCGTGCAGATGAAGCCTTTGAAGCCTATTTGCTTGAAGTCCTTTCCGATTATCAAATCACCATCCCCGAGCTCGGCACGATCAAAGCCGAAGAACCACCAATTGTGATCATTACATCCAACCGGACCCGGGAAATTCACGATGCTTTGAAACGTCGATGCCTTTACCACTGGGTCGATTACCCCGATGCCTTGAGAGAATTGGAAATACTCAAAATCAAGGCACCAAATGCCGCCGAACAATTGAGCAAGGAAGTTGTTTTCTTTGTTCAGGAACTACGAAAAAATCCGGAAATATTCAAACAACCGGGTATTGCTGAGACCATCGACTGGACCAATGCGTTGACCCAGCTTGATTGTGTCTCTCTCGCACCAGAGGCCGTTAGTGATACTTTGGGCGTGTTATTGAAATATCAGGATGATATCGGCCGCATCCAAGGCAGTGAAGCCTCACAGATGCTAAATAATATTCAAAGTGAAATGGATCAGGCTGGAGTTTAGTCTGTTGAACTCCTCTTCACCTAACAACGACAGGTCTCAGAACGAAGGCTTTCTTGCACAGAACCTTCTTCATTTTGCCAGAACCCTGAGAAAAGCAGGTCTTAAGGTCCCCTCTTCTCGTGTGCTGGATGCCATTGAAGCCATTGAGATAACCGGTCTGGCCCGCAGAGATGAACTCCACGCGACTCTTGGCTGTCTTTTCGTCACTTCCCGGGATCAACAAGAGATATTTGATCAATGTTTCTATATCTTCTGGCGCAATCCAGAGCTGTTGGAACGCGCCATGTCCATGCTCCTGCCAACGACCTTTTTAGAAAATGCGCCTAAAGATGAAAAAGATAAGGCGTTAAAACGCGTTAGCGAAGCCTTTTCTCCTGAACAAGAAAAGCCCCTCCCTCCAGAAGAGGAAGATAAGAACGAAGTAGAGTTCGACGCCCGTATGACCATCTCTGATGAAGAGGTTCTTCGAAACAAAGATTTCGAACAAATGAGTTCTCAAGAGCAACAAAATGCGCTTCGCCTCATTAAGCGTCTAAAACTTCCCGCTGAAGATATTGTCACCAGGCGGTTCTCGCCAACGCTCCGAAGGCACAGGGTTGATATGAGGCGGAGCATGCAAGCGTCCATGCGAAGTGGTGGCGATATTATTGAACTGCGGCATAAATCCCCTCAGCACAAAAGGGCGCCGCTTGTAATCCTGTGTGATATCTCGGGATCCATGAGCCATTACAGTCGAATGCTGCTCCATTTCATCCACACCTTAAGTGGCGCCAGAGACAGAATACACAGTTTTGTTTTTGGGACCCGATTACACAATATTACCCGGCATATGCTGAATACGGATGTTGATGAAGCTTTGGGTGCCGTTGGCAGGCAGGTGGACGACTGGTCAGGCGGCACCAGGATAGCCACAGCTCTTCACGATTTTAACCAACAGTGGTCGAGACGGGTCCTTGGCCAAGGCGCAAATGTCCTTCTTATTACCGATGGGCTGGAACGCGAAAGCGATCAAGATCTCTCCTTGGAAATGGATAGATTACACAGATCCTGTCGAAAATTAATTTGGCTTAATCCGTTACTTCGCTACGATGCTTTCGAAGCAAAGGCACGGGGAATTAAATTAATGTTGCCGCATGTTGATGAATTTCGAAGTGCCCATAATCTGGAAAGTTTGGAAGGACTGGTTGAAAGCTTACAAGCCAATCCCCTCATTAAACATAACAAGATTTAAAAAAGAGCCGACAAGGGCGAGGGAGAGAACAGCGCAGTGACTACACTCAGCAATCAAGATCTATCGTCACACGACTTGCTAATGACAGCCGGCAACTGGCACGACAGCGGCAAAAAGGTTGCCTTGGCTACCGTGATCCAGACCTGGGGATCATCTCCCCGCCAGGCCGGTAGTCTCATGATCATTGATGAAGATATGACCATGCTTGGATCTGTTAGCGGTGGATGTATCGAAGGTGCCGTCATTCAAGAAGCACTTGAAATTATGGATCATGGCGAGGCCAAAATATTGGAGTTTGGGGTCGGGGACGAACAGGCCTGGGATGTTGGTCTTGCTTGTGGTGGGACTATTCAAGTTTATGTCGAGAGATTGGAAGCAGCATGAAACGCCATTTGCTGGACCAGCTCAACCAAGCGCGAAGTGAGAAAACAACCACGGTTCTACTCACAGATTTGAACAGTGGCTCACAAGAATTAATCTATCCCCTCAGCACTACGGCTGAACACGCCTTACTCGCTGATATGAAAAAAGCAGTACGGGATGATCGATCTTACGTACACGAGGAAAACGGATCTAAAACTTTCATTCAGGTGTTCAATCCACCCTTGCGTTTGATCATCGTTGGCGCGGTTCATATTTCCCAGTTTCTCGTTCCTATGGCGCAGCTTGCGGGATACGAGGTTATTCTCGTTGACCCTCGCAGTGCCTTTGGCAACCCCGCCCGTTTTCCAGATTGCGCCATAAGTAATGAATGGCCCGATGATGCAATGCAGGAACTCAGCCTCGATCACAGAACAGCCGTGGTTATCCTGACCCACGACCCCAAACTTGATGATCCCGCTATTGAGGCGACCCTCAAATCTGACGCCTTTTACATCGGTGCTTTGGGCAGTAAACGCACCCATGCAAAAAGGATGGAAAGACTTAATCACCTTGAAGGATTAGATCGTATCGAGGGACCAATTGGCCTTGCTATCGGGTCCAAGAACCCTGCCGAGATTGCCGTATCTATACTTGCGGCGATTACCAATGCCTTGAGAAATGGGTCGATGAAGTGATTTATGAAAAAGTCGATACCCTAAAGGCAGAAGGTACATACCTTGCCCACTCCCTTAAAAGCCGGTCTGGCCGATTGGGAAAAGGTCATAAAATAACCGCGCGGGACATCGATGATCTTCTCGCTGAGGGCCTCAAACAAATCGTCTCTATCCGCATGGAAAGTGGTGATATCCATGAAGACAATGCTGCAGCACGGTTGGGCGAAGCTGTTTCAGGCGCGGGCAGTTCGCCCAGTACCGCTTTTACAGGCCGGTGTAATATTCATAGCACCACCCACGGGGTATTGTGCGTATCCCCAAGTGAAATCGATGCCCTGAATAGTGTGGATGAAGCAATTACGCTCGCCACGCTCCCCCCCTTTAGTACCGTTTACCCTGGTCAATTGATCGGCACGGTAAAAATAATACCCTTGGCGGCGCCCGAGCAGGCCCTTTCTAGGGCTGAGGGCAAAACCCAACTCCAGGTGAAAGCATACCAAAAGCATAAAGTGGGTTTGATCCTTACCCGCCTACCACAAACCAAAACCTCCGTCCTGGAAAAAACACAAACCGTTGTAAATCAACGCCTAAAAACCTGCGATAATGAACTGAACACAACCCTGACAGTTGCCCATGAAGATTTGGAAATTGCCCAGGCGGTTGAAAGACTAAGATCCGAGAACCATGATCTTATCATGATTTTTGGCGCCTCAGCCATTGTCGATCGACAGGATTCTCTGCCCGCAGGGCTTGTTCTCGCTGGTGGAACGATTGAACACTTTGGCATGCCCGTTGACCCTGGAAACCTGCTATTACTCGGCGAACATTCCGGCGCAACAGTTATCGGACTACCCGGTTGCGCCAGATCACCAAAGCTCAATGGTTTTGATTGGGTGCTACAACGAATATTGGCCAAGATAGATGTGACAAAAAAAGACCTGACAGCAATGGGATGTGGCGGTCTATTGTCCGAGATCTCGACCCGTCCTCAACCGAGAGAAAAAGAGATCACTGAGGCCATGCCACATAAGCCAAAAATTACGGCTCTACTCCTCGCAGCGGGACAATCTCGCCGAATGGGGCACAAAAACAAACTGTTGCAGGAATGGAACGGGAAACCTCTGGTAAAATGGGTCGCCGACAATCTTGAAGCTAGCTCTATTGATCATACTATTGTTGTTACCGGACACGAAGCCGATCGGGTTCGTGATTGCCTGGCAGGCCTGGACCTTGAATTTGTCTATAACCCCAACTTCGATGATGGCCTAAGCACCTCCTTGATCAAGGGTTTAATGTCTGTATCGGCTGATAGCGACGCCGTACTCATTTGCCTAGGTGATATGCCAACGATTTCCAAAGACCAGCTCAATACTCTAATTGGTTCCTTCGACCCTGAAAATGCTGCCGCAATTTGCGTCCCGACCTTTGAAGGTAAAAAGGGGAATCCGGTCCTCTGGAGTAGGAATTTTATTCCCGAGATGATGAATTTAAAAGGTGACAGCGGAGCCAGACATCTACTTGGGACCTATACCGAGGATGTTTGTGAAATCCCAATGTCAGATATTGCCATACTATCTGATATTGATACTCCAGAAGCCCTTCAAGCACTTAGAGACGAAGCCCCAAATGCAAAGTGATGATCTATATAACAAAAAACTCCTGAAACTTGCCAGTGAAGGGGATTGCAGCCTCGAACAACCCGATCTTTCGGTTACTCACGATAATCCTCTTTGTGGCGATCGCATCACGATTGACCTCACCATGGATAAAACAGTGATCAAAAATATCGGCTACAAAGCTCGATCCTGTGCGTTATGCAAAGCTTCAGCTCAACTCCTAAAACAAATGGCTCCCGGACACGATTTAGCCTTTTTACAAGATTTTCACGGAAAATTAAAAACGCACTTAAAAGAAAATCTTCCTCTGAAGTTTTCAAACGAATCAAAAGACTTTAATATATTTCAACCTGTTACAGGTATAAAAAACCGTCACACCTGTGTCCTTTTACCCTTTGAAGCACTCGCCAAAATAGAAAGAAAAAATTAAAACAATTGATTGTATAATCTTTCTGATCAGTCATTGCAGTTTCACAGGCTTAACGGCAAGATTATTAAAATTGTTTTGTGCTAGAGGGGTTTTCCAACAGGATGTCCATTCAAGGAAAAATTGGCTCACTCGTTGCTGGGTTATTCCTAATTCTGATTATATTCAGTGCCGGAATTCTATATTCAATTGTGATACCTGAATTTGAAAATCTGGATCGTGAAAACACAATTCACCGTTCCCAGCAAATCCAAAACACCCTTCACGATGAACTTGAAGATCTCGTTGTCTATTCAAGCGATTGGGGAATTTGGGATGAC
The DNA here is from genome assembly GCF_965205715.1 of Kiloniella sp. Taxonomy (GTDB): domain Bacteria; phylum Pseudomonadota; class Alphaproteobacteria; order Kiloniellales; family Kiloniellaceae; genus Kiloniella. Next base: position 319,470 of record NZ_CBDBHW010000013.1, on the reverse strand, counting down.
ACCTATGAATATATGGAAAGTCGAGATCCTGAATTCATATCATCTAGCGCACCTGATGATACCTTCGAGATAACCGATATCCATCTTATGGCCTTCCTGAACATGGATCAGGAAATGGTTTGGGGACGGTGGCTCGACAAAGAGGCAGAAGGTTATAGTGACCTCAGCCTCTCATTTGTCGATGACAAAACGATTTCCTTACTTGCTCCCCAAGAAGTGGTTGCCAAGGGTTCGATATCTGGATTTGTTCAAACCAGTCGCGGCCCCATGCTTATTGCCGCCTATCCGATTTTAAAGAGTAATCAAGAAGGCCCTGCAAGAGGTATCGCACTGACTGGCCGCTATATGGACGAGAACCGTATGGGGCAGATCGCAGAGGATCTTAATGCAGAGTTTGAAACCCTGCTAAGTGGAGCGCTGACGACAGAACAACTCGCCAGCATTCCCACACCGGTAATCAAAAACAAAGTACCCGCAGAAGGCATTGGACTTTTTAACGATCCAAACGCTGATATCATGTATTCCTATATTGATATCATCGCCATGAACGATGTAACTCTGATGAGGTTAGTGCACCCGCACCCGATGGAAATCCTTGAGAAAGGACAATTTGCAATATCAACGGCACTTCAGTTGTTTGCAGCTTTCTTTGCCATCGCCCTTTTCTTTATTGTCATGTCTTTGCATCGTATTGTCGTTACACCCCTTGCCACCTTGAGGAACAAAATCACTTCCCTGGCCTCAAAGGACACCCTTCCTGCCGATAAAATTACCCAAAGCCAATCAAATGAACTTCTGCTGGCTCTTGAGAGCTTCGATGTCATGGAAGAAGAAATCCGCCAGCATCAAAACGTGCTTGAAGACAAAGTCCGTGACAGAACACATTGGCTTCAGGAAACCAACGAGCGGCTAGAAAATGAAATTGAAGAAAGACAGCGTACAGAAGGGAATCTTTTGGCCGCCAAGGTTGAAGCCGAGCAATCGAGCCGGAGTAAATCAGAGTTTCTAGCAACCGTCAGCCATGAAATCCGCACCCCCATGAACGGTGTGGTTGGGATGACAAACCTCTTGCTGGAAAGCTCCCTGGATGGGGAACAACTTGAATATACCCAGTCCATTCGGAACTCTGCTGATCACCTGCTTCTATTAATCAATGACATTCTCGACATTTCCCGATTAGAAGCAGGCGTTAGTGAACTTGAAATCAGCAGCTTTAATCTACCCGAATTGTTCGCTTCCGTTACCAGTGCGCAACAATCCAAGGTCAAAGCCAAAGGTCTGGAACTCACGACAGAAATTGACCCGCAACTGCCGGAATGGGTGCGATGTGATCCGACGAGGCTCCGCCAAGTTCTTTTCAATTTGGTCGGGAATGCTGTCAAATTCACCGATACCGGCCATATAAAAATATCCGTTGGCCCCCTCATGCCACGCGAAGGCACGACACAATGGATCAGATGCACGGTGGAAGATACAGGTATTGGCATCAGTGAAGATGATCAAAATCGAATTTTTGAGAGATTTACCCAGGCTGATGGAACTGCCTCCCGCAGACATGGCGGGGTAGGTTTGGGGCTTTCCATTGCCAAAAGACTTTGCAAGCAGTTGGATGGAGAAATCGGGCTTGAAAGTAGTTTTGGAAAAGGAAGTATATTCTGGTTCACCATCCCGCTCGAAGTCGCAAAATCTGCCGGAATTCCCAGTACAATACCAGAATCAGCCAATCAGAATGATACCAAAAATTTCATTGCCACCCCTCCCGAAAATCCGTTGCAAATTTTGGTTGCCGAAGACAATAAGATCAACCAAATGCTCCTGTTAAAATTCCTCAGTAAACGAGGGCATAATACAGAAATTGCCGTTAATGGTGCTGAAGCCCTGGATATCGTTAAAACCAACACGCCAGACATCATTCTGATGGATATTCAAATGCCGGAAATGGACGGCATTGAAGCAACCAGAGCTATTCGTTCCCTGGGAGGTGACAAAGCCGAGGTTCCGATTATCGCTGTAACCGCGAATGCAATGAAAGGCGATAGGGATAGTTATATCGCTGCAGGAATGAACGACTATGTTGCAAAACCTGTAGACTTTAAAAAGCTGATGGACGTGATCAACACTTATACAGACTCTACAGAACCTGAAAAGAGCTCGGATGAACCAGAGAATTCACCTGAGATTTCAGGAAATCCTTAAAACAGATCGCTTTCTATGCAGTAACTCTACAATACCAAAACTTAATTTTTTCACGATTCCAATATCACTCTCACGCAAGGGATTGTCCCCCAATTTCAGGGGACAATCTCATGGGCCTCTTGCACGATTTGCCCCAAGTTTCTAAGCTCTGCACCATTCTATTTTATGAGGCGATTTAATAACCCTATCTATTATCGCCAAACGACATCCGAAATATTACGGGTAACTGAGGAGCAGGAAATGGCAAAAGTTGCGTTTATTGGTTTGGGAGTTATGGGCTATCCAATGGCAGGTCATTTGGCTGCTAATGGGCACGACGTTGCGGTTTATAACCGTACAGGAGCCAAAGCCGATGCCTGGGTAAAAGAGCATAGTGGCAGCAAAGGTGATACCCCACGTGCAGCATCCGAAGGTGCCGATATCGTATTTTGTTGCGTAGGTAACGATGATGACCTTAGATCCGTAGTTCTAGGTGACAACGGTATCTTTGCCGGCATGTCAGCTGATACAGTTCTTGTTGATCACACCACCGCTTCTGCGGATGTCGCCCGCGAGCTCGGGGCCATTGCCAATGAAAAGGGCCTGCACTTTATCGATGCGCCCGTTTCCGGTGGCCAAGCCGGTGCTGAAAATGGGGTTCTGACAGTCATGTGTGGCGGAGAGCAGGCCGCTTTTGACCGTATCCAACCCGTGGCAGACTGTTTTTCTCGTGCGGTTACCCTTATGGGTCCAATTGGTTCCGGCCAGTTGACCAAAATGGTCAACCAGATCGCCATTGCAGGTCTGGTTCAAGGTTTAAGTGAAGCTATGAACTTTGGTCAAAAAGCCAATCTTGACATGGAAAAAGTCATCGATGTGATCTCCAAGGGAGCCGCCGGTTCCTGGCAGATGGAAAATCGAGGTTCAACCATGTGTAAAGGTGAATTTGAATTCGGTTTTGCTGTGGATTGGATGCGCAAGGATCTTGGCATTTGCTTTGACGAATCAAAACGCAATGGCGCCCGTTTGCCTGTTACTCATTTGGTCGATCAATTTTATGCCCAGGTTCAAGGGCGTGGTGGTCAGCGTTGGGATACATCCAGCCTGGTTCACCTGCTCCAAAACGACTAACTAAACAGATAAGAGATCAGCAGTATGACTTAAGGGCTGTGCTGCTGATTTTTTTAATCCTATTGGCCCCAGAGCTCAAAACCAGCTTCTGTAGAAGTCGCAATACCGCAGAGGACTGAGGTATCCAGTTTGAGCCCGCATTTTTCGACCATGCGCTGCGATATTTTATTTTCAGTTGATACCTGTTCGTAAAAACTTTTTGCACCAAGTTTGGTAATGCAACTCCGTATCATTGCAGCATTAACCAGTCCGCCAAGACCGTTCCCACGATGATTGGCATCGACCGCGACCAACCCGCCCCAGCCTGTATCACTATGCTCACTATGGTCATTGTGGGCAAAATACCCATAGGCCATGGCGACAATATCCCCATCAACACTTCGCACAACCTTGGTACAGGCATCGACAGACTGCCCGGAAAGCATCAAACCTGATACCGGAGGGATACCATTGTCAGACAGGAAAATTTGAATTTCCTTGATCAGTTCCGGATTGTGTAACTCTTCAATAGAAATAAAGGACAGTTCACCGGGTAAGGAATTACGAATGAGAGGCTCGGTAGCTTTCAGAATATCGCCCGAGCTTCCCGTGAACACATTCCAAAAATTGATTGCATAACCCTCTGCTGCAAGTTTGTCCCTTACGCTTTCCATTCTATGAGCCGGGATCATGCGAAAACCAAACCGGCCATCTCGTTTTAGGTGTTCAAAGATCACATCCCACCCAAGGGCATCAGGATCATCACAGCCAAGACATCGTCCGGGATGACAAGCGCCCGCCGTCGAATACATCCAGTTAGTGTACTCATCTGCTCTGCGCTGTAACCGCACCTGAGTGTCCGTGCCGAAATATTGTTCCATAACACCCCTATTCGATGAATATCTTATCAATAGATTGTGAAGGAAGTCTTGGTACCCTGCAAATATCTAATCCAGCCTTGATCCTGCCATAAGCTACCGCCATGATGGCACAAATCAAAACTCGCAGCCAATTAGAGAAAGTTCCCCATGTTTCATAGCTTTTATAAATCCAAAAAATGGGCGCTCTGGGCCTATGGCGGCGGCTTGCTACTAATCACATCGCTATGGATACAGGTTCAATTCACCGTTGCCATTAATGTTTGGTACAAAGGTTTTTATGATTTACTGCAAAATGCAAAAGATTATTACGATAAATCAGATGAAGGCATAACCCTCTTTTACGACAAACTAGTTAGCGTGGATTACATCCTTAACTCATTCGAAGGGGAGCCTTCTTGGTTGGTTCTTGCAACACCATATATAATTCTTGCTACAGCTACAGGCTGGTTCACAAGAGTTTATACTTTGCAATGGCGTGAAGCGATAACCTTTGACTTCATTCCAAGATGGCGTTCTGTTGAAGAAGAAATTGAAGGGGCTTCACAGCGAATTCAGGAAGATTGCTACAAGTTTGCTGATATCGTACAAAGTCTTGGTTTACAAATTGTTCGAGCTTTTATGACGCTTATTGCTTTTGTTCCCATACTCTGGACCTTAAGTGAAAAAGTTGACATTCCAATCCTAAGAGATATTGAAGGCTCTCTTGTCTGGTTAGCACTATGCGTATCTTTAGGTGGCTTAGTTGTTTCGTGGTTCGTTGGCATAAAACTACCTGGCTTGGAATACAATAATCAAAAAGTAGAGGCTGCTTTTAGAAAAGACCTTGTATTGGGGGAAGACAATAAAACTCAATATGCACAACCCGAAACGCTATTTGAACTCTTCACAGGCATTCGATTCAATTATCGACGCCTATTCTGGCATTATGGTTATTTTGATTTATGGGCTCATTTTTACGACCAATTTATGTCTATCGCCCCTTACCTGATAATGGGGCCAAGCCTATTCACTGGGAAAATTTTACTTGGGATAATGATTCAAGTTTCAAATGCTTTTGGTAAAGTTCACGGAAGCTTTTCACTCTTTTTGCATAATTGGACACGAATTACAGAATTAAGGTCTATATATCGGCTCTTCTCCGCTTTGTTGAGTAGAAAAAGATGCCGACCGCCAAGTAACCTGTTGATATGTATGGTTTCTGATAACTTTACATAGAGCAGGTATATGACAATCAACATCTCGCAGCATATTTTAGGCCTCAAAGGGCAACGTGTAAATGAAATTAAACTGGATGACGGCGGTGTTAAGATTGTCATTCACTGCAGCCGAGACGCGCGTAGGAGGGCTATAGACCCTGCTACAGGCCAGAAGGGAAGCATCAACCAGCATGTCCGCCGACAAGTAAACGACGGCTCTTCTCCGCTTTGTTGAGTAGAAAAAGATGCCGACCGCCAAGTAACCTGTTGATATGTATGGTTTCTGATAACTTTACATAGAGCAGGTATATGACAATCAACATCTCGCAGCATATTTTAGGCCTCAAAGGGCAACGTGTAAATGAAATTAAACTGGATGACGGCGGTGTTAAGATTGTCATTCACTGCAGCCGAGACGCGCGTAGGAGGGCTATAGACCCTGCTACAGGCCAGAAGGGAAGCATCAACCAGCATGTCCGCCGACAAGTAAACGACATCCCCCTTTTTGGGTATCCTTGTGTGGTCGAGATTGAGCTGGCGCAGGTTTATATTAACAAGGGCGAACGCCGCATTGAGGGGTGTGATTTTGTTGATAAAGGGTGCCGTTTCACTCACCGATTTTGCCGACTGATCAGTGGATTATGTCGGCATATGTCTATTCAAGCGGTTTCCAGACATTTGGATATACGATGGGAAACGGTCAAGAATATCGACAGGGCATACCTTATTGAAACTCTCCCTACGCTTGATCCTGCAGAGCTAACTGGCTTGGAATATATTGGTGTAGATGAAGTTGCCCGGGCGAAAGGTCATGACTACATGACGGTGGTCTACGATATGGTTGGCGGTCATCTGATCTGGGTTGAAGCAGGCCGAACTGCCGAGGTTTTTTCAAGGTTTTTGAAACAACTGCAACCAGATACAGCCTGCAAAATAAAGGCCGTAGCGATGGATATGGGGCCTGCCTACCAAAAGGCTGTCAGAGAGTCCTTGCCGTTGGCCGACATAGTATTTGACCGTTTCCACGTCATGAAAAACTACAGCAAAGCTATCCATAATCAGCGTCGACTTGAGTTCAGAAAGGCCGATCCAAGTGGTAAAGAGTTGATGAAAGGGACACATTATCTGTTGCTCAAAAATGCGGATAAGTTGAGTGAAAAACAAAGTGACAAGCTGCAAAGGTTGCTGGAGAGCAATAGCAACCTGAATGCACTTTACGTCTTGAAAGAACAGCTTCAGCTGCTGTGGAGTGCCGCTTCATTTGAGGCGATGGCGGAGCAACTGGAACGTTGGTGCCTGATAGCAGATCAGTCACAGATGCTCTATCTAAAAAAGTTCGCGAAATCCCTACGGAAACATTGTGTGGGCATCTGCAACTACGCCAAACACAAGCTCACAAGCGCCAGGATAGAGGCTGGTAATGTCAGTATAGGAATGATCCGTAAGCGAGCCAGAGGCATCAAGGATACCGAATACTTCAAACTCAAAATTAGACAATCATCCATTCCAGATAATCAATCTATGCTCTATTTGAAATCCTAAATCTACTCAACAAAGCGGAGAAGTGCCTAAACGACATCCCCCTTTTTGGGTATCCTTGTGTGGTCGAGATTGAGCTGGCGCAGGTTTATATTAACAAGGGCGAACGCCGCATTGAGGGGTGTGATTTTGTTGATAAAGGGTGCCGTTTCACTCACCGATTTTGCCGACTGATCAGTGGATTATGTCGGCATATGTCTATTCAAGCGGTTTCCAGACATTTGGATATACGATGGGAAACGGTCAAGAATATCGACAGGGCATACCTTATTGAAACTCTCCCTACGCTTGATCCTGCAGAGCTAACTGGCTTGGAATATATTGGTGTAGATGAAGTTGCCCGGGCGAAAGGTCATGACTACATGACGGTGGTCTACGATATGGTTGGCGGTCATCTGATCTGGGTTGAAGCAGGCCGAACTGCCGAGGTTTTTTCAAGGTTTTTGAAACAACTGCAACCAGATACAGCCTGCAAAATAAAGGCCGTAGCGATGGATATGGGGCCTGCCTACCAAAAGGCTGTCAGAGAGTCCTTGCCGTTGGCCGACATAGTATTTGACCGTTTCCACGTCATGAAAAACTACAGCAAAGCTATCCATAATCAGCGTCGACTTGAGTTCAGAAAGGCCGATCCAAGTGGTAAAGAGTTGATGAAAGGGACACATTATCTGTTGCTCAAAAATGCGGATAAGTTGAGTGAAAAACAAAGTGACAAGCTGCAAAGGTTGCTGGAGAGCAATAGCAACCTGAATGCACTTTACGTCTTGAAAGAACAGCTTCATCTGCTGTGGAGTGCCGCTTCATTTGAGGCGATGGCGGAGCAACTGGAACGTTGGTGCCTGATAGCAGATCAGTCACAGATGCTCTATCTAAAAAAGTTCGCGAAATCCCTACGGAAACATTGTGTGGGCATCTGCAACTACGCCAAACACAAGCTCACAAGCGCCAGGATAGAGGCTGGTAATGTCAGTATAGGAATGGCTCTTCTCCGCTTTGTTGAGTAGAAAAAGATGCCGACCGCCAAGTAACCTGTTGATATGTATGGTTTCTGATAACTTTACATAGAGCAGGTATATGACAATCAACATCTCGCAGCATATTTTAGGCCTCAAAGGGCAACGTGTAAATGAAATTAAACTGGATGACGGCGGTGTTAAGATTGTCATTCACTGCAGCCGAGACGCGCGTAGGAGGGCTATAGACCCTGCTACAGGCCAGAAGGGAAGCATCAACCAGCATGTCCGCCGACAAGTAAACGACATCCCCCTTTTTGGGTATCCTTGTGTGGTCGAGATTGAGCTGGCGCAGGTTTATATTAACAAGGGCGAACGCCGCATTGAGGGGTGTGATTTTGTTGATAAAGGGTGCCGTTTCACTCACCGATTTTGCCGACTGATCAGTGGATTATGTCGGCATATGTCTATTCAAGCGGTTTCCAGACATTTGGATATACGATGGGAAACGGTCAAGAATATCGACAGGGCATACCTTATTGAAACTCTCCCTACGCTTGATCCTGCAGAGCTAACTGGCTTGGAATATATTGGTGTAGATGAAGTTGCCCGGGCGAAAGGTCATGACTACATGACGGTGGTCTACGATATGGTTGGCGGTCATCTGATCTGGGTTGAAGCAGGCCGAACTGCCGAGGTTTTTTCAAGGTTTTTGAAACAACTGCAACCAGATACAGCCTGCAAAATAAAGGCCGTAGCGATGGATATGGGGCCTGCCTACCAAAAGGCTGTCAGAGAGTCCTTGCCGTTGGCCGACATAGTATTTGACCGTTTCCACGTCATGAAAAACTACAGCAAAGCTATCCATAATCAGCGTCGACTTGAGTTCAGAAAGGCCGATCCAAGTGGTAAAGAGTTGATGAAAGGGACACATTATCTGTTGCTCAAAAATGCGGATAAGTTGAGTGAAAAACAAAGTGACAAGCTGCAAAGGTTGCTGGAGAGCAATAGCAACCTGAATGCACTTTACGTCTTGAAAGAACAGCTTCAGCTGCTGTGGAGTGCCGCTTCATTTGAGGCGATGGCGGAGCAACTGGAACGTTGGTGCCTGATAGCAGATCAGTCACAGATGCTCTATCTAAAAAAGTTCGCGAAATCCCTACGGAAACATTGTGTGGGCATCTGCAACTACGCCAAACACAAGCTCACAAGCGCCAGGATAGAGGCTGGTAATGTCAGTATAGGAATGATCCGTAAGCGAGCCAGAGGCATCAAGGATACCGAATACTTCAAACTCAAAATTAGACAATCATCCATTCCAGATAATCAATCTATGCTCTATTTGAAATCCTAAATCTACTCAACAAAGCGGAGAAGTGCCATAGGAATGATCCGTAAGCGAGCCAGAGGCATCAAGGATACCGAATACTTCAAACTCAAAATTAGACAATCATCCATTCCAGATAATCAATCTATGCTCTATTTGAAATCCTAAATCTACTCAACAAAGCGGAGAAGTGCCTATATATCGTCGTATTCATGAGTTTGAACACAATCTAAGACGTTATGAAAAACCTCAACCCAGCTCAGCTATCCCTGCTCCCGGTGAGTAGATAATTGGTGACAAAGAGAAAAAGCAGTAGGGGAACCTGCTGCTTTTTCACATTCTTGCGGTAAAGGCCTCGCCATCGGCTATCTGGCTTTGCCCCCTCTAAACTCCCATGTTTAACTCCCGGTAAATCCATCTTATCCAGATAAATACCGGAGCAAGACATGAGCACTAACAAAGATCTCCTGACCGTTGGGTTGGCCCAAATCACCCCTGTGTGGCTCAACCGTGAGGCGACACTTGCCAAGATCGCCGACTATATAAATCAGGCCGCAGATCAAGGCTGTGATCTCGTTGGCTTTGGTGAGGCTCTGGCTCCGGGTTATCCCTTCTGGCTTGATCGCACCGATGGTGCCCGCTTTAACAACGACATTCAAAAAGAAATCCACGCCAAATATCTCGACGAAGGTGTCTGCATCGAACGTGGTGATCTCAAAGGTATCTGTGAGTTGGCAAAGGCGCGTTCAATTGCGGTTTATGTCGGCATTATGGAGCGGCCGCCCGATCGCGCGGGGCACAGTCTTTATTGCACACTGGTGTATATCGACAAGCAGGGTGAAATCGGCTCTGTCCACCGCAAGCTGATGCCAACCTATGAAGAACGCCTCGCCTGGGCACCCGGCGATGGCCACGGCCTTCGTACCCACCCAATTGGTGAATTTACCGTCGGCGGTCTGAATTGCTGGGAAAACTGGATGCCATTGGCGCGGGCTTCGCTCTATGCTCAAGGCGAAGATCTGCACTTTTCCTGCTGGCCCGGAGGTGATCACAACACACATGACCTCCCGGGTTTTATCGCCAAGGAATCCCGCTCTTATACCATGTTCGTTTGCGGTTTAATGCGCATAGAGGATATTCCCAATGACATTCCGCACGCAGATTTGATCAGAGCAGGGGAAACCTCGGGCTTTCTTGCCAATGGAGGATCTTGCCTGATGGGGCCTGACGGTAAGTGGGTGATTGAACCCATAATCGGCGAAGAACGTCTTGCGGTAGCGACCATCGACCACAAACTAGTTCGACGCGAACGGCAAAACTTTGACCCCGCTGGCCACTACTCCCGACCAGATGTAACACAGCTCAGTGTTAACAGAGCCCGCCAATCGACAGTGGTTTTAAAAGACTAGAACTTAATTTAATGCAGGGGCTGACCATTAGGTTTGGTTCCTGCTTTCCCTGTTTTTCTGGTCCTTTCTGGGGCAGTGTTATTCCCTGACTTATCAAGAAATGCCTTCTTGTTGATTACCCGTGTTTTGGGAAACCGTAGATGTACGGTTGTGCCCTCATCGAGCTTGCTCTCTATCTCGGTACTTCCACCGTGAAGTTCGACCAGAGAATTTACAATGTGAAGCCCAAGCCCGGTTCCATCATGGCTTCGTGTTAGTGCATCTCCGGCCTGATGGAATGGTTCCATAACCAGAGCGAGATCTTCGGGGCTTATGCCAATACCCCGGTCAATAACATCGAAGCACATATCGCCATCATCAGATATAAATATGGATACGGAGACCTCTCCGCCTTCAGTTGAGAATTTCACCGCATTCGAAAGGACGTTCACCAGTATCTGTTTAATCCGGCGAGGATCACCATAGAGGTAGGGTAAATTTTCCGGTAAGTCCAAGTCGAAAGATATCTTTTGCCTCTCAGCCCGATAGACAATCATTTTGTAACTTGAATTCATGAGATCAATCAGATCAATCTCACATTCTCTTAGATCTATCTCTCCGGTTTCCAACTTTGATACATCCAGGACATCATTGAGAACTTCGAGTAAATGAACACCTGCTTCATTTATATCAACGGAATAATCGCGATAACGCTCTTGCCCAAGAGGCCCGAAGGCCTCATTTCTCAACAGTTCTGAAAAGCCAATAATACAGTTTAGCGGTGTACGTAATTCATGGCTCATATTGGCAAGAAAATCCGTTTTAGCCCGGCCGGCAACTTGCTCCTTCTCGATGGCATCGTTTAGACGTTCTTCCGTTTTTATCCTGTGAAGTAATTCCGCCTGTAATTCTACGGTACGTAAACCAACCCGCCTTTCGAGATTCTTATTTGCTTCTTCAAGGGTTTCGGCTGCTTTTTTTCGCGCAGTAATATCTGTATAGGTGGTGACAAATCCATCTTGCACCGGGTTGCCATTAACGGCCACAACGTTTCCATTCTTCCGGGTTCGCTCTAGATAATGGGCCTCAAATTTATAGGACAGGGCCATTCTTTGGCTGACCTGTTCATCAACATTTCCCGGACCATACTCCCCTTTTTCCGCATTATGTTTAAACAGAGCAGAGAGTGGCGTTCCGGGTTTACCCAATTCTTGTGGAAAATCCATAAGTTCCAGGAAACGGTCATTACAGAGAACCAGATTACAATTGCGATCGAACAGGGTAATGCCTTGGGTAATGCTTTCGACGACAGTTTGTAACTGTCCTGCAATTGCCGTCAGCCCCCCTGTTAAACAAGAAGAGGCATCACTTGCTATGAGCGACAGCCCCCCATTTGTCATCGGAGATGTTCTCAGCTGAAGTAGTATTTGATTTGATCTTTGAAAAACAACAGGCTGATCAAGGCCAAGAAAATAGAGCCATTCATCCAATATGTGCTCGTCAATCTCGTCAATTTTTCCTTGCTGATCTTCTCTGACACAAAACAACAGAATCTGAGACAGCGATGTCCTTGGCTTTACCAAATCATTCGTCAAACCGAGTAAAGTTTGAAAATCATTATCACAGGCTATTAGATTGTGAGCTGCATCTAAATAAGCAACCGCTTGATTTGGCAAATAAAGCGGGCTTGTATGATGGTCACTTTCCACCGCTTTTTTATGCTTCATCTTCCCCATTCATTCGACCTCAGATGTGTTTTCGGCTTGTTTACCAGCCTTGGTCGAAAAGAGTACGGGGCAATTCCTTAAAAATTGGTTGCACCAAAATACAACCCTTGACCTCCTCCCCCTAAAGGCCGTTAGATATTTAACACTAAATAGCTTTACAACCCGGCTCTTCTCTCCCGTTCAATCCTTGCCAATCAAATCAGAACTATAAAATGGCACGGAAGCTACAAATAGGTAAGACAACAGTATGACAACACTTGATCTCGACTTCGTGCGTTCTCAATTTTCTGCTTTTGAGGAACCCTCTCTCAAAGGTTGGTCCTTTTTTGAAAATGCTGGGGGGTCCTACGCCTGTAATCAGGTCATTGATCGTCTAAGCAACTATTATCGCAAAACCAAGCTACAGCCCTACCACCCTTTCCCTGCTTCTGAACAGGCCGGTCAGGAGATGGACGATGCTATGGTTAACCTTGCGGCCTATCTGAATGTTGGCGAGGACGAGATCGATCTTGGCCCATCCACCAGCCAAAACACCTATGTTCTTGCTCAGGCTTTTCGCTCTATCATGCAAGCGGGTGATGAGATCATTGTCACCAATCAGGATCATGAGGCCAATTCCGGTGCCTGGCGGCGACTGGCAGAGGACGGAATTATTGTTCGCGAGTGGGCCGTTGATCCTGAAACGGGTTATCTCGACCTTGCTGAACTCGACAACCTTCTCAATGACAAAACTCAGCTGGTGACCTTTCCCCATTGCTCTAACATCATCGCCCATGTGAACCCGGTGGCAGAAATATCTGCCAAGGCTCATGCTGTTGGCGCCAGAGTGGTTGTCGATGGCGTTTCCTATGCGGGTCATGGATTTCCTAACGTTGATGCACTTGGCGCAGATATTTATCTGTTTTCTCTCTACAAAACCTATGGCCCCCATCAGGGTCTGATGGTTATCCGCAAAGACACCCGTGACGCGTTGGGTTATCAGGGACATTTTTTCAATAAGGATCTCGCCCATAAAAGATTGGTTCCAGCCGGGCCCGATCATGCTCAGGTAGCAGCTTCCAGCGGCATTACTGAATATTTCGATGCCGTGCACGCGCATCATTTCGGTGCACAGGCTGATACCAGCAAACGTGGTCACGATATTCACGACCTCTTCCAAGCTCAGGAACAGGCTTTGATGGCACCGTTGTTGGAATACATTCGAAGCCGTAATGATGTCAGGTTGCTCGGCCCGGAAAATCCTGAAGAAAGAGCCCCGACGATTTCAATGATCACGAACCGGGACGGACGCTCGGTTGCTGCCGATCTATCCAAGCACGGTATCATGGCCGCAGGCGGACATTTTTATTCCTACCGTTTGTTCCAGGGTTTGAATCTTGACCCTGAGGCAGGTGCTCTTCGGGTATCTTTTGTGCACTACACCAGCCCGGACGACATCGAGAAGCTGCTCAAAGCGATGGATGCCGTCCTCTAATACGGCAATCAGAAATTTTTCTGTACCTAACAAAGTAAAACAAGACAAATAACAGAGCCCTGTGATTCATACCGGATGACAGGGCTCTGTTGTACGTAAACCCTTATAACCCAGCCATAAACCCACCATAAACCCTGCGTGATCAGGCTATAAACTTTAGGTATAAACCCCGGTTTATAAGCCAAAGTTCAATAGATTAATCATCTGTTCCTCTCCAAGTTTGTTTCATCGATCAACCCGAAACAACCAAAAGAATGGATGAACACATGAAAGCTCTAAAACAAACAATCGTACTTTCTTCTATCGGCATCTTCACACTCGCTGGCGTTGCCTTTGCGAGCAACCTTGATGGAACCTACGCCGGTAAATCAGAAACCGAAATCACATCCCTATTGCAAGAGCAGGGTTATGAAGTTCGCGACATAGAAGTTGAAGACGACCTTCTGGAAGCCTACGCGATGAAAGACGGCGTGCGATTTGAGATCTATGTCGACCCCAACACTGGCAAGATCGTGAAAGTCGAAGAAGACGACTAATCGAATTTTGATTAACTCATGTCGCATCTCAATTTATTTTTTTTCACAAGAAGCAAAGAGCATCGTGTAGACCCCCTACACAAGCGATGTAGCGACGAAGTGAAAAGTTAAAGTGCGATGCGACAAAAAGGGTGGCTGCGATGCCACCCATCTTTTCCATCCCCCTTAAGGAGAAACCCCATGCAAGATGTCAAAGTATGGGACTTATTTGTCCGCCTATTTCACGCCAGTACCGCCCTTGTCTTCCTGCTCAATTATTTTGTCACAGAGGACGGCAGTGCCCTTCACAGCTATCTCGGTTATGGCCTGCTTGCCCTGTTGGGTTTACGTGTTATCTGGGGTTTCATTGGGGGATATCACGCACGCTTTAAGAACTTCATGCCGACGGTAGCTGGGGTTAAAGAGCACATCAGCGCGATGTTCTTTGGCGAAAAGGACGACCACCTCGGTCACAACCCACTCGGCGCTTTGATGGTATTTAACCTTCTGGGCTCACTGGCACTGCTATGTACCACAGGTATTCTCGCTGAAACGGATATGTTTTGGGGTATGAAATGGATGGAAGATGTTCACGAATTTCTGGCAAACTATGTTCTGATTTCGGTCGCATTACACCTTCTCGGCGTTGCCTTTGAGACCAAACGTTCAAAAATCAACTTGGTAAAAGCCATGATTACAGGCAAAAAGAATATGCCTCTCAATTAAATCACGTCACTTAAACGAGAAAACCGATGACCAGCACCCCTCGAGACACTTCAAGCCCGATGCAAAACAAGAGCACGATGCTGTGGGGGCTGCTGGTTATTCAAATTGTCTGCACGTTATTTTTCCTCGCAGACGCCCTGGGCGATTTCATCTTCGCAGATGAAATACTCGCGGGCTTCAATCATGACATTCTTGAAGCGATGGTTGTTGTTGCCATGGCCTTGAGCATTGTGTTCACCATCACCCAGATCAGACGCATGCTGCAACGCCAGCGTCGTATGGAAGACCAGATCAAAATTGCTTCAGGCGCCTTTGTCACCATGTTGGATCAGTACTTCGACACCTGGAAACTCACCCCCGCTGAACGTGACGTTGCTCTCTTCCTCATCAAAGGCATGTCTTTTTCCGACATTGCGCAAATGCGCAACACCCGCGAAGGTACCGTTAAAGCCCAGTGTAACGCGATCTACAACAAAGCCGACGTCACCGGCCGCGCCCAACTACTTAGTTTCTTTATCGAAGAACTGCTCAGCGAGGAACTTATTCCTGAAATTAAGAATGTCTGAAACCTATTTACTTCAGACAATTAAAATACTTAGCTCTTATGAAAAATATATTTTTCAGGAAATAAAGCCTATACTTGTGATTTAACAGGCCTTAAAGCCTATGTTTGAAATGATAAAATTATAATGGGTATCGAGGCAGAACATGAACAAGGCTCAGAACAAACTAGCTGTCGCATTAGTAAGTGTTTCTATTCTGGCAGTAAGTGGATGCGTTACGACTGAAAGAGATCCAAATGAGCTTGTCGTTGTTTCATGGGGCGGAACATATGGCCTAAGCCAGCAGAAAGCCTATGTTGAGCCTTTCAAAGAAATAAAACCTGGCCTCAATATTCAGATAACTCAGGATAGTCGAAATGCTCTGAAGTCTATTCGGAAACAGGTTCGCCAAAAAAATATCAAATGGGATGTTGTCGACATGCTCCACAACACTGCCAAGATTGCCTGTGATGAAGGCCTTTTAGAAGAAATTAATATAAACAAAGACATTGCCCCTGCTCCAGACGGAACTCCTGCAAATCAGGATTTTTATAAAATTCTATTTCCAGATGTTAAGAGTAAA
Source organism: Kiloniella sp. (assembly GCF_965205715.1). GTDB lineage: Bacteria > Pseudomonadota > Alphaproteobacteria > Kiloniellales > Kiloniellaceae > Kiloniella. The sequence continues at coordinate 303,334 of NZ_CBDBHW010000013.1, read as the reverse complement.
AATTGTTTTGCTCCTCTTATAAGTTACTCTGTTCATTTTGCTTACCCTACAAACCAATGGGGTAACAATCAGCCCGCAAGTATTACTGACATATTCAATTTAAAAAAATTTCCTGGGAAACGAGGATTAGAAAAAACTCCATACAACAATATGGAATGGGCTTTACTCGCCGATGGAGTTCCGATGGATCAAGTTTATGATCTCCTCTCTACAGGCGAGGGGGTAGAGCGAGCATTTAACAAGCTTGATACAATCAAAGACAACATTATCTGGTGGGAAGCAGGCGTTCAACCTATACAATTTCTTGAAGGCAATCATGTTGCGATATCTTCTATTTATAATGGAAGAAGCTACGAAGCCGAATTCAAGCACAATTTAAACATTTCTCTCATGTGGGACTGGCAAGCGTTGGGTGTAGATGGATGGGCAATCCCTAAAGGCACTCCGAACCTTCAACTCGCTAAGGAGTTTGTTCGTTATTCCTCCAGCACCTCTCAACTGGCCGATCAAGCAAGTTACATTTCATATGGTCCCGCCAGGCGATCGTCCCTTCCTCTGGTTGGAAACAATTACGACAATGGCCACAACATGCGTCCATATATGACCACATCACCAGAGCGAATGCTCCACGCTTTTGTTCCAGACCCTGTATCGTGGGAAGAAAATAGAGATAGAATGAATCGGTTATTTAATTGGTGGCTTTAAATCTTAAAGTTCCGTATGCATCCGATAACCAGGCGCATAGGCTAAGCGCACGATTGTGACCGGGATTTCACCGTTCCAGGTGGTGCGGTCGATGACGAAGATTGCGGCGCCTTCAGTGGTTTCTAACAGCTCGGCTTCTTGCTTGGTTGCGTTGGCTGCTGAAAAGGAAATATCCCCGCGGGTGAAGGTCGCGTTCTGCACCAGCCATTCGTTGGCATCAATGCTTTGAAAGCTGACATCACAAATACCGTTTACGGCTGAGATATTGACCCAACGATCTTCGTACAAAAAGGGATGATTGTTGGCGTAATGTAAGCTTCGGACATGTAACATTGGCGTATCAGCAGCCAGACCAAGTCTACTGGCGACCACAACTGGCGGAATGGTCTCTTCGCGTTCTAAAACAGCATGCCGCCAGATCGCTCCGCGTTGCTCGACTTCAAGCCGGGTGATCGGTATTTCAAGGGTGGCTTTTCGGGTGGGATTAAGAGCCACCCGGGTCCCTGCCTTACGGCGACGTTCCAACAATCCTGCATCAGCGAGATCTCGCATGGCACGATTTACCGTAGCCCGGGCAACTCCAAATTCTTCCGCAAGATCGACTTCGTTGGGAACGAGATCACCTGGCAGCCAGATACGCTCGACAATGCGTCGCATCACTTCGGCTTTGACTGACTGCCAGCTATTGATCTCTGCTGTTACCTTCAAACTCTGTCCTTCAGCGACATCATGGTCTTTTTATAGCGGGAAACGATCGCCTCGTGCTTGGCGTGTTTACCACCTTTTACCAGATGGCGGCCAGCAGACCAGACATCTGTGACCATTTTGTCGTCCCCGGTAAAGATATAGCTATCCAATACGGCATCGCCTTCTTTACCCAAGAGGTCGACAGCGTTGGAATCCAGAGCAAAGAGGTCCGCCATTTTACCGACTTCAATGGCACCGGCATTACGTTGCCCAGCTTGTGCCCCGCCCTGAACGACACCATCCATAAGGACACGCCCGGTTGATTTTTCGCGGGTTGCCAAAACAGCACGGCTGCGATCTCTCAAGCGTTGAGAATATTCCAAGGTACGGAGTTCTTCAGAAAGGGTAATGCGGATGTTTGAATCAGAACCGACACCAAATTTCCCGCCTGCATTGAGATAGCGCACACCGTCAAAGATACCATCGCCGAGGCTTGATTCGGTAATCGGGCAAAGGCCCGCAACGGCACCGGATTTAGCAAGGCCTTCGGTTTCATGAGGTTCCATATGGGTACAGTGGATAAGGCACCAGCGGCTATCAACGGTGTGATTTTCAAGCAACCATTCCATTGGGCGTTTGCCCCAGGCAGCTTTGATCTCTTCGATCTCTGCTGTCTGTTCAGCAATGTGCAAATGGATTGGAGCATCAGGTGCAAGTTTGGTGGCGAAGACCATGCCTTCCTGGCTGACGGCACGCAAAGAATGCGGTGCGACGCCAAGCCTTGTATCCCCCGGTAAGATTTTAAGCGCTTTATCTGCGGCTTCGAACAGTTTCTGAAAACGATCAGGCGTATTTCCAAAGCGAATTTGACCCGGGCCGAGTGTTCTACCGTCACAGCCACCGTGCTCGTAAAGAACCGGAAGTAATGTCAGGCCAATACCGGTTTCATTTGCGGCTGCAATAATACGGTTGGATAGCTCGGCAATGTCATCATAGCTGGCTCCACCGGGTTGATGATGCAGATAATGGAACTCACAAACGGCCGAATACCCAGCCTCGAGCATTTCCATCTGCATAAATGCTGCTATGGCTTCGATGTCATCAGGTGTGAGGTGGTCAAGGAAACGGTACATCAATTTGCGCCAGGTCCAGAAACTATCGCGCGGGTCTTCACCCCGGGTCTCTGTCATCCCAGCCATGGCACGTTGGAAAGCATGGCTATGCAGGTTCGTCGGAGACGGCAACAATACGCCAAGCTTTTCACCCTGTGCAGCACTGCCTGCTTCAACACCTGTAATCAGACCATCATCACCGATAGTAACAAGTACATCCTTTTGCCAACCCGTGCTCGTCAGCGCCTGTTCAGCCCACAAATGTCTCACTTTTGTTCTCCTAGCCATAGCTTGACAAAATATTATGTGCAGACATAATACAATAAAGTCAGATCTAATCAAGCCATGAAAGAGCGATTCTGCCATGCCCAACTCAAATTCAAACGCATCACCAGTCACAATCACCCCTGGCAACAGCCCTATTGTTCTGGGTATGACGCACACAGGAACCTGGCTGCCCGCTGCTATATTTGAAAAACTTAATGAGAATGGTCAGAAACTCGCAGATACCGACTGGCATATAGACCAGCTATACGAAGGCCTGCTTCCCGACGCTACAATTGTAAGAGCGAACTTTCATCGCTATGCCATCGACGCCAACCGCGATCCGTCGGGGGTAAGTTTATACCCCGGCCAGAACACAACAGGCCTCTGTCCGCTTATCGATTTTGACAATGTTCCGATTTACCGTGAAGGCCAAGAGCCGGATGAAGCAGAAATAGAACAGAGGCGCCTGGCTTTCCATGCACCCTATCACGCCGCCCTCAAAGCTGAATTAGAACGGGTTCGGAAAATTCATGGTGTTGCAATTCTCTATGACTGCCATTCGATCCGCTCACACATTTCCTTCCTATTTGAAGGAAAGCTCCCCGATTTCAGCATCGGCACCAACAATGGGGAGACGTGTGCTGCCAGTATTGAAAAAGCTGTCGAAGATGTATGTGTTGCGGCCGATGGGTATAGCACGGTCTTAAATGGTCGCTTCAAAGGCGGCTGGACGACACGACATTATGGCCAACCGCAAACGGGTATCCATGCCATTCAAATGGAGCTTACCCAATCTGTCTATCTCAAAACAGAAGAGCTGCCGTTCTCCTATGACGCAGAAAAAGCTGCAGGCTTACGTGTTCATTTGAAAAGCCTATTGGATGACATCAGCACCCTCGCTTTAAACGGATCTCTCTAACTTTATCTAAGGTTAGGTTTCCTCAAAAATGAGCTGCAAGACGTACTCCTTGCAGCTCATAAAAAAACCTAGAGCGTATACTGCCAACTGGACTGGTGATAACTGTAACGATCCCCGTCGCGTCCGACGTGTCCAAGGCCCGGGAAATCCAGATGGCTTCCGAGTACTGCCAGTTTGTCTGCACTGACCCGATCCAACATCCGTCGACGGGTTTTTTCCGCCAAGGCCATATCTGAATCGAACACAATACTCCATTCAGGATGCGCAAACTGCAAAGCGGTAAAGTGTACTACATCTCCCCAAATCATAAGTTCCTGCCCCTCTGATCTCAAGATAAAGCCAGTATGACCAGGGGTGTGCCCCGGCATCCAAACGGCTTCGATGCCCGGCAGGATTTCTTGATCTTCTTCGACCAGGGTGAGGCGTTTGCCATAGGGGGCCGACATTGCCCGCGCATTGACAAAATTGCTCTTCATAAAATCATCGGCTTGAGACATAAAGCCATCGTCGTGCCAAAAATCCCAATCCGCCTTGTGAACGATCAACTCTGCATTCGGGAACAGGTCTTTTCCCTCTTTAGAGGTTATTCCTGATATGTGATCCACATGCATATGGGTAAGCAGGATCGCATCCACTGATTCCGGGTCAACACCTGCCGCCTTTAGGTTATCTGTGAATTGCCCCAGTGTTGGCCCCATATTATCTGCCGTCCCAGAATCAATCAGAACAACCTTCTCACCCGTATTGATAACAAATGAGTTGATCGGAATTCTGATCTTATCGGCTAACGGCGGGCGAAATTGATCCTGATAAAGCTTTGTAGCTGCTTGCCCATCATAACTGGGTATCAAAGTAGGATCTGCATCAATATAACCATCCAGCAAAGCGGTGACTTCAAAGTTCCCTACTGAAAAACGATAAGCTCCAGGAGTTTGTATCTGTGCTTTGGGAGCTGCAGCCATACCTGCCCCTGAAAATGGAAGCCCCGCCAAAGAAGCCACAACGCCCGCTCCCCCAGTGAGAAGAGATCCGCGCAATAATTCCCGTCTAGAAAGTGTCATGTCTTTTATCCCGATATGTAAAAATCACCATATGCCTTAAGCGTTCTCTCAATATCGGGATAAAAAGCTGGAAAGGCAGAGGGCTCTTGCCTATATTCGATATAACCAATGCTTATACCATGATTTTAATGTCCGGGCATCTCGATGGATCGACTTCAGCTCTTTCAATCTTTCATAACCGCAATTGATCGGGGATCCCTTTCTGGTGCTGCAAAAGAGCTTGGCATAAGTCAGCCCGCCGTGAGCCAACAGATTACACTTTTGGAAAGCATCCTGCGCAAGGAACTCCTCTTTCGAACGTCGAGAGGCGTACGGGCGACAGAAGCAGGACTCCTAGTCTATCAAGGAGCTCAGAAAATACTCGATCAAGTGAACTCTCTCGAAGAAGATTTGAATAATCTTGATCACAGTTTGTCTGGATCGCTTCGCATAACCGCTCCTCTCGCTATTGGGCAAAGCCTAATCGCGCCGATTGTTTTTGATATGCAAAGCAGATATCCAGAGCTCGATATATCCCTCAAACTTAGTGATCTTCTCGCCGATCTGGTCAAAGACCGTATTGATCTCGCGGTGCGCGTTGGGTCTTTGGGGAAATCAGATGCGCTTGCCCGAAAAATTGGGGATCTAGAGCTTGTTCTCATAGCTTCACCCGAGTTTTTAGAGAAACAAGGTCGCCCAAGAGTTCCCGAAGATCTCTCGAGCCTCCCTATGATCCAATACCGGGATGATAAAAAGAAACCTGAACAGGTTTTGATTAAAGATGGCCAAGAGAGCACTACGGCCATTCAGGCTACTTATACTTTCGACAATCCGGACGTTATTCTCAATGCCTTGGCAAGAGGAATTGGCTATACAAAATTTCCCTACCTTTTGGTCAAAGAGCAGCTAAAAAAGGGAGAGCTAGAGCAAGTTCTGCCAAGTTATACTGTACCATCAAAACCAATTTATTTGCTCTATCCGTCACGCCAGTCACTCACGAGAAGAGCCGAAGTATTCATAGAACATCTGCTTTCAACCATTATAACGCTTGAAGGTGTGACGCCAGCACGAGGCGGTAAATGGCGGACAACTGTTAATGAATCCAATGAACGCCTTATCAGCGTAGCTTGAAATTAAGCCCAAACTTGTTTTTTAGTTCGAAATCCCTATTAATTCGATCTGGGGCCAAAGAGGATTATGATTGCACCAACGATACAGATCGCAGTACCGATCATGTCCCATCGGTCAGGCTTATTGCCTTCAACCAGCCACATCCAACCGAGAGACGACATGATATAAACCCCGCCATAGGCTGCGTAGGCCCGTCCGGCGAAATCACTATCAATTTTTGTCAGCAGAAAAGCAAAAAGGGCGAGACTGGCCATCCCCGGAACGAGCCAATAGGGGCTCTTGTCCAACCGCAACCAGGCCCAGAATGCAAAGCAGCCCCCAATTTCGGCAATTGCAGCTAACATATAAATTGGGAAGCTTAGGTATCGCAAATTTTTGCTCCAGATCGCGTTCACTTGGGGGCTATGCTACGCGATAAAATAGCCAACAGCACCACAAAACATCCACAAACATTCCAGAGGAAAGTTGATTCACTTATTTAAATTTTGTCCTGAAAAGACAAAACCCACTGCTTTAGGCAGTGGGTTTTGATGGTGGAGCCAAGGAGGATCGAACTCCTGACCTCTTCGCTGCCAGCGAAGCGCTCTCCCAGCTGAGCTATGGCCCCAATATTCCGCCGCAAAATAGCGGATGCGGCGGAAAGTATGTCGTCTTTTCCATCTTGGCAAGAGAAAAATCTACTCGCCAAAGGAAAAAATTATCTTAGCTTAGAGCAAGGTAATTATTCGTCGCGCATCCCACCGGCGCCAGCGTTGACAGTCTGAAGATCTTCGTCGTCTTCATTATCAACATCGTCCGCATCATCGATATGCACCAACTCTTCCTCATCCGGAAATTCGGCTACATTATCAAGATCATCTGCGTCATCTATTTCTGTAGCTTTCATTTCAACTACGTTAGATTCCGAGGCTACTTTCTTACCGTCCTTGCCGGCACCTGCATCAAACACCGTGCCACATTTTGGACAGGTAATAGGTGACTTCAGGAAATCATAATACTTTGCCTTACAGCTTTGACAGGTATGTTTACTACCCCATTCCGGCTTAGTCACAGCCAGCTCCTCCAGTCAGAAATTGTATCAAATACAATTATGGTTTCGAATACTATCACGAAAAAAACTGCAAATGCCATGATCGCTCCAGACTGTCAATAAAGGGTGAATGACAATTTAAATTTGGCACTTCTCCGCTTTGTTGAGTAGATTTAGGATTTCAAATAGAGCATAGATTGATTATCTGGAATGGATGATTGTCTAATTTTGAGTTTGAAGTATTCGGTATCCTTGATGCCTCTGGCTCGCTTACGGATCATTCCTATACTGACATTACCAGCCTCTATCCTGGCGCTTGTGAGCTTGTGTTTGGCGTAGTTGCAGATGCCCACACAATGTTTCCGTAGGGATTTCGCGAACTTTTTTAGATAGAGCATCTGTGACTGATCTGCTATCAGGCACCAACGTTCCAGTTGCTCCGCCATCGCCTCAAATGAAGCGGCACTCCACAGCAGCTGAAGCTGTTCTTTCAAGACGTAAAGTGCATTCAGGTTGCTATTGCTCTCCAGCAACCTTTGCAGCTTGTCACTTTGTTTTTCACTCAACTTATCCGCATTTTTGAGCAACAGATAATGTGTCCCTTTCATCAACTCTTTACCACTTGGATCGGCCTTTCTGAACTCAAGTCGACGCTGATTATGGATAGCTTTGCTGTAGTTTTTCATGACGTGGAAACGGTCAAATACTATGTCGGCCAACGGCAAGGACTCTCTGACAGCCTTTTGGTAGGCAGGCCCCATATCCATCGCTACGGCCTTTATTTTGCAGGCTGTATCTGGTTGCAGTTGTTTCAAAAACCTTGAAAAAACCTCGGCAGTTCGGCCTGCTTCAACCCAGATCAGATGACCGCCAACCATATCGTAGACCACCGTCATGTAGTCATGACCTTTCGCCCGGGCAACTTCATCTACACCAATATATTCCAAGCCAGTTAGCTCTGCAGGATCAAGCGTAGGGAGAGTTTCAATAAGGTATGCCCTGTCGATATTCTTGACCGTTTCCCATCGTATATCCAAATGTCTGGAAACCGCTTGAATAGACATATGCCGACATAATCCACTGATCAGTCGGCAAAATCGGTGAGTGAAACGGCACCCTTTATCAACAAAATCACACCCCTCAATGCGGCGTTCGCCCTTGTTAATATAAACCTGCGCCAGCTCAATCTCGACCACACAAGGATACCCAAAAAGGGGGATGTCGTTTACTTGTCGGCGGACATGCTGGTTGATGCTTCCCTTCTGGCCTGTAGCAGGGTCTATAGCCCTCCTACGCGCGTCTCGGCTGCAGTGAATGACAATCTTAACACCGCCGTCATCCAGTTTAATTTCATTTACACGTTGCCCTTTGAGGCCTAAAATATGCTGCGAGATGTTGATTGTCATATACCTGCTCTATGTAAAGTTATCAGAAACCATACATATCAACAGGTTACTTGGCGGTCGGCATCTTTTTCTACTCAACAAAGCGGAGAAGAGCCTTAAATTTGTGCAAAAAAAATCAGATTGATCTGTGCAAGCGCTCACCTTTCTAGTTTTTATTCTCTGTATCAAACTCTGGTAAAAGCAATTTTTCCTATGTAAAAGAAACCGTAACCATCCCTTACAGGAATATAGCGGCGACATTAGAAAGTGTTGCGCGTCGGATTCAATTCTCTGTACATAAACAGAGCGAATCTGAATAAACAAGAATACGGATTTTAAAATGACCAGTGACACATCTTTGTCCTCCGCCCCAAGTGAGGCACTCAAAGGAACCGTGAAAGTTCCCGGTGATAAATCTATCTCTCACCGCTCACTTATGTTTGGTGCGCTCGCCATTGGAAAAACCAGTGTGTTTGGGATGCTCGAAGGTGAAGATGTTCTCGCAACCGCAAAGGCCATGCGCGCACTAGGGGCAAAAGTAGAGCGCGATGAAAACGGTGTTTGGCATGTCGAAGGCCGCGGCATTGGCGGATTGTGTGAACCAGAAGACGTGCTGGATATGGGAAATTCAGGTACATCCGCCCGCCTTTTGATGGGTATTCTGGGAAGTCACCCCATTACGACATTTCTGACTGGCGATGCTTCCTTGCGCAAGCGTCCTATGGGACGTGTAGCGAACCCCATCACTGAAATGGGCGCTCAGGTTCACTGCCGCTCGGAACAGAGATTACCTCTTTTGGTTCAAGGTGCAGAGACACCGTTGCCAATTCGATACAAACTTCCAATGGCATCCGCCCAGGTAAAATCCTGTGTCCTCTTGGCAGGTCTCAACACACCAGGCGAAACCACCGTTATCGAGACTGAACACACCAGGGATCACACAGAACTCATGCTGCGTCACTTCGGCGCCGAAGTCAGAGTCGTCCAAACGGATGAAGGCCGGGAAACAACAATTGTCGGCCAACCTGAGCTAAAGGCTGCAGATGTGTACGTACCATCAGATCCTTCATCCGCTGCATTTCCAACTGTGGCAGCTCTTATCAAGCCAGGATCAGAACTAACGCTTCCCGGCATTGGTATGAATCCGCATCGCAATGGTATCTATATTACCCTGAAAGAAATGGGTGCAGATATAACCCTTACCAATGAGCGTGAAGAAGCTGGTGAACCCGTTGCAGACCTTATTGTTCGGGCAAGTAACCTTAAAGGCATTACCGTTCCCGCTGATCGCGCACCGTCGATGATTGATGAATACCCCATCCTCGCCATTGCCGCTTCGTTTGCGGAAGGAAAGACGATCATGGAAGGGCTCGGTGAACTACGCGTTAAAGAAAGTGACCGTCTTTCTGCTGTTGCCAATGGCCTGAAGGCCTGTGGCGTAACATGCGAAGAAGGTGATGATTATCTCATCGTTGAAGGTTCAAGTACTGCGCCACAAGGCGGCGGCACCATCACCACCCATTTTGATCACCGTATTGCCATGAGTTTCCTGGTAATGGGTATGGCTTCTCAAGAACCCGTAAAGGTGCTTGATGCAGAAGCAATTGATACCAGCTTCCCTGATTTTGCCAAGTTGATGAACGGCCTTGGTGCCAAGGTTGGTTAATCAACCTGCTCTAATTAGTACTAAAGGAATATACGTTGCCCGTAATCGCTATTGATGGCCCTGTCGCATCTGGAAAAGGCACCCTTGCCCGACGTCTGGCCAAGGCGCTTAACTTTGCTTATCTCGACACAGGATCCCTGTATCGGGCGGTCGCTTCTCTCGTTTTAGCACGGGGTAGTGACCCTAACGACTCCGTACTTGCGGCAAAGATAGCCGATGGCTTTTCTGCCGGGGATATTGATCGAGACGATCTCCGCGACGAAAAAGTAGGCCAGGCTGCATCCGTTGTTGCCGCCAATCAGGAAGTGCGCAAATCACTCCTCGAGTTTCAGCGTAATTTTGCAAAAGCTCCACCAAACAATCACTTAGGGGCCATTTTGGATGGGCGGGACATCGGAACCGTTGTTTGCCCGGAAGCCAAAATAAAGCTCTTCATTTCGGCAACTCCGGAAGTTCGTGCCGAGCGCAGGCATAAAGAGTTGCTAGGACGCGGCGATCAGTCTATATACGCCCGCGTACTGGAAGACTTGCGTGAACGTGATGAGCGAGATCGTAACCGTGACACAGCTCCTCTTCGAGCGGCTGATGATGCGGTAGTTCTTGATACCAGTGATATGGATGCTGATAAGGCGTTTATACTAGCAAAGAAACTCATTGATGAGCGTCTTTCTGTATAAGCTTTTATACGAGTATTCTTAATCACGTATTTGGACTTTTCTGACAGTATACAAGACTAGCCTGGGATGGTCCCGGGTAGACCGCCGGAAAAACCGGCCGGCCTGAATAGTGCGAACCTTTTGAAAGGAAATATTAACCATGGCTGAAGCAGCTGTTGAAAGCTTTGCCGATCTTCTAGACGAGTCCCTTGGTCAATCCGATCGTCTTGAAGGTAACGTACTTAAAGGTACAATCGTTGCCATCGAAGGCGACGTTGCCCTTATTGATGTAGGCCTCAAATCTGAAGGCCGAGTTCCACTTAGAGAATTTGCTGACGCTGGTCAGGCTCCCGAAATGAAAATCGGGGATACTGTTGAAGTTTATCTTGAGCGCATGGAAAGCAAAAACGGGGACGTAATGATCTCCCGTGATAAAGCTAAGCGCGAAGAAGCTTGGACACAGCTCGAAAAATCCTTTGGCGACAACGAGCGCGTTAACGGCGTTATCTTTGGTCGTGTTAAAGGTGGTTTCACTGTTGATCTTTCCGGCGCCGTGGCATTCTTGCCAGGCAGCCAGGTTGACATCCGCCCAGTACGTGACGTTTCCCCATTGATGGGCAACGCTCAACCGTTCCAGATCCTGAAAATGGATCGCGCACGTGGCAACATCGTTGTTTCACGTCGTGCCGTTCTCGAAGAGACACGTGCAGAACAGCGTTCAGAGTTGATCCAGAACCTTACTGAAGGTCAGGTTCTTCAGGGTGTTGTTAAAAACATCACTGATTACGGTGCCTTCGTTGATCTCGGCGGCGTTGACGGTCTGTTGCACGTTACCGATATCTCTTGGAAGCGTATCAACCACCCAAGCGAAAAACTGACTATTGGCCAGCAGGTCGACGTTCAGGTTATCCGCTTCAACGCAGAAACACAGCGTATCAGCCTCGGCATGAAACAGCTTGAAACCGATCCATGGGATGGCGTTGCTGCTAAATACCCAGTTGGTGCCAAGCTTGAAGGCCGCGTTACCAATATCACTGACTACGGTGCCTTTGTTGAGCTCGAAGCTGGTATTGAAGGTCTGGTTCACGTTTCTGAAATGTCTTGGACTAAGAAAAACATCCACCCTGGCAAAATCGTTTCTACGAGCCAGGAAGTTGCCGTTATGGTTCTGGATGTTGACGAATCCAAACGTCGTATCAGCCTTGGCCTGAAACAGTGTTCTTCCAACCCTTGGGAGTCATTCCAGGCTAACCACCCTGCCGAATCCGAGCTTGATGGCGAAATCAAAAACATCACCGAATTCGGTCTGTTTGTTGGTCTTCCAGGCGAAATCGACGGCATGGTTCACCTTTCAGATCTGAACTGGGAACTTTCCGGTGACGAAGCTGTTAAAGAATACACTAAAGGTGACATGGTTAAGGTTAAAGTTCTCGACGTTGACGTTGATAAAGAACGCATTAGCCTCGGCATCAAACAGCTTAGCGCAGATCCATTCGCTGGTTCTGTTGAAGGTCTGAAAAAAGGTGTTGTTGTAACTTGTACTATTACTTCTGTTACAGATAACGCTCTTGAAGTTCAGATCGCTGATGGTGCTACTGGCACAATCCGTAAAACTGAGCTTTCTCGTGAGCGCAGTGAACAGCGTACTGATCGTTTCGCTGTGGGCGAAAAAATCGATGCTCGTATCACGAACATCGATGCAAAATCCCGCAGAATCACTCTTTCTGTTAAACAGCATGAAGCTGCTGAAGAGAAACAGGCGATGGCTGATTACGGTTCAACAGACTCCGGTGCTAGCCTCGGCGATATTCTCGGCGAAGCTCTTTCCAAAGCTGCTGAAGACAAAAAATAAACCGATCTTTTCGGTTAATAAAGAAGGCCCGGGGTTCATTCCCCGGGCCTTTTTTTGTTTTATATTCGACTTTTCACACGGAAATGCTTTATTCTTAATGGGTTAGACTTGACGGATTTTTCGGGCTCTGGCACCCTTTAGGGGAACAGGACTTAAATTACGGCAACAAAACCTAAAAAGTTACAAATACAAGCCGGGGACACCGAGAGAACTGAAGGGGTATTTCATTATCTCGGAAAACAGCTACAGGGAGACGTAAGGCATGACCAAGTCAGAGCTCATACAGCATATCGCAGAGCAAAACCCACACCTCTATCACCGAGATGTCGAAAGAATCGTTACGACGATCTTTGATGAAATCTCCAATGCGCTGGCAGAGGGCAATCGGGTTGAACTCCGTGGCTTTGGAGCTTTTTCCGTCAAGCACCGTGATGCCCGAGTTGGCAGAAACCCTCGTACCGGCGAATCTGTAGAAGTTGATTCGAAACACATTCCGTTCTTCAAGACTGGTAAACAGCTCCGGGAACGCCTAAATAACGGCGTAGATACTGAATAACACCGATTTAACTAAAGATGGTTTGAGTAATTGAAACGTTTTAGCTGGGTACTTACAGCACCAATAACGCTGGCCATACTCGTTTTGGCAGTTAATAACCGTCATGACGTGACGTTGGAAGTATGGCCATTTGGTATCCAGTTAGACTACCCACTCTATCTTATTATCCTGATTTCTATTGGTGTGGGCGTTTTTATTGGCGCTCTCATTGCCTGGCTCTCAAGTGGGAAGACCCGTAAAAAGGCTCGACAAGCGGAATGGCAGGCTCTCGATCTGCAACGAGAACTCGCCTGGGAGCGGGGAGAGAACCAAAAGGAACGGGAAAAGAGCCAATCCCGTGGGCAAAACGTTACTTCTGCATAACCAGGCAAATGAAGATAACAAGCATTACTTCTATTCCACGGATCAAATTAACCCAATTCTAACAAAATAATTAATTCTTTTGCCAAGCCCATCTTTTGAAGATTACTATTGTATACAATATCCAAATTTAGTTTTCATCTTAGGATTCTCACGTGCAAAACATTACCGCAGAGCAAGTGGCTCAAGCTTTAGATTACCCTTCTCTTGTCGATGCTTTGAGAGAAGCCTTTAAAAGCAACATCACAGTGCCCATGCGACACCATCACGACATGGAACAGCCAGGAGGCCGTCGAGAGTCCACCCTGCTTTTAATGCCGGCATGGGAATCAGGAAAAGCTGTTGGTGTAAAACTTGTCACTGTGAGTCCGGAAAATGGTGAGAAGAACCTCCCCGCAATCCAGGGCATCTATATCTTGTTCGACGGTGAAACCGGGACACCCAAAGCCTTTATAGAGGCAAAAGCCCTTACGGCACGCCGCACAGCTGCGGCATCAGCTCTCGCGGCCTCCTACCTGGCAAGATCCAACAGTCAAAAACTAACAATGGTTGGTACGGGTGTCCTCGCTCCCAGCCTTATTCAAGCGCACTCAGCCGTTCGCCCCATAAAGGAAGTCACAATCTGGGGCCGTGACCTGGATAAAGCCATTGCCCTGGCTCAAGAGATCACCGCTTCCGGCACCCCTGCGCAAGCCACAGAAAACTTGGAAGCCGCTGTTATATCGGCCGATATAATTTCCTGCGCAACCCTGAGCCAACAACCCCTTGTGAAAGGCGCATGGCTACAGCCGGGACAACACCTCGATCTTGTCGGGGCCTACCGTCCGGATATGCGCGAAGCAGACGATGACGCAATCCGGTACTCCAGTGTATTCGTCGACACTCGTCCCGGCGCGACCAAAGAAGGCGGTGATATTGTTATCCCCTTGTCCACAGGCGTACTGGATCTTGCTGATATCAAGGCCGACTTGTTTGACTTGACCAGTGGACAACATATCGGGCGATCCAGTGAAGAAGAAATCACCTATTTTAAATCAGTGGGTCACGCCCTCGAGGATCTCGCAGCAGCACAGCTCGTCGATCAGCGGGTTAATGGATAACCTGCTGCGGATGTTTAAAAGCACCAGCAATCCAGCTATTCTGATAAGCTGAATAATTAATTCGCTCGTTTACAATTAAACTCAACAAACAGGGGTGACCAATGCGATCACCTCTGTTAGGAATGGGCTCCGATACAACTCTGACTAGGAGATCGGCACCATGACCCCCAAAGAACGCATTTTTGTCCCTATCGACACCCCAGACATTAATCGAGCAACAGAACTTGCTCAGTTATTATCCGGCGAAGTTGGCGGGATTAAAATCGGCAAAGAACTTTTCACAGCTCAAGGTCCTCATGCCGTCAGGGGTGCCGTTGGTGGGGAACCTCTCTTTGTCGACCTCAAGTTTCATGATATCCCCAACACCGTTGCTGGTGCTATTCGTTCATCCCTTCACATGCGCCCCTTTATGGTCAATGTTCACGCCTCTGGCGGTAAGGCCATGATGCAAGCAGCAGTTGAGGCGGCACGGGAAACTTCAGAGGATCTTGGCATTCCTCGCCCTATCGTTCTCGCCGTAACCGTCCTCACCAGCCTGGATGATCAGGATCTTGATGATGTCGGCCAAAAAGGCCCTGCCGCTGAACAGGTCAAACGACTGGCCTTGCTCGCCCAAGAAAGCGGGATGGACGGTGTTGTCTGCTCTTCTTTGGAGATTGAACTCTTACGGGAAGCTTGTGGGCCAGACTTTAAACTGGTCGTCCCAGGCATTCGCCCCACCTGGGCTGCTGCGGGAGATCAAAAGCGGATCATGACACCAAGAGACGCTGTTGCAGCAGGAGCTGACTACCTCGTAATTGGTCGCCCGATTACTGGGGCAGATGATCCCGTTGCTGCAGCACGTCGTATCGTCGAAGAATTAGAAGCGTAAGTTAAGAGTTAGGAATCTACAGGGCTATGGTATCAAGTTTACCTCCAGAACAATCCGTTAGAGATTTACCAATCAAAACAGTTTGTCTGATTGCGTTGAAGACCATAACAGGCAATCTCCCAGCATTGGTGCAAATGGCCCTGTTCCCCTTCTTTCTGTCTGCGCTAATCACAGCACTTTCCATTCAAACATTAGACAGTCCATCTCTAAGCTTGCTGTTTGGTATTCTATCTTATGTTCCCCATACACTGTTTGCTGTAGCCTGGCATCGCCGTACCCTACTCGATTTGCAGCAAACAGAAACGACATCTATCACCGCATGGGGCCAAAACCACTGGGGTTTCTTGTTCCATATCATACTGCTTCTTGCGATTTATTTCGGGATCACTTTGATCGGCAGCATCCCGATTTCTATAGTGCAGTCCGCAATGCCTCCCCTTGGACCTTTCCTAAACTTGGCCATCTTCATAGCAACTCTCTATGTTATCGCGAGAGTTTCTTTTGTACTTCCCGCGAATGCTGTTGGAGAAAAATATTCACTCAAAGATAGCTGGAAGCATACTGAAAAACAGGGCTGGAGGTTACTCGGCGCTTTCTTTCTACTGACTATCCCCTTCTTTACCGTAATCTTCTTCATCATAGCCCTCGTGGGGAACAGCCTTCTCCCAGAGTTCGCTCTGACACCAGGTAGCGAAGAAAATATTGAACTCGTAGCCGAACAACTAGCAGCCTACTTCAACGAAAATTTAGGGGCATTTTCGATTATATATGCTGTCTTTTTGGCACTTACCTACCTGCCAACTGCAGCCGTAATTTCCATGCTCTCAATTGCCTTTAAAGGCTGCACAGGCTGGGTGCCCGCAGAGGACATTTCGGATGAAGATGCCGACGAAGATACTCATGAAGATACCCAAAAACATACTGGGACAAACGCGGAGAGTTCAGAAAAGGAAGATTAACTGGAGCGATTTTTAAGCTTTTAAATGTTCGCATAAAATGCATATGGCACAAAAATTAGTATTAATAGTTGCAACCCACCTTAATACTTGAATATCTTTGCCCCTCACCACTGCACGCTCGCTACCTGCAGTGTTTTTACAGGGGGATAATTTGTCAATACAATCAGATATACACCAAACAGAGAGTTCAATTACTATTGGAGAAGCAATTAGTGAAGCTTTTTCACCACTTTTCTCAAACATAAAAACTGCCTTCAAATTTACAGTACTGCCTGCATTATCATTCACGTTAATTTTTGCCCTGGCCTTCTATTATATCTCGAATTACGTCTCTACGTTCCTAGCCAATCAAGGTTCAACACAACCTGATTTCACCCTATCTATGGGATTAAGCATATTTGCGGTCTTTTTGATTTCGGGTTTAATTTCAATCCAGTTTTACACCGCTTGGATACGTTTCCTCCACAAAGGGGAAACCTCATTTACCTCGACCCTAATTTTCAATTTGAAAACAAGGCATTTAGTAATACTCGGCAAGGGACTTCTATTGAGCATCGCACTCAATATACTCATGCTTATTTTTAACCTTGCAGTATCGTCGTTACTGTTTTTTACGCCCGCAATTTTGTCTGTACTTATAACGATTGTATTAGCCGTATTAATTTCGGTGCTATTCCTTAGATTCTCGTATGTTTTTCCAGCAGCAGCACTCGGCCAGCCATACAGCTTCCTCTCCAGTTGGGAACACACAAAGAATCAATGGTTACGCCTTTTTATCTCCTTTTTTATTTTGAGCCTAATTTTCATAGTCATCATGTTCGGTTTTAACATTCTAATTTCACTGGCATTTTCGATACTGGGCGGAATGTTCACATTGTTTGATTTTTCAGCTGAATCATTGGCGCAGTCCGAGAACCCAATGGAGATCCTAACCTCCCCATTATTTTTGGCATCAATTATCCCGATGTATTTCGTTATTATTATGATCTCAATGGTCTCTTATATCCCCTTTTTCAACATGCATAATTACTGTTTTCGGAAGAATACAGGATGGCAACAGGATGATGAAATAGCTGATCGTTTTTCATAACCAAACTTCTTAGGCTTGGTCCTAAACACAATCTGAGTTAGGTATAGATAAGATTTAATACATGGGTGGACATTACCTTGGGAACAGAAGTCAAAATTTGCGGTATAAACAGCCATGAAGCACTCCAATCAGCGCAACTATCTGGCGCCGATTACCTGGGGTTTGTCTTCTTTCCCAAAAGCCCGCGTCATGTCAGCATCGAGCAAGCAAGCGCCCTTACGCGACAAGTGAAGCCTGGCGTAAAAAAGGTTGGCCTGCTTGTTGATGCTAGTGATGACGAAATCAGACAAATTCTCGCTCAAATTCCGCTGGACATACTACAACTTCATGGCGGGGAGCCCCTTGAGCGCGTGGCAGAAATAAAGCGTACTTTTGGCTTAGAGGTGATGAAGGTTGTCAAAATATCCGATAAAAAAGACTTCGAGAACATACCCCCGTTTGAAGAGATCGCTGATCGACTCCTTTTTGATGCCAAGCCGCCGAAGGGACTAAAAAATGCTCTACCGGGTGGCAATGCCGTTTCATTTGACTGGCGGTTGCTTTCCGGGAAAAGCTGGAGCCGCCCATGGATGCTTGCCGGCGGCCTCACCTGTGACAACATCAAAGAAGCCATAAATATATCTGGAGCACCTGCAGTTGATGTTTCATCAGGTGTAGAAGATGAACCCGGTGTAAAGTCAGCTGATAAAATTGCCCTTTTCGCTTCTCTGGCGAAAAATGTCTAATGCCAGAAGCTCTTTTGGAAATGTTATCACCCGGATTTATCAACGCGCTTTCGCATTTTGGTGAAATCCAACTGTTCCTGGTCGCGACTGTTTGCATATACTGGATCATCTGCCCGCGTCTGGGGACACGCCTGTGGTTTGCTCTTTGCCTATCGAGTTCGATACAACAGATGTTAAAAATGGCAATTCACCAGCCGCGCCCCTATTGGGTGGAGCCTGGACTTACGGCCATTGAAAAAAGTACGTCTTACGGCATGCCCTCTGGCCATGCACAAACACCACCGGTATTTTATGGTCTCCTTGCCAAATCGTCTCGGCGTTACTGGGCATATGGGTTGGCGGCACTTATCGTTGTCATCACAGGGTGGACTCGGATCGTTGGTAACGTACACAGCCCCGCTCAGGTTTATACGGGTTGGACAATCGGTGTCGGATTACTCATCGCGATCATCTTGCTGGAAAAACCAGCCACAAAGTGGTGGCATCAATCCACTAAACAAAAACGCATTATCGGGTCTTTTCTTTTTTCAATCCTTCTAATGGTTATAGGATTGTTTGCCGCGAGTATTGCCGCAGAACAGACCGTTCTCGATGAGTGGATCCGCAATGCCGGCCATTCCATCAAACCCGTAAAGGCAGACAATGTCGTCATTGTTCCAGGGCTGATGTTTGGCTGGTTACTTGGTCTTGCCCTGCTTGATGGTAACCACCCGCCCAAATCCATAAAAAAGCTCAAGCTGGCACTGCGCCCCCTGATAGGTCTACCGCCCATTGTATTACTGCTAGAGATCGCACCGGGTAAAGGTCTCGACCTTATTCTTATCCTTACATTTATTACGGGTGTTACAGCAGGACTATGGTGTAGTTACGGAGCGCCGCGTATTTTCAAAATATTGAAGATCTGAGCCCTGCATCCCTTGCAGGAACACAGGTTTTCAGGCAAAGTCCGCCCAAGGTTGATCTCAGTGATCGAATAAGGTTGTAGAGTAGATATGAAAACACCCAATTCCTACATGAACGGTCCGGACGAACGCGGACATTTTGGTATCTTTGGCGGACGTTTTGTTGCCGAAACACTTATGCCTCTTATCCTCGAGGTAGAAAAAGCATACAACGCAGCCAAGGCTGATCCTTCTTTTCAGAAAGATTACGACTACTACGCCAAACACTATGTTGGTCGTCCAAGTCCGCTCTATTTTGCAGAGCGTCTAACCGAAAAATGTGGTGGTGCAAAAATCTACTTCAAACGTGATGAACTCAATCACACAGGATCACACAAAGCCAATAATGTTCTCGGCCAGATTCTTTTGGCTAAGCGCATGGGCAAAAAACGTATCATCGCAGAAACGGGCGCCGGGCAGCACGGCGTTGCAACAGCAACCTTTTGTGCTCTGTTCGATCTACCTTGTGTTGTTTATATGGGCGCGACCGATATCGCGCGCCAAGCACCAAATGTATTCCGTATGAAGCTCCTCGGCGCAGAAGTTATTTCTGTTGAAAGCGGGACTGGCACTTTGAAAGATGCCATGAACGATGCCTTGCGTGATTGGGTCGCAAACGTCGAAGAAACCTTCTATATCATTGGAACAGCTGCTGGACCGCACCCTTATCCGGTGATGGTTCGCGACTTTCAATCGATCATTGGCCGCGAAGCCAAAGAGCAAATGCTTGAAGCCGAAGGACGCCTTCCAGATCAACTCGTCGCCTGTATCGGTGGCGGTTCCAACGCCATTGGACTATTCCACCCGTTCCTTGATGACAAAGATGTCGCCATTACAGGTGTCGAAGCTGCCGGCCACGGCGTATCAACGGATAAACACGCAGCCTCACTAACCGGGGGAAAACCTGGTGTTCTTCACGGCAACCGGACATTCTTGTTGCAAGACGACGATGGCCAAATTCTGGATGCACACTCAATTTCTGCAGGCTTGGACTATCCGGGCATTGGACCAGAGCATTCATGGCTCCACGATATCGGCCGGGTTAATTACGCCTCCGCAACCGATACTGAAGCGCTAGAGGCTTTCCAGCTGCTATCAAAAATCGAAGGTATCATTCCGGCTCTTGAGCCCGCCCATGCCTTGGCACACGTGCTTAAAGTTGCACCTAAGATGGATAAAGACAAAATCCTTCTGATGAACCTTTGTGGTCGCGGAGATAAAGACATATTTACTGTTGCCGACGCTCTCGGCGTATCGATTTGAGTGGGGAACAGCAAATGAGCCAAACCAGACTAGAAAAACGTTTTGCCGATCTTAAAGCCGAAGGTCGTGGTGGATTTGTTACATTTTTAACCGCAGGCGATCCTGATTTAGAAACCAGTCTTGAAATTGTAAAAGGCCTGCCAGCTGCAGGTGCTGATGTAATTGAACTCGGCATGCCCTTTTCGGATCCGATGGCAGATGGTCCCGCGATCCAGGCTTCCAGCCTTCGTGCTCTGCATCAGGGTATGACACTAAAAAAGACACTTGAGCTTGTCAGATCTTTTCGCGAAGATAACCAGGACACACCTATTATCCTGATGGGATATTACAACCCTATCTACATATACGGCGTTGATGCATTCTTGAAAGATTGCAAAGAAGTTGGTGTCGACGGTTTTATTATCGTCGACCTTCCTCCCGAGCACGATGACGAGTTCTGTATTCCAGCTCTTGAGCAGGGATTACACTTCATTCGCTTGACCACACCAACAACAGTTGGTGAAAGATTGCCGAAAGTACTTAACAACACCAGTGGATTTGTATATTACGTGTCCATTCTTGGGATCACGGGCACTGCCGCTGCATCACAAGACAACATCAGAGACTCTGTTGCTCGTATAAAAGCTGAAACCGATCTGCCTGTAGCAGTTGGTTTTGGTATCCGAACTCCGGAACAGGCAGCAAGTGTTGCACAAGTTGCTGATGCTTCAGTTGTAGGCTCGGCAATTATTGATAAACTAAAAGATAATCTGGATGAGAACAACCGGCCGAAACCGGGTCTCAGCCAAGCTGTGCTGGAATACGTACGTACACTTTCCGAAGGTGTACGTGGCGCCCGCACGTAGATATTTGACCAACAAGGCAGATTAGAATGAACTGGATTTCCAACTACGTTCGCCCGAAAATCCGTGCACTAGTACAGAAAGACACCCCAGACGATCTCTGGGTGAAGTCACCTGCGACTGGGCAGATGATTTTCAAGAAAGAGCTGGAAAAGAACCTTTGGGTTTGTCCCTATAGTGGCCACCACATGCGGATTTCGGCGCGTAAACGCCTTGAGACCCTCTTCGATGATGGTGAGTTTACCTTGGTTG
This sequence comes from Kiloniella sp., assembly GCF_965205715.1. Taxonomy (GTDB): domain Bacteria; phylum Pseudomonadota; class Alphaproteobacteria; order Kiloniellales; family Kiloniellaceae; genus Kiloniella. Next base: position 281,925 of record NZ_CBDBHW010000013.1, on the reverse strand, counting down.
AACTGCCAAAAACCATTACTGACCCCCTCAAATTTAAAGATTTGAAGCGTTATACAGACCGGATAAAAGACGCCAATGCCAAAAATGAAGACAAGGAAGCTATCCTTGTTGCACGTGGCACCATGGGCGGGATGCAAACGGTAGTAGCGGTGTTCAACTTCTCCTATATGGGTGGTTCCATGGGAACGGCCGTTGGTGAAGGCCTTCTTACTGCCGCACGCTTAGCTGTCTTGCAAAAAGCGCCTCTTCTGGTCATTCCAGCCTCTGGTGGCGCACGTATGCAAGAGGGCATCCTATCCCTTATGCAGATGCCGCGTTCCATCATCGCCGTTGATATGGTCAAAGATGCCGGGCTTCCTTACGTTGTCCTGCTTACAGATCCAACCACAGGTGGCGTGTCAGCTTCCTTTGCCATGCTAGGTGATATCGCGATTGCAGAACCGCAGGCCAACATCGGCTTTGCTGGTAAGCGAGTAATCGAAGAAACGATCCGTGAAAAGCTTCCTGAAGGGTTCCAAACTGCTGAATACCTGCTGGAACATGGGATGGTGGACATGGTGGTTCATCGCCATGACATGCGTGAGACACTGATTCGTGTATTCAACCTGCTAACTCAAAAGGGACCTGCTGCTGACGTATTACCGCTGCCAGAAAACCTTGAAAAAGTAGATGGGGAAATATCAGATACGCCAGTAGACGTAGACGCCTGATAGATCACCAGAAGTATTTGTGGCTTTAAAAACCAGGTAAAGATAAATGACCATGCGCCGTAGCGATGTTGTGCTTGAGCGCCTAAGCCTCTTGCACCCGAAGATCATTGACCTTTCTCTCGGACGTGTTGAACGGCTGTTGGCACTTTTTGATCACCCCGAAGAAAAATTACCCCCTGTGATCCATGTTGCAGGAACAAATGGTAAGGGTTCTTTTCTCGCATATGTTCGGGCGATCCTTGAGGCACACGACAAAAGAGTTCACCTCTACACATCTCCGCACCTGGTAAAATTTCATGAGCGCATTCGCCTCGCAGGAGAGCTGATCAGCGAAGATGATTTGGTTTCTTTGCTGGAAGAATGTGAGAAGGTCAATGGTCCTGAGTCCATAACCTTCTTTGAAGTGACCACCGTCGCTGCATTGATCGCTTATAGCCGTGTACCTGCTGATGCGCTTTTGCTTGAAACTGGTCTTGGCGGTCGTTTGGATGCCACCAATGTTGTTGCACAACCCGCACTAACGGCTATTACGCCCATTTCCGTAGATCACACTCAGTTTCTGGGCGATGCGATTGAGGGAATAGCAGCAGAAAAAGCCGGGATTCTAAAACCGGGTGTTCCCTGTGTTGTCGGCAAACAGACAAACGAAGTCCTCGCGGTCATAGAAGCCCGTGCAAAAGAAATTGGCACTGAGCTTTATATAGAAGGCCGTGACTGGTCGATTGAGGTTGAAGAGGATAGCTTCCTCTTTACAGGCCGTAACGGCACCATACAATACCCGCGGCCAAACCTGCTCGGTGCACACCAAGTTGAGAACGCCGCCCTAGCCATTGCCGCTACGGATATTCTGGCCAGCCAGTTTTCTCTCGCTGAAGATAAAATTAAAATTGGCCTTACCCAGGCTGCGTGGCCCGGGAGAATGCAAAAGCTAAACTCTGGACGCCTTCCTGACTTACTCCCAAGTAACCCTTGGGAGCTTTGGCTGGATGGAGGTCACAACGAATCAGCTGGTCTTGCGCTTGCAAAAATCCTGGAGACTTGGCAGGACAAACCTGTTCACATCGTCTATGGCATGCTGAACACGAAGGCAGCTTCCGACTATCTCCGACCTTTGGCTCCTTTGGGGTCTAGCCTACGCGCTATAGAGATTCCTTTTGAGCCCGCCTCTCTCAGTGCAGAAGACGCTGCAGGCCATGCCAACGAAGCAGGCTTTACAGCCATTGCCTGTCCTTCAGCAGAACAGGCCGTAGAAGAGATCCTCGCCCAAGAAAAACCCGGACGAATTCTAATTTGCGGTTCCCTCTATTTGGCTGGCCATATTCTCTCTGAAAGCAATTAAAGCTTCTCGCGTCTGAGATAATAATCCTTAACTCTATGAGAAGAGGATTCATTTTCATATTTGTTTATAGAAACGGGAGTTTCTGTAGCTTTTAAGGCGGTTTTGGATTATCCTTATTTCACTCAGAAAGAGGACGAGACCATGCCGATCATCCGTGTAGAGATGTTTCAAGGTCGTTCCCTCGAGCAAAAACGTGCTCTAGTCAAACAATTGACAGAGGAAACGGCCCGGATCACAGGTTGCAATAGGGAAGCTGTCTATGTCGTCATTGACGATGTGAACAAAGAAAATTGGGGTGCTGGTGGCATTTTATGCACAGACAAAATACACCATTAATTTTTTGATGCAGCTCGCAACCGCCTATAAATTATCATAAAAACGCACTCGACTGTGTGACATTTTGTAATTTCAAATCCTAATATTCACGGTCCTGCCCATAAAAAAAGCCCCGCTGAGCAGCGAGGCTTTTTCATAGAAAAATACCAACTTAAGAAAGCGAAGTGTTAATCCACTCTTTCAATTGGCCTTTGGCAATAGCGCCAACTTTCGTTGCAACAACTTCCCCACCCTTAAAGAGTAGAAGCGTTGGAATTCCACGCACACCATATTGCTGTGGTGTCATTGAGTTTTCATCAATGTTCAGTTTCGCAATGGTAAGTGAACCACCCATTTCTGCTGCCAGCTCATCAAGAGCAGGCGCAATCATTTTACAAGGACCACACCATTCAGCCCAGAAATCTACGAGAACGGGAGCTTCAGCTTTAAGAACATCTGCTTCAAATGAAGCATCGCTGATTGCGATCGTTGACATGTTGTACCTCTTGCCATTTTGTTTATGTGCAATGTACTAGAAAACATTTCCAGCTTCACATTACAGCGTCAGGATGAATGTAGGGATGCAGGTCCCCCGACGTCAAGGTTCATATTGCGAAAGAATATCATCAGGTAGATACATAAGACGTGCATCATCGGTCCAAAGTAAGTGTGCTTCGATCTCAAAATTTGGATAAATCTGCCGTAAAACAGTCCTGTAGGCCGCCATTTGACGTAAATAGGCCCGATGAACTTTATCTACAGAATGGGGCGGAGGTCGGTTGGTTTTGTAATCAATTATTTTTACCTTATTGCCTGAAATAACCAAACGATCGACCTGGCCAGAGATTACTTCCACATCCCCATCTCTTTTAACAAGCCCCACAACTGGGACTTCTGCCTGACTATTGGCGCCAAATAAGTCTCGGTAATCTGGGTGTTTGAGAACGGATAGGGTCTCCTCAAGTAAACTTTCCACCTGATCAGGTTTTAACTCATGTAACGGAGAAGCCAGAAAGCGCCTCCCAACCTCGGGCCAGTTATCTTCAGGTTGGTCGGGAAGGCTTTGCAGTAATCTGTGGATCAAACGCCCCCGGCGATAACGAGAGCTGTCATCTTTCCCAAGAGGCGAGCGTACCGGAGGCTCATCATCCTTCGCCCTTGAAGGAGCCAAGGGTTTCGGAGGTACAGGCTCATTATCCGGGTCACAACTCGCCCAGGCAGGAAAACTTTCAAGCGGCTTCGCTTCTACGGCTTCTTCTTCCCGACTTACAATTTCAGCTTCTTGCGCGTTCTCCTGCACCCAACCTGATGCGCTCCAAAGACCACTCGGGTCTTCAGGAAAAGTAAATTCAGTTTCTTTGGCTGTTTCTGACAATGCTGATTTGGCTAAGGCGTACCAACTGTCATCCGAGGGTTCTCGTTGCCCCGTCCAGCCACAGATTACGAGACGATCCTCTGCCCGGGTCAAAGCCACATAGAGAAGGCGTCTGTATTCTCTGAGACCGTCTTTGCGCAGTTGATCACGTGCCGATGAAATGACCTGTGTGTTCATTGCCGTCCGCGGAGACCACACAGGTATGTTGTTTTTATCTTTCAGCCATACCACACCCCGATCGGCCTGAGGTATCTGCGTGGTATCGGGAAGTAACACTACCGGTGCCTGGAGGCCCTTTGATCCATGCACCGTCATGATCCTCACGGCACCACCTCCTTGTTCAAGGTCACGCTTGATCTCTTGATCTCCAGCTTCCAACCAGTGCAGGAAGCCTTCTAAAGAAGGGGTTTCTTCCCGCTCATATACCAGGGAAAGAGAAAGGAACTCTTCAATGGGATCGCGTGCATCCGGACCTAAGCGAGCCAGTAATTTTTTACGACCCTCAAGAGGTCCTAAAATATGGGATAGCAGTTCAAAGGGAGGGGTATAATCAGCACGTGCCAGCAAGCCGTTGAGATAACCAGCAGCCTTAGAAAAAGCATCATTGCTCCGCGATTTATCCCGGAGTACAGACCAGAGGCTTCCCTTGCGCTTGTATGCAAGTTCAAACAACTGATCTTCATCCAACCCAACCAAGGGACCCTTTAGAACAGTCGCCAAGGTTAAGTCATCATCAGGAAGAAGCAGAAACCGGCCGAGGGCGATCAGATCCATAACCGCCATTTGATCGGTAAGGACCATACGATCAACACCGGAAACCGGAACACCAAGTGTTTTTAACTCCCTGACCAACTCCTCAACAAAGGCGTTCCTACGCCTGACTAAAACAAGGATATCTCCCGGGGCAATCCGTCGCCCTTTTGCTGTGAGCTGGCAGACCGGATCTAGCTCACCTTCATTCGAGAGTGTCCAATAGTGTATCCTTCGTGCCAGAACCGTCGCCAAACGAGATCTGGATTCCATTTCAGCTTCTTGGGCGAGAGGGAGTGTCCAAGGCGTGTCTTCCACTTGGCCTTCGCTTGCCATAAGTGGCCAAAGCTCTACTCTTCCAGCCTGCCCCAATCTCACGGGTTGATGCTGCAAGGCTCCTTCCTCAAAAGATACCCCATCCGCGGCGACTGCAGAGGCAAACACCTGATCCACCACAGATAGGACTGAAGGGGTAGAGCGGAAGGAAACGTCCAGGCTAATTCGCTGCCAGGCTTGTTGTGCAATTGAGACACGGTCTTCAAAGTGACGACGCATTTCCTCAAACTTTGTAGGATCTGCCCGCTGAAATGAATAGATCGACTGTTTAACATCTCCAACGGCAAAGATCGTCCGCACATCATCCCGTGCCCCATCGCCATCAAAGAACTCATTGCAAAGCGACGCAACAACTTCCCACTGCTCGGGATTGGTATCCTGGGCTTCATCAATAAGCACGTGGTTTAAACCGCCATCGAGTTTAAACAAAACCCACGCCACGGCCCTTTCCCCTCGTAAGAGGTCACGCGCTTTTAAAATAAGATCATCATAATCGAGAAAGGCTCTGGCTTCTTTATATCTCTCATAGCGGGCGAGAATGGATACACCGAGGGTTAAGAGAGCCGATGTTGCTTTTGCCACACCAATCGCATTGAGCTTCTCGCTAAGTCGGATCAGGCGTTCAGCTTCACCGATCAGAATGTCCGGTAATTCAGGAAGAACGGCAAGGGCACCTTTGGTTGCTAGACGACTGCGAATATCCCCGGACTGAGTAAAAAAGACACCACGGTATATCCCATAGTTCTCGCCTCTAATATTGGGCTCCGATTCTATCCAGCTTTTAAGAATACGACCCCGTTCCTGGTCCGATTTTGCCCCCTGTAACAAGGCGTCCGCAGCCTGTCCCAGGTTGATCATATCAACGACGTTATCCTGGCATGCCGCTTCAAGAATAGTGTTGATATCAGCATCGACAGGCGCATCCAACACCTGATAGATAGCTGCTTTCAGGCCAGAAAGATCACCATGATCTTTTAAAAGCAGGGCGATACGCCCTCTTTCACGAATGATCTCATGAACCAGCGGGGCAAAGGTTTGTTCCTGGGTATAGGCCGTAAGGCAATCCAGTGCTTGGGAAACCTCAAGCTCACTTAACCCTCCACGCCCTGCGAGGACATCTTCGCGAGAGCGATACAACAACTCAACAGCTGAGCGATCATCCAAAATCTGGAAATTTGGCGCGACACCAGCTTCAAGTGGGAAGCGGCCCAATAAAGATTGGCAGAAAGCATGGATAGTTTGGATTTTCATGCCACCCGGCGTATCCAAAACGCGGGCAAATAACCGTCTTGCGGTCTTTATTTCATCGGCCCCCGCGGATCGTCCAAGCAGGTATAAAAGTTCCTCGTTTAATTTATCCTCAGGTATCGTGGACCAACGCGCCAACTTCCCTGACAGACGGTTAGCCATCTCGGCCGCTGCCGCCTTGGTAAAGGTCAGTGCCAGGATTTTTCCCGGCTCTGACCCACTGAGTAATAAATTGAGTATGCGGTCCGTAAGGACTTTTGTCTTACCAGCCCCCGCTGATGCCCCGACCCATACGGAGGTGTTGGGATCTGCAGCCTGACGTTGCTCACGGGTCGCTTTATCAAGAATCTGCTCAATAGTGATGCTCATACTTCGCCCTCACCACTACTTGCCCATTCTTTGACTCTCGCCAGATGCTCAAAGTCGTTATAGACCAAAGCTTGCTTGGGACGGGGCCGGGCAGAATATGGGGTCTCTTGATAATCAAACTCTGCGATAAGATCCAAAAGTCCCTCCAAGGCGACCTTTGATATTTCACCGGCACCTTCTTTCGCCCCGCGCTGACCAAGCGCATTTTTCTCTTCGCCTGCAGGGTCTCCGCCAGTCAATCGCCAATAAAGCAGATCTTTCACTTCATCCGGTAAAATACCAAAGCCCCCTTCGGCCGCGATCGCGGCTTCAAGTGGCAATTGAGGCGATATCCCCTGCAATACATTTTTAGCGCTCGGTACCGTCCCGGTTTTATAATCAAGGATCGCCAGTCCTCCAGCCGCTAACTCATCGATACGATCTGCTTTTGCCGTTAGCGTAAAGTCACCAGCGGGTCCGTTTAGAACAAGTTTCCCGGTTACCTCAACATGGGATTTGAAAACCAACTTTCTGCGTGCTCGTTCTTCTTCCACAAACCATTTTGCGATGCGTTGAAACCGAGGCCACCAGAAGGCCCAGATTCCCGGCCGGTCCCGAACAGCGGAAAAAACCTCTTCCCCAATGGCGATCAACTGTTCTTCCCCATCATCCGGCAGGGTATCCGGATAGCGTTTCAAGAAAATTTCCAGGGCTTCATGAATCAGACTTCCTTTGTCTGCACCGGAAGGGTCCGCATCCAGTGGATCCAGTTTTCTTAAAGATAGAATTTTCTGGGCATAAAGCGCATAGGGATCGCGCATCCAGGTTTCTATGCGCGTGACAGATAAATTGCGGGGGCGTGCCGATACCGGCGGAGTTGGCGCGGGAGGTTTAACGGGTATGCGTTCTGACGGCAGATCTTTCTCTTCAGCCCAGAAGAGCCATTTCGCAGCATCATTTTGAATTAAGCCTTTTAGGCCGCGACCTTCAAGTAATGCCTCTATACGAAGTAGCCAGCGAGAGGGAACCGTTGGTGCACCTTCCACCTTTTCAGAGCGGGTGAGAAATACTTCTGGTGCGCAAAAAGCCTGAACAAAATCCTGGGCTGATAGCCCGACCTGCTGCTCTGGCTGAGGAAGGCCAAAATCCTTGCGCATTGGCCTGCTCATCCAAGGTCCAGGCTTTACCTCTGCGGGCCAACTGCCTTCATTAAGCCCGCCCAGGATGACAACATCTGAATGCTGAAGTCGTGCTTCAATCGCGCCAAGAATACTCAATCTCGGGTGAGCGCCGAACGGTGCCCTGACGGCCATTCCAACCATTAAGGCAGCAATCAATTCAGGGTAACGACGTGCTGAGACCTCAGGCGCATCTCCGGCGGCTTCTCTCAGGTCTGCGATGAACTCGGCTGTCGCGGTACCATCATCACCCGCCCACAACCTTTCAGGTCCGTCTTGTTCGTGTATCGCCGCCAGAGCCTCTGCAAAGGCAACATGGGCTTCTAAAAGAGCCCTAAAGGATTTTGCCCCCTGCCCAATTATCTCTGAAAAAGCGTTAGCCGCCTCGGCTATTTTTTCAATAAAAAGATAGAGCTCTTCATCTTTTTCTGGATCCAAGGCAGCAAGTAGCCCTGCAAATCCTGGTGCTGGTCTTACGCCTCTCAACACTGTTATTTCCAAACGCCTGAGAATACGATTAAAGATACCAGGTGCCATGCCCCCGGCACACAAGGGGTGTTTTAATGCCGAAAGCAAGGAAATGGGTGTCAGACCTGACACCATCATTTCTGCTGTAAGCCGCAGGAAAACCGCCGGGGCTGCTTCTGGTAACGGCGACCCTGCGGAATCGTCTATTCTAACACTCCAACGTTCCATCTCAGCAGTAACGCGTCGAGCCAGATCCCTGTCGGGCGTAATAAGCGCGGCAGTTTTACTCGGACTTTCCAGAACTGACCGCAATATAAGTGCTATGGACAGCGCCTCTTCTCCGGGCCCGGGACAGTCTATCCGCGTTACACCCTTGAGTGCTTTTTTGAAATCCTCGGGGCTGGTTCTTTCTATATATCCTTGCCATTCCGTGGTTGATTGTGCCGGCCTCATTGCCGTTTGTATCAATTCAACCCGCTCATCCGGTGCTCTTCCCTCTTGACCACATGGCCAGAGCTTAATGTCTTCGCGGGATACTTCTAATCGCGCCAGCAATGTTGAAAGTCCATGTTGAGGATGAGAGCTATCTCTTAGAAAATCATTCCATGTTTCGTCGACGGCCTGGAAATCAACGCCGGGCAATATTACCTGCCCTGAAGGCAGATTTGATATGACACCGATCAGCTCAGCTGCTGCTGGAATAGAGCCCGTAGATCCCGCTACGATAACCGGAAATTCAGGAGGACAATTCCGCCAAAATTCAGCTTGTCCCTCGAGAAGTCGGCGGCGGCGTTCCGCAGGTCCTATTCCCCCCGTAGCCTCCTCAACTGCTGGCCAAATTTTTGTCAATATCTCAAGGAATTCAAGGGTAATTTGCCAGTGTTCGGCATAATCCTCTGGCACCAGAGAACTCAATTCAGAGAAATTAAGACCTTCAGTTTGTACCTGATCCAGAAAACGGCCTAATTCGCCCGCTAATCGTACTGCCTGGTCTTCCGGAATAACTTCACTGCCATGCAATTTTGCCTGAGTTGCTGACCATTTCAAAACCAGCTGACTAAGAAGTAGCTGTCGCCTCAAAGAGGACAAAACCGGAGGTAAATCCAATTCCAAACCTTGCCCAACAGCCACATCAGAAGCCGATATCAAAAGCTCATCCGGGTCAAGATCACCTAATGGAAGTAACCTGGGAAGCATCAGGGCTTTACCGTCTGAAGCACGTAGAAATGCATGCTGTAAAGACCGACAGGCGCGACGGGTGGGTAAGAGGACCATCACCCGGGATAGTCCTAGTGGATCTGCTCCCCATTGATCGAGTATTCCCTGGGCCAGGGCATCTGCAAAAGAAGCATTGGAGGGAATGGTATAAATTTGTCTCGCCATAGATAACCCTGCAATCAGCTAGCTTGAGAAGGCAGCACTCTCGTTTGTAAAATACCTTCGACTTCTTTTAACCCTTCTGGAGTTCCAACGTGGAACCACTCACCATCATGCTCCAATCCACACAATCGATTGTCGGCTAAAGCCTTGTCGAAAATATGATTTAAAGAAAAAGAGCCCTCTGGGGCATCATGGAAAAGTTTAGGGTGTAATATTTGAATACCCGCATAGACATACGGCGCACTATCACCGTCACCACGGCGGCTTAAATATCCAGCTTGATTCATTGTAAAATCCCCACACCCTTCATACCCTATAGCGTTGGCTGTAGGGTGGAGCAGGAGCAATGCATCCATCGTGTTCGCATCCCAATGAGCAACAAGTCGCTCCAAAGCTGGCTCTACGCCATCCAACCAGCAGACATCCCCATTTACGACCACAAAGGGATTATCGCCCAGTTTTGAAAGCGCGAAGGTTACTCCTCCCCCCGTTTCCAGAATGGTATCTTCTTCAGAATAAATAAGGGCGTTATCATTTTTAGATGCTAAAAAATCACGTATTTGTTCTTTTAAATAGAAGGCGTTAACAACAATGCGATCAAAACCAGACGCCCTTAGTTTGTCAATTATCGTTTCCAACATTGGCTTACCCATAACAGGGACCAAAGGCTTCGGTAAGTCATTCGTAATCGGCCGCATGCGCTTACCGAACCCGGCGGCAAGAACCATTGCTGTCGATATTTTCACATTATCCACGCGTTGATGTTCCATCTATGAAGGGTCATAGGTATTTAAGAATGAATTCAATCGTTCGTGCCACTTGGCATTTCCAACAAACGAGAGTACTCGGGAAGCATCGTTCTTCCCGTACTTTAAATTCACCAACAGTCGATCAGACGGCATTAGAAACCCCAGCTTATCCGGCCACTCAATAAGAGAAATCCCCTCAACAAAGGCCTCCTCAATATCGAGTTCATAGGCTTCTTCAGGATCTTCCAGCCGATATAGATCAAAGTGCCATACCTGTAAGTCAGCTCGATCATAGATCTGCACCAGCGTAAAAGTGGGGCTGGGAACTTCTTCTTTCTCCACCTGACCTGGGCCAGAAGGAAGAGCATTAATCAAGGCACGTGAAAAGGCCGTCTTACCAGCTCCAAGGTCACCTTCCAGAGCCAGTACATCCCCAGATACCAAGTAAGGTGCTAAGCGGCTCGCAAAACGTCGTGTAGCCTCTTCATCGGCGATATCAACTTCGCCGAGTAGTTTATCACCTGTCACAACAATCTCACCTTACCCATATTTCTTTCTGTATTTAACTCTCTGCAGTGCTGTCTTGTTCTGTCTTTTCTTCGGCAATCTGATTGATTACTTCTGTGACAACACTTCGGATATCACTCGTCTTTTCCGGGGTTTCCAAACCGTCCTTGTCCAGTAACGGGATATGACAGGTTACAGTTGTTCCTTGGCCAACCTCGGACTCAATTTCCACCCACCCCCCGTGCAATTCGACAAGGCTTTTTACCAAGGACAAGCCAAGGCCAGCTCCCGCTTGTTTGGCATGCCCCTCACCACGTTCAAACTTCTCAAAAACACGGTCTTCATCTTCTTTACTAATTCCAACACCTTTATCAGATATTGCAATTCGTAATTCATCATCCTTGCTGGCCTCAACAATGACTTTCCCGCCCTCGGGAGAGAATTTCATGGCATTGAGCAATAAATTATAAAGAGCCTGTGTAAGCCGTCGCTCATCAACGACAACAGAACCGATACTCTCGTTACAGATAATATCTACTTCAATATTACGGTGCCTTGCTCGCTCGTGACCAATCGTGTGGAGGTGTTGAAGCATGTGATCGACCTTGATTTCCGCCAAATCAAGATGAAGGTAACCGGCTTCAATTGTTGCAAGATCAAGAATGTCGTTAATAAGGGTCATCAGACGTTGTGAAGATTCAACAATCGCCTGGCTATATTCTTTTTGCCGATCATTCAATTCACCGAAAAACTCGTTCTCGAGAATTTCAGCAAATCCAACGATGGCGTTCAAGGGTGTACGCAATTCATAAGAAACATTCGCGATAAAGGCAGTCTTAAGCCGGTCAGCAGTCTCAAGAGCTTCATTTTTGTCAATAAGCGCGCGCTCAACCGTAAAGGAATCAGTTACGTCAAGGAAAGTCAGGAGCGATGCCCCATCCGGAAGCATCACCTGAGCCCAATCGAGAACAACCCCGTCTGCTCTAACTTTACGCCCGGAACGTCCTTCTGGTTCACAGACCCTTGCCACCATGACCTCTCGCTGTTTTTCCCAATCTTCGTCATTGAGGTCGAAGAGATCTCTGCTTTTCGAAACAACGTCGCGTACGTGCGGCTCACTGTTTAAGAATTCTTCGGACAGCTTCCAGATCTCAGCAAAGTTTGGATTAAAAAGCTTTAGTCGTCCATCAGCGCCGTAAACAACCACAGCTTCGTATAGCTTATTAAGGGTTTCACGTTGAACAGCCGTAAGGGTGTTATAAGATCTTTCTAACGCAAGGCTATCGGTAACATCTTCTACTGTTTCGATGACCCCGCCAAAGGGGTGAGCCGTCGCAATAGATCGCAAAGTCGTGCCATCGGTAAGGTGCAGAAGTTCCTCTACCGGTTCGATCATAGTGCGATACTCTCTCAAGCGTTGCTGTTTAAACTCAGGGAAATTCGCATATTCAGGAAGCCTTCTGTTCTCCCTCATCGTATCCAGGATTTCACTTAAATGCGGTTCCGAGCGAAGAAAGTCCTCGTTTAGATTAAACAAGTTGGCATAAGCCGAATTAAAGAAGGTTAGACGTTCATCAGATCCAAAAATTGAAATCGCAATGCCAAGATTTTCCAGGACCTGAGCATGAGCTTCAACATGGCGATTGAGCTCGCCTTCAGCTTCTTCAAGTCCAGTTTGATCAACCGCAAATCCCAAGAGGTTATTATTATCCAGAGCTTTCTCACAAACCTCCAATAACCGTCTTTCACCAGAAATAATTGCATGGTGTTTTTCACGAACAAGATTTTCTGTTTCAAGCGCTTTTTTCGCCAGATTGTGTGCCTGGGAAACTTTGGAGCGGTCCATTAACTCCATATTGCGTTCCAGGACTTCTGAAGGGCTTGAATCCACAGCCTTTGCATAGGCTTGATTGCAATAAGTAAGAGATAGTTGATCATCCCGCATCCATACTGGCACAGGTAAATTATCAAGTAGCCATGTTATATGACGTGACCCTTCTAGAGCACTGTTGGCTTTTTTCTCCAAATCACTGACATCATGAAACCAAACAACATCTGCAACAGGCGGCAATTCAGCTGACAACTCAATACGTTCACCGGTAATTCGGTAGGTCCTGCCTTTACCAGTAAGCGTCAGTGAAAATGACTTTCCAAGCTCTCTCAGTGACTGAACAGCCTCTATCAATGTATTTGGCTTGGTCCCCCCACGCTGGAATATAATGGAAATAGCATTGAAATCTATCTCGCCTTTATCCAAGCCAAATTCACGAACCATTCCCGCACTGGCTCTGGCCTTCTGGTCTTTGTGCGAAAAAGTAACACACCCCAGAGGAGCCGCCAGCACTGCCGCACGATCCAAAGATGATTTCGCCTGTAACTCATGAAGTTTTTGTTGAGTTAGGCGCCAGCGAAGGCGGTATGCAAATACAAGTACCCCTGAGCCAACAAGGATAATCAGAGCAAGAAACAGACCCGGCAAATAGGCCGAAAGTGACGTCACCGCGTTCCCCTCAAGAAGTACAGAAAAAACCGTTCAGAATAATATGTCCTGAAGGTTGTCAGGAAATCCAGCCTAAGTGTAATGATTTTATGTTGATGGAACAAGACGTTGAAACGCATTGCGGGGCACAGATATCATCTGCGCCCCGCAATCGTCAGTTACTGGAGGCTAAAACCCCAGAACATATCTTAGTAACGGTAATGATCTTGCTTGAAAGGTCCATCAACAGGAACATCAATATATTCTGCTTGCTCTTTGCTAAGCTTGGTCAATTTAACACCAAGTTTTTCAAGGTGAAGCATCGCTACTTTTTCATCCAAAGACTTCGGAAGAACGTAAACTTCGTTTTTGTAGTTAGCTGAATTTTCCCAAAGTTCGATCTGAGCAAGAACCTGGTTCGTGAAAGAAGCTGACATCACAAAGCTTGGGTGACCCGTTGCACAGCCTAGGTTTACCAAACGGCCTTCAGCCAGGATGATCAAACGCTTGCCATCAGGGAATTCAACTTCATCAACCTGATCCTTAACATTGTGCCAAGGGAAGTTACGAAGTGCGGCGATCTGAATTTCTGAATCAAAGTGACCGATGTTACAAACGATCGCACGATCTTTCATTGCGCGCATGTGATCGATGGTAATGATGTCTTTATTACCAGTTGTTGTAACGAAGATATCACCGAGTGGCGCTGCATCTTCCATGGTTGTTACTTCGTAACCTTCCATAGCGGCCTGCAATGCACAGATTGGATCGATTTCAGTAATAAGAACACGTGCACCCTGAGTACGAAGGGAAGCAGCAGAACCTTTACCAACGTCACCAAAACCACCAACAACGGCAACTTTACCCGCGACCATTACGTCGGTTGCGCGCTTGATACCGTCGACCAGGGATTCACGACAACCGTATAGATTATCGAACTTGGACTTGGTCACTGAATCGTTCACGTTGATTGCAGGAACTTTAAGAGTTCCTTTTTTCGCCATCTCGTAAAGACGGTGAACACCAGTTGTCGTTTCTTCTGATAGGCCGCGAATATCTTCGAGGAGTTCAGGGTGGTTCTCGTGGATAAGAACAGTAAGATCACCACCGTCATCAAGAATCAGGTTAGGCTTCCAACCGTCAGGACCTTCTACAGTCTGTTCGATGCACCAGATAAATTCTTCTTCAGTTTCGCCTTTCCAAGCGAAAATAGGAATGCCCGCAGCAGCCATAGCAGCAGCAGCCTGATCCTGAGTAGAAAAGATGTTGCATGAAGACCAACGAATTGAGGCACCCAAATCGATAAGAGTTTCAATCAGAACAGCGGTCTGAATTGTCATGTGGAGACAACCAACGATCCGTGCACCCGCAAGTGGCTTGCTTGCGCCGAACTCTTCACGCAAAGCCATAAGGCCAGGCATTTCGGTTTCAGCAATAGTGATTTCCTTGCGTCCCCAGTCTGCCAGAGACATATCCGCAACTTTGTAATCTGTAAATTCAGTCATTTACGTGGCTTTCCAAATCGAGTCATGTGACATAAAGAAATCTTTATGTGTTAATTTGACGCGATAAATAACAGCCTTCTGATCAAATGGCAACAATTTTCCACTCAAAAGCCCGAGTGATATAGAGACCAAAGAAGTGTGGATCTCTCAACATTATGACAGATTTTTTTCTAAGTACGTGCGATTGCAACAAAAGCTTCCACGGCCCGCCTTTTTAATTGGCTTTTCAGGCAGACAACCATATCCCGGTTACTATCGCGCAATTCTTTAAGAAAGATAGCCCGGGTTCGATCATCGCCAAGAATCTCGTGCTCAAATAAAAAACCAATTCCCAAGCCCACAGCGACAGCTTCACGGACAGCTTCACGACTACCAAGCTCGAGAACATTTCCGTATCCGAGACCAAGCTGCTTCATTTCCTTATCTAAGACGCGGCGAGTGTTAGAGCCTCTTTCTCTTAAAATCAGCTGTTCGTCTTTCAATTCACTGAGGCCAATTTCAAGTTCCCCCGACAAAGGATGATCTTTGTGAACCAAAGCGACCATGGACTGTACTGAAAGTTCATCGATTACAAGCCTATCATCACCACGACAATTCGCAGTTATCCCCACATCAGCCCGTTGAGCCAGGACATCCTCTCGGACAGATTCTGCGTTGCCAAGGCTGACCGATAACTTGATGCCTGGGTAATTTGTCCGAAATAGAGAAATAATATTCAGAGCAACATGAGGCCCATCTGCAGAGATTTTCAAATGGCCGACATCAAGGGCAGAAGAAGCCGACAAGTGGTCACGGATCTCTTCTTCTTCAATAAAGAACCGCCGGGTTTTATCGTATAAATCCTGGCCGTCGGCTGTCAAAGTTGCCTTGCCTCCACTGCGTTTAAACAACGTAAGTCCATAGGTTTCTTCAAGAGTTTTAACCTGAATCGTTACCGCTGGGGGTGTCAGGTTGAGCAATAATGCCGCCCTTGAGAAACTCCCCTCTCTCGCAACAGCATCAAAAGCCCGAAGCTGACTATGTCTCATAAATTCTCCTGACAACGGGGCAATGCGTCCCGTTAATTTTTTTTAATTTAATCAGCACTGAATTTAATTTGTTTTTATAATTTGATTTATGCAAGCTGCAAATAAATTACTGATAAGCAGGAACGACCAATGAGCCCGTCTAGCACACAAGAAATGAAGAAACCTGAAAGAAAAAGCTTCGACTATATGAACCCTCCTGTTCCGGATGATCTCCCTCTTTTCGAGATCCCTTTGGTAAAGGCAACCAAAGAAAACCTGGAGGGATTTGGCACCATTGTTACAGATTACATGAACCACCCTGTTGAAATAACACAGTGGCCCGCACAGGGATGGCGTCCGATAGATAAAGGTACGGGTGATGAAGGCGGACACCTAGAGGGTATTTTTGAGTTTTGGTGGGAAGGCGATATCCTGTTTGGTGAGAATATGGCCGTAAATGATCGCTACATTCTTGGTTGGTCTGAATTGCCCGGGAAAGCTTCAAAAGACACTCAAAACCCAGACCGTTCTCAGCTTCTAATCTGGCACGCCAATTATCACCCCGATGGGGCTCAACTGTTCTACCCGCTTGATAACAAGCCATTTATTGCAGCCTTGGCAAAAACAGGTGATGACATGAAACCGGAGGATTGGGTCGCTTTTTACTGTGATGGCAGCTTTGGCATTTGCATTCATCCAGGTATTTGGCACGAAGCCATCACACCCCTCTCTGAAAAGTCACGCTTCTATGACAAACAAGGCGCCGTTCATGCCAGTGTAAGCTGTGATTTCACCAAAGAATTTGGGGTGTTTGTAAAAGTTCCGCTCACGCCAGAATTCACTTAAGAGCGTTATGCCATATCCTAGCTGGCATAACGTTCATTATAGTCCTCAAGCATGGTCGCAATTCTGCTCGGGTCAGACTGGGTCATGATCGCTTCTGCACGCCTTGCCACTTCTTCCATATTCAGTTTCAGAATACGATTTTTAACCCGCGGAAGTGCATTGGAGCTCATGGAAAGATCCCGAACACCCAAACCTAAGAGAAGCGGTAAGTAATTGACGTCACCCGCGACCTCTCCACAGACAGACACCGGAATATGAGCGCGCCTAGCGGCTTCTACCGTTATGGATATCAGCTTCAGGACAGCGGGATGCAGTGGATTATACAGATAGGCAACCTGTTCTTCTGCCCGGTCGATCGCCAGGGTGTACATCGTCAAATCGTTGGTTCCTATGGCAAAAAAATCAGCCACTTTCGCCAAACCATCTGCCGCCAAAGCTGCACCTGGAACTTCGATCATGATGCCCAACGGCGGTAAAGGGTCTGCGATCCGTACGTCCTGCTTTTTTAATCCCGTGGCAACCTCTGTTAATACCTTACGAACTTCTCTCACCTCACCCGGGGTCGTAACCATGGGCAACAGAATACGTAGCGGACCATGTGCACTCGCCCGCAAAATCGCGCGCAACTGAGTTTGCAGCAGGTCCCGATGTTTCAGAGAAAGTCTAATCGCCCGCAGCCCCAGAGCCGGGTTTTGAGAATCAGTTGGCGATGTTCCCAAGGCAGAAACAAGCTTTTCCCCACCGGCATCAAGGGTCCGAACCGTGACAGGGCGACCAGACATCCCGTCGATTATTTCAGCCAGGGCTTCATATTGCTCTTGCTCTGTCGGAAGCTCTTCCCGGTTCATGAAAAGAAACTCGGTACGAAGCAAACCAACACCTTCGGCACCATTGGCCACCGCTTGCCCTGTTTCGCGAGGCAGCTCTACGTTAGCTTGCAATCCCACACGTTGATCATCTTTTGTAACGGCAGCGATATCACGGAGTTGGGCCAGGGCTCGAACTTCGCGTTCAATATCTTTCTGACGAAGTTTATAGTCTTTAATCCTGGCGTCACTGGGATTAACGATAACCCGACCATTCGTCCCATCAACAATAATGGTTTCGCCCGTCTCCACACTCGCAAGCAGGCCTGGAACGCCCAATACAGCCGGCAATCCAAGGGAGCGCGCCATAATAGCCGTATGCCCTTCAGGGCCACCGAGCACCGTTGCAAACCCCCCAATTTGTGTGGGATCCATCATGGCTGTGTCAGCAGGCGTGATCTCTTCTGACAAAATTACTGAATTGCGTGTAAGCCCAGAATAGGAATCCGTAACCGTTTTTGTCAGGTTGCGAACAATCCTATGACCAACTTCGCGAACCTCTTGCGATTTAGTTCGCAGATAGGGATCTTCCATTGACGCAAATTTACGAGCAATTTGTCCGACTTCAGCCATAACGGCTGCTTCAGCATTCTTTTGGCCCGTTTTTATTCGCGCCTCAATTCCCCCAATCAGGCTGGAACTTTTAAGCATCTGCAAATGAGCATCAAGTAGATAGCCTAGCTCTTCACCGGCAGCACCATGAAAATCCTGAGATTGTCCGTGTAGCTTTAAAACCTGATTTTGAGCCTTTTCAACAGCGTCGCCGAGACGAACCAGTTCACTTGATACCTTAGAAGTAGGCACGCGGTACTCAAGGATTTGAATATCACTGGACTCGCTTAGATAAGCTGGCCCAATCACAACCCCTGGTGAGACAGCAAGTCCCTCAAAAATTCTTTCGCCTAACTTTTTCGTCACGGCGTTTCCTACTCTAATTTAGACTTTATCTTGCCATATGTTTGGCCATGCGACCTGAAATCTCGGCAATCAAGAAAGCTTAATCTTCATCAAATTTATTGGCGACGAGCTCTTCTAAAGCCAACATTGCATTATCAGCAGCAGGCCCTACCGCCGTTAATTCAACTTCACTGCCTGTCGCTGCGGCAAGCATCATCAACCCCATGATTGAACAACCAGAAACGGCGGTATCATCCTTACGGACGGTTATCTCTGCTTCAAAAGATTCTGCTAGCTTAACGAACTTTGCAGATGCTCGAGCGTGTAGCCCTCTTTTATTTAAAATCGTAACTGTCTTGGTGAGCAACTGATATCCCCCGCCTACTTTTCGCGGCTCTTGTACCTATTTTTAGGTTACCTATTAATCTCAAAGCAATTCTGAAGCGACGTGTATGTACTTTCGTCCAGCTTCTTGTGCTTCAAGAACGGCTTTTTTCATTGGGTTACACCCACGTAATCCAGCCAGCTTGATCAGTAGCGGAAGATTAACCCCAGCGACAACTTCAACATTTGCCTGGTCCATTATGGAGATCGCCAAGTTAGAGGGTGTTCCCCCAAACATGTCAGTCAAAATAACCACGCCCTCTCCATCCTCTACTTCCTTAACAGAAGCGATGATTTCCTTGCGTCTTTGCTCCATATCGTCTTCAGGACCAATACATACTGTTGCAATGTGACTTTGTTCGCCAACGACATGTTCCAATGCCGAAACGAATTCGATCGCCAGGTTACCGTGAGTAACCAGAACCATCCCTATCATGCCTTCCCTTTCCGCAGGCGCTTTCCTTTTGTTAAGGGAAAACTACCAGCATTCCTGGGTTCCTTACAAGGCGAAGCCCATTGTTGGAACATTTTTTACAGAGTCGCATCACCAATAGAGAGTTTAAAAAGGAAATCGACCTATTTATAACGGTCAGGCTCCTTGTTCATATCTCTATGGGTTGTAATAATATGCGGCCACTTTGTCTCTAACAGCTTGGCCAGCCATTCTGTTAAAGCGACCGAACGGTGCCGACCCCCGGTACATCCGATTGCAATCGTCAAGTAATTTTTCCCCTCTTGTTGGTACCTTGGAAGAAGAGGAAGAATCAGATTCTTTAGATTGGTTACAAAGCCCTCAAAGCCGGAGTCTTCACCAATATAATCAGCCACTTCTTTATCGCGGCCGGAAAGGCACCTTAAGTTCGGATCATAGTGCGGATTGCGCAAGAAACGGACGTCAAACATCAAATCGGCTTCCCTTGGCACACCAAAACGATAGGAGAATGACATAACCTGAATGGTCATGACCCCGCTTTCTTCCAACCCCAATAAACCTGTTAGATTTTGCCGAAAATCGGCTGATGTTGTATCCGAACTATCAATTGCATAATCCGCTCTGGCTTGAAGCGGTGCAACAAGTCTTCGCTCGGCTAGGATACCATCTTTTAGTGGACGGTCTTCGGCAAGAGGGTGGCGTCGTCGGGTTTCTTTAAATCGCCTTTCAAGAACATCAACTGAGCAGTCCAAGAAAACGAGTGAGACATCAAGCTCGGGACGGTTATTTAGTTCAGCTATGTGTTCAAGAAGGGGAGGGGCGGAGAAATTACGCGACCGGATATCGATACCTACGGCAAGAGGTCGACGACGTGGTTTTTCACCAATCACGACATCAAGAAGGTCCAGTGGCAAATTGTCAATCGCCTCAAATCCATGGTCCTCCAGCACCTTCATTGCAGTGGAACGTCCTGCACCCGACATCCCTGTAACAAAAACGACCCTGAGAGGATTTGATAAATTATTGGACTTATTCTCTGGCATAAATGGCGGCCTTGTTTCCCGATAACAGTTCAAAAGAACAATAATACCAACGGTTCTTAATCTTAGCTCATCCAGATCGCGTATTCGTCCCCCCGAGTAGGAAGAAAGTTGTAGGCGATACGGTGTATCGTCAAAGCTTTTTGACGCCCGTCGGAGGGACGAATACGCGACCGAAACGGCATATTTTCAAGGTTTACGGGCAGCGTCGTACAGACCTTGAGATACTCCGCATCGCAGCAGTCTATACTCCTGGCCGAAAACCTTGAAAATACGTCTGGATGGGTCAAGATTAAGAACCGTTGGTATAAGTTATCTAACTATATCGCCTTCTGGACGCGTTATGGCAAGTAACAGCTTTGCGACAGCCGACATATCGAAACTGTGTAGCTTTAATTTTGGAATGGATACGCCAAGAATTTCTTCAAACTCGGGATTTGGGAGCCGTTCAACTTGGTCGCGAGGGATCAGGTCAACTACGAGCCCTACGGGCACATCTGAACAGCAGGAAAAGGTAACTAAGCCAAGGCCCCTTACTTCAAGCTTTCCGGCGATGGACGGCGGTGGGGATGCCAGAATGTCTCGACCATGTCGGGTTAAAAGAGTCTGATCATCAGATACCAATTCTGCTCGCCCCAGATCGATCGCGCGCAAGGCAAGATCTGATTTACCGCTCCCAGGATCTCCCCGTAGCAAAGCAACACTCAACCAACCTTCTTTTTGAAAGGCGATACTCGTACAATGCATTAGTAAGGTGTCTGACATCTATCCTTGCCCTGTGGGAAGAGATATTACAAACCGGGCGCCAAGAATGTCTCCTTCAGGACTCTTCTGGTTTTCAGCTTTGATGGTTCCATTATGCGCCTCAATAATCTGCTTGGAAATACTCAATCCTAATCCGGAATGAGTACCAAACTTTTCATCTTGCGGACGCTCTGTATAAAAACGGTCAAAAATGGCATCCAGCTTCCCAGGCAAAATACCCGGACCTTCATCATCGACGGTGATAACGACACGATCTTCCTGTCTCTGAGCCTTGAGGGTAATTTTCCCACTCTCAGGACTAAAGGTTTGCGCATTTGCCATAAGGTTCCGGAGGACTTGTCCAAGGCGACCTTCTAATCCCGGGATAAGATAATCTTTCTCATCATCAACAATGACTTCAAAGGTTGGGCCATCTTCGTTCACACGTTGTATTTCGACCAGCGCCTCTAATAATTTCGCAACATCGACCTCTTCCATGTCCGCACGTGAAAGTTCGGCATCCAGGCGCGAGGCATCTGAAATATCACTGATCAATCGATCCAGTCTTTGCACATCATCAAGGATAATAGACAACAATTGCTTTTGCTGATCCGGGTCGCTTACCCTTGCAACCGTCTCCACAGCTGAACGCAGGGATGTCAGGGGATTTTTAATCTCGTGGGCAACATCCGCAGCAAAGCCCTCAATCGCATCCATACGAGACCAAAGAGCTTCTGTCATGGCCCTTAGGGCTCCCGACAAATCACCGATCTCATCGCGCCGGTGGGTAAAATCCGGAATTTCATACTGCCTGCCCTTGCCGTAGCGAACATAATCTGCAGCGTTAGCAAGACGCCTAAGCGGGCGACCAATAATACCCGCGAGGTAAAGTGAAAGTAACACAGTAACACCAAGCGCCAATCCACAGACTGCCAAGATATCTCTTCGGCGATCTTGTACCGCTTTCGAAACAACTTCGGCGTCCTTAGATAGCATCAAGGCACCGAGGACTTGACGATACCGTTGCACGGGAACAGCCATGGATAAGACCAGGCGACCGGATGTGTCTGTTCTGACCATCCCTGCGGGTTCACCGTTCAAGGCAATCAAAACTTCGGTGTAATCTTCTGCGCTTTGGTTCTGCGCTTCTCTATAGAGCGGCCAGTCATCATGGCCGGGAAGCCAATTGATAATATCTTCATAAAACCTGATGATCCGATCCATCATACCGCCCCCGCCAGGTACCGGCAGTTCTCCGACTTCGACCGGACCACCTACTCCTGCAAGGTAAAGGCTATCGGCCAACATCTCCCCACTAGTTGAGAAAATTCGGGCGCGGACACCAATATCGTTCAACATCGCCCGCATCAAACTCCGGGTGAGTTCTGGGACAAGCTTTTCATCTCCTACCTGACTTGCCACCACTGCTGTTGATCCCAGGCTCAAAGAAAAAGCCCGCCCCTGTATCGATAAAGCATCCAGTTCAGTGGCGATAAGACTAAGGCGGTATTGCTCAAGGTGCATCAGTCCAACGACCGGGATCAGAAGAACCAGGCTGTTGATCAACAAAATTTTATGTGTAAGGGAGGACCGCCAGCCACGCTTGCGTCCTTTTCGATGCTTTTTGACCGTTTGAGCGATCTCAGCTTGTTGCTTTTGGCTTTGCTCAGCCAAGATATCCCCCAATATGATTGGCCATTGTTTCTCAGTCCCTTACAGTGACCTCAACAGCTTTGTAGTCTGCTCAGTCAAACGATAACAAACAAGAAGTCCACCCTGTGCTTGAACCTTCCAAGCTTCAAGATAGTTTCCCAGATATAACAATCTTTCTTTCGAGTAAACGGATAGGCTATCGGGATGTTCCTGATCCCCCCGTTGGCCCCAAAAGACGAGATCGGGTCTTTTGCCCTGTAAATCGCAGTATTCACTACTTTCGCTATGAGATAATCCAAGCCGAATCGCTTTTTCCTGCCTTTGGCTCAAAGAACGATCCAACTGATCTATACCCTCCCCCCCGCGATTAAAGAGAATAATGTCATAGTCAGGCAGTTCAGGACCTAATAGCCTGGAATCGGTTGGCACAGTTAATAGAGCAGTACTTTGTTGAACTGGATACTTGTTTGGGTGCCCTTGTGCATCCTCAAACAACACCACGAGACCTATAATGACGAGGCTCATCCCCACAACAAAAACAACGCGTTCAATAGTATCCATCAAGAGCCCTCCGGTAAGGTTTCCATACTTTTCGGGTATATTTTCCCGATAAACTCTTGATCCTATGTTTACTCTCTATAACGGTAACCAACTCCATACAGTGTCTCTATTTGGCCAAAGTCATCATCCGTTTCTTTGAATTTTTTGCGAAGCCTCTTGATGTGACTATCAATTGTCCGGTCATCCACATAAACCGCGTCACCATAGGCAGCATCCATCAACTGGTCGCGGTTTTTCACGTGACCCGGGCGTTGCGCTAAGGCCTTCAAAATCAAGAACTCTGTTACGGTAAGATTTACGTGTTTGCCCTTCCAGGTGCAGAGGTGCCGAGACGCATCCAACATCATATCTCCACGTTGGATTGGTTTTTCGCCTTCCTTGCCCTCGCTGGCATCCTGATTAGCTTTTTCACGACGCAATAGAGCCCTGATTCTCTCAACAAGTAATCTTTGAGAAAACGGCTTTGTAATATAGTCGTCAGCGCCCATACGAAGTCCAAGGACTTCGTCAATCTCATCATCCTTTGACGTCAGAAAAATCACCGGGATCGCGTTGTTATCTCTAATCCGACGAAGCAGCTCCATACCGTCCATACGCGGCATTTTAATATCCAGTACGGCAAGGTCAGCAGGGTTCGATGACATACCACGCAAGGCTTCAGAGCCATCCGTATATGTCCGCACCTTAAAGCCTTCAGACTCCAGAGCGATTGAAACCGACGTTAAAATATTTCGGTCGTCATCAACCAGTACAATATTGCCTTCCATGCCATTCCTCATTTTAAGTTCAGGGTCCGTGCCTTTGTCCGGGGCGGCTCCCTTGTTTCGCTTTAGCGAATTAAATAGTAAGTATCCTGTCACAATAAGCAATGTGGAGAGTGACTATGGCAGCATTTTGTTCCTGAATGGGCACTTATGGGGTATAGCCACACACAGAAGAATTTAAGTGCCTCACCCTTAACTAAGCAACGTTTTAGGCCTGCATTCCCTCTTAAATGATCGAATATTCCACATAAAAGTACAATTCCGCCGTTTTTCTGCTATTGAAACACCTCAAAGCTCAAATACAATGCCGACTGAGATGCGCACCTATTGAAACCAACAAACCGGGCTGATATTTCAAGTCGACCGACACCAGTAAACAGGTCGATTTGTCTAAAACTGCCCGGCAAAGGAATAATCTTAGTGACGAAAAGCAGCCATCAGACAGATGTTGTCATCATCGGGGCAGGCCCTACAGGACTGTTTGCTGTTTTCCAATGTGGTATGTTGGGGATGAAAACACACGTTATTGACGCACTGGAGGCTACTGGCGGTCAATGCACAGCGCTCTACCCGGAAAAACCGATCTATGATATTCCGGGCTTCCCAACTGTAGCTGCTGCAGAACTTATTGAGCATTTAGAGCAACAAGCAGCGCCTTTTGATCCGGTGTATCATCTCGACCAACAGGTCTCGGGCCTTGAAGAATCAAGTGATAATGGCTGGACGGTAACGACAAGCAAAGGTACCGCGATTGATTGCAAAGCTGTCATTATCGCAGCTGGGGCAGGTGCTTTCGGCCCCAATCGCCCTCCTTTAGAAGGTCTTGAAAACTTCGAAGGAAGCTCGGTCTTCTACCTAGTAAAGCGCAGAGAATCCTTCCGTGACAAAACAGTCGTTATTGCCGGCGGCGGCGACAGCGCCGTCGACTGGGCCATGTCTTTACCTGAAGTGGCCAAAAAAGTTTACGTTGTTCATAGACGCGACAAATTTCGTGCCGCCCCAGAATCCGTTGCCCGGATGCGAGCACTGGCTGAGATGGGCAAGATTGAAATGGTGGTGCCTTATCAACTTCATGGCCTAGAAGGTACTGATGGAAAACTGGATGCTGTCATCGTCAAGGACCTCAAAGGCAACGAACGGTCATTAGAGGCAGATATACTGCTTCCCTTCTATGGCCTCGCAACAGATCTTGGCCCGATGGCTGACTGGGGATTTGAACTTGAACGCAGCCACGTTGTTGTTAACCCGGCCACATGCGAAACCCAAAAGCCGGGCATTTTTGCCATCGGCGATGTCGCCACTTACGAAAACAAACTTAAACTCATTCTCTGTGGCTTTTCCGAAGCCGCTATGGCCGCCCACGCCATTCATCCCCTCGTATTCCCAGATCACGAATTGCACTTCCAGTACTCCACGTCTCAAGGCGTACCTGGTGAGTGAATAAGTTATTTTGGCCAAAAAATACCGGTCTTCAAATTTTGGAGACCGGTATTTCACATTGATTGAACATTCTACTTTGAGGAATGAATGTTAAAACAGGGGCGTCTTTTCGCTCAATATATCAAAAGTGATATATGACAACGTTGTAATATACATCATAAGATGAATTATCTGTAGGCAGTGGCTTTTACAATTAACTGCTCTTATTGCTTATTGGAAATGTATATTAGTTGCCATCGATTGCAGTCCCGTTTCCCCCAGGACAGTGTGAAACTTTATCGCTCCTTCACCGTTAACAGGAAAGTACAACCATCTACAAACCGCGAAGTTTCTTTTCGCTCACCCGACTACCAACCTGAGATTATCTGCCGTCAGGCGTCCTTTTCTGCTTTCAACCAACTCGTACTCGACCTGCTGGCCTTCAACGAGCCCCTCCAAACCTGATTTTTGTACAGCAGTAAAATGAACGAAGGCATCTTCACCACCGACATGCGGTGTGATAAAGCCGTAGCCCTTTTGGCTACTAAACCAACGAACAACCCCCTTTTGCGTCAAGGTTCTCTCCCTAAAAAAAATAAGCGGTACGCCTTTCGGCGCACCGCTTATTGTAATTTTTTAATGCCATATTTCCGCTCAGGAAATATTGAACTTTAGATGCTAATTTTCACCCATACAGATCATCACATTTTGATCAAACTCATGAAAACAGATCCTGTGTCCACTCAAAGCATATTCTTCAATATGGTTAATATCAATAATAGGTTGTCAATTACCAGTATAAAATTTAGGAAAATCTATAATTATTTTATATTACACTAAAAATTAGTTCATTTCGTCGGTAATAAAGCAAAAATTTCATCACCTGCGACAACCTACAGACTTTACACTCGTCTTCGCATAAATGAAGCTGACATAAACATCGCGATAATTAAAAGTACGTAAGGTTCCTGAAATGACAAAAATCAAACATGCCCCTCATTTAAGCGAAGCGGGTAATGCCCGAAACTTAATGCGGTGGGCAACAAAAGCTTACCTTGCGACAGAACTTAAACCCAATCTAAAGGAGGCCAATGCACCCGGGGGACATGTAGAGGGTATTGAAGAAAATTACCCCTATGCCTCTCTTTCACTTGTCTGCCTTGATCATGATGCTACCTGTAAGGGCCTGAAATCATCCGGGCTTGGGCTTGAAATCATCGGAAATTTGGACCCGAATTAAATGAAACTATAAATTAGTCTCGGCTCGAATTAAGTGATAATGAACCCGAATTAAATGAAACTGAGCTTGAAATCATAAAGTTCGGCCCACTTTAAGTGAAACTATAATTATTGCCTCAAATGTAGTTATACAGGCAAGCCAGCATTGCGCATCTCAGAAGCAAGCTCGTCTGTTCTTTCAGGGCCCAACTTACTTTTGAGAAATGCCCTCATAATAGGAAGACTCGTTTCAAATTGTACTGCCAAATCCTTTGGCGTGTAGCCCATTCTTGCAAGCCTGGCATCAAGGTCCTGAAATCCTGGTGAAATTATTTCTTCAACAATTTCTTTTGTCACCGTTGGCTCACCAACTCTGAAAGCATTTATAAAAGACCTGTTCAGGTGTTCGCTGAACTGGAGAGGTGTTGCCAGATGTTCAGCCATAAATTCCCGTGCGTCTTCAGAGATAACCTGATCGAGCTTTGTCTCTTTAGTGAGGCATTGTTCGAGTAACCAGTCCAAAAACTGAGGCCTCTCATCTCCAATACCACTAAAGTCAAATTTGATAGTCCGATTGCCGATCTCTTCCATAGTCGGACGCTTTAGATTGTTTTGTAGTCTGGGATGGCCAACCAGCACGATCGAGAAAACGGCTGGTTCTTCATTCAAAATTTCCATGAGCCGTTTCAAACCGTTAAGTGTGTTCCCATGAAGGTCGTGAGCTTCATCAATAAAGAGAACAACCGGCTTTTTTCTTTTGCAGATCAGTTCCAGCAGTACTCGTTCCCTATTTTCAGGTCCTGGAATTTTAAAATCCAGTTTACCTGAAACATCAAGGAAAAGTGCTGTTAAAAGAGAGGGGAGAGTAACACGATTTCTTTCAACGGACAGGCTTCGGGCAACGATAATTTTCTTATCTGTTTTGATCTCTTTTCGTAACCTGTTGATCATCGTCGTCTTACCCGTTCCAATTGGCCCGGTGACGGATATTAATTTCCCGGAAAGTAAAGCTACCCGAATATCATCCTGTAGCTGTTTTAACCGAGATGTCTCGTAATATCCGGCCAGAGACCAGTCCTGGATAATACTAAAGCGTTCCATAACCTGAGCCGTTAACAATTTTAGTCTCCCTTTGCTCTGCGGATAAACCTCTTATAAACAAGGTCTTTAATCGTTTTCTTGTCTAAAGTATTCTCTAAAAGATCTGTAATGAATGTGAGGTCTTCTGGCGACAATTCAGCAAGTGGCTTTCCGAGTTGATCCGCAATCCCTCTACGAGCACTAAGTGTATTGGAGAACGTAATCTCCCCCCACGGATCCGGATCCTGAAATGTGATTTTAGGAAACTGGATAATCTCAGCAGGCAGGGTTTCCAGCTGTAATCCACTAAGGGCAGCTCTCGGGATCGTTATATTTTCAGCGAGAGAGGCGACAGTGTTTGCTCGTTTGTCCCGGGCAGAGCGGGCGTGCTTTCTGTAACGATGGAGAGGTATTGGACCTCCTGACGGTCGGTAGGGACCATAATGCTTCTCTTCCCATTCAACATAGAGCTCATGATCAAAAAGCCCCCACCAGAGAGTAACCTCTTCTCCTGAAAGGCCAGGGTCCACTTCATAGGAAGTACCTCTTATTGTTATGTGAGCATCAATCCCAACCTTCCGGTGTTCCGGCTCCCTGGCAAACACACAATAACGTTGCCAGGAACACATTTCCCGGATCCCGGTTTTTGGTAAATTTGAAAGCCAGTCTTCAATCCTGCTGTGAGGTTCCCGGCGATGATCCTTTTCATTATATCTCTTGATATAATTCACAAGCCAGAGGTTGGCCTCTGCCTCGGTTTCCGGCTTGTGAAAATGATATAAAGTTTCGTGGGCTTCCTTGACTGTCCTGAACGGACGCTCAACCTTGCCTTTTGAGCGGGCCGTTGTTCGTCGTCCGTCAGATCCAGCCGGTAGATGCGTTTTCCAGTCAACGCCCAACCGCTCCATCATGTTCTGGAAAACAAGGCTCTTTGCAACGGGACCATTATCCATGTAGATCATTTTTGGAATGCCTTGAAACGGCGTGTCTTCCTTTGGGGCCATGGCATTGTACAAAAACAGTAATGCTGTCTCAGCATCTTCGCCATATACACAGTGATATTCCTGATAGGCGACACCACTCCGGTCATCAACGACGCTGAATAGTAGAAGGGTTGGTTGTCCTTTGTCGGGATTAATCCACTCAGGTTGCTTGATATGTTTGAGATCAGAATAACTAATATCGAACTGCCAGAGTTCATTGGATTGTTTGGCTTCAAACCTGACAGCTGCAGGAGCACGGACCATTCTGGCATGGTCATAACCAAGTTCACTCATCCAACGATTTACAGTTGATTTCGTTAAGAGCCCTTTCTCAGTCTTAATATGTCCAGTTGGTGTTTCTACCCCAAATTTTTCCAGTATTTCAATAGCCCTGCCTGTCGAGATATGACGTCCCTGTTTATTACTTGTCCTAATCTTTAAGGCAGCGATAATCTCGCAGTACCGTAGTTTGTCAGCCTCATCTATTTTTCTCGTATGCCCTCTATCAGATCGACTTAGTCCTTTTGGTTGATTCAATGCCTTGAGCGCTCGATAAACTGTTACAGAACTAACATCAAATAACTTTGCAATTCGAGTAACCTCTTCTTGACGCTGCGGAGATCTTAATGGCAAAGACGCCAGCTTGGCTCGTAGAGACAATAAAGTTTCCGCTGGCAGAAGGGTTCCTTTACGGCCCATCGGAAAATTCCTCGACATAGGTGTAAAGCGTTTGTTTGGATATCCCCATTAGCTCACATATCTCTTTGACAGTGTGGTCTCGGGATTTGTAGAGACTGACGGCATGTTGGCGTTGCTTGGTCGCCAGCAATTTTGGACGACCACCCATTCGACCTCTTGCCCGGGCTGCCTGTAAACCTGCGTGCGTGCGTTCTCTGATCAGCGCTCGCTCAAATTGGGCAAGAGCGCCAAACATATGAAATACCAGTTCACCGCCGCTTGAATTGGTATCAATTGATTCTTGCAAGCTTTTGAGACCAATCCCGCGTTCACGGAGCTCTTCTGCACGAATGATAAGGTCTTTGAGAGTTCGCCCAAGACGATCAAGCCGCCAGACAACGAGAGTATCTCCATCACGGAGTTGTTTGAGTGCTTCCTTTAAACCTGGGCGATCAGCTTTGGCACCGCTTAAGGTGTCTTCAAAGAATTTTTCACAGCCACAGGCATGAAGAGCATCCCGTTGTAAATCAAGATTTTGATCATCGGTTGAAACGCGCGAATAGCCAACTAACATCAATATTGTCCGAGAAACCGTAAAAGAGGCTATTACTTATACATTGATTGCTAGTCTTAGTACATTGACTAAATTTTTGTGGATTATCAATAAAGGGGCCTGACCACCACTCAAGGGCTAGAAAACCTTCCTTTTCTTGACCATACAATATGTAGAACCAGGCACAAATGAAGTCATTAACAAGTCTAATAACGTGGTAGAAAAAATATGAAATTTGGGAAAAATTATAGTATCACTTAAAGTGGGCCGAACTTTATGATTTCAAGCTCAGTTTCATTTAATTCGGGTTCATTATCACTTAATTCGAGCCGAGACTAATTTATAGTTTCATTTAATTCGGGTCCAAATTTCCGATGATTTCAAGCCCAAGCCCGGATGATTTCAGGCCCTTACAGCTACCCCCTATATGCTCCTCTCTGATTTAGCAGACCACAGCCAAAATATAGCCGCTAATGCCAAGGCAGGTATGCTGTTCGATGGCACAGCTGGATATAGAGATCCCCTCGCTGGAGGAAGAGTTACCCTGGTTGGAACAATGAGCAAGGTAAGCGATGATCGTATATTACAGCGATTTCTTACGCGTCACCCCGCTTCTAAACTCTATGCTGGCTTCCAAGATTTTAGCCTCTATCGCTATAACATCGAGGCAGCCCATCTGATTGGTGGATTTGCCAAAGCCATCTGGGTCCCAGATACAGAGCTCAAACTAGACTGTGCTGATTATCTTGGCTTGCAAGACGCAGAACTATCTATCGTCGAACACATGAACAACGATCATATGGATGCCATAAACACCATAACTGAAAAGCTTTTAAGACTGGAGCCGGCCAAATGGCGGATGACCGGCATCGATCCTGAGGGTTGGGATCTCCATAACGGTCACGCGCACGCAAGGTGTAATTTCGATCAGTTGGTGTGCGATGCCAATGACGCCCGAAATGCTTTGGTATCCCAGACAAAAGCGGCAAGAGCGGCTTCTCTCTAAACAGAGATAACGCCCTGCTGTCAAAAATGTTACTGGTGCTTGATCACAAGAAAGGACATATGCTCCCTAGGAACACAGACTATGGGGAATTACAAATGTCTATGATCAAGAAAGTGCTGCCATATTTGCTGGCTATTTTTATGGCCTATGTATTTTTACGCTATTTACCTTTTAAGTTCGCAAAGGGAAGCCACCTCTTTCAAGTATTGGAAGATTGGAGCGGTCTTGCCTGGTTCGAACCCCATGGCCGGTATCTGACCGGCGGCGCGGAACTACTGGCTTGTATTCTGCTTTTTATCCCGCGGTTACAATCTTTGGGCGGGTTACTTTCTTTTGCCTTGATGTCAGGTGCAATTTTCTTCCATACCTTCACCCCCTTAGGGATTGATCCTTATAATGATGGTGGCCAACTCTTTATGCAGGCCGTTGGTGTATGGTTTTCTGGTCTTATCATTATGTACCTGCGTAAGGATGAATACGTACCCCTCTTGAAACATTTGGGAACCGACCCTAAATTTAGTAAAGAAATTATGTGATTCGATCTCCAAAATTGACCGCATAACCAATATTAAAAGCCCGACCGTAAGGTCGGGCTTTTTCATTTCGTAATAAGTCTGGTCGCAATAAGTCTGGCCCGTACGGGATATAATCTGTTAACTACACCACAATTTCAAAACCCAGTAGGTATTTTCCAGTAGGTATTTTAATGAACGATATTTCCGCTCTTCTTTTCGATCTCGATGGTACCGTCTATCGTGGGACAGACGCCATACCAGGGGCCAGCGATTTCATCGCGATACTCAAAGAACGTGGCATTCCTTTTCTTTTTGTTACCAACCGTGGTAACCGCCGCCCAGAAGAGGTCGCCGAACAACTTAACTCTATGGGAATTCCCTGTACTCAGGACGACGTCCTAACTTCAGCACAAGCCGTAGCAATGGAATTAGAAAAGGGAACCCGTGCCTATTGCCTAGGAGAAGAAGGTTTAACCTCTACCCTAGAGGAAGCTGGAATTGTAATTACTGATGGATCCCGCGATACCGATGCGGTTATCGTAAGTTATGATCGCGGCATTAACTACGAAAAGCTGGGCAAGGCTCTTCGTTTAATTGACGGTGGCGCGCGTTTTATTGCCACCAACACAGATCGCCTTATAACAGTTGAGGACGGTATTCTTCCCGAGGCTGGCCCCATAGTCGCGGCCGTTCAGGCGGCAACTGAAAAAGAGCCTGAAATTTTTGGTAAGCCAGAGAAACCGATCATGGATGCAGCCTTGAAACGCCTCGGAAAGGAAGCTTCCGAGTGTGCCATTATCGGTGACAACATTTTCACTGATATTCTTGCAGGCCACAAATCTGGTATGAAATCCATTCTTATACTTACCGGCGTTGCCAACCGAGAAGACGGAGAAAATGCCGAGTTTAAACCCACATGGATTACAGAAGATTATCAGGATTTAGAAAAATTGTTCTTTATCTAAAAGCTAAAAGTCTTGGATAAGTATTATCTTGAAAAAAACCGGGTTCGTAATGAACCCGGTTTTTTTGTTTCTTCTTTGCCACAGCGTTAGTGCGCTTCGCCCCAACTGCGACCAACTCCAGCGTCAGCCGTTAGGGGGATGGAGAGCTTAAGAACCGGATCACATGCTGTTTCCATCACATTACGAACAACAGCTGAAGTTTCTTCGACCTCCGCATCAGGTACTTCAAAAATAAGTTCATCATGAACTTGTAAGAGCATCTGTGCTTTGAGGTTTGCATTTTCAAGGGCACCAGGCATTCTGATCATCGCACGTTTGATGATATCAGCAGCCGTCCCCTGGATAGGGGCATTGATCGCCGCACGTTCACCAAAGTTCTTTCGCATCGGGTTCTTTTCGTTGATCGATGGCAGATGGATATGGCGACCAAAGAGGGTTTTCACAAAGCCATGTTCGTGAGCAAAAGCCTTGGTTTCTTCCATATAGCGCTTGATACCAGGGAAGCGGGCAAAATAAGCATCAATATAATCTTTGGCGTCTTTACGTGAAATACCCAGGCTTGCAGCCAAGCCAAAAGCTGACTGACCATAAATGATACCAAAATTGATTGCTTTGGCCTGTCGCCGGATCATCGGATCCATGCCTTCGATTGGCGTACCAAATACCTGATGAGCTGTTATGGCATGAATATCCTGCCCCTCAGTAAAGGCCTGCCGCAATGCATCTTCTTCGGCGATTTCGGCGATCAACCGTAATTCGACTTGGGAATAATCGACGGAAAGCAACTTGAAGCCATCTTCAGCGATAAAAGCATCTCTGATCTTGCGGCCCTCTTCAGTTCGCACAGGGATGTTCTGCAGATTTGGATCAGATGAAGACAAGCGCCCGGTTGAGGCAACCGCCTGAGCGTAGGATGTGTGCACCCTGCCAGTCTTTGAGTTGATCTGTTCTTGAAGTGCGTCTGTATAAGTGCTCTTCAACTTTGCCAATTGGCGCCATTCAAGAACCTTCGTTGGTAAAACATGACCTTCAGCGGCCAGTCCTTCAAGGATATCTGCTCCTGTGCTGTAAGAGCCACTCTTGCCTTTTTTACCACCAG
The DNA here is from genome assembly GCF_965205715.1 of Kiloniella sp. GTDB lineage: Bacteria > Pseudomonadota > Alphaproteobacteria > Kiloniellales > Kiloniellaceae > Kiloniella. The sequence continues at coordinate 248,527 of NZ_CBDBHW010000013.1, read as the reverse complement.
GGATGCCCATTTTCTCAAACAGGACTTCACCCAATTGCTTTGGCGAACCAATGGTAAAGGGTTCTCCTGCGATCTCGTGAATTTCGCTTTGTAAATCAACAAGGCGTTGGGCAAAATTATTAGACAAACGGTGGAGAAAAGGACGATCAGCCTTGATACCGCGTTGTTCCATATCAGCCAGGACTTTGACCAACGGGCGTTCGATGGTCTCATAAACCGTGACCATTTTTTCAGGTACCAAACGTGGCTTCAGCGCTGCATGCAAACGATAGGTGATGAGAGCGTCTTCAGCGGCATAATCAAGTGCTTTATCCAGGGGAACCTTATCAAAAGTAACCTGCGATTTACCCGTACCCGCAACTTCCTTGAACTTGATTGTGGTATAATCAAGATGCAGCTCTGCAAGCTCGTCCATGCCATGACCATGCATACCACCTTCGAGGACATACGAAAGCAACATCGTGTCATCGATGGGCGAAACTGAAAGTCCTTCTTGGGCAAAAATGACAGAATCGTATTTAATATTCTGGCCAATTTTCAGAACCGATGGATCTTCTAATAATGGCTTTAAAAGCTCAAGCGCGCGTGCTTTAGGAATCTGTTTTGGACGATCTGCAGAACCCCCGAGGAGATCAAGCCCGCCGTCACTGTCTTCAGAAATGGCAATGTGATCCAGCGGAATGTAACAAGCCTTATTGCCACCTGTAGAAAGACTAACCCCGACGAGGTTTGCCTTCATCGCATCCAAAGACGTGGTTTCTGTATCTACTGCAACAGATCCATAGTGTTTGGCTTGGGCTATCCAACGGACCAGATCCTTTTCATCCTGAACCAATTCATATTCAGGATCAGCATTTGTCGCCTCGGAATCATTAGAAACTTCCAATGGCGCGTCACCAAAACGTTTCGACATCTTCGCCAGCAGGGATCTGAAGGCGTTGACCTCAAGGAAGGGACGCAAGACTTCCATCTCAGGTTCACGTGCCGCAAATCCTTCGAGAGGAACTTCAACCGGCACATCTTGCTTCAGCTCGACCAAGCGTTTGCTGATACGCGCTAGTTCAGCATTTTCCTGTAACTTTTCTCTACGCTTTGGCTGTTTAATTTCGCCTGCGCGTTCCAATAGGGCCTCAAGATCACCGTATTCATTGATCAACTGAGCCGCTGTTTTGATACCAATACCGGGAACACCCGGAACGTTATCGACGGAATCGCCAGCAAGAGCCTGAACGTCAATTACCCGATCCGGCTTCACACCAAATTTTTCAAAGACTTCATCCGGTCCAATGGTTTTATTCTTCATCGGATCCAACATGGAAATGCCGGGTTCGACCAACTGCATAAGATCTTTATCGGAAGAAACGATCGTAACTTCGATCCCTTGCTCTTTGGCTTGCCGAGCATAGGTTGCAATCAAATCGTCGGCCTCATAGCCCTTCATTTCAACCTGTGGCAGGTTCAAGGCATCAGTCGCTTCTCTAATCAGAGCAAACTGAGGCACGAGGTCTTCGGGTGCCTCCGGCCTATGAGCTTTATATTCCTCATAGAATTCATTTCGAAAACTTGCACGCCCGGCATCAAAGATAACCGCAATACCGTCGGCCTCCATGTCATCGCGTAACTTCAACAGCATATTGGTAAAGCCAAATACGGCATTTACCGGGGTGCCGTCGGGACGCCGCATGGGAGGAATACCAAAGAAAGCCCGGAAAATATAACCAGAGCCGTCGACGAGATAGAGATGCTTGTAAGGTGCGTTTTCAGTCATGCGGCACAGAATGCCGAAGCCGCTCTGTTAAGTCGAGGAAGAAGACGTAAATTTCACTGATTTTTTAAGAAATTTTGAGCGACGAAGATAAGCAGTCAATTAATTCCGACTATCCCTATCAACTTTTTTGCATCCCCGATGGAATAAAAAAGCCTGCCCACACGTTCATCTAACAATCACGATAAAAATAAGAATTCAAAAAAACTGACGACATGGGGAAAACATGACTGAAAAACCATCGAAGAATCAGACAAAATCATCTGGTATTCCAAAGCTATTTGACCTCTACAAATCTGATCCCGCGGCAGCGGATTACAAGATTTTTGGTCGGGTCCCTGATCAAAATCGCCGTGGCTTTCTAAAAGGAGCTGGCCTCGCCACCATGGGCGCTATGCTCGGTGCTGCAATTCCGTTCAGCAAGAACATGCCTTCAGGGCTTGTTCCTGTTGCCCTTGCGGACACCAGCGGACTCATCGAAGGCAAAGACGGCCTCACAGTTCTAAATGACCGCCCGGTTAATGCTGAAACGCCACCTCATTTACTTGACGATGCAATCACTCCAGTGAACCGTCATTTCATTCGTAACAATGGCATCCCACCGGAAGAAATGGATGCCGACACCTGGACCCTAACCATTGACGGCTTGGTCGACAAACCAATGAAGCTGTCGATCGCCGACCTCAAAAGCAAATTTGAAGTGGTCACCTTGTCCCTCGTCATAGAATGTGGCGGCAACGGGCGTTCTTATTTCAATCCACCGGCCAAAGGTAACCAGTGGTCTCTTGGCGCTGTAGCCTGTTCTGAGTGGACGGGTGTTCGCTTGAAAGATGTGCTTGAAGCCGCGGGTGTGAAAAGCAATGTAGTTTACACCGCTCATGAAGGTGCTGATTCTCACCTATCAGGTGATCCAGATAAACTCCCGATTTCTCGTGGCGTCCCAATCGCCAAAGCCATGGATCCAAACATCCTGATTGCCTTTGAGCAAAATGGTGAGCCGATCCACCCGATGAACGGTGCGCCATTGCGTCTGGTCGTTCCAGGCTGGCCTGGCTCTTGTTCGCAGAAATGGCTAACCCGGATCTGGTTGCGTGATCAGGTTCACGATGGTCCGAAAATGACAGGTAAAGCATACCGCGTTCCAAACCATCCGGTAGAAGCAGGCGAAAAGGTCGAGAAAAAAGACTTTGTCATCATTGAACGGATGCCGGTTAAGTCTCTTATTACCTTCCCTGAAACAGGTATTGAAACCGCAGATAAAGAGCTGACTGTTCGCGGTCATGCCTGGTCTGGAGATCGGGATATTACAACCCTTCAAGTCTCTATCGACTTTGGCGCGACTTGGGAAGAAGTCAAATTGGATAAAGCCGTTAATACTGGTGCCTGGCAAAACTGGTCGACCCAAATCTCCTTCCCACAAAGTGGTTATTACGAAATATGGGCTAAAGCCACGGATTCAGAAGGCGACAGCCAGCCTCACGCGATCAACTGGAACCCCAAAGGTTATCTGAACAACACGATGCACCGCATCGCTGTCAGAGTTTCCTAATAGGGGAAAAGATCCCTTACATTGATGCGTTACCCCTTGGAGGGCTATCATGTTCTCCAAGGGTGCCCATTTGTAACATGGGCAATTTAACACCACGGATAATTAATAATGAAAAGATCGTCACAGTTTGGCTGTGCCGCAGGCTCATTGCTGCTGGCACTCGCACTAACTTTTTCTTTGGCAACACATAGCTACGCCCAAGAAGCCGAAGAAGATGAAACCGAGGGCCTCGCCCCAGGTGCAGGACAAGAAGAAGTCCTGATATATTGTTCTGCCTGTCATTCTACACGGATCGTTCAGCAACAGGGCATGAACCGAGAGGGCTGGGATGAAACCCTTGAATGGATGGTAGAAGAGCAGGGTATGAGCGAAATAGATGAGCCGGACCTGTCGCTTATTCTGGATTATCTAGCAAAGCACTACAGCGAAGACCGTCCCAACTTTCCCAACAATAAATAAGCTTACCTAACATAAAAAAAGCTGGCCAGATTACCTCGGCCAGCTTTTTTTCGTCTTGTTGATTAAGAATCAAGCGCAGGATTTGGATACTTCATAAACCTGACGCATTACGTGTTGATCTTCTTTTGTAACCGGAAGGTTTCTTTCGCCATTAAGCTTGAGATAAGACGAAATCGAATGGAAGCGCTTTTCATCCATACCCGTTGCCAACAGGCCAAAACTAAAACGCGATCCATCCCAAAAATCCGAAACCACTTTACCCTGAAGTAATGCCGCTTCCTTTATCCCCTCGTTCCCCATTCCCTTAGGGGCAAGGAGGAAACTAACCCGACATCCCTGCAAACCACGATAGTGCATGACGATCCCGTCTTTTTCGCCAAACGGCTGAACAGTCAGATCGACCAGATAGAGCTTACTTCCGGTTAAATCGGGCGCCTGTAGTGATCCACTGACCGAAGCTGCTATCAATGGATTATGATTGAGATCCGTCACGACAAAGCTGCGTTCAGACAGGTTTTCATGCTTTTCCAACGCCCAATTCTGAAAAGATGATGGCGCGTAACCACCAAGTAACGACATGCCGATAAATACGATAAGCATAACTGCCATAACAGATACGCCGCCAACAACTTTCCATTTATGAACATCATAAGCCCAGCTCCGCCTTACAGGAGCAGGTTTATTTGCGAGAGCCTTTTTCAAAATGACCAAGCGGGCAATCTCGGACGTAATATTCGGATTGTCCTTACAGGCTTCCTTCACCCACGCTTCCTTTTCAGGCGTAAGTTCTCCGTCCACATAAGCATTTAATGTTTCCCAATCCGGGACTTCCTTATCGGACATAACTACTTGCTCTCCCGAGAAAACGGTACAATGTTGTCTTGTGTTGGCTCATCCAGCTTATTCAATAGCGCCTGTCTCCCACGGCTTATTCTACTCATTACGGTACCGGAAGAAATCTCCAGTAAATCCGCCACTTCCTGATAACGCATCCCCAAAATATCTATCAGTGCCAGTACTTCCCTATGATCCGCAGATAAGGTGTCATAGGCAGCTCTAATTGCCAGTATATCCTCAGGATCAAGGGCCTGTTCACCCGTCTCACTTACCCAACGTTTTTCTTGGGTAAAATATTCCCTGCGGACAGATTTTTTTCTTTGTTCGTCGAAAAAGTAATTACGGAGCACTCTAAATAACCAGGGTCGCAAATCATCTGCTGATTTCAGCCCCTTATCAGCTTCCAGTGCTCGTGCAATAGCTTCTTGGACAAGATCATCTGCCTGATCACGATCACCACAAAGGGCAACCGCGTAGGCCTTCAAGTCAGGGATAAGTTTTTCAATACGTCTGCGACTACCAAAAAAAGAACGTAGCACCAGTTATCCTGACCTTTTCAAGAACGGTATTTCCGTCTCTTTTCATATTGCACGTGATATTTCCAACGCCTTAAAGACGTATTTCGAAATACGGATGCATTATAACATTGATCTCTCAAGATTCAAAAAACTCGGAAGCATTTTCAAACCGGGGGATATTTCTCTAACTATCATTTTCCAAGAGTTGCTCATATACGTGGCTGTATTCCGCGATCTGCTCATCACAGAGAACAATCTCCAACGCCTGAGGATCCCAAAAAGCATTTGCCTGTCCACAGGATTTAAGTCGTAGGGTTATCTTTTTAGGAAGGTGGAACGATTCCTCTACAAAATCGACAAATTCATCGAGAATGCCGTGCACATGCAGCCACTGTCGGTATCCTTTATAACTTGGGTCCGGCGTATCTTCGATAACAACGATGCGTTTCACTCGGATGCGATCCCCGAGCCAGTGGGCATTGAGCACCTTGTACCAAGCGTCGGTTTTATATTGATAAAGTCCTTCACAATCTTCCGTTACCAGATCTTCCACCCCAAAATCTTGGGGCAAGTCTTGATAAAAATCCAGATCGGAGCCGTACACCATACAGAGGTGTTGAATAAAACGCTCTGAATCCAGGGAGTGTTCACTGATAATATCTGCGTCTTCCAGGTCTTCCTGTTCACTCATGGACAACCAGTAAAGGGCCGTTGAGAACAGATAATTATCCAGCTTGATTTCGCGATCAGGACTCAAATCACCCTGATTAAGCTCTTCAGTTAAAGCAATGATCGAGAATACATCAACAGCGTCTTCTTCACTGCCGAGGACAGGTAAATCATAAATTGAAACCAGGGCATGTCCGGTTTCGTGATAAAGGGTCAGAAGAATGTTTCCGGCGATAAATTCCTGGGCTGTTATCTCGCTCTCATCCTGAGCCGAAGCTGATGTAACACCCAAATGGGTCCGGACACTCCAATTAACCGGGACATCAAAACTGGATAGGCCGAACATAACACCTACGACAAAGAGATATTTCACGCCCCTTCGCCCAATATTTTTCAAAATTTCGGCCCTACACTTCATCACTGATACCTTAAATTTTACCTTCGATTACTTATACACCATGAGGTTAAAAAACAAAAAAGCCCCATACAGAATTGTATGAGGCTTTTTAAATACACGAATATAGTTTCATAGTGCCCAATTTGAGCAAACAGATTTAGTGCGCACCTGCGCCACTTGCCCCTTCTTTAAGAACAAAATGTTTACTGCAATAGGGGCAGGAAATCTCGTTCTTGCCTTCCATGTTGAGATAGACAAGGGGATGGCCGTTGGGGCCACTTCCGCCATCACAAGCTACAACAGTGGTTTCAACCTCTTCGGTTTCGTTTACGGCCATGACGCTTTCCTGACTTTTTACCCGGAAACAGTTGAATAACTTTTACAAGTTTCCCAAAGTTCCACTTTGTGGGTCTTTATTATTGAGACAATAGTCACTATGTAATGATGCTGAATTTCTTTTACCGTCCAGCCCGGAAATTTTCCAGCCCCTTTTTCTGGTATCTGGCTCATTTTTTGGCAAACTGAATAGTACTTATAAAATTATGCCTGACGACCACAGTTACGCCCCCGCTTCGCCCAGTAAAAAAACTGCCGCGCAAATGCAGAAGGATATCCCTGGCATGCCAGCTTACGCCGTTGAACTTGAAGGCCTGACCAAAGTTTACCAGGCAGCAGGAAATGCCAGTGAAAAACGGGCCCTCAGCTCTGTTGATCTTAAAATTCCCCGTGGAAGTATTTTTGGCCTACTTGGGCCTAACGGTGCCGGGAAATCCACCTTGATCAACATTCTCGCTGGTCTTGTAAACAAAACAAGTGGTTCAGCAAAGATCTGGGGCCACGACATAAAAGAAGAAATGCGCCCGGCGCGCATGTCTATCGGCGTTGTTCCACAAGAGCTGAACTTCGATCCCTTCTTCACCCCGCTAGAACTGCTGGAACTTCAAGCGGGTCTTTACGGTGTGCCAAAAAGCGAGCGCCGCAGCGAAGAGATTCTTGAGGTCATGGGGCTATCAGATAAAGCCAAGACCTATACCAGAAGTCTTTCCGGTGGCATGAAACGACGGCTTATGGTCGGTAAGGCCATGGTTCACAGTCCCCCTGTTCTGGTTCTCGATGAACCAACGGCAGGTGTCGACATTGAACTGCGGCAACAACTTTGGGCCTATGTTCGCGAACTCAACAAACGCGGCACCACTATTCTTCTGACCACGCACTACCTCGAAGAAGCAGAAGAACTCTGTGATGAAATCGCGATTATCAACCATGGCCAGGTCATTGCCTGCGACACCACCGAAGCACTGTTGGCACGGATTGAAAGCAAAACACTAACCTTGTCCCTGGCAGAGGACCTCGATCAGTTACCCAACAGCTTTACCCGCTTTCATGTTGAGCAGAAATCAGCACGCCAGCTCACTTTCACCTACAAATCTGATGATGGCCAGCTTGCTGAAATCCTGAGAGCCGCGAATGATGCAAAACTTTCGATTGCAGACATCACGACAGACCAGGGCGATCTTGAAGATATCTTCCTACAGTTAACCCGCGGCGCACACGACCAGGAAAAGTAAGAGTGAAGGCAAGAGTAATAACCGTATGGCTTGCCTCTCTGCGTTGAGAGCGTAATAATTACACCGGACAACATAAGGTTTTGTGAATGAAGATCTTTTCCGGTTTATTAGCACACAAATCTCGTCTGGCTTTGGTCTTAACCATTGCCTTACTAGGTTTTTTGGGAGCATGTGCGCCCCGTCTGGCCCCCCTTGGAGATCAAGTGGGTGCTGCCGCTCTTAGCGGCGATAGTCTTATTACAGACGACGGCCTTTCTCTTCCGTTGCGAAGTTGGCTGCCTGAAGGCAAACCGGAAATCATCCTTCTCGGGCTGCATGGATTTAATGACTATTCCAACGCCTTTGAAAGCTCAGGAAGTTTTTGGGCTAAATCTGGCATTGCAACCTACGCCTATGACCAACGCGGATTTGGCGCTGCGCCTCACCCTGGCCTGTGGGGCGGTCACGAGCAGATGACAGCGGATCTGCGTGCTGCGTTAAAGTTACTCCGAAACCGTCACCCCAACACGTCTCTTTATACCGTTGGTATCAGTATGGGCGGTGCTGTCGTTATGGCTGCCCTTCAAGAAGAACAACCCCTCGACACAGATGGCGTTATCCTCTCTGCCCCAGCGGTTTGGGCCAGACAAACCATGCCCTTTTATCAACGCGCTTCGCTTTGGCTGGTTGCGCATACCACACCCTGGGCCAGTTTTACCGGCAGTGGCCTCAAGATTCAGGCTTCTGACAACATCCCTATGTTGATAGGTCTGGGCAGAGACCCTCTCGTGATCAAAAGCACGCGGATCGACAGTGTTTACGGTCTCACCGATCTAATGGATGCAGCCTACGGCTCGTCCAAAAGCCTGACCCTTCCCTCCCTCTTACTCTATGGCGAGAAAGACGAAGTCGTCCCGTGGGAGCCGACACGAGACGTCTGGAAAAGCCTTCCCAATGGTATTGACGGCCCGCAACGCGCAGCACTTTACCAAAATGGCTGGCACATGCTGTTGCGTGATCTCCAGGCCGAAACTGTCCTCACCGATATTCAACAATGGGTCAGGGATACACAAGCGCCTCTACCTTCTGGTGCAGACAAAAATGCGCAACGCGCTTTAATAGATGAAGAAATTACTCAGGCGAAAAACTAACAACCCACTACTGGCAATATAATCCCGGACATAACATTCTGGTTTTAGGGGAACTTGAAGATGGAATTTCAAAACAATGCAGCACGGTTGGGTTTTGACGCAGACCGACTAGGTCGTATTGATCAATGGATGCAACGCTACGTGGATGAAAACAAATTCCCCGGGGCTTCAGTCATGATTGCGAAACGCGGCGAGATCGCACATTTTTCTACGGTTGGCCTGCGCTCTATCGAACAAAATACGCCCTACGAACGTGACACCATCGTGCGCATTTATTCCATGACCAAACCCATTACCACCCTGGCTTTGATGATGCTGATGGAGCGCGGACTATTTCATCTCGACACCACCATTGATCGCTTTCTTCCCGAATTCGCCACCTGCACGACCCTGGTTGAAGGTGCGACCTCCATTGAGCAAACGACCCCCTGCCCACCGCCGACCATTCACCAGATCCTGACCCACACCAGCGGGCTTAGTTATAGCTTTAATGAAGGCTTGCTCGCAGAGGCCTATGCCCGGCAGAAACTGGATTTTGGCCCGGGATCAGACACACTTGAACAGCGGGTGAAACGGCTCGCTCAGATTCCCTTGGCCTTTGCACCCGGTAGTCGTTGGGAATATTCCGTCGGTATCGATATTATCGGGCGCTTGATCGAGGTCCTATCGGGGCAACCTCTCGATCAATTCCTTCAAGAGCAGATATTTACCCCTCTGGTCATGACGGACACCGGTTTTACGGTCCCAGAAAACAAGCAATCACGCTTTGCAGGTTGTTACCTTTATACCAACGACAACCCCCTAACGCCAATGGACCCCGGTTTGTCGGATCGCTATCAACCTGGACAAAATACTATCTTTTCCGGGGGAGGCGGGCTTGTCTCCACCCTAGATGATTACCTGAAGTTTGCCGAGATGATCCGCCTCGGCGGCACATTAAACGGCCACAAGCTGGTTTCTTCCAAAACGGTTGATTTCATGCGCAGCAATCACCTGCCAGGCGACATCGCCTCCATGGGGCCAAGCTCGTTTGCTGAAACCCCTATGGATGGCGTGGGCTTTGGCCTGGGTGGCTCCGTGGTCCTTGACCCAGCACGACAGCGCACCCCGGGCTCCATCGGTGATTTTGGTTGGGGCGGAATGGCCAGTACCTTCTGGTGGATGGATCCGGTGAAACAGATGAACGTAATCTTCTTCACCCAACTCGTACCATCGAGCACCTATTCAAACCGACCAGAGCTCAAAGCCCTGGTACATGCAGCCCTACTTTAACAAATCAGGAGAGGGTTAGCCTTTAACCTGATCGGTGTCTTCTTCTTGCAGATGATATTTTTGAATAATGGGGTACTGGCTGAAGATAAACAGCACCATCAGCCCCATGGAGCCGAATACTTTAAAGTTCACCCAGAAGTCATTGGACTGGGTCCGCCAAACGATCTCGTTGAGAACCGCCATAACAATAAAATACAGCCCAAAACGGAAGGTCAGAATATTCCACCCCTCGTCTGTCATGTTCCAGGATTTTGCATTAGCGGTTTGATCAAAGGGCGCTTAAAGATAAACAGGCCACCCAGTAAAATAATGGCAAAGGCCACCTGAACGATCGTCGGCTTCATCTTGTAAAAGCTCTCGTCGTCAAAATAGACCGTCAACCCGCCAAAAACCATCACAACAATCGCCGTGAACAAGGGAACCTTAGGTACTTTCCCATCATAAAAAAGCGAAAAGCCAATACCGATAATCGTCGCCACCATCAGGGCCGCCGTCGCCGCAATAAACGATTTGGTCTCGAGCAGTAGTTCTATTGGGTAAGCTTCGACGAACCTGTCATAGCCATAGTAAATCGCGAAAAAAACAGCAATAGGACCATATTCGATCGCGGGTCCCATCCAACTCGGTTTTTGACGTGACATACTTTAACTCCCTTGAGTTCCCAGCCCTTAAATGAGCTGAAAACAGATTAACGCAACAATTGCCTGGACAATCCCAAGCCACTTCATACAAAACGTGCCGGATAACAAGCCACAAAGAACACCCGGTGTTCAAGGAAAAAGCGCCAATTGCCCCAGGGAAACATATACAGCAACTGATATACGGGCGCTATTCCTACCATATTCGCAGCAACAGTTGCTATATAGTGTGACACCCGGAAATACCAAGGTAATACCCCAATATTACCGGACAACATTATAACAAGTGAATGAAATTTCCGTAACTTTGGCATTGATTCCATGCCTCAATGGGCCGCTCAAGAGAAATGCGCCAAGGTCATTTTGCCTCTTTACCTGCGCCAAGGCTTACAGTAATGTCCGCCCATTGACCGCTCTTTGTGCACCCGTAGCTCAGCTGGATAGAGCGCTGCCCTCCGAAGGCAGAGGTCTCGCGTTCGAATCGCGACGGGTGCACCATTATTTTCAAGAAGATAGAGCGCAGATCACCAAAAAAAATCTACCATCAGTGCGACTTAAATACCGACAAAACCTAATATTGACTGCAAGAATTAATGATAATAGCGGAACATATCCGCACAGACAAATCTTATAAAAACTACAGGAATTGTAATACAAGCACTAATATCGCTGCGTTTAGGCAGCGTTGACACTCTAAGAATTAGTCAAAACATTTACCTGTTCCATAACGAGTTCAACCCCATTTGTTACAATGTTCGATTGATACTTATATCAGCGCAAGATTTTAGAAATCTAGTTGCACCGTTTAGTCCTTAAACTGGCTTCTTCCAGCCAGTCCACCGTTGTAATGGCTGGAAGGTTATTCGTAATTTCCACCACGACTTCCTTCAATAAATCATCATCAAGCTCATGTTTCATGGCCACCGAATATGTCACTGGTGCTCTTCTCTCGCATGTAGATGATTTAACATATTTATCCTCTTGCTGGCCAAATTCCCCCATAATTCAACTACTGAGGTAATTGCCTACGTTGGGCATAAATTGATGACCTCCCTCACTTAAAGAAAGATTAATAATAAGTAGCTGTCTGAATACACCCTGAACGCGTTACTATAAAATTATTGATAAAAATCAATTAATGAGGGTATAATTTTACAAAATGAACCTATTGGGGAGGGGACGGAGGTGGGAAGTTTTACTAGGCGAGTTTGGAGCACTCTAGCTACATCTTTTTTCATAATTACGTTAAGTAGCTGTAATACAGTTGTTTTTGAATATGCCGAACCAATAATCAATGACAACACGAAGCTATCTGTCCAGAATTCAACCGATGGCAAAACAGCCTTTCTTCAAAATGCAAATGATGGTGAAGGCTATTACTCCTTAAAAATGCGGTTTTTACCCGTTAACCATCCCGAGTTACCAACCTACATTAACTCTCTTGCTACAAATCCCATATCACCTTCCAAATCATGTAAGAGAAAAGTCAAAGATCTGGAACAAAAAAAAATTTCTGGGTTTGCAGGTATTTATGTTGGCGATCCAATTTCTAAAGAGGACCTTATTAATAATGCCAACATACGGAGTCGTGTAAAGTTAGGACATTACTTCGTAATGATAGACCCAGAAAAGGGCTCCGGCATCCACTGTTACGTTGATGAACAAAATTACCAATTGACGCGCCACCAGCCATGGGATCTAGATGCTATCCCAGTAAATGTCATTTGGTTCAATGGTAAAAAAATTGAAAGTGGCATTGATGACATCAGTGATAATCTCGGTGATTTATTCAAACATGCGCCTCTTGATCATGTATTCGATCTAGCTGAACTTACAGCGGTGGATGGTAGTCTCAAACGCATCGGCGAACTTGTTGATAATTATCTGAGCGATGCGGAGATTAGCATTAAGCCCCAAAGTTTTCAGATAAACACTAAAAACAAAAATTGGGATCAAAAAACTCGTCGTTATTTCGAACTAAACTATCTCATCAGGAATACAGATAACAAGATCGTCGGCACAAAAAGGACGGTCGGATTTGTCGAATTACAATTCGAGGTGACACCATCTGTCTTTGGTAAACCCAAAAAACCAAAAGGTTATCCAAATTTTTCCACACTGAAATTGGATGACCTTCCCAAAACCGAAGTCAAGATAGACAACGCCTCGGTGAGTCTTGAAGAACTTGTATTAAAGCACAAGAATGGACTAGCACACTATAAAACTAAAGGCGCTAGCAATACTTTCCACACAAAGTGTTCTGTTGTGGAATCCAGGTTGAAGCATAAATTCAAACTTGCGAAGATTGATAGAGCCACTGTTCTCTCTGTATTTGCGGAACAGAGTTATCCTGCTGTTTTCAGGAAATCCATCAATTTCCCATCGCTATTGGGATTGCCAAAACCACTGGAACTGACCAACGATGAACCACGCGAAGAACAGTTGGATGAGCAAGCTAGGCGAAAAGAAATCGTTGCAAAAAGATTAGCTGAAATAAATATACTTCACGCTTATTACGCACAAACATGCTTAACAGACTACTTATCTTTGATGAAAGAACTGTATCTTGCAACTGGTGTAAACTATTCTACTCTTTCTCAACGAAAAGATACCATTGAGAAAAAACTAAAAGAGTTTAAATTTGATTTTCCTCCCCTCACAGATTCTCAGAAAATAACACAGATCGGGAATCGATTTACTCGAACTTTCCAGATCAGTCCTTCGGATCGAGCTATTAAGGATTTTAATTGGATCAGTGATAGTATCGAATTTCGTGTTTTATCGAAACGACCTAAATCTATGAATGATCTTGGCTCGGGCAAAACACTAAGCAGGGAAAAATTTGTCGACAGCGCTTCTTCCTTAGTGGGTCAATTTGGATGTTTCCTTAACGTTAAAATTAAGGATCAGGATAGCGATGGATTTTCAAGGTCTGACAAATATTTCGGCTGGTCAAATTTCAATATGGTGGGGATTTATGATGATCTAATTAGCACCGAACCGGGTACAGAAATTGGACTTACTGGGTTCGCCATGGTCCTATTACGATTTGAGAATTCGTTTGGCAATGACCTGCCAAAGGTAACTGGTGTATACTTTTTAGATCCCTTAGAAAAACACGTCCAGTTAATTAAAAAGGAAGTAAAATCACGACCCTGCCGTCGGCAACCCTCAACCACCGCAGCGGAACATGATAGTGGGGGAATTCTCGCTCGCCTAGGAGGTCTGATGAAAATCGATACGACATTGGCTAGTAATTAATACTAGGACAATCTGCAGTATCACCCATCAAACCATTAGCTAATTGATTACTTTCTTTTCACGCAAAGGAACAAATTGAATAAAGATAAATCGTCTTATGTTCCTAGAAAATATCTACAATTATTTTTACGAACATAAGACGATTTAGTCATGTAAATTTCTCAAACAAAAATCACTTACGTCAATCAAATGAACGGTATGGTTCCTGATGACATTGCAAACATAGTCCTCGTCCAATGCGCCGCCACAGATCAAAACAAAGCTTAAATTGGCTCTATTTACGGGATAAACGGCAACACGATATGTGAGGGGAACTGCTTGGAGTGGTGGATAATCTGATGCGCAATTTTTGTTTCTACAGCTGTTGGCGATAAATCACCCGTATTGAGATTTCTGTCGTACCGCGGGAAATTACTGCTGGATACTTCTATACGAATTTGATGGCCTTTTCGGAAAACGTTACTAGTCGGCCAAAGTTCAATTTCTATTTTTGTGGGTTGGTTTTGTTCAGGATAGCTGCGGCGTAAAATCCCATCCGACAAGTTAAATGACCCCCGGCAAAGCCGGGGGCTTAAGCGGGTGAGCCCCTTAAAGGGGCAAATTGGGAACCGCTAAAGCGGTTATGGATTGAATATATCCATTTGGTCAAAGTACTTATCACGCTCTTCTTGCGTTCTGATATACTCCCTCACCATCTGTTCATCGAGCCCTACAGTTGAGACGAAATATCCACGGGCCCAAAAATTTTCACCCTTGAAATTCCGTGCTTTATTTTTGAATTTTCGAGCTATGGCAATCGCGCTTTTTCCTTTTAGGTATCCAACGACTTTTGAAACAGCATGTTTGGGCGGTATGCTGATACACATGTGAATGTGATCCGGCATCAAATGGCCCTCCTCAATCTTACTTTCGCGATGCCCGGCCAGTTCATGGAAAATTTCACCAAGATACTGACGTAGGTTGCCATAGATAACTTTTTGCCTGCGTTTAGGGATGAAAACCACGTGGTATTTACAATCCCATCTCGTATGTGCAAGGCTTTTGTAATCTCTCATCGGCTAATTCCTTTGTTATTTTGGTCAATAAACAAAGAAATGTAAGACCGTGGGAACGGTCAAACCATTGAGAGTCCCCCGGCATAGCCGGGGGTTTACCGGATTAAATTATAAGCCGTTCCGTTTGGGTGAACATCAACCAACTTCACCGTAAAATCCGTGGAAACAGCATCGGTTGAAACGTAAAGCACAGCTTTGACAGGCCCTGTCACCTCGACTGATTTCGTTAATTTCTTTGTTGAATAGACTAAGACATCCTCACGATTTTCAATGCCATTTTGTATTTTCACTCCCGCTCGATCCCCTAGCATAGCTCCTCCCGCTGTCGGCGTTGATGCGAGGGGATCATACCTATATTCATCGGCCACTTCTTTGCTCACTGGCGGATCAAGCGTAAGCAGACCATCGCCCTGTAAAGAACCGGCATTTCCATCACTATGAAGGAACAAAGAACCGTAGCGGGTTCTGGCAAGCGGCCATTCATTTTCATCCCGCCATTGATTGATACCCATGACAAAAATTTTCACCCGCGCCATATCCAATGGCGCATCTGTGACCCCAAGGTGATGGTCAAACCAGGGAATGCTTGGCGCGACGCTGGCTGCCCGATAGGGGATATCATCCTCGGCCCCCGGCAAATCAACATTGGCGGCATGCCCCCAGGGCCCAATGATCAAACGTGTTTCGTCAGAAATCTTTTTATTTGCCTGGCTTGTTATTTCTTCGAAATCATTCAGCTGTGTTGGCAGAAAAGGATCGAACCAACCGCCTAACAACAGAACAGGTGCTTGTACATCTACGGCTCTTTTGTTGCCGTCGATCTGTTGCCAATAAACTTCGTTCTGTTTATTCAAAAGCCAGTCATCATAGAAAGGGGTATCCCCAATGGCCATGTTATCAGCTTCAATCAGAGGTAAAACTGAGAAACTACCCTCTAAGTCATCGTAGCTAACGTCGCGGTCACGTTCACCCCGGCTTCTAACCGTCCAATAAAGCGCACTTTCCAATGAGAAGGCATTTCCCGGAAAGAACATCTGTCGAAAATCAGTGCTCGCAATTTGTATAAAATAGGCATCTGCACCCGTTTGTTTCTGGTCGGATATTGACCACTGAGTGTGCCCAAAGGCTGAGCCGCCCCACATTGCCAGTCGCCCATCAAACCAGGGCTGTTTTTCAAGCCAGTCCAGAGTTTCCAGTCCGTCATTCCGTTCGTGGATCAGTGGATAAAATTCCCCGTCAGATTCATAACGCCCACGGGTGCCTTGAATGACGACAGTATAACCTCGACTTGCCCAGTAACGGCCGATAACGTCCGAACGCAAAACATTAAAGTAGGTTTTGGTGAAGGGAATTCGTACCAGGACCGTCGGCGTCTTCTCCAACCCTTGGGGGTGATGGATATCAGCGAGCAACCGAATGCCATCTTTGGTCGTGAAGCCAGCTCGGCGTTCTGTCCACACCTCATGGGTGGCCTCACGGATCCCTTCATTGGGCAAGAAAGTACGATTGGCGATGAAATCAATTCCCGAGGCGCAGCCTGAAAGGACGAAGATAATAAGTACCGATGCTAGGCGTTTTAGTTGCTTCATAACGAAAACTCCAATCCAAAACCATCACGGTTGAAGCGGTGTCCTCTTTCCAACTTTCCTGACGCACCAAACATGATCGGCGAAGCCACAACATCTCTCTCCAATAAATGTGTTCCAAAAGCCCCTTCTTGAGCGATGACAACATTAGAATAAGCGCTGGCAACCGTTAGAGCGGCTCTGGTCAAGATACTGGTTTCACCGACTTGGGCCCCAACAACAATGGGGATATTTAGTGCCTCGGCCTTTTCTGCGATTAACAGGGACCTCAAAACCCCACCCATTTTCGATAGGCGCAGGTTAATAACCCATGGTTCGAGATTACCTTCCAAATGATCGAACTGCTCTACCCGCAAGAAACTTTCATCCAGGATTATCGGAATACCCAGCGCATTATAAATGACTTCACACCCGGCATAATCGCCAGGTTTGAGAGGCTCCTCCAATGCTGAGAATGGATATTCCAGGGCCGAAATATACGCGACAGCCTGTTTTGGTTGCTCCCAAATGTTATTACCGTCAAGCCGGACGACGATCTTCTGCCCCAAGCTTTTAAAGAGGGCTATTGTTGCTTTATCCTCATTCAAGTTTCCTGAAACCTTGACTTTAAATGCCTGGAAACCCGATTGACGGTATTGCTCCAATTGCTTCGCAAAGGCCTCAAGCCCGTTACAACCCAATACGGCCGTATATTGAAACTCTTCCAGCAATGGCGGTCTTGATAGCAACTTCTCTACGGTCTGGTGCCTGTCCTGAGCGAGCATATCCAGAATTGCCAGCTCGATCGCACACCAAGCCGCGGGATTCTCATCGATGGCTTTGAAATTGGACATCACCCAGGATTTCAACTGATCCAGGCAGGTGATCTCTAAAAACTCGTTTTGATGGCGTTGAAAAAACTGGCTCTTCTCCGCTTTGTTGAGTAGAAAAAGATGCCGACCGCCAAGTAACCTGTTGATATGTATGGTTTCTGATAACTTTACATAGAGCAGGTATATGACAATCAACATCTCGCAGCATATTTTAGGCCTCAAAGGGCAACGTGTAAATGAAATTAAACTGGATGACGGCGGTGTTAAGATTGTCATTCACTGCAGCCGAGACGCGCGTAGGAGGGCTATAGACCCTGCTACAGGCCAGAAGGGAAGCATCAACCAGCATGTCCGCCGACAAGTAAACGACATCCCCCTTTTTGGGTATCCTTGTGTGGTCGAGATTGAGCTGGCGCAGGTTTATATTAACAAGGGCGAACGCCGCATTGAGGGGTGTGATTTTGTTGATAAAGGGTGCCGTTTCACTCACCGATTTTGCCGACTGATCAGTGGATTATGTCGGCATATGTCTATTCAAGCGGTTTCCAGACATTTGGATATACGATGGGAAACGGTCAAGAATATCGACAGGGCATACCTTATTGAAACTCTCCCTACGCTTGATCCTGCAGAGCTAACTGGCTTGGAATATATTGGTGTAGATGAAGTTGCCCGGGCGAAAGGTCATGACTACATGACGGTGGTCTACGATATGGTTGGCGGTCATCTGATCTGGGTTGAAGCAGGCCGAACTGCCGAGGTTTTTTCAAGGTTTTTGAAACAACTGCAACCAGATACAGCCTGCAAAATAAAGGCCGTAGCGATGGATATGGGGCCTGCCTACCAAAAGGCTGTCAGAGAGTCCTTGCCGTTGGCCGACATAGTATTTGACCGTTTCCACGTCATGAAAAACTACAGCAAAGCTATCCATAATCAGCGTCGACTTGAGTTCAGAAAGGCCGATCCAAGTGGTAAAGAGTTGATGAAAGGGACACATTATCTGTTGCTCAAAAATGCGGATAAGTTGAGTGAAAAACAAAGTGACAAGCTGCAAAGGTTGCTGGAGAGCAATAGCAACCTGAATGCACTTTACGTCTTGAAAGAACAGCTTCAGCTGCTGTGGAGTGCCGCTTCATTTGAGGCGATGGCGGAGCAACTGGAACGTTGGTGCCTGATAGCAGATCAGTCACAGATGCTCTATCTAAAAAAGTTCGCGAAATCCCTACGGAAACATTGTGTGGGCATCTGCAACTACGCCAAACACAAGCTCACAAGCGCCAGGATAGAGGCTGGTAATGTCAGTATAGGAATGATCCGTAAGCGAGCCAGAGGCATCAAGGATACCGAATACTTCAAACTCAAAATTAGACAATCATCCATTCCAGATAATCAATCTATGCTCTATTTGAAATCCTAAATCTACTCAACAAAGCGGAGAAGTGCCAAAAAACTGCTGTACTGAAGCTGTGGTTTCTCCGGTTACATATTTTCGCGGACACCCTTCTCCATAACCGGTATGACCTTGTTTTGAGTGGGCTTTAACCAATACCGCCTCAGTTACCTTTCTGGTCGCCGATGCATGGCTGAAAGATTGTTTGAAGGGGATTTCAATTTCTTCGATTGTTATGAGGTCAATTGTCATCTATTTGCACCTATGCTGGTCAAAGTTAAAACTGCAATCTTTCACCTCTTGCAGGTGTAACAATTTGAATTGGCCTTCACTCTGACCTTCGGCAATGCAATGGTTTCGATAAGCTTCCGCCGTGCCTTCTTTTAAGAAAACAACCGAAGTTTTCTTCAGACGACCACTTTCGCGTTTGGCTTTAAATTCGATATTTATCTCGCTGAGATATCTTTCCAGAGACAATACAATATCGGTATCCAGCTCACTTTCAGGGTCTTCTTCAATAAACAGTTGATATTTGATTTTGTCTGGACAGCCCAACATCATGAAAAAATTAAAGTCCAACGAACGTTCAATTTTCAATTTTCGGATAGCCTCCAGAACATGGTTTTCGTAAAGTTTTTCACCGGTCAGATTTGTAACGCCCCTGCCCTTTTGAACGAAGCGAATGGTCGGCGTATTGTTGAACCAACCATCGACCTCAACAATGTCATTGATGAAGTATCGAAACAGGCCGTTCTGGGTCGTCACAACCACATAATATTGCTGACCTTCCCCAAGCATATCCACAGTTAAG
Source organism: Kiloniella sp. (assembly GCF_965205715.1). Classification (GTDB taxonomy): domain Bacteria; phylum Pseudomonadota; class Alphaproteobacteria; order Kiloniellales; family Kiloniellaceae; genus Kiloniella. The sequence goes on along the minus strand of NZ_CBDBHW010000013.1, from coordinate 228,810 downwards.
AAATCCGGGTCATCCTCGCCCCACTGGTCGCGCTCGACAAACTCAAAGAAGTTTTCATGGATTGTCGGGATCGATTTATTATTCAACACATCAACAGTAATGCTGCCGCGAAATTCACTTGATAAATAGCCCATTTCAACAATCTTGGTAGATTGTTTCAGCAGCTTTTTGACGTTCGGAATCTGAATTGCACAGTTACCCCCCGTCCAAGTCGTTACTGACTTTAAATTAGGCCAAATATTCTCAAAACTTACGCTCCCCACTAAAGGGTTTGTTAAATCACCAAAGATTGATGTCGCTCTTAATTCCCTTGCTCGTATGGGATTGGGTTTCAGGCCATAGCGATTGCCCTCGGCAATTACCTCTACCAAATCATTAAATCGATTTTTTAGAATCTCGGCGATTTTCAATAGAGTTGATGGGTTGGCCGTTGCAATCAGGGTGATATTCTTTTCAGACAGGGCAAAGGCTGTGATCAGAAAGTATTTGAGATCACTATCCTTAATCTCAAAAATTTGCGGCGGGACAACATATTTTTCATTTACGAATTTAGGCATAGATTGATAGATCAAACCGGACATAGATCCATAGGGCGTACCCGTGTCGAGACTTCCCTCCACTGCCGGACTGACTATCGCCAGTATTTTTCCATCGAAGACACCGGGGATTCCCAAATATTCAGCATAAGCAACACAATGCTGGCTACGACGATATTGTGAAACCGTCTTTCGCAATATCGGGATAAATTTTGACCGCCCTGTGGTCCCGCTGGTTTGCGCATACATGATCGGTTGGGAAGCATTCAAACTCGGTGTATTTTTACGCTCCTGTTTTTCGATAAGAGGTCGTAAATCTTCGTAGAACTTAACCGACACCAGCCGCTTATACTCGGCATAGGTTTTAATGGATGAAAATTTATGCGCCTTGCCGAATTCTGTATTTCTGTTCTTTTTAAGGATCGCCAGGAGTAATTTTTCCTGTACAGTTCTGGGCGCACGGGACTGCCTCATTAAAGGCGCCCAGCTTAAGTAGCGAACCAAAACCATTTTCAGATGAATAAGCAAGTTAAAGACAAAACTCATTTTTGGCATTGTTTTACCTTATCCAGTCCGTTGACAAAGGGGGATTTCAGTTTCGCACCAAAGCCTGTGGGATAATCGCGGTTGATCAATCCAAGCTCACCAACCAACCGATCTTTGGGTAGATAGTGTGTGCCAAAAATCAGATCCCATATGATGAGATTGTTGCCATAATTATTGTTTGATTCGGAAATTTTACGGGAATGATGCCAGCGATGGAGCTCGGGTCCGCTGACAATATAATTCAATGGCCCCAAATAAATCCGTCCGTTGGAATGCTGAAAAAATCCATTAATCGCATAAAATACGAAGTAGGCAGCGAGAACATCACTTGAAAGGCCCAGCAAAGTAAATGGCAGCGCATCAACACAGAATTGAGCCGCTTTCTCAATCGGATGGAAGCGCCCAACATTCATCCAGTAAAGTCGTTTTGGCGCATGGTGGACCGCATGGAAACGCCACGGGAATGAATGGTTATGACAAGCCCGGTGCATCCAATATCTGGGGAAGTCTGCGACCAGCAACATCAATCCGGCTTGTACAATCAAGGGGTATTCATGTGGCCAAAACCATTCAACAGTAAACCCAAAATCCTTGAAGTAACCGGAAACCATAACGACAAGGGTTATGGAGAGGAAATAGGGCAGCACGACCTGCACAATAATCATGAACAGGCTATCTGTGCCGATTTCTTTGCTACTCGGGCGCCAATCCTCGCGGAAAGGGAACAGATACTCATGCAGAGTAATGAGTATCGCGCCCGTTAAAACCGATGCATAGGACGCTATAGTCACATTAAGCCCTGCCACCGTAGCCGCGCCATAAAGAGCAAAACAGAACAGCATGATCCCCGGATAAGAGCTGACCGCCACTAGTCTCGAGATAGGCGATGGCCCCTCAAAGTAGAGACGACCTTCCTTAAGCTTTTTGTATAAATAGTGACCGATCAGTAAAATGCAGCTTGCCAGAACAAGGTGAAAAAAAGCCGGAAGGTGTTTTGAAAACCATGGCTGGCTCGAAAAAATCGTAAACCCGGCAATTAACCTAAATGTCATAGTCGCAAAATAAAGCCCCCCCAAAGAAAAGCAGGCGTAATACTTCCAGCGGTTTGGAGTAATCAAATCCGCTTTGATCCGACAAAGAGCAATTACCAACAGGGTGATGATAATCACCTGAGCGCTCAAGAGCCAAGGGTAGGGTAAAACAGCCCCGTGCCATTCTGAGAATGGTGGTAGAAAAGAAACCGGGGCAAAAGACTGAACAAGTTGTGTAACTACCCGTAAAACGAACAGGCCAGTTAATGCCAACAAAAACATAAAATGAAATGATCTCATTCGTCAGACCTCTACCCGTAATAAACCGCTATGGACGACTTCAATAAAGGCAGAGGGTGGCGATTTACTCAACATTCAATCAGAAAGTTGCTATATAGTGACATTAGGTATCAATATATGATACCTAATGTGATATGAGCGAGACAGACACACTTATCAGCACCTTAAAAGTACTCCTGAAACAGAACGGCAAAACATATAAAGATGTTGCGGCCATCCTGGGCCTTTCAGAAGCGAGTATCAAAAGGCAGTTCTCAGTCAATAATTTCACGCTAAAACGGTTGGAAAAAATTCTCGATGCAATGGGGCTGGATATTAGCGACTTATTTGAGGCTCAACGTCGAGCACAATTAAAAATAACTCAGCTAACCGATCAGCAAGAGCGAGAAATCGTGTCCGATCCCTTGCTGTTGATCATCACCGTCATGGTGTTAAACCGATGGACGCTTGCTGAAATTACAACACATTATCAAATATCGAAACCGGAATGCATCGGCTATCTGCTTGTGCTGGATCGATTAGGCCTTATCGAACTACAGCAGAACAATCGCATCAAACTACTGGTGCCTTCTGATTTTTCCTGGCGAGTGAACGGCCCTATACAAGGTTTTTTCCTAAAGAATATCGCGACCGAGTTTTTAAACTCAAACTTTGACGAAGAAGGCAGTACCCTTATCTGCTTGAACGGAATGTTGGCCTCTTCCGCAAAAGAGACCATAGAGCGCGCCATGTCACGCCTGGTTACCGAGTTTAACGAGTTAAGCCACGATGCATCACACTTGCCTATGTCAGAAAGAGAAGGCACCACTTTGGTTGTCGCCAAACGAGGCTGGCATTTCAGCATGTTCGAACCTTACCGAAGATAACATCGCGAATAACAACATATATATCTTCACTAGCTCACCCAACCGACTTTTCTAAAGGTTGGTTTACAAGTAAGCTAGAAATTGCTCTTACACTTGGTAAGCAACATATAGCAGAAAGATAGCGTAATGGGATCAGGATCGACACGACCAAACAATGCCGATGACAAAATGATCGCTTCTATTGAGCGCGGTAATGACAACGAGTTTAAAGATCGTAGCCCAGGTAAAAACTTGGACACCAAACTCATCAAAGAAAAAGAAGCAAGAGAGAAAAAAATACAGGACAAAACCGACCGGTTGAGAGCGTTGAGATTAGCTGCTGAAAAAGAAGCTAAGGCTAAATAAATACAAAACACCCCGTAGAAATGTCATGAGCTACGAGGGCTTCCAGACGTCAGGAATTCAGACCTAAATTGCCTTGATGCAAAGCTTTGCGTCACTGTAAAACGATGACAAGTTGGCTCTTCTCCGCTTTGTTGAGTAGAAAAAGATGCCGACCGCCAAGTAACCTGTTGATATGTATGGTTTCTGATAACTTTACATAGAGCAGGTATATGACAATCAACATCTCGCAGCATATTTTAGGCCTCAAAGGGCAACGTGTAAATGAAATTAAACTGGATGACGGCGGTGTTAAGATTGTCATTCACTGCAGCCGAGACGCGCGTAGGAGGGCTATAGACCCTGCTACAGGCCAGAAGGGAAGCATCAACCAGCATGTCCGCCGACAAGTAAACGACATCCCCCTTTTTGGGTATCCTTGTGTGGTCGAGATTGAGCTGGCGCAGGTTTATATTAACAAGGGCGAACGCCGCATTGAGGGGTGTGATTTTGTTGATAAAGGGTGCCGTTTCACTCACCGATTTTGCCGACTGATCAGTGGATTATGTCGGCATATGTCTATTCAAGCGGTTTCCAGACATTTGGATATACGATGGGAAACGGTCAAGAATATCGACAGGGCATACCTTATTGAAACTCTCCCTACGCTTGATCCTGCAGAGCTAACTGGCTTGGAATATATTGGTGTAGATGAAGTTGCCCGGGCGAAAGGTCATGACTACATGACGGTGGTCTACGATATGGTTGGCGGTCATCTGATCTGGGTTGAAGCAGGCCGAACTGCCGAGGTTTTTTCAAGGTTTTTGAAACAACTGCAACCAGATACAGCCTGCAAAATAAAGGCCGTAGCGATGGATATGGGGCCTGCCTACCAAAAGGCTGTCAGAGAGTCCTTGCCGTTGGCCGACATAGTATTTGACCGTTTCCACGTCATGAAAAACTACAGCAAAGCTATCCATAATCAGCGTCGACTTGAGTTCAGAAAGGCCGATCCAAGTGGTAAAGAGTTGATGAAAGGGACACATTATCTGTTGCTCAAAAATGCGGATAAGTTGAGTGAAAAACAAAGTGACAAGCTGCAAAGGTTGCTGGAGAGCAATAGCAACCTGAATGCACTTTACGTCTTGAAAGAACAGCTTCAGCTGCTGTGGAGTGCCGCTTCATTTGAGGCGATGGCGGAGCAACTGGAACGTTGGTGCCTGATAGCAGATCAGTCACAGATGCTCTATCTAAAAAAGTTCGCGAAATCCCTACGGAAACATTGTGTGGGCATCTGCAACTACGCCAAACACAAGCTCACAAGCGCCAGGATAGAGGCTGGTAATGTCAGTATAGGAATGATCCGTAAGCGAGCCAGAGGCATCAAGGATACCGAATACTTCAAACTCAAAATTAGACAATCATCCATTCCAGATAATCAATCTATGCTCTATTTGAAATCCTAAATCTACTCAACAAAGCGGAGAAGTGCCGACAAGTTATTCGCCAACAGCTATTTACAATACCTTGATTTCTGTTGGTTTATCAATTTCTTCTGAGTGGCAGAGCTGTTTCGGGAAGCTTTGATAGTACCAGTAGTATTTTTTGTACTCTTAGGGCTATTTGTTAGGGCGCAATCCTCACTTTCTCCCTCAATACCTTCCAGTTTAATATGTTGATTAGAAGCAGAAAACGCCGTCGACATCATAGCAGCTGACATAAACGACAGGCAAATTACACAAAGAGCACTTTTAAATTTAAATTTCATAACTCGACTTCCTCGAATGATATTGGTGTTGTTATTTATCAGTCGTTATCGATTACAAAATAGTTCAATTTTTCTTTTAATAATTCAAAAAGCTTAAAACCATAAAGACAACTAATTACCAATAATTTGAATTTTCGTGTAGTTTGAAGGCTTCAAGCAAGTGCTCACAACTTTAGTTTCATTTCCTTATCTTCCTATGAGGTCAGAACATGTTGACTACTTCTTTCACCATCTTATCCAAAAGAATAGGACAGATCAGACGACTTGGTCGTATTTTCCTGGTAACAGCCTTTTGCGTCTTCATCACACCTTTCCCTGCACTTTCTCAGGCAACAACAACTAACTGCAGCCCAAAATCCTTTAACAAACACGTTAAAATAGTCAGCACTTTCCGGATGATGGAAGTATTCCTCAACACCCTAATGCACGCACAAACACACGCGATTTTAGAAGTTCAAACAGGTATTCCGATGAGTGGGGATGATGGTGGTTTCTATGGCCCTCTGGGACTATTGGGAAAGACAATGGACAAAGTCGAGATCGAGATGAAGTCCGTTGTGAAAGGAACAAAACGCCTGAAATTTGATGACCAGACAGCACTTCGGTTTAAAGAAATCTCTGAGAAGGGAGATGAAATAATCGCTGTCGGTTTTGAAATGGTCTCGATACTAAAGAAAAATGAGATAACAGGAGCTACGCAGCTATTTATGGATCGCTCAATGCCAGCTTACAGAGACGCCTTTGGTGCGGTTCACACCGTCATCTCGGGAACCGAACGTAGCTCTTCTCTTCAGACCCTCAAATGCAGATGAGCCCAAACTATGAATCACCGACGTATCGCTGAAGGCGGCCTGCCATAGAGCTCTGAGAACACCGCATTAAATCGCCTCAAGCTACCAAAACCAGAAGCAAAGGCAATATCTGTCATGGAAAGATCGGTGTCATTGAGCAGGCGTTTGGCGCGTTGGATGCGATAGGTTTGGGCGGCTTGCAGGGGGCTGGCCCCGAAGTGTTTACTGAACAGGCGGGTGAGGTGTCGGGAGCCGATGCCGAGGCGGTCTGCCAGCTCAATCACAGACCCCTCGTCCAATGCGCCTTCGTTAATCAGCTTCAAGGCCCGATTAACGGTTGATTTTGATCCTTCCCAAGCGGGGCTGAAGGGGGCAGTTTCAGGGCGGCAGCGTAGGCACGGGCGTAGCCCTGCGGCCTCCGCAGCCGGAGCGGTCTCGAAAAACTTCACGTTTTTAGTCAGCGGCAGCCGCGCCGGACATACGGGCCGGCAATAGATATGGGTTGTGAACACCCCGACAAAGAACACCCCGTCATAGGCCGGGTCTCGTATCAGGCGGGCTTCATTACATTCGTCAAAATCTAACATGTTACAAATTTACAAAATTAGTCCGACTTTGTAATGCGGAATAAATGACCACGTCCGTTTCCGACCAGCCAATGGAAATTCAAACGGCTAAGAAGGCACAGGAAAAGATACACCAGCCGACAACCGACAGGACCAAATTTATGACCTCTTCACACAGCAAAGCACAGATACTCCACACGCTTCATAAAAAAGGCGACCCGCTTATTTTACAGAACATTTGGGATGCAGGCAGTGCGAAAGTGGCCGCCAGTTCTGGAGCCAAGGCCATTGCCACGGGCAGTTGGTCTGTGGCGTCCGCTTTCGGGTTTGAAGACGGCGAACAACTGCCGCTTGAACTGGCACTTGGCAACATCGAACGTATTAGCGAATGCGTCGATCTCCCGGTGAGCATGGATATTGAAGCGGGTTACGGCAAAGCACCAGAAGACGTCGGACAAACCGTAAACCTCGCGCTCAAGAACGGTGCCGTTGGTTTCAACCTCGAAGACCAGAAAATAGCCGGATCAGGTCTTTTTAGCATCGAACAGCAATCCAATCGGATCAAGGCTGCACGTACCGCTGCAGATACACTCGATATCCCGGCCTTTATCAACGCCCGTACCGATGTGTTCCTTCAGGCCAGTCCGGATAGCAATAAGGCAGAACTGTTTGCACAGGTTGTCCCTCGGGCCAAGGCTTACCACGCTGCCGGTGCTGATGGGCTTTTTGTGCCCGGCCTCATCGATGCTGATTTGATCGAAGAGCTTTGCAGCACTTGTCCCCTTCCGATCAATATCATGGTTATGCCGGGCTGTCCGACAATCGATGAACTCACCAAGTCAGGCGTGTCCCGTATCAGCTACGGCCCCGGCCCCTATCAAGCAGCGATGAAGCTACTCGAAGAGGAATGCCGTAAGGTTTACGCTTAAGTAGGGATTATTTTCACAAAAACTCTTACCGGGCGACAGATTTACCAAGGCAGTAACGTTAAAGAGGCTCAACCTACGTAAAATCATGACAACTGATCATGAATGATAACGAAGCGATAGAGCAGGGGCCCCTCAAATATGACTGATGTCTTTAGTAAAGATGGCTATTCGAGGCTATCAATAGTGATCCACTGGTTGACAGCAATCATTGTCTTCAGTCTATTTGTGACCCATGAAGCGGCATCCGGTAGCACGGGCCGCTTCATCCACGACAGTGTTGGCGCGGCGGCAGGTTTGTTCTTGCTATGGCGGGTTTGGTACCGTGTCAGCCAGGGCACAACGCATAAACCCAACCAGGCACTTATTTACAACATCGCGTCTCAAATCGTTATCTGGGGATTTTTGGTATCGTTGGTTTTGGTAGTGCTCACTGGCTATTTTCTGCCCTGGTCCCTGGGCGCGCCTGTTGATTTTCTCGGGGTGATCGATATTCCTTCGCCAATCGGAGGGTATCCTGGCCTCCATCAAGTTCTTGAAAAAATACACGATGTTGCCGGAACCTTGTTTTTACCGCTGCTCGGCCTGCATCTCATCGGGGCTGCCAAACACGCCTTCATAGACAAGGATGGTATTGCCCAACGCATGTTCAAATCGATTACCGGCGGACGCTAGGTATTTATATAACCGGACCAATTTGATCAGGTTCCCGACCTGCTTTTGGAAGCTCAAAGTAACGGGGGAGCTGATCGGAAATTTCAAACCAGCCAATGCGTTGCTCGTGAAAGACATGTTTTTTTGGCGGAAAGAGATCAGGCTCGTCCAAGGTGCCAATAAAAAACCCAATAAGCCTCTCTCCCTGCCATTCCGCCTCATACGAAAGCGGAGTACCGCAATCACCACAAAATGTTCTATTTATATCTGGCGACGATTCATAAACTTTGCGGCTTCCCTGCAAGAACTGTACGCAGCTATCAGGATATACGGCATAAACAACCGCAGGCGCGCCGGTCGTTTTGCGGCACGATTCACAGTGACAGACAGCCACATATTCAGGTGTCTGTGTGACTGTGTATCGAATGGCACCGCAATGACAGCCACCAGTCGCTTTATCAGGATAGTCACTCATCATTCTTCTCCCCGGTAGAGTACTTACTTATTTATCGCTGAGGATAATATGCCTGAATATTGCACTAATTTCTATTAATCCATTTTCTGGATTGAATAAGAGCTTAACAATAATCCGGCGCAGGATTGATCGCTCAATTCTTACGCCGGATTTTATAGCCGGGTGTAATTTTCGTTATCTTATTAGGATTTAGGAAGTAGTACTTTATCAATCACATGGATCACACCATTGGACTGATCGACATCTGCGATGGTGACGTGAGCTATCGCGTTTTGGCCATCCTTGATCGAGATTACACCGCCTTTTTTATACATCGCGGTAAACTCGCAACCGCCAACGGTTTTGATAATGTGTTCGCCACCATCGTCCTTGATCATTTTTTTGATCGCACCGGACATGGCATCGGCGGCCACCACATGACAGGTCAAAATTTTGGCTCTTCTCCGCTTTGTTGAGTAGAAAAAGATGCCGACCGCCAAGTAACCTGTTGATATGTATGGTTTCTGATAACTTTACATAGAGCAGGTATATGACAATCAACATCTCGCAGCATATTTTAGGCCTCAAAGGGCAACGTGTAAATGAAATTAAACTGGATGACGGCGGTGTTAAGATTGTCATTCACTGCAGCCGAGACGCGCGTAGGAGGGCTATAGACCCTGCTACAGGCCAGAAGGGAAGCATCAACCAGCATGTCCGCCGACAAGTAAACGACATCCCCCTTTTTGGGTATCCTTGTGTGGTCGAGATTGAGCTGGCGCAGGTTTATATTAACAAGGGCGAACGCCGCATTGAGGGGTGTGATTTTGTTGATAAAGGGTGCCGTTTCACTCACCGATTTTGCCGACTGATCAGTGGATTATGTCGGCATATGTCTATTCAAGCGGTTTCCAGACATTTGGATATACGATGGGAAACGGTCAAGAATATCGACAGGGCATACCTTATTGAAACTCTCCCTACGCTTGATCCTGCAGAGCTAACTGGCTTGGAATATATTGGTGTAGATGAAGTTGCCCGGGCGAAAGGTCATGACTACATGACGGTGGTCTACGATATGGTTGGCGGTCATCTGATCTGGGTTGAAGCAGGCCGAACTGCCGAGGTTTTTTCAAGGTTTTTGAAACAACTGCAACCAGATACAGCCTGCAAAATAAAGGCCGTAGCGATGGATATGGGGCCTGCCTACCAAAAGGCTGTCAGAGAGTCCTTGCCGTTGGCCGACATAGTATTTGACCGTTTCCACGTCATGAAAAACTACAGCAAAGCTATCCATAATCAGCGTCGACTTGAGTTCAGAAAGGCCGATCCAAGTGGTAAAGAGTTGATGAAAGGGACGCATTATCTGTTGCTCAAAAATGCGGATAAGTTGAGTGAAAAACAAAGTGACAAGCTGCAAAGGTTGCTGGAGAGCAATAGCAACCTGAATGCACTTTACGTCTTGAAAGAACAGCTTCAGCTGCTGTGGAGTGCCGCTTCATTTGAGGCGATGGCGGAGCAACTGGAACGTTGGTGCCTGATAGCAGATCAGTCACAGATGCTCTATCTAAAAAAGTTCGCGAAATCCCTACGGAAACATTGTGTGGGCATCTGCAACTACGCCAAACACAAGCTCACAAGCGCCAGGATAGAGGCTGGTAATGTCAGTATAGGAATGATCCGTAAGCGAGCCAGAGGCATCAAGGATACCGAATACTTCAAACTCAAAATTAGACAATCATCCATTCCAGATAATCAATCTATGCTCTATTTGAAATCCTAAATCTACTCAACAAAGCGGAGAAGAGCCACAATTTCAACACCACACCTATTACATAACACGGCTCAATGTTAGAGGTGAACTCAGGCAACTTTATGTCCTAAGTGTTCTTAAGAACAGAATCTCGACACTCTCACAGCTGTGTTTATCGTTTAGGTTAATGAACAAACTCTAAAGACTTTTACCCTGCATCAAACGAGGGAGATCACCAACGATTCCCATGGCGTGTTTCATAAAAAACCGCTTGACCGGGGGAATTTTATCGATAGTGGCCAAGCCAATATCTCTCGCGACCCTTACAGGAGCTAAATCGTTGGAAAAGAGCTTCACCAATCCATCCATAGCTCCTAGCAAGAGTACATTATCGAAACGGCGCCACTTGGCATAATCTTCCAGCACCTGCGGAGATCCAATATCCAGACCAACTCTACGCGCATCAACGATCACTTCCGCCAGAGCTGCAACATCCCTAAGGCCGAGATTCAATCCCTGGCCAGCTATGGGGTGCATACCGTGAGCAGCATCCCCAACCAAAGCCAGACGCGTATCAATGTAACGTTCGGCATGCAGCGAACTCAGAGGATAAGACCAACGCATATCTGTGACGGAAAATTCCCCGAGACCCTCTCCAAAACGACGGTGCAGTTCGTTGGCAAAATCTTCATTACTCATGGCAATATAGCCATCCACAAGCTCTCTCTTTTCTGACCAAACCAGAGAGGATCTATGAATCCCCTCTTCACTATCTGGTAAGGGAAGAAGTGCAAAGGGCCCTGAGGGTAAGAAATGCTCAAACGCAATACCGTTGTGGGGCTTTTCGTGTACGACGGTACAGACAATGCCGTTCTGCTGGTAATCGGTTTCCGCAACCTTAATACCAGCACTTTTACGTAGTTGAGATCCTCGCCCGTCAGCACCGATGACAAGACGTGCTTTAATTTTTGTGCCGTCTTCCAGTTGGGCTCTAACGCCCTTTTTATCTCTTTCAAGCTCTGCCACAGTATGAGGAGCCAAATGATGCAAGGTACTTAGTTCTGCAGCTTTGGCATGGGTTGAGAGCCGTATCGCACGATTTTCAACAATCCAACCCATCGGCATATCTCCGACTTCGCTAAAATCATAGGACATTGATAACGGAGACGCGCCCCGGTCAATCTGGCCATCAGTAATTTCAATAAAACGAATTGCTTCTGCCGCCCATGACATCCCGCCCCAAAGGCCGACCTGATCGAATACCCGCTGAGAGCCCAGCGCAATAGCCGATGATCGACCGTCGAACGGTGAAGCCTTTTGTGTGGAAGGTTGTTCGCGGTCCACCACCGCTACTTCGAGCCCCGCCCCTGCAATAGCAACACCAAGGGTAAGCCCGACAAGTCCCCCACCAACAATCAGAACTTCAACAGATGTATCTTTTTCAGCCATGTTTTGAGCCGGTCTCTTTGCTAATGTATCGGTTTGGCCAACGAGTCTCTCGATAAAAGTCATTTATCAATTTCAAAGGCTTCTCTCTTATATAAAAGGGATTAACCTCTTTGCCAAAAGATTACCGTCCGCAAATGTGAACCTGCGGCAATTTCACCAAAATTTGATGGGCCACCGGTAACAATTCAAATATACGATCCCCAATTACCTATCCGGAATTGAAAGTAATTTTTGGGCTTGAGACGATTCATACGGCCCCACGCTTTTATGGGAGGGTCAGGAGTACTAACTATAATCCCGGAACCCAAAAAGCGATTCCTGTTAATTGGTTAGTTTCTATGAAGCACCGCTCTACTTTAATCAGTAAATATGAAGCCTCTTTAGTAGTGGTTAAAATTTAATCACATGACCATTGATGATTATTAATTAGGCATATAATATGTGCGCTGCACAATCAAACATCACAAAACATTGCCATATACAACACCTATCTCATTGTTTTTATTAAATTATAATAAATTATAAAAGTTGGCACGTTTCTTGGATTTAACTAAGCAGTCCCAGAACGCAAAAAATGGAAAAAACAATGTCCAGCTTTCTCAATCCCAGCAAAAAAGTTGCTGCCTTAGGCGCCTCTTCAGTTGCTCTGATGTTTTTCACTATGCCTGCACAGGCTGCGGTAACCGAAGAAACCGCATTTGTATTCAACACATTCTCATTTCTCGTAAACGGCGTTCTGGTTATGTGGATGGCCGCCGGCTTTGCAATGCTCGAAGCAGGATTGGTCCGCAGTAAAAACACCGCCGCTATATGCCTTAAGAATATAGCGCTCTATTCAATCGCAGGACTGATGTTCTATCTGGTCGGTTACAACCTACTTTATACAGGCGTATCAGAAGGTGGATTTATTGGCACCTTCTCCTTCTTGTACGATTCAAGTGAAGCAGAAGTTGCACTTCTTTCGGCTGATGCCACCACTGAAGAACTGATCACTGCTGTTACATCCAATGGCTATTCTGTGATGTCAGACTGGTTCTTCCAGATGGTTTTTGTCGCGGCAACGGCTTCTATCGTTTCAGGCACATTGGCCGAGCGCATTAAATTTTGGCCCTTCATGGCTTTCATTTGCATTTTGACAGGCATTATTTATCCAATCCAGGCATCCTGGAGCTGGGGTGGCGGCTGGTTATCTGCCCTTGGCTTTAGTGACTTTGCAGGATCGAGTATTGTGCATTCCGTCGGTGGCTGGGCGGCCTTAACAGGCGCCATCATCCTCGGCCCACGTAAAGGGAAATATGCTGCAGATGGCCGTGTGAAGCCAATTCCAGGATCTAATCTACCCCTTGCAACACTCGGTACTTTTATTCTTTGGATGGGATGGTTTGGCTTCAACGGCGGCTCTCAACTTGCTCTGGGTTCTGCTGCTGATGCCGTCGCTATGGCTATTGTTTTTGTTAATACGAACATTGCTGCTTCTGCAGGCGTTGTTGTTGCGATGTCACTGACACAGATCCTCTACAAGAAAATCGACTTAACAATGGCACTGAACGGCGCACTTGCTGGTCTTGTCGCTATTACAGCTGGACCGGACGTGTCCCACGCCTACATGGCCGTTATCATTGGCGGCATCGGTGGCGCAATCGTGGTCTTCGCCGTTCCCCTTCTCGATAGCTTGAAAATCGATGATGTCGTCGGCGCAATCCCGGTTCACCTTTGTGCTGGCATCTGGGGCACGCTTGCGGTTGGTATCTTTGGGTCAGGAGATATCGTATCTCAGCTTACGGGGGTCTTCGCAATTGGCGCCTTTACCATTGTTTGCAGCGTTATCGTTTGGTTTGCTCTCAAAGCTACTGTTGGTATTCGGATTACCGAAGAAGAAGAATACAACGGTCTGGATGTAAGCGAACTTGGACTGGAAGCTTACCCTGAATTTGGTCGCGGATCTCAAAAACTCGTTTGATTAAATTTAGCCTCCCAGCTGAAAAGGGTGGGTTTACCGTTTTGTGTGAACCCACCAAAGAGTTTTCACCACCTTTTTTTAAAGACGCTTTTTCTTTAGGCCCTGCAGACCGCTATCCGAGCTCTTTCCTAGCAGGGTCTTAACTTACCGCCTGTTGCCCCCCGCAGCAGGCGGTTTTTTTAGATGTTTTTTTGTGTTCATTTGAAAATATCATTTATTTTCCTAGCCACGCTCCCGCCCGAATTGGTATTTAAGAACAATCATAACGTTTCAGTTTGTTCTCGCCGAGCCCGGCATTAGAGTTAGAGGTTAATAGCTACTGTGATCACGCGCCATTTTGTCGATCGTCAGAAACTTCAGGAATTCCATCCTTTTACAAGACTTCGCGACTTATTAGGCGCGACACCGCCAGGGAAATCTCCGCTGAAGGATGGCGCCCCCATAAACCTCTCTATCGGTGAACCTCAGTCCCAACCGCCAGCTTTCGTCGCTGAAGAAATAACCAAAGCCGCTGCAGACTGGTCCCGCTACCCCTTATCAAAAGGAACGCCGGATTACCTTGAGGCTTGTACTAGCTGGATGGAAAAGCGTTACAATCTTCCCAAAGGAATGGTCGACCCATCCAAACATCTTCTCGGCGTACCTGGGACGCGTGAAGGCTTGTTTATGACAGCACTCACGGTTCTTCCAAACCCAAAGCAAGGTGAGGATGCCCCTGTCTTCTTGACGCCCAATCCCTGTTATCATGTTTATACGGGTGCAGCAGCTGCTGCAGGAGCAGAAGTTGTAACCGTAAACGCAACACGTGAAAGCGGCTACCTCCCTGATTACACCCAAGTTCCGGAGGAAATTCTCCAACGCACAGCCCTTTGTGTACTTTGCAGCCCTTCGAACCCTGAGGGAGCAGTCGCGGACCCACAAAAAGTTCGCGACCTCATTGCACTTGCCCGAAAATATGACTTCGTGGTTGCTTTTGATGAGTGTTACGCGGAAATCTATACAGGAAGTCCGCCCCATTCTGCGATTGAAACGGCATCCGATCTGGGCGGCGATCTGTCGAATATTCTTATATTTCATTCGTTATCCAAACGCTCCAGCGCTGCGGGCTTGAGATGTGGCTTTATTGCCGGGGACGACAAATGGATATCAATGATCAACACAACCTGTCAGGTGGGTGGTGCCGGGGTCCCGATTCCAGTCCAAAACGCCGGTACTCGGTTGTGGCAGGATGAAGACCATGTCATTGAAAACCGTGCCCGCTATCAGGAAAACTTTAGACTTGCTCAAGAAATATTGGGAAACTCTGTACCTGTTGAAATTCCGGCAGGCGGGTTTTGCCTTTGGTTAGATGTTGGCAATGGCGTTGAGGTGACGAGCAAGCTTTGGCAAGAAGCTGGCATTCGCGTGATGCCCGGTGCTTACATGAGCCACATGGACGAAACAGGTGTCACACCGGGAGATCGCTATATTCGCCTGGCTCTGGTTTATGACGCTGAATATATGGCCATCGCCCTTAAAAGGATAAAAGAAATCCTTAGTCAATTTATCCCAACCCTGGGTGCTCATGGTGAAAAAGGAGATACTGCCTGATGGCTCGCTCGGCAAAAACTGGAGGCGTTCAACTCCTTCCAGAGGGTACAGGAACATTTTTTCGACGCCGTACGATCGAGCTAACTGGCGCGTGCTTACTTATTCTTGCGGTTGCTTTCGTTCTAGCCTTTCTTTCGTTTGAGCCAAATGATCCTGGCTTTAACAGAGCCGTCGATGGGCCCGTAACAAACTTACTCGGGATAATTGGCGCCGAAATATCAGGCTTTGCCTTAACATTTTTTGGCCTATCTGTTTATTGCCTCCCCATCATTCTGACCGGATGGTGCTGGCGCTGCCTGAAAGATCACTCCCTCTCAAAACCTTGGGCAAGAGCCCTCGCTTTTCCAATAGTGGTGATCGGCCTGTCTCTCACCCTTACAGCCCTTCCCGGTGTAGAGGGCTGGCTGGGAAAAGGCCAACCTGACAGTTTAGGCGGAGCGTTAGGCCAGGTTATTTTAGGCCAAATACAAATCCATACCCCTCTTCCTCATTGGGCTATTGCTCTCATTGCATTGCTACCGACCATACCAGCGTTCCTCTATGCCGTTGCTCTTAACCGAGATGAATGGAGAAAAATCGGTAAAGGGCTTATGTTTGGCATAACTTCTTCCAAGAAAATTGGAAAAATTTTCAATATCGACAATCCCTTTAAAACTGATGATCTTGACGATGAACCCAGCATAAGAACCAAGCGAAACAAGGCCATACGCAAACGGGCGACAAAAGATCGAATTGAACCCGTACTTGAAGAGGAACAAAAACTAAGTTCCAGAGTTGAAACAACGGTAACATCGACCAAACAAAGTAAACGCGCCAAAGCAGAAGATCAGGGGCGCCTAGACCTCAATAATAACGATGGGGAATATGAGCTCCCTCCCATATCCATTCTCAGTGACCCTCCCGCTGACGCCAGCAAAGAGAATATGAGCAAAGATGCGCTCGAGAAAACCGCACGGTTACTCGAAACCGTTCTCGACGATTTTGGTGTGAAGGGAGAGATTGTTACGATTCGGCCCGGCCCTGTCGTTACCCGGTACGAACTTGAGCCTGCACCAGGCACGAAGACCAGCCGGGTTGTCGGCCTTGCTGATGATGTCGCAAGGTCAATGTCAGCCATCTCTGTCCGTGTAGCAGTCGTTCCAGGTTCAACAACCATCGGTATCGAATTACCGAACAGTAAAAGACAAACCGTTTATCTCCAAGAGCTTATGGGCTCTACCGACTATGATAAGGACAAAGGTAAACTGCCTATTATCCTTGGAAAGGATATCGGGGGGTTACCTTCAATTGTCGATCTTGCCCAGATGCCTCACCTACTGATTGCCGGTACCACCGGTTCTGGTAAATCAGTTGCGGTCAATGCGATGATCTTGTCATTGCTCTATAGATTTACCCCTGATGAATGTAAATTCATCATGATTGACCCCAAAATGCTGGAACTATCTGTTTACGACAACATCCCCCATCTTCTTGCCCCCGTTGTAACAGAGCCCAAAAAGGCTGTGGTCGCCCTGAAGTGGACAGTTCGCGAGATGGAAGATCGCTATCGGGCTATGTCCCGTCTTGGGGTACGTAACATTGATGGCTACAATTCGCGGATGGAAGAAGCCCGCAAAAATGGCGAAGTCCTGACACGAAAGGTACAAACCGGTTTTGATCCTGAAACTGGACAGCCGATCAATGAAGAACAACCCTTCGATATGAGCGCACTTCCCTACATCGTCGTCGTTGTAGACGAGATGGCAGACCTGATGTTAGTCGCAGGTAAAGATATTGAAGCAACAATTCAACGGCTTGCCCAAATGGCGCGTGCAGCAGGCATTCACATTATGATGGCAACCCAACGCCCTTCAGTTGACGTTATCACAGGCACAATCAAGGCCAATTTCCCAACTCGTATCAGCTTTAACGTTACCTCCAAGATCGACAGCCGAACCATTCTAGGAGAACAAGGTGCGGAACAGTTGCTTGGGCGGGGAGATATGCTTCACATGGGTCAGGGCGGGCGCATTACGCGTGTTCACGGACCCCTCGTCACCGACGAGGAAGTCGAAGAAGTAGTTAAGTGGCTCAAACACCAAGCCCAGCCGAATTATGTCGAATCAGTTACCACAGAAGATGATGATAGCCCAGATTTTGACAGCGCAGGCCCATCGAGCAGTGGTGGCAACGGTAGTAAAGCTGATGAACTCTATGACAGAGCTGTTGCAGAGGTCATAAAAAGTCGAAAAGCCTCTACCAGCTATGTACAACGGCGGCTGCAAATTGGTTACAACAGAGCTGCAACCATCATCGAGCGCATGGAGGATGAAGGAGTCATTTCCTCTGCCAACCACGTTGGGAAAAGAGAAGTTTTGGTCCCAAGTCGGGACGAATAATTACTGTTTTCTGCTATCCTCGTTTCAATCACAAAACTGCCGTTATTATTGAGTAGTTTGATATAAAGTTAGTAAGCTATGCTTGATATATTTAAGGATAAAAATTTGGGTTGTACATTTCGTAAGCTCGCATTTGGTCTCGCATTACTGGGATTTGTAACAACCTCTCCTTTGTTTTATGCCAACACAGATGCTCAGGCCGCTTCCAGTAATGATGAAACGGCAGCTTTTTCTGGCTTATCACCCGATGAAGTTGCAATTGTCAGGCGCGTAGAAGGTTATCTTAACGATCTGACATCCGTATCAGCACGCTTTATACAAGTATCAAGTAATGGCAGCCTCTCTGAAGGAAACCTCTATATTCAACGCCCAGGCCGGATGAGATTTGAATATGACGATCCCGTTCCAATTGTCATGATTGCCAACGGCGTTACCCTGCTTTACTTCGATAAGAAGCTAAAACAATCAACATATCTCCCCCTCTGGAAAACGCCTCTGTGGTTTCTGATCAGAGAGAAAGTCGAACTTCACAAAGACATTCATATTTTGAGAGCTCAGGAATCGAATTCAACCGTGCAACTAGAACTCCGTGCTGAGGGAGAGTCAGATGGGACTCAGATGACCCTGCTTTTCAGTGATAATCCTCTGTCTCTTAGAAAATGGGAAGTCGTAGACGCCCAGGGAATAACCACACAGGTTTCCCTTATTGATCCTACCTATGACGGGGCAATCAATGAGGATGTTTTCAAAACCGACGATCTGGATTTACAGAAAAAAAATCTCGCTGATTAATTCTTTCTCAGACGAAAGGGTCGAAGTAATAACGCGATAAATCCCTTATCTCGTACACCTTCGACCCCGATACGCATCCCCAATTTTCTTGTATTTTTGCTTCTTGTATTAAAAAGGGGATCCCAACAACTGAAAATTGTACCGTAATTGCTATCCGTATCAGCCCTTATCGCGTGGTGATGGATCCAATGAATTCCAGGCGTTATAAAAATATACCCCAATAATTTTTCAATATTTCTTTTGAACTTGATGTTGGAGTGATGAAACACCGTTGCAATCAGAACACAGGTCTCAAACACTATGATTGAGGCAAAAGAAACATCTAGAATGATAACGATGCCAGCCCGAGCAATGGCAGATAAGAGAATTTCACCGAAATGAAAACGTAAGGCCGAGGTAGTATCCAGGGTATCATCAAGATGATGAACTTCATGAAACCGCCAAAGAAATGGTATTTCATGGTTAAGGCGGTGCCACCAATAAATCAAAAAATCCATTATCAGCACATCAATAACAAGACTAGACCATCCGTTCATATAATCCGGACGCCAATCAAGTGAGTTCTCAGTTGCCCAGATGGTAATTTGAATAATAATCAAGGGTGAAAGGATTATATTACAAATCCATAGGCCAATGTTTTTCTGGACTCGCATGGGGAAAATCCGAGCCAATCCCCTATTCGCATCTACGGTATGATTATCTGTTATTTCGTCAGCGAGAACAGCAGGATTTAAACGCTCGGAAATAAACAGAAGCGCTATCCATGTGAAAACAACAACACCTTTGTAGGCTAAGAGTTGCTCTGTAAGGTCTTCCATTTATTTTATCCGCTGTCCATTTACTATACCAACTTCCCTCTGAGAAATATGGTGCAAGATATGTGGAAACAAAAGCAACTCTATAGTAAATCACGGAATTTTGAGACACAGATACTCAATATAAGATCAAGGCTTGCACGTATGAAAAGAAAGGCTAACATCCTTTGCTCAGATTTAAACACCTCATTTCTTCTTTGGTAAATACACGATGACTTCAAGATCATTACCTATCGTTGGCGTTTCAGCCTGTCTCCACAAAGGCGATACCCCAAAGCCCTATCACTCTGTTGATGATAAATATTTGCGTGCAGTATCCCTTTCTGCCCAATCTATGCCTGTTATTATACCGGCTTTAGGTAATTTACTTGATATCCCAAATCTGATTTCGAACCTGGATGGCATTATGCTGACGGGTAGTAACAGCAATGTATTTCCTGAGCTATACCAGACCCGGCCAACTCCCGATGCCGAACCCTATGATCAAATGAGGGATCAAACCACTTTTGCCATTATCCACGAGGCCCTTAAACAAGAAGTGCCTTTACTCGCCATTTGTCGTGGTTTTCAAGAACTCAATGTCGCTATGGGTGGATCTCTTTACTCCCAGATTAAGAACGTTTCAGGGCGTATGGATCATAGCAGCCCTGATACAAATGAAATGGATATTGATTATGGTCCAAGCCACAATATTCAGCTTAATCCTGAAGGCGAGCTCTTCAAAATTCTGAAAACCGATCAAGTTTCAGTTAACTCACTTCACTATCAGGCGGTAAAAAAAGTCGGTGAAGGCCTCACGATAGATGCCCAAGCAGATGATGGAACCGTTGAGGCAATCTCTATGCCACTACAACCTTCCTTTGTGTTAGGGGTACAGTGGCACCCGGAATACAAATCCCAAGACAACCCGGTATCCCGGGGTATATTTAGTGCTTTTGGAGCCGCCGTTACCAATCGGGCACTTAGCCGTACGCAAGTTTGATAAGTCATTTAGGCCTCGATTTTATCACAGTTTTTCTCCTATGATTCTCAGCCGAAAAAAGAAAGCCCTTGGTTCCTCTGGAGTCCCTATAGGGAACGCAACATTTTGTTAATATTGCTATCGGTTTTTAAGAATATTTTCCAATATTTTTCCAAATACTATGAATATATGCCTATCAAGTCATTTTTATCCACAGGCACATTGAAATCCTCCCTAGATGGCTTATCTTAGAATCACGTCGCCTCCTACCTCACTCCTGGCGACGTTTAAAGAAACTGGAATCCCCCCTCTAGTTTCTTGAAACTCTGCGAAGAAGCGGGAACACCTGGTTATCCCCCCAATCGGGTGTTCCTTTCTTTCTTTTGCCTTTTGTTCTGTTATAGTTAGATCTAATTTAAGATCCTATCTTGCTATACTAGATTCAAAAGCCATCTCAAAAATCATTACTATCCCGAAACATTTTATAGATATTTATTTCGAATGCGGAATAAATTTGTTTCGAATATGGAATAAATAAATGTCCTTACGTATTGCCACTTGGAATATCAACTCTGTACGCCTACGCTTAGGTCACCTAAAAGACTTCACTGAAAGTCATAAGCCCGACGTATTGTGTTTACAAGAAACCAAAGTACAAAATTCTGAATTTCCAGAAAACGATATTAAATCAATGGGATATGAAACTGTTTTATTCCATGGCCAGAAAAGTTACAACGGGGTTGCCATCCTGTGCAGGAAAGAAGTTAAATCACATGATCGTAAAATTTGGTGTGATAAAGATGATTGCAGGCATTTATCTGTGACTCTAGATAATGACGTGGAAGTCCATAATTTTTATGTTCCTTCAGGGGGCGCCGTTCCGGATCCGGAACAAAATGACAAATTTGCTCACAAACTACAGTTCCTTAAAGAAATGACGGACTGGGTATCGGATTCAGCAATAAAGAATAAAAATATTGTACTGGTTGGCGATTTAAACGTCGCTCCGCTCGAAAACGATGTCTGGAATCACAAAAAAATTCAAAAATCAGTTGGTCATACTCCTTTGGAGTGTGAGCTCATGGCCAAATTAAAGGTTGCGGGGGAACTTACTGACGTAGGCAGGCACTTTGTCCCAGAAGATCAACCCCTATATTCCTGGTGGGGATATCGGTATAAACCTGCCTTTGCCAAAAACTACGGCTGGCGGTTAGATCACATTCTCACGACAAAAAGCCTTAAGTCTTCTCTCGAGCATTTTGAAGTAATCAAAGATACCCGTGGATGGGAGAAACCATCAGATCACGTCCCCAACATCGTCGACTTAAATCTTTGAATAAAGTGCAGTTAAAAGCCCTTACTAAAAGTATTATGAGGATTTATCAGCCAGGGCATTACGAGCCTCTGTCAATTGGCTTGTGGTTTTGTCAACGCGGTGAGCAAGCACACGCATAACCTCCACACCCATTTCCGGGAAATCCATAACCATATTAAAAAAGAGTTCCTTGGTTATTTTTAAAGTAATCAGTTCCGTCTTGGCTTTAATAGTAGCCGTACGCGGCACATCGCAAAGAATTGCGATCTCACCAACAAACTCATTTTTCCCGAAAGTCGCAACAACCAGAGGTCCATCATCTGTATCAACGATGACGTCAGCATCTCCGTCAATAAATATATAAGCCGCATCGCCAGCGTCACCCTGATGGAAAAGCTCTTGCCCCTCTTTATAAATCAAACGCTCACTGGCAAACGCCATCAGCTTTAACCGTGAAGGGTCAATATTCGCGAATAGAGGAATATTCTTTAAGGCTTCTACTTCTTGCTCAATCGACATTTTAAATTTCTTCCCTTACCGATTATTCCGCTGCGATCAGGCTACTAAGTACTTTGCCTTCAACATTTAACTCGTTATAGGTGCCGCTCTCGACGATCCTGCCATTTTGCATCACAATTATATACTGAAAGTGCCGCGATAGTTCAGCGCGTTGTAATGTCCATACGATACCTTGCTCGCCCTGGGCTTCCATTATGGAGGGAACAAGTTTGTTCTGACTTTGGGAATCCATCACCGCGGCCGCCTCATTGACAATGAGTAGATCTGGTTTCTTGATCAAAGATCGCGCTACGGCCAGCTTTTGTCTTTGAACAGCACTTAATCTATTGCCCCCAACACCAACATTATAGCTCAACCCAACCTCGATGACGTCGGACCGAAGACCAAGATCATCCAAGAGCTCTGTCATCACCCGCCCAATGGTCTCTCCCGCTTCGGCACGGCCATAGGCCAAACGTCCAAAAAGAATGTTATCCTGGAGACTCGCAGCAGAGTTAAAACTCTCCGGATCATAAAACTCGACAGCTTCAGGATCTCTTTCCTCCAGCTTTTCTGCCAGAAGTTTACGGGCTGTCAGAATTTTAGCCTCAACTTCTTCGGTTACAAGGCCGAGACGATGCCTCGCTTCTACATAATCAAAAGGCAAATGCATCAATGCCTCTCGATCAGATACTGAAATATCAGAAAAACTACTCTTATCAGCCCGCTTCACGATCTTATCAAAATCAGGAAGATCATCTGCTGAAATAAAACTGAATTGCTCAAAGAAGGGGTGAGTGGGCGGTAAGCCTGTAAAGAGTTCAACCATGGTCCGGGCAATAGAAAGGCCCATATTGTAGATTGAATCTCGAAGTTCAGCTTCGGAAACCGCCTCCCTCAGGATTGGCATCCCTAACAGGCTATCACCTGCATAATCACTATTACGGGGCGTACCAAAGAGAAGATTCTCGCGTAAAGTTGCATTCTTATTATAGCTCTCGGGGTCAAAAGCGATAACAAGATCTTCAGCACCAATCGATTTCAAGTGATCTTTGAGGGCTTCACGAGCACCAAGGATAGATTCTGCGATGTCCGGGCGGTTTTCGATATCAACGTTACCACTTAAACCGAACCGATATACATCTTCCTCTAAATCAACACTTCTAAGAACTTCTGTGACACGGGGAACCAGCTGCACAGGATCGTCAATACCAGCACTTTTGTAATCGACCCACTCCCCCATAGGATTAAGAATTGTATTCCCTGTTCGTGCGGCTTCTTGTCTATCCCGAATAGCCTCATCGCTTGAGGCTGGGTTATGGGGAGAATCACTGATCATCCAATTCCGTAGGCCATAGAAAAGGTTATCCATAACCGACAATGGAAATAGATAGGCATCCTGACCAACATAAGACAGGCGACGCCCAGTGATTGCAGAAGGTAACTGATCCAAAGATCTATCACTGACCCTGATGGAGCCACTGGTTGATTTTACCAGATTGGCCAACAGTAACCCTAAATATTCTTTACCACTGCTTGCATTACCAACAACTGCAACACTCTGATTAACTCCAAAGGAAAAACTTACCCCATCAAGCAGCTTGTTCTCACTCTCATCAATAAGAGTAAGGCTACTGGCAACGACATCACCACTTAGAACTTCGTTATTACCTTCTGTAAGAGTTTGTTGCGTAGATTCAATCATACCCATTGGCTGGAATTGTTCGACCACCTGTTCATACTTTATCTGAACATCATTACGTTGTTGGTCCCAGTTAATCAGATCTTTTACCGGCGGAGGTAAGTCTTTATAGGCGGCCAGCACAGCAACCAGGGTTCCTATTTCGAATTGCCCTGTAATAACAAGGTAACCACCCCCTAAATAAAAGATGAAGGGGGTTATTTGAGCTAAGAGGTTATTTAAAAACTTTACGAAGAATTTTCTTTGAAAAATTTCATAGCGAATTTTAAAAATCTTACCCAACCGGTGAGAAATCTCAGCTCTTTCATAATTGCTGGTGTCATGAGATTGAATTTCTACAGCACCCCCGACAAGTTCACTTATCCGCCCGGCCAAAGCCCTTGCGGTTACTTGCCGTTGACGCCCAAGAGTAAGTATTCGTTTTCGTAACTTGGGTATCACAAAGGCCTGAACCAAAACGATGCTCATGGCCACAGTGCCAAGCCAAAAGCTCTGCACCATGATAAAGATCATCGCTGTTAGTGCCTGCCCCCCAAGAAAGAAGGGAGTTACAATTGCATCCCCTATAAAGCCACCAAGTGGTTCAACCTCATCCTTAATCATGGTCGCAACTTCGGCTTGTTTTACCCGACGACTATGCATGATGGGAAAGCGGAGAATGCGATCAGCCAATTCGTAACGAAGCCGACGCAGCATTCTTTCGCCAAGGCGCCCTTTTAAGGTATTGATTACAAATTTAAAAAGACCGTTTACAAGAACTAAACCAAGAAATGAAAGGCAAAGAGCGAGTAAAAGTGCCAGCTGGGTTAAATCAAAGCCTTCAAAGAGGACGATCGTTGTTCCATATATTTCTTCGCCAAAAGGTAACTCAAAACGCATAAAGGGTAGCGTTGAATTAAACCCAGCAAAGTTTTCTGAATTTACCGCCTTATTGATAATACTTTTGGGTAAATCAAGAGAGAGGAAATAGAACGGCATGGACACCAAAACCAGAAAGAGAATTTTTATCTGATCTTTCTTGCTGTGCTTCCAAATGTACTTAAAAAGTTGCGGTTCCATTACGGCTTAAATTCCCCCACTATCGCTCTTAATTTATAAGGCAGGTAAACTCTGAAAAGAACAGTATCAAGACTATTGTGATGGACAAAGAAGAAATAACAGTCTGGGTTTTAGTTTTTCTAGCCTAATGAATGAAATTAAATAGGTAAACGGGCACAGGTAAACTCTTTGTCATTTCTTGTGTGATGTTTACACCAAAATGTTGTGCTAATTTGTCAATTAACGATAGGTAAGCAGTATAAATCGTTTTTCGCCTTAAGCATGAAAATGGACCATTTAAATTTTTAGGCACTTCTCCGCTTTGTTGAGTAGATTTAGGATTTCAAATAGAGCATAGATTGATTATCTGGAATGGATGATTGTCTAATTTTGAGTTTGAAGTATTCGGTATCCTTGATGCCTCTGGCTCGCTTACGGATCATTCCTATACTGACATTACCAGCCTCTATCCTGGCGCTTGTGAGCTTGTGTTTGGCGTAGTTGCAGATGCCCACACAATGTTTCCGTAGGGATTTCGCGAACTTTTTTAGATAGAGCATCTGTGACTGATCTGCTATCAGGCACCAACGTTCCAGTTGCTCCGCCATCGCCTCAAATGAAGCGGCACTCCACAGCAGCTGAAGCTGTTCTTTCAAGACGTAAAGTGCATTCAGGTTGCTATTGCTCTCCAGCAACCTTTGCAGCTTGTCACTTTGTTTTTCACTCAACTTATCCGCATTTTTGAGCAACAGATAATGTGTCCCTTTCATCAACTCTTTACCACTTGGATCGGCCTTTCTGAACTCAAGTCGACGCTGATTATGGATAGCTTTGCTGTAGTTTTTCATGACGTGGAAACGGTCAAATACTATGTCGGCCAACGGCAAGGACTCTCTGACAGCCTTTTGGTAGGCAGGCCCCATATCCATCGCTACGGCCTTTATTTTGCAGGCTGTATCTGGTTGCATTTGTTTCAAAAACCTTGAAAAAACCTCGGCAGTTCGGCCTGCTTCAACCCAGATCAGATGACCGCCAACCATATCGTAGACCACCGTCATGTAGTCATGACCTTTCGCCCGGGCAACTTCATCTACACCAATATATTCCAAGCCAGTTAGCTCTGCAGGATCAAGCGTAGGGAGAGTTTCAATAAGGTATGCCCTGTCGATATTCTTGACCGTTTCCCATCGTATATCCAAATGTCTGGAAACCGCTTGAATAGACATATGCCGACATAATCCACTGATCAGTCGGCAAAATCGGTGAGTGAAACGGCACCCTTTATCAACAAAATCACACCCCTCAATGCGGCGTTCGCCCTTGTTAATATAAACCTGCGCCAGCTCAATCTCGACCACACAAGGATACCCAAAAAGGGGGATGTCGTTTACTTGTCGGCGGACATGCTGGTTGATGCTTCCCTTCTGGCCTGTAGCAGGGTCTATAGCCCTCCTACGCGCGTCTCGGCTGCAGTGAATGACAATCTTAACACCGCCGTCATCCAGTTTAATTTCATTTACACGTTGCCCTTTGAGGCCTAAAATATGCTGCGAGATGTTGATTGTCATATACCTGCTCTATGTAAAGTTATCAGAAACCATACATATCAACAGGTTACTTGGCGGTCGGCATCTTTTTCTACTCAACAAAGCGGAGAAGAGCCAATTTTTACTTCATGCTTTTTTGAAGTTATTTTCTTAAAAAACAACACTGAAATGTTACGATCAGCACATTCTTTCTTGGGTCCTGGGAATGAAATGTGGCATAGTCACCTCGATTATCGAGGGGGAGTAGACCAATCACACAAGACAGCGATCATTTAGCTGACAGCCTAGAGCACAAAGGCATGCGCGTTCTGATCTATAGCCACGACAGCTTTGGCTTGGGTCATTTACGGCGCTGTCGCGAAATCGCGCATACTCTGGTTCAAGAAAACAAACACTTATCCGTGCTCATACTATCCGGATCCCCAATCATAGGTTCGTTTGGATTTAAAGCTCGGGTAGATTTTGTTCGAATCCCTGGTGTAATTAAGCTGAGAGATGGAGATTATACCTCTCTCAACTTACATATAGACATAGAGCAGACCCTGGCAATTCGCTCTTCTATCATTATGCACACAGCTGAATTTTATGATCCAGATCTGTTCATTGTTGATAAAGAGCCTCTAGGTCTTCGTGGTGAAGTCGAAGATACCCTCCGCCTGATGAAGAGCCGCGGCACTCAATGCGTATTGGGATTACGCGATGTCATGGATGATCCTGAGCTCTTATCGACAGAATGGGAACGTAAAAATACCGTCCCTGCCTTAACAGATTATTATGATGATATCTGGGTGTATGGCTTACCCCAAATTTGTGATCCTTTAGAAGGTATCGACCTTCCGCCTTCAGTTCAAAGAAAGATGACCTATACTGGTTACTTACAAAGAACTGGTGCTCATGATGCCCCTATGCCCGTGCTTGAAAAAATAGACGAGGATACCCCTTATCTGCTCGTGACGGTTGGCGGCGGCGGAGACGGTGAAGATATCATCGACTGGGTACTATCCGCTTACGAAAGCGATCCCGATCTTCCTTATCCCGCGCTATTTGCTCTTGGCCCCTTTATGAACAGTGAGTTACAGCATGACTTCCAGGTTCGAGCCAGCAAATTAGATAACGTCGAGGCAATAACCTTTAACGCGCAGTTTGAAAGCCTTGTTGATCGCGCCATCGGTATTGTCGGTATGGGGGGATATAATACTTTTTGTGAAATTCTCTCCTATGACAAAAGAGCGCTGATTATTCCAAGAACTGTTCCGCGGATGGAACAATATATTCGCGCCAGTCGAGCTCAGGAACTCGGTCTGGTTAAAATGCTGGAAAATACTGGCCAGAGAGATCCTCAAACAATGGCAACAGCATTACGAAACCTCCCTCAACAGAGTTTGCCGTCAAGCGTTGTTGTTCCCGGATTACTTGATGGGCAAGATAATGTCATCAAACTTGCCAATAAATGCTTCAAGGCCAAACAGAATCTCATCAAGTCAATTGAGTGTGAAGAACCAGCCTTATCCAAAAAAACAGGCTCTGAGACATAAGAGGCCTAATTAGGGCATATAATTTATATAATTTCAGATGATTGCTTCAACTATTTGAATAGCAATCAACGATAACAACGGAAATAATATCAAACGGTATGAGTAAAAAAGTCACCGTTATTCTAAAAGGCTACCCACGCCTATCAGAAACTTTTATAGCCCAGGAGCTTCTGGCATTAGAAAAGCGTGGCCTGGAATTGTCACTTGTTTCACTAAGGCACCCAACAGATAGCTCTACCCACCCAATTCACAATGAAATCAAAGCACCAGTTCGATATCTTCCTGAGTATATTTATCAAGAACCGCTTCGCGTTCTGAAGAGCTGGTGGAAAGCAAGAAAGCTCTCTGGTTATAAAAAATCAAGATCTACTTTTTTCAAAGACCTAAAAAGAGACAAGACGCCAAACCGTATTAGAAGGTTCGCACAAGCTTGTGTTCTTGCCGCAGAATTGCCGCAGGAAGTCGATTGGTTGTATGCACACTTTTTACACACCCCATCGTCAGTAACGCGTTATGCTGCCTTTATGCGAGATTTGCCCTGGTGTGGCTCTGCCCATGCCAAAGACATCTGGACGACCCCTGAGTGGGAGTTGCGAGAGAAGCTTTCAGATATTAAGTGGCTCGCGACTTGTACAAAGGTAAATGTTGATTATCTCAGCAGTCTTTCGCCCGATAATAACCGTGTTGATCTGGTTTATCATGGACTCGATTTCGATCGGTTCAATGAAGTGAGCAATGATCAAGTTCATCGAGATGGAAGCACATCTAATCAACAGGTAACGTTAATATCTGTAGGTAGAGCCGTTGCGAAAAAAGGATACGATGATCTTTTGCAAGCCCTCGCCCTACTCCCAAAAACATTGCACTGGCATTTTGTTCATATCGGTGGTGGCACTCTAAGCAAAGATCTTAAAAAACAATCTGAAACCATGGGGTTGGCAGATAAAATCACATGGATGGGCGCGCAACCCCAGGAAGTCGTTCTTGAGCAATATAGAAAAGCTGATTTATTTGTTCTAGCCAGTCGTATTACCGAAGATGGCGATCGCGACGGTATGCCCAATGTTCTCATGGAAGCGCAGAGCCAGGCTGTCGCCTGTTTATCCACCAGTATTTCTGCCATTCCAGAGTTGATCATTGATGGTGAAACTGGATTACTGGTTCCCCCACAAAACCCAAGAGAGCTTTGTGTTGCTTTGGAACGTCTCATTACAGATCCTAGTTTACGACATAAAATAGGTCAGGCCGGCGCAACGCGTGTTAGAAACGACTTTTCCATGAAACGGGGAATTGACCAGCTCATCACCCGCTTTATGGCCAGCTGATTGGGCTGCCGGGATGCGTATTGCTTTTTATGCACCATTAAAATCTCCCCGGCATAACACCCCTTCTGGCGATCGTTATATGGCCAGATTAGTGATTCAAGCGCTGAAAACTCAAGGTCATACAATTGAATTAGCTTCCCAGCTACGAAGTCGGGACGCAGTCGGTAACCCAGAGAGACAGCGTAGACTTAAAAACATTGGGGAGAAAATCGCACGTCGGTACCTCCGCCGCATAAAATTACGCCCCAAAAGTGAGCAGCCAGAGCTGTGGCTGACCTATCACCTTTATTACAAAGCCCCGGATTGGATCGGTCCTATTGTTTGCCGGGAATTGGATATTCCCTACGTCGCGATCGAAGCTTCTGTTGCAAACAAACGTGCCGGAGGTCCTTGGGACCTTAGTCATAGAGCTGTGGTAGATGCCCTTGATCAGGCTGAATGCGTAATCAGTTTAAACCCCCACGATAGCCACTGTCTTCCCCCCAATTTACGCAACTGGTTACTCCCACCCTTTATCGTCGCAGATGAGATTATATCAGCGCGTGATAACTGGTCCCAGCATCGGCGAGAGCTTGTAGATAAATATAATTTGGATCCTAACAAACAATGGCTTCTTTGCATCGCAATGATGCGTGAAGGGGATAAGCTTGCGTCTTATCGCGTACTTGCCAATGCTTTAAGAGGGTTGCCTGATCTGCAATGGCAGCTTCTTATTGTCGGGGATGGAAAAGCCAGAGATGAAGTAGAAGCAGCTTATAGATGGGCGTCTCCC
Source organism: Kiloniella sp. (assembly GCF_965205715.1). Classification (GTDB taxonomy): domain Bacteria; phylum Pseudomonadota; class Alphaproteobacteria; order Kiloniellales; family Kiloniellaceae; genus Kiloniella. The sequence goes on along the minus strand of NZ_CBDBHW010000013.1, from coordinate 198,621 downwards.
AACAAGGTGTTTTTTACAGGGGAGCTCTCTTCGCAACAACTGGCCCATACCATACCCGCTTGCGATATCTATACTTGGCCGGCGATAAATGAAGCTTATGGTCTTGCTTTCCTTGAAGCTCAAGCAGGAGGACTTCCCATTATTGCAGGGAATACAGGGGGGGTTCCTGCCGTTGTAACAGATGGAGAAACTGGCATTTTAACATCCCCCGGGGATTCAGTTGCCTTTGCTGCTGCCTTAAGAACTCTGCTTTCTGCGCCCGTAAGAAGAAGAGCGATGGGGCAGGCTGCTGCAGAAAAAGTAAAGGCAGTCCACAGCCTTGAAAATGCAGGATATAGACTTGATCAAATTCTCGCGGCATCGAGAAAAGATTATATAAAACCGGGATTACCCCTTCTTGACTACGGCAAGAATAACAGCACGTCATAGGACACAATGAGTCAAACAAAACACATAGATGTACTGTTTTATGTACAGCATTTACTGGGTATTGGTCACCAGCGTCGAGCCGCGACTTTAACACGTGCAATGGAGCGTGCGGGCCTAAACGTAGCCTTTGTTTCTGGGGGCATGGCAGTTCCCGGTTTAGATACAGGTACAGCCGCCTTTTACCAGCTTGATCCTGTGCGGGCGGACGGTATTTATTTTACTGAACTTCTTGATCAAAATGGCCGCCCTGTCGATAAGACATTTAAACAAAACCGATCCGAGCAGCTACTGAAAATATTTCAAGAAACCAAGCCTCGCTTAATTCTTCTTGAAATGTTCCCCTTTGGCCGGCGGCAAATGCGATTTGAACTCGTGCCTCTGCTCGAAGCAGCAAAAAGCTGCGAGAAACCCCCAAAAGTAATTTCTTCTGTTCGCGATATATTGGTAAAAGCACCAAAACAAGAACGCATAATTGAAATGCTAAATTGGGTGGAGGAACATTTTGACAATGTGTTGATTCACGGTGACCCCAATTTAATTCCCTTTGATAAAACCTTTCACCCCGCGAAAGATATATCTCCTAAAATTCTCTATAGTGGCTATGTCGTGGATGAGAAGGTCGACGAGGCGCCACACCCGACTGATGGAATAGACGAGGTTCTTGTTTCAACAGGTGGAGGCGCGGTTAGTGAACGCCTGGTTAAGGCGGCGATATCCGCCAGAGGAAAAAGTTCTCTAAAGGACAAGGTCTGGCGTATTCTCATTGGTCACAACTTGCCTGATAAAACCTTTGAAGAGTACGAACGTCTTGCTGAAGACAGGTTAATCATCCAACGCTCCAGACCAGATTTTACTTCTTTACTTCCCAACTGCGCCCTTTCCATAAGCCAAGGCGGTTATAATACCGTTATGGAGGTTCTGCGTGCAGGCTGCCCCAGGGTGATTGTTCCCTATTCCGGTGGGTTGGAAACGGAGCAAACCCTCAGAGCCAAATTACTCTCTGAAAGCAATGCCCTAACTTACGTAGACGAAGAAAATCTCACCGGGCAAGTACTCGCTGACGCCATTGAGCAAACCCTCAAAACCAAACAACGCCCCCCATCAAGCCTTGATACCAATGGCGCAGAAAAAACAGCAAATGTTCTCAGTGCCATACTTTCCGGCAAGAGCCTTGAAGAGTTCAAATCTGTATGAGTGAAATCCTTATTCTTCGCCACGGCCCGACCGAATGGAACGCCGAAAAACGTATGCAGGGCCGGTCTGATATTTCTCTTTCACCTGACGGAGAAAATTTAGTTGGACAGTGGTCTCTACCAGTGGAATGGCACCGGGTTCCCTGGTACGTGAGTCCTCTTAAGCGAGCTCAACAAACGGCTAAAATACTAGGTAAACAATCAATTACGATTGAACCCCTGCTTATGGAAATGTCTTGGGGGGACTGGGAAGGTAAACGCCTTCCTGAACTACGCGAGACTCTCGGTTCTGATTTGCAGGTTATGGAAGACATGGGTTTGGACCTCTTGCCTCCAGGTGGAGAAAGTCCTAGGCAGGTACAACAACGCCTAGAACCCTTATTGAACGACTTAAGAGACAAGGATATATCCGTTGTTTGCGTGGCACATAAAGGCATCATGCGGGCCATTTACGCCAAAGCATCCGGTTGGAATATGTTGGGCAAACCACCGCAAAAACTAAAAGATAGTTGCGCTCATCTTTTTAAAATTCCACGCTCTGGCAACATTGAAGTTTCCACCATGAACTTATCACTCATAGATCAAACCCCAGACTTCCCTTTACCGAAGTACCCAAATAAAGAAGATCTTGCTGCCAGCATGGGGAAAAATAATGAGCGTTGATGTTTTTCTTTATGTCCAGCATCTCCTTGGGATTGGGCACCTCAGAAGGGCCTCATTACTGGCTAAGGCTCTGGATAAAAAAGGCCTGAAGGTTATCTTTGTAACAGGGGGTCGCCCAGTCCCTGACTTGGATATGGGTGATATCAAAGTTCTTCAACTCCCGCCTCTTCACGCTGCTGATGACAGCTTTAAGGTTTTGATTGATATCGATAATCAGGTCGTTGATGATTCGTGGAAAGACGGGCGAAAAGAACTGCTGCTACAGGCTTTTAAAAGCTCTAATCCTAAAATCCTTCTTTTGGAGATGTTTCCTTTTGGAAGAAGGCAAATGCGATTTGAACTCGATCCGCTTATAGAACTTGCCAAAAAACAACAGGTTCCCGTTATCACTTCCGTCAGAGATATTCTGACAACGCACAAAACCCCAGGGAAAGGGGAATGGATTATCGACCGGGTTCAAAAGGATATTGACCACGTGTTAGTCCATGGTGTGCAGTCTTTCATCCCCCTCGAAGGCAGCTTCCCTCTTGCAAAGCACATTACCGATAAGATTAGCTATACAGGGTATGTTGTTGAGACCACGACCAGTGAAAATGAAAAGCAGCACTCACCGGATCGCCACGGTGTCTTGGTGTCTGCTGGCGGTGGCGCCGTTGCCTTACCGCTCGCAGAAGCTGTCATACAGGCGAAGGAAATCAGCAAATTAAAGGATGTTCCCTGGCGGTTATTATTGGGTAACAACCTGCCAGAAGAAGATTTTAGAGTTATTGAGAAAAGAGCCCCGAAAGGCTTGACGGTTGAACGCAATAGGCCTGACTTCCAAAGCCTTCTCCAGGCGTCACAGCTTTCGATCAGTCAGGCTGGCTACAACACCATACTAGAGATATTAACAACCTCTACCCCAGCTATCGTCGTTCCTTTTGCATCTGATACCCAAAGCGAACAGACGACGCGGGCTGAAAAACTGGAAAGCCTGGGTGTGTTGAAGGTTATATCAGAAAAAGATCTTTGCCCTCAGATCCTCGCCCAAGCGGTTGATGGCTCATTAATGAATACTGTTAACAAGATAAATCTTGATATGGATGGCGCTGAAAACTCGGCCACAATCATTAAAAATTTGATTAAGAAAAAGAATACTCATGGATAAAATAGTTTCTCATACCCTTCGATATCCCCTGTTTGATATTTACTGGGACTACGCAAAAACCTCGTTTGGGCTTTTAATCGGTGCGGGTGGGGTAATTTACGGCTCTGATAATTTGATTTCTATACTCTTTTTTGGGGCCATTTTAATCATCTTCAGTTTCTTTGGTCTTCAAAGCTATCAACGTCATAAATCTTTAGTAAAAGTTGATCAGGAGGGCCTGTCATTTACATCATGGAAACAAAAAGAAATTTCCTGGAAATCAATTAATAACATTGAGTTACGATATTTTGGACGCCCAATAAAAGATAAAGATCGCGACCAAAAACCAAAAGGTGTTTTACACCTCACTCTCAAAACCCAAGAAGAGAAAATAACTATTGATTCGAGCTTATATGGATTTCGCTATCTCGTATGGTGCGCAACTCAAGCTGCTAAAGAATACAAAGCCCCGCTTGACCCAGGCACCGTAGGCAATATGCTAGATATCGGGCTGGATCCAGATGGTGATAGTGAAATGCCTGACCCACACACAGCGGGAATATAACCCGTGGAAGTTATAAAGAGGTCAGGCCAACAGGGTTTAAACAGTGGGGCTAGGGTTAATTCGTGAACGATCTCCTACAGGTCAATGACTTACGTGTGGCCTTCAAACTCCCAGAGGGTGACCTGAATGCCGTAAAAGGTGTTTCTTTTCGTGTCCCTAAGGGAAAAACAGTCTCTCTCGTCGGAGAGTCTGGGTCAGGGAAATCCGTCGTTAGCCAAGCAATTATGGGCATTCTGCCCAAAGTTGCCCGGGTAGCTGGCGGGCAAATCCTGTTTGCAGACCCCAAAACCCCTGGTCAAATACTTGATATTGCTAAAATCCGCCCGGACAGCAGGCAGATGCGCAATATTCGTGGTGGCCGTATATCTATGGTTTTCCAAGAGCCAATGACATCGCTCTCGCCGGTTCATACTGTGGGTAACCAAATCTGTGAAGCGCTGGAGCTTCATCGCTCGATGAGCACATCGCAAGCTCTTGAGATGGCATCAGATATGTTGCGCATGGTCGGCTTTCCCGATCCCGCCAGAGCAATGCAAACCTATCCCTTTGAGCTCTCAGGCGGCCTGAGACAACGTGCCGTCATCGCAATGGCCTTGGTTTGCCACCCTGCCCTTCTTATCGCGGACGAGCCAACAACTGCCCTGGATGTAACGATACAGGCGCAAATCCTTAAACTTATTAAGGACTTACAGATCGAACTCGATATGTCTGTTCTTATGATCACGCACGATTTAGGTGTCGTGACCAACATGGCAGATGAAGTCGTTGTCATGTACCACGGCGAGATAATGGAAAGTGGCACCGTCGAAGACATATTCCGACATGCCAGCCACCCTTATCTCAAGGCACTTTTAAACGCTGTTCCGCGGTTTGATATGAAACCCGGGGAACGTCTAAAGCCGATAAGAGAAATCACGCATGATGCAAATAACCCTATTCTCACAGCCAAGCGTAAACGCCGGGTTATTACAGAAGATGATCCACCGCTTCTAGAAGTCAAAAACATCAACAAATCTTTTTCGATTAGAAAAAGTGGTTTCTTTTCTAAGACCACTAACGAAAAAGTCTTAGCTGTTGATGATATCAGTTTCTATGTAAAACGCGGTGAATGTCTTGGCCTTGTTGGTGAAAGTGGCTGTGGAAAAACAACGCTTTCAAAAATTATAATGCGGGCACTTTCTCCTGATAGTGGATCCATTATTTTCAGAGATCAGGAAAACAACCCGATTGATGTTCTCGCACTGCAAAAGTCAGAGCTGTTTGACTTCCGAGAACGGGTCCAGTTTATGTTTCAGGACCCCTATAGCTCTCTTAATCCACGCATGACCGTCCAGGAACTCATTGGTGAACCTCTTCTCATCCACGGCATGAAAGACGCCATTGAAAGACGGAAAATGGTCGAGCGATTGATGGACGTTGTTGGCCTCGCCCCCATGCATATTAACCGATACCCGCATTCTTTCTCGGGCGGACAACGCCAACGCATCGGCATTGCACGTGCACTGGCTCTTCAACCCGAGCTATTAATATGTGATGAACCTGTCTCGGCTCTGGATGTCTCCATCCAGGCCCAGGTTCTCAACCTCTTGAAAGAATTAAAAGAGGTTTTGGGGCTGACTTATATCTTCATCAGCCACAATCTGGCAGTAATCGATTATGTGGCCGACCGTATCATGGTTATGTGTCGAGGGCGTCTAGTAGAAACTGCCCCAAAGGAACTCTTATTTAAGAACCCTGTTCACCCCTATACCCGCGCGTTATTTTCTGCAGTGCCAGACCCAGATATAGACCGGCCATTAGACCTACAGCATTTGCTTTCCAGCAAAGCATCTATACCCGAGCAATGGCCAGCGCCCTTTACGGTTAATGAAGCGAATGAAATGGAAATGTTTGACCTTGGCGGCGGTCACTTTGTGAGAGTAGACAAAAATTCAGAGCAATTATTATTGTCACATCTTGAAGTGGAGGACGCATAGATATGCTGGGTTATATCGTCAACCGCATCCTCGCTATGATCCCGACGCTTTTAATTATATCGGCAATTATTTTTGTTCTTATCCAGTTGCCACCAGGGGATTTTCTGGAGACCCAGATAGCGGAAATGCAGTCTCAGGGGGAAAATGTCGACCAGGAGAAAATTGAATATCTCCGGACAGAGTATGGGTTGGATAAGCCCATGTATGTTCAATATTTTAATTGGGTTTCTGGATTAGTAACCGGAGATCTTGGTTATTCTTTTGAGCATGAACTTCCCGTAACCGAGGTCATTGGTGATCGCATAACTCTTACGATCATTCTGGCTCTTGCGGCAACTCTATTTACCTATGTCCTGTCCTTCCCTATCGGTATTTATACGGCTGTTAACCAGTACTCCGTTGGAGATTATGTATTTAGTTTTGTTGGGTTTATTGGGCTAGCAACACCAAATTTTCTCCTTGCACTCATACTCCTTTATTTTGCGAATGTATGGTTTGGCACCTCAATCGGTGGTCTCATGGATGATCAATTTATTGGTCAACCATGGAGTTATGAAAAAGCTCTGTCAGTTTTAGAACACCTCTGGGTCCCGGTTGTGGTCATAGGCACATCTGGTACAGCTGGCATGATACGTCGCTTAAGGGCAAACCTTCTTGATGAGCTCTCAAAGCAATACGTCATAACTGCCAAAGCTAAGGGACAATCCCCACTCAAAATACTTATCAAATACCCCCTAAGATTAGCGATTAATCCCTTTATTGCTGACATCGGTTCTATCCTACCTGATCTCCTGTCAGGAGCCGTTCTCGTCGCTGTGGTCATGGGCTTGGAGACTACGGGACCAATGTTAGTAGACTCTCTTTTAAGTCAGGATATGTATCTTGCTGGCTCATTTTTGATTATTGAAGCCTCTCTTGTTGTTATTGGTGTATTTATTTCCGATCTCATTCTAGCTGCTGTCGATCCGAGAATTCGCCTGGGTGGAGGAGCTGTAAAATGAGTGATAAACCTTTGGAACACTATGTAAATCAAGCTCCATTTGACCCTTATTCGGTTACCAAACTTACGCCGCAACAGGAACGATATTTTACTGCCTCACAGTGGCAGATAATGTGGTGGAAGTTTAAAAAACACAAACTTGCAGTTTATTCAGGTATCATTCTGTTTTGTATGTATAGCGTAGCTTTGCTTGCTGAAATGGTCGCGCCATACAGTCTGCACAACAGGGAAACCGATTTTATCTATGCTCCCCCTCAAGTTGTTCATATGTTCCACGAGGGTGAACTCGTCGGGCCTTTTGTCTACGGCTTTGACTACAATCTCAATATGGAAAACCTGAAGCGCGAGTATACTCCGAACCCGACAAAAATAGAAAAGCTTCGGTTTTTCTGCCGCAGTGATCAAGAATACAATTTCTGGGGCTTAATTAGTGGAGATTTCCACTTTGTTTGTCCCTCAGAAAACGGAACTTTCTTTGTGTGGGGAACAGACCGCCTAGGTCGAGATATCTTTAGCCGGATCATTTATGGCTCAAGGATTTCACTCACTATTGGTTTAATTGGCGTTTTTATTAGCTTTGTATTGGGGACATTTCTAGGAGGAATGGCGGGTTATTTTGGTGGCCTTGTCGATAGCCTGGTACTCAGAGCTATTGAAATCCTTAAGTCCTTCCCAAGTTTACCGCTCTTTATGACCCTCTCGGCTCTATTGCCTGTGACCTGGAGTCCTCTAGGTGTGTTCTTTGGCATATCTATTATTCTCGGACTTCTTGACTGGCCAGGATTAGCAAGAGCAGTCAGATCAAAATTACTCAGCCTCCGCGAAGAGGACTTTACTACAGCCGCTCAATTGATGGGAGCTTCCCACTCGCGTGTTATTGGACGACACTTGTTACCTTCATTTAGCAGCCACTTGATCGCATCTGCCACACTCGCCATCCCGATGATGATTCTAGGTGAAACCAGTTTATCTTTTCTAGGCCTAGGTTTGCGTGCACCAATAACTTCGTGGGGAGTTTTATTAAACGAGGCACAAAACATCAGTGCTGTAGTTCTCTACCCTTGGCTTCTATTGCCTGTACAGCCAGTGATATTGGTTGTGCTTTGTTATAATTTCCTTGGAGATGGTCTCCGGGACGCTGCAGACCCTTATAAATAAGCCTTCAGTAACGGGATCACATGGGCTGATCCCGTTATTCATTACCGTATCCAATTAATTATTCTGCTAAGACAACCAGATTGATTGGTCGTGCAATACCCATTACCTCGCTTTTTTCCAGTATTTTTACTTGCCTCTGTGGCTCATAGCCTTGCTCAAAAGCTCTCTTATAAGCAATGTCATCAGAAAGCGCCCGTACACCGACATCTTTGTTATATTTTTCAAGTTTTGCCGAAAGATTAACTGCATCACCAATGACCGTGTATTCCAGGCGAGTATCATCCCCAACGGCCCCAAAAAGAACTGAACCAACAGCTATGGAACCATTTACTTTGGGTACCTCCATTCCTTCGGAAAGCTGCCAGTTATGGGTGGCATCCATAAGCTCGTCCATGGCCCGTAAAGCGTCAGCAGCATAGGTTTGAGATGGTTCGGAAGCCCCAAAGGTTGCCATAATACCATCGCCCATAAACTTATCGATACTGCCACCATGCTTTTGAATAATCGGAACACAGAGTTGTTGGTACTCAGCAAGAGTACCCATAACAACTTCTGCTGTTTCCCTAGACGCCATCTTTGTAAAACCCCGCATATCTAGGTTCATTATGGCGGCTTCCCGTCTTTCGGCATTACCAGCTATAATTTTATCTTTAGATTGGGCAATCTTTGCTGCCACTTCTGGAGAAAAGAAGCGAGAAAGCTCCTCTGCCGCTTGCCTTTCTGATACCGAGTGTATCAATAGCCTCCTTGCACGAATAAGCGCGACTGCAAGAATGAGGGTTACGATTATGATCGAGATGATCTTATCAAACTCAGCCCCTAATAGAATTGAGTTTGAAGTCATGTATTGCACGTAATTACGGGTAATCATGCTATCCATAGAATCAACTTTTACGACGTAAAGTATCATCAATCCCCAGCCAAGAGCGGCAAACAGACCCGCAATGATAACGAATTTGGCTTCGAATCTTAACGCGCGAATAGCAATGAAAATAAATACATAGAGAAGCGTCGGTACCTTTAAATAAAAACTCGGAGGCTGATTGTATTGGATGTGAAAGCTCCAAATTAAAACCATCAGCAAGGTCATATCGAATAAAGCCGATAAAGCCAGCGACCAATCTGGCATACGATATTTGTATGACCAGATTATACGAATAACCGTTAACCCTAAATATATAGCAAGTGCCCAGGGGACCGGCGCAAAAGTAACTTCTTCATTAAAAGTCTTTGGCGATAATAGATAAAGCGTCCCAAAAATGGAGACGACAGCCAATTGAATCCAGCCAATTAGCTGTTCAGTTTGATTTTCCTGATCATGAATTGCATTAAGAACACGCTCTGGCAAAGCAGTTTCATTGACCGAGCTAAACCACTTCATCTCTTATAACCTCTAGCGAATATAGAATAACCTCATAGATAAGGTTATATTATCGTTATTCTATACCCCAAAAGATCAAAGAGTTGTCAGTTTTCCGTGATCAATAGTTATATTTTCGTCATCAAAAATATGTTGGTCAGATAATTCCTGATCTCAAAGAGAGATTTCCATTCCCTCTTTGGCAAAAAGTGTCCCTGGACGTGCCTTTTCCGCTGCTTCAGCCTGCTTATCCAAAAATTCGTCATTGTGACAAGGATCATGATGGAAGGCGACCAGCTGCTTCACACCAGCCTTTTCACATAATCGCACACCTTCTTGCCAGGTCGAATGTCCCCAATCTACAAAATTCGGGAATTCTTCATCGGTATAGCTGCTGTCATAGACCATACAATCAGCGTCCTCGACCAACTCAAGGATTTGGCGATCAGGACAACCTGGTACGTGTTCAGTATCGGTCACGTAACAGAACGATTTTCCTTTATACTCAAGACGATACCCTGTCGCTCCGTTAGGATGATTAAGCGGTGCCGTCCGAATTTTAAGCCCCGGATAGGGCTCTAAGGTTTCCCCCCCATTAAAATCATGGAAAGTTACATTGGCAGCAAAAACCTTAGGGGGTACCGGGAAAAGTGGCTCCGCCATGTAACGGCAGAGTATTTCGTGAAGATTACTGTTTTGTTCCAAAAGGTGGCCAGCCCAAAGTCTGACTTTGTTTTTTGGATAAAAATTCGGCCCAAAAAAGGGCATCCCCATAATATGATCATGGTGTGTGTGAGAGAAAAAGATATCTATCTGTTTTTTATCACCGCCACAGCAAATGTCGCGTCCCAGAGAACGTATTCCTGTACCAGCATCAAAAATGAAGTGGTGATCTCCACACTTTACTTCCACACAGGATGTATTACCGCCGTAATGCCTATGGCTATCTTCTGGGCAAGGAATAGACCCCCTCACTCCCCAGAATTTTACCGTAAAATCACTCTCTTCAGACACGCCCTAAAATCTCCCGACTTCATTACAAGTCAAACAATAAGTAACACCTTATGCATTCTCTACACTAAGGTACCAGACGATATCCGCCTGTCTCCGTTACTAATAACTTTGCATTCGAAGGGTCAATTTCAATCTTTTGTCTCAATCTATAGACATGAGTTTCAAGAGTATGAGTCGTTACGCCTGCGTTATAACCCCAAACTTCGTTTAGAAGAGTATCCCGGCCAACGACCTGAGATCCTTTACGGTACAAGTACTTAAGGATTGATGTTTCTTTTTCAGTCAGACGTATTTTCTTTTGAGTTTCGCCCTCAATAAGAATTTTGCCGCTCGGCTGAAAAGTATAGGGTCCGATGGTAAAAACAGCATCTTCACTCTGTTCATGCTGACGCAACTGCGCTCTTAAACGTGCAAGCAATACCCCAAGACGAAATGGTTTAGTGATATAATCATTAGCGCCAGCATCAAGACCTAAAATAGTATCGGCATCTGATTCTGCCGCTGTCAGCATAATGATCGGGCTCTTTACACCAGCACGACGCATGAGACGGCAAACTTCTCGGCCATCCATATCCGGCAATCCAACGTCCAATAATATTGCGTCAAAATAGTCGCCTTTAGCCTTCTCTAGGCCTTCCATACCGTTGATTGCTTCAGTGGTTTCAAATTCTTCATGTAAACGTAATTGTTCGCTTAATGAAGAACGAAGCGCGTCATCATCATCAACAAGCAGAATCTTACGGCCGGTCGAAGTCGTCATCCCATAGGCCCCTTATCAGTTCCCTGTTATTTACCCTGTCAGTTTCTCCGTCAAATACGAAGTCAGTTCCGGGTTATTTTTCGGAGCTTAAATCTCCAATTATTTTATACAATCTAACATGTAATAATCAGATCGTGTTCAATTTAGATAACACTGGCCTTATTCACATTCAAGTTCACCTCTGAAATCAATGATATTTCCCAGGAGAAAAGTCTTTAATTAAGAACGATTACAGTTTTGCTATCTTACTATATATCTGGAAAATATATCATTGATGTAGAATAACTCTGCAAATTGTTTACGATAAAAATTTCGTTGTTCAGCGACAATAACCTTGGCCGGTTGCGACAACCACCTTGGCCGGTGGATCTGATCATTAAAAAGGGCGTGCCCGTTTGATAATCAGATCCACCGGCCAAGGCTTAATTTGGTGTTAGTTACAAGCTGCTGTGAGTTGATAAATTAGGAACCTCTAGATGTAATTGGAGGAACCTGTTTGCCGTATAAATTTATCACAGATGAACAACTGAGACTTTACATGACAGATAGAAAAACTCATGGTCAACGAACCGCCGCTGCCCGCGCAGGGTTTAGCGAACGCACGGCCCGCCGATTTGACGTTGATGCGACTTTACCGTCACAACGCAATATAAAGCGAGGGCGAACAGTTTCTGATCCGCTTGAAGATATCTGGGATAAGGACATCCTTCCCATTTTGGATAAAGACAACTCGGTCAAACCCATTACTTTGTTGCGCCACATACAGAGCCTCTATCCGCTCCGTTTTCCCGATGACCGTGTCAAGCGCACGTTAGAGCGCCGAGTTCGGGGATGGCGGGCTCTGAATGGCCCTGAAAAGGATATCATTTTCAGGCAAACACCTGAGCCGGGTTACATGGGCCAATCAGATTTCACGGATGCAGCCGACTTAAGTATTACCATTGCAGGAGATCCTTTGGTGCATCGGCTCTATCATTTTGTTCTGGTATATAGCCGATGGGAACATGTTGGGGTCGTACTTGGCGGTGAGAGTTTTACAGCCCTTGCGGAGAACTTACAAAATGCGCTTTGGTCCTTGGGGGGCGCTCCTGAAAACCACCGGACCGACAGCCTGTCTGCGGCCTTTCGGAATTTGAGCGTTGAGGAAAAGGAGGACATTACCAAACGTTATTCTGCTTTTGTTGAGCACTACGGTATGGAGGCCAGTCGAAATAACAGAGGGGAATCACACGAGAACGGTGCCATTGAATCTCACCACGGTCACCTTAAGACTGCGATAAAGCAGGCCCTGATTTTGCGTGGCAGTAATGACTTTGACACTTTGGATGAGTATCGGCGATTTTTGGACGAGCTGATTGCTAGACGGAACAAACATCGTGACCAAGATATCCAAACAGAGTTGAAATCTCTCAAGGCGTTACCTCCTCGGCGAACAACAGATTACACTGAAGTCGTGTCGAGAGTTACCAAAACAAGTGGTTTTTTAGTTAAGCAGGTTTTTTATAGCGCCCCTTCTCGCCTAATTGGTCAACGCTTGCGTGTCCATATTTACGATAACCGGATAGAAGCCTATCTAGGCAGCACTCATGTCGTCAGCCATTCTCGTGAGCGGGGGCACGGCAAAGGCCCCCGCATTCATGTTATCAATTATCATCACGTCATTCATGCTCTCAAACGTAAACCTCAGGCACTCGCCAATTCTATTTATCGTGACAGTATTTTTCCAAGAACCGAGTACTCCCTGGCCTGGACATTGTTTCAGAAAAAGTTGTCCCGCAGAGATGCGTGTCGTCAGATGGTTGGGATACTTTTCCTTGCGCACGAAGAGGCTTGTGAGGCCGAAGTCGCGCACCTGATTTCGAGAGAAATCAATGCAGGAAGGCTACCTTGCGCAAAAAAACTTAAGCTGAATATCACAAAAAAGAACACGGATTTACCTCCTGATATTCCCGTGGTTCAACCTTCATTATCAGTCTTTGATACTCTGTTGGAGGATCGGGCATGACAAACATTGAAGTGGATCAGCACAAGCTGCCTCTTATGCTAACTGACTTACGATTACCCAGCTTTCACAAACACTGGCAAGATATCGCAATCCAATCCGACAAGGAGGGCTGGTCAGCAGCCAGGTTCCTTGCCGTTTTGGCCGAATATGAATTGGCCGAAAGGGACACGCGACGCATTCAACGCCATCTCAACGCATCAAACCTGCTGGGCGGAAAAACTCTGGCCACTTTTAACTTCAAGCGGCTGCCTAACGTGAAAAAGGCGCAGGTCGAAGCCTTGTCTGCCGGTGACTGGATTGACGCAAGAGCAAATCTGATTGCCATTGGAAATTCAGGGGGAGGAAAAACTCATCTCCTATGCGCCGTAGGTTATGCTCTTATAGAGGCTGGATACCGTGTGCTCTATACGCAAACCAGTGATCTGGTGCAAAAACTCCAGGCTGCCAGACGTGAACTTATGCTCGAAAACGCCCTCGCAAAACTCGATAAATTTGATCTCATCATTCTCGATGATATTACCTATGCACAAAGGGATATATCTGAAACATCCGTGCTCTTTGAATTGATCGCCAGACGATATGAGTACCGAAGTATTGCAATTGCTGCCAATCAACCTTTTAGCGGATGGGACAATATTTTTCAAGATAAGGCCATGACCGTTGCAGCAATCGATCGTCTTGTTCACCACTCAACCATTCTTGAGATGAATATCGACAGCTACAGACAATGGGAAGCCGCCCAAAATCTCAAAAAAATGTTGCGGAAAACCACAAACAAAAAGGTGAAAAATATGCCTGAAGCATCGTAAATAAACGTCAGATCACAGCCGCATCAAAAGCGGCCAAGGTGGTTGACGCAACCGGACAAAGTGGTTGACGCTCTACATTTCGTGTTCCTCCTCGTCTTTTCCAATTTTCCATTCTGGAAAGATGATTTTTTCAACATTAAAGTAAACTGAAAAAGTGACTGATACCCTAGGTAATTGAGCACAATGATAAACCCCATTTAGCTTCTTGTCGCAAAAGCTCAGACCTACTTCGTAAATTCACACTTTCCAATGATCATGCTTTGGTATAATGACCAGAAGCTTTTTATCTCATTTCACTGGAATGTCGGGACTGTGTTTCCTAAATAAAAGGCGTATCACACAACCAAGTGATATAATATCTTTGAATCAAGCCGGACGAGAGAACAAGTAAGTGCCAGCGCTAGAAGAAAACGCCGCCAGGATCCTACCCGCAGTCGAACGTGCAATTGCCGAATTGCGGCGTGGCGCAGCGGTTATTGTTCAACGCCCTGAAGGACAAGCCGCCCTTATTCAAGCCTCTGAAACTGCTTCGGCTGATATAAATGATACTTTAAGACATATCGCTCAGGCTGAACCCTGCTTATTACTAACTGCGCGGCGCGCTGCTGCGATTGGTATAAAAGAAGCCAAACCCCTGATTTCTACCACAGAGGTTATTGCTTTTGCTCTCGATGGCATGTCTTCTGAAGCTGTTGCTTATCTGGCAGATCCTGTTCACGACCCTCTGGGGATTAACCTTCGTCACGATGACTTCCTTACAACAGATGTTCCTGAAATTCTTGCTCGAAACTCTGTTCTTTTAGCTAAGCTCTCATGCCTGCTACCCGCGGTTCTTTTCGTCAACTTACCAGATGGTTCCGCAGAAGGACTCGCAAAAGCGCATAACCTTCTTACGGTTCAGGCAGATGATATAGCAGGATATCGCAGTACTGCAGCCTATAGTCTAAAGAGAGTTGCCTCAGCTGAAGTACCTCTTGATACAGCTGAAAAAACAACTGTTATTGCCTTCCGTCCGAAAGAAGGTGGTATCGAACATCTTGCATTAGTTATCGGCGACCCAGACCCCAGCTTACCAACTTTGGTTCGACTTCATTCAGAATGCTTCACTGGTGATCTATTGGGCAGTCTGCGCTGTGATTGTGGAGACCAACTCCGCGGAGCAATTAAGCTGATGAACGAAAAGGGTGGCGGAATACTACTCTACCTTTCCCAGGAAGGTCGCGGCATTGGTTTGATTAATAAACTACGAGCTTACGAGCTCCAAGATCATGGCGCGGATACTTCTGATGCCAATGAACTCGTTGGATTCAATCCAGATGAGCGCATCTATATTCCAGCTGCTGAGATGCTTCGACAATTGGGTATTGATGAAGTGAGATTACTTACGAATAACCCAGAAAAAGTAACCTCTCTGATCGAATGCGGCATCGATGTTTCCCAAACAGTGCCACATCATTTCCCATCCAACGGCCATAACGAATTTTACCTTCAAACTAAAGCCACCCGCTTTGGACACACCCTGTAATTATCGTTGAATTCCGGTAAGTATCGTTGAATTTGAATAATTTTCTTTAAATCTGCTTTTTTCTAAAGCTGATAATCGGCAAGCTTTTCCTCTTAAAAGGGAAGACTCTGCCGCTACTGCCCTAAGATCAATTCTCAAAGCCTTAAACTTCCCGATAAAGCCTACCTGCTATGAACTGGCCTAATGCTTGCATATTAATCCATGCAATCGATAGGTATATGTATCATGATGGATCAACTTTACGCTAACCAGCCCACACCAAATTTTCCGGTGAACGGTATAGCTGTAAGTTCAATCTCACCTGTTACACCTGATTTGGACTTAGCTAAAAAGAAACCTGAACCAGAAAACAGTTTTAAGAGCAGCCTAGAATCAACCCAAAGCTCACCAAAAGAAACGCCAGCAAAAAAAGCCAATCCACCTGTAAGAACCTCAGCCAGTGAAAAGGCCATCAGTGAAACAACCCCAGACGAAACAGTTGGAGAGGCCGAACAGGAGTTCGGATTTTTAGATTTTCTTGATATTATTAATCCCCTCCAACACATCCCTGTTGTTTCAACAATCTATAGGGAAATTACCGGGGACGAGCTTAAACCGACAGCGCGGGTTTTTGGAGGCATGCTCTTTGGGGGACCCTCTGGATTCGTTTCTGCTATTGCCAACTCCATTGTTGAGGAAACAACGGGAAAAGACATTGGCGCGAACATCATGGAAGCCTTCTTAAGCCCTGATGAAGTTGATGATACAGTCCAAATAGCTGAAAGTGGTGTTGCAAACGGCCAGGTAACTTCTCCTCTATCCACAGAAGCAATCGAAACAGCCTCTCTTGATGTAACCGATATTTTTGCCCGACTACCGCCTGTAGCTCCTCCAGCCCCTACATTAACCAACTCAGATCCCACAGTTTCTGATAAGCAAAATACCCTATTAGATGCACAATCTTCTCCTTCACCAACAGAACCATTACAAGGTCAGGCAGCTCTTGCAGCGATTTATAATGATCTCGGGAGAATAAGATCTAATACGAATCAAGACTTGGCGTCCCAATCCCTTCAAGTTGCAGAAGTAGCGACTACAAAAAATGGAGAGGCAAACCAGCAACATGGGAGCCCAGGCAAGTGGTTCCCACTCACCGGTAATAATGTCATCATCGCGCAGACTTCTGCACCATTACCTGCAAGAAACCCATCCATTAACACTGCACCGCCAAGCGTTGATACGCCAGAGCGACAACCTAAAATTGATCCACTGAGCCAAAGCGAATTCACCCAAAACCTTCTCAATGGCCTGAATAAATATCAAGAACTCCAGACCCAATAACAGAACCCTCGACAAGCCTGAGTGAATCTGTATGTTTGGCCGAAATTCAGAAACGGACCAGCTGATTTACGGGTATGGATATGGACATCATTGTACAAAATATTAACGGTGAATGGCAGGCCTCTTACGGGGATAAAACTTGGCCATGTGCCATTGGTAAGAATGGTACAATTGCTGCCAAGGAAAAGATCGAAGGCGATGGTAAAACACCCTTGGGTGCCTGGGAAATCCTTAAAGTCCTCTACAGAGCTGACCCGATCTCCCTAGAAGAACGCGCAACGATCAACAAAGATCTTGATATATACCCTCTTTGCCAAAGAGACGGCTGGTGTGATGAATCTGAAGATCCTTATTATAATCAGGCTGTGATCATTCCCTATACTTCACGTTTTGAACACCTCTGGCGCGAACAAGAAAACACCTATGATCTTATCGCAATTCTTAAACACAACACTGATCCCGTCATACCAAGTCGCGGGTCAGCCGTTTTCTTGCATATTGCGAAACCGGGTCTGACACCAACAGAGGGATGTGTTGCGCTAGAACGCAAAGATCTACTGGAACTTCTTTCTCTCCTTAATGATAAACCCAAGGTTTCTATTAAGGAGTAACATACACGTTAATCGTCGTGAGTTGCCCTACGGTTTAAATCTATTATTCTTGGTATATGTCGGATAAAAAATTGAGGGTGTTTTATGATCAACATTAAACAATTTCTTATTTTCTCGCTTATATCTATCGCTCTATTTGGCTGCCAAACGAACGGAGACCTTATCCGTCCCGCCTTTTTTACCGTAACCTATTCTAAAGGAGATGCCCTCCTCGCAGCCAATGGATCACCAATCAAGATCAATGTTCTTATTAGTGATAATAATAAAAACTTCGAAACCCGGGTTTCAGAAGGCATGAACAAGTATGGTCCTAAATGGTTAAATGCGCGCTATGTCCCCATTTCCCAGATAGAGAATCAAAACCCATATCAGATGAAATGGGCTTTTAATGTAACTGAAGATGGTCATGCACCGGGATTGTGTCGAAAAAAACCGACCGATTTAAAGCAAAACACCCCAAGCACCGGCGTTGTTCTTGCTGCCTTCTGTTTAAGAGGAAAAACCCTAAGTGCCGTCAGAGCAAGAGTAACATCTCTTCCCGATAGTGAAGAGTTTTTACAAACTATTGGCAATATGGGTCGGGAGCTTTTGGTTATCCAAAATCCGGTCAGGGATAGTGACTGCTGGGTAATATCTGACTGTGGCTGATAAATTAATCAGCTGTATAATTAGTTTATGTTAAGCGTCTACAACTTTAAGGGTAATCTCGCTCACCAAAAATACTTGAGCCTACTCTGACATGTGTGGCCCCAAAACGTACAGCGAGTTCGAAGTCACTGCTCATTCCCATAGAAATTACCCCTAAGCCATTTTTCATTGCTAACTCTCTTAGAAAAGAAAAATGAAGAGAAGGTTCTTCATCTACCGGGGGGATACACATGAGACCTGAAACAATAATCCCTTCGCTCTTACAAAGGTCGAGTAATTCAGGTAATTCCTTTGGTAAGACTCCAGCTTTTTGTTCTTCTTCGCCAGTATTAACCTGGACATAAAATTTTGGCTGGCGATCCTGCTTAACAACTTCCTTTGCCAAAGCCTTCACGAGTTTTGGGCGATCCAGGGTTTGAATAACATCAAAAATCTGGATGGCTTCTTTGGCTTTGTTTGTTTGCAACGGCCCGATAAGATGCAATTCAATATCATCTTTTTCTGCTCGTAGATCCGTAAACTTAGCCTGAGCTTCTTGTACCTTATTTTCGCCAAACACCCGTTGCCCAGCCTCATAGGCTTCCATAACCGCTTCAACAGGCTTGGTTTTACTGACAGCAACAAGACACACTTCTTCTGAAGACATGTTACTGCTTTGTCGGGCATCTTCTATCTGGTCACGAATTACTGATAAATTTGAAGAAATGTTTTTTTCTATCGACAAAAGAACACGAGCTCCTAGTGTTAAGTTTACTTGTAGTCAAAGCGCTTCATTTGCACACGATGGTCTTTCTCAATCCGATAGCGCTGCTTATCGGTTAAAATGTCCTTCCAGCCACCAGATTTTCCTGATCTGAAGAACTTTTGACTCTTTTTTGACTTTTCATAAAAGCCAACTTCAGCTTCAAGTGCCTGTAATTGTTTAAAAGAAGAAAATTCAACCGCTCTTTTAATACGTTCCTCATCATGAGTAATGCCAAGCTTCTTTGTCAGTGATGCAAAAACCTTATGCGGATCAGCCAGCATATCTTCATAACGAAGAACAATAAGTCGTTTGTTAGAAACCTGTGTCCAAGATTTTACGTGATTAGACCAACTATTATAGACCTCGTAGACCTGACCTTTATCAGGCTTACTAACTGTTTTAGTGTCTGCCATAAGCTGAATGGTATCATCGATGGATAATCCAAAATGATCCGAAGCAGAAACTGCGACATCCCTGGGATCTCGAACAATATATATAGCGCCCGCGGTGTATTCCATAGAACACAAAGGACTCCCCAGGTGTTCCCCCAGATAGTTATGGGTTTTAAAAAGTACTAGGTTTTTGTTTAATTCTACTGCACGTTTTTGCGCTAAACTTCTCACATCAGCAATTTCTTGAGCCGTGAATTCATCGGGGATTGGGTCCCCTTCTTTCAAATCCTTCGTCAAAAAGGGTAAGTGCCAGAGTTTATTTGCCTCACTGGTACAGAATTCACTCGCAGTATCGGGAGAGATCGCTTCTTTAGCATCCAATATTAGATTTGATAAGAAGATCCGCATCCACGTGTTTCCTGATTTAGGATATGATGCGATCCAAAGAATGCCCGGCATTTAGAATCTCCAGTAGATTACGCCTTGAGAAAAGAACAAACAGGCAAACTTTGATGTACCTGTTCACCCTATATATTGTTGTGATCATTATCAGGACTAATAAGGTGCTGCAAGCTGATCAATCCCTCTCTATTAAATCTATTGATATAAAGTTACCGCATGGATTCTTGGTATTGAGGCATATAAATCGGGTTTTTCGATCAATTTCAAAAATCTTAAACACATGTTTAATCCTTAGGCTTGCTTCTCAAATCGTTAAAAATTAGCACTTTATGTTAACTTCTACGCCGAAACAGCTTAATTTGTTGCATCAATGTCACAGTAGTACTTAAAAACAACAACATGAGAGATTCCAGTCTTGCGATCCTTTTTAATCGGGTGTTAAAAAAACACACATTGATTGAAGGCCTTGGTGCCTGATTATTCTTTTTGGAGATCGAATATAATGAAAAAAGTTCTGCTTGCTAGTTCAGCTATCGTAGCTGGCGCAGCCTTCGCAGCACCAGCAATGGCTGCTGACGGCGAAATCGTATGGTCCGCATTCACACAGTTCCACGCTTCCTCACAGGAATCTGATGGCCAGGGTGCTACCAACAAGGGTTTGGATTTCAACACAAACTCTGAAGTTCACTTGAACGCTCAGACTACTGCTGATAACGGCCTTACATACGGTCTACACATCGAACTAGAAACTGACCAGAACTCAACTGAAAACACAGATGAAAACGACATCTGGGTTTCTGGTGATTTCGGTAAAGTTGTTCTTGGCGACAACGATTCCGCTGGCGATGCTCTTGACGTTAACGCTACTTCCGTTGGCTTCACATACGGCATGTTCAACAACTTCACTGGCGTAGGTATTCCTGATCACAATGGTCGTACTTCTGTTGGTTTCTCTGATGCAGGTGATGATACAAAAATCACTTACTTCACACCAAATTTCAACGGTTTCAAAGCTGGTATCTCTTTCGCTCCTGATGGAGATGACGGTTCAACTATCTCTGAATCAGAAACTGGCTTCAACAACCACGTTGACGGTGGCGTGAACTACTCTGGCTCATTCAACGACTTCTCAGTAGACGTTGGTGTTTCTGGTGGTACTCACGAAGTTGGACAATCCGGTGCTGACGACCAGACTTATTGGGGCGCAACTGGTGGTATCCGTGTAGGTTATGCTGGTTTCAAAGTAGCTGTTGCTTACTCTCATGAAGACCAAGAAGACAACTTCGAAACTGATACTTTTGACGTTGGTGTTGGTTACTCAACTGGCCCTTGGGGCGTAACTGCTGGTGCTTCTTTCGGTAACTACGAAGAAGATGCAGCTGGTGGTGCAGACGACGATAACGTAGCTTACTCCGTTGGTGTAACTTACGAAATCGCACCAGGCCTGAACACTTGGGTTTCTGGTTCTGCTGGCGATTACGAAGGAACTGGCAAAGCTGGTGACTTCACAAGCGTTTCAACTGGTCTAGCTGTATCCTTCTAATCGATACAACTACGCAAGTTTTAAAGAAGGTCGACCCTATACGGGTCGGCCTTTTTTTTTGCTGTACTTATCGTTAAAAACTAGGTTAATTGTTTGCAGGTACCGTAACCTCTGGAAAGAAGCATGGCCAATAACACCATCATTTACCGTTTTGTTCTTATTCTCCTCTTCCCACTCTTTTTATTAGCATGTGAAGGTGGCAAAGAATCTGATCTGATCTTTGATAATCCTACAGATGAAGCATACTCTAAAACCGGTGGATCGCTTTTAGGTGGATCTGGAGGTATTGATATACTTGGTGGAAATGATTCAAAGCCACAAGATGGTGGTGCAGGTATTGGTGTCAACTCTTTCCTCTGGCGCGCTTCCCTTGATACGATCGCTTTTCTACCTTTGACATCTGCTGATCCTTTTGGCGGGGTGATTATTACCGATTGGTATAGCCCGGAAGAAACCAAAGCAGAACGTTTTAAGGTTAATGTCTTTATCCTTGGGCGTGATTTACGCGCTGATGGCGTCCGCGCATCTGTCTTTAAACAAAAACGTGATGTAACAGGTAGTTGGATTGACTCTAAAGTTGATCCTAAAACAAATACCGAACTAGAAGATGCAATTCTGACAAGAGCCCGACAGCTCCGCATATCTTCGAGTGAATAAATCTAACTCCTCTGGCGAGTTGAGTTAATACTTGAGCAAAAGTCTTGAGGCCACAGATGAGCATGTACATCAACCTGTGGCCTTTTTATTTGACTAATCATCTGCCTTTTCAGAAGGCACACTAAAGTAAGAAGAATTATGACACGCTATAACGTCAAGGAAACTGAAACCAAGTGGCAAAAGGCCTGGGTTGATAACAGCTGTTTTTCCGTCGAAACCAACACGGATAAACCCAAGTATTATGTCTTGGAAATGTTTCCATACCCATCCGGACGCATTCATATGGGCCACGTTCGGAACTACACCATTGGCGATGTCATCTCTCGTTACAAAAAAGCAAAAGGCTTTAACGTCTTGCACCCCATGGGTTGGGATGCCTTTGGTCTCCCTGCTGAGAACGCTGCAATGGCGCGCGGTGTCCATCCAGGTAAGTGGACCTATGAAAATATTGCTGCGATGCGCGAACAGTTACAATCCATGGGTCTATCCATCGATTGGGACCGTGAAATAGCGACTTGTCATCCACAATACTACAAACATGAACAAAAGATGTTCCTGGACTTCCTTAAAGCGGGTCTGGTTGAGCGTAAGGAGTCTTGGGTAAACTGGGACCCCATAGACCATACCGTGCTCGCCAACGAGCAGGTAATCGATGGTAAAGGCTGGCGCTCAGGTGCCGAAGTTGAAAAGCGTAAACTCAGTCAATGGTTCTTCAAAATTACTGATTTTGCCGATGAGCTTCTTGAGGGTTTAGAAACTCTTGATCGTTGGCCGGAAAAAGTCCGCACAATGCAACACAATTGGATTGGCCGTTCTGAGGGGGCACGCGTCTTCTTCCAAATAGCTGATTCTGACGAAAGTATAGAGGTTTACACGACGCGGCCGGATACACTTTTTGGGGCTTCATTCTGTGCTGTATCAGCAAATCACCCCCTCGCCGATAAACTTTCAGCTCAAAACCCTGATCTCAAAGCTTTTATTGCCGAATGCAATAAAATGGGAACCAGTGAAGAAGCCATAGAAAAGGCTGACAAAAAAGGTTTCGATACCGGATTAAAAGTGATCCACCCTCTCGATCCCTCTATCCAGCTACCTATTTATGTTGCCAATTTTGTTCTTATGGATTACGGCACAGGCGCCATATTTGGCTGCCCTGCACACGATCAACGCGATCTGGATTTCGCTAGAAAATATGATCTGACAGTTACTCCAGTTGTTCTTCCTTATGACGAAGACATTGATAGCTTTACCGTTGGTAATGAAGCCTATACCGGCGACGGCAAGATGATCAATTCAGAGTTCCTAGATGGTATGGATAGTGAGACTGCCATAAAGACGGCCATTACTCACCTTGAAGAAAATGGACACGGCAAAGGGACTGTGCAGTTCCGTTTGAGAGACTGGGGCGTTTCTCGCCAACGCTATTGGGGTTGTCCTATCCCGATTGTCTATTGTGACGACTGCGGTGCTGTACCTGTTGCAGAACAGGATCTTCCAATTGAATTGCCAGAAGATGTCTCTTTCGACAAACCCGGTAACCCCATAGCCCATCACCCATCCTGGAAACACACGACTTGCCCTTCTTGTGGTAAAGCTGCCCAGCGCGAAACCGATACCTTTGATACTTTTATGGAATCCTCATGGTATTTCGCACGCTTTTGCAGTCCACGTGCTGAAGGTGCCTTTGAACGTGACGACGTTGATTACTGGTTACCAGTCGATCAGTACATTGGAGGAATTGAACACGCAGTTCTTCATCTTCTATATTCCCGCTTCTTCACCCGTGGTCTGAAAAAATGTGGTTACCTCGGTATGGAAGAGCCCTTTAAGGGACTGTTTACTCAAGGGATGATTTGCCATGAGACCTATCAGGATGCTGATGGTAACTGGCTTTCTCCTGAGGAAATCGAAAAAGATGCAGATGGTGACTTTAAAACTTTAGCGGGTGATTCCGTTAATGTCGGGCCATCCATCAAGATGAGTAAATCCAAAAAGAATACCATAGATCCAGCAGATATTATTGGTAGCTATGGTTCTGATACAGCTCGCTTTTTCATGCTTTCAGACAGTCCTCCTGACCGGGACATGGAGTGGACAGAATCAGGCATTGACGGCTCTTGGCGTTTCACACAACGCCTATGGCGTCTAATTGATGCCCAACTAGATCAATTGCCCGCAGCCAATTCCGCAATGCCCGGCAATTTATCGGATCAGGCAGTTGAGCTGCGCCGTACGGTCCACAAAGCCATAGCTTCTATAAGTGAAAATATTGAAAGCTTTAGGTTCAATGCCGCTGTTGCAAAAATCTATGAGCTAACAAACTATATCGTTCAGTTCAAAACCCAAACAAGCGACGATAATTGGGCTCTAAGAGAAGCATTTGAGATATTGGTCCGCATTATTTCACCAATGATGCCTCATATTGCCGAAGAACTCTGGAATCGCCTCGGCCATTCAGAAATGATCGTAAACGTTGCTTGGCCTACAGCCGATGACAAGCTTACTGTTGATGAAACAATTACCTTACCAGTTCAGGTTAATGGCAAGCTTAGAGCTAATATTACGATGGCTATTGATGCCTCTGAAGATGATATAAAAGCAGCTGCAACAGCAGAAGCAGCCGTTCTACGTGCAATTGGTGAAAAAGAAATTCGTAAAATTATCGTTGTAAAAAATCGGATTGTGAATGTTGTCATATAAGAAAGAAATAAAGGTGCTTGCTACGTCCAAAATGAAACGTTTATTCGTCTCATTAAGCCTCGTTTTTGCCTTTATCACCTTATCAGCATGTGGGTTTCAGCCGATCTATCAGAAAAATTCTGAATCGGGTTATTCATCAAATCAGTACTTACAAACGATAAGAATAGACGCTCTTCCTGATCGCCCCGGGCAGATTCTACACAACATGTTAAGAGACAGAATGAACCCTCTGGGACAGCCCAGACAGCCTCTTTACAACTTAAAGAACAGAATAACTGAGACTACAAAAGATCTTGCTGTACGGCTTGATAATACGACTTCACGAACAAATTTGACGATCCTATCCGAATATCAATTGGTTCGATTATCAGACCAAAAGGTGGTATTTTCAGGAAAATCGAGATCTACCAACAGCTTTGATGAGCTGGATGATCCTTATACCAACCTTGTTGCCGAAGATACCGCTAGAAAGCGTGTGTTAAGACAAGTTGCTGATGACATATCACTACAAATCGGGGCCTATTTTACAAAAGCTAATAAATAGCGCCAATTTTTATAATCTTTTCTACTTAGATATAATTATTCACTGGATCTTGAATTTTGAAAATAGCCCCAGCCAAGGCCGATGTATTTTCCAAATCTCCTGACTCACTAATTAGAGCCGTGCTTGTTTACGGTCCTGATGAAGGTCTGGTTCAAGAACGCAGTAAAAATCTTTTAATGTCTGTGGTCGATGATCCACTTGATCCGTTTCGAATTGTCGATCTAGATAATGACCAGTTAAAAAAACAACCTGCCCTTCTTTCAGACGAAGCTGCAGCCATTTCAATGATGGGTGGAAGGCGGGTCGTAAAAATCAGGAGTGCGGGGGATGCACTTGCTCCCCTGATTAAAGAATTTCTACAAAGCCCCGTTGGTGATGCCTTAATCATTTTTGAAGGCGGCGATCTACCCGCTCGTTCTAAACTCAGAAAAACATTTGAGGCTGATAAATTAGCTGCTGCAGTTGCCTGTTACAAAGATGATGAAAAAAGTCTCCCAGGTGTAATTCGCCAAACCATTGAAAATGAAGGTCTTTTTATTTCAAACGACGCTCTCAGCTTCCTCGTTGCAAATCTTGGTACTGATAGACGCTTAACGCGGCGAGAGATACAAAAATTATGCCTCTACAAAGGAAAAAATTCCGGGAATATAGAACTCGAGGATGCAATGGCCTGTGTCGGTGACATGGCTACATTAACTCTCGATGATCTTGCAATATCTGTTGGGATGGGAAATATCCAAAATTTAGAAAAGCATTTGCTTCGGGCACAACAAGAGAGCCAAAATGCGGTTACCATACTACGTGCTGTTTCAAGGCATTTTCAAAAGCTTCATATGATTTCAGGTTTGGTTGCACAGGGAGTCCCAATGGATAAAGCTGTAGGAACACTCCGCCCGCCACTTTTTTGGAAAGTAGCCGAACCCTTTAAAGCCCAGGCACGAAAATGGTCTCCTAAGGCCTTATCCACAGCTTTGGGCATGTTGATGGAAACCGAAGCTAATTGTAAAAAAACCGGTTCACCAGCTGAACTGCTCTGTTCACGTACCCTGTTGGAAATTACAGCAAAAGCACCGACTAGATCACGTTAGATTTTATTCAACAGGTTGGGTCAACCTGTGCAACACATTATCAAGTTGCTCTAAAGTATCATAAGAGATACTCAAAGCCCCGCCTTGGCCATG
This sequence comes from Kiloniella sp., assembly GCF_965205715.1. Taxonomy (GTDB): domain Bacteria; phylum Pseudomonadota; class Alphaproteobacteria; order Kiloniellales; family Kiloniellaceae; genus Kiloniella. The sequence goes on along the minus strand of NZ_CBDBHW010000013.1, from coordinate 172,295 downwards.
AAAATCTATCGTCACTTTCAATCCCAGCATATTGGATAAGTCCCGCTCAAGAGCAAGCGTATCAGCATCTTTCTGAGTTCCTGTTGACGGTTTTATTTTACTACTGGTTAACTTAGGTTTTTGGACTTCCGCTTCAGGAGAAATAGCTAATTCGCTTTTCAGTGCTTTAGCTAAACGCTCCGTTTCTCTAACAGATAAATCTTTAGCTGTAATTTGTTGAGCAAGATCAATAGGATCTTCAGTTCCAATAAGTGCCCGCGCATGCCCAGCACTAATATCCCCCTTTTCCACCAAGTCCTGAACATCTATAGGCAAACTTAGCAGCCGTAACATATTGGCAATGTGACTGCGGCTTTTCCCAATTATCTTGGCGACATCATCTTGTTTATGGCCAAACTCATCCATAAGACGGCGGTAACTGGTGGCTTCTTCTATAGGGGTAAGGTCTTGCCGTTGTACATTCTCTATAATTGCGACTTGGAGTACTTCAGCGTCGTTTAATTCGCGTATAACAACGGGAATTTCATGTAACTGAGCCTGTTGGCAAGCACGCCACCGTCGTTCACCAGCCACAATTTCGTATTCAGCTGAATGTTCAGGGTGTCTACGTACCAGAATGGGCTGCAACAGCCCAGACTGCAATATAGAGTTTGCAAGTGTGGTAAGCGCTTCTTCATCAAAATGGCGGCGAGGCTGATTTAAATTTGGATGAATATGCTCGATTGGAACCTGCTTAGAAGAACGCACCTTATCCAAAGACGCATAATCTTCCTCTTCATCACCAAACAGAGCAGCGAGTCCGCGGCCTAAATTAGTCCGTTTATCCTGTGGTTCACCCAAGACTCTACCCTCTCGATTAACTGGGGGGATTTTATCCCCTATAAAATTGATACTTTAACGTATCCAAAACGATATATTTAATAAATATGATGCTATTTAAAACTAGGCAACGGCTACTTCAGAAAGAGAAATCTGTTCATTCCTCAAGATCTCACCCGCAAGTTTGATATAAGCTTGGGATCCAGCGCAGGCAACATCATATAAGAGCACTGGTTTTCCGTGAGAAGGAGCCTCTGAAACACGTACATTCCTTGGAATAACGGTTTTAAATACTTTCTCACCGAGAAAGGCCCTGACATCAGCTGCAACCATCTCGCAAAGATTATTACGTCTGTCATACATCGTAAGGACCACACCTTGTATAACCAGGCGTCTGTTGAGGCCCCTCTTCACCCGATCTATAGTACGCAAAAGGTGAGACAAACCTTCCAATGCATAAAATTCGGTCTGAAGTGGAACCAACACCGCATCAGAAGCCACCAAAGCATTCAACGTCAAAAGACCAAGTGCGGGTGGACAATCGATAAGGATGTAATCAAATTTATCAAGCAGGGGCCCGATAGCATTGACCAGTTTGAACTCCCTCTCAGGCAAATTAACCAGCTCTAATTCCGCACCGGATAACTCAACACCTGATGAGATAACACTCATACGAGGGACATCAGTTGGACGAATAGCACTTGTTATCTCTATGCCTTCGATCATCACCTGGTAAATACTTTTTTGCCGGGCATCCGCTTCGACACCAAGACCCGTACTTGCATTTCCCTGGGGGTCTAAATCAATAATCAGAACCTTTTTCTTACAAGCAGCCAAGGCCGTTGCAAGGTTAACAGTTGTGGTAGTCTTCCCCACCCCGCCCTTCTGATTAGCGATAGACCAGACCTTAGCTTGTGATCGTTTAGCACTTGAAATTATGTCGATATCTTGTAGTGACACGATCAATTCCCCCAAATTATAGTAGTTTGAGGTTCAATATCGTCGCATCCGGATCAGACAGAGACTTGTACCTCGACACCTTCATAGTCCACTTTTTCTCGGCTTCGGTCAATTCCTGATCTACCTTTCTCCCCTTTAAAAGTAAAAATTCAGGATCAATTTCAGGTCTAGAAGCCTCAATAAAGGGATGGGCAAACTCCAGGATCTTATATAACGGGGCAAAAGCTCGTGCGGTAAAGACATCAACAGGAAAGGGTTTAATTTTCTCAATTCTATCATTGTGAACAATAAGACCCGCATCTGTTTCACGTGAAACTTCGCGAAGGAATGTAGATTTTTTCAAATCAGATTCCATAGCGTGTACTTCCCCGACACCAAGAATAGCAAGAATTAATGAGGGAAAACCTGCACCACTCCCAAAATCAACAACAACCTTTTTATTTCTCGACGTTGAATTAGAGATATATTTAACCAATTGGGCTGAGTCCAGAAAATGGCGTTGCCATAAATCGGGAATAGTATCCCTGCCAACTAGATTAATTGCTTTATTCCACTTAATAAGGAGAGCGGCATAGCAATTTAGCTTTTCTTCTGTTTCACGTGAAACATCAATAAACTGCTTAAAATCATCAACAGAGAAGTTATTATGCGACATCATATTTATCTAATCGTCTAACGAAACGGAGAAGGGAAACAAGAGCTGCAGGTGTAACCCCTGATATTCTAGAAGCAGCGCCTAGTGTATCGGGTCGAGCCTGATTTAATTTTTGAACGATTTCATTTGAAAGACTAGGCACCGATGCATAATCGAGATTGTTTGGTAACTTGAGAGCTTCATCTTTCCTGAAAGCGCGTATATCAGCATCTTGGCGTTCAATGTATCCAGCATAACTGGCATCAATTTCTAACTGTTCGACAATTAGCGGATTGAAGCTTTCAAGTTCAGGCCAGACTTTACTTAAGACATCAATTGTCACATCGGGATATCTTAATAGATCAAAGATACTCCGTCTTTGTCCATCCCTATTAACATTGATTCCATAAGCAATAAGTTCATTAGGAGTTGCCTTATGAGATTCTGCAAACTCTCGTGCTGATGACAGTTGCTTCATTTTATCTTTAAAATGAGAAGATCTTTCAGAACCCACGCATCCTATTTCTAGACCTAATCCAGTCAGTCTTTGATCCGCATTATCAGCTCTTAGTTTTAACCTATATTCTGCTCTACTGGTAAACATCCGGTAGGGTTCGGTTACCCCTAAACTAACCAAGTCATCAATCATAACCCCCATATAAGCATCAGCGCGATCCAACACAAAATCACGATCAGAGCCTGATGATTTCAAAGCTGCATTTACACCCGCTAATAGCCCTTGTGCACCGGCTTCTTCATAGCCGGTAGTCCCGTTAATTTGACCAGCAAAATACAGCCCTGGAATTTTAAGGGTTTCAAGAGTAGGTCGAAGTTCTCTGGGATCGACATAATCATATTCGATGGCATAGCCAGGTTGCAGAATTTTTGCTTTCTCCAGTCCCGGTATGGTTTTTAAAAAAGCTTGCTGAACATCTTCTGGTAACGAAGTTGAAATACCATTTGGATAAACGTTTATGTCATCCAATCCTTCAGGCTCCAAGAATATTTGATGTCGTTCTTTCTCCTTGAAACGAACCACCTTATCTTCGATAGAAGGACAATAACGAGGACCCTTACTTTCAATCTGGCCGGAATACATCGGAGATTGATCAATGTTATCACTGATAACCAGATGAGTATCGGGATTGGTATAGGTTATATGACACGCCACCTGATCTTGGGTGATTTCAGAAGTCATATAAGAAAACGGTTCAGGTGGCTGATCCCCTGGTTGTTCCACCAGAGATGAATAGTCGATTGTATTAGTATCCAGCCGAGCCGGAGTACCTGTTTTAAGACGACCAAGTTCAAAACCAAATCTGGTTAATGTCTGTGATAAACCGATTGCTGGTTCATCCCCTACTCTACCTGCTGGAACTTGTTTTTTACCAAGATGAATAAGCCCGTTTAAGAAAGTCCCGGTTGTTAAAACAACTGCTCCCGCATCATAAACATCACCCTTAGCCGTGATAACACCACAGCAACAATTATCATCATCCAGTTTTAGATCTTCTACAGCAGCTTCTAAAATTGTCAGATTTTCTTGCTCATCTAGGAGGTCTTGAATGGCTTGTTTATAAAGTTTTCGATCTGCTTGTGCTCTGGGCCCACGAACGGCAGGTCCTTTACTACGATTAAGTACACGAAATTGAATACCACCACGATCAATGGCCTTTGCCATCAAACCATCTAAAGCATCAATTTCTCTGACGAGATGTCCCTTGCCCAATCCCCCGATAGCGGGATTACAAGACATAACACCAATTGTACTTTTTTTATGGGTAATCAAAAGCGTTTGAGCACCGGTGCGCGCAGCAGAGGCAGCAGCCTCTGTACCCGCATGTCCACCACCAACAACTATTACGTCATATTTTTGCATAACAGATCACTTTATAATCAATCCGATTTCAGTCAAATGGAGCATCTACCAAAACAATTTTGGTAAACTATATCTAACAGTTGACCCAAATCCCATTCTACTCACCAAGAGCATCTTTAATTTTTTGATCCGTTTTGTATTGGCTCAAAGCATATACAGACCAGATTGCAGCGATCGGCCACCCGATCAATGTAATTTGTAAAATCAAACAAATTATACCAGCTATTGGTTTTCCAATTGTAAAAAACTGAAGCCATGGAATTAACAGAGCCAATAATAAGCGCATTCTATTTCCCCTTACCTGCGAATGAGATCATGTTTTCGATTATCGGTGTAACCTGTTTCGAGCATTTTTTTGCGAACATACGGTTACAGATCATTTAAACTGAATTATTAAACCTCAAACTAAGATCTATTCAGTTCATGTTATCTTTGGTTATGTTTCACGTGAAACACCAAACGTTCAAAGTTTAAGAACGTACCTTATGTAAGCTAAAAGCAATTATTTTCCAATGCAAAAATCGCGGAAAATGACATCCAGAAGATCTTCTACGTCTACTTTACCGGTAATACGGCCCAAATGCCGTGTTGCCAACCTTAGGTCTTCGGCACATAACTCAGGGAGTTCAATGGTCAAGGATCGAGATAAGGCATCCGTTGTATCTTGCAAAGCCGATCGATGTCTTTGTCGGGTAATACTAGAAGACGAACCAGTAATACCCATATTGGCGACTACTGCATCATTGAGATGTGCCAAAAGTTTGTCGATCCCATAACCTGATTTAGCAGAAATATGTAATGTTTCTATTTCCATTTTTAAATCTGGTGTAACAACAGCATCATCACACTTATTTAACAGAATAAGGCTTGGACTATCAGTGAGAAGGTCTAACGTCGACTGGTCCAAATTATTGTAATCCTTGATATCAAAAACAGCCAAAAGAAGATCTGCTGATTCAGCATGTGATTTTGCACGTCGGATACCTTCGAGCTCAATACCATCTGTTGTATGTAATTCCAGGTCACGTAGCCCTGCGGTATCAGATAACATGACCGGATAGCCAGATAGATCCAAATGTACTTCTATAATGTCACGGGTTGTACCCGCTACATCAGATACTATTGCGACTTCACGTCTCGCTAATGCATTAATTAAAGAAGATTTTCCGGCGTTTGGTGGACCGACAATGGCAATGGAAAAACCATCTCTTAGTCTTTCTCCGCGGTGTCCGTCTTCAAGATGTTGATTAACTTCACCCATCAAAGACTTTATATTGTGCTTTACCTGATCGGAAATTCCTTCTTCCAGCTCTTCGTCTGGAAAGTCAATTTCAGCTTCCAGGTAAGCAAGCGTGCGTACTAAACGATCCCTCCAGCCTTCAATCAAACGGGAGAGTTCTCCGTCCATCTGACGAATGGCCTGTTTGCGCTGGGCTTCTGTTTCAGCTGCAATGAGGTCGGAAAGACCTTCAACTTCAGTCAGATCAAGCTTGTCATTATTAAATGCACGACGGGTAAATTCACCTGCTTCAGCAGGCCTAAATCCTGGTATTTTTGCGAGAGCTTCAATAGCGCCTGTTACAACGGCTCTACCACCATGCAAGTGTAATTCAACAACATCTTCACCGGTAAAACTGGCAGGTCCTGGAAACCATAGACCAAGACAACGATCTATTTCAGAACCATCAGTGGGATCTGATAATTTAATCAAACTTGCAAGACGTGGTTCGGGCTGATGCGATGACATCTTTGCCCAAACAGCTTTAGAGTTCGCACCGGAAATTCTTATTACAGCAACACCTGCTTGGCCAGGGGCTGTAGATAAGGCATAAATTGTCTCAGACGCCATGTTCTTTACACTCAGAAATCATTTGAGTACGACACAATAAGCGTACAGACAAACAAGGTCAAAGTTGATTACCGCATAACTGTACTGCTGATAGCTTATAAGCTGTCAGGCCTTAATCACTATCATTACTCTTCGTATTTTGAGGAGAAAACTGTGACCAAAACATCTTTTGCATTTGATCCAAACCCTTCATTGAATCAGGTACAGAACTCGGCATCCAGGATTTCATGAGTGCTTCGGGATCGCTTGTTTGAATCATTTCCATCATTTTTTGACGAATTTCTGCCATTGCTTCTTCTTGAAGCGCAGTCACATCAGGTAAACCAAGAAACCGGCGCGCTTCTTCAGGGGTACAATCTACATCCACTGTAAACTTCAACTCATTACTCCCACTTATATCCAAACAAGATAATTTTTATAGGATCTCAGATTTTTAAAGATCAGTATAGAAACAATCTTTCAATAGTTAATGTTTCCCGTGAAACACTCTGATTGACAGATATCAATTTAAGAAAGGTTAGCTGTAAATTTTTTAATTATTTTAAGCTGGAATAATTTTAGAACACCTCTCCTTACCCAATGAAGCAAAGGGCTATAGATAATCCAGATGGCGATTATACAAGCCAGCAGCATTCCCCCGATCCAGACATCGCCAAACCAATGACCGCCACCAACCATTCTTGGAGTAGCATTAATCAAAGCAAAGACAGAAAGTAAAATACCATATTTACGGCCAAAATAACGCCAGGAAAGTATTGCTGTCACAAAGGAAATAGCGGCGTGGTCACTTGGAAAAGATTTTCTGGTGCCGGTTTTTACCTCTAACCAACTCACGAGATCATTAATATTTACAAAGGGTTTTAGAACTTGAGAGGGGCTTTGGTGATAATAGTGTTCAAACCCACGTGAAATCAGCACCATGATTAATACAACTGAAATCACTAACAACATCACCCTTGAGAAACGCTCAGCTAAATCGTTTTCACGGTTTTTTATAAGATAAAAAAGACAAACAGCTCCAAGAAAAACAGCACAGAAAGTATCAAATAATCTGCTGTTTGTGATCGACCAATAGCCGTTCCATATCCCCCTGCCTTCTTGAAGAGATCCATTGAGGGCAAAAAAGATTGTATCATCCCAGGGAGTCTTAAAATCATTCCCGATAGTACTTAAAATAATAGCTATGAATACGACATTCCAGATCACCAGCTTTTTAAAATTCCAACTCGAAATGTCTTTTTTAGCGCTTACCACTTTTCGTCCTTCTTACAAAGAAGATGATAATTATCATCTTTAAGGGCATAATTATTAACTCAACAGTATCTAAGAGATAAACTGATATTGATCTGACATACGATCATCATAAGTAATGACCTATCACCACGACGACTTCAATCAGGAACAGATATGTATCAACTGACATTTTTATCCCCACAGGGTCTATTAAATATTTCGGAGGATAATGAAAAGCTTGTCAGCTTGAATTGGGTCGATAGTTCCACTCCCTTAAATAAGGATGAAACACCTCTCCTTCTTCGGGTAAAAGAACAAATTTTGGAATATTTTGAAGGTAAAAGAACATCTTTTGATGACCTACCACTCCATCCAAAGGGCACCCAATTTCAACAAAATGTTTGGAAAGCTCTTTATGATATCCCTTATGGAAAAGTAAAAACTTACGGTGATATTGCACGTGAAGTAACTTCTGTAGCTAGAGCAGTTGGTGGTGCTTGTGGTGCAAATCCAATACCAATCATTATTCCTTGTCATCGTGTTATAGCTGGAAACCAAAATTTAGGTGGTTTTTCTGGAGGCCAAAAAGGCCAGGGAAGCACATCCAAAAAAGAATTACTTTTGATAGAAGGTTATGAAATGTTTGAGGATAAACAACCTGGCCTGCCAGGTTTGTGATAATCTCAGAATAAAAATAACAATTGGGAAAAACAATTCTCAACTTTTTTAGTAGGAGTTAATAATCGCATGAATAAAGCTGTCCGATTTTATGAATATGGTGGAGCTGATGTCTTAAAATATGAAGACCACGATATTGGAGCTCCTGGTGAAGGCCAAATTCGACTTAAACAAACAGCTGTTGGTCTCAATTTTATCGATGTATATCACCGTACGGGCCTTTATCCGCAAGCTTCTCTTCCCTCTGGGATTGGTCTTGAAGCTGCGGGTGTTATTGAAGAGATCGGTCCTGGGGTTACAGATCTGCACATCGGAGACCGGGTAGCCTATGGTACAGGTCCGATAGGATCCTATGCTGAACATAGAATTATTCCCGCTGATAAAGTCATTTTAATCCCGGAAAGAATCTCAGACAATCACGCTGCATCCATGATGCTGCAGGGAATGACAACTGAATATTTGATAAGAAGAACTTACTGTGTCCAACCCGGGGATACTGTGCTGTTCCATGCAGCAGCGGGGGGTGTCGGATCCATAGCGACCCAATGGTTAAATTCCTTGGGTGCAACAGTGATTGGAACTGTTGGTTCAGAAGAAAAGGCAGCCTTGGCAAAATCAAACGGCTGTCATCATACAATCAACTACAAAACGGATGATTTTGTTGATCAGGTGAAAGATATTACCGATGGAAAAGGTGTTAACGTCGTATATGATTCCGTCGGTAAAGATACTTTTATGGGATCGCTTGACTGCCTCAAAGTCAGGGGAACGATGGTCACCTTTGGTAATGCATCTGGACCCGTGCCAGCAATAGAGCCCCTCATCCTCAATGGAAAAGGTGGTCTGTACCTGACAAGACCAAGTTTAGCGCACTATTGCGGAACCCATGAAGACATGGTGGCATCTGCAACGTCCCTATTTAATGCTGTTTCATCTGGATCAATCAAGATCGAGGTAAAACAAAGCTATGCTCTATCTGAAATACAAAAAGCACATCAAGACCTTGAGGCCCGAAAAACTACGGGATCAACGATCTTAATTCCAGATCATTAAAGCTATTCTTACCAATTGAAACAAAAAAGGGCCGCTGAATGCGACCCTTTTTTTATAGCAAAATTAATGAAGATTACTGATTCATAGAATCAAAGAACTCTTCGTTATTTTTAGAAGTTTTCAGTTTCTCAACCAGGAACTCTACGGAATCTGTAACACCCATTGGGGTAAGAATACGACGTAGAACCCACATTTTCCCGAGGGTATTTTTCTCGACCAGAAGCTCTTCCTTACGTGTACCAGATTTACTGATATCAATCGCAGGATAGGTTCGTTTATCAGAAAGTTTACGATCTAGAACGATCTCTGAGTTACCCGTACCTTTAAACTCTTCAAAGATAACCTCGTCCATACGGCTACCAGTGTCGATAAGAGCGGTAGAGATGATCGTCAGGCTGCCGCCCTCTTCGATGTTCCTGGCAGCACCAAAGAAGCGCTTAGGACGTTGTAGAGCGTTTGCATCAACACCACCGGTCAATACTTTACCTGAACTTGGTACAACGGTGTTGTAAGCCCGTGCTAGACGCGTGATAGAGTCCAAAAGGATCACAACATCCTTTTTGTGCTCAACAAGACGTTTCGCCTTCTCTAGCACCATCTCAGTGACCTGTACGTGACGGTGTGCAGGCTCATCAAAAGTAGAACTAACCACCTCACCCTTCACAGAGCGAGCCATGTCAGTCACCTCTTCCGGACGTTCGTCAATGAGGAGAACAATAAGGAATACTTCTGGATGATTGGTCGCGATTGAGTGCGCAATATTTTGCATCAAGACCGTTTTACCAGTTCTTGGTGGCGCAACGATCAAGGCACGCTGACCTTTACCCAGTGGTGTAACCAGATCAATAACACGTGTGGTCATATCTTTGGTTGTTGGATCATCTAATTCAAGTTTGAGCTTTTCGTCCGGATATAGCGGCGTCAGGTTATCAAAATTGATTCTGTGACGAGAAGATTCCGGTTGATCAAAGTTAATTGAGTTAACCTTGAGAAGAGCAAAATATCGTTCCCCATCTTTAGGAGCGCGGATCTGCCCCTCAACTGTATCCCCGGTTCGCAAACCAAATCTACGAACCTGGCTTGGACTGACATAAATGTCGTCTGGTCCAGGTAGATAGTTTGATTCTGGGGCTCGTAAGAAGCCAAATCCATCTTGGAGAATTTCTAAAACACCAGAGCCAAATATTGGCACATCGTTCTCAGCCATTTGTTTAAGGATGGCGAACATCATGTCCTGCTTACGCAGGGTGCTGGCGTTCTCGATTTCAAGCTCTTCCGCAAGCTTTAGCAGCTCGGCGGGGCTTTTTAGTTTGAGATCTTGTAAGTTCATATGATGGAAAGGTTCGGTTCAGTCGGAAATAAAAAATGAACGGGATGATTTTTAGAATGCAACATACAAGTTAAGAATTGTAAAAGGCCTCGCCGATATTCAGACGCACCTAAGAGATCAATTTTAATGCTACATATTCTAAAGGTAGGGCAACGGACTTAAGAAGTGGCCCGCATTCGTTAGCGGGGTGAATTATAGTACCTCAAAAAGGAAGTCAAGTAAAAGAATTCTCACAAATCTTGGTTTTGAAAGATAATTCTATAATTAAAACGGCTTAACAATCACAAAAATTACGATAAGAATCATAAGCAAAGTCGGAATTTCATTGGCAAAGCGATAAAATTTTTGACTTTTGGTGTTCTTATCAGCCTGAAAAGCCTTCATCCACTTGGAAGATGCGCCATGAAAACCCATCAGGAGAAAAAGAAATAAAAACTTACCGTGAAACCAACCTTCACGATAAGCTTCAGCGTCTAAAACCAGCAAAATACCAAAAATCCAACTTGCGGCCATTGCAGGCGTCATGATGAAACGGAAAAGCTTCCGCTCCATCACTTTAAAAATCTCTGAACGCTCTGATCCCACAGGTACCTGGGTATGATAAACAAAGATTCTTGGCAGATATAACAAGCCAGCCATCCATGAGATGACAGAAATGATATGCAGGGCTTTAATCCAGAGATAGCCCTCTCCCAAAAATCCAGCCATTTTTCTTTTCCTGACGGTAATCAGCCCCTGACGAGCTTAAGCATATGTTCGACGTGTTCTATCGGCGTTTGCGGGACAATGCCATGACCTAAGTTGAAAATAAAGGGACCATCACTGAGATCTGATAGAATTTGTTCGATTGAACGATCGAGAAGCTCTCCACCGGCAACCAGAAGCAGCGGATCAAGGTTTCCTTGGACTGTTACATGCGGTTGAAGGTTATCTCTCGCCCAAGCCGTAGAAAGAGTTGTATCCAAACCTAGGCCATCTGCTCCGCTCTCTTTAGCAAAGATTGGATAGCTATTTCCTACTCCCTTTGGAAAGAGAATAACTGGGACATCGGGATAAACAGATTTGATTCCAGCTATAATTCTTTCGCAAGGTTCCAAACACCAACGGCGAAGAGCAAATTCTGGCCATACACCTGCCCAGGAATCAAAAATCTGAACGGTCTCAGCTCCGCTTTCAATTTGTTTTATGAGATATCGTGTTGTTGCTTCTACTACCAGATTGATAATTTTATCGAATTCTTCTGGTCTGGAAAAAGCCCAGGTTTTTGCTTTTGCATAATCTTTGGAAGAACCACCCTCGATCATATAACTGGCTACAGTCCAAGGAGCACCAGCAAATCCGATTAAAGTTGTTTCTTTGGGTAGCTCTTCTTTTAAACGTCCAAGGGTTTCATATATTGGGGCAAGATGTTCATGAAGATTATCCATATTTAATCTATCAAGATCTTCAATGGAATTTAGAGGCTCAAGCTTTGGCCCAACACCTTCTTCAAACCACACATTTTGACCAAGTGCATGTGGTATCACCAGGATATCACTGAACATTATCGAAGCATCAAATCCAAAACGCCTAATGGGTTGAAGCGTTACTTCTACAGCTAAATCAGGGTTATAACAAAGATCGAGGAACCCATTCGCTGATGCTCTGGTTTTTCGATATTCGGGTAAAAAGCGTCCTGCTTGGCGCATAAGCCAGATTGGTGTGCGTTCCGTTTTTTCGCCTTTTAGAGCACGGATCATGAGTTTGTTTTCGGTCTTCACGATCTTTTCGAACCTCGCGTTAAAAGTTATCTCTATTAATATACTATGTATTAGTAATTATTTGTTGTTGTTGTAGATCCCTGTGAATCACGAGGATTGTTTAGTTATTCATAACTTGTCCGCAACCTTCAAGCTCTCAATTTCGTTTTTCACATCTTCTGTGAGTCTTCACGTGGATCAAAAATAGCGACTCCTCAGAGAGTCATGGAGTCCAAAAATTCACTTAATTATGTGAATCACGGGGATAACTTTCTTTGTGTCTGGAGTCCTTTTACAGGTTTTACACAGGTGTGGGTATTGTCGCGAATTGTCGCATAAGACGAGGGAGTGCTTGGGGGACAAGGTGTGTAAAAAAACGGATTGTGGAAAAAATGAATAGTTATCCACAAAGTTTTACCCAGTACCCCCAGGCTTATTCACATGGGTATGTTAGGGAAGTGTAATGATTTTCAAAGGGCTAATAGAATAGGACTATAGGGCAACATCATCCGTGTTTTCGGAAAGGTTTCCTTCTGGGTTCTCGAGTTTTTCAGAAGGAATTTCCTTGATCTTATATCCGTCGCGTCCCTCTTCTTTAACCTGGTAGAGGACTTTGTCGGCTTCTTTTAAGAGTTGTTCGGGTGTAGATCCGTGATAGGGGTATACGGATATCCCAATGGATATAGATAAGTCTGAAATAGACTGGTTAGTGTATATAATTTCCATTGACCTAACGGCCGCGCAAATACGATCAGCGACGAGATTCATATTATCGATCGTAGATTCCATGAGGATAACGGTGAATTCTTCACCACCGTATCGGCAACAGATATCATGATCTCGGCAACATTTTTTTATAGTAGATCCGAGTTTTGATAAAACGAGATCACCGCAATCATGACCATAGGTATCATTAAAACGTTTGAAATGGTCGAGATCCATCATTAAGACGCCGATGACTTTGTGATGTCTTTCGGATCTTGAGACTTCGTTTGCTAATATATCCATTAGGTAACGACGATTATACAAGCCTGTTAGAGCGTCTTTGGTTGCTTGTTCCTTAAGGCTTCGCCGTAAATTTATATTGGCAATGGCCAAACCAAGTTGTTCACCAATAGCAAAAACCAAATCATTGCATTCATCTGATAACCGCCCAGATTGGGTGGTTATGTGTAAAACCCCGAGAGTTTCACCGTGTGCAATTAGAGGAATGCAAAAATAATGACCCGTTAGCCCCTCAAGATGCTTGCAAGGAATACCAAAGGTATTTTGCCCGGTTTCGTATTCCCGTCCGGTTCTTAAGGACCAGCATTCGTTTGCAGAATATACTTTATGCCCCGACCAGGCCTCTCCCCACTCGGCTTTGATTTCTAGTAAATCTCTGGAGGCGTTAAAAAGGGCCAGGGCCCCCGACATTTTTGGAATTAAAAGAGGTACGAGCTTCTCTATGACCTCGATTGATTCTTCTTTATTATTACAAGCGCTTAACATTGTACCGAGCTCTTGTAATCTATTTATCTGTGTTGTTCGAACTGTAATTCTCTCTTCGAGATGTTCATATTCGTGATTAACCTGCTTATTGAGATATTTGATTATCGAAAACCCCATTATCCCGGCACCAACCAAGGTTATCGAGACAATCGTAATAACGAAGAGATACATCTCATCTTTTTCATGAGAGATGGATTCAGTGGATTTTGCGGCTCTAATCACAACTGTATCTTCGTTAAGGACAGAAGATATAGCGACATAACTCATTTCTTTTTTTGTGATTGAGCTTATGTGGGTACTAAAGCCAAAACGTCCTTTGAGAGCTTCGATGACTTCTGGTCTATCCGATTGGCTTTTTATGTTATGAGCGGTATTAACGGGGACTGCAGAATCGTCAATAACTTCCCCTGTTATGGCTATAACCGTAATACGGTTACCTGAAAAATGATTGAAATGCTCTACTATTGATCTGACTTGTCTTTTATCTAAGTGGTTTTCCTGATGGTCAAATACTTCACTAATTCCCTCTATTGTCAGGACCATTTTTTCTTGGTGCCAACGGATTAATAACTCGTTGATATTTTGGTTTAAAAAATATCCTGAAATTCCAAGAATAAAAACAAGGCAAATAAGGGGAAAACCTACGAGGTTAGTATAACTGTATTGCTTTCTATCCATGTTGAATTCCATAAGAATACACGGTTACTAAGCGTCAGCGTTCGACAACAGAAATTGGTGTGAGCCGCTAAAGTATGACTAAGTAAGTTTAAAATAATATAAAAATTGCATCTTTGGCTGAGAGATTGATAATTTTTGGATAGAGTGGTTTTGACTAACTGGAGGTTTCCCGACAAAGCCTTAATGTGTATGAATAGTCTCCAAAGATCAGCCCAGGGCAGAGAGTTCGGAAATAGATTATGTCGCAGTCCCATTTACACCTTGTGTCAGATTCAACAGGTGAAACGATAAATTCGGTAGCACGGGCCTGTATGGTCCAGTTTAAGGTGGAAGAACCCATAGAGCATGTTTGGAGCTTAATTCGAACCAAAGTGCAGATGGAGAAAGTGCTTCTTCAAATTCGCCAAAAACCAGGACCTGTACTCTTTACTGTTGTTAATCAAGAGCTTCGTGAAATATTAATTAGGGAATGTCGACGTTTGGGATTGCCGTCCATTCCCGTACTTGATCCGGTTATTCACGCTCTTGCCAGTTATTTTAATCTTGAGATGTCGGGAAAACCCGGTCTTCAGCACACTCTCGATACTGAATATTTCAATCGAATTGAAGCGATGAATTTTGCCTTGAACCATGATGACGGGCAATTACCGCAAAATCTTAATGATGCTGAAATAGTGCTGCTGGGGGTATCTCGAACCTCAAAGACGCCAACCTGTATCTACCTTGCAAACCGTGGCTTTAAGGCGGCAAACGTCCCGGTAGTACCAGGGTGCCCTCTTCCTGCTGAACTCGATAGTCTGACAAATCCTTTGGTCGTCGGTTTGACTAAGGACCCGGCCAGCTTGATGCAAATTCGCCGCAGCCGATTAAAGATGATTTCGAACGAGGAAGAGACCGATTATGTGCATCTTGAATCGATTAAGGAAGAAGTGAAAATTGCGCGTAAACTCTGCAATGAGCACCAATGGCCTATTATTGATGTGACCCGTCGGTCAATTGAAGAGACTGCGGCCACAATAATCAAACATTACCATCGTCATATGGGTATGGGGGATGAGTGATTTTATCCCTAGGGATAATTTAATCGATACAGTCGTTATTCTGGCTTCTGCGAGTAAGGCGAGGCAGGAACTCTTGCGCAATGCCGGGGTTCGACTTGCGGGAACCTTACCTGCTGCAATTGATGAGACCGCGGTTAAGGATTCTCTTAAACACGAAGGTGCAACGGCTCTTCAGGTCGCTGAAACTCTGGCCGAGTTGAAGGCCCGCAAGGTTTCTATTTCCAACCCAGATTGTTTAGTTATCGGGGCAGATCAGATGCTCAATTGTAATGGGATCTGGTTTGATAAACCGGAAGATATGGATCATGCCGCGGCACATTTGAAAGCCTTGTCCGGTAAAATACACACCTTGGAGTGTTCTGTTTGCGTGGTAAAAAATGGCCACCGCTTATGGCATCACAATGAGACCGCGTCTTTGACAATGCGGCAGTTGGATGACGGCTTTATAAAATCCTATCTTGAGGCTGTTGGCGATGATGCTCTTTACTCTGTTGGTGCCTATCAATTGGAGGGTCTTGGGGCCCAGCTCTTTAGTCGCATTCAGGGGGATTACTTTACAATCCTTGGCTTGTCGTTGCTCCCTCTTCTCACTTTTTTACGCGATAACAGGATTATTGCCTGATGATTTTAACTGGTAAAGCACGTTTGGCAGGTGTTGTTGGCTGGCCTATTTCTCATTCCAAATCCCCCAGGCTTCATGGATATTGGTTAGACAAACTGGCAATAGATGGTGCTTATCTTCCGCTTGCAATCGAATCTAATAATTTTGAGAACTCCTTAAACGGATTGAAAAATGCAGGATTTCAAGGGGTTAATGTTACTGTTCCCCATAAGGAAGCTGCTTTGAAATACTGTGATGAGGTCGACCCGCTTGCGTTCCGGATTGGAGCGGTAAATACCATCGTTTTTAAAAATGGACGATCATACGGCTCCAATACTGATGCTTATGGTTTCATTGAGAACTTACGTCAAAATTCGGAGAACCTAGAATTTTCAACAGCTAAAGTTGTTGTTCTTGGCGCTGGTGGGGCAGCAAGAGGTGTCATTGTCGCGCTTCAAGATGCTGGCGTGCCCGAAATCCTGTTGGTCA
Source organism: Kiloniella sp. (assembly GCF_965205715.1). Lineage (GTDB taxonomy): Bacteria > Pseudomonadota > Alphaproteobacteria > Kiloniellales > Kiloniellaceae > Kiloniella. The sequence goes on along the minus strand of NZ_CBDBHW010000013.1, from coordinate 155,801 downwards.
ATCGGACTAAAAGTAGGTCGGAAGCGTTGGCTGCAGATTTATCCATAGGCCATGAAGGTAATATTCAGGTCGTCGATTGGGAAAAACGCAGCGAAATTCTTTCTGATGTAAATCTTTTGGTTAACACAACCAGTCTTGGTATGGCGGGGCAACCGCCGTTAGAATTGGATTTATCTGATTTACCTCTCAATGCTGTGGTAACCGATATTGTTTACGCCCCGCTTATTACACCTTTGTTAGAATTGGCTCGCTCTCGCGGTAATCCGATTGTCGATGGTCTGGGCATGCTTTTACACCAAGCGCGTCCTGGTTTTGAAGCCTGGTTTTCTCAAAAGCCAGAAGTCACATCAGCGTTGAGAGAATTTGTCCTTAATGGGTAAGGGCTCTTTATATGAAGGCCTAAACTACGAAAGCATTAGCTGCATTCGGGGGATAATCTGATGTATGTCCTTGGATTAACTGGTTCAATTGGCATGGGGAAAAGCACTGCAGCAGAAATGTTTCGGCGTTTGCACGTTCCTGTGCATGATGCTGATGCAACGGTTCATAAATTGATGAGCAAAAATGGCGCTGCTGTTAGGGATATCCAGGCCAAGTTCCCAAGTGTAGTCATAAACGGTGCTGTGGATAGAAAAAGGCTCGGGGATGAAGTTTTTGGTAACCCAACAAAATTAACTGAGCTCGAGGCGATATTACATCCGCTTGTCAGAAAAAAAATGTATCATTTTTTGTCGCGATACGCTCATCAACGCAGAAAACTCGTCGTTTTGGACATCCCCTTATTATTTGAAACAAAAGGTTATCGCTTTTGTGATGGCGTCTTGGTGGTAAGCAGTCCTGAATTTCTTCAGGATCAAAGAGTTTTATCGCGAAAAGGAATGACAGAGAGTAAATACCGTTCAATTTTGAGCAAACAAACGCCTGATGCAGAAAAAAGAGCGCTTGCTGATTATGTAATAAAGTCTAATCAAGGAATGAGATACAGTTACCTTCGGGTTAAAGAGCTCGTTGATGTCTTAAGCTCAGGTGATATAAAGCGTCGCAGCTTTTCCCCTCACCTTTCGAAAATTTACCGTCGTTAAATTAAATTTCTGGATAAAAATTAATGCGTGAAATCATTCTCGATACAGAAACAACAGGTTTTAAACCTGAAGAAGGCCACCGTATCGTGGAAATTGGCTGTCTGGAGGTCTATCAAAACCTTCCCACAGGAAAATCACTGCAGCTTTATATCAATCCAGAACGGGATATGCCTGAGGGCGCCTTTAAAGTGCACGGGATCAGTTCTGAGTTCTTGGCCGATAAGCCTCTCTTTCCCGAGGTGGTTGATGAGTTCCTGGAATTTATCGGAGAAGATCCTCTGGTAATTCACAATGCCCCCTTTGATATGAAATTTCTCAATTCTGAGCTTAAGTGGGCAGGAAAACCAGCGCTTAAGAACAAGCCAATTGATACGGTAATTATTGCACGTGAGTTATTTCCTGGGTCCCCTGTAAACCTGGATGCTCTTTGCCGCCGTTTTGAGATTGATAACTCGTCACGTACCTATCACGGGGCTCTTCTCGATTGCGAATTGCTGGCAGAGGTTTATCTCGAGCTCCGGGGGGGCAGACAGCATGGCTTTGATCTCGGGGCGAATAAAAAAGGGGCAAAACAAGCTGGTGCGAGGTCTTCGGCTACAGGACCTGTACCGCTGACTGGAAAGGCTATACGCGAACCTCGCCCACATATCGTCCCTGAAGAAGAGCTTGCTGCTCACGAGGCAATGCTTGAATTGTTAAGCGATCCGCTTTGGAAAAAATAGGATCAGGATATTCCTGAAAATAAAAAGGGCAGCAAAAGCCGCCCTTTTATAAAAACTTATCAGCAAACAATTATTATGCTTCAGCTGTAGTATCGTCTTTGGCCATTTCAGTATTGGCTTCAGCTGCTGCAGCTTCGCTTTTGCGCTGCATGAACATCTGATGAAAATCGATTGGGTTCATAATCAATGGCGGGAATCCACCGTCACGTGTGATGTCAGCAACGATATTACGTGCAAATGGGAACAGATAACGTGGAGCTTCAACCATCAACAATAATTCAACGATTTGTGCTTCCAGGCCTTCTGCCAGGGTAACAACCGCGCCGTAATCGAGCTCAACCATGAAGGCTGTTTTGTCGTCAATAGTGGCAGAACCACGGATATTGAGAACAACTTCATATGCTGTATCAGATAGTTGAGTTGGGCTAACGTCGATGTTGATGTCAAGCTGAGGTGCTTTTTCTGACATCATTGGATAAATCATCGGAGAATTTGGGTTCTCGAAAGATAGATCCTTGATGAACTGCATCTTGATAACCAGCGGCTGTTGCTGGGCTGTATTTTCTTCAGCCATAAAAAAGCTCCCTAAATGTTTGCCTGTTTGGCTAGCACGCTTTACACGCCTGGACAACCAACGATTAAGTCAGAGCCTAAATTCTTTGTGACTGAGTCGTTATAAAAAATGGGGTGAGTTTCAGTTAACCTTGGGGTTATTTGGCATTGAGATAATTGTCATTCATTTTGATTTTTAATGCAGCCAAGTCAACATTGAGAATTTCGCCATTAAGGGTTTCCTTGCCTGTCATGCTGCGAATAAAGGCCCAATGACTTACCACTAGAGTTCTTGACCAGTCTCCAAGAGCCAACATTTTTTGCTGAAACTCCTGACACCGGAGTTTTACCTGATGTTCTGTCTCATTCAAATCAGGCCACCACTGTTCGTTTAAACCTTTGAAATCAAGATGTGGCCAAGATCGGGATAACCTGGAAGCGGGTGACCCTATGTCGCAGGAAAAAAAAGCGTGTTCATGGACAAGTGATTCTATTTTTATGGGGAGTTTAAGAATATCTGCAACAATTTCAGCCGTTTGTAGGGTTCTTGTATAGGGGCTTACAAGAATGTGTGTGATTTCTTTACCCTTGAGTTTCTCTGCTGAAGACCGAATTTGGTCGCGTCCCATATCTATTAGTTCCGGGTCCGGAATGTTTGGATCAATTTTGGTCTTGGAGTAGGTAACATTAAACTGGGATTGCCCATGTCTGAGAAAATACATCATTAATCCTAAATATGCGGGTGATGCTCAATGACCTGTATGGAGATTATACATCTAGCCTACACAAGAAAACTGTTCGTTTTAAATTGGAATACTTTGAAAGCGGTAAAGACGTGCTGTGCATTGAGAAAAGACAGTTATTTATATTTTAACACAGGGCTGATAATATCAATCAAAGAAGTATCTTGAAGATATTTTGGAAAATAATTAAGCCAATTAGCGTTATGATCTGTCTTATTCGATACATCTGTCATGCATTTGTTGTTTTGTTTTTTATGCTGATATTTGGTTTGTCATCACTATCTTTTTCTCAAGAAGTACCAAGTCGAAACCTGGTAATGGTGACACCTGTTCAGCGACAATAACCTTGGCCGGTTGCGACAACCACCTTGGCCGGTGGATCTGATCATTAAAAAGGGCGTGCCCGTTTGATAATCAGATCCACCGGCCAAGGCTTAATTTGGTGTTAGTTACAAGCTGCTGTGAGTTGATAAATTAGGAACCTCTAGATGTAATTGGAGGAACCTGTTTGCCGTATAAATTTATCACAGATGAACAACTGAGACTTTACATGACAGATAGAAAAACTCATGGTCAACGAACCGCCGCTGCCCGCGCAGGGTTTAGCGAACGCACGGCCCGCCGATTTGACGTTGATGCGACTTTACCGTCACAACGCAATATAAAGCGAGGGCGAACAGTTTCTGATCCGCTTGAAGATATCTGGGATAAGGACATCCTTCCCATTTTGGATAAAGACAACTCGGTCAAACCCATTACTTTGTTGCGCCACATACAGAGCCTCTATCCGCTCCGTTTTCCCGATGACCGTGTCAAGCGCACGTTAGAGCGCCGAGTTCGGGGATGGCGGGCTCTGAATGGCCCTGAAAAGGATATCATTTTCAGGCAAACACCTGAGCCGGGTTACATGGGCCAATCAGATTTCACGGATGCAGCCGACTTAAGTATTACCATTGCAGGAGATCCTTTGGTGCATCGGCTCTATCATTTTGTTCTGGTATATAGCCGATGGGAACATGTTGGGGTCGTACTTGGCGGTGAGAGTTTTACAGCCCTTGCGGAGAACTTACAAAATGCGCTTTGGTCCTTGGGGGGCGCTCCTGAAAACCACCGGACCGACAGCCTGTCTGCGGCCTTTCGGAATTTGAGCGTTGAGGAAAAGGAGGACATTACCAAACGTTATTCTGCTTTTGTTGAGCACTACGGTATGGAGGCCAGTCGAAATAACAGAGGGGAATCACACGAGAACGGTGCCATTGAATCTCACCACGGTCACCTTAAGACTGCGATAAAGCAGGCCCTGATTTTGCGTGGCAGTAATGACTTTGACACTTTGGATGAGTATCGGCGATTTTTGGACGAGCTGATTGCTAGACGGAACAAACATCGTGACCAAGATATCCAAACAGAGTTGAAATCTCTCAAGGCGTTACCTCCTCGGCGAACAACAGATTACACTGAAGTCGTGTCGAGAGTTACCAAAACAAGTGGTTTTTTAGTTAAGCAGGTTTTTTATAGCGCCCCTTCTCGCCTAATTGGTCAACGCTTGCGTGTCCATATTTACGATAACCGGATAGAAGCCTATCTAGGCAGCACTCATGTCGTCAGCCATTCTCGTGAGCGGGGGCACGGCAAAGGCCCCCGCATTCATGTTATCAATTATCATCACGTCATTCATGCTCTCAAACGTAAACCTCAGGCACTCGCCAATTCTATTTATCGTGACAGTATTTTTCCAAGAACCGAGTACTCCCTGGCCTGGACATTGTTTCAGAAAAAGTTGTCCCGCAGAGATGCGTGTCGTCAGATGGTTGGGATACTTTTCCTTGCGCACGAAGAGGCTTGTGAGGCCGAAGTCGCGCACCTGATTTCGAGAGAAATCAATGCAGGAAGGCTACCTTGCGCAAAAAAACTTAAGCTGAATATCACAAAAAAGAACACGGATTTACCTCCTGATATTCCCGTGGTTCAACCTTCATTATCAGTCTTTGATACTCTGTTGGAGGATCGGGCATGACAAACATTGAAGTGGATCAGCACAAGCTGCCTCTTATGCTAACTGACTTACGATTACCCAGCTTTCACAAACACTGGCAAGATATCGCAATCCAATCCGACAAGGAGGGCTGGTCAGCAGCCAGGTTCCTTGCCGTTTTGGCCGAATATGAATTGGCCGAAAGGGACACGCGACGCATTCAACGCCATCTCAACGCATCAAACCTGCTGGGCGGAAAAACTCTGGCCACTTTTAACTTCAAGCGGCTGCCTAACGTGAAAAAGGCGCAGGTCGAAGCCTTGTCTGCCGGTGACTGGATTGACGCAAGAGCAAATCTGATTGCCATTGGAAATTCAGGGGGAGGAAAAACTCATCTCCTATGCGCCGTAGGTTATGCTCTTATAGAGGCTGGATACCGTGTGCTCTATACGCAAACCAGTGATCTGGTGCAAAAACTCCAGGCTGCCAGACGTGAACTTATGCTCGAAAACGCCCTCGCAAAACTCGATAAATTTGATCTCATCATTCTCGATGATATTACCTATGCACAAAGGGATATATCTGAAACATCCGTGCTCTTTGAATTGATCGCCAGACGATATGAGTACCGAAGTATTGCAATTGCTGCCAATCAACCTTTTAGCGGATGGGACAATATTTTTCAAGATAAGGCCATGACCGTTGCAGCAATCGATCGTCTTGTTCACCACTCAACCATTCTTGAGATGAATATCGACAGCTACAGACAATGGGAAGCCGCCCAAAATCTCAAAAAAATGTTGCGGAAAACCACAAACAAAAAGGTGAAAAATATGCCTGAAGCATCGTAAATAAACGTCAGATCACAGCCGCATCAAAAGCGGCCAAGGTGGTTGACGCAACCGGACAAAGTGGTTGACGCTCTACAGACACCCGAAGGCGAAGGTATTTTTACTCAATATCTTGAAGGGTTTTATGAAGAATTAAGCATTGAAACAGGTATTAATTTTGAAGTTAGGCAAGCACCTAAAAAAAGAGCCTTAATTCTAGCCAATACTGGGTCGGTAGATGGACTGGCCGCCCGAATTTCGGGGCTACAGGTTAATGGGTTTCCGAATGTGATGGTCGTTAATGCATCTCATTATACGGTACAGCACGTTGTGTTTGCTATAAATCCAGAAATTGTTGAGAGTTTCATTTCCTATGAAGCTATGATTAAGCAAAGCCTTTCAAAGAAATACGTTCTTGGGTACTTACGGGGAAGTAAAAAGGCACAGCAATTATTATCTTCTCTTCCTCCTGAGCTAACTTATGTTATCAAGGATTCTGATCACGCCTTTAAGCTGCTGATCAAAAACCGTATTTCAGCATATCTAGCGGGGCCAGGAATTGTAAGCCGTCACCTTTTGAAAGAAAAATTCCAAGATAGCAGTATTCAAGAAGCAGCAGTGGTTAGTGAAACGCAACTGTTCCCCTATTTACATGTTTCACAAAAAGATTTGATTCCGGAAATCGAACGAGCCATTTTCAGGTTACAAAAGAAGGGAACCCTGGCTCGGTTACTCAATAAATATCAATAAAATGTAATGAGACTAATAAAGTTAAATTTGGGTTTTAGGGGACAATGTCTTTTTCAGCCTTACAGGATAATCATTTTACAGGAAAAAATATGCTTCTAGAAACACCGATTTGTGATTTTGGGTGGAAAGCGCCAAAGTTTTCGCTTTCTGATGTCGATGGAAAAATATGGAATCTTGAAGATATCAGAGGACCCAATGGAACTTTGATTGCCTTTATCTGTAACCATTGTCCCTATGTGAAGGCCATTGTCGGTAACTTAGTCGATGATGCCAAAAAATTGCAGTCAGCAGGGATTGGAATTGCCGCGGTGATGTCTAACGATTATCTGGGATACCCATCTGATTCACCCGAAAACATGAAAGTCTTCAGTCAGGAAAACGACTTTAATTTCCCCTACCTCATTGATGAGACGCAAGAAGTTGCCAAGGCTTACGACGCTGTTTGTACGCCAGATTTTTTTGGATTTGACGCAGGCCTCGGTCTTCAATATCGCGGCCGATTGGATGCTTCGACTGCCAGGGTTGTACCAGATGCGAGGCGTGATTTATTAGAAGCCATGTTAAATGTGGTTGAAACAGGCCAAGGCCCGAAAGATCAAATTGCCTCTATGGGTTGTTCCATTAAGTGGAAATAATTCAGGGCAGCTCTATGAAGCTGCCCTTATTACGAGGCTTGGAAAGCTTATTTTAAACGGTCGTGATCATTTTCAGTAACATCCTGAAATTCCCCGTCAATGACGGTATCATCGTTTTTATTCCAGCCTCCAGCATTGGTGAAGGGGGACCGCTGATTTCTATCCTGTGGATGAAATCCTTGTTGATGTGCCTGGGAATTCTGTATTCCCGCTGCAATCTTTTTACCCAGTGTATTGCGTAACACTTCACGAACGGGAGGGATCAAAAGGCTAAAGCCAATGCTGTCAGTGACAAATCCGGGGGTGAGCAATAGTGCCCCTGCGGCTAACAGGCAGATACCATCGAAGATTTCCTTGGCAGGAACCGCTCCCTGATTGAGTTGTTTCTGGGCATTTGCAAGTGTTACAAGACCTTGGAATCTTAACATCCATGTGCCAATGACAGCTGTAAGGATAATTAAGCCAATGGTACTCCACAGGCCAATTTGATCCCCGACTTCTATTAAGACGACAATCTCCAACAGAGGGATACCGATAAAAAGAAAAAGGAAAATAATTCCCATACTTGCTCTTTCTTAAGCACTTGCTTATTTAAAGTATATATAGTGACTATGAATATAGGAGCTAAAATGGCTTCTAACTAGTAGCAGATCAATATTTATTGGAACAAATCACCCATGGGTAACGGCTTCCCTTTTTTTGAAATTGTTCTTCTCGCTGCTGTTGCAGTTTTTCTTGTTTTAAGACTACGCAGTACCCTCGGCAAGCGTACGGGGTTTGAAGAAAGACCTGATCACGATCCTTTTGTGCAAGATCAGGGCGAAAACGATAATGTTGTTAACATGCCGAATCGCGGGCAACGTGATCAAGCAGATACAAAATTCTCTGATGTTTCTGAAGCTCCCGCCAAGGAGTTCAAAACAGGTTCAATGCACAGTGGTAAGATTGCCGAAGAAGTTATCCCGGCAAATTCAGACCTTGCAAAAGGCCTATCAGACATTAACGAGGCTGACCGGAGTTTTGATTCTTCTGAATTTGTTAAGGGTGCAGGCATGGCCTTTGAAATGGTCATCACCTCTTATGCATCTGGCGACAAAAATACGCTCCGTGATCTTCTTGCTGACGATGTCTACCGGGACTTTAAGTCTGCTATAGATGATAGAGAATCACAAAACTATACACATGAAACTGTGATGGTTGGCATTTCTGATGCCGATATTATCGAAGCGGAAATGTCTGGGCGCCACGTGGTAGTTACTGTGAAGTTCGTATCAGAGCAGGTTAATGTCACCCGGGATACCAACGGTAATACTGTGGATGGAGATGCCAACCATGTTGCCAAGGTAACTGATATTTGGACCTTCTCTCGTGACACCCGCAGTAATAACCCAAATTGGCTACTGGTGGAAACCCGCAGTCCCAACTAGACTTTGCCAATCGATAACTTATTTGACAGTCCTACTTCTTGGGTTGGGCTGGGGGGTTGCCTTTGTCTTTTAAAGTCAGGTCTATAGTTTCGCGTACCTTAGGTGTGCGTTCTGGTCTCGTATTACTATCTTCTGTATTGCTTTTTTCTTGTGATCAAGTCGCAAAAAAAACTGTACCTACGACAGAAGTAGAAGAAAAATTGACGCTTACTCAGGTGTCATTTTCAGATCTGCCGGGTTGGCAGGATGATCGTGTTATAGAGGCTTTTCCTGCGTTATCGAAAAGTTGCCAACGCTATGTACGTTGGCCGGATGACAAAGGAGTTGGACCTGATTCTCTTGCCGGGACCGCTGCGGATTGGAAAGTCGTTTGTAATTCCCTGACTGGTTTTATGGAGCGATCCGAGAACCACAAGGATTTTGGAATCTGGCTGGAAGAAAACTTCACGCCCTATCAGGTTAAAAATAACGAAAATCAGGAAGGCCTGTTCACGGGTTATTATGAAGCTGAACTCAAGGGATCTTTAGTGCCTGATGAGACTTACAAGTACCCGCTTTATGATGTTCCAAAGGATCTGATAACCGTCCGTCTGAGTGATTTTGATGAAAAATTGAAGGGAACAACTCTGGTTGGACAGTTAAAAAACAACCGTCTTGTGCCTTATCATGAAAGAACAGAAATAGAATCCGGGGCTCTGAACGATCAAGGCCTTGAGGTTATTTGGTCTGATGATCCCGTCGATGTTTTCTTTTTGCATGTCCAAGGTTCTGGCCGGGTAAAGCTGCCTGATGGTGAAGTTGTTCGAGTGGGATACGCAGGTAACAACGGCCATAAATTTTACGCCATTGGCCGGGCGCTAATTGATGAGGAAATTATCCCAAGAGATAAGGTCTCAATGCAGGCCATTCGCACTTGGCTGCGTGAAAACCCAGAGCGGGCCAATGAAATAATGCAAAGGAATAAGAGATTTATCTTTTTCCGGGAAATTAAGGGAGAAGGTCCTATTGGTGCTATGGGGATTGCCCTGACCCCTGCCCGTTCACTTGCTGTGGATCCCCGCCATATGCCATTGGGAGTACCTCTCTGGCTTGATACAACATGGCCAGGCACCCAGAAGCCCTTACAGCGCCTGATGGTTGCCCAGGATACCGGGAGTGCCATACGCGGACCGGTTCGGGGTGATTTTTTCTGGGGACCGGGTGAACCAGCACTGGCTCAGGCGGGTAAAATGAAACAAAAGGGGCGCTATTATCTCTTGCTTCCTAAGATTTTGGCCAAGACCTTGGCTCAAAATGATCAAGTAAGTGGATAATAAATAGCATCCCACGAGATCAGGTTTTCAGATAGAGTAAACAGGGTTAAACAAGGCTTCTCACCACAAGGGGCTTGCAATCAGGGGCGAAGTTCATTACCTCCGCTTCAGTTGTGAAGGCGGTTGTATTGCTATTTTGCATGATGGCATTGGGAAAGCCGAGACTTTTCCCCAAACGATTACCCAATTATTTTTGTGAAAACACGTGGCTAAAAAAGACAAATCAAAATCCCCTACAAAGAGTGAACCCGATCTATGGCGCATGGTCTCAAAGTCTGTGAAGCCATTGGAAAATCGGGATTACTTTGTCTTTGGCCGCGTTCTTCCACAACCAAGTTTTGATCCGGATAAGTTTGAGGCAGAGATCTCTGATGGGGATGCTGAAATTCCCTTTAAGCCCTATCGGTCTGCACCAGCAAAATCTAGACCCATCCCAGAATCTCTCAAGAAAAACCTAAGCTCGCTTTCGCATGGTCAAGTTGAGAACATGGATGGCAGGCAGGCAGAACGCTTTATCAAAGGCAGGATGCCTATGGAGGCAATTTTGGACCTCCATGGTCAAACTCAGGTTCAGGCGATGTCTTCCTTGGCAGCATTCATCCGCGATTGTAGAGCAAGAAATTTACGTAATGTTCTTATCATTACAGGTAAAGGCTCGGGCCCACAATCTCAGGGGGTGTTGAAAACGATGGTTCCGCGTTGGTTGAACGATGAGACCAATCGGGGATCTATATTGGCGTTCAGTCACGCAAAACACCATCACGGTGGGAGTGGTGCATTATATGTGCTCTTGAAAAGGCGGCGGGAAAGATAGAGACTGTCCGAAAGTCAAATCTCGCTACCTCTCTGTTTATACTGTATAATGTTCTCATGACACCCTTTGGACACAAGCTCCGCGAAATACGAGCGGACCGAAACCTTACTCTTAAAGAAATGGCTAAAGGCTTAGGCGTGTCTTCAGCCTATCTGTCTTCTGTTGAGCACGGCCATAGAGGTCAGCCAAGCAGACGCTTTGTTCATAGAGTATGTCAGTACCTCAACATAATATGGGATGATGCCGAAGAACTAGAGGAACTGGCTATACGGTCTGATCCAAAGGTATCTGTAAATACGGCTGGTTTAACTCCAAAAGCCACTTATCTGGCAAACTGTTTGGCGGAACAGATTACAGAGCTATCAGATGATCAGATAGAGGCTATGATGAAGATTATTAACGTTGAATGGGATGACAATCTGGATCGAACCAAATCGACGGATTAGATAAAATCATTTTCTTATCGAAATGATCTCTCATTTATATTGAAAAACAGGAGTCCGAAAACTCCTGTTTCTATTAGCACCTACATTTAGGGCGACTTAACGGGCCAGGGTTATTCTGCGACAGCACGTACAGGTAATTTCCAGTTCGGCCTTGGAAAGTGACAGGTATAACCAGTGGGATGGTTTACCAAGTAATCCTGATGTTCTGTTTCGGCTTCCCAAAATTCTCCGACGAGCTCAACTTCTGTTACGACCTTACCAGGCCACAATCCGCTGGCATCCACGTCGGCAATGGTATCTCTCGCTACCTGAAGCTGTTCATCATTGGTGTAATAGATAGCTGAGCGATAGGCCGTTCCTCTGTCATTTCCCTGTCTGTTTGGTGTGGAAGGATCATGAATTTGGAAAAAGAACTCCAGAATTTCTCGATAGGAGGTCTTTGTCGGATCGAATAAGATTTCTATCCCTTCGGCGTGGGTGCCATGATCGCGGTAAGTCGCGTTCTTTACATCGCCGCCCGTATAACCAACCCTGGTTTTCTCGACGCCTGGAAGTTGTCGAATAAGATCCTGCATTCCCCAGAAGCAGCCGCCTGCCAGTACAGCTTTTTCAGTCATTTATACATCCTCCACTTGATCAAGATACTCGCCATAACCTTCTGCTTCCATCTGCTCTTTTGCAATGAACTTTAACGAAGCAGAATTGATGCAATACCGAAGTCCACCTGTATCTTCAGGCCCATCTGTGAAGACATGCCCCAAGTGACTGTCACCATGTTTCGAGCGTACTTCCACACGTTCCATAGCGAGTGATGCATCTCGATACTCGGCAACGTTGGTTTTAACAATAGGTTTGGTAAAACTGGGCCAGCCACAGAAACTGTCATACTTGTCAGACGAAGCGAACAAAGGTTCACCGGACACCACATCCACGTAGATACCAACCTCTTTGTTCTTGTAGTATTCGCCCGTATAAGGACGTTCGGTGCCATTTTCCTGTGTGACTCGAAACTGCTCGGGCGTGAGTTTCGCGATTGCTTCTTTTGTCACAGCATAAGTCTTCATTGCTACAAGATCCTCTTGTCACCATTTCGATTACTGGAATATGGGGGTCTAGGGGAGTAAATACCAATAGCCCAGGAGTTAAACTTTACGTGAGCGATTTGCCTGGAAAATAAAAAAGCAGGAGTCCTGAAACTCCTGCTTTAGCAAATAACCTCAATAATAAAGAGCTATTTATCGTTTTCGTTTTGCCAAACGACTGCCTGGCCACAAATAACATCAGTCCCATTGAATGTTAATGATGGAGAGCCGTATAGTTTGTAGCCATCTTCAAGGGCCTTGGAAATCCGAAGACAAAACTGGTCATCATCTTTCCCTGTGATGAAGCGATAGCGTTGTTTCATTGTTATTCTCAATTCATATTTTTAAAGAATGAATTTGGAAAGATCAGTGTCTTTCGCAAGGCCTGAAACCCGCTCAGTGACATCATCAGCTGATATAACGACACTTTCACCAGAGCGATCAGTTGCTGTGAAAGAGATCTCTTCAAGCAACTTCTCGAGTACAGTATGAAGACGGCGAGCCCCAATGTTCTCAACCGATGTATTTATATCCGCTGCAAGATCTGCCAAGGCATCAATCGCTGTGTCTTCGAAAGAAAGAGTAAGATCTTCAGTTCCCATCAAGGCGATGTATTGCTTGATAAGGCTGTTTTCAGGCTCCAAGAGAATTCGTTTCAGATCATCCCGGCTTAGCGCGTTTAACTCTACCCGGATCGGGAGACGACCTTGTAATTCAGGCAGCATGTCTGATGGCTTTGAAAGGTGGAAAGCACCTGAAGCGATAAAGAGGATGTGATCTGTTTTAACCGCACCGTGTTTGGTGCTGACGGTTGTTCCTTCAATAAGAGGGAGAAGATCACGTTGCACACCTTCCCTGCTGACATCGCCACCACTGCGTTCAGAACGAATAGTAATTTTGTCAATTTCATCAAGGAAAACGATACCGTTTTGTTCAACGTTATGAATGGCATCGTGAATAAGGGATTCTTCATCAAGAAGTTTATCCCCTTCTTCCGCCATTAGAAGTTCATAAGAATCTTCGACTTTCATACGTCGCTTTTTGGTCTTTTGGCCAAAGCCTTTGCCAAAAATATCACCTAGGTTGAGCATTCCCATGCTTGCGCCTGGCATGCCGGGAATATCCATGGTCGGCATTTGCATACCACTGCTATCGGTTACTTCAACTTCAATTTCTTTGTCGTTGAGTTGACCTTCGCGCAACATTTTACGGAATTTCTGCCGGGTTTCCTCACTGGCACCTTCGCCAACAAGGGCATCAAGCACGCGATTTTCTGCATTTTGCTCAGCTTGTGCAGTGACAGATTTTCGGTGTGTTTCACGTGAAATCAAGATGGCCGCATCCACGAGGTCACGAATAATCTGCTCTACATCGCGACCAACATACCCAACTTCTGTAAATTTGGTTGCTTCAACCTTTAGAAAAGGCGCGTTCGCCAGTTTGGCAAGACGGCGTGCGATTTCGGTTTTCCCTACACCGGTGGGGCCGATCATGAGAATGTTTTTAGGCAGAACTTCTTCGCGCATTTCATCGGTAAGTTGCTGGCGGCGCCAGCGGTTACGCAATGCAATCGCAACGGCACGTTTAGCTTCATCTTGCCCAACGATATAACGGTCCAGCTCGGATACAATTTCCCGTGGGCTGAAAGAGCTGGCGTGTTGAATATTATGTTCTGTCATTATTCGGCGTCCATACTTTCGACGGTCAAATTGGTGTTGGTGTACACGCAGATATCTGCTGCAATGCCGAGGGATTTGCGGGCAATTTCTTCTGCCTCAAGTCCCTCAATGTCGATGAGAGCCTTGGCGGCAGATAGAGCAAATGATCCACCTGAGCCGATTCCCATTAAGCCATCTTCAGGCTCCAGAACGTCGCCGTTTCCGGTTAAGATCAAAGATGTCGTGGAATCAGCCACAACCATCATCGCCTCTAATCTTCGGAGGTAGCGATCAGTACGCCAATCCTTGGCCAGCTCAACACAAGCGCGTGTCAATTGGCTTGGATAAGTTTCCAATTTAGCCTCAAGGCGTTCAAAAAGGGTGAATGCATCTGCAGTTGCGCCTGCGAAACCGGCGATAACATCGCCTTTTCCAAGACGGCGTACTTTGCGTGCATTTGCTTTGATAACGGTATTGCCCAGGCTAACTTGGCCATCGCCGGCGATTACCACTTTGTTACCTTTGCGGACCGACAAGATTGTCGTGCCGCGCCATTTAATAGGATCGTTTTCAGACATGTTTTTGAAATGGTCCATTCACTGCGTCGCGTCAAGGGATGATCTTACCGGAAAAGTATGTTTCTGCTGTTAAAGGTATAAATATTAAATTTCTTGAACTCGCATCACAGTATTTCAGGTCATCAATGTGTTAGGGATATTTCATACAAGGTCCCATTGTGTATGACAATGATCTGACGCGGTATCTTGTTGAGGAATTTTGTTAAAGATTCCAGTAGCGCTTTTACGATGTATGTAGTCGTGTATGTAGCCATGTATGTAATAGGGGATGCATTGAAGTAATATAATGCGGTTTTGAATGATAATCTCGCTGGCATGAACCGGGCTGACCTGCTACAAAAGCCGCGACTTTTCTCGTAATAAGAAGAAAGTCAGTCGTCTATACAACTATCGTCTAAGTACCTTATTTTAAGGGCTACGAATCAGTCATTGGGAAGGACACCCCGTGCGGCAGGCAAGTATCGAACGCAATACCAACGAAACGCAAATTACGGCGACCATCAATCTGGACGGTACCGGCAAGTATGATGTGCAGACAGGTGTCGGATTTCTCGATCATATGATCGAACAGTTATCTCGTCACTCGTTGATGGACATTACCTTGCGCGCGAAGGGTGATTTGCATATCGATTTCCACCACACGACTGAGGATGCAGGTATTGCTCTTGGGCAGGCTTTCAAACAAGCATTGGGTGATCGCAAGGGCATCAAACGCTACGGTTCCTGCCTTTTACCGATGGATGAAGCTTTGAGCCGCGTGGCGCTGGATTTATCCAACCGGCCATACCTGGTGTGGAATGTGAACTTTGATCGCGATAAAATTGGGGATATGGATACTGAGCTATTCCGAGAGTGGTTTCAGGCTTTTTCCTTTAACGCTGGAATGACTCTCCACGTTGATCAGCTTCACGGGTTTAATAACCACCATATTGTCGAAGCCTGCTTTAAGGCGTTGGCTCGTGCCATTCGCGAAGCTATCGAAATCGACCCGCGGAAAGCGGATGAAGTTCCCTCGACCAAAGGTGTGCTCTGATTCAGGATTTCCTGTAAAGAATCCTTGAGATCATGAGAGAAAACTTGATGAGGTACCTAAAATGACGCTCGCGATCATCGACTATGGTTCGGGTAACTTACGTTCTGCAGCAAAAGCCTTTGAACGTGCCGCAAAAGAATCAGGCCTAAATACACCTGTGATTGTGACAAGTGATCCTGAAATCGTCCGCAAGGCCAATCATATTGTTTTACCTGGCGTTGGCGCATTTGCGGACTGCTGGCGTGGCCTTAATGCGACGACAGGTATGATAGAGGTTCTGCGTGAACAGGTCATCCAAAACGGTAAGCCCTTTATGGGGGTTTGTGTTGGAATGCAGCTTATGGCGAGTGTTGGCCGTGAGTACAAAGACTGTGACGGCTTGGACTGGATCCCGGGTGAAGTAATCAAGATGGATCCGAAAGACCAGAGCCTGAAAATTCCTCACATGGGCTGGAACGAACTTAATATTATTAAAAATCACCCTGTTCTTGACGGTCTTGAGAACGGTACACATATCTACTTTGTTCACAGCTACCACTACGTCCCTGAAAACAAAGAGCACGTTCTCGCAGAGGTTCAATACGGGCATGAGATCTCTGCGGTTGTTGGTAAAGACAACATGATTGGTACCCAGTTTCACCCTGAAAAATCTCAGGATGCTGGATTGAAACTATTTGCTAATTTCCTAAAGTGGAAACCATGACCCCTACTCCGACTATGCCTGATCTCGCCCCGACTGTGGTGGTGACCGAACTGACAGAATTTCGTGGCCCAGATCTTTACGATCTGTGTGATGCGACTGAAGCTGCTATTGAAGATGGTGGTGGGTTTGGTTGGTTACGCGTGCCAGAGCGGGATGTCCTGGAAAATCATTGGCGAGGAACGCTGCTTATTCCTGGCCGGCAGATTTTTGTGGCACGTCTGGATGGTACGATATGCGGTTCTGCCCAGTTACACATGCAGCCGCGTAATAATGAGGCGCAATCTCATGCTGGACAACTTTCATCTTTTTTCCTCGCGCCCTGGGCCCGTGGACATGGGTTGGCGTTGAAGATGGTAAAGGCAGTAGAGCAGGCAGCTAGAGAACATCGTTTAAGTGTTCTGAACCTTGATGTTCGTGAAACTCAAAAGCAGGCAATCCGAGTCTATGAACAGATCGGGTTTACGCGTTGGGGCACGCAACATAGTTATGCAAAAGTCAATGACCAGTGGGTTGCCGGTCATTATTACAGCAAATTATTGAATAATTCCTGAGGGTAGCAAGACGTGATTGTATTTCCGGCAATTGATCTTAAGGATGGTGAAGCAGTTCGTCTTCTCAAAGGAGAGATGGATACTGCGACTGTTTTTAACTCTAACCCTGCAGCTCAAGCAAAAGAGTTTGAAGACGCTGGTTTTGAATTTTTACACATGGTTGATTTGAACGGCGCTTTTGAGGGACGCCCGGTCAATCGTAGTGTGGTTGAAGATATCATAAAAACGGTTTCCATGCCGACCCAACTGGGGGGCGGTATCAGAGACCTTAAGACGATCGAACAGTGGCTAGAAACGGGTGTTTCCAGAGTTATATTGGGAACGGTTGCAGTTAAGAATCCCGCGCTTGTTATCGAAGCCTGTAAAGTGTTCCCAGGGAAGATTGTCGTGGGTATTGATGCCCGCGGAGGTATGGTTGCCACCGAGGGTTGGGCCGAAACCAGTGACCTTGAGGCAACGGATTTAGCGCGAAAGTTCGAGGATGCTGGTGTAAGTGCCATTGTCTATACCGATATCGACCGCGACGGCCTGCTTCAAGGGTGTAATGTTGAATCAACGGCCAATCTGGCGC
The DNA here is from genome assembly GCF_965205715.1 of Kiloniella sp. GTDB lineage: Bacteria > Pseudomonadota > Alphaproteobacteria > Kiloniellales > Kiloniellaceae > Kiloniella. The sequence goes on along the minus strand of NZ_CBDBHW010000013.1, from coordinate 138,336 downwards.
GCGAGATTTCCATCCCGGTGATTGCTTCTGGTGGGGTAGCTTCGGTTGAAGACATTAAACAGCTCAAAGCCGTAGAAGACGCAGGCATTGAAGGCGTTATTTGCGGGCGTTCGATTTATGACGGACGGATTGATCCAAAAGAAGCATTAAAGATAGCGGCAGGATAGTATATCAGGCTGCTTTTGTGCAGAAGATATTGTTCGGTTGTTGATAGAGGGCTGAAAAGCCCTGAGAAATAGCAGATAGTCCCTAAGGGGGCCTGGAGAATAACATGCTTAAGGCACGTATAATTCCTTGTCTTGATGTCAAAGATGGCCGCGTTGTGAAGGGCGTCAATTTTGTTGGTTTACGCGATGCTGGCGATCCGGTCGAACAGGCCCGGCTCTATGATAAGGCTGGAGCTGATGAACTATGCTTCCTTGATATAACCGCGAGCCATGAAAAGCGCGATATCATGCTGGATGTTGTCTCTCAGACGGCTGAAGAGTGTTTTATGCCTTTGACGGTTGGCGGCGGAATCCGGACTCTGGAAGATATCCGTGCCCTGTTACTTGCTGGCGCGGACAAGGTCTCAATTAACACAACAGCGGTTACCAATCCCGAGTTCGTCAAACAAGCCAGTGAGAAGTTCGGCAGCCAGTGTATTGTCGTTGCGATTGATGCCAAGCAAGTGTCCCCCGGAAAATATGAAATCTTTACCCACGGTGGGCGCAAGGAAACTGGTCTTGATGCGGTCGAATGGGCGCAAAAGATGGAAAGTTATGGCGCGGGTGAACTTCTTCTGACCTCTATGGATCGAGATGGAACAAAGTCAGGGTATAACCTTCCCTTGACCCGGGCGATTGCGGACGCAGTTCGGATTCCGGTTATTGCGTCTGGTGGTGTGGGTAACCTTGATCACCTTGTTGATGGAGTAAAAGAGGGCCATGCAACTGCCGTTCTTGCTGCATCGATATTCCATTTTGGAACCTATACAATTGCTGAAGCAAAAGAACATATGGCACAGGCAGGTGTACCTGTGCGTTTGGTATAACTGTTAATTCGATGTTGGCGGAGTTTATGTCATGAGTACGACCAAGGTGTCGGCAGAGGTCTTAGACGAGCTTTATTCTGTCATTCTAAGTCGGAAGGGCGATGATCCTTCGGTTTCCCATACTGCTAATCTGTTCTCTAAAGGGGTGAGCAAAATAGCTCAAAAAGTTGGGGAAGAGGCTGTGGAAACTGTGATTGAGGGTGTTAGCGGTTCAAAGGAAGAGCTTGCTGCGGAATCGGCTGATTTGCTTTTTCACTTGATGGTACTTTGGGCGGAACGCGACTTGAAACCGGAAGAAATCTGGAAGCAACTCGAGGGACGTAAAGGTAAGTCTGGGATCGCTGAAAAAGCCTCACGTCCAAAGACTTAAATTATAACTTACTTGACCTTACCTAATCCTCTCTAGTTAAATTACCCTATACTTTCTCGTTAATTTTACGTGTCGTTTCATCAAGGGATTTCGAACCATGACATATGACCAAAACAATATCTTCGCAAAAATTCTGCGCGATGAAATCCCTTGTGCCAAGGTCTTTGAGAACGATCACGTGCTTGCCTTTAATGATATTGCTGAAAAAGCTCCTGTACACGTTTTGATTATCCCAAAAGGAGCTTATGTATCATTCGCTGATTTCTCGCAAAATGCCTCTGAGGACGAAATTGTTGCTCTCAATCGCGCCATTGGAGAAATCGCACGGGATAAGGGGATTGTTGAAACAGGTTATCGTGTTATTTCTAATCACGGAATAAATGCACGTCAGGAAGTGCCACATTACCACGTGCATTTACTGGGTGGTAACGATCTCGGCGGGTGTTTTAACTAGTCGAAGAGTTATCAGTTTTAAATGGAAATGGGGCCTTCTAGGCCCCATTTCCATTTTTGCTATTATCGGATTTGAAAATCAGGATTTTTCTTCCATAACGGCTTTTTCTGCTGGAAAATGAAGGATGGCATTGGTTCCAATCCCAGGTTTACTGAGAAGCTTCAAAGTGCCACCATTTATCACAGTAAGTGATCGTGAAAGCGGAAGGCCCAAACCTGTTCCTTCGTACTTTCTCTCAAGAGTATTATCGACCTGAGCAAATGGGCGCAATGCAACCTCTATTTCGCTGACACTCATACCGATACCATTGTCCTCGATTTCAATAAGAAATCCATCATCATCCGAATAGTGCGCAGTGATATTGACGATACCCTGTGAACCCGTGAATTTTATTGCGTTTGACAGTAGGTTTAGGAATATTTGTTTTATACTGCGTTCATCAATTTTTATGGATGGGAAGTCTTTAGGCACATTCGTCTGTAATGATATTCCTGTGCTAATGGCCTTCCTCTGCGCAATTTGAATGGAATGTGCAATAGCTGACCTGATGTTAACATTGGTGGGGATCAGATTGAGTTCTCCAGCTTCGATCATAGAAAGATCAAGAATGTCATTGATCACGCCTAACAGATGACTTCCACTTCTATGGATATCGTTGACATACTCCTGATATCTGGGGTGACCCAAATCGCCAAAGAGCTTTTGTTCCATAACCTCCGAGAACCCAATAATGGCATTAAGAGGTGTTCTCAGTTCGTGGGTCATAGTGGAAAGAAAAGCTGTTTTAGCCTGACTGGCACGTTCTGCGTGATCTTTGGCAATTCGTAAAGCGCGTTCAACCTTTTTGATTTCCGTCAGTTCCACATCTATGCAGTACATTTCATGCTCACCATTACAGTTTACAAGCATGACATGGCTAGAATAGACAGGGATGGAACTCCCTTCCTTGTTTTTTAGCGTTATTTCACCCGAGGGAATGGGCTGGTTAAAGTTCAACCAGCGTTTATGTGCATTGATCGTTTCATCCCGAAGGTGATTGGGGATTATCAACTCTTCCAGGAGACTCCCCATCGCTTCTTCTTGTGAATAGCCATAGAGTTGTGTGCTGGCATTATTCCAATAAATAACACGTCTTCTCTGGTCATATCCTTGAACGGCAATATTTTCAATTTGATCAAATATCGCCCTGAATCTGACTTCAGGTACCAAGTTGATTTGCTCTGTATAAGATGGCTTGGCTAAGGGTTCAACATAGCCTTCAAAAGCAATGATGGACCCGTATCGATCACGGACGGTGACACAATTTTCACTGACCCATTGTGTTGTGCCATCTACTTTGAATATTTGATAGACAATATGACTGAGATGATCTTCCTTGCGGAGTTTATTGTAGATATCACGGCGGAGATCTAGGTCGGTATATAGCTGGCAGTTTTGTGATTGTATATATTCAAAGAATTCCTCTGGAGTTTCTAATCCAAAGAGCTTTGCATAGGCAGGGTTTACGGATGAAAAATATCCATCGAAATCAGTGCGGTACATTCCATAGGGGCAGTTGTTTACCAAACTTTCACAGGAATCTATTTCACGATCGCCTGACTTATAGAGAGGATTACTATCATTAATTGCGAGCATTGCGAGTCCTATTTATTATATCGGGACAAACGCACAAGTTGTCCTCTATTATATGCACACTTAAGTTGTAATATTTAGTAAATTTTTTTTGAATAATAAATTCAAATACTTGGTGATGGTGAATCTATCGAAATAGGATTCTTATTAATGAATCTAATAAACCATAAGTCGTATTTCTTAAAAAATAAGCTTCAGGCATTTATTAGCCAAACAGTTGTTTATCAAGGTGATATATTCAATCTGTTTCTTGTTTTTACGCTGATTGCCACGATTTTAAAAAAGTAGGGGGACTCAAACTTTAAGAATAGAAAATCGATGGTTCCAAACGGCGTGTTGGATCGATACAGTGTTGGAATAGTAATTATGGGTTAAGGAAAGTATCTATTGCTTAAGGTTCATATTTTAAAAATTGAAGATATTTATGTACCGACTGATCGACGGAAAGAGCTGGATGCCGCAAAGGTTGATCTGGCTGCCGAAGAGATTATTGAAGAGGCTGAGGAGAGACCAATAAGCGTACGTAAGGGCAAGGATAGATATGTTCTTTTAAGAGGAGTTAATCGTCTGGAAGCACATAAAGCGTTGGGCGAAGAGACGATAAAAAGCTATATTATGAACGCAATCCAACGCTAGAATTTACGACGATGTAATTAAGACCTGCTTTTTCGATAACGCAAAGCCTCGGTAATATGTTTAACATCGATATCGTCTACTCCTTCTAAGTCTGCGATTGTGCGGGATACTTTTAATACACGATGATAAGCTCTGGCTGATAGTTGGAATTTGTCAGCGGCTCTTTGCATTAAGCCGAGTTCCTGATCTCCAAGTTGAGTAATTTCGTCTAATATCTTTCCTTCGGCTTCAGCATTTGAGTGGGGACGAATTTCTTTTGGATAAGCAGAGAAGCGTTTAGTTTGGATGTTTCTGGCTGCTTGGACCCTTACGGCTATTTCGGCACTACCTTCCTTAGGTGACGGGAGAGACAGATCCTTTGCCCTGACAGGAGGCACATCTAAATAGAGATCAATACGATCATATAATGGCGCTGAAATACGCGCTTGATACTGGAGGCTACACCGTTGCCCTCTTGCACATATTTGGGTAACGGGATCCACTTCACCACAACGACAGGGATTCATAGCGGCAACCATCTGCACACGTGCAGGATAAGTAACATGCGCTTCTGCCCGTGCTATTGATATTTGCCCAGTTTCCAAGGGTTGCCTTAGAGTTTCTAATACATTGCGGTTAAATTCTGGAAGTTCGTCAAGAAAAAGAACGCCGCGATGGGCCAGTGATATTTCACCTGGTTTTGCCTTTGATCCGCCGCCTGCTATTGCAGGTGCTGATGCAGAATGATGTGGATCTCTAAAGGGGCGAAGGTGCTGTAATTGCCCGTTTTTTAATAAACCAGCCAAGGAATGGATCATGCTGACTTCAAGAATTTCTTCTGGCTCAAGATTGGGAAGAATTGATGGTAATCTTGAAGCCAGCATGGATTTTCCGGAGCCGGGAGGGCCATTGAAAAGGAGGTGATGTGATCCTGCTGCGGCTATTTCAAGAACTCTCTTTGCGGTCTCCTGACCTTTGACGTCTTTAAGGTCAGGAAAGTTCGCTCGTTCGTCCGGATTATTTTTAAGTAGGGGTTTTGGCGATGACAGGATTTGTCTGCCGTTGATATGATTGACGAGGCCAAGTAAACTGGGCGGCGCAATAATATCAAGCTCCTTTACCCAGGCTGCCTCCACTCCCTGACATGCAGGACATATAATCCCTCTATCAGTGGAATGGGCCTGAAGGGCGGTTGGTAGAACGCCATTAACGGCCCGGATCGTGCCATCAAGGGCAAGTTCACCGAGAGCGACATAATTCATCAATTCGTTTACTGGCATGATCTCCATTGCTGAGAGAATGCCCATTGCTATGGGGAGATCAAAATGGCTGCCTTCTTTCTGAAGATCTGCAGGTGCCAGGTTGACGGTTATTCTCTTGGGAGGGAGCGCGAGACCGATAGCTGTTAGTGCTGCACGTACCCGCTCACGACTCTCTGCAACGGCTTTATCAGGTAGTCCGACAATATTAAAGGCGGGCAAGCCATTCGAGAGTTGAACTTGAACTTCAATATCTCGAACTTCAATGCCTTGAAAAGAGACGGTATTTATTTGAACGGTCATAGAAATAACTACCTGGAGAACAAAAAGAGAACTCTAGTGTATCAGTTATGCATACACGTAAAAGAAGAAAATTATAAAGAGATATAGATTCAGTGGATTGAGGGCCTGTATTTAAAAATCTATAAAACGATTGGCATAGTTATGGAATTTAAATTTATTACCTATATTGAGCCATCCGAAGCCATAGAGACTCCTGAATCAATTGTCCCAAAAATGGTTACAAGTAAGTCACCTAAAGTCGATATTGGGCCAATTGCAACTATGGAAACGAGGGCGGCAATTAAGGCATATTCTATGGCTGTTGCACCGGAGTCATCAATGACAAAGGCCTTGATAAATTTGAGCATTTACGTTGACTCCCATTCCTCATAGTTATAAGGACGAAGGCCTAAATGTATACTAAATACAATGTAAATTCAAGAAATGGACCTAACTTTACCTAGTTAAAAGTAGTGATTTAGGAAATACTTTTAAGAGCAATATCAATTTCGTACTCGCTAAATACTTTGATATTATTGGCTCTTAACAATTCTGTGACTTTACCCTCTCCGCTTATTCTTGTTCCAGAAAATGACCCGTCATAGATATACTTGCTGCCGCAAGAGGGACTGTTTTCTTTGAGGATGGCTGTTTTGATACCTTTCCTTAAGCATAGATCGAGCGCTTTTTGGGCTCCTGTGATAAAAGCCCCTGTCATGTCTTGGTCTTCATTTGTTACCACGCGACCCTTTTTGATTTCTGCAGCAGGACGGGGAATGGGTAGACCGGCAGCGGTTTCTGGACAAAGGAGTACAATACGTCCCTGCTTTTGCAATAGTTCAAGCTGCTTTAGACCAGTGGAGGCATATTTCCCATCATAGCGTACAGGTTGTCCCATTAGGCAGGCGCTTACGAGAATTTTCGTTTTTGATACTATAGGCATTGCCATTGAAGATCATTTTATTGAGTAGTAAGGAATTTGGACATCAAGTAACGGTCATGTACTTCGAAACCAAGATTATTGTATAACCTTTTGGCCATAGAGTTCGTTTTTTCAACCTCAAGAACGATACGCTTTGCCCCAAGTGTTATAGACTGATCACAGGCGAACTCCAGAGCTTTGCTCCCTACTCCCTTGTTTCTGTATTTTGGCTTTATATAGATTTCGTCGATGAAAAACTCTCGGCCCCCTGTTTCAAGAGAAAAGCCAAAGGTAACGCAGAGATATCCGATAACAGTTTCTGATTCTTCAATTATCCATAGTCTGGCAAATTCTTCGCCAGAGAGTAAAGCATCGATCGCCATTTCTATTCTGGGAAGCCCATAAATGTTACCATATTCCTGATAGTAAGCCTTTGCCATGGAAAGGATGGCGGAACGGTCAGATTGTTGGAGTAAGCGGTAATTCAAAATCACGGCCTTTTACGATTACATTGGCTGGTTTTTATTTAGTAAGTTTCATCTTGGCGTGTTTCGCTTTCAATTGTGTAGTAATCGCCTTTGAATTTACAGAAAATATGGCGTTCTGTATCTAATTTGGTCGGTTCGTTTAAGGATCCTGCAGCGATGGCATAGTGGTCGCCCTCGTCTCCATTTTCAGTCGGTAACCAGAAAAGCGACGATCCACAGTTTTTACAAAAACCACGCCGGGCGTGATCGGAGGAAGCATACCAGCTCAGGTATTCGCTTCCAGTGGTAATGGTAAGGGCATCAGTTGGGCAGGCAGTCGATGCCCATACGTGACCTGACCATAATCGGCACTGTTTGCAGTGACAAGCGACGACCCCTTTTAGATCGGAACTGATTGTGTAAGTAATTTTCTTACACAGACAACCACCTGTGTGGTTTTTAACATGGTCACTCATAACGTTCTCCGAATTGGAACAAATATAGAACATGTCATTTCATAATTGATGAATCAATTGCTATTCAATGAGTTTCTCTAATTCCATAAACCCAAAGTATACCAAGAGAGGTACCGGAAGTGTTGCCAGAACAAGCGTGCTCATAAACCAGAACCATTTAAATTTTCTGCTTGCTCCACTGATAAATGAAATACCCCCGCCACCGCCAAAAACGACATTTCCAGGTAGGTTTATAAGAATGGCAAGGGTGAGGTATCGGTACCTTATTATCCAAGGGGATATTGATCTTATTAGCTTTAAGGCCAGCGGAATAGAGGCTTTATCATTGGAAAAAGGTGCTTCATCTGTTCTGGAGAAAGCAGAGGAATCAAAATTAATAAACCCTGCCTTTTCCCATAATTGAGGAAAAGAAGTACCAAAAAAATAGGCCAGACTGAGGCCTCCAATTGTGGCGAAGTAGACGCTTATAACGCCGTCTTTGCCAAAGGCTGCCATAATAAGAAGTCCAATTTCGATACCGGGAACGAAAGGGACTGAAAGCAGGAGCAAATATAGCAAGGCACAAACGAGAAGAGACTCAGGTCCTAAGCCATCTTGGAGGTCGGTCAAGAATTGGACAATTTGGGGAGGATCCATAAAAGCCAAGTGGATAATAAGGGTGATAAATCCAGCCCAAAAAATTATCAGGAGAGAAACCTTAAGGTTGGGCGCTATCAACCTTGGTATCAACCTAAGAAATAGAATAACACCTAACCCGACGCACAAAGATCGTCCAATAAGACCGTAGGGCCATAGCTCTACTGTCATGATCGATTGCAAATAAATCGTTATTATTAAAAGAGTTAACAAAGTAACGGATAGCGTAATTGAGCCGTATTTCTCTTTGTTAAAGTGCGTACCCTGCATAGGTATGAAAACCTTATAGCGGTTTCGACTGTCCTTATAGCCTAAGCTCTTTCACAACGATGTTCGACGATTTTTTATTTGATGAATTAAAAAAGGGAGCCGAAGCTCCCTTTATATAACCGATAACTGAGTAAATTCAGCTGCTTTACACGCGTGCGGCCTTTTCTGCGATCTCATCATCTTCGTGATACATTTTGGTATAGTCGACCAAAACGCCGTAATGAGGATCGCCTTCTTTGTCTTCTTCGACCATGCTGACCGATTTTTCCAGAAGGTGGCTACAGTCAGGGCTTAGATGGCGCAGGTGTAATGTTTTACCCCGACGGGTGTAGCGTTCAGCCAAACCATCAATTGCTTCAAGGCCGGAATGATCCCATACCCGTGCGTTTTTGAAATCGACAACAACATCATCTGCATCGTCCGCAGGATTGAAAAGATCACGGAAGGAGCTGATGGAGCCAAAGAAAAGTGGTCCTGAGATTTCATAGACGGTTGTTTTTCCGTCGTCTGAGGTGCCAACACGAGCATAAATATGCTTGGCTGAATTCCAGACAAAAACAAGTGAAGAGACTAAAACGCCGACGACAACAGCAATGGCTAGATCCTTGTATACGGTTACGCCGGAAACAAGAATGAGGACAAAAGCATCTGATTTTGGGATGCGGTGTAGAATACGGAAGCTGGACCATTCAAAGGTGCCGATCACGACCATAAACATCACACCAACAAGTGCAGCCAAGGGAATTAGTTCAATAAGGTCAGAGGCAAACAGGATAAAGAACAACAAAAATGCAGCGGCGGTTAGTCCAGAAAGACGGGCTTTGCCTCCAGATTTGATGTTGATCATGCTTTGACCGATCATCGCACAACCACCCATACCACCAAAGAAGCCGGTAACAACGTTTGCAACGCCCTGCCCCATACACTCTTGAGACGTGCCACCCTTGGTTTCGGTGATTTCATCAATCAATGTCAGAGTAAGCAGGGATTCAATCAGGCCAATTGCAGCCAGGATAAGGGCGTATGGGAAGATAATGTAGAGGGTTTCCAGGTTATAAGGCACGCTTGGAATACTGAACTCGGGTAGGCCACCACCAATTGAGGCCATGCTGCCAACTGTTGGGATATCCAAGCCAAATCCGATGACCACCGCTGACACGACCACGATGGCTGCAAGCGGTGCAGGTACCAAGGTTGTAATCCGTGGAAGAAGGAAACTAATGGCCATAGTCAAAGCGACCAAACCAAGCATGATGTAGAGTGTGGAACCGCTCAACCATTCACTGTTCGGGTCAGTTGGATTAACTGTGAACTGGGAAAGTTGGGCGAGGAAGATAACAATCGCAAGACCGTTCACAAATCCAAGCATAACTGGATACGGAACCAGACGAATGAATTTACCAAGGCGGAAGATCCCGGCCAGTATTTGCAAGATCCCCATCAGGACGACTGTTGCAAAGAGGTATTGAACACCGTGTTGAACGACGAGAGATACCATGACAACTGCCAGAGCACCTGTTGCACCTGAAATCATACCAGGGCGACCACCTAGTAATGATGTAATCAGGCCAACGATAAAGGCAGCATAAAGACCAACCAGAGGATCAACCTGAGCTACGAAAGCAAAGGCAACGGCTTCGGGGACAAGAGCAAGAGCAACGGTCAGTCCCGAGAGCACCTCGGCTTTGATATTGCGGTGGTCACAAAAATTGTAGGCTTTCATGGTATTCCGATCGGATCGTTCGCTAAAACCGCGCGATTATGTTCGCAGCGATCAAAATATAGGGCGATTTGATCCTTTTGGATAAGCCGCCAATTCTGTTTCTGGCGCGCTTCTAGCAAATTTATTTACTTTAGAAAATAACTAATCGAATGTGTCGGGTATGCCTTACGGACATAACAGGGAAATACAGTGTGTGGTGCGGTTCTAATATTGTGTAAATTGTTCAGAGAATTCAGGCAGTTTTCTTTCCTGCTTTAACTTTTGAAAGGCTTCCTGGTTGAAAGGCCCTTCAGTAATCTCACTAGCGTTTTTATATATCCCGTCTCTGGTTTTATCTACAATGTAGTAGGATACGGTAATCTTATCTTCATGTAGTCTTTTGGCGATTAGATATTTGTCATTAAAGCCTATTGCAATGACTTGAGCTCCTACACGACCAATTGTGGCTCCGGGTTCAATAATTTTTGCAAGAGTTCTGTTTCCAACACCATCAATTGAATGAACTTCATACACCTCATCAGTCCAATCAGTATGCCAATCGCACGCAGTAAGGGCGGCACAAGTACAAACCAGAAAAAATTCGTTTTGAAATTGCTGAGATGAACATATGGATTAACTTATAAAATTGATAGCGTATTAGGGAAAATTGGCTCTTCTCCGCTTTGTTGAGTAGAAAAAGATGCCGACCGCCAAGTAACCTGTTGATATGTATGGTTTCTGATAACTTTACATAGAGCAGGTATATGACAATCAACATCTCGCAGCATATTTTAGGCCTCAAAGGGCAACGTGTAAATGAAATTAAACTGGATGACGGCGGTGTTAAGATTGTCATTCACTGCAGCCGAGACGCGCGTAGGAGGGCTATAGACCCTGCTACAGGCCAGAAGGGAAGCATCAACCAGCATGTCCGCCGACAAGTAAACGACATCCCCCTTTTTGGGTATCCTTGTGTGGTCGAGATTGAGCTGGCGCAGGTTTATATTAACAAGGGCGAACGCCGCATTGAGGGGTGTGATTTTGTTGATAAAGGGTGCCGTTTCACTCACCGATTTTGCCGACTGATCAGTGGATTATGTCGGCATATGTCTATTCAAGCGGTTTCCAGACATTTGGATATACGATGGGAAACGGTCAAGAATATCGACAGGGCATACCTTATTGAAACTCTCCCTACGCTTGATCCTGCAGAGCTAACTGGCTTGGAATATATTGGTGTAGATGAAGTTGCCCGGGCGAAAGGTCATGACTACATGACGGTGGTCTACGATATGGTTGGCGGTCATCTGATCTGGGTTGAAGCAGGCCGAACTGCCGAGGTTTTTTCAAGGTTTTTGAAACAACTGCAACCAGATACAGCCTGCAAAATAAAGGCCGTAGCGATGGATATGGGGCCTGCCTACCAAAAGGCTGTCAGAGAGTCCTTGCCGTTGGCCGACATAGTATTTGACCGTTTCCACGTCATGAAAAACTACAGCAAAGCTATCCATAATCAGCGTCGACTTGAGTTCAGAAAGGCCGATCCAAGTGGTAAAGAGTTGATGAAAGGGACACATTATCTGTTGCTCAAAAATGCGGATAAGTTGAGTGAAAAACAAAGTGACAAGCTGCAAAGGTTGCTGGAGAGCAATAGCAACCTGAATGCACTTTACGTCTTGAAAGAACAGCTTCAGCTGCTGTGGAGTGCCGCTTCATTTGAGGCGATGGCGGAGCAACTGGAACGTTGGTGCCTGATAGCAGATCAGTCACAGATGCTCTATCTAAAAAAGTTCGCGAAATCCCTACGGAAACATTGTGTGGGCATCTGCAACTACGCCAAACACAAGCTCACAAGCGCCAGGATAGAGGCTGGTAATGTCAGTATAGGAATGATCCGTAAGCGAGCCAGAGGCATCAAGGATACCGAATACTTCAAACTCAAAATTAGACAATCATCCATTCCAGATAATCAATCTATGCTCTATTTGAAATCCTAAATCTACTCAACAAAGCGGAGAAGTGCCTGTAAAGAGTTCGCAGATAAACAAGGAGGGGGGATACTTGTTGATAGCACAAAGGGCAAAGGATCAACATTTACGCTTTTCTTGCCAGAGGGTGGGTAGGGAATTGAGCGAATTAAGATTTGGCCTGAAAAGTATAGTGTTCGGAACTAATGTTCTAACTAAAACAACAAACATTCCCGGCATCAGCCGGGAATGTTTGTTGTTTTTGATAAAAGATTGTTAGGCAACCTCTGATAGGTTCTCAGAAGATCCGCTTGATGATTGATCTAGCGCTTCATGCAATAGGTCTTTTGTATTTGAATCGCTACCAGTGAACTGGATTGTCACTTCATTGGGATTTGTTCGAATTATTTGAGATTTAAACACCCCAATATTTGGCAGTTCAACCTCAATTTTTTTACCGGCAGTTAGGCCGAGATCTTTACCTGTTCCAATGGAGCCACCTCTGTGAGATAGCTCATTGATTTGGTAAGTTGCTTCGGTGTTATCGTAGCGAAGAATAATACTGGAGTTATGAGGATAAATATTTTTATCCGTTGTTATTTTTTCTTCAGTTGAAGAAGAGGATCCTCTTAGGTGAATCAGGTATTTGTTTACCTCTTCTTTTAAGGACTGGGAACTTTCTTTGAGGATTTTCGCCGTATAGAAAGAATCCTCTGTTGATGTTCCAGCCGTTTTCGCGGATTGACTGATCGTGCTTATATCATTGGTGACAGAAGTTGAATCCACAGCTGCATTTTGAACATTTTGTGCAATCTCTCGGGTCGCTTCATCTTGCTGTTCTACCGACGCGGAAATAGTTTCGGTGACCTGTTCCACAGATTCAATTGTTTCTGCAATTGTTGTGATGGCCTCTGTCGCTTTTTCGGTCGCAGTTCGCATAGAGCTAACCTGAGCGGTTATTTGTTCAGTTGCTTGCGAAGTTTGATTAGCAAGTGCCTTAACTTCACTGGCAACAACAGCAAAACCCTTGCCTGCATCGCCAGCTCTTGCGGCTTCTATTGTGGCGTTAAGAGCGAGTAAATTGGTTTGTTCGGCAATGTTCTCAATCAAACCAATGATTTCACCAATTTGATCCGCTGCCACGGAAAGTCCTGAAACTTGTTCCGTTGATTTTTTGGCTTCCGCAACGGCGTGCGTTGCAACTGATGATGAGTGTGAAACCTGGCTGGAAATTTCTTTAATTGATGCTGCGAGTTCTTCCGTAGCTGAAGCAATCGTTTGCATTTTTCCAGTCATTTCATCGGATGTGCTTTGAGCAGAATCGCTCAATGATGTTGTTTGATGTGCCCCATCATTGAGGCTATTAAGCGCTTGATGAAGATCGTTTGTAGAGCTTTCGACAGTTAAGACGATTGCCATTACTTTTTCTTCGAGAAGGTCAGCCATTTCGAGAGATTGTTTGAGTTGTCGGTCTGCGGCTCGCTTTTCTTCGATCGCTCGATCTTCAACCAACCTTGCATTTTCAGCGATGTTTTCTTTGAAGATTTGTGCAGCCTGGGCCATATCGCCAACTTCGTCTTTTCGGTCTAGTCCGACAATATCTGTATCAAGTTGTCCTTCGGATAATTTTTTGAGAGCGAGAGTTATACCGCCAATTGGTCGGGTGATACTTTTGGACATCAATAAGCTGACAATGACAATGCCAACCACGAGCGCCAGAGTTGCCAGAACCATTTGTAAGCGCATGTCATGAAGTGGTTCGATAAACTCATGTTGAGATATTTCTGCGACCATTGCCCATCTTGTGCCATTGAATTCAAAAGGTTTGTAGGCTGCGAGAGAGGCGTGACCAGCATAACTTTCGGCTTCTAGGACGCCGGTTTTGTTTTTAAGGGCCTGATTTACGGGATCGGTTTGAACATTTTGACTAAGAATGGTTGTCTCGTTGGAAAAGCGGGAATTGCTCCGCATCAAATTATCGGATCCAACAAGGTATGTTTCTCCGAATTCGCCCATACCATCATACACCTGAAGAATGGCATTCAAGCGATCAATTGGCATTTGAAAAACAAGAACGCCTGCGGCTTTACCTTGCTCATCGGTAATGAGTGTCGAAATGAAACTCGCAGGAAGGTCGTTGCTGGGTGCATAAGGCTTGAAATCAAAGAAATGTAGATTGCCTGTATGTTGATCTGTGGTCGCGGCCCTATAGGCGTTTCCAAGATCTGTGGCATTATATTTTCCTGTATCTAGGTTTGTTGCGTAATCCAATTCTTTGAAAACTGTGTATACGAGATCTCCCTCCAAGTTGAATAGGAAGATATCGTAGTAACCCCGTTCATTAAGGAACTGCCTGAACCATGGGTGGTAGGTTGCATGTGCCTGACTGTAGGTCGAACCGTCAGAAGCAGCATCTAGCTTTTCTTTTTCGCCCAAAGGATTTGGATTATCTGTGATATAGAGCTGGTGCAGTGTTGATAGCTGATTGCCACCCAGTTCGGCCCAACCTTTTTCGTAAGATCTTAAGGCGGTTAGAGTATTGGGGTTTGTCGCCACTGTCTTTAGGTCTTGCTCAATCGAACTTAGATAGGATTTAAGCGTTGCTGATCTGCTTTCTAAAGTAGCTCCCAGCTCTTTTTCGAGTTCTTGCCTAACAAGAGAACTGGTTTGTGAATAATTTAGTGTACCGAGGCTGATTGCAACCATTGTTGCCATCAACACAACAAATACAGGCAACCTATAAGCTATTTTAAAATGGCTCAGCTTTAACATGACCATCTCCATTCAGTGGCGTTGGGGGAGTACGAGCACCAAAACTAGTTGAAAATTATGCAACCATAGCATTATTGAAAGATTAACATGGCAGTCTATGGTTGGGGTTTGGAGTCATGAGATTGGATAAAATTTCTACTAACATGTTGTATTTGGAAGAAAAAATAACTGAGTAAAATACTTGGCATTAATATCAAATTATTTTAATTTCTACTTTTAGTGGAGTCTTGATTGTGATGAATGCGGGCGTATTCATATACAATGTTCTCGTTTAAGGTGTGTGTAGTCTTGAATTTTGTGAAGATAAAGAGCCAGAATCGATCTATTCATCGATCTATTTATTGCGAAAGTCTTTTATCCTGACAATTTCAATGTAATAACCGTGTCCAAACTCATTAACTGCTTTTACTACGGATAGACTGATGTCCAATAAGCTCGCCATACTTGATAGCATGCCAACGCCCACTGATTTTTATGGGATTTATTGGAATCGTCGACCATTTGTCGTTCGTGGAGCTATATCCGAAGCTGATATGGGTAGCCTCATATCAGCTGATGAACTTGCTGGGCTTTCCATGGAAGACGCGCCTCAATCCCGGATCGTGAAAACGGCCGGAGATCAGCAAGATTGGACCTGTCGCTTTGGACCTTTTAGCGAAGAAGATTACGAAACCATCGGTGATCGGGACTGGAGCTTGCTAATTCAGAATGTTGAGCAGTTTCATCCTGATACAGCGACCTTGCTGCGGCATTTTAACTTTGCTCCAAGATGGTTGATGGATGATATTATGGTCAGCTTCTCTGCCACAGGGGGCTCTGTCGGCCCTCATATCGATAGCTATCATGTGTTCTTGACCCAAGGAGAGGGCAAGCGCCGGTGGAAAGTTGGGCGAGGTGCTATCGAGCAAGAGGTTTATATTAAGGGAATAGACCTCAAGGTTCTCGACAAAGACTTTGAAGGTGATGAAGTTGATCTAACTTGCGGTGATGTCCTCTATGTGCCGCCAAAGTTTGCTCATGAGGGCGTTACTCTTGAAAGTGCATTAACATTTTCCGTTGGGTTCCTTGGGCCAAAGGTCTCGGACTTATTTAGTGGTTATTCACAGTATCTCTCTGAGTTTGAAGATCTGGATCAGCGTTATGTCGGGGCAGGTCTTAGTACCGATAGTTCAGGTTTTGCATTGAGTACAGGTGCGGTACGCGATATTCGTGGAACCTTTGAAGCTCATCTCAATTCAGATAATTTTACTCAGTGGTTGGTCGAGTTCTTTACTGAATCATCGCATGAAGATTTTGGAAGCTATTCTGAACGTGAAGAAATGCTTTATGACGATGAGTTTGAAGGCGAGCTTCAAGAAGGGGCTAGCCTGGTGAAACCAGAGTATGTGAAGTTTGCGATTACGACTTCTAGCTCGGGCGGATTTTGCCTCGGATTTGATAGCCAAAGCTTTACCTTGGATGAACGCCTCTTTCCTCTCATGCAAAAATTCATGAAGGAAGAAGTTGTAAATTCAAAAACCTATCCAGATCTATTTTCAGAGCCTGCATATCTTGAGTTTTTGTTAGAGCTTTATAACCACAGTGCGTTGGAATTTGCTGACTAAGGGGTTAATTTTCAACTGAAGCTGTGATCGGTTCTGGGTATCTGGAACCGATATAACCGCGGATAAAACCCTTTGTATTGAATGCAGAAGCAATAGATCCGTCCTTGTCTACGGTAATCACACCGCCAGTGCCACCGGCATTTGATAGATCCTGTATGACGCCCTGTGCAGCTTGGTTTAGATTGTCACCTCGATAACGAATTTTCGCACTGAGGTCATAAGCGATTGCATAGCGGATGAAGTATTCTCCGTGACCGCTTGCAGACACACCCACATCTTGATTTGCGTATGTACCTGCCCCAATTACGGGACTGTCACCAACGCGCCCCGGGATTTTTGACCCAAATCCTCCTGTTGATGTTCCTGCCGCAAGGTGTCCGCATAAATCCAGAGCAACGGCACCGATTGTGCCGTGTGGTGGTGACTTTATGGAAAGATCTTCAACTGAGGCATACGAGGGGGGAGATGTTGGAAAATCAGCTTTTGCTAATTTGCCTTTGAGAAACTGATCGGCGGAAGATCCAACAAAGAAGACATTTTGGGTTTCTTCCATGATGAAGCGTGCCGCTTGAATGGGATTTTGTACATCATGGACAGATGCTACCGCACCGGCTTCGAGGTTATGTCCGGTCATTACAGAAGCGTCCATCTCACGGTACCCGGCCTGGTTTGGTATTGATCCTCTGCCAGCATTGAATTCACCAGAATTTTCCATGGAAGCCAAGGTAAAGGTGATGACGTCAAGGGCCGAAACACCTTGTTCCAATGCGGCTTTACCCCTGACTAATAAATCGTGGATATAGGCTTTTCGGGTTTCATCTCGCTCGGGTCGATTGTGGTAAGTAACGCCGCCGTGGATATGGAGAGCAAAGTTTTCGCCATCCCGACAACTGGGGGTTTGTAGGTATTCTGTCGGTTCTTTGGCTTGGGTTTGAAAATTCGTTAAAAACAGAGACCCAAAACAGATTGTTATAAAAAATGGCTTTAACATTTGATACTCCATTTTGGTTCCGTGGGTTAACTGTCTTCGGGGGCCCACTTGAAAGCTTGGACACGTCCAACGTTTTTTAACTTTAAACCACGTTGCCCATCTTCATCAGAAAGATCCTCGCAAGCTTTTTGATACTCAAGAGGTAACAGGTTTTCAAAGCGATTGGTCATGAAAACGGTTCCAGGGTCGGCACGTGCTTCTAGCCGGGCAGCCAGATTGACGATCTCGCTTAGAAGACTGAACCCTGGATACGCTGTTGGCAAAGAAAGAAGAGTAACAGGCCCATAGGAAAGGCCAATTCTCGCCCCCTGAGTTTCTATGACGCGATCAATGCTGTCTTGCCAAGTTTGCGCCGTTTTCTTTGCGAGTAGATGAATATTTGCAGCAACCTGAAGTACTTTTGCTGCATCAACCTTCTCGTGGACTCCCCAGACCGCAAGCAGGCCATCGCCTTGTACCCGGTCAACCAAGGCACCGCTTTCAATTAAGATGTCCCTTGAGCCATCGCAGAAAGAGCTGAGCATTTTATGTGCGAGGGAGATGTCGCTGGTTTCTCGGACAAAAGCGCTATAGGAGCAAAAATCCATGGCCATAACGCAACAGTCTTCAATCGGCTGGTCCAGCTTTTCATCAAAATCTTCCCAGCCAGCTAACGAGCCAAAATGGAACTCATATAGTTCCTTGTCGACGGCCATACTCTTTCCTCACGTACTCTTTTTGTGACGTTCTTTGCGTCATAGTTATGCGCGCCATAATAGAGTTGAAATAATCAGAGTAAACGAGGAAAGCTGTAATTCACAAAATTCTGATCTGGCCATGCTTATGGATTCAACCGGTACGCGGTTAATTGTTGACTCTCGTGAGATTGGAATGATAGCATTTCTTATATTAAAACATCATTACATATAGTGAAACGATGAGCAAGAGCGAAAATACAACTGGCGGATCAACTTTACAAACGGTTTCTCGTGCGATGGCCGTCCTGAGATGCTTTTCAGGTGGGGACAGAACACTTTCTTTGGCAGAGCTCACAAAACTGATGGATCTCAATAAGGTTACCGTTTTCCGATTAGCGACAACTTTGGTTACTGAAGGCGTTCTTGCTTTTGATAAAGAGGCATCTCGCTACCGCGTTTCTTACGGGCTAATTGCTCTTGGACGCAAGTTACTGGATGGGGATGGTCTCCGTGATACCGCCCATGCATTTATGGAAAAAGCGCGGTTGCAGACGAGAGAAACGATTTGTTTGTCTGTAAGGGAGCAATGGGACCAAGTTGTTGTTCACGCAATGCCAAGTCCTCAACCTGTACGTTATGTGTTGGAGGTTGCCTCTCGGGGACCGGTCTATAACGGTGCAGCTGGGCAGTGCCTTATTGCAAAGATGTCTGAAACTGAATTGAATAAATTGGTGAGTGAGACTGGCCTGGTTCCCACATCAGATAATTCGGTTACTTCAATCGAACCGTTAACGACCAAGTTAACCAGCATTTGTAAAGACGGTTATGCGATTTCTCATGGTGAACGGATCAGCGGAGCAGCCGCGACAGCCGCACCTATTTATGATGGTGAGGGAAATATCATCGCCTCCCTCAGCATTATAATGCCAAAAACCCGGGCAACAGGAACGCACCTTACCAATTGTATCCGTGTCGTACAGGAAACGGCAGGGACAATTTCTGGGGAACTTAAAAGCAGCACGAAATAAAGTCAGGGGGAGGAGATATGTCAATGCCACTCAGTGATCTCAAAGTGGTTGATCTTTCAACGATTATCGCAGGTCCTTTTGCCTCGGCTCTTCTTGGTGATTTTGGGGCTGAAGTTATCAAGGTCGAGTTGCCGCACGTTGGTGATAGCTTACGGCATCTCCCGCCCCATAAAGATGGAGCGCCTCTGTGGTGGAAAGTTACCAATAGAAATAAAAAAGGTATCACGCTTGATATCAGAACCCCCGAAGGTAGGGAATTGTTTCAGGAATTAATGGTCTGGGCTGATGTCTTAGTGGAAAATTTTCGCCCTGGCACACTGGCGAAGTATGGGTTTTCTTCTGAAGTTCTCGAGGAAATCAATGCTGAGCTTATTGTTCTCAGGGTAAGCGGCTTTGGCCAGACCGGACCCATGTCAGGCGAACCGGGATTCGCTCGTGTTGCTGAGGCATTTTCAGGCTTTACCTATCTGTGCGGGCCAACAGATGGCCCTCCCATGCATTTGGGCTATCCCATTTCTGACGCTGTGGCAGGGGTTTTTGGGGCCTTTGGTATATTGATCGGGTGTTTGCAGCGTGCAAAAGGAGCACGCGAAGGAATTGAAGAAGTCGATGTTTCCCTCGTTGAATCGATGTTTAGATTGTTGGAATTTTCCGTGATCGAACAAGATCAGTTGGGCGAATCACGAGAACGATTTGGTAACGGAAGCAAGTACGCAGGGCCAAGTAACATATACAGAAGCCAAGATGATCATTGGGTATCATTGAGCGCATCGACCCAACGGGTATTTGAGCGTTGTGCCCACGCTATTGGGCGCTCGGATTTGATTGATAATCCTAATTTCGCATCTAATCCTGACCGAGTGAAGAATGCGCCTGAACTGGATGAAATTATTTCCGAATGGTTCTCTCTGCATACCTTGCAAGACGCTCTGTGTATTTTGCAAGAGGGTGATGTCCCTGTCAGCAAGGTTAACCCTATTCAAGACGTGATTAACTCTCCCCAAATGAAAGCCCGGGAAGCTGTTGTTCGGGTGCCGGATGCTGAACTTGGCGAGGTCGCGATGCAGGGAGTTTATCCCAGAATGAAGTTGGAACCAGGACATGTCCGCTCTACGGGGCCGACTATGGGGCAACACAATGATGATGTCTTTCGTGGTTTACTGGGAATGACACAAGAACGTTTAGAAGAACTCAAAGAAAAAGGGGTGATTTAACACCCTACAAGCCAGACAACAGGAAGGAAATCTGATGAAGTTTAAATATGTAACCATGATCGCCGCTGTATGTTCATGGAGCTTGCTGTCGGCCGTGCCGGCTAGTGCAGCTGAAGCGACAAAAGTAAATCTTATTACCGGTCCATTTGGAACAGGGTCCTATGTGCTTGGGAATGCTCTTGAGCAGCTATCAAAAAAATATTCAAAAACGGTCGAGATAAGTTCCTCAGAAACTCCTGGATTGGTTTTTAATGCCCGCAAGATGGATAAAGAGGCCGACCTGAAAAAGCTGACAATGATGTCTTTTACCACGGGTATCAATTATCTGACGACGGAGGGTATTAAGCCTTTCAAGAAGAAATACCCAAGTGCAAAGCTAATTTCTAACTACAATTTGGGCTCTGTCTGGCTTGCAACTTTTGACCCTGAAATCCGAACAGCACAGGATTTAATTGGAAAAACCATTGCCCTTGGAAGGCCTCCCCAAATTCTTTGGACAGTTGAACCCGAACAGATAATCAACACGGGGTGGGGCCTAAAAGGTAAAATCAACGTTGAACGTCTTGGAACAAAACAGGCCGCCCAAGCTTTACTTGATGGATCCGTGGATGCTGCAATTATTGGAGGTTACGCGGATCCAATATCCGGAACCTTTTCGCCAAGCCCGCAGACCGTAGAGTTGGTGGGCTCCGGCAAGACCCTCTATCACATTCCGTGGGGGCAGGAAGCAGTTCAAAAAGTAATCGATAATGGCATTTCAATCAAAACGCTTACTGTTCCAGCTGGTGCTGTCGCTGGAATGGATAAACCGACGGAAGTCTTCTTTGATGCTATTGCCTGGGTGGCCTATCCCGAAATGGATGAACAATCGGCCTATGAGGTGACCAAGTTGATCATCGACCAGGTCGAAGGATTTAAGGAATATCATGCTCTGGGGAAATTGATGTCCAAAGGCTCACTGGCTCACGGTTGGAAAGCTGAAGATATTCACCCAGGAGCTTTGCGGGCTTACCAAGAAGCTGGCCTCATTCCATAATTTCTACCGGTTGTTCATTTTGAAACGCTTTGACTGACGAAAAGGTCAGAGCGTTTATCCTACTTAGTTCAAGTATTTTCAGGAAACAGAGCCATGACTGATGTTCAATCCGACCGGCTAGGGCAGATCCTCAACAAAGCCTTTTTATTGTTAGGGGTGGCAATGGTCGGCTATCACCTGGCCAGTATCTATCTTTTTAGAATGGGTAGTCTGGAACATCAAAATATTCATTTGGCTCTGGTTTTCTCTTTAACTTTTCTCGGGTTCGCCAGTAAACGGAACACCCTTTGGCCCCGTCTGGTTCAATTGCTGTTACTTGTGGTTGGCTTGGGGCTCACAGCTTATGTGGCCATTAACCTTGAGCATCTGGAAGAAGTGGTAGGCTTTCCAGAGCCGCTCGATGTGATGATTGGTGTCGCCTTGATTGTTGTCTCAATAGAAGGCACTCGGTTAGCATGGGGCTGGACACTGCCGATCGTGGCAATGGTCTTTGTTGCCTATTTCTTTTTTGGCCATCTGCTACCGGGGCCATTGCATCACCAGGAATTCTCTTTCGACTATGTAATCTCTTATCTTTCGATTGGGCTTTCAGGTGTTTACGGCACTTTTTTAGGGATTTCAGCCAACCAAATTTTCTTGTTTGTAGTCTTTGGTTCGATCATGAACATTCTGCGTATCAATGACTTTTTATACGAGCTTGGCAAAGTTGCTGGAAGGCGATTGGAAGGTGGCCCAGGTCAAACCGCAGTGGTTTCTAGTTCATTGATCGGGATGTTGACCGGGGCAACAGTTGCCAATGTCGCGATTACAGGGGCCTTTACCATCCCCTATATGAAACGTGCAGGTTATTCACCAGCGTTGGCAGGGGCCATTGAAGCGACCGCTTCTACGGGCGGACAGTTAATGCCACCTGTTATGGGGGCTGCTGCATTCTTGATGGCCTTTTTTGTCGGTGTCCCTTATGCGGATATTATGCTTGCCGGATTATTACCTGCGATCCTGTTTTATGTCGCAGTAATCATTGGGGTTCAGTTCGTTTCGGTGGCGGAAGGTATTAAAGCGCCCAAAGAAAAGCCAGATTATGGCATTATTTTACGCGGCCTACCGTTATTTTTGATCCCAGTTGGCGTCATTACCGCTCTACTGTTGATGCGATATGGCCCCAGTAAAGCGGCTTTCTGGGGTATTGCAACTGCTCTTATCCTGAGTCCCCTTCGTGCTGGGGGAAGACCATCTTGGTCAGAAGTTTGGAAGACCATATCAGATGGTGCAGTGGTTGGGGCTCAAATCGGAATATCTCTCTGTGTTGTCGGCCTTATTTCCCAAACTCTAATCACCACTGGACTGGGCGCTAAGATCGCTGGATTGGTGGAGATGCTGAGTGCAGGTTCCATGGTGATTGGGTTGATACTCACCATGTTTGTCGCCCTAATTTTGGGGTGTGGCGTTCCTCCTGTCGCAGCCTACAGTCTGGTTGCCATCGTTGCGGTGCCTACTTTAATTAAGCTGGGCGTTCCGCCTATGGCAGCGCACTTCTTCTGTTTCTATTACGCCATTGTATCAGCGGTTACGCCGCCGGTCGCTTTAGGAGCGCTGGCCGCGGCTGGAATTTCTGGGGCAAATTATTTCTCAACTTCTATTAAGGCTTTTAAACTGTCGACCGCGGGATTTATTATCCCATTTCTCATCGTCTTTAATCCCGTTCTAACTCTGCGTTCAGAAACATGGTTTGATGCCGCCACTTCATTGATTGCCATTGTTATTGCAATTATTTCTTTGACCGCCGCGCTTTATGGGGTGGTGTTAAGTAAGTTGACTATAACAGAGCGATTGATGGCATTTACATCTGCAGCTGCACTTCTTGGGTACTGCATGATGCGACAAGTCTTACCCGTCAATTTGAATACGGGGCTTTTTATCATAGGCCTTAGTGTCTTCGGTTGGCTCGTCGTTAACCAGTGGCGAAAGCGTCAGGTTGTTGCAGAGAAAGTCGTCATGATTTGAGAGATATAAAGCTCTCTGCAGCCTAAAGTTATTATCCTATCCCATCCAAATCGGCGGAGATGACCTAAGGGTCGAGGCTGGGTAATCCCAGGCCGAAGGTACCCCTTTTATGGTCAGAGGGAATTTTACACGCAGCGCCGGACCCCATGAGGTTTCCTCTATTTTGGAGGCAATGTCTGTGCGTGTCTCAGCTGACAATCCCTCACTGAGTGTCGAGCGCTTGGTTTGAGAGAGAAGGTGCGCCACGCGAGCCAGAGACAGTTGGGCAGAGAATACTTTGCCTGAGGTTTGGTTTTCTTTTAGGGCATGGAGTACGGCGCTGGCCAACAAATAACCTGCTGCATGATCCAGGGCTTGAACCGGGAGGGGAACTGGTTTGTCTGCGTTAGATTTGTGCATACCATATTCTGCAATGCCGGAGCTCATTTGCACCAAGCTGTCAAACCCCCGTCGATTGGACCAGGGTCCGGACCAGCCATAGGCATTTAAGGATACATCAACAATGCCCGGGTTTATTTTACGTAGAGTTTTGCGATCATACCCAAGATTAATCAAAGCCTCGGGGCGGTAGCCATGGAGCAGGACGTCGGCATCGGCGAGCAGGGTTTCAAAGATGAGACGATCCTCAGTTTCTTTTAGATTGAGGCCTGCGCAACGTTTGCCAAGGGTTACTTCCGGAATGATCCCTGCTTCTTCCCAAACGGGTGGATCAATACGAAGAACGTCTGCGCCGTAAGCAGCCAGAAACCGTCCGGCGACAGGGCCAGCGAGAACACGTGTCAGATCGAGTATTTTAATGCCGGACAGGGGGCGCTTGGGGTCTATATTGTGGGGCTGCCGCTCTGCCTCACCGTGATCTTTCCAAATGATGAGAGGTTCTTGCGAAACCGCTAATCCCTGTGGATGCCTAGCCCAAGATGCGAGGTCTCGCATTGTTGCCGCACAGCCGTTCGCATTGACGATTGCAGCTTCCAAATCATTCGCTTCCCACTTAGCAACAATGGGTTCCAAAGCCGCACGGTCATTATGCTGACCGAGAACGGAAAGAGCGGCGATGCGGTGCAGAGGAGCATTGGTGTGAAGGCGGATCCAGCCTTCTTTTGTTCTGTAGTCCCCGGCAATGGGATCCCAAGCCGGAGGCAGTTCCCAACCCGTGGGCCGCAGGGTCATGCCAAACCAAAAAGATGCTAGACGTCGATCAACCTGAATCAGCTCATCTTTCATCTGAGTTTGAGTGGAAAACGGTTCTGCAAACCTTGAAAGCATCAGTCCTGCTGATGCAATGGATGCTGAAGCCAAGTCTGTAGCTTCAAACCATGAAGGCAAATCTCCTTGGCCTGAGACTGAAATACCTTGCTGTTCTTTTGTGATATCAATGCCAGGGAAGGCAGATAATATTTCCTTCAATAGGACGCGCATTGCAGTTCAGCCTCTATATTTTGTCTATTCTAAATAGGTGCTTCCACACCCCGATCACTCTTTTTGTTAATAATCCCAGAGGTGAGACCGAGCAATACGCCAAATATTGTCGCAACGCTTAACATGGGAATTAACATATCCGATAATTCTTGAACAAAGACAAACTCGATTATCCAGGGAGTGTTTAGAAATAAGCTGACGACTAAGCCTTTTAGTATGGAGGGGAGAGGTATTGTAACCGAATGAATTACCCAACCAACAGCAGTCCAAAAAACGAGCGCAGATATAATGACTGGGGGAGTGAGGGGCATACCAGAAGCGGCAAATAATCCGCAGTCGATTACTCCGATGACGAGACCAAGAATAAGGCCGATCAAATGATTTTTCATGATTATCTCTTTTTCTGATGTGGGTTTACGGTGCTGGCTTCGTTTCAACAAATAGCGTTGAGGCGTGTTGATTACGCATAACAGAACGATGGGTGTTTTATATTTGGGACGGAATTACTTCGCAAGTAAAATTTCAGAACGATACGTGAAAAAAATTGTCAGCAAAAAAAAATGGCATTATAAGTAAGAGATGGGACGCAATAAAACATATGATCGAGATGATGTGCTGGAACGGGCGATGGAGCTGTTTTGGCGAGTTGGTTTTGAAGGGGCGCATCTGAGCTCTTTGGTCGAAGTCACAGGGTTAAACCGATTCAGCCTTTATAAGGAATTTGGTGGCAAGGAGGGATTGTTTGAGGAAGCATTGCTGCGTTATCTGAGCGGTGCCCGTGACAGCTATCGAGATCTGTTGGGCAAGCAACCCTCGGGAATGCAAAATATAAAATCCTATTTTCATGCCTTAAATTACAGCCCGGACTATCATGGTTGCTTCATCATAAATACGTTGTCCGAAAAACACGTTGTGTCCGATAGGGCTTTCACTTTGGTGAAAAAATTCACAGAAGAAGCTAAAGTACTTTTCAAAACCAACCTGGATGCGGCTGTTGAGGTTGGAGAATTGACAAAAAAGACCAACACCAAAGCAATGTCAGAGTATCTTTTGACCGTGGATCAAGGGCTATCAATTTATGGAATTGGAGACCCGGATAATATGGTGAAAGACCAAATCATAGAAATAGCACTGGGGCAGTTATCTGCTGAAAAATCATAGACAATCAGACTCTAATTTGCTTTTAAAAATTGATTGTGTCTTGAATGATTTTATTCAACCGTATGGTTAAATCCTCCAAGTAAACCAATACAGGATAATTTAATCCGGTAAACCCCCGGCTATGCCGGGGGACTCTCAATGGTTTGACCGTTCCCACGGTCTTACATTTCTTTGTTTATTGACCAAAATAACAAAGGAATTAGCCGATGAGAGATTACAAAAGCCTTGCACATACGAGATGGGATTGTAAATACCACGTGGTTTTCATCCCTAAACGCAGGCAAAAAGTTATCTATGGCAACCTACGTCAGTATCTTGGTGAAATTTTCCATGAACTGGCCGGGCATCGCGAAAGTAAGATTGAGGAGGGCCATTTGATGCCGGATCACATTCACATGTGTATCAGCATACCGCCCAAACATGCTGTTTCAAAAGTCGTTGGATACCTAAAAGGAAAAAGCGCGATTGCCATAGCTCGAAAATTCAAAAATAAAGCACGGAATTTCAAGGGTGAAAATTTTTGGGCCCGTGGATATTTCGTCTCAACTGTAGGGCTCGATGAACAGATGGTGAGGGAGTATATCAGAACGCAAGAAGAGCGTGATAAGTACTTTGACCAAATGGATATATTCAATCCATAACCGCTTTAGCGGTTCCCAATTTGCCCCTTTAAGGGGCTCACCCGCTTAAGCCCCCGGCTTTGCCGGGGGTCATTTAACTCTTTTTGCCAACTCCAAATGATATCTCTGGTCTTTTGGCGCGGGTCGCACTTGGCGATCGGCAGGCTTTTGATCTGTTGTATCAAAATACATCAGCGAAACTTTTTGGGGTTGCGCTTCGTCTCTTAAAGGACCGGGTTGAAGCTGAAGATGTGCTCCAGGAAGTCTACGTAAAGATTTGGCAGCGGGCAGATCGGTTCAGTCAATCGGAAGCCAGTCCGATGTCTTGGCTCATCGCCATTACGCGAAACCACGCCATCGACCGGATACGCGCCAGAAATACGGCCAAAAAAACAGTAAGCGCCGATATGGAAGAGATCGCAGAACTGGCAGATAAGGCGCCGACACCGGAAGCGAACGTTATCGCCGGATCCGAACGGAGAAAGATTAACGAGTGCCTTGATCGGCTGGAGGAAGTTAAATCAAGTGCTGTGCGAGGTGCTTATCTGGAGGGTTATTCCTATCAAGAACTTTCTGACAGGTATAAAGTTCCATTAAATACCGTAAGAACCTGGCTGCGGCGTAGCCTTCTGAAGTTAAAAGAATGTTTAAGCGAGTAGAAGCGTGAATGAGTGATAAGGCCAACATAGACCCTGGAATGGGCTCTGGAAGAGACGAGGACGATGCCCTTGCGGCAGAATACGTCCTGGGTGTTCTTGATCGGGCTGCGCGTTCCTCTCTGGCTTTGCGCATTGAAAATGATCCGGCCTTTGCAAGGCTGGTTTCTGACTGGGAAGCCAGGTTGATTGATCTGAATGAAGCTTACGAAGCCCAGACACCACCCGCATCTGTTAAGGTCGCCCTGGATAAACACTTGTTTGATCGGCCTGAACCCGAAAATAGCCGTTCTATCTGGAACAGTCTCGCTTTTTGGCGTTTGATCAGCGCTGGGGCTGTGTTTGGGTTGATCGCCATTGTACTCATTTCATTGTGGACATTAAATCAACCCGCGGGACAGACATTGGTTGCGTCGCTTTCTTCGGATAACAGAACAGAGCAATTTGTAGCGCTCTATGAAACGGACACACAAACTCTGCGGATCAGCACGCTCTCTGCTGACAAACCAACCGACAAAGATTACGAACTCTGGATTATTTCAGGTGATAATCCGCCAAAATCGCTTGGCCTTGTTGGTGGGGTTGGGGATAAAGCGCTTCGCGTTACGGCATCTTTACAGGCAAAATTTGTCGAGGGCGTTACCCTAGCTGTCAGCCTTGAACCCGAGGGTGGATCTACGACAGGGTTGCCGACGGGAGCTGTAATAGCCGTCGGTATTGTGAAGAAAATTTAAAAAAATCAAAAAGTTTTAAACTTATCTTTTAGCTCTCCCGTTACTTCCCTTGTCTCACGTTTGGTGGGAAGAAAAAACAGTGGAGAACTTAGATGTTGAAATCAATTCGCCTACTCGCCCTGACCGCAGCAGTTGTTGCCAGCACATCCGCAATGGCCAACCCACAAGTTGGTGGTGCGGCGATGTATGCCTCAAAAAATATCATTGAAAACGCGGTTAATTCCAAAGACCACACTACTCTTGTTGCAGCAGTGAAAGCAGCAGGCCTTGTCGAAACCTTGCAAAGCAAGGGGCCCTTTACCGTGTTTGCACCTGTGAACGCAGCTTTTGATGCACTTCCTGCAGGCACGGTTGAAAGCTTGCTTAAGCCAGAGAACAAAGCCCAGCTGGTCAAAATTTTGGCACTTCTCCGCTTTGTTGAGTAGATTTAGGATTTCAAATAGAGCATAGATTGATTATCTGGAATGGATGATTGTCTAATTTTGAGTTTGAAGTATTCGGTATCCTTGATGCCTCTGGCTCGCTTACGGATCATTCCTATACTGACATTACCAGCCTCTATCCTGGCGCTTGTGAGCTTGTGTTTGGCGTAGTTGCAGATGCCCACACAATGTTTCCGTAGGGATTTCGCGAACTTTTTTAGATAGAGCATCTGTGACTGATCTGCTATCAGGCACCAACGTTCCAGTTGCTCCGCCATCGCCTCAAATGAAGCGGCACTCCACAGCAGCTGAAGCTGTTCTTTCAAGACGTAAAGTGCATTCAGGTTGCTATTGCTCTCCAGCAACCTTTGCAGCTTGTCACTTTGTTTTTCACTCAACTTATCCGCATTTTTGAGCAACAGATAATGTGTCCCTTTCATCAACTCTTTACCACTTGGATCGGCCTTTCTGAACTCAAGTCGACGCTGATTATGGATAGCTTTGCTGTAGTTTTTCATGACGTGGAAACGGTCAAATACTATGTCGGCCAACGGCAAGGACTCTCTGACAGCCTTTTGGTAGGCAGGCCCCATATCCATCGCTACGGCCTTTATTTTGCAGGCTGTATCTGGTTGCAGTTGTTTCAAAAACCTTGAAAAAACCTCGGCAGTTCGGCCTGCTTCAACCCAGATCAGATGACCGCCAACCATATCGTAGACCACCGTCATGTAGTCATGACCTTTCGCCCGGGCAACTTCATCTACACCAATATATTCCAAGCCAGTTAGCTCTGCAGGATCAAGCGTAGGGAGAGTTTCAATAAGGTATGCCCTGTCGATATTCTTGACCGTTTCCCATCGTATATCCAAATGTCTGGAAACCGCTTGAATAGACATATGCCGACATAATCCACTGATCAGTCGGCAAAATCGGTGAGTGAAACGGCACCCTTTATCAACAAAATCACACCCCTCAATGCGGCGTTCGCCCTTGTTAATATAAACCTGCGCCAGCTCAATCTCGACCACACAAGGATACCCAAAAAGGGGGATGTCGTTTACTTGTCGGCGGACATGCTGGTTGATGCTTCCCTTCTGGCCTGTAGCAGGGTCTATAGCCCTCCTACGCGCGTCTCGGCTGCAGTGAATGACAATCTTAACACCGCCGTCATCCAGTTTAATTTCATTTACACGTTGCCCTTTGAGGCCTAAAATATGCTGCGAGATGTTGATTGTCATATACCTGCTCTATGTAAAGTTATCAGAAACCATACATATCAACAGGTTACTTGGCGGTCGGCATCTTTTTCTACTCAACAAAGCGGAGAAGAGCCGAAATTGTTTTGTTTTAGAGAGATGTCAATGCAGTTGGTAAGGTCGTGTCGGGCTTGGTTTCAGGGTGTGATTGCTGCTGTAACGATATTAATTGTTACTATTTCAGCCGCAAGTGCAGCTGGTGATCATGCCGTGGGGCAAGGTGGGAATGGTGAGTTTTTTATGGCTGCTATTCCAGATGGCTGGCAGGCATTGCCGCGGGCGACCGAAGCACAACAGACCTCAGCTGAATGGCTTCCTCCGGGACAAACTGTTGAGAACTGGACGGATATGATCACTGTACAGGTCTTTCCTGGATGGGCAGAGGGTGACGTGAGCATTTTCCTCGATGGCCTGGCCGATATATACAAACAAAATTGTGAAGTTAGCGGCGCTACTCCTTTGTTGAAGGATCAGGTTAACGGTTTTTTGACAGGTTTTCGGTTGATTAACTGTACCCGTGATTTAACTCGCAACAGTGGTGAGGTATCACTCTTTAGGGCCCTAATCGGTCAGAGTGCAGCCTACCTTATTCAGCGTGTATTCAGAGTTCCTGAGTTTGAAATAGGTGCGAAGCCTGTGACTGACGAAGCTATGATACAGGCCTATTCAAGCATAAGCTCGGTGGGTGCATGTAAGCTAAATTCCAAACAATATACCTGCGCGGATTGGGATACAATTTTAGCAAAATTGAATAACAAACCTTCCGTCATCGTCATAAAAGCACCAAACTAGAATATCCAAATTGGAATATAGAGTTGATTACCAATGAGTAATTTCCAATTACGGGGTTAAATGCTTAGAGGAAAAGGTAAGGTTGTGCGCCGTTCGAAAAAACGAGAACAATTGATCGAAACTGCCTTGCAGCTCTTTTACCGACAGGGTTTTCACGCCACTGGGGTTGATCAGATAATTTCGGACGCTGGCGTTGCCCGGATGACGTTCTATAAGCATTTTCCTTCAAAAGAAGATTTGATTATTGCGTCATTGGAGAGGCGCGATGAAAATTTTTGCGAGTGGATATTTAACTATATTGCTCAGTATACTAATGCGCGAGATCAGCTGCTGGGACTTTTTGATGCCTTGGATCTCTGGTTCAAGGGAGAGGCTTTTCCGGAGCAAAAATTCTCTGGCTGCATGTTTATTAACGCTGCGGCCGAGTATTCTGGATTAGAGCAAGAAGCCCACAAAGTTGCATCAAGGCATAAAATATCTTTGTTAGCGAAATATAGCAAAGTCGTGGAGGAAGCAGGTTTTAAAGAGCCAGAAGAACTGGCTTCACAGTTGCTCTTGTTGAAAGAGGGGGCAATTGTTACTGCCCAGGTCAGTGGGGATTTAGAAGCGGCGATACGTGCAAAAAAAATAGCAGCAACCCTGTTGTTGGCAGCTCAATAGGTTGCTTAAGAGTATCCCCTAAAAATATCAGGGATCGCGAGATAAGCCGCGAGACTCAAGTTCAGCCAAATATTTTTGCCACAAAACATCGCGTTCGGTAGCTAATTTATAAAGGTACTGCCATGAGAATATGCCGGTATCGTGTAGATCGTCGAAGGTTATTTTAACAGCGTAATTTCCCACGGGGTCAATGCCCATGATGCCAACCATACGTCTTCCCGAAAGCACTTTCTTCTGGCTTGGGTGGTGTCCTTGAACTTCTGCAGATGGGCTCTCAACACGAAGATACTCAGCAGGAAGAACAAAATTTTCACCATTATCAAATGAAATATGAAGCGCCCTTTCCTCTGATTTGTATTTTATATCAGTGGGCCAGTGCTCTGTTTTAAATTCCTGAGCATTATCTTCATTAATAGAACGGGTCATATTTTCTGGCTCTTCTCCGCTTTGTTGAGTAGAAAAAGATGCCGACCGCCAAGTAACCTGTTGATATGTATGGTTTCTGATAACTTTACATAGAGCAGGTATATGACAATCAACATCTCGCAGCATATTTTAGGCCTCAAAGGGCAACGTGTAAATGAAATTAAACTGGATGACGGCGGTGTTAAGATTGTCATTCACTGCAGCCGAGACGCGCGTAGGAGGGCTATAGACCCTGCTACAGGCCAGAAGGGAAGCATCAACCAGCATGTCCGCCGACAAGTAAACGACATCCCCCTTTTTGGGTATCCTTGTGTGGTCGAGATTGAGCTGGCGCAGGTTTATATTAACAAGGGCGAACGCCGCATTGAGGGGTGTGATTTTGTTGATAAAGGGTGCCGTTTCACTCACCGATTTTGCCGACTGATCAGTGGATTATGTCGGCATATGTCTATTCAAGCGGTTTCCAGACATTTGGATATACGATGGGAAACGGTCAAGAATATCGACAGGGCATACCTTATTGAAACTCTCCCTACGCTTGATCCTGCAGAGCTAACTGGCTTGGAATATATTGGTGTAGATGAAGTTGCCCGGGCGAAAGGTCATGACTACATGACGGTGGTCTACGATATGGTTGGCGGTCATCTGATCTGGGTTGAAGCAGGCCGAACTGCCGAGGTTTTTTCAAGGTTTTTGAAACAACTGCAACCAGATACAGCCTGCAAAATAAAGGCCGTAGCGATGGATATGGGGCCTGCCTACCAAAAGGCTGTCAGAGAGTCCTTGCCGTTGGCCGACATAGTATTTGACCGTTTCCACGTCATGAAAAACTACAGCAAAGCTATCCATAATCAGCGTCGACTTGAGTTCAGAAAGGCCGATCCAAGTGGTAAAGAGTTGATGAAAGGGACACATTATCTGTTGCTCAAAAATGCGGATAAGTTGAGTGAAAAACAAAGTGACAAGCTGCAAAGGTTGCTGGAGAGCAATAGCAACCTGAATGCACTTTACGTCTTGAAAGAACAGCTTCAGCTGCTGTGGAGTGCCGCTTCATTTGAGGCGATGGCGGAGCAACTGGAACGTTGGTGCCTGATAGCAGATCAGTCACAGATGCTCTATCTAAAAAAGTTCGCGAAATCCCTACGGAAACATTGTGTGGGCATCTGCAACTACGCCAAACACAAGCTCACAAGCGCCAGGATAGAGGCTGGTAATGTCAGTATAGGAATGATCCGTAAGCGAGCCAGAGGCATCAAGGATACCGAATACTTCAAACTCAAAATTAGACAATCATCCATTCCAGATAATCAATCTATGCTCTATTTGAAATCCTAAATCTACTCAACAAAGCGGAGAAGTGCCACAAAATTCTCTAGAACCAGAACCCCGTTGTCATCAAAGAACTGCTTCATGTCAGAAGTAAGTTCGCCCCTTAGCGGTGTTGGATATTTGGTGACAATTTTTTTGGAATTTTCTGACATGAGAGCTTAATCCTGTTTGTATTTTTGATTATTTACTTCTTGGTAAAAACTTTAACACTGAGACTTCGATCGTAATAGGCAAAATAATAATCTTGGCTCAGAAACCAACAGAGATAGATTAATGCTCTGTGACTTATAATTGTCTGAATTGTTAATTACTTTAGCCTGCTCTATATCTATCGTAATAGAGATCTAATATCTGGGTACTTCAAGGACCGTGAATTTATGACTGAGCAGGTTGTTAAACGCAAACACAGCTGGAGAGAATCCGTAGAGGTTTATCTTAAACCACGGGTTATTGGCATGTTGTTCCTTGGGTTCTCAGCAGGCCTCCCATTTCTACTCGTGTTTAGTACGCTCAGCGGTTGGCTGCGTGACGTCGGGGTTGAGCGCACTGAAATTGGTTTCTTTGCATGGATAAGTATAACGTATTCGATAAAGGTCTTATGGGCGCCAATAGTTGATCATATCCAACTGCCATTATTAAATAAGTTGGGTAAACGCCGTTCGTGGATGTTACTAGCTCAGGTGGGAGTAATCTGCGGTTTAGTGGGTATGTCATCAACCAGCCCTGCTGAGAGCTTATTCTTATTATCCGTTTTTACGTTTATGGTCGCGTTCTTTTCAGCAACACAGGACATAAGTCTTGATGCCTATCGAATAGAAGCCATGGATCGTGAGTACCAAGGTGCCATGGCAGCGACATATCAGCTTGGATATCGTTTAGCTGTTATCGTTGCTGGAGCTGGTGCATTTCACATTGCTGAAAACTTTACTTGGTCTCTAACTTATCAGGTAATGGCTGCTTGTATGTCAGTTGGGATTATTACCGTATTTATCATACGGGAACCAAAAAGAGTAAATGACCCTCAAGCAGAGAGTAACAAATTCGAATGGGAAAAAGAGGTAAGTGAACGTTTCTCTCACCTTGATGGTAAGAGCCGACAGGTTTCAGAGTGGTTTTTTAAGGCTGTTATTCGTCCCTTCTCAGAATTTTCAGGGCGTCTAGGTTGGATTGCGATTGTAATTCTTGTCCTGATTGGCCTCTATCGGATTAGCGATATTGTCATGGGTGTTATGGCAATTCCCCTTTACATCGATTTGGGGTTCTCTCTTGGTGACATTGCCAATGTAACCAAGATTTTTGGTGCTGTGATGATTGTCGTTGGTACTGTGGTTGGCGGTACCATGGTCATGAGGTTTGGTATCATGAGAATGCTATTGCTTGGCGCAATTCTTGTTGCATCCACTAACCTTGTATTTGCGTACCTGGCTATATCAGGTAACAGCATGCCCGTTTTTGTGGTTACGATAACACTAGATAATTTTACTGCTGGTTTTGCCGGAACAGTTCTTATTGCGTACCTTTCTAGTTTAACCAGCTCTTCTTTCGCGGCCACGCAGTACGCGTTGTTTAGCTCTTTCATGTCCTTACCGGGTAAAATTCTTGCTGGTTTTTCAGGCTTAATTGTTGATTCTTATGGGTATGTATCATTTTTCACCTACTCGTCACTGATGGGTGTTCCTGCCATTTTATTAGTGCTTTTCCTGATGAACTATCAGTATCGGCAGAAAAAGAAATCATTAGTAGAGGCTGGTGAATAAGTGCAGGTTCTTATTGTTGGCGGTGGTATCGCGGGACTTTCTACAGCTATAGCTCTTAAGCAGAAGGGCATAGAAGCCGAGATCATTGAGAAAGCTTCGAGCTGGCGTTCTGGTGGGGCTGGACTGCATTTACCGGGGAACGCTGTTGTTCCGATGGAACGGCTTGGTATCCGGACGGACGTGGAAAGCCAATCCTTTGCCTTTCCTGAAATTCGCTATTGCGATCAGAAGGATAGCAAGCTTTTTAGCTTAGATCTCTCCGATGGTTCTTGGCCTGCCTTTCAGGCGATTTCACGTGATACCTTTCACAAAATACTGGTCGAAAAAGCAGGTAATGTTCCTGTTCGTTTCGGTATAGAAATAAAAACTCTTTCTCAAGAGGAGGGCTCACCGGATTCTCTTTCTAAAGTTGAGTTCTCTGACGGTAAAACCGTCGAATATGACCTCGTCATTGCCGCAGATGGGATCAATTCAGCTACACGTGGGATGCTCTTTGGGTCTGAGCTACAGCCCCAATCTGCCGGAATTACCTGCTGGCGCTGGATAACAGAAATCGAAGGCCTATCAGAGCCCCACTTTATGCTGGGACGGGGGAAGATTCTTCTTCTGATGCCGATAAGCTCTGGCAGAGCTTATGTTTTTGCCTCGATTACAGATCCTAACGGCAAGTATGCTTCCCTTAATAATGAAGCGGTCAATAATGATGTGATCCGACGGGAGTTTGCTGAATTTGGCGGTGCAGTTCCCCATATACTCAAAAGGTTGGAACAGGACGGACCTGTTCTGCCGGGTCAGCTTCAGCAGATGCTGGTTCCGGAGTGGGTGAAGGGGGCCTGTGTTCTTGTCGGGGATGCGGCGCATGGTACGCTGCCGACCATGGCTCAGGGAGCAAGTATGGCCATGGAAGATGCCCTGGTCCTTGCGGAAGAGCTAGATGCCAAGTCCTCTATTGAAAAGGCATTGGCAGCTTATCAAACACGCAGGATAGAAAGAGCACAATGGGTACAGCATCAATCCTTAAAACGTATGGGTTTAGCCCGACTTAAAGCCCGGACCCTTATCTTCCTTCGAAATAAACTGATGAAAGCTGCTGGGGCAAAGATCCTGGCTTCAGGCTGGCGGCCATTGATAGACCAGGACTTCTAGCCTGCTTTTTTCAAAGCCTGGGGCTCCAGAATATCGGCGATGTCTTGCGGTTCTTTTATGCCTCTGATGGTATCAAACAGGGTTTGGGCTTCAGGGTATTGATTCCTCAGAAACTTAAGCCACTGTTTTAGGCGGCCCGGGCCGTGTTTGGGAGGCAGCTGTTTGCTGGTTTCTTGGTAAAACGTCTGAATAACCGGAAGCAAGCGTTCCCAGGTCATGGGGTTTATTGCTTTGCCGCTTTGATGGTTGGCAATGATTGATGCAAGATCTGGAAAAGCCATCAGACCGCGCCCGATCATAACGTCATCGCAGCCACTGATGGATCTGCAGCGGAGATAATCCTCTAGAGAGCCAATATCACCATTGGCGACGACATTGATCTTCACGGCTTCCCTGATACGCGCAATCCATTCCCAGTGAGCAGGAGGTTTATAACCTTCAACTTTGGTTCTGGCGTGAACACAAACCTCAGTCGCGCCAGCATCCTGTATCGCCCAGGCATTATCCAAAGCCAAAGACTTGTCTTCGTACCCCAACCGCATCTTAGCCGTTACTGGGATGTGTGAAGGGACGGCGCTTCTAACGGCCTTTATAATGGTGTGAATAAGCTCCGGCTCTTTGAGGAGGACAGATCCACCCTTATTTCTGTTGACGGTTTTCGACGGGCAGCCAAAATTCAAATCAATTGCAGGTGCGCCGAGTTGAACCGCAAGGTGGGCCGTTTCAGCCAAAACAGATGGGTTGCTGCCGAGAAGCTGTATCGCGACTGGAGTGCCCGATGCGGTGCGACACTTATTGTGAAGCTCTGGTGCGAAACGATAAAAGATCTTTGGCGGCAGGACTTGGTCGTTAACCCGGATAAACTCTGTCACACAGCGATCAATCCCACCTATGGCGGTGAGTATTTCGCGGATCTGAGCATCGACGAGCCCCTCCATAGGGGCCAGGATTAACGTCACAATATTGGCTCTTCTCCGCTTTGTTGAGTAGAAAAAGATGCCGACCGCCAAGTAACCTGTTGATATGTATGGTTTCTGATAACTTTACATAGAGCAGGTATATGACAATCAACATCTCGCAGCATATTTTAGGCCTCAAAGGGCAACGTGTAAATGAAATTAAACTGGATGACGGCGGTGTTAAGATTGTCATTCACTGCAGCCGAGACGCGCGTAGGAGGGCTATAGACCCTGCTACAGGCCAGAAGGGAAGCATCAACCAGCATGTCCGCCGACAAGTAAACGACATCCCCCTTTTTGGGTATCCTTGTGTGGTCGAGATTGAGCTGGCGCAGGTTTATATTAACAAGGGCGAACGCCGCATTGAGGGGTGTGATTTTGTTGATAAAGGGTGCCGTTTCACTCACCGATTTTGCCGACTGATCAGTGGATTATGTCGGCATATGTCTATTCAAGCGGTTTCCAGACATTTGGATATACGATGGGAAACGGTCAAGAATATCGACAGGGCATACCTTATTGAAACTCTCCCTACGCTTGATCCTGCAGAGCTAACTGGCTTGGAATATATTGGTGTAGATGAAGTTGCCCGGGCGAAAGGTCATGACTACATGACGGTGGTCTACGATATGGTTGGCGGTCATCTGATCTGGGTTGAAGCAGGCCGAACTGCCGAGGTTTTTTCAAGGTTTTTGAAACAACTGCAACCAGATACAGCCTGCAAAATAAAGGCCGTAGCGATGGATATGGGGCCTGCCTACCAAAAGGCTGTCAGAGAGTCCTTGCCGTTGGCCGACATAGTATTTGACCGTTTCCACGTCATGAAAAACTACAGCAAAGCTATCCATAATCAGCGTCGACTTGAGTTCAGAAAGGCCGATCCAAGTGGTAAAGAGTTGATGAAAGGGACACATTATCTGTTGCTCAAAAATGCGGATAAGTTGAGTGAAAAACAAAGTGACAAGCTGCAAAGGTTGCTGGAGAGCAATAGCAACCTGAATGCACTTTACGTCTTGAAAGAACAGCTTCAGCTGCTGTGGAGTGCCGCTTCATTTGAGGCGATGGCGGAGCAACTGGAACGTTGGTGCCTGATAGCAGATCAGTCACAGATGCTCTATCTAAAAAAGTTCGCGAAATCCCTACGGAAACATTGTGTGGGCATCTGCAACTACGCCAAACACAAGCTCACAAGCGCCAGGATAGAGGCTGGTAATGTCAGTATAGGAATGATCCGTAAGCGAGCCAGAGGCATCAAGGATACCGAATACTTCAAACTCAAAATTAGACAATCATCCATTCCAGATAATCAATCTATGCTCTATTTGAAATCCTAAATCTACTCAACAAAGCGGAGAAGTGCCACAATATTGAACTCTCAAAATTGACAAGAATCGGTCCTTTCTGATGGCTACTTACCCTTTGATGACCGATAGCTGAGTGGATTTTTACCGTTCTATAGGCTTGTGTAGAGCGTCAACCACTTTGTCCGGTTGCGTCAACCACCTTGGCCGCTTTTGATGCGGCTGTGATCTGACGTTTATTTACGATGCTTCAGGCATATTTTTCACCTTTTTGTTTGTGGTTTTCCGCAACATTTTTTTGAGATTTTGGGCGGCTTCCCATTGTCTGTAGCTGTCGATATTCATCTCAAGAATGGTTGAGTGGTGAACAAGACGATCGATTGCTGCAACGGTCATGGCCTTATCTTGAAAAATATTGTCCCATCCGCTAAAAGGTTGATTGGCAGCAATTGCAATACTTCGGTACTCATATCGTCTGGCGATCAATTCAAAGAGCACGGATGTTTCAGATATATCCCTTTGTGCATAGGTAATATCATCGAGAATGATGAGATCAAATTTATCGAGTTTTGCGAGGGCGTTTTCGAGCATAAGTTCACGTCTGGCAGCCTGGAGTTTTTGCACCAGATCACTGGTTTGCGTATAGAGCACACGGTATCCAGCCTCTATAAGAGCATAACCTACGGCGCATAGGAGATGAGTTTTTCCTCCCCCTGAATTTCCAATGGCAATCAGATTTGCTCTTGCGTCAATCCAGTCACCGGCAGACAAGGCTTCGACCTGCGCCTTTTTCACGTTAGGCAGCCGCTTGAAGTTAAAAGTGGCCAGAGTTTTTCCGCCCAGCAGGTTTGATGCGTTGAGATGGCGTTGAATGCGTCGCGTGTCCCTTTCGGCCAATTCATATTCGGCCAAAACGGCAAGGAACCTGGCTGCTGACCAGCCCTCCTTGTCGGATTGGATTGCGATATCTTGCCAGTGTTTGTGAAAGCTGGGTAATCGTAAGTCAGTTAGCATAAGAGGCAGCTTGTGCTGATCCACTTCAATGTTTGTCATGCCCGATCCTCCAACAGAGTATCAAAGACTGATAATGAAGGTTGAACCACGGGAATATCAGGAGGTAAATCCGTGTTCTTTTTTGTGATATTCAGCTTAAGTTTTTTTGCGCAAGGTAGCCTTCCTGCATTGATTTCTCTCGAAATCAGGTGCGCGACTTCGGCCTCACAAGCCTCTTCGTGCGCAAGGAAAAGTATCCCAACCATCTGACGACACGCATCTCTGCGGGACAACTTTTTCTGAAACAATGTCCAGGCCAGGGAGTACTCGGTTCTTGGAAAAATACTGTCACGATAAATAGAATTGGCGAGTGCCTGAGGTTTACGTTTGAGAGCATGAATGACGTGATGATAATTGATAACATGAATGCGGGGGCCTTTGCCGTGCCCCCGCTCACGAGAATGGCTGACGACATGAGTGCTGCCTAGATAGGCTTCTATCCGGTTATCGTAAATATGGACACGCAAGCGTTGACCAATTAGGCGAGAAGGGGCGCTATAAAAAACCTGCTTAACTAAAAAACCACTTGTTTTGGTAACTCTCGACACGACTTCAGTGTAATCTGTTGTTCGCCGAGGAGGTAACGCCTTGAGAGATTTCAACTCTGTTTGGATATCTTGGTCACGATGTTTGTTCCGTCTAGCAATCAGCTCGTCCAAAAATCGCCGATACTCATCCAAAGTGTCAAAGTCATTACTGCCACGCAAAATCAGGGCCTGCTTTATCGCAGTCTTAAGGTGACCGTGGTGAGATTCAATGGCACCGTTCTCGTGTGATTCCCCTCTGTTATTTCGACTGGCCTCCATACCGTAGTGCTCAACAAAAGCAGAATAACGTTTGGTAATGTCCTCCTTTTCCTCAACGCTCAAATTCCGAAAGGCCGCAGACAGGCTGTCGGTCCGGTGGTTTTCAGGAGCGCCCCCCAAGGACCAAAGCGCATTTTGTAAGTTCTCCGCAAGGGCTGTAAAACTCTCACCGCCAAGTACGACCCCAACATGTTCCCATCGGCTATATACCAGAACAAAATGATAGAGCCGATGCACCAAAGGATCTCCTGCAATGGTAATACTTAAGTCGGCTGCATCCGTGAAATCTGATTGGCCCATGTAACCCGGCTCAGGTGTTTGCCTGAAAATGATATCCTTTTCAGGGCCATTCAGAGCCCGCCATCCCCGAACTCGGCGCTCTAACGTGCGCTTGACACGGTCATCGGGAAAACGGAGCGGATAGAGGCTCTGTATGTGGCGCAACAAAGTAATGGGTTTGACCGAGTTGTCTTTATCCAAAATGGGAAGGATGTCCTTATCCCAGATATCTTCAAGCGGATCAGAAACTGTTCGCCCTCGCTTTATATTGCGTTGTGACGGTAAAGTCGCATCAACGTCAAATCGGCGGGCCGTGCGTTCGCTAAACCCTGCGCGGGCAGCGGCGGTTCGTTGACCATGAGTTTTTCTATCTGTCATGTAAAGTCTCAGTTGTTCATCTGTGATAAATTTATACGGCAAACAGGTTCCTCCAATTACATCTAGAGGTTCCTAATTTATCAACTCACAGCAGCTTGTAACTAACACCAAATTAAGCCTTGGCCGGTGGATCTGATTATCAAACGGGCACGCCCTTTTTAATGATCAGATCCACCGGCCAAGGTGGTTGTCGCAACCGGCCAAGGTTATTGTCGCTGAACAGGCTTGTGAGTCAAAAATCCAATGAGGTTATAGGCCTGCAGTGTCTATATTTTCATCTGCTAAAGTCTCCAGACGTTATGCTCCTGTGATATCTCCACTTATTTCAGGAGCGTGATGCTTAATTTACCATTCTATCCTGCCTCTGAAAGCGTATAGGCATTTAAGCAAACTCAAACCTTCAGTTATTATCTACCAGATAAAAAAAACTTAGTAGATAGTAACCTGCTAATGAATTAATGTTATTTAACAACAACAATCATAAGTAGTGGATTTTAGGGGGGGTAATGGAAAGTGATGATGTAATAAAACTTGCTGGTGTTGCTGTTACCGCTCTTATCGCACTAGGAGCGATGGGCGCTTACTTGTGGAGAGAGAATAAGAAAACCAAAAACACATTACGTGCAATTTACGTAGAAACGTTTGAAGCCTGTAAGGGTGTTAGAAAACATCTCAAGAACAGTAATTATGACAACGTAAAACAAAAAATTGATAATGATCCGGATTATTGTCCATTCCTTGCAAGCCATCCTAGTCCAGATCACCTTTTCAGAAAGGCCATAGATGAGCTTTACTTAATTCCCAATGAGACCATACGGTATATAACGAAATTAAAAAAAGCTGATCAAGCGTCTACAGCCTATATAATCGCAATTTCATCCGTAGAGTATAAAAGTTTAGATCAAACTCGAAAAAAACAAATTTTAGATTTTTTGCTCGATAGTAATGAAAAGCTTCAAGAGGCAAGTGAAGAGCTAGTATTACACTTAGAGAACCTTAATATCAACGGAGATAAGAAGCTAAAATTGTGCTATATGAAGCATAGGCTGTGCTATAAACTATTTAAATTTCAATATAAGTTACGAAAATGGTATAATAAAAAATATACTTGGTACTAATAGAAAAACGCCCTCCAATTTTTCACTGGAGGGAGTTTAACTATTATTTAAAAAAATGTATAAAAAATTCAAAAGCTAACTATTAATTAGAACTTCGTCTCTAGGTCCACGCATTTTAAATCTCCTAATTAAGTTTAGCTAAAATGGTGTTTTCGAGGTCAAGTATACCCTTAAAACAGGTGAAAAGTCAATAATTCTGACCAAACTAAACCAAAATTACGGTACATCTTCCTTAAGTATATAAGCATATTTTTCTGTAATAAAATGAAAAACTGAAGTATTTAGTCCTTGTGCCCTAATTCAAATTCGTATTTTTAAAAATACATAGTTTCCTTAACTCATCCAAACACCACCTAATAAACCTACAAGCTTCCTGAAATGACAGCAAAGCCTCAGTCTTATGAGACCGGTCTACCATTACGGACTCTATTTAATTCTCTCAGTAGTAAGTAAAGCGTGCTTATATTGGCCTGTCCGGTTTGCTCAAATCCAAGTTCATATTGTGCTGCGCGTGTTGAGGATTTTATCTCTGATGAGGGGCTCTCGAGATAGCCCAGGTCGACCAATAGGCGGGTTACGCTATTTTGGGGGAGCGGGGAGACATATTGAAATTTACGGGGTGACTGGGGAGACGCAGGCAAGTTCCACAGAGCAAAGGTTTGAGGAGAGATTGGGTGATTTGGTGCCAGGGAAAGACCGTTCTCTTCAATAATATAGCGGTTCAAGGGGCCATCACTTCGTTGCGGGCACTTGTTTTTTTGAACATCGGATTGGTTACATAATGGAAAAAGGGCTTGTACGTGTTCCCAACCGCGACGATAGCCGGCCATCATCGTCAAATCTTGGGTGGTAACGGAATTTCTTACACCGACCCAACCCGTGTGATCCCCCAGGGGAAGAGAAAGCCGGATTAGCGCCCAATTGTTCAACAGGGATTTCAGACTCTTGTTTTGAGGAACAAATCCCCGCGCAATCTGATAACTGTCAGCGGTTGAAAAGATTGTCGAATCATCCCTTTGATAACCTGCGACAAATACCATTTCCTTAGGCTGAAACCATCTGCCTTCGACCAAGTCATAAAGACATGACGCTGGGGCTAGCAGATTGTTTTTACCAACCATAACACCGTTGCAAAAGTGGCGCCCTGCCACATTAAGACGGCCAAGTGAACTCCAAGGATATTCCCTTGCTTCAAGTTGGGCCATTTTATTATCGGTGAGAAAGCCGGGACTTTCAGAAAGAGGTGTTGCCTCAGGACTAGGAGGACTTGGTTGTGAAGGCTGAGGTGGTTGCTGAGGTTGGGTGCTACAGCCGGAAATTACAAGTGTAATGACCATGGAGACTAGGGGTAGATAAAGTTTGCACTTCATGTTGTCACTCCTGGGTCATTTCTGAATTATCTTGTGGGTTATTTGGACACAAATCCTTGATAACTATTAGGTATAGAGTGTCTTGCATTGCGCGGCTACTAAACAATTACGGACAACAAAAGGGCCACGGAAATCCGTAGCCCTAATGTATCACTATAATGATCTGATCTCATTGATCAGATTTCATCGAAAATATTAGGCAGCTTGAGCCCGATCCAGGGAATAGCCTGCCGAACGTACCGTACGGATGAGATCAAGCTCTGGGCCTTCGTTCAAGACTTTGCGCAGACGCCGGATGTGGACATCAACGGTACGCGGTTCGACATAAACATCGTGACCCCAGACTGAATCCAAAAGTTGTTCCCGGCTAAAGACGCGACCCGGGTTTTGCATCAGGTGACGGAGAAGTTTGAACTCGGTTGGGCCGAGGTGTACTTCGCGTTCGCCGCGATATACTTTGTAGGCTGCAAGGTCCATATTGATGTCTTCAAATGACAGCGACTCAGTTACGGTTTCCGGTTTGCTCCGACGCATAATCGCACGAATACGGGCGACGAGTTCTGCTGGGGAGAAAGGCTTGGTCATATAGTCATCTGCACCAGAATCCAGGCCTCTGATTTTGTCTGTCTCCTCACCACGTGCTGTTAACATGATGATTGGAACGCCTTTGGTTTCGGGCAACCGGCGGAGCTGACGACAAACTTCAATGCCTGAAAGCAGGGGAAGCATCCAATCAAGTAGGATTAGGTCCGGGGCTTCTTCTTTTGCACGGAGCAGTGCTTCTTCGCCATCATGGGCTTCGTTAACACGAAAACCTTCTTTTTCCAGATTGTACCGGAGCAAGGTTGTCAGTGCGATTT
The DNA here is from genome assembly GCF_965205715.1 of Kiloniella sp. Classification (GTDB taxonomy): domain Bacteria; phylum Pseudomonadota; class Alphaproteobacteria; order Kiloniellales; family Kiloniellaceae; genus Kiloniella. Next base: position 94,423 of record NZ_CBDBHW010000013.1, on the reverse strand, counting down.
CATCTTCAATGATCAAAGCTAGGGGCTTCATGGAAAGGTCCTTTTTTTCCATTACATTATATCTCTATTTCGCCATCATCACTATCGGGGGCGAGTACCTGAAAGGAGGTTCTATCCCCTTTCGGGCGTTTGCCTTCCAGGCGTTCGCCTGTCGATAGGTAGTAAATTGTTTCGGCAATGTTGGTCGCATGGTCACCCATGCGTTCGATGTTTTTTGCAATAAACAGCATGTGGGTACAGGCGCTGATGTTTCGCGGATCTTCCATCATGTAAGTGAGGAGCTCACGGAACAAAGAAGTGTACATTTCATCGACTTCTTCGTCTCGGTGCCAGACATCAATTGCACGGTCCTTGTCGCTGGTCGAAAAGGCATCAAGGGTGTCCTTAACAATTTCCTGAACCAGGCGTGACATACGCATAATACTGGTTACCGACTTTTGCGGCGGCATTTGATTGATCGCGATACTACGTTTTGCGATATTTTTAGCGTAATCACCAATGCGTTCGAGATCAGATGAGATCTTCAAGGCTGAAATAACCGCTCGGAGGTCATTTGCAACGGGTTGGCGAAGAGCGATTAATTGAACGACAGCAGACTCCAACTCTTCTTCAAGCGCATCAATTTTAGCGTCTTCTGCTCTGACAAGTTCTGCCTTTGCACTATCGCGTTGCACAAGGGCGTCAACGGCCTCAGATAATTGGTTTTCAGCCATGCCGCCCATACGAATGATAATCTCGTGTATGGTACGGAGTTCTTTATCAAAAGAGCTGACGATATGTTCTTGTGTATCTGGCATATCCATATTCCTTAACCAAAACGTCCAGTAATATACCCTTGGGTGCGGTCGTCTTGGGGACTTGTGAAGAGTTTGTCTGTTTCGCCGACTTCAACCAGTTCTCCCAAATGGAAGAATGCTGTTTTTTGTGAAACACGAGCCGCCTGTTGCATTGAGTGCGTAACGATGACAATCGTAAATCTTTCACGAAGTTCGTCGATCAATTCTTCAATTTTCGCTGTTGCTATCGGATCCAAAGCTGAACAAGGCTCATCCATAAGGATGACCTCTGGATTGATGGCAATAGCCCGAGCAATGCAAAGCCGTTGCTGCTGACCGCCAGACAGACCGGTACCCGGCTTGTCGAGGCGATCTTTGACTTCTTCCCAAAGGCCAGCGCGACGGAGGCTTTTTTCTACCCGCTCATCTAGCTCGTCTTTATTGCTCACTGTTCCATGTAATTTGGGGCCGTAGGCAATGTTGTCATAGATCGATTTAGGGAAGGGATTTGGTTTCTGAAATACCATACCCACCCGGGCACGAAGAAGTACCGGATCTAGGCCGGAGTTGTAAATATCTACTCCATCCAGACTGATACGACCCTCAACAACGCAATTTTCAATCACGTCATTCATACGGTTTAAGCACCGGAGAAAAGTAGATTTACCACACCCAGAAGGCCCGATCAGGGAGGTAACTTCATTTGCACTGATATCCAGTTGGATGGATTTCAACGCCTGACTAGGGCCGTAAAAAACGTTCACGTCACGGGCCGTAATCTTTGGCTCTGAGGTAGCGGTTTCATTCTGGGTGTTAAAAGTTTGCATATCCATGGCGTAGGACATTCCTATTTTCCTTAAAACTTACCAACGACGTTCAAAACGCTTACGCAATATAACTGCGATTGCGTTCATAACGACGAGAAAAGCCAGCAGCACCATAATGGCTGCGGATGTTTTTTCGACAAATCCACGTTCCGGACTGTCAGCCCAAAGGTAGATCTGGACCGGAAGTACTGTTGCGGCATCGGTCATTGATCCCGGGATGTCGGCGATAAAGGCCACCATACCGATCATCAAAAGAGGCGCGGTTTCACCCAAAGCCTGAGCCATGCCCAGAATTGTTCCGGTGAGAATTCCCGGCATTGCCAGTGGCAATACGTGGTGGAAAACGGTTTGCATTCGTGATGCACCTATTCCCAGGGCAGCTTCTCGGATTGAAGGAGGAACAGCCTTAAGCGCAGCACGTGATGCAATTATGATTGTTGGCAAAGTCATTAAAGCGAGAACCATGCCCCCTACTAAAGGGGCAGATCTTGGCAGACCCATAAAATTCAAGAAAATCGCAAGACCTAATAGGCCAAAAACGATAGAGGGAACCGCAGCAAGATTGTTGATGTTAATCTCAATCATATCCGTCCATTTATTGGTCGGAGCGAATTCTTCCAGGTAAATTGCCGTTAGAACACCGATTGGAAAACACAAAACCAATGTAATGCCCAGAGTATAAATGGAACCGATAACGGCCCCTAGAATACCTGCTTCTTCGGGCTCGCGGGAATCACCATTAGAGAAAAAGTCCACATTAAACTTTTTGATAATACGGTCATCTGCCTCTAGCGTATCGAGCCAAGCGAGTTCACGATCATCCACTTTGCGGTTGGACTCGGGCACATCGCGAGAGATATATCCCTTGATGTAACTATCGACATCATCGGATGCTTTGACAGCAATTGTTGCGGTTGTACCAACCAGTTTTGGGTTATCCAAAACGGCATCTCTGACATCAAAGTCCGCTGCGGTACCAACGATACCGTAAAGAGATCGCTTTTCCCGTCTTCCCTCTACACCTGGAAACTGCTCTCTAAGGGCGTTTCGCAATAGCCCTTTGTAACTGGCAGCAGCCAGATCTTCGACCCTGTTCGTACCTTTGGGGTCTATGGTGTCAGCCGTTAAACGAACATCAATTAAGATATAGGTTTGTTCAAAGGCTGTGTAACCTTTGGATATGATGGATGTCAGCAATAAACACAGAACGAATACAGCTGTCATTACGGCAGCAAGACCATAAAAACGGAATCGTTTTTCAGCAGCGTTACGACGTTTCAGCAGAGCTGGATCGATTTTTAGATGTGACGTGTTATCAATCATATTTTTCACGATATTTACGGACCACTCTTAGGGCTACAACGTTCATAGCAAGGGTAACAATGAAGAGCAGTAACCCAAGGGCAAAAGCGGCAAGCGTCTTTGCTGAATCAAATTCCTGATCACCGACCAGTAGGGTTACAATTTGTACCGTAACGGTTGTTACGGCTTCTAGTGGATTAGCTGTCAAATTCGCAGCAAGGCCAGCGGCCATTACCACAATCATCGTTTCCCCAATAGCTCTACTCATGGCGAGGAGCACGGCACCGACAATGCCGGGAAGAGCCGCGGGCATAATGACTTTGGTGATAGTTTCTGACTTGGTGGCGCCCATGGCGTAAGAAGCATCCCTCAAGGATTGGGGGACTGAGTTCATGACATCATCAGAGAGAGAAGAGATAAACGGGATAATCATAATCCCCATGACCATACCCGCAGCCAGAGCCGATTCAGAAGAAACACTCAATCCAAGCAGCGTCCCGCTTTCCCGGAAAAAGGGCGCGACGGTCAGAGCGGCGAAGAAACCATAAACAACCGTCGGGATTCCCGCGAGAATCTCGAGAACAGGTTTTGCAAAAGCTCTGAATCTTTTGCTGGCATACTCGGACATGTAAATCGCCGAGAGAAGGCCGACAGGAATAGCCACAACCATACAAATGAAGGTGATGAGCATTGTTCCTGCGAAAAGTGGTATGGCCCCAAAAGAACCAGAACCCCCGACTTGATCACTTCGCAGAGCCGTTTGAGGGCTCCAATGAGTGCCAAGGAGGAAGTCAAGAAAGGGTACCTTGTCAAAGAAACGAAGAGTTTCAAAAATTAAGGACAGGACAATGCCAACCGTTGTTAAAATGGCAATAAGGGAGGAAATCATCATGATAATAGAGATGACTTTCTCGACCTGATTACGCGCCCTGAGGTCGGGATTGATTTTCTTTAAACTGGAAAAAAGGGTCAGAAGAGATAAAGCGATGGCAACGACGGCCATGGCAAAATAACTAATCTGTCGATAAAGAGAGTAACTTTCTGCTGCAGAAAGCAAGGCCTCATCTGGTTCCCGGCTGAGAATGCCGCCAGATGCCAAATTTACAACGTCATTGATATAAAGAGCGAGTTTATCAGGATAAATTGTGGCATAGATATCTTTTACCTGAGATGCGATCAGCATTTCGACAATCTGGGGTTCAAAGATCATCCACCCAGCCATAACTATGAGGCTTGGTAATCCGCACCATAAGGCGGTATATAGCCCATAATAAGGTAATCTAGAGTGCAGAGGTTGATCTGTCCGACCAGATAGCGCTACCGCTCGCCCTTTTCCCAGGATAAATCCCAGTACTGTGAGGAAGAGCAAAGCGAAGAAAAGAGCCAACTGTTCCATTTGTTTCTAAACCCGTGAGGGAAACCATTTTTATGTGTAACAAAAAAACAAGAAACTGGCGACTTGTAATCAAGCCGCCAGTATTCCTGTAACTACTTAAACTTACATGCTTAGTGACTGAAGGCCACGAGCAGAATTTTTAGTTTGCTCACGATCAGCAGCAGGTAGCGGGATAAGGCCTTTGTCAGCCAGATAACCCTCATCACCCCAAGCATCTTCGCTTGTGAAAGCTTTTACGAACTCTTCGATACCAGGTACGGAACCGACGTGCTCTTTCTTAACGTAGAAATAGAGTGAGCGTGATACGCCATAGTCACCAGCAGCGATGTTTTCGAATGTTGGCTCAGCGCCTTCAACGATAGAACCCTGGATTTTGTCTGCATTCTGGTCAAGGAAGCTGAAACCAAAGATACCAAGTGCCTGTGGGTTGGCTTCTAGTTTCTGAATGATCAGGTTGTCATTCTCGCCAGCTTCAACATAAGCACCATCTTCACGGATTGTGTGTGCTATTACTTTGAAAGCTTTTTTGTCAGCTTTACGTAGCGCTTTTAGGTTTTCGAATTTCTTTGCACCACCTTCCATGGCGAGCTCAACGAAGGCATCACGAGTACCAGATGTTGGCGGAGGGCCAAGAACTTCAATTTTGCTGTTTGGAAGGCTTTTGTCGATATCGCTCCATTTCTGATATGGATTATCAACCATTTTACCGTCAACAGGAACCTGCTTAGCAAGTGCGAGGAAGATTTGTTTTTTGGTAAGGGTCAGGCGATCGCTCTTTTTAGAGTTAGAGAGAACGATTCCGTCAAAACCGATTTTAACTTCGGTGATAGACACACCATTTTTGGTGCATTTTTCATATTCTGAAGCCTTAATACGGCGAGAAGCGTTTGTAATGTCTGGGTGTTCAACACCAACACCAGCACAGAAAAGCTTCATACCACCACCGGAACCGGTGCTTTCTACAACTGGAGTTTTGAAGCCAGTTGTTTTACCGAAGGTTTCAGCCACTGTTGTAGAGAATGGGAAAACCGTTGATGAACCGACGATGCGGATCTGGTCGCGTGCTTGAGCAGCGCCAGCTACTGCCATCATCATTCCAGCAAGTGCTGTCGCAGTGAGAACTTTTTTGATCACGTTCGTATCTCCGCTTTATAGCGTTTATAAATCTCAATTCGCATTCCCTGGGTTTACAGGCTCTCATGGGGCAAAATTTTTCCTCATTGCCGAGAGTGTTTCATGCGTTGTCGATCATTCGACGAGGGCAAACATATCCACCAACGACGATATTTCTGTGACTCTGGTGTTACAATTTGGTTACACAGAAAAAAGGTAAAACTGAGAAAAGTTGGATATTTATGAAAACTAACATGCTGATTTTAAACAATATATGCCTTAATGTTTTAATTGATGCAGAGATATGGGTTAAAAATTGTAATTTGAAGGTTTTGTTAAATAACCCAAGTTTCGCCCCGGTATTATTAAAAATCTAACTTTTGAGATCCGAGCTGTGCAGGTTCATTTTCTGTAATGACAGCCTGAGGCAAATAAACAGTAAAAGTAGAGCCCCTACCGACTTCGCTATCAATGGTCAGAACGCCGCGATGCCGATTTACGATGTGTTTAACAATCGCAAGCCCCAACCCAGTACCACCGAGTTGCCGAGATCTTGCAGGATCTACCCGGTAAAACCGCTCTGTCAGGCGTGGTAGGTGTTCGCGGGCAATGCCATCGCCTTGGTCAATGACAGAGATTGCGACAGAGGGCCTGCCCAGCCGTCGCATTCCTTGGCTTCCAGGTCCATATGTTTTACAGCGGATCGTAACAGTTGTGCCATTGTGGCCGTACTTGATGGCATTCTCGAGAAGATTTTGAAAAACCTGGGTCAGGGCTTCATCGTCACCCAAGACGGGAATGACTTTATCCATATCCCGCCTGATGGTGATTTCTTTATTTTCGATTTGGGTATGCAAACCTTCGATAATATTCGTGATGGACTCACTCAGATCGGTAACGCTTGTCGGTGGCGTATGTTCTAAGAGCTCGATTTTTGAAAGGCTTAATAGGTCCGAAACAATATGGGACATTCTTTCGGCTTGGTCCTGCATGATCTTCAAGAAGCGTTGTTGTGCCTCTGGATCGTCCTTGGCAGGACCTTTCAAAGTTTCAATGAAGCCCATCAGACTTGCGAGAGGAGTTTTTAACTCGTGGCTGACATTGGCGACAAAATCGCCCCGCATTTGTTCTACTCTTTTCGCGGAGGTCAGGTCGTGTAAACTGACAATTATTTTTGTGCCGTCCCAAGTTTGTTCAGTCATCCGTGCAATACGCGCTTGCAGATATCGTTCGACTCTTCCATGGATTTTGAAGTCAACAAAGCGAGAGATATCCTTAGTGCTGTGTTCGATTTCATCAATGGTAGCTAAAATGGAGGGGTTGCGAAGTACCGTAGAGAGTTCTTTATCAGTAAGGGTGTCTTCAAATATTGCTTCTGCTGCGGGGTTGCCGCGGATAATCTTTCGTTTGCTACCGAGCATAATCAAGGGGTCGGGTAGAGACCTTAGAATGGCTTCATTGCCTTCAGTTACGGCCTCTAGTTGGCGTCGATACTGTTGGCGCTCTTGTGCCATATGCGAAAGAGTTATGTTTAATTCGGGGTAGAGGAAACTTCCTACCGCTGATGGCGTTTCGGGGAGGGAGTCCTTGCCCTTCAGTTGCCTAAGCGCGGTGATGTATTCTTTGAGGCGTTCTACGTGATTGTAGTGACTACTTAATATGTATCCTGTGCCAATAAGGATGGATAAGCCCGCGACAACAGCCGCTTGCCAAGGTACCAAATGGAAGATAACCAAAGCAAAAAGCACTGCAATGCTTGGAGAAGCAAGGATGAGTGACGACGTGAACAGTCGATTATATTTATCCTGTCGAACTGGCATAATGACCCGAGTATGTTTGCAAGGAGCGGCTAAAAAAGTGCAGCCAATTACGCTATAGTTAGCCTGCCTTCATGACAGTTTGAAGACGTAGATAAAGATTGTTTTATTTCAATGGCTTCTGGATATGCAAATCCAGAAGCCATTGTTATTTTAACAAGAGTGTAATGAATAAACCCCAAACTTTAACTTAAAGGTATGGTTTTTCCATTTCATTCGTTGCTGATTCGTATGCGCCAAGGGCAGCCATGGTAACAAGATCGGTAACCGTTGCCCCCATTGGAACGATTTGAACCGGCTTTTCCAAGCCAACCAACATCGGACCGATCACCGCGGTACTGCCACCTGCTTTTTGAATAAGTTTGGTGGTTATGTTGGCAGAATGTAGTGCAGGCATAATAAGAATATTAGCTGGACCAGTTAAACGAGAGAAGGGGAACAGTCTTTTTTGAAGGTCGAAATCCAAAGCCAGGTTGGCTTGCATTTCACCTTCGTATTCGAAGTTCACATTCATGGTATCCAAAACGGAGACAGCACGCCTTATGCGGGTGGTTGTTTCTCGAGTAGGATTTCCAAAGTTAGAGAAACTCAGGAAAGCGACCCGTGGTTCGTACCCCATGGCCTGGACATGTGAAGAGGCTTGAATTGCAATGTCTGCAAGCTGTTCGGAACTTGGGACTTCGTTCACAGAGGTATCGGCGACAAAAATCGCTTTGCCATCGATAATCATCATCGACATGCCCATGGCACGCTTTCCTGGCTTACAGTTGATGGCGCGCATTGCGTCATCAAGAGAAACCGCGAAGCTCCGGGTAAGGCCCGTGACCATAGCATCAGCAATGCCGTCTGTTACCAGACAGGAAGCAAAAATATTCCGATTTTGGTTCACCATACGTTGGCAATCTCGGTATAGCTTACCTTTACGTTGTAGGCGGCTATAGATGTAGTCAGTATAGCGTTCACGATGCTCTGAGATTGTGGCGTTATGGATTTCGATGAAATCACCATTAATGCCAATATTTTTCATCGTGTTCTTGATGGTTTCTTCGCGACCAACAAGAAGAGGGGTGCCGTAGCCCGCATTGTGGAACGCCACCGCTGCTCTAATAGCAGATTCTTCTTCGCCTTCCGCAAAGACGACGCGTTTAGGGTGACTGCGAACTTTTTGTGCGATGCGCATAAAGGTTGTTGCAGCAGGGTCAAGACGGGCAGAGAGTTCCCGTTCGTAGGCATCAAGGTCTTCGATATTTTTACCCGCGACACCACTTTCCATTGCAGCCTCAGCAACGGCACGTGGAATAACAGCTACAAGGCGCGGATCAAATGGTGCAGGAATAATATAGTCGCGACCATATCTTAGTTGTCTTCCAGCATAGGCCTTGCCAACTTCATCTGGAACATCCTCTTTCGCTAAATTCGCAAGAGCTTTGGCGGCTGCGACCTTCATCTCCATGTTGATGCTTGAGGCACGGACATCGAGTGCACCGCGGAAAATATAAGGGAAGCCGAGAACGTTGTTGACCTGATTGGGATAATCAGACCGTCCTGTTGCCACAATGGCATCATCGCGAACTTTGGCTACATCTTCAGGCGTGATCTCTGGATCAGGATTGGCCATGGCAAAAATAATAGGATTTGGGGCCATGCTTTTAATCATCTCAGTGGTAAAAGCCCCTTTGACAGAAAGGCCAAAGACCACATCAGCGTTGGCCATAGCATCTGCAAGACTGCGATCATCACTTGGTACTGCGTGGGCGGATTTCCATTGGTTCATACCTTCGGCACGCCCCTGATAAATCACGCCTTTAGTGTCACACAGTAAAATGTTTTCATGAGGGACGCCCAGGGCTTTAACGAGCTCTGTGCAAGCAATGCCCGCTGATCCCGCACCATTTACGACCATTTTGATGTTTTTAAGATCTTTGCCCGTTATATCTAACGCACTTAGCAGGCCTGCTGCGGCGATAATAGCCGTTCCATGCTGGTCGTCATGGAATACGGGGATATCCAGGAGCTCTTGAAGTCTTTGTTCGATGATGAAGCACTCTGGTGCTTTGATGTCTTCCAGATTAATGCCGCCAAAGGTTTTTCCAAGGAAACGAACGCAGTTAACAAATTCATCGACGTTTTCTGTATCTACTTCAAGGTCAATTCCATCAACATCGGCAAAGCGTTTAAAGAGGACAGCTTTACCTTCCATTACAGGTTTGGATCCAAGGGCACCAAGATTACCCAGTCCCAATACGGCTGTTCCGTTTGAGATTACAGCAACGAGGTTGCCTTTTGCTGTGTAGTCATAAGCCGCTGAGGGGTTTTTTGCGATTTCCAAACAGGGGACCGCGACACCGGGCGAGTAGGCGAGCGAGAGATCTCTCTGAGTCGTGAGAGGTTTGGTTGCTTTGATTTCTAGTTTACCGGGACGTCCCGAGGCATGAAAATCCAGCGCTTCTGCGTCAGTAGTCCGGGAATTGTGCTTAGGCACGGGTTTCTCTCCGCTATTAATTAATTGTCGTCATCAGGGTGATTTAGGTCTGTCATTGGTATGAAATAAACCTGTTAAACGGTTCTTGGTGGCTATACTGCATTGCAATAACCCGATTGGGAAGGGAAATTGTTCAAAAATGTCCGAATATACAACCTAACGGCTAATTATATTATTCTGAGTAATTTCTTATTGGGCACAATTAAGAAAATGTGAAAGAAGATGTATCTATTATTTTGTGGAAAGAACTTATTGAACAGCATGGAAAATAACGTGATTTTATGATTTTATGTGTTCAGTTGCTTAGACTTATGCATACTCAATTTAAAGAAGAGTGTTCTGAGTGAGATCCCTCGACACTGTTGGTACGGCTATTTAGTGAATATTTAGATGCTTAAACCGGTTAAAACCATAAATGCCAAGCTGCTGTATCTAATCGTGCCAGCCGTTTTTCTTGTTTCCATGTTTGAAGCGTTTATCGACAATTATTTGGATTATGAAGCGGAGCAGGAACGGGTCACGGAGCAATGGCAAAACCTTGCTACAACACAGGCTAATGTCGTTTCGGGGTATCTTTGGAACTTCGATCTGGAAGCTATTGGATCTCACCTTGAAAGTCTTGTGGAGTTTTCAGAAGTTCATAGTGCCAAAGTATTTGATGAAAAAGATAACCTAATTTCAAATGCTGGACTTGAAAGTGATGTTTCTACAAACCTTCAGAGCTTCACCTTGGATATTGTTTACCAAGACCCCTTCGTAAACCGTAAAATCGGTAAGTTTGTCCTTGTTGTTACTCATACAGATGTATCAACGAGACTGTTGAACAGTTTATTGGAAGAAATCCCTGAAAATATATTGTTGGTACTTTGTTTGATGACCATCATTATATTCGCAACTCGACGGTTTTTACTTAAGCCGATGAAAGAGTTGAACCAAGGCTTTTCCACCTTCGACCAAAAAGAGCTTCGACACAAAATCCCCATTAAATCCACTGACGAAGTTGGGGATTTAATAGAGGGTTATAACCGTATGATTGATAAGTTGGAGCAGCATGAAAAGCAGCAACTTGTCTATGTCCAGGGGCTTGAAGCAGCCAACAGAGCAAAAACTTATTTTCTGGCGAATATGAGCCATGAGCTCCGTACCCCCCTAAACGCCATCCTCGGTTTTTCGGAAATGATTAAATACGAGATGCTGGGGAAAATTGATGAGCCCAGATACCGTGAATATGCCGATGATATTTATAGTAGCGGTACATTACTTCTAGAAATCATTAATGATATTCTTGATATGTCAAAGATTGAAGCTGGAGAACTAAACCTTCAGAACGAAGTAGTAGATTTGGGGGAAATCACAGCCTCTTGTTTCAAGATTATCAGTGGTCGTGCGGAACGAAATCGCATTTCTTTGATATCTAATATAGCCCCAGATTGCCCTTATCTTTATGGAGATAATACGCGTTTGCGTCAGTTGCTTTTGAATTTATTGAGCAATTCGGTCAAATTCACTCCCGAAGGTGGTGAAATTACTTTGTCAGCAGGCCTCAATGAAAGGTCTCAAATAGAGATTTCGATTGAGGATAATGGTATCGGTATCCCTGAACAAAAAATTGCAGAAGTATTGAAGCCCTTCATCCAGGTGGACAGCCATTTGACTCGTCAACACGAAGGGACAGGGCTTGGGCTACCGCTTTCCAAGACATTTATGGAATTACACGACGGAGAGTTGATTCTCGAAAGTGAATTAAATCGAGGAACAAAAGTTACAATGGTTTTCCCTGCGGACCGGACAAGAGAAATTTCTAAATTGAACGTAAATTAGCTCAAAAAAAAGATCGCCGTATTGGGTAAGGCTACTTTGCTGGAGTTTGCGACTGTGGTAGTTTCCACTCCCAGCTTTTTTCTTTGTAGAGTATATCTTTTCTGTGACCGAAACGACGACCATTTCCCCGCGAGTAGAAGATCGGGTTCAATCTGATTCAGGCATTACCGATAAATCTGAATCTTCCGTAAGCCAATCTGCCAAGCCAGCTAAAAAGGGTGTCGAAAAAGTGACGCCAATGATGGCGCAATATCTTGAAATAAAAGAAAATCATCCAGATTCTCTTTTATTTTATCGCATGGGTGATTTTTACGAATTGTTTTTTCAAGATGCAGTAGATGCCTCTGAAGCCTTGGATATAACCCTTACTAAACGTGGCCATCACAAAGGTGATGATATTCCTATGTGCGGGGTTCCTTTTCACGCGGCGGATGGTTATTTATCCAGATTGATACGCAAAGGGTTCAAAGTTGCCATTTGTGAGCAGATGGAAAATCCTGCCGAAGCAAAAAAACGGGGGCCGAAATCTGTTGTTAAAAGAGGTGTTGTTCGTCTGGTTACCCCTGGGACCATAACCGAAGACGAGCTCTTGGATGCCCGAAGTCACAATTACCTTGCGTCTTTGACAGATGCTGCTGGCGAATATGGGCTCTCTTGGCTTGATATGTCCACGGGTGACTTTTATGCCCAACCTATTCAAACAACCACAGATAATTTACCAGGCGTACTCCTCGCAGCTCTCGCCCGTTTGAGCCCCGGTGAACTTCTTCTCCCCGAGCGCTTGTTTCTCCGTGAAGAATTAACCGATGTTATCAATGAATGGCGCTCCATTGTTTCGCCGCTTCCATCATCAAGGTTTGATAGTGAAAATGCCCGTCGCCGCCTTGAAGAAGTTTTCTCTGTTAAAGCTTTAGATGCTTTTGGAGAATTTTCTCGTGCAGAAGTGTCGGCAGCGGGATCGCTTTTGGATTATGTTGAATTAACCCAAAAAGGAAAGCTGCCACGCCTTTCGTCACCCAAAAGAGTTCGCTCTGGTGCGGTGATGGAAATTGATGCGGCGACCCGCCGTAATCTGGAATTAACCCAGTCGATGACAGGCGGGCGTAAAGGCAGCTTGTTGGCAACGATTGACCGGACGGTTACAGGTGCTGGTGCCCGTATGCTCGGGGCTCGCCTTGCTGCGCCTTTGACAGACCCCAGTGATATCGCTGGTCGATTGGACATGCTGTCCTGGTTGATCCAAGAAGATGGACGTCGGATGGATTTGCGGGCGGGCCTTCGACAGTGTCCAGATATCGAGCGTGGCCTTTCAAGGTTAACCGTTGGCCGAGGCGGCCCCAGAGACCTGGCTGGAATTAGAGACGCTTTACGCGAAGCAGATCGCTTTAAATCACTACTATCTGTCGCTCATCCGGATCAAATCCCTGTGGGTATTACAAAGTGCCTCGAGGACTTGGGAGATCACAACTCTTTATGTGCCACGCTTAAATCTGCTTTGCTGGATGAGCTACCGCTTCTGGCCAGGGATGGCGGGTTTATTGCTAACGGCTATGCTCCCGAGCTGGATGAATTTAAACAGTTACGTGATGATAGCCGTAAGCTTATTGCAGGTCTTCAGGCCGACTACGCGGCAAAAACAGGGGTTAGTACTCTTAAGGTTAAACACAATAATGTTCTTGGCTATTTTATCGAGGTCAGCCCGACGAATGCATCCAAGGTCAATACGGATGCTGATTCAGAGTTTATCCACCGTCAAACATTAGCCTCAGCCATGCGGTTTACAACGGTAGAGCTCTCTGATCTTGAGCAGAAGATATCCGGTGCTGCAGGGAAGGCTTTGGCTATTGAGCTTGAACTCTATGAAAAGCTTGTTGCTGAGGTTGTAGGCCATGCAGAGGGCATTGCCCTGGTTGCTCGGACGCTTGCGGAATTAGATGTGACTTCGTCTTTGGCTGAACTTGCAATTGAAGAGCGTTGGAACCGGCCCAAAATAGACGACAGTTTGTCTTTCGATATTATTGGCGGACGCCATCCGGTCGTTGAGGCAGCGCTTGCCAAGACGTCGGAAGGTCCTTTTGTGGCCAATAACTGTTCCCTGGAAGACCGACAGAGACTTTGGTTGATTACGGGTCCGAATATGGCGGGTAAATCAACCTTTTTACGCCAAAATGCTTTGATTGCAGTGCTTGCCCAAATGGGGTCGTTTGTTCCAGCTGAAGCCGCCCATATCGGGTCTGTTGATCGTCTGTTCAGTCGCGTTGGCGCAGCGGATGATCTGGCGCGGGGGCGGTCGACTTTCATGGTAGAGATGGTCGAGACTGCGGTGATCCTTAATCAGTCAACGGAAAGATCACTGGTAATTCTTGACGAAATTGGCCGTGGAACCGCGACATATGATGGCCTTTCTATTGCGTGGGCCTGTGTAGAACACTTGCATGAAGCGAATAAGTCGCGTGCACTTTTTGCTACCCATTATCACGAACTCACCAGTTTGACCTCTAAGCTATCGTCGATGTCTTGTCATTCAATGCGCGTGAAAGAGTGGCAGGGGGAGGTCGTGTTCTTACACGAAGTGACTTCGGGAGCAGCGGATCGTTCCTATGGTATCCACGTTGCAAAATTAGCGGGACTACCTGTCAAAGCTGTCACGCGTGCTGAGCAGGTGCTGGAAACACTGGAGAAGGATGGCCAGGCTGGTAATTTGGCCCACCTGGCAGAGGATTTACCTCTCTTTGCTAATCTGCCAACTTCTGATGCGGTCAGCGAGACGGGTTCCAATGGAACATCCTTGGTCGATCTGCGGCTTAAAGAAGTTAATTTGGACGATTTATCTCCGCGCCAGGCGCTGGAATTACTCTACGAGTTAAAAGAGATGGAGGAGTGAACAGAGGGTTGGGAATATAAAAATCCTGGAATACTGACTTAAAAGAAACTGGTATAGCTTATGAAAACGGGTGAAAATTCAGCAAAAGCCAGACGATAATATCAGGTCAAAATTGAGTACCATCAATTATGTTCGAGCATCTTGTTCGGGGTTGGTACTCAGTTAGGGAAAAATAAGAGCTCCAGAAAAAGCAGGAATGCATGCCAATAACATCTCTCGATTACGCTTATGATCAAGACGTTAAGAATAAGAACGCTATTTTTCCCGCTTCTGAACTAGAAGAGAAAATAGTTGAAATCAGCGCGCAAAAAAAGAAAGACCTGGTAAAGCGGAACGAGGTTCTTGCTCTGCTGCGTGACGCTTTGAAGAATGGCCGGGCGGAGGTTCGCAAGCGCTTTGATGAGAAAGCTTCCGGGACAATGGTTGTTCGGGCAAACTGTTTCCTTGTCGATCAAATCTTAAAGCTTGTTTTTCGCTTTGTGGATGAAGAGCTCTTCCCTACAGGTGCCCCTTCAAAGGGGGAAAGCTTTACGGTCGTTGCCGTAGGTGGCTATGGACGTGGAGAGCTCGCACCCCATTCTGATGTCGATCTGCTGTTTCTCTTGCCATACAAAAAAGTACCAAGGACTGAGCAAGTTGTGGAAACGATGTTGTACTTTCTTTGGGATTTAAATTTTAAAGTTGGTCACTCCGTTCGTAACGTCAAGGAGTGCATCCGCAGCTCTCAATCTGATTTAACAATTAATACGTCAATTCTAGAAGCACGTTATCTTTGTGGTGATGTCGCTTTATTCACGAAGCTACGAAAAACTTATGACCGGGTCGTTCGATCTGGTAATGGTGCCTCTTTCATTGAGCAAAAACTGACTGAACGGAGTGACCGACACAAGAAAGTTGGTGGCTCCCGGTATATCCTCGAGCCCAATATTAAAGAGGGCAAAGGAGGTCTAAGGGACCTGCATACTCTGTTCTGGATCGCAAAGTTTATCTATCAGGTCGACGATATTTCCAGTCTTGTTAAAAAGGGAGTCTTTACCCGACAGGAAGTACGCCAATTTGCGAAGGCGCAGGCATTTCTCTGGTCTCTACGATGCGCTTTGCACTATCTGACGAACCGGGCTGAAGAGCGTATTTCCTTTGATGTTCAGACTGAACTTGCAGATTGGATGCACTATACGGATCACGCCGGGACCAAAGGCGTAGAGCGCATGATGAAGCACTACTTCATCGTTGCTAAGGAAATCGGCGGTTTGACGCGTATCTTCTGCGCCACACTTGAAGCCGAACATAATCGCCGTTCGGGGTTCCGTCTTCCTCTACCCTTTCTCAAGCGCCGGCGCGCAGTTGAAAAGTTCAGGCTTGAGGGGGATCGCCTAACTTTCAAGGCAGATGATTCTATTGAAAAGTCACCAATAGAGATGTTGCGTATATTTCATGTTGCTCAAAAACACGATCTTGATATCCACCCTGCAGCGCTGAGAAAAATAACGCAGAGCTTACGGTTGATTAAAAAAGATCTTAGAGAAAGCGAGGCCGCTAGCCATTTATTTTTGAATATCCTGACTTCTCCCAAGGATCCGGAAAAGGCTCTGCGTCGACTCAATGAATCAGGGGTTCTCGCGCGTTTAATACCTGATTTTGGTAAGGTCGAGGCTCTGATGCAATTTAACATGTATCATCACTACACGGTTGATGAGCATACGTTATTTGCCGTTGGTATATTGCATCAAATTGAAAAGGGGCTGCTTAAGAAAGAGGCGCCTATTGCAAGTGAAGTCATTCACAAAGTGCTCTCTCGTAAGGTTCTTTATGTTGCGGTGTTCTTGCACGATATTGCCAAGGGACGGAAGGGTGATCACTCCGTAGAGGGGGCGAAAATCGCGTTGAGAATCTGCCCTCGCATGGGTTTGACCCCCGAAGAAACCGAAACCGTATCGTGGCTGGTAAGATATCATCTGACGATGAGCGAAACGGCTTTTTCTCGAGACATTGACGATCCCAAAACCATTCAGGATTTCTCTGAAATTGTGCAGTCTCCAGAACGTCTCCGCCTGTTGTTGGTCCTAACTGTTGCGGATATTCGTGCGGTTGGTCCAAATGTCTGGAATGCGTGGAAAGCAGCTCTGCTCAGAGATCTCTACTGGCGCACAGAAGAGCTCTTGTCGGGTGGGCTAGCCGCAGAGGGCCAGGAGCGTAGAGTTCAGGTGGCCTGGGAAGAGTTAACAAAAATTCTATCACATTGGCCCCCCCAGGAAGTTGCTAAACATTTAGAGCGAGGGACGGTTTCTTATTGGATATCGACCGATGCTGAAACTCAACGCCGCCATGCCGAGCTGATAAACCAGGCGGAAAAAGAAAAGGCACCTTATACAGCAGATGTTCGAGTTGATCATTACCGGCAGGTAACGGAAGTGACCATATATGCAGCAGATCACCCCGGACTCTTTAGTCGTGTTGCGGGGGCTTTGGCCGTATCAGGAGCATCAATTGAAGGGGCGACTATTCATACGTTACGCAATGGTATGGCGTTGGATAGTTTTTATATTGCCGATGCGCACAGTAAAGGACTGATCAAAGAACCTGAGCGACTTGTAACAATAGAAGCTGCAATTGAGAAGTCACTCACAGGCGAGCTCAAAGCTGCAAAATTACTGAAAACCCTGCCGACAAGATTACCAAGCAGGGTACATAAAGCATTAAAGGTAAAGCCTCGTGTTCTTATCGATAACAAAGCGAGTGCCAGCTATACGGTTATTGAAGTCAATGGGCAGGATAGACCTGGTTTGCTCTACCATCTTACACAAGCTTTTACGAAGTTGGGACTTTTGGTGCATTCAGCTCGAATTGCGACTTATGGCGTGAGGGCCGTCGATGTATTTTACGTTCAGTCAGCCTTGGGTGATAAGGTCTCTAGCGAGCAGAAGGTTAAAAGCGTTCAGAAAAAATTGCTTGAGGTACTAAAAGTTTAGAGGTTTGAACAAGGTTTTACCAAAGAGTAACTTTGATCGGTAATGATAGGCTAGCTTTGGTATGAGTGATCGTTATAATTCGTTTGTGTTATTGTGATTATTTATCCTGGGTGTCCGTATTAATTCTTAATGTATGAGATCTTGATGAAAACGGGGGTTTCGCTTGATTTTCATAGCTCGCTTTGTCAACGGCTTCATGATTACTGGTGGGAGATCAAACACTCCTCGGATCAAACCGTGCCAAAGAGATCGGATTTTGATCCGGCTGCTGTAAAGGATATTTTACCCCATATTCTAATGCATGATTTAGGGACACCTGGGCGCTCAATATTACGGTTGGTTGGAACAGGAGTTGTGGATCGATTGGGGTTTGATCCTACGGGGCGAGATTACGTGGAATTTGTCTCCGAGGACCGAAAAGAAGAAGCCTACAATGAGCTCTTTAAAACAGCATCTTTTCCGTGTGGTATGAGGGTCGTGGTTGAAGGGCGCTATCAATCGGGGCAAACCCATATATCCGAGGCCCTGGGCTATCCGTTAAGTGCGAATAGAGATGGTCATCCCCTGATTATATTCGTAGATGATTTGATTGAGAAAATTGAATGGCATCAAAAATATGATAAGCAGCTTGAATACTATAAAATCAAACAACGCGATTATATCGATATTGGATTTGGCGTTCCACTCGCCGGATAGTCTTTGGGATCGTCTATCTACTTGCCAGTAAGGCACTTGCGCCAATCAAGGCTCCACCACTAATGCGGTTTATCAGCTTAATTTTCCCTGAACGTTTTAGGATTGGAACGAGTTGATTGCCGCCGGTCGCATAGCTCATCAGCCAAAAAAGTTCGATAACAGTAAAGCTCCCTGACAGGATGATCAGTTGAGGGACTTGGGGAAGGGCTGGATCTATGAACTGGGGGAGGAACGCAGCAAAGAAAATCATGGCTTTGGGGTTACTGATGCCGACGATAAAAGCCTGGCGGAATAATTGAATTGAATTGTATTTTTTGACAGTGCCATCTTTGGGGTCACTCAACCCAATAGCTGGGCTGTGCCAAGCCTTAATGCCAAGATAGAGAAGGTAGGCGACACCGCCCCACTTAATGAAAGTGAAAGCCTGCGAAGATGTTGCCAGAATTGCGCTCAGTCCGGCTACCGATGCAAAGAGCATGATCAACATGGCTGAAACGCCGCCAAGTGAGCTGGCGGCTGCCGCACGCTTACCTTTGTTCATGCCGACTGTCATCGAAAGCAACATATTTGGCCCTGGCGTCATGGATGCAACGCAAGTGGTAAGGACAAAAATCAACCAGGTTTCAAAAGGCACGGTATTACTTTCAGGAATAAATAAAAATCTAACTCTGATGCGGATGATAAGTTGATAAATATCAATCAGTGATGATTCAAGAGGAAATTAATTGTGTGTTGTTAATGAATTACTCAACGATTAAAAAGACAATCGGATAAGACTCTCTTCCCAAGAGAGGGACCTTCCACTAAAAAGGTCGCTAGTTTGTTTGGGGATATACATAGTATCCATAAAGGAAAACAGACCAATTACCTGTATGGGTTTTTGGGCGAGGAATCTGAATGTCGTTGGTTAAAAATCTGGCAACCGTTAGTGGCTTCACCGGTATTAGTAGAATTCTCGGATTTGTTCGGGATATCTCTATTGCTGTATTCGTTGGGGCAGGACCCATTACGGATGCGTTCTTTGTTGCTTTCAGGTTACCAAATCTTTTCAGACGGCTCTTTGCTGAAGGTGCTTTTAATGCCGCTTTTGTTCCACTTTATGCCGGTAAAATAGAGGCTGAAGGGGCTGAAGCAGCCCAAACCTTTGCAGAACAGACCCATGCGGTCATGTTTACTTTTATGACAGTATTGACTGTAGCAGCCATGGCAGCAATGCCTTGGGTAACTTATGCCTTGGCACCTGGTTTTGAGGATTCCGCTGCGGTAGCGTTAGCGACAATGGAGTGGATAGAACTTAAGCCTAAAGGTATTGAGATCCCGCTGCCAATACCAGAGGGGTATATTTCCAAGTTGGAATACGCTGTTCCTCTCACGTTTATTGCATTTCCGTATTTGTTTTTTATGGTGCTTGTTGCCTTATTTTCAGGAATGTTAAACAGCTTGGGGCGATTTGCCGCCGCCGCTGGAGCACCAATTCTTCTCAATGTTTTTTTTATTATCACTTTGATTGGTATTGTTCCCAGAGTTCAAGACCCTGGTTTAGCTTTGTCTTGGACCGTAACTGCGGCAGGTTTTGGCCAATTACTCTTGATATATATCGCATTAAAGCGCGCTGGTCTTCGCATCAAAATGCGTCTTCCTAGATTAACTAGTGATGTGAAGACACTTATGCGCCGGATGGTGCCGGGAGTACTTGCTGCAGGGGCGATGCAAATAAATGTTGTTATCGGTACTGCTATATCAACCTTTCATGAGGCAGGGGTATCGTTTTTGTATTATGCGGAAAGGGTATATCAATTACCGTTGGGTATGATTGGTATCGCTTTTGGTGTTGTTCTCCTTCCTGAACTAGCAAGAAGACTAAAAGCTGATGATCACACAGGCGCAATGCGGACGATGAACCGTGGAATGGAAATGGCATTGCTTCTTACGTTGCCAGCAACGGTTGCTCTTGTCGTAATGCCGTGGCCAATCGTGGTGACGTTGTTTGAATATGGGAAATTTACGCGTGAAGCATCAGAAGCCACGACATTCGCTCTGATGGCCTTTGCATCAGGGTTGCCCGCTTATGTGCTTGTGAAAATACTACAACCAGCTTTTTACGCACGTGAAGATACTGTTACACCCTTTAAATTGGCGGTTGTTTCAATTCTGGCCAATATTGGCTTAAGCCTTGTTTTGTTTCAGTTTATGCAACACGTTGGCATCGCTTTGGCTACTGCGATTTCTTCATGGTTGAACGTTTTAATGTTATGGATTGTATTGGTTCGTAAGGAGCACATCAAACTTGATGGCCGTTTTGTTTCGCGCTTGCCAAAGATACTCGCAGCTTCCGTTGTAATGGGCGGGGCTTTATGGTCCGGGATGCGCTGGCTACATCCTTGGTTTGATGGGGTTCTTTATGAAAAGGTTGCGGCTTTATCAGTGCTTATTGGTGGTGGTATGCTTAGCTATACCTTGCTGACATTAATGCTTGGAGCTGTTCGCCCGTCTGACTTTTCAGATATGTTTCGGAGAAAAAAATCCCACTAGCGCCTGATAGAGATCATGCAGATACATTTTCTAGGCAAGAACAGGGGGCGCAAACAGAACGCCCCCTCATGTTGGGACCGTTCTGCCTTACATAAGGATTTCTGTTAGGAAGCAGCTAATGCTCTATCCAGAAAATCTATACGATCCTGTCCCCAGAAATTTTCACCCTTATATATATAGGTAGGTGAGCCAAAGACATCGCGTTCATGGGCTTCGGCAGTGGTAGTTTTGTATGCCTCTATTATAACGTCGCTTTGGGCTTGGGCGATAAGCGCGTTTGCATCGAAACCGCATTCTTTGGCAATGGAGGCAAGGGTTTCTTCATCCGCAATGTTACGTTCTTCTGCCCAGACGGCGGTTAATAGAGCGTCGCTTAGTTTACCAGCGTTACCATTGGCGGCTTGAACGGCAAGTACCATTTGTGCTGCAAGGGTTTGATCCGCAGGCCAAAAAGTAGGTTCAAAGTTCATGGGTACCCCAAGGTGAGAAGACCACCGCTTTAGCTCATCCATACGAAAACGTTGTCGAGAGGGGTGACGCTTTGCCGGTGGAGTACCACCCATATTTTCGAAAGTATCCATCACTGAAATGGGCTTGTAATTCACTGTTGCTCCGTGTTTGGTAACTACCTCATTGAAGTGCTTGATCCCCAGATAGCTCCAGGGAGAAAGCAGGAAATGGTAATAGTCGATGACTTTGCTCATGGGAATACTCTGCAGCTAATGTTGTTGGTGAAGATATAGTACCTGCTTTTAGCATCGACTTGAATAATCCATTGGTCCAGTCCGAAATGATCATCTTTGCGTGATAGTGGTTATTGCTCTCTTTGATGAAATAGCCTTTGTTATTGGGGAGGGGTTTTTTGTTTCGATTTTCGAAAAGCGAAAGCTTTGCTCTTTCGTTTTCGTTTTGTAGGGCTTAAACTAAATTTAATGGTACAGATTATAAATGAATTCAGGAGAGATCGAGATGGATACCCTTAATGCCAGGCAACGGGAAATTGTTGGGCTTGCTCGTGAAGAGGGGCGTGTTTTAGTCGAGGAATTGGCTGCTCAGTTTGATGTATCTCTCCAGACAATTCGTAAAGATCTCAATGAAATATGCGCCCGCGCAATCCTGAAAAGAATCCATGGCGGCGCTGTATTCGCCGCGGGTGTTGAGAACCTTCGCTATGATGCGAGAAGAATGATTGCCCAGGATGAGAAGCGCGGCATTGGTTCTGCTGCGGCTGATTTGGTGCCGGATAACTGTTCCCTTTTTATTAACATTGGAACCACGACTGAAGAAGTCGCGCAAAGTCTGTTACGAAAAAAGGATCTGCTGGTTATTACAAATAATATTAATGTTGCCAATATTTTACGGCCTGCACCTTCGATTGATGTCATTATCGCGGGTGGGATGGTTCGTCGTTCGGATGGTGGGGTTGTCGGGGAAACTGCTGTGGATTTCATAAAGCAGTTTAAAGTTGATTTTGCTATTATTGGAACCTCTGCCGTAGACGAAGATGGCACGCTACTTGATTTCGACCTACGTGAAGCGAAGGTAGCCCAAGCCATTATTGAGAATGCCCATCATGTAATCCTTTGTGCGGATCAGATGAAATTAAAACGAACCGCACCCGTAAGAGTGGCGGAATTTAATCAAATAAACACTTTTGTTACAGACCGTTTAGAGTCGGAAAACCTTCGTAAAATCTGTTCAGATCAAGGGGTTCGCCTCATTGAGTCTGAGATGTCATAAAAATGTAACAAAAATTTTCGCTTGCGAACCTCCAAATCTTCGAATAGCGTTCAAACCGAAACTAAAAGGAAACCAGTTTCGAAAGATTCGAAAATTGCAATGCCAGCTACATAAATGAGCATTGCGTCGAGGAGGTATCGTGGGCGGTCAAACTTATGACCTTGTCATCGTTGGTGGTGGCGTTAATGGATGCGGCATTGCAAGAGATGCTGTCGGACGTGGACTATCAGTATGCGTTGTAGAGCAGAACGATCTAGCAAGTGCTACTAGTTCTGCCAGTACAAAGTTGATCCATGGTGGGTTACGCTATCTTGAACATTATGAGTTTCGGTTAGTACGCGAAGCCCTGATTGAGCGCGAAACCCTTTGGGCAATGGCGCCCCACATTATATGGCCTCTACGTTTTGTTCTTCCGCATAACAAATCACAACGCCCCGGTTGGTTGATACGTATTGGCCTTTTCCTTTATGACAATTTGGGCGGGCGTAAAAAACTACCCGCAAGCAGTGGCCTCAATTTATTAAAAGATGCTGCGGGAGATCCTTTAAAAGAGGGTTTCACAAAGGGGTTTGAATATTCAGATTGCTGGGTTGATGATGCGCGTCTCGTTGCTCTCAACGCAATCGATGCCAGAGATAATGGTGCAGACATTCATTGCCGTACCCGTTGTGTCGACGCAACGGTTAAGGATGGTATGTGGAACCTCACCTGTGAAAACAGGGATAGTGGCGAAAAACAGGAAATCCACGGCAAGGTTCTGATTAATGCTTCCGGCCCGTGGGTTTCGAAATTTTTAAACGAAGAAATGGAAAGTTCCTCGCATCATTCCATACGGATGGTTAAAGGCAGCCATATTGTGGTGCCTAAACTGTTTGATCATGATCGTTGTTATATCTTTCAAAATGATGACAAGCGTATTGTTTTTGCTATTCCTTATGAAAAAGACTTTACCCTCATCGGTACCACGGATGAAGATTTCCAGGGAGATCCCGCAGATGTAGCGATTTCTCAAGATGAAATCGAATATCTTTGTCGTCTTTCCAATAGCTATTTCAAGACTTCGATCTCTTCCAACCAGGTTGTTCATACCTATTCAGGTGTTCGCCCGCTTTATGATGATGGCGCAAGTCAAGCTCAAGAAGCGACCCGCGACTATGTGCTTAAGGTTGATGAACTCGATGGCGCACCTGCGTTGAATATTTTCGGCGGAAAAATCACGACCTACAGACGGCTTGCAGAATCTGCGTTGGAAAAGCTATCAAAATATTTCCCAGAGATGGGCGAAACTTGGACAGAAGGGGCTACGCTCCCAGGGGGAGATTTCCCTTGTGACAAGGCCGCGGATCAAGTTTCAAAACTACTAGAAGAATACCCGTTTATAGAGAAAAACCATGCAGAAAGATTGATTCGCAGTTATGGTACGCGTTTCTCTCTTCTTCTTGGCAATTCTAAGTCATCCAAAGATCTAGGTCGGAATTTCGGAGCCGATCTCTATGAAATAGAAGTGCGTTATCTGATGATCCATGAATGGGCGCAGAAAGCGGAAGATGTGCTTTGGAGACGGAGTAAATTAGGGTTGCGAATTAAGGCAGCAGATAAGGAAGCGCTATCAGAATGGATGGCGTCGGAAACAAAATTACTGGCACAAGCCAGTTAGATAAAAATTAATAAGCAGAATCAACAAAAGTTGAATTCGTGTGGGGTTTGAATGACGTTAACTCTTGAAAATGTCTGGAGGACGGTCGGAGACGAGGTACATATCGCTGAGGCTAATCTTAGCCTAGAGCGCGGTACGCTCAATACTCTTTTAGGACCGACACTCGCAGGCAAAACCAGTTTGATGCGATTGATGGCAGGCTTGGATAAGCCAACCAAAGGCCGTGTCTTGTTTGATGGTCAGGATGTAACAGGGGTCCGGGTTCAGGATCGTAAAGTTGCTATGGTCTATCAACAGTTTATCAACTATCCGGCTTTGACAGTGTATGAGAACATTGCTTCTCCTTTGCGGATTGCGCGTGCGCCTGCTGATGAAATAGATCGGAAAGTTCGCGAAGCTGCTGCCATGATGAAGCTTGAACCAATGCTTGATCGAACACCTCTGGAGCTATCCGGTGGTCAGCAGCAGCGTACGGCCTTGGCGCGTGCTTTGGTGAAAGGCGCTGATCTTGTTCTTCTTGATGAGCCCTTGGCCAATCTGGACTACAAACTACGTGAAGAATTACGCGAAGAGCTTCCGCGCGTCTTTGCAGAATCAGGTGCGGTGTTTGTTTATGCAACAACGGAACCGACTGAAGCCCTGCTTCTGGGTGGAAATACGGCCACTTTGCACGAAGGGCGTGTGACCCAGTTTGGATCTACGTTGGACATCTATCGTAATCCTGGCGACCTTTTAACCGCCGATGTGTTCTCTGATCCACCGATGAACACGCTGCCCGTATCAATTCGGGGAGGTGTTGTCAGTCACGGAGAAAAATTCTCTGCGCCGGCAACAGATGTTCTCTCTAAGGTATCAGACGGTGACTACACATTGGGCTTCCGCCCCAATCACCTACACCTGCGCAAGCATAGTGACAATATGATTCCTTTGAATACGCGTGTTGCGGTTACAGAAATCACAGGATCTGAAAGTTTTGTCCACGTTGATTTTGCTGATCATCGTTGGGTAAGCCTGACCCATGGTGTTCGGGAAGTTGATATCGATAGTAATATCGACGTATATCTGGAGCCATCCAAGTGCTTCGTTTTTGATACCTCAGGCAAGCTCCTGGCTGGCCCTTGGTCATCAGGTGGGGAGCAAGGCTAATGGCGAAAATTGAATTAAATGGCCTCGCGCATTCTTATATGCCTCAGGTTCAAGAAGCTCAGGATTTTGCTCTTAAAGAGTTAAATCATGTGTGGGAAGACGGTGGTGCCTATGCGCTCCTCGGCCCTTCTGGCTGTGGTAAAACCACGCTACTAAATATTATCTCAGGGTTGTTGACACCGACACACGGCGAAATCCTGTTTGACGGTAATGCTGTCACCAATAAAGCGACTGAAGACCGTAATATTGCACAGGTTTTCCAGTTTCCTGTCGTCTATGACACGATGTCAGTGTACGACAATTTGGCCTTCCCGCTCCGTAATCGTGGTGTAGGTGCAAGCGAAGTTGACGGACGTGTTCGAGAAATCGCTGAGCTACTTGAACTCGGCGATAGCCTCAAGCATAAAGCCAGTGGTCTTACCGCAGATGCAAAACAAAAAATATCCCTAGGTCGTGGCCTGGTGAGAGCTGATGTGTCGGCGATCCTTTTTGATGAGCCTTTGACGGTGATCGATCCGCACCTTAAATGGCAATTGCGCTCTCAGCTTAAACATCTTCACAAGCGCTTTAACTATACCATGGTGTATGTAACGCACGATCAGACAGAGGCTCTGACCTTTGCTGATAAAGTCGTGGTTATGTATGACGGCGCGGTGGTCCAGATGGGGACACCTGAAGAATTGTTTGAACGCCCTAAACACACATTTGTGGGTTACTTTATCGGTTCTCCGGGTATGAACGTGGTGCCTTGTCATATCGATGGCGATAAAGCCATGGTTGCTGGACACGCTTTCTCTATGGCGCAAGGTTTCTCTAAGGTGCCAGAAGATGCTTCTTTGGAAGTTGGTATTCGTCCTGAATTCCTGTCGCTTTCACGCGATGGTAATGGACCTGCGGT
Organism: Kiloniella sp.; assembly: GCF_965205715.1. Lineage (GTDB taxonomy): Bacteria > Pseudomonadota > Alphaproteobacteria > Kiloniellales > Kiloniellaceae > Kiloniella. Next base: position 68,367 of record NZ_CBDBHW010000013.1, on the reverse strand, counting down.
GTCGATCCAAAAGGTGGAAGATCTTGGCCGTTTCAGAGTGGCAAGTGTTCGATTGGAAGATCACGAGTTTAAAGTCATGGTCGATGAAGACCAGGAAGTCCCTGCAGACGGGGCCCGGCTTATCGTAGATCCGACGCATGTGAATTTGTATGCCAACAGCCATTTGGTAGAGGAGGCCTGATCATGAATAAATGGTCTGACAACCGCGCCTGGTGGCTTGTATTGCCCGTGGTTTTGATTGTTGCATTCTCAGCTGTTATCCCTTTGATGACAGTCGTGAACTACGCCTTTCAAGATACCTTTGGCAACAATGAGTTCTTTTGGGCAGGTCTGGAGTGGTTTAGAGAAATACTGCGTTCTGATCGTTTCCATGGCGCCATGGGACGGCAGTTCCTGTTTTCTTTTATCATTCTTTCAATAGAGATACCACTTGGCATTGGTATTGCGCTGGCAATGCCGCGCAAAGGCTTTTGGGTACCCTTCTGTTTGATCCTCATGGCTTTACCGCTCCTCATTCCATGGAATGTGGTCGGTACAATCTGGCAAATCTTTGGCCGTATTGATATCGGCTTGCTTGGTGCGGTTCTCGACGGTCTTGGCATTGATTACAACTACACTCAAAATACTATTGATGCTTGGGTAACCCTTGTCGTCATGGATGTGTGGCACTGGACGTCGCTTGTTGTTTTGCTTTGTTATGCCGGTCTTCAGTCAATTCCTGATGCTTATTATCAGGCCGCAAGAATTGACGGCGCCAGCAAATGGGCAACATTCCGCTATATTCAGTTACCGAAAATGAACCGGGTCCTTCTTATCGCAGTTCTACTGAGATTTATGGACAGCTTCATGATCTACACCGAGCCGTTTGTCGTAACCGGCGGTGGTCCAGGTAATGACACCACGTTCCTTTCGATTGATTTGGTACAGATGGCGATTGGTCAGTTTGATCTTGGTCCTGCTGCAGCAATGTCCCTGATCTACTTCCTTATCATTCTGCTCTTCAGCTGGGTTTTCTTTACAGTTATGAGCTATCTCGACAGAGCGGAGAACTAAGCTATGAAAACCAAAGCTCTCGTCACCGTTCTTTACATTGTCTTCTTGTTATTGCCGATTTATTGGCTGTTAAACATGTCGTTGAAGACAAACGAAGAAATTCTGAGTACGTTCAGTTTGTGGCCACAGGATCTGACATTTGCCAATTACATTGTCATCTTTACGGATCCGAGTTGGTATAACGGGTATATAAACTCCACCATCTATGTGGTGTTAAACACCATTATCACTCTCTTGGTGGCACTCCCCGCAGCCTATGCTTTCTCCCGCTATAACTTTACGGGCGACAAGCATCTGTTTTTCTGGCTGCTTACCAACCGTATGGCACCACCCGCAGTCTTTGCTCTGCCGTTCTTCCAGCTTTATTCATCCGTGGGTCTCTTTGATACTCACATAGCTGTGGCATTGGCACACTGTCTGTTTAACATTCCATTGGCGGTGTGGATCCTCGAAGGATTTATGTCCGGCGTGCCGCGTGAAATTGATGAAACAGCCTATATTGATGGTTATTCATTCCCACGTTTCTTCACGCGGATTTTCACACCGATGATTTCTTCTGGAATTGGGGTCGCAGCGTTCTTCTGCTTCATGTTCTCGTGGGTTGAACTTTTGCTTGCAAGAACTCTGACGTCTGTCGATGCAAAGTCTATTTCTGCGACGATGACCCGTACGGTTTCAGCATCAGGCCTTGATTGGGGAGTACTTGCTGCTGCGGGTATCCTGACCATCATTCCAGGAATTTTAGTGATCTATTTTGTTCGTAACTACATCGCCAAGGGCTTTGCCCTAGGCCGGGTATAAGGAGTCCGTATCATGGAATTGAACTGGATGGCCTGGACTTGGCCGACGGCAATCTTCTTTCTCATTATCGCAACAACGCTTGTTGTGATGACAGTATTGGCAGTCAAATTTCCGGAAAGAGAACGGGTTGGGATACTTCATATTCCAACCACACGCGGGGATCGACTGTTCATTACTTTGCTTGGTAGCGCTTTTATTCACCTCGGCTGGCTTTTCTTTTTAGATATCCAGCTCTGGTGGGCCCTCGTCGTAAGTGCTGCCTATGCATTCATCGTTTTTCGATGGGTGTGAGGCATAGAGGGCAATGTGTGGGGTAGCGAGAAGATCCTTCTCGTATACTGATTAAATAAACAGGGAGATATAATAATGAAGTACCGTTATATTGGTGGCGCGCTTACAGCCGTTGCTTTAGTCCTCTCAGCAGGAGCAGCTCAAGCGGATTCAGCTGCTGCAAAAAACTGGGTCGACAACGAGTTTCAGCCTTCGACACTGTCTAAAGCTGAGCAAATGAACGAAATGGAGTGGTTTGCAAAAGCCGCTGAGCCTTTCAAAGGCATGGAAATCAATGTGGTTTCCGAAACCATTACAACGCATGAGTACGAATCAAAAACTCTTGCTAAAGCGTTCTACGAAATCACAGGTATCAAGGTTAATCATGACCTGATCGGTGAGGGTGATGTTGTTGAAAAGCTGCAGACACAAATGCAGTCCGGTAAAAACATCTATGATGCTTACATCAACGATTCTGATCTGATCGGTACGCACTATCGTTACCAGCAGGTTGTTCCTCTTACTGACTGGATCGCGGGTGAAGGTTCTGATGTAAGTAACCCTGATCTCGACATTGGCGATTTCATTGGTACATCGTTTACAACTGGCCCAGACGGAAAGCTTTATCAGCTTCCTGATCAACAGTTCGCAAACCTATACTGGTTCCGCTATGACTGGTTCTCTGATCCAGATATCAAAGCGAAATTTAAAGCTAAATATGGCTACGATCTAGGTGTTCCGGTTAACTGGTCTGCTTATGAAGATATCGCTGACTTCTTCACAAATGACGTGAAAGAAATCGACGGTAAGCCAGTATATGGCCACATGGATTACGGTAAAAAAGATCCATCACTCGGCTGGCGTTTCACCGATGCATGGCTCTCCATGGCTGGTGCAGGCGACAAAAACATTCCTAACGGTATCCCTGTAGATGAATGGGGTATTCGTATGGAAGGCTGTAGCCCAGTTGGATCTTCTGTTTCCCGTGGTGGCGCGACAAACGGCCCAGCTGCTGTTTACTCCGTATCCAAATATGTTGATTGGTTGAAAGCCTATGCTCCTCCATCAGCACCGGGTATGACCTTCGGTGAAGCTGGCCCGGTTCCTGCGCAGGGTTCAATTGCTCAGCAAATCTTCTGGTACACTGCCTTTACAGCCGACATGGTTAAAGATGGCATTCCTGTAGTGAACGAAGATGGTTCACCTAAATGGCGTATGGCACCTTCCCCACACGGTCCTTATTGGGAAGAAGGTCAGAAGCTTGGTTATCAGGATGCTGGTTCATGGACTCTTATGAAATCCACACCGGTTGATCGTCGTAAAGCTGCTTGGCTCTACGCTCAGTTCACTGTTGCTAAAACTGTTTCTCTGAAGAAAAGTCACGTTGGTCTTACTTTCGTTCGTGAAAGTGACATCCAGCACGCTTCCTTCACAGAACGTGCACCTAAACTTGGTGGTTTGATCGAATTCTATCGTTCACCAGCACGTCTACAGTGGACACCAACAGGTATCAACGTTCCGGATTATCCGAAACTTGCGCAGCTATGGTGGCAGAACATTGGTGATGCCAGCTCTGGTGCGAAAACACCTCAAGCAGCTATGGATTCACTCGCAGCAGCTCAGGATAAAGTTCTGGGTCGTCTCGAGCGCGCAGGCGTTCAGGGCGCATGTGGTCCAAAGTTGAACGAAGAGAAAGAAGCCAGCTACTGGCTGAACCAGCCTGGTTCTCCGAAAGCCAAATTGGCTAACGAGAAGCCACAGGGTAAAACTGTTGATTATGATGAGCTAGTTGCTAGCTGGAACTAATCTACTAAAAAGCTTTTCCCTTTAATATAAAGGGTGAGGTAGGGGGTCGGAGGATTTTTCTTCCGGCCCTTTTTTTATGCTTAGAGCAAATTCGTACCTTGCTTGACTTTGATATTAATTTCTTCTATTTCTGTAATGACAGAAATTACGGAAAAGAATTATGAAGCTCACACCAACAATGGAACGATACGTCTTACATTGGGGCGAAATGGGATCTCGGTGGGGAGTTAACCGATCAGTATCACAGATCCATGCCCTGTTGTATTTAGCGGCTAGGCCAATGCATGCAGAGGAAATTTCCGAAACTCTGAACATTGCAAGATCCAATGTCAGCACGAGTTTGAAAGAGCTTCAGGGCTGGGAGCTTATTCATCTCCATCATGTTCTCGGCGATCGAAGAGACCATTTCGAAGCAACCCATGATCTATGGGAAATGTTGCTGACAATTGCCAATGCCCGGAAGCAACGCGAAATTGCGCCGACACTCTCTACATTGCGTAAATGCGTGCTTGATGGTTCAGAAGAAAGTGACATCCCAGCTGAAAGTCTCAAGCGTATGCAAGACATGCTTGATTTTATTACTAACTTGACGACCTGGTATGAGCAAATAAGCCGATTACCGACAAAAACGTTGATAAAAATCATGATGCTGGGGGCAAAGGTAGCAAAATTCGTCGGTAAATAATCTAAAGGCGGGTGTCGGATTCGCCTTATTTTAAGCTTACTAATTTCTGTTTGGACAGAAATTACAGAAATAGAGGAATTGAGATGCCAAATGTTAACCAGCATAGAAAAACCTCTCCTGTTAAACGGGCCCCATTTTTAGCTTCTTGTCCTCACGCTCGTTTCAAGTTTGACGATCAGGATGATGACCCTCTCCATATTCGAGAATTACTTGGTGATGCCGCTTGGCTGAGATTACGCCCCGCTATTCGCAAGCGTTTTGGGTGTGACGCTAAGTTGGGTAGCACGCATCTCTACCGAGGTAAGATGGACAAGGTTGAAGCGACAGCCCTTGGGCTGGTGATGGCTCAGGTGGCCCGTTTGATTGGTACACCGATGGCTTGGTCCAGGGGCAGTGAAATTCCTTGTGATGTAATAACGTTTGACGATCCCGAACGTGACGGTGGAGTGGTATGGGAGCGCCACTACCACTTTACGCCGGAAAAAATCCAAATTGCACGTACGACAAAACTGGTTAGTCAAAAGGAAGGCTTGCTTGAGTGTTTCGGTAAACACTTTGGCATGAAGCTAAAACTCATAGAGGAAGACGGCGCGCTTCATTTCATCTCTACAAGTTTTTATCTCCAGATCTTTGGTCGTCGTATCGCGCTGCCCCGTTTAATCAGTCCGGGTACCTTGCATGTTACTCACCGGGATGTTGGCAATAATTGGTTCCAATTCATGTTAAAGGTTTGCCATCCCTTGCTCGGTCAACTTGCATTTCAGGATGGTTATTTCAAAGAAGAGGAGATGAAAAATGCTACTCGTGCTTAGCTTGCTTGTTGTCCAGGGCCTTATGGGGGCTTTTGATAATTTTTGGCATCATGAAATAACGGAAGCTCTTCCCTCCAAGCCGAGTGCACGAAAGGAGTTGATGCTTCATACCGCGAGAGAATTTATCTATGCCATCCTCTTTATCATGCTGGGTTGGGCAACGTGGCACGGACTGTTTGGTATTGTTGTCATGGTATTGTTGTTGGTCGAGGTCGGGATTACCTTGTGGGACTTTATCGAAGAAGACATGACCCGGAAGTTACCACCGTTAGAACGGGTACTACATACCGTTCTTGCTATGAACTACGGTGCTGTTTTGATTTTGTTCTTACCAATTCTATGGGCGTGGAGTTTGGATGAAAGTGTTATTAAGGGCGCCGATTACGGCATTCTTTCCTGGGTGATGACCCTTTATGGTATCGGGGTCTTCTTTTGGGGAATGAGAGATTTATACGCCGTTATAAAGTTAGGGCCTTTGCAGGTAGCAGAGCATTTAAGAGACCCAATATCTGTGGGAGAAACAAGAGTTTCCAAAACTGTTTTGGTTACCGGAGGCACGGGATTTATAGGTAAAGCCTTGGTCAGAAACCTGCTTTCCCGTGGAGAAAACATAATTGTTCTCACCAGAGATATAATGAAAGCAAGAGATGCTTTTGGTTTCCATGTCGATGTGGTCGAAAAGTTAGATGAAATTCCTAATGACAGACAAATTGATGCCATCGTTAACTTGGCTGGTGAACCTGTAATAGGCCTCCCTTGGACCAAAACCCGGCGTACACGCATTGTCTCCAGTAGAATGGATACGACCCGTTCCCTAATTTCTCTCATTGCGCGGTTGGAGACTAAACCAAAGGTTTTGGTCAGCGCGTCTGCTGTGGGATATTACGGCGATGGTGGTGAATGCTTATTGGATGAGAGCAGTGAGGGACAGCAGGTCTTTATGTCAGAGTTTTGCCAGCAGTGGGAAGATGAAGCGCAAGGGGCAACACAACATGGTGTCAGAGTATCCATATTACGTCTGGGCATTGTAATCGGAAGTGGTGGTGGCGCTTTGCCAAGTTTGGCGACGCCTGTTCGTTTCGGATTGGGAACGATAATGGGAAATGGTAAGCAGTGGATGCCTTGGATACACATCCTGGACGTACTTGGATTGATTGATTTTGCATTGAATAATTCTAATGCAGGTGATGTGATTAACGCTACGGCGCCAGGGGCTTTAAGACACCAGGACTTTATAGCCGAGCTAGGTACGGTGCTTCATCGACCTGTATTATTTTCTATCCCGGCAATTATCCTCAAATCAATGCTTGGGGAGATGTCTGGAATTTTCCTCGAAGGGCAGAAGGTTTCTCCATCAAGAGCGATTGAGTTAGGATACAGATTCCAGTATCCAACCCTTGATTTGGCACTGAAGGACCTGTTTCCCAGACAACAAAACCAGTCAGTACGAGCGGCTTTATAGTTCCTAATTATGGGGGCCTTGACCTAATTGAAGAGGGCAAAGTTGATTTAAAACATTCGCTTTGCCCTTTGGGTTTTCTCCTCATCGAAATGCTGATTGGGAAAAATACGGTGTGTTATAGTTAGCAAAAATGGTCAGGTTTTTATAAATGCGATCATCTAGGGTGCTTTTAACGCAAAGGAGTGACCTAAATATATGTCGATGACAGCAGTGACATCCGTTAAAAACGTGACAAGAAAAGATTACGAACGTCGTCTTCAACGCGTATTGGCATATATTCGACAGAACCTTGACCAAGATTTGGATTTGCCTCAATTGGCAAACATCTCAAATTTCTCCCCCTACCATTTTCATCGAATTTTTCGGGGTATGGTTGGAGAGAGTCTTGCGGTTCACGTGAAGCGATTGCGGTTGGAGCGAGCAGCGAGTGATTTGCTCTATTCTCAGCAATCAGTAACGGAGGCTGCATTTGATGCGGGGTTTGAAACCCTCGAATCTTTTAGTCGTGCTTTTAAAAAAACATTTGGTGTTACTCCCAGCCGTTATCGACAGGAAAGTGGTTTTTGCCTTCCTGATACCGCGCCCAGAGGGCTTTGGACCACTGCGATGAATTTCCAATTTGATCGCTTGTGGGATGATAAGGATAGACCCGTGAAATTAAATGTTCAGATTGAAACGCATGATAAAATGCACATTGCCTATGTTCAACATCAGGGAGCCTATGAAGATATGGAACCTGTTTTTGATAAGCTGTTCGAGCTTGCAGAGAAAGCCAATATACTACACGAAGAAACCGAAATTGTTATGGTCTCTCATGATGACCCCAATATTACAGAGAGCAAATATTTGAGAGCCGACGCAGGGGTCGTGATACCGGACATGTCTTGTGACGTTGGCGAAATGAAAAAACAATCAATTGCCGAGGGGCAATTCGCAGTGGCCCATTTTACCGGTGCTTATGATAATTTGAGCGTAGCATATGACTGGATTTATGGGGGGTGGATGCCAGATTCTGGTCACGAAGCCGCGGATCAGCCCGCCATAGAGCTATATCATAACGATCCACTGGACGTTAATGAAGATGAACTCCTAACCGAAATTCGCATTCCATTGGTGGCAAGATCATGAAGCTATACGAAAAAATAGTGTTCAATAACTATCTAAGATCTGTGAGGTTTAAGATCAGTACTATTGTGATGATAATGATTTTTGGCATGCCGTCTCTGGGCAATGCATCTGATAATAGTTATCTTATTGTAAACGCTAATATTTATACTGTAGATCCCAATATGCCCTGGGCTGAATCAATTCTGGTCGATAAAGGGGTGATAACTGCAGTCGGTCAGGAAGACAAACTCAGAAATCTGGCCGAGGATAACTATAAAATTGTGGATCTCGGAGGGCGTATGCTGTTACCCGGTTTCCAGGATCCTCATCTTCATGCGCTTGAAGCAGGCATTAATGAAACCGCCTGTTTTCTGCCCGCAGAAGGAACGGCGAATACTTACCGTGAAGAGATCGGGTACTGTCTAAAGGATCAAGGCAATGCAGCTTGGTTTCTCGGTGCAGGTGTTTCTATGCCAGAGTTGCTGGAAACGGTTGATTCTCCGATGGCCCTTTTAGATCAGCTGATCCCGGACCGCCCTGCCGTGATTTTGGATAACCTCGGTCATGGGGCCTGGGCCAATTCAAAAGCCATGCAGGCGGTGGGATATTTGGATTTGAAGGCCGACCCGCCGGGCGGAATCATTGATCGAGACCCCTATAGTGGGGATTTAACGGGTGTTGTCTTTGAAAATGCCCAGCAAAAACTACGCAATGCAGCTCTCCCGCCAACAAAAGAAAATATTGAGTTTGCCTATAGAAGTTTGCTTAGTGCGCTGAATGTTTTGGCTGAAAATGGCATTACAACCGTCAGCGATGCCGGGGGGTATTGGCCCAGAGGGCACCAAGAGGCCTGGGTCCGGGCCGAACGTGAAAATGAGCTTACGGTTAGGGCCAGCAATGCGCTATATCTTTATCCCGACCTTCCTTTTGAAGAGCAGATATCAGAGTTTCAAAGCCGCTATATGAATGATCAAGATAGCCTCTTACGCTTTAACCAGGCGAAGATCTATATTGATGGAATTTTGTCTCAAGCGACTGGTGCACTTTATCAGCCCTATGAGCGAGATTTGGATCTTCCACGTGAATTTAAAAAAGGTTTTCTCTATTTCGATGAGGAAACTCTGTTCAAATATGTTACGGAACTAGAAGCCTCTGGTTTCCAACTTCACTTTCATGCCACGGGTGATCGCGGTGTCGGGTTGGCGCTTGATGCTTTACAGCATGCGAAGAATATAAACTCCCAGAGTGATATGCGGCACCGTATTACCCATCTCTATCTTGTTGCTGATAAGGATGTCGCGAGGTTTCAAGAGCTGGATGTGGTGACGGACTTCCAATTATCGCCAAGTTCGACCAATGCCGATACCAAACGTTATCTCGCTGAGATTGTCGGCAACCGTTCAAATCATCTCATGCCTGCTCGTAGGCTATATGAAGCGGGTGTCGATTTGGTTTTAAGCAGTGATTGGGACGCAGAAGAGCTATCTCCATTAAAGAAAATCGAAGCGGTTTTAACGCAGAGAAACGGTAGTTTTGATGATGTGGCTACAGTCATAGAGCTGATGACCATCAACGTTGCCAAACTATTGCACCACGAAGACAAGACCGGATCGATTGAGAAGGGAAAACTCGCTGACTTTGTGGTTCTGGACCGCAATATTTTTAACATTCCCGTCAACCAAATAGGCACTACTAATGTAGCGGTAACGCTTCTTGAAGGGGAGGCAATATATGACCCCAAGGGCTTGTTTGATTAATCATTAAATTTCTTCCAGCTCGGGCTTTCGGTTGCGAGAGGGGGAAGTCGGAATGCGAAATGGGAGGTCAGGGAGGAGCGGAGGCGTACTATCAATGCCTGTCCTCCCTTGACCCTGAGAGGTTGAAGGGCGATAAAGCCACCTCTAAAATTTTGTCTATAAAATCGCTATTGAACGGATCTTTTCCCATGAAGCGTATCTTCTCGGGCGTACAGCCTACAGGGAACCTACATCTTGGTAACTATCTTGGGGCTATTCGCAATTTTGTGCGCCTGCAAGACGATTATGAGTGCATATTCTGTGTTGTGGATATGCATGCCATTACTGTCTGGCAAGATCCAAAGCAATTAGTTGATAACACACGTGAAGTTGTTGCCTCTTATCTTGCAGCCGGCGTTGACCCTAAAAAGCATATCATTTTCAATCAGTCTCAGGTATCTGCTCACGCAGAACTCGGTTGGATTTTTAACTGCGTATCCCGGATTGGGTGGCTCAACCGCATGACGCAGTTCAAGGATAAAGCCGGTAAGAACCGTGAAAAGGCTTCGACAGGACTATACGTTTATCCAAACCTAATGGCCGCTGACATTTTGGCTTATAAAGCGACACACGTACCTGTTGGCGAAGACCAGAAGCAGCATCTTGAACTCACCCGTGATATTGCGATCAAGTTTAACAATGATTTCAATGTTGATTTGTTCCCGGTACCTGAGCCATTGATCTTTGGGGCGGCAACCAGAATCATGTCCTTGCGTGATGGCAGTAAGAAGATGAGTAAATCTGACCCTTCTGACTACAGTCGAATTACCATGATGGATGACGCTGATACCGTTGCCAAAAAAATTCGGAAAGCGACCAGTGATCAGCATCTGATTCCGGGTGCGGATATTTTGGATGAACATGGCGCTCTTCCTGCTGAGATTCGCAAAGAACGCCCGGAAGCTTTCAACCTGCTGTCCATTTTTGCAGCGCTGCAGGATCAAGAATTGTCTGATGTCCTGAACGAGTTTGAAGGCAAAGGTTTTGCTGATTTCAAAAAATCACTCACAGAAGTTGCGGTAACCAAGTTGGGCCCGATGGGTGAAGAGATGAAACGACTAATGGACGATAAATCTCATGTGGATGCTGTTCTAAAAGACGGCGCGGACCGTGCTGCGGCGCTTGCTGCGCCAGTTATGAAAGAAGTATTCAATGCTGTCGGGTTCCTTCGTCCATAGGGAAGGTAACTCCAGAATTAAAATACTCTGGTACCAAATTTGATTCTACTAAAGGCACTTAACTTCGGTTAGGTGCCTTTTTTAAATGCCTCTCGTAAGAGTAAGCTATGTGAGTAGGGCTTTTGGGGATCAATCAAAATTAAAATACCCTTAACCAGAAAGTTGAAATACAACAAAAAATTCGTAACTGCCCCCTTTTCCTTTTTGGCTAATAAGGCTAGATTCTTTATGGAGTGAGCTAATATAGATTCACAAAAAGGTTTATCGCCAAAACAGGGCCAAAATAGAGTAAAGCCATATGCAAACCTGCTGCACTAACGGCTGATCGAAATGCAAGTATACCTGCCGATCGCTGAAATATCCGTAGACATCATCCTCTTACTTGCGATGGGAGGTGGCGTTGGTTTGTTATCGGGGATATTTGGTGTAGGGGGCGGGTTCCTGATGACACCCCTACTGATATTTATTGGTGTTCCCCCGGCTGTGGCAGTCGCTACTCAAGCTAATAACGTTATTGCAGCCTCCGTTTCTGGTGTCTTCGCACACTGGCGTCGAGGAAATGTCGATTTTCTCATGGGCTGGATTTTGCTGGTTGGCGGTTTTATCGGATCAACAATTGGCGTTGGGCTTTTCACGTTTTTAAAAAGCTTGGGACAAATCGACCTCGTTATTAATTTATCTTATGTGGTTTTCCTTGGTACCATTGGCTTGCTGATGATGCTGGAAGGCTTAAAGGCTGTTTTCCGCAGACGCAGATCTGGCGGCGCTAGTCGCGGAAAGCTACATGAACATAACTGGTTTCATGGCTTGCCACTTAAAATCAGATTCCGAAAATCCCGTTTATACATTTCAGCTCTGCTTCCCTTTAGTATCGGCTTCTTTGTTGGTGTCCTCTCAGCCATTATGGGTGTTGGAGGCGGATTTATTCTCGTTCCAGCCATGATTTATTTACTGGGCATGCCGACAGCAATGGTCATTGGCACATCCCTTTTTCAGATTATCTTTGTTGCAGCGAACGTTACTTTTTTACAAGCAGCACAAAATCAGACCGTGGATGTTGTTCTCGCTCTTTTGCTTTTGGTGGGTTCCGTTCTAGGTGCGCAACTGGGCACCCGAATTGGGGCCAAGATGCAGGGGGATTGGCTCCGGTTACTTTTGGGTATTCTGGTTGTTATGGTTTGTGGAAAGCTCTTCCTTGACCTGCTTGTGACACCGGCAGACCTCTTTTCGTTGGAGGCAAACTAGTGATGTCTGCAATGGGTCGTTCTCTTTTCTGCTTAATGTCGATTTTAAGTGCTGCGTTCTTTTTGATTATTGCTGATCTAAAGCGCGCTGAAGCCATCGAAGCAGATCTATCAAGCCATCTGGTTGCAATCAGAGCTGATTTTTCTGGTGACCGGATTCAGTTATACGGCAGTATTAACACGCCGGGAGAAGTTCTGGTTGTCATGCGTGGGCCTGATACCGACTTCAAAATGCTCAGGAAAAGTCAGGTAGCCGGTATTTGGATGAATACGGCGTCGATGACCTTTGAAAAGGTACCAAGTTTTTATGCCATTGCTTCCACGGGCCCTTTAGAAGAGATCACGTCTTCAGCGACCCGTGCTCTCAATAATATTGGGTTTGATAATATCGGGCTAGATCTTCCTATCATTAAAGCTGCTGGTTCTTTGGCCAAGGAATGGAAAGATTCTTTAATTAGAAATTTAATGCGCTCTGGAAATTATCAGCTAGAGAGTGCTGAAATCATCTTTTTAGGTGAACATTTATTTAAAACTGAATTCGAATTACCCTCAAATGTACCAACGGGGACCTACTTTGTAAGTGTCTATCATTTGCGCAATGGCCAGATCGTTGATGCTCGGACGACTCCGCTTTCTGTTTCGAAGATTGGTGTAGAAGCCGAAATTTATGACTATGCACATCTCCATGGAGCGATGTATGGTGTCATTGCTATTTTTATTGCACTGATATCCGGCTGGATCGGTCATCTTGCTTTCCGTAAAGGGTAATACATTGAGTGAAATAGAATCGACAGATCAGGAAACTGAAGAAAGAATATGCAGAGATCACGGAGCTAAGGATCGTATCTTCCTTGTTGTCGTTGATGACAGTGATGAAATGCTACAGGCAATGCGGTTTGCTTGTCGGCGTGCCCTGCATACCGGGGGGCGAGTTGCGCTGCTTTATGTGATTGAGCCTGCCGAATTCAATCATTGGGCCGCTGTTGGCGATTTGATGCAAGAAGAAGCTCGTGCTGAAGCCGAGCGACTTATGCAGAAACTGGGCGAAGAAGTGCTTGAATATTCTGGGCAAATTCCGGTGCTTTATATGCGTGAAGGTGATCGTCGTGACGAGTTGGTTAAGCTCGTGAACGAAGACGATCAGATTTCGATTTTGGTGTTAGGGGCAAGTTCAGGATCGGGTGGTCCGGGGCCTCTATTAACAGCCCTAATGGGCAAACATATTGGCAAATTAAGGGTGCCTATTACGGTCGTACCTGACAACCTTGAGCCAGCTGAAATCGACGAAATTAGCTAACCAAACCCTGATATAATATATGTCTTGTCACTTGGGGCTTGAATGCGTACGACAAGATTACATATAAGAACAAGAACCTAACATCGATGTAAGACGAGCAAACTATGTTTATTCAGACAGAACAGACCCCTAATCCCGCTACTTTAAAGTTCCTTCCGGGATGTCCTGTCTTGGACGGTGGAACCGCTTTTTTTGAAGCTAAAGAAGCTGCTGGCAATTCACCGCTTGCTCAACGTCTCTTTGATGTTGAAGGCATTACCGGTGTGTTTTTTGGGGCAGATTTTATCACGATTACCAAATCTGAAGACAAAGAGTGGTATATCCTGAAGCCGTCTATTCTTGGCACGATTATGGAGCATTTCACTGCTGGCCGTCCTGTGATGGTTGATGGTGCGGAGAGCCTGTCAGGCCATGCGGAAGCAGCAGACGGGGACGATGATGAAGTTGTCTCTCAAATCAAAGAGCTCCTGGATACGCGGGTTCGTCCTGCCGTTGCTCAAGATGGTGGAGATATTGTTTTTCATGGATTTGAAAACGGTGTCGTTTTCCTTCGTATGCAAGGGGCCTGTGCAGGGTGCCCAAGTTCAACAGCGACTTTGAAAATGGGTATTGAAAATATGCTGAGGCATTACATTCCCGAAGTCACTGAAGTGCGGGCCAGCGAATAAACCTGTTAATTATTTCTGCTAAAGAAATGATCTCAAACGGGTCACACAAATATATCTCATTTAGTTTCTTTGCCCCGCTGTTCGCGTGGGCCTTGGTAATCGTGTTTCCAGCTTATCTGGCCTTCAATTTAATTCCTGGAAGTGTTGAGCCTGCCTTAACTGGGGTAGGTGCTCCGAGGCAACAGGCCAAAGAGGGTCTTGAACTTAAGTCTCGTAAGGACCTGGAGCTCTTATTCAGTAATGCAGATTATCTTCTGCCTCAAATACGATCCCACGGCCGAGACGTCCCTCGCATTTTTCTTCGCGGCCTTCCCGAGGATTTAAATGAAGAGAAGAATATTCAGCTTAAAAAGAGTCTTTTTATCCGGACTGTTCTTCCTCTTATTTTAAGTGTTAATGAAACGATCTTAGCAGACAGAAATAGAGTGATCGCAATTTCCAAAAGCTTGGAACGTGGTATTTCTGTGCCTGAAGAAGACATTGTCTGGCTTACGGAACTCTCCAAAAAATACGGTTTCACCTATAATGAGCCCAATAAGCTGCTTCTTAAATTGGATGTCATACCTGTAAGTTTAGCCTTAGCTCAATCTATTCAAGAAAGTGGCTGGGGCACGTCAAGATTTGCACGTGAGGGAAATGCTCTCTTTGGCCAACGGACCTGGTCAAGTGAGGGGAGCGGTATGGTCCCCGTTAAACGGGAAGATGGGGCTTCGTTTAAAGTAAAGAGTTTTGCCGGGCTGTTGGATTCTATTCAAGGCTATGCGCATAACCTAAATACAAACCGCTCTTATAAATATTTTAGAGCACGCCGAAAGGCGTTGAGAAGTAACAGCCATCCTCTAAATGGGTATGTTCTTGCCGGAACACTTCTCGCCTATTCTGAAGAAGCGGAAGAATATGTTGCCGCTATTCAGGCCGTTATCAAAACCAATCGATTGCAGGAATTTGATGGCGCAAAACTATCTGACGCTCGCAGCGGAAATGACCTAAGTTCCTGATTGAAAATCTAGATCGGCATTTTCTCTAGTTTTAGGGGAAATGGATCTTAGATCTTATTTACTTTGGAATAAAATACTGCTGGCCAAACCAACGCCAACGTCCATTGGGACCAGGCATCGTGCAGTTAATCCTTGCGCGCCCCGGTTTGTAGGCCGCTGAAATGCGTACCTCTACGCGACCAGCCCCTAATTGAAGAAGGGATAGATCGTTTTGAGAACTGTAGCAATTTAAGCCTCGATAAGTGCCGTCCTCTCTTGTTTTGATCTCTTCAGATATGGTGAAGCCAAAGGGGGGCGGATTGGTTGAACTGTTCAGCTTTAGATTCTCTGGTAAAATAGCAGAAACGGGCAGAGGTAAGCTATTAACCGCCAAGTTGAAGCGGTCCGAAGTTCCAAATCGATTGTTAAATGGAAACCTGGGAAGACGCATCAAGTCGTGTTGTCTGGATACGGCTCCAGAATGTTGACCGAAGGCAGCTTTAAAGCCCTTGGCGCGGATGATGTTGCTGAGTTGTTGGCTAATTTCACCGTAAGGATAGGCAAATAGGCTAGGCTGCTTGCCGAGTGCACGTCTAAATAGCTGATTTGCAGTATCTATATCAGTGTTTTGAGCCTCTAGGCTAAAATTAATAATATGGGTGTGTTGATGGCCATGATTTCCGATAGTAATGAGTGGGTCTGCCGATATTTCTCTTAACTGTGACCAGCTCATATAATCAGGAAGACCTTGTTCCACTGGTTGAGTGGAGGTGAAAACCGTGACTGGAAGGTTGGCATTTTTGAATTCAGGCCAGGCTTTTTTGTAAAAAGAAAGAAAAGCATCATCTATACTGATACCTACCGTTCTATCGGGAAGAGGCTTATTGTTTGAAATGGCGTCAACAATATCTGATAAAGGTAAAACGTTGTACGGGCCGCTTTTGAGCTCTTTTATATGAGCGCGCAATGTGTCCAGACTTGTATTGGTTGAAGTGTATTTTTGTTCATCGAACCGATGATACATGATCACCACGGCACCGTTGTTGGCTGTAAGTTCTTCAGCGAGAGTGGGCCTTTGTGAAAAGCCGACATTTAAGCTGAAAACCAACATTGAAAAAAGGAGTACGGAGAGAGTTTCTTTGATCATAATAGTATCAGTTCTTATTTGAATTTGGAGCCTTCTAGCTTTTTAAGCTATAGAACGAAAGCCATAAGCGAGGCATATTTTAAGTTTAAAGTGCAAATACAGCTATAAAGATATATAGCGACTTTAAGTTAACTGACTTGCCAAAACGTTTATGCTGATTGATTTTACAGGCAGAGTAGTCGCGATTGCCCTCGAACTGCTGGGTATCCTGATAGCTACTGTCTATCGAGGGTATACTAGCGTAATGCGCACTAACGTCGAAGAGAATAGATTGAGTTACTATGACATTTCCTGAAAAACCAACTTTACTTGGATTGGATACCGCTGGTTCATCTTGTTCTGTTGCCGTAATGAAAGGCGGCGAAGTTATTGCGACATGCCAGGAAGAAATGCGTAGGGGGCAATCCGAGCGTCTGTTGCCGATGGTTCAAGAGGTCTTGGATGAGACGGGTTTGGCGTTATTGGATATGGATGGATTTGCTGTAACAACGGGTCCTGGGGGGTTTACCGGGGTTCGTATTGGTCTCGCTGCTGCTCAGGGGTTTTCTCTGGCTTGTGGTAAGCCACTTGTTGGTGTGAGTAACTTTGATGTTTTAGCCAGATCTGTTCCTGAAAGTGAAAAACAGCAGGGGCAGGTGATAACAGTTTTGATTGATGCGAAGAGGGCGGATCTTTTTGTTCAGTGCTTTAGGCCCAACTTAAAGTCTTACTCTGAGGCATTCGCCGCTTCTCCTGATAAGATAGATTCTCTATTACCGGACGGGAATTTGTTATTGGTTGGCGATGGAGTTGATCAGGCAGTTGATTGTTTGCAGCTAAATGGGAGAGGTATTCAGGTCTCTGCCTGTAACCCCCGTGCTGAGGCACAATATCTGTTACTTCTTGCGCTTGAAAATAAACTGTTTGAAAGTGATCAGGGGCGCGTAAGTCCTCTTTATTTAAGGGCCCCTGATGTATCGTTGCCTAAAAATAAATCACCCGTGAGCTAATACCGGATGTCGGAAGCTGACTATAAAGCTAAATCTATTTTAGAAGCTGGTCTTGAGCATACAGAAGTGTTGGCTGAACTGCATGCACGTTCTTTCCCGGATGCAATGTGGGATGCGAACTCCATTTCTCAAATACTTTCACAAGTTCCAAATAATGGATTTATTTATTGTATTAAAGGCACGCCGATTGGCTTTGCTCTATGGCAGAATGTCGCCGGCGAGGCTGAAATCTTAACCATATGCATTGATCCTGAGTGGCGTGGTAATGGGTTTTCACGCCTATTAGTTGCTGAAATTGTGACTTATTTAAGTCAAAATCAAGTAAGTAAGTTATTCTTAGAGGTGGCTGAAGACAATATTGCTGCAATTTCCCTTTATTCAAATGTAGGTTTTAAAGAAATAGGGCGACGTAAAAAATATTATCATAAACCCTGTGGTAATTTAGTTGATGCGCTGGTTATGCAACTAGATATTACATGAAAATGCAAAATTTTAGTTTCTATGACTGTATATCTTACTCTCTGTAAGTTTTCACTCTTGGAAATTAGTGGAAATGACTTTAATTCGAATTTGAGTATGCTATAAAGCAAGTAATCATTCTTTAAAGTTGAAGATAACCTTATATTTTGAAAGAACAGTCATTTATGTCTGAAGAAAAATCCTCATTAGAGCTCGTGGATCTCACAACACGCCTCGTATCGGCGCATGTTGCCAATAACTCTGTTGCCATGGCTGATTTGCCTCAGCTTATTCGTGAGGTTTATGGAACGCTATCCTCACTTGGCCAGGAAGAGAAAAAAGAGCCTGAGCGCCCAGTTCCTGTTGTTTCTGTTAAAAAATCGATCACACCCGAATTCATCATTTGTTTGGAAGACGGTAAGAAGCTGAAGATGCTGAAAAGGCATTTAAAGACCGCTTACAATATGACGCCAGAGGAATATCGTGAACGTTGGAACTTGCCTCAGGATTACCCAATGGTTGCGCCAAATTATGCTAAGCAACGCAGTTCTCTTGCTAAGCAAATAGGACTTGGAACCCGCGCAAATAGAACCAAATAAGGCATCTATTATTTTGTTTTAATTGACTATAAAAAATGCGCTACGGGTATTTGCTCCGTAGCGCGTTTCTGTGTACATTAGAATTATTCAAAATTAGATTACCGTTGCATTAACCACGATTTCAGGATTGTCATGACATCAAAATTGGAAGTTCTTTGTGCCGAAAGAGGGCTAAAAATGACGGAACAGCGCCGTGTTATTGCGCGGGTTCTATCAGATGCAATCGATCATCCCGATGTAGAGCAGGTATATCATCGGGCTTCTAAACTTGATTCTAAAATATCAATTGCGACAGTTTACCGTACTGTAAAGTTATTTGAAGAAGCTGAGATACTCGAACGCCATGATTTTGGTGACGGGAGGTCCCGTTACGAGGAAGCGACGGAACAGGCCCATGATCATTTGATTGATGTTAATTCAGGAGATGTGCTTGAATTTACCGATGCCGAAATCCATTCTCTTCTTTCGAAAATGGCAGAAAAACTCGGTTATCGTCTGGTTGATCACCGGTTAGAGATTTATGCGGTTCGCGAAGGCTGCAGTGCAATAAAATAGACACAATTATCTGGCAAAGTCCTCGCCATGTTTAATATTAAGGAACATGCTGAGTATGATTGAAGGTGCGAAGCGGCCCGTGGATGTAACTGCGGGTTCTCTGACGATAAGATTGGCAGAGACCGAACAGGAAGTTCTTGCTGCACAAAGATTACGGTATGATATTTTCTACCGTGAGAATTCTGCACAGCCAACACTTGAAATGGAATCCAGTGGTCGAGATTTCGACAGTTTTGATTCATTTTGTGATCATCTTCTCGTTTTTGATAAAGAGCTTGGCGAGGGGCCTGAAGCCGTCGTTGGCACTTATCGTGTGATGCGCAGGGAAGGTGCAAAGGCACGGGGGCAGTTTTATTCAGTAGATGAATTTGATCTGAAAAGACTGCTCGATTTTAAAGGTGAAATCCTTGAACTAGGCCGTTCATGCATTAATGCGAATTATCGACGCGGTTCTACCATGCAGCTGTTGTGGCGGGGGATTGCACAGTACGTCTTTCATTTTGATATCAAATATATGTTTGGCTGTGCGAGCTTACAGGGAATTGATCCTGATCAGCTAAAGCTACCGCTCTCTTATTTGTATCACAATCATCTTGCTGATCCTGAGATTTGTCCAAAAGCACTTCCCGATAGATATAGTTCAATGAATCTGATGTCTGCAGATAAAGTCGATCCACGGATTGCTTTGAGGGAGCTTCCTCCCTTGATTAAAGGGTATTTACGTTTAGGCGGTGTAGTGGGGGATGGTGCGGTAGTTGACGAGCAATTTGGCACGACGGATGTTTGTGTGATTGTTGAAACCAGCGGGGTCACTGACAAATATCTTAAGCATTACAAGCGTGAAGTGGATTCTGCTGCGAAGCAGGTGGCTTGAAATGTCAGATATCACCGTAGCATCAGGATTAGGCTCTAACTTCAGGGCTTTTTATAGGCTTTTGGCCTACCTGAGTTTTACGTTGAGCCTCATTCCCCTCCAAATGTTGTTACTTTTATTACGATTGCCCGGGCGTTATAGATTGCCGCTTTGGTATCATGGGGCGACCTGTTTTCTTACCGGTATTAAAGTTGTTACTCGAGGCAAAAGGTGCTCTAGGCGTCCAACACTATTTGTCTCTAACCATGTGTCGTACCTGGATATTTCTGTTTTAGGCAGTTTGATTGATGGTCACTTCGTTGCTAAGTCTGAAGTCGGGAGCTGGCCACTCTTTGGCGTTCTAGCCAAGCTTTCAGGTACCGTTTTCATTCAGCGTCGAAGACATAAATCCAAAGAGAGCGGTGCAAATATGGCGCGACGGCTGGGAGATGGGCGAGACCTCATTCTTTTCCCGGAGGGAACATCGAGCGATGGAACGCGTGTTTTACCTTTTAAATCTGCCCTCTTCTCTGTCGCTCAAGTCGCTGAGGGCGATAGCCCCTTGATGGTTCAGCCAATCTCCATTACATACACCCGGTTGGATGGTATGCCCATAGGGCGTTTATGGCGCCCTTTTTATGCCTGGTACGGGGATATGGAATTACCTGGTCATTTGTGGCACGCGCTAGCAATGGGTACTTTGACTGTTGAGGTCGAGTTTCTTGAGCCAGTAGAAGCAAAATCTTTAGCTAACCGGAAAGATATGGCGGCACACTGCCATGGGTTGGTTTCAAGGGGAGTTTCCAGTGCACTTTCTGGATCACAATCACAGATGGCTTCTAATCCCAACAAATGGTAATTTAACATGATGTTGTGACGGGATTATTTTTGTACGCAACATTAGGCTGAGTTGGTAATCAAGTGGCTAAAAAACTTTATATCAAGACCTATGGCTGTCAGATGAATGTGTACGACACGGTTCGTATGACAGATGTGTTGGCTCCTTTGGGATACGAAACCACTGACCGCCCAGACGGGGCGGACATGGTCATCCTTAATACCTGCCATATCCGGGAAAAGGCTTCAGAGAAGGTATTTTCTGAACTTGGTCAACTCCGCAAGTTGAGAGACCGCCGCGAATCCGAGGGTGGGGATCGGATGCTGATAGGTGTTGCGGGATGTGTCGCCCAGGCTGAAGGAGAAGAGATACTTCGCCGGGCTAAGCACGTTGATATGGTTTTTGGTCCACAAACCTACCATCGCTTGCCAGAGATGGTTGCAGAGGCTCTTGGAAATACCAGCGGTCGGGGCATATCGGATACGGATTTTCCGGTTGAATCAAAATTCGATTTTTTACCCGAGGAAAGTCAGGCACACGGATCTTCGGCCTTTTTATCCGTTCAAGAAGGGTGTGATAAATTCTGCACCTTCTGTGTTGTCCCTTATACGCGCGGTGCTGAATTTTCTCGGCCGGTAACTGCAATCGTAGATGAAGCTAGGAGATTGGTAGCAAACGGCTCTCGTGAAATCACCTTGCTTGGACAAAATGTAAATGGTTTCCACGGCGAAGGACCTGATGGCAAGTCTTGGCGCCTTGGTCGCCTCCTCCGTGAGCTAGCTGAGGTCGATGGAATAGAGCGCTTGCGCTACATAACTTCGCATCCAAATGATATGGATGATGAGCTTATCCAAACTCACCGTGATCTTTCAGAACTGATGCCTTATTTGCATCTCCCAATTCAAAGCGGCTCTGATCGTATCTTGGAGATGATGAATAGGAAACACACAGGGGATGACTATCGACGTGTCATCGGTAAGCTCCGTGATGCTTGCCCTGAACTCGCTCTATCTTCTGATTTTATTATTGGATTTCCTGGCGAAACTGATCAAGATTTTGCTGATACACTTCGCTTGGTTACAGACATCAATTATGCTCAGGCTTATTCTTTTAAGTATAGCCCGCGCCCAGGTACGCCTGCTGCTGGAATTGATGCCCAGGTTCCTGAAGATGTTAAATCCAAACGTCTTGCTATGTTGCAAGAGCTTCTAAACGCTCAACAAATTTCGTTTAATCAGAGTATGGTTGGTAAAACTCTATCTGTCTTGGTTGAGCGTAAGGGGCGTGAAGAAGGGCAGTTGGGGGGGCGTAGCCCCTATATGCAATCCGTATTTATTCAGGCGCCAGAACGCTTGATGGGACAGATCGTTGATGTCAGAATCGAAACCGCAAGGCCAAATTCATTAACCGGATCTGTCGTAACAGGTGACTTTGGTGTTTTGGACGCGCATAATGGTGATGACGCAATAACCGCTATGGAGGCACGCATTTGACAGCCAGAGCTCGCAACGGACAAGCCGCCCGTGGTGCACGGCAGAATAAGTTACTAGAATTTGATGATAATAGTCTTCTCCCCATGTTGTATGGTGAGCATGATCAGCATCTAGTTCGCCTGGAACAGCACCTTGGAGTAGATCTCGCATCGCGAGGAAATCAGGTTTCAATCAGCGGTAATAAAGATTCCGTTGCGACAGCAAAAGTTGTCTTGAAGGCCTTGTACGAGCGTCTGCAAAAAGGCTTGGATGTCGGGGATGGCGAGGTTGATGCTGTCGTTCGAATGGCCCAAGTGACGCCGGACTTTGAAGAGGCGGAGAAGGCGGTGGAAACCACCCATGGTGACGAGCTTGCAATTGTTACTCGCAAACGTCGTCTGAACCCCCGCTCACCTGGGCAAGCCGATTATATCAAAGCAATGCAGCGCCATGAGTTGGTGTTTGGTGTCGGGCCTGCTGGTACGGGTAAAACCTATATGGCTGTTGCTTATGGGGTTTCGCTTTTACTCAATGGTGAAGTCGAACGCATTATTCTTTCCCGACCCGCGGTTGAGGCCGGTGAAAGACTGGGTTTTCTTCCTGGTGATATGAAGGATAAGGTCGATCCTTATCTCAGGCCCCTATATGATGCCTTGCACGATATGCTGCCATCTGATCAGGTCCTTAGTCGCTTGGAAAATGGCGAAATTGAAATCGCCCCTTTGGCCTTTATGCGGGGGCGCACACTTTCAAATGCCTTTGTTATTCTCGATGAGGCTCAGAACACTACGCCTGTGCAAATGAAGATGTTTTTAACGCGTCTGGGTGAGCGCAGCAGAATGGTTGTTACTGGTGATTTGTCCCAGGTGGATCTTCCTAATGGGCAGCCATCGGGATTGAGAGATGCTTCCGAGACGCTTGCTAAACTTGAAGAGGTCGGGTTTGTGCAGTTCGCGCATGCAGATATTGTGCGCCACGAACTCGTGACAAAAATCGTTCGAGCCTACGATAACCGCTCTAATTCAAATAAGGGCGTGGCCAAAGAACGTGATTTTTTTGATGGCTGATTCGCCTGATTTGACAAAATGCATAGGTTCTAACGGTGTCTGACTTAATAATGACAGAGGCTATGGAGCGCTCTCTCGATTTGGATAACGAAGCCTTTTCTGCGATAGGGCTCGAAATCGGTGTTGAAACACGCGACGCACTTTGGCCTAAAGATTTGCCGCATAATCGCGCTCTAATCCACAGGGCCGTTTTATTGGGGTATGTTCTTGGTGGCTTCTCCTCGGAAGCTTCTAGTGTTGAAACCTCTTCTATTTCAGAGACAGAATTGTCTGTTGTGCTTTCAAATGACGCTGATGTTCAAAAACTAAATTTTGAATATCGGGGGAAAGACAAACCGACAAACGTGCTGTCGTTTTCTACGCTGGATGACCCTTCTGAAGAAAAATTGGCTCATCAAAGAGGTGTTTTATCTCTTGGAGACATTGTTTTATCACGCGAGACCTTGATCCGCGAAGCAAAAGAGCAATCTAAAAGGCTTGAAGATCACTTTACTCATCTGTTGGTGCATGGAGTCCTGCACTTATTGGGCTATGATCACTTGTCGGATGATGAAGCATTGGAAATGGAAAGTCTTGAGGTCGAAATATTGAGCAGGCTCGGTGTAGAAAATCCCTATGAGCTGGATGGCGATAGGCTCCTAAAGGGAGCTATTGATGAGTGAAATATCTGGCAACAGTAAAGTGCTGCGTGATCAGGATGCAGAGGCATCATCACGCGGCGGAATATGGAATTGGATAACCCGTAGCCTGGGTCTCAAAAATGGTGACTCTTCTGTTCGTGAAACTATGGAAGAGATCATTGATGAGATTGAGGGGAGCGAGGATGAGGCTGAATCTTCTACCCCTATCGGTGCAGATGAAAAGATGATGCTGGGGAATATCCTCAAGCTTCGACATCTTGCCTGTTCTGATGTGATGGTTCCTAGGGCAGACATTGTCGCTGTAGATATCGACACATCTATTGGTGATCTCATTGATATGATGAGCGAGGCTGGTCATTCCAGACTGCCTGTTTATCGAGAGACACTCGATGATGTCGTTGGTATGGTACACATCAAAGATGTTTTGGAGTATTCCAAGGGAGCAAGAAACCCTAATCTTGCCAGTATTGTTCGACGCGTTTTGATTATTGCGCCGTCAATGCGCGCGATTGATTTGCTCTTGGAAATGCGCATGTCGCGGGTCCACATGGCCTTAATTGTTGATGAGTACGGTGGAATTGATGGGCTTGTCACCATTGAGGATCTTGTTGAAGAGATCGTCGGTGAAATCGAAGACGAGCATGATACTGATGAGGGGCCGCGGCTCTATCCTAGGCCTGACGGTTCCTATATCGCTGATGCACGTTGCCAAATCGAAGAGCTAGAAGCAAAAATCGGGGCAATTCTAGAAGATGATGAGCGCGAGGAAGATATCGATACTCTGGGTGGGGTTGTCTTTTGGCTTGCTGATAGAGTACCTGCGCGTGGTGAATTGATAGAACACGAAGGCACGGGAATTATTTTTGAAATTCTTGAGGCGGACCCACGACGGATTAAACGCTTACGAATATGGAAGAGCGGGGCTGTTAAGGCCGAGGAAAAAGCTGAAGAACAAGTCGAGGATTAGTTCGCGATGATTTTGGGGCGGAGTCTTGCTGGCTTATATGGTCTGAGTGTAAAGCTGCGTGCTCTAACGGGGTGGCAGCGTTATGTCGTTGCGGCGTCTCTTGGAGCTGTATCAGCTACGGCCTTTGCGCCTTTGTTTCTTATTCCTCTCTTGGTTCCGGCCTTTACGGGATTACTTTGGCTGTTTCAAGGGGCGGAAAGTCCTAAGAAAGCTGCATTCATAGGTTGGGCCTTTGGTGTCGGCCATTTTGCCATTGGGTTGTATTGGGTCGGTTCCGCTTTCCTTGTTAACAGTGCGCGGCATGCCTGGATGATGCCTTTTGCCATCCTGGGTCTGGCTGTTGGCATGGGCCTGTTTCATTGTCTGGTGGGGTATCTTCTTGCCCGGCTAAAGTTTCGTGGAATTGATCGGCTTATTGCTTTTGTCGCCATATGGTTGGCGGTCGAGTGGCTGCGCTCCTGGATATTTACTGGATTTCCCTGGAATTTAATCGGAGCTGTTTGGACCTTTTCTGATTCCATGTTGCAACTCGCAAGCGTAACGGGAGTTTGGGGCTTAAGTGTCCTCACTCTTTTTGCTGCAGCAGCTCCCGCAGTTTTGTTTTCAGGAAATGATCTCAATCTTTCAGAGATGAAGCGACGGGTTGCGTTTGTATTCTTTGCTCTTTCTCTCCCTCTTTTTGTCTGGGGTGGCGGCGCCTTGCGCCTGGGGATGTTATCTCCTGAGGCTGAATCCTTTGTGGAAAATGTGAACCTAAGGTTGGTGCAGCCAAATATCCCGCAAGCAGACAAATGGAAGCCCAAGTTAAGGGAAGGTCATGTCGACAAACAGATGAGCATGAGTGTGAGTGAGGGGTTTAAGGATATAACTCATGTGATTTGGCCAGAAACAGCCGTCCCGTTTCTATTGTCCTCTGTCAAAGCGTTGCGAACCAAGATAGCTCGGGTGGTGCCTCCCCCAGGGTTTTTAATTACCGGGGCGCCGAGAATTGAAGAAAAAGTACTACCCGATGGTGGTGGAATTGAGCGCAAGTTTAAAAATTCTGTACATGTCTTGAATCGAAGCGGGGATATCGTTGGGACTTACGATAAGTTTCATTTGGTTCCCTTTGGGGAGTATGCGCCTTTGCGAGACTGGCTGCCTTTTATTGAAAAGCTAACGGCAGGGAGCTCTGATTTCTCACCTGGGCCTGGTCCTCTCACGATGTCTTTACCAGGGGTGCCGCCGATGAGTGCCCTGGTTTGTTATGAAATTATATTTCCTGGTGCTGTCGTTGATGCGTTTAACCGCCCTGAGTGGATACTGAATTTAACAAACGATGGGTGGTTTGGCATTTCAAGTGGTCCTTATCAGCATCTTGGGATGGCACAACTCAGAGCTGTTGAAGAGGGGATTCCTGTAATTCGAGTTGCCAACACTGGGATCTCTGCCTCGATAGATGCCTATGGAAGAGTGGTTGAAAGTGTTGAATTGGGCGTGGCTGGAATTTTGGATACAGGCCTTCCAAAGAAAACACCCTCAAGTACTGTATTTTCTAGGATTGGGAATTTTTCAGTGCTTTTTCTGATGGTTTTGATGTTGCTACCACTGGTAATCAAATCTAAAAACCGTGTAAAACTAAAATAAATACACTTTTTTGCATAAATAAGTTGACGGCATACGATCGTATGCATAACTATACTCGTATAGATGGTTGCTTGTGTGTGTAGTTAGAGAGAGTAATATTATGGGACGAGTACAAGAAAATGTACCAGTGCGTGGTAAGGGTAAACCTAACCCAGTAGATGTTCATGTTGGTAGCCGTGTGCGATTGCGCCGGACTCTTCTTGGTATGAGCCAGGAAAAATTAGGTGAAGCTATCGGGCTTACTTTTCAGCAGGTTCAAAAATATGAACGCGGTGCAAACCGTGTCGGTGCGAGCCGGCTTTATGATCTTGCGCGTGTATTGGAAGTGCCTGTTGGCTACTTCTTTGCGGATATGCCAGATGAGGTGGCTTCACAATCTCCAGTGCGCCTACGTGAAATGAGTGAAGAAAAAGTTGATACTTTTGTTCATGAAGCGGATCCGATGGCGAAGCGCGAAACTCTTGAGTTGGTACGTGCTTATTATAAAATCGTTGATCCTCATGTACGGAAGCGTCTTTTCGAAATGACGAAGGCACTTGGTACCGCTGCGGAAGCTTCATCTAGCGATGTTGCTGCAGAATAAATTCTTTAAATAGAGTTTTCTAAACGGTTAACCGTCACTTTCTTGCGAATTTGACATTTAACCGTTGCATAATAGGGCGCGATCGGGCATTGCTGGTCGCGCTTTTTGCATTTTACTTTGCAATTGATCTGACATGGGTCGCATATCGTTTTAATCCGGTGTCTTGATCAAGCATTTCATAATTTTTATAGGAAGGGGTTGTCGTGCGACTTGGCAGCTATCTTTTCACAAGCGAGTCCGTGTCTGAAGGACACCCTGACAAAGTTTGTGATCGAGTATCAGATTCAATTGTAGATCTTTATCTCTCTCATGACCCGCAATCACGTATTGCCGTCGAGACACTGGCGACTACAAACCGTATTGTTTTGGCCGGTGAAGTGCGTGGCCCTGCTGAGGTGACTCCTGAAGTTATCGAAGAAGTAGCGCGCCAGGCTGTTCGTGACATTGGTTATGAGCAAGACGGGTTCCATTGGCAAAATATGGAAGTCCAGAACTACATTCACGAGCAGTCAGTGGATATTGCTCAGGGCGTTGATGCCGCAGGCAATAAAGACGAAGGCGCTGGTGATCAGGGCATTATGTTTGGGTATGCCTGTCGGGAAACCGAAGGTTTTATGCCTGCGCCGATCTACTTGTCTCATAATATTTTGCGATCACTCGCAGATGTGCGTCATTCTGGTGAAGAGCTAGGACTGGGCCCTGATGCGAAGAGTCAGGTAACTCTTGAATACGTGGATGGACAGCCGGTTCGCGCGTCATCCATCGTTGTTTCTACCCAGCATGCCGAAGGTGTTTCTCCTGAAGAAATTCGCGAGATCGTTCGTCGCCATGTTGTTAAAGAAATTCCTGAAGGCTGGATGTGCCCTGAAGAAGAATTTTACGTAAACCCAACAGGTCGATTTGTTATCGGTGGTCCTGATGGGGACGCTGGCCTTACCGGGCGTAAGATTATTGTTGATACCTATGGTGGGGCTGCGCCTCACGGTGGTGGCGCTTTCTCTGGTAAAGACCCGACCAAGGTGGATCGTTCTGCGGCATATGCTGCACGCTATCTGGCGAAGAATGTTGTTGGTGCTGGCCTTGCTGAACGTTGCACTATTCAGGTTTCATACGCGATCGGTGTCTCCAAGCCATTGTCTCTGTTCGTGAATACTCATGGCACGGGCCAGGTTGATGAGCAGAAACTCCCAAGTATCCTTATGGATATTATGGATCTTTCTCCTCGCGGTATCAGAGAGCATCTGAATTTGAACCGACCGATTTATGCGCGGACTGCTGCGTATGGACATTTTGGTCGTCGTCCAGAAGATGATGGTGGCTTCTCGTGGGAGCGCCTGGATCTTGTTGATGGTCTTAAATCAGCTTTTAATCTGTAAAAGCTGTTATCAGTAGAGAAAAGTAATGAGCGATCCTGTTAAGCGTAGTATTTTTTATGGCCGCCGACAGGGTCGCCCTCTACGAAAAAAGGCAACTGAGCTCGTTGAGACAGTTCTGCCAAAAATTCTAGTCCCGCTTGGGAATTTGGATAATATTAAGCCACTAGACCTAGATAAGCTTTTTGGCAATTCTAGCCGAGAGACTTGGCTTGAAATCGGGTTTGGTGGAGGTGAACACCTGGCCTGGCAGGCCGAACACAATCCTGACGTCAATTTGATTGGTGCCGAGTATTTCATAAATGGTGTCGCCAGTTTGCTGGGGCATCTTGATGATAATGGCGCTGAGAACGTCCGCATCTATCGTGGCGATGTTCGTGACATGATGCCATTTCTGCCTGCAAACTCTCTCTCCAAAGTATTTATTCTGTTTCCTGATCCATGGCATAAGGCACGCCATAATAAGCGCCGCATCGTTCAGCGTGAAACTCTCGACCGTTTGGCGGAACTCCTCGTTGATGGTGGTGAGCTGCGTATGGCGACAGATGATATGGGATATTTGCGATGGATGTTGGAAAGAACCGTTCCTCATCCGGAATTTGAGTGGATAGCGAGTTCTAAACAGGACTGGAACCAGCGTACCGAGGATTGGCCAAAAACCAGGTACGAAGAAAAAGGGATAAAAAAGGGCTGTAAGCCTGGATATCTTCGATTTACCCGGCTGCCGCGTAGCTAAAACTATACCTCGTTTTTCTTTTTTCTGGTAGGGCAAAACTCTTCCAATAAGGCTGGAATCTATGGATCCAGCCCGAGTTGAGAAAACCACTTGCGCTTAAAATGTGCTGGAGGTACAGTGCGCCCGGGACACACTTTGTTGTAGCCCGCTACATCGAAGTTTTGACAGCGGGCCTTAAGGCCCATTTTTTGTACCTAAAATCAGCGTTTTTATTTACTTTCGGCCTTTATGTATAGGGAAGTGAGTTGGCGCACTACACAAACGGAGATAGATTTTTGTCAGACTCTTCAGGAGGTTCAATACCTCTTCTTGCTAAAACGAGTGATGGTAAGGCTGCTCAAATTGAGCAGATTATTGCCCCGACTCTGGCATCTATGGGTTTTGATATCGTTCGTGTTATGATTACAGGTGGAGAAGAACGAAAAACTCTGCAGGTTATGGCTGAGCACAGTGATCTCAAAGAGATTATGACTGTTGATAACTGTTCAGACATAAGCCGTGCAATTGAGGCCATTCTTGAAGTTGAAGATCCGATCTCAGGCGCCTTCCGGTTGGAGGTGAGTTCGCCAGGGATTGATCGTCCTTTAACAAGGTTGGCTGACTTTGCCCGTTTTGCAGGTTTTGATGCCAGAATTGAAATGGCTATGAACATCGAAGGCCGTAGAAGGTTTAAGGGCAAACTTCTTGGGGTTGAAGATGAAGCTATTCATTTGGATTTAGAAGACGAAGAAGCAGAAATTTATTTGCGTTTTCAGGATATGTCGCGAGCTAAGCTCATATTGACTGATGATCTGATCGCAGCAGCGCAGGCAGGCGGATAATTCCGTCGTTTGTAACGAATATGGCGTAGCGTTGGTGATTAGTACCATCGCTATAGAATGAACATAGTGAACTGACCATCTGGGTTAACCAGTACCGGGTTTCAGTATAGATTAAGGATTTGAGGGCAAATGGAAACGACTGCTCTTTACAGAACTGAACTTCTTCAAGTTGCCGCTGCTGTTGCGCGGGAAAAAAGCATCGAATGCGATGAAGTGATCGATGCTATGGAACAGGCTATTTCTAAAGCTGGGCGCGCTAAATATGGTCATGAACGCGATATTCGTGCAGAGATCGACCGTAAAACAGGCGAAGTTCGATTGCGCCGTTATACGGAAGTTGTTGAGGAAGTTGAAAACGAACTAACTCAAACTACTTTAAAGGATGCAAGATTTCGTCAGGCAGATATCGAGATCGGTGAGTTTCTCTTTGACGAATTGCCGCCAATTGATTTGGGCCGTATTGCTGCTCAGACTGCAAAGCAGGTTATTGTACAAAAAGTTCGTGATGCAGAGCGCGCACGTCAATTCCGTGAATACAAAGATCGCGTTGGTGAAGTTATCAATGGCGTTGTGAAACGGAACGAGTTTGGTAACGTGACAGTTGATCTCGGTAAGGCGGAAGCCATTATGCGCCGGGACGAAACATTGCCACGTGAGAACTTTCGTAATGGTGATCGTGTTCGCGCTTATATCTATGATGTCCGCGAAGAACCTCGTGGCCCTCAGATTTTTGTGTCACGCTCGCACCCACAATTCATGGCGAAGTTGTTCTCTCAGGAAGTTCCTGAAATTTATGACGGTGTTATTGATATCAAAGCGGTTGCTCGTGATCCCGGTAGTCGCGCCAAGATCTCTGTTGAATCTCAAGATACTTCAATTGATCCGGTTGGTGCCTGCGTTGGTTTGCGTGGCAGCCGTGTTCAGGCGATTGTTACAGAGCTTCAAGGTGAGAAAATTGACATTATTCCTTGGTCTCCAGATGTAGCGACTTTCGTTGTAAACGCTTTGGCGCCAGCAGAAGTGTCAAAAGTTGTTCTTGATGAAGATACAAACCGCATTGAAGTTGTCGTGCCAGATGACCAGTTGTCCTTGGCAATCGGTCGTCGTGGTCAGAATGTGCGCTTGGCGTCGATACTGACCGGTTGGGATATCGATATCATGACAGATGATGAGGAATCTCGTCGTCGTCAGGAAGAGACAAAACAGCGTTCACAAAACTTTATTGATGCATTGGATGTGGATGATGTTATCGCGCATCTTCTTGTCGCAGAAGGTTTTGAAAGCGTTGAACAGGTTGGTTTTGTTCCCGTAGATGAATTGGCTGCAATTCAGGGTTTCGATGAAGAAATTGCTGAAGAGCTCCGTAATCGCGCAAGAAGTCATCTAGAAGTTCATGAAAAAGAGCTTGAAGAATCCCGTCAAAATCTGGGCGTAAGCGACGATCTTATGTCCGCTGAAGGGCTTACGAGCGAACAATTGGTTCACCTTGGCGAACAAGGGGTTAAAACTCTTGATGATCTCGCTGATCTCGCTGGTGATGAACTGGTTGAAATGCTTGGTGAAGAGCTTTTGATTACTGAAGATGAGGCGAACGCAGTTATTATGGCGGCACGTGCGCATTGGTTTGACGACGAAGCGACAGACTCCGAAGCGACAGCTTCTGAAGGTGCTGACAAAGCCTAGCCCAAAGGATCAATACTTTGGTGAAGTCTGTATCTGCATCAAAATATGGGGGAAAGAAAAAGGTTAGAAAGAAGCGTAAAAGCGATCCCGAAAGGCGTTGCATAGCTTCCGGAGACCTTTTCCCCCAATCTGGTTTGCTACGATTTGTGGTTGGACCAGATGGGTTTGTTGTCCCAGATTTGTCTGGAAAACTGCCTGGACGCGGAATCTGGTTGTCTCCAAGCCGGGATATGCTAGAGAAGGCGTGTAAAAAACAATTATTCGCTCGTTCGGCTAAAGCGAAGGTAAAAGTTGCTGACGATTTGATCGATCAACTTGACGCGCAGCTAACGAAACGTTGCCTTGATGCCTTAGGTCTGGCAAAACGTGCAGGACATTTGGTAGCAGGGTTTGAGAAGACTAAAGCTTGGCTTTCCTCTGGGAAAGTCAAGGTGCTGGTTCAAGCCGTTGATGCGGCAGAAGATGGGCGTGGTAAAATTCGAGCTTTAGCTAGGGCTATAGACCCTGACATGCTAACGAACGAAATTTTTACTACGCAAGAACTAGGGCAAGCGTTGGGCCGTGATAGTTGGGTTCATATAGCGCTTAGGCCAAGTGGAATCGCTGATAGGTTCGTCGTGGATACGACGCGGTTGTTAGCTGTAAGAGGAATTGCGGGACACCCCGCCAAAGAGTAAGTGGACGCCTGAAAGACATGACCTCGAGCAAGGACACCAAGCAGAGCAAAAAGCCGCTGACATTGAGTCGGCCAAATTCGCTTGAGTTGAAAAAGACTGTTGAAACCGGACAGGTTAAGCAGAGCTTTAGCCATGGGCGGTCAAAGTCCGTTACCGTGGAAGTCAAGCGTAGCCGTACTTTTGAGCGTGGTGAAAGTGGCCGTATGGCTGAAGTGACAACTCCTGAGCCTGAGCTTACTGAGAAGCCTGAGCCAAAACAGGCTGCACCTGTTAAAAAAGCCCCGGCTCCGAAGAAAGCTTTTAAGCCCAAGCCGACACAGGATAGTTTGACAAACGCTGAAAAAGCTAAACGTATGCAGGTTCTTGCTGCGGCACGTGAAGCTGAAGAAGTGAAACGTCAATCTGCTGAAGCTGAACGCATTCGCCAAGAAGAAGACGCCCGTCGTAAAGCTGAGATTAAAGCTGAAGAAGAGGCGCGCTTTAAGGCTGACGAAGCTGAAAGAGTTAAGCAGGAACAAGAGGCTGCTCGTATTGAGAATGCCAAAAGCTCAATGGAGAAAGCAGAAGACGAAGCTAAAGCTGCTGCACGTGCAACGACTGAAGCGCGTAAAAAGCGCGAAGCAGCTGAGCGCGCACCTGAAAGACGCCCTGCGCGCCAGGACAAACCGAAACCAAAGAAAAAACCTGCTGCAGCTCCTACCAGTGTTGGTGATGCTATTGCTCAGGAACTTGGTGGACGTGTTAAACAAGGTAACAAGCCTAGCTTTACCCCTAAACAAGCGACAGATAAAAACCAGCCTGCTGGCGATCGTCGCAATAAAGGTAAGCTGACTATTTCCAGCGCGACTTCTGATAATGATGGTCGTCAGCGCTCTTTGGCATCGGTTAAACGCCGTCGTCAGAAGAAACTTCAGCAAGAACGTGGCGGTAATCGCGCTGCTCCTATGAAGGTTTTGCGCGAAGTTACTCTACCTGAAACAATTACAGTTCAAGAACTTGGTAACAGAATGGCCGAGCGCGCCACGGATGTTATTAAAGAACTGATGAAATTGGGTGTAATGGCGACGATCAACCAAACGATCGACGCTGATACCGCTGAATTGGTTATTACTGAATTAGGCCACACCTTCAAACGTGTTACAGACGCGGATGTGGAGCAGGGCATTCTTGGCACAGATATCGATGAAGATAGTGCAATGGAGAACCGTTCTCCTGTTGTTACAATCATGGGACACGTTGACCATGGTAAGACTTCCTTGCTGGATGCGATCCGTTCTGCGGATGTTGTGCGCGGCGAAGCCGGTGGTATTACTCAGCATATCGGTGCTTACCAGGTGAACCTCGAATCCGGGAATAAAATTACTTTCCTCGATACTCCTGGTCACGCTGCTTTCACTGAAATGCGTCTTCGTGGTGCTACTGTAACTGATATTGTTGTTCTCGTTGTTGCTGCTGATGACGGCATCATGGAACAAACAGTTGAAGCGATTAACCATGCAAAAGCGTCCTCTGCTCCAATTATTGTTGCGATCAACAAAATGGACAAACCGGGTGCAAATGCAGATCGTGTGAAACAAGAACTTCTTCAACATGAACTCGTTGTTGAGGACATGGGCGGTGATGTTCAGACGGTTGAGGTTTCTGCGAAAAACAAAACCGGGCTTGATAAGCTTGAAGAAGCTATCATGCTTCAAGCTGAGTTGCTTGAGCTTAAAGCCAACCCGAACCGAACTGCTATTGGTGCAGTGATCGAAGCCAAGCTTGATAAAGGCCGTGGTTCTGTTGCGACTGTATTGGTTCAAAAAGGTACCCTGAATGTCGGTGATATCTTTGTAACGGGTAGCGAGTGGGGCCGTGTTCGTGCTTTGACAAACGAACGTGGTCAACAGGTTAAAAAGGCTGGTCCAGCCCTTCCTGTCGAAGTGCTTGGTCTAAACGGTACGCCAAATGCTGGTGATGATTTCATCGTTGTTGAAAATGACGCCAAAGCCCGTGAAATCGCCGAATACCGTGAGCAGAAGAAAAAAGATCTTGCTGCTGCTGCGGAAGGACGTGGTTCTCTAGAGCAGATGCTTGCCAAACTCAAAGAGGGTCAGGCGGAAGAGCTACCAGTTATTATTAAAGCTGATGTTCACGGTTCTATGGAAGCGATTGCGACAAGCCTGCAGAAAATGAACACCGAAGAAGTTAAGGTGAACATTCTTCATACAGGTGTTGGTGCGATCAACGAATCAGATATTACTCTTGCCCAGTCTACTGGTGCTTTTGTGATCGCCTTTAACGTTCGTGCCAATCCACAAGCCCGTGAGATGTCACGCCGTGAGAACGTTGATATTCGCTACTATTCCATTATCTACAATGTCGTCGATGATGTGAAAGCGGCGATGAGCGGAATGCTTGAGCCTGAACAGCGTGAGAAATTCCTTGGGTACGCCCAGATCCGTGAAATTTTCAATATTACCAAAACAGGTAAAATTGCGGGTTGCATGATTACGGAAGGCCTCGTTCAACGTGGTTCTAAAGTCCGTCTGCTTCGTGATAACGTCGTAATTCACGATGGTAACCTCAAGACTTTGCGTCGCTTCAAAGACGAAGTGAAAGAAGTCAAAGAGGGTTACGAATGTGGTATGGCCTTTGAAAATTATTCTGACATTCAAGTTGGCGATCAAATTGAGTGTTATATCATCGAAGAAATCGCACGAGAGCTTGATTAAGCTCTCGCCAGCGATGAAGGGATGATTTCTGTTGAGTGCAAATTCTAAAAACCGCAGTGGCACACCGAGGAGCCAAAGACAATTGCGTGTAGGTGAAGAAATTCGCCACGGTATGTCTGAAATCCTCAATCGAACGAGTTTTAATGATCCCCATCTTGAGGGGGTCATTATTACGATTTCCGAGGTTCGCATTAGTCCTGATTTAAAGAATGCAACTGCTTTTGTTGTGCCTTTGGGCGGTGCAGATTTGGACGCTGTGACCAAGTCTTTGAATAAAGCATCGAGCTTTTTTCGCCGTGAATTGAGCCACATGCTGCGCTTGCGTAGCTGCCCCCGGATTGGTTTTGAAGCAGATAAATCGTTTGATGAAGCTGCCAAGATAAACACTATTCTACAAAGTGAAAATGTTCAGCAGGATCTTCATCATGATGATGATTCATACCCTGATGATTCACTGGATATCGAGTCGCACCTTAAGGATGGCGAAGCGGACGAATAATGGCCCGTAAGAAAAAAGGCCTTCCCGTACACGGGTGGCTGGTCATCGATAAGCCCCTTGGCGTTACATCGACGCAAATTGTCGGCAAGGCGCGTCGATTTCTCAATGCACAAAAAGTAGGACATGGCGGGACACTTGATCCTCTGGCCTCTGGTCTATTACCTCTTGCTTTTGGCGAGGCCACTAAGACGGTTTCCTATGCCATGGACGGACGGAAAAGCTATCGTTTTGCTGTAAAGTGGGGTGAAGCGACCTCTACGGAAGATCTCGAAGGCGACGTGATAGAAACAAGCGATCATCGTCCTGAAAAAGATGATATAATCCAGGCTCTTGCCTGTTTTCAAGGTGAAATAAGCCAGGTCCCTCCTCGTTATTCTGCAATCAAGGTTGATGGTAAAAGAGCCTATGATTTGGCCCGAGGGGGCGATGAAGAATTTGAATTAAAATCCAGAATTGTACGCATTGACCGATTTGAATTAATCGAGATGCGCAATGAGGATGAAGCTGTATTTGAAGTCGACTGTGGCAAGGGAACATATGTTCGATCCCTTGGTCGTGATGTTGCCAAAACACTTGGCACCTGTGCTCACGTGACGGAGCTACGCCGTACACGCGTAGGACCCTTCACCCTAGAGCATGCGATTTCACTGGAATCTCTTGAAGAGATCGGGCATAGTCCCGCTGCCGAAGAGCACTTGCTCCCGGTAGAGACCGCGCTGGACGACATCTCGGCGTTGGCCTTATCAGAAGCCGAAGTAACCCGCCTGCGACATGGTCAGCCGCTATCAATGATAGCTCGGCATGATCTGGAGCGTATTGGTGACCTTGTAAACGGAGAAGTTTTTCTGGCAACAGAAAGCGGAAAGCCCGTTGCCTTGGCCCGATTTGAAAAAGGTGAGGTGAGATCGGTACGTGTTTTAAATCTCTAGGGTTTGTCCTAGATAGCTTTTAAAGAAGGAAAAGCGATGTCGATTACGGCTGAGCGTAAGCAGGAACTCATCAAAGAGTTCGCTACTATCGAAGGTGATACTGGTTCTCCAGAAGTACAGGTAGCTATTCTATCTGAGCGTATCAACAACCTGACTGAACACCTCAAAGATCACAAAAAGGATTTCCACTCCCGTCGTGGTCTTCTGGGCATGGTTGGTCTGCGTCGTCGTCTGTTGGACTACACCAAAAAGAAAAATCAGAGCCGCTATGAAGCTCTGATTAAACGTCTCGGCCTTCGCCGCTAAGGCAAAGGAAGTTTCATGTGACACCCGGTCTACAGCGAATATCATTCCTGTGGGGCGGGTGTACCTATATTGACGTAATAGATGGCTACCAGCTAATACGTGAATAATTCTTTGATGTTGTTTCGGGGGTCGGGGCAATATCAAGTCTGAGCCGGTCCTGCGAAAGCTGTTTAGAGCGAACAGCTTTCGTAGGCCCGGCAAAATGAAACCGGCCCATTATTTTAAGGAAAACTGATGTTTAACATCTATACTAAAGAAATTGAATGGGGTGGTCGTACCCTTAAGTTGGAAACAGGTCAGATTGCACGCCAGGCTGATGGTGCTGTACTCGCGACCTATGGCGATACCGTTGTTCTTTGTACTGCGGTTGGCGCACGTAGCGTGAAACCTGGTCAGGACTTCTTCCCACTGACAGTTAACTATCAAGAAAAAACATACGCCGCCGGTAAAATACCAGGCGGTTTTTTCAAGCGTGAAGCACGCCCTTCAGAAAAAGAAACACTCGTTTCTCGTCTGATTGACCGTCCATTGCGTCCATTGTTTGCTGATGGTTATCTGAACGAAACTCAGGTCATTTGTACTGTTGTCAGTCACGATCTTGAAAATGATCCAGATATCATTGCGATGATCGGTGCATCTGCTGCTTTGACTATTTCTGGTCTTCCTTTCCTTGGCCCAATCGGTGGTTGCCGCGTTGGATACAAAGATGGCGAATACCTCTTGAACCCATTGATGCCTGATTATCCAGAAATGGACCTTGATCTAGTTCTGGCTGGTACACACGAAGGTGTGTTGATGGTTGAATCAGAAGCTCAGGAACTTTCTGAAGAAGTAATGCTTGGTGCTGTGGCTTATGGTCACGAGCAGATGATGCCGGTAATTAACGCGATTATCGAACTTGCTGAAGAATGTGCAAAAGATCCACGTGAGATCGCTCCGGTTGATCCAGCTGTTGCAGCTGTTAAAGAAAAACTGATCTCTGGCGGTATCCTCGATAAGTTTGCCGAAGCATACGGTGAGCAAGAAAAGCTTCAGCGTCAGGTAAATATTGCGGCCGTTAAAGCAGCTGCAATCGAAGGCCTGGAAGAAGACGAAGTATCCATCGCTGGTGGTCTGTTCAAGAAATTGGAAGCCGAAGTTGTTCGTGGTTCTATTTTGAAAACAAGCATGCGTATTGATGGTCGTAACACCAAACAGGTTCGCCCAATCGTCGCTGAAGTTGGTAAACTTCCACTGACACACGGTTCTGCGCTTTTCACCCGCGGTGAAACTCAGGCACTTGTGACTTCTACTCTGGGTACAGGCCAGGACGAGCAGATCATCGATCAGCTCGACGGCAGCTATCGTGAGCACTTCTTGCTTCACTATAACTTCCCTCCTTATTCAGTCGGTGAAGCTGGTTTCCTTCGTGGCCCAGGCCGTCGTGAAATCGGTCACGGTAAGCTTGCATGGCGTGCGATCCGCCCACTGCTTCCAACCAAAGAAGATTTCCCTTACACAATGCGTGTTGTGTCTGAGATTACTGAATCAAACGGTTCATCTTCTATGGCGACTGTCTGTGGTTCTTCCCTCGCCCTTATGGACGCAGGTGTTCCTCTCGGCGCTCCAGTTGCGGGTATCGCAATGGGTCTTATTAAAGAAGGCGACGATTTCGCTGTTCTTTCTGACATCCTCGGTGATGAAGATCATCTTGGTGACATGGACTTTAAAGTTGCAGGTACTGAAAACGGTGTGACTGCTCTACAGATGGATATTAAAATTACATCCATCACACAGGAAATCATGAAGGTTGCTCTTGAGCAGGCTCATGAAGGTCGTATCCACATTCTAGGTGAAATGTCGAAAGCACTGACATCTGGCCGTGAAGGTGTGTCTGCACATGCACCACGTATTACAACGTTCAGCATTCCGAAGGAAAAAATTCGCGAAGTGATCGGTACCGGTGGTAAAGTTATTCGTGAAATTACCGAAGAAACTGGCGCTAAAATCGACATCGACGACGACGGCACAATCAAAGTTGCAGCTGTTGACCAGGAAGCTGGTGATGCCGCTGTTAACTGGATCAAGTCTATCGTTGCTGAGCCTGAAGTGGGCGTTGTTTACGACGGTAAAGTTGTTCGTTGTGTTGATTTCGGTGCATTCGTGAACTTCATGGGTGCTCGTGACGGTCTTGTTCATATTTCTGAACTGGAAGATCGTCGTGTCGGCAAAGTAACCGATGTTGTGAACGAAGGCGACATGGTTAAAGTTAAGTGCATCGGTGTTGAGCGCGGTGGTAAAGTTAAACTTTCCATGAAGCGTGTGAACCAGGAAACTGGTGAAGACCTCGAAGCCAACGACGACGCGGAATAAAATTTTTTTTAACAGTTGTAAACTGGACTCATTACAACGGTTAAACTGGTAATTGACCTGTCATAAAAAGCAGGTATTAAGAAACGGATGATCCCCATGGGATTGTCCGTTTTTTGTTTGGGTATCGTACCCTTTTGTGACAGGGAGAAGGAGCATGGCTGACGCCACTCCGAAAGTTATATTGCCAAAGGTTCAGGCCCATCGTGGTGCTAAGGGTGTCCGGCCTGAGAATACCATGGCGAGCTTGCGCGAGGCTCTTGCGCAGGGTGCTTCTTGGACAGAATTTGATGTAAAATTATCAAAAGACGGGATTCCTGTTCTTTATCATGATCAGGATCTCAAAAGGACATCTGGTCTTGATGGGCTTGTTAAGGATTATACCTTTGATGAGCTTCAGGCCTTCGAAGCTGGCGCTTGGTTTGATGAATCTTATAAGGGAGAAAAAATCCCCTCCTTGGAAGAAGTATTACAGTTTCATATCGATAACGGATTACATGCCAATATCGAGCTGAAACCTTCCGATGGAGAAGAGAGGGAAACAACAAGAGCTGTTGTCGATTTACTGGCACGAATTTGGCCAAAGGATCTTGCAAAGCCGTTGTTTAGCTCCTTTAAACGCGAATCTCTGGAAGTGGCTCGCGATATTGCACCTGATTATCCGCGGGGATTGTTGCTATATGATGATTTAAGTGATTGGCAAATACATGCCAAGAACTTGAGGTGCTCGACTATACACCTTTGGCATAAGATGTTTACGCCTGAACTGATTGCTGAGTTCAAAAGTGAAGGCTACGGCATAGCAACTTACACAGTAAACGAAGCTGAGATTGCGATAAATCTGGTTGAGATGGGAGTCGATAGCATTATCACTGATTACCCAGACTCGATAATCCAGGCTCTGAAAATAAAGTAAGAGTAGTCCTTATGATAAAGGTGGCAATTTTTGATAGCTAACTGTCATTGTTGCCACTTACTTCGTTCAGCATATTGTTTCAATCTGAATAAAGGAGAGAAACATGCTTGAACTTCGCCCCAATTGTGAGTGCTGCGATAGGGATTTGGCGCCTGCAGCTACCGATGCAATGATATGCACTTATGAATGCACCTTTTGCGCTGGGTGTGTGGAGAGCATTCTCTCAAACGTCTGCCCAAATTGCGGCGGTGGGTTTACGCCACGACCAATACGACCCGTTATCGAGCATCGGGAAGGTCTGTCTCTCAGCCGTCAACCTGCATCTCAAGAGCGTGTCCTGACAAAATTCAACAAAGAAGAGTTGAAAGCCTTCGCTGATCAGATAAAGTCTATCAGACCTGAAGAGCGATAGGTTTTTCTCCAAAGAGAAATGTAAATTTCTCTGGACAGTTTCTGACCTATTCTGCTCAAAATTCTGGCTTAATTCTCAAGCCCATAAGCAGATAGTAGAGAAACTATGTCCAACATCATTAAGACTGTAGAAGACCTGAAGGCCCTATACGGAGAAAGAAGTCCCCGGGCGGATAAAAAGGTGTTGTCACGTTTGGATAAACATTGCCGTACCTTTATCGCGCAATGTCCTTTTTTGACCATGGCAACTTCAAGCCCAGCCTCGGGGGCTGATTGCTCTCCAAAAGGGGATGCGCCGGGTTTTGTCAAAGTTCTTAATGATAAGCAGCTCGCTATTCCTGATCGGCCGGGAAATAACCGGATCGATAGCCCGCTTAATCTGATCGAAAACCCCCGAGTAGGATTACTCTTTATAATTCCCGGTGTGAAAGAAACTCTGCGGATTAACGGTGACGTTGAGATTTCTATTGATCCTGAACTGTTAGATCTCTTATCCGTTGATGGAAAACGTCCGCGTTGTGCTTTTGTGGTTACGGTTAAAGAAGCCTACATTCATTGTGCTAAATCGATTATGCGCTCGGATCTATGGAACCCCGAAAAACACATTGATCGTAAGTCGTTACCTTATATGGGAAGAATACTCGCTGATCACATCGCAGAAGATCTAGATGCAGAGGCGTATGACGCTTCGATGGAAGAACGCTATCAACGTGAGTTATATTAAGGAAAACATGATGGTTGAGGAAGTAAAAGGTGGCAGCTGCCTTTGTGGAGCAGTGCGATACGAAGTAAATGGACCTTTGCGTGATTCTATGGGCTGTCACTGTGAACAGTGTCGGAAAACCAGCGGCCATTATGTTTCTGCAACAGCAGTCAAAAAAACAGACTTAACGATGTTAGAAATGCGTGGATTGAAGTGGTATCAATCATCGGTTGATGCCCGGAGAGGCTTTTGCAGTGAGTGTGGTTCCAGCCTTTTTTGGGACCTAGAGGGTCGGGATCTTATGGGGATTATGAGCGGCACTCTGGATGGCGCGACGGGAATGAAAACTTCGAGCCATATTTTTGTTGCCACGAAAGGGGATTATTACGATCTCGAAGATGATCTGCCTAAACACGATGGTTATCCAGAAGATTAAAGCTAAGACACTACACCCTAGGAGAAGTTCGTGATCCGAGTATATTTGAGCCTTGCTCTCGCCATGGCGATGGTCGGTGGTAACATTGCTGTTGGTAAATCTATTGTCGAAGAAGTTCCTCTCTTTGTCTTTATGGTAGTGCGGGGCATTGTTGCTGTTGGTGTACTCTACCCATGGATGAGGCTTGTAAACAACGAGACGATCCCTCGCGATAAATTTGTCTGGCGTGAACTCTTCTTACAAAGCTTTTTAGGAATTTTCCTCTTCTCGGTCTTTATGCTGTTGGGGGTCGGCTACACAACAGCAGTAAGCGCGGGCATTATTACCAGTACGATCCCTGCTGTGGTTGCTGTTCTTTCCTGGGTGATTCTAAAAGAGAAACTGTCTGTAATGACGTGTCTGGCCATCGCTCTGGCTGTTGGGGGTGTTGCTTTGACCAACCTGGCGAATGCTGATGACAGCGGCTCTACGGCCTTGCTAGGGGGTGCACTGGTAATGTTGGCTGTGGTTATGGAGGCATTATTCACGATATTTGCAAAGCGTCTCAGTAATCGCTTGTCTCCTGTTCAGCTCGCTACCGGGGTGAATGTGGTTAGTTTAGTACTTTTCCTGCCTTTTGGTGTTTGGCAGGGCTGGAACACGGACCTGAGCCTAATACCGACAGAAACATGGTTGATGATGGCTTATTACGCGCTCACGGCTTCCGTTTTATCATTTTATTTTTGGTACTGGGGTGTCGCGAGAGTATCGGCTTCTACTGCGGGACTTTTTACAGCGGTTATGCCTGTTTCTGCCGCAGTCGCAGGCATTTTGTTTCTGTCAGAAACCTTTAGTTTGATGCAAGCTATTGGTATGGCAGCGGTTCTGGCAGCCATAGCCGTAGGGACGGTAGGTTCAAAGCAATCCAAAATCGTATCTGCATTATGAGAGTGGGTCCCATTTAAGGTACTGCCATCCATACTGCGACAAGCAAGAGCATTGATCCCAGGGCAATGTTCAGTATCTGCGCTTTCTTTTTGCTTCGGAAATGAATTGCGATCTTGTCTCCTATGGCCGCCCAAAAGCAAAATGCAATCATGTTGTTTAGGGTGAAAATGATACTGATCCAGCCAATGCCAATAAAAAATTGTGGGCCAGTACTGTTTGGTTGAAACTGGGAAAACATCAACGCAATGATAATGTAAGCCTTGGGGTTCAGGACAAGGAGAACAATACCATCGATAAAACTTGCATGTTTTGCTTGGCTCTCATCGTTTGCTAAGCCCGCACGCATCATTCCGAAAGCCAAATAGGCTACGTATAAAACGCCAAGGTAGCGTAAAGCTAGCATTAAGGTCGGCGCGTGTGACGTTCCAAAGCCAAACCCGATACCCAGCAAATAAGTTACGACAAATGTGGCTAGATGGTAACCAAAGTTTGCCTTGAGGGTGCTGCGAAATCCAAAACGTGCGCCGTTTGCAGCAAAAAACATATTACCTGGGCCTAGGCTGTAGGCTAGCGGGAATAGGAAGAGGATAAGAGGGATCGTGATGAGTAACATATTGTGCTCCTTATCAAGAGCGTCATCATGTTTCTCACGAGAGAAATATTCCTATCCGTTTCTTGCTTTGATAACAAAAAAAGGCTGCCGTTAGGCAGCCTTTTCGATAAAGAGTGCGAGCTCTCTAATGATGTCAATTAATCACGTTTTGGGCTTGGAATTGCCGTCACATTGAAGCCTGCATCCACAAAATGAACTTCCCCTGTTACACCAGCGGAAAGATCCGAGGCCAGGTAAAGTCCTGCATTGCCAACTTCTTCAAGCAGAACATTCCGTTGCAGAGGGGAATTATCTCTTGTGAAGCCATAAGTGTATTTCGCATCTGCGATAGCAGAACCAGCGAGAGTTCGCATTGGACCTGCAGAAATCGCATTAACACGCGTACCTGTTGGTCCGAGATCTGTTGCAAGATAGCGCACTGAGGCTTCAAGAGCTGCTTTGGCAACGCCCATAACGTTATAGTTCGGCGTTACACGCTCAGAACCCAAATATGTCAGGGTAATCAGGCTGCTGTTCTCGCTTAGGAAAGGTGCTGCTTTTTGAGCTACCGCTGTAAAAGAGTAGCAAGAGATAGACATAGTGTTACGGAAGTTGTCCCGTGTAGTGTCTACATAGCGTCCCTTAAGCTCTTCCTTATCAGAATAAGCGATGGCATGAACTACGAAGTCCAGACTACCCCATTGTTCTTTCAGAGTAGCAAAAACATTTTCTAATGCATCCCCGTCTTCCACATCGCATGGAAGAACCAAATTTGATCCGAGTGATGCTGCCAAAGGTTCTACACGCTTTTTGAATGCATCACCTTGATAGGTGAAAGCGAGCTCTGCCCCTTGGTTGTGTAACGCTTGAGCAATCCCCCAGGCGATGGAGTGGTTGTTCGCGACGCCCATAATCAAGCCGCGTTTCCCGTCCATCAATGCCGTTGTCATCGTCACGTTTCTACCTTTCGTCTAATACTGCTATTTGAAGCTATATCTATTTGTCTGAAGCCTTTTATTCGCTCAGGCGTTTGAAAACGACGGAAGCGTTTGTGCCGCCAAAGCCGAAGCTGTTGGACATAACGCAATCGATCTGTTCGTCGTCTCTTCTTTCAAGGAGAATTGGCATTCCTTGAGCTTCAGGATCGAGGTTTTCGATATTTGCTGATGCACACAAGAAGTTGTTGTTCATCATTAGCAGCGAGTAAATGATTTCCTGAACACCGGTCGCGCCCTGTGAGTGGCCGGTTAGGGACTTGGTTGACGAAATCCAAGGAATATCCTGTCCCTCGAAGGCTTCCTTGATTGCATTAAGCTCTGTGCCGTCACCAACAGGTGTGGATGTACCATGAGCGTTAATGTAGTTCACTTTTGTATTGCCTGTTTCAGCCATCGCGAGCTGCATACAACGAACGGCACCTTCTCCGGAAGGTGCAACCATATCCGCACCATCTGAAGTCGCGCCATAGCCAACGAGTTCGCCATAAATCTTGGCGCCACGTGCTTTGGCGTGTTCATATTCTTCCAGGACAACAACACCTGCTCCGCCGGAAATCACAAAGCCATCGCGATCAGCATCATAGGCTCGTGACGCTTTTGTCGGGTCATCGTTGTATTTACTAGAAAGAGCGCCCATGGCATCAAAAAGAACTGTTAACGTCCAGTGAAGTTCTTCACCACCGCCAGCAAAAACAATGTCTTGCTTGCCCATTTGGATCAACTCGGAGCCATTGCCAACACAGTGCGCTGAGGTAG
This sequence comes from Kiloniella sp., assembly GCF_965205715.1. GTDB lineage: Bacteria > Pseudomonadota > Alphaproteobacteria > Kiloniellales > Kiloniellaceae > Kiloniella. The sequence continues at coordinate 23,589 of NZ_CBDBHW010000013.1, read as the reverse complement.
AGCAAGCTGATGTAATGGAATAGCTGTGGCCCTTAATTTTAAAGGCTGTTCCCATATTTGCCGAGTTGGTTGAACCCATGCAACGTGGCACCATGTATGGGCCGACGCGTTTAGGGCCTTTTTCACGGGTGATATCCGCAGCTGCTACCTGATTAGAAGTAGAAGAGCCACCTGATCCCATTACAAGGCCAGTTCGGACGTTGGACACGAGATCATCGCCGAGGCCAGCATCTTCAATGGCTTCTTTCATGGCGACATAGTTATAGGCAGATCCATCGCCCATAAAACGGCGAAGTTTACGATCGACAAGTGAATCTAGGTCAATATTAATTGACCCATGAATATGGCTGCGAAAACCTAATTCGGCGTAGGTTTCACAATATTCAATACCAGAGCGACCTTCCTTTAGGGAATCAATCACTTCTTCCTTGTTATTCCCGATGCTGGAAACAATTCCAAGTCCGGTGACGACTACGCGACGCATCTGCAGTGTCCTTTTGTTAGTTGAGCAGCGTAAAGAAATTTACGCTGCTGATTATAATGTTAATAGAGTTTAAGATTCTGATTGGAACAAGCCAACTTTCATATCTTTAATTTCAAAAGCGACATCGTCATCAGCCATGATGATCCCATCGGATACACCCATAATTAGCCTGCGATTAATAACGCGCTTCATATCTACTTTATAAGTAACTTTTTTAACGTCGGGCGTTATCATGCTTTTGAGTTTGACTTCACCAACACCCAAGGCGCGTCCACGACCAAGAAGGCCGCTCCATCCTAGGAAAAATCCGGTCATTTGCCAAACAGCGTCAAGGCCAAGGCATCCTGGCATTACCGGATCGCCTTCGAAGTGACACTTGTAGAACCAAAGATCAGGATTAATATCGAACTCGGCAATAATTTGGCCTTTACCGTGTTCGCCACCATCTTCTGTGATGCTGGTTATGCGATCAAACATCAGCATTGGGGGCAAAGGTAACTGGGCATTTCCAGGACCAAAAAGTTCGCCGCGCCCACAAGATAAGATTTCTTCGTAGGAATAGCTATTCTGGCGTTCGCTCAAAGGTTTATCCACCGTTTTTATGTTGTTTTCCGAACATCAGCTCTAATCGGCCGAATCCGCGCTGACTATAACACATGCATACCGTGCTGTGGCAATGTTCTTCAAGTTGTAACAGGTCCTTTATTAAGGAATTTTTTACACCAGGTTATCAGAAACATTAATCTGGGCTGACATGTGTAGTCTCTAGAGGAAAAGATCAATTGAAAAGTGTAAAAATACGATCTTTTTGGTGGATTAATCTCTTGGCTCTTCTCCGCTTTGTTGAGTAGATTTAGGATTTCAAATAGAGCATAGATTGATTATCTGGAATGGATGATTGTCTAATTTTGAGTTTGAAGTATTCGGTATCCTTGATGCCTCTGGCTCGCTTACGGATCATTCCTATACTGACATTACCAGCCTCTATCCTGGCGCTTGTGAGCTTGTGTTTGGCGTAGTTGCAGATGCCCACACAATGTTTCCGTAGGGATTTCGCGAACTTTTTTAGATAGAGCATCTGTGACTGATCTGCTATCAGGCACCAACGTTCCAGTTGCTCCGCCATCGCCTCAAATGAAGCGGCACTCCACAGCAGCTGAAGCTGTTCTTTCAAGACGTAAAGTGCATTCAGGTTGCTATTGCTCTCCAGCAACCTTTGCAGCTTGTCACTTTGTTTTTCACTCAACTTATCCGCATTTTTGAGCAACAGATAATGCGTCCCTTTCATCAACTCTTTACCACTTGGATCGGCCTTTCTGAACTCAAGTCGACGCTGATTATGGATAGCTTTGCTGTAGTTTTTCATGACGTGGAAACGGTCAAATACTATGTCGGCCAACGGCAAGGACTCTCTGACAGCCTTTTGGTAGGCAGGCCCCATATCCATCGCTACGGCCTTTATTTTGCAGGCTGTATCTGGTTGCAGTTGTTTCAAAAACCTTGAAAAAACCTCGGCAGTTCGGCCTGCTTCAACCCAGATCAGATGACCGCCAACCATATCGTAGACCACCGTCATGTAGTCATGACCTTTCGCCCGGGCAACTTCATCTACACCAATATATTCCAAGCCAGTTAGCTCTGCAGGATCAAGCGTAGGGAGAGTTTCAATAAGGTATGCCCTGTCGATATTCTTGACCGTTTCCCATCGTATATCCAAATGTCTGGAAACCGCTTGAATAGACATATGCCGACATAATCCACTGATCAGTCGGCAAAATCGGTGAGTGAAACGGCACCCTTTATCAACAAAATCACACCCCTCAATGCGGCGTTCGCCCTTGTTAATATAAACCTGCGCCAGCTCAATCTCGACCACACAAGGATACCCAAAAAGGGGGATGTCGTTTACTTGTCGGCGGACATGCTGGTTGATGCTTCCCTTCTGGCCTGTAGCAGGGTCTATAGCCCTCCTACGCGCGTCTCGGCTGCAGTGAATGACAATCTTAACACCGCCGTCATCCAGTTTAATTTCATTTACACGTTGCCCTTTGAGGCCTAAAATATGCTGCGAGATGTTGATTGTCATATACCTGCTCTATGTAAAGTTATCAGAAACCATACATATCAACAGGTTACTTGGCGGTCGGCATCTTTTTCTACTCAACAAAGCGGAGAAGAGCCAATCTCTTGGTGTTACGTGATTTGCATGTTCTGAAAATATGGGGAATAGACAAAAACCCTAAATTATTTGTGCCAATTGAGCTTTTTTTTCTTTAAAGCAGCGGTTTCTGGCTTATATTAAGAAGCATGGAAAAGATACGCCCTTATACAGAACTGATCGATACCCTCAAAAACGCAGGTCTTAGACCAACGCGTCAACGCTTGGCTTTGGCTAAGTTGTTATACTCCCGAGGTGATCGCCATATATCTGCGGAACAGCTTCACGTTGAAGCAATGGATTCTAAAGTTAGTGTGTCACTGGCCACGGTATACAACACCCTTCACCAATTCCAAGACGCTGGCTTATTACGTGAAGTTTTGGTCGAAGCTGGGCGTTCCTACTTCGACACCAATATCAGTGATCACCATCATATCTTTTATGAAGAAACCGGTGAGTTGATTGATATCGCACGTGATACAGTTCAGTTTAAAAACTTGCCTCAGCTACCCGAAGGCAAAGCAATTTCCCGTGTTGAGGTTGTTGTGCATGTGATTGATATTGACGAAAAATCTGAATCACAAGCTGCTGAATAGGTATTGGGGAATTTATTTCCTTTGTAATTCATACACATACAATTTGTTCAAAGCGTGAAAAGAAAAGTTTGTACTTGGCAATCTTGCAGGCTGGGGATTGCGAGCGTAAACTTTGCCGTATTGGGTGAAAGAAATCCGATGTTACGACAGAGCTCATAAAATGAGCCGAGAGATGAGTGGGGCCAAATTCTCAGGAGTTTGGCCCTGTTTTTATGTCACGGTTTACTGATCTACCTAAGTTAATCGAAAACCTCATCTTTATAGCTGCCATAAAGCGAAGAGCGTTTCAGCCAACCCGTTATATCTTTGATCTCAACCTGGCACCAACCTTCTGAATTACAGGATTCCAGCTCACCGATAACGCCTGCTTCTGCTTGTAACACAGGGCGGCTGCCCGGTTCAGGATCGTCGAATATGGTTCGCACTGCTCCGGTCACCATCATACTACGTTGACCTTTGAGCATACTTTGATGAACCCATCCCACGGTTCCTTGCCAATCGCGAATTTGGCGCCAGGTATCAAATTCATCCACAATTTCTATGGGTAATCGACGCCGATGGTAAATCCAACTGATCGGATATCGCGTACCAGGGCCAGCACGCATGTTTACCTCGCCAGATCGGAAACTAACGAATCGCGGTAAAGGGAGCCCGCTGGGGCCGAGTTTTCGCTTATCAAGTTCGATCGTTGAATTACTAAGTGAATTATCAGCAAATGTTGCAGGGCTTACGAGCCATAAAGACGCCGTGAAAAGTAAACCAATTAAGGTCTTTCCAAGAGCGCTTATACGTTGAGGCGTTGGTTTTCTTGTCCTCAATAGTGACTGAGGTCGCAGGCTTTTCATCATCTCGTTAATTCTGTGTACATAATAACAATGGGTTCCTTGTCGGCGAGATTACCTATTGATTGCCAAACTGGCTAGAATTTATCGAAACAACTGTTTCTGTCTCTTGGCAAAACCCTCGTTCACGGCATAAACTAACACAGCAAACATGCAGGCTAGTAAAATACAACGATAAGGCTTGCTCGTAAGTACCAGCAACGGGGCCCCATAGGCACATGACTCAGAAAAAACCCCTCGTAATCGTCACGCGGCGACTTCCGGATGCGATTGAAACTCGGATGATGGAGCTTTTTGATTGTCGGCTTAATTTAGATGACAAACCTTTTTCACAAAAAGAGCTAATTGCGGCGGTTAAAGAAGCCGATGTATTGGTGCCGACGGTTACGGACCGAGTTGATGCAGGAGTACTTGCTCAAGCTGGACCCAACTTGAGGTTGATCGCGTCTTTTGGGACAGGAGTAGATCATATTGATCTCAAAACCTGCCGCCAACGTGGCATTACCATAACAAATACCCCTGGTGTTTTGACCGAAGACACCGCTGACATGACAATGTCACTTATCCTCGCTGTTTCACGCCGTCTGACAGAGGGTGTGAAGCTGATTAAATCAGGCGAATGGACCGGCTGGAGCCCGACGGGCATGTTGGGGCATCGCATTTGGGGAAAGCGTCTCGGAATTATCGGGATGGGCCGGATTGGCCAGGCTGTTGCGAGACGGGCCAAGGGTTTCGGTCTTTCTATCCACTATCACAATCGCCGCAGAGTTCACCCTGATATCGAAGAAGAACTCGAAGCAACTTACTGGGAAAGCCTCGATCAGATGTTATCCCGTATGGATGTGATTTCGGTAAACTGCCCTCATACGCCAGCGACTTTTCATCTGTTATCGAGCCGCCGTCTTAAGTTATTGAGTGAACGTGCTATCATCGTGAATACCAGCCGTGGTGAAGTTATTGATGAAAATGCTCTCGCTCGTTTGATTGACGCAGGGGATATCGCTGGCGCAGGCCTCGATGTATTTGAGCAAGAGCCAGCCGTAAATCCAAAGCTACAACGCAGTGATAATGTTGTCTTGTTGCCTCATATGGGGTCGGCAACCATAGAGGGGCGTTATGATATGGGTGAGAAAGTCATCATAAATATTAAAACCTTTGTTGATGGGCATACGCCGCCTGATCGGGTCGTCGAAGCTATGTTCTAATAATAAATGGGGCTCACTATTTAATTATGTGGGCCCCATTTTTTTAGCCCTGAGCAAATTGCATAACTGAAATGATAGTTATGCGGTTGTCTGGTTAATAAATTTTAACTAAGATTCTTACATCTCATTAAGGCGTTAATCACATAGTTGTGATCAGCGTTATTTGCAGTAGACTCCAGGGTCATAGTATCATTAGAGCCTAGGATATATCGTTCGATCTCCAATCTGACGTACCTGGAACAAAAGGCGGAGTTGTAAATCACCTCCGCCTTTATTTATTTCAAGAGCTTAGCTTCAAGGATAACCAGTCATTTACCGCAGCCGAGTATTTTATTAATACAGGCTTTGCGAGCGGATGTTGTAATATCTGGTCATGCCATCGGCTCATTTTGTCGGATAGAATAAGAGGCTGTTCAACGGTCTCAAACATCATTTTTGCAAGAAGAAGCGTCGGTGCAAACCCGCAGTCCGCAAGAGAAATTTTATCTCCTGCAACGTAAGGGGCGAAGCGACCGATTTGATCCAACATACTGAGCTGTAGGTTTAATTCCTGATGCTTTTCCAGAATAACACTTTCCTGTCGTTGAGAAGGTGTCATGTGCTTGAAGAGTGCTCTAATCAGGGGTTCGACCTTTAAGTCGTGAAAGCGCGATAGCATTCGGGTGCTCGCTCGTTCTTTCAGATCTCGAGGTAATAAAGCTGGGTTTGGGTGCTGTTCTTCTAAGTACTCATTGATGCTCTCTGATTCGCTTAAGACAAGATCGTCATCGACCAGAGCAGGCACAGTCCCTGTCGGTACGATGGCTTTATAGCTGTCACCTCCATATCCACCTGGTGGAGAACGGTGGTCGGCTTCTATGCCCTTTAGAGCGAGTACGAGCTCTACTTTTGCGCAGTAGTTACTCACGGCAACAGTATAAAATATCATCATTTTTGCTCGTAAAAGAGCGGACTATTTATGCAATAGCCCGCTTTCTTGTTTAACGATTGGTCATACGGAATTTAGTCAGCAAGTTTCCACTTTTGGGCGAGTTGCTTGAAAAATCCGCGGGTTTTCTTCAGTTCAATCCAATGGTTCAGGTAATTGATCCAGACCTGATCGTCTTGCGCGACGAGCATAGCAAGGGGGGTCGGTGAACGGGGTTCTTGCACAGGGACAATTGCCATTTGCTCATATTTTTTTACCAGGGTGGCGGCTTCAACGTTCGATGTAATGTGAACCAAGGCGCGGCCAGAAAGGACTTCTTGAAAATCACGAGCAGGAGCTTCAACGGATATGAGAGATGCCTTCGGGAAGTAATCTTTTGCCTGCTGTTCTTGTACCGTTCCGAGAGTCGTTGCCACAGTGACGTCGGAACTGTTGATGTCTTCCCAGGAATTAAACTTGGGGAGATGCTTGCTCAAAGTCAGGGGCACGGTACCAACGTGATAGTAACTGTCGGTATAGCCTGCGACCGCCATGCGTTTTGGGTTGAGTGAGGCGCTGGTTGTCATGTCATATTTATCAGCAACGACACCGTTAATTAAGGTTTTCCAATCGGTTGGAACAAATTTAAGTTCAACACCCATATCTTTGGCAAGTTCGGTCACGACATCAATGTCAAAGCCTTCATAACTCCCCGTTGCGGTGTTTTTTACCGTCATTGGGTTCCAATCACCCGTCGTGCCGACCCGAAGTTCTCCAGCATTGAGAATTTTGTTCAGGCGGGATGGTTCGGCGGCATTGGCAATGGATAAACCTCCAGCAACAAGCAGGGTCGCTGCGGCAAGTAGTGTGCGAATTTTAAGCATGAGAATTCCGGTTTTACGGCTATTTCAAAGAAGGGTTAGGGGAACGATTGTAGAACAAATTATGAAAGATCACCAGTTATAAGCGATAATTGCTTAAGGCTATGGTCTTCAACGTTTTGTGACGATCACAAGAATCATTTTAAGAAAGGTGGATAAAGCGGTCTGCAATTTCATCAGCATCTTCTGATAAGTGGGTCACCATAAGGGTTAGGAGATTATGTTCTAGATGGAGCCTTTTTACTAACTTGAGCATTTCTTTTCTGAGAGATTGATCAAGAGCACTGAAAGGCTCATCAAGTAAAAGGATGGGGCGCCGTCTCACGAGACATCTCGCTAGAGCTACGCGTTGTCTTTGTCCTCCAGATAATTCTGAGGGAAGGCGTTTGCTTAAGCCGGATAGATCAACATCAATGAGAGCCTGATTGACCGCTTCTTTATCTGCCTGGGATAACCGAAGTCCGGGATTTATTCCGAGGCCGATGTTTTCCGCGGCAGTCAGATGCGCGAAGAGATTGTGCTCCTGGAACAGGCTGGTAATGGGACGTTCTGCCGGAGGAAAAGGGAGGAGGTCTTGTCCACTGTAGGTAATTTTTCCTGATAGGGGCGTTTCAAATCCTGCGATCAGGCTTAATAGCGTTGATTTCCCGACACCAGATGGACCAAGTAAAGCAACAAGTTCGCCCGGGTTTATTTTCAGGTCAAAGTTCAAGGTCTCTCTTGCTTCGTTATGTTGAAAAGAGAGCTTTGAAATATGTAATCCCAAATTATAGTCCTTTTTATCAGGCATTTTTAATAACGGGCCTCTTTCCTATTGATAATGAGCGGGGAAGCCAATGTCCTGCGATAGCTCTTTCGATAACAAGGAAAAGTAACAGGCTCTGCAAACAGAGGAACAGAGCGATAATTGCCGCATCATCAAGCCGATAGCTCCCCATTTTTTGAAACATCAACAAAGGGAGTGTTGTGAAATCCTGAGTTCCGAAAAGAGCAATAACACTTAAGTCACCAGTAGATAAGGCTACTGAAAGCCCAAGAGTAAGCCCAAGTGCTTTTCTGTTTTGCGGCCAGTCGATTATGCGAAATCTGTCGAGCCCTCTTATACCCAGATTGCTACAGAGTAGGTCACTTTTTTGAGCAGAGGTTTCAAAGCTGGGAATCATGATCCGCAGCGCAAATGGTAATGCCATCAGGGCGTTTACAGTGATCACAAGTAAAGGCGCCAAGGTATTAAGGCTGGTTGAGCCTTTCAGGATAATAAATAACCCGGTGGCAAGAACAAAGGGGGGAAGCAACAGAATGACACTTCCGGAAAGATCCGAGGCGGTTGCTAAAGGTTTCGAAATCTTGAATTTACCCAAACGTGTGGGAAGTAAAAAGCTGCGAATCATAAGAGCGATACCAACCGCAAGAAGAAGGGTAAGTGTCCCTGCGGTTAAGGATATTTTCAAGCTATTGTAAGCTGCGTTCCATAATTTTTCGTCTGATAAGACGGAAAGAATTCGTGGGGACATGGCCTTACTGATTGTTGCCAGTAAAGGGGGGTGACCAAAAGAAACATAACGAGAAGGGCGAAGGCATCCATTACTTTTGCTGAAATTTTTGCTGCGTCAAAACGGACGGAAGGGCGTTCTTCTGTTTTACCCAATGGAATATTGCGAGAAAAATAGCTGCCGATAAATAAGAGGAGAAAGCACAGTAATAATTGAGTTACGGCCAGAATTACGGCTTTTGGGATATCGAAATCAAACCGGATAGCCTGATAAATGGCAACCTCAAGCGTATTGGTTGAGGGGCCTCCTCCCAAGGCAAGAACGATGGCAAAGGAGGTAAAACACAGCAGGAAAACCAAGCCGCATGATGCAGGGATAACCCGACGCAACATGGGCCATTCAATTAACCGGAATATGTCCCGATCAGACATGTCGAGTTGAGCTGTTGAACGCCAGTATTCTTTGGGTAGGGATTCCAGAGTTTGAAGGAATATTCGCGATAGCAGCGGGGCATTAAAAAACACATGCGCTAACAAAATGCCTGTAAGCCCATAGAGATAATTACCAGCGCTAATATCAAAAAGAGATAAAAACTGGTTGAGCCATCCGTTTCTGCCGTGAATAGCAACAATTCCAAAAACACCAACAATGGAGGGCATAATCAAAGAAAGCGACGCAAGTTGGAGAAAGATCTTACGGCCCGGTAATCGCGGTCTGCGAGATAGGGCGCGGGCAACCGGGATCGCAATAATTGTCGCCAGCAATGTACTTAGGATTGCCTGAAAAACCGTAAAGCCAATAACACGAAGGAGATACTTATTTTGAAATATCTGACTAAGATCGATTTCATTTATTTGACTGAATAGGCCTGAAAATGCCATGCCCAGTATCAAGGAAATGAACCCCAGGCTAAGGAGCCCTGGCCATAATAGCCCGAGCCACCTTTTTGTCAGGTTGTACCTTGATACTGGTCGCATGGATTTATACCGATTTACCGGTCAATCGCTTCAAGCCAATTATCGATCCATACCTGCCGTTTTGCGTGGGCTTCTTCAGGGCTAAAGAGAAGTGTTTTAGCTGGCTTTGGAAGTGTCGCAAAAGTAGAAGGCAACTTGTCACCGAGGTCAATAACCGGGTACATCCAGTTACCGGTGGGAATTTCGCTTTGAAAGCCTTTTGTGGCAATAAAGTTTATAAATTCCTGAGCAAGTTCTGGCTCTTTAGCGTTCTTCAGCTGAGCAGCAACCTCTACTTGAGCGTAATGACCTTCGCTAAAGATCGCAGCTTTGTAGGTATCGTCTTCTTCTGCGATGATGTGGTAAGCCGGGGATGTGGTATAGCTCAACACCATATCTGATTCACCGTCTTTGAAGAGGCCATAGGCTTCGCTCCAGCCTTTGGTGACAGTAACGATTTTTGGCGAGAGTTTTTTCCAGGCATCAGCCGCCTTGTCACCATAAACCTTTTGCACCCAAAGCATAAGTCCAAGGCCAGGTGTAGAACTCCGGGGGTCTTGAATAATGATTTTTAGATCGGAGTTACCTTCAACCAACTGATCTAAACTGGTCGGGACATTGGATAGTTTCTTGCTGTTGTAAACAAAGGCAAAATACCCGTAATCAAATGGCACGAAGGTTTTGTCTTCCCAGGTTATGGGGAGAGAAAGGGCATCAGGAGATACATTGCTAGAGGCAAAGAGACCTGTTGAAGCAGCCTCGGCAGTTAAATTTGTATCCAGGCCCAAGACAACATCTGCGGATGTGTCCGATCCTTCGAGTTTCAAACGGCTGAGAATGCCGACAGATGAATCAATGGCTACAAATTTGAGATCACAATTACAGTTTTCTTCAAAAGCAGCCTCTACCTTTGGACCTGCACCCCAGTCAGATGCAAAAGAATCATAGGTGTAAACGGTGAGTGTTTTTTTCTCATCGGCAACGGCTGATAAACTCAAGCCTGTGGCGAATGCGGTTGCTGCCATAGCAGCTGTAAATGTTCGCAGGATCATGCGACGCTCCATTTATGTGCGGGGCGGGCAAGGACCTGAAAAATCTGGAATATACAGTGTTGAGAGTAACCATTGGTTAGCAATCTACGTCCAGTCTTCAATTCCCTCCGCCGGTATTAACCGGTTCAGGTTCGACGGGTTTATTTCCTTTTGGGAAACCTCTCAGCCCTTGGTGGGCACCCCGTTGAGACCGATGCGGAGCTTAAACCTTTATCGAGAATCCAGCAAGGAATTACCCTGTTTGTTGTTGGGAAAAATACAGGGCTGAGGGAGAATGAATCTTTCTGGTGAGGTGGTGATACCTGCAAACAAATCGAGCCCCAAACAATAGGCAAATGTTTGGGGCTCTGGAGCGCTGAAGTCTTGATCTTGCCTTAGGGCTTGAGTTGGTTGTCAGCTGTACTTGGAGATCTTTGTTGTGCTCCAAAACGAAGCAAGCAGAAGCCAGCAATCGCTGAAAGTATGGACCCACTTAAAACACCAATTCGAACTTGTCCAGCAACCGCAGGGTCTTCGAAAGCGAGCCCACCGATAAACAAACTCATGGTAAAGCCAATACCTGTGAGAAGGGCCAAGGCATAGATTTGACTCCAGTTTATTCCCTCAGGAAGTCGGCATAGTTTTGTTTTTGCCGAGAGCCAAATAAACGAGAAAACCCCGAGTTGTTTACCGACAAACAGACCACCCGCGATACCGAGAGTAAGGGGTGCGAGGACTGTTTCCATGGTAATCCCCTGCAATGACACACCTGCATTGGCGAAGGCAAAAATAGGTAAAATCATGAAAGCGACCCACGGGTGTAGGCTGTGTTCAAGGTTCTTGAGCGGGCTCTTGTCCTCAGGAGTTTTGCCATTCAAGGGGATGGCAAAGCCAATTGCAACGCCAGCGAGTGTCGCGTGAACACCTGATTTAAGAACACAGACCCATAAAATTATCCCGACCAAAATGTAAGGTGTTTTGGCTGTTACGCCAGATCTGTTAAGGACAACTAAACCGAATAGAGCCACGGCAGCCAAAGCCAGTGAAATAAGTGAGAGTTCAGCTGTGTAGAAAAAGGCAATGATAATGATTGCGCCGAGATCATCAAAAATAGCGATGGCAGTAAGCAATATCTTGAGAGACAAAGGAACCCGGTTGCCAAGAAGGGCCATAATTCCAAGGGCAAAGGCAATATCAGTCGCGGTGGGGATAGCCCAACCGTCCATGTTTGTTCCTTCGCCCCAGTTTATACCGGCAAAGACCAGCGCTGGGATGACCATACCCCCGACTGCAGCAATTGCAGGTAGAGCAATCTGATCCATAGATGAAAGTTGCCCCTCCAGGATTTCCCTTTTTAACTCAAGGCCAATTAGGAGGAAAAAGACGGCCATGAAACCATCGTTGATCCAGAGTAAAACTGGTTTTGAGAGGGCTAACTCTCCCAACGCAATGGTAAAAGGCACCTCGAGCATGCCTGTATAGAGAGACGCCAATGGGGAATTTGAGGCGACAAGTGCCAATAAGGCAGCAAGCATGAGGGTGATCCCACCCGCTGATTCCAGTTGTAAAAAGTTTTTAATCATTCTGGATGGCATAACAGGGGCTCCCAAAGTGCCAAGATATTACAGTTATTCTTAAGTCCACAGTAAATGGTGGTTATTGCTTGATTAGTAAAATCGTTTTATTGTTCGGTATTGATAGTTTTTATCTATTATAAGTGTTTGTATGGCAAAACCAACCATTAGACAATTAGAGTACTTTCTGGCCGTTGCGGAAACCCTTCATTTCCGAAAGGCAGCAGAACGACTAAATGTGAGCCAGCCAACCCTTAGTGATCAAATTAAGGAGTTGGAATACCGGTTAGGTGTTATTTTGCTGGAAAGATCACGCCAGGCGGTTCAGCTTACATCTGTGGGGGAAGACCTTCTCGAGCGTGCAAGATATCTTTTGCGTGATCTCGACGATTTATGCGATGCAGCTAAATCTGCGAAAGGAATGCTTGGCGGCAGACTGCGTTTGGGGGTGGCTCCTACAGTTGGGCCCTATCTGCTCCCCCATGTTATCCCTTTGTTACACCAAAAATATCCCAAGCTAAAATTACATATACGCGAAGACAGAGCCCGTGCTTTAGAACAGTCTCTTCGTGAAGGCTTGCATGATCTCGTATTAACCGCACTGCCTGTCGAAGATGATAGTTTTCAATCTAAGGTGCTGTACGAAGAACCTTTGTTTATCGGCATGTCGAGAGAGCATCGCCTTGCAGATAAAGAGGTAATTACTCCTGAAGATCTTAAAAATGAGGAGGTTCTCTCCCTTGGTGTTGGGCATCGATTATTTGAACAAATACAACGGTTGTGCCTTGAGCTCGGGGCGTTGGTGCAAGCTGATTATGAAGGCACCAGCCTGGATACTTTACGGCAAATGGTCGGCATGAAGATGGGGATTTCTTTTTTTCCAAGACTTTATGTTCGCTCTGAAATGGTCAACGACCCACAAGTTGTTGCCCGACCAATCCGAATGAAAGCAGCCAGCCGTCAAATCGGCTTGGTTTGGCGTAATAATTCCCCAAGGTCATCTGACTTTGAAACCTTCGGTAATGATGTTCTGAGGGGGATTCGTGACCAAGTTGATCATGACTTCATGACATTAAATGATACGAAATGCCCTAACCCGTAAATAGTTTTAGATGTTCAATTGGTAATTTTCTTTTCAATGGGGATCCAGATATCAACCTCTCCAGTGCAGCTGTTGCCATCGAAACGGTGATCGTAGATTTCAAAATCCGGTGTTTTTGCGTAAGTATATTCTGAGTTTGGAAGCCAGTTTCCCCATATACCCTGATAAACAGTTGAGAATTGGTCTCCAATGGGAGAACGGTCGTTTATGCAAAAGGTAAAAACGGCGTATTCTGCAGGGTTAACAGTTAGACCCTCCATACCCTTGGGTATATTTGATAGAGAGTCGGTCTCGAAAGCAGCCATATATGTAAAGTTTCTACCGAACCCTTCAAGCAAAGTCCGTATGCGCGGTCTTTCTTAACCCCTTCAATCTCATCCACTCGGTTGATAACCGATTTCCAATGATTGGCCGGATTATCACTTGCTTCCTCACCAAATTCCTTGCTTATCCCAATGACTTTAAATGATTTTTTTGAACGAATAGTGGGTTCCATTGGGAGTGCTCCTGGGTCGAGGAAATAAGGTCGCTTGAGGGGTTGTTGAAATTTGGTACTCATTGAGTGACCACCGGTGCGGTATTTGCCGGGGGGAACTCCAAATGTACGTTTAAACGCCCGGGTAAAGGCCTGTTGACTATCGAAGCCATAATCCATTGCGAGGTTAATCAGAGAGATATTTTTGTGGGTTTCTAACTTTCTGGCCGCCTCAGTCAGGCGACGTTGGCGTAAATAACTCATGACACTTTCGCCTGTTAAGGCACGGAAAAGTCGGGAAAAGTAATAAGGAGATAAGCCAGATTTTTCAGCAATTTCTTTGAGTGAAACATGCTGTTCTAGGTTTTTCTCCATATAGGAAATGGCTTTATTGATCGGCATAAATACTCCTGTGACGGCAAGAATAAATGGTTCTTTGCAGCGGGTCTTGATCAAAATTGCTTTCGGGGAAATATCTTTTAGTTGGTAAATTATGCCTTATTCTTATGCGCGATAAATATTAATTGGCTGAGAAGCAAAAAATTGTAAATCGTTATAAAGTTTTAGGTAATTAGGTAGTACTCTTGTGACATACGTGAGTATGTTCGTATAGTAAGGCGAGGCGTGCAGGGGAAGGATGTATCATCAAGAAGAATAGGATGTAGATGTTTCAAAATCTCCGGATAACAACAAAATATCCGGTTGTCATTGTGACGCTGGCATTACTGGCAAGTGTCATTACCGGGTTTGTTGCTTATAAGACAACATCTGCAGAGTTGCATAATTCTGCGGGGAAAAAGCTTAGTGCACTACTTGAGACGCGTAAAAAAGCACTGGAAAATTATTTTGGCCTGATTGGGGAAGATTTACGGGTTCAGGTTCAAAACCCTATGGTTATCGAGGCCTTGGAAAATCTGTCTTCAGCGTGGCATGCGATTGAAGGTGACCGACAAGTATATTTTCAAAAATCGTATATTTTGGATAACCCATATCCACCAGGGCAGAAGAAAAAGCTAAATAGAGCAAATGATCTGTCTCATTACAGCGCCCTACATGAAAAATACCACCCGGTATTTCGGAAGTTACAAGAAGAGCGGGGATACTATGATATCTTCCTTTTCGATGAGCACGGCGACCTTATATATACAGTTACTAAAGAGCTGGATTTTGCAACTAATCTCAATGATGGTCCCTGGAGCCAAACAAATCTTGGCCGAGTTTTTCGAACGGCACGTGATTTTGGTTTAACACGGAATCTGATCATTGAAGATTTTGAAAAATATGAACCTAGTAACAATATTCCAGCAAGTTTTATCGCCAGTCCGCTTTATGATGATTCCTTGAATTTTATGGGCGTTTTAGCTTTTCAAATTCCAATTGATCGTCTCAACGATGTCATGCAGGTCGATGCTGGTATGGAGAAGACTGGTGAAATCTTCATCGTCGGTAAGGATCTTCTTCGCCGTAGCGATTCAAGGTTTTCTGATGAAACCCTAATCTTAAAAGAAATCGTTGATAGAGAGAGTGTTCATCGCGCCCTCAAAGGTAAAAGTGGGATTGCATCGTTCGTAAATCGAGATGGTAATAGTGTATTCTCAGCATTTGAGCCTTTCATTTTCAATGACATCCATTGGGCATTGATTGCAGAAATTGATGAACTGGAAATCCTGGCCCCTATACAACACATGAAACAAACCATGATGGTGGGATTTGTTTTTATTGCAATTTTTGTCACATTTTTTGGGATATTTATCTCTCGGAGTTTATCTCGTCCCATCATTGAAATGACCAATGCAATGACCCGCTTGTCGGTCAGGGATTTCTCCGTCGATTTGACATCTTCTGAACGCCGAGATGAGATCGGGGGGATGGAGCGGGCACTAGAGGTTTTTCGCGAAAATGCAATTGCACGATCAGATGCAGAGATACAGCTAACAGAACAGGCGATGTTACTGAGAGATATCGTTGAGAACGTTGCTTATGGTATAACCCTGTTCGACAAGGATAATCGCCTTCTTATCTGGAATGACCGGTATATTGAAAACTCGGGAATTGATCGCAAGCTTGTGGTTAAGGGGGCACATTATCTTAAATTGGGCACTTTTTTTGCAAAACAGGGTGTCTATGGTCCAGGCAAGCCCGAAGTATTGGCTCAAAAAAGGTTGGACTTCTT
The DNA here is from genome assembly GCF_965205715.1 of Kiloniella sp. GTDB lineage: Bacteria > Pseudomonadota > Alphaproteobacteria > Kiloniellales > Kiloniellaceae > Kiloniella. Next base: position 7,712 of record NZ_CBDBHW010000013.1, on the reverse strand, counting down.
TTTGGAGAGTGATGAAACAAAGAGTGAATTCACGAACAATAAGAATGAACATTACGAGGTTACCTCGAAGAAAACGCCTGGGGGAGGTTTTGTTCTGGCGCTGACTGACGTGACCGAGCAACGAATGGTCCAAAAGCAAATTCTTGACCAAAGAGATGATCTCCAGAGCTTAAATCAACAAAAGAATAGATTTTTTTCGATTATAGCCCACGATTTGCGGAGCCCCTTTAATGCCCTGTTGGGATATTCGGAATATATAAAAACAAAATCCCAAAATATGTCCTCTGAAGAGATCGTCGACTATGCAAGTTCTATCCATACAGCGGGCCAACAAGTTTATGAACTACTTGAGAATTTGTTGGAATGGTCACGAGTTCAGATGAATCAAACCGAATTTGTTTCTGTAAACTTGGGAATTAACCAAATCATATCCAAAGTATTGGGGGACTTGTCGTCTCAGTTAAACAGTAAAGACCAGAGGGTTGTATCTTCTCACAACGACTTTCATGCCGTGGGGGATCGTGACATGACTGAAACGATCCTGCGAAACTTAATCGGAAATGCGATTAAGTTTTCTGCGCGAGGCGGTGAAATCATTATCAGTAGCAAGTGTATTGATGAATTTGTTCATATAAGTGTGAAAGATAGCGGAGTAGGGATCGATCAGGATAAAGTGGACCAATTGTTTAGGTTGGAAAATAGCCTCACAACCACGGGCACTGAGGGAGAAACCGGAACAGGGTTAGGGCTTTTGATTTGTAAAGAGGCTCTTCTCCGCTTTGTTGAGTAGAAAAAGATGCCGACCGCCAAGTAACCTGTTGATATGTATGGTTTCTGATAACTTTACATAGAGCAGGTATATGACAATCAACATCTCGCAGCATATTTTAGGCCTCAAAGGGCAACGTGTAAATGAAATTAAACTGGATGACGGCGGTGTTAAGATTGTCATTCACTGCAGCCGAGACGCGCGTAGGAGGGCTATAGACCCTGCTACAGGCCAGAAGGGAAGCATCAACCAGCATGTCCGCCGACAAGTAAACGACATCCCCCTTTTTGGGTATCCTTGTGTGGTCGAGATTGAGCTGGCGCAGGTTTATATTAACAAGGGCGAACGCCGCATTGAGGGGTGTGATTTTGTTGATAAAGGGTGCCGTTTCACTCACCGATTTTGCCGACTGATCAGTGGATTATGTCGGCATATGTCTATTCAAGCGGTTTCCAGACATTTGGATATACGATGGGAAACGGTCAAGAATATCGACAGGGCATACCTTATTGAAACTCTCCCTACGCTTGATCCTGCAGAGCTAACTGGCTTGGAATATATTGGTGTAGATGAAGTTGCCCGGGCGAAAGGTCATGACTACATGACGGTGGTCTACGATATGGTTGGCGGTCATCTGATCTGGGTTGAAGCAGGCCGAACTGCCGAGGTTTTTTCAAGGTTTTTGAAACAACTGCAACCAGATACAGCCTGCAAAATAAAGGCCGTAGCGATGGATATGGGGCCTGCCTACCAAAAGGCTGTCAGAGAGTCCTTGCCGTTGGCCGACATAGTATTTGACCGTTTCCACGTCATGAAAAACTACAGCAAAGCTATCCATAATCAGCGTCGACTTGAGTTCAGAAAGGCCGATCCAAGTGGTAAAGAGTTGATGAAAGGGACACATTATCTGTTGCTCAAAAATGCGGATAAGTTGAGTGAAAAACAAAGTGACAAGCTGCAAAGGTTGCTGGAGAGCAATAGCAACCTGAATGCACTTTACGTCTTGAAAGAACAGCTTCAGCTGCTGTGGAGTGCCGCTTCATTTGAGGCGATGGCGGAGCAACTGGAACGTTGGTGCCTGATAGCAGATCAGTCACAGATGCTCTATCTAAAAAAGTTCGCGAAATCCCTACGGAAACATTGTGTGGGCATCTGCAACTACGCCAAACACAAGCTCACAAGCGCCAGGATAGAGGCTGGTAATGTCAGTATAGGAATGATCCGTAAGCGAGCCAGAGGCATCAAGGATACCGAATACTTCAAACTCAAAATTAGACAATCATCCATTCCAGATAATCAATCTATGCTCTATTTGAAATCCTAAATCTACTCAACAAAGCGGAGAAGTGCCGAATTTTGCACCCAACCTTAATTGACCTTGGTTTGATCAATTCTTGTTCCTCCTAAATGACGTGCGAAATCCAGATCACGTTTTAGGAGGAGAATATTCATTGAATCCTTGAGCGTTTCGTCAGAGAAATCATACTCGCCGAGCATATTGATGTGTTCCCAAGAGATCCGAATAGCAATTGGCAACGTCAACGCCGTCTGAGGTCAGCGCATCGTGTTGCAAGTCACCCTAAGTCGAGCGACTGGCTGCCGTCTGCTTTTGAAACGCGGGCATAGCCGATCACAGCACTCTTTTGGGTTTATTTTTCGGATATTTCTGCGTGGGTCTTTTATTCAAAGAAACTAGCTGCAACTCGGCAATATTCTTATCCTGATCACGTCGGATCAGATCTCGAAAATATTCGCTATCATTTCCATAACGGCCACTCTCAATCTGGGATTTCACCCATCCGTCCATTGCATTTGGGATGGTTATTGTTTTTCGCATCATGGACATTGTAATTTACCTCTTTATCTTTATACGACAATGTGTGATCGTATAAACGCCATTAATATTACTTTCGACATACAATTATGGCAATAATCTTTTGCTGATAAGCAGATTTTCTAATACATTTCAAATATTATCTAATAAAAATACATATTTTTTTTGATTAGGGCTTAAAGATAGGCTAATGCTCTAAAATTAACACATGGTGGGGAAACATAAATGCCAAAATATAAACGTACTAGATGTGGTGTGTCATACCTCACCACCTTAACCACAGTATCTATACTTTCCCTGCCATGGGCCGCAGCAGCACAAACCATCGATGATGCCAGAACGAGCACCGTGTCAAGCTCAGGCGGTGACGCGGAAATCACCATTACCGAGTCGGGATCAATCTCAACAAGCGGAATCTTACAACAAGGCATTAGCTCAAGTGGTGAGAGTCCAACAATCATCAACAATGGCACAATCACAACGGACGGTCCTAGCTCTCGCGGCATTAGCTCGACTGGCGATGGCTCAACACAAGATAAAACAACAATCATCAACAATGGCACAATCACAACAAACGATGAAACCTCGGACGGCATTATCGCAGATGGCGCTGAGGCGATAATCACCAACAATGGCACAATCACAACGCTCGGATCGCGTTCGGCAGGTATCCGATCAACCGGCAATGACGCGGAAATCATCTTGGGTGAAAACGGCACGATCACAACCAGCGCCGAACTCTCAGGCGGCGGCAGTGGCGCGCACGGCATTAGGTCAACCCACGAGAACGCAAAAATCACCATCAATGGCTCGATCATTACGACCGGCGAGGGGGGCCACGGCGTTCAATCGACTAACGTGTCGTCAGACGATGGAGTCCCCGATAACGCGATAATCACCGTTGGTGCGACGGGCTCGATCACGACCAGCGGTAATAACGCCTACGGCATTCGCTCGGAAGGTACAAGCGCGACAATCTCCAACGATGGCGAGATCACAACGAGCGGTGAGAGGGCTCACGGCATTCAAGCGACTGGCGCTGACGCGACAATCTCCAACGATGGCGATATCACAACGAGCGGTGTTGACGCAGAAGGCATTCGCGCAACTGGCGCTGACGCGACAATCTCCAACGATGGCGATATCACAACGAGCGGTGTTGACGCAGAAGGCATTCGCGCAACTGGCGCTGACGCGACAATCTCCAACACTGGCGAGATCACAACGAGCGGTGTTGGCGCGAAAGGCATTTTCTCGACTGGCGCTGACGCGACGATCACCAACACTGGAACCATCACAACGAGCGGCAATAGCGCGCACGGCATTCGCGCAGCTGACGCTAACGCGACAATCTCCAACACTGGCTCGATCACAACGAGCGGTGAGAACGCGGGCGGCATTCGCTCGAATGGCGATGACTCAACAATCACCAACGATGGCTCGATGACAACGAGCGGTGTTGACGCAGAAGGCATTCGCGCAACTGGCGCTAACGCGACAATCTCCAACACTGGCTCGATCACAACGAGCGGTGAGAGGGCTCACGGCATTCGCGCAGCTGACGCTAACGCGACAATCACCTTAGGCGCAACCGGAGCTATCTCAACGGAGGGTAATGAGGCGCACGGCATTCAGGCAACCGGCGATGGTGCGATGATCACCATCGAGGGCAAGGTGTCTGTCAGCGGTGAGGGAGCCTATGTGGTGCACGGTGGCGATGATACCAACCAGATTCTGACCCTGTCAGCTGGCGCGGAAACGCAAGGGGAATTCAATCTGGGAGACAGCGAAGGTGATAATGATGTCGCCAAAATTTGGGTGAATGATACCCAAAGCTCGTCGACCTTCACTATCGGCGGGGCAGAGACCATTAACCTGAAGAATGCGGATCAAGACGCGCGGATACTTCGATTACCCAAATTAGTGAGTAACACTGGCGATAGTGTGGCTGTAATCGACCCGACTGGTTCGTCCGCAACCCGTATAGCACTGGGCGCGATGACAGGGCAGATACAGCGGCAGGTGTTTCAGCGCCTGGATGCCCGTCATCCCGCATCTATGGAAGGCAGTGGCAGCTGGGGTACGTTGTTCGGCATCCGTTCCGAGCGTAATGAAGACGATCTGGCGTTAGCCTGGAGTCATAGACTTTATGGTGCGACAGGTGGTTTCGACACCACTCTGGACGGCGACCGGAGGGTTGGTATAGTCGCCGGAATTGGTCAGGACCAGATCAAAACCACCGAAGTTACTTCCATCAAGGATTCTGCCACTTACGCCTTTGCTGGAGCTTATGGTCAACAGTCAATGGGTAGGCTCAACCTTGATGGCTCGGTGGTTCTCGGTTATGCCCGCCATGACAGTGCCCGCACCGTGCTGGACAATCTGGTCGGATATGAAATCGCTGACGGGGAATACAACAGCGCCTATATTAGCCCGTCTCTGGCCCTTGAGTGGTCAGAGGAACTCGGCGACTGGGGGACTGAATTGCGTCCTAGTGCAAAGATCAGCTACACTTATGGGTATTATGGCGCCTACACCGAGACCGGCACGACAAACTCCAATATAAACTTCGATAGCCGGAGCGTGAATATTGTTGATGGTCGCCTGCAACTGGCGGTCGCGCAATCTTTTTTAGATGCTCAGGGAGAGATTGAACTGCGCGGCGGCGCAACGTTCACGTATTACGGAGAGGACAGTGTAGGGGCACATCTTGGCACAGGCGCCCCAATCTCTTACCGTATACCTGGTGATGAGACCATCCCTGGCGGCTATGCAGGGGTTAATATGCGTTACAAAATCGCAGACGCTGTCACCATGGGGGGTGACATCGAATATGCCAAGACATCGGGCGGTGAAGGGGCCATTTCAGGACAACTGGGGCTGGTGTTCAAATTTTAGGGATACAAAACATGGACATCTCGCTTCGAGGTTCAGGGCCGGTGGGCACTCCAAGAGAGCCAAACCCAAAACAGTACCCGATAACTCTGTCCAACGATAGGTAGAAAGAGCATGCGCAATCTTGGCTTGCAACAAAATCAGGCAACCGCCTTCATAGCCACCGTGCGGTTCTGCGCGGTGGCGCTCCTCTCCCTGATGATCTCGGGAACAGCAGTCAATGCGCAGAACCGCGTCCCCACCATCAGCGGCACGCCAGCCACAAGCGTGGCCGAAGACAGTGCCTATAGCTTCACGCCAACCGGCGGAGACGATGATGGCGACACGCTGACCTATGCGATTACAAACCTGCCGTCATGGGCCAGTTTCAGCACCACAACCGGGGCCTTGACCGGCACGCCCGCCAACGCCCATGTCGGCGACTACGAGGACATCGTGATCAGCGTCACCGATGGCATCATCGCCACATCGGTCGCGCTGCCCGCCTTCGATATCGCCGTCACCAACACCAATGACGCGCCGGTTGGTCTTCCGACTATTACGAATCTTGCGGGGGCGGGTCGGGCGCCGGAACCTGGGCACCCACTTTTAGCTGGTACTTCTGCTATTACCGATGAGGATGGTCTGCGCGCTGCCACCTTTACCTACCAATGGAGTAGACGCTTCCAGGGAACAGACACGCCGATCGTCGGCGCGACCTCCGCATTTTACACCGTGCAGCAGTCCGATGTCGGCAAGACGATCAGCGTGACCGTGAGCTACACCGATGATCGCGGCACCCCCGAGAGCGTGACCAGTGCGCCAACGCAAGTGGGGGAAGCGAACATCCGGCACGAGGGTTTCCCGAGCATCATCGGTACGATTACCGAGGATGAGACGCTGACGGCGGTGACCGATGCGATTACTGATGCGAATGGTATGCCTGATCCGCCCGTCTTTACCTATGAGTGGCAAGCCCTAGATGGTCTTGTGGATCGACATCCCAGCACAATCGCCGGCGCGACCACGAAGACTTACACTCTGACCCAGGCTGAGGTCGGAAAGCATATCGGCGTCATAGTTACCTTCAGGGATTCTGGAGGTAACCTTGAGACACCGAGACGTTCATTTGTTCGTGGGCCGGTGTTGAATGTCAATGACGCGCCTGTTGGTCTGCCGACTATTACCGGTACGGCGACCGAGGATGAGACGCTGACGGCGGTGACCGATGCGATCACCGATGAGGATGGTCTGTTATCGGCCACCTTCAGCTATCAGTGGCAGGCGGATGGGGTGGATATTTCCGGCGCGGACTCCGGCACCTATGTTCTGACCCAGGCGGAGGTTGGCAACGGCATCCGCGTCACCGTCAGCTACACGGATGATCGCGGCACTCCAGAGAGCCTGACGAGTGCGGCCACCAGTGCTGTGGTGAATGTCAATGACGCGCCCACCATCAGCGGCACGCCCGCCACAAGCGTGGCCAAAGACAGCGCCTATAGCTTCACGCCAACCGGTGCCGACGATGATGGCGACACGCTGACCTATGCGATTACAAACATGCCGTCATGGGCCAGTTTCAGCACCACAACCGGGGCCTTGACTGGCACGCCCGTCAACGCCGATGTCGGCGACTACGAGGACATCGTGATCAGCGTCACCGATGGCATCATCGCCACGCCGGTCGCGCTGCCCGCCTTCGATATCGCCGTCACCAACACCAATGATGCGCCTGTTGGTCTGCCGACGATCAGCGGCGTGCCTCGGGTCGGGGAGATCCTGACGGCGGAGACCGGGGCGATTGCGGATGCCGATGGCCTTACGAACGCGACCTTCACCTATCAATGGCTGGCGGATGGCGGGACCATTAGCGGTGCGACCGCGCAGACCCTGGTCCTGGCGTCGGCGCATTTGGGCGCGGATATTGAGGTACGGGTCAGCTTTACCGATGATGCCGGCAACAATGAACGCCTGACCAGCGACCCGGTCAGCATTGTACATGACATCACGGTGGCGATTTCCGGCGGCGGCAGCGTGAACGAGGGCGCAGACGCCACCTTCACGGTGACTTTGTTGGATGCAGCGGGCGCGGTAGTGGTGGTGGATTATGCCACCGCAGCGGGCACCGCAACCGCGGGGGATGATTTCACCGCAACGAGCGGCACGCTGACCTTCGCGGCCGACGCGCCCGAGGACGAGCGGAACCAGACCTTTACCGTGTCGGTGCTCGACGAT
>NZ_CBDBHW010000012.1:0-166814 GCF_965205715.1 Kiloniella sp. | reverse complement strand
CGAAATATACAGCCCCATTGATGGACAAATCAGTCGATCAAAATATAGCGTGGGTAATCTTGTAAACTCCAACAGCGAACCACTCGCTACGATTACAAGTATGGATCCTATTTATGTAACCGTGCCTGTTAGCGATAAAATTATACTGGCAGAACGCCGCAAAGGATTGACCAAAGAAGCCCCTGTAATTCCAACACTCATCCTCTCTGATGGAAAACCATACCCCCTCGAAGGACGATTTAGCTTTTTGAACACAGAGGTCAACCAAGACACCAACACAATCCTCACCCGCGCCGTTTTTGCCAACCCCAATCGCATACTGGTTCCGGGTCAATTCGTAAGCGTTACGGTTCGCGACAAGAAAACCCAACGCGCCCTCGTTATCCCTCAAGCATCGGTACAAAAAGATCAGCAAGGATATTTCGCCCTTGTCGTCAATCGCGCAAACAAGGTTGAAGTCCGTCGCATTCAAGTTGGAGACCAGATCGGAACAGACTGGGTAATTCTAAACGGCCTTCTGAAAGGAGAACGCCTCATTGTTCAGGGCATTCAAAAGGTAAGACCAGATATGCTGGTCAACCCGGTTGAAGAAGGAGCCTGATCGTGTTCTCAGCTTTTTTCATCAATCGGCCGAAGTTTGCATTGGTTATATCCATTGTTATATCACTCGCCGGCCTCATCGCCCTTAATGCCCTGCCTATCGCAGAATACCCTGACATCGCCCCACCCCAGGTTAAAGTTTCCACAAGCTATCCAGGGGCGAATGCCACCGTTGTCGAACAATCTGTTGCCTCCCCGATTGAAGCTAAGGTCAATGGGGTCGACAACATGCTGTACATGTCCTCTACCAGTGGCAACGATGGGAGTTACGAACTAACTATTACCTTTGCGGTTGGTACAGATCCTGACATTGCGGCCGTGAATGTCCAAAATCGCGTTGCAACGGCCAACTCCTCCTTGCCACAAGATGTCATACGGCAAGGCGTCATCACTCAAAAGCAGTCAACCTCAATGCTTTTGGTTATCAACCTTGTCTCCCCTGATGAAAGTAAAGATTCCTTATTTCTCAGTAACTACGCATCAATCAACATTCAAGATGCACTTGCCAGGATTAATGGTGTCGGAAGTGTTTCACAGTTTGGAGCCCTCGATTACGGTATGCGCATCTGGCTTGACCCGGACAAACTGACCGCGCTAGAGCTTACGACCAAGGACATTTCAAATGCGATTGAAAGCCAAAACATACAGGCGACAGCAGGGCAATTGGGAGCGCCTCCATTCGAAGGGACGCCTCAATTTCAGTATACCTTACAAGCAAAAGGTCGCCTGACATCCGTCCCGGAATTCGAGCAAATTGTCGTCCGGGCCAACAGAGACGGTTCCGGCTCTTCTCCGCTTTGTTGAGTAGAAAAAGATGCCGACCTCCAAGTAACCTGTTGATATGTATGGTTTCTGATAACTTTACATAGAGCAGGTATATGACAATCAACATCTCGCAGCATATTTTAGGCCTCAAAGGGCAACGTGTAAATGAAATTAAACTGGATGACGGCGGTGTTAAGATTGTCATTCACTGCAGCCGAGACGCGCGTAGGAGGGCTATAGACCCTGCTACAGGCCAGAAGGGAAGCATCAACCAGCATGTCCGCCGACAAGTAAACGACATCCCCCTTTTTGGGTATCCTTGTGTGGTCGAGATTGAGCTGGCGCAGGTTTATATTAACAAGGGCGAACGCCGCATTGAGGGGTGTGATTTTGTTGATAAAGGGTGCCGTTTCACTCACCGATTTTGCCGACTGATCAGTGGATTATGTCGGCATATGTCTATTCAAGCGGTTTCCAGACATTTGGATATACGATGGGAAACGGTCAAGAATATCGACAGGGCATACCTTATTGAAACTCTCCCTACGCTTGATCCTGCAGAGCTAACTGGCTTGGAATATATTGGTGTAGATGAAGTTGCCCGGGCGAAAGGTCATGACTACATGACGGTGGTCTACGATATGGTTGGCGGTCATCTGATCTGGGTTGAAGCAGGCCGAACTGCCGAGGTTTTTTCAAGGTTTTTGAAACAACTGCAACCAGATACAGCCTGCAAAATAAAGGCCGTAGCGATGGATATGGGGCCTGCCTACCAAAAGGCTGTCAGAGAGTCCTTGCCGTTGGCCGACATAGTATTTGACCGTTTCCACGTCATGAAAAACTACAGCAAAGCTATCCATAATCAGCGTCGACTTGAGTTCAGAAAGGCCGATCCAAGTGGTAAAGAGTTGATGAAAGGGACGCATTATCTGTTGCTCAAAAATGCGGATAAGTTGAGTGAAAAACAAAGTGACAAGCTGCAAAGGTTGCTGGAGAGCAATAGCAACCTGAATGCACTTTACGTCTTGAAAGAACAGCTTCAGCTGCTGTGGAGTGCCGCTTCATTTGAGGCGATGGCGGAGCAACTGGAACGTTGGTGCCTGATAGCAGATCAGTCACAGATGCTCTATCTAAAAAAGTTCGCGAAATCCCTACGGAAACATTGTGTGGGCATCTGCAACTACGCCAAACACAAGCTCACAAGCGCCAGGATAGAGGCTGGTAATGTCAGTATAGGAATGATCCGTAAGCGAGCCAGAGGCATCAAGGATACCGAATACTTCAAACTCAAAATTAGACAATCATCCATTCCAGATAATCAATCTATGCTCTATTTGAAATCCTAAATCTACTCAACAAAGCGGAGAAGAGCCACGGTTCCTTTGTTAAACTGAAGGACGTCGCTCGCATCGAACTTGGGTCACAAAGCTATTCCTCCACATCCAAGCTAAACAACAAACCATCCGCAGCCATAGCCGTCTATCAATCTCCTGGGGCAAACGCACTGGATGTTGCCGATGGCATTTATGCGGAACTCAACCGCCTGTCAGACAGCTTCCCTCAAGGCGTCGAATACAAGATACTCTACGACACAACCAACTCGGTTCGAGCTTCTGTTAAAGAAGTTGTCGAAACCTTGATGATCACTTTTAGTCTTGTAGTCGCGGTGACTTTCTTCTTCCTGAGCGATTGGCGTTCGACACTTATTCCCACACTCGCCATCCCCGTTTCCCTTATCGGTACCTTTGGCATCCTCTATCTTATGGGCTTCAGCATTAACATGATCACTCTTTTTGCCATCATTCTGGCAATCGGGATCGTGGTGGATGACAGCATTATCGTCGTTGAAAATGTTCAAAGGATTATGAAAGAGACGGGCCAAAGCGCGAAAGATTCAACGCGTCAGGCAATGAAGGAAGTCACAGGACCTGTAGTTGCGACAACCCTTGTTCTTGTTGCAATTTTTGTCCCGGTATCCTTTATGCCCGGCATTACTGGAGAACTCTACAAACAGTTCTCTATAACCATTTGCGCCGCAGTGATCCTGTCTTCGGTCAACGCTCTAACACTCTCACCGGCTTTATGCGGTCTCCTCTTAAAACCAAGTACGGCTGAACCAAGAGGACCTCTTAAGTTTTTTGCAAACTTGGTCGACAAAACGCGCAATGGATACACCCGCGTAGCAGCACTTATGATCCGCCGCACACTATTATCCGTTGCCGTGTTTGCTATATTCATTGCCGCGACAGGCTATATGTTCACGACCGTTCCAACAGGCTTTCTTCCCATGGAAGACAAGGGTGTGTTTTTTGCGAACGTTCAACTCCCTGACGGCGCCTCACTTGACAGAACCAACAATGTCACGGCCCAAGTCACGGAGATGTTGTTACAAGAAGAAGCCGTAACAGACGTCATTTCAGTTGCAGGCTTCAGTATACTTTCCGGCGCAGCTTCCAACTCCTCACTCCTTATTCCTATTTTGAGCGATTGGGATGAACGAACGGCCCCAGAACTCCAGTGGTATAGAATTCTAAGACGACTTAATGGCAAACTTGCAAGCCTTGCCTCTGCGGAAGCTTTTGCATTCCCCTTGCCTCCCATATCAGGATTGGGAACAAGTGGTGGCGTGGAAGCTCAAGTACAGGATTATCTCGGCCGATCTCCTCAAGAACTTGCAGCTGCAGTACGAAGCCTTTCTTTTAGCGCAAACCAGCAGCCAGAACTAAGCAACGCATTTAGCACCTATTCAGCTAACATTCCCCAGTTGTTTCTCGAAGTTGATAGAGAAAAAGCACAGGTTCTTGGTATTCAAATCTCTGATATTTTCTCAACCTTGCAAGCAAACCTCGGCTCCTCTTACATCAACGACTTCAACCTTTTTGGTAAAGTCTATCGCGTACAAATTCAGGCCGAGGCCAAATACAGGGAAGGCATCAAAGACATTGAACGTCTCCATGTCAGAAATTCAAACGGCGACATGGTTCCGCTACGCACACTGATAGAGATCAAACCGATACTCGGCCCCCTATCGGTTACGCGATACAATCAGTTTAAAACGGCTTCCTTCACGGCCTCTCCGGCTACTGGTTACAGCACAGGTGATGCGATCGCAGCACTTGAACGGGCAGCCAAACAAGCCCTTCCCGAAGGCTACGGGATAGAATGGACAGGGACCTCAAAACAAGAGCAGGACGCCGGTGGTTATATCCTCATAATTTTCTCTCTTGCCCTAACTTTCGCCTACCTCTTTCTGGTCGCGCAATATGAAAGCTGGAGCGTGCCACTGTCTGTTATAACTTCTGTGGCTATTGCTGTATTTGGTGCTCTTGTCCCAATGACATTGTTTCCTTTTCTCGACAACAATCTCTATGCCCAGATTGGAATGGTCATGCTCATCGGTCTCGCAAGCAAGAGTGCTATTCTGATTGTTGAGTTTGCGAAAGAACGGCGTGAAGCAGGTCTGAGCATTCATGACGCCGCGCTTGAGGCTGCAAGCTTGAGATTTAGGGCCGTGATGATGACTGCCCTATCATTCATCCTAGGCGTCTTACCATTAATCTTCGCCAGTGGTGCAGGTGCTGCCAGTCGCGTTGCCGTAGGCTTTGTCGTATTTGGTGGCATGGTTGCAGCAACTTCAATTGGAATACTTTTCATTCCAACACTTTATGTAAGCTTCCAAACTATGCGTGAAGCCATCAACAAACGACTGTGGAAAACGAAAGAAAGCTAGAATAAAAGAGGCCGGATTTTCCGGCCTCTTCATTTTTAAAAACTATGATCGCAAAATATAAATCACTTCGATTTTCTTGCCCGTGCCTTGGCACACTGGTTTTGAAAGTCCTCAGAAACGGGATCGATAGCGCCAAACCTTTGGGGGGCAAAAGCACTGAGATCATAATTTGAGCGACCGGTAATCACGACTTCAGCGAGAGCTTCGCCAATCCCGCCAGAAGCCATCACCCCCGATCCACAACATCCAGCGGCAACGTAAAGCCCTGAAACAGGATCTGCCTGCCCTAAAATAAAATGCCCGTCAGGCGTATAGGCAGACAGGCCAGCCATGTAACTTTCGAAACGTGCGTTCTCAAGCCCTGGAAAAAAGGATGACACTCTGCTTTCGGCCTCGATGAGAGCATCCCATTCTGTCCCCTCTTCCGTGACAGCAAAAGAAAGAATATCTTCTGGAAGCCTGCGAAAATCAAACGTCCGCGATCTTTCTTCTTGTACACCAAGCAAGAGACCACCCACTTCTGGTCGCGTGTAAGCCCCAGCATCAGCGTGAACCAGCATTGGCTGATTGTCGGAAAAGTTCTTGTCCGGCGCAGCAATCCAAAAATGACTACGTGTAGGTATCATAGGCAATGCGACACCTAACGGCATCGTCAACTGGTTTGACCAAGACCCTCCCGCAACGACCACCTTATCACACAGAATGGTACCCTCGTTGGTATCTACCCCAACGATAGCTCCTTTATCCTGCTTTATAGATAAAACAGAAGTCCCCGTTTTAATTTTGGCGCCATAGCTTCTCGCAGCTTTTGCATAGGCAGATGTCAGTCGATAAGGATCAATATAGCCTTCATCCGGGAAGAAGACCGCAAGAGCATCCCTAGCTGTTCTCAGCCATGGAAGATGATCCTTACGCCAAAGCTCGTCGACCTTATTTGCCCGCAGCCCTTCTTCACGAGCACGCGTATATAGGTTGGTCAGGCTCTCACGGTGCTCGTCCCCCTCCGCAAGTCGAAGAGTGCCAACCGATTTGAAATCCAAAGCCTCACCCGTGATAGCTTCAAGTTCAGGAAAGACATTGAATGTACGACGGGACAACTGGTCCACTGCTGGCTTTGAAGATACCTGAAACATCAACCCTGCGGCCTGAGAAGATGAGGCCGTTGCAAGGTCCCGCCGCTCTAACAAAAGGACGTCTTTATGGCCCTGGCTTGCCAGATGATACGCAACGGAAGTCCCAAGGATACCACCGCCGATGACAATTACGGATGCTTTCTCCATACCTATACCCCCTATAGATCAGACCGATAAATTGCAGACACAAAAAAAGCCGCCCTATTTCAGAGCGGCTTTTTTATCGTATTCAGTAGAGCCTACTTCGGCGCCAAAATCATAATCATTTGGCGGCCTTCCATCTTGGGTCGCAACTCTGTCTTTGCGACTTCAATCAGATCAGTCTCAATCCGCTTAAGGACTTCGAGGCCAACCTCTTGGTGCGTAATCTCACGTCCGCGAAAGCGCATAGTCACTTTCACCTTGTCACCAGCGGAAATGAACTTCTGAGCGGCCCGCATTTTCACGTCATAATCGTGAGTATCGATATTTGGGCGAACCTTAAGTTCTTTGAGCTCAACAATTTTTTGCTTCTTGCGAGCTTCATTTTTCTTTTTCTGCGTTTCAAAACGAAAACGGCCATAATCCATAATCTTACAAACAGGTGGCTCCGCATTCGGAGAAACCTCTACAAGATCAAGACCAGCGTCGAATGCACGTTTCTGAGCATCCCGTGTTGGCACAACGCCAACCTGTTCACCGTCTGCATCTACCAGACGTACAGAGTTGACTGTAATTCGTTCGTTTACCCGCGGACCGTCGATGCGCGGGGGTGTCGTCATTGGTGCGCGTGCTATTGTCGTGCTCCCGTTTTTTCCGTTATCCCAAAATTGCAGGCTTTTGTCTGCAACAGGCTGTTACCCTAAAATACCAACCGTTTATATTGCGTTTACGCATAACACTTTCGTGTGGCGCATAATGCCAATAACCCGTACCAGTCGGCAACCCGAAAATTTAATTTTATCACTTACTTTTCAGCAGGTGACTTTGCTTCTTCAGTCAAAGAGCTAAGTGCTTCTTCCAAAGACATAATTTCTTGATTCTTACCGCCCAACCGACGCAGAGCAACTTTCCCTTCCTCTGCCTCTCGGCGACCAACCACAGCAATAACAGGTGTTTTACTAAGGCTATGCTCGCGGATCTTATAGTTAATTTTCTCATTACGCAAATCAGCTTGCACTCGGAGTCCCGCAGCTTTTAGCTTATCACGTACTTCCTCAGCATAATCATTTGCATCTGTCGTGATCGATGCAACAACGACTTGTTGCGGAGACATCCACAATGGGAACTTACCAGCATGCTGTTCGATCAAAATTGCGAGGAAACGTTCGAACGAACCCAAAATCGCACGGTGCAGCATAACAGGACGATGTCGTTTATCGTCTTCACCAATGTACGAAGCATCCAACCGTTCCGGTAGAACAACATCTACCTGCAATGTACCACACTGCCAGTCACGACCGATAGCATCCTTGAGGACAAACTCAAGTTTTGGCCCGTAGAAAGCACCTTCGCCTGGGTTCATCGTGTATTCAAGACCGGCTTCTTCGACAGCTTCTCTCAAAGCGGCTTCAGCTTTATCCCAGGACTCATCTGTACCAGCACGTCTTTCTGGTCGATCAGAAAACTTTACGACAATCTCATCAAACCCAAGATCTTTGTATACCGTTTTCAGGAGATCACAAAAAACAACAGTTTCGCTATTAATTTGCCCCTCGGTACAGAAGATATGAGCATCATCCTGAGTAAATGCGCGTACACGCATCAAACCATGCAAAGCCCCTGATGGTTCATTTCTGTGACAAGCGCCAAACTCGGCCATACGTAACGGAAGGTCGCGATAACTGGTTTGTCCTTGTTTGAAGATCTGAACGTGACCAGGACAGTTCATCGGCTTGACCGCAAGTGTTCGATCATCTTCAGATGTGGCAACGAACATATCTTCCCGGAATTTCTCCCAGTGCCCGGAAGCTTCCCACAATGCGCGATCAATTAGCTGAGGGGTCTTAACTTCCTGATATCCGCCAACTTCAAGACGCTTTCTCATGTATTCTTCGAGTGAGCGATAAAGCGCCCAGCCTTTTGGATGCCAAAATACGGACCCCGCAGCTTCTTCCTGCATATGGAAGAGCCCAAGCTCTTTACCCAGGCGGCGGTGGTCACGCTTTTCGGCTTCCTCCAACATCTGAAGATATTTTTTCAGCTGTTTTTCATCAAGCCAGCAGGTACCATAAATACGTTGAAGCTGATCGTTGTCTTTATCCCCGCGCCAATAAGCACCAGAGACTTTCATCAACTTAAAGCCCTTGCCAATTCTACCGGTCGAAGGCGCGTGTGGCCCACGGCATAAATCGAGCCAGTCACCTTGGCGGTAAATCGTAAGATCTTCATCGCCCGGAATGTTATCAACATGCTCGGCTTTGTACTTTTCGCCTTTAGAAGCAAAGAGTTCTTTAGCTTTTGCACGGTCCCAAATTTCACAAACGAAAGCCTCATCGCGCGCGATGATTTCATGCATTTTGGCTTCAATTTGTTCCAGATCATTAACAGAGAAAGGCTCATCACGGGCAAAATCGTAATAAAAACCAACTTCAGTCGCAGGACCAAAAGTAACCTGTGTCTCAGGATAAAGCTCCTGAACGGCTTCAGCCATCACATGCGCACAATCATGGCGCAGCAAGTCCAGAGCAGCAGGGTGTTTCCGGGTCACAATTTCTAAGGTCGCATCCGTGGTAATGGTATAGGTTGTGTCTCTCAACTCACCGTTTACCACCACAGCTAAAGCATCTTTGGCCAAACGCGGGCCAATAGATTCTGCTACCTCATGTCCTGTTACAGGACCATCATATTTGCGCTGACTTTCGTCAGGCAATGTAATTGTGACCATTGGAAATCGTTCTCGGTTATAGTTCTATCAACTTAGGAATATTTAATCTTGTAGAGTTTCAGCAATGTAAAAGGATTCCTTGTCCTGTCAAGCAAAGGCCCTAGGAATCTACCAATCTTTGACGAATATACAACATTGTGGCTTTAAACAGGATTTCTTCTTCAACTTACCTAGTTTGATTCGTTTCTCATTTGAAAAAAATTGAGAAGTTCAATAAGAACAGGTGAAGACTTACGGTAACGCGCCGTCACAAAGCAAAACTCCCATGTCATTTCAGGTTCAATGGGCACTCTAACAACGCGAGCTGCGTTGCTTTCACGCGCAATACCTTCATCCATCAAAGACAGCCCCGCTCCTTCTTCCACAAGGCGTAGAGCTATTCTCTGAGTTCGGACCTCTGCAACGAAGTTGGGCTCGATTGAGCGTTGCCTAAAAAGCTCCATAGCCTGATAACGAAAAGGGCTTCCAGAACCGATTGAGATAAAATCCTGGCCATTCAAATCATCAAGATCAATTCGTTTCAAAGAAACAAATTCGTGCCCTTGAGGTACTGCGCAAATTACAGGAGATTTTTTCCACGGGTAAACCCTCAGTGATGGGTTGCGAACAGGCAAGGCAACAATGCCAAGATCAAATTGCCCAGAAGCAACCAACTCAATCACTTGTGTCATGCCAAACGACTCTATTTCGACAAAAATGCCTTTGTGCTCAGCCATGAAGCCGCCAACAACAGATGCAACCTCTCCATCCGCATAAGCAGGCAGAGCAGCAATACGAATATGACCAACCTTGCCTTGCCTAATGGCTTCAGCTTTTTGCTCGATATCCGAGACTGCTTTTATAGAAAGTCTGGCTTCTTCGAAAAATCGGCGCCCATTTACCGTCAACTCCAGGGATCGCCCCAACCTTTCAAACAACTTAAAACCGACGCCCTCCTCTAGAGTTCTGAGAAGGTGACTAATTGCAGGCTGGGTCACATTGAGATATTCCCCTGCAGCTTTGACAGAGCCAAGATCAACCACAGTATGAAAGGCTTCAAGTTGTTTGTGTGTTATCCGTGCTGACACGCCTATTTCCTTAAAACTCGACCACAATTCATTAGGTTATTTTAATTAAAAGAAAGAATTTCTCAATTTTTCTTATGATTACGATGTCTTAGTTTTGAAATGGTCAGAACAATTCATACACTCAACTAAAGACTTTATATGAACAAGAGCTTGTCGTAACGTTTTGATCCTGTGATATATTACTTCAATTGGCTCAGCCAGAGGACCTGTCTAATGACATTACTCAACTCCCCTTCACCGGAAGAACTCATTCCTGAGCTTTCTCATCATAAGAGAGTCCCTCTCGGGCATGGCCCAACGCCAATTGATCATCTGCCGCAATTGGGAAAAGAGCTCGGTATAAAGCTCTGGGCAAAAAGGGATGACTGCAATGGTCTTGTCTTTGGGGGCAATAAAGTTAGGCAACTCGAATACTACCTGGGTCCCGGCGTGGAACAAAATGCAGATACCGTCCTGATCACTGGTGCATTGCAATCTAACTTTGTTCGATTAACTGCAGCTGCCGCTTGCAAGCTTGGCTGGCAAGCCCATGTTCAGCTTGAAGAACGGGTGCCCAGTGACGACGCCCTTTATCGTAGTTCAGGAAATATATTTCTCAACAATCTTCTCGGTGCAGAAATATCATATTTTCCTGAGGGGGAGGATGAAGCTGGTGCTGACAAGGCCTTGGATGATCGCGCCGATGTACTGAGAAAAAATGGTCGTCGGCCCTATGTCATCCATCTCGGACTAAACTCTCTACCACTCGGAGGCTTAGGCTATGTCAGAGCTGCCGAAGAAACATGGGAACAGGTAAAACAAGCAGGGAACGAACCTGATTATGTTGTCATTCCCTCTGGAAGCGGATTAACCCACGCTGGATTTCTGGTCGGCGCCAGAGCAATTGGCTGGAATATTCCCATTATCGGCATTTGCGTCAGACGGGGCCGTCCCAGTCAGATCGCAAGGATTGCCCAGCGCGCTAAAGAGATAGAAGACATGATAGGCCGCTCCGGCCTGATCAAAGAGAGTGATATCGAGATTTCAGACGCTGTGCTCGCCCCTGGCTACGGCAAGATGAATAAAGCCGTGCAAGAAGCTATAGATAAGTCAGCACAGCAAGAAGCGCTCATCCTCGATCCGGTATATAGTGGCAGGACAATGGCCGGCTTATTTGAACAGGTTCGAAGAAACAGGATCCCCCAGGGCTCAAAGGTTCTCTTCATTCACACCGGTGGAAACCCCGCCATTTTTGCCTATCAAAATGCGATCACCAACTTTAGCCAGTTGAGTAGCTAGCAAACCATTTTGAATAGAGTTAAGCACACCCTGTTTGCATGATATTAACTAAAGATATCAACGCGAGCAGGATGGTGGCTTAATTTGGCTTTTTGGCATTTACCAATTCGTGATAAACGCCCACGGTCTTTGCGCACATTAGCTTCTTTGTAAAGAGTTGCTGCACACGCTCCTGACCTTTGAGTGAGAGAATTTCTCTCTCCCGCGCATTTAGTCCCAAAGCTCTGCGAATCGCTCGGGCACAACTCTCAGCATCGCCATTTTCAAAAAGAAAACCTGTTTCATTTGGAAGCAGTTGTTCTTTGGCCCCACCGTGGTCACTTGCAACTACCGGACGGCCCATGGCTTGTCCCTCACTGACCACTCGTCCAAATCCTTCAGGATCTGTCGAAGCAGAAACGACCACATCAGAAAGCATATAGGCTGATGGCATGTCGTCACAGTCGTCCATAATAAATGCACGTCCGACAAGATCCAAATCCACGATCATTTTCTCAAGCTCGTCGCGGTACCCCTTACGCCCCTGATCTGAACCAACCAGCGCACAGCATAAATCCAGATCTCGCAAGTGGGTTAAAGCTTCTAAAAGGACAGTCTGACCTTTCCAGCGTGTGAGGCGACCAGGCAACATGATCAACGGCACACCATCCGGTAAGCGCCAGCTGTTCGAAAGCTTGATAACCCGAACAGCACTTACGGTGTGCGGGCTAAAGCTATCCGTATCCATACCACGATGGACAATGCGGATTTTACCTTCATCAACCTGATAGTTTGTTTTGATGTAACTCGACACAAACTCTGAAATAGAGATAACAATGTCGCCCTTGGTCATTATCGAATTGTAATAACGCTTAAAGCGATTGTGTATGTTGTAAGGCGCGTGAACCGTTGTCACAAAAGGCACACCAGTTTTACGAGCCGCGCGATGTGCCGGCCTTGCAGGAGCCCGCGATCTGGCGTGTACAATATCAACACCGCGTTCTTTAATCAGCTTTGCCAACCGCCCCGTGTTACGCCACATGGTCCAAGGATTTTTCGAGTGAGCAGGGAGTTCAACGTGCTCAGCACCAGCAATCTTTAGCCGAGCAACAAGCTGCCCGCCCTTTGAAGCGACTATGGCTTTGCCACCAGCTTCGATAATGGCTTTCGCCATATCAAGTGTTCCGCGTTCTACACCGCCAGAATCCATAGCGGGAACGACCTGGAGCACAGTTATCGGCGTGCCATCAGCTTTTACAAGAGAAGGAAGCACCGGGGTAGCGGCTTCAGATATCATGGTGTTAAGGTAAGTACTATCAGTCATATTTCGGTTACTTCAGGAGTCCTATTTTTTTATGCCCAATAGCGATACAGCGTCCAATAGTGATACAGGTCAATCTGCACAACTTCCAGCATTTATCGAACGCCCTGATGGGGAGCGTATAGCCTATATCAAGACAGAAGGCGACAAGGATTTACCTGGCATCGTCTTTCTTGGTGGCTATATGTCCGACATGACAGGGTCAAAAGCAACAGCTCTGGAAGAGTTCGCAATCAATAACAATCAAAGTTTTGTTCGTTTTGACTATATGGGGCATGGACAGTCATCTGGCAAGTTCACTGATGGAACAATTGGCCGCTGGACCGAAGATGCTCTCGCTGTGATCGATGAATTGACCTCCGGCCCCCAAGTTTTGGTCGGGTCTTCCATGGGTGGGTGGATTATGTTCAATACCGCTCTTAAGCGGCCAGAACGTAGCAAAGCACTTGTTGGGATCGCTGCTGCGCCTGACTTCACCCAGGATCTTATGTGGGATATCTTTTCCGAAGAAATAAAAGATACCCTCCTAAGTGAAGGTGTTTATTACGAACCGAGTGAATACGGCGACGAGCCCTATGCCATTACCCTTAATTTAATAGAAGAAGGTCGCCAGCACCTCTTACTAGGCAAACAACAGCCGATTGATTGCCCAGTAAGATTAATTCAAGGCATGAAAGACGTAGATGTGCCGTGGGATATCGTACCTCGCATTGTCGATTCGGTACGGGCTGATGACGTTGAAGTCACGCTGGTTAAGAACGGTGACCACCGTTTATCCGAACCCCACGACCTCCAGCGACTTAGAAAAATCATTAAAGAGATCAGTTGCTAAGCAAGGCTCAACCTCTTCTACACACTCCCCTAAAGCAGTCCAGATTATCGCGGCTGCTTTTTCTTCTTTTCTAAGAAAGGTGTTTTTGATAGAATATTATGTAACCAGTTACGTAATAGGTTTATTATGAATTTTCTCGCCTCCCTCGGAAGCCTCACATTAGGTAGTCGCCTAAAACGTTTGAGCGATACCCTTTTTAATGAGGTCAACATTATCTATGAGAAAACAGGTCTGACCATTCAGGCCGGTTACTTCCCACTCTTCTACCTCCTGTATAAAGAGGGAGCTGTTTCAGTGTCTGATTGCGCCTCAGCGACTGGTGTAAGCCATCCGGCAATCAGTAAAATGGCTCGAAAGATGGTTGAAGAAGGATGGATTGAGAAAAAGCCATCTCCAAAAGATGAACGTACCCAGTTATTGACCTTATCTGATCAGGCAAAACATGCATTGCCAAAGCTCATTCCGATCTGGGATGAAATCAAACGCTCCCTCGACGGTATGTTGTCAGATACCGAGCCTGGAAATCTACTCAACCAACTTCTCAATCTCGAGAAGCTGAATGAGGATGCCCCGCTCAGTCAAAGAGTTCTCAACAACCTGGCAGATCCATATCTGTCAGGAAATATTGAAATCATCAATTGGGATCCAAAGTATGCCGCATCATTCAAAGAATTAAACAAAGAATGGTTGGATTACTATTTCTTAAATCTCCAGGAAGAATGGGACAAAGATTCCCTTGATAATCCCGGGGGTTACTACCTTTCACGTGGAGGCACAATCTTCTTCGGCCTTTGCGGGGGAACCCCTGTAGGCACCTGTGCTCTCGCCAGGGTTACAGATGATCTTTATGAAATTTCCAAAGTTGGTGTAACACCTCCGGCCCAGTCCAGAGGCATTGGGCGTCGACTGATCGTTGCAGCCCTTAACGAAGCCCGCCGTTTAGGGGCAAAAAAAGTCTTTTTGGAAAGCAATCGCAAACTTGTTAATGCGCAAAAACTGTATCGAAAGTTAGGGTTTTGCGAAGTGCCTCATCCCAATGGGAAATCGGACTACAAACGCGCAAACATCTATATGACAGTAACACTATGAGTACGAATAATGAATAATCTCCAGCAACCGGATAACTGCCCCACAATGGGTACAATTGTAAGCGACAATCAAAAGCTGCCAAGTAAAGAAATCCTGAAAGAGATCTTTGCAGGGTCCAGAGCAACGATCCCTATGGTCGTGGGCGCTATTCCTTTCGGTATTATATTTGGAACTCTTGCCGACCAAAGCGGACTATCACCGATTGCTGCAATTGCGATGTCTATATTTGTTTTTGCAGGCTCTTCCCAGTTTATTGCTCTTGGGTTGCTAGCTGCGGGTACAGGGCCACTGATCATTATCGCGACGACTTTTATCGTAAACTTACGCCACTTGCTTTACTCCGCAGCCATTGTTGATGACGTCAAGCACCTCTCCGCCCCCTGGCGTGCCCTCATTGCCTTTGGCCTCACAGATGAGAGTTTTGCCACGATCGCCGACAAGATCAGGAAGTCTGACGATGCCTGGCGCCTGAAATCAGTTCAATGGTTCTACCTGGGCTCCTTTAGCACCATGTATGGCAACTGGATACTCTGCACTATTATAGGCATCACCCTGGGCGAACTGGTACCTGGCATGAGCAATTGGGGTCTCGATTTTGCTATGTCAGCAACCTTTATCGGTATGGTTCTGCCTTACTTAAATACGAGGCCGATGATGGCTTGTGTTTTAGTAGCCGGTGCAATGTCCCTGGGCACCGCTGACATGCCGCACAAACTCGGACTTATGGTTTCCGCATTATCAGCCCTGGCCGTAGGCCTTTCCTACCACCTCGTTAGCCGGAAGAAAAAATCATGACTGAAGCCCTTATGATTGCAGGCATGGCCTTTGTTACCTTTGGCATTCGTTATGTTTTACTCGCCTCTGCGGGTCACTTCACTTTTCCGAGCTGGGCAAAAGCAGGCCTCAACTTCGTCCCGCCTGCCGTTTTAACAGCCATTATCGTTCCAGCAGTTCTTATTCCCAATGGCAACGGGATTGAATTCAATTTGCAGAACGCGTCCTTGCTCGCTGCCTGCGTTACTGTGGTCGTCGGTCTCATCCGAAAGGATCTCCTGACGACCATCGTAGTCGGAATGATCGCCTTTGGCCTCTTCAGGTGGCTGCTTTAATTGCGCACCACTCATACACATAGCTTAAATTGGAACACCAATGACTGACCGTAATGTTGTTAATTTACCAAAAGCCTTGGACGAGTTGAGTGACCAGTGGTCGCCGAAAATTCTTGCCCGGGTAAACGATCAATACGTGAAAGTTGCCAAAATTCAGAACGAATTTGTCTGGCATAAACACGATAATGAAGACGAGCTATTCTATATTATCAAGGGTAGCTTACAGATGCAGTATCAAGACAAAACCCTCACGTTGAACGAAGGGGATATGCATGTCGTGCCCAAAGGCGTTATGCATAATCCAGTAGCAGAAGAAGAGTGCTGGATTATGCTCGTAGAACCCGTTGCAACCGCTCACACAGGTGATGTTGTAACTGATCGCACACGCAGTCTCGAAGAACAACTGGGTTAGAGCAGAGCAAAGGCCTTCTTTAACTCATGATTAGAGAAGGCTTTTTAAGCCGGCTTGATAATCTGGATAACGAAGCTCAACTCCCAGTTCTTGAGTAATACGTTGGTTATCAACTCTTTTATTATCAAGCCAAAAGGTCCGTGCCATCGGGCTCATATCGGCCTCTTCAAAGGATACCAACGGCGGAGGGTCAACGCCCAAAAGCTCACTTGCAAAGGTCGTTACCCTCCAAGGCTCCTCAGGAGCATTGTCACACACATTATAAATTCGACCAGGATTTGGTTTTTCCAATGAAGCCATGAGGACATTCGCAATATCCTCAACATGAATACGGCTAAAAATATGACCGGGCTTTTGAATGCGTTGTTTTACTCGACCAGATCGGAGTGAATCCAGAGGACTTCTGCTTGGCCCATATATTCCTGCTAACCGAAAAATATGTACAGGAACCTGAGAGTCTTCAAAGAGATCAAGCCATCTTCGCTCTGCAAAAGCCCGCTGCTCGCTTCTCGGGCTAGAAGGATTGAGTTCATCCTCTTCTCGAACCAGGCCACCATCCCGGTTACCATAAACCCCGGTGGTAGATAAGTAGGACAACCAATTCAAGCTACCACATGCCGCAATATCAGCGGCGTGATGATCTAAAACAGCATCTCCTTCTTTTCCTGGTGGTACGGAAGTTACGATGTGAGTAACTCCCTCCAAAGCTGCGCCTGGATTAACAAGAGGAGAACCTCTATCAAAGGGATAAATCCTGAAGCCCTCGGCCTGAAGAGCTTCCATCTTACCACGGTCTTTTTCTGTATCAGGTCGCACTGTACCTGATACAATCCACCCCTGCGCTTTTAGTCGACGTGCAAAAACCAGAGCGGAATAACCCAGCCCAAAACAGAAAAGATGGTTAGAAATTTGCGTCATGCGCCCCTCGATCTCGAAATTGCCTAATTCCTTATATAGGGTCCACAACACAACAAGAAAGCAAAGCTTGCCAAGAACACTTTTTATGGTCCAAATGCCGCAATGATTAAAAAACAAATATTACCCACCACCCTGCTTTCACTCATTATCGCGGGCAGCCTTTCCCATAGCGTTGAGGCTTCGGGAAAAAAGAAGCCGATAAACCACGAAGAGCAATACATTGCTTGTATTAAGTTGGTAGAACGGCGCCCTGATGCAGCTTTTGAATCTGCTCTGTCCTGGGCTTCTCAAGGTGGCGGGTTCCCGGCAGAACATTGCGCGACCCAAGCGCTTTACGCCCTAAAAATATATGACGCCGCAGCAACTCGTCTGGAAAAACTCGCCGACGCGATGAAAACGGACAACATTGAGCTTCGCTCACAGCTGCTTCATCAAGCCGGGCGCGCCTGGTATGACCACGGTGACTTGGAACGTGCCTTCGCCGTACAAAGCACCGCGATAACCCTCTATCCCGATGGTACAGATTATTATATCGACAGAGCTGAAATCCTTGCCGAGCTAGGGCGATTTGACGAAGCCCTCATCGACCTGGAAGTAGCTCACAGCTTAGATAATGAGCGTGACGACATCATCACCTTGCGGGCAACAGCCAAACGCTATCTTGGGGATGATCTCGGCGCCAAAGCCGATATAGACATGGCTTTAGAATTAAACCCTGATAATCTTGAAGCACTTTTAGAGCGAGGCATTCTCAAACGAATCAGCGGTGACGATATAGGAGCACGAGAAGACTGGCTGCGGATCGTAAATGTCGCACTGGGTACACCAGCAGCGGATGCAGCTCAGCGTAATCTCGAAAAACTAGACGTTAAGATCGAGTAGAGCTTCAGCCGAATAACCTCACTTAAAAATCAAGATCGGCATAATGCTTCGGTGGTGGCACGCCAGGAATCAGGTCGGTAAGAACACCCCGCATACACGGACGTGACTTCACTCGTGCATACCAATCCTTGGCACCAACGTGATCTTTCCAGGGAACATCACCCATATAATCAAGAGATGAAATATGCGATGCCGCAGTAATATCTGCCAGAGAGAAGTCATCCCCTGCGAGCCAGGTTCGACGATCGGTTAGCCAGGCAATATAATCCAGATGATAGTGAATATTGGCATGCCCTGCACGAATGGCCTGAGAATTTGGTTCCCCCAAACCAAGGAAACGCTTGAGCATTTTTTCTTCCACCAGGTTTGTGGTTACTTCACGCCTGAATTTATCATCAAACCAGGCGACGATCCGGCGTACCTCGGCCCGCGACAGAGGATCTTCCCCGAGTAAGGTATTCTCAGGATAAGCTTCTTCCAAATACTCTGAGATTACCTGAGCTCCACCGGTTATGCAGGTCCCGTCAGATTCCACCAACACGGGGACCTCTCCCGCTGGATTGAGTTTTAAAAACTCGTCCCGGCGTTCCCAGACTTTTTCGGCGTACAGTTCGCATTCCAGCTTCTTTTCCCGCAATAACATACGGATTTTACGACAGCCAGAATCGAGTGGAAGATGGTGAAGCTTTCTCATTAGCCCGACTATAACGCTGGTAGCCTTACGAGAAAACCTCGGAAAATACGGATATCAAAAAGAACACAGACCACGAGACAAAGCACCAGAACATTTTGTTTTATAAGGAAGATCAGCTTTGCCCTATAAAAGTGTCTGGATAAAGACGATATTGGTTTTTAAACCACATCATTTTAAATTTCTTTGCTTACCAAGGACACTTCGTTTAATATCTAAGTATGAAAGAAGGACCAGACATAGCCCTACTGGGCTCTCTCATTGGCGACCCAGCGCGCTCGAATATGCTGTCTGCCCTGATAAGCGGCAAGGCACTTACCCCCAGCGAGCTTGCAGAAATCGCCAATATCACACTCCAAACGACCAGCGCCCATCTCAAAAAAATGGAAGCCGGCGGCCTAATTCGGCAGCGGAAACAAGGGCGCCATCGCTATTTCAATCTAGCCGATGAAGACGTCGCAGCTTTGATCGAAAACATGATGGGGCTTGCTGCAAAAAAGGGCCATATTCGAACAAGAACAGGCCCTAAAGCACCAGAACTGAGGAAAGCACGGGTTTGCTACAATCACCTTGCTGGTGAATTTGGCGTGCAAATGTACGACAGCCTAATTGCCAGAGGCTACCTTATTGAAAATGAAGAAGAGGTAACTCTGACTGACACTGGCCAAGAATATATATCAACTCTCGGCATTGAAGTTGATGCTTTAAGAAACTCTCGCCGCCCCCTATGCAAATCATGTCTGGACTGGAGTGCTCGGCGGAGCCATCTTGCGGGATCACTTGGAACAGCATTGCTGGATTATATTTACGACAAAGGCTGGGCCCGACGGCTAAACGAAGTCCGCGTTGTTGAGTTCTCGAAAAGGGGTGAAACAGAATTTCTGGCTCGCTTCCCACTTTAAAAACGACACCATCTGAACGGACCGACCTCTTGAGCTCTCTCAATTTCAAAACTCTGTTTCATCTTTCAAATGATACTGTCCACATTATTGAAATTAAACGCCTGGGATTGCCTGGTGATAGTGACAAATCGCTTCTTTTCTATTGGCTCTTGATAAAAAAAGGACATCTGCCTCAACGCCTAACATTTCAAGGCATGGCAGAGAACGGCGAAAACCAAACAAGAGACTTCAAAGAGGGAAAGCTATGCTTTGGTGATGAGATTGGCGAATTTACGGAATCTGGCAATCGCACATCTCACCAAATAGACGTCATTACACCGCCAACCCTCAGCTCTTCACTCAATCAATCCATAACGAGCTATCTTTCCGGATCTAGGCAATAAAAAAGGGCTGACAATCGCCAGCCCCCTTTAAGGTCACGTGTCGAAATTAAGCCGTTTTCAATTCGGCTTCGTTGGCAATCGGGTGCTCCAACAGTGCGAGCATTTCTTTCGGAATGACCTGCCAAAAATCACCTTTGATCTGCTGCCAATCATTCAAAAGACGCTCGGTATAAACCGATTGCGTTTCAGCCTGATGTTCTCTCACAAGATCAAGCAGGACCTGCTCCCAATGATCAGTTTTAACTTGCTGATAGATAACACTTTCATCATTGATCCGGCTTGGCAGTATACGGTTAGGATCGTAGACAAAGGCCATACCACCCGACATTCCAGCAGCAAAGTTCATCCCAACATCGCCAAGAATAACAGCTGTTCCACCTGTCATATATTCGCAACCATTGGAGCCGCAACCTTCGACCACAACTTTAGCACCCGAATTACGCACGGCAAAACGCTCACCTGCTTGGCCTGCAGCGAA
The DNA here is from genome assembly GCF_965205715.1 of Kiloniella sp. Taxonomy (GTDB): domain Bacteria; phylum Pseudomonadota; class Alphaproteobacteria; order Kiloniellales; family Kiloniellaceae; genus Kiloniella. Next base: position 146,379 of record NZ_CBDBHW010000012.1, on the reverse strand, counting down.
AAGTTTTCCTGCCGTCGCCCCGTAAAGCACAGTATTTCCAATGATCGTGTTGTGTTGTGTAGAAAGGTTGCTTGATGCCAATGGCCTCACAACGATCTCTCCACCGGACAGCCCTTTTCCAACGTAATCATTGGCATCACCAAAGACTTCCAATTTCATCCCCTGAACCGCAAAAGCACCAAGAGATTGCCCCGCAGATCCGCGTAAACGGACTGTTATATGGCCAGGCTGTAACTCTTTCATGCCAAAACGGCGGGTGATTTTAGAGGCCAATCGCGTACCAACAGCGCGGTGCGTATTGCGTACGTTGTATTGTAACTGCATCTTTTCCCCGACTTCGAAGAATGGATTAGCATCTTCAATAATCTGGGCATCAAGAGTATCTGGAACAGCATTACGCCCCTCCAATGTGCAGTAACGTTTTGCATCCCCACTGTCAGCAAGAGCAAGCAGAGGGTTAAGGTCCAAATCATCGAGGTGAGGAGCACCACGACTAACCTGTTTCAAAAGGTCGGTGCGTCCGATGATTTCGTTCAAGGTTTTGAAGCCTAGAGACGCAAGGATCTCACGCACTTCTTCTGCAATGAAGCTAAAGAGATTAACTACTTTTTCAGGTGTACCATCAAACTTTGCCCGGAGATCATTATCTTGAGTACAAACCCCAACCGGACAGGTGTTTGAGTGACACTGACGAACCATAATACAGCCCATAGCGACAAGTGAAGCCGTGCCGACACCGTATTCCTCAGCACCTAGCATCGCTGCGATAACAATATCCCGGCCCGTTTTCAGCCCACCATCGGTCCGTAGCGTTACGTTATTACGCAGACCGTTTAGGGTCAAAACTTGCTGCACTTCACTCAGACCGATCTCCCAGGGTACCCCCGCAAACTTCAGGGATGTTTGAGGAGAAGCACCAGTTCCGCCAACATTACCAGAAATGAGAATGACATCCGCTTTGGCTTTAGCGACACCAGCGGCAACAGTTCCGATACCGGAACGCGCAACCAATTTCACGCATACCTTCGCAATTGGATTGATCTGTTTCAGATCGTAAATAAGCTGCGCCAAATCCTCGATAGAATAGATATCGTGATGCGGTGGTGGAGAAATCAGTGTCACACCTGGTGTCGAGTGACGCAGCCTCGCAATTAGCTTTGTCACCTTGAAACCCGGGAGCTGCCCGCCCTCGCCAGGCTTTGCCCCCTGAGCAACTTTGATTTCAATCTCACGACACTTGTTCAGATATTCAGCCGTCACCCCAAAGCGACCAGAAGCCACCTGCTTGATAGCAGAGTTTTCATTGTCGCCATTGGGGTGAGGCACGTAACGCTCGGGCACTTCACCACCTTCCCCAGAATCGGACTTGGCTCCGATACGGTTCATGGCAATGTTAAGTGTTCCGTGCGCCTCTGGGCTCAAAGCACCGAGCGACATCGCTGGCGTAATGAACCGTTTACGAAGAGAGGTGATAGATTCTGTATCTTCCACATCCAAGCCACCATTGGGATCATGCTTAAAATCAAGCAGATCAAGCAGATTGATCGGCGGACGTTCGTGGAGACCTTTGGTATATTTTTTAAAGAGCGAATAAGACCCTTTGGTCACAGCGGTCTGCATCGTGTGGATTAACTGCCCCTCCCACGCGTGTTCTTCACCACCAGCTCGGTAACGGTAAAAACCACCAATCGGCAGGGTCGTCGTATCTGAATCCCACGCTATCTTGTGTAATTCCAGGGCCTTTTCTTCCAGACCGCTCATACCAATACCTGAGATCCGGCTTGGCATACCCGGGAAGAATTCATCAACAAGTGTTCTGGAAAGACCTAGCGCCTCAAAATTGTAACCACCGCGATAAGAGGAAACAACGGAGATACCCATCTTACCCATAATTTTGAGCAAGCCATCATCAACAGCGGTGGTAAAACGTTCCATACATTCATCGAAACTTAGTTCACCAAATAATCCGCGACGATGACGATCAGCAATCGCTTCTTCAGCAAGATAAGCATTTACGGTCGTCGCACCGACCCCGATAAGGACGGCAAAGTAATGCACATCAAGGCATTCAGCACTACGTACGTTGATAGAGCAGAAAGAGCGAAGCTTATGGTCGACGAGATGAGTGTGAACAGCACCTGTCGCCAAGATCATCGGTATGCAAACCCGTTCTGCGGACTGCGTTTCATCACTCAGAACAACGTGTTCAAAACCCTCTCTAACGAGCTCTTCTGCTTCTCGGCGAATACGGTGCAGGGCATGACGAAGAGCCCCCGGTTTACCATTGGCCTCAAAAGTACAATCAACAACCCCAACCGAACGGCCCATGTGCTTTGAAAGCGCAACAAACTCAGAGTTGGTAAGAACTGGCGAGTCCAATTGCAGGATCGTCACCTGGCCTTCTTCTTCATCAAGCACGTTCCCGAGATTACCCAAGCGCGTGATCAAGGACATGACCTGCTTTTCTCTCAGGCTGTCGATAGGCGGGTTGGTAACCTGGCTAAAGTTCTGACGGAAGAAGTGGTGCATAGGGCGCACTTTATCGGACAAAACAGCAAGAGGCGTATCATCGCCCATAGATCCGATAGCTTCTTTTGCATTCTCGACCATCGGATGGAGAATAAGCTCCATATCTTCCACAGTGAGACCAAAATCTAACTGGCGACGGCGTAATTCATCCCTGCTGAGGGGCTGCTGGCTATACTTATGTTTTTTGACCAAGTCATCGATAACAAGAATATTCTGCAGCCAGTCGCCATATGGCTGTTGGGCAGCCAAACGATCTTTAAGCTCTTTATCCTTGTAAATACGGCCTTCTTCAAAGTTAACCGCAATCATTTGCCCCGGGCCTAAACGACCATTTTCAACAACACGGCTGACATCAATATGCACCATGCCTGTTTCAGATCCAGCGAAGAGCAGACCATCTTGTGTAATTGCATATCTTACTGGGCGCAGACCATTACGGTCCGTCCCCGCCAAAGCCCAAGGGCCAGAGAAACCACAGACAGCAGCAGGACCATCCCAAGGCTCCATCACTGCATTACAATAGGCATAGAGTTCCTTGTGCTCTTGCGGCACAGCATCATTTTTACTCCATGATTCTGGCACCAGAAGTGTTTTCGCCATTGGCAAACTACGGTCTGATCTAATCATGAGCTCAAACACAGAATCCAACGCTGCAGAATCAGAACTCCCCGGCAAGATGACCGGTTTGAGATCTTCCACATGAGAACCAAATTTAGGGTGATCAATCCGGCATTCGTGGGATTTCATCCAATTGACATTACCGCGGAGAGTGTTGATCTCACCGTTGTGTGCAATGACCCGGAAAGGCTGAGCAAGATGCCATGTTGGAAAAGTATTGGTCGAAAATCGTTGGTGGAAAATCGCAAAACTAGAGACAAAGCGCTCATCTTGAAGATCCGGATAAAAGTCTGCCAACTTCTCGGCGAGAACCATTCCTTTGTAGATGATAGAACGACAACTTAAGGAGCAGATATAGAAGTCCTTGATCGAATCACGTTCTGTCGCGGCTTCAATCCGACGACGAATAATGTAGAGATCTGTCTCAAAACGCTCAGCATCGACACCCTTGCTGTTCGCAATCATGATCTGTTCGATTTCAGGGCGATTCAGGCTTGCTTTTTCACCGCATATTGACGTGTTGACCGGAACCTGACGCCATCCATATATGGAATAACCAAAGTTAAGAATTTCGCGCTCAACGATAACACGACAGCGCTCTTGAGAGCCAAAATCCGTCCTCGGCAAAAACACCATGCCAATTGCCAAGTCTTCTTTTTTCTTGGCATGACCGATGTGCTCAATATGCTCGCGGAAAAACCCTTTTGGAATCTCGACGTGGATACCGCAGCCATCACCTGTCTTGCCATCAGCATCGACAGCACCACGGTGCCAGACTGCTTTGAGCGCTTCAATACCAGCCTCGACGACGGAACGACGTGGTTTTCCGTCAATGGCGGCAACAAGTCCAACACCACAGGCAGAGTGCTCATCTTCCGGATTATACAAACCATGCTTTTGGTAGTGCGCAGCCTGCTGTTCCCATTCTTTAATCGGGTTATTCGTATCCATGGGGTCTCTCCTTAAGCGGCGGCAGTTTTTCTGCGCTCAATATATGAATGTATTTGATCGGCGGCATCGCGGGCATCTTTGATCGCCCAAACCACAAGTGATGCACCGCGGACAATGTCACCAGCAGCAAAAACACCATCAAGGGCAGTCATCATCGTTGCATTATCTATGCGCAGAGTTCCGTGGCTACTGACTTCAAGCCCTTCTTCGTTAAAGAGCTTGGGTAGGTTTTCCGGGGAAAAACCGAGAGCCTTAATCACCAGATCTGCAGGAATAGCTTCTCTTGAGTCAGGAACAATTTGCGGCACTTGCCGGCCGGAAGAATCTGGCATCCCCAGGTGAACTTTTGAAACCAGGACTTCACTGACGTTTTCGTTTCCGATAAAAGCATCGGGCGCAGCCAACCAAACAAATTCCACACCTTCTTCTTCTGCATTTTGCACTTCACGCTCAGAACCCGGCATATTTTCTTTATCGCGGCGATAAAGGCACTTAACTGATTTCGCGCCCTGACGTACAGCTGTCCGAACACAATCCATTGCAGTGTCCCCACCACCGATCACGACAACGTTCTTATCCTTGGCATCAAGGGCTTCACTCATATGATCGGAACCCATACCGAGATCTTGCCGGTTTGATTCTGTCAGATAATAAAGCGCGGGTAGTATATTACCAAGTTCGCTACCGGGAAGACGAAGATCCCGCGCTTGATAAACACCTGTCGCAACCAAAACCGCATCATGCTTCTCACGAAGTTCAGAAAAAGGAAGCGTCCCACCAATGTCCTGGCCGAGATGGAATTCAATACCCGCCTCTTCCAAAAGAGCAATACGGCGATCGACCACGTCTTTTTCAAGTTTAAAGCCTGGAATGCCATATGAAAGCAATCCTCCAGCGCGATCATACCGATCATATATATGGACCTGATAACCCTTGCGGCGGAGCTGTTCACCCGCGGCCAACCCTCCGGGACCAGCCCCAATAATTGCGACTGTTTCTGCGCGTTCGCTCCGGGGCTTTGCGGGCTTAACCCAACCATTGTCCCATGCATTATCAGTAAGATACTTCTCAACTGCCCCAATGGTCACGGTTTCATGACCTGACTGCTGAATTACACAGGAGCCTTCGCACAAACGGTCCTGAGGGCAAATTCTGCCACAAATCTCCGGAAAATTATTCGTTGCCTGGGATAGCTCATAGGCCTCTTCCAAGCGACCATTTGCCGTTAACATCAACCAGTCCGGGATGTTGTTGGAAAGAGGACAGTGGATCTGACAAAAAGGCACACCACACTGGGAGCAACGGCTTGCCTGAATTTGGGCCGCTCCCTCAGTAAAAGAGTCGTATATTTCACGAAAATCTTCATTCCGCTGATCAGCAGCTCTTTTTTCAGGCATCTTTCGCTCTTGCCGAACGAATTGCAGCATCTTGTCAGACATACTTTATCTCCTGAACCAGGCTGCCATTTTTTTATTATCGTCAGTTACTTATGAAATATTTCAAAAGTTGGCACCCAGTCATCTTTATTATAATAATGATCAATGATGCATATAGGTAACTATATTTGACCTATTTGTCAAATTTATACAAAATTTCAGACTTAAATATGAGTTAGAAATTTAAATTTTTGCAATTTAGTTCCGATACGAGACTATATTGTAGCCAGTCAATACAATCCATTATTTTCCTCCCTCCCGATACCGCGACAGATAGGTCGGTAAAACAACCCTGACATCAACAGGATCGATTCCAAAGTCACGGAAACCCATAGCCTCACGACTTACAACATTATCCCGCTCTAACATTTTAAGCTGATCTCTGGTTAAAGGCGGTTGTGGTAGAAGTTCAAAAAATAAGGCCTGTAACCACGCCAACCACAGTGGAAGCGGAACCAAAAGGCGGCGACAGTTCACATGCTTCAGCATACTTTCCAAACATTCGCGAAAGGACAGTATCCTCGGACCGCCCAATTCATAGGTTTTCCCACCATACTTTTCAGGATCATTAACCGCTTTAAGAATGGCCTCAGCAACATTCTGAACAAAAACAGGCTGAAATTTAACTTCCCCTCCACCAACAAGAGGCAAAAAAGGACTGACGGAGGCCATCTTCGCAAAACGATTAAAAAAATCATCTTCAGGACCGAAAACAATACTCGGGCGGATGACAGTCACACCCGGGAAGCCTTCCCTAGCAGCTTCCTCCCCCTCCCCCTTAGTTCGACCATAGGCAGAGGCCGAATTTAAATCCGCGCCGATGGCAGACATCTGAACAAAAGCAGAAACCTGACAGTCTCTGGCCGCAGTCCCGACAAGTCCCGGCAACTGGGATTGAAGGATATCGAAGCGCTGCCTTCCGCTCTCGAAGAGGATCCCAACAAGATTAATAACTGCACTACTACCAGCAACAACGTGCGTAATCGACTCCTGATCACGAATATCAACCGCGATCGGCACGACTTGCCCAACACTACTACTGGGTAGCAGATACTTAACCCCCTGAGGATCACGAGTAGGCACACGAACCTGCCACCCATCTCGCGCCAACATCGAAACGACATAGCGACCGATAAATCCCGACCCGCCAAACACTGTTATGACCTTGGGGGAATTTTTTGTAGGGCTGACCATCTGCCTATCCTCTATACGATTAGGTTACGCCTAAACATACTCGGCCTATAATACCATACCCCAAACAAAATCTATTCCTATAGCTATAGATTCCCCTGCTTCATAAGACTTACTCAGATCAACTTAGCTCTAGGCATAGGGGCCCTTTAAGCAAGAGGCTAAAATACACTGCTATCAGGCAAGAAACTTGACAGAATCTTACTTCCAGTGAGAATGCAGCACATTAACGATACATCGACGCTTAGCTGTTATGCTCTTAGCGCGAACAACCCAATTCAGGAGTTTCCAGTGAGCGAAGTAAAAATCCATCTCCATCAAACAGACCTACCCGACGATATTGATTTTGGGAACTCTGTTGCGGTTGATTCCGAAACCATGGGTCTGAACCTCTCTCGCGATCGTCTCTGCCTAATCCAACTCTCTGCCGGGGATGGTGTTTGTCACCTCGTCCAATTTAAAGAGGGTAACTTTGACGCACCAAATTTGCGAGCCCTCTTTACAAATCAAAATATCACTAAAATCTTCCATTTTGCCCGCTTTGACCTTGCCGCAATTGAACGGTACCTCGGTGTCACCTGCAATCCTGTTTTCTGCACCAAAATTGCCTCAAAACTAATAAGAACCTACACAGACAGACATGGCCTGAAAGAGCTCTGCAAAGAGCTTTTAAAAGTCGATATCTCCAAGCAGCAGCAATCTTCTGACTGGGGCTCGCCAGACCTCTCTGAAGATCAGTTAAAATATGCCGCCTCTGATGTGCTTTATCTCCACAAAATGATGGCCATTCTCGAAGAAAGACTTGAGCGGGAAGGCAGAACCGAAATGGCCAAATCTTGCTTCGATTTCCTCCCCTGGCGCGCCAAACTAGACATTGCTGGTTGGGATGAAACTGATATTTTTGCCCACAGCTAAAATGATTACACTTAAAGGCTGATCATAATTTGTGAGATCAGCCTTTATCTCGACATTTTTTGAAGCCATTTTTCGAATGTTTTTAACTGCGTTGGTTTTACTTACCTGCGTTTTGAGTGTACCAATTAACTAGACATGCACCTTTGGTGCCAAACCTAGTTTTTGTCTTGGAATTAATTATTACTAATGGCCAATCAAGTTCGTACTATCGAGCCAAGCATGACCGACACGATAAAAGATAAATCTAACGCGCTAGAAACAGCGCGGCGCGTTTTGGATTTAGAAGCTGAAGGCATACAGTTGCTCAGTAAAGAGCTCGATGGAAATTTCATCGAGGCCTTGACCATACTGAACAACGTCACGGGTCGCGTCATAATCTCAGGGATGGGCAAGAGCGGGCACATCGCCAAGAAAATAGCTGCGACCCTGGCATCGACAGGGACGCCCGCTTATTGCGTACATCCTGGCGAGGCAAGCCACGGCGACCTTGGCATGATCACAAGGAATGACGCAGTTCTGGCCATGTCAAACTCTGGAAACACTTCAGAACTAAGTGATCTCATCACTTATACTCGACGCTTTGGCATCCCCTTGATCGCCATGACCAGCAAGAAGAACTCTTCATTAGCAGAAGCCGCAGATGTAGCGCTTATTTTACCATCACTTCCAGAAGCTTGCCCCCATGGCCTGGCACCGACAACATCGACAACAATGTCACTTGCCCTAGGCGATGCCCTCGCAATCGCCCTTATGGAGCAAAAGAATTTTCAGCCCAACGACTTCAAAGTCTTCCATCCAGGCGGGGCATTAGGCAATCAACTCTTAAAAGTTTCTGACATCATGCATGGTGAGAGGCTCCCGCTTTGTACGAGCGAGACTTCCATGACAGAAACAATCCTTATCATGACCAATCGCGCCTTTGGCTGTATAGGTGTCACAAACACTCAGGGACAACTGACAGGTATCATTACGGATGGGGACTTACGTCGCCATATGGATGCTGACTTACTTTCCATGACTGCGGAAAAAGTAATGACCGCCGCCCCAAAAACTACGCGTCCAAACGCCTTGGCTGCAGAAGCGCTTGGCCAGATGAACGAAAGGTCAATCACAAGCCTTTTTGTTACTGAAGATGACCTCCCTGTCGGAATAATACACATCCATGACTGTCTCCGCGCCGGGATTGCCTGACATTGTATATGAGTGAGATTGCATAAGAGAATGAGCTCGTCACAAAGATCATCTGATAGGATTGCAAAAACGGGTACTATAACACCGGAAGTAAGCGCACCCGTCAAACCTCCTAGTTATTCAGGAGGCAACGCCTATAGTGTCTTTGTAAGTATCGCCAAAGTTACTCTTCCTATTTTCGCAATCGTTCTAATACTCCTCGTTGTCGTCTGGCCCCAGCTGGAAAAGCAGGTGATTTCAGAAGCGACAATAATCACGAAAGAAATCCTTGGCGAAACGACACCCGACACTCTAAGTGCTCTAAACCCGAAATATCTCGGCCTTGATGATAACGATCAACCCTATACTATAATCGCGGATCTTGCTGAACAGTCCAGCGAACGTGAAAGTGAAATTTTTCTAACACTTCCAAAAGCGGACATCACCTTGGAAGATGGTACTTGGCTCGCTCTCTCTGCTCAATCGGGCATCTACGATAGGGATGAAAAATACCTCAATCTCAACGGCAATGTGAATATCTTCCAAGATCAAGGTTTTCAGATTCTCACAGAAGAAGCTATGTTTGATGCCAAGGCAGGTTCAGCCTTTGGACAATTACCTGTTGAGGGGCATGGCCCTGCAGGAACTATCAATTCTGAGGGTTTTGTTATCACTGATCGCGGAAAACGCATCACCTTTACAGGGAAAAGTCGATTGATCATCCTTCCTGGGGCTCAGGAGGCCTTGAAATAATGACCCGCGAAATAAAAATCTGTGAAAAAATTAAACGCCTGGCGTCTGCCCTTACGCTTATAACAACACTTATCACCGCCCCGCTCACAGCTATCAACGCTCAGGCACTGACGGAGGGACTGGGAAACAGCAATGTTCCTCTCGAAATCAATGCCGACGAGGGTATTGAGTGGCGTAGAGATCAAAAGCAATACGTCGCGAGTGGCAATGCACGTGCCGCCCAAGGTGAGCTGGAAGTTTATGGCGACCAGCTTGTTGCTCATTACCGTGAAGGCGTTGAGGGGGGCACTGAAATATATCGCGTTGATGCGGTTGGAAATGTCAAAATCGTTTCCCCAGGAGAAACCGCTTACGGTGATAACGGCGTCTATGACATCGACAAACAAGTAATGGTCCTTACCGGTCAAAACCTGCGCATGGTAAGTGGCGCCGACACAATTACGGCCAGAGACAGCCTCGAATACTGGGAAACCAAACAGTTGGCAATTGCGAGAGGCAACGCAGTTGCCATTCGTGAAGACAAGCGCGTTCGGGGCAATGTTCTGACGGCATATTTCGTCCGAGACGCTGCGAACAAGCTCGAATTGGATCGCATTGATGCACATGGGGATGTCAGGGTTGCGACCAAAACAGAATATGCCACGGGGGACAATGGCACTTATTATGTAAAGAAGGAGTTGGCTAACCTGACCGGGAATGTCAAAATAACTCAGGGGGAAAATCAAATGAATGGTGATCAGGCTGAGTTCAACCTCGCAACCGGAGTTAGTAAGCTAAAGAGCCAAAGCGGGAAACCTGTTACCGGTTTGATACTCCCCTCAAGCAAGAAAAAACCGTAATTGAAAACATGAATAATTGAGAAGCGCCCACCGCGTTTCAAAGGCATATAACAATAATCGTGACGAGTAACGGCAGAGCTTAATGACAGAAGACCAGAAAATAGCGGCAAACCAGGATGAGAAACCGAAGCCGTCTCTTATCGCTGACAACCAGGGGCTAATGGTCACCAACATAGGTAAGAGCTTCAAAAAGAGACCCGTTCTCAGGGCCGTTTCTATGCGCGTACAAAGGGGAGAAGTCGTTGGACTTCTAGGCCCCAATGGTGCAGGTAAAACCACAAGTTTTTATATCATCACCGGATTACTTTCTCCAGATTCAGGTTGGGTAACGCTAGATAATCAAGACATTACTGACTTGCCAATGTACCGCCGATCACGCATGGGTATTGGCTACCTCCCACAAGAAGCCTCTATTTTCCGCGGCCTCTCTGTTGAGGAAAACATTCGCGGCGTATTGGAAGTCGTAGAGCCTGTGAGAAGTAAACGGGAAGCGAAACTTGACAGCCTCCTGGCTGAGTTCTCCATTACCCACCTTCGTAACACGCCCGCAATAGCCCTTTCTGGTGGTGAACGTCGCCGTGTAGAAATCGCCCGTGCCCTTGCTTCAGATCCAAGTTTCATCCTCCTAGATGAGCCTCTTGCAGGTATTGATCCCATTGCTGTCGGTGACATCCGCGATCTGGTCATGCACCTTAAGGATAGAGGAATTGGGGTTTTAATCACTGATCACAATGTACGAGAAACCTTGGATATTGTTGATCGGGCCTATATCATCCATGATGGAATGGTGCTGATGGAAGGCACTCCTGGTGAAATCGTAAATAACGACGACGTGCGTCGTGTTTACTTAGGTGAAAGGTTTAGCCTCTAAGGGTTATACCTATGGCAATATCGCAAAGATTAGAGCTGAGGCAGAGTCAAAGCCTCGTTATGACCCCGCAGTTACAGCAGGCGATAAAACTCCTGCAGCTGTCGAACATGGATTTGGCTGACTACGTTCAACAAGAAGTGGAACAAAACCCTCTTCTTGACCGGGATGACGGCACAGGCAATTCAGCCCTGACGAACTCTGAAAATACAGACCTGCATTCAGCAGCTGCAGCTCCTTCAGAAAGCGAAACATCTCAGCCTGATTCCCTTGAGCTTTCCAATGCAGAAACGCTACCAGACAGCAACCAGGCCCCTCTCGACAATGAATTCGATAATTATTACGACAGCAGCCCTGACAACCAATGGACAGAAGATAGTACGTCTTTCTCTAATTGGGGTCCCGGCGGAAACACCCGCTTCGACGATGCCTCTTATTCTCTCGAAAACAGACTAAAAGAAACAATAACGCTTCGAGATCATCTGCGCGAACAACTCAATATGGAGATCGATTCCCCGACCAAAAGACTTATCGGGGTTCATCTGATCGATCAAGTAAATGAGTCTGGCTACATAAAAGCCAATCTTGAAGAGCTTGCAGAACAGCTTGGCTGCCCTCTAGACCTTGTTAAGTCTGTACTTAGCTCACTTCAAGAGTTTGACCCCGTTGGCATTTGCGCTCGAGATCTCGCAGAATGCCTCGCAATACAACTTAAAGAAAAAAATCGACTCGACCCTGCTATTCAGGCCCTTTTGGACAACCTCGATCTTCTGGCAAAACGGGATTTAAAAGGACTCCGTAGTGTCTGTGGTGTTGACGAGGAAGATATCACAGAGATGGTTGCGGAAATCAGGGCCTTAAACCCAAGGCCCGCTGCTGCATTTGATACCAGTGATGTCGAAACTCTTATTCCTGAAGTTATTATTAAGTCCGATAATGCAGGCGGCTGGCATATTGAACTCAATAGTGATGCCCTCCCCAAAGTGCTCATTAATAACAAGTACTACGGCAGCATATCTGATCAGGCCCGAAGCAAGGAAGATAAGACCTACATATCCGAGCAACTTCAATCAGCCAACTGGCTTATCAAGGCTCTTCATCAACGCGCAACCACCGTATTGAAAGTCGCGACTGAAATCGTACGCCAACAGGATGGCTTTTTACAAAAAGGGGTGCAAGCCCTCAAGCCCCTCACCTTAAAAGATATAGCGGAAGTCATTGAGATGCATGAATCTACTGTAAGTAGGGTGACATCCAACAAATACATGGTGACGCCTCGGGGCACATTTGAGATGAAGTATTTTTTCACCTCTTCAATCGCTGGCGATGATGGCAATGCTCACTCTTCAGAGGCCGTTCGAGACAGGATTAAGAGGTTAATCGACGACGAAGATCCCAAGAAAATCTTGTCAGACGATGCGCTCGTTACAAAATTAAAAGCCGAAGGCATTGATATTGCCCGACGCACAATTGCGAAATATCGGGAAGCCCTGGGAATCCCTTCTTCCGTACAACGACGCAGAGAAAAAAAGCTTACTTTGTAATTTTTTCGCTTAACAAAATCGACTCTCTTAAAAAGACTGTGTATACTACGTATGTCGTTTACTTTAGCGAGAGGAAAACATGGTTCTACCTACTGTCCTTGACTCTGATAAACGACGTCACTATGGTGCCGCCCCAGATAGCGGGGCTTGATTGGCACATATGGCCATTACGCTAACCCCCTTAACAATTCAGAGAATTTGTTCACATGCAGCTTTCCGTTAAAGGCAAGCAGCTCGACGTTGGCGACGCGCTGCGCACTCATATCGAAGAAAATCTTTCCGCTACACTGGATAAGTATTTTGGTGATGCAATTGATGTAAATGTCACTATATCCAAAAATGCGTACCTCTACCGCACAACGGTAGTTGCGCACGTTGGAAAAAATATACGACTAGAAGCTAATGGTGAAGCAGGAGAACCATACCCTGCATTTGATCTGGCCGCTGAGCGACTGTCCAAACGGTTGCGCCGCCATAAGCGCAGACTACGCGATGATCACGCCGAGGGTGGTAAAGAAGCTACCCATGCTCAGCATTACATTCTTTCTGGTGAGCAGGAAAAAGAAGAACAAAACGAAATTGACGCTGAAGAAAGCCCCTTAATTGTGGCTGAAATGGCGACTGAGATTCCAACTTTAACAGCAGGCCTTGCCGTTATGCGCATGGATCTCGAAGATCTTCCAGCAATGATGTTCCACAACAGCAAACACGGAGGATTAAATATGATCTACCGTCGTTCTGATGGAAATATTGGCTGGGTTGACCCCTTAAAAAGCCAGAGCACGTAACAGCTAAAGACTTATGTAATGGAATTAACCGACCTAATCGGCCCTAATGCCGTGGCCGCTGATTTGCGCGCCAACAGTAAAAAGCAATTTCTTCAAGAAATTGCTAAACGGGCTGCAAAAATTACTGGATCAGAAGAGCGGGACATCTTTGATGTTCTGATTGAACGGGAAAAACTAGGAACTACCGGGATCGGACAAGGCATTGCCATTCCTCACGGTAAACTTCCTAATCTCGACAAACTCTATGGTTTCTTCGTTAAATTGGAACGCCCAATTGACTTTGATTCCATCGATGAGCAACCTGTGGATCTGATCTGTTTGTTACTTGCACCTGAAACGGCCGGTGCCGATCACCTCAAAGCTTTAGCGCGGGTATCTCGCTTTCTAAGGAACGCATCCACCTGTGAGAAGCTGAGAGGAACTGAAAGCGACGATGGCATCTATGCACTCTTGAGTGCAACAACAACCAGCCACGCAGCTTAACAAGACTTCGGTTAAAACATTAAAAGACAAAAGGCTCCCAAATGGGGGCCTTTTTTTAATACTGGATATTCTAAGACATCACACACGAAAGGTATTTAGCGTCAAACAGAAAGGAATTTCCTAGTGAACACTCAAAGGCTCTAAGTCCTGTTGGCGTACAGCTGCAAATGCAACATCTCGATCCCCAACAACAGTGATTTCGGTTCCATCTGCTGCAAAAATGCCAAAGCAAGCATCTCCCTCTACATCAACAGGCTTAACATAGGCCACGACTTCCAAGCCAAGGGCCGTCATATCCTGATCTGTCATTAACTCTGATATAACTTGCTTAATCATCATAACTCTTTTCCAACCTAGGCTCCGACAGCATCAAACTCAAATCGGTCACCATCGCCCCTATCATAAATTCATTATTCTTAAAGAACCATCAACCTGATTTAATTCTTTTCCAAATTATTCGTGCTTGTCTTCAATTACAGCCGCTTTGGCTTGATTGTTATTTGTTTGAATCTCGATACTTCGAATTGTAACGTTCTGTAGGGGCTGTTCAAGCTCAACATGCAAGAGTCCATTATCCATATTTGCATTAAGAACTTCGATACCCTCAGCTAGAACAAATGCCCGCCGAAATTGTCGGGTTGCAATTCCGCGGTGAAGGTACTCTTTATCGTCGTCCGACTTTGCCTTACCGCGAATAACCAATTGATTATTCTCAATTTGAACCTGTATATCTTCGGGGGAGAACCCTGCCACTGCGAGCGTTATACGTATTTTATTTTCACTGACCTTTTCCACATTATACGGTGGGTAGCCATCAGTAGCGGTCTTGGAAATCATATCCATCGCCTGCTCGAATTGCTCAAAACCTAGCATCAATGGACTGTTAAACAGAGACAATCTCGACACTCATACCTCCTCTATAGAGCAAGGCTCATTATTCATTGGCCCCAATAGGCAGCCATTTAATTATCGCAATCTGGATTCCAGCATCGCGGCTCCCCTTAAACTTGGGGCTTGATAGGCGCTTGGTCAAGATAGAGTTATTATAGAATCCAAAAACTATTGATTACCTCGGACAAATGCACACTCATAGGTATTTATTAACACCAAATATCTACCTAAGATTTAATTTCTTTTCGAATCACCCTAATTTGTGTATATCTAGTTAGGCACACCACCACATCTTGTGGACAACTCTGTGGATAACTTGATGAAAACTTCTTATTCCGTTACCGCTAGCCCTTACTTAACCAAACCATTGCGCTCTTTAGAGCAAGTAAAAGCTGATTTGGATGAAAAAAGGTGTCGACTGGAACAAGAAGAAATTAAGCGAAACAGTTTTACAATCACTACTTTGAAGAAAAATTCACACTAGAACAGGAGTGTTAACTGTTAATCACGACGAGTTCCAAAGGGAACCTAAGAGTAATAGCGGTGCCTAACCCCGGCTCGGAAGAAATCGTAAAATCACCTCCCAAAGACTCAACTGATTTTTTAGAGATAGGTAATCCCAGCCCCGTACCCCTGACATGTGTATGTATTTGCGCTTCATGAACCTGGCTGTAAGGGCTTAATGCAAGAGCAAGTTGCTCAGAAGTCATACCGATACCATTATCGCGAATAACCATCAAAACGGCCCCGTCTTTCACATCAAACTGACCCTCAACACATACACGACCGCCTCGTCGCGTAAACTTGATAGCGTTAGAGACAAGGTTTGTTAGAACTTGCTTAAATCGACGCTCATCCGTTTTCAGGCCAGGAAAATCATCCGCAATATTGACTGAAAGCTCAACCCCAGACTCCTCTGCAAGCAAAGCCTGTTCAGCGACAATAACCTTGGCCGGTTGCGACAACCACCTTGGCCGGTGGATCTGATCATTAAAAAGGGCGTGCCCGTTTGATAATCAGATCCACCGGCCAAGGCTTAATTTGGTGTTAGTTACAAGCTGCTGTGAGTTGATAAATTAGGAACCTCTAGATGTAATTGGAGGAACCTGTTTGCCGTATAAATTTATCACAGATGAACAACTGAGACTTTACATGACAGATAGAAAAACTCATGGTCAACGAACCGCCGCTGCCCGCGCAGGGTTTAGCGAACGCACGGCCCGCCGATTTTACGTTGATGCGACTTTACCGTCACAACGCAATATAAAGCGAGGGCGAACAGTTTCTGATCCGCTTGAAGATATCTGGGATAAGGACATCCTTCCCATTTTGGATAAAGACAACTCGGTCAAACCCATTACTTTGTTGCGCCACATACAGAGCCTCTATCCGCTCCGTTTTCCCGATGACCGTGTCAAGCGCACGTTAGAGCGCCGAGTTCGGGGATGGCGGGCTCTGAATGGCCCTGAAAAGGATATCATTTTCAGGCAAACACCTGAGCCGGGTTACATGGGCCAATCAGATTTCACGGATGCAGCCGACTTAAGTATTACCATTGCAGGAGATCCTTTGGTGCATCGGCTCTATCATTTTGTTCTGGTATATAGCCGATGGGAACATGTTGGGGTCGTACTTGGCGGTGAGAGTTTTACAGCCCTTGCGGAGAACTTACAAAATGCGCTTTGGTCCTTGGGGGGCGCTCCTGAAAACCACCGGACCGACAGCCTGTCTGCGGCCTTTCGGAATTTGAGCGTTGAGGAAAAGGAGGACATTACCAAACGTTATTCTGCTTTTGTTGAGCACTACGGTATGGAGGCCAGTCGAAATAACAGAGGGGAATCACACGAGAACGGTGCCATTGAATCTCACCACGGTCACCTTAAGACTGCGATAAAGCAGGCCCTGATTTTGCGTGGCAGTAATGACTTTGACACTTTGGATGAGTATCGGCGATTTTTGGACGAGCTGATTGCTAGACGGAACAAACATCGTGACCAAGATATCCAAACAGAGTTGAAATCTCTCAAGGCGTTACCTCCTCGGCGAACAACAGATTACACTGAAGTCGTGTCGAGAGTTACCAAAACAAGTGGTTTTTTAGTTAAGCAGGTTTTTTATAGCGCCCCTTCTCGCCTAATTGGTCAACGCTTGCGTGTCCATATTTACGATAACCGGATAGAAGCCTATCTAGGCAGCACTCATGTCGTCAGCCATTCTCGTGAGCGGGGGCACGGCAAAGGCCCCCGCATTCATGTTATCAATTATCATCACGTCATTCATGCTCTCAAACGTAAACCTCAGGCACTCGCCAATTCTATTTATCGTGACAGTATTTTTCCAAGAACCGAGTACTCCCTGGCCTGGACATTGTTTCAGAAAAAGTTGTCCCGCAGAGATGCGTGTCGTCAGATGGTTGGGATACTTTTCCTTGCGCACGAAGAGGCTTGTGAGGCCGAAGTCGCGCACCTGATTTCGAGAGAAATCAATGCAGGAAGGCTACCTTGCGCAAAAAAACTTAAGCTGAATATCACAAAAAAGAACACGGATTTACCTCCTGATATTCCCGTGGTTCAACCTTCATTATCAGTCTTTGATACTCTGTTGGAGGATCGGGCATGACAAACATTGAAGTGGATCAGCACAAGCTGCCTCTTATGCTAACTGACTTACGATTACCCAGCTTTCACAAACACTGGCAAGATATCGCAATCCAATCCGACAAGGAGGGCTGGTCAGCAGCCAGGTTCCTTGCCGTTTTGGCCGAATATGAATTGGCCGAAAGGGACACGCGACGCATTCAACGCCATCTCAACGCATCAAACCTGCTGGGCGGAAAAACTCTGGCCACTTTTAACTTCAAGCGGCTGCCTAACGTGAAAAAGGCGCAGGTCGAAGCCTTGTCTGCCGGTGACTGGATTGACGCAAGAGCAAATCTGATTGCCATTGGAAATTCAGGGGGAGGAAAAACTCATCTCCTATGCGCCGTAGGTTATGCTCTTATAGAGGCTGGATACCGTGTGCTCTATACGCAAACCAGTGATCTGGTGCAAAAACTCCAGGCTGCCAGACGTGAACTTATGCTCGAAAACGCCCTCGCAAAACTCGATAAATTTGATCTCATCATTCTCGATGATATTACCTATGCACAAAGGGATATATCTGAAACATCCGTGCTCTTTGAATTGATCGCCAGACGATATGAGTACCGAAGTATTGCAATTGCTGCCAATCAACCTTTTAGCGGATGGGACAATATTTTTCAAGATAAGGCCATGACCGTTGCAGCAATCGATCGTCTTGTTCACCACTCAACCATTCTTGAGATGAATATCGACAGCTACAGACAATGGGAAGCCGCCCAAAATCTCAAAAAAATGTTGCGGAAAACCACAAACAAAAAGGTGAAAAATATGCCTGAAGCATCGTAAATAAACGTCAGATCACAGCCGCATCAAAAGCGGCCAAGGTGGTTGACGCAACCGGACAAAGTGGTTGACGCTCTACAAAAGCCATCATTCTCATGGTCTCATTAACTGCATCCAAAACGGATATCTCAGTAATCTCAAGGCTTGGCTCTTCTGGTTCTGTTTTAGCCAGATCAAGAACATCATTTACAATACCAAGAAGATGTTTACTCGCGTTATGGATATCCCCGACATACCCAAGATACTTATCATGCCCCAGAGACCCCAGACGTTCTTCCTTCATAATTTCAGAGAAGCCAAGTATCGCATTTAAGGGCGTCCGCAACTCATGGCTCATGTCGGCAATGATGTTGTGGTTTTCTTGATCCCGGCTCAGTAAATCTGGGTTTTTATCAATAATTTTCTTCTCAGCCTGCTTAAGAAGAACAAGGGCTAAATCCGCCTTCTGTGTTTTCTTAGCCAACTCGGCTTCTAGTCGTTGACGTTCCAGAACCCAATCCCGACGCTCCCGATGCGTATACAATACAGAAGAACAACATAACCCTAGCCGATTTAAGTCCCGTGGAAATGAGATGACATCACTAAAAAGTTCAAGGCTTTCCTCGTCAGATAACTCATGCCCCTCTTTCTCAATACACAACATTGGGCAGGCTTTATTATCAGGCAAGCTCCGCAACTGACTGAGAACGAGCTTCAAACTTTCATTTAAAGACCCGACATCAAACAGTAGTAATTCTGGGTTAGAATTTTCAGTGAATTCAAACTCATTACAGCTTGCGACATTAACGAAGCCAACATCACGTAAACTGGTTAGAAGATCAGACAAAAAACGCTGATCCTCACTTACCACCATTAACCGTGCTTGTTTATTTTCTGAATTTAATAACAAAGGAAATCAGAGCCACCACAAAAATCTCGATTCCTACAAAGAGCAGGCATCACAAAAACCAAACAGCAGAATATAAGCCGATAGTTATAAAACTATTAAATATCAGTGGCTTTTTATCTAATTTATTAAGGCAGTCTTTTTGTTAAATTATCCTTTTATTCCAAGGCATAAACCTTAGAAAACGCGCCATACCACAAAACCCTGAAATGCCCGCAAGAAATAATCCACCGCCCACAAAACCTGAAATGAATAAATAATTGGGACTTACAGTCACTCCCAACACCACACCGAGCATTACAAGGCTTCCTGCTATTATCTGTACCTGACGCATAATATCCATAGGAGCTCTTGTGGATTTCTTTGTGGCTAGTCGTTGCGCTTTCCAAGCCATAAGTCCGCCTTCGAGAATTACAATTTCCTTGAAAGGCTGCTTTCTCAGAAGTTCCGTTGCCTGGGCTGTCCGGTGGCCTCCTCGGCAATAAAAAACAACAACCTTGTTACGTATGTTTTCAAAATCGTTATCTTTCAACTCTTCAATTGGAATATTAATCGAACTTTTCAGGCATTCATCCGCATATTCCTGAGCATTACGAATATCGACCAAAAATATGTCTTCATTCTTTAAACGCTCAACAAGATCAAGGGGGGATATTTTCTTAACTATTCTCATTATAAATGGGTATCCTTGTTACAATAAGGTTAAGCGAAGGGCACTACTGCTCCGGGCAAAAACTATCATAAAGTACCTGAAGAATTTTCGCGGCTGGCTCATTATCCAATGCGTAATATATACTTTGCCCCTCCCGCCTTGAGCAGACGAGGCCTTCTCTTTTAAGAATTGCCAGCTGCTGAGAGACCATCGCCTGTGCGAGATCTAGTTTTTCAACTAAAACCCCAACAGATCTTTCACCCTCAACCAGTTGACATAGGATCATGAGCCTTCTCTCATTTGCTAAGGCCTTGAGAAGATCTCTTGCCTCTCCTACAGAAGCTGCCATATCATTTATATTCATATTTTACTATATATCAACATTGCTATATTTAAGTCAACTGTTATAATCATCTTCAAACTCATAATCCGGAGGTAAGAATGCAGACTAAGGTTGAAGCATTTTTTCATGAAGCCAGTAACACAATTTCTTATGTCGTCTGGGATCCCCAGACAAAGCAAGCAGCCATAGTGGATTCTGTCTTGGATTTTGATACCAACTCCGGTCGAACCTCGACCACGAGTGCAGAAATTATTGTAAAGCGATTCAAAGAATTAAACCTTAGTTGCCACTGGGTCCTGGAGACACACGTCCACGCAGATCACCTAAGCGCGGCTCCGTTCATAAAGCAGGAATTAGGGGGAAAAACTGCCGTTGGCGATCACACTCCAGAAATTCAACGCACGTTTAAAACCATCTACAACGCAGAATCCTCATTTAAAACCGACGGCCAACAATTCGATTATTTGTTTTCAGACAACGAAGAATTTTCATTAGGAAATATAAATTGCCGGGCAATCCATACACCGGGACACACACCTGCTTGCCTAACTTATCATATCGAAGACCTGGCCTTTGTTGGCGACACCCTCTTCATGCCTGATTTTGGAACAGCCCGCGCAGATTTTCCAGGTGGTGATGCTGGTCAGCTGTATGATTCTATTCAGAAAATACTCGCCCTACCTGATGACACGCGCCTCTATACCTGCCATGACTACGCCCCGAATGGCCGCGAG
Organism: Kiloniella sp.; assembly: GCF_965205715.1. GTDB lineage: Bacteria > Pseudomonadota > Alphaproteobacteria > Kiloniellales > Kiloniellaceae > Kiloniella. The sequence continues at coordinate 125,363 of NZ_CBDBHW010000012.1, read as the reverse complement.
ATTGCCTGGGAGACAACCGTCAAAGAGCAGAGAGAAAAAAACCTTCATACGCACGAAGGCATCACGAGAGAAGAGTTCATCAAAATGCGAACAGACCGAGACAAACAACTTGCCATGCCCGCCCTCTTAATCCCTTCCATACAAGTAAACATGCGCGCAGGCTCACTCCCACCAGCAGAAGACGATGGCGACCATTACCTGAAAATCCCCATTAACAAGCTATAAAAAAGGCAGCCCTCTGGCTGCCTTTTTAAAGTCAAATCATCTTAAAAAACCTAAGAGATTGGGTCAGGCTTTTCATGTTGACCTACAGTCGCAATTCGAAGGTTATTTGTTGAGCCTGGTGTCCCAAAGGGAACCCCCGCGGTAATAACGATTTGATCGCCGTTTTCACAGAAGCCTTCACGGCGCGCAATACGAGTGGACTTCCCGACCATTTCTCCAAAACTGCTGACATCACGTGTATTCACAGAATGCACCCCCCAGATCAGGGCCATTTTACGCGCGACCCTAAGGTCAGGCGTTAAACCGAGCAGAGGTGTATTCGGGCGCCCTCGCGCAGCACGAAATGCGGTACTGCCCGTAGTCGTAAAGCTCACGATGGCTTTCGCATTGATAAGATCGGCGACATGGCGTGCTGCATCACTGATGGCGTCAGCCTCAGTTGGATTTGGCGCCAGCTCATCTGCATGCACTAATTTAACGTAGAGCGGATCCTGTTCAATTGTTTCAATGATACGGTTCATCATCGCAACAGCTTCAAGCGGATATGCCCCACTTGCAGATTCTGCCGAAAGCATAACCGCATCTGCACCATCATAAACAGCCGTCGCCACGTCTGAAGCTTCGGCTCTTGTTGGCGTTGGTGCTGATACCATGGTCTCAAGCATCTGAGTTGCAACCACGACCGGCTTGCCATATTCACGGCAAATCCTCACGATCCGCTTTTGAAGCACAGGCACGTTTTCTGGTGGAAGCTCAACACCCAGATCACCACGGGCAACCATCACAGCATCTGTCAGCTCAACGATAGCCTCTAACTGCTCAATTGCAGAAGGCTTCTCAAGCTTTGCCATTACACCAGCACGCCCTTTAACCAAACGCTTTGCTTCGAGAATATCTTCAGGTCGTTGAACAAAAGAAAGTGCACACCAATCACAGCCCAGCTCAAGACCAAACTCCATATCCAGCAGATCTTTTTCCGTAAGCGCAGAAAGGGGAAGAATAACACCCGGAACATTTACGCCCTTATTGTTCGACAAGATGCCGCCAACAATAACTTCAGTCGTAGCTTCCGCGTCTGTTACTGCCGTAACCCGAAGCCGGATACGCCCGTCATCGAGCAATAGATCTGTACCGGGCTCTATCGCCTGAAAAATTTCTTTATGGGGTAAGGTGGCCCGGGTTGCATCACCGAGCTCATCTTTCATATCCAAACGGAAAGTACTGCCATTTACCAATTCAGCTTTATCATTAGCAAACCGACCGACACGAAGTTTTGGCCCCTGAAGATCCATCAACACAGCGATAGGGCGACCAGCTTCTTTTTCCACTTCCCGAATAAGGTCGTAACGAACCTTATGATCTTCATGGGTTCCGTGACTGAAGTTCAGGCGGAAAGTATCAACACCGGCTTCAAAAAGAGCCGCGATGGTCTCTTTCTCAGAACTCGCCGGGCCGAGGGTCGCAACAATCTTACAAAGGCGCTTACGCTTCATTCCTGAAACCTTTTCATTTTATTTCATTACAGGACAATGACCTGCATTAAATGTCATAACATTTTTCTGTTACAATTGCTTGGCTTAACGACGACAGTTTTATCGCAATGCGCGAAACCCTTAAACACAGAAACGGCACGCCAATCCGTGCCGACTTAATTTTATAATTTCATTTCTCGCAAAAGCACTGCTAAAAAAAGATCAGGAGGAAGCCCTCTACCTCCTCCTGATCAAGTAGACCTAGAGGCTAAGCCCCAGGGCGACAGCAGTGTCAACCATACGGTTGGAGAACCCCCACTCGTTATCATACCAGCTCAAGACCCGAACCAGACGATCCCCAACCAATTGGGTTTGCGTCGAATCAAAGGTCGAACTCGCAGGCGAGTGGTTAAAATCAATAGAAACCAGCGGCTCATCGTTCACATCAAGCACTCCTTTCAGAGGCCCTTCAGCAGCGATCTGCATAGCTTCGTTTATTTCTTCAGCAGTTGTTTTTCGTCCAGCCGTAAAGACGAGATCAATCAGGGAAACATTGGCCGTTGGAACACGCACTGCGGTACCATCCAACTTTCCGGCTAATTCAGGTAAAACCAAGCCAACGGCACGGGCAGCCCCTGTTGAGGTTGGGATCATAGAAAGTGCAGCTGCTCTCGCCCGACGCATGTCGGAATGCATGGTATCAACTGTATTCTGATCACCTGTATAGGCGTGAACAGTTGTCACAAAGCCTTCTTCCAAACCAACCAGTTGGTTCAGAACGTGCGCAACTGGCGCAAGGCAATTCGTGGTACAAGAAGCATTCGAGACAATTTTGTGTTCAGGAGTGATTTTGTCATGATTTACACCATAAACGACGGTGAGATCAGAATTATTACCAGGCGCAGAGATCAATACTTTTTTGGCACCAGCTTCAAGATGGAGAGACGCTTTTTCACGGCTGGTAAAGAGCCCCGTACATTCGAGCGCAACATCGACATTCAACTCACCCCAGGGAAGGTCAGCCGGGTTACGTTCAGACAAAGCCGCAATACGCTTACCTTCGATAATGAGAGCACCATCATCGGCTTTGATGCTCTTACGCAAAGTTCCGTGAACCGAGTCATACTTTAACAGGTGTGCATTTGCCTGAGCCGAGGCAAGATCATTAATGGCAACAACCTCAATATCATCACGGCCAGATTCAATGATGGCTCGAAGTACAAGTCGGCCTATCCGACCGAAACCGTTAATCGCTACACGAACCGCCATAATCTGCTCCTCAGGGAATAAGTAAGTATTCTTAGTTTCAATAAATGTTCATTTTCGAACATAAACGCAAGCACTATTTTTCTAAAGTGAATATTTCATGACACTGAATTTGTATTAAAATAAGTAAACGGCTCTTCTCCGCTTTGTTGAGTAGAAAAAGATGCCGACCGCCAAGTAACCTGTTGATATGTATGGTTTCTGATAACTTTACATAGAGCAGGTATATGACAATCAACATCTCGCAGCATATTTTAGGCCTCAAAGGGCAACGTGTAAATGAAATTAAACTGGATGACGGCGGTGTTAAGATTGTCATTCACTGCAGCCGAGACGCGCGTAGGAGGGCTATAGACCCTGCTACAGGCCAGAAGGGAAGCATCAACCAGCATGTCCGCCGACAAGTAAACGACATCCCCCTTTTTGGGTATCCTTGTGTGGTCGAGATTGAGCTGGCGCAGGTTTATATTAACAAGGGCGAACGCCGCATTGAGGGGTGTGATTTTGTTGATAAAGGGTGCCGTTTCACTCACCGATTTTGCCGACTGATCAGTGGATTATGTCGGCATATGTCTATTCAAGCGGTTTCCAGACATTTGGATATACGATGGGAAACGGTCAAGAATATCGACAGGGCATACCTTATTGAAACTCTCCCTACGCTTGATCCTGCAGAGCTAACTGGCTTGGAATATATTGGTGTAGATGAAGTTGCCCGGGCGAAAGGTCATGACTACATGACGGTGGTCTACGATATGGTTGGCGGTCATCTGATCTGGGTTGAAGCAGGCCGAACTGCCGAGGTTTTTTCAAGGTTTTTGAAACAACTGCAACCAGATACAGCCTGCAAAATAAAGGCCGTAGCGATGGATATGGGGCCTGCCTACCAAAAGGCTGTCAGAGAGTCCTTGCCGTTGGCCGACATAGTATTTGACCGTTTCCACGTCATGAAAAACTACAGCAAAGCTATCCATAATCAGCGTCGACTTGAGTTCAGAAAGGCCGATCCAAGTGGTAAAGAGTTGATGAAAGGGACACATTATCTGTTGCTCAAAAATGCGGATAAGTTGAGTGAAAAACAAAGTGACAAGCTGCAAAGGTTGCTGGAGAGCAATAGCAACCTGAATGCACTTTACGTCTTGAAAGAACAGCTTCAGCTGCTGTGGAGTGCCGCTTCATTTGAGGCGATGGCGGAGCAACTGGAACGTTGGTGCCTGATAGCAGATCAGTCACAGATGCTCTATCTAAAAAAGTTCGCGAAATCCCTACGGAAACATTGTGTGGGCATCTGCAACTACGCCAAACACAAGCTCACAAGCGCCAGGATAGAGGCTGGTAATGTCAGTATAGGAATGATCCGTAAGCGAGCCAGAGGCATCAAGGATACCGAATACTTCAAACTCAAAATTAGACAATCATCCATTCCAGATAATCAATCTATGCTCTATTTGAAATCCTAAATCTACTCAACAAAGCGGAGAAGTGCCTCCTAAATCTACTCAACAAAGCGGAGAAGTGCCGGAAAATTATACTTCCTCTACCGAGATGTGGTCAGCCGTCCACCCACCAGGCCAGACTTCTGCAGATCCGTTACGCAGCTCTCTAATCTCTTCTATGGGAAGATCTTTTGCGATAATCAAAGGACCAAGGCCCACTGTGGTATCTGAAGGTGATATTTCAGTGGCAATGCCCGTGTGACCGAGACTTTCTTCACAGGGAAGATAAACAGCAGCAGCTGAGGTTTGGTTTTTGCGTTTGCCCCCTAAAAAACTTGTCGCGCCAATGGGGCCTACAACGGCAACAGCGGCTTGAAGTTCAATTGCTCTGGCCTTTGCACACCCAAAAACCCGATTATAACCAGCGAGCTTCGACGTCATCGAAGGTACAAGGATAAGATCAACATCTTGATCCGCGATAAGAGATGAGAGTGCAGGCATTTCAATATCCAGGCAGGTCAGGATTGCCATGCGAACACCCCGCCATGTGAAGACCTTTAGCTTATTACCCGGGGTGAGGCACCAGGCATTGGGATCCTGTTCGTTTGGGGTAAGGCTAAGCTTGTCTTGGGTAATGTAGGTGCCATCTGGCAGGAAAAGGTGGGCACGGTTGTAATAACCATCATTGTCATTGACGGGTTCTTCAGACATATCGTCGTCTGCATCCGTAGCTACTGGGAATGTACCGGCCAAAAGAGCAATTTCATAGCTGGAAGCAAGCTGTTTCAATAACTCTTTTGCCTCAGAAGCTTGTGTGACCATCCAAGGGATCTCTTCATCTGGGCATATGCCAGAAGGCGCATACGACATCCACTGTTCTGATACGTATTCAGGCATAATAAGAAGGTCAGCACCTGCATTTTTGGCACTTTCAACGCGTGTTCTTATCTGACCAACCCATTCAGCCAATGAGCTTAAAGGAATATCTAGATTTACGGCCCAAAGTGCGAGGGATAAACTTTTTTCGATCACGCATACTCTCCTGTGTTGTTTCTCTTATGGCACATATTTTTATCAGGGAGGAGATTTTTACTTCTGGTGGCATTAATTCGAAACAAAGAAGTTTGGCAGAACGGTGCTAAAGATCTAAAAGATACCTGAACAGGTGTTTTGATCGATAGATCTGCACTGAGTTACTTATACTCTGGAGTTATTATGACCCCCGCGACAAAAATCAGCGTAATTATATCCACCTATAACTGGCCGCAGGCGCTGGAACCGGTTCTGCGTTCCATCGAAAGCCAGACGGATAGAAACTTTGAAGTTATTATTGCTGATGATGGTTCTAAGCAAGAGACCGTGGATCTTATCAATTCTTATGCTGAAAGGTCCTCAATTCCAATAAAACACTATTGGCAAGAAGATGACGGATACCGACTTGCTGCTTCGAGAAATGGTGCGGTTGGCCTTGCAGAAGGGGATTACCTTATTTTCAGTGATGGTGATTGCTGCTTCATGCCCGACTTTATATCATCTCATCGAAAATTGGCAGAAAAAGGCTGGTTGGTCGCTGGCCGACGGATTTACCTAAAGAGCGGGTTCACTAAAAAGGCCCTTGAAAAAGGGTGGAGGTTTTTCAAGTGGTCCCGTCCTGTTCTTTTCCTGTTGGGGATTACGGCCCAATGCAATCGACCCTTTCAATTTATTCCCCTTCCGCAATCTGAACAAAAGCGAAAGAGTAAATCGCAAAACTGGGAGCAAGTTCAAACTTGTAATCTAGCTGTCTGGAAGGATGATTTTTACAAGGTTGATGGTTTTGATGAAAGCTATGTTGGTCACGGGTGTGAAGATTCAGATTTCACCTTAAGGCTTATCAGGAGTGGTGTAAGGCGAATTACGGCAAATCACACTTCGCCTGTTCTTCATATTTACCACAGTCGATCCATTCCTGGGCGTGCAGATACAGAATGCTTAAACCCACAACGCTTTCAAGCTCTATTGGAAAGCGATCGTCATACCGCGGTACTTGGAATTTCAAGTCACCAAGGGTCTTGATAAGTATAAATATATTGGCATTTTAAATTTACATCGTACTAGGACTATTGATCATTTATGTCTGTTATAGTTGTCTTGGAAGCATATCTTAAGTTCGAAAATAGGACTCCATATTCGTATGTCCGAATTAGGTAAAACACTTGTCGTTACGGGGGGGGGATTGGGAGATACCCTGTTCCACCTTCCCTTCATTCGTTCGATACAACAGCGATCTACGGGTAAGTCTGTGGTTCTTGCCTGTAAAAAGGGCCGGGAAATCAGCGAACTTTTTTCCGAAGTTGACATGGTGAGTTCTGTCTTACCGATAGCACGTGATCAGGATGTTTCCGGTAAAGCTGACTTGGGGCGATTACGTCAATTGACCAAAGAGGCCGGGATCGAAACCGCCTTTGTATTCCACAAATCAACCGGCATAGCTTTTGCCATGATGATGGCTGGTGTTAAGAGGCGCTTTGGCTATTATTTCAAAGGATCCTGGAATAGGTTCTTTCTTAACAAAGGGACCCAGACCCCAAAGTCTGTTCCTTTACCTGCTTTTATGAACCATGCTGCGCTGGTTATGGATGACGCTGGAATTCCTTATGATTACAGCGATGTTCGATTTCGGCAGCCAGATCATGTTGTCGAAACTGCCTTTTCTAATCTAGAACTGCCTGAAAAGACGCAAATGATTGCTCTTGGTGTAAATGCAAGTGCCGAGTTTAAGCAATGGGGGACGGAAGGTTACTCAGCCATTGCTGAGCGGCTTCTTAAAGAATTTCCAGGGCAAATTCTGTTATTTGGTGCCGGTGATGTAAAGCATGTTTCTGAGGGGATACTTGCCAGAACAGATCAGCCAGAACGTTTTATTGATCTGACGACGAAAAAAGTACCGCTTCATCATAGCCATGCTTTGTTGCAGAGCTGTGATTTTTATGTCGGGAATGATAGTTTTGGTCTCAATTTGGCAGCGATGTCTAGCTTGGCAGCTGTGGGGATATTTATCAAAAGCTACCACTTTTCCTATTCAGACTGGATAAAACCCGTAGTCTCCAGCAGTGATAATATTGTGGATATTACCGTGGATATGGTTTGGGATGAAGTCTCCAAATTGATTGCAGAATAGAAAAGAATTAAGGCCGGGATAATAAGGGCAGCGCTTGGGCTGCCCTGTATTTTATCTGTTCAGTTTACCTTCAATGGCATCCCAGATATCTGCTTCAAGAGCTACGTTGTTGAAACGATTGATTTCCTGGATACCTGTTGGCGAAGTGACGTTGATTTCTGTCATGTAATCACCGATCACATCGATACCGACAAAAATCAAACCGCGTTCTTTGAGGGTTGGTCCAATAGCGGCGCAAATTTCGTGGTCGCGTTCTGTTAGGCCAATTGGGTCAGGACGCCCCCCTACGTGCATGTTTGAGCGAGCTTCTCCTTCAGCAGGTATGCGGTTGATAGCACCAGCTGGTTCACCATCGATCAGGATAATGCGTTTATCACCTTTGCGAACATCGGGAAGATATAACTGAGCGATAATCGGCTCGCGGTAATACTGTTCGAAAAGCTCGTAAACAGAGTTCAGGTTTTCATCATCAGGTTTGATATGAAAAACTCCTGCACCACCGTTTCCATAGAGAGGCTTTACGATAATGTCTTTGTATTCAGCCCTGAAGGCCTTGATTTCTTCAAGATCATTCGTGATCAAGGTCGGGGGCATTAGTTCTGGAAACTCAGCGATAAAGAGCTTCTCGGGACAGTTTCGTACCCAGCTTGGGTCATTGACGACCAAAGTTTTGGGGTGCACATGATCAAGCAAATGGGTCGCTGTGATATAGGACATATCGAAAGGGGGATCCTGACGCATAAGGATAACATCGATGTCCTCCAGATCCATCATTTGCGATTCACCCAAACTGGCATGGTTTCCTTGTTCTTTTCGGAACACGACTGGGCTAACTTTGGCATATACCCGTGAACCCTTCATGGAAAGGTCTCTAGCCAGATAATGGAATAATTTGTATCCCCGCTTCTGGGCCTCGAGCCCTAAGATAAAGGAGCTATCACCAATGATATCAATGGTTGATACAGGGTCCATTTGGATGGCAACGGAGAGAGTCATCTATTTTAATCCGTAATTGGTCAATTCAACTGTGTTCTTAACTGCTGTAATAAAATAGCAGTCTCTGGGTGCCCTCTTGGGTCTTCTTCGATCATTAGATAGTGTTCTAGTGTCTTAATTGCAGCCAAAATATTATTTAAGAAGGCCTGTAGCATACCGGTTTCCCTCCAAATAGAAGGTTCCTGAGGTGCTATGAGTAACATTTGTTGCAAAACTGCGAGGGCTTTTTCGGGCTCTTTGGCTTCAATAAGACGTATTTTAACATTGTTCTGTAACCGTAACAAAATGCCTCTGTTGGAAACACTACGGGAGTAATCAGACGTCAGTTCAGCATCTTTACCGAGATACGATTTTAATGTTTTCCTTAGCCAGGGGGTGTTTCTGATCTCGCCGCGTTGGAAAGGATCTATGATTTGGCGTTCTTTTCCCCTTACCGCTCGGAGCAAGAAGTGTCCGGGGAAATTAAGTCCATCTACTTCCATGCTAAGAGCGCGGGCGATATGGATATAGAGAATACCTAGGACAATGGGCAGACCTTTTCGTTGATCAATCACAGAGATAATATTGGCATTCTCTAAATTATCGTAATCATCTTTATCGCCCTTATAACCATGCAGGTCATAAAGTACGGTTTCAATGGTACTTAGATAATCACCTAAGGTAGGTTCCGCCTCATTGGATTGGATTTGAGCCATCAACGAATGTGCATCATTCACCAGACACTTCAAATGGTCTTTATAACGATCTAGAGAGGTAATTTCTCGATCATCGGCGGCGAGCTGTAGAGCACATTCGGCCAAGTTGATGTCACCATCTTCGGCTTGGCCTATAGCTTGAAGAAAAGTATCGATTTCTGAGTGATCTAGCGGTTTTCTATCAAGCATATGTGTGAACTTCATTATTATCGTCGCTGGTATTCCCGAGGCCTACTTTTCTCCGGGTACTTTTTTCTTAAAGACAGTTATTGATTCCGCGATGGGCTGTCTTTTAAAACAACATAACTGACGACTCTTTTGACATAGTCAATGTCTTTAGCATGGGCGATGACTCGATTGACCTCATTTTCGTCCTGAGCGATACCCAAGAGATAAACATTCTGGTTAACGGTATCAATGTTGTAGTTTATTGAGGTCACTTTTTTATCAAAAATAATGGCTGTTTTTAATTGTGTAGATATCCAAACATCCTGAGCATAATCAGTTATGCCACTGTCGTTGTTTATTTCAATTTCATTGATGACTTCACGCACTCCGGGAGCTTTCCATGCTTGTTTAACCGCCGTTATCCTGTGGTCGGGTAGCTCAACATTTCCGCTCAGTAAAACCTTACCTTCACTCACCTGAATATTTACTTTGCGGAAGATGTCGATGTTTTCTTGGAGTAATAAGTCGTTAATTTTTATCTGAATTTGAACATCGGTAACGGCTTTGTTAAAGGAGCGTTCCTCCGCTGCAGTATTCGCAGCTGCGGCTCCTACACCGATGGCTGCGCCTGTTGCGCTGCAGCCGCTTAGCGCGATGAGCCCAAGTAGGCTTAATACTATTTTGGTAGATACTTTCTGCGTACTTTCCCGCTCACTAGACCGGTTGTGATTAAATGTCCCCATAGTGGTCATAGTGATCTCACTCCTCTTAACTGACCTGATACTTTAGATAACTCTGTGATAATAACTCGATAGTATGGAGGTCAATCGACCTGCCAAGCGTTTTTAATATGGTATGGAATAACTGTGGCACCAATAAGAACGGCATCAAATCTTTGATCGTAGCTAAGATAGCCGGAATGCTGCCTTAAGAAATTTTCGGCTGCGCGGATAATACGCGCTTTCTGTTTTGTAGAAATTGACTCGGCTGCTTCTGCCTTTGTGGCTCGTTTTTTTACCTCTATGAAACAAATCACTGAGCCTTTTTTAGCAATTAAATCGATTTAGCCGACTTTGGTTTTATAGTTATTTTCAAGTATTTGATAACCCTTAAGTCGGAGAAGCCAGGAAGCCAGTAGCTCTGCATAACGCCCTTTTTTCTGCGCTTTTAATCTTCTTGGGTCGATACCATTCTTGTTTTTCAAAGTGGACACCGAGGGCTCTTACTTATTCTTCGATAAATCAAGCGCGCGTTGGTATACTTTCTTTTTAGGCAAGCCAGTTGCGGTGCTTACCAGCGCTGCTGCGTCTCTTAAAGTATTGTGTTCCAGTGCATCCTTGATTTGAGTGTCGAGATCGTCCTCACTCAGCTCCGTGACCTCTGTGGCTGGTGGCCCGACGACGACAACAATTTCCCCTTTGGGGTTTCCGGCCTCTTGATAATGATCGGCGAGTTCTTGAAGAGGACCTCTCCTGACTTCTTCGAACATTTTCGTAAGCTCACGGGTTACTGCTGCAGGGCGGTTTCCAAGAACTGCGGCCATATCAGCAAGGCTTCCCGCTAGGCGGTGTGTTGATTCGAAAAAAATAAGTGTTGAAGGGATGGTCGTGAGCTCTTTTAACGCTTTGCTCCGGGCTCCGGTTTTGTTCGGTAAAAATCCGTTGAAGAAAAACCGATCAGTTGGAAGCCCAGAGAGAATCAGAGCCGTGATTGGCGCAGAAGCACCTGGAATAGATGTTAGGCCGATTCCCTCTTCTACCGCTGTGTTTGCCAATTTGTAACCGGGATCAGAGATCAAGGGTGTACCTGCATCTGATACCAGGGCCACAACATTGCCTTTTTTTACCTTTTCAATAAGGATTGGTCGTACTTTATCCGCATTATGCTCATGATAAGCAATGAGAGGGGCGGTAAAACCAAAGGCCTGAGCTAGCTTTCGTGTGACCCGAGTGTCTTCACAGGCGATAAGATCCGCAGCCGCGAGGATCTTTTTTGCGCGATCCGTAATATCCCCCATGTTGCCGATAGGGGTCGCAACGAGGTAAAGTGCTGCTTCTGGTTTTTCTCCGATTGGAACATCTGCACTGTTGGCTTGTTCTTCGGTAGATGTTTTATTAGCCCGTGAAGTTTTATCTGTAGGGCGATTTGAAGAGGATGAGTGTTTTGAGCTCAACGTTGGCAACTTTCTTGTCAGGATACTTAGCGGTTTTGGGTCGCAGGGTTGGTGCCCTGTCCGTGGTCGTCGTGTTTACACTGCTTGTTTCTGCCTGTCAGACAACCATGAAAACAGGGCCAGATGCAACGGCTGAAAAGCCTGAGGTTAAAGAAACCGTCGCTGAAGTCGAACCTGTCGAGGAACCTCTTGCGCCTATAGAACCGGAAGTCATTGAAGAATCCAGTCCCTTTGCTGATATTGAAACAGAGACGGTTATTATTTCTGAACGCAGAACGAAGGTTGGCTTTTTGCTTCCCTTAAGTGGGCGTCACAAAGCTGTGGGACAGGCATTGTTAAACGCCGCTCAGTTGGCACTGTTTGATGTTTCCGGAGAGAAGTTTGACCTTATCGTTCGCGATACTGCGGGGACTCCTACTGGTGCACGCGGGGCCATGGAATCTTTGGTAACAGAGAAGGTTGATCTTGTGATCGGTCCTCTTTTTGCTACATCAGTTTCTGCAGTAACCCCCCTTGCCCGGTCATCTGGTATCAATGTTTTGTCTTTTTCCAACGATCAAGCCGTGGCGGGTGATGGGGTTTATGTACTTGGACTTACTCCGGAAGAGCAAATTCGTCGGGTAGTTGACTATTCTGCGTCACAGGGCATACGAAAAATCGCTGTATTTGCCCCAGATAATGTTTACGGGCGCCGGATAGTAAGTGCGTTACAAATTCAGTCATACGGATCAAATTTTGAAATTTCTCGTCTGGGATTCTTTAATCCCAAGGACCCTGACTTGACGGATGAAGTCAAAGCAATAGCTAATTACAATCAACGACATCAGGCTTTGCTTTCCCATAAAGCAAATTTGAAAGCTAAAGGGGATACTGCCTCAAAGAGGGCTCTAAGACGCCTCAAGGGACGAGATACCCTTAATCCCCCTGATTATCAGGCGATTATTGTTCCTGCAGGAGGGAAGCAGCTTCTGACCGTTGCGCCCTTGTTGAATTATTTTGATGTTGACCCCGGTCAGGTAAAATATCTCGGTACGGCGCTTTGGAATAATCCAAAATTAGGTCGGGAACCTGCTCTGGTCGGAAGTTGGTACGCTGCACCTTCTCAGGCCCACTGGGATAGCTTTAAAAGTCGATATAGAGTTCTTTACGGTAAGGTTCCACCCCGCATCGTATCGCTTGCCTATGATACCGTTGCTTTGGCAGCTGTGATTGCAAGGCAGGCTGAAAGTCAGTCTACCGCTGTAAATTATTCTCAGGCGGTTTTAACCAACCCTCAGGGATTTTCCGGTCTTGATGGGGTCTTCCGCCTCCATGTAGATGGGCGGAGTGAACGCGGTCTTGCGATTTTGACGCTTGAACGAGATTTGATAAACGTGGTTGAACCAGCGCCATCAACTTTCACACCATTGGTTAACTAAAACCGGGGAGCGGGTGTGGCCTATATTTTGGTAACCAATAGGATCTTGGCGTGGTAGAGAGTAGTCACAAAGACTGTAAGTCTGGGGCAGTAAAAAGTAATTCGCTGATAAATCAAGATGAAGCTGATTGTTGTTTTGGGCTGCCTGAACTTGGGGAAACGGGACTTGTGAACCTCAGCGGGATCTTTAGGACCTTGGGCGACGAAGGTCGGCTTAAATTATGTCTTTGCTGCTTTGAAAAACCCTGTTCTGTGAATGAGTTATCTGAAGCGACAGGACAATCCCAGTCCCTCACCAGTCATAATTTACGTCAATTGCGTGAATCCCGTATTTTGGTTTCCCGCAAAGAAGGACGCCGTGTGCTCTACGAGCTTGCAGATGACCATATCCGCCATGTTATCGCGGATATGGCGCATCATGTATTGGAAGACCATAGTTAACTCTAATATTATCCAAACAAACATCTGATACTATTTTGGATGGCAGTGATTTACACGCTGTGTATAGTGACGTCAGTTTTATTTCTAACAAAGAATGAAAATGATGCCGCTTTCTTATTACCCTATGATTTTATTGGGCTTCTTATTCTTAATCTGGCTCTTCTCCGCTTTGTTGAGTAGAAAAAGATGCCGACCGCCAAGTAACCTGTTGATATGTATGGTTTCTGATAACTTTACATAGAGCAGGTATATGACAATCAACATCTCGCAGCATATTTTAGGCCTCAAAGGGCAACGTGTAAATGAAATTAAACTGGATGACGGCGGTGTTAAGATTGTCATTCACTGCAGCCGAGACGCGCGTAGGAGGGCTATAGACCCTGCTACAGGCCAGAAGGGAAGCATCAACCAGCATGTCCGCCGACAAGTAAACGACATCCCCCTTTTTGGGTATCCTTGTGTGGTCGAGATTGAGCTGGCGCAGGTTTATATTAACAAGGGCGAACGCCGCATTGAGGGGTGTGATTTTGTTGATAAAGGGTGCCGTTTCACTCACCGATTTTGCCGACTGATCAGTGGATTATGTCGGCATATGTCTATTCAAGCGGTTTCCAGACATTTGGATATACGATGGGAAACGGTCAAGAATATCGACAGGGCATACCTTATTGAAACTCTCCCTACGCTTGATCCTGCAGAGCTAACTGGCTTGGAATATATTGGTGTAGATGAAGTTGCCCGGGCGAAAGGTCATGACTACATGACGGTGGTCTACGATATGGTTGGCGGTCATCTGATCTGGGTTGAAGCAGGCCGAACTGCCGAGGTTTTTTCAAGGTTTTTGAAACAACTGCAACCAGATACAGCCTGCAAAATAAAGGCCGTAGCGATGGATATGGGGCCTGCCTACCAAAAGGCTGTCAGAGAGTCCTTGCCGTTGGCCGACATAGTATTTGACCGTTTCCACGTCATGAAAAACTACAGCAAAGCTATCCATAATCAGCGTCGACTTGAGTTCAGAAAGGCCGATCCAAGTGGTAAAGAGTTGATGAAAGGGACACATTATCTGTTGCTCAAAAATGCGGATAAGTTGAGTGAAAAACAAAGTGACAAGCTGCAAAGGTTGCTGGAGAGCAATAGCAACCTGAATGCACTTTACGTCTTGAAAGAACAGCTTCAGCTGCTGTGGAGTGCCGCTTCATTTGAGGCGATGGCGGAGCAACTGGAACGTTGGTGCCTGATAGCAGATCAGTCACAGATGCTCTATCTAAAAAAGTTCGCGAAATCCCTACGGAAACATTGTGTGGGCATCTGCAACTACGCCAAACACAAGCTCACAAGCGCCAGGATAGAGGCTGGTAATGTCAGTATAGGAATGATCCGTAAGCGAGCCAGAGGCATCAAGGATACCGAATACTTCAAACTCAAAATTAGACAATCATCCATTCCAGATAATCAATCTATGCTCTATTTGAAATCCTAAATCTACTCAACAAAGCGGAGAAGTGCCCTTAATCTTGTTTTGGGGTGTTTTAATCTACAACCGGCTTGTGCGATTTCGTCAGCAAGTATCTGAGGGCTGGAGCGGAATAGATGTTCAGCTCAAAAAACGCAGTAACCTTATTCCAAATTTAATTGAAACGGTTAAGGGCTATGCAAAGCATGAAAAAAATACCCTGACCGAAGTTATCGAGTCTCGAGGCCAATGTGTTAATGCCCGCAAAGGCGGGGTATTGGAACGTGGAGAGGCTGAAGGAAAGCTCGCCAATTCTCTGGTGAACCTTTTTGCTGTCGTTGAAAACTATCCGGATTTGAAAGCAAATGATAGTTTCTTAAACCTCCAACATTCTTTGACGGAAATAGAAAACGATATTGAGATGGCCCGAAGGTACTATAACGGGGCCGTGCGCATCATGAACATTGGGGTTGAGGCTTTCCCTGGTGTTTTGATTGCCAAGCGTTTTAACTTTACGCGCGCAGATTATTTTCAAATTGAAAACCCCCAAGACAGGCAGGCCCCTGGAGTAAAACTATGAGTATTTTCTCTACACGGTTATTACCTTTTGTATTCTTCACTTTAATTCAGTTTGCTTTTGTTATTCCAGAGGCCGCAATGGCGGTTGAAGAACGTATCACCCGTTACGTTTCGGACATTGTTGTCAAAAAAAATGCCAGTTTGATTATAACTGAAACCATAACGGTCCAAGCACAGGGGCAAAAAATCAAACGAGGCATCTATCGGGATTTTCCGACTAAATACAAGGTAGATGGCAAGAATTACAACGTTGGTTTTGAACTGATTTCTGTGAAACGCGATGGTGTTCCTGATTCCTACCATACCGAAGATTTACGCAACGGGATCCGCATATATGTTGGTCAAAAGGATTATTTTTTACCAAAGGGAAGTTACCAATACGAACTCCGTTATAAGACGACACGCCAAATCACGTTTCTTGAAAATGTGGATGAACTTTATTGGAACATAACTGGCAATGGTTGGGATTTTCCGATCGATGAAGTCAGGGCCAAAATAAACTTACCCTTGGGGGCGGATATTATTCAGTCAACTGCCTATACCGGGTATCAGGGAGAGCAGGGAGCTTCTTATAAGAGCGACATAAATCAAAACCAGTTGACCGTTGAAACCACGAAGATATTGCGTAGTCGTGAAGGACTATCTGTTGCAGTTTCATGGCCCAAAGGATTTGTGACAGCACCAAGCGCTTATGAGCAAACCGAAATGGTGATCAGAGACAACCTGGGCCTTGTTGCTGGTTTTGCCGCGTTGGTTATCATGACATTTTACTACCTCATCATTTGGTACTTTTATGGGCTCGATCCCGAAAAGGGCATAATCATTCCTCAATTTTCAGCGCCTAAGGGTATGTCTCCTGCCGCAGTTGGTTTTGTTCTTAACCATGGGTTTCGGAATGAATTCAACGAAGAAACAGCTTTTAGTACAGCGTTAACAAGTTTGGCGACAAAGGGCTTTATAACCATCAGGCAAGAAGGCAGTGATTATCGTATAACGAGATGTGATTTCGGGAACATATCCAAATTACCAAAAGGTGAGAAAAAAATTCTTGGTATGCTGGTTCCTCAAGTCGGAGAAGAGTTTTGTTTGGATAATGTTTATAGTTCTACCTTTTCTTCGACGTTTGATAATTTTCAAGAAGAGGTTCGCTCGGAATACCGCGAAGGATATTTCTCAATAAATATGGGCAAGTGGATCTTTGGCTTTTTGATTGGCTTTATCGGAGTGTTTATGTCTTTGGCTAATTCCAATCTCGACATGATGGTGCCGGGTGTCTTTATCATGGGTTTTATTGGCATATTTGCCGGCGTTTATTTGCCTGGCGTTAGCATATTGGTTGCCTGGTTATTAAACACAATTGGGTTTTCAAAGTCCCTGGCAAGTAAGTTATCTCTTTCTATATACTTGTTAATTCCAATGTTGGCTTTAACCTTGATCGAAGAAATTACAGGGGAAAGTCTTTCGATAGAAATCTATTGTATCATCACCTTGATTTTTACTGTGGCTCTTCTTTTTCGACACCTCCTCGAAGCCCCGTCTGTTAAAGGGCGTAAAGTTATGGATGTGCTCGAGGGATATCAGCACTATCTCACTGTTGCTGAGAGCGATAGGCTCAAAACGATAGGAAAAGAACCCGAGTTTACCGAAAAATTATTTGAGCAGCACTTACCCTACGCCATGGCTTTGGGGGTGGAAGATCAGTGGCTGGATAGATTGAACGGTCACTTGATTGCAATGAATAAAGAACCCTCACAATACGAGCCTGACTGGTATAGCGGAAATTATGATTCGTATGGGTCGGGTTATGGAAATTCAAATTTTGTATCAGGCCTAAGAAGAGGAATCTCCCATACTGTCTCTGCAGCATCGACCCCGCCGAGTTCATCTTCCAGCGGTAGTGGCTTCTCTGGAGGGGGCGGTTCTTCAGGCGGCGGCGGCGGCGGTGGTGGCGGCGGAGGTTGGTAAGTTACCGGGAAATTCTAAATCAAACGGTCAAAGGCTTGACTTACGCTATATATGAAAATATATTCATATGAATAATTGTTCATGTGTAGGTATTTTTTATGTCTCATAGTCTATCGCTCGCTGACTTCATGCCCGAAGCAGAAAACTGTAATGATTGTCGACAGAGGATTTTCGATCGTCTAACAGAATTTCCAGAAATTTCTGAGCTGGAAGTAACCCGTAAAGTTGTTGCGTGGGTCGGTGGTGAAGATGCAAGAGCTGTTATTGAAGCTGTTTTGGATGAGATCAAGGCAGCACACCATCACCGGGCTTGGATCATTAGCGGGATGGATTGCCCCAGTTGTGCCAAGACTATTGAGAAGGCAGTTGAACGGGCATCAGGTGTTCATAGCGCGCGCATATCTTTCGCGCGGGAGAGACTGAACGCAGACTTTGATCCGGCCCAAGTGTCAGCTATGCAGCTTGAGGGTATCGTCAAAGGACTGGGTTACAGCCTGTCCAATGATAATGTTGAAAATGCCCCTGCAAAAATTAAAGAAAAATCTAGTTGCTGTTCTTCGAAAGCCGTTGAACACGATCACCCTGTTTCCAGTTCAAAAGCTAAAGCAAAATTTGGTTTGATTGAGCAGTTGAAAAAAAGCTTAAATCAAAGTTGGAGTAAGGTCGCTCTTGCTGGTGGTTTTTTAATTCTTGCTGTTGCTCTCAGCCAGGTTTGGCCTGAAAATTCTCGCATTTTCTACAGTATTTCGGCCCTTATTGGTATGGTACCGATCTTCTTAAACACAGTGCGCTCCATTCGATTTGGTCAATATTTTGGCATTCAAACCCTTATGACAGTGGCGGCAATTGGCGCTCTTCTTTTAGGTGAAGCTCTCGAAGCATCAATGGTTCTTTTCCTCTTCTTAATTGGGGAGGCATTAGAGCAACGCGCGGCCAATAAGGCCCGTGAAGGCGTGACCCTGTTGTTGGAGTTGCAGCCAAAGACAGCTCGCCTTGTTAATGGAACGAACAGTCATGAAGTTCCCGCCGATACTCTTTCTATAGATGATGTCATCGAAGTTCGGCCGGGTGAGAGATTACCTGCCGATGGTGTTGTTCTGGACCAAATTGCAGTACTGGACGAATCAGCGCTTACGGGTGAATCAATTCCCTGTAATAGAGAAGAGGGCGAAGCTGCTCTGGCTGGGGCGCTGGTTTTGGAAAACCTGACCCGTTTTCGGGTTTCATCGGAAGCAGGCGATAACACCCTTGATCGAATTATTCGCCTGATTGAAGAATCTGAAGAACACAAGGCGCCGTTCGCCCGATTTATCGATAGATTCTCATCCTGGTATACGCCAGCAATGATGATTGTAGCATTGTTGGTGGCGGTCATCCCGCCGTTAATGTTTGCTGAGAGTTGGTCGGTTTCGGTTTATAAAGCTCTGACACTCCTTATTATTTCCTGCCCCTGTGCGTTGGTTATTTCTGTTCCCGCGGCGGTAACTTCATCTCTTGCAGCTTCGGCACGTAATGGCCTTTTGATCAAGGGGGGCGCTGCCTTGGAAATCTTGTCTCGGACTAAAGCCATGGCCTTTGATAAAACGGGGACACTTACAGAGGGGAAGCCAGAAGTAACTGACGTATTTTCTTTGCTTGATGAAGTGGAAATGATCACGCTCGCAGCTGCAGTTGAGAGAGGATCAAGCCATCCTCTGGCATCCGCAATTGTCTCCTATGCTGAGAAACAAAATATAACCATCCCAGCGGTGACCTCTGCCCAGTCCATCACGGGAAAAGCCGCTAGTGGTGCGGTCAATGGTCATGACATCATCGTTGGATCTACGGACTATTTATCTGAAGATCTTGCGAACAACAAAGCCATATCAGATAAGGTGAAACAGCTTCTGGAGCAGGGGAAAACCGTTGTTCTCGTGAGTGTTGACGGAGTGTTGAGTGGGCTGATCGCTTTACGTGATAAACCTCGTGAGGCGGCCCCGGATGTCTTAGCTCAGTTAAAAAATCTTGGAATTGAGACCATTATGCTGACCGGGGATAATCCCAAAACCGGGGCAGCTCTGGGACAGCAACTCGGCCTCGCAGTGAAAGCGGGATTAATGCCACAGGATAAACTGGCTGAAATAGAAAGCCTGCGTCAGAGCGGTACCGTTGTTATGGTGGGCGATGGTATTAATGATGCCCCGGCGTTGAAGATTGCGGACGTGGGAATTGCCATGGGCGGAGGAACCGATGTTGCCCTCGAGGCCGCAGATATTGCTCTGATGCAAAACAGGCTAGAAGATCTTCCAAGTTTGATCCGACGCGGTCGTGAAACCATGACCAATATCCATCAGAATGTGACGATTGCCTTAGGCCTAAAGGGAATATTCCTGGTGACGACCCTATTGGGAATGACGGGCCTGTGGATGGCCGTGGTCGCAGATACGGGGGCAACAGTGTTGGTAACGCTTAACGCTTTGCGCCTGTTAAGAGGGCGCCTGTAAATTCTCCGCCTAGCTTGTAATGTTATCCGGTAGATCGGCGATATGTTTGTATTTATCGAACTGCTGGATAATCAGGCTTAGACGCTCTTCCGGAGTAGGTGGGTTTTGAGGATCAAACAAAGGCTCACAGAGCGGATCCAGCGCGGCGTTTTGGAACTCAAGGGAAAGGCTTAGTCTCGGCTCTTTGGCAGAGGCGTGGCTACGTCCTCCCCAATGGAATAAGTCCTGTCGCCAACCGAGAAGAGATCCTGCCTTTGCCGGTAAACAGAGGACATCCTGTAGGGGGATCTGTGAAGGTTCCGTTATCGGAGCATCGTATTGCCGTTCGTAACTCAGCGGCAGGACAGACATGCAGCCGTTATCCGGAGTGGCATCCGTTAACGGAAGCCAAAGACTGAGAGATACCAGCATTTCCTGACCGTATAACTCTATTACCGACTGGTCGGCGCTATCGCGGTGAGGCGGCCAGCCCTTACCTTTTCCGGGTTCAATATACCAAGCCCAAAAATGTGGGAGTATGCGGTAGTTATCGCCGAGAAAGTTACTCAAGAGGGTGCGAAGCCTGAGAAACAAGGTCCAGGTTTCATCATAGAGATAGATAAATGCCTGAGGAATTTGTTGTTTGTGGAACTGATTCATGGCCTCGCGGACAGGTAAAAGTTCTTGTTCTGAAATGAGCCCCGGACAATTGAGGTAACCGTCCTGCCAAAGAGTGTCAGATACGTTGCTAAGGCACTGGTCGTTGATAGTTGGGAGCGGGGCGCATTCGAGTTTATTGTTTGTGATTGATAAGTGTGGGTTTAGTTTTCGCCAGAACTCTAAATCTTGATAATGTTCTCGGTCTATCTTCATCGCGCGTCTATCCCCTGGAAGAACCTGGCTCTAACCCACCTATGAAATGATGCGTTTTAGCGAAGCATCCAAAATGGATCTAGCCATCGCCTGGGCAGTATCGGTTAAAAGCTTGCCATCATCAGCTTTGGGCCCGACAAGTTTTTCCAAAACATAATCAGAGGGTAGGTCATCAATACCTGCTGATATAACATCTGGGTGCGATTTCAATTCATCGATTAGCGATATACAGCCCAACCATTTATGGGTCAGGGTTTGAATGACACGATCTTTGTCTTGTGACAATTGTGAGAGCTTGTCATCTGGGGCGAGATCAGAAAATCCAGAGCGTCTCATCGCTTGTGCGTAAATGACTTCAGCAGCTTTTTCCAGTTTGATCATCACCAATTCCTTTGTTTTAGCCCTTGTCTCAGAAATGGTCGTTAGAGGCAACCAGACGAATGTAAAAACTTAATGAGCTTATCGATCAGATGAAAGATTTCGGAAGGAGGAGAATGAGCCTGTAGAAGAGGTTAGAGAACGGCAATAAGTAATAAAAAACTCAGGTGATTTATTATCCAACACTTAGGTTTAAAACCACCGACTTTCAGTCGGTAGAGTCGGACTTTAGTCCTTTTTTCTCAGTCATTGTATACTCCCAAGAGGTCGTCCCGGAGGGGTGAAACCTCTTGGGAGTATACAATGACTTACACAGCCTCTGGCCATGCCGTTTTTCACAATCGCTATCACCTCGTCTGGATTACGAAGTACAGATACCGGGTATTGACCAGGGAAATGCGCCTTCGTATCCGTGAGATTACCCGCCAGATATGCGCTCAGTTGGGTGTAACTATCGTCAAAGGCGTATTGTCTGATAATCATGTCCATATGTTTGTCGAAATACCTCCCAGGTTGTCTGTCAGTGATTTCCTGCAAAAAGTTAAGGGCTGTACATCCCGGAAGATCCAGCAAGAATTTCCAGAGCTACGCAAACGCTATTGGGGGCAGAGGTTTTGGGCGCGGGGCTATTTCTGTACAACAGCTGGAAACGTCACTGAGCAAACCATTCTGGATTATATCGAAAACCACACCCCCGAACCTACCGGCTTAAGACGGTAGTCGTTCAGGTGTTGATAAGTGATCATGAGCGAACGGAAGTACTACTCGTAGGTAGTGATAATCACCTTCGCTGACTGTATATGAAATCTCCCAAAGCAGGGGGTTTTCAGTTTCAAAAGTTGTTTTAAACTCATCAAAATGTTTTTGATAAATTGGGGTTGGAGTGCCATCCAAGATGCTTTGTCCTGCCAGATCTTCGTTAGAGGCCGCAGATATTTCAGTGCCATCTAAGCGGTAGATGAAGTCCAGTGGATCTTGTTGGATCTCGATAATACAAAGACGACCGAGATAATCCCTGAAATCAAAAGGATTTAACTCACTTTTTAAAGGAAATTTGTTTTCCGCTTTTAAACGCTTCCAGATACCTAAGAGGTTGATAACGTCCTCTGGGGCATCCTCAATATCTGTCATAGATGAGCGGTACGAGAAACTAGACATGAATAATAACTGAATTTAATTCGAAGGAATGTCAATGTTTCTATTGTGAAGAAAAAGAAACCCGGGTGGGGGAATTCAATTGGTTTTCGATTGTAAATTCATATGGAGTTTGCATTTTCCACTGAGCTATATCTGCCATTTTATTTTCGGACTTCTAGAGTCATTTCTTTACTGTTTGGAAGTATCGAATTCAGGTCAATTAAATCAAACTCTGGCTTAAAGTTATATGGCTCTTCTCCGCTTTGTTGAGTAGAAAAAGATGCCGACCGCCAAGTAACCTGTTGATATGTATGGTTTCTGATAACTTTACATAGAGCAGGTATATGACAATCAACATCTCGCAGCATATTTTAGGCCTCAAAGGGCAACGTGTAAATGAAATTAAACTGGATGACGGCGGTGTTAAGATTGTCATTCACTGCAGCCGAGACGCGCGTAGGAGGGCTATAGACCCTGCTACAGGCCAGAAGGGAAGCATCAACCAGCATGTCCGCCGACAAGTAAACGACATCCCCCTTTTTGGGTATCCTTGTGTGGTCGAGATTGAGCTGGCGCAGGTTTATATTAACAAGGGCGAACGCCGCATTGAGGGGTGTGATTTTGTTGATAAAGGGTGCCGTTTCACTCACCGATTTTGCCGACTGATCAGTGGATTATGTCGGCATATGTCTATTCAAGCGGTTTCCAGACATTTGGATATACGATGGGAAACGGTCAAGAATATCGACAGGGCATACCTTATTGAAACTCTCCCTACGCTTGATCCTGCAGAGCTAACTGGCTTGGAATATATTGGTGTAGATGAAGTTGCCCGGGCGAAAGGTCATGACTACATGACGGTGGTCTACGATATGGTTGGCGGTCATCTGATCTGGGTTGAAGCAGGCCGAACTGCCGAGGTTTTTTCAAGGTTTTTGAAACAACTGCAACCAGATACAGCCTGCAAAATAAAGGCCGTAGCGATGGATATGGGGCCTGCCTACCAAAAGGCTGTCAGAGAGTCCTTGCCGTTGGCCGACATAGTATTTGACCGTTTCCACGTCATGAAAAACTACAGCAAAGCTATCCATAATCAGCGTCGACTTGAGTTCAGAAAGGCCGATCCAAGTGGTAAAGAGTTGATGAAAGGGACACATTATCTGTTGCTCAAAAATGCGGATAAGTTGAGTGAAAAACAAAGTGACAAGCTGCAAAGGTTGCTGGAGAGCAATAGCAACCTGAATGCACTTTACGTCTTGAAAGAACAGCTTCAGCTGCTGTGGAGTGCCGCTTCATTTGAGGCGATGGCGGAGCAACTGGAACGTTGGTGCCTGATAGCAGATCAGTCACAGATGCTCTATCTAAAAAAGTTCGCGAAATCCCTACGGAAACATTGTGTGGGCATCTGCAACTACGCCAAACACAAGCTCACAAGCGCCAGGATAGAGGCTGGTAATGTCAGTATAGGAATGATCCGTAAGCGAGCCAGAGGCATCAAGGATACCGAATACTTCAAACTCAAAATTAGACAATCATCCATTCCAGATAATCAATCTATGCTCTATTTGAAATCCTAAATCTACTCAACAAAGCGGAGAAGTGCCAGTTATATGTTGTCGGACAGATCGCGGTAGGTGTGAAATGTACCTTGGGAAGAATTTAAAGAATAACAATAATTGAGAAAAAAACCGGGAACTTCTGAAGACGAATTTCGGTCTTCTGCAAAGGGTAGAATTAAGCGATAATAATCATAAGGCTCATCAGCTTCATAACTAACGTGCCATACTTGGGGTACGGCTGCTTTATAAGCACTTTTAAATTCATCGAAATGCCGTCGATAAACTTCCTTTGGTGTGCCCTCTAGAAGGCTTTTACCACAGAGATCTTCGGGTGAGGCCGCTGATATCTCTGATCCGTACAAACGGAAGATAAAATCCAGGGGGTTGTAGAGCGTCAACCACTTTGTCCGGTTGCGTCAACCACCTTGGCCGCTTTTGATGCGGCTGTGATCTGACGTTTATTTACGATGCTTCAGGCATATTTTTCACCTTTTTGTTTGTGGTTTTCCGCAACATTTTTTTGAGATTTTGGGCGGCTTCCCATTGTCTGTAGCTGTCGATATTCATCTCAAGAATGGTTGAGTGGTGAACAAGACGATCGATTGCTGCAACGGTCATGGCCTTATCTTGAAAAATATTGTCCCATCCGCTAAAAGGTTGATTGGCAGCAATTGCAATACTTCGGTACTCATATCGTCTGGCGATCAATTCAAAGAGCACGGATGTTTCAGATATATCCCTTTGTGCATAGGTAATATCATCGAGAATGATGAGATCAAATTTATCGAGTTTTGCGAGGGCGTTTTCGAGCATAAGTTCACGTCTGGCAGCCTGGAGTTTTTGCACCAGATCACTGGTTTGCGTATAGAGCACACGGTATCCAGCCTCTATAAGAGCATAACCTACGGCGCATAGGAGATGAGTTTTTCCTCCCCCTGAATTTCCAATGGCAATCAGATTTGCTCTTGCGTCAATCCAGTCACCGGCAGACAAGGCTTCGACCTGCGCCTTTTTCACGTTAGGCAGCCGCTTGAAGTTAAAAGTGGCCAGAGTTTTTCCGCCCAGCAGGTTTGATGCGTTGAGATGGCGTTGAATGCGTCGCGTGTCCCTTTCGGCCAATTCATATTCGGCCAAAACGGCAAGGAACCTGGCTGCTGACCAGCCCTCCTTGTCGGATTGGATTGCGATATCTTGCCAGTGTTTGTGAAAGCTGGGTAATCGTAAGTCAGTTAGCATAAGAGGCAGCTTGTGCTGATCCACTTCAATGTTTGTCATGCCCGATCCTCCAACAGAGTATCAAAGACTGATAATGAAGGTTGAACCACGGGAATATCAGGAGGTAAATCCGTGTTCTTTTTTGTGATATTCAGCTTAAGTTTTTTTGCGCAAGGTAGCCTTCCTGCATTGATTTCTCTCGAAATCAGGTGCGCGACTTCGGCCTCACAAGCCTCTTCGTGCGCAAGGAAAAGTATCCCAACCATCTGACGACACGCATCTCTGCGGGACAACTTTTTCTGAAACAATGTCCAGGCCAGGGAGTACTCGGTTCTTGGAAAAATACTGTCACGATAAATAGAATTGGCGAGTGCCTGAGGTTTACGTTTGAGAGCATGAATGACGTGATGATAATTGATAACATGAATGCGGGGGCCTTTGCCGTGCCCCCGCTCACGAGAATGGCTGACGACATGAGTGCTGCCTAGATAGGCTTCTATCCGGTTATCGTAAATATGGACACGCAAGCGTTGACCAATTAGGCGAGAAGGGGCGCTATAAAAAACCTGCTTAACTAAAAAACCACTTGTTTTGGTAACTCTCGACACGACTTCAGTGTAATCTGTTGTTCGCCGAGGAGGTAACGCCTTGAGAGATTTCAACTCTGTTTGGATATCTTGGTCACGATGTTTGTTCCGTCTAGCAATCAGCTCGTCCAAAAATCGCCGATACTCATCCAAAGTGTCAAAGTCATTACTGCCACGCAAAATCAGGGCCTGCTTTATCGCAGTCTTAAGGTGACCGTGGTGAGATTCAATGGCACCGTTCTCGTGTGATTCCCCTCTGTTATTTCGACTGGCCTCCATACCGTAGTGCTCAACAAAAGCAGAATAACGTTTGGTAATGTCCTCCTTTTCCTCAACGCTCAAATTCCGAAAGGCCGCAGACAGGCTGTCGGTCCGGTGGTTTTCAGGAGCGCCCCCCAAGGACCAAAGCGCATTTTGTAAGTTCTCCGCAAGGGCTGTAAAACTCTCACCGCCAAGTACGACCCCAACATGTTCCCATCGGCTATATACCAGAACAAAATGATAGAGCCGATGCACCAAAGGATCTCCTGCAATGGTAATACTTAAGTCGGCTGCATCCGTGAAATCTGATTGGCCCATGTAACCCGGCTCAGGTGTTTGCCTGAAAATGATATCCTTTTCAGGGCCATTCAGAGCCCGCCATCCCCGAACTCGGCGCTCTAACGTGCGCTTGACACGGTCATCGGGAAAACGGAGCGGATAGAGGCTCTGTATGTGGCGCAACAAAGTAATGGGTTTGACCGAGTTGTCTTTATCCAAAATGGGAAGGATGTCCTTATCCCAGATATCTTCAAGCGGATCAGAAACTGTTCGCCCTCGCTTTATATTGCGTTGTGACGGTAAAGTCGCATCAACGTCAAATCGGCGGGCCGTGCGTTCGCTAAACCCTGCGCGGGCAGCGGCGGTTCGTTGACCATGAGTTTTTCTATCTGTCATGTAAAGTCTCAGTTGTTCATCTGTGATAAATTTATACGGCAAACAGGTTCCTCCAATTACATCTAGAGGTTCCTAATTTATCAACTCACAGCAGCTTGTAACTAACACCAAATTAAGCCTTGGCCGGTGGATCTGATTATCAAACGGGCACGCCCTTTTTAATGATCAGATCCACCGGCCAAGGTGGTTGTCGCAACCGGCCAAGGTTATTGTCGCTGAACAGGGGGTCTTGTTGAATTTCAATAATGCATATTCTACCAAGGAAATCCTTGTAATCTACCGGGTCCATTTCATTTTTTAAAGGAAAGCCGTCCGCAGGTTTTTGATCATTCCAGATTTTGAGTAATCGGGATAAGTCTTCGGGTAACTGATCCGTTTCTATAAGAGAGGATTGGTAGGTATTTTTTTGCATCTAATTTATCGGGCTTAAATTATATCTGGATAGACTAATTCTATCGACATTATAACGCATATTTATTTCCTTGGCTTCGTAAATGTCACCAGGATTTAATTTTGAAGCATCATGTGGTGTTTGCATTTTCCACTAAGCCATCTCTGCCACTTTTTCGGATTTTTCTCGAGCCATTTTTCTGCTGCTTGTCGAGGGGTGTATCCCTCAAGGTTCACCAGTAGAGATAGGTCTTCTATCATCTTATTGTTGGCTTCTATTCTTTGAAGAATGTTGTAAGCACAGGGCCACACCTTGGGGAATTCGTGCCAAACGACCTTTTTAAGCCACCCATCAATGGGGTTACCACAATCATAGGCAAGATTGGGATTGATTCCCCATGCGGGATCTGTCGCACACTCTTTTGTATAGGCTGGGAACTTTATAAATTTTCCTGGATAGTGGTGATCTATCCAGTTTGGAGTCCAGTTATAGACGAGGATAGGACGCCTGGCAGCAATATGCTTTTTAATCTCTTCGCGTAATTCAGTCGAATTCCTCAGACGCTTTATAGTGAAGGGAAGATCAAGAGCAATGATGCGAAAATGTTCAAACTTATCCCAAGGGCCTGTAATGTATAGACCTTTCTCAGGATCGGAACTTCCTTCGAAAATTGTGGCGCATTTACGAAGAGCTTTCCAGTTGGGCAGGCCGGGGCACAACGCCTCAACGTAGATAGGGTACCACCACTCTTCTTGCGTAGTTGCTCTGTGTGTTCCCGCAGAGACAATCAATCCTTTTGCGAGCATTTGATGTAATTGGTGACTTTGTGAACCTTCCCATACTTCTATCTGGGCGTGGATGCGTCCTCTTCCCAGAGCGCCCCATTGTTCTGTTATATCGACAGGGGCAAATATTACTCTGTAACCAACGCGTTCTAGTACGCTTCGATAAACCTCTGACAAGACGATCTGACTGGACCAGTTATTAATGGCAATAACGATGGGTTTATCATGTTCTAGGTGATTGGCCACAGTACCACTAATACCTGACAAGATAAGGCAAGCAGTCATCGTTACGAATAATAAAGCCTGACGAAAGTAAGCAATCATTACTCTTACGATAACATCAGGGCGGTTAATTAATTATGTGGGTTATGTTTTTTATAAATCCTCAAAAGAGGCGGGGGATGAATCAGGTTAACAGGTAAGACAACAGGCTGTTTAATCTTGTTCGTCCAGAAGGTGTCGCCCGGATTTTATCATCACTAAGGACCAATAACTGCTCATCACAAAGCTGTTTAAGCCTTGAGTGGTCTATTCGGTTGGTAAAATCATCACCGGTTTCCTCGGAAATAGCTTTTAAAGAAATGCCTTCTTCAAGACGCAGTCCCATCATCATCATTTCTTCAAATCGTTCCGCTATCGAAACGGTGCTGTAGGTTCTGGTTGCATGTCCGGCTTGCTCAACAGTATCGAGCCAAATTTCCGGAGCACGGTGTTGTCTTGTCGCCATTTTAGTGCCCAATGGACTACCGTCTGACAAGGTTAGACGTCCGTGGGCACCGGGACCGATACCAATATAATCTCCGTATTTCCAGTAGGTTAGATTGTGGCGGCTTTCCTGACCTGAGCGGGCATAATTAGAAATTTCGTAATTTAGCAGACCTTTTTTTTCCATGATTTCGTTAGTCAGATCATAGAGTTCAGCTGCTTTGTCGGGGTTGAGCTCTGTGAGCTCGCCACGACGTCTTGCACCGTGAAAAGCTGTGTTTTCTTCAATGGTCAATTGATAGAGAGAAAGGTGTTCGGTTCCCTCAGCCAGGGCCTGTTCCAGTTCTTGTGTCCAGACCTGTTTGTCTTGTTCTGGGCGTGCATAAATGAGGTCGAAAGAAAATCGGTCAAAGTTTTTTCGCGCAATATCGATTGCTTTCAGGGCTTCCTGGGCGGAGTGTTCGCGCCCGAGAAAACGCAAGTCTTCATCGTTTAGAGACTGGATGCCCAAAGAAACCCTGTTTATTCCTGCCTGAGCAAAAGCGGCAAACTTGCCTGCTTCGACAGAAGTCGGGTTTGCTTCCAGAGTGATTTCCAGATCATTGCGGGCTGGCCAGTGTTGACGAATGCGATCTATCAGAGCTCCTGCTGTCTGCGGTGCCATAAGAGAAGGAGTTCCACCACCAAAGAAAATCGAACTGACAATTCGCCCTTCCCCGCCTTTGTTTTTGAGTAATTCTGCATAGTGATCAAGCTCTTGTAGAAGAGCTGTTCGCCACCGCTCCTGAGACACTTCTTCTCTGACGTGGCTGTTAAAATCACAATAGGGGCACTTCTTCAGGCAAAAGGGCCAATGAATGTAAATTCCAAATCCTCGTCTGGCAGCTGCAGGTAAGGGGGTGGATGATTGCAAAGATGTTTCCATTTATTTGCCTGACATTGAAGGAAGCAGAATAGATCTTGGCCTCCCTTCGATATAATTTACATAATCAACCGATATTTGATTATGGATGCTTTGCTAAAGGCAAGTCTATCACAGGCCTGATTTAGCTTAAGCCTTAAACTTCTCTTCGACCAGAAGAGCAAAAGCGCGTGCACGGTGGCTCATAGAGTGTTTACGAGCCGGGTCCATTTCGCCAAAGGTGATGTCCTCACCTTCAGCCTGAAACACGGGATCGTAACCAAAGCCTGAAAGACCTCGTGCTGGGTGGACAATCGTGCCATCGACGCGACCTTCATAGACTTCAGTTGTACCGTCAGGCCAAGCCAGGCAAAGGGCGCAGACAAAATAGGCTGCCCGATTGCTATCGCCATTTTTTGCCGCGACTTGAAGTTCTTGTTCTACTTTTTCCATAGCCAGGCCGAAGTCTTTACTTGGCCCCGCCCAACGCGCAGAGAAGATCCCTGGATCACCGTTAAGAGCAACTACGGCAAGTCCACTGTCGTCGGATAAAGCTGGCAGGCCTGAACCCTTTGCTGCGGCAAGTGCCTTTATTTCAGCATTGGCAGCAAAGGTATCACCGTCTTCTATTGGTTCAGGCAGGCCGAGATCACCCGCAGATACAACATCTACGCCATAAGGCGCGAGAAGTTCCGCAATTTCCCTGAGCTTTCCAGGGTTATGGCTGGCTAGAACTAGCTTGCCATCCCGTAATGATTTATCGGCCTGTGCCATGACCATCTCCAATAGATTTTTTATATAAGTAATATGAGCTGAAGAATTAGCTTTACTTACTCAATGCCGATGGCCTGTTTTTGAAGAACAACAAGCTCTGAAATACCTTTTTCTGCGAGGTCGAGAAGTGCATTGAACTCGTCGCGTGAAAATGGTTTTTCTTCGGCTGTACCCTGGATTTCAACAACCCCGAGATCGCCTGTTAGAACGAAATTGGCATCTGCTTGTGCGTTGGAATCTTCAGGGTAATCAAGATCGAGAACCGGTGTGCCTTCGAAAATACCGCATGAAATCGCTGCAACGTGATCGGTCAGAGGAATGTTTTCTATCATGCCAAGTTTTTTCATGTGCTGAAAAGCAAGGTGCAAGGCGACAAAACCACCCGTAATGGAGGCTGTACGTGTGCCGCCGTCAGCTTGTAGAACATCACAGTCAATTTTAATCTGACGCTCGCCAAATCCTGTCATATCGGCAACTGCTCGAAGAGAACGGCCAATCAAACGTTGAATTTCCTGGGTTCGACCAGACTGTTTACCACGGGCAGCTTCACGGCTTGAGCGACTGTGGGTTGCGCGGGGGAGCATGCCGTATTCAGCGGTGATCCAACCCTTGCCAGAATTGCGAAGCCATGGCGGAGTGTTGTCTTCTACGGATGCAGTACAAAGAACATGGGTGTCGCCAAATTTAATCAGGCAGGAGCCTTCAGCGTGTTTGCTGAAATTGGTTTCAATAGTGACCTGACGCATCTGGTCTGGTTTGCGGTCTGAAGGACGCATGGTTTACCCTCGAGTTGGAAAAGATGTTTCGCGGAAGCTACCTTATGGCTCATGTGAGGTCCAGAAAGATTGCGTCAAAATTCCCTAACTGAAGGCAAAATACTCTAAATTAACTCCGGTGTAGAAGACATAGGTGTTGCCTCGATCTCTTTCCGCTTAAGGCGGACCATGTTTACAGCCAAAATAGTTGCGATGATTAATACAGGTATAAAGATGGCATGAACCCAATAAGCGGTTTGTTCAATGATTTCGAGATTTGCATTTTCACTAAAACCAATAATCGCGGCTGGAATTCCGGCAATTGCTGGACCAAAAGCTGCACCGCACATTTGAAGAGTTGGTACCGCGCCGGATCTTCGATCTTGTTCTTCCTTGTTTCCCGTTTCAATAATGACAGAGGAAAGATCGTGAGCGTGACGTTAACCGCACCTATTTTTGCATGATGTAAGGTGTTACGTTGTTTCTGTTGACGTTCCAGGGCAGCAGAGCTTCAAAGTCTTCGACGGTTTTTGCTTTAGGTAATTGGGTAAAAATGTGTCGAAGATATGAATATGGCTCGATCCCGTTAGCCTTGGCGGTCTCGACGATAGAGTAAAGATTTGCACTGGCCTTGGCACCATTTTGGGATTTTGAGAACAGCCAATTTTTCCTTCCTATTACAAACGGCTTAATTACGCGCTCCATTTCATTGTTATCAATTGGCAAGCGGCCATCATCAAGGTAGCGAATGAGCCGAGGCCACTGCTTATCAATGTAGTGCAAAGCCTTGCCAAGTAACGATGTCGGCGGCACCGACGATTTGACCTTGGTAATCCACTCTCTCAAGTCTTTAAGGATTGGTTTGGCCTTTTCCTTGCGTAATAGCCGACGTTCGTTATCGCTCATGTTTTTTGCGAGCTTTTCAATGCGGTACAAAGCTCTGATGGCCTCCATGGCATGATCGGCAAGGCCGGGTTTTCGCCTTTTGGACTTCTTCCGTGCCTTGATGACATCATTGAACTTACGCCGGGCGTGAGCCATGCATCCGACGCCGATGATTGTGCTGTCGGATGTCACATTCAGATAGACCTGATATCCATCACTAACAAGATACCCAGTGTAACCTTCCAACAATCGCCTTGCCACATCCTCCGCCCTGGAGGGATCGTAGTGGAACAGGATCACTGGCTGGTCCGGAGGGCCTCCTTTTTGCCCCCACATGTAGGATTTGCTTTGAGGTTTTTTCCCAGGTTCTTTCAAGACCTGAACGCCAGTCTCATCCATGGCAATGATGGCTCTTCTCCGCTTTGTTGAGTAGAAAAAGATGCCGACCGCCAAGTAACCTGTTGATATGTATGGTTTCTGATAACTTTACATAGAGCAGGTATATGACAATCAACATCTCGCAGCATATTTTAGGCCTCAAAGGGCAACGTGTAAATGAAATTAAACTGGATGACGGCGGTGTTAAGATTGTCATTCACTGCAGCCGAGACGCGCGTAGGAGGGCTATAGACCCTGCTACAGGCCAGAAGGGAAGCATCAACCAGCATGTCCGCCGACAAGTAAACGACATCCCCCTTTTTGGGTATCCTTGTGTGGTCGAGATTGAGCTGGCGCAGGTTTATATTAACAAGGGCGAACGCCGCATTGAGGGGTGTGATTTTGTTGATAAAGGGTGCCGTTTCACTCACCGATTTTGCCGACTGATCAGTGGATTATGTCGGCATATGTCTATTCAAGCGGTTTCCAGACATTTGGATATACGATGGGAAACGGTCAAGAATATCGACAGGGCATACCTTATTGAAACTCTCCCTACGCTTGATCCTGCAGAGCTAACTGGCTTGGAATATATTGGTGTAGATGAAGTTGCCCGGGCGAAAGGTCATGACTACATGACGGTGGTCTACGATATGGTTGGCGGTCATCTGATCTGGGTTGAAGCAGGCCGAACTGCCGAGGTTTTTTCAAGGTTTTTGAAACAACTGCAACCAGATACAGCCTGCAAAATAAAGGCCGTAGCGATGGATATGGGGCCTGCCTACCAAAAGGCTGTCAGAGAGTCCTTGCCGTTGGCCGACATAGTATTTGACCGTTTCCACGTCATGAAAAACTACAGCAAAGCTATCCATAATCAGCGTCGACTTGAGTTCAGAAAGGCCGATCCAAGTGGTAAAGAGTTGATGAAAGGGACACATTATCTGTTGCTCAAAAATGCGGATAAGTTGAGTGAAAAACAAAGTGACAAGCTGCAAAGGTTGCTGGAGAGCAATAGCAACCTGAATGCACTTTACGTCTTGAAAGAACAGCTTCAGCTGCTGTGGAGTGCCGCTTCATTTGAGGCGATGGCGGAGCAACTGGAACGTTGGTGCCTGATAGCAGATCAGTCACAGATGCTCTATCTAAAAAAGTTCGCGAAATCCCTACGGAAACATTGTGTGGGCATCTGCAACTACGCCAAACACAAGCTCACAAGCGCCAGGATAGAGGCTGGTAATGTCAGTATAGGAATGATCCGTAAGCGAGCCAGAGGCATCAAGGATACCGAATACTTCAAACTCAAAATTAGACAATCATCCATTCCAGATAATCAATCTATGCTCTATTTGGCTCTTCTCCGCTTTGTTGAGTAGAAAAAGATGCCGACCGCCAAGTAACCTGTTGATATGTATGGTTTATGATAACTTTACATAGAGCAGGTATATGACAATCAACATCTCGCAGCATATTTTAGGCCTCAAAGGGCAACGTGTAAATGAAATTAAACTGGATGACGGCGGTGTTAAGATTGTCATTCACTGCAGCCGAGACGCGCGTAGGAGGGCTATAGACCCTGCTACAGGCCAGAAGGGAAGCATCAACCAGCATGTCCGCCGACAAGTAAACGACATCCCCCTTTTTGGGTATCCTTGTGTGGTCGAGATTGAGCTGGCGCAGGTTTATATTAACAAGGGCGAACGCCGCATTGAGGGGTGTGATTTTGTTGATAAAGGGTGCCGTTTCACTCACCGATTTTGCCGACTGATCAGTGGATTATGTCGGCATATGTCTATTCAAGCGGTTTCCAGACATTTGGATATACGATGGGAAACGGTCAAGAATATCGACAGGGCATACCTTATTGAAACTCTCCCTACGCTTGATCCTGCAGAGCTAACTGGCTTGGAATATATTGGTGTAGATGAAGTTGCCCGGGCGAAAGGTCATGACTACATGACGGTGGTCTACGATATGGTTGGCGGTCATCTGATCTGGGTTGAAGCAGGCCGAACTGCCGAGGTTTTTTCAAGGTTTTTGAAACAACTGCAACCAGATACAGCCTGCAAAATAAAGGCCGTAGCGATGGATATGGGGCCTGCCTACCAAAAGGCTGTCAGAGAGTCCTTGCCGTTGGCCGACATAGTATTTGACCGTTTCCACGTCATGAAAAACTACAGCAAAGCTATCCATAATCAGCGTCGACTTGAGTTCAGAAAGGCCGATCCAAGTGGTAAAGAGTTGATGAAAGGGACACATTATCTGTTGCTCAAAAATGCGGATAAGTTGAGTGAAAAACAAAGTGACAAGCTGCAAAGGTTGCTGGAGAGCAATAGCAACCTGAATGCACTTTACGTCTTGAAAGAACAGCTTCAGCTGCTGTGGAGTGCCGCTTCATTTGAGGCGATGGCGGAGCAACTGGAACGTTGGTGCCTGATAGCAGATCAGTCACAGATGCTCTATCTAAAAAAGTTCGCGAAATCCCTACGGAAACATTGTGTGGGCATCTGCAACTACGCCAAACACAAGCTCACAAGCGCCAGGATAGAGGCTGGTAATGTCAGTATAGGAATGATCCGTAAGCGAGCCAGAGGCATCAAGGATACCGAATACTTCAAACTCAAAATTAGACAATCATCCATTCCAGATAATCAATCTATGCTCTATTTGAAATCCTAAATCTACTCAACAAAGCGGAGAAGTGCCGCAATGATATCGTAGTTTAGGAGATGGTCGGTAAACAGATTAATCAGGGGCTGAACAAGATCACCACATTTGATCACCCACCGCGAGAGTAATGTACGGTTAACTCCACACCGGAGCGGTTCAGAACAGGTACCATACGATAGAGAGGCAGGCCATCCACATACTTTCCCGTTACCACATAAGCAAGAAGTCCAGCAGAAGCGATGCTTTTGGGGATGGGCTGTGGTGGCAAGGGCGCGATTGTTACGCCTTCTTCGCATGATTTACAGGCGTATTTGAAACGCACATGCTGAAGAACCTGCATTTTAGCCGGAATTATATCCAATTGTTCGGTGACTTCTTCCCCAATTCTGGCCATAAGACCACATCCGCAAGCGCAAATCTTTTCTTCTTCGGGGATATCGTGTTCAATCCGCACACGGGGCAAGTCTTTTGACAAAGAGCGGCGTCCACCCCTTTTACGGGTATGAGCTGGAACTTTGATCTCTTTATCATCGTCTTCTGCCCCTGTGTCGTCCTCAGCCGCTTCCTCTGCTTCATCAAACAAGAGACCTTGCTCTTGCGGGGATGTCTTCTCACTGGAAGCGGCAAACTGCTGATGACGCAATAATCTGTTTTGCTCTTCAAGAATATCAATACGCGCATGAAGACCACCTATTAAAATACGTGATTCTTCAAGGCTTTCAGGGAAAGAAATGGGCGCTTTTGACATAGCCGAAGTATACCAAATTTATACTCTTCAAAACAGTATAAAGTGCTGTAAATATTTAATATATCTCCGAATAATTTACAGGCTTATGCTCTTTCACATGACGGAGGTCAACACCATCCAGCAACCAGTTCAATTGGCGACCACTGAGCTCTATACGGGCTCCTTTGCTCAAGTGTCGTGGCCAATGAAACCGATCTTTTTCAAGGCTCTTTTGCCACAAACAAAATCCGTTTTTCTCCCAGTAAAGTAACTTGACCTTGTTGCTTAGACGATTAGAAAAAACAAAGAGGTAGCCAGAGAATGGATCAAGGCTGAGGATGTCGTCAACAAGCATCGACAAACCATTTATGCCGCGACGAAAATCAACGGGATTTGCGCAAAGATAAATGACGGGCAAAGCATCTGAAGGCCGCCGCATCACAGACCTTCAAGTGCATCTACAATAGATGTTAAATCCGATGTTCTCCCCGAAACAGGCCATTTGACTTCTAGCCCGTTACGAAGGCAAACCTGACAATACAATAAGCCTGGGCCATCAGCTGAACCATTTACAATCTTGTGTAAATTTTCATCTCGACTAGAAACAACAAAAAGACCCCGCTTAACAAGCTCCCCCTTTTGATGATAAAAATCCTTCAGGTCAAGATCGTGTGCCTCGGCATAAGCTTTCATGCCCACCCCGTTTAACTCACACGAACGCGCATGCTCAAGCCAATGGAATTCTGTTCGCGATAAATCGTTCTCAATTGCTGACATTAAACGCTCCATTCAAAAGAAAAATGAAGCATAACCATTATTCATTAGCTCAAACAGATGCGGTTAACGTCACGCTCACGAAAGATCGGCCCAGAAAACACCAAATCCAGCACCGGCAAGGAAAATGGCAATACTCAGGAGCCACAGAGGGCCGCCGTAAAGGGTTACGGCAATGCCATAAACACCGAGCAGGGCGATAAAAACGCCTACTGGGATCAGGTAAAGGCGCCAATGGGTATTCTGAGGCAATTTGGCACACAGCATTGCAGCCAAAGACCAGGACAGGGATTCTACCGCGACCATAAAACCAGCGGAAAGAGGTGAGAAACCATGTATCTTCTGGAGTATATACGGTCCATAGACCACGAAAGACATCGCTGAGGCCATGGTCAGAAAAACAATCGCCAAACCGGTGCCGGAGGTGTGGAGTAGGCTAAGGCCATGTCGAGGTAACAAAGTGGTAACTGCTTTTTTGTCACGGTACAGGAATAGAGCAAACAACACGAAACCGAGAATTAACAGTAAAATGGCATATTCAGGCACACGGTTAGCCATTGCCACGATCAGAACGGAACTGGTTAACAATCCCAACCGTAATAGGGGGAGTGATTGTTGGCCTGTTGTAGACGCATCACTGGGTGCGATTTTGTCGCTTGGAAAGGTTGTTCTGACCAGAATGACAAACAAAATGGAGCATGCGGTTACAACATAAAATCCACCACGCCACCCGATTGTTTCTGCAAATATACCTCCTGCAAGGGGGCCGCCAATGGAAGCAACACCCCAGACGACTGATTCCATTGCAAATACTGTAGGCCAAAGGTTTCGCGGAAATAGATCACTTATGACGGTATAGCAGCTCGCCAGGATTAAACCTCCACCGGCTCCCTGAACAATTCTGGAAAGAAGAAAGAGCTCTATTGAAGGGGCAACACTTACCAAAAGAGAGCCAATGGCAAAGACTGCACCCGCCATGGTGAGGATTGCCCGGCCGCCAATTTTAGATTTGGCCGTTCCTGCCGCCAGTGAAGCGATCATGGCAGCTGTCGTATAGAGTAAGGCTGACCAGTTTAGAAACTCGACGCCGCTAAGATCATCCACAGCAGAAGGGAGTAAAGTAGAGGTAATAAGGCTGTTGAGGGCATAGAGAGCAACACCCATGCAGATAATGACAAGATGTAAGATGTTCGTTGCTGTCATCTTTGGGGCATCAAGTTTGTTTGCAGATGTTGATGTGCTCATCATTTTGCCTTTAATATAAAAGTAAAATCTTTTGTAATTATACTTATACGCAATAATTAAAAAAGCAAATCCTTTTATATTTGTTTTTGTGGTTTATACTCTTGCTCATGAAAAAGAACGCTAAAACAGAAGATGCGATCCTCGCTTTATTAAAAGCGCGTGGAATTATGTCGGCAGTTGATCTTGCTGACAAATTAAACATGACGTCAATTGGGATGCGTCAGCATCTAAAACGCATGGGCGAAGCAGGAATGATTAAGGCAGCTTCTGCGAATCATGCTTCGCAAAAAGGCGCTGGAAGACCTGCTGCGAGTTGGGAGTTAACGGCTGATTCTCATAATAAATTTGGGGATTCTCATGCACTGTTAACCAAGGATTTGATCGAGGGAGCCAAGGCTGTTTTTGGCGAGGAGGGTGTAGAGCAACTTGTTGCTTACCGAGAAGATCAAACTTTAAAGTTATATACAAAGAATATGTCTGAGGCCTCATCTCTAAAAGAGAGAGTCGCTAAGCTTGTCGAATTACGGGAACAAGAAGGATATATGGCCGAAGCTGAGGAGGATGGAAACGGTGGCTTTTTGTTTATCGAAAATCACTGCCCGATCTGTACAGCAGCCATGGCATGCCAAGGATTTTGCCGTGCAGAACTAACCGTATTCCAAACGGTTCTTGGAACAGATGTTATCGTCGAAAGGGTAGAATACCTGCTAGAAGGGGGGCGAAGATGCAGTTACTCTATTCGCCCGAAATAGTTCCAGAAATTGCCCCTGAAATAGATTGGGAGTTCAGCAGGTGTATTTATCACCCTGCCTGAAGGTCTCTCTATAATCCTGGGGCTCTCTCAGCAATTAAGGGGCTTAGATGCAAACACACTTTAGAGGTGGGAAACCATTAAATCCAACCGAAGAATAGGTTGAGGTATAGGCCCCTGTGGAGTGAATGCGTATTTTGTCGCCGGCTTTTAAATCGAGCGGCAGTTGGTAGGCAACATCTTTGTAGAGAACATCAACTGAGTCACAACTCGGACCTGCCAAGATAACAGAGCCAACTTCGGTGTTGGATTCTTTACCGACAATGGATATCGGGTATTTAATGGCCTCATCCATACATTCAGCAAGACCTGAGAATATACCGATGTCCAGGTAAACCCAACGTCGTTCATCTTGCGCTTGTTTTTGCGCTACCAAGATCACTTCGGCTTCGATAATCCCTGCATTACCAACAATATACCGGCCTGGTTCGATAAGTATTTTTGGAACTTGTTCACCAAATTGTTGCTCTAGGGCGAGCTCTAATCCCTGGCCATAAGCTTCTATGCTTGGGATATCTGTCGTGTATTGAGTTGGAAAACCGCCACCGAGGTTAATGTGGGTGAGGGGGATTCCTCTTAATTTCAAAGAGCTGTAGAGCATCTTTATTTGGTTTAATGCCAAACCCCACTGATGGATTTGGGTCTGCTGAGAGCCGACATGAAAAGAGAATCCAGTTGGTATCAGACCTAATTGCTGAGCCTCTATCATCAACTGCTCTGCCATTTCCAAGGAGCAGCCAAATTTATTGCTTAGCGGCCACTCTGCGCCTGCACAATTAACGAGCACGCGGCAAAATACATGGGACCCGGGAGCGCTTTCGGCTAACTTGCGAAGCTCCTCGGCGCTATCAAAAGCAAAAAATCGGATACCTTTGTTAAAGGCAGCAGCAATATCACGTTGTTTTTTTATCGTGTTTCCAAAGGAAATTCGATCTGCACTGATACCAAGAGCCAAACAGCTTTCAATTTCGCTCAGGCTGGCGGCATCAAAGGATGATCCCAGGTCGGCAAGTTCTTGAAGAATCTGTTGTTCCGGATTGGCCTTTACCGCATAAAATATCTCTGCCTGAGGCATGGCTTTATTCAGGTTTTGGTAATTGAGCGATACCTGTTCAAGATCCACAACGAGGTGGGGATCTTGAAAATTAGCCTCGGTAAAAAAGGAAGATACCTTGGGGCTTAACTGATTGTTGGCCATAGGAATGGTTACAGTCTCACCTTGGGTAGGCTCAACAAGAGCAGGCATAAAATCAGTTGCCATTACGTAAACTCTCTCCGGGTGTTGCTCTTTTGCACAATGTTCAAGGAACCATGGTAGTATAACACTTGTTTATAATACGTGCTTCCATGCATTAGCTTATCAGTCTTCAATACCTGATTTGTTGCCTGATAAGGCCAATTGAAACGGCATGCAAGAATTTAATGCTGTGACCTAGGAACTGATAGCATTGACCACCGCTTGGGCCATCACTACATTTATTGATGGGAAAGGCGTTTAGGGTTGTTTTGTTTATGGAATCCATTCGTCTAAATGAGAGCTTATTGGTGAAGGCAAAGTGGTCAATTTGAACGATAAATCCTTAATGCCATTTGATGTGCCTGATATGAACGATAGATCGCGGGAGATTTTTCGCCTCGTTGTTGATGCTTATGTGGAAACCGGTGAACCCATTGGATCAAGAACGCTTTCAAAAAAACTAGGTATGGACCTATCGCCTGCAACGATCCGTAACGTCATGGCGGACCTCGAAGATATGGGGTTGCTGTTTTCACGTCATACGTCCGCAGGCCGACTCCCCACAGATGTGGGACTAAGACTTTATGTTAACGGTCTGCTTGAGCATGGTAACCTGAGTAAAGACGAAAGGTCCCAGATCAAGGCCCAGTGTGCTGCTGGTGGTAAATCGATGCCTCAGCTTCTAGAAGAAACCACGGGCATGCTTTCTGGTTTGTCCCAGTGTGCAGGCCTCGTCGTTGCGCCAAAGCTTTCTGAGCCGCTAAAACATATAGAATTTGTATCATTGGCTCCGGGGCGGGCACTGGTGGTCATGGTTTCGGCTTCAGGCTCAGTTGAGAATCGAGTCGTAAACATCCCATTGGGGTTGCCTCCTTCTGCTTTGGTGGAAGCTTCCAATTTTCTATCGGCACGTTTGATTGGCCGAACCTTGGAAGAGGCTATTGTTGAAATTCATACGGAGCTCAAGGCCCATCAGGTTATGTTGGATGAGTTATCGCAAAAAGTGGTGGAACTTGGTCTGGCGACCTGGGCGGAAGATATAAATGGTAGTTCTCACGGGGCTTTAATCGTTAGAGGGCAGGCTCAGCTCCTTGAAGATATAAATGCCCTTGAAGATTTAGATCGGGTACGCCATCTGTTCTCTGCACTGGAAAAACGTGAATCGTTGGTTCGATTGCTCGAGATGACCAAAACAGCTGAAGGCGTACAAATCTTTATCGGCTCTGAAAATGAATTGTTTGCTCAAGCAGGCTGTTCTGTAGTAATGGCACCGTATAAAAATGCTCGACAGCAAGTTGTTGGTGCGATCGGCGTCATTGGTCCTACGAGAATTGATTACGCACGGATAATTCCCATGGTGGATTATACCGCCAAGATACTTGGTCGAATGGTAGGGTAAGCAAGGCTGAAATCTTGTGAAGCTTTGAAGATAGTAACTTTATATATAGATGGGTTTACGGAAAATGTCCGAAACGGAAAAGAAATCTCCGGAAGAGAATGTTGTTGCCGAAGATCAGATTCCTGACGATCTGGTAGCTGAGGAAGCATCTGAAGTTGAAGCTCCAGAAGAAGTTGTTGCAGAAGATGAAACGCCTTCTGATGCTGTAAGAGTTGCTGAACTTGATGCCCAAAATGCACAGCTGACAGATAAACTTTTGCGCACCATGGCAGAAATGGAAAACCTCCGTAACCGTACCCGCCGGGAAAGAGAAGACACGGTTAAATATGCACCGCAAAAACTGGTGACGGATCTGATCGGTGTTATGGATAATCTTCAAAGAGCATTGTCATCTGTGTCGGAAGAAATTGCAGCAGGTCACGACGACTTGAAGAATCTGCGCGATGGTATTGAGATGACCAACCGCGAAATGTTGAAAGTTTTCGCCCGTCACAATATTACCGAAGTAGAAGCTCTGGGTAAAAAAATGGACCCTCATAGTCATGAGGCTTTGTTTGAAATTCCAGACCCATCACAGCCAGAAGGCACCATTATTCAGGTAATTCAACCTGGTTTCCGCCTTCATGATCGCTTGCTACGTCCAGCACGTGTGGGTGTTGCCAAAGGCGGCCCCGTGTCTGGATCTGAAAAGGTTGATACGACAGCGTAGTTATTAAAGCTGACGAGTTTGATAAAGAGCTGATACAGATTTGTATCAGCTCTTTTTATTTGTACGTTAGGGAGTTGTGACCCTTCTCATCGTCAAATTGATTCTGCCACCATGTTTTAAAAGCTGGCTGGAACCGTGGAGTATTCGGTCTACGCCGTGGTAAGCTTTTCTCGCTTCTCCGCCCAAAACAACAATATCGCCTGACGCCAATTTAATAAAATTGGATGGACCTTTCCTGGTTAATCCCCCTAGCCGAAACACAGCTGTATCACCAAGGGATAGAGAGAGTACCGGAGCCAACATCTCCTCCTCGTCTTCATCGCGGTGGAGGCCCATTTTTGATTTTTCGTTGTGATAATAATTCAGCAGGCAACATTCTGGTAGGACAGGATATCCCGTTATCTTTTCCCATAACTTTAACAGTGTTTCTGGAATTGGTAACCAGGGGTTCCCTGTTATGGGATGAATCGATTGGTAACGATAACCCTGGTCCTTATCCGAAACCCAGCCAAGAGATCCAAAGTTTGTCATCTTTACTGAAAAAGGTTTCCCGGTACCTGGCATTTGTGGGTTGAAGAGGGGGCTTTTCTGGATATTAACTCGTAATTCGTCCAGTAATGCTTCTTGCTCATCTCTGTCCAAGTATTCTGGTAGGTATTTGAATCCTGAAATCATCTTTTAATAGCTAATTTATTTTTCGGGCATCACGCCTTTCCAGAAGGCGTATGGTTACAAAGAGCAATCCCCCTATCAAGGCGACGATCGATCCGAACCATTGAACTACTCCGGCATCAAACTTGTAATAACCGACCAACATGACGGCGACGCCAAAAAATACATCGCCGATGGCAATCCATTTAATCATGGTTCGCATTGAAAGAGAGCGTGTGGAGGGGGTGTTATCGGAGTCTTTTTGATCCATTCAGGCCACTTTCCTTAAGGGGTTTTCATTTTTAACCAAAAGTGCCTGATCCCTTCGGTCAGACATCATAACAAATTTCTGTTGTTTTGTAACGTGATGATGATTTTCTTAAAAACCTTATTTTTTTAAGCATATTGCTTCTTGCAGTCCACGCACTGGCT
Organism: Kiloniella sp.; assembly: GCF_965205715.1. Taxonomy (GTDB): domain Bacteria; phylum Pseudomonadota; class Alphaproteobacteria; order Kiloniellales; family Kiloniellaceae; genus Kiloniella. The sequence continues at coordinate 82,541 of NZ_CBDBHW010000012.1, read as the reverse complement.
GCATATATAGTGCCTGAGCCCGAATAAATGGACTTCATCCCTTAAAGGGACCAGCCGGCAGTGCTTGCCAACAAGGCTGCCAAATCGGTTTGCTAAATTAAGTGTGAGGAAAGACATGAGCAAAGTTATTGGTATTGATCTAGGGACCACAAACTCCTGTATCGCTATTATGGACGGAAAAGACGTCCGCGTTGTTGAAAATGCTGAAGGTGCGCGTACGACACCTTCCATGGTTGGCTTTACTGCTGAAGAACGCCTTGTAGGCCTTCCAGCTAAACGCCAGTCTGTAACTAACCCAACAGACACACTCTTCGCTATCAAGCGCCTCATTGGCCGCCGTTTTGAAGATCCGCTGACGAAAAAAGATATGGACCTGGTTCCATACAAAATCGTCAAAGCTGATAACGGCGATGCATGGGTTGAAGCTCATGGCGAAAAATACAGCCCATCCCAGATTTCTGCTTTTATTTTGCAGAAAATGAAAGAGACCGCTGAGAGCTATCTTGGCGAGCCCGTTACTAAAGCAGTTATTACTGTTCCTGCTTACTTCAACGATTCACAGCGTCAGGCAACAAAAGATGCCGGTAAAATCGCTGGTCTTGAAGTTCTTCGTATTATCAACGAGCCGACAGCTGCAGCGCTTGCTTATGGTATGGAGAAAAAAGGTTCCGGTACTGTTGTGGTTTATGACCTTGGTGGTGGTACTTTTGATGTTTCCGTTCTTGAAATCGGCGACGGTGTATTTGAAGTGAAATCTACCAACGGGGATACTTTCCTTGGTGGTGAAGATTTCGATAGCCGTATCATTGATTATTTGGCTGATGAGTTCAAAAAAGAACAGGGCATTGACCTGCGTTCTGATACTCTCGCGCTTCAACGTTTGAAAGAAGCTGCTGAAAAAGCCAAAATTGAACTTTCTTCTTCTACACAAACAGAAGTTAATCTTCCTTTCATCACGGCTGATGCGACAGGTCCTAAGCACCTTAACGTCAAGCTTACCCGTGCGAAACTGGAAGCTCTTGTAGATGACCTCATTCAGCGCACAATGGGCCCTGTTAAAGCGGCTCTGAAAGATGCGGGTGTTAATGCTGCCGAGATCGATGAGATCATCATGGTCGGCGGTATGATCCGTATGCCTAAAGTACACGACACTGTTAAAAACTTCTTTGGTAAAGAACCACACCGTGGTGTGAACCCTGATGAAGTTGTGGCAACTGGTGCTGCTATTCAGGCGGGTGTTCTTCAGGGTGAAGTTAAAGACGTTCTTCTTCTTGACGTTACGCCACTGTCTCTCGGTATTGAGACACTAGGTGGTGTAATGACCAAGCTGATCGATCGTAATACAACGATCCCAACCAAGAAAAGCCAGACTTTCTCGACTGCCGAAGATAGTCAGAGCGCAGTGACTATTCGCGTATTCCAAGGTGAGCGTGAAATGGCTGCAGACAACAAAATTCTTGGTCAGTTCAACCTCGAAGGTATTCCAAGCGCACCACGTGGTGTTCCGCAGATCGAAGTTACCTTTGACATTGATGCCAATGGTATCGTGAACGTGGGTGCCAAAGATAAAGCAACTGGTAAAGAACAGTCTGTTCGTATCGAAGCTTCTGGTGGTCTCAGCGATGCTGATATCGAACAGATGGTTCAAGATGCGGAAGCGAATGCTGAAGAAGACAAAGCAAAACGCGAAGCTGTTGAAGTCAAAAACCAAGCTGAAGGTCTGGTGCATCAGACTGAAAAAACTCTTAGCGAAGTCGGGGATAAAATCTCTGACGAAGAGAAAGCTGGTATTGAAGCTGCGATTGCTGAACTGAAGACTGCTTTGGAAGGTGATGATGCTGAAGACATCAAAGCCAAAACCGAAGCTCTTGGCCAAGCATCTATGAAACTGGGCGAAGCTCTTTATGCTGATCAAGCTGGCGCTGAAGGCGGCCCAGAAGCTGAAGGTGCTCCAGAATCAGAAGCAGATGACGGTGTTGTTGATGCTGACTTCGAAGAAGTTGACGACGACAAGAACAGCAAAAGCGCTTAAGGCGGTTTTGGATTTGAAGGGGTTGGCGCAAGCCAGCCCCTTTTCACCTTCTTATTGAGGGAAAATCGTACTGATGTCCAAAAGGGATTTCTACGAGATATTAGGCGTTTCACGCTCGGCAGATGCCAAAGAGTTGAAAGCTTCCTATCGTAAATTAGCCATGAAATATCATCCGGACCGCAACCCGGATAATGCTGAGGCTGAGCACAAGTTCAAAGAATTGAACGAAGCTTATGGTGTGCTCAAAGACGAGCAACAGCGCGCAGCCTATGATAACTATGGCCATGCTGCCTTTGAAAATGGTGGTCCTGGTGCTGGTGGCGGCGGTGGCGGCTTCGGTGGCGGCGGATTTGCTGATATTTTTGAAGAAATGTTTGGCGGTTTTGGCGGCGGTGGTCGTCATGCAGGTGGCGCTCAACGTGGCGGCGATCTCCGTTATAACATGGAAATATCACTCGAAGATGCTTTCAAGGGCAAGCAGGCGGAATTCAAAATTCCAAGTGCTGTTTCCTGTGATTCCTGTGATGGAAGTGGTGCAGCTAAGGGATCATCTCCGGTAACATGCGGAACTTGTAAGGGGAACGGCCGTGTGCGTATGCAGCAGGGCTTCTTTACTGTTGAACGTACATGTCACAGCTGTCAGGGCGTCGGTAAGGTTATCGAAAACCCTTGTGGCAACTGCCATGGCTCAGGCCGTGTAGAGCAGGAAAAAACCTTACAGGTTAATATCCCCGCAGGTGTGGAAGAGGGCAACCGAATCCGTTTAGCGGGAGAAGGTGAACTTGGAAATCAGGGCGGAACACCTGGGGATCTCTATATATTCCTGGCGATTGAACCGCATCGGATTTTCCAACGCGATGGTGCTGACATCTATTGTCGTGTTCCAATTTCAATGACCAAATCGGCCTTGGGTGGTAGAGTTGAAGTCCCAACTATCGATGGCGGACGTGCCAAAGTGACCATCCCTGATGGCACTCAAAGTCGTCAACAGTTCCGTTTGCGCAACAAGGGTATGTCGGTCTTACGCTCAGGCTCACGTGGTGATATGTATGTTGAAGTCACCGTTGAAACACCTGTTAATCTGACCAAACGCCAGAAAGAACTGTTGCAGGAATTTGAGAGCGAAGCAGAAAACAATTCACCGCTTAGCTCTGGATTCTTCAAGCGCGTCAAAGAATTCTGGGAAGATCTTACAGAGTAATAAATTTCAGGGATTATAGGACCTTACGGAACATATCCTGATTGAATATAGAAAGGCCTGGTTGGATTGTAATGATCCTGCAGGCCTTTTTTATTTATATTGTCTATCTCTACTGGAATCAGCCGTTTGTTCTGTTAACCTGCTTTCAGGTTATTCCATTACGAGACTTTCAATGTCACTTCCACCCATAGAATATCTTTTGGCCTATTGGGTCGCAAGCACTCTTCTTGCGGCAACTCCTGGGCCAACCTGGCTTTATACCCTTACGATTAATATTTCGGATGGGTGGAAAAAATCTTTATGGATCCCGATCGGTAATGGGCTCGGTCTCCTTGTGCATTTGGTGGCGGCACTCGTCGGCCTGTCTTTGCTGATACAGCAGTCTGCAGTGGCCTATGAAGTCTTACGTTGGTTAGGTGCGGGATATCTTTGCTTCCTTGCCTGGAAAATCCTGACCGGGAAATCTGACCTGAGGGTTAATGATGATCGCTTGGTGAAGTCCAATTCTGCTTTGAAAATTGTATTTCAATCTGCGCTCATCAACATTACCAACCCAAAGGTCATTATTTTTATGATCTCTTTTTTGCCCCAGTTTGTTCGCCCTGAAGCAGGGAATTTTGAACAACAGATCATGATATATGGTGCAATACACATCGTGAATGCAGGCTTTATTATCAGTTTGGTTGTTTTGTTTTCAGAGAAGATGAAGTTCTTGTTCTCAGGGGCGGGACGAGTTGCCAAATCTTTTAGAGCACTGGCCTCCATGGCAATGGTTGGGGTTGCTCTTCGTGTCGCTCTTTCTGACCGTTAGAGACCCGTTTATTGATGTTTATCAGATTTGTTTGTCTGACAGCTTGGTTCATTACGACTTAACTGCTAATGCTTTGGGCAATAATAACGGTCTATATGACCGAGTTTCTTTACGGGATATTTGGATATGAGTAACAAAATCGGGATTGTTGGTTGCGCAGGACGTATGGGGCGTATGCTAACAGAAGTTATCGGGCGGACTGATGGTTGTGTCGTTGCTGGTGGAACTGAACTGCCGGGCAGCCCAAATCTCGATAAGGATTTAGGTGAACTGGCTGGCATTGGAACCCTCGGTGTTGTTGTCGGTGAAGACCCTACGGCCTTGTTCCAATCCTGTGATGTTGTGATCGATTTCTCGGTTCCTACTGCGACGCTCAATCACGCTAAGCTTGCTGCTGAAACCGGTTGCTCCCTGGTTGTTGGAACAACAGGGATGACAAACGAGCAAGTCGCCGAGCTGGAAGCTGCTGGTGCGAATACGTCAATCGTCTTTGCCCGTAATATGAGCTTGGGTGTGAACCTCTTGATGTCCATTGTTGAGCAAGTCGCAAGCTCTCTTGATGAAGACTATGATATCGAAGTGGTTGAAATGCACCATCGTCACAAGGTTGATTCGCCCTCTGGAACCGCGCTGGCGCTAGGTGAGGCGGCAGCAAGCGGCCGTGGCGTGGACCTGGATAAAGTGGCAGATAAAGTCCGTGATGGTATTATTGGTGCGCGTAAACGGGGTGATATCGGCTTTGCCACACTCCGGGGTGGGGATGTCGTCGGTGATCACTCTGTGATTTTTGCCGCAGAGGGTGAGCGGATCGAACTCGGGCACAAGGCAACAAACCGCGAAGTGTTCGCTCGTGGCGCCGTTAAAGCAGCCAATTGGTTAGAGGGTAAACCAAACGGCTTTTATGACATGCGAGATGTGTTGGGCCTGAAATAAAAGCGGCCTGAAGTAATCGCGAATATTTATTGAGATGTATAAAAGAGGGGCGTAAAGCCCCTCTTTTATGTTCATAGCGTGGAGTACTATCCCTGCCCGACCCGTTTTCGTTCACGGTAAAGGGTGTAGAGGCCACTGGCGACAACGATCAGGGCGCCAAATATGGTCCAGGAATCCGGTAGTTCGTTGTAAAATAACCAACCAAACAAAGTCGCCCAGACCAAAAGGGTGTAATTAAATGGCTGAACGGCTGACGGTGTGGCGTACTGGAAGGCAAAGATCAGAAACAGGTGGCCGAGACTAATGAAAATCCCGCCGGCGATGAGAGCAATCCAGCCGTTAAAATCTGGTTGAACCCAGAAAAAGGGGACTAAGAACGTAACAAAGATAAGCGGAACGATCCCGGTATAAAACTGGGATACCTGCCCATCGTCATATCGGCTGCTTATTCTGAGCAGGATTTGGTAAAAGGCAAAGGCTGCTGCGGCTACCAAGGGAAGTAAAAAGAGCTGATTAAAGCCTTCAAAACCAGGGCGCAGTATAATCATTACACCTGCGAAACCAACTAACACGGCGGACCAACGGCGGAGCCCGACCTGTTCTTTGAGCCATAGGGCTGATAGGGCCGTTACGAATATCGGCGCGACGGCAACAATGGCGTGGACATCGGCGATGGGTAGTAATTTGAAGCTAAGAGTGAAGAGAAAAGCTTCCCCCACCAGAAAGATGGAGCGAAAGATCTGGAGTTTCAGGTTATTGGAGCGTGAAATTCTGATAACACCCCCCGGACCTTCACGGTAAATCGCCATTCCAATGACAAAGACCGATAAAATTAAATATCGTACCCATAACAGTTGAGGCAGGGGATAGGTTTGGGCCACGTGTTTAACCACGGCATCTCCCGAAGAAAAGGCAGCCATTGCAATGATAGCCAACAGGATGCCCTGTCTGGTGGTGTCAGCAATGGATCCCTCGGAATTGAGTGTCTGAGAGTGGGAAGAAGACACAGATTTTTTTTCTTCACTGGTAAGAGAGCCGCTCATCGACGGATAACCCCCGGAATTGGTGTTTAAGAGTATAAATTTTAATGAGTTGAGCAGCATATCGGCTCTTTTGAAGTGACTGTGATCTGAAATTCTTCATCCGGCAAGGGGATTTATATTTTATAATATTCTTTTTGCTGAAAAGGCCCCAACATTTAGAACTGTTCCCTGTGCATAGGAGAGTTGCGGCTTTGTGCTTGCCCGAAAAATGGAAGTGGCTATACTCCGCGCAAATTGTAATCCGAACGTAATCTACCCCGGACTGTAAAACGGGTGCCTTAAAACGGAATTCTTAAATGAGCGAAAACGCGAAACTTGATGTAGTCGGCATTGGTAATGCAATTGTCGATATCGTTGCCACAGCTGATGATGCGATGCTTGTACAACAGGACATTATCAAAGGCGCAATGAACCTGATTGATCAAGAACGCGCGGATGCTCTTTATGAAGTGATGGGCCCAGCTATTCAGCGTTCTGGTGGCTCTGCTGGTAATACCATGGCCGGTATCGCGTCTTTGGGCGGTAAGGGTGGTTACTTCGGTAAAGTACGCGATGATCAGTTTGGCGAAGTTTTCCGCCACGATATCCGCGCAGAAGGTGTCGAGTTCAATACTTCAGCAGCGACAGAAGGCCCTTCTACGGCCCGTTGTTTGATTTTTGTAACGCCAGATGCACAACGTTCTATGAATACTTATCTCGGCGCATGTGTTAACCTGACGGTCGATGATATTGACGAAGAGATGATTCGTTCGGCAAAGGTAACCTATATGGAAGGTTATCTTTGGGATCCGGAAGAAGCCAAGAAGGCTTTCATCCACGCTTCCAAAACGGCACAAGCCGCTGGACGTCAGGTGTCTTTGACACTCTCAGATTCCTTTTGTGTTGGTCGCCATCGCGAATCTTTCTTGGATCTGGTTAAAAATTACGTAGATATCCTCTTTGCGAATGAAGAAGAGGCTATGGCGCTTTTCGAAGTTGATAACTTTGATGAGGCGCTACAACAGGTCAGAGCTTGTTGTTCTGTCACAGCAATTACCCGTAGTGAAAAGGGTTCTGTAGTCTGTTCTGGTGACGAAGTTCACGTTATTGACGCTGTTCCTGTGGAACAGGTGGTTGACACAACGGGTGCAGGCGACCTATATGCAGCAGGATTTCTTTACGGATACACGAACGGTTACAGTCTTTATGACAGTGGCCGGATCGGTTCAATAGCCGCCGCCGAAGTAATTTCCCACTTTGGTGCCCGCCCAGAAACTTCTCTGGCGGAACTGGTAGAGGAAAAACTTAAGTAGGTCATCGCACTGTCACACGACTGCGCTACAGACCTTATAGGTTATGTAGATTAGGTGTTACATGTGTAGCGACCAGGACTGGGCCGTAAGGGGCTGGTTTCTGGATGACTGAAGGATAATGCGGGGCGCAGTAGCCCCTCTTTAAATACATGAGAGAATAAGGCAATGAGCACAGCGCTTCGCAACGTGGCGATTATCGCGCACGTCGATCACGGTAAAACCACTTTGGTGGACGAGCTACTAAAACAATCTGGTACTTTTAGCGAGCACCAAAAGGTCAATGAACGTGCGATGGACAGCAACGATCTTGAAAAGGAACGTGGTATCACGATTCTTGCCAAGTGTACTTCTGTTACCTGGAAAGACACACGGATCAATATCGTTGATACACCAGGTCACGCCGATTTCGGTGGTGAAGTTGAGCGTATTCTTTCCATGGTTGATGGTGTTGTTCTGTTGGTTGATGCCGCAGAAGGTCCAATGCCGCAAACCAAGTTTGTGACATCCAAAGCTCTTGCCTGTGGCCTGAAGCCAATTGTTGTTATCAACAAAGCAGACAAAGCTGATGCGCGTCCTGATTGGGTTGTCGATCAGGTTTTTGATATGCTTGTGAACCTCGATGCAACTGAAGACCAGCTCGATTTCCCGGTTCTTTATGCTTCTGCAAAACAAGGTTGGGCGATCACTAATCTTGAAGATCCAAAAGAGAACATGGAATCACTCTTCCAGTTGATGATTGATGTTCTTCCTGCTCCGACTGAAGAAGTTGATGCACCTTTTTCTATGTTGGCGACAACGCTTGAAGCGGACAGTTTCCTTGGTCGTATCCTGACCGGTCGTATCCACTCTGGTGTTGCTAAAGTTAACATGCCAGTGAAAGTTATCACTGCTGATGGTAAAACAATTCCTAATTGTCGTTTGTCCAAGTTGTTGGCTTTTGATGGTCTAAAACGTGTTCCAGTTGAAGTGGCACGTGCGGGTGATATCGTAGCGATTGCCGGTATTCCTGATGCAACTGTTGCAGATACAATCTGTGATCCTGTTGTTGAGCACGGTATTGAAGCGCAGCCAATTGATCCGCCAACACTGGCGATGACTTTTGCTGTTAACGATTCTCCGCTAGCTGGTCGCGAAGGCGACAAAGTTACCAGCCGTATGATCAGGGATCGTCTTGCCCGTGAAGTAGAAGGCAACGTTGCGATCCGTGTTACGGAAAGTGAATCGAAAGATGGTTTCGAAGTTGCTGGTCGTGGCGAACTTCAACTTGGTGTTTTGATTGAAAACATGCGCCGTGAAGGTTTTGAACTCTCCATTTCTCGTCCACGTGTTCTTATGCACAAAGATGAATCCGGCGTTACCATGGAACCGCTTGAAGAAGTCGTTATTGACGTTGATGAAGAGCATTCAGGCGTTGTGGTCGAAAAAATGGCCGAACGTAAGGGTGAGCTCACTGACATGCGTCCATCTGGTGCAGGTAAGACACGTATTACCTTCCTTGCCCCGTCCCGTGGCTTGATCGGTTATCACGGTGAGTTCCTAACGGATACACGTGGTACCGGCATCATGAACCGTCTGTTCCATAGCTTTGGTCCATACCGTGGAGCCATTCAGGGACGTCGTCAGGGCGTTCTGATCTCTAACGGTACCGGCGCTGCTTCTGCCTATGCTTTGTGGAACCTTGAAGATCGTGGCCTGATGTTCGTTAACCCTGGCGATGCACTTTACGAAGGCATGGTCGTTGGTGAACATACCCGTAGCAACGATCTCGAAATCAACCCGCTAAAAGCCAAGCAGCTTACAAACGTTCGTGCTTCTGGTAAGGATGATGCGATCAAGCTTACGCCACCACGTATTCGTTCACTGGAACAGTCTCTTGCTTATATTCAAGATGATGAGCTGGTTGAAGTAACCCCTAAATCCATTCGTCTACGTAAACGTTACCTCGTTTCACATGAGCGCAAACGTCACGCACGTACGAAAGAAGTTATCGGTTAAGTCTTATTAAGACGAACCAAGAATAAAAAAAAGGGCTGCTCTTGGGCAGCCCTTTTTGCATGTTTAAAGAAGACTTGGTTTATAGTTTTGGCGCTTCAGGTTTATCTTCCGGCTTGGTCCCAATGGGGTAGACGAAGCGCTGGTAAAGAAAGCCGACCCCGATCAGGCAGAGGCCAAGGCCGATAAAGGAAGCCACACGGTAAAGTCCGCTTAGCGCGGCCATATCCCACAGGAAGACTTTGGTCGTGACCAAAAGTACGAGCGCGAGAGAGGCATGTCGAACCTTGGAGATGTCCCGGAAAATCCCAACGGCGAGTAAGAGCCCTGCATAGATCAGCCAGGCTGCGGAATAGCTGTAACCCTCAGCATTGAGAATATCGCCTGATGCCATGGCTTCCGGATGAAAAGCTCTGCGGACTTCGAGCGTGATGTCCAGGAAGACCAAGACAAGGGCTATCCCTCCGAGCCAAGGCAACAGGAATAAGTGCTTTTGGTTCCGTGCTTCGCGGTAGATCAGAACGGCGATTAAACCCGGCAGTAAATATGCCAGGGATAACAAATTAAACAGGGGCCAGTTGCCAACAAACTCGTTGGTGAAAGCAGGGTTGCTGGTCAGAGATTGCACCAACAGAACCTGTAGCACAGCGACACTCAAAAGGATTTTTGATCCCCAATTGCTAAAGAAACGCGGGGTCACCCGGTTGCGGTAATAGAGGAATGTTCCGGTAATCAGCCAGGAAAGGGACTGGAGACTTTGTTCCAGCAGGCCGTAATGTGTGGCATAGAGATTATTATCGTTCACCAGATACCTGATTTCCAGGCTCACCAACGCGACGCTGATCGCCAGTGCACCCGATTCCAAAATCGTAATCAGTTGATCGTCCTTTTCCCGCACAAAATAGCGCGCGGCGATGGCAAAGGCGATCGCGGGAATGCCAAAGCTATAAAGCAACCAGAGAGCATCGACCTCTGTCTGCGGCGTTAAGGGGTCAAAGTGATTGAGCGCAAGCAGCCTGATTCCAACGATAACGGCGATAACCAGGGCACTCTGTCGGATAAAAGGAATACGGATTTGCGAAGCCACCCAACCGGCAGAAGGTAAGAGAAGGGCGAGAGCAATGGTCAGGCCACTTTTTTCAAAGGCGATCGCAAAGGCCATGCCAATGGCTGCGAGTACTGCGAGGGCATAGACTCCAAGGGCAGCCTCCATCCCTGGATAGCTACGTTTAGGCAGGACGGTTTTTGCGGCCATAAAGGCAAGCCCTGCGAGGACAAGAGAGAAAAACGACCAACCGAGATCGGACCCGATGGCGGTGACCCTTAAATAGGTAAATAGGAATGCCGTTAGAGGGACGATAACCGATAGAGCGGCTAAATAAGCCGGCGTTTTGGTTTTTCCTAGGCCTTTAAAGCCAACCCCGGCAGCAATGATAGCGATGAAAGCGGAGAGCAAGAGATAGAAATTCAGCTCTGGTGGAATAATCGGGTTAACCAAGGTTCCCGCTTCTATGCCCGAGACATAAAAGGTTTCGGGGAGCTCAATTGATCCGGGGAAGGGGTAGCGGGCTACGATATAAAGTGCGACCAAAGCCAGTGGCACCAATAGGGCCTCGCAATGGTTCAGTTTAAAGGCGCCATAACCGATGCCCCCTGCGATCAGGAAGAAGAAGACCAGGGAAGGTGTTGAGAAGCCATCAAATGACAACAAGATCAGCTGGAGAACAAGGACGCCAAGAATAGCACTTAACCCCACGATCTTTTCAGGCGATAGTGTGCCTGATAAATGCAAGGGGTGCTTGAGGCCGTCGGTCGAGACCAGAAACTGTTCGTAACGCGGTGCGATAAAGAGCCCGATAATTAGTATTTGGTGTAAAGCCAGGGGATAGACGTCTGAGCTTTCCCACATCGCGCTAAACCAGGCCAGCTGCCAGAACAATGAACCAGCAAGCGACATCCAGCCCAACCACCACCAGTTTTGATATCGAACCACGGCCAAGGCAGAAGCGGTGATGAAGGTCAGGTAGCTAAAGAGTGTCCAGGCGGATGAATTGCCGGTACTGACCAGCAGAGGGATGACAAAAGCCCCTGCCATGCCCATAGCCGCGATTAAAGGCCCCTGAAGTAGTGAGAGGCCCAATCCGGCGATGGCGACAACGGTTAGCAGGATAAACGCCAGCAGAGGCGGGATCAGGTCATAGAGGCCATAGGCGGAATAGATACTGCCATAGGTGATGGCAAGGCCTGCTGCCGTCAAGGCAGGCGGAACATGATTGGGTTTAAGCGCAGCGATTGCCTGTTCAATTGGTCTTCGACGGAACCATTCGCCGCCAACCATCAGGCCGATGCCAAAAAGCACACCCATGGTAATTCTAAAGCCTGGGGAAAGCAGATCATTTTCGATCGAGTATTTGATCAGGAATACACCACCAATCATCACGGTTAGACTGCCAAGCCAAACCAGCCATTGCCGGGTAAAGGCTTCTTCAAAGGATTTCCAGGGGCTTTCTTTACTCTTGCCCTCGATATTTTTCTCTGGGATCACGGAAGCAGCGACATCATCGAGGATAGGCTGGTCAGTTTGATCTTCTGGTTGGGAGTCTGGTGTTTCTTCTGTTTCCGGATCAGAAGGTTTCTGAGGTGACTCCGATGAAACCAGAGTTTCGTCGACGACGGGTTCTGGTTGGGGAGTTTCTGTTTTGATGGGTTGTTTGTTTTGCTGAGGTTGGCTTGTCGCTGGCTCAACTTTGGGCTGTTCCAAATTGCCTAAAGATCGTTTAAGGGAGGCAACTTCTCTACGCAGGCTCCCAATTTTTACAAGCGCAACGCAGGCGAGGATCGGACCCCCGAAAATGACGGCAAGACCGAGTAATACCAACAGAACTTCTTCCAACAGACCCCCTCAAACCAAGGCTTTAACAACACGCAAAGCTGGTTAGATTTGAAATATTTTCACGGGATCATAGCGTTGCTCGGCCGTTCCCGACAACAGCTACCTTTGAATTACTTTTCTGGAGAAAGGTAAATATAACAGAGTTGGTTATCTGAAAACTCTTCTAACTTCAGTAGGTTGATATAGGGATCCCCCACTATTCCGAGGAGTTTTGCAAAAGCGGGCTCAGTTTTGATGCCTTGTTTTTTCAGCGCGATAACGGATTGTTTGAAAGAAGGGCCAAAGAGTTCAAGCAACCGCTTTTCTATGAGAAAGTGCCGCACGCCATTTTGTTGCTCCAAGGGTTGGTTGCTAACGAAAAACTCTACCTGCCAGCCCTCTACTTCAAAAGAAATGATCTGGGTTTTGTAAGGTACCGAGACCTTACCTTTCTCAATGTAGTTCCCAAGGTGACCATAGTGTTTCCGTAAAAATTTGGTCAGCTCATCCGGATCGTCTACAAAACAGGCAATATCGATATCACTGGTTTCCACATCTATCTCTAGAGGAGGTGTGCCAATGATATGGAACTCATGCTCAGAAAGAACGGATGAAAGCATAAGGTTCTCAAGAACCCGATTGTAATCAGGACGCATCGTCGGTCTCAAAACCTCTAAAGGGCATACCCGGGCTGCGGGATAACCAATTGTTATCAGGATAATCGCAGGCGCCGTCGATCAGATGAAGAGTATATGCCTGTCGGGATTTATCAGATGTATTGGGGCCGCTGAGGTGGGGCAGTTGACCATGTAGCACGATCAATGATCCCTGTTTGACCTCGAGCGGTACACGGTCCTCTTCCGGCCATGGACTGTCATCAAGCTTTTCTGTGATCAGCTTTCCGGCTTCATTGCGGTAGTGGCGCTTTTTCAAAGGCGCTTTGTGATGCCCGGGTAAGCCCCACATACATCCGTTTTCCAGGGTCGCATCTTCCATGGCAAACCACATGCCAATGCAGGAATGTGGCTCGGTATAGAGAAATGTGCTGTCCTGATGGCAGATGACCTCTCCGCCGATACGCGGTTGCTTAAAGATATACATGGATTGGCTGAGAAGGGGCTGGACCATGCCAAGGTCTTTAGCGACTTGGGCGAGGTCAGGATTGCGAGAGAACTCGGAAAAGACAGGATCAAGGTCATGTTGAGCGTGACCAATTTTATTGATCGACAAAGCTTTCTCTTGCTTTAGGTTGCCTTGATCATCAAAAGCACCTTCTTCAAAGAAACAGCGGATCTTGTCTCCTGATTGCTCGAAGTAGTTGTTACCTTCGTGGCTTTTATTCGTAGTCGAAAACACAGCCCTGAATTCATTGGGATCAAAGGCTTCAACAATCGATCCAGCTTGAGCCATGAGCTTTTCACAAGCCTCTCTAGAGACAAAATTGGCTCTTCTCCGCTTTGTTGAGTAGAAAAAGATGCCGACCGCCAAGTAACCTGTTGATATGTATGGTTTCTGATAACTTTACATAGAGCAGGTATATGACAATCAACATCTCGCAGCATATTTTAGGCCTCAAAGGGCAACGTGTAAATGAAATTAAACTGGATGACGGCGGTGTTAAGATTGTCATTCACTGCAGCCGAGACGCGCGTAGGAGGGCTATAGACCCTGCTACAGGCCAGAAGGGAAGCATCAACCAGCATGTCCGCCGACAAGTAAACGACATCCCCCTTTTTGGGTATCCTTGTGTGGTCGAGATTGAGCTGGCGCAGGTTTATATTAACAAGGGCGAACGCCGCATTGAGGGGTGTGATTTTGTTGATAAAGGGTGCCGTTTCACTCACCGATTTTGCCGACTGATCAGTGGATTATGTCGGCATATGTCTATTCAAGCGGTTTCCAGACATTTGGATATACGATGGGAAACGGTCAAGAATATCGACAGGGCATACCTTATTGAAACTCTCCCTACGCTTGATCCTGCAGAGCTAACTGGCTTGGAATATATTGGTGTAGATGAAGTTGCCCGGGCGAAAGGTCATGACTACATGACGGTGGTCTACGATATGGTTGGCGGTCATCTGATCTGGGTTGAAGCAGGCCGAACTGCCGAGGTTTTTTCAAGGTTTTTGAAACAACTGCAACCAGATACAGCCTGCAAAATAAAGGCCGTAGCGATGGATATGGGGCCTGCCTACCAAAAGGCTGTCAGAGAGTCCTTGCCGTTGGCCGACATAGTATTTGACCGTTTCCACGTCATGAAAAACTACAGCAAAGCTATCCATAATCAGCGTCGACTTGAGTTCAGAAAGGCCGATCCAAGTGGTAAAGAGTTGATGAAAGGGACGCATTATCTGTTGCTCAAAAATGCGGATAAGTTGAGTGAAAAACAAAGTGACAAGCTGCAAAGGTTGCTGGAGAGCAATAGCAACCTGAATGCACTTTACGTCTTGAAAGAACAGCTTCAGCTGCTGTGGAGTGCCGCTTCATTTGAGGCGATGGCGGAGCAACTGGAACGTTGGTGCCTGATAGCAGATCAGTCACAGATGCTCTATCTAAAAAAGTTCGCGAAATCCCTACGGAAACATTGTGTGGGCATCTGCAACTACGCCAAACACAAGCTCACAAGCGCCAGGATAGAGGCTGGTAATGTCAGTATAGGAATGATCCGTAAGCGAGCCAGAGGCATCAAGGATACCGAATACTTCAAACTCAAAATTAGACAATCATCCATTCCAGATAATCAATCTATGCTCTATTTGAAATCCTAAATCTACTCAACAAAGCGGAGAAGTGCCTCAATTGTTGATTTCAACCTCCAGTTTCCATCAACTTCACCGGTTATGATTACTCCAATTGTAGAGAGCGAAATAGTTTGATCTTCTGCGACAAGCTCGCCCTTGAGAGCCTTAACTTCAGCTCTCGCAGTAACATTTTGCAAGACGGGACTGCTATCATGAGACGAAGATAAATTAAGCGAACTCTCAAAGCCTTTAACATCAATAGCAACGGCATTTGATGTCTTTATTTTTTTCGGGATACGCAGCGAAGAAATTATAATGCTCCCATGCCCCTTATCCAACGCCAACGTATTTTCAATAAGATGATAGTTCGCGCCCAATGTAGCATCAGACACCTTCAAATGCCCCTTGCCCCTCGCAATGAGACTTGGAAATTCTGCACCTTCAAGGTTTGTGCTCCAGTCACCTTCCCACCCCTCGTTAGCTTCGTGAGATGTGCTCGCGCTGATACGTGCTTTACTAACTTTGATTTCTGGCAAGACTACATTCTTTGCAAGAAGGGATAGCTTTCCCTGGATTTTTTCTATTGCAGTAAAGTCTTCTGCCAGATTGCCAGATGCCTCTCCCACATATTCCAGGTCCGCCTCGGTTTGCCCTTTGACCTTTCCACTCAATTTACCAGAATAAGGTCGTTCCCCATCCAGAGATAAAGAAAAATCCGTCCCATCTTTCAATAATTCACCCGTAACCTCCTCCCCAAGTAAATTACCTATTTCGGGAAGAAGAGACCTGTCAGATCCCAGGTTAACCACTGAATAGGTCGCATTTCTAGTTAATTTGAGGAGTGTTTCTTTTCCATGTTGTTGAATTTTTAGGGGGACATCACCCTCAATCAACATGCCTCCAGCCAAGCCAATTTTTGTCTGCGTTTCTACAGACAAATTCACTGTCGCAGTTTTCAACCCCTTGAGGATAGGGCCAATGGCCGTGCGCCATCTGTCAGGCATCGGGCCAGAAACCTTTATCGAACCGGTACCGTCTAGTTTGATTTCTCCGCTAACATTTTTGATTTCAGGAACAGAGTTTCTAATAAACCCAACAGGTAAATTACCCGCCACATCCCCATAGACATTCCAGCTCAGTCCGGGATCATCTAAAAAGAAGGATGCAGAACCACCACCTTTTATTCCGATTTCCATCCAATCGATATCCCAATCGAATTGCAAATCTGATGGTGAAAAAATCAATCCTAGGTAAAATTCTTCCGGTTCGCGCTCGCCCAATGTTCCGCCATCGAAACTCACCCAACCTTGGAGGTTATCCTCGGAAGACCCGATAACTTCAGCGGCCAAAGGGAGATGGATTACCCCAGGTTCAGCCATTATGTTCAGGGCGCTATTCGTTAAATGGAGTTCGGGCTGAAAAGGTAAAGTAGGCATCGGTCCCGTTGCATCTCCCCCTCCTTCACCAAACAGAACATCAAGCGAACCCAACAAAGGTTTAGCCCCAGTAACATCCAGCGCCAACACCAACCCATCAATATTGACCTCTAAAATTCCGCCCTGCCACAAATCAATGATGTCAAAATTCAGTTGCACTTTATCCGATGAAAATTCTTCTGCAGTGCCGGCTACAAGCTCTTCTACAATTATTTCATCTAGTGATATTTCAGAAACCCTGATTTGGAAGTTTGGAATTTTTGCCTGCAGAGCCGCATGATCAATTAGGTACTGAGCAACGGGAACCCGATAGTAAACCAAAGAGCCACTTGTAAGGATCAGAAGAACCCCTAATCCTGAAACGGCTCTCATTATTTTTTGCCAGCGTTTTGTTTTTGAAACCATTTAGCCACATTAACACAAGCAACAGGCGAAAAAAGGCCAGAAACACTTTAGTTGTTACAGGGTGGGTATTTTTATCTTTCTATAAACAAACACTTAACCATGCCTCCACCTGATCCATGAAGGACGAGGCGTTGCACTCTTTCACCCAAAGCACCAATTTAATAGATATCCAGTTTTTTGGCGGGTATTGGATAGCAATTGAAAATAAAAACGGTAAGAGTAACTGTAAGACAATAAAAGATAACCACTCAGGAAAGCCGAAATAATGACCCAAAGGATTACTGTCCTTATCAATGCTATCAAGGATCAGGCTCTCAACATTCGAACCTTTGAGCTTGTCAGCCCAGATGGGGAAGCGTTGCCGTCCTTTACAGCAGGATCACACATTGATGTTTTTCTTGAGAACGGACTGGTCCGACAGTACTCACTATCAAACTCCCAAGATGAACGCTTACGTTATGTTGTTGGCATCCAGAAAGAAGAAGAAGGTCGCGGGGGCTCAAAGCACCTCTACGATAATCTTCAAGTCGGCGATGAGATCGAAATTTCTATCCCTCGAAATCATTTCGAACTCGATGAAAGTGCGCAAAGATACAAGCTCATCGGCGGGGGCATTGGCATCACCCCAATCCTGTCCATGGCCAGACGCCTAAAGGCTCTCGGAAAACCCTTTCAGCTGTTTTACGCCTGCCGGAACGAAAACCGTGCTGCCTTTATGGATGAGTTGAAGTCCGGTGAACTTTCCAGCCACGTAATACTATCTTTCGATGATACCCACGGACCGTTGAAAACCCAATCGCTGTTTGGCCGGGTAGATCCCGGTGTTCAAATTTATTGCTGTGGCCCCACAGGCCTTATGGATGCTGTAAAAGAAGCCACCACGGCCTGGCCGGCGAGTACCGTTCGGTTTGAACACTTTGCTGCAGACGAAAGCACGGGCCTAAGGGAAGATGACGAAAGCTTTGAAGTTGTCATACAGAGTTCAGGGAAAGTCTTTCAGGTACCTGCGGATAAAAGCATTCTCACCGTATTAGAGGAAAACGGCATCTTCGTTGATCATGCCTGCTGTGAAGGAATTTGCGGCACCTGCGAAACCGGCCTGCTAGAGGGGAACGTCGACCATAGAGACATGATTCTGACTGATGATGAAAAGAATGAAAACCAAGTCATAATGGTCTGTTGCTCCAGAGCGAAAAGTTCGCGCCTGACACTCGACTTGTAATGCGCAGTCTAATTTGCACGCCTGAGATGGTCATTTCATAAAAAAACAATCCTTTTTACGCATCCGTAAAATCACGTGGTAGTCAGATAAGGAAATCTGACTTAGAATGATCAAGATCTTATGACACTCATTTGCTTATTAGACCCATTTTGGGTAGGGGGAAAAATGAACTATATCAAGCTGGCCTTGGCCGCACTTTTCATTTCAGCACTTACGGCTTGCTCACCAGAAGTTGGTAGCCAAGAGTGGTGCGACGGCTTGAAAGAAAAACCTAAAGGCGACTGGTCTGCTAACGAAGCAACTGACTTCGCTAAACACTGCATTCTCTAATCGGCAATCAATTTCACAGGTATATAATATGAGTAGTGGACTGGATCTAGAACTGCGGGATTTTGTGAGTGAGACGGAAAGTTTCTCAACACCTGACACAACAGAACTCGAAGATATTAGGCACGGCTATAACCAGATGTGCCAACATTTCCAGTCCCCTCACTCAGAAAACCTAACAATACTAGAAGGCGCAGTTGAAGGCCCTGATTGCGATATTCCGATTCGGGTTTATCGCCCTAAAGATCTCATAGGCCTGCTGCCAACACTTCTGTATTTTCATGGCGGGGGCTGGATCCTCGGTGGTCTGGATAGTCACGATTCTATTACAGCGGATCTTGCCATTCAGGCTGGTGTGCAGGTTATCGCCGTAGATTACCGGCTTGCACCAGAACACCCATATCCTGCAGCAGTAGATGACTGTTGGGCCGTATATCAAACAATTACAGAAGTCCCCAAAATATTTGATGTCGATATTAATCGCTTGGTCATAGGTGGAGATTCTGCGGGGGCGAACCTGGCTGCCGTGGTCACATTGATTGCCCGTGATATCCATTTGCTCGGCTTCAACGCCCCCTGGATAAATGGTCAACTTCTCCTGTACCCAGCTCTATCAAGTGAGCCATTGCCATCTCGCCTCCATCAGGTAAATGCACCTTTGTTTAATGCATCTGAAATGGATACTTATATCGATTTATACCTTGGTCGGACGGCAACAGCGCAAGATAAGGCGGACTTCAAGATATTCCCGGCACAGGCCAAAGATTTCACCAACCTGCCGCCAGCTTATGTTTCATCCGCCGAACTCGACCCACTCGCAGATGATGGACCTGATTTTGTCGATAAATTAAAAGCTGCAGGTGTTACGGCGAAATCTGTCGTCGAGCCTGGCCTAATGCATGGCTGGCTTCGAGCACGACACAAAACCCTCGGGCAGAAAAAGCCTTTGCCCGCATAATACAAGCACTTAAGGATCTTACTGCTTAACGGCTGTTATTGTTGAAGCTTCTTTTTCACGAGGGTCATGCCGTCTGAAAAGGGGAGCATCACCATCTCGACTCTTTTGTCCGTGACGATAGTCTCATTTACAAAACGAATGGCCTCGGTTATGGGCTCGGTTACCGACGCCTTTGCAACATTTCCATACCAAAGAACATTATCAACGACGAGCAGGCCACCCGGTTTTAAAATCGCGAGACAAGCTTCGTAATAAGCTGGATAGCGCTCTTTATCTGCATCGAGGAAAATCATATCAAAATTCGGCGCCTTTTTACGAAGCCGGTTAATCTCGGCCAAGGCATCGCAAAGCTTGAGTTCTATTTTGTTGTCAACCCCGGCTTCTTGCCAATAAGCCTGTGCTATATCCGTAAATTTCTTCTGATTATCCAGCCCCAGCAGCACACCGTCTTCAGGGAGAGCGCGTGCCATACACAAGCTACTGTAGCCCGTAAAAACACCAATCTCCAGAATCGACTTCACACCGAGAAGATCGACCAAAAATGCTAAAAACTGACCTTGTTCTGGGCTAACCTGCATATGCCCAAAGCGCATTGCCAGAGTTTCATCTCTCAACCTAGCAAGCAAAGAGTCTTCACGCACACCTACGTTAAGAAGGTATTTCTGCAACTCATCTGTAATGGGCACATGCCGTGAATTCATAAAAAAAACATCCTGAGTAATCAAATAATCACGACTACTTTTACCATAGCAACGACTGATATTTACAACGTTAAACACCCTTGTCGCAAACGCTAATCTGCCAGTCGTTTTTCAGGGCGAATCAGCCGGGAGTTTTCGTAAAACTCCCCTTGTCGAAAGAAATAATAACGACAACTCCTCCAGGTGTTACTCAAGATCAAGTTATCGATGTTGGGTAAATAATTGGGAAGTCGGTACGCGTAAATTTAGTCTAAGACGCAAACCAGACACTGCCCCCGCAACGGTAGGAGAGGAATAGGTTCGCATATAACCACTGGAGCACAGCTCTGGGAAGGGTGCGTACTTTGGCGGCAAGCCTCCTCTCGAGTCCGGAAACCAGCCTGAGGCAAGTCGATAATCGCGGTGGGCGATTGGAACGACCTCAAAGCTATCATCCGTGCACCTGCGCGGCTGTCGCTGAGTGCGTATCCATACCCCACTGTAAGCTTTTAAAACATGCACCAGATATGGTGAGCCAATAGTGGTGATTAGGACCAAGAGATGAGTATATCAGCCCACGATAAGATGTTTGATCTACTTCGTAGTAAAAAGCAGAACTACAGCCTCCCGAGAGAATTTTATAACGATCCCGATTTCTTCAATCTCGACATGGAACACGTGTTCGGCAAGTCCTGGATTTTTGCTGGCCTCGTTTGTGACGTTCCCAAATCTGGTAATTTCTTTACCCTAACTATCGGCGATGACCCGTTAGTCATTGTCAGAGATGATAACAACGAAATCCATGCAATCTATAATACATGTCGTCACCGCGGCTCAAAAGTTTGCCTGGAAGAAAAAGGCCAAAAGGCCAAGCTTGTCTGCCCTTACCACCAATGGACTTACAACCTGGATGGGAACCTTCTTTTTGCCGGCAACATGGGAGACGGCTTCAACCCTGCAGATTTCCCGCTCAAAAAAGCGAATATCGGTATCGCCGGCGGCATGATCTTCGTCTGCCTGGCCGAGAACCCTCCCGCCTTTGACCATTTCAAAGAAGCGGTAGAGCCTTTCTTGAAACCGCACTCTCTCGAACGGGCCAAGGTTGCCCATGAAATCACCATTAGCGAAAAAGCGAACTGGAAGCTCGTGATTGAGAACAACCGCGAATGTTATCATTGCAACGGTTCTCATCCTGAACTCCTCAACTCCCTGCTCGAGTTTGACAATACTGATGATCCCCGGGCCACACCTGAGTTCAAAGAACTGGTCGCCAAGAAAACACGCGATTGGAATGCTTTGGGGATCAAACACGAATCAACCCCTCATAACCTCCAATATCGCGCTGTTCGCATGCCTCTTGCTGGCGGTACTGTCTCTATGACCATTGACGGCACCCAAGCGTGTCAAAAACTCATGGGCGATCTAACCGATCCAGATATGGGTTCCATGCGCTTGTTACACCTCCCCAACACCTGGAACCATTTCATGGGTGACCACTCGGTTGTCTTCCGTGTCCTACCCGTTGGGCCTCAGGAAACCCTCGTCACAACCCAGTGGATTGTGCACGAAGACGCCGTTGAAGGCGAAGATTACGACATCGATAAAATGGTTCAGGTATGGAATGCGACCAACCATCAAGACAGAGAGCTGGCTGAAAACAATCAACTCGGCATCAACTCCAAAGCATACCAACCCGGCCCTTACGCTGAAGGCGCAGAGTTCGGTGTAATCAACTTCATCAACTGGTACAGCGCTGACATGCTTGGGAAACTATTTGACCCGGCAAAACTACAAGTCGTTGCTGGCGAATAACTTCAAACAAATCAAAACAGGGGTGCCTAGTGCACCCCACAAAAAACAAAGCCTTAAAAGGCATTAGTTGGGGAAATAACAATGGCTGTTAAACAGGCTATCAGAGAACTAAACACGACTACACCCTGGGATAGTCATTCGCAAATGCTTGAATGCGTGATGATCCTTCAGGATACACACGATGTGAAAACTTTTTGTTTTCAGACAAATGATAGCAGCTGGTTTCGCTACCTTCCCGGGCAGTTTATAACCATTGAATTAGAAATCGACGGCAAACCTGTTTTAAGAACTTACACCCTGTCATCCAGCCCTTCACGTCCTCTTTCCATCTCCATCACGGTAAAGGCGACAGAGAACGGGTACGCTTCTAAATGGCTACATGCCAACCTTAAAGAAGGCGACAAAATCAAGGCACACGGCCCCGCTGGTCTATTTACACTTCACGACCACATGGCTGATAAATATCTGTTCATTTCTGGGGGTGCCGGAATCACACCAACGCTTTCCATGACACGATGGCTCTTTGACTACGGCATCCACACTGATGTCCACTTCATCCACTGTGCGCGTACCCCCTCTGACATCATCGCCCGTCGGGAACTGGAAAGCATGAGCGCGCGGGTAAGTGACATCAAAGTCGCCTTTGCCTGTGAAGAGCCCGACCCCTATGGCGCTTGGACAGGTTACACCGGTCGGCTCAATCAACTGATGCTGGAATTGATGTCTCCCGATTATCAGGAGCGTGAAATTTTCTGCTGTGGCCCCGCCCCCTTCATGCAGGCGGTACGTGACATTCTAAACACTGCCGGTTTCGACATGGACCGGTACCATGAGGAAAGCTTCGATAGTCCTATTATCGAAGAAGAAGATCGCCCAGAACACGACGATGTCATTATTGATGATGATGCGAAATCCTCGGTTAGTTTCACAAAATCTAAAAAAGATACACGCGTTAAAGAATCAGACACAATTTTGGCCGCAGCGAAGAAAACCGGACTGCACATTCCAAGCGCCTGCCAGTTTGGCGTTTGCGGAACCTGTAAGGTCAAGAAAGTTTCTGGCGATGTCCACATGGTGCACAACGGCGGCATCACTCAGGAGCAGATCGACGATGGCTACGTCCTGGCTTGTTGCTCTAATCCACTCGGCGATGTTGTGATCGACTTTTAGAACTGATTATATAGGAATAAGAGCAGGGGCGAGTTGCGAACTCCGTCCCTGTTCCAGTTTGTCACAGGTATTTCGTCTACCTCTCATGACACAAATAATCGCCAAACACCCTAACCAGGGTTACTATACGGCAAACTAAATCAATCAATTGGTCCGATAAGTAGTATAGGGATGGATAAGAGATGAAATTACTGCGCTATGGCCCTGTCGGTCAGGAAAAACCTGGCTTGCTTGATAATCAACAAAACATCCGCGATATCTCATCTATTATCCCCGATATTGATGGTTCAAACATTGATGATACCACCCTCGAAAGACTAAGAGCCATAGACCCGCTGAGCTTGCCCGTTGTCGAAGGCAATCCCAGAATTGGCCCTTGTGTCAGCGGTGTGAACAAAGTCGTCTGCATCGGGCTCAACTACCACGATCACGCTGCTGAAGTAGGCGCCAAACCGACCCCTGAACCCCGGATATTCATGAAGGCGAACTCTTCCATTTGCGGTCCCAATGATGACGTAGAAATTCCCCGGGGATCCGAAAAAACCGATTGGGAAGTTGAGCTTACAATCGTAATTGGTAGCAGAGCTAAGTATGTCGATGAAGCTTCTGCCATTGATTATATTGCAGGTTACTGTCTGGCAAACGACGTCTCTGAACGGGATTACCAAATGCGTCGTTCTGGCCAATGGGTTAAAGGCAAAAGTCACGATACCTTCTGCCCAATCGGACCTTGGTTGGTGACCAAGGATGAAATCGACGACCCGCATAATCTGGGTATCTGGCTCGAAGTCGATGGTATTCGCCGTCAAAACGGTACCACCAAAAATTTGGTCCATAACATTCCGACAATTGTCAGTCATCTCAGCCAATTCATGACCCTCGTCCCCGGAGATATCATTCTAACGGGCACCCCTGCGGGCGTTGGTATGGGCATTAAACCAGAACCGATTTTCCTTCGCCCTGGAATGACAATGGAACTGGGTATAGATGGTTTGGGGACACAAAAACAAGTTACGGTCGCAGCCGACTAACCTCCGAAATCAACAACCCATTTCCACAAACCACTTAATCAATCAAGGGGTGCATAATAGCGTTACCATACATATTTACCTTCCGTTTTGGGGGTAAATATTTAAACTCACCTCGTTAGGTTGACCCTTTGAGTATTGGTCAACGGGTAGGCAATGTTTAGACGATAGTTAAAGTGTGGTATCGACGTTATGACAAACCTAAAATTGCTCCATACCTATTGGAGCAAAAAAAAAGGAAACAACTGGTTTCCCGGACGCAAGGACATCGACCCGGTTGATTTTCCTTACGCACTGGGTGACGTGTCTCTTATTGACGTTATAAGAACCAGTGACCTTGATGCCCCTCAATTCAAGGTAAGGCTTCTGGGTAGTAACATTCAAGAAAGAGTTGGTGGATCTTTTACCAATAGAGATATTGATGATTTTCCAGAACAAGATTCCCTAAACAGAATGCGGATCGCCTATCAGGATGTTCTCAAAACGAAAGAACCCGTAGCCTATCCCAGCTTCTTTAAAGTAGGCGAAGATTATAGGGCTTTTATCTGCTGCATTTGGCCGCTGTCTAACGACGGAGACAACGTCGACATGCTGTTATGTTGTCGTGAAAAAATAACAGAAGAACAATATATCCCTGACCGAACTGGGCTGTACAGCCAACATCCCACCTGGCCTTACCAAGATTGGGCAACAAACAAGTTACTCAATAAAATTGCTTACCAATAAATAGAATCGTGACAAAAAAAGACCCTGCATCTGCAAGGCCTTCTTAGCTAGTCTTGGAATAATTCAGCCCCGACCACGATAAGGTGGCACACCTTGATCTGGAATCCATATTCCCTCTGGGGCTGGACCCGATTGGTAGAAGACATCAATTGGAATACCGCCACGTGGGTACCAGTAACCACCAATTCGTATCCACTTTGGATCTAAAAGTTCTTCCAGACGCTTCGCAATAGAAACCGTACAGTCCTCATGAAAAGCGCCATGGTTTCGAAATGAACCAAGGAAAAGCTTAAGTGATTTACTCTCAACCAACCAGTCCCCTGGCACGTAATCTATCATCAAATGCGCAAAGTCAGGCTGGCCTGTCATTGGACATAGCGATGTGAATTCTGGCGCCGTAAACCGCACAACATAACCCGTTCCCTTTTGCGGGTTGGCTACGCGTTCCATTACCGCCGCTTCTGGTGTTTCCGGAAGCTTGGTCTCACTACCCAATTGGGTAAGGTTTGAGTAAATATTTTCTTCAGTCATTTTCAACTAAGCTCCGTGCTTAAGAGCAGCTATCTGTTTCGTCACAGACTGCTGAGTATGTAATTCGTAACCAGTGCCTAACGATTCTCAGACACCGCGTTCATTACCCCAAATCAAGACATGAAGCTGGGGCAGTACAGTCGCGTCGTACCAACCATCTTCAACGACCTTGTCAACCAGCCACCGCATGCGATCCATTACGCCTGAAATGTCAATTGTCGGTTCGGTCTCTTCAATGGTGCCCGGTGTATGATTTCCGGGTTGAAGATAGATCCGAAGTTGGGGATGTCGATGATGTACTTCTTTGGCATAGGCATAATCGATGTCATCAAAGACCACGACCTTCAAGACCGTTTCTGTATCCGGACCAGCCGCAGCAACACAATCAGCAAGCAGTTCCCAATCGGTTTCCATCTCTGATGAAGGCGGTTTCGGGCTGAGGGTCAGGTTGTCCAGTTTGGAGAACCAGTCCTTTACCACGCTGCCTTGTGTTTCCAAAGCAAAGCGATAACCTTGCTCTTGCCCTATCTCTATCAAACCGCCTAGTGGTTGAATCGCAGGATTTCCACCCGAGAGCGAAACCAACAGGGGCTTGCCCCCTGACAGGGAAGCAACCTCTTCCATGATCGCAGCTGGTGACATCGGTTTCCACTGATCGCGAAAGCTTGAATCTACGGCATAGAGCGTATCACACCAACTACAGCGATAATCACAGCCACCCATACGAACAAAAACTGTTGGTACTCCGGTCAGGGAACCTTCACCCTGAATAGTCGGGCCAAATATTTCGCTAACCCGGATGGTTCGCGTATTAGGCAACTCATTTGCAGATGGTTTTATCTCTGACGCATTGTCATTGGAGATACTGGCAATCATGGCCTGTACTCAGCCCAGGTTTTCGGCGTTTCACTGATACGCATAGCCGTCACTTCAGGCCAACGCTCAAATGACCAGTCAAACAAAAGCTTTGCAAGACGTTCAGCCGTGACATTGTCATCTCCGAGAACTTCATTAAGGTGACGATGATCGAGGACCTCATCAATGTATTTTTTCAGCTCTCCAAGCTCGAGATAGTCCCGAACAAAACCAGCTTCATTCAGATTTTCACCCGAGAGTTCAATCTCAACGATATAGTTGTGACCGTGAAGACGTGAGCAAGGATGCCCTTCAGGCACGCCCATGAGCTGATGCGACGCAGAAAAAGCAAATTGTTTGGAAATCCGGTACATACCTCAGCTCTCCTTTGCTTTTTCAACGGCTTCGAGCCAATAGTCTGGATCTTCATATACCGTCGGATCATCTACTCCAGAGACATGGAAGGCTTCCCGGCGCTCCACACAGGTTCCACAGCGTCCACAATGGTGTTCATGGCCTTTGTAACAAGACCAAGTCTCCTCAAAAGGAACCTTGAGACGAGATCCCTCGGCTGCGATATCACTTTTGGGAATATGTACAAAAGGCGTATAGAGTTTTACCGCGGCATAGCCATCAAGGGCGTGACGTTGCATTTCTTCGAAGGAATCAATGAAGGTCGGCCGGCAGTCCGGATAAATGAAATGATCACCACCATGTACAGCAGCGGCAACAGCGTCTGCATTTTCAGCAGCGGCCGCACCAAAGGCTATGGCGAGCATAATCGCGTTACGGTTGGGAACAACCGTAACCTTCATTGTTTCTTCTGCATAATGTCCATCAGGCACATCAAGATCATCTGTCAGCGCTGATCCTGAAAGTAAAGCACCAACGTTTGAAATATCTATGATGTTGTGAGGAACCCCCAAGCGCTCAGCGCAAAGGCGGGCATAATCGAGTTCTTTCTTGTGAAGTTGTCCGTAGTCGAAAGATATCAGGCGCGTTAACTCAGCCTCCGCAGCAACCTTGTGCGCAAGCGTGACCGAGTCCAAGCCACCTGAACAGATGACGAGTGTTTTCATTCGTTCCAATCCTTGTTTTTCTACCGGGTAGGCTGCGACCGGGGAGCCCGACATTGCGCTGATGGCTCCAGTTTCACGTAAGTAGCGCAGGGTTCGTATACCCTAGTGTAACACAAAAGCAAAGCGATCTAGTAATTCCATAATGGAAAGGCACCTATGCATTCCAGCAACAAGCTCAAATGACCTCTCTCTAATCAATTGAAATTACGCTTTAATTTTCAAAAAAAACTTACCCTTACAGACAAGCCTCTACAAACTCCTCTTTTCAACTTCTGGAACTAAATAAATATTCGCTCTGGGCCGTTGTCCTAGGCAATGTGCTGTGTCTATGATGCCGTTCTTCCTATCTAATCCGTGAGGCCACTATGGAACTTAAAGACCCTTCATTGCTGCGTAATAAATGCTATATCGATGGTACTTGGGCAGACGCTGACAGTGGAGAAACCTTTGCTGTTACCAACCCTGCGAATGGCGAAATCATCACCTCTGTCCCAAAAATGGGCGAAGCAGAGACGATCCGAGCTATTGAGTCCGCGCAAACAGCCTTTGGCCCCTGGAAAGATAGAACAGCAAAAGAGCGCGCCCAAATCATGCGCAAATGGTTTGAATTGATCATGGAAAATCAGGCCGACCTTGCTTTGCTTATGACCCTGGAACAGGGCAAACCTTTAGCCGAGGCTATGGGTGAAGTTGCTTATGGCGCAAGCTTTGTGGAATGGTTCGCCGAAGAATGTAAACGTATCTACGGTGATACCATTCCAGAACACCTACCGGGTCGTCGCCTGGTTGTCACCAAAGAGCCAATCGGTGTTGTTGCAGCAATCACCCCTTGGAATTTCCCCATTGCGATGATCACACGCAAATGCGCCCCTGCAATCGCAGCAGGTTGTACAGTTGTTATCAAACCTGCTGAAGACACACCACTTAGTGCCTTTGCTCTGGCTGAACTCGCAGAACGCGCAGGCATTCCCAAAGGCGTTGTAAATATCGTTTCAGGCATTCCCCAACAAATTGGTAAAGCCCTGACGGAAAGTCCAATTGTTCGTAAGTTGACATTCACCGGATCAACACCGGTTGGTAAACTGCTCATGAAGCAGTGTGCTGACACCGTCAAAAAGACTTCCATGGAATTGGGCGGCAATGCGCCCTTTATCGTATTCGAAGACGCTGATCTTGATGCCGCAGTCGAAGGCGCAATGATGAGTAAATTCCGTAATGCGGGCCAAACTTGTGTTTGTTCCAACCGTGTACTGGTTCAAGAAGGTGTTTATGATGCTTTTGCAAAGAAACTGGTTGAGAAGGTAGCCGCTCTGAAGGTTGCTCCTGGCACTGAAGAAGGTGCACAACAAGGTCCACTGATTAATGCAGCCGCATCCAGCAAAGTCAGCGAGCTCATCGGTGATGCCACGAGTAAAGGGGCAACAACTGTCATTGGTGGCAATCCTCACGATCTCGGGGGAACCTTCTTTGAACCAACCGTGATTACCGGCGTTACAGATGATATGCGTATTTTCAGTGAAGAGATTTTTGGCCCGGTAGCACCGCTTTATAAGTTCAAGACTGAAGAAGAAGCGGTGAAGATGGCCAATGACACCCCCTTTGGTCTCGCCGCATATTTCTACAGTCGGGACATCGGCCGTGTTTGGCGCGTATCCAGAGCCCTTGAATACGGTATCGTTGGTATCAACGAAGGCATCATCTCTAACGAAGTCGCGCCATTTGGCGGCGTTAAAGAAAGTGGCGTTGGTCGCGAAGGCTCAAAATACGGTATGGAAGATTTCCTCGAAATCAAATACCTGTGCATGGGCGGAATTTAAATCCCCCAAAGCATGAATAACTAGATCAAAAAAGGAGCCTAATCAGGCTCCTTTTTTTGTTTCCGTTCTGAAACCCTACTTATGGACCGAACAACTTTTCCTTGATAATTCGCCACCCGAAAATCAAGGGTATAAAGATCAAAAACCATCCCTTTTTAGCAAAAGCCGCTAGCATTACAAATAGTCCTGTCTTGGCTAATTTAGATCCAAACACAGCTGCAAGCAGGCCCGCGGCCCCAACAGCGGCCACTTTATCACCATCCCTATAGTCGGCGTAACTTGCGTCTTTCCCAAAATCAAATGAGCTCGCCACTTTTAGCGCCACTCTTTCAGCCTCAGAATCTGATACGGCATCAGCTCCAGCAACCAAAGTGATCTCTTCATAGCCATAGCGACCAAACTTATAGATCACGAGATTAACAAGGGGCTCCTCTTCGCCAAATTTTAGTTTAAGGGAGTAATAGGCTATCGCTTTATTTTTAGATAAAGTCGGTGGAATAGCCCAGCCAAGAACTTCAACTTTATGGCCCATAAGTTTGCTTTGCTCTTTTGTCCCCTCAATGTAGGATTCTAAAAGAGCATCAGCATCCATATCCCCCCAATCGTCGAGGCTGACATACCCCTCTTCATGTGATTCGTAATAAACCCCGCCATCATCGGAAAACCATATTCCCTCGACATCAGGATCTGGCTTTCCCGACACTTCTGTCATTGTCGCGTCGAGACCAGCTTGGTCCGTGATAACTTCAGAATCCAAAGGCACATCAATAACGCCTCCACTTGGAAGCTTATGTTGCGCTGCCAACACCGGGGTTGGTAGTGCAAAGAGCAATACGGCGAATAAACGGATTATTTGAATTTTCATTTTTCCTCCTTATTCCACACATACTCTCTGCAAACACAAATCATGATAGTCTGTGGAGCATCAGCCCCCCAAAATACAACCTTAGGCACAAGAAACCCCATTGTGAAGCATTGTTTATGGGGAAGCTTTTACCTTGCGGCGTCCTTCACCAAGCATGCGTACCACCATATATACAGCCACAGCAGCAACGAGATGTTTAAGACTATGACCGCTTATAGTGTTTCCAAGCGCAGCATAAATTTCTCCGTCGAGGAACTCTAATACTTTGGCAACTGCGTACCAAACATACATCCAGATCAAGTACTTTGCCGGCGTAAACTTGGCTTTGGGATAAAGCCAACATATGAGAGGCAAGGCGATCATGGGATAAAATTGAACTAAAACATATGGCCTGAGATCTCCAACACCATTCAGTTCTGTTTGCTGCCAATAAACCAACGATGCGACACCAAGAACGATCATTCCCCACAGCGCTTTACCACTGAATAGCGGATGAACACGATCTGCTAAAATACCGGCGAAGAGCGACATAAAAGCAACTGTCATCGGCAGGCGATCCCAAAACAGGCGATCATTATCTGGCGCTGCATGATAATAAGCCGACCCAGGTGCAACAAGGACAACTGCGACAAAGAAAATTAAAAACGGAAGAAGTTGGTTAAAACTTGAAAATCGCCCTTCGCCCCAAAGGGTTCTTAGTTTTATCAACCCGATAAACCCAATTAACAAAAACCCAGCATTCGACGTAACATCACCAAAATTTACCAACCCGAGACAACTCCGCATATCGGCAAAAAGGTGATAAAGAGGGTCCTGAGGGATTGGTGGCACAAAAAGCATTGCCACAGATGTTAAGGCTAAACTAACGAGCAGAACCAAACTTCTCTTTTCTAACATCAGAATTCCTTAATTGGTTAACTCACCCGATTGAATGTAATTTAAAGCTGCCGTAATAACATCACTTTGGCTACACAGGGATGAGTGTAATCCGGGCAACACCAGAAACTCATCACACCCCAAGAGCTTGGCTTCTTCTACTGTCACCACGCCATCATCATCCCCTGAAAGCAGCGGATTATAGCCCTTACCATCTGATCGTCCCCCAGCAATAATCCCCACCTCACACAAAGGTATCGGAAGATTCTGCACGGCATCAGGGATGAGTTCCTGGCCCGACTTTCCGTAGATTAATTGATAAAGAGTTCTTTGCTTTACATATTCAGCAATCATTGAACCCTGGTTAGGAGGAGCAATCATAACAACGCGCCCCAATTTTGTATGGGATAACCAGTTGTTTTTTTGGGCCAACAATTGACGAACAATCAACCCACCCATGGAGTGCGTGACAAATGATACTTTTGTAACATCAGGCCTGCGATTAAGTATTTGGTCTAGTTGGTCGGCGTGTTCTTGAATAACTGCTCTTGTCGAAGGATAGGTAATAGCGGCTACCTCCATCCCCTGTTCAACAAAAACAGGCTCCATCTTGGAAAAACTATCACCCGAACGCGTAATTCCGTGAACCATCATGACCAGATGAATACCACCCTCTTTGGGATCGACAGGAGCCTTAATTCCCTTTTCTCTTATCACTTTTTCTAATTCGAAGAGGCAGACATCATAACTTCCCCAGGCTTGTCGAAAATCATCCGGGTCTAATAATCTGAAGTGGCCGCTATAAAGGTTGGACTGTATCCGCCATCCGACAAAAACGCATTCATCACGCCAAAGCTGCTTGCCCCCCAATGTCGGCATTAATAAATTTAAAGGAACCCCATCTTCCAAACACAAAGTATCAGCGGCGTAAGACATACCTTTCTTGAGATATTTCTCCATATCCCTCATGGCACTCTTAACTTTTAACCGTATTGGTAAGGCCCGATAAAAAGCTCCTTACCAGTAGTCGGCATAAATCGAGAGGAGCTGCAGTAGAAACAACTTCTAGTTTACGACTATCGGCCAGAGAAATAATTCCATGTACACCGGCCCATAAAGCCGCGGATATTTCTCGGAGTTCATTTTGATGAATATCTGGGGCATGAGGCTCTATTACGCGATCAATTAACCCCAGTAGCTTTGATACCTTATCATTATACCACTCCGGCAGTTCTTCTTCGGTTGATGGCCTATGATCGAAAAGAATGCGCCACAGATTCCTGTTCTGTTCGACAAATTCCAAATAGCCGCGCAAAAGCCCGTCAAAATTATTTTCAACTGACTTATCCGGATCCGGTCTTGGTAAATGCAAATATAACCGCTCAAGTGTTCTTCCATTAAGGCGCAGTATCAGGTCGTCCAAATTATTAAATATGTTATAGATCGTGCCTGGAGAGTAGCCGATAGTGTTGGCTACTTTTCGGGCCGTCAACGCGGAACTCCCTCCAGCCTCAACAAGCTCACACGCAGCAGAGAGTATCATCTCTCCTAATTCTTCATGACTGTGATCCACACGCCGCGCCATAATTATTCCTCTTTAAAATAAGCTTACCTTTACAATAATGAACATCGTTCATTATTCAAGTAAAAAACAACGCCGTTGGATCAGAGATCTTTCGACGCTGTTTCGTTCTGTACTTAGTTTTTAGACTAAAGCACTCAATTCTTTCGAAATTTTCGCCGCAAGAACGGCATTGTTTTTAACCAACTCAATGTTAGATTCAAGGCTTCGCCCCTCTGTTAGCTCAACTATTTTGCCAAGAAGGTAAGGCGTGATGGCTTTACCTATCACACCCTCAGCATCGGCACTCGCAAGGGCAGTAGCGATAACCTGATCCATCTCTGCCTTGTCCATAGCATGGCTTTCAGGAATAGGATTAGCAACAACCGCCCCCCCTTGATAACCAAGGTCATTTTGAACAGAAATCATGGCAGCAATCGCCTCAGGATTATTGGCAGACAAAGGCGCCTCAAGGCCACTCTCTCGACAATAGAATGCTGGGAATTGCTTGGTCTTATACCCAATCACAGGAACACCTCTTGTTTCCAAAAATTCGAGCGTCTTTGGAAGATCCAGTATCGATTTTGCCCCGGCACAAACAACGGCCACGGGTGTTTTTGCCAACTCTTCCAAATCAGCAGAGATGTCAAAATCATTTTCCGCACCACGATGAACCCCTCCGATACCTCCGGTGGCAAATACAGAAATTCCTGCGAGTGCCGCACAGATCATGGTCGCTGCAACTGTTGTCGCACCATCCGCTTTTTGGGCGATAATCATGGGCAAGTCGCGGCGAGATAACTTGGCGACGTCATCCGCACGCCCCAATTTCTCGAGGGATTCATCATCAAGCCCGATACGAATCTCCCCATCTAACACAGCGATTGTGGCAGGCACAGCTCCTTCTCTGCGGATGATACCCTCGACTTCCCGCGCCGTTTCAACATTTTTTGGGTAAGGCATTCCATGGGCAATAATCGTAGATTCCAATGCCACCACGGCCTGTCCATGAGCCAATGCAGTGGCAACTTCGGGTGCAATTACAAGGTGTTTGTTTAATTTAGAGTTCATTATTGTAGCCATTAAATTAGAAACGAATTTTTTGAATATTTAAGTATTAAGAATTGCCAATAACGCTCAAACTTAATTCCCGCAAGTCCTCTGTGGTCGCACCTTGCTTTTTCAGTGTGAACGCAGCGGTGGCCAGACCAAGCTGAAGAGAGCGGTTTATATCCAGTCCCCTGGATATTCCATGCAAGGTGCCCGCGATCAAAGCATCCCCTGCACCTGTGACATCGACTACCTCGACAGATTTTGCCTCAAAATGCTGGTGCGAACCAGTTTCGAACAAATAAGCTCCCTTAGATCCGGTAGAAATCATCACGACTTTAGCGCCCATCGATACCAAATGTTCACCTGCACTAAGCAAGTCTTCTTCGGTTTCAATTGTTTTATTGGTTAATGCAGAAGCTTCATCACAATTGCAAAACAGAAGATCCAAGCGATCCATAATCGTTATTAACTTAGAAGATTTCGCAACTGAAACCGCATCCGCAGCAATAAACCCATTCCCCTTTTGCCAATCCCCAATACCTCCAGGGTTTCTTCGGGTAAATTCGTGTCCACAAACCAAATCGGGAAGGATGTCAGATCATCTTTTAATGGACCAAGAACATCGGCGTTAAAATCATCATAAATCTCCATATCTGCCAAGCCAAAGGCGAGCTCACCGCTAGGTTCCAACACAGCGGTATAGGTAGCCGTTGGACAAAGTTCTGATCTGGGCAAGGAGATAACGTTTAACCCTGTATCTGTTAAGAGGGACTGCAATGCATCTCCAGCGACATCCTGCCCCCAGCGACTAACCAATCCGGTAGAACTGCCAAGGCGGCATAAATTTACTGCAACATTATGAGCAACACCCCCTGGATATCGTGACACAGAAACAGGGTTTGAGGTTCCTCTTCGAACCGGTTCCCGGCTTTGCGAACGCACATCCCAATGGGCGGCACCAATACAAAGTACTGGAGAATGTTTCAGTTTTGACAAATTAAGCACTCTTTTTGATCTGCAATTATCTCTGATAACTTTTACCGATAAGTCATGACAATAGGAAGACATCATTGATCAATATCAATGCTTGCTCCCAGCGAGCCCTCTAAATTTACATTATTGGAATGATTGGCTTAAATAATTTCACACCGAGCAGGTCAGCCATCTCAATAAATATCAGTGACCTTTGGAATAAGTATTCCGATTTCAAAGCCCTGAAATTAATTTGTAGGGATCCACGTTTGCCAGAGAAAATAAACATAAGGGGAAAGCTAAGAGGCGACATCTCACCTCGCCTTAACGCACGTCACCCTTTGTTTGCTCTTATTGCAGCACTGTCCCTGATTCTACAGCTCATTGTACCGTTGGAACAAAGCTGGGCAAATCCGACCCTTGATCCTGATGCAGATTTAACAGACGTGTTTATTATCTGCACGCCAACTGGATTAAGAATCCTCTCCTTGAATTCAGGCGAGGAAGGCCAACCGATCGAAAGCAACTTGGATATATCCTGTCCTGCTTGCTCACTGGCATCAGTAACGATTGCTCCTCTACCCGTCAGTGATCCCATCTCGCAGAGATATGATATCACCAATTTGACGACTTGGCTTGATTACTCTGACCCGGCTTTCATTGCGCCATCGGCCCCACCTCCGGTACGAGGCCCTCCTCAGAAATCAACATTCCATACACAAATTCTTGTCCTATTAGGTTAAGGGTCGCAGATGATTTATCTGACGACCTTTAATCTTATTAGCCCTTCTATTTTTTGATAATCACGTCTTATTTAATTACCTTCAAATTTCTAACCAGAGCTGCACCTCACCTATAAATAGAATTTTAATCCCGCACCCTTATCATTAATTGATAACTTATTTATCCACCGACATATTTCTTCTGGAATGGATCCTTGGATACTCAACAGCCGAATGACACAACAACTGCCAAAGAACAGGGGAACGCTTCTTGGCGTGTAAGTTGGAAGCAAAGCCTACAGTTCAAGATGACTGTCGGATTTGTATGCGTTTCCCTCGCGATAATTATTGCTGTTATCAGTATCTTCCAGATCATTATCAAACCAATTTTAATCGAAAAAAACCGTTTGATAACTGAAGAAACCGGGGCAAGGCTTGTTGCAGAGCTTGGCAAACATTTAGAGAAGACAGAAACACTGACGCGCGCCATAAGCCACCTTGGTGAGACCCTTCCTCACGACGAGAAAAGTTACTACGAAATATTTCCCCATTTGCTGGGTGAGAACGATTTCGGCTCAGTTATTGCTGGTGGTGGTATATGGCCTGAGCCCTATCAATTTGACCAAACGATTGAGCGACGTAGTTTTTTCTGGGGGCGTAGCCCTGATGGAACTTTAAAATATTACGATGACTACAATACCCCAGAAGGCTTGGGTTATCACAATGAAGAATGGTATGTACCTTTACGCTTCGCCCATAAAAATCAATGTTTTTGGTCAAAATCCTATGTTGACCCCTACTCATTTGAGCCGATGGTTACCTGCTCCGTCTCCATGAGAACTAGGGACAAACATGACGGTGTTGTAACCATAGACCTAAGGCTGGCTAGTCTTCGCGATTTCTTGAGCACAGTATCTGAAGAAATTAACGGGTATGTCTTTGCAGTTGATCGAAACAATAAGTTTTTGTCATTCCCGGACCTGACACGAGCAAAAATAAAAACTAAATCGCTAACTGGAAAATTTGTGGAAGATTTCACAACGGCACTTCTCCGCTTTGTTGAGTAGATTTAGGATTTCAAATAGAGCATAGATTGATTATCTGGAATGGATGATTGTCTAATTTTGAGTTTGAAGTATTCGGTATCCTTGATGCCTCTGGCTCGCTTACGGATCATTCCTATACTGACATTACCAGCCTCTATCCTGGCGCTTGTGAGCTTGTGTTTGGCGTAGTTGCAGATGCCCACACAATGTTTCCGTAGGGATTTCGCGAACTTTTTTAGATAGAGCATCTGTGACTGATCTGCTATCAGGCACCAACGTTCCAGTTGCTCCGCCATCGCCTCAAATGAAGCGGCACTCCACAGCAGCTGAAGCTGTTCTTTCAAGACGTAAAGTGCATTCAGGTTGCTATTGCTCTCCAGCAACCTTTGCAGCTTGTCACTTTGTTTTTCACTCAACTTATCCGCATTTTTGAGCAACAGATAATGTGTCCCTTTCATCAACTCTTTACCACTTGGATCGGCCTTTCTGAACTCAAGTCGACGCTGATTATGGATAGCTTTGCTGTAGTTTTTCATGACGTGGAAACGGTCAAATACTATGTCGGCCAACGGCAAGGACTCTCTGACAGCCTTTTGGTAGGCAGGCCCCATATCCATCGCTACGGCCTTTATTTTGCAGGCTGTATCTGGTTGCAGTTGTTTCAAAAACCTTGAAAAAACCTCGGCAGTTCGGCCTGCTTCAACCCAGATCAGATGACCGCCAACCATATCGTAGACCACCGTCATGTAGTCATGACCTTTCGCCCGGGCAACTTCATCTACACCAATATATTCCAAGCCAGTTAGCTCTGCAGGATCAAGCGTAGGGAGAGTTTCAATAAGGTATGCCCTGTCGATATTCTTGACCGTTTCCCATCGTATATCCAAATGTCTGGAAACCGCTTGAATAGACATATGCCGACATAATCCACTGATCAGTCGGCAAAATCGGTGAGTGAAACGGCACCCTTTATCAACAAAATCACACCCCTCAATGCGGCGTTCGCCCTTGTTAATATAAACCTGCGCCAGCTCAATCTCGACCACACAAGGATACCCAAAAAGGGGGATGTCGTTTACTTGTCGGCGGACATGCTGGTTGATGCTTCCCTTCTGGCCTGTAGCAGGGTCTATAGCCCTCCTACGCGCGTCTCGGCTGCAGTGAATGACAATCTTAACACCGCCGTCATCCAGTTTAATTTCATTTACACGTTGCCCTTTGAGGCCTAAAATATGCTGCGAGATGTTGATTGTCATATACCTGCTCTATGTAAAGTTATCAGAAACCATACATATCAACAGGTTACTTGGCGGTCGGCATCTTTTTCTACTCAACAAAGCGGAGAAGAGCCTTCTTTTCACACTTTTGTTTATTGTTGCGGTCGGGGTGATTCCTCAAAAGAATGCTTATGCTTTTGAGGACCTTGGTCGTGAAGAAACCCTTGATTTTTGCGTGACCGAGTTGGGCCGGAAAATAGGTGCCGAGAATGCTCTCAAGATGGAACACCACTGTCTATGCGCTACAGATCTCGCATTGGAAAAGACACCGGACAGTTTGCAAGAACCCTTTACGCGGTTGGTGCGCAGACAAAGTTTAAGGGTAGAGGATAAGGCTGCATTAAAGGCTGAATCGAGTAATCTGTTTCTTTACCTTGCAATGCTGGACAGTCGTTGCCCAAAAATCCTGTCTGATCCCGTACTTCAGAAGCTACTGCTACCCGCGCCATAAAGATTACACCCTGCTATAATCTTGCCTGTGGAATCTTCTAGCTCGATTTGAAGAGCCTCAAGTTTTGTTTTTTTAATCAACCATTTGGCAAATGGTGTCATCCAGTGCGGATCAATATCTGCTTCAATAAGAATACAGTATCGACCTTTACCATCCGAGACCGGTTGAATTTCGGGCTGTTCTATTGACGGGTTGTAACCCCGGTCTTTAAGTAGCTTTATAAGGGGTTCCAAGGGCTGTGACCCAAGACAAATATAAAGTCGAACAGATTTGTCGGAGTTAGGACAGTTATGCGCTAGGGATAGTACGGAAGCATTCATAATCGGATCTCATAGAGCGTAATTTCAAACGAGCGGGCGTAGATATGGGCGTCGACATTTTCATGCCGCCGGTCATTCGCGTGCTCGTGAACATTCGCGTATATGTTTCGTTCTTGATCCGATACATGTTCATACAGTTACTCCTTCTCGCGAATACGTGCAAGCTTTGTCCGTAATCTATTCGGTGACTCTCTCCCTCGAATTGGATGTCTTTAGATCAGAAAGTAGTCCTGAAATATGGAGATTTTGGGGAGAGATTAGGTCCTTTGATTGAATCCAGTACTGAGACAACGATTATTGGCCTTACGATGCTCGGCCTGGAATCGATAAAGTCGATAAGTGCCAGGTCGAATCTGTATAGAGGCGTATGAAAAATTGATTGTTTTAGTCCATAGCAGAAATAGAACTATTCAATGAGCTTCTTTTGTTCTCATAACAAAGGGAATAAGTCACTTTTATTAGCAATCTATAGGTGAATAATTTTCAAAAGTATTTACGGTTTAATAAGTATTGAAAAAATATCCTGTGAGCGACGCATTTTTTACTAACATTGATTTTTAAATAGGTTAACGTGGTTTTGTCCTTCGCCTTTTGGCGCGGACCAGGGGTGGGGACGTCGAATAGAGCAATAACCTAATAATTAATAAGCGACAGCGGTCCGAGGAAAGAGCAATGGCCATTCATGGCATCGACACGACATCTGAATGTATCGAAAAAGTAGTCGAACTGGTTCATAAAAAAATAAGTGCAGCTAAAGCACCAATGGTAGAGCAGTTTGTCAGGACTTTTTATGAAAATGTTCCTCCGGATGATTTGAAGGAAGAGACACCAGATAACCTTTTCGGTTCTTCTCTGTCACTTTGGGGGCAGTTACAGCAACGAAAAGCAGGTGAAACCAAGGTAAAGGTTTATAATCCGAGGCCCGAAGAGCACGGGTGGAAATCGTCCCATACCATTATCGAAGTTATCAATGACGATATGCCGTTTTTGGTTGATTCGGTGACATCTGCGTTGGAAAGGTTGGATGTAGAGGTTCACCTTATTATTCATCCGGTAATTACCTGCATTCGTGATGGAAAAGGAAAAATCAGCGCGCTTAATTGCAATGGTGGTGGGGAAGGAATCCTTACTGAATCTTTGCTACACATTGAAATCAGCGAGCAAGTCGTTGAAAGTCATACTCAAATAGCTCATGAGTTGTCGAACGTATTTGCGGATGTAAAAGCTGCCGTCGCTGACTGGCCCTCCATGCTCGAAAATATGGATGAAGTCATCCGTGGTTTGAAGAAATCCCCTCCGGCTCTTTCCGAGGGGGAAATTATGGAATCGATAGATTTCCTCGAGTGGATGAACCAGGATAACTTCACCTTTCTGGGGTATCGTGAATACGAATTTGAAGGCACAGGTACCAATTCAATACTGAAGGTTCAGCCGAATTCTCTGGGTGTTCTGCGTGATATTGATGTTCACGTCTTTGACGGCCTTAGGGATTTTGGATCTCTGCCTGCTGAAGTACGCTCTTTTATGACGCAACCCGTATTGTTGCGAATTACCAAGGCGAACAGGCGCTCCACGGTTCACCGTTCTGTGCATATGGACACTGTTGCGGTTAAGCGTTTTGACAGTAAGGGAAGGGTCATAGGCGAAATCCTCTTTGCCGGACTTTTAACGTCAACGGCTTATGCCCGTTCACCAAGTGATATTCCTTTACTACGTCACAAGGTGCAGAAAGTGCTGAGCAAGTCAGGTTTTAAACCTGGCAGCCATGATAGCAAGGGTCTGGCACATATCCTTGATACCTATCCTCGTGATGAGCTCTTCCAGATTTCTACGGATGAACTCTTTGATATCTCTCACGGTATTTTACATCTCCAAGAACGTCGCCGCATTGCGCTTTTTGTACGCAAAGATCCCTTCGAGCGATTTATTTCTTGCCTGACTTACATTCCACGAGATCGTTTTGATACGGCTCTCAGACGCACTGTCGGTGACATTCTCTGCAAGGCATATAATGGACAGATTAGTGCCTTCTTCACTCATTTGTCTGATACGGCTCTTGCTCGGGTACATTTTATCGTCAAGACAACCCGGGGGCAGCTTCCAGATGTCGACGTCCAGGAACTAGAAACCCGTATTGCAGAAGCGGGTAGGTCTTGGCAGGACCGCCTGGAAGAAGCCTTGATCGAAGGGCGCGGTGAAGAGCAGGGCATACGCACAATGCGTCGTCTCGGTGCTTCATTCCCGGTTAACTATCAGGAACACTTCAACGAAAACGATGCGGTTTTCGATATCACAAAGGCGGAAGATGCTCTTGAAGGTGATGGCCTTGCCATGAACCTTTATCGACCACTCGGTGCTGATCCGGAGCAGGTACGCTTTAAAATCTACCTCACTGATAACCCTGTCCCCCTATCAGATGTTTTGCCGATGCTGGAAAACATGGGGTTGAAGGTTCTTAGTGAGATTCCTTACCACTTCCACTCGGCAGAAACCGGTGAAAGTGTGTGGATGCATGATTTTAATATGGTCTTAT
The DNA here is from genome assembly GCF_965205715.1 of Kiloniella sp. GTDB lineage: Bacteria > Pseudomonadota > Alphaproteobacteria > Kiloniellales > Kiloniellaceae > Kiloniella. The sequence goes on along the minus strand of NZ_CBDBHW010000012.1, from coordinate 41,899 downwards.
CCGATGAATTGGATATTTCCATTAGTACTCTTAGGGAAGGATTTCATGAGGCCTTTTCTTCTGTCTGGCATGGCCGGATGGAAAATGATGGCTTTAATCGTTTGGTACTGGGCGCTGGCTTGAAGGTACGTGAAGTTACGATACTGAGAGCATATTGTAAGTATTTGCTCCAGGCACGCATTCCGTTCTCCCAAGCTTATATGGAACAGACGCTTGCCAGTAACCCCCAAATTACCCGTCTTCTGGTTGATCTTTTTCTGGTCAGGTTTATGGGTAAAGGTACGGAGCGCGATGATCAATTGGCGCAAGATACCAACAAGAAGATCAATTCATTACTGGAAAAAGTCAGTAATCTGGATGAAGACAGAATTATCCGCCGATTCCGCAATGTGATCGAATGTACCCTGCGGACGAATTTCTTGCAGAAAGATGAAGAAGGGGACTTTAAAAAGTACCTTTCTTTCAAGCTAAATTCACAAAAAATTACCGATCTTCCCCTGCCAAACCCCTATCGGGAAATTTTTGTTTACAGCCCGGATGTTGAGGGGGTTCATCTCCGTTTTGGTTCTGTTGCCCGTGGGGGCTTGCGCTGGTCTGATCGGCGTGAGGATTTCAGGACAGAGGTTCTGGGGCTGGTAAAGGCACAGCAGGTTAAAAACTCTGTCATCGTGCCAGTTGGTTCCAAGGGCGGTTTTGTGATGAAGAACCCTCCGGCAGCTTCTGAAGGCCGCGAAGCTTTTCTTGAAGCCGGGATCGAATGTTACAAGACCTTCATTCGTGGCTTACTCGATATAACAGATAACCTTGTTGGCGGTGAAGTTGTTCCGCCAGAGCGTGTTATTCGTCGTGATGGTGATGACCCGTATCTTGTTGTTGCCGCAGATAAAGGAACGGCTACGTTCTCTGACATTGCGAATAGTGTTTCTGCCGATTACGGTTTTTGGTTGGACGATGCCTTTGCTTCTGGTGGGTCAGCTGGTTATGACCACAAGAAAATGGGAATTACCGCCAAGGGCGCTTGGGAATCCGTTAAACGTCACTTCCGAGAGCTGGGTAAAGATATCCAAAACGAGCCTTTCACGGCCATTGGCGTTGGCGATATGTCCGGCGATGTTTTTGGTAACGGTATGTTACTTTCAGAGCAAACCAAGTTAGTGGGTGCTTTTAACCACCTTCACATCTTTGTTGATCCGGATCCGGATGTTGCAAAAAGTTTTGCCGAACGTCAGCGCTTGTTTGATCTACCTCGATCATCCTGGACGGATTACAATGCCAAACTGATTTCCAAAGGCGGTGGTATCTTTGACCGCAAGGCAAAATCACTGAAGATCAGTAAGGAAATGAAAACCTTATTTGATATCAGCGAAGATGAACTGGCGCCGATTGATTTGATGCGGGCGATGTTGAAATCTGAAACTGAGCTTCTGTGGTTCGGGGGCATTGGTACCTACATTAAGCAATCAGGCGAAACCCATGGCGAGGCAGGAGATCGTGCCAACGATGCCATGCGTATCAATGGTAAGCAGTTGCGCTGTAAGGTTATAGGCGAAGGCGCTAATCTTGGTGTGACGCATCAAGGACGTATTGAGTTTGCTCAAAATGGTGGCCGGGTTAACGCTGATTTCCTTGATAACTCTGCCGGGGTCGATTGTTCTGACCACGAAGTGAATATCAAGATCCTACTCGGTGCTGTTGAAGCCGATGGTGATATGACGCGTAAGCAGCGTGATAAGCTGTTGGAAAGTATGACGGATGAAGTTGGTGAGCAGGTCCTTCGCGATAATTATCTGCAAAGTCAGGCAATTTCGGTTACCGCGAATATCGGTGGGCGTCTTCTCGATCGTATTGCGCGTTACATGCGTTCACTGGAAAAGAAAGATCTCCTCAACCGAGCCATTGAATTCCTCCCGGATGATGAAATGGTTATGGAGCGTATGAAGCAGGGGGTGGGTTTTGAAAGGCCAGAGCTTGCGACATTGATGTCTTATAGCAAAATTTCGCTTTATGATGAGCTCCTGGTGTCAAACCTTCCGGATGATCCCTACATGGAAGATACGCTCATCGATTATTTCCCGGCTCCTTTGCGTAAGAAATTCGCAAAGCAAATTGGGCAACACCGTCTACGGCGGGAAATAATTGCCACTGCAGTCACCAATGACATGGTCAATCGGGTGGGTCTTATCTTTGCCTATGAGGTGCAGGAAAAAACCGGTATGGCCGCCTGTGACATCGCTCGGGCCTATACCATTGCCCGCGAAGTTTTTGGTATGGATGATCTTTTTGCATTGATCGAAGGGTTAGATAATAAGGCACCTGCTTCTTTACAGGCAGTATTACTTGCTGAATGTGGCCGTTTGATCGAACAGGGCACGGTTTGGTTCCTTCGTCATGGTGCGCATCCTCTCAATATCAGTAAGGAAGTTGGGGCATATGTGAAGGAAGTTTCGACAATCTCTGATCATCTGGAGAAGCTTCTCTCCAAAGAGAATACCGAACTCCTAAAGGATAAAATCAAGAACTTCACTTCACAGGGTGTGCCTGCAGATATCGCCAAACGGATCGCAGGTTTGCGCCTGTTGACGCCTGCTTGTGATATCGTACGCCTGGCACAAACCTTGAAGATGCCGGTGGATACTGTTGGCAGCACTTACTTCTCTATTGGGGAGCGTTATGGCTTTGACTGGCTGCGCAGTGCTGCGGCACGTCTTCCAAGTGAATCCGCATGGGACAAGCTTGCTGTTACAGCCATTGTTGATGATCTCTATGGTCATCAGGGAGAGCTTACGGCGCGGGTTCTTGAGGATGCAGGTAAGGTCGACCGGGTTGAGGCGGCGATCAAGGAATGGGCTGAATCGAAAAAACCATTGGTTAATCGGACAGAGCAGATCCTTGCGGAGCTTAACGCCGCGGGTAAGCCCGACTATGCCATGTTAGCGGTTGCCAATCGCCAGCTGAAGAACATGGTCTCTTCTTAAGGGCGTGACCTGATATCTCCGTTTCTCGTAAAGAGACGGTTCTAAGAAAAAGCCAGCTGTGTTTTGCAGCTGGCTTTTTTTATGGCTTGTCTTCCCGGTGCTGTCTTTCATAGTTCGTTCGCAAGCGTACCATTTCATTGAAATCTTATGCTATCTGAGGGACAGAAACTCAGAGGAGAGCTTTTATGATTGTTATGGTTTTTGAATACCGGGTAGAGGACGACTTTTACGATGAATATCTCAAGGAGGCGATGGATCTGCGTCCTCATCTGAAAGAGATTGAGGGTTTTGTCTCAATCGAGCGGTTTGAAAGCAAAACCGAGCCTGGAAAGTTTGTTTCCATTGGTTACTTCGAAGATGAAGAGGCGGTCACCGCTTGGCGAAATACCCCACAACACAGGCGGGTACAGGCTTTAGGCCGCAAGCGTTTGCTTAAGGATTACCGTCTTTGCATGGCGGATGTCAGTCGTGATTATTCCATGACAAGAAGGGGTGATGCTCCACAAGACAGCAAAATGGTTCACGGTGGTGAGGAGATGACAGATGTATGATCTTGAAATAAATTTGGATAACAACCCTGGTGCTTTGGCGCTTATGGGGCGCGCCCTTGGTGAAGCGAAAGTTAGTGTCGAGGGCGGTGGCGCCTGGGTTGTGCAAGGGCAAGGAGTTGCGCATTTTTTGTTTGAGGACGGCGAAGCCGCAAGGGCCGCTTTAGAGGGCGTTGGCATAACGGTTGTCACCTGTCGCAAAGTGCTCGTGCAGAGGCTTAAACAAGCCGTTCCTGGCCAACTCGGCATGCTTACGGGGTTAATGGCTGCAGCGGGAGTGAATATTGAGGTTTTGTATAGTGATCACGATAACCAGCTTATTCTGGGTGTCGATGATTACGAAGCCGGAAAGATTGTTTCTGATCAGTGGATGTCTCAGCTGTGAGGCCTAAATCCTCTTTTGCTGACACTGCTTTGATTAACAAGTTGATCTAAAACCAAAAAGGCCCCGTAAATACGGGGCCTTTTCAAATCATAAGTAGGTAAGGTGCCCTAAGCGTCTTCAAGTACCACGGCAGTGCCGTTTGCGCTTACCATAAGCATGGTGCCGCCGATTGATTCGTAATCGAGGTCAACACCGATAACGGCATTGGCGCCAGTAGATTGCGCTTGTTCGATCATGTCGTTCATCGCGTGCTCTTTTGCACCGCGGAGAGCCTTTTCATAACCCCCAGCGCGGCCGCCGAGGACATCAGTGACTTTGGCAAAGAAGTCTTTGATAAAGTTCGCGCCGACGATGGCATCTCCGCTGACGATGCCTTTATAGGCCACGATACGTTTTCCCTCGACGGAATCAGTTGTTACGATTTGCATTGTTTTCCCTGCTTCTGTGTAGATAACTATTCTACCCTTATTCATGCCTTTTCTATTTGGGTAAGGCAATGAAACTATTGAAATCGGGGCAATGAGATTCTTAACCGATCTGTGTCATTTCGTTGAGGGCAAAGCTCTCAACGGCACCATCGGTAGCTGCCATATAAGCGGCTAGATGGGGGGCGTTCATATGGGTTTGCCAAAGCTCTCGGCTCTGCCACTTTTCAAAGAACATGAAATGCGCCGGGTTTTGATTGTCTTGATGGAGATCGTATTGAATACAGCCCTGTTCAGCCCGGGTGATTTCAATAAGCTTAGTTAACTCGGTTTGTACCAATTCAATTTTGTCAGATTTGGCATGAATGTTGGCTACGATGGTTAAAATTGACATGTTGTTCTCTTAATTTCTTATTGGGTTTCTGTTGAGGTAAACATATATTTCTTAGATGACATATTAACAAGTACGCACAAATTTGTGCTATACCCACATAAAGTATACTGTAAGCCATGAGATTTGATAATTACAACTGCTCGGAAGGCTGCCCTGTAGAGGCGGCCTTGGAAGTTATTGGTGGCAAGTGGAAGGGCGTTGCCCTTTATCATTTGTTAGAGAGCACAAAACGCTTTAGCGAACTGCAACGGGATATTGGAAACATAACCCAGCGCATGTTGACCAAGCAGTTGAGAGAGCTGGAACAGGATGGTCTGGTGCATCGCGAGGTTTATCCTGTGGTGCCGCCGAAGGTGGAATATAGCCTGACTTCAAAGGGGAATACACTTCGCCCCATTTTGTTGGCGCTGAGGGACTGGGGAGGACAGTATGTATTGGAAACCTCTAAATAATTGCTCAAAAATTTCCCGTCTGGCTTCCATAATTTAAATCCACTATGCTGGAATTTCCACTAAGGCCGACTTCAAGGGTAAATATCGATGGCAGCTAATCGCAAGGGCGTTCCGCAGATCGGCGACAAGGTTCGTGATGCGCGTAAAGAAAAGAAGCTGACCTTGGATCAGCTCGCCAAGCTTTCCGGTGTCTCCAAATCCATGCTATCGCAAATCGAACGCGGCCAAGCCAATCCGACCTTTGCAACACTTTGGAGCCTGACGCAAAGCTTCGGCATGGATATCTATGAGCTTCTTGAGGGCGCCCCGCGAGAGCCTGAAGTGATCAAGGTGGAGGTCGTGCCCGCAAACTTGACTCCCACCATGTCGAGCCCAGACGGAAGCTGCGTTATGCGTATTCTCTCACCCGTAGAGAGCGCCGCCCTGTGCGAGTGGTATGAGCTCACGTTTGAGCCCGGCGGTGCCTTGCGATCAGCGCCGCATGTGGAGGGTACGCGAGAACATTTAACGGTCCTGTCTGGCCGGCTGGAAGTTGAATCAGCGGGAGAGAGCGATACCGTTGAGGTTGGGGGCACGGCCCGTTATCCGGCAGATTGTGACCATGCGCTGATTAATCCAGGCGATAAAGAAGCTGTTGCTCTGCTTGTTGTCGAGCGCCTACAGGGACTTTAGGTTCAGCTCACAATCTTATTTTTTAAAAGGCGCCGCACTTTAAGTGAGGCGCCTTTGTTATTTTGGCACAGACTGTCTGGTTTTAGGTGTTTGATGCCAACTCAAAGCCTTCATCTTTCCAGCCTTCCACGCCGCCGATCAGTTCTTTGACCTGATAGCCGAGCTTTGCCAGGCGTACGGCGGCTTTGTTGGCGCCGTTGCAGTGAGGGCCGGCGCAATAGACCACAAACAGGGTGTCGTCAGGGTAATCCCTCATTTTCCGAGCGATGATTTTACCGTGCGGTAGGTTTATCGCCTTTGGAATGTGGCCCTGACTATAGAGGTCGGGGGAGCGCACGTCCAAAAGCACAAAGTCTTGAATCTGCTCGGTCAGGGCATAGTGGGTATCCCAACAATCAGCTTCCAAACGCAGGCGTCTTTCAAAGTGGGCCAAGGCTTCTTCGGGCTTTGCGGCGGGGACGAGGGCGACGGCTGAAGGCATTGATCTTTCTCCATAATTTCAAAACTAAACATCTCAATGCAATCAACATAAGGCATCATTTTATGCTTGCCCATTGGCATAAATGCCTATATACATGCATATTATGCCAAATAAGAATTGTTCGGCTCTTCTCCGCTTTGTTGAGTAGAAAAAGATGCCGACCGCCAAGTAACCTGTTGATATGTATGGTTTCTGATAACTTTACATAGAGCAGGTATATGACAATCAACATCTCGCAGCATATTTTAGGCCTCAAAGGGCAACGTGTAAATGAAATTAAACTGGATGACGGCGGTGTTAAGATTGTCATTCACTGCAGCCGAGACGCGCGTAGGAGGGCTATAGACCCTGCTACAGGCCAGAAGGGAAGCATCAACCAGCATGTCCGCCGACAAGTAAACGACATCCCCCTTTTTGGGTATCCTTGTGTGGTCGAGATTGAGCTGGCGCAGGTTTATATTAACAAGGGCGAACGCCGCATTGAGGGGTGTGATTTTGTTGATAAAGGGTGCCGTTTCACTCACCGATTTTGCCGACTGATCAGTGGATTATGTCGGCATATGTCTATTCAAGCGGTTTCCAGACATTTGGATATACGATGGGAAACGGTCAAGAATATCGACAGGGCATACCTTATTGAAACTCTCCCTACGCTTGATCCTGCAGAGCTAACTGGCTTGGAATATATTGGTGTAGATGAAGTTGCCCGGGCGAAAGGTCATGACTACATGACGGTGGTCTACGATATGGTTGGCGGTCATCTGATCTGGGTTGAAGCAGGCCGAACTGCCGAGGTTTTTTCAAGGTTTTTGAAACAACTGCAACCAGATACAGCCTGCAAAATAAAGGCCGTAGCGATGGATATGGGGCCTGCCTACCAAAAGGATGTCAGAGAGTCCTTGCCGTTGGCCGACATAGTATTTGACCGTTTCCACGTCATGAAAAACTACAGCAAAGCTATCCATAATCAGCGTCGACTTGAGTTCAGAAAGGCCGATCCAAGTGGTAAAGAGTTGATGAAAGGGACACATTATCTGTTGCTCAAAAATGCGGATAAGTTGAGTGAAAAACAAAGTGACAAGCTGCAAAGGTTGCTGGAGAGCAATAGCAACCTGAATGCACTTTACGTCTTGAAAGAACAGCTTCAGCTGCTGTGGAGTGCCGCTTCATTTGAGGCGATGGCGGAGCAACTGGAACGTTGGTGCCTGATAGCAGATCAGTCACAGATGCTCTATCTAAAAAAGTTCGCGAAATCCCTACGGAAACATTGTGTGGGCATCTGCAACTACGCCAAACACAAGCTCACAAGCGCCAGGATAGAGGCTGGTAATGTCAGTATAGGAATGATCCGTAAGCGAGCCAGAGGCATCAAGGATACCGAATACTTCAAACTCAAAATTAGACAATCATCCATTCCAGATAATCAATCTATGCTCTATTTGAAATCCTAAATCTACTCAACAAAGCGGAGAAGTGCCTTTCAGCTCAACTATTACCCAGATCGTTTTGCCGATACACCAGCTGATGAGCCGAGCGCACAAAGACGTGGAATCCGTCGGTTGAGGGAGACATGGAAAGTCATTGATGATCAGATTGGGGGCAACCAATGGGTGTTGGGCGATCAGTTCAGTGCCGTCGATATTTATCTTTTCATGTTGACCACTTGGCTGGATCCGATGCGGGGGCATCCACCAACGGACGAGTTCCCCAATGTTAAACGCATTGCCGACGCGGTTATGTCACGACCAAGTGTCCGGTTTGTCTATGATCAATGGATTGCAGAGAATAAATAGAGCTGTGAAATCGGTATCACAGGTGGATGAAAACGATTTCAATGTTCTTATAAACATAAATAACTATTGATGCTTATCCCTCTACGCGCTTTGATGGTGCCCAAGGAATTTTAACCCATAACGAATAAATGGCCGAAGCAATGAATGAAGAACTCAAAGCCGTCGAAGCACTTCTGGAAAAGTTGATCGAATTCAGTGTGGCCTATGGCTTCCAGCTCTTGGGTGCTGTTATTGTTCTGCTCATCGGGCTCAAAATAGCAAGCTGGATCGGCGGCAAGGTCAGTGGTCTTTGTCTCAAAAAAGAACTCGATCAAACCCTTTCTCTATTCATTGGTAACATCGTAAAAATCGTCATTATCGCCTTTGTCATTATTATCACCCTCGGCAATTTTGGCATCAGCACCGCGCCCTTGATTGCCCTGGCTGGTGCCAGTGCTTTTGGCGCGACCTTGGCATTGCAGGGGCCTTTGTCCAACTATGGCGCGGGGCTTTCGATTATCCTGGCCAGGCCTTTTACGGTTGGGGATACCATCATTGTTAAGGGCGGCAGTGGTGTAGTCCACGAGGTGAAGTTGGCGCATACGCAGCTGATTGGCGAGGACAAAGAGCTGATCACCATTCCCAACAAAAGCATTGTCGGGGAAGTCATCACCAACTCTCACAGCAGTACTATTGTCGAAACCCGCATCCCGGTCCCCCACACCGAAGATATCGACAAGGCCATTGCCATCTTAGGAAAGGTTATGGAAACAGATCCTGACGTGCCGAAGTCACCAAGCCCGCAAGTCGGGGTGCACGATTTTACCTACGGCGGGGTCATTATCGGCCTGCGTTATTGGGTGCCGAGCCAGCAGTATTTCCAAAAAAGATATCGCATTAATACCGCTCTTCTTTCTGCCCTCAAGCACGAGAACATTACCCTGCTCGCCATGCGAGATGCGGCTTTGGATCCGCTCGTCCCGAGTGCTGATCTTGAAGAGCAGTCTTAAAAAGTCTTGTAATTGATAAGGGTCAATCACCTCGCTCCCCAAATCCTGTACCGTCATTTCGAAGAATATTAATGTAGAAGAAAACCAATTAGAACTTAAAATCCTTGGGGGGAATAATGAAAAATTATCTGAAATCACATCCTGATCGCGACGGCTTTTTTGGTAAGTATGGTGGGTCGTTTATTCCGCCCGAGTTAGTGCCGCATTTTAAAGAAATTGAAATTGCGTATGACAGGCTATCCAAATCTTCAGAATACCTGAATGACCTGCGCTATATCCGCAAGCACTTTCAGGGCCGTCCCACCCCGATCAGTCATTTGAAGAATATTTCGGATGAAATCGGCGGCGCGCAGATTTATGTCAAACGCGAAGACCTCAACCATACGGGTGCTCACAAGCTCAATCACTGTATGGCAGAAGCTTTACTTGCCAAGCATATGGGGAAAACCAAGCTGATTGCAGAAACTGGTGCCGGTCAACACGGCGTCGCGTTGGCAACGGCTGCGGCCTATTTTGGTATGGAGTGCGAAATCCATATGGGCGAGGTGGATATCGCCAAAGAGCACCCTAATATGGTGCGCATGAAGTTACTCGGGGCAACTGTTGTCCCGGTTAGTTTTGGGGCAAAAACCTTGAAGGAAGCTGTGGACAGTGCATTCGGCTCCTATCTCGCGCAAACAGATAACGCGATCTATGCGATTGGTTCTGTCGTCGGTCCGCATCCCTTCCCCATGATGGTAAGAAATTTCCAGAAAGTTGTCGGGCTTGAGGCGCGGGACCAGTTCCTTGAGATGACAGATGAGCTTCCTGATCATGTGGTTGCCTGTGTCGGTGGCGGATCGAACGCCATGGGGCTCTTTAGCGGATTTATCGAAGAGGAGCAGGTCAATCTTCACGGTGTGGAGCCGATGGGAACGTCAGATAAACTGGGAGATCACGCCGCAACCATTACTTTTGGTGAAGATGGCGAGATCCATGGGTTCAGAAGTATCATGCTCAAAGATGACAATGGAGAACCAGCCCCAGTACATTCGATTGCGAGTGGGTTGGATTATCCCGGTGTTGGGCCAGAACATGCTCATCTACATTCAATCGGTAGAGTGACCTATGGATCGGCGAGTGATCCGGAAACTCTCGCGGCCTTTTATGCCCTCAGCCGCAAGGAAGGCATCATCCCAGCGTTGGAAAGTTCTCATGCCGTTGCTTACGCTATGAAGTTGGCAAAAGGAAACCCAGGGCAAAGCATTCTTGCTAATTTGTCCGGCCGCGGGGACAAAGACATTGATTATGTCACCGAAAAATTCGGCTTTGGAGAATAACAGCAGGGCGTAATGACCCGAAAAAAATCACGAGCCCATAGAGTTTTAGATTTTGTGAGCTCGTGAAAATCGCAAGTTGTCGAGCCTCTCGGCGTTACGTGAAAATTGTTATTTATTCTGTCTTTGCAGACGCGAGCTGATCAATTTTTTCATCCAGTTTATCAAAGCGAGAGATCATTTCTTTGAGGTCTTCATGAGTGATATTGGCCATCTCGGTTATCTTTTCATCCGTATCGCTTTCGTGGGATGTCTGCATGGCATCAACGATAATACCAATGAAAAGGTTTAACACTGCAAAGCTGGTGATGATGATAAAGGGGATGAAGAAAATCCATGAGTGAGGGAAAATCTCCATGGTTGGTCTGACGATACCCATTGACCAGCTTTCCAGTGTCATGATTTGAAAGAGGGTATAGGCCGAAGACGAAACTGATCCGAACCATTCTTGCATATTTGGATCAGGATGCTGGCCGAACAGTTTGGTTGTTAAGACAGCTGCAACGTAAAAGACAATGCTCAAAACCCCAACGACAGAAAGCATTCCCGGTATGGAGGTCACAATCGCCCCGATCACCCGGCGCATTTGCGGAATAACGGATATAAGGCGCAGGACACGTAATATTCTGAGTGCCCGGAGAACAGCAAAGGCACCACTGGCGGGAACCCACGCGATGGTAACGATGAGCAGATCAAAAATATTCCAGCCGGATTTAAAGAAATTCAGCCGATAAGCAAAGAACTTCAACGTGAGCTCAATCGAGAAGATGACCAGGATTATTTTATCAGCCCAAAAGAGGAACTCGGCGTTGGATGGACTGAGAGCTGAATTGGTTTCAAGGCCCAAAGTTACAGCATTGATAAGGATAAGAGCCGTGATTCCGACCGTGAAAGCTGTGCTCTCAAGGAAGTTTTTGAGTTTCTGGGTAAAGGAGAACGGTAGCTCTTTTGTAGGTGTATTATCCATTGATCCAACCAAGTCTGATTAAGTAGCCGAGATTTTTTTATACTTCTAAAGAAAGAGTGTATTTGGTCAAGGGGGGCAGAATTTAAAGACCCTTTCGGATTTTGCATGACTTAACTGTTCTTGTGTTTGGCTTATTGTCAGGGTGTTGCCTCGCCAGGTATTTTATTAAGTCCGGGACTTTTATTAAATATTGACTTTGGCCTTCTGAGACCCCCACATTATGAGAATGATTAATAAACCCGCCATACAGTTTAAAAATATGCGCAAGCGGACCTGTTCCGTTGCCTATATGCTGCTGGTTTTTGGGTCCATTCCTGAGCTTCGCGATACTTCTGATACTGTGTGATCCGTTCAGAAGACGCCTTTTTCTCGTATTATATAAGCCGATGCTTTTGAATTGATTGCACTGATTCCGGTGTGATCAGAAGCCTTTAATTCGCTATTTTAGACAGTTGCTTCTCGTCCGCCTTTTTGAATGGCAGTTAAAGAGGCATCAATGCTGTATTTGCAAAAAATTGTTTCGATACGACCTGCTCTCGTGCCGAGGGCAGTAGGCTCGATAGTACAAAGACCATGGCAACAAGCTCCAAATTTATCGATGAGGAGAATGTAATGTTGATTGATGCCATTGGTATGCTCGGCGTTTCAATGATCTTGAGCACCTATGCCCTTGTTCAGCTGGACCGTATTGACGTCAAGAATATCAGCTATTCCCTTGTGAATGCTTTGGGCGCAGGTTTGATCCTTATATCGCTGGCGGTCGACTTCAATTTGTCCGCCTTTGTGATCGAAAGCTGTTGGTTGCTTATCAGCATCGGCGGTATTTACGCCTCGCTCAAAAAAAGGAGAAAGGGATGAGGGGACTGCGATTCAACTCCACTTCTATTCAAGCTCCTAAAATCAACGAACACGGGCCTGAGCCCGTGAATTGTGTCCTATCGTGTTGAGGTAAAAAATGACAAGTTTAACAAACCCCGGTGACTTCCCGCTTACGGAAACATGGTCTTACATGAATGCGGCCAATGTGGCCCTCATGCCTATGAGCTCGGCCAAGGTGATTACAGATTGGCAAACCGATGTTGCTCTTAACGGCAGTAATAATTTCAATGATCATGCCGAAGATACCGCCTTTGATGGACTACGGGTTCAAGGAGCAAGACTGTTTAATTGTCGTGAGGAAGATATCGCGGGGGGATCAAGTTGTACCGAACTACTGAGCTCTGTTGCCTGGGCTGTGATGCCGGGAAAGCATGAAAATGTAGTGAGCACGGATATCGTATTCCCAAGCACCATTTATCCCTTCACGCGTGTCTCTCAACATACTGGGTGTGAAATTCGATTGGCGAAAGGAGAGAACGGTTACGCTAGTTTTGATGAGATTGTGAAAAATATAGACAGGAATACCGCTGTCGTTTCTATTTCTCATGCTGAATACACTGGCGGGCAGCTCTATGATCTCGCTGCTCTTGCAGAAGTCGCGCATGCAAATGACGCTCTTTTAGTCGTGGATGCAACACAGTCCGCGGGGGCAATTCCTATTGATGCTCCTGCAAGCGGTGCTGATGTAATTATTTCCGGCTCATACAAATGGCTGTGTGGCCCCTTCGGTGCTGCCGTCATGTATCTTGCACCGCATTTACATGAAAAGCTTGTCCCTGGTTTTGTTGGCTTTCGGAGCCACGAAGATATGTGGAATTTAAGTCCTGAGCGCCTTGAATATCCAAGCACGGCAAAAAGATTTGAATCCGCTACGATGGCATTTGGTTGCATCAAAGGGCTTGGGAAGTCTATTGAATACCTCACTGATATCGGCATTCAGCGTATTTATGATCATAACATTATGCTGGCAGATCGTCTTATCGAAGGCCTTAATGGATTAGATCTCGAAGTGGTGTCGCCGAGCAATATCAAAGAGCGGACATCGATTGTTACCTGTCGGGTAAACGGTTTTGATCCTGCCGGTATTGTGCTCGGGCTAAAAGAGCGCAATGTTGTCGTACACAAACGGCAGGAGTTCGTTCGCTTCTCCCCACATCTGTATAATTGTGGGGATGATATTGAACGAGCGGTCACAGAGTTAAGTCGGTTACTCAAAAAATAGCCTGACTTCTTTTTTGCTTAACTCGTGTATATGAAAGCTGGCGGTTGGTTAATCCGCCAGTGATCCCCTTAACCATAGCGAACCATTTCATAAATAAATCATAATTACTTCATGTGGTTCAAATGACTTCACTCAAAACTGTTTCCTGCCAGAAGTAAAAAGAAATCGAGGATGTCATTTTTTACGGCGCTTTTAAGCTATTTTTGGTCGCAGATGTATTTGTATGCATGCTTTAGTCTCTAAAATGTGTTAGTAGGATCGCGAAGACTAAAAAATAATGTTTTCAGATACAGTTTGGTTGTTGTTTAAGAAGGAAGAAACAGTTCCTACAAGTTGGTAAAACAATAGATGTTTTTACAGCTTGAGAATCTGTTTGGGGGGCTACTTCTATTATGCTGGAAATTAAAAGTCCAAGTCAGGTACTTGGGCTTGATGATTTTATCTACGGAAAAGGGGGAAGCGGCAAAAGCTATATTACCCACACAAAGTTTCCACGTTTCGTTGCATTAATAAATATAGAAAAACTTAAAGTGGATGTTTCGAATGTGGTCTGGTGGGATGAAAAACCCTTAGGACAGGTTCTTGATAACCTTCTCTCCCGAGCTGCGGCTACAATAGAATCTGCTGTTTTAGAAGAAGAAAGTCGGATTTGTACGAAAATAAAATCCGCGATGGTTCAGTCAGAAGAACAGTTCAATATAGAAATAGATACCCTAAGAGATAGTGAAGAACGGCTGCAAGATCAGGCGCAGCAGTTAGTGAGCTTGGCGGAAGAGCAGCAGCTTAATATCGAAAAGCGAAAAGCGGCTGAGCTCGCGCTTATTCTTTCTGAAGAACAATTACAAATTCAGATTTCAGAACTGAGAGACAGTGAAGAAAGGATGGCCCTTCAAGCGCAGGAATTGGTTTGGCTGGCAGAAGATCTTCAGACCGCAGAGCAAGAAATGAAATTCCTTGCCCATCATGATGCTCTGACCAAACTTCCCAGTCGACGACTTTGTATGGATCGTCTTGAACTCGCCATGACGGAAGATCGAAGAAACGGTTCTAAAACGGCTGTATTGTTTATTGATCTAGATGGTTTTAAGGCCGTAAACGATACCATTGGCCATGAAGCCGGTGACACCGTTCTCATAGGTGTGGCTGAAAGAATAAAATCGATTGTTAGAGAGAACGATACCGCAGCACGTATTGGCGGGGATGAGTTTATTCTCCTGCTCCGCGATGTCGGGCGACACTTGGATGTTGCGGTAATAGCCCAAACGATAATTGCGGAACTTTCCCGACCATTTTTAATTAAGGGGCAAGAAGTAAAAATTGGCGCGAGTATTGGTATCGCCTTTTCTCCCGATGATGGTTCTACGTCAGAAGACATTCTAAAAAATGCGGATCAATCGATGTATGTCATAAAGCATCAAGGAAAAAATAATTTTGGTTTTTTCTCAACTGATCTGAATGAGCTAAAATAAAGAGCCTCAGAATCCACATGTCCAAGGCTCTTTATAGAGATTTGTGGCTCTGCTAGAGAGCTAGGATTAGTTGTCCCGAACCGTATTGAGGAAGTCTTTAACTTCTGATCTTAAGTTCTCTGCCATGGATTGCATTTCACTGGAAGATTCCAAAAGATTTTTGGCTTCAGAGCTTACTTGAGACGAAGCATCGGTAACAACTTCGACATTACTCGATACCTCCTGGGTACCAGCTGCTGCCTTTTGTACACTGTTGGATATCTCCTGAGTGGCGGCACCTTGCTCTTCTATAGCTGCGGCAATCGCGTTCGCAAATTCATTCATGCGCTCAATTGTCTTACTTATGTTATTAATCTCCTGCACTGATTGAGTGCTGGCGCCTTGGATGCCATCAACCTGAGTTTGGATATCGCCAGTCGCTGAATCGGTCTGATTGGCCAGTGTTTTTACTTCTGATGCGACGACAGCAAAACCTTTGCCAGCATCACCCGCTCTGGCTGCTTCAATGGTTGCATTTAGGGCTAATAAATTCGTTTGCCCAGCCACATCGGAAATCAAACTGACGACCTCTCCAATGCGTTGAGCGGCATCGGCCAGTTCTGTAACGGTGTCATTGGTTCTGTTTACGCCGGCCACGGCTTCACTCGCGACCTGGATAGACTGTGTTACCTGAACGCCAATTTCGCGGATGGCAGCGGAAAGTTGCTCTGTCGCCGCAGCTACGGTCTGAACGCTTAGGCTGGTTTCTGATGCTGCGTTTGAAACGGCTAAGGCACGTGCGTTAGATTCTTCAGCACTAGATGTTAATTGGCTCGCGACGTTTTGTGTTTGACCTGAAGCTTGAACAACACTTTCAACAATAGACAAAACCGACTGTTCGAAGGAATCAGCCATCTGATGCAGGGTGTTCCGCCTTTCCTCAGCAAGGCGTTCGGTTGCCAGTTCATTTTCTTTGGCCAACCGCCCCATTTCAATTGCATTGGTTTTGAAAACATCAACCGCCGCAGCCATGGAGCCGATTTCATCGGTTTGATCTTGGCCAGGAATATTGACATCAAGATTACCACTCGCGAGATTGGTCATAGCATCTGTCATGGCTATAACGGGCTTGGAGACCCATAATCTAACGAGGATGCCAAGGAGGCCCATGATTGCAAGAACAGCAACGATAGCCGTAATAATCGCCGTCAGACGAAAATTAGAAAGCGCTTCAAAGGCTGCATCTCGATCTATTTCAAAGCCGAGATACCAGTTAACACTTGGTAGGCCTTCCACCTTGAAGAAAGCAAACATTCTGTCGCTGGAACCTTCGGTGAAATTGATCAAATCAGTGGTAACCTTTGGTGTTTCTTCTGGGTAAACCTCTGTGATCGGTTTGAGTGTCCATTGTTTGTCAGGGTGTATCAATACAGTTCCCTGATCGTTCACAAGGAAAGCGTGCCCAATCCCTCCGAGGTCAACACTTCGGATTAAATCCCCTAGGACTGTGATTTCAATATCACCGCCTACAACACCCAGAACTTTGCTGCCATCCATCACAGGACTAGCCATAGTAACAATCAGATTTCCTGTTGAAGCATCTTCGTAGGGCTCGGTTAGCGTGCTCGAGCCTGCTCCTATTGCCCCTTTGTACCAAGGGCGAGCTCTGGGGTCGTATCCGTCAGGCAAGGCATCGTTAGGAAACATTGTCATGACTCCTTGATCACTGCCGAAGTAAGTGAACATAAAAGTGTCACCGAGAACTTTTCGGTTTACGTATGTATTGACTTTGTCAGGTGAGGGGTCTGAGAGGATGTTTTGCCCAACGTTTTCGATTAATATTTGACGCCCACCAATCCAATTGGAAATGCCAGTGGTTGCAAGATTCCCTGTTTCGATGACCTTGGATTTTAAAGATGCTCGAATTTCTGTGTTCTGATTGATATCAAAATATAAGATGAAGGCAGAGAAGGTAACCACAACAATCAAAGCTGCAGCGGCTAAGATACGGCTACCAATGTTAAAAGACATTGTACCAGACTCCTTTTTACCCCACTCGGTTGATCGACTTAGGTGCAAGAGTTGGGCTTCATTATTTATCTAATTCATAAATAAATACATAAAACGCGTAATAAATTATAGAAATGAGAGAAATATGAAGTCGTTTGTTCTTGGGTCTGGAAGTCAGGTGTAAACTGAAATCCCCAGTAGAATTTCACACTGGTTATTTTTATCGACCAAAGGCATCAACAATCGTTCAATTGTCTTATATTCAGGGACTATGTATTGAGGTGTTCCCTTGCGATAGAGCGCATTGTTTGTTTCCGCAATATATCTGTAGTCATTAAATGCGCCGCTATCCATAACGCCCGGAAAAGCTTCATCCAACCACTGACCTGTAGGCTCTTTCCCGAGGATGGGAGCAAGTGCAGTGCCGAGAAGGCGAAACTTAAAGCGAAGAGGGTTTCTATAGACATCAAGCATCCACACTATGGGAAGAAGATCGATAATATCCATAGGGTCAAAGTCTTGGCGGGAGGGAAGCCCCTCACCTTCAGGATGAATTGAAAGCCAGTAGTTATAAAACTTTCGTACTTTCGGGCTCCACTCACTTGGCGTAAGAGGGATGCTTGTATCGGTTTGGCTAACCATTAGTACATCACTTACTATTTATTCTATTAATATCATGATCCTTTTGTGGTTAGGAAGCCGTTAATAACGGAGTGACGAACGCAAAGGCCATGAATAAATCTCTTTGAGCGAGGACAATACTGTAAGGCTGATGATGATTAATCGCTATTGAGATGAGGGGGTGAAAACTCTTTTAATTTCTTTTCCAGAGTCACTTTCTAAAAAACCGAGGGGAGCAACCAGCCAATAGCCTCTTTCAGAGGAAAGGGAATGCTGCTGCAGAGTTACCAATGCCCCGCCATCTATTAGGTCCTGTATTACCTCAATCCATCCCAAGGCAATTCCTTGTCCCTGAAGGGCTTGATGAATCGCCAGACCATGGTTGGTAACACGTATTCCATCTGAAGACAGTTTTGATCTCGGTGCAAATTTGTGACGCCAGTCTGACCAGTCAAACCACCGTTTTTCATCGTCTTCGAGATGGATAAGCGGGGCTGTTTTTAACATTTCATCCGGTGTAAGGTTTTGTAATCGTACTGCGAGGGAAGGGGCCGCAATAGGCTGGACGTTTTCTGAAATGAGTTTCAAACAATCTCTGCCAGGCCAATCGCCGTTTCCAAATAAAATGGCACAGTCAATCTGATCCCAATGAATATCAGCGTCACGGTCAGTGGTAATAATTCGGACGGACAATTTTTTGTTTTCGTTTTTAATTTTAGATAATCTTGGAAGGGCCCAATAGGCCGCAATCCCAGGATAAGTTGCCAGTGTTACGGTATTGTCAGCCGTTTTGTTTCTTAAAACTTTACTCGCCTCTGCAATGCGCCCAAGAGCAGGGGCCGTTTCTTGATAGTAGCTATCGGCCTCTTTCGTGGCGGATATCAAAGAACCTCTTTTTTCGAAAAGTTTAACGCCCAGGTCTTGCTCTAACTGGCGAATTTGGTGGCTAATTGCTGGCTGTCCAACATTGAGTTGTTCTGCAGCTCTCGTGTAGCTTCTCAGTCGGTAACAAGCTTCAAACGCTCTCAGGGCTTTTAGGGGGGGTAAATCACGCATGCCATTATCAATTTAATCAATGATGATATGAATCTTATAAGCCTTCCCTCATCATCATGCATCTGTTTTGTTTTGCTCATAACAAGTTAATGCTTGGCAAGAGTTTTGCCTGGATAAGCATACCTAGCAGAGGATTTAATAAATGGTTGTAACACCAACCCTTTCTCGGTCTCGCCGATTGCGCCAAACCCCGTATTCCGATCGTGTGGAAGCCTGTGGTGCTAAAGCCTATACAGTGTATAACCATATGCTGCTGGCGACGGTGTTTAGATCCCTTGAAGAAGACTATCAGCACTTGTGTGAAAATGTTCAGATTTGGGATGTGAGTTGCGAGCGTCAGGTCGAAATTACCGGGCCTGATGCGGCGGCTTTGACACAGTTGATGACCTGCCGCGATCTTTCAAAGGCAAAGTATGGGCAATGCTTTTACGCCCCCCTTGTTGATGAAAACGGTGGGATGGTAAATGATCCGATTATCTTGAAGCTCGCCGAAGACCGTTATTGGTTATCGATTGCAGATAGTGATGTGCTGCTCTGGGCTAAGGGGTTGGCCAGTGGGCGTGGCATGGATGTAAAAGTTTTTGAACCCGATGTTTTTCCTCTCGCAGTTCAGGGACCCATGGCCGAAGAAGTCATGGCAAAGGTTTTTGGTGAAAAAGTCCGGGATATAAAATTCTTCCGCTTTGCTGAACTCTTTTATCAAAATCATAGAATGGTTGTTGCGCGTTCTGGGTGGTCTCGACAGGGGGGATTTGAGATTTATTTGGATAATTCGGCATTGGCTTTGGATTTATGGGATCGAATTTGGGATGTGGGTAAGGATTATAATATCTTTGCTGGTTGTCCAAATGGGATTGAAAGGGTCGAAGGTGGGCTTCTTTCCTATGGCAATGATATGTCCTCGGAAAATACCCCTTATGAATGTGGCCTTGGTAAATATGTAAACCTTGAAGCGGATATTGAGTTTGTGGGCCGAAAAGCTTTGGAGATTGCTCGAGATCAAGGTCTTGGGAGAAAAATTTGTAACATTCGCTTCGACAAGCGCCTTGAGACATCGGTCTCAAAGTCCTGGGATGTCTTGAATGTTGGAGGTGATCATATTGGGAATATTTCCTCGGGCTGTAACTCAAAAAAAATGGGTGGTTTTATTGCCATAGCCATGTTGGATCAAGAATTTTGGGACGAAGGAACCATTGTCCTGGTGCAAACCCCCTTGGGAGATCTAACAGGGACAGTAGCAAATTTCCCTTTTGACTAAAGTGTACTTTTCAAACTCCCGGGCTTTCGGGGTAGGGAAGGAGTGAGTAAGATAATCTCAATACCTTTCAAATCCCTGCCGGGGCTGACTAATAATCTGAATAATCATAAACAACATATCAAGGAGTAGTCATGTTTAAGGCTCTTGTTGTCGATAAATCCGAAGATGGTGTCGTAACTTCTGAAATACAGCAGCTTGATGATAGTCGCTTGCCGGCAGATGGAAATGTCACCGTCGCGATCGAATATTCTACCGTAAATTATAAAGATGGCCTCTGTATTACAGGCAATGGTGGTCTGGTTCGTAACTATCCTCATGTCCCGGGCATTGATTTTGCGGGCACTGTCGAGCAGTCAAGTGATGATCGCTATAAACCGGGGGATAAGGTTGTCCTGACAGGATGGCGTGTCGGCGAGGCCTGGTGGGGCGGATATTCCCAAAAAGCCCGCGTAAAAGCGGATTGGCTCGTGCCATTACCTGAAGGATTAACAGCACAACAAGCTATGGCGGTTGGCACTGCTGGTTTTACCGCAATGCTCGCGGTAATGGCGCTGGAAGATCACGGTCTTACTCCTGATAAAGGGGAGGCTTTGGTGACAGGGGCTGCGGGGGGTGTTGGCTCTGTAGCTACCTCAATACTGTCTAAGTTGGGCTACGAAGTTGCCGGTGTTACCGGGCGACCAGATACTGCCGATTATTTGAAAGGTATCGGAGCAAGCCGGGTTATTGCGCGTGAAGAGTTAAATGAAACTGTGAAGCGTCCGCTTGAAAGTGAAGTATGGGCAGGATGTATCGATGCTGTTGGAGGTGATATGCTCGCCCGTGTCCTTGGCCAAATGAAGTATGGCGCTTCTGTCGCGGCTGTTGGGCTTGCGGGGGGCGCTAAACTTCCTGCAACAGTGATCCCCTTTTTGTTGCGTGGGGTAAATCTGTTGGGCATTGATTCAGTGATGCAGCCGTTTGAAAATCGTCAACGCGCGTGGCAACGAGTGGTTTCTGATATGCCATTGGATAAGCTGGAGGCTATCGTTCAGCCTGCCAAATTGAGTGATTTACCAGATCTGGGTCCGGCGATTTTGAAAGGTGCTGTTAAAGGGCGCGTCGTTGTCGATGTCAACGCCTGAGCCTTCCTGCCAAGGTATTGTCTCTTTAACACAAAACGATATTCCCGAGATTTTATGCCTTGTGGAGAAGCTAAATTGGACCCATGTAGAAGCTGATCTCAACGTCATGTTTCGTGCAGGGTCTTTTTTAGGTTTGCGCGAAGATTGTGGGAAAATTATCGCCACGGGGGCTATCTTTCCCTATGGCGATAATCTCGCGTCTATAGGCATGATCATGGTTGCGCCTGACCATCAAAGGAAAGGTTATGGCAGAGCCGTGATGCAAGATTTGCACGATAGCAAAACTGCCCAGGGCCGCAGACTGTGTCTGATTGCCACAGATGAAGGCGAGCAACTGTATAAAGCTTTGGGCTATCATGTAACCAGTCGAATTAGGAAATTTTTTGCTGATCCGGAACTGCTGTTAGAGACGTCAACGACGGTAGTGAATTTTGATTGCAAAATGCGTCATCTCACTGAGAACGATTTCTCTGACGTAATCGAACTTGATAGCCAATCCATTGGCGCATCTCGAGAAAAGTTATTGCGCTTAAGGTTTGCTCAATCAGGAGTTGGGGTTGTGATCGAAGGGCAAAATGGAAAGTTAATAGCCTTTGCTCTATCCAGCCTTCAACGAGAACAATGCCATCTGGGGCCAATAGTAGCGCCTGATCGGGATACTGCTTTGATCTTGATCCTGGGATTAGCCGATAATAATCGACGAGAGCTTCGAATTGATATCCCAGAAGAACAATCAGTTTTATACGAGCTTTTGCCCGAGCTCGGATTTCGGTTGATTGCTAATCCCCCTGCGATGACGCGGCCAGTTGTTGGTGCTACGGAATTTGATTCTCAGATATCTCGCAGTCATTACTGGGCGATTATGAGCCAAGCTTATGGTTGATGTTTGGTGTTTTTAGTCCTCCTTGGGGAGGATTGTTCGGCTCTTCTCCGCTTTGTTGAGTAGAAAAAGATGCCGACCGCCAAGTAACCTGTTGATATGTATGGTTTCTGATAACTTTACATAGAGCAGGTATATGACAATCAACATCTCGCAGCATATTTTAGGCCTCAAAGGGCAACGTGTAAATGAAATTAAACTGGATGACGGCGGTGTTAAGATTGTCATTCACTGCAGCCGAGACGCGCGTAGGAGGGCTATAGACCCTGCTACAGGCCAGAAGGGAAGCATCAACCAGCATGTCCGCCGACAAGTAAACGACATCCCCCTTTTTGGGTATCCTTGTGTGGTCGAGATTGAGCTGGCGCAGGTTTATATTAACAAGGGCGAACGCCGCATTGAGGGGTGTGATTTTGTTGATAAAGGGTGCCGTTTCACTCACCGATTTTGCCGACTGATCAGTGGATTATGTCGGCATATGTCTATTCAAGCGGTTTCCAGACATTTGGATATACGATGGGAAACGGTCAAGAATATCGACAGGGCATACCTTATTGAAACTCTCCCTACGCTTGATCCTGCAGAGCTAACTGGCTTGGAATATATTGGTGTAGATGAAGTTGCCCGGGCGAAAGGTCATGACTACATGACGGTGGTCTACGATATGGTTGGCGGTCATCTGATCTGGGTTGAAGCAGGCCGAACTGCCGAGGTTTTTTCAAGGTTTTTGAAACAACTGCAACCAGATACAGCCTGCAAAATAAAGGCCGTAGCGATGGATATGGGGCCTGCCTACCAAAAGGCTGTCAGAGAGTCCTTGCCGTTGGCCGACATAGTATTTGACCGTTTCCACGTCATGAAAAACTACAGCAAAGCTATCCATAATCAGCGTCGACTTGAGTTCAGAAAGGCCGATCCAAGTGGTAAAGAGTTGATGAAAGGGACGCATTATCTGTTGCTCAAAAATGCGGATAAGTTGAGTGAAAAACAAAGTGACAAGCTGCAAAGGTTGCTGGAGAGCAATAGCAACCTGAATGCACTTTACGTCTTGAAAGAACAGCTTCAGCTGCTGTGGAGTGCCGCTTCATTTGAGGCGATGGCGGAGCAACTGGAACGTTGGTGCCTGATAGCAGATCAGTCACAGATGCTCTATCTAAAAAAGTTCGCGAAATCCCTACGGAAACATTGTGTGGGCATCTGCAACTACGCCAAACACAAGCTCACAAGCGCCAGGATAGAGGCTGGTAATGTCAGTATAGGAATGATCCGTAAGCGAGCCAGAGGCATCAAGGATACCGAATACTTCAAACTCAAAATTAGACAATCATCCATTCCAGATAATCAATCTATGCTCTATTTGAAATCCTAAATCTACTCAACAAAGCGGAGAAGAGCCGAAAAGAAATACTTTACTGACCACCATCATTTTCCAACCTGTCTCGCTTACGTTTAAGCCAAAACATTACCTTAATAACCGGATAAATCCAGATCAATCCAACAAAAGGGTAATACAGGAGATGCACAAACGGATGGTCAGGCAACCAGTCAGTACCAATCGTGATCACCAAAGCTGCATAAAACCCTAAAAATATAAAAAACAACACATAACCCGTTAGGTTCTTAATCACAGCTTAATTGCCTTTGTACTGATCACATCTGAAATTTGTGATTCAAATATTATAAACGTTACAAGAAACGCAAAGAAAAACTTCCCAACAATATCGCCAGGAAGTCACAACATTATATGGAAAAAGACAGAGCTCTTAAAGTTTTTCCCTAAAAGCCTTATGTTCTAAGTTTACCTTCACCCAACCTTCGGCATCTGGCTCATCTTCCATATGGGATGAATCGGGACCTGGCGGACTGTAGCCGGAAATCACATCAATGCCGTTATACTCAAAGTCAGTGAGCACTTCATCAAGAAATTCCACGATCTTTTCGTCATCTGTTGGAATGTCTAGAGACTGGCTGGAAACAGAAAGGTGTTCAATTTTTGACTGATCAAAACTCCGTTCGAGGCTACAGGTAACACGTGCCTCTTCATAATTTCCATTATGTAACACAGCGTAGCGTTCTTCGGTTACCCGGCTTACCTTATTCTTACCATCATCAACAATTGTCTGCACAATAGAACGATAGGCGTTTCTAAGCCTCTCTTCACCATGTTCGCGAGTCAATCCAGGTTGCTTCATCCCCTCAACATCAATGAAAGACGCTTGAGAATGATGCTGGGCCTGTTGGCTTAACTCTTCACTTGAGATCAGATGTTCTTCAGCAACCTCTGGCGGTAGCATTATCCCGCCGCCTTCTTCGGCGGGAACTTGGCGAAGTAAGATCCAAAAGGGTTGATCTACGCCGACCTTGTTAGCTGCCGTATAATAAGATTCTTCCCATTTACCATGGGTACGGTATTTTAATACGGCTTCAGTATAAGCAAGTTTGGAATTCAATAAATCCCTTAGGCTTTCCAGGTCTGGCTCTGAAACCAGTTGCAGAAGTGATGAACCGATCAAGCCATGCAGGGAAATACCTAAAAGCTCTTGTGTGTTTCCTCGGCCATCTTGTATGGCGCCATCAGCATCGGACATAAAAAGCATGTCCCACTTACCTTTGGGTAGATCCATAGCAAAGTCCTCCATTTAACTTTAGAGACCACACATAGACACCCCCATATATAGACGAAAATCATTTCGATACTTTTAAGGTTGATACCATTGAGGTAAAACCACTAAGTAATAAATTGCAGTGGTAGAAGGGCAAAGAGGAAGAAAGATAAGAAGTAGAATATAGAAAATCTGTAATCAGAATTACTATTCTCAAAAACAAAAAAACCCAGCCGAAGCTGGGTCATTTTTAAGCAACACTGGAGCGGGCGATGAGATTCGAACTCACGACATTCTCGTTGGCAACGAGATGCTCTACCACTGAGCTACGCCCGCGTTCTCTGTGTTGGTGGAGGGGTATTTACGCCACGGTGTTTGACATTGCAAGTGCTTTTTTCACAAAAAAATCATCCTTCTTGTTTCTTACTTGATTCTTGCTCGTGCCAAGGGCTAAAAAACCTAACGAGACCCTTGGTTCAAAGAGATTTTTGGGTTCTAAAAAAATTTGCACAAAGCCTGAGGCCATAATCGATGACAACCCATACACCGACGACACCAGAACAACTTCTTGAGAAATTAACTGCACTTGGAATCGAAGCAACGACTATTAACCACCCTGCGGTCTACACAGTAGAAGAATCCAAAGCTCACCGTGGGGATCTTCCTGGAGCTCATACAAAAAATCTCTTTTTGAGAAATAAAAAGGGAAAGATGTGGCTCTTGGTTTGTCTTGAAGATCGAAAAATTGATATCAAACTTCTTGGAAAAGCCCTCGAGGCCGGAAAGCTATCTTTTGGGTCTGCCGCTCGCCTCATGGAATTTCTAGGAATTGAACCAGGCTCAGTCTCTCCCTTCTCGGCGATTAATGATCGCGAAGGGCAGGTCAAAGTGGTGCTGGACACACAAATGATGACACAATCACCGATTAACGCTCACCCGCTGACCAACACAATGACAACGGCGATTACACCAACTGATCTCGTTCGTTTCCTCGAATCTATCGACCACGCTCCTGAAGAACTGGACATGAATAATTTGGCAGAACTTGCAACTAAAGCAGAGTGATCCCTTGCAGTGAGCCTCTTTCAACATCATCTTGTTCAAGAAGAACCTCACTTGTACTCTAAGTTATAGATTTGCCCCGCATCAGGGACGCCCATTTTAATACACGGACGCAAACACCATGGAAGAACTCATCGGTAACTCTCCAGAACAGCCAGCGGATTTGATCAAGGATTCTAATCAACAGGATTTTGCCAAAGATGTTATGGAAACATCTATGAATCAGCCTGTTCTGGTAGATTTTTGGGCGCCTTGGTGCGGCCCGTGCAAACAAATGATGCCCGCACTGGAAAGTGCCGTTCTAGCGGCCAAAGGGGCCGTAAAACTCGTAAAAGTTAACATCGATGAAAATCAGATGCTGGCTTCGCAGTTACGCGTTCAATCCGTCCCTACCGTCTATGCTTTTTTCCAAGGCCAACCCGTAGACGGATTTAACGGTGCACTCCCCCCAAGCGAGATTAAAAAGTTTATCGATACCCTGGTCGCAAAAACTGGTGGAGCCAAAAAAGATCCTGTTGCCGATGCCCTTGAACAGGCGGCCGCCGTTCGTGAAAACCAAGACTTTATGACTGCGATGTCCATATACAGTCAAATCCTGGAACACTTCCCAGATAATGAGCCAGCCCTTATCGGTATGCTTGAATGCCAGCTTTCATCTGACATGGCAGAAGAAGCACAAGCCCTCTTTGATCAGTTACCCGAGGAGCTAAAGACCAAGGCAGATTTTTCTGCTATCATCGCCAAGCTGGAATTGGCCTCACAGAGTCTCGATAACGAAGAGATCCTGGAGTTGAGAAGAAAAATCGAGCAGGACCAGTCAGATAACCAAACAAGATTTGATTTAGCCTTGGCGCTCCAGGCAGAAGGAAATCATGAAGAGGCTGCGGATCATTTACTCCACATTATCAAAACTGACCGTAGCTGGAATGAAGATGCAGCACGTATTCAACTCCTGCAATTTTTCGAAGCCTGGGGTATGACAGATCCAATGACAGTTAAGGCTCGCAACCGACTTTCTTCTCTATTATTTTGTTAAATCCCCTATCGGGTAGAAGATGTCTGCGAAGTTAAACAAGCACCTAATAGCTAGGAATTGACATGACAGGCGTTAACTTCGATCCCAAATTTGATGAACTCCCAAGGGAAATCCCAATATTCCCCTTGGGAGGCGCGCTTCTTTTACCCGGGGGAACTTTACCCCTCAATATCTTTGAGCCTCGATATTTGACAATGGTTGATCAGGCACTCGGAAACTCCAGATATATTGGCATGATACAACCAAGTCAGCCTTCAGAAGACGAAGGCACCGCCCATCTATATAAAATAGGCTGTCTCGGCCGGATAACATCCTTCATGGAAACAGATGATGGTCGATATCTAATTTCGCTTCAGGGTATCATACGCTTTTCTCTCACCAGTGAAACCACCAATGGTTTTGGCTATAGAAATGCGATCTGTGACTACAGTAACTTTCGTGCCGACACAGGGGAAAGTGGCAAAGATGACATCGATAGAGACAAACTACTCCGGAGCTTGAAAGCCTATTTTGATACAAACTCTATAGATGCCGACTGGAAAGCTATCGAACACACGAGTAACTATCGGCTTGTGAATACACTTGCGATGATTTGTCCCTTTTCAGCAGCCGAGAAGCAGGCGATATTAGAAGCAGCTACTCTGGATGAACGCGCCAATATCATGGAAACAATCATGGATATGGCTGTGCATCAAAAAAGTCAAAAATTTGCCAGACAATAACTCTATCAATCGAACAGATATTACATACTAAGTGGACACAACATGAGCACAAAGCCCCGCGTCGACAGAAAACTGTTAGAAATACTCGTCTGCCCTGAAACCAAGGGCCCGTTAGAGTATGACGCAGAAAAACAGGAACTTATTTCCAGGCAGGCAAAACTCGCATATCCCATCCGTGATGGTATTCCAGTTATGCTCACAGATGAGGCAAGAGCCCTCGAAAATTAAATCTTGATTCCAAAGCGAATTATTTGATTCGCACTGGAAAATAAATCAATGAAAACAACGAAATACAATTAGAAAATAGGCACTTCTCCGCTTTGTTGAGTAGATTTAGGATTTCAAATAGAGCATAGATTGATTATCTGGAATGGATGATTGTCTAATTTTGAGTTTGAAGTATTCGGTATCCTTGATGCCTCTGGCTCGCTTACGGATCATTCCTATACTGACATTACCAGCCTCTATCCTGGCGCTTGTGAGCTTGTGTTTGGCGTAGTTGCAGATGCCCACACAATGTTTCCGTAGGGATTTCGCGAACTTTTTTAGATAGAGCATCTGTGACTGATCTGCTATCAGGCACCAACGTTCCAGTTGCTCCGCCATCGCCTCAAATGAAGCGGCACTCCACAGCATCTGAAGCTGTTCTTTCAAGACGTAAAGTGCATTCAGGTTGCTATTGCTCTCCAGCAACCTTTGCAGCTTGTCACTTTGTTTTTCACTCAACTTATCCGCATTTTTGAGCAACAGATAATGTGTCCCTTTCATCAACTCTTTACCACTTGGATCGGCCTTTCTGAACTCAAGTCGACGCTGATTATGGATAGCTTTGCTGTAGTTTTTCATGACGTGGAAACGGTCAAATACTATGTCGGCCAACGGCAAGGACTCTCTGACAGCCTTTTGGTAGGCAGGCCCCATATCCATCGCTACGGCCTTTATTTTGCAGGCTGTATCTGGTTGCAGTTGTTTCAAAAACCTTGAAAAAACCTCGGCAGTTCGGCCTGCTTCAACCCAGATCAGATGACCGCCAACCATATCGTAGACCACCGTCATGTAGTCATGACCTTTCGCCCGGGCAACTTCATCTACACCAATATATTCCAAGCCAGTTAGCTCTGCAGGATCAAGCGTAGGGAGAGTTTCAATAAGGTATGCCCTGTCGATATTCTTGACCGTTTCCCATCGTATATCCAAATGTCTGGAAACCGCTTGAATAGACATATGCCGACATAATCCACTGATCAGTCGGCAAAATCGGTGAGTGAAACGGCACCCTTTATCAACAAAATCACACCCCTCAATGCGGCGTTCGCCCTTGTTAATATAAACCTGCGCCAGCTCAATCTCGACCACACAAGGATACCCAAAAAGGGGGATGTCGTTTACTTGTCGGCGGACATGCTGGTTGATGCTTCCCTTCTGGCCTGTAGCAGGGTCTATAGCCCTCCTACGCGCGTCTCGGCTGCAGTGAATGACAATCTTAACACCGCCGTCATCCAGTTTAATTTCATTTACACGTTGCCCTTTGAGGCCTAAAATATGCTGCGAGATGTTGATTGTCATATACCTGCTCTATGTAAAGTTATCAGAAACCATACATATCAACAGGTTACTTGGCGGTCGGCATCTTTTTCTACTCAACAAAGCGGAGAAGTGCCACAATTGATAAAGCTTCGTTGCCCGATATTCAGCTCGAATTTACAGATATATCGAATGCACTCGTAACACCTTTTACACCACATGGGTTGCCCCAGAATAAATCTGATGTTCCTGTCGATATGGCCTTGTCCGGGACTGTCCGATCAGTTGATGAGAGCTTGGGTTTGCCTCAGGTTCAATTCTCAGCAGAGGGGGCGGGTAATCTTCGAAAGGTGGATTTAAGTGGAAAGGTAGGGCTTCTGAAGGGGGCAACCATTTTGGCTGTTGAGGGGAGCTTCGTGCCAGAAACTCTCGATGGTGAGTTTGATGTTGTTATTCCAACAATCTTATTTACAGATGGAGGTGTTCAGCCCACGACTTTTTCTCCCGCATTATCTGAGGTGAAAGTGGAAAATGGAACATTTTCTGGTCACGCTGAAATCAAGTTGGAAAAAGGAAAACCCGATGGCCATGGTTACATAAATGTTGATATCACCGATGCAATAATCAGTGATTTACCGATTAGCGGTCTTGCAGGACGGTTTTTCTTTCAGGGCGTAACGGCCCCGACTTTACCTCCCGGACAGAGTTTGAAAGTTAAGGCGCTGGATGCGGGGGTCCCTATTACCGATATCGAGTTGTTGTTTGGAGCTTTTCTTGAGCAGGAACAACCCGTCATAGATCTTCGTGGTGCGGGTTTAATGATTACGGGCGGACAGATCAGTCTAAGGCCCGATGTGTTTCAAATTCTTGCCAAAAAACAGAACATTGAAATTCAGGTTGATAAGCTGGATGTAAAAGAGCTTTTTGCTTTAATTGGAAGAGATGATCTCAGTGGGACAGGTCGCCTCTCCGGACAAATTCCAATAACAATTGAAGATGATCATGTGGTTATTAAGGCGGGACACTTGGCGACAGAGGGGCCGGGAGTGTTGCAAATTAGATCTCAGGCCATCGCCAATGCTTTAGCCTCGGGCGGGGAACAGGTTGAGCTTCTTATCAAAGCTCTTCAAAATTTTGATTATACAGAATTGTCTCTTGATATCGATAAGCCTCTAAATGGTGCGGCCCAAGTTCGCCTTGGTATAAGTGGGGCCAACAAGGATGTCCTGGATGGTCATCCATTCAGGCTGAATATTAATCTTGAAACAAGGATCGAGCCTTTATTAGATGTCCTCTTGAAAGGGCAGCAGATCTCGCAAGGATTAATTTCTGGCTTTATGAAAAACCGTTGAGAGTAAAATAGTAACAGCATAAGTCCCTAAATAGCGGTGTCGTTTTCATTATGCCTTTCCCTTGCCTTATTTAGACGGTTATTCTTCTATTGAATTAAATTACTTTTACAAAAGGATCGCGCCTTGCATGGCCTTCTGAATGATAATTTGTGTCAGCGGTTATTGATATTGACCGCTGTAACTCTTGGCCTTCAGGCTTGTGCCCCGACTGTAAAAGTCGAAGCACCTCAAGAGCCGATTACGATCAACCTGAATATTAAACTGGATGCCGAAGTTCGGGTGCGTCTGGAAGATCAGGCCAAAGACGATATTAACAATAACCCGACTCTCTTTTAGTTAGTCGGTGGAGGAAACTGAAACAATGGTTCTACAAAGCATGAAAATGTTAAGGGTTCTGTTTATTGCGCTTGCGGTCTTGTCAGTTGTCCCATCTGCTTGGTCTGCTGATCTTGATAGTTTGAGACGTTCCGGTGCTGTGGGGGAAAAATATGACGGGCTTGCTGTAGCCAGAGACGGTTCTGCTTCAGAATTTGTCTCGTCCGTAAATGCCCAACGCTCAAAGATTTATCAACAACGTGCTGCGAAAGAGGGCGTTACAGCTCAGCAGGTCGGCCAAGTCTACGCGAAGCAGATGATGGCAAAAGCGCCAGCTGGAACATGGTTTCTTCTTGAAAACGGTTCCTGGGCACAAAAATAGCCTCAAATTTAAGTGATTTCTCAGTAAATGAAAAAGGCCCTGTCAACTGACAGGGCCTTTTGTCTTATGCGTCTATTGAACTATTGAACTATTGAACTATTGGTGACGTGTACGCTTGATGGCCAGATCCCATCCCTGAAGATTTTGGGCCCGAGTTTGCTCTGACATCTCAGGCTCAAACCGATGGTCTAAAGCCCAATTTTGTTTGATGTCATCGAGTGATGAATAAATTCCATGCTGTAATCCGGCCAAATATGCAGCTCCTAGAGATGTTGTCTCGGCAACGGCCGGGCGATTAACCTGAAGGTTCAGAGTGTCGGACAGGAATTGCATGGCCCAGTCATTGGCAACCATACCACCATCAACACGCAGCGCGTTCGGTGTCATGCCATCGTCGGCCATTGCTTCAAATAGATCGCGGGTTTGGTAGCAAACGGCTTCAAGGGTAGCGCGAACAATTTCAGCTGGGCCACTGTCGCGGGTGAGGCCATATATAGAGCCGCGGGCATGAGGATCCCAATAAGGTGCGCCTAAGCCGGTAAACGCGGGGACAAGATAAACGCCTTTGTTGTCGGGAATGCTTTTTGCCAAGGCTTCGGTCTCACTGGCAGACTGGATGATTTTGAGGCCATCTCTCAGCCATTGGACAGCAGCTCCAGACATGAAGATCGCACCTTCGATAGCGTATGACGTCTTGCCGTTTACACGATAACCAACGGTGGTTAATAGTCTGTTCTTGGAGCTGAGAGGCTTTTCGCCGGTATTTAGGAGGACAAAACACCCGGTGCCGTATGTGCTTTTAATATCCCCCGGTTCAAAACAAGTTTGTCCAAAGCTCGCGGCTTGTTGATCGCCAGCGATTCCTTGAATTGGAAGAGGGCTGCCAAAAAGTTCAGGATCGGTAATGCCAAAGTCAGCAGCGCATTCTTTGACTTCGGGGAGCAGGGATGCAGGAATGTTGAAGAGTTTGAGGAGTTCTTCATCCCAAGCGAGTTTGTGTATGTCAAAGATCATCGTGCGGGAGGCGTTGGTAACGTCGGTTGCATGTTCTTTGCCACCAGTTAATCGCCAAAGTAGGAACGAATCTACCGTACCAAATGCCAACTCTCCCCGTTCTGCCTTTGCTCGGGCGCCCTCGACGTTATCAAGAATCCAAGCAATCTTGGTGGCTGAAAAATAAGGATCGAGTAAGAGGCCGGTTTTGGCTGTGACCATTTCTTCCAAGCCATCAGCTTTCAACTTAGCGCAAAGATCTGCTGTCCGACGGTCTTGCCATACAATAGCATTGTAGATAGGTTTTCCTGTTGTTCTATCCCAAACAACGGTGGTTTCTCGTTGGTTGGTGATACCAATGGTCGCGATACTAACACCTTGATCAGTGGCACTTTTTAGGGCTGATTGAGAAACGTTTAGCGTAGAGGACCAAATGTTTTCCGGATCATGTTCTACCCATCCATCATTGGGGAATATTTGGGGAAACTCTTCTTGGGATTTTGCAAGGCTAGAGCCTTTGCTGTCAAAGACGATGGCCCGGCTACTTGTCGTGCCTTGATCAATAGAAAGAATATATTTTTTATCATTCATGCCGGATTCCTTATGAGCTCCTCTTGGATTTTCATCTTTACTTTCGTATGTTCGTTTATGAAAGTAAAGTGAACATGACTTCCTTTCATTAAGGAGTTCATGTAAAAGCGAAGCCCAATTGCCGGAAAGTCGGCTAAAAGGTGTGTTGAGGAGAGGTTTAAATGAATTTGGATAGTTTAAGTCGCCGCCAACGGCAGATACTTGAATTAGCAAAAGATCAGGGCTTTGTTTCTATTGAAACATTGGCGCAAGACTTCTCTGTGACAACACAAACGATACGACGGGATATCAACGAGCTTTGTGATACCAAACTCTTAAATCGTTTTCATGGCGGCGCGAGTTTCAGCTCTTCAGTCCTTAACCTTGACTATACACAACGCCAAGGGATCAATGCCCAAGAGAAAGAAGGGATTGCTCAACTTGTTGCAAAAGAGATCCCAAATAACGCCTCTATATTTATTAATATGGGGACCACCAACGAAAGTGTTGCTCATGCATTAATGGGCCACACAGGTTTGCGGGTTATTACCAATAGCCTCAGCGTTGCGCACATTATGAGTCCTAACCCCAGTTTTGAAATCATTGTTGCGGGTGGTGTGGTCCGGAGTCTGGATCGCAGTATTATCGGGGAGGCGACGATCGATTTTTTCCGCCAATTCCGAGCTGATTACGGCATTATTGCGGTAGGTGGTATCGATGAAGACGGGAGCCTACTCGATTATGATTATGGTGGTGTGAGGGTTTCTCAAACTATTATTGAGAACGCCCGGCATACTCTTTTGGTTGCGGATAGCAGTAAATATGGCCGAAATGCTTTGGTTCGTTTAGGTCACCTTTCTCAAATCGATACGCTGGTTACGGACAGTCTTCCGATGGAGCCTCTTTCGTCGGTGATCAAGTCGTTGGATATTGAGGTCCTTTGTTAGGGTTATCGATTCTTTCAGGTTCAGTGTAACTGAACATTCATAATTCAAATTAATTTCACTTATATTTTTACGAGATAACTCTTTGTGTCTATCGCATAGAGAAAAGCTATGTTTCCAATTATGGTTTTAAAATCAATAAGGTATATTTATAACGGAATGCCATTTTCTTTTATATTTTAGGCACTTCTCCGCTTTGTTGAGTAGATTTAGGATTTCAAATAGAGCATAGATTGATTATCTGGAATGGATGATTGTCTAATTTTGAGTTTGAAGTATTCGGTATCCTTGATGCCTCTGGCTCGCTTACGGATCATTCCTATACTGACATTACCAGCCTCTATCCTGGCGCTTGTGAGCTTGTGTTTGGCGTAGTTGCAGATGCCCACACAATGTTTCCGTAGGGATTTCGCGAACTTTTTTAGATAGAGCATCTGTGACTGATCTGCTATCAGGCACCAACGTTCCAGTTGCTCCGCCATCGCCTCAAATGAAGCGGCACTCCACAGCAGCTGAAGCTGTTCTTTCAAGACGTAAAGTGCATTCAGGTTGCTATTGCTCTCCAGCAACCTTTGCAGCTTGTCACTTTGTTTTTCACTCAACTTATCCGCATTTTTGAGCAACAGATAATGTGTCCCTTTCATCAACTCTTTACCACTTGGATCGGCCTTTCTGAACTCAAGTCGACGCTGATTATGGATAGCTTTGCTGTAGTTTTTCATGACGTGGAAACGGTCAAATACTATGTCGGCCAACGGCAAGGACTCTCTGACAGCCTTTTGGTAGGCAGGCCCCATATCCATCGCTACGGCCTTTATTTTGCAGGCTGTATCTGGTTGCAGTTGTTTCAAAAACCTTGAAAAAACCTCGGCAGTTCGGCCTGCTTCAACCCAGATCAGATGACCGCCAACCATATCGTAGACCACCGTCATGTAGTCATGACCTTTCGCCCGGGCAACTTCATCTACACCAATATATTCCAAGCCAGTTAGCTCTGCAGGATCAAGCGTAGGGAGAGTTTCAATAAGGTATGCCCTGTCGATATTCTTGACCGTTTCCCATCGTATATCCAAATGTCTGGAAACCGCTTGAATAGACATATGCCGACATAATCCACTGATCAGTCGGCAAAATCGGTGAGTGAAACGGCACCCTTTATCAACAAAATCACACCCCTCAATGCGGCGTTCGCCCTTGTTAATATAAACCTGCGCCAGCTCAATCTCGACCACACAAGGATACCCAAAAAGGGGGATGTCGTTTACTTGTCGGCGGACATGCTGGTTGATGCTTCCCTTCTGGCCTGTAGCAGGGTCTATAGCCCTCCTACGCGCGTCTCGGCTGCAGTGAATGACAATCTTAACACCGCCGTCATCCAGTTTAATTTCATTTACACGTTGCCCTTTGAGGCCTAAAATATGCTGCGAGATGTTGATTGTCATATACCTGCTCTATGTAAAGTTATCAGAAACCATACATATCAACAGGTTACTTGGCGGTCGGCATCTTTTTCTACTCAACAAAGCGGAGAAGTGCCGTTAATCCAATACGAAAATACTGATTTTACACGATATTTTAATAGTTCTATTCTATCCCTTTAACCTTGTTTTTTGCTTTGTAACGAAAGGTTCTGTACATGACATCATGTCGGCGTATCTTTGTCAAAGGCGTAATAAGCGTCGTGTACCCGTGTTTATTC
Organism: Kiloniella sp.; assembly: GCF_965205715.1. Lineage (GTDB taxonomy): Bacteria > Pseudomonadota > Alphaproteobacteria > Kiloniellales > Kiloniellaceae > Kiloniella. The sequence continues at coordinate 6,802 of NZ_CBDBHW010000012.1, read as the reverse complement.
ATTCTCACTATACGTCATGAATTTTGAATGTCAAATAATAATAATTTTGACTGGTGGAGCTTCCATGTTTTTGCGCTATTACAAAATTTTTGTAAGGTAAATCTTCCCACCACAAAAAGGTTCAAGGCTTTCGCTATAATGTCTGTTGTTAATGCAAGGGGTGGCGGCTTTAATGAATCTTCTAACTTGTGTTCTGCGGATGTTGCGAGAGAGCTTGGCGTTGCTGCTACAGGGTTACAGGCTACTTTAGTGTCGCTTGAGAAGTTAAATATCATTAGAAGAGATTTTGCTGGGGGTCATGGTAATCGCATGGTTATCACCCCTCTCTCCCCTGATCACTGGCGGTTATCTGATGGTAGCCGGTTTGAATACGATGGTGGGGACTTGGTGGGCAGAAGATCTGAAAATAGGCTAAAAAAATCAAGCTCAGTAGGCGGAGAATTTGAAAATACCTATAATAAAACATCTAATAAAGCAGGGAAAATTGAGTTGTTCGAGGTAGAATGGCGACCACTCTTTGGTCATCTTCAGGACTTTATAGTTGCTGATACTCGGTTGCCGCCTAGTTATGGTCCAAAGATGGTGAATGCTCTTGTTCTTATTTCTGAGTTTACGGACCAGGTTGGATTTAGGTGTTCTTTAAATATTAAAGAGATTGCTCTAAGGATGAATTCTCATGCCTCTAACCTTGGTCCAATTTTTCGGGAATTAGAAAAAATTGGTGTAATCAAGCTTTCAAAAGAAGGCCGAAATGTTGTAATCACCCCCACGTTACCTAAAAATAAGTAGCAATATGTCACATGTAAGGCGTCATCGCATGGTTTGTTCGTAGAATTACCCTAAGGAGGAACAAAGCGAGAATTTATGTCTTTTAGTATCATGAATTCCACTTTCTCGCGTTTATGATGTTCAGCGGCCGGACATTTACTCGTTCCGCAGCTCCAGAATACCAATCGAAATCACCAGACAGATTAATATGTTCCCAGCCCAGAGGTGAGACGTGTTTGAGTAAATCTGGGTTTGGCTGTTCAGCGACAATAACCTTGGCCGGTTGCGACAACCACCTTGGCCGGTGGATCTGATCATTAAAAAGGGCGTGCCCGTTTGATAATCAGATCCACCGGCCAAGGCTTAATTTGGTGTTAGTTACAAGCTGCTGTGAGTTGATAAATTAGGAACCTCTAGATGTAATTGGAGGAACCTGTTTGCCGTATAAATTTATCACAGATGAACAACTGAGACTTTACATGACAGATAGAAAAACTCATGGTCAACGAACCGCCGCTGCCCGCGCAGGGTTTAGCGAACGCACGGCCCGCCGATTTTACGTTGATGCGACTTTACCGTCACAACGCAATATAAAGCGAGGGCGAACAGTTTCTGATCCGCTTGAAGATATCTGGGATAAGGACATCCTTCCCATTTTGGATAAAGACAACTCGGTCAAACCCATTACTTTGTTGCGCCACATACAGAGCCTCTATCCGCTCCGTTTTCCCGATGACCGTGTCAAGCGCACGTTAGAGCGCCGAGTTCGGGGATGGCGGGCTCTGAATGGCCCTGAAAAGGATATCATTTTCAGGCAAACACCTGAGCCGGGTTACATGGGCCAATCAGATTTCACGGATGCAGCCGACTTAAGTATTACCATTGCAGGAGATCCTTTGGTGCATCGGCTCTATCATTTTGTTCTGGTATATAGCCGATGGGAACATGTTGGGGTCGTACTTGGCGGTGAGAGTTTTACAGCCCTTGCGGAGAACTTACAAAATGCGCTTTGGTCCTTGGGGGGCGCTCCTGAAAACCACCGGACCGACAGCCTGTCTGCGGCCTTTCGGAATTTGAGCGTTGAGGAAAAGGAGGACATTACCAAACGTTATTCTGCTTTTGTTGAGCACTACGGTATGGAGGCCAGTCGAAATAACAGAGGGGAATCACACGAGAACGGTGCCATTGAATCTCACCACGGTCACCTTAAGACTGCGATAAAGCAGGCCCTGATTTTGCGTGGCAGTAATGACTTTGACACTTTGGATGAGTATCGGCGATTTTTGGACGAGCTGATTGCTAGACGGAACAAACATCGTGACCAAGATATCCAAACAGAGTTGAAATCTCTCAAGGCGTTACCTCCTCGGCGAACAACAGATTACACTGAAGTCGTGTCGAGAGTTACCAAAACAAGTGGTTTTTTAGTTAAGCAGGTTTTTTATAGCGCCCCTTCTCGCCTAATTGGTCAACGCTTGCGTGTCCATATTTACGATAACCGGATAGAAGCCTATCTAGGCAGCACTCATGTCGTCAGCCATTCTCGTGAGCGGGGGCACGGCAAAGGCCCCCGCATTCATGTTATCAATTATCATCACGTCATTCATGCTCTCAAACGTAAACCTCAGGCACTCGCCAATTCTATTTATCGTGACAGTATTTTTCCAAGAACCGAGTACTCCCTGGCCTGGACATTGTTTCAGAAAAAGTTGTCCCGCAGAGATGCGTGTCGTCAGATGGTTGGGATACTTTTCCTTGCGCACGAAGAGGCTTGTGAGGCCGAAGTCGCGCACCTGATTTCGAGAGAAATCAATGCAGGAAGGCTACCTTGCGCAAAAAAACTTAAGCTGAATATCACAAAAAAGAACACGGATTTACCTCCTGATATTCCCGTGGTTCAACCTTCATTATCAGTCTTTGATACTCTGTTGGAGGATCGGGCATGACAAACATTGAAGTGGATCAGCACAAGCTGCCTCTTATGCTAACTGACTTACGATTACCCAGCTTTCACAAACACTGGCAAGATATCGCAATCCAATCCGACAAGGAGGGCTGGTCAGCAGCCAGGTTCCTTGCCGTTTTGGCCGAATATGAATTGGCCGAAAGGGACACGCGACGCATTCAACGCCATCTCAACGCATCAAACCTGCTGGGCGGAAAAACTCTGGCCACTTTTAACTTCAAGCGGCTGCCTAACGTGAAAAAGGCGCAGGTCGAAGCCTTGTCTGCCGGTGACTGGATTGACGCAAGAGCAAATCTGATTGCCATTGGAAATTCAGGGGGAGGAAAAACTCATCTCCTATGCGCCGTAGGTTATGCTCTTATAGAGGCTGGATACCGTGTGCTCTATACGCAAACCAGTGATCTGGTGCAAAAACTCCAGGCTGCCAGACGTGAACTTATGCTCGAAAACGCCCTCGCAAAACTCGATAAATTTGATCTCATCATTCTCGATGATATTACCTATGCACAAAGGGATATATCTGAAACATCCGTGCTCTTTGAATTGATCGCCAGACGATATGAGTACCGAAGTATTGCAATTGCTGCCAATCAACCTTTTAGCGGATGGGACAATATTTTTCAAGATAAGGCCATGACCGTTGCAGCAATCGATCGTCTTGTTCACCACTCAACCATTCTTGAGATGAATATCGACAGCTACAGACAATGGGAAGCCGCCCAAAATCTCAAAAAAATGTTGCGGAAAACCACAAACAAAAAGGTGAAAAATATGCCTGAAGCATCGTAAATAAACGTCAGATCACAGCCGCATCAAAAGCGGCCAAGGTGGTTGACGCAACCGGACAAAGTGGTTGACGCTCTACAGTTTGGCAGTTTTCCAGCCCGTTGAAGATGTTTTGTGGCTTTATCCATGTACTGTGTATTCCAGTATACGGTGGCCGCTATAACAAGGTTGAGCGCCATAGCACGTTTCTGTTGAGCAGCTGGAGAGAGGTCGCGGATCCGACCTTGCGAATGAGCAAAAATAGCGGTTGCAAGGGAGTGGCGAGCTTCTCCCTTGTTTAATCCTCCCTGGCATTCCATGCGCAATTTGGGGTTTTCCATCCAGTCCAGCATAAACAGTGTACGTTCAATGCGTCCAATTTCACTCAAGGCAAGGTAAAGACGATTTTGTTGTCGATATGCACCTAATTTCTTCAACATTGCAGAGGGCTTTACGGTACCATTTTTGGCACTGGCGGCTAACCTGATAGCATCATCCCAATGACCCATAATAACGTCTTCATTAATTGGCTTTCCCATGATCAAAGCAAGCCCTTTCCATTCATTAGCTTTTCCAAAGCATGCCAGGCGTCGATGCGGAAAATCTCTGAGGCGTGGAGCCAAACTGAGCCCCAGAAGATAGAAAAGAGCAAAAACATGATCTGAAACGCCGCCGGTATCAACATAATGGACAAGCGGATTAAATTGGGCAGCATTACCCACCAGACCATCCAAAACGAATGGAGCTTCCCCTGATGTGGCCCCGATCACGTTTGAATTAAACGATCCATATTGGCCCGAGAGAAAGGAATATATTTTGAGACCAGGATCGGGCCCGTATTTGGCATTAATCTCCCCGGAATTGCGACCGGATGCGAAAAACTGAGCATCAGAGGATGTATGTTGAGCCGTTCCCCATACCTGCGAGAACGGTAAATTATGATGGGCATCAATAATCCGGGCCAGTGCATCAGTATATGTTTCTGGTCGAAGATTCCAGGCGGATGCCCAGGATAACTGCGCGTGAGTTAAATCCTTTGATGCCAAAGCCATACGTTCTAAGCCAAGGTTGGTTGCTCCTGCCAATATAGAAGCGAGTACTGCTGTTGGGTTAGGGTGAGGTCGTCCTGAACGTAAATCTGTAAATGCATCCAGAAAGCTTGTCTTATTCACGACATCCCACAAAAGATCCGTAATTTGGATCCGTGGCATTATAGCATCAATAGCACGATCTAATTGTTCAGCCTCAGGAGGAGTGACTGGTTCGTGTGGGGTGATTTTCAATTCTCCTTTTTCTATCCGGACACCCTCAAGCTGGCCACGAACAAGCTTGTGTTCCACTTCATGCAAACGACGACGCAACAGATCCTTGCGTTCAGTTAGCCATGCCCACTTATTGGTCTGTAGGCCGGCCTTATCCATAATTTTCACGGCTTCCGACTTTGGGACAAGGTATGCATCAAACGGGCGATAATCCCGACTACCTTCAACCCATGCATCGCCTGCTCTGAGACGATCCCTCAGGGTTGCTATCACAGCGGTTTCATAAACACGTCGTTTGGGTTTTCCATCCTCAAAGATCAAGGGCTTCCAATGTTTTGCTGAGAATGGCATGGGGACGATATCCGGTAGTTTACGTTTGCCCGTACTATTATGTTCTTTCAAAAGTTCCAGTGCAGCATTTAAGTCTGCTCCTGCTTGAGGGACGTTGAAAGTGAAAGCTTTGAGAAATGCAGGGGCGAATTTTCTAAGTTGAGTATAGCGTTTGGAAGCAAGGAAAAGAGGGTCCTGTGTTGCCATATCACCAAGTGCGTCTATCTCGGGCCTGGATTTTATAAGGCGTTCCCAGCCAATCATTTCGTCTAACGCCTCAAAGGGATCCTTACCGTTTTCTCGCGCTAATTCCATAGCATCAATTGTTCCTCCAAAGAGGCGCATCAGGCGCCCAACCTGAGACTGTTTAGTTTGCCAGGTTAGATCTTGTTTTCGTTTTGACCTGGTAAAGAGCTGCCCGGTTAGACGTTCAAATGTTGCAATAGAGGCATCCGTTAACACAATGTTCAATTCTGCCAGTTGAGCTGCCAAGGTGGCAATTCGTCGGCGCTCTCCGAAATCACTGAGTAATTGAGTTGGTGCCACCATCCCCTCTCGTGCAAATTTTTTAAGACGATCCGGATGAATGTTCTGTCCAAGTGCGCTTGGCAACTCAAGCGAGCGAACAAATGTTAGACGTTCAAGTAAAGCCAGCATACTTGCCACGCTTGTTGAATGTGGCATACCGCGCAACCAAGCCAACCGTGAGAGACCAAGACTGGTGTCATTTTTGAGAAGGCAATTGAGTGTTACTTTCTGACTTTCACTCAAATCATCATTCAATGCCTGTGCTGATAAACGCCGTGCTCGAGCACGGCCGGCTATTCCGATCCGTTCCAATGTATCAACGCTAGGTAAAACCAGTTGTGCTTTGCGTATATCTTCCAGGAGAAGCGCCATGATAGTCCGACCATCATCCGTACCAAAAGCTGCTTTGGTGGCATATTCCAAAGCAGTATCAAAACCAGTTTGCGTGAAGGCTCTAAGGCCAAGATGCTGCATTGCCTGATTGCGGTGCATGGTCTGTGTGGCTTCACGCATGCCATAATTTGATAGAACTGAGGGCGATACACGTATTTGCTCACAGAGCCAATGAACAACGGCCTCTGGGAGTTCAGTAGAGTTATACCAGCCTTGGCCAGGATGCCGTAAAAGAGCCAGATGAATAGCCAAGCCGAGTTGGTTTTCTTGGCGTCGCCGGGAATGGACCAAATCAAGATCATCTTCTCCCAGAACGTAAAATTGCTCCAAAGATAAAGTGTCAGAGGGTATTCCAAAAAAGAGCTCACGAGTAGAAGAGGAAAGTAAGCGACGTCTTGCCATTATGTGTCCTTAAAATGTTGTTAATCATTTTGGGACAAGGTATAATATAGGGACGATTAAAGAGACAGTTTTTACTGTTGAATGGATAAAGATCCTGGCGACAGGTAAGACGTCTCTAAATGGATCATTAAAAAGACAGGACTTATGAAAAGAAAAGGCGATATTCTCGGCTATACTCGTGTGTCAACCGCTGATCAGGATGCATCAAGCCAGAAAGACCGGTTAGAGGCCATCGGCGCAATCCGCATTTTTGATGATGTGATATCAGGTAAAAAATTTGAACGTCCAGGATTGAGTGCGTTGATAGATTTTGCGCGTCCTGGCGATAGCCTCTGTGTGATCCGTCTTGATCGTCTCGGACGATCTCTTAAAGAGCTTTTGGAAACCG
>NZ_CBDBHW010000011.1:0-19806 GCF_965205715.1 Kiloniella sp. | reverse complement strand
CAAATTTCCACTGTAACCAATGCAGACCTCACATGGGCAGGCCCTCTGGATACCTTCTTGAACAAATGGGTTTCTGCTTACGGGTATGATTGGAGTTATGACGGTAACCGGATTAACGTCGAACGCTATCGTGCAAGCCTGTTCTCTATTAATGCTCTGGCTGGCACCGATACCTTTACAACAAACCAGTCCTCAGCAACGACCGGTGATAATTCTTCTCTTTCAGGGCAAACTCTTTCATTCCAACATTCTATTGATTCATTTTCACAACTCGAAGAACAGATCAAAGCCCTTGTTGGACCAGAAACCAACATTACAGTATCGAGAGAGAATGCCTCAGTTTCCGTTCGAGGCACTCCTTTTGATGTAAAGCGTGTGAAAAATTATCTCCAGCACGCAAGTCAAACAACACTCCGTTCTATCTCTTTTGCCGTAAACATTATTGACATCGAAAAAACCAACACTGCTGATTACGATGTTAATTTTGATGTTCTGTTACAAGACGTCCTTGGTAAGCAGGGTTTACAGTTTGTAACCGGCGGAACCAGTAACAGCGTTATTGGTATTATTCGCCCCCTTACCGGCTTCACCGAAAACACCGTCACAGCAACTCTTCGGGCTCTTGAAGGTGTTTCTCACGTCACCAGAAACCTTCACGGCTCTGTATCCGCCTTAAACAACCAGCCCGTTGCGATCCAAAAGCGTGGCTCCAGAAATTATATCAAAAACACGCCGGTTGTCGTCAATGATGGCACAACAACATCTTCTGTAGAACAGGGAACCATCGACACAGGGTTCTTCCTCTCCCTCTACCCGCTTATTGTCGATAACGACAAGGTACGTGTGCGCCTTAACCTCGGCATTGACGAACTTGTCGAGATCAGAACCGTAACAACTGGCAACAACACCATCCAACTACCGGAAACCACAACGGATTCAATCCGGATGGAACGGATTATCACTTCCGGCGACACATTGATCCTCTCAGGGGTAACTGACAACAGAGCAACCTCGACCAGAACCGGACAAGGACATGCCGACAATATTTTTCTTGGTGGAAACAAAGACGCTGAAGTCAGAAAGCGTAAACAGATCATCCTCCTTACAGCCATTATTGATCCTCCAGCAGGTATTTCAGAATACCGGGAAAAGGTTCTGTAGTTGTGACAAATCCTTTTCTAGCTGAAACAAACTCCCAGGATATTTTTTTGCTCACCTCCTCAAAAGGTGAGCAAAAAAGCTTTGTTGTTGGCCTTGAGTGGATTGCACAGGATGTAAAAGCACCTTCCTCCTTTGAGATCTACAAAGCTGGACAGGATATGAAAGCCTCCGCTTTTGTTCCTTGTGATTATCAAACCGGCTTCTATACAAACTCAAATACACAAGAAGCAATGGGACTGCCATCTTTGGCTCAGTCCCTATTGTCATTACTGGACACAGACCAAAACATCATTCTGGTTCTAGCCAACCATTCCGCCTCTGATAACCTTGCTCTTATTGAGATCAACAACAATGCTGTCCTGCGTGGACGGGACAGACAATGTACCCTTCAAGAAGCTCTGCACACAATTGGCAGTAAACAAGGCGACGTTGATAAAATTGTTGTTTCTTCAGATCTAAAAGAACGCCTGGAGCACAGCGATATTGGTAATGTTAATATCACCGATATCGATTTCCTGAATACGGATCTCCTCTTTAAGGAGGATGACACTACAACCGTACTTACTGCTCTACCCTTTGCAGCGTTTAGCAGACACAAACAAAAACTAAAGACCGGTGTTATTGCCTGCGGTCTTCTGGTGATCATAGGAACACTATTCTATGATAGTCACATCAAACCTCTGGTCTTTCCGCCTCAAAAAATAGTTCAGAACACGCCCCTTCCAAAAGCCCTGACAACCGTTACTTTTCCATCATCTGCTGTACTTTTGAATGCCTGCCATGAGGCTTATTATGATTTGCACCATATCCCCTTGGGATGGATCAAAAAATCTATTACCTGTAGAGCTAACCCTCTACCTAAAAGTGACGCCAGCAAAGCAGGCCTGACAAAATCACAAATCATTGTTGATTGGGCGCTACCTTCAAAAACAAGTATTTCCCTTTTAAGGCCCATCGCGGAAGCCTCCTTTACAAATTGGGATTACGGCATTGTCCTCGACAAAACGGCACAATCGCGCAATCAGCTTGTGGTAAGCGAAACAACTCTCAAAAGGGCCAACATCCCCTAATTTATCCAATTTAGGCGTGCCATGGATCTCCATTTCGGAGTGGTGGCCAACAAACTCACAATCAGTAAATCAGGCGAGCTTACTCTTTTCAGCTTTAACAGCCCTCTAAGCCTCAAACAGCTTTCCAAAATATCAAAAAACATTCCCTCCATGCAGGTTACCTCTGCCAGCAGAGTGGTGAAAAGCCGTGATCAAAACTGGAAAATAGAAGGGCAACTTGCCCACATACGAACCAAACCTGTCAAAGGCAAATCTGAATGAATGTCATCCGGAAATCCACATTGAAAAAACTATTGGCAAGTGCATCTGTTATTGCCCTGTCTTCTCATATTTATACCGCAGAAGCCATCGACAGAACAGAGCACATCACCCGCAAAGCGGGACGGATTGCCTATGCCATTGATCACGGCTTTACCAGAACACAACACTGGATTTCTGCTGTACAAAAAGATTATGAGAACCCGCGCAAGGTCAAAGACCATAAAGAGGTTTTTCTCTCTAATCCCATGGCAGGTCCCATTGATTACTGGTCCAGGGGCATCGATTTTAGTGAAATCCCCTGGTACGACGAAGTACCAGAAGTCAAAGGGCTCTATTGTGACAATACTTTACTTCTCTATGTGGATGCGGCATGGCCAGATGGTCTTGGGACAGACAATCACCGTCTGATCCAACGTGGACTTGAAGCTGTTGCCGAGCTTAAAAAATATGCCAAAACAAATGGTCGGCCACCTCGAATAATGTCCTGGCTGGAAGATGGGAAAGTTGCGGAAGGACCTCTGGGAAGTGTTATCATTCCTGTCCCTGATTGCATGGATCCGGATAACTTGCCTTCTGGACGAGCGGCTTTGATTGGAACCGTTGTCGATCCCTGGCAACGCCTGGTCAAGGGAGTGGACCGGGAAGAAGAGTGGCGTCAATGCCCCATAGGCCAGCATTCTCGTGTTAATTCCTACCGTGAACTTGGTAAAGGCCAGCTCTGGCAAAAAATACGGAATATCAAATACAATCACGCCGGAATTCAAATTGAAGCCGAAGACTGGATGGGATGGGTACTCAAACGCGATACCTGTATCAACGATTATTCCAAAGAGACTACCTTTACCCAAAAGTGCACCTTTGATGACGGCTATGGAAATACTCTCGACGGTGTTAGCTGGTTTTCTCAACAAAAGACCACCACAGCAAACGGCATTACCTACAGCGATCCCATCTACAAATCGTCTACTTGTTGGGACATCGAACAGGGCAAGCGGAAAGCGACCTTGCCAAAACCAAAAGTCAACGCTGTAAACACACAAGAGAGCACGACGGCTTCGTGCGGAGGTGGATACACTGGGTCCATCACAAATGTGCGCACGAAAACCGTCGAGACAATAACCTTTGCCTGGAAACAGGATCCCATTGTTACAACGCAATGGTCTGGCTGGTCTCAGGCAAGTAACTCTTGCCGTAAAATCGCCCCTCCACTGGCATGTTATAAGGGCCAAAAAGGAGGGCAGGACCAAGATAATTATTACGTTCTAAAGCCAGATGCCGGGCAACGTATCGGAAGCCTTTACAAAGTGGCCAGGAGCCGCTGCGGTGGTGGTGGAAGCTCTGGTGGTGGGAGCCGTGATCGTGGTTACATTGATACCGATGGAGATGGTGTCACGGATACACCTCACTCGGACCCAAATTGTGGAGCCTGTTCCAGTGGAATGGGGCAGAAAACCAATAATGGTGGGAGCAATGATAATGGCGGGAAAAATAGTAATAGCCGTGTCATCTGCACCTACCTCTATCAACAAGGTTTGATGTCTCGTGCTGACTGGCTAATGGACCTGAAATTCACCAAGGAAAACCTTACAGACCAGCATATTAACGGTTATCACGCCTGGGCGATTACAAGCGTCCAAATGATGCGGAAGTACCCTAAAAGTAAAAACTTCTGGAAGCTTTTGGCGCAAAGCAGAGCCAACCAGATTGCCTATCTTCTGGGTAAGAGAGAAACCCCTGATTATCTTGGTAAATTCTTACGTTCAACACTGGAGCCTTTGTGTTGGCTCATTGGAAGCTTTGTCAAAACCTCTGACTGGCAACAGCTTTATCTCAATTCAAAAACTGGAGAATACAATTATGTTAAATAAAATCACACACCAACTCCCTCTTTTAGGGGTCTTTTGCGCCCTGCCACTCGTCTCAGCATGTGCCGCTAACCCCATCAGTAGCCATTCTGCTAATTATGCCGATGATTTATTTGCAAGTAACGTTGAGATTTTACATTTAGTAAATAATCAAGAAAAACTTAATACAGCTCTCGCGACTTATTTCTATCCTGATGGCACCAGAAGTACCTGTTGGTTAAATCCTGGAGATACTCACTATACATCTAATAATAACACCCTCATCTGGGAAACCATTCCAGAAAAAAAGTCCCGTACTCGCCTTAAGTTTTATGCTAAAGGAGAAAAAAATACCGCTGGTTATGGGTCACCATTTACCTTCAACCCAACTAACGGTTTATTGAGAACCCACTTCTGGAATAGTAGAACTGGTAAATGGCTTGATGACACAGAAAGCTGGTTCCAAAACTCCTGGCCGCGTGCATTTGCAGACGTCTGCCCTGATATTAAATTACCTGCTGATCTCCCGATCAACGAAAAACAAACCGGCTCTTCTCCGCTTTGTTGAGTAGAAAAAGATGCCGACCGCCAAGTAACCTGTTGATATGTATGGTTTCTGATAACTTTACATAGAGCAGGTATATGACAATCAACATCTCGCAGCATATTTTAGGCCTCAAAGGGCAACGTGTAAATGAAATTAAACTGGATGACGGCGGTGTTAAGATTGTCATTCACTGCAGCCGAGACGCGCGTAGGAGGGCTATAGACCCTGCTACAGGCCAGAAGGGAAGCATCAACCAGCATGTCCGCCGACAAGTAAACGACATCCCCCTTTTTGGGTATCCTTGTGTGGTCGAGATTGAGCTGGCGCAGGTTTATATTAACAAGGGCGAACGCCGCATTGAGGGGTGTGATTTTGTTGATAAAGGGTGCCGTTTCACTCACCGATTTTGCCGACTGATCAGTGGATTATGTCGGCATATGTCTATTCAAGCGGTTTCCAGACATTTGGATATACGATGGGAAACGGTCAAGAATATCGACAGGGCATACCTTATTGAAACTCTCCCTACGCTTGATCCTGCAGAGCTAACTGGCTTGGAATATATTGGTGTAGATGAAGTTGCCCGGGCGAAAGGTCATGACTACATGACGGTGGTCTACGATATGGTTGGCGGTCATCTTATCTGGGTTGAAGCAGGCCGAACTGCCGAGGTTTTTTCAAGGTTTTTGAAACAACTGCAACCAGATACAGCCTGCAAAATAAAGGCCGTAGCGATGGATATGGGGCCTGCCTACCAAAAGGCTGTCAGAGAGTCCTTGCCGTTGGCCGACATAGTATTTGACCGTTTCCACGTCATGAAAAACTACAGCAAAGCTATCCATAATCAGCGTCGACTTGAGTTCAGAAAGGCCGATCCAAGTGGTAAAGAGTTGATGAAAGGGACACATTATCTGTTGCTCAAAAATGCGGATAAGTTGAGTGAAAAACAAAGTGACAAGCTGCAAAGGTTGCTGGAGAGCAATAGCAACCTGAATGCACTTTACGTCTTGAAAGAACAGCTTCAGCTGCTGTGGAGTGCCGCTTCATTTGAGGCGATGGCGGAGCAACTGGAACGTTGGTGCCTGATAGCAGATCAGTCACAGATGCTCTATCTAAAAAAGTTCGCGAAATCCCTACGGAAACATTGTGTGGGCATCTGCAACTACGCCAAACACAAGCTCACAAGCGCCAGGATAGAGGCTGGTAATGTCAGTATAGGAATGATCCGTAAGCGAGCCAGAGGCATCAAGGATACCGAATACTTCAAACTCAAAATTAGACAATCATCCATTCCAGATAATCAATCTATGCTCTATTTGAAATCCTAAATCTACTCAACAAAGCGGAGAAGTGCCAACAAACCTCTCTTGATTGGTACGAACTGAAAGAACAAGACCCTTCTGCGATCATCAAGAACTTTCAGCCAAGCTACGGTGCAGAAACAAGCCAGTTTCAGGCTCCAACACATTCATTCGAAGAACTGACTGCCTTTGCAGCCCAAAACGATGGCTACATTCTCAAAGATCCCGAGGGTGTTTCTTATACCATCAATCACTCAATACATCAGCTCTGGAAGCTCGATCAAAATCTGAACATTACCAACTCCGCGCAAATGACCCTGGAAGATGGTCACCTGGTGATGGACTGGCTCGAAGGCCCGGATCAGAAAATCAAATATACCGACCCTCTGCCCCTCACTCCGACAAAAGCCAGACATCCCGCCTTTGCCTTTACAGATTGGCTGAAAAATCAGGACATGATCACCGTAGGCTTTGATAAATTTGAGAAGTTAAACCTTCAAATTCTCGCAGAGAACAACATGTATGGCTACCCTCAAGGGTATGACCAGCTAGATGGTAAATGGCATCACGATCTGAATAACATCATTATTTCTGTCACTGATTCAAATGGTGGCACCAGTACCTATAACCATTTATGGAAAGAAGTTGCCAAACAAACGGCATGGCCTGGAAAAAAGCTGCTGAAATAAGATTAAGCCGCCGAAATAACACCACAGCATTCCTAAAAGGATAATAGCCTAATGCCTATAAAGTTCCTCAGCCCCTCCCAATCAGCTAAAGCCAGATCACGGCTTTTAGGCTTAGGACCTTTGGGTTTGACAGCTATTACTCTTATTCTGAGCTTTTCTCCAGTAAATGCTCAGGACAACGTGGACAGTCGTGTCAGAGGTGTCAGCGACTGTCCACGTACCCATTTAAGAGAAGTCCTCTCCTTGAATGCTCCAAAGGACGAACTTATTAGCAACATTAAAGTCGAAGAAGAAAATCTTCGCCTTTGTGCTCACCGAGCAAAACTAATTTAATCCGGTAAACCCCCGGCTATGCCGGGGGACTCTCAATGGTTTGACCGTTCCCACGGTCTTACATTTCTTTGTTTATTGACCAAAATAACAAAGGAATTAGCCGATGAGAGATTACAAAAGCCTTGCACATACGAGATGGGATTGTAAATACCACGTGGTTTTCATCCCTAAACGCAGGAAAAAAGTTATCTATGGCAACCTACGTCAGTATCTTGGTGAAATTTTCCATGAACTGGCCGGGCATCGCGAAAGTAAGATTGAGGAGGGCCATTTGATGCCGGATCACATTCACATGTGTATCAGCATACCGCCCAAACATGCTGTTTCAAAAGTCGTTGGATACCTAAAAGGAAAAAGCGCGATTGCCATAGCTCGAAAATTCAAAAATAAAGCACGGAATTTCAAGGGTGAAAATTTTTGGGCCCGTGGATATTTCGTCTCAACTGTAGGGCTCGATGAACAGATGGTGAGGGAGTATATCAGAACGCAAGAAGAGCGTGATAAGTACTTTGACCAAATGGATATATTCAATCCATAACCGCTTTAGCGGTTCCCAATTTGCCCCTTTAAGGGGCTCACCCGCTTAAGCCCCCGGCTTTGCCGGGGGTCATTTAACTAACGATATTATCGAGCAGGATAAACGATACCAAGAATTACGTGCAGAAAAATCAAAAAGCGCGACCTCTCCTGATCAAACACAAAAACGGGGTCAATCAACCGGAATAAATACGAATTGGGACCACAAAGGAAATGCCCCCCAGGTCCAGGCGGAATTAACATCCATCTTACAGCCTGTTTTAAAAACCAGACCTGTTGCTAAAACCCCATCCTCCCCAAGCTTTAGCTACTACACTCTTTATGGCACTGGTGACGACCTCACTGTTGGTATCCAAAGCCCCGAAGGCACATGGCTGCTAAAAAAAGGAGGCAAACTCCCTCAAGGATTTTATGTGAGTGATATCCAGAGCAAACCCACAAAAATCACCCTAAAGCAGAGCCTGAAAAAAGGACAAAAAGGGCAACACCGCTCCATCGATATTCCCTATGCCTTGCGTAAAAATACTTCTGTTTCATCCAATCAGAATTTTGAACAAATTCTAACCGGGAATTAAGGCGGTGTTTTCAAAATTACTCAACCTCTCCTCTTTTTCGGGTTTTTCGGATAGCACAAGCAACGAGGAAAATTCCGAGCTTGCTGCTATCCCTGGCAAAGAGGATCCCTGGCAAAAAGCCTCAGGCTTGGTCAGTGATCCGGATCTCGATGAATATTTCATGGAGAGATGCTGTGTGTTTTCCGATGGGACCTATTGGTATGCCAAAGGTTTTCAGACGGACAACCGCTTGCTTGATTTGATTGCAAATTACACCCGTAAAGGGATCATCCCAAAAGAAATCACATACAAAAGCGTCGGCCTTGAAAAGATAGCTGAAGCTTATGGTCATCTCACAGACGATAACAAAGGCGAAAGTGCCTTTCTCCATTCCCTACTAGAGCAATGCGCCCAAGCAAAAGCATCAGATTTCATTATTAAGGAAACAGAAGGTTCCAGCCGATTTTTTGCCCTTATTAACGATCTTGAATATGAGCTTTGTGACCCAAAGCTTCCAAAAGACGGTGATAATCTCATCAATCTTATGTTCAGCAACAGAGATGGCGGATCAAATCACGATGGCCTCTCCCGCCATAAGGCCCAGGGGTTTTCTGTAAGCTCAAACGATATTGTCCGGTTCCCAAAAGGTATTAGCAAACTTCGAATTGAACGTGGCCCAACTTTTCCAAACGGCCAGCACCTTATTGCCCGTATTTTTTATAGCAACACCCTTAAAGGGAAAGCCGATTTGCGTAAACTGGGTTTGGCTGAAGAAGTTGCCTCCGCCCTGGAAGTGGTTGCAAGCAGCGGTCATGGTCTCATTATTATGGCGGCACCAACAGGGGAGGGAAAATCAACAACCCTTGCAACCGTCCTTAAATGGCTCTCGGAACTCCATAAAGGAGCGCTTAGAATTGTAACGGTTGAGGATCCACCTGAATACGTTATCGAAGGCGTAACACAAACCGCGGTTTCAAATGCTGCCGAAGGAGAAAGCCGGGCTCAAAAGTTCATAGAAGCCCTTAAAAGCTTTGTTCGTGTAAATCCCGCAACCGGGATGATAGGTGAGATCCGCGATAAATACTCCGCCAAACATGCTCTGGCAATGGTGCGCACCGGTCACCAGATCTTCACAACCATTCACGAGACCTCAGCCAATGCCATCCTCTTTCGGATAATTGAGGAATTTGGAATTTCTCCAACCCAGATTACCAACCCAAAGGTAATCTCTCTGCTTATTCGTCAAACACTCACAACAACCCTCTGTCCTGATTGCTGCCTCAAACTCGAAGACCTCGATCAACCTCTTAGTCAAGCATTGCAAAGGGAAATTAAATATACTCCTGCCATGCGCTTTAGAAATCCAGCCGGTTGCGAGGCATGCAATAAAACCTCGTCTGACAGAGGTTCTGCTGTCGTTCAAAAGGCCTGGAGTGGATATTGTGAACGCAAGGCCATTGCTGAATATATCAAGCCCGACAGAAAATATCTTGAACTGGTTAAGTCTCTCGATGAAATGGCGGCTGAGGAATACTGGCTGAACTCTCTTGGCGGGAAAACCATCCATACTCAAGTAAGCCAGCTCATTCACCAGGGACAGGTTGATCCCCTGGATGCCAGACGTAAAGGCATTGATATTGAAGCTGCTCTTTGCGTTGTTAAAAAAGATACTTCGCCTTTAAGGGACCCCTTACCTCATCAGATAAAACAGGAGGCTCCTCATGGCGCATAGCAACACGACATCTTTGAAGAAGAACTTCTTGACTTCCTTTATTCTGACGGCAATTCGGCGCTATGCCTTTAATACCAAAGCGCGGGTCTTTTGCTGGCAACAGTGCCATATCATGCTTGAATCAGGGCTTGGTATTGAAGAAACTCTTAAGATCCAAAGCTCAACTTATGAGATTGCTGATAAGCCTGTACTCGCTAAAATGTTTGCTGAAATCCACGCAGAAGCTCAAAGAGGTAACTTTCGGGCTGCCATTTCAAAATACGTCAGTAGTAGTGAAGCAATTTTGTTCTCCTCTCTTGGAGAAACAAAGGTAAGCCCTATCTTTGGGGCTGTTACCCGGATTGCAAAAATACAGGAATTAATTTTCAGAGCACTGCGTAAAAATCTTTTTGGACCAATCATCGTTATTTTTCTCTGCTACGCGATGACCTGGGCTGCGGGGACTTATTTTATTCCCGGATTTACGGAATTTTTGCCTCTGGATAAATGGCAAGGGATCTCCAAAATATTTGCAGCCATCTGCCTCTTTGTCAGTGAGCATTATTTTATTGTTGGTCTTGGCATCATCCTTTCTTTGGTGCTCCTTTTTGTGGCCACATTCAATTACTCTGGGCCGGCAAGAAACAAGCTGGATAAATTTCCGCCCTTTTCCATCTACAAGTTTATGACCGGTGTTTCCTTTCTTTTTACCCTGCTCGAATTTTTATCAGCCGGGGTTGATATCAACGAACGCAACCTCAAACGTATGGAAAAAAGTGCAAGCCCATTTGTCAGAAACCGAATTGCTGCCATCCGTCATCACACAAGCAGAGGAACCCCTCTGGGCAAAGCAATGCTTAAGGCCGGCAACAGGTTTCCTATACCAGAGCTGATACCAACTATGATTGCGATTGAAGGCAAGGATAATTGGGTAGCTCAAATGCAATCTTATGCGGATATGCAAATTGTTCGTGCAGAGGACACAATTCAGGAAAAAACCGCCCTGGTAAATCAGCTTCGTTTCATTTGTTGTGCTTGGTTACTGTAACAGGTGTAACGTTATCTTGTTAGGGAAATCATTGAAATTCTGGCACTTCTCCGCTTTGTTGAGTAGATTTAGGATTTCAAATAGAGCATAGATTGATTATCTGGAATGGATGATTGTCTAATTTTGAGTTTGAAGTATTCGGTATCCTTGATGCCTCTGGCTCGCTTACGGATCATTCCTATACTGACATTACCAGCCTCTATCCTGGCGCTTGTGAGCTTGTGTTTGGCGTAGTTGCAGATGCCCACACAATGTTTCCGTAGGGATTTCGCGAACTTTTTTAGATAGAGCATCTGTGACTGATCTGCTATCAGGCACCAACGTTCCAGTTGCTCCGCCATCGCCTCAAATGAAGCGGCACTCCACAGCAGCTGAAGCTGTTCTTTCAAGACGTAAAGTGCATTCAGGTTGCTATTGCTCTCCAGCAACCTTTGCAGCTTGTCACTTTGTTTTTCACTCAACTTATCCGCATTTTTGAGCAACAGATAATGTGTCCCTTTCATCAACTCTTTACCACTTGGATCGGCCTTTCTGAACTCAAGTCGACGCTGATTATGGATAGCTTTGCTGTAGTTTTTCATGACGTGGAAACGGTCAAATACTATGTCGGCCAACGGCAAGGACTCTCTGACAGCCTTTTGGTAGGCAGGCCCCATATCCATCGCTACGGCCTTTATTTTGCAGGCTGTATCTGGTTGCAGTTGTTTCAAAAACCTTGAAAAAACCTCGGCAGTTCGGCCTGCTTCAACCCAGATCAGATGACCGCCAACCATATCGTAGACCACCGTCATGTAGTCATGACCTTTCGCCCGGGCAACTTCATCTACACCAATATATTCCAAGCCAGTTAGCTCTGCAGGATCAAGCGTAGGGAGAGTTTCAATAAGGTATGCCCTGTCGATATTCTTGACCGTTTCCCATCGTATATCCAAATGTCTGGAAACCGCTTGAATAGACATATGCCGACATAATCCACTGATCAGTCGGCAAAATCGGTGAGTGAAACGGCACCCTTTATCAACAAAATCACACCCCTCAATGCGGCGTTCGCCCTTGTTAATATAAACCTGCGCCAGCTCAATCTCGACCACACAAGGATACCCAAAAAGGGGGATGTCGTTTACTTGTCGGCGGACATGCTGGTTGATGCTTCCCTTCTGGCCTGTAGCAGGGTCTATAGCCCTCCTACGCGCGTCTCGGCTGCAGTGAATGACAATCTTAACACCGCCGTCATCCAGTTTAATTTCATTTACACGTTGCCCTTTGAGGCCTAAAATATGCTGCGAGATGTTGATTGTCATATACCTGCTCTATGTAAAGTTATCAGAAACCATACATATCAACAGGTTACTTGGCGGTCGGCATCTTTTTCTACTCAACAAAGCGGAGAAGAGCCGAAATTCTACATAGTTTGTATGGCAGGATAAGGTGGCTGTAATACAAATGATGATACCTGAAGGTAACTTGGCGTTTCGTGCCTACGTGGATATAATTGTATGATGAATGATATAGAAATCGAAGAGAGCTCTGGGAATATATTTGCGGATATTGGGTTCGTTGATGCAGCTGAAGGCGAAACTGGGGTCTGCTCCGGTAGGGGGCAGAATAGTACGCTCTCATGAGCGTATTCTATTCTCTAGGCACAACAAGGTTATCCCTCTTGCGAAGGTTCGTCAATTTATAGCACTGTGTAGGCGTTGAAGGCGGAAGCTCGAACCGATGGTTATCATGCTCTCATCCGCGGATTTTAACCGCCTGACCAAATTCGATTTGCCGCTTGCCTCACTCTAAGAACGGGGATTGAGCCCACGGGCGTAACATCGAGGATTCTGGCACCTAATGTGGCCGCCGCCTTCAGCACCTGCACAGCACAGCGTGAATTTCGTAGCTAATTTGTAGCTGGTACGTGTCGTGCAATATCCCAGACAAAACCTGATAATTCACGCGCAATAGCGGTGAGTACTCGAGGTTGAGGTTTACCCGTTTTGCTAAGGTCTCGATATCTCTTGCACAAGCGCGTCTGTGCTTTCCAGGCTATGTTTTTGATGTCCTGTGGTAAGTGTTCTGACCGTTTTAAGTAGGGGTGTTGCTCACGGGCAGGATGGCGATATGACCAACTGGCCTCAACCAGCATAGTTCTAGCCAAAGCATTGCCCGTGCGCGTGATCCGCCCCCGACTTATTTTTGATCCGCTTGAATGTTCGCTTGGTACCAATCCTAGCCAAGCCATGAGCTGGCGGGGATTAGAAAATCGCCGAATATCACCAATCTCTGCCACTAAAGTGGCCGCTATCGTTGTGTTCACACCTCTTAAAGCGCGCAAAGCATCGACCACAGGAGCATAACGCCAGGATTGTAGGCTTTCATTTATGGCTTGATCTAAAACTTCAATACGCATTTCGGTTTAACGGATAGCGCGTTTCATTTCTTCAAAGGCTGTCTGCTGAGGAATGTAAGAAAATTTTCGTAGCTCGTTGATCCAACGCCAGTGGGTCTTGGTCCAGTAAGTGGGGCGTTCGTACCGTAAGCCGTGGCGTAACAGGAAACTGAGAAGTTGCTGTTTGGCAACCTTAAGCGCATCCTTTGCTTGTTTGCGGGTACGAATAAGATCACGAACGGCCTCTTGCTCCTCGTCTGGCGTACTAATAGCAGTCAATTCACCGGCTCGCCAAAGCCGGGCCAACATCATTGCATCTCGGCGGTCAGTTTTGATCCTGTCACCAGATTTACGAGGGATCATAGACGGTGAAACAACAGCACAAAGAAAACCCAGCTTGGCTAAAAGCCGGTAGATACCATAGCCGCAAGGCCCCGCTTCGTAGCAGAATTCTGGCTGCTGGTCACGCGTTGTCAATTGCTTTGTCAGTTTTAAAATAGCCGTAGCATTGTTCGGAATTGTGCCCCAAAACCGTACTTCTCCTTCCCGGCCTTCGTAGGCTGTTGCAATAGCAATGGTCTCAGCATGGACATCCAGACCTACGTAAATGGTATTTGGCATTCTTGCATCCTTTGCAAATATTTACAATTTGCCTAGGAGAACCCCAAACTTAAATTTGGGCAACGCTCATCTGGTCTAAGGATGTTGGGTGCATCGGAAGCCTTTTCTTATGCTGTCCATTGGCTCATCGCAGCGGCCGTGGTGTCGGGACCAAGGACTTTATTTGAGCGTCGTTTTGTGACTTCATGTGCGCATGAAACTTGACCACCTGACGCCTGAGATTCTTTCTGAGTTTTCAAAACCGGAACTGATAGATCTGGTCATGGGTCTCGTGGCTCAAGTTGGGATTTTACAGGATCAGGTTGATCAGCTTAAGGAGCAGAACGCTGCTCTCGTCCAGCGCGTTTCAGATCTTGAACGGCGCTTGGGATTGAACAGCAGCAACAGTGGCAAACCGCCTTCGAGTGATGGTCTTGCTAAACCGCCAGCCAAGAAGGAGAAACGCACGAAAAGCCTGCGTGGAAAATCAGGTCGCAAATCCGGCGGCCAACCCGGGCATCCAGGCAAAACGCTGCGCCAAGTGGAGACTCCAGACGAGATTGTCGACCACTTTCCGAGCCAATGCCCGGCTTGTCAGGGCGTATTTTCTCTGGGCGCTTCGGAAGGTTTTGCAACCAGACAGGTATTTGACCTTCCGCCGCCACCGCCGCTCTTTGTCACCGAGCACCGCGCGCATACCTGCCGATGCGAGGGGTGTGGCGCGATGCTGCGCGCGGATTTTCCTGATAGGGTGACGGCCCCCACCCAGTATGGTGATGAAATTGCGACGCGGGCCGCCTACCTACAAACGCAGCACTGTCTTCCCGAAGATCGTCTGGCGCGGATCTTCTCGGATCTCTACAAGATCAAAATCACTCCGGCCACGCTGGCTGCACATGCTCTGCTCCTCATCCCTCAGTCATATCCGGCTCGGGACGGGGCGAGGTGATATCCCGTCGGGATTGGCCGGAACGATCATTCATGATTGTTGGGCGCCCTATTTGGCACTTGAGACCGTGGAGCACGGTCTTTGCAATGCACATCTGCTCCGAGAACTGCAGGCATTAATTTAATCCGGTAAACCCCCGGCTATGCCGGGGGACTCTCAATGGTTTGACCGTTCCCACGGTCTTACATTTCTTTGTTTATTGACCAAAATAACAAAGGAATTAGCCGATGAGAGATTACAAAAGCCTTGCACATACGAGATGGGATTGTAAATACCACGTGGTTTTCATCCCTAAACGCAGGCAAAAAGTTATCTATGGCAACCTACGTCAGTATCTTGGTGAAATTTTCCATGAACTGGCCGGGCATCGCGAAAGTAAGATTGAGGAGGGCCATTTGATGCCGGATCACATTCACATGTGTATCAGCATACCGCCCAAACATGCTGTTTCAAAAGTCGTTGGATACCTAAAAGGAAAAAGCGCGATTGCCATAGCTCGAAAATTCAAAAATAAAGCACGGAATTTCAAGGGTGAAAATTTTTGGGCCCGTGGATATTTCGTCTCAACTGTAGGGCTCGATGAACAGATGGTGAGGGAGTATATCAGAACGCAAGAAGAGCGTGATAAGTACTTTGACCAAATGGATATATTCAATCCATAACCGCTTTAGCGGTTCCCAATTTGCCCCTTTAAGGGGCTCACCCGCTTAAGCCCCCGGCTTTGCCGGGGGTCATTTAACTGATCACGACAAGGAACCTTGGGCAGCGGACATGAAAAACCTGTTGTGCGATGCACTGACGCTAACACAGGACGCCCGCGATCAGGGTCGACTGGCGCTCAGTCCGGAGCATGTCCATCAGATCAATCAAAGGTTTGATGCCTGTTGCGCCCAAGCGATCAAATTCCACGAGGGTCTGCCGCCGTTGGCGCGCCCGATGAAGACCAGAAAACGCGGACGCCCCAGGCGACGGACGGGCCATAACATGGCGAGGCGGATGCAAGCACATAAGAACGCGATCCTGCTCTTTCTCGATAATCTAAATGTCCCATTTACCAACAACGAGGCCGAGCGCGACCTACGTATGACAAAGGTTCGCCAAAAGGTCTCTGGAAGCTTCCGGACTGAGACTGGCGCTGAAAACTACTGCGTTCTGCGAACCGTTGCCGAAACAGCGCGAAAACAAGGTTGGGATATTCTCGAAGCGTTCAGCACAAGCCCTACAAGGCTTATTCATGATCTCGATACATCTGCATCAAAACCAGCTTAATCGGGTAGCTGGGTAGTTACGAACAAACTTCCACCAAGTTGACTGCGTAACCCCCAACTTTTTTATGCTCCCCAAAGTAGGGGTCCTGCGAAATCAGTTTCCTGGTCCAGATCGAGAATGCCTGTTAACGTATTGATATTAAATCACTAACCCCCCCCCCCCCCCAAAAAAAAAAATCCACCATTGAGAAAACCGTTGAATTTGATATATTTGGGGGAGGAAATCAAGCGCACACTGCGGAGCGGGGGGCATGAATAATTCAAAATCTTATCTGGCGGTATCTCATTTTCTGGGAGCGGTCTTCATGCTTGCCCTGCCATGGGCCGCAGCAGCACAAACCATCGACACCGATACAACAACCCCCATAACAAATTCCGACAATAACGCGGCAGTCACCATTACCGCGTCGGGGTCGATCACGACGACCAGTGACGGCATTCAAGCCATAATCTCAACGGGGACTGGCGCAACGCTGACCAGCGATGGCTCGATCACGACCAGCGGCGGGGACGCGAACGGCATTCGCTCAGAAGGCGGGGATGCGGAAATCACCTTGGGCGAAACCGGGACTATCGCAACGGAGGGTGATGACGCGAACGGCATCCGATCGGATGGCAATGACTCAACGATCACCATCGATGGCTCGATCACGACGGCCGGGAATGGCGGTCCCGATAATAGCATTTTTGAGGATAGCGCAAACGGCATTCGCTCGGATGGCGAGGGCGCGACGATCACCCTGGGCGCGACTGGAGCCATCACAACAGGCGGTAGGAACGCTGACGGCATATTCTCGATTGGCGCTGGCGCGGAGATCACCATCGATGACGACGGCAATATCACGACGACTCTTGATTTCGCTGACGGCATTCACTCGGATGGCGTTAACGCGGAAATCCTCAACGATGGCTCGATCACGACAGGCGGTAATAACGCGCGCGGCATATTCTCGACTGGCGAGGGCGCGGAGATCACCTTGGGCGAGAATGGAGCCATCACAACGAGCGGTCGTACTAGTAGTAGTAACGCTGACGCCATCTACTCAACTGGTGATACCGCGACGATCACCATCGATGGCTCGATCACAACAGGCGGTAGGAACGCTGACGGTATCTACTCAAATGGTGATACCGCGACAATCTCCAACAATGGCTCGATCACAATAAGCGACGTGAGCGCACACGCCATATTCTCGGCTGGCGATGACGCGACAATCTCCAACAATGGCTCGATCACAACCAGCGGCAGGTTCGCTGACGCCATCTACTTGGGTGGCGCGGACGCGGAAATCTCCAACGATGGCTCGATCACAACCAGCGGTGATGAGGCGCACGGCATTCGCGCAGATAGCGAGGGCGCTACAATTACCAACAATGGTGATATCATAACGACTGATACTTTCGCTTATGGCATTCGCGCAGGCTTTGAGGGCGCGACAGTTACAAACAATGGTACGATCACAACGAGCGGGGATACCGCCCGCGGTATTTTCTCGAGCGGCGCTGATGCAAGGATCACCAACGATGGCGAGATCACGACAAGCGGCGAGGGCGCGGCAGGTATTCTCTCGAGCAGATCTAACGCGACAATCACCGTGACCGCGTTGGGCACGATCACGACCAGCGGTAATAACGCGCACGGCATTCAGTCAACCGGGGGGCGCGCGACAATCACCAACGATGGTACGATATCAACCAGCGGGGATGACGCGAACGGCATATTCTCGACTGGCAATGACGTTATGATCGCCAACGATGGTACGATCACAACGAGCGGCGCGGGCGCACACGGTATTTGCGCAACTGGCGATAACGCTACAATTACCAGCAATGGCACGATATCAGCGAGCGGTAATAACGCGCACGGCATTTGCTCGACTGGCGAGGACGCGGAGGTCACCATCGAGGGCAAGGTGTCTGTCAGCGGCGAGGATTCCTATGTGGTACAAGGCGGCGATGACACCGACCAGATTCTGAACCTGCGCCTTGACCTTGGCGCGGAAACGCAAGGGGAATTCGATCTGGGAGAAAGCGAAGGTGATTATGATGTCGCCAACGTTTGGCTGGATACGTCTACAGTCATCTCGTCGACCATCACTATCGGCGGCGCGGAGATCATTAACCTGATGCCGGAGAGTCCGCTCCCCCTGTTCGTGAGTGAAGCAGGCGATAGCGTGGCTATTGTCGATCTTACGGGGGCGACCGCAACGCGTCGGGCACTGGGCACGACCACCGGCCAGATTCACCGACAGGTGTCAAACCGTCTGGCCTTCGCGCCGCACGTTGGGGACAGCGCAGCAGATGCGCATGATGGAGCCGCATGGGGCGCTTTGTTTGGCGGCCAATCCAAGCGCGATGACGACGGGCTGGCGCTGGCTTTTGATCACAGCTTTTATGGTGTGGTCGGGGGCTATGACGCTTACACAGACAGCGGCCAGCGGGTCGGCTTTTTTGCCGGGTTTGGCAGGGAAGATATCAAAACCTCCGACATTGCGTCCATCACCGACACCGCAGACCGCCTGTTTACCGGGGTTTACGGGCGACAGTCAATGGGTAGGCTCAACCTTGATGGCTCGGTGGTTCTCGGTTATGCCCGCCATGACAGTGCCCGCCTCGTGGACGATAACATGGAAGGGCGCGAAACCGCTCACGGAAAATACAACAGCACCAGCATCAGCCCGGCGCTGCGCCTGAGCTGGTCCCACGCCTTGGCCAGCGGGCTTGAACTGCGACCCAGTGCGCACAGCACCTATACCCACGGGTCTTATGGCAGCTACACCGAAAGCGGCACCACAAACTCGGATTTAAGCTTCGGGAAACGGAACGTGGGCATTACTGATGCGCGCCTGCAACTGGCGGTCGCGCAATCTTTTTTAGATGCTCAGGGAGAGATTGAACTGCGCGGCGGCGCAACGTTCACGCATTACGGCAAGGACAGTGTCAACGCCCGGTGGGGCGAGGGCGCGACCACGTCTCACGCGGTGCCGGGCGACAGGACGGTCTCCGGCGGCTTTGTCGGGGCTACTCTGCACTACGCCGTCAAGGATCGTGTCAATCTGGACGGTACGATCGAATATACCGAGACATCGGGCGACCGCTCTGGCGCACTCTCGGGGCAACTGATGTTGGTGCTCAAATTTTAGGGATACAAACCCCGGATATCTCGCTTCGAGGTTCAGGGCCGGTGGCCGCCCGGAAGACCGGTCATGGAAGAACGGTCATCGCCATCGGTTCCCCCCGTATACGTATACGGGGGGATGGGGCATCTGGTTCATTAAGGATAGCTGGGGGACGTCACCCCTTCTGAAAATCCTGTCAAAAACCCTTGGTTAAATAGCTAACCAAGGGTTACGCTTACGGTAAACGTTTACAGGGGCGGTGCATCTTCCCCTAGCTATGTAAGGATACCCCCCTATGGCCGCCCGTCACTCTGCCCAACCCAGACCACCGCAACCTGCCACCTATCAGGACGTGCTCGATGCCCCGCCCCACATGGTGGCCGAGATCATCAATGGCACCCTGAACACGCAGCCAAGACCCGCTGCGCTACATGCAC
>NZ_CBDBHW010000010.1:0-15450 GCF_965205715.1 Kiloniella sp. | reverse complement strand
CTCGGCGGGCTGTTCACAATTCTCAGCAGCTTAAATCCGAAAGATAAACATTATCAGGATTAAGTCAGAAGAATTAAAAATAGATACACAAAAAAAGCCCCAGAGAACTTAAGAATAAGTTCTCTGGGGCTTTTTCATTTATACGAAAAGGCTAAACAGGAGAATTAATCATCGCCCATTTTTAGCGCCGCCAGGAAAGCGGATTGTGGAATTTCCACATTACCAACCTGACGCATACGTTTTTTACCAGCCTTTTGCTTATCCAGCAGTTTCCGTTTACGCGATACATCACCACCGTAACACTTGGCGGTCACATCCTTGCGCATGGCGGAAATTGTCTCACGCGCCACGATCTTGCCACCGATCGCTGCCTGTACTGCAATTTTGAAGAGCTGTCGCGGGATCAAGCTTTTCAAACGCTCACACAGCATACGTCCACGCGGCTCTGCCTGCGAACGGTGCACGATGATAGAAAGGGAATCGACGGGCTCAGAGTTAACCAGAATAGAGACTTTAACCAACTCGTTGCGCTCATAACCTTCGATTGAATAATCAAAAGATGCGTATCCGCGGGAAATTGATTTCAAACGGTCGTAAAAATCAAACACGACTTCGTTGAGCGGTAGCTTGTAAACGATCATTGCCCGGCTACCAACATAGGTAAGCTCGACCTGGATACCACGACGATCTTCACAAAGCTTGAGCACCTGACCAAGATAGTCATCTGGCACCAGAATGTTTGCCTTAATCCACGGCTCTTCAATGTAATCGATCTTCACCACGTCAGGGAAGTCAGCCGGGTTGTGCAGCTCGATCATTTCGCCGTTGTTCATGTGGATTTTATAAACAACACTCGGTGCCGTGGTAATGAGATCCAGATTAAACTCACGCTCCAAGCGCTCCTGAATGATCTCCAGATGCAAAAGTCCGAGGAAACCACAACGGAAACCAAAACCAAGCGCCGCAGAGGATTCAGGCTCAAAATGAAAAGAAGCATCGTTGAGAGCAAGTTTACCCAGGCTATCTCTGAGAACTTCGTAGTCATTGGCGTCAATTGGGAATAGGCCACAGAACACAACAGGGACAGAAGGTTTAAAACCAGCCAATGGCTTTTCGGCCAAATTCTTTTCATCCGTGATCGTATCCCCAACTTTGGTATCGGAAATCTGTTTAATACCGGCTGTGATATAACCGATCTCGCCGGCACGAAGCTCTTTTAGTTTTGTCAGTTTCGGCGTGAAGGCACCAACAGCATCGACAAGGTGAGTTGTCCCCGTCCCCATCATGCGGATTTTCATACCCGGCTTAATGACGCCATCAACAACACGTACAAGGGTAATCACGCCAAGATAACTGTCATACCAGCTATCAACCAGCAGCGCGGTTAGTTTGTTTTCAGGGTCACCTTCCGGCGGCGGCAATATTTCGACGATCGCCTCGAGAACGTCATCGACACCCGCGCCGGTCTTACCGGAAACGGTCAAGGCGTCAGTGGCATCAATACCAATAACGTCTTCGATCTGTTGGCGGATGCGTTCAGGTTCTGCTGCAGGAAGGTCAATCTTATTGAGCACGGGAATGATTTCGTGGTCATTTTCAATTGCCAGATAGACATTCGCCAAGGTTTGCGCCTCAACACCCTGAGAGGCATCAACAAGCAAAAGCGATCCTTCACAAGCGGCGAGAGAGCGACTTACCTCGTAGGTAAAATCCACGTGCCCAGGAGTATCAATCAGATTGAGCTGATACATCTCACCATCTTTAGCCTTATAGTCCAGACGGACGGTTTGGGCCTTAATGGTGATGCCACGCTCACGCTCAAGCTCCATATTATCAAGAACCTGGTCTTGCATTTCACGGTTGGTCAGACCACCGCAATGCTGGATCAGTCGATCCGCAAGAGTAGATTTCCCATGGTCAATATGGGCAACAATAGAGAAGTTTCGGATATGTTTCAGGTCAGCCATTACATCACATGCCTATCAATAATGGTGCGGAAGATAAGCCCTTAACTTCAATTGCGCAATCTCTCTCTTCATTTGAAGAAATAACCCGCTGAAAAACCGACACCAGAACAGCGAAGCTGTTCCTTATTCAGCCAACATCATGACCCGTTTGGCAGCCTCTAAACCACTCAAATATGCACCATGAACAGTGCCATGATATTTAAAGGTCGTATGCTCACCGGCAAATATAAGTGTACCCGCAACAGGCTCACTCAAGCCATCAAAATCGGCGGGTTTATTGCCTGTTTTGACAAAAGAATAAGCCCCATAGGTGTTAGTATCCTTAGACCATCTGGTAATTACCTGTCCAATTGGGTTTGGCACCTTTTCCCCAAACATCGTGCGTATCGCGACAAGAGCATCGGCCAACATTTCCCGATCAGATAGCATTTCAACCTTTTGCGCATAGGACCCAACACAGACACCAAGCAAAATATTTTGATCGGAAAACGTTCTATAATTAAGAAAATAGTTCCAGCGTCCCTTTTCTTCTGTCATGAGGCCAAAATACTGCACATCTTCTGGCCAGAAAGCTTTCTCAAAATTTAAGGCAATTTTTGTGACATTCCCCATCCCCAGGCGATCAATTCGATCCTGATATGTAGAGGGTAAGGCCGGATCAAACTTAATGCTTCGTCGCTTTAGAGTACCCAAAGGGCAAGTGCAGATAACAAAGCTCGCTTCAAACTCTTGTCCATTGGCATAGACCGAGGCCCCGTCCCCTTCTTTATATTCAATGAGTTCAACAGGGTGATTAAGAAGAATCTTCCCTTTTTCGGCGAGGGGCGTCAGTATTTCATCATACCCGGATGTCAGTATGACGTCTTCGCCATCATAGGCCTCATCCTCGTCAAAATAATAGGCGGAGAGTTGTTCTATAGGACCACCGGTATCGAACTCGGTATAGGCCGAAAGCATCCATTTTAAAATTGGATCTGATAATGACCGGCTTGATATTCTCCCAATCGCCTCTTTAAGAGTTTGATCTCCATCAAAGGCATCGTCTATTTTCTGGAAAAGTCGATAGAGTTCCTCTTCTTTGCTTTCAATCATCGTCTCTCTGACAGACATACCATTCGCGTCGAAGACAACAAAATTATCATCAGACGTTATATAACTCCTGCCATCGACCTTTGTAGCTAACTCTGTAATAGGGTTACCTTTTGGCCCATGAATCCACCCGGCCCCAATCTCAACTGGAGCTCCTAAGGTCCAGTCGGTTTTCAAGCGCCCTCCGATTTGGCTGGCTGCTTCGAGAACCAGCACCTCATAACCTTGCGCCCTCAGAGCATGAGCTGCCGCGAGCCCAGAAATCCCGGCCCCGATTACAATGACATCGACATCCCTGTTCACAGCAAAAGAAGGACGCATCCCCAAAAGAGACAGGCAGCTAGTGACAGAAGAAGCCAATCCGAATTTCAAGAGTTGCCGCCTACGTTTTTGGTGACCTGATTGATGTGAAGAAAAAAACAATCGCTTCATCCTTTTTGGCACCCCAGTTTTTGATGAAAAATTGAATAACTCACCCTTTATCAAATCAATAAATCAGTTCAAATACTGTAACGGATTTCCCTGAATTTTCCACTTTCCATTTCATTTCTGCCGCTGGTTTAAATCCCCTGTAAACTTTTGAGAGTTATACTTTTATCAGCAATGGCTGTACTTAAGGGATTTTCAAGTGACTTCAAACACTATCGGATTTGTAACGTCTATCAGCGGTGACAGTTTAAATGCGAGTTTGGCGCCGAATATTGATCTGCCCTCTATAGGTGAAATGATCAGGATCCAGTCGGAAACTGCCATTGCATTTGGTTTGATCAGTGACATGGCTATCCCCAACCCTTCAATGCCGCCCAGCCCCGAGGACATCAAGGTCATGTCCATCGACTTGCTTGGTGAAAAATTGATTAATCCCGGAGAAGGAGAACTCCCTGGATTTCAGCGTGGTGTTTCCCGCTTTCCGGTGCTTGGCTCAATTGTAGAGCCTGTGCAAACGGATGAGCTTGCTGAAATTTATGCCCGACCAGACAAACCCTGTTTTGTGGTTGGCGCTTTATCACAGGAACAGAAACTCCCGGCTTACATCATGACCGATGCCCTCCTTGGGAAACACTTCGCCATCTTAGGGACAACGGGTAGCGGTAAATCCTGCTCTTTGACAGTTATTCTAAAATCAATCCTCGACAGTCATCCCTGTGGACACATTATTCTCATCGATCCACACAACGAATACTCTGCAGCCTTCAAACACAGAGCAGAATGCCTAAGCCCTGAATCACTACGCTTGCCCTATTGGCTGTTAAACTTCGAAGAAACCGTAGAGATATTTTGCAGTCATGAGCCTGCAGCCAGAAATGTTGAATCAAACATATTAAAAGACGCTATTTTGACCGCAAAACTAGCTTGGGGTGGCGAGGAAACCGACGCAACGACACTCACGGTTGATACCCCTCTCCCCTATAAAATATCGGACATGTTGCATCGCATAGATCAGTTGATGGGCCAACTCGGCAAACCCGAACAACTCGCCCCCTTCCAACGTCTGAAAAATCGAATTGAGAACCTTCGTAACGATCGGCGTTTTGCCTTTATGTTTGGTAATGTCGCACTGCGTGACAATATGAGCTATATCCTCAGCCAATTAATGCGCATTCCAAACGACGGCAAACCGATTTCCATCTTTGATCTCTCGGGCGTCCCTTCTGAAGTCGTTGATGTTATGGTCTCCCTGCTTTGCCGCACCATATTTGATCTTGCCGTTTGGGGGCATCGCCACGATCCCATTCCTGTCCTGGTTGTTTGCGAGGAAGCACACCGCTACGTTCCCTACGATAAAAATTCAGGCTTTGCCCCAACGAGGAAAGCTCTCGAACAGATTGCCAAAGAGGGTCGGAAATATGGTGTCTCTCTGGGGTTGATTACTCAGCGTCCCTCAGAGTTGTCAGAGACAATCCTCTCGCAATGTAACACCATGTTCTCCTTGCGTATGAGTAATGAGCGAGATCAGATGTTTGTTCAAAGAACGCTGCCTCAGAGTTCTTCAAGCCTTTTGAAGTCATTACCGTCACTGCGAAATCAAGAAGCCATTGTGGTTGGCGAAGGGGTTAACTTCCCTACCCGGATCAGATTCCACGAACTATCCTCTGAAGAACTACCCGAAAGTAATACCGCAAGCTTTGCCACCAATTGGGCCGAAGACCGTTTTGATGTCAATCACATCACCTATTCTCTCAAAAGATGGCGCACGCAAACTCGGGAATCTTAATCCGGGGACTTACATCAAGTACCATAAAAGGAAAAAATCTCTTATTTCGCTTGGATTGCACACATCTCGTCCATTACTTAGATTATCTATTTTAATCTCACGAAAGCACCATACGTGAAATACTTGGATCAACTCGTCACCAAGGTTAAGGCAGACTCACTGCGCATGGAATGCCTTAAAGCGGTCCGAGATCTTCAGCTTCATGATAGCTGGGTCGCAGCTGGGTTTATCCGCAATTTCATTTGGGATCAACTATCGGGCAATGAAATTCCGCCCGTCAACAGCGATATCGACGTTATATATTTTGACCCCGGGGATACACGCCAAAGAAGTGAACAGGAATTCGAAAATTTTCTGCAATCAAATCATACCAATTGTTCAGATACCTTGGGAAGTTGGTCTGTTAAAAATCAAGCCCGAATGCATCATGTCAATCGGGATAGACCATACCAAAACTGCGAAGACGCGATAACTCACTGGCCAGAGACCGTTACAGAAATTGCCATCAGGTTAAATTCTAAGGATGACTTGGAGGTTCTAGCACCATTTGGCCTGGATGATCTCTATAACAAAACGGTTCAACCCAGCCCTCACTTTAAACAACACAAGCTTTTTGAATACAAAGTTCGACAAGATAAAAAACGATGGATTGATCGCTGGCCCAACTTAAAAATCAGCGTCTAGATACCTGAATTTAAGTCGCCGCCCCTAATTTAGCTTCATCATTCGCCTGAAGGCACCATCATAAATCCCAGCAAGGTCTTGGAAAATTTGTGTTGCCTGTTTCATATCATTAGGACCTGGCACCTTCACATCGGCCGCACCGGAAATCTGATCTATTTCATTTTGCAGACTATCAATATGCCCTTTCAACTCATCGGGTATCTGATAGCTAACGGCTGACACCCCCTGAAGACTTTCAAGGTGAGAGAATATAACCGCTAATTGGCGCTCTTCGGTCTCGCTATGGATCTTCTTTGGATCGGAAAGAAGGCGATCAGCCTCTTCTTCCAAACGTTGAGCAAGGTGATGATGCATAGGATCGATGGATTTGGGCTGGAAACCAAGTACGTCATCCATTCGGGTATAGAGTGCCGAGATTTGCTCTCTTTCTGATGTATTAAGTGTCTTATTTGGCGTGTACCCGAAGATCTCATTTAATTGCTTTTCCAAGCCCCGAATACGATTTTGCTCCTCAGGAGAAAGGTCTTCAAACCTGACATCGCTGAGCTGACGGACAGTTCCTTCCATCCGGGCGATAAGGGTTTTGGCTTCTTCTGACAGAGTGATTTCATAAGCAGCTGAAGATTGAACAACTTCTTTTTCAACCTTCTTCTTAGGGGCAGCTACCTCATCTCCAGGAACCGGGGCAATAGAATTCGGAAGCCCATAACCTGAACCCGTACTTAAAGAAACGACATCAAGACTTACACTCACGTTGGTCCACCTCACAAAACTCTTTTGTTTCATGAAGCAATATTCAGGCCATTTATTTAAATGTTATTTTTCAACAAGTTATATGAAAATAATATCTAAACTATATTATAGGTCAGTGTAATAAGAACTATTTACCTGATAAATTTACCCGCCCGGCAGAAAAGGCACGCTCGGGGACTCTGTGGTGCCAAACCTAATCCTAAATAATTGCGCCGGGTAAAAATGGATCGATCTCTTTGCCATGCATAGGATTTTCGGCTGGCTCATCAGGTGTTGGAATATCGTGACAATGCACATCATCAGCACCCTGTTCGGTTAAGATCCTCATCGCTCTTTCTTCATGATCCTGATCTCGCAGGGTCACCCACAAAAGCAGACCACCGTGTTGGAGCTGACTTTGTATACTTTCAGCATTCTTATGCCCGATCCACTCAGCCACAAATGACCCAAACACGCCCGCAGAACCTCCCGCAAGAGCGGCACCGATTATAGCAACGGCCAGGGACCCACCTGAGGCGACAATAGGGGCAGCAGCAACAACAGCGCCAATATAGGCTAACCCGCCAATAAGAGCCGTTTTGCCCTCAACAACAGAATCCCTTTCAACATAAGCCGTACGGGGAACATCGGCATCATCTTCGAGTTCAGTTACGGAATCATAACGGTGCCCCAACTTTTCAGTCACGGCTTCTTCACTCGCAAGTAAGCTGATCTCTGAACGATCAAACCCTGCGTTCTGAAGCTCATCAACAGCTGATTCAAGCTCTTGAGCATTATGGAACACACCTACAGCTTCTCTCACGGTATTTGAAGTTTCAGTGTCTTCCTTCTCGGATACTGACATGAGCGTCTCCTTCTAGGTAACGCCCCCCTGGTCAATCTCCCCCGATTGCCCTTTAGTATAACACACTTTAAGAGAACTTTCAGACCCAGCTTTTCTATGTACGAGGTTTAAAAACGAACATAAAAAAAGCCCGGCACGAACGCCGGGCTTTCTTTAAAATTAAGACATAGATTAACTACGAAGAGTAGCACCAGTTGCTTTCATAGCTTGTGCAACGACTTTTTGCGACACCGCATCAATTTCTTCATCTGTAAGAGTATGATCTCTCGGCTGAAGTGTAACTGTAATCGCCAGGGATTTCTTACCTTCTTCAACACCTTTACCCGTATAGATATCGAAAAGAACCACATCTGAAATCAAGGCTTTATCTGCACCTTTAGCCGAGCGGATCAATTTCCCTGCTTCGACACTCTCGTCGACAAGGAAAGCAAAATCTCGTTCAACAGGCTGGAACGGAGAAAGGTCAAGTGCCGGTTTGATTTTACCAGACTCGCCTTTTTTCACTTTTGGCTGAGGGATATTGTCCAGGAATACTTCAAAAGCAACCACTGGTCCTTTGATATCCATAGCTTCAAGCACGCGCGGGTGAAGTTCACCAAATGCAGCAAGGACGTTCTTTGGCCCAAGCCCCATAACACCTGAGCGACCAGGATGAAAATAAGATGGTGCGTTGGTAAACACCTGCAAATTGTCTACTGGAGCACCTGCAGCGGAAAGCGCAGCAAGAGCATCGCCCTTGGCATCAAAGACGTCAACCGAGCGACTAGGGCTTTCCCAATGACGGCCAGCGATAGCACCAGACCGAAGCCCCGTAGCCATTTTCTGTTGTCCCTTGGCCGTATCATCAAAATACTGGGGGCCAACTTCAAACAGAGCATTATCAGCATAACCACGATCGGTATTTCTAACGGCTGCAGACAGCAAAGTCGGTAGGATTGACGGACGCATGGTGTCTAGATCGGTCGAAATCGTGTTCGCTACCCGCAAGCTATCAGGAACTCCACCAAAGAGCTCAGCTTCCGCATAAGAAACAAACGAGAAGGTCACAGCCTCGTCCAGTCCACGCCAGCACAATGCGGTTCGCGCATTGGAAACTCGACGTTGCTCAAGAGTGAGGACACCTTGCGGAAGATAGTTATCAGGCTCCATCTGCAATTCCGGTATATTCTCATATCCATGAATTCGAAGGATTTCTTCAACCAAACAAGCTTCCAGCTCGACATCAGGACGCCATGTAGGTACCACAGCAGAAATCAGGTCACCTTTTTCACTGACATCAAAGCCGAGAATGGACAGAATTTCGATCTGTTTATCTTTGGCTACCGCTACACCACAGAGATCTTCAATTCGGCTAGGACGAAGCTCAATCACCCGCTGCTCAGATGGAATGGATCCAGCAGAGCTAACCTGGCTGACTTCCCCGCCGCAAAGATCAAGAACCATCTGTGTCGCGACATCCACGCCCCAATCAGCTGATTGGCTGTCAACGGTTCTCTCAAAACGATAACGTGCGTCGGAAAGAATTCCAGATTTACGACCTGTTATAGCTATTGATATCGGATCGAAGAGAGCCACTTCAAGGAACATATTCGTGGTTTCGTCACTACAGCCAGAATTCAGGCCGCCCATAACCCCACCAATACCTTGAACGCCATTGTCATCACCAATAACAACCATGGTATCTTCAAGCTTGTATGTTTCCTCATCCAAAGCCAGGAACTCTTCGCCGTTCACGGCAAAGCGCATCGTCAGATCGCCCTGGACCTTATCCGCATCAAAGACGTGCAGAGGCCGCCCAAGATCAAATGACACATAGTTTGTAATATCAACAAGAGTTGATATTGGGCGCAAGCCAATGGCCAGCAAACGCTCTTGCAGCCACTTGGGGCTTGGTCCGTTTTTGATATTACGGAAATAACGTCCCGCAACATAAGGAACGTTTTGAGCAACAGCTTCGTCAGCTCTCCAATTAATTGGGCTTTCGAAAGACCCTTCGACAGTCTCAGTCTTGAGCGCTTTCAGCTTGCCCAAACCAGCTGCGGCGAGATCACGTGCCACGCCTCGAACACCGAGACAATCACCTCTGTTTGGAGTGATTGCAATCTCAATAATTGGATCGTCCAGACCTAGGATTTCAGCGAGAGGAACGCCAATTTCTGTATCTTCGGGAAGATCTATGATTCCATCGTGCTCGTCTGACAGACCCATTTCACGCTCTGAGACCAGCATACCATTAGAATCTTCACCGCGAAGATTACCTGCCTTCAAAGTCAGGTCTATACCGGGGACGTAACAGCCAACGGGCGCAAAAACACCAACCATGCCTGTGCGGGCATTTGGTGCACCACAAACGACCTGGCTTATGCCATCAGCAGATTGTACCTGACAAACACGCAATCTATCAGCGTTGGGGTGTTGAACGGCTTCGATGACTTTAGCCGTTTTAAAAGCCTTGAGTTCATCAGCTTTATTTTCAACGCCTTCAACTTCGAGGCCGATAAGGGATAGTTTTTCGACAATGACTTCAAGAGAAGCGTCTGTATCGAGGTGGTCTTTCAACCAGTTCAGTGTGAATTTCATTTTCTCAAAACCTCCTTACAGACCACGAACCATGCTGGGCATTTCCATCGGCAAGAAGCCGTAGTGTTTCATCCAGCGAAGATCAGTTTCATAGAAGGTTCTCAAGTCAGGGATTCCGTACTTGAGCATGGCGAGACGTTCGATCCCGATGCCAAAGGCAAAACCCTGATACTTTGTTGAATCAATACCACAGTTTTCGAGAACTTTAGGGTGAACCATGCCGCTACCGAGGATCTCTAGCCAATCATCACCAGCACCGATTTTGAGCTGCCCACCAGAACGCGTACAGCCGATATCAACTTCCGCTGACGGCTCGGTAAAGGGAAAATAACTCGGACGGAATCTTAGTGGTAAATCTTTCACACCAAAGAAAGCCCGACAGAATTCAATAAGAACACCCTTGAGATGGCCCATATTGGTTTTCTCGTCGATAACCAGCCCTTCGACCTGATGGAACATCGGGGAGTGCGTGGCATCGTGATCTGCACGAAAAGTACGCCCGGGCGCAATAATGCGAATAGGCGGGGTCGTATTCTGCATCGCCCGAATTTGTACCGGGGAAGTATGTGTACGAAGCACTGGGCGGCTACCGTCTTCCTTTTCAGGCATATAGAAAGTATCAAGCTCCTGACGAGCAGGATGTTCCGGCGGAATATTCAAAGCCGTAAAATTGTGAAAATCATCCTCGATGTGGTGGCCCTCAGCAACGGAGAATCCCATTTCGCCAAAAATAGCGACCAGCTCTTCTAATGTCTGGCTAATAGGATGCATCTTCCCAATCGTCGTCGGGCGTGCAGGTAGGGACACATCGATTTTCTCTTCGGCAAGGCGCGCTTCAAGGGCAGCTTCGTGCAATGTCCCTTTTCGGATCTCGATTGCTTCAGCAACAGCTTGCTTAATAAGGTTAAAGGCCTGGCCTGCTTCTTTACGTTCTTCAGGGGCAAGACCACCTAGCGTTTTCATACGCTGAGTTATCTCACCTTTTTTGCCCAAAGCCTGCACGCGCACGGTATCAAGTGCTTCGAGGTCAGAGGCTTCTTCTACTCTTTGCAGCAAGCTACTGCGAAGTTCTTCCAGATTATCCATTCCACTACTTCCCGTTATTGAGGCGCACCTCAAAGACGTTTCTTATTCGAGCTTCATTGCAAGCATTGCGACGGCACCACTAATGACACTTTGAACTTGGCCATCAAGCAATACCTTATCCAAGACCACATCTTTCGATGCACGGTCATAACGATACTGAAGTACGAGATTGCGCTCTCTACCGTCCAGAGTTTTCTGAATGGTCGCGCTCACACGTGTTAATTGATCAGATTGATTATCATCCCAGGCATCCCCCAGCCAAGTGACTTTGCCGTGGCGTCCAGCAAGTGCTTCCACCAGATCGGTATTGCTTTGCCCATTCTGGATTTCATTACGGACAGCATCTATATCGTTGGCATACTCAGCATTAGAAGCGCTTCCAGCGTCAAAACAGCCAGAAAGCAAATTTAAGCATAATAGAACGGGTAAAAGGATCTTCAGAGGGGAGACCACGGTAAGTCGTTCCTATTGGGCGCATAAATGCATGAGTTTAAGGCGAATCCCATTAAGGGACTGGATGATAAATAGTCGGCACGTAACACTCGTCATTTTTTAGGCCCTTAATGACAAACAGGCAGCACCCGGAAACCGGATGCTGCCCTGTCATAAAGCCTAAACGTATGTGCGTTAAGCCAGAGCTGCTTTTGCTTTTTCAACAACAGCAGTAAATGCAGCTGGCTCACGAACAGCCAAATCAGCAAGAACTTTACGATCGAGACCGATTTCAGCTTTTTTAACACCGTTCATGAATTGTGAGTACGTGATACCGTGCATACGGGCACCAGCGTTGATACGCTGAATCCATAGACCACGGAATGTACGTTTTTTAACACGACGATCGCGGTAAGCGTACTGCCAGCCTTTTTCAAGGCGCTGTACTGCTACGCGGAAGACGTTCTTGCCCCGGCTACGATAGCCTTTTGCAAGTTTGGAGATTTTTTTGTGACGTGCACGCGCTGTGACGCCCCGTTTTACACGAGCCATTTTGCTACTACCTTAACCGTTAACCAAGAAATTACGTTTGATTACGCGAGAATCCGAATCACATAGAATTGTCGTACCGCGTGCGTTACGAATCATTGTTTGTGAGCGTTTGCGCATACCGTGACGTTTACCTGCTTGTGCAGCAACGACTTTACCGGTACCGGTTAGGCGGAAGCGTTTCTTCGCGCCAGATTTGGTCTTAAGTTTGGGCATTTTCTTTCCTTATAACTAAAGTTCTTTTTCAGAGTGACTAGGCATACCCTATGGCACATGCCACCCGACAATGGCGGGGTTATAGAACCCTTTCCCCATGATAGCAAGAGTAATTACTAGGATGAGATCTGCAATACACTATTACTCTACAAATTTTTATAAAAGCCTTATCCTCGAACAAAACACAATTTATCAACGGAACACCCAACCCGCACGTATAATAAATTCTTGACCTCCCCCAAACATACCCTAGGGTATTGAACTCACAGATCACTATGCATCCCTGAAGCAAAGACCTCTCAACGACACGCCTACAAAGCCGTCTCTTTAAACCTCGTAGCTATGAACACAAAAGAAGTGAGCACATGAAAAGCCATACCAAGTGGGGGCTTAAAGGCCTTATAATAATTTCTTCTGTTATTGCTCCCCATATTTCACTTGCCCAGGATAGTACGGCATCTGCGCCTAGTGTTATTGTCACGACCGTTGAAGAGCAGGATATCACCCCACAAACTACCTTTGTTGGCCGGGTTGAAGCGATTGAGACAGTTGATCTTCGAGCCCGTGTAGAAGGCTTTCTAGAACAACGGCTATTCAAAGAAGGTGCCGAAGTTAAGAAAGGTGATCTGCTCTACATCCTGGAAAAGGCATCCTACGAAATAGCCGTTGCTCAAAGTAAAGCAGATCTCGTTGGCGCCGAGGCGACCCTTAAAAACGCCCGCTCTGATCTAAAGAGAAAAAAAGACCTTAAGAAAAAGAAGGTCGTCTCTGCAGCTTCTCTCGACAGCTCTGAGGCAGCAGAGTCAACAGCGCTTGCCAGCGTGCTACAAGCTAAAGCGTCCTTAAGACGGTCTGAGCTGGATTTGAGTTACACAGAAATATAGGCACTTCTCCGCTTTGTTGAGTAGATTTAGGATTTCAAATAGAGCATAGATTGATTATCTGGAATGGATGATTGTCTAATTTTGAGTTTGAAGTATTCGGTATCCTTGATGCCTCTGGCTCGCTTACGGATCATTCCTATACTGACATTACCAGCCTCTATCCTGGCGCTTGTGAGCTTGTGTTTGGCGTAGTTGCAGATGCCCACACAATGTTTCCGTAGGGATTTCGCGAACTTTTTTAGATAGAGCATCTGTGACTGATCTGCTATCAGGCACCAACGTTCCAGTTGCTCCGCCATCGCCTCAAATGAAGCGGCACTCCACAGCAGCTGAAGCTGTTCTTTCAAGACGTAAAGTGCATTCAGGTTGCTATTGCTCTCCAGCAACCTTTGCAGCTTGTCACTTTGTTTTTCACTCAACTTATCCGCATTTTTGAGCAACAGATAATGTGTCCCTTTCATCAACTCTTTACCACTTGGATCGGCCTTTCTGAACTCAAGTCGACGCTGATTATGGATAGCTTTGCTGTAGTTTTTCATGACGTGGAAACGGTCAAATACTATGTCGGCCAACGGCAAGGACTCTCTGACAGCCTTTTGGTAGGCAGGCCCCATATCCATCGCTACGGCCTTTATTTTGCAGGCTGTATCTGGTTGCAGTTGTTTCAAAAACCTTGAAAAAACCTCGGCAGTTCGGCCTGCTTCAACCCAGATCAGATGACCGCCAACCATATCGTAGACCACCGTCATGTAGTCATGACCTTTCGCCCGGGCAACTTCATCTACACCAATATATTCCAAGCCAGTTAGCTCTGCAGGATCAAGCGTAGGGAGAGTTTCAATAAGGTATGCCCTGTCGATATTCTTGACCGTTTCCCATCGTATATCCAAATGTCTGGAAACCGCTTGAATAGACATATGCCGACATAATCCACTGATCAGTCGGCAAAATCGGTGAGTGAAACGGCACCCTTTATCAACAAAATCACACCCCTCAATGCGGCGTTCGCCCTTGTTAATATAAACCTGCGCCAGCTCAATCTCGACCACACAAGGATACCCAAAAAGGGGGATGTCGTTTACTTGTCGGCGGACATGCTGGTTGATGCTTCCCTTCTGGCCTGTAGCAGGGTCTATAGCCCTCCTACGCGCGTCTCGGCTGCAGTGAATGACAATCTTAACACCGCCGTCATCCAGTTTAATTTCATTTACACGTTGCCCTTTGAGGCCTAAAATATGCTGCGAGATGTTGATTGTCATATACCTGCTCTATGTAAAGTTATCAGAAACCATACATATCAACAGGTTACTTGGCGGTCGGCATCTTTTTCTACTCAACAAAGCGGAGAAGAGCCGAAATATACAGCCCCATTGATGGACAAATCAGTCGATCAAAATATAGCGTGGGTAATCTTGTAAACTCCAACAGCGAACCACTCGCTACGATTACAAGTATGGATCCTATTTATGTAACCGTGCCTGTTAGCGATAAAATTATACTGGCAGAACGCCGCAAAGGATTGACCAAAGAAGCCCCTGTAATTCCAACACTCATCCTCTCTGATGGAAAACCATACCCCCTCGAAGGACGATTTAGCTTTTTGAACACAGAGGTCAACCAAGACACCAACACAATCCTCACCCGCGCCGTTTTTGCCAACCCCAATCGCATACTGGTTCCGGGTCAATTCGTAAGCGTTACGGTTCGCGACAAGAAAACCCAACGCGCCCTCGTTATCCCTCAAGCATCGGTACAAAAAGATCAGCAAGGATATTTCGCCCTTGTCGTCAATCGCGCAAACAAGGTTGAAGTCCGTCGCATTCAAGTTGGAGACCAGATCGGAACAGACTGGGTAATTCTAAACGGCCTTCTGAAAGGAGAACGCCTCATTGTTCAGGGCATTCAAAAGGTAAGACCAGATATGCTGGTCAACCCGGTTGAAGAAGGAGCCTGATCGTGTTCTCAGCTTTTTTCATCAATCGGCCGAAGTTTGCATTGGTTATATCCATTGTTATATCACTCGCCGGCCTCATCGCCCTTAATGCCCTGCCTATCGCAGAATACCCTGACATCGCCCCACCCCAGGTTAAAGTTTCCACAAGCTATCCAGGGGCGAATGCCACCGTTGTCGAACAATCTGTTGCCTCCCCG
>NZ_CBDBHW010000009.1:0-84279 GCF_965205715.1 Kiloniella sp. | reverse complement strand
TAATAATCTCAAGGCATGGGTGTGGCTAAAACAAGCTGCCGAAGGTGAGGTTGCTCAAGCCTCACGAGTTGCCGAGAAAGTTTATACTCGACTGACACCCCAGGAGATAAAGCAGTTGGAAAAAGGCAGATATCGAATAGATTTCGATAGTGGTTCTGATTTCGCGGATATGCCAACAGTCTTATTCACACAGTATAGGCTGGGAAAACTTGGTTATGAATTAGGCCCGGTAGATGGGCTGATGGGGTCAAAGACCCAGGAGGCTATCAACTCTTTTGTGCGGGAGCGTAACCTCAACATTCCAGAAGTTATTTCCGAAGCTCTGTTGGAAGAACTCCGCGCAACTTTCTAGATTTGATTGTCCTTAAAATTTTATGTTGGATTGGCAGCTAACAGGCTATCCGTTTACAGATTATAAGCGCTGGACTGTAAGCAGAGGTCTATCCGTGCCCGGAGTTGTTCTTCTCTTTAAGGGAGCTATTCGATAATGGCGCTTTCAATGCCCAGCAGATCATTAACGGCAGTTTTGACTTCATTTGTAACATCTTTATTTGCAGCCTCAATAAGAGATTCTGCTTCTGTTTCTGCCGCACTCTGGAAGTCTTCTTCCGCTGTTTCTGCTGCGGCAACCGCTGTTTCTGCTGCTTCTGCAGCCGCTGCGGCTTCAGCAAGCTCTGTTTCTGCCGTGGTTAACGCATCAGATGCGGCTGCGGCTGAAGCGATTGCTTCAGCAGATTCTATGTCGGCAATGGCTTGTGCGGCGACGGCTTCTGCAGCTTCAGCAACAACGGTTTCCTGAGCTTCGGCTGCTTCCTCTGCTGCCGCATCCGCGAGCTCTTGTGCCGCCGCTGCGGCCTCTGCGAGGTCAGGATCATCAGGATTAGCATCGGCCAGATCCTGGGCGTCATTTGCAGCGTCTTGGGCTGCGATTGCCTCTTCTGTTGCTGTCGTCGCGGCTGCTTGAGCGCTTGCAACCTGTGAGGCTTCTGTATCAGCCGTTTCTTGTGCAGCCACTGCTTCTGCGGCTTCTGCTTCTGCCGTTGCCTGGGCTTCCGCCGCAGCTTCTTCTGCTGCCGCAGCTTCGTCCGCTTGGACTGCTGCTTCAGCTATAGCATCAGCTGCGGCTTCCGTGGCGGCATCAAGAAAATCTTTTGCTGTATTGGTCGCTGCGACAGCCTCTGCATAAGCTGCAATTTTACCCACTCGAGATTTTGTAGACGCCTTGCTCAGGGCTGTGGGAGAAGCATGTGCTGCATTCAATGCGCCGAGTGCACTGGATATAGAGCCCTTGTTGTCTTTTTTATCAGAATTGCTACTTTCGCTTTTGCTGCTGTTTCCGCTACCGTTTCCACCGTCGCTTCCACCAACGTTTCCGCCGTCGTTTCCACCACCGTTTCCGCCGTCGTTTCCACCACCGTTTCCGCCGTCGTTTCCACCACCGTTTCCGCCGTCGTTTCCACCACCGTTTCCGCCGTCGTTTCCACCACCGTTTCCACCACCGTTTCCGCCACCGTTTCCGCCACCGTTTCCACCACCGTTGTTGGCGTAGGCTGAATTACTTTGCAGGCTGAAGTCGGAAAGATTGATCGTGATCGGCATTGCGACGATTGCAAGCGTGACCAGACTGACGGTACTCGTCAGTAGTAGAGATCTTTTTGAGGGCGCGGTCATGTTAATCTCCCAATTCGGGACTGTTACAACAGTTAGCGCGAGCAAGTCTGTGGCAACCAGTGTACATCATCATGAAGCGCGAGCATGCTATTTTAAGTAGCACAATTACATTAAAATGTATGAGTTAATTCTGTGTTAATTACCTATGAGTGTTTGCTAAAATTTTAAACACTTTTTGATTGCATTGGAATTTATCTTTGATTTGAATAAGGTAGATGAAGACGAATTAAGTGTAGAATTTTCTGCGACTCCGTTTGTAAATTTGTAAGATGACGTGGAATACGGACCAAGCAATGAAATAACTTGACCCAGAGTTAGGTTTTTAATAGGTTCCGATCAAATATCTGTCATGGGTCAAAGCATCCAGCTCTAAGGAGCTCCGCCAGTCCGCGAGTATCGCGCACTGGCGTAAATTGCGTTTGGCGTATGTGATTGCCGTTTTCAGCCTTTTTGGCTGGTTGATTTTGAAAGAGGGACAATATGTTCGATAGCCTTCAGGAACGTCTGGGTTCAGTCTTTGACAAGCTGAAGCGCCGCGGCGCATTGAGCGAAGCTGATGTTACAGCTGCTCTGCGTGAAGTGCGCGTTGCTTTGCTTGAAGCTGACGTAGCTCTTCCTGTGGTCAAAGACTTCGTTGAAAAGGTCAAGGCCGAAGCTGTTGGACAAGACGTTCTGAAGTCCGTGACTCCTGGCCAGATGGTGATCAAGATTGTAAACGATCACCTCGCTGAAATGCTGGGCTCTGATCACGCTGCTCTTAATCTCCAGGTAACCCCACCAGCCGTCATTATGATGGTTGGTTTGCAGGGCTCTGGTAAAACAACTTCTACAGCGAAGATTTCCAAGCGTTTGACCGAAAAAGAACGCAAGAAGGTCTTGATGGCTTCTCTTGATGTTCAACGACCTGCTGCGCAAGAACAGCTTGCTGTATTGGGTGCGCAAATTGGTGTGCGGACTTTAAACATCGTCCCTGGCGAACAACCGGTCGCGATTGCCAAGCGTGCCGTCCAAACAGGTGCGCTTGAAGGTTTCGACGTTGTTATGCTCGATACCGCTGGTCGTTTGGCGATTGACGAACAGTTGATGGCCGAGGTTGAAACCGTTCGCGATGCAACTAAGCCAGCTGAGACACTGTTGGTTGCAGATGCGATGACCGGTCAAGATGCGGTTACAGTTGCTGATAC
The DNA here is from genome assembly GCF_965205715.1 of Kiloniella sp. Classification (GTDB taxonomy): domain Bacteria; phylum Pseudomonadota; class Alphaproteobacteria; order Kiloniellales; family Kiloniellaceae; genus Kiloniella. Next base: position 81,424 of record NZ_CBDBHW010000009.1, on the reverse strand, counting down.
CTTTAATAAAAAGGTTGGTTTGACGGGTATTGTTATGACCCGTATGGACGGTGATGCACGTGGTGGTGCGGCACTTTCCATGAGAGCGGTTACTGGATGCCCGATTAAATTGATGGGTGTTGGTGAAAAGCTCGACGAACTTGAAGACTTCCACCCTTCACGTGTTGCCTCCCGAATTCTTGGCATGGGTGACGTTGTTTCGTTGGTTGAGAAAGCTGCTGAATCCTTTGATGAGGAAGAAGCTGAAAAACTCGCCGCGAAAATGAAGAAGGGCAAGTTTGATCTGAATGATTTGGCAAGTCAGCTCAAGCAGATGCAAAAGATGGGCGGAATGTCCAGCTTGATGAACATGCTGCCTGGGATGAACTCTGCCCAAATGAAGAAACTGAAAGATGCCAAGGTCGATGACAAAATCATCAACCGTCAATTGGCGATCATTTCATCCATGACACCTCAAGAACGTGAGAAACCGGAAATTATCAAAGCAAAACGGCGTACCCGTATTGCAGGTGGTTCCGGAACTTCCGTTCAGGATGTGAATAAGCTTCTCAAGCAACAACAAGAAGCTGCCCGCATGATGAAAAAAGTCCAAAAAATGGGCAAAAAAGGCATGATGCGTGGTGGATTGCAAAATTTGATGCCGCCTGGAATGGGGTTCCCGAAATAATCGGGCTTCAGGAAAGAAAGCGTCTAAGTAAGTAGTGAAATAAGTTTAGTTTAGTGTTTAACAAGAGGAACTGAAATGGCTGTTAAAATTCGCCTCGCCCGCGGCGGCGCCAAGAAACGTCCATACTACCGTATCGTAGTTGCTGACGTTCGTGCTCCACGTGATGGTCGCTTTATCGAAAAAATTGGTGCCTACAACCCAATGGTACCAAAAGATCACCCGGAGCGTCTAAAACTAGACGAAGACCGTGTTAAGTATTGGCTTTCTACTGGTGCTCAGCCAACAGATCGCGTTGCTCGTTTCTTGGGCGAACTCGGTCTTGCTGAAAAGCGTGCTGTTCCAGAGCAGACCAAGAAAAATCAGCTGAAAGCAAAAGCCAAAGAGCGTCTCGAAGAGAAGCGTATGGCTGCTGAAGCTGCCGCTGAAGAAGCTGCTGCAGCAGCTGCTGATAGCGCTGCTGAGTAACTCGGCTGTATAGGATTTCTTAAGCTCATGGCATTAAACCACGAAGATAGAGTTTGTGTTGGCGTGATCGCTGGAGCGCACGGAGTGCGCGGTCAGGTTAAGATCAAAAGCTATACAGAAGTTCCAGAAGACGTGGCGGCTTTCGGACCAGTGACGGATGATGCAGGCAACTGCTATAAAATCGCTATTACGGGCCATGCCAAGGGTACCGTTCTAACGCGGCTTGAGGGTGTGAAAGATCGTGATCGCGCCCAAGAAATGCGGGGAACAAAACTGTATGTTAACCGTGATCTTCTACCAAAACTGATTGAAGACAACGAATTTTACTACTCTGATCTTGTCGGCCTTAAGGTCGAGAACCCCAAAGGTGAGGTTCTTGGTACTGTTAAGGGCGTATTCGATTTCGGAGCGGGTGATATTCTTGAATTTGACAGTGTAAGTGGGCAGCCGGAAATGGTCAGCTTTACTGAAAGCTCTGTTCCGGTGGTGGACCTGGAGGGAAAACGTATCGTTGTCGATATGCCCGAAGTGGTTCTGGGTCGGGAAGGCTAGAGGCTGGATTATATGATCTGGTGTTTTAGTTTTTTAAACCGGGTTGCTAGACAGGATGTTGGATAACGTGACTACCAACTGGACAGCAACAGTACTTTCGCTCCATCCGGAAATGTTTCCGGGCTCTCTAGGGTTATCTCTGGCAGGGCGAGCTCTTGAAAAAGGGATCTGGGAGTTGGATAAGGTGGACATCCGCAATTTTGCGCATGACAAACACCGTACTGTTGATGCAATCCCTTTCGGGGGTGGTGCTGGTTTGGTAATGCGTCCTGATATTGTCGATGCAGCCTTGAACTCAGTGGCTGGCAAAGCTGGCCCGGTTATCTATCTCTCGCCGCGTGGACGGCTTCTGGATCAGGATTTGGTCAAGGAGCTTGCGGCAGGACCCGGAGTGACACTCCTTTGCGGGCGTTATGAGGGGATCGACCAGCGGGTCTTGGACGCGCATGAGGTGATAGAGGTTTCGGTTGGTGATTACATTTTGTCTGGTGGTGAACAGGCAGCGCTGATCCTTATGGATGCTGTCATTCGTTTGTTACCGGGGGTTATGGGAAACCAGGAATCTGCAGACGAGGAATCGTTTGAAACTGGCTTACTGGAGTATCCGCTCTATACGCGACCAGCTGAATGGCAAGGTCGCCAGGTACCCGAGGTTCTATCCTCTGGTCACCATGGGAAGATAAAACAGTGGCGTCAGGAACAGGCGGAAGAGATTACCAAGAAAAGGCGTCCCGACTTATGGGACAAGTACTTGGATAAACATAACGATACCAAACTGGGCCGATAGGTCCGTTGAAAAGCTAAACGGGTCAATGGCCCCAAAAGAATGGTAGAGGATAGAAACATGAATGTAATCGAGAAGCTAGAAGCTGACCAGATTGCCAAGCTTACTGAAGGCAAAAAAATCCCTGATTTTTCTGCTGGTGACACCATCCGCGTAAACGTTAAAGTTGTTGAGGGTACTCGCGAGCGTATCCAGGCTTTTGAAGGCGTTTGTATCGCACGTAAAAACGCTGGTTTGAACTCTGCTTTCAACGTACGTAAGATTTCTTACGGTGAAGGCGTTGAGCGTATCTTCCCACTATACAGCCCACGTGTTGATTCAATCGAATTGATCCGTCGTGGTGATGTGCGTCGCGCAAAACTTTACTATCTTCGTGATCGTCGTGGTAAATCTGCACGTATCGCAGAAAAAACAACTGGTGCTGCTGGTAAAGCTGCTGCTGCTGAACGTGCTGAAAAAGCCGCTGCAAAAGCTGCTGCCAAAAAGGCATAAGTTTGGACAATACCCGACCGCGAGCTTCTCCGGTTGGGATATCTGTTATGAAAAGGGCGCCTTGTGGCGCCCTTTTTGTTTTTGTAGTTTTCTTGATGTCGTTAAAAGTTTGAGAAATTTTTATGACCCGGTGGATGCAGTAGCCACTACAGGCACGGCGTTTAAGTTCCAGTCATAATGGTGGCTTTCAAGGGAGCGGACTTTCATCAGCTTCTTTTTCTTCTCTGTAGAAGCGTAAGTTCGCATGTGATCCAAAATCGCAGCGTCACTTCCACCAAAGTCCTCTTTAAACCAAACATAGATGCTTGAAACTACGGCTTCATTGTTTTCAGGAATAGTGATTGCCCTGGGGTGATTGATGAAAGTTTTTGCAGCCTGGTTTAGCTGGTTTTCACTATCTTTAGCGGTAATGGCCTGCTTTGGAATGTCCGGGCAGCCAAGAGAGGCGCAATTTAAGACATAGTGAATTCTCGGATCATTCCAGCCTGGGCGAAGAATGCCGTGTTCTATGTCGTTGAGAGATAGCTTTTCACCTTCAACACGTAGGATTTTTTTTCCCCAAGGGCCAGACGCAAATAGTCCAGGAGAAATGTTTATATCACGAATGCTTTCTACAGGCATATGCTCAAGAACGACTTGCACGGTTGTGGCATTATAAAGGTTAACCCAATAGGCCAGCTGTTCTTTGCGGTTGAGACTGCTTACTGGGACAGTTTGTAGCTGTTGAATGAATTCCCCAAGGGCCAGACGATCATTTAAAGAAACCCGGTGGTAAGCAATACGTGCTATCCCATCATAATTATCTTCGCGGTAGTTGTTGAGAAACAAATTCCAGTTTTTGTTCTGGATTGTTTGGGTGTTTGCAGGGTCAAAGTTGGCCCAACGAGGTATGGATTCTGCCTTCGGAGCAAGCAGGGCTTCAAAAGGGGCAAAGCCACTGACAAGGAGTCCCACTGCCATTACGCATGGTAGTAAGAGGATTCTTAGTTTACGGGCCATGTAATGCACTCCAAAATTTCGTCTGCTAACACCCTGCCGCGGACTTGTGCGGTGAATATGTACAGAATGAGGTGATTTTGGGGGTGTTCGTCCAGTAACAAACTTGTGGCAGAAATGGCCTATTTTCGTGAGTTCATTGTTCAAGGTGATGTTTTAAATGCCTTTTATCCTCACGGAAGAAGTCTAAAGAAAAGGAAAATTTAACGTGATTGTTTGTGGGTGCAGCGCAATAATTCACTGAAGATGAGTGTAGAAAAGTAGCTAATTACACGACAGATACGAAATTTTCTTATAGAATAGTTACAAAAAGAGATTCATTCGTTCTAAAGGACTTTTCGCCGCAGTGCGGAAGCGTTATGCTCCGCTCGAACTTGGCCCAAACTTTTACGAATGGTCATGAGATTGGTTTATGGCCGCTGTTAATAGTTGTTGCCTTTAGGCATGACTTTATAGGTGGGGAATAGCCGCCAATAAAAAAACGAGGACTTTGTTAGGATGAGTAACCCGCGGACCCTTTTCGAAAAGATTTGGGATAGTCACATGGTTCACAGTCAAGATGACGGAACCGCTTTGATTTATATCGATCGTCACTTGGTACACGAAGTAACAAGCCCACAGGCTTTTGAAGGACTTCGTATGACTGGCCGCAAAGTGCGCCGCCCAGAAAATACACTTGCTGTGCCTGACCACAATGTTCCGACTGAAGGTCGCGCCCAAGGTATTGCAGACGAAGAAAGCCGTATTCAGGTTGAAACTCTCTCGAGCAACTGTGAAGAGTTTGGCGTTCAACTGTTTGGCATGGACGATATCCGTCAGGGTGTTGTTCACATCATTGGCCCAGAGCAAGGCTTTACCCTTCCTGGCATGACAATTGTTTGTGGTGATAGTCACACCGCGACACACGGTGCTTTTGGTTCCCTTGCTTTTGGTATCGGGACATCTGAAGTTGAGCACGTACTCGCGACTCAAACACTTATTCAAAAACCAGCAAAAACCATGCGCATTTCTGTCGAAGGTGATTTGCTTCCAGGTGTTACCGCCAAAGACATGATTCTGCATATCATTGGTGTTATTGGTACTGCTGGCGGTACAGGCTATGTGATTGAATACGCTGGTGAAGCCATGCGTAGCCTTTCAATGGAAGGTCGTATGACCATCTGTAACATGTCAATCGAAGCTGGCGCACGTGCAGGTCTCATTGCTCCTGATGAAGTTACTTTCGAATATTGTAAAGGTCGTCCTCTTTCTCCTAAGGCTGGGAATTGGGAACAGGCAGTTGCTTATTGGAAGACTCTTCCCTCTGATGAAGGCGCGACCTACGATAAAGAAGTCGTGGTTAAAGCCTCTGACATCGAACCTCAGGTTACTTGGGGAACTTCACCGGAAGATGTTGTTGGTATTTCTGCAGCGGTTCCGGCCCCTTCCGATGGTCGTGATGATAACAAAAAATCAGCAATTGAACGCTCTCTTGAATACATGGACCTGAAGCCTGGCCAGGCAATTCAGGATATTTCCATCGATAAAGTTTTCATTGGCTCTTGTACCAATGGTCGTATCGAAGACCTTCGTGAAGTCGCTCGTATCGCTAAAGGCCGCAAGGTTGCTGAAAGCGTATACGCGATGATCGTTCCCGGGTCTGGTCTGGTGAAGCTACAAGCTGAAGAAGAAGGTCTAGATGAGATCTTCACCGAAGCTGGATTTGACTGGCGTGAGCCTGGTTGTTCCATGTGCTTGGCTATGAATGCTGATCGTCTTTCTCCGGGTGAGCGTTGTGCATCGACGTCCAACCGTAACTTCGAAGGTCGTCAGGGCCGCGGCGGTCGTACTCACCTTGTCAGTCCGGCAATGGCTGCAGTTGCGGCAATTGCAGGTCATTTTGATGATGTTCGTAAATACGATTAAGCGTAGAAGCTAAAGGAAAACAGAGAATGGATAAGTTTACATCACTCACCTCTGTGGCTGCTCCGCTGCCATTGGTGAACATCGATACCGATATGATCATCCCAAAACAGTTTTTGAAAACTGTAAAGCGCACAGGCCTGAAGGCTGGCCTCTTTTATGAGTTGCGTACGGATGAAGACGGTAATCCGGTTGATTTTGTTTTGGACGAACCTGCTTACAAAGAAGCTCAGATTCTTGTGACCGGAGATAACTTCGGTTGTGGATCATCACGCGAACATGCGCCTTGGGCTCTTTTAGACCAGGGTATTCGTTGCGTAATTGCACCGAGCTTTGCTGATATTTTCTATAATAACTGCTTCAAGAACGGTATTTTACCAATCGCTCTGCCGCAGGAAGATGTCGATAAATTGATGGATGACGCCAAGCGTGGATCAAACGCTGTCGTTTCTGTTGACCTTGAAGCTCAAGAAATCAAGGGTCCTGATGGCGGCACGCTAAAGTTTGAAGTTGATGCCCATCGTAAACATTGCCTGATGAACGGATTGGACGATATCGGTCTGACTTTTGAAAAGTCTGAGCACATCGATCAGTTTGAAAATCAACGCAAAGCTACACAGCCTTGGTTGTAAGAAATATGTGGGGGCTATTACTGGCCCCCATTTTTTCGACTGGCTCTCAGTCGATGAAGATTAGGGGTCGATGAAGATCCCGAATGAATAGTACGGATATAGTGGGCTGGCATTTGCCAGCCGTCTTTTTGTAAGAAAGTGCGGAAGCGAAAAATGGCATCTAACAAAAATCTATTGATTCTCGCCGGTGATGGTATTGGTCCAGAAGTAATGCGCGAAGTAAATCGCGTTGTTGACTGGATGGATAAGCGCCGTGCAGTGAGCTTTGACATCACCGAAGATCTCGTCGGTGGCGCAGCTATCGACAAACACGGTGTGCCGCTCGCGGATGAGACAATGGATAAGGCGATGGAAGCCGACGCCGTGTTGTTGGGTGCTGTTGGTGGTCCGCAGTGGGACAACCTCGATTTCTCAATCAAGCCAGAGCGCGGACTGCTGCGTTTGCGTAAAGAGATGGAGCTTTTTGCCAACCTTCGCCCAGCACTTTGCTTTGATGCGCTTGTCGAAGCGTCATCCCTGAAGCCTGAACTGGTATCTGGCCTTGATATCATGATCGTTCGTGAGTTAACTGGCGGTGTGTACTTCGGAGAGCCTCGCGGTATCGAAGACATCGGCAATGGCGAACGTCGTGGCATCAATACGCAGGTTTACACTACTTCTGAAATCCGTCGTGTTGCCGAGGTTGCTTTTGATCTCGCGCGGAAACGTGATAGTCGGGTTTGCTCTGTTGAAAAAGCCAATGTTATGGAATCAGGTCTGCTATGGCGTGAAGAAGTCACCAAACTTCACGGCGAAGGTTTTGACGACGTAGAACTCTCTCACATGTATGCCGATAACTGTTCAATGCAGCTGGTTCGCACACCTAAGCAGTTTGACGTTATTCTGACGGATAATCTGTTCGGGGATATGCTTTCTGATACTGCGGCTATGCTCACGGGCTCTCTCGGTATGTTGCCATCTGCATCGTTGGGTGCAACGGATGCAACAGGTCGTCGTAAAGCCATGTACGAACCAGTACACGGATCCGCCCCAGACATCGCAGGCGAGAGCAAAGCCAATCCGTTGGCAACAATTCTCTCCTTCGCCATGAACCTGCGTTATTCTTTCGATATGGGTGATGAAGCCGATCTCATTGAAAATGCTGTTACTAAGGTTCTGTCTTCTGGCAAGCGTACCGGTGACATCATGGCCGATGGTTGTGAATTGGTTTCCACCGAAGGTATGGGAACAGCCCTTCTTCGCGAACTTGACGAACAAACTGCTTAATAGGCGGTTTCGAGAATATAAAAGGGGCGCTGAGTGCGCCCCTTAAACTATTGACGAGCCAAACGTCTATTCAAATTTATTGCGTTGCCCGTTTGAAAGCTGCTGTGGCTATTCCCATTGCGACCAATGCACCGCCACCAAAACGAGATAGTGTTGCGAGTATTGATGGTCGCGCTATTTTGTGACGCAGCCTATCGGCAAGCAGTGCATATGCTAGCGCATTGATGGCTGCAAGCCCGACGAACGTCGCAGTCAAGATGGCAAATTGTGGTAATAATTCTCTTTCTGTTGTTATAAATTGCGGAACGAAAGCAATAAAGAACACGATAGATTTTGGATTTAAGGCTGTTACTGCAGTTGCGTGACCAAATACACTAGATGCCGTTGTCTGCGAGACATCTTCCAGATTACCAAGCGATGCTGTACGGGCGCTGCGAAAGAGCTTCACGCCTAAATAGATCAGATAAATGGCTCCAGCCCATTTTAATGCGGTGAAAATGGTAGCAGAGGCAAGTACGACTGCTCCAAGTCCAGCAAGTGAAGCTGTCATCGCTATAAGATCACCCAAGGCAACGCCGGCAACAGTTGCCAATGCAACGGTTCGTCCCTGACTGATTGCATAGCTTAGGACTAACAATACAGTTGGCCCGGGGATGAGAAGTAGTGCCGTTGATGCTGCAACAAATGCGAGCCAGATTTCAAAACTCATTCATATGCCTTTCAATATAAGTATAATGAGAGCCATCCACAGGTTTGGGGCTTGGTAAAGAGATTTATTTTATGTCATTGGGAAAATCGGATATCGACTTAAGATTGGGTCATGTCATGCTAGGCTTTGTCAGCACTCTATATCTTTGAGCGTGTTGTCAGGGGACAATAAGCTTTCTTTGATGTATTGTTTAAGAATCGATAATTTCTCGGTTGACCACCAGTTTAAAGCTGATTACGTTAGCGACCGAGTTAATACCCGAGTGGACTAGGTTTTATGTTTAATCACGTTGCACATAACGCACCGCGCGCTGCACACACTGCGAAGCTTCTTCGCCGTGCGTTCTCTGCTGCGCGTCCAGTTGCAACCGTGACAACCACCTGGACCATGATTACCACCACACCTGTCACCACCACTAAGGTGAAGATGGGTGGCAGAAGGTAAATCCTCTCGGGAATAAAGGCTGATAAAAGGGCCGTCCCATTGAGGGGCGGCCCTTTTTCTTTAGGGCTTCTATTTCTGCCAAAAGGCAGATGGATGCGAAGATATTTGAAATGGTCTCATTGTGAGGCCAGCAACTGAAAGAGCATAGGCTAAAGCCATGGGTCACAAGATTGCAGTAATGGGTGCTACTGGCGCCGTAGGTCGTGAAGTTTTAACAACTCTGTCTGAGCGCGGGTTCGATATCAACGATATCACCGTTTTGGCTTCCAGTCGTTCCGCAGGCACAAACGTGTCCTTTGGTGATGTGGGTGAGCTAACAGTTAAAAACTTGGCGACGTTTGACTTTAAAGGCATTGATATTGTTCTATCTTCACCAGGTGGTGCGGTGTCTGCAGAGTATTCACCAAAAGCGGCTGCTGCCGGTGCTGTTGTGATCGATAATACATCCCATTTCCGTATGGACCCGGATGTGCCTTTGATCGTTCCAGAAGTTAACCCAGAAGATTTGGCTGGTTATAAAAAACGCAACATCATTGCAAACCCGAACTGCTCTACCATTCAGATGGTACACGTTCTTAAGCCTCTTCATGATGCTGGTGTGATTAAGCGTGTCGTCGTTTCCACTTATCAGGCGGTTTCTGGTTCAGGTAAAGATGCGATGGATGAGCTGTTCAACCAGACCCGTGGTATTTTTGTGAATGATCCCGTTACCAAGGAATGCTTTACCAAGCAGATCGCCTTCAACGTAATCCCGCACATTGATGTGTTCATGGATGACGGTTACACCAAAGAAGAATGGAAGATGACGGTCGAGACCAAGAAAATTCTCGATCCAAAAATCAAAGTGACAGCAACTTGCGTGCGTGTTCCTGTCTTCATTGGCCATGCCGAAGCGGTATCTGTTGAGTTCGAAAAAGAAGTTACCGTGGAGCAAGCGCGTGAGCTCTTAAAAGACACACCAGGTATTTCTGTTATCGATTACCGTCAGGACGAAGGTTATGTCACACCGCAGGAAGCTGCGGGTGAAGATGCAACATTTGTTAGCCGTATTCGTACGGATCCTACCGTTGATTACGGTCTTAATTTGTGGGTTGTCGCTGACAACCTGCGTAAGGGCGCTGCCCTTAATGCGGTTCAGATTGCTGAGCTGCTTATTAAGGACCATCTCAGCTAGGCTGAGGTCGTTCTTAATGTCCTCCTCTGTCGTACTTGCAGGGCTCGGAATTTTTCCGAGCCCTTTTTTTGATTTGCCCAGAAGCAAGAGACATACTGCCCCTTTAGATCACTTTCCTTAATATGAACTGCGGCCCTGCTTTCCCTTCTGTTCTCAGGTCGCCAGTATCTACAAAGCCGCCGAACTCATAGAGCCGTATGGCTTTGGTGTTTCGGCAGTTTACTGTCAAACATACCCCTGAGGATTTAGGGTACTTTCCCTTCAGAAATGGTGCCAAAGCGAGAATGAATTCTTGGCCGTATCCTTTGCCCTGTTGGCTGTGATCTATGAAAACTTCATGCAGTTCCAGGTGATTAGCGATGCACTGACTGTTTGAAGTTGAATCTATCTGGAAGAATCCAATAATCCTTCCGTTCTTTTCCATGACAAAGTTGTCTCGGGTGAGGCTTGTGGTTCTCAGTGTCTCTATAATAGGTTCGACAAATTCAGTTTGAGCATCGGTAACCTTGAACGTTGCCAATGCCGCCCAATCATCGTCTTTATAATTCCGAATTTGCATGCCGCGCTCATATTTAATTCAGCCTAGTCAGAATATTGCTTTTGTCTGGTGAGGCGGTCAATAGGTTGGGGAAGATTGCAAAGAAGCTTTGATAAAGCTCTTTGAAACTATGATATGCTTCATCTAAGTCGGGCCAAAGTGTTGGAGGTATTCTGTCGTGGTAATTCCCAAGTGGCGGGTGAAGCTGCGACGCATATTTTGAAGATCTCCAAAACCACAGAGCCCGGCGACTTGTTTCATCGATACGCCTTTGGATAAGAGGACCCTGGCTTGGTTTAATCTGGTGAGTTCGACAAACTGGACCGGGGAGGCGTTGAGCGCTTGGTTGAACTTTCTATCCAGTGTCCGGGGGCTCATGTTTGCCTGATTTGCGAGCTCGGATAGGGTCCAGTTCTGAGCAGGATTATTCGTTATTTTATCCACGAGTTTCAACAGTTTGGGTTCCAACTTGATTTGTGCTTCGAGAAGGTGTGAGAACTGACGTTGTCCGCCATTTCGTCTGAGATAGACCACCAGTTCCTGAGCGACATCAAGGGAAGTACTGGTGCCGTAGTCTTCTTCAATAATGGACAGGGCAAGGTCTATTCCGGTTGAAACGCCGGCAGAGGTATAGATCCGATCAGACTTGGTATAGATGGTATCGAGTTTCCAGATCACTTTTGGAAACATGCTTTGGGCCATTTGGGCACGAGACCAGTGTGTAGTTGCTTCCCGCCCATCCAAAACGCCAGACGCGGCGAGTATTAAGGAGCCTGAGCAGATTGAAATTAATCGGTTTGAGTTTGAGGCGGCTGAAAAGCGTCTTAAGGTTTCTGTGAGTTCTTCATTGTCTATGTAGTTATCGACACCACTGCCCCCAGGGATGAGAAGGTCGGCATGATCAGTGAGATTTTTAAGTGAACCTTGGGCGACGATTTCCATTCCGCAGGAGGTCCGGGCGTTGGTTCCATTCATAGTAATAAAGCGATGTTTGTAGGGAATTTTCTTTGCGCCAGGGGTGCTGTGGAAAGCCTGAACAGGGCCACTGATATCGAGGAGGTTGACGCCGTCAAACACAAAAACATCAATCATTTTTGTTTCTAGCATGCGGCTTGTCCTCTAATCGTATGAATTGGATTTGGCAAAATATGATGTTGAAATATCATTTCAGTCAAACTTTTAATCAGTTAAGGTTCCGCTCGTCAAATCAATTCCAAAGGGTCGCAACAAATGAATTCCCCAACTTTGAGTACGAGGCAGAGATTAAATTTTCCTCTTCTCTTACTCGGTAATGCCATACTTGGTACGCCAATGCCGATGTTGATTATCCTTGGCGGGCTGTCCGGGGCTATGCTTGCACCTGCAAAAGAGTTCGCCATATTACCTGTTTCCTTACAGATGCTGGCAGGAATGGTTTTTGCCGCCCCGATGTCTGTTTTTATGGGAAAGTTTGGCCGCAAACGAGGTTTTCTGCTTGGTGCCTGTTTTGCCGCAATCGGTGGATTACTCGGAGCTTATAGTCTCTTTTATGCTAATTTTCTGATGCTCTGTTTGGCTCATGCTGCCATGGGGGCCGCAACGAGTTGTTTTGGTTATTTTCGTTTTGCAGCGGCAGAAGTAGTTTCTGAATCTTGGCGGCCGACGGCAATCTCAATCACTCTGGGTTCAGGCTTGGTCGCGGCGCTGATTGGTCCAGAAGTCTTTGTTTATACGAAAGACTATTATTCTCCGATACCCTTTGCGGGGGCCTATGGGGCAATAACGATGATATCACTGATCGGGTGCCTACCCATTTTGGCGTTGGCTTTACCTAAGAGCGAGCAAGACGCCACGAAGAAGGTTTTAAGCAAGGCTCCTGTGAGCTCAATATTACGTCGTCGCCCGGTATATACGGCTATTTTATGTGCCGCAGTTTCTTTCGGCGTAATGGTTCTATTGATGGCTCCCACGCCTCTGGCGATGGTTGGCTGTGGGTTCAGCGAAACCCAGGCAAGCGATGTTATTCGTTGGCACGTCATTGCCATGTTCGCGCCGAGCTTTTTCACGGGAAGTTTGATCTCGCGTTTTGGATCTGGACGAGTTGTGTTCTGTGGGTTGTTTTTGCTCTCTCTCTCCGCGGGTACGGCTATGGCCGGGATTGAGCTTGGGCACTTCTATATTTCGTTGATTTTACTCGGCGTGGGATGGAATTTTGGATTTATTGGTGCGACGAATATGTTGAATGACAACTTGGCACCAAACGAGCGGTCAATTGTTCAGGGTGCGAATGATACCCTTGTTGCTCTGGTCTCTACATTAGCTTCTTTTGGATCGGGGGTGATTATCTCAACGTTTGATTGGAACTCGGTGGCTCTGATGTCTTTCCCTCTCATTCTTGTGGCAGTTGTTGGATTGTTTGCTTTGAAAAGGAAGCCACAATTAGCCTAAAGGCTGAAAAAGGGAACGCGCTTCTATCCTCAATAATACAAAAAGGGATGTGAATTTTTCGCATCCTTTTTTACGTTGCAAGGTTGTGAACTGTTTCGAGCCAGTCAGTAAATGATGGGTGGGATGATGGAGGGAAGTAATATTTGGTAAGAAAAAACACAAAAGTTGGAAATGAAAAGTCTTGTCTGAAAAGGAGAATGGTGGAATGATACGATAAATGCTGCAGTGCACAATAAATGCTGCGCTAATAAATATAAACAAGTGCAAGTAAGGAAAAGGGAATGGCTGCTATCCAAAGACCTCGTCGATCGGTTCTCTATATGCCGGGATCGAATGCTCGGGCTCTTGAGAAAGGTCGAACACTTGTTGCGGATGCTCTTATCCTCGACCTTGAAGATGCGGTTTCCAAAAGTAATAAAGTCGAAGCCCGAAATTTAATAGTTGAGGCCGTTAATCAAGGGGGTTATGGCAACCGTGAAATTATTGTTCGGGTTAATGGCCTGGACACTGTTTGGGGCGTGGATGATGTTGAAGCTATTGCGAAAACCTCTGCAAATGCCGTCCTCCTTCCTAAAGTCGAAACGGCAGAGCAGGTCCAAAACCTCATTGATCTAATGGATCAGGCGGGGGCACCCGCTACGATGTCCGTGATGTGTATGATGGAAACACCGCTCGGAATGTTGAATGCCAAAGAGATCGCAGCGTCATCAAACAGAATTTCCTGTTTTGTGATGGGAACGTCGGATCTGGTAAAAGACCTTCATGCGAGTCATACAAAGCTGCGTTTGCCAGTTATCACCTCTCTCGGGCTTTGCCTTCTGGCCGCACGGGCCTATGACATCGCGATTGTCGATGGCGTATGCCTCGATTTGAGTGATGATGAAGGTTTTGAAAAATCATGCGTACAGGGACGTGAACTCGGCTTTGATGGCAAGACATTAATCCATCCGAAAACAATTCTAACCGCGAATAAAATATTTGAGCCATCATCCCTGGCCGTTGAAAAGGCTCATTCTATTGTTCAGGCCTTTGAAGAAGCCGATCGGCAGGGGCAGGGGGTCGTTGTCTTGAACGGCCAGTTGATTGAGAACCTGCACGCCGAAGAAGCCCGAAGGTTGATCGCTTTATCTGAGATGATTACCGATCTCGAACAGAACAATTAAAAATTGACCTGAAATAAAAACAATAAAGAAAAGCTATAGGGGATGGATATGAGTGAGCAAAAGGTGATAGCTAGCAAAACGAAACGTGGCAATTTCTTTGAAGACTTCTATTTGGGAATGCAAATAGAACACGCCACTCCTCGCACCGTAACCTCTGGCGACCAGGCACTTTATACGGCACTCTATGGCTCGCGGTTTGCTCTGTCTTCATCAGATGAATTTGCCCGTTCAATTGGGCTTGAACGATCCCCCGTTGACGACTGCCTTGCCTTCCATATTGTCTTTGGCAAAACGGTCCCTGATATCTCCCTCAATGCGATTGCAAATCTTGGTTATGGCGAAGGCGTATTTGGGGTTCCGCTCTATCCCGGAGATACGGTGACAACAACGAGTGAAGTCATTGGTGTAAAGGAAAATTCAAACGGGAAAACCGGTGTGGTGTATGTTCGCTCTACTGGGTGTAATCAAAGGGGCGAAGAAGTCCTGAGTTACGTCCGGTGGGTAATGGTTCGAAAGCGCTCTGTTGATTCTCCTGCTCCAGAGACTGTTGTCCCAAATTTGGTTAAGGTCGTATCCGTTGAGGAGCTTACTCTTCCTGATAGCCTGAACATGTCTGAATTTGATGAAAAGCTATCCGGATCTCCTTATCGCTGGGGGGATTATGAGGTTGGTGAAAAGATCGTTCACGTCGATGGTATGACGATCGAGGAAGCCGAACACCAAATGGCGACGCGGCTGTATCAAAATACAGCTAAGGTCCATTTCAACAATCATACTGAAAGCCAGGGCCGTTTTGGCAAGCGATTGATTTATGGTGGTCACATCATTTCTTTGGCGCGCGCCCTCTCCTTTAATGGGATGGAAAATGCGATCAAGATTGCTGCCATAAACGGGGGAACCCATGTGGCGCCAACCTTTGCTGGTGATACCATCTATGCCTGGAGTGAAGTGCTTGAAAAAATTGAGTTGCCAGAGAAGAATGGTCCCTCTTCAAGAAATGATCTTGGTGCGTTGAGAGTTCGATTAGTCGGAACTAAAAACAACGATTGTGCAAGTCGGCCCCTTAGGCAAGAGGATGGTCGTTACCATCCTGATGTAGTGCTCGATTTCGACTATACTGTTTTGATGCCTAAATAATCTGAACCAGAGATCTGTTTAGAAAAGGATGTCGGGCCGACAATAACATAGGTATTTCTATATAATTAAGAAACTTCTGTTACTCTAACTCCTTCTTTGATTTTTCGCACAAGGACAATGTCGAGGCAGGTGATGAAGGCAGTTTATGTTCTTTTGGTTCTACTGTTTGTATTGACTTTCAAGTTTGTTGCCCTTGCATCCGCGAGCTCAATCCAGATAGTTGCGGATGATTTTCCCCCGTATAACTATGTTGAGAATGGCAAAATAACAGGGGTAAGCACGGAAATTGTTCAAGCTGTTTTGGAAGAGCTAGGCTTGGATGTGGAAATCAAAATCTATCCATGGGTGCGGGCCTACGATCTTGCACTAAAAAAAGAAAATGTACTGATCTTCACGATTGCCAGGAGCCCAAAGCGAGAGCATCTGTTCAAATGGATCGGCCCTGTAGGTGAGTATAACGCAGGGCTATTTGTGCTGGAAAGTCGGGCAGATGTTCAACTTGATTCTCTTGATGATGCCCGGAAGTATAATATCGGGGCGACGGCAGAAGATGTTCGAACGCAATACCTTTTGGAGAAAGACTTTGTCCGTGTACAACAGGTGCCCAAAAATGAACTCAATATCGGAAAACTGGTGAAGGGCCGCATTGATTTGTGGTTAGAGAATGAATTGACCGCTTACCACCTCTTGAAAAAGAATGGTTATGACAAAAGTTTGGTGCGCAAGGTTTTTGAATTTGAGGTGGGGACCGGTGGTTACATGGCCTTTAGTAACGAAACTTCAGATTTGATGGTTAATGATTTTAAGCAGGCCTTGAAAAGAATTCATAAAAAAGGGGTCTATGAAGCAATCTTGCAGGGGTATCGCTGAATTTTATATTTATAACTAGGGGGCTATGTTGCGACGCAATATTGAGTTGTTTTCAGCCTGTATTATGTTGCGAATAAGTGGCATTGGCATATATCTTAATCGGCTAATTAGCTTAATGCCTTGTCGTTCTTTGACGAGTTTTTGTCGCCTTGCATTGACTAATGCTGCAATGCGGTTTAACGTCGTTAAATCTTTGGGTTCTGCAAAAATATAAGGCGTGCGAAGTTAAATTGCGGAACCAGCGCGCAATATCGGGAAAGAAAATATGTCCAGGGGTAACAGACCTCTTTCACCTCATTTGCAGGTGTATCGTCCTCAATTAACTTCCGTACTTTCAATTCTATTTCGCATCATGGGCGTGGCCACATCTGTTGGTTCTATCGTCCTGATCTGGTGGCTTGTTGCAGCAGCAAGCGGCGCTGAATATTTTGATTTTGTACAATCCTTCTTGGGTTCTTGGTTCGGCCGCTTAATGCTCTTCGGTTGGACATTGGCTCTTATCTTCCACCTATGCAACGGTATCCGACATCTCTATTGGGATGCGGGTAAAGGCCTTGAACTTGAAACTGCCTATGCATCAGGTAAGGCTGTAATGATCTTTACTGTTTTGATCACGTTGGGACTTTGGGTCCTCGCTTATGTCATGGGAGGTGCTTGATATGTCGCTTCGTTCTCCATTAGGGTGCGCGCGTGGTCTAGGCTCTGCCAAAGAAGGTGTTTCACACTGGTGGGCACAACGCCTGACCAGTCTTGCTCTAATCCCTCTCGTGCTTTGGTTTGTGTTCTCTGTCGCTTTGATGACAGGCGCGGATCATGTTCAGTTTGTCGCTTGGGTACAGTCGCCGATTGTGGCGGGTCTTTTGATTCTTCTCATTTCCGTAGGCCTACTTCATTCGCAGCAGGGGATGCAGGTCGTGATCGAAGATTATGTTCACGGTGAGGCCAGCAAGGTTGTGACCTTGTTCCTGAGTCTGTCTATCCATGTTGTCTTGGGTCTGACAGGTGTTCTTTCAATTTTGATGATTTTATTCAGGGGCTAGGAAATAAACGATGAACACTGCTCCATCAAACAAAGCATATGAGTTTATTGACCACACCTATGATGTGGTCGTCGTCGGAGCCGGTGGCGCAGGATTGCGTGCGACACTGGGTTTGGCCGAAGCGGGACTTAAAACGGCTTGTATCACAAAAGTTTTCCCAACCCGTAGCCATACTGTTGCAGCCCAAGGCGGGATTTCTGCTTCCCTTGGTAACATGGGAGAGGATGACTGGCGCTGGCATATGTATGACACCGTAAAAGGGTCAGACTGGCTGGGTGACCAGGATTCAATCGAATACATGGTACGCGAAGCTGTTCCTGCTATTGTTGAGCTAGAACACTACGGCATGCCTTTTAGTCGTACTGAAGAGGGCAAAATTTATCAGCGTCCTTTTGGTGGTATGACAACCCGTTTTGGTGAAGGAATTGCGCAAAGAACTTGTGCTGCTGCCGACCGTACCGGTCATGCCATGCTGCATACGCTCTATCAGCAAAGTCTACGTCGTCATGCGGAGTTCTTTATTGAATACTTCGCCATCGACTTGATCATGGAAAATGGTGAGTGCCGCGGTGTAGTGGCATGGAACCTTGATGATGGGACGATCCATCGTTTCCGCGCTCAAAAAGTTATCATGGCGACTGGCGGTTATGGCCGCGCTTATTTCTCTTGTACGGGTGCACATACCTGTACAGGTGATGGTAACGGCATGGCCTTGCGGGCCGGTCTTGATTGTCAGGATATGGAATTCGTTCAGTTCCACCCAACCGGTATTTACGGCGCTGGCTGTCTTATTACTGAGGGAGTTCGTGGCGAAGGTGGTTATCTGACCAACTCTGAAGGTGAGCGCTTTATGGAGCGTTACGCCCCGAGTGCTAAAGATCTTGCCAGCCGTGACGTTGTTAGTCGTGCAATGACCATGGAAATTCGTGATGGCCGTGGCGTCGGTGCTGGTGGCGATCATATCCACTTGCATATTGAGCACCTCGACCCTGCGATTATTGATGAGCGCCTTCCTGGTATTGCAGAATCGGCCAGTATTTTTGCCGGCGTAGATGTGGCTAAAGAGCCAATTCCTGTGATTCCAACCTGTCATTACAACATGGGCGGAGTTCCATGTAAGTACACAGGCCAGGTTGTCACAAGTAAGAACGGCGATCCAAACGTGGAAGTTCCGGGACTTATGGCGATTGGTGAGGCAGCTTGCGTTTCTGTCCACGGTGCGAACCGTCTGGGATCAAACTCACTTCTTGATCTTGTCGTGTTTGGGCGTGGTGCGGCACTTCATTGCATCGACACTGTGAAGCCAGGGGCCAAACAGGCTGACCTTCCGGCAGATGCAGGTGACAATTCCCTCGCACGCCTGGATAAAGCTCGTTATGCCAAAGGCTCCATGAAGACCTCTGAAGTCCGCCTTGAAATGCAAAAGGCTATGCAAGGTCATGCTGCTGTCTTTAGAACAGGTGAGACCCTGAACGAAGGCGTTGAAGCGCTGGGTGAGATCTGGAAGAAAAAAGACGATATCGCGGTTTCTGACCGTTCTATGGTTTGGAACTCTGATCTCGTAGAAACACTTGAGTTGGACAACCTGATGTATCAGGCGCGTGTAACGATGTCAGGTGCGGCAAACCGTGAAGAAAGTCGTGGCGCGCATGCCCGCGAAGATTTCCCGGATCGCGATGACAAAAAGTGGATGAAACACACCATGGCCAAATGTGCCGATGACGGGACTGTAACCTTTGACTATCGCCCAGTTAACCTGGAGCCGTTGTCAGATGATGTTCAGTCCTTCCCACCCAAAGCCCGTGTTTACTAAGCGGTCTGTGGGAAAAGCGTCAAGGAGAGAATAAAAAATGGTAGAATTTGCACTTCCAGCCAATTCAAAAATAAACAAGAGCGGCAAGAAATTTGCCGCTCCGGCTGGCGCAACAAAGACCAAGACATTCCGCGTTTATCGTTGGGATCCGGATAATAGTGAAAACCCACGTGAAGATGTCTACGAAGTTGATATGGACAACTGTGGGCCAATGGTTCTGGATGCGCTGATCAAAATCAAAAATGAAATTGATCCAACGCTGACGTTCCGTCGGTCATGTCGTGAAGGTGTCTGCGGTTCTTGCGCGATGAATATCGACGGCAGTAATACGCTTGCCTGCACCAAGTTTTGTAGCGATGTGGAAGGTGATGACGAGGTTAAAATTTATCCTCTGCCACACATGCCTGTGGTCAAGGACCTGGTACCTGACCTCAATCAGGTTTATGCCCAGTATGCATCTATTGAGCCTTGGTTGAAAACAACCACTGCGGCACCAGAGAGAGAGCGACTTCAAACACCTGAAGACCGTAAAAAACTCGATGGGCTCTGGGAATGTATCCTGTGTTTTAGTTGTTCAACATCTTGCCCAAGTTATTGGTGGAATGGCGACCGTTATCTCGGTCCAGCCGTTTTGCTGCAGGCGTATCGCTTTATTGCCGATACCCGGGATGAGGAAACAGGCTCACGTCTGGATAATCTTGAAGATCCCTTCCGGCTCTTCCGCTGCCATACAATTATGAATTGTACAAAGACCTGTCCTAAAGGATTAAATCCTGCTAAAGCTATCGCCGAGATCAAGAAATTGATGGTTGAGCGTAAAGTTTGATTTGGTCCGTAGGTGACTAACTTCTATGAACAAGGCCGACCTTAGTGTCGGCCTTTTTTATGGAAACTATTTTGTCGCATTTACTTGGTAAAAGTATTCTCTATTGATATCATTTTCGGGGATTGTGACAGCTCATCTATTAAAGAGAGCATGTATCAAAGTGATACTCAAGAGTTCGAAATTTGGCTAGGTAGCGTTAGGTGTAAGGGATCTGTTTTAAATGCTGGATCTGACTGCCGATATAATTCGGACAGCTGTTTTCTTGATAATTTTCTGCGTTGTAACCTGGCGTCGCCCGGCGAAGGACCTGTCTCTACAGGGATGGAATTATCTCGCGATTGGCTTTGCCCTCATGGCTTTGGGCAGCCTTTGCGGGATTGCAGAAAACTTTGAACAGTTTAGGGGCCCCTTCACCATTGGAAATTTTGCTACGGTGCCTGCCCTGAGTTTACTAGTGGGGTATATTGGTGGGAGTCTTTTTCTCTCATTCGGGCTTTTAAAAATTATTCCTTCTTTTACCAGAATTAGTAAACGAATAGGAGAACTTGAAGCCGCAGAATCAGCCGTCGAGCAACACAACCACTTCCTGCAGACGTTAATAGACGCCATGCCTGCCCAGGTTTATTTTAAAGACCATCAAGGCAAGTACCTTGGCTGTAATAAGTTATTTCTCAAAAATATCGGATTAGAGCCCGATGAAATTGTGGGAAAGACCTCTCATGAACTCTTTCCTCCTAAGTTGGCTGATGTCTTTATTGAAGCGGACAAAAAGGCGATAGCAAAAGGGCGAACTCAAGAACAAGAGGCTATTTTTACCCGGGAAGATGGTTCGGATCTTCATATCCTTATGCACAAGGCCCGCTTCGATAATCCTGATAACAGCTTTGGCGGGTTGATTGGTATTAGTATTGATATTTCTGCGCGAAAACAGGTGGAGCAGGCTTTGAGGATAAGTGAAGAACGCCTTCGCAGGCTTTCTGAATTGTCAAATGAAGCGGTTATTATTCATTCAGATAGGGGAATGAGTGATTGCAACCATGCTGCCCTCAAAATGTTCGGCTATAAATATGAAGAGATGATCTCTCTTGGTGCCAAAGATTTGATTTCACCTGAATTTATGTCTTTGGTTCAAGAGAATATATCTCATGCAAGAGAAGGCACTTATGAGGCCGTAGGCATAAGAAAAGATGGCTCTTTTTTTGAGATCAGTATCAGCGCAAAAACAAGTGTTCTAGATGGGCAAACCAATCGAGTTACCTTTATCCGTGATATATCTGCACGTAAAAAAGTAGAAAGTAATCTGCGAAAACTGTCCAAAGCTGTTGAGCAAAATCCAGTTGCGATTCAAATTACGGATCCTAATGGGGTTATTGAATATGTTAATCCAAAGTTCCTAGAAGTTACGGGGTACGAAGCGGCTGAAGTCATCGGCAAAAACCCTGACATGTTAAAGTCAGGACATACCACCCAGGATGAATACCGCAAACTTTGGAAAACGATCTCGAGTGGCAAAGTCTGGAGCGGGGCTTTTAAAAACCGTCGTAAAAACGGAGAGTATTTCTGGGAATGGGCTTCGATTTCAAGTGTCGTCGATGAACAGGGTGTGATTACTAATTATGTCGCGACAAAGGAAGATATTACTGAGAAAAGACTGGCTGAGACCCAATTGATGGAAGCCAAGGAAAGTGCGGAGTTAGCCAACCGGGCAAAATCGGAATTCCTTGCCAATATGAGCCATGAACTTCGGACTCCTTTGAACGCGATTATTGGTTTTTCTGAGCTCATGGAGAGAGAAATCTTTGGCCCTCTCGGCTCAAGTAAATATCAAGAGTATCTGAGCGATATCAAAAATAGTGGTGATCATCTTCTAAAGTTAATCAATGATATTCTCGATCTGTCCAAGATTGAAGCGGGAGAATTTACTCTCAATGAAGAGAGCCTTAGTCTTAATAAATTGATTGAATCTTCTATTACCATAATACGTCCTCGTCTCGATCATGGGGAGCTTGAACTTGAGGTCGATACTCCTTCAAACCTCCCTGATGTTTATGCGGATGAGCGCGGTGTGAAGCAAATACTGATTAACTTGCTTTCAAATGCGGTTAAATTTACACCGGCGGGGGGGAAGATCCGAATTGTGGGGCACCACAATGGAGAAGGGATCTCAATCAAAATCATTGATACGGGAATAGGTATACCTGATGACAAATTGGAAGAGGTCTTGAATCCCTTCATTCAAGTTGATGGTACGATGACACGGCAAAGCCAGGGTACCGGCCTCGGGTTATCGATTACACAAAAATTGTGCAATCTTCACGACGGTGCGTTTGCCTTGGTGAGTGAAGAGGGAAAAGGCACGACAGCATCTGTGATGCTGCCGAAAAGTAGGGTGATTCGAGCCTAAAGAATGTTATTTAAGGCTTTTTGAGCCTACCCTGGTCATGAGGTCGTGGTCGCCCGGGGCCAGTACCCCAAAGAGAAAGAAAAATACTGCGATCCTCAGGTGGGAGCGTCATGGCAATGTCGAGTAACTTTTCAATAGTCTTGCCGCGGATGGCTGATTGATCCCCGAGAAAAGTATCGAAGGCCTGTTCAAATTCTACGCGTTCGGTTTTTCCCTTCAAATTGTCTTTCAGTTGTTTGTGCGATCCCCGGATTTCTTTGAAACCAGATTTTATTTCTGATTTGTGCTCGCGCCAAATACTTTTGAATAGATCTCGCTGTTTTGGAGTGAGGTTCCGCCACTGGCTTTTTTGTCCGTGTGGCTTGCCATATTCGGATGGTCCTCCAAAGTTTCTGGCATGCCAAAGGTGGGAACCAACGAGGCCGCCAAAAAAGATATTGAGGGCAAGCGAGATTGAAAAAAGTATCGTGAGAGTTTTCTTGGATGGAGTTGGCATTAGTTGATTTCTCCTTCCAGAAAATCACCGGTGAAGCTTGTTTCACTGAAAGAAACGTAAGCCTCTTCTAATTCTATATTGTCTTGGTTGTAGACCCAGTCGGGTGAGCTCGTGCCCAGCATCAGTCCAAAAGCACCAGCTGTCGTTAGTGCTGATAGGGGGCGCCATATACTTTCGTAGGGCCACCAGTTCTTTAAAGCGAATTTGTTTGCAGCGGGTGTGGGAGCCGTTGCCAAAATGGAATCCAGTAAATGGACAGTATTGGGTTCGGAAGGTGCCAGGTCCAAAAGCTGATCGAGGTCGATGACCTGCGAACGTAAATGCTGAGCTTCTGTTGACTCTTTCATCAAGTCTAACATCCAGGAACGTTTATCTTCGGGCCAATGGTGTTCATAAGCTCCGTAACAATCGAGTAAGAACTGTAATTGTTCTTTGTCTTTTTGATTGAGAGGTGTTTGATCCGTCATATTTGTACTCCTAACAGATCTTCCCGTTGATCTTCCAGTAGCTTTCGAAGTCCTTTTCTGCCTCGAGCTAATAAGGATTCAAGAGCATCAACTGAAATGTCCATTATACTGGCCGCTTCCTTGTTACTTAAGTCTCTGTGGTGGACCAGTGTAATTGCTGTTCGTTGTCGTTCTGGTAATGAAGATATAGCGGCTTCTACCTGATTGGTAACGTCTTGTTTGTGCCGCATGCCGGTTTGGTTTGTTGATGTGTCTTCAATCTCAGTCATATCAGTCGCTGCCAGGTTTTGCCGCTCTCTTCGTCTAATCGCATCTATAGATAAATTGTGGGTGACCCGATAAAGCCAGGTTGAAATTTTTGGCACTTCTCCGCTTTGTTGAGTAGATTTAGGATTTCAAATAGAGCATAGATTGATTATCTGGAATGGATGATTGTCTAATTTTGAGTTTGAAGTATTCGGTATCCTTGATGCCTCTGGCTCGCTTACGGATCATTCCTATACTGACATTACCAGCCTCTATCCTGGCGCTTGTGAGCTTGTGTTTGGCGTAGTTGCAGATGCCCACACAATGTTTCCGTAGGGATTTCGCGAACTTTTTTAGATAGAGCATCTGTGACTGATCTGCTATCAGGCACCAACGTTCCAGTTGCTCCGCCATCGCCTCAAATGAAGCGGCACTCCACAGCAGCTGAAGCTGTTCTTTCAAGACGTAAAGTGCATTCAGGTTGCTATTGCTCTCCAGCAACCTTTGCAGCTTGTCACTTTGTTTTTCACTCAACTTATCCGCATTTTTGAGCAACAGATAATGTGTCCCTTTCATCAACTCTTTACCACTTGGATCGGCCTTTCTGAACTCAAGTCGACGCTGATTATGGATAGCTTTGCTGTAGTTTTTCATGACGTGGAAACGGTCAAATACTATGTCGGCCAACGGCAAGGACTCTCTGACAGCCTTTTGGTAGGCAGGCCCCATATCCATCGCTACGGCCTTTATTTTGCAGGCTGTATCTGGTTGCAGTTGTTTCAAAAACCTTGAAAAAACCTCGGCAGTTCGGCCTGCTTCAACCCAGATCAGATGACCGCCAACCATATCGTAGACCACCGTCATGTAGTCATGACCTTTCGCCCGGGCAACTTCATCTACACCAATATATTCCAAGCCAGTTAGCTCTGCAGGATCAAGCGTAGGGAGAGTTTCAATAAGGTATGCCCTGTCGATATTCTTGACCGTTTCCCATCGTATATCCAAATGTCTGGAAACCGCTTGAATAGACATATGCCGACATAATCCACTGATCAGTCGGCAAAATCGGTGAGTGAAACGGCACCCTTTATCAACAAAATCACACCCCTCAATGCGGCGTTCGCCCTTGTTAATATAAACCTGCGCCAGCTCAATCTCGACCACACAAGGATACCCAAAAAGGGGGATGTCGTTTACTTGTCGGCGGACATGCTGGTTGATGCTTCCCTTCTGGCCTGTAGCAGGGTCTATAGCCCTCCTACGCGCGTCTCGGCTGCAGTGAATGACAATCTTAACACCGCCGTCATCCAGTTTAATTTAATCCGGTAAACCCCCGGCTATGCCGGGGGACTCTCAATGGTTTGACCGTTCCCACGGTCTTACATTTCTTTGTTTATTGACCAAAATAACAAAGGAATTAGCCGATGAGAGATTACAAAAGCCTTGCACATACGAGATGGGATTGTAAATACCACGTGGTTTTCATCCCTAAACGCAGGAAAAAAGTTATCTATGGCAACCTACGTCAGTATCTTGGTGAAATTTTCCATGAACTGGCCGGGCATCGCGAAAGTAAGATTGAGGAGGGCCATTTGATGCCGGATCACATTCACATGTGTATCAGCATACCGCCCAAACATGCTGTTTCAAAAGTCGTTGGATACCTAAAAGGAAAAAGCGCGATTGCCATAGCTCGAAAATTCAAAAATAAAGCACGGAATTTCAAGGGTGAAAATTTTTGGGCCCGTGGATATTTCGTCTCAACTGTAGGGCTCGATGAACAGATGGTGAGGGAGTATATCAGAACGCAAGAAGAGCGTGATAAGTACTTTGACCAAATGGATATATTCAATCCATAACCGCTTTAGCGGTTCCCAATTTGCCCCTTTAAGGGGCTCACCCGCTTAAGCCCCCGGCTTTGCCGGGGGTCATTTAACTTCATTTACACGTTGCCCTTTGAGGCCTAAAATATGCTGCGAGATGTTGATTGTCATATACCTGCTCTATGTAAAGTTATCAGAAACCATACATATCAACAGGTTACTTGGCGGTCGGCATCTTTTTCTACTCAACAAAGCGGAGAAGAGCCAAATTTTTGCTTTTGCCTGCCAATTTGCGCTTTGTTTCCATAGCCTTACAAACGCTTCCTGAGCAATGTCTTCTACTTCTGAATTATTGTTGGTAATTCTTAGGGCTAATCCTACTAGAGGGCTAAGATGGCGTTGCACAAGGAGCCGGCAGGCAACTGCATCTCCCTGTGCGACCAGGGCCATAAGCTTTGCATCCTCTTCGGGGGTATGAGGGTGTCTCATCCTAGGCCCTGGTTTCTTGTTTCGTTGCCAACATCTTTGCTTGCTTTGTCGTAACGTCTAGCTTTTGTCGCGACCATGCTGTGGTATTTCGTCGATACTGATTACACCGTCGCCGTTTTTATCTAAGTGCTCCATCATTTTATTCATACGGGCGTTAAATTCGTCGGCGGTAAGACTGCCAGAATTATCGGCATCCATCTTTTCAAATTTAGATTTCATTCTCTCTGCCATGCGCTTGGCCATTGCCTGTTCCATTTCAACAAGGCTGATCTGGCCATCACTATTACTATCGGTTTGGCTAAAGTGTGTTGCCTGCGAGTTCTGTAATTCCTCTTGTGTAATCTGGCCATCTCCGTTTGCATCGGCATCTTTAAAATGATTATTCCACTTACCGCCGCCTGCTGCGAGAGCGGCCCCAGCAGTCATGAAAGCAATACTGGTTGCTAAAATAATCGTTTTCTTACTAATCATAATTTAATCCGGTAAACCCCCGGCTATGCCGGGGGACTCTCAATGGTTTGACCGTTCCCACGGTCTTACATTTCTTTGTTTATTGACCAAAATAACAAAGGAATTAGCCGATGAGAGATTACAAAAGCCTTGCACATACGAGATGGGATTGTAAATACCACGTGGTTTTCATCCCTAAACGCAGGCAAAAAGTTATCTATGGCAACCTACGTCAGTATCTTGGTGAAATTTTCCATGAACTGGCCGGGCATCGCGAAAGTAAGATTGAGGAGGGCCATTTGATGCCGGATCACATTCACATGTGTATCAGCATACCGCCCAAACATGCTGTTTCAAAAGTCGTTGGATACCTAAAAGGAAAAAGCGCGATTGCCATAGCTCGAAAATTCAAAAATAAAGCACGGAATTTCAAGGGTGAAAATTTTTGGGCCCGTGGATATTTCGTCTCAACTGTAGGGCTCGATGAACAGATGGTGAGGGAGTATATCAGAACGCAAGAAGAGCGTGATAAGTACTTTGACCAAATGGATATATTCAATCCATAACCGCTTTAGCGGTTCCCAATTTGCCCCTTTAAGGGGCTCACCCGCTTAAGCCCCCGGCTTTGCCGGGGGTCATTTAACTTAATCCGGTAAACCCCCGGCTATGCCGGGGGACTCTCAATGGTTTGACCGTTCCCACGGTCTTACATTTCTTTGTTTATTGACCAAAATAACAAAGGAATTAGCCGATGAGAGATTACAAAAGCCTTGCACATACGAGATGGGATTGTAAATACCACGTGGTTTTCATCCCTAAACGCAGGAAAAAAGTTATCTATGGCAACCTACGTCAGTATCTTGGTGAAATTTTCCATGAACTGGCCGGGCATCGCGAAAGTAAGATTGAGGAGGGCCATTTGATGCCGGATCACATTCACATGTGTATCAGCATACCGCCCAAACATGCTGTTTCAAAAGTCGTTGGATACCTAAAAGGAAAAAGCGCGATTGCCATAGCTCGAAAATTCAAAAATAAAGCACGGAATTTCAAGGGTGAAAATTTTTGGGCCCGTGGATATTTCGTCTCAACTGTAGGGCTCGATGAACAGATGGTGAGGGAGTATATCAGAACGCAAGAAGAGCGTGATAAGTACTTTGACCAAATGGATATATTCAATCCATAACCGCTTTAGCGGTTCCCAATTTGCCCCTTTAAGGGGCTCACCCGCTTAAGCCCCCGGCTTTGCCGGGGGTCATTTAACTAAATTCTCCGGCATAAATTGTTTCATGTTCTTAGAACGCAGGAGAAATTGAAAACCGTCGCTTAGTGTAGAAAAAAATTATTCGAGATCGATTTTCCCCTCTATCGTATGATCAAGGCCAAGTTCGGGTAAGTAGAGTTTAACGCTGATAGGAAGCGTGGCTTTATCGTTTAAATCTCCGCCTTCCAACCCTTGGCGAATAGCGGCCTCAATCTCTCTTTGTGAGGTAATGCCTACCTTTTTTAAAAATTTTCGGATACTCATGTTTAGGGCATCTTCGTTCATTTTATACTCCCGATTTACACTGCTAATTTGCCATTATATCTGTTTTAGGTAGATCTGGTTGTTGAATTTGTAAGCATTTCAGGCTTTTATGATCCCGCAATGCAATATAAGGGGCAAAACGAGTGACTGCGACGCAAAAGGTAATGATAGTAACTGGCGGAAGCCGAGGCATTGGGGCTGCTATTTCGCGTTCAGCAGCAGCTCAGGGGTACTCTGTCTGCATCAATTATCACAATCGCAAATCTGAAGCCGATGACCTCGTTGCTGAAATAGTTAAAAAAGGTGGTCGTGCGATAGCTCATAAAGCAGATGTTTCTGATTTTGAGCAGGTTGAAAGTCTGTTTCATAAAGTAGAAACAGAACTGGGGCCCGTTACCGTGCTCGTCAATAATGCAGGAGTTACGGGTAAGATTTGTCGATTTGATGACGTAGATCCCCAAATTATGAACCGCGTCATTGGCATCAATACTATGGGGGCACTCTACTGTTCTCAAGCTGCAGTAAAGAGAATGTCGACCAGGCATGGAGGGGATGGTGGATCTATCATCACTGTTTCGTCGATTGCCGCGCGCTTGGGCTCACCGGGAGAATATGTATGGTATGCAGCCTCTAAGGCAGCCGTTGATGCCATGACTATCGGCTTAGCAAAAGAAGTTGGCGGAGAGGGCATCCGGGTGAATTCGGTTGCACCTGGCATTATCGATACGGAAATTCATGCTTCTGGCGGAGAGCCTGAACGCGTGGACCGTATTGCGCCGATGATTCCAAAAGGCCGAGCTGGTACGGCTCAGGAAATTGCGAATGCTGTGATGTGGCTCTCCTCTGATGGGGCCTCTTATTGCAATGGCTCTATTCTTGATTGTTCAGGAGGGCGGTAAATGAAGTTGTGGCGAAAACAGGGATTGATGGTTTGGAAATGCGTTTATGAGTGAAGGTCCCCTTTTTCTTTATCGTGATATGCGTAATTCGGGAGAATTACGTCCCGATCAGACTCAGGAACTTGCCGCAGAAAAATTGCAGAGTCTTTATCTCGCACTGAAAAAATACCAACCCTCTGCTGGTTTGGGTGGGTGGAAGGAGAGGCTTGGTCTCGGCCGTAGGAAAGCCTCTCCACCTCAAGGGCTTTATTTTTTTGGTGGGGTTGGTACAGGTAAATCCACGATTATGGATATGTTCTTTTCCGTTGCCCCGGTAGAAAAGAAAAGGCGGGTGCATTTCCATGCTTTTATGCAAGAGGTTCAAGAACGGTTACACAAATGGCGTGAACGCCACAAAGGGACGCGTTCTGACCCGCTCCCAGATCTTGCCGCTGAATTAGCTGAAGATACCCTCTTGCTCTGTTTTGATGAGTTCCACGTTGTGAACATTGCAGATGCGATGATTCTGGCGCGCTTGTTTGAAGCTCTGTTTGAGCAGGGTGTCGTTGTTGTCGCAACATCAAATTGGCCGCCAGATCGTTTATATGAAAACGGATTGCAGCGTGACAGCTTTCTTCCCTTTATCGATATTCTGAAGGAACGACTGGATGTACTTCAGCTTGATTCCGGAATAGATTATCGTCTCGAACGAATGAAAAATTTACCTGTTTATCATACTCCTTTGGGCGAGACCGCGAACAAAGCTCTTGAAGATGCCTTTCTTAAATTGACAGAGGGGGCAAGCTCTGAAGCCGAGATACTTCTTGTTAAGGGAAGAGAGCTCGAAATAAGCCGCGCAGCTAGAAAAGTTGCTTTTGTGAGCTTTGATGATCTTTGTGCAGAGGCGTTGGGGCCTGGTGATTACCTGGCAATTGCAGGGCATTTTCACACCATTATTATGTCAGACGTCCCCAGTATGGGATCAGAAAACCGGGATAAAGCCCGGCGCTTTATGTCCTTAATTGATGCGCTTTATGAGCATAGATGTAATCTTGTTGTCTCTGCCGCTGCCGAACCCGAGGCGCTTTATCCTCAAGGGGACGGGGCTTTTGAGTTTGAACGTACTGTTAGCAGGCTTCAGGAAATGCGATCTCAGGAATACATTTCGCTGCCGCACTTGGGATAATAAGGAGTAGGGAGTTTGGCTGCGATTGTTCTGAGCTAAGCAAAGGAAATACTTCCTTTTTTTACCAAAAAGCCTTAAACTTTAGGTCGAGGATGTTTCCTCACCTGCTGTAGACTCGGAAAATCTGATTTGTATCAAGGTGCAAAGATTTTACGAGTGGCACCATCCCAATAGCAATGTCTGAAGGGAGAAGATGCAAATGCTGAATCTGAAGAATGTTGAAGCAAAACTGAGAGCTCGAATGGTAGATCTTGGGGCTCGGGTTGACCAGATAGAGCAAGATTTGCGTGAACCGCATAGTCAGGATTGGGGGGAAAACGCGACCGAGAGTGAAGGCGATCAAGTTCTTGAAGGGCTCGAGGAAGCTGGATTGGACGAGATTAATAATATTCGCGCCGCTTTAACCCGTATTGAGAAAGAGACTTATGGAGTATGTTCCGGCTGCGGGGAAGATATTCCTGAAGGGCGCCTTGCAGCTCTTCCCTATGCAACAACCTGCGTAAACTGTGCAGAATAATTACTTTTTCGCATTATCCTGTCGTAAAATAACTTTTTTAAACGGTCACTTTTTAGTTAGTTTGTAACGGGTTTGTGTGCGTTGCAACAATGCTCCTTGCTCAGTCAGGCCTTTCGCGTTAGGAATCTCGTTATAATTTTCGCAGGTTACTCTACCTGCTCCGCATATTGTTCGAGGGTCCGACCGGGCCTAAGAAATCCGAATAGGGACAGAAATCATGGCACGTAAAAAGATCGCGCTTGTTGGTGCTGGTAATATTGGCGGGACGCTCGCCTTGCTAGCTGGAATGAAAGACCTGGGAGATGTCGTACTTTTCGACATCGCAGAAGGTATTCCTCAGGGTAAGGCTCTTGATCTTGCACAGCTTTCACCAGTTGAAGGTTTTGATGCTAACTTCAAAGGCGCAAATGATTACGCTGACATCGCTGGTTCCGACGTTGTTATCGTCACAGCAGGTGTTGCGCGTAAGCCAGGCATGAGCCGCGATGACCTTCTTGGTATTAACATCAAGGTTATGCAATCTGTTGGTGAAGGCATCAAGCAGAACTGCCCGAATGCTTTTGTTATCTGTATTACCAACCCATTGGACGCAATGGTTTGGGTTCTTCAGCAGGCTTCTGGTCTTCCGACCAATAAAGTCGTCGGTATGGCTGGCGTACTTGATTCTGCTCGTTTCCGTCACTTCCTGGCAGATGAGATGAATGTTTCTGTCGAAGATGTTACCGCTTTTGTTCTTGGCGGGCACGGTGACACCATGGTTCCAATGGTTCGCCATTCGACAGTTGCCGGTATTTCTCTTCCTGAACTCATCAAGATGGGTTGGATGAGCCAAGAGAAATTGGACTCCATTGTTGAACGTACCAAAAATGGTGGTGCAGAGATCGTTGGCCTGCTTAAAACGGGTTCTGCATTCTACGCACCGGCTGCGTCAGCAATTTTGATGGCTGAAAGTTATCTTAAAGACAAGCGCCGTGTCCTGCCATGTGCTGCCTATCTTGAAGGTCAATATGGTGTTGATGGTCTCTATGTGGGCGTTCCGGCTATTCTTGGTGAAAACGGCGTTGAGAAGATCGTTGAGATCGATTTGAACGAAACCGAATCTGCTCAGCTGGCCAGTTCTGTTGACTCCGTTAAGGGGCTCGTTGCAGCTTGTAAGGAAATTCAATCTAAAGCTTAGGGGTGATTGTGCATCGCACAATAAACACTGCTTAGGATTGCGTAAAAAGAAGGCGTTGAGGATTTCGGTCCCAACGCCTTTTCTTTTTCCGACTAATTGCGCCATTTTATGTCAGTTTTCCGACAAAAATTGTTGCGGTGCGGTTGCGCTCTCTGTTGGGGGTGTTAATCTATCGATAAGTATCACGCAGTATGCTTTTTGTAATAACAGAGAGTATGCTGTCACTATCCAGGGCTTTTCGGCTCTAATCGAATTCAAAAAATAAAAACCATTGAGGCTTTGTGGCGTCCCATGAACATTCATGAATATCAAGCTAAAGAGCTGCTGAGAAAGTACGGTGTAGCCGTCCCTAGAGGATCTGTTGCATTTACACCGGAAGAGGCAGAGAACGCAGCCCGCGAATTTGGCGGTCCAATCTGGGTAGTAAAATCCCAAATTCACGCAGGTGGACGTGGCGCTGGTCGCTTTACGGACGACCCTGATGGCGATGGCGGAGTTCGACTCTGTAAATCTCTTGATGATGTAAAAGAAAATGCGCGCAAAATGCTCGGTCATACCCTCGTGACCAAGCAGACTGGCCCTGCGGGTAAAGAAGTTAAGCGCCTTTACATCGAAGAAGGTTGCGATATCAAACGCGAATTGTACCTCGGTATGCTTATTGACCGCGCGACGAGCCGTGTAACGATCATGGCGTCTACTGAAGGCGGTATGGAGATTGAGGAAGTTGCAGAAGCAACACCTGAAAAAATTCTCAAAGTTGCTGTTGATCCAGTTGAAGGCTTCATGCCTTACCACGGACGTAAGCTCGCTTTCGGTCTTGGCCTTGAAGGTAAACAAGTCGGTTCTGCCGTTAAGTTCATGGCAACCATGTACAAAGCCTTCTTAGATCTTGATGCCAGCATCGTTGAGATCAATCCTCTGGTAGTAACGGGTGCAGGCGACATCATCGCGCTCGATGCCAAAATGAACTTCGATGATAACGCACTCTTCCGTCATAAAGACGTTGCAGGAATGCGTGATGAAGACGAAGAAGATGCCAAAGAACTAGAAGCTGCCCGTCACGAACTAAACTATATCTCTCTTGATGGGGAAATTGGTTGCATGGTGAACGGTGCTGGTCTTGCGATGGCAACGATGGATATTATCAAGCTATACGGTAGTGAGCCGGCTAACTTCCTCGATGTTGGTGGTGGCGCAACTAAAGAGCGTGTGACCGTTGCTTTCAAGATCATTCTTTCTGATCCAAATGTGAAGGGTATTCTGGTGAATATCTTTGGCGGCATCATGCGTTGTGATGTGATCGCCGAAGGTGTTGTCGCTGCTGCCCGTGAGGTTTCTCTCAGTGTCCCATTGGTGGTTCGTCTTGAGGGAACAAACGTTGAATTAGGTAAGAAAATTATGGCGGAATCCGGTCTGCCGATTATCTCAGGTGATGATCTGGCTGACGCTGCAGAAAAAGTGGTCAAAGCCGTGAAGGAGGCCGCGTAATATGTCGGTACTTGTAAATAAGAACACTCGTGTAATCTGTCAGGGCTTTACTGGTGCTCAAGGAACTTTCCACTCTGAGCAAGCAGCCGCTTATGGCACACAGATGGTTGGTGGCGTTACGCCGGGCAAAGGTGGCACAAGTCACCTTGATCTTCCTGTTTTTAACACTGTAGCCGAAGCCGTAGACACAACCGAAGCGAATGCTTCTGTAATTTATGTGCCTCCTCCGTTCGCTGGCGACGCAATTCTTGAAGCCGTAGATGCGGGCGTCGAGCTTATCGTTTGTATTACAGAGGGTATTCCCGTTCTGGATATGGTCCGTGTAAAACGTGCCCTGGTAGGATCGAAATCCCGCCTGATTGGCCCGAACTGCCCAGGTATCATTACCCCGGATGAGTGTAAGATCGGTATTATGCCAGGTCACATTCATCAACGTGGTAAAATTGGTATCGTTTCGCGCTCAGGTACTTTGACCTATGAAGCTGTTGCTCAAACAACTGCCGCAAATCTAGGTCAGTCTACCTGTATTGGTATTGGTGGTGATCCTGTAAACGGCACTAACTTTATCGATTGCCTCGAACTGTTCCTCGAAGATGATGAAACTCAGGGTATCATCATGATCGGCGAAATTGGTGGTAGTGCAGAAGAAGAAGCCGCAGAATTTTTCGCAGCTTCTAAAGTGAAAAAGCCAATCGCTGGTTTTATCGCAGGTGTTACAGCGCCTCCAGGTCGTCGCATGGGTCATGCGGGCGCGATTATTGCTGGTGGTAAAGGTGGTGCCGACGACAAAATTGAAGCCATGAAATCTGCAGGCTTCCAAGTCGCTGATTCTCCTGCTAGCCTAGGCAGTACTATGCTGAAAGCGATGCAAGGATAAACAACCTAATTGGGAGGGAGCCGGACTGGTAACCTCCAGTTCGGTTACGTTTAAAATGGCGAACACCAACGTTGGGCTCGAAGCCCGCTACTTTGGACCTAAAGCCGGTGAACTGGCAGACCTTTATGCTCAGTTTCTAAGCAACCCCGCATCAGTAGATGCGGGGTGGCAGTCCTTCTTCTCAAATCTTGAAGACGATGCCAAGGACCTCTTGACTGGTATACGCGGAGCAGCACCAGCTGTCGCAGCCAGTACACCATCTGCACCATTGAACGAAGAAGAAAACCGGCGCGCAATTCTCGATTCTATTCGGGCGTTGATGTTGATCAGGGCTTACCGTGTTCGTGGACATCTCGAGGCTAATCTAGATCCTCTGGGATTGAAAAAAATTACCCCACATCCTGAATTGGATCCCCGGGCCTATGGCTTTGGTGATGGTGATATGGATCGTCCCATTTTCATTAACGGAGTGTTGGGGCTAGAAACCGCTACCCTGCGTCAGATCGTAGAGCGTGTGCGTAAAACCTATTGTGGTAAAATTGGTGTCGAGTTTATGCATATTCAGGAGCCCGAGCAGAAAGCTTGGATCCAGGAGCGCATAGAAGGTATCAATAACCGTACAGATTTTACTTCAAAAGGTAAGCATGCGATTCTAGAGCGCTTGGCTGCTGCAGAAATATTCGAACAATTCCTCGGTAAAAAGTACACCGGAACCAAGCGTTTTGGTTTGGATGGAGCCGAGACAATGGTTCCGGCCTTAGAGCAAATTCTCAAGCGTGGTTCAGCCCTTGGTTTGGAAGAAGTTGTTCTCGGGGTTGCCCACCGTGGCCGCCTGAATATTCTCGCAAACCTTATGGGCAAGCCTTTTCGCGCGATCTTTAATGAGTTTAAAGGCGGCGCGGCAAACCCGGAAGATGTTGGTGGCTCAGGGGATGTAAAATATCACCTTGGAACGTCCTCAGACCGCGAGTTTGATGGAAATTCCGTCCATCTGTCCCTAACGGCTAATCCCTCTCACCTCGAGGCCGTTGATCCCGTCGTCATTGGTAAAGTACGTGCTAAACAAGATCAAAAGAATGATACTGAACGTACCAAGATCATGGGGATCTTGCTGCATGGTGATGCTGCGTTTGCGGGACAGGGACTTGTCCCCGAAACGTTGGATCTTTCAGAGTTAGATGGCTATACCACTGGCGGGACGATCCACTTTATTGTGAACAACCAAATCGGCTTTACAACGGATCCGGTTCACTCTCGTTCTGGTCCTTATTGTACTGATGTTGCCAAGGCAATTCAGGCGCCAATTATCCATGTGAACGGCGATGATCCCGAGGCCGTGGTTCACGTAGCACGTATCGCCATTGAATATCGTCAAACATTCAAAAGCGATGTTGTTATCGACATGTTCTGTTATCGCCGCTTTGGCCATAACGAAGGTGATGAACCGACATTTACCCAGCCCCAGATGTATAAAAAGATTGCTCAACAACGCTCCGTGCGTGAGCTTTATGCGGAACAATTATCCGCTGAAGGCGCGCTCACAAAGAGTGAAATTGATGCGGTCAATCAATCGTGGTGGGATAAACTGGAAGAAGAATTTGCGATCTCGGAAGGCTACAAACCTAACAAGGCTGACTGGCTTGAAGGTAAGTGGGCTCATATGGGTGCTGTTCGCGGTTACGATGCTCGCCGTGGTGATACAGGCGTCAAGCTTGAGCTTCTTAAAGAAGTCGGTGCAACGCTCTGTAAGGTTCCGGGTTCCTTTAATATTCATCGCAAACTGACCCGTCAGCTCAAAGCCAAGAAGGCAATGATTGATACAGGTGAAGGTATCGATTGGGGCACGGCAGAAGCCCTTGCTTATGGTACTCTTCTAGTCGAAGGCCACCCGGTTCGTTTGTCTGGTCAGGATTGTAACCGTGGCACTTTCTCACATCGCCACGCAGCTTGGATTGATCAGAAGGATCAGACCGAATACAAACCGTTGAACAATATCCGCGAGAGTCAGGCAAATGCTGAAATCATTAACAGCCCTTTGAGTGAGCTGGCAGTTCTTGGGTTTGAGTACGGCTATTCGCTTGCTGAGCCAGACGCGCTTGTTCTTTGGGAAGCACAGTTTGGTGATTTTGTTAACGGGGCTCAGATCATTATTGATCAGTTCATCGTATCTGGAGAATCAAAGTGGCTCAGAATGTCTGGTGTCGTGATGCTTCTTCCTCATGGATATGAAGGTCAGGGACCAGAGCATTCATCAGGTCGGGTAGAGCGGTTCTTGCAGTCTTGCGCAGAGGACAACATTCAGGTTGTTAACTGTACAACTCCTGCAAACTATTTCCATGTTTTGCGCCGTCAAATTCATCGTGGCTTCCGTAAGCCTCTGATTATCATGACGCCAAAATCTCTTCTGCGTCACAAGCGTTGTATCTCCAATCTTGACGACATGTTGCCAAATACATCCTTCCACCGTGTATTGCCCTGCAAGCATACAGTGAACCCACCGAGCAAAATTAAGCAGGTGGTTCTCTGTACCGGTAAAGTTTATTACGATCTCTTTGATGAGCGTGAAAAACGTGGCATGAAGAATGTTCACCTTATCCGGTTGGAACAGCTGTATCCGTTCCCGGCAGAAGCACTGTCACAGGCCCTAAAAGGGTATGAACATTGTGACCTTGTTTGGTGCCAGGAAGAGCACCGGAATATGGGTGCATGGTCTTTCGTGTCTACCTTCATTGAGGAAGTTGCAGAGGAAATGGGCTTCAAGCACATTCGACCTCGTTATGCGGGCCGTAAGACAGCGGCTTCTCCTGCAACAGGTTCCGCAAAGAAGCACATTCTGCAACTGGAATCCTTACTTGAAGATGCCTTTACGCTTGGTAAAAAAGCGATGAGCCGGATTCAGACTCGTAAAGCAGAAGAGCTTGAAGCGCGAGATGCTGCAGCAACTAAAGTTGAGAAACTTCGCCCGGTGGCAAAAGCCGGTGAATAATTGAAGAGGGTGGTCCTGTTGGATCACCCTTTTTTACTGACTGCTTAGCAAGTTAAGCAAAAAGCCCGATTAGAATATCTGATAAAACAAACAAACATATATAGAGACAAAAAATGGCCACCGAAATTGTAGTTCCGGCACTTGGGGAATCTGTCACAGAAGCAACTATCGCTAAATGGCTCAAACAGCCAGGCGAAGCAGTTGCTATGGACGAAGCTATCGTTGAGCTAGAGACCGATAAAGTTACGCTCGAAGTAAATGCCTCTGTTGCAGGTGTACTCTCTGGAATATTTGTTCAAGAGGGTGACGATGTAGAAGTCGGCGCTGTTTTGGGCTCGATCGGAGAAGGTGAAATTTCTACTGCACCTGTACACGAGCCTGCAGCACCTGCAGCACCTGTAAAAGAAGAGGCCGCCGCCGCGGCAACTCCGAGTGCAGTTCAAGCATCAGGGGATCCGGTTGAGAT
Organism: Kiloniella sp.; assembly: GCF_965205715.1. GTDB lineage: Bacteria > Pseudomonadota > Alphaproteobacteria > Kiloniellales > Kiloniellaceae > Kiloniella. Next base: position 44,049 of record NZ_CBDBHW010000009.1, on the reverse strand, counting down.
CCCTGTACCCGTTTTGGGAGAGTCAGTGACCGAAGCCACGGTTGCGCAGTGGATGAAATCAGTCGGGGATGCTGTTGCTCAGGACGAAGCAATTTGTGAGTTGGAAACAGACAAGGTGACTTTGGAAGTAAACGCTCCTGTCGCTGGCGTGTTGACAGCTATAAACGCAGAGGCTGATTCTGACGTTGGCGTTGGCGCAATATTGGGCGTGATCACACCTGGAGGAGGCGGCGCGACAGCTGCTCCTGCAGCAGCCGCTGCTTCATCAACCCCGGCTGTATCTGCACCTGCAGCTCCGAAAGAGGCAGCTGCGGTTAATGGTGCCGGTTTGGATCCGTCACAGATTTCAGGTTCGGGCGCTGGTGGGAAAGTTACTCCAGCCGATCTTGTTTCATTCCTCGAAACAAGTACGGCTTCTGCGGCAATGACACTCCCCCCTGCAGTTGGAAAACTCATTGCTGAAAATGATCTTAATCCCCATCAGATTAAAGGGACTGGTAAAGATGGCGCCCTTACCAAGGGCGATGTTCTCGAGCATCTGAAAAACCCACCCGCCGCTCCGGCGCCAGTTGCTCCTGTTTCTGCACCAGCACCGGCAGCCGTATCTGCAAAAGCTGCTCCCGCAACAGCGAGAGAAACCCGTGAGAAAATGTCGAAGATGCGTAAAACCATCTCTCGCCGTCTCAAGGAAGCTCAAAATACTGCGGCCATGCTGACGACTTTCAATGAAATTGATATGTCTGCTGTGATGGCAGTGCGCAAGCAATACAAAGAAGCTTTTGAGAAGAAGCACGGCGTTCGCCTTGGTTTTAACTGTTTCTTTGCCAAAGCTGTTGTTCAGGCAATGCAAGACGTTCCAGCTGTTAATGCCCGCATTGACGGAGATGATATTGTTTATAATAACTTCTTTGATATTGGCATGGCGGTTTCAACGCCTTCCGGTTTAATGGTTCCAATTATTCGAGATTGTGATCAGAAGAGCTTTGCTGAAATTGAAGGCAGTCTTGGTGATTTGGCCAAAAAGGGCCGCGATGGCAAGCTTGGCATGGATGACATGACCAATGGCAGCTTTACGATTACCAACGGTGGTGTTTTCGGATCCCTGCTTTCAACGCCAATCCTGAACATGCCTCAAGGCGGTATTCTTGGCCTGCATAAGATTGAAGAGCGTCCTGTTGCGGTGAACGGCCAAGTTGTTGTTCGGCCAATGATGTATACGGCACTGAGTTATGATCATCGCCTCATTGATGGTCGCGAAGCGGTCACCTTCCTGGTTCGCGTAAAAGAATGTATGGAAGATCCTCAGCGGCTCTTATTGAGTATGTAAGGCACTGTAATAAAAGGGAGGCTTTGGCCTCCCTTTTTCTTTGGTGGACAAGGCCTGTGCTTCGACTTGGTGTTGTCACGTTTTCCGGATAAGATGGCATCCCATGAGCGAAGGATTTACTTCGTATGGGGTTAGGATGGGGTTCGAGTATGGATGATGCGTCACTGAATTTTAATGATCTGATCGATCGTAGTGGTCATGCGGATTTTGAGCTGGATCTCACGGGGTTGGACCTCAGGCACTCGCTTGAATCAATCCGGCAAATGATCGAAAGACAACGCCGTCGGCGCAGCATACGGTCGGTGCTTATTCGCCTGGACCCACCAGTTCCCGGGAATGGCGAAACTTTGTTCCGACCCGTCGGCAAACATTTGGTAGAGCTCTTAAAAAAAGAAATGGTTAGCCGGGTAAAGCCCTATGCTGACGAGGAATGTTCTGGCTTCGTTATCCACCTCCCGGCGGGGAAGGATGTTGAGTTAGATGAGGCTAAAGAATAAAAAAAGCCTCTGATAACGGAGGAGATATCAGAGGCTAAGTACTCACCCGAGAAAAGGTGAGGAGTAGGCTTGTTAAAAGGGCTGAGTATTACAGGGAGTCAATGAATGCCCTGCCCTTAGGCCTTAAAATTTAAACGCCGGAATTTTGTGATCCCGCATCTTTTTCTTCTGCATCTCTATCTTTGAAGTACTCTTTGGTCAGTTTGAAGACCACAGGGCTAAGCAGTAGAAGTGCAATCAGATTTGGCAGTGCCATCATCGCGTTAAGCGTATCAGACAAGAGCCAAACAAAGTCGATTTTCAAGAATGCACCGATAAATACAGCAATACACCAAACGATTCTGAACGGCCAAATTGCTTTTGTGCCAAACAGGAAGCCAATGCATTTCTCGCCGTAGAAGCTCCAACCAAGAATGGTTGTGAAAGCAAAAATCGAAAGCACGATGGCGATCATATAGTTACCAACACCAGGAAGGGCGGTTTCAAAAGCAAGAGACGTCAAGCTTGCACCGTTCTCTCCACTGGTCCAGGCACCACTTGTAATGATGGCAAGGCCTGTGATGGAGCAAACGATGATGGTATCGATAAAGGTACCGAGCATCGCAATGCTACCCTGACGAACGGGATCATTTGTTGTCGCTGCTGCGTGGGCAATAGGAGCACTACCCAAACCGGCTTCGTTGGAGAAGACGCCACGGGCAACACCAAAGCGGATCGCCATCCAAACGGTAGCACCGGCAAATCCACCTGCACCAGCAACTGGTGTGAAGGCGTGTGTGAAGATGAGGCTCAGAGCGGCAGGAATTTCTGCTGCATTGATAAAGAGGACAATTAATCCACAGGCGATGTAGATAATTGCCATGGCTGGAACCAGTTTACCTGCAACGGAACCAATGCGTTTGATACCGCCAAGAATAACAGCAGCCGTCAAGACAAAGAGAATTCCGCCCGTTACATAATCCGGCACACCAAAAGATGTGTTAATGGCAGCGGCAATTGAATTGGACTGAACCATGTTACCAATACCAAAGCCTGCGATGGAACCAAAGATGGCAAAGGCAGGTGCGAGCCAGTACCAGCCTTTGCCAAGGCCGTTTTTGATGTAGTACATTGGGCCACCAACGTGGTCGCCGTTTTCATCTGTCTCGCGGTATTTTACAGCAAGAACAGCTTCGGCATACTTCGTGGCCATACCGACCAAGGCTGTACACCACATCCAAAAGAGTGCGCCTGGGCCACCGATGAAAATTGCTGTAGCAACACCGGCGATGTTTCCTGTTCCGATTGTCGCTGACAGAGATGTCATTAGGGCGTTGAAAGGGCTGATTTCCCCCGCATCACCTGTTTTTTCTCTTCCTTTCCAAAGAAGTGAAAAGCCGTAGCTGATTTTCCGAATAGGGAGGAAAGTCAAACCGACTTGGAGGAAAAGGCCTGTTAACAGGATGAGCGCAAGCATCGGCGCACCCCAAACAATACCGTTTATATCATTTATAAAATTGGTGAGTAGTTCTAAAGCTTCCATAGCTATCCCCTAGTTCGCTTGTTCTTAAGACGAGCGAAGCTGTTTGATGTATGCAGTTTGCTGGAACGGCACACATACAATGCGTTGATACTAGTTAGGCTCTTCTCCGCTTTGTTGAGTAGAAAAAGATGCCGACCGCCAAGTAACCTGTTGATATGTATGGTTTCTGATAACTTTACATAGAGCAGGTATATGACAATCAACATCTCGCAGCATATTTTAGGCCTCAAAGGGCAACGTGTAAATGAAATTAAACTGGATGACGGCGGTGTTAAGATTGTCATTCACTGCAGCCGAGACGCGCGTAGGAGGGCTATAGACCCTGCTACAGGCCAGAAGGGAAGCATCAACCAGCATGTCCGCCGACAAGTAAACGACATCCCCCTTTTTGGGTATCCTTGTGTGGTCGAGATTGAGCTGGCGCAGGTTTATATTAACAAGGGCGAACGCCGCATTGAGGGGTGTGATTTTGTTGATAAAGGGTGCCGTTTCACTCACCGATTTTGCCGACTGATCAGTGGATTATGTCGGCATATGTCTATTCAAGCGGTTTCCAGACATTTGGATATACGATGGGAAACGGTCAAGAATATCGACAGGGCATACCTTATTGAAACTCTCCCTACGCTTGATCCTGCAGATCTAACTGGCTTGGAATATATTGGTGTAGATGAAGTTGCCCGGGCGAAAGGTCATGACTACATGACGGTGGTCTACGATATGGTTGGCGGTCATCTGATCTGGGTTGAAGCAGGCCGAACTGCCGAGGTTTTTTCAAGGTTTTTGAAACAACTGCAACCAGATACAGCCTGCAAAATAAAGGCCGTAGCGATGGATATGGGGCCTGCCTACCAAAAGGCTGTCAGAGAGTCCTTGCCGTTGGCCGACATAGTATTTGACCGTTTCCACGTCATGAAAAACTACAGCAAAGCTATCCATAATCAGCGTCGACTTGAGTTCAGAAAGGCCGATCCAAGTGGTAAAGAGTTGATGAAAGGGACGCATTATCTGTTGCTCAAAAATGCGGATAAGTTGAGTGAAAAACAAAGTGACAAGCTGCAAAGGTTGCTGGAGAGCAATAGCAACCTGAATGCACTTTACGTCTTGAAAGAACAGCTTCAGCTGCTGTGGAGTGCCGCTTCATTTGAGGCGATGGCGGAGCAACTGGAACGTTGGTGCCTGATAGCAGATCAGTCACAGATGCTCTATCTAAAAAAGTTCGCGAAATCCCTACGGAAACATTGTGTGGGCATCTGCAACTACGCCAAACACAAGCTCACAAGCGCCAGGATAGAGGCTGGTAATGTCAGTATAGGAATGATCCGTAAGCGAGCCAGAGGCATCAAGGATACCGAATACTTCAAACTCAAAATTAGACAATCATCCATTCCAGATAATCAATCTATGCTCTATTTGAAATCCTAAATCTACTCAACAAAGCGGAGAAGTGCCACTAGTTACTCTGCTGGGAGCTGCTTTTATAAAATCGTTTTTCGATTTCTAATTTTGGTCGTTTTATCCTATTGGAAACATTTCCGCAATGCGGGAATCTGTGTTCTTGTAATAAAAATTATGTGATGGGGCTGTGATTGTACTAAAATTATTTAAGTATCAGTATCTTAATAAGGGTGTGGCGTCGAAACCCAGATGATGACGGCATCTTTTTCACTGGTTGATATGCAGGCGTGACCCATTCCACTATCATAATAGAGGCTATCACCTTCATTCAGAGTTATGGGTTCATAGAACTCGGTATAGAAAGTGAGCTGGCCCTCTAACACAAAGAGGAACTCTTCCCCATTATGGCGCACGAGTTCTCCAAAATCGGCCATGGAGCGTGCGTGAATGGTGCTCTTAAAGGGAATCATCCTTTTGTTGATGATTTCAGTGCAGAGCAGTTCGTGCTCATATGTGGCCGTGGGGTGAGGCTTTCCCTCACCTTTGCGGGTTATCGTTTTCCGACCAACATTTTTCTGAGTGTCCCCTTTGGTAAAGAGTTGGGGAATGTCGATCTCTAGCCCGGCAACCAGCTTTTGAACGACTTCAAATGTTGGCGACATCTGGTCGTTTTCGATTTTAGACAGTGTTGAACGGGCGAGTCCGGTTCTTTTGGATGCTTCTTCCAGGGTCCAGTTTCTTCTTTTGCGTACATCACGGAGTCTGGTCCCTAATTTCAAGGGTTCCAGGGTTTGCTCGGCCCCTGATATGGTGGCTTTAGGCTCTATAATTTTATGTGTATCTTTCTTTGCCATGCCTTGCCCCAATCCCCTGATTTTTATATTTGTTTTTATACTTCTTAATAGCCGCTCAAAAAATCACAACAAGTTTCCGATAAGAAATATTTGATTGCTATCGGAATATTAGCTAATCTCGCCCCGTTTGTGAATGTTTTTATATCTGCGTCGATAGCAGAGTCATCATAGTCTTGAACTTACCAGTGAAGTTTTCTGTAGTTTTTATTGCTTCAAGGCTATGTGCATCAGGTTTCCTATGCTATCCAGATTATCGAAATCAAATAGCTTATAGCCGACCTGTCGCAATCTCTGTGCGTCATGGTTATGGGGGAGAATCCCCAGGACACTGAAAGGATCCATAGTAAAATGAGTGAAGCTCTCTACGATCTGGTCATTATTGGTGGTGGCCCGGGTGGGTATGTTGCGGCAATTCGCGCAGCACAATTGGGGCTTAAAACGGCATGTGTTGAAGGCCGAGGCGCCTTGGGTGGTACCTGCTTGAATGTTGGGTGTATGCCGTCAAAGGCGTTGCTGAACTCATCCGAAAAGTATGTAGACGCTCAAAACCATTTTGCCGAGCATGGTATTAAAGCCAGCATTGAGCTAGATCTGGAAACGATGTTGGGTCGCAAAGACAAGGTTGTCGATGATCTGACCAAAGGCGTTGAGTTTCTTCTAAAGAAAAACAAGGTTGATTACATCAAGGGCTGGGGCTCTATTCCAAAAGCTGGAGAAGTAGCGGTTAAAAGCGAGGATGGCGAACAGACGCTCAAGACCAAGAATATCCTGATTGCTACAGGTTCCGAATCTACGCCGCTTCCTGGTATTAAAACGGATGAAGATCAAATCGTAACCTCAACTGGCGCACTTTCGTTGAAGAAAGTCCCGGAAAGCATGGTTGTGATTGGTGCTGGGGTTATTGGGCTCGAGCTTGGCTCCGTCTGGTCACGTCTTGGTGCAAAGGTAACTGTCGTTGAATTTCTCGATAAAGTCCTCCCTGGTATAGATGAAGAGACTGGCAAACTTGCCAAGAGCGTTCTGAGCAAACAGGGCCTCAAATTCAAACTTGGCATGAAGGTAACGGGCGCTGACAAAGCGGCTGGCAAGGTCAAGCTGACCATGGAATCCGTGAAAAAAGGTAAGGTTGAAGAACTTGAAGTGGATACCGTCCTTGTTGCTATTGGGCGCCGTGCGTACACATCAGGTCTTGGCCTTGAAGAGCTCTGCGTTACTATGGAGCGCGGCATCATCCAGGTAGACGGTAACTTTAAAACATCCGTAGATGGTATCTATGCCATTGGTGATTGCGTGCCTGGCCCTATGTTGGCTCACAAGGCCGAAGAAGATGGCGTTGCCTGTGTAGAAACATTGGCAGGTCAACATGGCCATGTAAACTATGCCTTGATCCCAGGTGTTATCTATACCCATCCTGAAATTGCCAGCGTTGGTAAAAGCGAAGAAGCTTTGAAAGAAGCAGGTGTCGCTTACAATGTGGGTAAATTCCCCTTCAGCGCCAATAGCCGTGCACGTTGCATGGGTGAATCTGATGGGCAGGTAAAAATCCTCTCTGATGCGGCCACCGACAAGGTGCTTGGGGTTCACATCATTGGTCCTGTGGCTGGTGAGTTACTCTCAGAGGCCGTCGCCGTGATGGAATTCGGTGGATCAGCCGAAGATATCGCCCGTACCTGTCACTCACACCCAGGTTTGAGTGAAGCGGTTAAAGAGGCTGCTCTGGCTGTCGATAAGCGCGCAATCCACATGTAATCCGATCAGTTCATCGGATTTAAGATTGAGGGGTAGCTTTTTGCTGCCCCTTTTTTATTTTGCCAATATATGCATGTAAAATTATAGCATAAATGAGTGCTTTCCATATTCGGCAGTCTTAATAGAATACGATAAATAAAAAGACCTTTTGGGGCATGGGGGGGAAATGAAAAAAGCAACTTTTCTGGTGTTTGCAGTTGGGATGCTGATTAACGTTACGACTGTTAAGGCAGAGGGGTTTTTCTCTTCATGCCCAACTGCAGCAGATCTTGATCAGGGGATAATCTTTACGACACCTGCGCGAGTTGGTGTCCTTTATAAACGATACCGTAGGTTATCGGGTCCCCTCATTGGGAATAACTATATTAATGGCATTTTTCCTGACAGGACCTCTGTTACTTATGCGGGACTGTTTACGCATAAACATTGGCGTGATGGGAATGTTATTCAATATGAAGAGCCGTTAACAGATATGAGTGAGTTGCTACAATTCAAAGTAGGAACAGAACATATATTTGAAAGTGTCAGATATAACCCTGCCACGCCATCACGGAAGGTAAAAACTACCGCAACCTATTTTATCGAAAAGGCTGACGAGGTTGATCTTGGCGGCTGCATTTATTCAGCTGTGCATATTCGTAAAGAAGGTTCTATGGAAATGGCTGATGGGAAGGTTGTGTCAGATAACCAAAGTTTTCGTTTTATTCCAAAGTTGTATCTCAAGGTTTCGGGAAATTATGGTGATATTGAAGGTGTTAGAAACAGGCGCTTCTGGGACAATGACAACTGGCCCTTTTCTGAGAAAGCGGTAGAGGTCTTGTCAGACTGACTTTATATACGGAGTGGTAGTTTGTTGGATTGCAATGCTTGACGGTAGTACAACAAAAAAAGCGACGTCTTTGATCGCTGTGATGTGTCTCTCACAAGTTTTGGGCATGCTCGATAACGCAACCTTTTCGGCCCTTATCATTCTCTTTCAGGAAAAATGGCTGCTGAGCAACACTGAGATTGGATGGATCAGTGGGATCTATTACGGCGGTTATGCCGCGGCGGTGCCTTTGCTTGTTGCGCTTACCGATAGAGAAGATGCGCGACGTATTTATCTCTACTCTATGGCGCTCGGTGGTTTTGCTGCCCTTGGCTTTGCGTTGCTGGCTGAGGGGTTTTGGACAGCGATGGTCTTCCGGCTCTTTGCGGGGGTCAGTTTGGCTGGAACCTATATGGTGGGGCTAAAACTTCTAACCGATCTGGTGAGCGAAAAGAAACAACAAAGCCGAGCAGTTGCTTATTATACGGCGCATTTTGCCATTGGTACTGGAGTATCCGTTTTTGTTGCCGGAGAAGTCTGGAGCATTTGGGGTTGGCAGTGGTCATTTCTTGTTGCTGGTATTGGTAGTTTTTTTGCCTGGGGCGTGGTTTTACTTTTTGTCTCAAAAGGTCATAAACCTGAACACCATATCCCTCTTAACGAGCTCATAGATTTTCGCCCCGTTATCGCCAACCGTCCCGCTCTGGGATACATCTTTGCCTATGCGGCTCACCTTTGGGAGCTTTTTGCCTTCAGGGCATGGCTGGTCGTGTTCCTGGTTTTTTCTCTATCTTTGCAGCCTGTCGATAGCTTTGGCTGGAGCCCAACTCAAATTGCGTCCTGGGTCTTTTTATTGGGATTGCCGGCAAGCGTTATCGGTAATGAGTTCTCTGTTCGCTTTGGCCGTAGAAAGCTGCTGACCTTTGTGATGGTCCTGTCAGCGGTATTAAGCTTTGCAATAGGCTTTTCTGCCAGCCTTCCTTTTGTTGTCGTGATCGCAGGCTTCACCCTTTACGGGATCACAACAACAGCAGACTCGTCTTCTTTGACATCGGGTATCGTCGCCAACTCGGACCCGAAACGCAAAGGCGCGACTATGGCGCTTCAGTCTTTGGCCGGATTTGCTGCTGGCTCTCTATCGCCAATCGTCTTTGGAGCGGTGCTCGATCTATTTGGCGGCTCTGAAAATACCCTGGCTTGGGCGGCGGCTTTTTCAACAATGGGGATCGGTGTTCTATTGGGGCCGATGTTTATACATAAGCTTGGTCAAAGCGAGCCTCTGTCCAAAGGAACGGATTAGCTTTTTAACGCGCTTGGGTGAGCCTTGTCGTACACCTTTAACAGCTCGTCCGCATCAACATCAGTGTAGCGTTGGGTCGTGGATAGCGATGAGTGACCCAGTAACTCTTGAATAGCGCGAAGATCGCCTCCGTTGGCGAGCAGATGTGTCGCAAAACTGTGGCGTAGCGCATGCGGGGTCGCTGTATCAGGAAGTCCGAGTAGCCCGCGCAGCTTTTGAGTTTGCAGCTGAATAATCCGCGCCGAGAGGCGTTTTCCTTTTACGCCAAGGAAAAGAGCCTCGTCTGGATTGCGAGAAAAAGGGCAGGCGGCTCGATATTTATCGATGGCTTCGCAAACGACGGGTAAAATGGGGACCAGACGTTCTTTCTTTCCCTTACCTGTAATGCGAAGTGTCTGTTGTTTATGTGTTGGCGCTTCGCATTGGTTGAGAGAGAGAGCTTCTGAAATGCGTAACCCGCAGCCGTAGAGTAAAAGGAATATGGCCTGATCACGTAGTCCTACCCAGCTATCATCGTGGAGATGGGTACTTTCGTGCATAACCTGCTTGGCCTCTTCTTTTGTTAGGGCTTTAGGAACGGTTTGCGGGCGTTTGGGTGTCCTCAAAATATCCAGTGCGTGATTATTAATGAGTTCACGCCGATTGAGCCATTTGAAGAAGCCCCGAACGGCAGAAAGTGATCGTGCCGTTGACGCTTTGCTGAGTTCACGCGCCGAGCGTGCTGCCAGCCAGGATCTAAAATCGCGTGTTTGAAGGTCGTTTAGCGTTGATAGAGAGGAGAGTTCTCCGCTGTGATCAGCAAGGAAGCGCAGGAAACTACGGATGTCGTGACCATAGGCTTCGAGTGTTTTATCGGATGAGCGTTTTTCCGTTGCATGCCACTTCAACCAGCCTTCAACGGCTTGTTGGACATCGTTTTTCCAAGCAATTGGGGAAAGATCGATTTGCTCTGGCTTCTTTATGTGGCTGCCCCTCTTTATTCCGGGAGTTTTAACCATGTCCGGATCGTATTTTCGACCACTGAGCCGATAAAACGAATGAGCTCAGTTCCCTGGCCGGGTTCAAACTGATCGTCTCGCTGAGATCCAAAAGCCAACATGGCTGGGGGGGTTGTGGATGAGATATGTAGGCGGATCAAGGCATCTGATTGAATCAAAGGGGCCATAGTACCATAGAGGCAGACGTCACCTTCGATATGGTCTCTAAGAATCGCGGGCTGTCCTCCGCCGATAAGGCCATCGACCATACCTGGTAACAGGCAGGAGATACCTTCAACGGGGGCTGCAACGTCAGCCTCACCAGGTTGTTCGACCCCAATAGCAATGGCATCCATCCCCATGATTATGGGGAGTTCTGTGCTTATGATGTCGATAAGGTGCTCAAAGTTTTTTGCTGAAATCAACGCTTTGACGGCGCGGTGCGTTCTGTCTTGGGTCAGCTTGTTGTGGTGACTTCGTGAAATAACGAGGTCACGTTCTCTTGTTACCTGATCTAGCTTGGTGCGGAGTTTTTCGATCATATATTGCTGGAGATCAGCAAGACCGCGCCCTTCTGTTTTTCCGGGTATTTCAAGAGAATCAATGATCTGTGGATTCTGCACCAGAAAATCCGCGTGCTGACGTAGAAATTTTTCTACATGACGCGCAGTGATGAGGGGCTCTTTTTCCGGAGCCGTCTCAACATCCTGAGAAGGGCTGCTCATATCTTGTTCCTAGCGTTAGCGCTTAAAGTATTGTCTGACCCGCTTTTTCCCAATCAGCCATAAAAGCATCCAGGCCTTTATCTGTCAGAGGATGCTTAAACATAGCACGAAGTACTGCTGGTGGGATTGTAGCCGTATCTGCGCCCATTTTTGCGGATTCAACAATGTGCAGTGGGCTGCGTGTTGATGCCACCAGTACTTTGGTGCTCAGATCAGGATAAGCGTTATAAATTTCCACAATATCTGAGATCAGGGTCAAGCCATCTTGGGCTAGATCATCAAGGCGTCCAATAAAGGGTGAGACATATGTTGCGCCGGCTTTTGCGGCCAGAAGAGCCTGAGCTGCAGAGAAGCAAAGCGTCACATTAGTAGAGATGCCTTCATCAGAGAAAGTCTTACAAGCTTTCAGTCCGTCTGGCGTAAGCGGAAGTTTAACAACAATGTTGTCTGCCAGTGCTGCAAGTTTACGTCCTTCGGCAACCATGCCTTCGTACTCAAGAGAGGTAACTTCTGCACTGATTGGACCGGAAATGATTTCGGAAATTTCTTTGATCACTTCGATGAACTGACGACCACTTTTTGCAATTAAAGACGGGTTGGTTGTTACGCCGTCTACAAGACCGGTGGCTGCTAGTTCGCGAATTTCATTAATATCCGCAGTGTCGATAAAAAATTCCATCAATAACCTCGTTATAAATCTGGTTCTGCCCGGTGAGGCCAAAGGACTGGCCGTCATGGTTTGCAGAAAATATGTCTGCCCCAAGATAGCGTCTCACCGCCAGAGGTCCAGAGTTCCGTTGTAAATAAAGTCGTAAATTAGAATAAGGGGAGGATTTTCGCGTTCAAACGAGAAATAGATGTTTTTCTTTCTTGTCTCGCCTAGTCTTGGCAGAAACAATCAACAGGCTTAGCAAGTTTTATGGATATGAGGGTAACGATTCGTGTTTGAAAGTGGCAGCGATCTGACGTTGTTTGATCAGAGCATAGAAAAGCCGCTTCGTTGTCGAGTGCAGGTTATACTACCTATTGATCGCCCTTATGATTACATATTGCCCTATGGTCCGGACGGTAAACAGATCAATCTTGAGCCGGGACAAATTGTGCAGGTGCCTGTTGGACGCCGGATTCTTCCCGGCGTTGTCTGGGATGGTGCTGCCAATGAGGATGTTCCCCTTAAAAAGTTAAAGGAAATAGTAAGCGTCTCTGAAGCGCTCCCTCTTAAGGCTGAATTACGAAAATTTATCGAGTGGGTTTCCACCTACACCCTTTCTCCCCAGGGCTCTGTTCTGAAAATGGCTTTGTCGGTACCTCAGGCTTTGGAGACGATTGTCGGACAAAAGCTCGTGCGTTTCGTCGAGGGGGGGGAGGTCGATAGTGCCTTAAGAATTACGGCTGCGAGAAAGCGGGTCATCGATGTTGTACGTGACAGTGGCGGATGGGCCATTGGCGATCTGGCAAAGGAAGCTGGTGTCTCTGGTTCTGTTATTAAGGGGTTAGAGCAGGCGGGATTCGTAGAAAGTTATTATGATGTTCCGGATTTCTCTTTCCCGATACCGGACTTTAAAGTTGAAGGTCCAGTACTGTCAGAAGGACAAAGAGACGCTGCCGATGATCTGATGAAGCGGGTGCGTGAACACACGTTTTCTACTGTTCTCTTAGATGGGGTCACTGGATCAGGTAAAACGGAAGTGTATTTCGAGGCTGTTGAAGCCGCGATAAAAGAGGGGCGGCAGGTTCTTGTTCTCCTACCCGAGATTGCCCTCTCCAGTCAGTGGCTGGATCGTTTTGAACAGCGATTCGGCGTTGCGCCAGCAGAATGGCATTCCGAACTGTCACCTGCTCTTAGGCGTAAAACCTGGCGCGCTGTATCCGAGGGGAAGGCCCCGGTCGTGGTGGGCGCGCGTTCGGCTCTTATATTACCCTACGAAAATCTGGGTCTCATTATTGTTGATGAAGAACACGAGGGTTCCTTCAAGCAAGAAGACGGGGTCTATTACCATGCACGCGATATGGCTGTGGTTCGGGCTAAATGTTGTTCATGTCCTGTTGTCCTGGCTTCGGCTACTCCGGCACTTGAGACCATGGTTAATGTACAGAATGGCCGTTATGACCGCCTCATCCTTCCGGGGCGGCATGGTGGTGCTGGCATGCCGGATATCGAACTGATTGATTTGCGATTTGATAAGCCAGAACGATTGAACACGGGGCCAGGTTGGTTGTCGCAAGCACTTCGTGGGGCGATCCGACAGACTCTGGAGGCTGGTGAACAGGCCATGCTCTTTCTTAATAGGAGGGGGTATGCGCCACTGACGCTTTGTCGAACCTGTGGACACCGGATGCAATGTCCGCATTGTACTGCCTGGTTGGTCGAACATCGCCGATTTACAAGACTACAATGTCATCATTGTGGGTTTAGTGCGGCCTTACCTGAAACATGTCCTTCATGCGCAGCAGAAGATACGTTGGTTGCCTGTGGCCCCGGTGTGGAAAGGATTGTAGAAGAAGCGACAAAGTTATTTCCAGAAGCTAATGTTGCCTTGATGGCCAGTGATACACTCACGTCGCCAGCAGCAACCAGAGAAATGGTCGAGCGGATACAGAATCGGGATGTCAATCTGTTGGTGGGTACACAGGTTGTCGCCAAAGGGTATCACTTTCCCTATTTGACATTAGTCGGTGTGGTTGATGCTGACCTTGGTTTGTTCGGCGGTGATCTGAGGGCTGCAGAGAGAACTTTCCAGCTTCTTCACCAGGTTGCTGGTCGGGCAGGGCGCGCGGAGCGTAAGGGGCGGGTTCTGCTCCAGACATCAGATCCCAACCATCCGGTGATGCAATCTCTCAAGGCTGGAGATCGGGATAAATTCCTCGAACTTGAAGCTGAAACAAGGGCAAGAGGGCACTTACCGCCATTTGGTCGCTTGGCAGCTGTCATCATTTCTGGCCCCGACGAATCAGAGCTGGATAATTTCTGTGCCAGTCTTGCGCGTGCTATCCCGCAAATAGAAGGCGCTCAAATTCTTGGACCTGCCCCAGCACCGCTTGCTTTATTGCGTGGAAAATTTCGACGCCGATTCCTTATAATGTCCAAACGGTCGATCGCGCCTCAAGGTATCGCCAAAGAGTGGCTTGGTCGCATAAAGCCTTCATCCAGAATCAAGGTTGTGGTCGATATAGATCCATATTCCTTTTTATAGGGATGCATGGCTCTATCAATATTTCCAGTTTTCTGATTCTGAAGAGAACTTCTTACGGAAATTTCATATTGGAAAAGTTTTTTTTTACGTCAAAGTTGGCCTGAAAACAGAATCTTAACTGGTTATTTTTAAGGATAAACAGGGACTTCCAAGTGTTTGACGAAGCTTTGGCAGAGTGCAGTTGCGAAAAAGAGTGTAATAAAAGCTCGAATCTTTCATCTGACTCGCTTGAAACCCTGTTATGTCTGTGATACCAAACCCGCGCCTGATGATTAGTACTGATTGTACTTTTCCTATCGAAAGAATTTCGGCTTCACTGAAATGCGACCTGTTCGGGCAGGGTCAGTTTCTGGTTTATCTTGGGGGCAATCGGCTTGGCAGGCGAAAACACTAGCTTGAATGGCTTGGCAGGACGCTATGCGTTAGCGTTGCTGGGAATTGCCGAGGAAAAATCTGCATTGGATGCAGTGGCTGAAGATTTGGCTGGCTTGAAACAACTCGTTTCAGGTAGCTCTGAACTTCAGGATTTGCTCAGCTCTCCGCTCTACACACGCAACCAGCAGGTAACTGCGTTTTCTGCAATACTCGACAAAGCGGGTGTCAATGATGTGACACGTAACTTTGTATTGGTTGTTGCTGAAAATCGTCGTCTTGCTGTTTTGGCAGACATGGCAGACGCTTATTTGGCGGAACTGGCGCGTCGCCGCGGTGAAGTTCGGGCTAAAGTAACAGCAGCACACGAATTAACTAAGACACAACAGAAAGCAATTGCAGATGCCCTTAAGGCTTCTGTAGGTGGTTCTGTTGAAGTTGACGTAACTGTCGATGAAACATTAATCGGGGGCATGATTGTGCAGGTTGGTAGCCGCATGGTTGATAGCTCCTTGCGTACAAAACTTCAGAGACTTGAACTGATGATGAAAGGGGTTGGGTAATGGATATCCGCGCCGCTGAAATCTCTACCATTCTCAAAAACCAGATTGAAAACTTCGGCGCTGACGCTGATGTGGCTGAAGTAGGCCAGGTTCTTTCTGTGGGTGATGGTGTGGCTCGCATTTATGGTCTGGACAATGTTCAGGCTGGCGAGATGGTGGAATTTGCTAACGGTATTCGGGGCATGGCCCTTAACCTTGAGGTCGACAACGTTGGTGTCGTTCTTTTTGGTGATGACCGTGGTGTTAAAGAAGGCGATACAGTCAAACGTACCGGCTCTATTGTTGACGTACCTGCAGGTAAAGGCCTGCTCGGTCGCGTTGTCGATGGTCTTGGTAACCCAATTGACGGTAAAGGCCCTCTTAAGGATGTTGAACTTACTCGTGTGGAAGTAAAGGCCCCTGGCATTATTCCACGTAAGTCTGTTCATGAGCCAATGCAGACTGGTATTAAGTCTATTGATAGTCTTATTCCAATCGGTCGTGGCCAGCGTGAGCTGATCATTGGTGACCGTCAGACAGGTAAGACTGCGATTGCTCTGGATACGATCCTGAACCAAAAAGTAACGAACGATGCTGCTTCTAGCGAAAGCGAAAAGCTTTTCTGCATCTACGTAGCTGTTGGTCAGAAACGTTCCACTGTTGCTCGTTTGGTTAAGACACTCGAAGACAATGGCGCCATGGATTATTCCATCGTTATTGCTGCGACTGCTTCTGATCCTGCACCGCTTCAGTTCCTTGCTCCATACACTGGCGCAGCCATGGGTGAGTACTTCCGCGACAATGCAATGCACGCTGTGATCGTTTATGATGATCTTTCAAAGCAGGCTGTTGCTTATCGTCAGATGTCTCTTCTTCTTCGTCGTCCTCCTGGACGTGAAGCTTATCCTGGTGACGTTTTCTATCTTCACTCCCGTCTACTTGAGCGTTCATGTAAATTGAACGACGAACACGGTGCAGGCTCTTTGACTGCTCTTCCTGTGATCGAAACTCAGGGCGGTGACGTGTCTGCCTTTATTCCGACTAACGTGATTTCTATTACGGATGGTCAGATCTTCCTTGAAACGAACCTCTTCAACAAAGGTATCCGTCCAGCTGTTAACGTTGGTCTATCGGTTTCCCGTGTTGGTTCTTCAGCGCAGATCAAGGCTATGAAGCAAGTTGCTGGTAGTATTAAACTTGAGCTCGCTCAGTATCGTGAAATGGAAGCTTTCTCTCAGTTCGCTTCTGATCTCGATGCCGCAACTCAGCGCCTGTTGGCTCGTGGTTCTCGCTTGGTCGAGCTCCTCAAGCAGCCACAGTACAAGCCGCTGACTGTTGAAGAGCAGGTTGTTGTTATTTATTCAGGTGTGAAGGGTTATCTTGATGCGATTGACGTGAAAGCGATCGGTCACTTCGAAGAAAAACTTCTTTCTGAAATTCGTGGCAATGGCCAGGACATTCTGGAAGCTATCCGTAAAGACAAAGCTCTTTCTGCTGATACAGAAGGCAAGCTGAAATCCTTCATGGATAATTTTGCCAAGACTTTTGTATAACGGATTGGCAGTCCAGAGTTTAATGGCTGTGGGAAACGAATAACGACATGGCAAACTTAAACGATCTGAAACTTAGGATCTCTAGCGTTAAGTCAACGCAAAAGATCACTTCGGCCATGAAGATGGTTGCTGCGGCTAAGCTGCGCCGTGCACAAGAACAAGCTGAAGCATCCCGACCATACGCAGAGCGTATGGAACGGATGTTAGGTTCTCTTGCTGTATCTGCAGGTAAACAGCCCGGAGCATCTCCTCTTCTCGCTGGAACTGGTAAAGATGACGTTCATTTACTGATCGTAGCTGCGGCCGATCGCGGTCTTTGCGGTGGCTTCAACTCAAATATTGTGAAAGAAGCACGCAATAAAGCTCATGAGCTGATCAAGGCTGGTAAAACTGTAAAGTTCTACTGCATCGGTCGTAAATCTCGTGATCAGTTACGACGGGAATTTGGATCCAGCATCGTTGATACGATTGAAGATGTGGCAAAACCTAGTTTGGGTTTTGATAAAGCAACGACAGTCTCTGATCACGTGTTGGGAATGTTTGATGCTGGCGAATTTGACGTTTGCACGATCTTCTATGCGAAGTTCAAATCTGTAATCGCTCAAATCCCGACTGCTCAACAGTTGATCCCGTTTGAAGCTGAGGGCGATGCGGATGCATCTGGCCTTGCTGATGGCAGTATCTACGATTACGAACCATCGGATGAGAAAATCTTGAGCGATTTGTTGCCTCGTAACATTTCAATTCAGATCTTCAAAGCGATGCTTGAAAATGCCGCTAGTGAGCACGGTGCTCGTATGTCCGCTATGGACAGTGCGACACGTAACGCTGGCGAGATGATTGATCGACTGTCGATTCAGTATAACAGAACGCGTCAAGCAAACATCACAAACGAGTTGATTGAAATTATCTCCGCCAAAGAGGCTCTCTAATTATTGAGAGCCCTGGCAAGCGCACTGGCTAAGGAGTGACACTAAATGGCTGATAAGAATATCGGTAAGATCACACAGGTCCTCGGACCCGTGGTTGACGTTCAATTTACAGGCGCTCTGCCTGAAATTTTGGGCGCTCTAGAACTACAGAACGATGGCAAACGCCTTGTTCTTGAAGTTGCCCAGCACCTGGGTGAAAACACTGTTCGTACCATTGCTATGGATGCAACAGACGGCCTAATGCGCGGTCAGGAAGTTGTTGATACTGGCGATGCGATTAAAGTTCCTGTCGGTCCAGAAACTCTGGGTCGTATCATGAACGTTGTTGGTGAGCCAATTGACGAGCGTGGCGAAATTGGAAACAAATCTGCTTTCCCAATTCACCGTGCTGCTCCTAACTTTGACGAACAGGCAACTGATGCTGAGATCCTGGTAACAGGTATTAAGGTTATTGATTTGCTCTGCCCTTATTCAAAGGGTGGTAAAATTGGTCTCTTCGGTGGTGCTGGTGTTGGTAAAACCGTGACAATCATGGAATTGATCAACAACATCGCGAAAACACACGGTGGTTACTCTGTGTTTGCTGGTGTTGGTGAGCGTACTCGTGAGGGTAACGATCTTTACCACGAAATGATTGAAGGTGGCGTTATCAACCTAGACGGCGACAGTAAATGTGCGCTTGTTTACGGTCAGATGAATGAGCCTCCAGGAGCCCGTGCTCGTGTTGCTTTGACTGGTCTTACTCAGGCTGAGTATTTCCGTGATGAAGAAGGTCAGGACGTTCTGTTCTTCGTGGATAACATTTTCCGCTTCACACAGGCTGGTTCTGAAATTTCAGCTCTTCTTGGTCGTATTCCTTCTGCGGTTGGTTATCAGCCAACTCTTGGTACTGATATGGGTGCCATGCAGGAGCGTATTACTTCTACGAAGAAAGGTTCAATCACTTCCGTTCAGGCCGTTTATGTTCCTGCGGATGACTTGACTGACCCTGCACCTGCAACAACCTTCTCTCACTTGGATGCGACAACCGTTCTGTCTCGTCAGATTGCTGAGCTTGGAATTTACCCAGCTGTGGATCCTCTGGATTCTACCAGCCGTATTCTTGAGCCATCAGTGATCGGTGAAGAGCACTACACCGTTGCCCGTGAAATCCAGCGTGTTCTACAGTCTTATAAAGATCTGCAGGATATCATTGCGATTTTGGGTATGGATGAGCTTTCCGAAGAAGATAAAATGACAGTTGCCCGCGCTCGTAAGATCCAGCGCTTCTTGTCACAGCCGTTTGACGTGGCTGAAGTCTTCACTGGCTCACCTGGTGTTCAGGTTGCCCTAGAAGATACCATTGGCGGTTTTAAAGGCATTCTTGCTGGTGAATATGATCACCTTCCAGAAGCAGCTTTCTACATGGTTGGTACCATTAGTGAAGTTGTTGCCAAAGCTGAGAAAATGGCCGCTGAAGCCGCTTAAGGTTTCGTGAATAGTTTAATTGTCGTAAGACCGGTAGCAGGAAGAGATTGATGGCCAACCAACAGGTGGAATTCGAACTCGTATCACCAGAGAAACTTCTTCTTTCCCAGAGTGTCGACATGGTTGTCGTGCCTGGTGAAGATGGTGACTTTGGTGTGCTGCCGCGTCACGCACCGATGATCTCCACAGTGCGCCCCGGCGTGATCGCAATCTACTCTGGTAAAGAGATTAGTGAGCGTATCTTCGTTGCTGGCGGATTTGCTGAGGTGACCACCGAACGCTGCACAGTTCTCGCTGAAATTGCTCAGCCAGTTAGCGAGCTAGACAAAGCAACAGTTCAACAGCAGCTTCAAGATGCGAAAGAGGATTACTCTGACGCTAAAGATGATGCTGGACGTGACGCTGCAAGAAAACAGATCGAGTTGTCTGAGGCCCGGCTTACTGCCATCGGTTAATCAGACAGTTTAAAGAATTATGAAAAAGCCCGGTGCCACTTTGGCCCGGGCTTTTTTTTATACGTTTCTATAAATTAATTTATATGACCAGAGTATTGTCACATAGGTAACAGTACTTGATGATTCCGGTCTTATAGTCATGTCGGCGTTGGGTTTTCTGCCTTTGTCGAGGACTTGAACATGCTGATCCGCAAGCGGAAAACAAAAGCTGGATAAACAGAAAGAAAAAAGGGTCTAGAGCAACTTTCTCTCTTGACCCTTTTTATTGTTGGGTGTGAAAGCCTCTTAAGACTTTTTCACAAACTTGGTCAGAATAACGATTTGCTGCCCACTGACACGGCCTTCAATCTGTTCTGCATTATCAGGTACCAGGGATATGCCTCGCACGGCAGTGCCCCGCTTAGCCGTGAAGCCGCCGCCTTTGACGTTAAGATCTTTGATTAGAGTGACGGTATCGCCTGCCTCTAACACCACACCGTTCGAATCAAGGTGTCTACTAACCCCATCCTCATCGGACTGATCTGAAAGACCTGCTTGCGCCCAGGCCATGGTCTGATCATCAAGGTAAAGCATATCCAGGAGATCCTGTGCCCAACCTTCGCTTCTCAACTGATTAAGCATGCGCCAGGCCATTACCTGAACGGGATGAACCTGGCTCCACATACTATCATTGAGGCAACGCCAATGATTAACATTGATTTCTTCAGGATTATTGATTTGCGTATGACAGGTTGAGCAAATCAAAATGGATTGTTCTGCACTCCCATCCGAGTTTGGTGGGATTGCAAAGCCAGTCAGGTTTTCAGAGGAGCTACAAAGCTCACATTTAGAACCACTACGGGTGATTAGATCTTGTTCTGTGGACATTTTTTTATTGCTCATGTTAGCTCGGTATTCGGCATATGTTTTAGAATAACGAGTTGCCGTTTATTTTGAGGCTAGATTAACGTTGCTTTGATCCTCATACAACGCACTCTCTCTGATAATTTTATATTAAATGCTTAGATCATTCCGAAGGATCTATTGCCATGTGCTTACATCAAGAGTTTTTTCAGTTTGAAACTCCATCAGTACATCTGATTTTTTTCCTACAAAAAAAATCATAGTCTGTATTTCGTAGAGAATTGCGCCCTTTTCTATATCAATAAGAACATAGCCTTCTCCTGTCCCTTTTACCTCGGCTCCATCGATTTTAACATCAAGATTAAGAGCCAGTGCCTTTCTGTCCTTCCATTCATATAAACCAGCGGTACTGTATTGAAACGCGATGTCGAGACCCATCATTTGACTTTTAATGTTGGATTGATAGTCCTTGGTGAAACCATGTTCGGGGTAGGTAAGAGAAAGATCTTCAAGGCTCGAAATGAGGCTTTTGAAGCTGATATCAATTGCCGACTTTTGGGAGGAAGTTGTTACGTTGTCTGGATAGTTATTTACTCTGATATCTGACAGTTTCCCGTTCTTTTGGATATTTGCAAGCATACCAAATTTGATGTTTTGTGATTTCCCGTTAACGGTACTATTTAGGACATTAATCTCCATAGTTCCCTGTTCATCACCAATATCAACTTTTACTGTTCCTAACTTGGTCGTGGTGATCACTGGTTGTCCAACAGTCTTGTTTGTTTCAATGTTCTTAGTTTCTGTGAGTGGGTAACTTTTTACCGTGATCAAAACGGGAGACGTGATCGGTGCTATATTTTGGCTTTTAATTTTTGTGGATAAGGTTTCGGCGACAGCTACATTGTTTTGAAATAGAAATATGATGATTGAAATTGTCAGAATAAATTTATTTTGTTTCATGTTAAGTCCTTGTAGAGCGTCAACCACTTTGTCCGGTTGCGTCAACCACCTTGGCCGCTTTTGATGCGGCTGTGATCTGACGTTTATTTACGATGCTTCAGGCATATTTTTCACCTTTTTGTTTGTGGTTTTCCGCAACATTTTTTTGAGATTTTGGGCGGCTTCCCATTGTCTGTAGCTGTCGATATTCATCTCAAGAATGGTTGAGTGGTGAACAAGACGATCGATTGCTGCAACGGTCATGGCCTTATCTTGAAAAATATTGTCCCATCCGCTAAAAGGTTGATTGGCAGCAATTGCAATACTTCGGTACTCATATCGTCTGGCGATCAATTCAAAGAGCACGGATGTTTCAGATATATCCCTTTGTGCATAGGTAATATCATCGAGAATGATGAGATCAAATTTATCGAGTTTTGCGAGGGCGTTTTCGAGCATAAGTTCACGTCTGGCAGCCTGGAGTTTTTGCACCAGATCACTGGTTTGCGTATAGAGCACACGGTATCCAGCCTCTATAAGAGCATAACCTACGGCGCATAGGAGATGAGTTTTTCCTCCCCCTGAATTTCCAATGGCAATCAGATTTGCTCTTGCGTCAATCCAGTCACCGGCAGACAAGGCTTCGACCTGCGCCTTTTTCACGTTAGGCAGCCGCTTGAAGTTAAAAGTGGCCAGAGTTTTTCCGCCCAGCAGGTTTGATGCGTTGAGATGGCGTTGAATGCGTCGCGTGTCCCTTTCGGCCAATTCATATTCGGCCAAAACGGCAAGGAACCTGGCTGCTGACCAGCCCTCCTTGTCGGATTGGATTGCGATATCTTGCCAGTGTTTGTGAAAGCTGGGTAATCGTAAGTCAGTTAGCATAAGAGGCAGCTTGTGCTGATCCACTTCAATGTTTGTCATGCCCGATCCTCCAACAGAGTATCAAAGACTGATAATGAAGGTTGAACCACGGGAATATCAGGAGGTAAATCCGTGTTCTTTTTTGTGATATTCAGCTTAAGTTTTTTTGCGCAAGGTAGCCTTCCTGCATTGATTTCTCTCGAAATCAGGTGCGCGACTTCGGCCTCACAAGCCTCTTCGTGCGCAAGGAAAAGTATCCCAACCATCTGACGACACGCATCTCTGCGGGACAACTTTTTCTGAAACAATGTCCAGGCCAGGGAGTACTCGGTTCTTGGAAAAATACTGTCACGATAAATAGAATTGGCGAGTGCCTGAGGTTTACGTTTGAGAGCATGAATGACGTGATGATAATTGATAACATGAATGCGGGGGCCTTTGCCGTGCCCCCGCTCACGAGAATGGCTGACGACATGAGTGCTGCCTAGATAGGCTTCTATCCGGTTATCGTAAATATGGACACGCAAGCGTTGACCAATTAGGCGAGAAGGGGCGCTATAAAAAACCTGCTTAACTAAAAAACCACTTGTTTTGGTAACTCTCGACACGACTTCAGTGTAATCTGTTGTTCGCCGAGGAGGTAACGCCTTGAGAGATTTCAACTCTGTTTGGATATCTTGGTCACGATGTTTGTTCCGTCTAGCAATCAGCTCGTCCAAAAATCGCCGATACTCATCCAAAGTGTCAAAGTCATTACTGCCACGCAAAATCAGGGCCTGCTTTATCGCAGTCTTAAGGTGACCGTGGTGAGATTCAATGGCACCGTTCTCGTGTGATTCCCCTCTGTTATTTCGACTGGCCTCCATACCGTAGTGCTCAACAAAAGCAGAATAACGTTTGGTAATGTCCTCCTTTTCCTCAACGCTCAAATTCCGAAAGGCCGCAGACAGGCTGTCGGTCCGGTGGTTTTCAGGAGCGCCCCCCAAGGACCAAAGCGCATTTTGTAAGTTCTCCGCAAGGGCTGTAAAACTCTCACCGACAAGTACGACCCCAACATGTTCCCATCGGCTATATACCAGAACAAAATGATAGAGCCGATGCACCAAAGGATCTCCTGCAATGGTAATACTTAAGTCGGCTGCATCCGTGAAATCTGATTGGCCCATGTAACCCGGCTCAGGTGTTTGCCTGAAAATGATATCCTTTTCAGGGCCATTCAGAGCCCGCCATCCCCGAACTCGGCGCTCTAACGTGCGCTTGACACGGTCATCGGGAAAACGGAGCGGATAGAGGCTCTGTATGTGGCGCAACAAAGTAATGGGTTTGACCGAGTTGTCTTTATCCAAAATGGGAAGGATGTCCTTATCCCAGATATCTTCAAGCGGATCAGAAACTGTTCGCCCTCGCTTTATATTGCGTTGTGACGGTAAAGTCGCATCAACGTCAAATCGGCGGGCCGTGCGTTCGCTAAACCCTGCGCGGGCAGCGGCGGTTCGTTGACCATGAGTTTTTCTATCTGTCATGTAAAGTCTCAGTTGTTCATCTGTGATAAATTTATACGGCAAACAGGTTCCTCCAATTACATCTAGAGGTTCCTAATTTATCAACTCACAGCAGCTTGTAACTAACACCAAATTAAGCCTTGGCCGGTGGATCTGATTATCAAACGGGCACGCCCTTTTTAATGATCAGATCCACCGGCCAAGGTGGTTGTCGCAACCGGCCAAGGTTATTGTCGCTGAACAAGTCCTATAATTACAATAATGCGCTACTATTAATTGTTAAAGATAATCCCTTATAACTCAAAGTTATAGAAATAATTTAATGAGAGCATGTGATGCCTTTTATGGACGTGGTGTTTCTTGAGGATGGCAGGGTATTGAGACCGTGCGGTGACGATGATCTCGTTGGTGTGTCTCAGATGGTTCTTGCTGAAGCGGGGAGGAGTATCGCGGGGGATTTTAATGATATGGGCTGGAGTGATTTTGAAGAATATCTATCCACGGGTCAGCTTTTAAAGCGCCTAGTCACGGGATCAAAAGCACTTATTATTCAAGAGGAAGATGATGAAATTTCTGGGTATCTGGAAATTTCCGGGAACCAAGTTTTACTTTTATTCATCGCCGAAAAAGCACAAAGGCTTGGATTGGCATCAAAGCTTTTAAATCGCATGCGAGATACGCTTGATTTAAACGAACTTTACGTCAACTCTTCAACAGCAGGTTACGAATTTTATCGTAATCAACAGTTTGAGCCGATTAAAGATTGGAAACAAAAGGCCGGGGTTAAATATCGAGAACTTAAGTGGCAAAAACAACAGAAGTAAATAATTTTCTGTATCGAACAGCACTAACTTTATAAAGAGATCAGTTTTTTATTGTTTCGTTACCGATGTACCTTTTAGTCTCGATAGAGAAACCGAAATCAAAATACTTAAGGAATTCCACCCGATGCCACATTGTATTATCGAATATGCCACGCCTTTAGAAGGTAAAATTTCCATTACAAAATTGATAGATGATGTGTTTATGGCAACAGCTGGTTCTGGCTTGTTTGACACAGCCGCTATTAAAGTAAGGGCCATTCCCTTTGCTGATTTCAAAACAGGCGCTGAACAGCAGAATTATGTGAATACGACGGTAAAACTCTTGCCGGGGCGAACTGCTGAGCAGAAGAAAAACCTGGGTATTGCTGTCCTCGAGGCAAAGAGAGCCTCACTCGAAGGTCAAGCCTTGTTATCAGTAGAAGTGGTGGATATTTCCGAATCTTATTTTAAGTAGATGGTTACTTGATGAGATAAGAGAATTCTTTGACAAGCCGGGTGTAGAGTTCGTGTTTAAAAGGGACAATAAGATCGGGGAGAGTGCTCATATCGGCCCATCTCCATTCTGAGAATTCAGGAATTTCGGTATCGATATTGATCTCGCTGTCTTGTCCCTTAAAACGGAAGACGAACCATTTTTGTTTCTGTCCTCTATATCGGCCCTTCCAGATCTTGGGCACGAGTTCTCGCGGTAAATCGTAAGTGTGCCAGTCAGGGGTCTCAGCAAGAAGCTCGGCATTCGCGGTACCGGTTTCTTCTTCTAGTTCACGCAACGCGGCCTCGATGGGCTCTTCACCCTGATCGATCCCTCCTTGAGGCATTTGCCACGCATCCCCCGGGTTATCGATCCGTTGTGCGACAAAAACTTTGTCATGCTCATTCAATAGCATGATGCCAACGCAAGGGCGGTAGGGGAGGTCATCAATTTCAGAAGCGGATAATGTCTTATTCGTGGCCACTGTTTTCACCTTCGTCAGCTTTTGCTTCTGTATCATGATTTGTTGTCGTGGTTGTTGTGGCATGGGCATCTGGTTGCTGATCGGGGGATCCTGGAGCTGCGGCAACAGCAGTAAGGGGGACGAGTTGGAAGCCCTTACTTTCGATGTCGTGGATCCAGGTCGCAATGCGTTCAAGTGTTACGGGGTAAGGGCGCCCTGTTGCGATTGCGAAGCCATTTTTCAATGCGATGCGTTCGACCTGGGCAAGGCGGGAGTCAATAGCGCCCCTACTTAGCTGTGCCTCATCTACGGCCCGTTGATTTACGACAACAGGAACTCCGTATTCAGCACCTAAGCTGACAGCGAGGCTTTCTTTGTTTTTCCCATTATCAAGAAAGAGCAACCCGTGATCCTTGAAGTATTCCATAACGGGTTTCATTTGACGTGCAGAGGTGACAAAGCGGTCCCCCATATAGGCGGTCATCCCAACAAAGCCCGATCCTCTGTTGGCAATCCAGGCAAGGTTATTGATATTTCCCTCTGGCTGGCGACCTGTAAGCAAAGCCTGAGGCCCAGGGTCATCGGATGGATAGGTAAGCGGTTCCATTGGAAGGTCTAATAGAACTTCGTGGTGGTGAGATCTCGCCAAGGCAATCCAGCTCTCAAGATCTCGGGCATAAGGCGTAAAGGATAGCGTAATAGTCTTGGGGAGCTGTCTGATTGCAGCTTCTGTTGCTGCACGGGATAGCCCCAAACCGGTTAAAACGATCGCAATTTTGGGACGACCATCTGCTTCGGGTGGTTTTTGTCCGTACCGCTTCCAACTCGGTGCCGTATTAAGAGCATCTTCATGTATCGGTTTGGTCGGTTGTAACGCAGCTACTTCTGGGACGTTATGGCCGTCGCTAACAGGTTCATGAACATCTTCTGACGTGGAGTCAGAGCTATGATCAGGAGTATTTGTGCTCTGTGCAGTGGGGGCTGGTTTTTCCTGTTCTTTTGTTGATGCTGTCTCGTGCTCCGTCGTTTCGTTGTCAGCATACTCATCCGGCTGTTGAGCATTGCTATGCTCGTCCTCAAGTTCGTTGGAAGCGTGTTGTTCTTCTTCAACTTGAGTATGATCTGCGGATTCAAGTGAAGCTTCACTGGTAACGAGATCTTCGGTCGGATCTGCAGGCTCATCAGTGAGGGGAGTAGAAATTTCTGGTTCCTCATGGTCTACCGAGGAATTTTCGGCTCTATGAGTTTCTTCCTCCCCGTCTTCATTTGTGGGCAGATGCTCTTCTGTCTCGGTATGAGCTTCTGAGGTGTAAATATATGGCAACGGAACATGGGGGCCATAAATAGTGTAGCCAGCCGCGGCGCCGATCACAGAGATCAGCGCCACCCAGCTAACAATAAGGACTATTTTGTTCCAGTTCACAGCTATCTCAACTGTTAAATATTAGACCGATAGGCTGCTTAGTTACTTGCACCGTTGCTTGTATTGTAGAGGGAGATACCTTGAATTAAATCCAAAGCTCTATCGAGTTGGTAATCCAAAGGTTTCGCCGCTTCTGCAGCCTTTTCTCCATCGCCATTGGTACTATCACCATTGGTGCCGCCCTTGTTTTCTAAGGCCCCACGAAGGTCAGCTTCTCTACGTTGGTTATTAGCTTCCAGGGTTTCGATCTTTGCCTGCTCCACGGTGATATCCGGTGCAATACCCTCGGATTGAATTGATCGACCTGAAGGGGTGTAATAACGGCTTGTTGTTAGGCGCATTGCCCCGTTTCCACGAAGAGGCATAATAGTTTGCACTGAGCCTTTCCCAAAAGATTGGGTGCCCATAATGATCGCTCGTCTATGGTCTTGAAGCGCTCCGGCAACAATTTCAGATGCTGAAGCAGAGCCGCCATTAATTAATACAACTAAAGGCTTACCATCAATCAAGTCGCCAGAACGCGCATTGAAACGTTGAGCATTTGTATTGTCGCGACCACGCGTGGAGACAATTTCTCCTTGCTCGAGGAAAGCATCCGATACTGAAATCGCTTCGGTTAGAAGGCCACCAGGATTTAAGCGTAAATCCAAAACCAGGCCGATCATTTTATCTCCAAGCTCATCCTGGATTGCCTTGATTGATTTTTCTAGCCCGGGTGTTGTTTGTTCGTTGAAGGACGAAACGCGGACATAGCCAATATTATCTTCTATGCGGTGGCGCACAGACCGTACTTTGATAACGGCACGCTCGAGTGTGACGTCAAAGGAGTCTACACCCTCCCGGCTAATTGTAATCTTAAGCTCACTACCTACTTTACCGCGCATTCTCTCAACTGCTTCTTGCAGGGTAAGGCCAAGAACTGCTTCACCATCGAGATGGGTGATGAAATCTCCTGCTTCAATGCCTGCTTTTGACGCGGGGGTATCATCGATAGGAGAGACAACTTTCACAAATCCATTTTCCATGGTGACTTCAATACCAAGCCCGCCAAATTCTCCCCTGGTTTGAACTCGCATGTCTTTGAAAGAATCAGGTGTCAGGTAACTCGAGTGAGGGTCAAGCCGGGTAAGCATGCCGTGAATGGCAGATTCAATCAGCTCCTCATCGGAGACTTCTTCTACGTAGCTGGCTTTGATGCGTTCAAAGACATCGCCGAAAAGTTCGAGTTGCCGGTAAGTATCGCGCCGAGGATCAACGGGTGCTTCAGCTACGAGGCTGGTGGGTAGTGCAATAGCAAAAGCTGTTGTTAAAAGCACTTTTTTGAGACTGAGCATTAACCGTTCACCTTATTGATATTTGAAATCTTTGTATTTGCGAGTATCCAGGGAGCTGGATTGATGGGTTGGCCACTTCGACGCAGCTCGAAATATATTTCTTCTTGTTCTAACTTTCGATCTCCCATCTGGGCGACCGGTTCTCCTGCTAGAACCCATTGTCCTTCCGCCACATCAATCCTTTCAACACCTGCTAATAATGTATGATATCGTCCAGAATGTTCAATGATCAAGATCCTCCCATAGCCACGGAATTCACCTGCGTAGACCACGCGTCCGTCAAATGGTGCAACGACCTGTGCTGAGGGGCGTGTCGCGATCACTAATCCTTTGTCGAATGATACATTTGTTCCCTTTTTTTGCCCGTACTTACTAATCACTCTTCCGCGAGCTGGATATAAAAGTACACGTTTCTGGCGAGAAGGGAAGTCTCGTATCTGTGATGGATCAGGGATTACAGCGAGTTGAGTGGCTTTTTCAGGTGCTGCAGGGGCTATTGTGATAGAGGTGTTCTCTGAAGTAGAGGCGGTTGGTGGACTTGGTTTCGGCTTCGGTTTAGCTATTGTGAGAGCAAGTCTTTTGCGCTCTTTCTCAAGCTTTTTGACCAAGTCTTTCATATCACGGGCTTGTTGAGCCAGCTTTTTAACCTGAGCACTAACAGATGCTTGAGATGAAACGTTCTGAGATTGAAGAGCTTGTTTCCTCTTTATGAGGATATTGAGATCGTCTCTTTCTCGATTCAAATTTTTTCGAGAAGAAAGAAGCGCAGTTCGTTCATCTTCGATTCGACTTTTAAGTTCAGCGAGTTCGCTCAGATCGCCCCGGAGTTTTTCAACGCGCGTTTCTATCTCGGGTACTGCGATTTTGAGCAGTATGGCAGATCTGACCGTATCGACTGGAGATCCCGGGGCCGCAGTAAGGGCTTCTGGAGGAAGTAGAGCTATGCGTTGAAGGGCGGATAGGGTCCGGCTTAACCTTACTCTATCTCTGGAAAGGTGGATTTTTTTCGCTGTTGCTTCTTCTTTTAGGGATATCAGTGTGTCTTCTATGGCAGTGAGGTCGCTTTCATAATTTTGAATTTTTCGTGCCGCTACAATTAATTGTCCGCGTAATTCTGAAAGCTCCTTGCCTAACTGAACCGAGGTCGCAGACAGTTTTCTTTCTTCCTTTTTGCCCTGAGCAGCTTTTTGCTCCAGAGTTTGAATTTTCTGTTTGGTGTTCTGCGCTAACGAAAGGGCTGGGGGAGGGAGGAAAAAGATTGCACACACCAGACAAGACATAAGCGCCCAACGCCTTGAAGGAGTTGGTTTGTGCCTGAGTTGAGGGGTATGCGAGCTTTTCACGAGGATCCTCTGTTAGTCTTCGTCTCTTCTGATCAAAGATTGGCCGTCCATTTCCGCGGGTTGATCGAGATGGAGTAAATCCAATATCGTTGGGGCAATGTCTGCAAGGCGGCCATTGGCAATTTTTGTTACATTATCGGGCCCGTTTACCAGTAATATTGGCACGGGGTTAAGTGTATGGGCCGTATGTGGCAATCCTGTGATTGGATCCAGCATTTCTTCTGCATTACCATGATCTGCGGTTATCAGCAGGTGTCCATCAACGGATTGAACGGCAGCATAGATATCTTTCAAGCAACCATCGACTGTTTCTGCAGCTTCTATTGCGGCATTAAGATCGCCTGTATGACCGACCATATCACAGTTGGCAAAGTTACAAATAAGCATCTCGAATTTACCGCTGGTAATGGCTTCACAAAGCTTTGCATTAACCTCTGGTGCTGACATAGAAGGTTGCAGATCATAAGTCGCGACTTTAGGGGATGGTATCATAATACGTTCTTCACCGGGGAGGGGCTCTTCGACACCGCCATTGAAGAAGTATGTGACGTGAGGATACTTTTCTGTCTCTGCAATTCGGAATTGGTTGAGACCAGCTGCGGATACAATTTCACCCAAAGTCTTGGTCAGGTCTCTCGGAGAGAACATAACGCCCATTTTTTGTGCGAGCTCATCTGAATAGGCTACCATGCCGAGGAAAGAGTTGCACTTGGGGTGGTATTCTCTCTCAAAGCCTGAAAAATCGGCATCGATAAAAGCATGCAGAATTTGGCGGGCGCGATCGGCACGGAAATTTGTCATGATAACGGCATCGCCGTCTTTCATGCCTTGATAGCCATCCATGACGCAGGGGAGTACAAACTCGTCCCAAACCTTGTCTTTATAGCTTTTGTTGATCGCTTCATCTGGGGAAGTAGCTTTTTCACCCTTGCCTGACGTAATCGCATCATAGGCGAGTTGCACGCGTTCCCAACGGTTATCGCGATCCATGGCGTAATAGCGACCAAGAACGGTTCCAATAATGACCCCAGGCGTTTCTCGCTGAAAATCTTTGACAAAATCCGCAGCACTTTGTGGGGCACTGTCACGGCCGTCCAAAATTGCGTGAACAACGACGGGGATACCTGCACTTTCGAGGGTGCGAACCAAGGCCGACGTCTGGGATTGGTGCCCATGAACGCCACCATTGGAAATCACTCCCAGCACCTGGGCCGTACCACCTGATTGTTTCAGCTTTGATATCGTGTCCAGCAATGCAGGATTCTTTGTAAAGCTTCCGTCCTCTATCGCCGTATCAATTCTGGGAAGGCTTTGCATAACAACACGGCCCGCACCGATGTTCATATGACCTACTTCAGAATTTCCCATTTGCCCATCCGGAAGCCCGACATCCCGTCCACAAGTCGCAAGGTACCCCAAAGGAACTTGGTTACTTAAGCGATCAATCAGAGGTGTCTTTGCCAAGTTGATTGCATTGTGATCATCTTCTCTACGAAAACCCCATCCATCTAGAATACAAAGAATAACCGGTTTTGGTTTATTTAATGTAGATGGCATGGATAGGTAACACTTTCTTTTATTAACTACGGTAGGACGGCTATGACGTTCAGGGATTTATTTGTTTGAACACGCTAATTAATTTTGCATTTTAATCTAGTCTTCTTTTTGGGAAAACTCACGACTTTGTTTATGTTCAAGGAGGATTTTACTGGGGAAGGATATTTCTACTCGGGTTCCAACGTTTTTCTCTGATGTAATTGAAAGAGTTCCTCCTGCCAAAGCGATATAGTGATCTGCCAAGGATAATCCTAAACCGCTGCCTCCCTCAGATCTGATATAGCTTGAAGAGGCCTGGGCAAACCGTTTCGTGGCTGATGACAGTTCTTTTTTGCTCATCCCCACACCAGTATCTTCAATGACAAAAGTTAAAACATCATTTTTTTCTGAAATAAGGGAGAGGTTAATGCTCCCTCCTTGTTTGTTAAATTTGACGGCATTAGAGATAACGTTGGTTAGTATTTGCCTGAGGACTTGTTGGTCTCCCGTCATCTGTAAGTCGGGGATAGTCATCTCTAGGGTGATATTTTTTTGCTCGATGCTAGGTTTTACACGTGTAATGCAGGAATTTATGAGTTCATTTACTGTGAATTCAGAGAGGGTCAATTCAAACTTTCCTGCTTCAAGATCTGCGAAGTTTAAAATGTCATCGATTAAAGAAAGTAAATGTGTACCGCTTTCATAAATATAACTTACATATTCAGCTGTTTTCATCTGATCCATAGTGTTTTGTTGTAGAGACAGGATTTCTGAAAAACCTATTATGGCATTCAAGGGAGTCCGCAATTCATGACTCATAGAAGCTAAAAATGGCACTTCTCCGCTTTGTTGAGTAGATTTAGGAGGCACTTCTCCGCTTTGTTGAGTAGATTTAGGATTTCAAATAGAGCATAGATTGATTATCTGGAATGGATGATTGTCTAATTTTGAGTTTGAAGTATTCGGTATCCTTGATGCCTCTGGCTCGCTTACGGATCATTCCTATACTGACATTACCAGCCTCTATCCTGGCGCTTGTGAGCTTGTGTTTGGCGTAGTTGCAGATGCCCACACAATGTTTCCGTAGGGATTTCGCGAACTTTTTTAGATAGAGCATCTGTGACTGATCTGCTATCAGGCACCAACGTTCCAGTTGCTCCGCCATCGCCTCAAATGAAGCGGCACTCCACAGCAGCTGAAGCTGTTCTTTCAAGACGTAAAGTGCATTCAGGTTGCTATTGCTCTCCAGCAACCTTTGCAGCTTGTCACTTTGTTTTTCACTCAACTTATCCGCATTTTTGAGCAACAGATAATGTGTCCCTTTCATCAACTCTTTACCACTTGGATCGGCCTTTCTGAACTCAAGTCGACGCTGATTATGGATAGCTTTGCTGTAGTTTTTCATGACGTGGAAACGGTCAAATACTATGTCGGCCAACGGCAAGGACTCTCTGACAGCCTTTTGGTAGGCAGGCCCCATATCCATCGCTACGGCCTTTATTTTGCAGGCTGTATCTGGTTGCAGTTGTTTCAAAAACCTTGAAAAAACCTCGGCAGTTCGGCCTGCTTCAACCCAGATCAGATGACCGCCAACCATATCGTAGACCACCGTCATGTAGTCATGACCTTTCGCCCGGGCAACTTCATCTACACCAATATATTCCAAGCCAGTTAGCTCTGCAGGATCAAGCGTAGGGAGAGTTTCAATAAGGTATGCCCTGTCGATATTCTTGACCGTTTCCCATCGTATATCCAAATGTCTGGAAACCGCTTGAATAGACATATGCCGACATAATCCACTGATCAGTCGGCAAAATCGGTGAGTGAAACGGCACCCTTTATCAACAAAATCACACCCCTCAATGCGGCGTTCGCCCTTGTTAATATAAACCTGCGCCAGCTCAATCTCGACCACACAAGGATACCCAAAAAGGGGGATGTCGTTTACTTGTCGGCGGACATGCTGGTTGATGCTTCCCTTCTGGCCTGTAGCAGGGTCTATAGCCCTCCTACGCGCGTCTCGGCTGCAGTGAATGACAATCTTAACACCGCCGTCATCCAGTTTAATTTCATTTACACGTTGCCCTTTGAGGCCTAAAATATGCTGCGAGATGTTGATTGTCATATACCTGCTCTATGTAAAGTTATCAGAAACCATACATATCAACAGGTTACTTGGCGGTCGGCATCTTTTTCTACTCAACAAAGCGGAGAAGAGCCCTAAAAATTGAGTTTTTGCCTCACTAGCTTCTTCCGCTTGGGTTTTTAAAGCTGACGTTTTCTCTAATAAATTTGTAAGTTCTTGCTGACTATCTTGTAGTTTATCAAAAGCCTTCACCCGCTGTAATTCTCCCGTGGTTCTAGCAGCCAAAGTCTCAATAATGTTTTCGAAGAACTGACTATCTGTGGCTTTATCCAGTTTCCCAAGGATAACGAGTACACCAATAACATGCCCCTCTGAATTCATGAGCGGTGCACCTATGTATTCTTGAAGGTTAGGGATGTTTAAATTTATTTCGTCGAGATAGGGTTGGGATAGGTGTTTGGTTTTTACTGTTTCACGGCTTGAAAAGACTCTTTCACAAGGGCTGGTTTCTATAGAATAACGCCGATTATTACAGAGTTGCCCATTAACAGCTATTTGTTGGGTTTCAACGGCTTTGCCATCGGGAGACATCAGTCCAATATAAACTAACTTTGAACCTAATATTCGGCCTAAAACGCAAACAATTTCATCAAGAAATCCCTTACCTACACGGCCTCGCATGGCGAGGATAATTTCATTTAGAGCTGTTTGCCAGCTTTGGAGATTTTGCTCTGCCTTTTGACGTTTTATGCTTTCTTCGTTTGCATTGGACAGAGTTGCCAAACTCAGTTCGATAGAGTTCCGGAACATTTGCATGAGCTTAATTTGGTCTTTACTGTAATCTCGACCTATCGAATCAAGGATACATATGGTGCCAAAGATTTCTCCCTTGGGCCACTTGATTGGTAAGCCACAGTAAGAAATCATACCGAGTTTTATGTCGGGGTTATGGTCCCATAGAGGATCAGTGAGTGCATTGGGAACTACGAGCTGTTGTTCCGTACTCATGACCGTTTCGCAATAAAGACCTGAATTCAAATGCTCTTTCGCCCCCTTCGGATAGACATTCTCGGGATTATTGCTGGCTGCAAAGACTTCAATTTCCTTTGCGTGAGCCCGCATAATCAAAGCTGCTGGGGTTTCTGTTACTTTTGCCAAAAGGTCGATGGTCTCTTGCCAGGTTGAAAAAATCGTGTCCGAAATTTCACAATCTGTACGGATAGAGTACTTGGAATTAGGGCCTTTTACCTTAAGCATCTTTCACCAGATTTGTCTGGATGACCTTGGTTCAGTCTCTTTATTTTGAACGGCTAAAGTATAGGCTTTTGATCTTTAATTCTGGTTAACTGAAGAATTGATTGTTTGTTCAGGATGAGATTGATGGCTCAAGAGACAATAACTAGTCCCTATGGTAAGGATGTCCGGTCAGGATACAGGAGGATCGGTATATTTGTTCCGCAAATAGTCCGCGGACCAGCATGTGTGGCCAGGTTAGGCGGCCAAGGCAGAGGCTTTGCTGGGACTTACTTTTGACCTCGTCAGATAATCCGTCGGCTCCGCCGATAAGGAAAACAATATCCTGTTCGCCACTATCCTGCCACTTGCTCAACAGTTGGGAGAATTGCGGACTGGAAAGATCTTTTCCGCGTTCATCCAGGGTGACAATTTTAGCCCCTTTGGGCACAGCGGCGAGGAGCAGTTCGCCTTCACGCTGTTTAAGCTGAGCAGCAGGCAAGTTTTTCTTTTCCTCAACTTCACGAAGCTCAAGGCTCCAATTGAGGCGATTGCCTGCTAAACGTTTGCAATAGAGTTCAAAAAGTTCCCTTGCCGGTCCCGCTTTCGCTTTTCCGACAGCAACTAAGGTTATGCGCATCTTAAATCGTTGTTACGCGATTAGATGTCTTTGGACGCAAATGGCTGTGCTGATTCAGGTAGCTCCAGGCCCCACATTTTTTCCAAGTTATAAAAAGCTCGGACTTCTGGGCGGAAGAGGTGAACAACAACATCCCCAGCATCAACCAATACCCAATCTCCACGTTCTTTACCCTCGGCAATGATACTCTTCATGCCAGAGTTTTTTAGACCGCGCAGAAGGTGATCAGACATGGCTGATACTTGGCGGTTCGAGTTCCCGCTAGCAATGACCATGTAGTCAGCAATACTGGATTTTCCGGCGAGTTCGATAACGACAATATCTTCGGCTTTGTCGTCCTCTAGTGAGTTTCGAACTAATTCAAGCAGGTCACGGTTGTTGCCCGTAGCATCCTGCATCTTGGCCTCAGTGGCCGCAGATTCTCGTGGTATGATCGGTCTCCGTCAAAGGAACCTGCTCGTGGGATCACGACTTCTCACTGCAGGTTGTTGGCATATGTCCTGTACTTAATCGCTATACAGCACGCTTAGTTATGCTAACAACTCTAGCACATCAAAGCGGCGCTACCCTATATGTTAATGAGTTGGGTTACAATAAAGGGATTTATTGAGCGATTTTTTATGACTTTTTTCCCAGTTTGTGACCATTTCTAATCTTCGTTGAGGATATTTTAGATTGATGGCCGTGGATCAATGTCCAGGCTGGAGCCTGTGATTTGTATAATGTATGGGAGCTTTTTTCTGATCTTCGATTGTGTCGAAAGCGTTGTGCAGCCTTTGATGCAGCTGCTTGTAGAGAGTATCCGGGGCGAGCGAAGACGGCGACCCTTACAGTATTGAATATGTCCTGCCAATCTCTCCAGCGAGAGATTTGGCTCAGATTGTCTGCTCCCATGATCCAGACGAACTCGACTTTAGGGAATCGGGTGACAAGGTTGCTGAGAGTGTTGGCTGTATAGACAGAGCCAAGCTGGCTTTCAATCGTCGTAACACGAATTCGGGGATGTCTTTGAAGGGCCCTTGCACTGGTAACGCGTTCCGCAAGTGGCGCCATGCCCACTTTATCTTTGAGAGGGTTCTGGGGGGAAACCAGCCACCAGACTTCATCCAGATCCAAACGTTTAAGCGCATCAATGGATATTTGGTAGTGGGCGGAATGCGCGGGATTAAAGGACCCTCCCAAGAGGCCAATTTTACTTCCCTTAGCCGGTAAAGTCCCGCCTAAGCTATTGGCGAGACTTCGTGGGCTAATAAGCTTGTCAAATTCAAGACAGGGTGTGCGCTTTTGTTTCATCTAGATGCGATCAGGTTGGTTGAAGCATCAAGGACGGGCGTGTCCCGTTCCGCGGACGAGGTATTTATAGCTGGTCAGTTGATCGGCACCAACAGGGCCACGGGCATGCAACTTTCCTGTGGATATACCGATCTCGGCACCCATTCCAAACTGTCCGCCATCGGCGTACTGAGTTGAAGCATTATGGATGACGATACCGGCATCAACTTCCTGTTGGAATACTGCAGCTGCTGAAGTGTCTTCGGCAATAATGGCTTCTGTATGGTTCGACCCGTGACGGTTGATGTGAGAAATCGCGTCTGCAATCCCATCAACTTTACGTACGGAGAGAATGGCATCGAGATACTCAGTGTCCCAATCCACAGCAACGGCTTCGTTCACACGCGTATCCAATGATTGAATGGCAGCATCGCCACGAATTTCACAGCCTTTAGCCTGGAGCTCATCAAGGATGGGTTTTAGATCGGCATCTGCAAATGTCTCGTCAACCAGAAGAGTTTCCGTTGAACCGCAGATACCTGTGCGGCGCATTTTTGCATTGAGGACAACTTCTAGAGCCATCTTCGGGTCAGCCGAACCATGGAGGTAGGTATGGCAGAGACCGTCGAGGTGAGCCAAAACAGGCACGCGACTTTCGGTCTGAATACGTTCAATCAGACCGCGTC
Source organism: Kiloniella sp. (assembly GCF_965205715.1). Classification (GTDB taxonomy): domain Bacteria; phylum Pseudomonadota; class Alphaproteobacteria; order Kiloniellales; family Kiloniellaceae; genus Kiloniella. The sequence goes on along the minus strand of NZ_CBDBHW010000009.1, from coordinate 6,920 downwards.
CCCCACGAGGAATAATAAGGTCGACATAATCGCTCATGGTCAACAAGTGGCCAACTGCAGCACGGTCGGTTGTTGGGACCCGCTGGATAGAGGTTGTTGGTAAGCCCGCAGTCTCTAGGCCAGACTGCAAGCATTCCAAAATTGCACCTGAAGAATGAAAGCTTTCTGATCCACCACGCAAAATGGATGCGTTTCCTGCTTTAAGGCAAAGGGCACCAGCATCAGCCGTTACGTTTGGGCGGCTTTCATAGATAATGCCGATGACACCAAGAGGCACGGATACTTTTTCGAACTTTAGGCCGTTCGGTTGTTCCCAGTTCTCTATAGATTTGCCAATTGGGTCTGGAAAAGCTGCGATGGCTTCGAGGCCTTCTGCCATGGCTTCAACACGGTCAGCATCCAGAGCTAGGCGATCTAGCATTGCGCTACTGATGCCTTTGGCTTCAGCTGCAATCATGTCTTTTTTATTTGCTTCAAGGATAACCGGGAGTTGAGCGCGAATAGCTTCGGCAGCAGCTTTCAGGGCATTGTTCTTTGCATCTGCTGGTGCGAGTGCCAGATCCTGGGCAGCGGCTTTCGCAGCTTGTCCGAGCTGATCCATTTGTGCTTTCAGTTCACTCATATCCTTAGTTTCCTGTTTGGATGCAGTTTTTGATAAACTGCTTTGTTGTTCTTCGTATAGTCTTGCTCAGTTTCAAGTGTGGACTTGATTATATTGTGTGTTTTTAGCTGAGGACAAGGTCGTCTCTGTGTATCAGTTCTTCGCGCCCAAGATAACCGAGACGCTCTTCTATCTCAGATGATTTTAATCCGATAATTTTCCGGGCGTCATGGTTTGAATAGGCAGCCAACCCACGGGCAACCTCTCGACCTTCGGGGGATTTAACATCAACGGCATCTCCGCGCTGAAAGTCACCGTCGACGGCAATGACCCCGGCAGGTAGAAGAGACTTGCCGTTTTGCAAAGCCTTTAAGGCTCCGGCATCAACCGTGACCGTGCCAAGGGGCTTTAAGCTCCCGGCAATATAGCGTTTACGGGCTGTTTTGGGTTCGACCGATGCTTCAAAAACTGTCGCGCGGTTGCCGTCGAGAATGTTCTTGAGAGGATTGAGCTGATGACCATTGGCAATAATCATATTACAACCAGCTCCAACGGCAATCTTCGCTGCAGAGATTTTGGTGATCATGCCACCAGAGCTATAACCGGGAAGAGCTTCACCCGCCATTGCATCAATTTCCGGGGTGATTTCACTCACCACAGGTAAGAATTGTGCATTTGGATCGCGTTTTGGGTCCGCTGAATAGAGGCCATCGATATCGGATAGAAGTACCAATAGATCCGCATCAACCATGGCGCCAACACGTGCCGCCAAGCGATCATTGTCACCAAAGCGGATCTCGCTGGTTGCTACGGTGTCGTTTTCATTGATGATGGGAACAGTGTCGAGGCGGAGCAGGGTGGTCAGAGTATTACGCGCATTCAAATGGCGGCGGCGTTCTTCTGTATCACCGAGCGTCAGAAGTACTTGAGATACTGTGGTATCATGACGTGCAAGTGCTTCTTGGTAAGCGTGGGCCAGTAAAATTTGACCGGTAGCTGCTGAGGCCTGTTTTTCTTCAAGCCGTAAATTTTGTTTGGTGAGCCCGAGACGGTTTCTACCAACAGCAATAGCCCCCGAAGATACCAGAATGACCTCTGCGCCATCCTGCCTTAGGCTGGCGACGTCATCGGTTAATGCATTGAGCCAGGCGTGGCGGGGGTGCCCTGTAACTTCATCAACTAAGAGCGCAGAGCCAATTTTTATGACGATGCGTTTGGCAGACTTTAAATGTTTAGCGGCGGACAATCCCAGCTCTGGCGTTTTGTTGTTCATAGTTTTTCACTGTCGGATAAGAGAAGTCAGAAGAAACGGCAATCTTAAATCGGTGAATAACCTTGAGGGCCTTCTTCAGCTTCAGCTTCTTTAATTTCTTCTTCTCGACCTTCCAGAATATGATCCAGCATAGAAGCGAGAACGTCCTTTACGCCATCCTGACTGATGCCGGACAGAAGGTGCACGTCTTGTCCGGATAGCTTGGCCAGAGCCTGGCGACGTTCTTCTGCTTCTTCTTCGGTCAAAGCATCTGTTTTGTTCAGTGCAAGAACAACAGGCTTGGTATCCAGACCCTGACCGTAGGCTTCGAGTTCTGCACGAATAACCTTATAATCATTCAGGTAGTCTTCGGAAGTGCCATCAACCAAATGCAAGAGAGCGCCACAACGCTCCACATGACCAAGAAAACGTGTGCCAAGACCATGCCCTTCGCTGGCGCCTTCAATCAAGCCGGGAACGTCTGCGATGACAAACTCTTCCCCACGGCTGTAAACAACACCGAGATTGGGGTGAATAGTTGTGAAAGGGTAGTCAGCAATTTTAGGCTTCGCACGCGATACGACGGAAAGGAAAGTCGACTTCCCAGCATTTGGCATGCCCACAAGGCCAGCATCGGCAATAAGTTTAAGACGAAGCCAAAGCCACATTTCCTCGCCTGGCCAGCCAGGGTCAGACCGACGTGGAGCCCGGTTTGTTGATGTTTTGTATCGTGCATTACCAAAGCCGCCATCGCCACCTTTACAAAGGATGACTTCTTGGCCTTCTTCTGTAATGTCGGCAATGACCTGTTCTTTGTTCTCATCAAGCACAACCGTACCGACGGGAACTTTGATGATCAGAGGTTTTGCCGCGGCGCCAAACATGTCGCTGCCACGTCCGTGGTCACCACGTTTTGCTTTGAAGTGTTGAGCATACCGAAAATCGATAAGCGTGTTCAGACCATGTGCTCCGCGAACGATAATATCGCCGCCACGGCCACCATCGCCACCATTGGGGCCACCGAACTCGATGTATTTCTCGCGCCGGAAACTGGAGCAGCCTCCGCCACCATCGCCGCTTTTTACAAAAACTTTGGCTTCATCAAGAAATTTCATCGTCGTGCCTGTTCTCTATCGTGGCTTAGATGTAAGCGTGGTCGTTTAGGCGCCTGCATCTAAAGTATGTGGCTGATATACAAAATTAAGTATAGCGAACCTTATGACCTGTGGGAAATATTGGCCTATAATCATGGGTAATTATGGCCAAACATTAAGTCTTGAATTCGGAATAAGAAAAGGGGGGAATGGTAAGCCATTCCCCCCTAAACCATTTCAACCCAGATACGAGATCTGGTTGGCGGGGCCGTTAGGCCGCCGGCTGTACAGAAATGTAAGTGCGTCCACCAGATCTCTGACGGAATACAACGTTACCTTCGATAGTGGCGAAGATCGTGTGATCTTTACCCATACCAACGTTGTCGCCAGGATGGAATTTAGTGCCGCGCTGACGTACCAGGATGTTGCCTGAGATAACGTGCTCGCCACCGAATTTTTTTACACCAAGGCGGCGACCTGCTGAGTCGCGACCGTTGCGGGATGAACCGCCAGCTTTCTTATGTGCCATGAGGTCTTATTCCTCTGCTGCTTTTTTAGGAGCTGCTTTTTTAGGAGCTGCTTTAGCCTTAGTTTCAGCTTTAGCTTTAGGAGCTGCTTTTTTCTTCGGAGCTGCTTTCTCCGTAGTTTCTGCATCTGCTTTAGCTGCTGCTTTGGCTTTCAGAGCAGCTGCTTTTTTAGCAGGCTTCGAAGCGCCATCGGCGAGAATGTCAGTGATCTTGATGACTGTGAGATCCTGGCGATGGCCGTTCTTACGGCGATGGTTCTTACGACGCTTCTTTTTAAAGATGACGACTTTGTCGCCGCGCGTCTGTTCAACCACATCAGCCTTGACCACGGCGCCGTCCACTACTGGCGCGCCAATGGTTGCCTTCTCATCGTCACCGATCATTAGTACTGAATCGAAATCAACAGAAGCACCAGCTTCGAGGTTGATTTTTTCGACGACCAGAACGTCGTCCTTACGGACTTTGTACTGCTTGCCGCCGGTTTTGATTACTGCGAACATGTTTTCGGTCACTTAGCTGTTAATTAGGCATTGTATTCATGCATAGTTGGCCACACGGAATCCGAGCAGCCAGTGATGCTGGAATATAGCGGTGCTTTGGCAGGAGTCAACGGCTTTATGAAGTTATTGTGATTAGAAGAGAAATGCGGATCGGACTCAAGCTTAAAAGCGTTTGTTACCTTGGTATCTAAGCGATTGTCCGTGATTTGATCAGATTGTATTTTTCCCTGACCTAAAAGCAAAAGAAAATGGTCAACGGAATTTGCTATCGCTTTTAGCCCGGAACAGGCACTATCTAGGGTAGGTAATTTATTTGATTAGGGTGGTACAAAACAAAAATACGATCGGAGAGAGTATGAACAGCGAAAGCAAGTGCCCGGCGTTGGGCGGTCCTCACAAACACAACGCTTCAGGAGCTATGTCAAATCAGCACTGGTGGCCTAACCAGCTAAATCTCAAAGTTCTCCATCAAAACTCTCCCAAATCCGATCCAATGGGGACAAATTTCAACTACGCGGAAGAGTTTAAAACTCTTAACCTGGATGCCTTGAAACAGGACATCTTTGATTTGATGACCACATCACAGGATTGGTGGCCTGCCGATTATGGTCACTACGGGCCGTTTTTCATCCGAATGGCCTGGCACAGCGCGGGTACTTACCGTATCGAGGACGGCCGTGGAGGCGGGGCTTCAGGTACACAACGTTTTGCACCGCTTAATAGTTGGCCAGATAACGTGAACCTCGACAAGGCACGCCGATTACTCTGGCCAATCAAGCAGAAATACGGACGCAAGGTATCCTGGGCTGATCTGATGATCTTCGCAGGAGATTGCGCTCTGGAATCGATGGGCTTCAAAATTTTCGGGTTCTCTGGTGGACGTGAGGACATCTGGGAACCAGAAGAAGACATATACTGGGGATCCGAGACCACCTGGCTTGATGATGAGCGATACAGTGGCGACAGGGAACTTGAGAATCCCCTTGGCGCCGTTCAGATGGGGTTAATCTATGTAAACCCCGAAGGTCCAAACGGTAACCCTGATCCCCTCGCAGCAGCCAGAGACATTAGAGAGACTTTCCGTCGCATGGCGATGAACGACGAAGAAACCGTCGCGCTTATTGCAGGGGGGCACACGTTCGGTAAAGCCCATGGTGCCGGTGATGCTGACAAACATGTTGGCCCGGAACCCGAAGCGGCTAGTCTCGAGGAACAAGGCTTCGGTTGGACGAGCAGCTTTGGCAGCGGTAAAGGCGTCGATACCATAAGTAGCGGACTTGAAGGCGCCTGGACCAATGAGCCGGCAAAATGGAACAACGATTTCTTCGACAATCTGTTTAATTACGAGTGGGAACAGGTAACAAGTCCCGCTGGTGCGACCCAGTGGACGCCAAAAGAGGCATCTGCAAAGGGCACGGTACCGGATGCGCATGACCCATCGAAAAAGCATGCTCCTATGATGCTGACAACAGACCTCTCCTTGAGGGAGGATCCGATCTATGGTCCGATTTCCAAACGGTTCCATGAAAACCCTGCAGAGTTTGCGGATGCCTTTGCCAGAGCGTGGTATAAACTTACGTCTCGAGATATGGGGCCACGAACACGTTGTCTCGGTCCACTGGTTCCTACAGAATCACTCTTGTGGCAAGATCCGGTGCCTGATGTCACTCATGAATTGATTGGGGAGCAGGATATCACCGCCCTAAAAGGCAAGGTGCTTGAGGCAGGACTATCTATTTCCCAGCTGGTGTCGACTGCCTGGGCTTCAGCGGCAACTTTCCGCGGTAGCGACAAACGTGGTGGTGCGAACGGAGCGCGTGTACGACTTGCTCCGCAAAAGGATTGGGCTGTGAACAATCCGGCTGAGCTGGATGGTGCATTAAATGCGCTAGAGAATGTTCAAAAGGCGTTCAACAGCACGCAATCAGGCGGGAAGAAAGTCTCTCTCGCTGATGTCATTGTTTTGGGTGGATGTGCAGCGGTCGAGAAAGCTGCCAAAAGCGCGGGGCACAATGTTCAGGTTCCTTTCTCACCAGGGCGCACGGATGCAGTACAGGAGCAAACTGACGAGGTCTCCTTTGCTGTTCTTGAACCGACCGCTGATGGTTTTCGTAACTATCTGGCAGACGGTCACAAGAGACCCGCGGAGGAACTGCTGGTCGATCATGCTCAGAAATTGACACTTACAGCGCCTGAGATGACGGTGCTTGTCGGTGGACTACGTGTGCTGAATGCCAACACCGGGCAGTCCGAGCACGGTGTATTTACCAAGCGGGCTGGGGAATTGACTCCTGATTTCTTTGTGAACCTTCTGGATATGGGCACGGAGTGGAAGGCTTCAGCTACATCTGAAGGCGTGTTCGAGGGACGTGATCGCGGAACCGGCCAGGTCAGGTGGACGGGCACAGCCGTTGACCTTGTTTTTGGCTCTAACTCCCAACTTCGCGCTATCGCAGAGGTCTATGGGTGTGAGGACTCGCAAGCCTCGTTCGTGCAAGACTTCGTGGCGGCGTGGGACAAGGTTATGAACCTTGATCGTTTCGACCTCAGCTAATCTCAGAGGTGTGCTTATTAAAGAGGACGCTGTCTGAATGTCTTCGTTCCTCTGAATGAAGGATCATCTCATTTGACGTGGTGATCCTTCAAGAATGCAAATTTTGGTATCTCCTCGTTCTTTGGAGGATGCTTCAGCCTTTTTATGAAACATGAAAAGCAAACCAGTGAAGCAAATTGGCTTCTAATGGTAATCGGGATCGTGTAGAGAGACTGTAATAACAAAATACCGCTGGATATATAATAAGGAATAAGAGATGGCACGTATTCACTGGCTGGGCGCAGGCCTTTCCACAGTACCGGGTATTCGTCGGCTGATCGAACGAGGACATTCTGTTACGGTTTGGAACCGGACCGTGGAAAAAGCCGAGGCTGCAACAGCAGGACTTTCTG
>NZ_CBDBHW010000008.1:122500-249509 GCF_965205715.1 Kiloniella sp. | reverse complement strand
TGCTGCCACCTGTTGTGGCGAGAGAACGTAACAATGTCCACTGCAGCGTTGGCTTGCCGGAATTCTGGTTCTTCATCTTCAGATGCTCAGGTTCCAACCGTTCTTGAATCTGTCCGCATGAGACCAACAACATCTCTGTTGCAGTAAATTCGAAGACAAACTGTTCCCATGTTGCGCCTGCTGGTGTCGGGAATTGATACTCTGATCCCGGCTTGGCTGATTTTGGCAATACCGTTTCCAGCCAATTGGAGACGATGGTTTGAGCACTGTCTTTCGCCGTGACCTTACCTGCGGCATCAACGGTAAGTACATCATCTATGCCGATGAGCTTGGATTTATGCCTGCTGCTCGCATCAGAACTGGCAGTGCTGATGAGACTGCTGGTGGCGGCAATCAACAGAAACGTCTGCTCGCCCATGCAAAGCTGATTGATGATCTTATCCAGCTGCGAGGATGTCTGGCCCAAAAAGCAATAGACAGGAAAGCTATGCTCGGCTTGTGGATTCAGCGCCCCAAATTTCCAAAGGGCCGGATAGCCTGTGATCTTTTCGTGCTGCTCAGTGAAACCAATGGCCTCAGCAATTTTGGTTGCCAGCTTTTTATGATCAACGCGATACAGGGCCAGTTCTGATTTTTTGATCGTGCGGCGCTCACACTGCTTGGTATCTGATGTACAGATACCAACAATATCACTTGGTCCATGCCGCACGACATTCATGTAGCATCCTGTTCGGCCATTGCAGGGAATGGCTGATGCCTGCTCATTGGTGATTGAGAGGAACTCTTCCGGAAAGTCCTGCCATTCAGCTTTTACACCCTTGCCACCAGAAAGCTCTGTGAGTTTACGCCATGGCGGCGATTGATACGGCGTCATGGCTCTCCTGATGTGTTACGGGTTGTGTGCTATCCTCTTCCTCTTTCTGCTCATTCACAAAGCCACGCTTTCGCAACCATGTTTCAATCAGGTGAGAATCTTCCTTACGGTCAAAATTGGCCACATTAGGTGTTCGCACCTTGACCATGCGTGGACGCTTGGCATTTTCAAACTTTACCGAAAAGCTGGCCGAAACCAGTCTGCCAAAAGCTGGAAAAGATTTATCACGAGATGCAAGAGAGGCAAATATGTCGTTTGAGCGCAGCGTCTGTTTATCATTATAAGGCCCATGAAATTGGTGCTGGATTTCAATCAGCTTTATATCCTCCAGCCCATCAATATCGGCACAAGCCAGAGCGTCAACTCCATTATCGATCAAAGGCTGCAGTGTATATTTTTCTGCGCCGGGGAAATATTCAGCCTGACCAAAAAGATGTTGGCTGAACAAATCCAAATACATGGTGCGCTCTTTCTTGGCACCGGACTTATTAAAGACAGCTAATTCATTATTGGCGCGATCATAGACAATCACATCATGAAACTCTGGTCGGTAAAATATGGTTTTAGACTCACCTGATTCCATTTTTCCTTCACGTTTAAAAGGCATGCCATGACGAATCAGGAAGTAAGCCTTATCTTCATCATCAGCGCTAACAGGCAAAATACGACAGCCAGTGCCGCGTTTGTTTTTCAAAAACCATGCGTCCATATCGGTTTCCAGTGTCCGCATGGTTTCAGATTTTGGAAGAGCAAATATATCTGGAGATTTCTGATCAGACTGGAAATACATGAACGATTTTGGCTTATGTATCATCACTTCCGCATGAGGGCGCTTCAATAGCTCAGGATCATGTAGCCATAGTGCTAAGGCTAAATCAGCTGATGTTGAATCCTCATGCGTATCAACATTATTAACCTCGGCCTGTTCGCTCAATTCTTCAAAATGTTCATCGTCAGACATTTCCTGAATGAAGAATAAGGCTTCAACGAATTCGATATTCATGTCTTCTGATGGATTCATCAGAACTTGGCACAGTATCTCAAAATCGAGCTCACCATCTTCATCTAAATCAAAGCTGAATCCGCGCCCGGTCAGATAGCTTTCATACCGCTTAAGAAAAGTTATCAGGTTATCTTGTTGAATGTTTTTCAAAACATCCGGTTGGGCAAAACGTCGTAAATTATAGGTGCTCATTGTCTATTTATCCTCCTTGGCTCTCCTTAAGGATGGCCTCGGTGTCAACACCCGAGCAGACGTGTAAGACCTTCCCAATTATTTTAAGTTCATCCTGTTGTCCTATGATGATGGGTTTTAGTTTCTGATTTTCAGGGCGCAGCTCAATATGCTCCCCCTCAATACTCAGCCGCTTTACAGTGGCTTCTTCGCCGACCATGGCCACAACAATATCGCTGTTTTCAGCAATTGGTTGCCTACGCACGACAACGTAATCTCCCTCAAAAATATCAGCATCAATCATGCTGTCGCCTTGCACTTTGAGCGCAAAGCATTTCCCACGCAGAACATTATTCGGCACCATGACCTGACCAATCTGATTTTCAATCGCAAGAATCGGTTGACCAGCAGCGACCACCCCCAAAACGGGAACGGCAGTCAGATTGGTTTTATCCGGTGTTTGTGCGTGGAGGATTTCTATGGAACGCGCTTTGCGTGCCTGTCTGCGAATATAGCCTTTATCTTCTAGCCGCTTGAGCCCTTCAAACACACTGGGTGCTTTCACACCCAATTCCACAGCAAGCTCTTGTACCGTGGGCGACATCCCCATGGCACGTTTCAGGCGTTCAACGGCCTGTAATAGCGTATTCTGTGCGTTTGTCAGTTGCTCCATAGCATCCTTTCAATTTTGGCTAATGACCTAATATAAATTAGGCTTTTGATTTTCACAAGCCTAATTTGATTCAATGCACAGCATTGACCGGACCGACAGTTTCCAAGTCATTTCAGTAAGTAAATCCTTGAACGACGCAATAATTCTCAAGGAGGTTCGCCCATGTCTTCACTTTCCCCAAACCTTATAAATGAGCGAGATCGCCGCACCGAAGTTGCCCGTTTGCTGGCGCTTGGCATCCTGCGCCGCAAGATCCGTCTGAACCGTCAGAAAGAAGCAACACATCGCTCTAATTCATTGGACTTACAAGTTTTTCCAAGCGTTCATGCCCATGACGAAGAACCAAAAAACCAAGGAGTTCCTGATGAGTCATGAGAACAAAGATCTCACCGAAAGAGAGCGATTACAAATCAAGTTGGGCCAGCTTCCTGCCGGACTTGTGTCCGATGCAGATCGGCAAAAGGAAGTCGCCCATATTGTCGGCTTGGGCTGGCAACGCCTCCGCTTGAAGCAAAAGAAAAAAGCAGAATCGCAGGAGGTGAAGAATGGATAAAACACTTCTGGCACGTGTGGCGGCACTTCCAAATATGCCGCTATCAGACCTAAAAGCATTATGGCGCGATGTATATCAGGATGAACCACCCAGTGGCCATAAAAGCCACATTGTCCGCAGACTTGCCTATCGCCTGCAAGAGCTTGCTTACGGCGTTGATCCGCAGATTGAGAACCGGATCGAACAGCAGGCCAATGATTTATTCGGTTCTGGCAAGAGAGCCAAGCCGAAGCGCAAGACGCAATATCAGCGGCCCATCCCCGGCACCAAACTAGTACGGGAATATAAGGGCATTGAATATCAGGTCACCATTTTAGAAGAAGGCTATGAATATGCAGGCTGCCTATACAAAAGCCTGTCGAAAGTTGCGCTGGCCATAACAGGCAGTAGCTGGTCTGGACCTGCCTTCTTCGGATTAAACAACAAGGCACAAGGAGGCAAACATTGAGCACAACCACACCAAAAAAACGATGCGCGATTTATACGCGCAAATCTACCGAGGAAGGCTTGGACATGGAGTTCAACAGCCTTGATGCACAGCGCGAGGCTTGTGAATCCTACATTGCATCACAAAAGCATGAAGGCTGGTTCCAGCTTCCAGATTACTATGATGATGGCGGCTTCACAGGCGGCAACATGGATCGCCCGGCTTTGAAACGCTTGATGAATGACATCAAAAGCGGCCTGATTGATACGGTTGTCGTGTACAAGGTTGACCGCTTGTCGCGCTCCTTGGCTGATTTTGCCAAGTTGATTGACCTATTTGATGAGCACAAAGTGTCCTTTGTCTCTGTGACCCAGCAGTTCAACACCACGACATCAATGGGCCGACTGACGCTAAACATCCTGCTTAGCTTTGCCCAGTTTGAGCGTGAAGTGATCGGCGAACGTATCCGCGATAAATTGGCAGCATCCAAACGCAAAGGCATGTGGATGGGCGGTGTTACGCCCATGGGATATGTGGTGAAAAACCGTGAGCTTGTGATTGAGCCTGACGAGGCTGAAGGCATCCGCAAAATATTCGACCTGTTTTTGATGACCAAGTCACCTACGGAAATGGCCAAGATGCTGCCGCGCATGGGTGTGTTAAGCAAAAAACGTACGACTAAAAACGGGCGCGTTATCGGTGGCAAGGTACTGGATAAAGGTGGTCTCTATAAAATTCTGCAAAACCCTATCTATATCGGCAAGATCAAACATAAAGATAAAATCTACGAAGGCCGCCATCCGGCCATCATCGATATGGAAACGTGGAATAAAGTCCGCGCCACCATGAAAGAAAACACCATCAACCGAGGTGCCATCACGCGTAAGAAAACCAAGGCCATTTTAATGGGGCTTTTGAAGTGCGGCGAATGCGAATGTGGATTGGTTGCCAATCACACCCGTAAAAAAGGTGGCAGGCTTTATCGCTATTACACCTGTGAGCATTACCGCAAAGGCATCAACTCGGATTGCAAGGTTCGCAATGTCAGCGCGAATGAAATGGAGGCATTGATATTAAATCAGCTCCAAGCCGTTTTTGCCTCGCCTGAGATGATCATGGAAACGTGGCGAGAAGCACAAAAAGAGGATGATACCATCACGGAGCATGATGTTTACAGCAATCTGAATGACATCGTCCCTATCTGGAAAGAGCTTTATCCAGCTGAAAAGCAGCGCATCCTTGAGCTAATGATAGAAAAAGTTATCGTGAATTATGAGTTTGTCGACATCCGGATCAGAGCTGCAGGCATGGATAGTCTGGCTCGGGAATTGGATGAGCAGGACAAGCGATTGCAAGGCATTTCAACCAAAAAACTGGAGGAGCAAGTATGGATAAATGCGTAAAAATGATGGCGAACAATACCATTTCAATCCGGGTGCCCATGCGGATCAAGAAATGCGGTGGTAAAAAAATGATTATTTTGCCCGAAGGATATCAAATGACCCCGCCTCAAGAAACGCCCAAGCAAGACGAAACACTCGTAACGGCCTTGGCCAAAGCCTATTACTGGCAAAACCTGCTTGATACGGGGCGCTATAAATCCATCGATGACATGTCGCGCCAACGCCAGATTAATTCCTCTTACATGTCCCGGATATTGCGCCTCAACCAACTCGCCCCCCAGATTAAAAAAGCCATTTTGGATGGTACACAGCCGCGCCAGTTGAGCTTGCAGGATATGCAAACCCCATTCCCCGATATTTGGGATGAGCAATTAAAGCATTTTGGATTTACCTAATCCTGCTTCGGTGAAATTTCACTGACCACCCTGAAATTTTTTCAAAAAAATTTGCACCCACCAAAGCCCCGCATGTCGGGGCTTTTTTCGTTTTTGCAGCGTTATGAATAGCCCGTCTCACCGGGCCTTCAGTGAGTTTTCGCCAGTCCCAGTTGACCCGCCCGCGTGGCGGCTAACCGCAACTGGAGACGAAAACCATGAGCAAAAACAAGTACCAAGGAATTGATCCTTATGTCGTAAACCAAGTCCGTTATCACGCACGCAGCCTGATGCGGCACTCTGCCATCCATGGCGTAGAAGTCGAGGACCTCGAGCAAGAGCTGATGCTGGATTATCTATCCCGCAAGCAGGCTTATGATCCTGAAAAAGCAAAATGGTCGACCTTTGTTGACCGCATCCTCAACCACAAATGTGCCAGCCTGATTGAGGCTGCCCGCGCACAGAAACGTGGGTCAGGCATCAGTGACTTTTCACTCGATGCATGGCTGGAGGACAAGGACGGCGAAGACAACGCCTTGCCTGATCCTGCAACCGAAGACCTGACCAGCCGAGATCTTCAAATTGGCTCTTCTCCGCTTTGTTGAGTAGAAAAAGATGCCGACCGCCAAGTAACCTGTTGATATGTATGGTTTCTGATAACTTTACATAGAGCAGGTATATGACAATCAACATCTCGCAGCATATTTTAGGCCTCAAAGGGCAACGTGTAAATGAAATTAAACTGGATGACGGCGGTGTTAAGATTGTCATTCACTGCAGCCGAGACGCGCGTAGGAGGGCTATAGACCCTGCTACAGGCCAGAAGGGAAGCATCAACCAGCATGTCCGCCGACAAGTAAACGACATCCCCCTTTTTGGGTATCCTTGTGTGGTCGAGATTGAGCTGGCGCAGGTTTATATTAACAAGGGCGAACGCCGCATTGAGGGGTGTGATTTTGTTGATAAAGGGTGCCGTTTCACTCACCGATTTTGCCGACTGATCAGTGGATTATGTCGGCATATGTCTATTCAAGCGGTTTCCAGACATTTGGATATACGATGGGAAACGGTCAAGAATATCGACAGGGCATACCTTATTGAAACTCTCCCTACGCTTGATCCTGCAGAGCTAACTGGCTTGGAATATATTGGTGTAGATGAAGTTGCCCGGGCGAAAGGTCATGACTACATGACGGTGGTCTACGATATGGTTGGCGGTCATCTGATCTGGGTTGAAGCAGGCCGAACTGCCGAGGTTTTTTCAAGGTTTTTGAAACAACTGCAACCAGATACAGCCTGCAAAATAAAGGCCGTAGCGATGGATATGGGGCCTGCCTACCAAAAGGCTGTCAGAGAGTCCTTGCCGTTGGCCGACATAGTATTTGACCGTTTCCACGTCATGAAAAACTACAGCAAAGCTATCCATAATCAGCGTCGACTTGAGTTCAGAAAGGCCGATCCAAGTGGTAAAGAGTTGATGAAAGGGACACATTATCTGTTGCTCAAAAATGCGGATAAGTTGAGTGAAAAACAAAGTGACAAGCTGCAAAGGTTGCTGGAGAGCAATAGCAACCTGAATGCACTTTACGTCTTGAAAGAACAGCTTCAGCTGCTGTGGAGTGCCGCTTCATTTGAGGCGATGGCGGAGCAACTGGAACGTTGGTGCCTGATAGCAGATCAGTCACAGATGCTCTATCTAAAAAAGTTCGCGAAATCCCTACGGAAACATTGTGTGGGCATCTGCAACTACGCCAAACACAAGCTCACAAGCGCCAGGATAGAGGCTGGTAATGTCAGTATAGGAATGATCCGTAAGCGAGCCAGAGGCATCAAGGATACCGAATACTTCAAACTCAAAATTAGACAATCATCCATTCCAGATAATCAATCTATGCTCTATTTGAAATCCTAAATCTACTCAACAAAGCGGAGAAGAGCCCGTTGATTCTGTACCCCCGCTCTTAAGTAGCTCGACCATGGAGGGAATGTGATATGGCAAATGTGCCCCGCATTCGAGATCATCTGCTGTGAAGCCAATTTTATCTAACCAGTCCTGAACCGTTTTTACATGGAGGGGTTGGCCATCGTGGCTTGCACATGAGATTGAAATTTCAGCATCGGTGAGGTCAAAAGCATCGGCAGCACCGGATTCAATAAGCGGCAGGGCTTGCATACACTTAATGGCCGATCGGCCATAGGTCAGTCTTTCGTAATCACCACCAGAAAGGACAACCTTGCCATCGGCATCAACCACGGCATAAGAGGCGCGGTGGATACTCTCGACCAGGTTTCCACGGGTAACTTCGACCATTACAGGGCTAATTTGTTCCCAAATAGAGGATGATGTGTTGTTTTTTGTTTGATCCGACACTAGAAAACTCTTTTGTTAAGGACGCTAGGCTCACTTCAGAGGTACACTCTGTTGAGGGAAAGCCCAACTCAACCATTGATTCTTTTGCGCTGGCATTATAGGCGGAAAGCATCAGACATTAACAGGCTTAAGAAGGACCGGAGTGAGACTATGGCAGAGAGAACCATGAGAGGCTTTTTTGGCATGGGTGTCGAAGGTGGCAGTAAAGCCATGAACCTGGGGAATTTGCTCCGTTCGGCCCATAGTTTTGGCGCGAGTTATTTTTTTACTGTGGCGCCTCAATACAAGACCAAAGACATGAGAAGTTCAGATACTTCCGACGCAGCCAAGACTTTGCCGCTTTATACTTTTGATTCTGTCGAAGAAATGATGTTGCCAAAAGGTGTGCAGCTGGTTGGTGTCGAATTAACTGATGAATCCATTGAACTGCCGAGTTTTCGTCATCCAATGCAGGCGGCTTATGTGCTGGGGCCTGAAAAGGGGTCTTTATCCCCCGAGATGCAGGAGCGCTGTGACTTTATTGTGAAAATTCCTATGAAGTTCTGTGTCAATGTTGGCGTGGCAGGTGCAATCGTGCTTTATGATCGTCTTATATCAATGGGTAGATTCCCTGGGCGTCCCGTTAATCCACGGGCAGAAACAATTCCTCTGCCAAAGCACGTTCAGGGCGGCCAAATTATACGAACAAAAAAAGATTAACTGTTCTGGACGAATTTGAGGGACTTGCCTTAGAATTACCTATTTTATGGATTACCCGTAAAATATATCAGAATTGACGCGCAGAGCATTTGTTTAACTGGGAAGATAATGAGCAAAGTATTGTTTATGAATTCAGCCATTCGTTTGGCCCTTATGGCAGCCATTTCCTTTGGTGCTTTTTTCTTAAGCGCGGCCCCGGGTCATGCACAAGGAATCAAGCGTATTGGCCAGCATAAAGATTGGGCTTCATATAGCTATAGCGAAAATGGCCATAAGGTTTGCTTTATATCTTCAGTACCTAAGAAAGCCGAAGGCAAATACAAAAAGCGCGGCGATATCCATTTAATTGTTTCCCATCGTACGGGTGAGGAACGGTGGGACGAAGTACATATTCAGACTGGTTATACTTACAAAAATAAAAGTGATGCGACTCTGAGTATCGGTAAATCCAAATATATGTTCTTTACCGAGGGTGATTCTGCTTGGGCATATAATTCTGATGCTGATAAAAAAGTCATCAACTCTATGATTAAAGGATCAAACCTTATAGTCAGCGGTGTTTCTGCCAGAGGAACCAAAACGAAAGACACTTATTCTTTACGTGGTTTTTCCGCGGCTTATCGCTCTATTAACCAGGCTTGTGGTAAAAAATAACACTGTTTTGATTCCATTGTAGTTGGTTCGAAGTGAGATAAATTTTCCTCTCAGAATTCTAATTATTGGGCTCTGGAACCGTCTGCTATGCAATAGGTGCAAGGCGAATCCACTTGAACCCTGAAGTGACTCGCTTTATTTAAGCCCTCAGGCGCAGACGACTTGATCTGCCAGAAGGATGGATAAGCAATGACTACAGCCCCAGTAGGAAACCCGACACGCGGACACGCAAAAGCTTTTGCGCCACCGTCTTCTCACGCTGCCGATGGGCGTAAGATTTTGGTTGGGCTCTCCCGTGAGGACCTCGAAGCCGAAGTTCTGGGCCTTGGAGAGGCGAAGTTCCGTGCCAAACAGTTATGGCAGTGGATTTATAATCGCGGGGCTAGTTCCTTCGAAGAGATGACTTCCCTTGGGAAGCCGTTCCGGGCAAAGCTAGAGGCTGCTTACGTCGTTGGACGCCCCGAAGTAGTTGAAGATCTGATTTCAACAGATGGCACCCGCAAGTGGTTGCTGCGCTTTCCCGATGGTAACGAAGTTGAAACCGTGTTTATTCCTGAAGATGATCGCGGGACCCTCTGCGTATCGTCACAGGTTGGTTGCACTCTGACCTGTAAATTTTGCCATACAGGGACCCAGCCCCTGGTGCGTAATCTTTCACCTAACGAAATTGTCTCCCAGATCATTCTGGCCCGTGATTCAATGGATGAGTGGCCAAGTTCTGGACTTAACCGTCGCGTGACCAACATCGTTATGATGGGCATGGGCGAACCGCTTTATAACTATGAAAACGTCAGAGCGGCTTTGAATATAGTTATGGATGGCGAAGGGCTGTCGATCTCCAGAAGAAGGATCACGCTTTCTACATCAGGTGTAGTGCCTGAGATCCGTCGTTGTGGGGTAGAGCTAGGTGTTAACCTCGCGGTCTCTCTTCATGCGACTGATGATGAAACACGCGGTAAGATTATGCCGATCAATAACAAATATCCGCTGTCTGAGTTGCTTGATGCCTGTCGTGAATATCCGGGTGTAAGCAATTCTCGCCGTATCACCTTTGAATATGTGATGCTCAAAGACGTAAACGATTCGATGGAAGATGCTAAAAAGCTCCTTCAGGTTCTCAAAGGCATACCAGCCAAGATTAACTTGATTCCTTTCAATCCCTGGCCGGGATCTTTCTTCGAGTGTTCATCTAATAATCAAATTCGTCGCTTTTCGAATTACCTGTTCGAAAAAGGTATATCGGCACCGATCCGAACGACCCGTGGTGAAGATATTCTTGCTGCCTGTGGTCAGCTTAAATCTGAATCAGAACGCAAGAGAAAAGCTAAAAAGCACTGCGCCGCAGAATAAGATATATTATCAAACACAGAATCAAAAAAGGCCTGATCTTTTCAGGCCTTTTTTGATTCTAGATAGATTTCTCAAATATCAGATTGATCCCAAGAGGAGGTTTGGCCTCTTGATGTTGTAAATCCATACAGAAGTTTGAAATGTCGTGGTCTATTTCCCTGATATGTTTCAAGCTCATGCCGAGATTGATGCCAGCCATCAGGATATCGTCCATTTTATGTTGAAAACTGTAACTCGGCTTTGATTCGTATTCCACGTGACCGAAATAATCCAAGCCATTAGTTTCTTCCCAGGGATCTTCTTTGAAATAGGAATAGAGAGGATGAGACACGCCTTTACCATCTTGCTCATACATGAGGAGAACAGGATGCATTTCCTCAACAACATAGTGTCCACCGGGCTTTAACAGGCTGTTGATTACTTTGAAAAAGACAGGGAGATCCGGCATCCAACTCATGACACCGACCGTGGTCATGACAATATCGAACTGACCTTCAAGTTCTTTAGGTATGTCATAAACATCGCTGACGATTAGTTTGACGTCATCCTGATAACCCGCAGCCGTAGTAAGCTCGTGGCCCTGGTCGATAAACCCGGCAGAAGCATCAATACCAACACCACTCCGTGCCCCCATCTTCATGACAGACAAAAGATCCTTGGCATTATTGCAGCAAATTTGCGCAACATTTTTACCTTTTATATCAATGAGCTCTAACGTTTCCACGAACTCGGGTACTAAAGCGTTGTAGTCAGGGACTGTGATGGCCTGAAGGAGCTCTTCTTGATTGGATGTACGGTGTCGGGGGGCAACCTCATCCCAAGAGGCGCGGTTCGCATCGGTATAAAACTTACGATCTTTCATAATAACTCCTGCTCAACACCAAGAGGTGGATACGCTGTATCTTTTCGCATAATGAGTGTGTAGAGCGTGAAAACAAGGGTTTAAAGCAAAAGACATTCGATTGATTATTCCTAAATGGGAATCAGAACACGACGCGCTTCAGCGACGAGAGCTTGCGTAAGTCCTTTCATAAGATCTGTTTGTAAATTCCATACATGCCAGTAGAGCGGGATAGGAATTTCATAGTTTGGATCAATAGAGGTCAAGGTCCCGACTTCAATGTGCTCTTGTCCTTGCTGGTCGGGAACCAGGCCATAGGCAAACCCTTTGAGAAGCGCAGAGAGAAATCCATCACAGGTGGGAATGAGGTGGTGTGGAAATTTCGTGACGCCAAATTTTTGTTCTAAATATCGGTGTTGAAGTGAATCTTTACGATTAAATACAGCCACAGGGGTAATGGAAACATTCTCATAAGAGAGACCATCAGGTGCATAGCGATCAATAAATTCTGGCGAAGCCAGTGGACGATATATCATCTGTCCCAAAGGGATGCAGCGACAGCCCTGAACAGCGGATGCACTACCACTAATACATCCCAAAACTTCCCCTGTCCTGAGAAGGTGATGGGTTTGATCTTGATCGTCAACCTTAAGGTCCAGGAGTATGTTGTTATCAAAGACGAAGCTTTTTACCGCATCGAAAAACCAGGTTCCAATAGAATCGGCGTTTAAGCCAATTGTTAAACTGGTAAAACCCTCTTCATCTTGATTTCGAAGATCGTCATCCAGTTCATTTTCAAGAAGGCTGACTTGTTTGTAGTGTTTGAGCAGGCGTTGCCCCGCCGAAGTTGCGGTTAAAGGGGTACTCCGGACGACAAGAGTTTGCCCGAGTGTATCTTCCAACTGTCTTAGGCGCTGGGACACGGCAGATTGGGTAATAAAGAGTTTTTGGGCCGCTCTTTCAAAGCTGCCTTCTTCTAGGATGGCGGTGAGGGTGGCGAGTTGTCTGTAGTCGAACATGGTCATTAGTGCTGCTAATTATTGCTAGTTTATATTAATTATACAGCAAATAGGGTGCTTATAAAGCAGGCGTTTTGTTCGTGATATTGACAAACTTCATGAAGAAATTGCCAATCGGCTGGCCATAACTAGTACTTGTCGTCTCCTTAGATCATAGTGTTGATCGTTAATAAAAATAATCAGTCTGATTTGTTTTATGTCTTTCTAATACTCGGTAGGAGATCCATGGTTATGTGTGCTTTAAAGCTCATTATTGCGAATAAAAATTACTCTTCCTGGTCGTTTCGCCCCTGGATCGCTTTGAAGGCAAAGGGGATTGAGTTTGAAGAGGTCTTTTCGCAGTTTAATGAGGAAACAGGGCACAAACATTTTGCTGAGTTTTCGCCGACTAAAAAGGTACCTGTTCTTCAGGACGGAGATTTATCGGTTTGGGAATCCCTTGCAATTCTTGAATATCTTGCTGAAAAATTCCCTGAATCAGGCCTGTGGCCGGTGGACGTAAAAGATCGAGCCATGGCAAGGTGCATTTCCAATGAAATGCACGGTGGCTTTATGTCTTTAAGGGCTGAGTGCCCAATGAATATGCGCCGTGTTGAAGAGGCGATACCTGTGTCCGATGGTGTGGGTAAAGACGTTAAACGGATCACAAATATTTGGCGTGAATGTCTGAAAATATCAGGTGGACCTTTCCTGTTTGGCGAATTTTCTAATGCGGATGCGATGTTTGCACCTGTTGTGAACCGTATTGCCAAGTACAAACTTAGCGATGATCCAATTGTGGAGCGTTATTCTTCTGCAATGACCGCTCTTCCGGCATGGCAAGAATGGGAAGAGGCTGGAAAGGCTGAACCCTGGATTGTCGAAGAAGATGAAGCCTGATATTCAAATTCCTAATGTTACATAATTAATATTAGGAATACTTCTGATGCTCTTGTTCCTATAGTGCGGGCAGCTTTCCAATATTGGAAATGTGGTTCAAAAAAAAGTTAAGGAGCATCGGATGTTGGGAGTAATCGCCCCTTTTTTGAAGGGCATGGGAACTGGCGCAGGCTTGATTATTGCGATTGGAGCGCAGAATGCCTATGTCCTGACGCAGGGGTTACGACGCAACAACCAGTTTGCCATCGCCTTACTCTGCAGTGTGGTTGATGCAGTCCTTATTGCTCTTGGGGTTGCGGGAATGGGGTTGTTAATAACCTCTAACCCGCTTTTGCTTGTAATTGCAGCTTGGGGCGGTGCCCTGTTCTTATTCTGGTATGGATTGAATGCTTTTCGGGCTGCGATAAATCCCGGAGTGTTGAAAGCAAAACAAGAAGCCGGACCAGATAGCCTAAAAAAGGCTGTTGTTACAACACTCGGGGTATGTCTGCTGAACCCTCACGTTTATCTGGATACCGTGGTATTGCTTGGATCTATAGGGGGGCGATATCCGGAAGAGGCCCGACTTTGGTTTGGAATTGGGGCAGTACTATCATCGTTCTTGTGGTTTTTTTCACTGAGTCTTGGTGCGAAGTGGTTGGCTCCCTTGTTTAAGCGACCTGTCGCCTGGCGTGTTCTGGATTGCCTTGTTGGATTGATCATGTGGGCAATTGCCATCTCACTTGTTAAGCAGGCGATAGCTTAAACATCGATAAAAAATCGCAGCCCTGAAAACATCCAAAATAGGATGCTAAAGGGCTGCGGATATAAAAGAAAACCTAAAAACTACGCCCTTACTGAGTTCAGGAATTGATCAACGTTTTCTGTAAGCAAAGAGCTTTCAGCGTCGATTTTTTGCACTCCGTCAATAACCTGACCCATCGATTGGTTGGTTTTGGTCAGCGCTGCGGAAACGCCCTGAACACGCTCTGCAATGACAGAGCAATTCGTAGCGGATTGGTTTACGGTTCTGCTAATTTCTCTGGTCGCACCACCTTGTTCTTCAACAGCAGTAGAGATACCTCCCGCGATGTCATTGATTTCCTTAATTACATTGTCGATCTGTTCCGCGGCATCAACGGCGCTGCTGATCTCGCTTTGAATATTGCCAATGAGAGCACGGATATCTTCTGTTGCAGAAGTCGTTTGATTAGAGAGATTTTTGACCTCTGAAGCCACGACAGCAAAGCCTTTACCCGCTTCGCCGGCACGTGCAGCCTCAATTGTTGCATTCAATGCCAGAAGATTGGTTTGTTCTGCAATCCCGCTAATCATGCTGATGACATTCTCGATTTCCTGGGAACCTTCGTTCAAACGGGTAATATTACCGTTCATTGTCGTGGCTCGATCAACCGCATCATGTGAACACTCGGTACTTTTGTTCACAAGATTTGA
The DNA here is from genome assembly GCF_965205715.1 of Kiloniella sp. Taxonomy (GTDB): domain Bacteria; phylum Pseudomonadota; class Alphaproteobacteria; order Kiloniellales; family Kiloniellaceae; genus Kiloniella. Next base: position 234,784 of record NZ_CBDBHW010000008.1, on the reverse strand, counting down.
TATTTCGGAAATTGAGGCAGAAAGTTCTTCTGTTGCAGCGGCTACAGTTGAGATGTCATTGGACATTGCGTCGCTGGCGCCGGAAATTTCATCGGCTTCTTTTTGGGATTCTGTTGCCAGACCTTCCATTTCTTTTGCTTGGTCTCGCATAGCAGTGACGTTGCTCGACAAGATACCGATGGAAGAGCCAACAGAAGCGTCGAAATTGTCTGCGAGTTTTTGCGAATTAAGGCGTTTTTCTTGGCTCTTCTCCGCTTTGTTGAGTAGAAAAAGATGCCGACCGCCAAGTAACCTGTTGATATGTATGGTTTCTGATAACTTTACATAGAGCAGGTATATGACAATCAACATCTCGCAGCATATTTTAGGCCTCAAAGGGCAACGTGTAAATGAAATTAAACTGGATGACGGCGGTGTTAAGATTGTCATTCACTGCAGCCGAGACGCGCGTAGGAGGGCTATAGACCCTGCTACAGGCCAGAAGGGAAGCATCAACCAGCATGTCCGCCGACAAGTAAACGACATCCCCCTTTTTGGGTATCCTTGTGTGGTCGAGATTGAGCTGGCGCAGGTTTATATTAACAAGGGCGAACGCCGCATTGAGGGGTGTGATTTTGTTGATAAAGGGTGCCGTTTCACTCACCGATTTTGCCGACTGATCAGTGGATTATGTCGGCATATGTCTATTCAAGCGGTTTCCAGACATTTGGATATACGATGGGAAACGGTCAAGAATATCGACAGGGCATACCTTATTGAAACTCTCCCTACGCTTGATCCTGCAGAGCTAACTGGCTTGGAATATATTGGTGTAGATGAAGTTGCCCGGGCGAAAGGTCATGACTACATGACGGTGGTCTACGATATGGTTGGCGGTCATCTGATCTGGGTTGAAGCAGGCCGAACTGCCGAGGTTTTTTCAAGGTTTTTGAAACAACTGCAACCAGATACAGCCTGCAAAATAAAGGCCGTAGCGATGGATATGGGGCCTGCCTACCAAAAGGCTGTCAGAGAGTCCTTGCCGTTGGCCGACATAGTATTTGACCGTTTCCACGTCATGAAAAACTACAGCAAAGCTATCCATAATCAGCGTCGACTTGAGTTCAGAAAGGCCGATCCAAGTGGTAAAGAGTTGATTAAAGGGACACATTATCTGTTGCTCAAAAATGCGGATAAGTTGAGTGAAAAACAAAGTGACAAGCTGCAAAGGTTGCTGGAGAGCAATAGCAACCTGAATGCACTTTACGTCTTGAAAGAACAGCTTCAGCTGCTGTGGAGTGCCGCTTCATTTGAGGCGATGGCGGAGCAACTGGAACGTTGGTGCCTGATAGCAGATCAGTCACAGATGCTCTATCTAAAAAAGTTCGCGAAATCCCTACGGAAACATTGTGTGGGCATCTGCAACTACGCCAAACACAAGCTCACAAGCGCCAGGATAGAGGCTGGTAATGTCAGTATAGGAATGATCCGTAAGCGAGCCAGAGGCATCAAGGATACCGAATACTTCAAACTCAAAATTAGACAATCATCCATTCCAGATAATCAATCTATGCTCTATTTGAAATCCTAAATCTACTCAACAAAGCGGAGAAGTGCCTTTTTCTTCTTCCACACGGGCGTGACTTAGTTCTTGCTCTTCTTTTAAAGATACGGCTTCTCGGGAAACATTGCGAAGTGCAGCGAGGGCATGCCCCATCTTACTGATTTCATCTTTGCCATTTCTTAGGATACTTGTCGTTAAGTCGCCATTGGCAATATTTTCCATGGAAGAAACCAAACCCATCAAGCGGCTAAGCAGTGACCGCACGACGTAAAGCCAACCGATTAAAATAGAGATGATCAATGACGCAGCCGCTATCACGATCATAATGATTTCGGTTTGTTTTGAAGAGGCTTTGTTCTCCTCGGCAGTTGAAACAATGCCAGCTTCTGTCTGGTTGACCAATTCACTAATCTGACCAGAAAGGCCTTCGGCAAGTTGCCGGGTGGTTTCCATGATTTCATCGCTTTTATTTAAAGCGGTAAGTTCGGCTTTTCTGAGTTTGAAGATGTTGTCCTGAAGTTCTCCCTTACTGCCAAGTTTAAGCAGATTTTGGAATAATTCAGATAGTTTTGGGACTTCCTGAGTTTGGGACAGCTTAGAGAGCGGAGTTGCCATCGATCCCAAAGAGGTCAGGAACAACTGTTCGATTTCTTCTATTCCGGAGATCGTGTTCGTCTGGCCGCCTTCTGCCAGAAGTCCGAGAAGGAGGTTTGTTGATCCTTTGAAGTCTAGCAATCCCTGCTGTAGTTGAAAGTGTTGCAGGGGTTCGCCTTCACCATCAATAACGCCCAAGCGAACCTTGATCAGGTGAGGTGCAATTTCCTTTGCAACGAGTTCGCGGTAGGATGAAAGTTGGTTGCCTAGCTCCTGTCGACGAAGAGCGTGATTTTGACTTACATCTCCGAGATCGCGAAGTTCGTCGATTTGGGGGCGAATTTCTTCAAGACTTTTTTGAATACTTGCAACAGTTTCCGGGCTGATGTTTAGGGTGCCTAAAGTTGCCAGGTAGCCCTGAGCAGATTCTATTGAATTCAATAGTGCATTATGTCGCTGATCTCTTATTGGCGTGCTTGGTGCTGATTTTAAGAGGGGGGCAGTTGCGGCTAATCTGGAGATTTCTTCCGATAACTTGAGGGCGGCGGTAATTTAATCCGGTAAACCCCCGGCTATGCCGGGGGACTCTCAATGGTTTGACCGTTCCCACGGTCTTACATTTCTTTGTTTATTGACCAAAATAACAAAGGAATTAGCCGATGAGAGATTACAAAAGCCTTGCACATACGAGATGGGATTGTAAATACCACGTGGTTTTCATCCCTAAACGCAGGCAAAAAGTTATCTATGGCAACCTACGTCAGTATCTTGGTGAAATTTTCCATGAACTGGCCGGGCATCGCGAAAGTAAGATTGAGGAGGGCCATTTGATGCCGGATCACATTCACATGTGTATCAGCATACCGCCCAAACATGCTGTTTCAAAAGTCGTTGGATACCTAAAAGGAAAAAGCGCGATTGCCATAGCTCGAAAATTCAAAAATAAAGCACGGAATTTCAAGGGTGAAAATTTTTGGGCCCGTGGATATTTCGTCTCAACTGTAGGGCTCGATGAACAGATGGTGAGGGAGTATATCAGAACGCAAGAAGAGCGTGATAAGTACTTTGACCAAATGGATATATTCAATCCATAACCGCTTTAGCGGTTCCCAATTTGCCCCTTTAAGGGGCTCACCCGCTTAAGCCCCCGGCTTTGCCGGGGGTCATTTAACTGCTGGGACAGATTCTTCAGTCAGAGCGGTTTGGGTATTGCTCAACTTTGTGAGGTTATACCAACTTATCGCGCTAACAAGTATGGTCATTGCAGCGACGATCCCAAAGGCCAGGATCAGTCTTTTGCCGATTCCAAATTTAATGTCTGAGGTTTGTTCTGTCTCTGATTTTGAATTATCGCTGCTGCTGTCTATTTGAACATCACTGCTAATATCTTTTTCGAGGACTTTCACCATACTTTGGGTGTCCATTCTTACAACTCCTTAGCCTATGACCTTTTGGGACCTTGTTGGTTTTTTATTTGGTCATTTATTTTTGTATCGATTTTATTTTCGAATGCAGCTTGAAGTGAAAAAGTAAATATTTTGTCATGATGCGATATCTTTTTTACTGTTTTTAACTGTACTCCAAAAAATTATATAAAAATCAGATAGATGCAGAAACGAAAGCACCATAAATACAGGGATGATAGGATATCTAATGGGTGCCAGCCATACTTGACCAATCCCCTAGGGGGGGATAGCGTAAGCCATAATATTTTTGTACATCCATACGAAATACTTGTGTGACCATTATGCTTAGCGTTTTAAACAACCGAACGTACCGACACCTCTTTACCGCACAAATTCTCTCTCTTATGGGGAGTGGATTGGCAACGGTCGCACTGGGGCTACTTGCCTATGATCTTGCGGGGGCAAATGCCGGAGCTGTGTTGGGAACAGCCTTGGCGTTGAAGATGATCGCCTATGTCGGGATTGCTCCGGTCGTTGGTGCTTTTGCAGACCGGGTGCCGAGGAAAACGTTCCTGGTTTTGTTGGACCTATGCCGCGCGGGGATGGTTTTGTTTTTGCCGTTTGTTACTGAAATCTGGCAAATCTATGTACTTGTTTTTTTATTCCAATCCTTTTCCGCGGCCTTTACACCAACTTTTCAGGCAACAATCCCCGATATTTTACCAGATGAAGCAGACTTTACGAAGGCCTTGTCGCTTTCTCGCTTGGCCTACGATCTTGAGGCTTTATTGAGCCCCTTGTTTGCTGGGGTATTGCTGACCGTTATTTCATTTCATTGGTTATTTTTGGGAACCATTGTTGGATTTATCGCTTCTGCGTTGTTGGTTGGAACGGTTGTGTTACCAGCCGTAAAACCTACGGAAGAAGAAACAAATTTTTACAGGCGGGTTTCCAGGGGCAGCCGTATTTATTTGGCCACACCGAGATTGAGAGGCTTATTGGCTCTTAGTTTCGCGGTGTCTTCTGCCGGGGTCATGGTTATAGTTAATACCGTGGTTTATGTCCGGGAAAACCTTGCTGGAGATGAAAGAGATGTCGCGATCTTTCTGGCTGTAGCCGGTCTGGGATCAATGATTTCGGCTCTAGGCCTCCGAAAAATTTTGGAGATATTTGAACCCAGAGGAGTAATGCTGAGCGGTGCATTGCTATTAATTCCAACTTTAGCTTTCGCTTCGTTAAACCCAGGCTATGGATATTCTTTGCTTATTTGGATGCTTATAGGTGCCGGAACATCTCTGATCCAAACGCCTGGGGGATTGTTATTGAAAAGATCTGCCCATAAAGAAGACCTTCCCGCAATTTTTGCTACTCATTTCGCATTGTCGCATGCCTGCTGGCTTATTGCCTATCCGGTGGCAGGATGGTTGGGGATTTATATTGGTTTAGATGGCACTTTCCTGGTTGCGTCCGGGGGGGTGTTGCTCGGTCTTTTGACCGCTGTCCTGGTTTGGCCTTCCAAAGACAGTGAAGTCCTGAGCCATGTGCACCCCGAAGTTTCCCACTTGCATCTACATACTCACGATGAACATCATTCTCACGAACACGAGGGATGGGAAGGACCGGAGCCTCATCGCCATCCGCACTATCATGCGGCAACGCGCCATTCGCACCCCTTTGTTATCGATAGCCATCATGAAATGTGGCCCAATCGGAACTAGAGCCCACGGTTCTACCAAACCAATTTACCTATCCAGACCGTCACAGAACGTCACAAAACTGTGACGTTCTGTGTTTTTACCTCTGCGTTCATGCAACCTACTTTGAAGATAGTTCGGAGGTCGCAAGAATATGATGGTCTTGATAGTTGTAAGAAGGGCTTATGCCCTAATGTTGTCTATGTTCCTCTGTGTGATGCCACTTTACGCTCAGGCACAAGATGTTGGACAAACCCCCTTTATTGTCGAACAGAGCTTGAAAGTGTTGGTGGGCAGCGCTCAAGATCGCGAAGAGAGCCTTGCGACCTTCGAACAACGAGGGAGCCTAGATGTGGTTCCGGCTCTTATCCAGGCACTGCGTTTTAATCCCCAGGACACTCAATTACGTGCCACACTGGTTAAGCTGACCGGGCAGCCGGATCAGAGTTGGGGGGATTGGATGCTTTGGCAAGAGAACAACCCCCAGGTGGAACCTTTTGAAGGTTTTGATATTTTTAAGTCGCGGGTCGCCCAGTTGATAGACCCCAATTTTGCTGCTTTTCTGTATCCCGGTGTTCAATATTCTATTCGCCTCGAAGAGATCGCCTGGGGTGGGGTAAGTAAAGATGGTATTCCTTCGCTTGATAATCCGACCCTCATAAGTGCCGAAGATGCCGAATATCTAAAGAATGATGATCTCGTTTTTGGGGTCTCTATAAACGGTGATGCCAGAGCTTATCCGCTTCGGATCATGAACTGGCACGAGATGTTCAATGATGTCATCGGTGGTGTCCCTGTCGCTCTGGCGTACTGTACGCTTTGTGGATCAGGGATCCTTTACGAAACTGATTTGGGAGATGGCAAAGAACCAATAATCTTTGGCTCATCAGGCTTTCTCTATCGCTCAAACAAGCTCATGTATGACAAGCAAACCCATTCATTGTGGAATCAGTTTACAGGGCGTCCGGTGGTGGGTTTTTTAACGGGAAGTAAGTTGGAGCTTAAAACCCGACCCGTCACCATCACCACCTGGAAGCAATGGCATGCCCATAACCCCGATACGAAAGTGCTTTCTCTCGAGACGGGATTTCGGAGGAACTATGGTTCTGGCGTCGCATATCGAGAGTATTTCTCTTCACCTGAATTAATGTTCCCTGTTTCTGTCGATCAGAGCGATCACGCAGCAAAATCCTACGTTTTTGTTCTCAGGGTCAGTGGAAAAGAAAAAGCATGGCCGTTGTCTGATTTTGAAAAATCAAAAGTAATCAATGATACGGTCGATGGTCTCTCGGTTGTTCTCGTCGGTGATGCCAAAACAAGAACTGTTCGGGCGTTCGAAGGCAATGGTGAACGGTTTTCTACTGGTAGCGATACAAACTCATTCGTAAGCGAAAGCGGCAAGTGGCAACTTACTGAAAACGAGTTGATCTCAAATTCAGGAGAAAAGTTGCAGCGATTGCCGGGACATATTTCCTATTGGTTTGCCTGGAACAATTATAGTCAGGCGGGGCAGTTTGAGCGTTAGTGCTCAACCTTGTCTGATCGTTTAAAATGTAGTGCTACATGGTCGACAAAAGCTTTTACCCGTGGGGCAAGGTGACGTCTGTGGGGGTAGATAACATAAGCATTACGATCGTAGGCTTCGAAGTCTTTCAAGACACGTATCAGACGCCCCTGTTCAAGATCTTCCTGTACCGTCGATATCAAACACATCCCTATGCCATGATCTTGTAACGTCATCTTTCGGATAGGTTGGGCTGCATTTACCCGTGCCCTGGGTTTTATGGTCAAAGCAGTCTTTTTCCCATCGATAATAAATTCCCACTGGTTGGTTGGGCTGATGGTGGAACCAACAATACAATCGTGATTGATCAATTGAGTTGGGTGGGTAGGCGTTCCCCGATCTTTTAAGTAAGCAGGCGATGCACAAAGAAGATACTTATATCTGGCAACATGTCGGGCAATAAGACTGCTGTCATTAAGAGCCCCCAGTCTTACCGCAACGTCGATACCCTCCTGGATGATGTCCACGGTGCGTTCTTCAAGCCGGAGGTCGATGGTGATTTCGGGGTGAAGCTTCATGAACTCGTTTGCACAGTCTACGACAACTTCTTCACCCAGGACTCTGGGTGCGGTAACGCGCAGATGGCCTTTGATTGTTCCTGTTTGCTCACTGACAAGATCTTGAAGCTCGTCGACCTGTTCAATAATCGAAAGGCATCTGTCGTAATAAGCCTGGCCTAATTCGGTCACGCTTACGCGCCTGGTGGTGCGGTTGAGCAAGCGCGCATCGATTTTCTCTTCAAGCTGTTTTACATATTTACTTGTCAACATGGTTGAGATGCCAAGCCGCTTTGAGGCGGCGGTAAACCCGCCCTGTTCGACGACATTAACGAAGGCGCGCATAGATTCGAGTGTATCCATGATTATATCTATTTTGTTTATAATTATGTCCAATATATGCGGATAGTAAATGAATAACTAGTGAATTAGATTAATTACAGACGGAATGGAAACCCCACCGTTCTTAGAAAGTTTTTAATTTGCTCAACAGCAGTCATTAAGGAATAGAAAAATGATCAAACTCTATCGTCACGCACTCTCTGGTCACGCACATCGTGTGGAACTTTTTTTGTCTCTCCTGGATCTTGATTACCAGTTGGTTGATGTTGACCTTATGGCGGGGGCACACAAGGATGCAGAATTTGTAAAAATGCATCCTTTCGGTCAGGTTCCTGTACTCGATGACAATGGTACAGTGTTGTGGGATTCAAATGCGATCTTGGTATATCTCGCCCGTACCTATGGTAAAGAGGCTTGGAACCCCGCAAATGCAAATGAAGAAGCTGCCGTTCAGGCCTGGCTATCCGTTGCTGCCGGTTCTATCGCCTTTGGTCCAGCAACGGCACGTTTGGTGACAGTGTTTGGTGCTGATCTCGATCATGAAGGCGCCAAGGCGCGTGCAAACGGTTTGTTTGAAACTGTAAACGGTACACTCGAAAACCAGGCCTATCTCACAGGTGCTAGGATCACCATCGCTGATATTGCTGCTTACACCTATATTGCCCACGCTCCAGAAGGCGGAGTTCCTCTCGAGGGTTATCCAAATATTCAGGCTTGGATTGGTAGAATTGAATCCTTACCTGGCTTTGTTGGTATGCAGAAAACCCCCCTTACCGTCGCTGCATAGTTAGCGGGTACATCAATATTGAAGAACACCAAGGTTAAGTTTTAGCCTTGGTGTTCTTCGAAACCGGACAAAATCTGACTGCACCGGATTGTAGGAGTAGTGTTATGAGTAATTCCTTCTTTGACCCTAAAACAACACCCTTTCACGAAGGTGAGTTGAAAGTTCAGCGGCGTTTAGGCGTTCTGGAAAATGTTCATAGTTATGCTCCGAAATTTGTCCGAAATTTCCTGCCTGATCAACACAGAGAGTTCTACTCGCAACTCTCTCAAATTGTGGTTGGTTCTCTTGATGAGCAAGGAAGGCCTTGGGCTTCGATGGTTGTTGGTCAGGCGGGTTTTATTAAATCCCCAGATAAACATTCGATGGTCATTGATAATGCACCACTGTACGGCGATCCTCTACGGAACAATTTAGCCAAGGGTAGTCCTTTGGGTTTTCTCGGCATTGAGTTTCATGCCCGTCGCCGAAACCGTCTAACTGGTAAAGTTTCTGGAGCAACAGAATCTGGTGGTTTTTCCATTAATGTGGATCAAAGCTTTGGAAACTGCCCCCAATTTATTCAGGCACGTACACCCTCTTTCAAAGAGACCTATGTTTCCGAAGTACTAGAGAAGCCTGTCTCACGTTCTGCACGGTTGAGTGTGGAAAGTCAGGCAATCATCTCCCAGGCAGATACCTTTTTTATTGCCTCTGCGTATTTTGAAGATGGCAGTGATCGTCGTCATGGCGTTGATGCATCTCACCGCGGAGGCAAACCAGGATTTCTTAAAGTTGTTGATGATAAAACCCTGCTGTTCCCTGATTTTCCCGGCAATAATCATTTCAATACCATCGGCAATATAGAGCTATATCCCAAAGTTGGTTTATTGGTGCCGGACTTCACTTCTGGGGATTTGCTTTATATCACAGGGGCGGCAGAAGTAATCTGGGATGGGCCGGAAGTCAGGGCCTTCACAGATGCTCAACGTATGATCCAAGTGACGGTAGATGAAGCCGTACGTGTTGAAAAAAGTTTACCAATGAGTTGGAATTTCGAAAGCTATTCTTCTTTCCTTGATTTAACAGGGAGTTGGGAGGAGGCAGATGAAACTCTCGCCATAATCCGGAACCGAGATGCCTGGCGCCGTTATGTCGTGGCCAAGATCGAGCAGGAAAGCGAAACGATTTCATCTTTTTATCTCGTTCCGGAAGATAAAAAGGCTCTCATTGAGTATGAACCGGGCCAACACTTGCCAATCAAGTTGGAAATACCTGAATCTACTGGCAGCAAAGGCGAAATTAGAAGAACTTATACGGTCTCTAATGCCTTTAACGGCCGATATTATCGCCTGTCGATCAAACGAGAAGAAGATGGGCTTGTTTCTAAACACTTTCACGATCGTATTAAGCCGGGGGACGTTATAGAAGCTCAGGCACCACGAGGAGATTTTCACCTTGATAAAGAGAGCCAAAGACCAGTGGTTCTCGTTTCCGGTGGTGTTGGTGTCACTCCTATGATTGCGATGCTTGAGAGCCTTCTTGAACAAGAGAAAGCAGGGCTAAGTACGCGGAAGATTCATTTTATCCACGGAACCCGCAATCGTTCTGAGCACGCCTTTGGTAAATACATCACTGCTCTTGGCACCTGGTTTGAGACGCTGACTAGGTACAACGCTTATTCGCAGCCTCAATCAGAGGATGATCTTGGAAGAGATTATAACGGTAAAGGTCATATTGACCTGAACTTGCTGCAAGAGCTTTTACCCCTTGATGATTATGATTTCTATTTGTGTGGCCCTGCTGCCTTTATGTCTTCGCTCTATGAGGCTTTGGTCGCGCTTGGGGTCAGAGATGAAAGGATCCGGTACGAGAGCTTTGGGCCCGCGATGGTCCTCAAAAGCCAACCTTCAGATGATGATCCCGTTGGAAATCTAGAGATGGTTGACCCAAGTGAATTACCGAATGAGCCAGTGGCTGTTCGTTTTACGAAGTCAAATCTGGAAGCGGAATGGAATTCGGAAAAGGGAAGTCTTTTACAGCTTGCCGAAGAAGCTGGCTTGTCGCCTGATTTTTCCTGCCGGTCTGGGAATTGCGGAGCCTGTACTTCAAAAATCCAATCTGGATCCGTGACCTATCCAAGGGGCCATTCGGTGGGTTTGGCTGATGACGAAGTCCTACTTTGCTCTGCAGTTCCCGTTAGAACCAAAGAACAATCAGAGTTGGTTCTGGATCTTTGAAACGTACAGTTCTCACCTCCAATTCCAATTACACATAGTTTAGAGGTTATCATGAAACGGATATTACTTTTGCTCGCAGATGGTTTTGAATTGCTAGAAGCCGCTGCTTTTACCGATGTATTCGGATGGGCTGATATTGACGGTGAAGAGAAAATTGAACTGGTTTCTGTTGGGTTACGGTCTCCGCTAAAATGTACATTTGGGTTTTCTGCTATTCCCGATAAAGTTTTGCACGAAGTCGACCTTACTGAATTTGACGCCTTGGCCATCCCAGGTGGTTTCGACGGCGCTGGTTTCTATGAAGATGCCTATTCAGTAGAATTCTCTGACGTCATCCAATTTTTTGAAAGCCAGAATAAACCTATCGCTTCAGTTTGCGTCGCCTCCCTTGCCCTGGGGCATGCAGGCGTACTTAAAAATCGCCAAGCCACTGTCTACCATCAGGTCGGCGGTAAGCGAAAACAGCAACTTGAGGCCTTTGGTGCTCGTTTTGTTGACAAGGCTGTGGTTGCTGATGATGGCTTGATTAGTTCTACAGGGCCAGGGACGGGTGTTGAGGTTGCTCTGCAGTTATTGTCAGACCTTACATCCGAGAAAAACACCAGTCATATACGTCAATTAATGCGTTTACCGAAACCTTCACAACAGTGGTCAAATCAGGCTCAAGTGGCTTAAACCCAAAAAGACTAATTGAGTTAGGTGTAATTTGTAAGAATTTCGATGTATTCGATGATGACAATACTTGCCCTAAGTCAGGATTTACCTATACTCCCCGCAGATTTACCTACAAACGGCAATTATGCCGCCTTCGCGGCATAGCCACTATTTACAGGGGCGTGGACTCTTATGGGCGATATCAAAAAAGTCGTTCTGGCCTATTCAGGCGGACTTGATACTTCAGTAATCCTGAAATGGCTCCAGGAAACTTATAACTGTGAAGTTGTGACTTTCACGGCTGACCTTGGTCAAGGTGAAGAGCTGGAACCAGCACGCAAGAAAGCCGAAGCTTGTGGCGTAAAGGACATTTACATCGAAGACGTTCGCGAAGAATTTGTCAGCGATTATGTCTTCCCAATGTTCCGTGCCAATGCTGTTTACGAAGGTGTTTATCTTCTTGGAACATCCATTGCGCGCCCGCTCATTTCCAAGCGTTTGATCGAGATCGCTGAAGAGGTGGGTGCTGACGCAGTTGCTCACGGCGCGACTGGTAAAGGTAACGATCAGGTTCGTTTCGAACTCAGCTGTTATGCTTTGAACCCGGACATTAAAGTGATTGCTCCTTGGCGTGAATGGGATCTGACTTCTCGTACCCGTTTGATCGATTTTGCTGAGAAGCATCAAATTCCGATTGCGAAAGACAAGCGCGGCGAAGCGCCGTTTTCTGTTGATGCCAACCTTCTGCATACTTCTTCAGAAGGTAAGGAAATGGAAGATCCGTGGGTCGCACCTGGCGAACATGTATATCAACGCATTGTTTCTCCAATGGCTGCGCCGGATGAAGCGACTGAAATTACCATCGAGTTTAACCGTGGTGATGCTGTGGGTATCAACGGTCAGAAAATGTCACCTGCAGAGATCTTGACGAAGCTTAACGAGCTTGGTGGTGCAAATGGTATTGGTCGCCTCGATCTTGTTGAAGGCCGTTTTGTTGGTATGAAGTCTCGTGGGATCTACGAAACGCCGGGTGGAACGATCCTGCTTGCTGCTCACCGTGCTATCGAATCCATCACTCTGGACCGGGGTGCGATGCACCTTAAAGATGAGCTGATGCCGAAATACGCAGAACTGATCTACAATGGTTTCTGGTACAGTCCAGAGCGTGAAATGCTTCAGGCAATGATCGACAAGTCTCAAGAGCACGTCGAGGGTACTGTTCGTCTTTCACTCTACAAAGGCAATGCGATCGTAACCGGACGCGAGTCTGCGAAGTCACTTTATAGCCTTGAGCACGTGACTTTCGAAGAAGACACTGTTTATGACCAGCGCGATGCGGAAGGCTTTATCAAGCTGAACGCGCTGAGACTGAAGCTTTTGAACAAACAAAAATAATTTGCTCTAAACTTTTAAAAAAAGCTCTGCATTTGCAGGGCTTTTTTTGTTGATAAACATTGTCGAAAGCTTATGCGTTTCTTATCTATGTTATAATCGCGTCAGTTGTGTCTGAGGTCGATATCCCTTCACTCTCAAGGACATAAATATGGCACTTCTCCGCTTTGTTGAGTAGATTTAGGATTTCAAATAGAGCATAGATTGATTATCTGGAATGGATGATTGTCTAATTTTGAGTTTGAAGTATTCGGTATCCTTGATGCCTCTGGCTCGCTTACGGATCATTCCTATACTGACATTACCAGCCTCTATCCTGGCGCTTGTGAGCTTGTGTTTGGCGTAGTTGCAGATGCCCACACAATGTTTCCGTAGGGATTTCGCGAACTTTTTTAGATAGAGCATCTGTGACTGATCTGCTATCAGGCACCAACGTTCCAGTTGCTCCGCCATCGCCTCAAATGAAGCGGCACTCCACAGCAGCTGAAGCTGTTCTTTCAAGACGTAAAGTGCATTCAGGTTGCTATTGCTCTCCAGCAACCTTTGCAGCTTGTCACTTTGTTTTTCACTCAACTTATCCGCATTTTTGAGCAACAGATAATGCGTCCCTTTCATCAACTCTTTACCACTTGGATCGGCCTTTCTGAACTCAAGTCGACGCTGATTATGGATAGCTTTGCTGTAGTTTTTCATGACGTGGAAACGGTCAAATACTATGTCGGCCAACGGCAAGGACTCTCTGACAGCCTTTTGGTAGGCAGGCCCCATATCCATCGCTACGGCCTTTATTTTGCAGGCTGTATCTGGTTGCAGTTGTTTCAAAAACCTTGAAAAAACCTCGGCAGTTCGGCCTGCTTCAACCCAGATCAGATGACCGCCAACCATATCGTAGACCACCGTCATGTAGTCATGACCTTTCGCCCGGGCAACTTCATCTACACCAATATATTCCAAGCCAGTTAGCTCTGCAGGATCAAGCGTAGGGAGAGTTTCAATAAGGTATGCCCTGTCGATATTCTTGACCGTTTCCCATCGTATATCCAAATGTCTGGAAACCGCTTGAATAGACATATGCCGACATAATCCACTGATCAGTCGGCAAAATCGGTGAGTGAAACGGCACCCTTTATCAACAAAATCACACCCCTCAATGCGGCGTTCGCCCTTGTTAATATAAACCTGCGCCAGCTCAATCTCGACCACACAAGGATACCCAAAAAGGGGGATGTCGTTTACTTGTCGGCGGACATGCTGGTTGATGCTTCCCTTCTGGCCTGTAGCAGGGTCTATAGCCCTCCTACGCGCGTCTCGGCTGCAGTGAATGACAATCTTAACACCGCCGTCATCCAGTTTAATTTCATTTACACGTTGCCCTTTGAGGCCTAAAATATGCTGCGAGATGTTGATTGTCATATACCTGCTCTATGTAAAGTTATCAGAAACCATACATATCAACAGGTTACTTGGCGGTCGGCATCTTTTTCTACTCAACAAAGCGGAGAAGAGCCATAAATATTAGGAAAGTAGGCATGAGTAGATTAGATAGCTTTATTCGCAGAGTTTCGGCTCAAAGGGATATATTAAACTATGTTACAGGTGAAATTTCAGATGTAGACGGGCCCGTGTTAGAGCTCGGGCTCGGGAATGGTCGAACGTATGATCACTTGCGCGAAAACCTTCCTCTACGGGAGATCTTTGTTTTTGATAGAAGCATAAACGCCAATCCTCAGAGTGTCGCTGATGGTGATTACATGATTCTTGGGGAGATTCGCGATACTTTGGCTTTTTGTGGTCCTAGAGTAAAAGCTGAAGCGGCCCTTATTCACTGTGATCTTGGGTCTGGAGATCCGACAACCGATCTTGCTACATGTGCATGGATTTCTCCCTTAATTATAGAGAGAACAGCGCAGGGAGGGATTGTTGCTTCTGGATTGGCTTTGGATTTACCCAACTTTGAAGAGCTGTCTCTGCCCGAGGGAATTCAGAAAAAACGTTATTTCTTGTACCGTAAATTATGAATTTAAGATGTGAATACATCTCTCAATGGGCTTGAAGTTGTTCAGGTGGGAGCAACATTATTACCTTTTCACAGAACTGCTAAGCGGCGGAACAAAGAGATTGTGATTGCTCATAAGCCCGTTTCACGTTAGTGAAGGCGCAATTATTGATGAAAGAGACCGTCATGAGCGAAGAAAAGAAAAAGACAGATGACCCCGTGGCCATCTTTATTCTTGGAGAACTCCATGGTGCTGAAGCACCTGTGAGCCCGGATAACCTTGCACGTGCTTATTACAAACCACGCGCTAAAAAAGACGAACGTCCTGATACATGGCGCAAATATTTGCCAGCAATTCGGCAGCAAGCTCTGCACCTCGCGCGTACTGGCCGGATCAATATTATCCGTAAAGGTGAAGTTGCTGATCCCAAGGCACCGATCAAGGGCTTGTTTAAGCTCGAAATAGCAAAGAATTAAACACTAACGATCGAGTCTTGAGAGTTTAACTCGACTGATCGGTGAATGTTTAATTTTATTCATATACAAAAAAGCCCTGGAAAAATAATCCAGGGCTTTTTTGTAAGTATCTCTTAAAGGTAATTATCAGAGCAGGTTTGGCTCTGTAATACCGTGCTGGCGACAGGCTGCTGTCAGGGTATTTGCCAATAGACAAGCAATTGTCATTGGGCCAACACCGCCAGGAACGGGTGTGATCGCACCCGCTGGAATGATGGCTTCAGCCGTTGCGACATCACCAACCAGTTTGTTCTTACCATCAACTTCAATACGGTTGATGCCAACGTCGATAACAGTCGCTCCAGGTTTGATCCAGTCACCTTTGACCATTTCGGCGCGTCCTACGGCCGCGACAACGATATCAGCCTGACGAACAACGTCGGCAAGATCTTTGGTACGGCTGTGTGCAATGGTCACAGTACAGCTTTCTTGAAGAAGAAGCTGAGCCATTGGTTTACCAACGATGTTCGAGCGACCAACAACAACAGCTGTCTTACCAGAAAGATCGCCGAGGTGATCTTTAAGTAGCATGATAGAACCTAATGGCGTACACGGAACCATTGGTGCGCTGGCACCCTTACCACCTGTAGCCAAACGACCAGAGTTGATTACGTGGAAGCCATCAACGTCTTTGTTTGGATCGATTGCATTGATAATTGCGTGGTCATCAATGTGAGCTGGAACAGGGAGTTGAACCAGAATGCCGTGAACGGCAGGGTCATTGTTAAGCTCTTCAACCTTGGCAAGTAGCTCTTCCTGAGTTGTTTCAGGTGACATTTTGTGCTCGTAAGAGTTCATGCCTGCTTCAAGAGTCTGTTTGCCTTTGCTGCGAACGTATACCTGGCTGGCAGGATCTTCACCCACGAGAACAACTGCGAGACCTGGGGTCAAGTTGTGCTCAGCCTTAATACGGGTAACTTCTTCGGCAATTCGGCCTCGTAGGCCAGCAGCAAATTTTTTGCCGTCGATAATCGTCGCAGTTGACATCCTTAGGTCTCCTTAGTTGAACCCAGTTCGTATATCCAGGCGCCTTCTCCCCTGTCAAAGAGGAGACAATCGAATTTTCGATTTTTTTATGGCTTTAGCGCGAGCTATGCAATGACTTATCTCAAGAGAGCCAAAGCAATCTATTCCGAATTGCTGATCGGTTGATCGGATAATCCAGTTACAGTTCGTCTGAACTGATAATCTCGACACCGGATTCTCGCATGTGAGTCATGGCTTTTGCCAAGGAGCCGTCCATGTCGATTGCGCGACAGGCATCAGCAATAACAAAGGTTTCAAAGCCTTGTTTTACGGCATCAATGGCAGAGTAATAAACACAAAAATCAGTTGCTAAACCACACAGAAAAATACGCTTGATACCACGACTTTTAAGATACCCCGTCAGGCCGGTTGTTGTCGATCGGTCGTTTTCGAAAAAGGCAGAATAGGAATCGATCTCTTTCCTGAAACCTTTGCGAATAATCAATTCAAGAGAATCCTGATCGAGATCTTTGTGAAATGCGGATCCTGTCTCGCCCTGGATACAATGGTCTGGCCATAAAATCTGTGGACCATAGGAAAGTTCCGTCGTTGAAAAGGGCTCGAGGTCATCATTATGGGATGAGGCAAAGGACTGGTGATCAGCCGGGTGCCAGTCCTGAGTGGCTATGGAGTGAAGAAAGCAGTCAATTAGGCCATTGATAACCGGGACAACCTGATCCCCATTGGGAACAGCTAAGGCACCCTCATCGCAAAAATCGTTTTGAACATCGACAACAAGAAGAATATCGGTACTGGTCAATTCGAGGGAATGAGACATGTTAGCGATACCTTCTCGTTACATATTATTTACATTGGGCTGTAATCGGGTTTCCAGTCGCAGTCTGCTACCTACTTGTTGGTGAAACTTTCCAAGGGTAACCACTGCAATAAACTCTTAGCCAATACTATACTGTAGGCGAGCTAAAACGTTTTGGACGAATAGAATAATCAAAAGTAAGACGATAAAGGACATGTCCAAACCGCCTAAGGGGGGGACAAAACGCCGGATCGGCCGAAGGGCTGGTTCCGTTATGCTATAGAGAAAAGAACCTACTGAATTCACAAATTGATTGCTTGTGTTGATGACATTAAAGGCGACCAACCAACTTAGGATAGCTGAGATTACCAAGGCCCACCAAAAGAGGTTGAGGGCAACTTGTGCGACAAGAATCAAAGGGCCGATAATTATTTCCATCGTTTGTCTATCTCTACTTGTTTGTCTGTGAGGCGTTGATTTTACTGGCGAAACTTATGAACAGACTACAGTGATGATCATGCGGTTACAAGATCGAGCCTGTGTTGCTCTTGTTAAAAAGAAAGTGCTCAACTCTAAGGCCCTCTTTTAAATCCGTATTCATATGGAAGATAGGATAGGGTGAAAGAAAAACAAGAACAATTGCATTATATGAAATGTAATGGATTGATGTGGAAAACTAATTGCTGTTCCCCATGCGTGAACAAGTTTAATTGTGTCACTACTCTTGATTGGGTAAGCTCTGATTTAGTGTGGTGCAATTTGTTGATTCATGATCAGGGAATTATCTATGTCTGTGATGGGGCAGGACCGTACACTTGAGGCCGTTACCCGCGCCTTGACACATTTACACGAAAAGCTTGGGCTGACCTTTGCCTTTCAGCTCTGGGATGGATCCACGGTTCCAGCCTCTAAAGGTGGCGAGAACGATCTCCGTCTAGCTCTTGCTGATCAAACGGTTCTTACAAAGTTACTCCGCCGCCCTAAACTCAAGACGGTGATTGATTTATATCTCTCCGGCGGTTTGGATATTCGTGGTGGCTCGCTCTTTGATCTTGCAGAGCAACGGCCTAAAGGGAAAACCAAAGCGCTTATTAAAAGCCTTAATAAATCCCTTTTGCTAAAAACGCTTTTACCGTTATTTTTTGCCCGAAGTCATAATCAAAACCTTGATCTCAAAGGGGAGGGAACGACTTCTGGGAAGGGGAGTGAACAGGCTGACATTGCCTACCACTATGATGTCTCTAATCATTTCTACGAGCTATTTCTTGATCCCGAGATGGTTTATACCTGTGGGTATTTCACCGACTGGTCCAATGATCTGGCGACGGCACAAACAGATAAGCTCGAGATGATCTGCCGGAAACTGCGTCTGAAACCCGGTGATCGCTTGCTGGATATCGGGTGTGGCTGGGGTGC
This sequence comes from Kiloniella sp., assembly GCF_965205715.1. Lineage (GTDB taxonomy): Bacteria > Pseudomonadota > Alphaproteobacteria > Kiloniellales > Kiloniellaceae > Kiloniella. Next base: position 216,384 of record NZ_CBDBHW010000008.1, on the reverse strand, counting down.
TCTGATCTGTTACGCAGCTGAGAAATATGGTGTGACGGCATTGGGTGTGACGCTATCCGAAGAACAGCTTGCCTTGGCACAACAACGAATTAAAGAACGCGGGCTCGAAGATAAGGTTTCCGTCGAGCTTAAGGATTTCCGTTTGCTGGAGGGAACTTTTGATAAAGTATCGTCTATTGGTATGTTCGAGCATGTCGGGATTGAAAACCACCGCGATTATTATCTAACGGTCAATCGTCTGCTTGAGCCACGGGGGCTTTACCTCCATCACGCCATTACTCGAAGAGGCAAAACCAGCGATGCCAAATTCAATCGCAAACGGCCTGAATACAATTCAATGCTGAAATATATCTTCCCAGGCGCGGAAGTTGATCATATCGGGATGACGGTTCGTAATCTCGAAGCTCATGGCTTTGAAGTCCATGATGTCGAAGCTTGGCGGGAACACTATGCAAGAACAACCGAACTGTGGGCTCGACGATTGATGGAAAACTCTGAGGCCGCAATTGCAGAAGCAGGGGCTGAACGCTATAGGCTGTGGGTGCTCTATCTCACAGGTGTTTCTCTCGCATTCACCCGGGGGACTTTGAATATATTTCAGACCGTTGCAACAAAACGGACAAAGGGGCTGTCTGGCATGCCATCAACACGCTCTGATCTTTATCGTGGTTAAGGGTAAAAAAGATCCCGAGCAGTCGTAACTGCCCGGGATTAAAGAAGCTTAAGTCAAGACGGGAGCCTGACTTAAGCCCGCTGGAACTCGTAAAGTCTGCCGAGCTTCAAGATGCCGGTTAGCTCTTCGAGAGCTGCGCGAACTTCATAAAGCAGGGAAGGATCGCGAATATCATCCGCGCTTAGTTCATCTCTATAATTACGTGATACCCAGTCCCTCAATTCGGCATAGAGACTATCGTCAAGAATGACGCGTGCACCTAAATTATTGAGATCAGCCTCATTAAGAACAACCCGAAGCCGGAGACAGGCTGGGCCGCCGCCATTTTTCATAGACTGACGTAGATTAAAATATTTTACGTCATTAATGGCGCCATCTTGTGCGACGAGGTTGTCCAGATAGCTTTTGACCCGGGTATTTTCCTGACATTCGATTGGAGCAACAAGGGTCATTGCATTGCTTCCGCTCCCAGAGGGCGAAATCAATTGACTATTGAAGAGATAGCTTTGTACTGCATCTTGAACAGATACTTTGTTATCCGGTACTTCGACAAAGACCATGTCTCCGCCGGGTAATTTGCGGTTCAATTCTTCTTTTAAAGCATCGGTGTTGAGAAAAGCTTTCTCGTGGTGGAACAAGGCACGGCCATTGCCGACCGAGATTACATCATTGTGGAACACGCCCTGATCGATCACATCCGGATTTTGCTGTGCATAGACGACACGATCTTCAGACAATCCGTGTAAGCGTGCAACGGCTTGGCAGGCCTCTAATGTTTGGCGCGCCGGGAATTTTTGGGGTCCATCTGCTCCTTTACGTAGGGCCTCTACGCCATAGACAAAGAACTCAATACCGGGATCACCGTAATCGACACAAAAGCGAGTGTGGTTTGCAGCACCTTCATCCCCGAAATGTGGACTGCTATGCAGCGCAGGATGATGTGCAAAGCGGCTATCATCAGCAAAGATGGTCTGTAGTGTGCGGCCCGTGGTCGGATGTTCAATGGAGCGGTGGAACATGGAGATCAGGTTGGCCGGGGTAAAGTGCGTCCTGCCATCATGTGTGTCGAGACGAGGGGATACTGTTGCGGCATTGGCGACCCACATGCAAGACGCAGAACAAGCACCTGCGAGCAACGCTGGGTCATCCTTGGCGGCTGTTGCAAGAATATCGCGATCACTGCCGCCATAACCAAGTCCCCGTAGTGTCGGCATGTGAGGACGTTCTTGAGGAGGGAGAACGCCTTGTTTCATACCCATGTCTGACAGGGCTTTCATTTTCTCCAAACCTTGAAGAGCAGCGCCTTTGGGACTTGATGTGCCCTTGGCAGATTTGTCAGAAGCTATGTTGCCATAGGACAGGCCGGCAAAATTGTGGGTTGGGCCAACAAGACCGTCAAAATTGACCTCGTAATAGGTCATGGCTTTATCCTTTGTCCGTCAATGTGATCCCAGGCACGAGCTGGCCGGGGATGTTCAGAGTATCGGCTTCGAGAGACGCTACAGGATACGCCGCGTAGTCAGCTGCATAGAAAGCGCTTGGGCGATGGTTTCCGCTGGCGCCTACGCCACCAAACGGCGCTGATCCACTGGCACCCGTAAGCGGTCGGTTCCAATTCACGATCCCGGCACGACTTTCAATCCAGAACTGTTCCCAAAGATCTTTTGAATCGGTAAGAATTCCAGCAGACAAACCAAAACGGGTGTTATTGGCAACCCGAACGGCTTCATCAAAATCAGTAACCCTAATGATCTGAAGAAGTGGGCCGAAATATTCTTCGTCGGGAAGATCCGCTACAGATGTTACTTCGATAAGGCCGGGCTTGAGAAATGGTTTTCCTTCGAAGAGGCGCTCGGCTCTGCGAAGAACTTTACCGCCAAGGCTCTCAAGATTGTCCTGGGCTGCCAGAATACCATCAGCCGCTGCATTGGAGATAAGTGAGCCCATGAACGGAGGGTTCTCCTGGTCATCCTGGCCGACTTTAATACCGTCGATTTGTTCGGTGAGGACCTGAATAAATTTATCACCTTCAGGGCCGGTTGGAACAATGAGACGACGCGAGCAAGTGCAACGCTGGCCTGAAGTTATATAGGCTGACTGGATGGTATGATATGCGGCGGCGTTATGATCTGCAGCATCCATAACGATGAGCGGGTTATTCCCTCCCATTTCGAGCGCTAAGATCTTGCCGGTTTGTCCTGCATACTGGCGGTGAAGCAATTCACCTGTTGCTGAACTACCGGTAAAGAACAAGCCATCAATACCGTCGTGACCAGCGAGGGCTATTCCAGTTTCTTTTGCGCCTTGAACGAGGTTGAGAACGCCAGCGGGAAGTCCGGCGTCATGCCAAGCCTGAACCATAACCTCTGCCACCATCGGTGTTTGGTCACTTGGTTTGAAGACGAGGGTGTTTCCGGCAATGAGCGAGGGAACGATATGTCCGTTGGGCAGGTGACCAGGGAAGTTATAGGGACCAAAGACTGCGACCACCCCATGAGGTTTGTGGCGGAGGGTAGCTTTTAGGCCTTCACCCATTTGATTCTCACTGTCGCCAGTACGCTTTTCAAATGCATCCAAAGAAAGTGCTACCTTCCCAACCATGGCGGCGGCTTCTGTGCGGGTCTCCCACAGGGGCTTTCCCGTTTCCATGGCGATTGCGATAGCAATCTCTTCTTGGCGTTCTTTCAAAAGATCACGGTAGCGGGTGATAATCTCTATCCTGCTTTCAATCGAAGCCAGTGCCCAATTACGGAGAGCTCCGCGTGCAGATGCGATGGCATCGTTGACATCGTTTGCTGTTGCAGAAGCGGCTCTCCAAATGATTTCACTGTTGGCAGGGTTGAGAGAAGTAAGCTCGGAGCCTTGGCCTGAGAGCCATTCACCGTTGATGTATAGTTTTTGATTTAGGCTCATGGTCTTTTCTCCCGGAATTTCACGTAACGTACTTGATCGCCTTGATTTAGGCGGAGTGCATCAATGGTTTCTTGTGTCAGTTTGATCGTGCCATCATCGTCAATTTTTGCAGGCTGTAGACACATGCGATATGCCTCAATATTGGCGTTACTGACCATGTAGAGGTTGGACTGATCTTCTGCGATATTTTGTTCTTCAGCGCCGCCAAGATTCGCGACTACACTGGATTGAAGAGTTTTGATGTTGCGTGTGGGGACCTCGACAGAAGGGCCGCCGTCAAAGACATCTACATACCCATTAAAGTTGAAGCCCTCTTTTTCCAACAGGCGTAGAGCTGGAGACGAAGATTCGTGTGGCTTGCCAATTACCTCTTGAGCCTCAGCAGGCAAAAGGTCGATATAAATTGGATATTTCGGCATAAGGTCAGAAATGATCTGAGTTCCTTTAACAGAGGATATTTTGTCTGCACTTTCGAAAGCAATACCAAAGAACTTCTCCCCTAGATGTGTCCAGAAGGGCGAGCCACCGTCTTTGTCCTGCCATCCCCGCATTTCGGCCATCACCATGTCACCAAAACGATCAGGGAAATCAGCGAGCGTCAGGTAGCGGCAACGGGAGAGGAATTGTCCCACGCCTGGTTGGCGATATTCTTTGGAAAGATACAGAGACCCGATCTCTGTTGCGCCAGTATAGTCGTTCACCAGAAGCATGACATTCATCTTACGCGTGGTATCTAGCTCTGATGAAGCGCTCACAAGGGTCGATATTTTGTAGGAATAGAAGGGTGATTTGAGCCCCACCCCTGCGTAAAGGGCCGTTGTGCCTACCGCCTTTTGGGTTTTGGTGTCTTCCAAGACCATAAAGTATATTTCGCCCTGAGGGCCTTGAGCAGGAGTTTTAAAGCTTGCTTCTGAGCGCGTCAGTTTTTCAAGCCAGGCGCCTTCGTTTGCAGGCATGGATGTCATGCCTGTTCCCACAGCATGGGAGAGCCCCATAAGGTCGCCAAGGTCACTTTGTCTTGCAGGTCTAATGATTAACATCGGAACAGGTCCCTAATTCCAATAAGCCTAATTAGGCTGTTGTTGCGCGGTCGGGCCAGCTTGCTTCGCCTGCGGCTAGTTTTAGCAGTAGCAGTGCGGAAAGCTTGGCGCGTTCACTCAGGCTGTCGATGAGGAGAAATTCATCGGTACTGTGAATTGCTCCGCCTCGAACACCGAGTGTGTCGATATTGGCAAGGCCTGCTGCTGCGAGATTATTCCCGTCGCAACAGCCGCCTGTGGCTTTGGCTTCTGTAGATAGGCCGAGGTCATCACCACAGCTTTTTAAGAGAGAGAACAGCTGTTGATGGGCCTTATCCATGACTTTTGGTTGCCGGCCGAAGGAGCCATGTAACTCTAGCGAGATGCCATCTTCTTGTTCGATCTCAGTGATAATTTTTTGAACTTGAGCTTCTACCCAAGTTTGCCCCTCTGGGCTTGGAACCCGGATATTAAATCGGCAAAGGGCAAAATCAGGCACCACGTTATTTGGACCACCACCAGTAAGCTTGGCAACATTGACCGTGACGCCGTCATGTTGTCCGTTCAAACCATCAAGCAGGGCAATCGTTCTTGCCAGAGCGGCAATAGCATTGCGGCCTAGGTGATGCTCTCTACCAGCATGTGCGGCTCGTCCTCGAGCAATTAGAGTAAAATTACCACTTCCTTTTCGAGCCCCAGCAAGAGTTCCATCCGCGAGAGCTGGCTCAAATATCATTCCAACATCCGCAGCGCGTGCGGCTTGGTCTAGGTGACCCGCCGAGGCAAAGGAGCCGATCTCTTCATCTGGATTAATGATGACCTGCCAACCAATGTTGCCCGCATAAGGACTGCGTTCCAAAGCTTGCAGCGCCGTAAGCATCACAATGATGCCGCCTTTCATGTCGGCAACGCCAGGGCCATTGATGGTGTTTTCATCAAGATTGACGCAGTTTTGAAAACTGTGATCGACCGGATAAACCGTATCACTGTGTCCAACAAGCAAGATACGACGGTTGGCGTTTGGCCATTTTGTTAGACGCAGTAAGGAGCCACTTTGGCTTTTGACGACTTCGCCGCTATCCAGCACATCAGTTCGCGGTTCCAAGTCGAGCCGCTCTTCTTCAGCTCCCAAGGAAGCTGCAAAAGCAGAAAGACGGTCGACGACCTTTTCAATGCCAGGAATGTTTGCACTTCCTGAATTGATTTCACAGAGCGACAACACTTCGGATAACATATTATCCTGTTGCTGATCGATCCACTCGAGAGAAGAAGTGTAGGTCATCAACCGCCCTTTTCTTATGCTGTCAACTTGGCGCAAGTGCGATCGAGAATTTCGATAGCGATGTCCAGTTCTTCGTTGGAAACATTCAAAGGTGGCAAGAAGCGAATTTGGTTGTCGCCGGACTTGGCACAGAGCAGACCCTGCTCACGAAGTTCAAGAAGCATATCGCCGTTAGGCACGACACACTTTAAGCCGATCATGAGGCCTAGGCCGTGAACGGATACAAGCGCTTTAGGATGCTTGGCGATCAGCTCTTCCAATTGAGCCCGAACCTTGTTTGATTTCTCAGTAACAGAAGCAAGGAAACCGTCTTCCATCATCAGATCCATAACGGCATTACCAACAGCGCCACCAAGTGGATTGCCGCCAAATGTACTGCCGTGGGTGCCAAATACCATAGCTTCTGCAGCTTTATCATTTGCCAGGCAGGCGCCAACAGGGAAGCCGCCACCCATGCCTTTGGCCAGGGACATAACGTCTGGCTCAATTCCGGACCATTCGTAGGCAAACATTTTACCAGTACGGCCCATGCCACATTGAACTTCGTCGACCATCATAAGGATGTCGTGTTTATCGCACAGAGCGCGGATACCTTTTACGTATTCAGCATCAGCAGGGCGGATACCACCTTCACCTTGAACGGGCTCAAATACCACACCAGCAGTTTTATCAGTGATTGCAGCTTCGAGGGCAGCGAGATCACCAAAAGGAACCTGGTCGTATCCTTCGTCGTCCATCAAGAATCCAGCTGTATGTGCTGGATTACCTGCTGCTGCGATTGTGCCCATTGTGCGGCCATGAAAGGCGCTGGACATGCCGATGATACGCTTGCGTTCAGGACGACCTTTTGATTCTTGGTACTTGCGGAGGATTTTAAGACCGCATTCGTTTGATTCTGCACCGGAGTTGCTAAAGAAAACCTTGGTGGCAAAGCTACTGTCTGTGAGACGTTGAGACAGCCTCTCCGTTTGGGTAATCCGAAACATGTTAGAGCAGTGCCAGAACTTGTCTGCTTGATCCTTCAGGGCCTTCACCAAATGAGGGTGCGCGTGACCAAAGGCACAGACCGCAATACCACTGAAGAAATCGAGATATTTCTTACCGTCTTCCGCGTAAAGCCAGGTGCCTTCGCCTCTTTCAAACGCAATATTGGGCGGGTTATAGGTTGTCATCATGGCTTCGCGGCCAGGAAGAACGTTAGACATCTTTTGCTCCTTTGGTGGATCTCGTCTCGATAGAAATACCTAGCGAGGGTCCCTGCGGTTATTGTGCGGTTATTATGTACATTCCCATTTTACATGGCTTAAATGATTCTACCGCAGGATCTACCGAAGGTCTTATCGAAGTCACTGCTTTTAAACGCAGATACTGCGGTTTAAAGGAGTCATACCGAATTATATTCGGTTTCACTCATTGCAAGGATGGTTTTTATCATTCGTTTGTCTTTGCAGGGTAGGCGATCTAAAATATTGTGAGAAAATCAGGAATTTTTACTAATATCTCTAAGATAATTATGGGAAATGAAAATCTATCTGGATACCTGATTACAGATAGATAAGGAGTAATAATGGCACTAGATCAGCAATTAGATCGTATCGACCAAAAGATTCTTTCGATTCTTCAAGAAGAGGCCCGAATTACCAATCAAGAACTTTCAGATCGGGTCAATCTATCACCGAGTTCATGCCTGAATAGGGTAAGGAAGCTTGAAGAGAGGGGGTTTATCGGGCCTTATTTTGGAATGGTTGATCTCGAGCGGGTGTGTCGATCCGTGATGGTGATCGCAACGGTCACTCTCAAAGATCACTCTCGCGATCAGTTCAAGGCTTTTCAGGATTATATCCAAAACATACCTGAAGTGGTCGAGTGTTATATGGTCAGTGGGTCATTTGATTTCTGTTTGCGTATCGTGGCGCCGGATATGGGGCGATACAATGAGATCAATGATTACCTTCTGGACGCAACAGACACGCCAGGAGTGATGAACATCAGCAGCCATGTCGTACTTAATACTTCAAAGCACTTTTCAGGCTATCCGATCGAAAAGTTATTGTAGAGAAAGACTATTTGTTACCGCAGAGAGTGCAGGCGGGATCGCGCTTGGTTTTCATGCGGTGGAAAGAAGTTCCGAGTGAATCATACAATAGCAGCGTATTCTCCAGGCTTTCGCCGATGCCCAGAAGTTCCTTGATGACCTCAACCGATTGTAAGCTGCCCATAGTACCGGCAAGGGCGCCAAGTACGCCGACATCTGCACAACTTCCCTTTTCGGCGATTTGTTCGTCTCCGAACAAGCATCGATAACAAGGCTTATCATCATCTTCAAAGGCACGAAAGGTGGTCAATTGCCCATCGAATCGCATGATTGCCGCCGAGACCAGCGGTACTTTTTGTCGATAGCAAGCGTCATTTATCAGATAGCGGGTTTTGAAGTTGTCACAGCCATCGGCCACAAGGTCGTATGCCTGAACAATTTCGTCGACGTTTGTGTCGTTAAGGCGGAATTCGTAAGTGTTGATTGTAACGTCAGGGTTGATGGCTTTTAGTCTGGCAGATGCTGATTGTACCTTAGGATGGTCTATGTGATCAGTGTCGTGAATAACTTGCCTTTGGAGGTTTGATAGATCGACCTTGTCATCATCAACAACACCAATTGTGCCAACGCCTGCTGCTGCGAGATAAAGGAGAAGGGGCGAGCCAAGCCCGCCCGCTCCGATAACCAATACTTTAGAATTTAAGAGTTTTAACTGACCTTCTTCCCCCACTTCTGGGAGCACCAGGTGGCGTGCGTAGCGATCAATTTGATCATCGGTTAGTTCTTCTTCGAACTCTTCTGTCACGCTAAGTACCTAGCCTCTGCTTGTGTATTAGTATTTCTAGTTGTTCTCAAAGAGGTCCGTACTCAGATATCGCTCAGCGAATGAAGGAAGTATGGCCACGATTTTCTTTCCCTTCATTCCAGGCCTTGCCCCAATCTCAATCGTTGCGGCCAGTGCGGCACCGGAAGAAATTCCGATAGGGAGTCCCTCTAGGGCTGCTGCTTCTCTTGCCGTTCGAAAAGCGGTGTCATTGCCGATGCGAATGACTTCATCGATGAGGCCTGTGTCGAGAATACTTGGAACAAAGCCGGCACCAATACCTTGGATCTTGTGGGGGCCAGGTTGGCCACCTGAAAGCACAGGGCTGTCTTCAGGCTCAACAGCGATCATTTTTACATCTGGATTGAGCTCTTTTAGCGCCGAGCCTACTCCCGTTAGGGTCCCGCCGGTACCCACGCCACAAACTACCATGTCCACTTTTCCAGCGGTATCTTGCCATATTTCTTCGGCAGTGGTGATTTTGTGAATAGCCGGGTTGGCCTTATTCATGAACTGTTGGGGCATGACGGCTTTTGGTAATTCTTTGACCAGTGTTTCAGCGCGTGTAACCGCTCCACTGATACCCAAGGCACCGTCGGTGAGTACCAACTCTGCCCCGAGATAACGGAGCATCTTTCGGCGCTCAGCAGACATTGTTTTTGGCATTGTCAGAATAAGTCTGTAACCTTTTGCCGCACAGACAAACGCAAGCGCAATACCTGTATTGCCGCTTGTTGGCTCAATAATGACTGTGTCCTTGTCAAGTTGCCCAGATTCCTCAAGGGCTTCTATCATGGCATAGCCGATTCGATCTTTCACAGATGCCAGAGGATTGAAAAACTCACACTTGCCGAGGATTTCGGCATTAGAGCCGTGTGCCTCAGCAAGTTTTTGTAAGCGAACCAGGGGAGTAGCACCTATGGTATCAAGGATCGAATCGTAGATTTTCCCACGGAAAGAAGATGAGAGGTTACTTTTTTCGGTCTTCATGGTTGCTCACTTAATCAACCCAGGAGACCTGCCCGATTAAATAGAAAAATCGGGCATTGCGGCTGTTGCCTCACTGGGGATGTTTTGTTTACGTGCTTCGTCGCAAAGCTGCTCAATGGTTATCTTGTCGAAACGCTCCATTATTTCGCTTTGCATGTCAACCCAGATTGGTCGAACCACATTGATTCTAATCTCAGAACCTTCATTATCGCTTGCTGGATCAACCGTACCTTCGTGGTCACGAACAACTCGAATTATGTCGCCCACAGAAATACGGCGCCTTTCTCGCGCAAGTCGATAACCTCCACGGGGGCCGCGTTGCCCTGCAAGGACGCCATTGTGAACAAGTTGTTGCAATACCTGTTCGAGATAACGGCGGGGTATGCCTTCCCGTCGAGATATCTCAGTCGAACGCACAGGATTTGATCCCGCATGGTATGCGATATCTACTACTGCTTCTATTGCAAAGAGTAGTTTTTTTGATAGCCGAAGCATATTTGCCTTCCCAGTCCCTATTAGTGAGCGTGACGTTAACCGCACCTATTTTTGCATGATGTAAGGTGTTACGTTGTTTCTGTTGACGTTCCAGGGCAGCAGAGCTTCAAAGTCTTCGACGGTTTTTGCTTTAGGTAATTGGGTAAAAATGTGTCGAAGATATGAATATGGCTCGATCCCGTTAGCCTTGGCGGTCTCGACGATAGAGTAAAGATTTGCACTGGCCTTGGCACCATTTTGGGATTTTGAGAACAGCCAATTTTTCCTTCCTATTACAAACGGCTTAATTACGCGCTCCATTTCATTGTTATCAATTGGCAAGCGGCCATCATCAAGGTAGCGAATGAGCCGAGGCCACTGCTTATCAATGTAGTGCAAAGCCTTGCCAAGTAACGATGTCGGCGGCACCGACGATTTGACCTTGGTAATCCACTCTCTCAAGTCTTTAAGGATTGGTTTGGCCTTTTCCTTGCGTAATAGCCGACGTTCGTTATCGCTCATGTTTTTTGCGAGCTTTTCGGCTCTTCTCCGCTTTGTTGAGTAGAAAAAGATGCCGACCGCCAAGTAACCTGTTGATATGTATGGTTTCTGATAACTTTACATAGAGCAGGTATATGACAATCAACATCTCGCAGCATATTTTAGGCCTCAAAGGGCAACGTGTAAATGAAATTAAACTGGATGACGGCGGTGTTAAGATTGTCATTCACTGCAGCCGAGACGCGCGTAGGAGGGCTATAGACCCTGCTACAGGCCAGAAGGGAAGCATCAACCAGCATGTCCGCCGACAAGTAAACGACATCCCCCTTTTTGGGTATCCTTGTGTGGTCGAGATTGAGCTGGCGCAGGTTTATATTAACAAGGGCGAACGCCGCATTGAGGGGTGTGATTTTGTTGATAAAGGGTGCCGTTTCACTCACCGATTTTGCCGACTGATCAGTGGATTATGTCGGCATATGTCTATTCAAGCGGTTTCCAGACATTTGGATATACGATGGGAAACGGTCAAGAATATCGACAGGGCATACCTTATTGAAACTCTCCCTACGCTTGATCCTGCAGAGCTAACTGGCTTGGAATATATTGGTGTAGATGAAGTTGCCCGGGCGAAAGGTCATGACTACATGACGGTGGTCTACGATATGGTTGGCGGTCATCTGATCTGGGTTGAAGCAGGCCGAACTGCCGAGGTTTTTTCAAGGTTTTTGAAACAACTGCAACCAGATACAGCCTGCAAAATAAAGGCCGTAGCGATGGATATGGGGCCTGCCTACCAAAAGGCTGTCAGAGAGTCCTTGCCGTTGGCCGACATAGTATTTGACCGTTTCCACGTCATGAAAAACTACAGCAAAGCTATCCATAATCAGCGTCGACTTGAGTTCAGAAAGGCCGATCCAAGTGGTAAAGAGTTGATGAAAGGGACACATTATCTGTTGCTCAAAAATGCGGATAAGTTGAGTGAAAAACAAAGTGACAAGCTGCAAAGGTTGCTGGAGAGCAATAGCAACCTGAATGCACTTTACGTCTTGAAAGAACAGCTTCAGCTGCTGTGGAGTGCCGCTTCATTTGAGGCGATGGCGGAGCAACTGGAACGTTGGTGCCTGATAGCAGATCAGTCACAGATGCTCTATCTAAAAAAGTTCGCGAAATCCCTACGGAAACATTGTGTGGGCATCTGCAACTACGCCAAACACAAGCTCACAAGCGCCAGGATAGAGGCTGGTAATGTCAGTATAGGAATGATCCGTAAGCGAGCCAGAGGCATCAAGGATACCGAATACTTCAAACTCAAAATTAGACAATCATCCATTCCAGATAATCAATCTATGCTCTATTTGAAATCCTAAATCTACTCAACAAAGCGGAGAAGTGCCAGCTTTTCAATGCGGTACAAAGCTCTGATGGCCTCCATGGCATGATCGGCAAGGCCGGGTTTTCGCCTTTTGGACTTCTTCCGTGCCTTGATGACATCATTGAACTTACGCCGGGCGTGAGCCATGCATCCGACGCCGATGATTGTGCTGCCGGATGTCACATTCAGATAGACCTGATATCCATCACTAACAAGATACCCAGTGTAACCTTCCAACAATCGCCTTGCCACATCCTCCGCCCTGGAGGGATCGTAGTGGAACAGGATCACTGGCTGGTCCGGAGGGCCTCCTTTTTGCCCCCACATGTAGGATTTGCTTTGAGGTTTTTTCCCAGGTTCTTTCAAGACCTGAACGCCAGTCTCATCCATGGCAATGATATCGTAGTTTAGGAGATGGTCGGTAAACAGATTAATCAGGGGCTGAACAAGATCACCACATTTGATCACCCACCGCGAGAGTAATGTACGGTTAAACTCCACACCGGAGCGGTTCAGAACAGGTACCATACGATAGAGAGGCAGGCCATCCACATACTTTCCCGTTACCACATAAGCAAGAAGTCCAGCAGAAGCGATGCTTTTGGGGATGGGCTGTGGTGGCAAGGGCGCGATTGTTACGCCTTCTTCGCATGATTTACAGGCGTATTTGAAACGCACATGCTGAAGAACCTGCATTTTAGCCGGAATTATATCCAATTGTTCGGTGACTTCTTCCCCAATTCTGGCCATAAGACCACATCCGCAAGCGCAAATCTTTTCTTCTTCGGGGATATCGTGTTCAATCCGCACACGGGGCAAGTCTTTTGACAAAGAGCGGCGTCCACCCCTTTTACGGGTATGAGCTGGAACTTTGATCTCTTTATCATCGTCTTCTGCCCCTGTGTCGTCCTCAGCCGCTTCCTCTGCTTCATCAAACAAGAGACCTTGCTCTTGCGGGGATGTCTTCTCACTGGAAGCGGCAAACTGCTGATGACGCAATAATCTGTTTTGCTCTTCAAGAATATCAATACGCGCATGAAGACCACCTATTAAAATACGTGATTCTTCAAGGCTTTCAGGGAAAGAAATGGGCGCTTTTGACATAGCCGAAGTATACCAAATTTATACTCTTCAAAACAGTATAAAGTGCTGTAAATATTTAATATATCTCCGAATAATTTACAGGCTTATGCTCTTTCACATGACGGAGGTCAACACCATCCAGCAACCAGTTCAATTGGCGACCACTGAGCTCTATACGGGCTCCTTTGCTCAAGTGTCGTGGCCAATGAAACCGATCTTTTTCAAGGCTCTTTTGCCACAAACAAAATCCGTTTTTCTCCCAGTAAAGTAACTTGACCTTGTTGCTTAGACGATTAGAAAAAACAAAGAGGTAGCCAGAGAATGGATCAAGGCTGAGGATGTCGTCAACAAGCATCGACAAACCATTTATGCCGCGACGAAAATCAACGGGATTTGCGCAAAGATAAATGACGGGCAAAGCATCTGAAGGCCGCCGCATCACAGACCTTCAAGTGCATCTACAATAGATGTTAAATCCGATGTTCTCCCCGAAACAGGCCATTTGACTTCTAGCCCGTTACGAAGGCAAACCTGACAATACAATAAGCCTGGGCCATCAGCTGAACCATTTACAATCTTGTGTAAATTTTCATCTCGACTAGAAACAACAAAAAGACCCCGCTTAACAAGCTCCCCCTTTTGATGATAAAAATCCTTCAGGTCAAGATCGTGTGCCTCGGCATAAGCTTTCATGCCCACCCCGTTTAACTCACACGAACGCGCATGCTCAAGCCAATGGAATTCTGTTCGCGATAAATCGTTCTCAATTGCTGACATTAAACGCTCCATTCAAAAGAAAAATGAAGCATAACCATTATTCATTAGCTCAAACAGATGCGGTTAACGTCACGCTCACCCCTATTATTCCCCGGAGATTACACCTGTTGAGCCAAAACCACCTTCACCACGTGCTGTCGCATCAAGTGAGGTAGTCGGCATCCAGCTCGCCTGAATACAGGGAGCAATCACCATCTGGGCTATTCTTGCGCCTCTTTCTATGGTGAAAGTGTCTTCGCCGAGGTTTATCATAATGACGCCGATTTCTCCACGATAGTCAGCGTCAATAGTCCCTGGAGTATTTACCAGGGTTATGCCGTTTTTAAGAGCCAATCCGGAGCGAGGCCTTACCTGGGCTTCGTATCCTGCTGGCAGTGATATTGTAAGAGCAGTTGGGACCAATACACGTTCCCCAGGAGCAAGTTTTATGGTGTCGTCAATCGCCGCAAGTAAATCCATACCAGCCGATTGAGGCGTGGCATAACTTGGGAGGGGTAAGCCTTTCCCATGCGAGAGTTGAACGACAGGTATGCTCAAGGCGTTCATACTAATCTTTCTGCTTCATTGTTTATTATTTTCAAGTGTTTAGTTTAAGTTTATCGGCAATGCGCCTGGACAGTTTTTCTGCAGCGGCGTCTTTTGTCATCTTAGCCCAGTGGTCAATTCCGGTTTCATCAATCAAAAGCAAGGTATTGTTATCGCCGCCAAACGTTCCTGTTGTTGGGGACACGTCATTGGCGAGAATCCAATCACAGCCTTTGCGTTCTAATTTTGATTTGGCGTTGTTTTCTACGTTTTCAGTTTCAGCGGCAAAGCCAATGACCAGACCCGGTCTCTTGGGGCCTTGCTTCGAAAGAGTTGCAAGTATGTCTGGATTTTGAACAAAGCTAAGTGTTGGGGCTTCGTTACCAGATGTTTTTTTGATTTTCTGATTACTTTGTTCTGCGATGCGCCAGTCCGCTACGGCAGCTGCACAGATGGCAATATCAGCAGGCAAGGCCTTTTGGCATGCCGCAAGCATATCCCGGGCACTGGTAACTGGGACTAAGTTCACTCCAGAAGGGGTGCTTAATTGTGTCGGTCCAGAGACAAGTGTTACATCCGCGCCAAGAGATTTCATCGCGTTTGCAATGGCATATCCCTGTTTACCTGATGAATGATTAGCAATATAGCGAACAGGATCCAGAGCTTCATGGGTTGGACCCGCTGTAATAAGGGCTTTGAGGCCTGCCAGGGGGGCTTCAGTCGGCGTGAAGTAATTTTTTATAGCCGACAGGATTTCGTTCGGTTCAGCCATGCGGCCCATGCCAAACTCACCGCAAGCCATAGAGCCTTCATTCGGACCAATAATCCTGACACCACGTTGAGCAAGAGTTGCCAAATTTTCCTGTGTTGCGGGATGGTCCCACATGCGGACATTCATAGCAGGCGCCAACAGCACATCCTTATCTGTGGCGAGCATCACTGTCGAAGCGAGATCATCTGCGCGTCCATGAGCCATTTTTGCCATAAAATCAGCACTGGCAGGAACGACGACAATAAGATCAGATTGTCTGGAAAGCTGTATGTGGCCTATTTCTGTTTCGTCAGTCAGCGAAAAGAGCTCAACGAAAGTTTTCTCTCCGGTAAGCGCGGAGACAGAAAGAGGGGTTACAAACTCGGCACCCGATTTTGTCAGGATAGCACGAACCGACGCACCGCTATCGCGCAAGCGGCGGATCAACTCTAGGGACTTGTATGCGGCAATTCCACCAGTAACCACCAGTAGAATACTTTTACCTGCTATCATTATTATTCGAATTATTTCACTGTAAGTTTAAGTAATTTATACTATTAATTTTTTGGTCAAAATGCTCTGTTGTCAACAAGAGAATGTTAATAAAGATTAACTATAAAATAATATAAAATTTACAGTAAATCCAATGGAGAATGCAAAACTGGCAACTGCGACGATGAAAGCCCACTTAGCAGTACCGCTACTTTCTCTGTGAAAATCTTGTATTGTTTTAGAGTGTAACCGCAACCCTTGTTGAGAGAACATCTCGCTCGCACTTTCAAGATTACTTATTAATTTTGGCAGTGTTTCAATGCTATTAGAAAGTGTTGACAAGCCTTCCTTTACACGTGCTTCAGGTCCGCGATTTTTGATCACCCACTCTTCTACCAGAGGTTGGGAAATGGTCCATAGGTTGAGGCTTTCATCAAGTCCGCGACTCACCCCCTCAGCCATAACCATATTTTTTTGTAAAAGCAGTAAATGGGGCTGGATAATCATGTCGAAGGACTCAGCTAAATGGAGCATCTGACCGAGCATTTTGGCAAAAGAAAAATCACTTAAATCTTTTCCCATAATGGGCTGACAAACAGAACGAAGTGCCTGCGCAAAGGTTTCGATCGACTGATTCGCAGGAATCATACCCGCTGTGACGTGCGCTTGAGCCAGCTTCAGATAGTCTTTTTGCAGCAAAGCAATGAGCATATCGGCAAGAAAATATCGCGTATTTTTGTCTACGCGACCCATAATGCCAAAATCAACTGCGACAATTCTCCCGTCGTCACCGACGAACAAATTTCCTGGGTGTTGATCACCGTGGAAGAAGCCATCTCGGAAAACTTGATTAAAGAAGATCGCGGCCGCTGTCGTTAATACTTCTTCCAGGTCATGGCCGGCTGCAAGTAAGGCTTCGCGATCATCGAGGGGAATGCCTTCGATTCGACTCATTGTCAAAACGCGTTTTGCGGTCCGATCCCAATCAATTTCAGGGGTGTCGTAACTGAAGTCGTCCCTGAAATTATCTCCGAGCTCACAGGCTCCTGCTGCCTCCATACGAAGGTCCATTTCAAGGCGTACGGTGTTGTGGAAAGTTTCCACGACTTCCAGTAGTTTAAAGCGACGCAAGGAGGGGCGAGCTTTTTCAAGAAGAGCGGCTAGGCTATAGAATAGTTTGAGATCTTTACGGAAGTTTTCTTCGACCCCTGGTCTTAAAACTTTGACGGCTACGGGGTCGCCATCGAGAGTTTCTGCAAAATGTACTTGGGCTATGGAGGCTGCAGAAATAGGTGCTTCGTCAAAAAAGAGAAAGAACTGGTCAAGGTCTCCTCTCAATTCAGCCTCTACTATTTTCTTTGCCTCATCACCGCTAAAGGGCGGGAGTTGGTCTTGGAGCTGTGCCAGATCTGCGGCGAGCTGATCTCCGAGAATGTCCGCGCGGGTTGATAAGAACTGTCCTAGTTTAATGAAGCTGGGGCCTAGTTCGGTCAGGGCTGCCGCAAGCTTTTGTCCTGGTCTTCCTTTGACGTTTCGTTTTGAAAGCCGTCGACCCCACCATATGGCGATCGCCGCCAGTTTGCCGGGAACGATGCGCTGTTCTTCCAGAGCAGCTAATGCGTCGTGCCGGGCGAGAACCCGTGCGATAGATAAGAGGCGAAAAAGTGTCGCGATGTTCTGAAACATGAAAGTGCTCTTTACCTATTTCTTATCAGATCCGCCAGCCACAGTGAATTGCAGCAACACCACCTGTGTGATTGCGATAGCTACAATGTTCAAGGCCTGCTGTTCTCATCATGCTGATGAGGTCTTCTTGAGGGGGGAATCTACGGATGGATTCTGCAAGATACTTGTAAGACTCGCGATCATTAGCGACCAGCTGTCCCATATTAGGAAGTATTTTGAATGAGTATTGGTCGTAGATGTCGCTCAGAATAGGAAGGACGACCTGGCTGAATTCAAGGCAGAAAAACCGTCCCCCCGGTTTGAGCACTCTTCGAGCCTCTGCGAGAGCTTTATCTATATGAGTAACATTCCTTAGCCCAAAAGCGATGGTATATGAGTTCATCGAGCGATCGGGGAAAGGGAGGCTTTCAGCATTGCCGCAAGTCCAGCTGATCCCTTTGAGAATGCCCTGATCTATGGCTCGGTCCCGACCAACAAGCATCATCTCCCGGGTAAGGTCACAGACAGTCACCGGGCCAGCTTTGTCGCGGCCGACGCGATCTATAATGCGCATGGCAATATCGCCTGTACCACCGGCAACATCCAGATGGGCTTCACCCGGCTGTGGGTTGACCCAGTCTATAAGAGATGCTTTCCAGAGACGGTGAACGCCACCACTCATAAGGTCGTTCATGATGTCGTATTTACTTGCGACACTTTCAAAGACGCCCCGAACACGATTTTTTTTATCGCCTACAGAGACTTCTTCGTACCCAAAATGAGTAGTTTCTGATGAGTGTTTTTGGTCTTTTTTTTCTGCCATAAGGAATATCCGGCCGCTTTTGGGGCAGTTTAATTGCGATTTTAATTAAGGTGGCTAAAGTAATGCACTTTAGTGTATCTGGCTGAATGATATAGTACTGCTGCTTGCCGAACGCAAAGGATTTAAGGGTTATGCCAGAGCTCCCCGAAGTAGAAACCGTTATGCGTGGATTGCGCCCAAGTCTTGAAGGGCGTGTTCTTCGAAAAGTTGTTCAGCGGAGAGATGATCTTCGGTTTCCTTTGCCAGATAGGCTTTCTGAACGGCTAACAGGTCGGACTGTCAGGCAGTTGGGGCGAAGAGCAAAGTATGTTCTGGCTTACCTTGATGATGGTATGGTGCTGTTTTTCCATCTTGGAATGTCTGGGCGAGTGACGATTTTGCCAAAGGGCGAGCGTCCTCCTTTGGGGGCACATGATCATATCATTTTTGAAACGGACCAGGATGAAGAAATAAGATATTGCGATCCTCGCCGGTTTGGAATGATGGATCTGGTGAATGAAGCTTCTCTTGAAAGACATAAGGCTTTTAAGGATCTCGGCCCTGAGCCGCTCGGGAATGAATTTAACGGGCCCGTGTTTTATGAGAAAATTAAAGATAAAAAGACAACGATCAAAGCAGCGATTTTAGATCAGCGTGTTGTTGCGGGTATAGGTAATATATATGCGTGTGAAGCGCTGCATCTTGCGAGATTGTCTCCAGAAAGATTGGCAAAGACTCTGAATAAAAAAGAAGCTGATTTGCTTGCGAATACCATTCGTGATGTCCTTAATCGAGCGATTGAGGCGGGGGGGTCCAGTTTACGAGATTATGTTCAGGCGTCGGGAGAGTTGGGCTATTTCCAGCATTCATGGACGGTGTATGGGCGTGAGGGCGAAGGTTGTCGCCAGTGTAATGAGGTGGGTGGCGGTGAGATCGCTTCAAAATCTGTGATACAGCGGATACAGCAAAGTGGTCGATCTACTTTCTATTGTCCTGACTGCCAGCACTAAGGTACAAGGGAACAATGTTTTATCTTTCCAGATTTAAATCGAAATCAGTCGCTGCTTTTTTCGCAGCGGTCCTGAGCGTTTTATTATCACTAGCCACTCATGATGTTTTTGCGTCGGAAGGTTCATTCTTTGCGGGGAGCGATGGTGTGCCGATTGTCCCGGGAATGGAAGAGATGCCAGACTTGGGTGTTGTGTTTGATAAGCCCGAAGGTCGTATAGTTGAAGGCTTTGCTTCCGGATATCTGGAGCAGGCCGAAATTAGAGATTTTTATGGCAGAACTCTCCCTCAGTTGGGTTGGAGCGTGTTTGGTGAAGGCTTGTTTCAGCGCGAAGGCGAAGTTCTGAAGATCGAAATTCTGGATGGTGTGGAAAATAGCAGATCAATTCTGCGAATTATTCTCGCGCCCTCTCAATAAACATCCGGCACTCTTCCCAACAAATTTCGCAGTTGGCGATGGAAACTTAGGAGCTCTCCTTAAAATGGCGTACGAATATATTATTGTGGAAAAACAGGACCGGGTTGGTCTGATAAAATTAAATCGACCGGAAGCGTTAAACGCACTCTGTGTTGGTTTGATTGATGAGTTGGGGCAGGCTGTAGCTGATTTAGAATCCGACGATAATATTGGTTGTTTGGTTGTTACAGGCTCTGAAAAAGCATTTGCGGCTGGTGCTGATATTAAGGAGATGGTGGGCAAGGATTTTCAGACGGTTTATCGCGAAGATTTCATTACGGACGATTGGGAAGTGCTTGCTAATACACGTAAGCCCGTTATTGCGGCTGTTGCTGGCTATGCTCTTGGCGGTGGCTGTGAAGTCGCGATGATGTGTGATTTTATTATTGCAGGCGATAATGCAAAATTTGGCCAACCCGAAATTACGATCGGAACAATTCCTGGTGCAGGTGGGACACAGCGACTTACAAGGCTGATTGGCAAGGCCAAGGCGATGGATATGTGCCTTACAGGTAGAATGATGGATGCTGAAGAAGCAGAACGTAGCGGTCTGGTCAGCCGAGTAGTCCCTGCTGACAACCTTATGGATGAGGCCCTTGCCACGGCAAAGAAAATTGCGGGCTATTCTCTACCTGTAACCATGATTGCCAAAGAGTCCGTTGACCGTGCTTATGAGACCAGTCTCGATGAGGGACTCCGCTTTGAGCGTCGGGTATTCCACTCAACATTTGCACTGGATGATCGCCGGGAAGGAATGACTGCTTTTATCGAGAAAAGAAAAGCCGACTGGAAACATCGTTGATTCCTATGCAGAATCTTCTGATTTTGACCAAATCCATTGAGTTAAGGTTATTGTTGTTTACTAAACTGACTCATCATACTTGACGAACTCTCGGGGCACCGTTATAACGCCGCAACTTTCGAGATTCATTATTACTGAAGAATAGGCGCCAATCTTATGGCTAATCATCTTTCTGCGAAGACCCGGATCCGTCGTAACGCACGTCGTTATGAATTGAACTCATCTCGCCTAGGTCGCATTCGCACTTTTGTTAAAAGTGTTGAAACTGCGATTAGCCAGGGCGATAAGCCTGCTGCTCAGGAAGCTTTCAAAGCTGCTATGCCTGAAATGCACCGTGGTGTTCGTGCCGGTATTCTGGTTAAAAACACAGTAGCTCGCAAGCTGTCTCGTATGAACAGCCGCATCAAAGCACTGGGTTAAGTTTTTCCTGCTTTAGGGCAGGAGTAAGAGAGAAGTCGTGCTCATTTGAGCGCGACTTTTTTTTGTGTCGATTCGTTTGGATTCTCTCGTAAAAAGGATATTTTTTTTCTGAGAGCTGATTCAGACACAAGGTTTAGTAGGTAAAGAATTTCTTTATATCTAGGGCCCGTTTTCTGTGGAAAAAATACGATAATCTTGTCTAGGTCGTATTGCATGAAATGCCATAGCCGAGTACATTAATTTGGCTCGGGAAGGGAAGTTCATAAAATCAAAGTATGAAAAGCCCCGCTTTATACTTGCGGGTTGAGGTTATTCCATCCTTGATAATTAGCGACTTAAGTAAATACTTAAAATTTTAGTGTTTTAAGTAAGGGTTTTACTTTTGCCTTATTGCAATTGTCGCGTTGAGTGGTCGTCGTTCAAATTTGAATATTTGATCTGCGATGGGTTTAGTTTTGAATATTTGTTATTTTTTATTGAGGGTGAGTGGGGAGGCATATGGCGCAGAGTGAGGTGATTCCATCTTTTCAACAACAATGGGACCGTGTGCTTAATCGCCTGCGTGCGGAAGTAGGCGAAGCCGCTTATCGTAGTTGGCTAAAGCCTCTGTCATTGTTGAGTGGTGATGAATCCTTTGTTCGTATGGCCGTGCCGACAAGGTTTATGCGCGATTGGGTCGCGGGAAATTATCAAGATCGAATTCAGGCATTGTGGCTTGAAGAGATCGGGTGTGCAGCTCAGGTTGAAATAGTTGTTTTGGCGCCATCTAGGCCGACACCCAAGCCAGCCCTTGTCGATGTTAAGGATAAGCCGGAAGTCGTTCTGGAAATTAAATCTGAACAACCCGTTTCGCCTGCTCCCGTCGAAGTTCCTCAGGCTGAGGAGGTTCAGCGAATAGTCGCGCCTCTAGATCCAAGGTTCACCTTTGATAACTTCGTTGTCGGTAAGCCGAATGAATTAGCGTATGCGGCGGCGAGAAGAGTTGCTGATGCTGAGGCTGTGCCTTTTAACCCACTTTTCCTTTATGGCGGGGTCGGGCTTGGTAAAACGCATTTGATGCACGCAATTGCTCATCAAATACGTACTGCTCATCCAGAGAAGAAAGTAATTTACCTCTCTGCCGAGAAGTTCATGTACCAATTTGTACGAGCGCTTCGTACAAAAGATACGATGTCCTTCAAGGAGCAGTTTCGTTCGGTTGATGTTCTAATGATTGATGATGTTCAGTTCATTGGGGGGCGGGAAGCGACGCAAGAAGAGTTTTTCCATACCTTTAATGCTTTGGTCGATCAAAACAGGCAGGTCGTTATTTCGGCTGATAAGAGTCCTTCCGATCTTGAGGGTGTTGAAGATCGAATGAAGTCTCGATTAGGGTGGGGACTTGTTGCTGATATCCATCCGACGACTTATGAATTGCGTTTGGGCATTTTGGAATCAAAAGCAGAGCAGCTTGATGTTGCGATCCCACAAAAAGTCATCGAATTTCTAGCTCACAAGATAACGTCGAATATCAGAGAGCTCGAAGGTGCGTTAAACCGTATCGTGGCTCACGCAACCTTGGTCGGTCGGTCGATTACGCTGGAGACGACTCAAGAGGTTCTTCTTGATCTCCTGAGATCAAATGATCGCCGTGTTACGATTGAGGAAATTCAAAAGAAGGTTGCTGAGCACTTTAATATCCGTGTTTCTGATATGCATTCATCACGGCGGGCTCGCGCGGTGGCAAGGCCACGTCAAATTGCGATGTATTTGTCAAAGCACCTAACCTCGCGCTCGTTGCCTGAGATCGGTCGTAAATTCGGTGGGCGTGATCATACAACGGTTATGCATGCTGTAAAAAAAGTCGAAGAACTTAAATCCAATGATATTGAGTTCTCTGAAGATATTGAGCTGTTGAGCCGGATGCTGGAGAATTAGATTTTTGAGGACTTGTTGCTCTCAATGATCATTATTCTGTAACACTCTATTTATCCAAAAGCTTTATGTATCTTGTTGATGAGATTCTGAGATTTTGTTTTATCTGTCTCGATGGCTATAAGATATTATAATTGTTTTCCTTCTGTGAATGAACCCGCTATACTTTCCGCCCGAGTCCCACCAGAGAGTCCTAAGCTCATACTGCGTGAGGCACGGAATAATCGTGACCTCGTTCTAAGGCTCTGCCAAAGGAAGAGGTTTACTTGGTATTGATGAAAGATACGGACTGAGTCATAGCATCATGAAGCTCACAATCGAACGCTCTGCATTGTTGAAATCCCTGGCGCATGTTCAAAGTGTAGTTGAACGTCGAAATACTATTCCAATCCTTTCCAATGTTCTTATGGAAGCAAAGGACGGGAAGTTATCTCTGACTGCGACAGACATGGATCTGACCATTGTGGATCAGGTCGACGCGACTGTTTTGGATGCAGGTGTAACAACTGCGCCTGCCCATACATTTTACGACATTGTTCGTAAGCTCCCAGACGGTTCCGAAGTCGAGCTAACAGCGAACTCTGAAACGGCACAGATGACCTTGAAGGCAGGGCGATCTACTTTCACCCTTCAAACATTGCCGCGCGAAGATTTTCCCGCAGCTGGCGTGGCCGATTTACCTCAAGTATTTGGCGTGCAGGTTACAGAACTCAAAAACCTGATTGACCGTACTCGTTTTGCGATATCGACAGAAGAAACACGCTACTACCTGAATGGTATCTACCTTCATGCGACAGAAGCAGATGGTGTTCCCGTTCTTCGCGCAGTTGCGACTGATGGGCACCGTCTTGCTCGTTTTGAGATGCCGTTACCTCAAGGGGCTGAAGAGCTTCCAGGTGTAATTGTCCCGCGCAAAACTGTTAATGAGCTACGTAAGTTAATCGATGAGACAAACGACCCGATTGAGGTCTCTCTCTCGGAAACTAAAATTATGTTCCGGTTCGATTCTACGGTGCTTAGTTCAAAGCTTATCGATGGGACCTTCCCTGATTATCAGCGAGTTATTCCAAGTGGAAACGACAAGAGCCTTGTTTTGGACTGTAAATCGTTCTCTGCTGCGGTTGATCGCGTGTCGACAATCTCTACCGAGAAAAGTCGTGCTGTGAAAATCACACTCGAAGGTTCGTCTCTGACCCTTTCAGCAACATCTGCTGAAAATGGAAGCGCGGTAGAAGTTATCGAAGTTAATTATGAAGGCGAATCTCTCGATATTGGCTTTAATTCACGATATCTGCTTGATATTGCACAGCAAATTGAAGGTGACTCCGCTGAATTCTTGATGGCGGATGCTGCTTCACCAACCATCGTTCGCGATTCAGCAGATGCGTCAGCGCTTTATGTGTTGATGCCTATGCGGGTTTAGTCCGAATCTGGATAACGCAATCTTATGCTGGCTGCCGCCCAGAATGGAATGTCATTTGTGACTGACGATGAATTGTCAGAAAGCTTGTGGCTGCGAAGAGTCGTATTGACCCAGTTTCGCAGCTATGACCGCGCTGAGATAGAGGTTGATGCTCGACCCGTTGTACTGACTGGTGCAAATGGTGTTGGCAAAACCAATCTCTTGGAAGCGATATCACTAATGACACCAGGAAGAGGACTGCGGAGCGCGCCATTGCCTGAGATTGCGCGTCGTACTCCAGCCGGCACTCCTGAGGCCTGGGCTGTTGCCGCTGAAGTCTCAACTAGCGCAGGAATGCGGGATATTGGTACTGGCCGAGATCCTGCAAACATGAATGGAACAACGAGAGAGCGCCGCTTGGTACGGGTTGACGGGGAGAACTGTAAAAGCCAACAAGCTTTGGCTGAGGTGTTCTCTGCTATTTGGTTGACCCCTCAAATGGATGGCATTCTCCGAGATAGTGCATCCGGTCGGCGCAAGTTTTTGGATCGACTGGTTCTTGTTTTTGATCCGGCACATGCCGGCAATACAAGCGCTTACGACCATGCTTTGAGAGAGCGCTCACGCCTTTTGAAGGCAGGTAATGCCGATCAGGCGTGGTTATCTATTCTGGAAGATCGCATGGCACGCCACGGTGTTGCTATTGCTGTTGCCCGTAGAGAAATCACAGAACGTTTGGCCGGCGCCTGTGCCGAGACCGTTGGTGATTTTCCAGTAGCTGGGCTTGCGCTTGACGGGGCAGTGGAAGATTGGTTGGAAGAAAAACCAGCCCTGATTGCCGAAGAAGACCTGAGGCGATGTCTTTTAGATAGTCGTTCAAAAGATGCTGTTTCTGGTGGTGCTTCGTGGGGGCCGCATAAAAGCGACCTCGCGGTTCATCACATGGAAAAGGATATGCCTGCTGCCTTATGTTCTACGGGTGAGCAGAAATCACTACTGTTATCGATTGTGTTGGCACATGCTCGATTGGTGATGTTGGAACGCGGTGCTCCACCGCTTTTGTTACTTGATGAAGTCGTTGCTCATTTAGACGAAACCCGTCGAAATAGCCTTTTTGAAGAAATAATACATTTGCGCTGCCAAGCATGGATGACAGGCACTGATGCCGAAGTGTTTTCAAGCCTGGGTAATAAGGCGCAACATTTAACGATTAAAGACGGAGCTGTTTTTACAGCAACCACAGGCATTTAAGTCTGTGACCGTCAAACTGGGAAGAAAGAGTTTGATATGACCGATACTGGCGATATGCAAGACCAGGATAGTGGTGAAAACGGCGGCGAATACGGTGCTGATTCCATCAAGGTGCTGCGTGGCTTGGAAGCCGTCCGGAAGCGTCCCGGAATGTATATCGGTGATACGGATGATGGTTCCGGTCTTCACCACATGGTGTATGAGGTCGTAGATAACGCGATTGATGAGGCTTTGGCTGGTCACTGTGATACCGTGGGGGTCATCCTTAATGGCGATGGTTCTGTCACCGTTCATGATAACGGGCGCGGAATTCCAGTTGATATCCACCCGGAAGAAGGTGTTTCAGCTGCCGAAGTTATTATGACCCAACTGCACGCCGGCGGTAAATTTGACCAGAACTCTTATAAGGTCTCTGGTGGTCTTCACGGAGTTGGCGTTTCTGTTGTTAATGCATTGTCCGTAAAACTTGAGCTTCACATCTATCGTAATGATGTCGAACACTATATCGCTTTCTCTCACGGCGATGCAGTTGACCGTCTTGTGGAATTAGGTCCTGCGAATGGCAAGAAGGGTACTCACGTAACCTTCCTGCCATCCAAAGAAACCTTCACCATGACGGAGTTTGATTTTAGCACCCTGGAGCACCGTTTACGGGAACTCGCTTTCTTGAATTCTGGTGTTCGGATTACCTTGCGCGATGACCGCCATGCCGAGCCTAAAGAAACGGTATTCATGTACGAAGGTGGTTTGCGAGCTTACGTTGAGTATCTTGATCGGACGAAGGCATCGCTCTTTGATGATGTCGTCTATATGATTTCTGAAAAAGACGGCGTAACTGTCGAAGTTGCGATGCAATGGACGGACAGCTATCACGAAAACACCCTTTGCTTTACCAATAATATTCCGCAAAGGGATGGTGGTACTCACCTTGCTGGTTTCCGTGCAGCTTTGACCCGTCAGATTAATAGCTATGCGACGTCCTCAGGACTTATGAAGAAGGAGAAGGTGAGCCTTACGGGTGATGATGCACGTGAAGGTCTCACATGTGTTCTTTCCGTTAAGGTACCTGATCCTAAGTTCTCCAGTCAGACAAAAGACAAGCTGGTTTCTTCTGAAGTACGCCCTGTTGTTGAAAATATTGTCAATGACCGCCTCAGCCAGTTTTTTGAAGAGCACCCAGCCGAAGCCAAACGTATTGTTGGTAAAGTCGTCGAGGCCGCAGCAGCGCGTGAAGCTGCACGGAAAGCGCGCGATTTGACCCGACGTAAAGGCGCGCTGGATATTTCATCGCTTCCAGGAAAGCTCGCGGATTGTCAGGAAAGAGATCCGGCTCGTTCCGAACTCTTCCTGGTGGAGGGTGATTCTGCGGGTGGATCTGCGAAACAAGGACGTGACCGAGCTACTCAGGCAATTTTACCCTTACGTGGTAAAATTTTGAACGTTGAACGTGCCCGCTTTGACAAAATGCTGTCATCACAAGAAATTGGTACCCTGATTACGGCCTTGGGTACCAGTATTGGTCGGGATGAGTTTAATATCGAAAAGCTGCGTTATCACAAAATCATTATCATGACCGATGCGGATGTGGATGGTAGTCACATTCGTACACTTTTACTGACGTTCTTTTATCGCCAGATGCCTGAGCTCATCGAGCGTGGTTATCTCTACATTGCCCAACCGCCGCTTTATCGTGCGAAGCGCGGCGATTCCATCAGATATCTTAAAGACGATCGCATGATGGAAGAGTATTTGATTGGCAATGGGGTAAAGGACGCAACACTCACGACACAACAAGGTGTACAGGTTGCTGGTGAGGATCTTATTAAAGTTGTTACTCATGCGGTTGCTGCGCGTAATCTCATGGAGCCTTTGATCCGCAAAGTTGGAAGCGTTGAGCTCGTTGAGCAGGCAACAATTGTTGGTGCACTAAGTGAGCAACTGCTTCTGGATGAAAGCCGTGCGCAATCGGTTGGAGATACCATTGCTCAACGCATGGACGATAACCTTCCTGAACTACAACGCGGCTGGACGGCAGAAGCCAATACTGTTGACGGTGTTCTGACATTGTCACGCACACTGCGCGGTCTTACAGAGCGTCGAGTGATTGACGTTACCTTGGCCAGAACAGGAGAAGCCCGTCGATTGAATAGCATGGCGGATGAAATGCAGGAGTTTTATGCATCGAGTTCAACATACCGGGTGAAAGAAAAGGAAACGCAGATTACAGGGCCGAATGCCTTGGCCAACTTTGTCTTCGACCTCGGGCGTAAGGGGATTAATGTTTCCCGTTATAAAGGCTTGGGCGAAATGAACCCTGATCAACTTTGGGAAACGACCTTGGATGCAAACGCACGTACTCTCCTTCAGGTGAAAGTTGGTCACAGTGATGAGGCAAATGATATTTTCTCTACCCTTATGGGAGATGTTGTCGAACCCCGCCGTGACTTTATTCAAAGTAACGCGTTGGAAGTTGCAAACTTGGATGTCTAAGACGTATCTGAGCTAACACAATAACGAAGGTCGAGCTTCTTTGGAGTTCGACCTTTTTTATGAAAGAAAATAGAGCCTGTCATTTTCTTGACATGCTTCTGCCTATAGCCTGTCTAAAGTGAATAGTTTAACAATTGAATTATGGCGACTGATAAAAAAACACCTAAAAAGACATCGAAGAAAAAGACCACCAAGCGTGGAGCTAAAACCCTGAAAGCTGATTCCAGCCGAAGGATTACCAGTGCTGGCAGGGCTGGAGCCACGACAAAGAAGGGGACTAAAAAAGCAGCTCCTAAGAAAAGGAAAACGGCTTCTCCACGGAAATCTGCGCGAGCCAAGTCCCCGAAAAAAAGAGGCATCGTTAAAACACTGGTTCTCTGGTCGTCTGTACTAGCGATTTGGGGAGCAGTTTTACTTGGAGGTGTTATCGGTTGGTACGCATGGGATTTACCTGATGTGGGAAACTTAGATCAGATTTCCCGTAGGCCGTCGGTTACACTAATGTCTGAAGATGGGATTAGGCTGGCAAGTTATGGGGATGTTTATGGCGATGTTCTCGAAGTTGATGAGATGTCCCGATATTTGCCTCAAGCGATTATTGCCATCGAAGATAGACGGTTTTATGATCACTTTGGAATTGATGTTCTCGGTATTGCACGGGCGATGGTGGTTAACCTCAAGGCAGGGAGGATGGCGCACGGGGGCTCAACCATTACCCAACAATTGGCAAAGAACTTATTTTTGAGTTCAGAGCGAAGCCTAAAGCGTAAAATTCAAGAGGCTCTTCTGGCGATCTGGCTGGAGCAAAAATTTACCAAAGATCAAATCCTTACGATCTATATGAATAGAGTGTATTTTGGTGCCGGTACTTATGGTGTCGATGCCGCCGCTCGGATTTATTTTGGTTTATCAGCCCGTAAGTTGGGTTTGTATGAATCGGCACTGATCGCAGGCTTATTAAAAGCGCCATCACGTTATAATCCTACGAGTAGCGCCGCAAAGGCTGAAACACGAACCAACATAGTACTGAATGCAATGGTGGCTGCGCGATTTATATCTGAAGAAGAAGCCGCTAAAGCCAAAAAGAACAAGCCATCACTTAAACGGAATACAAATGGGCAGGGGCGTTTCTTTGCCGATTGGGTGTTGCGTAGGGTCGATGACTATATCGGTGGCTACAGAGGTGATATCGTCGTTCACACCACACTGAATACACGCCATCAACGCCAAGCAGAGAAAACCTTGTTAAAAGCGCTAAAAGATAACTCTCCGAAACGTAAAGTGAGCCAAGGTGCTGCGGTGGTTATGTCGAGTTATGGTGCGGTTACTGCCATGGTTGGCGGTAGAGACTATCGGACAAGTCAATTTAACCGAGTTACCCAGGCCCTGCGTCAACCAGGTTCGGCTTTTAAACCCTTTGTGTTTCTTGCCGGGGTTGAAAGCGGGATGCGTCCTGATAGCCGCTTTAATGATAAGCCCATCAAAGTTGGAAAGTGGAAACCGGGAAACTATAACGGGAAATATTATGGAGATGTCACCCTTCGTGAGGCCTTTGCCCGTTCTTTAAACTCCGTCGCGGTGCAAGTGACTGAAAAAGTTGGTCGAAGACAGGTTGTCAAAGTGGCGCAAAGGCTCGGTATACAGTCAGAACTCGATCCGTCACCCTCTATTGCTCTTGGGGCTTCCGAAGTGACTTTATTAGAACTCACAGGCTCCTATGCGGTATTCGCTAACGGTGGAAATGCAGTTGCGCCGTTTGGTATCAAGGAAATACAAGATCGTAAGGGAAATAAGCTTTATCAGCGTAAAGGTAGCGGCTTAGGTCGGGTCGTGAAAAAACGTGACGTGGCCATGATCAATGACATGATGAGTGCCACAGTTGCCTGGGGAACAGGTAAAGCTGCGCAAACAGGTCGTTCTGCAGCAGGAAAAACGGGCACGACACAGGATTCGCGCGATGCTCTTTTTATCGGTTATACCCCCTATACCGTAGCAGGAGTCTGGTTTGGCAATGATAATAATTCTCCAATGAAGGGGGTCACAGGAGGCTCTCTTCCTGCGCAGGTCTGGGGCAAACTTGTTCGTGAGCTGGAGCAAGGAAAGCCTGTTGTGGAATTGCCTCAAGAATCACCAACGCTGGTCGAAGATGTTGTTGAAGAAGCTTCGGGCTTTTTAGAAAGCCTTTTTGGCCGGCTTGGTTCAAGCGGTGACAAAAACTCAAATGATAATAAAGAAAAGCGTGATAAAAATGACCTTGATTACCTGCCCTCAAATCAGGGTACAGGGAAATACAAGTAATCTGTGATGAGAGCTTCCACTGTGGGAGACCTTAAGTAGGGCATTATTTAGTCTGGGTCGGTCTGAAGTAAGAGGGTTTTGAGCATATGACTGATAACATTGAAAAAATGTCTGCGCCTGACTTCGGCAGGTCTTTGTCTGGCTTAGGCATAAATCTTCTTGCCGGTTCTGTCGAGAGAGAGCTAGATTTTTTAACGCGTGTCTTGTTGTTTGAAGTGTTGCGAGCGGATAAGGATTTTGCCGTGGTGCGTTATCAACAACAAATTTTTATGGTTCACGCTGATCATACCTATAGTAGCCACCCTCTCTCCGGGGTACTTAGCGACGGAGTCATTCGTGGCGCTGGTATCGAGCTTAGGCTTTATGGTCTGGACCCTGATAGTACGATTAAGCGGGCACAAGACTTAAATTATGAAGTATTTGCACGAGCAGAAGATAAGCCCCACGGCTTGAGGGAATGTTATATTTCTAGCCCCTCAGGTTATATGTGGGTTCCATCGACCGAAAGTTTCGTTCTTGGTTGATTTGAACTGAATCCAATCACTTATATGGTGCTGCATATTTTGGACAAATTCCGATGTTTATACTGTAGTGGGGGTAGAGTGCAATCAAAGTAAGGTTGCTCAGTCGGGAAGGGCTCTTCTCCGCTTTGTTGAGTAGAAAAAGATGCCGACCGCCAAGTAACCTGTTGATATGTATGGTTTCTGATAACTTTACATAGAGCAGGTATATGACAATCAACATCTCGCAGCATATTTTAGGCCTCAAAGGGCAACGTGTAAATGAAATTAAACTGGATGACGGCGGTGTTAAGATTGTCATTCACTGCAGCCGAGACGCGCGTAGGAGGGCTATAGACCCTGCTACAGGCCAGAAGGGAAGCATCAACCAGCATGTCCGCCGACAAGTAAACGACATCCCCCTTTTTGGGTATCCTTGTGTGGTCGAGATTGAGCTGGCGCAGGTTTATATTAACAAGGGCGAACGCCGCATTGAGGGGTGTGATTTTGTTGATAAAGGGTGCCGTTTCACTCACCGATTTTGCCGACTGATCAGTGGATTATGTCGGCATATGTCTATTCAAGCGGTTTCCAGACATTTGGATATACGATGGGAAACGGTCAAGAATATCGACAGGGCATACCTTATTGAAACTCTCCCTACGCTTGATCCTGCAGAGCTAACTGGCTTGGAATATATTGGTGTAGATGAAGTTGCCCGGGCGAAAGGTCATGACTACATGACGGTGGTCTACGATATGGTTGGCGGTCATCTGATCTGGGTTGAAGCAGGCCGAACTGCCGAGGTTTTTTCAAGGTTTTTGAAACAACTGCAACCAGATACAGCCTGCAAAATAAAGGCCGTAGCGATGGATATGGGGCCTGCCTACCAAAAGGCTGTCAGAGAGTCCTTGCCGTTGGCCGACATAGTATTTGACCGTTTCCACGTCATGAAAAACTACAGCAAAGCTATCCATAATCAGCGTCGACTTGAGTTCAGAAAGGCCGATCCAAGTGGTAAAGAGTTGATGAAAGGGACACATTATCTGTTGCTCAAAAATGCGGATAAGTTGAGTGAAAAACAAAGTGACAAGCTGCAAAGGTTGCTGGAGAGCAATAGCAACCTGAATGCACTTTACGTCTTGAAAGAACAGCTTCAGCTGCTGTGGAGTGCCGCTTCATTTGAGGCGATGGCGGAGCAACTGGAACGTTGGTGCCTGATAGCAGATCAGTCACAGATGCTCTATCTAAAAAAGTTCGCGAAATCCCTACGGAAACATTGTGTGGGCATCTGCAACTACGCCAAACACAAGCTCACAAGCGCCAGGATAGAGGCTGGTAATGTCAGTATAGGAATGATCCGTAAGCGAGCCAGAGGCATCAAGGATACCGAATACTTCAAACTCAAAATTAGACAATCATCCATTCCAGATAATCAATCTATGCTCTATTTGAAATCCTAAATCTACTCAACAAAGCGGAGAAGTGCCTCGGGAAGGTATAAATATGAAATTAATACAGCAGCTTATGTGTGCTGGTATTATCAGTTGTAGTATGGTTTTCAGCTCTTTAGCGTATTCAGCAAGTTTTGATGAGGCGATGGAGGCATTTGAAAACCGTAATTACGCGAGTGCCTACCGAGATTTTACGAATATCGCAAATACGGGCAATAGAGATGCACAGTTTATGCTTGGCTATGTATATTCAAAGGGTTACGGGACGCCCCAGGACTATGTAGAGGCTCATAAGTGGTTCAATCTTGCTGCGTCCCAAGGTGATCGGGAAGCACGCAGAGCTCGAGATAATTTAACTAAATTTATGTCAGCCCAACAAATTTCACGCGCACAGCAGCTTGCAAGTGAATGGCAACCTGCTCATGAACAAAAAGCAGAGGAAATAGAGCAGGCGGAAGTTGAAACGTCTGAACCTGTGATCCTTTGGTCCGATCCTGCCCCTGCATCAACACCGCCACCTGTACTTGCAAGTGCAACTACCGATTTAACCCGTAATGAAAAACGTGAGTTACAAAGACGGTTAAGAGATGTTGGCTATGATCCAGGGCCCATAGATGGCTTGCCGGGAGAGAGAACCCTGCGGGCTATTCGATCCTATCAAAGCGACTTTGGCATGGAAGTGGACGGGCTCGTCAGTCGGGAAATACTGGAAGATCTGCGATCGCGAAATTTCTCTAATCAAGAAGCCGATGAAGAAGTGGAAAACGAGCGTGAGGATGTTCTCCTTAAACAGCTACGTGAACTTGATAAAGATGGTCAATACACCACTCTTTCCGGCGCTCAATACAAACAGCGAATAGCTGCAATTCTTGCAGATTATGATCGACCTTGGTTGACTCGTGTTCTGTTCGATACATTCAGAGATGGTGATTATACCTTAAATCCCAGGTGGATTGTTGAATCTGGTGATTTCAGTGTTGGTAACCGAGATTATCTATATACGTCGGTCCCTGTACCTAGAAGAAATAACTCTACTAAAGAGAAAAGTGATGCTGAGGAGATCGTTGGTATATTCTCAGATATTTTTGCCAAAGCATCAAAGCAGAAAGAGGAACAAGATCAATATACTGGGTATGCAGAGATTTATAATGCGTCCTCCATATCTAACAGTTTCTCCGCACGTATAAACATTAATGGCTTACTTGATGAAGGCCGGTTTGTTTTTGGTGTTTATCAAGGATCATCTCGTATTAATGGCTATAAAGTCGCCTATACGACTGGTGCCAATAGTTCTATTGAACTTCTCAGGACCTCTTTTGAAGGACAATCGTCAATTGGATCATTTGCACTAAATCACGATCTGACAGGGGATGCTCATAATGTAGAGTTACGCCGGAATAGTAATGGTGTAATGGAAGTTGTTCTCGATGATGAAACCCTTATTACCGCTAACGATAAAAAATTACAGGGTAAGTTCGGTGGATTTGTCATGGGCAATCACGGGGGAAACTTCAGAATCATGGAAATCGAGGTGTATTCCGAGCGCTAATCCAATCAGCCCAGCTATCGACAGTATGAGCAATGGGAGAAACATTGTATCGAATGAATAATCGCAATGTTTCTAACCACTCTTTAACGGATATGTCGATTTTTGTGATGGGGGCAGGTAGAGAGTCTAGCTGTAAGAAAGCAATATGGATCCATTTGATTTTAACCACTTTTGCGACCAAATTCGTGCATGGGTTAACTGGTCAACCAGTGTCCAAAAAGCCGCGCTGTGATTCATGTGTTCAAGATGTGCTACCTCGTGGGCGACGACATAATCGAGTACTTCTTCTGGGGCAAAAATCAGGCGCCAGGAAAAATTGAGATTACCCTGTGTGGAACAGCTTCCCCAACGACTTGTGGTATCTTTTAAGCGTATGGCCGTAATCTTCTTATCTATCGAAGTCGCTTTTTCCTGGGCACGGAGATTGATTTCATAACGAACTTCTTTTTTTAAAAAGTCTTTCACTCTTCTGGGGAGATGCTCAGGGTGTGATTTTATAAAGAGTTGCTCAGATTTTAACCAGGCAGAACCCTTGGTACGGGTGTTATTGTTTATGGGGTCAATTCTGATGATTTTGTGTTCTCGCCCCAGTATGGGGATGATATCACCCGCCTGATATGATTTTTTATCAGGTTGTTGATTGAGCCGATCTGCGATCCAGTCTTTTTGCCGAACAACAAAATCTAAAATTTCCCGTTCAGGGCAGTGGGGGGGCGACACCACTTTTACAGCATCTTCCCCTGCTATTAATCTCAGAGAAAGTTTTTTGGATGTTGGGTGCGTTTGAATGACAACGCCGACTGTACGTCCCAATATATCCAGTGTGTGTGTGAACTGTGGTAATGCCATAGCTGGAGCTTATCGGGACGTTACCGCCCCGACAAGTGAGCATTATTTAGACTTAAGTATTTTACTCTGTAAGTATTTTGAGCATGGATTCCGCCATCAACTCTGGACCTGTCCCGTGGCCATAATGCTTGGAGTATTGTCCATCTGGTCCCATCAAATAAGTAATGGATGAATGATCCATGAGGTATTCATTAGCTTCTTCGGTTTCTGCTTTTTGAAAGAATACCCGGTATGCTTTAGCTGCGGCTGAAACCTGTTCAGTTGTACCCGTTAGGCCAACCATAGTTGGATAAAAATTTTCTACATAATCGTTCATTGCTGAAACGGTATCACGCTCTGGATCCACGGTGATGAATACCGGGGTAACCAGCTTTGCGAGTTCAGGATCTTTTGCTTCTACAATATCCAAGGCTTCGGATAAAAGTGTGAGAGATGTCGGGCAAACGTCGGGGCAATAGGTATAGCCAAAATAAATCAGCATATATTTACCCATAAAATCCTTCTCACTGACGTCTTTGCCAGTGTGATCAACTAAATTGAATGGGCCACCGATTAGCGCTTTAGCACCTTTGTTTTTTGTCGGTTGATCAAAATATTTCATTCCGATGAATGCAGCGGCTGCAACAATCAAAGCAAGGCAAAGGATAAAGGCAGAACGTGCAATAAAGCTTTTCGGCATGAGAAGGTCCAGTAAGAGATTTACGTATAGATAAACTAATTTGTATTGTTAACGATAACTGGAAAGGAAAACAATAACCCAACCAGCCCACAAATGGGAGATTGGTTGCGGCATAAACGCCCACTGGACATCATCGTAGTTATTCTAGAGTGGACTTTGAGCCGAATATAAATTGTTTCTCTTGGGATCTAGCCTTGAAAAAGACGTGTTTCCCCCTTAATGAATTAAGACCATTCAAGGTGGGGGTAACAATTTTGTGATCCTCTGTCCTAATTCTTGTGTTCTAAAGAGCCTAAGCAACGGAAATTTATTCAATGTTCAGTGATCTTTCAAAAGCCTTTGGTCAAACTGGTGATCCGGCTTTCCGCAAAGTCTTCTTTATTTCAGCGGGGGCGTCTCTGGTGATATTTGCATTATTATGGAGCTTAGCTGGATATGGTTTTAGCTTCTTTGATGCAATGATTATTGACTGGGCAGAATCTGATGGCTGGTTTGCATCGGCCTTAGGTACAGCAGCACAAGCTTTGTCGTGGGTTTTGGTAATCGGCTTAAGCTTGATTCTTTTCCCCTCTGTGATGCTGATGATTATTCCACTTTTCTTGGAAGATATTGCTAAAGCAGTTGAGGCAAAATATTACCCTGAGTTAGAACCGGGTCGTGAGCCGCCATTGGTCGAAACAATTCTGGGATCGATCTCTTTCATTGGTGTCACTCTGCTTGTGAACCTCATTGCACTGCCGTTTTATTTATTTATCCCTGTAGTTGGGTATTTTTTAATTTATATCGTCAATGGTTATCTTCTCGGTCGCGAATACTTTGAAATGGTTGCGCAGCGTCGTTTCCCTCTCGCGGAAGCAAAAAAACTCCGCAAGAAAAACCGTGGTCGTGTGATGATTTCTGGAATATTTCTAGCCTTTCTATTAATGGTTCCAATCTTGAACATTGTGATGCCGATTTGGGCAACAGCCTTCATGTTGCACCGGTTCGAGAGAACGCGTCGCCAAGCCATCTGATTCCGTTTTGCAATGTCTCTGTATCTAAAATTCCTTTTTGTCGTAGGACTTGCCGTTGGTTTGAGCGCTTGCGGTAGTGCTGCGCGTAAAACCCAGCCAGAGGTCCTATCTGAAACTCAATCTGTGTCTCAGTCGGTAACCAGTACTGAAGAGTTTTCTGGCAGTGTTTCGTCTTCCAAAGAGACAGCAACGACAAAGCAGCAAGAAAAACTGAAGGATGTTGACCAGACGCAGGAAGAGCTCGCTTCGCTTGATTATGAGATCGCACCTCTTCAGCCCGAAATTGACGATGACCCTGAAAAGCTATTGGGCATTAATTCAAAGCAGTTGATGGCAAAGCTTGGTGAGCCTTCTCTTATTCGTCGAGAAAATCCAGCTGAGATATGGCAGTACTCTACAAATTCTTGCGTATTGGATCTGGTATTCTATGATTCTATGACAGCGTACGTTGAATCAAGGGACGATCAAGTCAGACCTATGGATAGTCGAATTTGCTTACGTAAACTTCTGCTTTCCCGGAAAAATTGGTAAAGTAGGCTTTAGGTGCTTTGCGCCCTATTTTTGATATTTTCAACATTTAGACTATGATTTCAGACATGACATTTTCCTGGTCGAACTGGAATTTGATATGTCTTCTGCGAGCAAACCGCTAAAAAATGAAGTATCGATTTTATTTAATGCCTATTTGAGGCCGAATAGAAGTCTAAGTCCTCTTGGTTTTAAAATACTGATGATCGCCATTATCATGGTTCTCTTGGTTTGCGGGGTGGGCGCGACTATAATTGGGGCTTGGCCCGTAATTTAATCCGGTAAACCCCCGGCTATGCCGGGGGACTCTCAATGGTTTGACCGTTCCCACGGTCTTACATTTCTTTGTTTATTGACCAAAATAACAAAGGAATTAGCCGATGAGAGATTACAAAAGCCTTGCACATACGAGATGGGATTGTAAATACCACGTGGTTTTCATCCCTAAACGCAGGCAAAAAGTTATCTATGGCAACCTACGTCAGTATCTTGGTGAAATTTTCCATGAACTGGCCGGGCATCGCGAAAGTAAGATTGAGGAGGGCCATTTGATGCCGGATCACATTCACATGTGTATCAGCATACCGCCCAAACATGCTGTTTCAAAAGTCGTTGGATACCTAAAAGGAAAAAGCGCGATTGCCATAGCTCGAAAATTCAAAAATAAAGCACGGAATTTCAAGGGTGAAAATTTTTGGGCCCGTGGATATTTCGTCTCAACTGTAGGGCTCGATGAACAGATGGTGAGGGAGTATATCAGAACGCAAGAAGAGCGTGATAAGTACTTTGACCAAATGGATATATTCAATCCATAACCGCTTTAGCGGTTCCCAATTTGCCCCTTTAAGGGGCTCACCCGCTTAAGCCCCCGGCTTTGCCGGGGGTCATTTAACTGGCTTCCTTGGATTAGATCTTGCCCTTGTGTATTTCGCCTTCCATCAGAGTTATCAGAGTGGAGGAGAGTATGAAGTCGTAAGGGTTACTGCGGATGAATTGACGGTAACCAAAGTGAGTTATTTAGGACAAAAACAGTCCACCACCTTTCAGCCTTATTGGTTACAGGTTGTTCTTGACGAGAGACCTGACGGAGGTAACTCACTTATCATTTCCTCCCATGGACAATCTTTATCTATTGGCGATTGCCTCGCACCTGAAGAAAGGGGCGAGCTTGCGATAGAGCTGAGACAAGTGTTGAGCACTCTGCGCTCCAGGTGAATGTGAGGTTGAATGCATGTCTATTTTGATTTCAGGACTTCACATTGGGGTGGAATAAGTCAATGATGCTCTGAAATTATAAACCAGATGAAAATAAGGTTTCTCTTTGCCAGGTGTATATGGTTCGGCTGAGCCACTTATTCTTTTGTTGTTGGCCCTTGGGGTTGAAGCGCTCTACGGGGGGGCGTCTACTATTGAACGGTGGCTACCAAGGCCGCGTCGATTAATGGCCATTTTTGTCAGTAAATTTGATGGTGCTTTAAATCGCTCAAGCACATCAACTGCAGTAAGCGTATTTAACGGTATGGTATCGGTCCTGTTGCTTACGGGTATGTTCGCGGCGCTCGGGTATGCTTTTTCATTCATAACGCGAAATGCCCCGTTTCTTTGGCTGATAGAAGTGATCGTCATTGCTTTTTGCCTTGATTATCGCGCTCATCAAGTTCGATTGCGGCGGGTACGCAAGGCTCTTGCGTTAAAAAGCTTGGTGACAGCAAGGGGAGAGCTATACCCACTGGTCTCTGCGCTATTTCGGATAACGGATCTAAACCGACTAGACGAGAGCCAATTGGCTGCCGCTTCTGTCGGGGGCATGGCCAGGGGTTTTGTCACGGGATTTGCTGCGCCGTCGCTCTGGTATGGATTGTTAGGATTACCGGGATTATTTGTACAGCAAGCGGTTCACCAGGGGGCTAGGTTCTATCGGCAAAGGCATCTTCAGGCCCCTCAAGAAAAAGGATTTAGCAAAGTTTTCCTCGGGTTTGATCGAGTATTTCTTGTTTTACCGGACGCGATCTCTGCACTTACCTTTATTTGTGCATCGCTCTTTGTCCCCGGGACGTCATTGGGTCAGGCCTTCGCCCGGTGTTGGCGTGGAAGACATATGGCTGACGCTGCACTTGGCGGTGCACTAAAACTTGATCCCAACATGCCGAGTGAAACCAACTGGCGCAAAGAGTTGGAGCGTGGAAATTTAGTCGTACTCATTGCGGGTTTTATTGGTATTGGGTTGATTGCTGGTGCTGTTTTATTGCGGTTTACAATTTGAGAAACCAGCCAGAAGGTCCGGCTGGTTTCTGGGAGTGTCTTCGACTTTACTAATTATGGTAGTGCCGCTCTGAGTTTTTCAGAATGGGGATTTGTATAAACCCTCTCAAGGGTAATCGCTTTGGGAGTAGCACCCGCGCCATAATAGCTGGAGTTATAACTTTCACGCGTAAAGAGCTTTGCGCCTTCAAAGGCGCCCCCACCAAATAGACCGACTGAGCTGGAAAAGGCATAGATATCTACGTCAAGGTTGGCGGTTGTTGATGCTTCAACACCTGCACCAAAAGGCCCTACAGCGAGAGAAAGGTCTGCACCAAATTTAATCTCACTATCCAGAATGGCTTCCACAGCGCCTTGGTTCATGAGAGTGAAGACAACTTCGGATACTTCG
Organism: Kiloniella sp.; assembly: GCF_965205715.1. Lineage (GTDB taxonomy): Bacteria > Pseudomonadota > Alphaproteobacteria > Kiloniellales > Kiloniellaceae > Kiloniella. The sequence goes on along the minus strand of NZ_CBDBHW010000008.1, from coordinate 176,940 downwards.
CCACCAATTTGCAATCCAATACTTCCTGCTGCCAAAGTATAAAAAGCTGGATTACTCCATGTACCATCGGAACCTTTAACGAGAAGCACACCAGAGCCACCCTCACCGCCAACAATAAATCCACCCTTAACCAGCTGGGGAATAATCAAAACGCCTTTGGATTGTTCAGTAAACTCCTTGAGTTTCGCATAGTCCGGATTATTCAGCATTTTCTCCAGCGTATATCGAGATTCTCCAACCAGTTCCTCGGCGTCACTTGCAGCTTGAGCAGATGTGAGAAGAGTAAGAGGACTAAGTAGGCTGATGATGAACGCAAGACTCATAATTTTGGCTAGGGGCAAAGCCTGTGAGAGGCTCTTGATCATTTCGTTCTCCTGGTGGGTCGTTGTTGAATAGGAACAGTATGGTTAATTCGGCAAGATAGTATTGCAGGAAATTACCGGAATAGGCAGAGACATTTTGTGGCTTATTCGTTTAATTGAAAAAATAGTGCTCATTCACTGTTTTCCAAAACCTATCTTACCCGAGATTGACAACTGTGATTTCTGGTGGAATTCCAAAACGTATTGGCAGGATCGAACACCCTAATCCGCCCGAAACAACAAGGTTGCAGTTTTTTTCGACAATATGACCGTGTGCATAACGATTGCCGTATTTTGAAGGAACGATGGGAGAATAGCCAAATAAACGGACTTGCCCACCGTGAGTATGGCCGCTCATTGTAAGGGCAATACGGGAACTCACCTCCGGGAATATATCGGGTTCGTGTGCCAGAAGAATAGCGGGGTCATCATCGGTGATCCGGTTCATTAATCCTGGAAGATTGTCTCGGCCGATATACCCCTGACGTTGATCTGGAAAGGCATATTGGTCACCAAGACCAAGCAGCCAGAAAGAGCTGCCTTTATGGTGTAGTTTCAATGCATCGTTCTCTAAAACGGGTATGCCCTCGGCTTCAAGGTCTCTTTGTGCTTGAACAGGACCTTGTCGTGACTGTTGTGCACGGGGATCGTCCCACCAGTCGTGATTTCCTAATATCGCATAAGTCCCGAGAGGAGACTTTAATTGGGCAAAAACCTTGGCCGCGTCCCGAACCGATATGGTTTTGGAAATAAAACGGTGGCCAGCAACATAGTCGCCAAGAAGAACGATGAGATCAGGCTTAAGAGCATTGGCTTTTTCGACAATCCGCTCCAGCCGATCCAATGACATATAGGGTTCACCTATGTGTGGGTCGGCAAGGGCGACAATCCGTAATTGGAAATCAGAAGGCCAGGAGGTGGGTTTTATTTTGTGCTCACATGTCATCATGCGAAAGCCTGGCTCCAGGGCAAAAGCATAGGACATGGTTCCGGCGATCAAGCTTCCTCCTCCTAATAGCCATTTTAAAAAGCTGCGCCGCGTTACCATGAGGGAAATATGAAATCCTGGAAGGTTATAATGTAAAATTTTGCAGGAATTATGGTATTAAATAATGTGCAAATTATGATCTGAAGAGAAAACACTTTAGATATATTTATCAAATCACTGACTGCTGGTGTCACATAGCTGTAACATTAGAGTCACGAAACGATAATTTGTCATTTAACTGCAACGAAACTATCACATTTGAAAATTATTCCGATTTGGATGTGTGAAGGTTTGAAAAATGACGGCGTCTGACAATTCAGGAAGTGCTAACCAGTCTTCTTCAGAAGATACAAAGCTAGCAAAACCCTCGTTAGATAAAGATCTCAGCAAGATTGTTACTATGGAAGAGGCCTCACGGTCTATTTCTCAACAAGTGTTTGCTCCCGGTATGGCAATCCTATTTCTCGCTGTTGCAGGGGGTTTTGCCTCTATCCTGATCGGGGCACAGCCAAACGCTGTTTACATCGTCGTCGCCGCTACACTCGGTGGTTATATGGCGCTGAATATTGGCGCGAACGATGTCGCCAATAATGTGGGTCCTGCGGTTGGGTCCCGTGCCTTGACCATGACTGGTGCCCTTATCATTGCTGCAATCTTTGAAAGTGCAGGGGCATTGCTCGCGGGTGGCGATGTTGTGTCCACCATTTCAAAAGGTATTATTGATCCATCTCTTGTTCCCGATAGCCAGACCTTTATCTGGGCAATGATGGCGGCTCTATTTGCATCAGCTCTTTGGGTTAATCTCGCCACTTTTATAGGAGCTCCCGTATCGACGACCCACGCCGTTGTCGGTGGTGTTATGGGCGCTGGTATTGCTGCGGTTGGCTTTAATGCCGTTAACTGGTTTACCATGAGTAAGATTGCGGCCAGTTGGGTTATCTCCCCGGTCCTTGGCGGTGTCATTGCTGCGCTGTTCCTCGCCTTTATTAAAAGCAATATCATCTACCGTGATGATAAAATTGCTGCTGCGAGACGCTGGGTACCGATGTTGTTGGCGATTATGGCCACAGCCTTTTCCTGTTACCTGATGATGAAGGGTCTCAAGAAAATCTGGAAACCTGACTATGCAACGGTAGCCATGATTGGCGCAGCCGTGTTCGTCGCATCCTATGCCATTTTGAAACCGATCATTCGCAAGCAATCCGAAGGTCTGGAAAATCGTAATCAGTCGCTTCGTAAGTTATTTCAGCTTCCGCTTATTTTCTCTGCGGCGCTCTTGTCCTTTGCCCATGGTGCCAACGACGTCGCCAATGCAGTGGGACCCCTTGCTGCTGTGATGCACGCAGCACAATCAGGTGATATCGCGTCTAAGGTTACAATTCCGATTTGGGTGATGGTTATTGGTGCAGGTGGTATCAGTCTGGGCTTGTTCCTTTATGGGCCAAAACTTATCCGTATGGTTGGTGAACAAATCACCAAGATGAACCCGATGCGGGCCTATTGTGTTGCACTTTCTGCGGCGATTACAGTGATCATGGCGTCAGCTCTCGGACTTCCTGTGAGCTCGACCCATATTGCTGTTGGTGCGGTTTTTGGTGTTGGTTTCTTCCGTGAATACTACACAAAGAATAGCAAGCGTCGTCGTCAATACGTGAGCCAGCACCAAAGTCATCCTGAAACCAAACATCAGGGTTCCTCTTCCAATCGAGAAGAAGTTGGACGTAGAAAGTTGGTACGCCGTTCTCATTTCACCACGATCATCGCGGCTTGGGTTATTACCGTCCCTGCAGCAGCGCTACTATCCGCATCGATCTTCTTTGTCATAACATTTGTTATGTAAGACAAATATTAGATAAGACGAAACAAAGGCCCCTGTTTTGGGGCCTTTGTTGTTTGGAATTATTGTATGTTATGGAAATCTCATCTCTTCTTAACCGCAATAATGACACCCGCCATGATAAGTGCGGCTGATATTAAAAATCTTAATGTTATGGGCTCAGAAAGAAAAATAGCGCCGCCCATCATGGCAAGAGCAGGGACGGTTAACTGAGCAACAGAAGCCGTTATTGTATCAAGACGGGGCAGAACAGAATACCAAAGCGCGTAGCCGAGGCCGGATGTTATGGCCCCAGAAGCAATCGCAAAAAACACGCCGCGTTGGGTGAGTTCAATCTGGTCTGGAAAGGCAAACCATATCAAGGCAACAAGAGGGATCGCAAAGAGAAAGCTTTTCTGTGTCGCAACTAAGGGATTTTCAACCTTCCGGCCAATCAAGGAATAAACGCCCCAGCCAATGGCAGCACCAGCCATTAAAAGAGTCTCGAAGAGCAGAGGGGTGACACCCGTCGGTGCCAAAAGCCAAACCAAACCAGCGATTGCGAGAATACTGCCAAACCATCGTTGCCGGGTAATTTTTTCGCCCGTGTAAAGCGCGCCAACAAACATGGTAATCTGTACGCCGCCAAACAAAATCAGAGCGCCTATTCCTGCGTCGAGTGATACATAGGCAAATGAAAAGCCTAAGATATATACGCTCAGGGATAGAATAGACGTGAGGTTTATTTTGGGCTTTTTGTGTGCCGGTGTCGATTTCACGGGCACTTTCTCGGGTCCTTTGAAAGACACCAAAAAAAGTAGAATTGCGGCACCAGAGAGAACACGAATGAGAGCAAATCCAGAGGGACCAATCTCTCCTTCCGCCAGGGACAAGCGATTAAAGATAGAGTTGGCGGCAAAGGCCACCATGGTCAGACTGGTGAGGAGGAAAAGCTTAATCTGGAGACCCATTTTGAGTAAGTTCCGCTTGGGTGTTTGGGGCGATATTGTGCATTTATATTTTGTGAGGAACATTGCATTGGCGGATCAAAACCATATTGATCCGCCGTAGGCTTTATCCGTTAGCTGAATGCGCGTGTAAGTGCTTGCTCTAAATCATAGATAAGATCATCGGGGTCTTCGATACCGATAGATAATCGGAGCAAACGCGGATGCACAGGGAAGCCTTCACCAGATACGGTTTTGCGATGTTCCACGAGGCTTTCCACGCCGCCAAGAGAAGTGGCCGGGTAGAACAGCTGACAAAACCGGGTCACATCAATGGCATTTTGCTCTGTTCCCCGGATAATGACAGACATCATGACACCAAACTGGCCATCGGTTTGCCTTTTGGAAACCTCATGGCCAGGGTCAGAAGGTAAACCCGTATAAAGAACGGCTTCTATATGCTGATGTCCCTCAAAGTGCTTGGCAATTGCCATGGCGTTCTTGCACGATTTCTCAACCCGTAAGAACAAAGTCCGCATTCCACGTATCAATAGCCAGGCATCAAAGGAATGCAGGACTGTGCCCTGTAACTTACGGATCCAGAAAATGTCTTCCCAATACTGGCCGATTTCTTTGACAGACAATACACCTGCGGTGATATCAGAGTGGCCATTTAGATACTTGGTCGCCGAGTGAAAGGCGAAGTCTGCCCCAAGATCTAATGCGCGGGTCATGCAGGGTGGTGTTCCGGTGCAATCCGCAAGTAGTTTGGCCCCGGCGTTATGGGCGATCTCTGCCGCGGCGGTAATATCTGTTACTTCCCAGTTAGGGTTGTTGGGTGTTTCGACCCAGACCAGTTGGGTTTCGCCCGGTCTCACAGCGGCGGCCATTTCGTCCAGGTTACCAGCCGTGTAAGAGCTCACGTGAATGCGTTTGTTGGCTTCATAATTTAATCCGGTAAACCCCCGGCTATGCCGGGGGACTCTCAATGGTTTGACCGTTCCCACGGTCTTACATTTCTTTGTTTATTGACCAAAATAACAAAGGAATTAGCCGATGAGAGATTACAAAAGCCTTGCACATACGAGATGGGATTGTAAATACCACGTGGTTTTCATCCCTAAACGCAGGAAAAAAGTTATCTATGGCAACCTACGTCAGTATCTTGGTGAAATTTTCCATGAACTGGCCGGGCATCGCGAAAGTAAGATTGAGGAGGGCCATTTGATGCCGGATCACATTCACATGTGTATCAGCATACCGCCCAAACATGCTGTTTCAAAAGTCGTTGGATACCTAAAAGGAAAAAGCGCGATTGCCATAGCTCGAAAATTCAAAAATAAAGCACGGAATTTCAAGGGTGAAAATTTTTGGGCCCGTGGATATTTCGTCTCAACTGTAGGGCTCGATGAACAGATGGTGAGGGAGTATATCAGAACGCAAGAAGAGCGTGATAAGTACTTTGACCAAATGGATATATTCAATCCATAACCGCTTTAGCGGTTCCCAATTTGCCCCTTTAAGGGGCTCACCCGCTTAAGCCCCCGGCTTTGCCGGGGGTCATTTAACTTTGAATTTGTTGTAAGACGCCGTGATACATGACTTTCGGCACCACAACATGCGCCCCCGTTGGCAGGTTTTCCAATACTGCGGTACAGGCGGACATGCCAGACGAAAACAGGAAAGATTCCTCTGCATTCTCTAGTTCTTTGATAATGGCTTCGGCATGGGCCGTCGTTTGACTGCCATCTCGGCGATACCAGTAGGGCTTGCGGACTTCGTAATTTTCATCCCGTGCATAAGTTGCCGCCGGTTGAATAGAAGGCACCACGGCACCGGTTTCAGCTTCAACAAAATGTAGCGCTTGCGTTACGCGAGTTACAATTGATTGTTTGCTGTTGTTTTTATCAGGCAATGGATTGTTCCTTATTATCATTTCTGGCCGTCTTTTCGGTCGCCATTCCGGGGCATCGTTTTGGTTTAATTGACATAATGTTTCATTCATCTAAACTCATAGTCAAATTAGGAAATACTCATGACGTTTGGACAGCTCGAAATTCTAGTCGCCTTGGCTGATGCGCGCGGGTTTACCCTGGCAGCTCAGCGGTTGGGCATTACCCAATCTGCCGTATCACACGCCATAAAAAGTCTCGAAACAGAGTTTGGGACCGAGTTAGTGGTACGCCGCCACGTACAAGTGGATTTCACTGAAATTGGGATAAGGTTGTTGTCGCGGGCGCGTGAAATCCTGGGCCTCTCCGAAACAATGCGTCAGGAAGCGGCAAGTTTTCGGGGGTTGAAGATGGGGAGTGTAAGGGTTGCTTCCTTTGGACCGTCATCTTCGCTTCATCTACTGCCAAACATTCTTGCCGAGTTTCGTAAGGCCTATCCGGAAATTGATGTTTATGTCGAAGAAGGCCCGGATGAAGAAGTTGTGCGATGGATCGAGGAACGCAAGGTTGATCTTGGTTTTGTTGTTTTGCCAGATGACCGTTTTGAAACATATCCTTTAATAGAAGATCAGTTTGTCGCCCTGATCCCAAGGGATCACGTTCTGGCGGACCAACCCGCCGTTAAATTAAAAGAAATCTGCGATCATCCTTTCATCATGACAGAGGCCGGATCCGAAGGGGGGATTGCACAGCTTTTTTCAAATGCCGGACTACGCCCAACGACCCGGTCCAAAACATCCCAAGTCCTCAGCACAATGGCTTTGGTCAGCCAAGGTGAAGGCGTTGCGGTCGTCGCAGAACTCGCCTTACCTTTAACCACTGGTTTTGCAGGTTTTAAAGTGAAACCGCTTGCGCCCTTAAAGAAACGCTCAGTTGGCCTGGCTTTGCACAGTAACGAACAGGCAACACCAGCCACACGGGCCTTTATTCAAACAGCTCTTTCATTGAAAAAGCGCAAATCTCTCCTGCTTCCACCATCAGATAATCCCCTGACGATAAACATTGAAAAAGGTTGATTTCTTTCACTGCCCTTATGTAGAACTGGTCTGCACAGAATTTCTATTCTAAAGAACGTTTAAGGTGTTTGAAACTGGAGCGGTTCTGCGTTGACACAACCAATGCCCCAGGAAGAATGTGCCTGGATTGGATCGTCTTCGGCGCCGTAGTGATCTAGTTTTGTTAGAGACAGGTTGCCAACTGTTAGACCCAATGCTTTTTCAGAGGAAAGACCTAGGGCTTTGGCCACTGCTGCTCTGATAGTACCGCCGTGGGTCACAGCAATGATATCTCGTCCTTTGAAGGTGTTGTTGAGTTTATCGATGGCACCTGAGGTTCTGTACATCAAGGCTTCAAAACTTTCACCACCGGGAGGCGCTTCGGCCGCAGGGGCCAGCCAGAAACGATGCCAGGCATCACCCCGAATTTCGCCCAATTCCGTATGTGTCATCCCCTGCCAATTACCAAATGATTGCTCTTGTAGTTCATGAATTTCAGTAAAAGGAGGGAACTCTGATGTGCTCATCTCTGCACGAACGGCCTCTGCGGTTTGGTGAGTCCGTTTCAAATTACTTGTTACCCAAACAGCGTCTTGCGGAACAACAGAAGCCAAAGCCTTAAAGGCCGCTTTATTGCTGCAATCACAGTTTAAGTCTTGATTGCCGTATATTGTACCGTTGTTCTCGGTGACAGGTGCATGCCTGATCCACCACCATCTAGTTTGTGTCATGAAATTTTCCTAAGTGATGTAACTTATCACCGTGAGGTACACGGTGATTTCACAAAGCTGTACGCCTGCTCCTAATACGTCACCTGTGTAGCCACCAATCTGCTTCATGCTCAACCATGAGAGAAGTATGATAACCAGTAAAGCAAGACTGAGTACGATAGCTGCGGATAACGTTGGTAAGAGAGTAAATACAATAAGCAGGGTTAAAAGAAAGCCACCATAGCTGCTGCGAAGCTTGGGCTTACTTGCCATGGCTGCAAGGCCTTCTGAACGGGCCAGAGGGAGGTGGCTCATGATAAGCGGCGCATAACCCCGGCCAATAATGTGCGCGGCAATAATAACCGAAATGGCACCATTTAGATAAGCCGGTACCCCTCCTGCTTGATCCCCGATTATTTGATCTTGGGTCCCCCATTCCAGAAGGCTACCAATAAGCACGGTTCGTAGTAGAACTGAAATGCAAAGAGCGAGAGCACCGTAGCTCCCGATCATGCTATCCTTCATTATCTCAAGCTTACGTTCACGTTTGTGAGCCCCGCCAAAACCATCGGCGACATCGGCAAGCCCGTCTTCGTGCAGGGCCCCTGTGATCAATATGGTCGTTGTTATTGCCAATAAGGCACTGGCGTAGACGGGTAAGTGAAAAAATTCAGCGATAATCAAAATAAACGATGCCGAAGCCCCGACAACCAAGCCAACCAAAGGGAAAGCCCAAGATGCCTCTGCAAGGGGACGGCTTGTTGGGTTGCCTTGATTGTCCGCAGGATAAGGTACAGGAATTCGCGTCATGAAAGCGAAAGCAATCCTGATATCTTGTTCCATTCTACTAAAAAAAGACAGTTGGGCAGAGGTTGAGTTGGTCATGAGTGCCTTCCAAGGCCAAAAGCGACAAATAGTGTTGTTTTGGGGTAAAGACAAAGCTTTGACGCTATGCTATGGCTTTGCCCAAGAATTGAAATGGCAATTCAAAGTCCCAAGCAACAATTGCCGTTGAATGACGGTTCTGTAAAGTGCTTTGATGATCAAAAGGTAACGAACTCCTGTGTAAATTCAGGGGCAAGGGAGAGAATAATAATGGCCGACGTAGCTTCTGTTTCAACACTTGATGAAATTCGGGTTCTATTAAAGGAACTCCCCGGGCCAGATCGCGGAGCTGCTAAAGCCGCTGAGGAGCGTCAAAGCCAATTGACCAAACCGCTTGGTGCGCTTGGACGTTTGGAAGAACTGGCCATTTGGTTGGCATCTTGGCAGGGGAAGGCTAAGCCAGAGGTCGAACGTCCTTTTACCGCTGTTTTTGCCGGGAATCATGGAATTGCTGCGAAAGGGGTCTCGGCTTACCCTGCAGAAGTAACCAAGCAGATGGTGGCAAATTTCATTCATGGCGGAGCCGCGGTAAATCAACTCTGTAGTATGGCTGATTCGGATCTGAGGGTTTACGAACTCGCATTGGATGAACCAACGGCTGATTTTAGCGAAGCGCCAGCAATGTCAGAGGAAGATTTCGTTCGTGCCATTGCCTATGGAATGATGGCCGTTGAAGAAGGTATTGAAGTGCTTGCCCTTGGTGAAATGGGCATCGGAAATACCACCTCTGCAGCTGCAATATGTACAGCGTTGTACGGTGGTGATGCCGCTGACTGGGTTGGTCGTGGCACAGGTGTTGATGACGAGACACTGACCTTGAAAACAAATCTCATTAATCAGGCTATTGCCCTACACAAACCAACGTTTGAAAACGATCCTTTCCAGATCCTCCGTTGTGTTGGCGGTCTTGAACTCGCCGCGATCGTGGGTGCCGTTATTGCAGCTCGTTTGGCAAGAACCCCTGTAGTCCTTGATGGCTATACCTGTACAGCAGCTGCGGCTGTACTCCATGCCATTGATGATCGTCTGCTAGATCACTGTGTTGTTGGGCACCAATCCGTAGAGCCGGGTCATGTTGCTCTGATGGAAAATATTGGTAAAGAAGCTTTGGTGAATTTCAATATGCGTCTGGGTGAGGGGTCCGGTGCTGTCTTGGCGATCCAGATCTTGAAAGCCGCTTGTGCTTGTCATAATGGAATGGCGACCTTTGCCGAAGCTGGGGTGAGCGGCCCTGCTGATTAGTGACTACTCCTCGCCCTAAAGGACGAGGCTTCTTGTTTCTCAGGCTGCAACTGGCAGTGTGCCAGAATTACGCGAGCCTCCACAAGCAGAGACGGATAGCCCTTCCGCCTTTAGTTTCAGGATACCTTGCTGCCGAATATTGATGGCAGCGTTAATATCGCGGTCATGCTCTTGGTCGCAGGTCTGGCACGTCCATTGCCGCACCGACAGCGGCATAGCATCAACCTTAGTGCCGCAATCAGAACAGGTCTTACTGGATGCAAACCACTGGTCAATTTGCACGAGGTGCTTACCTGACCAAGCTGTTTTGTAGGTCAGCTTTCGGAGCAATTCGCCCCATGCCGCGTCAGCGATATGTTTGGCAAGCTTCCTATTCTTGAGCATGTTTTTGACTTTCAACGTCTCCACGCAGATTGCTTGATTTTCGTCAACCAGTCGTTTTGACAATTTATGTTGAAAGTCATTGCGCGTGTTGGCAGTTCTTTCGTGAGCCTTGGCAACAAGTACACGCGCCTTGTTGCGGTTTGCCGACCCTTTCTTCTTTCGTGACAGTGTTTTTTGCTTGCGGCGCAAATTGGCCGCCGCACGTTTCAAAATACGGGGGTTCTTTTGTTTTTCACCCGTGCTGGCAATCGCTAAATGCGTTATGCCCAAATCAATACCCGTCACCGCGTCCGCTTCAATCGTTTTTAAGAGGGCTGGAACCTCCAGCCCATCATCACACAAGATTGACGCATAGTACTTACCTGTTTGAGTGCGCGAGATGGTGACGGTCTTAATCTTACCTACAATCTCACGGTGCAGAACTGCTTTGACCGTGCCGACTTTGGGCAAGTACAGACTGACACCATTTACAATTTTGACCCGTTGCGGGTAGGACATGGCTTGTTTGCCGTGTTTGCTCTTAAAGCGGGGATAGCGGCCCTGTTTTCTAAAAAATCGCTTAAAGGCATCATCCAAATGCATCACCGATTGTTGCAAGGCTTGGCTATCGGCTTCCTTTAGCCAGCCTGTTTCTTCCGTGGCTTTCAGTTCAACGAGCTTGTCCAAGGTCTGGCGCTTGCTGATGCTTTCGCCGCGCTCTTTCCAAGCGGAGCTACGCCAGCCCAAAGTAAAATTATACGCCCACCGCATCGCGCCAAATTGAAAGGCAAACGCCTTCCTCTGGTCAACAGTGGGATACAATCGGACTTTGGTTGCCTTTAGCATATCTCGACTCTACCATTGGTCTATGGACAACTCAAATGAATATCGCACAGGAAGACATTGTGTTTTTGCGCTACACGTACACTTGGTATTTATTACCAAATACCGCAGAGATGTGCTGTCAGAACTGGCTATACAGGACTTGCGGCACATCTTTGCCAAGGTCTGCAACGACTTTGAGGCGCAACTCGTCGAGTGTGACGGGGAAGACGACCATGTGCATCTGCTTATCAATTATCCGCCCAAAATATCCCTCTCTAAGCTGGTCAACAGTCTCAAGGGTGTATCCAGTCGCCGTTTGCGAAGCTTTCGCCCTGAAATTACGGGTAGGTATCGCAAAGGTGTCCTTTGGTCGCCGTCTTATTTTGCCGCTTCATGTGGTGGTGCGCCGCTCGATATTATCCGCAAATATGTCGAAACGCAGCGAGCCAACAAAAAACCGCGCTAGCGCGGTTGCGCCTTATATCCCCGCCCTGAAGGACGAGGTTTTACGGCGCGTTCCGATAAACGGACTACCTTATAAAAAGCCTGCTCTACTCTCCTATTTGCAATAGAAGGCCACGTTTTCTCGCCACATGATAAGACCAGAGAAAGACGCCCATACCTATTAAGAAGTAGAGCAGGTTCAATCCAAGTGAATGCAAATAGAGATTAAGTTGAAATCCCTCACCAAATAAAATGGCACGCATGCCCTCAAATACAGGGGCGGTGGGCAGGCACCATGCAAGGGTTTGCAGCCAGTCGGGGAGAATTTCAACTGGATAGTATATCGCAGAAATAGGGGCGATTAAGAATATGGTGAGCCAAGCCATCGATTCTGCACCTAATCCAACCCTGAGTATCAAAGCGCAAACAAGAAGACCAATCGACCACCCCATTATCAACAGATTCGAAAAAAAGAGCACCAGCGGTAAGCCGAGGTCGTAAATGGATACCTTGTAAAAAAGAACGGCAAGAAAGGTCGCCGGGACTATCCCTATTATGGTTCTGATCATACTCATCATCATTAGACTGATCAGAAACTCAACCGGCCGAAGAGGGCTGACGGCAAGATTGCCAATGTTTCGAGACCAAAGTTCTTCGAGGAATGACAAGCTAAAGCCAAGTTGTCCGCGAAAAAGAATATCCCAGAGCAAAACAGCAGAAATCAACACGCCGGTGGCTTGCGCGACATAGCTACTATTGGTCATGAGGAATTGGGTAATAAAGCCCCAAAGAACCATTTGTATAGAAGGCCAATACATCATTTCAAGGATGCGGGGCCAGGATGCCTTCATCAGGTATAGGTGCCGGAGTAAAACGGCTTGAATACGCATTAGCCCTGACGAACTTCTTATCAAAGCCATTTCAGGATGAAGAGAGGGCAAAGAATTTGTTCCTTCGAAAGGAGCTCTTGTCATCTTCAAAGATCTCCAAGCTCAAGATTATCCCGCGGTGGATCCTTTTCTTGAATATCCGGGCTGATTCGATCCCGGGCAATGTCCAAAAAGACTTCTTCTAAATTTGTTCTGCTATAGCGATGCAAGAGATCAGATGGAGTGCCTCGATCTACGATTTTACCCAACTTCATCATAAGCACACTATCACAGATCCGCTCCACTTCTGACATGTTGTGAGAAGCGAGTAAGATAGCGGCATGAGTACGCGATTGATAATCCTTGAGATAGCTCCTAACCCAGTCAGCTGTATCAGGATCTAAAGAGGCTGTGGGTTCATCCAAGAGTAAGATTTCAGGTTCATTAACAAGAGCTTTTGCCACGGATACACGGGTTTTTTGCCCCGAGGATAAACTGCCTGTCGGTCGATCAATAAACTCATATAAATCCAATTCGTCACAAAGAACGGCAACACGATCTTTGGCATTGACGATACCGTATAATTTACAGAAAAAATTTAAATTCTGCCGGACGGTAAGGCGTCTGGGGAGATCAACATAGGGCGATGAAAAATTAATCCGATGCATGATGCGAAAACGATTTTCAACAATATCCTCGCCCAGCAATCGTATGCTGCCTGCGGTGGGTAATAAAATGCCCAGGAGCATCGATATCGTTGTCGTCTTTCCCGCGCCATTTCCGCCGAGTAAAGCGACGGTTTCGCCTGCTTTTACTGAGAAAGTGATCGATTTTACTGCGCGTACCTCGTCATAATTTTTACAAAGCTTTTGAACATCTATGGAAAGTTGTGGCATCCAAGCAATATAGCAGGTTTCTGAAACATTTCTTGTTCTGTTTTTCCTCTGGCATGATATTCCTTACTCATTAAGGATAATGTTAATTTCAAATAGGGTGGGAAAGTTGAGTGCTTATTTCAAGCTCGAACCAGAATTAGGTTTGCAGCCAGAACAAGGGCGTGTGCGTTTACGTACGCTGGTGTTTATTCGGTGGATGGCTCTTTGTGGCCAAACTGTTGCACTCTTAACAGCTCATTTTGGTTTGGGCCTGGACCTTCCTTTGGTACCAGCCCTGTTTATTGTTTTTACATCCGGTGTTCTTAATATCGCGCAGATTGCGACGAGGCCCGCTTCTTCCTGGTTGAGAAACAAGGAAGCGACGATGGCTTTGGCATTTGATCTGGTCCAGGTTGCTGTCTTGCTGTCTTTAACCGGGGGGCTGACAAACCCATTTTCAATATTAATCCTAGGTCCCGTAACTGTTTCAGCATCGATTTTATCACGCCGAAGTACTATTTTTCTTAGCTTTCTCGCGATTGTTGCGGTTACGATAAACGTGTTTTGGTATTCGCCTTTGCCTTGGCCAGAGGGAAGTTTCTTTTTACATTCGCTATATCTCTATGGTCTTTGGGCCGCCCTGGTTTTTACCGCAATATTTCTGGCCGTATACGTATCGTCTTTAACCCATGAAGCGCGGTCGATGGGGGTTGCATTAGTTGCTTCGCAAATGGCATTGGCCAGGGAACAAAAACTCTCGGCCCTGGGGGGACTTGCGGCGGCGGCGGCGCATGAGCTTGGGAGTCCCTTGGGAACAATGCTTGTTGTGGCAAAGGAAATGAAAGAGGAGCTCCCCCCCGACGATATTTATTTGCCGGATGTTGAACTTCTCATTAGTGAGATTTTGAGGTGTCGCGAGATATTGCAAAACTTAGCGGCTTGGCCTGAAGAGGATGGGGGAGATCCTTACAATATTATACCGATTGTGAGCTTGATTGAGGCAGCAGTAGAACCGCACGATAAGCCAGAGATCAAGACTCGGATCACTTCGGATTTTGATCAAAGAGAGGCTAGTGAGAAAAAGGGTGGCGAACATCCGTTGGTGTTACGTAGTCCTGAAATTTTACATAGCCTGGGGCTCTTTGCTCAAAATGCTATCCAGTTTGCCCGGGAAAAAGTTGATATATCCATCGCTTGGGATGACCGAACCATAACCTTAATAATTCATGATGATGGGCCAGGATTTGATCCGCAAGTGTTGGGGAGGTTGGGGGATCCAATGCTATCGAGTAGGGAGAGTGCCCCAAAAGAAATCGAATCTCGAAAAGAAGAAGATGGTGAACACATGGGACTAGGGGTCTTTATTGCCACCACCTTACTTGCGCGTACCAGTGGTAAAGTTACCTATTCAAATCACGAGCAGGGTGGCGCAGTCGTAGAAGTGGTGTGGCCTCGGCAAAGGCTGGAAGTCACCGTAAATAATGCATGATTTTTTTGCACATCTGCATAGACAATTGCCACTTTGACCAACCGGTGCACTGCGCCTAAACTAACGTAAATAATTATAAAAACGAATTATATCTAGGGGTGAACAAGTAATGCCGGATTCACAAGAAGCTGAAATGAAAAAACTGCTTATTGTTGATGATGATGAACGTTTTGCTGAACGTTTGTCTAGAGCCATGGAGCGTCGAGGATTTGAAACGACGATTGCGAACTCCGTAGCAGATGGCATTAAAATAGCTAACACTCAAAATCAGGAATACGCTGTTGTTGATCTACGGTTACAAGACGGAAGTGGTCTGGATGTCGTAAAGGCTATTCATGAGACTTCTAAGGGAGCACGTGTCGTTGTTCTCACTGGTTATGGAAATATCGCAACTGCTGTCGCGGCCGTGAAGGTCGGGGCATTAGATTATCTACCTAAACCTGCTGATCCGGATCAAGTCGCAGCAACATTGCTTGAATCAAGTGAAGACGGTGATATGCCGCCGCCGCCTGAGTTGCCAATGACGGCTGACCGTGTTCGCTGGGAACATATCCAGCGGGTATATGAACAGTGTGATAGAAATGTATCTGAAACTGCACGTCGTTTACGGATGCATCGTCGCACGTTACAACGAATTCTGGCAAAATATGCGCCACATGCCTAAGTAATAAACCACGGAGATAAACTGGTGTCTTCGTGATTTAACTTTCTTGGGTTTGATTCTCTTCCGCTCTGTGGCGCGCCATAGCATCGGCTAATTCATGCGATTCTTCTGATGCTGTGCGCTTCCAATTCCTGGCATATTTATCGATGAAGAAACCTTGCATCAGTTTTATACCGAGATCTTTACCTGTGGTGATCGCATCTGCCGCACCACAGTGGCAGAGAATCATCCTATTTGGATCAACCTTGGTAATTGCAGCGCGGATGCTATCCCCTCGTGGGGTTTTAAGGAACTTGGTTAAATCTTGATTCCACTGCAGCTTTAAAAGATCAAAACCCATTGTACGTCGATCAATCATTGGCATTGACAAGTGGGTAATGCCATCAAGACATATTTTGTAACCACGTTCTTTCAGGAAATCTCTGGCAAAGGTAAAGCTCCCGACATCAGCGAACACATCTAGCAGCTGGAACTCAATAACAATTGATTTTCTTGCAGCTTCTCCTAGGGACTGGTCGAGCTTTAGAAATTCTTCTGATAAGGCTGTCGCGACATTCAGGTTCAAACTATAAGATCGAGAAAGAGATGAATCATCATTTTGTCGTAATATTACGAGCATTCTTTTATCGAGATATCGGGTCAGATCCTGAAAAAGCCATCGATTAGAAAGTAAATCATGTGTCGGCAAAATAGTTTTTTGAAGCTGATCAATGGAGAAAAATAGTTCCTTGAATAGTCCTTCTGGCTTTTGATCCCCGTTGAGCAAATATATTGCCTGCCTTTTCATCAAACTTGAAAGATCTGCCTGATCAATAGCTTTTGCCAGAATAGCTAAATGAGAAGGCATCAAAGGCGTGGTCGGCTTTTCAGTGGGTTTACCTTTTAAAGATGCAATGACTTCAGCTTTTTCTTTTAGTTTACTGGCTTCAAGTTCTTCATTTTTGTGGATCGCAAGAGCAATAAAATCGGAGTATTCTCGCTCTAAATCAAACCAGGTACAAAACTGGTCAGCATCAAGATTATAATCCCCTGCGAGTAATGGGTCGTCACTGAAAAGATAACGAAGTCGCAAAATTGTTTCATCAATTTGTGAAATTGTTGCCCCAGTTGTAATCATCACCAGGTCGTTATTGTGCAAACGAAATAATGTTCCTGAAAACTTTGCAATGAGATCTTCACAAGCATTTTGTGCAATCCGAAGATGATGCTGGCGCTGGTGGTACGGACGCAACCGCGAAAGATGCACGTGCACGGCTCTGCGGGTATCCGTTTGTTTTCCAATGCGTTTAACAAAGTCTAGGAAGACCTTTTCTTGGTTAAACGGGCCCTCAGGGCCTTTGCTTGAGAAAGAGTTATTCATGAAACCAGACTACTTAACGTCCTAATAAGAGCTATTGCGTGTATCATTAATACAGAGAAGAGTCTTCAAAGATCGTTAACCTTAAATTTTACAGATATATTTTATTAAGGTTTGTATCAAATCATGGTCAAGATAGCGCTAGGAGTGAGTGACTTCTCCCACCCCAAAGATTGCCCTTTGAGGTGGGATAGAAGGTAGAGATCAGTTTATTGGTTAGTTGGGCCTGACGTCGTTAGTTTATCTCCATCTTTTCTCACGAAAATTACAAGTAATTTGGCAATTTCTTTATTGCTGAGATTTTGTGTCAGAGTGTGTACAGAGCCCGGGGGCTCCACCCAGCTGTCGCCAGCGGAATAGTCAATTGCTTCGGCGTTATCTAGCTGACTTCTGACGTTACCAGCCAGAACATGAACAAAGACAAACGCATCGTGTTTGTGCGCGGGGGAAACGTTACCGGGGGGGAGTTGTACGGTAAGGGCCGTCAAGTTGTGGCCCGGAATATTTGTAAGTGATTCTTTAATTATGAGCTGCCGAATGACCTCTTTATCTGTTTCGTGTGCTGCTGCTGTACCCGTCGCTATTTCACTTACAAGCATGAGGGGTGTCAGTAAAAATAAAAGGATGGATCGCATAAGAGATATTCTTTTTAAAGGAGAGTTGCATTTACTTAAATTTACTGTGCGTGTGTTGTCACCGCGATCCGATTCCAGGCATTAATTACGGTTAATGTCATAATCAGTTGTGCGATCTGTTCGTCATTAAAGTGCGTTTGTAGATTACGATAAACTTCATCGCTTACACCTCGACGGGAAATCAGGGTAACTTCTTCGGTTAGGGCTAAGGCTGAACGTTCTTTTTCTGTAAACATCGGGGATTCTCTCCAAGCGGGAAGAGCAAGCAGGCGGTCGACAGTTTCGTTCTGATTTTGAGCTGCTTTGGAGTGCAATTGAATGCAATAGGCGCACCCGTTCATTTGAGAAGCACGTGTCTTTATTAATTCGACAAGTAATTCAGGTAAATCAACTGTCTTGAGATATTTCTCAAGTCCAAACATCGCTTCGTAAGCAGCTGGTTGGGTCGTGTAAATATTAACTCTGTTCATAGCCTTAATCTCTAAATTGGGGATGATATGAAAGAGATTAATTAGCTTCTTTAATCGTTATCAAAAATGCATTATTTGTTATCTAATTGTTGCCATAAATGCATTAATAAGGATCGTTATGATTAAGCTGGATGAGTTACGCATTTTCATAGCGGTAGCAGAGGCAGGAAGCTTTGTTGGTGCTGCGAACCGGATGAATATTACACCGCCTGTTGTGAGCCGGAGTATTAAGAATCTTGAAAGTAGATTAAAAACAACGCTCTTTAATCGAACAACGCGAAATATTCTCATCACGAACGAAGGTCAATGGCTGTTAAAACATGCTATAACCACAGTTGATGGTTTAGAGGAAATTCATACTCATTTTCGAGATAACAAGGCAGAGCCTGAGGGGCAATTAACCATCGATGCCGCAACGCCTTTTGTTTTACATGCGATCGCCCCGATAATTTCTCGATTTATTGAACTTTACCCAAAAATTGACATTAACCTTAGGAGTAATGAGTCTGTTTCTGATTTGATTCAAGATAAGGTCGACGTGGCTATAAGAGTGGGAGAGCTTAAGGATTCCACCCTGAAAGCCAAAAAGATTGGATATACTCACAGATCACTCTACGCTTCGTCCAATTATATAAAACAACATGGGGAACCGAAGTGTGTTGATGATTTAGCCGATCATAAATGTCTGGGATTTTCCAACCCGAAATCGCTTAATGTATGGCCTTTAAAAACGAAAACAGGAGAGTGGCTTACCATCATACCTTATATGCGTACAGATAGCGGGGAGGCACTGAAACAGTTATCTGTTTTCCATAACGGTATTATCTGTGTCTCTGATTTTACGGTACGGCAGGAATTGAAACGAGGGCAACTTATTCCCGTTCTTCAGGATAAAGTTGAACAACTCCCGATCCCGATTTCCGCGGTGTATTATTCCGAGCGTACAGTGGTAACGCATATTCGATTGTTTCTCGATTTTTTGTCAGAACAGACCAATTTTTAATTGGCTGTTAGCAAAAACCTTGCTCAAGAAGTCATTTGATAGCACAAAAGGTACCAATTCTTTTTAAAACTGGTTATCGCTTTAATGACTTTACAAACTTCCGCCGCTATTGACCTTCTTGATCTTGTTGCTCGTGTGGATGACTTGGCTGGTGCCAATGTCCAGACGGTTGGCGATTTGATGTTAGATCGATTTATCTATGGCCATGTAGAGAGAATTTCTCCGGAAGGGCCTATCCCGGTCTTAAAGATTGATCGACAGGTCTCAATGTTAGGTGGTTCGGGTAACGTGCTTCGAAATCTTGCCGCCGTTGGCGCTTCTACCCAATTTGTTGCAGTGGTTGGTGATGATTCCATCGGTCAGGAAGTATGTAAACTTGTCGAAGTTGAAACGGGCGAAGCCTCCCATGACCTCGTCATTGAACCGGGACGACAGACGACGGTAAAAGAGCGGTTTGTTGCGAGTAATCAACAGCTTCTTCGCGCAGATAGAGAAATGAGCGCTTCACTGAAAGCTGAGACATGTAACGCGATTGTTGCAAAGATTGAAAGAAGTGCTCCTCAAGCTCCGGTTTTGATTTTGTCAGACTACGGTAAGGGCGTGCTTACTCCTGCTACGTTAGAAAAAATAATTCAGGCTGGTTTAGACGCGGGTTGCCATATTATCGCTGATCCAAAGGGACGTGATTATAGTATTTACAGGGGGGTTTCTATTGTAACTCCTAACCGTCGTGAACTACATGAAGCCACAGGCATGTCTGTGGATGGTGATGACGCGGTTGTTGCTGCTTGTCAGCACTTAATTAAGACGTGCGGACTTAAGGGAGTTCTGGCAACGCGAAGTGAAGAGGGGATGACCCTTGTAACTGAAGACGGACTTGTTGAGCATCTGGATGCAGAAGCAAGAGAAGTCTTCGATGTATCAGGAGCGGGAGATACAGTTGTTGCCGTACTTGGAGCCGCACTTGCCGCTGGAATGGACCTAACCCAGGCAGCTTGGCTTGCAAACGTGGCCGCAGGTATTGTGGTTGGCAAAACTGGTACAGCTGTGGCCTATGGCAGTGAAATAAGACAAGCGCTTCTCGCGCGGAATGGATTATCTTCCCAAGGTAAAATTGCAGAACTGGAAACGGTTGTTCATCGTGTCGGGCAATGGCGGAGAGCTGGTTATAAAATCGGCTTTACTAATGGGAGCTTCGACCTTCTTCACCCGGGGCATATTTCATCTCTGCAACAGTCAAAGTCTGCTTGTGATCGGTTGATTGTTGGTTTGAATACCGATGCTTCGGTCAAGAGATACAAGGGGGAAAGTCGCCCTATTCAAAACGAAACCGCACGTGCAACTGTTCTTGCGGCACTTGAAATAGTTGATCAGGTTGTTTTGTTTGACGACGACACGCCACTATCGTTAATCGAAGCTATATTGCCTGATGTGCTTGTTAAAGGTGCTGATTACACCGTCGATCAAGTCGTTGGCGGCGATGTCGTGATCAACAATGGTGGTAAAGTTATTTTGGCAAATATTGAAGATGGCTTTTCAACGACTAATACTGTTGCCCGGATTAATAACGGCAAGCCTTGATTACTTGTTTACTAATGACGTGACACTAGCCTCAATTTAGAAAGTGTAAGAGAGCCGCAATCATAACTGCTGGTGCGAGCCAGAACGCACTGGCAAGGGCATAGGCAATATATCCAGATGCCTGTCCTTCATTTTTTAGGCGATCGTAGGCGCGCCGCTCGCGCCCAAGTAAGAAAATCAGGTAAAAACGATTTCGCCCGAAGGGAATCGAACGCCTTACCTCTACGGGGTGTTTGGCATACCCTCGGGCTCCAAACATCTGTTTGATGGCGTGCTTTTGTTCTTCTGTGAAAGTCGCGGCGACGTCGGGTGAAATTCGTTCGAAATAGTGCTTTATAAACAGATCAGTACTATTTTTCTCGTCACTTTCAAAGGCTTCCTGAGCTGGGCCGCCATTTCCGTTATCCAATTCTGCAAGAGCCATATCCCTGTTAGCGCGCGCGAGCGTACTATCCCCAAAGTTATTTTTATAGGGATAGCATGACTCGATTCATTTGATTAAACGTTAACGTTTAGAATCAACGAGCAGAATTATAGATTGATGAACGTATCTTGTTTTTCGTCGTAGCCAAAAAGCTCACCTGAAGAGAAATCGAAATACCAACCATGAAGCTCAAGGCGCCCATCCTCCACGCGCTCTTTCACAAAAGGAAAGCTCATAAGATTCTTAAGAGAATTTAATATGGAGGCTTGCTCTACACTGCGTTGAAACTCTTCCTTGTTCTGCTTACAGCAGTCGGTATTATTTTTGGCGTCTTTTGCAATCGACATCCAATTGGAAATAAACGTGCTGTCATCTTCTGTATCAACAGAGCCGTCGATTAACGCTTTGATACCACCACACATGGCGTGTCCCATAATGATGAGGTTAGGTATCTCGAGCTGTGTGATTGCAAATTCCAAAGCCGCAGATGTACCGTGATGCTTACTGTCAGCGGCAAATGGTGGGACAAGGTTGGCGACATTTCGAACCATAAACAAATCACCGGGAATTGTTCCGAGAACCGCCGATGGCTCAACACGAGAATCACAACAACTGATAACCATAGCTTTAGGGGATTGTCCCTTTTCGGCGAGAGAGCGCAACAGTGCCTCATCGCGACGGTAGTCTACAGTACGGTATGCGTGATACCCTTTAATCAGTGAATTGATTTCGCTCATTTCCCATCCTATATGTTTAATCGTTTAGTCTTGGGGCTTAGATAGTGATTGATTATCTGGTTATCAATCTCTTGTAAACCTACTGCCAATTGTACAAAGCAATGTGAGTTATTGCACTGTGACAATGTCAGTGTTTAAACCAGAGAAATGGAATGAATTACTATGGGGGCGACGTTGGGGAATAAGTCTGAAGAACCAGTACGTTGTGGCTGGGTGAGTGATGATCCTCTCTATTTGGATTATCACGATCAGGAGTGGGGTGTTCCCGTAACAAATGATCAAAAGCTTTTTGAAATGCTGATCCTTGAAGGCGCACAAGCTGGTTTGTCCTGGATTACTATTTTACGAAAACGCGAAAATTATAGGGCAGCCTTTGCTGATTTTGACCCCCAAAAAATTGCAGCCTTTACCGATCAGGATGTAGAAAGGTTGATGACGGACGCTGGAATCATACGTAACCGCCTGAAGGTAAAATCCGTGATTTCAAATGCAAAAGCTTGGATTGAAATCATGAAAGGGGGCGAAGGAGCGTTTTCTGCTTTTGTCTGGTCTGTTGTTGGTGACAAGAGCATTAACAATACCTGGCAGGATTTGGGGAGCGTACCGGCTTCAACGGTCGAATCAGAGCAATTGTCAAAACTATTTAAGAAACATGGCTTTAAATTTGTTGGCCCCACCATTTGTTATGCATATATGCAAGCGTGTGGAATGGTAAATGACCATGTAACAGACTGTTTTCGCCACGGTGAAGTTAAACCCCGTAGCTAGTTTATCAGTGCCAGTATTATCTATTTTATGAGGTTATTATGAACCCACTTTCCCTAAGTTCTTTTTTAAAGAAAATAACCCTGATTGCAGGTCTGATGACGACTTTCATCACCCCACTTTCCGCTGAGGTAATTGGTTCCGTTGATACGGTGTTCAAGTGGGTCGGACCCAACCATAAAATTGTGATCGAAGCTTTTGATGATCCCAAAGTTGAAGGAGTCTCTTGCCATTTGAGCCGGGCAAAAACAGGCGGTATTTCCGGGGCGGTTGGCCTGGCGGAAGATACGGCTGATGCATCTATTGCTTGTCGCCAAGTGGGGCCTATTAAGTTCCGAGAAGAGTTAAAGGATGGGGAAGAAGTTTTTACTCAGCGTACTTCTCTTGTGTTTAAATCCATGCAAGTGGTTCGTTTCTTTGACAAGAAACGTAATGTACTGGTCTATCTTGTCTATAGCGACAAACTGATTGAAGGCAGCCCAAAGAACTCGATTACTTCGGTTCCTATCATGCCGTGGGCTAAAGGCTAAAAAAGTAAGGCCCTCAATTAATGAGGGCCTATATCTATCGATGTTATATCGAGTTCTGCTTATCCCTTATTCAACGGCGTTTCAGGGGTAAGGCCGGGAATATTACCAATCTGTGCAGGAGCTTCGGGGAGCGAAGCAACGTGGAGAGTCGACGTGGGGAAAGCAAACCCTGTTCCATTGTTCTCGACTATCTCTTTCAATGTTAGGGCAAAGTTTTCTTTTATATTCATCCATGTTCCCCAGTTGGTGGTCTTGGTGAAGCAATAGATCATGATATCAATGGATGAGCTGTTGAAGCTATCGATGTTGACCAGTGTTGTTGCTCTGGCATCGTCGGTTTCAAATTCAGGATTACTGTATAGGTGCTCTTTGATCTCTTTAACGATCTGTCTGAGCTGGGCGCTGGTGGTGTCGTACTCTAGGCCGATATTCCAATAGATCCTGCGATTGGTCATCTTAGAGAAGTTGATGACTGCATTATCAGCGAGCTTTGCGTTCGGAACATATACCGGTGCCTTGTCAAAGCGTCTGATGCGGGTGGAACGAAAACCAATATCTTCTACAGTACCTTCAACGACACCTTCAATACTAACCCAATCCCCGCGGCTAAACCTTTTTTCTGCAATAATAAGTATTCCGGCGATGAGGTTCTTAAAGAGATCTTGTGCCCCCAGAGCAACCGCGACACCAAAGAGGCCAAGACCTGCAATAATGGCACCGACGTTGATGCCCCAGAGCTCAAGGATACTGGCAATACCAAGGAGAACCACACAGATCTTTAGGGCCTTGATGATCCAATCAACCATGATGCTGGTGAGGACCGTCGTAAAGCGGTGTAAGAGGAAATCGAGAGGATCGATGAGTTTATAGACGGCGTAGAAGAGCGTGTAAGCGATGAGAGATCGGACAAGATTACTGCCAAGATTTGCTGCTTCGCCTGTCAGCCCCAGATAGTCGAGAGATAAAAATACCCCTAAAGCTATAGGGACCATGCGGATAGGACCTTCGAGAGCTTCGAGGGCATGATCATCAACTGAATTCTTTGTTCGGCTCGCTATAGCTTTGAGGCGGTTAATAACCAGTCGGGAAAAAATTCCGCGTATGACTATAAAACCTAAAAAGATGCCTACAGCAGTTAAAATATGTCCGATATCAATACCGAAAACACCTTTGGTCCATACTTCGACGGTGATGTCCCAGAACGTAGATAAATCTTGCATGATTTCTCCTCTTAACACGCGCGGGGAGTGTGCTAAGGGAAAGGCCTGACGTCAAGGCTGTGTTCTGGGGTATTTTTGTTACATATCTGACTTTTTGTAACAAAAATTGAAGCTAGTACTTTAAGAAGTTGTGAGGATTGTCGGTACTAATCGAATAGAGCATCGATATCATCTTGGCCCATTGCTGCTGCATCGATGGCCTCTTCTTCTTCTGCAGCCATACCACCAGCCATCATGTTACCAGAGAGAGTGGCCTGCCAGTCCATTTCGATTTCCATGATTTTATCAGCGGACAATACATTTGGATTGCCGTGAATGACAGCACTTGCAATATCAATCATATGGCGGATATGGGTAGAAGCATCTGGTACAAGAGCGGCAATTGATACTTGATCCCCCGCAGCGAGAGCTTGTTCTATTGCATCCCGAGTATCCGTTATTCCCTTGTCAGCGAGCTCTATGGCTTTGTCAAAAGGTTGGCGGAATATTGCTGGGGCCGCGTCGTAGGCTGAAACGGCAAGGTCTTTTGCCTGGAAGCTACTATCGAGAAAATGCTGTTGATAGGTCTTTGGTTGCCATGCCTGAACCTCTTCAAAAAGGTCTGGCATATCGGGCACCATTTCTATCATCATGACGGCTTCATTGAGATGATTAAGGTAGTCCGTTGCAAGTAGAGATTTCTCATCAATATTGGAACCAGGGAGCTGGGCTCTTATACTTTCAAGGTCCGCATTATTGATACTCATATCTATCGCTAATTCCCCATTAACCATCATTTGTAATCGTACCGTTTTCTATTTTGTAGTTGAGTATACGAATTAACCATTAATCTTATATAAATAAGGTTATCAATGATCTGATAAGTTGATGATAACACAGTTTAAAGTAAACAATACCTTAACCTAAAACGCAATTTTCAAATTGGCCAGTCACCCACCAGTTGGGCTTGGTTGTTAGTTAAGCGTATGATGTATTATCGTGGTTGTGGTCATTTGTGCTCCATTCAAAGGGAATAAAATTAGTATTAATTTGATAGCAAGAGAGATTTATATATGGCTTGGGTTTCTTATCGTATTGAAAACAAAAAAGGTTGGCAGAGCCAACCTTTTTTACCTAAGCAAAGTATTCATTATAATCAGGTAACAACCTGAATAGTTTCTTCTCTACGTTTGAGGTGCCGGTTGTAATGGTTTTCTACCTGGCGGAATATCCAAATGAAGGCGAAGGTTAAAAAGAAATAAAACACCCCCGCGGTAATAAAAGCTTCATAAGGTGCGTAGTATCGCGACATAACGATTCTGGCCGCACCTGTGAGATCAACAAGAGTGATTGTACTGGCCAGAGCGCTACCGTGAAGCATGAAGATAACTTCGTTTGAATAGGCAGGTAAGGCTCTACGCAGAGCACTCGGAATAATGATGCGTCTGAAAATCAGGCTTTTGCTCATACCACAAGCTTTTGCAGCTTCAACCTCTCCAAAGGATGTTTGTGCCATGGCGCCTCTGAATATTTCAGTGGTATAGGCTGCAGTGTTCAGTGTGAAGCCGAGAAGTGCGAAAAAGTATGCTCCTTTAAGAAAGGAAAATTCCTTTGTCAGTTCACTGTATCCCTCAAATTGTCCGACCCCATAGTAGAGGAGAAATAACTGAACAATCAAAGGTGTACCTCTAAAGGCATATGTAAAAGCAAATACTGGATAGTTGATCAGAGGGTTTTTCGAAAGTCGCATTACCGCCAATGGAATTGAAAATACAAATCCAATGGCGAGTGCAAGTGGGACAAGCTGTATCGTTAAAAGAAGGCCATCGAAATAGAGTGGAAGCTCATCAAAAATAATTTCAAAATCCATTAGAGAGCACTCCTTACACCAACAGAATATTTTTTCTCAGCCATTTTTTGTAACCAAATGGAGACCGTGGTAAAGATGAGAAACGCAACGGCAGCTGTGAGATAAAATTTAAAGGGTTGGCGTGTTGCCCCAGCGGCCAAGCCAGCTTTTCTAACCATGTCATCCAGGCCGATAATAGAGACAATTGCAGTGGCTTTCATGAGGACAAGCCAGTTATTGCCAAACCCGGGAAGCGCGTGACGAACCATTTGGGGGAAGAGGATACGACGTGTGATCTGGAACTTGGTCATGCCATAAGCCGTTCCGGCCTCGAGCATGCCGCGATCTACAGCCAAAATTGCCCCTCGAAATGTTTCTCCCATATAGGCACCAAAAATGAAGCCTACAGTGATTACCCCTGCAATAAAGGGGTTGATGTCGATATATCCCCAATCAAGATAGGGTTGAGCTGATGCCTTAAGAGCTTCTCCGTTATCGACAATTGTTCCTTTAATTCCAGGAAGGTCACCGAACCAAGCTGTAAGATTTAAAAGGTTTTCCGGTAGGTTATTTACGAAAATCTGACCGCCAAAGAATATCAACAGCATCAAGACCAAGTCAGGAACGCCTCGAATAAGCGTCGTGTAAATAGTCGATACAGCACGCGCTACACGGTTATCTGATAGTTTAGCTAATGCGGATATCATTCCGAGTAGACAGGCGATTACAAGTGAGGCAATTGCAATCGAAACTGTAATACTGGCACCTGATACCAGGATACTGAAGCCGTAGCCGCCAAGATCAATCATATTCTCATTCCGGGTTTTGCCTGATTAAAGCAGGCCTCTATGTAAAAGCACCACCAGAGTTTGACCTCTAGCGGTGCTCTTAGAGTTTTTACTTTGATCTAAAGATGGATAATTCCATCGTAAATCCTAGTAGATGTCTGTATCGAAGTACTTGTCGTTGATCGCTTTGTAGACACCGTTGGCACGAATGGCTTTAATTGCAGCGGAGAAACGATCACGAAGTTCTGTATCGGTTTTACGAACAGCAATACCTGCACCAACACCGAAGTATTTTGGGTCGTTATAAGATGGACCAAAAAGTTCGAAGTCTTTACCAGCAGGTGTTTTGACGAAGCCGTCATCCATAGCAATGGAATCTGCAATCAGAAGATCTACACGACCAGCTGCGACATCAAGATACGCTTCATCCTGTGTGCCGTAGCGTTTGATTTCAGTGTCCGGGAACTCTGCTGTAAGGAAAACGTCATGGATGGTTCCACGTTGTACGCCAACAGATTTACCCTTCATGCCTTCAGCAGTGATTTCAATGCCAGAACCTTTTTTACGAAGGAAGCGAGCTGGTGAGTTGTAGTATTTCTCAGAGAAATCTACTTTCTTCTTACGCTCTTCTGTAATGGACATCGACGCGATGATCGCGTGGTATTTTTTGGCATTCAGCGCAGGAATAATGCCGTCCCAATCCTGAACAACCATGGTGCAGTTTGCTTTCATTTCTTCGCAAAGAGCGTTTGCGATATCAATGTCAAAACCAACAACGTTACCATTTGGATCAATGCTGCTGAATGGAGGGTATGCACCCTCAACACCAATGCGTAGATCTTCAGCAGAGACTGAACCCGCTGTAAAAGTCATAGCGGCTGCAACAGCCGTAATGAGGAATTTTTTCATTCTTAATGCTCCCTAATTGTGTTTTTTATGGTTTGGTTATTTTTATTATTTCAAGCTTCCAGCGATAAACTGTTTAAATCGTTCTGATTGGGGATTTGCAAAAATCTCTTTTGGATTTCCTTGTTCCTCAATACGTCCTTGATGAAGGAAGATCGTTTGGTTGGATACTTCGCGGGCAAATCCCATTTCATGGGTCACGACAATCATGGTGCGGCCCTCTTCGGCCAAATCGCGAATAACCTTGAGAACTTCGCCGACAAGCTCTGGGTCAAGAGCGGACGTTGGTTCATCAAAAAGCATCACTTCGGGATCCATCGCAAGGGCTCGGGCGATAGCTACGCGTTGTTGCTGCCCCCCAGACATGTGCGCCGGGTAGTAGTCTTTGCGTTCGTAAATTCCGACTTTTTCCATCATTGCCTTAGCACGCTCAGTTGCTTCGGCCTTACTAAGGCCAAGAACATGAATCGGGGCTTCGATGATATTTTCAAGCGTCGTCATATGAGACCAGAGATTGAATCCTTGAAAAACCATTGATAGTTTTGATCTGATACGCTCGATCTGCTTGTGGTCTGCCGGTACATATTCACCAGACTTGGTGGTTTTCATGTTGATGAGTTCGCCACCAACAGTAACCTTACCCGAATTCGGGGTTTCTAATAGGTTGATGCAACGTAAAAAGGTGCTCTTCCCGGACCCACTGGAGCCCAGCATGGAAATTACGTCACCTTGGTGAGCGGTCAGGGAAACACCCTTAAGGACTTCAATGTTGCCAAATGATTTATGAATATCATCACAGACAAGAGCAGGTGTACTATCCACCATAGCCGCGGCGTCTGACGCCATAGGTTATGTCCCCATTGCTAAGTTATATGTATTTTTCTTCCTAATGAAGTTAGTGTGATTTTTTCATTATGAAAAGTAAAAATAACACAGAACTACGTGTTGATGCTGCAAAGAACTACGTCTTTCTGTAGGAGTACCTATAAGCCGAGATCCCTTTTTAAAATCCAAGCTCTTGTTTCAGCTTACTGATTTGTTCTTGAGCAAAGGATACATCAGGCTGTTTCAAGGCGGCGTTTTCTGCGTTTGCGAGAGCCAACTCGATTTCTTCAACGCGCCCTAAAGTATGGTATGAGCGAATGAGTTGGATCCAGCCATTTAGATCATTTGGGGTTTCTTTAAGTCTTTCCGCCAAACGGTCCACCATTCCATTGATCATCTCGTTTCGTTCTTCAACGCTTAGCTCAGCCACACTTGCCATTTCTTCAGACGTTGGTCCTGTTTGATCTGGTGTTGCTTGTGTTGGGTTTTCGAGCGGCGCTTTGGCAGGATAAGATGCAAGCATCTCGGAAGGGTTCATTTCCAAGGCAATCGCGAGGTCTGCAATCTGAGCATCGAGAACCTGGAGCCAGGGGTCATTGGCAAAGGTCAATTGCCTCAACTTTAACCAAAGTTTAAGCGCATTTTCATTTTCTCCTGCCTGACTCAGGGCCAGGCCACTATAAAACAGACCTCTGGGATCATTGGGGTCAAGCTCAAGAGTTTTTTGAAACAAAGAAAGAGCCTCTGAAGAGACTAGGCCTTCAGCTTGTGCAACAATCATTTCAGCGACGGCGCCATAGACGATTGCCGAAGCAGGGGTGTTTTTCATCGCCTGTCGGAAAGCACCTTCGGCCTTCGCATAGGCACCGATTTCGGCATATGTACTGCCGAGCAACATCCAGCCTTCTAAATTGGTTGGATCGTTGTTTAATCTGGTTTCAAGCTTTTGAGCCAGACCCAGCATCTCTTCATTTCTCGAGGCATTCTGTTCTTGGGCGAGTGCAGTACGCTCAGCTGCAATGTTTCTTTCAGCCAATGGCATGCTGGGTACCCCAGGTTGGCCGAGTTCAAGATAAAGAATTATGCCTGCCAGAGGGAAAATGATCGTCAAAAGTCCAACGACCATTTTCATCGCTGGTGCGGTTAAGGGCGTCCCCTTTGTCGAAGAGGACTGTTCTTGGCTGGTGTTAAGAATGCGACGTTGAATTTCAATTCGGGCTGTTTCAGCCTGAGATTCCCCGAGATTACCTGCTTTGAGGTCGCGATCGATCTCTTTAAGTTGGTCTTTGTAGACCGCAAGATCGGATTCCGCTGTGTTGGCAGGGGCTTTTTGAGCTGACGCCATCAAGGGGCGTAATAACACCAAAAGAGAGAGCGCGGTTAATAGGCCAATGATTACCCAAAAAATCATGATGCTTCTCCCTTACTGTTACTGCTTGTTGGGTTTGTTTTTTTTGGATTGGGAGTATCTGCACTATTGCTGAGGAGTTGCCGCAGTTTAGCTTGCTCTTCATCACTCAAAGGAGTGGCGGCTTTACGGGCGCGGTTTCCTCGGAAGAAGAAGAAAATTCCAGCTACGCCGATTGCAAAAACGAGCAGTGGGCCAAACCAGAGTAAGAAAGTTGAGGCTTTAAAAGGGGGGCGGAAAAGGACGAAGTCACCATATCGAGAAGACAAATAGTCTTTCACATCATCGTCGCTATCTCCTGCAACCAGCCTTTCGCGCACGACAATACGAAGTTCTTTTGCAAGGTCTGCATTGGAAGAATCAATGGGCTCGTTTTGGCAAACAAGGCAACGCACCTCTTTAGAGATTTCACGTGCCCTTGCTTCTAATACGGGGTCATCCAATACTTCGTCCGGTTCAACAGCTTGAACAAGGTTGATGCTTAAGATCCCGATACTGGCGACCAAGGCAAAGAGAAGGGTTGTTGATAGAATAAAGCCACGCATGCTTTTAAGGTACTTCCTCTATTACGACTATTGCTGGGCCTGAAGGCTATCAATGATTGGCAGTATGGTGTCTTCTAAATCACCCGTGTTTAGAGGGCCAACATGTTTGTAACGAATGGTGCCGGAGGCATCGACGATAAATGTCTCGGGAACTCCGTAAACGCCCCAATCTATTCCTGCGCGACTTTTGGGGTCACGGCCAACCCTGTGATACGGGTTGCCATTCTTGTTGAGCCATCCCAAAGCGTCGTCAGGTTTGTCCCGATAGTTAATGCCATAGAGATTGATATCGTCTCTTTGGCCCAATTTCATCATGTCGGGGTGTTCTACAAGGCAGGGGATACACCAGGATGCAAAAATATTGACCACTGAAATTTTACCATTGTTGGTTAAATCTTTACGGGCAAAACCGGGAACGCCCAGAGCATCCAGAGCTTTGAGGTCGAATTCAGGTGCAGGCTTGTCAATCAGCACAGATGGTAAGATTTTTGGATCTCGCCCAGGCTTGGTTAGTGCCCAAAAAAAATAGCCAAAGATAATTACCGTGATCAGTAGCGGCAGGGCAAAAATGGCTTTCCGTTTTATACTCATGCTTCTGCTTCTCGGGCTTGTTTCTTTGTTCTTTTTTTAGCGGGCGCACCAACACGAAGGCGTCGATCCGCAAGAGATAACAGTCCTGCGAAAACCATGAGGGTACACCCAAACCAGATCCAGGTAACCAGTGGTTCGCGGTAGATGCGAACCGTCCATCCGCCTGCACCATCTGAATCGCCGATTACGGCGTAATAATCACCAACAAAGGTCGAGTATATGGCTGCTTCGGTTGTTGGCATGCTCTTAACTGTGTAGAGACGCTTTTCAGGTTTGAGGGTCGCCATATAGACGCCGTCTTGGCTTACATTAAAGGTACCTTCTACAGCACTGTAGTTTGGCCCGGTTATTTCCCGGACACCATCAAAACGATAATCCGTGCCTGCAACCGATATGGTTTCCCCGGGTTTAAGAACCGCGACGTCCTCAACTTTCCAGGCTGTGGTTGAAATCATGCCCATAATTGCGATGGCTAAACCACCGTGTGCAAGGGTCATACCCCACGATGAACCAGGAAGGTTTCGTGCCCGTTGCCAGCTTTTGGACAGGGGGGCGCGGAAGAGCTTAATACGGTCGGCCCACTCGCTGAGAGTGCCAAGGAGCATCCATGCGGCCATTCCCAGACCGAGAATGGCGAGTAGAGGGCCGCCGTTAGAAATATACCAAGCGAATAGCAAGGCGAGTAGGGCGGCCAATCCGGCGTATTTCAGGCGTTTTAGAACGCCGACGAGATCCGCACGTTTCCACGGTAAATATGCGCCAATGCAAACCAGGAAGAACAGAGGTACCATCACCGGGACAAAGGTCTTGTTATAAAATGGCGGGCCAATGGATACTCGGCCACCGCCCAATGCTTCCATAAACAGTGGATACAAGGTACCAAGGAAAACGGTGGCACAAGCAGTGCTGAGAAGAAGGTTGTTCAGAAGTAAACCGCCTTCTCTACTGATTGGAGAGAAGATGCCACCGGCCTTTAGGGCAGGGGCACGCATCGCAAAGAGGGTGAGTGAGCCTCCAATCGCGATTGCTAACAGAATAAGAATAAAGATCCCACGCTCTGGATTGACAGCAAAAGCGTGTACGGAAGTTAAAAGTCCTGAGCGAACGATAAAGGTGCCGATAAGGGATAGAGAGAAGGTAAGGATCGCCAACAGGATGGTCCAAACCTTAAGGGAGTTCCTTTTTTCCACAACAATGGCGGAATGAAGAAGTGCCGTACCCATAAGCCAGGGCATAAATGATACGTTTTCAACCGGATCCCAGAACCACCAGCCGCCCCAACCAAGCTCATAATAAGCCCACCAGCTTCCCAGGGCGATTCCACCTGTCAGAAATACCCAGGCGGTAAGGGTCCAAGGACGAACCCAGCGGGCCCAGGCTGCATCAACTTTTCCTTCGATCAAGGCTGCAATAGCAAAGGAGAAGGCAACCGAGAATCCGACATAGCCGACGTAGAGCATCGGTGGGTGAAAGGCGAGCCCAGGATCTTGCAAAAGTGGATTCAAATCCTGCCCGTTCTCTGGCGGAACCAAAAGGCGGGTAAAGGGATTAGAGGTAAAAATCAGGAAAGTCAGAAACCCAACCCCGATCATAGCCTGAATGGCCAGTACGCGTGCTTTGAGTGTTATGGGGAGATTCCGGCCAAAAGCAGCCACAGCGGCGCCAAAGATCGCCAGAATGAGAACCCACAAAAGCATGGAGCCTTCATGATTTCCCCATACACCACTGATTTTATAAAGCAGCGGCTTGGTGGAGTGAGAGTTTTCGGCAACGTTTAACAGGGTAAAGTCAGAGACAATATAGGCCTGGGTTAGGCAACCGAAAGCCATACTGACAAACAAAAGCTGTACCAAGGAAGCGTGACTTCCAAAAGCCATCAAGCGACTGTCGAGCCGCTCTGCCCCAATCAAGGGTAGGATGGATTGAGAGATGGCTGCCAAAAGGGCCATGATAAGCGCGTATTGTCCAAGTTCAGCAATCATTCTATTGCCTGACCTTCCTCGTCACCACGCCATTCGCCAGATTCCTTAAGGGCTTCTATGACTTCTGCGGGCATATAGTTTTCGTCGTGTTTGGCCAGGACTTCATGGGCGATGAAATCACCTTTTTCATTCAAACTTCCCTCGGTAATTACGCCCTGTCCTTCACGAAAGAGATCGGGGAGTATGCCTTTGTAGGAAACAGGGACACTTTCTGCACCGTCGGTAATGGAAAAGCGGATACTCAACCCATCACCCAGTTTGACGAAAGTACCTTCTTCAACAAGGCCACCAAGCCTAAGTGAGCGACCAACCGTGACTTGCTTGGTTTTAAGGTCAGTCGGGCTATAAAAATATACCAGATTGTCTTCAAAAGCTGTTAGCACAAGAGCAGTCGCAGAGGCCAATAAAGCAAAGGCGACCACGATTATATACATTCTACGGCTTTTCCGCGTCATGGGCGGGCTGTCTCTTTCTTGTTGTTACCTTGTCCCGCAGACTCCCTTAAGTGTTGGAGTTCCTCAAGCTCGGCTTGATTTTTGCGGAGACGATGTAAGGTGGTGACAAGCAGCGACAGCATAACAATGGCGGTAAGACTATACGCCGTCCAAATGTAAGCTCCATAATTTCCCATGGAGAGAAAATTCATAACTTGATCCATACTGTCCTGCGTAACCTGAGTTGTGCCGAGATTAATGATATCATGTTCTCGGCTTGATCTCGTTAATAGAGGATATCTAAGTTCTATCCCGTAAACACTAGCGCATTATGTCACACTAATACCCTAGGTCTTTGATTCACATCACGATCAAATTTTCTTGATCAAAGTATATCGTTTAGGCGTTGTCGACGACGGCCCGGCGGTATTTTCTCAATTTCGCTTCGATAAGCTCGCTTTTGATTCTGATCAACATAACAACGAGATAGAAGAACTTGAAAGCCAGTCCCATGATCAATAGAGGCCAAAGCATTGAGGGGTCAATGGCAGGACCATCGGCGCGCATAACTGAAGCTGGCTGGTGGAGGGTATTCCACCAATCGACAGAAAACTTGATAATCGGAATGTTGACGAAGCCAACAATTGCCAGAACGGCGGCGGCCCGATTGCCACGCTCTTGTTCCTCAAAGGCGTTCATTAGAGCCATATGGCCGAGATAGAGAAAGAACAGGATCAGCACTGAAGTTAGACGTGCATCCCAAACCCACCAGGCGCCCCACATGGGCTTTCCCCATAAGGAGCCTGTTGCAAGAGCGAGAAAGGTAAAGCCAGCACCAATAGGCGCGGATGCCTTGGCAGCCAGGTCAGCGAGAGGGTGTCGCCATATCAAAGAGCACACAGATGCAATCGCAATGGAAGTATATATAAACATCGCCATCCAGGCTGAAGGCACGTGGATATACATGATCCGCACACTTTCACCCTGTTGGTAGTCAGGCGGTGATGTGAAGAATGCCATGTATAGGCCGATAACAATTGACAGCGCCGTAATCCCTGAAATCCAGGGAAGAACTGTGTTTGTTAGCTTTAAAAAGCGGTTTGGATTGGCAAATCGGTGAAAGACCGACATTGTCCTTGATCCCTTCCATTGACGTCTTTTTGTGTGTCGAGCACACATATTGTGATTATGGGCTAGACCATATGTTAATAGGCCTGCTTGTTCTTTGATGTCGATCAGTAAAACGAGATCGGCTATCGTTTTTAGTATTTTCCTCTTACTCGGCTTCTTTGTCTAATTATACACTTAAGCTGGCTCTTTGCTCTATTCCAGGGCCTGTTTAAGGGCGGCTGCTCCCGCCAGTGGTGTTATTAGTAAAGAAACAAGTAAGATTGCGCCAAGCAACAAAAGGTGAGGACGGGCATTCGCAATTACCGCTCCGGCCTCGAGGCTGTTCATGGCCGCATCAATTGCCCCCACACCAAATATCAAAGTCGGAATATAAAGAGGCAATACCAAAAGAGGTATAAGGACACCCCCGCGTCTGGCGCCAAGCGTTAGGGTCGCTGCTATTGCACCGATTAAGCTAAGACTTGGAGTCCCGAGCAACATGGCGAACAACAGGATCGTCATGGCTTCGGTATCCATATTGAAGAGCAATGCAATCAACGGCGCAGCCAAGATTAAAGGTAGGCCCGTTGTCAGCCAATGCGCGAGAACCTTTGCCAAAATAGCGATCTCGAGCGAGGCACGCGAGAGCACCAACTGTTCAAGGCTACCATCTTCATAATCGGCAAGAAAAATACGCTCAAGTGACAAAAGAACTGAAAGCAGTGCGGTAACCCAGATAATGCCCGGGGCGATTCTGGCGAGAAGGTTGGGTTCCGGTCCCAAGCCAAAAGGAAAAAGCATGGCGGTCAGGATGAAAAACAATACGGCCATTGCAAGATCTGATCTTTGCCGCAGAGCAAGACGAAGGTCTTTGGACACAATATTGAGGAAAGCGTTCATACCCAACATTCCTCTTCATCATCTAAATTGATCAAAGCGCTATTATAAAGCGGGCTGTAATCTCTCAGGTTCAATTTCTCTGGGGCCTCGACCTCTATCGGGCTGTGGGTCGCAAAAATTACTGATCCACCTGTTGATCGATGTTCTTCAATGGCTTGTTCTAACAAAGTTATCGACGCGACATCTAGGCCAACTGACGGTTCGTCGAGAAGCCATAGCTTTCTTTTTGTGGCGAGTAATCGTGAGAGGGCTAAGCGCCTGCTTTGTCCTGAGGAGAGGAGATTCGCAGGTGTGTTTTTCAAAGGCAGCATATTGAACTGATCAAGTGCCTTATCGAGATGAGTATCATCTCTTTCCAGCCCAGACCAATAGGAGAGATTCTCTTGGACCGTTAGAACCGGCTTAATGGCATTGCGATGACCAATGTAGTGAATGTGTTCTTGAAATATTTCGGGCTCGTCCGTCGCGTCTTTTCCCTGCCACTTTAAAGTTCCAAGGCGCGGGCGAAGCAGGCCGGATAAAATACGTATCAGGCTTGATTTGCCACTACCATTTGGGCCTTCAAGTATAAGGGCGCTGCTCTCGGACAGATGAAAATTCAATCCGATGAAGACGTTGCGTCCCCCTCTGACACAGGTCAGATTCTCACCGTCGAAAAGGCTCTTGCCCAAATTCTCACCCTTTATCTCAATTTTGCAGGTCGGTTTGGAGACCTGTCACGAAGAATTACTGGGGCAGCGTATAACAAAAAAATACCCCTGTCGCCAATGGGATGTTTCCTTATGACGCAGGGGAAAATTTAGGAGTTCAAAAAAGGATGCGGCTGCCAGTCGGGTATCCAGCAGCCGCGAGAGTCCAGCTTTGGGGTAATGTGGAGATCTTCAGGATCTCACGTAGAGAGGGGAAGCTCTCTACGGTTTTGAAGATAGGACCCAATTGCGAAGGGACTTGGTCGTAAATGTGGCAAAATGGTGATTTCTGATCATTTCTTATTTTAATGCTCCTGATAACTTTTAAACACCTAATCACGCTAACCTCTTAAGTAAGGAGAGACGTTGACAATATTTTGCTAAGTTCAGCTTTGGCTGGTTTTCCACTTGGGGTGCGGGGCATTTCATTAAGCAGCGACATGCTGGTCGGAACCATAAAACGGCTCATACGCGTCTTACAAAAATGGCTTAGTTCTTCAAGTGTGAGATATGAATTTGTGCGCAAGGTAATAAAGGGGTGAACAGTTTCTTCCCCTGTTCCGTCTGGAGCGCCGAGTACAGCACAGTCCTCTACGGCGGGGTGGGAAAGAATCACTTCTTCGATCTCGTAGGCGGAAACCATTTCACCCTTAACACGGATTCTCTCAGAAATACGGGCAATCCAATAAACATCACCTTCGTCGTCAAGGCGGGCAAGATCTCCAGTGTGGAACCAAAGATTACGCCAGGACTTTAAAGTCTCTTCCGGCATGCCAAGGTAACTAGATGCCATGATGGCAGGCTCTCTTGGGCGAATGATCAATTCTCCAATAGCGCCTGTGGGGAGAGGATTGTCTTGTTCGTCGACAATGGCAACTTCATAGCGATCTAGGACTTTGCCTGCGCCTTTCTTATTGAATAGTGGTAGGGCGACAGCCCCAGCATCGGTTGAGCCATATCCTCCTCCTCGGGCGAGCTTGACCTTGAAGCGAGCCTCAAAAGCATCGTGATCGACGGGCAGAGGTGTTCCCCAGATAAAACGCAAACGGTGTTGTGTCTCTTCCGGGCATACTGGTGCTGCCCAGAGCAATTGCTGTACAGATCCTAGTGCCATGAACCAGGTTGCACCATAATTACAGACCTCGGGCCAGAAATTGCGAACGCTAAAACGCTCTCTGATGACGGCACGTGCCCCGACCATCATTGCGGGGAGTACATCGTATTGTGCCGCTCCACAATGAAAGAGGGGGTAGGGGCTGTAAACGCAATCGGTTTCACAGATATCAAAGGCTTCCAGCATGGATTCTGCGGCACGTACCGAGGATCGGTGGGGTATGGCGCATCCCTTGGAGACACCGGTTGTGCCTGAGGTAAAGAGGATTCCAGCCGTTTCATCGTCAGGGGTGTCAATGGCGCAATTTGATATGTTATCGGTTAAGGCGTCACCAAAAGGGAGGATTTCTAGGGCTGGAAAACGTCCAGTTGCGTGGATCGTTTCAGCTTGATCGTTGGTCAGAATTAAGCGTTCCAGGTTTGGCAACTCAGTTATGATCTCTTCAATAACATCCAAGTAGTCAACGGAAGTGATCAGGGTGGAGAGCCCCGTGAGGTTGATCATGCGCGTGAGGGATACACCGCGAAATGTACTGTTGATAGAAACTTCAATCGCGCCAATTTTTTTAAGAGCATAAGAGCTGACCAGAAAGTCGATCGAGTTTGACAGCATGATGCCGACATAGTCTCCCGGACGTATACCAAGATCCCTTAACCCGTGAGACAGACGGTTTACGCGCTCATTGAACTGCTGATAATTCAAAGTGTCTCCAGTTTCAGCCTGGATAACAAATGGGTTATTTGGAAATCGTGCTGCCTGACGCTCAAGAAGCAGGCCAAGGCTCATTCTCAATCCTGGAGTGGAGAGCGCCTTGGTTTCATTTTGTGTTGTTGTTTTGAACGGAGCATAGTTCCCAAAGTCCTGCGTTACGTCAGTACGATTGATGTCATCCATAATTTTAACCTTATCCCTTGTAAATATCTGAATGGACGGTAAGGCTGGATAGTGTGGGGCGTCAATTTGCATAATGAGGACATAATGCATAACCTCACGGTTATGAAAAATTTGCGTAACAAAATCCCACCTCTTGGCTCTCTTGTGGCTTTTGAGGCCGCGGCGCGTCATATGAGTTTTACCCGTGGGGCCAACGAACTCGGAGTCACCCAGGTCGCGATAAGTCGTCAGATAAAAGCTCTGGAAGAATTTGTGAACGTACGATTATTTGAGCGCTTAAACCGCGCCGTTCGATTGACACCAGAGGGAAAAGAATTCCAGCGGGTTGTTACTGGGGGGCTGACGCAGATTGCGGACTCCGTTGTCGAGTTTCAAAGTGGTCGGGGTAGTAACTATTTGGTGGTCGGCACCACTACAGCTTTTTCAGCCTACTGGTTGATGCCGCGTCTGGCCAAATTTCGTGCGAAATTTCCAGAGATCGATCTTCGGTTTGCGGTTGATGATAAATGTGTCGATTTAAAATCATCAGGTATTCATGTCTCAATACGCTATGGCAACGGCGATTGGGCGGAAGTGAAATCTACTTACCTTTGTGACAGTGAGGTCTTACCCCTTTGTAGTCGTTCTTATTGGAAGGAGCGCCCGCAGATAGATGATCCCAGAGGGTTGTTGGATGAATTTTTGATCGACTTTGATTATGTCGTTGATTCTCGTTGGTCGAGCTGGTTTCAGCATTTTGGTGTCGATGTGGATAAGGATCCTTCCGATATCTCCATCGACGCGTACACTTCAATGGTTCAAGCCGCTCAGAATGGACAGGGTATTGCTTTGCTCAGTTCGCCCCTGGTGGATGACTTGATCGAGAACGGGTCGTTGATTGCGCCGACATCTCTGCCACGTCAGAAGCTTGCGGGGGGATATTATCTTGTAACGCCAAAGAATAGGGATGTCTGTCCGGCCTTGGGCATATTTCAAGAGTGGATAATGCAGGAAATGAAATTGGAAAAACGTAGTTCTTTCCAATAGGTTTTCTTCTTTTTGATGAGGTGGATTGATCCTCATCTTTGCCAGCAAGTTATTCCCCTATAACAACCCTAGATTCTCCATGAAGTTTTAGAGATGAAAAAGCAGTAGTGAGAGTGATATGTAAATCTAAATAATATCAACAAGTTAACGTTAGTATGGTCGTGATTAGATAAAAAATGTACGTAATTAGGTCATTTTTTATCTTGCTAAATTACGATATAAAGATATTGTTATGTCAATTCGGACGGCCAGATGGTTGTCAAAAGGAGAAGTCACGTGGAAGTATTGTTGAAGGGTTTACAATCAATTGCCGAACCAACACGCCTAAGGGTGTTGGGGCTATGTGCACACGCTGAATTAACAGTTAGCGAGCTCGTGCAGATTCTTGGACAAAGTCAGCCACGTGTATCTCGTCACTTAAAACTTCTCATGGAAGCAGGTCTCCTTGAGCGCCATCAGGAAGGCAACTGGGCGTATTTCAGATTGTCTGACAATCAGCCTTGTTCTGAACTGGGGCGATTGATTATCGACTTGATTCCAATTGATGATCCCAAGTTGGCCCTCGATTTTCAGCGTTTGGAAGACATTAAGGCGGAGCGTGCACGTAAAGCGCAGGAATACTTCCGCAAAAATGCATCCGATTGGCATGAAATTAGATCCTTGCACATAGATACGGCTCAGATCGAAACGGCCTTTCAACAAAAACTCCTTGAGGAGCCTGTTGAGGAACTGCTTGATGTTGGTACTGGAACAGGACGTGTTCTTGAACTGGTATCAAGCGAGGTTGGCTCGGTAGTAGGTCTTGATATCTCTCGTGAAATGTTGGCGATTGCCCGAAACAATATCGATCGTGCGGGTTTGAATAACTGTCAGGTTCGACAGGGAGATATGTACCAGATCCCCTTTGGCAATGCCCGCTTTGATGCGGTCTGTCTCAACATGGTTCTCCATTACGCTTTAGATCCACGAATGTGTCTGCGCGAGGCTGCCCGCGTTATTAAGCCCGGCGGTCGTTTGATTTTGGTGGATTTCGCGCCCCACCGTATGGATAGCCTTCGTGATGATCACGCGCATCATTGGTTAGGTTTTGACGATTTACAAATTGAAGAGTTTTGTGCCGATGCAGGTTTAAGTCTGTCGAAGCCAGAACATCTTCCCGGAGATCCGCTGACGGTCTGCATATGGACAGCGCGTCGCGATCCCGAAACGGAGCAAGGAAAAGATGAAAAGACCTGACATCAGTTTTGAGCTATTTCCGCCGGCATCGGCGAATGGCTTGGATAATTTAGGACAGGCGGTTGAACGCCTGAAGGGATTTGATCCCCAATATTACTCAATAACCTATGGCGCTGGAGGCTCTGGCCAGCAGAAGTCAAATGAGCTTATCGCCAAGTTGGCTGAAGACAGTGATTTGACACTGGCGGCTCACATTACCCTCGCCGGTGCATCTCGCCAGGAAATTACTGATACAGTAAAATCCTGGAAATCTCTTGGCATTAAGCGCCTGGTAGCCTTACGCGGTGATGGTGCTGTACCCGGGGAAGCTTTTGTTCCCCATACCGATGGTTTTCAGGATTCGGTGGAGCTCATCGCAGCTTTAAGGGAACTCGGCGATTTTGATATCGCAGTTGCGGCTTACCCGGATCCCCATCCGGATAGTCAGTCACTGGCCGCTGACCTTGAATTTCTAAAGCGTAAACAGGACGCGGGTGCCACAACAGCAATTACCCAGTTCTTTTTCGAAGCGGAAAGTTATTTTAACTTTGTTGAGGCGGCACGTAAGGCAGGGATCACCATTCCGATCGTTCCCGGGATATTGCCGATCAATAATATCTCTCAACTCAAACGCTTTGCGGATCGTTGCGGAGCGACAATCCCAGAGTGGGTGATCAAGGCTTTTGAAGGTTTGGAAGATAATCCTGAAACGTCAGCCGCTGTAGCGGTATCGCTTTGCCTAGATCTTTGTCGAGTCCTAATTGAGGGCGGTGTGGATGCTTTCCATTTTTATACACTCAATCGCTCACCACTAACTGAAGCTGTATGCCGTTTGTTGGCGTTGCAGACGGAACAGAAGGAAGCTGCATAATGCGTAATTTTATCGATGCTTTGAATTCTCGGGTTTTACTGACTGATGGTGACGTTGCGCCACTGCTATCCAAGTTGAATGTGGATATAGAGCGAGCAACTTTTGGTCATGCGGATTGCCTTGCAGCCCTAAATATATCTCGTCCTGATGCTATTACTGAAATTCATAAAGCCTACCTCGAGGCGGGTGCTGATGTCATTCGAACCAATACAACAGGGGCTTCTCCTGATGTTCTGGATAAGCATGGCATGAAGGATGAGGCTTTTGTTATCAATCACCTTGCTGCAGAAGCAGCCTGCCAGGCCGTTGACTCTCTCGCAGGCGGAGATCGCAGACGCTTTGTGATCGGTGTGGTTGATCAGTCTTCACCGCAAGGTGGCGATAATGAGCTGCGCAATGATGCCTATATTCAAGTTCAAGGGCTTGTTTCTGGTGGTGTTGATGCCCTGTGTTTCAATCCTGTTTCCGGCCTAGAGCATGCGCGTGCTCAACTGGCGTCAGCCCGACATGCTTTGATCGAATTGGGATCTTCGGTTCCGCTACTCTTAGAGTACTCTGAAGAGCATGATTTTACTGATGATACGGTCTCCGACCTCGTTGACGGTGTTTGTTATGTTGAAAGCAGCCAAACCATTGAGGAAGGTTTCCCGGTGCATCAAGACGGTCAGAAAATCCTGATCCACGGTGGGAAGTCATCAGAGGAAACTGCTAAAATAGACCGGGCTCTTCGCAAAAAAGCGGCGGATGGTTATCGCCCCGTTACCCGACCGAATGTTTCGCCACGGGAAGAGATCGTACCGGTGTCGAGCTGGAATGACTACTCGGCTGTTGAAGCTGGGTAAGAAGGTTATTCCTTTGTTAGGCTATAGTTTATAAGAAGGCCCGGAGATATGCTCCGGGCCTTCTTTTGTTGATACCTCAGAGAATATCCAGCCCTAGATCCAAACAAGGCGCACTGTGTGTCAGCCAACCAAGCGAGATCACATCCACCCCGGTTTCGGCAATGGTGCGGGCGGTTTCGTAGGTAATGCCGCCGGAGGCCTCTGCGATGGCTTTACCGTCAATCATGGAGACGGCTTCTTTGAGTTCTTCGAGGCTCATGTTGTCGAGAAGGATGATATCCGGTTTGTGAGGTAACGCTTCTCTTAATTGCTCAAGAGTATCGACTTCAACTTCGATTTTGACCATGTGGCCGATGTTGGCGCGGGCCTGATCAATTGCCTTGCCTATTTTGCCACCCACGGCAGCGATATGATTATCTTTGAGCATTACGCCATCATAAAGACCGAAGCGATGGTTATGACCGCCACCGGAACGAACCGCATACTTTTCAAAGGCGCGCAAACCCGGGGTGGTTTTACGCGTACAGGTGACACGTACAGGCAAGCCTTCGACGAGATCAACGATGTTGCGTGTTGCTGTGGCGATTCCCGAAAGGTGGCCCATATAATTCAACCCAACCCGTTCTCCACTGAGGATCGCCCGCGCAGGCCCTGATATATTGGCAATAACCGTTCCGGGCGTAACTTTGGAGCCGTCTTTTACCAGAATTTCAACACTGACATCCTCTGATAACTCTGCCATTGCGACGACCAGAAAGTCTGTTCCTGCAATGGTGCCGTTTTGTCGACTGACGACAGAGGCCAAAAGCATAGCATCTTCTGGGATGGTACTGTCGCTGGTCAGATCACCAGTAGATCCCAAATCTTCGAGAAGGGCATCTTTAACAGCTTTTACGATAAGAGGGCGGGGAAGCGGGGTAATGTTGGATGTCATGATATCGGTCTTTTTAAAACTTAGGAGGCCATCTTCAGGGATGAATTTTCTTTAAACCCAAATCCTGGTTTGAGAGTATCTTCAAGGGTTAAGCGCGTGTGGCTCTTATATTCATCTTGTGCCTCAGGA
This sequence comes from Kiloniella sp., assembly GCF_965205715.1. Lineage (GTDB taxonomy): Bacteria > Pseudomonadota > Alphaproteobacteria > Kiloniellales > Kiloniellaceae > Kiloniella. Next base: position 133,761 of record NZ_CBDBHW010000008.1, on the reverse strand, counting down.
TAATCACTTCGGTAATGACCACCGCGGCTTTCTTGACGTGCTAATGCTGATACCGCGACTAATCTGCTAACTGTCATTAAGTTCCGCAGTCTTGCTGAAGGCTCGGGATATTTTTTCTCTAAATCATCGAGATGACAGAGAAGAGTTTCCAGTCCTTGTTTGTTACGGCAAAGACCAATGTAGCGGTAGTTCAAGGTTTGCAGCTCAGAGATTGCACCGCTGTGGTCATCGATGAGTGGTACTTGTTTTTCATTGTACTCAAAGAGACTCTTAGATGAAGTCTGATCCAACGTGCTTTCTTTGATGTCCTTGCTCACAAGTGGAGCAAAAACCAGGGCTTCAAGCAACGAGTTACTCGCAAGTCGATTGGCGCCATGTAATCCGGTGCAGGCCACTTCTCCGCAAGCCCAAAGTCCCGAGATATCGGTGCGGCCACGGCTATCTGTTTCTATGCCACCCATGTGGTAGTGCGCAGCGGGGATAACAGGGATCAAATCTTTTCTAGGGTTAATGCCGTGATCTTGGCAATGCTTAAATACCGTGGGGAAGTGCTCTGGAAAAGCCTGGCCCACGCTGGCTCTGGTATCAAGATAGCATTGTTGTCCAGCTTCTCTCTGCCGCCAAATTCCTCTGGCAACAATGTCGCGCGGGGCAAGCTCGCCAAGAGGATGTTCCGCCTGCATAAAGCGTTCGCCGTGATCATTGACCAACCAGGCACCATCCCCACGAAGAGCTTCTGTGGCTAGAGGTCGCGGTGTGGCATCGACATCAATGGCCGTGGGGTGGAATTGAACGAACTCCAGATCTTTCAAAGTGGCGCCCGCCCGTGCTGCCATGGCAAGGCCATCACCACAAGCGGCAAAGGGGTTTGTGGTTGCGCTGTAAAGTTGACCAATGCCGCCAGTTGCCAACACAACGGCATTGGCTTGAACGGCAATGTGTTGTTGGTCTTGAACAACAGTTGCGCCGTACACTGTTTTTTCTTCAGTGATTAGGTTAAGAGCTTCGGCATTTTCCAAGACGGAAATGTGATTGGCTTCAAGGGTGCGAAGGCGCAACGCGCGCATGACTTCTCGCCCGGTTGAGTCGCCATTGGCATGAACAACGCGTCGGTGGCTGTGGGCCGCCTCTCTACTCAAACTGAGACCGTTTTCGTCCCTGTCAAAAATAACACCGAGATCGATCAGATCTTGGATTCTTTCCGGCCCCAGCTGTGTTACCAGGGCGGCAATATCTTCATCTGCGATGCCGCCGGCCACAGCAATGGTATCGCGGAGGTGGTTGGTTGGGCTGTCTTCGGGTGACAGAGCTGCGGATATTCCCCCTTGCGCCCAAGTGCTCGAGGCTTCTTCGCCAAGAGGACCTTTGGAAAGAAGGGTAACAGACTTTGGTGCAAGGGTGAGCGCAGTCATAAGGCCTGCAAGACCGGCCCCAATCACCAATACGTCTGTTTTTTGAACACGATGTGCAAAGATATCCATCAGGCTCTGAACTCCTTAGCTTGCGTCAAGCATCCGCTGTACTGCCAAACGTGCTCTGTCGGCATGTTCAGGATCAATTGTGACTTCGTGGGTCATGGTCTTTAACGAATCACAGATGTTCATCAGGTTAATACGTTGCATATGGGGGCAAAGGTTGCAGGATCGGATGAAGGTCGTATCCGGATTTTCTGAAGCAATGTTATCCCCCATAGAGCATTCGGTAATCAAAGCAACTTCTTTGGGTTTTTGCTCTGAGACAAAGCTGATCATACCCGCTGTTGACCCGGAATAATCTGCTGCTTCTACGACTTCTGGTGGGCACTCAGGGTGAGCAAGCACGGTAACGTCAGGGTGGGCTTCACGAAGCTTGGTTACCTGTTGTGCGGTAAAGCGTTCATGGACTTCACATTCGCCAGCCCAGGTCAGGATTTCGACATTGGTCTCTGCGGCAACGTTGGCGGCAAGGAAGCGATCGGGGATAAGCAGAACACGATCAACGCCAAGTGATTCTACAATCTTCACGGCATTGCCGGATGTGCAACAGATATCTGATTCTGCTTTGACCTCTACAGATGTGTTCACATAGGTGACAATTGGCACACCAGGGTATTTTTTGCGTAGATTCCTGACGTCTTCACCTGTGATTGAATCCGCAAGAGAACAACCTGCTTTGGGGTCGGGGATGAGAACCGTTTTGGAAGGGTTCATAAGCTTGGTGGTTTCTGCCATGAAATGTACGCCAGCCATGACGATTACATCAGCTTCGACCTCAACGGCTTTTTGTGCGAGCGCAAGAGAGTCCCCTACAATATCTGATACGCAGTGGTAGATATCCCGGGTTTGGTAGTTGTGCGCGAGGATGACAGCATTGCGTTCTTTTTTAAGGCGTACGATCTCATCCACATATGGAGCAAAGTCTGGCCACTCTTCTGCGCTAATTGCCGGAGCAACGCGCTGAAAGATTTCCGCTGTGCGTTCCGCTACTTCAGGGGTGTAGGTGAGTTCTTCTGTCGCAATGACTGCAGTGTTGGCAGGCATGGTTACCTCTTGTGCTCTATTTGAGTATAAGGGGGCTATAAAAAAAGACGGGAAGCCCCTATTTCACTTATGCTACAAATGAGTATTACTCTGGTCAAGCTTATTTATGCTTCAAGTGAGCATAAATGTATTTTGTACAGCTATTATTAGCTTGTTGTTGCTAAAGTTTGTTATGGGATGGTTAGTTTTGACGAACGCCAAGCGCCTGTTTTTCCATAAGAACTTCTCGACGAAAACGGAATTGACTCGCTGGTCGGCCACCGGTTTGGCTTTCGATTTTTCCTGTTGCTTCTACCAGCCCTTTTTTCTCGATGAGGCGGCGGAAATTCTGCTTATGGAGTCGTGAGCCCGAAAGAGCTTCGACGACTTTTTGGAGCTGCAACAGTGTAAAAGTCGGAGGCATGAGCTCAAATACTACTGGGCGGTATTTGATTTTTCCCCGAAGTCGTCCAATGGCCGTTGCAAGAATACGCCTGTGATCAAGCGCCATTGCTGTGCCTCTAAAGCCAATTTGTATAGGGTCAGAAAGATGATCTTGGGCTTCGGCAACGAGGTTGGCTTCATAAAGTAGTTCGTACCGCTCGAGAACCAATTCATCGTTCCAGGGTGTATCATCTAATCCAAAGGTAATGCAGGCGCGTTCATAACGATCTTGTCGCTCTGCTGCATCACTGGATGTTTCGATCCATTGGCGTAACGCTGGTATGATGTCACTTTCGAGGAGGGCGGGTGTATCCTCTCTCCAGTCTTCCCAGGGGAAGTAGCGGTACCAGTCGTGCCAAATTGCGGTTTCAATAGCTGTTGGGGCTGTGTCTTGTACCAACGCCAGATAGCTGACGGATACCAGTCTCGGTCCACCAGCTTCTTCTCTGGGGTCGCGTCCCTGGTTGCCAAAGGTATAGAGTTGCTCAACATAACCAATTTCATGATTGGTTTGCTCCTCCACCCAGGACCGAAGGCCGCTTTCCAGGGTGCGGTGCTTTAGGGGGTAAAACGGGCCAAAAGGCAGTGCTTCGTGACGATCGTCATGAGGAAGTGCACGGTCGGTCAGGGTTTCGTGCTGGGCGGTTAGCGTTTCCGGCGTATGTTGAACGATCAATACCTTTGGCTGTTCTTCTATGATTGCCACAATAACAGCATTCAGTCCGATAACGACTTGGCCGTTTTCTGGAACTCCACCCGCATTCATTCTTGATTGTTCCCCTAATATAGTAAGCAGCTAAGATCACAGAGGAATTAACATTAGGCAAGATCTGATGATCAGCGATTGCTATATCTACGGGTCTTTACTGATCTTTACTGTGAAAACGTCTGTTCTTCCGCCGTCAGTATGTCGCAACCCGCAAGCTTGATAGCCTCGAGTAGGGATTTTGAGGGTGTCTTGTCAGAGACAAATTGAATTATTTGAGAGAATTCGCACTGCTTTACAGGGGCCATTTTGTCGAACTTACTATGGTCGAGAACCATAATCGATTGCTGTGAATGGCTGATAAGGGTTTGAGAAAATACCGCTTCGCAAAGGTGATTGACCATAAAGCCTTTTTCGCTGTGAACGGCTGAAGCGGATAATATGGCGTGATCCAACTCAAACCGGCCGACGAATTCCAGGGCCTCAGGACCAAATGCGCCGGCATCGTGTTCTCTAAGCTCTCCCCCGGCCAAAAATACTCTGTTGCCGTTTCGGCTCACCAGAATGTTGGCGATTGAGGCCGAGTTGGTGACGATGAACAGGTTGCTGTGATCGCTCAGGGCCATGGCGACGTAAGCTGTGGTCGAGCTGTTGTCGAGAAAGAGAGATTCTCCGTTGCGAATTTGTGCGGCCACCAGAGCGGCAATTTGTTGTTTGCTTTCTTTCCCTTCCATCAGGCGTCGGGAGAATGAGGGTTCAGGAAGGCTTTCCGGGAGTGAAACGCCGCCATGTACTTTTTCCAACAGGCCTTCGGTGACAAGGCTATTCACATTGCGACGGATAGTTTCCATCGAAACCTGCAGCGTTTCTGCGAGCGCTGCGGTCGTGCAGAAGCCATTAAATCGAACGTTTTTGAGGATATCGAGTTGGCGTTTTGAAGGGTTCATTGGCTTTCATTTCGTGGGTTTGGTGTTGTTGTTTCTACTAGTACATCATTAAATCCACGAAATAAACTCGTAATACCCTCAAGAATGCAAAATATGTCATTGACTCGACTCCAAATTAAGTGATTTTCTGTGGTTATTGTGGAATTATATGGTTATGGGTTGTTTCTGGGAGGGTTAAATGTCTGAACGACATCACGTGGAAGTCCTTGTCATTGGGGGAGGGATTATTGGGTGTTCGATAGCCTATCATCTAACCCGTATGGGAAAGCAGGATGTGGCTGTTCTGGAAAAGAACCAGTTGACCCACGGAGCAACATGGCATGCTGCAGGCTTGGTCGGTCAGTTAAGGTCATCGCGAAATACGACCCGTATGTTGCAGAAATCCGTTGAATTATACGACAGATTAGGGGCAGAAACCGGGCAGGCGCTGGATTGGAAGAAAGTCGGAAGTCTCCGGTTGGCAAGTTCCAAAGATCGCATGCTTGAGGTAAAGCGCTTGGCAACGACCTCCAAGAGCTTTGGTCTCGAGATGCAAATTCTAAGTGCTCGGGAAGCACAAGAACTCTTCCCGATCATGACCACTGAGGGTGTCGAGGGGGCAGCCTATATTCCCAGCGATGGTTATATTGATCCAAGCTCTGTTTGTCAGGCACTGGCCAAAGGGGCACGAGACAAGGGCGCAAAAATTCATCAAGGCGTCGAAGTTCTTGAAGTGCGCCGGGATGGTCGTCGCGCCACAGAAATTGTTACGTCTGAGGGAACCTGGACCTTTGATATATTGGTGAATGCGGGCGGTATGTGGTCTCGAGAACTCGGGGCGCTCAGTAATGTCAGAGTTCCCGCCTGTGCTTTGGAGCATCAATATATGATCACGGACCCTATACCTGATGTGCCCAAGGATATGCCAACCATGCGTGATCCTGACCGGCTGATATATTACAAACCAGAAGTCCGGGGCATGGTTGTCGGCGGATATGAAAAGGGAACGCTTCCCTTTGGCGACAAGGGTATTCCACAAGGTTTCGGGCGTGAACTGTTAGGCGGTAATTTTGATCGCTTTGAACAACTTGCCTGCCTGGCCGCCGAAATCACTCCGGTTATTAACACCGTCGGCATCCGCGAACTTATCAATGGTCCCATTCCTTATTCAGCCGATGGTGACTTTGTTATGGGGAAGGCGGCTGAGCTTGATAACTACTTTGTCGCCAGTGGTTTCCTCTACGGGATTGCGGCAGGCGGTGGTGCGGGCCAGATGATGGCGGAATGGATTGTTGATGAGGCGCCAAGTCTAGATCTCTGGCCCTTGGATATTCGCCGCTTTAGCGAACATCATAATACCAACTACTTCATGTATAATCGGGCGGTGGAACACTACGGTGGGCACTACCTATTACATAAGCCTGGCGAAGAGGCAGAAGCTGCCCGAGGCATAAGGCGTAGTCCGCTTTATACGATATTAAAGGAAAAGGGTGCCTGTTATGGCAGTAAAGCGGGGTGGGAGCGCCCGAACTGGTTTGTCCCAGCTGGTATGGAGCCCCGGGATCAGCTGGATTTTGACCGCACCAAGACAAACTGGTTCTCGCCTGTTACACAGGAATGTAAGGCTGTGCGGGAAAATGTGGCCCTGATAGATCAGTCGTCGTTTGCCAAAATGGAGATTGTCGGCCCGGGGGCGTTGGGTGCTTTGCAGAGGCTCGCGATCTCTAACATTGATAAGCCTGAAGGGTCGGTGATCTATACCCAACTTTGTAATGAGAAGGGCGGGATTGAGGCCGATTTAACCATCTGCCGTCTCGGTCCGCAGCATTTTTATGTCGTTACCGGCAGTGGTTTTGCGACCCATGACTTTCACTGGATCAAGGCGCATTTGCCAAACGATGGCTCTGTTCATGCTTTTGAAGTGACCTCTGCCAAAGCAGTGATCAATATCTGTGGCCCGAATTCGAGATCGGTTTTACAGGCGGTTACGAATAATGATCTCACGAATAAAGCTTTCCCTTTTTCCTCCTGTCAGCAAATCGAAATTGGCGCAGCGACCCTCTGGGCTCTGCGTATTGGGTATGTGGGGGAGCTAGGCTGGGAGCTGCACATCCCAACAGAGTTTGCCGCACACGTTTATGAGCTGCTTTGGGCGGCCGGACAGGATTATGATATTGCCAATGTCGGTTATCGCGCTATTGATAGCCTGAGACTGGAAAAGGGCTATGTTTACTGGAGCTCAGAAGTGACGCCTGATTACACTCCTTATGATGCCGGCTTGGGATTTAAGGTGGCCTTGAAATCAAAAGCCGACTTTATCGGTCGTGACGCACTCCAGGGTACTAAGGAAAAGGGGCCGAGCCAAAAGCTGTCGACCTTTACTATAGAGGCCGACGTTTCTCTCTACGGCGCGGAGACGATATTCCTTGGTGAGGATGTTGTCGGCCTAACCACCTCTGCTAATCACGGCCATACCATAGATAAGCAGATTGCGTTGGGGTATCTCCCCAAGTCGATTGCAGATTTGCAGGGGTTCGAAATAGAAGCTTTCGGGAAGCGCTATCCGGCAACGCGGGTTGATGGGGCGCTGTATGATCCCATGAATGAACGATTAAAGGTATGATGGACAAAGAAGGGGCTATGAATATGGAGCATCAGCAAATCGCAACAGCTTTGGCGCAGGTGCCTGAGTTAAAGGGGTGGGAGCCCGAGAGTTATTCAATTGAGCGCCTCGGTGGCTTGACCAACCTTGTCTTTAAGGTGTCGCGGGGAGGGGACAGTTATATCGTTCGAATTCCAGGAGAGGGAACCGAATGGTATATTGATCGCTCGGTTGAATCTCATAATGCACGGGTTGCTGCAGACATAAAGGTCTCTGCAGAGGTGCTCTATAGTGATCCGGCTGAGGGCGTGATGGTGTCTCGCTTCCTTGGCGGCACAGAAACCATGAGCCCCGCTGCCTTTAAGTCCAGAACGGGATCACCGGGCCGAGCAGGACAAGCATTGGCTTTGTTGCATAACTCGGGAAAAGAATTCGGCTTCCGTTTCGAGCTCTTTGCCATGATTGATGAATACCTAAGGGTTCTGGGTGATCTGGGTGTGGTTTTACCTGATGGTTATCATGAGGTCGTTAAAGAGGCGCAAAACATTCGAGAGATTTTGGCCTCGAAGAAGAGCTTGCCCCTTGTCCCCTGTCATTGTGATCCCTTGTCGGAAAACTTCCTAGATGATGGGGAAAAGATGTGGATTGTGGACTGGGAATATTCCGGGATGAATGATCCGCTCTGGGATCTCGGCGATCTTTCTGTCGAAGCCGAGTTTACCGAAGAACAGGATCTAGAATTGCTCTCGGCTTATTGGGGTGGAGAGCCTCCAGCAGAAATCTTGGGTAGAATGGTTATCTATAAGGCGATGTGTGATCTGCTCTGGACCCTGTGGGGATTGATCCAGTATGGCAATCAGAATCCTGCCGAAGATTTCTGGGCTTATAGCATAGGGCGTTTTGATCGTTGTAAGAGGCTGATGTCGTCACCAGCATTTACTGAGCACCTTCGAGCCGTAGATGATGGTCGCCTATATGAATGAAGCGGTTTCGATTGAATAATCTGTAGTTCGAAATTTTTTGACGATTATTTCGCGAATCTTGGCCATTTTGTTGATCGATTCTTGATTGATTTTGCGTGATTCGCTGTGAAAGCGTTGGATTTGTTTGTTTGGGGAATCCTTTAGGATCTGATTCGACCTCAAACGGGGTGAATTTGAGTAATAATCGGTAAGTTTGGTGGTGTGTTTTAGAAATATTGCAAAAATGTGTATTTTTTTCATAAAGGCCTTTGACAGGTGTGGGTGTGAGGCCTATAACACCGCTCACCGACGGGGCGCACGCTTCTTCGGGGCATCGGAAAGACAGAGTAAAAACAGGCAGTTAGCGATTATTTGTTGATTGTTGATTTAAGGCTTCGGTCTTATGAAAAGTTTTTACAAAAAGTTTTGAGATGTTCCTTGACGATAGGGAAAAAGACTATATATATCGTCTAGCTTTTCGGGGCCGGGTTCGCTTGGTTCTAATTTGTTAATTATTATTTGGCCCTTACGGGTTTGTTGTTTGACATTGTAGATCAGATGGAAAGGATGCGTGAACGGCGGTTTGTTGGTTTTAGCAACGAGCTAGCTAGTTTATGTATCTTATTCGAAATAAGTTACACTATACCTAGTCAGTAATAAATTTGAGTTCTGTTTTAAGACAGAAGTCAGGTCAACTTGAGAGTTTGATCCTGGCTCAGAACGAACGCTGGCGGCAGGCTTAACACATGCAAGTCGAACGAGAAGGTTCTTTCGGGAACTGGACAGTGGCGCACGGGTGAGTAACGCGTGGGAATCTACCATGGAGTGGGGGATAACATTTGGAAACGAATGCTAATACCGCATACGCCCTACGGGGGAAAGATTTATTGCTCTATGATGAGCCCGCGTTAGATTAGATAGTTGGTGAGGTAATGGCTCACCAAGTCTACGATCTATAGCTGGTCTGAGAGGATGATCAGCCACACTGGGACTGAGACACGGCCCAGACTCCTACGGGAGGCAGCAGTGGGGAATATTGGACAATGGGCGCAAGCCTGATCCAGCCATGCCGCGTGAGTGAAGAAGGCCTTAGGGTTGTAAAACTCTTTCAACTGTGAGGATGATGACAGTAGCAGTAGAAGAAGCACCGGCTAACTTCGTGCCAGCAGCCGCGGTAATACGAAGGGTGCGAGCGTTGTTCGGAATTACTGGGCGTAAAGGGCGTGTAGGCGGATTGCAAAGATAGAGGTGAAAGGCCTGGGCTCAACCTGGGAACTGCCTTTATAACTTGCAGTCTAGAGATCGAGAGAGGATAGCGGAATTCCTAGTGTAGAGGTGAAATTCGTAGATATTAGGAAGAACACCAGTGGCGAAGGCGGCTATCTGGCTCGATACTGACGCTGAGGCGCGAAAGCGTGGGGAGCAAACAGGATTAGATACCCTGGTAGTCCACGCCGTAAACGATGTGAACTAGTCGTCAGGATGCTTGCATCTTGGTGACGGAGCTAACGTATTAAGTTCACCGCCTGGGGAGTACGGTCGCAAGATTAAAACTCAAAGGAATTGACGGGGGCCCGCACAAGCGGTGGAGTATGTGGTTTAATTCGAAGCAACGCGCAGAACCTTACCAGCCCTTGACATACCAATCGCGGTTACCGGAGACGGTTTCCTTCAGCTCGGCTGGATTGGATACAGGTGCTGCATGGCTGTCGTCAGCTCGTGTCGTGAGATGTTGGGTTAAGTCCCGCAACGAGCGCAACCCCTGCCTTTAGTTGCCAGCATTTAGTTGGGCACTCTAGAGGGACTGCCGGTGATAAGCCGGAGGAAGGCGGGGATGACGTCAAGTCCTCATGGCCCTTATGGGCTGGGCTACACACGTACTACAATGGTAACTACAGTGGGCAGCGACGTCGCGAGGCGAAGCTAATCTCCAAAAGTTATCTCAGTTCGGATTGTTCTCTGCAACTCGAGAGCATGAAGGTGGAATCGCTAGTAATCGTAGATCAGCATGCTACGGTGAATACGTTCCCGGGCCTTGTACACACCGCCCGTCACACCATGGGAGTTGGTTCTACCCGAAGCCGGTGCGCTAACCGCAAGGAGGCAGCCGACCACGGTAGGGTCAGCGACTGGGGTGAAGTCGTAACAAGGTAGCCGTAGGGGAACCTGCGGCTGGATCACCTCCTTTCTAAGGATTTCGAAGAGGCAACTTTTTGAAATTACTTAAAAAATACCAAGCTATTACGGCGAACTGCCGTTCTCGCATCCTTTCCAGATAATGTCGCAAGCAGCCAGTTGGCTGCGTTCTTTTTTGAGCGCAGAAAATTGGTAAAGAGAGCGGTAGTTTTTCGGGCTTGTAGCTCAGTTGGTTAGAGCGCGCGCTTGATAAGCGTGAGGTCGGAAGTTCAAGTCTTCCCAGGCCCACCACTTACCAGCGGTAAGTAGCTTTAGTTAGTACAGCGCGCACCGAACGCAGTGAGGCAAGGCCAAGTGGCCGTCCGAGCTTATGCGAGGTAGCGAGTACGGAGTACGAAGCATAACAAACGCGCAGCGTGATAACGGGGGCATAGCTCAGTTGGGAGAGCGGTAGCTTTGCAAGCTTCAGGTCGTGGGTTCGATCCCCTCTGCCTCCACCACTCACCTTAAGTGACGGTTCGTTTAGCGACTTATATTATCTGGAAAGATCAAGAATTCTCTTTTAGAGAATACCTGCCTAGCAGGTTGTTGTTTGACATTGTTGATATGTATGAATTTGGTCTTGAATACGATCTGATCTTTAGCGCGTGTAGCGGTAAATCATTGATTTATCTCTGCGTGTGTTAGGGTGATTTCGATCAAGCGCTTTAAGAGCATCTGGTGGATGCCTTGGCGTATAGAGGCGATGAAAGACGTAGCACTCTGCGATAAGCTACGGGGAGGTGAGAGCAACCTTTGATCCGTGGATTTCTGAATGGGGAGACCCAACCCTTTAGGGTTATCGTTACCTGAATACATAGGGTAACGAGGCAAACCCGGCGAACTGAAACATCTAAGTAGCCGGAGGAAAAGACATCAACCGAGATTCCGTTAGTAGTGGCGAGCGAACGCGGACCAGGCCAGTGGCCTAGTTTTAAGAACCGGAAT
>NZ_CBDBHW010000008.1:97500-120000 GCF_965205715.1 Kiloniella sp. | reverse complement strand
CGTAACAAGACAATATAAGTAACGGTCTGTTCAGACCAAATTCATACAAACTCTGTGTTTAAATGACCTGGTGACTATAGCGAGAGTCCCAACACCCGATCCCATCCCGAACTCGGCCGTGAAAACTCTCTGCGCCAATGGTACTGCATCTTAAGGTGTGGGAGAGTAGGTCGTTGCCAGGTCTTTTAAACACATAGTTCAACATGTCATTACAATACAAGACCCTCACGGGTCTTTTATTGTTTATAGGTGTTGCAAGAGAAACCTTGCTTTTACCATGCGTCGCCCTCCGGCCTCGCCTCCTCGCTAACGCTGCGGGCGGACAGTCGTCCTTGCCTCGCTAAGCTCGGAGCGGTATCAAAACCTATAAACACCACCTTGACGCGGGGTGGAGCAGCCCGGTAGCTCGTCAGGCTCATAACCTGAAGGTCGTAGGTTCAAATCCTACCCCCGCAACCATAAAAAAAAGCCCCTCAGCTTGTAAAAGCTGAGGGGCTTTTTGATTCAGAGAAGAGACTAGGATGCTGGGAAGTGCGCATGCAACTGACTTTTTTATCTTAAAATTAGAAAGTATTCTACTCTGGGAAATACTTTGAAATAATACCAACCTCATAATTGTCGTTCAATTATCAATAGTTAGCTTCAAGGGCTAAATAGAGAGCCAAATGGCTGTGTCTTTTAGGTATTGTAACCCTTACAATATAAGGTGCATTATAATTTGGGGATGAGATTATTGGAGATAGAACATGCAACAATCTGCAAAATTCTCCTTGGTAAAAGTATTGTTCGTCGTCTGGGCATGTCTTGCGCCGCTGACAGCGCGAGCAGAGGAACAATTTCTCAGAATTTTGGCGGTGCATTGGCCTCCTTATGAGTTCGAAACGCCCGTTAACGGGCTAAGGGGCTATGACGTCGAAGTAGTAGACGAGGTCTTCAGGCGCATGGGGTTGAAAGTCAAGGTCGAATTCATGCCCTGGACACGCGCTGTTGCTCTTGTTTTTACTGGACAGGCCATGGCGCTTTTGAGTTGTGGGAAGAAGAAGGACCGTGACGCCCATCTATACTATTCCGATACTTTAAGTGTTTCCTCTGAAGGTTACTTCATGCGTAAGGAGGATACAGGTCCAAAATTCGAGTCACTTGTAGAGCTACGCGGCCAGAGGATCACTGCGGTCCGAGGCTACGTCACTCAGAAAGATTTGGTGACACTTGGTATTAAGCATATTACTGTAAATACAGATGAATCCGCTCTTAAAGCCTTGATTAACAAGCGTGTTGATATTTATTATGCTTCCAAAGAAAATAATGAATTTATTGCGAAACAGTTAGGCTTTAGCGATAAACTCGAATTTCAGTTATTTAGACAAATAACTGACCACCTATGTTTTAGTAAAAAATGGCCAGGTTCGAAAGATATGCTGGCCAGGTTCAACATCGGCTTGTCAGAGCTAAAGGCCGACGGTACGTATAAAAAAATTCACGACAAATACCGGTAAGAAAAGGCCCTGATGGGAAGAGGAGTTATAGCCCAACGGTGAAAACGGGTTGTGTTCCAAAGTACAAATTTGGGTGCAGAGCACTTTTTTTTCAACCGATTTAATGTTTTGTGATTCTGAGAAGCTTGTGAGAGATATAAAGAAAGACCTTAGCTTTGATGAGCTAAGGTCTTTAGTTCTTGGAAGCTGTAAAGATCGTAAAATGAAGTATTTATAGAGGACAAGGTTATTTCGCGGTGTCCCATTTGATCTGAAACTCAATCTCTTCTTCACCATCACCGCGTTCGTGTTCGATGTTGTAGATCGCCCGGACCGGGACGTAAATACGTTCACCTGCGATCTGGATTTCAAAACTCTTGTTTTGTTCTAATGAATCAGCAAGACGTCGTAGTTTTGCGATGAAATCTTCTATGGGATAAGTTTTTTCAATATCTCTTTCGGGCTTGTCCACCATGTTTCAATCCTTGTTTTGTCGTAATAAAGCAGAGGTAATCTTTACCGGATCCTTCCCGGGTGGCAAGGGTTATGGCCAGTTAAAAAGATATCATTAAAGCTCGAAATTTTCCAAGTTCAATGACCGAGTTCAAAATGAATACGAATAGAGCTGCCCTCTAAATTTTTTAAACCTTTTCTGTACTAAGTCCCACTCATTATTACGTGCTGTATATTCTTATCGGTACTTGATCTGGAGTTTGGGACGACGATCCCAAGTCCTTTGCTGGAAAGAGGGGGATTAAATATGTCGCGTACCTTGAAATCCCATTCTTGGAGGTTGCGTGCCCCCGCAACCAATAAAAAGACCACAGCACTCATTATAAGTACTGTGGTGAGTTTGGTCCCAAAAGGTGGAACCCAGCTAGTTTCTATACGGAGATCCCACTGCATACAGTGGGCCTATGATTCTGATATTTTAATTTTTAGTGAAGATCATTCGGAGGTTAGACAGTGTTTCCAGATTTTCTAGAGAGCTTTTAATTAACGCTGATTTGTCTGAACCGCGAGTACGCTCGACGCAGCGGATAAACTTTCTATCAAGCTCCGCGTTTGGAATTGTTTTTCCAGGCATACCGGTGGCGATTGGATTGAATAGGTCCAAAATCTGACCAGATTTGAGATGTATGAAAGCGTGTGCTGATTCAGGTGCAGCATCTGGATCAGGGATTTGGCTCAAAATACTGTCGTCGGCGATCATTTCAACCTTATTCATCATGGACTGAATAGGATCAGAATTCAGATAGGCCTCGTTTAACTCCTCAATGCCAAGCCGTTGGCGTAACACGATGCTGGCAACAGTAAAGGGGAGACAAAATTGGGCTTCGGCGACATTGTTCGCATGGCTGTAACGTAATTGAGTTGCAACCAGTTCAGTAACCCGCATCTCAATCTTGGTGATATCTTCGGCAGAGATATGATGGGTTTTTATTAGTTCCATCACAGCTTCGGTACCAGCTTGTGCGGCGGAACAAACTGGATAGAGCTTTATCGCGACGCCGGGATCGGTCAGTCGATATTGCTTTCCCAATGTTGTCAGCAGAGATGAATTAAATTGGCCGTCATTGAAAGTCTCTACGAAACCGGAAGAGCCTTCAAAAGAATGCTCAGGTGCAGATAAATTGGCCATGCCGAACTGTGCGCACTCTACCCCTGTTTGGGCTGTGCGGCCGAGAAGAAAGGGTTTTGCCGCGGCTCCAAAAACAGAACGTACACCAAAAGCATGGGTTGACGCCAAACGCAAAGCATTACGTGTTTGTTCCTGGTTCAGGTGAGCGGCTTTGCTTGCGGCAATTGTGGCGCCAAAAATACCAAGAGTTGCCGAAGACCACCAGCCCTTGCGATAGTGATCGTTACCGAGGCAATCCCCCAGGTAATAAAGCGCTTCGGAACCAAGAACAAATGCCAGAAGTAAATCTTTACCCGTCCCCCCGGACTTTTGCACCATAGCCAGAGCTGCCGGCCAAATGACTGCCGTGCCATGAACGATGCCGAGAAAGCTGGTATCGTCAAAATCAAAATAATGAGCAGCCATTCCGTTGATCAATGCCGCCTGTGCCGGAGATCGTACGCTTTGTCCGTTCACAAGTGAGCAAAGAGCCGTAGCCAAATTCACGGGGCCCTTTGCATCTGAGGCAAAATGTTGGATCGTTTGGGACAGATCTTGGCTCTTCTCCGCTTTGTTGAGTAGAAAAAGATGCCGACCGCCAAGTAACCTGTTGATATGTATGGTTTCTGATAACTTTACATAGAGCAGGTATATGACAATCAACATCTCGCAGCATATTTTAGGCCTCAAAGGGCAACGTGTAAATGAAATTAAACTGGATGACGGCGGTGTTAAGATTGTCATTCACTGCAGCCGAGACGCGCGTAGGAGGGCTATAGACCCTGCTACAGGCCAGAAGGGAAGCATCAACCAGCATGTCCGCCGACAAGTAAACGACATCCCCCTTTTTGGGTATCCTTGTGTGGTCGAGATTGAGCTGGCGCAGGTTTATATTAACAAGGGCGAACGCCGCATTGAGGGGTGTGATTTTGTTGATAAAGGGTGCCGTTTCACTCACCGATTTTGCCGACTGATCAGTGGATTATGTCGGCATATGTCTATTCAAGCGGTTTCCAGACATTTGGATATACGATGGGAAACGGTCAAGAATATCGACAGGGCATACCTTATTGAAACTCTCCCTACGCTTGATCCTGCAGAGCTAACTGGCTTGGAATATATTGGTGTAGATGAAGTTGCCCGGGCGAAAGGTCATGACTACATGACGGTGGTCTACGATATGGTTGGCGGTCATCTGATCTGGGTTGAAGCAGGCCGAACTGCCGAGGTTTTTTCAAGGTTTTTGAAACAACTGCAACCAGATACAGCCTGCAAAATAAAGGCCGTAGCGATGGATATGGGGCCTGCCTACCAAAAGGCTGTCAGAGAGTCCTTGCCGTTGGCCGACATAGTATTTGACCGTTTCCACGTCATGAAAAACTACAGCAAAGCTATCCATAATCAGCGTCGACTTGAGTTCAGAAAGGCCGATCCAAGTGGTAAAGAGTTGATGAAAGGGACACATTATCTGTTGCTCAAAAATGCGGATAAGTTGAGTGAAAAACAAAGTGACAAGCTGCAAAGGTTGCTGGAGAGCAATAGCAACCTGAATGCACTTTACGTCTTGAAAGAACAGCTTCAGCTGCTGTGGAGTGCCGCTTCATTTGAGGCGATGGCGGAGCAACTGGAACGTTGGTGCCTGATAGCAGATCAGTCACAGATGCTCTATCTAAAAAAGTTCGCGAAATCCCTACGGAAACATTGTGTGGGCATCTGCAACTACGCCAAACACAAGCTCACAAGCGCCAGGATAGAGGCTGGTAATGTCAGTATAGGAATGATCCGTAAGCGAGCCAGAGGCATCAAGGATACCGAATACTTCAAACTCAAAATTAGACAATCATCCATTCCAGATAATCAATCTATGCTCTATTTGAAATCCTAAATCTACTCAACAAAGCGGAGAAGTGCCATTATTTGAAAGGATATAAATCCTTGTCAAAAACGGTAGAAGTCAAATCTGAAGAGACAATCCCTCTTGGGATTAGCCCCAGTACTAGCCCCGGGATTAACCCTAATAATAATTCTGGTTTTAATCAGTGGATAGGGTGGGTGTTCTTTCGTGATCTGATAAACGGACTATCGTTAACCCTCGGCTATATGTTCTCTAAGACGGTTACGGAGCAATATCCCGATAAGGAAAAATGGGTTCCCTATCCTCGTTACCGTGGACATCATTTTCTCAACACCAATGAAGAGGGGGAGGTGAACTGTGTTGCCTGTGAACTTTGTGCAAAAATTTGTCCCTGTAATTGCATAGAGGTCGTCCCTTATGAAGACGAGAAGGGAAATCGCCGTCCAAAAGTTTTTGATATTAATATGGGGCGTTGCCTTTATTGCGGTTTGTGTGAAGACGCCTGTCCTGCAGATGCGATCAAGCTTGGGCAATTATATGAATTCTCCACTGAAAATTCTGGTGCTCTGGTCGTCGACCGTGATGCCTTGATGGGGATGCCCAGAAAATCAAATCAGGGTGGCAAGGTGTATGAGGCTGAATTTTCCCTGCTGGAGGGCGTTTCGGTAGATGTAAGTGACGACAGTCGTAGTTATGACTGGTGGGAGAAGATACGACGGGGCTGAATAGGGCAGAAACAAAATTATTCGAGAGTAAAAGGTAAAGGAATTAATAGCTAAGAGGATCAAGTGATGAAAGTATCGGTCGTTTTAGAATCCAAGGGTGTCGATGTATATTCTGTGTCTCCCAATGATACTGTTCGCGATACTCTGCAATTTTTTGCAAGTAAACAAATTGGGTGTGCCCCGGTCTTTGATGATGGTGGTGAAATTCTAGGGCTGATAACAGAGCGGGATATATGTAATATGATCGCCAAAGACGGTGACGCCGTTGTCAACAGGACGGTGGGAGAAGGCCTGAATAACTATGTTCTCAGCTGTACCTCCGATGATCGTCTGCCCAAAGTCATGGCACTTATGACGTCTCACCGGACACGCCATGTGTTGGTTCGTAATGATGATGGGGCAACTGTTGGTATTATTAGTATTGGTGACATTGTGAAACACCGCCTTGATGAAGCACTTGAGGAAGAAAAAGCCCTTCGTGATTATATAGCGGGAACAGGATATAGCTGCCATATGGATGCATAAATGCCTATTGTTGGCATTCTTGGTGTCCAGCACTCGAACTCTATAAAGTTACTTTTTATTAGTTTCTATATGCGAAACTTTTGTCTGAAATTCTGACCAGTTACCCATTTACGGGATGGTTAAATTAAGCAAGACGGGATTTTGATAGGGTGCGTGTTTTAAGCACATGGCTCGTATCAAAAAGCGTGCGGTGTATACCTGTCGCGTGAAAGGCGTTTTAAATGGAACAAGCCTTTTTCCTATTGTTTGCTGTTGTGGCCATTTGTTCCGCGACCATGGTCGTGGTGGCGAAAAATCCGATCCATAGCGCCCTTGCCTTGATGATCTGTTTTGTTCAAGTCGCCGCGCTGTTCCTTTTGCTCCGTTCACCGATCCTTGCTGTCATCCAGATGTTTGTCTATGTCGGCGCAGTCATCATCTTGTTTCTTTTTGTTATCATGATGTTGGACGTGCGCAAGGAAGCTCAGACACGGTTCCTGAAGAAGGGAACTGTGGGGACTGTCGTGGTGGTCGCCCTGCTTTGTGGAGAGATGGTTGTCCTCTTGCTCGGCAGTAATTTGTTATTGGACCGCGCCGGAATATCCCCCGATGTCGAAATGAACTCGGTCAGGGAAATCAGCGTCGTTCTCTTTACGGAATACCTTTTTCCCTTTGAAATCGCCTCGGTGATTCTTCTCGTCGCGCTGGTTGGTGCCATTATTTTAACGCGGCATAGCAAGGAGGAGGGATAATGGTTCCTCTATCTTGGTATCTTATTCTCGGCGCCGTACTTTTTGTTATCGGTGTGGCGGGTGTTCTTCTACGTCGCAACGTGCTGATTATACTGTTGTCGTTAGAATTGATGTTGAATTCTGTGAATATCAACCTGGTGGCGTTTTCTCATTTTTTTGGAGATTCCCGCGGCCAAATTATTGCCATTTTTGTGATCGCCATAACTGCCGCTGAAGTGGCTATTGCACTTGGTGTTTTGGTTGCGCTTGTCCGCAACAAGGCGACTTTAGAAGTTGATGAGATCACGATCATGAAAGGGTAATTTGTAAGAGATTTTCTTTTGGAAGCATGAAGTGCTGAAGGAGGTTTTGGGGTTTGGAGAACGAGTATTCGATCCGACCGTTACTTGCAATCATCGTTGCCTTGATGGCCGCGGGGGCCATTTTGGTTTTCCGACATCACAGTAAATGGCGTGATGCTGTTTCGCTTGTGGCTTCTGTAATCATGTTTCTGATTGTTATTTCCATGGCTCCCAAAGTCATGGCAGGCGGCACGTTCGAACTCAATCTATTCACAGTCCTTCCCGGGGTTGATTTTGCTTTCCGTGTTGATTCCCTGGGGATGGTGTTTGCAACGATATCCTCTCTGCTTTGGATTGTGGCTGCGATCTATTGTATCGGCTATATGCGTAGCTTGAAGGAGCAAAATCAGACACGCTTTTATATCAGTTTTGCCATCAGTCTTGCCGCAGCGATTGGCGGAGCCTTTTCAGCTAATCTCTTCACCCTGGTTATTTTCTACGAAGTCTTGAGCCTCATCACTTACCCATTGGTTTATCACAAGGAGACAGATAAATCCTGGCACGGAAGTCGACGCTATCTGGTTTATTTGATGGGAGCTTCAAAAACCTTCTTACTTGCCGGGTTGGCATTGACCTATCAGGTAGCAGGAACCCTGGATTTCAAACCCAACGGCTTGTTTGATAATCTGGATCTTTCCGGTGCGCTGCTCACGGGAATTTACCTCTGTTATCTTGCAGGGTTTGCCAAGGCTGCGATTATGCCATTCCATGCGTGGTTGCCAGCAGCGATGGTGGCACCGACACCTGTGAGTGCCCTCTTACACGCGGTTGCAGTCGTCAAAATGGGTGTTTTCTGCGTTTTGCGTCTGGTCTTTGATGTGGTTGGTCTTCGCTTGATGGACCTGCACAGTCTTGGCATTGGTACGGCATATCTTGTCTCCTTTACGATTATTATGGCATCGATTTACGCGCTAACCCGTGATGACCTTAAGGCCCGACTTGCCTATTCAACGGTGAGCCAACTTTCTTATATTATCCTCGGCGCTGTGATGTTGAGCCCGCTATCCATTATTGGCGGGGTCATGCATATGCCGGGTCATGCCCTGTCTAAAATCACCTTATTTTTCTGCGCTGGTTCTATTTATTGCGCTTCGAAACGAATGAAAATAAGTGAATTGGCGGGTATTGGGCGACATCTTCCCTGGACGATGACAGGGTTCTTTATTGGTTCACTGGGGATGATAGGGGTACCCTCAACTGGTGGGTTCATCAGTAAATGGTATCTGGTTCTCGGTTCGGTCGAGGCCGGGGAGTTGTTTTTTCTACTTGTTCTTTTGGCCAGCTCAGTCCTGAACGCCGCCTATTTTCTTCCGATTTCCTATATCGCTTTTTTCCGGGAAGAAACCTTGGGACAAGTAGCCCCTACGGCTGAGGGAGAGATCCGGGAGATCCCTTTGGTGACGGTTCCTCTGGTCGCGACAGCACTTCTGTCTATGGTCATGGGGATTTATCCTGATTATTTTCTGACTTTGGCCCGCGGAGTGGTGCCATGATTAAAAAAGTTATCAACCTATTTGGCGACAAAAAATATGAAGTCTGGCGTCGTTGGGCCTTGCTCGCGGCATTGTTTGTAGTTTTTGTCGCAGATTTTCTGGTCGACCGTGAGCATGGAGAGTTTTTCTGGGATCATTTTCCCGGTTGGTGGGCCGGCTTTGGCTTTGTGTCATGCGTTGTCATCATCGTTATTAGCAAGGTGATTGGGCATCAAGGTCGCATCATGCGATACGAGGATTATTATGATTGAATGGGTCCACCCAGGTCTAATATTTCTGGTTGGTGCCGTTTTCCTTCCAATGCTTAACTGTCGATGGCGGCAGGTATTACTCTTGCTGGTACCGTTACTCGCCATTGCCAGTGTGGCGAACATGACGCCGGGCACCTATGGAGCCTTTGAATTTGCTAATGTTCAGTTGGTCATCGGCAGGGTCGACAAGTTGGCGCTGGTTTTTGCGTGGGTCTTTACGATCATGGCCTTCATAGGCTGTCTTTACGCTCTGCACATTCGAAGCTCTGCCCAGCATGTCGCGGCTTTTCTCTATGTAGGTAGTTCGCTTGCTGTCGTGTTTTCCGGGGACTGGTTTACCCTGTTGGTTGCCTGGGAAATTATGGCTTTCACCTCTGTCTATTTGATTTTTGCAGCCCATCAGGAGAAAGCAACACAGGCGGGGTTTCGGTATCTACTGGTTCATATAACTGGGGGCGTGATGCTTTTTGGGGGGATCGTGCTTCATGGGCTCGATACCGGGTCGTTCCTCTTTGGTCCTCTGGTGGATGAAGCAGGAAAGGGCGGAGGGCTCGCTTATACGCTCGTATTACTGTCTTTCATTTTAAATGCGGCAGTGCCACCGCTCAACGCCTGGCTAACCGATGCCTATCCCGAGGCCACGGTTACGGGGGCGGTTTTTTTGAGCGCCTTTACCACAAAAACTGCTGTGTACGTTTTAATCAGAACATTCCCGGGGACTGAAATTTTGATTTGGCTGGGTGTCATCATGGCCTTGTACGGTGTGGTCTACGCGGTATTGGAAAATGATTGCCGTCGATTGTTGGCCTACCACATTGTAAGCCAGGTCGGTTATATGGTTGTCGGGGTTGGGATAGGTACGGAAATGGCGCTTAATGGCTCCAGTTCACATGCTTTTGCTCATATCATATACAAAGGGCTTCTTTTTATGGGCGCAGGTGCCGTGATCCACATGACAGGGCGGCGTAAATTAACGAAGCTGGGTGGTTTATACCGGACGATGCCCTGGACGGTGTTTCTCTATATGATCGGGGCGTTTGCCATCTCGGCTTTCCCATTCTTTAGTGGTTTTGTTTCCAAATCGATGGTTATTGCTGCAGCAGCTGGTGATAACAGGGCGACTATTGTGTTGTTGTTAACAGTCGCTTCATCCGGGACATTTCTACACACCGGCCTTAAGCTGCCTTATTATATGTTCTTTGGCAGAGATTGCGGCCTGCGCCCCGCAGAACCTCCGCTGAATATGTTATTAGCAATGGGGATTGCAGCTATCTTGTGTGTGGGGATCGGCGTGTTCCCGGGCTTGCTTTATGACCTCTTGCCTTATCCGGTGGATTTTATCCCTTATACCGGTGCCCATGTTACGGGTAGCCTTGGAATTTTGATGTTTACCGCTCTGGGGTTTGTGCTTTTAATCAAATCCCTGGATCCGGAGAAAAGCATCAGTTTGGATACGGATTGGTTTTATCGCAAAGGTGCCCAGCTCTTCATGTGGTTTGCGCATAAACCCTTGGCTTGGTGGGAAGAGATATGGAGTGAGATTTCGGACACGGCCATCTTACCAACCCTTCATAACCTTTCTAAGCAAAGCCTGCGGGTGGACATCTCAGTCGTTGACCGGGTCGTTAATGGTGTGGCTCGAACCACGTTATTATGTGGGGCTCGGGTAAAGCGCCTGCAAACAGGTATTTTGAACCATTATGCCATGGCAATGATTGTCGGGGTTCTGGTTTGCGTCGCGATATATAGCATTGTTAGGTTGGGATAAGGGATGGAGATAATCGACTTCCCCATACTCAGCCTTATCATTTTTTTACCGCTCATTGGTGCGATTTTACTACTGTTCATATCGAACTATTCCCTTATCCGTTGGGCGGCATTAACGGTCACGTTGGTCGATTGCTTACTGGCCATCGTGTTGCTTCTGAGCTTCGACAGCACAACCGCATCCATGCAATTTCGCGAGACGCATGACTGGGTTCCAGACTTAGGTATTTCCTATTCACTCGGTGTTGATGGCATCAGTGTGTTGTTTCTTTTCCTGACAGCTTTTCTGGGGTGGATCTGCGTGGTTGCCTCCTGGAAAGCAATAACGAGCAAATTAAAAGAATTCATGATCAGTCTTTTGGTGATGCAAAGCCTGATGCTTGGAGTGTTTTCCGCCTTGGATCTGTTTTTGTTTTATGTCCTTTGGGAGGCGATGCTGATCCCGATGTATATTATTATAGGGGTGTGGGGCGGGCCAAATCGGGTTTATGCGGCGTTCAAATTCTTCCTCTACACCTTGGCAGGTAGTTTACTATTTCTCGTTGGTATAATTGTACTTTACCTCGAAAGTGGGCGGACCTTCGATATTCTCATACTGATGAACGGGGATTATAGTTTTGACATCCAGTTTTGGGTGTTTTTGGCTTTCCTTGTGGCTTTTGCGGTCAAGGTACCAATGGTTCCTGTCCATACTTGGTTACCAGATGCCCATGTAGAGGCTCCCACAGCAGGAAGTATAATTTTGGCTGGTGTTCTCCTGAAAATGGGCGCCTATGGGTTTTTGCGCTTTTCGCTCCCCATGTTACCCGAAGCATCACAATATTTTGCCCCCTTGGTTGTCGGTTTGTCCGGGCTGGCAATCGTTTATGGCGGCTTTCTGGCTCTGGCCCAAACTGATCTTAAAAAGTTGATCGCTTATTCAAGTGTTAGCCACATGGGGTTTGTGACGCTGGGCCTCTTTACTTTTAACTCTAATGGATTAACCGGCGCAGTCCTTCAGATGTTCAACCACGGAATAACCACAGGGGCTTTATTTCTTATCATTGGTTTGGTGTACGAGCGTACTCACACCCGACGAATTGCCGATTATGGTGGATTAATGAAGGTGATCCCGATTTATACCCTCTTTCTGGGGGTGTTTGCTTTTGCTTCAATGGCCGTTCCTGGCACAAATGGGTTTATCGGGGAGTTATTGATCCTGTCAGGCGCCTTCGGTGCGAATATTCTTATGGGGGTGATTGCGATCATTGGTGCCCTGCTGGCGGCGGTTTATATGTTGGGTTTATTCCGTCAAGTTGCGCTTGGCCCCATATCACCCTCGTGTGGTGACAACCTGTGGGATGTTGATCTCCGCGAAATCAGTGGCCTTGTGGGATTAGCTGTTTTTGTGTTTTGGCTCGGGCTCTATCCGGCACCTTTTGTTGATATATTAACGCCCTCTCTTGATCACCTATTGGTCCAGGTTCTTGGCCCATGAAGGGGAAATGATGGATAAACAAGCTATAATTCAGTCGATCATTGCCAGCAGCTCCGAGATAGTTGTCATTGTCGGTGCTTGTATCATTTTACTGGGATCCTTGTTGGCGGAAAGGCTCTGTACCCGTCAGAAATTGTCGAGGTTATTGACCGGGGCGACCTTACTTGTCCTCATTCTCGCGGCCGGGATGTCATTTATCTTTATCCCTAGCCCTCAAACTGTTTATGGCAACACCTTTATCATTGATCCCTTTGCCCTTTATTTCAAAGCCGTAATCTTTCTGACAGCGGGTCTTACTCTTCTAATGTCCGGGCGCTATCTCGAACAAGAAGGTATTGTCGAGGGGGAATACCATGTCTTGGTTTTGTTTGCCGTGGTTGGAATGATGATCATGGTGTCAGGGCTTGATCTTCTGGTTATCTATATGGGACTGGAGCTTCAGGCCTTTGCATTCTATGTATTGGTGGGATTTAGGAGAGGGCACCTTCAATCCAACGAAGCTGCTCTTAAATACGTTGTTCTTGGTGCTGTTTCTTCGGGTATTCTTCTCTATGGTCTTTCACTTATCTATGGCGCGACCGGAACTACCCAACTAACAGATATTGCGTCTATGATATCCAAAGATTTTTCAGGAGATGCGCCGCCGGATTTAATGCTGGTTCTTGCCGTGATATTCTTGTTAGCTGGCTTGATATTCAAAGTAGGCGCGGTGCCTTTACATATGTGGGTGCCGGATGTCTATGAAGGTGCTCCAACCCCAATCACGGCCTTTCTTTCCGTCGGTTCAAAAGCCGCGGCCTTTGCAATCGTACTGCGAATATTCTTGGATGCCATGACGCCTCTGAGCGGGATTTGGAGTGATATTATCATTGTCATCTCTGTTGTAACGATGGCTTTGGGTTCCTTCGTCGCCTTGGTTCAGACCAATATCAAGCGAATGCTCGCCTATTCAAGCATCGCTCATGCCGGGTTTGCCCTTTTAGGAGTGATTGCCGCTGGGCATGAGGGCATCGCGAGTGTGATGTTGTATTTGTTGATTTACTTATTCATGAACATAGGATTTTTTGCCATCGTGGTTATGATGCAAAGAGATGTGGATGAGATTAAAACCCCGAATACAGCTTCTGCTGAGACCGACCTCATTCAAGGCTATTCAGGCTTGGCAAGTGTACATCCAGGATGGGCCTTTCTGGCACTGCTCTTTTTATTTTCTCTGGCGGGAATTCCACCAACAGCGGGTTTCTTTGCTAAATTTTATATCCTGGTCGCTTTGATTCAAGAAGGGTATGTAGCCCTGTCTGTTCTGGCTGTATTGTTGAGTGCTGTCGCGGCTTTCTTTTACATCCGAATTGTAATGCTGATGTATATGAAGGAACCAGTGGGGTCTTTTAATCTAAGTTTATCCCCCTCATTGCGTCTGGTTTTGGGGATTACGGCGATTGGTACTATTGGCATTGGTCTCGCTCCGGTTTGGTTTTTGAGCCAGGCCCAGAATGCTGTGTTCTTTAATGCTATGGCACTATCGGGTGGTTTTTTGCCTTAAAATAAGGCATTATTAATCCCATGCTCGTAGAGTAGTTGTTGGAGTTTTCCGCAATCAAATACCTGGAAGTGAGACTTCTAGAGGAGCAATGCATATGCTCATTGATTATTTACCCATTGTCTTGATGACTGTCGCTGCAGGAGGCTTAGCCATTTTTATACTTTGGCTAGGCTCTCTGGTACGCCCTCACAACCCTTATCCCGAAAAAAATCGTCCTTATGAGTGTGGTGTTGATCAGTGGGGGGAAGCATCTGGAGGATTATTCCGGGTTCAGTTTTTTGTCGTCGCAATCCTATTTGTGGTGTTTGACGTGGAGGCTATGTTCCTCTTCCCGTGGGCTGTCGTTCTCAATGAAATTAGTTTCATCGGCTATCTTGAAATGTTCGTATTTATCTTCTTGTTGTTGGTGGGTTTTGTATACGCCTGGGCAAAGGGAGCATTAGAATGGGAGTCTTAGAAAATCGTTTTCCCGACAATGTTTTTTTCAGTACCACGGACAGTATCATAAACTGGAGCAGGCAATCATCGCTCTGGCCGGAAACATTTGGCATTGCCTGCTGTGCGATTGAAATGATCTCAACCGGGTGTTCTCGTTATGATTTAGATCGTTTTGGTGTGGTCTTCAGACCTTCGCCCAGGCAATCAGACGTGATGATCATCGCCGGGACCGTTACCAAGAAATTCGCCCCTGTTGTACGTCGTCTCTATGATCAAATGCCAGAGCCCCGATGGGTTGTTGCCATGGGGACCTGCGCTATATCTGGCGGGGTTTATAACACTTACGCGGTTGTTCAGGGCTCGGAATTGATTGTGCCAGTAGATGTTCATGTCCCCGGATGCCCCCCGCGACCCGAAGCCTTGATGCATGGTTTGCTTCTCCTTCAGGAAAAGATCAAGCGGAGTTATGTGCTCCGCAAAGATCCTTCTGAGGGGATCTTGGAAGTACCCGTTTTGAACGAGGAGTATCGATTACCAGTTAAAAGAGCTAATGACCTGAGCGATGGGAATAGCTAATGGCGGGGACACCGGAATTCTGTGAGAAAATTCTCAAGCACTTCGGTAATAAGGTTCGCGATGGCGGCGCCGGTATCGATATGCACTGTATTGAAGTCGGGGCCAGTCATGTCGTCGAACTCTGTCACTTCTTGAAAACCGATCCGGCTTTGAAATTCAATTTTCTATCTGATCTTTGCGGCGTTGATCATCATCCTGAAAGCCGGCGTTTTGAAGTTGTTTATCACCTCTATTCTATTGCCAATAAATTTCGCCTAAGGATTAAGTGCCGACTTGATGATCGGGGGGAAACTGAAAAACCACATCTTCCTACGGTGACAAGTGTCTGGCGGACAGCCAATTGGCACGAACGCGAAACCTTTGATATGTACGGCATCATTTTTGACGGCCATCCCAATTTAGAACGAATTTATATGTGGGATGAGTTCGAAGGCTATCCCATGCGCAAGGACTTCCCAACGCGAGGATACAAAGACGCCTATAACCCCTTTGGTGAGGAAAAGGGGAATATGAGCTGATATGACAAATGTCACAGTATTGAATGAAACAGATTCCAGCCCCGAGGGCACGAAGGAAGTTCTTCTTAACCTTGGTCCTCAACATCCCAGTACCCACGGGGTTCTTCGGCTTGTCCTTCAGCTTGATGGCGAAATCGTAGAGCGAACCAGCCCCCATATTGGTTACCTGCACCGGGGAACTGAAAAACTGGCCGAGGATTTTACCTATACCCAGATCATCCCTCTAACCGATCGATTGGATTACGTTTGCCCGCCCTCGACCAATTTAGCTTATGTTCTTGCCGTGGAAAAACTTCTCGATATCCAGGCACCGGAAAGGGCTCAGTATATCCGGGTTATGATGGCTGAACTGTCGCGGATCTCAGGGCATCTTCTCATCGTTGGTGCTCTACCTATGGATCTCGGCGCCATGACAACGCTGCTTTATTGCATGCGGGAGCGGGAAATGGTGATGGATATTCTGGAAATGATATCCGGAGCCCGTATGCACACATCCTTTTGTCGGGTCGGCGGCGTACGCGAAGATCTACCCGAAGGAGCAGGTGATCGGATTTTACAGTTCTGTGAAATTCTTTCGGATAGATTGGTCGATTATGAACGTTTGATTTCCAATAACAGGATTTTTTTAAAGCGAACAAAGGATGTTGCGGTTATATCCCCTGAAGATGCTATCGATATTGGGTTGAGTGGACCCAACCTCAGGGCGTCGGGCGTTGATTGGGATATTCGTCGAGATAGCCCTTATGAGATCTATGACCGCCTGGAATTCAATGTGATCGTGCGCGAGAACGGGGATTGTTATGATCGGTGGGTTTGCCGAATTGATGAAATGCGGGAAAGCCTTCGCATGATCAGGCAATGCCTGTCTCAGATGGATGAAGGGCCTTTTATCGTAGATATTCCCACTGTCGCTTTTCCGGTGGATAAAGATCTTTTGAGTTGCTCCATGGAAACTCACATTCATCATTTTGAACTTTCCGCCTATGGGTTCAAAGTTCCCAAGGGGGAAGTCTATGTCCCCATTGAAGCACCCAAGGGTGAAATCGGTTTCTATATCATCAGCGATGGTAGTGAAAAACCGTTCCGTATGAAGGTTCGCGCACCTTCCTTTGTCAATTTACAGGCGTTGGAAACCGAAACCAAGAACATGAAGTACTTGGCTGATGTGATTGCGATGCTTGGAAGTCTTGATCCGGTTATCGCCGAAGTGGATAAGTGAAGCAAAATACCAAAGTCTGAATAGGATCAAAGATAAAGAGATGTCTATGGATCTAAGAGAACAGATAGAGATTGTTACCAAGCGATATCCCAATAATCGCTCGGCAATTATGCCAGCATTATTTATAGCTCAAAAACAGTATGGTTATCTCGGCGGGGACGTATTGCAGCAAGTTGCTGATATTCTCGATGTTCCCGAAATCTGGGTATTTGAGTTAGCCACTTTTTACACAATGTTTCACACAGAATCCATCGGTGAGTACCACATCCAAGTCTGTACAAACGTTTCCTGTCTATTACGCCGTGCAGAAAATCTGGTTGGGTATCTGGAAAATCGACTAAAGATCAAAGCCGGGGAAACGACCAACGACGGACGCTTTAGCCTCTCCAGTGTTGAATGTTTAGGGGCTTGTGATAAGGCGCCAGCACTGATGGTCAATCAGGATTATTTTGAAAACCAGGATGAAGAAAAGCTAGGTCAACTGCTTGATCAATTGTCGTCTCGTGAAATCGGATTAAGTGGAGACAATTAAGAGAAAGAATAAGGTACATGTTCGACAAGATATTATTGAAGAATATGGATACTCCCAACAGTCATGAGATCAGTGTTTATGAAAATGCTGGTGGTTATCAGTCTCTGGCGACCGTACTCAAAAGTTACACCTCCTCCGACCTTATTGAAATGGTAAAGGAATCTAATCTTCGCGGCCGTGGTGGCGCTGGTTTTCCAACAGGGCTCAAGTGGAGCTTTGTTCCAAAAGATTCCCAGAAAACACCTTTGCTCTGTTGCAACGCTGACGAAGGAGAACCGGGTACCTTTAAAGATCGAGCACTCATGGAGAAAGACCCTCACATGATGCTCGAGGGTATCATTATCACCGCCTATGCCATTGGCGCTAAAGTCACCTATGTCTATATCCGGGGCGAATATGAGCTTAGTATCGACCGGGTTGAGAGCGCCATAAAAGAAGCTTATGCCCAGGGCTATCTTGGCCCTGATATTCTGGGCAGTGGTTTCAGTCATGATGTCTATATCCACCGTGGCGCGGGGGCTTATATCTGCGGGGAAGAAACGGCGCTGTTGGAATCGATAGAAGGACGTCGGGCACAGCCAAAACTCAAACCTCCTTTTCCAGCGGTTGAAGGTCTCTATGGCAGCCCAACAGTTGTCAACAATGTGGAAACCTTTGCGTGTTTGCCCCATATCATCCAAAGAGGACCCGAATGGTTCAAGAGCATTGGTCCTGAGGCAAGTCCCGGACCAAAGCTTTATTGTCTCAGTGGGCAGGTGAAAAAGCCGGGGCTTTACGAATTGCCCATGGGGATTTCCCTGCGCGAGTTGGTCTATGACTATGGTGGTGGTGCTTGTTCGGGGCGGGTGAAAGCGGTCATACCAGGCGGTGTGTCTGCGCCAATGTTTCCCGAAAGTGAGCTGGACATCGGATTAGATTTTAACTCCCTAGCTGCGGCAGGCAGCATGTTGGGCTCAGCAGGTGTGATTGTTCTGGATGATACGACCTGCATTGTTCAGGTCATCTCCCGAATTACAGAGTTTTTTAATCATGAGTCCTGCGGAAAATGCACTCCTTGTCGCGAAGGTCTGGCCTGGTGTGCCAAAATTCTCCGCCGTATGGAGGCGGGTGAGGGTAAACACGAAGATCTTGAGCGATTAGAAGCCCTTTGTGAGACGATGTTTGGCAATTCTTTTTGTGCCCTTGGGGTCGGAGCTTCCTGGGCTCTACAGGCAGCACTCAAACATTTTCGGGCGGAATTTGTTCAGCATATCGAAGAGGGGGCATGCCCTTTTCATTAGATAGACTGTGTTTTAGGAAAGCGATATCCCTATGGTCAATATAACCATCGATGGAAAGGAATATGAGATTGCAGATGGCAGTCTGATCCTCGAGGCCGTCATGGGCGTGGGGATTCACATTCCGACATTCTGTTATCAGAAACGTCTTACGCCCTTGGCATCGTGCCGTATGTGTCTGGTCGAAATAGAAGGTCAGCCGAAAATGGCTCCTGCCTGTGTGACGCGTGTCGCCGATGGTATGGTGGTAAATACGTCGACACCCACGGTTTCTAAAACCCGTGAATCCATGCTTGAACTGTTACTGGCGAACCATCCTCTGGATTGCCCGATTTGCGATAAAGCAGGAGAATGTGAATTACAGGATACAGTCTTTGAATACGGCGCTGGTGTCAGTAGTTTTCGTGATGAAAAGCGGGTATTTCGCAGTCAGGATTTATCACTCAATCAGGTGATCATCTTCAATGCCAACCGCTGCATTCAATGTCAGCGTTGTGTCCGGATGTGCGAAGAGGTGGTTGGTGCCGTTGCGTTGGGCACGATGGACCGGGGAATGGACAGTGAGATAACAGGTTTTGAAAATAGCCTTTCTGGCTGCGATCACTGCGGGAATTGCATTGAAGTTTGCCCGGTTGGCGCTTTGATGAGCCAGCCTTATCGCTATACTTCGCGACCTTGGGATCTTATCGAGACCGATACCACCTGTGGTTATTGCGGTACAGGGTGTCAGTTGTCCGTCGGCTTGCGGGATGGGAAGTTAGCCCGGGTACGATCCAAGTACGAAACGGGGATTAATGGCGAAACCCTTTGTGTGAAAGGGCGGTTCGGCATTGATTTTATGGATAGTAAAGATCGATTGACCACCCCCATGGTGCGTAAACAAGGAGAGCTTGTCCCGGTTTCCTGGGAGGAAGCCATGGGTGTCTTAGCCTTGCATGTAAAAGCGTATTCAGGACAGGGGTGTTTTGCAGGGCTGGCTTCTGCCGGGCTTAGTTGTGAGGTGCTTTATCTTTTTCAAAAGATGATGAGAACGGCGCTTCAGACCAATCATATTGACAGCTCTATTCGGTGGTCGTCTCCCGAACCCATCGGCGAGAAGTTATATGATGTATTGCCCAGTCTGATGACAGGTTTTTATACCCGGAAGCCAATCGAAAAAATACTAGAGGCGGATTGCCTCCTGGTGGTGGGCTCCCATGTAACGGATGAAAACCCGGTGACGGATTATCTGATCCGACAAAGTCAACAACTGAGGGCAAACAGGTTACTGCTTGCCTCCGCGCGTCCGTCTCGGCTTGATTCCCTGGCGGTTGCAACTCAGCGGTTATTGCCGGGATGGGAAGCACATTTATTTGCCGCACTCGAGGCCGACCTGACCGAGGGGATAACCGGCAAGAGTGAGGCAGTACTGCAGACTTTTATCTCCACAGGATCGGGGCTGGTTAAATCGTCCTCTACTGTGAGCATTCTGATTGGGCCAGATATATTGCGGGCTCCTAATGCAGGAGAGGCACTGCAGTGGTTACAGACTTATGCAGTCACCTTGAAAAGCCTTGGCAAACAAGTTGCGATACAATGTTTGTTTGATCGGTCGAACCAGATGGGCGCTTGGGAATTGGGTTTGCTGCCCAATGTCCTTCCGGGATGGCACGATATTACGAACGCAGATCATCGGGCGTATTTTGAAAAAGCCTGGCAAAGCCCATTACCAAGGGAGGAAGGAGAGGATCTCCATGGCATATTAAGGCGTTGTGCTGCGGGTGACATGGACATGCTCTATTGTGTCCAAAGTGATCCCCTGACTTTTTATCCCGATCGCGCATTGGTCGACCACGCGCTCTCCAAAGTCAAAATGCTTGTGGTACAGGCTTCTCATCGCTCTCCAACAACCGAATGTGCTGACATTTTGTTGCCTTGTGCGGTTTACACCGAGGAAAGCGGAACAGTACTTAACAATGAAGGGCGATTACAAAAACGATGTAGCATAAGGCCGCCTTTATCAAATGCGAAAGAAAATATAGATATTTTCCAAGGAGTCTTCGAGGCTATAGGAAGAAGTCCGGATGTTCGCGCCGCGGAAGAAATTTTCGCAGAAATGTGTGCTCTTGTGCCGTCTCTGTCTGGAATGAAATTTACAGATATAAAGCAGGAGGGGATGTTCCCCGAAATCAAGAGTATGTCCCCCATAAGGAGCCTGCAACTTCCTCCGACGTCATTACCGAATGCTGAGACACTTATTGTAGAGCCCCCTAATTCCGAGGTCGCGTATTCCGGGAGTAGGGATGACAGCACTTTCATGCTGATTACAGGGGAGTGCAGGTTCCATTCCGGTGGAACGTCGTTTTACTCTGAAACCCTAAAGGAGCTCGAGGCCGAGGCCTATGTGGAGATGAACCAGGATATCGCGCTCGAATTAGGTATAAGCCAAGGGGATCAAGTAACGATCTCTAATGCAAGCGGTGAAATTAGCCTGCCTGTAAGGCTGAATAAACATTTTGAGCGTAGAACATTATTCATTCCAGAGAATTTTTCAGATCTCCAGTTAAACCGATTATGGAGCAAAGGGACCTATCCCTGTCCGGTCTGCCTATCGAAGTTTGTGCCCTAGTATTCGAGTCCGTTTGAGCCGTTGAATGGATGGTGGCCCAAGAATCTCATCATTTACATAAAGACGATGGTGAAGATTAAAGGATTCTTCAGAGTATCGACTTATAACCGAGCTGACTTCAGGCGAATCTTGGCCATTTTGTTGATCGATTCTTGATTGATTTTGCGTGATTCGTTGCGAAAGCGTTGGATTTGTTTGTTTGGGGAATCCTAAGGGGTCTGATTCGACCTCAAACGGGGTGAATTTGAGTAATATTCGGTATGTTTGATGGTGTGTTATGGAAATTTTACAAAAATGTGTATTTTTTTCATAAAGGCCTTTGACAGGTGTGGGTGTGAGGCCTATAACACCGCTCACCGACGGGGCGCACGCTTCTTCGGGACATCGGAAAGACAGAGTGAAAACAGGCAGTTAGCGATTATTTGTTGATTGTTGATTTAAGGCTTCGGTCTTATGAAAAGTTTTTACAAAAAGATTTCAGATGTTCCTTGACGATAGGGAAAAAGACTATATATATCGTCTAGCTTTTCGGGGCCGGGTTCGCTTGGTTCTAATTTGTTAATTATTATTTGGCCCTAAGGGTCTGTTGTTTGACATTGTGGATCAGATGGAAAGGATGCGTGAACGGCGGTTTGTTGGTTTTAGCAACGAGCTAGCTAGTTTATGTATCTTATTCGAAATAAGTTACACTATACCTAGTCAGTAATAAATTTGAGTTCTGTTTTAAGACAGAAGTCAGGTCAACTTGAGAGTTTGATCCTGGCTCAGAACGAACGCTGGCGGCAGGCTTAACACATGCAAGTCGAACGAGAAGGTTCTTTCGGGAACTGGACAGTGGCGCACGGGTGAGTAACGCGTGGGAATCTACCATGGAGTGGGGGATAACATTTGGAAACGAATGCTAATACCGCATACGCCCTACGGGGGAAAGATTTATTGCTCTATGATGAGCCCGCGTTAGATTAGATAGTTGGTGAGGTAATGGCTCACCAAGTCTACGATCTATAGCTGGTCTGAGAGGATGATCAGCCACACTGGGACTGAGACACGGCCCAGACTCCTACGGGAGGCAGCAGTGGGGAATATTGGACAATGGGCGCAAGCCTGATCCAGCCATGCCGCGTGAGTGAAGAAGGCCTTAGGGTTGTAAAACTCTTTCAACTGTGAGGATGATGACAGTAGCAGTAGAAGAAGCACCGGCTAACTTCGTGCCAGCAGCCGCGGTAATACGAAGGGTGCGAGCGTTGTTCGGAATTACTGGGCGTAAAGGGCGTGTAGGCGGATTGCAAAGATAGAGGTGAAAGGCCTGGGCTCAACCTGGGAACTGCCTTTATAACTTGCAGTCTAGAGATCGAGAGAGGATAGCGGAATTCCTAGTGTAGAGGTGAAATTCGTAGATATTAGGAAGAACACCAGTGGCGAAGGCGGCTATCTGGCTCGATACTGACGCTGAGGCGCGAAAGCGTGGGGAGCAAACAGGATTAGATACCCTGGTAGTCCACGCCGTAAACGATGTGAACTAGTCGTC
>NZ_CBDBHW010000008.1:0-92500 GCF_965205715.1 Kiloniella sp. | reverse complement strand
TGGAGATCGTAATGAGTAAACTAAAATCGTTATTATGGAGTGCGAGCGCATTAACTATTGGCATGAGCACAATGTTCGTAACTATCACTCACGCAGCATCAAGTGGGAATTCTGAATACGTTCAGAATGTGGATCTAAGTTTCCCGGGATTGGCGGCGGTCATTCACGTTAAAAACACTTCGGTAAATAAATTGGCCAGCCAAGTTAAATTACAAGTACAAGAATCATCCATTAAGATTCAAGCCAATGGATTTGTACAGTGTGGTAATGATAAACAGATCGATTTTAAAGAGGCTAAAATTTACTTTGGTCCTCTAAGTATGTTTGTTGAAGATATCAATGATAATGCGGCGCTTTATAAAAGTAATTACAATGTTAGTAATAAAACTCGAATTGGTCTGGGGAAATGGGTTACCGAAGGAACCAACGGTGATGAGACATTTACCGTTCCTTTGAATCAAATTAAAAATGGCCATCCGGCGTTACGTGTTGATGCGCTGGAAGAAATCAATAAAAAATTACAAGTACATCTACAAGGTGGTGGAACGAAGGCAGATTTTTACAAAAAAAATCAGGAAATTGTGTTGCAGAGACCTGTCTCTGTGGCTGGATGGTGCTCGAAATACGTTTCACCAGGCTTTACTCCATCTAAGGCTGGTTTTGAAACTCAAAACTTCACTATTCAAGTGAAATATGAAGGTGATCCTGACATTACGGACAAACCAATTTTAAATGCACAATTAGGTGGAAACTTACCTAATCAATTAAATCAAAATTTACCACTCCAGTTATCCAAGGCGGATTTTCAAC
The DNA here is from genome assembly GCF_965205715.1 of Kiloniella sp. Taxonomy (GTDB): domain Bacteria; phylum Pseudomonadota; class Alphaproteobacteria; order Kiloniellales; family Kiloniellaceae; genus Kiloniella. The sequence goes on along the minus strand of NZ_CBDBHW010000008.1, from coordinate 91,690 downwards.
CGAATATGCCGCATCATATTGGAAAATGCTTACCAGATTCAAATCCTAAAATTCGTGTAAATTACAGTGGTACTGGTAAAGGTAGCATTCGATTTAAAATTGGTGAGGAAGAGGGGAATTTTGTGATCTTCACTTCTAATCAAACGAGCTATAATTCGGCAGATCAAATGAATAGATTTCTTGATTTCAATTATCCGTTGATTGAAAAAATGGATCAAGATCAATTTAAATGGTGGAAAACTATTAATAAGACATACAACCACTCGCTTACAATTAAAGCGCAAATTAAAGATCAAAACAGCGATAATTATGGAGCGTGGAAAGATTATGGAACGGCAATTTTCAAGCATCGCTGTACGCCACAAGTGAATATTATTACCTCTCCTGGTTTAGGTGGTTATCAAGGCCAGGAAGATACAAATAAACCAACTATGAAACCTGTTTTGGGGATGAAGCCGACCAGAGGTCCGCTTGTAAAAAAGACCCGGTAGGCAATCAGCCCAAACGTTTGCGGGCACCCGTTACAAATTAATCTAACAAGTAGTGATCTTTGGTAGTAGGGTAAAATTTGAGCTCTGCTACCAAAGTATTCAGGTGCAATCATAGTCTGATGTATGGGCTCTGATACAATTGATACGTTAGATTTCTTGTCCTGATTACCCGTTAATATAATCTATCCAGGTAGCGAGGCTGAAGAGTTTCGACTTTGGGGGTGTTGGAACGTGTTAATATCAAACAGTTTAAATCTTATATCCAAACTAAGGGGCTGTCTGATCACTCTTGGTTTGCCTTTTTGTTTCTCATCACCGGTACTTGCGGACTGGTCTGCGGGATTTACGCCACCTGATACCACAGAAACACAATTGTTCATTGATCTACCAGATGATCTGGACATCGTTACCTTAACGACACTTGGTATTGAACTAGATGGCATCGATGTCACTTCACTGCTATCCCTAGAGGGAACTGATTTTATCTATAAACCTCCCCACGCATTGAGTGAGGGGGAACATGTTGTAAAATTAATTGTTCTAAATCCCGATGGTTCTTCTTTGGAGAAACAGCAGTGGTCCTTTGCTATTGCCACTTCAAGTTCTCCTGGTCTGGAGAACTTGACTGAAGATACTACAGAGATTGAAATGGCTGAAAGGCTGCTTCGTTCGGCTTATTTTCGAGCAGACACGTTGACTGAATTCAGCAGGCGCATTGCTAAACAAAACATAGGTGATGGGACTAACGAGGCAGTATTATCGGGAAGTGGAGATGTTAACGCGGGGTTTGCTTCTGGAAAGTGGACGATAGATGGACATTCGAACTATCTCGTTCAAAGCGACGTGGATCATGCACAGACTAATCATCCTGTTGATATCGGTGAGTATGACATTTCCGCAAATTATTCCGGGGAAACTGTTGAGGGCGGTTTTACTCTTGGGCATCATGATACAGGACTGGAAAGCTTACTCGTATCCAATTTTTATAGGCGTGGTGTATCAGCACGCATTGGGACAAGTGACAGCAGGATTGCTGCGCAGGGCTTTGCCTTTGGGACGCAATCTGTATCTGGCGCGTCAGATTTCACAGGTCTAAACAATACCGAAGATCGCTTGAAAGGATTAAGCCTTACAGCAAAGCCATTTTCAACTGATATCGACGCTCTACAGTTAACAGGCATGTATTATGACGGGATGGGCGAGGGAAGTGGTATTGGTGTCTCTGACCTGGATAGTGTAGCGACTGGTTCCGGATGGGGATTTATCATGGATAAAGGATTTGGCCAGCAACGAACCCGGCTGAAAGCCCAGTATGCACATGCTTTGTTCGATCAAGATGGCGATGATGGAGATGCGCCAAAAGATGGCAGTGATGCGGTAGCTATCTCTTTGGAACATCGTTTGTTCGAGGAAGGTCCTGTATTTCTTGATGATACATTTGGCACTTCTCCGCTTTGTTGAGTAGATTTAGGATTTCAAATAGAGCATAGATTGATTATCTGGAATGGATGATTGTCTAATTTTGAGTTTGAAGTATTCGGTATCCTTGATGCCTCTGGCTCGCTTACGGATCATTCCTATACTGACATTACCAGCCTCTATCCTGGCGCTTGTGAGCTTGTGTTTGGCGTAGTTGCAGATGCCCACACAATGTTTCCGTAGGGATTTCGCGAACTTTTTTAGATAGAGCATCTGTGACTGATCTGCTATCAGGCACCAACGTTCCAGTTGCTCCGCCATCGCCTCAAATGAAGCGGCACTCCATGTAGAGCGTCAACCACTTTGTCCGGTTGCGTCAACCACCTTGGCCGCTTTTGATGCGGCTGTGATCTGACGTTTATTTACGATGCTTCAGGCATATTTTTCACCTTTTTGTTTGTGGTTTTCCGCAACATTTTTTTGAGATTTTGGGCGGCTTCCCATTGTCTGTAGCTGTCGATATTCATCTCAAGAATGGTTGAGTGGTGAACAAGACGATCGATTGCTGCAACGGTCATGGCCTTATCTTGAAAAATATTGTCCCATCCGCTAAAAGGTTGATTGGCAGCAATTGCAATACTTCGGTACTCATATCGTCTGGCGATCAATTCAAAGAGCACGGATGTTTCAGATATATCCCTTTGTGCATAGGTAATATCATCGAGAATGATGAGATCAAATTTATCGAGTTTTGCGAGGGCGTTTTCGAGCATAAGTTCACGTCTGGCAGCCTGGAGTTTTTGCACCAGATCACTGGTTTGCGTATAGAGCACACGGTATCCAGCCTCTATAAGAGCATAACCTACGGCGCATAGGAGATGAGTTTTTCCTCCCCCTGAATTTCCAATGGCAATCAGATTTGCTCTTGCGTCAATCCAGTCACCGGCAGACAAGGCTTCGACCTGCGCCTTTTTCACGTTAGGCAGCCGCTTGAAGTTAAAAGTGGCCAGAGTTTTTCCGCCCAGCAGGTTTGATGCGTTGAGATGGCGTTGAATGCGTCGCGTGTCCCTTTCGGCCAATTCATATTCGGCCAAAACGGCAAGGAACCTGGCTGCTGACCAGCCCTCCTTGTCGGATTGGATTGCGATATCTTGCCAGTGTTTGTGAAAGCTGGGTAATCGTAAGTCAGTTAGCATAAGAGGCAGCTTGTGCTGATCCACTTCAATGTTTGTCATGCCCGATCCTCCAACAGAGTATCAAAGACTGATAATGAAGGTTGAACCACGGGAATATCAGGAGGTAAATCCGTGTTCTTTTTTGTGATATTCAGCTTAAGTTTTTTTGCGCAAGGTAGCCTTCCTGCATTGATTTCTCTCGAAATCAGGTGCGCGACTTCGGCCTCACAAGCCTCTTCGTGCGCAAGGAAAAGTATCCCAACCATCTGACGACACGCATCTCTGCGGGACAACTTTTTCTGAAACAATGTCCAGGCCAGGGAGTACTCGGTTCTTGGAAAAATACTGTCACGATAAATAGAATTGGCGAGTGCCTGAGGTTTACGTTTGAGAGCATGAATGACGTGATGATAATTGATAACATGAATGCGGGGGCCTTTGCCGTGCCCCCGCTCACGAGAATGGCTGACGACATGAGTGCTGCCTAGATAGGCTTCTATCCGGTTATCGTAAATATGGACACGCAAGCGTTGACCAATTAGGCGAGAAGGGGCGCTATAAAAAACCTGCTTAACTAAAAAACCACTTGTTTTGGTAACTCTCGACACGACTTCAGTGTAATCTGTTGTTCGCCGAGGAGGTAACGCCTTGAGAGATTTCAACTCTGTTTGGATATCTTGGTCACGATGTTTGTTCCGTCTAGCAATCAGCTCGTCCAAAAATCGCCGATACTCATCCAAAGTGTCAAAGTCATTACTGCCACGCAAAATCAGGGCCTGCTTTATCGCAGTCTTAAGGTGACCGTGGTGAGATTCAATGGCACCGTTCTCGTGTGATTCCCCTCTGTTATTTCGACTGGCCTCCATACCGTAGTGCTCAACAAAAGCAGAATAACGTTTGGTAATGTCCTCCTTTTCCTCAACGCTCAAATTCCGAAAGGCCGCAGACAGGCTGTCGGTCCGGTGGTTTTCAGGAGCGCCCCCCAAGGACCAAAGCGCATTTTGTAAGTTCTCCGCAAGGGCTGTAAAACTCTCACCGCCAAGTACGACCCCAACATGTTCCCATCGGCTATATACCAGAACAAAATGATAGAGCCGATGCACCAAAGGATCTCCTGCAATGGTAATACTTAAGTCGGCTGCATCCGTGAAATCTGATTGGCCCATGTAACCCGGCTCAGGTGTTTGCCTGAAAATGATATCCTTTTCAGGGCCATTCAGAGCCCGCCATCCCCGAACTCGGCGCTCTAACGTGCGCTTGACACGGTCATCGGGAAAACGGAGCGGATAGAGGCTCTGTATGTGGCGCAACAAAGTAATGGGTTTGACCGAGTTGTCTTTATCCAAAATGGGAAGGATGTCCTTATCCCAGATATCTTCAAGCGGATCAGAAACTGTTCGCCCTCGCTTTATATTGCGTTGTGACGGTAAAGTCGCATCAACGTCAAATCGGCGGGCCGTGCGTTCGCTAAACCCTGCGCGGGCAGCGGCGGTTCGTTGACCATGAGTTTTTATATCTGTCATGTAAAGTCTCAGTTGTTCATCTGTGATAAATTTATACGGCAAACAGGTTCCTCCAATTACATCTAGAGGTTCCTAATTTATCAACTCACAGCAGCTTGTAACTAACACCAAATTAAGCCTTGGCCGGTGGATCTGATTATCAAACGGGCACGCCCTTTTTAATGATCAGATCCACCGGCCAAGGTGGTTGTCGCAACCGGCCAAGGTTATTGTCGCTGAACAACTCCACAGCAGCTGAAGCTGTTCTTTCAAGACGTAAAGTGCATTCAGGTTGCTATTGCTCTCCAGCAACCTTTGCAGCTTGTCACTTTGTTTTTCACTCAACTTATCCGCATTTTTGAGCAACAGATAATGTGTCCCTTTCATCAACTCTTTACCACTTGGATCGGCCTTTCTGAACTCAAGTCGACGCTGATTATGGATAGCTTTGCTGTAGTTTTTCATGACGTGGAAACGGTCAAATACTATGTCGGCCAACGGCAAGGACTCTCTGACAGCCTTTTGGTAGGCAGGCCCCATATCCATCGCTACGGCCTTTATTTTGCAGGCTGTATCTGGTTGCAGTTGTTTCAAAAACCTTGAAAAAACCTCGGCAGTTCGGCCTGCTTCAACCCAGATCAGATGACCGCCAACCATATCGTAGACCACCGTCATGTAGTCATGACCTTTCGCCCGGGCAACTTCATCTACACCAATATATTCCAAGCCAGTTAGCTCTGCAGGATCAAGCGTAGGGAGAGTTTCAATAAGGTATGCCCTGTCGATATTCTTGACCGTTTCCCATCGTATATCCAAATGTCTGGAAACCGCTTGAATAGACATATGCCGACATAATCCACTGATCAGTCGGCAAAATCGGTGAGTGAAACGGCACCCTTTATCAACAAAATCACACCCCTCAATGCGGCGTTCGCCCTTGTTAATATAAACCTGCGCCAGCTCAATCTCGACCACACAAGGATACCCAAAAAGGGGGATGTCGTTTACTTGTCGGCGGACATGCTGGTTGATGCTTCCCTTCTGGCCTGTAGCAGGGTCTATAGCCCTCCTACGCGCGTCTCGGCTGCAGTGAATGACAATCTTAACACCGCCGTCATCCAGTTTAATTTCATTTACACGTTGCCCTTTGAGGCCTAAAATATGCTGCGAGATGTTGATTGTCATATACCTGCTCTATGTAAAGTTATCAGAAACCATACATATCAACAGGTTACTTGGCGGTCGGCATCTTTTTCTACTCAACAAAGCGGAGAAGTGCCGAGAAAGAACAAGTCGATATCGTCTTAAGTGATGTGAAAATGCCAAGCATGGGCGGTGTGGAGTTTTTAGAGGCCATACGATCTATCAAGCCTGAGCTTGTCAGTCGAGTTGGCTTCGTAACGGGTGATACTATGAGCCCACGGGTTGCAGAGTTTTTTGAAAACTCAGATCAACGTTATATAGAAAAACCAGTGGCGCCGGATGAGTTAGTAAATTTTGTCGAAGAACTCTGGAAGCAGGGGGGCAGGACTAATGGATAAGTCGAACGCGACAATCCTCGTTTGTGATGATGAGCCTCATTTAAGAGAAATGGTCTGTGAATATCTTGAAGATAAGGGCTATCCAGTTAGAGAGGCCAGTAATGCGCGCACCTTGCACACGACATTGGCAAGTGAAGAAATTGAGTTGGTAATCCTTGATATCAATATGCCAGGGCAAGACGGTCTCACAGCACTTACGGAGCTGCGAAAACATCATGATGTGCCGGTAATTATGCTAACAGCCGCCTCAGAAGTTGTGGATCGTATCGTTGGCCTGGAGATGGGAGCCGACGATTATCTAGGAAAGCCGGTTGATCTTCGTGAGCTAGAGGCGCGAATAAAGGCAACTCTACGTCGACGTCCAACGGAAGCGAATGTCGAGCCCGCTAATGAAGAGGGGCTATCCAACAGAGTAGCCTTTGGCGATTTTTATCTAGATCTCGAAAGCGCCCAGTTGGTCGGTCCGGATAAAATTGAAGTCCCAATAACGGCAATGGAATACAGTTTGCTCAGGGTGTTTTCAGTCAACGAAGGGCGGGTCCTTAACCGGGATCAATTATTGGAACAAGCTCACGACCGAGGTTGGGAGCCTTTTGATCGATCCATTGACCTTAGAATATCTCGTCTACGTAAAAAAATAGAAAGGAACCCTACCAAGCCAGAGATCATCAGAACCGTCCGTGGGATCGGCTATATCTTTGGTTCTGAATGTAGTTAAAAGGTTATGGGGGGATTAAATATTTCTTGAACCCAAAATTTCATTCCGGGTACTTGTATGCCCCCGCAACAAATAGAAAGCCCTTCAGTTTGTAAAAGGCTGTGGGGGCTTTTGGGCGTTTATATATGGTGCTAAAAGCTAATTCTTACCTAGAGTATGTGAATCAATAAGTCGGTAGTTGATCAGGAGCGATATTTTGATCGTTGAGATCTGCTCCTTAAGTATCCGGTCTTTAAGGGGCGCCATCAATCAGGAAGGTTAAGTTTTTATTTTTCTGCCTCGGTTCGCTCTTACAGCTCCAAAAAATGATTTGTTTTCAGTGTAATCCATTTCGCTTCGATCCGATTAAACGTTAGCCTTTTCCCCGCCCAGGTAACAGTGCGATGAGGGCGCTGAAAAGGTAAAACATAACAAACCATTTGTTTTGCCAGATCCCATACCCCAACATAGTCATGAGAATAGTTGTTATTATAGCTGCTTGAATGGATATATTCCTCAATGCATTATCATGTGGAAACAAGTTACCCCAATTTAATATATTGAGGACGCAGAGTGCCGCGAAGATAGCTCCTATCAGACCAAGCTCGAGCCAAATTTGCAAAGGGGCATTATGAGGGTGGAGTGATATAACGCGATCCCCTGCGCCTGTTATGTATCCGTCGGACCTTATCCTTTTGTAGACTTCCTCTTCTGTATTGGGATAAACACGACTGGCATCCATGCCAGCACCAATTAGAGGCGCTTCGAGGATTTTATCGGAGACAAAACCCCATATGAAAAATCTATGGTGCGCGCTAGTATGGAGATTGTAAGAATTCTCAGGTTCTCCAAGTGGAGCCGTAAGGGTGGTTATCAGAGGCATCATGAGAATACTTAGGGCAAGAATATATTTTAGAAGATGATGCGACCACTTATTGAAAGCGTAGAAAACGACAGCCCACACAATGGATAGTCCCATAGAGATTAGGGTGCTTTCGCTATGGGCTAACATTAAGATACCAAGTAAGCCTGCAACGAGTAGTGGGAATACAAGCTTTGGGATCTGTTGGGCGTAGAGTGCCAAACAAATCCAGCCAGAGATAGTTATAAATGTCGTGCCCCTGTTCAAGCGAGATAAGTTCAAAAACTCGTCGTCAGATAATCCCTTGGCCAGGCGGGTTATGGGAGCATCGAATTGTGCTTCGATAATTAAGGCAGCCGCGCCAAGCACCAAGCCGTACAAAAAATATTTGGCGATCCGATTTTTAATTTCTTGAGAACGATGATCTATGGCTTGAACAAAAAGCCAGCCACAAACAGATAAAGCTAATAAACGGGAAGTGACCTTTAATGTGCCCTCTGGATTAATACTCCAAAACCAACTGAGGAAAGCCCATCCAAAAAATAATCCTGCGAGTACAAGTGTTTGTTTTGACGGGCGAGGGATCGATCTGTAGCGAAAGTAGTCATGTAACGCTAGGGTTACTCCGGCGATAACTGTCAAAGGAACAAGTGCGTTGCTGGAAAATACACTAATCGTTGGCAGCAAAAAAAAGAAAATAGGAAGCCCTAATTTATGACTGAGCGTGCGAGGTAAAATTTTTTGCATTATATGCCTGTGTTTTCACTTATTAATTGGCGATTAAAGCAGGCAAGAAGCGAGACAGTGGCGTTGGTGTAAATTCTATTGAACATTACTGACTTTATTCAAGATCAGCAATTCTTGTCTCCCAGAAATCGTACTCCGTGGCAGAAACTCGGTGTGAATTTTTTTGAGGGGCTTTGCGTCGGATTGCGAAAAGAAATTTCTTCATGAGATCATTTGATATCCGAGCAATTGCAGCTAAGCATGTTAGTGCAATAAGGCGTTTTTTCTGATGTGCTTTAAAATAATTCACTTGTTCTTTACACCAAGCCCAACGGTTGCGCCATAATCTCTTCATTGGTGTATTCGTTCTAACGCGATAGGCTAATAAATTCATAGGCAGAGCATGATAACGGCTGGTTGAATAAGCGCGTAACAATAATTCTTGATCCTCACAACAATAAGGAGCTGGGTTATGTTTGTAAGAGTTTGCACGGAACCATTCGATCTTACCACACCAGGTCGGGTGAGGCAGGTAAAAGCCAAGCCAGGGTTTTTTACATATTTGCTCATGCGTTATAGCCGTCGGCAGGGTTCCAACAATTTGGCTTTGTTCATTTATTGTGATGCAAAAAGCACCTAGCAAGTCGACATCGTGGTTAGACTTTAGATAGGTGATTTGCTTGGAGAAGCGTTCGGGATGACAAATGTCATCATGATCCATGCGTGCAAAATAAGTCCCCTGAGCCATTTGGACCGCTTCGTTCAACCGTGAAGACAACCCCTTGTTATTACCATCACGAAGGACGTGTATTCTTGGATCTGAAGATTGGGGGAGTGCTTCAACTGCCCCATCGCTAGACCCGTCGTCGATAATATAGAGCTCCCAATCCGTGAAGGTTTGGTCGAGGATTGATTGAACGGCTACACGTAGAGTATTTCCGCCATTGTACACAGGTAGAGCAATCGTCAGGAGGGGGGTGGTAGATGAGGTCATTATGGTCTCTTGCTCTTACAAGTAAGTTCGTTTTGTTATGTGGAGTGGGTGATAAGCTTTAAAAGCGATGTGATCGTATTTTGGGGGTGATAGTTGTTACTAGCCGCAGAACGTCCCGCATGATGGAGCTCTGACCACTTTAACTGATCCGATAATAGAGTATCAATTTGTTGCGCCGCCTCTTTGATTGATTGAACGGCAACACCCCCGGCCATTTTTGAAATACACCCTGTTTTTCGGGCGATGAATGGGGTTCCCGTTGCGTTGGCATCCAGCAAGACAAGAGGTTGGCATTCGGTATGAGAACCAGAAATAAAAAGGTGGGAATTTCGGTATTCATCAAGAAGATCTCTACCCGATACACCAACTTGAAAGTGGATGTAATTTCGGTCGATCTGAAGGTGGTCAGCAAGATTTTTTAATTTCTCGGAGAATTCAGAGTGCTCTTGTCCAAAAAACTTTAGGGGAATTTTATTTTTTGCAGTTGATTTTGCATAGGCTCGTAAAACAAAGTCGAATCCCTTTTGCCATTGGTATGAACCAACACTGATCAGCTGATTTCTACTAGATATACCAGGCGAAGGTTTTACTAGCACATCGATGGCTTCTTTGGATAAACTATTGGGTATGATATGAATATCCGCACCAGTTTTTCGTGCGATCTTCATATCATCAAAACGAGAATCATCGCCATCACTCGCGAGAAAAATGATGCCATCCAGCTTGTTGATAAAACTCCTGAGTTTCCACCAATAAGGGCGCCAGCAAAGGTAGCGTATTATTGAGCGGAAGGGTTGAGGACGCATAAAAACATTTGTCGAGATACAGTGGCTGTAGAGATATTTTTTTCCAGGAATAGTGTCGGTATTTAATAAGACAATATCGGTAGCCCAGTTTTGCCAGGCGTTCATGATAATGACGTCAAACGCACCGTTTTGAAGGAAGCTCAGATAACTCTTGATGTCTCCCTTAAGGGGAGAGAGAAGGCTGTTCGCACCTGAGATAGGGAATTCCTTGATGAGGATTCCCTTGTCAGTGTTCGCTCCTCGGCCTTTGTGACTAACGTTTGTTGCTATCACCACCTCTGTACCCTGGGATGCAAGGGCAATAGCCTGTTGTTGGACAGCGTTACCGAGCCCACTGTTAAAGGGAGGATAGGTCGGAGTAGTGAGCAGTATTTTCATTATGATTTTACGAGCAAAATATGTTTGGACTAATCTAAATGCGTTCCCATTCTTGCGGGATTAAATCGTTAGTGTTTTTATCAGAATCTAAGAACCACTTGCGGGGGGCAATGACGCGTTTATTCTTATTTCTTCCTAACCAAGCGCCCCACCAACTCAGGGAACTGTTCGCGATTAAAAAGTGATCGCAGGAAGACATTAGAAATAAATCCCAATGAGCGTCCTCTCCGCTATTTATATCCACAACAGTCTTCGCGCATGGCAGGGTAATGTTATCGCGAACCCACTCTGGATCGTCTGAGAAAATGAAACAATGGGGCGCTTGCATACCTTCAATCAGATGGTTGATACCTTTGATATAATAATCCTGAGAGCAAGTCCCATGTGTTTTCGCGGTTATGGCGCTGGAAACATAGTCTCCCCGTCGGATGTGCATACAGATAGATTGCGATGATCTAATTGTTTCGAGCATTGCTTGGCAGGAGGAGGGGGCTCGGCCGACTAAAGCCAAATCATCTTGTATTTGGGTGGTGATGCTTTGGAAGTAGCGTTGGCTTTGCCAATAGCCTTCTAAAAATACGGGCGTGGATAAGTCTTCGAAAATTGAACAAAAATGAAAATGAGGTTCGCGAAATATTTTGGCTCCCATACGAGATTTGCCAAACCGGCGAGAAATTTTGCTTTCAAAAGATTTCAACCAATGGGAGGGAAGGGGGCTATGGGGGCAGATCTCTCCTGCAACAGCAAAGTTGCTAAGGGCAAAAGACCTGCTTTCTTGGCCTGCAAACCATGAAGTATCCAACTTTAAAGGAGCGCCTAATCTCAAAGAAAGCGCCCGTCCTGCCGCGTATTGGAAAATCTGATTGCCCAAACCTCCGGACAATCCGACGACAACAGCTTGATTTTGAGAACTCATGGTTTGGGTTGCCGGGTCAAGTTTTTAAGGCTGCGATATAAGTAGCCGACTGTATTATATAAAGGATAACGCCAGCCTAATTGGTCGTGTCGGATTTGTTCGATTTCAGTTTCGGATAAGTCCTGGTCTCCTGATGCTCCCCCTCTTTGATGCAAAGCGGTAACAGCCGGTAAAATTTGAAAGTGCTTGCGCCTCAAATAGGCACCCAGGAAAAAATCGTAGTCAGAGGCAATACGTAAATCTTCGCGGAATGGAGTAGCTTTGAGTAAAGCGGTCCGGGTAAATGAAGAAGGGTGTGGCACTGTGTTGAAAAAAGGTAACCGCAAGGGTTGAGCTGTCAGAACCTCGGTAGGTGCGTTGACAGAACCGACAAGCGTTGTACCGCAAACAATATCTGCTTTCCCTTGTTTGAGAACTTGTAGTACCGAAGGAAACCCCTCCGAAACAAGTTCGTCATCTCCGTTGATAAAAAGGATGTATTCCCCCTTCGCAAGGGAAACTCCTTTGTTCATCGCATTATAAATACCTGTATCAGGTTCTGAAACCATTTGGTCAACGAGGGAGGCGTATTGAGAAATCAGGTCCAGGGTCCCATCATCGGATACTCCGTCGATGATTATGTATTCAATAGTTTCATTTTTTATGTCTTGGACAGAACGCAAAGTTTTTTCAAGTGTCGTTGCGCAATTCCAAGTTACAGTTATGATTGTAAGTAGGGACAAGTTTATCTCCGGAGCAACCCGTTTAGTTGGATGTGCTGATTGTTGACTGTTCTGCTTTTACAAGATTCTCAATCAACTCATCAAATAACACTGAAGCCTTCCAGTCTAAAACTTGACTGGCCTTTAAAGGATTGCCAGCACTGTGAAGGATTTCGGTTGGACGGAAAAAAGACGTATCAGAAGTGATGTGATCTTTATAGTTTAAGTCCAAACAGGTAAACACTCGGGAAACGAATTCTTCAAGAGAGTGTGTTTGACCTGTAGCAATTATATAATCGTCGGGTTTCTCTTGTTGTAACATACGCCACATAGCATCTACAAAATCTGGAGACCATCCCCAATCCCGGGCAATATCAAGCCTACCCAAGACAAGTTTTTCTGGCGAGCCTGTGGCGATCCGACAGGCGGTTGAAACGATCTTTCTGGTGACAAAACGAGCAGGTCGGAGAGGGGACTCGTGATTAAAAAGGATGCCGTTGCAACAAAATAATCCGTAGGCTTCCCTGTAATTGGCAACAAGCCAATGCGCAGAGGCCTTGGCCACACCGTAGGGGCTCCGCGGACGAAATGGTGATAATTCGTTAGCCTTATCATCGGGGGCGACATCGCCGAAACAGTCGCTTGAACTTGCATGATAAACGCGGATTTCCTTGCCAAGAAATCTCACAGCTTCCAGCAAATTGAGTGTTCCGACAGTGATGCTTTCAATGCTTTCTGCAGGTTGATCAAAGGATAGGCCGACTGAACTCTGCCCTGAGAGGAAATAAATTTCGTCTGGATCTGAGCGTGTCAGTGTATTGAGTACACTGCGGAAATCACTTTGTGCCATAGAAAGGACATTGATTTCCTGCCGGATGCCCAAGCGTTCGAGGTTTGAAAAAGTTGAAACCTGTGCATCCCGTGACGTTCCCCAGACTTGATAGCCCTTGGAGAGCAGTAGTTGTGCTAGATAGGCACCATCTTGCCCCGAGACACCACAAATCAAGGCCCGTTTCATATCAAGTTCCTATAAATAGTGAGGGTTTCATTTGCACACTTTTCCCAACTGAATTTGGCTTCTTGCCGGTGTCCAAGTGTGATCAGCTCTTTACGCCGTGTTTCTGAGTAGAGCACATGCTCCATTGCCTCTTTCATGGTCTCGCTGTTATTCGGGTCAAAATATTCGCCCGCTTGTCCGACCACTTCGGGGAGAGAGCTCGTATTGCTGGAAACAACAGGACACCCTGCAGCCATTGCCTCTAGGGGAGGGATGCCAAATCCTTCATACATGGAAGGATAAACAAAGGCAGCTGCATCGCGATAGAGTTGGGCCAGTATAGAGTCTGCGCCTCCAATATGGATTACCTGATCCGAGCGTAATCCGCATTCAGATATGAGATTGATCTCTTTTTTATTGAGGGGGCCGCCTCCAAAGCAAATGATATCAAAGTCGGCTTTTAAACGGCTTGAGCAGGAAAAGGCTTGGACAAGGCCCTCAAAGTTTTTATAGCCACCGCGGCTACCTACGAAAAGAACATAGGGGGCGGTAATCTTAAGTTCTGGATCCGATACAATGTTTTCAAGCCGAAAACATTCATCAGCAGCAAGGTAGGTAACTGATATTTTATCTTCGGGGACACCGCAGTATTCAATCAAATCTCGGCGCGTGCTTTCTGATATGGAGATCACATGATCGGCTCGCAAAGCAGCAGCTTTTTTGGGGCCTGAAGTCATATGGCTGTGTTCAAACAAGTCGGCGTAGCGCTCATGGATGAAGTCATACACGGTTAGAACACGTTTTGTACCGTTGGGCTGATAGTCATCACATGTAAAATAAGTTTCGTGCAGGATATCCGGTGCGAATTTTTTGATGGCGTACCTTGCCGCGTATTTACTTGTTTCCATAGCAATGCGCATCAATTTGGGATGTAGCTTGGGCATCAAACACCCAGCACCAAGGACACCTTTCAGTGTAGATAAATTTCGATTGAAATGGAGTGGGGCAATCACGCGTGTATCTAAGTCGGATTTTTGATTTAACTCTTTAGCTAAACTGCAAAAATAGCGTGAAATTCCCCCGTACTCTTGGAGAAGAAACACCTGTTGATCAAAGGAAATCTTCAATGAGTTCACCTTTGCCAGAGCGCCAATTTTCTGAATATAATTCACCTTTTGCATTCAGGGTTGGGAGTTTCTTTTCATGATTAGAGTTCATCTCAAGGTCGACGATGGGAAGGTGCTTGATTAATTCGACACGCTTTGTTCCACCAAGGAAGAGGAGCTTACCCTCGGCATCGCGGGCTTCTCGCGCTGTTGAAGGAAACGTCCAGATACCATCAATGGATCTTAGAATATTATCAGCGAGGTCCTCACGTACAAAAAAAGCATTACAGCCAGAAGATGTTGTCCCGACAAACTTGTAGCCTTTTTCCTCTCCGAGAGAGATCATGGCGGGCAGTGACGCTCCAAAGTATAAATGCGAATGATGTGCTTTAGAACGAAGAAAGTCTTTGCGATAAGGAACTGTCAGCTGGTGTTTATCTCCAAAGACCGCATTATACTCACAAACAACAATTGCTGGACTTATAGTGTCAATTGCTTTCCACACCCAATAGTCATTACCGTCGATATCAACCGACAACAAACCAATTTCATCGGTAAATCCGGCTTCACTAATGAGCTGGTTGATATTGTCTTTTGTAATGAAAGCCTGTTTTGCTTCGAGATCGTGCCGCCAGTAAAGCTCTTGACCTTGAATGTCTGAGATGTGTTCAGAAGAACCGTCAATGACAAGGCCTCGCCAATTTCTTAATTGCAACAACAACCGGGTATTTGACTCACGATAGTCCCCAACTCCAAATTCAACAAAGGTCGGTTCAATTTCCGGTAGTTGGTCGACAAGCCAATTTATGATTCCATCTTCCCCCCACTGAGAGAAAGCGCAAAATTCGACGTCTTGGAGTTTTGTTAATTTATTAAGATGCTTATGATTTGTGATCAAATATTGAGCTTGCAAAATTATTTGGCGTTCTGCATAGAGCTCCAAGCGGGCATTTGACTGTGCCAACTGGTTTTGTAGCAGTCTTTTTAGCGTTTTCAATGGCCCCAAGGAGTCACTCCGAATTGATAGATTGGTGCTTTACTGTGCGACACTTACGGTAAAAACGATATAGATTTGCGTGGCATTGATCCATAACCGCCCTAAGGTTCAGTTTGAACAGAATGAGTAGTAAAGTAATGCGGGTTTTAGCCGAAAACCCTTTTGAGTACTGTAGAGTATATCCACCTAAGCGGTAAAAAGGTATAAATAGCTCGATGTAATAATTTCTAAATTTTTGATAAGCTCTTGGTTGACTACTGACCCCGTTAACTCCCAGCACGGTCAATCCTTTATGAGTTCTATAAATTTTTCCATGACTTAAAAGGTACAGATTAAATGCCCAATCCGCTGCAATAAACGATTCTGCTACTTCGGAACAATTTTTTGCAATCTCTGACCGCATAAGAGAGTAAAAAATCGCGTGCGATTGCCAGCAGTGTTGAAAAAATTGCAGGAATCGTTCCTCAGCACTTTCCTCCTCAAGGCTAAAATAAACCCACTCGTGATTGAGGTGCTCCTGTCCCTTGTAACAATTCGGGCTCGTAGAAGCGACATAGTCAGTATGCTCCTCTAAAAATTGTACGTTGTCTTTTAGGAAATCTGGAGATCGGATATCATCGGCAGCAGCCCACATAAAATAACGGCCACGAGCCCGCTCTAATACAAATTGAAAATTTCGGGTTGCACCCAAATTTTCAATTTGTCGAATATAACGAATTCTACTGTCTCTTTCACAATAGGCTTTACAAATATTAGCTGTTCTATCTGATGAAGCATTGTCCGAAACAATGATTTCAAAGTCAGTGAAAGTCTGAGCTAGTAGAGATTCAAGTGCTTCTGCTAAGGAGGCCTCACCGTTGTAGACAACCACACCAATTGAAACAGTTGGTGCGATGACTTTGGTATCTGAATCAAGCATGCAAATCTATTCCGAAACCCTTTTCAGATAACCATCTTCGGCTACTGTGATTAGCAATTTATTTTGAATACTTTTGTTAATTTCAAATTCAGGGTGTGATTTCAAATATTCCCATACAGCTGTCTTGGGATTGTCACCAGGTCCCCAAGGACGATCAGGGAACGATTCTTTCGGTAAATCTTCAATGATTGTATCAAAGACTACACAATAACTTCCAATACTAGTTAAAGGCGCATAGGCCTCTAATTCAGCGAGTACATGATCATGGGTATGGTTACTATCCAGACATACCAAAACTCGCTCATAATTTCTTGCAAATGCATGAACCCGGTCAATTATATCGGTGTCAATGCTAGATCCCTCGAACATTTCAATGCGTGAGGTCATTGGATGTGCTTCGATAGCGGCGCGATTGTGTGCGCGAATGTCAATATCGATGCCTAAGACTTTTCTCCGAGAAATATTAGGATCAATTGTCTCCCCCGCTTCTATTGCCTCACAAATGTCTAGTTGTGCAAGCATGGATGCACTAAGAATTAAAGAACCTCCGTGTGCAATACCAGCCTCGATAATAAGGTCAGGCTTGATCGACCAGATTAATTCCTGCATGGCGACCATATCTTGTGGGTATTGAATAATTGGGCGCCCCAAACAGGAATAATTATAGGAATATTTTGGTGCCGTTGAAGCTAGCATAAAATTTTCTGCGCTTTTGCAGAGTTGCTCGTCTTCAGGGTTAGCTGCAATGCGATCAGCTGTCTCTTGTTGAAAGTCGTTCATGATCAAATCCAATCAAATCGCCGGGTGACAATACAAGATAGCCCGGGTTTATTATACAGTGAATCCAATCAAAAATAACTGAATTCACTCATACTCAAGTTGCTTAAAAAAAGCGGAATTATAGCAGGAGCCGCATCACAGGGGCTGCATTTTATTATTTATCATTGAACACCAACCACACATAGTGGATCCATAAGATTGTCAGGGCGTTCACCAAACTGAAGTAAATCCCTACGCCCATATTCGTCAGCTATTTTTTCTGCCAACTGGCGTACAGTAATTGGAATTCCAGAGCAGATATTCACTGCTCCTTGCACGGATCCCAAAGCGGCCTCAACAAGCATCACGCCGGCATCGTTGACATCTAGAAAATAACGAATTTGTTTGCCGCTTGTTAGTTTAGCCGATTGATTTGCGGAGAGTTGGGTATGGAGATGTGGAACCAAACGCCGCTCATCCTCACCTTCTCCATATAAATAGAAGAGGCGACACCAAACGAACTCTACGCCGTCTTGAGGTAAGACTTGCGAAAGGGAAGAATAGGTAGCCGCTTTCGTGCCAGCATATGGTGTTAAAGGTCGTAAAGCTGTGTCCGTAGACAGAACACCAGCGGTGAGGTCATATTCAAAACAAGTACCAACACCAATAAAACGCCGTACGCCTGCTTTTATGGCCCCTTTTGCCATGATTAAAGTTCCGATCAGGCAATTCAGATTTTTCTCAGATTGGAGATAAAGACCAGGTTCTACGTACCAGGCTACGTGAATTACAGTATCTATGCCCGCACAGGTACTAGACCACCACTCGGTATTTTCAGAAAAAAGATCTGCAGTCGTAACTACGTCAACAACAGCAGGGTAATCCAAAAACGAATACTGACTTCCCTCGCGGACCACCGCACGGATTTTTTTCCCTTTTTGAGCTAAAGATTTAAGCACTTGCCTGCCAACAAATCCCGTTGCCCCTGTAAGTAGAATCATTCCGGTCATGCTATCACTAACTCAGGAACCGCAGTTACAAATTTTATACCCTGCTCAGCCAAAGTTGCATTTTGCGCCCTAACCTCGGCGGCAATATTCCAGGGCAATATCAAGACATAATCGGGTTGTGCCTCAAGCAAGGTTGATGGTGGTAGGATCGGAATGTGACTTCCCGGCATAAACTTGCCCTGCTTTGATTCGGCAGCATCGCAGACAAAAGATAAGAGATCAGGTTTCACACCTGCGTAGTTAAGTAATGTATTCCCTTTGGCTGCAGCTCCGTAGGCGACGACCGTTTTACCAGCTCGCTTTTGCTCTATTAAGAAGGAGAGCAGCTCATCCTTCACTTTGTCCGCGCAACCCTGAAAGCCCTGATAGGTCTCTAGTTTGCGTAAACCCTGCGTTTCTTCTTTAAGTAAAATAGCACCTAATGCAGCGGTGCCTTGACGCGTATCTGTTTCGTGGCACCCATACACTCGGAGGCTGCCGCCATGGGTTGAGAGTTGCTCTACGTCATAAACCCGTAACCCGGCACTTTCAAAAATGCGGGAAACAGTATAGAGGGAAAGGTAGGAAAAGTGCTCGTGGTAGACTGTATCGAACTGTGTTTGCTCAATCAAGCGCATTAAATGTGGGAACTCGAGTGTTATCGTTCCGCCTTCTTTCAGGGCAGCTTTCAGACCAAGGGTAAAATCGTTGATGTCAGGGACATGAGCAAAAACGTTGTTTCCGGCAATAAGATCAGCTTGCTTCCCATCATCAGAGAGTTTCTTTGCCAAAGCTTCGCCAAAGAATTCTTGTAGTACAGGAATGCCTAGCTTTTCAGCAGCAATAGCAGTACTTGCTGTTGGTTCGATTCCCAGGCAAGGAATATCCGCTTGAACAAAGTTCGTTAGCAGATAGCCGTCGTTTGATGCAACCTCAATAACATAACTATTATTCGAGAGGGCCAACTCTTTTATCATTTTTTTTGAGTAAGAGGCTGCGTGCCTTAACCACCCAGAAGAGGTGCTAGAGAAATAAGCATAATCGGCCTTGAAGAGTTGATCTGCCTGAGTGAAATCTTCTGTCTGTACTAACCAGCATTGATCACACACAAAAATTCTTAGTGGAAAATAGGTTTCAGGCTTGTTGAGATCTTTTGAATTTAGGTAGGCATTGGACGGAGGTGCAAAACCAAGATCCAGAAATGTATGTTGTAATCTTGTCCTACAATGACGGCAATTCATTGGATAACGATCCCCTCAAAATTTATGTCCAGTATTCGAATATATATTTCTTGTTGAGATAACTCAGTTCTGGACAAAGGCCAAGCTATTCTCAAATTTTCGTTTTGCGAACATGGGCTAAAGTTTGCTGCAACATTGTAGGGATCGGAAGGAAAATTAAGCATATTTTTAAATTGTTATTGAGTAAATAGAGACAATGAACCTTATCTTGCGATAAGAGATTTTAATGGTTTCCTCTAAGGATTGTAATTCCGTATACATTTAAAGATGGCTCAAGATTTAACAGATAAACTCTGGCTAGCGCAGGCTCATTCTAAGTTCCCATCAATAATTTGAATGAAGATTTAGTGTGTTATTCATAAATTCTATTAGCTCTAATTTAAACTTTCAAAATTTGAATTAATACCGACACCGATATAATTCTCAATCTCACTGCGATTAAACATCCGGCGACAGTCAACAAAAATTGGGCGGTGAGGGGAATCTTTCAGCAAATTGGGTAGTGGTTCAAAACTGTCCCAACAGGTAACGATTATGATAATCTCTGCCTGATCTATAGCTCCTTCGAGATCATATGAATATTCAACTGCCCAATCGGCATATTTATGGCGAAACTCAGGCATTGCCATTGGGTCATAAGCAGTGATTGAACATTCTTTTTTTAATAGTTCTTCAATTATACCTATGGCAGGAGATTCCCTAATGTCATCTGTGTCAGGCTTGAAGGCTAAGCCAAGAATGGTAACCCGACGACCTTTACTCAAATTGATCTTCTGTTCAGTCAGTCGTATGATTTCTTTTACTTGATCAGCATTAAGTGTGATTACCGAGTCTAGGAGTTGGGGGTTTAAGCCTAATTGATGTGCTTGCGCCGAAAGTGCTTTTACGTCTTTTGGAAAACAGCTGCCGCCAAAACCACATCCTGAAGCCAAGTAACTCAATAGATTAGGGCGGATGATTGTCCCGTCCTGTTGCCGAGGGGAAAGGCGTTTATCCATGTGAACTCCAGCCATAACATCCAAAACATCTATGCCGGGAAGACGGGCACAGAGGTTTCCAATTTCATTGCTGAAAGAGATCAGTGTGGCAAAGAGGGAATTGTTTGCGTACTTGATCATTTCCGCAGTGCTACAAGAGGTTCTGATAATTGGAATCCCTTGCTGTTCAAATGACTGATAAAGCTGCTCAACTTTATCGAGACTATTGTTATCGATTCCACCAATTACTATCCGGTCTGGTTCCATAAAATCTTGAATGGCTACACCTTCTCGGAGGAATTCAGGATTCATTGCCAGTCCAAAGTCGCGTCCTGCTTTCTTTCCTGATACTGCCTCGAGGGTGGAACGAACAACACTCTCTGTTGTTCCTGGTATGACAGTGCTTTTCACGATGACTACATGATAGTTCTCAGTTGAACCTAGGAATTCTCCGATAGTATGGGCTGCAGATTTGATTTGTTCTAGATCAATAGACTCCCCATCAAACGGCGTACCTACTGCTATAATAGAGATATCCGCAGAACTAAGCGCCAAGGAAGGATCTGTTGTTGCTTGTAAGCGGGTTCCAATATTTTTTGTTAGGAGATCTTGTAAGCCTTTTTCATATATCGTTGCCATGCCACTGTTTATTCGGCGAACTTTTTCTTCATCCATATCTAAACAGATAACTTCTGAGCCAATTTCGGCAAGGCATGTTCCTGTAACAAGGCCTACATAACCTGTTCCAATTACTGCGACCTTCACTGGTCTTCCTTCCAGTTTTGGTTTTCTACGTACCATCTGACGGTCCGCGCTAACCCCTCTTCCAGCGTAATAGTTGGTTCATATCCCAACTCGTTGAAAGATTTTGAGAGATTCGGACAGCGACGTTGAGGATTATCTGTTAAGTAATCTGGATCGGTACTTTCTGCCCTTACAACCCTTCCTTGATAATTAAACTCATTGCGGCCAATTTTGGCAAGTTTCTCGGCAAGTGTAAAAACAGAGACCTCTGGCCCTACAGTTCCAATATTATAGGCCTCCCCTGCCTGTCCATTGACGAGAACTTTAAAATAACCAGCTACAGCATCCGCGACATAGGCAAATGTACGAGTTGGTGAGCCATTGGAGAGAATTTCGATATCTTTTCCATCAAGTATATCGCGACAAAAGTCCGGAATAACCCTCTTGTCCGAAAGTTTTAAGCCTGGACCGTAGTTATTGAAAGGGCGAGCAATTTTTACTGGTATGTCGTATGCCTGAGCAAAGTTAACGCAGAGAGTTTCGCCGTAGCGTTTAGATTCATCGTAACAAGCTCGGGGGCCAGTACAAGAGACAATTCCAGGGTAGTTCTCCGATGTTGGGATAGCATCAGGAGCTGGATCACCGTAAATTTCACTGGATGAAAAGAAGAGCATACCAGAAACTTCGTGCCCCTCCTGTTTCCAGTTGAGACATTGGTCCAGTAAGTTTCTCACGCCCAGTACGTTAGCATCCATTGTTTCAATAGGGTGCAATCGATAAAAAATGGGTGATGCAATAGATGCTGCATGAATAATATAATCCACACGAGCAAATTCAGCAGGCAAAGGCTTTATGATATTATATTGAAGTAAATGAATATCGTTTTCAGATTCTAATTTTTTCAACCAGGGCGGGCATCCACGCATAAAGTTGTCCAAAACCCACAACTCAATAAGTTCTTCAGGGTTCCTATGATTGAATTCAACAATTGATTTAACGATGTAGTAACCTAAAAAACCAGCTCCTCCAGTTATTAGGATTTTACCACCAGCTAATCTGGTAAATTCAACCTCACATTTTGTTAGAATTAAATCTAGATCAGTAGCACATACATCTGCTGTACGGTGTAGGGTAGCCATAATTATTTTTTCCAAGGTGCTTTTTTGTTCGACCATAGATCTTCTAGTAGGTTCTTGTCACGTAGAGTATCCATTGCTTGCCAAAAGCCATTGTGTTTCCAAGCCATGAGTTGTCCCTCATGTGCTAATGTTTCAAGAGGCTCTGCTTCCCAAGTAGTTTGGTCATCTTCTATCATGGACATAACTTCAGGAGAAAGTACAAAAAAACCACCGTTTATAAGACCGCCATCACCACGTGGTTTCTCAGTGAACCCTTCAACCTCATCACTATTTAATTTTAGGGCCCCATAACGTCCCGGAGGTTGAACTGCAGCAACAGTCGCTAACCTTCCATGTCTTTTATGGAATTCAATTTGTTTGGTTATATTTATGTCCGATAACCCATCGCCATAAGTAAAGCAAAAGGCTTTTTCTTCTTTGACATATTCTGCGACACGTTTTAAACGCCCCCCGGTCATTGTTGTATCGCCGGTGTCAACGAGAGTAACACGCCAAGGTTCTGCCTTTTGATGATGGACATCCATCTTGTTTGATTGCATATCAAATGTAACATCAGACATGTGAAGGAAGTAGTTAGCAAAGTATTCCTTTATTACATAGCCTTTATAACCGCAACAAATGACAAAATCATTTATTCCATGGGCAGAATAGAGTTTCATAATATGCCAAAGAATGGGCTTGCCGCCGATCTCAATCATTGGCTTTGGCCTAAGATGTGTTTCTTCTGAAATTCGCGTGCCCAAGATGGGTATTGTCCATTCTGAAGTCACCAGATCTAACGAACTTTCGAAGCGCTGAACAAATCGCTTCGTGTTTCTCGAAGGAGAATTCACGACACCACAAATCATAAACCTCAGGGGAGAATTGTCCTCGATAACCATTCAATTTTTTAACCATTCCAGCATAGTCGTCAAAGAATATATTTTCTGTGTTATATATAAAGCGCATGAAATAATATTCATAGACTTGTCGGCGGTCAATTTTGAAGGATAGATTATCTAGACTCAACAATATCTCACGATATTCATCGATGCTTTTTGGATGAATGTTGAAATCATATGCCACATGGGGGTTATTCATAGACGCATTGATCACAGGGATCCCCATAGCCGCATATTCAAAACCAATTGTCCCATAAACCGTTAAGGCCAAATCAATACCCTCCGAAACAATCTGGTGATGAGAAGCATCAGAAGGAAGTAAGGTAAGCTTTGGGTAACGTGCAATAAATCCCTTAACAATTTCCATGGTACCAGGAAGATAATCCGGGTGAGTTTTTATGTACCAATCGTAATCCGTACACTCTGTCATTTTTCCCAAAAAATCGAGCCAAGTGTAGAAATCCGGAAAGAGATTGTTTCCATAGCTATGTGGACTATCGAAAAAGCAGTGAGTAGCGATGAGTATTTTTTTACGGGGAGATTCACTAAGCAAACGAGATTCCCCCATTCTCCCATAGGCTGACTTCGACGAGTAGGCCATGTCGACACCCACTTCTCCCGATAAACGGCGCTCAATTCTCCGTTGAGCCTCAGTCACCCCGGCTTCCTGCAAGTCTTTAGGCATAGAGGCAAAGCGTTCAGGGAAATAGTGGAAATCGTTATACGCAAACATGTTTCGCTCGCTTAAACGATAGAGATGAGTCGGATTGATTTGATAAACTGGAATACCCCGGCGGACAGCAATACGAAGAGGCAGAGCCAAATTGTAAACGCAGTGGCTCACATTGATTGCACGTACGTCATGGGAATCGAGATAATCATTCCAAGCAACGAAAAGTTCAAGGGATTCCTGCAGATGGTCACGAAAGCTCTCTGATCTTGGATCAATCGTTGGGACACTATTTCTCCTCAAATAGGTATCGTAGATTAGATCTCCAACCTTAACACCATCAATTGTCATCGCATCAATGTCATCCACACTGTACAATTCACGAGAAATTTTCTCACAAAGCCCCCTAGCCCGTGATTGTTGTTTCGGGGTAGCTGAGGCATCCCAAAAAGAGTTTGCGCCAAAGGAACGATAAACACCAAAATGCTCATAGCCGATCGCTCTCTTTACATGAAATGCTAATTTCTGCTTCCAATTCTGAGGACTTCGCGGTGTATAGGCAATAATCTCTGCCCCTTCAATGTCCGCCATAACATTCGCCAGGTAAGAATAGGAAATATGCGCAGAATGCATGGTATTGAACTCAAACAAAACCACTGGTTTACGTTTCTTGATCGAAGCTTTCCGGGTAAAAACCTGTCGGTTGTGTGCCTTGAATTGCCGTGTATCTGGCGATGTAGACAATCGCTTAGTAGTAGAAATCAGGGCACTAAAAAGGGATTTAAGGTTCATAGAGATTTGATATTCCAGCCTAGAGATTGAAATGATTGAACTATTGAGGATTTACGAAAGAGAAGAATGATTGACTTCCCTTCATGCATCTCATGAGGAAGTCTTGATTCGTCAGGCCTCAAAAAAATTGGCTCTTCTCCGCTTTGTTGAGTAGAAAAAGATGCCGACCGCCAAGTAACCTGTTGATATGTATGGTTTCTGATAACTTTACATAGAGCAGGTATATGACAATCAACATCTCGCAGCATATTTTAGGCCTCAAAGGGCAACGTGTAAATGAAATTAAACTGGATGACGGCGGTGTTAAGATTGTCATTCACTGCAGCCGAGACGCGCGTAGGAGGGCTATAGACCCTGCTACAGGCCAGAAGGGAAGCATCAACCAGCATGTCCGCCGACAAGTAAACGACATCCCCCTTTTTGGGTATCCTTGTGTGGTCGAGATTGAGCTGGCGCAGGTTTATATTAACAAGGGCGAACGCCGCATTGAGGGGTGTGATTTTGTTGATAAAGGGTGCCGTTTCACTCACCGATTTTGCCGACTGATCAGTGGATTATGTCGGCATATGTCTATTCAAGCGGTTTCCAGACATTTGGATATACGATGGGAAACGGTCAAGAATATCGACAGGGCATACCTTATTGAAACTCTCCCTACGCTTGATCCTGCAGAGCTAACTGGCTTGGAAGATATTGGTGTAGATGAAGTTGCCCGGGCGAAAGGTCATGACTACATGACGGTGGTCTACGATATGGTTGGCGGTCATCTGATCTGGGTTGAAGCAGGCCGAACTGCCGAGGTTTTTTCAAGGTTTTTGAAACAACTGCAACCAGATACAGCCTGCAAAATAAAGGCCGTAGCGATGGATATGGGGCCTGCCTACCAAAAGGCTGTCAGAGAGTCCTTGCCGTTGGCCGACATAGTATTTGACCGTTTCCACGTCATGAAAAACTACAGCAAAGCTATCCATAATCAGCGTCGACTTGAGTTCAGAAAGGCCGATCCAAGTGGTAAAGAGTTGATGAAAGGGACACATTATCTGTTGCTCAAAAATGCGGATAAGTTGAGTGAAAAACAAAGTGACAAGCTGCAAAGGTTGCTGGAGAGCAATAGCAACCTGAATGCACTTTACGTCTTGAAAGAACAGCTTCAGCTGCTGTGGAGTGCCGCTTCATTTGAGGCGATGGCGGAGCAACTGGAACGTTGGTGCCTGATAGCAGATCAGTCACAGATGCTCTATCTAAAAAAGTTCGCGAAATCCCTACGGAAACATTGTGTGGGCATCTGCAACTACGCCAAACACAAGCTCACAAGCGCCAGGATAGAGGCTGGTAATGTCAGTATAGGAATGATCCGTAAGCGAGCCAGAGGCATCAAGGATACCGAATACTTCAAACTCAAAATTAGACAATCATCCATTCCAGATAATCAATCTATGCTCTATTTGAAATCCTAAATCTACTCAACAAAGCGGAGAAGTGCCAAAAAATTCTTACTTCCAAAGATCATGATAATATTCATTCTCAATATCGTACAAAAATGTTTCCAACCGAGAGGCCACAGATATGCCTGTCATCTCCTTAATCCTTTTTAACATCGGACCTTCATTATCAAAGAGTTTCCCTCTGGCACCGATCACCTTTTTATAATCCTCATAATTACAAGCAATAGTGACGGTATTCCCCTTCTTTTCCCGGCTTTCATAAAAGGTATTTTTGTGAACACCCTCAACTCTGTACCCCAGCAATTCCATTCTACGCTGCCAGCCTTCTAATAGGCGAGATTGCCCTGCGGAAATTCTATCTAGATGCATCACTTCGAAACCATGCTCAGTAATCAGTGCTACAGCTTCTAGGGAAGCCAAGCGGCTCGTCTTACGTTCAATTTTGTCATCAATGACCAAAGCAAGCTCAGCCGTACTGCTCCGAAAATCAATTTTTGAAAGAGATATTACCCCTTTTAACACCCCTCCTTTAGTCACAATTAATAGGATTAATCTTTTCCCCGAAGCAGATTCCTCTTGGAAGAAACGTTTTTGTTGCTCCCGTGTATTAGGGAAAGTACCCTGTACCAGAAATTTATTTATCTTTTTTTGATTAAACCAGCTATACCAATCTGACTCATATGCAATTTCTTCTGTGGGAATACATAAATCAATCGTGCTCCCTTCTAAAAATATGTCATACTTGATATCCATTATCGAACCTCACTATATTTGCCAGCGCCAGATTTGCATGACCTTACAGGGACCGTCAAAATTTTTCCACGCAAACGTCTCTCTGCGTTTCGATTATGATTTACCCTGCACAATTTCTTGATCCTCCAGCCATTTAACAAACTCTGACATTGCTTCTACTTCCTTATGAGGAAGCCGCATAACTTTACTATTCGGGGGCAGGCAACAAACGACACGCTTTCTTGCAATGAGTCCCACTACCATTGCCATAGTTCCTCCTCCAACGACAACGTCGCTTTCTGCGATTTGCTCCTCAAGAGATTTAATCTCCCCAGTGGTAATAGGCAAATCAAACTCTTCACTCGCCCAGTCGTATTTGTCGTGAGATTCTCGAGGATGAGCGCGAAGAGTAATGCGATGTATCTTTTGAGACAGGGCCTGCAAATTCGATAAGAAATATCTCATAGCTTCTTCTTCGGTATGCCCCCAGTACCGCTCGTTTCCAAAGAGAGACAGCCCCTCATTACGCAAGGGTTCGCACACAAAGAGGATCCGCAGTCCCTGTCCATCCCTAGATCCAACCGGAATTTCGGCGAACTTATCTGCTAAGTCCATAAAATAAGCATTCGCCACCAGCTTCACAGCCGATTCCGGAATTTCGCTCTCTACCAATCGATAGGCAATTTCATCCCCTGCCCAAATTTCGTCAGGAAAGCAACTTGCTTCATTGCGAACAAAGCGTTGTTGATAGTTTATCCAGTGATCAAGGACGGCAACTGTCCAAATATTACTTTCTCGCGCCTGCTTCAGAGCGGTCCACTCAAAGTCAGACAGAATACTTGTTCCACAAAGCAGCCGATCACAATTTCCAAGAAGATCTTCTAATAACCTGTTTTCTATTTCGCCTAGTTTTCGCTCGAATATTTTTTTTGCAGGACCTTCCAAACAGAAAAGACACTCAATATTGTTGCGACGTATATAGCTTGAGAGTATCTCAGCCCCACCTGCATCGTGAGCGACAATACCTAGCATTCAACCTGCTCTCGGTCTAGAAACTCATCTCTAAGCACACCAAACTCAAGCATATCTACCCACTCTCCATCCAAGAACAGATGCTTTCTACGTCGCCCTTCTTCCTGCATTCCCAGTTTCTGCGCCAACTTTTTCATACCAAAATTATTCTCAGCCGTCCCACAATATATTCTCGTCAAATTCAATTTGAGAAAGCCATGGCGAAATAAAGTCCGGCCGACATCCAAACCAAGCGATTTTCCCCAATGCCGTCTGTCCCCAATCAAGATCGCAAACTCAGCATTTCGATTTACAAAAGATAAGCCTTGCAGACTAACGTTTCCAATGTGCCCATCTGCTTTATGGCAAACTGCCCAGACCACTCGATCTTCACGATTGAGTCCTTCATAAAATTCTTGAAACCAATTTTGCGTTTTGGGAAATTTTCCGTGGGAATTGTATCGCGTAGCCTTCTGGTCCTCAAACCAGGCTGGATAGGCGTTCCCCAGATCACTCTCGCGTAAAGCCCTGACATAATAGTCGTTTGGTAGCTGGTAAATCACCCAAGCGCCTCCAGATTTCGCCATACCTTGCGGAAAGCTTCAATAATCAGACCGACATCTTCATCAATGTAGTCGAAACTGCAAATTCCAAAGCCCAAGAAACGGCGTTCATGCATTTCCTCCGCAACAGGGCATATGCCTTTAGCGTAACTGACATCCCGCTGACAAATGTCAGATGTCCATGGAAAGCCCTTGCTACCATACGCAATTTTCTTTTGGTACATTGGCAATAAGTAAAGGTTCTCGTAGCGGGCGGCCAAAGCAGGAACCCCCTCCGCAATGAGTGCCTTGTGTATCATTTCGCGATTAGCTCCAGCAACATCAGGGTCTACTTGCATCGAATAGACATAATAGGCGTGCGTGCAACCGGGTTTCACTACGGGGGTCTTTAGGCCATTTAAACCAGCAAGGCCTCGGTCCAGTTTTTGTGCAATCGTTTGGCGTGACTCCACTTGTCGTTTCAGTTTTTTCAACTGTTCAATGCCGATGGCACTTTCAATCTCTCCGAGTCTGAAATTGAAACCAATCATATTGCTTAAGTTCGTCACACCCTTGTCTTCAACAATAACCTCTGCATGGTTTCTAATTAGGCGGAGTCGGTCTGCTAATTCATCATCATCTGTGACGAGGATGCCACCTTCACCGGTATGAATGTGCTTGTGGTAGTTAAGGCTGTACCCCCCAATATCTGCAAGCGTACCAGCGTATTTGCCGTTATAGGTCGCCATGGGGGCCTGAGCGGTATCAGAAATGACCCTCAATCCATGTCGCTTGGCGATATCCAAAAGAGCATCCATATCGGCTGAATGACCTGCAATATCTACAGACAAAATTGCTTTGGTGTAAGGCGTGATGTTTGCTTCGACAGATTTTGGATCCAGACAGAATGTTTCCGGCTCAATGTCAGCAAAGACGGGAATTGCATTCCAGTGTAGAATTGCAGTCGCTGTGGCAGACATGGTCCAGGGGCTAACAATGACTTCATCTCCAGGCTCAATCCCAATGGCTCCAACCGCAGCGACCAGACCTGATGTCCAGGAGTTCACCGTCACCGCATGCTTTACACCAAAGTAGCTTTCGCACATGCGCTCAAACTCCTGCACCTTTGGCCCTCCAAAGAAATCAGGATGCCAGCGCCCCAAGAACTGCGACAATACACCACTTTCTATGACATCTTTAGCCGCATTCACCTCTTCTTGACCTAGCGGATTGTAGCGAGCAAATTCCTTTTTAATGGTTTTCTCACCACCTAGGAGTGCAAGTTTCTGATTTTGAGGCTGTCCGGTCATACTGCGGCCCTTATATTCATTAAGAATTCAAGTGTTTGCAAAGCATTCTCTCCACGACAGAGGGAGGAATCTCCGCCATTCAGTTCAATAGCCAATTGGTCTGCTACATGCCACTGTGTTCTGTAGCTCTCTGAGGGGATCTCCTCTTCAACAGAGGATAAAACAGTATAGTTTTCAAAAACAGGATCTTGTTCAGCCCTCTGCCACACGATCCGCGCGCCCCCTTGAAGGCACCGTAACCTTCCATTTGGCGCGATCAAATCAACTTCATGAAAAGAATAATTTTCTTTTTGCGCAGCCAAGAGTGTAACGGTGCCCTTTTCAAAATTTATCTGCACGTCCGGCTCAACGTCCAGATCCTCTGATGCCGCACCAGGAGCAATAATATAAAAGGAATCAGCTTTCCCCAACCAGAATTCCAGGAGATCTACGAAATGGGCACCATTGTGGAGTAGTCCCTTCGTATACCAAGTCACCCCCTTCACAGGTGTCTTAACCTCTCCCTGCAATAGGCGCCGCTTGACCTCCCGAACACTAGGCTCAGCCCTGCGAAGGAAGTTAACAAAAAGCTTGCACTCCTTTTCAGCACAGGAGTTCACCATCTCTTGCGCAGCTTGCAACCGATAGGATAAAGGCTTCTCACAAAGGATCGCTTTGGGGGAGCTGAACTCCAGTACAGTTCGCACAATTGGAGCGTGGGAGTCCGTGGAGGAAGATACAACCACAACATCAGGTGCCCCCGCCTTCAGCATTGTCTCCAAGTCATCACCAGCTGGACAGTTGTACTTCTCTGAGAAACGTGCGCATTGTTTTTGGGAACTATCAACGCCACCCACAAGTTCAAATTGGGGGTGGACAGAAAAAGCGCGCGCATGGCTAAGTACAACATCGTTGATGGTATTCGAGTAGTCATACTCGCTGCCAACCTGCCCCAGGCCAATGATGAGAACCTTAAACATCATTACTGTGGTCGCACGTTAGTTCGGCTTATATCATCATTGATCCCAAGCCATTCGGGGTTGTTTTTCAGAGTATCAATGATTGCACCACACCCAAACAACGGATCATCCTTCCCCAGATGCTCGATCAACTTGGTGAGCAGTTGATAATCCGCAGGTTCGTCCAATGTCAGCCCTAAGCCAGGCCAGTGTAAAGACGGCGGAGCAATCAAATAGGCATGCTTAAAAAGATCGGGATTATTCACCATGTGGCGAGAAACATGCTCACGATCCAGAGGATCATCGGTCATAGAGGCCGACATTCGCAGTGCATCAACAGTAAACACCTGTGTATCCATACCATCCGGATAGCTGCTGATGTATGAGTTTGCGGCATACGCTGCATTGTTTCGAAGGAAAACCCGGATCGTCTGCTCGACAAGATCGGGATCAATGACCGGGCAATCCCCCGTAATTTCAACAACAATATCCCCACCAACGGACTCAGCGGCGCCAAGAACGCGCCCCATAACATCTTCTTCGCTACCACGGAACACGGCGATTCCGTATTTCTTCGCAAAGTCAGCAAGGACATCGTCGGCCTCCAGAGTACTCGTGGCGAGAACGATTTCGTCAATTGATGACACAGCCTTTAAACGGCGAACCAAATGGGCGAGCATTGGTCTGCCGAGGGCTGGCAACAAGACTTTCCCCGGTAATCGAGTAGAACCCATTCGAGCTTCAATTGTTGCAACAATCTTCACGTCGTTTCCACCTTCGTAACTGCCTTAAATTTAAAGCGAATTCCAACTTCGAAAGATAGCCTCGGCCAGCTTCCAATCCTGTTCGTCGTCAATATCGATTGCAGTCCCTTTAGAAAGCTCGTAACCGATATAGTCTACATCTGATCCAGCACCCTGTGACCCCAAAATGATACTAGCCGGAAAAATCGAGAAGGATCCCGCATCAAAATATCTTTTTTCCAGATCCTGCGACCGTACGGCAAACATGCCAGGTTGCAGCGGTAGTAGCCGACCATCCTCTTCGCGCTTAAATGCCCATTCAACCGGAACAGGATATTCACAAACTCCCAAAAGAGGTGACTTAGCACCTGCATCAACAAAGAGTTTTTCAGCGTTGATCAAATCTTTGGTTGAGGTCAAAGGAGCACAGGCCATCAGCAACCAGACCTGATCGAATTCCTGCCCTCGTCGTTTGTATTCTTCCGCGACAAATTTCATCACCGGCATGATAGGCGTCATGTCGTCAGCAAGACTAGCGGGGCGCATGAAATCAACCGGAAATCCATGATCAACAACGACTTTGGCAATCTGCTCACAATCTGTCGAAACATGAATAGCATCAAAAAGTCCACTCTCACACGCAGCCTTGAGGATATGAACAGCCATCGGCATTCCACAGAAATCACGGATATTTTTCTGCGGAATGCGTTTTGAGCCCCCACGAGCAGGAATAATTGCCAAGCGTTTCATGATGATATTTCACATCCTTCCGTAATTAAACCGAAGCCTTTATCTCCACAGTTAAACAGCAAGTCAATACATGACATGTACGGTAAAAAGTCTCCATACATCTGGGGATATACTGGGTGATTAAAATTAAAATATCGAACGGGAAGATCAGCCCTTAAAAAGACATCTGTTTCATTCAGATAGCTTTTAGAACCCGGAGGCGAGACATATTCAGTAGCCTCAAGCCCTTGACAAAGAGACAACAGTAGATCTGCT
The DNA here is from genome assembly GCF_965205715.1 of Kiloniella sp. GTDB lineage: Bacteria > Pseudomonadota > Alphaproteobacteria > Kiloniellales > Kiloniellaceae > Kiloniella. Next base: position 59,545 of record NZ_CBDBHW010000008.1, on the reverse strand, counting down.
TTCACCCCCTCTCCATGAATTTCACTGGATCGCACCACAGGCGTATTAATATTCAAGAGATCTTTGATGCACTGGATCAGGTCGATATTCAAATCAACCAAGCGGTTATAAGATTTATTGTACAGCTCCAATATCGGTTGCCCCATTACATCGAAGTTAGGCGCCTTACGATAACTGTGCTCGATGACTTGCCGGTGATTAGTGAAAGATTTTGGCCCTAGATCGAGTTCCACTTCACAAATCTTCTGATCTCGCTTCCCTTTTGACATGACCGGAACAGAAAGCCATTGAGCCCCGTTGGCAGTTTTGATCTGATTTCTCTGTTGCCAAGAGCGCTTGGCAAACTGAACGGAATCCAATAGTACGAAAGTGTCCACCGATTGCATCAGGCCAAAGTATCCAATCCACGGAAGATAGGTGGGTTGCATTATGGCAATGCGCTTCATTCTTCTACTGCCAATCCGATGCCGTCAAAACCGTAATTATTACCGTTGTAGAACATGAAATGCCGCCCTTCGTAAGATACAACGGCTGCATATTCGATCATGTCTCTATCAAAGCCAGTATTGCTGACATCTATACCAGATAGATCATCACGACGATCCCAATTGATACCATCTTCTGATTCCGCATAGCTCAACCGATAGGCAGCGCCCTTGTGAGCAAACCACATTTTCCAAATATCATCTTCGAAGATGACATAAGGTCGGGCCAGTGCGTTCTCGGAACTATCTTTGAAATCGATACAGACATGCCCATCTCTTTGCCACATTTTACCATCGTTTGAACGCGCTATTTTGATGTTGTATCGTGGTAGGTCTTTATGGAGCCAAGAACAACCTGAGACATAGTACATGCGATATTCGCCATCAGACTTAACAACCCAAGGAGCAGTATTGAGAAATGGATCAGTGATACATCGTTCGATGATTGGCGCCCTAGAATAGCGTTGAAAAGACTGTCCCCCGTCCTTGCTGATTGCCAGTCCACCAAACAGATGCATTCGGACGGTGGAGCCAGGATTCCAACCGATGTAATAAAGAGCTTTCTCACCATTCTCAAGATCAATAAGGCATGATGGCGTAACACCATTATCATCAAAGCAGCCGAGATCTCCTGGGCACAAAATAGGCCCATCACTATAGCGTACTACCTTAAAAGGTTCGTTTAAATCAACATCTGCCCATGCGATATGAGATTGATTGTTCTCATTCCGACCGGAATAGTAGACTCTGAAGAGGCCCCCACCTAAAGATTCCGGAGTTGGAATCATTGCGTGTGTAAGAGACCACCATTTTTCAGTTTCGGGCTTTAGGAAAAGCCCAAGCTTTTTCCATCGTATCGGTTTTGTAAACATTTTATACCCTAAAGTATGTTCGCTTTAATGCGCGAGCGCGACGATTGTCTTCTGTGAATATTTCGGCCGAAGCCCCCAGTGCAACCGCACCGTTAGCCATATCCTTGTTAACCGAGGCATCCATGGCCACGAAACAATCATCACCAATGGTTGTAAAATCTTTTATAGTCGCATTTACACCCAAGAAACAACGCTTCCCTATTCTGCTATGGCCAGAAATAACAACGTGTGAAGCGATATAGCTATGATCACCAATCACACTGCCATGGCCAATATGGTTGCCTGACCAAACCATAACATTGTTCCCAATCTCGACAGTCGGCTGAACGGTTTGATTTTCAAGTATAAAACAGTTGTCACCAATTTTGAGATCTGGCCAGATTACGGATTTTGAGCAGACATATGATGGCAATTGATACCCTGCAGCCTTTGCCTGTTTGTACTTTTGCTCTCGCAATTGATTGAGCTTTGCATAAGACAGAGCTACATGCATTGAACAATCTTCAGGTGGGAACCGCTGAGCGACCTCACTAAACGGAACCAAAGGTAAGCCCTGGAATTGATCAGCTTCCACAAACTCATCGTCAACCGTAAAGCCAACAACCTGATAGTTGCTGTCATTATCAAAGTAGAATTTAGCTAATTCTGCGATCTCAGCAGAACCAAAGAGCACAAGAGGTTGTGACATTTTAAATTTCCACTCCTAGAAAACAGCTCTATAAAGCTGCTCAAAACGATTCCCACTAAAAATATGGAGGTATCTCTATTCTTTAAAACTAAGATGCTTCCACGTAAGAGGTACTCCAGCCTTTAAAGCGACTGTTAGCCGAGCACCAACAACGGATGGAGCATAGCGCTCCCTCAGCCCCAACGCTGGGCGTTTCACGTCTAGATCAGAAGCCGTTATCACATCACCTTCAGCCATATCTCTGATAAGATATAGTCCCTCGCGGCGACCAATTTCTCGTTCTTTGGGAAGCATCTCTTTTTCAGCACAACCTAGGGACTGGTAGGCCTCATGTATACCATCGACATAAGCCTTCAGTTCAGCCGGCTCAAGTGCGTAGAAATGGTCAGGACCTTCCGAATTCCTGTCGAGGGTAAAGTGTTTCTCAAAAATATTTGCCCCAAGCCCAACAGCAGCGATTGAAGCTGTCTGCCCTAGAGTATGATCAGAAAAGCCTGTGGGGCATCCAAATCGATTTTCTAGGGTTGTGATAACTCGAAGGTTTGCCAGCTCAGAGGGGAGGGGATACATAGCTCCGCACTGCATAAGAATAATATTATTATTCCCAGTTGCTCGACAAACGTTAACAGCTTCTTCAATATCAACCATGTCACACATCCCCGTCGATATGATAATTGGCTTACCCGTCAAAGCAGCGTAGTGAAGGAATTGTAAGTTTGTTGTCTCTGAGGAAGCAATCTTATGTGTGGGTACATCGACAGATTCCAACACATCAAGAGAAGTGGTGTCAAATGCAGAAGCCATAAAATGGATGCCGCGCTTTTTTGCATGCTCAGCGAGTAGCGGAACCCACTCGGGATTCAACTCGATGGACTTAAAAATATCATGCAACTCACCTCCATCGGGATAAAGAAAGTTTGCACGAAACAACTGAAATTTAACCGCATTTGCTCCGGCATCGGCAGCGACATCGATCATGCTTCGAGCAGTATTGAGGTCCTGATTGAAATTGGAACCAGCTTCGGCAATGACATATGGTGCCGCATTGTCCCCAACTACGGTGTCATTGATCATTACATTTTTCTTTTGCACGTTAGCTCCTTCGTGAATTCTGCAATCAGCCGATGCGCGCCTCTTCCATCGAAGAGTTTAAGGCCAGTTTGCATCATGTTTTCTCTCAATAGAAAATTATCGAGAAGTTCGAGTGTTTTTTCTGCAAATTCCAATGTTTGAGGCGCTACACCTATATCCAAAGCGGTTCCTAAACCTGAGAATGTGCTGTTAGTATGGTCGTGAAACTCGTCAATGGAAAAGAGAATGGCAGGAGTGCCTGTCGCTGCAAGTTCATATTTGGTCAAGCCTGATGCCGATATTGCAAGGTCACACCACGCCATGTGTTCGGCCAAATTATTTGGTTTATCAATAAGGGAAATTTGATGCTTTGAGGCTGAGCAAAGTCCGTTGATTTTTGATTTGAGACTTTCATCAAAAAATGGACCCATCACTACACGTATCAGTAACGATAGTTCGAGACTCTCCAAACCCTCCAATATGGCTGGCGTCATCGCAATCGGATCGCTCCCTCCACAAGTAATGAGTACGCAATCTGCTTGCAATCTGACAGAGCGAGAAGTTATCTCATTATACGGTGGGGCCAAAAAGGCATATTTTGCACCATGCAATTGACGTTCCCCCACCTTTTGAATACCGTCAAGAGTATTACTATCCATAACGTATGGAAGAATCAAAAGGTCAATGGGCGCATCTGGAAACCGCACCGCGAGAGACTGTTCACCCAACGAATCAATAACTGCAATAACCACTGCAGTCTGTGCGATCTCGGCGAAAAATCGTTCGTAACGTGTAGTGGTATTAAAGAAGGAGCTGTGCACCAGGTCGAGCAGTGTGACGTCAAATCTTTTCTTTGCGAAATTTGATAGGTTAATAGTATTTGAGGTTAGTTTATTGGTAGGTAGCACAGTATAGCGATACCCTTTTGTTGCCATGAAAGCCGCAACATCATTATTCCCATAAACGAGGAACTCGGCACTAATTTGATCAGTCGTGATTGTGGATGCAATCGATAGGCAACGGTTCAAATGGCCAAAGCCAACTTCTGCATCGGCGATTGTTACAAAAAGCAAGCGCATGGAAAAGGGTACCGCTTCAATCAGGTGTCAATTCAGCCGTTTGAAACCACCATGGCAAACAGGCCCGTTCAAGAGAGCATTCACATCTCGACCATCCTCACACTCTTTGATCAAAGCGAAAATCGGATCCAGCGCGTCAAAATAGCCATCAATGACCTCAGGAGTGTGTTCAGTGCAGGCAAAGATCAAGTTCGTGGCCAAATACCCTTTTACGAGCATTTCCTGAGTGATCAGGGTCTTGTAGGCAAGCATGTTTGAAGAATCAAAGCCGAAGCTGGTTATCGCAGGAATACCATTGGTCACGAGAGGCAGGTCATATTTTTGACCAAGCTCATTCCAACGGGCTGTAATATTTTGACCAGTTTCTGTAATTTGCTCCCATGATCTAGTCTGCTCCATAACCTCAAGCGTCTTGATAGCTGCACTTGGCCCAATGCGCTCCGTCCAAAAGGTACTGCTGATAAAGGTTGATTGAGCATTCTCCATGATTTCACGACGCCCAATAACAGCCGTTAAAGCATAACCATTACCAATTGCCTTTCCAAAAACCGCCATGTCAGGTTCTACGCCATACATTTTGTGAATACCGCCGTAGGTTTGACGGAAGCCAGAGGTACACTCGTCAAAAATCAGGACGATACCGTTCTTCGTTGCAAGGTCACGAACTTTTTGCAGGAAATTGTCTTCCGGTCCTTTGTTTCGAGTAACCTCCATCTTGATGACGCCGATACCGTGCTCGGCAACCAGATTTTCAAGCTCTTCAAACTGGTTGTATTTGAATGGTAGAACTGTACCCCCAAGGTCCTGTGGCACACCTTTCGGATCAAGTCCGGGCAACAGATGGCCTGACAGGTTTTTGTCATCTCCCAGGTTGGCGGCTAGATACCAATCGTGCCAACCATGGTAGCCACAGATGGCGACTTTATCTTTACCTGCAGCAGCTCTTGCAATCCGAATAGCAATGGCATTTGCTTCTCCACCCGAGCGGGAAAATCGTGCCATATCTGCCCAGGGATGCAACTCCACAAGCTTTTCCGCGAGGTATACCTCTTCTGGGCAGTTGAATGTCGACATATTGCCCGCAGTAACAGTATTTCGAACGGCTTCGTCTACTTCAGGGTGACCATAACCGAGTGTATTGGTGCCGATACCCATGATGGACATGTCGATGTATTCATTATCATCCAGGTCCCATACTCGGCAGCCGCTCGCTTTGCTGAAATACGCAGGCCATTGATCAGGGAGGAACATTTCGGCTCTTTTGGATAGGAGCATGTTACCACCAGGGATGATTTCTTTGGCACGTTGCCAGAGTTTTTGACCACTTTTCATGATGTGCTTCATTTTAATTGTTGAGATTAGAGGCCCGGCCAATTTGCCGGGTTTATCAAGAGTTCATCGGTGCTGGAGATACTGGGGAGTTCTATTTTTTCTCCCTGAGGTAAGGCTCTTAGAATTTGCTGCATTTGTATGACGCTGTCAGCTCCAACCAAAACATGATCGATCTCAGGAAGAGAAAGAGGATATGCTACGCTAGCTTTCAATGCTGTTTCAGTATTTATATCCAGCCATTGATGCCATTCTCTCCAAAGGTTATCCCACTTAGAAAACTTGGAAGGTCGCTCTTGTTCGGGTATCAATAAAAGCCCCTGTAAGAACGTTGAACGCGTATGAATTTCGACATTTCGCTCTTTTAATCGACTTAACCAACCACTCTCGAACAGTCGACGATCGATAAGGTTAAGGGGGCCTTGAACCAAGTCAAAAGTAAATTGAGCAAAAAGGCTTTCCAACTCGTCAGGGGAATATACAGAAATACCAATTTTTCGTGTCAATGATAGATTCTGCGCTTCAAGCATAGCATTATACAGCGACTGACCATTTGCCCCCAAGAGCTCCAACGGTCTATGTAAAAGTAAGCCGTGCAATTGAGACACGTTCAGCCTATTCAATGAAGCCTTTACCTGATCCAAGACCCACTCTTCAATATTTGTGATATCTTCTGGCATCGGTGGTAGTTTACTTACGATTTTATAATCAGGAACACCAATCGCACCTAGACAGCTCTCGCTGTCTCCATAACCAATCGCTGTATCAATCATTTCAAGACTATGTGATCTTGCTAGCTTGAGGATTTGATGAGCTTCTCCTTGGGAAACTTGACCTCTTTTGTTTGCTACTCCATAGGGGAGACCAAATTGTACCGTTCCAAGAGCAAGCCGCTTAGCGGGAGAAGGCAACTTATTTTCCAAAATCACCCTCTTAAAGCAGACTTTAAAGAAGAAATAACTGCCTGCTGCTTTTCACGCGTTAAGGTCGGGTAGAGCGGGAGACTAATAGCTTCCTCGTAGTAACGCTCGGCTTCCGGAAAATCTCCGTTGCTAAATCCAAGATTGCGGTAATAGGGCTGAGTGTGCACAGGTATGTAGTGGAGATTTACTCCAATGCCCTGCTCTCTTAAAGAATTGAAAACCTGAAGATGACTAGGAGCACCTTTTCCAAAATCGAGGCGGATGACATAGAGGTGGTAAGCAGAGTATCCTTCTGCACTCTGCCAAGGTGTTGCTACCGAGAGCTCACTTAAAGCTTCATTATAGCGATCTGCCAGTTCATGGCGTCTGGCCACATAATCATCGAGGCGCGAAATCTGACTACAACCTAGAGCAGCTTGAAGATCCGTCATCCGATAATTGAAACCCAGATCAATTTGCTGGTAATACCATGGACCATCCGACCCATGCGTCATCAGATCAGGCGCACGTGTAATTCCGTGGCTTCGAAGCAACTCCATCTTCTGAGCCAACCTGCAATCATTCGTCAGCGCCATTCCTCCTTCACCCGTTGTAATGATTTTCACAGGGTGAAAGCTAAACACTGCAATGTCGCTGTAGCGGCAGTTTCCTATTGGCTCTCCTTTGTAGCGACCACCAATGGCGTGTGAAGCGTCTTCTATAATTTTAAAGTCGTACTCTTGAGCAAGCGATTGTATCCCAACCATATCGGCGGACTGCCCACATAGATGAACGGGGATTACAATCTTCGGTAGATGTCCCTTCGTCTGCGCGATTTTTAATTTTTCAGCCAATGAAGAGACCGACATTGTATAGGATTGCGGGTCAATATCGACAAAATCGACCTCAGCCCCACAATAGAGAGCACAGTTCGCACTGGCCACAAAGGTCGTAGGCACTGTCCAGAGAAGATCCCCTTTACCCAACCCTAAAGCAAGACAAGCAAGGTGTAATGCACTGGTCGCACTGCTTACAGCTACTGCATTATTAACCCCGCAATAATCAGAAACCAACTCCTCAAAACGAGGCACAGAGGGCCCCTGTGTCAAAAAATCAGACTGTAGAACTTCTGTTACAGCTTGAATATCTTCGTCCGTAATATCTTGCCGGCCATAGGGGATCATGGATCTCAAACCTTACCAATCTTTTCAAGGTTAGCTGCAATCCATTCGCGGAGTGTCTCGACGGTCATCCAATCTGCATTATTATCGGAACAATAGGTAAAATCCGGATCAACCAGCTTGCCGTTGTTGATGCGTGAAGGGTCAAGGCTCCAGTTATGAATAGCAGGCAGGATTTTATAATAATCCTCATACTCATAGGTGTAGGGCGCATCCTCAGGAGCAATCATCTGCTCATGCAATTTCTCTCCTGGACGAATGCCGATAATTTTTTGTTTGGCCTCCGGTCCGACTGCTCTAGCAATATCAGTTATGTTCATAGATGGGATTTTCTTCACATAAATCTCTCCGCCAACAGAATCTTCGAAAGCCTTCCAAACCAGATCGACACCTTGCTCCAAAGTGATCATGAAGCGCGTCATACGCTCATCAGTAATGGGCAGCTCTCCCTTCTTGATCAACGACAAGAAAAAAGGAATCACTGAACCGCGGGATCCCATGACATTCCCATAACGCACAACTGAAAATCTAGTATCAGCCTCACCAGCGTAAGAGTTCCCCGCTATAAAGAGCTTGTCGGAAGCCAGTTTGGTTGCACCATACAGATTTGCGGGGCTACTTGCCTTATCCGTGGAAAGGGCTACAACACGCTTAACACCTTGATCGATACAAGCGTCGACCAAGTTCATTGCACCATTGACATTGGTCTTAACGCATTCAAAGGGATTATATTCGGCTGTGGGTACAATCTTTGTCGCGGCAGCATGCACAACGTAATCAATGGAATTTAGCGCACGCGTCAAACGATCCTTATCGCGAACATCTCCAATGAAAAAGCGAACCCGCTCATCGTCCCCGTAGAGTTTTGCCATTTCCCATTGTTTCATTTCATCTCGAGAGTAGATGACCAAACGTCGGGGGTTATATTTTTCCAAAGTCATTGGAACAAAAGAATGTCCGAACGAACCTGTGCCACCAGTAATTAGTATGGATGAATTTTCCAGCATTATTGTATTACTTTAACCCGATTTGAGTATTTTTCATGGTTTGTTTATAAAAGTCTCGATAACTGCCGACACTATTTATTTTACCCTCTTTCACTTCAATTATCTCATTACATGAGCGAAGAGTTGAATACCTGTGTGCTATAAGAATGATCGTCAGATCGTGACTTAAACCGTCAATTGCTTCCATTACGGCTTCTTCGGTTTCATTGTCAAGTGCACTTGTGGCTTCGTCAAAGACGATCACGCTTGCTTTTCGATACAAGGCACGGGCTATCCCAATACGTTGCCTCTGGCCACCGCTTAGTCGAATTCCGCGTTCCCCTACAATCGTCTGATAACCATCTTTCCAACTGTCAATTGCAACTGATATTTGCGCTTGTCGGGCAGCTTCCTGAACTCTTGCTTGGTCGATTTGAGTTTTAGGAAGACCAAAAGCAATATTTTCTGCAATAGTACAATCTGCGAGAAAAATAGTTTGGGGCACATGTGCAAGGAGTTGTTGCCAAGCTTGTTGGTTTTCTCTGTTTAGCTGAGTTCCATCAATTTCAAGGCTACCCTCTGTTGGTTCAAGTAAGCCCATGAGAATATCGATAATTGTACTCTTGCCGCTTCCCGTCGCGCCTATAAAACCCACACGGCTGCCTTTTGGTATTTCAAGATCAACACTTTGTACAACCCAATCATCTTGGGATGTGTATTGAAAAGAAACCTTTTTAAGCTGAATGCTGCTTGTAAAGGGGAGAGGAGGGCGTGTCGGAGATGTCGCGTACTCTGGAAGCGGTTGGTCTAAAAGTTCCAGGGTGTCAATTAGTGAAGTTTGTGATGCCCTGATCGATGACCAGGACTGATAGCCCTGCTGCAATACAGGGAGAAGACGTTGGGCACCCAGGGCAAGAGAGCCAAGAATTGGGATCGCGCCGATCAAACCTTCCGATTGCCGTGTTAGGGTGTAAGCCAGAATAGTCATCAATAGAATCCCGAGGGCTTCCATGAGGAAGCGGGGACTCTGGGCAATAATAACTGTATTTCCTTGTGCCCGTCTGAGGCCGTGGTCTGCCTGACGATAGGCATTACAGTAGGTATTCTGGCTACCGTGGATCAGAACATCACGGATGCCACCTAATCCTTCCTGTAGGGATTTGATTACATCACTGGATTGTTGTGCAACCCGCTTTCCATCGCTTGATAGTTGTTTTCGAGTTAGGCCTATGATCGTTGCATAAATAATACCAAACCCACCAAATGCCGTTAGTGCGGCAACCGGTTCAACAAGCAAGAGGGCAATCATGATCGTTGTCAACATAACCGATCCGCTCAAAAGAGTGAGTATCGGTAAAATGACTCCTGATGTGACTGCAGCTGCCTTGCCGTAAATACCATTTATAACTTCACTACTATTTCGGGAAGCATGAATGGAATAAGGCTGGAACAGGGTCCGCTGATAAATGTTCACCCCAAGCTGATGTCCTGTTGCAAACGAAAGGCGGGTTTGAGCTATCAATAGCAGCAACCGCATAGAGCCTGCGATAATTGCAGCAATTGCAAAAGCAGCGGCTAGGGGGAGGAGTAATTGATCGGGCTCTGTTATTTCCAGAAGCTCTATAGCAGGCTGGATGGCATGGTGGTTAAATACTTTCTCCGGGGCCGACAGCACACCTAAAAAAGGAATCACAGACCCAATACTTACAACTTCAGCTGCTGTCGTAAGTAAAATCAAAATCAATAATAAGCCAAACTGCCAACGTCGAGCTTTATCGATATGTGAATAAAGCCGTTTGAGTAGTGTCAAAACTGACTGGCTATTGCGCTCAAGATGGGACACGTTATCCATGCTTTAGATGGTTCCATCAATTCTGTTATCGCCTGAAATGGCTTGATGATAGCAAAAACTATTCATTGGTAAGCTGTCTGAACCTGTAAACAGAGACAGATCTTTATTCATGGTAGTCCATTACTTTATGGCCGTGTCTTTTAATAAGCTCATCCCGCATGGTGATTTTTAGATCTGCTTGAACCATTTCACTTACGAGTTGCTTGAAGGTTGTTCTCGGGGTCCAGCCAAGTTTTTCCTTTGCTTTGCTAGGATCCCCGAGCAGAGTTTCAACTTCAGTAGGGCGGAAATACCGTGGATCAACAGACACAATTGTTCTTTCTTCGTTGGATAAAGTATTTTCCAACGAAGCTTCTTCTTTCGAAAGGGGAGTAGATGAAACCAATACGCCTCGTTCTTCGACCCCATTTCCTTCCCATCTGATTGTAATGCCGAGCTCTTCGGCGGCGGCATTGACAAAGTCACGTACGCTGTATTGTTCACCTGTTGCAATCACAAAATCTTCAGGCTTGTCTTGTTGAAGCATAAGCCACTGCATTTCTACATAATCTCTGGCATGTCCCCAATCGCGTTTGGCATCAAGATTTCCAAGGTAGAGGCAATCCTGTAAACCCAGTTTTATACGGGCTAAGGCGCGGGTAATTTTGCGGGTGACAAATGTCTCGCCTCTGATCGGGCTTTCGTGGTTAAACAGAATACCGTTACAAGCATAAATTCCATAGGCTTCACGGTAATTGACTGTAATCCAATAAGAGTAGAGCTTGGCTACTGCGTAGGGGCTACGCGGGTAAAAAGGAGTGGTTTCTTTTTGCGGTGTTTCTTGTACTAAACCGTATAGTTCACTTGTCGAAGCTTGGTAAAAACGGGTCTTTTTTTCAAGGCCAAGTATTCGAATGGCCTCCAAAATTCTTAGTGGTCCGAGTGCATCTGAGTTGGCGGTATATTCTGGTTCTTCAAAACTAACCGCAACGTGGCTCTGTGCCGCAAGGTTATATATTTCGTCAGGCTGTACTTCCTGGATAATTCTTATCAAGCTGGAGCTATCTGTTAAATCGCCGTGGTGCAAGAAGAAGCGGACATTTTCCTCATGCCGATCATGATAAAGGTGATCGATGCGATCGGTGTTAAATAGGCTCGAACGGCGCTTGATACCGTGAACAATGTAACCCTTGTCGAGTAAAAACTCGGCGAGGTAAGCGCCATCCTGACCTGTTACACCTGTAATGAGAGCAATTTTTGGAGTTGAGCTTGTATTCATTTTTGAGCGTTTCTCTATTTTAAATAGTCTTCTAAAGAGCTTTTAAGCCCATCTTCCAGGGTAACTGATGCTTGCCATCCCAAGTTTAAAATACGGGAATTATCCATCAACTTTCTTAGGGTGCCATCCGGTTTGCTGTGATCAAACTCAATGCGCCCAGAATAGCCGGTTACCTCAGCAATCTTATGGGCTAACTCTTTGATCGTGATGTCATTACCACTGCCGACATTTATATGACTTAAGGTTGACTGAGTATGTTGATCATAGGTACTTTTAGCAAGATTCATGACGTGTACAGAAGCGGAGGCCATGTCATCGACAAAAAGAAATTCACGCCTCGGTTTGCCACTTCCCCAAACTTTGACTTCGGGAGTGTTATTGGTTTTAGCTTCGTGAAATCGACGAATTAAACCAGGAATAACATGACTGTTATCGGGATGATAATTATCTCCTGGGCCATAAAGGTTTGTTGGCATGACGCTTCGATAGTCTATGTCGTGGCTTTGTCCGTATTGCCGATTATAGCTCTCGCAAAGTTTAATCCCGGCTATCTTTGCTATCGCATAAGGCTCGTTTGTTGGCTCAAGCGTGCCTGTAAGAAGAGCGCTTTCGGAAATCGGATTTTCTGCGTGTTTTGGATAGATGCAACTGGACCCTAAGAACAACAGCTTTTTGACATTATTTTTGAAAGCAGCATCTATAATGTTCGCTTGAATCATCAGGTTGTTATAGATGAAGTCTGCGGGGTAGGTGTTATTCGCGTAAATTCCACCGACCTTTGCTGCGGCAAGATATACTTGTCTTGGCTTGTTCTCTTTAAAAAAGGAACGCACTGCAGCCTGGTCGGTAAGATCTAAGTCGCTATGTGTAGCTGTGACAATGTTTTGGGAGGAATGCCCCTGTTTGAGGAGTTGGCGCACGATAGCTGAACCGACCATTCCGCGATGGCCCGCAACATAGATTTTTTCTTCTGTTTCCATTATTTCTTTACTACTCGTCCATAAGTATCGTCCAGTCTTTCTATATCATCCTCTCCAAGATAACTACCAGACTGAACTTCAATCATTTCAAGTGGTATCTTTCCCGGATTTTTTAGACGGTGGAGTTCCCCAACTGGAATATAAGTGGACTGATTTTCGCTTAAAAGAAATACTTCCTTACCACGTGTAACTTCTGCTGTACCTTTCACAACGATCCAGTGTTCAGCACGGTGGTGATGTTTTTGTAAACTCAAACTTGCACCTGGTTTTACGCCAATCCGCTTTACTTGAAAGCGTTCTCCCATATCTAGGGAATCGTACCATCCCCAAGGTCGGAATACTTTTCGATGAATTACTGCTTGCGATAACTTTTTCTCTTCTAATTTAGTCACGACTTCTTTGACTTGCTCTACCTTGTCTCTATGGGCAACTAAGACAGCATCTGGCGTATCCACAATAATTAAATTTTGTGTCCCAAGTGCAACAACAGGGCGATGCGGGGCGTGAATAAAAGTGTTTAGAGCTTCATGTACCGTGCCTTGCCCTTCAACTCTATTCTCGTCGGTGTCCGATGGGGTAAGACTAGCCAGAGCATTCCAGCTACCGACATCGCTCCACTGACCACGGAAAGGTACAATAGCAAGGTTGCCGTGTGGCTCCATGACGGCATAGTCGATACTTTGTGCTCGGCAATTAGAAAAAGCTTCATGGCTCGGTCGTATAAAGACATTGCCATCCTGAATAGTCTCTTGTGTCTTGTCTTGCATAGCCGTTTCGCAAGCCTGCAAAATATCTTTTGAATGTTGGCTCAGTGCATTCAGTAGTTTGTCAGCGCGGGCAAGGAAAATACCGGCATTCCACAGCACATTACCCTGTAGTAATAGCTCTTGAGCTTTGGTTTCGTTGGGTTTTTCTATGAATTGTGTTACCTGGTGGCAACCGTCGTCTCGTTCTTTACCCTGTTCAATATAACCGTAAGCGGTGCTTGGATAGTTTGGGACAACACCAAAGGTAACAATTGCCCCTGCAATTGCCGCGGGAATACCATGTTTAATGGTCGAGCTAAACATGTCTCCATCTGGGATGTGATGATCTGCGGGACAAAAAAGGAGTAATTCTTCAGGAGCTCCTGATTCGCACAAATGAAGAGCCGCAATGGCCATTGCGGCAGCAGTATTACGCGCTTCTGGCTCTAGTATGATGTTACCTGTGATGCCGGTGGCCTGAAGCTGTTCAGTGACCATGAAACGTTGTTCTTCGGATGTAACTGTAATTACTTTGTCACCGAGTTCGCTGACGCGTTCAACCGTTAATTCGAAAAGACTTTTGTTATCAATCAGAGGTACAAACTGCTTTGGGAAACTCTTTCGAGAAAGAGGCCAAAGCCGCGTTCCTGATCCACCACAAAGAATTACAGGCGTAATCATGGTTATGATATTCCTCGTTTATACTGAGTCTGCATGATTATTTTTTTGGAAATTCCATGCGCTTTCGCACATTTCCTCAAGTGTTCTGGTCGCCTTCCAGTTGAGTTGGTTAGCTGCCTTGTTCGCCTCAGCGTAACATGTGGCTATATCGCCGGGGCGTCGCTGAACTATTTCGTGCAATACAGAGCATCCCGTTGCAACTTCAAAGGCTTTGATCATATCAAGAACGCTATAACCCTGTCCTGTGCCAAGATTAACGGCATGCCAGCCATTATGAGTCTGTAGGAAATCTAGTGCTGCTAAATGTCCTTCGACAAGATCTAATACATGGATGTAATCGCGTACACCTGTGCCGTCAGGGGTTGGGTAATCGCCACCAAAAACACTTAATTTTGGTAGGTCCCCAGAAGCAACCTTATTAATGTAGGGCATCAGGTTATTTGGTATGCCCTGTGGATCTTCGCCAATCAAACCTGATTCGTGAGCTCCGACTGGGTTGAAGTAGCGTAGGCATGCAATCTGCCAGTTAGAATCTGACTTCGCCAGATCCGCTAATATTTCTTCAATTTGTATTTTGGTCTGCCCGTAAGGATTTGTAGAGCTCACGGGGTGGTCTTCATCAAGTGGAAGATATTCTGGGTTACCGTATACAGTTGCACTGCTGCTGAATACGAGAGTTCTTACGTTGGTTTCTTGCAGAGCCTTTAAAAGGGAAATGGTTCCGCCAACATTATTACTGTAATATTGAATTGGCTTTGCAACGGACTCTCCAACTGCTTTTAGACCGGCAAAGTGAAGGACTGCATCTATTTTATAGTCTGTAAGAGTCTTAATTAATAGTGGAGTATCACTTATGTCACCCTTTACAAAAGGGACGGACTTTCCAGTGATCAGTTCTAATTTGGGGATGACGCCTTGACTGCTATTGCTAAGGTTGTCGAAGAGCACAATATCATGATCAGCCTTTGCCAGAGCCACTGCGGCATGACTTCCTATGTATCCTGTTCCGCCTGTAAGTAATACGCGCATATTAGGTTGATTTTCGTTTCATTATATTTAGAAAATTCCCACGCTACCGCACTTCGGGTGAAATAAGTTTCACCCGTTTGTGGCACCTGTATTTTAAAGACTTCTTAATCTATGTGACTGGTGTCACATCTAGATACGATGTCGTTGTTTTTACTTCTCTACCAAGCAGGTTCAGTAAGACTGTAATCCGCTCTTTGTCAACCATTTGTGATAGTGTGCCGATTACATCTGTAAAGGGTCCTGATAAAAACTTTACTTTCGCCCCTAACTGTAAGTCAGGATCGATATGGTCTTGTAGAGTATTGGTGTCTTTTAGACTTGCTACGAATTGATCGGGCAAGCTTGGAAGCCGGTGGCCGTTGGATATAAGGCGACGGACACCATAGGTGTTATTTATAGAGTTCCAACTATCAACTTCTGTATCCAGCTTTACGAAAAGATATCCTGGGAAAAGTGCCCTTTTTACAACGTCAATTTTCCGGGCATGCTTTCTGGATTTCATAAAAAAGGGCAGGAATACTTGATAGCCTTGACGAATTAAATTGATTTCAGCTCTGTTTTCCTGATTAGTCTGTGTATTGACGACGTACCACTTTTTCATGAGCCGTCCTCGTTTGTGTCTTCAGCAACATCCGATGAGTGAATGCGAAGAAAGTCTGGAACGAGTAATTTTGTGTGGCCTTCAATAAGCGTTACTTTTTCATAAGTCACTTGTGGAGAGTCTGAATCAGTTAGGACTATGGCGTCGTAATCAGATATTTCATCCAAAGTTTTGTAAACAGGAATGTTTCCAATTTTTTCGCGTTGAGATCGGGTGCTGATGATGGCGATTAATTCTACTTTGGTATCCCAAGCGGCCATTATAGCTATTTCTGCTAGTTCACCATCACCAAGAAGGAGTAATCGGCTTTGACCTCTAACGTGAGCTTGTTCAAATAACTCAACGTATTGATTTCGAGCATTCTTGAAAAAATCGAGTGATGTATCTAAATATTCGACAACAAGGCGGCTTTTTTCGCTAAACCCTCTAGGGGTAAGGTAGTAGGCATATCTCTTATAGGGTGCCGATTTAGCTTTCACATAACCTTTGTGAATAGCGCGCTTTAGAAGCGAGTTTGTAAAGCCGATTGAAACACCAATTCGCTTGGATAGCGTCATTTGGGACATGACTTCACCCTCTTCAAGGGATTGAAGAAATTCTAGATCTGTTTCGATGCCCGATTTTGATGGCATAGTACGTGATGTCCCTATGGATATTTTGGCATAATCTACTGTGTATTGGTGGGGAGGTCAACCATCATTCATGCTGTGAACGTCACTCTATGAATGATGGTTGACCTCCCTTTTATACTTTTTACGCATATCAAGTAAGTAAGCTGATATTAAATCTCCGGCAGGTTGTTTGGGGTAGAACTTTAATGTTAAGAATTACTATAGAAAATATCTGACTTTGCCCCCATCTAGGACACTTCAATTTTATGGCTAAAAAAACTTATGTAATCACTGGCACCGCTGGTTTTATTGGGTATCACCTTGCTGACCTTCTCTTAACCCAAGGGCATCAGGTTATCGGTATCGATATCGTCAGTGATTATTACGAGGTTTCACTTAAAGAAGCACGTTTAGCCAATCTGAAGACGTTCGAGGGTTTTGTTGAAAAGCGGGTAGATCTTGCTGATTGGGATGCTGTCGAGGCGGTTTTTAAAGAACATCGGCCTGATATCTGTGTGAATTTGGCGGCTCAGGCTGGTGTTCGATACAGTTTGGAAAATCCGCGGGCTTATCTTCGCTCTAACGTAGATGGGTTTTTGAATATTCTTGAGGCCTGCCGTCATTATCCTGTTGAGCATCTGGTCTATGCATCTACCAGCTCAGCTTATGGGGCGAATACATCGATGCCTTTCAAGGTTTCTGAAAGTGCCGAGCATCCGCTTACGCTTTATGCGGCAACAAAAAAATCCAACGAGTTAATGGCGCATACCTATTCTCACCTATTTGGTTTTCCGAGTACTGGGATGCGGTTTTTCACAGTTTACGGCCCTTGGGGGCGGCCTGATATGGCCTTGTTTATGTTCACAAAGGATATTCTGGCGGGCAAACCGATCAACGTCTTTAACAATGGTGATATGAAGCGAGATTTCACTTACGTGAAAGACATTGTTCAGGGTATCAGCAGGTTGGCTGATGTGCCTCCAAGTATTGATACGAGTTGGGATGCGGATAATCCAAATCCGAATACCAGCGGCGTGGCTCCGTTCCGTGTTGTGAATATTGGAAATTCGCGCTGTGAAAAGCTTATGCGCTATATCGAAGTTCTCGAAAACAAACTAGGTATGAAGGCTGAATACAATATGCTTCCTATGCAGGACGGGGACGTGCCTGCGACCTGGGCTGATGTCAGTGAACTAACCGAAATCACGGGTTATGCACCTTCTGTCACGATCGAAGAAGGTATTGGCCATTTTGTCGACTGGTATAAGAGTTATTACAGGATTAATTCTTAAAGCCAAAAAACAGAAAACTTAGTTCTTTTCCAACCAGGATTGCAGCATCAATACATTCCATATCTGGTGCTGCCAATTTCGGGTACCTGACATGTGCTCGTTAAGCTTTCGCTGAATAGTATTATGCTCAAGAAGGCCTTGCTCTTTAAGTGCGTGTTCAGAGAGAAGGCTATGTGTCCATTCTTTGAGGGGCCCGCGTAACCAGTTGTCGATTGGGACACCAAAACCCATTTTGGGTCTGTCGATCAGCTGTTTAGGGACATGTTTGTGCAGAACATTCCTTAGGAGCCACTTACCCTGACCATCACGTATTTTCATGTGCTGAGGTAAAGACCAGGAAAATTCGACAATACGGTGGTCTAGAATTGGAACCCTGGCTTCCAGCGAAGCTGCCATTGAAGCGCGATCTACTTTGGTAAGAATGTCATCTGGCAAATAGGTAACTGTGTCGAGGTATTGCATCCGATCAACTGGGTTGGGGATTGAATTCGTCAGCTTCTGGTTCCAGATCTCCCCCTTCTGTTCGCGGCCCCTGAGCATCAAGTTGTTGGGGTCTTGCCAGTTACTTACAAGTGTCCGGTAGTAGCCATCTGAATCTTCCCCCAATACGCTCGCGAGTTTATAGAGCGTATCACCAGGGTGGCTGGGCCTGCGTGAGGCTGGGACGAGTTGAAAAACCTTATTCCAAGATTGAGGTGACAAGCTTCTAATCGCGCAGGAGCTCAGGTTGCGAAAAATTCTGGGGATGTTGTTAATTTTATCCCCATACTGATGGGCTGTGATATGGCGTCTGTAACCACCAAAAAGCTCGTCTCCTCCGTCGCCTGAGAGAGCAACGGTAACGTGTTCTCGTGTTAATTTTGAAACGAGATAGGTCGGTATCTGTGAGGAGTCCGCAAAAGGTTCATCATAAATGTCCGGCAGGTGAGGGATGACTTCTCTTGCTTCACTCGGTGTGACGTAGAGCTCGGTGTGATCGGTTCCGAGGTGTTTGGCGACTTCAGCTGCGTGTTGTGCTTCGTTATAACCTTGATCCTCAAAACCAATGGAAAATGTCTTTACGGGCGAGGATGACTGTTTTTGCATCAGGGCGGCTACGGTGCTGGAATCAATGCCGCCAGAAAGAAATGCTCCAAAGGGAACGTCGGATATCATGCGCTTGCCAACAGCGTCCTCGAGTAAATTTTCAAGGGCGGCTATTGCGTCTTGGTCGTTGCCAGAAAATGGAGTTTGTTGGCCCTTTGATACGGCTTCTTCGAGATTCCAGTACGTTGAAAGTTTTGGTGTTCTGTCGCCTTCTAGGTCAAAGGTAAGAATTTGGCCGGGAAGAAGCTTATTTACACCTTTGTATATTGATTGTGGTGCTGGAATATAGTTGAAACGCAGATAAGAAGCGACGGCATCGTGGTCAATTTGGCTTGGGCAGTTGGGATGAATTTTCAGGGCTTTGAGGATTGAGCCAAAAATCAAAGATCCTTTGTTATAACTCCAATAAAGAGGCTTTATACCCAAGCGGTCACGACATAAAATTAAACGTTTTTCCCGTTTGTCCCATAGCGCAAAAACGAACATACCAATGAGTTGTTCTAGTGTCTCTTCCAGCCCCCATGTGGCGATTGCTTCGAGGAGAACTTCTGTGTCCGAATGGCCCTTAAAATTTGTGCCTTTATGAGCGACAATCTTGGGTCGAAGGTCCGCTGCGTTATAAATTTCGCCATTGTAAACCAGTACAAAACGACCACAGGATGACGTCATGGGCTGTTGCCCTGCACTCGACAGATCGATTATGGATAGTCTTCGATGCGAAAAGGCAATGCCATGATCAGCGGACACCCAGATATCGCCCCCATCAGGGCCGCGCCGATACATAGCCTCTCCCATAGAGTGAGCTATGTTTTGTCGCTTTTCGATATCAGTTGACTTGCAGTCAATAAAACCTGCGATGCCACACATAAAGGGTCCTGTTCCATGAAATATCTTGCTGAACTTCATCTATAAACAGTCGGGTAGAAAAATGCACGGTTGTTTATAATTTAGAGGAGAGTAATGAATGTGTGAATTTGATGCGGATTAGTTTACTTAATTTTTAACCGCTTCAGCCAAAACTAGATCCAGCCAACCTTTTGGGATCATATGGCCATAATTGTGTAGGCAGATAGATGTATTTTTACCACTGTTACAACTGGTCCAGCGGTGGCAGGTGAAGATATTGAGTTTTTCAACAAGATCTGGTTCTGCCTTACAGTTGTTGGTGCGCCGCCAGAGTTCGATTCCTTTTAGGGGGTTATTGCCGTCTCCTCGGGGGAGGCGCATCACGTTGTCCTTTAATCCATGAACTTGAGTGACGTTAACGGGGCCCCCTTTGCAGTTGATACTATCTTGCTGCCAAAGAGTGCCTGCAATGGGTAATATACCTGCGAGTTGTTCTCCACTTTCACAGGCTAAGCGCCAGGCCATGGCCCCACCATATGAAAATCCCGAAACGTAAATTTGACTGCTATCGATGGGCCATTTTTGGGGAAGGTCTTTCATGACAGATAGCACGAATGGGGTGTCGCGTGAAGAGTTGCCCCAAAAATCCCAACTTTTGCCAAGTCCATCCGGAGCAACCAGTAAAAATCCGTTGTTTTCTGTGGCGCTGGTTACACGAGGATTATTCAACACATTACGACCGGTTCGTCCCCAGCCGTGAAAATGGATGAGTACTGGGAGAAGGGATTCTCCATCCCAATTTACGGGCGTCTTAACCTGATAGGTCCGGCCTTCTAATTCACAACGACCGTTTTCTCGGCATTGAGAAGCGGCGCCTGCTGTTCCTTGTAGGAGTAGAGGGAGAGTGACCATGCCTAGAAGAGATAAAGCAGTAGCAAGATGTTTCATGTAAGAATTAATCCAACAAGGTAATCATTTGATGTGATTACCCTAAGGGCAAGCCTGATCACGGCCAATTCAGAGAATTGTGATCTCCTGAAATTAGGAACCTAGTTGTTTTTTACTAAGTTCGTATGGACCTCATCGAGGGCTTTGTCCCATGCGGTTATCCCTTGCTGAGCTTTTAGGACATCCAGGCCTTTCAGGGTATAAGTTCCCTCTGTGGCGATGGCGTTGGTAATAGAGGTGAGGTCTTCGGTTTCTTTTAAGAGCGCATAGCCAGTGGCTCCGCGGACATTATGAAGTACCAGGTCGCGTGCTGTTTGGGGTGGCAGGCCTTTGTTTTCGAGCCATTGAGACATGCTGCCAAAAAACTCATAGAGCCACCCGTTCATGCAAGATGCTGCGAGCGAAAGATCGAACTCATCTTCACTGTTAAAAACGACGGGAGCGCCTGCATATCTCGCCAGGTTTTCGACAATCTCATTGGCTGGATATATTGGGACAACGCCTTCTCCTGCTTCAATGCAACATACGGGTATCATGCGGATAAGGTTTTCGGGTAGTTTCCCTGCTTTGTGATGACTTTCCAGGCTGATGCCCGCAATCGCAGAAATTACGATCTGATCGGCTCTGAATATGAGGCCAGAGAGAAGAGCTTGCAGATGTTCGGGTCTGACTGAGAGCAAGGCGATGTCTGATTGGTCTATGACTTCCTGATTGCTATCGGCTATGGCGCAATTGTGAGTTTGGGCCAGCTTGTTTGCTGTTTCAGTATTTCTGGGGGAGAGCAGGATTTTGCCTTCAAAGCCGCCTTTACGCAGGCCTGCAACAAAGTAAGAGGCAAAATATCCAACTCCAAGAATACCTAGGGCCAAGGAAGAAAGTGGTTTATCAGTCATGGAAATCTCTGTGTGTGAGGGCAATTGTAGATTTTGTTCCAGTGAAGCACTAACGGAGTAAAAAGTCCCAGATAAAAAGCGATAAACAAAGAGTCTTTTTTATCTTTTCGAGTTTTATGGAAATTAGGTAAACAAAACTTGCCTAGTCGAGTTAGGTTCTGATAGCGTGCTTGGGTAATTACATCCTGTTGGTCTGCATTATTCTCATGGTAAATACAGTCAAGAACCTGTTTGAGAGTTAGATCAGCGCTTTGCATTGCAAAGGCATAATTAAAGAATAACAAACAGGCTCTTCTCCGCTTTGTTGAGTAGATTTAGGATTTCAAATAGAGCATAGATTGATTATCTGGAATGGATGATTGTCTAATTTTGAGTTTGAAGTATTCGGTATCCTTGATGCCTCTGGCTCGCTTACGGATCATTCCTATACTGACATTACCAGCCTCTATCCTGGCGCTTGTGAGCTTGTGTTTGGCGTAGTTGCAGATGCCCACACAATGTTTCCGTAGGGATTTCGCGAACTTTTTTAGATAGAGCATCTGTGACTGATCTGCTATCAGGCACCAACGTTCCAGTTGCTCCGCCATCGCCTCAAATGAAGCGGCACTCCACAGCAGCTGAAGCTGTTCTTTCAAGACGTAAAGTGCATTCAGGTTGCTATTGCTCTCCAGCAACCTTTGCAGCTTGTCACTTTGTTTTTCACTCAACTTATCCGCATTTTTGAGCAACAGATAATGCGTCCCTTTCATCAACTCTTTACCACTTGGATCGGCCTTTCTGAACTCAAGTCGACGCTGATTATGGATAGCTTTGCTGTAGTTTTTCATGACGTGGAAACGGTCAAATACTATGTCGGCCAACGGCAAGGACTCTCTGACAGCCTTTTGGTAGGCAGGCCCCATATCCATCGCTACGGCCTTTATTTTGCAGGCTGTATCTGGTTGCAGTTGTTTCAAAAACCTTGAAAAAACCTCGGCAGTTCGGCCTGCTTCAACCCAGATCAGATGACCGCCAACCATATCGTAGACCACCGTCATGTAGTCATGACCTTTCGCCCGGGCAACTTCATCTACACCAATATATTCCAAGCCAGTTAGCTCTGCAGGATCAAGCGTAGGGAGAGTTTCAATAAGGTATGCCCTGTCGATATTCTTGACCGTTTCCCATCGTATATCCAAATGTCTGGAAACCGCTTGAATAGACATATGCCGACATAATCCACTGATCAGTCGGCAAAATCGGTGAGTGAAACGGCACCCTTTATCAACAAAATCACACCCCTCAATGCGGCGTTCGCCCTTGTTAATATAAACCTGCGCCAGCTCAATCTCGACCACACAAGGATACCCAAAAAGGGGGATGTCGTTTACTTGTCGGCGGACATGCTGGTTGATGCTTCCCTTCTGGCCTGTAGCAGGGTCTATAGCCCTCCTACGCGCGTCTCGGCTGCAGTGAATGACAATCTTAACACCGCCGTCATCCAGTTTAATTTCATTTACACGTTGCCCTTTGAGGCCTAAAATATGCTGCGAGATGTTGATTGTCATATACCTGCTCTATGTAAAGTTATCAGAAACCATACATATCAACAGGTTACTTGGCGGTCGGCATCTTTTTCTACTCAACAAAGCGGAGAAGAGCCAACAAACACACGGGGAGCAATATAATGAGCGCTCTGGAACAGGTACTGTCCCACGTTGACGATCATCTAGAAGAGAGTATTGAACGGTTATTTGACCTTGTTCGCATTGAAAGTATTTCGACGGACCCAGCATATAAGGCAGAATGTCAAAAAGCTGCTGAATGGCTCGAGCGTGAATTGAATGAGCTGAAATTTACGGCCTCGGTTCGTTCTACACCCGGTCATCCAATGGTCGTCGCTCATACTCCTGATCAGCCCGAAGGCCCGCACGTCCTGTTCTATGGCCATTATGATGTCCAGCCTGTTGATCCACTTGAGTTGTGGGAAAATCCTCCGTTTGAGCCCTTTATTGCAGAAATGCCCGACGGATCAAAACAGCTGACGGGGCGCGGTACGTCTGACGATAAGGGGCAACTTCTCACATTTCTCGAAGCTTGCAGAGCTTGGCGGGCGGTTACGGGTAAGCTCCCTTTGAATACCTCTATTATTTTTGAGGGTGAAGAAGAAACCGGGAGCCCGAGCCTCGATGCCTTCTTGGCTGAGAACAAGGATGAGTTAAAGGCCGATCTGGCGCTGGTTTGTGATACGACCATGTGGGATCGGGAAACACCGGCGATTACCGTCCGTATTCGCGGCATGATGAAAGAAAACCTTGTGATCAAGGCTGCTGACAGAGACCTGCACTCCGGTGCCTATGGCTCTGCAGCGCGTAACCCATTGCATGTTCTTTCGGAAATAATTGCCGATCTGCGTGATGACAGGGGGCGGGTACAAATTCCTGGATTTTATGATGGCGTCGAAGAACTTCCTGCTGACATTAAAAAACAGTGGGATGGTCTCGGGTTTGACGGGGAGGAATATCTCAAGGAAATAGGTCTCTCCGTTCCTGCTGGTGAAGAAGGCTATTCTGTGCTCGAACAAATTACGTCGCGTCCGACCTGTGAAGTTAACGGTATTTGGGGCGGCTATAATGGCTTGGGATCAAAAACGGTAATTCCTGCGGAAGCCAACGCTAAGCTCACTTTCCGTCTCGTGGGAACGCAAGAGCCTGGAAAAATCCGGGAAGCCTTCCGTGCCTTTGTTGAAGCGCGGTTGCCTGCTGACTGTAGCGTTGAATATGAAAGTGTTGGTGGGGAATTCGGGCCGTTGATCGTTGATACGGACATGCCGGAAACTCAAAAAGTTATCAAAGCCTTATCTGATGAGTGGAATAAAGAAGCTGCATTGATGGGCTCTGGTGGTTCCATTCCGATCACAACAGAGTTCCGCCGGGTACTTGATATGGAAACGCTTTTGGTGGGCTTTGCCCTCGAAGATGATCGTATTCATAGCCCGAACGAAAAATACGACCTGAAAAGTTACCGCAGAGGAATTCGTTCCTGGGTGCGGATTATTGCTGCATTGTCAGAGTAGGATGGATGACAATGAGAACGGAAGGGAAAATGAGCTTTTCCTTCCGTTGGCCTACATCTGTTGAGGTGAGCCATTGAATGTTGATTTACTTGTTATATTTCAATAGGTATTAAACGTATTAATGTCCAACCACTTTCGACGAATACATAACGATGCTTCAAAGATTAAATACGAGCCTCCATCGATTTTACTATAAACATTTCAGCCGTACGAAGTGGAAGGTTGTTCGTTTTTTTGGTGCTGAATTTGTAATGCAGCCTTCAAATTATATTGACAGGCGTATGTGGATAGAAGGTGGATATGAAAATCTGCATTTGACTTATATGTTGAATCAAGCGCGGACACATGATTTCGATGCATTCCTTGATATCGGGGCCAATTTTGGATTGTATTCCTGTATCCTTGGCGCAAATAAAGTTATTCCGATCGTTCATAGTTTTGAATGTGATCCCAGGAATTTAAGCCATCTGCAGGGGCATATTCGCATGAACTCTCTTCTCGATGATGTGACTGTTCATCCCCACGCCGTCGGTGATGTTGCAGGATCTATTACTTTCAGGATGGCGTCTGGAAATAGTACAGGCCATTCTTTTGTCGCTGAAAGCAGTGAGGATTATTCACTTATACATTCTGAGAAAAATTCAAAGGAATACCGTTCAATTACAGTTGAACAAAAACCGATAGATGACGTTCTGAGCTATACTGGCAAAGAACTGCTTATAAAAATTGATGTTGAAGGGTATGAAAAAATTGCCTTAAAGGGGATGACGCGTACCTTGAGAGATAATACCTGTCTGTTGCAGATAGAAATTATCAATGGTTCTCAGGAATTGACAGAGATGTTATTTACCCTGGGCTATGAGAGAGTTCATAGGATTGATGATGACTGGTACTTTTCAAATCAACCCAAAAACTCTTCTCAATAGCTGCATTCATAATAGAAGTATTTAGTATTAGCGCATATCACCGCATTAAGAATATACTCGCGACGATAATCCCAGCGATTATGAGGGTTTCTACCACCACCAAAATAAGCGCTTGGTGCCCAACCTGTAGTACATCGCGAAGGGACGTCTTGAGGCCGACGGCTGCGATCGCGGTTACCAGACACCACCTTGAAAGCTCGGAGAGTTGGTAAATAATCTGCTCTGATAGAAGGCCTGTAGAACTCAGGCCGGTAAACGCGATAAAGCCGATCAAAAAGAGTGGGGGCAGGTAAGCTTTCACTTTGTTCTGGCTGGTCTGCTTGAAGATAGTGGTTACAAACAGCGTTATTGGAACCAGCAAAGCGACCCGGAATAGTTTGGCGACAGTTGCAGAATCTCCTGCTTCAGGAGAGATGGAATAGCCTGCCCCTACGACCTGAGCGACATCGTGGATCGTTCCGCCGATAAAGAAGCCGGACTCTTCAGGGCTCATGTTTAGCCACAGTGCAAATGGCGGGTAGAGAATCATGGCCATGGTGCTAAGCGTTGTGACCGCAACGACAGCAAAAAGGGTTGTCCGCTCCCTGTTTTCAGATGGGGGCATGGCAGCAGATATCGCAAGAGCTGCTGATGCACCACAAATCGCTGTAGATCCGCCCGTTAAAAGTCCAAAACGTTTATCAAAACCAAACAGGCGGGCTAACAAGACACCAGAAATAATGGTTACAATGACAGCGAGTACAAGGATGAGGGTTGAGTTTAGGCCGAGCTGAGAGATTTGGTCGAGGCCAATCCTGGCACCTAGCAAAGCAACGCCGATCCTGAGAACGGTTCTGCCAGTAAACTCGATTCCAGGCTTGGCAGATGATCCCTCGATCAGAGAGTTGAGGCTCATTCCAAATAAAAGTGCGTAGAGAAGTGTGGGGCCACCGTGATGATCAGAAATAAAAGTCGCTGCAAAGGCGAGGACCACTGAGAGAATTATCCCGGGCATCAGCGTTCTGAATTGGGAATATTTCTCTGCACCGAAGATTAGTATAGGCATGACGTGTTCAGTTCGACATTCATAAGGTAGGGATTGCATTAGCATTGATCATAGTAATTATCTACGAACAAATTGCAGGAATGTCTGATAATAAGAAAATCTAATAAAGGGCTTTCTATAAACTAAAGAAGAGGCCCTTTGTAATAGTCTTGTTTATCGCACTCTATATTAAGATGCGTTTTTGACCTCTGTATTATCCAGAGAAATGTTTTGTTTCGCTTGGTTGCGCATACGGTTTTGAACCATACGGTCATAAAGCTTTGTCACCATCTGACTGCCGGTTTTTTCAAAAGCGCCAGGAATAAAGGCATGACAGAGACACACGAAAAACCCGATACCCATATTAAATGAAAAATAGAGCGCCTGCCCCATGTGTTCAAAATAAGTTTCATTCACGGACTGTGGGTGGTCGGTAAAGAGGCTATCCAATAGTTTTTTCATAAAATTCACCAAGTCTTTTTTAGTTTGTTTGTTGTTTGTTTTCTTAATGTATATTGACGAGATGGATAATTTTTCTCATTCTTCAGGCTAATTTCCTTAAATGTTGTGAAATTTTCACAAGAAAGTTTGAAAATGAAGTTGGATGAGATTGATTTGCGGATTTTAAAGGAGCTGCAGCGTGATTCGAGTAGGGCAGCTTGGCACTTCTCCGCTTTGTTGAGTAGATTTAGGATTTCAAATAGAGCATAGATTGATTATCTGGAATGGATGATTGTCTAATTTTGAGTTTGAAGTATTCGGTATCCTTGATGCCTCTGGCTCGCTTACGGATCATTCCTATACTGACATTACCAGCCTCTATCCTGGCGCTTGTGAGCTTGTGTTTGGCGTAGTTGCAGATGCCCACACAATGTTTCCGTAGGGATTTCGCGAACTTTTTTAGATAGAGCATCTGTGACTGATCTGCTATCAGGCACCAACGTTCCAGTTGCTCCGCCATCGCCTCAAATGAAGCGGCACTCCACAGCAGCTGAAGCTGTTCTTTCAAGACGTAAAGTGCATTCAGGTTGCTATTGCTCTCCAGCAACCTTTGCAGCTTGTCACTTTGTTTTTCACTCAACTTATCCGCATTTTTGAGCAACAGATAATGTGTCCCTTTCATCAACTCTTTACCACTTGGATCGGCCTTTCTGAACTCAAGTCGACGCTGATTATGGATAGCTTTGCTGTAGTTTTTCATGACGTGGAAACGGTCAAATACTATGTCGGCCAACGGCAAGGACTCTCTGACAGCCTTTTGGTAGGCAGGCCCCATATCCATCGCTACGGCCTTTATTTTGCAGGCTGTATCTGGTTGCAGTTGTTTCAAAAACCTTGAAAAAACCTCGGCAGTTCGGCCTGCTTCAACCCAGATCAGATGACCGCCAACCATATCGTAGACCACCGTCATGTAGTCATGACCTTTCGCCCGGGCAACTTCATCTACACCAATATATTCCAAGCCAGTTAGCTCTGCAGGATCAAGCGTAGGGAGAGTTTCAATAAGGTATGCCCTGTCGATATTCTTGACCGTTTCCCATCGTATATCCAAATGTCTGGAAACCGCTTGAATAGACATATGCCGACATAATCCACTGATCAGTCGGCAAAATCGGTGAGTGAAACGGCACCCTTTATCAACAAAATCACACCCCTCAATGCGGCGTTCGCCCTTGTTAATATAAACCTGCGCCAGCTCAATCTCGACCACACAAGGATACCCAAAAAGGGGGATGTCGTTTACTTGTCGGCGGACATGCTGGTTGATGCTTCCCTTCTGGCCTGTAGCAGGGTCTATAGCCCTCCTACGCGCGTCTCGGCTGCAGTGAATGACAATCTTAACACCGCCGTCATCCAGTTTAATTTCATTTACACGTTGCCCTTTGAGGCCTAAAATATGCTGCGAGATGTTGATTGTCATATACCTGCTCTATGTAAAGTTATCAGAAACCATACATATCAACAGGTTACTTGGCGGTCGGCATCTTTTTCTACTCAACAAAGCGGAGAAGAGCCGGCAGCTTCAGAGATAGCTGAAATTGTTAACCTGTCGACAAATGCCTGCTGGCGCCGCATCAAATTACTTCAGGAAAACGGTGTCATTAAAAAGCAGGTTGCTCTGGTTGACCCCGCGATGGTCGATAAAGGGCTGACGGTCTTTGTAGAAATTAGGACTGCGCAACACGGTGATGGTTGGCTGGAAAAATTTTCTGAAGGGGTGAGTAAAATAGATGAGGTTGTGGAATTCCATCGTCTCAATGGAAATGTAGATTATCTTTTGAAAATTCTTGTCGCCAGTATTGAAGACTATGATCGGGTTTATAAGAAAATTATTCGAACCGCTCCCCTGCACGACGTTACGTCTTATTTCTCGATGGAGAAGATCAAAGAAACAACGGAAATTCCCCTTGATAAAAGGTAACTAAATCGGTTTGCAAAAATAACTTACGTTTGAAGAGAATTCTCGCTTCCTATTATTCGCCGGTCATGGCAGCATACTAAATATTGCATAAAATATACGAGTCTCTTCGCAAACTTCCCCAGAAAATAGAGTATGGCCATGACTGGACCGCAAGCATTCACACACCGTCCTTACTGGTGGGCGGATTCACGCTTTGAACCCGATCGTTTTTCACAAGAAACGATGCCACCGAATAAGGCAGACGTTATCGTTGTCGGCGCAGGTTATACCGGGCTGTCCGCCGCGGTTACTCTCGCCCGGGCGGGACGTAATGTTGTTGTTTTGGAGGCTGAAAGGCCGGGTTGGGGGTGCTCTTCTCGAAATGGGGGGCTGCTTGGCCCCAGCTTTCATAAGCTCGGTCTTAAGGGGCTTGAACAAGCCTATGGGAAAGATAAAGCCAAAGCGATAATGCGTGAGAGCCTGGATTGCATGCGCTCATTGGTTTCCTTTATCAAGGAAGAAGGGATCGATTGTGAGCTCAACATGCGCGGTCGTTTTCGAGGGGCGGCACATCCCAAACATTACGATAGCCTCGCGCGCCAAGTTGAAACGATGCAAAAAGAACTTGGCCTGAAAACCCACATGGTGACCAAAGCTGATCAGCATCGGGAAATTGGATCTGACCTCTACCATGGTGGTGCGATATACGAAGAGGACGGAACTCTTCAACCGGCTCTATTGGTTCAGGCCTTATTGAAAAAAGCGACAGACGCTGGTGCCAGTATTTATGGAGGTCAGAGTGTTCTCGATATTTCTGGTGCTGAAGGGCAGCTGGAAGTTCGAACTGAAACTTCGGTTGTTCAGGCCAAAAATGTGATTGTTGCGACCAACGGATATACGCCAAAGCACCTTAAGTGGTTTAGCCGGCGACTGATACCAATCCGTTCTGCTGTGATTTCAACTGAAGAATTGTCCGAAGATAAAGTCCGGGAGCTCTCTCCAAATCTTCGCGGGCATGGCGACACGCATCGGCTGGTCTTTTATTATCGCCCATCTCCTGATGGAAAAAGAATGGTCTTTGGGGGGAGAGCCGGAAGCCTTAAAGAAAATCCAAAGGAATACGTGAATCATCTAGGTTCTGCGATGCGCCGGATATATCCGCAGCTTGAAACCACGAAGGTGGAGTATGGCTGGTCAGGCGTTGTCGCCTATACGTTTGATCATGCACCACATGTTGGTAAGGTGGAAGGTGTCCACTATGCGATGGGGTATTGTGGATCGGGTGTTGGGCGCGCGGTCTATTTTGGGCGAAAAACAGCGCTTAAAGTTCTCGGGGATCCAGATGGTCACACCGAACTGGATGACTTGTCATTCGATAGCAAGCCTTTTTATAACGGCACACCCTGGTTTATGCCAATGATGATCCGCTGGCATGATTTCGCCGATAGAATGGGGTGGTAGAAAACTTTATACCAAGCGCATAAATCATGATCCTTTTCTGGACCGTATGTGCGGCTTGGTATTAACGCTGTGCCGTAGCCAATAGAGCGCCAAAACCCATAAAAGTAGCGCCGAGTACCCGCCGTACAATACGAATGCGTTTAATGTCGCTCATAAAGCCTCTTAAACGTCCGCCCATTACAGCGATTATTAAATGATTGAGAAAACAAAGAGCCGCGTAAGTTACCGAAAGAATTATAGCTTGTAGGACGGGACTTCCTTCTGAAGACATAAACGGAGGGAAAAGCGCGATTATGACAACGATAGCCTTTGGGTTTGTCACTGATACGAATAAAGCCGTGGAAAAGAGTTTAAATTTATTTGGTGAAACGACACCCCTGTCATTTGAGCCCATACTGCTTTTATCCCGCCAGGTTTTGATTCCAAGCCATATCAGATAACCTGCGCCAATGAATTTCAATATGGTAAAGGCGATAGCAGACGTAACCATCAAAGCGCCCAACCCAATTGCTGTCGCCAAGCCTAGTATCATTAATCCAACCGCATTACCTGTTGCAGACCAAATTGTCGCTTTGCCGCCATAGCGTATGGTGTTGGAAAGAGCTAAGAATACGCCAGGGCCAGGGCTTATTGCCGGCGCTAAACTGATGGCAACAAAAAGTAACCAAGTTTCTAATGACATTTGAGTATTACCAGGTGAATAATTATCGGAAGAGATGGGATGTGAGGAAGGTCTTCATATTGAGCTGGGTAAAGCGTCTTTGCAAGTGGTTGCTTAACTAATTTATACCCTTGTTGCCCTCTCAATTTTTATTATCTCTTACCTGTAATGATATTCCTTTTATTGATAAAATTTCAACTTTAGTTACTTTTTCTACGAAAATTTCCCTGTAACCGTGTTATTTTGATTACGTCACCATCTCGTGAGTGCTCAATGATGGATGTTTTTGTGAACGGGGTTTAATGAATGCGCAGGTATGGTGTTATCGAGCGGAGAGTAGCTTTTGCTTTGGCAATGTCTTTGCTTTTAGCATCTATTGCGGGTGGGTTATTGATTACGTCTGTATTCTCACTAAGAGAATTTGAACGGTCCGGTTATCAAAATACCGGATGGGATGTGTATAGTGTTCAATCGGAATATTACCGACTATTGAATAGCCTTCATGAGGCAGATCCGAAAACCGAAGGTATTCGAGACACGATTAGCAATCGTTATGATGTGTTTGTGACTAAAGTCGAAGCCATCAAAAAAGGCACGACCCGCAGAATTCTGGAAAATGAAGCGTTCTTTAATAATGGAATAAGGCGGCTTGATAATCTTACATTGCGATTAGGCCAATTTTCAAAAAATACAGATATCCCCACTGACCGATATATCGCAACAATGATTAGAGAATTGGGGTCGTTTGATAGTGTCATCAGAAATTTTATCTCTGATAGCCGTAAAGTCCTCAACCAAAATAACTATAAAGGCCGTGCGAAAGTCGCTCAGTTATATGGGTGGGTGTTGGTATCCATCATACTGCTTTTTGGTGTTCTTGCCCTCATGTTCTTCCTCATGTTCCGGCAAATGCAGACCATTCAGGGGTCAAAGGATGTTGCTGAGCGCGCCAATCTCGCCATGAGTGAATTTTTGGCGACTATGAGCCATGAAATTCGGACCCCGATGAACGGGATCTTAGGAATGACACATGTGTTATTGGCGGAAGAGCCTGATTCTCGGCTGAGAGATCAGTTAGAGATCATCCGCGAATCAGGCAGTATTTTGATGGGGCTGCTGAATGATATTCTGGATATTTCCAAAATAGAGGCAAAGCTGCTTAAGGTGGAAGAGCGTGATTTTGACTTCCTTGCCTTGGTGAAGGCTGCTTACACTTTGTGGAAGCCACGGGCAGCAAGCAAGTCTTTGAATTTAGAGTTTGTGATAGCAGATGACATGCCAAGACTGCTTCACGCTGATCCTCTTCGGTTGAGGCAGATTCTGTATAATTTGGTTAGTAACGCGATAAATTATACAGAAGAGGGCGGCGTCAAGATTGCGGTGTCTTATGAGCCAAGGGACGATGGTCGCATAGACTTGATGCTGTCAGTGCACGATTCTGGGCCCGGTATCGCCCAAGAGGAAGTTTCGCGGCTGTTTGATAAGTTCACCCAGGGTCATGCTCAACACGCGCGACGTTTCGGTGGTACAGGACTTGGTTTGGCAATTTGTAAAGAGCTCGCCAAACTTATGGGGGGAGACATTATTGTCGAGAGCAATGAAGGGCAGGGGAGCCGTTTTTCTCTTATTTTACCGTGTGCTCGGGGGCAACGCGAAGCTGTTGTGGAACAAAAGGAAGAAAATTTAAATGTCATATTGCAGCCAGAGCCGAGCCAGCCTTCATTGCGTGTTTTGGTTGTTGAGGACAATGAAATCAATCGCTTTGTCTTGAGTACAATGCTCAGTAAAGCAGGGCATGATGTTGATTTGGTGACCAATGGTCTGGAAGCCGTAAAGGCCGTACAAAACCGAAGTTATGATCTGATTTTCATGGATATTCAAATGCCGGAGATGGACGGGATAGAAGCCACAGAAAAAATCAGAGGTATGGAGCTGGATTCAGCCAGTGTTTTCATCGTGGCACTTACTGCCAATGCAATGGAAGGTGATCGAGAAAATTATTTGGCTGCGGGGATGGATGATTATCTCTCAAAGCCAATATCCCCGGCTGACTTACGAAATGTGCTCCGAGCAGCGACGGAAAAAAGTCGAGATTATTATGCAACAAGCGAAGTTGTAGCCAGTTAAACGCCCATTAAATGTCGGTTAAATGCCTATTAAAGTCTTGGGTGAGCAAAGACGATTTAGGCCACTTTTGCGTATACGGCACAATTCCTGATCCTATTTCGAGCTTTTTGATAAATGCGCTAAGGCCTAATCTCTCCCTAAATATTATTAGTCATTAATGAGGGATTTTATCCATGGCTGGCCGCAATTCGCTTTTCATACCTGGACCAACGAATATGCCCGAGCACATTCGTTTGGCAATGGACATCAATACTGAAGATCACCGGGCAGCTTCTGCGCCTGATTTCATGGTGCCCCTATTTGAAGATCTCAAAAAAGTCTTCCGTACCGAAAAGGGGGAAGTCGTGGTTTTCCCTTCTTCTGGTACAGGCGGATGGGAAGCCGCAATTACCAATACTTTGTCCCCGGGGGATAAAATTCTGACCGCTCGTTTTGGTCAGTTCTCAAGCCTATGGATTGATTCATGCCGCGCATTGGGTATTGAAGTTGAAGATATTGATGTTCCTTGGGGCGAAGGCGCACCAGTTGGAGCGATCGCTGAGCGTCTGGCTGCTGATAGCAATCATGAGATCAAAGGGGTTGTGGTTTGTCACAACGAAACCGCAACAGGCGTAACATCTGACATCAAGGGCGTGCGTCAGGCTATGGATGCCTCTAATCACCCAGCGCTTCTCTATGTTGATGGAATCAGTTCTATCGGAGCCATTGAATTTGAAATGGATGCCTGGGGTGTAGATCTTGCTGTTGCCGGTTCTCAAAAGGGCTTTATGCTGCCGACAGGTCTTGGAATTGTCGGTGTGAGCCAGAAAGCACTTGCTGCTGGCGAAACCGCAACCTGTCCCCGGTTCTATTTCGATTTCAAATTGATGATTAATCAAACCCGCACGGGTTTTGGTCCTTATACACCTGCTATGGGACTCCTTCGTGGCCTTCGCGCTTCTGTTGATACCTTGCTTGCTGAAGGTATGGAGAATGTCTGGAGCCGTCATAAGCGTTTGGCTGAAGGTGTTCGTCGCGCAGTAAGTGCATGGGGTCTTACAACCTGTGCTAAAACAGCTGAATGGCAGTCTGACACTGTGACAGGCGTTATGGTTCCTGATCATATCGATGGCCAGGAAATCGTTAAACGCGCTTACACCGATTACAATCTGTCTCTTGGTGGTGGTCTGGCGCTGGTTGCGGGGAAACTCTTCCGTATTGGACATCTTGGTGATTTGAATGAGTGCATGCTCTTCAGCGCTCTTGGTGGAGCCGAGATGGTCATGCGCGACATGGGCATGGATATCGAACCGGGTAAAGGTGTCGGTGCTGCAGTCGAGTACTGGAGCCAGAATAAAAAATAATAGCTATTAGAGAGCTGTTTAAGAAAAAAGGCTGCTGTGATGCAGCCTTTTTTTGTTTGATCTCTTGATCGTTATGCAAAGCCGATTTAGAAGTAAGTTTGTCGTTTTTGCTGAAAAGCGACATGCTTGTTATGGTAAGTGTTCTATAATGTAACGATAGAGAAAACGATGTTTCCAGAACCTAAAGAAGGATCAACACGGCGCGTTGGGTTTTTACTTTTGCCTGGATTTTCGATGAATTCTTTTACTTTTGCGATGGAACCCTTACGGGTGGCCAACAAAGTTGCCAGAAAAGAATTATATGATTGTCCCGTCTATTCATTAGATGGGTTAAATGTCGAAGCCTCCAATGGATTACGTTTAGAGGTTCTGGGAAATCTTAATCAGGCCGGTGTTCCTGAAAATATCATTCTCTGTGGTGGTCACAATACTTCTGCTTTTGATCCAGAAAATCTGATTTCTTGGCTTCGGACCCTTGGTCGTCAGGGCAAAGTCATCGGTGCTCTTTATACGGCTTCTTATTATCTGGCAAAAGCGGGATTGATAGATAATTCAAAGTGCGCTGTTCATTGGGAATACCTCTCTGCCTTCAACGAAACATTTCCAGAAATAGAAACATCGAACGAATTATTCGAAGTAAGCTCTAAGGGCTTTACCTGTGTCGGTGGGACTGCTGGGCTCGATATGATGTTGAATTTTATCTCTGACCTGCATGGTTTTGAACTGGCCAGAATGGTTGCAGATCAATTTGTCCACGAACGCATCCGTGATCGTCGTGAGTTCCAATATTTTGGCCTTTCGGCACGATATTCTATCCAGGATCAACGCTTGCTTAGGGTCATACAGATAATGGAAGATCATCTGGAAGAGCCTTTGGGGCTGGAAGAACTCTCAAAGATTGCCGGGTCATCACGGCGTCAGTTAGAGCGCATGTTCAGTAAGCAGTTTAACAAATCACCCGCAAGGTATTATAGCGAACTCAGGCTTTATCGAAGCCGCCAGTTGATTATGCAAACCAAGATGCGAATTATCGAAGTCGCTTTGGCTTGTGGATATAACTCTTCGGCTCATTTTTCGAGATGTTATCGTAACTTTTTTGGTTGTACTCCTTTGTCAGAGAGAAAATTGCCAGCCGCAGGAGAACAAATTTAGGCCCAACAAAGAATGTAGGTATAAATACTGGATCCTATTTTTGCCTCTTTTTCCCTATAATGTCCCAATTGAACAATAAAAAGGTGCGAGATGATGACGTCATTTATGTATAGATATCTAGGGGCTGTAGCTTTAGCCTTTACCCTGGGTATTGCTGCATCTGGTCTCTTGGTAACGAAAGCTCAGGCTTCGCAAAATTCTCAAGCGGACGTTTTAGAGGGTGTCATCAGCGATATCGAAAAAACCGTAATCAATCGCTATTTTGGCAAAGGTGATCTTTCTACAGGGAAGTCAAAAAAGAATAAGGGGAAGAAAAAAGGTCTTCCTCCCGGTCTCGCAAAAAAAGGAAGTCTTCCTCCAGGGCTGCAAAAGCAACTGGATGAAAATGGCTCATTGCCGCCTGGTTTAGCGAAGCGGGATCTTCCCTACAGCTTGAGAAGCAATCTACCACGGCGTAAAAACAGTAAGTTTGTTATTGTCGATGATGATGTTGTTCTCATTGATATATTGACCAATAAAGCCCTGGATGTCCTGGAGAATGTACTAAATAAGTGAGAACGTATTGAATAAATAGTCTCAACTAGCTGTTGGCGATTGCATTGCTTTTCTTTGCTTGAGAAAGCGCCCAAGGGTTCCGTGGTTGGGTGCGAATACCATGGAAATACCTTGGAGAACACACGCGATCACAGCGATCATTCCTGCAGCATTAAGGGCGTAGTTGGCCCCGAGTAAAAATGGGCCAAAAGCAGCAAGGAGATACCCAAGGGATCCGGACAAGACCGCAAATACGGCTGAGAGTATGAGCTGAGAGCTGAGGCGGTCCGTCCACATCCTGGCCGTAGCTGCTGGACAGATAAACATCGCAATTACCAGTATTGATCCGACAGCATCAAAAGCTGCTACAGCTGAAGTCGCTGTAACAATTATCAGCCCAATGCTGATATACTTCGCATTAAAGCCTAATGATGTTGCCATTGCAGGATCAAAGGTTGAAATCTTCAACTCTTTGAAAAAGATAACGATGATGAGGAAGACGGCAAACGTAACGATGCCTAAGCGACGGATGCTGCCGGGCATTTGCTCAAAGCCATCTGCCGATAGAATGTCAGACCAGCCGTTCAAGCCAAACCACAACGTGGATTCCAAATTTCCATAAAGAGCATGCTCTACGTCCAGGTGAACACCAGAAGCCCCGGTTTGCTCTAGAATAAGCACACCAAGTGCGAACATAGAGGTGAACACAACACCCATAGCAGCACCGGGTTCGACATTCCCAAGCCGTCGAATGAGCTCAATCAATAAAGCCGAAAGAAGGGCGGCGCCCAAGGCCCCAAGAAGCATGGGGATTGTGTCCAGAGTTCCCGAAAGAAGGTAGCCGACCACGATCCCAGGAAGAACCACATGGCTCATGGCATCCCCGATCAGGCTTTGTTTTCTAAGAACGAGAAAATTCCCAGGTAATCCACAGCACAAGCCGGCTAGACAGGCGACAAGGAGGGCAGGAAAGTCGATCTGAAGGAAATCAGCGAGAGGCAAATCCATTAGCTGATATCCTTTAGGGAGCCAGAGACTACGTT
Organism: Kiloniella sp.; assembly: GCF_965205715.1. Lineage (GTDB taxonomy): Bacteria > Pseudomonadota > Alphaproteobacteria > Kiloniellales > Kiloniellaceae > Kiloniella. The sequence goes on along the minus strand of NZ_CBDBHW010000008.1, from coordinate 22,402 downwards.
TTGACTGGAAACCGTATTTTGACCTGAGATCGAATTTTCGAGCTCTTTTACTAAATCAAAAGAAAGCACGTCAGAAATCATGGCAAGCGACCATTTATTCTGAGCAAAGGCTTCTTCGGGATAATCGTTTAGGTATTGGTTCCATAGGGCTTGATCGTGGGCCATGTAAGACACCGTTTTCTGTCCTAAGGGCGTTATCTCTCCAGTGCTCTTGATAACACCTTCTCTTTTGAGAAGAAGGCGGGGAAGAAGAGAGAGGTTTTCTTGCCCCTTATCCAAAGAAAGTAACGCGCGCCGCCGGGTGATTTTTAAGCGGAAAGAAAACTGGCGTAAGGCAACCGCGACAATGCCGCGTTTGGGGGCAAAGAGAAGAGATAGGGTGAAGATCGACGTTGCTGTCAGCACAATTGTTGCCCCGGAAGGAAGGTCTGGGGTTAAGGCTGATAGAGCCGCACCGAGATAACAGCTTAAGCCGCCGGTGAAGGCAGAAATAGCAACCATTAGGCCCAGACGGTCGGTCCAGAACCTTGCCGCGACTGGAGGAATAATCACTAAAGCGATGATCAGAATGAGGCCGACGGTTTTTAGCCCAATAACAACAACAGCTAAAAGCAACGCCATCATCAGAAGGTCGATTTTACTCACGGCCCAACCGCGTGACGCAGCATAGTCTGGGTCGAAACAAACGAGGCCAAATTCCTTCATGAACAGGACAGCCAACACGGTAATGGCAAGAGCCGAAAACGCGATCATTTCAGCTTCGCTTTGTAACATGCTGGCGGTAGAGCCTAAGAGGTAGCTTTCAAGACCGGCTTGGCTGCCGCTTTTAAGCGTTTGGATGTAACTCATCAGGACGACGCCGAGTCCAAAAAAAGAACTCAGAACGGTTCCAATGGCAGAATCCTCAGGAAGCCTTGTGTTATCTTTGATCCATTGGACCAAGAGGACGCCTAGAATACCACTGAGCGTCGAGCCAATCATCAAAAAGGGCAGGCTTTTCCCCGTTCCTGTGAGGGCGAGAGCGACCAAAAATCCCAGTGTAATACCGGGCAAAGTTGCGTGACTGATGGCGTCACTGATAAGGGCGCGTTTTCTCAAAAGGGAAAAAACACCAACAACACCACCCGCGGTGCCAAGCAAACCAGAGCCCAACAAAACAACATTGGTATTGTAGCCGCTTTGGAAGCTTAAAATTTCAAAGAGGTCGTGAAGCACGGGCTCGCCTTCTAGATATGCTATATGAGATTGCCGCTATGAGATGGGGTTATTCGCTGGCCATCGCGACAAGACCCGAGAGTTCTGAAGGGGCAAGTCGGCCACCATACGCACGTTGCAAGTTTTCCGATGTGAAAGCCTCTGCCATCGGGCCGCTTGCTACAGGGCGAACGTTGAGGATCAACGCGTGGTCGAAATAATCAGGAGCAGATTGCAAATCGTGATGGACGCAAATAACAGTTTTGCCCTGATCCTTTAGTTTTTTCAGAACGTTAATAATCGCGCGTTCCGTTGCGGCATCAACACCTACGAATGGCTCATCCATAAAATAAAGAGAAGCATCTTGGGCGAGGGCGCGAGCGAGAAAGACTCTCTGTTGCTGCCCCCCAGACAATTGCCCAATTTGGCGATCAGCAAAATCTGCCATGCCCACTTTATCAAGATAGGATAAAGCTTCTTCCTTGTGGGATTTTCTAATCGGTCGAAGCCAGCCAACTTTGCCATAAAGGCCCATTGTAACAACATCAAGTGCGGAAGCCGGGAAGTCCCAGTCAACACTTCCGCGTTGGGGGACGTAACCGATAAGCTTGCGTTGTTGGCTGACAGGTTTACCGTAAACGGTAATCTCGCCTGACAATTTGGGAATGAGCCCAAGGGCCGCTTTGATGAAGGTCGACTTCCCTGCTCCATTGGGGCCAACAACAGCAACAAGACCTTCTTCTGGGGCGACAAAAGAGAGATCCCAAACAACGGGTTTGTGGTGGTACGACACCGACAGTCCTTCGATGGCAAGGGGAGCCCGCTTTGCTTCTTCAGAAGATAGGTTTTTGTTTGGCTGAAGCTTTAGGAGTTTTGCGATCATCAGAGATATCCTCTTGGCCCTATTCAGCTGTTTTTTGAGCTAGGGTTAGTTGTTTACTCATCCCTGCGACAGGGGCAACACCACCCAAAGCACGGCTTATCACAGTCGAATTGTGGTCAAGCATGCCGATGTAAGTGCCTTCATAAGTCCCCGCTGGGCCCATGGCGTCTGAAAAAAGGGTCCCGCCAATTTCAATGGAATGTCCCCGAGCCTGTGCCCCTTCTATCAGGGCACGTACGTTACGGTCTGCGACCGAACTTTCAACAAAGACGGCTTTAAGATTGCGTGAAACGATGAGGTCGACAAGGTTTTCTATCTTTTTAAGTCCTGCTTCACTGGCGGTGCTAAGGCCTTGAATGCCAATTACTTCAAAGCCATACGCCTGACCGAAATAGTTAAAAGCATCGTGGGCTGAAATAACAACGCGTTCGTTTTCAGGTACAGTGGCGAGTACAGTTTCTACGTAACCGTTGAGCTGTTCCAATTGTACAAGATATTCAGATGCATTCTTTTCATAAAAGGCAGCATTCTCAGGATCAAAAGTTTTGATCACTTCGAGAGCTTTACTCGTCACAGCCATCCATTTGCGAACATCCATCCACACATGCGGGTCGTTTTTATTTTTGTAATCCTGGCTTTTGAGGAGAAGGGATTTATCAATGGATTCGGCCAGAGCGACGACTGGCTTGTTTTGTGCCATGCGTTCTAACGCGTCTTCCATCTGGGCCTCAAGGTAGATCCCGTTGTAGAGGATGATGTCAGCTTTTGTTAATGCGGCTACGTCGTAACGATTCATGCGATAGGTGTGAGGATCAACGCCTTCACCCATGAGACTATCAACAACCATCTTGTCACCGACAATGTGGCCAAGAACGTCGGCGATTTGCGCAATCGTTGTAACAACAACAGGTTTTTCAGCCCGTGCAGTGTTGCTAATGGTAAGGCCTGAAAGGACAGTACATAACAATGCCATTAAAAATGTGAGCTTAATGCGGGGCATTTAAAATTCCTTCGCCAGTATTTACTCTGGGGGTTGTTGTCTTATGATAGTAATGTTGTAGTACGATTGATTTGTAGCCTAGGCTACGTTTCTTGTCAACGGCTATGCGAGAGAGGGTGATTGTTCACTTAAATGGTCGGTATTTAATGCTTTATGGTAATCAAAATCCTTGTTGAAGGACTGTTTGCAAAACGGTTACTGGAGCGATAGAAACGGGTAAAATTAACTTTGAAATAAAGTTGGGTGTAGGGGCGTTCCTTTTACATCAAGAGATCTTTCCTGTAAGTAAGGCTCTATACGTAAGACCCTGTGAAAGAAATTATAATATTCGAGAGTGGCGAAAGGTTTTAAATAGTCAATGACATCAAATTCTGCCCCGGAGAATTCAGATCTTGGTAATTCCGAACTTGAAGATGCTGGTCAACAGGCAGCGAAGTTTGAACGGGTCCGCGAAGCTCATAAAACCGAGGTCGCTGAAGACTATGTCGAACTAATCGATGACCTTATTAATGCGAACGGAGAAGCTCGGGTTGTTGAACTTGCCGAGCGCATGGGTGTTAGTCATGCCACTGTAAATAAAATAATTGCCAGACTACAACGCGAAGGCCTGGTTATTTCAAAGCCATACCGGTCAATATTTTTGACTGAGGAAGGGCGGCAAATGGCCTTGGCTGCCCGCCGGCGGCATGAAATTGTTGTGCGATTCTTAAAGGCTGCGGGTGTCAGTGATGCAACAGCAGAGATTGACGCTGAGGGGATTGAACACCATGTCAGTGAAGAGACATTAGATTGTCTGTCTTCGTTAACGCTAAAAATAGAAAAATAGCCCTTAATTTTGTCCGGAAAGACTAACATACTGCGTCTTTCATTTTAGCTCTTTTTAGGTGGTCGGAAATGAATATTACCTTTATTGGGATTTTCGCTTTTGAAGCCGGGGTGAAAAGAGCTAAGGTGCGGCAGAAATAAGAATAACCGATATTAAAATCCAAGATTAATATTATGAATTGGGGAATGACTCATGGCTCTTGAATTACCAGCTCTTCCATATGCTTACGATGCTTTGGGACCTTTTATGTCTTCTGAAACTCTAGAGTTTCACCACGACAAACATCACAATGCATATGTTGTGAACGGAAACAAGCTTCTTGCCGGTACAGATCTCGAAGGCAAGTCTTTGGAAGAAATCGTTAAAGGTTCTTTTGGCGATGCTTCTAAAGCCGGTATTTTTAACAATGCTGCTCAACACTGGAACCACATTGAGTTCTGGAACATGATGAAACCAAATGGTGGCGGTTCCATTCCGGGTGAACTTGAGAAAAAAATCATCGAAGATTTCGGTAGCGTTGATCAGTTCAAAGCCGATTTTGTAAACGCTGGTGTTACTCAATTCGGTTCTGGTTGGTGCTGGCTGGTTCTCGATGACAGTGGCAAACTTGCTGTGACTAAAACAGCAAACGGCGAAAACCCACTTGTAACGGGTGGTCACGCATTACTTGGTTGTGATGTATGGGAGCACTCTTATTACATCGATTATCGCAACGCGCGTCCAGATTACGTCAAAGCGTTTGTTGATAGCCTAGTTAACTGGGAATATGTAGCAGAGCGTTTCTCAAACGCCTCTTAATATCTCGGGTAAGAAAAATAAAAACGGTCCGAATTTCGGACCGTTTTTTTGTGTTTGTTTGGCGGATGAATTTTGGAATAGTGCCACCTGAAAGATGACCGAAAATCAAGGTGGTTTTCTTTCCCGGGCGATCCTGTTATTTTGCGTTAGAATTTTTACCGGGTTCGTTATGGAGCTCGTTTGCCGGGCTGGAACATGTGTTCCCGTATGGACCCGGCCAGTTTGAAACAGGGAAGTATGTAGGATGAGAGCATTAAGGCGGGTTGCTGGATCGATGGTGGCCTTGTTGGCCGGCGTTAGCTCAATATCGTTAAGTGTTCAGGCGCAAGAGGTTGGCACTGAACTAGCACCAAATCAGCTTATTGCTTTCGATGGAAAAGAGTATTCTGGCGCCGCAAAGGTTTTCAGCTTGGCCGAGGGGCAACTTTATTCGTTTGTACCTTCACTTGGTGATCTTGCCGGACGCATTTCCTCATTCAAGTTAGGTTCTCAGGTTGGGGCGATTCTTTTTGAGGAACCCCTTTTCCAAACAACAGATAAATCTTGTGCACCACTACTGGGGACGCGTGAAGAGCCGCATCTCTTGTGGCAAGGCGCAACTGCGGATCTGCTGCCCTTAAAGCGTACTGGCGATACTGCATTGGCCATGCCGGCACCAAAAGATGATACCTATTCATCGATGATTGTTTATCGCCGGGATGTTGGGCCTCCTCCGGGGGTTTTGATGTTGCAGCGTTTGAATACCTATAGCCGCGGCTGTGGAAATGTTCTTGATCAATTGAACTATCGGCGTGCCTTTGTTCCTGCCTGGGATGGGGGAAAGACGGGGTATTGTCAGAATTTGGTTGGTCCTGAAACCTATGCTGGTGCGCGTGGTACTTACCGCTTTGATAACAGTGACCAATTGGTGTTTATGCACCCTGAAACCTATGATAAAGCCTATCAAACAGTTAAACATAACGTTCGGGCAACTCTGTATGATTTTCCAGATTGCCAGGGAAATCATGTCACTTTCCCATTCAAAGCAAAGAGTATTCACAAGTTCAATCTAGCTGATTACGGCTACAAGGGTCGCGCTCGTTCCGTAAAAGTTGAATATGTTTCTGGACCAGCATCATCCATGTCGAGCCTTGCTGTTGCTTCGGCAATTCCAACAACTGCTGTTGTTAAACCAGTTGTCGCTGCTCAGCCATCAACCCCAGTGGTCGCGGTACAGCCTACTACTCCAATCGCTTCTGGTGTGAAGTCCGAACCGCTGGTTAAGGCTGTTCCATCAGTGCAAAGTCAACAGGCAGCTGTTAGTCCACAAATTCAGGCGGAAGCATCTGTTCCCCAGGCATTAAAGGCACCAACTGTTGAACAGTTACCGGCAAGTCAAGTCCAAGTGCCAAACCAACAAGCACCGATATACAGTGGCGCAGATGCTGATTTGGCAGCGGCAGGAATTACCCCTGCTGGAGATGATGCTTTGATCCCGCAACCTTCAGCAACACCTGAAGGAGAGTTACAGCGGCAAGTCATTACTTCTGAATCTGAAAATCCGCTTTTCACACCTTCTTACCAACTGTTCGAAGCGCAACCTGAAACAAATGTTGCGTCTCAGTCCTTGGGAACAACAAGTGTGACGTCACAGGGGAGTTTGCCGACGGAGACTGCAGAGCAGATTGCAAGCCGCCCAGCTGGAGGGACGACTTTTGAGTACCCGGTTTATGATGCCTATCGCTTAAACTATTGCCTGACACCTGGCACCAACTGTGGAGAGCCAGCTGCGCGTGAGTGGTGCACGAAAAAAGGGTTTGGTAAGGCGTTGGCCTGGGTGCGTGATGACAATATTGGGTCCGTGTTTCCCACGATCAATATGGGATCTAAGGAAGTTTGCTCCAGCTATCGCTGTGACGGTTTTAAAGAGCTGACTTGCGGAAACTAAAATAGGTTTGTTTTCTAAGGACAGGGTCAGACGAGAGTCTGGCCCTGTTTTATTTTGTTTATAGGTTTTTATTTCCCAGAGATGGTTCTGTATATTTCTTCGACCAATAAGTTGTGTTTCGTGATTGCTTCTGGACCTTGATCTGAGCCGTCATAGAGACCCAGATCACGCAATAGAATAAAAAATCCAGGGCGGGGGACCGCAGGCTCACCTCGGCTGACGGCGAGAGGCACTAAAGATATATCCCCTTTTAAATGATCTTCCCGGAGTATGTTTTCCAAGCAATGGGTCAATTTGTGAATGACTTGCGGGCCTGGGATTTCGGCTTCAATAGCAAGCATACGGTAGCTAATTGTCGTCTTTTGCTTGGCGACATTTTCGAGAGCATTTCTTATGCGAAGTTGTAGATCTTGGTTCACGTTATGAATAACTCCAGAAATAACTTTGTACCCAGAAACCTTATAGTACAGAGAGGGGTGAAGCTGAATTCTTTCTTGAATTCAAAGAAGGGACTCTGTACCACTTCCCTTAACTAAAAAATTACCTGGGCGCCAGATGTCATACAAGAACAACAGGACGGAATCATGAGCCAGTTTAATACAATTGACGATCTTCAGTTGAGCGGTAAGCGCGCCCTCGTCCGTGTGGACTTTAATGTTCCCATACGAGATGGAAAGATCACAGATAACAGTCGCATCGTACGCGTGTTGCCAACCATTAAAGACCTGAAATCCCAAGGTGCTAAAATTGTGTTGATGGCACATTTTGGTCGTCCCAAAGGAGCAGTTGTTCCAGCCATGAGCTTGGCACCAGTTGCTAAAGGTCTTTCTGATGCGATGGGAGGTGAGAAAGTTACTTTTGCTTCTGATTGCATAGGCTCTGAAGTCGCCGCATTAATTGACCAGTTGGAAGACGGAGAAATCTTACTTCTGGAAAACCTTCGCTACCACGCTGGCGAAGAAGCAAATGATCCGATTTTTGCGCAAGAGCTTGCCAAGCTTGGTGATGTCTATATCAACGATGCTTTTTCTGCTGCGCACCGCGCCCATGCTTCTACGGAAGCTTTGGCTCGTCTGTTGCCCGCTGCCGCTGGTCGATTGATGCAAACTGAACTTGAGCATCTTGAACAGGCTTTGGGACAACCTGAACGTCCTGTGGCTGCTCTTGTCGGAGGGGCTAAGGTTTCCACCAAACTAGAGCTTCTCGGTAACCTGGTTGGAAAAGTCGATGTTCTCGTCATTGGTGGCGGCATGGCCAACACCTTCTTGAATGCCCATGGTATCGAAGTTGGGCGTTCTCTTTGTGAAGCTGATTTGGCAGATACTGCCCTTTCCATACTGAAAGAGGCCGATGCCAAAGGCTGTAAGATAATGCTGCCAAGCGATGTCGTTGTTGCTAGTGAGTTGGCGCCGGGTGCGGCCTCTTCCAATGTCTCTGCCGATGCCGTACCTGCTGATCAGATGATCTTGGATGCTGGTCAAAATGCTGCTCAAGAGATTTCAGATGAGTTGAAAGATTGTAAGACTTTGGTCTGGAATGGTCCTTTAGGTTGTTTTGAGACTGAACCTTTCGATTTCGCAACCAATGCGGTTGCCCGCTCCGCTGCTGACCTGACAAAAGATGGTTCTCTTTTGACAGTCGCAGGAGGGGGGGACACCGTTGCAGCACTTATCCATGCCGGCGTTGCTGAAGATTTCACATATATTTCGACAGCTGGCGGTGCATTCCTAGAGTGGCTTGAAGGAAAAACACTACCAGGTGTGAAGGCCCTTCAAGACGCAGCATAATACTGGACCTGTATAGATACTTATAAAACTGGGCTTCTCAAAGAGGGCCCAGTTTTGCCATCAAAATCAGTGCCGCCGCACCAGAGGCGACGCCAGCGAGTAAATTTTTCCGGGTTAGAAAAAAGACGGCGAGCGATATGATTGTGGCCCCGGAGCGTTGGCTCAATCCAAGCTCTGCCAAGGGGCCTATGGGTAAGAGTATCATTCGTGCAATCAGCCCGGCCAAAAGTGCATAGGCGACACAGGTAACCCATCTAAAAAGGGCTGAGTCCTTATCTATCTTTCCTGATACCGCTACACCAAGACCACGCCAGAAATAAGTGACGGCTGCTGCTATGGAGAGCGCGGACATTGGGGCCATAAATTCGGGTGTGAAAAAATCTTGGAAGCCAGCCATCAGATCCGCTTTCCTTTTGGAAAGTACTCACTGACGATAAAGGCGATTGTACCGGCAAACAGGCCGGTTATCAGCAAGCTCCAATCAGGTGTTACAAGGAAAGTGAGGGGGCCAAGGATTGCTCCTAAAATAAGGGCGATTGGGCGTCCGGGTTGGCTGAAGTCCGCTAAAAAAACCAACATGAAATATACCGGATTAAGAAAAACCAACCCCATTGTCACCTCAGCTGGTAAGACATCTGGCAGGTAAAACCCTATCCACGTTGAGAGCATACATACGCTCCAAAGAGGGATCGTGAAGCCCGCGAAATACGGAAGCCGTTGTTCTACAGGTAATTTGGGGCACTGTTTCATCGCCGCTGCCCAGCCGGTTACCGCGATGAAGTTACTGAGAAAGTAATAGGCTATCCGGGGAGATGTTTTATTACGAATATGGGGCATTAATACTATTGTCATGGGCATCAGTCGGCAGTTGATCAACGCAACTGCTGCGGCAATGACAAACAAAGATGCATCAATAGCATAGAGTTCCATTGTGGCTATTTGTCCTGGAACGGCCCAGTTTATACCCGTGGAAATTAGGGCATGCCATATCTCCAAGCCTGTTTCACTAACCAATGCCCCAAAACCCATATAAGTACAGCCAAGGATCAGCGCTGGGATTGCAAGTGCGTCCTTACAGCCTTTTATATAGGCACCTTTTATGGAGCCGAAATTATCCTGGGAATGGCTTTGCATGTTTGGAAAAGGACTCCGGAAGGAAATGGAGACTAAAACCTAGCACAGCCATTTTGTCGACGGCAGACTTATTCCCTTTGGACAGCCAAAAAATATTGCGGCGCAACAAAGATCATGGAGTGTCGTAAAAATCAGGCTATATTTATGAGGATAATATCCGGGAGCCAGGAAGGACACACTTTACCGTTGTTCCCTTGCCAGGCGCACTCGTCATAGAAAGATCTCCACCGTGAAGGCGGACAAGTCCTAATGCTAGAGGGAGACCCAGGCCAGTACCATCGAACTGTCTACTGAGAGTGCTGTCAATTTGGGCAAAGGGTTCAAAGGCTTTTGGGATGTCCTCTTCGGACATGCCGATGCCAGTATCCATGATAATAAATTCAAAATCACCGTCATCATTGACGCCACCAGCCAATTCGACGATACCGCCAGATGGCGTAAACTTGACCGCATTGGCCAGGATGTTGATTAAAACCTGCTTCATTTTACGTTGATCGGCATGGATCATCGGCAGCTTTGACGGCAGGGATAGTTTTAGTTTAAGTCCTGCATTTTCTGCACGCTCAATCATCAAACGTTGAACGGAAACGGCCAGTTTGAGCGGGTCTGTTGTGTCTTCAAGCAGCTCTAGCTTTCCAGCCTCAATTTTTGCAACATCAAGAATGTCATTGATGACGCTAAGTAAGTGGCGAGCAGAGGCATGTATATCGTGAGAGTATTCGTGATGGCACTTCTCCGCTTTGTTGAGTAGATTTAGGATTTCAAATAGAGCATAGATTGATTATCTGGAATGGATGATTGTCTAATTTTGAGTTTGAAGTATTCGGTATCCTTGATGCCTCTGGCTCGCTTACGGATCATTCCTATACTGACATTACCAGCCTCTATCCTGGCGCTTGTGAGCTTGTGTTTGGCGTAGTTGCAGATGCCCACACAATGTTTCCGTAGGGATTTCGCGAACTTTTTTAGATAGAGCATCTGTGACTGATCTGCTATCAGGCACCAACGTTCCAGTTGCTCCGCCATCGCCTCAAATGAAGCGGCACTCCACAGCAGCTGAAGCTGTTCTTTCAAGACGTAAAGTGCATTCAGGTTGCTATTGCTCTCCAGCAACCTTTGCAGCTTGTCACTTTGTTTTTCACTCAACTTATCCGCATTTTTGAGCAACAGATAATGTGTCCCTTTCATCAACTCTTTACCACTTGGATCGGCCTTTCTGAACTCAAGTCGACGCTGATTATGGATAGCTTTGCTGTAGTTTTTCATGACGTGGAAACGGTCAAATACTATGTCGGCCAACGGCAATGACTCTCTGACAGCCTTTTGGTAGGCAGGCCCCATATCCATCGCTACGGCCTTTATTTTGCAGGCTGTATCTGGTTGCAGTTGTTTCAAAAACCTTGAAAAAACCTCGGCAGTTCGGCCTGCTTCAACCCAGATCAGATGACCGCCAACCATATCGTAGACCACCGTCATGTAGTCATGACCTTTCGCCCGGGCAACTTCATCTACACCAATATATTCCAAGCCAGTTAGCTCTGCAGGATCAAGCGTAGGGAGAGTTTCAATAAGGTATGCCCTGTCGATATTCTTGACCGTTTCCCATCGTATATCCAAATGTCTGGAAACCGCTTGAATAGACATATGCCGACATAATCCACTGATCAGTCGGCAAAATCGGTGAGTGAAACGGCACCCTTTATCAACAAAATCACACCCCTCAATGCGGCGTTCGCCCTTGTTAATATAAACCTGCGCCAGCTCAATCTCGACCACACAAGGATACCCAAAAAGGGGGATGTCGTTTACTTGTCGGCGGACATGCTGGTTGATGCTTCCCTTCTGGCCTGTAGCAGGGTCTATAGCCCTCCTACGCGCGTCTCGGCTGCAGTGAATGACAATCTTAACACCGCCGTCATCCAGTTTAATTTCATTTACACGTTGCCCTTTGAGGCCTAAAATATGCTGCGAGATGTTGATTGTCATATACCTGCTCTATGTAAAGTTATCAGAAACCATACATATCAACAGGTTACTTGGCGGTCGGCATCTTTTTCTACTCAACAAAGCGGAGAAGAGCCAAAAAATTAAAGATCTAACTGCGTTTCCACCCTTTACAAATCCCACAGGGGAAGACGGGTTTATTGCCTAACTAACGTACTGGTGAGGTCATGCGTGATATGATGATCCCCTGATTTGGGCAATGCTTGAATTCATATAGATTTTTTTGATGAATACTATTGGTGCAAACAATATTACGTCTTTTTTGTAGTAAATCTATAAAGTGACTTTCATATAAGTTGCTTTATTTTAGATAATTTTCATTTTTAGAGTAATTGTTAGTTACTTGTTAAAGTATAGGGCCCTACCTTCCTTAACGTCAGGAGAATTAGTTAGCTTAAAGTCCCGCGGTATGGAGTGAGTAAATGTTGTCTAGAGCCCTTACAATTCGCAATAGTTTGTATGCTGTTGCGTTGATTTTGACTGGTCTTGTGATCTATCAAGCAGCCAGTTCCTTTCTTCAGGATTGGAAAGACTATCAGGATGCCCAGGCAACACTTGAATATAATCGTGTCGAAGGGCAATTAATTACGGCAGCAAAATATTGGGCAGAAGAACGGGCGCTATCTTCTGTTGCAATTGCTTCGAGTAAAGAGATTACGCCCCCTGAGCAGCAAGCCATTAATTCAGCCCGTGCCAAAGCTGATGAAAATTATTTGCAAGCAATAGCGTGGCTAGAAAATAATGCTGCTATTGCAAATAAGGAAGCTGTAATCCAGAAAGTTCAGGATGTACACACAGCGCTTCTGACAATCCGGCCTGGGATCGATACGTATGTATCAGTTCCAAAGTTTCAGCGTGATCGTAAGGTTGGTACTGCAGCGGAGCCCGCTATCACTGGAATGATTATGGCGTCGAAGGAACTCCGCGAACGAGCTGCTTTTAACCCAGAAAAATCCGGCGCTGATTTCAATACTGTCCAGCAATTAAAAGACAGCGCCTGGATCATGAGTGAGTACGCCAGTCGTGAAAAGGCTGGTTTAGCCTATGCAATTTCTAAAAAAGTGAAGTTGCGTGGAACCCGTCTCAAGAATTTTTATACTGATCGTGGCCGTCTAGAGATCGCATGGCAGGACTTTTTGGCTTATGGCGAAACCGTAAATGCATCGAACGAAATATCAGATGTCATCAAAGGTCTAGGTGGCACGTTCTTTAATCCCGATGATTATCAGGGCTTAAGAGAAAGCGTATATAAAAAAGGTATTCGTGGTGACGACTACCCGATGGATGAGGCAACTTGGTCGAAGACGTCGGAAGCTTCAATCGCTCCGATCTGGACATTGGTTGATCTGACAACTGCAAGTTCTGTTGCTCTGGCGAACGCTGCTGCGGCTGATAGCTGGAATAGAATGATCGCTGCGGCGGTTATTCTTTCCATTGGGGTGGCTGCGGGATTGCTTTCTTTTTGGATTGTTACTGTACGTGTGATCTTGCCTGTGAAATCCATCACGTCATCCATGCAAGAGTTAGTGGATGGCAACCTAGAAGCTGAAATTCGAGGCGCGAACGGGCATGATGAGATTGCTGAAATGGCCCGTGCTGTTCTTGTCTTCCGGGATAATGCAGCAGAGGTGAAAAAGCTGGAAGACGAACATGCTGCCGTCGCCAAGCGTAACGAAGATGAAAAGCGTCAGGCCATGATTGATTTGGCCGATCGTTTTGAGAATGAAGTCAAAGGTATTGTACAAACGGTCTCTTCTGCGGCAACGGAAATGCGGAGTACTTCTGAGGGTATGCAATCAACAGCCGGGAATACTTCACAACAGGCTGTTGCTGTTACCTCTGCGTCGGAAAATGCCTCTGGTAACGTGCAGACCGTTGCTGCGGCAGCTGAAGAACTTTCCAGTTCCATCAATGAGATCAGTCGTCAGGTGAGCCAATCCACGGTTATCGCCAGCGATGCTGTCGATAGAGCCGACGATGCTAATCAACAGGTCTCCGGGCTTCTTGATGCTTCAACTAAGATCGGGGAAGTTATCAAACTAATCTCTGATATTGCAGAGCAAACCAATCTTTTGGCGTTAAATGCAACCATTGAAGCCGCACGGGCTGGAGATGCCGGAAAGGGATTTGCGGTTGTTGCCAGTGAAGTGAAAAACCTTGCAACCCAAACAGCAAAAGCGACGGAAGATATTGCTCAGCAGATTACAGGTATTCAAGGGGCCACAGACACGGCGGCTGAATCGATTGGTAAGATTACCGGCACGATTGAGCAAATCAATGAGATTACGTCCTCTGTGGCTGCCGCTGTAGAAGAACAAGGAGCGGCTACTCTGGAGATATCCCGAAATGTTCAAGAAGCGGCTGTTGCGACGGGAGAAGTTTCGTCGACGATATCAGATGTTACCAGCGGTGTAGAGGAAACTGGCCGAGCGGCTCAAGATGTCCTCGGGGCTGCGTCTGAACTTTCCAAGCAATCCGAAATGCTCAATGCTCAGGTAGATGATTTTATTCATCAGATCAGAGAAGCTTAAACTCCTTACCTGTTGAACTTATAGAAAGCCCCAAGATTTCTGCTCAGGAGATTTTGGGGCTTTTGTTTAATTTAATCCGGTAAACCCCCGGCTATGCCGGGGGACTCTCAATGGTTTGACCGTTCCCACGGTCTTACATTTCTTTGTTTATTGACCAAAATAACAAAGGAATTAGCCGATGAGAGATTACAAAAGCCTTGCACATACGAGATGGGATTGTAAATACCACGTGGTTTTCATCCCTAAACGCAGGAAAAAAGTTATCTATGGCAACCTACGTCAGTATCTTGGTGAAATTTTCCATGAACTGGCCGGGCATCGCGAAAGTAAGATTGAGGAGGGCCATTTGATGCCGGATCACATTCACATGTGTATCAGCATACCGCCCAAACATGCTGTTTCAAAAGTCGTTGGATACCTAAAAGGAAAAAGCGCGATTGCCATAGCTCGAAAATTCAAAAATAAAGCACGGAATTTCAAGGGTGAAAATTTTTGGGCCCGTGGATATTTCGTCTCAACTGTAGGGCTCGATGAACAGATGGTGAGGGAGTATATCAGAACGCAAGAAGAGCGTGATAAGTACTTTGACCAAATGGATATATTCAATCCATAACCGCTTTAGCGGTTCCCAATTTGCCCCTTTAAGGGGCTCACCCGCTTAAGCCCCCGGCTTTGCCGGGGGTCATTTAACTTGATTTAAGAGCCTTGAGAAAGGCACGTTGCACTGGTGAAGGGTGCGTTCCAGCACGTGAAGCGATTTCAAAAGTAGATATATAGCTCTGGCTATGGGGGCAAAGTGCTTTAATCTCACCAGATTTCACCCACTTTTCCGCATAGTGGTCAGGAAGATGGGCAAGGAAATGCCCTGACAAAACCAAATAAACCAATCCCTCCATGTGGTAGGAAATTGCACCAGAAGACGTGGTTTTCAAGTTTGAAGGATGAGGCCGTCCAGCGGTATAGCCCCTTTGGGCAACCTTGAATTCTTTTAAGTCAACGGCCTCGAGTTCTTTATCTGTTTTGTTGTATAGGGGGTGGCGGGACCCGCAATAAAGGCTCTGTCTTTCTTCAAATAAGGGCTGATAATTGATGCCTTGAAGATGCCTGGGGAAGGCGCCGATGACGATATCTAGGCGCTGATCCAGTAATTCTCTTTCAAGCAGGTTTGGGGACAGAACGTTGATCAAAACCTCGATCTCACCTTCCAGGCTAAAGAGCCTGTCGAGCGCTTGGGTGATCGGAGAAGAGGGGTGAGTGACAAGGTTATCTGCAAATCCGAGAGATAATTTACCGCTGAGCTCTTGCCTTAAATCGTAAACCTCACTGTTGAAGCCATCGATCTGCCTGAACAGGGTTTGGGCGGCCTTATAGATGCGCTCTCCATCTTCAGTTAAGGAGAACCCGCTTCGGCCTCGTTGGCATAGCCGAAGACCAAGGCGGGTTTCCAAATCTGACATCTGGGTGCTGATAGTTGAGACGCTGATATTGAGTTCTGCTTGAGCAGGCGAAAACCCTCTGCAATCTGCAACGGTTAAAAACACTCGTAATTGTCTGAGATCTATTGTGTCCAGCTGCATGGAGAGGTCTCTTATAAAGTTTGAATTTTATCAAAGTAACATTCATTACATTTGAATTTATAGAAATTTAAAAATGATCAAAACTAAAGAATGTGATTTTTTGGAGATTTGAAATGAGCGACGATACTGTGCTTCCGCCCGACGGGATGGATCTGCCACGTTTTAGCGGCATTGCGACCTTTATGCGGTTGCCCCATGTAACTGAATTTGAAGGGTATGACATTGGCATAATTGGTATACCGTGGGACGCTGGGGTAACGAATCGCCCAGGGACCCGGCATGGCCCTCGCCAATTGCGTGATATGTCCAGTCTTATACGTCGCTATAACGGCGCAACGTGGGTTGCTCCTTTTGATGACTGTAAGATTGCTGATTTTGGCGATGTGAAGGTGAACCCGGTTGATCTGGACATGACCATGCAACGGGTTACGGAATTTATGGCGGGAATTCGTAACGCGGGTGTTATGCCAATGGTCGCAGGGGGTGACCATATGATCTCGCTACCAATTTTAAGAGGGTTGGTCGGGGATAGCGGTCCTGTCGGGATGGTCCATTTTGATGCGCACATGGATGTTAATGATAGTTATTTCGGTGGTAGCAAGCTGACACATGGGACACCTTTTCGCCGAGCAATCGAAGAAAATCTTCTCGACCCCAAAAGGGTTGTTCAGGTCGGTATCAGAGGGTCGCGATATGACCGTTCTGACGAGGAATATGCCAAAGAAGTGGGTATTCGCGTAATTACGATCGAAGAATATTATGATCTCGGTATAAAAAAGGTCATTGAGGAAATTCATCGCGTTGTTGGAGATCAACGAACTTATGTAACTTTCGACATTGACTGTCTCGACCCAAGCTATGCTCCAGGTACGGGAACCCCGGAAATTGGGGGATACACTCCTTTTGATGCTCAAGTCATGATCCGAAGCTTGGGAGATTTAAATTTAATTGGGGCAGATTTGGTTGAGGTTTCTCCTCCATTCGATCAGTCAGGTGGCACTGCGATAGTTGGAGTAAATTTAATGTTTGAGCTAATTTGTGTGTTATCTCAAGCGAGATGTCGCCAGAGATAATAGGCATTGATTTTTATCGTTTGCAAAGGAGGCGGATTTGTTTTGAATCTGCTTCCTATTCACCAGCAAAAGCTAAGCGATATTGTTTCATCAATAATCTGGTTAGTTGCCACCCTTGAAGTGCCTGTTGACGTGTGCCATCTCCACAAGAGGTATTCGGCTCGTTACTTGTCTCTTGATAGGCTTTTGAAATGGCATCAGTGCCAACCTTATCAGTATAAATTTCTTCGAAGCTTTTTGTCAGTGCCTCCAGTCCTACGTTGAGCTGTTCATCATATTCCGGCAGGAGGTGCTTACAAACTGCATTTATACCTGCAGCAGATGCCACGATGATTAAGCGTTCCTGATCAAATACTTGATCACTGACATTTGGCTCAAAAACTTGCCCGGTTAACTTCTGATTTAAATCGCGTGCTCTTTGTAAGGAGCGTTCTATAAATTCTTGAGATTCAGCGTCACATTTGAAGCGCTCATCTCTGGATGTTTGCAGTGCGCTTCCCCGAACCATGTTTAGAACAGGAGCGCCTGAGAATACCTTGTTGAGAGCTGCATCCAGCATATATTGTTGCCAGTAATATTCTCTAGTCGCTAAGGGCGATAATAAGAGGCAGCGTTCTTCCAAGGCGATGCCAGTGGCAATCTTCCCATATTCCTGTATCACTTCGTTGGAATTAAGCTTCTTTGATTCTTCTGCGTAACTGGGGGCAAATGCAGTCAAGGCAAGAGCGCAGATAAAAGATACTCCGGAAACAATTTTCATTACAGAAACCCTTGCCATCAAAAAATACTCGACTAGTTAGATGAACTTTCAAGGCCCATTAAGGATCGAGAGAAGTCTTTGGCGGTAAAGGGGCGTAAATCATCCGCGGTTTCACCAACCCCGATAGCATGAACGGGAAGTCCGAACTTTTCTGCGAGAGCAACAAGAATTCCACCGCGGGCAGAGCCATCTAGCTTGGTGACAACTAGGCCTGAAATATCAACTAGCTCCTTGAACGTGCCTACTTGAGATACAGCATTTTGGCCTGTGGTTGCATCTAGCACCAAAACCGTGTCATGTGGCGCCGTTTCATCTAGCTTTCTAATGACGCGAATGACTTTCTGTAGCTCAGACATAAGGTCTGATTTATTGTGTAGGCGTCCAGCTGTGTCGATCAAGACAACATCAGCATTTTCGGACCGGGCACGTTCAATCGCTTCATAAGCAAGGCCGGCGGCATCTGCACCGGTTTCTTTGGCTACGACTGGGCACCCGGTACGCTCACCCCAGATTTTGAGCTGTTCAACAGCTGCAGCGCGGAAGGTGTCTCCGGCGGCCAACATAACCTTTAGTCCTTGCGCTTTGTATTGAGTTGCAAGTTTACCAATAGTCGTGGTTTTACCGCTGCCGTTAACCCCAACCACCAATATGACGTGAGGTGGTTTCGCCCGATCAATTTCTAATGGTTTTGCAATCGGTTCAAGAATTTCTTGGATATCAGCTGCGAGAGCCTCTGATATCTCCCGGGGCTCGATATCTTTATTGAAACGTGTTTTTGCGAGATTAGCTGTAAGCTTGGCCGCTGTCGCAACACCGAGATCTGAGGTGATCAGAAGATCTTCTAATTCTTCGATACTTTCATCGTCGAGCTTCTTCTTGGTAAAAATGCCCCCAATGCCATCGCCGAGTTTCGAAGACGAACGGCTAAGTCCCGCCTTTAGACGTGAAAACCAACCACCTTTTTTGTTTTCGTCACTCATTCTGGAACCGTTCTTTATCAGGAGCTGTTAGGTTTGTTGTTATTGAGCTGCGTATTTTGCCCTGGCGTCATCGGCAGCTTTTGTACCAAGTGGATAGGCAAGGAGTTTGCCATCGCGAACATCGGCAATATAGACAGGGACGACTTCACCAGTAAGATCACCTTCAAGGGCTTCAATCTGCACCTGAGCATAATGCTCACTCCGCC
Organism: Kiloniella sp.; assembly: GCF_965205715.1. Classification (GTDB taxonomy): domain Bacteria; phylum Pseudomonadota; class Alphaproteobacteria; order Kiloniellales; family Kiloniellaceae; genus Kiloniella. The sequence goes on along the minus strand of NZ_CBDBHW010000008.1, from coordinate 3,722 downwards.
CAAAGCCATTTTTCTCGATCAGGACTTGAGCTGTTGTACCAATTCGGCTCTCCATGAACCTCTGTTCTGAAATTTCCCCAGCACTACGTAGGCGCCCAGCTCTTTGCTTACGGATGTTACCGGGAACTTGAGGCATCTTGGCAGCGGGTGTTCCGGGTCTTTCTGAATAAGGAAAGACATGGAGATAAGTAAGGTTTAGCTCGTTGACCAGATTGTATGTATTTTCGAACATTTCATCAGTTTCTGTTGGGAAACCGGCAATGATGTCAGCACCAAAAACCACATCCGGGCGTAGGGCGCGGGCGCGCTCAACCATTTCTACGACATGACGTCGGAGGTGTCTTCGTTTCATCCGTTTGAGCACCATATCATCCCCTGCTTGTAGGGAAATATGAAGGTGCGGCATTATCCGTGGCTCTTCTCCAAACAGGCGATAGGTATCCTCATCGATCTCAACGGGATCTAGAGACGAAAGCCTGAGGCGTTTTAGTTCTGGAACTTGAGCCAAAAGACGTTTTGTCATCTGACCAAGTGTTGGAGTGCCTGGTAGGTCTAAACCGTAGTCGGTAATATCAACACCTGTTAGAACAACTTCTTTAACGCCATTGTTGACCAGTAATCTTACCTGCTCGGTGATGGCCCCAATGGGAACGGATCTGTTGTTGCCCCGACCAAAAGGAATAATGCAGAAAGTGCAGCGATGATTACAACCTTGCTGGATCTGTACGAAGGCTCGGGTGTGTTCTTCGAAGCCGTGAACCAGATGTGCCGCGGTTTCTTTCGCTTCCATGATGTCGTTGACAGCAACGGATGCATTTTCGCCGAGGTTAAAGCTCTCGCGCTTTAACTTTTCTTCGTTGCCCATGACGTGATCAACTTCTTCCATGCCAGCGTAGAGTTCTGGGCTGATCTGGGCGGCGCAACCGGTTACAATGATTTTGGCATCAGGATTGTTGCGGCGAGCCTTTCGAATGCTTTGACGTGCTTGCCGCTCCGCTTCTGTCGTGACGGCGCAGGTATTGAAGATGATGGTGTCTGACAATCCTGCCTCGCGCGCATGCTGACGCATCACCTCAGACTCATAGGTGTTGAGGCGGCAACCAAAAGTGACGATCTTCGGGTCTGTCAGGAGCTTTGTCATTTCGGTGTTATGGACTATCAAAAAGCCCTTGTCCAGCCACGCTTACGCAGGGCTGATATGATGGCTGAAAATTACTCTGAATTTTGTGATATCAATTGCGGGCCGGATTTTATGCGTTGTTGAATATAGTTCCAGATCTTTGGGGTTTCTTTTTTTCTAAAACAACGGCTCCAAGGGTATTCATGTGCTTCAGAGGTGCCACACTCTTCAGGCTTTTGAATATACAAATCGATATTTTTCATTTTTCTCATGAATTCAAGGTCTTCTGGTGGTGCATAAGTGTCCCCTTCAAAAGCGTAAACAAGGCCTTCTTTTCGAGAAGCTTTTTCTATACCGGCTTTCCAGGCGTCATAATGAGGCGCGTATAATTTTGAAGTTCGGCTTTTGCCAGTATAGGCGAAGCCATAGCCCGGGGCTGAAACAACATACCCGTTAAATGTTTCGGGAATGTCAGCGGCAGCGATTAAGGTTGTCGATGCCCCGCCTGAGTGACCAAGTAGAAACGTTCGGTTAGCGGAAATGCCGTGTTCTCTGAAAATACTAAGAATGCGCCCAATCTCACTGCTACGGCGAAAGTAGCGTGCCTGATTGGGGGCGCCCCCACTGCCCACACCGATTTCTTGTGAGCACAGGTAATAAATAACTGCTTGGGAATGTTGCCGAACAATTGCTCTGGCGTATGAGGGGATGGAGCTGGGAAAACATTTTTGACCAATCCCACTATTTGTGGTGCCGTGATTGTAGATAAAGAGAATGGTCTTTTCTGGATTGCGAATGTTGCGATTTAATGCTTTCTCAAAATCATCTTTCCTGACGGCTTCAAAATCATCCCCAACTGCAAAAGCTCCGTGAGGGTCCTCGATCTTAATAGGTTTTGTGCTTTGGCAAGCGGTAAGAAGAAAGAGGCCAAGCAAAAGAAGTAGGCGGTGTTTTATCGCTTTCATGATGAGGTTTACGACGAAGGTTGTTGATGAGGTTGTTTCAGGCTTTCTCGAACAAATTGTATGATATTATTTTTGTTCATGTCGTAGAAACAATTACCATTGTAATCAACTTTTTGGCTGTTATCGCATGAGCCACTAATAACAAATGACCAGCGATTTTTCCTCGCAACGTTCTTCAGTGGACTGCCCTTCAGCAACTCCTGTTTTGAATAAACGAGGCCTGGCGCATTACTAGCGATTCTTCTCGCTTCGGCTTGGTCTTTGATAAGTGCATCAACCTTGTCAAAGAATGCGTGAGGTCGTTTTAGAAGAGTATCTCGGTCAGGAAATAGAGAAATATGGCTGTTGAATTTATTTCCGAATTCTAAGGCTGCCAGGATATTTGTCGTAGCGCCATAATTATCCCCAACGAGAAAGATATTCTCAGGCTTTACTTTCTTATCTTTAAGTTTGTTGAGCAGTGATTTTAACTCTGACAGTCTGGTTTTTTGGCGAATAGCGTCCGTCGTATCATCGTTAAGCGATTTTACAGTTTCTGGAGCGCAAAAGCTGTAGGCCAGATAGCGAGTGTTCAGTTCAATTAGATTGCGAAGATAGAAGGGTAAGTTTGTTGGGTCGCATCTGTTTGAATGTCCATTGTTGGTTAGGTCATGATTGTAAACGAAAACGACTGTTTTGTTGGGGGCGCGGTTATTAAAAGCGATTGAAAATTTCTTATTAAAAGTTTGATCTGTTGGGTAATTTCCAAAATGTTTTCGGTAGGGGTTATCTCTTGGCGTATAGAAAATTCCATGTTTAGGATGATCAATATTTTTTATTTTGGCTTTTGCATAAGTTTTAGCTCCAGAGAGCTTTAGCCGGTTCTTTTGAATGTAGGTAAGGATGTCCTGGGTTTGGCTTTTTATGAAACACTTCGTCCAAGGGTATGCATGGATTTGCTCAATCCCACATCCGGGATCCGTTTTATTAGAAAGTACGCGGTAGTCGATATTCTTCATGGATGTCATGAAGTCCAGATCCTTTGCAGGTGAATATATGTCACCTGGAAAGGCATATACGATGCCCTTGGCTTCTTTTCCTCTTTGGATCACGGTCTTCCAATTCTCGTATAAGGTGCCGTAATTTAGGCCTTGTCGAGTATTGCGGAGGTACGCATATCCATAACCGGGAGCCGTTACAATAAAACGGTTAAATTTTTCAGGCGTTCTACTGGCTGCCATCAGGCTAGATGACGCGCCGCCAGAATGGCCCATCAAAAAGATGTTATCCTTTGGAATGCCGAGATCTTGAAATTTATCAGCCAGTTTAGCAATCTCGATCCCCCTTTTGTAGTGGACCTGATTGACGATACTATCCCCTGAATTACCGCCAGATTCCTGCGAGCAAAAATAGTAAGCTATGATATTGGGATCTTTGTATGTCAAAAGTCGCACATAGCTAGGCATCCAGTCGGTTTGACATTTCTGGTGAATACCTGAGCTGATGGTGCCATGATTGTAAATCAGGAGTGTTGTATCGCGTAACTCTCTATTGGTAAGGACATTTTCCGTATCAGATGCAAACTGGCTGAGTGACCCTGTATAGGTAATATCGCCACCAACATAGTAGGCGCCATGAGGCTTTTCTGACGAAACACT
>NZ_CBDBHW010000007.1:0-77434 GCF_965205715.1 Kiloniella sp. | reverse complement strand
GCCACAGACAAATAAAAACTACAAACTTTAGCGTTAATGTCATCGTGGCCTATAACCTTGTAACGGGGAGGTTAATATGAAGAAAAGTAAAATGCTACTTGCTGCCATGGTTGGAACCTTAATGACGGGCTCACAAGCATATGCAGAAAAAACTCAACTAAGCGCTTTGTTCATGGCTCAGGCTGCCTATAGTGAACAAGACATTGAAAATATGACGACAGCTTTTGAAAAAGCTAATCCGAATGTTGATGTGAAAATGGAATTCGTCGCGTACGAAGCTCTTCACGATAAGATTGTCTTGTCTCATAATGCCTCTGATGGCTACGACGTTGTACTTTTTGATGTCATTTGGCCTGCTGAATTCGCACGTTATGGGCTGTTGACAGATGTTAGCGATAAAATAGACAAGCCTACGAAGGGCAATATCCTCGAAGGTGCCTGGACCACTGTAGAATACGGTGGCAAGTATTACGGGATGCCTTGGATCGTCGATACCAAATATCTCTTCTACAATGAAAAGATGCTCTCGGATGCTGGAATTTCCAAGGCTCCAGCTACATGGTCAGAGCTAGCAAGCCAAGCCAAACTTATAAAAGACAAAGGTATTGTAGAATACCCGTTGGTTTGGAGTTGGTCACAATCCGAAGCTGTTATCTGTGATTACGCGACTCTTCTCTCTGCCATGGGCGGTGAGTTTCTTGACAGTAATGAGAAACCAACCTTCCAACAGGGTGGTGGGCTTCATGCCTTGGAATATATGGTTGATTCCATCAAAATGGGGCTGACCAATCCAAATTCACGCGAATATTCCGAAGAAGACGTCCGCCGGACGTTCTCGAGCGGGCAAGCAGCCTTCGCGGTAAACTGGACCTACATGTATAATCTCGCAAATGATCCGAAAGAATCTTCTATTGCAGGGCATGTCGGTATCGCGCCCGCTCCTGGTGCTGCAAACATCAGTAAAGCTTCTGCAGTCAATGGATCCATGGGATTGGGGGTGACATCCAATAGCAAGAATAAAGACATCGCATGGGATTATATTAAACACCTTACATCTCAGCCTGTCCAAGAGGACTTTGCTAAGTTGAGCCTACCAGTTTGGAAGGGATCCTACGACAATCCTGAAATTGCCAAAGGGCAGGAAGAGTTGCTTAAAGCCGCTAAAGTTGGTTTAGCAGCGATGTATCCTCGGCCAACCAAAGCTTCTTATCAGGAAATGTCTTCTTTGCTACAGGTTGCAATTCAAGAAGCACTATTGGGTACCAAAGCTCCTGCTGAAGCTTTGAATGAAGCAGCTGATGCTGTGGCCGATCTGGACTAAGCATCAAAGTCCAATGATCCGTTTTTCCAAAGCCACAACAGCGTGGCTCCTGCTGACCCCGATGATGACAATCATCATCGGGGTTGTCGGATACCCCTTGATCAAAACGGTCTATTATAGTTTTACTGCAGCACACTTGGCAGCACCAGGAACCACAGATCGTTGGGTCGGCTTTAAAAATTATGTCAAAGCGTTAGGCAATACCCAGTTTATAGATTCAATTGAAAACACGGCTTATTTTGTATCGGTATCAGTTTCCGCTGAAATCATTATCGGCGTATTGGTTGCCCTACTTCTAAATCAAGTTTTCCATGGCCGTACTCTTTTACGGGCGCTTTTGATCCTCCCCTTGGCCTTACCGACAGTCGTCAATGCTATGATGTGGCGGCTCATCTACGGCCCAGATTTTGGGGCTTTGAACGCGCTTTTGACCCAGATCGGCCTTATGAATGAATACCGTAGTTGGCTTGGTGATCCCGACATAGCCCTGTCAATGGTGGCGATAGCCGATGTTTGGAAAAACTTTCCCCTTGTCGCTCTCATTACCCTCGCGGCCTTACAGACAATCTCCAAAGATTTGATAGAGGCTGCCACACTTGATGGCGCCAACGCTTGGCAGCGATTTTGGTCAGTTGTTTTCCCTGCCATTGTAGCCCCTGTAAGCGTGGCACTGGTACTCAGAACCATCGAGGCATTTAAGGTATTTGATATCGTTTATGTCATGACAAGAGGCGGTCCAGCCAACAGCACCAAGACAGTTAGTTTTCATGTCTATCAAGAAGCCTTTGCTTATATGCGTATAGGATCAGGCGCGTCCTACGCTTTGATTGTCGTCCTCATTAGCGCAGTACTAATTGCTATGTATTTGTGGCTGATCAAAAAGCAGGGGAACACGGCATGACAAGGCGCAACAAAATGGAATCCTGCCTGATATATGGATCAGCAAGTCTCCTAGGGCTCGTTTTACTCAGCCCTGTTCTTTGGCTTGGTATTATGAGTGTTAGCACCACGCGTGATCTGACAACCCTCCCTTTACAATGGCTCCCTTCTGAAATTTCATTTGATAACTACGCAAAATTAATCGGTAACGTAGATAACTCCACCGCTGAATCTTTCCTGAGTGCTCTTCGAAACAGTCTTATCGTTACGATAACTGCCACGACACTTTCACTTCTTGCAGCGATCCCTGCTGCTTACAGTCTTTCTCGGCTACCCGGGGCGCGTAGAAAAAGCCTTCTGTTCATCGCTATTGCCACCTTCATGATGCCTCCGGTTGCCCTTGTTTTACCCCTATATTCGACTATGGGAGCACTTGGCTTACTCAACACACACGTTGCCCTCATAGCCGTCTATTGTGGTATTTTGGTTCCCTTCACAACATGGCTCTTGAAAAGCAACTTTGATGCGATCCCAATGGATCTGGATGAAGCACCATTGATTGATGGAGCAAATCGCCTTCAAATCATATGGCATGTAACTCTTCCTATTGCGAAACCGGCCGTCGGTGCCGCAGCGTTGATGGCCATACTTATGGCTTGGGATGAGTTTTTTTACGCCCTTCTCTTCACCAATGATATCCGCGCCAAAACTCTGCCTGTGGCAATCGCTGACTTTGCAGCCGGTCGGGTTGCAGATTATGGATTGATTTCTGCCGCAGGTATTCTTGCAACCTTGCCACCAGTATCCATGGCCTATTTTCTTCAAAAATCGCTCGTTTCCGGGCTTATGAGCGGGAGCGTAAAGGGATGATTGAATCTCCAAATCTTCACAAAAGTATTAGAAACCCAGAAATCGTTACCGTAGGCACCGTAAACGTGGACTTGATTATGGGACCACAGGCCCCCTGGCCTGTACCAGGCACAGAAGTAATCCTACCCAACTCAGATATGCGTGAAGGCGGTGGTGCCGGCATTACAGCTAAAGCTCTAACGGCTTTAGCGGCTCAGCACCGCATGATTGTCAATGTTGGTAATGATCTCTTTGGTGACTGGCTACGAGAACAATACCCTGGCTTGGAAGACGATTGGATTATAGACGCCGTAGACACTGCGCTAACTGTCGGCATCACCCACCCTGATGGAGAACGAACCTTTTTTAGCACTCCGGGTCATGTCGCCCAGTTCCAGCCATTAGAGCTGCAAAACAAACTCGCGGGAATGGACTTAACAAACGTGATTGTTTTGTTTGTAGGTACCTCGCTAATGCCAACGATACGTCCCTCGCTAAAAGAGATCTTTAAATTTGTGCACTCTAAGGGGGGCTTGGTCGCGCTTGATACAGCCTGGCCGACTGAAGGTTGGACCCAAAGCGCTCGCGAGGAAGTCCTTGATTGGCTTCCCCTAGTTGACATTGCTCTGCTCAACGAAGTTGAAACCAACGGATTACTGGAACTGCCCCCCCAACAAAAAGCACCAGATTATCAAAGGGCTCTGCAAATCATGCCAGAAAATGCCCTCTTCGTAACCAAGATGGGTCCAAAAGGCGCTCGCATAGATAAAAGAGGGAGCACGCCTTTGATTATCCCGTCAAACAACATTGAAGTTGTTGATACCATTGGTGCCGGGGATTCCTTTAATGCAGGTTTCTTAATTGCTTTTTCTCGAGGCCATAACATCGAGACTTGCCTTGAGGTCGCCCTTAATACTGCAGCCTTGGCAATCTCGTCAAATCCGCGGCGCTACCCAAGTGGCAGGGAAGTCGGCCTGCTTGATCCAATTAAGGAGCGAGAAACTGACAACACGTTCAACACAAGGAAACGGGCAGTATGACCGGATTATCTCTCAAAAAGGTTTGTAAAAAATTCGGCGATCACAGTGTTATTCTGAACGTCGACCTATCGATAAAACCCGGTGAATTTGTTGTATTTGTAGGACCATCAGGTTGTGGAAAATCAACCCTGTTACGGATGATTGCCGGTTTAGAGGAAATTTCATCCGGGGAGTTTTGGATCGGTAATAAGCGTGCCGACCAGTTGCCAGTATCAGATCGTGATATTGCAATGGTTTTCCAATCATATGCCCTATACCCACATATGACATTAGCCGAAAATATTGGGTTTCCGCTTCGACTTGCTAAAATGCCAAAAGAAGAAGTTCAGCAAAAGGTCATGACAATTGCCGAGGTGTTGCACCTCAATAACATCATTGATCGAAAGCCCTGCCAAATCTCGGGAGGCCAACGCCAACGCGTTGCGATTGGACGCGCCTTGGCCCGTGATCCCAAAGTTATTCTGTTAGATGAGCCTCTCTCCAACCTTGATGCGGCGCTTCGTTTAGAAATGCGGGTTGAGTTGGCCCGCCTTCACAAACAGCTTGCAGCAACAATGATCTATGTTACCCATGACCAAGTCGAAGCCATGACACTGGCCGATCGAATAGTCATTCTTAACAATGGTGAAATAGCCCAGATCGGCACACCGCTAGATCTCTATAGCAAACCTGCCAACACCTTTGTTGCAGAGTTTATTGGCTCCCCAAAAATGAATATTTTCCCTGTAGAAATAGATAATTCCAAAGCTGATAATGCAAGCGTCCGCCTCACGAATGAAGGGAATGACTTTACTTTTGATGCGCCTGTTCAAACGAATGGCCCTTTACAAATGGGTATCCGGCCGGAGCATATGTCACCAACAGATAATGGCGGAATTAGAGGGCTTGTAAATAGAGTTGAGCACCTGGGTTCAGATACATACATTTATTGGCACTTCTCCGCTTTGTTGAGTAGATTTAGGATTTCAAATAGAGCATAGATTGATTATCTGGAATGGATGATTGTCTAATTTTGAGTTTGAAGTATTCGGTATCCTTGATGCCTCTGGCTCGCTTACGGATCATTCCTATACTGACATTACCAGCCTCTATCCTGGCGCTTGTGAGCTTGTGTTTGGCGTAGTTGCAGATGCCCACACAATGTTTCCGTAGGGATTTCGCGAACTTTTTTAGATAGAGCATCTGTGACTGATCTGCTATCAGGCACCAACGTTCCAGTTGCTCCGCCATCGCCTCAAATGAAGCGGCACTCCACAGCAGCTGAAGCTGTTCTTTCAAGACGTAAAGTGCATTCAGGTTGCTATTGCTCTCCAGCAACCTTTGCAGCTTGTCACTTTGTTTTTCACTCAACTTATCCGCATTTTTGAGCAACAGATAATGTGTCCCTTTCATCAACTCTTTACCACTTGGATCGGCCTTTCTGAACTCAAGTCGACGCTGATTATGGATAGCTTTGCTGTAGTTTTTCATGACGTGGAAACGGTCAAATACTATGTCGGCCAACGGCAAGGACTCTCTGACAGCCTTTTGGTAGGCAGGCCCCATATCCATCGCTACGGCCTTTATTTTGCAGGCTGTATCTGGTTGCAGTTGTTTCAAAAACCTTGAAAAAACCTCGGCAGTTCGGCCTGCTTCAACCCAGATCAGATGACCGCCAACCATATCGTAGACCACCGTCATGTAGTCATGACCTTTCGCCCGGGCAACTTCATCTACACCAATATATTCCAAGCCAGTTAGCTCTGCAGGATCAAGCGTAGGGAGAGTTTCAATAAGGTATGCCCTGTCGATATTCTTGACCGTTTCCCATCGTATATCCAAATGTCTGGAAACCGCTTGAATAGACATATGCCGACATAATCCACTGATCAGTCGGCAAAATCGGTGAGTGAAACGGCACCCTTTATCAACAAAATCACACCCCTCAATGCGGCGTTCGCCCTTGTTAATATAAACCTGCGCCAGCTCAATCTCGACCACACAAGGATACCCAAAAAGGGGGATGTCGTTTACTTGTCGGCGGACATGCTGGTTGATGCTTCCCTTCTGGCCTGTAGCAGGGTCTATAGCCCTCCTACGCGCGTCTCGGCTGCAGTGAATGACAATCTTAACACCGCCGTCATCCAGTTTAATTTCATTTACACGTTGCCCTTTGAGGCCTAAAATATGCTGCGAGATGTTGATTGTCATATACCTGCTCTATGTAAAGTTATCAGAAACCATACATATCAACAGGTTACTTGGCGGTCGGCATCTTTTTCTACTCAACAAAGCGGAGAAGAGCCCATTTATTTTCAAACCCAAAGTAAGCCTGAAGCTGTGGCTCGATTAAATGGCATATCCCCCATTCGAGTAGGAGAAAACATTTCATTCACTACAGCAGCCCAGCACTGCCATTTTTTTGATCAACAAGGTGTTAGAATTGAATAATCTCGAGCGACAAAATAGTCCGTAAAGAAGGACCTGCTTAGATATATGCGGCCTCAGTTACATCCTTGTAAATCGGTACCAGAGCAACAATGATTCTTTCAACGTTATCATCACGTGATAAGGGCAGAATTAATCTGTCCCATGTTGTCATTTTTAAAGAATGATGCGGTTCATGGCGGGTATAGAGTGGCTCTTTTCGCAGCAGGACAGCCCGATAGGTAATGGCGAAAAAGCTCCGAAGCGGTGTCCAAATATCGGATAATAACATTCCTGTTAAATCCTTTCCCGGTTCTTGGATTATCGCAGATCCATAGAGCCGATACTTGAATTCTTCTCCACCATCGAGAATATCCAAGACCGCTATCCTTCCGAGTACGGGCCTAAGTTTAAAAGGATCGACGTCTTCAGGAGAGGCAGCCAACCGATCGCCACGATTTTCATTCCACCACTTAAAAAGAAATTTAAGTTCAGGTTGCGGTAATTCTTCCTCAGGAAGGTTCCATAGAATTGTAGGTTTTGGGCTCCCTAACTGCCTCATCAATAGAGAAAGTGGCACGTAGTCTTCATTCACTAACTCTTCGGCCCGGGCCCATAACACCTCTGTCGGGTAGCTGATGTCTTCCAGCTCTGCCAACTCTTTACCCCCGTAAAAAATTCACTTAAATAGCTTAACACAACAGCTATTAAATTTGAACTGCGGAAACAAAGACACTTTTTTCCACTATAAATAGAGTAGATTAATAAGGCGTCTTCTTGAAATACGGTTTCTAAAATCATTTGAAATCAGACAAAAATAAACCCGGTTACCCGGGCTTATTTAATCATCAAAACCTGCTAAAATCCTTAGCTACGCCCTTCTTCTACAGCGTGACAGGATACCAATGCAGTACTTGTCGGTGAAAGAACTGGTCTTTCTGCCTTACACCGATCATTGGCCAAGGGGCACCGCGGGTGAAAAGAACAACCAGAAGGCGGGTTCAATGGAGAAGGTAATTCGCCTACCAACTTTATCCGCTCCTTCTTTTTATTAGGATCTGCAACAGGCGTCGCTGACAACAATGCCTTGGTATAGGGATGTTGTGGGTTACTGAAGATTTCATCTCGGGTCCCGTGTTCCACAGGCTGACCAAGATACATAACCAAGACTTCATCTGCGATATGTTTCACCACAGATAAATCGTGGGAAATAAAGAGATAAGCCAAATCCATCTCTTCTTGAAGATCCGTCAGAAGGTTTAAAACCTGTGCCTGAATAGACACGTCCAACGCGGAGACAGGCTCATCCAGAATAACGATCTTTGGACGCAACATAAGAGCTCGGGCGACAGCAATACGCTGACGTTGACCACCAGAGAACATGTGTGGATAACGATCGGCCTGTTCAGGCCGAAGCCCAACACGCGACATCATAGAAAGAACTTCTTCACGACGTTCAGAAGCAGTCATCTTGGTATTGATCTTCAACGGCTCTTCAAGGATTGAACTAATTTTATGCCGCGGGTTCAATGACCCATAAGGATCTTGAAAGACGATCTGTACCATTTGGCGAAGGCTTATTTTATCCTCTTTACTTTGAGCGGATGCGACGTCCATCCCTCCGAGAACCAATTCACCATCTGTAGGGCTTTCAATCAAAGTCACCAGACGCGCAAGCGTAGATTTTCCACACCCGGATTCACCAACAACAGCAAGAGTTTTTCCGGCTTCTAACTGAAGAGTAACACCATCAAGGGCTTTAACCGTGCCCCCCTTGGAGAAAAGGCCACCACTAACCTCGTAATATTGTTTAAGGTTATTCGCCTTTAGCACTGTATCTAAAGCCATTATGTATTCCCCTCAGAAACAGAGACCCCAGGATGGTCATTCGTAGGCTTTCCATCTACGAGTGGATAGTGGCACAACACCTTGGCATGAAGATTGGGCGCTTCACTCCGGCACTTATCCGTCGCAAACTGACACCGGGGATTAAAGAGACAACCTGTCGGACGATCCAGCAACCCAGGGACGACCCCTGGTATAGACGGAAGACGCTTACCCGTTGCACGTTCAGGTAAAGCTTGAAGAAGAGCGTGTGTATAAGGATGTTGAGGGTGATTAAACAGCCCTTTCACTTCCTGACGCTCCACTTGTTGTCCGGCATATTGCACGTTCACAATTTCAGCGGTTTCGGCAACCACACCCATATCATGCGTAATGAGAACCATTGCCATTCCCTGTTTCTTCTGAAGCTGCCCCAGAAGTTCAAGGATCTGTGCTTGAATGGTCACATCCAAAGCCGTTGTAGGTTCATCCGCAATCAGAACACGTGGATTACAAGCAATCATCATAGCAATCATGACACGCTGGTTCATACCACCAGACATTTGATGGGGATAAGCCCGCAACCTTGTTTCAGGTGCAGGAATACCGACCATGCCCAAGAGCTCAATTGCTCTTTGTTGCAGCTCTTTTTTCGTACCACCAAGGTGTTCACGGATCACTTCCATGATTTGATACCCTACGGTAAAGCACGGGTTCAAACTGGTCATTGGCTCCTGAAAGATCATTGAGATATCTTTACCAATAATCTTCCGCCGTTCTTTTTGAGAAATCGTCAACAAATCTATGCCATCAAAGTGCATCCGATCCGCAGTAATGTTTGCTGTCCAAGGCAGAAGCCCCATCAAAGCAAGCATTGAAACTGATTTACCAGAACCGGATTCACCAACGATTGCAACCATTTCACCTTGATCGATCTCAAGATCAACCCCATCCACAGCACGGAATAGTCCATGTGCTGTCTGGAACTCAACAGAGAGGTTTTTAATTTCCAATAAACTCATGGATCAGGACCTCTTCATTTTTGGATCAAGAGCATCGCGTAAGCCATCGCCCATCAAATTAATTGCAAGCACTGTCAATAGAATTGCAATACCGGGGAAGGTAACAACCCACCAGGCACTCAGAATGAACTCACGTGCATCAGCCAGCATTGTTCCCCATTCGGATGCAGGAGGCTGAGCACCCATTCCCAAGAAACCAAGTGCAGCCGTATCCAAGATAGCGGTTGAGAAGCTAAGTGATGCCTGAACAATCAAGGGAGCCATACAGTTTGGCAGGATTGTTACGAGCATCAACCGCATGGTTCCAGCGCCCGCAACCTTACTGGAAGTCACGTAATCTCGCGCAGCTTCGGCGACAGTAGAGGCACGTGCCAAACGTACATAATGCGGAAGGTAAGTTATTGAGATCGCGATCATTGCATTTTCCAGACTAGGGCCAAGCATCGCGACGAGAACCAATGCCATGAGCAAGCTAGGAATGGAAAGAATAACATCCATAACTCGCATCACGATGACTTCGTAAATCCCACGGAAAAAACCTGCAGAGAGTCCAAGTAGAACCCCAAATGTCAAGCTGATCACAATAACGATCAAGCCCGCTAGAAGTGAAAAACGGGAGCCATGCATCAAGCGCGAGAGAAGATCACGACCAACAGCATCTGTCCCCAGTATGAACTGTATGTTTCCTCCGTCCTGCCAGAATGGCGGGATCAAAATGTAATCTCGATTTTGAACGATGGGTGAATGCGGGGCAATCACATCGGCCAAAAACGCAATTAAAACAATAAATAGGAAGAAAAACAGACCGACAACGGCGCCCTTGTTTTCTGAAAAATAAAACCAGAACTCTTTCATCTGCTGACGCAGAGGACTGATCTGCACCGGGGCCGTGTTCTGATCGGCCGTATTTTGAACTTGGCTCATCATTACCTCCGATGCAGAATTCTTGGGTTGATCAAACCATACATAAAGTCAATCAACAGATTTACGAGCATGACAATTGACGCAATCATAACAATACCGCCTTGAACCGCGAAATAATCACGTCGCGAAATAGAATCAATCATCCACTTGCCGATACCCGGCCAGGAAAAAATCGTTTCAGTCAAAATCGCACCAGCCAGAAGAACACCTACTTGAAGACCGATGACCGTAATCACTGTAATCATGGCATTTCTCAAGGCATGAAGACCGATAACACGAAATGGCGACAATCCTTTGGCGCGCGCAGTCCGGACATAATCTTCACCCAATACTTCCAACATCGCAGAGCGCGTCTGTCGAGCGATGACAGCCATGGGAATTGTTCCGAGCACAATCGTCGGCAATATCAGATGAGAAACAGCCGACTTGAAAGCGCCCTCTTCATCGCTCATGAGGGTATCAATCAACATAAACCCGGTATCCTGATCGATCCAGAAGAGCGCGGATAGACGGCCAGAAACTGGTGTCCAACCCAACGTAGTTGAGAATAAAATAATGAGAAGCAGACCCCACCAGAAAATAGGCATGGAATACCCAGTTAGGGAAATGCCCATCAGGGAGTGGTCAAAAGCCGATCCGCGTTTAACTGCAGCTATGATACCTGCAGGCAAACCGATCAAAGCTGCAAAAATGATCGCACACCCAGCAAGCTCGACCGTCGCGGGGAACCGCGTCAGGAACTCTTCTAAAACGGGTTGTCGAGTTGTAAAGGAAACACCCAAATCTCCATGGAGAATTCCCCAAAGAAAAGAGAAGTACTGCTCCCAGATTGGACGGTCAAAACCAAGGTCTGCCATAAGTTCAGCATGACGTTCTGGAGATACACCACGTTCTCCAGCCAAGAGCTCAATAGGGTCACCCGGTAACATCCTGATGAAACTGAAAGCAATCAGAGTAACACCAAGAAAAGTCGGAATTAAAACTCCCAACTTTGATAAAATAAAACGAAACATCGCGATCCTGACTTCGCTTATAAGAAAATCGGGGAAGGTTTAACAACCTCCCCCGTTTCATATTTAGTTATAAGATTTTAATATCTTATTATTTGAGGTCAACACCGTAGAAAACGTGACCACCAAGTGGATCAATACGGAAATCAACAACTTTGTTGCTCATAGCTTTATGAACAACAGAGTGTGCAACAGTAACCCAAGGAGCTTCTTCCTTGAATACGGACTGAGCTTGCTCATAAAGTGCAGTACGTTTTTCAGGATCAGAAACCCTTACAGCTTCGTTGAAGATGTCATCGAACTCTTTGTGACACCAGCGTGCGCGGTTACCACCGGATTTCGCTGAAGCACAGTTAAGAAGAGACAAGAAGTTATCGGGATCTGGATAATCCGCAGTCCAACCTAGAAGAACTGTATCGTGATCACCTTTCTGCGAACGGGAAAGATACTCACCCCATTCCATAGAAACGATCTCAGCGTTAACACCAACGTTTGCCCAATCAGACTGAATAAGTTCAGCCATACGACGTGCATTCGGGTTATATGGACGCTTAACAGGCATTGCCCAGATATCTGTGCTCAAGTTAGAAACACCAGCTTCAGCCAGAAGAGCTTTCGCTTTTGCAGGATCGTAAGGATAATCCTGAATAGCTTCGTTGTAGCCCCATAGAGTTGGTGGAAGTGGGTTTTTCGCCGCTTTACCTGCTCCCTGGAATACAGCTTTGATGATTGCTTCTTTGTTCATGGCATAGTTAAGAGCCTGACGAACACGTTTATCATCAAATGGTTTTTTCTCTGTATTGAACGCAAGGTAACCAACGTTCAAACCTTCCTGACTATCCACAGTCAGATCTTTGTTAGCTTCGATAGCAGCTAGATCAGCCTGGTTTGGATAAGGAATAAGATGGCACTCGCCAGCAGCAAGCTTCTGATATGCAACCTGTGCATCAGGAGTAATCGCGAAAACAAGCTTATCTAGTGGAGCTCTACCTGACCAATAATCATCATTAGCCTGATAGCGAATGAAAGCATCTTTTTGATAAGAAACAAACTGGAATGGACCTGTACCGATTGGTTCTTGGTCAAATTTCTCAGGTGTACCAGCATCCATCATTTGCTGTGCATATTCAGCAGAAGCAATAGAAGCAAAGTCGATAGCTATTTTAGAGATGAAAGCAGCATCTGGCTTCTGTAGAGTGAACTTAACAGTCTTGTCGTCAAGCTTTTCAATTGTCTGCAGAATAGATGGGAAACTTACATACCCAGTGAAATACTCATAAGTACCACCTGAAACCTTGTGATACGGGTGATCCGCTTTCCACTGGCGATTAAAGCTGAAAAGAACATCATCAGCGTTTAGTTCACGTGAAGGTGTAAAGTATTTTGTGTTATGAAACTTTACGCCACCACGAAGATGGAAAGTGTAGGAAAGACCATCTTCTGAAACTTCCCAGGATTCAGCCAACCCTGGTGTCATGATGGTTGAGCCTCTTTCGAACTCTACAAGACGATTGTAGATGTTACGTGAGCTGGCATCAAATGAAGTACCTGATGTGTACAGAGCAGGTGTAAATCCTTCTGGGCTACCCTCTGAGCAATAAACAAAAGTTTTTGCTTCTGCAGATACAGTACCCATTGCAAGCATACTTGCGAAAGCCGCAGTAGCTAGAAGTCCTCTTTTTATCACGATATCCTCCCAAATGTCGTAGACAAGCGCGGTATGCGCCTTATTTTTATTTTTAGTATCTCGTTACCTAATCTAATAAGGATGGTTTCAAGCTATCCATCTCAAGTTGCATAGTCAATTTTCTCTTACGGACTTTAGTGAAATTGTATACAAAGCTTGTAGTAAAATATCGGCAACTTTTTGCCTCAACATATCTTAATTTTATCTATTGTATTCTTATAGTTAGAACAAACTAAGCGGCTCTTCTCCGCTTTGTTGAGTAGAAAAAGATGCCGACCGCCAAGTAACCTGTTGATATGTATGGTTTCTGATAACTTTACATAGAGCAGGTATATGACAATCAACATCTCGCAGCATATTTTAGGCCTCAAAGGGCAACGTGTAAATGAAATTAAACTGGATGACGGCGGTGTTAAGATTGTCATTCACTGCAGCCGAGACGCGCGTAGGAGGGCTATAGACCCTGCTACAGGCCAGAAGGGAAGCATCAACCAGCATGTCCGCCGACAAGTAAACGACATCCCCCTTTTTGGGTATCCTTGTGTGGTCGAGATTGAGCTGGCGCAGGTTTATATTAACAAGGGCGAACGCCGCATTGAGGGGTGTGATTTTGTTGATAAAGGGTGCCGTTTCACTCACCGATTTTGCCGACTGATCAGTGGATTATGTCGGCATATGTCTATTCAAGCGGTTTCCAGACATTTGGATATACGATGGGAAACGGTCAAGAATATCGACAGGGCATACCTTATTGAAACTCTCCCTACGCTTGATCCTGCAGAGCTAACTGGCTTGGAATATATTGGTGTAGATGAAGTTGCCCGGGCGAAAGGTCATGACTACATGACGGTGGTCTACGATATGGTTGGCGGTCATCTGATCTGGGTTGAAGCAGGCCGAACTGCCGAGGTTTTTTCAAGGTTTTTGAAACAACTGCAACCAGATACAGCCTGCAAAATAAAGGCCGTAGCGATGGATATGGGGCCTGCCTACCAAAAGGCTGTCAGAGAGTCCTTGCCGTTGGCCGACATAGTATTTGACCGTTTCCACGTCATGAAAAACTACAGCAAAGCTATCCATAATCAGCGTCGACTTGAGTTCAGAAAGGCCGATCCAAGTGGTAAAGAGTTGATGAAAGGGACACATTATCTGTTGCTCAAAAATGCGGATAAGTTGAGTGAAAAACAAAGTGACAAGCTGCAAAGGTTGCTGGAGAGCAATAGCAACCTGAATGCACTTTACGTCTTGAAAGAACAGCTTCAGCTGCTGTGGAGTGCCGCTTCATTTGAGGCGATGGCGGAGCAACTGGAACGTTGGTGCCTGATAGCAGATCAGTCACAGATGCTCTATCTAAAAAAGTTCGCGAAATCCCTACGGAAACATTGTGTGGGCATCTGCAACTACGCCAAACACAAGCTCACAAGCGCCAGGATAGAGGCTGGTAATGTCAGTATAGGAATGATCCGTAAGCGAGCCAGAGGCATCAAGGATACCGAATACTTCAAACTCAAAATTAGACAATCATCCATTCCAGATAATCAATCTATGCTCTATTTGAAATCCTAAATCTACTCAACAAAGCGGAGAAGTGCCAACTAAGCAATAAAATTTCTCAGCAACAAGGAGACACTATAAAACATCAAACGACCTAAAAAAGCAATAAAATTACACTTCATATTTAAACTTTCAATAGCATTGACCCCACCCAGCACCACCCAAAACAACCAAAGAGCGAGAGAATTGTGTGATTCGAACCTTGAAAAGCTCGGTTTTTTCTATTTCTTGAAAACCATACGAAGAGTTTGTTCTAGGCATAAAAAAAGCGCCCCGTATTGAAGCGCTTTCAAATCAAAAAAATTTAATAACTTTAACCAAACGTTCGGCAACGTTCGGTACCTTATATAATATATAAGACAATAATTACTAAAAACTAAATAAAATTCAATGCAGTTAGCAATAAAAAAAAACAGCCCGAGTTAAGGCAATGTAATCATTCAATCTTCATGGTTAACAACGCTATCCAATAAAATTTCATCTAATTCGGAAAAGGTACGAATAACTGCTGCATTTGCTTTATAGGCAGTAACCGCTAATTTTTGATCGACGAGTTCTTGCTCAATACTCACGCCAGTTGAAGAAAAAATCTCTGCAAAACTAGCAGCTTGTCCTACCTGAGATAACGGCGCGGAAGACGGTAACGAGCTAACAGAACCAACAACACCAGGGTCCTTGCTGAGCGCATCAACCCGACTTGGAGTAAAGGGCACGTTTGCCGTTGTATTGTTCGAATCGCTAGAATTTACAGAGCCAGCATTAACAATATTGTTTGCTGAAACCGAAACTCGTAGTGACTGTAACTTTAGTCCTGAGACAGGTATCGAATAATCCATATTTCATCCCTTTCCCTTACCCTACCTTACTTACAAGCCCATTTCAATTTTAGGCATTTTAGATAAATGTTTATCTAATTCCGTTCAAAGGTCTAAAAATTTCGCCCGTAACAAAAAAATAACATATATCGGATTGATATATGTTGAACTGATCTATATCTAACCTACATAAGTGCAGATAGATCTCCTGCACAATTAGACACGAAGCCAGTACAGGTAATTCGGAACAGGTAAATCGAGCATGGATGTAAGAACGTTATGCCTTGGGGTTTTATACCAGGGAGAAGCAAGCGGGTATGAAATCAAGAAGGCCTTTGAAGAAGGCCCCTTTAGTCATTTCCAAGATGCGAGTTTTGGTTCGATTTATCCGGCACTCGGCAGATTGTCGACAGAAGGGCTGGTTGCCTGCACCCAAATGGCACAGGAAAAACGCCCGGATAAAAAGGTTTATAAATTAACTGACAAGGGCAACGATGCCTTGATTACCAGCATTCTTGCCCCTCCTGCTCCAGACAAATACGCTTCCGATTTTTTCTTTATTCTCTATTTCGCAGAACTTCTTCCTACCCCTCAAGTCGCAATGCTTCTTGATCAAAGGATTTCTCTCTACAAAAATATTATTGAACGTATGAGCGAATGCGACCTCTCTTCCAAACCAGCAGGCCGACAACTTTGTCATGGTCTTGGAATGACAGTTTATAAATCCTCGCTCGAGTATCTAGAAAAGCACAGAGACAGCTTTATCTCCAAACTTTCCTCCTCTTCACAAGACATAACCTCAACGAATTCAAACAGGCACGCATCATGAAAGTCTCCTATCTCCTCGCATTCGTTTTAGCCGTAGGCACAACTGGCTGGGTTATGTCAGGACAACTTGCTGGTGGTTCCGAAACAGGAAAAACGGCCCAACCGGAAGTCAAAAAGCCGCCTGTAAACCTAACTCAGGAAACTCGCGTGCCTTCGGTACGGGTTCAAAGTCTTTCGGCTGAATCATATACTCGTCACCTCACCGTTCGGGGTAGAACCGAGGCACTTCGGACCGTTGAGATCAGAAGCGAAGCCAGTGGTAAAATTATTGAACTCGCCGTGGACAAAGGGCAAACGGTAGAAGCTGGCAAACTAATCGCTAAACTTGATGTGAACGAGCGCTCAGCAAAGGTAAAAGAGTATACCGCCCTAAAAGAACAACGCGCTATTGAGTATGATGCGTCTAAGAGATTATCGAAAAAAGGCTTTAAAGCGGAAACCAAACTTGCCGCAAGTAAGGCAGCACTAGAATCTGCACAAGCTGAGTTAAGAAGAGCACGCGTCGCCCTTTCTAACACTCTGATACCAGCCCCTTTTACAGGCATCCTTCATAAACGCACCGTTGAGATCGGTGAATATGTCGATGTTGGAGACAAGATTGGTACTATCGTCGACCTTTCCACCATACTGGTCGTATCAGAAGTAAGCGAACGTCTGGTGCCTTTTATTTCTGTAGGGCACCCAGCCAGTGTTAGACTGATTACCGGCGAAATAGTGGAAGGCAGGGTTCGTTACATTTCCTCTATGGCTGATGCGACCACCAGAACTTTCCGAATTGAAGTTGCCGTACCCAACGAAGATAAAAAAATTGCCGATGGTATTACCGCCGAAACAATCCTGACGTTAAATCAATTGCAAGCGCATAAGGTTTCACCTGGAATTTTAACAATCGCTGATACCGGCGCTGTTGGGGTAAAAACGATCAATATTAAGAATGAAGTTGTTTTTAAAGAAGCATCTATATTGGAAAACACAACAGATGGGCTTTGGCTCGGCGGCCTACCAAAGGATGTTACTTTTATCGTGGTTGGACAGGAGCTCGTCATTGACGGGCAAAAAGTAAAACCGATCGACGCGAATACTCTGGAAGAATTTAAATCCGGAGCACCCCAATCATGAACGGCATTATTTCAGCTGCACTTGGCCGCTCAAGAACAGTACTGCTGGGTCTCATTCTTATCCTGATAGCTGGGGGTGTTTCCTACGTAACGATTCCCAAAGAAGACAGCCCTGATATCACCATTCCTATTATTTATGTCAGCATGCATCACGAGGGGATTTCTCCTGCAGATGCTGAACGGCTGCTGTTAAAGCCAATGGAAAAAGAGCTCCGCAGTATTGAAGGCGTCAAAGAGATGCGTTCCACCTCCTTCTTGGGTGGCGGAAACGTGGTGATGGAATTTGATGCCGGATCTGATATTGATCTTGCTCTAACCGATGTTCGCGAGAAAGTAGATATTGCCAAAGCAGAACTCCCTGAAGACGCAGATGAGCCAACAGTACACGAAGTCAACTTAAGCCTTTTCCCCATCATCGTGGTTAACCTGTCAGGAGACATTCCCGAACGCGCGCTTCTTTCTATTGCCAATAAGCTTCAAGATAATCTGGAATCAATTCCGACCGTCCTCGAAGCCAAACTCGTCGGTGATCGAGACGAGTTGGTAGAGGTTGTTATCGATCCGCTTATCCTTGAAAGTTACAATCTGGATGCCAACGACATTATAACAGCCGTTGGTAAATCAAATCTGGTTGTTGCAGCGGGCTCCCTTGATACCGGGCAAGGTCGGTTTGCTATTCAAGTTCCGGGATTATTTGAAGACACTAACGACATTCTGGATATGCCGCTCAAGGTTAACGGAGATGCTGTTGTACGCGTCAGGGATATTGGTGTTCTCAGAAAAACCTTCAAAGACACTTCTGAATACGCCCGCGTAAACAACAAGCCCGCTTTAACACTCGAAATATCAAAACGTACCGGCACAAACATCATCGAAACCATTGAGCGAGTTCGTGCCGTTATCGCCGAAGAGCAGGTACTTTGGCCCGAAGCCGTAGAGGTATCTTTTAGCCAGGACCAATCCACAGGCATTCGTACGATGCTGCAGGATCTACAGAACAATGTCCTCTCTGCAATTATATTGGTCATGATTGTCGTAGTAGCTGCGCTTGGCTTTAGATCATCAATACTTGTTGGCCTCGCAATACCGGGATCATTCCTCGCCTCTATCATGATGCTTCATGCTGCAGGCCTTACAGTTAACGTTGTTGTCCTCTTTAGCTTGATCCTCTCTGTCGGCATGCTTGTTGATGGCGCGATTGTTGTCACAGAATATGCTGATCGTAAAATGAGTGAAGGGGTCCATCGTAAAGAAGCCTATAAACAGGCAAGCTTACGTATGGCTTGGCCCATCATAGCCTCAACAGCGACCACACTCGCCGCTTTTGCTCCCCTGATTTTCTGGCCCGGGATTATGGGTGAATTCATGAAATTCATGCCCATCACTTTGATTGCCACCCTAAGCGCTTCTCTTGTTATG
Source organism: Kiloniella sp. (assembly GCF_965205715.1). Taxonomy (GTDB): domain Bacteria; phylum Pseudomonadota; class Alphaproteobacteria; order Kiloniellales; family Kiloniellaceae; genus Kiloniella. The sequence goes on along the minus strand of NZ_CBDBHW010000007.1, from coordinate 58,738 downwards.
GCTCTTGTCGTGGTACCAACCATCGGCGCTATTATTGGCAAAGCAGGTGGAGCGGCCGATAAAAAGTCGATGGAAAATCTCGCAGCGTCTGAGAGTGGTGATCTTGCTAGTGTTACAGGTTTTACCGGCCTCTATATCAAGTTAATGCGCGGCGTCTTAAAGTTTCCAGGAACCGTCGTATCCCTGACGTTTGCCTCACTCATCTTAGTCATTTATCTCTATGGCACCTTTGGAAAGGGCGTGGAATTCTTCCCCAACATTGAGCCAGACAATGCAGTACTCCAAGTCCGCGCTCAGGGAAACATGTCCATCGATGAACGAGATTATCTTGTTCGTCAGGTAGAACAAATTGTGATGGACCTGCAGAATGAAAAGCAGGAACTCCACAGTATCTATGCCAGTACAAACGCCGAAAGCAGTACAAGCAGTAACCAGCCTGAAGATGTTATTGGCAATATTCAGATGGAGTTTACAGACTGGTTTAATCGCAGGCCTGCAGATGAAATTCTTGCAGAGATCCGCACCCGAACATCTGTTCTGGGCGGCATATCCGTTGAACCTCGTAAAGAAGAAAAAGGCCCTTCTTCAGGAAAGCCAATCGAGATTGAAATCGCCTCTGAAGATCCTGCACTGGTTTATCCGGTAGCAAAGATTGTTGCGACACATCTACGAACAGCGAATGGATTTGTCGACATTGAAGACGGACTTCCGGTTCCCGGTATCGAGTGGCGTATCGATGTTGATCGCGCCCAAGCTGCAAAGTTTGGTGCAGACATTGCCCTAATTGGTAGTTACATTCGCATGGTCACCAACGGGATGAAACTGGGTAGCTATCGCCCAGACGAGAGCGATGAAGAGATCGATCTGGTCGTGCGTTTGCCCAAAAACAACCGTACCATCGAACATTTGGATCAAATTAAAATTCAAACTGAAGTTGGCCTTATTCCCATATCAAACTTCATTACCCGAACAGCAAAACCTAAAGTTGGTTTGATCAATCGTGTCGACGGCAAACGTGTTGCTGTTGTTAAGTCTGATGTCGCAGAGGGAATACTTGCCAATGACAAAGTTATAGAGCTTGAAGCTTGGCTATCCGCTCAGGAACTCGATCCACGTGTGACGATCCAGTTTAAAGGCGAAAACCAGGATCAGGAAGAATCTCAACAGTTTCTCGTAAAAGCCTTTGGTGTCGCTCTCTTCATGATCGCCATCATTCTGGTCACCCAGTTCAACAGCTTTTACAGCGCTTTCCTAATCCTGTCTGCTGTCATCATGTCGACTATCGGGGTATTGATCGGACTTTTGATAACCGACCAACCCTTTGGCATCGTCATGTCCGGAATTGGGGTCATTGCCTTGGCTGGTATTGTCGTCAACAACAATATCGTTCTGATCGACACCTTCGACTATGTCTCTACCAAATTCAACGATCAGAAAGAGGCGATCATTCGTACAGGAGCTCAACGTTTGCGCCCTGTATTGTTAACAACGGTTACAACCATTCTCGGTTTGATGCCAATGGTGCTTTCCACCAATATCGACCTTATCAACCGAACTGTGCAAGTCGGAGGGCCTTCGACGCAATGGTGGACACAGTTGGCCACAGCCATTGCATTTGGACTGTGCTTTGCGACTATTCTGACTCTAGTAATCACACCCTGTTCATTGATGGTAAGGGTGAATTTTAGGCGGCTTATTTCCTGGGTTAAACAAAAATGGCACAAAGGCCCAACGGATCAGGATCATCCTTCTTCTGATGAAGAGACGCCTTTACCAGCAGAGTAATAGAGTTAAATCTGAAGAAATATAATAAAAAAGAGCCGAGATGTTTCTCGGCTCTTTTTTTAATCTTTGAAAATCGAATAGGCTGCGTGAATTCGAAATGTTGTCGTAAGCCAACAGAGAGATCCAAAGATCCATGCCATCAGGGAAAAGTGATTAGGCCAAATACACAGAGCCAGAAACAGGAGAATTGTTTCTGTTCCCTCTGTAAGTCCGCCTAGATAGTAGATGCTTTTTGTACCGCGAATGTCTGTAGATATATTTCTCTTTTCAGCCACGATCGCAAAGGCCAGAAATGATGCCCCGGTCCCAACAAAAGAGAAGATCAGAAAAGCAGCAGCCAGGGCATTTTCCTGCGGATTAGCGAGAGCAAAACCAAAAACTACAGCGGAATAGAACAGAAAATCGAGCGTGATGTCCAAATAACCACCGAGATCGGTTATCTGTTTAGATCGTGCTACTGCACCATCCAAACCATCACAAACCCGATTGAGGATAATACATCCAAGGGCCAACAAATAGACCTGTGATGCGAGCGCTGGTACAGCAAGTATACCAACACCAAAACCAACCCAGGTAATCTGATTGGCAGTCACGCCTTTGTTAGAAATAGATCCCCCCAATTTATTAAGGGGAGGATCGATTAGTCGTCGCATCAAGGAATCAAACATAAAGTCTTTCAAACATAAAAACGCTTGAGCCTTGTTCGATCTATTCTGAAGGCTCTTTTTTGTTGTCTGGCTTCTCTTCAACCTGGTCAGCTTCAGACGATTTTTCTTCGGGATGTTTTGCTTCTTGAGCCATCATTTTGTTGCGCGTATTACGATAGGAAAATTGAGCAAGAATAATTGAAACCAGATAACCAATTCCAGCAACACTTAAGGATACCCAAGGCGTGCTATAAAGCATCATGATGCAAACGGCAAACCCAAGAAGGACGAGGCCAACGTAGCGCCGTGGAATGCGAATACGTTTTGAAGAGTAAGTTGGGATTGTACTGACAAAAAGCGCCCCAACGGCAACCAGCATTACGCCATTTAGAATAGAGCTCCGGAAAAAATCATCGCCTAATTCAAATGACAAAACCATCGGCAGCAAGATCAAACCAGCGCCACAGGGAGCAGGAATACCAGTGAAAAACTTTGAAGCCCAGGGTGGAGGATTCTCATCGAGAAGACTCGTGTTGAAGCGTGCCAGACGCATACCACAACAAATCGCAAAAAAGAGCGAAACGGCCCAGGCAAGTCCTCCGGTACCATCCATGGCCCAGAGATAAATTACCAATGCAGGTACCACCCCGAAATTGACGAAATCAGCCAGTGAATCCAACTGCGCTCCGAATTCACTCGTTCCCTTCATTAGGCGGGCAACAGGACCATCAAGGCCATCAAGCACCATCGCAACTACAATGCCAACAACAGCCAACTGCCAGTTATCTTCAAGCGCTGCGCGGATAGCAGATAAGCCTGAACACAAAGCCATTAAGGTAATGGCATTTGGTATCAACCGGTTTACGGAAAATCCATGAAGGCGACGACGGCGCTTGAGACCTGCCATATTAACGTACCTCTGTTTCGCGCATACTTTCATCAGAAAGCAGATCAGCAATAACAGTTTCGCCACCAATCATCTGCTGACCGACGGCAACGAGGGGAGCAACTCCATTTGGAAGGTACACATCTGTACGACTACCAAAACGAATCAAACCAAAACGTTCGCCCGCCTTTACTTCCTGGTCCATCGTAAGATTGCAAATAATCCGCCGTGCAATCAGGCCTGCAATCTGGACAAAAGCAATCTCTTTACCGTCTTCTGTTTCCATCTTGATCGACATGCGCTCATTAAGTTCAGACGCTTTGTCCATAGCTGCATTAAGAAACGCGCCATGATGATAAGCCAACTCAGTAATTTTACCGGCTGTAGGCACCCTGTTTACATGAACATCAAAAACACTGAGGAAAACAGAAACCCGCATCAACGGTTCTGTACCCATATTCAGCTCAGAAGGGGGCACTGCTGTTTCAACAGCACTCACATGACCATCAGCAGGGCTGACAACAAGGCCTTCACGAACTGGGGTTTGGCGCTCAGGATCACGGAAGAAATATGTGCAGAACGCTGCAATTATTAGTCCCAGGATAGCAAGAGGCTTCCAGATCAAAGCAAATGCAACACTAAGTGCAAGTGCGCCGCCAACAAAAGGCCAACCTGCTTTATTAATAGGCACCAAAATGTGCTTCAGCACAGCCGTCTCCATTCAAATTTGATAAATAACAACGAAGTTTACATAAACACTTACGTAATCATCGCATAACATTTCGTGTGTAATACTGTATTACAGCCTCAAATGTAAGGACTTTTCCATAACTCTGTCATTGGTCGGGGAATTTGCAGCTTCAATTTGCCTTTGGTAACACAAAAATTTGCCCTGGATAAATCAAATCCGGGTTTCTGATTTGATCTTGATTACGTTCATAAATCACAGCATATCTGCCGCCTTGGCCGTATATTGCTCGAGAGATACGCCAAAGGCTATTGCCTGGTTGAACCGTTACAATACGTTCATCGGGTAATGTCTCAACTTTCCCTGATCGAGAAAAAGGAATCTCTACCCGGGCAATGACTTTGCCTCCATCATCAACTTGATCGATACGCAGTTGGTGCAACCCCTCATCAACTTTTTTCTCAGGCTCAACAATCCAGCGACCCTCGTTATCGGCAACTCCCTGTCCTACGAATTCATTATTCAAATAACCAACCACTTTTTGACCCGGCTGGGAAGTTCCACCAATGACGGTTTGCCCATCGTCATCATAATCAACGCTATCCAGTGCCAACTCGACATCGCGAATGCCATCTTCACCGCTATTCGCAGGCAGTTGAATTACTTTTGAGACACTTGGCGTTCCACCCGGCTCTTCATCTGGAACAAGAACTGCAAGCGCAGATTTGTCACCTTTTGGCACATCAACAATGGCAACATCTTTAGACTTTATCTTAGTTCCGTCTTCGTTATTGACCTGTAAGCCGAGTTCGTGAGCTCCAGGCTGTAAAGGCGTCTCGAGTACATACACCCATTGACCATTATTATCAGACTCAATGGTTCCAAGTATGGTCGTCCCGTCAAGAATGCGTACATCACTTCCAGCTGGCGCACGCCCGGCAAGCACAGTATCTCCTGATTTCTCAACCCGAATCACATCGAAAGATAAGGCTGGATCTATTGTAATTTCAGAACCTGTCACGTTACTCGCAGGGGATGCTGTCGCATCTTCACTTTCTATAGATGCAGTTTCTACAGCTTCCTCAACAGTAGATCCCTCAGCTGTAGATTCGGAACTTTCATCTGAATTTATGGCTTCAGGTTGAGTTTCGTCTGCCGTACTATTTGCCACGATCGTTTCTGAGGCAATCTCACTCTCCTCTGGAGCCTGTTCCTCTGTCGCAATTGCTTCTCCTGTTAGGGTCTTTATGACCTTCTTTGGAGCAGTATTCGCACCACCGCTAGTATCCGTGTCAGTCGCAACCGTTACGTCATCATCATCTACGACATACCAAACACTCACAGAAGCGATAGCGATGGCTATAACAACGGAAAGAGCAATAACAAACACGCGGCTCAAAGGATATCTCCTCGGGACTTCAAAAAAGTAAGACTTAGCGTCCTAACGGATGCCACTCTATGGGAAATTATTCCCGTAGACTATCATTGTTCTTACATAAGGGTAATCACTTCTCTAAAAAGCACAAGACTGTCCCATATGTTTTAATATTCAGAATTCGTATTTCTTCCCTCTGTTTAATGACAAACGTATCTTTTCTACAGTGCATAAAGATACTTGCCCCTATATGATGTTCATCAACGGAGTAGAGGGCCAGAGTTTGTTTTAATTCTTTGGCGCCTTTTGCACCTCTGCACAATAATAAAAATCTATCCGGGAAATTAACGAATGACCAAAATCAGTTCCATCTGCGTTTACTGTGGCTCTTCCAATTCTGTTAGTGAAGATCACCTCGATAAGGCCGGCCTTGTTGGGAAACTTGCCGCAGAACATAACATTGAAATCGTTTACGGTGGTGGGCGTGTTGGATCAATGGGTCGAGTTGCAGATGGTGCTCTTGCCAATAATGGTAAAGTTACCGGGATCATTCCTGAATATCTCCAAAAATTCGAGGTCGGCCACAACGATGTCAGTGAACTTCTGGTCGTTGATTCTATGCATTCTAGAAAAATGATGATGTTTGAACGCTCTGATGCTTTTTGCATACTGCCCGGTGGGCTTGGAACTATGGATGAGTTTTTTGAAATTGCCACCTGGAAACAGCTCGGCATGCATGACAAACCAATTATTTTGGTAAACTTAGAAAATTTTTGGACCCCTCTTCTGGACTTGATTAAACACCAAATTCAAGGTGGATACCTTCGCCAGAATCCCGACGATATATTTAGCGTTGTCAATAGCATAGAGGAAATTTTTGACAAGCTTACGAGCTTACCAGAATCTCATATTAAACCCGACATCTCCCTCCTTTGAATACAATTGATTACCTCACTTATCTTGCACTGCAGCGAAAGACTGCTATTTTCCACAGTTAGTTCCCCAAATCATATCTAACAAGCCGACACACAAGGAGGCGAACATGGCCAAAATTAAGGTAAAAAATCCGATCGTAGAACTCGACGGTGATGAGATGACCCGGATCATCTGGGAAAAGATCAAAGAGAAATTCATCCTTCCTTATCTAGACGTGGATTTGAAATACTACGATCTTTCCATCGAAAGCCGCGATGCAACTGACGATCAGATTACTGTCGATGCTGCAAATGCGATCAAAGAGCACCGTGTCGGTGTTAAGTGTGCCACCATCACACCTGACGAAGCACGCGTAGAAGAGTTCGACCTTAAGAAAATGTGGCGTTCGCCAAACGGTACGATCCGTAACATTCTTGGTGGTACCGTATTCCGTCAGCCAATCATCATGGAAAACGTGCCGCGTCTTGTTCCAGGTTGGACCCAGCCAATTGTTATCGGCCGTCACGCTTTTGGTGATCAGTACAAGGCAACTGACTTCCTGGTTCCAGGTGCTGGTAAACTAACCATGACTTTCCAACCGGAAGATGGTGGTGAGCCAATCACACGTGAAATCTTTGATTTCCCTGAAGCTGGTGTAGCCATGGGGATGTACAACCTGGATGAATCCATCCGTGGTTTTGCTCGTGCATGCATGAACTATGGTCTTGACCTTGGATGGCCTGTCTATCTTTCAACCAAGAACACTATTCTTAAAGCTTATGATGGTCGCTTCAAAGATCTTTTCGAAGAAGTCTACCAAGCTGAGTTTGCCGATAAGTTTGCCGCAGCTGGCATTTCTTACGAGCATCGTTTGATCGACGACATGGTTGCAGCAGCAATGAAATGGTCTGGCGGATTTGTTTGGGCTTGTAAGAACTACGATGGTGATGTTCAGTCTGATACCGTTGCCCAGGGCTTTGGCTCACTCGGTCTTATGACATCTGTTTTGATGACCCCGGATGGACAAACCGTAGAAGCTGAAGCAGCACATGGTACTGTGACGCGTCACTACCGTCTGCACCAGCAGGGTAAGGACACTTCTACAAACCCAATTGCATCTATCTTTGCTTGGTCTCGTGGCCTTAAATTCCGCGGTCAGTTCGATGAAACTCCAGAAGTTGTCAAATTTGCAGAGACACTTGAGCAGGTTTGTATCGATACTGTTGAATCTGGAAAAATGACCAAAGATTTGGCTCTTTTGATCAGTCCTAATCAGGATTGGTTGACAACCGACCAATTCCTAGATGCTATTGATGCCAATCTTCAAAAAGTAATGGGTTAATAAATATGCATAAGATCCTTCGCAATATTCTCGTAGGACTTTTTGCCCTAGCAGCTACATCTGTAAATGCTTTGGCAGCCGATCCTGAAAATACTCTCGTCATCGAATTAAAAACGGGCAATGTCGTCGTTGAAATGCTCCCAAATCTTGCTCCAACACACGTTGCGCGGATTAAAGAGCTGGCTCGCAAAGGATTTTATGACGGCATCGTTTTCCATCGTGTCATTTCTGGATTTATGGCACAGACAGGCGATCCTACCGGTACGGGGACCAGTGGCTCCGGCCAAAAACTCAATGCTGAGTTTTCCCGCGAGCCTTATGTCCGGGGTACTGTTGGCATGGCCCGTTCCGGCCAAATCAATTCAGCTGACAGCCAATTCTTTATCATGTTCAGAAGAACACCTTCTCTCGATGGTAAATACACCGTTTGGGGGCAGGTCATTCAGGGCATGGAACATGTAGATGGCATCAAAAAAGGTGCTCCAGGCTCAGGTAAAGTAGATAATCCTGATAAAATGATTTCAGTTAAAGTACTTGCTGATATTCAGTAAAATTACTTTATACCCGAAATGATAGACAAAAAGCGTCAGATCTTTGGATCTGGCGCTTTTTGCTTTTGAGAAATCGAATAAGACTTAAAAACAAAGAATATCGCAAACAAATATCCCGCCTTGCAAAAACACTTCGGGATACTTATTTTGCAGATAGTTTTTCTTACCCTCTTTAGATTTTAAGGCCTCTGCCATGACTGAAGCAACACAACTTGATCCAGAAAACACACTGGTAATCGAACTGGAAACAGGAAACGTTACTATTGAAATGCTTCCGGACCTCGCTCCAACCCACGTAGCCCGTATTAAAGAACTTGCACGTGATGGCTTTTACGACGGTATCGTCTTCCACCGTGTGATCGATGGCTTTATGGCACAAACTGGTGACCCAACCGGTACAGGTACCAGTGGTTCAGGCAAAAAATTGCGTTCTGAATTTACACAGGAGCCATTTGAACGAGGCGTTGTTGGCATGGCGCGTGCTCAGAACCCACACTCCGGCGATAGTCAATTCTTCATCATGTTCGATAGCGCACCTTCACTGAACGGCCAATATACTGTATGGGGTCGTGTAACAGAAGGTATGGAACTCGTTGATGGAATCAAAAAAGGTGCCCCTGGTAGCGGGTCTGTTGATGATCCTGATCGCATGGTATCTGTAAAAGTCCAAGCGGACATCGAAGCGTAATACCAAATCTGGGATATTTTCTACTTTCCAGATTATTACACTTGGTAATTTTACTAGGTGTATTTTTTAAGCCCTCACTGTATGATCCGCAGTGAGGGCTTTGTCTTTGGGGGCAGCCTGTAACTCAAAATCAGAGGAACTTTGGTTGTCATGATCACCGAAGAATATAAACAGCTTATCGAACAATTAAGCCTAACGGCCGTTGATTTCGCACTCGAAATTCTCGCGGCTCTGGCCATTCTCACCATTGGTCGATTTGTGGCCAAACGCGTCAGTGGTTATGTTGAAAAACTACTGGCAAAATCGGGAAAAGTAGATCGCACGCTACAACCCGTTATTGTAAAAATTACCCGTTACGCGATTATGATTTTTGTAATCGTTGCCGTCCTTGCCCAATTCGGGGTTGAGACAACAAGTATTATCGCCATTCTCGGTGCTGCAGGCCTCGCCATTGGCCTTGCTCTTCAAGGCACCATGCAGAATATTGCTGCCGGTTTTATGCTGCTGTTCTTACGCCCCTTTAAAGTCGGTGAATTTGTTGATGCAGATGGCATCGCTGGCACAGTCGAAGAGATCAGCCTGTTTGTAACCCATATGACCACGGTCGATGGCATCTACCTGTCAGTACCGAACTCTAAACTTTGGTCGGCAACGGTCACCAATTACAGCAGAAATTCAAAACGCCGTACCGACCTTTCCATTGGTATCGGCTACGGAGACGACATAGGCAAAGCCGAAAAGGTTGCACTGGCTGTTATCTCTGGCGATGCACGAATTCATAAAGATCCCGCGGCACAGGTCATCATCACGGGTCTGGGCGAAAGTTCCGTCGATCTCAACATCCGTTATTGGACGGACAGCGGTGATTACTGGCCTGCGCTAAGTGACAACCGTCGCGCTATCAAAGAAGCATTTGATAAAGAAGGCATTTCAATTCCCTTCCCCCAACGCGATTTGCATATCGTCTCAGATGTAAAAGCCAAAGCATAAGGCACCACATCAAAGCTCCTCTTTATTAAGAGCTTTCACTTACTAGGAAAGGTCGCTTTAAGCGGCTTTTTTTTCTTAACCGCTTAATTACCGGATTTCATGCTCGAGCAATGCTCTTTTACGTTCGAGCCCACCGCCGTAACCTGTTAAACTCCCATCTTTGCCGATGATACGATGACAGGGTATGACAATCGAAATCGGGTTTAAGGCATTCGCAGCTGCCATCGCTCTGATCGCTTTTGGTTTGCCAATCATTTCTGCCATTGAGCTGTAAGTTTCGGTCTCCCCAAAGGGAACTTCACAGAGGGTATTCCAGACCTTTTTTTGAAAGTCTGTCCCGCCGGTATCCATCGTGATATCCCTAAACGCATGGTGATCCCGACCAAAATAATCACTTAAGCGGTTATCCAGCTCAAAATTAGTAGAAACTTCATTTAAAATCAGACTTGGAAACCGCCTTTTTAACAGCTTCTCCCACCGGAGTTCGCAATCAGTAAAATCAAGATGGCACAGAACATTATCACGGTAAAATGTGAGAATTTCTCCAATAGGCGATTCATGCCGACAATAGGTAACGTCATCAATTGCCATTAACTCTTCATCTTTCAATTTTACCAATTATATTCACAAGATCGTTATCCTATTAAAGAGTTCGAGATCGACAAACACTTATCTGCAACATACGCTATCTCTAATCCCAGTTTTTCTTTCTATCAGGGCAGCATGGAAAAGACTTCAGGTAAATGGCTCTCTCTCAGCATTCTTGCTCTTTGTCAGGTATCGGCAATGGCGTTATGGTTTTCTGCCTCGGCTGTTTTGCCATCCCTCATAGAGGAATACAGCCTAAGTTCCTTTCAACAGGCCCTGTTTACCAGCACCGTCCAGATTGGCTTTGTCGTCGGTAGTTTGAGTTCGGCCATCCTGGGTTTAGCAGATCGCCTTCCACCAAAATTGTTATTTTTAGGATCGGCGTTGGTCGCGGCAACGGCAAATGCGGCGTTATTGGTAATAGAACCAACAGACCCCGCAGTTCCTGTTTTCAGGTTCATCACTGGCGTCTGCATGGCGGGTATATATCCCATCGGCATGCGTATGGCAGCGACTTGGGCAAAAGGCGATATGGGATTGTTGGTTGGGATATTGGTTGGGGCACTCACACTGGGATCAGCCTCGCCCCACCTTTTTAATGCTATTGGCGGTATCGATTGGCGATTTACCATTGTCGCAGCCTCTGGTTTTGCTGTGCTATCAGGCTTTGGTATTCTTCTTTTCCAAATGGGCCCCAATTACACAAAGGCCCCTCGTTTTCATCCCGAACAAATACTTTTTGCCTGGAAAATTAAATCGGTTCGACTTGCTAATCTGGGGTACCTCGGCCACATGTGGGAGCTCTATGCTATGTGGGCCTGGATTGGCCTCTTCCTCACTGCAAGTTTCTCACAAACCATGGCCCCAACAGAGGCGAATGAAACCGCTAAACTTGCCACGTTCGCAACTATGGCAATTGGCGCCATAGGATGTTTAGGTGCGGGGTATTTAGCCGATAGAATGGGCAGAACCACGCTAACCATCGCGTCTATGCTTATCAGTGGCACTTGCGCTCTTACTGTTGGCTTCCTCTTCGGTGCCTCTCCGTGGCTCCTGACAACCCTATGCCTAATATGGGGACTGACAATAATTTCAGATTCCGCCCAATTTTCAGCTTCCGTTGCCGAACTCGCCAAACCTGAAATCGTTGGCACAATGCTAACCTTACAGACTTCAATCGGCTTTACTCTCACCCTCATCACCATTCACTTGATGCCTTATGGTGTCGATTTGTTGGGCTGGAAGTATGCATTTGCCCCCTTGGCGATTGGTCCCTTTTTGGGCGTATGGGCCATGCTAAAGTTAAGACAGCACCCGGATGCCATAAAACTTGCTGGCGGTAAAAAATAACTCTGTAATTACTCAACAAAAAAAGCCCTGCAAATTTTACAGGGCTTTTCTATAATAAAACCAATAATATTAACCGATTAAGGCTTCAATAGCTGTAATTGCTTCCGGGGCCTTTGATGCATCCGGTCCACCAGCCTGCGCCATATCTGGACGTCCTCCGCCGCCTTTCCCCCCAAGAGCGGCAGAGCCGGCCCGGACGAGATCAACAGCAGATATTTTATCCGTAAGATCGTCTGTTACCGCAACAACAATGGAAGCCTTACCGTCCGTATCGGCAATAAGGACAATTACGCCGCTCCCAATTTGTTTCTTCAGCTCATCAGCGGTTGGCTTCAGGTCTTTTGGCAAAACATCATTTAGAATACGCGGGGCGAATTTAATACCATTTACGTCTTTAAATTCTTCCGCGGCTGAAGAACTTCCCCCGCTTGCGGCTAATTTACGGCGTGCATCTGTTAGCTCCCGCTCTAGACGTTTGCGTTCTTCCAGCAAAGAAGAAACACGTGTCTCCAGTTCCGCAGGTGAGGCCTTGATTGCAGCAGCCGCTCCGGAAAGTTGGCTTTCCTGTGTTGAAACGTGCTCGAGAGCAGCCTGCCCGGTTACGGCCTCGATGCGACGAACACCTGATGCAAGAGCGGATTCAGATATGATTTTGAAGAAACCAATATCACCGGTACGACGAACGTGTGTACCACCGCACAACTCGGTCGAGTAGTACCCACTCCCCGTAGAACTATCCGCACCACCCATTGAAACAACACGCACTTCTTCACCGTATTTTTCGCCAAAGAGAGCCATTGCCCCCTCTTTAATTGCTTCATCCGGTGTCATAAGACGTGTTTTAACTTCAGCGTTATCTCGAATGCGTTCGTTAACTTCGGTTTCAACAACAATGATGTCATTTGCTTCAAGAGATTTTGGATGACTGACATCAAAACGCAGACGCTCTTTAGCAACCAAGGACCCTTTTTGGGTCACATGAGTACCGAGTTGTCGACGCAAGGCTTCGTGAAGTAGGTGGGTCGCAGAGTGATGTGCACGTATTGCCGATCTACGGTGCCCGTCTACTTTCATTTCGACCGCAGCATTAGGGGTAATTTCACCACGTACAACTTCGCCGATATGAACAAAAACATTACCGAGTTTCTTTTGTGTATCCCGAATGGCTACTTCAGCACCGTCAGCCGAGAATAACAGCCCGTGATCCCCCTGCTGACCACCGCTTTCTCCATAGAATGGTGTTTGGTTGGCAATAATCATCACCTGATCACCAGCACTTGCTGTTTGGACCTCTTTGCCATCTTTCAAGATCGTAAGAATTTGCCCCTCGGCAGTTTCTGTATCATACCCAAGGAACTCTGTTCCCCCGAATTTCTCCTGTAATTCAAACCAGACTTTCTCCGTTGCAACATCACCAGATCCACTCCACGCCTTACGGGCCGCGGCACGTTGTTGCTCCATCGCAGTGTTAAAGCCTTCGACATCAACCGATTGTCCCTGACCACGCAAAACATCCTGCGTTAAATCGAGCGGGAAGCCATAAGTATCGTAGAGCTTAAAGGCAACTTCGCCATTCAGAGTGCCCTTATCGCCAATCTTATCTGTTTCTCCAGAAAGAAGACGCATACCGCGATCAAGAGTTTGACCAAAACGGTTCTCTTCCAACTTCAATGTTTCTGAAATAAGTGCTTCTGCACGTGCCAATTCCGGGAAAGCTGTTCCCATCATCTGCACCAATGACGGCACGAGTTTGTATACGGTAGGATCTTTTACACCGATCTTGTGCATGTGACGCATCGCACGGCGCATGATGCGGCGCAGGACATACCCACGCCCCTCGTTTGACGGCAGAACTCCATCCGCAATCAAGAAGGCCGTTGAGCGAAGATGGTCCGCGATTACACGGTGAGAAATTGCGTGATCCCCGTCAGCATCTACCCCGGTTTCGTGGGCAGAGGCATCAATGATGGTGCGTAGTAAGTCAATATCATAGTTGTCATGTTTGCCTTGGAGGATCGCGGTAATACGCTCCAGCCCCATCCCCGTATCAATAGACGGTTTTGGTAAATCAATACGTGTGTCTTTGTCAATTTGCTCATACTGCATAAAGACAAGATTCCAGATTTCTACAAACCGATCACCATCTTCGTCCGGGCTCCCAGGAGGACCGCCGAAGATTTTATCGCCGTGATCATAGAAAATTTCAGAACAAGGGCCACAAGGTCCGGTTGGCCCCATTGACCAGAAATTATCACTCGTTGGAATACGAATAATCCGGTCATCACTTATTCCAGCGATTTTACGCCACAGGGCTGCAGCTTCTTCATCTTCTGAATATACAGTAACCAGCAATTTTTCTTCAGGAACTTCATATTCCTTCGTGATCAAATTCCACGCATGCTCAATGGCTACGTCTTTGAAATAATCACCAAAGGAAAAATTCCCCATCATTTCGAAAAAGGTGTGGTGACGCGTCGTATAACCTACATTTTCCAGGTCATTATGTTTACCGCCTGCACGTACACATTTCTGCGATGTCGCTGCTTTTGTGTAAGGTCTCTTCTCACTACCGGTGAAGACATTTTTGAACTGAACCATACCCGCATTTGTAAACATCAGTGTCGGATCGTTCCTTGGTACCAAGGGAGATGATTCAACAGTGGTGTGATCGTTTTTTGCGAAATAATCGAGAAAGACCCTACGGATCTCATTGCCGGTAATCATTTTAATCACTTACCTAAAAGCTGGACAGGACGCTATGCTCATATGAGAACTAGCGGAAAATCTTATTTCCGTTTTTAGCGTGCCCCATAGCAACTGTCTAGGGTTCGCTTAATCTTCTCTGGCTCAAATATGTTTTTCCATAACCTCGATTGCCTACTTTTATGGAAACTGCCTAAATATCACCTCTTTTCCAGGTAAATCTTCTTCCCTAATAAATATACAATCGATAAGATCTATTTTTTAACAATCATAACTATTTATCTAATGAAAATTGTAAAACGGCTACACACCCCAAAAGCATTACTCGGCATTCTTTTTTCATTAGCTGTTCTCGCGCCCTCTGCTAGTGCTCAACAAGCCCCTCAGCGCACCGCCGAAAAATATGACAATTGGACTGCAATCTGCACTACAAACACGGTCAAATCTTGCTCAATTGTCCAAGGAATTTATATCGGAGATAGTAAAAAACCAGCGTTACATCTCGCCATCGGCAAACTTGTGAATAGCAGTCCAGGGGTAACGACCTTAATCCTGACACTTCCCTTGGGAATTCGTCTTCCAGAAGGCTTTTCAATAGAGATTGGGACTGTGATCAAACGTCAATACCGCTTTGAGCGCTGTATTGTTTCAGGCTGCCAGGCTGAAATTCCACTCGATGCTGAATTGTTGAACAACTTTAAAGCCATGAATGAAGGGCGGGTTGTCTTTTTGGACGGAACAAAAAAACCGATCGCCCTGCCGTTTTCTCTCAAAGGTTTCACCAAGGCTTTTAACCGCGTTGTCCAACCTTAAAGGTTTATAACATAAAAAAAGGGCCCCAACTCAGGGGCCCTTTTTTCTAAGCAACTAACTTAGGCATCTTCTTTATCTTTGTCTTCCGCCTTGCCCTCAAGCATAGCGTTTGAGACGATCCCTGCATTCAAACGGACTGCATGTTCGATCTTTTCAGCCACTTCAGGGTTATCAGTCAGGAATTTTTTAGCATTTTCCCGTCCTTGACCAATGCGCTGCCCTTCGCAGGAGAACCAGGCTCCAGCCTTTTCAACAATCCCGCATTGAACGCCAAGATCAAGCATCTCACCCGTTTTGGAAATACCTTCTCCGTACATGATATCAAATTCAATAACCCGGAAAGGAGGCGCCATTTTATTTTTTACGACCTTCACGCGGGTTTGGTTACCCGTGATATTTTCCCGGTCTTTAATCGCACCGATTCGGCGAATATCTAGACGTACAGATGAATAAAACTTAAGCGCATTACCACCAGTCGTCGTTTCTGGATTACCAAACATCACGCCAATTTTCATACGAATCTGGTTGATGAAGATAACAAGTGTACCTGACTTGGAAATTGAACTGGTCAATTTGCGCATCGCCTGGCTCATCAAGCGGGCCTGGAGACCAGGTAGAGAATCTCCCATATCCCCTTCGAGTTCTGCCTTTGGCACCAATGCTGCAACTGAATCGACAACAAGAACATCTAGCGCACCGGAACGAACAAGCGTATCGGTAATCTCCAAAGCCTGTTCTCCAGCGTCCGGCTGAGAGATCAAAAGCTCATTGACATCAACACCAAGTTTGTTTGCATAAGCCGGATCAAGTGCATGCTCAGCATCAATAAAGGCACAGGTTCCACCAGCTTTCTGAGCCTCGGCAACGACATGTAATGCCAATGTCGTTTTACCAGAACTTTCAGGTCCATAGACCTCTACAATACGGCCGCGCGGAAGGCCACCAATGCCCAATCCGATATCTAATCCAAGGGAACCTGTGGAAATCACTTCGGTTTCAACCGCGGTGCCTTCTCCAAGTTTCATGATTGAGCCTTTACCAAAGGCGCGTTCAATCTGCCCCAGCGCTGCATCCAATGCCTTTTGCTTGTCCACCGTGCTATTCTCCACTAACTGTAAGACGTTTTGTGCCATCGTTGCCTTCCTTATCCCACAGGGTTCGACTTGCTGCAACGACAACAACGTACTTCTTTTGTTCTCACCACACAAGATAAAAGAACATTACAGGAACATTCGAGGTAGGCAATATATTTTTTTGATCAAAATAAGTTAAAGAAAAGCCCGATCCATGAGTACAAGAAATGGCTTTATTTAGCCGCGAGAACCTCTTTAACCTTTGATGCTAATTGTTTAAGACTAAAGGGCTTTGGTAAAAACTCGATCGCGGAATTAACATCGAGACTTTTCCTGAAAGAATCTTCTGTGTACCCCGAAATGAAGATAACTTTTACATCAGGATGAGTTTCATAAAGTTTTTTGACGAGTGTTGGTCCGTCCATTCGCGGCATCACCACATCAGTAACCACCAAATCAACAGTAACGTCGTCTTGCTGCAATATTTCCAAAGCCGCTTCACCTGAATTAGCTTCGAAAACGTTGTACCCTTTGTTCTCAAGTGCTCGAGCACTAAATGATCGCACCGCATCTTCGTCTTCAACAAGTAGGATATTTCCACGGCCCGTTAAGTCCTGAGCTTGAGGAACGTCGGCAGCGATAACTTCTATCTCACCTACTTCCTCGCGGTAATGCGGTAATAACAAGGAGAAAACAGTGCCTTCATCAGCCGTAGAATCAACAAAGACGAAGCCTCCAGATTGCTTTACGATACCGTAAACGGTTGAGAGGCCCAACCCTGTTCCCGCCCCAACTTCCTTTGTTGAGAAGAAAGGGTCAAAAATTCGATCCATAATTTCAGTAGGGATTCCATGTCCAGAATCCTGGACTTTCACAAGAACATAATCGCCAGGAGGGATTTCCTCACCTTTGACTTTATAAGTCGTATCAACAATGACATTAGACGTGATGATTTCAAGCACTCCCCCCTGATCCATCGCGTCTCGCGCATTCACTGCCAAGTTAATAATTACCTGCTCTAACTGCCCCTGATCCGCCTTCACATCCCCCAGGTCACGGCCATGAGTGATTCTAAGCTCTATGGTTTCACCGATAAGCCTTCGGAGAAGGTGGGCCAATTCAGCAATAATATCAGTTACATTAAGGCGCCTTGGCTGAAGAGTTTGTTGACGAGAGAAGGCAAGTAACTGTCTAACAAGGTTTGCAGCCCTGTTGGCATTTTGTTTGATCTGCATGATGTCAGCAAACGATTGATCCCCAGGCCGGTGTCGCAACAACAGAAGATCTGAGAACCCGATCATGGCAGTCAATAGGTGGCACTTCTCCGCTTTGTTGAGTAGATTTAGGATTTCAAATAGAGCATAGATTGATTATCTGGAATGGATGATTGTCTAATTTTGAGTTTGAAGTATTCGGTATCCTTGATGCCTCTGGCTCGCTTACGGATCATTCCTATACTGACATTACCAGCCTCTATCCTGGCGCTTGTGAGCTTGTGTTTGGCGTAGTTGCAGATGCCCACACAATGTTTCCGTAGGGATTTCGCGAACTTTTTTAGATAGAGCATCTGTGACTGATCTGCTATCAGGCACCAACGTTCCAGTTGCTCCGCCATCGCCTCAAATGAAGCGGCACTCCACAGCAGCTGAAGCTGTTCTTTCAAGACGTAAAGTGCATTCAGGTTGCTATTGCTCTCCAGCAACCTTTGCAGCTTGTCACTTTGTTTTTCACTCAACTTATCCGCATTTTTGAGCAACAGATAATGTGTCCCTTTCATCAACTCTTTACCACTTGGATCGGCCTTTCTGAACTCAAGTCGACGCTGATTATGGATAGCTTTGCTGTAGTTTTTCATGACGTGGAAACGGTCAAATACTATGTCGGCCAACGGCAAGGACTCTCTGACAGCCTTTTGGTAGGCAGGCCCCATATCCATCGCTACGGCCTTTATTTTGCAGGCTGTATCTGGTTGCAGTTGTTTCAAAAACCTTGAAAAAACCTCGGCAGTTCGGCCTGCTTCAACCCAGATCAGATGACCGCCAACCATATCGTAGACCACCGTCATGTAGTCATGACCTTTCGCCCGGGCAACTTCATCTACACCAATATATTCCAAGCCAGTTAGCTCTGCAGGATCAAGCGTAGGGAGAGTTTCAATAAGGTATGCCCTGTCGATATTCTTGACCGTTTCCCATCGTATATCCAAATGTCTGGAAACCGCTTGAATAGACATATGCCGACATAATCCACTGATCAGTCGGCAAAATCGGTGAGTGAAACGGCACCCTTTATCAACAAAATCACACCCCTCAATGCGGCGTTCGCCCTTGTTAATATAAACCTGCGCCAGCTCAATCTCGACCACACAAGGATACCCAAAAAGGGGGATGTCGTTTACTTGTCGGCGGACATGCTGGTTGATGCTTCCCTTCTGGCCTGTAGCAGGGTCTATAGCCCTCCTACGCGCGTCTCGGCTGCAGTGAATGACAATCTTAACACCGCCGTCATCCAGTTTAATTTCATTTACACGTTGCCCTTTGAGGCCTAAAATATGCTGCGAGATGTTGATTGTCATATACCTGCTCTATGTAAAGTTATCAGAAACCATACATATCAACAGGTTACTTGGCGGTCGGCATCTTTTTCTACTCAACAAAGCGGAGAAGAGCCCAATAGGTTATTAAAATCGTGCGCGATACCACCAGCTAACTGCCCCACTGCCTGCATCTTTTGCGATTGCGCGAACTGAGCTTCGAGACTTCTCTGCTCAGTCGTATCAGTAAAGTTCAAAATATACCCACTGGGTAGACCAGATTTCTCATCCACGTGTGTAACGTTCATATTACAAACGGTCTCAGAATTTCCAGCAAGGTGAACTTCCATTGCCTTTCGCTCATAAGTCGTCGCCGAGACTAATGCCTCACGTACATTTTCTCTCTCTTCTTCACCAATAAGAGATAATAGCGGCTTGCCTTTGACGTCTTCATTCTCAGAGACAAGTTCTTGAAACGCCCTGTTACACTCGGTAATCACGCCACTCTCATTGAGCAGAACGATACCAACCGGGGCTTCATTAAAGAACTTCCGAAATCTCTTTTCAGACTGTTCAAGGGCGGTGGCCATCTCACGTTCAAGTGTTAAATTTCGAACAACCGATCTGGTCCTAAATCCCTTACCACCTCCTCCTTCGGCGATGTGTTGGCTAATCGCAGCTAAAATGCGCTTTTCACCATCAACAGTCTTCAAGAAGACTTCACCGGAACGACTGTCAGAATCTTCAAACGGGTGGTAAGCCGGAACCTCCTCAAGAGATGCATCGGCAACAATATCATGAAGCTTTATCTGTCCGCTCTCCAATTCGGATGAAGAGTAACCTAGCCAATCGGTAAGGGTTTGGTTTGCGAAGAGAAAACATCCATCAGCATCAACAGAGAAGAAGCCAATTGGGGCATTTTCAAGTAAATCGACAAAGCGCTGTTGTTGATCATTGATAACTTTTTCCATTTGCCGACGCATCGTAATGTCATCAACAAACCAAAAGACATAACCCGGGCGATTGGGTAAAGGATAAGCAGCTACGTGTCTCCACTGGAGATCATTATCCCCTGGGCCAATCCCCGGTAGTTCAATCTCAACATGGCCAGAAACCCCGTTGCGTGCATTAAGTTGAAGGGTCGCTAATTTACGCCTGATTTCTTCATCACCATTACTTTCATCCAGAATCAAGTCTGGAACAGCCCTAAGGTCACCCCCGAAAAAATCTTCAAAAGCAGGGTTGGCAAAGAGGCACTTCCCCTCTGGGTCAACAATCTGGCGGGGGCGAGGAACGGCCGCAAAAGCAAATTCCCGTAACGACAGCATTCTGCGATAGCGGAGTACAAAGAACGTGAGTAAAGCAATAACGAGAGCAAAAAAGCCACATATTGCTAGCCAAATAGTAGGTGACATCCCCCTGCTTCCCCCACGAAATGTCTTCTTTTCCGTCGAAAGGAAAAGAAAGTGAAATTGGTGAATAGAAGATTAACCCTAAAATTCATTAAAAACAAATTAGTTAGTAAAACAAATGAGATAGCACAAAGGGTTGTTCAAAATGAAGTTATTGCTTCTAGCCCTTTAGCTTCATGATATAACTAATGACTTCTGCAACGGCCTTATAATGCTCGGGAGGAATTTCCTGATCAATCTCGACACCTGCATATAATGCACGTGCCAAAGGTGGGTTTTCCATGATGGTCACGTTGTTTTCTTCTGCAACCTTACGAATTCGAAACGCAACAGCATCCACACCTTTTGCCGTTAATTTCGGGGCTTCCATCATCATGCCGTTGTACTCGAGAGCAACGGCAAAGTGTGTCGGATTGGTGATGACCACATCGGCATTGGGCACTGAAGCCATCATCCTCTGACGCGCTTTCTCCAGACGAAGTTGACGAAGACGCCCTTTAACCATCGGATCGCCCTCACTTTGCTTCATCTCGTCTTTGACTTCTTGTTTCGACATTTTTAGTTTTTTTATGTACTGAAAATATTGAAACAAGTAATCAAGCCCGGCGATAATCGCCATAACAGCGACGACAGCGACCAGGATAAGCGTTGTCCAGTCCAGGAGCGTTAACATTATTTGTTGAACGGTTAGTTCGGAAAGCTGAGGAACGATGGTTCGTTTCGGCCAAATCACAAAACCAATAATCCCACCCATAATCAATAACTTAGCCATTCCCTTCACAAAATTCATAACTGATTGAATGGAAAAAAGCCGCTTCATTCCCGAAAGTGGGGATATCTTATCCAACTTTGGAACGAGGGATTGGTAGGAAATTAAGAACCCATGCTGCATGAGACCCGAAGCTATCGCAAAAGCAATAAGTATAAGCGCAGGGGTAATAAAAAGTACTCCAATATCACTGAGCAAACCGACCACTGCTTCATTGATGTGCCCAGACTCTAATCTGATCAAATCCGGTCGTTCGATAAAGACCGATAAACTGCCACTCAGTCCCCTGCTAATCCAGACAGCAAAGAAACTAACCCCGATCAAAAAGCCAAAAAAGGAGAACCAGGAATTCAGCTCCTGGGATTTAGGCACATCTCCTTTTTCTCGCGCATCTGCAAGTTTTTTCGCCGTGGGTTCTTCTGTTTTTTGGGACTCATCTGTATCTTGTGACGACACGACTGGCTCTCCTCAAGCCACACAACATTAGATAACTAATTACCGAACGAAAACCATCCAGTGTTCTTCTAGACTAACCAAGAATACTCTAATCATAACCGGTAATGATAGCGCCAGCACCACAATACCCATCGCAACCTGTAAAGGCATGGCGATAAAGAACACTTGCATCTGCGGCATCAATTTAGCCAACAACCCCAAACCAATAAAGAAAATCACCCCTATGACGATAAAGGGCGCCGCCATCCGAGCCGCTAACTGAAAAGTATCACCAACCACCCGGGAAATCATATTGGAAAAATCGCCCGTGGGTATAGCCTGGCCAGGTAGAAAAAGATCATAACTGTCGACCAGTCCCTGGATAAATAGATGATGAATGTCCAATACAAAAATCAGTACAATGGCAACCGCCGACATAAAGGTTCCCATAATCGACGCTTGTTGTTCAGCGGTCGGATCTTGAATCAGTGCATTAGCCAATGATGATAAATTTGCCGCGATCATCCCTGCCGAAGCTGTGGCACTAAGAAAAAGCCTGGCCACCGTCCCCATAAACAAACCGATTAACGCCTCACCAAAAATGAGTAACCCCAGGTCAGAAACCTTTTCGGGTAACGGAGGTATCTTTGAGGCTAAAACGGGTGCTATTACCAAACAAATCAGAATTGACAACCCAAGTCGTGCCTTTGGAGATACATATGATTCCCCAAAGCCTGGCAACAACATTATAGCGCCACCCAGCCGTACAAAAATGATCAGTACAATATAAACACTAGAGGGAAGAAGGTCGTATATCATGCCTTAGCCCAAAGACACGATGCGGTCCACAATCAACTCCGTAAAAGTACTCAACGTTTGGGACATATAAGGTGCAGTTGCAACCAGAGTTAGACTAATAATTATGATTTTGGGAACAAACGTTAGAGTCATTTCCTGCAACTGAGTCAAAGCTTGAAACAAAGAAATGATTAAACCGACAAACAAAGCAACCATGAGAACTGGCAAACTCATTTTGAGCATAACCCAAACAGCTTCTCGGCCAACCTCAACAACTTCTACTTCGTTCATGCCCCCGCTTTCCGCTTATGATAAATTGCTCAGCTGTAACTATTCATAACTGAATAGTTTAGAAGTGACTAGATAGGCATTCTCAAAATCTCTTGATAAGCTTGAACAACTTTATCGCGAACAGCGACAACAGTTTGCAGAGTTACTTCCGCTTCGGCCATAGCAGTAACAACTTCGGTTACATCAGCTTTACCCGCCGCAGCCATTAGCGTTTTATTTTCGGCTTGCTGCATAGTAGAGATCGTCTCTGTCGCGACCCCGCGCAATGTGCTCGCAAAATCATCTCCGAGTACATCACTCTTATCTTCTAGTCCCGTTTGAGCTTGTCCAGCGACTTGCTTATAGGCGCTAACAGCATCTGCAAAATTTACGGCCATCTTTTAGTCCTCTCGCATACAGATACTGTTATCTCAGTATTTCTAAAGTTTGTTGTAACATACTTTTAGAAGCTTGAATCGCCTGTAAATTGGCTTCGTAGCTTCTTTGTGCTTCCCGCATATCAGTCATTTCAATCAATGAATTTACATTAGGGCGGAGAATGTAACCGTCTTCGTCAGCAGCTGGATGCCCAGGTAAATACTCACGTCTAAAATTACTTTTGTCAGAGATAACGTCTTTGATGACGACCTTCTCTACGCCCAGCTCCCGACTTAACTCATGTCCAAAAGTAACCATTTTTCGGCGATAAGGAGCACCTCCAGGTTCTTGGGATACTGAATCAGCATTCGCAATGTTCTCCGAGATAACTCGCAGTCGCGTTCCCTGAGCACGTAACCCGGAAGCTGACACCTGCATAGATTTATATAAATCGGACATTACTTAATTCCTGTTTGGTAAAGGGCGCGAAGAGCTTCAGAGCTTAAGGTCCCCGAAGTACCATTTTGTACATATCATGGTGCTTTTTATAAAGCCGAACCATTCCCTGATAATCTAATTGAGTTTGAGACATCTTGATCATCTGTTCTTCGAGAACGACTGAGTTTCCAGAAGGAGCCGTTTCATACAAACCCTTTGATTTTGTACTCTTGGCAGTGTCCCCCTGAAGGGGATTGTGCGAAATATGACCTTTATGTGATGTTTGCTGTGACATCACTGGCCCAGCCCTATTCACCAAATCTTTGAAATGATTATCTTTTAGGTCATGCGGCACATATTTTAACGTATCGGCATTCGCAATGTTTTTGGACAAGACTTCTTGACGACGGGTTAGCCATTCCATTTTCCTGGCAATAACATCCGTAATTTGTAGCTTGTCTGACAAAACCATCTCTCCTTATCAAAAGAAAGGAACACTAAACCAAAATATTCTACCCTTTTGAACTTAATAACCTGTTAATGAATGCCAAATCTAGTAAAAAATATCGTTATTTAACAAGATATGCTCGACCTATTCCAAAAATACACGTATAAATATGACAACCAACAAGTAGTTTGTCCAATCCTCTAGTCGGCATTTCGCGTCAGGGACAGGGAGTCCAAAGACCACGATGTTATATCTTACCCGGAAAATTGGTGAATCAGTCATCATAAACAACAACATTGAAGTAAAAGTTGTTGATATACGTGGTAAATCCGTAAAAATTGGTTTTACCTTTCCAGAAGATGCAACAGTTCTCCGCCAGGAATTACACGAGCGAATTCAAGAAGAAAACAAAGCAGCCGCAGCGCACACTCTCGATGCCCTTGATGCGCTTGACCTGGATTTAAGCTCAACGACAGAAACCGACAAATAGCCCCCCGCCCCCCCTGGTAAGACAGATATCGGTAGGGAAAACAAGTTAAATGACCCCCGGCAAAGCCGGGGGCTTAAGCGGGTGAGCCCCTTAAAGGGGCAAATTGGGAACCGCTAAAGCGGTTATGGATTGAATATATCCATTTGGTCAAAGTACTTATCACGCTCTTCTTGCGTTCTGATATACTCCCTCACCATCTGTTCATCGAGCCCTACAGTTGAGACGAAATATCCACGGGCCCAAAAATTTTCACCCTTGAAATTCCGTGCTTTATTTTTGAATTTTCGAGCTATGGCAATCGCGCTTTTTCCTTTTAGGTATCCAACGACTTTTGAAACAGCATGTTTGGGCGGTATGCTGATACACATGTGAATGTGATCCGGCATCAAATGGCCCTCCTCAATCTTACTTTCGCGATGCCCGGCCAGTTCATGGAAAATTTCACCAAGATACTGACGTAGGTTGCCATAGATAACTTTTTGCCTGCGTTTAGGGATGAAAACCACGTGGTATTTACAATCCCATCTCGTATGTGCAAGGCTTTTGTAATCTCTCATCGGCTAATTCCTTTGTTATTTTGGTCAATAAACAAAGAAATGTAAGACCGTGGGAACGGTCAAACCATTGAGAGTCCCCCGGCATAGCCGGGGGTTTACCGGATTAAATTATTTAAAGCCTGGGAAACTAACTTTATTCGCTTCCTAACACTTCATTAAGCATAAAGCGTCAAAATTGAGAGATTGACCAAAACTAAGTGATTAGTACAGGCAACTGGAGAAAGCGCTATGAGCGCTAGCGAAGCAGGTAAAGACAAAACAGAGCCCCGTGACACCTCTATACAAAGTGACACTCCTCTACTGGAAAACGCCCAGGTCCATATCGATGCTTCACCTATAGAGGCAACATCTAAAAGCGACAAAGCAACTTTATCAGTTGCGATACAACAAAATTACCAGGGCCAAAATAAAGTCGTTGCCAAGGGTTCAGGAGAGCTTGCAGAACAAATACTTCAAATAGCTTTTGACCACGGAGTGAAAGTTAGGACAGATTCAGATTTAGTCGAAATTCTTTCTACTGTAGATGTGGAAAGTGAGATACCTT
Organism: Kiloniella sp.; assembly: GCF_965205715.1. Lineage (GTDB taxonomy): Bacteria > Pseudomonadota > Alphaproteobacteria > Kiloniellales > Kiloniellaceae > Kiloniella. The sequence goes on along the minus strand of NZ_CBDBHW010000007.1, from coordinate 33,272 downwards.
TAGAAGCCTTAACAGCAGTCGCCACAATTTTAAATTACGTTTATGATGAACAAAAGCAATCAAATGATGAGCCGGTATAAAAAGTATGATGAGCTTTACTGAAATCGAGAACAGCATTGAAACTCTCTCTCAACAAGTTTCAAACGCCAGTGCAGCTGCAAGAAATGGCGAAATTGTCAACGTGACAGATCTCCCAAAGGTTGTTGATTTTCTCTGCCTAGAAATCAACAAACTTTCTAAATCTGACAGATCAAAGGTATCAACGAAGCTTCTCTCTTTAGTCGAGGAGCTAGACAATCTGACAATAACAATAAGCTCTAGCCTTGAAAAAGTTAAGGTTGAGATGCAAGAAACAACCACACACAATAGAGCTGCAAGAGCTTATACATCTGCTAATACTACCGGAAAAAAATAACCAATGGACTACGGAAGCTATCTTCAGTTCGTACTCACACTTGTTTTTGTCATTGGTTTAATTTTTGCCATTGCCTTTATTGCCAAGCGTTTGGGTTTTGGACATGGACCGGCAATGACTGGCAACAAGAATAAGCGTATCGAAATTAAAGAAGTTCGCCCTCTGGATGCTCGACGCAAAATAGTGCTTATTCAATGTGATGATAAAGAACACCTCCTATTAATCGGCGGAACTCAAGATTTACACATTCATAGTTCTAGCTGTAATGCTTCAACTCCTGTAATAACCTCAATTACCGAACACACACCAAGTTCTACTGCCCAAAGTTCTGGAGGGGACTAAATCCATTGACGAAACCTGCAATGTTGAAACTCTTTCTTGGATTTTCATTCGTTTTGATTTTGTCGGTTTCTGTCCCAGAAACCAGCTGGTCTCAAGCACTCACCCTTGATTTAAACAATGAAGTATTAGGGTCTGGAAGCGGTCGTATATTACAAATGCTGGCCCTACTGACCATCCTAAGCTTGGCGCCAGCAATCTTGATGATGGTTACATCTTTCACCAGAATTATCGTGGTGTTATCGTTCATCAGGACGGCAATGGGTATTCAACAGGCCCCACCAAACACCGTTTTGATCAGCCTTGCACTGTTTCTTACCGCCTTCATCATGACCCCAACGATGGAGAAGATATACAACGATGCCCTCCAACCTCTAATCGAGGAAGAGATAAACGAAATTCAAGCCTGGGAACGAGGCACAGCTCCGGTGAGAGAGTTCATGCTCCACCATGTAAGGGACCAAGATCTTCAACTGTTCCTTGATCTCGCTGAAATTGGAGAAGTTGAAACCCCTGAAGCCACGCCTCTTCGAGCGCTGATACCCGCATTTATGATCAGTGAACTTCGGCGCGCCTTTGAAATCGGCTTTTTGATTTTCCTACCATTTCTGATCATTGATATGGTTGTGGCATCTATCCTCATGTCTATGGGGATGATGATGTTGCCCCCTATCATGATATCACTGCCCTTTAAATTGATCTTTTTTGTAATGGTCGATGGCTGGTATATGATCGCGGGTAGTCTCGTCAGAAGCTTTGGATAAAAGATAAAAGACAAAAGTTATATATCCTGGCTCACGGCTCCTATACCTTAATATCGGTTACGGTTAGACGCCCACAATATAAAAAGAGTTAAACGTCAATTTATCTCACTTAACGGCGTCGTTTTCAGGCGATCCCTGTACTGGTCCATAAATGCTTGAACTTGTGAGACCTGCTTCAATTCATCTGAAATAGAGGTAACGGCTCCGCTATCAATATTACCAGTAAGCAGTTTGAATGTATCGCCTTGAGGGCCGTCGCTCATAATTGCATCGTAACTGTCACGCAATAATTTTAGCCCCTCATTATCTCCACTCATGGTTTGAGCAATTGCTAAATTTATGACACCCTGGCTTTCTTCTTCATTCAGAAGCCGTCCTTCTGGCGGGGATGCAGGGATCAAATTTTCAAGCATTTTACCCGCTTCATTCCACCGCCTCAGATCCCACAAAATGTCAGATTTCAATCGAAGCGCATCAAGACTGACATCAGCTTCAAGCATTTTGAGAGCTTCATCCTCTTGCCCTAACTCTGCTAAAGCACGGGCTCTTAAATGAAAACGTTGCTGCTTAAGCTCTTCCGGAATATCTTCAACTTCTGTCTTATCGAGCGCGGCAAGACTTCCTTCTGGATCACGATCCAACAATCGTATTAATGACAGTCGGTTACCGACACGAGCCTTCTCTTGGCCTTCTAAACGAAACTCAACCTGCTCATCCAACAGATTACCTGCCTGCTCAAGTAAATCGACATCAACCAACCTATCCGCGAGCTTAGCAATCATCGTATCCCCTTTATCACCAAGAGGGGTTAATTCCTTAAATTCCTCGTAGAGAGCAATTGAAGAAAGGGGCGGTATCTTTCTTCCACCATCCTCGATATACATGCTCTCGAACAATTCCTTCATTCGCCGGGCAATATTATCTGCACGCTCTGAATGGGGAAAATAAGATGCAGCTTGACGTAGGGAATGTAAGCTATTGCGATAATCAAGGGCATCAGCATATCGATCACCGAGTTCGCTCAGTATGGCAAATTCAAATTTATCTCCACGCCACGCAAATCTGAGCTGTTCAAGTTGTTCAATTCCTTCTTCTTTGGTAAAGGCTCCCTCCTCTATTCCCAACTTTGTCAAAGCATGACGCGCACGAGCGCTCGTTGGACGGTGCCGGTTATACTTTAGCCCTTTCCATATAACCCGAGCTTCTTCGACCTGCCCATCTTGAAGCAACCTTTGCCCTTCGAGAAAATCAGCCTGTGCCTTTTCGAAATCTGTCATTTCACTCGCGAGTATTTTTCCAAGATAAAGGCTCGCAGCTCCTGTATCTCCCACGTGTAGACTTGCATCCGCGGCCAAAAGATAAAGCTTATTACGAACGTTTTGGGGGAAATCCTCAATCAAAGAAGAGGTTTCAGAAAACCCTATAGCCGCAGGCCCCCAGTCTTGACCGGAAGCTGCCAGGGCAGCCTGCCAGAGATTTGCCTCTCTTTCTCCGGCCAGTGCAGAGTTTGATAATGTTTTTTGAGCATCAATAAAATTGTCACTCAAGAACTGGCTTGCACCAAGCAACAGCTTAAATGATGGTCCATCACTTAAGCGACGGTTCTCTTGCTCAATCAAGTGTAAAATTCCGAGTGCTTCAGTTATTCTCCCATGAGCAAAGAAGAAACGCGCAAGATCAAATCGGGCTAGCCCTTGTTGTAATCCCGTTGAATTGACAACAGATTTTTGTAGCGCTTGCAGGTTTTGTAGATATCTATCTGCACCTCCCCTGCGATCAGAATTCAGGTCCAACATCTCCACTGTGGGGATCGCAGCTCCCTCCACCCCTCTTGGCAATGAACGCTCAGTATCACCAGATACGATTAGCTCTTCACGGCTTCGAACAACTACAGCTCGAGGGGTCAAAGCAACAACCAAACCTTCAGAAGTAGGCTGTAGTACAACCCCTTGAAAAGAGGGCAGGGCTCTAAATTGCGGGAACTCATCTATCTTTGCAGAACCAAGGTTAGGCTCTCTGATGGGTGCAACAATTAACCTGTCACCAAGTTCTGGATGGGATATGGAAAGAAGTCGGCTAACTGACTTAACTAGAAACCGGACTTCTGGTCCATCTTTGCCCTTTCCAAGCACATTCGAAATCACCTGAACAGGTAAAGGGGAGCGCCGCCGGATATCCACAATCCATTTATTGCCATCTTTGCTTAAACGAGGGACCTGTGTAACAGGAGCAGATAAACGTAGAACAGTTCCTCCAGCGAGAGGAAGAGTATTCACCGGGGCGAATTGAGGAGCCATCGCCTCGACCGCATTAGCAAGGTTTTCTGGCCCTTCGCGATCAAAAACAAGCCACAGGTACTCACCACGCCGAAAGACAACAGCACCAGTGGGCTCTTTCCAATTAAAATTTAATATCGTTGGCGGCAACAAATCTGCGGAACGTCCAGGTGGAGGTACTAAGGCTGGAATTTCAATTGGTTCAGTTAAAGTTACCAAATCTTGTGCCAAAGCATTCGTAGAAGCTCCACTGTCAACTCCATCATCATCAACCAACTTAAAGTCAGATAATCTCGTCGCTCCTTCTCCTGAGCGAGAAATCTTTTCTAACCGCTTTTTGCGCGCTGGTTTACTTTCCTTTTTAAGGGGCTTGTTTTCTACCTGGCTTTCAGTTTTTTGCGTTTCTACCGGGCCTTTGACTGAAGCTGATTCTTTTTTTTCATCCGCATCTGGTTTGGGAAGAAGAGATAAGGGCCCAGGCCCTGCTAATTCTTCCAACTTTGGTAACTTTACGGCTGCAACTGTATTATTTTCATCTGCAACAGGATCCCCAGGAGCCACTTTTGGTGGAGCGGGTTTTGTTGTGACTGTTGGTGTCGCCGGTGCTGGTTTGCTTTTTGAAGCCTCGACGACAGTCGGTTGTTCTTTTTTATCTGCAACTTTGACATCGACAACTGACTTTGGCCCCACCGAAAACAATCGGGCACTCATGCCAGGTTTTAACGTAAATTCTACGCTCAAACCTGGCGTTTTCTTGATAACCTTCCCATCCTTAACAAAAGGCATCGACTGCCTATTAAATTTAGATAAATCCACATCTGCTGGACGGTTAAAATTAACCGTCAGCTTATTCCCACTCTGATTAATGTCCCCATTAACTTTTTCAGGCCAATCAAATACCAGACGGTTATAATTTGGCGATTGTATACTTGACAAACCCAAGATAATTTCATATATTTAATTCATATAGTTAAAGGAAAACACAATGTCTGTACTGTCCAAACCATACATGCACGATGAAGCGGCTGCTTTTGCTCACGTTGAGGGTATGCTTTGGGCAGACGGCCCCACATGTCCACACTGTGGCAACTGTGGTAAAGTGTATGCTCTTAAGGGTGTACGTTCCAAGCCTTCCAAGAAGAACCCAAAGGGTATTGAGCGTCATGGCCTCAAGAAGTGTGCTGAATGCCGTAAGCAGTTCACAGTACGCATTGGCACTATCTTTGAGGAAAGCCACATTCCACTGCACAAGTGGTTACAAGCCATTTACCTTATGACCAGTAGCAAGAAAGGCATTTCCAGCCACCAATTGCACCGCGTTCTTGAAATAACCTACAAATCTGCATGGTTTTTATCTCATCGTATCCGCGAAGTTATGCGTAACGACAACGCTGTGAACTACGGTTCTGGCGGAGGCGTTGTTGAAGTTGACGAAACATTCATTGGTCACAAACACAAGAAAGCAGAAGGCGCGCGGGGTTATGCTCATAAAAACGCAATGCTTTCTCTAGTGGATCGTACGACAGGCCAATCTAAGTCTTTTGTTGTTGAGGATGTCAAAGCATCTACATTATTGCCTATCCTACGTGAAAATATCGCCAAAGAGGCAATCGTATATACGGATGAAGCCAAGCAATACACCAAGGTTGGTGCAGAGTTTGCAGAACATGATTTCACAACGCACAGCAAAGGACAATACGTGAAAGGTGATGTGCACACCAACACGCTTGAAGGATATTTCAGCATCTTTAAGCGTGGCATGAAGGGTGTTTATCAACACTGCAATAAGAGACACTTACATCGTTATGCGACTGAATTTGAGTTTCGTTACAATTATCGGATTGGTAACGGATTTGATGATATAGCCCGTGCAAATAAAGCACTTCACGGAATTGTTGGAAAAAGAGTTATGTACAGGGACTCGTCTCTGGCGTAGCATCTTTCCATAGAGAAGAGAGTAAGATGGCTAAGCCTATTCGAATTATAGTAAAAGGCACAAGTAACCGTGGGGATGATGCCCCAACGGTAAAGGATCTTTTGTCTCAAATTCAAGATCATGTAGAAATATTAGAAGAAGTTGAAGGTGCTATTTCTAGCGATGGTGACAATCAATTGGTATGGCGAGTTACTGACGTCACAAAAAACTCCCCGATTACTTTTGAAATAACGCCTTACCCAAAAAACTACGGAATGGACATTGAAATAAGAGCCAATACTGTTGTGAAAGCTACCGCCGAAGGACTGTCTGATATTGCAAAAGGCGGCAGTAGACCAATACACTTTACAGATAAGGTTTTAAAGAAAGTTGAAACATTTAATAAGCGTGTAACAAACGGTTTAGCGGGAACTACGATTGACTTTTCCAATTATGGTAATTCCCCAGAATTTGATGTTGATACAGTAACAGCGCAAGCAACCTTGACCAAAATTGCAATTATCAAAAAACCAGCGTTGCAGCCCCATAGGGAGCTTGGGAGCATCGAAGGGTATGTGAAGACTGTTGGTCGAGATGGTTATGGTAGGCCTATCATACACATAGTAACACGTTTAGATAAAGCCGATGTCAAATGTATATCCAATGATTCTGGCCTTGATAAAATAGGTCACTTGGAAGTTAATCACGTCATAAAGGGGGTGAGAGTCCGATTGCATGGGATGCTTTACTATAAATCCCCCATGGTTTTAGATCATATTGATGTTGAACGAACTGAATTATTTCAGGATTGGTCTACCCTTCCAAAACTATTTGATTTGATTGATCATGGTTTCACAGGCGGCTTAGATTCCGTCGAATATATGAAGCGGACAAGAGCTGATGTCTAAACGTATGCGAATTTATTGGGATGCTTGTACATGGCTTGCTATCGTAAATGAGGAGCGTGACGTGCCTATGGGCGAAGGAAAGCCCAATGAGAACCGCTTTGCAATGTGCCAATCAATTATAGAGGGTGCGGAGAGAGATGAGTACGAAATAGTCGTATCAGCATTTACTCTCGCAGAGGTTTGTAAGAGTAGGACTGCAACAAGTGAGAATCCGTCTAAGTTACCGTTATTTTTAGACCATGAATATATCTTAGTAATGCCAGTTGATAAGGATATTGGCTTGAAGGCTCAGGCACTACAAACTTCTGGTCTATTCGGACTAAAGCCAGCAGATGCTGTACATATTGCATCGGCGCAAAGGGCAAATGTGGCTGAAATACATAGCTTTGATGTGGATTTATTAAATCTTGACGGAAAGATCGCTGGGATAAATGGAAAAGCTATTAAAATTTGCAATCCAAGCGAAGCTGAACCACTAGGCGGTTTGTTTCGAGAGACTGGTAACTAATGACCAATAAAACCCAACACGACAAATTCAAAGAAGCCGCAAAAGAATTGGACTGCAACGAAGATGAAGCGCGGTTTGACGATAAGCTAAAGCGTGTGGTGGACTTGAAAAAGGCGAAGGATAAGAAAAAAATAATAGAGGGTCACAATGCGTAAATGGCTAAAGGCGACACTTGATACAGTGATGATATTACTGGTCGGCGGCGTTTGGGGGATTCATATCGGGGTATTTTGGAGCACCGACGTTTGTTGTATCAATCGGTGCCGTATTGGCTGCGCTTGCTTGTATAGCCTGGATTGACAAGAGCAGGTGACAGGCAACAAGTGGGTTTGTCAAGTATACAATCGCCTATAATTTTGATGCTCTGCATATCTAAAGCCAACGACAGGGGGCGAAGCTTGAGGAGGAATTTGAGAACTTGATGAAGCACTCTCTTCCTTAACAAGTAAGTCGACTATTATCTTTGTTCCAGATCGTGAACTCTTTAATGCAAAATCATCGAGAAGAGGAAATACGATTCGCTTGCGGGATTGGTCCAATACGGGCCTCTCGGTAAACCCCTTCACACCATTGTTTATGGCGCCAAACTTGTAATTAGAAGGCTCGTCAAATTCCAAAATCAACTGACGGCCTTCGATTTTAGCTTCAAAGGGAACTTGCCTGGTCCAATCGAACACAATGCGCCCATAGCCAGGGTGTATGCCGGATCGGACGGCTACTTCCTGAGCGGTAAGAGCGAGGGGAAAGGATATCAATAACGCTCCTGCCAGAAAAATTCGGCGCAACGTTTTATTCAACCATTTTCTCCGGCATAAGGATGCACAACAATATCAACACGACGAGCTAATTTAATCTTTAAAGTTTCAGACAATCTATCCGTGATTTTATCATAACGCGAATCACCATAACCACGCGATAGAATTGTATTTTTATATCCTGTTTTTTCCAATAAACCAGCGACATAGTCAGCTCTCGCCAATGATAAAGGCCAATTTGAAGAATAAGATCCCTCATTTTGTTTACCTGAGGGGTCTGCGTGTCCGGCTATTTCAATCTTATTACTGATAAAGCTTAATACACGGCCCAGACGAACGAGAATGGCCTCAGCTTTATCAAGTGGTTTCACTTGACCCGGTAGAAACAACAAATCACCAGGAAGAGAGATGACCAACCGATCCTCAAGCCTTGTTAATATTGCCTTAGAAAGTACAGGGTCATCTTTTAATTTCTCGCCTATTAATGTTGTCAAATAATCCAAATCCTCACCCGGAATAAAATCAACGGGTTCCATCGTAAGACTTTTCATAGGCTTCGGCTCTAATACCATTCTCTCAATTTTCAGAGAACTGGATAGTGAATCAACAAGGTTTCTCCACTTTTTTTCTTCCATGACTGACATCGAATATAAGAGAACAAAAAATGTCAGCATAAGAGCGACAAGGTCCGTAAAAGTGACCATCCAATTAGAACCATAATTGACGGCCACTACTGTATCTTTTTGGGAATTCTCTCGGGATAATCTTTCAAAATAGTGCTTTTCTACAGCGGCCTCTTTATCATCCTCAGATGCTTCTTCGTTAGGTTCATCGTTAATATCTACGGCATTTTCATCATATAGTTCATCCGCATTTTTCGCCTTACCATCTCTGCTCTCACCCTCAGACTTTGGCAATTTTCCACGTCGTTCTTCAGCCATCATTCGACTTCCTGATAAGTGTCGAAAGTGATGTCCTGAATAGCTGAATCATAAATGCGGATGACAAAATAAACGAAACCTTCGGATTCAGGCTGTAATCCAATTACGACCTTATTTGGTGGTAAACCAGCGGATTGCATTTCATGAGCGACAACCCCGCTTCTCTTAAGAATCATCTCGAGGTTAGGTATAACTTTCGAAGTATCATTTCGAGACACACCATATGCAAATTCAAATTCATAATGCCCTCCCCCATCACTATAACCATTTAGAGAAGAAGCTATACGCTTAAGCAATAGTTCCCGGCCGGAAGCAAGATCAATTTCCTCTCCAAGAAACATCGCTTCAACTGGCAACCGAAGACGCAAATAGTCTTGAGTACTCCCTTTTTCCCGCTCCACTGCGGGAATGGTGCTTTCAAAGAGACGTTCAATTTCAGCCACCAGCTCAGCTTTATCATCAAGATCACCAAGTGAATTGGAAAAAGTCGCATGGCGCTCAAGCTGGTTCGCATCACCTCTAAAAGTATCGTTTACAGAATCAAGAACAGCCCTAGCTTTTTCTTCTTCAAACGATGACATGGCATTGAGCATAATGAAAAAAGCCAAAAGCAATAGCTTAAGGCTTAATAGGGCAACGTAATTTCTGTCACCACCGTCCTGGTGTTGCTTAAATAAGGGTCCAAGCATCTCAACTAATCAAACCCAAGAAGAGCATCGATATCATCTTGGCTCACCCCCTCTCCTTCCAGTTGCGGACCATTACATAGATCTTCGTCAGGTCGATTGACCCCATCCGCGCGTTTGGGAGTTGGTTTTTCTGGGTCTGCATCAGAAGCAATACCGTCACCAAAAGCTTGAAGTAACTTGTCAACTTTTTGCTCAACATGCTGCAGTGCATTCACAACCCGTGATATTCTCTGCCCCGTGATATCTTGAAAGCTACAAGCTTCGTAAACCTGTGTAACAGCACCGTTTATTTTTTCAGCCGTAGAAGAGTTATCTAAAGTATCAGCAAGCTCCTCTAACAACTCCATTGCAGAGAGGATATTGTGGGTAGCCTGTTCAGTGGCCCCCACAATAGCATCAAGTTCGTCTGCAGCAGTTGGAAGATAGTCACTCTTGATCTCATCCGGCCTCAGCGAGGCAAGTTGCCTTTTTGTATCGTGGATGTAGCTCGCGACTGAACCAATCTCTGTTAAGATTTTATGGTTAGTTTCAACGGCTTCATCACCGATATTTAGCATAAGACTGTCTACAAGCCCTTCTAAATCAGCATTTTCTTTGCTGCTATCGAAAGCCTGTAGTTTGTTGAGTAACTCTTCCCTGACCAAGTTGGCCATACCACTATCCTCTAGAAGTTACCTAATACTGCAATCAACTTCTTTTTGAGGGTCGCAGCGTTAAAAGGCTTAACAATATAGTTGTTAACACCTGCCTGTTTAGCAGCAATGACATTTTCAGTCTTGCTTTCAGCTGTGACCATAATAAAGGATAAGTCTTTGAGATGTGCATCAGCTCTACATTCCTTCAGAAGCTGAAGCCCACTCATCGGCTCCATATTCCAATCAGAGATGATAAGACTGTACTGCTTGCCGCGTAATTTTTGTAGAGCACTACTCCCATCTGTAGCTTCATCAACATTGTTGAAACCAAGTTGTTTGAGCAAATTGCGTACAATACGCAACATGGTTTTATAATCATCCACGATGAGGATTGGCATATTCATGTCGACATCCGACATCGGCAACTCCTTAACTATCTCTCTTACACACGATAACACTAATATTGTGATTTTAAGCTATCAGCATAGAATTAACGCAGTGTAAACAAAGTGCCATTTTTCAAGATCTTAGAGTTTTTCTTTAAGTTTATTCGTCCTTCAAAAACAAAAAAGCCCTATAACACAAAGGTTACAGGGCTAATTAGTGTATGGCATTTTATTTTTCTGTTTGTTAACCATAAATACCAAATAGGATTCGGTTATTCTTTTGATAGGGGTAAATCACGCCTTTGTGCGAGCTCTAAAGTAATTTCTTTAGCCCGCTTAGGATTCATACTTGCCAATATTGGAGCCGTTTTACGCTCCTTCATTCTCTCGACAACATCCAGAAGAACAACCATATCCAACTCTTCGAAAATTCTAGCCGCATCCTTTGGCTTCATACTCTCATAAATTTTGGCTCTTCTCCGCTTTGTTGAGTAGAAAAAGATGCCGACCGCCAAGTAACCTGTTGATATGTATGGTTTCTGATAACTTTACATAGAGCAGGTATATGACAATCAACATCTCGCAGCATATTTTAGGCCTCAAAGGGCAACGTGTAAATGAAATTAAACTGGATGACGGCGGTGTTAAGATTGTCATTCACTGCAGCCGAGACGCGCGTAGGAGGGCTATAGACCCTGCTACAGGCCAGAAGGGAAGCATCAACCAGCATGTCCGCCGACAAGTAAACGACATCCCCCTTTTTGGGTATCCTTGTGTGGTCGAGATTGAGCTGGCGCAGGTTTATATTAACAAGGGCGAACGCCGCATTGAGGGGTGTGATTTTGTTGATAAAGGGTGCCGTTTCACTCACCGATTTTGCCGACTGATCAGTGGATTATGTCGGCATATGTCTATTCAAGCGGTTTCCAGACATTTGGATATACGATGGGAAACGGTCAAGAATATCGACAGGGCATACCTTATTGAAACTCTCCCTACGCTTGATCCTGCAGAGCTAACTGGCTTGGAATATATTGGTGTAGATGAAGTTGCCCGGGCAAAAGGTCATGACTACATGACGGTGGTCTACGATATGGTTGGCGGTCATCTGATCTGGGTTGAAGCAGGCCGAACTGCCGAGGTTTTTTCAAGGTTTTTGAAACAACTGCAACCAGATACAGCCTGCAAAATAAAGGCCGTAGCGATGGATATGGGGCCTGCCTACCAAAAGGCTGTCAGAGAGTCCTTGCCGTTGGCCGACATAGTATTTGACCGTTTCCACGTCATGAAAAACTACAGCAAAGCTATCCATAATCAGCGTCGACTTGAGTTCAGAAAGGCCGATCCAAGTGGTAAAGAGTTGATGAAAGGGACACATTATCTGTTGCTCAAAAATGCGGATAAGTTGAGTGAAAAACAAAGTGACAAGCTGCAAAGGTTGCTGGAGAGCAATAGCAACCTGAATGCACTTTACGTCTTGAAAGAACAGCTTCAGCTGCTGTGGAGTGCCGCTTCATTTGAGGCGATGGCGGAGCAACTGGAACGTTGGTGCCTGATAGCAGATCAGTCACAGATGCTCTATCTAAAAAAGTTCGCGAAATCCCTACGGAAACATTGTGTGGGCATCTGCAACTACGCCAAACACAAGCTCACAAGCGCCAGGATAGAGGCTGGTAATGTCAGTATAGGAATGATCCGTAAGCGAGCCAGAGGCATCAAGGATACCGAATACTTCAAACTCAAAATTAGACAATCATCCATTCCAGATAATCAATCTATGCTCTATTTGAAATCCTAAATCTACTCAACAAAGCGGAGAAGTGCCTAAATTTTCACCAAGCTGGTCATTTGCTTGTCACTTTGTTCATCGTGCTGAACGATAAGTCCCTCGATCGTATTTTGCAATTTCCCAAGTTCGACGATTTTTTCATCTATCCGTCGTTCTGCAGCGAGAAGAAGAACCTCTCTTTGCTCAAACTCTCTCTCTCTTGCTTCAAGCTGTTCCCGGCGAGCAGAAAGAGACTGTAAAAGTTCAACTTCTTCATCCGTCATAGAGAAAGGATCAGCTTCAAGTCCCTTAACTTTAGGCATATCGGAATTAGCCTGATCAACTGCAGCAGTTTGCTCTGTACCAGGAGCAGTAGAATCCGCGGTATCTTCTGTAGGTTTAACCTCTGCCCCCTCATCATTTTCTGCTTGAGTGTCTTCAACCTTGGGTTCTTCAGCAGCCTGCGCAAATGCTTCACCAGATTGGTTAACCCCCTCCCAAACTCCCCCAGCTTTTACAAGCAGTGCCATAGAAGAAACGGCAATAAGTACTGGTAATAAACGCATAGTATATTCTCCTTTAGCGCATGCCCTTTAGGGTCTTGAGAAGATCTTCAGCAGCTGGTGATAATTCTTTCGTTTTTTTGCTTTTCTCTTCTATGTTTTGTTCGATATTCGAAGAACTTTCTTTAGAAGGTTTAGCATCACTATTTTGGATCCCTTTAGGTAAAAGGGTATTGGGTGATTGCTTGCGGGCTAATCCCAGGTCACCTTCAAGACGATCTGCTACGACTTCGGCTCGATCGACGAGATAGCTAAGGTCAGATAATATTCCATCAGCCTTAGAAGTATTTTTTTCTAAACCGACACCCGTATTAGAAGCGTGAGCTTTAAATTCGGCCAAACTCTGTTCTGCCTTCATCGTTGTCTCGGCAAAAGAGTGAATAAGCCCCTCCATTTCAGCCTTTGCTTCACGAAGAGCATCCAGCTTCTTGTTCAAAATGGCTGCATAAACAATCGTAGCAATCAGTAAAATCGCAACCAGTATATTAAAGCCAAGTTCAATATTGGATAGATCTAGCATTTTCTACTCGCCATCATCACGAACAATTTTGTTCGCTATTTTGACTGCAATATTGCCGCTTTTCCGGCCCATGTTTCCCTTGAACATCGACACATCACCACACCGTAACTCTACTAGCGATTCAGGAGTGACCGTAAGGTCCATTGTATCACCAACTTTCCAATTCATCACATCCCCAAGGGAAATATTTACTTGTTCAAGTACTGCGAGAATAGAAACCTCCGTTTGCCATAACTCCGCGGTTAAGTGTCCCTCCCAAATGGAATCACGGCCGAATTTCTCCCCCATGAACATTTGAAGCAACAACTCGCGGACAGGCTCGAGAGTAGCATAAGGTATGAGCAACTCAATCCGCCCTCCACGATCTTCCATATCCACGCGAAGAGTAATCACAATCGCAGCATTTTCATGCCGGGCAATTGTCGCGAACCGAGGATTTGTCTCCAGACGATCAAATCTAAAAGTTACGGGCGAAAGAGGGTCAAATGCACTAGAAAGATCAGCCAGCACAACATGGGCAAGGCGTTGAATTAAGTTGCGTTCAATCGTGGTATAAGGCCGTCCTTCAATTCTCATGGCCGCAGTGCCTCTACGACCACCAAGCAGAACATCCACGATTGAGTAAATTAAGGCAGAATCTACGGTCATAAGACCATAGTTATCCCATTCCTCGGCCTTAAAGACAGTCAACATGGCCGGAAGGGGAATCGAGTTTAGGTAATCACCAAAACGAGCTGATGTAATATTATCAAGACTGACTTCAACATTGTCCGAGGTAAAGTTACGCAAGGAGGTCGACATCATCCTGACCAATCGGTCAAAGACGATATCCAACATGGGTAAGCGTTCATAAGAAACAAGGGCCGAATTGAGAATTGCCTGAATTCCCGAATTATCGCCCCCGTCATCATCGCCAGCATCAACCCCGAGCAGACTATCGATTTCATTCTGATCTAGGACACGGGTTCCCCCGGGGTTGTCATCGACAGCGTCGAAAACATCCTCCTCCTCATCAGCGTCTTCATCTGCCATGGCCTCCCATTCGGCCATCATGGCTTCCTGATCGACTTCTTCTTCCGTTTCGTCAGCCATTTCCTACCTTACGGGTTACTGCACCAGCATTTCCTGGAACAATACATCCTTTACCTTTACTGGAGCTGCTGCAGCATTAACCCTGAGCAACAACTCTTCTCTCAAACGCTGGATCCCTGCAGACCCACTCAGATCTTCAATTCTCAACTCTCTGAGATACACCTGGAAATTATCTACAATACGCGGCATGACAGCCTCAATCGCAGGAATATCCGTTTGTAACTCAAGTTCCAGGCTAATCGTAATTTTCAAGAAGTGATTTTTGTTACCTGATGAATTCAAATTAACAAGTAATTCTGGCACGTCATAAAAAGCGGCAGGACCGTGCGCCGGAATGACCTCTTCAACGGCCGCTTCTTGTTCAGCCTCTTCCTTGCCAAGAACTGAGTCCAACATTCCGGTAAAATAAGCACCTGCTCCTGCTATAATAATAAGCAATAAAGGCAAGATGAAGAATAGAACGAGCTTTTTCCCAGACATCCCGCCTTTCGGGCGAGCCTCTACCTCGAGTTCTTCTTCTTCACTGACAGATTCATCAGCCATATATTATTTTACGCCTCCAGTTGGTATATTCCCCCTTAATAAGGGGCCAAGATGGTTAAAAAGTCGTTAAGCAGTAAGCGCTGTAAATCAGATACTTAAGAGTAAAAAAGCCCGAAGTAAAAATATAGATCCCTAACCAACTGATTTGTATCCGAATACAGTCTAGACGAAAAGTGTTAATATCTACTCAATTCCTTCCGCTCTCCTTTGTTTCTTCAGATATACAATCTTAATTGCAAACCTCATGACTAAACCAAGACACGAACTCGTACCCTCTTGAAATTCTATTATATAAACGAATAACGAATGCCGTTTGGAAATCATGCCCGGAATTTCTCGGAAAAAGTTACCCATGTAAAGTTACCTATGTGAGGTAATAGTTTACTAGTTCCGCCTTTCAATTCCGACGAACAATGCGAAAAACCCAACAAAATCAAAGAATTCCATATTGGCATCTATCTTGCAATGATACTGAGGAAACCAAGATGGCAAGGATGTATCCAGGATGGAAAACCCCAGTTATATAGCTCTCTCAAGGCAGATGGCCCTCGGTCGGCAAATGTCGATCATTGCCAATAATGTCGCGAACATGAACACAAATGCCTACAAGAATGAAGGCATGATGTTTGTAGAGCACTTAAGCAAAACCAAAACAGGTGAAAGACTTAGCTTCACCCAGGATTTGCGTATGGTACGCAACCTTGCCGAAGGTCAGTTACATACAACAAACAATCCCCTCGACACAGCGATCACCGGAGATGGCTATTTTGTCGTCGATAATGATGGCGCGACCAAATACACCCGGAATGGGGCCTTTAAGTTAAATACAGAAGGTGAGCTGATCACCTCGGAAGGTTTCCTCGTCATGAGTGATGGCGATGCACCGATATCTTTTCCGGCTGATGCGACAGATATCTCCATAACCCGGGATGGAACGATCACATCCAGCGCCGGAACTGCCGGTAAATTAAAACTGGTTACTTTTGAGAACGAACAGCTTCTCGTCAAAGAAGCTGGTGGCGTCTTCAGCGCTGCAGAAGATCAAGAAGCACTCGATGAGGCTCCGGGAGAAATTATCCAAGGAGCGATTGAGGGATCTAATGTTCAGGGGATTATTGAAATCACACGAATGATAGATTCAACTCGAGGCTACGAAGCAACAGCTAAATTTATCAAGCAAGAACATGAACGACAAATGAAGGCGATCCAAAGCCTTGCAAACGTTAAAGGCTAAGGGAGCAGAAAAATGAGATCTTTAAGCATTGGCGCAACTGGAATGCTGGCCCAACAGCTAAACGTCGAAGTTATTTCAAACAACATTGCCAACTTGAACACAACTGCCTTTAAACGCCAACGGGCAGAGTTCAGTGATCTCCTGTATCAAAACCTTCGCAGGGTTGGGACAAACTCTTCTGATACAGGAACTATTGTTCCAACAGGGATTCAGCTCGGTTTGGGTGTGAAGCCAACGGCAACCTACCGTATTACTGGGCAAGGTGCGATGCTGATTACCGACAACTCTCTTGATGTTGCGATTAATGGCGAAGGCTATTTTAACATTGAGCTGCCAAGTGGTGAAACGGGCTATACCCGTGCGGGTGCGTTCCAATTATCACCAGATGGCGACATTGTAACGCCAGATGGTTATACCGTTCAGCCTGGCATTAATATTCCCACAAACGCAGTTTCTGTCTCGATCAATGCTTCGGGCGAAGTGTATGTGAAACTTGATGGACAGGTAACCTCTAGTCTCGCAGGCCAATTCGACCTAGCAACATTTCGGCACTTCTCCGCTTTGTTGAGTAGATTTAGGATTTCAAATAGAGCATAGATTGATTATCTGGAATGGATGATTGTCTAATTTTGAGTTTGAAGTATTCGGTATCCTTGATGCCTCTGGCTCGCTTACGGATCATTCCTATACTGACATTACCAGCCTCTATCCTGGCGCTTGTGAGCTTGTGTTTGGCGTAGTTGCAGATGCCCACACAATGTTTCCGTAGGGATTTCGCGAACTTTTTTAGATAGAGCATCTGTGACTGATCTGCTATCAGGCACCAACGTTCCAGTTGCTCCGCCATCGCCTCAAATGAAGCGGCACTCCACAGCAGCTGAAGCTGTTCTTTCAAGACGTAAAGTGCATTCAGGTTGCTATTGCTCTCCAGCAACCTTTGCAGCTTGTCACTTTGTTTTTCACTCAACTTATCCGCATTTTTGAGCAACAGATAATGTGTCCCTTTCATCAACTCTTTACCACTTGGATCGGCCTTTCTGAACTCAAGTCGACGCTGATTATGGATAGCTTTGCTGTAGTTTTTCATGACGTGGAAACGGTCAAATACTATGTCGGCCAACGGCAAGGACTCTCTGACAGCCTTTTGGTAGGCAGGCCCCATATCCATCGCTACGGCCTTTATTTTGCAGGCTGTATCTGGTTGCAGTTGTTTCAAAAACCTTGAAAAAACCTCGGCAGTTCGGCCTGCTTCAACCCAGATCAGATGACCGCCAACCATATCGTAGACCACCGTCATGTAGTCATGACCTTTCGCCCGGGCAACTTCATCTACACCAATATATTCCAAGCCAGTTAGCTCTGCAGGATCAAGCGTAGGGAGAGTTTCAATAAGGTATGCCCTGTCGATATTCTTGACCGTTTCCCATCGTATATCCAAATGTCTGGAAACCGCTTGAATAGACATATGCCGACATAATCCACTGATCAGTCGGCAAAATCGGTGAGTGAAACGGCACCCTTTATCAACAAAATCACACCCCTCAATGCGGCGTTCGCCCTTGTTAATATAAACCTGCGCCAGCTCAATCTCGACCACACAAGGATACCCAAAAAGGGGGATGTCGTTTACTTGTCGGCGGACATGCTGGTTGATGCTTCCCTTCTGGCCTGTAGCAGGGTCTATAGCCCTCCTACGCGCGTCTCGGCTGCAGTGAATGACAATCTTAACACCGCCGTCATCCAGTTTAATTTCATTTACACGTTGCCCTTTGAGGCCTAAAATATGCTGCGAGATGTTGATTGTCATATACCTGCTCTATGTAAAGTTATCAGAAACCATACATATCAACAGGTTACTTGGCGGTCGGCATCTTTTTCTACTCAACAAAGCGGAGAAGAGCCAACATTTCCTAACGAAGCTGGCTTAGAAGCAATTGGGGATAACTATTTTCTAGAAACCCCTGCTTCAGGAACGGCGACAACGGGCTCCGCTGATTCAACGGGGTTTGGTAGCATTCTTCAAGGATCTCTCGAATCATCCAACGTCAATGCTGTTTCAGAAATCACAAACCTGATTACGGCCCAAAGAGCCTACGAGATGAATTCAAAAATCATCACAGCATCTGACGAAATGATGCGCTCTGTCACCAACATTAGATAATCGCGGGATTAGGAGAAAAATAATGCATATATTAAAATCTCTTCTACTCGTTGCTAGCCTATCTATAATCGGGCAGGCCAGTCATGCCGAAACAGAGGTTGCGTCGATCCCATCTATCGTGAACTTAAACAAAGATATCGTTATCAAAGGCGACATTGTATATCTAAGCGATATCTTCAACGGCATAAACAACGAACAGCAAAAACCAATTGCACGTTCACCTGAACTGGGTAGAAATGTAGAGCTTTCGGCTAGATGGTTATGGGCTCTTGCGCGACAGTATGAAGTCAATTGGCAACCAAGTTCTCATTTGGACACAGCATTTGTTTCTCGCGCCAGTCAAATCATTAGTGCAACCGACTTGCGTAATTCAATTGAAAGCGCCCTACTCGAGCGCGGCCTTACCGATGGTAAGAAAATCGAATTTGATCGCAAAGATAGAGATCTAAAGATCCCTGCCGAAATTGATGCAACGATGCGTGTCGAAAACGTCAGTTATCGACCTGGCAGAAAACGTTTTACCGCTCAAATTGTCATACCGGCAACCGGCAAGCCTTATATGAATAAAGCAATATCCGGTAACCTGATTGCGATGGTTAACGTACCAGTACTCAATCGGCGCCTTTCTAAAGGTGATGTGATTTCCAATAGAGACATCCATTGGATTACTCTCGAAGAATCAAAACTGAACAAAAATGCAATCACTGACCTTGAAGAATTGATAGGCATGACCCCCAAACACTCTATCAAAGACAAGGCTATAATAAGAACAAGTGATTTGGACACCCCAAAAGCCGTAACCAAAAATGGTTTGGTAACCATGTTGCTACACAGCGGCACTCTTATTTTAAGAGCTCAAGGCAGAGCATTAGAAAATGGTGCAATGGGTGAAGTAATACGTCTTGTTAACACACAGTCAAACACCGTCGTCAATGGCACGGTAACCGGGGCGGGACTAGTCAAAGTTTCCCTCATTAGCAAAACCATTAATGGCAATTAAGGAGTTCGGGTATGTCACATATTTTGAAATCTTCAATAAGTAGGTTCACCATTGTCGGCCTCTTGGGTCTATCTCTAACCGCCTGTAATGCCATAACCCGCATCTCTGAAATTGGGGAAGCTCCGCAATTAAGTAAGATTGAAAGCCCGGCACCACCACAACCAATCGCCTTGCCGATGCCGGCTCCACAGATAGCCACACGAAAACCAAATTCACTATGGCGACCTGGCTCTCGTGCCTTTCTAAAGGATCAAAGAGCTGATGAAATAGGTGACCTACTCACAGTTGTCATCCAGATTGACGACAAAGCAGAAGTTTCAAACACAACGGAGAGAACACGCGCCAATGCAGAAGGTGCGGGCCTTACGAACTTTCTCGGTTACGAAACCGAACTTGGTGGAATTTTCAATGACAACCTAGATGTTGGCTCTCTTGTAGATGGAGAAAGCACCAGTGCTTCCAAGGGTGTTGGTACAGTAGATAGAGAAGAGACGATTAATTTACGGGTTGCCGCCTTAGTTACTCAAGTTATGCCGAACGGAAATCTGATAATATCTGGACGTCAGGAAGTTCGTGTGAACTTTGAAATGCGAGAGCTTCTTGTATCAGGCATGATCCGCCCGGAAGATATCACCTCGACCAACACAATCAGCTACGATCAAATTGCAGAGGCCCGAATTGCCTACGGTGGCCGAGGTCAACTGAGTGATGTTCAACAACCACGTTACGGCCAACAGCTCTACGACATCATCTTCCCATTCTAATTACACCGTTCCAATGGGGACAGAACAGATAAAGAAAAGGCCAGCTAGTATTTTTAGCTGGCCTTTTCTTTATTAAGATCTCAACAACAAACAGTATTCAGTCGATTGAAAGCCCCACCATCAGACTAATCGTCTCTGTGGACTTTTTCCATACGTTCGTGCTGTTCTTGCGCTTCCAACGTCATCGTTGCAATAGGACGCGCTTCAAGTCTTTTTATATTAATTGGATCTCCTGTGATTTCACAAAATCCGTATTCATTCTCATCAATACGGCGTAAAGCTTCATCAATTTTCCCAATTAACTTACGCTCTCTGTCACGGGTACGGAGCTCGAGAGCTCGCTCTGTTTCCGATGAAGCGCGATCTGCAAGATCGGGCTCTTGAAGCGTTTCGTTCTGAAGCGTCTGTAACGTTGCAGAAGATTCAACAAGTAGTTCTTCCCTCCAGGCCAGAAGCTTTTGTTTGAAAAACTCCTGCATGACTGGATTCATAAACTCCTCGCCTTCTTTTGGGCGATAGTCGAGCGGAAGAGGTATAGTCATGGTAACCCCCATAAATTGGCAATTTCGCGGTGCAGTATAGGCGATTTAAGTGCAACGACAAGTTTGTCCTGCAAAATTAATTCAATTAACGATTAATTATTTAAAAAACAACAGATTAGCGCCCAAGTTTTGCCAGCTCTACAGCGGCGCGGACCTCGACCTCATTTAAGACTTCAAGGAGTCGAGGATCCTGGATCTGCTCTTTTTTCCGGGCAACGAGCGATTCGATTTTCTCCAATCGCCAAACTGGGATTGATCCCATAAGAAGTCCTATTCGCAATTCTTCTAATTCATCAAGAATATCTTCAGCATCGCGTTTGGCTTTTTGTTTCCCCGTTAAGGCATCAGGTACTTCTTGGATAGATAACAGGCCTCCTAATCCTGTAGCAGAAGCGACCCCGGCAGTATCTGATGCTGCTTCACCAGCGCCAGCTTCCAAGGCATCACTAAAACTACCAGAGGCACCACTCGCTTTTCGTTTTGAGCGTGCACCCGATGTCGGTGTTACGGAAGAACCCGTTCTTATCTTCATATTGTGTCCATTTTATTTTCCGTTTTCGCAAAAGCGACAACTGTCTGAACAATGTGACTATCTCTCGGCAAGTTTTACCAAGTCAGCCCATACATTGTTACCCAGCTAGCAAACAGAAGCAAAACTATTTCGCTTAAAAATTGGCTGTTCTAGGCCATTCGTCAAGTCATATCTATATTGGCACGAAATTCGCATAACGTATACAGAACATTAGTAATGGCTTCGAAAAAAGTCTTTTCACATAAGCCGAACAGAACAGTGAGATGTATAATGCGCTTATTCAACAACCTAAACGCCTTGGCCCAAACAGTCGCTTTGATAAGCACGCTGTTTTTGGTTCATGTCGTTTTGGCTGGGGAAGCATCTGCTCAATCACGCATTAAAGACATTACAAACTTTGAAGGTATAAGAGAAAACCATCTCGTCGGTTACGGATTAGTTGTCGGCCTTAATGGTACAGGCGATGACATTGATGACGCGGTATTCACTCGAGAAAGTCTGATTGGTGTTCTTCAACGGCTTGGCGTAAATGCACGTGACGACAATCTAGATACAGAGAATGTTGCTGCCGTCATGATTACCGCTAATTTACCTGCGTTTGCGCGTCAAGGCACAAGAATTGACTTAAACGTATCTGCAATCGGCACAGCAGAAAGCCTTCAAGGCGGAACGCTACTCGTTACCCCTCTTATGGGAGCTGACGGAGAAGTCTACGCTGTTGGTCAAGGGGCAATCGCTATTAACGGTTTCAGTGCAGTAGGAAATGCAGAGACCATTACTCGCGGCGTCCCTACTGTTGGCAGAATTTCAAATGGAGCCATCGTCGAGAGAGAAATCGATTTCGATTTGAAAGAATTGCAAAGCATCAAGGTTGCCTTGAAAAACCCTGACCTCACAACCGCCCGTCGTGTTGCACAGGCCATTAACGCCCAACTTGGTGGCAACCCTGCAGTAAGTACAGACCCTTCAACCGTTCAAGTAGACGTGCCTGAACGGTACAATGGCAATACTGTTGCAATGCTGGCAGATATCGAATTGCTCCCCATAAACGTAGATACTCCAGCCAAGGTCGTCATTGATGAAAAATCCGGTGTCATTGTTATTGGTAACGATGTCCGGATCAGCACCGTGGCTATTGCCCAGGGCAATTTGACTATTCGTATTACCGAGACACCTCAAGTCAGCCAACCCAATGCTTTCTCAAATACAGGTAACACAGAAGTCGTAGATCGAACTGACATTCAGGTCGAAGACGACAGCGATCGTCGCCTCGCGGTTCTCCCAACAGGCGTAACACTTCAAGAAGTTGTAAGTGGTTTAAATGCACTTGGTGTTGGTCCTAGAGACATGATTGCAATTCTGCAGAGCATAAAGGCAGCTGGCGCGCTTCAAGCTGATATCGAGTTACTATAATGAATGTAGATTCAAGCACATATATGGACGGCGCCCTGGGCAATTCGCTTGCAGCTAAAGCGAGCTCTCTTGCAAGCGTTAATCCAAAAGATGAGAAATCCGCAATGGCAGCAGCGAAAGAATTCGAAGCTGTCTTCATTTCTCAAATGCTTTCCCCAATGTTTGAAAGCCTCCCGACCGATGGTCCTATGGGTGGTGGACAAGGTGAGAGAATGTTTCGCTCTCTCATGGTTCAAGAGTACGGCAAAACCCTCTCAGAATCAGGTGGCATTGGAATATCCAATGCCGTATATCGCGAAATTATCAAGCTGCAGGAGGTTTAAATGTCTACAGCATTAAAAACGAATTGCGTGATGTTATCCAACTGCTCAACGCAACCGTAAAAGAGAATGAGACAGCTCTACTTGCGGCGAAAACGAGTAATGAACGCCTCATGCAAGCTGTTGTTGAAGCTGTACAGCAACAAAAGAACAAAAATAGGGCTCTTCTCCGCTTTGTTGAGTAGAAAAAGATGCCGACCGCCAAGTAACCTGTTGATATGTATGGTTTCTGATAACTTTACATAGAGCAGGTATATGACAATCAACATCTCGCAGCATATTTTAGGCCTCAAAGGGCAACGTGTAAATGAAATTAAACTGGATGACGGCGGTGTTAAGATTGTCATTCACTGCAGCCGAGACGCGCGTAGGAGGGCTATAGACCCTGCTACAGGCCAGAAGGGAAGCATCAACCAGCATGTCCGCCGACAAGTAAACGACATCCCCCTTTTTGGGTATCCTTGTGTGGTCGAGATTGAGCTGGCGCAGGTTTATATTAACAAGGGCGAACGCCGCATTGAGGGGTGTGATTTTGTTGATAAAGGGTGCCGTTTCACTCACCGATTTTGCCGACTGATCAGTGGATTATGTCGGCATATGTCTATTCAAGCGGTTTCCAGACATTTGGATATACGATGGGAAACGGTCAAGAATATCGACAGGGCATACCTTATTGAAACTCTCCCTACGCTTGATCCTGCAGAGCTAACTGGCTTGGAATATATTGGTGTAGATGAAGTTGCCCGGGCGAAAGGTCATGACTACATGACGGTGGTCTACGATATGGTTGGCGGTCATCTGATCTGGGTTGAAGCAGGCCGAACTGCCGAGGTTTTTTCAAGGTTTTTGAAACAACTGCAACCAGATACAGCCTGCAAAATAAAGGCCGTAGCGATGGATATGGGGCCTGCCTACCAAAAGGCTGTCAGAGAGTCCTTGCCGTTGGCCGACATAGTATTTGACCGTTTCCACGTCATGAAAAACTACAGCAAAGCTATCCATAATCAGCGTCGACTTGAGTTCAGAAAGGCCGATCCAAGTGGTAAAGAGTTGATGAAAGGGACACATTATCTGTTGCTCAAAAATGCGGATAAGTTGAGTGAAAAACAAAGTGACAAGCTGCAAAGGTTGCTGGAGAGCAATAGCAACCTGAATGCACTTTACGTCTTGAAAGAACAGCTTCAGCTGCTGTGGAGTGCCGCTTCATTTGAGGCGATGGCGGAGCAACTGGAACGTTGGTGCCTGATAGCAGATCAGTCACAGATGCTCTATCTAAAAAAGTTCGCGAAATCCCTACGGAAACATTGTGTGGGCATCTGCAACTACGCCAAACACAAGCTCACAAGCGCCAGGATAGAGGCTGGTAATGTCAGTATAGGAATGATCCGTAAGCGAGCCAGAGGCATCAAGGATACCGAATACTTCAAACTCAAAATTAGACAATCATCCATTCCAGATAATCAATCTATGCTCTATTTGAAATCCTAAATCTACTCAACAAAGCGGAGAAGTGCCAAAGGGGCTCTTCTCCGCTTTGTTGAGTAGAAAAAGATGCCGACCGCCAAGTAACCTGTTGATATGTATGGTTTCTGATAACTTTACATAGAGCAGGTATATGACAATCAACATCTCGCAGCATATTTTAGGCCTCAAAGGGCAACGTGTAAATGAAATTAAACTGGATGACGGCGGTGTTAAGATTGTCATTCACTGCAGCCGAGACGCGCGTAGGAGGGCTATAGACCCTGCTACAGGCCAGAAGGGAAGCATCAACCAGCATGTCCGCCGACAAGTAAACGACATCCCCCTTTTTGGGTATCCTTGTGTGGTCGAGATTGAGCTGGCGCAGGTTTATATTAACAAGGGCGAACGCCGCATTGAGGGGTGTGATTTTGTTGATAAAGGGTGCCGTTTCACTCACCGATTTTGCCGACTGATCAGTGGATTATGTCGGCATATGTCTATTCAAGCGGTTTCCAGACATTTGGATATACGATGGGAAACGGTCAAGAATATCGACAGGGCATACCTTATTGAAACTCTCCCTACGCTTGATCCTGCAGAGCTAACTGGCTTGGAATATATTGGTGTAGATGAAGTTGCCCGGGCGAAAGGTCATGACTACATGACGGTGGTCTACGATATGGTTGGCGGTCATCTGATCTGGGTTGAAGCAGGCCGAACTGCCGAGGTTTTTTCAAGGTTTTTGAAACAACTGCAACCAGATACAGCCTGCAAAATAAAGGCCGTAGCGATGGATATGGGGCCTGCCTACCAAAAGGCTGTCAGAGAGTCCTTGCCGTTGGCCGACATAGTATTTGACCGTTTCCACGTCATGAAAAACTACAGCAAAGCTATCCATAATCAGCGTCGACTTGAGTTCAGAAAGGCCGATCCAAGTGGTAAAGAGTTGATGAAAGGGACGCATTATCTGTTGCTCAAAAATGCGGATAAGTTGAGTGAAAAACAAAGTGACAAGCTGCAAAGGTTGCTGGAGAGCAATAGCAACCTGAATGCACTTTACGTCTTGAAAGAACAGCTTCAGCTGCTGTGGAGTGCCGCTTCATTTGAGGCGATGGCGGAGCAACTGGAACGTTGGTGCCTGATAGCAGATCAGTCACAGATGCTCTATCTAAAAAAGTTCGCGAAATCCCTACGGAAACATTGTGTGGGCATCTGCAACTACGCCAAACACAAGCTCACAAGCGCCAGGATAGAGGCTGGTAATGTCAGTATAGGAATGATCCGTAAGCGAGCCAGAGGCATCAAGGATACCGAATACTTCAAACTCAAAATTAGACAATCATCCATTCCAGATAATCAATCTATGCTCTATTTGAAATCCTAAATCTACTCAACAAAGCGGAGAAGAGCCAAAAAAGGGAACTTTAGAGAAGATCTCTATTTTCGCCTGAATGTTGTCACCATCGACATCCCTTCCCTTCGAGACAGACCTCTCGACATTGAAATACTAGCAGACCATTTCCTTACGAAATATGCAGAATCTAATGCAATGGCGAAGCCAACCATTACACCGGAAGCCATGACACAATTACTGCAACACCATTGGCGCGGCAATGTGCGTGAATTGGAAAATACAATGCATCGAGCGGTTCTGCTATCCAGAGATAATGTCGTGGGGCCAGAAGCAATATTGTTAACAGGAGCAAGCTTTGCTCCGATACCAAAGCCTGCTCCTATTGCTCGGGGGTATCCTGTGCCGCAAACGCCACAACAACCGGCTCAACCGGCAGCTCAACCATTAACACCCGGAGCAGATGAACCTGATAAAGCTTTGGTGGGGAGAACTGTTGCGGATGTTGAAAAAGATCTCATCCTCAATACCCTTCAACATTGCCTCGGCAATAGAACTCACGCAGCAACTATTCTTGGAATCTCAATTAGAACACTACGCAATAAGTTAAAAATATATAGCGATGATGGAACAGAAGTCACAAGCCCTGGTGGCGGCACTGAAAATTTCAGCCCCTCCGTATAAAAGCAGTTTAATTATAACAAAACAGTAGTAAATTTATGTCTGACACCAGCCCGCAACAAGAAGGCAAAAACCTGGGATTACCCCCCTCTGTGGCTTCGGCCTTAGAGGCTCTTAAGCGTGGAGATATTGCACTAGCACTTGGTGTTATGGCTATTTTGGTTGTGCTGATCTTGCCGATGCCGAGTTGGTTACTCGATATCTCATTGGCTCTTTCCATAACATTATCCGTACTTATTCTTATGACGGCCCTCTTCATCCAAGGACCGTTGGAATTTGGATCTTTTCCGACCATTTTGCTGATTGCAACGATGCTTCGGTTGTCTCTCAACTTGGCTTCTACCCGACTTATACTGGCCAAAGGACATGAAGGATCAGGAGCAGCAGGACAGGTAATTGAATCTTTTGGTAACTTTGTCATGGGCGGCAACTTTGTCATTGGTATGATTGTCTTTGGTATCCTTGTCATTGTGAACTTCATCGTTATCACCAAAGGTGCCGGAAGGATTGCCGAAGTATCAGCTCGTTTCAGTTTGGATGCCATGCCAGGTAAGCAAATGGCGATTGATGCAGACCTATCCAGTGGTCTCATCGATGAAACAGATGCCCGCGAACGCCGTAAAAACCTAGAAGACGAAAGTAACTTTTTTGGCGCGATGGATGGTGCTTCCAAATTCGTCCGTGGGGATGCTATCGCAGGGCTTTTGATCACATTCATTAATGTCATTGGCGGTATTATCATTGGTGTCGCTCAAAGAGACATGCCCATTGGCGATGCTGCAACTTCTTATACCCTACTAACGGTTGGCGATGGGTTGGTATCTCAAATTCCCGCGATCATTGTTTCGACAGCAGCGGGTATTCTCGTATCTAAAACGACGACGACAGGATCTGCAGATAAAGCTATTTTTGCACAACTTGGTGGTTATCCTCGTGCTCTAGGCTTATCATCAGCCTTAATGATAGGGCTTGCTCTTGTTCCTGGAACCCCTGCTTTTCCTTTCTTACTTCTCGCAGGAACGACAGGTGGGCTTGCTTGGTTATCAAACAAAAAATCATTGGAACGATCCCAAATTGATGAACAAAAGCAAATTGAAGAGGCTCAACCAGCACCTGTAGCAGAAGAGCCAATCTCTTCTTCTCTGCAGATTGATAACCTTCGACTTGAACTGGGTTACGCCCTCTTACCCATGATCAATGGGCAAGGTGGGGAACGGCTTACAGATCAAATTAAAGGGTTACGACGCCAACTTGCTCAGGAACTAGGGTTTGTGTTGCCTTCCGTTCGCATACAAGACAACCTTCAACTTGGTGCCAATAGCTACATCATTCGGATCAAAGAAATCTCTGCAGGTGAAGGGGAACTTCGCCCCAATATGCTTTTGATCATGGATCCACGTGGCGATAAAATTCAGCTTTCCGGTGAAGAAACTATCGAACCTACCTTTGGTCTTCCCGCTATGTGGGTGGATGAAAGCCAAAGAGAAGAAGCCTTGTTCCGCGGTTATACGGTGGTCGATGCTTCTACTGTCATTACCACGCATATCACTGAAGTCGTGAAAGATAATATTTCAGAATTGCTATCCTATTCAGAAACTCAAAAACTTCTGGATGAACTATCTGAAGAGCACCAAAAGCTAATTGCAGATCTAATTCCTGCTCAAATTTCAGTCGGAGCACTCCAACGCGTATTACAAAATCTATTGGGTGAGAGAATATCTATTCGAGACCTGCCAACAATCCTCGAAGGCATTTCGGAAGCTTGTGCCTATACCCGCAACGCTACATTTATCACCGAACATGTTAGATCACGGTTAGCCAGACAGATTTCCAACAGCAATCAGAATGAACAAGGGTTCATTCCCATGATCACCCTTTCCCCTCAATGGGAACAGGCTTTTGCTCAAGCTCTTGTTGGAGAAGGTGAAGAAAAACAACTTTCAATGCCGCCCACACAACTCCAGGAGTTCATTACTGCTGTCAGACAGACTTTTGAACGCCATGCGATGATGGGGGAGGCACCGGTTTTATTAAGCAGCCCCGTAATAAGGCCTTATGTTCGCTCAATCGTCGAACGTTTCCGCCCGGCTACAGTTGTGATGTCTCAAAATGAAGTACACCCCAAAGCAAAAATTAAGACTCTGGGGGTTATTTAGAGTTAATGACGTGCTTATGTGATGAATATGAAGCAAAAAATCAGGCTAGGGAGCAGTTAAGATGCGCTTGAAGCATTACATTGCTAACAGCTTTCCAGAAGCAATGGATCAAGTCCGAGAGGATTTGGGTGAAGACGCTATCATTCTGGCCACTGATGAATTAGGCCCGGGTGATGGCGTACGTGTAACTGCCGGTCTGGATGACGAGCCCGCAACAGATTTCTCCATCACCGATCCAGGTGAAGACGTCGATATTGTCGATGAAATTACCGAAGTTTTGGATTTTCATCACCTCCCGCCTCAAATGATCGACACTCTTGTTGGACATGCGATTGGTATACCTGCTTCAGAATGGCATATCTCTCTCGCCGGTGCCCTCGACAACCATTTTCACTTTGCTCAAATACCCACGGGTCCAATGACAAGACCTCTGATGCTCATTGGGTCACCTGGTGATGGAAAGACATCTACCATTGCTAAGCTTTGCGCAAAGGCAAGGATTTCAGATATACCAACCACCGTTATCACCATTGATTCAGAAAAAACGGGTGGCGTTGAACAGATTTCTACTTTCTGTCATCGCTTACAAATTGATCTCGACATAGCTGAAACACCTGAAAAGCTCGGTGAATGCATTGATAAGATAGCGAAAAAAAGAATGATCCTTATCGACACGATGGGGGTAAATCCTTTTGACGAAGACGCCGTACATTATCTCGGCGATTTCGCCCAGGCATCGAATGCGGAATCCACACTAATCATCCCAGCTGGTGGAGATGTTTATGAAGCAGCAGATAAAGCGGCAGCATTCCTTGAAATTGGCCCTAAGTATATCATACCGACAAAACTGGATATGACGCGACGGTTTGGTGGACTTCTAACTGCAGCACATAGTGCCAACCTAACCTTCATGGCTGCGGGGACCTCTCCGCAAATTGCGGATGGGCTATCGCCCATAAATCCAGTCTCTCTGGCACGACTATTGCTACCGACAAGGTTAGAAGAACCCAAACAGCACACTCTTGCAACAGGTACACGCTGATGAACCAAGCCAAAAACAACGTTCAGGCTCTACACAACAAATTACGTTGTCATAATATGATAGCGATTGCTTCTGGCAAAGGCGGAGTAGGCAAAACCTGGCTGTCCATTACACTCTCCCACGCGCTATCAAGCTTGGGATGCCGAACCTTGTTATTCGATGGTGATTTAGGATTAGCTAACGTAGATATACAACTAGGCTTGGCACCGAACAAAGACATGGGGGGTGTTTTAATGGGCCGTTACCCGTTAAAAGATGCCGCCGTACGGTACCCTGATGGTGGCTTTGATGTTGTTGCCGGCAGATCTGGCTCTGGTAATCTTGCAAACTTACCAGCACAACGCTTAAACAATCTGACCACAGACCTTGCAGCTTTATCTGATTCGTATGACCGCATTATCTTAGATCTTGGTGCTGGGATTGATCGCACAGTCCGACAGCTCGCATCACAGGCACAAGTTTGCCTGGTGATTACCACAGATGAACCCACCTCACTGACCGATGCCTATGCCTTCATCAAACTAACTAAAATGCAACGGCCTGATGCAGATTTACGTGTCATAGTAAATATGGCTGAGACGGAACATGACGGTCATAAAACCTACAATACCATTAGAAAGGCCTGTGAATCTTTCCTGAAGATCACTCCACCCCTCGCTGGAATTATTGTTCGAGATAATAAAGTAAAGGAAGCAATTCGCAATCAAACGCCTCTGCTGGTAAGGTATCCCACCTCTTCAGCAGCCGAACGCGTTGAACAGATTGCGAGGAATTTGCTATCGAGAAATGAATAAAGTTCGGCTCCCCTTAGCCACGACCCCCTCTGGGCAAACAAGCACGACACAGACAGCACAAGTAAGTACACTCTCAAGTTATCCTTCCTCAGTATCTTCTCGGCCAGTCCAAGAGCAAATCCCGGGTACAATTCAAGGCCAAAATAAAACTGGCCAGTTAATCGTGCAAACCCTGCTGGGTAACATTGCTGTAAATACTAATATCAAATTGTCACCAGGCACTGAAATTCTCATTCAATTCAGAACTCACCGCCCTCCATTTGAAGTACTGCTCGTTCCCCAACACAATCAACAATCAAAGACCCAGGCTTCACATACAGCACACGACCCAAAAGACAAACTTAGCTTAGGACACAACATCCAGGGCATGTTCCTGAATAAATCCTCAGACCAAGGTAAAAGCCCTCTCCCAAATGACGTTTTGAAATTACCTGCTGGGAAAAGCTTCCAATTAAGAGTTGAAATCCTCCCTCTTTCTCTGCGGCCGGAAACGGCTTCAAAGCCCGTTCAGGGGCAAACGACTACGAGCCCGACCAATCCCACAACTCAATCCGTGGCACCTACCCGCAATGCCCCAGTAACTTCACCTGCGTTAAATGCAAACACCCTTAACGCAACCGTAATAGGATTGAGCAAGGGACAACCAATTGTGCAAACATCACTTGGAAATATACAGCTCTCTTTAAAGGCCCCTATTCCAATTGGCACTCAGATGACTTTGACCTTCTCACCTATGAACATGGATGATTCTGTTATCGCGACAGGAGATGGCCCCCTGCGCAATAGCAATAATCCTATGATGGCACTTCGCTCGACAGAAAACTATAACCTATCATTACAATCCGCACTCAGTACGTTAAGTCAGCAAGGGCAAGGGAATCCTCTCGTAAACCATATTCCTCATCAAGGCTCAGCCCTGACATCCGGTATACTTCTTTTTTTAAACGCTATTAAATCTGGATCAAACAAGCCCTGGGTAGGCCAAGACACTTTATCCATTTTAAGAGCAACAGGAAACTCTGAATTAGCGCAACAGCTTAGCAATGAGAATGCAATTTTCAATAGACCCGTCGAAACCAATCAAGGTGATTGGCGGATGACTCAATTACCGATCCTTCACGAGGGTTCCCTACAAAAAGCCAATCTGTTTGTAAGAGATAGAGAGGCTGGCTCACAGGGAGAAGGCAAGCTCGACCGTGAAGATGCCACCCGCTTCAAGCTAGAGGTTGAAATGAGCCGAGATGGCGATATGCAATTCGATGGTTTGGTTAAAAGGAACAGATTTGATCTCGTCATTCGTTCACGGGGAAACCTGCCTTCTCAAATGCAAAGTAAAATTTCAGATTTATTTTATGGTGCTAACGAAGCAACAGGCTTTTCCGGGCGCCTCTCATTTGAAGCATCTCTTGATTGGGAAAAGCTGTCTACTGTTGCTGACAAATTGATTGCAGGCACCCACAACAGTACTGTTGCTTGATCCGGTTTCAGTATTAAATTTTGCCTTAAATAGCGGTATTAGTTCTCGGAAGCTTTACGTCGACGATATTGCTGTATACCCATTTCATCATCAGCGGCTTGTTCTTTTTTCTTTATTACGTCTTGTTGGCGCCTGATATCATTGGCTTGAGCTTCTTCGTATTTTTTCAATGCCTGATATGTTTCATGTAACTCTTGTTGAGCAATTGCCTTTAAAGTCATGACCTCTTCGATTGAAGTTTCAAGACGCTTGCGACGTTCACGTGCTGCTTCAGCATATGCTGGATATGTTTGCGCGACGTCCGGATGTTGAGAAGCAAATGTCTGCTCTTTCAATACTTCTTGATCAAGTTTGACCAGGTCTTGCTCTAATTTTAACGATAAGGCCTCAAGATCTGACAACTTTTGCTGCGCTTCATCAAGCTTCCAACTATGTACGCGAACCAAACTATCAATTGGAGTTTTCATTGTTCAAGTCCTACATTATCTGGACCAACATTTTCTGTTTGGTTCTGAGAGTCATCCACTTCTGAAGTAAATTCCTCCCAGTTTATTCCAATAGCAGCAGCGAGTTGTTCGTACCCAAGAGCAAGTGTGCTTTGCTCATATTTTCCTTGAGCAAGAAAATCCTCCAGGGATCCATTGTGAGCAATCGCTTCGTCGATAAGCGGATCGGACCCTTCATTATAGGCACCAATTCGAATTAACTCCGCCATGTTGTCGTAAGTCGACAACAACTGCCTTCCTCGGGTAACAAGATTATTTTCATGATCATTATTACATCCTGGCATGGTCCGAGAGACACTTCTTAGTAAGTTAATGGCCGGAAATCGATTTCGTTCTGCTATCGCACGATCAAGAATAATATGCCCATCAAGAATTCCGCGTACAGCATCTGCAATCGGCTCATTATGATCGTCACCTTCTACCAATACGGTAAACAATCCGGTAATTGATCCCTGTTGTTTGACCCCAGGGCCTGCTCTCTCCAAGAGTTGAGGAAGCTCTGCAAACACGGATGGGGTGTACCCTTTACTGGCAGGGGGCTCACCTGCTGATAAACCAATTTCACGCATCGACATCGCAAAGCGGGTCACAGAATCCATCAAACAGAGAACATCACGGCCGTTGTCTCTAAAGTATTCTGATAAAGCCATCGTGGCTCTTCTCCGCTTTGTTGAGTAGAAAAAGATGCCGACCGCCAAGTAACCTGTTGATATGTATGGTTTCTGATAACTTTACATAGAGCAGGTATATGACAATCAACATCTCGCAGCATATTTTAGGCCTCAAAGGGCAACGTGTAAATGAAATTAAACTGGATG
>NZ_CBDBHW010000006.1:0-664525 GCF_965205715.1 Kiloniella sp. | reverse complement strand
GTTTTTGGTGTTGGGGTCGCAATTCCCGGTCCATTTGATGTCAGTGGACCTACAGGAGTTGGCCCTGGTTGGGTTGATTTTCCAATAGAAGAACATTTGCGAGAACGTACTGGTTTACCAGTAATTATAGAGAATGATGCAAATGCTGCAGCGATTGCTGAGCGCCTTCACGGCGCAGGAAAAAAATTCGAAAATTTTGTTTATGTTTTTATTGGAATGGGTCTGGGAGCAGGATTGTTTCTTAACGGTCAGGTTTATCATGGGGTTAGAGGAGCCGCGGGGGAGATAGGCCATATTGTTGTTGAGACTGATGGTGTTGCTTGTGAATGTGGCAACAAAGGGTGTTTTGAGCGCTATGTATCCTTACGAGCGGCATATGAAGCCATTGGAGAGACCGACAGCACGCAACGAACACCTGAACAATTGGAAAAATTGTTTGATGAAGGAGACCCCGCCTTTATGGCTTGGTTAAATGAAGCTGCTGAAAAACTACGCATCGGGATTCACGCTCTTGAAAGTACTTTTGATCCAGAGGTTATTTTCATTGGTGGACTACTACCTACCCGGATTGCACAGGCACTGATTGATCAGATGTTACCCCCATTGCCCTCTGTAGTGACACAGCTTCAGCCTTTGGATGAACGCATTTTGCTTGGTGTTAGTGCGCCATCTGCTCCTGCGCATGGTGCTGCCAGTGTTCCCATATTCTATGAATTTAACGCTGAACTCTACACGCATTCAAATCGACAAAAAGCTAGGGTCTAGGCCCTAGGTCGTTTCATATTTGGCACTTCTCCGCTTTGTTGAGTAGATTTAGGATTTCAAATAGAGCATAGATTGATTATCTGGAATGGATGATTGTCTAATTTTGAGTTTGAAGTATTCGGTATCCTTGATGCCTCTGGCTCGCTTACGGATCATTCCTATACTGACATTACCAGCCTCTATCCTGGCGCTTGTGAGCTTGTGTTTGGCGTAGTTGCAGATGCCCACACAATGTTTCCGTAGGGATTTCGCGAACTTTTTTAGATAGAGCATCTGTGACTGATCTGCTATCAGGCACCAACGTTCCAGTTGCTCCGCCATCGCCTCAAATGAAGCGGCACTCCACAGCAGCTGAAGCTGTTCTTTCAAGACGTAAAGTGCATTCAGGTTGCTATTGCTCTCCAGCAACCTTTGCAGCTTGTCACTTTGTTTTTCACTCAACTTATCCGCATTTTTGAGCAACAGATAATGTGTCCCTTTCATCAACTCTTTACCACTTGGATCGGCCTTTCTGAACTCAAGTCGACGCTGATTATGGATAGCTTTGCTGTAGTTTTTCATGACGTGGAAACGGTCAAATACTATGTCGGCCAACGGCAAGGACTCTCTGACAGCCTTTTGGTAGGCAGGCCCCATATCCATCGCTACGGCCTTTATTTTGCAGGCTGTATCTGGTTGCAGTTGTTTCAAAAACCTTGAAAAAACCTCGGCAGTTCGGCCTGCTTCAACCCAGATCAGATGACCGCCAACCATATCGTAGACCACCGTCATGTAGTCATGACCTTTCGCCCGGGCAACTTCATCTACACCAATATATTCCAAGCCAGTTAGCTCTGCAGGATCAAGCGTAGGGAGAGTTTCAATAAGGTATGCCCTGTCGATATTCTTGACCGTTTCCCATCGTATATCCAAATGTCTGGAAACCGCTTGAATAGACATATGCCGACATAATCCACTGATCAGTCGGCAAAATCGGTGAGTGAAACGGCACCCTTTATCAACAAAATCACACCCCTCAATGCGGCGTTCGCCCTTGTTAATATAAACCTGCGCCAGCTCAATCTCGACCACACAAGGATACCCAAAAAGGGGGATGTCGTTTACTTGTCGGCGGACATGCTGGTTGATGCTTCCCTTCTGGCCTGTAGCAGGGTCTATAGCCCTCCTACGCGCGTCTCGGCTGCAGTGAATGACAATCTTAACACCGCCGTCATCCAGTTTAATTTCATTTACACGTTGCCCTTTGAGGCCTAAAATATGCTGCGAGATGTTGATTGTCATATACCTGCTCTATGTAAAGTTATCAGAAACCATACATATCAACAGGTTACTTGGCGGTCGGCATCTTTTTCTACTCAACAAAGCGGAGAAGAGCCTCATATTTCTTGAATTTTCGAGCCGCAATATCTACCAGTTCTCGGATGAGTGGATTTTTCTTTCTGGTCTCTTGATAGTAGGCAGAATATTTATAAGAAATTTTTGGTTTGAAGGGGCGGATTTCTACCCCGGATGCCGCCCATACCTTGGCAGAAAAAGGTTCCAGTACGCCGCAACATAGACCTTGATTGACCAGCGAATAAGCATTTGCTGAGTGTTGAGTGCTGAACTGGGTAATGGGGTTAATTCTTTTGTAAAGATCGGTGTGCTGGTGAAAAGCCAGTACATCGTCACTGTCCAGGGCTATGAGTTTTTCTCCCACCAGGTCTTCCTCACATACAATATCTTTTTCACAGAGAGAATGATTTGGGGGAAGAGCGCAGACGTAATCTACCTTTGCAAGAATTACCTGTTCGACACCAGGTTGCTCTCCCATCTGGTTGCCAAAGGCAATATCAAGGTTTTCATCCATGATCATATTGAAGTAATTTTTTACGTCTGTAGTGTTTATGGTAATGGATATCTCGGGATGATTTGCGGTAAATTCTTCCATGATCTCAGGTACAATACTGATAGATAGCGCGCCCAGGGATATAATTCGAAGTTCCTGTTTTCGGTCCCTTGATATTTCTTCTGCGGTAGATTTTAACTTGGTAAACGCTTCAAAAACCTCATCCAGTTTACGGTAAAAGATCATACCCTCTTCGGTAGGGACAACCCGACCCTTCCTCCTATGCAATAGAGTAAGCTTCAAGGAGTATTCGAGATCGGCAAGTAAGCGACTTATCGTTGGTTGTGTTGTGTTCAGGCTTTTAGCCGCAGACGAAATTGTCCCGTTAATAATCGTGGCCCGAAAAGCTTCGAGTTGGCGCATCCGCATTTCAAAAATCCATTATGCTTTTTTTGCATACCTATATACATCATTATGCATTGATTCAAATTAAAGTTCGTGGTTCCTAAAAGGGAAGATCGGGAGAGTTGCTGTTCTACAACATGTGGCCGACTATTGTTGTTTACGGTAATTCCCTGTTCTTCAAATAAGATTGCCAAACGATCTCATGTGGATTTCATGGAGGATCTCATGATCCTGAAATTCCAATTAGAGAATAAAGAGCAGTCAATTAAGGGATGGTTTTTGTACCAATTAATTGGTGCGATAAATTTTGAATAGGGAGATATCTGTGGCTGGTAACTACTCAGCAAAAGAAATGCTTACCAAGCTGGTTGCTTTCGATACTGTTTCTCGAAACAGCAACCTTCCCCTGATCGAATTTGTCGAAGAATATCTGTCTTCACACGGCGTATCCTCCCAACGCGTTCCGAATGAAGATGGAACAAAAACCAATTTGTGGGCGACCATTGGTCCGAATACGGATGGTGGTGTTATCTTATCCGGTCATACTGATGTTGTACCTGTCGATGGGCAGCCCTGGGACACCGATCCTTTTGAGGTGATTGAAAAAGATGGTTTGCTCTATGGGCGTGGCACAGCAGATATGAAGGCTTTTTCAGCCATCGCTCTGTCGCTGGTTCCAGAAATGCTGCGGTCTAATATGAAAAGACCAATCCATCTTGCTCTGTCCTATGATGAAGAAATCGGCTGTCTTGGTGCGCCGTTAATGGTTGAAGACATGGCGCCTAGGGTGAAAGCCGAAGCTGTTATCGTTGGCGAGCCAACGATGATGCAGGTGGTGAGCGGGCATAAGGGTGTGATAGGTCTAATGACAAAAGTTCGCGGGTTAGAGGTTCATTCCAGTCTGTTGCATACAGGGGTCTCGGCCGTTCATATCGCAGCCAAATTGGTTGTCTGGCATGAGCAGAAAACAAAAGAGAACAAACTACGGACAGAACATCTTGCCGAGAACGCTTTGTTTGAGCCTGGATATACCAGCCTGCACTGTGGTGTGATCCATGGCGGAACTGCTCATAATATCACGGCTAAAGACTGCTCATTCTCTTCCGATTTTCGAGTTCTTCCGACTGAAGATCCTCTACAGTATCTTGAGGAATACCGCGCTTATGTCGCCGAGTTAGAAGCCGAAATGAAAGCGATAGACCCGTCTACCGGAATAACTATCGACGTGCTCGCAAATGTGCCCGGTTGCCGCCGTGAAAATGATGGTGCTGCAGAACGCCTGGTTCGTCAGATAACGGGCGACAATGCAGAACACGTTGTCTCCTACGGTACTGAAGCTGGACAGTTCCAGGATGGTGGCTATTCGACCATCGTCTGTGGGCCGGGTGATATCGCACAAGCACACGCGGCCAACGAATTTTTATCTATTGAACAACTAAATGCCGGCGAAGATTTTCAACGCAAGTTGATCGAACGCCTGGCAAGTTAAACAACAAACTATAAAAAATATACTCAGGGAATAGTAATGCCGATTATTAACCGTTTTGCCGAACTACATGATGAAATTACAGGGTGGAGACGTGAAATCCATTCAAACCCGGAACTTCTTTTTGATGTTGAACAAACCGCAGGGTTTGTAACCGAAAAGCTAAAAGAGTTCGGTCTGGATGAGGTTGTGACAGGCATCGGGCGCACGGGCGTTGTTGGCATTATTAAGGGTAACGATACCAGCTCTGGCAAGGTTATTGGTTTGCGTGCTGATATGGACGCGCTTCCAATCCATGAAGAGACCGGTTTAGATTATGCATCTAAGGTTGATGGGAAAATGCATGCCTGTGGGCATGACGGTCATACTGCGATGCTTTTAGGAGCAGCAAAATACCTATCTGAGACCAGGAATTTCGATGGTTCCGTTGCGGTGATTTTCCAACCTGCTGAAGAAGGCGGCGGCGGTGGTCGTGAAATGGTTGAAGATGGCATGATGGACCGTTTTAACATCCAGGAAGTTTATGGCTTGCACAATTGGCCTGGCGTTCCTGTTGGAAACTTTGGTACCCGCCCAGGCGCTTTGATGGCGGCCACTGATATCTTTACCATTGATATTCAGGGTTCCGGTGGTCATGCGGCAAAACCACATGAAACCGTTGATCCTATTGTTATTGCCAGCCACATTATCTTGGCCCTGCAATCGATTGCTTCGCGTAGTGTTGATCCTGTAAAATCCGTTGTTGTATCAGTGACAACCTGCAACGCGGGTACGGCTTTCAACGTTATCCCAGACACAGCTTCATTGAACGGTACGGTTCGGACGCTGGATGAAGGTGTTCGTGATCTCACGGAACAACGTATTCAGGAAGTTGTTGAACATACAGCTAAAGCACATGGAGCCACAGCGGTTCTCGATTATAAGCGGAACTATCCCGTTGTTATGAACCATGTGAAAGAAACATCCTTTGCGGTAGATATTGCCTCGGGGATTTCAGGTGAAGATCGGGTTGATACGGATGCAAATCCAACGATGGGCGGAGAAGACTTTGCCTTTATGTTGAATGCGCGCCCAGGATCGTTCATCTTCCTAGGGAATGGTGACACCGCACCGGTACATCATCCTAAATACAACTTTAACGACGAAATAATTCCCGTTGGTTGTTCATATTGGGCTAAGCTGGTTGAAACAGCTATGCCTGCTAAAAGATAAGTATAAAAAAAAGTCTGAGTATAAAATTAGGCCATCAGGTCTTTGGTGGTAAACACAGGGAGTATCAAAATGAAAATAAGAAATATTCTCGCGGCAAGTGCATGTGTGCTCGCACTTGGTGCCGGGGTTGCGAATGCAGAAACCTTAAAATGGTCCTTTCAAGGCGATGTACAGTCTCTTGATCCGCATGGCCTGAACGAAACCTTTACTCTTGGTTTCCTCGGTAATGTCTACGAAGGTCTGACGAACTATGATAACAACATGGTTATTCAGCCTGGTTTGGCTGTAAGTTGGGAAAACACTGGGCCAACAACATGGATATTCAAGCTCCGTGAAGGCGTGAAGTTCCACGATGGCGGCGACTTTAATGCCGATGATGTTATTTTTTCTTGGAAGCGTACTCTAACTCCTGGCTCTGATATGAAGGGCTATGGCGCTCGTATCAAAGACATCAAGAAAATTGATGACTTCACTATTGAAGTAGAAACTCCTGCTCCAAACCCAATTCTGCCGCGTGAGCTCGGTTCCTACTACATGATGGACAAAGAGTGGGCTGAAAAGCATAACGCAGTAGAGGCTACAAGCCCTAAATCTGCTGATTCAACAGCTACTTATGCTGCTCAACATGCAAATGGCACAGGCCCGTTTATTCTGACCGAGCGTCAACCTGACGTCCGCTCAACTTTCAAAAGATTTGATGGTTATTGGAAAGATATTGCTTCAAACGTTACTGAAGTGAATTTCACACCAATTTCTCAAGGTGCGACACGTGTTGCTGCTTTGATTTCTGGAGAGTTGGATCTGGTTTATCCTGTTCCTGTACAGGATTGGAAGCGTCTGGAAAGTGCTGAAGGTGTTCGTCCTTTAACCGGTCCTGAAGCGCGGACAATTTTCCTTGGTATGGATCAGTGGCGTGATGAGCTGCTCTATTCCAACATCAAAGGAAAGAACCCGTTTAAAGATCAGCGTGTTCGTGAAGCAATGGCGCATGCTATTGATTTGAACGCTATCGACAAAAAGATCATGCGTGGCGCAGCTATTCCTGCTGGTCTTCTCGTGGCTCCACAGATCAACGGTTTTGATGCTGATCTGAATAACCCTTACGCTTATGATCCAGAAAAATCCAAAAAACTTCTGGCAGAAGCTGGTTATCCCGAAGGTTTTGAACTCGGCATGGATTGCCCGAACAATCGTTATGTAAATGACGAGAAAATCTGTCAGGCAGTTGTCGGTTTGTTGGCACGTGTTGGCATCAAGGTTGACTTGAATGCTCAGCCGAAATCAAAGTACTTTGCCAAAGTTAGCCCACAAAACGGTAACGACACATCTTTCTACCTCTTGGGTTGGACACCAAGCTCAATGGACGTTCACAACGTTCTGTTCAACCTGATGTCTTCTTTTGATACTGAAAAGAATACTGGCCAATTCAACTATGGTCACTATTCCAACGCCCGTATCGATGAGATCGCAGGAAACGTTGAAAGAGAAACTGATCAGGTTAAGCGTCAAAACATGGTCGCTGAAGCTTTCTCAATTCTTCAGAAAGAAGTTGGTTACCTTCCGCTTCACCAACAGCCTTTGTCTTGGGGTGTTCGTGACGGTGTAACTCTTTCTCAGCGTGCAGATAACGTTCTTGATCTGCGTTATGTTGTAATCGGCAAATAAGTTTGCTGTAATTGCTACAGGGGGCCTCTTGCTTTTGAGGCCCCCATTTTATTAGGGGACGTTATGTTCAAGTTTGTTTCGATGCGACTGTTACAGTCGATTGTCGTGATGCTGGTTGTTGGGTTGATTGCGTTTGCACTGTTCCGATTTGTCGGCGATCCCATCAACAATATGGTTGGTCAAGATACTACTCTGGCCGAACGTGAAGCTCTGACAGAATCACTCGGTTTAAATGATCCTTTCCTTGTTCAGTACGGGCGGTTTATTTCTAATGCTGTACAGGGTGATTTTGGAATGTCGTATCGGTTACGGCAACCCGTCAGTGGTCTCATAGCTGAGCGGTTTCCGGCAACTCTAGAGCTGTCCCTTATCTCTGCTTTCCTGGCCCTGGCGCTGGGGGTCCCCATGGGGATCTATACGGCCCTTAAGCCAAAGTCACTTTTTACCCGTGGATTTATGACGCTGTCGCTGATGGGCGTTTCTCTACCAACATTCCTCATTGGTATTCTTCTTATTCTTTTCTTCGGCGTAACACTGCGCTGGCTGCCGACCTTTGGACGCGGTGAAGTTGTCGATCTCGGTTGGTGGTCAACGGGCTTCCTGACCGCTAGTGGCCTGAAATCGCTAATCTTACCCGCGATAACACTGGCCATATTCCAAATGACTTTGATTGTGCGCTTGGTCCGGGCGGAAATGCTTGAAGTGCTGCGGACAGACTATATCAAATTTGCGCACGCCCGGGGCTTGAGCCCACGTTTGATCAATTTTTCTATTGCACTTCGAAATACGTTGGTTCCGGTTATTACCATTATCGGTTTGCAAGTGGGCTCGATTATCGCCTTTGCCATTATTACCGAGAGTGTTTTCCAGTGGCCGGGTATGGGGCTGTTATTTATTCAGGCGGTATCAGAAGTCGATATCCCGGTAATGGCGGCTTATTTATTATTGATTGCCTTCGTTTTTGTCGTGATCAATCTGATCGTCGATATTCTCTATTTTGTCGTTGATCCACGTTTGCGGGTGCAGAGCTAATGAGCGATATATCAAACGAAAGACCTTCCTTTTTCACTCGTCTTGTCGAGAGTGATTTGTGGTGGAATTTTAAAGGGTCTCCTGGCGCAATTATCGCGGCCATTCTGACTTTTCTCATGGTATTTGGGGCTGCTTTTGCAAACTTTGTCGCGCCTCATAATCCTTTTGATCTTGCGACCGTTGATCTTTTTGATGCGCTCCTTCCCCCTGCTTGGGAAGAAGAGGGTAATGCCTCCTATCTTCTGGGAACAGACGATCAGGGCCGGGATGTTTTCTCAACCATTCTTTATGGTTCGCGGATTTCCCTGATCGTTGGCTTTGCCTCGGTTGGTCTTGCAGCAATCCTTGGGATCGCTGTTGGTCTCATATCTGGATATGCAGGCGGGGTTGTTGATTCGATCCTGATGCGTATTGCGGATGTACAACTGTCCTTTCCGGCGATCCTGATTGCGCTGCTTATCGATGGTGTTGCTCGTGGTATTATGCCGCGTGAAACTCACGATGAACTCGCTGTTTATGTTCTTGTGGTTGCCATTGGTCTTAGTTTCTGGGTCCAGTATGCAAGAACGGTTCGAAGTTCGGTGATGGTGGAACGCAACAAAGAGTATGTTCAGGCGGGGCAGGTTATTGGCCTCCCGGATTGGATCATTCTTGTGCGCCATATCCTACCCAACGTGATGGGGCCAGTACTTGTTATTGCGACTATTCAATTGGCTTTGGCTGTGATTACAGAGGCAACACTTTCGTTCCTTGGTGTGGGTGTGCCACCGACATCGCCGTCGCTTGGTACTCTAATTCGTATTGGTAATGACTATTTGTTCTCTGGAGAATGGTGGATCACTATTTTCCCTGGGGCCGCATTGGTTATTCTGGTGCTTTCCGTCAACATTCTGGGTGATTGGCTCCGTGATGCCCTGAACCCCAAATTGCGCTAAGAGAGGGTGATGTCATGAGTAAAACATTGCTAGATATCAAGAACCTCATTGTTGAGTTTCCCTCTCGCCATGGGGATGTCATTGCGGCTAAGGAAGTTTCCTTATCTGTCGCCAGTGGTGAAATCCTTGGTGTAGTTGGTGAGTCTGGCGCGGGTAAGTCGACCATTGGTAACGCAGTTATGGGCTTGTTAGAGCGCCCCGGTCGCGTCGGTGGGGGAGACGTCTTTCTCGAGGGGGAAAATATCAGCGGCCGTTCGCAAGCTGAAATGCGTAAGATCCGGGGTAAGCGGATCGGCATGATCTTTCAAGATCCACTGACCTCGCTTAACCCGCTCGAGACAATTTCCAAGCAGCTGATTGGTACGATACAGACACATCTTGGCCTATCGGATGAAGAAGCTCGCGAACGGGCGATCTCTCTACTTGATCAAGTGGGTATTCCAAATCCT
Source organism: Kiloniella sp. (assembly GCF_965205715.1). Taxonomy (GTDB): domain Bacteria; phylum Pseudomonadota; class Alphaproteobacteria; order Kiloniellales; family Kiloniellaceae; genus Kiloniella. Next base: position 654,748 of record NZ_CBDBHW010000006.1, on the reverse strand, counting down.
TCTGAGCGTGTAGATCACTACCCGCATCAGTTCTCTGGGGGCATGCGTCAGCGTGTTGTTATCGCTTTGGCGCTGTGTGCTGAACCAGATGTCATTTTAGCGGATGAACCGACAACGGCACTTGATGTATCCATCCAGGCTCAGATCTTGGACCTTCTGAAGAAGCTGGTCCGGGAAAAGGGCGTGGGCATGATCATTATTACCCATGATATGGGGGTGATTGCCGAGGTAGCTGATCGCGTTGCTGTTATGTATCGAGGCGTGGTAGTTGAGACTGGACCTACGGCGAAGATTCTTGGTAACCCGGATCATCCTTATTCACGTAGTTTGATATCAGCCGTTCCAAGACCTGATGTGCGTTTGCACCGCTTCCCAATGGTGGAAAGTATCGAAGCCGCTGGCGAGCGCAAGGATCTGGACCTATCGACCCATTGGCTTGGTAAAACACGTGATTTTGGTCAAAGCGATGGCCCTTTGCTCAAGGTCGATAACCTGGAGATGGTATTCAAATCCGGCGGTATGTTTGGTAGTGGCACCAGTATTGTACGCGCCGTGGATGACGTCAGTTTTGATATTCGCAACGGTGAGTGTTTTGGTATCGTTGGCGAGTCCGGTTCTGGTAAATCGACCATCGCCCGCTTGGTGACCTCGATTTATAAATCTGCAGGTGGATCGATCAACTTTGCAGGGACTGATCTTACCAAGATCAAAAAGCGTAAAGAGCTTAACGTTCATCGACGCCAGATGCAGATGATCTTCCAGGATCCTTTCTCGTCTGTTAATGCACGTATGAAGGTTCGGGATATTATTGCGGAACCAATCCGCTTTCATAAACTGGCGGGCTCCGAAGCTGAAACCCGACAGATTGTGGATGATCTTCTTGATCACGTCGGGCTCGGTGCTAAAGCGGCAGTAAAGTACCCGCACGAGTTTTCAGGCGGTCAACGCCAGAGGATCTCTATCGCCCGTGCGCTTGCCACGCGGCCACGCTTTTTGATCTGTGATGAACCAACATCTGCACTTGATGTATCCATTCAGGCTCAGATCTTGAACTTGCTCAAAGATCTACAGGATGAACTCGGTTTGACCATGATGTTTATCAGTCATGATCTTCCCGTCATTCGTCAGATGTGCGATCGGGTTGGGGTGATGTCGAAAGGGAAAATGGTCGAGATTGCGGAGACCGAAGAACTCTTTGTGGCGCCGAAGCATGATTACAGTAAACACCTAATCAGTCTGATGCCGAGTTATACGGGACTTATGAACAAAGAACCCGGTCATGCCGAAGAAGGGCAAGCTGAAGCCAGTTAAGGTTAAACCGTTGGTTCCTGTTATTAGAAAAGGGCTCTTCATTCGAATGGAGAGCCCTTTTGTATTCTATAGGTGCGGTTCTTTTAAACCAAAGCGGCCTCTGCCATGGAGCCGTGAATGTGTTCTACCAATTCCGGCTCTAAGCTTAACCGAGCAGCAAGCATACCAAGATAACCTTGCTCTGCCGGATTATCGACTTCTATGGCCATGAGTGAGGCGACATAGAGCTCTACGGCCTGTTCCTTGTTTTGGGCAAGGGCAACGAGGCTATCGATATCAAGCGGTCTTCTGAGCTGATCCATCAGAAAAGCTTTTTCATCGTTGGATAGGGAGAGGTCATCAATTTTTGCAAAGATGGCATCCTGCTCTGCACCATCAATCTGACCATCCGCTTTTGCCGCAGCAATCATGGCGCTCACCAGGGCGGCGCCAAAACAATTGGAATTCTCCGTTTCAGGTTCTACTGCAAAGGCAGAGTCCCGGGGAACGGAAGGAATTTCTGAAATAGGAGGAGGGGAGCTTTGCATATGCGATGTTGCGGGGGCTGAAGTTTGCCCCGGAGTTGTTTGCCCTGGAGGCCTACCGCCCTGCCAATTTTTATAGGCTTTGAAGGCCAATCCGGCGACAAGGGCGAGGCCGCCGTACTGGACGGTTTTCTTCGCCATTTTACGGCCCTTTTTAGAGCCAAGCATATAACCGGCTAAGCCACCCGCGACAGCTCCTCCTGCAAGGCCACCAGCATTTTTTGAAAGGTAATCCTTCCCCTTCTGCATATTTGCGCCACTGCCCGCGCCGAGCACTTCATTGATCAGATTGGATGCGTTAAACATTCTGTCCCGTCATATCTATGGAAACCAATAGCAACCACAATCTTTCGATCTGTTGCCTGATGTCATATGGGATATGGGGCAAAAAATTCAATCCTTGGATTCAAGTGAAGCGAAGGTCTGGACAATATGTCTCAGTGAGATTTTTTGTTGCTCGGGGGGGGCGATTAGTTGCTTGGTTACGTTACAGGATTGAAAAAGATACCGTATTTATTACCAACCGTGTTCGTTTAAATTTATGCATCCCTGATTAGGCCTTTGGTCACATGCCTTATGATATAGCTTATTAGCCATCTCGTTATTTTGATCAACGCCAAGCCCGTTTTTAAATAAATAACCCAGATAAGCGCACCCTATAGCAAGGTCTCCATCACAGGCTTTTTTATAATATGTGACGGCCATTTTGTAATTCTGGTTAATTATGTCACCTCTTCTATAAATACTTCCAAGCCGTTGACAGCCTGCAGGATATCCACCGAGGCAAGATTTTTTAAAATATGTGATAGCTTTGTCTAAGTCCACATCTACAACTTTGTTACCGAAATAATAAACACCAACTAGGTCACATAGCTGAGCATTGCCGTTCTCACATCCTTTTGTATAAGCGGTGAATGCTTCTCTCTGATGCTGGGTTCCACGGTTCTCAGGTAATATTGGTTTGACGAGAAGAACGAAAATAATAAGAAGTCCAAAGTACCCAAAAAATCGCGTCATACCTACTCCCATAACTAAGTAACAATATCTCTCAGATTTGAGAGCTAAATCATTTTCAACCTGATTTCCCTTATACTTATAGAATGTAAGTACTAAGATTATTCTTACAAGCTAAGGTGGAAAATAGATAAGTGCAAAGGTGTAAAAGGTACTTTGTAGAATTTAAAGGCACTTCTCCGCTTTGTTGAGTAGATTTAGGATTTCAAATAGAGCATAGATTGATTATCTGGAATGGATGATTGTCTAATTTTGAGTTTGAAGTATTCGGTATCCTTGATGCCTCTGGCTCGCTTACGGATCATTCCTATACTGACATTACCAGCCTCTATCCTGGCGCTTGTGAGCTTGTGTTTGGCGTAGTTGCAGATGCCCACACAATGTTTCCGTAGGGATTTCGCGAACTTTTTTAGATAGAGCATCTGTGACTGATCTGCTATCAGGCACCAACGTTCCAGTTGCTCCGCCATCGCCTCAAATGAAGCGGCACTCCACAGCAGCTGAAGCTGTTCTTTCAAGACGTAAAGTGCATTCAGGTTGCTATTGCTCTCCAGCAACCTTTGCAGCTTGTCACTTTGTTTTTCACTCAACTTATCCGCATTTTTGAGCAACAGATAATGTGTCCCTTTCATCAACTCTTTACCACTTGGATCGGCCTTTCTGAACTCAAGTCGACGCTGATTATGGATAGCTTTGCTGTAGTTTTTCATGACGTGGAAACGGTCAAATACTATGTCGGCCAACGGCAAGGACTCTCTGACAGCCTTTTGGTAGGCAGGCCCCATATCCATCGCTACGGCCTTTATTTTGCAGGCTGTATCTGGTTGCAGTTGTTTCAAAAACCTTGAAAAAACCTCGGCAGTTCGGCCTGCTTCAACCCAGATCAGATGACCGCCAACCATATCGTAGACCACCGTCATGTAGTCATGACCTTTCGCCCGGGCAACTTCATCTACACCAATATATTCCAAGCCAGTTAGCTCTGCAGGATCAAGCGTAGGGAGAGTTTCAATAAGGTATGCCCTGTCGATATTCTTGACCGTTTCCCATCGTATATCCAAATGTCTGGAAACCGCTTGAATAGACATATGCCGACATAATCCACTGATCAGTCGGCAAAATCGGTGAGTGAAACGGCACCCTTTATCAACAAAATCACACCCCTCAATGCGGCGTTCGCCCTTGTTAATATAAACCTGCGCCAGCTCAATCTCGACCACACAAGGATACCCAAAAAGGGGGATGTCGTTTACTTGTCGGCGGACATGCTGGTTGATGCTTCCCTTCTGGCCTGTAGCAGGGTCTATAGCCCTCCTACGCGCGTCTCGGCTGCAGTGAATGACAATCTTAACACCGCCGTCATCCAGTTTAATTTCATTTACACGTTGCCCTTTGAGGCCTAAAATATGCTGCGAGATGTTGATTGTCATATACCTGCTCTATGTAAAGTTATCAGAAACCATACATATCAACAGGTTACTTGGCGGTCGGCATCTTTTTCTACTCAACAAAGCGGAGAAGAGCCAATTTAAATTCTGATTTGATTTAGGAAGAATTGGATCCGGGACCAGGATTCGAACCTGGACTGAAGGAGTCAGAGTCCTTAGTTCTACCGTTAAACTATCCCGGATCAGGGGCTGTGTCTTATATTTAGGTTTTAGTACCTAGATTTTACGCTGTGACACCAGCTTACGGTAACTTTCGGGCCTTCATATAGTCGGTTCCAAAAGATCTTACAACACCTTTTTGAACACAGAACATGTTTTTTACACAATAAGTGATTTTATACGTTTTTCCGGGGGATTCTGCGATTCCGTGGTTGATCTACCCCCTGTGCAATTCGTAAGAAGGGAGGGCTGATTGTTTTATTCAGCCAGAGTATCGGCCTGCATCAGGAGCAGAATTTTTTGACGGCGACTTCGCATACCCGCAAACGACCCTATACCAAGAGGGCACAGCAGCGGGCGGACAATAATATTTACGCAGCGATCGATCTGGGGACGAATAACTGTCGCCTGCTCGTTGCACGTCCGAGCCGTAAGAGTTTTCGCGTTCTGGATACCTTTTCACGGATCGTTCGTTTGGGTGAAGGCCTCAGTCGCAATGGCGAGCTCTCGGAAGATGCCATGCGCCGGACCATATCTGCCCTCAAAATCTGTGCTGGTAAACTTAAACGCCGGGGCGTGACCCGTCTTCGCTGCGTGGCGACAGAAGCTTGTCGGCGTGCTGATAACGGTGCGTACTTTATCGCGCAGGTTAAGCAGGAAACCGGGCTTGATCTCGAGATCATTGATAACAGTGAAGAAGCATCACTTGCGATTATGGGCTGTGCGCCGCTTCTTAACCCAGAAGTCCCCGAAGCACTGATTTTTGATATTGGTGGCGGCAGTACAGAGGTGAGCTGGATTCGTCTTGATACATCAAGCTCTAGCCGTGCATTGCCAAAGCCAATGATGGAAGACTGGTACTCTGTTTCCAAAGGTGTTGTTACTCTGGCCGAAAAATACGGCGGACGTGATATTACGCCCGAGATCTATCAGCAGATGGTTCAGGAAATCTATGAAGATTTCCTTGAGTTTGAGCAAAAGTATGACTTCGCCCAACGCGTTCGGGATGGAAAAATTCAAATGCTCGGTACCTCGGGTACGGTGACGACATTGGTCGGGGTGTATAAAAAGCTTCCGCGCTACGATCGCAACCGGGTTGATGGTACCTTGATCAATTGTGATACGGCGATTGGTCTTTGCCATAAGATATCCAGCATGACCTATGCCCAGCGGGTTGCGAACCCCTGTATTGGAAACCAACGTGCAGATTTGGTTGTTGCGGGCTGTGCCATATTTGAAGCCTTGGCCAAATTATGGCCTGTGGCCCAGTTGCGCGTTGCAGACCGTGGCCTGCGCGAAGGTATTCTCTATAAGTTAATGAACGGCAACTAAGTCACCCTTTTGGGGCTGTTCTTGTGTGGAAATGTAGCCCCTAAACCGCTATCCTTATATCTGTCCTTTGTAATTCAGTTTGTTAATTTGGGCTGGTTACACTATGAAACGTTGTAGATTTTAAGAGATAGTGGCTGATATTGGTGAATTCTATAATTCATGACACCAAAACCAAGCCACGAAATATATAAGAAAGCAGAAGAATGAGCTCATCGAAAAAAGGCGGCTCGCGCCCCAGCAGTAATCCTTCGGGACGCGGACTAAAGGTTCGTGTGAAAACTGCTGCCCGGCGTTCCAATTCTTCTGCCCGTTGGCTAAACCGTCAACTTAATGATCCCTATGTGCAAGAAGCCAAAAAGCGTGGCTATCGTGGCCGGGCGGCGTTCAAGATTGCGCAAATTGATGACAAGTTCAAAATCTTCAAAAAGAATTCGCGAATTGTCGATTTGGGTTGTGCGCCGGGCGGTTGGTGCCAGGTGGCTGTTGAACGCTGTGGACCGGGAGCGCATATCGTTGGTATTGACCTCCAGGAAGTTGAGCCGATTGCGGGTGTTATCTTTCTTCAGGGGGATTTCATGGACGACGATGCGCCTGATCGCCTCAAGGCAGAGATGAACGGTCCTGCTGATATTGTCTTATCGGATATGGCTGCTGCTGCAACAGGACATCCACAAACAGATCACTTGCGGATTATGGGCTTGATGGAAACAGCACTGATGTTTGCCGAGGAAGTTCTTGTTCCTGGAGGAAGCTTTGTTGGGAAAGTTCTGCAAGGTGGAGCTCAGGCTGATTTGTTAAAGCTTGTAAAAACAAAATTCAAAAGTGTTCGCCACTTTAAACCCGAAGCCAGTCGAAAAGATTCTTCAGAAATGTTCCTGGTTGCGACTGGATTTAAATCTTAAATTTATCGTCTTGAGTTCATTTAAAGCTTTAGGGCCTATGGTCATTTAGTTGTGAGACTATCCCCGGGAAAATGATCTCTATTTCACCAAAAGATGGCGTATCTACGCTAGTTCCTCTGCTTGATTAAAATAATTGAAATAGACTTATTTTAATCACTTGGCTTTAGGTCGCTTCTGTGTAGAATGCGGCGTCAATCGGATTTAGCCATTTTTATGATGGCAACCCATTTGGGAAACCACGGTTTCCTCTGCGCACAAGGGAAAGATTGACATGCACATCCGCGAAGCTCTCACATTTGATGACGTTCTGCTCTTGCCAGCAGAATCTTCTGTTCTTCCCGCCCAGGCCAATACTCGCACTATGCTGACGGCCTCTCTTGAACTCAACATTCCACTGCTTTCTTCTGCGATGGATACCGTTACCGAAAGCCGTTTGGCGATCGCCATGGCACAATTTGGTGGCATCGGGGTTATTCATAAGAACCTGTCAATCGAAGAGCAGGCAAGTGAAGTGCGCAAGGTTAAGAAATTTGAATCCGGCATGGTTGCCGATCCTTTGACCTTCCCACCCAATGCGACGCTTGCCGATGTTCACAGACTTCAAGAAAGCGTAAGCTTTTCCTGTTTCCCTGTCGTTGAAGACAAAACCCGTAAATTGGTTGGTATCCTAACCAACCGCGACATGCGCTTTGCGGCTGATCCTAGCCAGCAAATTTCTGAACTGATGACCAGTGAAAACCTGATTACAGTGAAAGAGGGCATTACGGGTGAAGAAGCCAAACGCCTTTTACATCAACACCGGATTGAAAAGCTTCTTGTGGTTGACGATGCCTATCGCTGCATTGGTCTGATTACAGTGAAAGATATCGATAAGGCTGCCAAACATCCAATCGCTTGCAAAGACGAACACGGCAGGTTGCGTGCTGCGGCTGCTACGGGTGTTGGTGAGGAAGGCTTTGAACGTGCAGAAGCTCTAATCGATGCAGGTGTTGACCTCTTGGTGATCGATACCGCTCATGGTCACTCTCGCGGCGTTATCTCTGCTGTTGAAAAGATCAAAAAACTCTATCCAACGGCGCAGGTGGTTGCTGGTAACGTCGCCACCGGCGATGCGACACGCGCCCTGATCGATGCTGGTGCAGACGCCGTAAAAGTTGGTATCGGACCGGGTTCTATCTGTACGACACGTATTGTTGCGGGTGTTGGGGTTCCTCAGTTGACTGCAATCCTCGATGCGGTTGATGTCGCAGAGAAAAACAATGTCGGTATTATTGCAGATGGTGGCATCAAGCACTCTGGCGATATTGCCAAGGCGATCGCTGCTGGTGCACGGGCCGTTATGGTCGGGTCCCTACTCGGTGGTACCGAAGAGAGCCCGGGGGAAGTCTTCCTTTATCAAGGGCGTTCTTATAAATCCTACCGTGGAATGGGCTCTATGGGAGCGATGGCACGGGGATCAGCAGATCGATATTTCCAGGCGGATGTAACCGATAACCTTAAATTGGTTCCGGAAGGGATCGAAGGACGCGTACCTTTCAAAGGTTCTGCTTCTGCTATTGTTCATCAGTTGGTCGGTGGTCTTAAGGCTTCTATGGGCTACACGGGATCTCCTACAGTGGATCATATGCGTAAGAACTGCACCTTCTGTCGCATTACCAATGCAGGTCTTAGAGAAAGCCACGTGCATGATGTAACAATCACACGTGAAGCTCCTAACTATCGTGGTGGCTTATAAGCTCTTTTAAGAGTATTTTGAGAGGGCGGCTTTATGCCGCCCTTTTTTAGTTCCCGCCTATCAACTTCATTACCTGGGCACCCCGAGCCATATTAAACCTGGCGAATTCAAAAGAGTAAGAGACCCCATTATGAGACCTAACGGCCGTATCCAGACATCAATAGAGCTCCTCAACGAAGTGCAGGAGAGCCCGTTACCGATGGATCGAGTGGTAAACACTTATCTTCGCGCACGTCGCTTTATTGGCTCCAAAGATCGCCGTGATATCAGCTCTCGGGTCTACGGTGTCATCAGATCAAAATGCCGTCTTGATTGGTGGACCACTCAAGCAGGATTGGCAGCTGGTATTCGCTCCAGTGTTTTAGCCTATGTCGTTCTGGTTGAAGGCATGCGGGCTTCTGAACTGGATGAAATCTGTGATGGCGAACAATACAGTCCGCAAAAGTTAAGTGACTTTGAAAACGAAGCCTTGGCAACGTTACAAGGACAATCATTAGATCACCCTGATATGTCGCAAGCGGTGATGGGAGAGCTACCGGATTGGATCTCGGAGTTATTTGTAAAACAGTTTGGGCCGGAGCATGCCACTGCTGAAATGGCAGGGCTGCAAAAAGAAGCGACGCTGGATCTGCGGGTAAACCTGCTAAAGGGGAACCGGGAAAAAGCTAGAAAGTTACTGGCTGGTGATGATGTGCTCAGTGAGGACATGCAACATTCTGGCTGGGGGCTCAGAGTGCAGGGCCGAACCGCTCTGGGTAACTGTAAGGCTTTTCGTGAAGGCCTTGTCGAAGTTCAAGATGAAGGTTCTCAACTCATCGCTATTCTTTGTGATACCAAGCCTGGTATGTCGGTGATTGACCTTTGCGCAGGGGCAGGGGGCAAGACCTTAGCTCTGGCCGCATGTCTTGGGAACGAAGGTGATCTCGTTGCAATGGATGTCGATGCACGTCGGCTGCAACGGGCTGAGCCGCGCATGGAACGGGCGGGTGTTGAAAACGTCCGCTATGCGACCCTGAATAAAGATAATTTGCACAAAATGGCAGCCAAAGGATTTGATCGGGTTCTCGTTGATGCGCCTTGTTCCGGTAGCGGTACTTGGCGAAGACAACCGGATGCTCGATTACGTCTTACCAAAGAAAAGTATGAGAACTACCAGGCTATGCAGGCCGATGTCTTGGAGAAAGCTTCCAAGTGCGTGAAAGTTGGTGGTCGTATGATCTACGCAACCTGCTCTCTTTTTGATGGTGAAAACAGTGATCAGGTGGAGAGTTTTTTGAATAAACACCCTGAGTTCAATCTTCGGGATGCATCACAGTTGTGGCCAGAGGTGAGTGATATCGATTGCCCATTTGAAGGTCAAACGATGAAACTTACCCCGTCTCAACACGGACTTGATGGCTTTTTCTGTACCGTGCTGGAAAGAAGTTCTTAAAGTAGAGAGATTTTAACTATTAAAATTTTCTAACTTTTGTCGTATTCGCAGCATCTAATACTTAGTGTTCTTATTAGATCCTTATACCTTCAAATTTGTATAATAGTGGCATTGTAGGCATGCAATAAAGTGTCGAAAAGTCCTATTGTTCTTATCCTTTTTTTTTAGAAAACTCCTAGTTATTGTTAAGCGTTTTCCTATCAAAAATTGAATGATACATGTGCCATTTTATATCACGTTTTAAACTTCGAAGATGAATTGAGATCAATAGTTTAAATTCCCAATCAAGTGGCCCCAGTGAGTGGGCGAGATATTGTGGCGCAAACATATAATTTTTTGAATTTACAATTATTAGTGGTATGGTTTTGCGCCCAAAGATATTCTAGGTAAAAATTTCTTCAGTTATTGCTGTATCTCTGGACATGTATAGCATCAAAGCCATTGCAATTTTTCTTAAACTAAAACTGAGTAAAGAGTATTAATATGTCTGATTTTATCTTTTTCTTAAAAGAAAATAGCGATTGGATATTTGGTGGCAGTAGTGTCGCGGCTATCTTGATTGTTTTTATTCAAAAATTTATGAAGAAAACTGGAAATAATAAAGTAACAGAATTGAACCGTAATGAGAGTAACTCAGCAGGACGAGATATCATTCAGATCAGTTATAGTGACCAGACTAAGATAGCTCTTTATCTTTCGATTGTGATTGTTTTTGGATCTGCAATTTTACTCACCACCAAATTTTACGAGAATGGATTTTCTCCTAGGGATGAGGGAGCAGTCCATAGTGATAACAGTAACGTCATAAACTCAGGAGATAATAGTACAAACGTCATCTCTACTGGAGGCTCGAATGTCTCCAACTAAAATAGTCTTGATTGTCCTATTTCTAAGTTCGATTTTCTGGTTAGAGCAAAGAGTATGGGCAACGCCCACAGCACAAGATATTTCCCGAAATCAAATAACGGGTGGAAACGATAGTATTAACATCATCGCGACTGGTGGGTCGAAGGTTCTGATTTTTCGTGAAAATGGGTTAAAAGTTCAACGTACAGCTAAAGCTGTGATTGAATTGTTAGAGAAAAGTAGACCTGATCTCCTTGAGAAAGCTACACAAATACTTCCTGGACAATCATCACAATTAGCCACCGAATTAGCCGTTGCCAACTATGCGTTTGAAATTGGTCAATATTCATTATCAGCTTCACTTTATGAAGAAATAATTGAACAATTTAATTTAGAAGATATTGGTTATAATAAAATCGAAGGGCTAGTAACCGCGAGTTATTATGGTTCAGGACGACATATCCAAGGGTTGCGATTTATTTGTCAACAATACAAGTTTCGAGCATCTTGGAGTTATCGATTTAGACATGATATCCATGCCCATATGCGAGCGTTGGTTAATAAATTTGATCATGATTATGCTCGCAAAGTACTTAAAAATATCAAAAATAACAAAGACTGCCAGCGGGATGATTTTTCAGAAGTTTGGATACCTATTTCTCTTGAAGATATGCGTGCTCTAGAAAAAGGGCATGTGCCAGAGTTTACTAGCTACGGTTTTTTTGATGAAAAGGATGCTGCATTCGCAAATCAATTGTTAAGGGAAGAAGGGCATGGATTTATAGATTTTATTTACTTTATAAATGGGAACTATGAAAAAATAATTCAGGATTTTCCTCGATCTTATCTTTATGATTTGGCCCTTTTGGGCAAGGTGGAGTTAGACGATGGAACTTCAGCGATTTCAGTTTTGGATACTTTTCTTAGTAAATACCCTCAATCAGATAATTTTGACTATGCTTTACGATTAATTTTCGAAAGAGCATATGGTTTAGGTGTGTAGAGCGTCAACCACTTTGTCCGGTTGCGTCAACCACCTTGGCCGCTTTTGATGCGGCTGTGATCTGACGTTTATTTACGATGCTTCAGGCATATTTTTCACCTTTTTGTTTGTGGTTTTCCGCAACATTTTTTTGAGATTTTGGGCGGCTTCCCATTGTCTGTAGCTGTCGATATTCATCTCAAGAATGGTTGAGTGGTGAACAAGACGATCGATTGCTGCAACGGTCATGGCCTTATCTTGAAAAATATTGTCCCATCCGCTAAAAGGTTGATTGGCAGCAATTGCAATACTTCGGTACTCATATCGTCTGGCGATCAATTCAAAGAGCACGGATGTTTCAGATATATCCCTTTGTGCATAGGTAATATCATCGAGAATGATGAGATCAAATTTATCGAGTTTTGCGAGGGCGTTTTCGAGCATAAGTTCACGTCTGGCAGCCTGGAGTTTTTGCACCAGATCACTGGTTTGCGTATAGAGCACACGGTATCCAGCCTCTATAAGAGCATAACCTACGGCGCATAGGAGATGAGTTTTTCCTCCCCCTGAATTTCCAATGGCAATCAGATTTGCTCTTGCGTCAATCCAGTCACCGGCAGACAAGGCTTCGACCTGCGCCTTTTTCACGTTAGGCAGCCGCTTGAAGTTAAAAGTGGCCAGAGTTTTTCCGCCCAGCAGGTTTGATGCGTTGAGATGGCGTTGAATGCGTCGCGTGTCCCTTTCGGCCAATTCATATTCGGCCAAAACGGCAAGGAACCTGGCTGCTGACCAGCCCTCCTTGTCGGATTGGATTGCGATATCTTGCCAGTGTTTGTGAAAGCTGGGTAATCGTAAGTCAGTTAGCATAAGAGGCAGCTTGTGCTGATCCACTTCAATGTTTGTCATGCCCGATCCTCCAACAGAGTATCAAAGACTGATAATGAAGGTTGAACCACGGGAATATCAGGAGGTAAATCCGTGTTCTTTTTTGTGATATTCAGCTTAAGTTTTTTTGCGCAAGGTAGCCTTCCTGCATTGATTTCTCTCGAAATCAGGTGCGCGACTTCGGCCTCACAAGCCTCTTCGTGCGCAAGGAAAAGTATCCCAACCATCTGACGACACGCATCTCTGCGGGACAACTTTTTCTGAAACAATGTCCAGGCCAGGGAGTACTCGGTTCTTGGAAAAATACTGTCACGATAAATAGAATTGGCGAGTGCCTGAGGTTTACGTTTGAGAGCATGAATGACGTGATGATAATTGATAACATGAATGCGGGGGCCTTTGCCGTGCCCCCGCTCACGAGAATGGCTGACGACATGAGTGCTGCCTAGATAGGCTTCTATCCGGTTATCGTAAATATGGACACGCAAGCGTTGACCAATTAGGCGAGAAGGGGCGCTATAAAAAACCTGCTTAACTAAAAAACCACTTGTTTTGGTAACTCTCGACACGACTTCAGTGTAATCTGTTGTTCGCCGAGGAGGTAACGCCTTGAGAGATTTCAACTCTGTTTGGATATCTTGGTCACGATGTTTGTTCCGTCTAGCAATCAGCTCGTCCAAAAATCGCCGATACTCATCCAAAGTGTCAAAGTCATTACTGCCACGCAAAATCAGGGCCTGCTTTATCGCAGTCTTAAGGTGACCGTGGTGAGATTCAATGGCACCGTTCTCGTGTGATTCCCCTCTGTTATTTCGACTGGCCTCCATACCGTAGTGCTCAACAAAAGCAGAATAACGTTTGGTAATGTCCTCCTTTTCCTCAACGCTCAAATTCCGAAAGGCCGCAGACAGGCTGTCGGTCCGGTGGTTTTCAGGAGCGCCCCCCAAGGACCAAAGCGCATTTTGTAAGTTCTCCGCAAGGGCTGTAAAACTCTCACCGCCAAGTACGACCCCAACATGTTCCCATCGGCTATATACCAGAACAAAATGATAGAGCCGATGCACCAAAGGATCTCCTGCAATGGTAATACTTAAGTCGGCTGCATCCGTGAAATCTGATTGGCCCATGTAACCCGGCTCAGGTGTTTGCCTGAAAATGATATCCTTTTCAGGGCCATTCAGAGCCCGCCATCCCCGAACTCGGCGCTCTAACGTGCGCTTGACACGGTCATCGGGAAAACGGAGCGGATAGAGGCTCTGTATGTGGCGCAACAAAGTAATGGGTTTGACCGAGTTGTCTTTATCCAAAATGGGAAGGATGTCCTTATCCCAGATATCTTCAAGCGGATCAGAAACTGTTCGCCCTCGCTTTATATTGCGTTGTGACGGTAAAGTCGCATCAACGTCAAATCGGCGGGCCGTGCGTTCGCTAAACCCTGCGCGGGCAGCGGCGGTTCGTTGACCATGAGTTTTTCTATCTGTCATGTAAAGTCTCAGTTGTTCATCTGTGATAAATTTATACGGCAAACAGGTTCCTCCAATTACATCTAGAGGTTCCTAATTTATCAACTCACAGCAGCTTGTAACTAACACCAAATTAAGCCTTGGCCGGTGGATCTGATTATCAAACGGGCACGCCCTTTTTAATGATCAGATCCACCGGCCAAGGTGGTTGTCGCAACCGGCCAAGGTTATTGTCGCTGAACATAGGTGATAAAGACATAATTTCTGCAGTATTTGATAAGTATCAGGCGGAGTTAATTTAATCCGGTAAACCCCCGGCTATGCCGGGGGACTCTCAATGGTTTGACCGTTACCACGGTCTTACATTTCTTTGTTTATTGACCAAAATAACAAAGGAATTAGCCGATGAGAGATTACAAAAGCCTTGCACATACGAGATGGGATTGTAAATACCACGTGGTTTTCATCCCTAAACGCAGGCAAAAAGTTATCTATGGCAACCTACGTCAGTATCTTGGTGAAATTTTCCATGAACTGGCCGGGCATCGCGAAAGTAAGATTGAGGAGGGCCATTTGATGCCGGATCACATTCACATGTGTATCAGCATACCGCCCAAACATGCTGTTTCAAAAGTCGTTGGATACCTAAAAGGAAAAAGCGCGATTGCCATAGCTCGAAAATTCAAAAATAAAGCACGGAATTTCAAGGGTGAAAATTTTTGGGCCCGTGGATATTTCGTCTCAACTGTAGGGCTCGATGAACAGATGGTGAGGGAGTATATCAGAACGCAAGAAGAGCGTGATAAGTACTTTGACCAAATGGATATATTCAATCCATAACCGCTTTAGCGGTTCCCAATTTGCCCCTTTAAGGGGCTCACCCGCTTAAGCCCCCGGCTTTGCCGGGGGTCATTTAACTAGTCGTTATCCCGGAGAGAACCCCATACTAACTTCAAAATTGCGTGTTTTACTTCAAAATTCTGAAAAAGAATTTTGGGGTGAATGTATTGATTACCGAAGACAGTTCGTGAATATGAATTACCGTTCGTTGAGCGGATCATTGGAAGAGTTTTATGATAAATTCACTAGATTGTTTGGAATAAATTATAGTGCAGTTATGAAGTTGGGTGACATTGAGAGATTGAGCTTTGACTGCGGTATTAGCTTTTACAATGTAGTTTCACAAACGATCGAATCTTCTTCAATTCTTAATTTACGTGATTTTTTTCTGGCATGGGATCTGGAGATTACAAGCGCAAACTTAAATGCACTTCAAAAAAGGGGGCATTTTCTTAAACGTTGCGGAGATTTTCGTGAGTTCAAGGACGCAAGTATCTTCCGAGAAGGGGAAGAAGTTCTTTGTAATTCATTAATTAATTTTTTTGGCAATTATGTAAGTTTCCATCGGGCTGCTTCCAATATTATGGAGTTGTTATATAATAATGATGGAGAATATTACCATAAGGAACTTTTTTTAGCTGCACTGGCAAACAAGCATAACGATGACTACAAGCCCTATTTATCGCAGCTACGGAAATATGTCTTGGAACAACCAGATAAGATTTACGCTGATGATGCTTATGCAGAAATAGGCTGGTTTTACCTAATTTAATCCGGTAAACCCCCGGCTATGCCGGGGGACTCTCAATGGTTTGACCGTTCCCACGGTCTTACATTTCTTTGTTTATTGACCAAAATAACAAAGGAATTAGCCGATGAGAGATTACAAAAGCCTTGCACATACGAGATGGGATTGTAAATACCACGTGGTTTTCATCCCTAAACGCAGGCAAAAAGTTATCTATGGCAACCTACGTCAGTATCTTGGTGAAATTTTCCATGAACTGGCCGGGCATCGCGAAAGTAAGATTGAGGAGGGCCATTTGATGCCGGATCACATTCACATGTGTATCAGCATACCGCCCAAACATGCTGTTTCAAAAGTCGTTGGATACCTAAAAGGAAAAAGCGCGATTGCCATAGCTCGAAAATTCAAAAATAAAGCACGGAATTTCAAGGGTGAAAATTTTTGGGCCCGTGGATATTTCGTCTCAACTGTAGGGCTCGATGAACAGATGGTGAGGGAGTATATCAGAACGCAAGAAGAGCGTGATAAGTACTTTGACCAAATGGATATATTCAATCCATAACCGCTTTAGCGGTTCCCAATTTGCCCCTTTAAGGGGCTCACCCGCTTAAGCCCCCGGCTTTGCCGGGGGTCATTTAACTATTAAGGGAGAGCCAACAAAAGCAGATAGGTATTTTAAAACAGTTCTTAGAGAGTATCCAGAGGGTAATGCGTATGACAACGCATTGAACTGGCTGGTAATTAGTAAACGTGATCAGGGAAATTATAGTGAGGCGCTGAAATATGGTACTCAACTGATCGTTAATGTTTCATCGTTACGGATAAGAGAGGCAATATCTGGACGCCAAGAAAAACTTCATTTGATTAATAATAGCTTTGATACTGATAAGGCGAATATATCAGTTGGCACAAAGGGATATTATAGATCGACGATAATTCGTCGAGTCAATTCCAATGTAAATGAGAACCTAAAAGAGGGTGACAGGATTAATAATGTTAATGGGATCGATATAGATGGGTCCGATGAATTTTACTTATATATACACAACGCATGGCTGTCCGGCCAAGATTCAGTTGAACTTGATGTTTCTAGCTATTCAAAACCTTGGGACAGCACAAAAATTGTTATAAATATTTCGCACTTTGGTCTGAGGTTTTAATTCGAAAGGCTTATTTATGCCTTTAATAAAAGTGGTTAGGTAGGATCACGTTCCTAAGGCGCTCATATCGAAATTGATGCGATGACAATTTGTGTCCTGACAATATCCTTGCTGTAATTGTCAGGGAAGCTTGTTATGAAAAAGAGGCCGAAGGCTTTTTGCCCAAGTGCAATATCTTTAAATTCTGTGGCTTAACGGTCAGACAGGTCTTCCTAATATGGATTTTTTCTCACCAGAGCTTCTTGCTCTTATGTTTGCAGCTGGTTTCTTTGCGGGCTTTGTTGATGCCATTGCTGGAGGAGGGGGATTAATCACCCTTCCTGTTCTGCTAACGGTCGGTCTTTCTCCCATCCAGGCAATCGCGACAAACAAGCTGCAGGGATCATTTGGGACATTTTCTGCAACACTGAACTTTGTCCGTAAAGGGCATCTAGATATCCGCGTTTGGATACTGCCCATCATTTTGACCTTTATTGGTGCTGCTTCGGGCGTTGTGGTTTTACGATCCGTAGACAGCAGCTTTCTCGTCAATGCCATCCCGTTTTTACTGATTGCAATTGCAATCTATTTCTTGTTTCAACGAAAACTAGGTGAAGATGATCGCCACCAACGGATCTCTCGTAATGTATTTGCCTTTTTCTTTGGTACAGGTATTGGCTTTTATGATGGATTTTTCGGGCCAGGCACGGGGTCGTTCTTTACCCTCGCCATTGTAACCCTGCTTGGTTACAACATGCTAAAGGCCACAGCACACGCGAAACTCCTTAATTTCACCAGTAATTTTGCATCTCTGTTGTTTTTTATTCTCAGTGATAGTCTGGTTTGGTCCGTGGGACTGATTATGGCTTGTGGTTCCGTCGCAGGGGGATATCTCGGTGCGCACATGACGATGAAACACGGCGCTCGGATTATTCGTCCTCTACTGGTGCTGACTTCGATTCTCATGACTGTAAAATTAATTCACTCAAACCCCGATCATATCCTTGCTCGGTTTTGGGATCAGTGGGTAGTTTCGCTTTTGGATGTTTTTCTTTCGTAGAAAATAATTTGATGTTTAGAAGAGAAAGTTCACCTTTCTACTTCATGATATTATCTACAAAAAACTAGAGAAACGGGTGTTTCTGCCTTTGACATTTGTCACACTTTGCGGCAGGTAAGGGGCGTGAAACTGAACTCGCCCTGGATGCTGGTATTGGGATTTCCAATACTTGGTGTCGGGCTTATTGCGGAGCACGAGTTCCATCCATGACTGATCGTATTCTCATTATTGATTTCGGGTCTCAGGTAACCCAGCTTATCGCTCGCCGTGTGCGCGAAAGTGGTGTCTATTCAGAGATCCATCCCTTTAACACCATCGATGATGCTTTTTTGGATAGTTACTCTCCAAAAGCAATCATTCTATCTGGCGGTCCTGCCTCTGTGACTTGGGATGATTCCCCTTCAGCACCGACTAAGGTGTTTGAAATGGGTGTTCCTGTTCTGGGTATCTGTTATGGCCAACAGACCATGATGGAACAACTTGGTGGTAAAGTTGAAACATCTGACCATCAGGAATTTGGTCGCGCAATTATTGACATCACAGAAGATTGTGCTCTATTTCACGGCGTTTGGGGTGTTGGAACACAAGAACAGGTCTGGATGAGCCACGGTGATCGTGTCGGTAAACTTGCTCCTGACTTTAGAGTTGTTGCAACCTCCGAAGGCGCGCCCTATGCGGCTGTCGCCAACGATGAAAAGAAATTTTACGCCGTCCAGTTCCATCCCGAGGTTTACCATACGCCACATGGCGCACAGCTTCTGAAAAACTTTACACATGGTGTTGCGGGTTGTTCCGGTGACTGGACAATGTCTGCTTTCAAAGATCAGAAGATCGAAGCCATTCGCGCACAAGTTGGCGACGGTAAAGTTATTTGTGGCCTTTCCGGCGGAGTGGATAGTTCGGTCGTTGCAGTGTTGCTTCACGAAGCCATTGGTGAGCAATTGACCTGTGTGTTTGTTGACACTGGCTTTATGCGTATGGGAGAAGCGGAGCAGGTGGTTTCGCTCTTTAAAGATCACTACAATATTGAACTTGTTCATGTGAACGCGGCTGATCGTTTTTTTGATGCTCTGGGCGATGAATTTGACCCTGAGAAAAAGCGCAAAACCATTGGAGGTCTTTTCATCGATGTCTTCGAAGAAGAAGCCAACAGAATTGGTGGCGCCGACTTCCTCGCTCAGGGAACGCTTTATCCTGATGTGATCGAATCAGTATCTTTCACAGGTGGTCCCAGCGTAACGATCAAGTCTCACCACAATGTTGGTGGACTTCCAGAACGCATGAACATGAAGCTTGTTGAACCTCTTAGAGAGCTGTTCAAAGACGAAGTTCGAGGCCTTGGTCGCGAGTTAGGGTTACCGGATAGTTTTGTTGATCGTCATCCTTTCCCGGGACCTGGTCTTGCTATTCGTATTCCTGGCCAACCTTTAACTCCAGAGAACTGTGACATCCTTCGCAAGGCTGATGCAATCTATCTCGAAGAGATCCGTAAGGCTGGCCTTTACGACGAGATCTGGCAGGCTTTTGCTGTGTTGCTTCCGGTTCGAACTGTCGGTGTTATGGGCGATGCGAGAACCTATGATTTTGTCTGTGCTCTACGCGCTGTAACCTCGACTGATGGCATGACAGCAGACTATTATCACTTTGATCACGAGTTCCTTGGTCGTGTGACAAATCGTATTATCAATGAAGTCCGTGGTATCAACCGCGTGGTTTACGATTGCACATCCAAACCACCAGGAACCATTGAGTGGGAATAAGACGGCAAGCATTGGTCGTGATATTTTAGAAAACCAAAGGGCGGAACCGGAGTGTTTCGCCCTTTGGTGTTTGTACTTCATCGAGCATTTTATTATTAATCTACAGACGTGCTTTTCTTAATGCTTAGGTGTCTTTAGGGGAGCTACATACACAACCACATCCTGTGCCCCCAAGATTTTTGATCTTTTCATCCGCTTGACAACAGGCATCTTCTCGCGTGATTGCTGAGCCTCCACAACAAGATTTTTCCGCTGCTTTATTGCTCTTATTGTCTGACTCTTCTGTACTTTGATCAGTGTTCATGACAGTTAGTCCTTATTTTACCATTATTCCAGAATTATCGAAATATTATAATGGAATTATGTAGCTTTGAAAGAAAAATTATCCAGAAGATAGTTTTGCCTTCAAACATGGAGTAAACTCTACGCCTCACTTAACAGTGGAAAGGGGCCTGCTATGAGTACTTCTGTTCAGGAATCTGCAATTTTAATGAGTTTGAAAGCTCTTTATAAGGATGCAGATGAAAATAATCTTTGGTTTTATCACCAATCTAGTGGTGAAGGTGAAGTTTGGTGTTCTCCGCAGTATCTGCGTTTAAAACAATCCAAAGGTGAGCTGATCTGGGGGCCGGAACATTGGGAGTTACGAAACCCTAAAGGCTATTTAAACAACCTCAAGCACAATGCGGAAAGCATGGTCGATGAGTACAATCGGATGGCGGAGCGTATGAAGATGGAAACCCGTTTGAAAATTGATCAAATACACTGACGAAACTGTTGATATTAACAGTGATATTCAAGGATAAAGTTTATGGATCTGGTTCGTAATTCTCTTTTGTGTGAGAGGATGAGGTAGGGTGAGTGAGGAATTTCAAGAACGTATAATCACGCTTGAGACTTATATTGCTGAACAGGAGAAAACGATCACTGAGTTAAGTGATGTTCTCGCTCAACAGTGGCAGACAATAGAGACTTTAAGTAAGCGATTGGATCGGATGCAACAGGTATTGGAAAATATCGAAACACCAGATAACGAAGATGCAAACTCACTTGGCGTGATGATTTAAATTTGAGGTCTCAATTTCCGATAGTTTCGGCACGGGTATAGTAATGGTCCCATTCATCTGAATGGGTCTCAACAAAGCCGTGGTTCTTATAAAATATGTTTGCTTTACTTTCTTTTAAAGCACACAGCTTAACAGGAAGTACTTGTTCCTTCGATTTTACAAATATAGCAGCCATAATACGCGAGCCAATGCCATATCCCTGAAAATCAGGCTTTATATATAAATGATTGAGCCAGAAATGTTTATCCATTGTGGTAAGCATATAGAAGGCAACGATTTCATCGTTGTGAACGATTTTTACCGTGTCTGTTGATTTGAAGGTCTCTACAAACCTTGTTCGTGCGCGGTCAGGGTCAAAACGGCCGACATTTTCGAGACTTTCTTTCATTGCTGAAATCCTGATTGTCACAAGAACTTCAAGGTCGCAGATTTCGACAGGCTCTGTTCAGCGACAATAACCTTGGCCGGTTGCGACAACCACCTTGGCCGGTGGATCTGATCATTAAAAAGGGCGTGCCCGTTTGATAATCAGATCCACCGGCCAAGGCTTAATTTGGTGTTAGTTACAAGCTGCTGTGAGTTGATAAATTAGGAACCTCTAGATGTAATTGGAGGAACCTGTTTGCCGTATAAATTTATCACAGATGAACAACTGAGACTTTACATGACAGATAGAAAAACTCATGGTCAACGAACCGCCGCTGCCCGCGCAGGGTTTAGCGAACGCACGGCCCGCCGATTTGACGTTGATGCGACTTTACCGTCACAACGCAATATAAAGCGAGGGCGAACAGTTTCTGATCCGCTTGAAGATATCTGGGATAAGGACATCCTTCCCATTTTGGATAAAGACAACTCGGTCAAACCCATTACTTTGTTGCGCCACATACAGAGCCTCTATCCGCTCCGTTTTCCCGATGACCGTGTCAAGCGCACGTTAGAGCGCCGAGTTCGGGGATGGCGGGCTCTGAATGGCCCTGAAAAGGATATCATTTTCAGGCAAACACCTGAGCCGGGTTACATGGGCCAATCAGATTTCACGGATGCAGCCGACTTAAGTATTACCATTGCAGGAGATCCTTTGGTGCATCGGCTCTATCATTTTGTTCTGGTATATAGCCGATGGGAACATGTTGGGGTCGTACTTGGCGGTGAGAGTTTTACAGCCCTTGCGGAGAACTTACAAAATGCGCTTTGGTCCTTGGGGGGCGCTCCTGAAAACCACCGGACCGACAGCCTGTCTGCGGCCTTTCGGAATTTGAGCGTTGAGGAAAAGGAGGACATTACCAAACGTTATTCTGCTTTTGTTGAGCACTACGGTATGGAGGCCAGTCGAAATAACAGAGGGGAATCACACGAGAACGGTGCCATTGAATCTCACCACGGTCACCTTAAGACTGCGATAAAGCAGGCCCTGATTTTGCGTGGCAGTAATGACTTTGACACTTTGGATGAGTATCGGCGATTTTTGGACGAGCTGATTGCTAGACGGAACAAACATCGTGACCAAGATATCCAAACAGAGTTGAAATCTCTCAAGGCGTTACCTCCTCGGCGAACAACAGATTACACTGAAGTCGTGTCGAGAGTTACCAAAACAAGTGGTTTTTTAGTTAAGCAGGTTTTTTATAGCGCCCCTTCTCGCCTAATTGGTCAACGCTTGCGTGTCCATATTTACGATAACCGGATAGAAGCCTATCTAGGCAGCACTCATGTCGTCAGCCATTCTCGTGAGCGGGGGCACGGCAAAGGCCCCCGCATTCATGTTATCAATTATCATCACGTCATTCATGCTCTCAAACGTAAACCTCAGGCACTCGCCAATTCTATTTATCGTGACAGTATTTTTCCAAGAACCGAGTACTCCCTGGCCTGGACATTGTTTCAGAAAAAGTTGTCCCGCAGAGATGCGTGTCGTCAGATGGTTGGGATACTTTTCCTTGCGCACGAAGAGGCTTGTGAGGCCGAAGTCGCGCACCTGATTTCGAGAGAAATCAATGCAGGAAGGCTACCTTGCGCAAAAAAACTTAAGCTGAATATCACAAAAAAGAACACGGATTTACCTCCTGATATTCCCGTGGTTCAACCTTCATTATCAGTCTTTGATACTCTGTTGGAGGATCGGGCATGACAAACATTGAAGTGGATCAGCACAAGCTGCCTCTTATGCTAACTGACTTACGATTACCCAGCTTTCACAAACACTGGCAAGATATCGCAATCCAATCCGACAAGGAGGGCTGGTCAGCAGCCAGGTTCCTTGCCGTTTTGGCCGAATATGAATTGGCCGAAAGGGACACGCGACGCATTCAACGCCATCTCAACGCATCAAACCTGCTGGGCGGAAAAACTCTGGCCACTTTTAACTTCAAGCGGCTGCCTAACGTGAAAAAGGCGCAGGTCGAAGCCTTGTCTGCCGGTGACTGGATTGACGCAAGAGCAAATCTGATTGCCATTGGAAATTCAGGGGGAGGAAAAACTCATCTCCTATGCGCCGTAGGTTATGCTCTTATAGAGGCTGGATACCGTGTGCTCTATACGCAAACCAGTGATCTGGTGCAAAAACTCCAGGCTGCCAGACGTGAACTTATGCTCGAAAACGCCCTCGCAAAACTCGATAAATTTGATCTCATCATTCTCGATGATATTACCTATGCACAAAGGGATATATCTGAAACATCCGTGCTCTTTGAATTGATCGCCAGACGATATGAGTACCGAAGTATTGCAATTGCTGCCAATCAACCTTTTAGCGGATGGGACAATATTTTTCAAGATAAGGCCATGACCGTTGCAGCAATCGATCGTCTTGTTCACCACTCAACCATTCTTGAGATGAATATCGACAGCTACAGACAATGGGAAGCCGCCCAAAATCTCAAAAAAATGTTGCGGAAAACCACAAACAAAAAGGTGAAAAATATGCCTGAAGCATCGTAAATAAACGTCAGATCACAGCCGCATCAAAAGCGGCCAAGGTGGTTGACGCAACCGGACAAAGTGGTTGACGCTCTACAAGGCTCAAAAGTCAAATGCATCGACTATTCACTTTATCTGTAGTTTGGAGATGTATGGGATCAGCTCTGTAAGGTTCAAGATATTTCTTTGATTACCCGATTTCGTCCCTGATCTTTTGCCCGGTAAAGAGCTTCGTCGGCCCGTTGGACAAAACCTTCTAGAGGCTCTTCACGTACATACTTGGATACGCCAATGGAAAGAGTAATACGGCCAAATCCCTGACCCGTTTTCTTATTTTTTAGGACCTGTTTTGAGATTTTTTCACGGATTTGATCAGCTAGGCTCGCTGCATCATGAAGACTTGTATTTGGCAGGATACAGGTAAACTCTTCACCGCCATAACGCGCAGGAGTATCTTGACCTTTTACTGCGCTTTTTATCATCCTAGCGACAACTTTAAGGACTTCATCACCGACCCGGTGGCCGTAAGTGTCATTAAATTTTTTGAAATGGTCAATATCCATCAATAACAAGCAGAGCTCTGAGTTTTCTTCTATTGATGATTTGGTCTCTTCAATAAGTTTGTTGTCGAAGTGTTTTCTGTTTCCAATCTGGGTTAAGGCATCCGTTAGAGATTCTGTTCTTACCTTCTCCAAATTTTGTTGGAGACTACTGATCTCATTTGAAGATTGTTGTAGCTGGCCCTGTAGAGCTCTATTTTTCTCTGTTATTGTCGCCGTTTCCCGGACGATTTCAGCAACAAAGTCCTTAAGCGAAGTTGACCCTTCTTGCCCCGAAATGGTTTCAGAGATATCTATCGCGAGGCTGGCGATTTTTTCTCCATAGTTTTCTGTGTCACTTCCGGCTTCGCTGATCTGCTCAATAACGTGTTTCAGAGTTTTCTGGAGCTTGTCTCCAGCTTCGTGGATGTTTTCGCTTTGCTGCTTATCGGTGAGATAAAAATTGGTATAGAGCTCGTTCGAAACCTCTGCTGAAAACAGACCATCACCACTTATTATATCGTTGATAGCTGTCGTCAGATGCGGATTTTTCCCACTGACATA
Organism: Kiloniella sp.; assembly: GCF_965205715.1. Taxonomy (GTDB): domain Bacteria; phylum Pseudomonadota; class Alphaproteobacteria; order Kiloniellales; family Kiloniellaceae; genus Kiloniella. The sequence goes on along the minus strand of NZ_CBDBHW010000006.1, from coordinate 630,079 downwards.
ATCATACCAAATCGTAAAGTTGGATGGCGTCGATGGGATGGCCCTTTGCTTCATAACTTTAATGGCTTGCTCAGAATATTCTTGAGCATTTGCAAAAGTATCGGCAACCAACATTTTTGGTATTTCCTTAATGTCTAAATTTACTCTCAGAACTCTTGTGTGAGTCTTGTCGTTGTTAATGTATTGGATAAATTACAATATCGATTGTATTGTAAAAAATTATTTAATGGTTCATCGGAACCAGTGTGTTGTTAAAGACCTCAAGGGCTTCAGATAAGTTACGGGACCGATTTAATCGCTTTTGTCCGTTATACACGGTAAATTCATCATATTTGTTCTTATGGCCCTTCGTTTTTACAACTGCAAACAAGGGGGTTTCATGAGCATGCCTAAATATTGAAAAAACGGCGCAATCCCCTAATAGGTCAATTGCATAATCGCGCCACTCACCTTTAGCTACTCTTTGGCTGTAAACGGATAGAAGGAGCCCGAGTTCACTTCGGTTAAAGGTGACATGAAGTGACGATTTTTTTCCTTTGTTCAAATAATAGACTGCGGTCATATATTCCTTACTCCACTATTCTCCTTCAAAGTACAGAGTGGATGATTTTTGGTGAAAAATCTATAAAATTGCTCAATAGATGGTGTTTAGACGTTTTTGAACGTTTATATCCAGACATAATTCCCAGATAAAATCCCAACTTAATTTTTGGCTTAATTCCCTGTTTAATTTCCTGTGGCAACCGCTGGCTGAGAGGATTGAGGGCTGTGATATATCGTCGTTTGGGAGCTTGCTTCATCATAAGGTGACTCATAACAGGTGACACCACCTATATTCCGATAACAATATAGATTTTCATACCAGGAGTTTGCCAATCCATTCTCTAATTCTTCATCTCGGCAGTAAGCTTCACCTTTGGAGGAATAAAGAATGGAGCAGTCTTTAGCCATTGCCCAGCTAACGAAGTGGTCCGATATGGTTTTGTCGGTATGTACGAGCGTACCGACACTTGCGGCAGTTGTAATGGGACTGCATCCCGAAAGGAATGAAAGAGTAAAAATGCTAGCGAGAATAATACCAAGTACGCGTTTCATAATTTTGCCTAGTTTCAAGTCGAACATGACGTCGACAGAATGCCTGTGGTATTAGTTTATAAGGTGTTGGTAAATAAAATATTAGGATATTAATGCAAATCGACGTGAGATAACGGACGATTTTAGTTATTGGCGATTGTTGAGAAGGCAAAATTTCTATATAAACTTCAACGAATTTCGAGTGCAGTCTGATTTGTTCGCCTTTTGCCGGGAGGACGAAAGAAAGATTCAAGTGTTCGTAAACCGAGGGATTATTAATTAGTGGCTGATATTTTTCAGGAAATCGAAGAAGACCTAAAACGTGAGCGCGTTGAGGTTCTTTGGAAAAAATATGGTAATTGGGTAATTGGTGCAGCTGTAGCGATTGTTCTCGCGACAATTGGTATTAAAGTCTGGCAGAACTATCAGCAATCCGTTCAATCAGAGAAATCACAAACTTTTGCTGCTGCTTTTGCGCTTAGCGAAGAGGGGAAAAAGGATGAAGCTCACAACAAGCTTGTGGGTTTAGCTACCGAGGACGATGGATACGGAACGCTTGCGCGTTTTGAACAGGCCCGGATGCTTTCTGATGAAGGCGATAGCGCCGCTGCAATTGCTATTTGGGATGATATCGCCAAGAGTGATCCTCCGATCCAAAAGCTGAAAGATGTTGCATCGTTGCTGGCAGCAATGCACTTGGTTGAACAAGGTGATGTTGCCGATGTCAAACAACGTTTAGCAAACCTTTCTGTTGCTGGTGCTCCTTTCCGTTCAAGCGCTATTGAGTTACAGGCTCTTGTGGCTTTGCGCGAAGGCGACAATGCTGCAGCCCGTACATTTTTCCAACAGCTGGCTGATGATACCGAGACACCAAACGGTATGAGAGGGCGCGCTGTCCAAATACTTGAGAGCTTGGCGGAGTAATTTTGATGTTGTTGGAAATGCGGAAAGTCATTTTGGTCTTAGGACTAGGTTTTGTACTGACGGGATGTAGTCTTACCGATGAATGGTTCGGTGATGAAGAATTACCACCTTTACCCGGGGCTCGTATTTCCATTCAATCAGTGGACAAAGGACTAACAGCAGATCCGACAATTGCTGATCAGCGGATTATTCTACCTCAACCTTTTGTCAACACCTACTGGACTCACAACGGTGGTAACCCTGCACACGCGATGTTCCATTTATCGCTAAGTGATTTGCCACGTGAAACCTGGACCGATGATATTGGCGAGGAAAGCGACGGTGATGAACTTATTCTTGCTCAGCCGCTGGTCGTTGAATCTGTCCTCTTTACCATGGATGCCCGTTCTACGGTAAAGGCATTTGACCGTGTAACAGGGAAGGTCTTTTGGGAAAAAGATCTTGAGCCAGCGGATGAAGACGATGGTTATTTTGGGGGCGGTATAGCCTATGCTGATGGTCGCATCTATGTGACAACCGGTTTTGCAAGGGTTTTTGCACTTGATGTCCGTTCCGGCGATGTCATTTGGGTGCAAAATGCGCCAGCTCCTATGCGCGCAGCTCCAACGGTAAATGGTGGTCGTGTATTTATTGTAACCCTTGATAATCAGACCCTTGCCCTGGCGGCCGATGATGGGCGTCGCCTGTGGAGCCATATTGGTGTTCAGTCTGAAACAAGCCTCCTCGGCGGTGCGAGTGCTGCTGTTGCAGGTCGAAAACTTATCGTTCCTTATTCTTCTGGCGAAATCGTGGCAATTGATGTCATTGAAGGAGACGTTGAGTGGACTCTAGATCTGTCTTCAGTCAAAAAAACCGATCCTCTGACAGATCTTGCACATATCCGGGCTATACCTGTTATTGACAGAGATCGTGTTATCGCGGTAAGTCACTCCGGCCGAATGGTTGCCATTGACCTGAAAGAAGGGGTGCGACTATGGGATACCGATATTGGTGGCGTTCAGATGCCATGGGTAGCGGGAGAGTTTATTTATGTTCTTACCAATGATTCCCAAATTGCAGCCGTAAGGCGTCAGGATGGTCGTATTCGTTGGGTGCAACCATTACCACGGTACATAGATCCAGAAGATCGAAAAGGTTTAATCGTATGGCAAGGGCCTGTTCTTGCCAGTGATAGACTAATCGCAGCTGGTTCTCATGGCGAAGCTATTTCACTTTCTCCTTATACCGGAGAAGTTTTGGGTTATCTGGAACTGCCAGATGGGGCTGCAATGCCACCAGTTGTTGTCGGAAATAGTTTGTACTTCCTGACAGCAGAAGCAGAAATTATCGCGATGCAGTAAGCCTGAACGGCTTATCAGCGAGAGAAAGACTAAAGTAATGACTTTCACAGTAGCTATTGTGGGCCGTCCCAATGTGGGTAAGTCGACGCTCTTCAACCGCCTTGTCGGTAAACGCTTGGCATTGGTCGACGATCAACCTGGTGTTACCCGTGATCGCCGCGAAGGCGATGCCTATCTGTTTGATTGCCGTTTTCGTATTATCGATACTGCTGGGCTCGAAGAAGCCTTTGACGGTAGCTTGGAAGCGAGAATGCGTCGACAGACGGAACGTGCCGTGGAAGATTCTGATCTTGTTATTATGGTCATTGACGCCCGCGTTGGGGTGATGCCTATTGATGAACATTTCGCCAAGCATCTACGGCGGGGTAAAACACCGATTGCTTTGATGGCCAACAAATGCGAAGGCAAGGTTGGTGATGAAGGCTTGATCGATGCCTACCGACTTGGTTTGGGGGAACCTATCCCATTCTCTGCTGAACATGGCTTGGGCAGTAGTGATCTTTATGATGTTATCAGTGAGCACATGAAGCGTGCAGCCGAAGAAGAGGCTGCTTCTAAAGTTTTCGCCCAGCCTGTTGAAATCGAAGAAGAAACAGCAGATAGCGGTAAAGAAGAAGCTCTAGAAGACGAAGAAGCTCTTGACGATGACTTTGTGGAATTCGAAGAAGACGAAAAAGAAAGAGGACCACTACAGCTTGCTATTGTGGGTCGCCCTAACGTCGGCAAATCGACATTGATTAACAAACTTATTGATGAAGACCGTCTTTTGACTGGTCCAGAAGCCGGCATTACACGTGATGCGATTGCTGTTGAATGGGAATATAAAGGTCGTCCGCTAAAACTCGTTGATACAGCTGGTTTACGTCGGCGATCTAAAATTGAAGACAAAGTTGAAAAGCTCTCGGCTTCAGACACCATTCGTGCATTGAAGTATGCTCAGGTGGTTGCTCTTGTTCTTGATCCCGACGGTGTGTTGGATAAACAGGATCTGACCATTGCCCGCCATGTGATCGATGAAGGGCGTGCCCTCATTATCGTGATTAACAAATGGGATATCTGTAAAGATAAGGACGCTGTGATGCAGCGGTTGAAAGACCGCTTGCTGACTTCCTTGCCTCAGGTTAAAGGCATTCCTGTCGTGACGATTTCTGCTCTTAAAGGGCACAAATTAAACAAGATGCTGGATATGGTCTTAGATGTTTATGACGTCTGGAACATCAGATTACCAACTGCAGGTTTGAATCGCTGGTTGGCTGAGTTGCTAGAGAGGCATCCACCACCCGCACCTGGTGGACGACGGATTAAGCTGAAATACATTACCCAAGCACGTGCACGTCCGCCGACCTTTGCCATTTCATGCTCATTACCAGAAGACCTCCCGGCTTCTTACACAAGGTTTCTCGAAAATAATCTTCGACAAACCTTTGATATTCCGGGAGTGCCGCTGAGAATGCATATGAAAAAGGGCGATAATCCTTACGCTGGTAAAAAGAAACGAAATCAGTAATAAAAAAGGCCGCTTTAAAAGCGGCCTTTTTCTTATACGTCTAAGGGGAAGATCAATCTTCTCGAATATCGATGATTTGACCGTTGATATCACAATCAGCCGATGCAAGTTCAACAAAGCTATCTGTGATTTCCTCTGGAGCCCGGATAGTCATCGGGTCTTCACCTGGGAATGCTTTTTCTCTCATGGTCGTTCTAATGGGGCCAGGAGAGATCAGATTAGCCCGTACGTTGGTTTTCTCTAGTTCGCTGGCATAACATTGCACCATAGTCGATAACGCCGCTTTAGAGGCCTTGTAGAGGCTCCAGTAAGCTTTTGGTGTTGAGCCCGTAGTCACGAATATAGCGCGGCCTGCGTCTGATTTTTTTAACAGGGGATCCAGGCTGCGTATCAATCGATAGTTTGCTGTTACGTTGATATCGAAAGCTTCTTGCCAAATTTTGGGTTTGATATGTCCAATTGGAGAAAGAGGACCGAGTGATCCCGCATTTCCAACGAGGATATCCAGTTTTCCATAACGATCAAACAGGGAGGCACCTAGCTGGTCGAGGCCATCCATATCTTTTAGGTCATGAGGTATAAGGATGGGGTTTTTTCCCCCATCAGCACGGATTTCATCGTCGAGTTCTTCAAGGGCGCCAACAGTCCGTGCCATGAGCAACAGCTGAGCGCCTTCTGATGCAAACCTTTTTGCAACGGCTCTACCTATGCCGCGGGATGCCCCGGTTATAAGAGCAAGGCGCCCTTCTAGGCGGCCAGTTTTTATCTCGGTCATTTCTGGATCTCTCTAGCCGGCTTTTTTGGATTTCATAAACTCAGGAATTTCGGTGACGTCTTCTTGATAATCATCAATCTGAGTTGGATAAAATCCGGTAAAGGGCGAATCACAATATTGCGGAAGTTCGTTGTTACGTCCTTCAAGACCCATGGCACGGTACATTCCGTCGATAGAAAGGAATGCCAGGCTATCGACACCAATGTATTTGGTCATTTCTTCCAAATTCATTTGCGCAGCAAGGAGTTCTTTGGATTTAGAAATGTCGATACCGTAAAAATATGGATAGCCAATGGGGGGGGATGCAATTCGCATATGAACTTCTTTTGCCCCGGCAGCGCGGACCATTTCTACAATTTTGAGAGAGGTCGTACCGCGAACAAGTGAGTCGTCAACAAGAATGACACGCTTACCTTCAAGGACAGCCTTATTTGCGTTGTGCTTGAGCTTGACCCCAAGATTACGAATTTGCTGACTTGGTTCGATGAAGGTTCTTCCCACATAGTGATTACGGATAATGCCGAGCTCAAATGGGACCCCAGATTCCTGAGAGTATCCGATTGCAGCTGGCACCCCAGAATCAGGCACGGGAACGACGACATCGGACTCTACATGATTTTCGATAGCGAGCTCTTTACCGATATTCTTTCTGGCTTCATAAACACTAACACCGTCGATGAAAGAGTCAGGGCGCGCAAAATAAATGTACTCAAAAATACAGGTTTGTTGCGGTGTCGGCGGGAAGGGGCGCATTGATTCAACCCCTTTATCTGTGATGACGATAAGCTCACCTGGCTCAACATCGCGAATAAACTCTGCGCCAATGATATCAAGGGCACAGGTTTCAGAGGCAACAACATAACCATCTTCAAACTTGCCAAGGACCAGAGGGCGAATGCCGTTCGGATCTCTAACTGCTATGACACCTTCTTTGGTCATGCAAAGGAGTGCATAGGCACCTTGGATTCTCTGGATCGCATCAATAACCTTACCAACGATCGTGTCTTGGATAGAGGTAGCAACAAGGTGAAGAATGACTTCCGTATCCATCGTGGATTGGAAAATAGATCCCCGCATGACGAGTTGATCACGGATTTTTTGAGAGTTGGTGAGGTTCCCATTGTGGCAAAGAGCAAAGCCACCTTCGTGCAGGTCAGCAAATAGTGGTTGTACGTTTCTGAGAGCTGTTTCTCCGGTTGTGGAATACCGAGTATGCCCAATGGATGAATGTCCTTTGAGACGTTCGATTACTTCCTGTGAGGAGAAGTTATCACCAACCAATCCAAGGGCGCGGTGATTATAAAACTCTTCACCGTCATAGCTGATGATACCAGCTGCTTCCTGGCCCCGATGTTGAAGGGCATGCAGTCCTAGCGTAACGAGTGCTGCTGCGCCTTTGTGGCCGTGTACGGCGTAGACGCCGCATTCTTCGTGGAGTTTATCATCATCATGAAGATCTTCGAGTGTCATGGCTTTCGCTTTCCTGAACTCAGACTGGGAACCATTATTCGCTACCGCTTACGGCTTCGATGGTTTTTTGCATTTGTGTGCGCATAGTATCGTTGTATCCGGAATCACCACCTTCTTCGGTGAGCGCTTTTGATTCTGGGCTTATAAGATTTTGGTATGTTTGGCTTGCGTTATAAGCCTGTCTCGCAGCTTCTGCCTGTGCGAGAACTTTTGTAATTGTTTCGTTATGAAACTTCCTTGGTAGAAGTTTTACCAAAATGGCAGAGCCTTGCTGTATAGCGGGGCGCGTCTTCGCGCGCTCGACGTCTACGGGCCAACCTTCATCTTGGGGCATGAGAAATACAAATAAAGCAATCCAGGCAATGCAGACTATGATACCACCGCGCAGAAGCCCAAATAAGAACCCAAGTGATCTATCTAACGGACCGAAAGTACTTTCCCGAACATGCCTGCAAATCGATCTAATGAGAACCATCAGTAGACCAAGGGTAACAACGAATAAAGCAAACCCCGTGGCGAGTTCCGCCACGAAAGGTATATTGATAAATTGTTGAACGTGGGGAAGTAAGGGGTGAAACCCCCACAGTGTAACAAAGCCTGCACCGATCCATGAGGCAACGGACAGGACCTCATGTACAAATCCACGAAACAGGGCAAAAAGGCCTGAGACGATAATGATGCCAATTACGGCGACATCCAAGAGTGAGATGGGTAAGTTTTCCATCAATGCCTAACGCTTTTGTCGGTTAGTTACTTGCAGCTTTCTTAACTGATCTTGCCGCAAACAGTGCAACAAGGTCCTGCAAATGTTCAATCTGTCTTGTATCTAACCCCGAAGTGATCTGATTACAATTCTTCTTTACACGAATTGGCGGAATTATTGCATTTTTAAAGCCAAGCTTAGTTGCTTCCTTGAGGCGGCTTTCCGATTGATTAACGGCTCTAATTTCACCCGAAAGGCCAATTTCTCCAAACACTACAGTATCTTCGGGCACAGGAATATCCATTGCTGCCGATACTAAAGCAGCTGCTACGGCCATATCAGCGGCAGGTTCGCCAATTCGCAACCCCCCGGCGACATTTAAATATACCTCATTCCCAGCCAGAACCAACCCGCAACGAGCTTCCAGTACGGCGAGAATCATGGCAAGTCTTCCCGAATCCCATCCGACGACTGCCCGGCGTGGGTTTGCTTGCTGTGAAGGAGAGACCAAAGCCTGGATCTCTACCAAAACGGGACGTGTTCCCTCTAGGCCCGCAAAAACGGCTGCCCCTGTGACGTTACCCCGACGTTCGGCAAGAAATAGGGCTGAGGGGTTCGAGACCTGCTCAAGGCCCTGTTCTGACATTTCAAAGACGCCGATTTCGTCTGTGGGGCCAAAGCGGTTTTTCACTGCACGTAAAATTCGGAAATGGTGTCCACGTTCACCCTCAAAGGTAAGGACGGTATCGACCATATGTTCAAGAACCTTTGGACCGGCAATAACGCCTTCTTTGGTTACATGACCAACCAGTAGGAGGCTAAAGCCTCTATTTTTAGCGAGCTGTATTAATTCTTGTGCGGAAGCTCTTACTTGGGAGACGGTACCTGGTGCAGAATCGAGGCTATCAACAAACATGGTTTGTATAGAATCAATGACGACGACCTGAGGGGCGTTGTTGTCATCTAGTGTGGTGGCAATATCGCGAACTGAGGTCGCGGAAGCGAGAAGAAAATCATCTCCCTTTAGACCTAGGCGCCGGGCTCGGAGACGAACCTGATCTATGGCTTCCTCTCCGGAAATGTATACGCATCTGGTCCCCGCATTCGTGGTAAGAGCGGCTAGGATTTGAGTGAGAAGTGTGGATTTTCCAATGCCGGGATCACCACCGATCAATACGGCAGAGCCTGGGACAAGTCCCCCCCCGCATACCCGATCGAACTCTGTGTTATTGCTGACCATGCGGGGTACGGGTTTGCTACTGCCCTCCAAGCTAACGAACTCAACCTGTTTTCCCTTTCGGACGTTCTTTTTTGAAAGGCCTCCGGGTACAGGAGATGCGGAACTGGCTTCTTCAGCGATAGAGTTCCATTCTCCACAAGCGTCGCACTTTCCGCTCCACTTGACGTAATCAGCGCCACATGACTGGCAGACATAGCGAGTAACAGCGCGTGCCAAGGTCGGTCTCCCTATTGTTCAAAGTCATGATTTAACAGATGTTCTTGATTTGTTCAAGTTTGTGTTCTGCGTATTATGGCGGTTTTTTTTTAGCTGTTTTATTCAGCAGCGCGATCAGAATCTGCGACACTGATTTTGATTGGTCCTTCCAGCAATCCGTTTATGAACTGGTGGATGTAGGGATTGTCTGTTGTCTCAAGGTCTGCCGTTGGGCCGACCCATGCAATCTTGCCTTCATAGAGCATCGCAATGCGATCTGATATGCGTTTCGCAGAATCCATATCGTGGGTGATCGTTAAAGCAGTTGCCCCGAGCTCTTTGACGGATTGTACAATCAGACGATCAATGACATCGCCCATGACAGGATCGAGGCCTGTGGTGGGTTCATCGAAAAACAGTGTTTCTGGGCTAGTTGCAATAGCTCTGGCTAAGCCGACCCGCTTTTTCATACCGCTAGAAAGTTCAGCAGGATTTTTTGTGGCAAAGCGTTCGCCCAGACCGACTTCTGAAAGTTTTTCAATGGCTATTTTATGGGCTTCATCCTTGGGCACGCCGTGTGCTTGCATCAACCCAAAGGCGACGTTTTCCCATATGGTCAGAGAATCAAATAACGCCGCGTATTGGAATAGCATACCAAACTTTCGACGTACGCCTTCCATAACACTACCGTTGAGCCCGACAATTTCCTGGCCGTCAATTTGAATACTACCGGAATCGGGGCTGAGCAATCCAAGGATACATTTCAACAGAACGGACTTTCCCGTACCCGATCCCCCAATTACGACAAGGGATTCGCCTTCGTAAATATCCAAATCCAGATTGTTAAGCACAACCTTTTTACCGAAGGCTTTGGTGAGCCCCCGAATTTTGATTCTAACTGCTTTGTTGTTTACTTCTGACTGATTGGTCATATGGCGAAAAACAGCTCAGTGATAATGTAGTTAAAGGTGAGAATAAGGATCGATGCAGAAACAACTGCATTCGTTGTTGCAGAACCAACACCCTGTGCACCACCTTTAGAATTGAAACCGTGATAACAGCCCATCAAAGTAATGATAAAACCAAAGGCTGCCGCTTTCACCAACCCAGATACGACATCGAGATATTGCATGAAATCGATGGTGTTTTTTAGGTAAGTTGCAGGGTTAAAACCGAGTTTGTGGACAGAGACCAGATATCCGCCGAAGACGCCAATTGTATCCGCAACGAGTACAAGAATTGGTAAGGTCAAAACCCCGGCGATAACCCTTGGGGCGATCAAGTATTTAAAAGGATTTGTCGCAAGGGTGTAAAGCGCGTCAATTTGCTCTGTAACGCGCATGGTCCCGATCTCAGCAGCCATTGCTGCGCCGACGCGTCCTGCGACCATTAGGCCAGCTAGAACAGGGCCGAGTTCACGAGTGATTGAAACGATAACGACATTGGGTATGGCACTTTCGGCAGAAAAGCGTGCAAAGCCCGTATAGCTCTGTAGGGCAAGAACCATCCCGGTAAATATAGCTGTAAGGCCGACAACTGGAAGGGAATAGTATCCGACCTCGATCATCTGTTTAAGGATGAGCCTGGGGTAGAAAGGTGGGCGAAAACAATGCGAAATCGAAGTTGATGCGAAAACTGACAGGCGTCCAACAATCTCAAAAAATGTGAGGATAAGCCGACCGAGGGGTTGTAGAAGTGGCATACAGGTTACCGTCTAATTGTCTTGATTGGATGTTGGATGAACAAGGCTGAAACGCTGGAAAATAACAGTTAGCAATTACCGTGTTGGTGAACATTTTAATCGCAGAGTGGAAGCACAATACCCAAGGCGACCTGTAGCGTCAATCTGGGGTCTAAATCTGAAGGTAATTGCCATCATTTAATAACTTTCGGGCATATGATCTTCTTCGGCGAGATCAGAGAATTTGGTGAACTCGCCGTTAAAGTGAAGCTCGACGGTTCCAATAGGACCGTGACGTTGTTTACCAATAATCATTTCCGCTTTGTTCCGAGCTTGATCCAGGCGTGCTTCGTGGTTTGCCAACTTTTCGTGGAACCGATCAGTAGAATCGTCGGCTCCCTGACCAGGCTTTTCACGTGCGATGTAGTACTCATCTCGGTAGAGGAAAAGCACCACGTCGGCATCTTGCTCAATTGATCCGGATTCGCGAAGATCTGAAAGCTGAGGCCGCTTATCTTCACGTTGCTCGGTTTGTCGAGAAAGTTGTGACAAGGCAATGACGGGAACGTTCATTTCCTTCGCAATACCCTTGAGGCCACGGGAAATTTCCGAAACTTCCTGAACACGACTATCACTATTGCCACCCGGAGCCCCGGACATTAGCTGAAGATAGTCAACGATAATCATGTCGAGGCCGTGTTGTCTTTTTAATCGTCTGACCCGATTGCGAAGCCCTGGAACTGTAAGGTTCGGTGTGTCATCGATAAAGAGTTTGTATTCTGAAAGGGCCCGGCTGACCTGGAATACATGTTCGAATTGATCTTCAGATAACTCACCTCTGCGCATTAGGTGCGATGGCATTTCCGCAGCAGAAGACAAGATCCTGCTTGCTAGCTGATCTGCGGACATCTCTAGGGAGAAAAAAGCCACAGACATTGGGATTTCAGCTTCTTCTCCGTCAGCAGAATGCCCCGGCTTTTTTGTTTGGGCGATGTTGAAGGCAATATTGGTAACAAAGGCCGTTTTACCCATAGAAGGTCGGGCTGCAAGAATGATCAAATCCGAGTGGTGAAAACCACCGAGGAGCTTATCAACATCACGCAACCCACTGGATACACCAGCAAGGCCGTCACCTTGTTTCATTGCGACGTTTATGAAATCGATAGATTCGGAAAGAGCATCAGCAAAGGATGTAAACCCGCCTTCTGTTTGCCCAACTTCTGCAAGTCGATACAGCTTTTGTTCGGCACCTTCGATTTGTTGAGTAGCTGAGAGATCAAGCTCATGTGTGTGTGCGTTGTTTACAACTTCTTCACCAAGATCGATCAACTCTCTTCTGATATAAAGATCGTGGATGATCTTGCCGTATTCAGAAGCATTAATGATTGTAACGATGTTGCTTTGCAGTTCTGCTAGGTAACTCGTACCGCCTAATTCGTCGAGGTTGCCGCTACTGGTAAAATAATTTTTAAGGGTTGTCGCATTGGCAAGTTGCCCGCGCTCAATCAAAGTTTTACAGGCGAGGTAAATCTCGGAGTGCGCGGGGTCTGCAAAGTGAACTGGTAATAAGAAATCAGAGATCCGTTCATATGCCTTGTTGTTCGCCAATAAGGCACCCAGCAGGGCTTGCTCTACCTCATAATTATGTGGGGGTGAGCGCAATTCAGGTCCATCATCAAAAGGAATATCTGAATCATAATGTGGGATCGCGTGATCTTCCATGGGCCTCTGGTCTTAAATTGTTAGTCTATGCCAAGCTTAAATACCGCACTGCACCGATCACGGAACAAAACGTACTAAGGGTAGGGGAATGTATCTTGTCAGGGGACAGAAGTACAGAATAGATCTGCGGCATAAAAATGAAAACGGCACCCAAAAGGGTGCCGTTTCATAAAGTCTCTCAGAGTGAAAAGAGAAGATTACTCTTCGCTTTCGCCTTCTGCCTCAACAACTTCTTCAGCAGCTTCTTCAACTACTTCTTCTTCTGCAACTTCATCGTGAGAAGAGGCAACAGAACCAGAACGTAATTGTTGTTCAGCTTCTTCAGCTGAACGTGCTGTGTTAACAACGATGCCAACAGTAACTTCAGGGTGAAGAACGATTTTTACGTCGTGCAGACCAAGTGTTTTGATGACTTTGTCGAGAACAACCTGAGAGCGGGTGATTGTAACACCAGCTTCAGTAACTGATTCAGCGACGTCGCGTGTGTTAACGGAACCGTAAAGTTGTCCGGAATCACCAGCTTGACGGATCAGAGAAACAGTCAGACCTTCGAGTGAAGAAGAAACTTTTACAGCTTCTTCACGACGTTGGAGGTTATCTGCTTCGAGCTGAGCACGCTGATTTTCGAAGTGTTCAAGGTTGGCTTTGGTGGCGCGCATAGCTTTCTGCTTTGGAAGCAGGAAGTTACGTGCGTAGCCCGGCTTAACCGTAACTACTTCACCCATTTGGCCAAGCTTTTCGATGCGTTCTAGAAGGACGACTTGCATGATACGATCTCCTTCTTATCCGATCAGGTATGGCAACAGAGCTAGGAAGCGAGCGCGTTTGATAGCTTTTGCAAGCTCGCGCTGTTTCTTAGCAGAAACTGCTGTTATACGACTTGGAACAATTTTACCGCGCTCTGAAATGAAACGCTGCAAAAGACGTGTGTCTTTATAATCGATCTTTGGTGCATTAGCGCCAGAGAACGGGCAGCTTTTACGGCGACGATTGAATGGGCGACGAGAACCAACGCCCTGGCTAACGATTTGAACGGCCATGTTGCTCTTCCTTAGCTAGCTGTTGCTTCACGAGGTGCACGATCGCCACCTTCACGAGGAGGACGACCACCGCGGTCATCACGACCACGACCACCATCACGACCGCCGCGGTCATCACGACCACCACGACCACCACGACCACCACGACCACCGCGTTCATCACGGCTGCCACGGTTTTGCATGACTACGGAAGGCTCTTCTTCAAGTACGTCAACTTTAATAGTCAGTGTACGAAGAACATCGTCGTTCAAGCGCATAACGCGTTCCATTTCCTGGACCGCTGCAGAAGGAGCATCGATGTTAAGAAGAACGTAGTGACCTTTGCGGTTTTTCTTAACGCGATAGGCCATGTTACGTAGACCCCAGTATTCGGTCTTAGTAACAGAACCACCGTTTTCGGTGATAATAGCAGTGAACTGCTCAGTTAGTGTATCGACTTGAGAGGACGAGATGTCCTGACGAGCGATATATACGCATTCATAAAAAGCCATAGTTACTCCTCACGGCTTTAGGGGAACAGGGCAAACCTGAACCCGGAGCTGGTGTCCTTGTCTTCCGCTAGAGGTCACCAGCAAGGAGTTGATTTAGTGCGGATTAACGTGCGGAATATAGCGATCCTGACGCTGGGGTCAAGTACCATGCTTTTGGGTGTTTCTATCTACTTGATTATTAAGGAAAACATTCCCGGAATAAGCTGTATTTCATATGCTGCGTTATAAATACAGTTCTGTTTCGTTGCATATTTAACTTGGGAGCGGTATCTCTGGGCGCAGATAGCAATACGTTCTGAAGTCATAATGATATCAACTTTTGAGTATTCAGAAGAAGGGGGGGCAATGTCCTTCCTTATTTAAAGACATCAGACGTTCGTGGAGGAGATTATATTATGAAACGCGCATTTGTCTTTCCTGGGCAAGGTTCTCAGGTTGTTGGCATGGGGCAGGAACTGGCCGAAGCATTTCCTGTTGCCCGTGAGGTCTTTGAAGAGGTGAATGATGCCCTTGGGCAAAAGCTTTCAACGCTTATGTTCGAAGGTCCTATTGAAGAGCTAACACTAACCGAGAATGCCCAGCCAGCATTGATGGCGGTAAGTATGGCTGTTGTCCGTGTGCTTCAAAGTGAAGGCAATATTTCACTCGGAGATCATGCCGCGTTCGTCGCAGGACACTCACTCGGGGAGTATTCTGCTCTAACTGCGGTAGGTTCTTTAGAACTTTCTGATGCTGCGAGGCTATTAAAGTTACGCGGTCAGTCCATGCAACAGGCTGTTCCTGTCGGTGAGGGTGCTATGGCTGCTCTCCTAGGTCTTGATTTCGATGCAGCCAAAGCAGTTGCTGAAGAGGCTGCTCAGGGTGAAGTGTGCTCTGCTGCGAATGACAATGCCCCTGGCCAAGTTGTTATTAGTGGTCACAAAGGAGCCGTTGAACGAGCTCTGGATATAGCCAAAGCCAAAGGCGCCAAACGCGCTGTCTTATTACCTGTGTCTGCACCGTTTCATTGTTCTTTGATGGCTCCAGCTGCTGATGCCATGGCTGAAGCTCTGGCTGGCGTGACACTCCAGGCGCCATCTGTCCCAGTCATTTGTAATGTCGCAGCAGATGTTGTGACTGATCCTGAAACGATTCGTAATCTATTGGTTGAACAGGTAACAGGTGTTGTGCGTTGGCGCGAATCTGTCGAGTTTATGAAAAGCCAGGGCATTGAACAGCTCGTCGAGCTTGGTGCTGGTAAAGTTTTAAGTGGTTTGGTCCGTAGGATTGATCGCGAGCTTACATCAGCGAATGCAGGTAGCTCTGCCGAAATAGAAGAATTACTTAAAAGTTTCTAAGTAGAACTTGTTTTTAACGTGCTTGGTCTCATATGCAAAATTATGTAGCCTTGTGCACGAAATATATTTCCTAGGAGTAAAATATGTTTGATCTTACTGGCAAGGCGGCACTGGTAACCGGTGCTTCTGGCGGTATAGGCAATGCAATTGCAAAAGCTTTGCACGATCAGGGAGCTGTTGTTGGGCTTTCTGGTACACGAGTTGAGGCATTGGAAAAAGTTGCCGCCGACCTCGGGGGAGAGCGGGTTCATGTGCTTCCTGCAAATCTTTCAGATCCTGACGCGCCTGCTGATCTTATCAAGCGTGCTGATGAAGCAATGGGGCAGTTGGATATTCTGGTAAACAATGCCGGATTGACACGAGATAATCTCGCAATGCGTTTGAAAGATGAAGACTGGGACACTGTTCTAGCCGTTAATTTGACCGCAAGCTTTCGGTTATCAAAAGCCTGTTTGCGCGGTATGATGAAACGGCGTTGGGGACGTATTATTGGTATTACTTCCGTGGTTGGAACGACCGGTAATGCAGGACAAACCAATTATGCGGCTTCTAAAGCCGGGTTGATTGGTATGAGTAAGTCTCTGGCTCAAGAAGTTGCGTCTCGGGGAATAACTGTCAATTGTGTTGCTCCTGGATTTATCGAAACTCCGATGACAGATGTTCTAAATGATGATCTTAAAGAGAATCTTTTGAGCGGAATACCTTGCGGAAAATTAGGTACACCTGAAGATATTGCAGCTTCAGTGACCTATCTTTCTAGTAACGAAGCTGCTTACGTGACAGGCCAGACCTTGCATGTGAACGGCGGAATGGCCATGATATAATCTGTAATTGACCCCCACGCTTTGAAGCTTTATGAAATATATGGATATAGAGCGTTGGCAAGCTGCTGAAAAGTATGTTAAGAGGCGGCGCTTCTCTGCGAAAGCAGGGTATGATATAGAAATTCTGGCCGCAGGGTCGTTAGTAACACCGCCGAAAGGCGATAAATAGTTAAGGGCTAAGTTTTATGAGCAACGATGTCGCTGATCGCGTAAAGAAAATTGTAGTTGAACACCTCGGTGTTGAAGAAGCCAAAGTTGTGGAAGCTGCAAGCTTCATCGACGATCTTGGCGCTGACAGCCTGGACACTGTCGAACTCGTTATGGCGTTCGAAGAAGAGTTCGGTTGTGAAATTCCTGACGATGCTGCAGAAAAAATCGCTACAGTTCAAAATGCTGTCGATTTCATTTCTGAAAACATCTAATTGTTTTCCTATTATAACGCCGGGTTTTTCCCGGCGTTTTAGTATTTAATAGATAGAGACATTCCCAAATCATGCGTCGTGTAGTAATCACCGGTCTCGGTATGGTATCCCCACTTGGTTGTGGTGTTGATCACATTTGGTCACGCATCATCAACGGTGAATCAGGTTTAGGCAAAATCACAGGTTTCGAAACTTCGGATCTTCCATGTCAGATCGCGGGACAGATTCCTCTGGGTGAAACTTCTGAGGGATACTTTAATCCTGACGATCATGTCGCAGCAAAAGACCGCCGTAAGCTTGATCCGTTTATCGTTTACGGGATCACAGCTGCTCAGCAAGCGATTGAAGATTCTGGGTGGAAACCTGAAGATGAAGAGAGCTTATTCCGAACTGGTGTGATGATCGGTTCTGGCATTGGTGGTCTTCAGACCATCGCAAATGGTGCTTTGATGATTGAGGAAAAGGGGCCTCGAAAATTATCACCATTTTTTATTCCTTCGTCTCTTATCAATCTAATTTCAGGACACGTTTCAATCCGCTATGGATTTAAAGGTCCTAATCACTCTGTCGTCACAGCTTGTTCAACTGGCGCTCACGCAATTGGTGATGCTGCTCGGCTGATTCAGTTTGATGATGCTGATGTGATGATTGCGGGTGGTGCCGAAGCCGCAGCGTGCCGACTCGGGATTGCAGGCTTCTGTGCTTCTCGTGCACTATCCACTGGCTATAATGATTCGCCACAAGAAGGTTCTCGCCCTTGGGATGAGGGCCGTGATGGTTTTGTTATGGGCGAAGGCGCGGGTGTTGTCGTACTCGAAGAGCTAGAACATGCAAAAGCACGTGGTGCGACCATCTATGGTGAAGTCGTTGGATATGGCCTCTCTGGAGATGCTCATCACATAACGGCCCCTCCTTCTGATGGAAATGGTGGCTTCCGTGCGATGTCTGCTGCGCTGAAACGCGCTGGTGTTAATGCCGAAGATGTCGATTACATTAACGCGCATGGTACTTCTACACCTCTTGGCGATGAAATAGAGTTTGGTGCGGTTAAGCGTTTGTTTGGCGGTAATGAGGAGCTTTGCATGTCTTCAACGAAGTCTGCAATTGGGCACTTGCTTGGAGCCGCTGGTGCGGTTGAAGCGATCTTCTCTGTTAAGGCTATCAAAGAAGGTGTTGTTCCTCCGACGTTGAATCTCGAAAATCCTTCTGAATCTTGTCAGGGTATCAACCTTGTGCCTTTGGAAGCTCAAGAGCGGAAGATCGATATGGCGCTTTCCAACTCATTTGGCTTTGGCGGTACGAATGCTAGCCTTGTGCTAAAAGCATTTAATTAATTCTTTCAGTCGTGACTGAAGAAAATAAAGTATCAAAGAGGCCCTCTTTTTTAAGGTGGGTCTCGCTTTGTATTGTCTTTATTTTTATGATGGCAAGCATCGTTCTTTATTATGCTCAGCAGACGTTTATTGCACCAGGCCCCCTTAAAAGTGATGCAACGGTGGTCATACCTCGTGGCGCTGGTCTGGAGAAAATTGCGACCCTTTTGAAAAATGAAGGGGTCATTAGTGATATTCTCATATTTCAATTAGGCGCACGCTATACAAAGCGGGCAAGAAACCTTAAGGCGGGCGAATTTCTTTTTCCAGCAACGGCCTCTATGGATGCCGTTATTAAAATTTTGGAAGAAGGGAAGGTCGTCAGTTACTCGATCACGATTCCCGAAGGTAAAACCTCCCGTGAAATAATCGATATTTTACGCAGTGACCCCAACCTCTCTGGTGAGATTTCAATAATTCCTAAAGAGGGCAGCCTGCTTCCTGAAACGTATCAATACGAAAGAAGTGGGACACGGCAATCTATCGTCGACCGGATGCAAAAAGCTCTTAATGAAAATTTGAACGAACTTTGGCTGAATAGGCAAAAAGGCCTGCCTTTGAAATCCATGGAAGAAGCCTTGGTTTTGGCATCTATTGTCGAAAAAGAAACGGGTATTGCCTCTGAAAGGCCTCTAGTTGCCGGCGTGTTTATAAATCGCCTAAATAAGAAGATGCGACTACAATCAGATCCGACAGTTTCTTATGGAATTACCATGGGCCAGGCCCCTCTAGGGCGAAGTTTGTCTCGAAAAGATCTTAAAACGCCAACCCCATACAATACCTATACCATAGACCGGCTTCCGCCGGGACCGATCACCAATGTTGGTCGCTCTGCTTTAGAAGCTGTTACACAGCCAGATAAAACAAAGTTTTTGTATTTTGTGGCTAATGGTAAGGGCGGACATTCCTTTGCAAAGAACTTAAAAGAGCATAACAAGAATGTTCGTTTGTGGCGTTCTGTGAAAATGAAATAATAATTCCCTCATTTGTTATCAATTTCATAAAACTTTAAAGCTAGAATGGATGTAATCTACCTAAAAAGGCACTGGTCTTTAATTTCTTTCTCTGATTTGGCTCTAAGAGTCGATGATGGCTTGACCTTTTGCAGATGTTGGGTAGTTTTGCGCAACGCAAGAATGCGGTAGAAAAAGGCAAGATTGAATGGCTAAAGAAGAACTCCTTGAGTTTAGTGGTACTGTTATTGAAAAGCTCCCGAATGCAATGTTCCGGGTAGAGCTTGAAAATGGACACGAGATTATTGCTCATACTGGTGGGAAAATGCGTAAATTCCGCATCCGTACCATGGTTGGCGACAAAGTTGACGTTGAAATGACCCCTTATGATTTAACTAAGGGTCGGATTACCTTCCGTCACAAATAAGAATTCTTTCTACTTTGTAGGAAGATAAAATACAGTTGCGCGTTTTGTCTTGTGATGAAACGCGCATTTTGTGCTTCTAGTTTGGCTTATGTTCAGCTTTTCTTGGGAAGTTGGTCCGAGATCATTTCCGACAGGTAGAGGGGAAGTGCTGAAAAGAATAAGACAGCGAGATACATTGGCTTTGGAAATGAAATTCGGGCTTTGTTCCGTCTCAAGCCATATTTGATAATTTGTGCAGCTTTTTTCCCTTCCATTAAAAAGGGCATCGGGAATTTATTGACGGCTGTAATGCCGCTTTTTACAAAACCAGGAGTGATGACGGAAACTTTGATGTTATCTTTCTTTAAGTCCCCTCTTAGGCCTTCTCCCCACGCTCTGACAGCTGCTTTACTTGCACAATAAGCTGGGGCACTTGGTAACCCTTTGAAAGAGGCTAGGGACGACATAATCGCGATTTGTCCCCCTCCGTTAGATCTCATAACGTCGATTGCCGGAAGTACAGTGTTGAGAACACCATGAATATTGATATCCATGATCTCTCTGACCTGGTTATCTGTTTCTCCTGAACTCCCTGTTCCTCCAGAAATACCGGCATTCGCTATCACCAAATCCAGAGGCCGTATTGCGTTTGCTTGTTCTATGGCCTGTGCGCAAAGCAATGGATCTTTTACATCTAGAATTATCCTGTGAACATCTGCTCCAAGTTTTTCACATTTTGTGGCAATATCATTGAGACGATTATTATTTCTGCCTGCAAGGAAGAGTTTTTTACCAAAAGCCGCATAAGATTCTGCCAGTGCAGCCCCTATGCCGCTGGAAGCACCCGTAATAAATATTGTATTTGGTTCAGTCATTCTTGCAGGGTCTCGTATGGATTGAGTATAAGCCATATGAAAATAATGCAGCTCTAGAAGAATGCAAACTATTTGGCTGAGTAATTAACGTTTCAAATATTTTATCGAGGAACTATTTATGGCTAAGGCTATTGCGAGTATGACGGGGTTTGCCCGATCCGAAGGAGAATATGCTGGGACGACATGGTCCTGGGAACTCAAAAGTGTGAATGGCAAAAATCTTGATGCACGATGCCGAGTACCCAGTGGGTTTGAATCCCTGGATGCCAAAGTACGCTCTGAACTCGCGAAAAGCTTTAAGCGTGGAAATTTTCACGTCAATCTGGTGATTGATAATAAACAAAAATCAGTAAAGCTTCAGGTTAATGAAGATATCCTTCAGCAGGTTATTCCTTTAGCAACCCGTATTGGTAATGAACTCGATGCTGTCGCTCCCTCCATAGATGGTATTCTCAACTTACGAGGAGTTCTTGAGCTTGTAGAGGAAGAAGAAACGGTTGCCGACCAAGAAAAACGCATGGAATTGATTAATGTTAGCTTAGGTGAAGCGATAAAGCAGATGGCTGAAATGCGGCTTCAAGAAGGAAGTCGGCTCGGAGAAATTGCTCAAAGCCAGTTAAGTGATATCGAGACTCTACAAGAAAAAGCATCGGAGCTCGCGGCAACCCAACCAGCAGCTTTACACGAACGCTTCAAGAGGCAGATGTCCGATCTTTTAAAAGATGGAAGTCCTGTTCCTGAAGAACGCTTAGCTCAGGAAATTGCCATTCTTGTTACCAAAGCGGATATTCGTGAAGAGCTGGATCGTCTTACTGCCCATGTTGCTGCCGCAAGAGATCTTCTTTCTGAA
This sequence comes from Kiloniella sp., assembly GCF_965205715.1. Taxonomy (GTDB): domain Bacteria; phylum Pseudomonadota; class Alphaproteobacteria; order Kiloniellales; family Kiloniellaceae; genus Kiloniella. The sequence continues at coordinate 608,877 of NZ_CBDBHW010000006.1, read as the reverse complement.
GGTGGCCCTTGTGGACGACGCCTAGACTTTCTTTGTCAGGAATTTAACCGTGAAGCGAATACACTTTGTTCCAAGTCTTCTGATGTAGAGATGACGAGGATTGGTATTGAGCTAAAGGCAACGATCGAACAACTCCGCGAACAAATTCAAAATGTTGAATGATAAGATGAAAAAGACTTCGAGTAATCCTATTAAACGTCGTGGTTTGATGTTGGTATTGTCCTCTCCGTCTGGAGCGGGAAAAACAACCATATCAAGAATTCTACTAGATAAAGAAAACGAGCTGACACTATCTGTCTCTGCTACGACAAGAAGAAAGCGGCCCGGAGAAGTTCACGGTAAAGACTATTATTTTGTGAGTGTTAAAGAGTTCGACGAAATGGTTGAACGCGGGGACATGCTTGAATATGCCACTGTTTTTGATAACAAATATGGTACTCCTCGGGAGCCCGTCGAAAAGGGCTTGAGTGGCGGTCAGGATGTATTGTTTGATATCGATTGGCAGGGCACTCAACAGGTCGCTGCGAGAGCTGCAAATGATATTGTAAGGGTATTTATACTTCCTCCCTCTTTAAAAGAACTTGAGCGTCGTCTTTATGCCAGAGCTCAAGATAGTGAAGAGGTTGTGAAAGGACGTATGTCCAAAGCTGCAGATGAAATGAGCCATTGGGCCGAATACGACTACATTATCATAAATGAAAATGTTGAAAAATCAGTTGAGGACGTTCAGGCCATATTGCGTTCTGAGCGCCTTAAACGAGATCGGAGACCTGGACTAGACGATTTCGTTCGGAACTTAAGGCAAGCGTAAATAATCTGGTGTAGATAATGTGCAGCAATTTAGGCTAATCAGGAGTTCTGCTTCAACGAGTTATAGGCCCTTGCAAGAGCGCAAAATTCTTCAATAGAGAGCTCTTCTGCACGTGCTGTTTCCTTGACGTTTGCAAGGGTTATGAGTTGAGCAGTGTCTACTCCGAGATTTTTTAGACTCTGCCTCAGCATTTTACGCCTTTGCCCAAATGCAGATTCGGTTACCTTTTCAAGATCGTAAACATCAGCCTCTGCCAATGGTTTCTGGCGTGGTTCTAGCCGTGCGACTGTTGAGGTGATTTTTGGAGGCGGAATGAAAGCGCGGGGGGGGATGTCAAAAAGTGCAGACGTTTCGCAAAGCCATTGTGTCATGATGGTTAATCTACCATAACTTTTTGTTCTCGGCTTGGCGGTAAGACGGTCGACGACTTCTTTTTGAAACATCAGGGTCAAGCTCGCAAAGGCAGTGGGATCTGCCGCGAGTTGTTTTAGCCAATTTAAAAGTAAAACAGTCGAAATATTATATGGTAAGTTAGCTACCACCCGTCTAGGAGCTGCCCCCAACTGGGTCAAATCCGCTTTTAGAGCATCTTGGTCCAAGACCTCTAATTTTCCATCGTACGCTCTTGTGACGTCTTCTAGTGCCTTAATACATCTCTGATCTTTTTCGAGGGCAATGACATGGTTCGCACCCTCCATGAGTAAACCGCGGGTTAATCCTCCTGGGCCGGGACCAACTTCAAAAATAGTTCCTTGATCTAAAGGGCCACCACTACGTGCAATACGGGATGTCAGATTTAGATCGAGTAAAAAATTTTGACCAAGAGATTTTTTTGCCGCGAGATCGTATTGCGAAATCACTTCACGTAATGGGGGGAGATTGTCAGATGACATTGTCATGTTTTCTATTGTTTTTGTGTGCGTTTGGCGACCATATCAGTAGCCATATCAATGGCAGCAATAAAACTGCTTGGGTTGGCAATTCCCTGACCTGCAATGTTAAAAGCGGTACCATGGTCAGGAGAGGTTCTGATAAAGGGAAGCCCTAGGGTTATGTTTACTCCGCCATCGAAATCAAGGGTTTTGATCGGTATCAATGCCTGATCATGATACATGCAAACAGCCACGTCATACTGTTCACGTGCTCGGGCATGAAACATTGTATCAGCTGGAAGTGGGCCCGTCAGGTTAATGCCCTCATTGCGGAGCTTTTCCAGGGTAGGTGCGATCAACTCGATCTCTTCTCGCCCCATAGCACCGTTTTCTCCGGCATGGGGGTTGAGGCCTGCAATAGCTATTCGAGGCTCTTGAATACCGAAGTCATTTTTTAATGCAGAATTTGTTGTGCGTATCGTGTGTACAATCAAATCCTCATTCAGGGTTTTTATCGCATCCTGTAGAGAGAGATGAATGGTTACTGGGACTACTCTTAGCATCTTACAAGCGAGCATCATTATCGACGCCGTATTGCTTCCACCGAGATCAGCTAAATATTCTGTATGACCAGGGTGTTTAAATCCGCTGTCATAAAGAACAGCCTTGTTTATCGGGTTGGTCACGATGGCTGAGGCCTGCCCTGATTGAACAAAAGAAACAGATCGTTCAATTGAGGCTAAGACAGAAGCGCCATTTAGGGAGTTAGCTTCTCCAGGTATGACTTCTTCGACGAGCTCTTGTTCTATAACTGGGAGAGCGGAACTGAAGCAATCAATAGCCTGTGAAGGTGATGAAATACTTTCTACCGGAATATTTAATGACAAGGAATTTGAAAGGGTTCTCAGTCGTTTTAAACTATCGACGACAAAAAAAGGGGAAGGGCCTTTGTGACGCTCTTTCCATGCCTTTAGAGATAATTCACCCCCTATACCCGCAGGTTCCCCCATTGTAATAGCCAGAGGAGGACGGGCAGGGGGATGTTTCATCACAGACGTATATCCACGTTTGAACTACGTCTTAAATCGAGAAGGTACCGGCGTGCCAATGTGTCCAGGCGATCATTTGTCAGTTTTTGTTGAATTGCCAGTTTATCAACCCCACCACTTTCTTGACGATCGCAGACTGCAATAATGGCAATGCCACCAGAAACTTGAATGGCTTGGGTTGTATCACCAACTTTGACCTGGCTTATTGCGTCACGGGTTGTTTGCGGTAAGTCACTCGTGTTTATGGTGCCAAGATCACCAGACCCTTCATCTCCAAGCTTTTCTGCAAGTTGGTCCATAGTGCTGCAACCATCATACTTTCTTTTAGCATCAGCCGCTCGGGATTGAACTTTTTGAGATTGCTCGAAATTTGAGTTGGCCGGTAAGGAAAAAAGAAACTGTTTTAGATGTACCTTTTGTTCGCTCTTGGATGATCTTTCGTCTTGAACAAGAAGGATGTAAAACCCTCTAGTTGTTCGAATAGGTCCCACCAGACTTCCTGTGGAAGCTCCTGCGACGGCAGTTTGAAGTTCAGGAGACATTTGTCCCGTTTGTAGCCAGCCAAGATCTCCTCCAAGGCCGGCACTATTTGATTGGGAAACCTGTCGGGCGATAGCAGAAAAGCGGCCGCCATTTTTTATCGTCGCGACAACATCATTGGCTTGTTGCCTAATTTTTGATTCTTCTGATGCAGTATCAACTCCAAGAAAAATTTCAAATATTCTTTTTTGAGTACCAGAACCTTCAGCATTAATTTTAGCCACGACTTCTTCAATTTCAGCCTCAGAGATATTGACCGATGAACGTAGGCTCCTACTCACAACTGCACGCCAGGCCAAATCGGCTCTAAATTGGTCAAATAATGTATTCGGAAGAATGCCTTTCTTCCGTAAACCTTCAAGCAATTGTTCCGAAGACATTTTGTTTTGACTAGCAACGCCAGCCAGGGCTGCTTGAACCTGCTTATCTGAGATGGTGATGTTAAGGCGTTCAGCCTCTTGGACCTTAAGCCTTTCATCTATTAAGGTTCGAACAACTTGGCGCAACATGCGCTTCCGTATTTCAGGAGTGTTTTTTCTTTGAGCTGAGATAATAGCCAACTGAGTACGTTGGGTGACATCAAGCAAAGAAATAATATCATCATTTACAACGGCAGCAGGTCTCAAAACATCTTGTGCCAGGGAAGGAGCTCCAAAAAGCAATGTGACACTCAACATAGAAGTGATAAGCAAGTGTTTCATTTGAGTATCTATTTCCTTATCCATTAAGGCATTACTACAGTGACGACTGACAGAGGGTTGCTGTCTAAGTTTGTCGAGTTACAGTGGTTGGATTGTTCCGAGATGTTTGAATGTAAGCTCGAGTGTTATCCTGTTATCTGGCTCTAACTCTCTATCCTCGAACCAAGTTCGTGAATATTGAGTGTCAATAATAATACATTCATCATGATATATCAGCCCAAAACCGGCTTCTCTCGATGATCCTGCATCAATATCTCTGGTGTAACTAGAGTTAAGACTCCAGTATTTAGAGAGTTGGCTGTTAATACCGAACTCTACTTCTTCTCTATCCGAAGTTACACCATCAATATTATCATTTTTTAAGAAGACATAGTCCAAACTTAGATTTAAAGCCTTAGGGCCAACATTTAATTCAACCTCATTTCTATTTGACCCCAAGTCATCCGGGTCAAATCTAAATCGATAGAGGGCAGAAAAATCATCGATTGTGTAGATGCCAATGTGTCCAACGATATCAGAGGCTGCATCTCTTAACCCAGAATTTTCTTCATAAAGGTCATTTTCCCCGTTAAAGCGATAACTTTGACCCAGGAGGAAGTCTGCATAATTTCCACTTGTTGTACTCGCGGTCCACTTTAAACCATAACTCACGCGACTTCCTGAATCTACTCGATCAGTTCCTGCAAAACGATTGAGATCAAAGAGAGAGGCATCATAAAATTCAAAGTCACGGCTATCATCATTTGGTATTTCACTCGGATTGGAACCATTTGGGGCGAGTACACCTTGGACAATTGGTTCAATCGTTTGAGTAAAACTCCCACGATAGCTTGCTAATGGATAGCGCCACTCCAGAGCCATTTGCGGAAATACTCGGCCAGTGACACCGCTGTAAGTGTCTCCATTTTTTCGAACTTCGTCATTGCTTTGGTTTACGGAGTTAACCCAGTAGCCATCAGTTTGTACTTGGGTTGTTAATTTGTATTGATCTCCCCACGATCCTGTATAGGGAAGATCCCAACCACCAATGAGAGAGACCCTACGGCTATCTCTTCCTTCAGAGCGCCCGAGTGCTTGGGCGTTGGCATCCAATCGATAAGTGGCACCAGTTATCCCCGGTTGACTTTGAAAGTTATACTGAGCACGGGGAAGAACATAAGGATTTTCTGAATCATCAACATTACTTCGGAGACTTTGGAATTTGTAACTGTCAATCTTTGCATAGTTACGGCCTCTGAAACCTTCAACAAAGGCGCTGGTTTCAAGTTCAGAATCTGTATTGAAACCGTAGACTCGTCCATAAGTGTCATCGGAAGCTTGTTCAGCATTGAAACCCCAACGCCAAGTCTTGTCGAGGTCAAAGCGTCCCTCACTTATGATCTGGCCTCGAAATTGATCTTTTTTAACATTCCCATTGTTCTCGTCGAGATCCGCTATAGTCCCACTTGCTTCAATGGATAAGTCGCCAGTATTAAATTTTTTCTCGTATTCACCTGCAAGTACCACTCCTTGTTTTGTCGTCGCAATCGGGGCGAAAAGGAGTTCAGAGGACTCATCAATAGCCCAGTAATAAGGTATTTGGAGAGTGATACCCAGTTGGGTAGATGTTCCGTAGCTAGGTAAAAGAAAGCCGCTGCGTCTTTTTACAGTAGGATCCGGGTGGGCCAAATAGGGTGTGTAAATTACAGGTACGCCAAAGATCTCCATCCAAGCATGATCGTATTTGATGGTTTGAGATTCTTTGTTGTGAGTAATTTTTTTGGCTTTAAGCTGCCAAATAGGTGCTTTACTTGGGTCGTCTTTGCAGAGTTCGCAGGGACTAAATACACCATTCGTGAAAACAGATGTATTACTACCCGTTAGCTGTCCTGTTGTTGCTGCGAGTCTGCTGCGATCAGTAAGTAAAACCCGGATATCACGTATGAAACCTTCTTTGAGATTGTCCGTTAATTCGACATGTTCAGCAAAGACAATGTCACCACTTGGTTCAAGAAGACTAATATTTCCGGTTGCCGTCACAACATTGCTGTTCATGTTGTAAGAAATGCTATCTGCTAAAACTGTACGATCGCCTTGTGAAATCTCTACATTTCCGGATGCAGTAACGATACCTAGACCTTCATCGTAGATGACTTCATCTGCCGTTATGAGTGCAGGAATTTCTCGATTAATTCCTTCTACTGCTTGGGCTAAGCTATCTGTGCTGATGACAAGGTTAAGAGCAAGCGTTATCGCCACAATCGATGCGCTGTTTTTAAACAGTATTTTTACCCCCCTAAAAGACATGTTTTATCCGTCTTCCAGATGTAAAAGCATTGTAACACCTAACAATAATGATACCCCCGCTGGCGACCAAGCTGCCAAAGCTACAGGAACTTTGGTTGATTGGCCCAAGGCAAAAACAAAGTTGGATAGGAAATAAAGCAGAAATCCAGTGAGAATACCAGAAAGGATCATCAAACCAACTTTACCGCGTCGATGTTGTTGCATAGAAAAAGTAGCCGCAAGTAATACCATAGCCAAAAATAAGAAGGGTTTGGATAATAGTTTATGAAATTGAAGCTTTAGTTTTACGGCTGAAAAACCCGCATTTTCAAGTAAATTGATGAAGTAGGGTAGCTCCCAAAAGGAAATGGATTTTGCACTGGCAAAGCTGTCTTGTACCTTCTCCATAGTTAGTTCCGTTGGGATCAAAACTTCCTCAAAGAATGAAGGTTTTTTACCAGGATATGAGTGCCAACTCTGTTTGAGTACCCAATTGCCATCGGCTAAACGAGCCGTAGATGAATCGTAACGGGAAAGAAATTCTCCATCATCAGCAAGGTTAAATATAATCACTTCGTTCAATGATAAATCTTTATTCACTGATCCTGCGTGAATTACCGAGAGGCCATTATTATCAGGTTGTCGAAGCCACAGTCCGGTTTCCGACACTTTAAAAATGGCTTGATCTTTTTTCTTGTACGCCCTGCTGATTTCTTTGTTTTTGGCAAAAAGGGCAGAGGATATGGGGTTAATGATTGAGAATGAGAGGACGCCAATCATTAGAGAGCAAAATGCAAAGGGAAAAATAATTCCCCAAATAGACACGCCTGCAGATTTGATTATTACAAGTTCGTTCGCGCGGGTAAGTTTCCAAAAAGTTGCCATCGCTGCAAAGAGGATCATAAAAGGCATGATCTCCTCACTCAATTGAGGCATTCGGAAAAGTACGATCTTTACAACGGTAAGAAAGGGAACGGCTTTATCTTCCAAGTCGTCTGATACTTCTACGAGGGAGATGAGGAAAACAACACCCATGAGGACAAAGAAGAAGCTCAGAAAACTTATCAGGAAATTTTTTGAGGCATAGCGAAAGAGCGTCCAGGATAGGAAGGAGGCTTTGACAGATTTTTTACTTGTCAGGGCTGTCATTAGCTCTTTCCCGTAGTTGCTTTATCGAGATGAATGATCGCTTCAGCTTTTCTTTTCTTTTTCTTACCTATGAAATAAATAGAAATAATGATGACAAAGAGAGGCCATAAATAAAGTAATGAAATAAGGTTCTTATTTTTTTCGGCGATATCTTTAAACAAGAACATTGTAAGCATCATGACACCCATAATCACGATGGCGAACATTATACGACCAAGATGACCTCTCCGGCTGAATTCGCCAGAGAGTAGGCATGCAAGAGCGATAAAGGCCATTGCAAGGGTAAATAGAGGACTTGCCAAACGGTAATGTCCAGCTGCGACTAATTTATCGTAATTCCTGACATCTCTTTGATCTGTTTCATCCGGTAACAGAAGTTCATTCAAAAACCGTTCTCTAGGCTTTAGCCAACGGTCGCCCTCTTCCTGACCGATATCTCCAAATTTGAGAACGTATTTATCTGAATACGCAATAGAAAGCCGGCCGGTTTTAGGGTCGACTTCTTGTCGACTTGCATTCCAAAGTACGGCCCTAAAATCACTCTCTTCTTTTATTAAGGCACCGGTGTCCGCAATATAAGTAACCTGAACCCCTGGTGTACTACTGTCATGGACAAGCAAGCCTTTAAGTTCGCCGGCCGGGGTCTTTTCTTTGAAATAAATCGTATATTCGTTATTTATCGTATTGAACTTCCCGGCTTTCAGTAGGACGGGAGAGAGATTGTCTCTGAAGTAATGCTGAAGTTCTCTAAACTCGCGGTAGGAAACTGGTAGGAAATACAAATTGATCGCGACTACGGTAAGCATTGAGCAAGCCCCAAGAAGGATTCCAGGTTTTGCAAGTTGGAACTGAGAGAATCCGGCAGCCTTCAATACGACGAGTTCGCTATCTGTATTCATCTTATTATAAATAAAAAGTACCGAACAAAAGGTTGCAACGGGTATTACAATGACCAGAAAGTACGGCATCAATAGTATAACGAAATAAAAGAAGGTCGAAGCAGGCAATCCATCATTTACAATCATGTCCACGAATCGCAGGGATTGCGCCAACCATACGGCAACAGCAAGAGATACTGCGACAGAAATGGCGAACAAAATTAGCTGCACCAACATATAACGTGAAATCGTCTGCATAGAACCCGTTGTTTATTTACAAAATATACTGAGTAGAAATAGCCAGAACAGGCTTGCCACGTCCAGTTAATTCGTGGATTTTTCATACATGGTCAAAGGGATTTGAGTCATAGCAAGCAAAGTTCTATGATTGCGGCTGCATTTTGTTGCACCATGTATGTATAAGTACAGTGTTTCATTTATTCATTTTATAAGAGGACGGCATGAATTTTTCCTTTGTCTCAGACGAAATTTCTACTTCGGGAGCTATCGTAGTAACAGTTTTTGAAGGGGGGGAGTTCTCCACCTCTGCCGAGCTTTTTGATAAAACAACAGGTGGCGCACTTCGGCGCGGGGTCGAGAGTAATCGTTTTAAAGGCAAAAAAGGTGACTTGTTAGAGCTATTAGCTCCAAGCGGTGTGTCGAACACGCGAGTTGTTCTGGCCGGGCTAGGTAAACGGTCAGAGTTAAAGGTGACCGACTTAGAAAACCTTGGCGGGAAAATTTATAAAGATTTATCGGCTAAGGGTGAAAAAGAAATCACCGTGGTACTGGATGATCTGAAAATTAATGACTTAAGTACTTCAGTACTCGCTTCGCATGTATCCTATGGCGCATTACTGCGTACATATAAGTTTGATACATACAAAACAGCTAAGAAAGTGGATAGCGGCTCCCAGCTTGATAAATTAACTATGGTCTGTGCTGATAGTAGTTCAGCAAAGGCATCATTTGATGATTTGGAAAAAATAGCCGAAGGCGTATTCTTTACCCGTCAACTGGTTTCCGAACCACCTAATCGCCTCTACCCTGAAACATTTGCAGCCCAAGCAAAAGAATTGGAAGCTCTCGGGGTCAAAGTTACGGTCTTGGATGAAAAAGAGATCATCGACCTCGGTATGAATGCTCTCTACGCTGTGGGTATGGGGTCTGATAAAGAATCTAAAGTCGTCATCATGGAGTGGAATGGCTCTTCCAAGGGAGCTGAAGAGAAACCATTGGCATTTGTTGGCAAGGGGGTAACCTTCGATACGGGGGGGATATCTCTAAAACCTGCTGCTGGCATGGAAGACATGAAGTTCGACATGGGAGGGGCTGGCACCGTGTTTGGCCTTATGAAAGCATTGGCAGGACGTAAGGCGAAGGTCAACGTCGTTGGTGCATGCGGTCTGGCAGAAAATATGCCTGCTGGTAATGCTCAGCGCCCTGGCGATATTGTCACCTCCTATTCAGGAAAAACAATTGAGGTCTTGAACACGGATGCAGAAGGACGGTTGGTTCTCGCGGATGTTCTTTCTTACACACAGGAAAAATACAATCCTCGTTTGGTTATTGATTTGGCGACCCTTACGGGTGCAATGATCGTGGCACTAGGTAATGATATTGCTGGCATATTCTCTAATGACGATAAGATTTCTGAACAATTGACCGCAGCGGGTTATATCGTCGAGGAGAGAGTTTGGCGCCTGCCTTTGGCGGATTGTTACGACAAGCTGTTGGATTGTGACGCTGCGGATATGAAAAATATTGGCGGACGTGCTGCAGGATCTATTACAGCGGCTCAGTTCTTACAGAGATTTATCGAAAATGGTACGCCATGGGTTCACATTGATATTGCTGGTGTTGCTTGGGCTACAAAAGAAAAACCGACAGCCGCTAAAGGGGCGACGGGTTTTGGTGTTCGATTATTGGACCGTTTTGTTGCAGATAACTACGAAGCTTGATTATTTTAAAACGGGGAGGTTATTTCTTCCCCGTTTCCCTACTTTGTGAAGAATTGAATGACAGACGTACGGTTTTACCACCTGACAAAAACGCCTCTTGATGAGGCGCTTCCAAAGATGCTTGAAAAAGTACTTGAACGCGAGCAAAAGGCTGTGATCCTCTCATCAGATGACAGACGTCTTAGTGAATTGGACCAGTCACTTTGGAGTTACCGATCTGATTCGTTTTTGCCTCATGGGACAAAACGAGATGGAGATATCTCAGAGCACCCTATCTGGTTGACGACAGCTCCAGAAGAGGCCGAAGCCGGGGAAGTGGTTTTTGTTGTGCATGGAGCCTCTCCTGGTCCATTGAAAAACGCAGAGACTTCCCTTTGCGCTATCTTGTTTGATGGAAATAATGCTACCGCAGTACAAGATGCTAGAGGCTTTTGGAAAGAGTTAAAAGCCGCCGATCACGAACTTACCTACTGGCAACAGACCGAAAGAGGCTCGTGGGAAAAGAAAGCATAAAGTAACTTTCTTTCCCCGATTAATGCAATCTATTTGAATGGTTGTTTAGTGAGACAAAAGAACAGGGATCTCCTGGTTTGAAAACAGGCTCTTCGTTACGCCTCCAAAGATCATTTCACGAATTCTGCTATGCCCCCAAGCTCCGGCTACGATTAGTCCCACATTTTCTTCTCTTGCAGTAGATTTGATCACATCTTCAGGGAAGGGATTATCCACAACGCGTTTAACGCAATGAATACCATGACGTTGCAGATGAGAGTCGATGTCCGATTGCGGAATATTGCCTTCGTCGGGCAGACCAACAGAAAGCAAAATTACTTTCTCAGCCATTTTTAAAAGTGGCAAGGCTCCCCTGACGGCACGGGAGGATTCCGCGGATCCGTCCCAAGCTATTAGGATATTTTTTGTCATATCCTCGGGAATTTTCTTTTCAGGAATAGCAAGGATAGGAAGGCTACTTTCCATAAGAAGGGATCCGGAAAATTCGAGTTCGTCTGCAAATTTTCCCTTGGCCTGGCTGATAATTGTCAGATCTGTGAAACGGGCGTGAAAGGCGATAATATCAACCTCTGGTCCTTCAAGTTGACGCCACTCATATGTTGCTCCTACTTCTGATACTGTTGATGTGAAGGATTTTTCCAGCTCAGCAGCTTGTTTTTGTATAGCGTCCCGTTGATTTTCGATAACTTCTTCTGGGAAGTACCCTATAACGCCGTGTGGAGCGCCGTGTAAAATGGCTTCGGGCGTTTTAAGTGCGTGTACTCCAATTATATGAGTGCCATCTAACTTTGCTGACAGTTGTAAAGCTGACGCCACTCATATGTTGCTCCTACTTCTGATACTGTTGATGTGAAGGATTTTTCCAGCTCAGCAGCTTGTTTTTGTATAGCGTCCCGTTGATTTTCGATAACTTCTTCTGGGAAGTACCCTATAACGCCGTGTGGAGCGCCGTGTAAAATGGCTTCGGGCGTTTTAAGTGCGTGTACTCCAATTATATGAGTGCCATCTAACTTTGCTGACAGTTGTAAAGCTGCAGCTAATCTTGTTTTGCTCGCGATGTTATTATCTATTTGGACTTGGATATCTCTTAGCATTTTGAAGCTCCATCCATGCGCATTCTATTGACAGCCAGTGACGGCCATTTTTGTAACCAAATATATATTGAGCTATTAATCAGTATGGTGCATTGATCGAGGTCAATTAGTCAATGGCTACTATTCTTGCTGAGAAGATTAAGGCGTTGATTTTCTGTATTTATCAGGCGTTTTTCCAAATTCAGATTCAAATGCTCGGGTAAAATAGCTTCGGCTTTGATAACCAACCTTTGATGCTATTGTCTTAATTGGTAAATCTGAAACGCTCAGTAGCTCAGCTGCTCTTTGTAAACGGATTGATCTCAGGAGCTCAATCGGGCCAGTACCATAAATTTCTTTGAAGCGCTTGGCGAAATTGGCTCTACTCATGCCAACTTTTTCAGATAGACTTTCAACGGTATGAGACGCTCTGGGTGTGTCGAGTATATGCTGTAAAATTTCCCACATCTGCTGATCTTCGGCACCACGTAACCAATTTACCGATTTATGCCCCTTACTATGGTGCCGTCTTAAAAGCATTATGATGCACTGTTCTAGCAGAGATCTGGCAAGTGCGCGGGTACCCAGGGTCGGGTTGGCTAACTCTAAAACAAGCTCGTCCATTGCATTGCGTATTCTATCCCCGGGTTCTAGCTGTTCTATCAAAGGCTCCTGAATTAAGTTTAAAATTCCCGATATGCCCCGGTAGGAAATATCAACAAGCCCGCAAACGGCTCCAAGTGTCTGGGGGCCATCGCCTGCTTGTATGTGTTTTAAGGCAGCATCTATGGGGCGACATTGAGGAAGTGGATCAAATGTTTCTGTGGCACTTATCAAGCTGTGATGCTGAAACGCAGGCAATAAAATGATTGTGCCTCGGCACACTTTTTGTTCCGAGTGTTTTCCAACAACAATTTTGCCAGTACCACCGGTTACATAATGCAGGATTGCCTGAGTTTGCCCGGGCAGAGCAAGAGTTGTGCTCGCGCCTCTAATCTCGCAAAAGGCAAAGGGCTTCAGATCAACTTCAAGGGCTTCAAGGATACGGTCAATTGTCATGTAACCAAACTTGGCTTCATTTACTCTAATAACAAGTCGGAAAGACAAAAAAATGGTTCAATTTTCTTAAGAGAACACATTGAAGACGATAGGGAACATAGGAAGGGTTACTTAATAGTCATCGAGAGTTTTTCGTTCGTAATTTTTAAAATCGAACTCTCTGAAGACGGACATAATGATTATTAAAAGGAATTTCCCTATGTGTGAAAGTCACGATCATAATGATAAAGCATTTACACGCCGTGCAATGCTCGGGGGGGCAGCTGTCTCTCTCGCGGCAGCTGGCGTCGCGGTGAGCTCTATTGTAAGCACAGCTCAAGCTGCCTCGACTAACCCTAATTACAGTGATCCCGCAAAACCTGCTTTGCCGCCTGTTGATGTCAATGTAAACCTAAGTGACACAGCGTTAATCGTCGTTGATCCCCAGGTTGATTTTTTAAGTGAAAATGGCGTCACCTGGGGTGTCGTTGGTGAGAGCGTTACGGAACATAACGTCGTAAAAAATATTGGTGACCTCCTCTCTTCCGCTAAAAAAGCTGGAATGACTGTCGCGATATCTCCGCACTATTACTATCCAACCGACCATGGCTGGAAATTTGAAGGTCCCTTGGAACAACTGATGCACAAGATCGGTATGTTCAACCGTAAGGGTTCATTGAACTTAGACGGTTTTGAAAATTCAGGCGCTGATTTTATGCCGGAATATAAAGAGCATATTCTTGATGGGAAAACCATCATTGCAAGTCCGCATAAAATATATGGTCCTCAAAACAATGACCTTGCTTTGCAACTTCGCAAAAATGGCATTAGCAAAGTTATCTTATCAGGAATGTCTGCCAACCTCTGTGTTCAGGCACATTTATACGACCTGCTTGAACAAGGGTTTGAGGTTGCAGAGGTCCGAGATGCAACTGCAGCTGCCAAGCTTCCAGAAGGCGATGGCTATCACGCAGCACTGATTAACTTCCGCTATGTGGCAAATGCTCTTTGGACAACAGAAGAAGCCGTTAAAAGGATTGGGTCTGCTGCCGCTTAATTTCGGCTGCATTATATTATCGCTCCCCCCCTGGGATACTAAAGCTCGGGATAATATAGCCCGGATAATATAAAAAATTGATCTGATACTCCTTGCCTCTTTGCTCCTTTTTAAGGAGTAGAGAGGCATTTTTTTAGCATAGTAACAAATAATCTGGTGTTCTTAATATTAAGGAAACAAACATCTTGTAGGTATAAGCTGTTTGAGTTGCTGGCATTTGGGGAGTTTCTATTGCTTGCATTGTTATCTCTAATTCGCTCTTCATGGACCCAGTCTCACCGCATAACCAAATGCGGAATATTTCTGGGTCTATCTATATTCCTGAGCTTAAACGAAAGTTATGCTTCTCATTTGAAGCTGCGTATTGGATACAACGAGAATTCATCTTACCCACACTTCTTGGAGGTCGGTCCCCTTCCAGCTACCCCGCCAGGTCTTTCCGTTGATATTATTAAGATTATTGCAGATGAATTAGAGTTTGATATCGAGTTTGTCAGGTTGCCTGGTCGACGGGTTTTACACGAGCTAAAGGCCAACCGCCTGGATGCAGCATTCATTTTTTCCTTTAAACCTGAGCGGCAACAATTTGGGGTTTATCCCATGATTGGAGAGACGCCAGACAGTGAACGGCGTTTAGCCGTCCTGTCGTATGTTCTTTATAAAAATCAGGGATCAGATCTCAACTGGAATGGTGAGATTTTTGAAAATCTTAGAGGAGCGATTGGTGCAAATGCTGGTTATTCAATCGTCGCAGACTTGAGGAAAAAGGGCGTAATCGTAGAAGAGGCAAAATCTACTTCAAACAACTTTGCGAAGTTGCGCAGCTCTAGGGTCGTAGCTGTCGCAGATCAAGAGGTTGTTGCGGATGCTTACCTGAGGAAAAATAAATTAAACGGTGTCGTCAAGCTATTGAAACCGCTAGTAACCAAAGATTATTTTCTGATTTTCAGTCACAAGTTTTCAAGTGAACATTCTGAAACCAAAGATGCGGTTTGGAATGCTATTGCAGAAAAAAGGGATGAATTGACTGAACAACTCATCCCTAAATATCTTGATGGAGACCTACAGCGATCACCGTCGAATTAAATTTCAGCAGTATCTGTTGGTTTATCCTGCTTTTTCGAGCTTTTCCTGGGCTTCAAGCCACTGGGCTTCGGCTTTAGCTAACTCTTTATCGACCTTGCCGATGTCTCTGGTGAGTTCCAGTTGCTTGCTGTTATCGCCTTCATAAAGTGATGGATTAGCAAGTTCGGCTTCAAGTTTGTCTTTTTTAGCTTGAAACTTTTCCATCTTTTGTTCTGCAAGACGAACAGCCTTTTTGAGGTCCCCGCCAGAAGCACGTGCCTCAGCAGCCAAGCGTCGTTTTTCTTTTTTACTGATGCTTTTGGCGCGAGGAGCTTCATCTCCAGCAGCTTTGTCATCGTTTTGTTTACGCGTTTTTTGCCGTTCTTTACGGCGTTGTTCCATCAAAAGTCTTTTGTAGTCTTCAAGATCACCCTCGTAGGGTTGCACAGTACCATCAGCAACCAGCCAGAACCGATCTGCAGTCAGTTCGATCAAGTGCGGATCGTGCGAGACCAGGATAATTGCACCTTCAAAGGTGTTCATAGCTTGAATGAGAGCTTCACGTGAATCGACATCCAAGTGGTTGGTCGGTTCATCCATGAGAAGAATATGAGGAGCATCCCGGGTTGAAAGGGCAAATAACAATCGTGCCTTCTCTCCACCGGACAGTTTTCCAACCTTGGTTGAAACGTGGTTTACACCAAAGCCAAAACGACCGAGTTGAGCTCGAACTTTTGACTCAGGTGTACCGGGCTTCATCAGGCGAGACATCAGAGTATAAGGCGTGGCTTCAAGATCAAGTTCTTCAGCTTGATCCTGTGCAAAATAGCCGACCTTTAGTTTTGATGATTTATAAAGTTGCCCATCCTGGGGATCGAGACGGCCAGCAAGTAGTTTTACAAGGGTTGATTTACCGTTACCGTTTGCGCCCAACAGTGCAATTCTATCTTCCATATCGATACGAAGATCGAGCTGTTTCAAGATTGATTTACCTGGCTCATAACCAATATCAACGCGATCAAGATTAATGAGTGGTGGTGCAAGTTCTTGTGGGGAGGGAAAATCGAAAGCCAGGGTGCTATCTTCAGAAACCGCAGCAATTGGTTTCATACGTTCCAGCATTTTTACCCGTGATTGAGCCTGCTTGGCCTTGGAGGCTTTGGCTTTAAAACGGTCAATAAAGCTCTGGATGTGTTTACGCTGTTCTTGTTGTTTGGCGTGTTGAGCTGCCTGATGTTCAAGGCGTTCCCGACGAACTTGTTCGAACTGATCATAGTTACCTGTGTAGGAGATCAGTTGCTGGTCTTCCAAATGAATAATCTTATTGGCTACATTATTCAATAGAGCCCTGTCGTGCGAGACCAGAAGAAGGGTTCCCGGGTAATTTTTCAGATAACCTTCTAACCAAATCGTCGCTTCGAGATCCAGATGGTTGGTTGGCTCATCAAGCAATAGAAAGTCTGGTTCGACAAAGAGCAAACTGGCCAAAGCCACACGCATCCGCCAACCGCCGGAAAGGGATGAGCAGGGCTCTTGCTGGGCTTGTTCGTTGAAGCCCAGTCCCGCGAGAATACGTGCGGCTCGACTTGGCGCTGTATCGGCTTTTATATCGACCAGGCGTTCGTGAACTTCGGCAATCCGGGTTGGGTCTGTTGTGGTCTCAGCTTCTTCCATTAGGGCTGCACGCTCTGTATCCGCAGCAAGAACTGTATCAACGAGGTTTACGTCCCCTGATGGAGCTTCCTGAGCGACCTTGCCCATTTTGGTTTTATTGGGAACGTTAATATCCCCGGATTCTGAAGGAATTTCACCTGAAATAATCTTCAAAAGGGTCGTTTTACCAGTACCGTTACGACCAACAAAACCAACTTTGTCATTGTTGTGTACCGTTGCAGAGGCGCCGTCAAAGATTGGGCGACCTACGATGCGATAAGAAAGATTTTTAATATGTAGCATGGCCGCTTCATATCACTGAAGCGCCGAAGAGGTAAGGGTTTTTTTTAGGGATTGTTAAGAAGAGTACAGAAAATAGTTGTTTGATCGATTTTCTCTAATGTTTACAACAATTTTTTGTGGATGCTTTATACGCATGGCAGCCAAAGCAAAGATGTCATGTAAATAGAGTTGCCCCAAGGGCGCTCTGGCTGTATAAGGCCGCCAAACGAATTCCAATCTTTTATATATTGTAGGAGTGCCTGACATGGCTCTTGAACGTACTTTCTCTATCATCAAGCCAGATGCCACCAAGCGTAACCTGACTGGTAAAGTTATCGCCAAGTTCGAAGAAGCTGGTCTGCGCATCGTTGCTTCCAAGCGTATCCACATGAGCCGTGCACAGGCTGAAGGTTTCTACGCTGTACACAGCGAACGTCCTTTCTTTGGCGAACTCGTTGACTTCATGATCTCTGAGCCAGTTGTTGTTCAGGTTCTCGAAGGCGAAGACGCTATTGCTAAAAACCGCGAAGTTATGGGTGCAACTAACCCTGCTGAAGCTGCTGAAGGTACAATCCGTAAAGAGTTCGCTCTTTCAATCGGTGAAAACTCAGTTCACGGTTCAGATGCTCCAGAAACAGCTGCAGAAGAAATCAAATACTTCTTCTCCGACGCTGAACTCGTTGGCTAATAATCCCAGACGATCTTAATGCGGATTATCTGAGTTTAAAGGGGAAGCTTCGGCTTCCCCTTTTTCGTTTCCAGATTGTCTGCTTTCAATCTGTATCGATACAATAATTTTGTGTACTCACGCGCTTTTTCTGATCATCCTACAGTTCTTATTCTTCTATCCTAATATATCAGGATAATTTCAGATTTACTGGGGCTGACATGTTTGAAAACGTACGATCTCTTTTTGATATCCCATCTGATGTCACTTACCTGAATTGCGCGGCACAGTCACCACACACTCTTGCCGCTAAGGACGGGGGAGAGGCGGGCATTGCAATCAAGTCCCATCCCTGGACCCTCGATCCAGAATTCTGGAACAGGAACTCGGATGAATTGCGTAACCTTTTCGCCGGGCTAATTGGGGCAAAGGGAACGGATATCGCGCTGGTCCCTTCGACGGCATATGGTGTGGCCACGGCCGCGGCCAATCTGCCCTTGGAAAAGGGGCAGAATATTGTGCTTATTGAAGGTCAATATCCATCTAATGTTATCGCTTGGGAAAGGCTCGCCACCGATCAAGGTGGGGTAATAAAAGAGGTTGCCCGGCCAGATGATTATAACTGGACCCCATGGGTGATCGAAGCCATTACCGATCAAACCGGGATTGTAACTCTACCACCTTGTCATTGGATGGATGGTAGCAAGCTCGATCTTGTTGCCATCGGAGAGCGCTGCCGCCAAGTCGGTGCTGCCTTTGTTATTGATGCGACCCAGGTGGTTGGCGCCATGGAGCTGGACATTGGTGCCATTAAGCCTGATTTCTTGATCGCATCTGGATATAAGTGGCTTCTTAGTCCAATCGGCTCGGCTTTTTTATATGCCGCGCCAAAGCAGCAGCTCGGAAAGGCCATAGAACACTCTACATTTAATTGCCTTGATCGGGATCCTGTTTCGGGCATCTATTCTGCAAAAGAGGGATCTCAGCGTTATGATATGGGCGGGCGTAATAACTTTATCCTGCAGTCCTTGGCCTTGAAGTCTTTGCAGCAGGTCAATGAGTGGGGGCCCGGCAATATTCAAAGGGAGCTAACACCACTGACAGATTTAGTGGCCGAACAAGCCGAGGAGAGGGGCTGGATCGTACCGGGGAAAAATAATCGGATTGGGCACATCATTGGCATCAATTTTCCTGAGGGCAGGCCGGAAAACGTGCAAAAAAGGCTCGCGGTAGAAAACGTCTTTGTCAGTGAGCGTGGCACTGGATTGCGAGTATCGCCATATCTCTACAATAATAGAAGCGATATAGAGCGGCTATTTAACGCCCTGGACAACGTTATCAGGGGTTAAACTGATCAAAAATCGGGTAAAAAAAGGAGGTTGAAAAGCCTCCTTTTGCGCTAAACTCATTCGTTAAATTAAACGAGAGTTGCGGCCATTAGTCCGAGAATCGCCATAATGATTACTACGGAGTATGTTGATACTTTGGTGAATCTTTCCCAGCCAAGCTGACGTTCAACCGTTAACTCTTCATTCGTCATGGTGATAAATTCCTCTGTCCCACGATTATATAATATCTTGGCCAGAGGCCAAACTCGAGGCGACTTTATCAGACAACAGCGCGTTTTCAAGGGAGTTCTCTTCTAACGGAGAGATGCGGTGCCCAAATAAATGCCGATATTATTTCAGGTTTTTGTTTTCAAAGTAAAATATGTCAAGCTAGGCTTACTATAATTCCCGCCCATTTATTTGAAAAAAACCGAAGAAGAACAATGCGTGCTGCTTTTTATGAAAAATTCAATGGTGATATCAAAGTAGGTAACCTGAACGATCCAGAACCACCTGTTGGCGGTGTTGTTATCGAAGTCAAAGCCAACGGGGTATGCCGTAGTGATTGGCATGGTTGGGTTGGTCATGACGGGGGTATAACGAGCTTTCCACATGTTCCCGGCCACGAATGCTCTGGGACCATTGTTGCTGTGGGGCAGGGTGTTCGGAGCTGGAATAAAGGGGACGAAGTTATTGTGCCTTTTAGTTGTGGGTGCGGTGTTTGTCCTACTTGCAAAAATGGTAATGAGCACATTTGCGATGACGACTTCCAGCCAGGCTTTACCGGTTGGGGCGCTTTTGCCCAATATCTGGCAGTAGAATACGCGGATGTTAACCTCGTAAAACTGCCTGAACAGATAACCCACACAGTGGCAGCAAGCCTAGGTTGCCGCTTTATGACGGCTTTTCGGGGGGTGGTGAACCGGGGCGGTGTTGCTCCCGGCCAATGGGTCGCGGTTCATGGCTGCGGTGGTGTTGGCCAAAGCGCGCTCATGATTGCTAAGGCCTTTGGGGCAAGAGTGATTGCGATTGACGTTAACGATGACACTCTGGCCCAAGCAAAGTCACTTGGTGCTGACCAGGTTATAAATGCCCGTAAAGTCGACGATGTCGTCGAAGCGATTACGTCACTTACCAATGGCGGTGCCCATGTGTCTTTGGATGCTTTGGGTTCTCCTATCACGGCATATAACTCCATTGCTTGTTTGGGTAAAAGAGGTCGACACGTACAAATAGGCCTTGCTGCGGGTGATCATAAAGACATGAAAATCCCGATGAACTTAGTAATTGGCCGGGAATTGGACATCTACGGAAGCCACGGCATGCAAGGCCATAAATATGGACAGATGCTCGACATGATCATTAAGGGTGAGCTGGTCCCTGAAAAGCTTATCGATCGAACCATTGATCTTAAAGAGGGAGCGGATGTCCTCATGGAGATGTCAAACACATCTCCAAGTGGCGTGGTGGTTATTGATAGGTTCTAACTCTAGAATATTTATTTTCTTAAAATTTGCGTATGAGTTCATTCATAGCTGTTAATTATAATTTCTACGAGTTTAATAGTGTCATTTGTTAGAACAGCGTTTATCTTTTTCCCGGATAAGTTTTTGTAGGGGGTTTAAATGGCTTATATTGGTATCGATCTCGGGACGACACATTCATTAATAGCTGTGTATGAGGATGCGGTACCTAAGCTGATACCTAACAGCTTGGGCAAAGTGCTAACTCCTTCTGTTGTCAGTCTTGATGGGGATACCCTTATAAGCGGCGAGGCAGCCAAGGCTCGTATTGGTAACGTATCCTGATCACTGTGCTTCAGTGTTTAAAAGAACCATGGGAGCTGAAAAGAAATATAAACTTGGGAAAAAGCAATTTTCTGCCCCCGAATTGTCTGCCATCGTATTACGCTCGCTCAAAAATGATGCAGAAACTTATCTTGGTCACGCCATTACAGATGTTGTGATTTCTGTACCTGCCTATTTTAACGAAATTCAACGCAAAGCCGTTAAGGCTGCGGGTAAGATGGCTGGATTAAATCCCTTGCGCTTGATCAATGAACCCACAGCTGCAGCACTGGCGTACGGGCTGCAAGACCTTGACGCTGAAAGCACTTTTTTGGTCTTCGATCTCGGCGGCGGGACGTTTGACGTATCAATACTTGAATCATTCGAAGGTGTGATGGAAGTCAGGGCAACGGCTGGGGATGCTTATTTGGGAGGAGAAGATTTTACAAACTCTCTCGCAAGTCATCTGGAGACGAAATTAAGTAAGCCAGTACAAGAAAAAGGAGCGAAGTCTGCACTTTTGAAAATTGCCGAACAGGTTAAGCTTGGGCTTTCGAGCAAACAATCAGTTGTTGTTGATAGCAAAATTGGCAAACAAGATCTAAAGACGGAAATTACCCGAGCAGATTTTGAAGAGATTACGACAAATATTCTAACGCGTTTAAGGCGCCCCGTAGAGCGTGCTCTTTATGATGCGCGCCTTTCTGTTGAAGAGATTGATAGGGTGGTTCTTGTTGGCGGAGCAACGAGAATGCCTGTTATACGTTCAATTGTGGGTAAACAACTACGCCGACTTCCAGATTCACACCTTGACCCTGACCACGTGGTTGTAATGGGGGTTGCGTGCCAAGCCGGGCTAATTGGTAATGACAAGGCCCTGGAAGACGTGGTGATGACAGACGTTAGTGCCTTTACACTTGGCATAGAGACCGCGAGAGCTGTGGGGAATAGTTTTCAAGCAGGTTATTTTCTTCCGATTCTAGAACGGAATACTGTGGTACCTGTTTCTCGTGAAGAAATAGTATCTGCTGTTGAACTCGGTCAGGAGTTTGTTCAAGTCGATGTGTATCAGGGGGAAGCGCCTATAGTTGCGTCCAACATTCCTTTGGGGAAGTTATCTGTTCCTATTCCTGTAAATCGAAAAGAACATGAAGCTATTTCTATTCGTTTTACCTATGATGTCTCGGGTCTTTTGGAAGTAGATGCAACCGTTTTGTCGACAGGTAAAACTTCTAATCTCCTCATTAAGAATTTGGTTGGGGAAATTACTGATAAAGAAATATCGGCGACTCTCCAGAGTTTGAGGCATTTGAAAGTACATCCTAGAGAAGCAGCTAAAAACATTCACATTAAGAACAGGATTGAGCAATGTTATGCCATGGCAAGGCTGGAAGATAGAGAGCCAATCCAGGAAATGCTCGTTGAATTTGAGGCAATTTTACAGCAGCAAAATCTTACCGAGATTGATAAAATGTGCGAGCAGTTATCAATAGCCCTGGACCAGTTTGAGAATGCCTATGTGCAATGAAAGTGATCTGGGGTGGCCATATAATATTCTTGGGTTTACTCAAGTCCCATCTGAGGTCAAAGATATAAAGCGTGCATATGCGCGGCGCTTAAAGAAAATAGACCAGTCACAAGAGTTGCAAAAATTTCAAGAATTACGGGAAGCCTATGAGCATCTAGTCTATCTCGCTCGAAACAACTATTTTCTCGATGATAGCGAATATACCGAACAGTTTACCTCTCATAAAGATGAGGATGGTTCTAATCGTGATAGTACCATGGTGGTGGGGGAAATTACTGATTTCGAACAATCCTCTGAGGGTGATTTTGATGATGGAAAGGAAGCACAGTTTCTCGCTATTGACTGGGAAACTGTAAATGGGCTTATTGCACAACTTTCTACTTCAACACCCTTTGAAACAGATAAAGCTAAATTTGCTCGAATATTAAAAGACCCGGTCTTTATCGATGCTGAGGCAATGACAGCTCTTGAAGCTTCTATTTTCGAATACCTTGAAGAAAAGTTGGTCCATCCTGAAGATCGACTTCCATTTTTCAAAAGAGAAGTAACAAGGGAATTAATAGAATTAATCGATGAGAAATTTGATTGGCTAACAGACTATACGACTTTTAGCAGGAAGTTTTATTCTGCTGATATGATGATGCCAGCGTTGGTTGAACGTAGGGGGACGGTCAAATCAAAAAGAAACGAACCTCCGGAAGAAAAAAAGGCGGCAAAAGAAAAGCTAGTTGATATTTGGAAAGGGAGTTTGAGGCTTCTGCTGTATTTGGGGGTATATATTGTAGTATTACTTGTAACAGTTAATCTTCCCTACATGTTTGACGGACTTGCTGCTCCGAATGTGGTTCTATTAATAATGCGGGTCATTGCGGCTGTTTTAGGCATTTGGGTTATCTTTAGTATGTTTTTGAGAATCTTAAAATCAATCGAGCTCTTATCAAGGGAAGCAGTGCGAATTGCGTATTATTTTTTTCTCCTTCCTCTTCTTAAAAAGTTTAAGACATAAAAAAAGCGCCTTAGAAAAAGGCGCCTTTTAAGATTATTTCATGGTACGGCAAGTTTAAACTCAAGGATTACAAATCATCCCGATTTCTGGGAAACTAACTGGCGAGGTCAGTTTATTGCCCTCTATCGTCACCTTACCTTCAGCAATCAGTTTTAGACATTCAGGATAGAGCTTATGCTCGGCGGTGAGGACACGGGCGGCGAGGCTGCTTTCGGTATCGCCTGAGAGGACAGGTACAGCAGCTTGGCCCACGATAGGTCCGCTGTCCATTTCGTGGCGGATGTAGTGCACGGTACAGCCATGGAGTTTACATCCTTCATCCAGGGCGCGTTGATGGGTATCAAGGCCAGGGAAAAGAGGGAGCAGGGCGGGGTGAATGTTGATCATCCGATTGTGCCAGTGCTCAACAAACTCTTTGGTGACAAGACGCATAAAACCGGCAAGGCAAACGAATTCAACGCCAGCGTTTTCTAGCGTTTGCGTAATTGCACTATCAAAGCTTGCCCGGCTTTCATAATCGCGATGGTTTACAGTTGCTGTCGCAACGCCTGCTTTTTCAGCCCGGTCAAGCCCGGCCACGTCGGGTACGTTAGAGGCAACCAAAACGATCTCTGCAGGAAAAGATGGATCTGCGGCGGCATCGAGCAATGCCTGCAGATTACTTCCCCTGCCAGAAATCAGTACGCCAACTTTTAAGCGGGCCACGTTTCAGCGAGCCTTTCGATTTGAACGGCTTCTTCACCCTCTGCGCGGGCTTCGATAGTTCCAAGAGAAACAACTGTTTCTCCTTGCCCTTCGAGAATAGCTGTTACAGCTTCAACTTTGTCAGCAGCAACTACGACGGCCATGCCGATACCGCAGTTAAAGGTGCGCATCATTTCATGCGGATCAATGCCACCTACTTTTCTAATCCAGCTGAATACAGGCGGGACAGGCCAAGCTATGCCATCGATAGTTACACCTAGGCCTTCGGGTAATACGCGAGGAAGATTTTCGGTAAAACCGCCGCCAGTGATATGGGCAAAAGCTTTAACGCCTTCGCCGTGAGGGCCAAAGGCGCGGATCGCTTCGAGACAGCTTTTTACGTAAATCCGTGTTGGTGTCAGCAGAGCTTCGCCCAGTGTTGCACCTTCCTGGAAAGGCGCTGGGTCACTGTAGGCTAGACCAGAGATTTCAACGATCTTACGAATAAGAGAATACCCGTTGGAGTGGGGACCGCTTGAGGCAAGACCCAGGACAACATCACCGTCTTTTACCAGATCGCCAGTAAGAGCCTGTCCTCGTTCGACTGCGCCAACTGAGAACCCTGCGAGGTCATAATCGTTGTCGCTGTACATGCCTGGCATCTCAGCTGTTTCACCACCGATCAAAGCACAAGCCGATTGAACACAACCTTCGGCAATGCCTGCTATGATATCGCGACCAGCTTCAACGCTGAGTTTGCCGGTGGCATAGTAATCGAGGAAGAATAGGGGCTCTCCGCCCTGGACAACGAGATCGTTGACGCACATGGCGACGAGGTCGATACCAACGGTGTCGTGCTTGTTTGCTTCGATCGCGACTTTAAGCTTTGTGCCGACACCATCGTTACAGGCGATCAACAGCGGATCTGTGAAACCAGCAGCTCTGGGATCAAAAAAAGCGCCAAAGCCACCTAGACCAGCCATGGTGCCTGAACGAGTCGTTGATTTTGCAAGTGGCTTAATTGCCTCTACCAATGCATTTCCTGCATCGATATCAACTCCAGCATCCTTGTAACTCAAGGACTCAGGATTATTAGGGATGGTACTTATGGTATCCTCCTGTAACTTCGAGTATTAATGTACTCAAGTGTCTGAACCTGATAATAATCCCGGATCATTTCTGGCCGGTTAATTGCCCTGTAATTTATATGATGATCTTGTAATGATCCTCATAAAGGTCACAGTTCAGGGTTATTATCAGGTTCAGGCATTACCTTACGCCTTTGGCGTCAGGCTCTATAACTTGGGAAGATACTTAATCCGGGATGGTTTGCAATGCGGTTTCGCCGCTTTTTCTATAGAACAGCACTTCTTGTCGCTTTTTTTGCTCTGGTCGGGCAGCAGTTGGTGACACCTGCCCACGCAGAAAATCACGTATATACCGTAAAGGATATACCAATTGATGCGACAGCAGAGTCCGCTACAGACGCAAAGAAACTTGCGTTAAGTCAAGGGTATCAAAGAGCTTTTAGAGCTTTAATCGAGAGGGTTGTCCCTCAGCAGGACCATGCAAAAGTACCGCTTTTGAATGCAACGGATGCTTTAGGCTATGTTCTCGATATCTCGTTGTCTTCTGAACGATCATCATCCGTTCGTTATATTGCCAAAATGACGGTACGATTTAAAGAATCGCAGACTCGGGGCTATTTTCGAAATACTGGTGCAGCTTTAGCTGAATTAATAAGCAAACCGGTTTTGGTTCTGCCTATTCAAAAAGAGGGGGGAGAAGCCTCTCTTTGGAGCGAATCTAACCAATGGCGTGCGGCCTGGGGAAACCTTGGAACCACCAACGGTTTGGTTCCTTTGACCATGCCATTAGGCGATTTGGAAGATATTAGTTCTGTGAACGCCAAGGGCGCGTTGGCCGGGGATAGCGGTCTATGGAGCCTGGCATCCAAGTATGGAAGCAATGACGTTTTTCTTTCCGTTGCAGATATCGCCTCCGATGGAGCTTCAGCAAATTTAACGGCCGTACGCACAGGAAAATTTGGGGATGGTAGAACTTATCGCCAAAAACTTGTTAAAACAGCAGAAGAATCAACATTACAAATGTTGGAGCGGGGGGCTATATCTCTTAACCGTTCTCTTCAACAGGATTGGAAGCAAGCTAACTTGCTTCAGTTTGGCGTTGAGCGGTGGATTCTCGTTCAAGTTCCGATCACTGGACTGCAGGATTGGGTGCTGATCAATAATCGTCTTCAAGGGGTGCCTGCGATAAATCGTTTAAATACACGTTCCATTAATCGTAATCAGGTGGATTTGGATATCTATTTCTCAGGGGATGAACGTCAACTCTCTCTTGCGCTCGCACAAAAAGATTTAGCCATGTCGCTTAATGAAAATAGTAACTGGGAATTACGATTGTTGAATCGGCCGGCATCATCTTCAAGCCTGGCTTTACCTGCTCAGGATCAAACGGTGATTAATCCATCTGAAACAATTGTTGATGAAGTTGCCGTTCCTGCGCAAGAAATTGATTTGGGCGGAAAAAAAGAAGTTGTTGCTCCGGAATAAACTCATGGTTTAATCAGGGGTAAGGTTTTTTATATCTAGGGGGAACGATGACAGCGGAACGACAGATACGATTTTGGTTAATCGGGTTAGTTTTCTTTTTAGTATCGGTTTATTTCTTACGTTCGGTCCTTCTGCCCTTTGTGGCAGGTATGGCAATAGCTTATTTTCTCGATCCGGTTTGTGACAAACTTGAGGAGATGGGGCTGTCTCGTACCCTTGCTACAACGCTGGTCACCGTTATCTTCATTCTGACACTGGTTCTAGCCCTTGTTTTACTGGTCCCTGCACTTGTTGGACAGGTCCTGGATCTTATTGAAAGCCTTCCTATATTGGTTGAGGCTGTTCGAGGACAGGTAAGTAAGATCCTTGCGGTTATAGAAAACCGTGTCGATGGGGAGAGCCTGGTTAGCTTAAAGCAAGCTCTGGGTGATAGCTTGAAGACAACTGCTAAATGGCTTTCTCAACTCGCTGGTGGTCTTGTCGATGGCGGGGTCGCCTTTGCAAATTTAATGTCTCTACTTGTGATCACACCTGTGGTTACTTTTTACCTTTTGAGAGATTGGGATAAAATTGTCGCCCGTGTGGATAATTGGCTGCCGCGTCCTCAATTAGAGACTATTCGCCGATTAGCAAAAGAAGTAGATGATACGCTTGCAGGTTTTATTCGTGGGCAGGGTACAGTTTGCTTGGTGTTGGGAGGGTTTTATGCCATTGGTCTGAGCTTGGCAGGACTTAAGTTTGGCTTGGTGCTGGGCATGATCGCTGGCCTTTTATCGTTCATACCTTTTGTGGGATCCGGCATCGGTTTGGTTCTTTCGGTAGGACTTGCTTTTTTTCAGTTTGATAGCTGGGGGCCAATTGCAATTGTCGCGGCTGTCTTTTTTGTAGGGCAGATTTTAGAGGGTAATGTTCTCACGCCTAAGTTGGTAGGAGAGAAAATTGGCCTCCACCCAGTGTGGGTAATTTTTGGTCTGCTAGCTGGGGGAGCGTTGTTTGGGTTTGTCGGAATGTTACTTGCCTTACCTGTCGCAGCTGTAATTGGCGTTGGTGTACGATTTGCTCTAAGTGAATATATGGACAGTCGGTATTATTATGGTATCAATCGCCCCGTAGGATCCCAGGATGGTAAGTCCGGGGATTCTTAAAACCTTAAGAAACTGAAATTAAGACAGTCGTTTTGTAAATGGATAGTTCCCAGCTACCTCTTGATCTTGGGCATCGCCCAGCGCTTGGTCGTGAAGATTTCCTTATTGCACCGTGCAATGAGGTGGCTGTTGCATGGATTGACCGCTGGCCTGACTGGCCGGGGCATGCCTTGGCATTTTATGGCCCTTCCGGCTGCGGAAAAACCCATCTTGCTCATGTTTGGCAAAACGAAAGCGCGGCTATTTCAATCGCTGCAGCGGACTTGTTAAAAAGTGATCCAGACGAGCTGTTGAGTTTACAAAAAAACTGTATCGTCGATGACATTGCAAGTGAACTCCTCGGCTCCTCTGAGTTACAGCGCAAGCTTTTTCATCTCTATAATTATGTGAGAGAAGAAAGCGGCACCATTCTCTTTACCGGGCAGGAAGCCCCATCCAGATGGGCGATCTCTCTACCAGATCTTGCTTCTCGATTATCGGCAGTTCCCTCATTTGAGATGGGATCTCCGGACGATTTTCTCTTTGAAGCTCTGTTGGTGAAATTGTTTTATGATCGCCAGCTTACAATTAGCAAAGAGGTCTTAAGATTTCTGGTTCTTAGGTTGGATCGATCCTTTGAAGCCGCGCGTGAAATTGTCTCTAACTTGGATCACGCTTCACTCGCATCTCAGCGCGAAATAACCATCCCATTCGCCAAGGCAATCCTACACAAAATATCTACCCAAGAGTAACGCTGCTTATTCACCTGGGTGGAGAAGTCTCATTAAAACAGTGTTGTCACGTGATAAATCAGACCAACTGTCTGCTTGGCACTCGAGAATGGCAAGACCAGCAGGGGGCAGGCCACGGTAGATCCGTTTAACGGCCTCTGGATTGGATTCAATACCACTGATATCAAGTAAAAATTGACTCAAGCCAGGATTATGTCCAACCAAAGCGACAGTCTCTGTTGTATCAGGCCGGTTTTTCAAAAATTTTAAGATCAGTTGAGAAGGTGCTAGGTACAATTCGGGCGTGGTTTCTATAAGTATTCTTGATGCGAGGTTTTCTTCTACAAATTGGGATGTTTCCTGAGCGCGTGTGGCTGAGGAGGTCACAATTTGCGATGGGCTTGAAATTTTACTAATAGCTTGCCCAAGCCATTGAGCTTCGTCTTGTCCTTTTAATGTAAGGGGGCGATCTGAATCGTCTTGATTTTTTTTCGCTGGTTTAGTCGTCGCATGGCGCGCAATAAAAATTGTTTTCATTTCAAATCACAGCAATATTTGTATCTAGTCTTATGGGAAGCATGCACTATACTAAAGAAACAGAGATCACACTTATATATATTTTCATTCTTTTTATATATTACTCTTAAAGTTCAATTACGTGGAGAAATTTATGCCTGCTAAGGTTGCTCAAGATATTTCAATAGGGAATAGCGAAAAAGATAAAACAGAAGTCTTATCAATAGCGGAAGATTCCCCTAATCGTTTTATCAACAGGGAACTTTCCTGGATTGCATTTAACGAGCGAGTACTTGAGGAAGCTGATAATCCAACCCATCCCCTGCTTGAGCGCTTAAGGTTCTTGTCGATTTCATCTGGAAATCTTGATGAATTCTATATGGTACGTGTAGCCGGACTTATGGGGCAGGTTAATGCGGGCGTGAGCAGTCGAAGCCAAGACGGCTTGTCTCCGGAAAGACAGCTTAAGGCGATCGATGAGAAAGCTGAGTTGTTGATGCATCGGCAACAGGAAATATGGTCCAGTTTGAGCCGTGAACTTGGTGAGACGGGATTTGATCTTCTGAAGAGAACCGATCTTAGTCAGGAAGACGAAGAATGGTTGTCCGAGTATTTCCAAGATCAAATTTTTCCAATTCTCACCCCAATTGCCATCGATCCTGCACACCCTTTTCCCTTCGTCCCTAATCATGGTTTTTGCATGGTTTTGGAGTTGGAAGACGAAATTGAAGACAAGTTTATTAACGGCTTGATTGCGATGCCACACCAGCTTGATCGCTTTGTTCGCTTGCCGGGTGATCATCACAGGTTTATCCGTCTGGAGCAGATTATTCGCCTACATATATCCCAATTATTTCCGGGGTTTAAGGTGAAAAGCGTCGGCCATTTCCGCTTGTTACGAGACAGTGATATTGAGATTGAAGAAGAAGCGGAAGATCTTGTCAGAGTTTTTGAAAGCGCTTTGAAACGACGTCGGAGAGGGAGCTGTATCCGTCTTTCGATTGATGCTAAGATGTCGGACAACTTACGTTCTTTTGTCACCCGTGAACTCGATGTGGATCAGGGACGTGTGTTTGTTCTCGAAGGCCTGCTTGGTTTAGTCGATACCCGTAAGCTGATCATTAAGGATCGCCCCGACCTAGTCTTTCAGCCCTATACTCCTCGCTTTCCTGAGCGCATTCGTGAGTTTGGTGGTGATTGTTTTGCGGCAATACGCGAAAAGGATTTGCTGGTTCACCATCCTTATGAAAGTTTTGATGTTGTTGTCCAGTTCATCCGCCAAGCCGCGAGTGATCCTGCTGTTGTTTCAATCAAACAGACACTTTATCGCACCAGCGAAGATTCTCCGATTGTAAAGGCACTGATTGAAGCTGCTGAACGAGGGAAAACCGTTACGGCTTTGGTTGAGCTTAAAGCCCGTTTTGATGAAGAAAGAAACATTCGCTGGGCGCGCAATATGGAGCGAGCTGGCGTTCAGGTGATTTATGGCTTTATACAGCTAAAAACACACGCGAAGCTGTCTCTCGTAGTACGCCGTGAAGGTAAGAAGTTGAAGTCGTATGTTCACTATGGCACGGGGAATTATCATCCCATTACAGCCAAGGTATACACAGATCTATCCTTCTTTAGTATTGATCCCGCGCTTTGCCGGGATACGGCAAAACTATTCAATTACATCACAGGTTACGCAAAACCTCTTCCGATGGAAAAAATTGAGTATGCGCCGCTGACTTTTAGAGAGCGGCTGCTCAGCCATATCAACCAGGAAACCGAACTCGCCAGGGAAGGTAAACCAGCCACGATATGGGCTAAAATGAACGCGCTTGTTGATCGGGAAGTCATCGATCATCTCTATAAAGCCTCTCAGGCGGGAGTTTCCATCGACTTGGTGGTAAGAGGTATCTGCTGTCTACGTCCCGGAGTTCCAGGACTGTCAGAGAACATTCGTGTGAAAAGTATCGTCGGGCGATATCTGGAACATGGCCGAATTGTAGTTTTTGGCGATGGTCATTCCATTCCATCACGTGAAAACAAAGTCTTTATTTCTTCTGCGGATTGGATGCCTCGAAATCTTGACCGACGTGTTGAGAGTTTTGTTCCAATTGAAAATCCGACGGTACATCAGCAAGTGTTGGAACAGGTTATGATTGCGACACTAAATGATACGGCCCAATCCTGGAATCTGAGTTCTGATGGAAGTTACCTTAGGGATGAGTTATGTGAAGATAATTTCTCAGCACATAATTACTTTATGACAAATCCTTCTTTATCAGGTCGGGGAGCAGCACTGAAGGATAAGCGCGCTACGCCACGACTTAAGCGTCTTCGCTAATACTTTGTATTGAAGTCGTTCGAAGAAGGGGAGCGCGTTTAGTTTTCGGGTGAGGTGAATTGTTGCTTCTGGGGAAGTATTTCCATGGTGGCATCAACGTTAATGATAACTTCAGAAAGGTTTTTTGTCGCTCTTCTTCGAAGTTTGTAATTTACCAGATATGTACCAGAAGGGAGGGAGATGTCTTGGCCATAGTAGAAGGTTCTTAACCCTTCTACAGTGCTGTTGCTTACTCGATTGTTGCGTTTGTATACATCACCATCTGGTGACAGGATGCGGAGCTCCTCTTGATCTCCTTCGCGTATTCCCCAGAGGTTAACCCAAAAGTAGATTTCTCTCGTGCCAGGCTTGTAGGTTTCAATGTCTATGTCGCTGGTTTCAAGTTCATCAAAGCTGGGGTGGTGATCTGAAAATCCAGTTTTAAGCACCCCGCCTTTTCTGTATCCTAATTTAGCGTTAGCGTCGGCTGACCAGTAAGACCTACCATTTGCAGCAGTATCACAACCCTCATTTCCTTTCATGCCGGTAAAGGGATCTATGGTCTCATGCTTATATGAAAGGTGGAAATGTAAGTGTGGAAAGCTTGTAGAGCCTGATAAGCCGACCAAACCGAGTACCGATCCTCTTGAAACTTCTTGCCCAGGCTTGA
Organism: Kiloniella sp.; assembly: GCF_965205715.1. Lineage (GTDB taxonomy): Bacteria > Pseudomonadota > Alphaproteobacteria > Kiloniellales > Kiloniellaceae > Kiloniella. Next base: position 577,045 of record NZ_CBDBHW010000006.1, on the reverse strand, counting down.
CAATCACGCTTCCCTGCCTCAAATGACCATAAAGTGTGCGCCAGCCGTTGCCGTGGTTAATAACCACGGAGTTACTACGTTTTGGCGGGGCGCCACTTAAAAATTTAACTTCTTCCTGATTTAATGCGCGATCAGAGATACCATCCTGAATAACTTCAACTTTGCCACTGGCGGCTGAAACTACTGGGTACCCTGTTTCTTTCCATTTCGGGGAGCTGACACGGATGTCGATGCCTTTGTGCCCATTGTATGTGAGAATGCCACATGTATGATCAAGGGCACCAGGGCCCGGGTCGTAATCAAAGTAGTGCTGTATAAAACAATCCGTTGCTGTGTCACAAACAACAGGGAAGCCCAATAAAGGCGCAGAAGTCGACTTGGTTTCAGCCAAGGTCATCGTTCCGGACATGAGGAACAATCCAGCCATAAAGCTCAATAAATACTGAGTTGGAACAATCAGCTGGAAATTAATCGAGATCCTCCACGACAAGTTTGCCATTCTTGATGCTGAGGGCAATGAGCCCCTTCTTAAGGCGGAGAGCCTTTTCCCCGAATACTTCGCGACGCCACCCAGATAAGGCTTTAACATCTGCGTTATCGTCTGCGGCAATCTTTTCCAAGTCACTGCTATTTGCAATCAGTTTTTGTGCAACGTCAAACTCGTCACATGATTGCTTTAACAGTACTCGCAGCAAATCAATAATGGCAGCTAGCCCGTTGTTGGGGATTGTACGCTCCTTGGGGGCAGGGCAATCCTTTCTGGGCAGATCCATCGCTTTTTTTACGGCAGCCAATATCTCTTTACCCAGGCGGCCATCTGCCATGTCGACAGATACGCCACGGGTTTTAGAGAGCTCTTTTGGGTTTGTTGGCCTGTTAGAGGCTATGTCGTAAAGTTGCTCGTCTTTTATGACTCGCCCTCTTGGGGTATCCCGGCGCTGTGCTTCGATTTCACGCCAAGCAGCCAGCTCTTTTAAGATAGCCAAATAGTGCCGGTCATTTGAACGCGTTTTTAATCTTAGCCATGATGTCTCTGGGTCTTGCCTATAGGTCTCTGAGCTTTCCAGGATCGCCATTTCCTCGTTGAGCCAATGTGCTCGGCCGCTTTTGTCAATTTGCTCACGCAATTTTGCATAGATGTCCCGTAGGTGAGTAACATCAGATAAAGCGTAGGAAATTTGTTTGGGTGTTAGTGGGCGACGAGACCAATCCGCGAAACGCGCTGATTTGTCTATTTCAACATTTACCAGTCGGCGAGCGAGGTTATCGTAACCAATAGAATCTCCGAACCCACAAACCATTGCTGCTACTTGAGTATCAAATAAGGGGTAGGGAACTTCGTCCATAAGCAGGTGAAATATTTCCAGATCCTGACGCGCGGAATGGAAAACCTTCAAGACATCTGGCTTTTTCATCAGTTCAAAAAGCGGTGTGAGGTCAATATCTGGTGCCAGGACGTCAATCGCTGCGTAGTGATTGGCATCAGCAACCTGGACAAGGCACAGCTTCGGCCAATAGGTCGATTCACGAAGGAATTCTGTATCAACAGTTACGACGTCAGATTTGGCCAATTCCTGGCAGAGATCTGATAGTTCTGTACTAGATGTAATCAATGTCATGGCGGGACTATACGTGGCTCATCCCCGCTTAGAAAGAGCAATATGGAAATCCTGTAATTTCCTTAAAAATTTATCCAAAATGGCCTCTGAGAATATTTTTTCCATTACTTTGGTCAAACTTGGGGCTCTAAACCTTGACAAAAGGGCGTTTGGATGCCTTTTTCCAACGGAATATTTGATGGTTTTGGCAAAGTGTACGATTCAATCTGTTAGGCAATAAATTTTTGAGCTCTGGCTCTTGCCTTTTTAGATTGTAAACTACGCATTCTTGCCAAATCTAGATCGCTAAAATGCCAAAGGAAAAACTATGCATCCGTATCGTTCCCATAAATGTGCTGAACTACGCCTTTCAGACGAAGGTCAGGAAGTTCGCCTATCTGGTTGGGTCCACCGTAAACGTGATCACGGGCAGCTTCTATTTGTAGATTTGCGTGACAGTTTTGGTATTACGCAGTGTGTGGTTGATGTTTCTAGCCCGCTCTTTCAAAAGCTAGAAGATACGCGGGTCGAATCAGTTATCACTGTAACGGGTGAAGTTGTTAGTCGTACTGCTGAAACGATTAATCCATCACTTCCAACAGGTGAGATCGAAGTTCGGGTGCGTGATCTTGAGATCCAGTCACGTGCAGAAGTTCTTCCCCTTCAAGTAAACTCCGATGAAGATGCCGGTGAAGATACACGCTTGCGTTATCGCTACCTGGATCTGCGCCGCGAAAAAATGGTCAAGAAGCTCAAACTTCGTTCTGGCGTGATCTCTTCTCTTCGCCGTCGTATGATTGAACAAGACTTTATGGAGATTCAGACACCTATCTTAACGGCCTCAAGCCCAGAAGGTGCACGTGATTTCTTGGTCCCAAGTCGTATTCATCCTGGTAAGTTCTATGCTTTGCCACAAGCCCCTCAGATGTTTAAGCAGCTGTTGATGGTTGGTGGTGTTGATCGCTATTTCCAAGTTGCGCCTTGTTTCCGTGATGAAGATAGTCGTGCAGATCGTTCTCCTGGTGAGTTTTATCAGCTCGATTTTGAAATGAGCTATGTGACACAGGATGATGTCTTTAACGCGATTGAGCCTGTTCTTCATGGTGTATTTGAAGAATTTGCCGATGGCCGTGAAGTTTCACCTTATCCGTTCACGCGCATCCCTTACGCAGAAGCTATGGCCAAATATGGTTCAGATAAGCCAGATCTGCGTAACCCGATTATCATTAATGATGTAACTGAAGCCTTCCGTGGTTCTACCTTCGGTATTTTTGCTCGTGCAATTGAGGGAGGTTCTGTCGTTCGTGCTATCCCAGCTCCGGGTACCGCCGGGAACCCACGTAGCTTCTTTGACAAGTTTAACGACTGGGCGCGTAAAGAGGGCGCTGCTGGTCTTGGCTATGTCATCTTTGATAAAGAAGGTGTGCCAAAAGGACCAATTGCCAAAAACCTTGATGAAGAGCGTTTGGCACAGATTAAAGAGATTGCAGGCCTTAATAACGGCGATGCGGTATTCTTTGCATGTGATAAAGAGCTTGCTGCAGCGAAGTTCGCAGGTCAGGTTCGCAACAAACTTGGGACCGATCTCGACCTTCTGGACAATAAAGTCTTCAAATTCTGCTGGATTGTTGATTTTCCAATGTACGAGCTTGATGAAACTACTGGGAAAATTGATTTCAGTCACAACCCATTCTCTATGCCGCAGGGTGGAATGGAAGCACTTGAAAACGAAGATCCTTTGACGATTAATGCTTATCAGTACGATATCGTTTGTAATGGTATTGAGCTTTCATCTGGTGCTATTCGTAACCACCGCGCAGATATCATGTACAAAGCTTTCGAAGTTGCCGGTTATAGCAACGACGATGTTGAAGAAAGCTTTGGCGGCATGTTGTCAGCCTTTAAGTTTGGCGCTCCTCCGCATGGTGGTTCAGCCCCTGGTGTCGACCGTATGGTCATGATGCTTGCTGATGAGCCAAATATCCGTGAGGTCATTGCCTTCCCAATGAACGGTAAGGCAGAAGATCTACTGATGAAAGCGCCTGCTGAAGTTGATGAAGAGCGTCTTCGTGAGTTGCACATTAAGTTGGATTTACCCCTGGAAGACACTGAATAAGTCTTTCATTACTTAATGGATGTCCTGTATCGGGGCTTCTCTATATGTAATTTAAAACCAAGACCGTTCTGCAATTATTGCAGGGCGGTTTTGACTCGCCACAGTTGGAGAAGAAAGATCCTCCTCCCTCTCTGGTGGAAAATTTAGATAAAATTTTATGTTTAACCATATTATTACTTGCTTTGAGAGCTCAAATGACTCATGATTCTAGCAGGTTAAAGGTTATTCTTGGGGGGATACCATGCGGCGAATTCTCATCGCTTCTACATTCGCATTAACGCTATCGGGCTGCGCTTTGCCTCCTGCAGTCGGCGTTGCATCCCTGGCTGTTGATGTTGCAAGCTATTTCTTTAGTGGTAAAACTCTTACTGACCACGGCATCTCTGCCGTTGCACAGCAAGACTGTGCCCTGATCAGAATCATGCAAGGTGGGGTGTGTGAAGACTATGTTGATTTTGAAGTTGCAGACACGATGCTTGAGCCTCTTTCTCCCGTAGATCAAATTGATATTGCAGAAGTATCTGATCTTGAAAGTTCTGTTAGTTACTTTTCAGAGGATGCCCAATTGGGTGGCGTAGATCCCAATGCTGTTTCTGCTTACTCACAAGAAATTGCTGCTGTTGAAGCGCAAACAGATCACCTTGCTGTTGAGGAAGTGATCTTTGACGGTCAGACTGCGGAGCTTTTCAATGATGTTGATTATCTGGCAGATGGTGTCAGCCCGGTTGGATTTGATGGTTAACGCTTGAGAGAAGCGGACAAGTTACTTCCCTCGGCTAGGTTATGGTTTCAAGACAAAAAAACAGCCTCGCTGAATTGCCGAGGCTGTTTTTTTGTGAAGGTGTCTTGGTTCTATCTTGGTTAAGAACACATCGAGCTATACTCGTTGTCATTATGGTTAGGAGCCAGTTGTTAGAAACGAGTATGTGTGATCTTAGAAAGAACTCCCTTCTAAATAGATGTTTTTTGAACCTGGGCTGGTTAGCTTGCTGCCCTTGCTATGGTACATAGCCTTATCTGCTTGATGGAGCAGTTGGTTTGCTGTGCTGGAGGCTGTGTATTCTTCATGGCCTACGCTTACTGAAACCGGAATTTCATGCTTTCCCCATCGAACAACAAGTAGGTTAAGTACCTTGTTAAGTTTGCCAACAATAGCTGAGACTTTGGTGGGCGGAGTGTTCGGCATGAGGACAGCAAATTCGTCCCCGCTTAGGCGAGCAACGTAGTCACTTTTCCGGCAATGGCTTTGTAATTTGTTTGCGACTTCTTTAAGAACGTTATCTCCAGCCAGGTGGCCATAGGTATCGTTTATGGATTTAAAGTGATTCATGTCGCAAATCACAAGAACGCCTTGATCGCCATTTCTTTCGGCTCGGTTTAGTGTGCGATCCAGTTCTTTTTGAAACCCTCTACGATTTAAAAGCCCTGTCAACTCATCTGTGATGGAGAGAGTTTCTAGATAACGAATACGCTCATGCTGTTCTGAGAGGGTTTGTTCTGCAAGGGCAGCAGCCTCTAGTAATTCCAGAACTTGTTTGTCTGTGAAACGCTTACTGTCGTTTGGACTGGTGTAAGCTATACGTCTGAGTCGAAACATCAGGCTATCTCTGTCCGCCGATATTTTGACTTCATCATCTTTCTCAAAAGACCCTGTATAGAGGGGCTCTAGTTCGTTAAAAGCATCCGTATATGTCACATTGACCACCATCACTGTTGTCGATAACGGAATGAAATATGCAATTTGAGTGCCAAGAATGGCTCATTTTATAATGGTTTGTTTTTAAACATAAAACGAGCTAGTGCTTGTGGAGTGATAGTATCAATCGTGAGCGTGACGTTAACTACAGGTTCTTTTGCCTGATGAAAGGTGTTACGTTGTTTCTGTTGTAGAGCGTCAACCACTTTGTCCGGTTGCGTCAACCACCTTGGCCGCTTTTGATGCGGCTGTGATCTGACGTTTATTTACGATGCTTCAGGCATATTTTTCACCTTTTTGTTTGTGGTTTTCCGCAACATTTTTTTGAGATTTTGGGCGGCTTCCCATTGTCTGTAGCTGTCGATATTCATCTCAAGAATGGTTGAGTGGTGAACAAGACGATCGATTGCTGCAACGGTCATGGCCTTATCTTGAAAAATATTGTCCCATCCGCTAAAAGGTTGATTGGCAGCAATTGCAATACTTCGGTACTCATATCGTCTGGCGATCAATTCAAAGAGCACGGATGTTTCAGATATATCCCTTTGTGCATAGGTAATATCATCGAGAATGATGAGATCAAATTTATCGAGTTTTGCGAGGGCGTTTTCGAGCATAAGTTCACGTCTGGCAGCCTGGAGTTTTTGCACCAGATCACTGGTTTGCGTATAGAGCACACGGTATCCAGCCTCTATAAGAGCATAACCTACGGCGCATAGGAGATGAGTTTTTCCTCCCCCTGAATTTCCAATGGCAATCAGATTTGCTCTTGCGTCAATCCAGTCACCGGCAGACAAGGCTTCGACCTGCGCCTTTTTCACGTTAGGCAGCCGCTTGAAGTTAAAAGTGGCCAGAGTTTTTCCGCCCAGCAGGTTTGATGCGTTGAGATGGCGTTGAATGCGTCGCGTGTCCCTTTCGGCCAATTCATATTCGGCCAAAACGGCAAGGAACCTGGCTGCTGACCAGCCCTCCTTGTCGGATTGGATTGCGATATCTTGCCAGTGTTTGTGAAAGCTGGGTAATCGTAAGTCAGTTAGCATAAGAGGCAGCTTGTGCTGATCCACTTCAATGTTTGTCATGCCCGATCCTCCAACAGAGTATCAAAGACTGATAATGAAGGTTGAACCACGGGAATATCAGGAGGTAAATCCGTGTTCTTTTTTGTGATATTCAGCTTAAGTTTTTTTGCGCAAGGTAGCCTTCCTGCATTGATTTCTCTCGAAATCAGGTGCGCGACTTCGGCCTCACAAGCCTCTTCGTGCGCAAGGAAAAGTATCCCAACCATCTGACGACACGCATCTCTGCGGGACAACTTTTTCTGAAACAATGTCCAGGCCAGGGAGTACTCGGTTCTTGGAAAAATACTGTCACGATAAATAGAATTGGCGAGTGCCTGAGGTTTACGTTTGAGAGCATGAATGACGTGATGATAATTGATAACATGAATGCGGGGGCCTTTGCCGTGCCCCCGCTCACGAGAATGGCTGACGACATGAGTGCTGCCTAGATAGGCTTCTATCCGGTTATCGTAAATATGGACACGCAAGCGTTGACCAATTAGGCGAGAAGGGGCGCTATAAAAAACCTGCTTAACTAAAAAACCACTTGTTTTGGTAACTCTCGACACGACTTCAGTGTAATCTGTTGTTCGCCGAGGAGGTAACGCCTTGAGAGATTTCAACTCTGTTTGGATATCTTGGTCACGATGTTTGTTCCGTCTAGCAATCAGCTCGTCCAAAAATCGCCGATACTCATCCAAAGTGTCAAAGTCATTACTGCCACGCAAAATCAGGGCCTGCTTTATCGCAGTCTTAAGGTGACCGTGGTGAGATTCAATGGCACCGTTCTCGTGTGATTCCCCTCTGTTATTTCGACTGGCCTCCATACCGTAGTGCTCAACAAAAGCAGAATAACGTTTGGTAATGTCCTCCTTTTCCTCAACGCTCAAATTCCGAAAGGCCGCAGACAGGCTGTCGGTCCGGTGGTTTTCAGGAGCGCCCCCCAAGGACCAAAGCGCATTTTGTAAGTTCTCCGCAAGGGCTGTAAAACTCTCACCGCCAAGTACGACCCCAACATGTTCCCATCGGCTATATACCAGAACAAAATGATAGAGCCGATGCACCAAAGGATCTCCTGCAATGGTAATACTTAAGTCGGCTGCATCCGTGAAATCTGATTGGCCCATGTAACCCGGCTCAGGTGTTTGCCTGAAAATGATATCCTTTTCAGGGCCATTCAGAGCCCGCCATCCCCGAACTCGGCGCTCTAACGTGCGCTTGACACGGTCATCGGGAAAACGGAGCGGATAGAGGCTCTGTATGTGGCGCAACAAAGTAATGGGTTTGACCGAGTTGTCTTTATCCAAAATGGGAAGGATGTCCTTATCCCAGATATCTTCAAGCGGATCAGAAACTGTTCGCCCTCGCTTTATATTGCGTTGTGACGGTAAAGTCGCATCAACGTCAAATCGGCGGGCCGTGCGTTCGCTAAACCCTGCGCGGGCAGCGGCGGTTCGTTGACCATGAGTTTTTCTATCTGTCATGTAAAGTCTCAGTTGTTCATCTGTGATAAATTTATACGGCAAACAGGTTCCTCCAATTACATCTAGAGGTTCCTAATTTATCAACTCACAGCAGCTTGTAACTAACACCAAATTAAGCCTTGGCCGGTGGATCTGATTATCAAACGGGCACGCCCTTTTTAATGATCAGATCCACCGGCCAAGGTGGTTGTCGCAACCGGCCAAGGTTATTGTCGCTGAACATTCTGTCGACGTTCCAGGGTAGCAAAGCTTCGAAGTCTTCGACGGTTTGAGCCTTTGGTAACTCAGTAAAAATATGTCGTAGGTAAGAATATGGCTCGATGCCGTTAGCCTTAGCCGTCTCCACTATGCCGTAGAGATTTGCACTGGCCTTTGCCCCGTTCTGGGAGTTTGAAAACAACCAATTTTTTCTTCCTATAACAAATGGTTTGATTACGCGCTCCATTTCATTGTTATCAATTGGTAGACGGCCATCATCAAGGTAGCGAATGAGCCTCGGCCACTGCTTGTCGATATAGTGCAAAGCCTTACCAAGTAACGATGTCGGCGGGGTCGTCGATATAACTTTGGTGATCCACTCTCTCAAGTCTTCAAGGATTGGTTTGGCCTTTTCCTCACGCAATCTCTGACGTTCGTGATTGCTCATGTCTTTGGCCAGTTTCTCTATACGGTATAAGCTCCTGATCGCTTTCATAGCATGGTCGGCGAGACCAGGTTTTCGCTTTTTGGATTTCTCTAGTGCCTTGATGACATCATTGAACTTGCGTCTAACGTGAGCCATGCAGCCAACCCCAACGATTGTGCTGTCGGATGTCACATTCAGATAGACCTGATACCCGTCACTGACAAGATAACCGGTGTAATCTTCCAGCAATCCCTTTGCCACGTGCTCTCCCCTGGATGGATCGTAGTGGAATAGAATGACCGGCTGATCCGGAGGCCCACCTTTTTGTCCCCACATGTAGGATTTGCTTTGAGGCTTTTTCCCTGGTTCTTTCAGCACCTGAACCCCGGTCTCATCCATAGCAATGATATCGTAGTTTAAAAGGTGATCAGTAAACAGATTGATCAGGGGCTGAACCAGATCGCCACATTTGATCACCCACCGGGAGAGTAATGTCCGGTTAAACTCAATCCCGGAGCGGTTCAGAACAGGTACCATACGGTAGAGGGGCAGGCCATCCACATACTTTCCCGTTACGATGTAAGCCAGCAACCCTGGGGATGCGATGCTTTTTGGTATGGGTTGTGGCGGCAGAGGTGCAATTGTTACGCCTTCTTCGCATGATTTACAGGCGTACTTGAAGCGCACATGCTGTAACACCTGTATTTTAGCGGGAATTATATCAAGCTGCTCGGTGACTTCTTCCCCGATCCTGGACATGAGGCCGCACCCGCAGGCGCAAAGCTTTTGTTCTTCTGGGATATCGTGCTCAATCCGGACACGAGGCAAGTCTTCAGACAAAGAACGGCGCCCACCTTTTTTACGAGTGTGAGCTGGAACTGCAATTTCCCCAATGTCGTCTTCTGTCTCGGTGCCATCCTCAGCCGTTTCCTCAGCTTCATCAAACAAATGGCCCTGTTGTTCAGGGACTGACTTCTCACTGGAGGGGGCAAACTGTTGATGCCGCAACAACCTGTTTTGCTCTTCAAGAATATCAATACGCGCATGAAGCCCACGGTTTAATACCCGCAATTCTTCATTACTTTCCAGGAGGTTGGAGTGCGCTTTTGACATAGCCGGAGTATAGCAAATTTATACTCACCAAAATAGTATAAAGTACTATAAATATTTAATATATTGCCGAGTAATTCACAGATTTATGCTCGTTCACATGGCGAAGATCAACACCATCCAGAAGCCAGTTCAGTTGCCTGCCATTGAGCTCAATCAGGGCTCCTTTGCTCAAATGAACAGGCCATGAAAATAGATCCTTTTCAAGGCTCTTCTGCCACATACAAAATCCGTTCTTTTCCCAATACAACATTTTTATCTTGTTGCTTAGGCGATTGCTGAAAACAAAGAGATGACCTGAAAATGGGTCAAGGCTCAGGATATCATCTACAAGAATGGACAAGCCATTTATCCCTTTGCGAAAATCCACAGGCTTCGCGCAAAGATAAATAACAGGCAAAGCATCCGAAGGTCGGCGCATCAGACACCTTCAAGGGCATTAACAATGGATGTCAGATCTGATGTCCGGCCCGACACAGGCCAGTTAACTTCAAGCCCGTTGCGCAAGATAACCAGGCAATGCAGTCGTACTGGGATATCTTCTGAACCAGATAAAACCCGATGCAAATTTTCATCCACACCTGTAACAGCAAAAAGACCTTTCTTAACCAGTTCACCTTTATGGTGGTAAAAATCCTTCAGATCAAGATCGTGGGCCTCGGCATAAGCTTTCATCCCAAGTCCACTCTGATCACAGATACGCGTATGAGACAGCCACTGAATTTCTGTAGGCGATAATTTTTGATCAACTGAGGACATTAAGCTACTCCATTCATAAGGAAAAAATGAAGCATACTTGCTGCGACTTAACTCAAAAAGATGGGGTTAACGTCACGCTCACTATCAATCTGCAAAATGTTCTTAGACTATAGGGACCATAACGGTGGGGGGCGGCAAAAAATGCATTTCGTCTTTTTGTGTCTTTGCAGCAGATCGTTTGTGTTGGGTCTGAGTTAGGTAACGGTTTTCCATTAAAGCCATTTTGTCGAATATTTTATGTCATAATTTACACAAGGTGTTGTGTTTGTGTGAAGAGAATGATGCCATGCATAGGCGTTAAATTTGTGATTGTTCGGAATGAGATTGCCAATGATTAAAAATAGACGGACACAAGATTATTTATCACCCCATATATACATGGCAGTGATCTTTGTGACTTTTATTACGCTTATTCTATCTACAGTAAGGGAAGTCTATGCGGCACCTGCTGGTATTGATTTATTACCCCACAAAGCCGTCTACAGTTTAGGGCTTAAGGCCTCTGATCGTGGGGCGATAAATGCAATGAGCGGTCATATCACTTACGATTGGACCGGAGATTGTAAGGGGTGGGTTGTCAAAAACGAATTAGACATGGATGTGGCATATAGTAGTGGCCAAACTGTGAGAATGGAGCTTCGGTTTAGTACGTGGGAAGCTCAGGATGGTTCCAGATACCGATTTGCTGTGCATCAAAACGATAGTATATCGGGGGTGTCTAGCTACATAGGCAGAGCCTTGCGTAATGATGAGAATAACTTAGTCGCCGTGGAAATTACAGCACCGGAGCAGGGCAAGGCAGAGTTGAAAGGAGCTCTATTTCCAACGGCTTTTTTATCAGAGATCATTCAAGCAGCACAAAGTGGCAAGATGTCAATCAGCTACCCTGTATTTGATGGGACGACTGAGCTGAAAGCTTTTAATGTTTCGGCCGTTATTCTTCCTGTAGAAGGGCAAAGTAGTCTTCCTGAAATGGCAGGACTCAAGGCCTGGCGAGTTTTTTTAGGGTTTTACGAACAGGATGCTGTGAGCTCCGTTCCGGTTCAAGAGCAGTCGCTTCTACTGTATGAAAATGGAGTTGTTACTGAGATTGAGCTCGATTTTGGAGAATTTGTAGTCGCTGGAGACTTGGTTGAATTTGAGGCAACGAAAGCACCGATTTGTGAATAAGAGAAAGTTACTCTTTCTTGTGATTAGACTTTAGTTAGGATTTTTTTTCAGGACCCTTGTAAGAGCGTCCTTTTACGATGCTGTCTTGACCTAGTTTGTTACGTACCGCGTCGAGGGCGTTTTCAATTTTTTTTCTTTTCTCTTTTTGGGGGTCGAGAAAATCTTTTGGATCTGCCTGTTCATCTGAAACCAAGTCGCTTCCACCCACTCCAATCAATCTGAACCTTTGGCCCGTGCACAGTTCTTTCAAGAGGGGTAAGGTCGTTTGGTATATTTCTTCGGCTAATTGTGTTGGGGAGAAGGATTTACGACTGCGTGATATCTGTTTGAAATCCGCTGTCTTTAGCTTAAGATTTATTGTTCTTGCAGCGTATTTTTTCTTTTTTAAGTTGGAAGAAACATTTTCGCTGAGATTCCAGAGAATTTCGGAAAGTTTGTCAAAGTCGCCGATGTCCTGATTAAACGTCGTTTCATTTGATATGCTTTTTGTCGGTGATACGGGCTGTACTGAGCGCCCGTCTTCACCGCGAATAAAGTGATATAGCCGTTTCCCCATCAGACCGTAACGCTGCATGAGTTCATCTTCACTATAGGGGAGCAGGTCCTTGATTTGACGTAAGCCATCGCGATGCAAGCTTTTTTCCAGACTTGAACCAACTCCCCAAATTAGGCGTACCGGTTGTTCTTTTAAGAACTCTTGAGTATCACTTTTTCCAAGAATTGAAAAACCGCGTGGTTTGTCTAAATCAGAGGCTATCTTTGCCATCGATTTATTGTAGCTCAAGCCAACCGAAGCAGATATTCCAACCTCTTCTTCGATTTTTTTTATCAATTTGGCGAGAGTTATTGCGGCGCAGTGACCGTGTAGTGTTTGAGTTCCTGAGAGGTCCAGAAATGCTTCATCAATGGATAGGGGCTCTACGAGTGGTGTGAGATCTTGCATCATGGATCTAACTTTGAGGCCAGCCTCTTTGTACTTGCTCATATTTGGTTTCACGACCACGGCTTTGGGGCAAGCTTGCAGTGCTTTATACATGGGCATGGCTGATTTTACACCATAAAGGCGTGCGAGGTAACATGCGGTTGAAACGACACCTCGTTGTCCGCCACCGATAATAACAGGTTTGTCACGAAGATCTGGGTTATCGCGCTTTTCAACACTTGCATAAAAAGCATCGCAGTCAATGTGTGCCATGGTTAAGGTATCAAGTTCTGGGTGACTTAAAATGCGAGGGGAATGACAATGAGGGCAGCGCTTAGGTTGCTGCTCTTGAGCTGGAATTTCTTTTTGCCAGTTAAAGCAGTCTCTGCAAAGTGAGGGCATGGTTTGTCGCAATAAATAAATGTTCCCTTTTTATATCCTTTTTGTTCTGCTACGTGCAATAATTTGTTCTTATATGCGACTTCACATGATGTATGGTTGTTTTAGTCGTATTTGAAAATTAAATTAAAATAACTAGTTAATTTACTAATATTCTTAGAAACATTGGCAGAAAATTTTGTCTTATATATAAATTTAATCAATATTTCCGTTACCTTATGTTAACTAAAGTTGAGTAGTGTGACATTCAAGGGTATTGTTTCAGTGTTTTATGGTTAACTATCTGAGACATTTTATGAAACACATAGGGCCCTATGTGTTTTTCAGAAGGCATCGGCAGGATTCATTTATGAAGGCTAATAGCGAAAAAACCGTTCTTGTTGTCGAAGATAACGAACTGAATATGAAGCTTTTCCATGATTTACTGGAAGCTCAAGGATACAACATTCTTCAATCCAAGGATGGTATGGAAGCGCTTTCTATTGCGCGAACACATAAGCCAGATCTAATTTTAATGGATATTCAATTACCGGAAGTATCAGGGCTTGAGGTTACGAAATGGCTTAAAGAGGATGATAATCTTCGTGCGATTCCCGTCATTGCGGTAACTGCTTTTGCCATGAAGGGTGACGAAGAGAAAATCCGAGAAGGCGGCTGCGAAGCCTATATTCCCAAACCAATTTCTGTAACGAAATTCTTAGAGACTGTTGAGCGGTTTTTAAAATAGAATTGCCTTAAAACTTATTGAAAGAGTGCGACATCCATGGCGGCAAGGATACTGGTCGTAGACGATATACCTGCTAACGTTCGGCTTCTCGAAGCTAAACTCATGGCAGAATATTTTGAAGTAATAACGGCTTCAGATGGTCAATCCGCACTTGATATTGCCGCTCAAGAAATGCCCGATATTATCCTGTTGGATGTTATGATGCCGGGGATGGATGGTTACGAGGTCTGTAGTCGTCTCAAAAGTAATCCCAAGATGCGTCATATTCCTGTTGTGATGGTTACGGCATTAAGTGAGGTTAGTGATCGTGTCCGTGGATTAGAGGTCGGGGCCGATGACTTTTTGACCAAACCGTTAAATGATGTTGCTTTGTTTGCCCGTGTTCGTTCTCTCGTTCGTTTGAAAATGATGACAGACGAGCTTCGTGTTCGTCAGGAGGCTTCGTCTCGCTTTGCATCGATTGGCTCTAACGAGCCAGACGATGAAGAAGAAATTGCAAATGCCAAGATCCTTTTGGCGGAAACGAATGACCTGACCGCGAGCAAAATTATTAACTTTCTGACTGAGTTAGACCATAGCGTTGATCATGCGCGAGATTCTCGCTCTGTATTAGATCTCGGTCAGGAAAATAGCTATGATTTGTTTATTGTTGCCCTCGACTTGGGGAATGAAGATGGTCTTCGATTGTGTTCCCAGCTAAGGGCTCACGAGGAAACCCGTCATGTCCCCATACTCTTGGTTCTTGAAGAGGAAAATCTCTCTCAATTAGCAAAAGGCCTGGATATTGGGGTGACCGATTATCTGGTCAAGCCTATTGATCCGAATGAGCTTCGCGCCCGGTGTAAAACGCAGATTAAGCGTCGACGTTACCATGATCGTCTAACGGATATGCTTAAGAAGAGTGTTGCTCTTGCTTATACTGACCCACTTACAGGTGTATTTAATCGCCGCTACATGAACGCTCACCTTGATAGAGCGATTATGGAAATCGCTGAAACGGCCAAGCCTGTTTCAACGTTGATGCTGGATATTGATCACTTTAAAAATGTTAATGATACTTTTGGCCACGCCAGTGGTGATGAAGTCTTGAAAGTCCTCGCGAAACGTGTGACCGACGCTCTCCGTGATTTTGACATGTTGGCCCGTTATGGTGGGGAAGAGTTTGTCGTGGTGATGCCAAGTGCAACGACAGAACAAGCCTTTACTGTGGCGGAGAGATTGAGAATCCGCGTCGGTGATAAGCCTATTGAGATTCCCGGGTCAGCAGAGCCGCTTACGATTACAATTTCAGTGGGTGTTGCGACGACATCTGATCCGATGGAGATTGCGGACAGTTTGTTGGATCGTGCAGATACTGCTCTTTACAAAGCCAAATCGAAAGGCCGGAATTGTGTTTGTATAGAGCAATCAGGTAAGGGGCCTTCTGGGCACATTGCGACGATATAATCAATCTTATTAATCGGCAGTCTTTAGGCTGTTGCTCTGGTGTATTTATGACATAAAAAAAGACCGCCTAGAGCGGTCTTTTTTTATTAAAAGCTCGAAGAGCTTATTTCATTTTCGCTTCTTTGAAAACAACGTGCTTGCGAGCGACTGGGTCGTACTTGCGAAGTTCGAGTTTTTCAGTAAGCGTGCGCGGGTTTTTCTTTGCTACATAAAAGTAGCCAGTGTCCGCGGTGCTTACCATGCGAATTAGTTGTGTAGCCGGCTTAGCCATTGCGAAATCCTCATCGCGCTAGTATTGAATAATTACAGGGGCGAAACATAACGTTTTGAGCCCCTAAGTCAAGCCCTGAAATGACATTTTCTTTGATTATCATTTCGTCAGTGATAAAGCAAAATATTATATGGCTATCTCTTATGGAATAAGTTCGGAGGTTGTTGAGTTAGGCATGCCTTTTGCTAAGTCTATCAAGTTCGGTTGAGACAGGAGAGATTCTGCTATTTGAATGTCTAAATCATGTAATTCAGTGCTTTGTGGACAAGTAGCTTTGATGGTTTCTAAAGCTACTACCTCATTTTCTGTTGAACGAAGAGGCGGTTTTTGTCGGGCACCTGATTTAAGGTGGGCAATGATACTCTCTGGAGAGGTTGCGGCGGCTGTGGCTGTGCATATATTAGGGATAATGCCCCGATTATGAATGGCGTAACCTGATGGAGCATGGAACCGGGCCCATGTTACCCTAAATTCTGCTCCATTTGGCAAGCCATTAAGCGTTTGTACCGTTCCTTTGCCGTAAGAATTACTGCCAATCACTATTGCTCTTCCAGAATCCTGTAATCCAGCTGCGAGGATCTCAGAAGAGGATGCGGAGTTCCCATTAATTAAAACAATGACAGGTAAGCCTTTTCCGACATCTCTACTTTCCGCAATATCTATTTCATGGCTTTTAGGGTGTCGCCCTCTTACCGATATGATTGTGCCACTTGATATAAATAAATCGGCTCTTCTCCGCTTTGTTGAGTAGAAAAAGATGCCGACCGCCAAGTAACCTGTTGATATGTATGGTTTCTGATAACTTTACATAGAGCAGGTATATGACAATCAACATCTCGCAGCATATTTTAGGCCTCAAAGGGCAACGTGTAAATGAAATTAAACTGGATGACGGCGGTGTTAAGATTGTCATTCACTGCAGCCGAGACGCGCGTAGGAGGGCTATAGACCCTGCTACAGGCCAGAAGGGAAGCATCAACCAGCATGTCCGCCGACAAGTAAACGACATCCCCCTTTTTGGGTATCCTTGTGTGGTCGAGATTGAGCTGGCGCAGGTTTATATTAACAAGGGCGAACGCCGCATTGAGGGGTGTGATTTTGTTGATAAAGGGTGCCGTTTCACTCACCGATTTTGCCGACTGATCAGTGGATTATGTCGGCATATGTCTATTCAAGCGGTTTCCAGACATTTGGATATACGATGGGAAACGGTCAAGAATATCGACAGGGCATACCTTATTGAAACTCTCCCTACGCTTGATCCTGCAGAGCTAACTGGCTTGGAATATATTGGTGTAGATGAAGTTGCCCGGGCGAAAGGTCATGACTACATGACGGTGGTCTACGATATGGTTGGCGGTCATCTGATCTGGGTTGAAGCAGGCCGAACTGCCGAGGTTTTTTCAAGGTTTTTGAAACAACTGCAACCAGATACAGCCTGCAAAATAAAGGCCGTAGCGATGGATATGGGGCCTGCCTACCAAAAGGCTGTCAGAGAGTCCTTGCCGTTGGCCGACATAGTATTTGACCGTTTCCACGTCATGAAAAACTACAGCAAAGCTATCCATAATCAGCGTCGACTTGAGTTCAGAAAGGCCGATCCAAGTGGTAAAGAGTTGATGAAAGGGACGCATTATCTGTTGCTCAAAAATGCGGATAAGTTGAGTGAAAAACAAAGTGACAAGCTGCAAAGGTTGCTGGAGAGCAATAGCAACCTGAATGCACTTTACGTCTTGAAAGAACAGCTTCAGCTGCTGTGGAGTGCCGCTTCATTTGAGGCGATGGCGGAGCAACTGGAACGTTGGTGCCTGATAGCAGATCAGTCACAGATGCTCTATCTAAAAAAGTTCGCGAAATCCCTACGGAAACATTGTGTGGGCATCTGCAACTACGCCAAACACAAGCTCACAAGCGCCAGGATAGAGGCTGGTAATGTCAGTATAGGAATGATCCGTAAGCGAGCCAGAGGCATCAAGGATACCGAATACTTCAAACTCAAAATTAGACAATCATCCATTCCAGATAATCAATCTATGCTCTATTTGAAATCCTAAATCTACTCAACAAAGCGGAGAAGAGCCAATAAATCGGCAGTGACAACCGCAGCATTTTTAACCCCCCCGCCGTTATCTCTTAAATCGATTATGTAGCCCTTGAGATTATCACCATTCTCCTTCTGAGCCTTACGTACTTTGTCTAACATGCTTTGAGGAGTGTGATTGTTAAAGCTTGTTATCTTAAAGTAAGCAATTCCATCTTTGGATGAGTAATATACTGTTTGCACGATAATTTTTTTACGGGTTATTTCCATTTCTATCGTGTCTGAAGCTTTATTCTTTCGAAGAACGGAAATTCTAACTTTTGAGTTTTCCGGGCCCTTCATTAAGCGTGTGATTTTTTTTTCAGATAATTGGCTGATGTTTTTCCCATCAACCCGGGTGATAATATCACCAGCCATTAACCCAACAGCTTCGGCGGGGGTTTTTTCCATGACGGCAATTATATGGGCTCCTTTGGGGTCTTTTACATAACGTATGCCCAAACCTCCGAAGCCATTTCTATTATCTCTGTTTATTTTAGCTTTATCGGGTGGAGAATAACGAGAAAATTTATCCAGCTCTCCTGCGACACCATCAAAAACAGCTTGATTTATTTTCTCACCGCTGGATTTTTGAAACTCAGATGACAGGCTTTGTGCTTCTGAAATGACTGACGCCGTTAACCAGGCCCATGCAATACTATCAAGAGTAGATGGGTAACCATGTCGGGAAATAGGTTCTCCCGAATAGGTAATCGTAAGAGAGTTGCCGTTATCAATTATTTCTAGTTCTGGATCAATTGTTGTTAAATTATCCATTGCAGCAAGGGCGAGCTGCGATACGTCAATCTCTTCAATGTAATACTCTGTGATATGATCAAAGGCATCAGTATATATTTCTGAAGCCGTTTGCAGGTCGTATTCAGCTTGGGGATTGTAGGTGGTTATGGGTAGTGAATAGGGTACTGAGCATGAGCTCAGCGAGATTATGCCTAAGGCTGTGCCTCCAAGGAATACAAGTCTTTGGCTGAGATGGCGCAGATGCTGAATAGGGCGTAAGGGCATCTACCCTTTCTCCTGTTGTTATTTAACCATTACATTTATACGAGCCCGTGACCCCGAAATAATATTATAGCAGCATATTTCTTAATTATATCAAACTGCAAGCTTACTTTCTAAATTATTTTCAGTTTAGGAATAGATAAAAGGGGCGTTATTTTCGCCTGGGCCTTTTGTTCAAGCTTCGGTTGGGTGAAGTTCCAGGTTTCTTTCCGCGAGATTTATGGCCTGTTCTGCTTCTTCTGTTTCCCTTGGGTGGGACGAGTTCATCATCATCACCTTCTACAATACGAAGAGCAACTCCTCCAGAAACGGGATTAGATTCCATAATTCGAACCATCACTTTTTCGCCGAGATGGAATTCTCGTCCCCAACGGCGTCCCGTTAGGGTGTGGTTTTTTTCATCATGGATATAATAATCATCAGGCAAGTGGCTCATGGGGACCAAACCATCAGCCCCAGTTTCATCCAGAGTGATAAAAAGACCCGCGCGATGGACGCCGTTAATCTTGCCTGGGAAAATAGTACCAATTTTGTGGGACAGAAACGATGCCGTGAAGCGGTTAACCGTGTCACGCTCAGCCGCGGCAGAGCGCCTTTCCGTTGCTGAGATGTGCTCAGCTATATCGTTGAATTTTGTCTCCTCTGCACTGGTGAGGCCATCTTTACCAAGCTTAAGTCCTCTGATGAGTGCGCGGTGAACCATCAAGTCGGAATAGCGCCGGATAGGGGATGTAAAATGGGCATACCTACTTAAGGCTAAGCCAAAATGTCCTTGGTTCGTAGGGTCGTATCTCGCTTGGCTTTGGGCGCGAAGAATAAGCTCATTAACAAGCTTTGCTTCAGGTAAGTCGGATGTTCGCTCCAAGACTTGAGTTAATACCTTTGGCCGTATGACCTGCCCCTTGGCAAACTTTATCCCCATGCCGTGTAAACTATCCGCAAGGCCTTCGATTTTTACAGGGTCGGGGGCCTCATGGACGCGGTACATGCAAGGAAGCTGACGGCTTTCCAGTTCAATGGCCGCTGCAACATTGGCCATGATCATGAATTCCTCGATAAGCTTGTGGCTATCTAGGCGATCGCGTTTGACGATATCTGTTACTTCGCCTTGCTCATCCATTTTCACCTGGAATTCAGGGATTTCAAGCTCGAGGGTTCCCCGCTTATGACGTGCTCTCAGCATGGCGTCGTAGGCCCCTTTTAGGGGCTTGATGACTGTGTCTAATAGTTCAGAGGTCGTTTCGTCAGGAGAGCCGTTTAAAGCATCTTGCACCTGCTCGTATGTCAAACGAGCTTGAGAACGCATAAGGCCACGGATGAACTTGTGTTTTACCAGTTCACCGTCAGCATCAATCCACATCTGAGCGGCTAAACAGGGGCGATCCTCATTGGGTTTTAGAGAGCACCAGCCATTGGATAGTTTCTCTGGAAGCATTGGAACGACACGGTCTGCAAAATAGGTAGAATTACCGCGTGTTTGTGCTTCATTATCAAGAGGGCTATTTGAGCGGACGTAGTGTGAGACATCCGCAATAGCAACGATAATTTTCCAGCCGCCTTCATTGTCTGGGTCAGGCTCGGCCCAGACAGCATCGTCAAAATCACGCGCATCTGCTCCGTCGATTGTGACCAGAGGCAGGTCGCGTAAATCTGTGCGTTTACCAAGCTCCGTTTTCTTGGCATCTTCGGCTTCTTGTATCGCTTCTTCAGGGAAAACGTTTGGTATCCCTCTTTCGTGAATAGCTACCAGGCTCAGAGCTCTCGGACTATTAATCTCCCCCAGAGTTTCAATAACCCGGACCTCCTTGAGGCCTTTTCTGGATCGGCCTTTGCGAATTTCACAAAGGACAAGCTCTCCTTGCTTGGCGTCTTTGGCATATTCAGGATTAAGGATGAAATCTTTTTTAGCTTTTTTATCGACAGGTTTTACGTAACCACCTTCGTCGGTGATTTGGTAAATACCCAAAATTTTCAGCTGAGCAGCTTCTAACTTGCGAATAGGAATGCCTTGGTAACTTTTATTATCCAGGCGTTTAAGCTTGGCTAATACTCTGTCACCGACCACGAGATCAAATTTACTTTTCCGATCTGGCAGCACATAAATCATTGGGGCGGGATGTTCTTCTTCCCAAGCAGCAGGGACCGCGATGAGTTCGCCGTCACTGTCGATTTTGGTGATTTCGATGACCTGAACCGGGGGTAGCCGCCCATCTAAATTGTTTTTCTTTTGGCGGGCTTCCCGTCCAAAGCGGCCTTCTTCTTTTAACTCTTTTAGAAGTTGCTTGAGCGGAATTTTATCGTTACCGCGCAGGTTGAATGCTCTGGCAATCTCCCGTTTGCCAACGGCACCAGGAGATTGTTCTATAAAGTCGAGTACCGCTTCTTTCGTGGGAAAGGGCGGGGAATTGCGATCAGTAGCCACGCCCTTATCCTATCGTTTATTTCTCTTCGGCAGTAGCTTTTTCAGCCGCCTTTTTTGTGGTTGTCTTTTTTGCTGCAGCTTTTTTAGCAGCAGGCTTTTTAGCAGCGGTCTTTTTTGCTGCCGTTTTCTTCGCTGCCGTTTTCTTCGCGGCAGGCTTTTTAGCGGCCGCTTTCTTTTTGGCAGGGGCTTTTTTCTTGAGACCCTTTTTCTCTATCTGCTTGTTGATTACTTCGATAGCTTCTTCAAGAGTTATCGTCTCAACTTCCTTATCCTTTGGAATAGACGCGTTGACTTTATTCCACTTCACGTAAGGGCCGTAACGACCGGAGTGAACGGTTATGTCGACGCTATCTTCCGGGTGAGCGCCAATGGTGCGGAGTGCAGTAGAAGGACCTCTTTTGGGAGCTTCAGCAATGAGAGCAACAGCACGATTTAGACCAACGAAGAGAACGTCATCATCACTCGTAAGTGATTTGAAGGTCGCATTATGTTTGACGTAAGGGCCAAAGCGTCCGATTCCGGCGATGATCATTTCCCCGTCATCAGGATGAGGTCCGATGTCTCGGGGAAGGGAAAGTAATCCCTGTGCGAGTTCGAAGGTTACATCGCTGATCGCGGTACCTTTTGGGATAGAAACGCGTTTCGGCTTTTTCTTTTCAACCGGTTCACCAAGCTGGATATAAACACCATAAGGGCCTTTGCGCAAAGTAACCGCGAGTTCAGTCGCAGGATCTGTGCCCAATTCTCTTGGCTGGCTGAGATCGTTTTCGCCTCCTTCCCCGTCCGGGAGGGAGAGTTGACGAGTGTAGCGACAATCAGGGTAGTTGGAGCAGCCAATAAAGCCACCTGTTTTACCTAGTTTAATGCCAAGTCGTCCATCATCACATGTTGGACATTCGCGTGGATGTTTAGTATCGGCATCTTCAGGAGTTGGGAAGAAGTGATCACTGAGATCCTCGTCCAGTGCTTCGATAACTTCTGTAATGGTGAGGCCTTTGGTCTCATCAACGGCCGTATGGAATGCTTCCCAAAAACCGCGCAGAACCTTTTTCCACTCTACTGAACCCGCTGAGATATCATCGAGTTGTGTTTCAAGGTCTGCCGTGAAGTTAAACTCGACATAGCGTGAGAAGAAATTTCTCAAGAAGGTGACGACAATTCGGCCGCGATCTTCCGGGGTAAAGCGTTTCTTTTCGAGAACCACATAATCACGGTCTTGTAAGACCTGAATAATAGAGGCGTAAGTAGAAGGACGGCCAATACCAAGCTCTTCCATCTTCTTAACCAGGCTGGCTTCAGAATAGCGCGGCGGTGGTTGGGTGAAGTGCTGTTCCTGATTTATTTCTTCACGGTTGGCGATGTCACCTTCGGTCAACTTTGGCAGGCGGCGATCATCATCCTGATCATCTTTCGCATCGTCTTTGTCTTCTTTGTATAATTTTAAGAAGCCATCAAAACGTAGAACAGATCCATTTGCCCTCAGGACGGCGCTTCCGCTGCCGACTTCTATATCAACAGCAACTTGATCAAGTATGGCACTTTCCATCTGACTGGCGACAGTACGGTTCCAGATAAGCTCATAGAGTTTACGTGCTTCATCGGTAAGGTGGCTGGCAGCATCTTTTGGTAAGAGTTCAAGGTTTGTTGGGCGGATCGCTTCGTGTGCTTCCTGCGCATTCTTTGCTTTGCTTTTATAAACGCGTGGGTTCGCAGGCAGATAGTCTTTGCCATACTGTTTGGCAATTAGGTCACGGCCTGAAGCAATCGCATCTGCGGATAAGCTAACCCCATCGGTACGCATGTAGGTAATCAGACCAACGGTTTCACCTCCGAGGTCAATGCCCTCGTAGAGTTTCTGCGCAATTTGCATGGTGCGAGAAGCGCCAAATCCTAATTTACGTGAAGCCTCTTGCTGAAGGGTTGATGTCGTAAATGGTGGATGAGGGTTTCTACGAGATTGCTTTTTCTCGACGGTTTTTACTGTGAAGCTGGTCGCATCTTCCAATACTTGAACCGCATCAGCAGCAGCTTTTGCATCGCCGAGATCAAACTTGTCGAGTTTTTTGCCGTTCAATTGGGTTAGGCGTGCAGGATATTTTTGTCCGTCAGCAGTACTGAGTTTTGCATCAACCGTCCAGTATTCCTGGGGTTTGAAAATTTCAATTTCGGATTCTCTGTCACAGATCAGGCGTAGAGCCACAGACTGAACACGGCCGGCCGAACGGCTACCCGGTAATTTGCGCCAGAGGACTGGGGAGAGTGTAAAGCCAAAAAGATAATCAAGAGCACGACGGGCGAGGTAGGCTTCAACCAATTCCATGTTGAGCTCTCTCGGTTGAGAGAAGGCTTTTTGAATAGCCGTTTTTGTCACCTCGTTAAAGACAACGCGAGAGACCGTTTTACCCTTTAATTTTTTTCTACGCTCTAACTCTTCTGCTAGGTGCCATGAAATGGCCTCTCCCTCACGATCCGGATCGGTTGCGAGGATGAGTTCGTCGGCATCTTTAAGCGACCCGATAATGTCTTTCAGACGCTTTTCTGAACCACTATCTACTTGCCAGGACATGGCAAAATCTTCGTCTGGATTGACGGATCCATCCTTTGGCGGGAGATCGCGTACATGCCCATAACTGGCAAGGACATGATAATCCTCTCCCAGATATTTGTTGATTGTTTTGGCCTTGGCAGGTGATTCAACAACGACAATTTTCATGGTTTCAGGTGCTACCTACGTCAAATATTTTTAAGTTGCCTACAGGATAAAGTCCCAAGGCCTGATTTCGTAACTCTTGCCGATAATTCGTATAAACATTAGGTCTTATGAGATCAGGGCAACCCTGTTTCCCGGTTGCCACTCGATCTGTCCAGCCAGCTCAAATTCCAGCAAGATACCGTTTAATTCATTCGGCGATAACTGACACTGCCGGAGCAGGTCATCTACATATACAGCGCTAGGACCTAACAACTCTTTTACAGAAAGTCGAGCATCATCCGCATTTATGGTAATTTTTTTCTCTGTTTTGCTCTCAAATAGAGTGGGGCTTGATGCTTTGGGTTCCCTTTTTTGGGGTGGGGGATCAAAAGGTCTTTCCAGTGTTTCCATGATATCTTCTGCACATTCTACAAGTGTTGCGCCTTGTTTGATGAGAAAATTTCCCCCTTTGCTTCTGGGATCTTGGGGGCTTCCTGGAAGGGCCATGGTTTCTCGACCCTGTTCTTGGGCGAGGCGGGCCGTTATCATGGATCCTGACTTTAAGGATGCCTCTATTACCACAACACCTCGACTTAGTCCTGAGACCAGACGATTGCGTCGTGGAAAATGTCGGGCCTGAGGCTTGCTGCCGAGAGGCATTTCGGAAATCAGCACGCCCTTTTCCATAATAGCTTCTTGTAGGGCACGATTTTCGGGTGGGTAAACGATATCAAGGCCACCTGCTATTGCTGCAATTGTTCCGGTGTTCAAAGATCCTTCATGGGCTGCCGTATCAATTCCCCTTGCAAGTCCCGAAGCAACAAGGAAGCCGTATCGTCCGAGATCCTGAGCGAGTTCTTTTGCAAGGCTTTGCCCATTTGATGAGGCATTGCGGGCACCGACAATGGCGACGGTGCGTTTTTTTAGGAAGTTTTCATTGCCTAGAACCTGAAGCAAAGGGGGGGCATCTTCTATGTGAGCGAGAAGTGGGGGGTAACTCTCTTCTCCAAGTGCAACAAGTTGCGCACCAAAAGCTTCTATCCTTGCAAATTCTTCTTCTGCTTTTTTACGTGGGAAGACAGGGTTGGATTTCCCGTTTGTACTTGCTTTTATAGGGAGGGCACTAAGCGCAGCTTTGGCGGATCCGAAGTGCTGTAACAATTTGTAAAATGTGATCGGTCCGACATTTTTTGATCGAATAAGCTGTAGCCAGTCGAGCTTTTCATCAAAATTTGAAGGAGGCATAACAAGATTAAGCATGCCATCAATTTGGGAGATTAATGGCTTATTAGTCAACCCTTGGGTGTTGTTCGAGGCTCGATTTGTTTGAATCTGTGGGCGTGTTGTAATGTTAATTTCTTGTTATAACAGGGTAAATTATTTTTTTTTACCGATTTTAGGTTCTTGCCCCTTAAGAAGGCGTCGAATGTTTTCGTGATGCCTAATCCATACCAGTACGGCAAGTACGGCTGTTAATTCCACCATTTGCAGGTCTGCATGCAGGAACCAAACTGCAATTGGGGTGGCAAGCATTGCCATTAAAGCCGACAGAGATGAAATTCTCAATGTTAGGGCGGTGACAAGCCAGGCAAGGCAAGCAACTATGCCAACCTGCCAGGAAAGAGCGAGTACGACACCAAGAGTGGTCGCGACACCCTTTCCACCTTTAAATTTAAGCCATATAGGAAAAAGATGACCAAGGACAGAGCCCAAAGCAGCGATCAATGCGGTGTCTGGTCCCCAATAGGAGGCGATGAGAACGGCAGCAGCTCCCTTACCACTATCGCATATTAGCGTAGCGAGGGCTAAGCCTTTACGGCCTGTTCGCAGAACGTTGGTTGCACCGATATTACCTGATCCGATTTGACGAATATCGCCAAGACCGAATAGTCGCGTGATAACGAGTCCAAAAGGAACAGCCCCCAATAGGTAGCTACAGAAAAATGCGATCAGATAATAAGGGGCCACATGGCTCCATGATATCGGGTCTGGCATTGGGATACTGTTCCTCAGGTAATTGAATAAACTAGTTAGGCAGATGTTCTATCATAAATCGTGCGACCATCCACCACTGTTCTTAAAACTTTGCCCTGAGCTGGGAAACCAGTAAAGGGGGAGTTCTTCGATTTACTTTTGAACTTTTCTGGGTTGATAAAGTAGGGGCTGTCAGGATTGAAGATAACCAGATCAGCTGCGCCTCCTTTGGAAATGCGTCCAACCTGAAGACCGAGAATGTCAGCGGGTTTGTTGGTAACCAAAGATAGTGCTTCGATCAGGCTAAGAGCTTTTTTATGGTAGAGCTGTAGCGCCAGAGGAAACAGGGTTTCCAGTCCGACAATTCCAAATTCAGCCTGTGCAAAGGGCAGTCGTTTAGAATCCTGATCGTGAGGGCTGTGGTCACTTGCGATCGCATCAATTGTACCGTCGGCAAGGCCTGCAAAAACCGCTTCACGATCGGTTTCAGAGCGCAAGGGGGGTGATACTTTGGCAAAGGTACGATAATCCAGAACTGAATTTTCGTTTAGGCAGAAATAATGTGGAGCTGTGTCACAAGTAACAGGCAAGCCACGGGCTTTGGCCTGGCGAATGACGTCAATAGCACCTGCAGTAGATAGGTGAGCGGCGTGATACCGGCTGCCCGTCATTTCTACCAGACGCATATCGCGTTCGACCATGATGATCTCGGCGTGGTTAGGGATACCTGACAGTCCCATGCGCGTTGAGATTTCTCCGCCGTTCATCACGCCGCCAGCCAAAGTAGGTTCTTCGGGGTGTTGAACAATAAGAGCGTTGAACGTTTTGGCATAGCTTAGTGCACGGCGCATGGTTTGTGCATTGGCGACAGCCTTGGTGCAGTCGGTAAAAGCCACTGCTCCAAACTCTGACAACAGTCCAAACTCTGTGAGTTCTTTGCCCTCAAGGTTGCGAGTGATGGCGCCATAAGGGAAGATTTTTACCATTTTGGCTTCACGCGCACGTCGTGCAACGTATTCCACACCAGAGACGTCATCCAGTATTGGTTTGGAATCCGGAAGGGCGGCAATTGCCGTTATTCCCCCAGCTGCAGCGGCTTGTCCGGCTGTCAGGATAGTTTCTTTATGCTCATCGCCGGGTTCGCGCAGGTGTACCCGCATATCGACAAGGCCAGGCGCAAGGCAATTTCCTTCACAGTCAATAACTTCGATGTCTTCAGGAACACCGTCTTTGAAGAGTTTTTCCCCGAAATCGACAATGTGCATGCCTTCAGTAAGCAAAGTGCCTTTGATATCCAGATCACTGGCAGGATCTATGATGCGTGCATTGATATAGGCGCGCTTTGTTTTGTTATCCCGCTGGCTCATGGTTTGTTCCCGTCTGCAAGTGTGCCCTGGGTCAGGGCATGGAGGCATGCCATACGGACCGCAACACCCATTTCTACCTGGGTGCGAATAAGAGAACGATCCAAATCATCAGCGAGTTCACTATCGATTTCAACGCCGCGGTTCATTGGGCCCGGGTGCATGACCAGGGCATCGGGTTTGGCCATTGCCAGCTTTTCCTGGTCGAGCCCGAAGTAGCGGAAATACTCGCGAATGGAGGGAACAAAACTACCCTGCATACGTTCCAGTTGAAGACGGAGCATCATGACGATGTCACAACCTTCCAAACCCTCTTTCATGTTATGGAAGGTATCCACGCCCATGCGGTCAACGGCGGCGGGTAGCAAAGTGGGAGGGGCGATAAGTCTGACTTCCGCACCCATGGTATTGAGCAGATGAATGTTCGAACGGGCAACACGACTGTGAGCGACATCACCGCAGATTGCAACCCGCAATCCGTAGAGATCACCCTTGCGACGACGAATAGTCAGCGCATCCAATAAAGCTTGGGTCGGATGCTCATGGCTTCCGTCACCAGCGTTGATTACAGAACCATTGACCTTTTCAGAGAGGAGTTTAACGGCTCCAGAATCCGAATGCCTGACAACCATAACGTCGGGGTGCATGGCATTGAGCGTCATGGCAGTATCGACCAGGGTTTCCCCCTTTTTGATCGAGCTTGATGCCACGGTCATATTGATAACGTCCGCACCCAACCGCTTTGCAGCAAGTTCAAATGAGGTGCGGGTTCTGGTGGAATTCTCGAAAAAGAGATTGATAACCGTTCGACCCTCGAGCAAATCAGTGGTCTTTTTAACGGCTCTGTTTTGGTCAACGTAGCCATCGGCTAGGTCAAGCAGATTGGAAATCTGGTCCGCTCTCAGGCCCTCTATTCCTAGCAGGTGCCCGTGGCCTGTAAGGCCAGCAGCGATCGTTTCAGCATAAGTAGTCATTAAAGCGGCAATATGTCATTGAAGTCTGATTAATGCAAACGACTAGCGTTGATTTTTTTGCCAAATTAAAAGCTTTCCCAAATGGTAAAATTAATTAGATGACACCACTGCTTTCCAACGAGCTTAACTCTTCTTGCTCTATATCTAATAATTCACTCAAAACATCTTTGGTATGTTCGCCCATTCGGGGTGGAGCCTTGCGATAATCCACGGGTGTTTCAGAGAATTTCATTGGACTTCCGATAAGATCAACAGAACCCCCGCTTGCTTCTGAATGTGGCATTGATATTTTCATTTCACGGGCAACCGTTTGGGGGTGGGAGAATACGCCCTTCATATCGTTTACCGGACCACAAGGGACTCCTAACGGTGGTAGGTTTTCAATCCAGTAAGCCGAGGTTTGCGTTTTTGTCACTTCACCCATCAATGGGGTGAGTTCATTGCGGTTTCTAATACGGTTCTGGTTGGTATTGAAACGGGGATCTTCGAAGAGTTCCATAGATTTTGTGAACTCACAAAATTTGCGGAATTGACCGTCGTTACCAATCGCGAGAATAAAGTGGCCATCGGAAGAAGGAAAAACATTGTAGGGAACAATATTGGGATGACCGTTGCCTAGGCGTGGAGGAAGTTCGCCAGAGGTGAGGTAGTAAAGACCCTGATTTGCGAGCCAGGCTATTTGTGTGTCGAGCAGGGAAACGTCAATAAATTGTCCCTGACCTGTACTGTTTCGATGATGTAATGCGGCGAGAATGGCGTTACTGGCATACATGCCACACATAAGGTCAACGATGGCGACGCCGACTTTCATAGGTTGCCCGTCGGGCTCGCCTGTTAAGCTCATAATGCCGCCCATTCCTTGAATTAGGAAATCGTATCCAGCTTGAGGGGCGTAGGGACCAGTTTGGCCAAAACCGGTAATCGAGCAATAAATCAGGTTGGGAAAGTCTTCTTTAAGGTCTTCGTATGAGAGACCGTATTTCGCTAGTCCTCCAACCTTAAAGTTCTCGACCAGAATATCGCACTTAGCGATCATCTTTCTTGCAAGCTTCTGTCCTTCTGGCTGGGAGATGTCCAGGCTAATTGAGCGTTTATTTCTGTTGGCAGAAAGGTAGTAGGCGCTCTCATCTGTATCCTCGCCAGATTTATCTTTTAGGAAAGGAGGGCCCCACTTGCGTGTGTCGTCACCTTGCCCCGGTCGTTCAACTTTTATGACATCGGCTCCCATATCACCCAGCATTTGTGTGCAACTTGGACCCGCCATAATCCGGGAGAGATCAAATACGCGCAATCCTGAAAGTGGACCAGTGGAGTTAGTCATGGAACATCCTTTGCTCGATGGGAACATTCTTTAATCGATGGGGCCATCTGAAGATCTTAATTAGCTTAATGTCGAAGTTCGAGTGTAGAAAGGGCTCGTACCCTAGGCAATACTGATAATGATCAATCACGGTTTTGTTTTTGATAATAACGTTTTGTTCTCTGAGGTTTGGACGGATTGAAGTTGGATCAAACCATAATTATTAATTTAATGTATTTGAATCAGATGTTTAATATTTTGTAAATCTTAATTAAGATAGATTATCATTCGCAAAGTTTTTGGTGGGAATTTATTTTTTGAGTAACAAACGGCACGTCGTGGTCTATGGCCTTTATGCGCAAGTAGCTTGTGCTATCGGCCTAACGATTTCACTTACATTGGGTGTTCTCTGGTATGCGGTACATAAACAAGACGTTGTCATTCAAAAAAACTATGCAGAGCTTATAGAACGATCCTTAAATGAGGATCTGGATGAACTTGTATATTTGACAAATGCCAACAGCTATTGGGATGACAGCTTTCAAAGCCTGGTCACAAAAACGGACTTGAAATGGGCAGGAAATCATCTTGGACAGGCGTTTCTGGAAGCGAACCAGCTTCATGAGGTTGTCGTCTTAAACCGCGATCGTAATCTTTTGTTTCAATCTTTAAATGACAAAAGAAGTGCGTCTAGGTTTTTCCCTCTTGATGGTGTGGCGCCATCATTTATGGCAGAAGTCGACCAACTCTTTGTGCAGGTGGAGCGCCGGCAACCGGAAACGGCAACTTCTGGAAGTTTTGTTGTCCATGGTGGGAAGTTGTACGCTCTATCTGTTGGTGCCATTTATCCTGATAGCTATGAACACATCCCTTCTGATTCAGCTAATAAAAAAGGCTACCTTATTCTCATTAAGATCATAGACTTTAAGAAGATTAACCCCTTTGCGAAATACCTAGGACTTAGACATCTGGCTTTCTCAGAAACAAACCCGTCGTCGGAGCTCCAACATGGCTTTGTTGTGATTGGAGAAACGGGTGCTTCTTTGGGCACTGTTGACTGGTCCTTATCCCTTAAGGGAAGCAATCTCTTTCAAGACAGCATTCCATGGATTGCTATCGTCCTTGTGGTAGTGGCTATTCTTGTATGGTTGATCGTTAAGCGGGGCCATCGGGTTATTTCTATGCTTTCTGATGAAAATTTAATTCGTGCCCTTAAAAGAGAAAAATTGGAAAGGCAGGCACAAGCTTTAAAAGTGCTGGTGCAGGAGAACTTACACGGAGAAAAAACGGGAGAGGGAATTTTAAAGCTCGCCACATCTGTGTCCTGTGAGGCGTTAGAAGCAAGTGAAGCAACTATCTGGTTGTTGGGGGAAGGAGATGAGAGTGTGGCATGCCATAACAGATTTTTGTCTTCGAAAGGGGGGCATGTCTCCAATATTCGCCCTCTTCCGCAGGCGGTATTTGATGAACTGATTGAGGAGTTGAGCAAATACCAAATCACTTCTTCAAAAAAGTCAGAAGGTGGTCATGCCCTTATCGCACTGAAGAATTTTCTTCTCAGTCGTTATGATATTCATAGTGCAATTAGTGTGGGTATTTTCCAAAAGGACACTCTCAAGGGAATCTTAACGGTTGAACGAAAAGCATTGAGTGAAGATTGGCCGGTTGAAGAAATAACTTTCATGGAATCCGTTGCAAATCTTCTTTCTTTGATGCTTGAAAAAAAAGAGCGGCTACAGGTGGAGAAGAGCCTTGTCGTGGCAAAAGATGAAGCCATTGCTGCCAACAAGGCGAAGTCAGAATTTTTAGCGAATATGAGTCATGAATTACGCACGCCATTAAATGCAATTATTGGATTTTCAGATATCCTCAAAGAAGAGCGGATTGGCGCTATTGTGCCGGTAAAGTATCGTGATTATGCCGAGGATATACATGAAAGCGGAACGCATTTGCTGAGCTTAATTTCTGATATTCTTGATATATCAAAAATTGAGGCAAAAAGTTATCGGATTGAACGGGAAGCGACTGATGTAAACGAGCTGTCTGCTTCTGTTATCAGGTTGATGTCCCCACGTGCTGTCGAACAGAACATATCCTTGGTTTCTCAGCTTGAAGAAAACCTGTCACCTGTTCTTGCCGATCAACGTGCTTTAAAGCAGGTGCTTTTGAATTTGTTGTCTAATGCTGTGAAATTTTCCCACGTAGGGGGCGAAGTAATATTGCGCACAAAATCGGGTTCTGGGGAGATGGCAATTATCGAGATTGAAGATTTTGGGGTCGGGATTTCCAGAGAACATCAAGAGAAAATAGGGGAAGCGTTCTATCAGGGGGACAGTTCTATAAGTAAACAATATGGTGGCTCAGGATTGGGTCTGTATATTTCAAAAAGCCTTTGTGAAATGCACGGTGGTTTTGTGCAGGTAAAGAGTGAACCCGGCAGAGGGACGCTCTTTACCCTTAATTGGCCCTTTTCAAAAGTACTTGGCAACAATATTGCGGTTATCAATTCTTTACCTAACCCCAAATCTAGAATTGGATTGATTTAAAGGTGAGTTATTTGGGTCCCATGAGGTACCAAAGGATCAACCCGATGATAGGTAGAAGTAAAATGATAACGATCCAGAGAACTTTAGACCCCGTTGACGCGTGACTTTGAAAAATTTTAACGATTGCCCAAATATCCGCAATAAGGATAAGTAATCCAAAAATACCCCCGACTTCTAAACCAAACATTTCTTGCTTCCTTTTGAATTCAACGATTAAGCCTGTGTTGTCTATTCATTAGAGAGTACAGAGTTCGGAAGATATTGGGTATTGGTATGATTACTGATGGGAAGAGTTCAGGAAATAACGTTTGATTACCCGTGCTGCTCTTTGCGCGGTCCCATGAAGTACCAAAAAGAGAACCCGAACAGCGGGATGAGGGCAACGGTGACTATCCACAAAATTTTTACAATACTGCTTTCATGGCTTTGGAAAATTTTGGTAATTGCCCATAGATCTACAATAAGTATGTTCAGCGACAATAACCTTGGCCGGTTGCGACAACCACCTTGGCCGGTGGATCTGATCATTAAAAAGGGCGTGCCCGTTTGATAATCAGATCCACCGGCCAAGGCTTAATTTGGTGTTAGTTACAAGCTGCTGTGAGTTGATAAATTAGGAACCTCTAGATGTAATTGGAGGAACCTGTTTGCCGTATAAATTTATCACAGATGAACAACTGAGACTTTACATGACAGATAGAAAAACTCATGGTCAACGAACCGCCGCTGCCCGCGCAGGGTTTAGCGAACGCACGGCCCGCCGATTTGACGTTGATGCGACTTTACCGTCACAACGCAATATAAAGCGAGGGCGAACAGTTTCTGATCCGCTTGAAGATATCTGGGATAAGGACATCCTTCCCATTTTGGATAAAGACAACTCGGTCAAACCCATTACTTTGTTGCGCCACATACAGAGCCTCTATCCGCTCCGTTTTCCCGATGACCGTGTCAAGCGCACGTTAGAGCGCCGAGTTCGGGGATGGCGGGCTCTGAATGGCCCTGAAAAGGATATCATTTTCAGGCAAACACCTGAGCCGGGTTACATGGGCCAATCAGATTTCACGGATGCAGCCGACTTAAGTATTACCATTGCAGGAGATCCTTTGGTGCATCGGCTCTATCATTTTGTTCTGGTATATAGCCGATGGGAACATGTTGGGGTCGTACTTGGCGGTGAGAGTTTTACAGCCCTTGCGGAGAACTTACAAAATGCGCTTTGGTCCTTGGGGGGCGCTCCTGAAAACCACCGGACCGACAGCCTGTCTGCGGCCTTTCGGAATTTGAGCGTTGAGGAAAAGGAGGACATTACCAAACGTTATTCTGCTTTTGTTGAGCACTACGGTATGGAGGCCAGTCGAAATAACAGAGGGGAATCACACGAGAACGGTGCCATTGAATCTCACCACGGTCACCTTAAGACTGCGATAAAGCAGGCCCTGATTTTGCGTGGCAGTAATGACTTTGACACTTTGGATGAGTATCGGCGATTTTTGGACGAGCTGATTGCTAGACGGAACAAACATCGTGACCAAGATATCCAAACAGAGTTGAAATCTCTCAAGGCGTTACCTCCTCGGCGAACAACAGATTACACTGAAGTCGTGTCGAGAGTTACCAAAACAAGTGGTTTTTTAGTTAAGCAGGTTTTTTATAGCGCCCCTTCTCGCCTAATTGGTCAACGCTTGCGTGTCCATATTTACGATAACCGGATAGAAGCCTATCTAGGCAGCACTCATGTCGTCAGCCATTCTCGTGAGCGGGGGCACGGCAAAGGCCCCCGCATTCATGTTATCAATTATCATCACGTCATTCATGCTCTCAAACGTAAACCTCAGGCACTCGCCAATTCTATTTATCGTGACAGTATTTTTCCAAGAACCGAGTACTCCCTGGCCTGGACATTGTTTCAGAAAAAGTTGTCCCGCAGAGATGCGTGTCGTCAGATGGTTGGGATACTTTTCCTTGCGCACGAAGAGGCTTGTGAGGCCGAAGTCGCGCACCTGATTTCGAGAGAAATCAATGCAGGAAGGCTACCTTGCGCAAAAAAACTTAAGCTGAATATCACAAAAAAGAACACGGATTTACCTCCTGATATTCCCGTGGTTCAACCTTCATTATCAGTCTTTGATACTCTGTTGGAGGATCGGGCATGACAAACATTGAAGTGGATCAGCACAAGCTGCCTCTTATGCTAACTGACTTACGATTACCCAGCTTTCACAAACACTGGCAAGATATCGCAATCCAATCCGACAAGGAGGGCTGGTCAGCAGCCAGGTTCCTTGCCGTTTTGGCCGAATATGAATTGGCCGAAAGGGACACGCGACGCATTCAACGCCATCTCAACGCATCAAACCTGCTGGGCGGAAAAACTCTGGCCACTTTTAACTTCAAGCGGCTGCCTAACGTGAAAAAGGCGCAGGTCGAAGCCTTGTCTGCCGGTGACTGGATTGACGCAAGAGCAAATCTGATTGCCATTGGAAATTCAGGGGGAGGAAAAACTCATCTCCTATGCGCCGTAGGTTATGCTCTTATAGAGGCTGGATACCGTGTGCTCTATACGCAAACCAGTGATCTGGTGCAAAAACTCCAGGCTGCCAGACGTGAACTTATGCTCGAAAACGCCCTCGCAAAACTCGATAAATTTGATCTCATCATTCTCGATGATATTACCTATGCACAAAGGGATATATCTGAAACATCCGTGCTCTTTGAATTGATCGCCAGACGATATGAGTACCGAAGTATTGCAATTGCTGCCAATCAACCTTTTAGCGGATGGGACAATATTTTTCAAGATAAGGCCATGACCGTTGCAGCAATCGATCGTCTTGTTCACCACTCAACCATTCTTGAGATGAATATCGACAGCTACAGACAATGGGAAGCCGCCCAAAATCTCAAAAAAATGTTGCGGAAAACCACAAACAAAAAGGTGAAAAATATGCCTGAAGCATCGTAAATAAACGTCAGATCACAGCCGCATCAAAAGCGGCCAAGGTGGTTGACGCAACCGGACAAAGTGGTTGACGCTCTACAAATAAGTATGACAAAACCAATAATGCTGCCGGTTTCATGGCTAATCATTAGCTGCGTTTCCTTAAGTTAACTTTCTTTGAATGGTTCTGACACAGGTGCCCTAGGATTTTGGTATTGATTACACGCAAAAGAAGAATGTAAACATTCGTATTACTACTGAGTCCTGAGCAGGAAATGATGGGTCTTAGGGGGTAATGCAAGCGTTCAAAACGAGAAAATTTTGGCTCTTCTCCGCTTTGTTGAGTAGAAAAAAGATGCCGACCGCCAAGTAACCTGTTGATATGTATGGTTTCTGATAACTTTACATAGAGCAGGTATATGACAATCAACATCTCGCAGCATATTTTAGGCCTCAAAGGGCAACGTGTAAATGAAATTAAACTGGATGACGGCGGTGTTAAGATTGTCATTCACTGCAGCCGAGACGCGCGTAGGAGGGCTATAGACCCTGCTACAGGCCAGAAGGGAAGCATCAACCAGCATGTCCGCCGACAAGTAAACGACATCCCCCTTTTTGGGTATCCTTGTGTGGTCGAGATTGAGCTGGCGCAGGTTTATATTAACAAGGGCGAACGCCGCATTGAGGGGTGTGATTTTGTTGATAAAGGGTGCCGTTTCACTCACCGATTTTGCCGACTGATCAGTGGATTATGTCGGCATATGTCTATTCAAGCGGTTTCCAGACATTTGGATATACGATGGGAAACGGTCAAGAATATCGACAGGGCATACCTTATTGAAACTCTCCCTACGCTTGATCCTGCAGAGCTAACTGGCTTGGAATATATTGGTGTAGATGAAGTTGCCCGGGCGAAAGGTCATGACTACATGACGGTGGTCTACGATATGGTTGGCGGTCATCTGATCTGGGTTGAAGCAGGCCGAACTGCCGAGGTTTTTTCAAGGTTTTTGAAACAACTGCAACCAGATACAGCCTGCAAAATAAAGGCCGTAGCGATGGATATGGGGCCTGCCTACCAAAAGGCTGTCAGAGAGTCCTTGCCGTTGGCCGACATAGTATTTGACCGTTTCCACGTCATGAAAAACTACAGCAAAGCTATCCATAATCAGCGTCGACTTGAGTTCAGAAAGGCCGATCCAAGTGGTAAAGAGTTGATGAAAGGGACACATTATCTGTTGCTCAAAAATGCGGATAAGTTGAGTGAAAAACAAAGTGACAAGCTGCAAAGGTTGCTGGAGAGCAATAGCAACCTGAATGCACTTTACGTCTTGAAAGAACAGCTTCAGCTGCTGTGGAGTGCCGCTTCATTTGAGGCGATGGCGGAGCAACTGGAACGTTGGTGCCTGATAGCAGATCAGTCACAGATGCTCTATCTAAAAAAGTTCGCGAAATCCCTACGGAAACATTGTGTGGGCATCTGCAACTACGCCAAACACAAGCTCACAAGCGCCAGGATAGAGGCTGGTAATGTCAGTATAGGAATGATCCGTAAGCGAGCCAGAGGCATCAAGGATACCGAATACTTCAAACTCAAAATTAGACAATCATCCATTCCAGATAATCAATCTATGCTCTATTTGAAATCCTAAATCTACTCAACAAAGCGGAGAAGTGCCTATATTAACAAGGGCGAACGCCGCATTGAGGGGTGTGATTTTGTTGATAAAGGGTGCCGTTTCACTCACCGATTTTGCCGACTGATCAGTGGATTATGTCGGCATATGTCTATTCAAGCGGTTTCCAGACATTTGGATATACGATGGGAAACGGTCAAGAATATCGACAGGGCATACCTTATTGAAACTCTCCCTACGCTTGATCCTGCAGAGCTAACTGGCTTGGAATATATTGGTGTAGATGAAGTTGCCCGGGCGAAAGGTCATGACTACATGACGGTGGTCTACGATATGGTTGGCGGTCATCTGATCTGGGTTGAAGCAGGCCGAACTGCCGAGGTTTTTTCAAGGTTTTTGAAACAACTGCAACCAGATACAGCCTGCAAAATAAAGGCCGTAGCGATGGATATGGGGCCTGCCTACCAAAAGGCTGTCAGAGAGTCCTTGCCGTTGGCCGACATAGTATTTGACCGTTTCCACGTCATGAAAAACTACAGCAAAGCTATCCATAATCAGCGTCGACTTGAGTTCAGAAAGGCCGATCCAAGTGGTAAAGAGTTGATGAAAGGGACACATTATCTGTTGCTCAAAAATGCGGATAAGTTGAGTGAAAAACAAAGTGACAAGCTGCAAAGGTTGCTGGAGAGCAATAGCAACCTGAATGCACTTTACGTCTTGAAAGAACAGCTTCAGCTGCTGTGGAGTGCCGCTTCATTTGAGGCGATGGCGGAGCAACTGGAACGTTGGTGCCTGATAGCAGATCAGTCACAGATGCTCTATCTAAAAAAGTTCGCGAAATCCCTACGGAAACATTGTGTGGGCATCTGCAACTACGCCAAACACAAGCTCACAAGCGCCAGGATAGAGGCTGGTAATGTCAGTATAGGAATGATCCGTAAGCGAGCCAGAGGCATCAAGGATACCGAATACTTCAAACTCAAAATTAGACAATCATCCATTCCAGATAATCAATCTATGCTCTATTTGAAATCCTAAATCTACTCAACAAAGCGGAGAAGTGCCAAAATTTTCATGAAATCGAAGTGCAAAAGGAAATTGCACAACTTAAGGGTGTGTGCGTAATTATCTGCTAGGTTGGGACGTCGAAAAGTATTCTTTGTTGCTTCCTAAGCATAACAAGAATAGCAGGTGTGAAGGCTTCTTCGTAATGTTCTATTGAATTGGGTCGGTAATTAACGACGGCGTTAGTATTTTAACTGACGCTGGATAGCGTCCAATGCTCCCTGCAGGATATAAGCAGCAGCTGCCTTATCAACGACCTCTGCCCGACGTTTGCGGGTCATATCTGCTTCACCAATGAGAAAACGTTCGACAGCAGAAGTTGACATCCGCTCATCCCAAAAGACAATCGGCAGGTCAATGTTGGCTATAGCCTGGAGATTCTCTGCAAGAGTTCGGACAGACTGACAACGGGGTCCTTCGGTACCATCCATATTAACGGGGAGCCCCATTACAATACCACCGATGTTTCTGTCCAAACAGATCGCTTTGAGTTCTTCGGCATCTTTCTTGAATTTTGTTCTTTTAATCGTGCCTATGGGGGATGCGACGGTGAAGTCCCGATCAGATACTGCCATGCCAATGGTTTTTGTCCCGGGGTCAAGGCCAAGAAGGCGCTGATTACGGTCAAGAATATCTGGCAGGTCATGGATGTCGAGGTCTTGCACTTTGGGCTCACTTACTACTTTGTTCCAAGGGGAACTAGCTTATAGTTCCAGCACAGGATTTGTTCTCAGGGGTGCGCGATCATGCGCGACAGTCTGTCATCTGGCAAGACACCTGTTTGATTGAGATATAATGCTATGAAAATAGTTTAGCTGAAGTTGATGGGAATTAATATGTTTGGTGGTTTTGGCAATCTGATCGCAGCGTTTATAGTGTTTTTGATATTGCACTCCATCCCTCCCATGCAACGCGTGAAAAGTTATCTGATCTCCGTTATGGGTAAGAGGGGGTACTATTTCAGCTATTCGGTAGTTTCCGTTCTGGTGTTGGTATGGCTGATCAGAGAAGTTTGGGCTGCACCCTATATTGAAGTTTGGCCTTTTGAGGCCTGGGCAGCCCGCGCAACCGCTCATACAATGCCATTAGCAACAATCATTTTTGTGGCAGGGTTTTTAAGGCCGAACCCTCTGTCTATTGGTCCAAGTGACGGTTACGACAAGAAGCGCCAAGGGTTTGTCGGTATTGTCCGTCATCCTGCCCTTTGGGGTTTTGCTCTTTGGGCTGGGGCGCATCTTCTTCCAAATGGGAGCCTTGCAGAAGTGTTGTTTTTTGGCGGATTATTAGTCCTATCACTCGCGGGAATGGCTATCGTTGATCGCCGTAAAAAACGTACTTTAGGTGCGGTGGCTTGGAATGAATTATCTTCGGGAACATCAAATATCCCTTTTCTCGGGCTGTTAAAGGGCGGGAATTGTCGGCCTACAGTAAAAGATGTTTATGCCTTTTTGGGGGGATTGGCTCTCTTTGCTATGGCAATATTCCTGCATCCTATACTATTTGATGTTTATCCCTTATCTGGCTTTAGTTGAGGGTAAGTGCGAAAATCAAGTTTTGAAATGTTGAAGTCCTCAAGCTTGGAGGAGTGACAACTTGTCCCTTGAAATATTACAATGTGGTCGTAAGTTCTGTGGTCATATACTTATTAGTGAAGCGTAGAGCTTTTCTTTATGGTATTAATTCTTAGTCAAATTTTTTTGGGTGCTTGCTCGCATGTCTCAGCCTGAATTCACAGGTGAAGCAAAGGTTGGTAAAACTGGTTTACGCCGCATATGTTTAATTGGACTGGGGTGGACGTGCATTCTTCTCGGGGTGATTGGTGTTGTTTTACCACTTTTGCCGACGACTCCCTTTTTGCTGGTTGCGCTTTGGGCTTTTTCTCATTCCTCCCTCCGCTTTCACAACTGGCTTTATACCCATAAGTACCTGGGTCCCATGGTCCAGGACTGGAATAAATTCCATGTTATCCCAAAGAAGGCGAAGATTTTAGCCGTCACCATGATGAGTGCCAGCCTCGTTTTAATTGCCTACAAGGGCGTTTTACCCCTATGGGGCCTTGTGTTGGTTGGATTAAGCCTGTCTTGCGTGGCTTTGTTTATCATCAGATGTCCTAGTAAACGTCCTCAGAATATCAATAATTAAAGTTAGTTTGCGTTAATTTTTGCGCTGAGAAGAGTTTCAAAAATTCTCATTTCGATGAAGAAATTCCCGAGATAAATTTGAAATCCTGGTTTCTTGCAAAAGAAAAGATGTTTCCGAGCACAAAAATGCTGTTACCGGGCGTTGCAGCCTTGGCTAACGGGTGCTACTTTCCGCACGAAATTAGTACGTGATACTTTCGATATCCATAGAAGATTGGAACCGAGTATGTCTGTCGACAAAAAAACGGTCGCGAAAATTGCCTCTTTGGCGCGCATCCGGGTTGATGAAGAACAACAAGAAGCACTGACCGGGGAACTAAATCAGATCCTTGGCTGGATTGAGCAACTCTCAGAGCTCGATACTGAGGGTGTCGAGCCAATGACATCTGTTGTTGAAATGAGCCAACCTCTACGTGAAGACGTGGTCAATGACGGGCACTATGTTGATCGGGTGACAAAAAATGCACCTGAGTCTGCCCATGGTTTCTTTGCTGTTCCTAAGGTGATCGAATAATGAGCAACCTCACACATCTAACAATTGCCGATGCTATCGATGGCATGGACAAGGGCGATTTTACCGCTCGTGAACTGACCGAAGCACACGTAAGTGCGATGGAAGAAACCCGCGATCTCAATGCATATATCGTTGAGACTCCGGAAATTGCCCTCGAAATGGCAGATGCTTCCGACAAGCGTCGTGCCGCTGGCAATGCCGGTATTATGGAGGGGATTCCGATCGCAATGAAGGATCTCTTCTGTACGGAAGGGACCCAGACAACTGCCGCTTCACGCATTCTCGAAGGTTTTGTACCAACTTACGAATCAACTGTTTCAGGTAATCTCTGGAACGCTGGTGCGGTAATGCTTGGGAAATCGAACCTTGATCAGTTTGCGATGGGTTCTGCCAACATTACATCCTACTTTGGAAACGTGATTAACCCTTGGCAACGCGAAGGTAGTGATGCTCAACTCACGCCTGGTGGATCGTCTGGTGGTTCCGCTGCAACTGTAGCTGCGCGCGCCGCTATGGCCGCGACTGGAACGGATACTGGTGGTTCCATTCGTCAGCCAGCTGCTTTCTCTGGTATCGTGGGTATGAAGCCGACTTATGGTCGCTGCTCTCGCTGGGGTGTTGTTGCTTTTGCTTCGTCTCTTGATCAGGCCGGTCCCATGACCCGCTCTGTTCGAGATGCCGCGATTATGCTCGAAGCAATGGCTGGCTATGACGAAAAAGATTCGACCTCTGTCAAACTAGATGTCCCGAGTTATCAAAAAGCACTTACGGGTGATATCAGAGGCCTGAAAGTTGGTATTCCAAAAGAATATCGTATGGATGGTACGCCGAAAGAAATCGATCAGGCTTGGGAGCAGGGTATTGAATGGCTCAAAGCTGCAGGTGCTGAGCCAGTTGAGATCAGTCTGCCGCATACTAAATATGCTTTGCCAGCTTATTACATTATTGCCCCGGCTGAATGTTCTTCAAACCTCGCTCGCTATGACGGCGTTCGTTACGGTCTGCGCATCGATGGTGAAAGCCTTGATGACATGTACGAAAGAACCCGTGCAGAAGGTTTCGGCGATGAAGTTAAGCGCCGTATCCTGATCGGGACTTATGTTCTCTCAGCTGGTTATTACGATGCCTATTACAACAAAGCCCGTCGCGTTCGTACTTTGATCGCAAATGATTTCAAAAAGGCCTATGAGAGCGTTGATGTGATCCTCACCCCAACAGCTCCAAGCCCAGCTTTTGGCATCGGTGAGAAAATGGATGATCCGATTGCCATGTACTTGAACGATGTCTTTACCGTTCCTGCAAGTCTTGCAGGCCTTCCAGGGATTTCTATTCCAACGGCCATCTCAAGCGAGGGTACGCCACTTGGGCTACAGCTGCTGGGTAAGGCTTTTGATGAAGAGACCGTTCTTAAAGTCGCTGGTGTTGTTGAAGAAGCCGCAGGCTTCTCTGCTCTTCCGCAGCTGATTGCAGGAGGCAAATAAGATGAGCTACAGAATCAAAGGTAATACAGGTGAGTGGGAAGTTGTTATCGGGCTGGAAGTTCATGCCCAGGTAATTTCAAAATCAAAACTCTTCTCTGGTGCGGCTACAAAATTTGGGGCAGATCCAAACTATCAGGTTTCACTGGTTGATGCCGCAATGCCTGGCATGTTACCGGTTCTCAACAAAGAAGTTGTCGAACAAGGTATTCGTACCGGTTTGGGCCTTCGTGCTCAGATCAACTTGAAGTCTGTGTTCGAGCGTAAAAACTATTTTTATGCCGATTTGCCACAAGGCTACCAAATTTCTCAGTTTCTAGAGCCCATCGTAGGGCAGGGAAATCTTACCCTTGATCTCGAAGGTGGAGAAACGCGGGTTGTTGGTATTGAGCGTATGCACCTGGAACAGGATGCCGGTAAATCAATTCATGATCAGCATCCGACACAGTCCTATATCGATCTGAACCGTACTGGTGTTGCGTTGATGGAAGTCGTTTCTGATCCGGATCTTCGTTCACCGGAAGAAGCTGGTGCATATTTGCGTAAGATGCGTTCGATCCTTCGGTACCTCGGCACTTGTGACGGGAACATGGACGAAGGCTCCATGCGTGCAGATGTGAACG
This sequence comes from Kiloniella sp., assembly GCF_965205715.1. Lineage (GTDB taxonomy): Bacteria > Pseudomonadota > Alphaproteobacteria > Kiloniellales > Kiloniellaceae > Kiloniella. Next base: position 534,893 of record NZ_CBDBHW010000006.1, on the reverse strand, counting down.
TATCCGTTCGTAAGCCCGGCGACGAACTTGGTACCCGTACGGAAACCAAGAACGTGAACTCTATCCGTTACGTTCAACAGGCCATTGAGTTTGAAGCCAAACGTCAGGTCAAAGTCCTTGAAGATGGCGGAGAAATCGTTCAGGAAACACGTCAGTTTGATCCAAGCAACGGGACAACACGCTCGCTGCGCAGTAAAGAAGAAGCGCACGATTATCGCTACTTCCCTGATCCTGATTTGTTGCCGCTTATTCTTGATCCCAAATGGGTCGAGGAAATCAAAGCCTCTATTCCAGAGCTCCCGGATGAGAAAAAAGAGCGCTTTATTTCTGATTTTGGTCTTTCTTCTTACGATGCTGGCATCCTTGTCATTGATCGGGATCGTGCAGATTTCTACGAAGAAGTTGCTCAAGGTGGGGATCCCAAAATGGCCGCTAACTGGGTCATGGGCGATTTCTTTGGTGCCTTGAACAAGAGTGGCCTCGCTTTGGGTGAAACACCCGTTTCCGCTAAGCAACTTGGTGGCCTGATTGCCTTGATCAAAGACAATACGATTTCAGGTCGTACCGCCAAGGAAGTTTTCGAAGCAATGTGGGAAACCAGCAAAGACGCTGATACCATTGTCGAAGAAAAAGGTCTTAAACAGATTTCTGATACCGGACCTATCGAAGCTGCTATTGACGAAATTATGGCTGCTAACCCAAGTCAGGTCGAAGCCTTTAGAGGCGGGAATGAGAAGCTGATCGGGTGGTTTGTTGGTCAAACCATGAAAGCAACGGGCGGTAAAGCGAACCCGGGTATGGTCAATCAGCTTCTTAAGAAAAAATTGGCGGGCTAACACCTTATATATATTTTGAGAAAAGGGAGCCTTCGGGTTCCCTTTTTTAATTGGGAGTTATTAGTTTTCTTGATCGAGTATGACTGGAGTAGTAATGCTACTGTAAGTCGAATTATTTTAAAGTTTTCAATGTGATGTGGGCGGTAGTATGAATCGAAATCGTTTTAAATTATTAAGTGGGACAATCTCTCTGGCGCTCATTCTCTCAGCTTGTGTAGGGCCGACACTACCTGTGAGCGGTACGCCTTCTGAATTTGATGGTTTATGGACAGGTCTTCTTGAATCTGATGAGTCAGGATGTTCAGATGTAACTGCTGAATTTGAAGTAAGATATGGTCAACTCCTCGGTAAAATTTATCAACAAGGTGTTTCAAAAGCAGATTTTTGGGGCGAGATTGGTTCTGATGGAAAACTCAATGCAAATATCGGTTTGCTGGGAGTATCCGCGGGAGGTGCCGACATCACATTTGCTAAAGGTCAGGCAAGTGGGCCTTGGTTTAGTGAGTATTGTAAGGGAATGGCAAGCCTTAATCGGACTTAACAACGTATACTTGTAAGGAATATTTTAAAGCCACGATGAATGTCAAAATGGCCTGTCATAATTTTCAGTGAAGTGATTAAAACAGGGAGCCTTTGGATTCCCTGTTTTCATTTTTCATAATGTTGGAATAAATTATTCTAAGGCTGTAATCGTCCCAATAATGTGTGTCACGTTTTTCGTTTCATCAACAAGAGGGCAATCGAGTGATTCAAATTTTTTCAAACTTTTATCTATGAGAGTAAGTTTACCTAGGTTTTTGATGCATAACTTATTCATAACGATCTCATTATAATAATGTGCCAACCTGATATCTTCACGTTCTTGAGCCGTGCTTGATGGACCATCCGTACAGATAATTTTTCCATTATGATCATCGAAAATGTTATGAGCTGTTTCCCCGTGCAATTTAAACTCAAAAGCGGTTTCACTTTTTCGCTCTACGAGAAATATGTCAGGTGCAAGTGATAGGTGATCCAGTATATCGAAATCAACTTTTTTAGGCGTGGCAGGGGCATAGGATAACCACCACTTGAGAAGAGCACGATTGCTTTCACCAACAAGGTCATCTTCATTTGATACAGGGTAGTAATCGAGTACCTCGTATCTGACTATCGGCACTTTTTTACTTTTTTATTTTGAAAGTTGTGGCCTTTAGTTTATCTAAGGTTGAGTAATAAAACGTTAATTTGAAACGAATTAATCAGTAATTGATCGGTTCATTTTAAGATCTCCACCAGTTGGATGATAGGGGTGATACCCTAAAGTAGTGAATGAGATCTCGTTAGAGAAATGGATATAGAATGTCATTTTTTTCAAAATTATTCGGAAGCTCCAAACCGAAGGCAGCCGAAGCTCCCCAAAAAGAGGAGCCCGTCCTCTACAAGGAATTCTTGATCCGACCTGAACCTGCAAAAGCGGATAATGGTCAATGGCGTCTTTCTGGTTATATCATCAAAACGATAGAGGATGATGAACAGGATGATTTGGAGAGGTTCTATTTAAGAGCTGACACATTTCCTACCCGCGAGGAGGCAATTGATTTCTCTTTACGTAAAGGGCGCCAAATTATTGACGAGCAAGGCGATCGATTGTTCGCTGATGGAGAGGCGTCAGGGCGAGCGTGAGCGTTTAGCCCTATGAATGGTGGCTTTGATTACAAAGATCAGAGAGCCTTTAATAGTCTGCGACAATAGAAGGGCGGACTAATATGTGTAGATTTCTTGCGCCATAAACTTCTCCCACTCTGTTTTTGAACAAGCTAGAGGTTAGCGGGATATTGTTCATAAAGGTGAGAGGGTGTTTGTCCCCAGATACGGCCTTTATTTCCATTGTTGGCATGCGGTAGCTATAGTCATCATTCAGAAGGTCAACTCGTTCACTTGAGTAGCTGTTTGTTCCAATTTTCAAGGCAAAATTTTTACCTACAGAGGGAAATATTCGATCCAGATCTGTGATCGTTGTATCCAGGTTCAGATCAGGATGATTGTCTTCCCCTATTTGTGGGCGATTGGGAACAAGATCGAGAATTAAAGAGTTATCATAAGTGTAAGCCAGCCCCATTTTTTTACTCGCGGCGAAATCATCAGCTTCGTATGATTCTTTGAACAAACTCCCCAAAAGTGGGACAGACTTTGGGATCGTTACTCTGTTTTCATTCTGTCGCTTTAACTGATTACCAAGTGTGATAAATCGCATAAAGTAAATAGCAAGTGCTGTTATCATGATGATATTATTAATTTGAATGATGGTGGTAATTGTCCGTAACCTAAGAAAGCCGGGATTGCTCCAATCCTCCCCAAGGTCCTTTCCGTCACGATCTTGATCTTGTTTATGTCCTTCTTGTTTGATCTCTGCAAAGGAGGGAGGGCAATAACTGGTAAAGGTCAAAGCGATCAGTGAAGTCATTAATTCACGACGGTTAAACTGCATTTAAGCCTCCAGGGTTTTTTTAGTACTCTGTGGGAACATTTGTAGTAATAACCGCACCGCAAAATTTCGGTTGTATATATTTTACCATATTTCTACCTATAAAAATAAGGCGATTTTATCTTATGGTCACGACTTGTGATTAGCTCTTCGTCTTCTTAAGTCAAATAGAGCACCATCATGCCGACCAATGCTAGGCCAGGCTTATTCAACGAAAGAAAGAGGCAAAATGTTAGATCTTTATACTTGGGCGACGCCTAATGGCCATAAGGTGCATATCATGCTCGAAGAGCTTGGTTTGGATTACCATGTACATCCAATAGACATTGGCGCGGGTGATCAGTTCAGGCCTGAGTTCCTTAAGATCAGTCCTAATAATAAAATGCCTGCCCTTGTTGATCCTGATGGACCTGGTGGAGAGCCAATAGACCTTTTTGAGTCCGGGGCAATCCTTATTTACCTCGCAGAAAAAACGGGCAAGTTTATGCCGAGTGATCCAAGGGGACGGTACGAAGTCATGAAATGGCTTATGTTCCAGATGGGCGGAGTTGGCCCCATGTTGGGGCAAGCGCATCATTTCAGGGTTTATGCACCAGAAAAAATAGAATACGGCATTGAACGCTACACAAACGAAGCCAATCGTTTGTATGGGGTGTTGGACCGCCGCCTTGGTGAAAGTAAATATCTCGCGGGAGATGATTATACTATTGCTGACATGGCAACCTTCCCTTGGATAAGAAATCCGGACCGTAAGGGGGTTGATATGGCTGATTATCCAAACGTAGCCCGCTGGTTTGGAGATATAGCTGCGCGCCCCGCTGTCAAGCGAGGACTCCAGGTACTGGAGGATAAGCGGGTATCAGGCCCGATTACTGATGAGATGCGTGAGAACTATTTTGGCCATACCCAATACGAAAAGCATTGAGGCCCTGGACATAAATATCGAGAAGGGCTGTTTTTACGGCCCTTTTTTACATTTGTGGGAAGCGAGGAGTTTTCATATCGAAAAGAGCTCTCTAAACTCCTGATCATATTCTAATAATTGTTATATTTCAGGAAGTCGATGATGGGTGATAAAGGTAGAGTGGAAACGCTTCTTGCACAGGCTGGACATTATTTAGATCGTGAAACCGGGTCTGTTGTGCCTGCCATCCAACCTTCCACGACTTTCGCCCGAGATGAAACGGGCGATCTTTATGATGAAAACCGGATTTATGCCCGGGACCATAGCTTTAACGCGGAGATGGCAGAAGCTATTCTGTGTGAGCTAGAAGGCGGCGCCTCTTGCAAGCTTTTTGCATCAGGTATGGCTGCGGCAACGGCCTTGGTACAGACGCTCCGACCGGGAGAACGTATCGTCGCGCCAAAGATCATGTACTGGTCTCTACGTGCCTGGTTGATTACCTATTGCGCAGATTGGAATGTGGAGCTCGCATTCTATGATCCGAGTAATGAAGAGGACATGTGCTCTGTCGTAAAGGCTGCAACTACCCATATGCTCTGGATTGAAACCCCGGCAAACCCAACCTGGGAAGTGGTTGATATCTCCAAAGCCGCTGAGCTAGCACATTCTGTGGGCGCGCAATTGGTTGCAGATTCTACCGTATCCACCCCACTTTTAACCAAGCCGATAGAATATGGCGCGGATTATGTTTTTCATTCCGCGACCAAGTACATTAACGGGCATAGTGATGTCGTCGCAGGTGCCGTGATTACGGCTAAAGAAGATATGCGTTGGGAACGCCTCTGTAAGGTACGGGCTCAACAAGGTGGTATTCTTGGAACCTTTGAAAGCTGGCTTTTACTTCGAGGGATGCGGACTATGCATCTACGTGTTGAACGGGCTTGTGAAAATGCGATGCGCATAGCTCAACATTTTCAGAATTATCCTGGGGTGTCAGAAGTTATTTACCCCGGACTGACATCTCACCCCAACCATGAAACCGCAGTAAAACAGATGACAGGTGGTTTTGGGGGCATGCTGTCCATTCGTTTTAATGGCGGGAGAGAAGAGACCGCGAAAATCATGGGACGGATGAAATACTTTGTGCGTGCCACGTCTCTCGGAGGTGTTGAGAGTCTCGTTGAGCACCGTGCCCTTGTAGAGGGGGAAGGCAGTCTAGTCCCAGACGATTTACTTCGTTTTTCTATAGGTATTGAAAACGTCGAGGATCTTATCAAAGATATCGAACAGGCTCTTGATTGTTAATGAGCAGATCAAAGCCTGAAAATTGTCCAGCAAATTATCTCTACCAGAAAGTTAGAGCTGTGAAATTTTTTCGTATTTCAATTATGACTTCTATGGAACGGAACGAAGCCATCACAAAAGTGAGTGAGGCCATTAATGGTAACGGAGGGTGGATTGTTAATCACACCTTGCTTTCTAATATTGCAGCAACACTCAATTTTGAACTTCCCCGTAATGAAGTGGAGGGATTTATCTCCAGCTTAGAGACGGCGTCTTTTCTCCCAGAGTTTGATGGCCCCCTTCTTGAAAAGAAGAAAGGGGATTTACGGGGACAGATCACCTTAACATTCATCCATAGTGATCCGGAACTGAAGCGTAATGTTCCTGCTTTTGGTTAGATTTTAATATCGCTCTCTAAGTTAGTTACTTGGACCAAGGATGTTTCTGATCACTCTATGGAATATTTTGGTCCCTGTTTCGATAAGCTCATCTGGAAAGTCGAAGTCAGGATTGTGGAGCTGGGGCTGGTGAACCCCTGAGCCAAGAGTGAACATCGCGCTTTTACTGACGCGAGAAAATTGACCAAAATCTTCTGACCAACGCATGGGACCAGGCATTTCTCCCATCCCTACTTTTTCACCACTCAGCGCAGCCCGTAGTAGGTCTGTCGCCTCGTCATCATTAACAGAGGCCGCAAAAATATCTTCGTAGCCAAAGTTTGTTTCTAAAGTGTGTCTATCGCCTATTTCCTTGATAAAACCTTCTGATATCGCCTGAAGTTGAGCCATCACTTCATCTGTTTCACTGCGTAGGGTTACCATGACTTTGGCAGCGCCCGGGGTTATTCCAAAGGCCTCTTCGCCGAGGCGGGCATGGACTACGGTGACAAGGGAAAAGTTGTCTGTAAGTTCAGGTGATTTCGGGATATCAGCTAATTTGGTTACCAACTCACACATTGCATTGGCGGGGCTACGACCGTCTTCAGGGTGAGAAGCGTGAGATGTTTTTCCCTCTAGCGTTACCCAAAGGCCTTGAGAGGCGCAATTGAAAGGTCCGGATTTCAAACCGACTTCATGAAGGGGACGCCCTGGGAGATTGTGGAGTGAAAAAGCATAATCGGGTTTTAGGTTTGAAAAAGCTGGGTCTTCGATGACGGCTTTAGCGCCTGCACCAGTTTCTTCTGCTGGTTGGAACATTAGGATAACTCGCCCTTTAGTGGGGCGGGTTCTATGAAGAAGGGATGCAATTCCTGCAACCATTGTCATGTGGCCGTCATGACCACAAAGATGGCCTTTTCCTGAAATGGTTGATTTGTAGGGGGCTGTTCCGGTTTCTTCGATCGGAAGGCCATCGAGTTCACAGCGGATCAAAACCGTAGGGCCTTCGGCGAGACCTTTATATACAGCTGCAAGGCCATGCCCTCCTAAATTGCGAACAAGCTGATCCGGCTCAAATTGCTCTAAAAAAGTTGCAACACGAGAACTGGTTTCTTTTTCGTCTCCGGAAACTTCTGGAAATTGATGTAGTTCGTGGCGAAACACGATTAGATCGTCGTAGGTCTTTTGATCAAACAACATGATAAATTACCAAAATATATAATTGTAGGGGAAGCTTATACGTTTTCACCTGGTTGGCTCACTTGTCCGATTCATTTGGCCGGGATAGGGCATAATAAAGGACTTCTTCATCTCTATCGCGAGAGGGGACATAAAGTGATTTTTTGCCGATTGGGGCCATTCCCATTTTCCGCATCATGGCAAAAGAAGCATGGTTCTCAAGCTGGGCACCAGCTTCGAGAGTTTTAATCCCAAGATACTTAAAAGCATCGTTAACGAAACAATTAATGATTTCTCCCAGGTATCCTTTTCCTTGGAATTGTTCTCCAATCCAATATCCTATGACGCCCACTTTGGTATTATCTGGCTTTACGCCTACACTGAGGGAGCCAATGACGCAATTGTCTTCGAGGCGGATAATGGCAACGGTCAGGCCTCTCTTATCCATAGTGTCGTTTCTATATTTGGATATTTTGATCAAGGTTTCCTGTTTTGTAATATTTGCGGGCCAACTTGAGAGCCACCTGCTTACGTCGGGTGTCATTAATTCAGATATTACAATAGCGTCGCCGTCTTCAAATAAACGTAATTTCAGGCGAGCGGTGGTCGCTAAAGCCAAGTTTAATTTTAGCTTAGCCATTAGTTAAATTCATTTTTGGTATAAGCAGATAGGCGCTGATCAAAGGTTCGTACTTGTCGATTATTTTTAACAATTGTGGGAATATATTGGCAATGATCTCTTTTGAAAATTCTTTGCCTGTGTTTTCGATTTTAGGCTCAAGGGCGTTAAATTTGGGGATGATGGTTTTGAAATCTTCAATGTTTTTAAGGCTGTAAATAGCTTTTATTTCCTCCTGAGTAAGTTTTGAAGCTATGTCGTCGCTGTCTTTATTTTGTTGAAATTTCGGCTCTTCTCCGCTTTGTTGAGTAGAAAAAGATGCCGACCGCCAAGTAACCTGTTGATATGTATGGTTTCTGATAACTTTACATAGAGAAGGTATATGACAATCAACATCTCGCAGCATATTTTAGGCCTCAAAGGGCAACGTGTAAATGAAATTAAACTGGATGACGGCGGTGTTAAGATTGTCATTCACTGCAGCCGAGACGCGCGTAGGAGGGCTATAGACCCTGCTACAGGCCAGAAGGGAAGCATCAACCAGCATGTCCGCCGACAAGTAAACGACATCCCCCTTTTTGGGTATCCTTGTGTGGTCGAGATTGAGCTGGCGCAGGTTTATATTAACAAGGGCGAACGCCGCATTGAGGGGTGTGATTTTGTTGATAAAGGGTGCCGTTTCACTCACCGATTTTGCCGACTGATCAGTGGATTATGTCGGCATATGTCTATTCAAGCGGTTTCCAGACATTTGGATATACGATGGGAAACGGTCAAGAATATCGACAGGGCATACCTTATTGAAACTCTCCCTACGCTTGATCCTGCAGAGCTAACTGGCTTGGAATATATTGGTGTAGATGAAGTTGCCCGGGCGAAAGGTCATGACTACATGACGGTGGTCTACGATATGGTTGGCGGTCATCTGATCTGGGTTGAAGCAGGCCGAACTGCCGAGGTTTTTTCAAGGTTTTTGAAACAACTGCAACCAGATACAGCCTGCAAAATAAAGGCCGTAGCGATGGATATGGGGCCTGCCTACCAAAAGGCTGTCAGAGAGTCTTTGCCGTTGGCCGACATAGTATTTGACCGTTTCCACGTCATGAAAAACTACAGCAAAGCTATCCATAATCAGCGTCGACTTGAGTTCAGAAAGGCCGATCCAAGTGGTAAAGAGTTGATGAAAGGGACGCATTATCTGTTGCTCAAAAATGCGGATAAGTTGAGTGAAAAACAAAGTGACAAGCTGCAAAGGTTGCTGGAGAGCAATAGCAACCTGAATGCACTTTACGTCTTGAAAGAACAGCTTCAGCTGCTGTGGAGTGCCGCTTCATTTGAGGCGATGGCGGAGCAACTGGAACGTTGGTGCCTGATAGCAGATCAGTCACAGATGCTCTATCTAAAAAAGTTCGCGAAATCCCTACGGAAACATTGTGTGGGCATCTGCAACTACGCCAAACACAAGCTCACAAGCGCCAGGATAGAGGCTGGTAATGTCAGTATAGGAATGATCCGTAAGCGAGCCAGAGGCATCAAGGATACCGAATACTTCAAACTCAAAATTAGACAATCATCCATTCCAGATAATCAATCTATGCTCTATTTGAAATCCTAAATCTACTCAACAAAGCGGAGAAGTGCCTAGTTTTTCATTCTGCTTTTCCTCGCAAAAATATGAAATAGAAAAGGCGGTCCTCTTAATCGCAAAAGAGAAGACCGCCTGGTCGTGGGAAAGCTAAGCCAGGGCTTAGCCGTTTCTGTGCAGACCCTTCGCGCTCAAAGCCTTGGCGACCGCGTCAATACGGACTTTAAATTCCGTGCCATCTACGCGCCAGCCGTCCCGGTTTTCCAAGAACGGCATTTCATTGCCATCAAGGTAGGATACTTCAATGGTGTCCTGGACGTTGGCGTCTGCTGCCCCGTACCATTTTGTGGCACTGTTCGCATCCAGGCGGCTATCGCTGATAACTTCAAAGCTATCGCGAACCGGGTTAGGGATTTTCTTGTCACCCTTTTCAGAGTGGTATTCACCGGCAACCACAGAAGACGCCGTCCCCTGAAGTGCCACTGGCACCAAAAGGAAGCGCGGGCGAATGCCAAGCGTTGCCTGGCCACTTTTCTGGGTGGCCATAGCCACGCGCATGCCGTCCAGGCTGTCGGAAGTAATACCCGTCGCCCCAGATAAGTTTTTGTGGTCTACGTGGAATAGCTCCTTGCCGTCCGCCATGACCGGGTTACTGGTCAACTGAGCGAAGACCAAATCACCAACGGTGCGACGTGCCGCACGGCCAAAACGACGCGGAATTTTTGTGAATGCGTCCATGTCGTCATTAACAATGGCATGGCGGGTGATGGCGAAAACGTTCCCATAGGTGGCCAGTTTTAGTGTTTCGGCGCTGTCTCCAATGGTGACGTTTTTATATTCCGCCCCCTCGTTCACTTGCTGAAGGCTTGGGAAGTGGTCCAGGTCCACCCGTGACGCAACCTTGAAATCGGTCAGGGTGCCTTTGTAGGTAAAGAGGGGGAATACCTCTTCAACTTCTTCCGCCCCACGCAACATGGATTGGTTGGCAACGTTACCCAGGATATGGGTAAAGTCTGAAGTGTTATGCGCCCCCATACCCAGGGTAAAAGCAGAACCCACCATCTCCATACGGTTCATGCCTCGCGACTTAACACCGTGCAGTTTCAGGCTTTCACGGGCAATTTCTGTTAGGGTCATACCAACAAATTCGTTACGCTCACCGCCGATACCCGCGCGATTGAGTAGGGAAAGCTCCACACCTTGGCGGAACTTGTCCTGGCCATCCTCGACCATTTCCACAGAGGTGGCCGCCGCTGAAGGGGCCGCATCTGTCAGGGCCGCATTAGCGTCAAGAATGCGGGCTTTAGCTTCAATCACAGTTAAGCCAGAAGAAATCATCTTGGTAATATCTCCGGCGATAACACCATGACGCATACCCAGGTCAAAAATAGCCGTGGAGCGTTCGCGTTCGGCGGCCATAGCAATGTCAGTATTGCCCGCTTGTTCTGGCACTGCCTGGGCCGTGGAAGCCGTGGGCGCCGTAGTTGTAACAACCTGGACAGGTTCCGCCTGGGCCGTTTGTGTAGTAGTTGCATTCGCTTGCATTTTCATAGGGTCTTCTTCCTCTGTTTTGAAGAGATTAACAATGTGCAAAGGCACCTTTTTAAAAGCGGAAATGTCCGGCTTAACCATTGCCGTCATGTCCAGGGGTTCCACCAATTCATCAGCGAAACCCATGTCAACGGCTTCCGCAGCCGTCATCCAGACTTCTTCGCGCATCATGTCGCGCATTTTATCAGGCGGGGTTCCCGACTTCTCCGCATAGGCCAACATCAGTTGGTCGGCGTGGCGGTCGAGAAAGTCCGACATTTTTTTGAGTTCTTCCGCGTTACCCCAGGCCGACATGGCTGGGTCGTGGATCATCATTGTTGTGTTTTGCGGCATAATGACTTTGTCACCAGCCATGGCCACATAAGAGCCAGCGGACAGGGCGAAGCCGTCAATCTGGACGGTTACTTCCGCCGGGTGTTCTTTTAAGAGGTTGTAAATAGGCAAAGCCTCTAACACCGAACCGCCAAAAGAATTAATTCGCACCTTCACCGCAGTGATGGGGCCAAGGTCTTCAAAGCGGTACCGGAAATCTGAGGCTTGGATTTCCCAGCCAAATTCACCATATAGGTAAATCTCCGCTGCCTGGTTACCCATGGCTTCAATACGCACCCCACTACCTTTTTCAGCACGGGCGGCACCCGCGCTTTTAGCTTGCATTGTTTTCATTGCTGTTCTCGCTCACTCTTATGATTTCGGTATCCATGGGGTGTTTCATGCCCGCATCTCGGAAACGCTGAATTTCCTTTTGCAATTCATCAAATTTTTCGCGGGGATCATGGCCACGGGATTGCACCTGGTCGGCCCAGGAAGAAAGACCGCTGGCAAGCTCCAGGGCGTCGGCTTCCATGTCCTTTTTCGGGTCTATTTTTTCATTAGCCGACGGCACCCACTTAGCTTTGTGGCTGCTTCCTTGCCAGGAGTTGTTTAGTTCACCAGCCTCAACAAACCACCGCCAGGCGGGGCGACAAAATAAAGGGATGAATACTTGTTTTTGTATTTGGCTGGCTATGCGCCGTTGCACGATACCGCCAGCCTTCAAGCTAGAATAGTTCGCCTGGGAAACGTCCCCGGTGGTTTGGTCGTATGTTGTACCAAAACCCACAGAACTTTCCTGGGCCAAGGTTCGGTGTAGGGCGTTGCCATCAGAAGTGGAGCTGGCGTTTATTGTCTCTATGGTTTCACCAGGTCGCCCGTAGTGGACCATACCTGGCGCCAAATCTACCATGTCATTTCTTGGCTCTGCTTCAGCTTGAGCCGATAAACCAAGACGGGTACCGTCTTCTTGTTCTTCTCTTTGTGTGCCTACAAAGATGGCCAGAGTTGCTTCAATTTTAGACTTTAACAACCTGGCTTCTCGGTATTCATCCATATCTCGCAAGAGATTATAGATTGCGTGCCCGCGTGGGACGCCCCGGACTTGTCCGGGTCTTTGCTTGGCAAAGATATGGGAGATATTTTTGGCGTCAACAAACGCGGATTTTCTTTGTGCTGCCCAGATATTGTCACCGGGGTGGTGGGTAAATATATGATACCCAAGAATTTTTCCGGTAGCTGAAAATCTAACTCCTTGTATATCTACGTCTAAAGAGTTTTTTACCGTCCCTGTGATATCGTCGAGGTGGTCGGCTTCGAGCAATTGTAATTGCAAAGGCACGGGCAAACCGTCTTTTGGTCGGCGGTCACGTCGGCGGATTAAAACTTCACCACTTTCAAATACAGAACGGGCGGCCAGGGTCTGAAGTCCTGCAAAATCAGTCATCCCGGAAGCATCACAAGCCGTGGTACCAGCCCATTCGTCCCAAAACGACATTAATTTTTTGGCGGCGTCATCATCCCCTAGGGCCGCCGGGGTGATACCGTCGCCAATGACAATAGAGCTAAACACTTCCAACATACGGGCGCCATAAGGAGAATTACGGCATAGATCGCGCGAAACATTGCGAAGGCTCTTTAGGTCCCGGCCAATTTCAGAATTTGCAGAAGTACCAACGGACTGCCAGCCATCTTTCTTTTTGGCTCCTTCATAACGGGCGGTTATGTTTGCAACCCGTCGAGCGGCCAGGCGTTTAGCCCCGGCCACCGGCGATACATAGTTAACCAGTTTGTCCAGCATATTTATATTTTTCATAGGCATTACTCCCGACGGAAACGGGCTTGGACGCTACGCGGCCTTGAAGTTGGGCCGAAGACTTCACGGCGGATACGAGCTTCGGCGCGCTCTAGTTCAAAAAAGCTTCGGTAAACGATCTTTTGACCGTCGATTTCTACCGACAACGCGCCACTGGCGATTGCGGTTTTTATCGCGTCCAAATCCGCTTGTGTGTAGGCCATGCTTTACCTTCCTTTGAGCCAGCCAGAACCACCCGCGCCAGAGAGGTAACCACTGGTTTGCACGGTCCCGGAATGAGAAACGCCACCCATCGGGGCAGCGCTTTTTTCTGGTTGCTGTTGTTCTTCTTTTTCTGGTGGGGCGGTATCGGTAGAAACCCCGGCCCATATTCCCGCCATATCGGTTTGAATATCTGGGGCCGCCTGACAGCGTTCACGCTCCAATTCCGCCCATTGTTCCGGTAACAAGCCTGGTAGATTAATCCAGGGATGAGCCACCAGAGCCATGTTGTAAATACGGCAATCGTGATAGTGGTTGGCCTTGCCACCGGCATGCCATACCCTGACTATCCGGCCTTTCTGTTCTACCTCTTTGAGGTATTCAGCGGTGATTTGTTTGAAGTAACCTTCGTCGTGAAATTCAGAGAAATGGCAATAGCCTGGCGGGTCTATTTCCGCGCCGTCCCTAGCGCCGTCTTTTCTTAGATTGGAATAAAATTTGGACTTCAAACCCCAGGTTCCAACCAGCCAGACTTTCAAGCCGCCCTTCTTTCTCTTCTTCCCCTTTGTATTGACGTCCTGTTCCGTCGCCGTGCCTATTGCCGCACGGCCCCAGCCGTCTGCACCTTTTAGGGCGATAGCCCTATCATGGCGTTTTACCCAAGTATAAACCGCCTCGGTGTTAAAACCGCTATCTATGCCGCAAAGATCAAGTGGGCGGAGTTGGCCGTAGGCATCTGGATATTCGCGTAAATAAATGCGGTCCAAATCTTTCCAGACCTGGTTTTCCCCCGATCCGGTATCGCCATAGAGGTAACCGGCATCTATTGACCAGTTCACTTCATCACGCCCCCAGGCCATGACTTCATAATAAATTCCCTCGGCCTGGACGTCACACGCCATGGTAATAACCAGGCCTCCATCTGGGATGGTTGCCCGTGGGTAGGTCAAGCGCCGGTTATAAAGTTTTGTCCATTCCGGGGCGTCGCCACGCTCTTCCCAGCTATCGCCAAGCCATAGGTTTTTAAAAGCCTTATGTTTGGTTGGATCGTCTTTGCTATCTAGGAATTTTTCAGCAACCTGGTTCCAGGTCACCGCCGGTGAGATCAGAATATCAATATGGTATGAAGGATATTTCCCAGGGGCCGGGTCTTCCGCAGCCCAAGAACCCGCAGCCACCAAAGCTTCCTGGTCGGCTTGTTCAATTATGCAACCTTGGTTAGGGCACACATAATAGGCGTTATAGGGCCAGACCTTATCGAATTTTAGATGTTCAAAAACCATTCGTTGCTTCGCTCCACAGCCTGGGCAGGTGATTTTGAAATAACGTTGGTCGCCATTTTCGAATTCTTCGTCTGACCGGCTGGCGCCTTTGATGGTCGGCGTTGACCCGCCCAAATCTTTGTAGTCTCCGGTTTTGTAAAAGGACCTTTGCCGGGCGTCCACCATTTCCATAGGGTCGCCCTGGCCGTTCAAATCCAAAGGCCAGTCGTCAATCTCATCCCGAAAGGCGTATTTGATTGTCTTGGACCTTAAATCCACAGAAGAATTCGCGCCAGTTAGAGTGATGAACCCCCCGGCAAACTTCTTCCGCCTTGCGGTTGAGGCCTTGCCCGATCTATTGCCAATTGCTTTAATTTTTTTATTCAGCAACGGGCTGGCATCAATCGCCGGGTCTAACTTTTCTTCGTTGTAATCAAGGGCCGCTGAAATTGTCGGCATAACAACAAGCGTGTTAGCTGGCGATATTGCTGCAATATAACCCAGCCACGCGGTGGCTACCTGGGTGAAGCCAACCTGGCCGGGTTTTCTTACCCGTACTTTTGTGCAGGGGTCCGCCGGGTCCATACGGTCAAGTATCTCTACCAGGTAGGGCGCATAGTTTGGGTCCCATTTTTGACCGGCGCGGGGGCCATCAACCAGGACAATATTTTCCGAAGCCCAATTTGAAGGCTTTAACGTTGGCGCCGGAGCTAAACCTGAAGCAAGGGCAGCATAAATTTGGCCCTTTGTGTTAAGTGCTGCCATCGGTTTCAGTCTCCAAACTGGCCGCCTTTTGTAAACTTTCAGAGGTCAGTAATCTGATATCTTTAATTTTTGATTTCAGGCATGCCCGGACGGCTTCTTCGCCGCCGGTGCGTCCGGCACTTGCAATCTCAGAAGAGTAGGCGACTAAACTTTCCAAGCCCTGGGCAATTGTTCGGGCCGCGCCTTCCATGGCTTCAAGTACTTCTGATTTTGGAAGAAGGTTGCCTTGTCTGGTCTCGTAATCAATCCGGGCCAGTTCAACGTTGTATTTTTCTTTTTCGGTTTTTAAATCCGCGTAGGTATTTGAAGCGGGTGGGGCAGACTGAGAAACTTTCGAAATCCCTTCAGCGGCTGAGCTTAAAAGGTTGGTTTGCTCCGCTGGTTCGGTTTCTTGAGGTTTCACAGTCTGCCGCGCCGGATCAGCCACACGCTGAAGGGCATAATCAGCACGGGCGAAATTAATAGTTCCATCGGGTTCAACAGGGATTTTTTTTTGTTTCACTAGCTTGCTAACATAGGACCGGGACTTCCCAATGTGGCGCCCGTAGTCCGATTGATTGCCGGTCGATTTTTCCATGCTTTCCCCCAGGGGGCCGTGCGGCTGAAAAGGCCGTGGCGTAATTTTGTTGGTAATGCGATTTGTTTTTTAAACCCAGATTTCTTTGGCCGCCTTGCTGGCTTGGCAAAGAGGAAAGGGCAAGATTTGCAAAATGATATATTTTTTCTGGGTGGTTTCTGCTAAAACTTCAAAGCTGTAAACAGGGACACGTCAACGAGTTGTCAACCCTGTCAACCTTGTCAACCTATTGAAAAACAAAATAAAACTACATAACAGTCGCGCCCAAGCCACCCGTGATGGTTCCAAAAGGCTAGGAAGGACCCAAAGTTTTAGGCGGGCGGGCAGGGGCTGACTGTCCGGGGCTTTGGCCCGGTGAGTTCATCGGATTTCCTCCAGCGATTTGGACATAAGAAAACCCCGCACTCTTTCGAGCCGGGGTTATGTTCTTGGTGCTTCGCTTGCACCTGTTGCTGGTGCTTACTGTCAACGTTTGATCGTAAAAAGTCAACCGTAAAAAGTCAGGTGGTTGATATCATTAGGTATTTTGTGAGGGGATATTGCCCGGTCTATCGCGCCGAGCAGGGTATTTATAATCCAGGGTTCGTATTCGGCGGCGGGGCCAGCCACTTCAATACCGGAACGGGTCAAGGTTTCGGCCAGGCGTTCCAGGGTCAGCCACCATCCGTGGTAAATGCGCCGGGCGGCCTTGATGTTGTCCAAGGTCAGCTTGGGTTCAACGTGTGTTCCCCTATCGTTTCCCTTGTTGTCCCATATCTTCAGCGGGCCACCGGTCTTTGGATTGATCACCGGCCCCATGAGCGGGCGCGCGCCTGGCATCCAATCGGGTGTGGTTCCGGCTATGGCGTGGGACATGACGAACCCGGCGACCATGCCGTCCAGGGCCGTGACTTCCCCGTGGACGATCTCGCATGCTTCAGGTAAGCCGTGATGGCCGGGGCCGGAATAGTCGATCTTCACACCCAGAAGGCCAATACGTTCAATCGACACGATACCGTCCGCACTAGATTTAAACACCTGGATACCATCGGCCTGTTTCTCGATATCTTCCAGGCCATCACCCCGGCGCAATCCTATGTGGGCCTGGTGATGTTCATAGACCCATTGTAATAAGCCTATGATTTCGTTAGGTTGTTGGCGTTTAAGACTGTTTTGATTGTCGGGGGTCTGGACCTTGTGGACCTTAGGGGACCTTGGTTTGGACCTTGCCGAATGGCAAAAAGTCTTTTCTTTTCCTTTGCTTAGCCCTGTTCTCTGGACCATAGGACCTTATCTCCATGTTTTTTTTAAAATTGATGTGTGCATGTGCATGTGTGCGAATATATAAAATAGTGTAAATAAGGTCCCTAAGGTCCATAAGGTCCAAGACCGTTGTTATATAAGGGATACATATCTGGACCTTGTAAAATTAAGGTCCAGCAAGGTCCATTAGATATTGTCTTCTTCGCCATAGTCTTCACCCACATTTTGTTTAAGACTTTCAACGGTTTCCACCACTTTTAAGCCCTGATAATAGTACGAACCACGCTTGCGCTTGTTCAATCCCTTGTCGCTCAACTTGAAACCAAAATAGCGCATAGACATAGGCTCTGAAGAGAAGATCGAACACCAAGCGGTATAGAGTTGGTACAGTTCGGTGGCTGAAGTTTCGGCCATGTCGTCTTCTTCGGTGCATGCTTCCAGGAATTGCCCCACGGGGTCGCTGTCCATCCTGTATTCGTCGGTGGCTTCTGTGATCGCCGCCGGAGGTTCCAGGCCGCTTTCCAGCCACATCATAAGGCCGTCAATCATCCAATTAAGAACGCCTGACGCTTCAGCCCGTAGCTTTTCGGGGAGTTGCCTATCACACTTGTGTTTGGGTATGTGCTGGTTAAACAAAACCAGGTTTATACGCCGCCATATCCCTTCATCACCACCCAGGATAATGGGCTTATGGTTGCCCGCTATTGTGATCTTGAATTCAGGGTAAAACTCTTGGAAACCCTGATGAAGGTTCCGCATCATCATTTTTTCGCCGCCGGTCATAGACTTGATAAGGTCTTCAGCGAACTTGAAGCCTTTCTTTGGCTCCGACGGGCACAGATAGCGAATAGAGGGCAAGACGGCCAGGTCTGGCGTGGCTTGACCGCCGCTTTTACGGTCGTCGTCCTTGAATGAGTTAATGGGCAAGGTACTGGCATAGGTCCCGTTGATATAGGACATGAAATCCATAAGGGTGGATTTACCATTGGAGCCAGTGCCATAGAAGAACGCCAAACACTGTTCGCCGGTCAAGGCAGTCATGGAATAACCAAACCAGCGCATAAGGAACAAACGGACGTCTTCGTCGGGTAAGATGCTTTCTAAGAAGCCATCGAAGACCTGGGTTTTTGCTGTTATGTCATAATTGACGTTTGCAATTTTGGTTATACGGTCGGCGCGGTCATGGGGGCGGGCTTTAATCCCCCCTTGTGAACGTGGCCGAAGCTCCAAGGTACAATTCAGGCAATTATAGACCATCTTGTCCTGGTTTAACTCGGATAACGGCACCACAAGTTGGACCGCCGCTTCGATCAGCATGGCCTTTATCTTGTTGGAATTCCCTGATGTTGACGCCCAACCCGCATGGGCTTTGATACGTTTATCAAAGTCCTTTGGGTCTTCGTCTTTCCAAGGCCCCTGGGCATCCAGGAAAGCGACTTCATCTTTAATCTTGAAGCCTATTTCCTGCGCGTGTAGGTGGGCGATTTCCTCGCCTCTATCACCTGACCAATGGGTCCCGGTCCAGGCATGCCAACCCACGTTGGGCACATACATTATATCGTCACCGAAATAGTGTATAAGGCGTTGGGAATTACCGTAGTCGTTGCGCGGAAGCTTCGACAACTCTTCCGCGACTGTACCCCCGCCCCCTCGGCGGCGGAATTCGACTATATCGGCACTTTTTGGTGGAATTTGACCACTTTTTTCATGGTTCTTTACCTCCATTGAAATGTCCCTTCAACAACTCCAAGGCTGCTAATGTCTCTGGTGAAAGAGGCATCATTAGCCACTGTTTTGGTGTTGCGTCTTTATCAAAAGAAGTGTCTATGACCGCTTCTTCCAGCAAGGCGCGTACAATTGAAAGGGTTTCTTCTGGAAAATCACTAATAACCTGAGAAACAGGGCTTTTAAGCCCAACTTGACTATTGCGAGCGAACAAGACTAATGCTCCCATAACCTACCTGTACGGGTAGAGTGGTGGACATGTGAGAATGTTGTCGCATTTCTCGGTTGAAAAGTCCCGGCAAGGACTTATTAGGCCCCACCACTCGTTATTGGTGTAATAATTGAGTGGTGAAGCCATTAATCGTTATTACACAACCGTAATAACTCTATCAAGTGTATTTTTTCGCAAAAAGAAACCACTGGTTGCTATAGTATGTTTTTAGTCATATTGCCTCCAATAATTGAATGCCATGGTAATAGGTAATGCCGTTTTTTCGGCGCTTCAGGCCAATGCTGGAAAGCGCACGGCCAAAGGTCGCCTGGGAAAATGGCGAATACCCCTTTCCCTTGCACCAGGTTAAAAATATTGAAAATAGTGTTTTTGCCAGCACCCGTTCGGATTTGGGTGCTGCGATGGTTTTTGCCTTTAAAAATTCAACCACCAAATCGGTCGCCACATCTCCAAGTAGAGGAGTTTGTGTCCTCACCTGGTGGAATGTTTCAAGCTGGGGTGTCTGGCTTTGCAAAAGAGAATGGACGTTAATTAATTGCGCTTCCATCTTCGAATGCTTGCGGCCCATAAAGGCGCAGAACTCACGCAACCGGTGGAAACCTTCCATAGACCGCGACGCTTCATCACAGAGGTATAAAACGTGGCTTTCTTCGGAAGATATATGCCTTGTGGGTTCTTGTGGGGCGGCGGTGCTTCCCCCGTTCATCCAATCAAACACCCAGTTGGTAACTTGGACGGCAAATTCAGGGGAAAGCCATTGCGCCAAATGAATGGCAACTTTTGGATGCACCCATGTGCCTTGGGTGACACGATCACCACGGCCTTGTTCAGCGACAATAACCTTGGCCGGTTGCGACAACCACCTTGGCCGGTGGATCTGATCATTAAAAAGGGCGTGCCCGTTTGATAATCAGATCCACCGGCCAAGGCTTAATTTGGTGTTAGTTACAAGCTGCTGTGAGTTGATAAATTAGGAACCTCTAGATGTAATTGGAGGAACCTGTTTGCCGTATAAATTTATCACAGATGAACAACTGAGACTTTACATGACAGATAGAAAAACTCATGGTCAACGAACCGCCGCTGCCCGCGCAGGGTTTAGCGAACGCACGGCCCGCCGATTTGACGTTGATGCGACTTTACCGTCACAACGCAATATAAAGCGAGGGCGAACAGTTTCTGATCCGCTTGAAGATATCTGGGATAAGGACATCCTTCCCATTTTGGATAAAGACAACTCGGTCAAACCCATTACTTTGTTGCGCCACATACAGAGCCTCTATCCGCTCCGTTTTCCCGATGACCGTGTCAAGCGCACGTTAGAGCGCCGAGTTCGGGGATGGCGGGCTCTGAATGGCCCTGAAAAGGATATCATTTTCAGGCAAACACCTGAGCCGGGTTACATGGGCCAATCAGATTTCACGGATGCAGCCGACTTAAGTATTACCATTGCAGGAGATCCTTTGGTGCATCGGCTCTATCATTTTGTTCTGGTATATAGCCGATGGGAACATGTTGGGGTCGTACTTGGCGGTGAGAGTTTTACAGCCCTTGCGGAGAACTTACAAAATGCGCTTTGGTCCTTGGGGGGCGCTCCTGAAAACCACCGGACCGACAGCCTGTCTGCGGCCTTTCGGAATTTGAGCGTTGAGGAAAAGGAGGACATTACCAAACGTTATTCTGCTTTTGTTGAGCACTACGGTATGGAGGCCAGTCGAAATAACAGAGGGGAATCACACGAGAACGGTGCCATTGAATCTCACCACGGTCACCTTAAGACTGCGATAAAGCAGGCCCTGATTTTGCGTGGCAGTAATGACTTTGACACTTTGGATGAGTATCGGCGATTTTTGGACGAGCTGATTGCTAGACGGAACAAACATCGTGACCAAGATATCCAAACAGAGTTGAAATCTCTCAAGGCGTTACCTCCTCGGCGAACAACAGATTACACTGAAGTCGTGTCGAGAGTTACCAAAACAAGTGGTTTTTTAGTTAAGCAGGTTTTTTATAGCGCCCCTTCTCGCCTAATTGGTCAACGCTTGCGTGTCCATATTTACGATAACCGGATAGAAGCCTATCTAGGCAGCACTCATGTCGTCAGCCATTCTCGTGAGCGGGGGCACGGCAAAGGCCCCCGCATTCATGTTATCAATTATCATCACGTCATTCATGCTCTCAAACGTAAACCTCAGGCACTCGCCAATTCTATTTATCGTGACAGTATTTTTCCAAGAACCGAGTACTCCCTGGCCTGGACATTGTTTCAGAAAAAGTTGTCCCGCAGAGATGCGTGTCGTCAGATGGTTGGGATACTTTTCCTTGCGCACGAAGAGGCTTGTGAGGCCGAAGTCGCGCACCTGATTTCGAGAGAAATCAATGCAGGAAGGCTACCTTGCGCAAAAAAACTTAAGCTGAATATCACAAAAAAGAACACGGATTTACCTCCTGATATTCCCGTGGTTCAACCTTCATTATCAGTCTTTGATACTCTGTTGGAGGATCGGGCATGACAAACATTGAAGTGGATCAGCACAAGCTGCCTCTTATGCTAACTGACTTACGATTACCCAGCTTTCACAAACACTGGCAAGATATCGCAATCCAATCCGACAAGGAGGGCTGGTCAGCAGCCAGGTTCCTTGCCGTTTTGGCCGAATATGAATTGGCCGAAAGGGACACGCGACGCATTCAACGCCATCTCAACGCATCAAACCTGCTGGGCGGAAAAACTCTGGCCACTTTTAACTTCAAGCGGCTGCCTAACGTGAAAAAGGCGCAGGTCGAAGCCTTGTCTGCCGGTGACTGGATTGACGCAAGAGCAAATCTGATTGCCATTGGAAATTCAGGGGGAGGAAAAACTCATCTCCTATGCGCCGTAGGTTATGCTCTTATAGAGGCTGGATACCGTGTGCTCTATACGCAAACCAGTGATCTGGTGCAAAAACTCCAGGCTGCCAGACGTGAACTTATGCTCGAAAACGCCCTCGCAAAACTCGATAAATTTGATCTCATCATTCTCGATGATATTACCTATGCACAAAGGGATATATCTGAAACATCCGTGCTCTTTGAATTGATCGCCAGACGATATGAGTACCGAAGTATTGCAATTGCTGCCAATCAACCTTTTAGCGGATGGGACAATATTTTTCAAGATAAGGCCATGACCGTTGCAGCAATCGATCGTCTTGTTCACCACTCAACCATTCTTGAGATGAATATCGACAGCTACAGACAATGGGAAGCCGCCCAAAATCTCAAAAAAATGTTGCGGAAAACCACAAACAAAAAGGTGAAAAATATGCCTGAAGCATCGTAAATAAACGTCAGATCACAGCCGCATCAAAAGCGGCCAAGGTGGTTGACGCAACCGGACAAAGTGGTTGACGCTCTACACGGCCTCTAATTACACAAATAAGCTTAGAAACCGTAATTCTGGTTTCTAAGGAAAGCACGTCAAGAAAGCTTGTTGTGGTGTCTAATGTAAAGTAGTCGTGCCAACGTTTACCCGCTGACTGGCACATTGCAGTAGCATTGATAAAGCCGTCTTCTGCCCGTTGATTGATTACGGACGCATTTATGGTGTGTGGAATAAGTTTCGTCATATCAAGCCCTCTTTTCGGCTGTTGAACAACCGACACCAAAGAGCTTCTGACGACCCACTGGTGGCGGGAGGTTCAGAACCTGAAAAGAGACAGGCGGGCTTATTCCCCCGAAGGGTGTTGTATTCACCGCCCTCCCACCGTAGTGAGATACCCGAATTTCGGGCACAAAAAATCCACACTTTCGGGGTGGGTATCCGCTCTTTTAGAGGTTCTGACGCCTCACCAACGACCCTACGCCCGAATATATTTTTCGTCAATAGACCAAAATTAGTTACGTGTCGCGTAATTAATTGCTTGCATATAGTTACGCGACGTGTAACTATAATGACATGATAAAGAGCTTTCGAAATAAAGAGACTGAACAAGTCTTTAACAACAAAAAGCCCCGCAAGTTGCCGGGTGATATCTTGACCCGCGCCCATGCAAAACTGCTGTTTATGAATGCGGCAAAAGATATTAACGATCTTCGTTCGCCACCTTCTAACCACTTGGAAGCTCTGAAAAACGACCGCAAGGGCCAACACTCTATCCGTATCAACAAGCAGTGGCGGATTTGTTTCGTTTGGAAAGACGGACACGCCCACGACGTAGAAATCATTGATTATCACTAAGGGGGCACCGCCCCCGCGCGCTTTAATAAGTAACAAGCATAAGCAAAAAACGAGACCAAAATGACAAATGAAATCCCAATTATGCACCCTGGTGCCGTCCTTAAAATGGAGTTCCTGGACGAGTACAATATAACCGCCTATAAGCTGGCCAAGGACATTGACGTCCCCACAAACCGGATTACCGGCATTCTGAAGGGCGACCGGGCCATCACAACAGACACCGCCTTGCGTCTGGGTAAGTATTTCAATACCAGCGCGGAAGTCTGGACCAGTCTTCAGGCTGACTATGAAATGCGCCTGGCCCGTGCCGACAAAGATATTATGGACGGCCTGGACAAAATCCACCCGGTTGCGGCCTAACATTATTGACCACCGCTTGTGTCTACGGGGCCATGTTCTGAGTAACCAAGGGCTTTCCATTCAGGGGTGCCCTTGCAGTTGTCGCAAATGCGCTCCCCAGGCCATTCGGATTTAAATTTGCCGCCGCCCATCAGACAGGTTCTTTCCTTCTCCTGGCCTTTCGGGGCTGGAGGGACGTTGTCTTGTTTGCCCGGCTTCTTTCTCTTTTTGACCACTATTTCTGTGTTGGCCTCTAAGCCATAAGGAGTGGGAGAGAAAAGGCTTGTTGGGGTTCCGCCAAGAACGCGTTGTTGTTTCTCTACGACCTGGGCCGCGCCTTTATCCTTCAGCATTATTAAAACCTTATGGGCGTGATTGTTTGAGCAATCACACGCCCGCGCCAGGCCCTTGGCTGACCATCGTTGTCCAGGGTCTTGGCGCAAGACTTCCAAGAGGGGCACAGCCGCTTTTGGCAATTTTAAAACGTCCTGGTGTTCCATTATTCTTTCCCCTCGTTAGTCGGCACAAAAAATCGGTTTTGGTCGCCGTATTCATTAAGCATGTCCAAGTGGTCCATGCCTCTTTGGGCTTCGACCTGGTGGACAATCCGGCCCGCGTCTTCGTGGGCTTTGACAATTTTTTCGTTTAGCTCTTTGGCCAGGGCGGGCTTTTTGTTGTCGTTGTCGAGGTAAAGCACCACTTCCTTGACGACATCAGGCAGGATAACCGCCGCCATAGCCCCCGCTGATCCAGCGGACCACACGGGAATTTTATCCACTTGCATACACGCCAACCCGGTTTCCTTACCTTCGCTGAGACCCAAAATCGTACCAGCAGGGGCCAAGCGGATAGCGCCGCCCCAGGTCGGCCCCAACATCTTTTTAGGTTCTGGCACTGGGGCTTTGCCCACTGGATCAGGAACCCGGATAAATTCTTCCCCGGCCATGACCGTGGCTTGAGGAAAGACCTTCAGGGCGTTCTCTACCAGAGGGTGGGTGCTGAAGGTTGGGCGGGTTAAAAAGGTGCGGTGAATACCTACAATTCTGGGGTGACCCTCAATAATGGCCACGACCTGGCCAACCATAGCCGGGAAGAACCCAAAATCTTGAAGTTTGCCGTTAATGATTTCGGTGTAACGCAATTTGGGGTGATAACGTATGGTGGGCGGTATGCCGCCGAGCTTTTCCAGGTTTAACCCCCGGTCCAACAAATAGTATTCCACCGGAGTGCCCTCTGGTATCTGGGCGTCTGTCCAAATGCGCTTGGCGTTGTAGATTTTACGGTCGCGGGCGGCCTTTTGCTTTTTCTTGTCTACAACCACCTTTGGCTTTTTGGGCTTGGGTGCGTGGCCTTCGCGGACTTCCATTCCCGCAAAATATGCCACCTCTTTAACCGCCTTGGGAAAGTCCCAGCCGTTGATTTCTTTCAAAAATAAAATGGCATCCCCGTGGGCACCGCAGCCAAAGCAGTGATAAAATTTCTTCTGGTCTGTTACGGTAAAGCTGGGCGTGGCTTCGTCATGAAACGGGCACAAGCCTTCCATTTCGTTCTGCTTGCCCGCTTGTAAATCTACGTATTGGCCAACGATTTCCGATATCGGCGCGCGGGCGCGGATTTCGGCCAGATAACCGTCACCAAAGGTTTTAGCCATGGGCCACCCCTTTGCCCTGGTAGGGCTTATCGTAAAGCACCACCAGGCCTTGCACAGTATTAGCTGTAAGGGCCTGAAATCATCCGGGCTTGGGCTTGAAATCATCGGAAATTTGGACCCGAATTAAATGAAACTATAAATTAGTCTCGGCTCGAATTAAGTGATAATGAACCCGAATTAAATGAAACTGAGCTTGAAATCATAAAGTTCGGCCCACTTTAAGTGAAACTATAATTATTGCCTCAAATGTAGTTATACAGGCAAGCCAGCATTGCGCATCTCAGAAGCAAGCTCGTCTGTTCTTTCAGGGCCCAACTTACTTTTGAGAAATGCCCTCATAATAGGAAGACTCGTTTCAAATTGTACTGCCAAATCCTTTGGCGTGTAGCCCATTCTTGCAAGCCTGGCATCAAGGTCCTGAAATCCTGGTGAAATTATTTCTTCAACAATTTCTTTTGTCACCGTTGGCTCACCAACTCTGAAAGCATTTATAAAAGACCTGTTCAGGTGTTCGCTGAACTGGAGAGGTGTTGCCAGATGTTCAGCCATAAATTCCCGTGCGTCTTCAGAGATAACCTGATCGAGCTTTGTCTCTTTAGTGAGGCATTGTTCGAGTAACCAGTCCAAAAACTGAGGCCTCTCATCTCCAATACCACTAAAGTCAAATTTGATAGTCCGATTGCCGATCTCTTCCATAGTCGGACGCTTTAGATTGTTTTGTAGTCTGGGATGGCCAACCAGCACGATCGAGAAAACGGCTGGTTCTTCATTCAAAATTTCCATGAGCCGTTTCAAACCGTTAAGTGTGTTCCCATGAAGGTAGTGAGCTTCATCAATAAAGAGAACAACCGGCTTTTTTCTTTTGCAGATCAGTTCCAGCAGTACTCGTTCCCTATTTTCAGGTCCTGGAATTTTAAAATCCAGTTTACCTGAAACATCAAGGAAAAGTGCTGTTAAAAGAGAGGGGAGAGTAACACGATTTCTTTCAACGGACAGGCTTCGGGCAACGATAATTTTCTTATCTGTTTTGATCTCTTTTCGTAACCTGTTGATCATCGTCGTCTTACCCGTTCCAATTGGCCCGGTGACGGATATTAATTTCCCGGAAAGTAAAGCTACCCGAATATCATCCTGTAGCTGTTTTAACCGAGATGTCTCGTAATATCCGGCCAGAGACCAGTCCTGGATAATACTAAAGCGTTCCATAACCTGAGCCGTTAACAATTTTAGTCTCCCTTTGCTCTGCGGATAAACCTCTTATAAACAAGGTCTTTAATCGTTTTCTTGTCTAAAGTATTCTCTAAAAGATCTGTAATGAATGTGAGGTCTTCTGGCGACAATTCAGCAAGTGGCTTTCCGAGTTGATCCGCAATCCCTCTACGAGCACTAAGTGTATTGGAGAACGTAATCTCCCCCCACGGATCCGGATCCTGAAATGTGATTTTAGGAAACTGGATAATCTCAGCAGGCAGGGTTTCCAGCTGTAATCCACTAAGGGCAGCTCTCGGGATCGTTATATTTTCAGCGAGAGAGGCGACAGTGTTTGCTCGTTTGTCCCGGGCAGAGCGGGCGTGCTTTCTGTAACGATGGAGAGGTATTGGACCTCCTGACGGTCGGTAGGGACCATAATGCTTCTCTTCCCATTCAACATAGAGCTCATGATCAAAAAGCCCCCACCAGAGAGTAACCTCTTCTCCTGAAAGGCCAGGGTCCACTTCATAGGAAGTACCTCTTATTGTTATGTGAGCATCAATCCCAACCTTCCGGTGTTCCGGCTCCCTGGCAAACACACAATAACGTTGCCAGGAACACATTTCCCGGATCCCGGTTTTTGGTAAATTTGAAAGCCAGTCTTCAATCCTGCTGTGAGGTTCCCGGCGATGATCCTTTTCATTATATCTCTTGATATAATTCACAAGCCAGAGGTTGGCCTCTGCCTCGGTTTCCGGCTTGTGAAAATGATATAAAGTTTCGTGGGCTTCCTTGACTGTCCTGAACGGACGCTCAACCTTGCCTTTTGAGCGGGCCGTTGTTCGTCGTCCGTCAGATCCAGCCGGTAGATGCGTTTTCCAGTCAACGCCCAACCGCTCCATCATGTTCTGGAAAACAAGGCTCTTTGCAACGGGACCATTATCCATGTAGATCATTTTTGGAATGCCTTGAAACGGCGTGTCTTCCTTTGGGGCCATGGCATTGTACAAAAACAGTAATGCTGTCTCAGCATCTTCGCCATATACACAGTGATATTCCTGATAGGCGACACCACTCCGGTCATCAACGACGCTGAATAGTAGAAGGGTTGGTTGTCCTTTGTCGGGATTAATCCACTCAGGTTGCTTGATATGTTTGAGATCAGAATAACTAATATCGAACTGCCAGAGTTCATTGGATTGTTTGGCTTCAAACCTGACAGCTGCAGGAGCACGGACCATTCTGGCATGGTCATAACCAAGTTCACTCATCCAACGATTTACAGTTGATTTCGTTAAGAGCCCTTTCTCAGTCTTAATATGTCCAGTTGGTGTTTCTACCCCAAATTTTTCCAGTATTTCAATAGCCCTGCCTGTCGAGATATGACGTCCCTGTTTATTACTTGTCCTAATCTTTAAGGCAGCGATAATCTCGCAGTACCGTAGTTTGTCAGCCTCATCTATTTTTCTCGTATGCCCTCTATCAGATCGACTTAGTCCTTTTGGTTGATTCAATGCCTTGAGCGCTCGATAAACTGTTACAGAACTAACATCAAATAACTTTGCAATTCGAGTAACCTCTTCTTGACGCTGCGGAGATCTTAATGGCAAAGACGCCAGCTTGGCTCGTAGAGACAATAAAGTTTCCGCTGGCAGAAGGGTTCCTTTACGGCCCATCGGAAAATTCCTCGACATAGGTGTAAAGCGTTTGTTTGGATATCCCCATTAGCTCACATATCTCTTTGACAGTGTGGTCTCGGGATTTGTAGAGACTGACGGCATGTTGGCGTTGCTTGGTCGCCAGCAATTTTGGACGACCACCCATTCGACCTCTTGCCCGGGCTGCCTGTAAACCTGCGTGCGTGCGTTCTCTGATCAGCGCTCGCTCAAATTGGGCAAGAGCGCCAAACATATGAAATACCAGTTCACCGCCGCTTGAATTGGTATCAATTGATTCTTGCAAGCTTTTGAGACCAATCCCGCGTTCACGGAGCTCTTCTGCACGAATGATAAGGTCTTTGAGAGTTCGCCCAAGACGATCAAGCCGCCAGACAACGAGAGTATCTCCATCACGGAGTTGTTTGAGTGCTTCCTTTAAACCTGGGCGATCAGCTTTGGCACCGCTTAAGGTGTCTTCAAAGAATTTTTCACAGCCACAGGCATGAAGAGCATCCCGTTGTAAATCAAGATTTTGATCATCGGTTGAAACGCGCGAATAGCCAACTAACATCAATATTGTCCGAGAAACCGTAAAAGAGGCTATTACTTATACATTGATTGCTAGTCTTAGTACATTGACTAAATTTTTGTGGATTATCAATAAAGGGGCCTGACCACCACTCAAGGGCTAGAAAACCTTCCTTTTCTTGACCATACAATATGTAGAACCAGGCACAAATGAAGTCATTAACAAGTCTAATAACGTGGTAGAAAAAATATGAAATTTGGGAAAAATTATAGTATCACTTAAAGTGGGCCGAACTTTATGATTTCAAGCTCAGTTTCATTTAATTCGGGTTCATTATCACTTAATTCGAGCCGAGACTAATTTATAGTTTCATTTAATTCGGGTCCAAATTTCCGATGATTTCAAGCCCAAGCCCGGATGATTTCAGGCCCTTACAATTAGCCACATAAATTTCAATTTCCCGCCGACGGATTGCGGGCAAGTCTTCGTGGGCGGTTAAATCGACCTCGACCCCGTCCGCATCTATGACGACAGAAACCCGCATATTATGTGCACCCTTTTTTGGTCGGCGTTTCAATCTGCTTTACATAGCCACGCAACTGGACCAGGACGTCGATTGCTTCGTCCAATTCTTTGCCAATCCTGAGGGCTTCGTCGGGGTCTATCTGGCCGTTATCAGCCATAGCGTGGCCCACTTCCGCGAACACGTCGGCCACTTCCTTGCCCACTTTTGCCAAATATCCCGCCACCGCCGGGTCTATGTCCTGGTTAAAGCGCATTTGCATAAGCGCGTAGCCCTGCATTCTGGCAATTTCACGGGTGACAATGGGGTCACCGGCGGCTAATTCCAGGTCCAAGATAACGTCGTTTGGCGCGTTGATATCCGGGCGGTTAATATTGCCATAGTCCGAAAGATTAGATTTTTTAACGCGGGTAATATCGTGGTGTTCAATGCGGTGGGTGCCGCCGTTGGCGCTAACCAGGTCCTTAAAATATACCTGGAGGGTTTCGCGCTGTTCTCTTGTCGTGTTTCTGCTCATTCTTCGACCCTTCGGAATTTGGCCCCAAAAGTCCCGATTGCAAAAAGGTGCCAGGCCTTCAAAATGAAGGCCTGGCAAGTCAGGAGGAGTTGGGAAACATGACCGACAAAAAGACACCCCCGCCGGTCAAAGGGGAAAGCGGTGATAAAGACCTGGTTAAACGCCTGGGCACCTTGGCAAAGGCCTGGCCCGGAAGCCCGGCGGGTTGCTTGGCAAGAAAACAGGGCAGGCTTTTGAAAGCGTTTGAAGGCTAGGGACATGTTAATCGACCTCTTTATCCAGGACCCATTGGCCCGGTGGCATAAATTTAAAAAGGTCGTTTGGTGTCACTTCCCCGCGCGTGCCTTCAAAGATCGCCTGGGCCAGTTTGGGGCCAGCTTGGCGGGTTCCAGTGATCACACGGGTCAATGCTGAGCCCGTATAACCGATCTCAAATCCAAAGTCTTCCGCTGTTTTATTCTCTTTGATTAACCAGATATTTAATTTCATGAGACAAACATACCAAATAGACATTTTGGTTGTCAAAGAAAAAATGCCTATTTGGCTCTATCGTGTGAGTTCCAAATAGGCATAATTGGCCAAGTGGTTGATGGGGGACCTAAAAATGAACGATACAGTTGAAAATTATATACGGGTCATTCGTAAAGAAAGAGGTATGACTTCTGAAAAGCTATCAGAGCTAACAGGTCTTTCTCCTACTTATATTACTCGGCTTGAAAACGGAAAACGTAATTTGTCAGTGAAGAACATGAAGTTGTTTGCTGAAGCTTTAGGTGTGCAGCCGCATGCCCTTATTACAAAAGCATCTGCTGAGCCAATAGTTACTGAAATTCCCGTTTTGTCCTGGGTTCAGGCTGGTGCTTTTGCTGAAGCCATTCCTGAATTTGATTTAAGCGACTGTGAGCGCGTCCCCGTAGTAAATGCTAATAACCCCCATCTGTTTGCATTAAAAGTACGCGGGACTTCTATGAACGCTGTTGCCCCAGATAATTCTCATATTGTGGTAAACCCACTAGACAAAGACTTAATAGACGGCTGTTACTATGTCGTTATTCTGGAAGAAGAAACTACTTTTAAGCGATTTAATGCCGAGCCAGCACGGCTGGAGCCGGTCAGTTATGATCCGGTGCATAAGACTATCTTCCCAAAAAATGGGACCGAAGTTGTTGGTCGTGTTATTAAGGTAGTTAACGACTTGTAACACGGTTTTTCGACCAGAGAGATATTTTTGCAACGCCTGATTTTATTAAATTAATTACTCCTGAAGGGGCGGTGCCAGATCAAGTTAACTGGTTAATGATTTACGTGAGCTTGTTGGCTGTAAGTGTGCCGATAATTGTATATTTCTGGAAAAAATGGCTTGCCGATTTTATTGCAAAAAGAAACAGGATATCAGCAGAAAAAAGAATAATTTAATCCGGTAAACCCCCGGCTATGCCGGGGGACTCTCAATGGTTTGACCGTTCCCACGGTCTTACATTTCTTTGTTTATTGACCAAAATAACAAAGGAATTAGCCGATGAGAGATTACAAAAGCCTTGCACATACGAGATGGGATTGTAAATACCACGTGGTTTTCATCCCTAAACGCAGGCAAAAAGTTATCTATGGCAACCTACGTCAGTATCTTGGTGAAATTTTCCATGAACTGGCCGGGCATCGCGAAAGTAAGATTGAGGAGGGCCATTTGATGCCGGATCACATTCACATGTGTATCAGCATACCGCCCAAACATGCTGTTTCAAAAGTCGTTGGATACCTAAAAGGAAAAAGCGCGATTGCCATAGCTCGAAAATTCAAAAATAAAGCACGGAATTTCAAGGGTGAAAATTTTTGGGCCCGTGGATATTTCGTCTCAACTGTAGGGCTCGATGAACAGATGGTGAGGGAGTATATCAGAACGCAAGAAGAGCGTGATAAGTACTTTGACCAAATGGATATATTCAATCCATAACCGCTTTAGCGGTTCCCAATTTGCCCCTTTAAGGGGCTCACCCGCTTAAGCCCCCGGCTTTGCCGGGGGTCATTTAACTAAACTTGTACGGGAATTTGATAAGGTACGCTTAGTTAAGACAAGTTCAATTCATTATCGAGACATATACATTACCCTTCTTCAGTGGATGTTTTTGGGCACTGTGTAGAGCGTCAACCACTTTGTCCGGTTGCGTCAACCACCTTGGCCGCTTTTGATGCGGCTGTGATCTGACGTTTATTTACGATGCTTCAGGCATATTTTTCACCTTTTTGTTTGTGGTTTTCCGCAACATTTTTTTGAGATTTTGGGCGGCTTCCCATTGTCTGTAGCTGTCGATATTCATCTCAAGAATGGTTGAGTGGTGAACAAGACGATCGATTGCTGCAACGGTCATGGCCTTATCTTGAAAAATATTGTCCCATCCGCTAAAAGGTTGATTGGCAGCAATTGCAATACTTCGGTACTCATATCGTCTGGCGATCAATTCAAAGAGCACGGATGTTTCAGATATATCCCTTTGTGCATAGGTAATATCATCGAGAATGATGAGATCAAATTTATCGAGTTTTGCGAGGGCGTTTTCGAGCATAAGTTCACGTCTGGCAGCCTGGAGTTTTTGCACCAGATCACTGGTTTGCGTATAGAGCACACGGTATCCAGCCTCTATAAGAGCATAACCTACGGCGCATAGGAGATGAGTTTTTCCTCCCCCTGAATTTCCAATGGCAATCAGATTTGCTCTTGCGTCAATCCAGTCACCGGCAGACAAGGCTTCGACCTGCGCCTTTTTCACGTTAGGCAGCCGCTTGAAGTTAAAAGTGGCCAGAGTTTTTCCGCCCAGCAGGTTTGATGCGTTGAGATGGCGTTGAATGCGTCGCGTGTCCCTTTCGGCCAATTCATATTCGGCCAAAACGGCAAGGAACCTGGCTGCTGACCAGCCCTCCTTGTCGGATTGGATTGCGATATCTTGCCAGTGTTTGTGAAAGCTGGGTAATCGTAAGTCAGTTAGCATAAGAGGCAGCTTGTGCTGATCCACTTCAATGTTTGTCATGCCCGATCCTCCAACAGAGTATCAAAGACTGATAATGAAGGTTGAACCACGGGAATATCAGGAGGTAAATCCGTGTTCTTTTTTGTGATATTCAGCTTAAGTTTTTTTGCGCAAGGTAGCCTTCCTGCATTGATTTCTCTCGAAATCAGGTGCGCGACTTCGGCCTCACAAGCCTCTTCGTGCGCAAGGAAAAGTATCCCAACCATCTGACGACACGCATCTCTGCGGGACAACTTTTTCTGAAACAATGTCCAGGCCAGGGAGTACTCGGTTCTTGGAAAAATACTGTCACGATAAATAGAATTGGCGAGTGCCTGAGGTTTACGTTTGAGAGCATGAATGACGTGATGATAATTGATAACATGAATGCGGGGGCCTTTGCCGTGCCCCCGCTCACGAGAATGGCTGACGACATGAGTGCTGCCTAGATAGGCTTCTATCCGGTTATCGTAAATATGGACACGCAAGCGTTGACCAATTAGGCGAGAAGGGGCGCTATAAAAAACCTGCTTAACTAAAAAACCACTTGTTTTGGTAACTCTCGACACGACTTCAGTGTAATCTGTTGTTCGCCGAGGAGGTAACGCCTTGAGAGATTTCAACTCTGTTTGGATATCTTGGTCACGATGTTTGTTCCGTCTAGCAATCAGCTCGTCCAAAAATCGCCGATACTCATCCAAAGTGTCAAAGTCATTACTGCCACGCAAAATCAGGGCCTGCTTTATCGCAGTCTTAAGGTGACCGTGGTGAGATTCAATGGCACCGTTCTCGTGTGATTCCCCTCTGTTATTTCGACTGGCCTCCATACCGTAGTGCTCAACAAAAGCAGAATAACGTTTGGTAATGTCCTCCTTTTCCTCAACGCTCAAATTCCGAAAGGCCGCAGACAGGCTGTCGGTCCGGTGGTTTTCAGGAGCGCCCCCCAAGGACCAAAGCGCATTTTGTAAGTTCTCCGCAAGGGCTGTAAAACTCTCACCGCCAAGTACGACCCCAACATGTTCCCATCGGCTATATACCAGAACAAAATGATAGAGCCGATGCACCAAAGGATCTCCTGCAATGGTAATACTTAAGTCGGCTGCATCCGTGAAATCTGATTGGCCCATGTAACCCGGCTCAGGTGTTTGCCTGAAAATGATATCCTTTTCAGGGCCATTCAGAGCCCGCCATCCCCGAACTCGGCGCTCTAACGTGCGCTTGACACGGTCATCGGGAAAACGGAGCGGATAGAGGCTCTGTATGTGGCGCAACAAAGTAATGGGTTTGACCGAGTTGTCTTTATCCAAAATGGGAAGGATGTCCTTATCCCAGATATCTTCAAGCGGATCAGAAACTGTTCGCCCTCGCTTTATATTGCGTTGTGACGGTAAAGTCGCATCAACGTCAAATCGGCGGGCCGTGCGTTCGCTAAACCCTGCGCGGGCAGCGGCGGTTCGTTGACCATGAGTTTTTCTATCTGTCATGTAAAGTCTCAGTTGTTCATCTGTGATAAATTTATACGGCAAACAGGTTCCTCCAATTACATCTAGAGGTTCCTAATTTATCAACTCACAGCAGCTTGTAACTAACACCAAATTAAGCCTTGGCCGGTGGATCTGATTATCAAACGGGCACGCCCTTTTTAATGATCAGATCCACCGGCCAAGGTGGTTGTCGCAACCGGCCAAGGTTATTGTCGCTGAACAGCACTGTTTGTACTGTTGTTTTTATGGGTATCATAAGTAGTAAGCATGTTTCTCCTGATACTGAATTAACAACGGGAATAAGTGAAATTTATTCTAATGGGTTTGGTTCTTTCAGTTCTAAGCATCGGATCGACTTAATTATGATGATCTTTTTAGCTTTGATGTCTTATGCATCTATGATTATCGTTGTGATTCATTTAAGGATTTTGAACAAATCTTTGCTTGGTTGGGATAATTATCTTGTGGATACTAGTATCAGAGTAAAAGCGCTACTTGATAAAGCTGGTATGAGCAATTCAGAGCAAAAAGAATTTATATACAGTATTCCCAGTATGGCGGTTGGAAAGAAGAGGGAAATCCGTAAACATAAGGAGGGAGGGCACCCAGAGTTACACACCGCTGTTGTTGAAATGGCTTTGTTAGATAGAAATCCTCAGAAATAGCTATCTTATTTTTAATTTGTTGATCCTTATGCTCATTTACTTATCTTCTATTCGATCATCCTAATTAAAGTTTAAAAGTGACAAAGTACCTATTTGTCACTTTTTTATTGACAAGATGCATGCCTATTTGTCATCTTACTTTCAGCGAACAACTGAGGGTCGAGAAATGCAACAACCTATTACCCTGACATTTTACCCCACCACAGCCACCCGTCGCCGTCTGGCGTGGGCCAAGGCGCGGTCCTGGTTCCCCGCTTTCTTTATTGGTGGCTGTCTTGGCGTTCTCGCCTGGAAGGCACTGGAAGTCTATGTGGTCTACAAAGTCTTGGGTGGCCCGGTATGAGTGCGCGCACCCTCACAGACCGCGCCTTAAAAATCGCTGTTTTCTGGTTGTTAAAACACACCCGCCAACGCGGCGTCATGATCTTTTCAATTGGTCCAGGTGGCCAGTGGACCAGTGAAATGGGCGGCAAAGACGACGGCGGTCTGAAGACAATAGAAAATCTCCACACCCAACTTTTACAAGGTATCGAAACAGGCAGCATTAAGCCGCCGGTCAAAGCGTAGGAGCTTAATTAAACATGCCCATTATTCAGACCCATAGCGGCCAGGATATCAACCTGTTAAGACCATCGGAACATGATATCAACTTTCGAGATATTGCTTTTTCCCTTGCCAAGCTTTGCCGCTTTAGCGGCCATACCACCAGTTTTTATTCGGTCGCCCAACACAGTGTCCTGGTCGCGGATTGTTTGCCACCGGAATTACAAGCCTATGGCCTGTTACACGACGCCCACGAAGCCTTCATAGGCGATACCACTTCGCCGGTTAAACGCGCCTTGGATCAAGTCAACCCAAACGGTAGTGCTGGTCTGGCTTACCTGGCGGGCATATGGGACGAACGTATCCACGAAATTGCCGGTTTGGCTTGGCCGTTAAGAAAGACGCAAAAACAGCAAATTAAATGCGCCGACTTGGTTCTTTTGGCCACGGAAAAGCGGGACCTACTGGCCCCAACACCCGCTTGGCCAAGCTCATACCGCCCCTTGAAAAAAGTAATAAAACCGCTGCCAGAAGACCGCGCGGCGGAACTGTTCATGGCCAGGTTTGATTTGCTTATCGGCCACGGGGCCACTTCCAACAACCGCCCGCAATTTGATGAATTGTTTGGCTAGGCAAGGATAAAAAAATGAATATCAATATTGACGCCAAGACCCTTAAGTCGGCCCTTAAAAACTGCACCATGGCCATAGAAAAGGACAATACAATTCCAGTGCTGAATTGTATTAGAATAAGATCGTTAAAAGGCCAGGTTGTTCTATCTGCCACCAACATGGATATGTGGATTGAACAGACCATAGAGGCCGAAATAAAAAGCCCTGGTATCCGGGTGTTTGACCCCGCGCCTTTGATGGCTCTTTTGGATGATTGCGGTGACGATAAAACCGTCAATCTACTGGGTCTTGGCGGCAACGAAGGCACCATCCAGGCCACCGTGCCAACCCATGATTTTGAAATCCAGGTGTCTTTGGAATGGGTTCCGCTTGGTGATTTGCCCTATGCACCCGACCCGAAAGAACAGACGGTCATAGGAAATTCAGCCGGTGACCTGGCAACCCATATCAACAAGGTTAAATTTGCCATATCCAACGAGGAAACCCGTTATTACCTCAATGGAATTTACTTCCACGGCGAAGAAGATAACCTGGTCACCGTGGCCACCGATGGCCACCGCATGGCGACTTATAAAAGCGACCTCGGCGGCACCTTCAAAGCGGCGTCTGAGTTTGAACCCTTCATCCTTCCACGTTCCGCCGTTGCGCCCATTTTGGCGTGTCTTCCTGTCCAGGGCAGTAATGCCACGGTTAGTTATTGCCTGGCGTCCAAAGATGGCGTGGCAAAATACTTCAGGCTCTTTGTGGCCGATGAAGTCACCATCACCACCAAACTGATAGACGGGACCTACCCGGATTATAAAAGGGTCATTCCAAACGAAGCGGGACTGACCCAGATATCCTTGGATAAAACCCGCACCACCCGCGCTTTAAAGGCCTTCAGCAAAGTGGCCCAGGCGGTAAAACTAAAATTCCCGGCCTTAGAAATCCACGCCGACGGCACCGGCATGGATATAAAGCACCGGTCTGAAAAAATAGGCGATATACACACCCGCATACCCGCGCTTACAAAAGAAGATATCCCCGCCTTTGGCATTAACGGTCGCCTGGCCCTGGATGCAATCAAGAACATAGACGCCGACGGCATTTGCATGATGCCCGGCATAGGCGAAGACGCCCGCCACAGTCCAATCATTTTTAGGGGCCTGGATAACCAGGACCCCGGTTTCACGTGCGTAACCATGCCAATGAGAGTTTAGGAGTTAGACACTTGAGCGAAGAACAATCCCCCACTTTGCACCACCCGGACCAGGTAGAGGCCTTTGACCAGGCGGAAACCGGCCCGGATACGGTCGCCGCTGCCATGGAATTGGCCGGGGCTGAAGAAGGCGCAATCGTCGGCGTGGCCGCTGACCGGTTGCGCGGTTTCATGGAACGGGTGGAACGCCTGGAAGAAGAAAAGAAGGCGATTGCTGACGATATCAAGGAAATCAAATCAGAAGCCAAGAGCCTCGGTTTTGATATCAAGATTTTTAATATCGTCCTATCCCTTCGGAAGATCGATCAACAAGAACGCCTGGAAATTGAAGAATTAACAGACGTTTATAAACACGCATTAGGGATGATTTAAATCATGGCTGGATCACTTAACAAAGTAACCATTATTGGCAACCTGGGCCGCGACGTGGACGTCCTCACCATGGGCAACGGCAACCAGGTGGCTAACCTCAACATTGCCACCAGTGAAAGTTGGAAGGACAAGCAGACCGGCGAAAAGCGCGAGCGGACCGAATGGCACCGGGTGGTAATCTTCAATAAACACCTGGTCGGCATTGCCCAACAATACTTGCACAAAGGCTCCAAAGTTTACCTGGAAGGCCAAATGCAAACCCGCAAGTGGACCGATAACAACGGGGTCGAAAAGTACACCACCGAAGTGGTTTTGGCCGCCTTTGACGGTGTCCTGGTCATGCTGGATGGTAAGAACGACAACGCCGGGAATTCTGGCGGCGGCGGGTTTGGCGGGTCTTCTGGTGGGTTGCCGAAAGACGATAACCCGAACATGGACGACCTGGACGACGAAATCCCGCTCTGACCGTGGAAAACATTTTCGATATTGCCTTGTTAATCCTGGTTGGTGTCGCGGTGGGTAGAGTGTCCTTATCAGAAAAGGGCACCGACACCAGGACAGTAAGTCCCAAATGCGCGGATAGCCGACCAGGACCAATCCCACCTCCTAAGAGAAGATAGCTATGAATGACAACTCTATATTTGACCGTCCCGGCCCCTGGATGATCAGCACATTTGACAAGACCGGTGTTATGGCAAGGCCCTGGGCGGAAGCGGGTTACAACTGTCTGTGCATCGACTTGCAGCACCCAAAAGACCCCACGGAAAAGAACGGTATCGTGTTTTTGAACGGTGATATGTTCAAGTGGGTGCCACCGCGCCAGATAGTGGAAAACGTCGCCTTTTTTGCAGCATTTCCACCCTGTGACAATCTCGCAGTATCCGGGGCACGATGGTTCAAAGGCAAGGGGTTGGGCAAATTGTCCGACGCCATAGGGTTGTTTGCCCAGGCTGCCTTCTGGGCCGAATGGCTGGGCGTTCCCTATATGCTGGAAAATCCGGTTAGTACCATAAGTACCTACTGGCGCAAGGCGGACTATAGTTTCCACCCGTGGCATTTTTGCGGGTACGAAGAAAACGACAACTACACCAAAAACACCTGTTTATGGACAGGGGGGGGCTTCGTAATGCCTGAAATGTACCACCCTGAAAACGTTACCCCCGACGACCGTATCCACAAATGCCCGCCATCAGCAGAACGCGCGAATATCAGAAGCGCCACCCCTATGGGATTTGCGCGGGCGGTGTTTATGGCCAACGGAGAAGTTCAGCAGGAAGAGGCCGCACAATGACCCTTTCCATAATAATATGGCTTTATGCCTTTGGTATAGTCCAAGCCCTGGCCCGTATCAAGAGAGAAGACACCGTCAGAGGTGAAGAAACCGGCCCCCTGGCCAAGGTTTTCCTGGCCATGATGTGGCCAATCTTTACCCCGGCGGCCTTCGCTATCGCCTTTGTAGGTTCAATCCTCTAGCCGAAGGAAGACACCCCCCATGACTAAAGCCGTAATCAACTATCAACTCTTTGCCGCCGCCGCCTTCCTGGTCGCCGCAACCCGTGCCCTAGATTGGATTGGAATATGACTGAAAAGTTTTCAGATACGATTGAAATTGATGGATGCAACCCACCACCCAGGGGCCGCACCTGGTGTGAAGGTTCGGACTTATTAGAAAAAGTCCGTATTGGTGGAATACGCGCATCAGAACAGGCGGTAATCGCTAGGCTAAATGAGAAGAGAAAGGCCGCCGAAATTGTTCAAACTGAAGACAAGCCCGGTGAACCGCTCAAATTTAAAGAAGGCGATTGGTCGTTCTGGTGGGATGAAACAGAACGTCATTGGAAATGCGAAAATAAAGGTATCTACGGCAATAGGGTTTGGAGCCGGGACGATAGAAGCCAGATTATCAACTTTATCAAAGCCCAAACAGGCAGAGAGGACGGCCCCCAATGAGTGCAAAATTAATGCCTTTGTCGGACCTTCCGACCTGGCCGCGCTTCCTGCTTAAAACAGAAGCGTGTGCTTACCTTCGCATTACAGAAACTTCGTTCCTGACAGAAGTAAACTTGGGCCTATGGCCCAAACCCGTCAAAAGAGTAGGCGCGCAAGCCCGCTGGGACCGTGCCGCCCTGGACCAGGCTTCCGAAGACTTACCCGCTAAAATGGCCCTTTTGACCGCTTCAAAGACAAGAAGTTCCCGATTGACAGAACATGCCCAAGGGGCAGAACATGAAAAACCCCTTACTCTAATGGAAAAGGCGGCAAACTTTGGCAAAGGTTAAAATACCTTACCTTGTAGAATTTACGCAAAAAGGCCGGGTATATTTCGCCTGGCGACCAGGTAAACACGTTCGCGCCCTGGGCTTTGCAAATGAAGGCCTGGGAACAGATCGCCACGCCGCAATTCAAAGGGCCATGGCAAAGAACGAACAGGTAGCCCGTGAGCGCGCCCGGTTAAAAGACATGGAAACCGGTTTTGTTCCTGGCACCTTTGACCACCTGGTCCGGGTTTATCGTGGTTCTTCCCAGGATAAAATCAAACCGTCCAAAGCCTGGAACAAGCTGGCCGATAGCACCCAAGGTAAATACAACACTTACTTGGATAGGTTTTTAAAGAAATTCCATAGTGAACCCATTCTGGATTTCACCACGGAAATAATAAATTCTATTCATTCTTCTATGGCCCACGAACCCCACGCCGCCAATTATGCGCTGTCTGTGCTATCAGCCCTTTTTCGTGAAGCTAGGCTTCACACTTCGTTATTTGGCATCACAGAGAACCCCTGCCACGGTGTGGAACGCTACGGCAAAAAAGAAGGCGTCGCGCCCCGCGATGTTTTCTGGTCACAAGACCAGCAATCCACCTTCTTAGAGGTCGCTCACAAGCTAGACCCTGAAGTGGCCATGGGTTTTTACCTTATGGTTTATTCCGGGCAACGGCTTTCCGATTGTCTCGGTATGGGCACAACCGATTTTGACGGCGATAAAATCCGGGTGGTCCAGGAGAAGACAGATAAAAAAATCTGGGTACCGTGCCACCAGGTATTAAAAGCTAAAATCAACCAGCATATAAAAGACCGCGCCCAGGCGGGCCATATCGGCGGTAATATTTTACAGACCATTGGCCACCAAGAATTCAAGAAACGTTATTTTTCGAGCCGGTGGGACAAGGTTATGGCCAAGACCGGGCTAACAAACCTTCGCCGCCACGATATCCGCTCGACCGCCGTTATCAGGTTGGCGGAAGCGGAATGCACGACAACAGAGATTGCCAGCATTACCGGCCACTCTTTAACTAATGTGGAAAGCATCCTGGCGCACTACTGGCAACGGACCTATAAACAGGCTGAAAATGCTATTTCTAAGCTGGAAAAAAGTGAAAATATAGCACCGGAAAAGGCCCCAAAATGATGCAAAAGTCTACAACTGGGGTTTTGAAAAGTCTACAACTGGAAAGTGTTAAGATTTTTGTG
The DNA here is from genome assembly GCF_965205715.1 of Kiloniella sp. GTDB lineage: Bacteria > Pseudomonadota > Alphaproteobacteria > Kiloniellales > Kiloniellaceae > Kiloniella. Next base: position 493,963 of record NZ_CBDBHW010000006.1, on the reverse strand, counting down.
TCCGGTAAGCTATTGAAAAACTTAAATAAAAATGGTGCCGTGAGGCAGATTTGAACTGCCGACCCCGTCATTACCAATGACGTGCTCTACCCCTGAGCTACCACGGCCTCGTTTGGACGGGCGTTATATGCCTCTGTCCGAGTTTGATTGCAAGGCTTATTTTTAACTTTTAACAATATTCTTGTCACTTAATTTTATTGGTGCATATGAATATCATATTTGAAATATCTTTTTGTGAAGGCAAGGAAATGACTAAGGGCTTGACCTCTTGGGTAAGACTTTGCAATCTGCGGCCATGAACGAAGAAGAAAAGACCGAGCATTCGGCGGGTGAAGACCTTAAAGAAACCCATAAGAGCGATGGGGAAAGAAGCCAGAAGAGTATTACTTCTGAAAAGGCTGTTGCGGAGCGTACCGTGAACAGGCTTAACCGTGAAGCCAAGGCTCTGCGCGATAATTTGCGCAAGCGCAAGGGGCAAATGCGAGAGCGTAAATAGCTCATAGAGCGCAGGCTTATCCTGTTCAGACAATTTCCCTATATTAAATTTGGTACTGTAACCATCTTCAATCTTGAGCTTTCAGCCCAGAGACAGTAGAAGGCATATGGTTTTGCGCTGATTTCAGCGTAAAAAAATGGAATCGGTGACATTTGGGAGGATATGCCGTGGGAATTATGCCGGACACATGGATTCGAGATCAGGCCGAAAATCATGGCATGATTGAGCCATACGTGGAAGCACAGCGCCGTGAGGGTGTTATATCCTATGGTGTCAGCTCATACGGTTATGATGCGCGGGTATCAAACGAATTTAAGATCTTCACCAACGTTCACAATGCGATCGTGGATCCGAAAGATTTTTCTGATCAGAGTTTTGTGGAAAAAGATGATGATGTCTGCATCATCCCGCCCAATTCTTTTGCGCTTGCCCGGACTGTTGAATATTTCCGTATACCGCGCGACGTCCTGGTTATTTGCCTTGGTAAATCCACCTACGCCCGCTGCGGCATTATTGTTAATGTCACGCCGCTTGAGCCGGAGTGGGAAGGTCACGTTACCCTAGAGTTCTCGAACACGACGCCATTACCGGCGAAAATTTACGCGAATGAAGGTGTGTGCCAGTTCCTGTTCCTCAAAGGAGAAGGGGATTGTGATGTCTCTTACGCAGATCGCGCCGGAAAATATATGAAACAGCGTGGCGTTACTTTACCGCGACTGTAATTTAGATCTTTAAAGACCCAGCATTATTGATCTGTTGTACCTAAAGCTCAAACTGCTTTTCTTTCAACAGATCAGTGCCACGATTTGAACAAAGCCCTTGGATAGACCTGTCTGACAGATGACAACCAGGCAGAAACGGTAAGATACGATGGATAAAATTAAAATTCGCGGTGGAAACCCGCTCAAAGGGAAAATTTGGATCTCTGGCGCTAAGAATGCGGCCTTGCCTCTTATGACGGCAGCACTTCTGACCGATGAAGTACTTACGCTTCGTAATCTCCCGCATTTGGCCGATATAACAACTCTTGCAAACCTTCTCGCTCAGCACGGGGTTGAATTGCACATGAACGGTGCCGCGGGCAGTGAAGGCTGTGCCGGCCGGGTTCTTGATATGCATGCCAAGACGATCGAGACCACCAAAGCACCTTATGAACTCGTTCGTAAAATGCGGGCATCCATTCTTGTACTTGGACCATTGCTGGCTCGCGAAGGTCACGCAGAAGTATCTCTGCCCGGCGGTTGTGCGATCGGTTCTCGCCCGGTTGATTTGCATCTTCAGGGGATGCAGCAGCTTGGCGCCGAGATTGAACTTAAAGAAGGTTATGTTCATGCAAAAGCTCCCGGTGGACTAGTGGGTGGGGAAGTTATGTTCCCCAAAGTATCTGTCGGTGCGACTGAAAACATCATGATGGCTGCTGTGCTTGCAAAAGGCACAACCCGGATGATCAATTCTGCACGTGAGCCCGAAGTGGTTGACCTTGCAGAATGTTTGATTGGTATGGGCGCAAAGATTGAAGGCGCGGGGACTGATACAATCACTATTGAAGGCGTTGATCGTCTGCATGGTTATACTCACACCGTTGTGCCTGATCGCATTGAAACCGGAACCTACGCCATGGCTGCGGCTATGACAGGCGGAGAGCTGGAGTTAATTGGGGCGCGTCCTGAGCATCTACGCTCTATGATCGATCAACTTGCTCACGCGGGTGTTGTCATTGAAGAGCTGGAAAACAGTATGATTGCCCGGTGCGTTGGTGAACGCGTTACCGGTGTTGATATCATGACCGAACCGTACCCTGGTTACCCAACCGATTTACAAGCTCAAACCATGGCCTTGATTTCCACGGCTGACGGCGCATCAATGATTACAGAGACGATTTTTGAAAATCGTTTTATGCACGTACCAGAGCTTTGTCGTATGGGCGCTAATATTACAGTGCACGGTTCTTCGGCCCTTGTGCGCGGCCAGCCCAAATTGACAGGGGCTGAAGTAATGGCCACGGATCTTCGGGCTAGTTTCTCTCTTATCATGGCAGGGCTGGTTGCAGATGGGGAAACTGTGTTAAACCGTGTCTATCACCTTGATCGGGGATATGAGCGGGTTGAAGATAAACTTGCGGCATGCGGTGCCGATATAGAACGTGTCAAAGTCGAATAAAGGCGGGGAATTAGTAATATGGCAGAGAGCAAAAGACTGAAAATCCGGGCACACGATGCCGAAGACATCCGTACATTATCCGGATTGCTTCAGGATTCTTTGGCTCCGCTATGTGATGTGGCTTATCTTCGGGACGAGAACCGTTTCGTTCTCGTTGTTAATCGCTTTTGCTGGGAAATGCTTCCGACTGAACTCCGTGAGCGGGGACTTTCTGCGCCGGATACGCCTGCAGGACAGGCTGAAAATGATGATGTTTCATTTTCTGATGTTGATGATCTGCCGACGTTCCACCGTGTAAATACAGGCCTTTGCTTTGACAAAGTCAAATCCGTCCAGGTTAAGGGTGTGGATTTGAACATGAAGGATGAGATCTTAAATCTTCTGACTGTTGCCGCAATTCCGGGCTATATCACCTTACATTTTTCCGGTGGGGCCGCAATTCGTTTGGTTGTGTCACAAATTCGTTGCCATATGGATGATATCAGTGAGCCTTGGCCAACGCTTTATCAACCACGTCACGATGTTGAAGGTGGTTCTGACGCGAAGGACGATAGCGAACATGCTCATGATGCTGAACATTCCCCTACTTCTGAACATTCAGGGGGTACGCGCTCCCCGGAAGAAGCGTGATTGATTAAGTAGAGAAATTACTAAGGCAGATAGGGTGAAAGAACCCATCGCCGAGACAAAACGGATTATATTATTATGCCCAAGATCGAACCGATGATCCTGGCTGTCCCTAAGGGACGTATTCTCAAAGAATTACTACCGCTTATGAAAAGTGCGGGGGTTGAACCCGAAGAGTCCTTCTTTGATGACAAGTGCCGTCAGTTAAAGTTTGCAACCAATGTTGATTATCTAGAAATCATACGTGTTCGCAGTTTCGATGTTCCAACCTTTGTTGCTTTTGGTGCGGCCCATCTCGGGGTTGCCGGTAGTGATGTCATTATGGAGTTTGATTACCCAGAGATTTATTCTCCGGTAGATCTCGACATCGGGCACTGTCGTATGTCAGTCGCAGCGCCAACAACTCTTTTGGAAAGTGAAGACCCTTCTCAGTGGAGCCATATTCGAGTTGCAACGAAATACCCTAAAATAACCCAAAAACATTTCTCTTCTCGGGGAGTGCAGGCCGAGTGCATCAAACTAAATGGTGCTATGGAACTTGCCCCGAATTTAGGTTTGTGCCGTCGTATCGTTGATTTGGTTTCTTCTGGAGACACATTGAAGGCCAATGGGTTGGCAGAAGTTGAAAAAATTTCGGAGGTCTCCTCTCGCTTTATTGTAAACCGCGCAGCAATGAAGACCCGCCCTGTTGAGATTAATCACTGGATCCGCAGCTTTCAGGAGGCGGTCAATGCCAAGTGATCTCAAAGCGGACTCAGCTGAATTTGAAAATGCCTTTCTAGATCTTCTTTCTTCTAAAAGAGAAGTCTCTGTCGATGTAAACGATGCTGTTGCAGAGATTTTATCAGAAGTGAAAAGCCGTGGGGATGCCGCATTAATAGAATATACAAAGCGGTTTGATCGGCTGGAACTAACCGCTGAAGCCTTGCGTATTCCTCAAAGAGAAATTGATGAGGCGGTGGCCAAGTGTGACCCCAAATCGATTGAAGCTCTTGAGCTTGCCGCGCGTCGCATTGCCGATTATCACGCACGCCAGAAGCCGGAAGATCTCCGTTATACGGATGAGGCCGGGGTTCAGTTGGGGCACCGTTGGACAGCTGTCCAGGCAGCGGGTCTGTATGTGCCTGGTGGATTGGCGAGTTATCCTTCATCGGTATTGATGAATGCTCTTCCTGCCAAAGTCGCCGGGGTGGATCGTTTGGTCATGGTTGTTCCTTCACCGGATGGTGTGTTAAATCCACTGGTACTCGCGGCAGCTTCAATTGCTGGAGTTGATGAAATTTACCGTATTGGTGGGGCACAGGCCGTTGGTGCTTTGGCCTATGGTACAGACAGCATCAAACCTGTGGATATTATTGTTGGTCCAGGTAATGCTTATGTCGCCGCGGCCAAAAAGCAGGTTTTTGGTACCGTTGGTATCGATATGATTGCTGGCCCATCTGAAATCTTGATCATTGCTGATGGCAAGAACGATCCACGTTGGACTGCTGCGGACTTATTGGCGCAGGCAGAACATGATACAGCAGCTCAATCAATCCTAATCACGGATGATGCTAATTTCGCTGAAGCGGTAAAACGAGCCGTAGAGGTTCATCTGCAAACCCTTCTTCGAAGTGAAATCGCGGGTAAGAGTTGGAATGATCACGGTGCCATAATTCTAGTAGATGATCTTGAGGAAGCTGTGGCTTTGACGGATCGTCTGGCGCCTGAACACCTTGAAATAGCCGTTGACGATGCTGAAGAGCTGGCAGCTAAAATACGCAATGCAGGTGCAATATTCCTTGGACGCCATACTGCAGAGGTTATTGGCGATTACGTGGCAGGTCCGAACCATGTACTGCCAACAGCTCGATCCGCGCGGTTTTCTTCGGGACTTTCTGTATTGGACTTCATGAAAAGAACATCTTTGATCGCTTGTGATGCAGAAAGCCTGAAAGCAATAGGTCCGGCTGCAGTGACATTGGCCAAAGAAGAGGGGCTAACAGCACATGCGCTTTCAGTTTCATTGCGATTAGAAGACTGATAAAACAAAAGTTAGCTATAACCATATGTAATCCCGGCCTTTATTTCTGTCGCAGAGCTTTTAGTTCTTGTCCGGAAACATGAGGTCGGGATTGTTTATTTGTTAATAAAATCCCGACTTTACGAGTAGCTTGGCTGGCTGGCATAGTAAAAGAGTTAAGAGCGGTATTACTTTTATAATATATCTTCTTTTTCGAGGGGTCGAATGAGCGATCAGGCAAGCCAAGATAGCAATCATCATCTTATCCATATCCGTTTGGATGAAAACTCTTTGGCACGTTCGACACCCGATGTTGAGAAAGAGCGCGCCATTGCTATCTATGACTTAATTGAACAAAACAGTTTTATTCCTTTTGGCTCGGATGTCGGCCCTTACCTTCTTGATCTCGCAATTGTAGAGAACCGTCTTCGCTTTAGAGTTGACCGGGAAGGGGGCCAGTTTTTATGTGAGCACATTTTATCCCTTACCCCGTTACGACGCGTTATTAGAGATTATTTCTCAGTATGTCAGACCTACTTTGAAGCTATTAAGATGGCGAGCCCGGCCAAAATTGAAGCAATTGATATGGGGCGTCGCGGGCTGCACAATGAAGGATCGGAGATCCTCCAGCAACGTCTCGAAGGTAAAATCGAAATTGACTTTAATACTGCGCGACGTCTTTTCACGCTGATTTGTGCTCTCCACAGTGTCAGAGGCCGTTAACTTGGTCGATTTACCTGAAGCAGTTCTCTTTGCCTGTACGCATAACGCTATTCGATCTCCTATGGCAGAAGGAATATTAAAACACTTGCTTGGGCATAAGGTTTTCGTGGATTCTGCGGGGGTGCGATCTCAGGAGATTGATGGATTTGTCATAGAAGTTATGGATGAGATAGGGATCGATATATCTCGGCATAATGCAAAGAACTTTAGCGATTTGGAAGACAGTTCTTTTGATTTGATCATTAGCCTATCTCCAGAAGCCCAGCACTCTGCAGTCGAGATGACAAGGACAATGGCTTGCGATGTTGAGTTCTGGCACACGTTTGATCCGACTCTTATTGAAGGAAGCCGTGAAACCAGATTAACGGCTTACAGGCAGGTGCGAGATTTTTTATATAAAAAAATTAAGACCCGCTTCACTATGGATCTTAAACCAAACCTATAGCGCTCTTTCTTGGGCCTAAGAAATTGGTCGGAATTGGGAAGGCTACGAGAGTTAGTTTGTAAACTTCACGCTATATGAAGAGGGAAAAAGCTGGTGCTTTTGGAATAGAGCTTCAAGTGTGCCGTCAGCCTTGATCAGTTTATAGCCTTCACTGAGGCGGCTTGCGATAAGTTTTGCATCGGGTCTTTGTAGGCTTATGGCAGGGTGAACGTGCTCTAAGTAAAGAGCCTCGAGATATGTTATTTCATTCGCGCGATCAAGGTTGCGTTCTTTAAGCACAGAATTTCCTACGACCTCACCCGTGAAAAGGATATCAAATCGCTTTTCAATTAGCATCTTCATGCCATGCATTTCTTTAGGGTAGGGGATGATTTTGATGTCCTTACTGATCAGGCCTCTTAATACTTCGGTATATTTTCCCCCTTTCAAGGCGCCAAATGTGTGTTTTCTTAAGGTATCTAGTTGATCGAGTTTTATCTTGCTGTCCTTGCGGACGAAGAAACCAACTTCTGTTACCCAAAAGGGCTGATTGGTATAGGTAATCCAGCTTTTATCTTCGTCTACATAAGTGGAGCAGGAGATACCATCGATGTCGCCTCGTTTAACCTGGGCCACTAATCTGTTCCAGGGAAGAATTCGGTGCTCGACTTCTAGCCCAACCCGCGCTCCTGCGGTTACAACGATATCGCTCAATAGCCCTTGGTTTGGGAGGGTGTTATCTATTAGGGGTTTCCATGGATTACACGCCAAAACAAGAGGCTCAGCGCCCACGGAAAAGCTCCAGCAAGAAAATGTAACCAATAGAAGTAATGTTCTTAAAATCATTAAGGCCGATTCCCTCCCCCAGGGATTAGCGATCAGTTATTGAAAGTTTACTATCTGGGTAAAAGCTTAACATTTTCCTTTTTTGAACAAAAGTAATTGGCCGATAATTTGTGTGATTTAATTCCAACAATATAGTGCGGTTTACATTCATTGTTTCTCTGGTGCTTTTTTGTTATCACCAATTACATAATAATGTGAAAGTTAAGTTGAATGACTGCCCAGCTTTTGGCTGACTTCAACTCATCTAAATATCACCTGCGTTATCGAATTACGCACGAATGTTATAGAGGATACCTTAGGTTTTTATGCAACTTGTAACTCGTCAATCCTCTGCCCCCTTTGTCTTGGCTTCTGCATCTCCACGTCGCCGAGATCTTCTCGCACAAATAGGGCTCGTCCCGGATGTCATCGATCCCGCCGATATTGATGAAAGCCCAAAGAACAGGGAATTACCTACCGATTATGGTAAGCGTATTTCTCTGGAAAAAGCTGCAGTTATAGCCTCGCGTCATAAGGGGTCTTTTATTTTGGCAGCTGACACCGTTGTTGCTGTCGGTAGAAGGATACTGCCCAAAGCAGAAGATGAGATGGATGCGAGGGATTGTTTGGCCTTGTTATCTGGTCGACGCCACAGAGTCATGACGAGCCATGTATTGGTAACTCCCGCGGGAGAGTTTAGGCAGAAGTTGGTTCTAACATCTGTTAAATTTAAGCGACTGCATTCAAGTGAAATAGACGCTTACATCAAAAGTATGGACTGGCAAGGTAAGGCTGGTGGCTATGCTATTCAGGGAGGTGCTGCGGCGCTTATCCCTTCTATCAATGGTTCTTATACCAATGTTGTTGGTCTTTCTTTACCTGAGGTGACGAATATGTTGGTAGGTAACGGGTTTTAACTTGTTATGACTGGAGTGATTTATATCGACTATCTCCCCGGTTTGTTGCGCGCTGCAAACCTAAGCGATGAGGGGCTAGATGACCTGCTTATTTTGCGGGATGACAAGCCAACTTACGTGGGAAATATCTACGTCGGTAAAATCCTTTCCATAGATAAAGGCCTCGATGCTGCATTTGTGGATATTGGATTGAGCTCCCCGGGATTTTTGCCGCGGAATGAAATACCAAAATCTTTACGTGAACAGGGCATATCAGAAGGGCTCTATCTAAAGGTGACCGTTACGCGTGAAGGCGCTGATGGCAAAGGTGTTAAAGTTAAAGCCCTTAATGACAAGGTAGAGAAGCAAAAGATAAATCTATATAGCGAAATCGATCCCCTCTATGATTGGTTACACCGCCAACCTGTCGAGTTCGATGAGGTTCAGGTTACCGATGCTAGCCTGGTAAGGCGCGTTAAAGGCCTGTTGAGCGATCTGGGGAGAGGGGACGTTAATGTGAAATTTGTGCCAGAAAATCCGATGCTTTTTGAAGCTAACGGGATTGAAGAAGCGGTGGAAGAGTTGCTTCAGGTTGACGTTCCTTTGCCATCGGGTGGAAGCCTTATCATCGAACAAGGTCGTACTTTGACCGCTGTCGATGTCAATAAGGGCTCTATGCAGCATAATGGCGGAGCGGAGAAACTTCATTCTGAATTAAACGAGGAGGCGGCGAAAGAAATTGCGCGCCAACTTCGTCTTCGGAATATTGCCGGTCGGATACTTATTGATTTCCCAAATATGAAATCCACTGAGAATCGAAAGCGCCTGCAAGGAGTTCTGAAAGCAGAGCTCAAGAAAGATTATGCCCGTCATAAGCTTTTCCCGCTTTATCTCTCTGGGTTGCAAGAACTCACACGTAAACGCGCGGGGCATAGTTTACAGGGTTTATTGTTACAGCCCATTGGTATTGGGGGGCTGGGGTGCATTGCCGACCCTCTTACCCTGGGGTTTTCGGCACTAAGGTCACTTTGGGCAGGAGCGTTATCAAGCAAGCAACAAGGAATTCCTAAGATTTCTGCTGGTCCCATGACGATAAAGGTATTGGAGCAGGGTAAGGCACTCCAGTATGTACAAGATAGGATCGGTTGCTCGATTCTACTTTCTGTTGACCCTACACTATCGGCTGAAGAATTAGGATCTGGATTCCACGTCGAATTTTAATAAGAGATGTTTTTATGGTGAATGCTAAAAAAATGAGTTCGAACTGTCTTGTTTGTAAGGGGGAAAGCGCTGAAAAATATACTCCTTTTTGTTCTAAGCGTTGTGCTGATGTTGATCTCAGCCGGTGGTTAGGTGGCGGGTATCGGATTCCAAGTGAGGAAAGGCCAATTGGCATAGCAGATGATGATGAAATCATGTGAGTAAGAGCTTGAAACTATAATAAAAATCTCTTTTTTGATATTTTCTTTGTAATAGGGCTGGACACGGCCTCAATCATTTTCTATAAGCCCTTCATCGGCGGTCAACATGGTTGGCAAGCCCACGGTGCCCAGGTAGCTCAGTTGGTAGAGCAGCGGACTGAAAATCCGCGTGTCGGTGGTTCAAATCCGCCCCTGGGCACCATTTTAATTTCCAGAAAAATTACATTGTTGTTAGGTGTGACGTATCGCAGTGATTTGCGTCTTAGAATCTATCAACGTTTGTTGTCCTCGGTTCGAGCAAGTTTTTCGAAATTCCTACCCATTGGATTCATCTATCAATAATGGGTACTTTTCCTATGTTGGCATGAGCAAGACACCGATAGCTGTAACTTGCTGAGGGTGGTAATTGATTGGGGCAAAAGAAAAGTAACTGTTAATTGCAGTTTTAAGTTCCAATCAGGTAAGCGTTTGTAAAAGATACAATTTCTTTTTTGTCGTCCTTTTCTTGCATCTCCTGCAACCATGCTTTGGTTATTGTAATTGGCTGGGATACTTAAAAAGTGCAAATATATTTAGGAGAAATCGGATTTTCTCTTGAGTTAACAATGTCACTAGGCTAAGTTTTGCGGCGAAAAGAGAATATTTTTCTTGTTTTGCGCGTAACCACTAAGGTTTCCTTGAGTTTGGATGTGCTGCAAAATAGAAAATTTAGTCTGTGATCTTTTTGCAACACAGGTGTTTAAATGCCCGATATCCCTTTTGGATTCTTGACATTTACTGTGTGCAAACTGTAGAAAGATCACTGAATTATATTAGGTGGTTGTGAATCGTCATTTATTTTACCTGAAGTTTATTAAAGAGCTCAGGTAAGCATCGGGGGAAATATACCAATGCGCCAGTTTGGTAAAACCTTGGCAACAAGCTTTAAAACAGTACTTCTCGCGAGTACGTTAGTTGTGCCAGCTATTACATCAGCTCAGGCTGTGTCACTTCAAGAAGCTATAACGCAAGCTCTTGCGACTAACCCGGATATTGGGATCGTTGCACATAATCGCGAAGCTGTTGACGAAGAGTTGCGTCAGGCACGCGGTCTTTATCTTCCTCAGATAGATTTGTCTGCTGGCGCAGGTATCGAAAGTAACGATGATTCAACATCTCGTGCCGGTGGTAGCACTGGTAAGCATGATGTGATTAATCCTACTGATGTATCAATTACATTGCAGCAACGTATATTTGATGGTTTTGAGGCTGGCAGTACTGTTGATCGTGAAAAAGCGCGTGTCGAATCCGCAGCTAATCGCGTCCAGGAAAACTCAGAATTCCTAACGCTGGATACTATCGGTGCTTACCTAGAAGTTATTCGTCAGCGTGAACTTCTTGACCTGTCCAAAAATAACCTTCAGATCCACATTGATATTGTTGCTAACTTGCAAGAGCGTCTAGCTGGTGGCGGTGGCAGTCGTGCTGACGTGTCTCAAGCTGAAGCTCGTGCAGCTCGTGCTCGTAACACGCTGACAACGACTTATAATGATTTGCGTGATGCTGAAGCAAACTACACGCGTATTGTTGGTCATTTCCCAGAAGAGCTAGACACACCAGAAGCGTTCTCTTCGGAGCTTCCGGGTGGCCTGGATGATGCTGTTGATCTGGCAGTAAACAGCAATCCAACAATCCGTATCTTTGAAGCTGATGTTCGTACAGCGGAAGCTGAGGTCACTTTGGCTGAAGTTCCTATGTATCCTTCCGTAAACTTGGAAGCGTCTACTGAACATCGTGATGAGTTTGATGCAACACCTGGATCATATGAGCAAAACAATTCAGTGATGCTGCGCCTTCGCTGGAACTTGTTCCGCGGTGGTATTGATCGTTCAGCTCGTCAAGAAGCTCTTTCTCGTCTTTCTGAAAGCAAAAATCAGCGTTACAGCTCAGTTGTAGATGCTCAACGTGAAATGCGTCAGTCTTGGTTTGCGCTTGAATCAAACCGTCAGTCGGTAACAGATCTTGCTTCTGCTGTTCAATACAACACAGAAACTCGCGATGCTTACAGAGATCAGTTTGAAGTTGCGCAGCGTACTTTGCTCGACGTGCTTGATGCTGAAAATGAACTTTTCACATCACGTGGACAATTGGTTTCTGCTATGACTAATGAACAGCTTGCTTCTTACCGTATTCTAGCTCTTAGCGGCCAGCTAATGACAAGTGTTGGTGTTGAAGCTCCTGAGCAAGCAGTTGTTGATCATCAAACTTGGGCTGATGGCCTTATCAACTAAGTTGATGTTAAGTTCTAAATACAAAAAGGGCGCTTCTGGCGCCCTTTTTCGTATCTTGTAAATGTCATACACCATTGTTTTATTTGGATGGTTTATTTCAATCTCGTATAAACAAACGCCTTGCCTAAATGGTATTGTATCTTGGTTTAAGAGCTGACCGGTAAAGCCTGGATATTTTAAAGAATACTATTATATGTAAAAGGTGATTGTTATTTACTAAAATTAATATATAGATGTCTATAATACCTAATTAAGGGCGATCGGTTTCTAGAGAATTGTTATGAGTGCCAACGATAGAAATAATGCGACAGTTGGTGTCGATAAAAACAATCCAAGTCATCAGACTTTGAATGACTTTTATGATTCTTCTTTTGAATCCGTTTATGACTCTGAAGGGGAGATGGTTTCTCTTCATTTAGATGACCTGCTACCAGACGACTCTGGGGCTGTAGTACTTTTCGCAGGTGAAGGTAATCAAGTGTACCTTGAAACAGTTGAAATGGTCATTTCAAGCGGCATTTCCACCTCGCATGTTACGTCTTCAGGTGTCGATGTAACGTGAGCGTGACGTTAACCCCATCTTTTTGAGTTAAGTCGCAGCAAGTATGCTTCATTTTTTCCTTATGAATGGAGTAGCTTAATGTCCTCAGTTGATCAAAAATTATCGCCTACAGAAATTCAGTGGCTGTCTCATACGCGTATCTGTGATCAGAGTGGACTTGGGATGAAAGCTTATGCCGAGGCCCACGATCTTGATCTGAAGGATTTTTACCACCATAAAGGTGAACTGGTTAAGAAAGGTCTTTTTGCTGTTACAGGTGTGGATGAAAATTTGCATCGGGTTTTATCTGGTTCAGAAGATATCCCAGTACGACTGCATTGCCTGGTTATCTTGCGCAACGGGCTTGAAGTTAACTGGCCTGTGTCGGGCCGGACATCAGATCTGACATCCATTGTTAATGCCCTTGAAGGTGTCTGATGCGCCGACCTTCGGATGCTTTGCCTGTTATTTATCTTTGCGCGAAGCCTGTGGATTTTCGCAAAGGGATAAATGGCTTGTCCATTCTTGTAGATGATATCCTGAGCCTTGACCCATTTTCAGGTCATCTCTTTGTTTTCAGCAATCGCCTAAGCAACAAGATAAAAATGTTGTATTGGGAAAAGAACGGATTTTGTATGTGGCAGAAGAGCCTTGAAAAGGATCTATTTTCATGGCCTGTTCATTTGAGCAAAGGAGCCCTGATTGAGCTCAATGGCAGGCAACTGAACTGGCTTCTGGATGGTGTTGATCTTCGCCATGTGAACGAGCATAAATCTGTGAATTACTCGGCAATATATTAAATATTTATAGTACTTTATACTATTTTGGTGAGTATAAATTTGCTATACTCCGGCTATGTCAAAAGCGCACTCCAACCTCCTGGAAAGTAATGAAGAATTGCGGGTATTAAACCGTGGGCTTCATGCGCGTATTGATATTCTTGAAGAGCAAAACAGGTTGTTGCGGCATCAACAGTTTGCCCCCTCCAGTGAGAAGTCAGTCCCTGAACAACAGGGCCATTTGTTTGATGAAGCTGAGGAAACGGCTGAGGATGGCACCGAGACAGAAGACGACATTGGGGAAATTGCAGTTCCAGCTCACACTCGTAAAAAAGGTGGGCGCCGTTCTTTGTCTGAAGACTTGCCTCGTGTCCGGATTGAGCACGATATCCCAGAAGAACAAAAGCTTTGCGCCTGCGGGTGCGGCCTCATGTCCAGGATCGGGGAAGAAGTCACCGAGCAGCTTGATATAATTCCCGCTAAAATACAGGTGTTACAGCATGTGCGCTTCAAGTACGCCTGTAAATCATGCGAAGAAGGCGTAACAATTGCACCTCTGCCGCCACAACCCATACCAAAAAGCATCGCATCCCCAGGGTTGCTGGCTTACATCGTAACGGGAAAGTATGTGGATGGCCTGCCCCTCTACCGTATGGTACCTGTTCTGAACCGCTCCGGGATTGAGTTTAACCGGACATTACTCTCCCGGTGGGTGATCAAATGTGGCGATCTGGTTCAGCCCCTGATCAATCTGTTTACTGATCACCTTTTAAACTACGATATCATTGCTATGGATGAGACCGGGGTTCAGGTGCTGAAAGAACCAGGGAAAAAGCCTCAAAGCAAATCCTACATGTGGGGACAAAAAGGTGGGCCTCCGGATCAGCCGGTCATTCTATTCCACTACGATCCATCCAGGGGAGAGCACGTGGCAAAGGGATTGCTGGAAGATTACACCGGTTATCTTGTCAGTGACGGGTATCAGGTCTATCTGAATGTGACATCCGACAGCACAATCGTTGGGGTTGGCTGCATGGCTCACGTTAGACGCAAGTTCAATGATGTCATCAAGGCACTAGAGAAATCCAAAAAGCGAAAACCTGGTCTCGCCGACCATGCTATGAAAGCGATCAGGAGCTTATACCGTATAGAGAAACTGGCCAAAGACATGAGCAATCACGAACGTCAGAGATTGCGTGAGGAAAAGGCCAAACCAATCCTTGAAGACTTGAGAGAGTGGATAACCAAAGTTATATCGACGACCCCGCCGACATCGTTACTTGGTAAGGCTTTGCACTATATCGACAAGCAGTGGCCGAGGCTCATTCGCTACCTTGATGATGGCCGTCTACCAATTGATAACAATGAAATGGAGCGCGTAATCAAACCATTTGTTATAGGAAGAAAAAATTGGTTGTTTTCAAACTCCCAGAACGGGGCAAAGGCCAGTGCAAATCTCTACGGCATAGTGGAGACGGCTAAGGCTAACGGCATCGAGCCATATTCTTACCTACGACATATTTTTACTGAGTTACCAAAGGCTCAAACCGTCGAAGACTTCGAAGCTTTGCTACCCTGGAACGTCGACAGAAACAACGTAACACCTTTCATCAGGCAAAAGAACCTGTAGTTAACGTCACGCTCACGATGTAACGGGTTTGAATGTTTATAACTTTGCGAGTGGCTTGACTCTGTATAGTGAAAGCGAAGTTATTATACAGACAGAGGGCTAAGTTTCTTTAAGTCCTGTGCAGAGAGTAAACTTGTGTTGTTATCGAGTTAAACGCCGATTAAGTCTCAATAGTTTCTCCGAAATCCCAATTTTTTCAATAACTCTATCTAATTTAATCCGGTAAACCCCCGGCTATGCCGGGGGACTCTCAATGGTTTGACCGTTCCCACGGTCTTACATTTCTTTGTTTATTTTGTTTTGCTGCAGCAAGGCGAGGGCTGCTTGCTATCCAGATTACGATGTATTGTTTTTTGTGATTGTACAGGCTTGCTCTGACCATGCGGGCTTGTGCGGTTATTACCTTTCCTGGAACTACTCGTATGATCCGAGCGTCAAGGTGTTGAGAGACAGTTTGTAAAAGTTCATCCAAGCCTTGTTGAAGTTGCCCTTTTGTACGTAATTGAAAGAGTTTTGTGATATTTGAGCCTTCAAGGCCAATACTGGTTTCGCCGAGCCAATTATAAAATGAATTATTACAGGACATGATGGTCATGTCAGAGGAAAGCAGGGCCGCAGGACTTGGGCTTGCTTCAATAATTGAGAGAATGGTGTTCTTGTGTGTGTCTGTTTGAGTCGCTGCAAGGTGGCGTTCCGCAGAGACCATGCAAAAAACACGTAAAAATGAGGAGAAGTTTGGTCCCTGATAAATCGTTTCTAGTTTACCTATAAACTTTCCTAATTTTAATTCATGATCACTGGCAACTAGTTCTAATGCGCGCCAAAATACGGGTTCTAACCTAATAGAATACCGTTTTTTATTGTACTGCACGACTCTGGCCTTGGGGCTTTGGTCGGCAAAATTCACTGGTAAGATGGGTTTGGGCATAATCCTCTATTTAAATTACTTGTTCTTGTTGCCAACCCCTAACACAAAATGAAGACCACTGGTTATAAGTTCTTAACAAACGAAAATATACTTAGTTAAATGTATAATCTTTAGGTTAGGGAAGTAAAATTTCATCGTTTTCACCTAAAATCCCTCCAAGGTCTGTTAATTTACTTCTCAATGAGTAGCGTTTGGCGAGTTTGCTTTGAGCTGCTTTAGGTAAGTCAGTCATCATCAAGACGCGTTTGTCGATCAATGTTGTAATTAAATCCTCAATTACACGAATCATTTCTAAGTCAGAAGCAGCTAATTCTTGCTGAATTCCTCCTTCATGATGGGCAGTAGTTTGGCCAATGCCTGTAAGGAATTTAGTAATTTCAGGAGAGTTTGCTTCTATGAATTCATTTGCAAGTTCGGTTTTTGCTTCCTGAACTCCAGTGATTTTACCATCATCTGATCTTGAAACGTAAGGCATGAAATCTCCTTGAGGGCAAATGACTAAAACGAAATGAGCAGCCCTGTGTTGCCGTAAGTCGTATAAATAATTGTTACAGTATTTTTCATAATACAGACGGTGTTAAAATTAAGGTCAAATGGTTAATGAGACGTAAGTAAATGGACGTATGGGTAAAATAAACCCCACAATTTCAAGTTTAGTATGTTTTTCAATGATATCATCGTTAAATTGGTGCTTAAATCAGCGGTTGATAGTTTATTGTTGTGGAGTGTGGCTTAAGTGTAGAGCGTCAACCACTTTGTCCGGTTGCGTCAACCACCTTGGCCGCTTTTGATGCGGCTGTGATCTGACGTTTATTTACGATGCTTCAGGCATATTTTTCACCTTTTTGTTTGTGGTTTTCCGCAACATTTTTTTGAGATTTTGGGCGGCTTCCCATTGTCTGTAGCTGTCGATATTCATCTCAAGAATGGTTGAGTGGTGAACAAGACGATCGATTGCTGCAACGGTCATGGCCTTATCTTGAAAAATATTGTCCCATCCGCTAAAAGGTTGATTGGCAGCAATTGCAATACTTCGGTACTCATATCGTCTGGCGATCAATTCAAAGAGCACGGATGTTTCAGATATATCCCTTTGTGCATAGGTAATATCATCGAGAATGATGAGATCAAATTTATCGAGTTTTGCGAGGGCGTTTTCGAGCATAAGTTCACGTCTGGCAGCCTGGAGTTTTTGCACCAGATCACTGGTTTGCGTATAGAGCACACGGTATCCAGCCTCTATAAGAGCATAACCTACGGCGCATAGGAGATGAGTTTTTCCTCCCCCTGAATTTCCAATGGCAATCAGATTTGCTCTTGCGTCAATCCAGTCACCGGCAGACAAGGCTTCGACCTGCGCCTTTTTCACGTTAGGCAGCCGCTTGAAGTTAAAAGTGGCCAGAGTTTTTCCGCCCAGCAGGTTTGATGCGTTGAGATGGCGTTGAATGCGTCGCGTGTCCCTTTCGGCCAATTCATATTCGGCCAAAACGGCAAGGAACCTGGCTGCTGACCAGCCCTCCTTGTCGGATTGGATTGCGATATCTTGCCAGTGTTTGTGAAAGCTGGGTAATCGTAAGTCAGTTAGCATAAGAGGCAGCTTGTGCTGATCCACTTCAATGTTTGTCATGCCCGATCCTCCAACAGAGTATCAAAGACTGATAATGAAGGTTGAACCACGGGAATATCAGGAGGTAAATCCGTGTTCTTTTTTGTGATATTCAGCTTAAGTTTTTTTGCGCAAGGTAGCCTTCCTGCATTGATTTCTCTCGAAATCAGGTGCGCGACTTCGGCCTCACAAGCCTCTTCGTGCGCAAGGAAAAGTATCCCAACCATCTGACGACACGCATCTCTGCGGGACAACTTTTTCTGAAACAATGTCCAGGCCAGGGAGTACTCGGTTCTTGGAAAAATACTGTCACGATAAATAGAATTGGCGAGTGCCTGAGGTTTACGTTTGAGAGCATGAATGACGTGATGATAATTGATAACATGAATGCGGGGGCCTTTGCCGTGCCCCCGCTCACGAGAATGGCTGACGACATGAGTGCTGCCTAGATAGGCTTCTATCCGGTTATCGTAAATATGGACACGCAAGCGTTGACCAATTAGGCGAGAAGGGGCGCTATAAAAAACCTGCTTAACTAAAAAACCACTTGTTTTGGTAACTCTCGACACGACTTCAGTGTAATCTGTTGTTCGCCGAGGAGGTAACGCCTTGAGAGATTTCAACTCTGTTTGGATATCTTGGTCACGATGTTTGTTCCGTCTAGCAATCAGCTCGTCCAAAAATCGCCGATACTCATCCAAAGTGTCAAAGTCATTACTGCCACGCAAAATCAGGGCCTGCTTTATCGCAGTCTTAAGGTGACCGTGGTGAGATTCAATGGCACCGTTCTCGTGTGATTCCCCTCTGTTATTTCGACTGGCCTCCATACCGTAGTGCTCAACAAAAGCAGAATAACGTTTGGTAATGTCCTCCTTTTCCTCAACGCTCAAATTCCGAAAGGCCGCAGACAGGCTGTCGGTCCGGTGGTTTTCAGGAGCGCCCCCCAAGGACCAAAGCGCATTTTGTAAGTTCTCCGCAAGGGCTGTAAAACTCTCACCGCCAAGTACGACCCCAACATGTTCCCATCGGCTATATACCAGAACAAAATGATAGAGCCGATGCACCAAAGGATCTCCTGCAATGGTAATACTTAAGTCGGCTGCATCCGTGAAATCTGATTGGCCCATGTAACCCGGCTCAGGTGTTTGCCTGAAAATGATATCCTTTTCAGGGCCATT
Source organism: Kiloniella sp. (assembly GCF_965205715.1). GTDB lineage: Bacteria > Pseudomonadota > Alphaproteobacteria > Kiloniellales > Kiloniellaceae > Kiloniella. The sequence goes on along the minus strand of NZ_CBDBHW010000006.1, from coordinate 475,457 downwards.
CAGAGCCCGCCATCCCCGAACTCGGCGCTCTAACGTGCGCTTGACACGGTCATCGGGAAAACGGAGCGGATAGAGGCTCTGTATGTGGCGCAACAAAGTAATGGGTTTGACCGAGTTGTCTTTATCCAAAATGGGAAGGATGTCCTTATCCCAGATATCTTCAAGCGGATCAGAAACTGTTCGCCCTCGCTTTATATTGCGTTGTGACGGTAAAGTCGCATCAACGTCAAATCGGCGGGCCGTGCGTTCGCTAAACCCTGCGCGGGCAGCGGCGGTTCGTTGACCATGAGTTTTTCTATCTGTCATGTAAAGTCTCAGTTGTTCATCTGTGATAAATTTATACGGCAAACAGGTTCCTCCAATTACATCTAGAGGTTCCTAATTTATCAACTCACAGCAGCTTGTAACTAACACCAAATTAAGCCTTGGCCGGTGGATCTGATTATCAAACGGGCACGCCCTTTTTAATGATCAGATCCACCGGCCAAGGTGGTTGTCGCAACCGGCCAAGGTTATTGTCGCTGAACACTTAAGTGCCTGTTGTCTTGATGGAGACATATTTAGTGGTCATAGTTTAGTGGTGAAACTTGAATTTAGTTAAGAGCTCGGAAGAGTTGAGGATAACTAAAAACGTAGGGTAGGAAAAATGCAGTCGTTGTATCTAGGCTTTAAGGGTGTATTTGCCATTGTTTTGTTTTTGATTATTGGGGGAGGCTCGGTTCAAGCGGGGGCCTTAACAGGTATTCAAGACGTTAAGCTTAATGTTTCTGGGTTGGGACACTATAGTAAAAAGTGTGGATTAGGTCGGGATGTCTTTGAGCGTGCCCTTTTTGGGGGATTTCATGAGGGGGAAATACGGTTAAGTAAATCGTCTTCCTATTGGCTGCATACCCAAGTTACGACCATAATATTTGATGATATAAATTGTGTAAGTAATGTTGAGGTCACACTTTACGCAAATACGCGATATTATAACCCTGCATCCATGAGTGAGCTGATTGGTCGAGTTGAGTTGTGGCGTAGCGGTGGGCTTTATAGTTCTGTGGCTGAAACCCATCAAGTTCAGATTAATAATGCATTGCGCAAAATTGGTCGAGGTCTACGAGAGGCGTGGATAAAAGATCAGTAAGGGCAATATGACAACTATTGAACCCACTAACAATTTTGTGCTTTTAGTCAATTTCTTTGGGGGCGCTGGTTATAGCGAAAGAGATTTTGTCGCAAGATTACAGTATTAAAAATTAAGATATGAGTAGGGAATTCTAGTTAAAGTACAAATAAGGTAATAATAACAATAATGTTTTCGATTTTTGCCGCCATATTTAAAGATTTTTGTTTGATGTAGAATGATGCTCTAGTTTCTGTCCTTATTTTTCCTTGGGTAATTGTATCGAGGATGGAAGTTGAGATTTATTGAAAGGTATTGCATGGATAATAATAAAAATGATGTTCCAAGATTTTACCACGATTATAATTTCATGGATTCAGGGGATGCACGACCATTAAGGATTTTGTCTGAATACTTTGGGCCGCAACAAAGGTTCGAAGAATTTAACGTAGATGACACCATCGTCTTTTTTGGATCTGCGCGTATTCAATCAAAGGAAGTTGCTAACAAGGCAATGGAAGAAGCTAAGTTGACTGGTGAAGGTGAGAAAAAAGCCAAGCAGCTTATGAGGCTTTCCAAGTATTATGAAGAAACGCGGGAACTGGCACGTCGATTTACCGAGTGGTCTAAAACGCTTGATAATGATGAGCGTAGGTTTGTTGTCTGCACAGGGGGAGGCCCCGGTATTATGGAGGCGGCTAATCGAGGTGCTTCTGAAGGTAAGGGCGTTAATGTAGGGTTGAATATTTCGCTACCTTTTGAGCAGAATGAAAATCCTTACATTACAAGAGAGCTCGCGTTAGAATTTCATTATTTCTTTATGCGTAAATTTTGGTTCGTTTATCTTGCGAAGGCTGTTTTGGTTATGCCTGGCGGGTTTGGGACCCTTGATGAGTTCTGTGAACTTCTAACTTTAATCCAAACACAAAAAATTAAAAAGAAAATGCCCATCGTTCTTTATGGTGCAGATTATTGGAATAAGGTTGTTAATTTTGAAGCGCTATGTGAATTTGGAACAATAAGTGAAGAGGATCTGGATCTTTACCTTGTAACAGATTCAATGGATGAGGCGTTTGATTATGTGACCAAGGGGTTGATAGAGTATTCCTTGGAAACTCCTGGCCCCATGCTCTAACAAATTACCTACCTACTTATTTAAGTAAAATAAACTCTGACTAATGTTTAAACGACCAGGCCTTACAAATGTGAGGCCTGTTGTTTTTGTGACTGTAAATTTTTGGATATACCAGAGAGCTATTATCAGGCTATAGGTTCGTCAATAGATGTTTCCTTGAGATGTTATTGGCTGTCACATTTGTAATATTTGTGAGGTATTTAGTTAACATACTGAATTATATATTAAATATGGATTTCAATTATATTCCGGCTGGTGGGAGTTTATTGATTACGACCTTTTATTACTCAAAATCACAAATATACATAGGCTGTGCATATGATATGTATGTGTATTATCGATTTGATTAATGGTGTGGAGCTATACAAAATAGAAAAGATAATGAATTTAGTTGAGTCTAGCTCTCTAGATAAGCAATCTTAAGTGGTATTCTGTTGTAAAATGGTGGAAAATAGCAATTAATTTAATCCGGTAAACCCCCGGCTATGCCGGGGGACTCTCAATGGTTTGACCGTTCCCACGGTCTTACATTTCTTTGTTTATTGACCAAAATAACAAAGGAATTAGCCGATGAGAGATTACAAAAGCCTTGCACATACGAGATGGGATTGTAAATACCACGTGGTTTTCATCCCTAAACGCAGGCAAAAAGTTATCTATGGCAACCTACGTCAGTATCTTGGTGAAATTTTCCATGAACTGGCCGGGCATCGCGAAAGTAAGATTGAGGAGGGCCATTTGATGCCGGATCACATTCACATGTGTATCAGCATACCGCCCAAACATGCTGTTTCAAAAGTCGTTGGATACCTAAAAGGAAAAAGCGCGATTGCCATAGCTCGAAAATTCAAAAATAAAGCACGGAATTTCAAGGGTGAAAATTTTTGGGCCCGTGGATATTTCGTCTCAACTGTAGGGCTCGATGAACAGATGGTGAGGGAGTATATCAGAACGCAAGAAGAGCGTGATAAGTACTTTGACCAAATGGATATATTCAATCCATAACCGCTTTAGCGGTTCCCAATTTGCCCCTTTAAGGGGCTCACCCGCTTAAGCCCCCGGCTTTGCCGGGGGTCATTTAACTGTTGATATATCCGGATAAATACCACAAATTGTGGATGACAAAAATATTTCGATATTATGACAGTTTTGTGAAAGTTCATTGTTGGTAGGAGAAATCAACAATTAATGGCTTGGTAATCTTGATTGAAGTGAAAAAGGCTTCGTCATTGGGTTGACAGAATTGGGATAAGTAAAAGGTAAACATACTCTATTCTAAGGTGAGGTAAGTTACAGCGTGTCTGGTTTTGACCTATTACTAAAAATTGCTGGTGGTGTTGCTCTTTTGTTATGGGCGACACGAATGGTGCGTACAGGTGTCATGCGTGCCTATGGTAGCCAGCTTCGTCGCTTTCTCGGGTCAGCAACCAGAAATACAGTGTCTTCCTTTGGTATGGGAATTGGCATGGCAGGCATCCTGCAGAGTTCTACTGCGACAGCATTGTTGACAGTTGCTTTTGCTGGAAAAGGACTAATTGCGATAGCGCCTGCTCTCGCTGTAATGCTCGGGGCAGATGTCGGCTCGACATTGGTTGTACAAGTTCTTTCTCTCGATATCTCTTGGCTATCTCCGTTACTAATACTAATTGGCCTCATTTCTTTCACCACGCGACCGACGATGACTATACGGCATTTAGGTCGTGTTTTTATTGGCCTTGGCTTGATGTTGTTGTCTTTAAAGTTGGTCGTAGCTGCATCTGAGCCTATGCGCGATAGCGAAACTCTTCAAAACATACTCATCCCTTTATCTGAAGAGCCCATAATAGCTGTTATCCTTGCTGCCCTCATAACCTGGATCACTCATTCTTCTGTGGCGATGGTACTTTTAATAATGTCGCTTACAATTGCTGGTGTCGTTCCCATCGCATTGGGGTTTACGCTTGTACTCGGGGCAAACGTTGGGGCCGGGATTGTTCCTTTTGCGTTAACTATGGGTGAAACGCCTGCGGGTAGACGCATACCACTTGGAAATTTGTTATTCCGTGTTGGGGGCGTGTTGTTAATTCTGCCTTTCATGAGTTTAGTTAGCCCTTATATTGCTGAAATAAGCAGTGGAGATCTCGGCCGGCAAATCGCGAATTTCCACACAGCATTCAATGTTGCACTTGCACTTGTATTCCTTCCCTTTGTTGGTGTGATGACACGCCTTATGGAGCGCGCACTGCCCGACCGCCCTGGGGAGGAAAGTGACCTTAAGCCTAAGTATTTGGACGAAGCGGTTATTAAAACACCTACTGTTGCAGTTGCCTGCGCCACACGAGAGTTGTTACGCCTTGCTGATGTTGTTGAAAACATGTTGCGTAAATCAATCGATGTTTTTTCTACGAACGATCCTGTTTTGTTATCTGAAGTCAGTAAACTGGATGATCAGGTCGATGAGTTGCACGAAGCCATCAAGCTTTATCTAACTCAAGTAAGTAAAAATCAATTGAATGAAGAAAATTCTGCCCGGTGTGTGGAGTTGATAGCCTTTACGACCAATTTGGAACACATCGGTGATATCATCGATAAAAATCTTCTCGAAATCGCCAGCCAGAAGATCAAAAAACGAATAGAGTTTTCAGAGCAGGGTTGGAGCGAACTTGTTGAGCTTCATCAAATGGCGTTGGATCAAATGCAACTCGCCATGACGGCATTTGTATCGGGAGATGTAGATATTGCGCGTCAATTAATTGCGGGTAAAGAACACTTTAGGACCATGGAGCAAGCTGGGGGTGATAAGCACCTTGAGCGTCTGCGTGAAGGCCGAATTGAATCGATAGAATCGTCAGCATTACATATCGATATGATCCGGGATCTTAAAAGAATTAATTCTCATCTGACATCAGTCGCTTACCCAATATTGGATGCAAGCGGCGAATTGCATGAAAGCCGGCTAAGGGTACGTCCTCATGCTGAACGTGCAGAGGTGAGTAACTAATCCGGCTTGCCGGAGGTTAAGGGAGACTGTCGGCAGGATGGTTTCTTATAAGAGGGGGGCCGCACCCCTGATTTGAGGAAAGCGGAAATGGACATATGTTCAAAATTAAGTTTTTGAGTAACAAAGACTTAGCATAAATGTAACAAAGTGTCGCTATAGACGGCGCAGTACATAATGACCGAATAGGGATGCCTTAGAGAAAAGTCTCTTAGGGCGATCAAACTGAGGAGCGTGAAAGTAATGAAGAAAACATTTGCTACTAAACTACTTGGCGGTGTTGCCACAACGATTGCTGCATTTGGCATTTTGGCTGGTAGTGCAACGGCTGAAGATCTTACTGTTTATACAGCTGTTGAGGCTGAAGACCTTAAGCGTTATGCCGCTGCATTTAACGAAGTACACCCTGACATTACTGTCAACTGGGTACGTGATTCTACCGGTGTTGTTACTGCTAAGCTTCTTGCGGAAAAAGACAATCCACAAGCTGATATTGTTTGGGGTCTAGCTGGTTCAAGCCTTCTTCTTATGAAAAAAGAAGGCATGTTTGAAACTTATGCGCCAGCGGGTGTTGATAAGCTCGACAGCCGTTTCCGTGATAATTCTTCCGATCCTGTTTGGGCAGGTATGGATGCATGGGTAGCTGCTGTTTGTGTTAACACTGTTGAAGCAGAAGCAAACAATCTTCCAATGCCGACGTCTTGGGCAGATTTGACTAAGCCTGAGTACAAAGGCCATGTTGCGATGCCAAACCCAGGGTCTTCTGGTACTGGTTTCCTAGACGTTGCAAGCTGGCTACAAATGTTCGGTGAAGAAGACGGGTGGGCATTTATGGATGACCTGCACCAGAACATCAGCCATTATACTCACTCTGGTTCCAAGCCTTGTAAGCAGGCTGCGGCTGGTGAAGTGCCAATCGGTATTTCGTTTGCTTTCCGTGCTGCAAAATCCAAAAACCAAGGTGCACCATTGGAAATCGTTATTCCGACAGAGGGTGTTGGTTGGGAAATGGAAGCTGCTGCCATCGTTAAAGGCACAGATAAACTTGATTCTGCTAAAAAGCTGATGGACTTCCTCGTGTCAAAACCTGCCATGGAACATTACAACCAAGGTTATGCTGTTGTGGCGATGCCTGGTATTTCCAAGCCAATTGAAAACTATCCTGCGAACATCACAGACAGCATGATTGCGATGGATTTCGAATGGTCTGCAAACAATCGTGATGCGATCCTTGCAGAATGGACTAATCGTTACGATTCTAAATCTGAGCCTAAATCATAATCGAATTAGAGCGTAAGATTTTATAATTCTGGATCCGCTCTCTGGCCTTGGCTAGAGAGCGGAATTCAGAAAATATCATGAAACAACTCTGAGTAAATATGTGTCACAAGAACACAGTTACTCACCTATTTTGAATATCAGCGCCCCTTATCGTTTAAAACGTTGTTGGCCAGAGATCAGAATGTTTGTGATCTGTCTAAAACCCACCTTTGATTGATGAGAGACGCTGTTTGCAAGAAGAGCACAGGAAAACTGTGCCACTTTGCCCCTTGAGAGGAATGGCGATGAGCGCAAATACTGTCGGTACTGAGACCGGGCGAACCCCTTATTTAACCACGTCTAATTTAACAAAGATGTTTGGTGATTTTACTGCTTTATCAGACATATCTTTGGAAATTTTCGAAGGTGAATTTGTCTGCTTTCTTGGGCCATCAGGGTGTGGGAAGACAACCTTGTTGCGAGCCATTGCGGGGCTTGATATTCAGACCTATGGTGAAGTGACCCAGGCTGGTAAAGATGTTTCCAATTTACCACCGAGTGAACGTGACTTTGGTATCGTGTTCCAATCCTATGCGCTTTTTCCAAACCTGAGCATTCGTAAGAATATTGCATATGGTCTGGAAAATCGGAAGTTGCCGAAAGCTGATATCGAAAAACGAGTGACTGAATTGCTGGAGCTGGTTGGTCTGGTTTCGCAAGGTGACAAATATCCTGCACAGTTATCTGGTGGGCAGCAGCAACGTATTGCGCTTGCACGTGCAATTGCGACGAACCCTGGCTTACTTTTGCTTGATGAACCTCTTTCAGCGCTTGATGCCAAGGTTCGGACACACCTTCGACATGAAATCAAAGAGCTACAGCGTACCTTAGGCGTGACAACTGTCATGGTGACACACGATCAGGAAGAAGCTCTTACTATGGCTGATCGTATTGTGGTTATGAATGACGGTGTAATTGAGCAGGTCGGTTCTCCCTTAGAGATCTACCGTAATCCAGCTTCTGCATTTGTCGCTGATTTTATTGGAACTATGAATTTCATCCCAGGAAAAGCCAACGGTAGCGCTGTTCTTAAAATGGGCGAAGTTGATTTGAATTGTGATCCTGAGAATATAACAGAAACAGGTGATATCACGGTTGCTTTCCGTCCGGAAAACCTTTTGGTTCAAGAAGGTGATGCTAAACTGCCAAACTCATTTGAGGCTGAAGTTAAGTATATGGAATTTATGGGAGCCTTCTTCAGGGTTGATCTTGTAAGTCAACAAGCAAGCGGCAGCGCGCACATCAAAGGTGATTTTTCAATCAATATGGTTCGCCGTACCGGTGTGCAAATTGGCGATACTATTACCGTATCTATTCCTCAGGACAGAGTATCTGTTTTTCCGGGAGTAAACTAAGATGACGGATGTCACAAATACTTCTCTTTTGAAGGAGGTGAAGCCGAAATCTAGTCGGGATGACTGGACGATGCGTGGCTTCATGGTGATGATTGGCGCATACCTTCTTATTGCGCTTGCTTTCCCTCTATACACGATGCTTTCGAAGTCTTTCGAAAATAAAGACGGTGTGTTCATCGGTATTGATAACTATATCAAATACTTTTCCACGCCCGCACTTTTTAATTCGATCGAAAATTCGGTGATCATATCTGTGGTGACAATGCTCATTACAGTAACACTGGCCTTTATTTATGCTTACGCCTTAACCCGTAGCTGTATGCGGTTTAAGGGGTTCTTTAAGATCATGGCGATGATCCCTATTCTGGTACCGTCACTCCTACCAGGGATCGGGCTTATCTATATGTTTGGTAAGCAGGGCTATATGAAATGGCTCCTGTTTGGGGAAACAATTTATGGCCCCTTAGGGATTGTGATTGCAGAAGTATTTTTTACCTTTCCGCATGCTCTCCTGATCATCATGACGGCTCTTGCGATATCAGATGCACGGCTATATGAGGCGGCAACCGTACTTCGTGCGCCGAAATGGAAGATCTTTTGGACGGTCACATTGCCTGGTGCACGTTACGGCCTGATCTCTGCAGCGTTTGTTGTCTTTACCCTTGTGATTACAGATTTTGGTGTGCCTAAGGTTATCGGCGGTCAATATAATGTTCTGGCTGTGGATATTTATAAACAGGTTATTGGGCAGCAAAACTTTTCAATGGGTGCTGTTGTTTCTGTTGTTCTCCTAATCCCAGCGATCTTTGCATTTTATATCGATCGTCAGGTGCAGAAAAAGCAGGTTTCACAATTGTCGGCACGTGCTGTTCCGTATGAGCCAAAACCTGACCGGTCATTCGATACATTGATGATGTCATACTCAAGTCTGATTGTGCTTATCATCGTGACTATTCTTGCAACGTGCCAATATGCGGCTTTGGTCAAATTCTGGCCTTACAATTTGAGCCTTGGCCTTCAGCATTACAATTTCGACCTTATGGACGGGGGCGGTTGGGATTCCTATTACAACTCTATCCAATTGGCTTTGTGGACTGCTGCTGTGGGGACCAGTATCGTTTTCACCGGTGCCTACATGGTGGAAAAAGGTAGGGGATTTGGTCCTGGACGGACGGCGTTTCAGTTCCTTGCGATGATGCCTATGGCAGTTCCCGGGATGGTACTGGGTCTTTCTTATATCTTCTTCTTTAACAACCCGGATAACCCTTTCAACTTTATCTATGGTACAATGGCAATTCTGGTGGTTTCTACGGTAACTCACTTTTATACCGTGGCTCATTTGACTGCGATGACTGCTCTCAAGCAGATGGATAAAGAGTTTGAGTCTGTCTCTCAGTCACTACAGCAACCATTCTACAAGATGTTCTTGAAGGTAACTGTTCCTGTTTGTACGCCCGCAATATTGGAAATAGCGATTTATCTCTTCGTGAATGCTATGACCACTGTTTCGGCTGTTGTGTTTATCTATTCGTATCACACTCAATTGGCATCAGTTGCAGTGTTGAATATGGATGATGCTGGCGATATTGCTCCAGCTGCTGCAATGGGCATGATGATTTTCTATACCAATGCAGGTGCGCGTATCTTGCATGCTGTCGTATCCAAAGTACTGGTGAATAAGACCCAGGCATGGCGTCAACGATAAGCTAATAGGGATATCAGCCCTGTTATTAGAAGCTCATTTGAGCGAAATTGAAAAAAGAGCGAGATTTGATCTCGCTCTTTTTTTTGTGAGGCTGAGCCTGTTAAGTTTATAATAATTAACAGGCTAACAATGAGGGCTCAAGATAATGCTTACACCTACCCAAGTGGCTGAAAAACAGCTTGTTGCTTACAATGCGCATGACATCGACACTTTTTGTGCTTGTTTTGGCAATGATGTAAAGGCGGAATTATTGGTCGAAGGTGAGGTTCTCTTTGAGGGAATAGAAGCTTTGCGAATTGCTTATACAGAGCGGTTTAGCAATCCTGAATTACACGCTAAACTTATAAATAGAATTGCCTTGGGAAGGGTTGTGATTGATGAAGAGGTGGTCACAGGTCTTCCTGATGTTGATACTTTGTATGTCATTGCAATTTATGAAATAGGTGAGGGATTGATCCAAAGAGTTCGATTTGAGCGTACGAACAAATTACCATCGATGATTACCGAATAATCTGTACTTATTGATTTTGAGATAAATCACTTTTAATTGAGCTTGTTACGTCAACTTATAATTGATTACAGTTACACATTATTAAGGTTCGACTTATATAGTTTATCAGCAATCATGGGGGTTGATATATAAGCTATGCATATACTATTGGGTATTGTTGCAGTTCTTGGGGGAATTGCAATTTTCATATGGCGTGTCAGAACGGCAGCAGCGGCAGCAAAGGATATTGTTGAAGCTGCGGATGACATTCGTTCGGCAGCAAGACGTTTTGGCCACAACCGCAAAACAAAAGTTAATCCACTAGATGCTATCGAAGACAGCAGAGTTGCAGCTGCGGCTGTGATGGCAGCTTTCGCTCGTATGGATGGGGATTATACACGCGAACAACTCCTTGCAATAAAAGAAGAGTGCCAAAGTGTCTTTGGGGCCAGTGAAAAAGAAGCTGTAGAAATCGCGGGGCAGAGCCGCTGGCTAATGGAACAGTCAGCAAACCTTGATGACGCAATTCGAAAGCTAAGCCGGATCCTGCGCCGTGGTCTCGAAGCCGACGAGAAAAAGCAGCTTTTATCAATGGTTACACGCGTTGCTTCGGTTGAGGGTGACGGTATGAGCGAGCACCAACAACAAAGCCTAAGTCAACTTAGTCGACAAATCTCTTAAGAACAGATCACAACATGACTTTAGAAAGTAATCCCTGTCCTTGTAATTCAGGGCAGGATTATGATAACTGCTGCGGTGTTTTTATCACTGGACAGGGTGTGGCAGAGACAGCTGAACAGCTTATGCGGTCGCGTTATACAGCTTATGTTAAAGAAGAGATTAAGTATCTAAAAGAAACTCTTTGGCCCCGGTATCAGAGCGATTTCAATGAAATTGGTACTCTTCTTAGGGCTAAAGATAGTAGATGGCTTGGTCTCGAAATCCTTGATACGGGTAGAGGGCTAAAGGGCGATAAGGAAGGATATGTTCTCTTTGTTGCACGTTCTGTTTTTGATGGCGTTGCTAATGAACAGCGTGAAAAGAGCCTTTTTCGAAAAAAATCTGGACGTTGGTATTACGTAAAAGCTTTATCAGAATAAATCAAAGCCTCTAGCTAAAGCATAAGCTGCAGCAATCATGGTCGTAATAAGTAAAATGACGAAAATAAATCCCCTTCGCCATCCCTTGGTAGAGTGACGAAGTTCCAGAAAATCCAATAGAAGTAATCGGCATTTGAACAGTGTTATCATCATCAGGATGCTAACGGAGACAAGTCCGATTGACTTGGTATGACCCTTTGTTTCAAGTACATCGCCACTGAGCATGCTAATGATTGTTAAACCGGACATGAGGACCCAGGTCAGCAAAAGGCGGAAAACAGGATTTGTTTTACGGGGCGTATGGAGCATGTTTATCTGACCAAATAGAGTATGGGATAGAGGATCAACCAGATCAGGTCGACCATATGCCAGAAGGCACAGGCTGTTTGGATGTTTTCTCGGCTGCTGTAGACTGAAACCAGCCCAAGGATCAGTAACCCGAAAATGACATGTGCTGCATGAAATCCGGTCATGAGGTAAAACAATGTATAAAAGCTATTGGTTTCTATAGAGATCCCTAAAGCTGCCTTGTCGCTGTACTCATAAAATTTTAGGACGAGGAAAAGAAGCCCAAAAGCTGCCGTGATCGCGAGATAACCGCGGGTTAAAGTAATTTTGCTGGTTTTTCTAGCTTCGTTTGCCAGCGCAGCAAACAGTCCGCTGGTTATTAAAACGAGCGTATTAAGGCCACCAATAAGACGACTGAGTTGGGCTTGGGAGCTCAGGAACAGATCGGGGGCTTCTATAAATTTTAAAGAATATCCCGCAAGCAATAACCCAAATACCATCAATTCACTTATGATTAGTATCCACATCATAGGGTTACCTGGGAGGGCATCCAGAGGTCCCCATGCACTTTGGTGTGGTTGAGTTTCTATCTTTGTTTGAGGTAATTTTTCCGAGAATATCTCGCCCTTGCTTGACAGTTGGGAGGCTGCAGCCTTTTCCACTAAATATATCTCGTAGAGATCACTGTCTTTGTCGGGGGGGATGCATACGCTTATTAGGACCAGCTTTAGTTCAAGATTATTCATCCTTTACTAGGAGGTCACTGGTAGCAATACGACATAATGCCTCAAGGAGATGTGAACTCCTTGAGGGAGGGATCAGTTATCAACCCTTACGAATTTTCTCATGATTACGGATAACTTCATCAATTACGAAATTGATGAATTTTTCAGAGAAATCAGGATCTAGTTTTGCGGATTTAGCAAGATCCCGTAGCCGGGCAATTTGTTTTTGTTCTCTTGAAGGGTCGGCAGGCGGAAGGTCATATTCTTTTTTAAACAAACCAACTTTTTCAGTGACCTTGAAGCGTTCTGAAAGCATATAGATTAAAGAAGCATCAATGTTATCGATACTGTCACGGTACTCGATTAGTTTAGCTTTAACGTCTTCAGCCATAAGTTTATTTCCCCTCACCAACGCCCGTGATTTTTCATTTTGTTGCCTTGTCATGTGTCTTGTTTGTCATAACTCTGAATCGAGTTTAGCTAAGCCTGAAACATTTATACCTTCTTATAAATGTGCAGGAGCGTCGAGTAAAATAGATTGCTCGTATGAATGAAATTAATAGGAAGGTTTGTATCTAAGAGGCCAATAGGGAAAGTTATTGTGGCCGTTTTGAAATCTGACTTAAGTGATGAGCGATAATCTTGTCCAAGGTGCCATCGTTTTGCATTTCAACTATGGCGGTGTTCATGGCTTTTACTTTGTCGGCACAGTACGCCTTTTTATTGATTAAGACATGCATGGAGTTAGATAAAATCGGCAAGGCAAGGGGGACAATTTTTCCTTTTAAATTGAGACCCTGAACATGAAGTAGTCCTTCAACGTAACCCAAAACTCCATAATCTGCCCTGTCATTTTGAAGCATAAGGACAATAGTATCGCTTTTCGGAACCTCGATGAAATTTAGATGTTTTTTGGCAAAGTTATCGAATTCGTCCCCTAAAGAGCCTCCAAGAATTCTCATCCCGGAGCGACCGATTAAGTCTTCGTTTGAGTTTAAGGAGAACTGTTTGTCTTCTTTGACGAACACGCGTAATTCATCTGTGCCAAGTTGTTCTGAATAATGATATTTTTCCGCACGTTCACTGTTCCAGTACGCGCCAAGAACCATGTCAACCTTGCCTTGTTCCAGGTCATACATGATGCGTTTCCAGGGTTTGTCCGGCTCTATTTCTATTGTAAGCCCAATGCGTTTAACAGCTTCATGAGCTCCATCGACGACGATCCCGGTTAATTCACCCTCTGCGTTCCTGTAAGAAAAGGGATACCAATTGTTGATACCGTTACCAGTAAAAGAAGTGCATTGATCTGCCGCATAGATCGAAGAGGCTGGAAGAATATAAAGCGCTACAATTACGGTAAGTAGGGATAAGCATTTTTTGAGGGGGTACATCATTATAGGGCCTTTTAAAAAGGGAGATGTAATAGTGTCTCACAGTATCATAAATTCGGAACAAAATCTATCAATGATGTCTCCTGTTATAAGCCTTCCTTGAGCCTTAAGTCATATTAGAGGCCGTTAAACTTTGAATTTGGTCAAAGAAGGCCCTAATTACCGGTGAGTCCTTTTTGTCCTTTAGACAGGCAACGTACTCGAGACCTTCGAGCTGTACATCTCGTACGGTTAAGCCATGTAATCTTGTGTCATTACCAAATTCACTTTCAAATACCACACCGATCCCTAACCCTGATGCTACGGCCTCTCGTACCGCTTCCCGGCTTCCAACTTCAAGAATTTCACCAAGTTTAACTCCGGCACTTTCAAGGGCGTTTTCAAAAATCTTTCGAGTAACCGAGCCTTTTTCCCGAAGGATGACACGGTGGTGCGGAAGTTCCGTAATACTAATACTTCTTCTCGCTGACCAGGGGTGGTTACGATCAACAAAGACAATTAGGGGTTCGCGTTTTAGTGGGGCAGCGTGAATGCGTCGATCTTCTTGAATATTAGGCATAACCACAACATCGGATTTACGTTCAAACAGACCTTGTAGTACTTGTTGGGAGTTACCAAAGCTCATCGAAAAATTGATCCCGGGGTAAAGTCGGCTAAAGGTCGCGAGCAGGGGGACCACATGATATGGTGCGTCAGCTGCGACGCGAAGTTGTCCCGACATTAATCCCCGTGCAGATAAAAGAACCTGTTCAGCTTCAAGTTCGACAGCAAACTGACGGAGAGTAACGGCGTGAAGGCGTCGTCCTATCTCGGTTATTTCTATGCCACGCCCTCTTCGTTCAAAGAGTTTTACGCCATAGGCTTCTTCTAAAGCTGCGACCTGACCAGAGAGAGTTGGCTGCGTAACATTGAGCACATCTGCGGCTTTGGTGAAGCTGCCTTCGTTGGCTACGGCGTGGAAGGCACGGATCTGAGCATGATTCATTGGTGAAACCAATCTGTCATATAAAAAGTATCGATTTGATTTATGATAGAGATTCGCGGCATATAGAGCAAGAAGTTCAAAACACCTGAGACTGAATAAAACAGAGGTAGGAAGTTTTGAACTGATAAATTTTAATCAAGCTGGTTGAGTAAGTTGCTTTTCCGGTCTTTGTATTCGGGTCAAATGAGGAGATCCTTAATGTCTGATAAGACATCTGCAGTTGCCGCTTCCCCGTCAGGCGATCCTTGGCTTTTAACGCCGGGTCCGCTGACAACTTCCGTAACCACGAAGGAAGCGATGCTTCACGATTTTGGTTCGCGTGATAAGAAATTCATCGAGATCAACCGCCGTGTTCGCAGTAGTTTGTTGAACATCATCAACGGGCAGGATGACTTCGTTTGTGTTCCTCTTCAGGGCAGCGGGACCTTTTCAGTTGAAGCAATGCTGGGAACACTTGTTCCTCGTGATGGTAAGCTGCTTATCCTCGTTAACGGGGCTTACGGTCATCGCATGGCAAAAATCTGTAAATACTATGATCGTAAAAATGAGGTCATGGAATATCCGGAAGACCAACCCGTTAGTATTTCTGATCTGGATGCCCGTTTGAGCGAAGATAAAGAAATTACCCATGTTGCTGTGATCCACTGCGAGACAACCTCTGGCGTGCTTAACCCAATTGCGGGTGTTGCTGAAGTTGTTGAAAAACACGGTCGCTCCTTGTTGATCGATTCAATGTCTGCTTTTGGCGCTTTACCAGTCGATTCTTCAAAGATCCGCTATGATGCGGTTGCGGCTTCTTCTAATAAATGTTTAGAAGGCGTGCCGGGTATGGGCTTCGTCCTGATCCGTCGTTCTGCTCTTGAAAAAGCTCAAGGAAATGCACCTTCATTGGTTCTTGATCTTTATGACCAATGGGTTCAGATGGAAAAAACGGACCAATGGCGTTTTACCCCACCAACACATTGCATTGTGGCGTTTGAGCAGGCAATTCGTGAATTTGAGGAAGAGGGTGGTGTCGACGGTCGTGGTGGTCGTTATGCATCAAATTGCAAAATCCTTGTCGATGGTATGCGTGAACTTGGGTTCGAAACTTTGTTGCCTGATCATCTACAGGCACCGATCATCGTAACGTTCCACAAACCAACTGATCCGAAATTTGATTTCCAAGACTTCTACGATCGACTTGCCGAACGCGGCTATCTTATCTATCCAGGGAAACTCACCGTTGCAGACTCGTTCCGGGTTGGTTGTATTGGTCGGATGGGTAATGACGATATTCGTGATGCTCTTACTGTGATCAAAGAGACACTTAATGAAATGGGCGTTACAAATTGCGCCTCGTCTGCTGCCTAAAACGGTAATTATGAATTCAGGAGATATCCTATGAGTGCTGGTAAACTAGTTCAGGCCAACGGCCGCTTATATAAACGTTCGGACCGCCCGGTTGTTGTTGTCTGTGTAGATGGTAGTGAACCTGATTACATGGAAGTGGCTATGAAAGCTGGGCGTATGCCATGGCTTAAAAGCCTTCTCAGCAGTGACAAAAATACTAATTTGATTGCTGAGTCAGTTGTGCCTTCTTTCACAAATCCGAATAACCTTTCGATTGTGAGTGGTTGCCCACCCCGCTACCACGGTATCTGTGGCAACTACTTCTACAATCAGGAAACTGGTGAAGAAGAGCTAATGAATGCGCCAAGTTATTACCGCGCCAAAACCATTTTCTCTTCCTATCAGGATGCCGGTGCAAAAGTTGCTGTTGTAACCGCGAAGGACAAGCTGCGCCTTCTTCTTGGTCACGGTCTTGATTATAGCAAAGGCAATGCGATTTGCTTCTCTGCAGAAAAGTCTGATCTGGCGAACATGGAAGACAACGGCATCGAGAACGTTAACGACTTCGTTGGTAAGCCTGTTCCATCCGTTTATAGTGCTGATCTTTCAGAGTTCGTTTTTGCAGCTGGTGTTAAGCTTATGGAAACTGTTCGTCCTGAGATCATGTATCTCTCCACCACAGATTTCATTCAGCATAAGTATGCTCCAGAAGAAGAAGGTGCGCTTGCTTTCTATGAAATGATGGATGGATACTGGGCGCAGCTAGATGAAATGGGTGCCGTTCTAACCCTGACAGCTGACCACGGTATGAACCCAAAACATGATAGCGATGGCAAACCTAACGTACTTTACCTTCAGGACCTTCTTGATGAGTGGTATGGTAAAGAAGCGGCCCGCGTTATTCTGCCAATTACCGATCCGTATGTCGTCCACCATGGGGCACTGGGCTCCTTTGCAACTGCTTATCTTCCAAAAGGCGAAAGCGTGGATGCAGCCGTTGAGCGCCTATCAAAAGTAGATGGTGTTGAATTGGCAATATCTGGTCCTGCTGGTTGTGCTATGCTGGAGCTACCTGAAGATCGTATGGGTGACATTATTATTATTTCCGAGCGTCATCTGGCACTTGGTACTTCTGAAGATCGTCATGATCTTTCTGCCCTTGATCGTCCTCTGCGTACGCATGGTGGTATCACTGAGCAGAAAGTTCCTTTCATCAGTAACCGCCCAATGTCAGGTATTCCATCAGATATGCGTCTTCGTAATTTTGACGCTTTCTATTGCTCTGTAAACTACGCTGAGTAATTGGCCTTAAAAGGATAATAAAATGTCTGTAAAGATTGTTGGCCATGAGCCAATGCGTATCGCTGGTAAGAAAGTTGATACCGAAGGCCGCATCGACGTCCACTATCCCTACACAAACGAGGTGATCGGGACTGTGCCTCGTGGTACTACTGCACATGCCAAAGAAGCATTTGAAATTGCGGCAAACTACGAATCAAAACTTACCCGTTACGAGCGTCAGCAGATCCTCTTCCGTGTAGGAGAGATCTTGAACGAACGTAAAGAGGAAATCTCGGATATCATCACAGCAGAGTCCGGCCTTTGTAAGAAGGACTCTCTCTACGAAGTCGGTCGTGCTTACGACGTTTACACACTGGCGGGCCAGATGTGTATTCTTGATGATGGCGAGATTTTCTCCTGTGATATCACACCACATGGTAAATCACGTAAGATCTTCACCGAGCGTGAGCCTTTGAAAGCAATTTCCGCGATTACCCCGTTCAATCATCCCTTGAACATGATTTCGCATAAAATTGCGCCAGCGATCGCCACAAACAACTGCATCGTTTGTAAGCCAACAGAGAAAACCCCTCTGACGGCTTTGATCCTGGCTGACATCATTTATGAGGCTGGTCTTCCTAAAGAGATGTTGACCATTATCACTGGCCTTCCTGAGGATCTTGGTAATGAGTTCATCACCAACAAAAACATTGAACTGGTGACTTTCACTGGTGGTGTGCCGGTTGGTAAATACATTGCTGAAAACGCAGGTTATCGTCGTACAGTTCTCGAGCTCGGTGGCAATGCACCACTGATCGTGATGGAAGACGCTGATCTAGATAAAGCGGCTGAATTAGCTGTAGCTGGTGCGACCAAAAACTCTGGTCAACGCTGTACTGCTGTGAAGCGTATTCTGGTTGTTGAAGAAATCGCAGATGCCTTTACTAAATTGGTTCTCGAAAAAGCACAAAAGATCAAATACGGCGATCCTATGGATCCTGAAACCGATCTTGGCTGTGTTATTGACGAGCAATCTGCAAAAATGTTCGAACGTCGGGTGAACGAAGCTGTCGAAGTTGGTGCCAAATTACTTTATGGTAACAACCGCGAAGGTGCGCTTTATCCACCGACTGTCGTTGATCACGTGCCTTATGACTGTGAGTTGGTTCGAGAAGAGACCTTTGGTCCAGCAATTCCGATTATCCGTGTCAAAGACATCGACGATGCCATCCGGGTTTCTAACTCAACGGCTTTCGGTCTTTCTTCTGGGGTTTGTACTGATAACTTCAAGTACATTCAGCGCTTTATTAAAGAGCTACGCACCGGAACGGTAAACGTTTGGGAAGTACCGGGTTACCGTATCGAGATGTCTCCATTTGGTGGCATCAAAGATTCCGGCCTCGGCTACAAAGAAGGCGTTATCGAAGCCATGAAGAGCTATACCAATATCAAAACTTACTCCCTGCCTTGGCTTTAAGTCATAGCGCGTCGGATCTATAAGTAACCTTGCTGAAAGGTTTGTCCCGCAACCGTTAGGTTGGTTTGGTTGTGGCCCATAATCTTAAAAGATGGGAGACTTGAAAAGGTCTGATAAATTCACTTATGGGAGAGCATATGCTCTCCCTTTTTTTATGCGCATGATCAGAGTTCTTGGGGGTCGATTATTGTTTTATACTAAGTTTGTCCAAAGGCCTGAATTGAGTGCCTCAGAAGTAACGCATGTCATTCGTCGAATTGTATCTGACAACTCATAGATACCAATAATTTCTCTAAGTTCAAACCGGAATGGATGTGTGTGTTGCCAGACCTATAAAACGTATAGAGCTTGGCGAAGCAACAAGTCGGGTTATGAATGCCGAAACCCGTCGTTAAATCGAAGACAGCCTCTGAGAGGACGTCATAAAAACGGAGCGGGGTTTTAAGGGCTATCAGGGTTGGTATTGCCTGTGTTTATCTTGGAGAGGGTAATAATAGTGGTTCAGTGTCCCAAGTTTTACTTGGTATTAAATTGTGCAATATTATGTTAATCGTTGAATTGTACAATTTAACAGAACCCCATAAATATAATTGACGAAGCGCTAGGGTTTTACTGTATTTGTTTTGTGACGAGTTTAGAGCCATTTCAGATATTGTCTTGATCATTGTCATCAAGAACTTATTCCAAGATTAAAATAACTTACCCGTTGCCTAAACATAGTAAATTGGGTTATTACAGGAATTGGAAGGCGGCTTGACATTTTAGGTGTTTGTGTCAGGTTAGCTAAACTTGGGCTGCAGCTGTTGCTGTAGCCCATTTTTCTTTATATCCCTTATACTACAATAGGTTAATGAGCGTCACGGATAGATTTTCTTCTACTCGATACCTTTAAGTATCTCGATATTCTTATTGTATTAATAATAGTCCATTCCCTTTTTACATGACGTTCTACAAGAGCTTGTGATCTCATGTAGGCAATGCATAACAACTTACTTTTAAAAATTTATTTTAAAATACTAACAAAAGCTTAAGGCTGTTTGGTTTAACATATAAAAGCCGAAATACGGGGGTATAAGGCTTTTATATGAAACGGTTTTGTTTCTTACTTGGATCTTTGGTGTTAATTTTTGGTTATAGCTTTGCAGGTTACAGCCAAGAGGGTTTGCAGTGTCCGAAAAGGATTGCAGTACTGAGTGACAGCACCCTTGCTGAGATAAGTAAAGAAATCCTGCTCGAGGTATATAAAGATCTCGGCTGTACTACCGCTATAAATAAGTTCCCGGGCCGTAGAGGGATTGCTTCTTTTAATAATGGTAGTGTTGATGGTGAGATGTATCGCATAAAGGGTGTCGAGCCCCGTTATAGCCGAAATTTTGTACGCTCTGAATTACCTCTTTTTACTCTTACCGGGTCAATATGGTTGCACCCGGATAAAGGTATGCATGAAAGTCTTCCAACGGGCTATGTCCTCGGTTTAATTTGGAATGAAAAATACATGGCAGGACGTCGTGGCAAGGTCTTTAAAAGCCTGGATGAAGTTTTTAAAGCATACGAAGAAGGGGAGTTGGGCGGCTTCCTATGTTCCGATCTTGCGGTTCAGCATCGGATATCAAATAATGAATTTGCGAAACCACCTTATTTGGGGGAAAGGATAATGGCAGCTCCGCTATATCATTATCTGGGTTCTGAATTTACGCCCTTCATGGAATTATTTTCCTCCTACCTTCGATCGCACACACCTTTTGCTCATCTAGGACCCAGCCAAACTATCGAAATGACTAACTAGAATTTCCTTTACCTATGGCTTTGGCGTTTCACCTGCCAGTATCTGGCGGAAAGTGTCCGTATCGATGTTGCCACCTGTTAGAATAACGCCGACCTTTTTGTTCTTGAGCTGATCACGTTCTTTCAAAGCCGCAGCAAGCGATGCGGCGCCGGCTCCTTCGGCTGCATTGTGTGTGTCTTTGAAGTAAATCCTAGTGGCTTCAGCGATTTCATCGTCATTGACTTCAATAATACGTTCCGCACCTTCAGAATATATCGAATAGGCTTCTGGTACGGGGACGCGAACGGCCATGCCATCAGCAAATGAATTGGCTGGGCCTGTACCTGTGATAGTCCCGCTTTCAAATGACTTTTTTGCAGCGGAAAATTGATTGGATACAACCCCGATTATTTCGGTTTTGAGGCCGAGAGCATTTCTGGCTGTGATCGTCCCGCATATTCCAGAGCCACATCCAATTGGGACATATACACGATCAAGATCAGGAGCGGCGGAGAATAGCTCCAGTCCATAGGTCGCGACGCCCAACATAATTTGTTCATGGAATGGTGGAACGATAAATAGATTCCGCTCTTTCGCCAGTCTTGAAACTTCGATCAGGCATTCATTAAAATCATTACCATACTCAATGAGTTCTGCGCCAAAGGAACGCATTGCATTATTCTTTTCAACAGAATTGCCATGTGGAACCAAAACAACAGGCTTAATCCCAGCCATAACAGCTGCAAAGGCCTGTGCCTGCCCGTGATTGCCTCTGGTAGCTGTAATTATACCCTCGACATTCGGGTGGTTTGCTCGAAGCCAGCTGGCAAAGGTTAGGCCTCCTCTGGCTTTAAAGGCTCCTATTGGGGTGTGATTTTCATGTTTGACGACAACTGAGCATCCCACGCGATTGTTGATTTGTGGCCAGCTGTATTGTGGGGTCGCGGACATGTATTGATAAATATAATTTGCCGCGCGTTCTATTTGCTCTTTCGTAAACATTTATTTCTCAATTCATTGATAAGTCTCTTTCGTATCCTCTTTGATGTCGTGATCGCCGAT
Source organism: Kiloniella sp. (assembly GCF_965205715.1). Taxonomy (GTDB): domain Bacteria; phylum Pseudomonadota; class Alphaproteobacteria; order Kiloniellales; family Kiloniellaceae; genus Kiloniella. The sequence goes on along the minus strand of NZ_CBDBHW010000006.1, from coordinate 453,961 downwards.
ATCTAAGAAGAGTGCTATTGACCTTATCAACTTGATTGTATGGTTCAATATTAATATTGTGTGGGTGACAATGTAATCAGAAAAGTTGGTACAGTGTGGAAACCTGAACTCAATCCTTCAATCCAGATTAAATACCTCGCAGTTGTAGACGCCATTATCCGCGCGATACGTGCGGGTGAACTGTGCCCAGGAGATCAGCTTCCGACCCATCGTGACCTTGCATGGGAACTAAAAGTAAATGTCAGCACAATCACTCAGGCCTATAAGGAAGCAACGCGTCGCTATCTGATTGGAGGTGAAGTGGGGCGAGGGACCTTCGTGCTTGCGACCAGTCGAGAAGCTGAACTTTTTGCCCTAAAAAAGACTGAGCCTAGTAGTTTGATCGATCTCTCGACGAACCTTCCCGCTCGCCATCCTGATGATAAGGACTCATCAAGCCTTTTGAAGGAAGCTCTTGGTAAAGGCGCTGGAATTGAAGCTTTGTCTTATCATTCACCTGAAATTTTAGCTCGAGCACAAGTAGCAAGCAGTAAGTGGTTGTCCTGGCGCGGTCATGAAGTTGAGCCCAGACAAATTGTACCGTGTGCAGGGGCGCAACAAGGTCTTTTGGCAACTTTGCTTGCTTTGTGTGAACCCGGTGCAACAGTGCTGGTAGAAGAACATACTTTTCCTGGTATGAAGGCCGTTGCCCGTCAATTGCGTCTTCGTCTACACACAATAGCTTGTGATGCAGAGGGAATAATTCCTGAGGCTTATCAAGTCGCGATTCGAAACAGCGGGGCAAAAATCGCAGTTCTCGTCCCGAACCTTCAAAATCCAACTGGGTCTATTATGTCTAAGGATCGGCGCAGAGTTATATCCAAAATAACAAGGGACCATGATCTCCTAATCATTGAAGATGATGTTTATGGCGCACTTAGCGGGATGCCGCCACTAGCTTTAGATTTGCCAGACAACAGTGTCATTGTTTCTAGCCTATCAAAAACAGTTGCCCCAGGTCTCAGGTTTGGTTTTCTCAGCGGGCTGGAACGTTGGATTGCCCCTATTCGTTTAGAAGTTCATGCCACCAACTGGTCCATGAGCCCCTTTATGATCGAATTGGCTTGCATGTGGATTGAAGAAGATCGTGCCTTCACCAGGGCTGATTGGCAAAGGCACGAAGTTAAAAGGCGGTGGAACCTTGCTAAATCAAGATTGAGAGAGCTTGGGGCAGTGTGTTGGGATCGCACACCTTGTCCACATCTCTGGTTGTCGACCTCGGTATCTTCGGCAGAGGCAACGAGAAAGCTACGAGCCGGGGGAGTGGAGGTTGTACCAGACAGTTTCTTCGCCGCCGGGAGGCAAGAGACAGATTGTATCCGTATTTGTTTAACGGCACCTGAAAGCAGGACTGTGTTAAGTCACGCTTTGGATAAGCTTGTTCAATGCCGTGATGTGTTTTTGAACGATAAATAACCTGTTCATCAATTTCTTGCCATATTTAAAATCATTATTTTAAGGGTGGGCGAATATCACATATTCCAAGGTCTGACTTCAGATGGTTTGAGAAATGATGAAGATCGTGAAATTTGGTTATGCGTTTTTTGTCTTTCTTTTTAAATATTGATTTTAAAAGGATATTTAGAGGACGAAGACTTAATCCACTTTTGGATGATGTGGGGATGTATTGTTTTTCACAAGGGGTGTTTGCTAAAGTCATTTTCACTCTCCCTAAATAGGGTTGTTTATTTGATGAGCTTAACTTGCGATTTCTTGGCTTGGTTTTCCAACTAAATTATGATTACTATGCATAAGGAGATTTTATGTATAATGGCAACTAAACTACCCCCGCTTTCCTCACTTCGTGTTTTTGAATCTGCCGCAAGACACTGTAGCTTTACCCGCGCCTCGGAAGAGTTGGGCATGACCCAGGCAGCGGTGAGCTATCAAATTAAAATTTTGGAAGAGCGGGTTGGCACGCCTCTTTTCTTGCGTAAGCCACGGCAAGTGAGCTTGACCGAAACAGGGGTGCGTCTAGCTCCTGTGGTGAGTGAGGCCTTTGAGCTCTTACGAGGGGCGTTCGCTCAAGCCGATGATACCAGTCAGGGGCTGCTATCTATTACGCTGGTGAATACATTTGCGGCAAATTTCCTGGCCGAACGCATAGGTAAGTTTCAATTTAAACACGAAGATCTTGCCGTTCGTCTCGATACCTCACCTGTTCTTGTCGATTTTGCACGTGAAGAGTTTGATCTTGCAATCCGTGCAGGTAAAGGGGATTGGCCGGGTTTGGAAAAACATCTACTTGTGCCTGCTGAATTTTCACCCATGCTCAGTCCCGAATTAGCGGATTCCATCGGAGGTATCAAACATCCAAGTGATCTCTTGAAATTACCCTTTATCGATCCTTCAGATCCCTGGTGGAAAATATGGTTCGATGCCATGGATACACCTTCGGATGAACTTGAATGTAAGCCCCGCAGCCGAATGGGGACACAAACTCTAGAAGCGAAAGCAGCTAAGTCTGGGCAAGGGGTCGCGATCCTTACACCTGCATTTTATCGCGATACACTTAACCGCGGGCGTTTGATCCAGCCTTTTGAACGGGTGTGTCACGATGATCATGGCTATTGGTTGGTTTATCCAAAGGCAAGGCGCAATGTTCCCAAAATCCGTAAATTTCGCGACTGGATACTCGGAGAAATCAAAGAGCACTATGCTAAAGAAGAAATCGCGATAAAAGAGCGCCGAGAAAATGGGGCGATCGTATATTAAGTTCCTTTAATTACAGCACTTCCTATTTGTTAATTAGCGAGGACATGTACAATTTCGTTTAGCGCTTTTAAGGCTATTTTTTGTGATGTTTTATCGTGTGGTTTTGTTGGATATGTGACGTAGACGGATCTCTTAAAACTTGGTGCGTCTTTAACAACATTGATTTGAGCATCTAAGGGGCGATTTCTCAATAATCTGGCAGGCAAATATGCCGACCCCCTGAATTTTTGAAGGTAATTTAAACCCAATGAACCTAAGCCAAGCGAGGCTGGCCCTTGTTCAAGTTTGGGGAGGTTTTCCGCGTGCCATGAGGTGTAACCGCTGCCCCAATCCAAATATAGGTAATTTGCCGGCTCAATATCCTTCAAATAAAGATGATCAGTGGAAACCAATACAAGTTGATCGTCGAATAGACGTTCTATTGAAAGCCCTGGCCTTGTTTCCGCAATGTAGATAACGCCTATGTCCAATAAGCCATTGGCAACCATCTGGACGATGTTTGTGGAATAGTCTGCTTCCCCATGAACAGAAATATGGGGATGTTGTTGTCTAATCATACCCTGCCAGTCGAGAAGGATATCTTCTGCCATTGCACTGTGAATACCCAGGCTGATGTGACCTTCAATATCTGTTCCCAAGCGGACATCTTTTTGCGCTTTTTCCCAGCATTGTTTGAGTGCCATGGCATGGTGATAAAATTTTTTACCGGCAGGTGTTAAATGCACCCCATCCTGCCCGCGCTGAAAAAGCGTTACCTGTAATACTTGTTCAAGCTGTTTTATACGTGCACTAACCGCAGATTTCGTCAGGTTGAGTTGTTCAGAGGCGACCCTGAAATTGTGAGTTTCAACCAGAGTCAAAAAAGTACGTACAGAATGTAAATCCATAGGCGGGTTCTTTTCACCATTACAGATAATTTGTTATTTATTAGGGATTATAGCTGTCAAAAAATAATGAACAACCTGAATGAAATTTGGAGCTATCCAATCCAAAACTCATCCTGATAAAGCTATTGCATTAATTTGTTCGGATGAGGGGAAAGAAATGACACAGCGTCCTTTGAGTGGGTATCGGGTAATCGATTTTGGTCAGTATATCGCGGGTCCGGCGGTTGCGATGATGCTGGCGGATCAGGGCGCTGAAGTTATTCGGATTGACCCCCTTGATGGGCCGAAATGGAATTCTCCTGCTGCAAGAGTGCTCAACCGGGGTAAAAAAAGGGCTCTTCTCCGCTTTGTTGAGTAGAAAAAGATGCCGACCTCCAAGTAACCTGTTGATATGTATGGTTTCTGATAACTTTACATAGAGCAGGTATATGACAATCAACATCTCGCAGCATATTTTAGGCCTCAAAGGGCAACGTGTAAATGAAATTAAACTGGATGACGGCGGTGTTAAGATTGTCATTCACTGCAGCCGAGACGCGCGTAGGAGGGCTATAGACCCTGCTACAGGCCAGAAGGGAAGCATCAACCAGCATGTCCGCCGACAAGTAAACGACATCCCCCTTTTTGGGTATCCTTGTGTGGTCGAGATTGAGCTGGCGCAGGTTTATATTAACAAGGGCGAACGCCGCATTGAGGGGTGTGATTTTGTTGATAAAGGGTGCCGTTTCACTCACCGATTTTGCCGATTGATCAGTGGATTATGTCGGCATATGTCTATTCAAGCGGTTTCCAGACATTTGGATATACGATGGGAAACGGTCAAGAATATCGACAGGGCATACCTTATTGAAACTCTCCCTACGCTTGATCCTGCAGAGCTAACTGGCTTGGAATATATTGGTGTAGATGAAGTTGCCCGGGCGAAAGGTCATGACTACATGACGGTGGTCTACGATATGGTTGGCGGTCATCTGATCTGGGTTGAAGCAGGCCGAACTGCCGAGGTTTTTTCAAGGTTTTTGAAACAACTGCAACCAGATACAGCCTGCAAAATAAAGGCCGTAGCGATGGATATGGGGCCTGCCTACCAAAAGGCTGTCAGAGAGTCCTTGCCGTTGGCCGACATAGTATTTGACCGTTTCCACGTCATGAAAAACTACAGCAAAGCTATCCATAATCAGCGTCGACTTGAGTTCAGAAAGGCCGATCCAAGTGGTAAAGAGTTGATGAAAGGGACGCATTATCTGTTGCTCAAAAATGCGGATAAGTTGAGTGAAAAACAAAGTGACAAGCTGCAAAGGTTGCTGGAGAGCAATAGCAACCTGAATGCACTTTACGTCTTGAAAGAACAGCTTCAGCTGCTGTGGAGTGCCGCTTCATTTGAGGCGATGGCGGAGCAACTGGAACGTTGGTGCCTGATAGCAGATCAGTCACAGATGCTCTATCTAAAAAAGTTCGCGAAATCCCTACGGAAACATTGTGTGGGCATCTGCAACTACGCCAAACACAAGCTCACAAGCGCCAGGATAGAGGCTGGTAATGTCAGTATAGGAATGATCCGTAAGCGAGCCAGAGGCATCAAGGATACCGAATACTTCAAACTCAAAATTAGACAATCATCCATTCCAGATAATCAATCTATGCTCTATTTGAAATCCTAAATCTACTCAACAAAGCGGAGAAGAGCCATGGTGGCTCTTCTCCGCTTTGTTGAGTAGAAAAAGATGCCGACCGCCAAGTAACCTGTTGATATGTATGGTTTCTGATAACTTTACATAGAGCAGGTATATGACAATCAACATCTCGCAGCATATTTTAGGCCTCAAAGGGCAACGTGTAAATGAAATTAAACTGGATGACGGCGGTGTTAAGATTGTCATTCACTGCAGCCGAGACGCGCGTAGGAGGGCTATAGACCCTGCTACAGGCCAGAAGGGAAGCATCAACCAGCATGTCCGCCGACAAGTAAACGACATCCCCCTTTTTGGGTATCCTTGTGTGGTCGAGATTGAGCTGGCGCAGGTTTATATTAACAAGGGCGAACGCCGCATTGAGGGGTGTGATTTTGTTGATAAAGGGTGCCGTTTCACTCACCGATTTTGCCGACTGATCAGTGGATTATGTCGGCATATGTCTATTCAAGCGGTTTCCAGACATTTGGATATACGATGGGAAACGGTCAAGAATATCGACAGGGCATACCTTATTGAAACTCTCCCTACGCTTGATCCTGCAGAGCTAACTGGCTTGGAATATATTGGTGTAGATGAAGTTGCCCGGGCGAAAGGTCATGACTACATGACGGTGGTCTACGATATGGTTGGCGGTCATCTGATCTGGGTTGAAGCAGGCCGAACTGCCGAGGTTTTTTCAAGGTTTTTGAAACAACTGCAACCAGATACAGCCTGCAAAATAAAGGCCGTAGCGATGGATATGGGGCCTGCCTACCAAAAGGCTGTCAGAGAGTCCTTGCCGTTGGCCGACATAGTATTTGACCGTTTCCACGTCATGAAAAACTACAGCAAAGCTATCCATAATCAGCGTCGACTTGAGTTCAGAAAGGCCGATCCAAGTGGTAAAGAGTTGATGAAAGGGACACATTATCTGTTGCTCAAAAATGCGGATAAGTTGAGTGAAAAACAAAGTGACAAGCTGCAAAGGTTGCTGGAGAGCAATAGCAACCTGAATGCACTTTACGTCTTGAAAGAACAGCTTCAGCTGCTGTGGAGTGCCGCTTCATTTGAGGCGATGGCGGAGCAACTGGAACGTTGGTGCCTGATAGCAGATCAGTCACAGATGCTCTATCTAAAAAAGTTCGCGAAATCCCTACGGAAACATTGTGTGGGCATCTGCAACTACGCCAAACACAAGCTCACAAGCGCCAGGATAGAGGCTGGTAATGTCAGTATAGGAATGATCCGTAAGCGAGCCAGAGGCATCAAGGATACCGAATACTTCAAACTCAAAATTAGACAATCATCCATTCCAGATAATCAATCTATGCTCTATTTGAAATCCTAAATCTACTCAACAAAGCGGAGAAGTGCCAAAAAAAGCATAGCGTTGGATCTCAAAAACAAAGAAGATCTGGCTGTTGCCAAAAGGCTGGTAAGATCAGCTGATGTCCTGATCGAAAATTTTCGCCCAGGTGTAATGGATCGACTTGGATTGGGAAGTGACGAATTAACCCGAGAAAACCAAGGTTTGGTGTATTTGTCCTTGCCTGGGTTTTCATCCAGAGATGAAGAGTTGTCTTGTGTACAGGCATGGGAAGGCGTCGTTGCTGCATCGGTAGGTCAGTGCACCGATATGGGTTTGAACCGGGTGTTGATGGGGATAAACCCTTCCTTCTCCCCGTTAACGCTGGCTTCTGCATATGCGTCTGTTCTCCCCGCTGCAGCAGTAAATTTTGCACTCTTCTCTCGAAAGTCGAGTGGTTGTGGGGATGTTATCGAGGTCCCACTTGCCGCCGCGCTCATGGAAGGCTTGGCCTATAACGCCATGCATGTTGAGGATCTTCCTGAGCGATATAAGTCAAGACGGGAGCGTGAGATTGATCGCCGGCGTAGTTCTGGTGAGCCGATGAATATGTCTTATGAGGCACTACAGGAATATCTGGACCCCTTCTATCGCACATATATATGTGCCGATGGAAAGCCATTTTATGCCGTTTGTTCTTCGCATACGCGCCATCCAATTCGTGCCCTTGAGTTGTTAGGCATTTGGGATGAAATAAAGGCTGCAGGAGTCCCAATGGACGATCCTTACCTGCCAATGTCTGAGTGGAAAGAAGATCCGGAATGTACCCTGCTGGCCTATCCCCTGACCGGGAAATGGGCAGAGCTTGTTTCATCTACGATGAAGCAGGCGTTCCTGTCCAAAACGGCCGAGGAGTGGGAAACAATCTTTGGTGAAAATGGGGTGCCTGGAACAGCGCACCGCATGACAAAAGATTGGATATCCTCTGATCACGCATTGACTTCTGGCCTTATCCTGGAGTTGGACGATGCTGTTTATGGCCGGATGCGGGTTGCTGGAAATGTTTCCTGGCTGGGAAGTGATAACAAAGAGGTGGTTATTAAGTCGCCTGCTCCTGAATTGAATGCAGATCGTGATGAGATCCTGTCTGCACTAGATGTTTGGGAAGCGAGTGAGGTCAAAGATAAATTTGTTGATCAGGCAGAGACCAATAGGGAGTATTTATCAGGTGTTCGAGTTTTGGATTTGACCAATGTTATTGCGGGACCGACCATTGCCAGTCTCCTATCCCGCTTTGGTGCAGAAGTCATAAGCTTAAATCCCGTGAAGCCTATGCTCGACCCCTGGAATTCCATTGTATTTGGGATGCAGGCTAACCGTGGAAAAAGAAGTCTTCTGGCAGATATCAAAAAGCCGGAAGGTCGTGAATTGTTAGTGCGGTTGGTGAAGGATAGTGATGTTGTCACCATAAATGCAATGGACAGGCAATTGGAATCCCTCGGTATCAGTTACGACGAGTTGAAGGAAATCAATCCAGAAATTATTTTATGCCAGTTTGATGCTTATGGCGGACCTAAAAGGGGCCCAAGGAGTGAGTACCCGGGGTACGATGATCTGGTTCAGGCGACAACAGGAATTATGGCCCGGTTTGGAGGCAGTATAGAGACACCGGAAGAGCACGCTCATTTTGGCACAATTGATGTCCTCGGCGGCTATTGTGCTGCCCTTGCTATCGGTGTTGCCTTGGTTAAGGGGGCAAATGGAGGCGGTGGTGATCTCGCCAGATCTTCATTGGCGGCGGCTGGGCAGTTAATCCAGATCCCCTTTATGTATGATTTCGAAGGTCGCAGCCCCTTTAACGAACCTTCGGGGCGTCATATCAAAGGGGCCCATGCGCTGTACCGATGTTATCGGGCATCAGATGATTGGTTCTTCTTTGCCGTCGAAGAAAAACAGATAGGTAGATTATCAAGTGTTAAAGAACTTGCGGATTTTGCCACGCTGGCTGTTGGTGGACGAGAAGCCTTTCTAGAGATGACTTTTGCGCAACAGAGCTGTGATTATTGGGTCAAAACTCTACAGTCAGTGGATGTCGGTGCCTTGAAGCTGGACAGCATGGCCGGAGTAAGGGCACGGAATTTGTATTGTGAAAGTAAAGGCGATGTGGATTTGTTCAATCCCACTACGGCTTTTACGCGCAACGCGTCACATCCTTGTGGCAAGACGGTGGACCTGGTAGCGCCTAATGCAATTCGTCCTCAATCGAGAGGCATAATCTTCCCGGCTACGGCTCCCAAGTATGGGCAACATTCACGGGAGATTATGAGAGAATTGGACTATTCCGATCATGAAATTAATGACTTGATAGACAGCTCAATTATCGCGGATAAATGGAGTGATCAGTATATGCCGGACTAAATGAGCTATACTGATCTTTTTACCATTTTGTTCAGGAGGCTTCCGATCAACAGGCCGCCGATAAAAAGACTTACTTGAGCGACAACGATCGAAGGACCTGATGGGGTATCCCACTGTAAGCTCCCCATCAATCCACCGATTACAGAAAGCGCTCCGATGCCAGAAGCAATCACCGCCATCTGTTCCGGTGTATTTGAAAAGCGTCTAGCCGCGGCCGCTGGGATGATGAGCAAAGAGGTAATGAGTAGGACGCCGACTACTTTCATGGCAATGGCAATAACAATGGCGACTGTGACCATAAAAAGGGTCTGAACAAGCGTGACGTTAATGCCTTCAGCCCTGGCGAGTTCTTCGTGCAGGGTTAAGGCAAGCAGGTCTTTCCATATGCGCGAAAGCAGGATCATTGCGACGATGCCACCACCATAAATCCAGTAAATATCCTCAAGTGTCACAGCGAGGACGTCACCAAAGAGGTAAGAAAGCAGATCGACACGGAAACCCTGTAACAGCCCTAGGACAACGAGACTGATAGCGAGGCTTGAATGGGCCATGATGCCGAGGAGTGTATCACTGGCGAGGCGTTTTTGATGTTGGAATAGGGTAACAAGCAGGGCAATCATAATTGCGGTTGCAATAATGCCGACAGTTAGATTGAAGCCAAGTAGTAACCCAAGGGCTACGCCGAGCAAGGCCGAATGCGCGAGGGTGTCACCGAAGTAAGCCATGCGACGCCAAACCACAAAACATCCCAATGGTCCGGCTATGGCTGCGACACCGACGCCCGCTGCAATCGCGCGCAGGAAAAAGTCTTCAAATAGCATTGATTTTACTCGCCTTCGCTAGGATGGTCGCAGTCAGGGCCGTGTTGGTGACCATTTTCATGCCCGGAATTGTGGCTGTGATCATGTAGGTGGTGATATACGGCAAGGCCAGGTTTGGTCTGGCCGCCAAACAGGGCAAGATATTCTGGGCTGTCACTTACTTGAGTAGGCGCCCCGGAGCAGCATACGTGGCCGTTAATGCAAACAACTCGATCCGTTTCCGCCATGACAATATGAAGATCGTGAGAGACCATTAAAATACCAAATCCCGCTTGTTCTTTAAGTCTGGATATTAATTTGTAAAGTTCCGTTTGTCCTTGAAAGTCAACTCCTTGAACGGGTTCGTCTAATACGAGGAGATCGGGTTTACGCAAAATCGCCCGAGCGAGTAAAACACGTTGGAACTCTCCACCGGAAAGACTCTGTACAGATTGCTTTAGAGTATGCGATGCGCCAACATTACTAAGTGCTTCTTTGCATTCATTCAGAGGCCGGAGCGCTGGTATAGAAAGGAAGCGCTCTACAGTCATTGGCATAATCGGGTCGATATTTAGCTTCTGTGGGACATAGCCAATAACCAAACCATGGCGCCTCCAAACTTCTCCTGAAGTTGGTTTTATAGCCTGAAGGAGCGCGCGAAGAAGAGTTGATTTGCCAGCACCGTTGGGGCCAATCAGGGTAACTATCTCTTTTTTATGAACGGTGAGATTAACGTCCTGAATGGCCGTATGTCCGCCAAATTTGATCGTTAGATCACATGCTTGAATTAACGGCTCACCACCCGCGGATGGAGGGTTTAAATGATCGTGCCCGCAGCCGCATTCAATTGATTGGGATGTGGCTGGTTTATTTGAGTTTTTCGTAGGTGTGTCTGTTATTTCCATGACCATTCTGGCGCTCGGTATTTCTTGTTTTAGTCTTAGTTAGCTACTTTGGGTATCAGGTCGAAATCGATTTATTGAGGACTTTGACAATCGGGGCAGATGCCTCTGACTTCTAGCGTGCGCTGTTCTGGTTTAAATCCAAGATCAGAAGCTTTGCCTAGAATGGCAAGATCGATGGTTTCGTCATGGACTTCAGCGGCACAGCCACAATCATTGCAAATCAGAAACAGGCCAGCGTGCTCTTCGGCTGGATGAGCGCAGCCTACATAGGCATTGAGGGATTCAATGCGGTGTATCAGGCCTTGCTCAAGCAAAAAATCGAGAGCTCGATAGACTGTGGGAGGGGCGGTTTTGCCACTTTCTTGGGAAAGCTTAGAAAGCACGTCGTAAGCCCCGACAGGGTGATGGCTGTCCCAAACTAACTTTAAGATCCTCTTTCGGGCATCCGTAAGGCGTACTCCTCTTGAAACGCAAAGTTCCTCAGCTGCATTGAGGGCGGTTTTGACACAGCGTCCATGGTCATGGGAGCCGCTACAAAAGGAAAGGGAAACAGTATCAAAGTTTTTCATAGCACTGTGATATCTCGTCTTGACAAGTATGTAAATGTTATAACATAACGTAAATGAATTTTCTATAATATTTATTTGAGCCTATGTGCTTAAGTTATTTCAGAGGTACTGATGAATAGTATGTCCAAGTGTTTTACTGCAATGGTAAGAGTGACTTCTTTGGCCAGTGTAATTGGGTTAAGCACGTATAGTTCAGCGGCTGTCGCAGACACAGGCCCAAAGGTTGTTGTATCGATATTGCCGATACATTCACTTGTTCAATCTGTCATGGATGGCGTTGGCGATGCCGAGCTTCTTGTCGACCAAAAAGCATCGCCTCATGGTTATAGTCTTCGGCCATCACAGGTCAGGGCTTTGAATAAAGCCGATCTCATCGTCTGGGTCGGAGAAGGGTTGGAAACCTTTTTGGAAAAACCTCTAAGCCAGCAGCCAGCGAATACGACAGTTCTCGAATTAATGGATTTAAAAACAATTCACTTGCTGGAAAACCGTACTGCGGGAACCTGGGATGAACATCACGCTGAAGAGGGCCATGGCGACCACGAGGAAGAGGGTGGACATGATCACGATGAAAATCATAACCATGGGAAATATGATCCTCATATCTGGTTATCGTTAGATAACTCTCGCGCTATTGTTAAAAGGGTTGGGAGTGAACTCGTAAAAATCGATCCTGATAACGCTCAGCTTTACCATAAAAATGTAGAAGTGACTTTGGCTTCCCTTGGGCTTATGAAGCAAGACATCTCGGCCCAAATGAGTAATGTGAAAAACAAACCCTATTTGGTTTTTCATGATGCTTATCAGTATTTTGAACAAGAATTTTCTCTCAATTCCATCGGTTCTGTAACAATTGATCCAGAAAGGAAGCCGGGGGCGAAGAGGTTAACGGAACTACGTGAACATATCAGGCTTAGTGGAGCTGTTTGCATTTTTAGTGAGCCGCAGTTCAAGCCGGCAGTCGTTAATGTTCTCTCAGAAGGGTTGGCGATAAAGAAGGGCGAACTTGATCCCATGGGGAGTGAATTTGAAGCCGGTAAAATGGCTTACGGTCAGTTGCTCAATGGTTTGGCAGGCTCAATTACAGAGTGCTTATCTGACTAGAATTTATCTAAAGGACGGATAAATTTGTCGTAAGTAGCCACAATATTGGTGTAAGCGTTATCTTCTTTAATCGAATCTAGGTTTATAGATGTGCCTTCGCTCAGAAGGATTTTTAAAGAGCATGGGAGCTGCTCTTTAAAAAAACATCTTTGGCGAAAAAGGAAGCCGCAATCGGAATTGTGGGATATGGTTAGGCAGGAGCCTGAGATAAATATACTTGAGCATAGCTCAGGGAGGCAATTTGTCTCAGGTTAATGGTTCCCACTCCTGATTGCGGCTTCAAGTGAAACTCTTAAGGTCGAAATTTCTTCCTTGCTATAAGGAATTGCCGGGTGCGCGCCCCAAACAGGACCAGGCCAGGCCGGATCATTTTCAAAGCGTGCAACAACATGTATGTGTAATTGGGGAACCATATTCCCCAAAGCGCCAACATTGATCTTGAATGCATTGAAATCTCTGACAAGAACTTCGGATACGTTCCTTATTTCTTCCATGACTTCAGCCAATTTTTCTGATGGCAGATCATGCAAATCACGTAAGTCTTCATAACGCGGCACCAAAATCAACCAAGGGTATTGGCTGTCATTCATCAGAAGAACTCGGCTGTGTGCCAAGTCTTTGATGAAGATAGTATCGGCTTCCAGGCGTTCGTGAAGAGCAAATGTCATATTGAGATTACTTTCAATTCCAATAATGTTTTGATTAGTAGGGGCAATCCACGTCGCCCATTTCCACATAAACGGACTTAATCTGAGTGAAGTGATTTATGGCAACCGTACCGTTTTCACGTCCGATACCCGATTGTTTGTATCCACCAAAAGGCATTTCAATTGGGGTGATGTTGTAGTTATTGATCCAGCAGGTTCCTGCTTCCAGGTTTTCAATCACACGGTGGGCACGGTTAATGTCTTGCGTGAAGACGCCTGCTGCAAGGCCGAATACTGTGTCATTAGCTGCTGCAACAACCTCATCTTCATCATCAAAGGTAATAACTGACATCACTGCGCCAAAAATTTCTTCATTGGCGATGCGCATTTCGGCTTTTACATCAGTAAAAATGGCAGGTTCTATGAAACATCCGTTTTCAAAGCCTTCAACCGTAACTTGGTTTCCACCATAAGAGAGAGTTGCGCCTTCATTCTTACCAATCTCGATGTAGTTTAATACCTTCTCCATATGTTCTTTATGGATCAGTGAGCCAACTTGAGTATCGAGATCCATTGGATCTCCAATAGTCATCTTGGAGGTGCGATCAATTAGTTTTTTAAGGAAAACCTCTTTGATGTCTTTGTGAACATAAACGCGAGTCCCGTTAGAGCAAATCTCGCCCTGGGTATAGAAGTTCGCGAGCATCGCAGCTGATACAGCGTTGTCGATATTGGCATCATCAAACACGATCAAAGGGGACTTGCCGCCAAGCTCAAGTGTCACGTGTTTTAATGTTTTCGAGGCCGATTCCATCACACGTTTGCCTGTTGGGACAGAGCCTGTGAGGGAAATTTTTTCAATGCCTTCGTGCTCTGCGAGCATCTGCCCAACAGGGCCGAGGCCTGAAACCACGTTGAACACACCGTCTGGTAATCCGGCTTCAGTATAAATTTCTGCAAGCTTTAGAGCTGTAAGAGGAGTTACTTCCGAGGCTTTGTAGATTACTGAATTGCCACAGGCGAGCGCGGGGGCAGACTTCCAGCAGGCAATCTGAATTGGATAATTCCAAGCACCAATAGCAGCGCAAACACCCAGTGGTTCTTTGCGGGTATAGGCAAAGTTTCCGTTGGCCAACTGGATGTGTTCGCCATTGATTGATGCTGCAAGGCCTGCAAAATATTCGATACATTCTGCGCCGGATTCAACGTCAACACAGTTGGCTTCCTGCATTGGTTTACCAGTATCAGTAACTTCGAGGGCGGCGAGTTCGTCATTGCGTTCCCGAAGTAGAGCAACAGCTTTTAACAAGATGCGACTGCGCTCAGTCCCACTCATCTTTGACCAAACCTTGAAGCCAGAATTTGCAGCTTCTACTGCCTTATCAATGTCGTTGGAAGATGCGATCTGAACGTCACAGATAACTTCCCCCGTTGCAGGGTTGATTGTCTCGAAAGTCTGTCCCGATGTGGCATCTACATAGCTACCGTTAATATAAAGCTTTTGTGTTGGAAGCTGGGCCATTGTCTTTAGTCCTTGGTCTAGATCTTGTTGTTCTTAATAAAATACAGGTGCTCAGTTAGTCCTGGTTCACCAGAATTTGACTGTTGATGTAGCTTTCCATAATGGAAATTGCTTGTTTCGGTGTTACGCCGCCTTTTGTTAGAGCGCACCGGATCCAAAGCCCTTCGACCATAGCAGCGAGGCCAGTTGCCGTGCTGGCAACTTTCTCTGCTGGTAGAAGAGGTTTTAGGGCATGCTGCAAATTACTCTGCATGCGCCGCTCATTAATTCTGTGTAACCGCGCCAAATCAGGTGAAGTTGGCACTAGTGCCCAGAAGGCGAGCCAAACATCAACCACACCAGGTTTAAACTGGTCGGCGGAGAAATTTGAGTTCACGATTGCCAGGAGGCGATCCATAGGGGTTTTTGCATAGGCTAATTGCCTTTTGGTCTCTTCCCCCAAGATACGCATAAGGTGTTGTTGTGTGGCAGTTAAAAGGCCAGATTTGTCAGCGAAATAATGGGCAACAATTCCCGAAGACAAACCCGCACGCTTGCTTATTTTCGAAATGCTGGCATTGGTAAAGCCTTCCTCGTGGATCATGGCGATTGTCGCATCGATCAACTGGGCTTTCCTAATCTCTTCCATTCCGACTTTTGGCAAGACTCTATAATCCTTTAAGCTTCATTTCTATCTACGCGGAGTCATCTGGATAGAAATATTTCACCTGTTCAAATCACCAATTGTTGGTGTTACTATTTGATTTCATTATGAAAAGGCATCTTTTGTAATGAGATCATTTATGTTTGTTGAATATATCAATAATTTATTTTGATTGAACGTTCAATCAAAATAAATTATTGATAAAAGTGTGGCGACGTTTTTAGATGTCGTTCAAGGGAGTTAATCAGGCAATAATTCTGCAAAAAAAGAACAAAACCGCAGAAACTTTGCTATAAATATAATTTAAGCCTCAGGATTCATTCCGAGCGCAAATAAAATGGAGACAAGTGAATGAAACTCAAACACTTGGTTTCGGCTAGCACACTCGCTATTGCTGCCGCTGCACTTTCAACTGGTGCGCAAGCCGCCGACCCAGCAAGCTGTCAATCTGTAACCTTCTCTGATGTTGGTTGGACTGATATCACAGCAACAACCGCGACGACTTCTGTTGTCCTTGAAGGTCTTGGTTACAAGCCTGAAACTCAAATTCTTTCCGTACCAGTTACTTATGCTGGTCTCAAGAATGGCGATATCGATATCTTCCTCGGCAACTGGATGCCAACAATGGAAGCTGATATTGCTCCTTACCGGGAAGAAGGTTCAGTTGAGACTGTTCGTGTAAATCTAGAAGGCGCGAAATACACCCTCGCAGTTCCAAAATATCTTGCCGACAAAGGCCTTAAGGATTTTGCTGATATCGCAAAGTTCAAAGATGAGCTCGATGGTAAAATTTATGGTATTGAGCCAGGTAACGACGGTAACCGTCTGATCCAGGACATGATCGATGCTGATACTTTCGGTCTCAAAGGTTTTGAAGTTGTTGAGTCCTCTGAAGCAGGCATGCTGTCTCAGGTTTCTCGTTCAACTCGTCGCGACAAGGGAGTTGTCTTCCTTGGCTGGGCGCCACACCCAATGAATTCTAACTTCGAACTTACTTATCTCTCAGGTGGCGATGCTATCTTTGGTGAGAACTTCGGTGGTGCCAACGTTTACACAAACGTGCGTAAAGGCTACGCCACTGATTGTCCTAACATGGGTAAGCTTCTTGGAAATCTTCAGTTCTCCCTCGCAATGGAAAACGAAGTCATGGGCGCTATCCTTGATGATGGTAAAGACGGCCCTGTTGCTGCGACTGAATGGCTCAAAGCAAATCCAGGTGCACTCGATGCTTGGCTTGCCGGTGTTACTACCTTTGACGGTGGCGATGGTATTGCTGCAGTAAAAGCTCACCTTGGTCTCTAAACTGGTCACCAAGTAAATAAATTACAGAGGGCTGGCATTTTGTCGGCCCTCTTGTATGTTTAAAGAAAATAAAGCCAGTGATAGTAAGTGTTCGTTTGATTGATAATTAAATGAGCGCGGGCTGGAATAAAAACTGGCTAAAAAATAATGAGCGAGAGCTCGATAAAACGTCGAGATTGCTTTTGTAACAGAGGGATTCACTATGTCCGGCATCGAACAATGGTTGGTTGACCATAAAATTCCTGTAGGAAGTTGGGGAGAGAGTTTCTTCGATTTTCTCATTGATAATTTTGCAGGTTTTTTTGACGCGATTACAGATGGTGGTAGCTTTTTGATCGATGGATCGGTCGAATTACTTTTATTGGTTCCATCCGTTATTCTGATTTTGTTGGTAACTGGAGTTGCTCAGTATTTGCAGCGATCTTGGAAACTTTCCTTGTTTGTCGTGCTTTCCCTATTGTTCATTATTAATCAGGGCTACTGGGAAGAAACGATTGAATCCCTTGTTTTGGTTGTTTACGCGACATTGGTATGTATGCTTGCGGGTGTTCCCCTTGGTATCGCTGCCGCACATCGGCCCTGGCTCTATTCCATTCTACGGCCGATTTTGGACTTGTTGCAGACAATTCCTACCTTTGTATACCTCATACCAGCGATGACACTGTTTGGTCTTGGTATGGTACCTGCGCTTGTTGCAACTGTTATCTTTGCAATTGCTGCTCCGGTCCGCTTAACACACCTAGGGGTCTCTTCTGTGCCCAAGCCTTTGGTTGAAGCTGCAGAATCATTTGGCGCCACCAAGAAGCAACTGCTCTGGAAAGTCGAAATTCCTTATGCGCTGCCGACGATAATGGCTGGGGTTACCCAATGTATTATGCTGTCATTATCCATGGTTGTTATCGGGGCACTGGTTGGTGCCAGTGGTCTAGGTAAGCCAGTTGTTCGTGCTTTGAACTCACGGCAGATCGATATGGGTATCGAGGCTGGTTTAGCTATTGTTATTGTGGCGATCTTACTTGATCGACTTTGTAAACAGCGCAATGCCCCTGTTGATGGCGCTTAGGGTAGGGATGGAGCATAATTATGTCAGCTGTAGAATTTAAAAACGTCGATATTGTCTTTGGTGATAAGCAAAAAGAAGCCATACCGATGGTCGACGCCGGGAAAACCCGTGACGAAATCCTAGAGGCCACGGGATGTGTTCTTGGTGTTGCAGATGGATCTATCAAAATCGAAGAGGGTGAGATTTGTGTTCTCATGGGCCTCTCGGGTTCTGGAAAATCCACATTGTTACGTGCTGTGAATGGCTTAAACCCTGTTACGCGTGGCGAGGTTCTCGTTCAAGATGGTGATACCATGGTGGATGTTGCTTCTTGTGATGCAAAGACTCTCCGTCATATGCGTATGGAACGTGTTTCAATGGTGTTCCAGCAGTTTGCTCTGTTGCCTTGGCGCACGGTGTCCGAGAACGTAGGTCTCGGGCTTGAACTTAAGGGGATGCCAAAAGCAGAGCGCGAAGCTATCGTTGAAGAAAAGCTCAAGATGGTGAGCTTGGATCAGTGGAAAGACAAGTACGCACATGAGTTATCTGGAGGAATGCAGCAGCGTGTCGGTCTCGCGCGTGCTTTCGCTACAGATGCAGATATCCTGCTTATGGATGAGCCATTTTCAGCGCTAGATCCTTTGATCCGTGATCACCTTCAGGACGAGTTGCTCGAGCTTCAACGTAATCTCAAGAAGACCATTATCTTTGTTAGTCACGATTTGGATGAAGCCCTCAAAATCGGCACACATATTGCGATCATGGAAGGGGGCCGTATCGTGCAGTATGGTGAGCCGGAAGAGATCGTTCTCAATCCAGCCAATGAATATGTGGCAGAGTTTGTCGCACATATGAACCCGCTAAACGTACTTCGCTGTGCATCTCTTATGACGCTTACTGATGAGTTGAAGAAAGATAACGACCAACTCATTCTTGATAAATACAGCGCTTTTAAAGTTACGCTTGGTAACGATGGAGCCATTAGCAAGGCGGTGTTCGAAGATAAAGTTGATCTGAAGCTCTTCCGTTTTGGAGAAGAAAACCACCTTTCTGATATCGGCGAAGATAGTATTGTTATTGCCTCTCCGAACATTACGATGAAGCGGGCAATTGAGCTTCGTCAAGCCACGGGAAACCCTGTTCTGCTTGCTGAAGACAACCGCTTGGTTGGTGTCGTTGGGGATGAGGAAATTTATAAAGGTATTCTTCGTCAGAGCTCCATTGCTGACGCTGCCGAATAGTCCTGGGAATTATAGACGATGACAATAAAAGCAATCCTTTTTGATAAGGATGGTACTTTGCTGGATTACGAGCAGAGCTGGATGCCGTTGAACCGTAAGGCCGCCTTGATGGCGGCGGAGGGCGACGAAAGTCTTGCGGCTAAACTGCTCGCCGAAACAGGTTATGATCATCACTTAGGGCGGGTGCTTCCGGGTTCTATGCTGGCTGCCAGTAGTAATGGTGAGATCGTTGCAAAATGGTGTGAGCATCTACCCGATGCTGATTATGACGCGCTCATTGTCAAGGTTGAAACGATCTTTCAAGAAGATGGTGAGGCTGCGGCAGTTGCGGTTACGGATTTGGGTGTGTTGTTTGATCGTGAGCGTGACGTTAACCGCATCTGTTTGAGCTAATGAATAATGGTTATGCTTCATTTTTCTTTTGAATGGAGCGTTTAATGTCAGCAATTGAGAACGATTTATCGCGAACAGAATTCCATTGGCTTGAGCATGCGCGTTCGTGTGAGTTAAACGGGGTGGGCATGAAAGCTTATGCCGAGGCACACGATCTTGACCTGAAGGATTTTTATCATCAAAAGGGGGAGCTTGTTAAGCGGGGTCTTTTTGTTGTTTCTAGTCGAGATGAAAATTTACACAAGATTGTAAATGGTTCAGCTGATGGCCCAGGCTTATTGTATTGTCAGGTTTGCCTTCGTAACGGGCTAGAAGTCAAATGGCCTGTTTCGGGGAGAACATCGGATTTAACATCTATTGTAGATGCACTTGAAGGTCTGTGATGCGGCGGCCTTCAGATGCTTTGCCCGTCATTTATCTTTGCGCAAATCCCGTTGATTTTCGTCGCGGCATAAATGGTTTGTCGATGCTTGTTGACGACATCCTCAGCCTTGATCCATTCTCTGGCTACCTCTTTGTTTTTTCTAATCGTCTAAGCAACAAGGTCAAGTTACTTTACTGGGAGAAAAACGGATTTTGTTTGTGGCAAAAGAGCCTTGAAAAAGATCGGTTTCATTGGCCACGACACTTGAGCAAAGGAGCCCGTATAGAGCTCAGTGGTCGCCAATTGAACTGGTTGCTGGATGGTGTTGACCTCCGTCATGTGAAAGAGCATAAGCCTGTAAATTATTCGGAGATATATTAAATATTTACAGCACTTTATACTGTTTTGAAGAGTATAAATTTGGTATACTTCGGCTATGTCAAAAGCGCCCATTTCTTTCCCTGAAAGCCTTGAAGAATCACGTATTTTAATAGGTGGTCTTCATGCGCGTATTGATATTCTTGAAGAGCAAAACAGATTATTGCGTCATCAGCAGTTTGCCGCTTCCAGTGAGAAGACATCCCCGCAAGAGCAAGGTCTCTTGTTTGATGAAGCAGAGGAAGCGGCTGAGGACGACACAGGGGCAGAAGACGATGATAAAGAGATCAAAGTTCCAGCTCATACCCGTAAAAGGGGTGGACGCCGCTCTTTGTCAAAAGACTTGCCCCGTGTGCGGATTGAACACGATATCCCCGAAGAAGAAAAGATTTGCGCTTGCGGATGTGGTCTTATGGCCAGAATTGGGGAAGAAGTCACCGAACAATTGGATATAATTCCGGCTAAAATGCAGGTTCTTCAGCATGTGCGTTTCAAATACGCCTGTAAATCATGCGAAGAAGGCGTAACAATCGCGCCCTTGCCACCACAGCCCATCCCCAAAAGCATCGCTTCTGCTGGACTTCTTGCTTATGTGGTAACGGGAAAGTATGTGGATGGCCTGCCTCTCTATCGTATGGTACCTGTTCTGAACCGCTCCGGTGTGGAGTTTAACCGTACATTACTCTCGCGGTGGGTGATCAAATGTGGTGATCTTGTTCAGCCCCTGATTAATCTGTTTACCGACCATCTCCTAAACTACGATATCATTGCCATGGATGAGACTGGCGTTCAGGTCTTGAAAGAACCTGGGAAAAAACCTCAAAGCAAATCCTACATGTGGGGGCAAAAAGGAGGCCCTCCGGACCAGCCAGTGATCCTGTTCCACTACGATCCCTCCAGGGCGGAGGATGTGGCAAGGCGATTGTTGGAAGGTTACACTGGGTATCTTGTTAGTGATGGATATCAGGTCTATCTGAATGTGACATCCGACAGCACAATCATCGGCGTCGGATGCATGGCTCACGCCCGGCGTAAGTTCAATGATGTCATCAAGGCACGGAAGAAGTCCAAAAGGCGAAAACCCGGCCTTGCCGATCATGCCATGGAGGCCATCAGAGCTTTGTACCGCATTGAAAAGCTCGCAAAAAACATGAGCGATAACGAACGTCGGCTATTACGCAAGGAAAAGGCCAAACCAATCCTTAAAGACTTGAGAGAGTGGATTACCAAGGTCAAATCGTCGGTGCCGCCGACATCGTTACTTGGCAAGGCTTTGCACTACATTGATAAGCAGTGGCCTCGGCTCATTCGCTACCTTGATGATGGCCGCTTGCCAATTGATAACAATGAAATGGAGCGCGTAATTAAGCCGTTTGTAATAGGAAGGAAAAATTGGCTGGCACTTCTCCGCTTTGTTGAGTAGATTTAGGATTTCAAATAGAGCATAGATTGATTATCTGGAATGGATGATTGTCTAATTTTGAGTTTGAAGTATTCGGTATCCTTGATGCCTCTGGCTCGCTTACGGATCATTCCTATACTGACATTACCAGCCTCTATCCTGGCGCTTGTGAGCTTGTGTTTGGCGTAGTTGCAGATGCCCACACAATGTTTCCGTAGGGATTTCGCGAACTTTTTTAGATAGAGCATCTGTGACTGATCTGCTATCAGGCACCAACGTTCCAGTTGCTCCGCCATCGCCTCAAATGAAGCGGCACTCCACAGCAGCTGAAGCTGTTCTTTCAAGACGTAAAGTGCATTCAGGTTGCTATTGCTCTCCAGCAACCTTTGCAGCTTGTCACTTTGTTTTTCACTCAACTTATCCGCATTTTTGAGCAACAGATAATGTGTCCCTTTCATCAACTCTTTACCACTTGGATCGGCCTTTCTGAACTCAAGTCGACGCTGATTATGGATAGCTTTGCTGTAGTTTTTCATGACGTGGAAACGGTCAAATACTATGTCGGCCAACGGCAAGGACTCTCTGACAGCCTTTTGGTAGGCAGGCCCCATATCCATCGCTACGGCCTTTATTTTGCAGGCTGTATCTGGTTGCAGTTGTTTCAAAAACCTTGAAAAAACCTCGGCAGTTCGGCCTGCTTCAACCCAGATCAGATGACCGCCAACCATATCGTAGACCACCGTCATGTAGTCATGACCTTTCGCCCGGGCAACTTCATCTACACCAATATATTCCAAGCCAGTTAGCTCTGCAGGATCAAGCGTAGGGAGAGTTTCAATAAGGTATGCCCTGTCGATATTCTTGACCGTTTCCCATCGTATATCCAAATGTCTGGAAACCGCTTGAATAGACATATGCCGACATAATCCACTGATCAGTCGGCAAAATCGGTGAGTGAAACGGCACCCTTTATCAACAAAATCACACCCCTCAATGCGGCGTTCGCCCTTGTTAATATAAACCTGCGCCAGCTCAATCTCGACCACACAAGGATACCCAAAAAGGGGGATGTCGTTTACTTGTCGGCGGACATGCTGGTTGATGCTTCCCTTCTGGCCTGTAGCAGGGTCTATAGCCCTCCTACGCGCGTCTCGGCTGCAGTGAATGACAATCTTAACACCGCCGTCATCCAGTTTAATTTCATTTACACGTTGCCCTTTGAGGCCTAAAATATGCTGCGAGATGTTGATTGTCATATACCTGCTCTATGTAAAGTTATCAGAAACCATACATATCAACAGGTTACTTGGCGGTCGGCATCTTTTTCTACTCAACAAAGCGGAGAAGAGCCAATTGGCTGTTCTCAAAATCCCAAAATGGTGCCAAGGCCAGTGCAAATCTTTACTCTATCGTCGAGACCGCCAAGGCTAACGGGATCGAGCCATATTCATATCTTCGACACATTTTTACCCAATTACCTAAAGCAAAAACCGTCGAAGACTTTGAAGCTCTGCTGCCCTGGAACGTCAACAGAAACAACGTAACACCTTACATCATGCAAAAATAGGTGCGGTTAACGTCACGCTCACGTTTGATCGCTTAAAAGCTCGCGGCCTTAAGTTGGGTGTGGCCACGAGTGATAGTGAACAGGGGGCTCGCCGATCACTCAGTCGCTTTAATGCCCTGGACAAGCTGGATTTTGTTGCGGGCTATAATTCTGGCCATGGGCTTAAGCCTACAGCTGGTATGGTCAATGGATTTTGTGCCGCGATGGAGCTTGCCCCTGAAAACATTATGGTTGTCGGGGATAACCTTCACGATATGGAAATGGGTGTGAATGCTGGTGCTGGAATGAAAGTCGGGGTTCTTACGGGAACATCCGAGCGAGAACTCCTCGCTACTCTGGCAGATCACGTCCTAACCTCAATCGAAGAACTTGAAAGTATTCTGGACTAGAAGTCGTGTATTTGGCGTAAAGCGTAGATATGAACATAAAAAAAGGACTGCAAAAAAATGCAGTCCTTTTTCTTGTATATTGGTTCAGTTAAACTTCACCAGGAAATTTACCGTCATCAGCAGCCTTGCGTTTTGGATCGCGACCTCTGCGTTTGCGTCCGCCACCAGTCACAGGCTCAGCCGGTTTTGCACCAAGAGGACCGGCTTCATTCATTGCGCGTGCACCATTGGAAATTTCACCTAAGCGAGAAACGATTTCATCTAGGCTTGGTTTAGGGCCACGTGTGTGGTTGTCCAAGGCTTCACGCATATGTTTGACATGATTTGCTGTTGTACCGCAGCAGCCACCTACGATTTTGATGCCTGAATCAACTGCAATTCTTGCGTATTCAGCCATAAGCTCAGGTGTGCCAGTATAGCGAATGGCGCCATCTACATATTCAGGAATACCACAGTTGCTTTTTGAAACGAGAACATCACCGTCTTCAGCGCACATAGCCATATTTTGTAACGCGGTTACCATTTCAGATGCGCCAACGCCACAGTTGGCACCATAAGCAACTGGAATCGGGCTGAGATCTTTTACGCGCCTTGCAAAGTCAGCAGGGGTGAGCCCCATCATTGTGCGGCCGTTGGTATCAAAGCTCAGGGTCGTTACGATTGGTAATCCGGTTTCGCTACAGGCTGTAACCGCGGCCTCAAGTTCTTCAGGTGCAGAAATTGTTTCTAGCCAAAGAACATCGGCACCAGCTTCGGCTAGTGCAAAGGCTTGTTCGCGGAAGGCTGCAATTCCTTCTTCGCGGGTTAGGCTTCCAACCGGTTCAAATATATCCCCTGTTGGTCCCATTGAGCCGGCGACAACTACAGGGCGTCCAGCATTGTCCGCAACTTTTTTTGTGATTTTTACGGCGGCGGCATTGATTTCGACAACACGGTCCTGAGCTTTGTGAAGCTTCATTCGATTGCGTGTACCGCCAAAGGTATTGGTTAGAATAATATCTGAACCGGCATCAACAAAGGACTTTTGCAAGTCGTAAATTTTCTCTGGCTGCTCAATATTCCAGAGCTCAGGAGCGTCACCCGTTTGGAGGCCTACTTCAAATAGGTTTGTTCCGGTCGCGCCATCAGCGAGGAGCCATTCACGGGTTTTAAGGAGTTCAAGAAATTTATTCGCCATGGTTCATATACCACATAATATTGAAATTAATCCGTTGTCAGAAATTAGGCTTTTTTTTTAAGATACGCAAGCTATATCAGGAATTCTTTATATAGATTTTTGAGGAAGTATGGTTAATGTCACTTGTAATTACAGTGAAGTGAACTAATTGGGTCATAAAAGTGACATTTCTATTTCTGGTGGGTGTTCTTTTCGGCAAAAAAAGTATAGATATATCCTGCTCGCGATATTTCTCCCCGCAGCGCCGTTAATTAAACACCCGGTTTGAAGACCAGATGGGGATAATGAGCATCATACAAAGGTTGGATAAAAACTACATGTCGAGTTTAAAAGACAGAAAGATCGGCGCGGGCCGTTCGGCTACGGTATATCTGGATCATCTACCAGATGGCCGTGCGACAGCACGTAAAATTTTTGTTGGCTCGAGTTTGGCTGGCCTGGTTCACAATGTAATATTTGGTGCCAATAATCCTTATATATGGCATCAGGGCTCTATTGTTGAAGCCGCTTGCCGTCGCCGAGTGCTTGCTGCCCTCATGAAATTATGGCTCCCTGAAAAGCTTCGAATTGCTGAAATTATATCGGTTTCCTGGAACGAAGAATTTTCTGCTAACGAAATCACTATGGAGTTCATCGACGGACGGGCGCCTTCGCTTCATCACCCTTATTCTTCGATGAAAGAAGCTGAAATCAAAGACCTCGTCGATAATGTCATGAAACCTCTTCAAACATTGCTTCTTGATTCTGGTTTTGATGGACTGGCGTGGCAGGCAGGGTATGGTAACCCCGTGGCGACCAGTAATTTCTTACTGGAGTCTACGGAAACAGGTGAAAAACGCTGGGTCTGGGTTGATTTGGAATCTGGCGTACCCGCACTTTTCCCAGCTAACCCCATTCTTCTTTTTAGCTTCTATCTTCAGCGAACTTTCGCAAATGGACGCCCCCTTTACGATGATGTCGATGTACCAAAGTTACGTCGTTATATTGAAGAGAACCGGGATGCTTTAAATGGCGTCTTGAGCGAAAAAGAATATGAAGATCTTTGCAATGATGCCGAGGGGCTCGTTCACAAGGAAGATGACTGGCGATTTATGTCGCGCCTGCAGCGCAGTATTCAGTCAAGACTTGCGCGCGGTAAAATTACAGAAGAAGAAGCTGAGCATTATAAATCACGTCCTCTCCGTTGGTATAGTCGCCTGTTTAAAACGGGTATTTCGCGTGGATATGCGAAACTTGGTCGAGTGATCAAAGAAAGTAAATTACTAAAGCAATTAAGTCATCTGTTACCGATGGTAAAAGCCTTTATGCTTATGCCTTCATATCGTGCACAATTGAGCCGGTTGGTGGTCGCTAGAGGGATTGAAAATTGGCGCAAACGCCGTCAGCTCTCCGATCACGAAGCCGAAACGCTTAAACACGAAATGGAAAACAGTGAGAGCAGCCTTTATATCACCGATTTTGGGGTGTTGATGGCGCTTAAACCGTTTATAAAAGTAATTACACTTGCGACAATTTTCATCTTAGGGGCTCTGGGTGTTATCGGGTTAGCTGGTGGTGTGATCGGGTATCTCAGTGCAGGAGTGATTGTTCGTACGATCTATACCAGTTGTCGGATTATTGCCTCAACTGCCCGTGGAGCGAAAAGACCTTGGTTGGCGTTGTTTGTCGGTTTTGTTCCCGTTATTGGTAATGCAGCTTATCCATTACAGCTGCTTTATGAGGGAACACGCGGTGGAAATGCGGTCGCTAAATTTATCATTTACGATCTAATGGCTCGCCTTGGTCGTGCGGTTCCTATCTGGGGCGGTCCGGATACCTTGATTGAGCACAAGGCCAACAGCATTGGTGACCTACTGGTTCGCCATCGTTCAGCCTTACCGGAAGCCGCAGAATAACTCCTTTTCGATTTTATTAAGTTAGTCATGGGTATACTCGGTTAGAAATTTTGATATTTCTGAGCAAGTTTAATCATGCGTAAATCGATATTAATCAAATCGATATTCTTTCTAGCCCTGCTACAGACCTCTGTAGCCGTTCATGGTAATGCTGACGAAATCAGATTGATTACGGGCGATTTTGCTCCAATGGCATCAGCATCACTTCCTGAACAAGGAGTATATGTCGCATTGGCTAAAGAGGTCTTTCGGCGATAGGGGCATAGCTTAAGCGTTACCTTTAAGCCCTGGAGCCGCGTGCTACACGAAGTTCGCAACGGTAAGTACGACGGAATTCTTGGGGCATTTTATACTCAAGAAAGGAGCAAAGATTTTCGATATACTCTTCCTATCTATGAAGAAGTTACAGCCCTAATAGCTTTGAAAAAATCTGGATTAATTAGTTATTCCACTCTACGTGATCTAGAGGGATACCGTATTGGTGTATTTTCTGATTGGGCTTATAGCCCAGAATTTGATAATGCTGATTTCCTGTCAAAAGACAAATCTACCAAGTTTGACCTCCTTCGCTTACAGCAAGGCCGTGTTGATATTCTCGCAATAACAATACCAATGATGTCGTACTTGATTCAGCAGGATAAGCTTGATGCTGATCAGTTTGTTATTTTAAAACCTTATTTGGCAAGTCAGTTGGCGCATATTGCCTTCTCGAGAAAAGTATCACTGACAGGGAATTATGTTGAAGCCTTTAACCGTGGTCTGGTTGGTATGGTTAAGGATGGTAGCTATCTGGCCTTGTTTCAAAATCATGGTCAACGGGGAGAGATCCCGAAGGCTTTGTCTGAATTCTCCCAGTAGGTTTCGATCTCATGATTTTACTGGTATTATGATTTTATAAATCAACTTGTGCGATTGTTGATCACTGGGAGTGCTGCTACGAAAAAGGAGTGCCAACAGAAGCGATCGTGAAAAAACATATTCAAGATTTGTATAATAGGTTGTCGATTTTAGGGGCGTTGAGGACTGGGCAGCGCGTTCCTCTCGACGATGCTGCGAAGGGCGAACCGCGATCTGACGGCCCGGATTGTGGGGATGCGAGTCAATTTTTCCTGCAAGAATTTCTCAAAGGCCATGAGGTCTGTCGCGACAACTTTAAGCAGGAAGTCCTGGCTTCCAGTCATAAGGTAACATTCGACAACTTCTTCAAATTTATCAATTTCCTCTTCGAATTGCTTAAGGTTTTCAGATGCTTGTTTTTCAAGCTCTACAGAAACAAAGATGTTAATCATGTAACCAAGTTTGGTTTGATCCACCCTCGCAGCGTACCCAGTGATAACGCCTTCATCTTCCAGCATTTTTACTCTGCGTGCACAGGGGGTTGGCGACAATCCAACACGTTCCGCCAACTCAATAGATCGGATGCGTCCTTCTGTTTGGAGGATTCGCAATATCTTTATATCAATGGTATCAAGTTCCATAAATCTCTACCAGTGTGTCAGTTATTAGTGAAAAGTAGCTCATTTTGTGAGGTATACTACCAACTTTAGTAATAATCACCAGGATTTATATGTCATAGTTACTGACAGATGAATAAGCCTTCAAAAGGCAATGAACCTAGGGAGTGATATATGTCGGAAAAAAAGCAGCTACATCTACATGTACCTGAGCCAGAATTCCGTCCGGGAGATACGCCTGATTTCTCTAATGTTGATATCCCCAAAGCTGGATCTGTTCGGCGACCTGACGTGGATGTTGCACCTGAAGAAATCAGGGACCTGGCCTATTCGATTATTCGAGTTTTAAACCGTGATGGTGAGGCCGTGGGACCGTGGGCTGGACTTCTCGGTGAAGATGAGTTGATCAAGGGGCTGCGTCATATGATGACGTTGCGCGCTTTCGATTACAGAATGATGATGGCCCAACGCCAGGGAAAAACCTCTTTTTATATGCAGCACTTGGGTGAAGAAGCTGTTTCGACAGCTTTCCAATGTGCGCTTGTAAAAGGGGATATGAACTTTCCGACTTATCGTCAGGCTGGTTTGTTGATGGCGCAAGATTATCCAATGGTTAAGATGATGAACCAGATCTACTCCAATGAAGAAGATCCTTTGAAGGGCCGTCAACTCCCCATTATGTATTCAGAAAAAGAGTACGGATTTTTCTCCATCTCGGGAAATCTTGGGACTCAGTATATCCAAGCTGTTGGTTGGGCTATGGCCTCTGCCATTAAACACGATACTAAAATAGCTGCGGGTTGGATTGGGGATGGATCTACCGCTGAATCAGATTTCCATTCGGCTCTTGTCTTTGCCTCGACCTATAAAGCGCCTGTCGTCCTTAATGTGGTGAATAACCAATGGGCAATCTCTACATTCCAAGGGATTGCAAAAGGGGGCTCAGGTACCTTTGCAGCACGCGGGCACGGCTTTGGTATTCCGGCCTTACGTGTTGATGGCAATGATTACCTCGCGGTTTACGCCGCGGCCAAATGGGCTACGGAGCGGGCACGTCGCGATCTCGGACCTACGATGATCGAGTATGTGACTTATCGTGCCGGGGGACATTCGACATCTGATGATCCCGCAGCCTATCGCCCGAAAGAAGAGTCTGACGCCTGGCCACTTGGCGATCCTATTGAACGATTAAAGCTACATTTAATTTCCATAGGAGCCTGGTCGGAAGAACGCCACAAACAGGTTGATGCTGAAATCAAAGACACAGTGCTCGCGGCACAAAAAGAAGCAGAAAGTCACGGCACTCTGCACGCTGGAGGGTCTCCCTCTACCCGGGATATGTTCGAAGATGTCTATAAAGAAATGCCTCCACATTTAAGGCGGCAACGTCAGGAAGCAGGAATATAAACATGAGCAGAATGACGATGATTGAAGCCATCCGGGATGCGATGGATGTGATGATGGATAAAGATGATGACGTCGTCGTCTTTGGGGAAGACGTGGGGTATTTTGGCGGTGTTTTCCGTTGTACGCATGGCCTTCAGGAAAAATACGGAAAGAACCGTTGTTTCGACGCTCCGATTAATGAGTCCGGTATCGTCGGATCAGCTATTGGAATGGCGGCGTATGGCTTACGCCCTTGTGTTGAAATGCAGTTCGCTGATTATGTATATCCTGCTTATGATCAAATTGTATCAGAGGCTGCACGTCTTCGGTACAGATCAGCTGGCGATTTTACTGCTCCGCTCACAATTCGGATGCCAACGGGTGGGGGAATTTTTGGCGGACAAACCCATAGTCAAAGTCCAGAAGCCATCTTCACGCAAGTCTCTGGACTAAAGGTGGTTGTACCTTCGAACCCCGTAGATGCTAAAGGATTGCTTATCTCTGCGATTGAAGATGATGATCCCGTGATCTTTTTGGAACCTAAACGCCTCTATAATGGCCCTTTCAATGGTCATCATGACCAACCCGTAACACCGTGGTCAAAACACGAATTAGGCGAAGTTCCCGAGGGGCATTATAATATCCCTCTTGGTAAGGCAAAGATTGCCCGTGAAGGTGCTGAGGTTACGATCATAGCATATGGAACAATGGTTTATGTTGCCGAAGCGGCTGTTAAGGAAACTGGAATTGACGCAGAAATTATTGATCTGCGTACACTTCTGCCATTGGATGAAGAAACAATCATTGCTTCAGTTAAGAAAACCGGTCGTTGTGTTGTGGTCCATGAAGCAACCCTGACATCCGGCTTTGGTGGTGAGTTACTCTCCAGAGTACAAGAAACCTGCTTCTATCATCTCGAGGCCCCAATTCAGCGCGTCACAGGATGGGATACGCCTTATCCTCATGCCCAAGAGTGGGATTACTTCCCTGGACCTGCGCGGGTAAGCCGCGCACTTGAACAAGTAATGGAGGCCTGATCAATGGGTGAATATATAATCAAGCTTCCAGATGTTGGCGAAGGTGTTGCAGAAGCCGAGATTGTGGAATGGGAAGTTGCAATTGGTGATGTCGTGCAGGAAGATTCTGTTCTTGCCGCTGTTATGACCGATAAAGCAACAGTTGAAATCCCTTCGCCTGTGGATGGCCGTATCATCTGGCTCGGTGCTGAACCGGGTGACGTTATGTCTGTAGGCTCTCCGATTATCAAGTTGGAGGTCGATGGTGAAGGCAATGTTGCAGCTGGCACGGAGGTGAAACCTGAAGAGCCTGCTCCTGTAAAAACCTCAGAACCTTCAGTGTTTGTGGTCGAACCGCCAAAGGCGAAAGTGACGATTGAAAAGCCTGTTGCATCTCCTGCGCGTCAAGCAACAGTTGGCCCTGCCCGCGCGGAAGGGGAAAAGCCAATAGCATCACCCGCAGTACGAAAGCGTGCACTTGATGCAGGAGCTGATCTTCGCCAGGTATCTGGAACGGGGCCCGCGGGTCGAATTTCTCATGAAGATCTCGATGCTTATTTTGATGGTAGTACTGTAAAAGCCCGCCCCGGAGGAGGTCTTGTCGCGAATACCTCTGTTTCAGATGTGAAGATCGTTGGACTGCGCCGTAAAATTGCGGAAAAGATGTCGATCTCAAAATCGCGCATTCCGCACATTACCATCGTTGAAGAAGTTGATATGACCGCCCTTGAAGAATTGCGCGGAACTCTGAATAAAGGAAAATCAGAGGATCAACCCAAGTTAACCCTATTGCCATTTTTGATGCGCGCCTTGGTTAAGGCGGTTGATGAGCAGCCAAACCTGAACGCAATTTTTGATGACGAAGCCGGGGTGGTACATCAATACGGCGGTGTTCACATCGGAATGGCAGCACAAACGCCAAACGGCCTTGTTGTGCCCGTAATCAAACATGCTGAAGCCCGTGATGTCTGGGGGTGTGCTGCAGAAGTTAATCGTCTTGCTGCTGCCTCTAAAGCGGGAACGGCAACCCGGGAAGAACTCAGTGGTTCGACCATAACCATTACGTCTCTCGGTCCTTTAGGTGCTATCGCGACAACGCCTGTTATAAACCATCCAGAGGTCGCTATTTTGGGCGTCAACAAAATGGCTATTCGACCAATGTGGGATGGCACTGATTTTGTGCCAAGAAAGATGATGAATATTTCTTCGAGTTTTGATCATAGGGTTATCGACGGTTGGGATGCTGCTGTATTTGTGCAGCGTATCAAGTCCCTGTTGGAAACACCTGCAATGATCTTTATGGAGGGCTAAACCATGAAAGAGATCAAAACCAAACTACTTATTATCGGTGCAGGTCCAGGTGGATATGTATGCGCTATTCGTGCCGGCCAACTGGGTATTGATACTGTTGTCATTGAAGCTGGAAAGCCAGGTGGAACGTGCTTAAATGTCGGCTGTATTCCGTCAAAAGCACTCATCCATGCCGCAGATGAATACGAAAAAGTATCCCGACTTTCTGGAAAAAATGCCCTTGGTATATCAACTTCGAAGCCGAAAATTGATTTGTCCCAAACAATGGAATGGAAGGACGGTATTGTCAGTCGTCTCAATTCTGGTGTTGCAGGGCTATTGAAAAAACACGGGGTGAAGACTGTTGAAGGGTGGGCAAAATTCCGGGATGGGAAAACGGTTGAGGTTGATACCCCGACTGGGCCACAAATCATACGAGCGGAATATGTGGTTATCGGGACCGGCTCCGCTCCCGTAGAACTTCCATTTCTTCCCTTTGGCGACAAGGTGATTTCTTCTACGGATGCTCTGTCTTTAACTGAAATTCCAGGTAAATTAGCTGTTGTCGGTGGTGGATACATCGGTCTTGAACTCGGGATCGCCTATGCAAAGCTGGGGTCCGAAGTGACCGTGGTCGAGGCAGAGAGTTCTATCCTCCCCCAATACGACAAAGATCTTATTCGTCCAGTCCTAAAGCGCCTTGATGCACTTGGTATTAAAGTGATGACAAAGGCAAAAGCCAAAGGATTATCGACCAAAGGAAACTCCCTACTTGTCGAGAATGGTGGTGGAGTGGATCACAAGATCCCTGCTGATAAAATACTGGTGACGGTTGGTCGAAAACCAGTTACTCATGGCTGGGGGCTAGAAGAAATTGATCTTCGTATGGATGGCCCGTTTATCCATATCAATGATAAGTGCCAGACCTCAATGCGAGGGACTTACGCCATTGGGGATGTAACGGGAGAACCAATGCTTGCGCACCGGGCCATGGCCCAGGGGGAAATGGTTGCAGAGATCATTGCAGGTGAAAAACGCACTTGGGATAAAGTTTGCATTCCTGCGGTTTGCTTTACAGACCCTGAAATCGTGACCGCCGGACTGTCTCCGAAAGAAGCAAAAGATATGGGCTACGCTATCAAGACCGATAGTTTCCCCTTCCAGGCCAATGGTCGTGCAATGTCGGCAGAACGCGAAGAGGGATTTGTGCGTATTGTTGCCCGTGCCGATAATCATCTGGTTTTGGGTATTCAAGCCGTAGGTGTCGGCGTTTCCGAACTTTCAGCGGGATTTGCGCTCGCTCTTGAAATGGGCGCCAGGCTCGAAGATATCGCGGCGACGATCCACGCTCATCCAACCCAAAGTGAAGCTTTACAAGAGGCCGCTCTTAAAACGCTGGGACATGCGTTACATATCTAACCGAAGATTAAAAAGAGCTAAGCACATGAGCGTCGGATTTTTCCGGCGCTTTTTGTTTTGGTTCTGCTTAAATCATCGCGCAATAACCTAATAGTGTTTTGTCGCACTTATCCGTGTACTCTATTGCTGAATAATAAAATCAATAAGCAAAAAATAACGTTCGGATGGGGATAGGATAGCAATGGGCCAGATATCAGAGTTTGTCGTTACGATTTTAGAACTGTTGTCTTTTCTATTTATTACGGCCATCGGAATAGCCATTCTTTGGTTCATCGTTGCTTATGTCAGAGATGTCACTCAGACAGAAAGTACCTTAAGACGAAACTACCCGGTTATTGCACGTTTTCGTTATCTGTTTGAGCATTTAGGCGAGTTTTTTCGCCAGTATTTCTTTGCACTGGACCGTGAAGAGATGCCTTTTAACCGGGCTGAACGCTCATGGGTTTATCGGGCAGCGAAGAATGTAGATTCCACAGTTGCCTTCGGATCATCGCGCGATCTCCGACCTGCGGGCACGGTATTTTTTGTCAATTGTCCCTTTCCAACACTCACGGAAGATACAGTGGAGCCTGGTTATGTTCAGATTGGCCCCTACTGCAAGCATCCATATGAAACCGATAGTATCTTTAACATTTCAGGCATGAGTTACGGGGCGATTTCCATACCGGCGGTTCGGGCTTTGTCAAAGGGCGCGAAAAAAGCTGGTGTTTGGTTGAACACGGGTGAGGGGGGCTTATCGCCTTATCACCTGGAAGGTGGTGCGGATATCGTCTTTCAAATTGGGACGGCTAAATTTGGGGTTCGTAAGCCTGAAGGTGGATTTGACGAAGAGAAATTGAGGGAGGTTGCCGCACACGACCAAGTCAAAATGTTTGAACTCAAACTAAGTAAGGGGGCTAAACCTGGCAAAGGCGGGATACTGCCGGGAGCAAAGGTAACAGAAGAGATCTCCACAATTCGAGGCATTCCAGTGGGTGAGGATGCGATTAGCCCCAACCGTCATCCGGAAGTGACCAGTGTGTGCGATCTTCTTGATATGTTGGCTTTCATTCGTGAAACGACGGGTAAACCTGTTGGTTTCAAGATGGTCGTTGGGGCCTATGGTTTCTTTGTTGATATGTGCGAAGAGATCAACAAACGCGGCATTGAAACGGCGCCAGATTTCATCACCATTGATAGCGCTGATGGGGGAACGGGTGCAGCGCCAATGAGTTTGATTGATAATATGGGCGTCCCTCTTCGGGAAAGTCTTCCGCATGTGGTCGATACCTTGAAAAAACATGGCCTTCGAGAGCGAATAAAAGTATGTGCCAGCGGAAAGATGATTAACCCATCAGATGTCGCGTGGGCTTATTGTGCGGGTGCCGATTTTGTTAATTCTGCGCGGGGATTTATGTTCGCTCTTGGATGCATTCAGGCACTTCAATGTAATAAAAACACCTGCCCGACAGGAGTAACGACCCACAATAAAAAGTTACAATTTGGTCTGGACCCGCATACCAAGTCTGAGCGGGTTGCCAGTTATGCCAAAAATATGCGCAAAGAAGTTGGAATCCTTGCCCACAGTTGCGGAGTACCCGAAGCTCGTGCCCTGAAGCGTTTTCATGCGAGGATCGTTCTGGATACAGGCCGCAGTGTTTCTATGGATGAGCTGTATCCAGACCCCGTTATCAATAAAGCTGCTGAGTAGGTTTGTTTTAAGCAACATCCGGCGCGACGGCGTGTTTTATATCGTTGATATGATCCCGCATTGCGTCGGCTGCTGCTGTAGGGTCATGGGCCTGAAGCGCTGATAAAATACGACAATGACCCGAGATTGAGGCAACGCGTCGTTCGTCGCTTTGATGGCCTTCGGTCCGCGAAGGATCTATGGACTCGCTGATTTTATCCATCAGATCGGCGAGCAGGGAATTACCTGTAGCCTTGGCTATAAGCGCGTGGAAGTTTCGATCAATCTGCCTGAGTTCATTAAGATCTTCAGTCGCCATTTGTCGGCGGACCAGCTGATCCATTTCAGTAAGTTGCTCAGGAAGAATCATCTCTGCAGCGAGAGCTGCTATCTGAGGTTCCATCAATTGACGAAGTTGAAAGACCTCGAACAATCTGCGGGAGTCCCCGGATACAAGCGAAGATAAGGCGCGGGTTAACTCTTCGCGTGATGACGAACGGATATAGTTACCACTGCCACGTCGAGGGGCGAGAACCCCTTGTTCTTGTAAAACGCGTATAGCTTCACGGACAGAATGACGAGAGACGGTAAAGAGTTCAGACAGACGACGTTCAGAAGGGAGAGCATCGCCCGGACCCATTTCTTCATCGTTGATCAGCTTTCTGATCTTGGCAATAACATCTTCGTAGGCCCTGACTGGAGTAGTGGAGCCCTGTGGATTAGTATTCTCTTCCTCAAGTGTAACTGCCTGAGTCTGCTCTGCCATATTTGCTTCTCCGCTACATCTGCCCGATTTGGCAGCTTACTCATGTTAGCAAGTCATACATCATGCGCAAGCTTGTGATGAAGAGAAAGAGAGCAAAAGACAAACGTAGTAATCGTGGCGGGATGGCATGGGCGATTTTTGCACCGATTGGGGCAAAGAAACCGGACGTCGGTATTATCAAAGCAAAGCCGACGAGATTGACATAACCCAACGAGAAGTCAGGTCGCCCGGGTAAATCTAAACCGTAGTATATGTAGCCAATAAATCCCGGAACCGCGATGATAAGGCCGATTGCTGCGGCAGTCGCTACAGCTTTTCGAATGGGGTAGTTGAAAAGGGTGAGGATCGGGACCGATAACGTTCCGCCACCAATTCCCATAAGAACAGAGAAGCCCCCAATAAAAACGCCAATCAATTGTTTGAAGGGAGAGCCGGGTAAAGTGTCGGATATGTGCGCATCGGCTGGACGAAATGCCATGTTTAAAGCAACGAGTAGGGCGATTATGGCGAAGACAGCAATCAAGGCTGTGCTGCCGATATTCCCACCGACGACAACACCTATGATCACACCAATAGCAATAGCCGGTCCCCAGGTTTTCAATAATTCGAGATCGACAGCGCCTTTATTATAATGGGATCTGGCAGAGGCAAAACCTGTGACCAGGATTGTGGCGAGTGATGTGCCAACGGCTGTGTGCATGCGTACGGATTCATCGACACCTATCAGGCTAAAGAGGTGGTACAGGACTGGGACGATAACAATTCCGCCACCGACACCGAGAAGACCGGCTATGAAGCCTGCAATAACGCCAGTTGTGAGTAAAATACCCGCGAGTATAAGAAAGTCGGTAGAGAGAAATGCGTCCATCAAAAAGCCTGACTGAAGTTAGGAATGATCAAGGGGAACTCTAAATAAGTTCCAGTTGTTAATGAAAGAATAAATATTGGATAGACCAAAATTTATTGGTTGTACCAATTATCATCATGCCTTAAATTCTCTGTCAAGTTATGCTGTCACTCAGATTACCTCAAAAACAATTCGATGATTTTGTGGGGTGTTTGAAGGTTTATGGGAAGATTGGATATGAGCGGATTTACAACACGGCCTGAGATTCTAGGTACTTTTGGGGTCGTTACATCCACACATTGGCTGGCGACTGCGGCTGGGATGGCGATTCTAGAGCGAGGGGGAAATGCTTATGATGCTGCCATTGCAGCAGGATTTTCCTTGCAGGTTGTAGAGCCGCACCTTAATGGTCCTGGTGGTGAAGTCCCTATTATTGTAGCGCCTGTTGATGGACCTGTTAAAGTTATTAATGGCCAAGGCCCAGCACCAGCCAAAGCAACTTTAGAAGCCTATCAGGCGCTAGATTTATCCGTTGTGCCCGGTTCGGGACTGTTATCAGCCGTAGTGCCCGGGGCATTTGATGCCTGGATGCTTATGCTGCTCGATTACGGCACTATGAGCCTAAGGGACGTATTAGCACATGCCATTGGTTTTGCCCGTGATGGGTATCCGCTGGTGCCCAACATTGCCCATACCATAAATAGTGTGAAATCGTTATTTGAGGATGAATGGACATCTTCGGCCGGTGTTTATCTGAAAGAGGGGAGGGCTCCAAAACCGGGCGAGCTTTTCAAAAATCCCGAAATGGCAGAAATGTATGAACGGATTATTTCCGAAGCAGAGGCTGCATCTGAAAGTCGTGAAGGACAAATTGAAGCTGCGCGGAAGATTTGGTCTGAAGGCTTCGTTGCTGAAAAAATTGATCAATTCTGCAAAACCGCTGAGGTGATGGACACATCAGGTCGTCGTAACAAGGCACTTCTCAATGGTGAGGATCTTGCAAAGTGGTCCGCAACCTATGAAGAGCCACTTACCTATGATTATCATGGTTATACGATCTGTAAGACGGGACCATGGGGGCAGGGGCCTGTGTTCTTGCAACAACTTGCACTTCTCAAAGGATACGATTTAAATTCTCTTGATGAACATTCCCCAGAGTTTGTTCATCTGGTTACTGAAAGTGCAAAGCTCGCGTTTGCAGATAGAGAAGCCTTTTATGGTGATCCAGATTTTGTTGATGTGCCAATGGATGAGCTGCTTTCAGACGCCTATAACAACGACCGACGAGGGCTTATTACAGATAAAGCCTCACTCGAAATCCGGCCTGGTCAAATTTCTGGTAAAGGAGGCGATGTTGTTGTTCGCCTAAAGGGGACCTCTGAAGAAGGTAAAAACAATACCGACCTCGGCGAGCCGACGGTTGCTAGATTTGATGACGAACCAACCCCTGATGATAAAGGGGGCGCCAAAGGTGATACTTGCCACTTGGATATCATTGATCGTTGGGGGAATATGGTTTCTGCGACACCAAGTGGCGGATGGTTACAAAGCTCCCCGATTATCCCGGGACTTGGATTTTGTTTGACCAATCGTGCGCAGATGTTCTGGCTTGATAAGAACTCTCCGGCTTGTATTGCTCCTGGTAAGCGCCCACGAACGACACTTACACCGTCACTGGCATTAAAGGATGGAATTCCATATATGGCCTTTGGTACACCGGGTGGAGATCAGCAGGACCAATGGTCACTACACTTCTTCCTACGTCACGTTCATTTTGGCTTGAATCTGCAAGAAGCCATCGACGCGCCAGGGTTTCAGACAGCACACTTTCCGAGTTCATTCTATCCCAGAGAGTGTGACCCCGGAAATCTCGCACTCGAGGGGCGCTTCCCACAAGAAACCATAGATGAATTAAAGCGCCGGGGACATAAAGTCGTTGTCGAACCAGATTGGAGCCTCGGGCGAATGACAGCCGCTGCAAAAGAGGATGGTCTTTTAAAGGCCGCAGCAAATGCACGCTTTATGCAAGGTTATGCGATTGGCCGTTAGAAAAACGATTAAATTGCCAATTTAGGAGAAAAGAGGTGCTGTATTCAGGGCCTCTTTTTTATTGCCAGGAGTGTTATCTTCTTTTTAAGCAATCGTTGATATCTTTAATCAGCCGACAATAGGGGTTTTGGAGCCTGACGGGCGCTAGAATGTCAAATCAGAATGACACTAAAAAAGGCCTCGGATATTCTGCTCGCCCACATTGTTTTTCATGGCTTAATCTGGAAACTTGGCACCAAAAAATATCCTTACAAATGCTTCGGCTTTTTATAGTAAAGATCTGTTTCTTACTTTTCTCATTTGTTATGAATTCGGACGCCCTTGCGGCTATGAAGGATGCAGAGGAATGGGTGGAAAGAGAATTTCAGCCTTCTACACTTACCCAGGATCAACAACTAGAAGAAATGTCCTGGTTTATAGATGCTGCTGAACCCTTTCGGGGACTAACTATTCACGTACTTTCAGAAATCATTGATACCCATGTCTATGAGTCCGAAGTACTCACCAAGGCTTTTTTTGATATCACCGGGATCAAGGTTGTCCATCACCTCAAACACGAAGGTGATGTTGTGGAAATGGCTCAGATGCAGATGTTGTCAGAGCGCTCCATTTATGATGCCTATGTAAATGATACTGATTTAATTGGAACCCATTATCGGCAAGGACAGATCGTTCCGTTGTCAGATTTTATGGTAGGAGAGGGCCGGGATGTAACTTTACCTACCCTTGATTTAGAAGATTTTATTGGTCTGAGTTTTGGAACCGGGCCGGATGGAAAGCTCTACCAATTACCGGATCAACAGTTTGCCAACTTGTACTGGTTTCGGCACGATTGGTTCTCAAGGAAAGATCTTCAAGGCTCTTCTCCGCTTTGTTGAGTAGAAAAAGATGCCGACCGCCAAGTAACCTGTTGATATGTATGGTTTCTGATAACTTTACATAGAGCAGGTATATGACAATCAACATCTCGCAGCATATTTTAGGCCTCAAAGGGCAACGTGTAAATGAAATTAAACTGGATGACGGCGGTGTTAAGATTGTCATTCACTGCAGCCGAGACGCGCGTAGGAGGGCTATAGACCCTGCTACAGGCCAGAAGGGAAGCATCAACCAGCATGTCCGCCGACAAGTAAACGACATCCCCCTTTTTGGGTATCCTTGTGTGGTCGAGATTGAGCTGGCGCAGGTTTATATTAACAAGGGCGAACGCCGCATTGAGGGGTGTGATTTTGTTGATAAAGGGTGCCGTTTCACTCACCGATTTTGCCGACTGATCAGTGGATTATGTCGGCATATGTCTATTCAAGCGGTTTCCAGACATTTGGATATACGATGGGAAACGGTCAAGAATATCGACAGGGCATACCTTATTGAAACTCTCCCTACGCTTGATCCTGCAGAGCTAACTGGCTTGGAATATATTGGTGTAGATGAAGTTGCCCGGGCGAAAGGTCATGACTACATGACGGTGGTCTACGATATGGTTGGCGGTCATCTGATCTGGGTTGAAGCAGGCCGAACTGCCGAGGTTTTTTCAAGGTTTTTGAAACAACTGCAACCAGATACAGCCTGCAAAATAAAGGCCGTAGCGATGGATATGGGGCCTGCCTACCAAAAGGCTGTCAGAGAGTCCTTGCCGTTGGCCGACATAGTATTTGACCGTTTCCACGTCATGAAAAACTACAGCAAAGCTATCCATAATCAGCGTCGACTTGAGTTCAGAAAGGCCGATCCAAGTGGTAAAGAGTTGATGAAAGGGACACATTATCTGTTGCTCAAAAATGCGGATAAGTTGAGTGAAAAACAAAGTGACAAGCTGCAAAGGTTGCTGGAGAGCAATAGCAACCTGAATGCACTTTACGTCTTGAAAGAACAGCTTCAGCTGCTGTGGAGTGCCGCTTCATTTGAGGCGATGGCGGAGCAACTGGAACGTTGGTGCCTGATAGCAGATCAGTCACAGATGCTCTATCTAAAAAAGTTCGCGAAATCCCTACGGAAACATTGTGTGGGCATCTGCAACTACGCCAAACACAAGCTCACAAGCGCCAGGATAGAGGCTGGTAATGTCAGTATAGGAATGATCCGTAAGCGAGCCAGAGGCATCAAGGATACCGAATACTTCAAACTCAAAATTAGACAATCATCCATTCCAGATAATCAATCTATGCTCTATTTGAAATCCTAAATCTACTCAACAAAGCGGAGAAGTGCCATCTTCAAGAAAAGTTTCGTAATATCTTTGGATACGAACTGGGTGTTCCTCTCAACTGGTCAGCCTATGAAGATATAGCCGATTTTTTTACCAATCATGTCAAATTTATAGATGGGGAAAGGGTCTATGGTCATATGGACTATGGTAATCGGGGCCCTTCACTTGGCTGGCGTATGACCGATGCCTGGTTGGCTATGGCAGGAGCTGGAGATCATGGAATTCCTAACGGACGCCCTGTAGATGAATGGGGGATCCGGATGGAAGGGTGTAGGCCTGTTGGAGCTTCTGTATCTCGTGGTGGTGCAGCCGATAGTCCGGCTGCAATTTATGCGGTTCGAAAATACATAGACTGGCTTCATAAGTTTGCTCCGCCCGGTTCTGAGCACATGACTTTTTCTCAAGCAGGACCTGTTCCCGGACAAGGCCATATAGCACAGCAAATTTTTTGGTACACGGCCTTCACGGCATCCCTCACTCAACCAGACTTACCTGTGGTGAATAGAGATGGAACTCCAAAATGGCGGATGGCGCCGTCACCCCACGGTGCTTATTGGGAAGAAGGACAAAAACTTGGCTATCAGGATGCAGGTGCGTGGACTTTTTTCAAATCAACTCGATTGGAACGCAGAAAAGCGGCATGGCTGTATGCTCAATTTACCGTATCTAAAACTGTGTCTTTGAAAAAAACACTCGTGGGCTTAACGCCTATACGAAATTCTGATTTGAATTCTACGGCAATGAGTGAGGTATCTGAACGATTGGGAGGATTTCTCGAGTTCTATCGATCTCCTGCGCGGACGCTATGGACTCCAACTGGCATGAATGTTCCTGACTATCCCAAATTAGCGCGGTTGTGGTGGCAAAATATTGGGTTGGCCGTGGATCGATCCGTTTCTGTAGAAAGGGCTATGAATGGTTTGGCTCGAGAGATGGACCGAGTTTTGGCTCGACTGGAACGTATTGGCATGGGGAAATGCAGTCCCCAATTAAATGAACCCCAAAATGATAATGTTTGGCTAAAGCGGGAAGGCTCCCCAAAACCATCGTTAGCAAATGAAGACCCGCCGGGGAAGACAATTTCCTATGAAAAATTGTTACAGACCTGGAGGCAATAGGATGATTTGGAGGCTAGTTTTCATACTCTTCTTTTTCTTATTCTGGACCCGTGCCTATGCTGACCGGGAAGTTACCTTTTATGTCGCGGATAACTTCGCTCCTTATTCTTTTGAGGCTGAGAAACTGCCCCAAGGAATATACGTAAGTGTTATCAATGAAATATTTTCCAGGATTGAAAATTATCACCCCAAAATTGAAGTGGTTCCGACCGTAAGAGCCAAGGAATACCTCCGGGCGGGGCGGGGCTTTGCCATGGTCCCGGCTCATAAGTCAGAAGGTGATCGGAATACTTATTCCAGCGCGTTACTGACAGAGCGAATAATCACGGTTTGTACTGATGATGTTTTTGATGAAAACAGTAGGCAGCAATGGCCTGTGGATTACCAAGGATTGGTCGTTGGTTTTCGACGCGGTGACGACACAAATTTTCTTGGTGATAAAGCGAAGTCCCTTAGCAATAAAGTTCGGGTGACACCGACAGACAATGTCGTAAGTAATATGAAAAAACTCTTATCTGGCCGGATTGATTGCTACATCACGGAATCATTATCATTTCTATTTGATCTACAGGCCCTGGGTAAAGAAGGGGTTTATGATCGTAATCTGGCACATCCTTTTACCAAGGGGACAGACCTTATGACCAGAGAGGCTTATATTATGTTCGGACTCGGTACAGAAGAAGATCAGCAGCTCTCCCATAAAATTTCGGTGATCATTTCCGAGATGAGAAAGTCAGGTTTTATCGATGATATTATTGCGAGTTATTTAAGAGAGTGAACTTTTAGAAGGTCGATATTAAGAGATTGCCGTAGGTAATTTAAGAGATTCAATCAGGAAAGGCATCCTGAAGACCATTGTCTTTGATAATTTTCTCTATCGCCCCTGAATCCAACATTTTGGCAATGGCATTATTAAATTTAGAGAGAATTTCGTATCCCTTATTATGGTTTTTTCCGACAATAACGTAGTAATGTAGCTTTTCAATTGGGGGGCCAAAATATTCCAGTTCATTTCGCCAATCAGGAAACCTGCTGTTAATAAGGTGCATGCCGACCACATTGGTAAAAGGGGCGACATCAATTCTTTTATTATAAAGCATTTTTATAACGGTACTTGGGTCGTTGAGTTCGACCTTGTTTAGAAATTCCGCTTGGTCGAAGCTATTGCCGTAGGAAGTGCCCCTTACAAAGCCAATCCGATAATCGCGAAGGTCTTCTAAAGATTGAAAGCTAATTTCAGAATCTTTGCGCTTCAAAAACAGTATTGGTGTTATCAGATAGGGGGCGCTGTAATTATAGATTTGGCTACGGTCATCATTATAATAGGCAGCGACTATGGCGTCACTTTTTACGGTTTCAACCTCTATCAGAGCACGCTTCCAGGGAATTGTTTTTACTATTGGGGTGTAACCGGCGTGGCTAAATGCAGTCGTGACAATAGCTGTAGCGAGGGCTTCATTAGCGATATCTTCGGAAGTTATTGGTGGCCATGGATCTTGAACAAGCTTGATGGTTTCTGCGGCACAGGGGAAATATGCCAAGAAAATAGAACAAATAACTATCAGTTTAAGGCTGATCAATGTTTCGAGTTCCCCTCGTTGGGGCGCGGTAAATTTTGATCTTAACGATAGGTCGTTCCTGTTAATTTATTACTAAACTTGCAAAGAGACAGCGAAGAGCAATTCGTTACAGAGGAAAATTACTGCAGAGAGAGTTGAGGGTTGATTAGTGTCATATAACTTAGAATATAAAAAAGCCCCCAAATATTTAATTTGAGGGCTTTTTTATGTTTAACGTCAGTCGATATTATTCAACATTACGCAGGATTTTGTTTTCAGGATCGTATGGTGATTCCTCGACAACAGTCGCTTTGAAACGATCACCGAGGATATAAATTTCCAATTCGGTGCCAATTTCAGCCAAATCAGGGCGAACCATTGCAAGCGCAATAGATTTTCCAGTACGGAAACCATAACCACCTGATGTTACACGACCAACCATTTCATCGTTAAGATAAATTGGCTCAGAACCACGGGCATCACGATCCGTTACACCATGGACTTCCATCGTAACGAACTGGTTGTCAAAACCACGCTCTTTCCATTCAGCCAAAGCTTGCTTGCCGATAAAATCGTCTTCTTTGTCCAAGCGAACAAAACGATCAAGACCGGTTTCAAGAGCAGAGTACTCGATGGACATTTCTGTTGGGATCAAGCGATAGGATTTTTCCAAACGCATGGAATCCATGGCACGAATACCGAAAGGTTTCAGGCCAAATTCAGCACCAGCTTCCATCAGAATATCAAAGAGGTAGTTCTGCATTTCGATTGGGTGATGAAGTTCCCAACCGTATTCACCGACGAAGTTAACACGGGCAGCAGTAACAGGAGCAATGCCAACGGAGATCTGTTGTGCAGTCAACCATGGGAAGGCTTTGTTAGAGAAATCAGCATCAGACAGCTTTTCCATCAGCAGACGGGATTTTGGACCCGCAATGATGAAAACACCCTGTTGAGTAGTGATTTTCTCTAGTTCAACAGAACCATCAGTTGGCTTGAGTTTTGTTAGATAATCCCAATCGTGACGCTCCTGAGCACCAGCAGACACGAGGTAATAGCTCTGTTTGCCAGTTTTCAAGATTGTGAATTCTGCACGAACACCACCGTGTAGGGTCAACATGTGTGTCAACGCCATACGGCCGATCTTTTTAGGGATCTTGTTCGCAACCAGGCTGCTCAACCAAGCTTCCGCGCCGCGGCCTTTGACGATGAACTTAGAGAAAGCAGACATGTCGAGCAGGCCGACAT
Source organism: Kiloniella sp. (assembly GCF_965205715.1). Taxonomy (GTDB): domain Bacteria; phylum Pseudomonadota; class Alphaproteobacteria; order Kiloniellales; family Kiloniellaceae; genus Kiloniella. Next base: position 409,553 of record NZ_CBDBHW010000006.1, on the reverse strand, counting down.
TTTCTTCTACGTTCTTACATTCATTGCCGATGTGCTCGAAATAGTTTGAGCGACGGAAAGACCATTTTTCTACAGGTAATTTACCTTCGTCTGCAGGGGCGTGGTTTTCGCGGGTGATGGTGTCATCCTGGTTCAAGTCTTCTTCGGTTAGACCGTAACCTTCTGGCGCAAACCAGTTCGGACGTTCCCAGCCAAAGATAGTCCCCATGACCGCACCATGTTCTTTCATGCGATCATAAGAAGGAGAGCGCTTCAGGCCACGTGCTGCCGGACGGGATTCGTCTGGATAGTGAACAGTGAAGACGTTTGCGTAAGCTTCTTCGTTTTTCTCTTTCAAGAAACCAAGGCCTGCATAAGGACCAAAACGACGAGGATCAACACCAGACATGTCAATTGTAGGTTCGCCATCGACGATCCATTCAGCCAACTGCCAGCCTGCGCCACCCGTAGCGGTGATGCCGAAGGAGTGACCTTCGTTCAGCCAGAAGTTTTTCAGGCCCCAAGCAGGGCCAATAATTGGTGAACCGTCAGGCGTGTAGGCAATAGCGCCGTTATAAACTTCTTTGATACCAACTTCAGCAAAAGCAGGCACGCGTTCGAAAGCAGTTTCGATGTAAGGCATCAAGCGTTCTAGTTCTTCGTTGAACAGCTCGTATTTAGCGTCAGGTGCAGGACCGTCAACGTAGCAGCAAGGAGCGCCAACTTCGTAAGGGCCAAGCAACAAACCGCCAGCTTCTTCACGCATGTACCATGAAGAATCTGATTCACGTAGAACGCCCATTTCAGGAAGGCCAGCCGCGTGACGGGCTTTGATGTCTGGGTGTGCTTCGGTAACAATGAACTGGTGCTCAACAGGAATTACAGGGATGTCGAGGCCGACCATCTCGCCTGTTTTCCGTGCGAAGTTACCAGTACAAGAGATGACGTGCTCACAAGTGATGTCACCTTTGTCAGTTTGAACCAACCAAGTGTCGTCTTCTTGTTGCTCTAGTCCGATTACCGCCGTGTGTTGGTGGATTTCAGCGCCACAGTTACGAGCACCCTTTGCAAGAGCCTGAGTAAGCTCAGCAGGCTGAACGTATCCATCATCGATGTGCTGAATAGCGCCAAGAACACCTTCAGTGTTACAAAGTGGCCAGATTTCTTTTAGTTCTTCGATGGAAAGCCATTTAACGTTAACACCAAGTGTTTTTGCAACGCCAACATAATACCTGTATTCATCCATACGGTCTTGAGTACGGGCCAGGCGAATGTTGGACACCTGCTTAAGGCCAGAGTGAAGACCGGTTTCTTCTTCTAGTCTGGCATAGAGGTCAACAGAGTACTGGTGAATCTTACCAACTGAGTAGCTCATGTTGAACAGTGGCAACAGACCAGCTGCGTGCCAGGTAGAACCAGAAGTCAAATCGTGACGCTCTAAAAGAGCAACGTCTGACCAACCTTTTTTAGCTAAGTGGTATAGTGTACCAACACCAACAGCACCACCACCGATAACAACGGCTTTGTAGTGAGATTTCATCGCCAGTCTCCAAAAAAATGCGACTAAACGTGCTTATGCACGGATACAAGTTGTTTGTTTTGTTACTTCTCAATAGCCCGGATACAATGCAGACACGTTTAAGGTGCCTTAGAGAACCGATGCTATTGATAGCTTTCATCCATAATGATGAGGAACAGTCCTGTAATCGTCCTATCGGTTTGCGTCATCACACTTGCAGTTTACGACATAAGTGATTTTTTGCGACATTTTTAAAATTAGAAATGTCGGATGATTTGTTCAGGATAAGGTGGATGAGAGAGATAGGGAAATCAATTTTTTGTCTCATAAGTTAAAATAAAGGGCCTCATTTGGGAAAGCGACTCCTACCAAGTCTCGCTTCTGAAAAACGCTAGTATATTCCAAAATTAACAAATTTCTTATACTATAGCTGCTGGATCATTGGCCGTAAGTGGTTTTTTATTCCAAGAAATGAACCTCATATCCTTGCTTGCCGCTTTTGGTTTTTAGGCTGTCGCAAACCAGACAGAGGTAAAGCGTGCTGGGAGGAATAAATCGATGATTATTTCGGAGGGCATATTATGAGTGATACAGAAGGTCGCGCAAGTCGCGCAAGTCGTGGTGGCAGAGGTCGTGGCGGTGGTGGTGCAGCATCTCGTCGTGCGGCTCGTTCTGGCGGTTCTAGCGAACAGCTTAAATTCATCACACGGAAAATTCCGTATTTTGAAACGCTTAACGAAGAAGCGCTTCAAATCATTGAAGATAACGCGGAAACCGTGCTTGAAGAAATCGGAATTGAGTTCAGAGATGATGCTGAAGCTCTTCAGATTTTAAAGGACAACGGTTGTGATGTTCAGGGCGAACGGGTCCGTTTCCCTCGAGGCCTTGCTCGCCAGTGGTGTGCACATGCGCCGAGCCAGTTTACCCAGCATGCACGCAACAGTGATCGTAATGTAATCATTGGTGGTAACAATACGGTTTTTGCTCCTGTATACGGTCCTCCCTTTGTACGCGATATTGATGGTGGCCGTCGTTATGCCACGATCGAAGATTTTCGTAACTTTGTGAAACTGACATATTCTATGCCTGCTCTGCATCACTCTGGTGGTACGGTTTGCGAGCCTGTAGATATTCCAGTGAATAAACGTCACTTGGATATGCTTTATTCTCACATGCGTCTTTCAGACAAACCTTATATGGGGTCTGTGACTGCACCAGAGCGTGCAGAAGATTCTATTGCAATGTCTAAGATTCTGTTTGGCGATGAGTTTGTTGATAACAATACGGTTATGATCAGCTTGATCAATGCCAACTCTCCGATGACCTTTGATGACACCATGCTTGGTGCCTTGAAAGTTTATGCTCGGAATATGCAGGCTTGTATCATTACGCCATTTATTCTTGCGGGAGCTATGGCCCCAGTGACAGCTGCTGGTGTTATGGCACAGTCATTGGCCGAGGGTATGGCCGGTATCGCCTTTGCTCAGATGGTACGTAAAGGTGCACCAGTTGTAATGGGCTCTTTTGCGAGTTCCATTTCCATGCAATCTGGTGCTCCTACATTTGGTACGCCGGAGCCAGCCCTGGTTCTTTATGGAATGGCACATTTGGCCCGCCGTCTTGGAGTTCCATTCCGTTCCGGTGGATCCCTATGTGGATCAAAGCTTCCAGATGCTCAAGCAGCTTATGAATCTGCTAACACAATCCTTCCAACGGCTCTTGCTGGCGTCAACTTTACCCTTCACTCTGCAGGTTGGCTCGAAGGTGGTTTGATTTCATCCTATGAGAAACTTGTGATGGATGCAGACCAACTTGGCATGATGCAACGCATGCTCGAAGGCTATGACATGACTGAAAACGGTCAGGCCATGGATGCCCTTCGGGAAGTTGGTCCTGGAAATCACTTCCTTGGTTGTGCGCATACGCAAGCTAACTTTGAAACAGCTTTCTTCCGTTCTACGATTGCTGATAACAACTCATTTGAGCAATGGGAGTCAGAAGGCTCTCAGGATGCTTATCAACGTGCTAATCTGCTGGTTAAAAAGACCCTGGATGAGTATGTAGCTCCTGACTTGGATCCTGCTATCGATGAAGCTCTTAATGAGTTCATGTCTAAAAAGAAAGAGTCCATGCCGGACGCTTTCACCTAAGATCAAGAGCAAGCATTACTATATTGTATTGCTTTTTCAATTCTAAGTTTATGAAGAGGCAGCCTTGGGTTGCCTCTTCTTTTATATAGAGACTAGAAAAGTTGATTTCCCATCTTGTTAGGTCTTATTCTTTCTGATATTGGCATTTTGTAATATCGGAATGGATCCGAAATAGTTTGAAAAGACATTTTTGAACAAGCAGAGCAAATTGATGTTATGCTTTCGTTCATTCACCTGATTTATGGTAGGTAATTTGGTGACGATAGCGTTTTTTCAAGTTATTTAAACAAGCGTGTCAGGTCGAAAAATATGATTAGAAAAGCTCCGCAAGAATTGCCTCAGCGCATTGTTTTTTTTCTCGTACCCAAGTTTTCTTTAATCGCGTTTACTTCTGCGCTCGAACCTCTGCGTTTGGCGAACAGAGAATCTAGCAAAAAGTTATATAGCTGGGACTTGGTGAGTGCTGATGATCAGCCCGTGATTTCATCTTGTGGCATTCCGATATCACCGACACTTAATTATGAAGACGCTACAAATGTTCACACAGCGATCATTTGTAGCGGTGAAGATGCTCACAAACTAGCTGATAAAAGGGTTCATTCCTGGCTGCGCCGTGTCGAACGCATGGGGACAGATATTGGTGCTCTTTGTACAGGGGCGCATATCCTTGCAAAAGCGGGTTTGCTTGACGACTACAGTTGTACGATTCACTGGGAAAACTTAGAAGGGTTTATCGAAGATTTTCCAGAAATTGAAGTTACTCCTGAATTATTTGAGATCGACCGAAATCGTTTTACCTGTGCTGGTGGTACAGCTTCATTGGATATGATGCTCAATGTTATCTCCGCCCAACATGGCCACGAGCTTGCTGGTGAAGTCGCAAATCAGTTTATGCATGACCGAATTCGTGATCAACATGATCAGCAACGTATGTCTATGCCTGTTCGTTTGGGAGTACGACACCCCAAGCTTCTTGCTGTGATCAAATTGATGGAAGACAATCTCGAGGAACCTCTAACACGTATTCAATTGGCTCGAGACGCAGGGTTGTCTACACGCCAGCTTGAACGTTTGTTCCGTAAATATCTCAGTCGTTCACCTGCGAGATATTATTTGGAATTGCGACTTAATAAAGCTCGGTTGCTGCTGCTTCAAACAAATATGTCTGTAATTGATGTCGCTTTGGCATGTGGTTTTGTTTCGGCTTCACACTTCTCTAAATGTTATCGAGATTTCTTTGCTCGGACTCCTCGGAAAGAACGTGGTTTGCCTGCCCTGTCTGAGGGCGAAAGTGAAGAGTTGTAATTTTATCTGTTTGGTTCGAGACCCTTGTCACTTAGGCTAACGTGAAAAATTAAAATTTGTTAAAGAAGCATTCACTTAGTCTTTAGTACACTAATGTCCGTTCTTCTTTCTGGAGAAAGTTGTTCGTTGTCATTCGACCAAAGAGTGTGAATAAATGAGGATATCAAAGGCCGCAACCTTGATGGGGGCGTTAGCTGGGGTTTGTGCCAGCGCTTTGGTATGGTATTTTCTCAATACACTCAATGAAGAAAACAAACGCCAAAACGTGCGTTATGAGCTTACTCTTTTTCAGCAGCATATTTTAACCGAAATCGATAATCGCGTAGAGGCATTACGTCGATTAACCGAGAGAACTCGTATTTCAGGTAAGATGGATCAGCGTAAGTGGGCTCATGATGCGAACCTGATTGTTAATGATTTTCCCGGTTTTAGAGCCCTTGAATGGGTTGATCGTTCTAATGTCATCCAATGGGTTTTTCCGCTAAAAGATAATGAACCTGCCCTTGGTCTAAATCTTGATACAATTGAATGGCGTCGAAAGGATATCGCAGATTTTGTCCGGAAAGGGCAAATGCATGTATCCAAACCGTTCGAGCTAATTCAATCAGGTAACGCGATAGTTGTTGATTTTCCTCTGATTATGAAAGGTCAGTATAACGGTTTTATTACGGGTGTCATTGAGGTTCCCCGTTTCTTCGAGGCTGTTATCGGTAATCTGGGGGAGAGGGGTTTTTCGTTTTCTGTTTGTAGAGCGTCAACCACTTTGTCCGGTTGCGTCAACCACCTTGGCCGCTTTTGATGCGGCTGTGATCTGACGTTTATTTACGATGCTTCAGGCATATTTTTCACCTTTTTGTTTGTGGTTTTCCGCAACATTTTTTTGAGATTTTGGGCGGCTTCCCATTGTCTGTAGCTGTCGATATTCATCTCAAGAATGGTTGAGTGGTGAACAAGACGATCGATTGCTGCAACGGTCATGGCCTTATCTTGAAAAATATTGTCCCATCCGCTAAAAGGTTGATTGGCAGCAATTGCAATACTTCGGTACTCATATCGTCTGGCGATCAATTCAAAGAGCACGGATGTTTCAGATATATCCCTTTGTGCATAGGTAATATCATCGAGAATGATGAGATCAAATTTATCGAGTTTTGCGAGGGCGTTTTCGAGCATAAGTTCACGTCTGGCAGCCTGGAGTTTTTGCACCAGATCACTGGTTTGCGTATAGAGCACACGGTATCCAGCCTCTATAAGAGCATAACCTACGGCGCATAGGAGATGAGTTTTTCCTCCCCCTGAATTTCCAATGGCAATCAGATTTGCTCTTGCGTCAATCCAGTCACCGGCAGACAAGGCTTCGACCTGCGCCTTTTTCACGTTAGGCAGCCGCTTGAAGTTAAAAGTGGCCAGAGTTTTTCCGCCCAGCAGGTTTGATGCGTTGAGATGGCGTTGAATGCGTCGCGTGTCCCTTTCGGCCAATTCATATTCGGCCAAAACGGCAAGGAACCTGGCTGCTGACCAGCCCTCCTTGTCGGATTGGATTGCGATATCTTGCCAGTGTTTGTGAAAGCTGGGTAATCGTAAGTCAGTTAGCATAAGAGGCAGCTTGTGCTGATCCACTTCAATGTTTGTCATGCCCGATCCTCCAACAGAGTATCAAAGACTGATAATGAAGGTTGAACCACGGGAATATCAGGAGGTAAATCCGTGTTCTTTTTTGTGATATTCAGCTTAAGTTTTTTTGCGCAAGGTAGCCTTCCTGCATTGATTTCTCTCGAAATCAGGTGCGCGACTTCGGCCTCACAAGCCTCTTCGTGCGCAAGGAAAAGTATCCCAACCATCTGACGACACGCATCTCTGCGGGACAACTTTTTCTGAAACAATGTCCAGGCCAGGGAGTACTCGGTTCTTGGAAAAATACTGTCACGATAAATAGAATTGGCGAGTGCCTGAGGTTTACGTTTGAGAGCATGAATGACGTGATGATAATTGATAACATGAATGCGGGGGCCTTTGCCGTGCCCCCGCTCACGAGAATGGCTGACGACATGAGTGCTGCCTAGATAGGCTTCTATCCGGTTATCGTAAATATGGACACGCAAGCGTTGACCAATTAGGCGAGAAGGGGCGCTATAAAAAACCTGCTTAACTAAAAAACCACTTGTTTTGGTAACTCTCGACACGACTTCAGTGTAATCTGTTGTTCGCCGAGGAGGTAACGCCTTGAGAGATTTCAACTCTGTTTGGATATCTTGGTCACGATGTTTGTTCCGTCTAGCAATCAGCTCGTCCAAAAATCGCCGATACTCATCCAAAGTGTCAAAGTCATTACTGCCACGCAAAATCAGGGCCTGCTTTATCGCAGTCTTAAGGTGACCGTGGTGAGATTCAATGGCACCGTTCTCGTGTGATTCCCCTCTGTTATTTCGACTGGCCTCCATACCGTAGTGCTCAACAAAAGCAGAATAACGTTTGGTAATGTCCTCCTTTTCCTCAACGCTCAAATTCCGAAAGGCCGCAGACAGGCTGTCGGTCCGGTGGTTTTCAGGAGCGCCCCCCAAGGACCAAAGCGCATTTTGTAAGTTCTCCGCAAGGGCTGTAAAACTCTCACCGCCAAGTACGACCCCAACATGTTCCCATCGGCTATATACCAGAACAAAATGATAGAGCCGATGCACCAAAGGATCTCCTGCAATGGTAATACTTAAGTCGGCTGCATCCGTGAAATCTGATTGGCCCATGTAACCCGGCTCAGGTGTTTGCCTGAAAATGATATCCTTTTCAGGGCCATTCAGAGCCCGCCATCCCCGAACTCGGCGCTCTAACGTGCGCTTGACACGGTCATCGGGAAAACGGAGCGGATAGAGGCTCTGTATGTGGCGCAACAAAGTAATGGGTTTGACCGAGTTGTCTTTATCCAAAATGGGAAGGATGTCCTTATCCCAGATATCTTCAAGCGGATCAGAAACTGTTCGCCCTCGCTTTATATTGCGTTGTGACGGTAAAGTCGCATCAACGTCAAATCGGCGGGCCGTGCGTTCGCTAAACCCTGCGCGGGCAGCGGCGGTTCGTTGACCATGAGTTTTTCTATCTGTCATGTAAAGTCTCAGTTGTTCATCTGTGATAAATTTATACGGCAAACAGGTTCCTCCAATTACATCTAGAGGTTCCTAATTTATCAACTCACAGCAGCTTGTAACTAACACCAAATTAAGCCTTGGCCGGTGGATCTGATTATCAAACGGGCACGCCCTTTTTAATGATCAGATCCACCGGCCAAGGTGGTTGTCGCAACCGGCCAAGGTTATTGTCGCTGAACATCTGTTCTAGATGGCGAAAAACGTCTTTATTACTGGCATGCAAGAGGTAATGAAATCGGGTTGCCATATACCGAAAGTGTCATTTTACGGCACTTCTCCGCTTTGTTGAGTAGATTTAGGATTTCAAATAGAGCATAGATTGATTATCTGGAATGGATGATTGTCTAATTTTGAGTTTGAAGTATTCGGTATCCTTGATGCCTCTGGCTCGCTTACGGATCATTCCTATACTGACATTACCAGCCTCTATCCTGGCGCTTGTGAGCTTGTGTTTGGCGTAGTTGCAGATGCCCACACAATGTTTCCGTAGGGATTTCGCGAACTTTTTTAGATAGAGCATCTGTGACTGATCTGCTATCAGGCACCAACGTTCCAGTTGCTCCGCCATCGCCTCAAATGAAGCGGCACTCCACAGCAGCTGAAGCTGTTCTTTCAAGACGTAAAGTGCATTCAGGTTGCTATTGCTCTCCAGCAACCTTTGCAGCTTGTCACTTTGTTTTTCACTCAACTTATCCGCATTTTTGAGCAACAGATAATGTGTCCCTTTCATCAACTCTTTACCACTTGGATCGGCCTTTCTGAACTCAAGTCGACGCTGATTATGGATAGCTTTGCTGTAGTTTTTCATGACGTGGAAACGGTCAAATACTATGTCGGCCAACGGCAAGGACTCTCTGACAGCCTTTTGGTAGGCAGGCCCCATATCCATCGCTACGGCCTTTATTTTGCAGGCTGTATCTGGTTGCAGTTGTTTCAAAAACCTTGAAAAAACCTCGGCAGTTCGGCCTGCTTCAACCCAGATCAGATGACCGCCAACCATATCGTAGACCACCGTCATGTAGTCATGACCTTTCGCCCGGGCAACTTCATCTACACCAATATATTCCAAGCCAGTTAGCTCTGCAGGATCAAGCGTAGGGAGAGTTTCAATAAGGTATGCCCTGTCGATATTCTTGACCGTTTCCCATCGTATATCCAAATGTCTGGAAACCGCTTGAATAGACATATGCCGACATAATCCACTGATCAGTCGGCAAAATCGGTGAGTGAAACGGCACCCTTTATCAACAAAATCACACCCCTCAATGCGGCGTTCGCCCTTGTTAATATAAACCTGCGCCAGCTCAATCTCGACCACACAAGGATACCCAAAAAGGGGGATGTCGTTTACTTGTCGGCGGACATGCTGGTTGATGCTTCCCTTCTGGCCTGTAGCAGGGTCTATAGCCCTCCTACGCGCGTCTCGGCTGCAGTGAATGACAATCTTAACACCGCCGTCATCCAGTTTAATTTCATTTACACGTTGCCCTTTGAGGCCTAAAATATGCTGCGAGATGTTGATTGTCATATACCTGCTCTATGTAAAGTTATCAGAAACCATACATATCAACAGGTTACTTGGCGGTCGGCATCTTTTTCTACTCAACAAAGCGGAGAAGAGCCCATTTTACCTTTTCCGGGTAATCCCAGCTGGAAATTGGAAGTATGGCCTAACGCTGAAGTTCTCCAAGCCAACCATCGTAGCTATCCGATGTGGGGATTATTTGGTGCTCTATTTGTTACTCTAATACTGACAAGATTATTACATCTTGCAGGGTTCACCCAAAGTAAGTCTGCTGAATTACATACAGCTAACAGAGCACTTACGGAAAATAAACACCGATTTGAGGCCTTTTCAGAGATTGCATCGGATTGGTTATGGGAATGTGACAAAAATCTTATCTTTAACTTTGTAAGTCCTCAGGTAACTAGAATTACAGGCAGATCGGATAGTGACTACCTCGGGAAACCTCTTTCCAGTCTTTATATTGAAGATGAGGGAAATGACACGGACGAAATCCTACGTGTACTTGAGCATCACAAACCTTTTAAAAATATCTTATGCAAGATTAGAGATAACGACGGTAACCTGGTTTGGATAAGTCTCTGTGGCGTACCTCAATTTGCTGAAAATAATAAATTTCAGGGTTATCGGGGGAGTGCGAGTGAGGTTACAAACAAGATTATAACTGAGGAACGTTTTCGAACACTTTTTGAACATTCCTCAGATGCGCTGTTATTGCGTGGTAAAGAAGGCTTCGTTGATTGTAATCAAGCCGCAGTCAGAATGAGTGGTTGTAAAACCAAAGCCGAACTCTTACGGCTTCAGATGACTGAACTTGCACCTGAATTTCAAGCCGATGGTGAACGGTCATCCTTTAAACTCCTTTCCATGATTGATAAAGCCATGGCGGAAGGAATTAGCCGGTTCGAATGGTTGATAAGTCCGACATCTGGTGAAGAGTATCCGATTGAAATTACCATAACTAAAATCAAAACTCTGGGGGAGGAAGGCCAACTTATCTCTTGGAGAGATATTTCAAATCTAAAGCAGCGCACAGATGAAATTACACATCATTATTCTGTTTTAAAAACAACCCTGAATACAATTGAACAGGGCGTTTGTATGGTTGATCGCGATAGAGTGATTGCTGTAAATAACCCTTTGTTTTATCGAATTCTGGACATTCCTTTCGAAGTATTCCCTGTTGGAACTAAAATTGATGAGCTCTTTAATCTAATAGAAGCGAGACGTGATTTTGGGAATACAGGGAAAAGTAATCTGGATCGGAATTTACTTGATCTTCTTGTCAAGGGAGAGCCCTTTTTCCTATCGCTGAATTTACGTAATGGTAAGTACCTTGAGGTGACAGCAAGCTCTGTTCTTGACGGTGGTATGGTTCTCACATTTACCGATGTTAGTGAAAGAAGAGCTGCTGAAGAATTCCAACAGGCTGTGACATCAAACCTTCCTGGAGCGGTTTACCGTTTTAACCGAGATAGATACGGTAAAATATCCATTCCTTACGTCAGTGACGGGGTTACCAGTATTACCGGCCTGAGTGCTACATCTATTAAAGTAAATCCTGATTTACTGGCGACTGTAATCAATAAGCGTGATTACAGTGAATGGATGGCTTCCATGCAAAAAACAAACGATGTCATACCTCGGCTTGATTTTGAAATGCGTTTAAAGGACGAGAAGGGTGAACAGACAAGATGGATACGTTCTATTGCCCAATTGAGCATGAGTGACAGTGGGGAGTTTCAGTGGGATGGAATACTATTAGATGTAACTGATCACAAAAAAGCAGAATTGGCTCTTGAGCAGAATCTGATGGACTTACAGCTTGCCCATGAAGCTCTAGAAAATCAAAGCCAAGAGTTAGTTATTATGGCTGAACAACTCAGTATCGCGCGTGACCTTTCTGAAGCTGCAAATAAAGCTAAATCCGAATTCTTAGCGACCATGAGCCATGAAATCCGAACTCCTATGAACGGAGTTATGGGGATGGCGACCATGTTACTCGAGACTGAGTTGGATGAAGAGCAATATGAATTTGCATCCATGATAAATGAATCTGGCGAATCATTGCTGAGTATAATCAACGACGTACTGGATTTTTCCAAAATTGAAGCTGGAAGGATGGATCTCTCAGTATCAGAGGTAGACTTGGTCTCTATTGTTGAATCAAGTGTCAATCTTTTGGCGGCCAGAGCAAATGACAAAGGTTTATCAGTTACCACATATCTACCCCCAGACCTTAATCGTCATGTGATTGCTGATGGAGGGCGGCTTCGTCAAATACTCTTGAACTTACTTGGTAACGCAATGAAGTTTACCCAAAACGGTGGCGTTTCGATCCGGGTAAGTGAGCAGACATCTCAAAAAGTGTTTGATGGTGAGAATAATGAAACAGATACCAAGGCTGTTGAATCTAAAGTTACATTACGATTTGACGTTAAAGATTCCGGGATTGGTATAAAGGAAGAGGTGCAAAGAAAACTCTTTGAGAAATTTACTCAAGCTGATGCCTCAACGACCCGGGAATTTGGCGGTACAGGCCTCGGGCTTGCGATTTGTAAACAACTGGTACAGTTGATGGAAGGCGAAATTGGCGTTGAAAGTACACTAGGTAAGGGAAGTACATTTTGGTTTAGTGTCGAGTTAGATAAATCAATTAAAGAAGTTGAACTTATAGGTCCTGTAATAAACAGTGAAGTCTTCAAGTGCCATAACGCTCTTCTCTATATGGAAGATACCATTAGCTCCCAAATTCTTACGCAATATCTCAAAGAGGCTGAAATCAATGTGATATCAACTCAGGATTGTGATGAGGCATTGGAGTATTTAAACAATGAAAAAATCTCCCTTTTTATAGCTAGTGACCACTGGCTTAACAACGATTTGGAAAAGCTGGGCTTAGCAAGCACACAATTAATTAAAGAGAGTGAGTTTTTCTCGGCTGTTGCCATTCAGCAAAAATCAAATGAAGCTCAACTGTGGGCCAAGGGGCTCGGTTTTTCAGGAACACTCCCTCAACCCCTTAGCCATAGCTCAATTAGTGCCTTCCTTCACAAAGCTTTCGTACAAACAGAAGAAGCAGAAAAAGATAACCCATTCTCACTTAGAGAAGTCGCTCTTAAAAAACAAAGCCTGAAAATCCTTATTGTTGAAGACAATAAGATTAATCAAAAGTTGGCAATGTCTATGCTTATTAAGGGAGGGCATGAGGCTTTTAATGCTGAGAACGGGCAAGAAGCTCTGAATGCTTTATTATCTGAGCAACACTTTGATCTTATTCTTATGGATATGCAAATGCCTGTTATGGATGGTTTGGAAGCGACCAGACGGATAAGGGATCTTGATAACCCCCATCTCGCATTAATACCGATTATCGCTATGACTGCCAATGCAATGGAAACGGATCGTGAATTGTGTATTTCTGCTGGGATGAATGATTACGTTTCTAAGCCGATTAGCCCTGGTGACCTTTTTTCTAAAATATCTGCTTGTGTTGGGGCTATTGGCCAAAAGACAATAGCTGAAATTCCAGATAATGTTGAAATTTTTAAGGGTAAAACACCTTCAGTGATAATTGAGGAAAACTCTAATCCGACTGAAAGGGTTACTATTTCTAAGGGTATTGAGGATGATATGATCGATCTGCTTACAGATATAGAAAGTTTATAATCAATCTTATCTGCTATGGTAATTCATCATTATCAGTTGATAATTTTATATGTTAAATGAAAAAAATTATTAAAAAATGTCTTAAGCCTTTTTGTCGAATGGCTCAAAACAGCTTTCCGGAAGTAAAGCTTCCAATGTGTTGGCGATATGGTGCGGATCATCAGTAAAATTGACGCCAACGCTTTTGCCATTATTCCAAGCAATTGAAACGTTTAAAGCGGATGATTGTGAAAAACGAATAGTATCAATTTTCCGATCATCAAGTGGTTCATCTAACTCAAGTTTCGCCCCGGTTAGCGAGATGTCCATAACGGCACAATCTCGTTTATCGACACTACCATCCATGCTCCCGATTAAGATAACCTCAGCGCGTGGAAAAATTCGACGATCTTCACTTGAATTAGCCATTATCAGATTCTTCTATTGTGCATGAATATAGTATCTATTGTCCGCTAATTATATTTAATGAAAACTTAAAATTTGTGTAATTCTCATCAATAATTTGAACTCTTTGACAGTAATTATGGTTAATTTCCGTCAACTGTGAGCGTGACGTTAACTACAGGTTCTTTTGCCTGATGAAAGGTGTTACGTTGTTTCTGTCGACGTTCCAGGGTAGCAAAGCTTCGAAGTCTTCGACGGTTTGAGCCTTTGGTAACTCAGTAAAAATATGTCGTAGGTAAGAATATGGCTCGATGCCGTTAGCCTTAGCCGTCTCCACTATGCCGTAGAGATTTGCACTGGCCTTTGCCCCGTTCTGGGAGTTTGAAAACAACCAATTTTTTCTTCCTATAACAAATGGTTTGATTACGCGCTCCATTTCATTGTTATCAATTGGTAGACGGCCATCATCAAGGTAGCGAATGAGCCTCGGCCACTGCTTGTCGATATAGTGCAAAGCCTTACCAAGTAACGATGTCGGCGGGGTCGTCGATATAACTTTGGTGATCCACTCTCTCAAGTCTTCAAGGATTGGTTTGGCCTTTTCCTCACGCAATCTCTGACGTTCGTGATTGCTCATGTCTTTGGCCAGTTTCTCTATACGGTATAAGCTCCTGATCGCTTTCATAGCATGGTCGGCGAGACCAGGTTTTCGCTTTTTGGATTTCTCTAGTGCCTTGATGACATCATTGAACTTGCGTCTAACGTGAGCCATGCAGCCAACCCCAACGATTGTGCTGTCGGATGTCACATTCAGATAGACCTGATACCCGTCACTGACAAGATAACCGGTGTAATCTTCCAGCAATCCCTTTGCCACGTGCTCTCCCCTGGATGGATCGTAGTGGAATAGAATGACCGGCTGATCCGGAGGCCCACCTTTTTGTCCCCACATGTAGGATTTGCTTTGAGGCTTTTTCCCTGGTTCTTTCAGCACCTGAACCCCGGTCTCATCCATAGCAATGATATCGTAGTTTAAAAGGTGATCAGTAAACAGATTGATCAGGGGCTGAACCAGATCGCCACATTTGATCACCCACCGGGAGAGTAATGTCCGGTTAAACTCAATCCCGGAGCGGTTCAGAACAGGTACCATACGGTAGAGGGGCAGGCCATCCACATACTTTCCCGTTACGATGTAAGCCAGCAACCCTGGGGATGCGATGCTTTTTGGTATGGGTTGTGGCGGCAGAGGTGCAATTGTTACGCCTTCTTCGCATGATTTACAGGCGTACTTGAAGCGCACATGCTGTAACACCTGTATTTTAGCGGGAATTATATCAAGCTGCTCGGTGACTTCTTCCCCGATCCTGGACATGAGGCCGCACCCGCAGGCGCAAAGCTTTTGTTCTTCTGGGATATCGTGCTCAATCCGGACACGAGGCAAGTCTTCAGACAAAGAACGGCGCCCACCTTTTTTACGAGTGTGAGCTGGAACTGCAATTTCCCCAATGTCGTCTTCTGTCTCGGTGCCATCCTCAGCCGTTTCCTCAGCTTCATCAAACAAATGGCCCTGTTGTTCAGGGACTGACTTCTCACTGGAGGGGGCAAACTGTTGATGCCGCAACAACCTGTTTTGCTCTTCAAGAATATCAATACGCGCATGAAGCCCACGGTTTAATACCCGCAATTCTTCATTACTTTCCAGGAGGTTGGAGTGCGCTTTTGACATAGCCGGAGTATAGCAAATTTATACTCACCAAAATAGTATAAAGTACTATAAATATTTAATATATTGCCGAGTAATTCACAGATTTATGCTCGTTCACATGGCGAAGATCAACACCATCCAGAAGCCAGTTCAGTTGCCTGCCATTGAGCTCAATCAGGGCTCCTTTGCTCAAATGAACAGGCCATGAAAATAGATCCTTTTCAAGGCTCTTCTGCCACATACAAAATCCGTTCTTTTCCCAATACAACATTTTTATCTTGTTGCTTAGGCGATTGCTGAAAACAAAGAGATGACCTGAAAATGGGTCAAGGCTCAGGATATCATCTACAAGAATGGACAAGCCATTTATCCCTTTGCGAAAATCCACAGGCTTCGCGCAAAGATAAATAACAGGCAAAGCATCCGAAGGTCGGCGCATCAGACACCTTCAAGGGCATTAACAATGGATGTCAGATCTGATGTCCGGCCCGACACAGGCCAGTTAACTTCAAGCCCGTTGCGCAAGATAACCAGGCAATGCAGTCGTACTGGGATATCTTCTGAACCAGATAAAACCCGATGCAAATTTTCATCCACACCTGTAACAGCAAAAAGACCTTTCTTAACCAGTTCACCTTTATGGTGGTAAAAATCCTTCAGATCAAGATCGTGGGCCTCGGCATAAGCTTTCATCCCAAGTCCACTCTGATCACAGATACGCGTATGAGACAGCCACTGAATTTCTGTAGGCGATAATTTTTGATCAACTGAGGACATTAAGCTACTCCATTCATAAGGAAAAAATGAAGCATACTTGCTGCGACTTAACTCAAAAAGATGGGGTTAACGTCACGCTCACAATAATTTGAACTCTTTGACAGTAATTATGGTTAATTTCCGTCAACTAATATTTAACGCAAATTTTAGACTTAATTTCCTAAAATAGTTTTGAGATTGGGAGGTTACTATGTTTGCTGTCGCAGAGGTGGGGAATTTCTTTACCAAAGTCGTGGGTAAAGAGTTATTATTAGAGGTCGAAGACGATCTGTTGTGTGTACCTGATACTTCTGATCAAGGAGTTCATGCCTTGCAGGGAATGCTTGCGAATTCGATTTTGCACGAAAATTCCACGAGACATGATCCGTCTGATCTAAATCAGGCACTTAGAGCCCTCGAAGGAGGAGCACAACGACTGTCAGATTTATTTAGTGACGAAATAATTTCGGATGAAGCTTTATTTACCCAGGGAGCTACTCTCGATATAAGTGACGATACCAAATTCCGACCAAGACCCTTCCTTGATCAGGGGATGTTGTCCTATTATATGCATTCAGAAGATGGTGAAGAAAATAAATCAATATTTCCAATGTCTCATTTAATTCAAGATGATGAATTGGCACCAGTCCCAAATACTAGCGCAATCCACTAGATCTTGATTATTTTCTCTAGTGTGGATTGATCCCATCTGAAGAGGGGAGACTTTATAGTCTTAAAGTTGAATCTATGGCCATTTTAAGGTGGTTTATGCCTTCTGAAATGTTCTCTTTTTCGATTGCCGCATAACCTACCCTGAAATATTGTTTTTTCGGTAGAGCGTTAGAATAATAGATACTACCAAGTTCGACCACGACGCCTAGATTGAGGGCCTGTTGCAATAATTTTTTGCTGTCCAGTTGATCTGGCCCTTTTACCCAAAAACTAGATCCTCCCGTTGCATATTGAAAGTTCAAGCTTGCATTTGTCAGGGCATTTTTCATCTCTAACCAACGGCTTTTATAGATTTTTCGCAACCTTTTTCGTAAGGCGTCGTGATGGCCAAGAGCGAGAAAAAGGGCCATAGTTCTTTGGTTGTTTGTTGGGGTATGCCGATGGATTAACCGTCCAAGCGCCCGTGCTTCTCTAATTATATGCGCAGGTCCAACGAGGTAACCTAAACGTAATCCAGGGAAGAACGATTTTGATAAACTGCCGACATATATGACCCTTCCTGTTTGGTCGAGTGACTTAATCGCGGGTGTCGGGGAGCCCTGGAAGTTTAATTCTGGCTCGTAGTCATCCTCTATTATCACCATGTTGTTGTGTTCGGCTTTCTCCAGTAATTCCTTCCGGCGATTTAGGGGCATAGTAACCGTAGTTGGGAACTGATGACTGGGTGTGACCGTGATCATATTACAATCATCAAGTTGTTGATCTGGAATTAACCCGTATTCATCCAGCTCTAAACATCTTATTCGAGAACCAATCATCTGAATAATATTACGTAAATCCGGATACCCAGGATTTTCAATTCCAAAAAGGGTGTTGTTATTTAGAAAAAGTCGCGCAAGCATATAGAGACTATTTTGCGCGCCAGCGGTAACAAGGATTTCATCCTCGCTCGCATGTATGCCACGGGTTGGCAATAACCGGGTTCTAATTTGTTCAACGAGAAAAGGATCGTCTGTTCCCATCCGATCTTCTGTCCAGTCAGCCATTGCATTAAGGCTTAAGGCTTGCCGAGAACATTCGCGCCAGGCAGCAATAGGAAAAAGTGATTTGTCCACTTGGGCAGTCACAAATGGGTAGGGGTATTCACGCCAATTTTCTGGTTTTTCAATATTTTGTTGATGACTGGGTGTATGTTTTATTTGCAAATTGGCTCTTATTGGCTCTTATTGGCTCAGGGGTGTTTTTGTCTTCTTTGGTGCGGTGTTCCTCTAATGGGAGGGTCAAACGATCACTAACAGAAATGCGACTGCGCTCTTTAGAAGACAAAAATCCATCATCAATTAATGCTTGGTAGGCCTGAGTAACAGTAATACGGGAAACCCCTAACTGGGTCGCCAGTTTTCTACTCGATGGTACCGCTGCACCAGAAGGAAGGGTTCCGCCCAATATGGCAGCTACAAATTGGCGTCTAATTTGTAGTTGAAGAGATTCTGAACTGTCCCGATCCAGTATGAACAGATTATCTGTCATTATTTCCCTGTGTTACATTTATTTGAAATAAACATTCCAAATATTATTAATGCTGAATACGAATTCCAATGTGCGGTAATCGACATTACCACAAGTTAAGTACAGATCTCGTATTCATGATTACTGGATATAGTAAATAGGTAAAATTGGATATATGAGAAAAAGCGTCATCTCCCTTAAATAATCAGAGAAACTGCTGAGATGCCAAAAGCATTTATATCCACTATTAAGAGGGCTGAGGCTCGGTTAATCAGATCTCGGCTTATTAAAAACCGCGTAGTTGCTATATATAACCCTATTAGGAGCAGGCTCATGAGCCAACAGATTGGACACTTTATCAACGGCCAGATCGTTGCAGGACAAAGCGGTCGTACCGCGAAAATTCATAACCCTGCCTTGGGACGGGTAACTGGTGAAGTTGCTTTAGCATCCGCTGACGAGATGCGTGAGGCAATTGCGATAGCAGAGGCTGCATTACCAGCATGGTCGGCGACACCTCCTCTTCGAAGAGCTCGTGTTATGTTCAAATTCAAAGAATTAATTGAAAAGAATATGGATGAGCTGGCGGCTATGGTCAGTGCAGAACATGGTAAAGTTATTAGTGACGCTATGGGGTCTATCACCCGTGGTCTTGAAGTCGTTGAGTTTGCCTGTGGTATTCCTCATCTACTGAAAGGCGAGCACAGTGAAAATGTTGGCACTGGTGTAGATAGCCATTCGGCCCGCCAACCCGTAGGTGTCTGTGCTGGCATCACACCTTTTAACTTCCCGGCTATGGTACCGATGTGGATGTTCCCGATCTCTATAGCCTGCGGAAATACATTTATTCTAAAGCCTTCAGAAAAAGATCCGTCCTGTCCTTTACGCCTTGCAGAGTTGTTGAAAGAAGCTGGCCTTCCTGATGGTGTGCTTAACGTTGTTAATGGTGACAAAGAAGCCGTAGATACCTTATTGGAAGATGAAAGAGTAAAAGCAGTTAGTTTTGTTGGCTCTACACCTATTGCAGAGTACGTATACAAAACCGGTACGGCTAACGGTAAGCGTGTTCAGGCTCTTGGTGGCGCTAAAAATCACATGGTGGTTATGCCAGATGCCGATATGGACCAAGCTGTAGATGCTCTGATGGGGGCAGCTTATGGATCAGCTGGAGAACGCTGTATGGCAATCTCAGTGGCGGTTGCTGTTGGCGATGAAGCGGCTGATACTCTTATTGAGAAATTGGCACCTAAGGTCGAAGGTCTCAAAGTCGCTCATTACGAAGTTGCTGATGCGGAGATGGGCGCCCTTATTTCAGCTGAACACCTAGCCAAGGTGACAGGCTTTGTCGATGCTGGTGTGAATGAAGGTGCAAAACTTGTCGTAGATGGCCGCGGTAAAAAGCCAGAAGGCCTGGAAGACGGATACTTCATCGGTGGCTGCCTGTTCGATAACGTAACTTCTGATATGAGTATCTATAAAGAAGAGATCTTTGGTCCGGTTCTCGCAATTGTCCGTGTCGATACTTTTGACCAAGCCGTTAAGCTGATCAACGATCATGAATATGGAAATGGTACTGCGATCTTTACGCGTGACGGAGATTCCGCACGTGAGTTCTCTCATAAAATTCAGATTGGTATGGTTGGTGTTAATGTGCCAATCCCTGTGCCTATGGCTTTCCATTCATTTGGTGGCTGGAAGCGGTCCCTGTTTGGTGACCATTCCATGCACGGACCAGAAGGTATTCGCTTCTATACCCGTCTAAAAACGGTAACAACCCGCTGGCCAACAGGGATCCGTAGTGGGGCAGAATTTATGATGCCGACTATGAAATAAGTTTCTGACTTTTTTCTGAAGAATGAAAGCCCCGGATTTTGTCCGGGGCTTTTTCTTTAGGCAGATCGAACACCATCGAGAAATTGGCTGACATCACCGCGGAGGTCATCAGCTTTTGCCTGGAGAACCCCTGAAAGCTCTAAAACACTTCCTGCAGCTATACCGGTATCATCCGTTGAGCTTTTAACCCGCTTGATATTACCACTGACATCTGATGTCCCTTGAGCCGCAAGCTGTGCGTTGCGCGTGATTTCCGATGTTGCGGCGGATTGTTCTTCTACAGCGGCGGCAATGGCTGTAGAGACTTCTGATATCTGATCGATTTGTTGGGCTACGGACTCGTTCGTTTGTACGGCTGCTTCAGTTGTGTTTTGTATGTCAGTTACTTGTGTCGAAATTTCTTCAGTTGCCTTGGCGGTTTGGTTCGCAAGGTTTTTAACTTCGTTGGCGACAACTGAAAACCCTTTGCCTGCCTCTCCTGCACGGGCAGCCTCTATGGTCGCATTAAGGGCTAGAAGGTTAGTTTGCTCTGCAATCTCCTGAATTAGTTTGATTACTTCGCCAATGTTTTGTGCCGAATCAGATAAACCACGCAAGGTCGCTGTTGATTCCTTTGCTGCATCGACGGTTTCTAAAGCTGTTTGCTTGGCTTGAGATACTTGGTTGGAAATTTCATTGATTGAACTAACAAGTTCTTGAGCTGCGCCTGCCATAGTATCTACGTTGTTGGCAGCATTCTCCGTTGATACTTCGGCAGCAGAGGTATCCTCAGTCGCAGAACTCGCCGTTGCTGACATTGTTTTTGCCGAGGTTGCCAGATTATTTGACAATCCGGCCAAATCAGCAAGTGTCTGGTTAATTGTGGTGTCAAAACTGCCAATCAAGTTTTCAATGCTATGGGTACGTTCTTCACGGCGTTTTCTATTTTCTGCCTCCCCAAGTTCAAGTTCAGTATTACGTAGAGCATTTTCTTTGAAGATTGAAACAGCACGGGACATTTCAGAAATTTCAAATTTTTTCTTGTCTGTGCCGGTAATTTCAACGGTATGATCTCCGCTTGCGAGTTTTCTCATAACTCCGGTGAGTTCCGAAATTGGGCCGACAATCCCTCGCACGGTGAAAAGAACAATAATCACTGTCAGCGTCAGGAGGACCAGCAAGGTTACAAGGATAATAGCAAAACGTGTTTCTTGATCGGAACGTGTTGTATCAGCCAGCTCAATGAGATCACTTACAAAACGATCTTCCATCAGTTTTAAAAGCTCAATTCTTGCCGTACTTTTTTCAAACCACTGCACCTCGGTTACGTCGCCAACCGTGTTGCTTATGAGACTTTTGAAAGCAACTGATCTCATTCGGTTGACTTCTTTGATGACAGGTCCGGATATGGTTTTGTTAAAGTATTCAAATTCAGCGGGACTGGCGAACTTTCCTGCATCGTTCAAGTATGCTGATTGAGAGGCAATCATCTGAACAAAACTACGATAAAGGGCAGGGGAAAAGGTGCCTGATTTAAATCCATTTGCCCCGGATTCTCTTTCTCGACTGGCACGTTCTTTTGCCTGAAGGAAGGACGTATAAGCGGCTATTGTCCGGGTTATAGGTGCGTCATCACTTAATACGGCCATCACCTCCACTGTGGTAAGGAGACGTGTAATTAATCGCCGATAGAAAGAGATCAGATCATTTCTCTTAATTGATAGGGATAGGCTCTCTTTTCTTACTCTATTCAGTTCGTTAAGCGATTTTTCGATGTTATCGACTTTTTTGATAAAAGCTTCGCCATAAGCAGAGACGTTGAAAGCTTGCATGTTGGTTTCGTAATTTGTAAGGAGAGCATCGGTTTTTTTCCACTGGCTTTTTAACTCACTCTCAAACTGTTTACCTTTGTTGTTTGTATAGCTGGCAGCTGTATCTCTTTCTTGCTGAAGTTCATGGACCAGATTGCTCAAGTTAGGAGCGAGAATAGCTAAGGCTTCAATTTTTAGAGAGTTATTTACCGCTTTTTGCTCATTTAGAAGTGCAAAGCTGGATAGTACAATTAGCGCTAGAATGGGGAGAAACAAGCAAGAGATAATTCGTGTGCGAATTTTCTGATCACTAAAAAAGCGGAACATAACTAATAATCCGTGAGTAGGGGGAATGGACATCTTGGCCCAGACGGTGAGCCAATCTTTAAACGCAGGAATTATTATTGGGAAAAGAGATTAATTGACTGACAATAAATGCAAAGAAAATTTCACTTCTTTGTTATTAAGGTTTGTGTGAAGGAACAATAAGCATTTATTGAAATTTATAGCCGCTTTTCCATTCGAAAATTGGTGAGTGTTTCACCCTTTCGTTCGATCTCTTGTTCTTGGATCGTAGTAAATTCAAAACGTTCAAAAAAAGTACGCGCCGTGATGCTTACATCTGCGAACAAAAGAGGAGTATTTTGGTCGAGGGCTTCTTTTTCGATACTCGCAATTAACATTTTCCCAACGCCTTGTCCCTGGCGTTCGTGATGGACATAAAAGCAATCGATGTATCCGTTTGTATCGAGTTCAGCAAATCCAGCGATGCCTTTATCGTCTTCGGCAACGAATATCTTGTAATTTTTTACACGGTTGCTCCAACGGACTAAATCGAAATTTCCCGGCGCCCAAACTTCAACTTGATTTTGTGTGTAGTCTCGAATGTTTATGTTGCGAACGGTATCGTGAAACAACTTCAAGAGGACGGGGCCATCATCAAGGGTATAGTTTCTTATGCGCATTATACATTGGCCTTGGAATGTTTACCTTCGGATCTACCGGGGAATGAGTTTGCCAGGGTTCATAATATTTTGCGGATCAAAGCTTCGCTTAATTTGCTGCATCAATTTGATTTCTATGGAAGATTTATAGTGTGCATTTTCGTCTATTTTTACGCGGCCAACACCATGTTCTGCTGAAATTGAGCCCTTGAGATCAATGACAATGTCATGAACTACACGGTTCACTTCCTCCCAACGGTCGAGGTATTCTTGCTTATCCATGCCAATTGGTTGCGACAAATTGTAGTGAATGTTGCCGTCACCTACATGGCCAAAGGGATGAGGGCGGATACCGGGGATCAGTTTCTCTACAGCGGCATTGGCTCTTGTAATGAATGTAGGGATTGATGAGACGGGGACGGCAATGTCGTGTTTAATCGACCCACCTTCCGGTTTTTGGCAAAGAGTAACGTTTTCCCGAATTAGCCAAAAACTATCCGACTGCGCTTTACTTTGCGCTAAAACGCCATCAACGACCCATTCCTCCTCAAAGGCCTTTTCCATATAGCTATCAAACAAATCGGGAAGGGCTGAGTTATTTGTTCCAGCACTTGCTTCCATTAATATATACCACTCGTATTCTCCCTCAATGGGGTCAATAACACCGTGTCCGTGTTTGAGGGAAAAGTCGATGCCAATCCGGGGGATGAGTTCAAACGAAGTCAGGGCATCGCCGATCATGGATTGCGCCATATTGAGTAGGGGAAGAGCGTCATCTAGGCTGTTGAGTGCGAGAAAGGCAGTTTGTTGTTCTTTAGGGCTTGGGAAGAGTTTTAATACTGCAGCCGTAATAACCCCAAGAGTTCCTTCCGAGCCGATATAAAGCTGCTTGAGGTCGTAACCTGTATTGTCTTTTCTCAGGGCTCTTAGGCCGTCCCAAATTTCTCCCGTTGGGGTGACAATCTCCAAACCTAAGACAAGGGCGCGCGTATTCCCATAGCGGATGACGTTAATCCCACCTGCGTTAGAGGCAATGTTACCACCGATTTCACAAGTACCTTCCGCACCGAGGGAGAGGGGGAATAGGCGATCATTGTTTGCGGCATGTTCTTGTATGGTTTGGAGAATGCATCCCGCCTCTACAGTCATGGTATTGTTGATGGGGTCAAGATTTCTGATCTCATTCATACGGCTTAGATTCAGGATAATGGCCTTGTCTTCGGCAAAGGGGATGCCGCCACTTACCAGCCCTGTATTTCCACCCTGTGGAACGATCGCTATATTGTTATCTGCACAAAGCTTAACAATGGAGGCAACTTCATCTGTTGTTCCTGGTTTTACAACACAAGATGTCTCGCCGACAAAACGCCCACGCTGTTCGGTTATATAAGGCAGTATTTCTCTTTGTTCAGTAATTATGCCTTTTGCCGAAACTATTTGTTTCAAAGCAGAGAGAAAGCTATCGGATAATGGTGATCTAATTTCAGGTTTGGTCATCTTTTTGACAGAATTTCTCATGATGGTAGAACGGCGGACTATTAATAACTCTAATTTAAATCGCTTTTCATGTTGGGCGCCAGAGGGAATCACAATCTTTTGGGTGCAGTAAAATATGGTTGGGTATCAGAAGTCTCAACTGAGGTGTATAATAGAAAATTATTTTATTGAGGATTTTATGATTAAAAATGTTGTGTTTGATTTTGGTGGAGTGCTTATCGATTGGGAGATTAGACATCTCTACAGATCCATATTTGATGACCCCAATGAAATGGAAACTTTCTTAAGCGAAGCTTTTACTTTTGAAGCTAACCATAGATTAGATGCTGGTGAAGCTTTTCATGATGTCATTGCGGAGCTTCAAAATAAGTTCCCACATTATCATGAGCCTTTAGAAGCCATCTTAACACGTTGGCCTGAAACCCTTGGAGGTGAGATTGAGGGGACAGTTAAGATTTTGGAGTGTCTGTATCAACAGGGAACCCCACTTTACGGCCTTACAAATTGGTCTGCGGAAACCTTTAAGTATGCTGAGGAGTTTCCTTTTATGCGGAGGTTTAAGGGGATTACTGTTTCTGGACAGGTCAAATTAGCCAAACCCGATCCAAGAATATATCACAGGCTTCTAAACGATTTTTCACTCATTGCGGAAGAGTGTCTTTTTATTGATGATCGCAGTGATAATGTCATGATCGCAAAAGATCTCGGATTTCAGGCGATCCAATTCACTGATCCTGCCCTGCTGAATAAAGCTTTAAATGAGCTCAATGTATTCAAGGCATAAGAGTTAAATTCGCAAAATTAACGAGGAGCAGCAGCTCGCTTTAAACGATCGTTGATTGCTAAGCCGAGACCCTCCGTGGGGATAGGCATGGCGGCTATTCCCTTGAGTTGTTTGCCTTCAGTAATTTCACCTTGAGCATCTAAGTCGTGTAAAGCTGCAAAAAGGTTGGCTGCAGCTTCTTTCAGATCAGCTGATGTACTAAGATTTCGGGTGATGGCTGCGCCCACTAATGGACTTGACCCAAAGGCGAGAAGAGCTTCATCTGAACGAACGGATGTTGCGTTTAAACGTAACGGCAGGCTTGGGGCGTAATGACTTTTGAGCAAACCAGGTGATTTCAATTCACTTGCTGGGGGGGGCTCTTTTTCCGCTTTGCTTTCCATAAGAGATTGGCCGAGCTCGATAGGGCCAATGACTGCTTCAATTTCTGCTTTGGTAAGGCTGCCAGGACGCAGAAGTATGGGGGTGTCACCAGTCAAATCGATGACGGTTGATTCCAGGCCCACTGAACAGGCCGATCCTTCGAGTATACAAGAAACACGATTACCCAAAGAGTTTACCACGTGTTCTGCAGTCGTTGGGCTGATCTTTCCTGATGCGTTCGCACTGGGAGCAGCCAAGGGTAGTTTTGATCTCTTAAGCAGTTCGTGTGCGATTGGGTGGCCTGGGACGCGAACCGCAAGGCTATTGAGGCCAGCAGAACAAAGATCTGCAATATCACAATCTTGTTTTCTGGGTAACACCAGGGTCATTGGCCCGGGCCAAAAATTTTGCGATAACTTTATGGCTAGGTCAGGGAAAACAACACGTTTTTCGACCTCTTCTTGATTTGGGAAATGAACAATTAAGGGATTAAAGCTTGGCCGCCCTTTGGCTTCGTAGATCGACGCGCATGCCATTGATTTTGTCGCATCCGCACCCAACCCGTAAACCGTTTCTGTTGGAAACGCCACTAGTCCACCAGAACGTAATATATCACAGGCATGATCAATTCCACGTTGATCCGCAGTAATTACGTTTGGATATTTCCCGGATAATGCTAGTGGCATTTTAATTGTTTCCCGACCTGATGGTTGGATCTATGAGCTATAGATCCTCATCGCTATCTTCTTCATCGTCATCAAGATCAAAGCCAGCATCAAGATGTTCGCCTTCAGCTACGAAGTATGGGTTACGGAAATCAAATTTTCCGTAGGTCAGGGGATCACCATCGGCATCGCTTAAGTGACCGCCTGCAGCGAGTAAAACCGCATGTGCTGCTGCTGTGTCCCATTCCATTGTCGGTCCAAAGCGTGGATAGAGATCTGCTCGCCCTGCAGCTATCAGGCAGATTTTAAGAGAAGAACCTGCTCCAATTTGTTCAAATACTTTCCGAGTATCCAAAAAGGCTTTTAGATCGGTATTGTCACCATGACGTCGGCTTGAAACGACAGTTGCTCCTTCTTCGGGGATCTGACGAACTTGAGCAACAATAGGTTCGTAACCTTCTTCAAAGAAAACGCAAATTTCGGCAGAAACCCATGTTAAACCCTTTGCAGGTGCATGAACGACACCTGCTACGGGAACACCATTTTCAATTAAGCCAATATTGACAGTGAATTCACCGTTTTTGTTGATAAATTCTTTCGTGCCGTCAACTGGATCAACGAGCCAGAACAAACTATGATCTGGATCGGCACCCAAGTCAGGAATTTCTCCCTCAGAGGCTGCTTCCTCTGATACAACGGGTATGTCTGGGGTCAGAGTGTTCAATGCGCCGAGTATAAAGGCTTCTGCTGCTTTATCCGCCTCGGTTACAGGAGAAGAGTCTGTTTTCTTTTCGACCTCAATGCCTTCGGGGCGATTGTAAATTTCCATGATAATGTTACCAGCACGCTGAGCAATCATAAGCAATGCGTTCATAAGATCTCGATTATCATCGTGAACCGGAATCTCGGCAGGAATTTGCAACTGGCTCATGGTTTTCTCCTTATGGGGCACCAACGGGTGGCAATAATCAGGTAATTGAATTGCTGGTAGCTTATCTAATCTGACCTGTCTAGGTTTTTGCCAGTTTATTTGGGCTAACATGGAGTGATAAACACAACAAAGTTACTTCTACTACATCGACATTACTTTCAAAGGTTGCAATAACCAGTTCAAGGTGGCATTTCTGCCGTTAAATTTTCGTTTTGTATTTGTTCCTTACTTTGGAGTTTTCTGTGTCAAAAAGTCTTCTAATATCTACTGCCATATTCTCTATGATGTTAGCAGGATGTAGTGTGACTAAACCTTCAGAGAGCGCATTGTCTCACCTCTCAACAAGTTACTCCACAGATCAAGTTGGATATTGCTTTGGGCATGGGTGTAAAAGAAAAGGAACGATCTCCATCGATGAAAGTCAGTGGAGTGAAATTCAATCTCTCTTTAAAGGAAAAGAGCTAACCCCTTCTTCTGAACGTGAAGCTATAGCGATTGCAGTGGGTCGAATTGAATTTATCGCAGGGGATCAAAACGGTACATCCATTGATAAAGCCGGAACTTTTCTGAGTGACGTTGGTAGGCGTCAACTCGATTGTATTGATGAAGCGGTTAATGCGAGCAATTTTATCAGCCTGCTTCAGCGTGATGGACTTATTAGATATCACGAACTTCGCCAGCCAATTTTACGTAGTTGGGTGAGTGGAAATATCCTTCATGCTACGGCAGTACTTGAGCAGGTTGATGGGGACAAGTCAGAAGAGGTAGTCTTATGGTCCGTTGATAGTTCATTTTTTAAGAACGGAGAAAGTGCGACTGTATCTCCTTTGACACAATGGCAAAGCGGCTGGGTTCCTGAAGGTGGAGTTAATTGAAAAAATTGCTTAACCCTCAGTTGAAAAGCTATATATACGCCTTTAGAAAAAATTAACGGTACTGAAAGAGTTTTCCTATAAACAGGTTATAGGCGTTGGGTATAAATACTCATATCTAACCATTTGTTGAACCTGTGATTGGAGATGCTTCATGCTGAAGCCAGCCGTAATAATTCTGGCCCTTGCTAGTGTGGCCCTATCAGCTTGCGGTAAACCTTGGGTCAAACGAGACCAAGAACCACAAACAACACACAGTCAATATAAGGCACTCGGGTGGAACGATTGGGGGCTTCTTGGTGATAGAGCCGCAACCCGGGTCGTAAGGGACCTTTCAGCAACACCAGATTTTGATGTTGCCCCAGTTATGGATGTTTCTCCTCCATCATCTGATGGAAAGAAAGAAGAGCCCATTAGTTATGGTTCTTCAAAACCCTTCTACGTTCAACCCGGTCCGGTTGATATGCCTTTCAGCCGTGCATTCAAACGAATTCTTGAAGATAAACTCTTGGCGAAAGGCGTACCTGTCGTAACCTCTCCCAAAGGTGCTATTATCGTTAATTATCAGGTGCAAAGTTTCTTTTATGACGATGAAGGCTACCGCTTACCTGCTTCTCCTGAATCTGTATTTGGTCTCGCGACCGCTATTGGTATAGAAGAGTATGGTAGTTGGGGAACTGTCACCACGATTGGTGCTGGATTAGCCGTAATGGAGCTTGTCCAGGGGCTGATAGATTTTGGCGCAGTTACCGACGCAGAGATGGTTTTGACCACATCGGTTGCACATGGTTCTGAGCTTCTTCATCAAAAGTCTGAAGTGGTATATATTCGTCCAGAGGAATTGTCATTGTATATGACAAGGTTCCCTTCTGAACGTCCTATAAGGACAACATCGACAGGTGAAGAAGAAAAATTACCCGTTCGATCCATCGCAATTGTGACACAGTAGAGGAGAAAATTGATGATTAAGAGTGTTTTCGTTTCTACTGTGATTTTATGCGGGCTTTCTGCCTGTGCTCCAGATTCATATAATTTGTATAGCGATCCTGTTCCCGCAGTAAACTCTGCGAGCGCTGAGGAGCTTCTACCTAAAGTTTATAATGCTGCGGATACATTGGTTTATTCCTCCAATCAAGCTTTAGATAGAAAAGCATCAGTTCTTGTGGCTTCCATTGTTGATGTTGATGCGCTTGAAACAAGTTCGACTCTTGGTCGCACGATTAGTGAACAGCTTTCAGGCCGTATGGCACAACTCGGTTACAGTGTTTCAGAGGTGAAAATGCGTGATTCTTTAGCCGTTAGGCCTCATCAGGGAGAATTAATGCTTTCGAGAGACCTTGCATTTTTGGCAGGACGTCAAGATGCGCAGGCCATCCTAACCGGAACTTATTCTGTTGGGGAGAAAAGCGTTTTCGTAAATCTTCGACTTCTTCGGGCGGGAGATGGTCGGGTTCTTTCAGCCACTGATTTCCACCTCTCAAAAGATGCAGATATTGATTCGATGTTGCCGAGAAAACCGCAAGGCGGTTGGGTTCTCGTGCAATAAACGAACGGATCACTTACCAAATAAAGCCCTGTAATAATTACAGGGCTTTATTTTTGCGTTTTATTCTTCCTGACAAAATTCACGTAAGAATGATTAAGCTCGTTCTATCCGACAGGTGAAGCAATTGTTTGTAGCTGAACGGGCGTGAATGTAGGCAATTTTATCAGAGGCAAACATTTTGATTGCTTCTTGTTTAACGGTTTCTGATTTCACTATTTTTCCTGTGCCATAAACAATCCGGTTATCCTCGCTATATCCTCGAATTAATGTATTTCCCTGCGAAAGAATGTTGTTGGGAATTTCTCCGTTATCCAAGTGGCTTATGCAACTTTCGCTGTGAATGAAAATTGGTCCTGCTTCTGCATAGGGTTGTTTTTTCTCAAAAGGACGATAGGAAAGAATCAGGAGTTCGTCTTTGTCTGCAATCTCCTTGAGGCAGTGGCGACAGGGAAAACCGGATCCATCTGATGTCATGCGTTCTGGAAGTTGCCCGTTTTCATCTGATCCGCCATTTTGTAATTGTTGGGCGTGCTCACTTGGAATGCCAAGAAAACGAATTTGTGTGTTGTGTGATTTTGTCATGATCTTCTCCATTTATTTGCTGATAAGAGAAAACCAGAAATTGGTGAGTTGCTTCTATCCATTTCTTGCTTTTGTATTCGGAAAACTAAAAAGGCCCCAGAATCTGGGGCCTTTTTTATAGATACTTTACGGTCTTAACTTGCGAGAACTTCCTGCTCAGTCGTGATCTCTGTTTTCTGGCGATAAAGAATAATATCCTCAATCGCCACAACGGGAAGGTCATGTTTTTGGCCGAAGGCAATGATTTCGGGCAACCGGGCCATGGTGCCGTCGGGATTTGTTATTTCACAGAGAACACCTGCTGGTTTCCAGCCCGCCATGGCGGAGAGATCACAAGTGGCTTCTGTGTGACCCTGGCGTGTGAGAACGCCGCCTGCCATTGCGCGGAGAGGGAAGACGTGACCTGGTCGAGCGAGATCATCTGGTGCGCAGTCATCTGCGATGGCGGTTTTAACCGTGGTAACTCGATCAGCCGCTGAAACTCCAGTTGTGACACCAACCTTAGCCTCAATCGTGACAGTAAAACCGGTGCCCATGGAAGAGTTGTTGTCACTGACCATCTGGGGGAGATCGAGAGAACGCAATTTTTCATCTGTCATACAGAGGCAGACAATACCACTGCATTCGCGGATAAGCATTGCCATCTGCTCGTTGGTAAGTGTTTCTGCCGGAAATATGAGATCGCCTTCATTTTCGCGGCTCTCGTCATCTACGACGAGAACGCCTTTACCTGCTCGCATAGATGCGAGGGCCTTTTCAACACGGTCAATAGGTGTTCCGAATTGGGCCAGTAAAGACTGGTGTGTGTGATCGTTTGCGATCTGATTCATGGTTGTCACTCCAAAAAAGCGGCGTAACCAGAATCAGGGCGTGTTCAGAAAGGACGTATGGTTTGGCTTTTTCATGAGCCAATTACACACGCACGCGCCAGAACCCTACAGGTGGTTAACCTGAATTGTTCTTGCCTATCCTCTCCCATCCGGACTGTTACCGTCGGCTCTGGAGTTTCACCAGATCTGCTGACCCCTTACTAATTTGAAGAACCTTATGTCAGGTTCCCCAATCACTAAGGGCGCTCGCGGGCTTCTGTCGTTAGCTTTTGGCTTTCGATAGTTACCGCCGGTCGGGAATTTCACCCTGCCCTGAGAACAAGCGCCTAAATGCACATATCTCTCCCTGAAGGAAATCCTTTAGCGAAAGACAAAGTGAGCCTAGACCATTTTTTTTGTCCTAGGCAAGCTGGAAACCGTCATTTTTGACAAAATCTGCGACTTGCGACAGAAGTGATATTTAATTGTGTCTAGTCGGGGGATTTAAAATGAAAATCAGACATTACCTTGAACAGGATAAAGCCGGGGTCATCAATCTTTGGCAAGAAGATGAACCCAATCCTTCACCCTGGAATGATCCAGCCTTGGCGCTGAGGCAAAAGGAAGAATTTCAACCCGGGCTTCTTTATATTGCAGAAGAGGGCGGAGAAGTCGTGGGAACAACCATGGCAGGCTATGATGGTCACCGGGGGTGGATCTATGGTGTCGTTGTCAGCCCAGCACACCGGCGTAAGGGGATCGCGACGAGTTTACTAAATTTTGCGGAAAAAGAATTGGCTAAACTCGGGTGTAACAAGCTTAACCTTCAGGTGCGCGATGGTAATGAGGGCGCGGTGGCGCTCTATCAAAGTCTTGGATTTGCTATTGAACCGCGGGTAAGCATGGGAAAACGCCTCGGGTAGAGAAAATAATATCCGGGCGCTTTCTTATTTATATTTACGTTTGTGTTTCGGGCGCCAAGTGTCAATCCAGCGGCCAAATTTGTTGCCAGTTTGTCGGGTTTTCTCACTCGCGGCTTCTGCAGATGAAGAGATATCACTTACTACCTCAGAAACATCTTCTAGTGCGGGATCAATATGTCTCCGTTTTATCTTGGTAAGAAAGTTCCATATCATAAAGCCAAGGATACCGAACGAGACGAAAAAGAAGATATTAAACCAAGGAATGATTAGCTCGGTGGGGCCTTCTGCACGTCTTATATCCACGGCGTTGGGAAATAGGGATAGGATGGGAATGCGCCAGCCATAGTGGGTGACAACAACCCATATGGGGTCAGCTTCTGTTGAGACCCAGGCCTGGGATTGTGCCTGTAAATTACCTGAATCGAACTTTAGGTAAGGCGGCCAATGCCAATCGGTGTCTTCATTCCTGTAAACGCGAGGCGTTGCATCAGGCCAGGCAGTATTCACAAAGCGGACATCACGGGTTCGCTCAGGATTGGTTTTGGGGGCCTCGGTATCAAAAAGGCCAAAGGTGTCCATTCGTTTTACGTCGGTACCAACAACACGAACAATATCCTGCCCGGGCAGATTGTAGTGCAGGAAGCCCCCTAAAAGAATAACAAGCATGAGGCCAGCGGCCCATTTAACGATTTGCATTCGCTACTCACATAAAGTTTGCAATAAATAAAAGACCGAAAACGATGAACAGAGGGACAATATATACACCGAGCAAGAGTTTCTTTTTTAAAGATTGATCATACTTTGAGATACCTTCGGCTATGTATTGTTCCTGTTTAAGATCTTCCTGGTTATGATCTTTTGGAGGATTGGCATCGTATTCGGCTGTAAGCTCTCTTTTTTTGTCCCATCTGTAATAAAAAGACAACGCGATATATATGATGGTTAGAATGCCAAAGATAAGGACAAGTCGAAACAGCCAGAACAGCATTTAAAGGGTTCCTCCCCAAGGGCCTTTTGTTTTCTTCCGAGTTGGCTTCTTCACTCTGGATTTGTCATCTCTTTTTACAGGGTATTTACCCCAAGGCTGTTTGGGAGGGGCTTCACGTTGTCGCTTGTCATGGAGCTCTTTAAGAGCCGCAGGGCTATCGTCTCCAAAAAGAGCACGTCTCGCTTTGGCTTTGTCAGTAACATATTCCTCAGCCAGGAACTCTGCGACGTAGGTGCGTTTTGTCTCATTCCATTTTGAGTAGGCTGCATAAAATGCTTCTTTATGGCAAATAAAAAGCTGAAGGATGTCTTGGGGCATGAGCTCTGCCAGCAGCATGTTTACCAGATCACGATCAGGATGGAATTTGGCCCTCAAGCTATAAAAATAGGCAGGATGCTCTGGTGTCAGTTTTGGCTTGCGCCCACCTTGTTCGAGCCAACGGAGAAGGTCATTGAGACCATCAAATTCTTCTGGAAGGCTTTCTTTGGTTCTGAGAGCTAATGAGCGTAGTTCATGGCGTGATAACTTGTCTGCTTTTATATCTTCCGCCGCGAGCTGCTCTGCCATTATGAAATCAAGACGCTGTTGAATGATCTCTTCGGCATCGATGTCTTTGGCATCTATCAGAGGTTCAGCAAGTTGGTTTTCTTCAAGAAACATCGCAATGGATGACCTGTTTGACATATCGAGCACGTTTTCGATTGGGAAGTCAGAGAAATCATCTTGTGGCTGTTTGCATATTACGGATGGTCGCTTTGTATCTCGAAAAATATAAGCTCCATTAAAGTGATTGGTATGGAAATTTCCTTGCTGAAATTCATTTTTATCAAGTTTGACAGGGTATCTTTTTACGTCCCCTGTGCTTTGGGCAAGTTCGATCATTTTGGATGCCAGTTCATCATCCCACCAACCATCAGGCTCAACCTGAAAACGTTCAACGAGTTCAGAGAGCTCATCTGCCTTGGCAATTGTTCGATCTATGGTGTCTGCATCTATACGGATTTTGCGAATGTCCAAAAGGTGTTTGGTTTTAGAAATTCGGTAAACTGAATTCATCAATTCCACAAACACGGCATCACGTGATGTGAGCGCGAACAAAGCAGCTTCATTCTCATGAATAAATCGTTTTAGGATCGATCGAGAAGTTGAGAAATTCATCTTCAACAATGGGGAACGTTTTTGTTCCACAGAAAGAAGAATGAACTGACGATTACAGCCATGGGGGTTGAGGTATCGATCATCCTCAAACTCTTCAGCGATTTCAGGAGCAAATCCTGAAAGATCAATGTGGAAGCTGTCCAATAAAGTTCGTCGTCCCGTAAGCCTTTCAAGTGCCTCGTTATAGCGTTCGACAAGCACAGGAGTAGCAACCTCAAAGAGGTTGCCATACATCAAGCCACGTTCTACCAGACGCATCATGAGTTTTAACCTTGCTCTCCAGTTGTTGCTATAAATCGACGGCGCGCTTCGGCTTGGCGTTGCATTTCTCGAACTTGGTTCTCAATGGCAACTTCATCTGATTTTCCTGAGTATCTGAACTCACTATCGGCGTAGCGGTTTACCTCTTGAATAACCATATCAACCGTAATCGGCTTGGCGAGGTCAGAAATCATATTTTTCTTGGTGTCATAGTCTTTGGTTAAAAATAAATCAGGTTTTTCCATCCATTCATCAGGAAGTTCAAAATCCATAGCACGTACTTTAACTGCATCGGTTATATTTTTAATGGCGCGACCGGTGAAGCGTTCATCAGCTTCTTGGATGGCTTTTAAGTAAGAACCAAGTTTGGCGATGGTGTCTAATTCTCCGATTTTCTCTTGTATCGTATCAAAAACAGACACCAATCGGGCTTCAGAAGGCCGTGAGTAACCATCATAGGATGCCGCGACTGCTTTGTTGATTTCCTGAGCGGCATAAAGGTCATGTTCACCCAATGGGATTTCATGCTGCTTGCCTAAGAGAAGGTGTAGAATATCTATGTAATCATCTTTGGACTGTGGACCATCGACAAGGAACCTTGCGCCTGCTCGCTGGCGCAAGGCATCATCAACTTGTTCAGGATAATTAGAGAACATCCCAAAAGTACAGTTTCCCCTTACCACAGTATTCGCGCCCGCAAAGCTTTCCATAAGAACGGCAGTAATTTCCTGCTGGCCAGCAGAGGACTGTCTGTCTCCACGTTTGCCTGCGATCTGATCAATATCATCAATGGTACCAAAACCTATAACCTGTGGATCAAGCACTCCCTGAATAAAGGCCTTGGCGTTCTGAGCAGATTTACCCTGATAGCTGTCGATTGAATCCGTTGAAAGATTGGCGTAGCGGAAGGGATAGCCTGCATTGGTACAGTATTCATTGAGCAGTCCAGCCATCATTTGGATCAGTGTTGTTTTACCTGTTCCCGGCTTACCATCGCCCATGAAGGTGAAGATAAAACCACCGAGTTCTGCAAAGGGGTTGAGATGACGATCGAAATCATAGGCCATAAGCATCTTGGATAACTTCATAGCTTGATATTTGGCGATGTGATTGCCAACGACCTCATGGGGTTTCTTAAAGGTCATTATCAGCTGTGTGCTTCGGCTTTTGCTTGCAGGTGTGAAGCCGTCGATCTGAAAATCGTCAGCTTCCACCCGATAACTGACATTCTTGAAGCTATCAAGACGAGGGGCATTTTGAGCTTTTAAGGAGACTTTCTCCATAAGTTTTTCACAAAAGATCGATACAACCCGGATTGCTTTACCATCGTCTGTTGCCACCAGACCCAGAGTTTGATCCAGTTCCCATAGCACGCCATGTAATGCGAGCTGTGGATTGTCAGTCAAAATTTCTTCTACTTCACCCAAATCCAATTCTCCCTCACCAGCTTCGGCTACATGGGAAGAGAGAAGAAAGGTTGTCATGCTTGCAAAAACCTGAAGAGAAATTAGGGATGCAGCTGAGAGAAGTTCTGAAAACTCGACTTTACGTGTTGCATCTAATGTTCCCTCAAGATTGTCTCGTTTTAGCTCTGAAAGAGCGGTTTGATCGGCGTATAAATCAGCGACACTATGAGCCGTTGCCAAGGCCCGACGCATACCCTGCATGAGTGCGGCCTGAGCTGGACTTGTGAGAGGGTCTTTCTCATCAGCGGCTTCTATGCGGTCGATAAGATGTACACCTTCGGGGCGGGCCGTGGATCTGGTCGCCAGACCTGGTGTGGTTGATCTAAACCTGCGCCGCACACCAACCCCGGGTGAGCGTTCGGTGGTTGCTGGTTTGGCGCCATCCCTTGGCTTTGCAATTCTGGGTGTGTGGTCAAATCCATCGAGCATACCTTCAGCAGAAGCGTAGTTATTTCGGATTTGATCTTCACGAATTTCCATCAAATTTTGCGAGGTACTCATAATAATGTCTCGTTTTCTGGGGTGTATCAAAGGCTGCTGAGGACTTTCCCATCGG
Source organism: Kiloniella sp. (assembly GCF_965205715.1). Taxonomy (GTDB): domain Bacteria; phylum Pseudomonadota; class Alphaproteobacteria; order Kiloniellales; family Kiloniellaceae; genus Kiloniella. Next base: position 373,269 of record NZ_CBDBHW010000006.1, on the reverse strand, counting down.
CGCCAACTACGTATTTTCTTATGTTACGTAAACCAGGAGGATCGCGATCTTCCAGAACTTGATAAGGACGCTGGGGCAGGATGAGATAGCGGTTCATCTCGGTGGCGCCAGTCTCAACCTCGTCCCTCGCATATTGGTTCAGGTCAAAGATCTCTTGTTCAACCTTTTCAAATAAGCCGGTCGACTTTTTCTCAACCCCTTTGGAGACGAGTGTCTCGATCGTCCACGCAAGGCACCAATCTAATCCAGGTTCACCAGAGGCTTCTTCAAGAACCTCTCTCAGGGGACCCGTTTGTTGGGTAAAAGCGTGGGAATACATTGGACCTATGGTGATCCGCTGTAATGATTTTGGGTGGAGATCATCAAAATCTTTGTCAAAACCCTTGGCTATGGTCAGAAGTTTTAACGATGCTGGAGACTGGGCGAGTAAATGGCTTTGCATACGTGGCCAACGCTCTTCATCATGTTGCAAAAATGCCTTTCCAGAATCTTCGAGCTTCATGATGTAGATGACAGGCAGGTTCGTTTGGCTGTCAAATATAGCCCAGTGTACCAGGTAACTTCGTCTGAGTTTATGGGAATTGGGTTGTGAGCGAATTTGAGGATGGTTTTGTGCCCAGAACAAAGCCCTATTTTGCAGGTGTTCGTAATAAAGCCTTTGCGACATTGCAAATTGAAGTCGCCGCGGCATTTTTAATTCATTGAGAATATAACTCGTCATATCCTCGATTAAATTTTTCTTCGGTGGCAGGGTATCGAGATGGTGCTCTGCCTGAACGCAGTCATTGGCCATCTGCAATAGCTCGCGATAAACCGGAAAGCCGGAATCCTGACGATCGATTTCCAATTCGTGAGGCAGGGCATTGGAAATATGACCTGCCATTAAGTGTTTGTATGATAATGCTGAAAATGTGGAAGACAGGCAGATTAGGTAGCCCTCGACAATCTCTAGCTCGGATTGCGCCAGGCGTCCATTCCCAGTTGCCACAGCAGCAACATCCCTCATATGCCCAATGATGCGGTCAAACTTGGCAAAATATCGCCGTGTTGCCGCAGCATTGGGAAGAGGGTAATGATCCTCTCTTAAGGTCAAATTCTTACCTTAACTTTGGCCGTATAGATTTTTGTCGTGCTTTTCCACGATGCCAGCAAAGCGACGCGCAAAACGTTCATCAGATTTGGCTTTTTCTTCCAAAACCTTGCGGGCAAAGACGATGTGATCTTCGTGCTTTTCCATCATCTCAGCCATGCGTTGGTTGGTTGCAGAGCCGATAGCAGCCATAGCTGTTTGTGCTTCCTGATCTGTTGCAACGCCAATTTCGTTAATCCGGTGAGCAACGTCTTGCTGTTGAGCTGTTTTTAATGATTTTGTCAGGGCATCATAAAGGACGACACGTTGTTTGGTATCGGTCTGGAGTTTGTTGATCAGAACCATTTGGGTTGCTGCTTGATTCTGCAAACTGTCTACCCAGGTTTTACCCTTTTCTATATAACGCTCAAGGGTTTGAGATTTTGCCAGCTTGACTTGCTCTTCTTGCACCATTTCGTTGTAAGTACCATTGAGTTCAGCAAGTTCACTTTCCAACTTGGTACGGGCCGCAGCATCCTGTTCGACGGATATCTTACCTTCGAGTTGAATAATATCTGGATCTATAGCAAGGATACGGGCTTTTAAGCTTTCGAGTTCGCCAACTGTCGCTTCGCGCTCGGTCAAGGTTTCTGAGAGGTTCTTCTCAACGCGTACCTTATGATCTTCCAGTACGGCCAACTGTCCCTGAAGCAAGGATACAATAACGTCGGATTTACCAATCAGGTCTTGTAGTTTGTCGTCAATGGAAGCAGCGCGGATGCGTTCTTCACGCATGGAATCTGCTTTGGCCGAAGATAGAAAACCTATGATACTTTCCCACGCGGTTTTCTGACGCATTGCATCGAAGTCTTTTGAAAAGCCAGCGGTCACATCATCCAGACCCATGATCAGATCTGCAATGTTGGCATTCATTGAATCACTATGAGCATGAACGTCATCCAGAGTGGCATTTTCAATATCGATTGAAATATCCCCCCCTTGCTTCATTTTTGACTGGGCAGTCTCCATTCGGCTGGTGAGTTCGTTTATCTTGGCTTGAGCGTTCTCTACTTCAGATTGAGTTTTCTGAATTGCAGTTTCAAAATTGGCCAATTGTTGAGTACCCCCTAAATGTGTCTACTGTACGTATATATAGGTATCGCCTATCCATATTTCCCGTAAAATCGTACACGGCTATATACGAATAAGGAAATAGAGACGAATAATTTTCTCGTTTGTAGTGTGGTAAAGGTAAAGGAGGAGGCCGAGAAAATCAAAAAGATATTAAGAAATTCACGAATGAATTTTATATTACGATACAATGTAATGGAAACTGATGAAGTTGCTTAATACATTGAAGTTTATGGGGAATGCTTCAAGGTTTTTTGTTTTTATAAAGAATGCGGTGCATTTATTTGGGTGCCATGAAGGACGAGTGGTATGTTTTTTATCTTCTAGAGCGGTTATTCAGCTAAGTGCATTTTGAAATTAGTTCGGCCTCATCTCCGCGAAACGTAAGAATATCATAACCTGTTTTGGTAACGAGAATTGTATGCTCCCATTGTGCGGAGAGGCGACGATCTCTGGTTGTTACCGTCCAGCCATCTGGATGTTGTCGTATGGCAGGTTTACCTAGATTGATCATGGGTTCTATAGTGAAGGTCATTCCTTCTTTTAGAACCAAGCCTTGGCCCGGAGAGCCAAAGTGGGCAACCTCGGGGGGCTCGTGCATCTTGGAGCCTATACCATGCCCACAAAACTCGCGAACGACTGAGTATTTGTTGTTCTCTGCAATTTCCTGGATCGTGCAGCCAATATCGCCGAGCGTGACACCTGGTTTTACACGTTGGATAGCAGTGTAGAGGCACTCTTGTGTAACCTCGATTAGTCTCTTGGCAAAAGGTTTGATATCCCCGACAGTGAACATCTTGCTGCTATCCCCGTAATAACCATCCTTTAAGACGGTTAAGTCCACATTAAAAATGTCACCGTTTTTAATCCTTACCTTGTCTGAGGGAAGCCCGTGGCAAATAACATGATTAAGTGAAGTGTTGATCGCATAGGGGTAGTCGTATTGCCCTTTGCTTCCAGGAGAGGCATTGAGAGTATTTACAATGTAATCCTCACAGAAATTATTAATTTCCATGGTTGAGATACCGGGCTTTATGATCTCATTCACAGCTTCAAGTACTTTAGCTGTTAGGGCCCCAGCAGTTCTCATTTTCTCAATGGCATCGCCAGTTTTAATTATTGGGGACATGTCTCGAAACTCAGGCGATGTCTCGTGATTGCGCAGGAGTGGATTGATGGTTTGCAGTTTCTTGCTGTCTTGCTTCGTCTAGCATGAGGCCAAGTAAATCAGTGTAACAGAGATGAGGGTGAGTTTCTGCAAGCAAGCCGACTTTCATCCAGTGTTCTGCCTGTGCATTGATTGACCGTGTCATCGCTTTGCTGGCAACACGTGTTTTTTCGTGCATCTCACCTGAAATCTTCACGATACCCATATTCCGAATCCATATATGATTTATATATGTATCGTATACGTTTCGTGTGTTTAATGTAAAGAGGTATGATCGTTACTTTGTTGGTTGACGAGCGATTACGCGAATTTCAATAACAGCTTCGGCTACTGCAAGTTCTGATACGCCGATAGCAGTCCAGGCGGGATAGGGCTCTTTTATGAACTCATCCTTTACTCGCATAAACTCTTCGAGGCTTTTCTGTATTCCAACGTGATAGGTTGTCATTTCAACAATATGTTCAAATGTAATCTCTGCTTCTTGAATAGATTTCCCAATAGTGAGAAAGACTTGGCGCGCCTGGTCCTCGACGTTATCAGCAATCGTACCATCTGGTCGACGTCCTGTGCAGCCCGAGAAGAATATAAAGCCTTCACATTGAACTGCCGGGGAAAAGTGCCAATTGTCATAGTTGCCCTGTAAATCCTTTGGGATAATTGAATTTTTAAGCATTGAGCTAAGACCTGTTTATTGTAGAGTTCTTGTTTGAATAGCTCAACCTTCTACGAGTTTATCTCTAACCTCAATTTTATTTTCCAAGGTCCGGTGGACGGGGCATTTTCCCGCAATTTGGAATAATCTCTGTCTCTGGTCATCGGTTAGATCTCCGATAAGTTCAATATTTCGTTCCATAACATCAATTTGGTTGCCATTCTTTTCACAGCCGGCGCAATCCTGGCTGTGTTCCCGGTTGTGGGATAGTTCTACTTTAACGTCATCAAGGGGCCATTTTTTGTGGTTTGCGTACATCCTTATGGTCATGGATGTACAGGCACCTAAAGCGGCTAAAAGCATTTCATATGGATCTGGGCCTTGGTTGCCTCCACCAACGGCGAGAGGCTCATCAGCAAGCCAGCTGTGATGATCGGTTTGGATGTTTCTAAGGAAGGTTTTATTCTCTTCAGAGACAATGATGTGACCTTTTGCAGGTGGTGTAGCCTGTACTGGGGCGTAGGGGAAAGAAATATAGCGTTCTGCCCAGGCCGCGATTGTTCGACCCACATATACGGCATCAGCTGCGTTAGTTAATAGATGGTCTGCCTGATCAAGGGATACAAAACTTTTAGGGTGTTTTGCTGTGAGAAAAATTTCACGGGCCTCATCAATTCCTACAGTGGTATCAACCGGGGAGTGAAAGACAAGGAGGGCCTTTTTTAAGTTTTTGATATGATCTTTCATATTGTGGGCAGAAATATCGGTAAGAAACTGTTTGGTGATATTAAAGGTTCTGCTTCCGAGCTTTACCGGGGCGATCCCCTCTTTTTCTATTGTCTCGATTTGCTCGGATAATAAGTGGGTAACATGATCGGGTGTGCTTGGCGCTCCAATTGTGATCACGGCTTCAGCTTCGGGTATTTGTTCCGCAGCTGCCAGCACTGCGGCACCACCTAAACTATGTCCTATCAATAACGCAGGTGCTGTGTATTGCTCTCGAAGCAAGTTAGCCGCTGCTACCAAGTCTTTGACGTTCGAAGAAAAATTTGTATTGCCAAAGTCCCCATTGCTGCCCCCTAGACCTGTAAAATCAAATCTCAATACGGCAAAGCCTTTCTCTGCGAGGCTACGGCTGATTCTCGTTGCAGCTGGAATATCTTTTCCACATGAAAAGCAGTGAGCAAACAGGGCATACCCGAGAGGATTTTGATCAGGTAGTTCTAGCGCACCAACCAGATCTGTACCTTGGTCGCTTTTAAAGGTTACTTTGATCCTCTGCATAGCTTGCTCTTTCTGTCGTTTGATTCAGCCGTTTGAAATTTAGGTAAGCCTATCACAAAAATGATGCAGGGAGCAGAGCGGATAAAATCACATATTGGTCATTGGCTGTATGAGAGAATTATTTTTTGAATAGCGGTTATTGGCCTTGTTTCCGACGAGCTCATTTCTTAGCTTTAGAGTTATATGAATTTATTGGAATTGAGGTTGTTATGTTAGCTGTTATCTCTCCGGCAAAGAAATTAGATGAAGGCGTTGCTAAAGTTGAGTTGGCGACGTCACTCCCGGTGTTTGCTGACCAGATAAAAGATTTGCTTAATGTAACAAGGGACCTGTCTCGTTCAGACCTTCGGAGCCTGATGAGTATTAGTGATAATCTTGCCGATCTAAATTATCAACGTTATCGGTCATTCTCTTTTCCATTCACAGAGGATAATGCCAAAACCGCTGTCGATACTTTTAAGGGGGACACTTACGTAGGTTTGGAAGCGGAAACACTTACGGAAGCAGAGCTTACTTACGCACAAGACCACCTTCGCATCCTATCTGGCCTCTATGGATTGCTGCGCCCTCTGGATTTGATGCAGCCTTATCGCCTGGAGATGGGCACTAAGTTGCGCAATCCTCTCGGTGAAGACCTTTATGATTTTTGGGGTGATCAAATTACAAATGAGTTGAGCAGATTGCTCGCCGAAATGAATGAGCCTATTTTGATTAACCTCGCTTCTAACGAATATTTCAAAGCGGTTAGGCCTCGTAATTTGAAGGGGAAAGTTATCACGCCTGTCTTTAAAGAAGTAAAAGACGGTGTTGCTAAAATCATTAGTTTTCCTGCTAAACGTGCAAGAGGGATGATGTCTCGATATATGATTCAAGAGCGCATTGATCGCCCGGAAGGGCTTAAGGATTTTTCTGCTGCAGGATATGGTTATCAAGATCACCTTTCAAATGATGAAATTTATGTATTCATCAGAGAGCAGGGATAAGCCTGCTACTCCGAGCACTTAGATAAGTTTGTTGCCCCAGGTTAATTCCTTCAAATTAGGGGGGTTATGGGAGTCATGGCTCCATCGTGAATTTCGCATAAAGGGGTTTGGTGGCCAGAGAACCGTAAGGTCCTTCCATTATGAATCTTTAATGGTGTAATCTGCAGCTGGCACCAAAAAGGGGTGCCGTCTTTTTTGTAATTTAAAATGGTGCTTTCAAAGGGGCGTAGGCTTTTTAGCCCTCTGATAATAGTCAGTACATCTTCTGTGCCGGTTTCGGGGCCTTGAAGAAAATTACAATCACTTCCGTAAACTTCTTCTGGAGTATACCCAGTGTAAAGAAAGAAATTATTACTGGCGAAGGAGATGGGGTTGCCTGTAATGGAAGCAGAAGTAATCACCGAATAACTAATGGGCTCATTTTCTGTAACGTGATTAAATTCAGGCAACAACAATGATGAGTAGAACATGTGCTACATCCTTTAGGTCTCTGATTTTTTATGTATCACACGCCTACAAGTATTAAACACCTTGGTAAATATTGTTGAGCAGAATACTTTTATATAGTTAACGATGTGTTAATTGGTTAACTTTGAGTTGTATTCGTTTGTATTTTGGTAAGTAGGTAGAGGTAATCTTTAAGTTAAACTTTGTGATTATTTTGGGTTCTCTAAAGTACTTAAAAGTAACTCGTAAGGTTGTATTGGAGTTGTTTCTTTGATGAGTGGTTTCGGTGTGTTGTGCGTGTAGCTAAAACTTCCCAAGAAGCTTAAAAATACAAACTCGACTTTAAGTCTCTGAGGGATAGCAGTGCTAAAGTAATGTTGGAAGGGAGGGTTTTGCAAAGGTATTTAAGGAAAATCCCTTGTAAAATTGCGCCGTATCATTTGTTGGATTATCAATAAACACTGCAACAACGAAAAATTGGTCAAAATTAGAAATTTTTCTTGTTTGGAAATGTTCCATAAAATCAAGAGCAACCCATCAAGAGGTCCGCTCTACAATATTATTTACGCAATAGTCTATATATTTAATGGGTAGTTTGCAGGGCTTGGACTTGCTGCTTTATGATGCGCAATGCACCATCAAATCCGTGTTTTTCTAATTGGTAAGAAATAACACCCCCGTAGGCACTTCTACTGATACCAAAGGTTCTGTGTGTTATATTGTCTTCAGCCAGACGATTTTCTAACTGTTCTGTCGTAGGCATAAGTCATTGCCTCCTTTAGGTGTCCCCTTACTGTTTAGATAAGTAAGAGCGACGTTGATGCCTTGCCTGTGACATCTTAATCGGAACGCGCCGTAAAACCTCGTCCTTCAGGGCGGGGATATAAGGCGCAACCGCGCTAGCGCGGTTTTTTGTTGGCTCGCTGCGTTTCGACATATTTGCGGATAATATCGAGCGGCGCACCACCACATGAAGCGGCAAAATAAGACGGCGACCAAAGGACACCTTTGCGATACCTACCCGTAATTTCAGGGCGAAAGCTTCGCAAACGGCGACTGGATACACCCTTGAGACTGTTGACCAGCTTAGAGAGGGATATTTTGGGCGGATAATTGATAAGCAGATGCACATGGTCGTCTTCCCCGTCACACTCGACGAGTTGCGCCTCAAAGTCGTTGCAGACCTTGGCAAAGATGTGCCGCAAGTCCTGTATAGCCAGTTCTGACAGCACATCTCTGCGGTATTTGGTAATAAATACCAAGTGTACGTGTAGCGCAAAAACACAATGTCTTCCTGTGCGATATTCATTTGAGTTGTCCATAGACCAATGGTAGAGTCGAGATATGCTAAAGGCAACCAAAGTCCGATTGTATCCCACTGTTGACCAGAGGAAGGCGTTTGCCTTTCAATTTGGCGCGATGCGGTGGGCGTATAATTTTACTTTGGGCTGGCGTAGCTCCGCTTGGAAAGAGCGCGGCGAAAGCATCAGCAAGCGCCAGACCTTGGACAAGCTCGTTGAACTGAAAGCCACGGAAGAAACAGGCTGGCTAAAGGAAGCCGATAGCCAAGCCTTGCAACAATCGGTGATGCATTTGGATGATGCCTTTAAGCGATTTTTTAGAAAACAGGGCCGCTATCCCCGCTTTAAGAGCAAACACGGCAAACAAGCCATGTCCTACCCGCAACGGGTCAAAATTGTAAATGGTGTCAGTCTGTACTTGCCCAAAGTCGGCACGGTCAAAGCAGTTCTGCACCGTGAGATTGTAGGTAAGATTAAGACCGTCACCATCTCGCGCACTCAAACAGGTAAGTACTATGCGTCAATCTTGTGTGATGATGGGCTGGAGGTTCCAGCCCTCTTAAAAACGATTGAAGCGGACGCGGTGACGGGTATTGATTTGGGCATAACGCATTTAGCGATTGCCAGCACGGGTGAAAAACAAAAGAACCCCCGTATTTTGAAACGTGCGGCGGCCAATTTGCGCCGCAAGCAAAAAACACTGTCACGAAAGAAGAAAGGGTCGGCAAACCGCAACAAGGCGCGTGTACTTGTTGCCAAGGCTCACGAAAGAACTGCCAACACGCGCAATGACTTTCAACATAAATTGTCAAAACGACTGGTTGACGAAAATCAAGCAATCTGCGTGGAGACGTTGAAAGTCAAAAACATGCTCAAGAATAGGAAGCTTGCCAAACATATCGCTGACGCGGCATGGGGCGAATTGCTCCGAAAGCTGACCTACAAAACAGCTTGGTCAGGTAAGCACCTCGTGCAAATTGACCAGTGGTTTGCATCCAGTAAGACCTGTTCTGATTGCGGCACTAAGGTTGATGCTATGCCGCTGTCGGTGCGGCAATGGACGTGCCAGACCTGCGACCAAGAGCATGACCGCGATATTAACGCTGCCATCAATATTCGGCAGCAAGGTATCCTGAAACTAAAGGCGGAAGGGCTATCCGTCTCTGCTTGTGGAGGCTCGCGTAATTCTGGCACACTGCCAGTTGCAGCCTGAGAAACAAGAAGCCTCGTCCTTTAGGGCGAGGAGTAGTCACTTAAAAATAGATAGTCCTTTTGATAATCTTTAAAGTAAGAAGGGCAGATCAATTCTACCCTTCTTACTTGTTTATTGTTTATCTTCTTCGTCGACGCCGGCCACGACCTTGCTCATCTCCGTCTTCTGCTTTGCCGACCTTTTTTTCTGGGAGGGTCACAATTTTTGATAAATTTGGAAACTCATCAATGGTATTGGGCATTCCCATCGCGTTGACAAAATGCTCTTGGAAGTTTGGCTCTACGGCAGTCTCGATTTTCTCAACTTTGCTAACGACATCTTCGATCTCAATGCGTGCTTGCTTGTTGAGGAGGGCGATACGGGCACCTGTACCTGCTGCATTTCCTGCAGATTTTACACGTTCAAGATCACAGTCGGGGATTAGACCGATAATCATAGCGTATTTGACATCTATGTGACTGCCAAAGGCCCCAGCTAATTGAATTCGATCGACCGTAGCTACATCCAACTTTTCCATTAGAAGTTTAACGCCTGCATAAAGCGCAGCTTTGGCTAGCTGAATAGCTCTGACATCCGTTTGTGTGACCTTGATAAGGGGTTCAACCTCACTGATTATATAATCGAATGTTTTTCCGTTGGATTGAACGCGCGGTGATATGCCCGCTTTGGATCCGTCAATAATGCCATCGGTTTGGATGATGCCGGCCAGGAACATTTCACCGATAGCTTCAATAATACCTGAGCCACAAATGCCTGTTACACCACTAGACTTTGTGGCTTCTGCAAAACCTTCTTCGTCAGACCAGAGATCAGAGCCAATCACCCGATATCTAGGTTCAAGGGTCACGGGGTCAATACGGATACGTTCTATAGCGCCAGGTGCCGCGCGCTGTCCGCTTGTTATTTGCGCGCCCTCAAATGCCGGGCCTGTCGGCGAGGAGCATGCGAGTAGGCGGTCTTTGTTACCGAGGACGATTTCTGCGTTTGTACCAACATCACAGATGAGAGTGATTTCATCTTGTAAATGCGGGCCTTCAGAAAGGATAACACCTGCGGTATCCGCCCCAACGTGACCTGCGATGCAAGGGAGAATATAAACCCTGCCGTCAGAACTGATGTTTAAATTTAGTTCTGAGGCGTAAAGGTGGATAGAGGAGTTAAGGGTTAAGGCAAAGGGAGCGCCACCGAGTTCAGTTGGATCAATACCCAGCAGCAAGTGATGCATTACCGGATTGCCCACAAATGTCATGCTAAGGATATCTGTTCGCTCGATATCACCTTCGTCAGCCACGACACCAACCAGGGTGTCGAGAGCATCTCTGACAGTTGCGGTCATTTCCTTTTCGCCACCCGGGTTCATCATGACGTATGAAACGCGGCTCATGAGATCTTCGCCAAAGCGAATTTGAGGGTTCATAATACCGGATGAGGCGGTAACTTCGCCAGTTTGAAGGTCGCACAGATGGGCCGCTATGGTTGTTGAGCCAAGGTCAACAGCAATGCCATAGGCATTTTCTTTGAACCCGGGCCAAATAGCGATAATGGTTTTTTTGTTTTCGACGGCGACGGTAACTTGCCACTTTCCCTTGCGCAGTATCGGTTGAAGTGTCTGGAGGGTTCGTAGGTCGCAGTGAAGATTGGTTAAGCCCCACTGTGCTTTGAGAGCCGACTGTAACCGTTCAAGGTCACCCGAAGGGTGGTGCATGTCGGGTTCTTCGACCTCAACATAGTGAAGCTGAATTGGGGGATCAATTTCAATTTGGCGTACATCGGCACGTTTGCGGACAACTTGCTTGTGAACCTGACTTTCTGCGGGTACATCAATAAGCAGGTCGCCTTCTATCAGTGCCTGGCAAGATAGGCGGCGACCATCTTTCATGCCCTTTTTGCCTGCATAGCGTTCTTCAACGCTAGAAAATGCTGTCATGTTCGAGCAAGAGCTTACGATTTTGTGTTTCGCAAATTCACCTTCGCCAGCTTCTACCTGACAGCGTCCGCATATGCCACGCCCACCGCAAACAGAATCAATATCTACGCCAAGGTTTCGTGCTGCGGTTAGGACAGGTGTACCAACTGGAAAGTCACCACGCTTTCCTGAAGGTGTGAATACGATATGTGCATCCTTGGACATAAAACTCTCCTTGTCCCAATTCCCCAAATTATTTTTTATGCAGACTTATTTTTATGTCTGTCATTTATTTAGCTGATTTTTGGCTTTTATGTCTATGTGACAAAAGTACTTATTAACGGATACTTTATTATCGAGTGACACTTAAAGTAAATCAGGTCGTGTAATAAATAAAAACCCTTGCACCACTGGGATGTAAGGGTTTCTATTTTTATATTTCTATTCGGCTCGTTACCAAGCTTATGCGCGACGACGACTACGACGACCTTCACGGCCACCGGCAGCGCCTTCAGCAGCTGGTTCACGGTACTTTTTGATCCAGTCCAGGCAGTTTTTATCTTTGTTCAAAAGAACGTCAGAAGCACGGATACCAGCGAGTTCTTCCTCGTGAAGTGGGTTCATGATCGCAGATGTCATGCCTGCAGCAGCAGCCATAGCAAGGAAGTGTGCGTTCATGGCATGACGGTTTGGCAAGCCAAAGGAAATGTTCGAAGCACCACAGGTCGTATTAACTTTGAGCTCTGTTTTCAGGCGATGAAGAAGCGCGAAGACCTGCTTACCAGCAGTCCCCATAGCGCCAATTGGCATCACAAGGGGATCAACAACAACGCGGTCATGGGAAATACCGTGATCAGCAGCGCGCTCTACGATTTTCTTGGCAACTTCGAAGCGAACGTTTGGATCTTCGGAGATCCCGGTTTCATCGTTAGAGATCGCAACAACTGCGGCATCAAACTTTTTAACCAGTGGAAGAACGCGTTCGAGTGATTCGTCTTCACCTGTCACAGAGTTAACGAGCGCTCGGCCTTTATAAACTTTCAAGCCAGCTTCCAAAGCGTCAATGATTGAAGAGTCAATGCAAAGCGGGAGATCAGTGAGGCTTTGAACCAACTGGATGGTTTCAGCCAAGATTTTCGGCTCGTCAGCAAGAGGAATACCTGCATTTACGTCCAGCATGTGTGCACCGGCAGCAACCTGCGCCAAGCAATCAGATTCAACGCGGCTATAATCACCGGCAGCCATTTCTGCGGCTAGTTTTTTACGACCAGTCGGGTTGATACGCTCGCCGATAATGCTAAAAGGCTCATCAAAGCCAATCGCAAATTCTTTGGTGGCTGAACTGACGATGGTACGGGTCATCTTTTTGCGTCTCCGGATAAGGGGCCGAAACTTATCGGCCTGAAAATCTAATAATTTGCACAATACTAGCAGAACAAATGCATCTGAATTGCACCTAGTGGCGTCAATTCAGATGCATAAGCGACACCTATCAAATTAATCCTACGTAATCCCTAAGGATACCTGTGGATCAAAGATTAGCTGATATCCCTGTTGACCTTAAAGCCCTTGCCTTTGGGGTCAACGGTGAAGTCGCCGTCAGTTACTGCGTAACTCCAGGCTGCAGATTTTTTCATGCCGCCCAAAGGATACATATGGACTTTCTTGATGCCGCATTTAGGGTCTTCAGCGTGATAACGGGCCAAGTCCATCACTAACTTGTCTGGTGCTTTGACCGTCAAAAGTTTTGTTATGTTTTTAGCCTGGCGGGTAAGGACACGCATTGATGAGCCAATTCCACAAGCTTTTGCGTGGTTCAGCAAAGTTTTAATTGTTGCGAGCCCCGGGACACCAAGGTGAATTGGCAACTGGTTGCCTTCGGCTTGAATTTTCTTATCCCAGGCAATAATTGGATCAGCTTCAAAGCAAAACTGTGTCGCGATATAGAGATAAGAGTCCGTACGCTCTTTGAATGAATTTTTCCATTCAAGGGCTTCTCTCAAGCCGGACTCGGAAATGTCCGGGCTTCCTTCTGGGTGGCCGGCAACACCGATGGATTTGATGTCATATTTGTCGAAAAGGCCTGTTTCCAACAATTGCATTGAACTTTCAAATTCACCCAAAGGCTTATCAACAGCACCACCGAGAGCCACAGCATGTGCAATGCCGACTTCACTTTGTAAGATCTTTAGGTTCTCTTCAAACTCGTTTTTGGAGCGAATGGATCTTGCAGCAAAGTGAGGGAGAGGTACAAAGCCTTCTTCTTTTAGACGCTTGGATGTCGCGACTGTGTCAGCAAAATCGGAGCCGGGTAAGAAGGTTACAGCTATTTCGGTTCCTGGGCGTAAATGAACGCGGTAATCCGGCGTTTTGGCCGCTGAACCGGGAGTGGTTTCAATTGTAAATCCGCTCATGAAGTCAATGATTTGTTGCTTCACGATATCTGGGTTGAATTCTGTACTCATCTTCTTAAAACCTAACTGGCGTTTGCAAGGCCACCGGCAGCAACTAGAATATCTAGTTTTTCATCGGTGTATTCGTTTTCAATAGTAGAGGCCATAGCTTTTGCTTCGGCTTCTAGGTCGTCACCACATGTGACGGGATCGCTTCTGCGCCAGTGTTCCAAATAAGAATCACTGTCTCGAAGTTTGGCTTTCATTGCTGCGCGGTCAATGGCTTTTTCAAACCGTTCGTCCAATTGGACTTTGGCATTTTTTCTACCAGCCTTAACGATGACCTGAGCAGGGATGTCCCGCCAGTATACGAGGGTTAACTTGGCCATTTTGTGCTCCTAGTTGGCTGCAGCCATAAGGCTACCCAACTCTCCATATCCGGTGAATTTATACTGGTATTTCAAGCCTATTTTTTTAGCTGCTTGTTTGGCCAGGTCCTGGAGTTCTTGGTCTTCTGTCTGTGCCAGATAAACCAATGTCGTGTAATTACCAAAATACATCGGTAAGAGTTCTGGGTGTTTGGAAATTCCCATGCCATCCATGATGAGAGTGTCAAAATGTCTGGTTAAATAGTCTGTAAGATAAAAGCACGTGATGTCGTCATTGTGCATTTCTTCAAAGGCATCAAGGCCAGTGTAGAAAGCATAGCAGTGAACACCATCAATACGTTTGATGCCTTCTTCTTCGAGAACTTTATCTAGTTCACCGCCAGTACCGCAATCGCCGTAAACGACAATTATGTTTTTATAAATATCTCTGTTTTCACGAATTTTCTCACGAACACCTCCAGGTATTTTGTCAGGAGTATTGTGCCAGATCGCAGGTAAACAGGTGATATCTAAGTGGGTCCAGGCGTTGATTTTGTTTATTGCCAAGATTTCCCGGGCCACGGCGCCACAGGCGATAAGGAGAGTTTTGCTCCCCTTATCATTTGATTCTGTGGCTTGCTGGGACATGGTCCTGAAACCCTAGTATTTCGTGCTTTATTACGCGGCGTTGTGGCGGCGTTTCATGGCATCTTTTGCCATTTCAACGGCGACAGCAGCGTCACGACAGTAATGATCAGCACCGATAGCTTCACCGAACGCTTCGTTAAGCGGAGCGCCACCAACCATAACAACGTAATCATCACGGATACCTTTTTCTTTCATGGTATCGATAACAACTTTCATGTACGGCATTGTGGTAGTCAGAAGTGCAGACATGCCAAGAATGTCAGGTTTGTGCTCTTCTAGTGCTTCAAGGTAGTTTTCAACTGGGTTGTTAATACCCAGATCAATTACTTCGAAACCAGCACCTTCCATCATCATGGAAACGAGGTTTTTACCGATATCGTGGATGTCACCCTTAACGGTGCCGATAACCATTTTACCAAGTTTTGGGGCGCCGGTTGCAGCAAGCAATGGACGCAAAATGCCCATGCCGCCTTTCATGGCGCCTGCAGCGAGAAGTACTTCAGGAACAAAGAGAATGCCGTCGCGGAAATCGATGCCGACAATTCTCATTCCTTCAACAAGAGCCTTGGTCAGGACGTCATATGGTGCCCATCCGCGCTCCAGAAGAATTTCAACACCTTCCAGGATTTCATCTTTAAGACCATCATAGAGGTCATCGTGCATCTGCAGGATAAGTTCGTCGTCATCAAGTGATTTCAGGTCGAGATCGTCTTCTTCTGACATGGCCACATACTCTCATACAAAGTTTAACATCCAACATCAGTACTTTTGGATAATCCCAAATGGGGTCCTGAGACTGATATCAATTTTAACACTATATAGCCCTAAAGAATAAACGATTCATGTTCGATTTGCGACGCTCATTTTTCCTTAGACGAAGTTATGACAAACAATTGTTTTAACTGTCATGGGATTGTCACCAAAATAATGAACTTTTTAACCATTTACTAAGTCTTGATCTATAGAGGTGATGCGCAACAAATTAAGCATAAGAAATAAAATGAAGCTTAGGGTTCTATGTAGATGGGATGCATAGGTATGGCAGTCTTCTTGTAGGGTGGTTTGCTAAGGTAGTGGGGGTGTGTGGTGGTAAAAGGCGACTCAGGTCAGCCTGTTCAAGGTGAGGGGCTTGATAATGACGTTCTGGATAGTAGCAATTCATCCAGAACTTTTTCCGTAAGGAGGTTGCGCATACGCGCAATCCAATTGAATGCTGCTGCTCTTTTATTTTCCTCTCTTCTTATTGGGTTATGGGTAGCAGATACTTATCGGGAAGTTACAGCGGAAATCGATAACCAGGTGGAGGCGGCAATAAATAAGATTGCTCTACCACTTGATCAATTTTTGTCTCAGGTAAATAGCGCTGTTGAACGTACTGCTTCTCTGTCAGAGCAAAGAGGGGCACAGATAGTTACTGATGAGGTTCTTTCCCAAGCCAGTGTTTCCGTTATCTCTCAAAAAGGTGAAGCTTTAGCCGGGCAGCCTACGATACCCTTGCCAAAAAAAGATGTACTACAGAGGTTGATCGATGGAGCTTCAAATGCGTCTCAGCCCCTAGTCAGTTTGCCTTATAATAGTAATGACCAATGGTATGCGACTGTTTTGCGTTCTGTTTCAAAAAACAACGAGCGTACTGGTGCTTATGTTGCCGCTACCTTTCGAGTTCGTGAGTTTATGAGCCGATGGGCGATTCTGGGTTTGCCAAAACGTTCGTTGGTTTCAATTCAAACACAAGATCAAGACGGGGGGTTGTGGCTGGATGATAACTTTTCTTCTGATCTAATTGGTCGAGTGTCGCCGTACAAAATATCAGATCTTTTGAGGGGGGAGCATTTAGCTTTTAAGGACCTTGATGGGGTTGATAGGGTTGTCGTTGGGCGTGAGCTTAAACACTTTGGCATGGCTGTGGTAATCGGTATTCCTGCTGATTATAACAAAGTCGTTTGGCGGGATCGTTATTCGGCTTCTGTGGGCTTTGCCTTGTGTGCCTGCTTAATCATGATGACCGCTTTATATTTTGGCGGGCGCTTTTTTATCTCTGCAGCAAAGAGAAGAGATGGTGCTATTTTCGCGCTGAAGGAAAGTGAACGCCGGTTTCGTGATATTGCAAGTTCTGCGACTGACTGGTTCTGGGAAATGGGTCCGGATCTCCGGTTTACTTTTGTTTCGCAACTTCAGGAATGGAATCTGTTAGGGAAGAGCTTTAGCGATGTTCATGGGGACGGGCTGACTGACGAGAGGTTTCTGAAGGTATTAAAGGCACGATCATCGTTCCGGGATTTAGAGCTGGTTATTCCTGATCTCGCGGGTGTATCGCGAATTCTTCGGCTGAGTGGTGTTCCTGTATTTGATAAAAAAGGCGAGTTTAAAGGCTATAGGGGCGCGGGGAGTGATATAACCGAGCGGCGTAAGGAGCAGCAAAAGATAGCTACTGCTCATGCGCGATTGTTCCGCGCTTTTGAAAGCTTTTCCGGTGCTGTCACGCTTTATGATGACGAGGACAAGCTTGTTGCCTTTAATCGGCGCTTTCAGGAGATATTTTTTCCGGGGCGTCCGATGGCAATTCGTGTTGGCATGACATATGAGGATGTCGTTATTTCATATGTAAACACTGGGCAGGATCCGCTAAGTGTCAGTAAGAGAGAGCGTTACATCAATGCGATGATGCGAAGGCGGGGGAAGAGAAATAGAGAGTTTAATTTCTCGGAAGACTCGTGGCTTAAGATTATTGATCATCAAACACCTGAAGGTGACCTTTTTACAATTTATTCTGATATCAGTGATTTCAAGGCTCGAGAGAAAGAGCTATTGGAGCTAAGTAGTGAAAACCACAGATTAGCTGCAGCGGTTGGGTCGACTGATGCGGGGGTTCTCATCGCGGATGCTCGGGGTGAAGGTAAGCCTGTTGTTTACACAAACCCTGCCTTTTCAAAACTGACCGGATATAGCCGGGAAGAAGTTCCTGAGCTTCACCCTGGTTTTATGCAGGGTGAAGGGACAAATCCGCAAGCTCGTGCTGTTCTGGAGACGAGCTTGCGAGATAATCGCCATGCGCGTGTGGATATGTTGAATTATCATCGGGATGGGCGCACTTTCTGGAATCAAATAGATTTAAGTCCAATCTTCGATGATGAGGATAATATCCAATATTTCGTTTGCGTGATGCAGGATATTTCGAATCAAAAAGAAGTAGAGCAGGAGCTGACGGTTTTAAAGGAAAGTGCTGAGCAGGCAAGTCGGGCGAAGTCGGAATTCATGGCTTTGATGAGTCATGAACTTAGAACGCCGTTAAATGCCATCCTTGGTTTTTCAGAAATACTGGCTACAGAAATGTTTGGGCCTCTCGGGAGCCCGCGATACCGTGATTATGCCCGCGATGTTAACGAGTCTGGGGCGCATCTTCTTGATCTCATTAATGATATTCTCGATCTTTCCAAAGCGGAGGCAGGGAAGATTGAGTTATACGAAGATGATCTTGATGTTAATGCGGTCATAAGTCGTTGTGAAAAGATGTTGTTGGGGCGGGCGGAAGAAGCAGGATTATCACTTAATTTGGACCTTGCAAACGAAATGCCCCGCCTTATTGGTGATGAAAAGCGTATTAAGCAGGTGTTGATTAATTTAATTTCTAATGCGCTGAAATTCACGCGAGCTGGAGGCGTTGTTACTGTGAGCTCTTATGTTACTAATCGGGGGCTTGAGTTGTCCGTTATGGATACGGGCATTGGAATGGCGGCCAGCGAAATTCCTAAAGCTCTGGCGCCTTTTGGGCAGGTTGATTCTAGCTTAAGTCGTAAGCATGAGGGGACAGGGCTTGGCCTACCACTTTCCAAGCGTTTGACAGAGCTGCACGGGGCTGAGTTCCTGATCGCGAGTGAGCTTGGAGCAGGGACGACAGTTACGTTGGTGTTCCCGTTAGAGGAGCAACTTTTAACTGCATAGAGTTTATATATAGATTATCCCTGATTTATTCTATAACCAGAGTAAGGATGCCCGCGGCAATCAGGCAAACACCAATAAGCTCTTTGCGGCTTAGGCGTTCTTTAAAGAAGACATATCCGATGATCAGCGTAAAGATGAGCTCTATTTGACCGAGAGTGCGTACATGGGCTGCGTTTTCCAAAGTCATCGCTGTGAACCATCCTGCGGAGCCGAGCATTCCGGTGAGGCCGACCCAGATAGCTGCACGCCAGCTTTTGAAGACGCGAGATAGCACTCCTGGTTTTCTAATTACCAGGTAAGCGCCCATGGACAAGGTCTGAAACCCTGTAACCCACACGAGAGTATAGGCGGACTGAATTGCAAAGCCATTACCTTCTAGTGAAAGGGAGGCAGCGCGGTAAGAGACCGCAGATAGCGCAAAAAGAGCTCCAGCTGTAATGCCTGGTAAAATGCTTTTGTCTTGGGTTAGTAGGGTTCCAATTCTCTGCCCAATCCCTGGTTTGGATAAATTCATTTTCTGGGCGGAACTGCCGGTTTTTCTGTAAAGGGTAAGGACGCCTACAAGGCTTATTAATATGCCTGATATGGCTTGGAAGCTTAAGGTATCACCGAGTAGTATTAATCCAAACATTGCGGTCTGGACGGCTTCGGTTTTTGTTAGGCTTGTACCGACAGCAAAATTGCGTTGCCCAAAAAGCCAAACAAGTAAAAATGTCGCTAAAATTTGAGCAATACCACCAAGGGCACAAAAGAAAAGAAACTCAGGGTTTGGGCTCGGTAGTATGTTGATGCTTGAAAACCGTAAGCTCTCGTAACTGCTTAGGAGCGATAAATAAATCCAGGTGAATGGAACGGCATAAAGGAAGCGGGCATAGGTGGCACCAGTTGTGTCCAGTTTGCCTTTAAGGTGTTTTTGTAACGCTGTGCGAATATTTTGAAATAAGGCTGCCGCAACAGTTATGGGGATCCAGAGTTCCATAGTTTGTTCTTTTTAGTAAAACTAATGATTGTTATGCTAGGCCTTTAATGAGCTCCTTAATTTTAATAATATCAAATTCGAAATAATTCTAAATATATAAGAATTTCTAATATGAATACACGTGACCTTCTTCACCCTCTGTCCGCCGTACGCGCCTTTGAGGCTGTGGCTCGGTTACGGAGTGTTTCTGCTGCGGGTCTTGATCTCGGGGTTACGCAACCAGCTATTAGTCAGCAAGTGAAAAAACTTGAATTACACTTGGGTGTTAAGCTGGTTGAAAGGGTGTCCAATACTATTCGGTTGTCTCCAGAAGGGGAGAAGCTTGCGCTTTCACTACATACGGCCTTTGGCATAATGCGGGATGGCATGGAAGCGGCTATGTCAAAAGGACAGGTGAATTTGGCCGTGTTGAGTACTTTTGCACAGAGGTGGTTGATCCCCCGGTTGCCCGATCTCCAGGAAAAATTTCCGGATATCGACCTGAGACTTATTACCAGTTCAAAGTTGGAAGATCTCGATAGAGGTGGGGTCGATCTCATAATTAAGCCTATTCTCAGAAATAAAGCCCCTGAGGATGCGATGTATTTAATGGGGGATGAAGCACGGATCGTAATGTCGCCTGATCTCGCAAAGAGGACCCCTGTTCGTTGTTTGGAGGATTTGCGAAAGCATGTGTTGATACGCGTAGAAAGTTCGCCAAGAGATGCTGATTGGCCATTATGGCTGGAAAGGGTTGGTTGCCTGAAGGTGGAACCTCGAGGATGGCTTTCTTTTGGCAGTT
The DNA here is from genome assembly GCF_965205715.1 of Kiloniella sp. Classification (GTDB taxonomy): domain Bacteria; phylum Pseudomonadota; class Alphaproteobacteria; order Kiloniellales; family Kiloniellaceae; genus Kiloniella. Next base: position 353,004 of record NZ_CBDBHW010000006.1, on the reverse strand, counting down.
CTAGTCACGCGCTTGAAGCAGCTATGTCAGGTGCTGGTATTGCTATTGGTCACAGGCCAATGATTGTGGATGCCATGCAATCTGGTCGACTTGTTTCTCCGCTTAAGGAGGTTATTTGCGATGATGTTTCGAATTATATTATTCAGCCCACTATGATCGGGGGAGGGGGGCAGGTTACGCAACTTAAAGCGTGGCTTATTGACCAATCGAATATTGATTTCCACGTTTAATTTTGGTGATGAGGCGTATTTGTACCGTGGATTAAATGCAAAAGGCGGCTCCCAAAAATAGAGCCGCCTTTTGCATTTGTTCATTTAATATTTAGTTTAGCCTACGAAAGCTTTTTCAACCACGTATTCGCCTGGCTTACTATTCGCGCCTTCGCTAAGATTTGCTTCTTCACAAAGTTCAGCGCAGGATTTGAGCATTTCCATGGATCCGCAAATCATGACGCGATCTGTTTCCGGATTAAGTGCCGGAGTGCCTAGGTCAGAAGTTATTTTCCCGGAACGGAATAGTTCTGGGATGCGTCCACGGCGAATGAAGTCTTCTCGCGTTACAGAGTTATAGTAACGCAATTTTTCAGAAACCATCTCACCAAGGAATTCGTCATCATAAAGGCTGGCGACGAGTTCTTCACCGTAAGTAAGTTCTTCTTTTTTACGGCAGCTGTGGATCAGGATAACTTCCTCGAACTTTTCATACGTTTCAGGGTCGCGAATGACGCTGGCAAAAGGTGCAAGACCCGTTCCCGTCGACATCATGTAGAGGCGTTTTCCTGGAACAAGTGCATCCAGAACCAGGGTTCCTGTTGGTTTTTTGCCAAGAAGGACCATATCGCCGGGTTTGATGTTTTGAAGTCTTGAAGTAAGAGGGCCATTTGGAACTTTAATAGAATAAAGTTCAATGGTTTCATCCCAAGCTGGGCTCGCTATAGAGTAAGCGCGCAATAAAGGTTTGCCATCAACTATCAAGCCGATCATGACAAATTCACCCGTACGGAACCTGAAAGCTGCAGGTCGGGTAATCTTGAAAGAAAACAGTGAATCTGTGTGGTGTTTAACAGAGAGAACTGTTTCGCCCGTCACCGATTTCGGTAGCGGCTTTTCTGTAGAGGTCATGATATCGCCCGGTGCCGGTTCTGCTATTGCCAATTGTTCAACACTCATAAACTGATCCTGCTTTCTTACTGTGACAGCTTCGGTGCCGAAGCTTGTTACTTTGTCAATTCCTGCGATTTACCATGTTACGATAATCGTCAGGTATAAGATTGCTGTCTCATGCTTTTATCAAAAGACAGACGGCACATTGTTATTTACCAGTATCTTCTCGGCTATCGTTAGACCGTAACCTTGAATTTTGGTATGAAGTGTCACGTAATTTTCGTCGATTATGTATCATAATAATTAAAAAAAGCACATGACAATTCATTCTCATTTAACATAGTTATTCTTTATTTCAAGAAAAATATCCCAATATTTTGTGTGTATAATTGATCAATTATTATATCTAACTGTTATTATTGCATAATAATATTACCAAAATTTAGTGTGTTATTGTTGAATTTATGGATCCTGCATCTGCGTTATAATGTAGCAGGGAGGATAAATGCATCTTTTAACTGAGGGCCTCTCTATTGTGGGGAAAGTTCCAGTTAATTTCTGTAGCGATAGGAATAATATTGTGGGGGTTGTTTTCGGTATCATTTTGATAACTCGCTAGGCGTATCATTTCAAAATCAATGGTACGAGACACGCCTTTCACGGTGTATAAGTCTCTGACATATGCCCATAAATTTGGATAATCGACGATCCGTTTCTTACTGCATTTGTGCAGGGTGTAATATACGAGATCAAATCTGACCAAAGTGGTGAATAATTTAATCCGGTAAACCCCCGGCTATGCCGGGGGACTCTCAATGGTTTGACCGTTCCCACGGTCTTACATTTCTTTGTTTATTGACCAAAATAACAAAGGAATTAGCCGATGAGAGATTACAAAAGCTGTAGAGCGTCAACCACTTTGTCCGGTTGCGTCAACCACCTTGGCCGCTTTTGATGCGGCTGTGATCTGACGTTTATTTACGATGCTTCAGGCATATTTTTCACCTTTTTGTTTGTGGTTTTCCGCAACATTTTTTTGAGATTTTGGGCGGCTTCCCATTGTCTGTAGCTGTCGATATTCATCTCAAGAATGGTTGAGTGGTGAACAAGACGATCGATTGCTGCAACGGTCATGGCCTTATCTTGAAAAATATTGTCCCATCCGCTAAAAGGTTGATTGGCAGCAATTGCAATACTTCGGTACTCATATCGTCTGGCGATCAATTCAAAGAGCACGGATGTTTCAGATATATCCCTTTGTGCATAGGTAATATCATCGAGAATGATGAGATCAAATTTATCGAGTTTTGCGAGGGCGTTTTCGAGCATAAGTTCACGTCTGGCAGCCTGGAGTTTTTGCACCAGATCACTGGTTTGCGTATAGAGCACACGGTATCCAGCCTCTATAAGAGCATAACCTACGGCGCATAGGAGATGAGTTTTTCCTCCCCCTGAATTTCCAATGGCAATCAGATTTGCTCTTGCGTCAATCCAGTCACCGGCAGACAAGGCTTCGACCTGCGCCTTTTTCACGTTAGGCAGCCGCTTGAAGTTAAAAGTGGCCAGAGTTTTTCCGCCCAGCAGGTTTGATGCGTTGAGATGGCGTTGAATGCGTCGCGTGTCCCTTTCGGCCAATTCATATTCGGCCAAAACGGCAAGGAACCTGGCTGCTGACCAGCCCTCCTTGTCGGATTGGATTGCGATATCTTGCCAGTGTTTGTGAAAGCTGGGTAATCGTAAGTCAGTTAGCATAAGAGGCAGCTTGTGCTGATCCACTTCAATGTTTGTCATGCCCGATCCTCCAACAGAGTATCAAAGACTGATAATGAAGGTTGAACCACGGGAATATCAGGAGGTAAATCCGTGTTCTTTTTTGTGATATTCAGCTTAAGTTTTTTTGCGCAAGGTAGCCTTCCTGCATTGATTTCTCTCGAAATCAGGTGCGCGACTTCGGCCTCACAAGCCTCTTCGTGCGCAAGGAAAAGTATCCCAACCATCTGACGACACGCATCTCTGCGGGACAACTTTTTCTGAAACAATGTCCAGGCCAGGGAGTACTCGGTTCTTGGAAAAATACTGTCACGATAAATAGAATTGGCGAGTGCCTGAGGTTTACGTTTGAGAGCATGAATGACGTGATGATAATTGATAACATGAATGCGGGGGCCTTTGCCGTGCCCCCGCTCACGAGAATGGCTGACGACATGAGTGCTGCCTAGATAGGCTTCTATCCGGTTATCGTAAATATGGACACGCAAGCGTTGACCAATTAGGCGAGAAGGGGCGCTATAAAAAACCTGCTTAACTAAAAAACCACTTGTTTTGGTAACTCTCGACACGACTTCAGTGTAATCTGTTGTTCGCCGAGGAGGTAACGCCTTGAGAGATTTCAACTCTGTTTGGATATCTTGGTCACGATGTTTGTTCCGTCTAGCAATCAGCTCGTCCAAAAATCGCCGATACTCATCCAAAGTGTCAAAGTCATTACTGCCACGCAAAATCAGGGCCTGCTTTATCGCAGTCTTAAGGTGACCGTGGTGAGATTCAATGGCACCGTTCTCGTGTGATTCCCCTCTGTTATTTCGACTGGCCTCCATACCGTAGTGCTCAACAAAAGCAGAATAACGTTTGGTAATGTCCTCCTTTTCCTCAACGCTCAAATTCCGAAAGGCCGCAGACAGGCTGTCGGTCCGGTGGTTTTCAGGAGCGCCCCCCAAGGACCAAAGCGCATTTTGTAAGTTCTCCGCAAGGGCTGTAAAACTCTCACCGCCAAGTACGACCCCAACATGTTCCCATCGGCTATATACCAGAACAAAATGATAGAGCCGATGCACCAAAGGATCTCCTGCAATGGTAATACTTAAGTCGGCTGCATCCGTGAAATCTGATTGGCCCATGTAACCCGGCTCAGGTGTTTGCCTGAAAATGATATCCTTTTCAGGGCCATTCAGAGCCCGCCATCCCCGAACTCGGCGCTCTAACGTGCGCTTGACACGGTCATCGGGAAAACGGAGCGGATAGAGGCTCTGTATGTGGCGCAACAAAGTAATGGGTTTGACCGAGTTGTCTTTATCCAAAATGGGAAGGATGTCCTTATCCCAGATATCTTCAAGCGGATCAGAAACTGTTCGCCCTCGCTTTATATTGCGTTGTGACGGTAAAGTCGCATCAACGTCAAATCGGCGGGCCGTGCGTTCGCTAAACCCTGCGCGGGCAGCGGCGGTTCGTTGACCATGAGTTTTTCTATCTGTCATGTAAAGTCTCAGTTGTTCATCTGTGATAAATTTATACGGCAAACAGGTTCCTCCAATTACATCTAGAGGTTCCTAATTTATCAACTCACAGCAGCTTGTAACTAACACCAAATTAAGCCTTGGCCGGTGGATCTGATTATCAAACGGGCACGCCATTTTTAATGATCAGATCCACCGGCCAAGGTGGTTGTCGCAACCGGCCAAGGTTATTGTCGCTGAACAAAAAGCCTTGCACATACGAGATGGGATTGTAAATACCACGTGGTTTTCATCCCTAAACGCAGGCAAAAAGTTATCTATGGCAACCTACGTCAGTATCTTGGTGAAATTTTCCATGAACTGGCCGGGCATCGCGAAAGTAAGATTGAGGAGGGCCATTTGATGCCGGATCACATTCACATGTGTATCAGCATACCGCCCAAACATGCTGTTTCAAAAGTCGTTGGATACCTAAAAGGAAAAAGCGCGATTGCCATAGCTCGAAAATTCAAAAATAAAGCACGGAATTTCAAGGGTGAAAATTTTTGGGCCCGTGGATATTTCGTCTCAACTGTAGGGCTCGATGAACAGATGGTGAGGGAGTATATCAGAACGCAAGAAGAGCGTGATAAGTACTTTGACCAAATGGATATATTCAATCCATAACCGCTTTAGCGGTTCCCAATTTGCCCCTTTAAGGGGCTCACCCGCTTAAGCCCCCGGCTTTGCCGGGGGTCATTTAACTTCCAATCTGAGGCGGTAATGGTCGAGCCCAGAAGGTATCGGTTATCTGATAAGCGCTCCTCCAAGGTATCCAGTGTTTCAAAAACCTTTTGAACCGCGAGGTCGTAAGCTTCCTGTGATTGGGCAAAACCCGCTTTATAGGCTCCATTACTCAATCCATGGTAAATTGCCGTATCTAGTTGATACATTTCTTCTTTTAGTTCTGGGGGGTAATATATTGTTTGTGTTCTTTTTGTATTATGACTGGTTTTGTCCAGGGCCTTCATGATTTCGGCAGACTCGTTAGAGACGATTTTTCTTTCATGACTATCCCAAAGGATGGGAACAGTTGACCTTCCTGTGTAAGAACTGTCCGAAAGGGTATAGAGTTGATGGAGGTGAATTAGGCTCTTCTCCGCTTTGTTGAGTAGAAAAAGATGCCGACCGCCAAGTAACCTGTTGATATGTATGGTTTCTGATAACTTTACATAGAGCAGGTATATGACAATCAACATCTCGCAGCATATTTTAGGCCTCAAAGGGCAACGTGTAAATGAAATTAAACTGGATGACGGCGGTGTTAAGATTGTCATTCACTGCAGCCGAGACGCGCGTAGGAGGGCTATAGACCCTGCTACAGGCCAGAAGGGAAGCATCAACCAGCATGTCCGCCGACAAGTAAACGACATCCCCCTTTTTGGGTATCCTTGTGTGGTCGAGATTGAGCTGGCGCAGGTTTATATTAACAAGGGCGAACGCCGCATTGAGGGGTGTGATTTTGTTGATAAAGGGTGCCGTTTCACTCACCGATTTTGCCGACTGATCAGTGGATTATGTCGGCATATGTCTATTCAAGCGGTTTCCAGACATTTGGATATACGATGGGAAACGGTCAAGAATATCGACAGGGCATACCTTATTGAAACTCTCCCTACGCTTGATCCTGCAGAGCTAACTGGCTTGGAATATATTGGTGTAGATGAAGTTGCCCGGGCGAAAGGTCATGACTACATGACGGTGGTCTACGATATGGTTGGCGGTCATCTGATCTGGGTTGAAGCAGGCCGAACTGCCGAGGTTTTTTCAAGGTTTTTGAAACAACTGCAACCAGATACAGCCTGCAAAATAAAGGCCGTAGCGATGGATATGGGGCCTGCCTACCAAAAGGCTGTCAGAGAGTCCTTGCCGTTGGCCGACATAGTATTTGACCGTTTCCACGTCATGAAAAACTACAGCAAAGCTATCCATAATCAGCGTCGACTTGAGTTCAGAAAGGCCGATCCAAGTGGTAAAGAGTTGATGAAAGGGACACATTATCTGTTGCTCAAAAATGCGGATAAGTTGAGTGAAAAACAAAGTGACAAGCTGCAAAGGTTGCTGGAGAGCAATAGCAACCTGAATGCACTTTACGTCTTGAAAGAACAGCTTCAGCTGCTGTGGAGTGCCGCTTCATTTGAGGCGATGGCGGAGCAACTGGAACGTTGGTGCCTGATAGCAGATCAGTCACAGATGCTCTATCTAAAAAAGTTCGCGAAATCCCTACGGAAACATTGTGTGGGCATCTGCAACTACGCCAAACACAAGCTCACAAGCGCCAGGATAGAGGCTGGTAATGTCAGTATAGGAATGATCCGTAAGCGAGCCAGAGGCATCAAGGATACCGAATACTTCAAACTCAAAATTAGACAATCATCCATTCCAGATAATCAATCTATGCTCTATTTGAAATCCTAAATCTACTCAACAAAGCGGAGAAGAGCCGTGAATTATCTCTTCTGTCGTGCCGGGTACAATCCAGGGGGTCCCACCGTTAATCGCGTATCCTTCTCGGCGTGGTCCGTGGGCAATATGTAAGGGGAGGCAACCTGTTAAGCCTTTCAGCTCTCGGAATAACATGGTTCTGTGAGACCACTGGCAACTGTTTGAACCAATCAACAAATAACGGTCTGGCTCAGAGGTTATATTGCCGATAATTTCATCTGATATCCTGTCAGAATAGACACTGGTCTGGCGTACATAGTTACCATTTGAGAATATTCTGTCTTCATGATTCCATTTTCCTTCAATGAGCATTCCCATTCTTTTGATTCCTTTGTTTTCTTCTTATTTACTTAGTGTAAGCAATTGAATTTTTAGCCTATGTAGGGCAAAGTGGTTTTGTCGATTTATAAGACGATATCAGTTGAATCAGAAAATGACTGGTTTCAAAATGTCCGTAATCGGTCTATTATTTAGACCATGAAAAATTTACCTTTAAATGCTCTTCGTGCTTTTGCGGCTGTTTATGAAACGGGGGGCGTACGCTCCGCCGCCCGGCTATTGGATATCACCCATTCGTCGATCAGTAAGCATGTTCATGAACTTGAAGCCTGGATCGGTGTTCCTCTCCTTCATAGGGAAAAAGGGGCAAGATCCCTCTCCTTTACAGCCCAGGGCGAAGATCTCGGTCGTATCAGCCTTGAGGGACTTGGCCTATTGTCAAATGGAGTTGAGGCCGTTCGAGAGAGCCGACGCGGAAATTCGGTGACAATCTCAACTACACCCTCTTTTGCTGCACGTTGGCTGTTGCCGCGATTACAGGATTTTAACACGAATTATCCATGGATTGAGCTGTCAGTTATTGTTGATCAAAAGCTTAATTTTCCCTCAGATCAGAAGGCGGATCTCGCCATTAGAATGGGGAAGGGCCCTTGGGATGGTTTGGATTGTCAGCCTTTGATGGATGAGGCGCTTTTCCCGGTGATGAGCACATCATTTTGGCTAAAGGTTGGGCGGCCGACATCTGTTTCCTCGCTAATGGATTTGCCTCTCTTGCACGACCGCGATCCGCAGGCGTCGTGGTTTGAGTGGGCAAAGCAGAAAGAGATTACAGGGCTTGATAACAGGGGGGGATCTCGGTTTGCTTCTTCTGATCTTGTGTTACGCGCCGCAGTACAAGGACTGGGAGTTGCTTTGGCAAGAAGCCGTTTGGTTGAAGACGATTTGTCGACGGGTTTATTGATTAAGCCGTTTGAGGGTGAGGAGGTGACCTTGTCGAATGCTTATTGGATTGTGCTGCCAAAAGAGACAAAAACGAAGATGGCAGTCGACAAGGTTATCGGGTGGCTCGAAGATATGACCCAAAAAGAGAACTAAAATAATTTGGTGATATGGGCACAAGTATCACTCTTCAGGCTAAATTTAGGAATAATTGTCATGATGGCGGACCCATGACATGGTGCCGCTTTCGTTGTCTTCGTTCCGGCCTCTGGGGGTGAGATCTATATAATGGTATGTGCCATTTAGATTGTCCAAACCTCTGCTAAAAGTCGAATAGGTGTGATGGATGGTGCCATCTTCGCTTTTAATAAAGACACTTATGCCAGGGGCATCATCAATTGGAAATGTCGTTGTGCGATAGTTATAGGTGATTTGCTCTTCTGGCTTGTGATCAGGACCAAAGTTCACTCCAAAATCTTCGTTAAAATCAGTGTTTTCTGAAGACACAAAGTTAAATGTCCAGCCGAGGCGCTTTTTAAATGGGGTGAGTTTGCTCATCGGCGCGCGTGCTATAACTGCGAGGGAGATATCGCGTGCGTTCAAGTGTTGTTCGGTGCCATTGAAATTGTCCGCCCAAAATGAGCAAGAGACACAACCTGCTTCCCAATCCGGACCAAACATAAAATGATAGACAATTAACTGGCTACAAGAACCAAATAAGTCAGATAGAGATTGTGTGCCGCTTTCACTCTCAAAGGTGTAATCTTTTTCTAGTTTTACCCATGGAAGATCGCGACGATGCTTTGAAAGCTGATCTTTGGCCCGGGTAAATTGCTTTTCCTGTATTAAAAGTTCTTTGCGTTCGATAAGCCATTCTTCTCTTGAAACCACTCTCATTTCATTCATGTCTTTATCCTTTTAACTGTCTGTAATTAACTGCGCATATATATTTAACTGATTGGTTTATTATTTGCTTATAGCTTGTGGCGGTCAAGGGGTATTTAACTTACTGGTTAATTGTGTGGGTTGAGAGCGTCAATACCAAGGCTTAATATTGAATGTGATAAAGCGATCTTTAAAGCGCATGTTATTCCGGCGTATAGAGAGAAATAAGTGTGCGTTTATCTAAACTTAAAGAGCGGAGTTGCGTTGAAAAATGTTTGTTAATAAGCTGTTTTTGTAGCCCAGATTTCGCTGCTTTTTTTAATGCATCCTCAATTATGGGCTTTAGGTGGGCGCTTTTGTTATTCAAATAAAAGTGGAAATCTCGGTCGTATTGAAACAAGAGGTGTGGTTCAATTGCTAGATTGGGGTGATGTTTAGCTTCGATAACTATTTCTATTACGCTTCGTGAAAAATAGTCGAAGGGAATACCGGATTTAGTTGAATTTTTTTTGAGAAGTCTTTCATAGATAGACCGCCATTCCCCATCGACAACATAGTAGAGTAAGTTGTTCGCAAGCCATACCTTCTCATCAAACCAGTTGGCCCCAAAGGCACCAATTTTCTCCAAATTCCTAAAATCATCCAGTGTTTTAACTTTGGCATAGTCTGTTTTGGTGTCGGGCGGCACAAAAAGCACTCTTTGTCCCATAAGGCCAGACGTTAAATTGACATTCACATCTATATATTTTTGGCTTCTTTCTTTTGATTTAAGCAGCCAGATGATATCCAGTTGGCCATTTTCAAACATGACAACGGATCGCTTTTGCGGGCGATCACCCATATTGATAATTTTGAGTGTATGACCATTGGATGCCAGGGATTGTAATAATAGTTCGTGATAAAATTTGGAGGTACCTTCATTTGTTTCTGTCATTCTGAGGGTCAGAGTTTCTGCTTGAGCAATGTGGCAGATATTTAGAATCAAAATCGTGGCAGCAGAATATAACAATTTTATAAGGAATTGAGGCACAGCTAGAGCTTCCCAGTCATGAGTTTCATCCTTTGCGAGCATTAGGTAATAGGTAATTTAGTGTTAAACAAAATTACGCATTTTTTATTCTATAATAGATTTGTTAGCTTTTATTTAATTGGGTAGATAGGTGAAGTGAGGGCCAATTCGTTATGAAGAATGGCTTGAAAATAAAAAGAGTTTAATCAGCGTCATGAGTAATCAAGAACTACAGCTGCCTTTTTGGCAGGCCAAACAGCTTACAGAAATGAACGACACAGAGTGGGAAAGCCTTTGTGATGGTTGTGGGAAATGCTGCCTGGTTAAGTTGGAAGACGCCGATACGGAAGAGATTGTTGATACTGACGTGGTTTGTAAACTTCTCGACCTTGGAACTTGTCAGTGTAGCCAATACAAAACCCGTCACCAATATGTTCCTGACTGTATTAAGGTAACCGCCGAAAATATTGAAACCCTGAGCTTTATGCCACCTACTTGTGCTTATCGCTTACTTTACGAGGGTAAAGATCTGCCCTGGTGGCATCCTTTAATCACCGGAGATCCTAATTCAGTTCATGAAGCAGGTGTCTCTACACTTGATAAGGTCGTATCTGAAACTGAAGTTGAGGATGCTGATCTTGAAGATCATGTGGTTGAGTGGCCCCAAGATCCAAGCCCACCGGAACCTTGGGTGCGTTATGAGAGTTAAGGCAAATAATCGGGCAATAGCTCATTTTTGATTAGGTTTTTTCTTGATGTCGGAATATCAGCAAATTGAGAAAGAAGTTACCAGACTTGGTTTTTTGGTAAGAGGGGGATTTGCCCCTGAGGGGGAGGACACCGTGCCGAACTTGTCTTCGGGTCAGCCAACTCAAACCGTTATAATGATCGGAAATGCGGGCTCAACTCCTTTTTGGAACCGCTTTACCCAGTCATCTGAATACAAAGCGGATAGCCAAAATCCAATGGATAATTGGACCAGACGCGTGATGGAGGATTTGGCCAAGAACTTTGGAGGAGAAGTTTTGTTTCCCTCTGATGGTCCTCCTTATTATCCTTTTCAGCGCTGGTCTTCTCGTGCTGAAAGTTTGTATCCAAGTCCTATTGGGCTTTACATTAGTCATGACTGGGGAACCTGGCACGCCTTACGAGCAGCAATATTGCTGCCAGAATCTGTAGATAATTTACCAGAATTGTCTCAAAAGCAGAGCCCATGTCTGAGCTGCAAAGATCAGCCCTGTCTCTCGTCCTGTCCAGTTGATGCTTTTGGGATAGGACAAGTGTATGATTATCTAGCCTGCGCCAAGCATGTTGTCTCTGAGGAAGGGGCAGATTGTGCCTCTAAGGGGTGTCTGGCGAGACGCGTTTGTCCCGTGGGGCAGGAATTTACACTCACCCCGGAACACGTTGCTTTTCATATGGCTGCTTTTACCAGAGCAAGAAGAGACTCAGGCGAAGTTTTCTGATGTATAAATCGTGTTAAAGGGAACCATCTTTCCTTCGACGAGCCTAACTCGTCGAGCTTGAGGGATAATTAAGCTGACGGTCGTACCTTCGCCCAGTTCACTGGAAATATTAAGACCTCCACCGTGCATATCTGCTAGGGATTTTGATATTGCGAGTCCAAGTCCGGTACCTTCATAAAAGCGATCAATTTTTCCATCACTCTGTTCAAAAGGTTTGGTAATTATTGGAAGTACATCTGATGAGATACCCACGCCGTTATCAATAATTGATATCTGGATGTCCCCGCTTTCAAGGATGAGAGATTCCAAACTTATAGCGCCGGTGTCTGGGGTAAATTTTACGGCGTTAGATAATAGATTACGTAGAATCTGTTTTAATCGTTTATTGTCGCCAGTGAAATAAATAGGTTCTTCAGGGAGTTGTTGATTGTACGAAAGATCGCGTCCCTCAAGATATTCTGCCATCATACTTTTACAAGAGTTCAGAAGGGTTTGGATGTCCAGAGTATCTTCGTTAAGGGTTAACTGACCTGCTTCTATTCTGGATAGGTCGAGTATTTCGTTAATAACTTTAAGCAGATGGTTTCCTGCGGTGTTAATTTCATGAGCGTACTCTTTGGTCTGAGAATTGGATTTTTCATCAACTTCGGTACTTGTTATGAGTTCAGAGAAACCATTGATTGCATTGAGCGGGGTACGGAGTTCATGGCTCATGTTTGTTAGGAATTGTGATTTTGAACGATTAGCAAATTCCGCCTGTTCCTTTGCTTCCACGAGCTTTTGTTCTGCGAGATAACTGATAGAAACATCTTTACCCGTACCGCGATAACCTGCGAATTGCCCATCTTCACTGTAAAATGGCGTGGCGTTGAGAGTTTGATGAATTCTGGTGTTCCGGTGACAGGTATAACAAAACTCCATATTTCGGATACGTTTTTGTTGCTGTAGCATCCTAAAATAATCGTCGCTGGCCTTGGTTTCGATAGGAGGATTTTTGAGAAAATTCCAGTTATTCCCAATTAAATTTTGTGTGTTTAGACCGGGGATGTTGGGAAAATCTTTGGAAATAAAAGTAAAATTTAGATTTTGATCCGTTTCCCAAAACCAGTCTGAGGCGGTGTTGGCAAAATCCTTGAAGCGCTGTTCATTCATTTCGCGTTCCGCAATTCGCAAATCCGAAAGCCGATTTAAAAGAACGTTTAAAGCGGAAACCATATCCCCGATTTCGTTTTTAATTTTCCACCCAGACATATCAAGTTTCGAAGTGTTTCCCGGATCTCGTTGAGCGGTAACCAAATGATGTCGTAATGCTAATAAGGGCGAGAGAACATTTTTACCAAGTACGAAAAAAGTAACGATTGATGTTGATAGAGAGATAAGCAGAACCAAACCGATGATCCGCCAGATAAAAGCTGTGAGTTCATCAGCGATCCAACTGGAATCTAACCGACTTATAACAATAAAGGGGAGTTGGGTTTCTGACGGAAGCCAAATGATGTCATATCTGGTTTTGTCTGAATTAAGTTGTGTTTTGACGTCCTGATTATTGTAGCTGTTGAGCGTAAGTTCTGGAGCTTCCCCGAAAGAGCCCATCATCTCACCTGCTTGGGTATAAAGAGTGCCGCCTTTGAACTTGGTTATTCGGGTTATCTTTTCTCCGGTAACAAGGGGAGGGGTGCTGACAGAGTTGCCAAGGATTGTCTGAGCGTGGGTTTGGAAGCCGGTAACGACTGCTGTTTGCCCAATATCTGCCAGCCTGGTTAAAAGATCGCGTTTATAGTTTTGATAGGAAGGAATGAGGATTATTGCCTCAACCACAAGAATGCTGAGAAATACCATTGCCGCAATCTGCATTGATAATCGGCTTCTGGTTAATTCTCTGAACAAATTTACTTGTCGTAGGTATTCGGCAGGAAACATTGTGTGCTGGTTTCTTTGTGTCAGTGTAAACGAGGGACAGGGCTTGTTATCAAATAAAGAGTAGTTGCTAACAAATAGTTCTAAATTACTCATATGCCTGTCACCTGTGTTCACTTTATAGTGAGAGTACCAGCAGCTATATCATCGGGGGTAAAGAGCAATTACCTCTAAAGCTCGTTCATCCTGTTGAGTATCCAGATCACCCAAGATAAGATTAGATCTTTCGGATATTGTCCAAAGAGGGACATAAATTACGGTAACCAAAATTTAGTTTTTCTTTCAGTGATTTACCGAGAGGAATTTCCGCATTCTATATCGTTGATTTGAAATCCGGATGCTTCGATAGTAAATTCCGAACGCTAATAAAGCCCAATTTCGGTGTTTATGGGTGACGAGATGACGCTCTTGCGATATCCCAAAAAGAAAACCCCAGCTAGTGTCCCCAAAATGTTGGTGTCCGATAGGGATGGAGAGTAAACCCGATGGCTAAAAGTGATATTGAAATTGCCCGTGAGGCAACGATGCAACCAATTACTACGGTTGCTGAAAAAATTGGAATCCCTGCTGATAAGCTTCTTCAGTATGGTCCGCATAAAGCAAAACTGTCTTTTGACTTTATCAACTCCATTCAGGACAACCCTGACGGAAAACTGATCCTGGTTACAGCGATCAATCCAACACCTGCCGGTGAAGGTAAGACAACAACAACTGTTGGTCTTGGCGATGGTCTGAACCGTATCGGTAAAAAAGCTATTATGGCTTTGCGTGAGCCTTCACTTGGCCCTTGCTTCGGTGTTAAAGGTGGTGCTGCTGGCGGCGGTTATGCCCAGGTTGTTCCTATGGAAGACATCAACCTGCATTTCACAGGTGACTTCCACGCAATTGGTGTTGCACACAACCTTTTGTCTGCACTTCTAGACAACCACATCTATTGGGGCAACGAGCTGGGCATTGATTCCCGTCGTGTTCAGTGGAAACGTGTTGTTGACATGAACGACCGTGCTCTGCGTTCCATTACCAACTCAATGGGTGGTGTTGCTAACGGTTATCCTCGTCAAGACGGTTACGACATTGTTGTTGCCTCTGAAATCATGGCGATCTTCTGTCTTTCAACTGATCTGAATGACCTTTCTGCACGTCTTGGTGACATCATTGTTGCTTACACTCGTGAGAAAAAAGCAATTTACGCTCGTGACCTTAAAGGTCCAGGCGCGATGGCTGTTCTCTTGAAAGATGCGATTTCTCCAAACCTTGTTCAGACTTTGGAAAACAACGCAGCGTTCATTCACGGCGGTCCTTTCGCAAACATCGCTCACGGTTGTAACTCAGTTATCGCAACCAAGACTGCTTTGAAACTTGCTGATTACGTTGTAACCGAAGCTGGTTTTGGTGCTGATCTCGGCGCTGAGAAGTTCTTCGATATTAAATGTCGTAAAGCTGGCCTGAAACCAGATGCAGTTGTTATCGTTGCTACTGTTCGTGCTCTTAAGATGCACGGTGGTGTTGCTAAGGCTGATCTTGGTGACGAAAATGTTGATGCAGTAACCAAAGGTTCTGAGAACCTGGCACGTCACATTGCCAACATCAAAAAATTCAACGTTCCTGCTGTTGTTGCGATCAACCAGTTCATCACTGATACTGATGCTGAAATCGCTGCGATTTCTGCAGCTTGTGAAGCTCTGGGTGCTAAAGCAATCGTTGCTAGTCACTGGTCAAACGGTGGTGCTGGTACAGAAGAACTTGCTCACCATGTTGTTGAGCTTGCAGATTCAGGTGTTGCAGATTTCACTCCGCTTTACCCCGATGAAATGCCTTTGTGGGAAAAAATCGAAACGATTGCCACAGAAATCTATGGCGCAAGCGAAATCATCGCGGATGCTTCTGTTCGTAAACAGATTGCTGAACTTCAAGAAACTTACGGCCACTACCCAGTTTGTATGGCGAAAACACAGTACAGCTTCTCTACAGATCCTACGCTTCTTGGCGCGCCATCTGGACATGTTGTTCCTGTACGTGAAGTTCGCCTTTCTGCGGGTGCTGGCTTTATCGTTGTTGTTACCGGTGCGATCATGACTATGCCTGGTCTTCCGCGTACTCCTGCCGCAAACAATATTTACCTCAATGACGACGGCCAGATCGAAGGTCTGTTCTAAGTCTTAAGGTATTATCGGTATTTGAAAGGCGGTCCTTTGGGGCCGCCTTTTTTATTTCAATTACAAGCCTTAGCCTAGGAAAAATACAGCTTCCTGATAGTATGCAGTTATGAAACAAAATTATCCTCCATACAAAATTGAAAATGCTATCGAGCTTACCCGATTGTGGGTTGAGAAGATGGTTGTAGGGCTAAATCTTTGTCCCTTTGCTGCACCCGAAATTAACCGAAACAGTATTCGTTATGCCGTGGTTGGCGGGAACTCACCTGAAGAGGCGGTAAGAAACTTCCTGGAAGAGATACTGTTTATTCAGGAAAGCCCAGAAGAGGAAATATCGACGACCCTCGTGATTTATCCCACCGGGCAAGATGATTTTGAGTGTTTTCTCGACCTACTGGCGCTGGCCGAAGATTGCCTTGAACAAGCAGGGCTTGAAGGGTTATTTCAGTTGGCCAGCTTCCACCCTCAATATCTTTTTGATGGCGTGTCTGAAGACGACATCACAAACTGGACAAATCGTGCACCGTTCCCTGCCCTCCATATTATTCGGGAGGGGCAAATGGGACGCGTGTTGACCAACTACAAGGCGCCCGAAGAAATTCCTGAACAGAATATGCAAACGATGACTGATTTAGGGCGTGATGGGCTGATCAAACGATTTCCCCCTTTTGCTGAGTACTGTCTGGAACCTTCCTCGACATAACTTGCCCATGGTCTAGAGCGGCCAGAAGAAGAGTATGGACGGCACGGATATAATCACGACCAAAATTTCTAGCGGCAGGCCCATGCGCCAGTAATCGCCAAAGCGATAACCACCAGGCCCCATGATGATGGTGTTGTTCTTGTGCCCTATTGGGGTCAGAAAAGCGCAAGATGCCGCCACTGCGACGCCCATTAGGAATGGGTCGGGTGACACTCCAATAGCATTGGCGACATCCAGGCCAATCGGGGCGGCGATCAAAGCCGTGGCGACATTATTGAGGAAATCTGACAGCGTCATGGTTATCATGATAAGAACCGTGAGGATTGCCCAATTTGGCCAGCCCGCGGTTTGAGACACGATAAGCTCGGCTATTAACTTTGTCCCACCCGAATTTTCTAAGGCTATTCCAAGGGGAATTAGAGAGGCCAGAAGGACGATAACCTTCCACTCCACACTTTCATATACCTCTCTGCCCGAAACGATCCCAAGAGCTGAAAATCCAATGACACAGCCCGCCAAGGCGATGGGGAGGTATAAGAGGCCAGCAACGGAGAGGGCGATCGCGCCGAGGAACAATCCAATGGCCAGGGTCGCTTTTTTTCGTTGGATGACAGAGTGCTGTCTTTCAGCCAGAGGCAGCACGCCTAGCCAATTCGTAATATCCGCCAAGCGGTCTTCAGGACCTAGAAGAAGTAATACGTCCCCTGGTTTGACGGTGAGTTTACGTACTCGATCCCGAAATCGTTTGCCTTGTCTGGAAACACCGAGAAGGGTAACGCCATGCCTGGAGAGAAGGCGTAGGCTATAACTTGATCGCCCACTTATTCTAGCACCATCTGGTACGATTGCTTCCGTAAGTTTTAGTGAAGAGCTGGTGAGGCCGGCTTCATATTTGTCTTTACCGGCAAAATCTAGCTGGGCGCTGCCTAGAAAAGCCTCGATAGATTTGGGATTGCCTTCAAGGACGATATGATCGTCTTTACGAATTACTTCGTATCTCGCAAAACCAGGCAGCCTTTTGCCCCGCCGAACGAGGCCTAACACTGTAATGTCATGTTCTCTGGCTTGTGGGTATAGTTCTGTGACTTTCAGGCCGATAGAACTTGAGTTTTCAAGGGCTTGTGCCTCGGCGACAAAAAGGTCTGTATCCTCAGCTGTGCGTATCGATCCTGGTCGTTCTCTGTTGGGAATTAACCGCCAGCCTATAAGGGCAACAAAGAGTATTCCAGCAAAAGCCACGCATAAACCAACGGGGGCAAAATCGAACATGCCATAACTTTCGCCAAGTACCCTTTCGCGGTATTGGGCAATGACAATATTGGGAGGCGTACCAATGAGAGTAATCATACCTCCGAGTATTGTGGCAAAGGATAGCGGCATGAGGCTGAGAGCAGCAGCACGTTTTGCTTTTTCGGCGGCCTCTAAATCAAGAGACATGAGAAGTGCTAGGGCTGCGACGTTATTTATAATCGCTGATAAGGCTGCCCCTACTACTGACATGATCCCAATATGCAATGGGAGAGGACGATTGGAAGATAAGACAACGCCTGAGATCATTTCGACAGCCCCGGAATTCATCAAGCCGCGGGAAACGATAAGGACTAATCCAATGATGACCACGGCAGGATGACCAAACCCACTAAAGGCGTCATCAGGTGTAACAAAACCAGCAATAACAGCGATGACGAGAGCACCGAAAGCTACAAGGTCATATCGTATTCTGCCCCAGATGAGCAGAATGAAAACCAAGCCAAACAAAGCAAATAGAAAAGACTGGTCAGTCGTCACGTTTTATCCCCCAACAAATATCTAAACTACCAAAGCATCTTCTGATTGAAAAAATCAAGAGATTTGAATTGATTAATTCATGAATTTGTTGGCTGATCCAAAAGGGTGTATTCGGCGATTGTTACTTTATAGATACGATACCCCCAGTAGAAGAGTATGGGCGTAGATAGCTGTAGGCATATTTTGGGAAGGTCGAACGTTGAAAAAATGTTGATCTGAGCCAAGGATATATAACTCCCCAAATAGCAGATAACCCAAACAATTGTGGTCCACATTAGTATCTTGTTATCTCGGGCATATAACCATTTTAGGTGTTGGGACATTATAGCGGCGGGGAGGAGCAGAAGCATTAGGTCGTAGTAAAAAAGATGTGGGCTAAGCAGTAATCCCCAACAAAGGGTGACTGCCATGGATAAATCCCATAGTCGTTTATCTTCTAACCAATTATTTTTCCGCCACAAGTTTAATAAAAATATGAGCGTAATTGCGGATAGCGTGATTGTAACAACCATCGTTATAGCCGGGTTTAGCCCATCAAAGAGAAGAACAGCCAGGCCAAAAAATGAGTGTATGCCCCAGGTCGGATAGTTGGGGAGTCTGAGTAAGTCGATAAAGTTTGGGCTTATATCCCAATAAGTTATCATTGCCTCAGGGACAAGCAGGAAACCCAGGCCAACAGCAAGTGATACGGATAGAACACCTCCAAGTAACGACTGCCATCGCAGTTTCCATAAAAGTACGAGAGCAAGGCCCACTGCCAGTTGTGGCTTAAAGGCGAGTAACCCTAGATAAAACCCGGCTTGAAAGTCTTTTCTGTTTCTCAATGAGGCAAAACATAGACTGTAAATCAAGAGAATGATTGGCGTTGCCTGGCCATTAAAAAGCCATCCGAGCGTGGGGTAGAATAGGAAGCAGCAGAAGATAATCTTTGGGAGAGAAAAAGCCTTAAGAAAGCTTAGCTCTCTTCTAATTATTAAGACGCTTAATACGAGAAGAGATAAATTAAATATTTCCCATAGTATATAAGCGGGTAGATAGTCTAACAGGGCAAAAGGCGCGTACAGTAAGGCGGTAAAAGGCGGATTAACATAGGTGTTTTGATCGTTGTAGCCCTCTCCAATTATTCCCTTTTGATATTCAAATTGGTGAGGGAAATACATTCCGTCATTTAAAACATAAGCCTGGTTTAGGATCCCTTGGTTAAAAAAAGCCCCTCCGGTATAGAATGCCAAAAAATCAGCCCCGACTGGTTTTTGGAAATAGGTAAGTAATCCATCGCCCGCGAGTATGCTTAGGGCAAAGGCAATTAAAGAAATTGTCGCCATTATCGTGCTATAGCCGACTGCTCTTTCTTTAAAGCCTTTGGATAGGGGGTATTGCCAAAACAAAATAAGACGATCCTAAAAGAAGTATCTACGTTATTGTACGAGTAATTCCTGAGTGGGAGAGAAAGTCCTTTGTCGCTGTTCATCCAAAGTGGCTTTATAGATACAATAACCCCAATAAAAAATTGTCGGCGTGGCTAATTGAAATCCTATCTCCATCAGATTGAAGTAGGAGAGTATATTGACTTGAGCATCGGATATGAAGCTACCCAAATAAGATACTGTCCACAAAACTGTCGTCCACAAGAGTATTTTGTTATTGCGCAGATACAGCCAGGGCAAATGTTGCACCAGGATTGCAGCAGGAAGCAATAAAAGCATTAAATCATAATAGAAAAGATGCGGACTTATCAAAAGGCCCCAGCAAAAGGTAACCGCCATCGCCAGATCCCAATGGACCTTGTTCTCAAGCCAATCAATTTTTCTCCACAGTGATAATAAAAACAAGATAGTTATGCCTGTGAGAACAAAGGTGGAGGTAATGGCTAGGCTTGGGTTTATGTTATTGAAAAGAAGAACAGAAAAACCAAAGAATGAATCTACACCTTGAATGGGATAGACCGAGCTTCTTAAAAAATCTAGTAATTGGGGGCTGACTGTTAAATATGCATGCATTGCATCGGGCATATATAAAAAACCAACGCCTAAGCTTAAAGAGAGAGATAGCATTCCTCCCAAGAGTGATTTCCAACGCCATTTAAAAATTAAAATTAAGGCAACAGCTATGGCTAACTGAGGTTTGAATGCGAGTAAACCGAGGTAAAACCCAGCCCTGAAGTCTTGCTTTTTTCTGAGGGAAACAAAACACAAGCAATAACAGAGAAGAATAATTGGTGTTGCTTGGCCAAACATGAAACTGGCAATGGTTGGGAAGAATAGAAAACAACATAAAAATAATTTGTAGAAGGGAGTATTTTTATAAATTGGAAGTTCTTTATGAATTGTCCGAACGCAAAGACCGAGCAAGGATAGGTTAAATATAAGCCAGCATATATACGCTGGTATATAATCGAGTAAAGCAAAAGGAGCATAAATTATTACGGCAAAAGGAGGATTTATAAAGGGGCTATGGCCCATATAATCCGGTCCTATTATTTGTTTCTGAAATTCAAATTGTGTTGGAAAGTACATTTCAGGGGCAAATTCATATATTTTTTCAAGGTTGCCAAGGTTGAAAAAGCTTCCCCCTGTATAGAAGGCGATAAAATCCGAGCCAATAGGCGTGTCAAAGTAGGTTTGTAAGCCATGACCTAAAATTATACTAAAGATATGAAAAATAAGAGTAATGACGGCCATGATTGTGCCGTAGGCCAAAGCTCTTTCTTTAAAGCCCTTGGTCAAAGGATATTGAAAAAACACACTTATTCCATTTCTGCGAGTAGAAGTTTATTCCTAAGTAGGTCAAATTCCTTAATTAATCATAAAGCATACAATGCAGGATAAGTATCTCCTCTCATTAGGCGTTTGCGACATTAATGTTTTTGAAAAGCCATACGACTTGATATGCTGCAATCGAACAAAAAGAGTAGGCAACACGATGGCAGGGAAGATGACTGGGAAATGGGATACGCGGTACTTGAAATTGGCTAGGGAAGTCGCAACCTGGTCGAAAGATCGTTCCACACAAGTGGGGGCTGTTATTATACTTGAGGATAACACACCGGGGCCTTACGGGTTTAACGGTTTTCCACGGGCTGTTGATGATGATGCAGATGAACGCCACGCTCGCCCGCTTAAGTATGATTGGACAGAACATGCCGAACGAAACGCGATTTTCCACGCAGCGAGAGTTGGTGTTCGCTTAAACGGGGCATCTATCTACGTGACACATTTTCCTTGTTCAGATTGCTCTAGAGCCATTATTCAATCCGGTATCCGGGAAATCATCGTCGATGAAAAAAGTAAGTCTGATCCCGATTTTACCGAGCGTTGGGGCGAAATCCAAACCCAGGAAGTGATGCTCAAGGAAGCGTCTGTAACGTGGCGATTTGCAAAAGTTGAGGACTGATTTTGTCTATCAATGAGATTGTCAGCTAAGGCCATCCATCAGCATCAATTCAAATGCTTATCAAAAAAGGCTTTTGTCCGTATCAAGCTATCTTGGTGAGCTTCCGCATTGTAGTGATTTTTTTTAAATTGAAAGGGGATCGGGGCGGTTTTGTCTCTTTCCCCGTCAACTTTACTGTAGTTTTTATTGTCATAGAAATGAGTGGCACCGGGGTAGAGGTGGTAGGAGATATCATTACCCCATTTTTCTGCTTCAGATGAAACCTTGTCACAAGAAAAAGAAGAATTGAAAGGATCGCTGTCGCCTTGAAGAATCATCAAGGGAGCGATGAGTTCAATGTTTGTGTCGCAGTTGGGGTAAAATGCAATACCCGCTTGGAAGATAATATCTGCGGGGCGTCTGGGATTGGATTTGTTCAGGATGGAGAACAGGCTACTTCCCCCCAGAGAAAAGCCTAAAAGAGCAATTTGATCTGGGTCGACATATTGTTGTTTTTGCAAGAAGTGATACGCATTGTAAGCATCAGCAAACATATTTGCATTGTTCGTATCCTGCCGGCTCGTGCCGCCTCTGGAGCCAAAGCTGTCGACGAGTAAATTCACATATCCCCAACTGGCAAGTTTTTCTCCCCACTGAATATGTGAATTCTGAAGCCCGTCACCACTGACGAGGGTAATGATTGCGGGACGTGGAGTTGATCGCTCCGGGCGAAACAATATACCAGTTATATCAATGCCTGGTTTGGGGGTTAGAGTAATTCCTTTGGCTTTCGCCTGTTTAATTTTAAAGGCTGAGGGAGGAACAGGTGCAGAGGGGAAAGTTACTCTTTCGCTTGCATATGTATAAGTGCCGCCTAACAACAGAAAAATTGTAAGAATGCTTGTTGTAATTCTTCTAAATACCATGTTTCTTTCCCCCAAAAAGATGATCTAGAGCCAGCTACCATACTTATAAACAGTCTGGTTTACAACGTTGGGTCGGGACGTTGGTTATCAGGCTTTAGAGGCATAAAAACGCCGAGTTGATTCTTTTAGTTAATCAGAAAAATGGTTGAAAGGTGGAAGACGCCTCTCTACGGGTGATGATTGTATGATTGTATGATTGTATGATTGTATGATTGTATGATAGATGTGTTGGTCATTGCATAGGGGATGATTTCATCTACGAGCTCTTCAAGTGCTTTTACGGATGGTACATGGGCTTTAGCCACAAAACAGTCTTCTCCCGTAACTCGGTCGCATTCTACTATGTTTGGCATTGCCTGAAGTATTTTGGCAACTCTGTTGTGTTCTCCTGGGATTGGCCTGATTCGAAGGAACACGGCGAGAGGTAAGTCAAAAGCTTCGGGATTAATATTTACAGAATACCCCACAATAACTCCTGCTTCTTCCAATCTTTTTAACCGTTCAGATACACTGGGGGCGGATAGCTGAACAAGGCGGGCAAGGTCTGTGACCGAGGCCCGGGCATCGTTGGTAAGGGCTTTTAAGAGTTTTATATCAATCGCGTCTAGTGGTCCGTTTTTGTATTTTAGGCGTTTCATTGTTATGACCTTCGTAAAGTAGGTAATATCTTTACAGTAACATTTTTATGTTATGTAGTCGCTTGTTTTTCCCTTTTATGATTATTGCATAGGAGGTGATGATGATATCCCAAGAACAAACATTTAATAAGGTTTCAAAGGCTGTGCCGCCACAAATGTGGTTTTCAGTCAGCGCTATTTTTCACTATTTGGGGCCATCTTTTGCTGTTTTACTTTTCCCGGCTGTAGGTGTTCTCGGTGTCGCATGGTTTAGAATTGCAACAGCTGCAGTGCTCTTTGCGCCTTTTACTCATCCTGTAAAAACTCTTCTGCTCGCTGACCGGAAAGCCCGTTGGTTTCTTTTGAGTTTGGGATGTTGTCTAGCCGTTATGAATGTCTCTTTTTATTTAGCGTTAGACCGCTTACCGATGAGCCTTGTCGCAGCAATGGAATTTGTTGGAACAATTGCTGTTGCTCTTTATGGATTGCGGACAAAGCGAAATCTTATTGCTTTATGTTTGGTGATATTGGGAGTTGTCATTCTAATTTAATCCGGTAAACCCCCGGCTATGCCGGGGGACTCTCAATGGTTTGACCGTTCCCACG
The DNA here is from genome assembly GCF_965205715.1 of Kiloniella sp. Classification (GTDB taxonomy): domain Bacteria; phylum Pseudomonadota; class Alphaproteobacteria; order Kiloniellales; family Kiloniellaceae; genus Kiloniella. The sequence goes on along the minus strand of NZ_CBDBHW010000006.1, from coordinate 329,521 downwards.
GTCTTACATTTCTTTGTTTATTGACCAAAATAACAAAGGAATTAGCCGATGAGAGATTACAAAAGCCTTGCACATACGAGATGGGATTGTAAATACCACGTGGTTTTCATCCCTAAACGCAGGCAAAAAGTTATCTATGGCAACCTACGTCAGTATCTTGGTGAAATTTTCCATGAACTGGCCGGGCATCGCGAAAGTAAGATTGAGGAGGGCCATTTGATGCCGGATCACATTCACATGTGTATCAGCATACCGCCCAAACATGCTGTTTCAAAAGTCGTTGGATACCTAAAAGGAAAAAGCGCGATTGCCATAGCTCGAAAATTCAAAAATAAAGCACGGAATTTCAAGGGTGAAAATTTTTGGGCCCGTGGATATTTCGTCTCAACTGTAGGGCTCGATGAACAGATGGTGAGGGAGTATATCAGAACGCAAGAAGAGCGTGATAAGTACTTTGACCAAATGGATATATTCAATCCATAACCGCTTTAGCGGTTCCCAATTTGCCCCTTTAAGGGGCTCACCCGCTTAAGCCCCCGGCTTTGCCGGGGGTCATTTAACTGATCTTAAATGGATAGCTGACCCCATCGGGTTATTTTGGGCGGGATTAAATGCTCTGCTTTTTACAGTCTATATCGTTTTGGGACACAAAGCAGCGGAGACCGGTGCAAGTGGCGGGATTGAAAGGTTAGGGGCTGCAATGATGATCGCATTTATACTGTTGCTGCCAGTAGGGCTTGTGGAAGCTGCAAAAGCGTTTGGTTCTTTAAATCTTGTGTTCGCTGGAATAGCCGTAGGGGTTTGTTCTTCTGTTATTCCCTACATCTGTGATCAATTATCGATGTCACAGCTTCCACGTGAAAGTTTCGCTCTTCTTTTGGCTCTCTTACCCACGACCGCAACTATTGTTGCCGCGGTCGTGCTTTCGCAATTCCCAACAGGGCAGGATTTGTGCGGAATTGCTCTGGTTATGGTCGGTATCGCCGTTCACAAACCGCGTTAGCTTATTTTTGAATGATCTGTTTACCTGATTTGATCAACTCTTGTAGAGGATTAAAACCCATGTGGTAGGAGAGCTCCGCTGGGTTGTTTATATCCCAAATCGCAAGATCAGCTGTTTTCCCTATTTCGAGGCTGCCGTAACTTGCCTCAATCCCAAGAGCCTGTGCGGCGTTAATGGTAACGCCGCGCATGGTCTCGGTTGGTGTCATTTTGAAAAATGTACATGCCATGTTCATGGCAAGCAGGATGGAGCAACAAGGAGAGGAGCCTGGGTTCATATCGGTTGCGACCGCCATGGGAACATTCTTGTCACGGAAGAGTTGGATTGGCGGTTTTTTTGTTTCGTTGAGGAAGTAAAAAGCACAGGGCAGGATTACGGCTACGGATCCGGCTTCTGCCATTGCATCGGCGGAGCTATCTGAAACGTATTCCAAATGGTCCGCAGAGTTCGCGCCATATTTAGCTGCGAGAGCCGCACCACTAAGATCGCTTAACTGTTCAGCATGGAGCTTTAGATCAAATCCGAGTTCTGATGCTGCTTTGAAGAGCTTCTCTATTTGATCGGGCGAGAAAGCAATACCTTCACAAAAGCCATCAACGGCATCAGCGAGTTCAGACTTTTTGAGTTCGGGTAACTTTTCAATAATGCTATCGATATAAGCATCGCCATTGTCCTGATATTCCTCAGGTACAGTATGGGCCGCGAGATAAGTGGTCATTATTTTCAGAGGGAGGTGATCTGTGATTTGTCGAGCAACACGAAGTTGTTTGGTTTCGTTTTCCCAATCCAGACCGTAACCGGATTTGACTTCGATAACAGTAACACCTTCTGATTGTAAGGCAGAAGCGCGCTTAAGGGCTGCTTCGAGGAGCTCTTTTTCACTTGCTGCTCTTGTTGCCTTTACCGTGGATCTAATGCCGCCACCCGCACGTGCGATTTCTTCATAGCTCGCACCTTCTAGCCGCATGTTAAATTCATTTACCCGCTCTCCACCATGGACGATGTGAGTATGGCAGTCGATCAATCCAGGAGTAACCCAACTGCCATTGAGATCATTGATTTCTCGGGCCAATTTGTCGGGAGTATCCGGAAGGTCGTTAAACTCACCAATCCAGACAATTTTATCGAACTCAATTGCAATTGCGCCATTGGTGATTGTACCCAGTCCTGTACCTTGCATGGTGCAAAGGTTGCAGTTGATCCAAAGACTATCCCACATATTAAACTCCGAATGGCTTTTCAATAATTCACTATTGTATATACAACTTGATTGTGTTGGGTAAAGTCAAATGATAATCGTAAATACTCTAATCTAAAAATCCAATAATCATATAATAGCCCGCCTTGGTGATCATATGCAGGTGATATGACAGGAGGGGATTACTGGTAAAGAGCCCTCGGGCTGGATGTTATTACCTCCGTAGAATACGGACGTTTTCTGGTGCTTTATCTCGATCAATCTGCGGAAGATGTAGAAGATGCTTTGAGATCAATGATGGAGGGTGGAGATTATGAGCTGGCACTGCAAATGGCCATTGCAGCAGAAGCTCGATACAAGGATAAGGCCGACATAACTCTGTTGAGAGAAGAGGCCGCAGACCGAGCTCGGGCAGCCGTTCAGTTTTTAGACCCCTTCCGGTTTGTTACCTACACCGAAATGGCTAAGAAAGAGCATCTATCGACACCCAATTAATGCCCGCTAAAAAACTGCTAAAAAGGAGAGTGTTATCAGGCTTTTGACGGGAACCGTTTTTCATCTTCAAACATGCGAAGAGCCCATAAAACGCCAAGCACTCCCCCCTTTACAAATGGGAGAATGGCCATGGTTAACGCGAGAGTAAGGGCTGGCCATATAGCCACGTGGGTCATAAGAGAGGGCGACCAGGCTTGTTCTGACCACATTACTCCAGGCACAACAATATGCCCCACAATTGTGATGGTGAAGTAAGGGGGGATATCATCGGCACGAATGTGGCTAAGCTCTTCACTGCAGTTTGCACACTCATCGTTTACCGTCACATACTTCCGAAAGATGTTTCCATTTCCACAACGGGGACACTTTCTGCGCAAGCCTTTTAGCAAGGCTTGAAACACAGATCGATCTTCCGGTGCAGAGGTGGCGACTTCCCCAAGGGTTTTATTATTTTCGCTCATTTCAACCGCAGCAAAATATTAGAGAACCGGATAATAAAGGTTCTGGTTATTTTGTTTTACAGGAAAGAGCCTTGTGAAGGGCAGTGGGCGAAATGACGCACCCCATTAAATTAGCTCTCCAGAGATCGGCACCATCTAATGTCGCGCCCGTCAGAATGGCTCCTCTTAGGTCGGCATCACTGAGATCCGCGCCCGATAAATCTGCATCCTTAAGATTTGTGCCATGAAGGCTTGCACGTACTAAATTTGCGTTGGCAAGATTGGCATCGCTCAAATCAGCCCCAGAGAAATCAGCTCCCGCCATGTCTGCGTTTTGCAGCTGCGAACCTGGCATGACCATGTCTGAAAGATTAAGATTGTTTAGGTTTGCACGGGCACCCTGATTTGAATCTTTTGTCCATGCATGATGCTCGGCAAGAACGCGAAGAAGATCCCGGGCTTTCGCCGATTTTTCCCGCGCTTGATTTTCATCCAATTCCGACTGGTCGACTATGCTGGTGTCATCTGGCAGGTTGGACAACATATATTGTACCCGGAGTTGCCGCTTGGCATCTTCAACATTTTTAGCTTCAATTTGACCAGATTCAACCCGTGACATTGGATCCGTTTGAATCTGATAAGTGTATGTTCTTAGGCTCATTTACCGCTCCCTGCGAATCTTATTTCCAGAATGTTATCGGAAACAGAATGAAGTTACGACAAATTCCTAAACAAATTATGGACAGACTGAGAACTTACCGTATCAATTTTAAATAAAATTCGAAAAGCTAGGTTGTTATTTTTCCTTTTTACACTTTTTGTCACTTATTTTTATTGTGGATGATATGCCTTGTAATTCTATAAATAGTTGAAAAATAATTATAAAAAACAAATGTCGGGAGGTCTGTGCTCAAGATAGTCTCTAATTTAAAACGAATGCAGTCTATCAGTAGGAGATTTTTAAGATTCTACCGTCATAAAAGAAACACGACGGGAACTTTCGGATTCTATTATCTTTTTTGTTCCCCTGTTCAGCAAAGTGGAGGGTGTGTCTTGTCTTGGACAGAGGACGACTGGACGAATTTGAGTGTGGCTGTTGTTGATGACAGTAAACCTGTACGCTCTATGATGAAGTTAATGCTTTTATCGTTGGGTGTTGGCGAGGTACTACTCTATGAGAATGTGGCCGAGGCTATGGATGGTATTGAAGATAAACAGCCCGATCTAGTGATATCGGACTACTACATGGTACCGGAAACGGGATTGGATTTACTCAAACGGATAAGAGATTCTACGGAATCTTTAACCCGCGAGTTGCCTTTTCTTATGATGAGCGGTTACGAAAAAACAGATACGGTGTTGTCAAAGGGCATATCGGGCTATATGCCCAAACCAGTCACAACTGATTTGGTTAAACATCACATACTGGCAGCGTGTGTGAATAAACAATAAGACTGAGTTTAGGTGGATTACGCATAAAGCGGATCTAATTGAGTGTTTAAGGGGTTAAGTTTGTATCAAGAGTTTTCTTCCGTTTCGCTTCAACGGCTATTGAACCGACGGCATGCTCCGCGCCATTCTGTTCTTCCAGGAACTAAAGTGAAATTAACCGTGTTTGATACGAACTATGATTGCGAGCTTCTCGATTTATCGTTCTGTGGAGCGCGTTTGTTACTGAATACAAAATTGCCAATCGGAAGCGAAGTTGTTCTTTTACACGAAGACTGCGGTAGTGTTCTTGGTATTGTAAAGTGGAATAGTGTAAGCGAAGTCGGGGTGGAGCTTAACCCTGGTGTTGCGCGACTACTTTCCCGTTACGGTGACAGTCATTTAAGTGTTTCGGCGGCTCATTAACTCTAAAAACTACCTGTTGGCTCTCCACTATACATATATACGCTGTCTTTGACAGGTCGCATCAGGCGTTGCCCTTGACGATGCTTTTTTGTCTATGTTGTCTCTGTGACGATCTGAATTCATTCAATGGAAACAAGGTTTGTTGCCCAGCGTAATTATTAGGATGTAGAGCTTGGATTTTGGATTTTTTCGTTTGCTTTAAGATGTTTTTCAATTCGATGAAACAAATAAGTGACGATGAGGATCAGGGCCAAATATTCCAGAATTAAAAAGCTATAGATTTCTAAAGGGCGGTATTCTGTGACGTTTAATTCTGAGGCTCTTCTTGTCAAGTCTGTGTAGCCTATGACTGAGATCAGAGAAGACATTTTAAGCATATAAACGAACTGATTACCAAGGGGCGGGATGATCCGGCGGATGGCCTGTGGCAAAATGATTAACCGCATTTTCTGGAAGTATTTTAACCCCATACTTTCTGCTGCTTCGTGTTGCCCTTTTTCAATAGACTGTATTCCCGCACGGAATATTTCTGCTTCGAATGGGCTGTCACAAATTGCAAGCGCAATGACACCAGTTGCAAATATGCTTAAATGAATATCCAGTACAACGGGCAGTCCATAGTGCACCCAAAGAACCATTACCAACACTGGTATTGATCTTATTATGGTCACGTAGCCAACGTTAAAGGCCCTGAGATATTTATTTGTCGAAATGCCGGGGATACTAACGAGTAGACCGACGACTACAGATATTGTGATGGCTACCAAAGAAATACTCAGAGTATTTAAAAAGCCTCCGATTAAAAACTCAATATTGCTCCTACCTGCGTCTTTGAGCGGGTCAATTACATACCAACCCCAAGTGTAGTCACCACCACAACTTGTCAGGAAAATGGGAAGGAGAAGTAAGGAAAATGATTTAATTGGAAGCTTAGGAAAACACATATGGTTTGATTGGCCTTTGCCGTTAACGGTTGGCGTCTTTAGTTTTCGCCAGTTTAGGAGTATGTTGCTATGATGAAAAGAGCTGACGCAAGATCAAGCTTTCATGCATAGTAATTGCCAATATATTCAAATACAGACACAATTCTGTGATCCAAAAGCAGAAGTTGGACGTATCAATAAGCAAGACAAAAAACGGCTGGCTCGCCGATAAGCCGAGCTAGAAAATAAGGGACGTGTACTCATGACAGGCATCATTTCTGGATCCATGACTAAGGATGATGTGACTGCGGTCAATGTGCCGCAATATCATCCGCCTCAAGAAAACCTAGTCGATTATGTGTCTGGACGGGGAGGTGACGGTTGGGATTTGATAATTGAAGCCCATCTGTCTCTGTGTGCTGAATGTCGAGCAGAAGTGGGTCGTTTAAAAGCCTTAGGCGGTGCTTTGCTTGAAAAGTTACCTGCCGAAGATTTACCTGAAGGTATGGAAGAGCGGGTATTGGATTTATTGGATTCTGCAGAGATAACAACATTTCCAGGTTCAAAATGCGAGAACTCAAAAGATCTGCCTCTTCCCGTTGCGCAATTAATACCCGACAGTCTTGATGAGACTGAATGGCGTCATGGAGAAGAAGGCACAGCTTTTGTTGATTTACCTGTCCTCCCTATTCGGATGCTTTTGGTGCGTATTTCTGCAGGGAAGATGGTCGGCATTATCCAGGAGTACGACAATTCAGCCGGGCAACTACTCGTTCTTAGTGGTGGGCTAGAAGGAAATGAGGATCATTTACTGGCAGGTGATTTAAAGCCGATGTCTGATCTCAAGGGCGATTTTTATGCCGGGGGCTCTTCAGAACAGACTTTTTGCCTTCTGCTTATTCAAGATGGTGCTTAAGGTCAGTTCTCTACCTGAGGAGTATCTCACCTCACGTAAAATCAGATCAGCTGTTCGTAACTGACGTAGTCGCAGTTCATTCAATTGATTTAACGTGTCTGGATTAAATGCTGGAACCGAGTGTCCGGCGAAGTTTGTTAATTGCTAATCGTAATCGTGATTTGACTGTGCCAAGAGGCAGGCCCTCGTGTTCAGCGATTTCTTTATGGGTCATATCTTCATAGAAAGCGAGTTGCAATAGGCTGGCTTGTCTCTCAGGCAGACTTTCTACGGCCTCTCTTAGCAGAGCTTCTACCTCGTGATGCTCTAGATCCTTATCTTGGCTTGGCGCTTCATCAATCTGATTTTGGAGCTGATTTTGATCTATCGGAATGAGGCGTTGTCTTCGGAAGCGATCTATACGCCGGTTGCGGGCAATTGCAAACACCCAGCTTGATACATAACTTTTATCTGGATCATAACTATCAGCTTGCCGCCATAAAGTCAGCATCACATCCTGGACCAGGCCTTCAGTGATGTTGTTATCAGTACCGAGTTTGCGCATATAAGACATTAGACGAGGAGCAAAGTGTCTGAAAAGTTTGACAAAAGCTCCTCTGTCTCTGGAATGGGCTACCAGAGCCAATAATTCTGCCTGCTCTTTAGCACTCAGGCTATCTGTTACACCATTTTCCAACGCTTATTAACTCCCTCAGCGTGGCCAATAATTAAGTCTATACCAGAATACGTTGTGATGTCTGCCTCAACTTATTGGTGTATGCGTTTTTTTTCATATTACCGAATTTGTTGGAACAGTCCCCCCAATGAATTCTGTAAAAAGGTTCGGAACGTTTCTTTTCCGATTACAACTTCTAACGTTCTCCTACTGTATTTTGTAGAATGATACTGTGGCGGAATTGAGGAGGGCAAAAATCTTTAAGGAATTCCAAAGAACTTTGTTCTTCATTTCCGTAGGTTTACAAGTGTCGTACTCTTACTATATCGCACAATATAGATACAGATCGTTAACTTTGCAGATTAATTGATTTTCATTTCTTGTTTGAGAAATTCACCAGACTTTTGAAGTCGAAAAATGGCCCAAAATAGCCAGGAAAGGTTCGACATTTTAGTTCGTTGCTGGCGTTGGTACGCCTTCGGTTAAGCCATCTGGATATTTCCCAACAAAACTCAGGTGTGACACGAGCCCTGTTTCTTCTTTCCAGCTGAAAAGGCGGACACAGGCAGGCTCAAATCTTGGATTGATATCATCTACGGGATTCATTTGGAGACCGTACGAAAAAGTCGCACTGGGAGTGACAAAAAGGATAGTGTTTGCCCAATTGGCGATACTGTCCCGATGTGTGTGTCCACAAACCACGCCTAAAACTTGTGTATTCGATTTAATCACCTCGGCGAGGTTGGCTCCATTTTGACAGTTCATACTATCTTGATAGGGAAGGTGTAATTTTGCCGGAGGGTGATGCATAAACACGAGCGTTGGACGATCTGGCTGTTCGCCTAACTTATTATCCAGCCAATCTAGGCGCTCGCTGCAAATCATACCGTGATGATGCCCTTTTTCCAGAGAGTCGAGCATGACTAATCTCAAAGGGTAATCTTCGAATGTATACTGTAAGAACTCCCCTTCTTTCGGGAGATATCCATCATCGTTAAATAGAGCTCGCAGTTTATCGCGGCTGTCATGGTTTCCAGGCATGACAAGATAAGGGATGTCCATTGAATCCAGTAACGTCTTGGTCCGTTGGTAGTCCTCAATATTGCCATGGTTTGATATGTCACCAGTGACGACAACAAGGTTTGGTTTTGGCTTCAGTTCTCTTAGATGTGTTATCGTGTCTTTTAGGCGTTCAAAAAGATCAATCGTACCGCAATCCGTTTCTATAATGCGGCCAATATGAAAATCTGTAATCTGGGCAATCAGCATTTGTTGCTCTTTTTTTTCTTGGTGTTGGTTCTAGCAACTTGTGCTCAATCATTAAGCACAAAATTATATCTTCGATACTATGCCCGTGATCGAAAAGTGGGGAAAGAGCCAGATTGTATTGCTCAGAGAGGCCAGATGATAATTATTGGTGGGGGAAAGAGTCTATAGGGCGAATTCAGATGGGAAACATAAAGTAACAGTCGTTCCATCTCCAGAGGAGCTCTCAAGCATAAGGGTCCCGTTATGTAGCTCGGTAAATGATTTGGCTATTGATAGCCCCAAGCCAGTACCCTCATGATTTCTTGTTTTACTCTCTGCTACTTGAGCGAAGGGTTCTAAAACGCGATCGATGTTCTCAACCGAAATTCCGATACCGGTATCTTGGACCTCAATGATCAGGTCGCAATCGCTATTTTGGCGCGCGTTTATGGATACGGTGCCATCAGGATCTGTGAATTTTATTGCATTGGTCAGAAGATTGAGAACGGTCTGTTTTACTTTCAGGCGATCCAGTGAAAATTTAGGGAGTTTATCATCACATTCGAGAGTCACTTCTACATGGGCTTTTTCGCTTCGTTCATTCATTAAGGTCAAGCATTCATCCAGCATTACACTTACATCGACAGGCTCTGCCTCTACCGTAACTGTTCCGAGTTCAATTTTGGATTGATCCAGAATTTCTGAAATCAGTTCGAGAAGATGATTGCTCGATCTATTAATTGCTTCTGAATAGTCTTTGTATTTTTTGTTGGAATGATTGCCAAACATTTCACCCATGAGGATTTGGGAAAACCCTATAATTGAATTTAGGGGAGTCCGGAGTTCATGGCTCATGTTTGCAAGAAATTCGGTTTTTGCCCGATTGGCGAATTCTGCTGTTTCTTTCGCGTTCGTAAGTAGGTTTTGTGATTCTTTAATAGCGGTAATATCGCTTTGCACTGAAACAAAACCTAATCCAGGGACGCGTCTATCCGTCGTTCTAATCCAGCGGCCGTCTTTTAAATTTACAGTAAAGGAGCCCTGTAATTCTCGGCGATATGCCGCTTTGCGTTCAAGGTAATCTTCACCCGCTTCATCGCCTATTGCCACATTGCCGTTTTTGATGTCGATTTCGCCGAGTTCCTGAAAATGCACACCCGGGCGGGCCTGTTCTTCTGTATAACCGTACATATCACGGAAATTTTGGTTACATAAAACCAGCTCTCCCCTGTTATCGTACATTGCAAAGGCTTCTGCGATTGAATCAACAGCGTCTAAAAGGATGTTTTGAGCGAGGTGTTGTTCCGTAATGTCCTGTAATGTGTTTAAAATTCGTGGGGGCTCTATTGGGTTGGGATCAATCAGCCGCGTTTTCCGTAATAATACCTGGCATTGAACGCCATCTGCCCTTTCAAGGGAAAGTTCTATTGATTTGGATACGCCTGTTTTCAGGACTTCATTGTCTAGTTGTTGAACGGTGCCCTCTGGATAAGGAGTAAACCCTATCATTGGGATTCTGAAGCCTTCTGGAAGTTTGGCTTTACCGATAAAAGTATGGAATTCTTTGTTGCCGGCTATAAATAGCTGATCATCATCAGAAATGAAAACGGGCAGGGGGAATGCATCCAGCAATGTCTGTCTATCAAAGACTAAGTCATCATACCTTTTCACCAGCCACTCCTACCGCACTCGAACTCTAAAATAAGTAATTTAATTCCCCAGGTAGGTGAGGCCATCTTTTTTATTTTTTGGACAAACTCACGATAAGAGATGTCCTGCCTAACCTTCGATGGTGGTTATAACGGTTAAAGGTTTCGAAAGTACAAAGAATTAGGCGTAATAAAGAACAAATGCTGTGTATCTCTAATGGCTTAGCTTAGTAACCCTATTTTTAATCCATCAAGAATATATTGAATTGCAAGGGCCGCTAGTACTATGCCAAGGACCCGAGAGATGATATGGGTGATGGTGTCGCCAATAAATTTTTCCAGTTTATCTGCAAGAAAGAACAGAACCAGGCACAAGAGAAGGACACCAGCCAGCACGGATAGAATGGCAGTCTGGGCAATAATATCTTCTTTGTTTGCGCTCATAAGTAGCATGATTGAGGCAATAGCCCCAGGGCCAGAGATCAGAGGAATTGCAAGTGGGAAGACAGCAATATCTTCATGGAAATCAGATTCCTTGAGCTCTTCCGCTTTGTCTTCTCGTCGTTTCGATCGCTTATCAAAAACCATTTCCAGGGCGATCAGGAACAGCATGACCCCGCCAGCAATTCTAAACGCAGGTAACCCGACCCCTAGAACCTCTAGAAAACGATCACCGAACAGGGCAAAGAAGACAAGGATTATCCCGCCAATAAGCACACCTTTGAGTGCCATTTTTCTTTTGTGAGCTGCATCAGCACCCTGGGTCAGACCGATAAATATGGGTAAAAGCCCAAGGGGATCGATGATAACAAACAAGGAAACAAAGGCTGTTAAGGCAATGTCAAAAATAGCAGGTGTAAGCATTTATGTGTCTCAATTTAAAGGCTCTGTCTTGGGCGGAGTTCGCAAGACTGTATAGCTTTATATCTGATAACAAATATTTAAGCGATTGCCTTTTCAAGTTTTTCAAAGAGTTGTTTAAAACGCTTTTTTGCCATGCGTCCGTGCTTTACGGCTTTTGCCTTTTCCAAATTGGGCATGGTGTCACCGACCTTGACCAACATGACCATGCCATAACGGGTGTGGACTTTACAGCGGATACCATAGACCCCTGGGTGATTAAATTGAATCTCGGCTATTTTTTGATGAGAAATTTGAAAAGGCTTTGCGCCATCGGGCAGCATGCCCTTGATTGAAACAACAGTGTGCTGACCCATAGAGTTCATAAAACGGATTGTGTCGCCGGGATTAAGCTCGACAAATCCAGGGGAGAACTTGAACATTTCCAAAGGATCAACAGCCTCTGCAGATATTAATTGATCAACATCAATGAAGCGGCCGTCAAGCTCGGCTATCAATGGTACATTGCGGTCAATACTTGTGACTTGATCTTCATCATCAGGTAGGCAGAGGTCATTCGCATTTAAAGTGAGTGGGTAGTGAAGTTCTACCGTCGCAGCCGCTCTTATCATGGAAGGTGTTGTAGCCTTGCTTGTCGAATTTAACACACTCAAGGGCAGTAATATGCTGGCTGCAAATTGTAAGAAGGTTCTTCGGGAGCTAGTCATTTTACCCTCGTTGAGAATCGATATCACTAGTTGCAAGAGCGTAATATCAAGTAATTTATGCAACATCAATGATTTTGTATTGTAATTATGAAAATATTTTTAGTAATTGATGGTTAGTATTTTGATGATTAAAATAAAAATATCAATTATTGTTGGATTTATTGTTTCATTATTGGCGTTTGTGTTTCTTGTCTCTTACCCCGTTCTGGCTGAACAAAGTTCTTTTGGTGAGAATTTTCCTGTATCGCGGCCAGAGATGCTGTCTTCTCTGGGGCCTGTTCCGATCCCTTCCGATAACCCCCAAACCAAAGAGAAAGTTGACCTCGGGCGTATTCTCTTTTTTGATTCTCGATTGTCGGGTAATGGCACGATGTCCTGTGCTTCCTGTCATCTGCCCCAGATGGGGTGGGGGTTTGCCGACACACTTTCTTTGGGATACCCGGGGACGGTGCACTGGCGAAATAGTCAAACAATCGTTAATTCAGCTTATTATAAAAAGCTCTTTTGGGATGGATCTTCTCTTTCGTTAGAACGACAGGCGGCATCTGCAGCCAAAGGCGCTGTCGCTGGAAATGGCGAGAGCGACATGATGGAGGCGCGCCTCGCTTTTGTCCCCGAGTACAGAAAACGTTTTGCAGAAATTTTTGGCGATACCTGGCCGACCATTGGAAATGCTTGGAACGCTATTGCTGCTTTTGAGCGAACCCTCGTACAGCGGGATACGCCCTTTGATCGGTACATGGATGGTGATGATACGGCGCTAACACAGGATGAACAGCTTGGGCTTACTCTCTTTTCTGGCAAGGCGGGCTGTCGTGGTTGTCACAAGGGGCCTCTGTTATCGGATGAAAAGTATTATAATATTGGTGTCCCTGCTGCCTGGCTATGGGAAGAAGAGGGTATGGCTCAGATTACCTTTCGTTATGAACTCCTGGCCAAAGGCGTAACCGAGCCGCTTTATCGATGGACCAAAGATGATCCGGGGCATTATTTTATCACCAAGCAAAAAGCTGATCTGGGTAAATTTCGTACTCCTTCACTACGCTATACGAAATATACCGCCCCTTATATGCACAATGGGGCTTTTACGACTTTGGATCAGGTCATTGATTTTTACAACGCCGGAGGCGGGGTGAACGAGTTTGGTGCCAATAAAACACCCCTTCTTAAGCCATTGGGGCTCACGGGTACTGAGAAGGGTTACCTGAAAGCTTTTCTTTTGAGTCTATCTGGCGAGCCTTTGGAGATTGAAGAACCGGATATCCCTCTAATGCAGCCACTTCCTTAAAGACCCAATAGTGCGCTTGATAACAATTGTTGTACGAATAATGTATGAAGCGGGATTCCCATAATAGAACCCTTTACCTGGGATGGTGTTGATTTTAGTCTGTCTTATCGTTTAATCAGGTGGGGGCATAATGACGGTAATTAAAGATTTTCACGTTCACGTCTATTTTGATCAGGATACCATTATCCAAGCGCAACAGCTTTGCGAGCAGGCAAAAGAGAAGTTTCCCGTTCAGATGGGCCGTGTTCACGAAAAGAATGTTGGACCACACCCGCGTTGGAGCTGTCAGTTGTTGGCATCACCGGAAATTTTTGGCGAATTGGTATCTTGGATTTCGCTGCACCGTCAGGGGCTGACCGTTTTTATTCATGCAAATACCGGGGATGATTTAAAAGATCACCGCGATCACGCCATCTGGATGGGTGAGATGCTTGATCTTGATCTCTCTATTTTTGCCTAAATAAAATTGTCAAATTACGATCTTTTTCTCTATCATTTTCTCTGTGGCCAAAGATCGTTAACCTTAGCTCCATATTTAAAGGGCTATGCTTTGTCCATTAGGTAACGTATAGTTTTACAAGAACAATTTGAGGGGACGTTATGAAAAAATGTAACAAATGCTTTTCCGAACGCGTCGTCCGTTACGAGCTGTCACGCCAGGATATCGATGGCAGCGGAAGCTGGCACTTGGATAATGATATTTCCAAATACCAGCCCGAAGACATTTCTGATGTAGAAGGCGGCAAGGTCTCCGTGGATCTTACCTTGCATGTTTGTCTTGGCTGCAGTCATGTGCGCGGCACAGCTGCTAACCGGGAATAATTTCAGGATATTAAACCCGGTTACTCTTAAGCAGGAATCCGAGGCTCTAGTGATCAGATTTTTCTAAAAATTTATTACCCAGCCCGGTATCATAGGCAACGCCTTCTGCTGTCAGAGTAATCGGGTGTCCCGCGTCCTTTACCAGTCCTTTACGCGCCAGAGCAGCCCACACCGCAGGGTTGGTGAAGCCGCTGGTATCTTTTGTGGATACAACAAACTCGCCAACGTGCACATGATTGCCATGTGCGTGGGGAAGGTTTGAAATTGTAACCTCTCCATTGGGGTGGTGAACGGCTTGGCTTTCGTCGCGACCAATAACTTGCGCAAGGACAAGGGTGCGGAGCTGGAGTTTGTTCAGTTTTAGTGGGTTCTTCTTTTGAGGCACTGGTTTTGTTCCTTTATGTGAAGATAACTTAATTTGTCATCTCCGCTATTCGCCTGAGTTTTCATGTTTCCTGTATTTGAATGCGTATGCATAGCAAGGAAATTAGTGTAGCTGAGTATCTGTTCTTCAGATTATTTTCAACTCTATTGACGGATTGTCTGTAATTAGTTCGAGCATATTCTCTTCTATCCAGCGGTCCATTGCACAGACTTTTTCTTGAAGTGAAACGCCGAGGTCGGTCAGGCTGTATTCTACATGAGGGGGAATGGTCTCCATATCATGCCGTTGGACAATCTTAATCTCTTCCAGTTCGCGCAGAGTTTGGGTAAGCATCTTTTGTGAAATACCTCCCACTCTTCTCATGAGCGCACCATTACGTAGATTTTCTTTTTTTAGAGCATCAATAATCAATAGGCTCCATTTCCCGGCGACCTTATTGAGCAGGTACCGAGCAGGGCAGTTCTGGTGAAAAACGTTGGCTTTTGCTTTGCTTCGATCTTGGGGGATTTCATACATCTTGAAATATTTCTGATAGTTACCAAAAGGTGCGTACTGTTATTTTAGTTTCTGCAATATTACCTTCTCATTCGAAAGCTTTCAATCACCCTGTAACGTTAAAGTTGATGCAAAGGTATATTTAAATGAACGATGCAATCCCTACGCCTTTTCCCTTGTTGGACGAGGCGACAGCTCCTGAAAAATCTCTTCCCTATCTTGCCCAGGCAAAAGCAGCTTTTGGCCTGATTCCCAATGTTGAAAAGGTTATGTCTCAGGCCCCGAGTTTATTGGCTGCCTACATGACCGCCTGGGATGAGTTTAATGAAAGTTCTCTTTCTGACGTTGAGCGCCAAATTGTTTATCAAACAGCGAATTTTGAGAACAACTGCCAGTATTGCATGCCTTGGCACACAATATTGTCTGAAATGGCAGGAATGGCTGCGGCCGATGTTGAAGCGCTACGTCAGGGAGCTGCCCTTTCTAATCCTAGAGCTGAGGCCTTGAGGGTTTTTGCCCGGGATCTCGTGCGTACCAACGGGAGCATTGCGCCCCATACACTTAAAGCTTTTCTGACCAGTGGATACACAGAACAGCAGGCTTTAGAGGTTATTCTTGGCTTGAGCGTTAAAACCATGAGTAACTTTACGAATGCTATAGCTCAGACACCGTTAGACAAAGAGGCAATCCATAAAGAGTGGGCTAAGCCCTCTCTACGTGGATAGCTAGTTCGTTTCTCCAAGTTATTTGAGATCAGGAAAGAGGTGCCTGTTTAAGCAGCCTAACTTCCTGATTTCATGTTTTGGATTTTAATGCATGAACTTTATAGCTATCACTTCAGATCAAGAGGGCGTAAAGGAAAGTTGTTTAATGCCGTGATTTAGTCGGTAAGTGAATACAGGTTTTGACCAAGGAAATAGGGATCGCATCCTTCCGGGGGAGTTGTTAACTGGCCATTGCTTTTCATACCTAATTTTTGCAGGACCCGGTTGGAAGCTGTGTTGGCTTGTGCTGCAATGCCGACGAGGGACTGTAACCCAATGTTTTTTATGGCGTGATCTCGCAAGGACCTGGCGGCTTCACTGGCGAGACCTTTTCCCCAATGTTCAAAGGCGATGGCGTAATAGATCTCTGTCTGCTCAGTATCCCAGTCCGCCGGTCCCAACCCACACCATCCAATGAGTTCGCCAGTTTCTATTGAAAGGATACTGAGGTTCAACTTGTAGAGTTTCTCTTTGGTATTTTTCTTATGACAGTTCATCGACCATTCAATGATGTCTTTTACCTGTTCCAGGGAGAGAGGATCATCGGGGAGGTGCTCGAGAACTCGGGGATCTGATGCAATTCTCTGAAGGGATATGGCATCGTCTGGCGCATAGGGGCGAAGAAGTAAACGTGCCGTTTTTAGGAGGCAATTTTCAAAAAGATCAGACATTTAGTTCTTTACCATGATGAGATTCTAAGTTTCACCTGCTGTAGGGTAGGAGGTCTGTTTGAGGGTTGAAAGGAAATTTTTGCGCGTTTCCTATAGAGTGGCTTTCAGAAAATTACCATCAATGATTAGCAGCTTAACACCGTTTTTTGTCACAGACCGGTGAGAGCTCAAATCGTCTGAAACGATGTAGGTCATGCCTTTTGATAAGGTAAACTCGGTGCCATCGCTCATCTCGCTGACAAACTCGCCCTCAAGGCATTGAACAATGTGGCCTTTTTCGCACCAGTGATCCGCAATATAATCGGCTGAATATTCAACAATCCTAACTCTCAGTCCTTGGTATTGTGCTGTTTGCCAATAGGCCATGCCGCTGTCGCCGACATGTTCGGTTCTGGGAACTTCCGCCCAATTGATGGTTTGAAAAGGAATGTTCTCGGTCGCCATTTAACTGTTCCTGTATTTTTTTTGGTGGGATCTCATTAGTTCCGAAGTAACTCCGAACTGTAATTATATCGCGAATATCCTTTTATGACTTGGGAATAGCGGGCTCATCATTTGTTCTCCTGAGTTGCTTATCTTACTCGGTTTAAAATAAAAAATAGCTTTTTTTTGGCACTTCTCCGCTTTGTTGAGTAGATTTAGGATTTCAAATAGAGCATAGATTGATTATCTGGAATGGATGATTGTCTAATTTTGAGTTTGAAGTATTCGGTATCCTTGATGCCTCTGGCTCGCTTACGGATCATTCCTATACTGACATTACCAGCCTCTATCCTGGCGCTTGTGAGCTTGTGTTTGGCGTAGTTGCAGATGCCCACACAATGTTTCCGTAGGGATTTCGCGAACTTTTTTAGATAGAGCATCTGTGACTGATCTGCTATCAGGCACCAACGTTCCAGTTGCTCCGCCATCGCCTCAAATGAAGCGGCACTCCACAGCAGCTGAAGCTGTTCTTTCAAGACGTAAAGTGCATTCAGGTTGCTATTGCTCTCCAGCAACCTTTGCAGCTTGTCACTTTGTTTTTCACTCAACTTATCCGCATTTTTGAGCAACAGATAATGTGTCCCTTTCATCAACTCTTTACCACTTGGATCGGCCTTTCTGAACTCAAGTCGACGCTGATTATGGATAGCTTTGCTGTAGTTTTTCATGACGTGGAAACGGTCAAATACTATGTCGGCCAACGGCAAGGACTCTCTGACAGCCTTTTGGTAGGCAGGCCCCATATCCATCGCTACGGCCTTTATTTTGCAGGCTGTATCTGGTTGCAGTTGTTTCAAAAACCTTGAAAAAACCTCGGCAGTTCGGCCTGCTTCAACCCAGATCAGATGACCGCCAACCATATCGTAGACCACCGTCATGTAGTCATGACCTTTCGCCCGGGCAACTTCATCTACACCAATATATTCCAAGCCAGTTAGCTCTGCAGGATCAAGCGTAGGGAGAGTTTCAATAAGGTATGCCCTGTCGATATTCTTGACCGTTTCCCATCGTATATCCAAATGTCTGGAAACCGCTTGAATAGACATATGCCGACATAATCCACTGATCAGTCGGCAAAATCGGTGAGTGAAACGGCACCCTTTATCAACAAAATCACACCCCTCAATGCGGCGTTCGCCCTTGTTAATATAAACCTGCGCCAGCTCAATCTCGACCACACAAGGATACCCAAAAAGGGGGATGTCGTTTACTTGTCGGCGGACATGCTGGTTGATGCTTCCCTTCTGGCCTGTAGCAGGGTCTATAGCCCTCCTACGCGCGTCTCGGCTGCAGTGAATGACAATCTTAACACCGCCGTCATCCAGTTTAATTTCATTTACACGTTGCCCTTTGAGGCCTAAAATATGCTGCGAGATGTTGATTGTCATATACCTGCTCTATGTAAAGTTATCAGAAACCATACATATCAACAGGTTACTTGGCGGTCGGCATCTTTTTCTACTCAACAAAGCGGAGAAGAGCCTTTTTTTTAGATTGGCAGTTGATCTTTGCACCTAGGGAGTGTATCCCTATGGCACTAGCTAAAGGGATACGCCCGAAACCCGATTTGAGAGCATTGCGGTTTGAATTATACATTCCCCTTTTCGCTCTCGTCGGTGTTTGTAAGAGTAAATAATAAAGGAAAATTTCATGTCATATGTTACCATGGGCGAACGAATTCAGACGGCACGTAAAAGCAAGGGCTTGAGCCCATCACAGCTGGCGCGTCGTGTGAGTGTGAAAGTTGCAACGCTGAACAACTGGGAATCTGATCGCTCTGAGCCTCGGGCCAACAAACTGGTGGCGCTGGCTGGAGTGTTGAGCGTGAACATGATTTGGTTGCTCGAAGGTTCCGACGATGGCAGCAGTCTTCCACCCAACGTGGATGTTGTTGAAACTGCTGATCTACAAAGTAAAATTGTCCGCCTTCAGTCAATGCATGAGCGCATGGTACAGCTCTTGTTTGAAATCTCTAGCGAGGTCAACCGGGTTCAGCGCGGTATCCAGGATACTCAGGAAGCTGAACAGGCGTAATCGATTTATCTGATATACTCGGGTATATATCTGGGTCTCAAAATACTCTCGCATTGTGTGACGCGTATTTTGAGGCCCTTTTTTTGTCATTTCTACCCCTGTAATTTTGGGTGTGATTTCTGGATAATTACTGGACTTCTCTTTTCTCGGAAAATTTTCTTTTATTGACACTACTTAAATAATGTTCTCTTTTTGTTCTTGTGTGTTCATTCGCATGTTGAGGACAAAAAAATGAAAAATGATGCCGTTGAGTACATTGGTCGTGCAGAAATTGGCCGCTATTTCCCCCTACCGCTATACGCGTCCAAGATACCGGCAGGTTTCCCGTCGCCAGCCGAAGATTATATGGAGTGTCAGCTCGACCTTAATGACCGCCTGATCCAGAATTCCCACGCGACATTCCTGTTAAAGGTTTCTGGTGATTCCATGATTGGCGCTGGGATTATGTCTGGGGGCACGCTTGTTGTGGACCGCTCGATAGAACCCGCGCATGGCAAGGTGGTGATCGCTGTTATTGATGGCCAGCTCACGGTCAAACGCCTGTTTAAGAAACGCGGCGTGATCAAGCTCATGCCTGAAAATCCCAAATACGCGCCCTTGTTGATTTCGGACGAGCAGGATCTCCAGATCTGGGGAGTGGTCACCAATGTTATCAACCCGCTTGACTGATCAGTGGGTCGCCCTGGTTGATGTAAATAACTTTTACGCTTCGTGTGAGCGCGTATTCCGGCCGGACCTCGAGGGTGTTCCTATTGTTGTGCTCTCAAACAATGACGGCTGTATCATCGCGCGCTCTCAAGAGGCCAAAGACCTTGGCTTTAAGATGGGCGGGCTGTTCCACAAGCTTCTGCCTGATCTGAAAAGGGCAGGGGTCAGGGTTTTCTCATCAAATTACGCGCTCTATGGCGACATGTCGGACCGGGCGGTTGATGTCTATCGTCTCTTTTCACCGCATATAGAGGTTTACTCTATCGATGAAAGCTTTCTCGACCTCACCGGCGCCGAGGATCCGGTCGCCCTTGGCCGTGAAATCAAGGCCCGGATAAAGCGGGATATCGGTTTACCGGTTTGTGTCGGCATCGCCAAGACCAAGACCCTGGCCAAAATTGCCAACCGGATTGCGAAGAAAAACCCCGAACACGGTGGCGTGTTCCTGCTCGAGACCGGGGACCGGGATCGGCTTGATGGGATCGAGAATCAAAATATATGGGGGGTCTCAAGGCGCCTGTCTCCCAAGCTGCAGGGGCTCGGCATCTACAACGCGCTCGATCTATCCCAGGCAGACCCAAAGATGATCCGCTCAAAATTCTCTGTTGTGCTCGAGCGCATGATCTACGAGCTCAATGGCAGGTCGTGTCTTGAGCTGGAAGAGGTCGCGCCGATCAAGAAGGGGATCATGGTCTCGCGCGGGTTTGGGAAGTATCAGGATAATATTTACCGGGTTCAGGAATCTGTCGCCAGTTACGCCACAAGAGCCGGGGAAAAACTGAGAAAGCAGAACCTCGCCGCGAACAAGCTGACAACCTTTCTGCGGACAAGCCCGCACGGAAAGAACCAGGTATATTATTCGAACTCCTTCAGCATTGCCTTCCCAGAAGCCACCTTTGACACCGGCCTGATCATCAAGGCGGCACAGTTTTGTTTAAAGAAGATCTATCGAACTGGTCTTCGCTATCAAAAGGCAGGGGTGTTTCTCGATGGCCTGGTCGACGCTGGGGCAACCCAACAGGATTTTTTCTTCAAACCGGATACGGCCAAAGCGCAAACCCTTATGGCGGTGCTAGACAAACTCAACAAAGCCCACGGCCGAGACACAGTTAGATTTGCCGCCTCCGGCGTAAACGAAGACTGGAAAATGCGCCGACAAATGGTTTCACCAAAGTATACAACGAGGTGGAGTGACTTGCGTGTTGTGCGGTGAGGTAATCAATTCGGTTGGCTGTATTTAGCTGGAGAGGAGAGGGTTCACGTGCTGTTGCTGATGCTATTTTGCGGATAGTCGCAAAACATGGCTGTATACTCTGGCTAAAGCGTTGCGCGTTTATCTAGGTAAATCTTAGCAACCAGACCTCTTACTTATGCTGCAAGTTTTCTTAAAATAATCCTTTGCGATGTTGACGTCTTTCTCAACACCATCACCATATTTATACATAATTCTAAGAAGATTACATCCATCGGCATTCCCGTTATCACAAGCAAAATTATAAAGTTCTTTTGCTTTTTCTTGGTCTTCGCCTATTCCTAACCCTCTTTTATAGAGAACTCCCAGTTTAACGCATCCATCCAAGTATCCTTCATCACAGGATTTTTCTAACAGTGGTCTTGCGTTTTTGTAGCCTTTACCTGTTATGCGTTTATCTTGATACAAGTCTGCTACGTATACGCATCCATGCATAAGACCACCATTACATGCTTTCTTATATGTGGTTGCTGCTTTGCTGTAGTCCTGAAGAGAACTTGTACGGCTAGCATATATGTTGCCAAGATAGATGCATGATGGAAAATGCTCTCTTTCACAACTCTTTTCATAGTGGCGAATGGCCTTGTCGGTTAATGGCCTGAGTTGGTACATACTGCTGACGTGCGAACAAGCTAAATAATCTCCATTTTCACAATCTTTTTCATGGAGCGTTTGGTTTTGAGCATTGCCTGTTGAGCTAATAGAGGCACTTAGAACAAAAAGTACTAAAGTAAAAAGGTATTTCATAAGATGTCCTATTTATTTCCAGAGTAACTGTGCTCAAGCAAAGAAGGAATAGATTCTTAATCAGGCACTTCTCCGCTTTGTTGAGTAGATTTAGGATTTCAAATAGAGCATAGATTGATTATCTGGAATGGATGATTGTCTAATTTTGAGTTTGAAGTATTCGGTATCCTTGATGCCTCTGGCTCGCTTACGGATCATTCCTATACTGACATTACCAGCCTCTATCCTGGCGCTTGTGAGCTTGTGTTTGGCGTAGTTGCAGATGCCCACACAATGTTTCCGTAGGGATTTCGCGAACTTTTTTAGATAGAGCATCTGTGACTGATCTGCTATCAGGCACCAACGTTCCAGTTGCTCCGCCATCGCCTCAAATGAAGCGGCACTCCACAGCAGCTGAAGCTGTTCTTTCAAGACGTAAAGTGCATTCAGGTTGCTATTGCTCTCCAGCAACCTTTGCAGCTTGTCACTTTGTTTTTCACTCAACTTATCCGCATTTTTGAGCAACAGATAATGTGTCCCTTTCATCAACTCTTTACCACTTGGATCGGCCTTTCTGAACTCAAGTCGACGCTGATTATGGATAGCTTTGCTGTAGTTTTTCATGACGTGGAAACGGTCAAATACTATGTCGGCCAACGGCAAGGACTCTCTGACAGCCTTTTGGTAGGCAGGCCCCATATCCATCGCTACGGCCTTTATTTTGCAGGCTGTATCTGGTTGCAGTTGTTTCAAAAACCTTGAAAAAACCTCGGCAGTTCGGCCTGCTTCAACCCAGATCAGATGACCGCCAACCATATCGTAGACCACCGTCATGTAGTCATGACCTTTCGCCCGGGCAACTTCATCTACACCAATATATTCCAAGCCAGTTAGCTCTGCAGGATCAAGCGTAGGGAGAGTTTCAATAAGGTATGCCCTGTCGATATTCTTGACCGTTTCCCATCGTATATCCAAATGTCTGGAAACCGCTTGAATAGACATATGCCGACATAATCCACTGATCAGTCGGCAAAATCGGTGAGTGAAACGGCACCCTTTATCAACAAAATCACACCCCTCAATGCGGCGTTCGCCCTTGTTAATATAAACCTGCGCCAGCTCAATCTCGACCACACAAGGATACCCAAAAAGGGGGATGTCGTTTACTTGTCGGCGGACATGCTGGTTGATGCTTCCCTTCTGGCCTGTAGCAGGGTCTATAGCCCTCCTACGCGCGTCTCGGCTGCAGTGAATGACAATCTTAACACCGCCGTCATCCAGTTTAATTTCATTTACACGTTGCCCTTTGAGGCCTAAAATATGCTGCGAGATGTTGATTGTCATATACCTGCTCTATGTAAAGTTATCAGAAACCATACATATCAACAGGTTACTTGGCGGTCGGCATCTTTTTCTACTCAACAAAGCGGAGAAGAGCCCTTAATCACTATATTATGGATTTACGTGCCTTGCTCGTGATTTTTTAGGTGAGCGTTCTCTCGATATAAAACTGGAAATAGTGAGCCGATAGAAACTGATTTTGATGAGAGTATTAGTGTCGTGTAATGGGGATGATTTTGCTAGTTAATCAGGCATTGCATAAAAAATCACGTAGCAATGTCGTGCAGAGAGATTTGATTAAAATAATATTTTCTTTGGAAGAAAAGTGGTGCCTCCACCAGGACTTGAACCCGGAACCCCCTGATTACAAATCAGTTGTAAAATTACGGATTTTCTAGAAAATCTAAAGATTTCATAGTCTTATGAGGTCTTTGGAGGACACTGTCAACCCCAAAGACCGCACAATTTACTGGCACACTTAGTAATACTACATATAGTAGAAGTGTTCCCAATTGGGGGTATCCAATATTATGTTGAATACGAAAGAAGAACGTAATCAGAATATCATCGCACAATATAAAGCTGGGATGACATTAAAAGATATCGGAAGGGACAACGGGGGTCTCTCATCGGTAATGGTTGGAAGGATCGTAAAGAGCTATGGCCTCGGTCCGGAAGATCGTAATCGCGTCTCTACCCGTCTGGGTGAGAAGAATAAAAATCCAATTTCTGACATTCATGAAAGATTAGGTCGACGAATTCTTCATGTAAGAACGTTTAAACGTGACATGTCTCCAAAACCCTTTGCGGAATTAATTGGAGTGTCTGTTCAAACGCTTTCTCGAATAGAGAGAGGTGTCTATGACATTTCTGTGTCAGAACTGGATCTAATTTGTAATGTAATAGGCCTTGAGATACACGAGTTGGTCTCTGAGGCTGCTATGATCACATAGGAGAACTACATGTCCCTAGAGGAAAAAGTTAGATATTATTGGCTCATATCACATGAGCTACGACAGTTGAAACAGACGGATGTTGATAATTTGTTGACCAGTATTGTCAACTTATTGGAACAAGATCTTCATGAACGTCTTGCTCATCGAGTTCGAGAATTGTATGAGAGTGCCTCGGCGAAACTTGCAGTTGCCAGCTAAGTTATCTCAGGTATTCTGAGGGAAAGGGAGAAAGATGCCAAATACTACGTCTAATGCGATTGTATCTAGCTATGGTATACACTTCGATGACAAAGGTACCGCGTATCTTATGCAGGGTCGGGGAGGGACCAATGCGGTCGGTTTAAAACACCGAGCGCCGTTTGACGTTCGGTTAGAAAGCCGAAACAAACACTGTAATCACCAAATCCCATTGAATATTCCAGTTCCTAATGATCATCATTGGGACTTCTTCATGCAGATGATTGACGACCCGTTGGTCCGAGCTATGATGCCTATCCCAAAACAGGGAGCAGGGGCTTTTTACGTAGATGATCCAGAAGGACGTCTTGTAGAAATTTTGATTTTATTATCAAAGTTGAGTAGTCCAATTTTAAGAGTTGTAAACCCTGCCTGGGCAATTCGTGCAGATCACGTAATTAATGAACTGCAAAACACGAACATTCAACCTTTTGTAGTCTCTGAGCTGACTGCTAAAGATTCACCAATGGTAAACACTATTGGTCAAGCTTGTACTTATGCTCCTCGAACAGTTGTTCTTGCAGGTCAACCAGATGTGGTTGTTCCTCCATCCGTAAAAAGAATTACAACTGAGCTTGATACTGAAAAATTTGATTATCAAACCTTACTAGCCACTCCATGGGAGGCTCTCGGAGCTACTGTGGTTAAGAAGTGGATGCGTAAGGAGTGGCCTCCAACAGAAGCCCGATCTGGTCGAAAGGCTGCTCACCGGTAATTATATTTTTAAGTATAGCTTAGTTAAGAACTCTCCAGTGGCTCACTTGGGGAGTTTTTTGTATCTTCATTTTACAACAATCCGTTGAGGATCTTATGCAAAAAATTAATCACCTACCTCCTAAACATGGAGTGTGGGACCTTAGAGACTATCAAGTCGAGGATCTCGCATTCTACATTCCTAATGAACGGGTCGCTAATCTTTCTGACCCTGGTACCGGTAAGACACCAAGTGTCTGTAAGTTATTTCAATTTGTGTGGGAGTATTTAAACGGTCGATCAATCTGGTCCATGCCGAAATCTCTACTTGGAAAAAATAGAGATGAAATTCTCCAATTCACAGACTTCCAACCCGAGGAGGTCGCAATACTGGATGGAACCCCTAAACAACGAGAAAAGATTTTAACGAATAAAGACATAAAAGTATTTTTAATGGGCTTTAAACGGTTTGGAGATGACTGGGAACGGATCCTCCAATTTCACCCCGATATAAAGCTTCACGCCGTAGATGAAATACATTTAGGTTTCGGAGGACATAATAGTCAACGAACCCAGTCTTTATATAGGTCCAGTCGGAAGATCGAACGCTTCTTACCTATGACCGGAACTTTAATCAATGGTCGGTTAGATAGTGCTTACCCAACCTTACATATAATCGAACCACGGTATTACTTCTCTTGGCAGGCGTTCCAGAATTATCATGCCTACTTTGATGAGTGGGGGGCCATTATTGGTTGGAAAAATCATGATCGCTTAGGCCGGATAATTGAACGTCACTCTATTCGTCGGACCTTTGAGGAGATTTTCGGAGAGCAGGAGGTCGTTTACGAACACCGAACCTGCGAAATGAGCCCAAGGCAAAGGAAAGCTTATATCGAGTTTGAGAAAGAAGGCCTCTTAGAATTAGAGGAAGATTTTCTCGACGGCTCGAGTGCTGGAGTTCATGCTATCCGATGCCGACAAATAATGGCCAATCCTGAGAAGTTCGATCTCACTAAAGGCGAGCCTACTGGTAAGGACGAGCAACTTCTTATTGATATTGCTGACCATAAAAATACTGGTGAGCCCCTCTTGATTTTCGGGGTCTTCGATCTTGAATTAAGGAGAACAGTTGATCTCTGTCGAAAGATGGGGCTCAGAACTGAGTTAATAAACGGTACAATATCCGCTAAGAAGAGGGCTGAGATCGACGTTAAGTTCCGTCAGGGTAAGTTAGATTGTGTGGCTGCTTCTGCTGAGACTGCCTCAGTCGGGTACAACTGGGCTCACATCGATCACACGATCTTTCTCTCAATCGATTATAAAGATAGTAATTTCGTCCAAGCTGTACGACGGGCTATCCGTGGAAAGCGTAAGCGACCTTTACGCGTTTCAATATATCAATACGCTCGTTCTATGGACCAAAGAATTTTCCAGGTTGTAGACGCTAAATCTGACAGCCAAAACAAAGTGGACGGTTCTTACAAAAAATTGAACTTAAGTAAAACAAATGCCGAGGTGAATGTAGAAACTCCCATCGGCGCTGATATGTTCATATGAATTAATTCTTTAAGTATAGATTACTTAAAGAATTAAGAATAGATCGATATTTATTAGTGAAGTATATTGATCTTACTAATCCAATACAATCCGGATCCTATACTAAAACTGAAACTAAAACTCCGTGAGGAACATATTATGACTGACGCTATTTCTAACGCTATTGAACAAGCTAACGAGAGTGCCGCTCAAGCCCCTACTACTCCTGCTTCTTCTCCAGCCCCCCAAAATCTACCTGCAAATCAAAGTGTAAACGACCTGGCTCCGGCTCCTGCTTCAGGTGTTCCACTCGGTATGGATGACTTTATGACAGGTGGGATTTCTGTCGACCATTGGATCAAACCATCCGAGTTCGGAATTGCCCTCGCTAAAGGCAAGCTCACTGAAACACTTCTGGTTAAAATTAATCTTGCTGAAGTGCAATATTGTGAAGCCATTAAGTACGGTAATCCTGCAACATATCATAAGACTTATGACCGCATTACCACAGCCGACGGTATCACTTGGCACCAAGCTATCGCCAACGCCAAGGCGGTTGATGGTGATAAAGCGCGTCCTTACGCTTCTGCAGACATCCCAATGGTGTTGGATCAGGAAGTTGATGTTGAACACATGGAAGCTGGCCAACTCCTTGGCTACTCCCTATCAACAACCAACCGGAACAATTGGCAATCATTTATTCGTTCCATAACTAACGCAGGACTTGATCCAAAAGGCTCATTTGTAAAAGTCGAACTTGGTAATGAAGTTCGAAACAAAGGTCAGAATACTTGGGGTCTCCTCACCTTCAAGCTTATCGAAGAAGTCGATCAAGCCGCAGCATAACATGCGCCTCCCTGCAGCATGTTTGAGAGCTGAAGCTCTCTCATAACTTATGCCCAGAGGCCTCACCCTCTGGGCATTCTTTTTACTGGAGGCATACATGATCCGAATATTTGATGGAAATAATCACGTCCGAAGGCGGTTGGAGACCGACCCTTCAGGATTACCAATTAAAACCCTTTATGAAGAGGTAATGCACTGCGACGGAATTCCGGTTTATGTCTTCGACGGTGCAGGATCTTTGAAGGCTCGTCGAGAGATCTTCCCAGGTTATAAAGTTGGTCGAAAGCCGGGAGGAGAACAGATTTATAAGTCGATGAATATGTTCCGAGAGTTGCTTTCGTTAAGTCGTGCAATCGTAATCCAAGTCCCGGGATACGAGGCTGACGACATTATTGCAAAACTTGCAATAAAATATCGAGACGAGGGACATTCTATCCATATCCATTCAAACGATGGCGACTTTCTTCAGATCGACAATGTTGAAAGGGATAGTAAAGACTATAAAGGCGTTCCTCCTAGATGGATCCGGCTCTACAAAGCCACTGTTGGTGATAGCTCGGATAAGATCCCAGGTATCCCTAATTTCGGAGTAGGTGCTTGGCACAAGCTCTCGGATCTAAATCTACTAGAGAAGTTGGAAAAACTCGTTGTCTCAGGAAACCATGAGGATCTCCCTGTTACCAAGGGAGTACAAACGTGGTTACAAGATGAGCTCAATCGCCGCCAACTTTTTCAGTACTACCAGATTGTTGGTTTCTTACCTGTTTCCGATGAGCTCATAGAAGAGCACACCGTAGTTGGAAACCCGCTGCCTGATGCTTTCTACAGCATTATTGAAGAACATCTTTTAATCCCAAGGGATCCAGATCCCACAATGCAAACTGGAAGTCCCTCCGTAGACGACTTCCTCTAATCCGAAAGGATCATATTATGGTTGAGACTGTGAACTCAGTCCTTATCGACGCTCGAAACTGGGACGTCGAAGCTCCTAAACTTATTGAAAAAATTAAGGCGCAAGCCTTCATTGGTTTAGATATTGAAACACACGACGACGACGCCCACCAAGGTATTAAAGACTTCCGTGGAAAGAAGACCGCTAAGGTGTTCGACATTCGTCGGACAACGATTACCGGCTTCTCCATTTATCCTGAGCATGACGATCAGGCGTACTACGTTAATTTGGCTCATGCTGACGTTGAAAATCGTATTCCGTGGGAAACCGCAAAGACACTCTTAGATGCTCGTCAGGACACTGCTTACTTCATTGCACACAACGCGCCATTTGAATTTTGTATGTATCTCGCTTCACTAGGTTACAAACTGGAACGAGTTATCTGCACCCTCCAAATGGCAGTTTCAGCTTATGGTCCCGATGAGTACGACCAGCACCAGTTCTTAAGTGCAGGACTGGGCGCCATGGAACGTGTCGCTCTTAAAGCTGCAAAAGTTTTTGCTGAATATGAGCCTGGATCAGACATGAATACTGAACAAGCTGAACTATTCACACAAGTAACCGGTAAGCAGAGTAACGCTGAACATTCTTACAACGGCTTCATCAGTAATCTGACATACGGATACAATTTGAAAAAGGCTGTGAGGAGTTGGTTTGGATACCAAATGACAACCTTTGAAAAGTGTCTCGGTGATAAGGAACATATGGGACAACTCACTGGGAAAGACGTGGCTTCTTACGGTGCTGACGACGCTTTCTGGGCGGTTAAATTGTTCAGACGTCTTCTAGAGTTTATGGCTCAAACTAATCCTGACGTTATTAAAACCTACTTCGAGCAAGAGCTCCCGATGGTGGAAGTGTTTGGAACCACTTGGAACGAGGGGATGGTTGTAAACGCTGCTGCAATTAAGAGCCGCCGTTCAACTGAGCGCGAAGAATGTGCAAAGGTCCTCCGGCGCCTTAAGGCCGGTATCAACAAACTGTTGAATTTCAATCCTGAACCTAATCCGGTGCTTTTCGAAAAGGAGAAGTGGTATGCAAAAAGTTTCAACACCTATCGTAATCGCGTCCAAACATGGGCCTTCCTTCCTGACTGTGACGATGCCTATGATCAATGCTTACAGGCTTCAGGAGCCGTATCCAATGCATGGGCTGCCGAAACCGGCAAACGAAAACCAAGCGGACCAAACTTTACACATTACATGGTAATGCGGACTGTGATGTACGACCTGATGGAACAGAAGGTAGTCATCATGAAGGGAAAAGTTCAGTCCGATGCGGAATGTCGCGGACGGATCATGGATCGGATAAAGAAGCAGCTAAAAGGCTGTGAAAACCTACTCCGTTTAGATTTCGAGAGAACAGAGAAGCCTGCGAAAGCTATCGCTGATGCTCTACGTTGGATCCAGTCAGACCCTCGAACGGAAGAACTGGCAGCAATCTGGCTTCGTGATCAATATGAGTTTAAGGAAGCAGTTAAGGTCCAAGGTGCATTCTTTACAGCTTCTCTTGATGTCATGACCACTCTTGGTGAGTTGGCCGGAATTGAGCAGCGCATGAAGCTGTATCTCACTCCGTATAGCAAGTTGACAGATCCAGATACTGGGAAGATGTATCCGGTAACAAGTTCAATGCTTGCGACACGTCGAATGGGCGGTAAGAACCCTAACGCCATGCAGCTGGCCAAGCGTGGTGAAAGTACCTACGTCCGTGGTTTCTTTGAGCCCGATAACTCTGATCACCTCATCGTATCAATTGACTGGACACAGATCGAGCTGGTGATTATTGGAGATGAAAGTGGAGATCCTGAGTTTGCTAAAGCTTATGGTCAAACTCCCTATCAAGATCTCCACCTGGGTGCAGCTGCAGATGGGTTGCGAGTTACCATCCCAGAGATGACGGAGGAACTTCTTCTCGATCTTCATAAGATGGACGAGGAAGAAGTTCTAGAGATCAACCCTAAGATCCTGACCAATGTTAACGGTGAGCTGCTCTCTCCTGGCAAGGCCAAGAAGTATTGGAGAACCGAAATCGGTAAGGGGTCCAACTTTAACTATTGGTACTCCGGAGCCCTAAGCACTGTGGGAATGAAGCTAGGCTGGTCCACAGATCAGATGTGGGAAGCGACGGATAATTACCGTCAGCGTTTTGCTGTAGCAGAAGCTTGGCGTAAGGGATTGATCGACGAGGTTAAGGCTAATGGGTACATCACCCTCCCTGACGGCCACCGTAGAACTCGATTTGAGGCAACCCCTCTTTGGCGACAGCTTATGGCTCAAAGATTTAATAGTTATAACCAGCCGGGTATCACAAAGTTTGGTTCCGAGGTTATGCGATCTATTCAATCTAGAGCTAATAATCAGGCTGTAAATGCTAGGGTTCAAGGTACCTGTGCCACTCTCGCGAAACGCTCTATCATCGGAGTTAATAAGGAAATTAATTCCGCCGGGTTTGATGCTCGTTTCATGCTGCCGGTCCATGATGAACTTCTATTCTCAGTCAATAAGAATGAGATCTGGGATTTCATCCAGATGGCAAAAGGCATCATGTGTAATCATCCAGACATTATCCGGAATTTGACAGTGGATGCTACAGCTGCGGTAGGTTTCACATTTGAACCTTTCCACGCTGAGAAAGCCCCACTCGGACAGATTGAATTGGATGAGGCGCCAGAGTTGGATTGTATTCCTTCACATCTTGAGGGAAGTCAACTTGGTCGCGATGAAACGGGAGCTGTAGTTGAATGGTTAAATCGACAGCTCGCAGCCTAAAAATTCTTAAGTAATCTATACTTAAGAATATAGCGTTTTTACATAATGGGAGGGAGTGCTAACTTTCTCCCATGAGTAAAAACACTGGAAAACCTTCAGAAAAGAAGTTTCAGGAAATCTACTCTAAGTTGGGAAAACGCGTTTTCGTTCATCGCGTTCCAGACAACTCCGATACCTACGGGAGAACCAAAGGTAAAAGCGTTGGAGGGGTGGAAGCACAGCCCTCAGACTGGATCGTTACTGAAGATGGCCAGATGTTTTATGCGGAGGTGAAATCCACTCAGAATAAAACGTCATTTCCTTTCGGGATGATCTCTAAGAGCCAAATGCGAGGAGCTCGAAAACAGCTCGCAGCAGGAGGCCAATACTTCTTTTTTGTTCACTCCCTGGTCACGGATGAATGGTTCCAAATACCAGCGGATCTTATTTTAAGTACCACCAAATCCTCGCTCAAATGGTCAGAGCTCGGATCTTATAAATGGAGATTAGCACACGATGCGTAATCGTAATCATGAATTCCCTGATGTCATGGTCGACATCGAAACCACAGATACAATGCCCGACCGTGGAGCCATAATTCAACTGGCTGCTGTGAGATTTAATCTTGAAAAGCGAACTGTCGATGCAAAGGACATGTTTGATCGCTGTTTGAAGATGCCTCCTACCCGTCGTTGGGGAGAAGATACACGCAAGTGGTGGTCAGAACAAAATCAAGAGGTTTATCGAAGCATCACTTCTCGGGCGGAAGATCCTGGTCTAGTAATGAAGGATTTCTGCACTTGGGCCTATCCTCAGGATTCAATGCGCTTCTGGGGTAAGCCTACTCATTTTGATTTCTCTTTTGTTGCAAGTTATTGCACAGACTACGGATTACATAATCCATTCCATTATCGCCATGCGAACGACATGAATTCCTTCCTACGGGGAATTTATCATCCCCGAGAAGTTGATGAAGTTGACTTTCAGTTCGAAGGAGATGCTCACAACGCAATCCATGATGTTTTAAACCAGATTAAATATCTGTTCCTCCACTGTGATGCGGTGGGTAAATAACTATGAACTGGTTAGAACACTTTAAGGAATTCTCCTTCCTCAGCCTAGGTTGGCTGCGCTATGTCGGGGACAAGACGTTAGCTTGTTTAATCGTCTTCTGCATTCTGGGCTTAGTTGCCTTCATCTTTTTCTTTGCAATCATTCTTATCGGCGCTCTGTGGAGCGTTGGAAAAATCTTTTTGGGAATAGTTGTCCACCTATTCAGTTCAACAACTGATTACATGGATCTCTTCTTGAACTCTCAAATGTAACTGGAGCTTATGATGAAACTCGAACTTTCAAATGGAGAAATGATCTCCGTACTTGGAGATCCTCACTTAGGACGCTCATTTATCCATGGTGTTCCTCTTCATCGTCGCGGTGATCGGGAAGCTGAACAATGGGCAGAATTTGAACGACACCTCAACGATGTCGAGGGTGTGGATTACCACATATGTGTGGGAGATCTGTTTGATAAGTTCGTGGTTTCTCATGAGACCCTTTTTAAAGCTGTCGAGGTCTACACTAGAGCTGCCTTGAGAAATACTGACGTAACTTATTACGTTATTCGAGGGAATCATGACGGCTCCAGAGATGCTGAAAAAGTTTCGTCGTTTGATTTGTTTTCAGCTCTAATTAACAGCGACTTCGCAGAGTACACAATTAGAACAGTTGTGAACGCATCGGACGCTTTCGGTCCAATAGCATTCGTTCCTTGGCATCCCTTCACACCTGCTGTGGAAATGGTTCAACAGTTACCCGAATTACCTTTCGAATATATTTTCGGACATTGGGACATCGATAGCTTCGGTCATGAAAACCCTAACCTCGTGCCTTTGGAGGAGTTGGCGAAGCGAACCAAACACATCGTAACAGGTCACATTCATACTCCTGAAGAGCGTGAGCCTCTTCCAGGAGTGAAACTGACAGTCACTGGATCAATGCTTCCCTACAGTCACTCAGAAGATCCTAAGGCTGAAAAGTACGTATCCCTAACACTGAAACAGCTCGACGAGTTAGATCTTGAGAGTTTGAAAAATAAGTGTGTTCGGATCCTTCTAAACCCAGGTGAAGACGTGCCGGACATAGACTGTCTCCAATTAACAACTAAACGAATTGAAACTAAAGAAGATCAGGAGCCGGAAGAGGTCGTAATTGAAGACTTCAATCTGAAAGCTCTCTTTAGTGACGTTATGACGGAATTCAAAGTAGACGCTTCGGTCGTAGAAGAAGCTTGGCAATTAGTTGAAGCTCAGAAAGGAGTGGAAGCATGATTAAATCACTTAAATTTAGCGTTGTTTTCCCCTCAACCGGTAAAACTCTTTCTGGGGAACACAATTTCCTAACCGGCATGACGACCATTACTGGTGAGAACGAGAAAGGTAAAAGTTTCCGTCTCGAAATGATCCGGTATGCCTTGTTTGGGACGAAAGCTCTACGTTCTTCAGCTTCTGATTATAAGGGGCTCTACTCAGAACTGGAATTTGAGGTTCGAGGTAAAGCCTATCGGATTATTCGTAAAGGCGGCAAGTCCGACATATTTCAAGGTGAGGATCCCTTAGCTACTGGTACACGTCCGGTTAATGACAAGGTAATCGAACTTCTTGGTTATGATTTAACAGCCTTCGACGTGGCTAACAGTTGTCAGCAAGGACAAGTAGAAGCCTTAGGAGATATGAAGCCGACAGAGCGTCGTGCAATGGTGGATCAGACTATTGGCCTGGATGTGCTCGACAAGGTAATTAAAATTCTTGGGGAGAATGCCAGTGTTAATGCAAAAGCTGCTGAAACCATGGAAGACACTCTTGTTCAACCGACAGCTCCAGAAACTCCAGAAGGATATCGACCAAGTGGGGTGGTCCGCACTGAAGCAAATGAACTGTACGTCAAAGTCAAAAGACATGATGAGATTAAGGTCCAACTTCAAAGAGAACCCATCTCAGCTCCTGTGCGTCCAGTATCGCCTGAAACGACAAGGACTATTGAAGAACTCAGCAAACAACAGGATCTCAGAGGGGAACTGTTAGTCAAGCGGGGTACGTATCAAGGTCAATTGCAAACGTTGGGTCCGGTTACTGAGTGGACTGAGAATGGGCTTCTTGAAATTGAGCAACAGCGAACAGCTTTTGATCATTACAAAGTAAAATTAGTTGAGGCAAACAATAACCCAACTCCTCGCTTTACTCTTAAACAGCTTCAAGAAGCTGAGGAAGCTCACCGTCAGTCCGAGTTATTGGCTCAACGAGAAGATCTGAAACTTCAAATTTCCAAGCTGGAAAAGTGTGGGGATGTGGAGTGTCCGGAGTGTTCTACCATTTTCCCCGTAGAAGTTGATCGATTAACTCCATTGAGAAAGCAGTTAGAGGACTTTCCAGAAATCAACATCGATCTCTCTAAAACCCTGGGGCTTACTCCCGCCCAGATCGCTGTGGAACAGGAGAAGGTCAAAAACTACATTCCTACGGAGGTTCCTGAAAGAGTTGTCGAGCCACTACTTTCCGTTAATCAAATTGCAGATCTTCGTCGTTCTGTAAGAGATAACGCCAAACGGGGAGAGGTTAATCAGCTTCTACATGATTTAGAGATCCAGCTAAAGGACGTGCCAGACGTATCAGAACTCCTGAATAGTCTCCATAAGTACGAGAGGGAAGTCGTTCAGTACGATAATGACCTTCAACGCTATAACGCTGATCAAGAGCAAAGAGCAGCGATGCAAGAGGAGACACTGAAATATAAAGGGTGCCATCAGAAGTGGGAAACACTAGCTGAGCAAGCTGTCCGTTTTGTAGATTATGAAACTCGCTTAGCCACTTTTACCGATCTTGATAAGGCTTACAGAACCCAGTCGGACGAGTTGGAAGGACTTCGCAATAAGTCAGATCAATATCGTCTAGCTCAGAAGGCGCTAAAAGCTCTTAAAACTAGAGTTAAAACATACTTGGTCCCAAGCCTTAATCGCGTGGCTTCCCACCTTTTGAACCAAATGACAAACGGTGCTCGGACAATTGTCGCAATCGATGAGGACTTTGACATTCAAATCGACGGGCAACCTTTAAGCACTCTATCAGGATCGGGCAAGGCGGTAGCAAACTTAGCTATCCGCATCGGTCTCGGTCAGGTCCTAACTAATAAGGTTTTCTCAGTATTCCTTGGAGATGAGATAGACGCCTCTATGGATGACAATAGAGCAAACTATACCGCCCAATGTATCCGTAATCTGACCAGTACAATCGATCAGATCTTAATCGTAACCCATAAACAAATCGAAGCAGATAGAACAATACAACTGTAATCAAAGTACCATTCCGGAAGGAACATATTGTGAGTAAAGAACTACTAACCGTTTTAAAAAACACAACTCGTCCTGATTATGGCCGCCTTTCAAAACGGTTCGATACCACCGCTGCCAAAGTTCGGGAATTAGATCTTACCGTCGGTAAGAGATACTTCCAAAGTAAAGACGGCAAAGGTCGGCGAGAACTCCGTAAATATATCATCGCAATCCGCCACGTCGATAAGCTGTGGAAACGCGAAGATATGGCTGAAATTTCAAAGCATCAGGTCAAATACGACCAAGGTGAGGTCGAGTTGGTTCAGGCTCGCGACGGTTTCAATATCATTCAATACTCAATCCCAAGGAAGGTCGTGAATAAGCCGCGACCTTACTTTACATACCAAGAAGGTAAATATTAATGACTACAATAACTGCAAAGGTGATTGCTGACAGTATCAGCCCTGAAGGTATTCGCCTGACCACATTCCAACTGCGTTACCCATTGGTAATCCACGCGGAACTTATGACCCATCGTGTTTTCTCTCGTAACGCTTCTTCTAATAGGGCTATTCCCGTTCAGAAACTTATCGATGAAGTGAAGGAAGATCCATTCGTTCCTCTGAAGTTCTATAAGAACGGGAAGGGAATGTTTCCACAGGTTGAGGTCACAGACCTCGACGAGATCCGACAGTTAAAATCTCTCTGGCTCATGGGGCGAGATGAAGCTGTGGATCAAGCTGAAAGTCTCGCTAAAGTTGGGCTCCATAAACAATACGCCAACCGAGTATTGATGCCATATCAACATATCAACGTGTTGGTGAGTTCAACTGCTTACGAAAATTTCTTCGCTTTACGAGATCATCCAGACGCTATGGAGGAGATCCAGGTTCTTGCTAGGGAAATGAAATCAGCCCGAGGGAAATCAACACCTAAAGTACTTTCCCCGGGGGATTGGCACCTACCTTACGTTACAGAAACTTCAGAGGAGTTTCTTGAACACTCTGAAGTACAGGGTCTGGTCGAAAGAGGTTTGAGCCTCGACCTCGTTGCGGCTCAGTGCTCCTCAGCTAGATGTGCAAGGGTATCTTTCAACCTACACTGCGGTAAGAAAGCTGACCTAGGAGAGGATCTGAAGCTCTATAAAAAACTCGTCGGATCTGCTCCGCTACATGCAAGCCCTACGGAACACCAAGGGACGCCGGACGCAGTTGTAACCGATCAAACAGGAGGTAACCGTTGGGGAGCTCCTCACTACCACGGTAACTTTACCGGGTGGTTCCAACACCGAAAAATGCTGGCCTTTGAATGTGCACCGGAGCCAAGCCTATGGCCTAATGGGGAGGTGTTACATTGAGTAATAAGATAATCATCTTCAATGGTCCGCCTCGCTCAGGAAAAGATACTGGTGGCGAAACGATTTCGAAGTCGTTTCCAAGGGCTAAAAGGTTAAAGTTTTCCGATCCTCTGAAAAAGGCGACCCATGCAGCCTTTGATCTGCGACATGTAGACGGACGTGAACTTGATGTTGATCATTTTGAACGAGTGAAAGACGTTCCTCTAACAGAATTCTTTGGTTCTACGCCTAGACAGGCTTACATCAATTATTCTGAACTACACATGAAGGTTCTCTACGGTAAAGACGTCTGGGGACATATTTTCATGAACACTGTAGAGCGGCATCAAGATACGATCTTCACTGTCCCTGAGGGAGGGTTCATTGAGGAAGTCGAAACCATTCTGAAGAGAGGTATCCCTGCCAAGGATGTTCTCTTCATTCGCGTCCGCCGCCAAGGCTGCAGTTTTGAAGGGGATAGTCGAAGCTATCTAAATCCTGAAAGCTTAGGTATTGAGGTTCTAGATCTCGATAATACCGAACTTTTTTCTTACCAAAACGATGTAATAAGTACCGCCACAAGCTGGCTCAACTCCTGAATAGGATCTTATAATATTATGCAAAACTATATAAACAACGCTCTCCGTACAAAGTCGGACGCTTTTCACAGTGATCAAGTCAATCCTTGGGAACTTATTGCCCTCATGGATAGGGCTGTGAAAGTTTCCGGTGCTTTAGATGCTGTGAAAAAAGGATTGTTCTACGGGAAAGAGATCCCTGAAGATGCTCTAGAAGCTGGACAAGATGCAGATAGACCTTATCGGGGGCTAAAGGCTGACTTCAACCACCTGGATCCAGATGTAATTCATTCGATCATCGGCAGTTTCACAGAAGCGGCAGAGCTATTGGAGCTGCTTGCCGAGGCAATGATGGAAGGTAAAGCCATTCCTCGGGAAAAGTACATGGATGAAACGGGGGATATGCTTTGGTATCAAGCTATCGGTATGAACGCCTACGATACTAATTTCACAGAGCTACAATATCGCAATATCCAGAAGTTGAAAGAACGGTTTCCGGGTAAATTTGAAGCTGATTTAGCTATTAATCCAAATAAAAATAAAGAAATGGAAGCTCTCCTCAAGTAATCGATAAAGTCAATAGACGTGATCACTTGAATATATTTTTATTCAAGTGATACCGTCGACCTCTTTCACTTTGATTACACCAATAAAAAATTGAGGTAGCTATGCACCCATTTAGTTACGAAAATCCACGCCCCCTTGATAAAGGGATGGGTGTGGCAGTTGCCCGACGTACCGTTTTTAGACCTGAAGACGATGAGAGTATGGGCAAAGTTGGTCACCGTGTGGCCGTTGGCAATACAGGCCTTGTTGACCCTAAATTCCTATTTGAAGGTGAGTTCGAAAAGCTCCGTGACGCATTATCACGCGGAGCTTTTCCTTCTTCTGGCCGACATCTCCAGCATGGAGATGAAAACCAGCCTGAACGTAATATGGAAGTGTTTACGAACTGTAGTTCGGCACCTGCGGCGTTCAGTAATAAATATCTAGCTTTAAATGGATCAGGAGTAGGGGGCTGTTACGATAGTCACGTTCGGATTGTAAACTGGCTGAAGCGACCAAAGATTAAGCTGGTTCTTTCTGATAAACATCCTGACTATCCCACCACTGACGAACAGTGGATCAAGTTCACTTCAGGGCTTCATGATCAGGGATTATCCATCGACCAATTGAAGTCACTCTTCAAAGCTTACGTGATTAAAAAGAACCCTCGGAAGAGAACTTTTGACCACCTTTATAGGCTCGAAGATAGTCGTGAGGGGATGGCCAAAAGCTTAGAGATATACGAAGCTATGGCCTACGAGGAGAGATCTAAAGATACTCTCATTTTAAATTTCGATGATATTCGATGTGAAGGATCTCCAATTGCTGGGATGCAGGATCGACCTGCTGCAGGTCCTGTTCCTCTCATACGGGCTTTCATTAATACTGAACAATTCTTCTCCCACCCAGCCCCTAAACTTCCCCATCTAAGTGATGAGCCTTGGTATCAGGTGATCGTAGAAAACTCACAGAGCGATCTCCGAGACGAAC
This sequence comes from Kiloniella sp., assembly GCF_965205715.1. Lineage (GTDB taxonomy): Bacteria > Pseudomonadota > Alphaproteobacteria > Kiloniellales > Kiloniellaceae > Kiloniella. The sequence continues at coordinate 290,856 of NZ_CBDBHW010000006.1, read as the reverse complement.
CTTGGTTCCAGGGTTTAGTTGTTGATCATTTCTTCTCAAAAGAAGTGGTTGTGGGCGGTGCTCGTCGAACAGCTCGTATTGCTGTGAAGCATTGGAAAGAAGAGGGGATCTTCAACTTCATCTGGCTAAAGGTTCAATTTCCCGATTTCTGGACCAGTAATAACTCTGTTGTCGTCGACGCTGAGTTCTGGACCCGGGTGAGGAAGATGCAAGAACATGTTGCCGAGTTTGGGGAGCCAGAATGGCAGCTAGGAGATCTGAACCACTGGGCTTATTTGGTTTTTCAGCAAGCAACAACCTGTTCATGGCAGACTGGAGACCCTGGCTGGGTTAATGTCGACAACTTTGAAAGCGAACGTACTGGTCGCGCTAAAGAGCGGGTTCTTGATGAGGATCAGGAGTTTGGCTCTTTCAAATATCAAGCAGACATTGGGGTTAAACTCTTAGAGGACATTGCTAAACGCTGTATGACAGCGATTTATCTGATGATCCCTAACCCCTGTGGCGAGGTAGAGCTTCATATGCTTGGAGCATACTGCGTCGTTGCTGGTATGATGCCGTTGAACAACTGCCCATTTAATTACGTTGTTACTAACGGGGGTACTCGTAAAGAGCCCACCTTAGAAGAGTGTAAGCAATGGGATATGATGGACGAGGAGACCGTTCGTCTTCAAACCCGCTTCCTAATGCGTGTGAACCAGATGGACAGTCTGTACGGTAAGGAAGTTCGTCGTACTCAACGCATTGGCGTTAGCCTAACAGGTGTTCATGAATATGCTTGGGTCCGCCATGGTCTCACATTCCACGATCTTCTGGATGAGAACCGGTCTGCAAGCTTCTGGGCTCACATTGAGCGACTATCAAACGCAGCTAAAGATGAATCTGTTCGTTATGCTGAAGAGCTTGGAATTGAGCCTCCACATACCGTAGTCACCTTCAAACCTGAAGGGACAACCAGTAAGCTTTACGGCTGTACTGAAGGTGCTCACCTTCCTCCACATCGCCAGTACTTACGTTGGGTTCAGTACGTTAATGGTGATAAGCTTATCAAACGTTACGCTGAACTAGGATACCCATACAAAGAGCTGGTCACTTATAATAATCAAACAATCGTTGGTTTCCCGACGATGCCTCTGATAACCAGAATTGGTATGTCTGAGGACCAGATTGTTACTGCTCAGGAAGCAACGCCTGAGATGCACTATAAGTGGGTAAGGCTTCTTGAGAAGTATTGGCTTGGTAAAGAGAAGGGGAACCAGATCTCGTATACAATCCAAGTCTATACTGATCAACACTCTCTAGAAGAGTACCGTCGTATCGTACTTGAAAATCAACCTACCTTACGTTGTTGCACTATTATGCCGACAATGCCTGCGGAGGAAATGGGGCAAGAGTACTTGCCTGAAGAAACTGTTTCTATGGATCAGTTCATTAATACCGTTGCAAATATTAATGATCCCGAAGGTGTTGGAGATATTGATCTAGCACACTTACAATGTGCTTCAGGGGCTTGCCCTATCTAAAAGAAAAGTCGCCGTCCATCTCATAGAGATGTGACGGCGACCGTTCTACAATCAAGATACTATTATATATCAGTCTTCATCGTCCGTGGGAAGACATTGATATTCTCTGTCTTCAAGCTGAAGGCCTCGTTTAGTAAGCATAACGCTAAAGCGTTTAAACAGGGCGACAAACTCTTCCAAACTGATTTCAATTCGAATACATCTCACCGGTAAGGGGTCTGGAGTATTAGCAATTACTTGTTGTGCTGCTTGAGCCCCAACAGCATCTAGAACGTATGCCACAATATAGGTGCCGCCTAGTTGCCCTCCGTTGTTCTCTCCAACATATAAACTTGCGCTGATTAAAAACTCGGTAGTGGGATCGTATCGCCCTATATTCTCTAAATAATCCGCAAGATCTTGGTTGTCCGCATTGTCTGCAGCCGCAGTACCTTCCCAGTCGCCGTATTGGACGCCAGCTTTAAAATACCCCATAATAATACACTCTCGACCTGTTAAAATGATCCTTCTAGATAGTGTATGAGGTTTTAAATTTCTAGCAAAAGTTTCATAGAAAATAAAAAGGGCCTGTTAAAGGCCCTTTCTTCGTTTGTTCCATGTCTTGATTGCATCAAGAGATAGAGGTTTATCTGTATTCTTCATCTCTTCTTCAAAAGTCGGAGGTTGAGACGCTCTCAACTCTTTCACTCTCCGCTGTTGTTCATTGAACTCTTTCTTAGATAGAGACATTTTCTTTTCGCGAGAGTATTTCAGCTCCCGGGCAGCGAAGTAGAACGCTATAATGGACGACAATACCCACCACATCGTCTCTGGAACGGTGTCCAGGGCGAGGTTCATAATCTGAAACTCTGTAGGGTCAGCGTAGGCCAGCCAGAAGTAGTAGATTATTAGAGCCACAAAGATCGGTCGAGGTAGTCGATTTAACCCATCAACAAGACTGTCCCAAATCGTTCGATTTAGCCGAGTATTAAATTCAGCTGCAAATTGACCGTGGACAGCTTCAACTCTCCGAGCTTCAGCACTTTCTCTATTGGATCTATTGCCGAAGAAAACTTCTGAGAGTTCCTTTACTCCTCCCAAAATTCCCCCACCTAAAAAATCAAATACTTTCTTAATCATTACAGTAGAAATCCCTCTACACGGGTGACCCAACCGCCTTTGCCACCATCTCTTCTGACTAAATATTTATTTAGCTTAGGGTTCTTGCGAGCAATTCTACGCATAAAGTCCAATCGGGCTTTGCAGATGACGTTGTTTAGCTCTTTCCCCATGGCCTCCTGGGCAATCTCAGCAGCTCTGCGAGATTTAGGACCCATGCGACCATCGTCCATTAAGGGGAGATAGCCCAGCTCCGGAGCTTCTTCGATAATATCGTTCAGGACATCCTGCATCGTCATGATGGCTCTAGGGGCGCCTGAGTTTACCGAGAAGTCAAACATGTGGGGCTGTATCATCGGTGGAAGCCGGTCCACCTGTGGGCTACGATAGAAATCCTCAAGGAACAGTTCCACCGCCTTATCGTGATCGACTAAGACAATGTCGTCTGCGTCAGTATCTCCATCCCCATCAAGATCCAATCCAATCCCTTTAGCATATCGAAGGCTTACGCCTTTGTTGGTGATCCCACCTGGATCATCCTTATCGTCGACTAAACCACCCTCAAGCCGAATGATCTCATGGACCATTTCTGTGATGGAATGGCTCATGTCAGAAATCTTAAGGCTAAGGGGAGGGCGAAGGCTAATAAAGCAACACCAGTTGTGATCTTTGTTATCCGAGTGTTGAGAGCACTAATCATTTTGCTCTGCTCTTTGGTGATCTCTGTTAAGGCTTCAAGTTCCTTAGTGAGATGCTTTTGAGATACCTCGAGAGTTATAACCCTCTCTTTATTATCTGCCATCTTGTCCAGTACGTCTGATATTCGCCCCATCCACTTCTCGAGATTTGTAAAACGATACTTAACCTCAGCTTCGAGTTTGTTGAGGTCTTGTTCGAGTTTAGGATCGGCGGAGCTAGGCATAAAAATAGTCCCTAAAGAATTATCTATAGGGACTATATAATAATAAGAAAGTAATGATCCAGACTTTTATTTGCTCAATACTTTAATGATGCGCTCAGGATCTTCTTTTCCAAATATTCTTTTGTATTCTGTGCGAATGTAATTAATGAATAACTTGGATACTGATACTCTCTTATGAGCGGATAGAGCATCCGCCATAGCTTGATCCTGTTCGGATCCGTAGGCTGTTAACTGGCGGGACTTACGCGGCAATCGTGTTCTCTTCTGAAGGCTCAGACGGCTCGTCCGGCTCTTCGATTGCCGGAGTTAATGGAAATTGAACGTCTCCAATTTCAATATCGTTAATCTCGGCAGTTACGAGGAGGCGCTTAACGATGTCCAAGATTGCGCTGTCCTGTAAGGCCTTTCCAGCCTTCGTTTTTCGCAGTGAGGCTGTCTCTGCTTCGAGTTGCAGTGAAGCTTGCTTTAACTGTGTGAAGCCGTCGCCCAACGTTTCGTAGGCCATGCGGCGAGTTCGCTCGTTGGAAGCAACCTCTGGATCAATTTGAGAGAGGGCTTCAAGCTGGTCTTCTGATAGCTGGGTTACATCGATATTCATAAGATAGGTGCTCCTATTGGTCTGAGTGAGATTATTTTTTATACTAGTACATTACTTGTTGCAAGTAAGTAATTTAAAGTATATCAAAATAAATATCACCAAACCGAAGGGTTCATATTATGGAAGATCAAGTAGAGAATATCGAAGAAGAAACCAACAGTAATACGCAAGCCGTTCTAAGGGACGTTGTGAATGAGATCGTAGATGAAGAGAAGAGAATTCAGGATCTCAAAGTTGATCGAAAACAGTTTGTCGCGGAAATGAAAAGCCGAGGGCTTCCGACTTCTGAGTTAATAACGGTTGCAAAGCAGGACGACGCAAAGGTTACCGAAAAATCAGAAAACCTACTTAAAGCCGGGGCTATACTTGGGCGTACAGTGATTGCCGATATTGCGGAGTTTGATAAGCCTATTCTGGTTGGTGGTATGACAGAACTTGAGAGGGACTTCGCTCAAAAACGAACTAAGACGATCACTGAAATTGATGATGAAGTTTCTGAGACCAGGAATACGATCAATAAACACTATGCTGATCTGAAGGGCATTGGGTTCGACATTCAAATTACAAAGCAGATGGTTAAGTTTAAGTTAAACCCGAAGGCCGTGGCTGCTCACAAGGAGAAAACGCTGCTGATGGAGACCTACATGACTGCTCTATCTATTGTCCCGCTTGCTGAGGGTTGATCTTCTCACCTTCGTCCAGTTCTATGGACTTTGCACAGTGCTTCTCATCGATTTTATCTAGAGCCCAGCATAAAACGCATCCCCATTTTTTCCCCTTAATACGAGCCTTCGCAGCCCTTGATGAGATAGTCTCATCAGGGTCTCCGAAGGTGAGGGTGTTAGCCAGCTGGTCGATGGAAATAAGAATATTCCATAGATAGGTTTTTAGTTTCATGCGGTTGGCCATACAATTGCTTTGTAAATATCGTAAGCCGTCTGGTCGTTTGCAGCTGCAGTGATGTCTGCCTTTGCTTTAAGGCGAACCTTCCGGATTGCGGCTCCAAACACTTTGAATGAACCTTCCATGGCTAAAACAAGGTCTGCTGCCTCACGTATCGTGGTGACAATCCCACCAATTAAAGGGGAGTGGGTGGAGTTAAGATCCGCCTCAAGGAAGGGGTAGTCATTATCGGTGATTGGATCCTCTGGAGCCAGGGCCTTAACAATTTTAGCTTCTTCTGAGGCTCTCTCATATTCCAGAGCCTGTCCGGAGCCTGGAGTAACTACGGTTAGACGTAAGTTTTCAGCGTCTCGGTCAACCTTTTTAAGCATCTCAGCTCGGGCATCATCTTTGAAGGAGTAGGTCCATTCTTCAATAGGTTTACCTTCTTCAACAAATAGGGCGCCTTGAGTGCGGATTTCAATATCTTGATCGATATCTCTCCAACCACGTTGTTCCACCTTATGCCAGCCGAAAGCTGCTCTTTGAAGGTCATCAAGTGTAGATGATTCCTTAGGGTCGCCGTTCTCATCGTGAATGTAGTAGGGTAGGGCTCCAGCAGTTGCTTCAAAGCCTCCATCATGTTCTTTGGCGTATCTGTTTAAAGCCATTTAATTACTCCGTTTATCGTATGCTTCAGCTCGAGTAGTGCAGCCCCAACACTTATTACAGCTTAATATGCAGTTACCGTCTTCGCAGGTGTCGGGGGTTCTGCAGGACCAAGTTTTGCACCACAGTTCTTCGCCCAGTTCTAGGCGGATATCTTTCTTCGACTTATTCCTACCGGTATTCCCATGATAGGTAGGGACCGGAAATTTATAGATCCCAGCTAATGTGCGGAGCAGTTCTTGTGCCGCCATGTCGTTAGGGTAATTGTCAGCATCGTGAGCTTTGAAGTCGCAGTCACAAGAACCGGAATATACGTCGGTAACTGGAGGGTTTAAGACCTCAATTATCCCGCTCGCCATAGTTGCTACTAAGACGAGATCGTGGCAGACGGAGCTTGTGCTGGGGTTGGCTTCAGCTGTGTAGAGTTCGAATTCTCTGTAGTTCTCTCGCAGGTAGGTTGTTTGTTCTTTAACAGCCCAATTTTCCATCTTCTGCCGCCTCTTATCTCTTCCAAGATCGAGGTGAAAGCATGAGATGAGGTCATCTGTCTTGCTGAGTAACTCTTTCAATACGGCGCAACCATCGGGACCACCAGATAGGAAGACAAAATGATGCTTCAATTTACTTGGCTCCCGAGAATGCTACCGGTGTTCGTGAGGTTTACTCTGGAAACTCCGTTAATTGAATAGCCGCCTCGGGATCCCCCCGAAGCATTGTTGTAATGTTGGAAGGATACACATTGCCCAGTGTTGGAACCTCCGTAGCCGTTATTACTACCTGAGCTTCCTCCGTTGCCCCATGTGCCGCCTGTACCTCCAGAACCAGAGCCTCCGGACCAGCTTTGGTAGTAGTCCGTGTCGTCTTGGCCTCTATCGCAGGATCCTGCGCCACCACTTGCGGTTTGTCGGCCTCCACCACCGTTGGCTTGATTGTAGCCTTGTCCAGCACCACCTCCGCCTCCGGTGCTCCAACTATATTGTTGAACCCTTCCGCCTTCACCTGTTCCGCCCTGACCACCTGCGCCCCAGATGTTTCCAGAGTTGGTTATTTCGCAGTCGTCCTCGGCGTAGAAGGCTGTTCCACCAGCTCCTGAACCGCCCTGGCCTTGTATGCTTCCGGCGTTATTGATGATCAAACCTTTAAGCGGGGCTCCAAATCCTCCTGTTCGAAGGGCGGCAGTTTTGCTGGTTGCGCCGATTATAGCTGCCGCTGAGATATCCAACTGGATGCTGATATCATCAGTGCCGTTCCAGCCTGAAGCAATCGCCGCGTCTTTAATGTTGTAATCGGTTACTTCGGTTGTGATAGATAGGATGAGGGTGCTCTCAAATGCCAGCTTCCACGCTGTTGCGTCGCGGACCCACACGCTTGTACAAGGCTTCCAGACGCCACCAACATTAATCCAAGGGGTAGCTACCTTCCAAGTACCTGCAACATTAACTGACGTACCGGGCATGGTTAGGCCTCATGTTGGAAATAGACATCGTCAGCTTTACCTCCGGTAGGGAGGGTAGTTCCATATGTGAACTTCTGATTAACTTTGTCTTTTGTTGCTGCGTTAGCATCCAGTTCAGTACCTGAAATTGTATCGAGGGCCGCTAGAGCTCCCAATCCAGATATCTGCCCTGCGGTGTGACCGTGGGAGACGAAAGGCGTGAAAGGGGAGATGAAGTACCAGTCTGCTCCGCGACGCTGCAGAATAATAGTTTGCGTGGGATCTGTTAGTGTGATGTCAGATCCGCCAAGGTGTATTTGTCCAGCTCCACCAGCAGCGTGTTTGAGTGTGATCGTTCGAGCTGCATCTGTGATGTGGGCAAGTATAATTTTGCCCTCTACCAAGTTAGTGGTTGCGATGTTTGTGAGATCATCAGCGGCTGCAGAGCCTTCGGTATCTAAGGAGTGTGACCCGCCTGTGGGGGTGATGTTCCCTCCGACAATTGTCAGGGCGGTTTCTGGAGCCCCACCGATTTGTTGCGCTACGAAGTTTAGAGTGTCTGTCCAGGCCTGCTGTATGTCGCTAACAGTCCGAGTTGGGTTGATCACATATGAGGAAAGCGGAAGCGAAGTCACCTTAGTATCCTTGTACTTGAATATCGACAGAGGCTGTAGTATTCGTGCCGTTATTATTTATTGCCACAAGTAATGGTCCAAGTACAGGATCTTTATTTGCTACCTTTACTACAACAGCGTCACCACCGTCATCTTGCATTGTTATTTTTACATTTCGAATACTTCGATAGTTTTTTGTGAGAGGGAGACGAGTGCCGGAAGGGCTTATCGCTAGGTCCTCAAATGTCTCAAGAACGTCATCCACGTCGAAGTTGACCTTAAGATTGGAAATTTTCCCGAGAGTTGTTCCTGCAGGTAGAATAATTTCAAAATTATATACTTCCCCTTGCTTGACCCAGAGTTTCCCGGGCCAAGTAGTTAGGTCGTTGTAGTCCCAGAAGTAATCACCAGTATCAGCTTTCCAGAAGTTATCGTTTGCGGCACCCCAAAAATTCAGATTGTTGTTATCGGAATATCCGATGTTGTATGTGACGCCTTCTACATCCAGCTCTAATGTCATCCAGCAATCGTCAGGGGCTACAGCTGTTAAGACGTAAATCATCTTAGCAAACTGGTTGTTCCAGTACTGTTCATTGAGATCCGCTGGCCAATAAGGGTCGTCACCGTCGGTTTTCCAGAAGGTGGCCACAGATTGGCTGTGTAGGGTGTTGTCTATGATCTCCCCACCTATTGCAGTCCCTGGCCATCCTAATACTTTATGGTCGTGAGTTTCGATTAGGTTTGCAACAATCTCGTCGCCTTGATCAACAATGATTACGGCAGGGTTCTCACTTTCTACGCCTGACAAATCAACTGCCTTGATCATAATTGTGATCGGACCCTTAGGTAGATGATTTAGGTTAAAGGGTGATGTCTGAACTAATCCAGCATAGGCGGGGATAGCGTTTGACCAAGTTGGGTTGTTCCCAAACTGGTACCGGATCCTGAAGCCGTCTAAATCTCCGACATTATCTGTAAACGACCAGATGGCCTGCCTACTCTGTCCAACGAGTTGATACATGAAAGAAGGTATGTCAGCGGGTGGATCAACAACGGCCTGTAAACTGACTTTCCAAATCCTAGCCTGATTTAATTCTGTCTTTGTCCCGATATGAGTTTTGGGAAGGATCTTAAATTCCCAATCCCCCGATGGGTGGTTGATGATGGTGTCACCACCGATCAACTCGCGCTTTTGCCATGAGCCTTCAGAACCATCCCACCGGCTGTAAACTTCGTATTCCCCATTATAGAATTTGTAAGCTGCAGTATTTAGGGTGACATCTACCGTGAGGTGGAATTCATTCTGACTTCGAATGTAAGTTTCGAGGAAATACACAGCGTCGGGTGAGGGGACGACCGTTGGGTCCGGTTGGTTATTGTAAATGATGGGATCTGTGAGTGTAACGTTATCTGCGTCGTCCCATTTAGATCTATTTACCTCAATCGCTGTGATTTCATGGTGGTCCGGATCTGCGTCGATTTCCTCAACGTGTGTGATGCGGTACGGTTTAGGTGCGCCGGACAGGCCGACAGATCCAATTGTGAATGTAGCGAGAGCTGGTACCCCAACTGGTAGAGGACTATCTAACGATAGGGTGGTTGTTGTTCCGGTGGTGTTGTTTAAGAGGGTTCTCTCAACCAGCTGGTCGGGAAGAGTGACGGAGATGGTGTAGGAGATACCTGCTTCAAGATATAAGGGATCTCTTAATGTGATCTCATCCCGAGCAGTGTTAAGGCTCAGCATTCGTCCACATAGGCCGTAACCAGCGTTTGGGTCGCTGATCAGAATAATATTAAACGGTTCAACGTTCTGACCAAGGCGGTTTGTTTTAAAAGTTACAATCTCCCGCTCAGTCAGGGCTGTGATCATTTTATATTGAGCGCGACGGATCGCTTCCCCGTCGTGAGTACAGCCTACCGCTACGAATTCATGAGGAACCTTGCCAAACTTATCTATGTTTGCTTGGCTTTGAACAATGCGACGATCATTGACCCAGTTAAGCTCGGGGTTCACAAAGCTAACAGTGATGTGGTTATACTGGGTGCTAGGATCTGTATAGGTGTAGTTGAACTCTCCGTCTTCAACGTTTTCAGGTGTGAAGAGATGGAGTGCTTGTTCGTCCTTATCAACTTTAATGCCTGCAGAACCATCTTGATCTTCAGTGAGTACAGCATTGAAAGCGCCCGCCATATATCTGGCGAGTTCGGTTCCTTCCATGGCGTCGGTAAGTAGAAGGTTGCTGGAATAACGAGGCTGTAATCCTCCTCTCCCATCAGAAACCTTCACGTCGCACCATTGGGCTGCTTCGTAATAAGACCACTTGTCGATGTTTACAGGATAGTATGATCGTAGTCCGTAGATATCGTTATCTAGGTAGTCATAAACGTGCCAAGCAGGGCATTCAGTCCAAGCTCTCTTAAACGTTCCATCCCACGAGCCGTCATAAGTCCTGGCCACAGGGTCATAATTAGTAGGGACTTTTACAATTTTAAGCTTATAGACAGCAGCGAGTTTGGGGATGCTGCTTAACTGATCTGAGGATTTACCTCTCACTCTTGCACATGCAGTGTTTGTGAAGGAGTGGACTTCAGCATTAACCTCTTGGAAACTCTCCCAAGCCATTTCTCTGAAGTAGGTTTTAGTATCGCTCTCTGCTGTAATCTTGGTGACCCTAAACTCGTATGGCTCAGAGATACGTTCTGTCGGTACCCTAAATTCTTTTACTGCTACAGAGGTTGTTTTGCCGCTTAATTTAATCCGAGGGTTATCAGGGTAAATGTAATTCCACTCAGTAGCTGAGAGTGCTTTATATTCAATTTCAAATTCAATAGAGGTGTCGAAGACGCCTTTGTCAGTTTGTTTGTAGAGCGTGTTAAATGCTAAGCGAATATCTACAAAGTCAATGTCGCCTGAATCCGTTTGTCGAGTAACTGAAACGTCTTTTGCAAGCTTCACGTTGATATTGTGAGACTTGGTGACGCCTCCTAACGATAGTTGAATAGGCTCTTCAACTCCGGAGCCTGGATAAACTTCGATATCAAATTCTTGAAAGTTATAAGTGCCGTCGAGGTTTTGTAGTTTTGTATCGTTGATTTCGAACGATTTAAGGCCATCCTCAAGTCCTTCGATCTCCCCTTCACAGATGCCAAGAATAGCTTCCATAGTGTCTTGAGATCTGAGGTTGTCAGGCGTTCTGACAGATGAGGTGGAGCCGCCTCCGCCCCCACCTTTTTGTCCTTTAAATTGAGCAGCAATCATACTTGGTAACCTCCGCCAGCATCACGATGTCCGCCATATGAGCCACCGTTATCACCTCTTCCGGTGTTGTTCGCACCGGCCTCTGCGGACCCACCTTGTCCATAGTCAGGATTGGAGGAGCCGGTATCTTGGGTTGGTGGAGGAGCTGGTGGAGGTGTGGGGGCAGGAGGTGGAGGTGTATAAGGATCGTATTTAGAAATCCCTGAAGGGTATCCAGAAACATCTGTGGCCTGAATATCGAACGAGATAAAGTGTCCAGCTACCTTTCTTCTTCCGTAACCCATAGGGATACGGGTTCCGATAGCTGTAGTGTTTTGAGGTGTTCCTAAGTATTTCGATGCTGGAGGGTCTCCTGGTCCGGTTTCAACATCTGCTTTAGGTGCGGGACTTACTGCCTCAAGTAATCCCCCTAAAATCATAGACGCTCCAGTCCAAAGTAGTGAGGATGCGCTTAGGGTGAAAGAACCGATAGTTAGTCCCCCTGCGGGGATTAGGAAAGATGCGGCGATTAGGGCGACACCTAAAATAATTTTAAAGAAGCCTCCCTTCTTTCCCCCTGCAAAATCTGGAACGATATGGAGTTCCTTAAGTTTCAAAGGAGCAAAGATACTGTCGGCGTCCACTCCAACAATACGCAGCTGCTTCATCGGTTGCCCGGGGAGAGGAGCAAGTCCTTTTACTTGAGAACTTAAGGCTCTAATGGCTTCGGCAGGGGTGCTAACGTCAAACTCTAAGGTTTCAGAGCAGATCTTTTTTAGACAACCATGCAAGATCACTTTCACTCGCATTTAGCACCTTTCCATTTTCCACGATGTAGGCGCTTGGGCCGTCGTTGCCGATGATGATGTGAATAAGATCTGGCCAGTTGGTGAAGGCTTGGTAATCTTCAGCGGACAGGTTGGATGTGAATTTTGGATGGGTGTGGAACGTGGCTTTCATCTCATCGTCAAGCCGAATAAGTTCTTCAGGGGCTACGTCAAAAGCCTCATAGGGTTCCGGATGGACGTTCTCAAACTCATAGACGCTACCATCCTTGAGAATTGCTCCAACTCTCTCTTTCCCAGTGTCCTCGTAGAAATCAAGAAGTTTTCCCATCTAATACTCCGCCCAATTTGCTCTTTATTCTAGGGTCTTCCATAATGTCGTAAGTAATAGATCTTTGTTTTAGTTCTTTTACTTCATTGTGTCTCAATACAAATACAGTATTGTTTCTCCATATTCCAGAATAATTCTCAATGTTACTTCTTCGGTTTAGAAAATGATGAAGGATTTTATTGTCGCCGATCCAGATACCGGCATGGCAGGCTACTGATGTCTGGATGGCCATCATGATTAAGTCTCCAGGTTGCCAGTCGCGAATATGGAGATCTACGACCTCAAAACCTTCGGTTCTGAAGTTATCTGAATACAGATCCATATCCCTATCCCACCATTTGGTGGGGCGAGCATAATCCCTTAGAGATATGTCAAAGTTGTCTCGATAGAATTGCTGAATAAGCGTGTAACAGTCCTGCTTTCCGTGGTTGAATTCAGTGCCTAAAAGGTGCTCGTATTTGATCTCATCTATCATCATGTTAGGGATACCGCTGGGAATTCAGGAGGGGAGAAGGTTCTGGCAGGCGTTGTGAAATTATAACCATCCAATGGTTGTCTTAATTCAAAGGTAGCGACCTCGCCAGTGATCAGCGTTGGGCGCCAAAAGGTCCAAGAATTTCGTTCAAATACTGCTAAATTATTCGTAAGGTTTTTACTTAGAACTCTGTACCTGATTAACGTCGCCCTATCTAAGTCTCCATCTCGGATTAAGGGTGAGTAGATGCCTTTAGGGTTTGCTATCGACAGGGTGGGGCGAGACTGTTCTTCATCTGATGATCTTCTGACTTCAGACAGCTTTATGCTTGTTCCTTCATAAGTGTTTCCTTGCCAATCTCGGTCATTGTTATTCTTTAAATATACACGGCTTCCTGACCTGAGGACGATTTGGAAGAGATCAACATAACTGTCTGCAGCAAGCTTCTGGTTCTCTTCTTTATGTTCGGCTGGAGTGTTGCTCATGGCTGTTCAATCAACTCCACTGTAAAACCTTCAAGCTCGCCAAGTTTGCCGGGGATACCTTTAGGGACCTTAAGAGGTTTGCTGAATTTACATTCGATGTTTCCGTAAACAGGATGGGGGAAGATGAAGGATTTCCACAGGCGATGTGTAGTGTAGAAAGCTTCCAACGTAGCCATGTTGTTGATGTTGGCGTTTGTTGTTAAGTCAACCACACCGGCGTTATCGACGTAATATTGAAAACCCCTATAGCTTAAGGTGAATTTTCGAGCGTCAGGAGTGTCGGGTTCTGCTGTTGAAGTGTAGTTGTTTCCAAATTGAATACGAACACCTGATTCTGGATACTCGATTTCAGGTGTTACGTGGTATGGAAAATCAAAAACGGCCATCTTATCTACCTATCGCTACCTGTTTCACCAGTTTCTTAAGAGTTCCTCCGTTCGAGATGTCCCTCTGCACCGTTGCAAGGACGTCTTTCTCTGAGAGGGGAGGTACTTGATCTGGGCTGACGACGTAAACATTCACCAAGTCTGGGTCTCGTTTATTGTCGTTCGAGGAAGGAATATTTGGGGCGCTCTCTGATATCATTCGATTTCCGTGAGCGTTGATCTTATCTAGGTTCTCACGACCAATCGCTTGGACGGCGGATTTCCTTAGAATGTATTCTCCAGGTTGGGCTTTTACGTTTACACTATCCCTCGTTGGGATGGCCCGACCTTGGTTGGCTCGAAGTTCTCCGCCTCTTGCTCGAGCGTCAGCCCCTCCGCCTCCGTCTCCAAAGAAGCTGAAGCCTTTAGGTATCAAGCCTTTCAGGCCTCCAAATATTTCGGTTGCTGCTTCTTGTGCTGCAATATCCAGCATTGAGGAGATTATGCTTTCAGCCATCGCTCGGAAACTATTTCCTACCGATTTATTTCCTGAGGCGACGTCCCTGACAAAGTTGCCGAAGCTACTTCGCATATTATCAAAAACACCTTTAATGGAGTTTCCGATCCTAACCGCTGAACTCTGCATTGAGCCGTTAGCTTCTGCCCACTGGGCCGCTGCAACTTCGATGGTTTTAGCGAGGCTCCAGGTTTCTTCTTGAGAGGCACCTGTTTGGGCTGCGAGTTGTACGGATAATTCTTTAGATTTCTGCTGAACTTCGTTGAGTTTAAGGGTTTGCTTTCTGTGTTCGTCTTTTGCGGCAGCAATGTCTCTTTCTGCTTTAACGCGAGCGTCAGTAGCTTTCTTGTAGTCTTTTGTACCTGAGCCTGCTTGATCAGCTTTCTCGTAGAGCTGGTCTACCTGCAGCTGTTTGTCGCTGATTTCGAATGCGAGTTCCGCCAGCTTGGCCTCAACCTCTTGCTGCTGTGTTTTCTGTGATGCCAGTTTGGCCTTGTTGGCTTCGATTTGAAGTTTGTAGACCCGCTCTTCCATGTCCTGTACTTGGACGTCAGAGAACCGATTTCTCAGATTAGGCTGGCTGAGAGTGCTAATTTTTGCTTGAGCTTCCTTAACGGGGAAATCTGCTTCGATTTCTCTTAGGGCTGCAGCTTTGTGGATATTTGCAAAAGCTTTAGATAGTTTTTCTATAGAAGAAATACCAAGTTCGCTTGCTCGAATAATGCGATCCGAAGCTCTATCAAAATAATCCTGCAGGGAGGCTGTTTCAGCATCCTGCTTTAGGTCTAGGGTGTTCAAAGCCGTCTTGGCGTCACTGTCGTTGAGCCCGATGCCTCGCTTACTCAGTAGTTCCCGTTTCTTCTTGCCATACTCTTCGGCTTGCTTTTTCTCGAGTAGGGCTAAGGCTTCACTTCTAGCTTTGGCCACCTCGTCTAATGAACTGTAGTCATCAACGGAAGACTTACTTCGCGATATGCGAGTGGAGTAGTTATCGATTGCGATACTAGTGCGAGCTTCGAGAACGTCTGCGGCGGCTTTTTCGATGAGGTCGTCTATCCGTTGGCCTACTTTTTCGTAGTCCACGTTTTGCTTTGAACGTTCCGAGGTTTGTTGGGTTACGAGGGTTTTACGAGCTTCTTCAATATTGTCGATCAGGTCGAGGGATATAGCCTTTTCAAGCATATCTTTTTCTAATTGATGTATCTCATCTAACACGCGAGCAGAATTGTCTTGAATAACACTTAAGCCAGAAGAGGTAGTTTTATCAGCAGAGACTGACGACTTGTTCTTCTTCAGTTCCGCTTGTAGAGCTTTGACCTCTGCTTCTCGCTTCTTCTTGTATTCTTTTAGCTGAAATTCCCGAGCTTGTAGGTCGAGATCTTCATATTGTTCAATTATGGTTTGGGCTCCAAAGGAGGTTTCTCCGTCAAATAGACCGAGGAGAATGCCTTGTTCCTTCTGACTGTGCCTCTGGTCCTGTAAGCGTCGCTGCTCAATAAGTCGTTCGTTTTCTCTCTGAAGTTTGAAGAGGCGGACAGATTCATTTTTAGCTAGATCGATTTGCTTAAGAGAGGACCTTTTATCAGTCTGGCTCTTGATAGTTTTAAGCTTAGCCTTAGCTGTAGCGATAGTTGTTTCGCCTTCACGCTTAGTAGCCTCAAGAAGCTCCTTCTCATTTTCGCGAATGGTTTTCTCTAGCCGGTTTCTTTCTAGCTGTAGGCGGTTATAGGCACCGGTATTCTTGAAATCTTTAACGGTGAACTTGTTGTCACCTTCTAAAGTTTCATTCAAAAGTTCCATTTGAAGAAGCATTGCGCCTTCAATGCCGTCTATAGCGTCTTCAGCTTTTTCAAGTTCTGATTTAATGGCTTCGAGGCCTGTGACGTCATCAATACCACTACTTTTCTTAATCAGTTCTGTGGTTCGATTTCGGGCTTGATGGAGTTTTTTATCAATACTGCCGTCTACTCCTGTCCCGCCACGGTTGGTGCCAATGAGGCTCTCGTTTAGACTTGTAACTCTTACCTGTGTCTTTCGATCTGTAACTTGGTTGGTGCCACTGAGAACGCCCTTTATCAGCTTTTCTTGGCTAATAATTAACTTTTCTACAGCATTGATCGCGGTAACCACCTGGGTGATTTCTTCAGGAGAGTTATTGTTTTGTAGGTCTGTTCTTAGTCTCGATAGCTCCAGTCCAGCTTGTTGTATTTGCTGGAAGGCAGCATTCGCTCCCTCGCGGGTGTCTATAGAGGGTAAAGTATCAACCGCTTTGACCAGTGCTTGTATTTGGTCGAATTGAGTGTTCGTAATGCCGACACCTTGGTTTGATCTGCTTTTAGAGAGGTCTCCTCCACCGAACTCGGCTTTACTTTGTGTTGCCCTACGGAAGTCAATTGTTAGTAAGTCTAAGGCGTCCTGAGCCTGCTGGCGAACATCACCATCCCTACCTTTCTCAAAATTGAGACGGTTTTGGGTGAGTTCCGTTCTAGCGGCTTCCAGTGCTCTCTGGGCGTTAACTTTCTGGAGGGCCAGCATTTCCTTTTTGAGCTGAACTGTTGATTGGATTAATCCATCAACAGACAATTTGTTGAAATCGATACTGCCGGCCAATTCTTCAAACTGTTGAGTTAGTTTTAGAGCTTCTGTACGAAGAGCTCCTTGGTCATTCTCAAGTAGTTCATGGCGACGGTTAAGGTTGTCCATGGTCTTGTCGAGATTATCAATACGTTGTTGGTAATCTTCGAACGCAGACTTAGTCTCGTTGATCCTTGCTTGGAGCTTATCCATCTTTTCTTCAGTGGTCTCTGCGCTTTCTCCTAATTCGAAGAATGCGAAAGAGAGTGCTGATATGGCAATGCTGACGAGACCTCCCCCTAATGCTGCGGGGATGCCTCTGATTAAAGTGGTAAGTCTGCCAATCTGGGTTCCGGATCGACCAGCTACCACTCCTAAGGCTTTCAGGCGAGGGGCGGTTCGTTTTACGCTGTTGCCGAATGTTACAAAGCTGGCAGCAGTCGCCTTGGCTGCAGCTGAGGCGGTAAATAGATTTTTGACAAGTCTTACTACAACTGGAACTAAAACGCCTATACCAAGAGCTCCTATAGCAGATCCAAGGATTTTTAAAGTTCCGCTGAAGTCTTTTGCCACTAGAGCTGCTGCCGCAAGTCCATCCACAACAAGTTTAGTCAGATTGAGTAGGGGCTCAAACATTTGTGTTATTACCACCCCAGCTGCGGATTGGAGTAGCTTCAACTTGTTAGACAGGGAGCCCATCTGGGTGGCATTGGCTTTTGTAGCAGCAGTGGAGAGAATAAACTGTTGTCTTAAACTGTTTAACGTATCCACATTGTTAGAAAGTGCTGCGAAGGCTGCACCGGCTCGGATATCCAATGTTTCCATTGCGGTGGCGCTATCAAAACCTGCTGTCATTAGGTTTTGTAGCACTCCAGCTAAACCGTTGGTCTCCAGGTCGACGTCAGCCATAGAGATACCGAGTTTTGCGAAGGTGTCTTGCAGCTCCTTGGTTGGGCTTTGGATAGAAGTGATAAGGCGTCGCATTCCAGTACCGATGTTGGAACCGGAGCGGATACCTGCATTAGCCATTGCACCTAAACTTGCAACAACTTCATCAAATTCAAGGCCTGCTTGGGAGGCGATATTACCTGCGTATTGCATCCCAAGTGTTAACTTCTCCATTGTTAGCTTGGAGTTGTTAATTGCTGCAGTGAAGGTGTTAACAATTTCGCCGGTGTCTGATCCAGATTTATTGAACACAGACATGGAGGAGGTGACGATATCTACAGCCGGGGCTAGTTCAGAGCCTGTTGCAGCGGCTAGGAGGGTAATAGCCTCAATCCCGTCGGTGATTTGCTTAGAGGAGAAGCCTGCTTGACCCATGGTCTTGGCAGCTTCCGCAACCTCCACCGCTGTGAACTTTGTCTTGGCGGATACGTCAATAAGGCTATCACGTAGTCCAACCATCTCGGTGTTGGTCGTGTTGGTGATCGCCTGTAGGTCGTAAAAGGCTTTATCTAGTTGAATGACGAAGTCTCGACCGAAGTTCATAAGGTTGAAGACTTGGTTCATCAGCAGGTAGTTAAACCTTAATTGTGCTTGAACCTTGAAGAGGAACGCGCCTCCGTCGTCGAATAACCTGTCAGATATTCCATCCCTCTGGGCCTGAGTTCGCTCCTGCTTCGTAATCCCTTCTAGTGTCCGCTTCAGCCCTATGAGGCGTTTCTCTTGTTTTCTATACTCAGCCGTAATCTTTCCGTTAGAAGTTGCGCGAAGTCTATCGAGATTTATTTGTTGTCTGGCGATGAGAAGGCTTACACGTTCACTCTTTAGGCCTTGCTCCCGGGCAATCCGATACTTACGGGTATTGTCGTTCAGCTTTTCCTGGAGCTGATTTTGTTTCTGAACGGCGGCGACATTGCGCTTGTGGGATTCTTCTAATTCTCTTAATGCCTGCTTTTCTGCTTCAAGATTACGTTCAGCTTTAGCCTTTGCTGCTCCACCTTTAAAACCGATAGGTCGTGCGAGACCTGCTTCGGCTACACGAAACCTCTGAGCTTCTCGTTGGGCTCTAAAGCGATTTTGATCGGTTGAGGCAATGGATTGGCGAGCAGTCTTTAATTCTTTAACAAGTTCATTTTGAACGCTCTTAACAACATCTTTAAGGGCGTTTACTGAGGCATTAGTGATCGCTGCTTGAGCTGTTTTCGATTGTGTACGGATCTTCTTTAATTCGCCCTGTATTGCAGCATCTCTCAGAGCGGTTTCGGGACTAGCTTGCTTAAGCTGTTTTAGGAGTTTTTGGAAGTTACCGTCGCCAAGGTTTCCCACCTTGTTAAAGGCTGTCTCAACATCTTTGAAAGATTTTGAGGTTTGCTTCAACATGTTGAAGACTTTGGCTTCAGTCTTATTCAGCTTGGATTGAACATTATCAATGGTCGTAGAAGACTTGTTTAAGAGGTCGATAAGTCTCTTAAACTCGTCGACCCCTTTTACTCCAAGGCCTAGTCTATGTTCGTTGCTGTTATTACTTGCCATTGCCAAATATTCCCGATAGTTGCTGCTTGGCTTCCATAATATTAGATGGAGTTTTTACTTGCTCTTTACTATTACCACCAAAGGCTTGGTTAAGTAAGAGGGAAATAGAGGCGTAATTTTGAAGTATAATTGTTTGTTCGTACCCTACTTTTATCTTTAGGATTGTTTTGATATCTCTATGGGTGTGTGACCAAAGTAATACCGCAATTTGACTAGGCCTTGTGTCGGTTGCCCAACACAAAGCCTCAGTCATTGTTAATCCGGAGTACCATCTGGTGAAGACGTTGAGGTCGCTTTCATTGCCACTTCCAGTTTCTGATGTAGGTTCCCCAGTTTCACCATCGACAGAGTGGCCTTCAGAAAAAAATTAAAGGAATGCTGCCTTGCCCACTCGATGAGCTTTTCCGCTTCAGAGGGCATGATTTTTAGGCTCTCGACAGAAAAGTCGGGCTCGGGTCTACCTTTTTCATCTCTAGGAACAAGCAGTATTCCGAGGATGGTACTTTGGAAAATGGGATCCATGTAGATCGTTAAATAGTCACCGTCAGACGCGGCGTATTTTGTGTGGGTGCAGACTTCAGATAGAAGAGCGTAATACATGGTGATTTCTCGAAGCGTATCGTCGACTGATACAGCAATCGTGTCGGGAACTTCCTCTAAGACATTTGTAATTTCTTCAGTATTCATTTTGTGTGCTCCAAATAAAAGACCAGTAAAGATATTATCTTTACTGGTCTTCTGGTCAAGAATTATTGTGGAGCGTCAATAATTCTTAGGGTAGATATACTCTCGCTGATTCACCTTGGGCGCCGCCGAATTCAGCAAACATTGGATCGGTTGTAACCTGATCGTATACCGTGAGCTCAAGAGGTAGATTACCGTAGTCGTCAGTTGAAAACGCAAGTGTGAAGCCATTTACAACGCGAATTTTCGGAATTTCAAGAGCGATAGTAGATCCGTCTGCAAGTTTACCTACAACCTTGGCTGATAGGAACGGTTGTTCGACTTTTGAACCGATACCAACCATATTTACTTTGCGGACTACTGCACCGTCTGGAAGGTTAACTCCGGTGTCAAGTGCCTGGGTTACTGTTACAGCATCGGTGCTTACAGATGCAACTTTACGAATAACAACGTTGTCATCTCCATTAATGTCGATTGCAACGTAATCATCTGTAGAGAAGTTGGATCCTTCACCAGTTTGGACGTTGAATACTGCGACGGAACCGTCCCCAGTAACTGCGCCGTTCACGGAGCCATTCACGGTCATGGTTGAGACACCTGATCCGTTAAGGCCCAGGGCATAATTGAGGTTTTGAGCTGTGAACTCATAGGCTTCCATCGATGCCCGAACTTCATTCCCAGTCATCTTTGAGAAGACCAAAGTGTTTTGTACGCCTTGGGCTAGATCTGTGTAAGAAGGTTCAGCAGACATAGAGAAATTTTTAACCAGACCGATTGAGTGTTCGTCTGGGTTTAGTTTAAGAAGGTCGGCCTGCGCTCCGATCATAACGGTGGCAGTGCCGAGCATGAACTTGTTAGTTTTAGCAGTACCGGCCATAGTATAAGTCTCCAAAATGGATGCGAAATTACAATTTATACTTGATCAATACTTCGTATTGTTTGACTATACTATGGTTTTTATGGCAACCAGAATGCACCAGATATGACAAGTGATTGTATTGCAAGAACAATTCGACTTCCTGAAACTCTGGCGGAGCTCATCGAAGCTTCGAGGGTTTTAAACAGGAGGAGTGCTAATGCTGAAATGGTATATAGATTAGAGCGATCTTTCGACCGACCTACGGGCCAGCAAGATCTGCCCCCATCTGAACCGAGATTAACTGAAGTGGACGAGTTGACGTCCTTGAAATCGGTAAGATAGCTGTCCCATTCATAGTTACTAATGTTCCTATTGGGGCTCGGTTAGTTGGGTCGACCAGGGGTATTCTTTGGCCAGGGGTGAGCTTTTGGAATAGAGAGTTTGTTAGGGCTCTAAGTCGAGTTATGTTTGTATCCTCAACTGTTGAGATAGCTATATTTGTAGTCACTTCAATTAGCTTCTCATCCATTACCATTGAAAACTCCAACGGACCTATCAGATCCTCATCGGTAGGTAATCTCTGTATATCAGCATGAGCATCAAAGTCGGTTATTGTTAGCGTGTCCGACATGTTGTTGGTTTGAGATTGCTCTGCAAATTGATTGCAGAAAGCTAAGATTGAGGTGTGGACGATTTTGAAGGTGTCGTTCATTTTACGATCTTTCTAAGGGCATTTCGAACCTCTCGTTCAGCCCACCAATTGAGATAATTTACAATAAAGGGTCTGGAAGAGTTTCCTACGGTGATTTTCTTTTCATCTCCAGGTGACAATCTCATTTGATCTAATACGTCTGACAGCTGGATTGTGCTAGGTAACTCCCTGAAGGGAGTAATTGTGATTGTGTCTGGTAGAGCTCTCTCGATATCCCCTCGTTTGGCAAAGCGTCCATCGGATCCCCTTGCTGCTGGTCCTCTCTTCGTTTGAACCAGTCTCACGCCTTTAACTCCCACTGTTCCGCCTTTGGAGTGAGAGGCTACGGGGTTACCTAGAACGGTTTTAGGGTTTAAGGTCTCAAGAGAGGTCTTTAACTTTCCTGTCTTTACATAGAACTTCTTAAGCCCGACAGGCATCTTACTTTTCCGGGTTTCGTAACTCTTGGAATATTTCGTGATCCAGGGAGGTGTAAAAGCGCCCATATTTGGCGTTCTATCTACCCCAATAGACTTGGCTACCATGGCTTTGAATAAGCGACCGTGAGAGGCCTTTAGAAGTCTTTCTAATTCCTTTTCAACATTGTCAATATTTCGACGTAAGCCGGTTAAGGCGTCGTTGGTGACAGCGTTTTTGAAGTTGTCGATTATTCTAGAGTTTCGCGATCTGGCCATTATTTAACCTCCGCGATGGTTACTCCCAGAAGAGTGTCAATTTTGGTAACGGTATATGCTCCTACCTTATCGTCAACCTTAAGGTCAGCACCAGTTATTAACCGAAATCGACGACCAGGGATTTTTAAACTATCCCTTTCGTCACTCAACGGTTCCAGGGTGGTGTAAATAGGGGTTGATGGACTGTTTGAAGTCGTTTCCTCTAAGCCAGTAACTGGGTTCTTCGTTTTGATTTTGGTTGACCATGGTAGAAGCTGCTGCATCTCAAACAATCTAAAGGTTTTGTAGATTTCAAGTTGTTGAGAAATTGAGCCATTATCAGCTGTTAGATAAACTTTCCTGTCGGGGGCTTTAAAGGTAGTTCGTACTGTGATTTTTGTATTTGGAGAAACCTCTAAAACCCGCCTAGGTGTTACAAAATTAATATCTGATCTATTGTTAGGAAGCTTACCAATCAATCCGTAGAATGATCGTCCATCAATCGTTCTCAGTCGAGATTTAAACCTTTGGCCAACATTATGGATCGACATTTTAAGATCCTGTAATAGCGTCAGTTGGGGTAACTACCGAGAAAAGATTGAACTGGGTTTCTGTACTACCACTTAACTTGTTTACAAGTTCAGAATATTTTTCAATCAGTGTTTGGTGGAGCTGCTGGAAATCAATCTTGCTTAATCTCCTAAACTCGTGAGTATCTGCTTTATCCACTTGGGCAATTCGAAGCTGAAGGGACGGAAACGCTTTCAATGCTGCAACAACTTCAAGCGTATTGTTGGCATTATCTGCGTTAATGTTTCCAGAGGTGAGAGCTGTATTTAATACGGTATCTCCAAGCTTCTCGTCTAAGGTGAAGTATGCTTCATAAAGATCTATATCTTGATCTGGTAGTTCGGATGAGGTTACACCAAGTCTAGCTCGAACTCTTTCAGTGCTTGTTCCAATGTTTAACCATGGGGTAACTCGATACTGTTGGGTTAGTACCTTGGAGTTACCTTGGTACGTATATTTAAGTATGACAAAACGATATTCCCGATTGAGCGTATTTGAGTTAACGCTGCCGGGGATGGTTATCGTTACTTCAGTGGTGTCTTCGGAGGTGGAGACTGCAATGTTGTTTTGGGTTGCAATCACAACCCCGTTATTATCACGGACGGTGTAAGTTACTGAATTGAGATCTGGTGAGATAAACTCCCCCAATTCAACAAAGTCAAACCTCAAGGTGAAGTCATCACCGTCCGTAACGTTCTGCATTATTTTGCAGCCTTATCAGCCTTTGGAGAAGCTTTCTCGTCGGCAGCTTTAGTCGATGTATCGCCGCCTGTAGGTTTAGAGGCTGCATTAGTGTCCGCAGGATTGGAGGGTTTTTCTTTCTCCTCGTCCTCTTCATCGGCGTCAGGTTCAGATGGCAACTCGAATTCTTCGCAGAAGTCCTTAATGAGTTGCTTCTGCTCCTTCGCATTTTTTGTCTTTTGCAGCGAAGAGTTGAGTAGTTCGTCAGAGGCATCATCGCGAAGGTTGGCAATAAGGATCAACTGGCCGAGCCCAATACGCTGAGAGATAAAGTGACTGTGGGTTACAACGGATGGGCGGTTCCATTGTGCTACATCGCCGGTGGAGCGATCAGAAAGCATGAAGTCGCCTTTTGTCTTAACCAGTAGTTTTGGCATGGGTAAACCTTTCAAAGTGGCCACTTACCAAGAAGGTAAGTGGCCGTTCTGATTAAGAGGAGTAATCGAACACTGAACGGGTATCGTCGAACAGCATACGGAAACCAGAGTTTTCGGTGTGATAGACAGAAATGGTCTGGTTGTTCACGTTACGCTCAGTTTCTTCAATATCGGAGCCAGCTTCGATCAGTTCTTCAACTGTTTCAGCCTTAGTGATGCCCACCAAGTTGTTGGCAGATACTGAGGAGGAGAGTGCAAACTTAGGCAGTGGAATTTCAATCATACCATCGGCGAATTTATTCGCCATGGTTTGGAAGTTTTCAGCGTCTGCTTTCGTGTCGCTACCTTGGGTAGACCAAAGGCGAGCATACTTGAAAGCAGTGTCCCAGTTTCCAACGATTGTATCAACAGGAGCACCTGCCTTAGCACGCATAACCAGCCAGTACAGAAGGTGATCAATACTGATCTTTCCGTTTGTAGCTGTAACGCCGGTATTGCCGTCGTAGCCAGATTGGCCGACGACTGGAGCTGCGCCGTTTACACCGTCTCCATTTAGGATGATGCCCATTGCTGCATCAACTTTTGATGCTTCGAGTTCACGTTGAACACGAGCAAGGTATGGTACAACAAGTTCCAATGCTGCGCGGCGATTGAACTCATAGGTAGTGCGGATACCGCCACCGTGTTTATACATCCGTACACTGGTTTCAGATGTTCGGATAGTGCGTACCGGAATACGACCACCCTCGGCCACGGTATAAGTGCCTCGACTATCGCTATCGTCGTTAACGATAGTTGACACCAGCTCGTTTCCAGAGATGGTACGAGAGTTGGAAACAATTGCCGCGATGTTTTCGAAGTTTGTCTGGCGATTTTTCCAACGGATTACATCGTCAAGAACTTCTTTAAAAAGTGCTCGCGTACCTGAGTAAGTTTGAAACGTATTTGATGCCGCCTGGAGTGTTACTCCAGCATCAAAGTTATCATTTACCGGCAGGTTCAAATGCTGAAGAGCGGCTTCATAACCATTTAGGCCGTCCACAGGTGAGCAAGCCAGCTGGAGGTAGTCTCGAAGGTTTAAGCCATAAGCTGAGGCTTCTCGAGCTAGGTTCATACCTTGCTGAGCTGATTCCATGTTGTTGTCATTAAGAAGGGCTCCGACTACTTCCTCGACGGGACGCTTCTTAAGATCTGCTAGATTTTTGAGGCTCATTGAGAAGCTCCCTTAAAGTTTAACTACGACAGCAGTATTCCCACCGTCTAGAATTTCAGCGACGTAGTTGACGCTATGATCAGGGGTAGGTGAGGCACCGCCCAGGGTTTGAACTTGACCAGTACCTGATCCCTCAACGGTATCACCGATTGAAAGGGTGCCAGGGGCGCCGGTATTGACAGGGAAGGCCTCGATAAACTTAAGGGCCGCAGTGCCGACCAATACGCCTTCAATGGTCCGATTTTCAACAGATACCAATGCTGCTACGATTACGTCGCCAGCACTTGCTAGTTTCATCGTGTTTGCGGCAGAGGCATCTAAGGCCAATGGTCGGCCAATGTGTTCAGCGGTGATCCCTGAAGCAAGATTCACCGTAAACTGGGAATCTTCCTGAGGAAAACCTAGTAGGGTAACGCCATTTCCAATAACGCTCATGTCAGATTTCCTTATGTACGGTTAGTCTTGAAGGCAGAAACATCGCGCTTCTGCTCGGTTTCACCGGATCCACCTGAGGCTTCGACACTGACGCCGTCTGCTGGTAAGGATTGGTGAAGTTGGATCTTTGCGTCTGCAAAGGCCTTGATCTGGTCGTCCAGGTTTTCAGGCACATCATCTGCTGATTTTCCAGAAGCAACGAGAGCTGCTGAAACATTTTCTTTGATGAAACTTGCCGCTTTTTTCAGTGAGGTGTTTGAGGCCTCTAAGTCAGACTTAGCTTTCTCAATCGCCTCAGCATCAGAGGCTTCGAGCTTTTTCTGAAGCTCTACATTTGCAGCCTTCAGATCTTCAACCTCTTTAGTTGATGCGTTAAGCTTCAATTCGAGATCTGCTTTTTCAGTGGTAAGAGAACCATTCTTTGCTGAAAGCTCTGCCATTTGAGTTACCATGGGGGTAATGGCTTCAGAAAGAGTAATATTCTCACCTTTGTTTTGACCCGACATGGTGTCAGTCTCCTTAAATTCTGCGGTGACGAGGGTTGCTTCATACGGAGTGTCTGAAGCTGCAAGCTGCTCAATGGCTTCGCTTGATAATTGAGCCTTGGCCCGGGAGGCGATCTTTGCGCTCTCAACCGCTCCATTGCTGACTAAAGATGTTTCGTTCCAGGCTTCGACGCCTGAGATACGGATATGTGCTCCATCTTCGCCAATAGTGTGATCGTTTGCACAGGTGCGGTTGTAGAGGTGGCTAAAATTTGCATCCTCACCTTTGAAATCCCAACCGCATTCAGAGCAGAGTAGTTTCTCGCCTCTAAGCCCGATGCTTACACTGTTTAATGTCGAATTCTCAATGTCGGTAACGAGTTCGGTCTTATTCTTTCCGATAAAGAATTGACCTCGTAGCTCAACCTCATCTTCTGAAGTTCTTCGCGTTTCTGCATAGAACACTCGTCCGACAGGTAGTTCTCCACCGTACCGATGTAGGGTGTGTAGAGGGATGGTTTGTCCACCGTTCGGTATGACGGTCATCTTCTCTAGGGTGTTATGAGTAATTCGTCCTCTGTCAAAAAGAGAGCCCTTCTGTTTCAGAGGGCGACTGTCAGCAAGAATAGTCTCAAAAACAACTACACCATCGAAGTCGAACTGCTCGTCGCCGGTGGCTTTGACAATTCGCTGCTTTATTTGGTCTGTTATTTCTAAGCTTTTAGGCATTACTTGCTCAATATTTTGAATTTGCTACTACAAAACAAATACAGGCAAGTAAAAATCAAATCAAGAAGTTATTTAGTAGGTATTACTGAGAATAATTAAGCTGTTTTATTTAATCTCACTAGTAATAGTTCATTATTACTTGTTGAGGGCGTTAACTGTACTTCCATTGAAGCTTTGGCGGATAGATGGAGGTCTGTTGAGATTTTTGATTTGGTTTCTAATTTCACCACGTTGGACTGGCCGTTAATTAGAGAAGGGCTCGTGGCTAGTGGTTTGGTGATGAGGGCAGGTACGATATCGTCCTGAGCCCCGTAATAGGTAGTTAGGTTAGAGGATACTTCAGGGGCTTTGACCTCAACGTCGATGTTGCCAATTGCGGTCGGATCTTTGACTGAAATATTAGAAGAGATCTCAGGGGATCTAGCTTCAACTTCGATGTTCCCAGTTAAGGTTGGGGCGTTGACGGAGATGTTCGAAGACATCTCAGGAGATTTACTCTCTACACTTACGTTACCGGCAATGCCAGGGTCGCCTACGAATAGGTGAGTGACTATTTTTGCAGAATTCGATTGAACATCAATGTTTCCAGAAATGGTCGGATCGTTGACGGAGATGTTGGACGAGATCTCAGGAGATCTAGCTTCAACGTCGATGTTAGTAGTTATGGTTGGATCATTGACTGAGATGTTGGAAGAGATCTCAGGGGCTTTGACCTCAACAGTGATGTTAGCAGTTATGGTTAGATCATTGACTGAGATGCTAGAAGAGATCTCAGGGGATCTAGCTTCAACGTCGATGTTACCAGATATGGTTGGATCATTAACTGAGATGTTGGAGGAGATCTCAGGGGCTTTGGCTTCAACGCTGATGTTGCCAGATGTGGTCGGATCGTTGACGGAGATATTAGACGAGATCTCAGGGGCTTTGGCTTCAGCGTCAATGTTACCGGTTATAGTTGGGTCATTGGCTGAGATATTGGAAGAGATCTCAGGAGGTTTGGCTTCAACGTTGATGTTACCAGATATGATTGGATCATTAACTGAGATGTTGGAAGAGATCTCAGGGGCTTTGACCTCAACAGTGATGTTAGCAGTTATGGTTAGATCATTGACTGAGATGCTAGAAGAGATCTCAGGGGCTTTGGCTTCAACGTTGATGTTGCCAGATATGGTTGGATCATTAACTGAGATGTTGGAAGAGATCTCAGGGGCTTTGGCTTCAGTATTAATGATGCCTACTACACCTGGATCCCCGTTAAAGATGTTTGTAGCGATCCCGGGAGTTTTGGTTTCAACATCGATGTTGCCGGATATGGTCGGATCATTAACTGAGATGTTAGACGAGATCTCAGAGGACTTGGTTTCAACGTCGATGTTACCAGTTATGGTTGGATCATTGACTGAGATGTTAGACGAGATCTCAGAGGACTTGGTTTCAACGTCGATGTTGCCGGATATGGTCGGATCATTAACTGAGATGCTGGAAGAAATCTCAGGGGACTTGGTTTCAACGTCGATGTTACCAGTTATGGTTGGATCATTGACTGAGATGTTAGACGAGATCTCAGAGGACTTGGTTTCAACGTCGATGTTGCCGGATATGGTCGGATCATTAACTGAGATGCTGGAAGAGATCTCAGGGGATCTAGCTTCAACGTCGATGTTACCAGATATGGTTGGATCATTAACTGAGATGTTGGAGGAGATCTCAGGGGCTTTGGCTTCAACGCTGATGTTGCCAGATGTGGTCGGATCATTAACTGAGATGTTAGACGAGATCTCAGAGGAC
Source organism: Kiloniella sp. (assembly GCF_965205715.1). Classification (GTDB taxonomy): domain Bacteria; phylum Pseudomonadota; class Alphaproteobacteria; order Kiloniellales; family Kiloniellaceae; genus Kiloniella. The sequence continues at coordinate 262,621 of NZ_CBDBHW010000006.1, read as the reverse complement.
TTGGTTTCAACGTCGATGTTACCAGATATGGTTGGATCATTAACTGAGATGTTGGAGGAGATCTCAGGGGCTTTGGCTTCAACGCTGATGTTGCCAGATGTGGTTGGATCATTAACTGAGATGTTGGAGGAGATCTCAGGGGATTTGGTTTCAACATTGATGTTGCCAGATATGGTCGGATCATTAACTGAGATGTTGGTAGAGATCTCAGGGGATTTAGTTTCAACGTCGATGTTACCAGTTATGGTTGGATCATTGACTGAGATGTTAGACGAGATCTCAGAGGACTTGGTTTCAACGTCGATGTTACCAGTTATGGTTGGATCGTTGACTGAGATGTTAGACGAGATCTCAGAGGACTTGGTTTCAACGTCGATGTTACCAGTTATGGTTGGATCATCGACTGAGATGTTAGACGAGATCTCAGAGGACTTGGTTTCAGCGTAGATGTTACCAGTTATGGTTGGATCATCGACTGAGATGTTAGACGAGATCTCAGAGGACTTGGTTTCAACGTCGATGGAGCCCGACAAGGTGGGACGTGTTACTGTTACTGTAGGTGTAGAAGATGTTGTAAGTCCTCTATCATATATATTTTGGACTTGGGTCTCGGTTAGCAGTTGGGACTTTTCTCCCCAGTAACAATAGTCGGCTATTTCTCCGGTGAAAAATGAGGTGACTTGTGCGCTCGCATGGTCTCTAGCATCTGCGGAATTACCTATAGTCCAGTCGCCGGTATGAGATGCAAAATCGATCCCACATCCTGCTGTTGCCGCATATTTTACCTTATTTAGGTAAAGGTTGATTGTGTCGGTCGTAGTATCTAACTCCATGACCACATGGGATACTACGTTAGCGGAGATTGCGTCCGTTAGTTTTATAAACCCTTTAGAACTGCTTCCTTCACCTACTGACCAATATAGATCTGGGCCATCTAGGTAAAGATGGCACCAGTTGATTGCTCCTCCTTCTTCCCAAAGAGATTGTCGTCCGGTTACGGTGTCAGCTTTGAACCAAAGGGAAATTGATTTTTTAGTTGTTACGGCGCTGTTAACGTTACTTGCGTTAGCTGGGACAATGTTCGCATTCCCTTCACATCTTAAGCTATTCCAAGGTACTGTAGGGATTAAGCTTGAGCCTGCGGAGTATGTTCCAGAAGTGCTGTGTCCGCCTTCTTCGGACTTATTATTATCAAACTTCCACCTGTAACTAGGTCCTCCATTGATACTTAGAATTGTCTCGTCGTAAGTCGGCTCTGCCGTACCTCCGAAGTCTGTTTCAGGAGGTTTGGTTTCAACGTCGATATTGCCGGTTATCGTTGGGTCGTTGACGGCGATATTAGAAGAGCTTTCCGAGGCTTTGGCTTCAACGTTGATATTCGCGGTAATAGGTGGAAGCCGCAGCCAGAAAGGGTCTTGAGTATCCCAGAAAAGATTGTCGAGATTAGTGTCCCAAAAGGTGTAGGATGCATACCCTGTAGGTAGGTATGCGGTTTGTACGGTTGTGATAAGTTCAGCTTTTGAGCTTTGAACGTCGACGGTTCCTGAGAAAGCTGGGGCGGCAACAGAAAGGGTGGCGTTTATTGAGGGAGGTGAGGCTTGAACATCAACTATTCCCTGAATAACCTCACTTTCAAAAAGTAGATTATTACCATTCTCTAAAAGAAGTTCGTTACCATTCTCGAGAAGAATAAATTTACCTGCCATTTCATAGGTGTCCTCTTCTCGTTAGGCTCTAGAAGTGAAAATTACATTGTCTATCGCTTGGTCGTTGTGCCAAGCAGTTCCAGTAGTTGAGACCTTCCACCGAACTCTCAATTGAACGTTGCCCGAATTGAAGCCAAAATCGTATTTTAGGTTGAAGAAACCTTTTGACCAGACTGCGGGGTCGTCTTGGGCAACGGTAGGGCCAACATGTAATTTACAATCGATCCATCCTGTCGTTCCGTCAGCTCCCTCAGGTAAATATTGCCACTGCATTTCCGGGTTAATACCGGCTCTCTGCATGTAGTGGTACTCTACCTTCAGGCCTCCAGGAGTTGAGGCGTCTAGAATATCTTCAAATCTCAGGTAAAAATAATCCCCTAAGCTCGTTGGGGATGATGTTTCACAATAGACATAAAAGCCTCCATTGTAGGCGCTGTCTGGCCCTATTCCTGGCGAAGGGGCGCTTGAGCTTCTGCGATTTACATCTGCAGCAGTCGAAGTGCTGGCTGTTGATTCGCTGATAAACGACGTAGCAGCTGGCTCAGGATTAGTAGTCGCGTCAATTTTTCGTATGCGGGATATTTCATCAGTACTATCGAAAGAGTTAAATACTTTAGTGTCCGCAGGGTTGGAGGCTCCTAATCCAGTGTCTTGATGGAAGGATGCTCCGCCAACGATAGCCTTAAGATTGGTTGGGGATAGCCCGTTTATACTTAGTAGGCCAATGTAAGGTATTTCGTTGATTTCTGAAATTAATGTTGCAGAATCTTCGGGTAGATCGATAGGTTTAAAAATTACTGCACTACATACATAATTAGGACAGGCGGTCGTATATCTCCATGTAGTGGTCTCAGCTGGCTCTGCTATCTCAATAGTTCTTCTGTAGTAGAGATTGTAAATATCATTTTCACCATGGGATCCTCCTGCGTCTACTAGCCTTGTGGGAGGATTTGCGAAAGCATTCATATTTTGAGTGGTGCCTCTATTTGCTCCAGAGATTATCCATAATTGGAAGTCGCCAACCTGGGAGGGGGGAGAAGCAGCTGGAGGTGACGGGATATCCACACCGGTCGGGCTTTCCACGTCGCTAAAGGTGGTTATTACCACTGGAGGGGTTTCAGATACTCCTGAGTAAGACACCCCATCTATTCGAGCTCCTTTACTTGTCGAGGGTTTGGTAACTCTAAGATCTACGAAATAATTAAGGTTGTGGGATTTGAGAAAACTTTCTGTGGCGTAGAAGGTGTAGCTATATAGTCCTATTCCTACGGTTGAGTGATGCGTTATTAAGGGGGTGAACGGGTAGAACGTTGAATTAACTACTGCACCGCAAGTTACACTCGACATGTCGCTTACAGTGCTTGCTCCTATCGTGATAAGTATAAGCCTTCCTGTACCTGCTAAATCTAGTTTTAAACTAAAGTCAAAGCTGGTCTCTGAGGCTGGTCTAGCTGCACCTGCGATAACGTCAACATTCTTAATCATTAGATATTTCTAAAGAAAGTTGGAGATAGATAGATAAGAAGCTCAGTTTCAGAAACTGCATAACCAACAATGCGTACCCATTCGCCACTGACTGCAGGTAAGGTGTTGGTAATACCTCCTGGAGTGGTTGGGCTAACATAGTAGGTGTCTCCAGGTGCCAGCCCTGTAAATCCTGCGAGAATTCCAGAGACTTGAAAATCTTTAACTTCATCTAATACGGCCACCTCCTTTGCAAAAACTAACAGTCCTTTGACTGACGTAATTACTGAGGATTGGGCTTTGAGGAGTTTGCCTGAAGAAGACAGGTAACAGAGATCGTTAACTGCAAGAGTTTCTCCTGCAATTAATGGGACTGTTGAAGATGCGCTGCCGGTGCCAAAGAGTGCGGCAGGTACTTGATAATTCTCATTATCCTGTCCCTCAATTACTTTTGCAGCAACAAAAATTAAGTCCGTCAGCTCTGTAGCTACAGCTGGAACAGCTGTGATCTTATCTCCAGGCATACCTCACCTATCAGATTACTTAGGTTGCGTGTAAACGTGGCTTGGAATGCTGGCATTACCGCCTGTAACAAAGGAGGCGTCGTCTACAATCATATCAGCATTAGAAGTAGCGACTGTTCCGTCATAAATGGCTGAATTGTCGGTGTTATAGGCTCGGAACCAAGTTGCTGTTCCACTAGCTAGGATTTTACCTTCCTGCGTTATGGCGTTTGCGTTGGCTACACCGTTAACAGCAGAAGCAAAAGCTTCAGCACTAAAATTGAGTTTTGCCAAAAGTGTTCCGGTAGCAGCTGTGTCAGCAGTAGCAGGTTTAGTGCCAGAGCGTACTTCGATATATCCACTATTTACTTGGGCGCAAACTGCGTTAGCAGCGGCACTTGCTGCAGCGTTGGAGAGTTTAAAATCTTTTGCCATAATTATAGTTCCTCGTAGAATTCGACCTTCCCTCGCGCAACCTTGTGAACTTTAGATTGGCGAAGGATTTCAATTTCAAATGTTGCGTTAGATCCGTTGAGATTTGTGGTTACCGTGTCGGCAATAACCACCTCTACGGTTGTAGCTGTGATGGTGATAGATTGTTCGTAAAGTACCGTGGAACCGTTTTTGATTTTCACTGTTCCACTGGCGTCGCTTAGGTCTAGGGGTTCTCGTGTCTTTCGATTGATAGTGTTGTATGAAGCTTCCCACGTTGCTCCTTTTGCCATCTGCCAAGTTTCATAGAGGGGGACGTTAGAGAGGATGCTCACTTCTTAACCTCCTTGCTTCGACCGCCTTTGGCGCCTTCAGGGGTTAAGCTTCTACCCATAGGGTCGCCGTTAGTACTGGCGTCGCTTGGGTCTATCGCATTAGATTTTCCGTAGAAGTTTGTTCCAGACAGTTCCGGGACATTATCTGGCCGAATTCGGTTGAAGAGTTTTACGTGAAAATCATCATCAGAGATTAGGCCGCTACTAAGTAGCTCTAGGTATCTGGATTGGCGCATTACAAAGTGGTTTTCGAGCTCAATTTCTGGTCTCAGAATTACTGTATCGAAAGAGACTTCCACTCGGCTTTCAGAGCCGTGTAGACGTAATGCAAAGGTGAGGATTTTGCTTAATATCTCTGCGACAGGATTATTTAGTTCTTCTGCGTTTTTAGCGAAGAGAGTGGCTTCAACAGAAGCTGTATTAACACCTTTATCTCCTTTACCGATTACAGTCGCCATGATCTTCAGAGCAGCTTGGTTCTGGGCGTCTAGGACTTCAATAACGGCGCGGACGTCCATTGCTTGCTTGGGACCACCTTCGTTAACAATTCCTACTTCAACACTATCACTGTGAACGAATGCTTGATCTGCCTGAAGATTGGTAACTGCAGAAGAGATTGCCTGCATTTGACTATTAAGCCACGTTTTTAACTCGTTCTCATCTTGGCTAACGTTTGCAGGGGCGTTTCTTCGAAGGACTTCCTCAGTAACTGTAACGTCCATACGGGGGAAGCCGGTGATCTGCATGATCCTGTAAAGATCGTTGATTACCTGCTGTCTAGCAGCAACCGTGTTGATTACAGATACGAACGGTGAGTAGCTGTAGATCTTAGTTGGATCTCTACGGTAAAAACTGACGAAGAAGGTCGGTATATTGAGGTCTATCTCGTCGTTCGAGCCTGGAGGTAGTTGTACGGGCGTATACTGACCTGGAGTTTGTTCGTACCATTGGATCGTTTTAAGATCTATATGGCGAATTTCTGAGGGTACCAGTGTCTTATCAAGAACCAGCTCCGACCCAATGCCTCCTCTGAGGAGAACCATGTAGCGCATATTTTCGCAAATTGCTCTCAGCGAAGGGCGTAACTGAAAGCCCTTGGAGTAGTCCGACCGGGTGGTCAGGCCAGTGAGGATCTCGTTGAGTAGTTTGTGGCCCTCACGGTCGATATTTCCCTCAAGATCATAAACTTTCAGAAGAGGTTCTGTGTTGGCAACGGTAAGGTAGGCGTTAACAGCAGCTGATACATCTGTATCAAATTTAAACAATTCTTGAAGGATCTCACGACTATCGTTTGATCCTCGGGTGGTAAAGAGATCCTTGATGTGGTCTCGATAATCAGGAGCGGTGAGGACGCGATCTGCTTGCCCTGGACTATGAGTTGAGGTGAGGCCAGTACCTTTCTCATTTCCTTTTCGCTTTGGAAGTATAATTTTTAATAGTTTTCCTGTCGTGGAAGCCATTACTTCAGCCTTCAAAGTATAGATAAGATTATTACTACATTCCTAATACTGGAAAATCTACTCTTTTATTTGATCTTCCTAGTAATTGGCTTTGCTGATTTGGCATGGATACTACTGCGCTACTTACTAATGTGCGAATTTCATGATTTGATTTCAGTAAGACAACGTCGCTGACTTTAGGGGCAACCAGTAAATTGGCTAAAGAGTGGAAATAGTGATCGTTACTATCTAACTTGATCCACTTTGCTGGCTCGTCAGGCTTCTCATCTCTAACCATGTTGCGTAGGTGGTCAGTGATTATTGATCTTTGGTGTTTATAACCGTTGAAACTAATCGTACCCCGTTTGACCTGCCTAGCGACTTGATCCAGAGCCATTGTTCTATCTATTTGAACGTGGGTAAGGGTCTGAGTTGCGTCGTTGACGAGGTTAACCTCCTTGTTTCCACGATATTCTGCCGGAAGGATTTTACCGTCTGAAGCTTTGAAAACTGCATCAGCTGTCGGTTCATACGGGTGTCGATCGATCGTTCCACCTACGACGCGATACTGATCCATGATTTCTTCTACTGTCCGGATTAGGTTATCTACGTGGACTGTTCTGAAATCGAAAACGGACATATCGTGTGCACTAGATCCTGCCCCTAAAGTAATGTGGCAAGTTTGCCCAACATCTATCCCCACCCAAGTGTTAGAACTTTTAGATACGTCGAGTATCTGCTCATATCCCATACAACGGTCGATGGCTTCTCTACTGATTTGAATGTTGTTGTCGGAATAAGTTTGAGCTAGGACGGTATTGTGGAAACCTCTTATGTACTCACGTTTTTTGTAATCTAGGAGTTGAGTAATAATATAGGAGGGAGGAAGCCTCTCAGTGGTGAAAGGGCTTACTGAATATCCTCTATGATGGGCTCTGTTTGGATGTTTTGCGACCCATTGCCGGTTGTCTAAGCGACTAAGATCTAACGGAGCTCTACATTTTTCACAATGAACGTAGGCGCCGAGAATATCAATATCGTCGACAATGTTATGATCAATATCAACAATCTCTTGAATGTGGTCAGGTAGGCCAGGGACTGTGATAAACTTCCTATTAAATTCTGGCCAGTTCCAATGATTACACTTATCGCACTTACAAAGATACAGGTGCTGATCTGAAACTTGAAAGCCTTGATCAATTCCGAAAGCGGGAAATGTGGGGGTTGAAAATCGTTGTCTAATCTTCCAGTCGGAATCTTGGAGACGCGAGTTAAATAGGGCCAACATGTCTTGAGGGCTGAGGTCTACCTCATCATTGAAAACCGCGTCTGCAGAGGTGGATGTTGCGTCAGCTTCAGTACATCCGGTCACATATAACCAGCTGTATCCGAACTGCATTACCTCTTTGGAACGGGTAACCTTACCGGCTCCCTCTGGATTGAATACCTTATCTTTCTCTACAATAGGCTGGATACGGGTTTTAGAGATCTTGTCATAAAGCTTCTCGTTAGGAAGAGTGAAGATCCCTTTTGTTCCTCGGTTTCTAACGAGGAAGCCTAACATTTTACGGATTTGTCCCTCTGTTAGCCCTACCTGAGAGCATTTTTTTACATCCATGTTAGGGTGCATGTCGTCCAAGATGTCTCGTTGAAACGGGTAACGCTCAACAGAGAATTTCTTACCATGGATTGTAGTATTCTCGCAGATCCAATCGGTCATCGACATGTTTTTACTATCGATTGAGAACCTGTTTTCTGCCCTCTCGATGAGGTTGTTTAGGTGAATATTAGCCATATGATGCCTGAGCATTTGAAAATATATCTATTAATACATCATATATCTGATTTTTACTTAAATCCTAAAATATATTTAAGTATAGTCTATTTAAAAAATAAGTATTAGACTCCGTTTTATTTTACTACTATTACTTACTCAACCCAAAACTGAGAGGGTCATATAGTGAGTGACGTTTTTTATCCTGAGCTTGGTGAAAATGACGCGTGGAAAGTTAATACAGCGGTCAATGCAGCCAAAGCGGATGGATCATATCTAAGTAGTTCTGAGTGTCCGTATGATGCTGAGACGATTGCAATCCTTAAGGATCTTATTGGATCTGAGGAGGCAGTCGCCTCCTCAGATATCTCCGAGTTAACCGAGGCTAGTATCGACGATATTAATCTCGAAGACGAAGTTGTCGGTCTTCTTTTGGGCTTGAAAAAGTTTAAAGAGGAGCTTCAGAATTCAGACAAAACTGAAATGAATTCTTACTACCGTCTAACTGTTCCTCTAATTGAAAAACTTGTTGTTCTTAAAGAAAGAGCTTCCGGCATTAACGAGGTTAACGCCTTTACTCAGGCCGTACTTACTGTGATGGAAGATGAACTTTCTCCAGATCAAGCAACAACGATTATTTCCCGCTTAAAAGGTGTAATTGGAGAGAAAGCATGACGCAAAATTCTGTTTTTGGATCAGTTGCTGCTGATTATTACGCTGCTGGTCTCCCTGTTATTCCTCTTTACCATCAAGACAAGCGTCCTATACCTGGGGATTGGTCGAGATTTCATGATCGTCTACCTACCCCAGAGGAGCAGGCGTCATGGTTGCAACGTCAACCACACGCGAATATTGGCCTCGTTTTAGGTGAAAAGTCGGGCATTTGTGTTGTTGATATTGATACTGAAGATGAAAGTATAAAGGAACTCATTCTTAAACAACTTCCATCATCACCTTGGTGTCGTGTTGGTAAGAAAGGAATGGTCCTCGCTTACAGGTACAATCCTTCTTTCTCAACGTTTCGAATAAAAGATATATCCGGAGCGACTTTGGTTGAGGTGCTATCATCTCGGACCCAAGTTGTTTTACCTCCATCAATCCATCCGGAGACGAAGCGACCTTATGAAGCAAATGTCGAGCTTCTCAGTGTAATTGATCAACTACCAGTGCTCGATAGTGAAATAGAAGCCATCTTGCGTGGGGCGTTTAAGACGGCTGATATAGAGTTATCTCACTCTGGGTGGACGAAGACGACTGAATGGACGCCGTCGGGGGCTCGGGATGTCCAGATGACCCGGGTGGCCGGACTTTGGGCTTACGGAGTGATGCGTGGAGAACTTCCACTGCTTGAAGCTATTGAGCGAATGAAGGCTTGGTACTCGACCTGTACTGAGAAGGTTGCCGGTGATGATGTCGATATTGATAAAGGCATTCAAAACGTCGTGAAATTCGTCCTCCGTGACGTAATTGATCGCGGTAAAATTCTACCTCCACAATGGGATGAGGGTCTTACTGACGAAATTAAGGAGCAGATGGGGCTCAAATTCGACAAGGATCACGTCGAGTGGGAGTTTGCGGAGCTTAAAAAGTATCTTCAAACTCAATTCGAGACCTATAAGCCCGACACTCAGGAGCGAATGGATGCTATTGAGTACGTTTTGAAGAAGCTTTCCCAGTCTAAAATGATGTCTACGTTGGAGAAGGATCGTATTATTCAATACATCGTTGATGCTTCAATGATGGGCTTGAAAAAGGGATCTATTACTCAACGGATTAAAGAGCTGGAAGCTGGTGAAATTGCTGGTACTGATCACACTCAAATCGCTCAAGCTGTTATCAAAGATTTTGAGGACATCACTCCACTTCGATATCACGGTGAGAAGTTCTGGGCTTGGCAGGGATCTCATTGGGAAGAAAAGCCAGAGATTGAGATCCTTCGACATATTGCTGATCGATATGGTTTCCTACCGGCTGCTAAACGAAATTCAGATCATGGTGGGATCATGAGGACAATGAAGTCTCTCGTTCCCCAGGAGCTTAAAACTTTCAATGTGTATGGGGTGAACTTTGCCAACGGTGTTCTCGCTCAAAATATGAAGCTGAGGCCTCACGATCCTTCGTTTGGTATGACCTACACCCTACCTTTCAGGTACTTACCTGAGCTTTCTGGTAAAGCGTTCAAGTTTCAGGAGTTCCTTGAGAAGTCTTGGGGACACTGTGACGACTACAAAGAGAGGGTTATGGCTCTGCAAGAGGCGCTTTGTTCGACGATTTTTGGCATTGGTCCCTCACTACAGCGAGCTATTTTACTCTACGGACCTCCAAAATCCGGTAAATCCCAACTACTGGTTATCGCTCAATCGTTGGTACCAGATAGTGCTCGGTCTGCCTGTCCTCCTGAAAATTGGAACGACACCTTCTCACCAGCTCAGATGCATCAAAAGTTGATCAATGTCTGCGGTGAACTGTCAGATAAACGGCCTATTGACGGGCGCCAGTTTAAAAAGATTGTTAGTGGTGAGGAGATGGAGGCTCAACATAAGGGGAAGCAGATCTTCAGGTTCAATCCGGTCTGTACGCATTGGTTTGCTTCTAATCACTTACCTCGGACTGATGATACTTCCTCAGGCTTTAATCGTCGTTGGTTGGCTCTTTGTTTTGACAAGGTGATACATAAAGATGAGAGAGTTCTCGATTTTGGGGACACTTTGGTTGCTGAAGAGCGTGAGGCAATTGTCGCCTGGGCGGTTGAAGCTCTCCCTCGGGTCTTGAGTGAGAGAGAATATACACTTCCTCCTTCCCATACTGAGACAATGGAGGAAGTGGCAACACTGAATAATAGTATGCGTTTTTTTATCCAAGAAAGCGCGATGGTGAAGATCGTTTCAGACAAGACTTCTCCGAGCATGTCCGAGAAGATCCTTTACGAAAAGTACTACTCTTTTTGTCTCGGGGTGGGGGATGCAAGGCCTGTTGGGCTGAAGCCTTTCAGAAGCGGGATGAAGGAACTCAGCCTAGAACTCGGGTTTGGTCAGAAACTGACGCGGAACGTGAGAACGGGGGCGAGGGAGTGTTTTTACGATGGGCTCATACCTGTGGGAAAATAGAGGGTGAAGTCGAGATAAATGCTCTTGATATACGCCGAGAACTCCAGGAACTAGATGTGCATGAACTTGTTGATGGTGAAATTACGGAGAAGTATTGACGTAGTCACCTATATTGTGTACCTTTATGTACTATTTTTTGGAGTAAGTTATGGAATTAGCAGCAATAAATACTGTGAAGATATTGATAGATGATGAAGACGAGGACAAGTTGTCAGGTTGGCAACTTGTTCGGACAGTGGACAATACTATCGAATGTCATAATTCCAGCGGGGTTAAATCCCTATCCGAGGTTCTGAGTATTGGAAATCTAAGAGCTCGTAAAACTACATGGTGGGATTGGAGGAGGGGGAGTACTGTTCCTCCAATGGGGCGTCCGACAGGGAACGGCCATAAACCCGCCTCTAGGTATAAGGGGATATCCAGGCATCGCGATAAGTGGAGGGTTGCGTTTAAAGGGCAATCCTACTACGGGTTTGAAAGTGAAGATCAAGCCTATCAGAAACTGAAAGAACTTAAGGCTGAGATTTAAATCTCAGCCTTTTCTTTAACATCTAATTTTTGCTTGTCCGTTTGCTGGATCGATAGATATGAAATCGACGACCTTACATCCTGTCGCTTTCTCCACAGCGAGTATCTGATCCTGTTTCATAGCGAAGGCGTCGTTTACAACTCGCACCCCACTGTTCCACACATCAGCGCGATCACTAGTTCTCTGAATTACACCATAAGAATTACCTGCAACCTGTACCGACACCTTATCCGGATTGGCTGCTCGCTCTAAGGCACTATTAGCGCAACCTGTGAGGGTCGCTATCAGGATCAGAGGCAGGTATCGGCTCGGTTTCAGCATGTAGGGGTGCTCCTATCGGTAGAAATGGTGCGCGTACTGTACCTCATATAGGTATGTACTAGTACCTAAAATTTCAAAAATTTAACTGATAGGGGGGAGGGGTGAGGACCCACCCCTGCCATTATGTATAGACATAAAAAGATAGTACCCTTCTTTAATTCGTTTTACCTATCACTTAATAGGAATAAACTATTGTACATTGTAGGTATAATTTAGTACATTAAATGTAGAAGTTAAGTAGTTAAGTAAGTGTTGTTTGAACTGTGAATACCCCGCCACCTTTGCGCCACGGCCACTAGTACGGCCTGCGCTAGAGACGCCACCAGTATGTCTTTCAGGGTTCAGGGTATTACGTAATACAATCCGATAAAGGATCATATAAAAATGTTAAACTCTTTCAATAAGTTAGACCTAAACAAAGCAACCGCAACTGATAAAGCTACTGCTTTGCAAACAGATTTAAAAGTGGCTGTATCTGGTATTAATACAGCTGATAAAGCGATTGAAAAAATTAAGAATGAATTAGGCGCAACCAAAGAAAACAAAACTTCTTTCGGTGCGACTATTGCTTACATTTCTTTTGTTGCTTCTTTCCACGACGTAGCGGAAAAACTGCAAAGCCAAGTGAAGGAAAATAGCGATTATAAAGCGGCAAAATTACCTTGGTCACAAGGTAAGCGCACATATGAAGAACTAAACAACGGCCTTTCTATTTCTGGTAAAGATAAGTGGACTATTAAAGAGCTTTCTTGCCCTACAATCTCTAAAGAAAATATTCCAGATATTGCCGCTGGACTGGCTAACTTCACTATTCCAGCCCTTCAGAAAGCTATTAGCGAACATATGAAGGCTATTAAGGATCAGCAAGCGGAACAAGCAGAACAGGCCGCTATTGAACAGGACCAGACCAAGGCCTTGATAGAGTTGGCCCTCTCAAAATCTAACCCTGATAATTTAACAGTGGTTGACGTTCTGGACCACGGGAATAAGGCGACTTCTCTTGTGAGAATGGCTCAACTAATTGAACAGGGACAAGGCCTTTTTGAGGTAGCGGAACAGGAAAAGGAACAGGCCGCGATTGCAGAAACTGCTTATGATGCAGTTAAGGCCTTACTATCAAGCGATAATAAACAGGCGATTGCAGATATTACAGCCCTTCTTTCCAGCCATGAACGGGCGCTGATGGATCAAAAAGCGGCCACTGGGAAAGTATTACGTAATACCAAGAAACAAGGCGAGAAAGTCGCCGCTTAACCCCCCCCTGATCCCTAGGCGAGTAAAATCGTCTGGGGGTCCCCCCATCTTTCGTATTACGTAATACCAGCTCAATCGGCCTCCGCTAAAGGAACTGGCCCAGAAAATGATTGAGCGATTTTAAGAAGTCCAAAACCAGAAATACCAATCCAATCCGTGAAGGATCAACCAATGGAAAATCTCTTAGGTCAACTGCTGGTAACGCCAGCCCCTGAACCCATGACTGAACAGGAAGTGATTGCTTGGGCAATTGGTATCCTGCTCACGACGCTGGCTGGCGCAATCTTCGTCCACCACGCTGGCTAGGTATTACGTAATACCAGCTCAATTCAATCCGGGAGGATCTTATGCCAAACCATAGAAACCGAGAACTTTGTACCGAGGCGCTAGAGAGAGCGGCCCAGTTCGAAGCTGAGGGAAATTACCCTCAAGCCATTAAAGATTATAATCTGGCTTGCGCCCTGAGCCAATCAGTGAAAGTGCGCCAGGGTTGCCGAACCCTTGCAGAATTTAATGAACGGAGGATGCACTCATGCTCCGGTTAGTTTTCGCAGCCCTTGGCCTGATCCCGTTGCTGGTTCTATTTCGTCATCTCTTCACCACCCTTGAGTTTGTTCAGGGGCTGGCGGGAGGGGCTCACTGGATCGCAATTATTCCGATCCTGGGCATGATCACGGTTCTGGTTCTAATCCTCCGAGTACTCAAATATGGAATGCGTCATGATCACAGTTGAATACCCCTTTCGGGGCCAAGTGGTATCAAAGACATTGGATGTTGAGCGAGATCAAAGGGACCAATTAGAGCTGGAAGCCAGTTTTTGGACCAGTCGTCATCGTGCTTTTCGCCGCGTCCAGAAGGTGGACGGTATGGGAGGTGAACCTGAAAAATGGGAAATTACCCGTAAAGAGGGTATGGATCGGGAACGTGGCCAGAGAGCTATCCAGAAATTGCGACGATTGAAGTTGGAAATAGGAGGTTGATTAGAGATGGATCGGAGGTCGATCTGGACCGGGCGGGATGCTTAAGCCATTGAAATCACGAAGCTTTGACCACAATGGTGCTCGAAATCGTCCTCGAATTTCATTTTACCCCTGTGTATCACTATCCCTGTTTATTTATTATAGGAAAGTTAAATATAGTATAATTAAAAAAGAATATAGAAGTTGAACTGGGGGTGCGATAAACGGAGGTAAAACTATTTTATCTTTTCGAGTATACTATACTTGGTATTTTACCCACTTGTGTGGTCAAAAGTATTACGTAATACTCACTTCCAATCCATAACAGGATCATACACTAAAGTAATCCAATCCGAAAGGATCTTATTCATGGCTAGACCAGCCAAATCCCCTTGGTTGCGGGTGCTCGACAAGCTCGACGTCCCCCACAAGGACCTACTCAAAAACTTGGAAAATCATCCCGACGATTTACGTTGTCCGGACCTGAAATTCATCCCTGAGCCCAAGCGGAAAGAGATCATCAATTCCCCTTGGATCTGGACGGGTAAGATGGCCACTGTGGTGTCCAGAGCGACGCGTCAAATTAAATCACGACGCTTCTCTAAAGTTCGTCTTGCAGCAACTGTCAACTCCAGAAGCTACCCCCGAACCACCATCCCAATGACTGAGGTCTCACCTAACCTTGAACCTCACATTTTCAACATCCGCAAGGGCTCCGGAACCATTCAAGTCCACAAGTTCGTATTCCTGCACCTGTGCGGGAACATCCCCGAGAACTACCAACTACGTTTCAAAAAGAACCACATCGCCAACACCTACGACCTGAACCCCACACGCTGGACCCGTTTCAAGCCTCAGTCGCTGGAAAACATCCTGTCCGAGGAGAACCAAGAGTTCCTTGAGGAGGAAGATACAGTAGTACCCGAAGCCGAGGGCCTAACAACGCTCGAAGACGGTACTCAACAACTCTCCGAGGCCGACTTCGAGGACCTGCTCGAGTGCATGGAAATGGAATGTGAAAACTACGGGAACTTCAGATCCTTCGAAGACTTCACTAATCGCCTCGACGAGCTCCTGGACGACGTGCCGGAAAACGAACTGCAACGACTATGGGAGGTCTCCGGACACCAAAAACGCCTGCAACCACTCCTTATAAACGAAGGAACTGAATTCGTAGTCCCGAAGAGCTGGGCAGAGGGAAGGGAGCTCCTACCCCCAAAAGAATGAATTCTAGAAGGTATTACGTAATACACCAACACTCCAATCCGAGAGGATCTTATCATGTATTCATACAAGCTTCACAACGCCAGCAATGGTTGGTGGTACACTCTTCACCTCAACAACGGTGATCCCCGCATCATCTCACCTGTATATCCAACACGAGCTGAAGCGACGCAAAGAGCTGAAACGATCATCAGCACCCTGCCTAAGCCTCAGAACCAAAACCTGAAAAAGAAACAGGTGGCGGCATGAGCCAAGACAAGGTCATCCGCCGTCTTATCAACGCGCTCCAACCCTTTGCGGAGCGCCGCGAGACTATCACCGACTACGTCTGTCACAGTGGTCTAACCTCCGTCGATAAATGCTGTAGATGTTCTCGAGCAATAGAAGCAACGGCAGCAATCGAAGAAGCTGAGCAGCTTCCGCCTAGCTTCCAAGCTGGTGTTGATAGTTGGATGGAGGCCTGTTTCGGAAGTGAGATCAGTAAAGATCGGATTGAACGTAATCATCGCTTCTTAGAAGAGGCGTTAGAGCTGGTTCAATCTACTGGATGTACCAGTTCTGAAGCCCATCAATTAGTTGACTATGTCTTCAACCGACCGGTCGGGGAATTGTCGCAGGAAGTAGGTGGAGTGATTGTAACTTTAGCTGCGTTATGTAGTGCCAACGACACCAACTTGGAACAAAACGGTTGGACTGAGTTGGAGCGAATTTGGGAAAAGAAGAACCAAATTCGAGCTAAACAAGCAGCTAAACCTAAACACTCCCCTTTGCCAGAAGATCCATTCGAGAACTCGGAAGAATTCGTCGATGAGTACAAGTGCATGATCAGCCCTAAGGACGATGAGGAACTTAGGGAAATCGGTGAGCTCAGGGAGAATAAGAAACTCCAAAATCTTCAAGCTCAACAGAACGATCTGCTGAAGGCTCTGCAGAAAATCTCGCTGGTAGAATTAAACGCGGATGAGCTCGCTAAGGCGTTATTCCGATGTGGGGATATCGCCAACGAAGCCCTCTCACAGTCCGACCAAGGTATGGAGCCAAGCCCATGGCAACCGATAGAGACTGCGCCGAAGGATGGAACGCATGTTTTAGTCATGACCGACAAAGGCTATTTCGCCGTCGCCTACCCTTACCAACGCAAAGGTTCGAGATGCTATAATTGGGATGCTGTAGGTCAAGATAGGGACAGTTACACAGACGGTAACTGCCTCGACGGAGAACCCACCCACTGGATGCCTCTACCACCAGCACCGGAGGGTTAATAATGTCTCATAAACGATCTTACGCAATTGAAGACATTCAGAACCAACCTGATCGGAAGTTCCTAGTCCTCAGATCCGACGGCTACAGCGTCTGGTGGTTCGAATGTCGCAGTAAGAAGGCAGCTGTCCGACGTGGAGAGCACTGGCTTGAAACCGGAACTGGTCAGACTGTTCCCATTAACTGGAGACCTACTCGTGACCGAACGTAAAATTCTAATTAACCCTCTCTCGTTTGGGATGAACATTCTCACAGCTGAGGCGATACTTAGATCCGAAGCTGAAGCCGCTGATGTAGTTACCGTGGAGGTGGAAATTGATGCTTTAAATCATCTGGTACTAGACCTTCCACCTCCATCACTTCCGAAGCCTTGTCGCGAGCTTTCCCCTTTAGTTTTGAAGGACGATCACGACAAGAAGAGGTTCCGCCCCAGAGACAGCTACAGGAGGAAAGGCCGATGACCGAAACACCTGTAATAATCAGTATGGATAAACAGTACGAAACCCTCGACGGTGATCCTGTCCGTATCATATGCGTTGACGGTCCCAATCCTGATTGCCCTGTAATCGGATCAGTCGAAGGCTCAGGATGTGCCGATTTCTGGACAGCTGAAGGTGAGTTCTATCACGCCGAGGTAGAAGGAGAGTACGCACGTCTCCTCAAGCTTGTTGAATGTGTACCCCGTATTCAACGAAAGGGATATCTCAACATCTTCGACGATAGTAAAACGACAATTTTCTACGCTTCTAAAGAGTTGGCTGACAAGTGTCATCTCATCCCCAATTTAGAAAATCGTTCTGAAACATTAATCCGTATAGCCTGCGTCGAAGTAGAAATCGACTGTCGGGAGGGAGATGGACTATGAGCTTCCTCGAAACCATGCAGTGGATCATCTTCTGGACTGAAATCGGAGGTGCTCTCAGCATCCTCTGGTTAGCTGGCGCCATTCTCTACTGGTTGGGTGGCTGGGGCTGGAAGCCTAAGCCCAACAGCAGCAGCTTCAGACACTACCAAAACATGGCAGCAGTCATCTTGGCTTGGCCTGTATTCCTGATCGCGTCTCAAATCTATGAGTACTACGAAGGAAGGAAGACCTCATGAATAAACGAGAAAGAGAGGCTTTAGCCGAGATTGTAGCCGAGATGCGAGACGGTCTATGTGCAACTCATGAGACAAGCGTTTTTGCTCAGAGGTTAATTGGAGAGTTTCCATCTATCGATCTTGAATTCGATAACTGTTTACAACTTTCGTATCGTATTACACACAGGCTACGAAACCATATGTTGGAGCAGATAGACGCTCAATGGCCCATATTAAACGCTGGCCATCCAGATAAACCTAAGCTCACTGAGATATATGAGTATTTTCGAAAGATCGACGAGACACTCTTTGCAGCTACTTCTGACTTCTATGAGGAACTTGGTTACGAAGGAGTTTCATCTTGGTTATTGCTAGACCGAGGATGGCAAAACGACCACACATGGATCAAATGTGTTTCGGAATACTCTGACCTATATCGAGTAGCAGGGTATAGACCCGCGACCTAACAGTAGCTCGCCCTTCAATTCGGCTTCTGGGGCAGGCTCCAGATGTGCCATATCGTGAGACTGGCATGGGGGCGAGCTTCTATTACGTCGTATTACGTAATACCTAAGACCAATACAATCCAAAGGAACATATTATGAAAAAGAACCCGAACCCGAACGGAAAAATTAAAGGTCAACCTAACGCTGTTGACGTTTATATCGGCAAGCAAATCCGAACTGCTCGTACTTTCAAAGGCATGTCGCAGGGGGAGCTGGGACGGTTAATGGGCCTCACTTTCCAACAGATCCAGAAATACGAACAGGGCGCCAACCGAGTATCCGGAGCTCGCATCGTCGATCTATGTCGCGTCTTAGATGAAGTGCCAGATTATTTTTTATCAGATATACCTAAAGAGGTGATGGAACAGTCTCCTGGTTACATCACATTTAAAGAAAATGTGGAACCTATAAACATTGAGAAACCGGACTTTAACAGACGAGAGACCATGGAATTGGTGAAGGCTTACTACAATCTACCGTTTCACGTTCGCCACTCAATGTTATTGACAATTAAAGCTGCAGGAAAAACGCAGGCTGAGGTTGCCTAAGACCAATCCGAGAGGATCGCACGACCAATCCGAGAAGGATCAATACAATGCTAATATTCAGCTGCGACGAGACCCGTCGTATCTTTGCGAACACCCTGCGTCACGAACTGAAGATGAAAGAGACGCTATATAAAATGGGTGTTGATAGTGGAAATTATCAATTTGCCTATAAATCCCGCAAGACGGCGGATAGCGAACGATGGTTATCTAAACTGGTCGAGAACCAGTTCCTATATCCCGCCAAAGAAGACCATCACCTCGAACTGAAGTTGATAGATAATAAAGTCGTCAACCTTGACGGTAAGAAAGTCGCTTGGGAATTTAGCGCCTTAGTCAAAGTTGATGAGGAAGTCAAAATGGAAGGGGCTTGGGTCAATCACGGGTCTTTAGCCTGCCCTATCTGGAGTAGCCACTCATGAGCAACGTCTTCAGACCTACCCTTTGTGTCTGTTGTGGATCTAAATTAAGCGAACATGGACACGCTGATGAATTCACTACTGATGATGATGAGACAGTTACACGCTTGATAACTTGTAACGTATGTGATCGTTCTTGGAATGAAGAATTCGATCTGGCGCGTTTGACTGTTAACTCCCATGGGGAAATACCTCAAACCCCTATGCAAGCTCTTATTTCTGCTTCTGAAGGACTACTCAATTTTTTCGAAGGTTATGAGAAAGATCACAACGTAAAGTTAAAGGAGTTTTCAAATCTAGGTGAGGCGATAGTTAGAGCAAAGGAGCAATCCAATGAGTAGTAATGCCGACCAAACCCCTGGAATGGATATCCAAGACGTAATCACCGCAATGTGCCTCTGGGAAGCCCACCTAGAAATTTATGATGAAGCGGGAACAAATCCTATATGTCAATTTCGAAGTGACCTCGGTGCTAATCAAACACGCGAGGCATTAGCCGAACTAGCTCCAGCTTGTAACGCTTTATGGCATGAGCTGAATGGTTGGGAGAAATGGGACACCCTCGACTGGCATTTCTGTCCTGATTTTATCCTCGAAATCACAATGCAAGACGGCGAATTAGTCGCCCCTAAAACCTTGGAGCCAAGTACATGATTAACGTGAACGCAAAACTGCTGGCGGCTGTTTCCCTAGCTCAATCAACAGATAAAACCCGCTACTACATATGCGGAGTATATTTTGAGAACGGCCTGATGGCCGCTACCGACGGTAATATTTTCACTTGCGCGCAGGAGGAAACAGGTCTGGAAGCAGGCCAAGGTGCGATCCTGCCAATTAGTAAAAAGGTACAAACTGCAGCGAAGAAGTCCAACGCCTCAACAGTGGAAATAGACGATGGCGTCATTAAGGTACTCGACGGACACCACAATATCCTTCACATGGAACCGGTGAAAGAGATAGACGGCACCTACCCTAATTTTAGACATATTGTGCCCGATATAAAAGGTCTCACATCCTCCGGGGCCTTCAACGTTCCCATCCTCGACCATATTAAGGATGTAGCCAAGATACTAACCCCCAGTCGGAATAAACTTACACCGGTTTGGATCGTAGGTGATAATGCAACAGACGCTCATATCGCACGATACGGAGCATCTGAAAAAATATTCTCCGTCGTTATGCCAGTGAATATGAAGGTGAAGGGAGAGGAAGCTTTCGCCAGTACGGGAAAACCAGATTGGTTTGCTGCAGCTTAGGAGAAACTTATGAATACCTTCGGCATCTATCGTCCGGGCGATTACGCCTCGGCACAAGAAGCAGCAGATAGTGGAGCGATGTACGCTCTTGATCATTCAATGCTTCAAGACCCGAGCCAAGACATAAATAAGACAACCAGTATCGTTTTAGCAACCTTAATAGCTGCAGGTCGTTGTGTTAATCACGACGAAACCACCCTCGCCCTCGCCTTACAACGTGAAGGCTCTTGGTATTCGTGGGGATAACGCCCTTTCATTCCTTAGTTGGAACTTATTAACAGGAGTAACTCTCATGTACTCAATCCGCAAAGACGTAAAAATTGGTAACGGTTTCAAATATCGCGTGAAGGTCAAAGCCTTTAAACACTCGGACGATATGCACAGTTTCCTGAATAAACAGGACAATAATGACTGGAAAGTAATGTCCACCCCCGTCAAGTCGGGAACCTATGTAGAGCGAGGTATTCCAGGTGAACTCATCAATGTGAAGTCTATCGACCCTAGTGCTTTAGCCCACATGTAGAAATTCCAGCCCAATTCTAATTCAATCCGTAAGGATCATATCATGTCTAAAACACTACGTGTCACACTCGAATTCCCTCTAGAGGATCTCGATCCAGATCAGCGAGAGCGTTTAGCTGTAGAAGCTAATCTTGATGTAGAAGATCAACCGTCCTTGGAGGACGCCAGTCCTCACGATATTGCAGACCTTATGGTCAACATCGGTAGTTATGATGACTTCTTTGCAGGGTCTGATCTCTACCTGGAGATGGGCGAGGGAACAGTCGTAGCAGCAAATTTTGTAGGAGAGCTAATAACTGGTCATCACTCTCCACTACCTTGGACCTACCATAATATAGCCTCTTCCGTGAACGCTTCAGGTCGCCACGATTGGATTGAGGACGCTGACACAAACATTGTTACCGAACATATCGGTCACCTTGATGGTCCTTTAATTGTTGAAGCGGTGAATAAGAAATCATGACCATCCTAGCTGAGACCCAGGATTATCTCGTCGAATACGAAACCGGTCTTCTCACCATTGCCAGATACAGCGATGGCCATTGTATTGGTTTTAAAGGTCGACGAGTTGCCGGAGAATTCAGGGATTGTCTTAAAACACATTCACCTGAGAGGGTTGTTGAAACCTTTATAAAAGCAGCAGGTCCCAATCCTAAATGGGGACCTCTGTATAAACCTCATAAAATGCCTAGAGGTATTACGTAATACCCATCCAATCCGAGAGGATCTTATTATGAAGAAATTAACACCGGCTCAGAAGGAGAAACGAGCCCGAGACCGTAAGAAGTATAAACGTCAACACTTTGAACTTGTCGATAGGGGGGATAATTGTTCAACTCCCGATGCTCGGAAGTTTTACTACGATAAGGCCCAAGTGGCCTACGAGAAGTATAAGGCAGCAGGTGGTAGAGATTGGGAGACATACTGATGGAAGTAAGAGTTTGGATGTACTAGTATTCCTGAGAAATGGAGGCGTCATGTCAAAAAAGATTGAGGAAATTACAATATACGAAACTGGCCCAGATCCTGAAGCTTTAGTCAGGTTCAATAAGGTAATCGTTGATTTCCAGAGAGTTTTTAATCAGTTTTCTACTTCGGCAGCTGACGTTTCCAAAGCTATGAGCAGGTTGAGATTTCCACCTTTATCTATACCTAAAACCAAACAGGTTGATGAAAATGAAGATAAAGCCTGAAGACTATGAAATTTTAAAGAATTTTATAGAAAAAGCCATCAACTGTAATCCGAATGTTGAAGCCTACTATTTCTCTAATTTCTATCAACCTCGGGAGTTTAGAGAAGCTATGTTGTACGCCTCAAAAATAAGAATAACTGACGGACTAGAAGAAGGTGATCTTCATCTATATGCCTATTTAAATGACGACCATATCGACACGGCTCTTCGATCAATCTTCAGAGAGAATGGATTTACCTGGGCAGCGATGAAAAAAGATGATCGTACTCCTGGCGAACTCCGACCAATAAAGGATATTATTTAACGGGAGACTAGTCTCCACCCTAATCCGTGAGGATCTTATTGTGAAACACCTATTCAACTGTCCCAACTGCGGTACAGAACACGCCCCTGAAACAAAAACCGGAACCCGTCTCTGTAGTAAGTGCGGGGAGAGTGTTCAGGGAGTACCAGCAATTGCAGCAAGGTACGAAGTTCAAACCGAATTTATCTACGGCTGGGAGAACGTGTGGCGCGTAGATGATGAGCTGCAATATTTCTCAACATTCCAGTCTGCGCTAGATGCGATCCGAGAAGCTATGCAGGATCGTAAAGACGCCAAGATGGACCGAGATCGCTACAGAATTGTAGCAATGTAACCCCAGGTATTACGTAATATCTATCCAATCCGAGAGGATCTTATAATGACCATCTATCAACGCCTCCTTGAGGCGAATTGCGAGCTCGATAATCATGAGAGCGATCTCTACGTTAAATCTACTCCAGAAGCCCGAGAGATCATTCTAAAATATAGGTCTGAAAACCTTCATTCTCCTCTAACAGTTAGAACTTTTAAATCAGAAACAGACGGAACCCCCTGGCTGGATCTTCCGTTTCAGTATGACCCATGGTGGGAGACGAAAGGACTATGAGATACAGGCTCATTTTTCTCATTTTCCTCACCTTGCTTCTAGTTAGTTGTGGAAAGCTTCCCATCTCTGAGGAAGAGGTTCGCTTCATGTGCTCTGATTGGAGAATTGTCCAAGGCTGGTACAAGAACAGCAAGGATCTCTACGTGTATGGGAAGTTCGAAATCTGTGTAATTAAAGAGCAACCTCTATCCAATCCGTGAAGGATCTAATACATGAAAGTTTTAATCGGCTGCGAGACGTCCGGAATTGTCCGTGACGCCTTCCTCGCAAGAGGCCACGACGCTTGGTCGTGTGACCTTCTTCCTGCAGATACAAACACTAATCGCCACATTCAGGACGACGTTCTAAACGTCATCAATATGGACGACTGGGACCTCTTAATGGTCGCGCATCCACCCTGTACCCGCTTGTGTAATAGTGGGGTTCGGTGGCTCAGCTCTCCTCCAAAACGGTTAGAGGCCAGTTACTACACAGATATGGAACGAGCTGCCTATGCTGCGATGAATGAGAAAGAGCGCCTAGCCTTCATGTGGGACGGCCTACGCAAGGGCGTCAAACTATTCTCCTCTTTGTGGAATGCTGATGTCCCCTTAGTCGCGATTGAAAATCCCGTCATGCACAAACACGCTAAGGAACGGATAGATAATTTCCAACCTCATGCTCAAGCCATCCAACCTTGGCAATTTGCAAAGGCAGATGAAACTGAGGACAACGTCAAAAAGAAAACCTGCCTCTGGCTGAAGAACCTTCCAAAGTTAACACCTACAGGGTTACTCGACGGGAGTACTGCCCGAGATGAATGCCATAAGGCCAGCCCGGGTAAAGACCGCTGGAAAGAGAGAAGCAAATTCTTCCCAGGTATTGCTGACGCTATGGCGGATCAGTGGGGCGGATTAACTCTAAATCGAATGAGGGCAGCATGAAAACTCCCTTCTATCCTCACGAACTGGATCTGCACCCAGATAAGGAACGGATCCTGGCTACAGTTGAACATTTTAACCAACCCACAAGTCAGGAAGTTCAAGATCTTGAAAACAAATTATCTGAGGCCGCTGACGAGTTGAGTAGTTTGAAGGCTTCAATCGAAGAGAACCTAATACCTGTTGTAAAGTTTGTAGAGGATCTTCTTAACAAACATAGAGAGGAAGGAGATCTTTTCGAAGATGACTGGGGAATGTTGTTCTTTGCGACAGCTATGCTCTCCAGAGAGGATCTTAATCAAGGGAAAGAGCAACACGAACGGGTAGAGAAAATCTACAACTCAATCCCAAAGAAATCTCCAACCGCCTGACGAGACCGTCAGGTCGAAACGGTCCTAGTGGCCGTCGCGGTTTACCGCCTAATTTTCAATTTTGAAGGTTAGTATTTTCGGAGGGTTCAACATGCTTAAGAAGCTTGTTGTGATCCTTATACGGATACTTGTCCGGCTAATTCTAGATTTGCTGTCAGATTAAGCCGGACAGTGTCCTGTAAGGGGGTAGGGGCCTTTTAGGTTCCTACCGCCCTCCGACAATAACAACAATTCAATCCGAATGGAAGGATCTTATTATGACAAAAGAAATCCCTCAAGAAACTCTCAACTTTGCTACGTCAGCAATGACCCTTTGGGAGACCTACCTGGAAGATCCCACAAGCTACCCATATGTTGAACATCTTCGGGGAGATAATGGAACAGTGGAGCTACGGGACATGTTCGCCCAACTCGTTCCTGCTCTAGATGCAGCGTGGGAAGTCGCAGAGGAGGCGGGTTACGTCGATCCTTTTGATTTTGAGTTCGTTCCCTTGTTCTTGAATGAATGTGTTGACGATGAGTTGCAGGTCAAACCTGACTGGAAAGAGGTCGTATTACGTAATACGAACCGATCATGAGTAAGTATCCCCCTGCCAGTTTGAGCCGCCTATGCCTGGAGCTCGAACAGTTCGCAACATGGCTTAGAGCTGCAGGAGCTGAAATCTTGGAGCCCACCAGTGAGTGGGAAGTACTCCGTTTTCGGGGAAGTACCGGGGTCGGCATCGTTTACACCAATAAACACGGTTCTAGAAGTGTAACTGGAGTATCTAAAGAAGCTTTTGACGCCTACTGCAACGGGGAAAAGTGGGACGGTAAATGTCCTGCAGGGGAACGAACGAAAAGAGGTCAACATTACGATACGCTTGTTAAACGAGATGGAGAGAAGTGCGTCTACTGTGGAACCACTTCTGAGTATCTCACCTTAGAGCATGTCGTATCTCTTAACTGCGGAGGCCCTAACCACATCAACAATCTAGCTCTGGCATGTCGCTCTTGTAATCAAGAGGCCGGACATCTGTCAGCCGTTGAGAAATTCAGAATAGGAGAGAAAAAACTACATCCTGAACCTGAATACGACGGCCTGATGGCTGAATTTATGAACCACTAATCCAATCCGAGAAGGAACTTATTAAATGTTAAAATTAGACCCACAAATTTTCGTAAATAAAATCGTTAAAGCCACCGCCGAACAAGGTTACAAGGTAGAGCTCACACATAAGAATGGGTATGAAGAAGATCACATTTCAACAAGTTGGTTGAATGGAGAACCAGTCTGGGTCATCGCTAACGCGCTGATCAACGGTTATCACGGCAAGTCAGCTATCATTGTTATATTAGAAGAGGTTTTAAAAGATCTTTTCGCTGAAATCGACCACTACAAGAAGGTTCAAAGCGAACTTTCTGAGCAGCTGGATGCTCTTGAAGAAGAGGGGTGCGATGTCGATAGTCAAATCATTAATGATAGAGCACGTATTGACCTTCTTGAAGCTTTACTGAAGAAGTCCCACAGTCTTCACCACAAAACTCGCGCCCTTATTAGCTCAAAAGATACAGCTGACGAAGAGCTGGACAATATGATGAGCCAGATCCGCGAGTGTGTAAAAGTGGAGGACGCGGCATGAGCCACCTCTACGTAGCCCTCAACGATGAGGGACAGTACCTCGTCGTAAGCAGCAGAACGACCCACGTTGGAACCCATACGGATTACTCCTGGGTATCTGATCTCAATCAGGCTTCAACCCTAACTGCCCCTGAGAGAAATCGAGTTAAAAAAGAAGTTCCTCAGATTGTCGCAGTTCTTCAGGCAATGGAGACCCGAAAGGTGAGGTTAGCGGCATGAACTTCAAACTCGTCCTTTTCTTCCTAGCGGGAATTATCGCAGCCGACGCTGGTCACGATACCGGCTATCGGAAAGGAGTTCAGGAACTTCTAACAGTCGCAAAGGCTGACAGTTATTCCCAGTTCTGCACCGTCCTAGGGGACTATCAAGCTTCAGGGATTATTCCCGATTAATTCTAACCCAATCCATTAAGGATCATATTATGACTATCGACACTGCAACCTACATTCTCGAAATCGGTCAACACATTTTCTCAAACCGACACGGCCTCGGATACATTAAAGAAATCCATGGAAAGCAGGATCCTGCCAGCTGCACGAACACTTGTGGAATTATGCTCAGCGGAGGAAGAGCAACCTTCGACATTGTGTTCTTGGAAGGGACACAGAGTACACATATTCCTGAAACCATTCTCCGGGGCGGTGGATATGAAATTCGCGATGGGATTGCGACAGAATATGAAATCGCTGTGGTCCAGCAAGATGTTGATGAACGTCGACAAAAGGAAGCCCAAGAGCAAGAAGATAAACAAGCCCTCTTTAACGCTGAGGTACAACGGCTTAAAACGGATCCAGAACACGCTCATCTTCTTCAGGAAGGTGATACGCTTGCGATGAAAAACATCCGCCTGGATTTGAAGAAACATTTTCCTCACACGAAGTTTTCAGTTCGCAAAGACGGTTACGATGTAGCTCGGATCGGTTGGACCGACGGTCCTACAGTGAAGGTGGTCGACGAGATCGTTGATAGATACCAAGCTGGTAACTTCAATGGGATGGAAGACATCTACGAGCGTAACGTATCCCCCTTTAACCAAGCGTTTGGAGATCTGAAATACGTCTTTACTCAACGGGACTACTCTGCTCTTGCCAACCAAGCTGCAGTAGATCGCTTCATCTCAGAGCATCCAGATGTTGTAGCCTATCAAACAGATTTCTTACCTGTGAACCTTGAGAACTACAGCGCCGGAAAGCTGGGCTCTACTTATCCTGAAGGTTGGGGAGACAGTGTTGGTCGCCAGATTTGTGACTATCGATTTGAGTGGAGCGAGCCTACTCCCGAACTTCCTGAGATAAAACTATCCTACTCTTCCAATTTTGCGATTGAGGAACACACCCACACTAAGAAAGGGTTCCAGATGTTCATTGTCGTGAACTCTGAACGTGTTGAACGGGACGTGTTTGATCAACAGAGAGAGTTGGCAAGAGGCCTCGGTGGTTGGTACTCCAGAAAGTGGGGGAAAACTCCAGCAGGATTTGCCTTCAAGATGTTTGATGACGCTCTATCTTTTTCCCAGCAGATCCAAGGTGAAATAGATACAGAACAACCTGGGGCAAAAGCGCCGGCGCCCAAGAATACAAACTTGGCTGAAAGACTTCGGGAAATGGCGGGTAAACTGCAGAAGTCTATCGACGATAAGTTTGCTGATCGTCGAGAGAACACTCTTAAACAACAACAGCAGGCCGCTTTTGCCCGACAAGAAGGGGAGCGTTTAAAACGTACCCAGACTGTCCTCAACGCTCTTGCTGATATGCACGAGGCTGGAACTGTTCCTTCAGCTCTTATGGCTGTGACAACTAAGAAGGCTGTCTATAAGTTGATGGAGGAAGCTTACGAACCTGCTCAGGGTTATTACAACGTTCCCCACATGCTGGGTAAGCCTTTTTCTGAAACTCCACAAGCAATTGCAGCTTGGGCTCTCCTAAAACCAAAATCAGAAGAAGAGGTGAAAGCAGAAGCTCTTCGTTCCATGGTTGGTGATCTTAAGTTCGCAAATATCCCGGGGTATTTTCCTACTCCAGGTCCGATTGTGGAAATGATGTTGGAACAAGCTGACGTTCGGGCCAATCACTACGTGCTGGAACCCGAAGCTGGTAGTGGTGCTATTGCCGACCTTGTCCGCGATATTACCGAGTTTGTGGATTGCATTGAACCTTGGAACACCCTCCGAGATATTCTTAAGCTCAAAGATCACAACCTCGTTGGTCACGATCTAATGGAGGCGGATCTTACTGAAAAGTATGATCGGATTTTGATGAACCCTCCGTTTGAAAACCAGCAGGATATTGTTCACGTCCGGATGGCTTTCAATTTATTAAAACCTGGAGGCCGACTGGTCGCAATTATGTCACCGGCGCCTTTCTTCCGATCAGGTAAGAAAGCCGAGAGCTTCCGCCAATGGTTCGAAATGTTGGACGGCCACAAGATTGAACTGCCTGAAGGTAGCTTCAAACCTAGTGGTACCGGTGTCTCAACCATCATGATCGTTGTCGACAAGCCCGACTAAATTTTTAAGTACACTATACTTGCGTTTTTAGAGGGGGACGTGGTGCATCCCCCTTGCTATTCTTCAACCCCTAATCCGTGAGGATATTATAAATTATGCCTATTCAATCTGACCTTATGACTTCTGAGGAAGTCCGAAAACTAGACCCGAACTCCTTAAACACAGCTCATGAATGTAAAGGTGCTGAACTCAATCTTCAGCGTGTTCTACTGTGCTTGGAGGTTCAATTTAAACGGTACAAAAGCGGTTACTACGGTTCGGACCGTGGCGAGAACTGGTTCCGTAATGCGACCCATGCTTACGAACAAACGAAGCTGAAGCTTGAGATGATAAAGCATCGGGCTGAAGCAATCCTTCTCTTTAAAGATAAGAAGGAGATTGCAGCATGAGTTTCGTAGCCTTCGTAACCTTAAAGGACAGTATTCCAGCACGCGTCGGAGATTATTCCTCCTGCTGGTCTTCTGCTCGTTCTTTCGAAAGAGAGGGATGTCTTACAGAGGTCCACAATTTTAAGGACTTGAAGTCATCAATCCAGGTTGAAATTGCCACTCTTGAAAATGACAACTTTGCTCACACTAAAGGAAATATGGAGCGGGTTAAGACGCTCAGGAAAACCCTTTCTGAGCTTTCAAAATTGGAGAAAGTGAGTGTCCACTGATATCCAACATTACACGGTAATTCTGCGCGGGGGCGATTTTTCTCCCTCTAACCAACAGTGGCGTGATGTTTTTACACGAGTAGATCTATTCGCCCCCAACAGCGTAGAAGCGGTTGAAGAAGCTGGTGAAGTCGCATTCGACTGGGAAGTTGCACCCAACTATTGGTTTAGTACTCCTGAAGATGCTTCACAGGAGAAAAACACTCTGGAAGAGCAGGGGGATAAACTCACCAGCCTTCGCAGACTTGAAGCTCATGAAGTTTACCCAAGTCGATCACCAGAACAACTACACTAATAAAATCTAATCCATAAAGGATCATATCGTGAATTTAAAAGATGTTTACCTAGCGATTGAGGAAATCGCTACAGTGTCGAGCCGTAACGGCAAGATGGAACTCCTTCGAAAGTATCTGGAGTTTAACCTATTCCAAGAGGTTGTTATTCTCGCCTATCACCCACACAAACGCTTTGGACTAGTACCAACAGAAGAACGGCCAGGGACCGGTGTGGAGAGGCCTTATAACTCTTTAGATCCATTCCTACTAGGAGGGCTTTTAGAGGCTCTTTATCAGAGAGATCTTACAGGTAATAAGGCTGTTCAGGCTGTTGAAGAAATGTACGCCTCACTCTGCCCTGAAGAGGGTATTATTTTAACTCGAATTCTTCGTAAGGATTTACGAGCAGGATTTACAGCTTCAACAGTTAACAAGATCAAGAAGAAGTTGATCCCCGAATTTAAAGTCATGCTGGCTCATAAATACGATCCTAAGAGGATTAAGAGCTGGCCGGTGGCAGTTCAACCTAAGCTGGACGGTTTTCGAACCCTGGTTTACGTAGATCCAGTTGCTCAGGAAGTGAAGTTCTTTTCTCGAAAGGGGAAAGATGACTTCTGCGACTTACCGATCTTACGGGAGGAACTCCTCAAGTTAAACCTGGGTGAGAACAGCTTCTATTTAGATGCTGAAATCACTGACGGAGGTTTTAATGAAACTTCCTCTTCCATCCGTACAAAAACGGGATCCTCTTCCACTGCGGAACTTCACATCTTTGAAATGTTATCCAAGGAAGAATTCCTAAACGGGTCTTCGGTTTCCCAAAACCTACGATACGTCCAGTTAAAGGCTGAGATTGAAGATACATCCTTCATAAAGGTCATCGAACAACATCTGGCCCACACTGATGAGGAAGTTCTCCAGCTCTATGCTGACATGAGAGCCCGGGGTCTGGAAGGCATCATCGTCAAACCATTGGAAGGAACCTACGATACAAAACGGTCTTACAACTGGATGAAGATCAAAGATCAATTGTCAGCCGACATCAAGGTGACAGGTTTCGAAGAAGGGGAGGGGAAATATAGAGGTTCCCTTGGTGCTTTAATCTGCGATTTCAAAGGAGTTGAAACCTCCATCGGCATGGGCTTTACAGATGCTGACCGAGCTCGCTTCTGGGACAATCCTCCAGTCGACCAACTTATTGAAGTTGAGTACCACGAAGAAACACCGGACGGATCCTTAAGACATGCTCGTTTCAAAGGTATCCGTGACGATAAGTCGGAGGTGTCTTATGTCTAATATTTCTCCTGATTACGCCTACTATAAAATAACAGGCGCAGACGTTATCACAGAGATGGACCAGTTTTATGCTGATAGGCTCTCTGCTTTCGACAAGATTAAAGAGTTCGGCGAAACAAAGGGAGCGCAAAACTTTTTCTACGGGAGTTTTGTCAGCGGTTATGCATTCCCAAGGGGAGAAATACCTGAAGGTTGGGTGAGAAACCGATATGTTCGAGACAATGATGCATATCGACCGGGCCTTAAGAATAAGAAATGTTCTGAGGATCTTAAAATCTTCAAAGAGCTGCCCCTTATTCCAAACTCTGGCGTTTTAGCAGAGATACTTCAAACCAGTTCTCAGAGAATTGTAAGGGGTCGCTATATACGCTCTCCTATCTGCGACAAGCATGGAGATCTCCACGTCGTTGGCATTCCTATAGACGATGACGGAAAACATGAACCTCCTAAAGAGGGATGTGAGCTTATGAAAATGTCTGAATACTGGGCTCTGATTGAGGAGTATGGTGATGAGTAGACCTCGGGGATTTATCCACAACTGGAAGCCTAAACCAGCCACCCAGTTACTTATTAAACAGGTCGGTAATATCATTGACGAGAATAGTGATATTTTACCGCTGACCCTTCGTCAGGTCTTCTACATGTTGGTATCCAACTATGATTACGCCAAGACGGAGAAAGACTATAAGCGATTGTGCGAGGTAATGAATAGAGCTCGTAGAGCTCGAATGATACCGATGGATACTATTCGCGACGACGGATTAACCCGGGAAGTTCCTCATTTCTGGGATAATGAACAGCAGCTTGTAAACACGTTTAAAAGCTCCGCCAATAGTTTCAAGCTGGATAGGCAAGAAGATCAGGATCAGCGCCTCCTTGTGTGGTGTGAGGCAGGAGGTATGGTCCCTCAACTTGCCTCTGCTTGTAGGGATTATAGTATAACAGTCCTATCAAGCGGTGGGTTTGATAGTGTAACAACAAAACATAACCTCGCATTAGAACTCTCGAATTACGATAGTGTTGAAATCCTACATATTGGCGACCACGATCCTTCGGGTGTTCACATGTGTAAGAGCTTAGATGAGGATCTACAGGCCTTCATACATGAGTATGGTGGAGAGGTTAATGTAACCCGACTTGCTGTCACTCCAGATCAAGTCGAGAGTATGGGATTGCCTACCGCTCCTCCAAAACCTACGGACAAGCGATCGTTTGATGGTTTAACTACTCAAGCTGAGGCAATCCCTCCAAGAGATCTGAGATCTCTGGTTCAGGAGGCAATCTCAGATCGGATCGATGAATATATCTATCAAAAAGTTCTCTCCAGGGAGTTAGAGATCAGAGATAGCTTGAGTGTACGATTAGACGGTATTGTCTAACCAACTTAATCCATAAAGGATCATATCATGGTATTAAAAGTAACCACACCTAAGGCTAATAAGTCGCACGTTTGTATTGAATGTATGTCAGAGATCCCTAAAGGGGACCATTACGAACGTCGGTCAGGTTTCATCAAATCCGGACAACCTCCAGTGTCATATAAAACATGTATGCCCTGCGCCACCCTTCGTGATGAATTGATCATAGAACCTGATAAAAGTAATATTGGGAAGTTAGCTGAGTTAATTGTGAAAACACCATCTATATGGCCAATGGTTAGTCGTTCACATCCTATCCGGAAGGTGATCTCGCACTCATTGGTCAGAGAGCGAGAACCAGTTGTGAAGCCAAAGCCGAAGTCATTCTTTGAGAAAGTTATCTCTTGGATTGGGTGGTAGAGACTATTTTGAGGAAGCAACCAATCAAGTAAAGGTTGCTTCCAATTGTCTTGGTTCAACCAATTGTCTAGACAAACTAGAAGTAACGCCCATATTAGGAGGTCGTATGCGTAAATTTTATTAAAATCTTAGATATCCAGAAAATCTAAGGAAGCGTTTGGTGTAGTACTTATTGGATAACCTGAGAGCACAGGATGTCCTCAGGGTTATGGAAAGCCTTCAGGATTTTATTCAGAGCTTAACTCCGTGGCCCACTATTCCACTCGTTTTATACATCCTTGCAGAGAATAATAGGGGAAGTTTCCCAACTGTGAAGGAAATTGTTACCCAGGAGTACGCATCGGATGCAACCATAAAGAGAACCTTGAGCCAGATGAGGGTTTATAGCCTTATTGAACTCTATGAAGATGAGAGTGATTATCGTCAAAAACGAGTAATTATCTCAAAAGAGTTTTATAACTTACTAAAAAATAAGATAAATGTGTCGTGAATTAATCGTGAAATTTAGAGATCAATTTGATCCCTAATTCTATTTGCTTACACTTTTTAGGTTAGTTATTTATAGATCACTCCATCTGGAACATATCTAAGTGCGGTACAGCGGTGCTCGCTGGGTTGCAAATCCATAGGATTTTATTCTTTACTATACAACCATCCGGAGACGGACTTATGAATATTCAATACGCAACTGCTTCAGCAGTAGCTGAACGCTTACAATTTTCCCCACGAACAGTACGACGTCTTGCCGCCCAAGGAGAGATCCCTGGCGCTACTCGCGTAGGCACAAAATGGCGTTTCAACGTCGAAGCCTTTGAACAGTGGTGTAAGGAGAAAGAAGAGGAAACAAGATGTCAAACTTCACGCTTTACAAAAGGCCAAGGAGCCCAAACTGGTATTACCGTTTCTTCTACAATAACGTCGAAATTCGAGGATCTACTCGGACCAGCAAAAGGTGGGAAGCGGAAAAGTACGCCGAAGAAAAATACCAAGAACATGAAGCATTAGCTCAGGGGGAGACGCGCCTACCTTATAAAGAGGCCGTTGTGCGCTTTTTCGAGGACTGCTGCGGCGATAAGCGTGAAAAGACTGTTGATAACTACAAATATAATGCTCGCAACTGGCGCTCCACTCTTGAGGATCTTTATTTAGACGAGATCGATACGACTACTTTGAAAACCTACGTCCAGAAGCGGAAGAAGGAGGAGGTTAGCGATACGACTATTCGTCGCGACCTATCTTTCCTATCCACATTGTTCTCACACATGGAGGACTATCCGGACGGACCTACAGAGAATCCAGTTAAGGCTCTCAATAAGAAAAGGTTGAAAGAAGTACGTCGGGAACGTTTTCTGAGTAAGGCTGAGTATAAGCAGCTCCACAAGGCTGTAGAGAACGAGATGCACAAAGCAATCCTTGAACTGGCTGTTGAAACGGGGATGCGTAGAGAGGAGTTAATGAGGTTAGAATGGGGCCACATTGACTTCCAGAAGCGATCACTACATATAGCGATATCCAAAAACGGTACTAAGCGGGATGTTCCGCTTTCACCTGAAGCGATCCGCACACTTTCCCGCACAGTAAAACACCCAACCTGTAAGAAGGTATTCTGGCATGGGAACCCCGACGGTAAAGCCAGCGGATACTCGACCTTCAAAAATTGGTTTAATCCTGCTGTAGAAAAAGCAAAAATTGAGGACTTTAGGTTTCACGATCTTCGTCACACCTTTGCAACTTGGTGGGAACAGAGAAGAGGGCGTGAAAACGCTCTTAATAAAATCATGGGACATAAGACGTCAAAAATGACGAAGTCTTACGTTCATTTGACCTTCGAAGATATACAAGAGGAGATGGATAGAATTTATGAAGAGTGAGGTCATTACGACCTTTTGCGGTCGTTGTGACTGGCACACTAGGTGGCACACAAGCCCCTGATTTTAACAAACAAGAAGTCGATAAAAGAGGAGTAAGACAATGATATATAAAGAAGAAAAGTGGTGCCTCCACCAGGACTTGAACCCGGAACCCCCTGATTACAAATCAGGTGCTCTACCAGTTGAGCTATAGAGGCACATAGGTCGTACACGTTGTTTTCTTGTCTGACTGTGTTTGACAGTCACCGTGTCGACGAGGCGGAATTTAGGTGATTCGTTTGAATTACTCAAGAGGAAAATTACAAAAAAATGATTTTTTTTAAATATTATCTAAGTAGCTGATATTGCTTGGTAAATTTTGCGTTGTTTCGACCGTTTGTTATCTCGTCGTCGTCGTTATGTTTTAGAGGTCGGTAAAATTCAATGTTACCAACGGCTTCACCAGGCTTGTTAACCATATTTTGGAATCGGAGGAATAGTGAGTTTCGGTTAACAGACTGATTTATAGGATAAAAATATTCTGCGAATGTTATGGTTAACATTATGTAAAGTTTTTCATCACAGGAATGCCCTAGCTTTGCCCCCACCATGCTACACCCTTTTTTTGTTAAAGGCCCTAGTATGGATTTCATCACAGGATGGAATGCCGAGGGTGTTTACACATGGAAATGAAAACAGAGTTTCTTGATCACAAAACCGATTTATCACTAGAGGGTATAGATCTTACGACTGCTGCTCGTCTGGGGGCGCATACGCTACCAGAGCGCGGTCGCCTGTCATATGGAGATTTGATGGATATCGATCTGTGCTCTGCACCTCTATTGGATACAACGGGTTTAAGCGACGTGCTTAGCGGTGATCTCTCTGGCCTGATTTCTTGATGCTCGACTTTCCTAATCTTTCTTGTTCCTGTTGATTCCTGAGGGTGTGATAGCTTGCGCCTTGGGGCTCCCTGCCGTAGCAATGCAAGATAATGCTGTGGCTACAACTGCTAAAAAACCTTCTTAAGCGATAGGGCTTGAGAAGGTTTTTTAGTTTTGGAAATAAACAGCTATCCCGCAAATTAAAAAGCAGGTTTAAAAAGCGGAATAAGAAAAAGGCAGCTGAAATCAGCTGCCTTTTAGTTTGCTCGGACGCCTCAGTCCTTGCAAAAGATCTCCTGCCTATAAACACTGGAGATCAGCTTTTTTAAAATTACATGCCAAGGGCTTTCGCGCCTGGTACGTATTCCATGCCGTGAGCTTCTGCTACGGGCTCACAGGTTACTTTACCGAAAGCAACGTTCAGGCCTTCCATCAAATGTGGATCGTCTGCGAGTGCTTTTTTGTAGCCTTTGTTTGCCAGTGCCAATGCAAATGGCAGGGTGGCATTGTTCAGCGCAATTGTAGAAGTACGGGCAACGGCACCAGGCATGTTCGCAACACAGTAGTGGATGATGCCATCAACTTCGTATGTCGGATCCTGGTGAGTTGTCGCGTGGGATGTTTCAAAGCAACCGCCCTGATCAATCGCGATATCAACAAGAACGGAACCCGGACGCATTTTGCTAAGAAGCTTGCGGCTCACCAGTTTAGGAGCAGAAGCGCCAGGAACCAGAACAGCACCAATTACGAGGTCAGCGTCGGAGACGTATTTCTCAATGGCATCCTGTGTGGAATAAACCACTTTCAATTTGTTGCCATAGAGGCTGTTAAGCTCGTCAATGCGGGGGAGGGAGCGGTCGAGGATCGTAACTTCAGCTTCCAGACCCATGGCCATACGCGCGGCGTGAGTACCGGAAACACCACCACCGATGATGACAACCTTACCCGGAGCAACACCTGGGACACCACCAAGAAGAACACCAGAGCCGTTAGCCGCTTTGTGCAGGCTGTTGGCGCCGACGTGTACGGACATACGGCCGGCAACTTCTGACATTGGGCGCAGGAGAGGGAGCGTGCCTTTTTTGTCGGTCACGGTTTCGTAAGCAACGGCAACACAACCGGATTCTACCAAACCATGAGTTTGCGGCGCATCCGGTGCCAGATGAAGGTAAGTGAACAGCAACTGACCTTCGCGGAGCTGCTTGTATTCAACTTCTTGTGGCTCTTTAACCTTTACGACCATTTCCGCCTTAGCGAAAATTTCTGCTGCTGTTCCAACGATAGAAGCACCAGCTGTTTCGTAATCAGTATCTGTAAAGCCAATGCCACCCCCGGCATTGGTTTCAACAATAACCTGGTGACCGTTGTGAACGAGCTCACGTACTGAGCCTGGGACCAAACCAACACGATACTCGTGGTTTTTGATCTCCTTGGGAACACCAATCAACATGACTTCTCTTTCCTTATCTGTCGCACAAACTGCAGTTTCTCTATTTTTAGTGAGATTATTTCCAGCAGTTGGTTCTTAGTAGGTGCAGACCAATCATTTTGATGGGTCCACACCGGTTATCCGCACTGTATTTTTACAGGCAGTTAGTCCAAATCGTTCAATACGCTCTGGATTGTTTCAAAAATTTGGTCAATTTGACCTTTTTCAATAATCAACGGTGGGGACAGGGCAATGATGTCGCCGGTTGTCCGGATGAGAACACCTTTTTCAAAGCACTTGCGGAAAGCTTCATAAGCGCGTTGTCCAACGGCTCCGGGGCGTGATTCCAGCTCGATCGCACCGATAAGGCCAAGATTACGGATATCAATGACATGGCGTGTGCCTTTGAGAGCATGCGCGGCATTGCCCCAATAGCCTTCTAATTCCTGTGCGCGTTCAAAGAGACCTTCTTCTTTGTAAGTCTCCAGTGTAGCAAGACCAGCTGCAGCAGCAACGGGGTGTCCGGAATAGGTGTAGCCGTGGAACAGCTCGATTGTGCTGTTCGGATCGTTGTCTGCTGCTTGTTCAAACGCATCATAGATGCCTTCGCGACAGATAACGCCACCCATTGGGATCGTTCCGTTGGTCAGGCCTTTGGCACAGGTGATCAAATCAGGTTTAACGCCAAATTTATCAACCGCGAACGGTGTGCCAAGGCGGCCAAATCCGGTGATGACCTCATCAAAGATCAAAAGGATGCCGTGTTTGTCACAAGTCGCGCGCAGTTTTTCGAGGTACCCTTTTGGTGGCATCAGAACGCCGGTAGAACCAGCCATAGGCTCTACGATGACGGCGGCAATTGTTGAAGGATCGTGCAGCGCGCAAATACGCTCGAGATCATCGGCAAGATGGGCGCCCCATTCTGGTTGGCCAACGGTGTAAGCCTGCTTTTCCAGATTGTGAGTGTGTGGGAGGTGATCAACGCCAGCGAGGAGGGTGCCAAAAACGTTACGGTTTTTAACAATACCGCCCACGGAAATGCCGCCGAAGCCTGTACCGTGATACCCGCGCTCACGACCAATCAAACGCGTACGCTGACCTTCGCCGCGGGCTCTGTGATAGGCGAGGGCGATCTTTAGCGCTGAATCCACTGCTTCTGAACCGGAGTTGCAGAAGAACATGTGATCATAGCCATCAAGCATTGAGGTTACGCGAGAGGCGAGTTCGAAGGCAAGCGGATGGCCAAGTTGGAAGGTCGGCGCAAAGTCGAGCTTGGCGATGGTTTCCTGAACGGCCTTGGTGATGCGATCACATCCGTGACCCGCATTACAGCACCAGAGGCCAGCAGTCCCGTCGAGGACTTCGTTACCTTCGATGGTGGTGTAGTGCATGCCTTTGGCACTGGTGAGCATTAAAGGCTCTTTCTTATAATGCCTGTTCCAGGTGAAGGGCATCCAGAAAGCGTCCAGATTATTAGGTGATCTATCGAATTCGTTATTTAAAGGTAGGTCGCTCATTCCGCCTGCCTCCCATGTTCAGTGTTTCACGTTGATGCTTGTGCATCGCTTTTAAAATACCATACATGATTAAAAAAATAGACAACACCCCCTTTTTTATACCCTTAGAGCGGTTTTTTTGTTAATAGTGTTAATAATAATAAGCAGGAGAGCGAAAATGATGGAAGATGATGATTTTGACCTGGGTTTGCGCTTGCGCGCACTACGGCAAATGAACGGATTGTCTCAGCGGGAGCTTGCCAAAAGGGCTGGAGTCTCAAATGCGGTTATCTCTCTTATTGAGCAGAATAAGAGCAGTCCGTCAGTAGGGGTGTTGAAAAAGGTGCTTGCGGGGATACCGATATCCGTTTCGGCATTTTTCTCTGAGGATCTCACGCCCAGGCAGAAAGTGTTTTACCGTGCTGAGGACTTGACCGAAATCGGAAGCGGGAATATTTCCTATCGACAGGTGGGCCGAGACTTAAGTGATCGGGCGCTGCAAATTCTGCACGAAAGGCTAAAACCCGGGGCTGATACCGGGGAAACCCTTTTGCGACACGAGTCAGAAGAATCAGGAATTGTTGTCAGTGGAGAAATTGAACTGACCGTGGGGGATCAGCGCAAAATTTTGAAAGCCGGCGATGCATTTTATTTCGATAGCCGCATACCTCACCGTTGGCGTAATCCGGGTGAGGTTGAAGTTGTCATTATCTCGGCCTGTACACCGCCAACATTTTAAGTTGTTGGTTAGGTATCGTTGCCTGAGAGCATGAAATCAATTTGGGCCAGAACATTAACTTCCAGTCTTGCAGCTTGCTCTTCTGTAAAGACACCGGTCTTCAAAGAGGCAAAAGCAATATTGACCAGAATAATGCCTAATCGATTTGCGATGAACTCTTGTGTTTCAAGCTTGTTGAACAAGCCTTCTTCGCGTCCACGTTCTAAAACGGCAGTGAGCTTCTCATAATAGGGGTAGAGAATAGCTTCGCTGGCGTTGAGGGCGTCTATACCCTGAGGAGCCGCGAAATCGGCAAGAAGAACCAATACGTGTGCTCTATTGGCCGTGTAGCGTTTCACCATCAGGCGGGTGTGTTCCCGAAGAGCTTCGCGAGGGGGAAGGTTTTCGATTTGATCAAAGTCGGCAACGATCCCTTCGAAGATGCGTTTACCAATCTCGAGCAGAACGGCACTTCGGCCAGCAAAGTGTGCGTAGAGAGAGGGCAACTGAATACCAATTTCTTTGGTAATGTCTTTCAGTTTAAGTCCTTCTACGCCGTGTTGGGCGATGAGTTGCTCTGCTACATCGATTATGAGGTCACGGGTACTCAGAGAACTAGAAAGATACTTATTACGCTTTGGTGGCGGCATGACGGAAACTTCTGCTCGATTTTGTAACTAGGGACGCTTAAACGGTTTATCGTTTTTATTGTTATTATTTTTTATCACGGCGCTTGTGCACTCGTTATTATTGTCAGCCTAACTGAATTAGGGAGGCGTTGCAAATCGCTGTAATTGATTTGTCGCTCTTAACTGGTTGGCTTCTGATACGGGAAAAGTAGGCGGGGAGTAAACCCTCAATATAAAAGGGGTGGAGATCAGAATGATGATCTCCACCCCTAGGTAATTGATTCGTATAGGCGTTATTTTTTCTTATTTAACTCTTATTTCCCGCGGGAAGCTTCGTAAAGTGCAACGGCTGCAGCACTGGATACATTTAGGACACCGAACGACTCCTGCGTTGGGAGGTTTACCAGCATATCGCAGTGTTCACGGGTGAGACGGCGCATACCTGTTCCCTCAGCACCCATAAGCAAAGCAATTTTTCCGTTTTCGGGTAAAGCTTCCGATATAGGCTTTTCACCTTCACCAGCCAGCCCGTAACACCAGAAGCCGGCTTCTTTAACTTGCTCCATGGCGCGCACTAGATTCGTCACTCCTATATAAGGGATCTTTTCGAGGGCGCCAGAAGCTGCTTTGGCAAGAGAGCCAGTAGGCTGTGCTGAGTTGCGATCAGTTGTGATAACCGCTTTTGCACCAAAGGCTGCGGCGGAGCGCAGGATGGCACCAACGTTTTGTGGATCTGTGACCTGATCGAGAATAAGAATTACGGTTCTTCCTTCTTGTTGGAATTCCCAGTCTTCTTTTCCTTTTTTCCCTGCGGCTCGATCCGCAAGACCGACTTCGGTAAGAACGTCCTCTATATAGACCTCTTCAAGTGACGAAGCTAAACAGGCGATGCCTTGGTGAACGGCTCCTGGGGGGAGTAGTTCGTTTAGATCATTGTTTCCGATAAGGTCGGGAACAATTTTACGTTCGGTTTCATAAGCAATTTCAGCCAGTTCCGATTCTAGCTTGGACTGTGTGTCAGGTGTGATTGCGAATCGTTTTATCGTTCGATTTGGATTCCCAAGTGCAGCAAGTACGGCATGAATGCCATAGAGCCATAAATTTCCTGCTACGGTTCCATCTCTTTTACCAGTGCGTTGCGAAGCGCTCTTTTTCCGCAGTTTTTTGGGCTTTGCCATGACAGTCTTTTGCTCCTGGGTTTCTGTTTGATGGTCTATATGACAGTTAGAGCCGAAGAAAAAAACACTAATGATGATATTTTTTAGATCTTACCGTTGACATCCGTCTGGAAATGAACATATTTCGCATCATCAACGCACACCGAAATGCTCGGTAGCTGAGGCCTCTACCCTGGGGCCGCGTGGATTAAATGGAGGGATGCCCGAGTGGCTAAAGGGGGCGGACTGTAAATCCGCTGACGTATGTCTACGTTGGTTCGAATCCAACTCCCTCCACCATCCGCTTTCAGTTTCAAGCAAAATTAGGTGCCGCGATGTATGCGGGTGTAGCTTAGTGGTAAAGCCCTAGCCTTCCAAGCTAGTTATGGGGGTTCGATTCCCCCCACCCGCTCCAATTATTATTCCCCGAAGCTCGCATGCTTTTAAGTGCGGGCTTTTAATGTATTTGAGCTAAGGACGCGTGGTCGTCCATCGGAACTGGAATTAGGCGAGATGGCTAAGGAAAAGTTTGAGCGGACGAAACCGCATTGTAACGTAGGTACTATTGGTCACGTTGACCACGGTAAGACAACTCTTACTGCTGCGATTACGAAAGTATTGGCAGAAGCAAGTGGTGGCGAAGCGACTGATTTTGCAGATATCGATAAAGCACCTGAAGAGCGTGCCCGTGGTATCACCATTTCTACTGCTCACGTTGAGTATGAAACAGAAGCACGTCACTATGCGCACGTTGATTGCCCAGGCCACGCCGATTATGTTAAGAACATGATCACTGGTGCTGCGCAGATGGATGGCGCTATCTTGGTTGTTAACGCAGCTGATGGTCCAATGCCACAGACACGTGAGCACATCTTGCTTGCCCGTCAGGTTGGTGTTCCAGCACTTGTTGTTTTCTTGAACAAAGTTGATCAGGTTGACGACGAAGAGCTTCTCGAGCTCGTTGAAATGGAAATCCGTGAGCTTCTATCTTCTTACGACTTCCCAGGCGATGATCTTCCGATCGTAGCTGGTTCAGCTCTTGCAGCTCTAGAAGGTCGTGACGACAACATCGGTAAAGAGAAAATTCTTGAGCTGATGGCTGCCGTTGATGCCGCTATCCCACAGCCAGAGCGTCCAGTTGATCAGTCATTCCTAATGCCTATCGAGGACGTGTTCTCAATTTCCGGTCGTGGTACAGTTGTAACCGGTCGTGTTGAGACAGGTGTTGTTAAGGTTGGTGAAGAGATCGAGATCGTTGGTATTCGTGACACTCAGAAAACCACTTGTACTGGTGTTGAGATGTTCCGTAAGCTTCTTGATCAGGGTGAAGCTGGCGATAACATCGGTGCTCTTATCCGTGGTGTTGGTCGTGAAGACGTTGAGCGTGGTCAGGTTCTTGCTAAGCCAGGAACGATTACTCCGCACACCAACTTCAAAGCTGAAGCCTACATTCTGACGAAAGAAGAAGGTGGTCGTCACACACCATTCTTCACAAACTATCGTCCACAGTTCTACTTCCGTACAACTGACGTTACCGGTATCGTTACTCTGCCAGAAGGCACAGAAATGGTTATGCCTGGTGATAACATTGCTATGGACGTTGAGCTTATCGCACCAATCGCGATGACTGAAGGTCTACGTTTTGCGATCCGTGAAGGCGGCCGTACCGTTGGTGCTGGTGTCGTTTCAAGCATCTCAAAATAAAAAAAATAAAACGTTGATAGCGACGAGGCGTCCTGCTAGAACGCCTCGTCAGCTGATTGATTGTTAATCGATTCACTCAGTTTCAGCGACATAATGTAGGAGAGTAGCTCAATTGGTAGAGCACCGGTCTCCAAAACCGGGGGTTGTGGGTTCGAGTCCCTCCTCTCCTGCCACTTCAAACCCAGCGTAAGCTGGGTTTTGGTCTAGTTGGCAATCGTTCTTATATCTTGATGTAAAACGGTGTATAACTAAAGTAGTTCGTATAGATCTGCCCCGTAGTTGGGCACTAAGTCAAAGGCGTTTAGGAATGGCAAAGACCAACCCAGGTCAGCTCATGAAAGAATTTCGTCAGGAACTGAGTAAGGTTACTTGGCCGACGCGTAAGGAGACATTGGTTACCACTGGTATGGTATTCGTAATGGTTACTCTTACAGCGATATTTTTCTTCCTCGTCGACCTTGTGCTAAACCAGGGTGTGAAACTCGTTTTAGG
Source organism: Kiloniella sp. (assembly GCF_965205715.1). Taxonomy (GTDB): domain Bacteria; phylum Pseudomonadota; class Alphaproteobacteria; order Kiloniellales; family Kiloniellaceae; genus Kiloniella. Next base: position 220,098 of record NZ_CBDBHW010000006.1, on the reverse strand, counting down.
TCTGGGAGGATAAAATCATGGCTGCTCGTTGGTATGTAATCCATGTGTATTCCGGATTTGAAAAGAAGGTTGCTGAATCTATTAAAGAGCAGGCTGCTAAAAAAGGCATGGAAGAGCGCTTCGAGGAAGTTTTAGTTCCTACTGAAGAAGTTGTAGAAATGCGTCGTGGTCAACGTATTAATGCTGAGCGCAAGTTTTTCCCAGGTTATGTGATGGTCAAAATGGACCTGACTGATGAAAGCTGGCACCTGGTAAAAGATACACCAAAAGTCACAGGTTTTCTTGGTGGAAAAGGGCGTCCACTACCGATATCCGAGCGGGAAGCGCAAGCTATGCTGCAGCAGGTCCAAGAGGGTGTCGATCGTCCACGTCCATCTGTTATATTCGAGGTTGGTGAAACTGTTCGTGTTACGGACGGTCCGTTTGCTTCTTTCAACGGTGTTGTTGAAGATGTTGATGAAGAAAAAGCCCGCCTCAAAGTTGCTGTTTCTATCTTCGGACGCTCCACTCCGGTTGAGTTGGAATATGAACAGGTAGAAAAGCAGTAATTCTTTTTCTGTTTTCGTGTGACGGACGTATCTAATTACGTCCGTTCTTTAGTGCGGTGGGCCTGCCATAGCCATACCGCGCACCCATTTGTAAGAGGGTAAATCAATGGCAAAGAAAATCGCAGGCTATATCAAGCTTGAGATCCCTGCCGGTGCTGCTAATCCATCACCGCCAGTAGGTCCAGCGCTTGGTCAACGTGGCCTAAATATCATGGAATTCTGTAAGGCTTTTAATGCTGCTACAGGTGATGTGGAGAAAAATACTCCTACTCCTGTTATCATTACTGCTTACAGTGACCGTTCTTTCTCTTTCGTAACCAAAACGCCTCCTGCTAGCTATTTCTTGAAAAAAGCTGCTGGTCTGGCTAAAGGGGCTTCCGAAACCGGTAAGGCTTTTGTTGGTTCTGTAACTATGGATCAGGTTCGTGAAATCGCGCAGACCAAAATGGTTGATCTGAACGCAAACGACCTGGATGCTGCCAGCCTTATTATTAAGGGTACTGCGCGCTCCATGGGCTTGGAAGTGAAGGGATAAGATCATGGCGAAAAAAGGTAAGCGTATTGCAAGCGCCTATGAAGGTCTTGACCGTGAAAAGTCTTACAACCTCGACGAAGCTGTAAAGCTCATCAAGGCTGCGACTAAAACAAAATTCGACGAAACACTTGAGATTGCAATGAACCTGGGCATTGACCCGCGTCATGCTGATCAGAACGTTCGTGGCGTTGTTCCGTTGCCACACGGTACTGGTAAATCTGTTCGTGTTGCTGTTTTTGCTCGCGATGCAAAAGCTGACGAAGCTAAAGAAGCTGGTGCAGAAATTGTTGGTGCTGAAGATCTTATGGAAAAGATCCAAGGCGGCGAGATGGATTTCGATCGTGTGATCGCTACTCCAGACATGATGGCTGTAGTGGGTCGTTTGGGTAAAGTGCTTGGTCCTCGTGGCCTTATGCCTAACCCAAAACTCGGTACGGTTACTCCTGATGTGAAAGGCGCTGTTGAAGCTGCTAAATCCGGTCAGGTTGAATTCCGCGCTGAAAAAGCCGGTATTATTCACGCTGGTATTGGTAAACTTAGCTTTGGTGAAGATCAGCTTTCTGAGAACGTTCGCGCGTTCGTTGGTGCGATCAACAAAGCAAAGCCTACCGGTGCAAAAGGTACATATGTAAAACGCATTTCGATCTCATCTACGATGGGTCCGGGCGTTAAACTGGAAATTTCTTCTACTGCTGCAGAGTAATCTCTGTACGTAGTGAAATTTTTGGTGTATTAGGGCATCACTCAGCGGGGGAATTTATTCTTCCGCTGTTCCTGCAGCGAAATTTTCGGATTTCGTTGCAACCTGTCCAAGACTGTGGGTGTTTCGCGTAAGTGAGGCTTAAGTCCTTTAGGGGCCTACATAGACGGGAAGCGAGTTGTAGACACATCGGGTCCTCCGGTGTGTAAGGCTTGAACTTCCAGGACAGGCGAACCGAATCTCTCTGGTGATGAGAGGTTCTCGTGCAAATCGATTCGATTCCATTTGGGACGAATCAAAAACGAGCGGAGCTACCGTGGATCGTACACAGAAAGAACAGCTCGTCAGTTTCCTTAAGGAAGTCTTCGACGACTCCGGTTTGGTTGTTGTTACTCAACAATCCGGCCTGACAGTTTCAGAAGTTTCCGAATTGCGCTCAGGCGCACGGGATGTTGGCGCTAGCTACAAAGTTGCGAAAAACCGGCTGGCGAAAATTGCTCTTGACGGCACGAAATTTGAGGCACTGAAGCCACTGTTCACTGGACCAACAGCTGTTACGACATCTGTTGATCCAATTGCAGCGGCTAAAGTCTGCGTCGAGTTCGCCAAGAAGAACGAGAAGCTGACTATTGTCGGTGGTGCAATGGGTGACACAATCCTTAATGCTGATGGCGTTAAGGCTCTTGCTTCACTTCCATCACTCGACGAACTACGCGGCAAACTGGTTGGCCTATTGCAGGCGCCTGCTACTAAAGTTGCAGGTGTTACGCAAGCTCCGGCTGGTCAGCTAGCACGCGTATTTGGTGCCTACGGGTCTCAAGGCGAAGCTGCTTAACGGTTTTGTTAAATTTTCTCTGTTCAAGCCTTTAGAGGATACGAATTATTATGGCTGATCTTGATAAATTGGTTGAAGAACTGTCTAAACTGACTGTTCTAGAAGCTGCTGAACTTTCTAAAAAGCTAGAAGAGCACTGGGGCGTTTCTGCCGCTGCTCCTGTAGCTGTTGCTGCAGCTGCTGGCGGTGATGCCGGCGGTGCTGCTGAAGCTCAGACAGAATTTGATGTTGTTCTTGCCGCTGTTGGCGAAAAGAAAATCAACGTCATTAAAGAAGTTCGCGCTATTACAGGCCTCGGTCTGAAAGAAGCGAAAGACTTGGTTGAAAGCGCACCTAAAGCTGTTAAAGAAGGTGTTGCTAAAGACGAAGCTGACGAGATCAAAGGTAAACTGGAAGCAGCTGGCGCTACTGTAGAAGTCAAGTAATCTTGATTTTGCGTCACTACCAGTTTTAGAGAACCCGGCCGGTACACAGCTAATGCTGTGTGTCGCGCCGGTTTTCTGCGCCTTTAAGGGGTTAGGTGTAAATTAACCCTCAAACTGATATATTTGTCTGTTCTAGAAAAGATAATTTATCAGTGATTTTTGAGATAATATTTGGCGTTAGGGAGCCTCCCTTTCGTCAACACCCAATGGGACGAGGACGTTACTGACATGGCGAGATCGTTTACGGGTCGCAAGCGCATTCGCAAGGACTTCGGGCATATCACGGAAGTGAGCACTATGCCGAATTTAATCGAAGTTCAGAAAGCTTCTTACGATCAGTTCCTACAGGTAGGCGTTCCTGCTTCTGAGCGCAAAACTACCGGACTTCAGGAAGTTTTTGAATCGATTTTCTCGATTAAAGATTTTGCTGAAAAGTCTGAACTGCAGTTTCTGCGCTACGAGCTGGAACAACCTAAATTTGACGTAGAAGAGTGCCAACAACGTGGCATTACCTACGCAGCTCCGCTCAAAGTTACTTTGAGACTTGTAGTTTGGGACGTAGACGAAGATACCGGCGCGAGGTCAATCCGTGACATCAAAGAGCAAGATGTTTACATGGGTGATCTGCCGATGATGACACGGTACGGCACATTTGTGGTAAACGGCACCGAGCGTGTTATCGTTTCACAGATGCACCGTAGCCCTGGTGTGTTCTTCGACCATGACCGTGGTAAAACGCACTCTTCTGGTAAATTCCTATTTGCTGCTCGCGTCATTCCTTATCGTGGCTCATGGCTCGATCTTGAATTTGATGCTAAAGATTTAGCTTACGTTCGCATTGATCGCCGTCGTAAACTTCCTGCGACAACATTGTTGCTCGCCTTGGATAACGAGGAAACTGCGAAACGTCGTGCTGAGTTGAGCGAAGCAAATGAAGTTTTGGATCCTCAAGAAGCTCGGGGTATGTCCCCTGAGGATCTGTTGAATTTCTTCTACGACACAGTTTCTTATCAGAAAACTGGCAACGGTTGGATGAGACCATTTGATGCGGACGCTATGAAAGGCGTTAAGCTTACAAATGATCTAGTCGATGCTAAAACTGGTGATGTTGCTGTTGAAGCAGGCACAAAGTTAACTCCACGCGCCATTCGTAAATTGGTCGATGGTGGTTTGACTGATATTTTCGTACCAAGCGAAGATCTGTTCGGATCCTTTATCGCTAACGATCATATCAATGCAACGACCGGTGAGGTTATCTGCGAAGCTGGTGAAGAGATTACGGATGAACTTCTTGATGCTCTTGCTGCTACTGGTCTGACTGAAATTGATACCCTGGGTATCGATAACGTTAAGGTTGGCCCTTATATTCGTAACACACTGGCTGCTGATAAAAACGCTACACGTGAAGATGCGTTATTAGACATCTACCGTGTGATGCGTCCTGGCGAGCCACCGACCCTGGAAGCTGCGGAAAAGATGTTCCATGGCTTGTTCTTTGATTCAGAGCGTTATGATCTGTCTTCTGTTGGTCGTGTGAAAATGAATGCCCGTCTCGAATTTGAGACCGACGATCAAGTTCGTATCCTGCGTCGCGAAGACATTCTAGCAATCGTGAAAATTCTTTGTGAACTGAAAGATGGTAAAGGTGAGATCGATGATATTGATCACCTTGGTAACCGTCGTGTCCGCTCCGTTGGTGAGTTGATGGAAAATCAGTTCCGTGTTGGTCTGCTCCGTATGGAACGTGCGATCAAAGAGCGTATGAGCTCTGTTGAAATCGATACGGTCATGCCGCATGATTTGATCAATGCGAAACCTGTTGCTGCTGCTGTACGTGAGTTCTTTGGCTCTTCCCAGCTTTCACAGTTTATGGACCAAACCAATCCTCTTTCAGAAATTACGCATAAGCGTCGTGTTTCTGCATTGGGCCCTGGCGGTTTGACTCGTGAGCGTGCTGGTTTTGAGGTACGTGATGTTCACCCAACTCACTATGGTCGTATTTGTCCGATTGAAACACCGGAGGGACCAAATATTGGTCTGATTAACTCCCTTGCGACATTTGCTCGTGTGAACCCATACGGTTTCATCGAAAGCCCATATCGTAAAGTTGTTGATGGTGTTGTAACTGACGATGTTATTTACCTTAGCGCGATCGAAGAAGGTCGCTATACAATTGCTGAGGCGAATGCGACGTTAAATGACGACAATACATTCGTTGAAGAGCTGATTTCTTGTCGTAAGAGCGGCGATTACTTCGTTTCGCGAAGCTCTGAAATCAATTTGATCGATGTGTCGCCTAAACAGCTGGTATCAGTTGCTGCTGCCTTGATCCCGTTCCTGGAAAACGATGATGCGAACCGTGCCCTTATGGGGTCGAACATGCAACGTCAGGCGGTTCCTCTGCTTAAAGCAGAAGCTCCGTTCGTTGGAACAGGTATGGAGCCACGTGTTGCACAGGATTCTGGTGTGTCAATTTCTGCCCGTCGTGGTGGTGTTGTCGATCAGGTCGATGCTACTCGTATCGTTGTTCGTGTCCGTGATGACATGTCAACGGGTGAGGGTGCGGTTGATATTTACAACCTGTCTAAGTTCCAGCGTTCAAACCAAGGCACATGTATCAACCAACGTCCGTTGGTAAAAGTTGGTGACCGTGTTGGTCGTGGCGATATCATGGCTGATGGCCCATCTACGGATCTTGGTGAACTCGCTCTTGGTCGTAACGTGCTCGTGGCGTTTATGCCATGGAATGGTTACAACTATGAGGATTCAATCCTGATTTCTGAGCGTATCGTTCGTGATGACGTCTTTACTTCGATCCATATCGAAGCTTATGAAGTCATGGCGCGTGATACCAAACTTGGTCAGGAAGAAATCACTCGCGATATTCCAAACGTAGGTGAAGATGCCCTTCGCAACCTTGATGAAGCCGGTATGGTTTACATCGGTGCTGAAGTTCTTCCCGGTGACATCCTCGTTGGTAAGGTGACACCAAAAGGTGAATCTCCAATGACACCGGAAGAGAAACTTCTTCGGGCAATCTTTGGTGAGAAAGCTTCCGACGTTCGTGATACTTCCCTGCGTGTTCCACCTGGGGGTGTTGGTACTGTTGTTGATGTTCGTGTTTTCTCTCGCCGTGGCGTTGAGAAAGATGAACGTGAACTTGCTATCGAACGCCTTGAGATTGAACACCTGGCGAAAGACCGCGATGATGAGCGCGGAATTCTAGAACGTAGTTTCTATGACCGTCTGAAAGAATTCGTTTCTGGCAACGTTGTTGTTACCGGACCTAAGGGAATGCCAACTGGTGTGAGTATTGATGATGCTCTTCTGGCTGACTTCACTCCTGGTCAGTGGCGTCAAATTGCTGTCGAAGACGATGGTGCTCAGACTGAAATCGAAGCGCTGAATAAACAGTTTGAAGACTCTATCGACGAACTGACGAAGCGTTTTGATGACAAAGTACAAAAGCTTCAGCGTGGTGATGAGCTGCTTCCTGGTGTTATGAAGATGGTTAAAGTCTTCGTTGCCGTTAAGCGTAAGCTTCAGCCTGGTGATAAGATGGCTGGTCGTCACGGAAACAAAGGTGTTATCTCTCGCATTATGCCTGTGGAAGATATGCCTTATACCGAAGATGGCACTCCAGTTGATATCGTGTTGAACCCACTTGGTGTTCCATCACGTATGAACGTTGGTCAGATCCTTGAAACCCATCTAGGTTGGGCATGTCGTGGTCTTGGTCACCAAATTGGTGACATGGCAATTGATGCCCGTCGTACAGGTGAGTACGACAACCTTAAATCTAAGTTGCTCGATGTCTATGGTGAAAAAGACTATAACAACGACATCGTAGATATGAATACTGATGAGCTGGATGAACTCGGTTACAACCTTCGTAACGGTGTTCCAATTGCTACGCCAGTATTTGATGGTGCCAAAGAAAAAGACGTTGTCGATATGCTGGTTAAAGCTGGCCTCGATAGCTCTGGTCAGGTTCGTCTCATTGATGGTCGTACCGGTGAACAATTCGACCGTAGTGTAACCGTTGGTTATATCTACATGTTGAAATTGCATCACCTTGTCGATGATAAGATCCATGCTCGTTCTATTGGGCCTTACTCTCTTGTTACGCAGCAGCCATTGGGCGGTAAAGCTCAGTTTGGTGGACAGCGTTTCGGTGAGATGGAGGTTTGGGCACTTGAAGCTTACGGTGCCGCTTACACGTTGCAAGAAATGCTGACTGTTAAATCTGATGATGTGTCAGGGCGTACTAAAGTTTATGAAGCTATCGTCAAAGGCGACGAAAACTTCGAAGCAGGTATTCCTGAGTCCTTTAACGTTTTGGTCAAGGAACTTCGTTCCCTTGGTCTGAATGTGGAATTGACACAAAGTGATGCTTGATATCCGGGGCCGAAAGGCCCCGGTTTCAAACGTTAAGGGTTTAGAGAATAAAATTTTGTCGGGAGACACCGATGTCCAATGAGTTGATGAACCTTTTCGGCCAAACTAGTGGCCCTGCGACATTTGATCAGATCAGGATCGCTATTGCGAGCCCTGAGCGGATCCGGTCGTGGTCATTTGGCGAAATCAAAAAGCCAGAAACCATCAACTACCGTACTTTCAAGCCTGAGCGCGACGGTCTGTTCTGCGCACGTATCTTTGGCCCAATCAAAGATTACGAATGCTTGTGCGGTAAATACAAACGTATGAAGTATCGCGGCATCATTTGTGAAAAATGTGGTGTTGAAGTTACTCTTTCCAAGGTACGTCGCGAACGTATGGGCCATATTGAGTTGGCTAGTCCTGTCGCGCATATCTGGTTCTTGAAATCCCTTCCTAGTCGTATCGGCCTATTGGTTGATATGCCTTTGAAAGATCTCGAGCGTATTCTCTATTTCGAGAATTTCGTTGTTGTTGAGCCTGGCCTTACTCCGATGAAGCAGCATCAGTTGCTTTCTGAAGAAGAGTTCATGGATGCGCAGGACGAATACGGGGATGATGCTTTCACAGCCAAAATTGGTGCTGAAGCAATCAAAGATATCCTTGGCAGCCTCGATCTTGAAGAAGAAAAAGACGATATCCGTCAGGAATTGCGCGATACCAATTCAGAAGCAAAACGCAAGAAGCTGGTTAAGCGTCTTAAAATTGTTGAAGCTTTCCTAGAATCTGGTTCTCGTCCGGAATGGATGATCCTCGATGTTGTTCCGGTTATTCCACCAGAACTTCGTCCGTTGGTTCCATTGGATGGCGGTCGTTTTGCGACTTCTGATTTGAACGATCTATATCGTCGTGTAATTAACCGTAACAATCGCCTGAAACGTCTGATTGAGCTTCGCGCACCTGATATCATCGTACGTAACGAAAAACGTATGCTTCAGGAATCCGTTGACGCATTGTTCGATAACGGTCGTCGTGGACGCGTTATTACAGGTGCGAATAAGCGTCCTCTGAAATCACTTTCAGACATGCTTAAAGGTAAGCAGGGTCGTTTCCGTCAAAACCTTCTCGGTAAGCGTGTCGATTATTCCGGACGTTCCGTGATCGTTGTTGGACCGGAGTTGAAACTACATCAGTGTGGTTTGCCGAAGAAGATGGCGCTTGAATTGTTTAAGCCGTTTATCTATTCGAAACTAGAACTCTATGGCATGGCGACGACCATTAAAGCTGCGAAGCGTATGGTAGAGAAAACCCGTCCAGAGGTTTGGGATATCCTCGAGGAAGTTATCCGTGAGCACCCGGTTATGCTTAACCGTGCTCCGACACTTCACCGTCTTGGTATCCAAGCTTTCGAGCCTACACTGATTGAAGGTAAGGCTATTCAGCTTCACCCGCTTGTTTGTACTGCCTTTAACGCCGATTTTGATGGTGACCAAATGGCTGTGCACGTGCCGCTTTCTCTGGAAGCTCAGCTCGAAGCGCGTGTGTTGATGATGTCTACTAACAACATTCTGTCTCCTGCGAATGGTAAGCCGATTATCGTTCCGTCACAGGATATTGTCCTTGGTATCTACTATCTTTCCATGATGATGGAAGGTGAGCCGGGCGAAGGTATGGCGTTTGGCGACATGGCCGAGATTGACCATGCGCTGAACAATAAAGTGATTTCACTGCATACAAAAATCACTGCTCGCTATCATACTGTCGATGCTGATGGTAATCCGATCTCTACTCTTGAAGAGACGACACCAGGAAGAATGAAGCTAGCCGAGTTGTATCCTCGTCATCCAAAGCTTCCTTTCACAATGCTTAACCGTTTGCTTCCAAAGCGTGAAGTTTCCGAAATCATTGATATGGTTTATCGTCACTGTGGTCAGAAAGAGACTGTAATCTTCTGTGATAAAATCATGAAGCTTGGTTTTACTCACGCGTGTATGGCTGGTATTTCGTTTGGTAAAGACGATATGCGTATTCCAGATGCAAAAGAAGAGCTGATCGAAGAGGCGCAAGTTCAGGTTAAAGAATTTGAGCAACAGTATCTCGATGGTTTGATTACTCGTGGTGAGAAATACAACAAAGTTGTTGATATCTGGGCTCAGTGTTCTGATCGTGTTGCTGATGAAATGATGAAAGTCATTGGTGCATCTCAAGGTCGTGATGTTAACTCTGTTTACATGATGGCTCACTCTGGTGCGCGTGGTTCTGCAGCGCAGATCAAACAGTTGGCGGGTATGCGTGGTTTGATGGCGAAACCGGATGGTTCGATCATTGAAACACCAATTATTTCCAACTTTAAAGAAGGTCTGACCGTTCTTGAGTACTTCAACTCTACGCACGGTGCGCGTAAAGGTCTTGCTGATACGGCTCTTAAAACGGCTAACTCTGGTTATCTAACGCGTCGTCTCGTTGACGTTGCCCAGGATGCTATCATTAACGAAGAAGACTGTGGTACCGATATTGGTATGCAGATTTCTGCGGTTATTGATGGTGGTGAAGTTATTGCTTCTCTGAGTGAGCGCCTACTTGGTCGTACAACAATTGATGATCTTGTAAGCCCATTGACCAAAGATGTGATCGTATCCGCTGGTGAAATCATTTCTGAAGAACACTTGGATGAGATTGACCGGTCTGGTCTCGATACTATTCATGTTCGTTCACCACTTCTTTGTAAATCAAAGAACGGTGTTTGTGCACAATGTTATGGTCGTGATCTGTCTCGCGGTACGAAGGTTTACACAGGTGAAGCTGTCGGTGTTATTGCTGCTCAGTCAATCGGTGAGCCTGGTACACAGCTAACAATGCGTACCTTCCACATCGGTGGTGCTGCGCAGGGTGGTTCAGAGCAATCTTCTATCGAAGCATCGCTTTCCGGTACTATTCATATTAAAAACCGTAACGTGGTTATGAATTCTGACGGTCTTCCTATTGTGATGGGACGTAGTCAGGAGCTTATCATTCGCGACGAAAATAATCGCGAGCGTGCACGTCACCGTCTTCAGTATGGTACCAAATTGCTGGTTGATGAAGGTGGCGCATGTGAGAAGGGGCAAAAGCTGGCTGAATGGGATCCTTATACGATTCCAATTATTTCTGAAAAAGAAGGTTTGGCTAACTTTGTTGATCTCGTTGACGGCGTTTCTATGCGTGAAGTTGTTGACGAAACAACAGGTATTTCCAGCCGCGAAGTCGTCGAGTGGAAGCAAGCTTCTAAGGGAACAGACCTGAAGCCTCGTATCACTCTACGTGATGCCGACGGTGAGGTGGTACTACTCGACAATGATATGGAAGCTAGATACTTCTTGTCAGTTGGCTCTATTCTTTCTGTGGAACCTGGTACACCAGTTAAGGCAGGTGATGTCTTGGCTCGTATTCCTCGCGAAGGTTCTAAAACACGTGATATTACGGGTGGTCTACCTCGTGTGGCTGAACTGTTCGAAGCGCGTAAGCCAAAAGATTTTGCTGTCATGGCAGATATCGCTGGTCGTGTTGAGTACGGTAAGGACTATAAGGCAAAGCGTCGTATTATCGTCCGTCCAGATGATGAAACAATTGAGCCACGTGAATATATGCTTCCAAAAGGCAAGCATCTAGCTGTTCAAGAAGGTGACACCGTAGAAGTTGGTGATCTCTTGATGGATGGTAGCCTGGTTCTACATGATATTCTGGATGTGTTGGGTGTTGAAGCTTTGGCTGATTACCTGATCAATGAAGTTCAGAGCGTCTATCGTCTGCAAGGCGTGAAGATCAACGATAAACATATCGAAGTGATCATCCGTCAGATGTTGCAGAAAATTGAAATTATGGATGGTGGTGACACAACCTTCTTGGTTGGGGAAACTGCTGACCGTGAAGAGTTCGCGGAAGAAAACGAAAAAGCAATTAAGGAAGGTGGACGCGTTGCCACTGGTCGTCCAATCCTGCAAGGGATTACGAAGGCTAGTCTGCAAACGAGATCTTTCATTTCTGCTGCTTCGTTCCAAGAAACAACTCGTGTTCTGACTGAGGCTGCGACCCATGGTAAAATGGATACGCTGATCGGTCTGAAAGAGAACGTTATTGTTGGTCGCTTGATACCTGCAGGTACTGGTGCTGTGATGAAGCGAGTTAAAAAACTTGCAGAAGAACAGGATCAATTGATTGCAGCGTCTCGAGATGCCGCAGCAAATGAGGCTATCGACTCTAGCCTCCCTAGTGAGCAGACCCCTGCGGAGTAATTTACTTCTTAGGGTAGAGAATAAAAAGTCCGGTCCAGAACCGCAGTAAACTGCGTTTCTGGACCGGGATTTTATAAGAACCGTCAAAAATTCATTGCAAGGCTTGACGGTTGGTGGACGCGACAATAGTATGCGCCCACTTTCGGGAATTTAGCTCCTGCCGTCAGGTGTGAGCAAAAGACTCGAAACGTTAGTTTTCTAGCTGTTACACAGGATGAGCTGTCCGCGGGACGATATTATCCACCGCGTGACAATTAGTACTGTAAATACTGGCTTTAAGGATTGCCTGATGCCTACAATTAACCAATTGATCCGTAATCCGCGCAAAACGCCGTTTAAACGGACCAAAGTACCGGCGCTAGAATCATGCCCACAAAAACGTGGCGTATGTACTCGTGTTTATACCACGACGCCAAAAAAACCTAACTCCGCTCTTCGTAAAGTCGCACGTGTGCGTCTTACCAACGGGTTTGAAGTTACTAGTTACATTCCAGGCGAAGGTCATAACCTTCAAGAGCACTCTGTCGTGATGATTCGCGGCGGTCGTGTGAAGGATTTGCCTGGTGTTCGTTATCACGTAATTCGTGGTACTCTGGATACCCAGGGTGTCAAAGATCGTCGCCAACGTCGTTCAAAATACGGCGCGAAGCGTCCGAAGTAAGGCAAAGGATCTACCATGTCTCGTCGCCATAGAGCTGAGAAGCGTGAAATCTTACCAGACCCAAAGTTTGGAGATGTCACGCTAAGTAAATTTATGAACTGCCTAATGCTTGACGGTAAAAAAGCAGTCGCTGAAAACATCGTTTACGGTGCGTTAGATCGCGTCGCTGAGCGTAATAAGACAGAAGATACAATCTCTGTTTTTCATGAAGCGCTAGGTAATGTTCGTCCGGATCTGGAAGTTCGCTCCCGCCGTGTTGGTGGTGCAACTTATCAGGTACCTGTTGAAGTTCGCTCTGTCCGTGCGCAAGCACTTGCTATTCGTTGGTTAATCGGTGCAGCGCGTAAGCGTTCCGAAAACACAATGATTGACCGCCTAGCTAATGAGCTAATGGACGCTGCAAACAACCGCGGTGCTGCTGTTAAAAAGCGTGAAGACACGCATAAAATGGCAGAGGCTAACAAAGCCTTTTCTCACTACCGTTGGTAATTTAAAAAGGTCATCGTTATGTCTCGGACGACCCCGCTTGAGCGGTATCGTAATATTGGTATCATGGCACACATTGATGCTGGTAAAACAACGACTACAGAACGTATTTTGTATTATACGGGTGTTTCTCACAAAATTGGTGAGGTTCACGACGGTAATGCGACTATGGACTGGATGGAGCAGGAGCAAGAGCGTGGTATTACAATTACCTCAGCTGCAACAACCTGTTTCTGGAATGATCATCGGATCAACATCATTGATACGCCTGGTCACGTTGACTTCACTATTGAAGTAGAACGTTCTCTGCGTGTTCTCGATGGTGCTGTGGCTGTCTTTGACTCGGTTGCTGGTGTTGAGCCTCAATCAGAGACTGTTTGGCGTCAGGCTGATAAATACGCTGTTCCTCGTATGTGTTTCGTCAATAAGATGGACCGTACTGGCGCAGATTTTTATCGCTGTGTCGATATGATGGTTACTCGTCTAGCTGCAACCCCTATGGTTCTTCAGCTGCCGATTGGTGCAGAAGCAGAATACAAAGGCGTTATTGATTTGCTCAAAATGAAAGCTATCGTCTGGAATGACGAAAGCATGGGAGCAAACTATGACGAGGAAGAAATTCCTGCAGATTTGGTTGATAAAGCCAATGAGTACCGTGAAAAGATGATGGAACTTGCTGTTGAGCAAGACGAAGCCGTTATGGAAGCGTACCTAGAAGGCAATGAGCCTGATATGGAAACGCTGAAACGTTGTATCCGTACAGGTACAATGAACCTGGCTTTCGTTCCTGTTCTCAATGGTACGGCTTTCAAAAACAAAGGTGTTCAACCTTTGCTTGATGCTGTGATTGACTTCATGCCATCTCCGCTTGATGTTGAAGATGTTCAGGGTGTTCACCCTGATACAGAGAAAGAAGACACCCGTCCGACAAAAGACGACGTACCAGCTTCTGCTCTGGCTTTCAAAATCATGACGGATCCATTCGTGGGTTCTTTGACTTTCGTACGTGTTTATTCTGGTATCCTCGAAACAGGTACTCAGATCACAAACTCTGTTAAGGGTAAGCGCGAACGTATCGGCCGTATGCTGCAAATGCACGCAAACAGCCGCGAAGATGTTAAAGAAGCTCGCGCTGGTGATATCGTTGCGATTGCCGGTCTTAAGGATACAACAACTGGTGACACTCTCTGTGATAACCTCAAGCCAATTATTCTTGAGCGTATGGAATTCCCAGAGCCTGTTATCGAAGTTGCTGTTGAACCAAAAACAAAAGCTGACCAAGAAAAAATGGGCCTAGCTCTTAATCGTTTGGCTCAGGAAGATCCTTCTTTCCGTGTATCTTCTGATAACGAAAGTGGCCAAACTGTAATTAAGGGTATGGGCGAACTTCACCTTGATATTCTTGTCGACCGTATGCGTCGCGAGTTTAAAGTTGAAGCGAACGTTGGTGCTCCACAGGTTGCTTATCGTGAAACGATTACACGTGCATGTGAAATCGATTACACGCATAAGAAACAGTCTGGTGGTTCTGGTCAGTTTGCGCGTATCAAGATTGCATTTGAGCCTTTGGAGCCTGGTTCAGGTTTCGAATTCGAAAGCAAAATTGTTGGTGGTTCTGTTCCTCGTGAATACATCCCTGGTGTTGAAAAAGGACTTACACAGTCTAACGATGCTGGTGTGATCGCGGGTTTCCCGATGATCGATTACAAAGCTACGCTGCTTGATGGTGCTAGCCACGATGTCGATTCATCAGTACTTGCCTTTGAAATCGCTGCTAAAGCGGCTTTCCGTGAAGGTATCCCGAAGGGCGGTTCCGTTCTTCTTGAGCCTGTCATGAAGGTGGAAGTTGTTACTCCTGATGAGTACATGGGTGATATCATTGGTGATCTGAACAGCCGTCGCGGTCAAGTTCAGGGCATGGATGCACGCGGTAACGCTCAGGTGATCAACGCAATGGTGCCTTTGGCAAACATGTTTGGTTACGTTAATAACCTGCGCTCAATGAGCCAGGGTCGTGCACAATATTCAATGGTCTTCGATCACTATGAACAGGTACCGAAAGCGGTAGCTGATGAAGTAGTGGCAAAACTGGCTTAACGGCCTCTTAAAAGACTAAAATAGGAGTTATAGCCGATGGCTAAGGAAAAGTTTGAGCGGACGAAACCGCATTGTAACGTAGGTACTATTGGTCACGTTGACCACGGTAAGACAACTCTTACTGCTGCGATTACGAAAGTATTGGCAGAAGCAAGTGGTGGCGAAGCGACTGATTTTGCAGATATCGATAAAGCACCTGAAGAGCGTGCCCGTGGTATCACCATTTCTACTGCTCACGTTGAGTATGAAACAGAAGCACGTCACTATGCGCACGTTGATTGCCCAGGCCACGCCGATTATGTTAAGAACATGATCACTGGTGCTGCGCAGATGGATGGCGCTATCTTGGTTGTTAACGCAGCTGATGGTCCAATGCCACAGACACGTGAGCACATCTTGCTTGCCCGTCAGGTTGGTGTTCCAGCACTTGTTGTTTTCTTGAACAAAGTTGATCAGGTTGACGACGAAGAGCTTCTCGAGCTCGTTGAAATGGAAATCCGTGAGCTTCTATCTTCTTACGACTTCCCAGGCGATGATCTTCCGATCGTAGCTGGTTCAGCTCTTGCAGCTCTAGAAGGTCGTGACGACAACATCGGTAAAGAGAAAATTCTTGAGCTGATGGCTGCCGTTGATGCCGCTATCCCACAGCCAGAGCGTCCAGTTGATCAGTCATTCCTAATGCCTATCGAAGACGTGTTCTCAATTTCCGGTCGTGGTACAGTTGTAACCGGTCGTGTTGAGACAGGTGTTGTTAAGGTTGGTGAAGAGATCGAGATCGTTGGTATCCGTGACACTCAGAAAACCACTTGTACTGGTGTTGAGATGTTCCGTAAGCTTCTTGATCAGGGTGAGGCTGGCGATAACATCGGTGCTCTTATCCGTGGTGTTGGTCGTGAAGACGTTGAGCGTGGTCAGGTTCTTGCTAAGCCAGGAACGATTACTCCGCACACCAACTTCAAAGCTGAAGCCTACATTCTGACGAAAGAAGAAGGTGGTCGTCACACACCATTCTTCACAAACTATCGTCCACAGTTCTACTTCCGTACAACTGACGTTACCGGTATCGTTACTCTGCCAGAAGGCACAGAAATGGTTATGCCTGGTGATAACATTGCTATGGACGTTGAGCTTATCGCACCAATCGCGATGACTGAAGGTCTACGTTTTGCGATCCGTGAAGGCGGCCGTACCGTTGGTGCTGGTGTCGTTTCAAGCATCTCAAAATAAAAAAAATAAAATAAACATTGATAGCGGCGGTGCGTTTTGGTAAAGAACGCACCGTCGCTATTTTTTTATGTGACAAATATCTGTATTAACTCTGAAAGGGGTTAACTGCGTTCCTCTATCGATTTGGTATGAACGGGTTAATCAAGGGTGGCTGATAATGTCCAGCCAGAATATTAGAATTCGCCTAAAGGCGTATGATCACAGGGTCCTAGACCAATCGACCTCTGAGATCGTTGGCACGGCTAAGCGCACTGGCGCTCAAGTTCGTGGTCCAATACCACTTCCGACTCGCATTGAGAAATTTACTGTATTGCGTGGCCCTCACGTTGATAAGAAAAGCCGTGAACAGTTCGAGATTCGGACTCACAAGCGTCTTATCGATATCGTCGAGCCGACACCGCAAACCGTTGACGCGCTGATGAAGCTCGATCTAGCGGCTGGCGTTGATGTCGAGATCAAACTGAAAGGCTAAGCGATGCGTACTGGTCTTATTGCGCAAAAACTTGGCATGTCTCGTGTCTTCACAGAATCTGGAACTGATGTTCCGGTAACTGTTCTGAAGCTCGACAGTTGTCAGGTTGTTGCTGTTCGTACACAAGATACGGATGGTTACACTGCGATTCAGCTTGGCTCTGGTGTAGCCAAGGTGAAAAATGTGAGTAAAGCTGAGCGTGGCCACTATGCCAAAGCTAAAGTTGCTCCTAAAAAACACACTGCAGAATTCCGCGTTTCCGCTGATGCCCTTTTGGAAGTCGGCGTTGAGCTCGATGCAGGCCACTTTGTTGCTGGTCAGTATGTAGACGTTACCGGGACTTCTATCGGTAAAGGTTTTGCTGGTGCAATGAAGCGTCATAATTTTGGCGGTCTTCGTGCTACTCACGGTGTATCTGTTTCTCACCGTAGTCACGGTTCTACTGGTAACAGTCAGGATCCGGGCAAGGTGTTTAAAGGTAAGAAAATGGCTGGTCACATGGGTGACCGTCGCGTGACTACACAGAACCTGGAAGTTGTTGCCACTGATGGTGATAACGGCCTGATCCTGGTCAAGGGTGCTATCCCTGGATCTAAGGGTGGTTGGGTGTACATCGCCGATGCTGTAAAGCGTGCCCTTCCCGAAGGTGTTCCGTTCCCAGCTGGCCTTAAGGCTTCTGGCTCTGATGCGCCTGCAGCTGAAGAGAAGGATCAATAACCATGAAAATCGCGGTTACATCCCTCGAGAACAAAAAAGCTGGTGAAGTTGAACTGAACGAAACTATTTTCGGTCTTCCTGTACGTGCTGATTTACTCGCACGCATGGTCAACTATCAGCTTGCCAAGCGTCGTGCTGGCACTCACAAGGTTAAAGAACGCGGCGAAGTTCGCGGCTCAACCCGTAAGATCAAGAATCAGAAAGGTGGCGGCGCCCGTCACGGTTCTATTCGTGCTAACATCTTCCGTGGTGGTGGTATTGTTCATGGACCTCGCGTTCAGGATCACTCACACGATCTTCCGAAGAAAGTACGTATTCTTGCTCTTAAGACAGCTCTTTCTGCAAAAGTTGCAGAAGGTAAGTTGATTGTTTTGGATAACACTGAAGTCAAAGAACCAAAGACTTCTATTCTCGTTAAGAAATTGGCAGCTTTGGGTTGGTCTTCAGCTCTGGTTATCGATGGAGCAACGGTGAATGAAGGTTTTGCTCGTGCTTCACGCAATATCCCATGCATTGACATTCTGCCTCAGCAGGGTGCTAACGTATTTGATATCTTGCGTCGCGACACTCTGGTTCTGACCAAAGATGCTGTTGAAGCGCTGGAGGCGCGTCTAAAATGAGCAGAGCACGCGCACGTAACACCAAGCCGGTGACCATTTCTAAAGAACGGATGTATGAAATCATCCGTCGTCCGGTCATCACCGAGAAGGCTACTCTGGGTTCTGAGAACAACCAGGTTTCCTTCCAAGTTCCGCTTGATGCAACTAAGCCTGAAATCAGTTTGGCCATTGAAGGTTTGTTTGGCGTTAAGGTTGAAGCGATTAATACGCTTCGCGTTAAAGGCAAAAGCAAACGTTTTAAAGGTCGCCCTGGTCGTCGTTCAGACGTCAAGAAGGCTATTGTTTCCCTGTCCGACGGGGACAGCATCGACGTGACGACGGGAATTTAATCCGATGGCGTTGAAAACATTTAATCCAGTCACACCAAGTCAAAGAAACCTGGTGCTGATCGATCGCTCTGATCTTTACAAAGGCAAGCCTGTTAAGAAATTGACAGAAGGCCTTACAAAATCAGGTGGACGTAATAACAATGGTCGGATCACCATGCGCCGTCGCGGCGGTGGTCACAAACGTTCGTACCGTATTATCGACTTCAAACGTACAAAGTTTGATGTTGCTGGTACAGTTCAGCGTATTGAGTACGATCCGAACCGTACGGCGTTTATCGCCTTAATCGAATATGCAGATGGTGAGCAAGCCTATATCTTGGCTCCTCAGCGCCTGCAGGTCGGTGATAGTGTCATTTCTGGCGCTAAAACTGATGTTAAGCCTGGTAATGCTATGCCACTTAGCGCGATTCCTGTGGGAACTATTGTCCACAATGTCGAGTTAAAGGCTGGTAAGGGTGGGCAGATTGCTCGTTCAGCCGGTACTTATGTACAATTGGTTGGTCGCGATGCAGGATATGCCCAAATTCGCTTGAACTCTGGCGAGGTACGTATGGTACGCGCCGAATGCATGGCTACGGTTGGATCCGTGTCTAACCCGGACAATTCGAATCAGAAACTTGGTAAAGCTGGGCGTAATCGCTGGCTTGGCAAGCGTCCTTCGGTCCGTGGTGTAGCTATGAACCCGGTGGACCACCCGCACGGTGGTGGTGAAGGTCGTACTTCGGGTGGTCGCCACCCGGTCACTCCTTGGGGGAAACCTACCAAGGGTGCACGTACTCGCTCTAACAAGAAGACCGATGGACTAATTATCCGTCGCCGTCATCAAAAACGCTAAGTGAGGGGATGGCCATATGGCTCGTTCCGTTTGGAAAGGCCCGTTTGTTGACGCCTATCTTTTAAAGAAGGCTGAGACCGTGCGTAGCGCGGGTCGTAACGAAATTATTAAGACATGGTCCCGTCGTTCCACCATCATGCCACAGTTTGTTGGTTTGACTTTTGGTGTGTACAACGGCCGTAAGCACATCCCAGTTCTAGTAACTGAGAATATGGTTGGCCATAAATTCGGTGAATTCGCGCCTACACGTACCTATTGGGGTCACGCTGTAGATAAGAAGGCGAAGAGGAAATAATATGAGTAAGTCAAAACGTGATCGCGCGTTAGCTGACAATGAAGCTCGTGCTATTGCTGTCAACCTTCGCACTTCACCACGTAAGTTAAACTTGGTTGCGGCTAGCATTCGTGGGAAATCAGCAGAATCTGCTTTGGCAGAGCTGACTTTCTCCAAGCGTCGTATTGCTATTGAGGTGAAAAAAGCACTTCAGTCTGCAATTGCTAATGCTGAAAATAACCACCAGCTTGACGTCGATCGTCTCTTTGTATCTGAGGCTTTCGTTGGTAAAAGCTTTGTCATGAAGCGTTTCCGTGCTCGTGCTCGCGGCCGTGTTGGTCGTCTGCTTAAGCCTTGGAGCCAATTGACAGTGGTTGTCCGTGAACGCGAGGAGACAGCGTAATGGGTCAAAAGATTAATCCTATCGGCCTTCGTGTCGGTATCATTCGGACCTGGGATTCTCGCTGGTTTGCGGATTCTGATTATGCTGAATTGCTTCATGAAGATCTAAGCATCCGTGAGTTCTTGCGTAATCGCTTGAAACAAGCTGGTGTGTCTCGGATCATTATCGAGCGTCCAGCTAAAAAAGCCCGCGTTACTATTTACACTGCCCGTCCGGGTGTTGTGATTGGTAAGAAGGGTTCGGATATCGAAAAACTACGTCGTGAACTTCAGAAATTGACTTCTAGCGAAGTCCATCTGAACATCGTAGAGATTCGGAAGCCAGAAATAGATGCGAAATTGGTTGCAGACAACATCTGTAGTCAGTTAGAACGTCGTGTGGCTTTTCGTCGTGCTATGAAACGTTCCGTTCAATCCGCTATGCGTCTCGGCGCACAGGGTATTCGTATTAACTGTGCTGGCCGTCTTGGTGGTGCAGAGATTGCTCGGACTGAATGGTATCGTGAAGGCCGTGTTCCACTTCACACATTGCGTGCGGAAGTTGATTACGCTGAGTCCCGTGCATCCACCACATTCGGTATTTGTGGTGTGAAGGTATGGATCTTCAAAGGCGAGATCATGGAACATGACCCAATGGCCATGGATAAACGAGCTCAGGATTCACAGGCAGCTCGTTCGTAACGAGCTTAGCTTGAGGAAGTAGAACTATGCTACAGCCTAAGCGGACTAAGTTCCGCAAAGCATTTAAAGGCCGGATACACGGTAATGCTAAGGGGGGTACCCAATTAAATTTTGGTGCCTTTGGTCTAAAAGCCATGGCCCCTGGTCGTGTTTCATCCCGCCAAATCGAAGCGGCCCGTCGTACCGTTACACGTCATATGAAACGTGTCGGTAAGTTGTGGATCCGTATTTTCCCAGATGTTCCTGTAACAGCAAAACCTGCTGAGGTTCGTCAGGGTAAAGGTAAAGGTAACATTGAGTGGTGGGCAGCCAGAGTTAAACCTGGTCGTATCATCTTTGAACTCGATGGTGTTCCTTTAGAAGTTGCTCGTGAGGCATTCTCACTAGCTTCTGCTAAATTACCAATTCCGACGAAATTTGTTGTTCGTCCGGGTGAGGGAGTGAACTAATGAAATCAAGTGATCTCCGTACTAAAACGGCTGATGAGCTCAAGGAAGAAATGATTAAACTGCGCAAAGAGCAGTTCAATCTCCGCTTCCAACAAGCCAGCGGTCAACTTGAAAACACGGCTCGGTGCCGTCAGGTTCGCCGTGACATCGCCCGAGTCAAAACTGTCCTGCAGTCTCTGCAGGCAGCTTCTTAAGGAGTTTACACAATGCCACGGCGTGTGTTGCAGGGTGTCGTAGTTAGCGATAAGACCGACAAGACCATTACTGTTCTTGTAGAACGTCGCGTTATGCACCCGATCTACAAGAAGTTCATTAAGCGTTCGAAGAAGTATCACGCTCATGACGAAACCAACGCGGTAAAAGCGGGAGATGTCGTCAAGATTCGTGAATGCAGTCCAATTTCCAAGACTAAGTCTTGGGAACTGGTCCGTGACGCTTCTACCGAAGCATAGTATTTAGGATATAGCCATGATCCAGATGCAATCTCAGCTCGAAGTAGCTGACAACTCCGGTGCTCGAAGAGTACAGTGCATCAAGGTGCTTGGTGGTTCCAAACGTAAAACCGCCAGTATTGGTGACGTTATCAAAGTCTCTGTCAAGGAAGCAATTCCACGTGGCAAAGTCAAAAAAGGTGACGTTCATCGTGCCGTGATTGTACGCACGGCAAAAGAAATCCGTCGTCAAGACGGCACCTCGATCCGCTTCGATACTAATGCGGCTGTATTGATTAACAAATCAAATGAGCCAATTGGTACCCGTATTTTCGGCCCGGTTACTCGTGAATTGCGTGCGCGCAGCTTCATGAAAATCGTGTCATTGGCGCCTGAGGTGCTGTAATGAACAAAAAGTTGAAGATCAAAAAAGGCGACCAAGTCATCATGACTACTGGTCGCGACAAGGGAAAAAAGGGCGAAGTGCTTAAAGTACTTCGCGACGAAGACCGTGTACTCGTACAAGGTATCAACGTCGTGAAAAAGCACCAAGCTGCTTCCCAGACATCACCGGGCGGAATCATCGAGCAAGAAGCTTCCGTTCACATTTCTAATATTGCACTAATCGATCCTAAATCTGGAGATGCCACACGTGTTGGTTATCGTACAGAAGACGGTCGTAAAGTGCGCTTCGCCAAAAAATCTGGCGAAGTAGTAGATGTATAGGGCGAGGTTGAAATGACACAGCCACGCTTAAAAGCACATTACAACAGTGAAGTTAGAGACGCTCTTAAAGGCGAGTTTAACTACACTAATCCAATGCAAATTCCTAAGCTCGAGAAGATCGTGCTTAATATGGGCGTTGGTAAAGCCGTGCTGGACACCAAAAAGGTGAAAAATGCAGCTTCTGAACTCGAAGCTATCGCAGCTCAGAAGCCTGTCGTTACCCGTGCTAAGAAATCCATTGCGGGTTTCAAAGTTCGTGAAAACATGCCATTAGGCTGTAAGGTAACGCTTCGCGGCGATCGCATGTATGAGTTCCTTGACCGTCTTGTTACCATTGCTCTTCCACGTGTTCGTGATTTTCGCGGCGTGAAAGGTAATGCATTTGATGGCCTTGGCAACTATAACATGGGTCTCAAGGAGCAGATTGTGTTCCCGGAAATCGAATACGACCGCGTAGACGAAATCCGTGGAATGAATATCACTATCTGCACCACGGCGAAAACCGACGGGGAAGCGAAAGCTCTCCTGGCTAGGTTCGACATGCCGTTCGCTGACTGAACGGGCAGAAAGGAATAGTAGTATGGCTAAGAAAAGTGCCATTGCTAAAAATGAGAAACGCCGCCGTATGGTAGCGAATCAAGCTGAAAAGCGTGCTGCTCTCAAAGCGATTGCAACAGACCGTTCAGCTTCCCCGGAAGAAATCTTCCAGGCGAGCATGAAATTGGCTCAGTTGCCTCGTGACGGAGCGAAAATCCGTGTACGTAACCGTTGTGGTGTCACCGGACGTCCACGTGGTTTCTA
Source organism: Kiloniella sp. (assembly GCF_965205715.1). GTDB lineage: Bacteria > Pseudomonadota > Alphaproteobacteria > Kiloniellales > Kiloniellaceae > Kiloniella. Next base: position 197,199 of record NZ_CBDBHW010000006.1, on the reverse strand, counting down.
TCGTAAGTTCAAGCTCTCTCGGATTGCACTTCGTGATCTGGCCTCTGTAGGCCAGGCACCTGGTGTGACCAAGTCGAGCTGGTAAGGAAGGACCGACGATATGGCTATGAGTGATCCTTTAGGGGATATGCTTACCCGCATCCGTAATGGACAGCTGGTTGGTAAAAACGTAGTTCGTGCTCCTGCTTCTAAATTACGTGCAAACGTTCTCGAAGTTCTAAAACGCGAAGGTTTTATTCGCGGATTTAGTGTCGAAGATGTTCGCGCTGGAATTAGTGAGCTATCAATCGAACTTAAATATGCAGATGGTGATCCGGCGATTTCTGAAATCAGCCGTGTCTCCCGTCCAGGACGTCGCGTGTATTCCAAAATCAAGGAACTACCACGTTACTACAATGGATTGGGTGTAACCATTCTTTCTACGCCTAGCGGCGTTATGTCCGATCAGGAAGCCCGTACCGCCAATGTTGGCGGTGAGGTTCTCTGCCAGGTATTCTAAGGGGAATATGATATGTCTCGTGTAGGCAAAAACCCCGTAGAAGTCCCAGGCGGGGTAGAAGTAAAGATTGACGGCAATGTCGTCTCTGCAAAAGGGAAGCTGGGTGAACTCAGCTTCGCAGCTACGGATGATGTAACGATCACTCTCGATGAGGGTAAAGTTACTGTAACTCCAGCTAATGACAGCAAGCGTGCTCGCTCTATGTGGGGTACTGCTCGCAGTCGTGTACAGAATCTGGTGACTGGTGTTTCCGAAGGATACACTAAGAACCTTGAGATTAACGGTGTTGGTTATCGCGCGGCTGTTCAGGGTAATGCCTTGAACTTGCAACTCGGTTACTCCCACGATGTAATTTTCGACATTCCTGAAGGAATTACAATCAAGTGTGAGAAACCGACGGCAGTTGCCGTTTCGGGGATCGACAAGCAGAAAGTTGGCCAAGTGGCTGCTGTTATCCGTGCTTACCGTCCACCTGAGCCTTACAAAGGCAAAGGTGTTAAGTACGCGGATGAAGTTATTCTGCGCAAAGAAGGCAAGAAGAAATAACCCATGCGTAAGCTTATTTCATTGCACGATCGCCGCAAAAGTCGCGTTCGTACACAGCTACGGCGCACGGGTAATGGTCGTCCTCGTTTGTCAGTATTTCGCTCAAGCAAAAATATTTATGCTCAAGTGATTGATGACAAGCAGGGTGTCACTGTTGCCGCTGCGTCAACCCTGGACGGAGCTCTGAAGAGCGAGTTGAAAACTGGAGCAGATAAAGACGCTGCTATCAAGGTTGGTAAACTTGTTGCAGAGCGTGCCGTCGCCGCCGGCATCACGGACGTCGTTTTCGACCGTGGTGGATACATTTATCACGGACGTGTTAAGGCTCTTGCCGACGCCGCTCGTGAAGCTGGCTTAAAGTTCTAAGGGGACTAGTTTTATGGCACGTTCTCAAAAAGAAAATCGCGGTCGTAGAGATGATCGCAACCGCGATGAACCGGAACTGATTGAAAAACTGGTTGGTATTAACCGTGTTGCTAAGGTGGTCAAAGGTGGCCGTCGTTTTGGCTTCGCTGCTATTGTCGTCGTTGGTGACGGCCGTGGTCGTGTAGGTTATGGCACTGGTAAAGCCCGTGAAGTTCCTGAAGCAATTCGTAAAGCAACGGAAGCTGCTAAACAGAACATGGTACGTGTTCCTCTACGTGAGGGCCGTACTCTGCACCATGACATCAAAGGTCATTACGGTGCAGGTAATGTTGTGATGCGTAGCGCACCTGTAGGTACTGGTATTATTGCCGGTGGTCCTCTTCGTGCTGTTTTCGAAGCTCTTGGTGTACAGGATGTGGTCTCTAAGTCCACTGGTACTTCAAACCCGCACAACCTGATTAAAGCTGCTATCGATGGTCTCGTACGTTCACGTAGTCCTCGTATGGTTGCTCAGCGTCGCGGTAAGAAAGTTTCTGACATCCTAGGTAACCGTGCTGCTGGCAGCACAGAAGCTCAAGGATAAGATACCATGGCTAAGAAACAAACCGTTACTGTGGTTCAAATAGGAAGTCCTATCGGACGGACTAAAGATCAGCGCGCAACTCTTGTTGGTCTGGGCCTCAATAAAATGAACCGTCGTCGTACGCTAGAAGATACTCCTTCTGTACGCGGCATGATCAATAAAGTTAGCCATCTTGTGAAGGTTGTGGAGGCCTAAGGGCCTTCCAATCTCTTTACAAGAAGGGGAAACTGGGACCATTACGATGAAGCTAAATCAGCTTTCAGATAACCCGGGTGCTACCAAAGATCGCAAACGCGTCGGTCGTGGTACCGGGTCTGGCTACGGCAAGAATGCCGGTGGCGGACACAAGGGTCAAAAGTCCCGTTCCGGTGTAAGCATTAAAGGCTTCGAAGGCGGGCAGATGCCATTGCATCGTCGTCTACCGAAACGTGGGTTTAACAACATCTTCCGGAAAGACTATGTTCCTTTGAACATCGGTCGTCTTCAGGCAGCGATTGACGCTAAGAAAATCGATGCCAAAAAGCCGATTGATCAAGAAGTACTCGTTTCTTCTGGTATTATCACGAACGCTCGTGACGGCATTCGCCTTTTGGCGAACGGCGAATTGTCAGCTAAAGTGGAAATCACTGTAGCAGGCGCTTCTGCCGCAGCAATTGCAGCCGTAGAAAAGTCTGGTGGCTCTGTCACCGTTCCTGCGAGCAAGTAATATGTAAAGGCAGAAACTCCCATCTTCGGATAGGGGTTTCTGCCTTTGCTTTTTTTTAGTCAATTTTTATTAGTACCGGGAATAGGCATATGGCATCTGCTGCTGAGCAATTAGCCGCGAACATTAATCTTAGTGCGTTTTCTAAAGCCACAGATTTGAAAAAGCGTATCTGGTTCACACTGGGTGCGCTAATTGTTTATCGTCTGGGCACATATATACCTATACCTGGCATTGACCCAATCGTTTTCCAGCAGGCTTTTAATAGCCAGGCAGGCGGTGTTCTTGGGATGATGAATATGTTTGGGGGTGGTGCTCTGGAGCGAATGACTATTTTTGCTCTTAACATTATGCCTTATATTTCTGCATCTATTATCATGCAGCTTATGACCGCGATTTCACCGCAAATTGAAGCTCTTAAAAAAGAGGGTGAATCCGGACGTAAAAAAATAAATCAATACACACGCTACGGGACAGTAATTCTGGCAGCCGTACAGGCCTTTGGTATTGCCCGCGGTCTTGAAGGGGCGCAAGGCTTTGGAGCTTCCGTTATTAACCCTGGTGTATTCTTTGAACTTACCACGGTTATAACCCTCACAGGCGGAACTATCTTCTTGATGTGGTTGGGTGAGCAGATTACGCAACGGGGTATTGGTAATGGTATTTCTCTCATTATCTTCTCTGGTATTGTTGCAGGCTTGCCTTCTGCCTTAGCTCAGACTTTTACTTTAAGTCAAAGCAATGGGTTTGTGGCTCTCATTATCATTCTCGTGCCTCTTGTGATCGCCGGTATTGTTTGCTTTGAGCGTGCGCATCGTCGTCTCATCGTTCAGTATCCTAAGCGCCAGGTTGGTAACAAAATGTTTGGTGGTGATTCTTCTCACCTTCCAATTAAACTAAATGTTTCTGGTGTGATCCCGCCGATCTTTGCTTCTTCCTTGTTGTTAATGCCAATTTCTGCCGCACAGTTCTCAGCTGGCAGCGGTCCAGAGTGGCTTACGTGGGTAACAGCAAATCTTGGCCGTGGATCTGTTGGTTATATGCTCCTGTTCAGTACTCTGATTGCATTCTTTGCTTTCTTCTACAAAAGCATTGTATTCAATACAGAAGATACTGCAGACAACCTTAAAAAGAACGGCGGTTTCGTCCCTGGTATTCGCCCAGGAAAGAACACTGCAAATCACCTTGACTACATTATCAATCGGCTAACAATAGCCGGAGCTGCATATCTGGTGGCTGTATGTTTGTTACCTGAGATTTTGATCTCTCAATATGCTGTACCATTCTATTTTGGCGGGACAAGTCTTTTGATTGTCGTTTCCGTTACAATGGATACAGTCGGACAGATCCATTCTCATTTGGTGGCCCACCAGTATGAAGGCCTAATTAAAAAATCAAAATTAAAGGGTAGGCGTGGATGAACATAGTATTGTTTGGCCCTCCAGGGGCAGGAAAAGGTACTCAAGCTGAAATACTCGTGAAAGAGCACGGTATCGTGCAGCTTTCTACAGGTGACATGCTTCGTGCTGCTGTCTCTGCTGGTACAGAACTTGGTAAACAAGCTAAAACAGTTATGGATGCTGGCCAACTTGTCGCTGATGAACTCATGATCGGTATTATTTCTGATCGTGTAGATCAGGACGATTGTAAGAATGGTTTTATCCTTGATGGTTTTCCACGCACAGTTGCTCAGGCTGAAGGGCTTGATGTTATGCTCGAGGAAAAAGGCTTAAAGCTCGACAGCACGATCGAAATTGTTGTTGATGAGCAAATCCTTTTCGGCCGCATCGAACAACGTGTAAAAGAAACACCAGAAGCTGAACGCCGTGCTGATGATAACGCAGAGACTTTAAAAAAGCGTCTAGCGGTCTATCATGAGCAGACTGCTCCAGTGCTGCCTTACTACGAAAATAAAGGCAATTTGCACAAAGTAGACGGTATGCAGGCTATTGCAGAAGTCGCGAATCAGATCGCGAGTTTCTTAAAGTAATACTTGGCCATTGACAGGCGGATGGATTGGCATATAATCCGCCGCCGAATGGACAATTTAGTTAGAGAACGGTCCTTTTAAAGGCTTTTGTCTAACGAACAGTATGTAAGGTGAACTTATCTAGCACCCCATACACTTCTGAGTTTCGGCTCAGACAGAATTAAACGGCGTCTCTCATTTCACCTCTGGAGATAGTCGCGGATTGAATTAACCTAGGGTTGCCAGATAGTTGGCGCCCGTTCAATGTTTGTGAGGAGAGCGTAGTGGCTCGTATTGCTGGCGTCAACATCCCGACGCAAAAGCGGGTACTCATCGCATTGACCTATATCCATGGTATTGGTCCTGCGGTATCTAAGAGAATCTGTGACGAAGTTGGCATTCCGGCGGAACGCCGTGTTAACGAACTTACAGAAGACGAAGTACTTCGTATTCGTGAAACTATTGATAACAGCTGCACGGTTGAAGGTGATCTTCGTCGTGAAATAGCTATGAACATTAAACGTCTGATGGACCTTGGTTGCCTTCGTGGCCTTCGTCATCGTAAACGTCTTCCTGTTCGTGGTCAGCGTACTAAGACCAACGCTCGTACGCGTAAAGGTCCTCGTATCGCTATTGCTGGCAAGAAGAAATAAGAGGGTATCTAGATAATGGCTAAACCTCAGACGAAAGTTCGTCGTCGCGAGCGGAAGAACATTTCTTCCGGAATCGCACACATCAGTGCTACCTTCAATAACACCATCATCACAATTACAGATGTACAGGGAAATGCTATTTCCTGGGCTTCTGCAGGTGGTCTTGGTTTTAAGGGTTCTCGTAAATCTACTCCTTATGCAGCTCAGCTTGCTGCAGAAGATGCTGGCAAAAAAGCCCAGGATCACGGAATGAAAACTCTTGAAGTAAATGTTAAAGGTCCGGGTTCTGGACGTGAGTCCGCTCTTCGTGCCCTTCAGGCAGTTGGCTTCACTATCACTGGTATTCGTGATGTGACACCAATTCCGCATAACGGATGTCGTCCACCTAAACGCCGTCGCGTATAAGTGGATTTTAGGCAGGCTGATTAACGGATAGCCTGCCTTTTTCAATCTAGTCAAAAGCCGGAATGTTCTATAATGTTCTCCGGCTTTTTGGCATATATATGACACTGCAAGAACCATTGTTACTTCCGTTAGTAATCGATAGCTTGCGCGTCACAAGGATTATACTGTGATTCAGACAAACTGGAGTGCTTTGATCAAGCCGGAAAGTCTCGTTGTCGAGACTGGTATTGATAGCAATCGTGTTGCTAAAGTTGTTGCTGAGCCGCTAGAGCGTGGTTTCGGTCTTACACTTGGTAATGCTCTACGTCGTGTACTGTTGTCATCCCTACAGGGTGCAGCTGTAACATCCATCCACATTGATGGTGTTCTACATGAGTTCTCTTCTATCACTGGTGTTCGCGAAGACGTTACTGACGTTATTCTAAACATCAAAGCCATTGCATTGCGCATGGAAGGTGAAGAGCCTAAGCGTATGCGTTTGCGCGCAGAGGGTCCTGGTTCTGTTACTGCAGGCCAAATCGAGACCACTGGCGACATCGAAGTGATGAACCCAGATCTTATCATCTGTACTCTGGATGATGGTGCTCATTTGGATATGGAACTTACCGTTGATACGGGTAAGGGTTACGTACCAGCAGCTCAAAATTCAGTAGAAGATGCACCAATTGGTCTTATTCCAGTTGATTCAATTTTCTCACCAGTTCGTAAAGTATCTTACAAAGTCGACAACACACGTGTTGGTCAGGTTACTGATTACGACCGTTTGACACTTGATATCGAAACTGATGGATCCATTACTCCTGAAGATGCAATCGCTGTAGCCTCCCGTATTCTTCAAGATCAGCTTTCTCTCTTCGTTAACTTCGATGAGCCAAAAGTTGAAGAAGTTGATGATCGTCCAAGCGAACCTCCGTTCAACCGTAATCTTCTTCGTAAAGTTGACGAACTCGAGTTGTCCGTACGTTCTGCTAATTGCCTTAAAAACGATAACATCGTTTACATAGGCGATCTCGTTCAGAAAACCGAAGCAGAAATGCTTCGTACACCTAACTTCGGTCGTAAGTCCCTCAATGAAATTAAAGAGGTTCTTTCAGCTATGGGTCTCCACCTCGGTATGGAAATTGCTGAGTGGCCACCTGAGAATATCGAAGAATTGGCTAAACGTCTCGACGAACCGTTTTAATAAGGTTCATCTAGGCCCTAAGGGGGAGTTCCCCCGAAACCTATCGACATCATCTGGCTTTATATCCAGGCGGCGATAGGAATTTAAATCCGTCTCGTGAGCGAGACATTAGATAAAGGAGAACAGTAATGCGTCACGGAATGAGCGGTCGTAAACTAAATCGTACCTCTAGCCACCGTAAGGCTATGTTTGCAAACATGGCTCACGCTTTGATCAAACATGAACAGATTAAAACTACGCTTCCTAAAGCTAAAGATCTTCGTCCTATTGTTGAGAAGTTGATCACACTTGGTAAGCGCGGTGACCTGCACGCACGTCGTCAGGCTCTGGCTGTTCTTCGCGACACAAAGATTACTGCAAAACTTTTTGATGAGTTGGCAACACGTTACAAAGAGCGTCAGGGTGGTTACTCTCGTGTTCTTAAAGCTGGTTTCCGTCATGGTGACATGGCGCCAATGGCATTCATCGAACTTGTTGATCGTAATCTTGATGCTAAAGGTCAGGATTCTGGTCCTGTCGAAGGCGATGAAGGTGAAGGAGAAGAGTAAGTCTCTTTTTCTACACATTTCAGTGTTACCAAAAGGCAGCCTTCGTGGCTGCCTTTTGTGGTTTTATGGACTTTATAATATTTAGAAAATTTCATCGCTATGGTATGGCTCTAAAATCGATATAAATATCTCTACTATTGTAAGGATGAAAAAGCAGATGATTAATAGTGCACGCACGCTAGTGACCGTTTTTTTTACGCTCGTGTCTTTGCTTATTCTCACACCAGTGGGTGCTCAAACCGTGCCCACAAGTCAACAGCAGATCAAGTTAAGCTTTTCACCGATCGTGAAGCAGACGTCGCCTGCTGTCGTGAATATTTTCACCAAAACAATAGTAAAAGAGCGTTCGGTACCATCTCTTTTTAATGACCCGTTTTTTAAACGATTTTTCGGAAATAACCTGCCCGGAAAAGAACGTAATCGAATGGGTAAATCACTTGGATCAGGGGTCATAGTTCGCAGTAACGGACTGATTGTAACCAATCATCATGTGATCGATAAAGCAACAGAGATACAGGTTGTTCTTGCTGACCGGAGGGAGTTTTCAGCTGAATTAATATTAAGTGATGAAGGTACCGATCTTGCCATTCTAAGAATTGATACCGAGGGTGAAGAACTGCCGACCCTGGAGTTGATGGATTCTGATACTATTGATGTGGGAGATCTTGTCCTTGCTATCGGAAATCCCTTTGGCGTCGGGCAAACCGTTACAAGTGGTATCGTTTCAGCATTAGCGCGCACACAAGTAGGTGTTGCTGATTTTCAATTTTTCATCCAAACCGATGCTGCGATCAATCCTGGTAACTCAGGTGGAGCACTTGTTACTATGGATGGCAAATTACTCGGTATCAATACGGCTATTTTCTCTTCATCTCGTAACGGTGGTTCGGTCGGAATTGGATTTGCTATCCCGGCAAATATGGTGCGAACTGTTGTTCGTTCTGCAGAAGAAGGCCATGAACTTGTCAGAGCTTGGCCGGGCATTCTGGGGCAAAATTTAAATTCTGATCTCGCTCTTGGATTTGGCCTGAGCCGCCCAGGCGGTGTCGTTGTAAGTTCCGTCTACCAGGGTGGTCCAGCGGATATTGCCGGTGTTGAGGCCGGTGATGTGATTTTGTCCGTCGCAGGTAAAGAAGTGATCGATGTCGAATCTCTTCGTTTTAGAATAGCGACAGTTCCCATCGGGGATAAAGTTCAATTGAAATTATGGCGGGATCGTAAGGCTAGTACGATAACCTACACAGCGGCGCCTGCGCCCGAAACTCCTGCTCGTAACCGTCGAGAGGTAAGGGGTACTAGTCCTTTAGCTGGGGCGCTCATAGCAAACCTTTCCCCAGCTCTCGCCGTAGAAAGAGATCTCGGCAGTATGTGGGAAGGGGTTATCGTTACGGATGTAGCAAGACGCAGCCCTGCACATCAGATTAGCCTGCAATCCAATGACATTCTGGTTGATTTGAATGACACACCGATCAAAAGGGTTGAGGATGTCGAGGTTGCTCTAAGCAAAAAAACACCTACTTGGAGGATTGTTATTCGTAGAGATGGGCGTCTACAAAATCTTGAAATCAAACGTTAGTATAAAGTTTTTATAACAATGTTTTATAGTACTTCACCGTCTGTTAGAGGATAGATCCGTGGCGGGACTTTTTGAAAATGAAGCAACACGGCCTTTGGCTGATCGCTTGCGCCCTAAAACACTGGACGAGGTGGTGGGGCAAGACCATCTAGTTGGTGAAACTGGACCCATAGGGCGGATGGTACGTGCTCAACGGTTGGCGTCCATGATCCTTTGGGGGACGCCGGGCTGTGGTAAGACGACTATCGCACGATTACTGGCAGATGTTACGGATCTTCATTTTGAGCCTATATCGGCTATTTTTTCCGGTGTGGCAGATCTCAGGAAGATTTTTGAACGTGCTCGGGAACGCCGGGCCATGGGGCAGGGGACACTCCTTTTTATTGATGAGATTCACCGTTTTAACCGGGCACAACAAGATAGTTTCCTTCCGCATATGGAAGACGGCACAATCGTCCTTGTCGGCGCAACTACCGAAAACCCATCTTTTGAGCTGAACGCCGCGGTTTTATCGCGTTCGCAAGTTATGGTTCTTAAGCGGCTGGATGAAGGTGGAATGCTTGATTTACTTGTTCGTGCAGAGCAGGAGATGGGCTTTACTCTTCCTCTGACAGATGAAGCCAGGCAATCCGTGATTGCCATGGCAGATGGTGATGGGCGCTATTTACTCAATATGGCAGAGGAGCTCTTTAACCTACCGCCGAGTAATGAAATGGATAGTAGTGAACTCGCAGAAGTTATACAGAAAAGAGCACCGATCTATGACAAGGGGCAAGAGGGGCATTACAACCTAATTTCTGCGTTGCATAAATCTCTCCGTGGTTCTGATTGCGATGGTGCCCTCTATTGGCTCGCGCGCATGCTGGCTGGTGGAGAGGACCCTAACTTCATAGCGCGTCGGTTATTGCGCTTCGCCGTCGAAGACATTGGTTTGGCTGATCCCAATGCCATGACACAAGCCCTGCATGCATGGCAATCATTTGAACGATTGGGTTCTCCTGAGGGTGAATTGGCCTTGGCACAGGCAGTGATTTATTTGGGTACGGCACCGAAATCAAATGCGGCTTATAAAGCGTATAAAACGAGTGTTCACGTCGCCAAAGAGACAGGATCGCTGTCTCCTCCAAAGCATATTCTTAATGCCCCAACCAAGATGATGAAGGATCTTGGGTATGGAAAAGGCTACGCATACGACCACGATGCAAAAGATGGTTTTTCCGGACAAAACTACTTTCCGGATAATATGCCGCGACACAATTTCTACCAACCGGTGGAAAGAGGCTTTGAGCGTGAAGTAAAAAAACGTCTTTTGTATTGGGATAAGCTTCGCCAAGAGCGGCAGTAATCCTAGTGATTTGCTAAGGAATGCAAATTCTGCGTAGCTGCCATGAACATCTGGCGATTGCGGAGATGTGACATTTCGGTGTTACTTGTATGAATTGATCCTACAACAAATCACCATGTCCAGCAGACATGGGCGACGTTCCTAGAGGGTAAGTCACTTATGCCAGAGTATATTCGACCGCAAAAAGATCATGTGGCCCTCATTACCCTGTCTGCACAGAGAGACTATATTCTTCCGAGCTCCCCCATACGGGCATCGGGACTTTCCAGAGCCATTCCTGCCATGGAGAAATTGGTTCAAGGATTCCGCGATCGGTTAGCACCTGTGTACCATTCAATTCGTCTTTATAAGACAGATGGATCAAATGTTGATCTGTGTCGTCGTACGGCCGTTGAAGAAGGTCTTCGGATTTTCATGCCAGGCAGTCTTGGTGCTGAGTTGGTTGATGAGATCCAACCTGAAGGTGCGGAAGTCAGAATTAATCCTGATATCCTGTTTGATGGAAAGCTGCAATCGATTGGCGATAATGAATCTATTTTTTATCGTCCACGCTGGGGTGCTTTTCATGACACGCCATTGGAAGACGAACTCCGTGGTCGTGATGTAAACACGCTTGTACTGTGTGGTTTCTCATTTACGACGGCTACACGTGCCACGATTTACGAAGCAAGTGCCCGTGATTTCCGTGTGATTGTTGTTCCTGATGCACTTTGCAACGCCACAGAGCAAGGTCTGAGAGAGCTAGGACGTATGGGTGTATATCTTATGGATACGGATGAACTGCTGTCCTGGCTGAATGATCCACGCGAAGATAGCGAAAAAGATAAAGCGGCTTAAGACCTGCTATATAGATTTCAATTGAGAATAGAGATTTTTGCAATAGGCCAGCTTCTTTGATACCTATTTCATAACTAATTGTTAGATGTAGGAAGTATTCCTTCAGGGGAACGCGTAAGGCAGGTCTAAGATGAAAATGTTGGCGGCAGTTGCCCTGGGGGGCGCTATTGGCGCAATGGGCCGATACCTGGTCTTTCTCATGATGGGCTCACTTGTCGGTACTATGATCCCAAGTGGTACGTTGACTGTGAACATCGTTGGTTCCTTTGTCATGGGACTTATTGTTCCCTGGATTGGGTCCGGGGGTATTGCCTCTCCTGAAATAAGAGCATTTCTTACCGTCGGATTACTCGGGGCCTTTACGACTTTCTCTACATTTTCAATGGATGTTGTTGTGCTGATCCAACGCGATGCGATGGGTCTAGCAGTACTCTACTTGTGTTTGTCTGTTTTTCTCTCTATAGCAGCCTTTATTGCTGGCTATTATCTAATGAGGTCTTTTGTCGTATGAGCGCTGTAACCATGGTTAAAGTTGGGCCACATGATGGTGGTGTACGTCTGGATCGTTGGTTCAAAAAATATTATCCAGCTTTTAGCTATATTCAGGTCGAAAAAATGCTCCGTAAAGGGCAAGTGCGCATCGACGGAAAAAGAGCGAAGGCTTCTACCCGCCTAGAACCTGGTCAAGAAATTCGCGTGCCTCCGGTTCCAGATAAATCAGCAGCTGATCGGCCAAGGAAATCAGCCTCTGAAGTGGTGATGACCCGTGAAGAGATGCAGGTCGTTCGGGATATGGTAATCTATAAAGATGACTGGGTCTTGGCTATTAACAAGCCTGCAGGCTTAGCTGTGCAAGGTGGTACAGGTCAAAGTAAGCATCTGGATGGTATGTTGGATGCATTGCGCTATGAGAAACAAGAGAAGCCAAGACTTGTGCATCGTCTTGATAAAGATACCAGTGGTGTTTTGCTTCTGGCGCGTAATGCACCCGCTGCTCGGGTTCTAACAAAATCTTTTAAAGGGAAAACGGCTAAAAAGGTTTATTGGGCTCTTGTTGGTGCGGTTCCTCCCCAAAAGAAGGGCTGGATATACTTGCCATTGGATAAGCAGCCAGGTTCTCAAGGCGAAAAAATGGTTGTCGATTACGATACCGGTAAAGAAGCCCTGACCCTTTATAACAGAATTGATAAAGCAGGACGTAAAGCTGCGTGGGTTGCCCTTATGCCGCTCACTGGTCGTACCCATCAGTTACGTGCTCATTGTGGCGCGCTTGAGGCTCCAATCCTTGGAGATGGCAAGTACGGTGGCAAAAATGCCTATCCGCTAGGTGATAAAATACCAAAAGACATGATGTTACATGCGCGTGAAATAGCGATTCCGCATCCAGAAGATGGAACAACCCTACGTATAAGAGCAGAGTTGTCTCCTCATATGGTGCAAGCTTGGGAGAGCCTTGGATTCAATCCAAAACACGGCGAAAACTCAATTGAACTTCTTGAAGGCTATGCGGGGGATCTTGCTCACTGTCCACCTCAAGAACTTCGTAATTTCTTCAATACTAAAGAAGATAGATTACACGATTAATTGATATATGAGCCGTTATGCCCCTGAGACCGTTTCGTCTTAGGGCTAGCTGGTACTGGACGGTTCATAATGAATGAATGGGGTGCAAGTGTTACAACATCGTTTCAAGTTGGTGATTTTTGATTTCGACGGAACCCTCGTCGACAGCCAGTACAATATTCATAGATATATGGTCGCCGCCTTTATCGAAAACGGTCTCAAAGCCCCCACTCTTGACGATGTCAGGCGCATAGTGGGCTTGAAGTTGGAATATGCGGTTGCGGAGATGTTACCTGAGAGATCGCCTTGGGAGTTGGCTTGTTCTGTCTCTGATTCTTATCGGCAGGCTTTTATCAAGGCCAGACAGCTCCCTGATTTTGACGAGCCGGTATTTCCTGGTGTGAGAGGGATGTTAGATAGGCTTAATACACCGGATACTCTTTTGGCGATCGCAACAGGGAAAAACCTTAGGGGGCTAGAGAAGAGCCTCGAACACCATAAATTATCTGATTATTTTGTAACATTAAAAACAGCTGATGACGGGCCAAGTAAACCACATCCTGAAATTTTGCATCAGGCAATGGCCGAAAATGGGGTTGATCCTTTTGATACCGTCATGATTGGTGATACCACTTACGATATAGAAATGGCCCGTTCTGCTGGTGTTACAGCCGTGGGAGTTTCATGGGGTTACCATACAAATAATCAACTTTTTCAAGCCGGTGCGCATACAATTGTAAATTCTTGCGAAGATTTACCCACGTCTTTCCGAGATCTGGTATAATCCCACCAGCTTTTTTGAGCTCACAAGCAACTAGACTACGGATATTTTGAACGTCATGTCTTCATCACTCGCCTTAAAACGTTTTTACAAAAAAGCCACTGCAGAAGCTCAAGAAGAGGGCTTCGTTGTGCTTTTAGACGGACGGATCGTTAAAACACCTGAGCAATTGCCTTTGCTTTTCCCAACAATGGGACTGGCGCAAGTTGTTGCAGATGAATGGGATCGGCAAGGTAAAGAGATTGATTCGACAACAATGCCGATGATGACCTTTACCTGTACGGCGATTGATTGGATCGGAGGACAGCGTGATGAAGTCGCAGAAGGTATTTCTGCTTATGCAGGGCATGATTTGTTGTGTTATTGGGATGATAGCATGCCAGAGCTTCAAGATCTCCAGAATGAAATATGGCAGCCACTTCTGGATTGGACGGCGCTGACGCTAGATGCCCCCCTTGCAATTACCAGTGGATTTTTAAGTGTAGATCAGCAAGAGAGCTCTTTGAAAGCACTGCATAACGCAGTGTGCACATTCTCCAATATGGAATTGGCAGCTTTATCGAGTGTGGTAAGGATAGGAGGATCTCTTGTCGTTGGTTTAGCAATGCTCAAAGGGCATATCAATGCTGAAAAGGCGCACGAAGCGGTTCTTTTACATGAAGTTTTTCAAATGGAACGCTGGGGTGTGGATGATGAAGCAGAAGAGCGCCATGTAAATATATTAACTGATTTTCGCACTGCAATGAAATTTTTAAGTCTAGTCCGTGACGATCACGTTACAGAGCACTAGTATCCCTTATCCCTACGTGCTATCAATGACGTCCTGTTTATATCGCAGTGCAAAACTGCGGCACTAATATAACCATAAAACAACGTGGGGGAACACGTGCAGGATATCATTCAAAAGCTGGAAGCAAAGCGACAGGCTGCCAGAGCAGGCGGTGGAGAGCGTCGAGTAGGGGCTCAACACGGCAAAGGTAAATTAACAGCGCGCGAGCGTATCGATATTCTTTTGGACGAAGGGTCCTTTGAAGAATGGGATATGTTTGTTGAACACCGTTGCATCGACTTTGGAATGGAACAACAAAGTGTCCCCGGTGATGGGGTCGTAACGGGTAGCGGAACCATTAATGGACGCTTGGTTTTTGTTTATAGCCAGGATTTTACCGTTTTTGGCGGATCCCTTTCCGCCTCTCACGCCCACAAAATTATCAAAATCATGGATAAAGCCATGGAGGTCGGTGCCCCAGTCATCGGCCTTAATGATTCTGGTGGTGCACGTATCCAAGAAGGTGTGGACTCTCTTGCCGGATATGCAGAGATATTCCAACGCAATGCGATGGCATCTGGGGTTGTTCCTCAAATATCTATGATTATGGGTCCTTGTGCGGGTGGTGCTGTTTATTCACCGGCTCTCACAGACTTCATCTTCATGGTTAAAGACAGCTCTTATATGTTCGTGACAGGTCCTGATGTTGTTAAAACCGTGACCCACGAAGAAGTAACTGCGGAAGAACTTGGTGGCGCGATTACCCACACCAGTAAATCAGGTGTAGCTGATCTCGCATTTGAAAATGATGTAGAGGCTTTACTTGAACTCCGTCGTTTCATGGATTTTATTCCCTCTTCCAATCGCGAAAAAGCCCCCTCAAAACCTACAGCTGATGCTCCTGATCGGGATGAGTTTTCTCTTGATACCCTAATTCCCGATAATCCTAACAAGCCGTATGATATGAAAGAGCTGATCACCAAGATGGTTGATGATGGCGATTTCTTTGAAATTCAGCCGGAATATGCTGGAAATATCTTGATCGGTTTGGCGCGCATCGATGGAGAGAGCGTCGGTATTATTGCCAATCAGCCAATGGTACTCGCTGGTTGTCTGGATATTGCTTCTTCTATTAAAGCTGCGCGTTTTGTCAGATTCTGTGACTGCTTCAATATTCCACTTGTTACTCTGGTTGATGTTCCTGGTTTCTTGCCCGGCACATCCCAGGAATACAATGGGATCATAAAACATGGTGCCAAGCTTCTCTATGCTTATGCAGAGGCGACAGTTCCAAAGGTTACGGTTATTACCCGTAAGGCTTATGGAGGTGCTTATGATGTTATGTCCTCTAAACACCTGCGAGGAGACGTGAACTACGCCTGGCCAACTTCCGAGATTGCGGTAATGGGCCCTAAAGGGGCTGTTGAAATCATCTTCCGTCAGGATATCGGCGATGCGGAGAAGATTGAGGAGCGGACTGAAGAGTATCGTCAGAAGTTTGCGAACCCCTTTGTCGCTGCCTCTCGTGGCTTTATCGATGATGTGATTATGCCGCATGGTACGCGTCGTCGTGTCGCGAAAGCCCTGCGTATGCTTCAGAACAAGCAGCAGCAGAATCCTTGGAAAAAACATAGCAACTTGCCGCTTTAATTATTGGATAACTGTCCTGTAAACGGACAGGGTTCAAAGTTAATGTGTCTAACAAATCAGGGGGCTTAATATCGTGGCCTTGTTTGAGAAGATCCTTATTGCAAATCGTGGCGAGATTGCCTGCCGCGTCATCCGTACCGCCCAACGCCTGGGTATTAAAACGGTTGCTGTCTATTCTGATGCTGATGCATCATCGCTCCACGTAGAAATGGCTGATGAAGCTGTTCATATTGGTCCTGCGGCTTCAGCTGAAAGCTATCTGGTAATCGAGAAGATTATCGCAGCTTGTAAAGAAACCGGCGCCCAGGCGGTTCACCCGGGATTCGGATTTTTATCTGAAAACTCTACATTCGTTAAGGCGCTGGATGATGCGGATATCGTTTTCATCGGTCCTCCTACAAACGCTATCGCGGCGATGGGTGACAAAATTGAATCCAAACACCTGGCTCAGGCTTCAAAAGTAAGTACGGTTCCAGGCCATATGGATTTGATCAAGGACGCTGAAGAAGCCGTCCAGATTTCAAGCAGTATCGGCTATCCCGTTATGATCAAAGCCTCTGCCGGTGGTGGTGGTAAGGGGATGCGTGTCGCCTATAATAACGACGAAGCTCGAGAAGGTTATCGTTCTGCCCAGAACGAAGCCCGGACGAGTTTTGGTGATGATCGTATCTTTATTGAAAAGTTTATTGAAGAGCCTCGGCATATTGAAATTCAGGTTATCGGCGATAAACATGGAAATGTTATCCATCTTGGTGAGCGTGAGTGCTCTATCCAACGTCGCCATCAAAAGGTAATCGAAGAAGCGCCATCTCCTTTTTTGGATGAAGCAACGAGGGCAAAGATGGGGAGCGAAGCTGTCGCTCTTGGTCAGGCTGTAAATTATCACTCTGCAGGTACAGTGGAGTTTATTGTCGATAAAGATAAGAACTTTTACTTCCTGGAAATGAATACACGTATTCAGGTAGAACATCCGGTGACCGAATTAATCACCGGTATCGATATTGTCGAGTGGATGATCCGAGTTGCTGCTGGCGAAAAGCTCGCATTGACACAGGATGAAGTTAAGCTCGAAGGTTGGGCTATTGAATCGCGTGTCTACGCTGAAGATCCCTTGCGTAACTTCCTGCCGTCTATTGGTCGTCTGGTACGCTATGAAGCGCCAGAATCTGACGAAGAGTACAATGGTCGTCCGGTAATCCGTGTTGATACAGGGGTCGAAGAGGGATCCGAGATCTCTATGTTCTACGATCCAATGATCGCCAAACTCTGTACCTATGGGCCTGATCGCGAGACTGCCATTGAGAGCATGCGCACGGCGTTGGATGCTTATTATATCCGCGGGATTAACCACAATATGGGTTTCCTCTCTGCGGTAATGTCACAAGATCGCTTTAAGGAAGGCCGTCTGACGACAAATTACATTGCAGAAGAGTTCCCTGATGGTTTCCATGGAATTCAGGCAAGCGAAGAAGAAAACAAACTGTTGGTGGCTGTGGCAGCTGTTTTACAGACAAACTTGTCAGAGCAAACAGCACTAGCGGCTCATCTCAATGGCATTCAAGGGGTAGATATAGCTGTTGAATTGACAGTGTTTATCGATCGTAAGCCTCATCCTGTGGTTATCGATCTTCAAGAAGACGGTTACCTCGTATCTGGCGAAGACTATGAAGCCGTTGTTAGAGGCGACTGGATGGCTCATGAACCCGTTTTCTTTGCAGAGGTAAATGGCAAAGAAACTGTTGTTCAAGTCGACCGCCGGGGGCCCGCCCTTAAGCTGACACTGTCAGGGTTAACTGTTGAGGCGCTGGTTATTGAAAGCAGATTGGCTGGATATAATTCTTTGATGCCAGAGAAACTGCCACCTGATCTTTCTCAATTCCTTCTGTCGCCGATGCCAGGTTTATTGGTGTCTGTCGCCGTGGAAGAGGGACAGGCCGTTAAGGCCGGAGAAGAGCTTGCAGTTGTTGAAGCCATGAAAATGGAAAACATACTTCGGGCTGAAAAAGATGTTGTCATCAGTAAAATATCAGCCGCGGCAGGTGAAAGCCTAGTTGTTGACCAGATGATAATTGAATTTGAATAGGTCGTAAGAACTTCTTATTGGTTGAATTGTTTTGCGAAAGGGCTGCCGATGTGCAGACCTTTTGTTTCTTGCACCTCTAGAGGAGTAAGTTAACAATGTCTTCTTACAGTGTGTTTTTTAAGTATTTTGTTAGTTTGTTTCTCAATAAAAGGGCTGCGATATGGATCAGCTAGAGTTACCAAGTGATATCGTTTGGTCGGATCGCCGATTTTGGTTTCAGGATCTAGAAACTCAATATAGTCAGGCTGGTTCTCGTTCTCCGAGTGAACAGGCGTGCGCCTTGATGATCGATCTCCAGGCCACTTTTTGTGCTGGGGCATGGGCCGCAACGATAATTTTATCGACATCTATCGTTCAGGCACAGATGAAAGAGCATGGTACATATCTAACCTGGATTGACCCGAAAGAGTTGACCTGGATGAATAAGTTAAGGAATAGGCTGGTTCATGGCGATAAACGAAAACCAGGCATTACGATCCAGGATCAATGGACCCGACGGGATGAATGGGAAAAACGTGCGCGCAAAGCCGTAGAAATAACTTTTAAGGCTTTGTACGAGTATGAAGATGATGACTGAGCTTTTCCGTTATTGAAGCCCACAAAAGAAGAGCCCCTGAAAATGTTTCAGGGGCTTTTAGTTTTAGACAGGATATGGACTATTGTTATTAGGCTGCCGTTATTAAGCAGCTTTTTTGATTTCTTTCGCGACCTCTGGGTGAGTGTTGTGTACGTGGTGTTTTTCTTCCACGCGTTTAACGCCAAGGTTGGCGAAGAAAGCAATGAGTAATAAGGCAGCCATTGCATACATGGTGGTATTGTAAAGGCTTGGCGTAGGGTCCACGGTACCTTCTGGAGCTATATCCATAAGTGTTGTGATGGTAACCGTCTTGGCTGCGATCAATTCTTGCAACTTGTCGATACCCGCTCCGAATTTAGCCTGGAACGCTGCTGGATCGACTTTATTCGCGAGATCGATCAAGGCCCCGTCCAATGATTTCTGGCGAAGGTAAGTGATGGCAAAAGGACCAAGTACGCCAGCTGTACTCCAAGCCGTCAGCAAGCGCCCATGGATACCGCCCACATGAAGGGTGCCAAAAACATCCGCGAGGTAAGCTGGAATGGTTGCAAAACCACCGCCATACATCGTGAAGATAATCATTGTCGCGGCATAGAACAGTACCAACCACATAACGGCGGGGTTCACACTGACCTGATTGGCAACAAGCGGAATGGAGAGATAAAGAATCATGCCGAGAATGAAGAAGCAGTGGTAAGTGTTTTTCCGGCCAATAAAATCTGACAGTGATGCCCAGATAAAACGTCCACACATGTTAAAGACGGATATCATCAAAACATAGGTGGCAGCGAAATTTGCATCGACGATGCCGGGTAGGGTCGATCCAAAAATTTCTGTCATCATGGTTTTGGCAACACCAATAACACCAATGCCTGCGGTCACATTCAAGCAGAGAACAATCCACAAACGATAAAACTGGGGAGTTTTGGTCGCTTGATCGATGTGAACATCATCGTTGGTAATCATGCGTTTCGTTGATTCGTCTGCTGTCGGGGCAACCCAACCTTCTGGTTTCCAGCCAACAGCGGGAATTCTGTATGAAAAGGCCGCAATAACCATGACGATGAAATAAGCGATGCCAAGGGTCAGAAATACACCGGACACACCTGTATTCCCCGTACCCACGACATAGACGCCCTCTGGCCCTGCCAGGGGGATCTTGGCCATGTCTGCAACAGAGGCGACAACAACTTCGATTTGGTTACCCGCAACCTGGGCAAAACGGCGTCCGCCCTCGGTGATCAGCTCTATATCAGTAACTTTGCCGAGATATTCAGGGGCTTGGTAAAAAGCGCCGAGCAAATAGGTTTTTAGAGGTGCTCCGATCATGGCACCACCACCAAAACCCATGATGGCCATACCTGTGGCCATACCTCTACGGTCAGGGAACCAGCGTAATAGCGTACTAACGGGGGAAACATAAGCAAGGCCAAGCCCAATGCCACCAATGGCGCCGTAACCGAGATATATTAGCCAGAGTTGATGGGTAGAAATCCCGACGCTACCGATTAAAAAACCTCCCCCCCCAACAGCAAGCTGCCAGAACGCCTACAGCACGGGGACCAACTTTCTCTAACCATTTGCCGCCAATTGCAGCTGCTAAACCAAGAAAGACGATGGCTGTTGAAAATATCCAGACGACTGAGCTTAAACTCCAGTCATCAGCAGCGCCTGCGACAACGCCGTACTCTTTCACCAAAGGAGTATTGAAAATACTCCAAGCGTAAACGGACCCGATGCATAAGTGAATTGCTATAGAGGCGGGGGGGACGAGCCACCGGTTAAACCCTGGTTTGGCGATAATTCGCTCTTTTCCTAGCATGGCCATTAATCCGGACATGGTTATGATCTCCTCAAATCGATTTATTATTTATCCGCTTCAATCCAGACCGGAGTCTTTCAGCAAGCGGTCTCCCTGTTTATTGACTTCGTGCCTTTGCTTTCAGGGCTTAGGCGATGAAGCATAGGCCCATTAGAGCAAAGGGCATGCCAAGCTGGTGGGGTGAGGGTTTAGCCGAGTAAAACAGTCAGTTTTGGTATTTGATCTGAAAGATTGCAGAAAAGGGAATGGGACATATTGGCTCGACATATTTTTGTGTGGGACATTATGTCCCGATAACTTAAGGTGATGGTGATCTAAAAGTATTGCCAATTAGATAGTGTAAAATTGGAGAAGGGTGACAAGAGGGCTGTAAATCATTAAAAATATAAGAAAATACGGCCGAAAAGAGCCTAAGGAGCAGGTTAACAGAGTGCTTTTCAGCGTTGAAGATAACAGCGTGAAATAAGAAATAAGAAATAAGAAATGAGAACGGGAGGACGGGATGCCAACATCGCGAGCGGGGAATAACTCAAAGCAACTAGAGCAGGGTGAACACCGTTCTGTTGCCTCAGTTGTAAAAGATGGCAAGACAACCTTTTCAATTCTCGTTGTTGACGATGAGCCTGGTATTCGCGACTTCCTAAAACGCTCTCTATCGAAGACATACAGCCATGTGGAAATAGCTTCATCTGCAGAAGAAGCAGAAACCCTCAGATCTACTATTCATTTTGATCTCTTTGTTGTTGATATATGCCTGCCAGGACTTTCTGGGGTGGACTGGCTTAAATCCATTGTTGAGCAGGATTGGCAATCAGATGTAATCTTTATGACGGCTTTTGCAGATGTTGATAAAGCGATTGATGCTTTACGGATGGGGGCTTCTGACTTCGTTTTAAAGCCATTTCGTCTCGAACAAATGGCCTCTTCAATTCGGCGCTGTGTTGAAAAAAGGCGTTTGATGAGAGAAAATTTCGTGCTACAGCGCCGCATAGATAATCTATATTCTGCTGAGGGAATGATCGGCAATAGTGACGTCTTCACCAATCTGCGCCACATGATATCCCGGATAGCCCCCAGCCTTTCCGTTGTCTTGATCGAAGGGGAAACGGGGACTGGAAAGGAACTCGTTGCCAGCGCTATTCACAAGGAAAGTGGACGGAAGGGGCCGTTCGTTCCCGTAAACTGTGGTGCGATTTCTCCTGAGCTAATTGAATCAGAACTGTTCGGACACCTCAAAGGAGCTTTTACCGGAGCACAAAAGGCCAGAGACGGTCTTTTTTCATACGCCGATGGAGGGACGTTGTTCTTAGATGAAATCTCCGAGATGCCCTTGATGATGCAGGCTAAGTTGCTAAGGACTTTGGAAGAAAAAACAATTCGACCTGTGGGAAGCGAGCGTGAAACCCCTGTCGATGTACGGATCGTTGCAGCGACAAATCGGGATCTTGAGGAAGAGAAGAATTTAGGTAATTTCCGTGCAGATCTTTTTTACAGATTGAATGTGGTCAAACTATCCATTCCTGCTTTACGCGAGCGTCGAGAAGACATTATGCCGTTGGTCCAGCACTTTTCGCATATGTTGGCCGCGCAGCTGGGAATGACAACAATTCCTTTTGATCAACAGGATTTCCACGAACTTGAGTTGTATTCTTGGCCAGGAAATGTTCGAGAGTTAAAGAACTTGATCGAGAGGTGTTTCTTACTGGGGGCCTTTCCTAAAGAGGCTCTTCTCCGCTTTGTTGAGTAGAAAAAGATGCCGACCGCCAAGTAACCTGTTGATATGTATGGTTTCTGATAACTTTACATAGAGCAGGTATATGACAATCAACATCTCGCAGCATATTTTAGGCCTCAAAGGGCAACGTGTAAATGAAATTAAACTGGATGACGGCGGTGTTAAGATTGTCATTCACTGCAGCCGAGACGCGCGTAGGAGGGCTATAGACCCTGCTACAGGCCAGAAGGGAAGCATCAACCAGCATGTCCGCCGACAAGTAAACGACATCCCCCTTTTTGGGTATCCTTGTGTGGTCGAGATTGAGCTGGCGCAGGTTTATATTAACAAGGGCGAACGCCGCATTGAGGGGTGTGATTTTGTTGATAAAGGGTGCCGTTTCACTCACCGATTTTGCCGACTGATCAGTGGATTATGTCGGCATATGTCTATTCAAGCGGTTTCCAGACATTTGGATATACGATGGGAAACGGTCAAGAATATCGACAGGGCATACCTTATTGAAACTCTCCCTACGCTTGATCCTGCAGAGCTAACTGGCTTGGAATATATTGGTGTAGATGAAGTTGCCCGGGCGAAAGGTCATGACTACATGACGGTGGTCTACGATATGGTTGGCGGTCATCTGATCTGGGTTGAAGCAGGCCGAACTGCCGAGGTTTTTTCAAGGTTTTTGAAACAACTGCAACCAGATACAGCCTGCAAAATAAAGGCCGTAGCGATGGATATGGGGCCTGCCTACCAAAAGGCTGTCAGAGAGTCCTTGCCGTTGGCCGACATAGTATTTGACCGTTTCCACGTCATGAAAAACTACAGCAAAGCTATCCATAATCAGCGTCGACTTGAGTTCAGAAAGGCCGATCCAAGTGGTAAAGAGTTGATGAAAGGGACACATTATCTGTTGCTCAAAAATGCGGATAAGTTGAGTGAAAAACAAAGTGACAAGCTGCAAAGGTTGCTGGAGAGCAATAGCAACCTGAATGCACTTTACGTCTTGAAAGAACAGCTTCAGCTGCTGTGGAGTGCCGCTTCATTTGAGGCGATGGCGGAGCAACTGGAACGTTGGTGCCTGATAGCAGATCAGTCACAGATGCTCTATCTAAAAAAGTTCGCGAAATCCCTACGGAAACATTGTGTGGGCATCTGCAACTACGCCAAACACAAGCTCACAAGCGCCAGGATAGAGGCTGGTAATGTCAGTATAGGAATGATCCGTAAGCGAGCCAGAGGCATCAAGGATACCGAATACTTCAAACTCAAAATTAGACAATCATCCATTCCAGATAATCAATCTATGCTCTATTTGAAATCCTAAATCTACTCAACAAAGCGGAGAAGTGCCCCTAAAGAGTTACTTGCTGGCAACCCGCCTGAAAATAAAGAGGGTACCGGATATTCTCCTCGTTGGGGGCTAGAAGCGGTCGAAAAGGATCACATCTGTAAGGTTTTGGATTTGGTGGGAGGAAATAAAACCAAGGCCGCCGAAATACTCGGTGTTGCCAGGAAAACTTTAACGCGAAAGCTCCAGCTCTGGAACCGAGTTGATGATGACGATCATACCAATGGCTTAGATGATGATTAAACATCTCTATGCAGTTGTGACGCAAAGTCTGCGGTACAAGTTATTGTTATTGGTTCTTTTTCCCGTTTTGATAGTTATGCCGACAGTTATTGGTATGGCATATATCTGGAGTAACGATATTAGCTATCGTCAATTATTGATGAAGGTAAATGGTGACTTGTCCGTCGCTCATGCAGCTTTCCTTCGCGCTCAAAATAGTTATTTATCAAAATTAACCCTTCTTGCGGAATCCCATTCTTTTCGCAAGGCGCTGGAACAAAGGTTATCGCCCGTAGAACAGAGGAGCCCTATCAGCCCTTTACTAAGGGATTTTAAAAGCCGAGAGGGGTTTGATTTTGTCTATCTTGTCGACCGTCGAGGGTGTGATTATTGGCAGCGCAATCTCTGTGAATATAAAAATAGTCCCTTACTGGAAAGATCTAGGACTCATGGACCGTCGACAGGTGTGGAAATTTTCAGCGCAAATGAGTTAGCTGCGATTGGGCCTGAGTTATCAGATCAGGTTTATTTGCCTCTTATTCCTACCCCCCGTGCGAAGGCCACGGATCGTTTGTATGAAGACCGTGGGATGGTTTTACACAGTTATTTTCCTGTGCGTGATGATAAGGGGGACATCGAAGCCTATCTGGTTGGCGGGGTCCTGGTGAATAAGGATTTTGCATTTGTCGATCGTCTTCGTGATATTGTCTATAGTAAAGGAAGTTTGGCAGAGGATAGTCTTGGGACTATTACGGTGTTTCTTGAAGATGTACGCATCAACACCAATGTGCCTAACCTTTTGCAATCCCCTGGAAAACGTGCGCTTGGTACAAGAGTATCCGAAGAGGTGAGGACCCGTGTCCTTGATCAAGGTGAAAACTGGATAGACAGAGCTTTTGTTGTCAGCGAATGGTATATTTCAGCTTACGAGCCTATCGTTGATGTTCATGATAACCGTGTTGGTATGCTCTACGCTGGATTTCTTGAGGCACCTTTTAAGGATATTTACCTCGAAGGTTTGATGAAGCTTCTCGTTCTTTTTGTGGCTATTACTTTGTTTTGTGTTGCTATTGCGATGCTGGTTGCGAGATCGATATTCAAGCCTATAGAGGCAATGGCAAATGTTATCTCGCGTGTACAAAAGGGCGATGATCTTCGTATCGGTTGGGTTAAAGCCCAGGATGAAGTGGCAACCCTTGCTAACCAATTCGATGCCTTGCTCGACCAATTGCAACAACAAAGAGATCAAATTCAACGTGATGCAGATGAGCTCGAACGTAAAGTGGATCAACGTACAGTTCAGTTGCAACGAAGAACGAGGATTTAGAACGCAATATCAATCTGTTGAAACGGACCCGGGAACAGCTCGTTGCTAAAGAGAAACTGGCCGCGATCGGCGAGTTAACCGCAGGTATTGCGCATGAAATAAATAATCCAACCGCTGTAATACTCGGAAACATGGACCTGATTACTGATGAGCTTGGAGAAAATGCGTCATTAGTGGAAGGAGAAACGCGTCTTATAATTCAACAGGTTTACCGTATTAGAGCGATTATAAACAATCTGTTGCAATACTCTCGACCTTCAGACTTTCAAAATCACGCCATGCCTGTTGATGTCAATCAGGTGATCAGGGATACTTTGGTTCTTGTACAGCACGACCTTGAGAGGAAAGAGGTTGAGCTGAAATTGGATCTGAGATCGACCAACTGGGTCGGTGGAAACCATCAGCAATATCAGCAAGTACTGATTAACTTAATCGTTAATGCGATGAATGCTTTATCGGATAACGGGACCATAACTCTTCGAACGCGTGATTGGAAAAATAAAGGCGTATTGTTGGCTGTTCACGATAATGGATGTGGAATCGAGCCAAGTGTCTTGCCAAGGATTTTTGACCCGTTTTTCACTCAAACGAATAGTGGTACAGGACTTGGGCTATCCGTCAGTTATGGAATTTTGCAACGGTTTGAAGCAGAAATAGAAGTTCGATCTCGTGTCGGTGTGGGGAGTTGTTTTTATATTTGGTTTTCTCCAAATATCTATAAAGACCTAACCAGTGATGACGCGGATATTTTCGCAGAAATTGCGTAATTTATTCGAGGAGGCGGTTTCATCTCGAAACCGCCTCATGTTTTAATTATTGTTTATAACTAGGTTCTTCACGATCTAATTTGCGTATAAGGCCGGCCCAGTCTCGCGCTCCAATATCTGGATAGAGATCGTATTGCTGTGCTGTTTTTTCACAGACCTCAGGTGACGGCATCATCAATTCTGCTTGCGCCCCCATAAGATCCACTTGTACCTGAGCAGCTTTTTCCAAGTAAAACATGGCATTAAAAGCATCTGCGACCGTTTTCCCGACAGATAATAATCCGTGGTTACGTAAGATCATTGCTTCGTGTGTTTTTAAGTCACGTACCAAGCGCTCTCTTTCATCCAAATCCAGTGCGATACCTTCATAATCATGAATTCCCAGGCGGTTATAAAACCGCAAAGCATGCTGATTAAGTGGTAATAACCCATCCCGCATTGCAGAAAGTGCCATGCCTGCCCGGGTATGAGTGTGGATAATGCAATCAACATCCTCCCGGGCCATGTGAATTGCACTGTGGATGACATAGCCAGCTTTGTTGATTGTCGCACCTCCCGGTGAAACCACTTCGCCATCTTCGGTGACTTTTACGAGTGATGAAGCCGTGATTTCATCAAAATGAAGCCCGAGTGGGTTTAAGAGGAATGTACCATCTTCGGGAATACGTGCGGATATGTGTGTTGAGGTCAGATCTGTCCAGCCATGTTGAGCGGCCAGCCGATAACATGCTGCGAGATCCACGCGAATGGACCATTCCTGATTGGAAATTTCATGCATTTTCATATCCTTATTCCGGGATCTCTCCAGCTATTGTGTAACGATGCATCAAGCGTCTGTGGCCTTCGTAATCATTGATCGCGAAATGCATCGTGTTTCTGTTGTCCCAAAGAGCAAGAGACCCTGGCTCCCACTTAAATCTGCATGTGAAGGCTGGACGAATGGCAAATTCACAAAGGAAGTCGATAAGAGGTTTACTCTCTTCTTCAGACATCCCTTCAAGTCGGTAGGTATATGCAGGATTGATAAACAGAGATTTGTTACCTGTTTCTGGGTGAGTTCTGACAACAGGGTGCTTTACTTCAATTCTGATCTCATCAGCATTGTTAAAGCTGATGGCGTAATCCCCCTTTCGAATTTTCAATTGTTGTTTTAAGCCATGTGCGACGTGTTCAGCGCGTAGCCCATCCAACATATTTCGCATAGCTGGCGAAAGGTTTTGATAAACCATTTCCATATTGGTCCAGGTCGTGTCGCCGCCATACGGTGGTAATTCTCTTGCATAGAGAGCCACGCCCATACTTGGCGCCTCAAGGTAAGAGGTATCAGAGTGCCAAGAACCTCCAAAATTATAGCCGGTATCATCTGCTTCTTTGAGAAGTTCAATTAACTCTGGGTATTTGTCATGGTGCTTAACAAATAGATCCGACTGAGGAGGGCCAATCTGGCGCCCAAACGCGATATGCTGTTCCGGAGTTAGATCCTGATTTCTAAAAAAGAGAACTTTATGCTTCCAAAGGGCGGTCTTTATATCTGATAACAATCCTTCATCTATGGGAGTGGAGAGATCAACGCCTTTAATTTCTGCTCCCAATGCCCCGGCGATAGGTTCAGTGGAGATATGCTTGTAATGATAATTCATTCGGGCTTCCTATTGTATTCGTTAGGAACAGCCTAAGGATATTTATACGTAATATTTCTTTTTTATTGGACGTTAATTAGTGATATATGGACTCAATGGTCAATGTAGTGGAAAAATATAGTCAAACCGAGCAAATTGGTTTGTTGCTGACACCAGGCTTTTCTCTACTTGCATATTCGACTTTGGCTGAAGCATTCCGTATTGCAAATGAGATCGCTGAAGCTGAAGTCTATTCATGGTGCACTGTCGCAGCATCCTCGGATCCGATAAAATCGGCCAACAATTTAACGATTATTCCGGATTTAGTTTATGGCACTGATCTTCGTTTTGATCGCTTAGCTGTTTGCAGCTCTAAGAATGTCCATGATTACAATGATGAAGGTGTATTAAGCTGGCTCAGGCATCTGGATCGAATGGGCTGTTCTGTTGGGGGAATAACAAGTGGTAGTTGGGTGTTGGCGCATGCTGGCTTGCTCAATGGGTATCGCTGCACCATACACTGGCAGGAAATGACAGCTTTTAAAGAAATGTTCCCGGAGTTGGAGGTTACCAGTCATCTTTTTGAGCTGGACCGTCAAAGATTTACCTGTGCTGGAGGTATGGCGGCTCTGGATATGATTTTGACAATTATGGGGCAGCGATTTGGGTTTCATTTTGCTTCTCAAATAAATGAGCGATTGGTTCGCGAAAATATTAGAGATCAAAGCGAACAAATAGATTTGTCCAGCTCGGCTCGCTCTGCAATTAGAAACGAAAAATTGCGCTCAGCACTAGAGATCATGGAAGGTAACCTTGAGACGCTGGTTAGTATTCCTGATATTGCTGGGCGCGTCTTTCTTTCGCAACGGCAACTCGGTCGATTATTTGAACAACATTTTCAATTTTCACCACAACAGTATTATTTGAGACTGCGGTTGGACCGGGCTTTTCACTTATTAAGACAGACAGAATTCTTGATCTCGGAAATCTCATCCGCGACTGGGTTTGAATCCCAAAGTCAATTTGGTGTTGCTTATAAAAAACGGTTTGGCCACACGCCTTCTTCAGAAAGAAAGCACTATCTCTAGAGATTGATTTGCTTCTTCCAAGGTGGGTTCGAGCCCGTTTGGGTAACAGTAAAGGCGGCAACCTTATTGCCTTGTCTTAATGCAGATCTAATTTGTTCCTCGGAGAGTTCTTTAAGTTTTCTTTTTGTCAAAAGTTCTTGCTGATAAAGGCTGGCTAAAACACCGGCATTAAAGCTATCTCCGGCACCGATCGCATCGATCATCTCAACCTGCAGGCCTGGCTCAAAGTATTTGACCGTTTTAGTGAAGGCTGTCGCGCCTTTGGCTCCCTCCGTATAAAGAACCAGAGAGCTGTTCTTTTCCAGAAGTTGATGAGCAAAGTCGTGGATATTGGCGCCGGGGGCCAACCAGTTCAAATCTTCATCGGATATTTTGACGATGTCACTCATGCCAAGCATACGGTCGATACGTTTACGATATGAAATTTCGTCGCTTATAAAACTGGTCCGAATATTAGGGTCAAAGGAAATAATTCGGCCTTTGTATTCACGTTTCATAAGCGCTTCATAAGTTGAACCACAAGGTTCTGGTATCAGGCTAATCGCTCCAAAATGTAATGCTTGAGTGTTTGCAAGAAGACTGGGGAGATGGCTAAGATCTAGAAGGCGGCCTGCTGTATTTTCATCATAAAAAGCATAAGATGCCTGACCATTAATCAGCTTTACAAAGGAGAGGGTGGTAGGGGCATCCATTCTGTTGGAATAACGATAATCAACTCCAGATTCACTGAGACTGTCACAGAGTTGCTGACCAAATAGGTCGTTTGAAAGTCCGCTTAAGAAACCAGTTGGCACACCCAGTCTGCCCAGTGCGATAGCGGTGTTGAAAATTGCCCCTCCCGAGATAGGGTGATAACCGTTATTGTTTCCTAAAGACCCTGTACAGCCTTCTATTGGCACCATATCTATAAGTGCTTCGCCACAGCAGATGATCATGTTTAGTCTAACCAGTTGTTATAATCTGAAACGAGTAGATGTTGGGGCGCTACATCTTCTGTTATATTTGAAAAACGACCAATCTTTTCTCTAAAGACGTTATCCGTTAAATCGTCGTTTACGGTAGATACTTCACCGATAAGTACGTCTTCCTTCTCTCCCCAAAAAGCATGCCAGACGCCAGGCAAGAGGGTAACACTTTCGCCTGGAGCCAATTTTAACAGGCTACCGGGTTTTAACTCTTTTAATACACCATCGCAGGGGACGACGACTTTCGCTTCTGGATCAATATTTCCCTCTTCATCAGACATAAACAGTTCTAGGATCAGATCTCCCCCACCCCGGTTGATAATGTCTTCAGCTTTGAAGTTATGACGGTGCATAGGGGATATTTGATCTTTCTTTGAGATCATAATTTTCTCAGCATAAAGCATGCCTCTACCAGCCTTTAAATCCTCAGCAAAGCCGTTACGGACCGTGAAGAGAAATAGGCCTAGCTCATCGAATTTACCTAAGCCATAATCAGTAATATCCCAGCCCAATCGAGCCTTGGTAATGCCATCAAGTTTCAATTTTTCGGCTTTAAATTCATCAGGAGTGAGATAAGCAAAGGGAGGTAATATATACCCTTTTGCTTTTATAAATTGATCAGCTTCCATCAGGATGTCATTGACTTCAGAGCGTTTCATTTTGATCGACCTCTAGTGAGCTGTTTTTAAATGGCTTGGTGTACCAGGAGAGCGTTTTGATCGACTAGGTAGCGATCAAACAAAGGTAAACTAGCCCCCCCTAAGGCTCGGGCTACCGGTCCTAAGGATCCTGGTACAACAGTTGGTTTTTGAATTCCTTGAAGATCAAAATCATCAAGTGCTTCGTGAGTGGATTTTACAATTTTATCTCTGATATATTGAGGAAAAGCCCCATCGATAATGACAGCTTCTATATCGATCAGTGCGGCAGAAGATATTATTGCTTGTGCCAGACCTCTGGAGACTTTCTTTAACCACAGATCTGTATTTTCACCGAATTGATCCCATCCTTCATCCGACTTCCAGAGAGGAGAGGGGTCTTTGTTTTCCTTTTGTAGTAATCGTTCGAATGTAACGATTGAAGCTTCGTCAATAAGTTGGCAGCTATTACCGGTTCCATCGTTAATTAACATGGATCCCAAAGCGCCGGCATTGCCGGTACGCCCTGAAAAAAGGCTGCCATTAATGACAACGCCGCCCCCAACAAAAGTTCCGATGTAAAAATAGACGAAGTCACGTTTATTCTGGTTCTCACCAAATGCGAGCTCTGCACCGCAAGCTGCCGTGGCATCGTTCTGCAAGTATACGGGGTAGGGATATTTTTCACTCAGGACAGCACGTATATCGTAAGTTTTCCAAGCATCCATTCGAGCCTTGGGTGCGTCGATTTCTTCGGCCCAGTTCCATAACTCAAACGGCATGGCTATACCCAATCCTGATATTTTATCCGCTTGAGGCCCAAGGCTGTTTTCCAGTTCAATAATGCTTTGAGTAACGAACTGTTCGATACCTTTTGGCTCTGGGAAAGGGTAGGTATGAATTATTTTTTTACGGACAGTACCTAGAAAGTCAACAAGAACCAGTTCTGAGCTTCGTCTACCAATCTTTAAGCCTATGAAGTAGGCGCCATCAGGGTTTAAGGAAAGGGGGATGGATGGTTGTCCCACTTTGCCGCGAACGGGTTCGCCTTTAATAAGCAGGCCATCTGCTTCTAGGGCACGCATAATAACCGAGACTGTTTGCGCAGATAATCCTGTCATGCGAGATATTTTCATTTTGGCCAGCTGGCCGTGTCTTCTAACCAAAGAAAGGACAAGCCGTTCATTGTAGGCACGCATACTGCTTTGATTTGATCCACGAGTTTGATGGTTCAAATCAGAGTTTGGTACTGATCGTGTCTCAATGTTCACCTGGTTTCCCCAAAGTTTGTTGTCTTGATTTCCACTATGCTCTTATAGAACCTTTGAATAGATACATGTAAATGATCATCAATAAAAAAAGGGCTAGGTCAATAAATAAATCAGAGTGATTTATTTATTGACAGATTATGCGTGATGGTGTTGGCTTTAAGAAGGGCATCTGAATAAGCCTTTGGAAAATTCACAATATAACTGGATAAAACTAGTCTTCGAACAACTGGGAGAAAGAGCTGTCATGAAGTTCAATTCTTTAAAGTACGGTCTACTGGGTGCTGTAGCCTTAGGTGCAATGGGTGCTTCTTCTGCCTTTGCTGATGACGTGAGTGCATGTTTAATTACAAAAACAGATACAAACCCTTTTTTCGTCAAGATGAAAGAAGGTGCACTTGCAGGTGCAAAGGCAAATGGCATTGAGTTACAAACATTTGCTGGGAAAATTGATGGCGATGTGGAAACGCAAGTAGCTGCAATAGAAACCTGCATCGCTTCCGGGGCAAAGGGGATTTTGATAACTCCTTCTGATTCTGTTGCGCTTACGCCTGCAGTACAACAAGCACGTGAAGCCGGTCTTCTCGTTATTGCTCTCGATACACCTTTTGAGCCTGCGGATACCGCAGATGCCACCTTTGCAACCGATAACTTTAAAGCCGGTGTTCTTATTGGGGAGTGGGCCAAAGCCAAAATGGGTAGTGATGCAGATAATGCAAAAATTGCCTTGCTGGACTTAAACGTTTCAGAGGTATCGGTCGATTACTTGCGGGATCAAGGGTTTTTGACCGGGTTTGGTATCGATATCAAAGATCCAAAAGACATCGGTGATGAAGACGATCCTCGTATTGTCGGCAACGATATTACACAAGGAAATGAAGAAGGTGGTCGCAAGGCCATGGAAAACCTGCTTCAAAAAGATCCTGAGATCAATTTGGTCTATACGATCAACGAGCCATCAGCCGCTGGTGCTTATGAAGCTCTAAAAGCCGTTGGGCGTGAAAAAGATGTCCTGATTGTATCCGTTGATGGGGGCTGTCCTGGAGTTCAGAATGTCCAAGATGGTGTCATCGGTGCAACCTCAATGCAGTTCCCGCTTCTTATGGCCTCTAAGGGAGTTGAGGCGATCAAAGCCTGGGCTGATACTGGCGAAAAGCCGAAAAATACAGCTGGGCTGGATTTTTATGATACTGGCGTCGAGCTTATTTCAGATACACCAGTAAAGGGTGTGAGCTCATTGGATACAAAAACAGCACTAGAAAAGTGCTGGGGATAATTGATCAAAGTAAAGGGTTGGCTATCTAACATGGCCAGCCCTTTTCGATAAAAGAGGGCCTATATTGCCTTAGCCGATGAAATCATGTTTCATCATAAGGTTATTTGGTAAACGTAGTTGAGTACCCCTAAAGATTTAGCCCTGAAACTTAAGAAGATGTGGTTGTTATTTTGACGCGTAGCCTAAATCCTCAGGTAGATCGTGATGCCCAAGCCGGGACAAACGATTTTGAAAAGTCACTACCTGAAACCGAAGTCGCACATGCTGTCTTTGATGAGAGGAAAAGATCTATTGCTGATCATGTTCAGCATTTTTTTCATCGCAATCCGACCATGGTACCCGTGATCGTTCTGGTTTTAAGTATTGTTATTTTTGGCGTGGTTGCAGGGTCAAAATTTTTCCACCCCTTTAACCTATCCCTGATCATGCAGCAGGTTTCTATTATTGGTATTCTTGCCGCGGGACAGAGTTTGATCATTCTTACTGCGGGTATTGATCTGTCAGTCGCAGCAATAATGGTGCTTACCTCTGTGGTCATGGGGCGTTTTGCTGTTGATTATGGTGTGCCCGTTATATTCGCTATTCCGCTTGGATTTATTGTCGGGACTTTATGCGGATATCTGAATGGGAAGCTTATTACGCTATTAAAGCTGCCACCGTTTATCGTGACCTTGGGGACTTGGAATATATTCTACGCCCTGAACCTTTGGTATTCCGGAGCTCAATCTATACGGGGCCAGGATATTGATAAAACCGCTCCTATGTTGAAATGGTTTGGGGAACGAATAGTCTTTTTCGGTGCCCAATTAACCTATGGCACTATTTTGATGATGGTGGTTTTTGGCGCTCTTTGGTACGTGCTTAATCGCACAGCCTGGGGGCGTCATGTTTATGCAATTGGTGACGATAAGGAAGCAGCAGAACTCGCAGGGATAAGAACTGATAGAACATTGGTTTCTGTCTATGCCGTCGCTGGTTTGATCTGTGCAATTGGGGCATGGGCTTCCATTGGGAGAGTGGGATCCGTTTCACCACAGAGTTTTTTCGAAGGCAACTTGCAGTCTATTACAGCCGTTGTGATTGGTGGTGTCTCTCTTTTTGGTGGGCGAGGGTCAATCATGGGGCCACTAATTGGGGCGCTGATTGTCGGTGTTTTCCAATCAGGCCTCCGCTTGTCAGGTGTTGACGTGCTTTGGCAGGTTTTTGCGATTGGTTGGCTCATCATTATTGCGGTTGCCATTGACCAGTGGATCAGGAAATTATCAGCATGATTGATGAGAAAAAACCGGTTCTGTACGCAAGAGGTCTGGTGAAACGTTATGGTCGCGTAACCGCTCTTGATCACGCTGATTTTGACCTTTACCCAGGAGAGGTTCTCGGCGTTATTGGTGATAATGGTGCCGGGAAATCCTCCTTAATCAAAGCTCTCTCTGGCGCAATTCATATCGATGATGGAAATATAGAGCTGGACGGAGTATCCACTCAATTTTCCTCTCCAATGGCCGCACGTGAAGCAGGAATAGAGACTGTTTATCAAAATCTTGCCTTATCACCAGCGCTTTCTATTTCTGATAATTTATTCCTGGGGCGAGAAATTCGCCAAAAGGGAATAATGGGATCTCTTTTCCGTAAACTTGACCATGGTGTAATGGATAAGATTGCGCGTGAAAAATTGAATGAGCTCGGCTTGATGACGATACAAGATATTTCTCAAGCTGTTGAAACCTTATCTGGAGGACAAAGGCAAGGTGTGGCTGTAGCGCGTGCTGCGGCTTTTGGCTCCAAGGTTATTATCATGGATGAGCCCACAGCGGCTCTCGGGGTGAAAGAATCTCGGCGGGTTCTTGAGCTGATAAAGGATGTTAAAGCTCGAGGGATTCCGATCGTTCTAATCTCTCACAATATGCCTCATGTCTTTGAAGTGGCGGATAGAATACATATCCACCGTTTGGGTAAAAGACTATGTGTCATTAACCCAAAAGAATACTCTATGTCTGATGCGGTCGCCTTTATGACCGGGGCGAAGGAGCCTCCAAAAGAAGTTGTAGCTGCTTGAAAAAATCCATCGATGACCTTATTGAGAAAATTATTTTCCAGGCAGAAACGACCTCGCGTTTAATTGTATCAATATCGGGTCCTCCAGGCTCAGGAAAATCAACGCTCTCCACGACACTATGTGACGAATTAAATCGGATTGTTGGGGCTAATTCTACGGTTGAGATGCCGATGGATGGCTACCATCTCGATAATGACATTCTGAAAGCTCGGGACTTATTAGATAAAAAAGGATCTCCGCCGACTTTTGATGTTGATGGTCTTTCTCATGATCTCAGTCGCGTTATGGCTCAAGACCGTGATGTAGTCATACCGATTTTTGACCGAGTAAGCGACCGATCAATCGCTGGAGCTCGTGTGGTTGAAAGGCAACATCGCATTATATTATTAGAAGGTAATTATCTTCTATTGAAAGGCGGCGCCTGGGGGGGGCTAAAAAAATACTATGGCCTTAGTATCTTTCTTGAAGTGCCTTTGGATGTGTTAAGGGTGAGGTTGATCAACAGGTGGCTCGAACACGGATTTTCACATGATGAGGCTGAGAAAAAAGCGTTGTCGAATGATGTCCCAAACGCTGAGTTTACAATCCAAAACTCCGTGCCTGCGGATATTTTGTATGTCTAGGGCACAAGTTTAAAAATCCTGATCTCTGAAATTTAAAAAGCCCCCACCTGTTAAGGTGGGAGCTTTACGTCTGGTTCGCTTTTTTTATTTGGGAAGACGGCTTACTCAGACGCTTAATGCTTTAGGTGTCGGTTTATTTAAGCCCCTTCGAAACCGCGGGATACTTCCCAATCGGTTACGCGGCGATCAAACTCTTCTTGTTCCCACTCGGCAGCGCGGGTGTAGTGATCAATCACATCATCGCCCATGGCAGTACGAAGCATTTCTGATTGGTTGAGAGCGGTAGTTGCGCCGCGAAGAGTACTTGGAATAGAGCGGGCGCTTTCAGATGCGTAGGCATCGCCTTTGAACTCTGCTTCTAGTTCACGCTTGTTCTCAATTCCGTCAATTCCTGCTGCAAGTAGGGCAGCCATAGCAAGGTATGGGTTTAGATCTGAGCCACCAACACGGCACTCAATCCGGATTGCTTTAGAGGCTTCACCGCAAAGACGATAGCCTGCCGTGCGATTGTCCTTACTCCAAATGGCTTTTGTTGGGGCAAAGGTGCCTTCTGCAAAGCGCTTGTAAGAGTTGATATGAGGCGCAAGGAAGTAGGTCAGGTCACTGGCATTGTGTAGTAATCCGGCAACATACTGGCGCATGAGTTCGGACATGCCGTATTGACCGTTGGGATCGTGGAATAGGGATTCCTTGCCATCCGCAGACCAGAGAGATTGATGCACGTGTGAAGAGCTTCCAGCAGCATCGTTGTGCCACTTGGCGAGGAAGGTTAATGCTTTGCCTTTTTGCCAGGCGATTTCTTTACAGCCATTTTTGATGAAGGCGTGGTTATCTGCAGAGATAATTGCATCATCATATTTGACGTTGATTTCTTCCTGTCCGGCAGAAGCTTCACCTTTGGAGCACTCAACCACGATACCTGCGTCATGCAATCCATTGCGGATCGCGCGCATAACATCTTCTTCTTTGGTGGTTTGGAAGATATGGTAATCTTCGTTATATTTACCGAGTGTTTCCAGGTTGTGATAACCGTCTTTGTGGACTTCTTCGAAAGATTTTTCAAAGAGATAAAACTCAAGTTCAGAAGCCATGAAGGCTTTCATGCCCATTGCTTCCAAACGTGCGACCTGTTTCTTGAGAACGGCGCGAGGAGAATGGGGAACTTCTGCATGTGTTGCATGATCAAGAACATCGCACAAGACAAAGGCAGTACCTTCGAGCCAAGGAACGCGACGCAGGGTGCTAAGATCTGGTTTCATGGTGTAGTCGCCATAACCCGCTTCCCAGCTTGTGGATTTATAGCCTTCAACAGTTTCCATCGCCATGTCTGTGGCAAGAAGATAGTTGCAGCTGTGGGTTTCTGAGGCGCCAGTCTTCACGAAAAAGTCCGCATGGAACCTCTTGCCCATGAGGCGACCTTGCATGTCTACGAGACAAACAAGAACTGTATCAATCTCGCCGCTGGAAACGGCCTGTTTCAGATCTTCAAAGGAAAGGTTACCGGACATTCGATTAGCTCTTATTCTTAAATGATTATTAGGGGTGTCACAGCCCGAAGACCGGGCTGTGACATAACGTTAGAATTAGCCGTAACGGTAAGGTTTACCAGCTTTTTCCATTGTTTTTGCGTATTTTTTGAGAATATCAACAACACGCTTGGAACGCGGGCTGTTCTCAGCAACTTCATCCCAGAACTTGTAAGCTTCAGCTTCAACAGTTGCCCACTCATCATCAGGAATAGTTGTAAGTTCAAGCTTGGTGCCTTCTGTACGAAGTTGTGCTTCACCACCCCAGTACCAGTGCTGACGGTAGTAGTGAGAGCTATCCATGCAAAGCTTGAAGAGGGTTTTCAAGTGATCTGGAACTTCGTTCCATTTTTCTTCGTTGGCGAAGAAAGAACCACACCATGCACCAGAGATGTTGTTGGTGAGGAAGTATTTGGTCACATCGGCCCAGCCAACAGTGTAATCTTCGGTAATACCAGACCAGGCGATACCGTCGAGCTCACCAGTTTGCATGGCAACTTCGATATCTTCCCAAGGCAGTGTTACTGGAACAACGCCAAAGCGGGAGAGGAAACGACCAGCAGTTGGGAAAGTAAAGACACGCTTACCTTTCAGGTCAGCCAGGCTGCGGATTGGGTCTTTAGTCGCGAAGTGACAAGGATCCCATGCACCAGCTGAAAGCCATTTAACGCCTTCAACTTCGTCATAAGCTTCTTCCCAGATTTCGTTCAAACCATACTGGTTGAAGAGAACTGGAACATCGAGGCTATAACGTGTACCGAATGGGAAGTATCCACCGAATACAGAAACATCTACAGGTGCAGCGATTGAATCGTCATCACTCTGTACTGCGTCGATAGTACCTTTTTGCATGGCACGGAAAAGCTCGCCTGTTGGGACCAACTGATCAGCGTAATAAAGTTCGATAACCATCTCGCCGTTTGCTGCTTTGTTGAAAGCATCGATGGCTGGTTTGATCACGTGCTCACCCAAAGCTGGGCCAGCATAAGTTTGAAGGCGCCATTTGATCTGAGTTTGCGCGTGAACAGCTGGTGCTGCTAGTGCTGATGCGCCTACGGCACCTGCGGTAGCCAGACCTGCCTTTTTAATAAACTCGCGTCTATTCGTCATAATAATATTACTCCCTGTTATTATTCATTCACAACCGAATGAGATATCCGGCCGAATTTAAGCTCTTTCACTTATTAGTATTGTCTCTTCTTCACTTGTTATTTCTTCTAACCTCCTGTTATCGTTTTTATTATTCCTGTCCGTTCCCCACTCTACTTAGCTGCCTTTAATATATTCTGGCAGCCAGAGAGCAATTTCTGGGAAGTACATAACAACCACCAATGCGAAGACCATGATCAGCACAAAAGGAATTACAGAGCGATAGATATCGATTAGTGAAATTTCAGGTGGTGCCATGGCTTTCATCAAAAAGAGATTATAGCCGAATGGCGGTGTCATATAAGCAACCTGAACCGTGATGGTATAGAGTACGCCGTACCAGATCGGGTTAAACCCAAGAGCAATAACCAGTGGAATATAGAGCGGAGCAACGATTACCAACATTGCGGTATCATCAAGGAACATGCCCATAACGATGTAGGAAAGCTGCATCATGATCAAAATTTCCCAAGGGCTTAGGCCCCACTCTTCAAGGAAAAGATGTTCAATTGCTTTTACCGCACCTAGGCCATCAAACACGGCACCAAAACAAAGGGCTGCAAGGATGATCCACATGAACATGCAGCTGATGCCCAAAGTTTGGCGAATTGTTGATTCCAGTACCTTGATGGTTAGTCGACGTCTGAGAATAGCTGCCAGAGTAGCTGCCGATGCACCGACGGCGGAACTTTCAACCAAGCTGGTATAACCCGCAATAAAGAACCCGGTCATGACGATGAAAATCAGCAATGGAAGAATTCCGGCCTTTAGGAGAGCAAGCTTCTCACCCAATGGCATCTGTCGCTCTTCTTTCGGAAGGACGGGGCCAAGTTCAGGCTGCAACCTACAACGAATGACAATGTAGGCTACAAACATGCCAGCAAGCATGAGACCAGGAATGGCACCAGCAAGCCAAAGTTGTCCGACTGGCTGTCTTGCGATCATACCATAAAGAACGAGAACAACACTTGGCGGTACTAAAATACCGAGTGAGCTACCGGCCTGAATGACACCCGTTACCATAACCTTGTCGTATCCGCGCCTAAGCATTTCCGGCAAGGCAATCGTAGCACCAATTGCCATACCCGCTACACTGAGACCGTTCATCGCCGAAATCAAAACCATGAGGCAGATCGTACCAATGGCGAGACCGCCATGTAGGGGGCCCATCCAAACATGGAACATCTTATATAGATCGCTCGCAATGCCAGATTCTGAGAGCATGTAGCCCATAAATACAAAGAGCGGCAGTGTGAGGAGAGGATACCAGTTTAGGAGTTTAAAGCTTGCCGTAAAAGGTATTTCAATGCCTCCGTCACCCCATAGAAATAGAGCAGAAGCTGCTGCGACAAACCCAATAGCGCCAAAAACACGTTGTCCCGTCAACATCATCACGATCATTGTCGAGAACATCATTAAGGCGATTAATTCGTAACTCATTAGAGTGTCTCTCCTCTAGCTTTCGCGAGGTCTTTAAAAAACGTTGCTACGGCCTGCAAAAGCATCAAGAAGATGCCAAATGTCATGATAATTTTGATTGGTGCCAATGGTGGAGCCCAAGATGAATAGTTCTTCTGACCATATTCAATGGCGTAAGCGGTGCTAGAGATGGCCCCAATGAGGAGTATGACGAGGTAAAAGACCAGGAAGATAGATGTGAAGGCATCTGTTCCTGCTTTTCTCTTTGGTGACCAGTTGCTGTAGAACAGATCCATACGCACATGAGAATCAAGCTGCATGGAATAGGCGCCTCCAAGAAGATAGTAGGCAGCCATCATGAATTGAGATACTTCGACGACCCATAGAAGAGGGGTATCAAATATTGTTCTAGAGATAGAAGAGTACAAAAGTACCCCGATCATTACGAAAATGAGGTGCATGGTTAGACGCCCTGTAATTCGGCTAACTGCATCAACGCATTTCACGTATGCTTTTATTGCGCGTGGCATTGTTGAGGACATTTCAGTTTCTCGTTATTGTTTGGTTTGCGCTACTAGAACTGCTGTTCTCTTTAACGAGAACTGCTCTTGCCTCTAAAGCTGCCTGGGATAGCTGGTTTGCCATTTTAAGTTGGCTTGCTTTATCAGAAATCAGATCGTTGCGAATTTCAAGCATAACGTTCATCAGTCCACGTGATAAGGCGTGTTCTGTGAGGGTGTGCGTTACGCCGTCGATTGGGGCATAGGGCTCGTTCAAGCGCAGATCATAGATGTCAGTTTCTAATGCAAATGATTTAATTAAACCTTTTGCAAAGCGCTCATCCTCGTCGTGAAGGAACCCAATTTCAACGTCGCGTTTCTCGCCTTTATAAGTGGGTGTAAAGGAATGAACAGTTATAACGACCGGATTGCGTCCTTCGGCAAGTTTTTGATCGATACAAGAAGAAACCGCATTTTTGAAAGGTGTATAAACCGAAGCTATGCGTTCGTCCCGTTCTTCTTGAGAAAGGTTTTTATTGCCGGGAATTTCAAAGATCTCACTTTGAACAGGCATGGCGTTGTGTGCTTCGGGTGGACGATTGCAATCGTAAATAAGTCGAGAAACACATTGTTCAACAAGGGGTGCATTCAAGAGCTTTGACATGGTTTGTGCAACGGCAAGAGCGCCGGGATCCCATGCGATGTGCTTTTTTAGCTCATCTTCTTGAAGGCCGAGGTTGTCGTATTTCGGTGGTATATAGTTGGATGCATGTTCGCAGACGATAACAAACTCTCCATCGCCAGACAGGTTGGTTGTTTTAACCACGCCGTCAGCTGAAGATTCGTCTGCAGATTTTGTTAACTTACTCGACAATAACTATACCCCTGGTGTTTTTTTTTATTAGGTATTTTTGAAATTATATTTTCAGAACCAAAAAAAAAGTCAAGATATTTTCTGAAAAGAAAATTTCAAAATATTATTTTGTGGAGATATTTCTTCATTTGTGTTTAGAGTAGTCATTCTTTAACTACTTATTGGCGCATTAGCTTTTTGGCCATTGGCGTAAACCCTGCAGGAAACAGAAAATCTGAAAATGGATGAAAATCAAAATCTTACTGTCGCGGAACGCATTCGGAATAAGTTTGATAGC
This sequence comes from Kiloniella sp., assembly GCF_965205715.1. Taxonomy (GTDB): domain Bacteria; phylum Pseudomonadota; class Alphaproteobacteria; order Kiloniellales; family Kiloniellaceae; genus Kiloniella. The sequence goes on along the minus strand of NZ_CBDBHW010000006.1, from coordinate 156,073 downwards.
TTAACGCGTGCCGAAAGGCAGTTGGCAAATGCGATTTTAGAGGACTATCCAGTTTCTGGCTTGGGAAGTATTACTGACGTTGCAGAAACATCTGGAGTATCGACTCCAACTGTTGCCAGAATGGCGAAAAAGATGGGATTTGGTGGCTTTCCTCAAATGCAGGCTCAATTACGTACTGAGCTGAAAGCCACAATATCGAACCCGATCGCCAAACATGATCTTTGGGCTGAAAACGTTCCGGACACACATATATTAAATCGTTTTGCTGACTCTGTGATGGAGAATATGCGCCAAACACTTCGGCAAATTAATCCCGAAGACTTTAATGCTGTTGTTGCGCTTCTCTCGGATCTTGATCGAGATATCCATGTCGTGGGTGGCCGAATAACCCGGTCGATGGCAGATAATTTCTTCACTCATATGCAGGTTATGCGTTCCGGTGTGACGTTGGTTGCGCCTAATTCAAATACTTGGGCGCACTATGTTTTGAATATGAAAGAAGGTGATGTGCTGGTTGCTTTTGATATCAGGCGATACGAGCATGATATCCTCCGTCTGGCGGAAGTTGCGAAATCACGCGGTGTAAAGCTCATTCTCTTTACGGATCAATGGGGGTCTCCGGCAGCCAAATTAGCGGCTTACAGCCTAAACTGTCGTATAGAAGTTCCTTCTGCGTGGGATTCCCTTGTTGTGACACTATTCCTTGTCGAGGCTATTATCGCCGCAGTTCAAACAGATACCTGGGAAGAGACCAAAGGGAGAATGAAAACTTTGGAAGAGCTGTTCGATCAAACCAAGATGTTCAAGAAGTTTATCTAGAAAAGATAAACCCAGGTGAACACATTAAAGATTCAACCTGGGTTCTCTGTTCTTTAACGCTTGGGATCAATCAGGCTTAGGCAAGCTTTGATCCATTTCGCGAGCGGGCTGTGGACAACAGCTGCCTACAATTTTAGCAGGAACACCTACGGCAGTGCAGTGAGCGGGGACATCTTCGAGAACAACCGATGTTGCTCCGACCTTGGCACACTCGCCAACCTCGATATTGCCTAGGATCTTGGCCCCAGCACAAATCAATGCGCCTTGACGAATTTTTGGGTGGCGGTCTCCTGTGCCCTTACCTGTACCGCCAAGCGTTACGTTTTGCAGGAGGGAAACATTGTCTTCAATCACAGTTGTCTCACCAATAACAACACCTGTGCCGTGGTCAATCATGATGCCTTTGCCAATGCAGGCCGCGGGATGAATGTCGAGGCCAAAGACTTCCGAAATACGGTTCTGTAGGAAGAGGGCAAGGGCCTGCCTGTCATTGTTCCAGAGCCAATGGCTTAGACGGTAACACTGCAGAGCGTGAAAGCCCTTGAAGTAGAGCAGGGGTTCAAGGTGTGATGTGCAAGCGGGATCGCGCTCAAAGACGGCAAGTATATCTGCACGTATCGAAGTGACGATCGATGGATCTGCTTTAAAGGCATCTTCAAATACCTGGCCGAGAAGCTGAGCGGGAACGGCGTTATTGCCAAGCTTTTCCGCCAAGAGAAAACTGATTGCTTCTTCTAAACAGCTGTGGCTGAGCATTGTCGATTGCAAGAAACCTGAAAGTACAGGCTCTTTGGCAACCATTTCATGGGCCTCTTTTCGGATGTAAGACCAAATAATATCTGTCGTGTCAGCTTGCTCAGCTGTATAGGCCATTGCTCTTCCTTTGATGTTGCGTTTGCCTAGAGTGGGTATTGTATATGGATATAAGGGGAAGCCGAATCATTTTAAATGATTATTTGTGATTGTCTCTATTTGAAAATCAAATGCTATTGTTCGAGGTCAAACGCAAGCGTACCAATATCGGCTGATAGGCCATTATTGGTACGCTGGTTATATCTCTTCTAACTATTCCCAACATCAAACAGTAAATTCGACAAATGTATTCCAATCGACTGTGTCATACCCAAGGTCATCAAGAGAAGCGACAGTCAAACCTGTCATGACATTGGAGGAGCTTATGTATCCAGTCATAATTTCATTGCCAAACAGGGCATCATCCCAATGTGAATAATCTGTTCCAGCACCTTCACCCCACTCTAATGGTACTTCCCCAACACCACTGAATAAATCAGCGTAGGCCAAAACGGATTCAGGGCCATTAAATGTTGGTGTGCTTGTTCCTAGGCCGCTGATAAGCCCCAGATTATCCCAAATCGTGCCAAAGCCTACAGTGTGAAGCATTTCGTGTATGACTATGGAATCCCAAAGATCTATAGATTCAAAATAGCTGGCATCCGCACTGTCAAATTCCATTTTCCCAAGAGCGGGAAGGAAGCCATCTGTTCTAATGGCTGTTGGTCCTGCCTGACCCAGGACCCCGCCTTCACCATCAATCGCGGTTAATTCAGCTGTAATCTTAATGTCGTCTATGGTTTTCCCCCGGAACCGAACATCAGGAATATCACTTATGATGATATCCGTAATCCAGTCGGCGGCCCATACAAAGGCATCTTGTAATGATTCAGTCCACGTCCCTTTAAAGTCGATTAGGATGTTGAATTCCTGACTATCCGGGGTGCCGTCATCGCCACTCAGGTATTCATCAAGAATTGTGGGATCTCCACCTCCATCTCCCCCACCGTCATCTCCTCCTCCATTGCCGTTTCCATTGCCATTCCCTGGATTGTCGGGTTTTGCATAGGGAGTATTATCAAGGAAAATGAGGTCATTTGAGGACGAGTGATATTCGGAGGGTGATGTATAGGTATTGTCGCTGTAGGGGGTGTTTTCTGTTTCGTGATTATTAAAAAAGGGAAGTAAATTCAATGTTGTGCCAGTGCCCGTTTCGACAAGTGCTCCTGACGCAGCCAATAGATTTATACTCACCGATGCTTCTGTTGTAAGGGATGAGAAGTTATCGCTGGAAGGTGGAAGGCGTCCGGCGAGATCTTCTGTGGGTGGAGTGGGTAACTCCTCAATATGAATTGGTTTTTCCAAGTAGAGGAGGTCGGGTTCTGGGCTTACCTCCGGGAATAGGGTGGCGAGTTCATTTTCTGAGAGTTGTGCGCTCTTGATCTCAATTGGAATGAGGCTGGCCTCAGTTGCAAATTTTAATTGCTGATCAATTATTTCGTTTTCACTTTGTAATCCTGTGGAGTGGGAGCGCATGTTAAAATCCCTCAATAGTAATTGTTGGGCGAATTTAAGTAAAATTGTATGTAAAATATGTGAAGTATTCAAGAAATTAGCTCTTAAGCGTCAATAATCATACCCATGTATGTTGTTTTATTTGTAAGTAAGTTAATGATTATTAATTTATTCGTATTGATTGAATTTATTTATTTATATTCAATGGTCTGGTGTGATGCCTGCAAGCTTTAGGCGGGATTATATTTTATCTCTTTTATGCTTAATGGCGCTTCGGTAAGGTGAGTTCGAATAAATAATCCTTTCTATATAATTGAGCATTGTTCGGGCTATGAGAGATACCGCCGCCATTGGAGAGTACCTTCCTTTAGATACTGACAGGTTGAGGATCAGAAAATATCGGTTAACTGACATGGAAGAAACCAGGCCAATGAGCCAGGATCCTGTCTTGAGACAATGGATACCGTCCGGGGTTTTCAATGAGGAAGAGCACAGAGAATACGTTGCGAAATCAAGTGCTGATAAGGCGCAAGACTTTATCGTTGAAGACAAGCATACAGGAGAGATTGTCGGGGAAATGACCTTTCATCTCTGGTTTGTCGAGCGAACATGGGAAATAGGGTGGCTGATTTTACCCGCCTATCAAGGTAAGGGGTATGCAAGTGAAGCCGCACGAGCACTTATCAATCTAGGATTTAGAACTATGGGCTTGCACAGGATCATCGCAACTGCTCAGCCAGAAAATCCAGCATCTTGGCGTGTAATGGAAAAAGTTGGTATGAGAAGAGAAGGCCATTACAAGCAATGTATTCCTCGCCCTGATGGTACTTGGTGGGATGAAGTTTTTTATGCCATTCTTGCAGACGAGTTGTAAGAGGGCTTTAACTTTACAGCTCCGCGCTGAAGATCGGAAATCTCAGACTTATTCTTCTTGTAAAATTTTCTTCAAGAACTTCTTGGTTCTCTCTCTCTTGGGCGTTGAAAAAAGTTCCGTTGCTGGGGCTTCTTCGACAATTTGTCCGTCTGCCATAAAAATTACGCGGTCTGCCACGTCTCTGGCAAAGGCCATTTCGTGGGTCACAATGACCATGGTTCTGTGTTCATTTGCGAGATCCTTGATAACAGCAAGGACTTCTCCGACTAACTCAGGATCGAGAGCTGAGGTCGGTTCGTCAAAGAGAACAACTTGGCTCTTCTCCGCTTTGTTGAGTAGAAAAAGATGCCGACCGCCAAGTAACCTGTTGATATGTATGGTTTCTGATAACTTTACATAGAGCAGGTATATGACAATCAACATCTCGCAGCATATTTTAGGCCTCAAAGGGCAACGTGTAAATGAAATTAAACTGGATGACGGCGGTGTTAAGATTGTCATTCACTGCAGCCGAGACGCGCGTAGGAGGGCTATAGACCCTGCTACAGGCCAGAAGGGAAGCATCAACCAGCATGTCCGCCGACAAGTAAACGACATCCCCCTTTTTGGGTATCCTTGTGTGGTCGAGATTGAGCTGGCGCAGGTTTATATTAACAAGGGCGAACGCCGCATTGAGGGGTGTGATTTTGTTGATAAAGGGTGCCGTTTCACTCACCGATTTTGCCGACTGATCAGTGGATTATGTCGGCATATGTCTATTCAAGCGGTTTCCAGACATTTGGATATACGATGGGAAACGGTCAAGAATATCGACAGGGCATACCTTATTGAAACTCTCCCTACGCTTGATCCTGCAGAGCTAACTGGCTTGGAATATATTGGTGTAGATGAAGTTGCCCGGGCGAAAGGTCATGACTACATGACGGTGGTCTACGATATGGTTGGCGGTCATCTGATCTGGGTTGAAGCAGGCCGAACTGCCGAGGTTTTTTCAAGGTTTTTGAAACAACTGCAACCAGATACAGCCTGCAAAATAAAGGCCGTAGCGATGGATATGGGGCCTGCCTACCAAAAGGCTGTCAGAGAGTCCTTGCCGTTGGCCGACATAGTATTTGACCGTTTCCACGTCATGAAAAACTACAGCAAAGCTATCCATAATCAGCGTCGACTTGAGTTCAGAAAGGCCGATCCAAGTGGTAAAGAGTTGATGAAAGGGACACATTATCTGTTGCTCAAAAATGCGGATAAGTTGAGTGAAAAACAAAGTGACAAGCTGCAAAGGTTGCTGGAGAGCAATAGCAACCTGAATGCACTTTACGTCTTGAAAGAACAGCTTCAGCTGCTGTGGAGTGCCGCTTCATTTGAGGCGATGGCGGAGCAACTGGAACGTTGGTGCCTGATAGCAGATCAGTCACAGATGCTCTATCTAAAAAAGTTCGCGAAATCCCTACGGAAACATTGTGTGGGCATCTGCAACTACGCCAAACACAAGCTCACAAGCGCCAGGATAGAGGCTGGTAATGTCAGTATAGGAATGATCCGTAAGCGAGCCAGAGGCATCAAGGATACCGAATACTTCAAACTCAAAATTAGACAATCATCCATTCCAGATAATCAATCTATGCTCTATTTGAAATCCTAAATCTACTCAACAAAGCGGAGAAGTGCCCGAAATATTAACTTTACTCCCGCTCTCGAAGATGAGGTCAAAAAGAGTATGATATCCATTCCCACCTGGATGGCGAGACAGGCCAAGGCTCTTATTCAGTTCGAAAAGCCCTTTTGGAGAGACCGTAATCTATCGGGTCAAGCCTTTAGCCGCCTGGGCCCTCTGATGGAAATACATGACGCTTCAGCTTCGTCAAATACACCTTTCGCACTCTTTGGCTTTATCGGCGGCACACCAAGGCAACGTAAGGAGATGGGGGAAGAGAAACTAAAAACGGCTATAAAACAACAAATTACCAGACTTTATGGAACAGACACTCCGCTTCCATTAGACATCACCATCAAAGACTGGGGGAACGATAGGTTAACGGCAACAGAGGACGATATGGAACCTCTGCAAAATCATCCCCTATATGGACTCCCAAAGAGCCTCCGAGGATTATGGGATGGTCAACTAATATTTACAGGAACTGAAGTTGCTAACTCAGAAGGCGGCTATCTAGAAGGTGCGTTGGCTGCAGTAGAAGAAGCAATCGTACTTACGAATTAAGGCATACAAAAAGGAGAAGCCCTGCTTGTGCAGAGCTTCTCCTTTTTATTTATTGTCATTAATTTATTGTGACAAATGACCGTTACAGCTCGCCAAGTGTGATCTTTTTCTGATGCTCTTTTTCTTGTTGCTTTAACTCACGACGCTTTTCAATAATCGTGGCCACTTCACCACCGATATGATCAATGCCCCGCTTTTCCGACAGGCCAATCTGTTTTTCACGTTCTTCAAAACGCTGCCTCTGCTCATCACTTAGGTTTTCGTGACAATGATGGCAGGAGATGCCTTTCAGATAGTGCGGACTATCTTTATCTTCCTCGGTGATCGGCATACGACAGGCAAAGCACTGATCGTAGATGCCTTTTTCCAGGTTGTGTTTTACCGCCACCCGGCTATCAAAAACAAAGCACTCACCTTCCCAAAGAGATTCTTCTTCAGGTACTTCTTCGAGGTATTTTAAGATACCGCCTTCTAGGTGATAAACCTCTCCAAAGCCTTGTTCCTTCAGATAAGCCGTTGATTTTTCGCACCGAATACCCCCGGTACAGAACATTGCGACTTTCTTATCCTTTGCCCCCTCAAGGTTCTCTTTTACATAAGCAGGAAACTCTCTGAATGTGGCTGTCTTAGGATCGATTGCATTTTTGAAAGTTCCGATACCGACCTCGTAGTCATTACGGGTATCAACGATGACAACATCAGGATCAGAAATCAGTGTATTCCAGTCCTGTGGCTTCACATAAGTGCCTACGATCTGGTTGGGGTCAATCCCCTCAACACCCATGGTAACGATCTCTTTTTTGAGTTTTACCTTGGTACGGTGAAAAGGCATCTCATCGTGATAAGACTCTTTTGTCACCACATTTTTTAGACGGTCATCAGCACGAATATAAGCATGCAGTGCATTGATACCTTCTTGGGTCGAAGCAACAGTACCGTTGACCCCCTCGCGGGCGAGTAACAGTGTTCCTTTAACTTCATGCTCAAGCATAAATTTCTGTAGAGGTTCGCGGAGACTTTCAAAGTCTTCCAAAACGGCAAAATGATACAGTGCCGAAACAACAATATTTGACATCTTTCTTCCTTGTGCGGGCTGGAACGTAAAACCAGAGCTACAATATGTGGCGGCTGTATAACAAAGTGCTATCCGTATATCAAGCCAGACCTATAATCAGGCTTATTTCAGGCCACATATAGAAAATAATTTAATCCGGTAAACCCCCGGCTATGCCGGGGGACTCTCAATGGTTTGACCGTTCCCACGGTCTTACATTTCTTTGTTTATTGACCAAAATAACAAAGGAATTAGCCGATGAGAGATTACAAAAGCCTTGCACATACGAGATGGGATTGTAAATACCACGTGGTTTTCATCCCTAAACGCAGGCAAAAAGTTATCTATGGCAACCTACGTCAGTATCTTGGTGAAATTTTCCATGAACTGGCCGGGCATCGCGAAAGTAAGATTGAGGAGGGCCATTTGATGCCGGATCACATTCACATGTGTATCAGCATACCGCCCAAACATGCTGTTTCAAAAGTCGTTGGATACCTAAAAGGAAAAAGCGCGATTGCCATAGCTCGAAAATTCAAAAATAAAGCACGGAATTTCAAGGGTGAAAATTTTTGGGCCCGTGGATATTTCGTCTCAACTGTAGGGCTCGATGAACAGATGGTGAGGGAGTATATCAGAACGCAAGAAGAGCGTGATAAGTACTTTGACCAAATGGATATATTCAATCCATAACCGCTTTAGCGGTTCCCAATTTGCCCCTTTAAGGGGCTCACCCGCTTAAGCCCCCGGCTTTGCCGGGGGTCATTTAACTAGTTCAGAAATGAGTTAAATACATCATCGGCATTATAGACAATCTTACTTCCTTTTGGCTGAGCGCAATTTACCGAAATTTTTTCAATCCGGTCCACCTTAGGATTATACCGTCTTTGCCCAGTGTCATAAAACCTCGTCATTGAAAACACCCGGCTTTGCCCCGAAAGAAAAGTTGATTTCTCAGGTTCGTGCCAAAACCCCTTTGCACCATTAATAAGAATGATGCAGCCATCGATATCCCGGCGATCCTCGCTCTTAATTCCCACACTCGATTTATTTAACGATGTGAGTTTGAAATCAAAATCACCCTCACTGCCCTGACACCCCACAAGGAACAAAAAGGCAGGAACGAACACAAGCCAAAGTTTATTTACAGCCATAATATCTATCGTTAACTCCCCCATTAGTGGTTATTACCTAGGCTTTATTGAGGGAGCCTGTCCAGCTGTTTCATTTTTCATTTGATATATATTATAGATACTTAAGAAAAGTATTCAGAATAATCGAGACAAAAAGGTCAGAGTGACGATAAATTTTATTTTAGTAAGTTCAATATGATTGGTTTAGAAGTTGGTTAAAACACCACTGCTGTCATATACCTGAACACTGACATTTGGCTGCCTGCAGGTTACTAAAATCGCCTCTATCTGATCTACTCTTTGATCAAAGAGCCGATGCCCGATACTGTAAAATCTCGTCATTGAAAACATCCGGCTTTCACCTGATGCAAAGGCAGAACCCCCGGGTTCGTGTCTAAATCCTTTTGCACCATTGATAATAATATCACAGCCCTGGATGTCCCGAATACCTATATTTTTAATCCCGATATTCGATTTACTTTTTGAGATCATCTTAAAATCAAGCCCCTTATCACCCCCGTCACACCCAGAGAAAACGAGAACAAATGGCAACAATAAATATTTTAGATTATATATTGTCATAGCGTATCATGGTAATTCCACCCATAATTGTCAATCACTTAGACCGCACCAACTTTAGCAATGTATTTTCCGGACAAGAATATGCACATACGCGAAATGCTTAACTCAGATCACCAACTACTCATAAGATTGTTTGATAAAACACCTGGCGTAACATTGCGTGAAGCAGACTCTAAAGCGGCAACAGCAAGATATCTGGATAGAAATCCGGGCTTAAGCTTTATTGCTGAAATAAGGGGCGAGATTATCGGCTGTGTAATGTGTGGGCATGATGGGCGCCGGGGGTACCTACAGCATTTAATCGTGGCGCCGAAAGCACGAAAACAAGGGCTCGGGGAAAAGCTGTTTCAAAAGTGCATTGATGCTCTGGCTGATATAGGCATCGACAAAACCCATATTTTTGTCTTCAAAGACAATAGCCTGGCGAACACTTTTTGGGCTTCCAAAGGCTGGTCTCTGCGTCAGGATATTAACCAGTACTCTTATACCTATTCCGGAAATGAGAATGCTTAAACACTCCTCCTTGGGATAATGAGAGGCCTATCAAAACTGACGAGAGGGAAAGACAATCTCTCCCTCTCTTAAACTCTAATTAAATAGTTGAATAATCGATTGGCTGGTTTTTATCCAGAGTACGTGTAATCGGTGGCATTGGGTACTTAAGCCCTGTTGCACAGTTATAAAGAACTGCCCTATCGGTTGATTTAATTCTACCATCCGCTAACGACTGCTTATAAGCAGCATAAGTAGCCGCTCCCTCTGGACAAAGCAGAACACCCTCTTCTCTTACGACCTCCGCCTGAGCAACATCAATTGCGTCGTCGGTGACAGCAATCGCAAAGCCGCCACTTTCCCGGACAGCTCTCAAGATAAGAAAATCCCCCACAGCGATCGGAACACGTATTCCTGAAGCATGGGTATAAGCGTTTTCCCAAAGCGGAGCATGCTCTTCACCGTCTTCATAGGCCTTTACAATAGGCGCACACCCTGTGGACTGTACCGCGACCATCTTTGGTCTTTTCGATCCAATCCAGCCAATCGCCTCAAGTTCATCAAAGGCTTTCCACATACCAATAAGGCCTGTGCCACCACCCGTAGGATAGAAAATTACATCTGGCACTTCCCAACCCAGTTGCTCGGCAAGTTCCAAGCCCATGGTTTTTTTGCCTTCTATCCGGTAAGGCTCTTTTAATGTTGAGCAATCAAACCACCCCGTTGGCTCTTTGCCATCACCAACAATCTTGCCGCAATCATTGATCAAGCCATTAACGCGATAAACTTTGCCCCCTTGGTATTCAATTTCAGAGACATTTACTTCAGGAGTATCATCTGGGCAAAAAATCGTCGTCTCCATGCCTGCGTGGGTGGCATAAGCTGCCATCGCAGCCCCTGCATTACCATTTGTTGGCATCGCCAAACGCGTAATGCCCAGTTCCTTTGCCATCGCCACAGCCAATGCAAGACCACGCGCTTTAAAAGATCCCGTCGGCAATCGACCTTCATCCTTCACAATGAGCTCACCACCTTTTCCTGCGAGTTTGCGTAAGGGCATCAAGGGAGTCATCACCTCGCCGAGACTTACCACATTTTTAGTATCTCGCACGGGAAGGAACTCCCGGTACCGCCAAAATCCTCCCGGTCTTTTCGCAAGATCTTCTTTGGTAACAGCTTTTGCCAACGCCTTGAGGTCATAACGCACCAGTATCGGTTTCCCCACAGGAGATAAACCATGGAGTTGATTGGCTGGAAGCTTCTCACCAGTGTAAGAACATTCAAGGTGAGTGACGAAGTTTGGAAAGTCGTTCTCTACGGCAGGATCCAAAACAGAACGTTGTGACATTGCTTTCTTCCAATCATGAGCATCTAAGAAGTGTTGAGAAATTTATCAATTTCGTATCTTGGAAAGCATGCCGAGTAGAATTCACAATTGAAAGCCTCGTCTATTTATCTAATCCTTAATATCATTTTTACTTAACCTAACCCACATTAATAACCAACAAGCTTTATATTTTGGGCTCTTCTCCGCTTTGTTGAGTAGAAAAAGATGCCGACCTCCAAGTAACCTGTTGATATGTATGGTTTCTGATAACTTTACATAGAGCAGGTATATGACAATCAACATCTCGCAGCATATTTTAGGCCTCAAAGGGCAACGTGTAAATGAAATTAAACTGGATGACGGCGGTGTTAAGATTGTCATTCACTGCAGCCGAGACGCGCGTAGGAGGGCTATAGACCCTGCTACAGGCCAGAAGGGAAGCATCAACCAGCATGTCCGCCGACAAGTAAACGACATCCCCCTTTTTGGGTATCCTTGTGTGGTCGAGATTGAGCTGGCGCAGGTTTATATTAACAAGGGCGAACGCCGCATTGAGGGGTGTGATTTTGTTGATAAAGGGTGCCGTTTCACTCACCGATTTTGCCGACTGATCAGTGGATTATGTCGGCATATGTCTATTCAAGCGGTTTCCAGACATTTGGATATACGATGGGAAACGGTCAAGAATATCGACAGGGCATACCTTATTGAAACTCTCCCTACGCTTGATCCTGCAGAGCTAACTGGCTTGGAATATATTGGTGTAGATGAAGTTGCCCGGGCGAAAGGTCATGACTACATGACGGTGGTCTACGATATGGTTGGCGGTCATCTGATCTGGGTTGAAGCAGGCCGAACTGCCGAGGTTTTTTCAAGGTTTTTGAAACAACTGCAACCAGATACAGCCTGCAAAATAAAGGCCGTAGCGATGGATATGGGGCCTGCCTACCAAAAGGCTGTCAGAGAGTCCTTGCCGTTGGCCGACATAGTATTTGACCGTTTCCACGTCATGAAAAACTACAGCAAAGCTATCCATAATCAGCGTCGACTTGAGTTCAGAAAGGCCGATCCAAGTGGTAAAGAGTTGATGAAAGGGACGCATTATCTGTTGCTCAAAAATGCGGATAAGTTGAGTGAAAAACAAAGTGACAAGCTGCAAAGGTTGCTGGAGAGCAATAGCAACCTGAATGCACTTTACGTCTTGAAAGAACAGCTTCAGCTGCTGTGGAGTGCCGCTTCATTTGAGGCGATGGCGGAGCAACTGGAACGTTGGTGCCTGATAGCAGATCAGTCACAGATGCTCTATCTAAAAAAGTTCGCGAAATCCCTACGGAAACATTGTGTGGGCATCTGCAACTACGCCAAACACAAGCTCACAAGCGCCAGGATAGAGGCTGGTAATGTCAGTATAGGAATGATCCGTAAGCGAGCCAGAGGCATCAAGGATACCGAATACTTCAAACTCAAAATTAGACAATCATCCATTCCAGATAATCAATCTATGCTCTATTTGAAATCCTAAATCTACTCAACAAAGCGGAGAAGAGCCATATTTTGTTCCATATGTGGCTACACTATTAACTTGACTTAAGTTAGATGACCAAACGAATTATGATTTACGCAATGAACCGGAAACACTGAAGATAGGGCGAACCTATGAGCATGACTAAAGGTTTAAGCCTCCGAGCTATGGAGATTTTTGTTACTGTCGTTGAAAAAGGTAGTATGTCTGAGGCATCCAAACATTTGCAAATGACACAATCATCAATATCTCAGCATATCTCCAATCAGGAGGAGCTCTTCTCATCGGTCCTATTTGATCGATCAGTTCGTCCCCTTTCTCCCACTCCTGCTGGGCAAACTTACTACGAGCATGCCTTACAGGTACTCGATCAGGTATCGTTAATGTGGAGTACCCTTCAAAAAATCAATGTCGTCCCTCTCAATCAGATCAGGATTGCTGTGATCGACACCCTTGCTGACACTCTCGTGCCTGAACTGACCTACAAGATCGGTAATCTTCTGCCAAAAGGTAACATCAAGATATCTAGCGGACAGACAGATGATCACCGTGAAGCCCTTCTAAATAGAAAGACAGATCTCATCATCACCATGGACCCAATGGATGATGTCGATAACATGGAGAGATATCCTCTCTATAAGGAACCATTTGTCCTCGTCCTACCCGGAGATTATTCGTATGATAGCAATTCATTTGAGAAATTACTCATAGAGCTGCCCTTTATAAGATATAGCCCGAAACTACCCATCAGCCGTCTGATTGAACAACATTTGAGGCGTTTGCGACTAACCATCCCCCACCGCTATGAGCTTGATACCACTCGGGCTATCTTACCAATGGTCACTGCGGGGCACGGTTGGGCCCTAACAACGCCAACAGGATTACTCGATAGCCGCCATTTTTTGGATAAGGTTAAGATCATTCCGGTTCCGTTTACCAAATTTCACCGGACTATTTCTCTGGTTGCACGGCAAAAAGAATTGGGAAACATTCCACAAGAACTTTCAGAACTGTGCAAAGCGCATATTAAAAATGTTGGAATGCCTCAGATTAGCGACAAATTACAGTGGGCAATAAATGAAATCGAATTTTTCTAATTTGTAATTGGTTTCATAGTCAGGGATTCAAAAGACACCTACAATGCACACTATTTTTGTGTTTAATATTGATATTTACTTTTTATTTTGTAAAATAACTTGTAATTATAATTTACTTGATACATATCTGCGTAAATACACACCCTCATATAACATTCAAGTGAACGATAATGACCAAATCCTATTTTCAAGGACTGCTTACTGCGGCCACAATCGCAACATCTATTCTAGGCCTTTCTATCAGCACTGCTAACGCGGGTAGCGATAAAAACTTACTAACGCAGATTAAAGATCGTGGAACTATTTTGATTGGCCTAGAGGCCACCTATCCCCCCTTTAACTATCAGGATGAAAGTGGAGAGCTCGTTGGCTTTGAGGTAGATGTTGCCAAAGCTTTGGCTGAACGTCTCGGTGTAAATGCCGAATTCGTTCCAACAAAGTGGGACGGCATGCTTGCTGGCCTTGAAACCGAGCGTTTCGATATTATCACAAATCAAGTGACCATTACCGAAGAACGTCAGAAAAAATACGATTTCACAAAACCTTATACTGTCTCGGGAATTCAGGTTATCACACGCCAAGACAAACAAGGTGACTTCAACACCCCAGCAGATCTTACGGGTAAGTACGTTGGTGTCGGTCTAGGTAGTAACTACGAAGAGTGGTTATCAAAGAATGTCCCTGGAGCAGAAGTCTCAACATACGATGATAATGCTACTAAACTACAAGATCTCCTAGTTGGTCGCCTGGATGCCTTTCTCAATGACCGTCTAGCAGCTACATATTTATTGGAAAATTCCGGTGGTCGAGTTGTTGCTGCGGGTGAACCTTTTGACAAGCAGCGCATGGGCGTTGCCCTACGTAAGGGCAATGAAGAACTCCTCAAAGCCCTTAACAAAGGTCTTGATGAATTACGAGCAGATGGCACCTTGGCTGCAATCTCTCAAAAATGGTTCCAGTTAGACGCAACCAAATAGTTCTAGCTGGATAACACCATGGACGTAATTATGGCACTTCTCCGCTTTGTTGAGTAGATTTAGGATTTCAAATAGAGCATAGATTGATTATCTGGAATGGATGATTGTCTAATTTTGAGTTTGAAGTATTCGGTATCCTTGATGCCTCTGGCTCGCTTACGGATCATTCCTATACTGACATTACCAGCCTCTATCCTGGCGCTTGTGAGCTTGTGTTTGGCGTAGTTGCAGATGCCCACACAATGTTTCCGTAGGGATTTCGCGAACTTTTTTAGATAGAGCATCTGTGACTGATCTGCTATCAGGCACCAACGTTCCAGTTGCTCCGCCATCGCCTCAAATGAAGCGGCACTCCACAGCAGCTGAAGCTGTTCTTTCAAGACGTAAAGTGCATTCAGGTTGCTATTGCTCTCCAGCAACCTTTGCAGCTTGTCACTTTGTTTTTCACTCAACTTATCCGCATTTTTGAGCAACAGATAATGTGTCCCTTTCATCAACTCTTTACCACTTGGATCGGCCTTTCTGAACTCAAGTCGACGCTGATTATGGATAGCTTTGCTGTAGTTTTTCATGACGTGGAAACGGTCAAATACTATGTCGGCCAACGGCAAGGACTCTCTGACAGCCTTTTGGTAGGCAGGCCCCATATCCATCGCTACGGCCTTTATTTTGCAGGCTGTATCTGGTTGCAGTTGTTTCAAAAACCTTGAAAAAACCTCGGCAGTTCGGCCTGCTTCAACCCAGATCAGATGACCGCCAACCATATCGTAGACCACCGTCATGTAGTCATGACCTTTCGCCCGGGCAACTTCATCTACACCAATATATTCCAAGCCAGTTAGCTCTGCAGGATCAAGCGTAGGGAGAGTTTCAATAAGGTATGCCCTGTCGATATTCTTGACCGTTTCCCATCGTATATCCAAATGTCTGGAAACCGCTTGAATAGACATATGCCGACATAATCCACTGATCAGTCGGCAAAATCGGTGAGTGAAACGGCACCCTTTATCAACAAAATCACACCCCTCAATGCGGCGTTCGCCCTTGTTAATATAAACCTGCGCCAGCTCAATCTCGACCACACAAGGATACCCAAAAAGGGGGATGTCGTTTACTTGTCGGCGGACATGCTGGTTGATGCTTCCCTTCTGGCCTGTAGCAGGGTCTATAGCCCTCCTACGCGCGTCTCGGCTGCAGTGAATGACAATCTTAACACCGCCGTCATCCAGTTTAATTTCATTTACACGTTGCCCTTTGAGGCCTAAAATATGCTGCGAGATGTTGATTGTCATATACCTGCTCTATGTAAAGTTATCAGAAACCATACATATCAACAGGTTACTTGGCGGTCGGCATCTTTTTCTACTCAACAAAGCGGAGAAGAGCCATATTTCGAGCTGCCAGCCTGGGGGGGAGCGCGAGAAAAACCCGCTTTGCGGAGACGGAGCTTTTATTAGTAGTTTGGTTCAAATTAACAGTTAAACCATCTTCTGTTCTGATAATTTCTCTTACTTGGTGATTGAGCAGGAATTTCGCGGAGGGGATTTTATGTTCTAATCCTCTGATGATTTGTGAGATGCCCCCATCAACACGATAAGAAGTCATTTGATATTGCTGTGAGGGGATGCGTTCTGATTGGACATTGGGATCTTCGTAGAGCATGTCTCCTTGGTTTTGCTGTTCAAATACCGAGATGCCAAGGTTTTTGCAAAGTGTGGTCATTCGACGCTGGCCAGGCCAAAACCATGTTGGTCCCAAGTCCAACCCTTTGTGGTTGTCTATGCGCCCACCAAGACGGTCTCTTGCTTCAACCAACAGAAAGTCTTTTTCTTGATCAGCAAACTTGGAGGCCAGATACAAACCACTAATACCTCCACCGATAATAAGGTTGTCAGTATGCATTAAAAGTTTTCCTGATAGGGGCGGAGGTCCAGTTCGTGGCTCCATGTCGATTTGGGTTGTTGGATGAGTTGCCAGTAAGCTTGTGCAATGTCTTCCGGCTTCATCATGCGCAAAGGATCTAACGCGTGTCTCTCCCGGCTGCGTTCGGTATCAATGATGCCATCTAGTATGACATGGGCGACGTGGATACCTTGAGGCTGAAACTCCCGGGCGAGAGATTGAGCGAGGCCGCGTAGTGCAAACTTGGCAGAGGAAAAGGCAGAAAAATTTTTGCCACCCCTTAAACTGGCTGTTGCACCTGTCATGATAACGGTTCCTTCGCCCTGCGCTAACATGTGCGGAATGGTTAGCTGGCAGACATTAATCGCCGTTTGAACCATTGAGTTCCAAGTTACAGAAAACTCCTCGATATTTGTATCTAAGAACGGTTTTATGACGAGTTGTGCCGTGTTGTGAATGAGAACCTTTGGCGGCCCAAATTTCTTTACTGAGTGGTTGATGATCTCTTCAACGGACGCTCTGTCACCGAGATCAACCTGATTAAAGTGAATGTTCTCGTTAACAGGATCCTGATCAGGTTTAGACCTCGAAATTGCAAGGACGTGGTGATTTTCGTTCGCGAGTTTTGTCGCCATGGTCATGCCAAGACCGGGACCTGCTCCTGCGATAATGGCGAGTGGTTTTAATTCTGACATGACGCAATCCCTGTTCAATGATGACTTGCTTCAGTGTGCCATAAAAATAATAGCTGGGCTTTCGACTTTTCCGTGAAGTCAGAAGCCCAACCATTAATTTCTACTTCTTTAGTTACGGCCTGCCATAACCCCACCATCAGTATCCCAGATTGCGCCAGTAACCCATGAGGCCTGATCTGAAAGAAGGAAATTGATCACTGCAGCGATATCATCTGTCCGACCTACCCGACCGATGGGGTGGAAATCATCAAAACCACCTGTGAGAGTACCCTCAATCTCACTTGGTTCGATGAAGGATCCAAAAATCGGAGTGACAACTACGGCAGGAGAGACCGCATTCACCCGGATATTGTATTCGGCGAGTTCCATTGCGAGATGCTGGGTAAGAGAGTGTAAGCCAGCCTTTGCCATGGAATAGGCAGATGATGGCGTTGCTTTAATAGCTTGCTTTGCCCACATCGATCCGATGTTAACGATAGAGCCTCCACCATTCGATTTCATATTCTGGGCCACTGCCTGGGTTATGAAAAACAAACTCTTGTTTACCTGATGATATCCGTCGAAATCTTCAGCGGTGTGTTCCAGGAAAGAGACTGGTTTAAATGTCCCAGCAGCATTTACCAGGTATGAGATATGCCGTGTTTCACTTGAGATCGTTTTTACAAACGCGCTCACCTCACTGTCGGATTGCAGATCGACAGAATGTAGGTCAATGGAGCCTGATCCTATTGTTGTCAGTTCTGCTTTTACTTCTTCAAGTTTTGCCGGGTTTCTTCCAACAAGAATAAGGTCTGTTCCGTTTTCACGAAGCTTGTTGGCTGTTTCTTTGCCCATGCCACTTGAGCCGCCAATTATTAGAGCCACATTCGATGTCATCTTAATGTCCAATCTATCAGTAGGTAGGTAACTTACTTAAAGATGGATGAAAATTAGAAGAAGTCAAGATGCTTGCCTATCTTTAAGTAGGTAGGTGAAATGAAATTTAGAAAAATATGTTGTGTTTCAACGAATTGAGCGGATTATTTTTTCGGAAAAAATGAAGGGTTTATTTTTGAAAAAAGGGAATTAAGCTTTCTACTACAGCTTGCGGGTTTTCTTCCTGGGCGAAGTGGCCACAATCAATAGCTTGTCCCTCGACATTTTCGGCCCAGGATTGCCACAACCCCAAAGGGTTACCTGTACGTGCAGGAAAACCGATTTCTGCCCACAGGAAAAAAAGCGGTGCTTTGATTTTATTTCCTGCCTTGCGATCTTGATCGTCGAGGGCGCGGTCTATTGTTTGTAGAGCGTCAACCACTTTGTCCGGTTGCGTCAACCACCTTGGCCGCTTTTGATGCGGCTGTGATCTGACGTTTATTTACGATGCTTCAGGCATATTTTTCACCTTTTTGTTTGTGGTTTTCCGCAACATTTTTTTGAGATTTTGGGCGGCTTCCCATTGTCTGTAGCTGTCGATATTCATCTCAAGAATGGTTGAGTGGTGAACAAGACGATCGATTGCTGCAACGGTCATGGCCTTATCTTGAAAAATATTGTCCCATCCGCTAAAAGGTTGATTGGCAGCAATTGCAATACTTCGGTACTCATATCGTCTGGCGATCAATTCAAAGAGCACGGATGTTTCAGATATATCCCTTTGTGCATAGGTAATATCATCGAGAATGATGAGATCAAATTTATCGAGTTTTGCGAGGGCGTTTTCGAGCATAAGTTCACGTCTGGCAGCCTGGAGTTTTTGCACCAGATCACTGGTTTGCGTATAGAGCACACGGTATCCAGCCTCTATAAGAGCATAACCTACGGCGCATAGGAGATGAGTTTTTCCTCCCCCTGAATTTCCAATGGCAATCAGATTTGCTCTTGCGTCAATCCAGTCACCGGCAGACAAGGCTTCGACCTGCGCCTTTTTCACGTTAGGCAGCCGCTTGAAGTTAAAAGTGGCCAGAGTTTTTCCGCCCAGCAGGTTTGATGCGTTGAGATGGCGTTGAATGCGTCGCGTGTCCCTTTCGGCCAATTCATATTCGGCCAAAACGGCAAGGAACCTGGCTGCTGACCAGCCCTCCTTGTCGGATTGGATTGCGATATCTTGCCAGTGTTTGTGAAAGCTGGGTAATCGTAAGTCAGTTAGCATAAGAGGCAGCTTGTGCTGATCCACTTCAATGTTTGTCATGCCCGATCCTCCAACAGAGTATCAAAGACTGATAATGAAGGTTGAACCACGGGAATATCAGGAGGTAAATCCGTGTTCTTTTTTGTGATATTCAGCTTAAGTTTTTTTGCGCAAGGTAGCCTTCCTGCATTGATTTCTCTCGAAATCAGGTGCGCGACTTCGGCCTCACAAGCCTCTTCGTGCGCAAGGAAAAGTATCCCAACCATCTGACGACACGCATCTCTGCGGGACAACTTTTTCTGAAACAATGTCCAGGCCAGGGAGTACTCGGTTCTTGGAAAAATACTGTCACGATAAATAGAATTGGCGAGTGCCTGAGGTTTACGTTTGAGAGCATGAATGACGTGATGATAATTGATAACATGAATGCGGGGGCCTTTGCCGTGCCCCCGCTCACGAGAATGGCTGACGACATGAGTGCTGCCTAGATAGGCTTCTATCCGGTTATCGTAAATATGGACACGCAAGCGTTGACCAATTAGGCGAGAAGGGGCGCTATAAAAAACCTGCTTAACTAAAAAACCACTTGTTTTGGTAACTCTCGACACGACTTCAGTGTAATCTGTTGTTCGCCGAGGAGGTAACGCCTTGAGAGATTTCAACTCTGTTTGGATATCTTGGTCACGATGTTTGTTCCGTCTAGCAATCAGCTCGTCCAAAAATCGCCGATACTCATCCAAAGTGTCAAAGTCATTACTGCCACGCAAAATCAGGGCCTGCTTTATCGCAGTCTTAAGGTGACCGTGGTGAGATTCAATGGCACCGTTCTCGTGTGATTCCCCTCTGTTATTTCGACTGGCCTCCATACCGTAGTGCTCAACAAAAGCAGAATAACGTTTGGTAATGTCCTCCTTTTCCTCAACGCTCAAATTCCGAAAGGCCGCAGACAGGCTGTCGGTCCGGTGGTTTTCAGGAGCGCCCCCCAAGGACCAAAGCGCATTTTGTAAGTTCTCCGCAAGGGCTGTAAAACTCTCACCGCCAAGTACGACCCCAACATGTTCCCATCGGCTATATACCAGAACAAAATGATAGAGCCGATGCACCAAAGGATCTCCTGCAATGGTAATACTTAAGTCGGCTGCATCCGTGAAATCTGATTGGCCCATGTAACCCGGCTCAGGTGTTTGCCTGAAAATGATATCCTTTTCAGGGCCATTCAGAGCCCGCCACCCCCGAACTCGGCGCTCTAACGTGCGCTTGACACGGTCATCGGGAAAACGGAGCGGATAGAGGCTCTGTATGTGGCGCAACAAAGTAATGGGTTTGACCGAGTTGTCTTTATCCAAAATGGGAAGGATGTCCTTATCCCAGATATCTTCAAGCGGATCAGAAACTGTTCGCCCTCGCTTTATATTGCGTTGTGACGGTAAAGTCGCATCAACGTCAAATCGGCGGGCCGTGCGTTCGCTAAACCCTGCGCGGGCAGCGGCGGTTCGTTGACCATGAGTTTTTCTATCTGTCATGTAAAGTCTCAGTTGTTCATCTGTGATAAATTTATACGGCAAACAGGTTCCTCCAATTACATCTAGAGGTTCCTAATTTATCAACTCACAGCAGCTTGTAACTAACACCAAATTAAGCCTTGGCCGGTGGATCTGATTATCAAACGGGCACGCCCTTTTTAATGATCAGATCCACCGGCCAAGGTGGTTGTCGCAACCGGCCAAGGTTATTGTCGCTGAACAATTGTTGCTCCGGCACGGTAATCTTCGCAAAGGGCATGGATATGCTCGGGATCTCTAAACTGTTCGCTGTAACTCTCTAGTGAAACAGGGGAGAACACGTCCAGGTTACCGCCTTTTGTCCAGCTCTTTAAGGTCCATTCAAGGTAGGCAACGGGATCTGCCGAGATCATGTTTTCAGGAAGAGGGGCGGGCTGAGCAAGAAAAGTCCAATGATAGGCTTTTAGCGCCATTTCAGCATTGAAGCGTTCCCACATATCGATCGTGGGGACAACCTCAATAATGGCAATGCGTTCTATACTTTTCGGGTGATCCAGTGCCATACGGTAAGACACTCTGGCACCGCGGTCATGTCCGATGACATTAAAGCTTTCATGGCCAAAGCTTTCCATAAGGGCGACCATATCCTTGGCCATTTCCCGTTTGGAGTAAGTATAGTGCTCTTGATCTGTTGGGGGTGTGTCGCTTCGGCCATATCCTCTCAGGTCGGGGATGACACATTTGAAGTTTTTAGCAAATTCAGGTGCCACCTTTCCCCAGGTAGCATGGGTTTGAGGATAACCATGCAACAAAAGCAGCGGCTTTCCTTTACCTGCGGTGTGCACGCTTATTTTTACGCCATTTACTTTAACGTATGTGTGGGTGAAGCCGGGCAAGGTAGAAGATTGCATCTGCTTTTGTTCTTTCAAGGGAAAGGTTATTTATTCGTGAGGGTTTTGTTATAAAAGGCTGTTATCTCTTTATTGAACTCTTTGTGAAAACTATGCCGATTAAAGGCTGGATCATCAAGGCATACCATTTTCCATACGCGTGGATTGGCTTCTTCTAACAGGGGATTGCATGGAGGAAGAAAGGCAAAGTGCCCCGCCTTATTGATCAAGTGATACTCGGGTTTAATTGGTATCCCCTTTAAAATTATATTGGTGTTGGTCATCGTTGGAACATTCAGGTCTTTTGATCCCGCCCAAAGCTGTATGGGAGCGGTAACGTTCTCTAATCCCTTTTTATCAAAAGCAAACCCAAGACCGGGAGCAACAACCACAGCTGCGGTTATTCGTGGATCATAGTTCCATGCTGATCGAGGGAGGTTTTCGAGCCCTGATGCTTTGAATTCGTCATTTATGCCAAGTTTACAAACAAGTTCCGTCGGATTTTTGTCGCAATGAGAAATCAGCCTTTTAATATTGGGGACCGCACCTGAGGAGACCAGAGCTGTATAAGCTCCAGCAGAAAAACCGAACATTCCGATTTTTGAAGGTGCAACTTTGCTCGCGTTTTTCCAGTTATTGAGCATGAAATCAATCACGAGTTTTATGTGCCGTGGACGATCAATCATCCATTTTTGTGGTGGGTAACTTTCGTCTTCATAGTTATTACCTGTGTGATTGGGGGCTACGACGATGTACCCAGACCGGGTAAGTGTTTGGGCAAGTCCAGCATGACTGCCCATCCAGCCACCATATCCGTGTGAAAGTACGATGAGAGGAAGGTCCTGGCCTTCAAGTTTTCCGCCGAGAGCAAGTGCCTGTCGGAATGGTGTATTGTCTTGTCCAGGAACAGGACTGTTGCTTGGATACCAAATGCCGACTTCAAGCTGTTTGTCGCTCGGATCAGAAACGATTTCGCGTTGAAATCCGATGGCCTTTGCTTGTGTTAAACTGGCTATTAGGAACAGAGCTGCGATGCCGGGGAGGAATTTCATGATCATCATGCCTCGTATTAGATGTCTTTCAGGTTGAAGAGTTTCTAATAACTGACATGTTGTGTTTTCCTGTGAGACCTAAATCATGATTTAGGTCGTACAATATTACGATGTAGGTCCTGCTCGATTAAGATTAGGTTTTAAACCTCGCAAATTTATTGTGACGTGGTTATCGTCTGACCTGAATACTTCTGATTTTGCGCAGGGCCTCATATGCTTTTCGTACCGCTACCTTTTGTCGTGACTCTTTTGCTGGTGATCATTTTGGCTCAATTGTTGAGGCGAGAAGAAACGCCAAAGACAAGTCGACTTTTTGTGTCCCTGATCGTTCTCTATGCTGTCTTGTCTGTGTTGATCGGTATTCGCTGGGGGTATGGAGTGCTGATGTTTTTACCTGTACAGTCTGTCTTGGCGGCAAGTTGGGCCTCACTTGCGTGGTTAAGCTTTCGGCAGTTGGCCAAGGGTGGTCCAGACATTCTTTTATCCCGAGACTGGATGCATTTTATTCCGTCGCTAGTTGTGCTCTCTTTAATCTTATTGTGGCCGAGCCCAATAGATGTCGTGCTGATCATGATCTATTCTGGTTATGGCCTTGCCCTTCTAAAAATGGCATTCTCAGGCTCTGATTGCCTTTCTATGGCCCGACTTGATGAAAGCCCCCGTGCCCATAGAGCTCTTTTCGTAACGGCAATTTTTTTGCTCCTTTTTGCTCTGGTCGATATCGTCATATCGTTGGATATTAATTTAAACGAGGGGCATTACTCGGCCCTCATCGTCTCATTGGCTAACCTTCCTGCCTTAGTTTTGTTAGGCCTTTCATCAGCTATTGCCGATAACGCCAGGGTGAAAAGGCCCTATAGTGAAAAAGATCTCGTTGGTGAAGCTGTACTCGGACCTGAAGATATTGAGGTTCTTAAAAGAGTGGATGAGTTACTTGGAGGGAGGGGTGTTTTTTGTGATTTTGATTTAAATCTTGATCGTTTGGCACGTAAATGTGGAATTCCATCTCGAAAAATATCAGGCGCAATAAACCGGATTAAAAACCAAAATGTCTCACAATATGTCAATGAATTCCGTGTGGCAGAAGTTTGTCGTCTTCTCATCGCTTCTGACCAACCCATTACAACAGTAATGTTCGATGCCGGATTTCAGACTAAATCAAATTTTAATAGAGAATTTCGCCGTGTTACCGGCATTAGTCCGAAAGATTGGCGCAATCAGTTTCCAAATGTGAAATATAAGCCTCAGTAATTGTGAGCAAGAAAGATCGGTTTTCTTGGTCATTCTGAATTTATAAGTCTCACTTTGAAGAATTTGAGTAATTTGGTATCAAAAATTTAGAGGTGATCGTTATATCCTTTTAACGGAGGTTTGTTTTGAACTGATGCAAATCAGCATCTCGTGTGGTGAAAATGCATCACTCAATATTAAGTTGTAATTTCAACGTGATAAGATCTTGGCAACAAGTAGTTTCGAAGCTAAAAAGATTTCGTGATTTACTTTAAGCTTTAAAAGGAGCGTTCTATGACCCGTTATTCTGCCTCTGCATATATCCGCACGAGTGCATACGGGATTCGTACACGCTCAGCTTATGTCACTCGTGTTTCCGGCGCCGTTCTCAGCGGATGTTATACCTGCTGAAGCGGTAAGGTACCCAACTTTCTGGTACTGACTGTTTGGAAATAGTAGTTCACCTTTCTCATTAACTATCTATAACAAATTTCTTCTATTGCATGTTTTGTCGTGCGTTTTTACGTGCGGAATGCAGCCGTATTATCTCTTCTGGTTGAAGTGCCGCTATTGTGCATCTTTGCCTTAAGCAGAGAGAAGAACCGTTATAAATAGCTAGTTGTTAAAGAGAATAACTACGAGTGACATTTTGATCTCCTGACAGTCGTGCCTTCATTCCAAATGGAGTTAGTCATGACGCGTATCATGAAATTATTTAGTATTGTATTCAGGCGCCGCCCAGCAATGGGGCGTGCACAGGATTTACCGCTGTCCATTCGCCGCGACATCGGTCTACCTGCAGACCCTGATCCCCCAATGCCTCTTCGGTCATGGGAGCAATATTTATAACTGATGGGTGACTTGCCAAGGTGCAAGCAATCAAACCCTATAATTTTAAACGAAGGCCAGGCTGTGTCGTGCCTGGCCTTTTTTATCTGGGTGAGTAGGAGGCACAAATTACATCCTCGAGTGTTTTCGAATGCGTAAGGCGCATCTTGTGGCTGTATTGTCGTCATATTTTTTGTAATATTATTTCAATAATAATTGCGTAAGTTGTCCTTGTCGTGCGTAAAAACTGTCTATTAGTTCCTGATTAATTCAATATCTTATCGATGTTATAATTATTAATCTGCGAATCTGCAGATCTTTGCTGCACAATTGTGTGTTTATCTGCAAAACAGCAGATGCCACTATTGTCCTCAAGCAAGACGTCAATGATGAAGAAAATAATTATTATATTTCTATAACAATAACTTGGTGTTTAATTGTTACGAGTTTTGGTTGAAAAACAGTAACTTTTGAGAACCGGAGTTTATCGAGAGGTAAAATAATTGATTGACTTTAACGTAAGGTGTCAGAAGAATTGAAATATGAATGGACAGGGCTTTTATAGCATTACAGAGCTGACAAATGAGTTTGGGATCACAACCCGAACCTTGCGGTTCTACGAGAGCGAACAGTTACTCAACCCACATCGCGAAGGGCGCAAACGGTTATACACTTCACGGGATAGAGCGAGATTAATACTGATATTGAGGGGCAAACGTTTAGGCTTCTCCTTGGCAGAAATTCGCGAAATCATTGAAATGTATGATCTGGAACCTGGAGAAAGTGGGCAAATCCAACGTTTGTTGGAATGCATTGCTAAACACAGAGCGCAGCTACGGGCTAAGCGACAGGACATTGATGAGATCCTGCTCGAAATGGCCGAAGTAGAAGCTGTAGCCGCTGGTCGTCTTGGTGAGTTGAGACACTTCTCAAATGCCCAATCCCTGTCTGAACCAGAGGTAGAACAGTCTGCTACACCGTCAAAAATAAGCTGATTATTGTTGAACTCCTCATTGGATTTTGAACCGGGGAGTAATTGGCAAAATCAGCTATATCCGGCGGACACGAATAAGTGGATAAATCCGCTATTAAGTAGCTGGAGACAGGGAGAAGAAGTTTGGTTCAATCGGGCGATCTTTTGCTCGAGGCGAAAGGCGTAAGCCTACGCTTTGGGGGTATCCGTGCTTTGACGGACGTGAGCTTTTCCGTTCGTAAAGGGGAGGTGTTTTCTATTATCGGACCAAATGGTGCCGGTAAAACATCCATGCTTAACTGCATATCAGGACGTTATAAACCTCAAGATGGGGAAATTATTTATAATGGCAAGAACCTGATTGGTCGGTCTATCAATGATAGGGCAGCGATGGGGATTGGTCGAACATTCCAAAATCTTGCCCTTT
Source organism: Kiloniella sp. (assembly GCF_965205715.1). GTDB lineage: Bacteria > Pseudomonadota > Alphaproteobacteria > Kiloniellales > Kiloniellaceae > Kiloniella. Next base: position 130,062 of record NZ_CBDBHW010000006.1, on the reverse strand, counting down.
TTGGCCATATGTCAGTTATCGATAATATCATGGTTGGCCGCCATCACCTGCTTAATAATAATTTTCTGACCGGAATGTTTTATTGGGTTGGGGGCGCACGTAAAGAAGAGCTTAAGCACCGCCGCGATGTTGAAGACATTATTGATTTCCTCGAAATACAACACGTGCGAAATGAGCCCGCCGGAACCTTGTCTTATGGTCTTCGTAAGCGTGTCGAACTTGCCCGTGCTATTGCAATTGATCCCGATCTCATACTTCTTGATGAACCCATGGCAGGCATGAACCTTGAGGAAAAAGAGGATATGGCCAGGTATATCCTGGATCTCAATGAAGAGCTGGGTGTCACTGTTGTCATGATCGAACACGATATGGGGGTGGTTATGGATATATCTAACCGTGTCATGGTTCTTGATTTTGGAAAAATGATTGCATCGGGCTCACCCGAAGAAGTGATGAAAAATGAGCATGTTCGCCATGCATATCTTGGGGAAGAGGATGATCTCCTCCGTGATGATGACGCGGAGGCTGTGGCAATATGAGTAATATAGCTCAAGGTCCAAATCTTACGACGGTACACGGTGACCAGATTGCCTGGGCCCCGATACCAGATAGTTCTGTCGATGTTTCTACCTATGATACCCTGCCAAAAATTCTTTCTTACAATGCGAAAAATTACCCAAACGATGTGGCGCAGCGGGAAAAAGAGTTTGGGATTTGGAATATCTTCACATGGAAAGATTTCTACGACCACGTTACCCGGATGTCACTTGGGATGGCCAAGCTCGGAATAACCTCTGGGGATACTGTTGTCTTAATTGGTGATAACCGGGTTGAGTGGGTTTGGGGCGAGATCGCGGCTCACAGTTGCCGGGCGATGAGTATGGGAGTTTACCGGGACGCACTGGAAGACGAAATTGCTTATCTAACCGACTATACGGAACCAAAAATTGTTATTGCTGAAGATGAAGAGCAAGTCGATAAGTTCCTAAATCTTGAAGGCAGAATTCCTTCTATCAAGCATATCATTTACACCGACCCGCGCGGGATGAGGAAGTATGATGATCCCCGGTTGATGTCGCTGGAAGAACTTGAGGCCTTGGGACAAAGTGTCTTAAACGACGATGCTTCGGCCTATGAAAGGATGGTTGACGAAACCGATATTGATGATGTTGCTGTACTTTGCACCACTTCTGGAACGACTTCGAACCCAAAGCTGTCTATGTGGCCGCATCGTTCTTTCCTCGGTCATGCTGCTTCTTATTTACGTGCTGATCCTAAAACTCCCGAAGACGAATACCTTGCCGTGCTTCCCTTAAGTTGGGTGATGGAACAGATGTATTCGGTCGCCTGGAATTTAATTTCTCGTATGCGGGTGAATTTTCCCGAAGAACAGTCAACCGTTATGGCTGACTTGCGAGAAGTGGGCCCTAGTTTTGTTCTACTTGCCCCAAGGGTTTGGGAGACGATTGCCGCTGATGTTCGTGCGCGCATGATGGACTCAAGCGCCTGGAAGCAAAAAATGTACGAATGGGGGGCTAAAAAGGGCCTCTCTGCATTGGAAAAAGGCAAGGAGTCCCTTGCTGCTGAATGGTTGTTGATGCGTGCGTTGCGAGATCGTCTTGGCTTCAAAAACCTTAAATCTGCGGCTACGGGTGGCGCGGCAATGGGGCCAGATACTTTTAAATTCTTTCTGTCTATGGGAATTCCACTCCGACAGTTATACGGCCAGACGGAATCCCTCGGGGCCCATACCATTCATAAAAGTGACGATGTCAATCATGAGAGCGTTGGATCCCCAATGCCAGGTGTCGAGCTTCGGATTGATAATCCGGACAAAGAAGGCCTTGGAGAGATCTGCGTCAATCATGGCAATATGATGCGTGGCTACTATAAAAATGAAGCGGCTTCTAAAGAGACATTCGGGGATGGCGGTTGGTTCTTAACCGGGGATGCAGGTTATTTGAATGATGACGGCCACCTGGTTGTCATCGACCGTATAAAGGATTTGGCCAACACATCTGAAGGGGTTAAATTTTCTCCGCAATACATTGAAAATAAATTGAAATTTTCTACTTACGTTGCCGAAGCTGTTATCCTGGGGGCTGATAAACCTTACCTCACTGCGATGATCTGTATTCGCTATCCTATCGTGTCCAAGTGGGCAGAAAAAAGAAGGCTTCGTTTTACAACCTACACCGATCTATCGGCTCAGTCAGAAGTGTATGAACAGTTGCGATCCGAGGTGGAGATGGTCAATAAAACGCTGCCTCCGGCCCAACAGATCAAAAAGTTCTTGCTGTTATACAAAGAGCTTGATGCGGATGATGGCGAGTTAACGCGTACACGCAAAGTCCGTCGCGGTGTAATCGCTGAAAAATACGGCGATATCATCGACACGCTTTATTCAGGTGATGATCATGTCGATATAGACACGGTTATTCATTTTCAAGATGGGTCAAAACAAAGGGTTGTGACGACACTTAAAATAGAAACGCTGGACGGGGGAGAATAAAATGAATTGGGATCTTCTATTCCAGCTTTTGATCAATGGTATCATTGTTGGCATGCTCTATGGCGTTGTCGCCATGTGTTTTGTACTGATTTACAAATCCACCCAAGTAGTGAATTTTGCTCAGGGAGAGTTCCTGGTTCTTGGAGCCTGGGTTTGTTGGTTTTTTGTCTTGAAATGGCAAATGCCATTTATTCTGGCCTTTCTATTTGCCATGGCATTTATGACGGCTTTCGGCATCATGGTTCAAATGGTTATTCTCAGACCATTGATTGGTGAGCCCATTATTTCAGTCATCATGGTGACCATCGGTCTTTCTATCTTTATGCAGGCCCTGATGAACTGGGTATTTGGTAACTCAGCTGAAAGCTTCCCAAAAGTCTTTGGCGAGGAAACCATCATGATTGGCGGGCTACAGGTCGAGATGGCGTACCTTATGTCCTTGGTTCTTTCCCTCCTGGTGATGGGACTATTCTATTATTTCTTCAAGTTCTCACGCTATGGCCTGGCTATGCGTGCGACCGCTTTTAACCAGCAGGTGGCGCAGAGTTTGGGAATTTCGGTAAAGCAGGTCTTTGCGATGGCTTGGGCAATCTCAGCATTGGTCTCCTGTATAGCCGGTGTCGTTCTTGGCCTGGTAAATGCTGTGTCTAATTCTCTGGCAATTATTGGCATTAAAGTTTTTCCAGCGGTTATCGTTGGTGGGCTGGATTCAATCATCGGGGCAGTAATTGGTGGGGTAATTATCGGAGTGTTGGAAAATATGGCTGAGTTCTTTGATGGTCAGTTCCTCCATATCGGTAACCTTTACACCGTTGCACCATTCTATGTGTTGATCATCATCCTGATGATCCGGCCCTACGGGTTGTTCGGCACCAAAGACATCGAACGTATTTGATAAGGGAGCGGTTTTAGCTATGTCACATGTTCCTCATCCGCGCCCTTGTGGTGATTTCAGAAGCACCTACAGCGACGATACATCGTTGTTTCGAACAAAGGTCGAAGGGCGGATCGTTTATCTCGGTATTTTTGCCCTTCTGATTGCGCCGTTTTTCTTAAACGATTATTACCTCAGCCAGATGATCACCATTGGGATCTATGGGATAGCCGCTCTGGGGCTTAATGTTTTGGTTGGCTTTACCGGGCAAATATCGCTTGGTCACTCAGCTTTCTTTGGCTTTGGCGCTTTCGCTTCAGCCTGGCTTAACAATACCACGGGGATACCCGTGTTTATCTGTATTCCTCTGGCAGGGCTTATGACCACAGCTGTTGGAATGATCTTTGGTATTCCTGCAGCCCGCTTGAAAGGCCTTTACCTTGCTATTGCTACTCTGGCTTCTCAGTTTATCCTGCAAGATTTTTTCTCTCGTGCAGATTGGTTTTCTGGAGGGGCCTACGGCTCGGCAGCTGAAGTAGTCAATTTCCTCGGCATAGATCTCGATACCGATCAGAAGTACTTCTATCTCGTTCTTTTCTGGGTTGTGGTTTCATTCCTGGCGGTGAGTAACCTTCGTCGTTCTCGCGATGGACGGGCTCTGGTTGCTGTTCGCGATCACTACCTGTCAGCAGAAATTATGGGGATTAACCTCACCCATTATCGAATTATGTCTTTTGGTGTTTCAAGCTTCTTTGCCGGTGTTGGCGGGGCTCTTTATGCTCACTATTTACAATATGTTTCTGTTGAGGGTTTCACTATTCTGCTTTCGATCCAATTCCTAGCCATGATCATTATTGGCGGCCTTGGATCTGTATCGGGTTCACTTCTTGGTGCTGCATTTATACTTCTGCTTCCGCAATTTATGGAAAGTTCTGTTGCGGTCTTTGTTGAGTATTTCAAAATTGTAGAAGTTTGGGTTTTAAGTCTCTTTCAAGAAGCTGAAGCGGCTCTGAGCATCGCAAACGAACATGCCCGGACGATCGAACAAGGAAAAGCATACATCAAAGAAATGTCCGTAGGGGCTGTGATCATTCTCTTTCTGATCTTTGAGCCTGAAGGTTTGATCCATCGCTGGCGCCTTATCCGTGCTAGTTGGAAACTTTATCCATTCTCTCATTAAGAGAGGAGCCTTTATTCCGCGGCGGCCGGGGTAGAGATAATGATAATAGGCCGCCAATAGGGAGTAAGACATGAAGCAGCGCATTCTCGCCGCAACATTAGCCCTGGCGGCAGCAAGCAGCCCGGCCTTAGCAGAAGATTCCGTTTTTGTCGGCCACCTCGTCGATTACACAGGCCCGACGTCCTTTGTCAGTAAATTTTATGGACCTGGGGTTCGTGACGCCGTTGATTATATCAACTCCACGGGTGGCATCGATGGAACCAAAATCGAAATGGAAACGATCGATTACGCCTATAAGGTTCCACAAGCAATTGCGAATTATAAAAAGTGGAAGTCCAAGGGGATGATCGCCCTTCAAGGCTGGGGCACAGGCGATACAGAAGCTCTTATCGGCTTTGTTGCGAAAGACGAAGTTCCTGTCTGGTCTGCTTCTTATTCCGGACACTTAACCGATCCTACAGGTAAAAATCCAAAGACAAAAAAGCCTGCGCCCTATAACTTCTTCTATGGCCCATCTTACACGGATGCTTGTCGTGCGCTGGTTCAGTGGGCAGCGGGTGATGCCAAGGAAAAAGGTATCAGTGATCCAAAATTCGTTCACACTGGCGATAACCACCCATACCCGAATGCACCTAAAGAAGGTTGTGCAGAGTATGCGACAGAGCTTGGTCTGGATGTATTGCCACCCGTTGTGGTGCCGCTTGGCCCAGGTGATTATAAAGCGCAGTGCCTAACGATTAAAGAATCAGGTGCGAACTACGCTTATGTTGGCAACCTTGGTGGCTCGGTGATTTCTTTACTGAAATCTTGCAACACAGTTGGCGCAGATGTGACCTACATGGGTAATGTTTGGGCGGGTGATTATCTAACCATCAAAGCTGCTGAAGCTCAGGACTATGTGTTCCCGACCTCGACACCGTTTTGGGATGCCGCTGCTGATGGCATGGATCTGGTTTACAAAATCGCGGATATGAGTGGTTTTGCTAAAGATACCAAGCCTACACATCACTATATCCGTGGTGTTTGCTCTGCTTTTTACATGAAAGAAGCAATGGAGTGGGCCAAAGCTAATGGTGGCATTACCGGTGAAAACATCAAACAGGGTATGTATGTCAACAAGGGCTGGACACCAAAAGGTCTTGAAGGGGTTTGCTTGCCATCCACTTGGTCTCCTGAAGATCACCGTGGAAGCACTGTTGTTTCTATCAACAAAGGCTCTTTCGAAGATGGCGCGGTTAACATCGAACGTATCGCTGAGATGACACTGCCTCGTCGTGATGACTGGGTTGGCTACTAAGTAAGCCTAGGCAGGCCCGTTCTTACGGATGGGCCTGCTTTCACGAATGATGATTTTCCGAAACCTAAGGGTTCTGAACATGAGTACTGTCTCAAAACTACAAAACCAACCTCAAAATGACACGATTCTTTCGGTTAATAATATAGAGGTTGTCTTTAACGAGGTTATTCTGGTTTTGCGCGGGCTAAACCTGACGGCGAAACGGGGGCAGATTACAGCCCTTCTTGGCGCAAACGGGGCAGGGAAATCAACAACATTAAAAGCAATTGCAGGATTGCTTGGATCTGAAGACGGTGAAGTCAGTCGTGGTGATATCATCTATGACGGTACCGATATAACCAAAATGCCGCCTGAAAAACGAGTTCGAAATGGTACTTTTTTGGTGATGGAAGGGCGGGGAATTGTTCATGACATGACCGTTCTTGAAAATTTACGCCTTGGTGCCTTTACCCAGCCACAAAAGAACGTGGCTGGCGACATTGAAAAAGTTTTTAATTATTTCCCGCGCCTCAAAGAGAGAACAGGTCTCGCTGGCTATCTTTCTGGTGGAGAGCAGCAGATGTTGGCAATCGGGCGTGCTCTTATGGCTCGGCCTGATCTAATTATGATGGATGAGCCTTCCATGGGGTTGTCGCCGCTGCTGGTTAAAGAGGTTTTTGGCATTATTAAACGCATGAACCGTGAGCTTGGAATATCGGTTCTTCTGGTGGAGCAAAACGCCAACATGGCCCTGAAAGCAGCAGATTACGGGTATATCATGGAAAATGGAAAAATCGTACTGGATGGAACCGCAGAAGAACTCATGAATAATGAAGATGTCAAAGAGTTCTATCTCGGTGGTGGAGGAGAAGAGCGTAAGTCCTTTAAAAACATCAAGTCTTTCAAGCGCCGTAAACGTTGGCTCTAGTCGAAAATCCTTCGTTATTATCAAATTATAAATCCGGTTCACACGAACCTGGTACCGGCAAAATTTGGAATGCTGTAAAATGAGTGAATATTTTGATCATAAAGAAATCCGCAGCCAAAGTGAGCGCGAAAATGATCACCTAAACAAACTACAGGATTTAATTAACTCAGCGAAAGAGTTGTCTCCGTTTTATTCCAAATCCTTGTCTTTGGTCGAAGCCGATGGAATACAGAACCTTTCTGATCTGCCTAAACTGCCTATCGTTAGGAAGTCAGAGCTGATAGAGCTTCAAAATTCAGAGCCACCCTTTGGGGGTTTGGGCATGGTTCCCGCGGGGAAAATGGCGCGTCTGTTTTTGTCTCCGGGACCAATAGTAGAACCTCAAGGTGAAGATGAAGATATCTGGCGTGTTGCCCGGGCTCTTTACGCTGTTGGCCTCCGCGAGGGGGGGATTGCACACAATTGTTTTGCCTACCACTTTACTCCAGCCGGGATCATGTTTGATTATGCTGCACGAACGCTGGGCTGCGCTGTTTTTCCAGGGGGCGTTGGTCAAACAGAAGATCAGGTTAACGCTATTAATCGTTTTCAATCAGATGCTTATATGGGAACTCCAGATTTTCTTAAGATAATTTTGGAAAAAGCTGAGGTTCTCAATACGCCTATTACTTCAATAACCAGGGCCTTGGTTACCGGCGGGCCACTTTTTCCTGATTTACGAAATTATTACGAAGGCAGGGGGATTCATGTTCGTCAGTGTTATGCCACAGCGGACGTTGGCTTGATCGCTTACGAAAGTGAGGCAATGGAGGGCATGATAATCGACGAAGATGTCATCGTTGAAATCGTCCGCCCAGGTACAGGTGATCTCGTGCCCGATGGAGAGGTTGGGGAAGTTATTGTTACCTGTTTTAATCCCAATTACCCTCTTATTCGGTTTGCAACAGGGGATCTCTCTGCAATTTTAGAAGGGCAGAGCCCTTGTGGCAGAACAAATCGGCGCATTAAAGGATGGATGGGGCGTGCGGATCAAACAACCAAAGTTCGCGGAATGTTTATTCACCCCGAACAGGTTGCACGTGTTGTGGAGTTACACGAGGAAATTATTAAGGCCCGGCTAGAAGTGTCTGATAGTGACGGTAAAGACACCATGGCTTTACATTGCGAAGTGAAAAGCGGCCTTGCAAATGAAGATCTTGAAAATCAGATTGCCGATACAATCCGAATAGAGTGCCGATTACGGGGAAATGTAATTTTTGAAGCCGTAGGTACTTTGCCCAACGACGGTAAGGTCATTAATGATTCTCGTGACAGTGTCTTAGGCTAAAGGAAACCTCTAGGGGATATCTTTCATTAAATCTTCAAGATCATCTTGAAGCTTTTGTAGGCTCTTCTCCGCTTTGTTGAGTAGAAAAAGATGCCGACCGCCAAGTAACCTGTTGATATGTATGGTTTCTGATAACTTTACATAGAGCAGGTATATGACAATCAACATCTCGCAGCATATTTTAGGCCTCAAAGGGCAACGTGTAAATGAAATTAAACTGGATGACGGCGGTGTTAAGATTGTCATTCACTGCAGCCGAGACGCGCGTAGGAGGGCTATAGACCCTGCTACAGGCCAGAAGGGAAGCATCAACCAGCATGTCCGCCGACAAGTAAACGACATCCCCCTTTTTGGGTATCCTTGTGTGGTCGAGATTGAGCTGGCGCAGGTTTATATTAACAAGGGCGAACGCCGCATTGAGGGGTGTGATTTTGTTGATAAAGGGTGCCGTTTCACTCACCGATTTTGCCGACTGATCAGTGGATTATGTCGGCATATGTCTATTCAAGCGGTTTCCAGACATTTGGATATACGATGGGAAACGGTCAAGAATATCGACAGGGCATACCTTATTGAAACTCTCCCTACGCTTGATCCTGCAGAGCTAACTGGCTTGGAATATATTGGTGTAGATGAAGTTGCCCGGGCGAAAGGTCATGACTACATGACGGTGGTCTACGATATGGTTGGCGGTCATCTGATCTGGGTTGAAGCAGGCCGAACTGCCGAGGTTTTTTCAAGGTTTTTGAAACAACTGCAACCAGATACAGCCTGCAAAATAAAGGCCGTAGCGATGGATATGGGGCCTGCCTACCAAAAGGCTGTCAGAGAGTCCTTGCCGTTGGCCGACATAGTATTTGACCGTTTCCACGTCATGAAAAACTACAGCAAAGCTATCCATAATCAGCGTCGACTTGAGTTCAGAAAGGCCGATCCAAGTGGTAAAGAGTTGATGAAAGGGACGCATTATCTGTTGCTCAAAAATGCGGATAAGTTGAGTGAAAAACAAAGTGACAAGCTGCAAAGGTTGCTGGAGAGCAATAGCAACCTGAATGCACTTTACGTCTTGAAAGAACAGCTTCAGCTGCTGTGGAGTGCCGCTTCATTTGAGGCGATGGCGGAGCAACTGGAACGTTGGTGCCTGATAGCAGATCAGTCACAGATGCTCTATCTAAAAAAGTTCGCGAAATCCCTACGGAAACATTGTGTGGGCATCTGCAACTACGCCAAACACAAGCTCACAAGCGCCAGGATAGAGGCTGGTAATGTCAGTATAGGAATGATCCGTAAGCGAGCCAGAGGCATCAAGGATACCGAATACTTCAAACTCAAAATTAGACAATCATCCATTCCAGATAATCAATCTATGCTCTATTTGAAATCCTAAATCTACTCAACAAAGCGGAGAAGAGCCCTTTTGTATTTCTGATTTTGCTTCTTTTGTTAATTCTGTTGGCTTATCTACAACTTTGAGGCCCGTTTTAATAGGCTGACCAATGTTCGACGCGCTTACCCATCTGGAAATTGCACCTATTAGCGCCCGTTGATCTATGGGTTTTGATACATAGTCGTCCATTCCACATTCCAGATAGAACTCTCTATCGCCCTTCATCGCGTTTGCTGTTAGTGCAATGATTGGAATTTTAGCGAGAGGGGTCGTAAGTTCTCTGATCCGCCTCGTTGCCGTTGGTCCATCCATTTGGGGCATTTGAACATCCATAAGGACAACATCAAATGGTTGTTTTTGTACGGCGATATAAGCTTCTAGACCATTTTCGACGATATGTAGATTACAGTTCAATGGTGTTAGTAGTGACTGTATGACTTTCTGATTTATACGATTGTCTTCCGCCACCAATATTTTAATCGACTTCCCAATATAGTCAGGTGGTTTGTTGCGAAGAACCTCAGCCTCTTCAGCTGCTTTTACTTTTGCTGGATCACCTTTTTCTACTTCAATGGTGAACCAAAAAGTGGAGCCTAGTCCTTCCGTACTTTCTACCCCGATATCGCCGCCCATGAGCATGGTTAGCTGCTTACAAATGACGAGACCCAACCCGGTTCCGCCAAACTTTCGAGTTGTTGTTGCGTCCGCTTGAGCGAATGCCCTGAATAATTTTTCCTGATTTTCTTTTGTGATACCAAGGCCACTGTCTTCGACCTCAAATCTAAATTTTATTTTGTCATTCTGGGTTGGGACTTCTTCGATGATAATTGATATCTTGCCTGACTGCGTAAATTTTATGGCATTTCCAATCAGGTTATAAAGGATCTGCCGTACTCGGCCAGGATCACCCCTGATTATATCAGGATTATTGGGTGAGTTCAGGACTTGAAATCTTAAGTTTTTTGCTCTGGCACGGGATTCCCAAAGTGCCTCTGTAGAATCTAATACTTTGGATAATGAGAAATCTATATCTTCGAGTTCTATTTTTTCTGCTTCGATTTTTGAAAGATCCAGAATGTCATTTAGCAGAGAAAGTAGAGCCTCACCAGATTCCTTAATGGTAAAGACGCTGTTGTGCTGATCACTTGTTAATTTACTCCCGAGCAAAGAGCTAACCATACCAAGAACGCCGTTCATGGGAGTTCTTATTTCATGGCTCATGGATGCGAGGAATCTTGATTTTGCAAGGTTCGCTGCCTCAGCTTGTTTCTTGGCATTTTCAAGCTCTGCAGTTCGGTGCAACACACGGGTTTCGAGTAAGGATTTTGTTCTGTTGAGCGATGAAGTTGTTTTAAAAAGCTTATAAAATGCAAATGCAATTCCAAGAATAAGTATACATGTCGCAGCAAACATAATTTGTGTATAGAGTTCTGATTCTTGATAATAAATTTTAAATTGATGATTTTGCTTTTCACTCAATTTATTTAATATTTCTGTATTTCCAAGGTTGGTGAGTTCTGTGGTCAGACTTGCTAAGTTAGCCTTCGTATTCAGTGTTTGTTTGACGTACTTGATAATTAGTTGAAGTTCAATTAGCTGATCATCACTCAGGCTATGAGAAAAGTTATTAATATCATCTTCAAATGCTGATATCGTCGAATGTATATTTTGGTTATTTTCATCAGTTGATGCGTTAAGCATAAAGCTGAAACTCATCAACTGTTGTATCAATCCCGAGTTATCATTTATGGCTTTGTAACTCTCTGAAAACTCTACAACAGCATGCTTTAGTAAAATACGGTTATCCCAGTAGGCTGTGAATTGTTTCTCGAATGTTTCGATGAGCTTATTTCGTTTTTTGTGATTTGCGAGATACTTTTTCAGCAATACTTTGGTTTCTGGCTGTATTGTTCCGTGGTGTGTAGAGCGTCAACCACTTTGTCCGGTTGCGTCAACCACCTTGGCCGCTTTTGATGCGGCTGTGATCTGACGTTTATTTACGATGCTTCAGGCATATTTTTCACCTTTTTGTTTGTGGTTTTCCGCAACATTTTTTTGAGATTTTGGGCGGCTTCCCATTGTCTGTAGCTGTCGATATTCATCTCAAGAATGGTTGAGTGGTGAACAAGACGATCGATTGCTGCAACGGTCATGGCCTTATCTTGAAAAATATTGTCCCATCCGCTAAAAGGTTGATTGGCAGCAATTGCAATACTTCGGTACTCATATCGTCTGGCGATCAATTCAAAGAGCACGGATGTTTCAGATATATCCCTTTGTGCATAGGTAATATCATCGAGAATGATGAGATCAAATTTATCGAGTTTTGCGAGGGCGTTTTCGAGCATAAGTTCACGTCTGGCAGCCTGGAGTTTTTGCACCAGATCACTGGTTTGCGTATAGAGCACACGGTATCCAGCCTCTATAAGAGCATAACCTACGGCGCATAGGAGATGAGTTTTTCCTCCCCCTGAATTTCCAATGGCAATCAGATTTGCTCTTGCGTCAATCCAGTCACCGGCAGACAAGGCTTCGACCTGCGCCTTTTTCACGTTAGGCAGCCGCTTGAAGTTAAAAGTGGCCAGAGTTTTTCCGCCCAGCAGGTTTGATGCGTTGAGATGGCGTTGAATGCGTCGCGTGTCCCTTTCGGCCAATTCATATTCGGCCAAAACGGCAAGGAACCTGGCTGCTGACCAGCCCTCCTTGTCGGATTGGATTGCGATATCTTGCCAGTGTTTGTGAAAGCTGGGTAATCGTAAGTCAGTTAGCATAAGAGGCAGCTTGTGCTGATCCACTTCAATGTTTGTCATGCCCGATCCTCCAACAGAGTATCAAAGACTGATAATGAAGGTTGAACCACGGGAATATCAGGAGGTAAATCCGTGTTCTTTTTTGTGATATTCAGCTTAAGTTTTTTTGCGCAAGGTAGCCTTCCTGCATTGATTTCTCTCGAAATCAGGTGCGCGACTTCGGCCTCACAAGCCTCTTCGTGCGCAAGGAAAAGTATCCCAACCATCTGACGACACGCATCTCTGCGGGACAACTTTTTCTGAAACAATGTCCAGGCCAGGGAGTACTCGGTTCTTGGAAAAATACTGTCACGATAAATAGAATTGGCGAGTGCCTGAGGTTTACGTTTGAGAGCATGAATGACGTGATGATAATTGATAACATGAATGCGGGGGCCTTTGCCGTGCCCCCGCTCACGAGAATGGCTGACGACATGAGTGCTGCCTAGATAGGCTTCTATCCGGTTATCGTAAATATGGACACGCAAGCGTTGACCAATTAGGCGAGAAGGGGCGCTATAAAAAACCTGCTTAACTAAAAAACCACTTGTTTTGGTAACTCTCGACACGACTTCAGTGTAATCTGTTGTTCGCCGAGGAGGTAACGCCTTGAGAGATTTCAACTCTGTTTGGATATCTTGGTCACGATGTTTGTTCCGTCTAGCAATCAGCTCGTCCAAAAATCGCCGATACTCATCCAAAGTGTCAAAGTCATTACTGCCACGCAAAATCAGGGCCTGCTTTATCGCAGTCTTAAGGTGACCGTGGTGAGATTCAATGGCACCGTTCTCGTGTGATTCCCCTCTGTTATTTCGACTGGCCTCCATACCGTAGTGCTCAACAAAAGCAGAATAACGTTTGGTAATGTCCTCCTTTTCCTCAACGCTCAAATTCCGAAAGGCCGCAGACAGGCTGTCGGTCCGGTGGTTTTCAGGAGCGCCCCCCAAGGACCAAAGCGCATTTTGTAAGTTCTCCGCAAGGGCTGTAAAACTCTCACCGCCAAGTACGACCCCAACATGTTCCCATCGGCTATATACCAGAACAAAATGATAGAGCCGATGCACCAAAGGATCTCCTGCAATGGTAATACTTAAGTCGGCTGCATCCGTGAAATCTGATTGGCCCATGTAACCCGGCTCAGGTGTTTGCCTGAAAATGATATCCTTTTCAGGGCCATTCAGAGCCCGCCATCCCCGAACTCGGCGCTCTAACGTGCGCTTGACACGGTCATCGGGAAAACGGAGCGGATAGAGGCTCTGTATGTGGCGCAACAAAGTAATGGGTTTGACCGAGTTGTCTTTATCCAAAATGGGAAGGATGTCCTTATCCCAGATATCTTCAAGCGGATCAGAAACTGTTCGCCCTCGCTTTATATTGCGTTGTGACGGTAAAGTCGCATCAACGTCAAATCGGCGGGCCGTGCGTTCGCTAAACCCTGCGCGGGCAGCGGCGGTTCGTTGACCATGAGTTTTTCTATCTGTCATGTAAAGTCTCAGTTGTTCATCTGTGATAAATTTATACGGCAAACAGGTTCCTCCAATTACATCTAGAGGTTCCTAATTTATCAACTCACAGCAGCTTGTAACTAACACCAAATTAAGCCTTGGCCGGTGGATCTGATTATCAAACGGGCACGCCCTTTTTAATGATCAGATCCACCGGCCAAGGTGGTTGTCGCAACCGGCCAAGGTTATTGTCGCTGAACAGTGGTGATTATAATCTTGCTCCAGGGTACCGATAATATTGGTTATAGTGCTATCTGCAGCTTTGAATTTTGTAAAATTTGGTAATGATACCTTTTGTGATTTTAAAAGTGTCTCATTCAGGGAATTCTCATTTGCTTTTAGTTCTTGAAGCATGAGACTGAGTTCTTGCATGTGGACGGGGTGAATTTTTCTTGATTCCACAAATGCAAATATCAGAATTAGGCTAAGAGTAAGCCCAAAAGTACCGGCTGCAATTTTAAAGATATCACCATTCATTTAACGTTCATCCCACTGATTGGTAATTTTAAAAAGTCATCAAAAATTACTGATTTGCGATATGGGGATAAGGTCGAATGTCCAAAAATAAGTAACCAGAGAGAGGGATTTATCCGTATATATCACTGTTACCTTTACGATAGATGGTTGTGTCTTTGGATTACTTATGGTGGTGCATAAAGTTTAATTATTGGTAAAACTCACTTTAAGAAAAACCTATGTAGTAGCCAAATTACAATTCTTTAGGCAAAAAAAAGCCCGAGGCTTTATAAACTGCCTCGGGCTAAATATTCTTATTAGCTAAAACTATATATATCCTAGAGAAGCTCTAGAGCCATAGCTGTGGCTTCACCGCCGCCTATACAAAGACTGGCAATTCCTTTTGTTCCACCCGTTTGTTTCAGAGCATGTAAAAGAGTAACTATAAGACGTGTACCTGAGGCTCCAATTGGGTGTCCCAAGGCACAGGCACCTCCATTTACATTGACTTTTTCTGGTGACAAATTGAGATCACGAATGGCTGCTATTGTTACAATGGCAAAAGCTTCGTTGATTTCATAGAGATCAACCTCTTCACTTGTCCATCCTGCTTTATCCAGAACTTTGTTGATGGCACCAACCGGAGCCGTGGTGAACCAGCAAGGTTCTTGCGAATGGGTGGCGTGAGCCTGAATGGAAGCAAGAGGCTTGAGGCCGCGTTTTTCTGCTTCTGATTTACGCATCAACACGAGGGCTGCAGCACCATCAGAAATGGAAGATGAAGAGGCTGCGGTTACTGTTCCATCAGGACGGAAAGCCGGACGAAGTTTAGGAATTTTGTTGGTGTCTACAGCAAAAGGTTGCTCATCAGTTTCAACCAGGGTTTCGCTTTTGCGGTTCTTTACTGTAAGAGGCTCGATCTCTTCTTTGAAGTGGCCTGCTTCGGTTGCCTTTTTAGCTCGGTTAAGGCTTTCGATGGCAAAAGCGTCTTGTTCTTCGCGGGTCGCTTCATATTTATCGGCTGTGTTTTCAGCAAAGGTCCCCATCAGGCCGCCTTTGTCGAAGTAGGCATCTTCAAGGCCATCCATAAACATGTGGTCGACGACGGTTCCGTGGCCCATACGCATACCACCACGTGCTTTTGGAAGAACGTAGGGTGCATTAGTCATACTTTCCATGCCACCAGCCACAATAACATCAACCGTACCTGCTTTCAGTGCGTCATGGGCCAGCATGGCTGTTTTCATTCCAGAACCACAGACTTTGTTTACCGTTGTGCAACCTGCTGATAAGGGAAGGCCACCTTTTATGGCTGCCTGACGAGCAGGGGCTTGGCCAAGGCCTGCAGGAAGTACGCAGCCCATCATGACCTCTTCGACATCTTCGGCAGAAATACCTGCGCGGGAAACAGCAGCTTTAATCGCCGCGGCACCGAGGTCGGTTGTAGAAAGGGGAGACAGGACACCCTGGAAAGATCCCATAGGGGTACGGGCGGCAGAAACGATTACAATTGGGTCAGTCATTGAATTTTCCGATAGTTAAGATCTGGAGCAGATTTAAGCAATGCTAGGCTTACTCTTGATTTAGGCAAGGCGGACGGAACCATCAAGGCGGATGGTCGAACCGTTCAAGAATGCATTCTCACAAATGTGAGCGACAAGGCTTGCAAACTCTTCAGGCTGGCCCAGACGTTTAGGGTGCAGGCTCTTTTCAACTAGTGCGTCTTTTACTTTATCGGACATAGCAGCAATCATTGGGGTTTCCATGATCCCAGGGGCAATGGCCATAACACGGATTGCACTGCGTGCTAATTCTCTTGAAAGCGGAAGGGTCAGTGAGGCAACACCACCCTTAGAAGCTGCATAGGCTGCCTGACCAATTTGCCCTTCCCAAGCGGCAATAGAGGCTGTGTTGATGATAACACCCCGTTCGCCATCAATCTCATCGTAAGTGACCATGCGTTCGGCAGCCAGTCGCATAAGGTTGAAGGCACCGACAAGGTTGATATCAATGGTTTTACGGAAAAGATCGAGATCGTGCGCCCCTTCGCGACCTACCAATTTCGCACCTGGTGCGATACCAGCACAGTTAACGACAATTCGTATTGGACCCAGGGCGTTTTCGATTGCCATAATGGCTGATTGAACGCCGTCTGGATCTGTCACGTCAGCTGTTACAGCTACCGCATCAAGGTCTTCTGCAACCTTGTTCACGCCCTCATCATTGAGATCCAAAAGACCACAGTGAACACCTTTGGATGTTAAATGGCGGGCAACAGCTTCACCCAGTCCAGAACCTGCGCCAGTGATGAGCGCTGTAAGACCAGATAGTTTCATGACTTTGTTCCTCTTACGATAAATCTATATGTGTTGTTTGGGGCTCGAGAGCAGTTTTAATCTGCTTTCTCCATCACCCGTGAGAGTTTTGAATTTGGTTTTCGGCCGAGTATTCCTGCTATGAACCACGCGGTATCAACCAACTTGTCGAGATCAACACCGGTATCCACCTGCATACCCTTGAACAGGTAAGCCACATCTTCAGTTGCAACATTACCAGAGGCTCCTTTGGCGTAAGGACAGCCGCCAAGACCTGCGACAGAAGTATCAAAGACCGAGATCCCCATGTCCCACGAAGCATAAATGTTGGCTAAGGCTTGACCGTAGGTGTCGTGGTAATGACCCGCGAGATGTTCTATGGGAACGGTTTTGGCAACGGCCTCGATCATTGATCTTGTGGATAATGGAGTGCCAACCCCAATGGTGTCGCCGAGACTTATTTCACAACAGCCCATATCAAAGAGCTCTTTTGAGACTTCTGCCACTTTTTGTGGGGAAATTTCACCTTCATAAGGACAGCCAAGGACGCAGGAAACATAGCCACGCACTCTAATTTCAGCTTTTTTAGCTGCTTCAATTACAGGGGTGAAGCGTTCCAGGCTTTCCTTGATGGAACAATTGATATTCTTTTGCGAAAAGCTTTCAGAGGCTGCACCAAAAACAGCAATTTCGGTAACCTTGGCCTCGATTGCGCGCTCCAACCCTTTCATGTTTGGTGTGAGCACGGAATAGCAAATTTGTTCGTGTCTTTTGATCCCTGCGAGAACCTCACTGGCATCAGCCATTTGTGGAACCCATTTGGGAGAAACAAACGCGCTGGCTTCAATTGTCGTAAGGCCAGTTTCCGACAGTCGGTTTATGAGCTCGATTTTGGCTTCCGTAGATACCAATTCTTTTTCGTTCTGCAAGCCGTCTCGTGGGCCGACTTCGACGAGTTTTACCTGATTTGGTTTCGAAGCAGACATTTTATTCCTCTACCTCAAGTTCTACCAAGATATCGCCTTCATTAACCTGATCATTTTCTTGGGCAAGGAATGCACTGATCTTGCCTTTGCTAGGGGCGACGATGGTGTGTTCCATCTTCATAGCCTCAAGAACCAGTAAAGGTGCGCCGGGTTCTACCTCGTCACCTACGGCAGCAAAAAGTTTAACGATCTTACCTGGCATCGGTGCGCGAAGGCCGCCTGTATCTTCGTCTAAATCTTCTGCCGCTATCAGTGGGTCGAAAAGCGCCAATTGATGATGTGTGCCATTGATAAAGATATGACGTTCAAGTCCGTTGATAATTGCGGAGGCTTTGATGGCATGACCGTCGATATTTGCTTCTATCTGATCACCCATAACTTGGCCTGTTACGTCGTACTGCGTATCGCCGATTTCTAATGAAAAGCCCTGGGCGTGATAAATAACGTTTATCGCATGTTCTTTTTCGTCCTCGGTAAAGCGGAGCTTGCGACTTGCGCGGCCCCCCAACCGCCATCCATCTTGCGACCCCCAAGGAGAATAAGGATCGCTTTCGGGTACTTGCGGTTTATGGCCAAGGAGCTCTACCAATGAGGCAAGGATCAGGGCTTTGTCAGGAACAGGTTGAGCTGCTGGAAATAGTGTAGAGTGTTCGCGTTCAATGAGGCCCGTATCCAGTTCAGCCGCCTTGAAAGGCTGCACATTTGCCAACCTCGATAAAAAGGCAACGTTTGTGGTCAGGCCAACTATGTGGGTTTCGTCCAATGCGGAACTTAATCGTCCCAAGGCTTTTTCACGGTTCTCGTCCCAAGTGATCAACTTGGCAATCATGGGATCATAGTGTGGGGAGACGGTACCGCCTTGCTCAACCCCGGCATCAATACGGATGTTTTCTGAAGGAGCTGGAAAGGACAATCTGACAAGATCACCTGTCGCGGGCAGAAAATCATTGTTGGGATCTTCGGCATAAATGCGTGCCTCGAATGCATGACCAGTGAGGGTGATTTCATCTTGTTGAGCAGGGAGTGGCTCACCTGAAGCTATACGAAGTTGCCATTCCACAAGATCCAACCCGGTAATCATCTCTGTAACCGGATGTTCGACTTGAAGCCGAGTGTTCATTTCCATGAAATAGAACTCGCCACTGGGATCAAGTAAGAACTCAACTGTTCCCGCACCGCGATAGCCAACAGCCTCGGCCGCGGCAATAGCTGCTTTGTGCATGCCGGTCCGAGTTTTATCACTCAATCCGGGGGCTGGGGCTTCTTCTATGACCTTTTGATGGCGACGTTGCGAAGAACAATCGCGCTCAAACAGGTGAATGGTGCTGCCATGATTATCGGCAAAGACCTGTATTTCCACATGGCGGGGATTTTCGATGAACTTTTCAATAAGTACCCGATCATCGCCAAAAGCTGCTTTGGCTTCACGCTGACAAGAGGCAAGAGCTTCGACAAAATCATCTGGGGAATGGACAATTCTCATTCCCTTACCGCCACCACCAGAAGAGGCCTTGATCATTACGGGATAGCCAATGCGATCTGCTTGTGATGAGAGAAGTTCAGGAGCCTGTTCTTCGCCTTCATAACCAGGAGAAAGAGGGACGCCAGCCTCACGCATCAAGCGTTTGGATGCTGATTTGTCGCCCATATCGATAATGGAAGAGGCAGGGGGACCAATAAAAACAATATCCGATTTTGCACAGTTTTCAGCAAAGGAAGCATTTTCAGATAGGAAGCCATAGCCGGGATGTACGGCTTCAGCACCTGTTTGTTTGGCAACCTCAAGGATCCGGTCAGCTAACAAATAACTTTCAGCTGGGGCAGGGGGGCCGATATGAACGGCTTCGTCGGCTTCTCTGACAAAGGGGGCATCCCGGTCTGCATCTGAAAATACGGCAACCGTTTTTACGCCCATCAAATGAGCGGAGCGGATAATACGTCTGGCAATTTCACCACGGTTTGCAATGAGGATCTTTTTAAACATCAATTCATTCCCAACGAGTATTGCTCAAATTCAAGCAACCCAAGAAGCTTTACGTTTTTCAAAAAATGCTGCGAGGCCTTCTCGACCTTCTGGCTTGAGGCGTTGACTAGCAATAAGCTCTGCCGTCTCATTCATAAGTGTCTCGTCCAATTGCCGGTTGCTCACAGTTTGGATGAGGTCTTTTGCTACGCCCAAAGCATCAGGTGCGGCGAGGCCCAAAGAGGAAAGCAACCCTTCTATCAGATCATCGAGTTGCTCATCCTTACAATGTTCGTGGACAAATCCGATTTCAGCCGCTTTCTCTGCACGAAAAATTTCTGCGGTGAGGAAGTATCGTCGCGCTTGTCTCTCGCCCATGGCAGAGACCACGTAGGGGGCAATCGTCGCTGGAACCAGACCGAGCTTTACTTCCGATAAGCAGAACTTTGCATATTCACCCGCCACTGCGATATCGGCGGCTGCGGTTAATCCAACCCCACCACCAAATGCAGCCCCTTGAACCCGTGCAATTACGGGCTTAGGGCATTCAGCGATTGCCTGTAACATCTGGGCTAGTTTAAGGGCATCTTCCCGATTTTCTTCTTCGGTGTATTCAGCTGCGCGCTTCATCCAGCCAAGATCGGCGCCTGCGCTGAAACTCTTACCACGGCCACCCAATACAATGGCACGAATGCTGTCTTTCTGACCGAGGTCCGTAAAGGCATTGCTGAGTTCCGAGATCATTATCTCGTCCAATGCATTGTGCACGTCGGGGCGGTTCATCCAAACCCAGGCAGCACCTTCTTTAATTTCGATTTCAAGTGTTTGATAAGTCATATCGTTACATCCTGAAAACACCAAACTTGGTGTCTTTTATTGGTGCGTTGAGAGAGGCTGAAAGACCGAGGGCTAAAACCCGACGGGTGCGAGCGGGATCGAAAACACCATCATCCCAAAGGCGGGCTGAGGCATAATAAGGAGAGCTTTGTTCTTCGAACATATCGAGCATGGGTTGCTTGAAAGTTGTTTCTTCTTCTGCAGACCAACTTCCGCCCTTGGCTTCGATATTATCGCGTTTGAGGGTCGACATCACAGAAGCAGCCTGTTCGCCGCCCATGACCGAAATCTTAGAATTCGGCCACATCCACAGGAAACGAGGCTGATAAGACCTGCCACACATTCCATAGTTACCCGCGCCAAAACTACCGCCAATCAGGACAGTGAATTTTGGGACATTCGCAGTCGCGACAGCCGTTACCATCTTGGCACCGTCTTTCGCGATACCACCTGTTTCGTATTTTCGACCAATCATAAAGCCGGAAATGTTCTGTAAGAACACCAAGGGAATACCGCGCTGGGCACAGAGTTCGATAAAGTGAGCCGCTTTCTGAGCACTTTCTGAAAAGAGAATACCATTATTAGCTACGATACCAACTGGATAACCCCAGATACGAGCGAAACCACAAACAATGGTAGTGCCGTATCTTGCTTTAAATTCATCAAACCTTGAACCATCGACGATCCGGGCGATAACTTCGCGAACATCGTAAGGGGTTTTCAAATCCGTCGGAACGACACCGTAAATTTCTTTGGGGTCGTACAGCGGCTCTTCTGGTTTTGACAGGTTAAGCTGGTTGGGTTTTTGCCAATTCAGGTTTGAAACAACATGTCGGGCAATGGTTAGCGCATGAGCATCGTTTTCTGCGAGATGATCAGCAACGCCGGAAAGGCGGGTGTGGACATCTGCCCCTCCAAGGTCTTCGGCAGAAACAACTTCTCCTGTCGCTGCTTTTACGAGAGGAGGGCCGCCGAGGAAAATGGTGCCTTGTTCTTTAACGATGATGGTCTCATCCGACATGGCGGGAACGTAGGCTCCGCCAGCTGTACAGGATCCCATAACCACTGCTATCTGTGGGATGCCCATGGATGACATTTGAGCTTGGTTGTAAAAGATGCGGCCAAAGTGATCACGATCGGGGAAGACTTCGTCTTGGTTCGGGAGGTTTGCACCGCCAGAATCAACCAAGTAGACGCAAGGTAGTCGGTTTTCCTGTGCAATTTCCTGGGCACGTAAATGCTTTTTGACGGTCATGGGATAGTAAGTACCCCCCTTAACCGTCGCATCGTTGGCAAGGATCATACATTCAACGCCAGAGACCAGCCCTATACCTGCGATAACACCTGCCGCAGCGATATTGGCATCATACATGCCATGTGCCGCAATGGGGGCAACCTCAAGGAAGGGGGAACCTGGATCAAGCAGAGCTTCGACGCGTTCTCTCGGGAGCATCTTTCCGCGTGATAGATGCTTTTCGCGTGCGCGTTCAGGACCGCCTTTTGCTGTTTCACCAAGAACTTGGTTGAGTTGGTCAACTAAGCCCTGCATATGAGCCGCATTGGCTTTGAACTCTTCCGATCTTGGAGAGATCTTTGAACGGATGACGGACATTAAGCAGTCTCCCCAAAGAGTTCTCGACCGATTAGATAGCGGCGGATCTCACTTGTTCCAGCACCGATTTCATAAAGCTTGGCATCGCGCCACAACCGACCTGTCGGGAATTCGTTGATATAGCCATTCCCCCCAAGGACCTGAATGGACTCACCTGCCATCCAAGTTGCTTTTTCAGCAGAATAGAGAATGGCCCCTGCGGCGTCCTTGCGGGTGGTCTCTCCACGATCACAGGCCTGACCAACGGCGTACACATAAGAGCGACAGGCGTTCCATGTAGCATAGATGTCTGCCATCTTGCCCTGCATCAATTGGAACTCACCAATAGCTTGGCCAAATTGTTTGCGTTCATGGATGTAGGGAATAATGATATCCAGGCAAGAGGACATAATGCCAAGCGGGCCACCCGAGAGAACAGCGCGTTCATAGTCCAAACCAGACATAAGGACCCGGACGCCACCGTTCAGTGCCCCCAGTATGTTCTCTTCTGGAACTTCGCAATCCTGGAAGACTAACTCACCAGTGTTCGATCCCCGCATTCCAAGCTTGTCGAGCTTTTGAGCCGTGGAAAATCCGGGGAAATCTTTTTCGATGATGAAGGCGGTAATACCTTTGGCTCCGGCTTCAGGATCAGTCTTGGCATAAACAACCAGCGTATCGGCATCAGGACCATTGGTGATCCACATTTTGTTACCGTTTAATACGTATCGATCGCCTTTCTTCTCGGCCTTCAAACGCATAGATACGACATCTGATCCTGCCCCCGGCTCTGACATTGCCAGAGAGCCGACGTGTTCACCGGTTATAAGCTTGGGGAGGTATTTAGCTCTTTGTTCTGGAGTTCCGTTGCGCTTAATTTGATTTACGCAAAGGTTTGAGTGCGCACCATAAGAAAGGCCGACGGAGGCCGAAGCTCGACTGAGTTCTTCCATCGTAACGATATGGGCGAGGTAGCCCATACCACTGCCACCGTATTCTTCATCCGCCGTAATGCCGAGTAATCCCATGTCACCCATCTTACGCCAGAGATCCATGGGAAATTCGTTTGTTGCGTCAATCTCAGTTGCACGCGGGGCAATCTCTGCATCGGAAAAGGCTTTTACGCTATCGCGCAACATGTCGATTTCTTCGCCGAGGTTGAAATTTAGGCTTGGGAAGTTATGGCCGGTACTCATGATCTCTATATCTCCGCTTACGGAATATTATGTGAAACAGCTTTTACGCGTTATTTGGTTTTGTTCTTTTGTATCTTTGCAATGGTTGCTGCGACATCGGGTTTGTTTTCCATGCGCATGAAGGTACCTTGAGCGGCTGCAACGTGTACTGCGCTGCCATCAGTTTGAACAGCGTGGACGTCCATTCTGGCTATTGTAACACGCCGACCTGCTCTCAGGACGGTGCCTTTTCCGATTAAAAGTTCTCCTGCGCCGGGGGCCATCATGTTGATTTTATATTCAACGGTCAGTATGGAATCATTTTCTTCGATAAGGGTGTAAGTCGCATAGCCACCGACATAATCGGCAAGTGCGCCTATGACACCACCTTGAAAGAACCCGTGATGCTGGGACAACTCATACCGAAAAGGGAGCTCCATTTCGACATATCCAGGTTCAATAACCGTCAAAGTGGCGCCGAGTGTTTTTCCAAATCCGGTATTATCGTGACTGTCTCTGATCAGTTCAGCGTAATTTGGGTTTCTTGGTTCAAAATTTGTTCTGGCCATAACGGTTATCTTCCCTGTGTTTTTTCTTTTTTATTTATCCAGCTCATCCAGTCTAAGCTGAACTGAGTTTTTAACCTCTGTGAGTTCTTCCAGAGTTTCCAAGATGTCTCTTTGTTTTTGTTCTAGCTCAGCTGTGCGTTCATTTATGCGATCTTGCAGACGCTGGAGCTGCCCTTTTTCACCCGGGGCATGGTCATACATCTCAATGATTTCCCTGACTTCCGCCAATGAAAATCCCAGTCTTTTCCCACGTAATATGAGCTTCAGTCGGGTGCGATCTCGGGGAGTGTAAAGACGCTTACGGACCTGACGTTCAGGGTTGAGGAGTTTCTCATCCTCATAAAACCGTAGCGTACGGGTCGTCACCGCAAACTCAGTGGTAAGTTCTGTGATGGTGTAATAGCGTCTTTCAGTCATAGTTATTATTATTTACGCACTTTACGTAAGCGTCAAATGAATTTAATTTACATAAATAAATCAAATACCTGTGTATTATTGATTTTGTACGTTAAGGTGATTCGTTGTGTAGATATAAAGCTGGATTTGTTAAGTTAGGGGGGAGGCGAGACGGAGATTAAGAACATGGGTAACCATGACGTCTGGATAAAAGCTTTTGATATCGAAGGCATAAAATTTAAAAAGAAACGGTTGATCTTAAGGTCTTTCACGAAAGAGGAGGTTGCTTTCCTCTTTCCTCTTTGAACTGCGACGGCAACCTGAAGTCGTGAGATATCTTTATGGGGAAGTGCATAGGATTGAAAACAGTAAAAGGGCTCTTGATAAGCACTTAGTCATAGAAGGATGAAAACTTCTGTATCCAAAGGGAGTTTCTTTGTTCATCTCGTTCATTGTAGAGCTTTAATGCCGTTTCTAGATTAAGGTTAAATACATCTTCTTTATCCTCACCGATGGCCGTTAAACGCATGGAGTACCATGCGGTTATACCACCAGGGGGAGGAGACTGAAATCTAGGGAACACCGGATCGCTTTTTTGGCTCTTCTCCGCTTTGTTGAGTAGAAAAAGATGCCGACCGCCAAGTAACCTGTTGATATGTATGGTTTCTGATAACTTTACATAGAGCAGGTATATGACAATCAACATCTCGCAGCATATTTTAGGCCTCAAAGGGCAACGTGTAAATGAAATTAAACTGGATGACGGCGGTGTTAAGATTGTCATTCACTGCAGCCGAGACGCGCGTAGGAGGGCTATAGACCCTGCTACAGGCCAGAAGGGAAGCATCAACCAGCATGTCCGCCGACAAGTAAACGACATCCCCCTTTTTGGGTATCCTTGTGTGGTCGAGATTGAGCTGGCGCAGGTTTATATTAACAAGGGCGAACGCCGCATTGAGGGGTGTGATTTTGTTGATAAAGGGTGCCGTTTCACTCACCGATTTTGCCGACTGATCAGTGGATTATGTCGGCATATGTCTATTCAAGCGGTTTCCAGACATTTGGATATACGATGGGAAACGGTCAAGAATATCGACAGGGCATACCTTATTGAAACTCTCCCTACGCTTGATCCTGCAGAGCTAACTGGCTTGGAATATATTGGTGTAGATGAAGTTGCCCGGGCGAAAGGTCATGACTACATGACGGTGGTCTACGATATGGTTGGCGGTCATCTGATCTGGGTTGAAGCAGGCCGAACTGCCGAGGTTTTTTCAAGGTTTTTGAAACAACTGCAACCAGATACAGCCTGCAAAATAAAGGCCGTAGCGATGGATATGGGGCCTGCCTACCAAAAGGCTGTCAGAGAGTCCTTGCCGTTGGCCGACATAGTATTTGACCGTTTCCACGTCATGAAAAACTACAGCAAAGCTATCCATAATCAGCGTCGACTTGAGTTCAGAAAGGCCGATCCAAGTGGTAAAGAGTTGATGAAAGGGACACATTATCTGTTGCTCAAAAATGCGGATAAGTTGAGTGAAAAACAAAGTGACAAGCTGCAAAGGTTGATGGAGAGCAATAGCAACCTGAATGCACTTTACGTCTTGAAAGAACAGCTTCAGCTGCTGTGGAGTGCCGCTTCATTTGAGGCGATGGCGGAGCAACTGGAACGTTGGTGCCTGATAGCAGATCAGTCACAGATGCTCTATCTAAAAAAGTTCGCGAAATCCCTACGGAAACATTGTGTGGGCATCTGCAACTACGCCAAACACAAGCTCACAAGCGCCAGGATAGAGGCTGGTAATGTCAGTATAGGAATGATCCGTAAGCGAGCCAGAGGCATCAAGGATACCGAATACTTCAAACTCAAAATTAGACAATCATCCATTCCAGATAATCAATCTATGCTCTATTTGAAATCCTAAATCTACTCAACAAAGCGGAGAAGTGCCGCTTTTTTCTCCGTTTATCCAATTATCAGCTAACTTTGGGTTTAGCGCCAAGGCACGAGCTAGGCCTATAATATCAGCAGAACCATCGTTGATAGTTTCTATGGCTTGTGCGTGTTTTGTGAAGCCTCCTGTTAGCATCAGTGGAATATTGGTGAGTGTCTTGGCTTGTTTCGCAAATTCCAGAAAATATATTTTACCTGAGGCAACACCATCCGAGCTTGCCTTTGCACCGGGGAAATAAGTGCCTCCACTAATATCAATTAAATCAATTGTGGTTCGATCAAGGATGCGAACGACTTCTAGGGCATCAGCTTCGGTTAAACCTCCCTCTAATTTATCCGTTGCATTTATTCTGATGCCAATTGGGAAGGTGGGGCCTACTGCGGTACGTGTCTTTTCAATAATCTCTTGAATAATACGCATTCGAGCTTCAATGGAGCCGCCATAGCCATCGGTTCGATGATTGAATAATGGTGAGAGAAACTGGCTTAGTAAAAAGCCGTGGCCGGCATGAATATGTACGCCTGTAAAGCCGGCTTTCTTTGCGTAAGATGCTGCTTGGGCATAGATATCTGGTAGCTGTTGTATTTCAGTTAAACTCATGCCGCGACTTTGCAACCCTTCAACATTCAAGGGGGAGGGCCCTGTTGGCGAGCTAACGGGCAAATGTGAAAGTGCACCCGCGTGACCTAGTTGCGGCCAGATATGAGCCCCGTTTATTGACGCACGTGACGCGAGTGAGCGCATAGCTTGATGATTAGCATGTTTTCCTAATACTAAATTTCCGGGTTTCTCAGGGAACCTAGGATCCCCTTGTACTTCTCCGATGATCGAAAGGCCTACGCCACCCTCCGCCCATTTTTCATAGAGGCGAACTTGTGCATCCGTTGGGTTGCCTTCTCCATCGCCAAGAGAATCAGACATAGGCGATTTCGCCAATCTGTTTTTGAGAACAGCACCACATGGGAGTTCTATCGAATCACACAGAGCAGGTGAGGGGTTCTTTTTCATTGAATTGCCAATCTAAATATCTAGATTTATCGATGTAAGTGGTTGCTTTTCTGTCGATGCCTTAAAGTCACTAATGTGTGTTAGTTGATAAGTTCTTCTTCGATTGCTTTCAGAAAAGTTCTGATGGAATCTTCATTGCGACGATAAAAAGTCCATTGTCCATGACGTTCAGATTCCACTAATCCTGCTTGCTTCAACAATCCCATATAATTTGAAATGGTTGATTGCGACAGACCAGCTTTCTCCTGGATGTATCCAATGCAAACTCCATCCAAATCAAGATGTTCGGGCAGGGCTGGCGGAAAGTTAGAGCGATCCTTTAGCCATTTCAAAATATTACGGCGTACAGGATTGTTAAGCACAGAGATTATTTTATCGCTATTCATATATCGAAATATATCAATATATAGGTTGTTGTCAAATAAACTTTTGAAACATCCTTTGATTAGTTGTCGGGGAGAAACAATTTACGTGCAGCAGTAACTTTTTCCACGATGAAGTCAACCGTTGCCCTAATACGGGCAAATCCTTGCAGATCAGCGTGATAAATCAGCCATAGGGTGCGCATAATTTTTACTTCGTCACGAAGTATGGGAACAAGGTTGGGGTAATGATCTGCCATAAAGCAGGGCAAAATGCAGATCCCGGCGCCAGTTGATGTGGCTTGCATTTGGGCGATTAGGTTCGTGCTGCGAAGTTGTGGGCGTAATTCTTTCCCCAGTTGAGGCACGTAATTCAGTTCTGGGGAGAAAATTAAATCCTCAATATAACCAACCATCCTGTGCCCCTGGAGCTGATCCTTGCTGGTAATGGGGCCTCGACGTTCAAGGTACTCTGGAGAAGCATAGAGCCCTAGTCGGTAATCGGTAAGCTTACGAGATCTCAGGCGGCCTTCAGTTGGGCGACTGAGGCCGATGGCAATATCAGCCTCACGTTTTGACAGGCTGAACATCCTAGGCATTGCGACGAGGTCGATTTCAAGCCCAGGGTGAGCGCGGCAAAGATCGCATATACGGGGGGCGAGAAAAAAGCTACCAAAGCCATCAGGAGTGCCTATTCTAACTGCCCCAGTTAGATCAAGGTCAGCGCCAGCGATTTCATTTTGAACACCCATGGCCATGGTTTCCATGGACTCCGCGGCGCCTAAAAGCCGGAGACCAATCTCGGTCAGTGCATAGCCTTGAGGGCCACGCTCAAACAAGGTTGCATTTAGGGCCGTTTCCAAAGCCTGAATGCGTCGGCTAACCGTGGTGTGGTCCACCTTTAAGCGTTTAGCTGCGATGGTTAGCTTTCCTGTCCGGGCAACGGCGAGGAAAGGGCGGAGGTCATTCCAGTCAAAAGTCGGGTTCATAATGTATTTTCGCACAATGGTTTGTTGCTATTAGCTATAGCTGTGCAAAAAAAACAATGCAAGTCTATGTGTCAGGATCAAAGAGCTAGTTCTTCTGCTCTGGCGATTCTTTCTCGCCATTGCATTAAAAAAAACTGAGCTTTCTACAATATACGTCGATGAGAGAGCGCTTATTCAAGCGTTGTATTCGAGTTGGCAACATACAATGAAGGAGATGCGGATATGGCCGCTGAACTCTACCACCTCATTGGTGGCGAAAAAGTAAAAGGTACTTCTGGTCGTTTTAGCGATGTTTTCTGGCCTATGACGGGTGAAGTTGCTG
This sequence comes from Kiloniella sp., assembly GCF_965205715.1. Lineage (GTDB taxonomy): Bacteria > Pseudomonadota > Alphaproteobacteria > Kiloniellales > Kiloniellaceae > Kiloniella. The sequence goes on along the minus strand of NZ_CBDBHW010000006.1, from coordinate 101,360 downwards.
CAAGGGTTCCTTTGGCATCCGAAACTGAGCTGCGTGCTGCTGTTGAGAATGCAAAAGCTGCTCAGCCTGCGTGGGCTGCTACGAACCCGCAAAAACGCGCAAGGGTCATGCTTAAGTTCCTTCACCTCTGCCAGGAAAATTATGATGAGTTGGCAGACATGCTTTCTCGTGAGCACGGTAAGACGATACCGGATGCCAAAGGCGATATTCAACGTGGTCTCGAAGTTGTTGAGTTTGCCTGTGGTATTCCCCACCTTCAAAAGGGGGAGTTCACAGAAGGCGCTGGTCCAGGCATTGATATGTTCTCTATGCGCCAGCCATTGGGTGTGGTCGCGGGTATTACACCGTTCAACTTCCCGGCAATGATCCCAATGTGGAAATTTGCTCCTGCGATTGTTTCTGGTAATGCCTTTATCCTCAAGCCTTCCGAACGTGATCCTTCATTGCCATTGCGTCTTGGCGAATTGATGCTCGAAGCTGGTCTTCCTGCGGGTATTCTTAACGTTGTAAACGGCGATAAAGTATCTGTAGATGCGATCCTTGATGATCCAGATATCAAAGCTGTTGGTTTTGTTGGTTCAACCCCGATTGCAGAGTACGTCTATACCCGTGCAACGGCTCAGGGCAAACGCGCACAGTGCTTTGGTGGTGCGAAAAACCACATGATTATTATGCCGGATGCGGATCTTGATCAGGTTGCAGATGCTCTTATCGGTGCTGGTTACGGTTCTGCTGGTGAACGTTGCATGGCAATTTCAGTAGCTGTGCCTGTAGGTGAAGAAACAGCTGATCGTCTGATCGAAAAGCTAACACCACGTGTCGAGAGCCTGAGAATTGGTCTCTCCACCGACCCGGATGCTGATTTTGGACCTATGGTGACAGCCGAAGCCGTTGAACGTACCAAAGGTTATGTAGATCTTGGTATAGAAGAGGGCGCTAAGCTGGTTGTTGATGGACGCGACTTTGTCATGCAGGGCTATGAAGATGGCTTCTACATGGGTGGATGTTTGTTTGATAACGTGACTGCCGATATGCGTATTTACAAAGAAGAAATTTTTGGCCCGGTCTTGTCTGTTGTTCGTGCCAAGGATTACGAAGAAGCCCTTCGTCTTCCAAGTGAGCATGAATATGGCAACGGCGTTGCGATCTATACGCGCGATGGTGATACAGCCCGCGACTTTATGACTAAAGTAAATGTCGGCATGGTCGGTGTGAACGTGCCAATTCCTGTTCCGCTTGCGTACTACACATTTGGTGGCTGGAAACGTTCCGGTTTTGGCGATTTGAATCAACATGGACCAGATGCAATACGCTTCTACACCAAGACCAAAACAGTGACCCAACGCTGGCCTTCTGGTGTGAAAGAGGGTGCTGAGTTCTCAATCCCGACTATGGATTGATACTGAGAATACGGGGTGGTCTCAAATTACTGTGAAGGTAATCAGCGATCACCCCATAATATTTTCTGGTAACAAAAAGATTAAGCTGATGAGCCAATTTGAACTGAACGAAGAACAATGTGCAATCCAGGAGATGGCACAGGATTTCGCCCGCGATAAAATCGCTCCTTTTGCTTTGGAGTGGGATGAAAAAGAACATTTCCCCGTTGATGTCATGCGCGAAGCTGCGGCCCTTGGTATGGGGGGCATTTATGTCAGAGACGATGTAGGAGGTACTGGTCTTGGACGTCTGGATGCTGCCTTGATTTTTGAAGCGCTATCCACAGGCTGTCCTGCGGTATCAGCCTTTATCTCGATCCATAATATGGCGTCGTGGATGATCGACCGTTTTGGTACAGAAAAACAGCGTCAAAAGTGGCTGCCTTCGATGATGACCATGGATCTTATTGCCAGCTATTGTCTGACTGAACCTTCTGCAGGCTCTGATGCGGCTGCGCTCAAGACCAAAGCTGTTCGTGACGGGGACGAGTTTGTTCTTAATGGTTCAAAACAGTTTATCTCTGGGGCGGGGACTTCTGACCTTTATTTGGTCATGGCGCGTACGGGTGGTGATGGCGCTGGCGGTGTTTCCTGTTTCCTGGTTCCTAAAGATGCGCCCGGTGTATCGTTTGGTGCGAACGAAAAAAAAATGGGTTGGAAAGCCCAACCCACACGCACGGTCATCATGGAGGATGCGCGTATCCCTGCCGAAAATATGATCGGTGAAGAGGGGCAAGGTTTTAAAATTGCTATGATGGGGCTAGACGGCGGTCGCTTGAATATCGGTGCCTGTTCTCTTGGCGGTGCACAATCTGCGCTGGATAAGGCTGTAGCCTATATGGGCGAGCGCAAAGCATTTGGCAAATCTCTTGCCCAATTCCAGGGATTGCAGTTCAAGGTTGCCGACATGGCAACGGAACTCGCCGCGGCACGGACACTTCTCTATACCGCAGCAACCAAGCTGGATGCCAAGACCCATGACGCGACCCGTTGGTGTGCCATGGCCAAGCGCTTTGCTACGGACACGGGTTTCGAAGTCGCTAACGAAGCTCTGCAAATTCACGGCGGTTACGGTTACCTAGCGGATTACGGCGTTGAGAAAATCGTTCGCGATCTCAGAGTTCATCAGATCCTTGAAGGGACAAACGAGATTATGCGTCTGATTATTTCTCGCGATATTCTCAAAGGTGGTGCAGCATGACAGAAGAACTCATTGTTCGACAGGAAGGCGCTGCAGGCCGAATTACTTTGAACCGGCCAAAAGCCCTTAATGCGCTATCTTTGGATATGGTACATGGCATGTTGGCGGCTCTCGAAGCCTGGCAGACGGATGAAACCGTTCGGCTCGTTATTGTTGACGGCGCTGGTGAACGTGGCCTGTGTGCGGGGGGAGATATACGTGCCCTGTATAAATCTGGCCAGGAACAAGACGGTGTTGCTCAGCAGTTTTGGGCTGATGAATACAAACTGAATGCTTTGATTGCCAATTATCCAAAGCCTTACGTTGCCATTATGGATGGCATTGTAATGGGGGGCGGTGTCGGGGTGTCCGCTCATGGAAGTAATCGTATCGTTACGGAACGTACCATGATCGCGATGCCGGAAACTGCAATTGGTCTTTTTCCTGATGTGGGTGGGACTTGGCTGTTGGCCAATGCGCCGGGGGAAATTGGGACTTATCTCGGGTTATCAGGACATCGGGTTGGAGCACAAGATGCCATTTATGCGGGTCTGGCAGATATTGAGGTCACAAGCGAACGTCTAGCTGGTCTCATCGATGCCCTTGCTACGGCGGATTACGGTGGGAATGCACATTCGGATGTGGATGCGATCTTGCGTGGTTTCAGTATTTCAACAGGGCCAGCTGGGCTTGCAGCTCAACGAAGTGAGATCGATAGCGTTTTTTCTCATGATCGGGTTGAAGATATAGTTCTTGCCGCCAAAAATCTTGGCACGGAATGGAGCGATAAACTGGTCAAAATCCTTTTGAGGCATTCTCCACATTCTATGAAGGTTACTCTGGCGGCTATTCGAAAGGCAGCAACCCTTAGCGGTATCGAGGAGGATCTCGATATGGAATACCGCCTTGCCTTACGTATGTTCGAACGGCCTGATTTTTCAGAAGGTGTTCGCGCAGCAGTGATTGATAAAACCGGCGATCCCAAATGGGTTCCAGCAGCTTTGGAAGAAGTCTCTTTCGAGATGGTCACGGGATGCTTCAACAGTTTGGGTGATAAAGAGCTTGGTCTGGCGCCAGGATTGATCCGCTAGATTTGATGGGCCCCGGATATCCAGAGAAAATTAAGGATAAGAAAATGAAAACAATTGCATTTATTGGTTTAGGGCACATGGGTGGTCCCATGGCTGCCAACCTGGTCAAGGCCAACTATGTTGTTAAAGGAGTTGATCTATCAGAAGAAGCCAAAGCGCAGGCAAGAGAAAACGGGGTAGATATTGCAGAATCCGTTGAAGAGGCGGTGGCAGTTTCTGATGCGGTCATTACGATGCTGCCTGCCGGTAAGCACCTTTTAAGCGTCTATGAAATCACTCTAAAAGCTGCCAAATCTGGATCGCTTTATATTGATTGCTCTACGGTTGACGTTGACAGCTCTCGTACGGCGCACACAGCAGCAGAGCAAGCTGGCATGTTGTCACTTGACGCGCCGGTCTCCGGCGGTGTCAGTGGCGCTACTGCAGGTACGTTAACATTCATGGCTGGTGGTTCTAAAGAAGCCTTTGATAAGGCGCATGAACTGCTTGATGTTATGGGTGGCAAGATTGTTCACTGTGGTGGTAACGGCAATGGTCAAGCTGCTAAAATTTGCAACAATATGATCCTCGGGATCTCCATGATTGCGTCTTCAGAGGCTTTTAATCTTGCTGAAAAACTAGGGTTGGATAAACAGGCTCTGTTTGATGTTGCTTCAACGTCTTCTGGACAGTGTTGGTCAATCAATACCTATTGTCCGGTACCCGGCCCCGTTCCGACGAGCCCGGCGAACAATGATTACGAGCCAGGTTTTGCTGCTGCACTGATGCTTAAAGATCTTAAGCTTTCCCAGGATGCGGCCAAATCCAGCGGTGTTGCTACGCCATTGGGATCGCATGCGGAAGAGCTCTATCAGAGCTTTAACGACGCGGGCGGGAGTGGTACTGATTTTTCTGGTATTATTAAATTCCTTAAGGGTGAAAAGTAACTTAATGTCTTAAGTGTAAGATTACACATATGTATCAGGCCTTTGGCAAAATTAAATATGGGAAATAACCATGCTGGACCAAAGGTCGAGTTACGAAGAAGTACAAGAGGCTTTTAACTGGGAAATACCAGCCAACTACAACATAGGTGTAGATGTCTGTGATAAATGGGCAGAGCGCGAGCCAGACAGGCTGGCGCTCTGTTTTATTGATACCAAAGGAAATGTTTCTGACTATACCTTTGGGGATTTGAAAGACTATTCCAATAAACTAGCAAACTTGCTGAGTTCCACTGGGATCGTTGGAGGAGATAGAGTTGCGATCCTCCTTCCTCAATCTCTGGAGACAGCTTTTTCCCACATTGCCGCTTATAAAATGGGCTGTATAGCTCTTCCTCTTTTCATGCTCTTTGGTGTTGAAGCGCTTGAATACCGCTTGTCGAATTCGGGGGCCAAAGTTGTAATCACCAATGCAGATGGTGTGAAAAAAATATCCAAAATTCGCGACCGATTGCCTGAGTTAGAACAGGTATATTGCATTGATGGTCCGATCGAAGGGGCCAAGGATCTCCATGGTGAGCTATCAGGGCAATCTGACGACTATACCCCTGTTGTTACCAAGGCAAATGATCCCGCAGTGATTATCTATACCTCTGGAACGACTGGGCAGCCCAAGGGCGCTTTACACGCTCATAGAGTGTTACTTGGTCACTTGCCGGGTGTGGAGATGTCTCACGACTTCTTTCCTCAAGCCGGGGATAAGATCTGGACGCCAGCTGATTGGGCCTGGATTGGTGGCTTGCTCGATGTTCTTCTGCCCGCCTTGCACCACGGAGTAACGGTAGTGGCGCGTCGGTTTGAGAAGTTTACTGCAGAAGCCGCCTTTGAATTGATTGCTGAGCAGGGAATACGCAACGCCTTTATCCCACCGACAGCATTGAAAATGATGCGCACTGTTGCTGATCCAGAAAAACGCTGGGATTTGAATATGCGCTCCATCGCTTCAGGCGGTGAATCTCTTGGGACTGAACTGTTGGATTGGGGACGCAAAACTTTCGGTTTGACGATTAACGAATTTTACGGGCAAACCGAATGCAACATGATCGTTTCTTCCTGTGCAAAGATCATGGAGGCTCGTCCCGGTGTCATGGGACGCCCCGCTCCTGGCCATAACCTTGCAATTGTTGATGATGCAGGTGAAGTTGTGCCTCAGGGTACGCTTGGTAATATCGCCGTTCTATCTCCTGATCCCGTGATGTTCTTGAAATACTGGAACAACCCGGAGGCGACAAAAGCCAAGTTTGCGGGAGAGTATTTGCTAACAGGGGATACGGGCATCCTTGATGAGCAGGGGTGGATACAGTTCGTGGGGCGGGACGATGATGTCATAACCTCATCCGGCTATCGCATTGGCCCCGGAGAAATCGAGGATTGTTTGATCGGACATCCGGCCATACGCATGGCAGGTGTTGTCGGTAAACCTGATCCGCAACGCACTGAAATAGTAAAAGCTTTTATCGTTTTAAATGATGGTTATGAAGCGACGGATGACTTGACCAAAGATGTTCAGAGTTTTGTTAAAACGCAGTTAGCCGCCCATGAATACCCTCGTGAAGTCTCGTTCATCGAGGAACTCCCTATGACCACAACCGGTAAGATAATTCGCCGTGAATTAAGAAAGCTGGGATAAATTCCAGAGGTGGGATTAAAAGTCGATGAAGTTTTTCAATAGTTGCTGGATGCTTATTGTTGTTCTTCTTTCTTGTGTGTCTGCACTAGCAGGAGAAACTCCCCTCGAAGAAAAACTGGATACGGCTTTTCAGAAGGGAGACCTTTCGGGTCTTCACTCCGTCTACATTCTCCATAAAGGAGAAGTTCTGGCTGAGAGGTATTATTCAGGACAGGATCAACGGTGGGGTACTTCTCTTGGGGAGATCAAGCATTCCGCTTATCAACTTCACGATTTGAGATCGATATCCAAAAGTATAACCAGCCTTCTTTACGGCATTGCATTGGAAGAGGGTATTGTCCCAACTCTCGATGCTGTCGTTATCGATCAGTTCCCCGAATACGATGACCTCAGTAATGATCAAGAGCGCCGCAAAATTCTGATCAGAGATGTTCTGTCGATGCAGATGGGCACCGATTGGGATGAAAACCTGCCCTATAGTGATCCCCGAAACAGCGAAATCGCGATGGAAAACTCTTCTGATCGCTATCGCTTTGTGCTTGATCGCCCCATGGTCTCAACCCCTGGTGAAAAATGGACTTATAACGGTGGCGCAACCGCGTTGATTGCCGGGTTAATTGCAAAGGGTGCGGGCAAACCACTTGATGCCTATGCGAAAGAAAAGGGCTCTTCTCCGCTTTGTTGAGTAGAAAAAGATGCCGACCGCCAAGTAACCTGTTGATATGTATGGTTTCTGATAACTTTACATAGAGCAGGTATATGACAATCAACATCTCGCAGCATATTTTAGGCCTCAAAGGGCAACGTGTAAATGAAATTAAACTGGATGACGGCGGTGTTAAGATTGTCATTCACTGCAGCCGAGACGCGCGTAGGAGGGCTATAGACCCTGCTACAGGCCAGAAGGGAAGCATCAACCAGCATGTCCGCCGACAAGTAAACGACATCCCCCTTTTTGGGTATCCTTGTGTGGTCGAGATTGAGCTGGCGCAGGTTTATATTAACAAGGGCGAACGCCGCATTGAGGGGTGTGATTTTGTTGATAAAGGGTGCCGTTTCACTCACCGATTTTGCCGACTGATCAGTGGATTATGTCGGCATATGTCTATTCAAGCGGTTTCCAGACATTTGGATATACGATGGGAAACGGTCAAGAATATCGACAGGGCATACCTTATTGAAACTCTCCCTACGCTTGATCCTGCAGAGCTAACTGGCTTGGAATATATTGGTGTAGATGAAGTTGCCCGGGCGAAAGGTCATGACTACATGACGGTGGTCTACGATATGGTTGGCGGTCATCTGATCTGGGTTGAAGCAGGCCGAACTGCCGAGGTTTTTTCAAGGTTTTTGAAACAACTGCAACCAGATACAGCCTGCAAAATAAAGGCCGTAGCGATGGATATGGGGCCTGCCTACCAAAAGGCTGTCAGAGAGTCCTTGCCGTTGGCCGACATAGTATTTGACCGTTTCCACGTCATGAAAAACTACAGCAAAGCTATCCATAATCAGCGTCGACTTGAGTTCAGAAAGGCCGATCCAAGTGGTAAAGAGTTGATGAAAGGGACGCATTATCTGTTGCTCAAAAATGCGGATAAGTTGAGTGAAAAACAAAGTGACAAGCTGCAAAGGTTGCTGGAGAGCAATAGCAACCTGAATGCACTTTACGTCTTGAAAGAACAGCTTCAGCTGCTGTGGAGTGCCGCTTCATTTGAGGCGATGGCGGAGCAACTGGAACGTTGGTGCCTGATAGCAGATCAGTCACAGATGCTCTATCTAAAAAAGTTCGCGAAATCCCTACGGAAACATTGTGTGGGCATCTGCAACTACGCCAAACACAAGCTCACAAGCGCCAGGATAGAGGCTGGTAATGTCAGTATAGGAATGATCCGTAAGCGAGCCAGAGGCATCAAGGATACCGAATACTTCAAACTCAAAATTAGACAATCATCCATTCCAGATAATCAATCTATGCTCTATTTGAAATCCTAAATCTACTCAACAAAGCGGAGAAGAGCCAAGAAAAGCTCTTCACGCCTCTTGGCATTACTGATTTTGAATGGATTGCAGGTTGGGATGGCGTACCCTCCGCTGCATCAGGACTGCGTTTGAACATCCATGATTTGGCTAAAATCGGTTCTATGATTGTGGATGATGGGAACTGGCAAGGTAAACAGATTGTATCTCGTGATTGGCTGGAACAGTCATTTGCTCCGAGAACAGAGTTACCCATGGGGTTACGTTATGGATATTTTTGGTGGCTCTCATCAAACGGATCTCCTCCACATTGGGGCGCGGGATTTGGAAATGGGGGGCAACGCCTTGTTGTCGATCAAACCAACCAACTGGTTATGGTGATTTACGCCGGGAATTATAATCAGCGCAATGCCTGGCAACTTCCCGTGAAAATTATCACCGAGTTTGTTCTGCCAAGCATCTTTCAAAAATAGAGTTCTTTGGTTGATGCTCGACTTTTACCACGTGGCCCACAAAGTGTCTGTGAACTATAAAGCAAGGTCGAGTTTCTGCTAAAGCTAATCTAGGCTAGATTAGGTGTTATTTATTATTTAATTTACGCCTAGGGATTGGACGGCTTTAAAGAAATCATTTTGGTTCATTCTTAATTTAAAACTATCTGTATAAAGAAAATCAGCCATTACAAAATCATAGAGAGTAAACGAATTCGGATTTGGTTTTTTACTTAAAACTGAATTTTGTGCTCCATCAAGTGTTCTGATAAACCCTAGCGAAATCATGAAATTTACATTTAAACACTTCATGTATAATTCCAGTGGTAAAGTTTCGTTTACAAATAAAATTGAACCAACGATAGCGCCGTCTTTAGTGGAAATATTTTTTGTAGAGCAGCTTTTAGGATTTTTTATCTGATTATAAAAGCTATCTCCTGCTAATTTAATTATCCTATCTTTATATACAGATAAGACATTTTCCATTTTGGCTGTTGAAATGATCAAGTAATTCGTATTATCCCCACTTCTTGACAGTGAGAATTTTGGTTTAAAATACTCATTCGCATCGGCGATATAATTCTCTAATTCTTTACGTGATTTATTTTCTGAAATAACTTCGAAAAATATCTCAGATTGCCATTTAGATAATGTTCCATTCTTTTCTGGTAAAAGAGAAAGTAACATATACTTCTTAACCAGTTCCAAGTTTGCTTTCATGGTTACGGTTTCTTTTTTTTCTTCACTAAATGCAGGATTAGAAAAAGACAAAACTATTGAAATCGTAAAGAGAAAATTCAAACAGTATTTAAATTTCATAATTTAAACTCAGAATCTTTTATTTATTATAATTAGGGAGGTTCTTAGTTTGATATACTTCCCTCTTGAGTTGACGTTTGGCAACCCTGCGTTCAAAAAATATATGTAATTTCATATGAACGCAGGGAGTGAGCTTGTTCTATTTATTTGGAACAAGTTTTGTTTAAACAACCTTTTTTCTTAGGATATCCAGCCTTGGCTTGCAAGCGTATGATCTATCAGCTTGTGATAGAGGTTTTCTCTTGCCGAGATATCATCAGGCTGTGCCCAATTCATCCCGATTTTTCTCCAATCCGGATCATTGGGATCGAGGCCAAGGGTTGCTATGTAATCAGCCTCTGTCACCAGATACTGGGTGCCATAGGTTAAGAGGTAACCATTGGTATTCGCTCTTACTTCTCTGGCTTCCTCGTAAAACACCGACCAGACGTTCGTATAGGCATAACAACGTGGAGGGGAGAGTAACTTTCCATAGTCCAGTTCAGAACGCCCCTCAGAAATTGGAGGTAGGCTTGTCGCCTGAAGAATTTGAGTAAGGTGAGCCCAGCCATTAAATCCAAGAAGTCTTGCGATCTGAGACAGACAATGTTTTCGTTGTACTGCTTTGGCCAAATCAACACCTGATAGGGGCTTTAACTCAGGGTGTTTTTTTATAAAGACGAGGCTTTCCGGGTTACCGGTAAGTACATTGCGGTGAAGTATGCGTGCTTTATGTTTAAGCTCATGGACAATATCAGCCATAGAGTTTCTCCTAATACCGGATCTTTTCCGCTCCATGCGATCCAGAAGAATTCTTTGGGTGATCTTACATAACCAATTATGCAACGTCGCTACAGGGTGTGATGACTTTTGGCGGATAGGCACCCCTGTGTACCTTGCGCGGACATTAGAATAAAAAAACTCAAGATACAATAGATTGATTAGATCGACCTGTTTTAGGCCTTTTTTGTTTCTACCAAATCCAGCGGTAAGCCAGTGGTGTACTTTACTTGCGATACCGCAAAGCGGGAATGAACTTCGGCAATATTTGGTAGTTGAAGCAAGTGATCCCTCAGGAAACGTTCGTAAGCACGCATATCTGTGGTGACCACGCGCAGGATATAATCCATGCCGCCGCTTACTGTGTAGCACTCTGTGATTTCGTCAAAGCGGATCACGCGACGTTCAAAATCCTCCAAGCCATGTTGCGCTTGCGCAGATATTTTTACCGTGGTGAAGACAACGATCTCCAGACCTAGGCTATCAGGGTCAATGATGGCGACACGCCTCTTGATGATCCCTTTTTCCTCAAGCCTTTTGACCCGGCGCCAACAAGGCGCCGCAGAGAGACCAACCTGTTCAGCTAAATCGGCGTTACTGATATCAGAATCATTTTGCAGGCGTCGAAGGATTTTTTTATCCGTATTGTCGATCTTTGGCAGCATAAATATTTCGCAAAAATTTATATGAATGGAATGAGGTTGCTATAATAAGTCAGATTTATAAAAAATAGAAATATATATTCTCAAAAAATTTGTCAAAATTAACTCAGCCGAAAAAATAAAAATAAACGGCTGTATTGAAGATTTGGCTTTCTGGGAGAGAGCGGCTAATAGGCATTACGGATTAATCCGTATTGTAACTCAGGGTTTGTTATAAACCTGAGAAATTAGATATACGCATTCTTTTCCCTGACAGTATATCCAAGGCTTTCACCCTTTGGTGAGGTATAAGGTTTACACTCGATGTCAGGAATTCCCTGCTAGCCAGTCTTATAGAGATTGATGAATTTATAGATCGTTGGAAGATCAGGGGACATGACAATGGGTGTATATAATCACGAAGCTTTTGCTGATCACGAGCAGGTTGTTTTCTGTCATGATGAGAAAACAGGGCTCAAAGCGATTATTGCTGTTCATTCGACGGCACTAGGACCTGCAGCAGGCGGTTGCCGTATGTGGGCCTATAGCGATGATGATTCAGCCCTCTGTGACGCACTCCGTCTCTCAAAAGGTATGAGCTACAAAAACGCCATGGCCGGATTGAGCCTTGGTGGTGGTAAAGCCGTTATTATTGGCGATGCAAAATCAGATAAATCAGAAGATCTGTTTCGTTCTTATGGGCGTTTTGTCGACAGCCTGGGGGGTAAATACATTACAGCTGAAGACGTAGGTATATCTGTATCAGATATGGAAGTTGTCTCTCAGGAAACGCCTCATGTTGCGGGGTTGAATTCTGGACTAGCCGCGAGCGGTGATCCTTCTCCCTTTACTGCTCGCGGTACTTTTAATGGCATCAGAGCCGCGGTTAAACATCGTTTGGGCAAAGAAGGTGTACAAGGATTAAAAGTTGCTGTCCAAGGGCTTGGACATGTGGGATGGCATCTGTGCAAGGAGCTCCATAGTGCAGGCGCGAACCTTGTTGTCGCTGACATTAATGATGAAGTCGTGCAGCACGCCGTCAAGGAATTTGGCGCGACAGCGGTGTCATGTGAGAGTGTTTTATTTAGCGATGTGGATGTTGTTGCACCCTGTGCGTTAGGTGCGGTTCTTAATGAGAAAAGTATCCCCAAGCTCAAAACTTCTATTATCGCAGGTGCCGCTAATAATCAATTGTCCCAGGCCTCCGACGGTGCACTCCTCCGAGCACATAATATTCTTTATGCACCTGATTATGTCATTAATGCCGGTGGTATTATCAACGTCGCTGCTGAGATTGAGGGCAATTATGATCGAACCTGGGTCAATACCAAGGTAGCCGCGATCTATGATGTGTTGATTGATATCTTTGAACGCGCTGATAAGGAGCAAGGATCCACCAGTGGTATTGCAGATCTCATGGCTCAAGAGAAAATTAATGCTGCTGAAAAAACTGTTGTCCCAAGCAAAAAAAATCAAATAGTTGCTTGATCGTACTCTATGAACAAAAGCCCCGAGCCAAATGTCTGGTTCGGGGCTTTTTTGATTTGTCGCTCATATCATATTGACTGGGCGCCGTAGTAGAGGCTGACTGTGTGTTTGGCTTCTGCAAAAAAGAGCCAGCGTTCGGTGACTATCCCTATGGCGCCAAAGAAGATGGAGCCAATCACCGCAAGGTTCTCTATGCCGGAAGTTTCAACCATCCCGGTGAGTGAGATTAGAAACACTGGCAGAATAAAGCCTGATATAAAGGTAATATTTCTCAGTTTCTTGGCATGTTTGCGAGCGATTTGGAACCCCATTTCCTTCATAAGGTAATTTGCTTCGGTATGGGCGGCCTCTAGCAACCGCACTTCCCCCAAAGAGCCAAGCCCGGTTGCACTCCCAACCGTGCTGCTGCCTTTGGTTTCTCCAATATGTTGCCAGTAAAAGAATTTGGTAATCACAGATACTAAAATAAGGACGATTGTTATCATATCAAACAACAGTTCATCCTTACTCTGAAGATGTAATATCCCATTCAGGAGTAAGGCTCCGGTGGATAGTGACAAAGTAAGGTAACATGCGGGCACAAAACTGTTATGCCAGGCTGAAACTGGCTTCAGGCAGGCGTATATCATTGATGTGCAGTAAACTGTTGCTGCACAAAGCAGAAGAGCCATAAGGCCAATCACTGGCAAAATGCTTAATGTTGTGTTTGAGGCGAAAACCCACCAAAGGCCATAAATCCCTGTTGGGATAAATGTGACAATGGCCAAAATACCTTCTCGACTTAACCAGGATGATCGCCACTGACTAAGCGCCCGCCATGCCCGTTCAGGTCTGCCGAGGTGAAACGTCGAAGACAGCAATCCGATGATTATCATCAGGAAAGCTGTCCCAAACCCACTGTAACCAAGAGTGTTGTCCGCCGGAAAGATCCCTAAAATATGTCCTAGGATGAGTAGAAAGAGCAGGCCGTAACCTGCGCCCGATGCGGTTGTAAATAAAATGACTGATTGAGCCGGATGCATTTTGTAACTCCCTACAAACTTAAAGTGACAAAACCTTGTCAGCCCATCTGGCTAACAATCCGGCTTTTTCAGTGGAAACAGGGGTGAGATTTGCAGGCATATTTGATGCTGAGTGCTCGTTCTGTTTGGGACGCGGAGGTAGATATTTATTGGTGGGTTTATAATCCAACTCAGCCATAAGATCGAAACCTTCACGTTCGGCGACAAGTTTACTGACATCAGAATTGGGATCACCTAGATCCCCAAAACTTCTTGCGCCAGCCGGACAGGTGGAAACACAGGCTGGTACCCGTGATGTCTCGGGCAGATTGTCGTTATAAATACGATCAACACAGAGGGTACATTTTTTCATGATCCCTGCATCTTCATCGTATTCACGGGCGCCATAAGCACAGGCCCAGGAACAAAGCTTACAGCCAATGCATTTGTCGGCATCGACCAAGACGATACCATCTTCTTCGCGTTTATAGGACGCACCCGTTGGGCAGACCGTGACGCAAGGCGCATCATCACAATGCAAGCAACTTTTTGGGAAGTGAACTGTACGGCTGTCGTTATCCTGATCGACAACTTCGAAACTGTGAATACGGTTGAACCAAACGCCGTTTGGATCTTCGCCATAAGGGTTCATGTCGGTTAGGGGGGCTGAATGGCCGCCTGTATTCCACTCCTTACAGTTTACCGCGCAAGCATGACAGCCAACACAAATGTCGAGATCGATAACAAGGCCCAGTTTTTTCTGGGTGCCGTTTTGGGGGAGACAAGTCATGATTTTTCTCCCAGTAATTCTTCATTGGTTGGCATTGTTGTTTGGGTGTCGCTATCAGCTTTTATTTCTTGAGAGACGGGACTGTTTGCCTCTGGGAAATCAGCGCCGTAACGGAGTACTGCCATTTGTTCTGGTGCGTTTGGTAGAGAAGCAACAGCGCTCATCATTGGCATGGTAACTTCTTCTTCCAAAGCATCACATTTTTCAAGGCGGACTCTTAAGTCGTACCAAGCGGCCTGACCTGTTACCGGGTCGGAATTAGAATAGCGATAGCCATCTTTCCGCGGGGGTAAAAGTTCTGAAATAATATGATTAAGCAGGAAGCCCTTGTTTGCTTCCGGAGCTTTTTCATCCAGCCCCCAGGCACCTTTTCTTTTACCAATGGCATTCCATGTCCAGATGGTGTGCGGGTTAACGCCAGACATTAGCTTTACCTGGGTTTTGACTTTACCATGTGGCGAGATTACCCACACCCAGTCATCATCAGCTATGCCCTGTTTTTGGGCGGTAACGTCATTAATGAACAGGCGGTTTTGTGCCGTGATCTGCCTAAGCCACGCATTTTGTGACCCCCAAGAGTGATACATGTGCATGGGACGTTGGGTTATAGCGTGCATAGGATAATCTTCACCATCAAAGGCTTTTTCTTCCAAGGGCATGTACCAGATTGGAAGTGGATCAAAGGTCTCTTCGATCCGAGATCGCAGTACATCGGGTGGCTGAACATCACCATGGCCTTGAGCTGCGAGACGGAATTTTTGCATATACTCTGAATAGATATGCATGACAATGCGATCTGCACTTGGGATCCAGCCCATTTCCTTTGAACGATCTAGATAGGATCTATTGGCGAACTTAAAATAGGATTGTTCCGCTGTGAATTCATCCGACCAAAAACAGCCGTTATCGATATAACGCTGAAGCTGATCAGGATTGGAATCGCCCTTACCATGTTGATCGCCATCCTTACCACGCCAGCCCGCAAGTGGACCGACACCGGGTGTGCGTTCATGGTTGGTGATGTAGTCGGAATACCCACCTGGATAAGTCGGACTGCCGTCCTCATTCGCCATGCCTGGTAATCCAAGCCTGGCACCAAGGTCGAGAAGAACATCCTGAAATGGACGGACATCACGATCAGGTTTGATCACAGGCTGCCGAATTGAATCTGCCGGACCGTGCGCACTACAGATAGGTCGATCAAGCAAGGAGATCGCATCCCAACGCTCGAGATAAGTCGTATCAGGTAAAATCAGATCGGCATAAGCGACCATCTCTGAGTTGTAGGCATCCGAATAAATAATTTTCGGAATTTTGTAACTGCCGTCTTCATTTTTATCGGTGAGATACTTGATGGTGCCTTGCACATTCATAGAGCTGTTCCAGCTCATATTGGCCATGTACATGAAAAGGACGTCGATCGGGTAGGGATCTCCTTTCCAGGCATTGTGTATTACCATGTGCATCATGCCATGGGAGGAAAGCGGATATTCCCAGCTGTAGGCCTTGTCTATGCGCTTTGGCGTGCCATCGGCCTCGACCAAAAGATCTTCTGGTCCTGTTGGGAAACCCAATGGCATACCGGGTAGTGGGGTGTTCGCAATAGAATCATGTCCGGCGGGCTTTGGTCCAGGAGGACAGGGGCGCGGAAAGGGCGGCTTGTGGCGGAAGCCACCGGGAACATCAATGGATCCCAATAACATCTGGAGAACATGGATGGCGCGACAAGTGTGGAACCCGTTGGAGTGGGCAGAGATACCGCGCATGGCATGCATGGCGACTGGACGACCAATCATTTTGTCTTGTTTGCGGCCCGCCCAATCGGTCCAGGCAACATCCAGTTCAACTTCTTCCTCAAAGGCAACATGGGCGATTTCGGCTGCGATACGGCGAATGTTATCGGCGCTATATCCAATCTGTTCAGCCACGGCATCGGGTGCGTATTGGGGGTCGAGATATCGGTCTGCCATTAGGTGAAAAGCAGGTACTGCTTTACGGCCATCTGGAAGTGTGTACTCGCCCGCTAACACGGGTTTGGCATCAGGATTATTCGCTGATGTAAGTTTCTTGCTAATTGCATCGTAACAAAGTGTATTACCTTCGGCGTCACGTACAAAAAGTCCATCATCCGCAGCGCCTTGGTCCTGTATCACCAGCCAAGGGGCGTTGGTATATCTGGTAAGATAATCCCAATCTATTTTCTCAGCTTTGAGTAGTTCATGAATGAGAGAGAAAACAAACAGGCCATCAGTTCCGGGTCGAATACCAATCCATTCGTCGGCAATGCCAGAGTAACCTGTGCGCACTGGATTGACAGAGACAAACTTGGTGCCCTCGCGGCTCTTTAACTTGCCCAGGCCGATTTTGATTGGATTTGAATCATGGTCTTCGGCGACCCCAAACATCAGTAGATATTTGGTTAAATCCCAATCTGGTTCACCAAACTCCCAGAACGACCCGCCGGCACTATAGAGGCCAGCCGCGGCCATGTTGACCGAGCAAAAGCCACCGTGGGCTGCGAAGTTGCGGGTACCAAATTTGGCAGCCCACCAGCCTGTCAAGCTCTGCGACTGATCGCGTCCGGTGAAAAATGCAAGTTTGGCTGGGTCTTTCTCTCTAATTTCGCCGAGCCATCCCGTTGCCATTTCAAGGGCTTCTTCCCACTCGATTTCCTTAAATTCTCCAGAGCCTCGCTCACCTGTACGCAACAATGGTTTTTGTAGCCGTGCTGGAGAATTGTGCTGCATGATACCTGCAGAACCTTTGGCGCAGAGGACCCCTTTGTTTACGGGGTGATCTGGATTGCCTTCGATGTAACGGATCTGATCGCCCCGTAAGTGCACCTTGATGCCACAACGACAGGCACACATGTAACAAGTCGTGGTCTTAACTTCGTCCGATACGTGTGGGGAAGTGTCAACTTCCTCCTGTTTGGACGTGGGAAAGAGGCCCATTAATCATCTCCAATTTGATGCTACCCTGATGTAACTTGATTTTTTTTTGGTTTTTATTTTTGATAGTACAGGTTGTTATATTTTATTCAATATACTGATTTTTATACAGAATGTGCGACGATGGTTGCGATTGCCATACTTGCCAACCTTGCTGCTGGTGGATCGGCGCGGCTGGTAAGGACGATAGGCACGCTTGCGCCAAGGACAATACCGGCAGCGCAAGCGCTATCACAGTAAACCAGTTGTTTGAACATGGCATTTCCGGTTTCAATGTTTGGAACGACGAGTATATCTGCCTGTCCCGCTACCGGGTTTTGAATGTTTTTGATTTTTGCAGCTTCTGGAGATATGGCGTTGTCGAGAGCCATAGGTCCAAAGACATTGGCTTCACTCACTTCTTCTGCTGCCCAACGTGTAAGCTCTGCTGCCTCAACACTGGATGGAATTTGTGGATTTTCTTCTTCCGTGGCTGAAAGAACGGCTACCTTTGGTGTCTTTGTTCCCAAGGCATGCATCATATCAACAGAGTTATGGATAATTGCTTTTTTGGTTTCCAGATCGGGCGCAATATTAATCGCTGCGTCAGTAATGGTCATAACCCGGTCAGATCCAGGAACAGACATATGGAATGCGTGGGATAGCCGACGCCCGGTTCTTAAGCCTGTGTCCCGATTGACGATCGCTCTCATAAAGGTGTCAGTGTGAATTTGGCCCTTCATGATCGCGCTGACCTGTCCAGTTCTGGCAAGGTTGACGGACAGTTTTGCTGCAGTCTCTTCGTCTTCGGCATTATGGATTTCTGTATGAGCGAGATCCCAGTCGAGTTCAGCGGCTAGTGTTGTAATGACCCTGCGATCACCAACAAGAACTGGCTCTATCAAACGGAATTTGGCTGCAAGGAATGCACTTTCCATCGCTATCAAACTGGTCGCGTTGACTATGGCTGTTCTGGCCGGAGAATATTGAGCGGCATTGTCCAATAGCGCATTAGGACATTCAATGGGGTGCTGGCTCAACATTAACGTATACCTCGATCACAAATAAATGAATCTCCTGTCCCAGGATTTGATGTGGCAATGCAATAGAGGTTCTCTAAAGATTGATTGCACACATAAAGCCATTCCAAGAGAATGTGTTGTGAGGTAATTGTTTATCTGTATGGGCTTTTAACTATAGCTCCATTTGGACCCATTCGATGGGTCCAAGAATTACTCTGAGTTTTATGCCTACCTGAGAATCGGGCGTTATTCTTGTTCTTGGACCTCTTCCATCAATCTATTAATAGTTTTACCCAGGCGTTTAATGCCGGGTTCAATTTTAGCGTTTTCGATTGAGGTAAACCCTATGCGTATATGGGTATCTGGGGCTGGGCTTTCTAAGAAAAATGGCATGCCTGATTCAATCAAGACACCATCTTTGTAAGCTTCCTTGACTAGTCGGTTCGCACTGATCCCATCGGGGACTTTGACCCAATAAGACGTTCCTCCCGAAGAGTGGGAATAGCTACATTCTGGAATATAAGTGCGTAAAGCCTTGTGAACGGCGTTCCATCGGTTATGCCATCTTCTTCTCAGGCTATAAATTAAACTGTCGTAATACCCAAGGGAAAGAAATAGAGCGACTGTGCGCTGGTTGTTGCTGGGGGTATAGCGAACAACTAAACGGCGATAAAACTTCAACTCAGCAATTAACTCTGGTGCCGCAACAACATAACCTACTCTAAGGCCTGGAAACAGTGTTTTGGAAAGACTACTCGTATAGATTACGCGGTCATTATTATCGAGCGCTTTCAGGGCAGGACTTGCTGATTTGAAATAATTAATTTCGTTTTCATAATCATCTTCAATGATGATGAAATCTTGTTCTTCAGCTTTTTCCAAGAGCTTGCGACGCCGGGTGAGGGGCATGGTTATTGTCGTTGGGCACTGATGGCTAGGTGTGACAAAGGCGTAGTCACAGCCATCAAGATGCTCATCGACGATCATTCCCTTTTCATCGACAGGTATGGGGGCAAGGTTTTTGGTAAAGAGTTGCATGATGTTTTTTGCATCGGGGTAACCGGGGTTTTCTATCCCGACACGCGTTTGTTTTCTGACGAGTAGTCCAGCAAGTAAAAATAATGCGTTCTGCCCGCCAAGGGTAACCAGGATTTGGTCGCTGGATACATGTATACCCCGAGCTGGCAACAAACGCGTTCTAATCTGTTCAACAAGTTGGGGATCATCATAGATTTTATCATCATGGATCCAGTCCGCCATATCCCGAGTACTCAATGCTAGCCGACTACACTCTCGCCAAGCTGTCAGAGGAAAAAGTCTTTTATCTGGCTGGCCGTAAACAAAGGGATAAGGAATCTCTCTCCAGTTTTTGGGGAGGTTGAGGTAATGGCGTTCTGATGGACGAAGAAATAATCTGTTTTCCCAGTCAGGGCTTTCGAGGTCTTCAGGTCGAGGAGCAGGTGCATTATCCCTCGAAAGCTTTGATTGTTCTATGCCGTCAACAAAGTCTTCGTTTACGAAGATGCCGCTTCTTTCTCTTGTAACAAGGTAGCCGTCATCAGTAAGGCCTTGATAAACCAGTATGGCTGTGTTCCTGGAAATGCCGAGATCATTGGCCAGCTTACGACTGGACGGAAGCTTAAAGCCCGCAGGTAAGGTACTGTTTAATATCGCATTCAAAATGGCACGACGTAGTTGGCTCTGTAGAGACTCTCGACTGTTTTTCTCTAGATGAAAAAGTATATCGCTTGCCAACTGTTTGTTCCCTCTCGGTTATCCAGCTTAAATATTTATTCGCTAATTTATGGCATCTTTTCAAAAAGCATAACACGCATATTAACTGGACTCATCATTATATTGATTTGGCACTATCTAGATAGGTAGTCACTTCAAATAATAGCAAAAAACTGATTGCTATTGCGGTAAGCATTTTGTGGGAGAAGATCGTGTCTGAAACCGAAGTGAACACACAAATGGTCGAGGACGATGTTATTGATCAGTCCGATACTGATGGCTCTTCTTCAGAAAAGCAGGGGCTCCGTGTTAAAACCAAACTGCTTCTCGCCGTAGGAAGTATTGTATCTACGACCTTACTTGCAGGACTTGTTAGCTTCCTTTCTTTTGAAGGAGTAAGCAAAGCATTTGACCAGATATCGAATAAGTCTATCCCTCAGATGAGTATAGCTCTTGAGCTCTCAGAGATCGGCACCAACATTGCCGCAACTGCTCCAGCATTGATTTCAGCAAAAAATATTGCTGAGAAAAACTCGGTATACAAATCTCTGCAAGAAAGAGAACAGGGTCTGGAGAAATTAACCCAAGCTTTGCAAACGAGCGGATTTGATCAGGATACGAGTAATAACCTCGTTCGGGTTTCTAAAGATATAAAAGCAAATTTAGCAGAGTTGAACCGTTCAGTAACAGGCCAGTTAAATTTAAATACCCGTAGTACAGAAATGATGGTCGAATTGTTATCGATAAAGCGCGACTTTGATAGTGTTGTGACCCCTTATCAAGAAGCGGCAAGAAAAGCTGTTGAGACCACGATTGATGAAGCGTTTGGTAGTTCTGATGTTACTAACCAGCTTATTGAAATATTGATTTCGGTTACGCGTAGTCAAGTTTCTTCATCTATGCAGGTCGATACAAACTTGATGTTTGCACAGTTGGCTGAGGTCACAACGGCTTCTGAGAGTGAACAAATTGATGTGTCGGAAGAAAAAATAATAAAAGCGACAAAAAGAAACAAAGAGAATATCTCATTAATCACAGATGATATTTCCCAAGAAGCTATCAAAATACGTGGGCTCGGAAAGAAAATAGCTGATTTATTAACGGCAGAAGAAACAGTGTTTTCGCAAAGAAGACAGATACTTTCTGAAATTCAAAATTCAAAAATACTAATTGCCAAAAACTTGGAGCTCTCACAGGAACTGAAAAACCTTGTTAATAATGTTGCGGTAACGGCTGAAGATGGGGCTGTGTCGTCGGTTGATGCGTCAAATTCTGCCATAGCAGATGGTGAGATTTGGCTGTTGGTTATTTTGGTCATTTCCGTCGTTTTGGCCTCGATCATTATGTATTTTGTTGTTGGGAAAATGATCATTGATCGCCTTGTTTCTTTATCTGATGCAATGACACAGATTTCTGAAGGAGATTTAACTATTGAAGTGCAGCCGGGGCAGCGAGATGAAATCGGTGAAATGGCTGTTGCGTTGAATATTTTTAAAGAAAACTCTCAGCACGTAGAACGCCTTCGGAGCGAACGCGAGGAAGCAAAGGAAAATGCTGAAAAGCAACGCAAGGCCGATATGAATGCCTTGGCGGATCAATTTAACCTCAGGGTTAAAGCGATTGTCTCTACTGTCCAGGAGTCAGTTTCCAATTTGGGAGGCACTGCTGAAAATATGAATGTAACAGCAGGTCAGGCCCAGAATCAGTCATCTCAAGCTTCCGAAGCTTCATCCGACGTTTCCCTCAATGTGGAATCCGTTGCAGCGGCATCAGAAGAACTTTCGGCATCGATAGAAGAAATTAGTCGACAAACCTCAATGGCAGCAACGGCCTCGCGTGAAGTTAGTGAGGATGCCGAAGAAACCAATAGAGCCGTTGATACTCTATCAGCTGCAGCAGAAAAAATCGGGGCTGTTGTCGATCTTATCAGTGAAATCGCAGACCAAACGAACCTTTTGGCCTTAAACGCGACGATTGAGGCGGCTCGGGCTGGAGATGCAGGTAAAGGGTTTGCTGTTGTGGCATCAGAAGTTAAAAGCCTTGCAACTCAAACAGGAACTGCAACAGATGATATTTCAGAGCAGGTTTCTGCTATCCGGAATACTGTGCAACAAGCGGCGGAAGCTATTAGAAAAGTTACCAAAGCCGTAGGGAATATGGATGAAATTACCACAGGTATCGCTGCAGCAGTAACAGAGCAGTCCTCTGCCACAGGGGAAATGTCCCGTAATGTCCGGTTAGCTGCTGACGGAACTAGTCGTGTGTCTCAAAACATTATGGATGTGATGAAGGCCTCAGCGGAAACCGGGGAAGCTGCCGGGGTCGTTTTATCCTCTTCAGGCCAGCTTACAAGTGACCTTCAGTCTCTTTCTCAAGAGGTGGATGATTTCATGGCGATCATCCGTAAATAGCGCCTGACGTGATGTTGATTATGCAGCTTTGAGTAGTGTAGGTTCAGTAGGCAAGTGTTTTTAAATATTACGTATTTTGTACAAATGTTGGACTCATAGAGTTTTTCTGGCTGGTACTATATACAATCTCTAATTCGATTACCGTATGTTGGCAGGTATTTAATTGTAAGTAGAATGAGAGATGTATACTGCAGGGAATTTTTTGGGGGGCAGTTGAAGTTTAGTAAAACCTGAATCACATCATGTTTGTATAATGTTGAACTTTGTATTGGTTGAATTGCTTTGTGTGAACTTAGTATTTTAACCTGAGTATCAAGTTGGGATAACTCTGAATATTAAATGGGTTAGCATATTGTATTAAAATGATGTATTTTGGTTTTAATGAGTTTCATAAATAACTTTTGGTAATGGCAATTTTTATCGAGATTATCTTGATAAATACTTGAAGTTTAATTGAGCTCAAAAGAAGGATGAATCCTTGGGTGGATAAAGTGTTCTTGTCTCTAGGGTAAGTCTTCCGAAGATAACTAACTTAGGAATGGTTTTGCTGGGAAGAATCCATTTCGATTTACACAATATGTAAATGCAACTGATCGTTTAAGTGTTTTGATATCATCAGTGTTAATCGTTATTTCAAGTCAGGGAGGTGTTTCGGTCAACTTGTCTTAAAAATCGTCAAAGAAATATCAAGTAAAAATCAAAAACAGCCAAATTTGTGGATTAACTACGAATTGGACTGTGAACAGGGACACTCCGCATTGAACAGGTGCAGGATTTTGGGAGAATTAATATGACACTACTCAAAAAAACAAATGTAAGCCGTCGTAAAGTTCTTAAAGGTGCCGCGATTGCAGGTGCATCAACTTTGGCAGCACCAGCATTTATCAAGAATGCACTTTCATCTTCTGGCGAACTTAACGTCATGATGTGGTCTGATTACTTACCGGAAGAGTTTAAAGAAGCGTTTAAAAAAGAAACTGGTATTACAATCAATCATACAGGTATTGGTTCTAACGAAGAAATTATTAATAAACTTCGCGCAACACGTGGTCGTGGCTTTGATATTATTTCGCCAACGAATATGCGTGCTCAGCAGTGGGAGCCCCTTAACCTTCTGCAAGCATTTGACATGAATAAAGTGGCACTTCTCCGCTTTGTTGAGTAGATTTAGGATTTCAAATAGAGCATAGATTGATTATCTGGAATGGATGATTGTCTAATTTTGAGTTTGAAGTATTCGGTATCCTTGATGCCTCTGGCTCGCTTACGGATCATTCCTATACTGACATTACCAGCCTCTATCCTGGCGCTTGTGAGCTTGTGTTTGGCGTAGTTGCAGATGCCCACACAATGTTTCCGTAGGGATTTCGCGAACTTTTTTAGATAGAGCATCTGTGACTGATCTGCTATCAGGCACCAACGTTCCAGTTGCTCCGCCATCGCCTCAAATGAAGCGGCACTCCACAGCAGCTGAAGCTGTTCTTTCAAGACGTAAAGTGCATTCAGGTTGCTATTGCTCTCCAGCAACCTTTGCAGCTTGTCACTTTGTTTTTCACTCAACTTATCCGCATTTTTGAGCAACAGATAATGTGTCCCTTTCATCAACTCTTTACCACTTGGATCGGCCTTTCTGAACTCAAGTCGACGCTGATTATGGATAGCTTTGCTGTAGTTTTTCATGACGTGGAAACGGTCAAATACTATGTCGGCCAACGGCAATGACTCTCTGACAGCCTTTTGGTAGGCAGGCCCCATATCCATCGCTACGGCCTTTATTTTGCAGGCTGTATCTGGTTGCAGTTGTTTCAAAAACCTTGAAAAAACCTCGGCAGTTCGGCCTGCTTCAACCCAGATCAGATGACCGCCAACCATATCGTAGACCACCGTCATGTAGTCATGACCTTTCGCCCGGGCAACTTCATCTACACCAATATATTCCAAGCCAGTTAGCTCTGCAGGATCAAGCGTAGGGAGAGTTTCAATAAGGTATGCCCTGTCGATATTCTTGACCGTTTCCCATCGTATATCCAAATGTCTGGAAACCGCTTGAATAGACATATGCCGACATAATCCTGTAGAGCGTCAACCACTTTGTCCGGTTGCGTCAACCACCTTGGCCGCTTTTGATGCGGCTGTGATCTGACGTTTATTTACGATGCTTCAGGCATATTTTTCACCTTTTTGTTTGTGGTTTTCCGCAACATTTTTTTGAGATTTTGGGCGGCTTCCCATTGTCTGTAGCTGTCGATATTCATCTCAAGAATGGTTGAGTGGTGAACAAGACGATCGATTGCTGCAACGGTCATGGCCTTATCTTGAAAAATATTGTCCCATCCGCTAAAAGGTTGATTGGCAGCAATTGCAATACTTCGGTACTCATATCGTCTGGCGATCAATTCAAAGAGCACGGATGTTTCAGATATATCCCTTTGTGCATAGGTAATATCATCGAGAATGATGAGATCAAATTTATCGAGTTTTGCGAGGGCGTTTTCGAGCATAAGTTCACGTCTGGCAGCCTGGAGTTTTTGCACCAGATCACTGGTTTGCGTATAGAGCACACGGTATCCAGCCTCTATAAGAGCATAACCTACGGCGCATAGGAGATGAGTTTTTCCTCCCCCTGAATTTCCAATGGCAATCAGATTTGCTCTTGCGTCAATCCAGTCACCGGCAGACAAGGCTTCGACCTGCGCCTTTTTCACGTTAGGCAGCCGCTTGAAGTTAAAAGTGGCCAGAGTTTTTCCGCCCAGCAGGTTTGATGCGTTGAGATGGCGTTGAATGCGTCGCGTGTCCCTTTCGGCCAATTCATATTCGGCCAAAACGGCAAGGAACCTGGCTGCTGACCAGCCCTCCTTGTCGGATTGGATTGCGATATCTTGCCAGTGTTTGTGAAAGCTGGGTAATCGTAAGTCAGTTAGCATAAGAGGCAGCTTGTGCTGATCCACTTCAATGTTTGTCATGCCCGATCCTCCAACAGAGTATCAAAGACTGATAATGAAGGTTGAACCACGGGAATATCAGGAGGTAAATCCGTGTTCTTTTTTGTGATATTCAGCTTAAGTTTTTTTGCGCAAGGTAGCCTTCCTGCATTGATTTCTCTCGAAATCAGGTGCGCGACTTCGGCCTCACAAGCCTCTTCGTGCGCAAGGAAAAGTATCCCAACCATCTGACGACACGCATCTCTGCGGGACAACTTTTTCTGAAACAATGTCCAGGCCAGGGAGTACTCGGTTCTTGGAAAAATACTGTCACGATAAATAGAATTGGCGAGTGCCTGAGGTTTACGTTTGAGAGCATGAATGACGTGATGATAATTGATAACATGAATGCGGGGGCCTTTGCCGTGCCCCCGCTCACGAGAATGGCTGACGACATGAGTGCTGCCTAGATAGGCTTCTATCCGGTTATCGTAAATATGGACACGCAAGCGTTGACCAATTAGGCGAGAAGGGGCGCTATAAAAAACCTGCTTAACTAAAAAACCACTTGTTTTGGTAACTCTCGACACGACTTCAGTGTAATCTGTTGTTCGCCGAGGAGGTAACGCCTTGAGAGATTTCAACTCTGTTTGGATATCTTGGTCACGATGTTTGTTCCGTCTAGCAATCAGCTCGTCCAAAAATCGCCGATACTCATCCAAAGTGTCAAAGTCATTACTGCCACGCAAAATCAGGGCCTGCTTTATCGCAGTCTTAAGGTGACCGTGGTGAGATTCAATGGCACCGTTCTCGTGTGATTCCCCTCTGTTATTTCGACTGGCCTCCATACCGTAGTGCTCAACAAAAGCAGAATAACGTTTGGTAATGTCCTCCTTTTCCTCAACGCTCAAATTCCGAAAGGCCGCAGACAGGCTGTCGGTCCGGTGGTTTTCAGGAGCGCCCCCCAAGGACCAAAGCGCATTTTGTAAGTTCTCCGCAAGGGCTGTAAAACTCTCACCGCCAAGTACGACCCCAACATGTTCCCATCGGCTATATACCAGAACAAAATGATAGAGCCGATGCACCAAAGGATCTCCTGCAATGGTAATACTTAAGTCGGCTGCATCCGTGAAATCTGATTGGCCCATGTAACCCGGCTCAGGTGTTTGCCTGAAAATGATATCCTTTTCAGGGCCATTCAGAGCCCGCCATCCCCGAACTCGGCGCTCTAACGTGCGCTTGACACGGTCATCGGGAAAACGGAGCGGATAGAGGCTCTGTATGTGGCGCAACAAAGTAATGGGTTTGACCGAGTTGTCTTTATCCAAAATGGGAAGGATGTCCTTATCCCAGATATCTTCAAGCGGATCAGAAACTGTTCGCCCTCGCTTTATATTGCGTTGTGACGGTAAAGTCGCATCAACGTCAAATCGGCGGGCCGTGCGTTCGCTAAACCCTGCGCGGGCAGCGGCGGTTCGTTGACCATGAGTTTTTCTATCTGTCATGTAAAGTCTCAGTTGTTCATCTGTGATAAATTTATACGGCAAACAGGTTCCTCCAATTACATCTAGAGGTTCCTAATTTATCAACTCACAGCAGCTTGTAACTAACACCAAATTAAGCCTTGGCCGGTGGATCTGATTATCAAACGGGCACGCCCTTTTTAATGATCAGATCCACCGGCCAAGGTGGTTGTCGCAACCGGCCAAGGTTATTGTCGCTGAACATAATCCACTGATCAGTCGGCAAAATCGGTGAGTGAAACGGCACCCTTTATCAACAAAATCACACCCCTCAATGCGGCGTTCGCCCTTGTTAATATAAACCTGCGCCAGCTCAATCTCGACCACACAAGGATACCCAAAAAGGGGGATGTCGTTTACTTGTCGGCGGACATGCTGGTTGATGCTTCCCTTCTGGCCTGTAGCAGGGTCTATAGCCCTCCTACGCGCGTCTCGGCTGCAGTGAATGACAATCTTAACACCGCCGTCATCCAGTTTAATTTCATTTACACGTTGCCCTTTGAGGCCTAAAATATGCTGCGAGATGTTGATTGTCATATACCTGCTCTATGTAAAGTTATCAGAAACCATACATATCAACAGGTTACTTGGCGGTCGGCATCTTTTTCTACTCAACAAAGCGGAGAAGAGCCAATAAAGTCAAAATTGATCGTGTTAATGCTGCGATGGCTAAAGTCGGTGAAACTGACTGGAACTTTGGTGGTAAGGGATCGCATTGGCTTCCGCAGCTTTGGGGTACAGAAGCTGTTGCTTGGCGTACTGATAAATGGACACCAGAAGGTGGCGTTCCAAGTTATGGCGACCTTTGGAAAGACGGTGGCGAAAATACAATGATGGGTCGCCCGCATTCTATGATGCTGGGTGCAGGTCTTTATATGGAAACCATTGGTGAACTTGCTCCAGGTGATGTAAAGCGTGCTTACAAAAGCGAAGAAGATATGAAGGATGTTTGGTCAAAAATTACCAAATTCTGTATCGACCGCAAAGCCAATGTGAAAAAATTCTGGAACGATGCCGATGGCCAGAAAAATGGTCTGATGCAAGAAGATGTGATTATGGGACAAACTTGGGATGGTCCAATCTTGGCCCTTAAAGGTGAAGGCAATCCTGTTCAATATCAGGCTCCAAAAGAAGGTGCTCTGGCTTGGGTTGATGGTCTTGCAATGCCAAAAGGTGCTAAGAATATTGATCAGATCTATGCCTTCCTTGAGTTCTCCTTCCGTCCAGAAAATGGTGGTTTGACTGCTAACTTGACTGGATATAACTCTGCGGTGATTGGTGCTGATGCTCATCTTTCAGATGCGTCCAAGAAGAACTTTGCAGAAGCTTATCCTGGTGATGCTTTGGATAATCTCTTTGCTTGGCCTGCAGAGCCAACTTGGTACGCCCAGCTTCGTACCGAGTTCCGGGATAAATTTGTCGCTGCATAATTTGTAGTTGATACCGATTATGGGAGCACAGATTTTCGTCTGTGCTCCTCTTCTTCCTTAAATAAAAACAAGCGGGTAGTTTCGTATGCCCGAGAGAGTGGTCGTGGGGTCGTCATGAGCTCAGGTGTAGATTTAGAACATGTGACAATTCGTTTTGGAGATTTCACTGCTGTCGATGATGTAAATTTGTCGATAAAAAAAGGTGAATTTTTTAGCTTTCTTGGACCATCTGGTTGCGGGAAAACTACAATACTGCGTGCTGTATCGGGCTTTAATGAGCCTACAGAAGGGACCGTGCGCATCAATGGGAATGATATGCAGGGGATCGGACCGAATAAAAGGCCGACCGCATTGATTTTCCAAAACCTTGCGCTTTTTCCTTTGATGTCTGTCGCCGATAACATTGCATTTGGACTTGAAGTCGAAGGTGTTAAGTACGTTGAACGCCGCCGTCGTGCCGAGGAGTTGTTGGATCTGATTGCTCTGTCTGGGCAGGGTGATAAAATGGTCTCCGAGCTTTCAGGAGGGCAGAAGCAGCGTGTTGCGATTGCGAGAGCGCTCGCTGTTGAGCCAGAAGTGTTGCTCCTTGATGAGCCATTATCTGCCCTTGATTTGAAGTTGCGACAGCATATGCGTAGCGAGCTTCGTAACATCCAACAGCGTGTTGGTATTACGTTCATTTATATTACACACGATCAGGGCGAAGCCTTGACGATGTCTGACCGAATTGCCGTTATGTCGGCAGGCCTTATCGAACAAGTCGGTGACGGAAGTACGATTTATAACGAGCCTGAAACTGCTTTTGTGGCTTCTTTTGTTGGGGAAAATAACCCCTTCTTTGGTAAGGTTGTTAAAGCGGATGACAAATATGCTCAAATTCAGAATAAATTTGGTTTGCTCAGAGGTCGGAATACACAAGGCCTAGTTGAGGGCGATTCAGCTATTCTTTTTGTTAGACCCGAAGCTCTTTCTCTAGTGAGCAGTGATACTCCTTCTGAAAATGTAATTGAGAGCACAATACTCTCTGAAGAATTCGAAGGACATTCGATCCATATCCATCTCGAAGGTGAAACTGCGAAAAAGATTGCTCTTTCGATCAGCAATGATGGCACAGGATCAAACTTGAAAGTGGGGGAAACCACAAAGATTAGCTTTGACGTTGATCGAGCGATTGTACTTCCGGAAGGAGATCTTGCTGATGAGTGATCAATTGCAAAATTTGGACCTCCCATATTTCGCTATCTTTTTGACATTTTTTTTAGCTGTCCTCTCGTCATTATTAGTACTCGCACCAACTCAAAGAGGAATTTCCCATACGTGGGATTACCTAAAACAAGTCAAATTTATTGAGCGAAATGGTATCGTCGTCTCAACATATATAGTCATTGCTGTTTCCCTGTGGGTTGTCGTGATGATTGTTGCTCCACAGTTCTTTATGGTTGAGCTTTCTTTCCATGACGGCACAGTAGCAGCCGATGTGAATTACGATTATTCACTTACGCCCTATACTCTGAATAACTATGGGTATGTCATATTTGGTAGTGGTAGTGATGAAAGCCTTTTTAATGTACTGCATCTAAAAGTTTTCCTCAGAACGATTATCGCGTCAGTTTGTATTACATTGCTTGCCTTTGTGCTCTGTTATCCTATTGCTTATTACATGGCTCAAACTGCTAAAGGTGGCACTGTTCGGTTACTTTTAATTTGCTTGGTACTACCTTTTTGGGTGAATGAAATTCTTAGAGCCTTTGCGTTCAGAATTTTGTTTGGTTCAAGTGGCGTGATTAACTCTGTCTTGATAGGCATTGGTATAATTGATGAGCCATTTGACTTTATCAAAGCCGATATCGCGATGTATGCAGGTTTAAGTTATGCTTATATTCTGCTGATGATCTTCCCGATTTATAATGCAATTGAAAGCCTGGATCATAATCAGATCGAAGCCGCGCGAGACCTTGGATCTTCATGGTCACGTATACATTACCGGGTTGTAATGCCTTATGCTAAGCCAGGGATCGCATCTGGCTGTACAATGGTCTTCATGCTTACAGCTGGTGCATTGGCT
The DNA here is from genome assembly GCF_965205715.1 of Kiloniella sp. Taxonomy (GTDB): domain Bacteria; phylum Pseudomonadota; class Alphaproteobacteria; order Kiloniellales; family Kiloniellaceae; genus Kiloniella. Next base: position 71,035 of record NZ_CBDBHW010000006.1, on the reverse strand, counting down.
GCGCCTCAAATCTTAGGTGGGCCAAGTAGCCTTTGGTTTACGCAAATTATAACGAACTGGTTTAATCTTGGGGATTGGACCCGTGGTTCTGCGTACGCATTCTTGTTTTTGCTATCGTGTATTGTGTTTGTTCTCACGGTCATGAAGTACTTCAAGGTTAATTTAGGGGAGTTAGCTAAATGACTTCTGATCTTATTCAAAAATATTTGGTGCGATTTTATATTGCGATGTTCTTTTTGTACCTGTTTGGTCCGTTAATTTAATCCGGTAAACCCCCGGCTATGCCGGGGGACTCTCAATGGTTTGACCGTTCCCACGGTCTTACATTTCTTTGTTTATTGACCAAAATAACAAAGGAATTAGCCGATGAGAGATTACAAAAGCCTTGCACATACGAGATGGGATTGTAAATACCACGTGGTTTTCATCCCTAAACGCAGGCAAAAAGTTATCTATGGCAACCTACGTCAGTATCTTGGTGAAATTTTCCATGAACTGGCCGGGCATCGCGAAAGTAAGATTGAGGAGGGCCATTTGATGCCGGATCACATTCACATGTGTATCAGCATACCGCCCAAACATGCTGTTTCAAAAGTCGTTGGATACCTAAAAGGAAAAAGCGCGATTGCCATAGCTCGAAAATTCAAAAATAAAGCACGGAATTTCAAGGGTGAAAATTTTTGGGCCCGTGGATATTTCGTCTCAACTGTAGGGCTCGATGAACAGATGGTGAGGGAGTATATCAGAACGCAAGAAGAGCGTGATAAGTACTTTGACCAAATGGATATATTCAATCCATAACCGCTTTAGCGGTTCCCAATTTGCCCCTTTAAGGGGCTCACCCGCTTAAGCCCCCGGCTTTGCCGGGGGTCATTTAACTTTAATGGGTACTACCGCATTTAATACGCCAAAGTTTCCAACAGCTATTCCCTTTGAGGAGGGGACGCTTGAATGGTTTACCGTATTGGCGAATGATAAGACAATCCTTGAAGGCCTTCAAAATTCCCTATTAGTTGGCTTGGGTGTAATTTGTTTGTCTGTGCCTATTGGATTAGCAGCAGCTCTTCTGATGTCGCAAGTCCATAGGAAAGTGCAACCAATTTACTATACCATTGTTGTGTCTCCTCTTTTAACGCCAGGTGTTATTATTGGTATATCGACATTGGTTTTTTGGGACAAGGTTGGAACAATTCAAGGGCAAGACTTTGATGCGTTTTATTATAATCCTTACTTTCTAACAATTGTTGGTCAATCCACCTTTGTTTCGGCCTATTGCATGTTGATTTTCTTGTCTCGATTACAAAGGTTTGATCGAACATTAGAAGAAGCTGCTTTGGATTTAGGCGCAACAAATGTTCAAGTTTTCAAGAAAATAATGTTACCGTTTTTAAAGCCAGCAATCGGCTCTGCAGCTGTATTGGCTTTTCTGACAAGTTTTGAAAACTACAACACGACTGTCTTTACCATGACAGAGGGAAAAACCCTAACCACAGCATTGGCAAGTAAGGCCCGACTGGGAACAGATCCTTCTCTTAGTGCTTTGGCTGTTGTTATTGTTGGGATTACTTTGGTGGGTGTAACCTTCCATGAAATCTATCGCCGGAGAGAAGTCCGAAAAGATGAACTTGCGGCAGAGGCAGCTAAACGGGCAGCCCATGCTGCAGATAAAGCAATGGCACCAGTTTAGCTGACTATCAGATAGTTGTTTTAATAATAAAGGCGGCGGTAGAGATTTCTCTACCGCCGCCTTTTGTTGTTTGTTTGAATATTCTTATTTTAGATAGGAGGAGCTTAAGCTCCTCCGTTGCCAAAGTGGTCGCCGATGATCTCTTCTTTAGTATCTAGAGAAATATCAGAAACGGTTTTGTTTGGCCCGGTCTGTTTCCAGGCAATTTTCCAGTACAGTTCTTTTTCCAAGCGCAAAACATCAATAAAAGATTGGTAATATTGAATATCGAAATAGGCCGTAGCGGTACCTTTTTTATGATCTCCGTGAGGATTTTGAGCGTTGTTATCACCATAATCTTTGAAAACAGCAAATCCACAATCGTCGTCTTTAGCATTTAGAAGTCTGATTATTATTTGGGCTTTTGGATTTTCTGGAGTTGATTTTGTATTGAGGATTTGAACTGTATATTTCGAGATACTGTGTACTGTGGTTGGCATCATTGGGCCCGTCCTCTGTAGTCGATCGTCCAGCTTGCGGCTTATATAAATTTCACTTTGGACGATATGATTATTCGTAAACAGATTTTCGTTTTCTTGAACTCTATCAAAAAGAAGTCTCTGACATACATCGAAAGATATATGGGTATTAGAAATACAATCATATCACGTAAGCTGGTTCGCGACCACGGAGTGTAAAAACTGGACTCACCAAATTATCTATTGTGGTTTGTTAACATCTTCATTTTCCTATGACGATGAGGAATGGCTTTAAACGCTGTTGGTAAATTAAACGATGCAATCCTTAGGGTTTGGTCGTTTATGTATTGAGAGAGTTAAAGTTGTTGGACCTAAAGTGGGTTCATCAATTTGCCTGAACTGGAACTATTCGTTTTCTGAAAACCCGTGTGACACTTTCCTTCAAGTAACATCAGTGAAATGGCCCAGGTTTGTACTACCAGTTAAAATATTGGGATGTCAGGACCTGTAGTGTTGGAAGTGAATCATGACATTAACAGAACATACAAACGACTTTAGTGAAGTCATCGAAAATGACCGCGCCCATGTGTGGCACCACATTAGCCAACACAAACGATATGAGACCGTTGATCCAATGGTTATTATCGAAGGTAAGGGCATGAATGTATGGGATGCCAAGGGTAAAAAGTATCTTGATGCTGTGTCCGGTGGTGTTTGGACAGTTAACGTTGGTTATGGTCGTGAGACAATTGCTGATGCGGTACGCGAACAACTGGTTAAGCTAAACTATTTTGCCAATTCAGCAGGGTCTATACCTGGGGCGAATTTTGCAAAGAGTCTGATTGATAAAATGCCAGGCATGAGCCGGGTTTATTATTCCAACTCTGGCTCAGAAGCGAATGAAAAAGCCTATAAGATTGTGCGCCAGATTGCGCATAATAAATATGGTGGCAAAAAACATAAAATTCTCTATCGGGATCGCGATTATCACGGCACCACAATCACGGCATTGAGCTCTACGGGGCAGTTACAGCGTAAAGATCAGTATGGTCCCTTTACCCCTGGATTTGTTGAGGTTCCACACTGCTGTGAATATCGTTCTCAATATGGCGAAGGTGCCGATTACGGCGTTAAAGCTGCTCTTGCAATTGAGGAGGTCATTCTTCGTGAGGGGCCAGACACCGTTGGTGCATTAGTGCTTGAGCCAATCACTGCTGGTGGTGGGGTCATTACGCCGCCTGAAGGATATTGGGAAAAAGTTCAGGAAATTTGTAAAAAGTACGATATTTTACTCCATATTGATGAAGTGGTTTGTGGGCTTGGCCGTACGGGTAAATGGTTTGGGTACCAACATTACGGGATTAAACCGGATATCGTAACCATGGCCAAAGGCGTGGCTTCTGGTTATGCCGCTATTTCTTGTACGGTCACGACAGAAGAAGTGTTCGATCATTTTAAGAGTGATCCTTCTGATCCTATGAGTTTCTTCCGCGATATCTCTACATTTGGCGGATGTACAGCGGGGCCTGCGGCCGCGCTTGAAAATATTCGTATCATTGAAGACGAGAACTTACTGGATAATGTTACCTGTATGGGCGAGTACCTTATGGATCGCCTTTATGAGCTTAAAGAAAAGCACTCGGTTGTTGGTGATGTACGTGGCAAGGGCCTTTTCTGTGGCTTAGAGTTGGTCGTAGACCGGGAAACGAAAGAGCCCGTTCATGAAAGTGTTACCCAGGCCGTTGTTGCTGATTGCATGGCCCAAGGGGTGATCATTGGTGCTACCAACCGAAGCTTTAAAGAGTTTAATAACACGCTTTGTCTCAGCCCGGCTTTGATATGTAGTAAGGTAGAGTTGGATGAGATTGTTACGGCAATAGATAATGCTTTGAGTAAAGTCTGTGCCTAAATACTAAATTTTAATGCAGGACCGACGAATACCTTCCTGTGACTAGTGGGTCTGATCAAAAGTGATCAGACCCATTTTTTTCGATTCACACTTGGAAATAGCTATTATCATAGGGTTAACGGGGCAATTTAATAGGCCACAGTTTGTGAAAAATCTGTTTGTGAATCCGTGGAAAATATCTGGTCTCATTGATCAATTTATCTGGACCTATGAGACAAGGTGATTTGTTGCTTTTCTAGTCACAGGACGAGCACACGCTCTGTCCGATGCTCGGGTATATGTGCTTGGGTTTACGGGCAGAGCTTTAAAAGCAAAAGCCGAATTAGAGAGTAACTGGAATTGAGCCCGAATTTTAATAAGGGCGTTTAAGAATTTTCTCTGAAAGCAGAGAACAATTTTTGAAATAAGGAATTGCTAAAATGAAAATGACGACAGAAGAAGCCTTCGTAAAAGTTCTGCAAATGCATGGTATCGAACATGGGTTTGGAATTATCGGCTCTGCTTTTATGCCTATTTCTGACTTATTCCCGAAAGCGGGAATTCAGTTCTGGGATGTTGCCCACGAAACCAACGGTGGGATGATTTGTGATGGCTATACGCGGACTACAGGCAAGGTCGCTATGTGTATTGCGCAAAACGGCCCTGGTATCACAGGTTTTGTAACACCTGTAAAAACCGCTTACTGGAACCATACACCGATGCTTTTGGTAACGCCTCAGGCTGCCAATAAAACTATTGGTCAGGGTGGTTTCCAGGAAGTTGAGCAGATGGCCTTGTTTAAGGACATGGTTTGCTATCAGGAAGAAGTGCGTGATCCATCACGTATGGCGGAAGTTCTTAACCGGGTTATTCAAAAGGCTATCCGCGGTTCTGCGCCTGCACAAATCAACGTGCCGCGTGATATGTGGACACAGGTTATCGATATTGAGCTGCCACAAATGGTAGATATCGAGCTTCCCTCTGGCGGCGCAACTGCTATCTCTAAAGCTGCTGAGTTGCTTTCCAATGCCAAATTCCCTGTAATCCTATCCGGTGCTGGTGTCGTTATCGGTGGCGCTATTCCAGATTGTCAGGCCCTGGCCGAACGCCTGGACTCACCAGTGTGTAGTGGTTATCAGCATAATGATAGTTTCCCAGGCAGCCATCCGCTTGCTGCTGGACCTTTGGGATATAATGGCTCTAAAGCTGCAATGGAACTTATTGCCAAGGCGGATGTTGTTCTCGCCCTTGGAACGCGCCTCAACCCGTTTTCTACACTGCCTGGCTATGGCATTGATTACTGGCCAAAAGATGCGGATATTATTCAGGTTGATATCAACTCAGATCGTATTGGTCTTACCAAGAAAGTCACTGTTGGTATTTGTGGAGACGCAAAGCAAGTCGCGCAACAGATTTTGTCACAATTGAGCCCGACTGCAGGTGATGCGGGCCGTGAAGAGCGTAAAGCGCTTATTCATCACACAAAATCTTCCTGGCTTCAGACGCTTAGTTCCATGGATCATGAAGACGATGATCCCGGTACAACTTGGAATGCAGATTCTCGTACACGTGATGCGGATCGTATGTCCCCCCGTATGGCGTGGCGTGCTATTCAAGAAGGCTTGCCACAAGAAGCTATTATTTCCAGTGATATTGGTAACAACTGCGCCATTGGTAACGCTTATCCAACTTTTGAGCAGGGGCGTAAGTATCTTGCTCCGGGTCTGTTCGGTCCTTGTGGATACGGTTTCCCATCCATTATTGGTGCAAAAATTGGTTGCCCGGATGTGCCTGTTGTTGGTTTTGCCGGTGATGGTGCCTTTGGTATCAGTATGAACGAAATGACCTCTGTTGGCCGTGATGAATGGCCGGCGATTACGATGGTTATTTTCCGTAACTACCAGTGGGGTGCTGAAAAACGTAACACCACTCTTTGGTATGACAACAATTTCGTTGGAACAGAACTTGATCCGCATTTGAGCTACGCTAAAGTTGCTGAAGGTTGTGGTCTTAAAGGGGTGACTGTTAAGTCTCAAGCTGAACTTACTGCAACTCTGAAAGAGGCAACAGCTGCTCAGGCAGACGGGGTGACAACCTTCATCGAGGTTATTCTTAACCAGGAACTTGGTGAGCCTTTCCGTCGTGATGCCATGACAAAGCCTGTGGAAGTTGCTGGTATAAATGCTGCTGATATGAAGCCTCAAAAGGGACTGTAAGTTCCAAGGCTATTGATAGCTTTCAGTGTTAAAAGAAAAGGCTGCTCAACTTGAGCAGCCTTTTTTTGTATGTAACCGACTTTGGTAAATTATTCGATTTCAGATGCCTGAATGATCCAAGGTTCTTCTGATCCCGCTTCGTACCATTCTTTCATAGCTGGTAGGTTCAGAATTTTGTCCGCATATTTTGCACAGACTGGATCTAACTCTATTCCGTAAGTTTTAAAACGACTTACAACAGGTGCAAACATGGCATCCGCAATGGTGAAATGTCCAAAGAGGTATGGTTCTTCAGCAGCAGTATCCATGAGGCAATTCAGCCAAATGGATTTAATCCGTTTTATATCGCGAAGAACGTCCTCTGTTAGTTCTATAGCAGTCTTTTTTCTTGTATTCATTGGCATTGCGCCCCTGAGGGCAAAGAAACCAGAATGCATCTCACTGCAAATAGAGCGAAGCTTCGCACGTTCATTGAGAGATGCTGGCATAAGGTTCGCTTCTGGGTGCTTCTCGTTAAGGTACTCAAGAATTGCCAGAGAATCACTAATGGTCAGATCCTGGTCTTGAAGAACTGGAACCGTACCCATAGGTGAGGCAGATAACAGCTTAGCTTTTGTGCCGTCTTGGAAGAGGGGGATTATGGTTTCCTCAAAATCAAGACCTGCAACTTTCATGGCAAGCCAAGGTCGCAAGGACCAGGAGGAGTAATTTTTATTGCCAATTATGAGGTGCATTCTGTCCATGAGAAAATCCCGTGATGTAGATGCCGAATGTTAAAGGCTGCCTCTAGTATTAAAGGCGAAAGGTCAGAGTAATTAAGATGAGGGGTGTGGTAGAATAGTCAAGTTGTGTTCTGAAAATAGTACTCTGAGGACTGGTTAAAATTCACTTTTTAGTTGCCTTTCTTATCGACCTTATGAAACCATATAACCTACATACCAATCAGGGGGGACCGCCCCTGGAGCAGGGGTGGACGACCATTATCTAACAAAGGAGGTCGTTATGCCCGGATCTGTATCCGCGGCGGCCCGTAGTGCCGCCATTGTTGGCCCATATCTCAGTGGTAAAACATCTGTGATGGAGGCCTTACTCAACGCTTCTGGAACAATCCAGCGGCGGGGTTCTGTAAAAGAAAAAAACACTGTTGGTGATACTTCACCAGAGTCTCGTGATCGACATATGTCTGTCGAACTATCCGTCGCACGCACAAATTACCTAGGTGATACCTGGACCTTATTAGATTGTCCTGGTTCAGTAGAATTTTATCAAGATACCCAAGCTGCCCTCTCGATCGTTGATATGGCGATCGTTGTTTGTGAGCCCAACCCAGAAAAGGTCTTGGCTTTAGCTCCCTTACTCCATTTTTTGGATAAAAATAGTATTCCGCATCTGATTTTTATTAATAAAATTGATAACTCAACACATCGGGTGTCTGAGGTGTTTGACGCATTGCAGGAAGTATCTGAGCGCCCCCTTATTTTACGTCAGGTTCCCCTTCGTGAAGAGGGGCAGATAAATGGATATGTGGATCTGATTTCGGAAAAGGCTTACCGCTATGGGGCTGAAGGGTCGAATGTTATTGAGATGCCTGATGTCATCAAACAACGTGAAATCGAAGCCAGGCAAGAGATGTTGGAGGGACTTGCTGATTTTGATGATGTCCTTCTGGAGCATTTACTCGAAGATGAAGAGCCAACTTCTGAAGAAATATATGAATTATTTTCAAAAGACCTCTGTGATGATCTTGTCGTCCCCGTTCTTCTGGGGGGCGCAGAGCATGGTTATGGAATAAACCGTTTGTGGAAGACCCTTCGACATGACTGCCCTTCGTTTGAAGTGACACGTCAGCGGCAGGGTTTGCCGGAAGACAAACAACTCATTCAGGTTTTTAAAACCCAATTTGTCCCTCATGTAGGAAAACTATCACTCTCTAGAATTTGGCATGGCGTAATCGGAGATGGCAATCATTTCGGAGAGCATAAAGTTAGTGGCCTCAATTATATGGTTGGGCAAAAATATGAAAAAGTGAGCGGGGTCAAAGAGGGCGATATCGCCGCATTGGGACGTATGGAAGAGATCCGTTCAGGTGAAGTGCTCAATCAAAACGGATTACTCGAAGAGCAACTTTATTGTCCTGAAATCGAACCGCCAGTTTATTCTCTTTCTATTGAAACCACTCGGCATGAAGATGAGGTCAAACTCTCAACGGGCCTATCCCGGTTATGTGAAGAAGATCCGTCGTTATCCTATAAAAGCAATCCGGATACGCACGAGTTGTTGTTATGGGGGCAGGGAGAGATACATCTCAAAGTTGCTCTGAGTAAACTGGAACGCCAATACAATGTTTCTGTAAAAGCGTCCTCTCCAAAAGTTGCCTATAAAGAATCAATTCAGAAGGGAACGGTTTCCCATGCGCGGCATAAAAAACAAAGTGGTGGTCATGGTGAGTTTGGTGATGTTCAATTAAATATCCGCCCTCTCTCAAGAGGTGATGGATTTATTTTTGAGAGCGCTGTGACGGGTGGTTCAGTTCCTAAAAAATATATTCCCGCAGTTCATGCTGGTGTGAATGAGTACATGAGTTCTGGACCTTTGGGTTTTCAGGTTGTTGATGTTGCCGTTACCCTTCTTGATGGTCAGCACCACGCCGTTGATAGTTCCGATTTGGCTTTTCGTAAGGCAGGTATTATGGCGATGAAAGAGGGAATGTCTTCCTGTCATCCTGTTTTGTTGGAGCCAATATACGAGCTCAAAATTTCTATACCTAATCCCTTTACCTCCAATGGGCAGGCTTTGATTGCGCGTAGGCGGGGGCAAATTTTAGGTTTTGATGCCAAAGAAGGCTGGAGAGGTTGGGATGAAATAACAGCGCTTCTGCCCCAGGCAGAGATGGGTGAGTTGATTATTGAATTGCGTTCACAAACCCAGGGTATTGGTACTTTTAGTAGTGAGTTCGCCCATATGGTAGAGCTAAGCGGTAAGTTGGCTGATGAAGTTATCAATTTATCTAAAGCAGCCGCAGAATAAGGTTGAGCTTCGAAGGCTTTAAATCTCGATCTGCTTGATGCCGTACTTTCTCAGTTTATCGGCAATCGTCGTATGTGAGACCTTGAGAGCTTTGGCTAATTTTCTGCTGCTTGGGTATAGGGGATATCGCTCCGAGAAAAGCTGCTTCTCAAAGTCTTCAAGTGCATCTTTGTAACTTGAACTTACTTTGGATAAGCCTCTACTTGGGTAGAGTTGAGGAGTTGTTGGCAGTTCATGATCTTGAATTTCAAGATCATGGGGGCGTAATTCTCCATTTTCACAAAGAGAAACGGCGCGAAATAACAGGTTTTCCATTTGCCGGATGTTACCTGGCCATTTGTAGCTGTTTATAAGGGTTAGCAACTCGAGAGAGGTATTGGGCGGTTCGCACCCAATTTGTTTGGCCGCGCGTGATATGAAATGTTGGGCCAAGAGAGGGATGTCTTCAGTTCGATCTCGTAAGGGAGGGATTGTGATGGAGAGAACGTTGAGACGATAAAAAAGATCTTCACGGAACTGCCCAGTCGAGGCCATGTTTTCAAGATCTCTGTTGGTTGCACTTATCGTTCTAACATCGACCTGTATCTCCTTGGTGCCGCCTACGCGTCTAAAGGTGCCGTCTTGAAGAAATCTAAGGAGTTTAGCCTGAAGGTAAGGGGATAACTCTCCAATCTCGTCGAGAAAAACTGTGCCAGTGTCTGCGAGTTCAAGTAGACCGGGTTTGCCGCCCTTAGCTGCAGAGGTGAAGGCCCCTGGGGCATAGCCAAAAAGCTCGCTTTCGGCGAGGTTCTCAGGTAAAGCGGCACAGTTGAGAGCAAGGAAAGGCTGTTTGGATCTGTTGCTTGCTTCATGAGCAGCTCTTGCAAAAAGCTCTTTACCTGTTCCTGTTTCTCCAAGAATGAGAAGAGGTGCGTCAACTTTTGATAATCTCAGCGCCTTACCCTTGATGTTTTTCATAACATCGGTCTCGCCAAGAATGGCGCTAAAGCCTCTAGTCGCCTGTCTCGTATCCAGAGCGCTAAAGGCGCGTCCTATGCGTGTCGGGCGTTGAAAAATGAGGACACTTCCGGATACTTCTAAGTCGCTCTTATCTCTTGGTTTGATTGGGTCAGCGTGGAGCAAGAATGTCTCGCCGCCGAGTGTCATCTCGGTTTCAGGGATTTGGAATGCGGCTTGTCGTAATAATTCAGTGATAGGTGAGTTTAGCAGTTTGTCCAGGGGGTAAGACCGTAGTTTGTGTTCACTTCTATTGGTGATCTTTTGAGCCGCTTCGTTCGACTGTGTGATGAGCCCTTGGGTATCAATAGCAATTACGGGATCAGGTAGGCTTGAGAGAACGGTGTGTAGTTGTAGTCGGCGACGTTCGGTGGGGAGTAAGTCGATGGCGCTAACATCATGAATGCCGCGAACTGTTTTTACCGCGTCTGCCAAGGCCTGTAGGCCAGGTTTTCTTAACGCTGGAATGTCCATGTAAATATAGTGAGTGGTCACTTCCAAATTTCGGATGTCCAGGCCCGATTTGACAAGTACCGTCAATACTTCTTGGGTGATTCCCAGTCGATTGTCACCCGTAAGCTGTATTCTCATTGTAAATAATTCCTTACGTAAGAATATATTTACATCGTGTTATTCTTCTGAAATCAATAGAAAATAAAGAATACAGCAAGGGAGAATACATTGGCGTAAGAATATATTTACAGTTATAAGTCTACCTTAATGCTAAGCTGTTGAAATCGCTAAATTTTTAAAGTTGGCATAACTGTTGCTCTTACAGAATGAAATAGACACACAATACAAAATACTCATTCTGGGAGAAGTTCTAAATGTCTGACGTTACCGGTAAAAAAGGTTTTGCAACCCGCGCAATCCACCACGCTTATAACCCGTTGGATCATCAAGGGGCTTTGAACCCTCCGGTATATATGACATCGACTTTTGCTTTTGATACTGCTGCTCAAGGCGGACGTCGCTTTCAGGAAGAAGAAGGTGGTTACATCTATAGCCGCATATCCAACCCAACCCTTGGTTTGTTGGAAGAACGGATGGCAATTCTTGAAGGCGGAGAAGCCGCGCTGGTGACTTCTTCAGGTATGGGGGCTATCACCTCCGTATTCTGGACACTGGTTAAGCCTGGTGATGAAGTTATCGTTGACCGGACACTTTACGGCTGCACCTTTACCTTCTTCAACCATGGTCTGGAACGATTTGGCGTTAAAATTCGCCACGTTGATCTTACCGATCCAGATAAATTGGCTGAAGCTATCAGCGATAAAACCCGTGTGGTTTATTTTGAAACTCCTGCCAACCCGAATATGCGTGTGGTTGATATCGAAGCAATCTCAGAAGTAGCTCACAGTAAAGGCGCAACTGTTGTGGTCGATAACACCTATTGCAGCCCTTATCTGCAACGGCCTTTAGAGCACGGTGCAGATCTCGTCGTACATTCCGCAACCAAATACCTTGGTGGGCATGGTGATCTCATGGCGGGTGTTATCGTTGGTTCTGCTGAGCTCATGCACGATATCCGCCTCATTGGGTTGAAGGATATGACAGGTGCAGTTCTTTCTGCACAAGACGCAAACCTTATTCTACGCGGCCTTAAAACCCTGAATTTACGTTTGGATCGACATTGTAAATCGGCGTTGACCGTTGCGCGTTACCTTGAAAGCCACAGTTTGGTAGCAAAGTGTACTACCCGGGCCTTGAAAGCTTTGAGTACTATGATGTTGCCAAAAAACAAATGTCAGATTTTGGCGGAATGATCGCTTTTGAACTCAAGGGTGGTCTGGACATGGGACGCAATATGATTGATGCCTGTCAGATGATTGTCCGTGCCGTTAGTCTTGGTGATGCGGAAACTCTCATTCAGCATCCAGCGACCATGACACACTCTACCTATACCGAAGAAGAGCGTGCGAAATACGATATTACCGATAGTCTTGTTCGTCTTTCCGTAGGCCTGGAAGAAGAAGAAGATATTCTTGCTGATCTAGAGCGGGCTTTGGATATCGCTGGCGGTGGAAGTAATGTCAGTGTGATGTCAAAAAGCGCTTAACGAACAATAACCTGCCCTCTAATCACTCTAAGTTTATGAGGGCAGGTGTTTAGACATATTCAAGTGAGTTTTACGGGAATAAATTGATGCAAGCAAAGCTAGCCGAAAACAATACTTACGATAATGCTTGGGATGGTGAAAACGAGCATACACGCGCGTTGTTGGAAATAGAAAACAAGGTCCGTTGGCTTGCTACTTGGACAATTCATCACGCCAATCATCTCCGCGAAAGCCGCGATGGCCTAAAGGTTGGTGGGCATCAGGCAAGTTGTGCTTCTATTACGACGATAATGACCGCGCTTTACATGCATGAACTCCGCTCTCAGGATCGGGTTGCCGTTAAGCCTCATGCCAGTCCCGTTCTTCATGCCATCCAATACCTACTCGGGAACCAGACTAAGGATAAACTCGCGAGTTTCCGCGCCTTTGGTGGTGCGCAGTCTTACCCTTCACGGACCAAAGATGGTGCCATGATCGATTTTTCGACTGGTTCTGTTGGACTTGGTGCCGCTGTCACTAACTTTGCGGCTCTAACGCAAGATTACCTTAGGCATAAAAATATTATTCCGAATAGCGAAGATCCGGGGCGTATGATTGCTTTGGTTGGCGATGCAGAACTCGATGAAGGTAATATTTACGAAGCATTGTTGGATACCTGGAAGCATGACATTCGCAATGTTTGGTGGATTATAGATTATAACCGTCAAAGTCTGGATGGTCCGGTTAATGAAGACCTCTTTCGTACGATTGGCCGTTTTTTCCGTGCAGTTGGCTGGAATGTTATCACCATTAAATATGGTAAGCTTCAGCGCGCTGCTTTTGCCAAACCGGGCGGAGCTTCTTTGCGTCGCTGGATAAATTCATGCCCGAACGACATTTATTCTGCCTTAACCTTCCAGGGTGCATCCGCCTGGCGCAAGAAAATCAGGGAAGATCAGCCTGATAATGTTGCTTTATTGCAATTGATTGATAGCTACGGAGATGATGATCTTCAAAAATTAATGACCAATCTTGGTGGTCATTGCATGGAAACTATTCTTGAAGCCTTTAAGTCTGTTCCCGATGATAAACCAACCACATTTGTTTGTTATACGGTCAAGGGCTATGGATTGCCACTTCAAGGCCATAAAGATAACCACGCAGGATTGATGAATCCGCAGCAGTTTGCAGAATTTCAAGCAAGCTGCGATGTGCCTGAAGGAGAAGAGTGGTCTCATCTTGCAGGTCTAAAAGGTGATCTTGAAGAGATAAAACAGATCATTGAAGATGCCTCGCTTGTGAGTGATGGGGCTGGGCATAAAGAGGCCCGTAAGGTGGACCTACCTGAAGAGTTACCTTTTTCTCCTACAGATAAAGCATCTACGCAGGAAACTTTTGGTCGTATTTTAAATGATTTGGCAAAGGCCGGTGGCGACCTGGCAGATAGAATTGTGACGACATCCCCTGACGTTACTGTATCGACCAATCTTGGTGGCTGGGTTAATCACCAGGGACTTTTCGGGCGTGAGCGTAAACTTGATGCCTTTAGAGCTAACAAGGTTCCCTCTATGCAAAAATGGGATCGGCACCCCGATGGGCAGCATGTGGAGCTCGGTATTGCAGAAAACAATTTGTTTTTGAATCTGGCGGCACTTGGGCTTTCTGGCAGCCTGTTTGGAGAACGTCTTTTACCCATTGGAACACTATATGATCCCTTTATTTCTCGTGGTCTCGATGCCTTGAATTATGCTTGTTATCAAGATGCGCGTTTCATGCTTGTCGCGACCCCCTCGGGTATAACTCTCGGGCCAGAAGGTGGAGCGCATCAGTCGATTTCCACGCCGTTAATTGGCATGGGGCAACCTGGATTGACTTCCTTTGAACCGGCTTTCGCTGATGAAGTTCCTGTTATCATGGGCTGGAGCTTTGCCCACATGCAAGATGATGATGAAGGTGGATCTGTTTATTTACGACTTTCAACTCGCCAACTTGATCAGCCAAATCGAACTTTGGATGAAAAAACCAAAGATGATATTGTAAAGGGTGGGTACTGGCTTATTCCTCCGACACCCGGAACAAGTAAAATAATTGTGTTTAGTGGCGCTATTGCCCCAGAGGCTTTAAAGGCATTTGATGAAGTGAAATCGAAAATACCTGACCTTGGGCTATTGTCTGTAACGTCGACTGATCGGCTTTACAATGAATGGCAGGATCTTGAACGGGCGAGGTTGATCGGATCTGATGGTGGAAAATCTGCTCATGTCGAAGATCTTTTAAAGCCTTTGGCCGCTGATGCTCGTATCGTTACCGTCATTGATGGGCATCCAGCAGCTTTGGCTTGGCTGGGCGGTGTTCGTGGCCATGCGGTCGCTCCGCTTGGGGTGAATTCATTTGGTCAGTGTGGTGATTTGATCGATCTCTTCGACCATTACCGGATTAGTGATCATTGGATTTCCAAAGCAGCGGAACGTTTTGATAGAAAGACTATGGAATAAATGTTGCCAAAGCAGTGTAGAGATAAAAAGCAGGAGAGAGCGTTATGACCTTAAAAGATTGTCGGGGAATGCCGGTTTCCTATAACAGTCATAGTGCAATTGTGGGCATGGAAAAGGCACATATTTGTGCCATGGATTTTTCTGGCGACCCGATTGGCATGATAAACAAAGTTCTCGAGGACCATCCTGATTTTGTTATGGGGCACTGTTTTAAAGCTGCTTGGTTGACCCAGACCCTTGAGACCAGAATCTATGATAAACTGGTTTCTACGCTTAAATCTGCCGAAGCTCTTTGGAGTAAGGCTAATGAGCGCGAGCAGGGGCATATTAATGCTATTCGGGCGTGGGTCGATGGTGATTTTTTTGGCGCGGTTTTGCACTGGGAAAAAGTTTTAACCAGATATCCATTTGATCTTTTAGCGCTTCAGCTTATCCACCTCACTGATGTTCTTCTCGGGGATGTTGTCGGTCAGCGAGATTGCGTTGCCCGTGTCTTTGCTCTTTGGGACGAAGATGTGCCGGGGTATGAGTTTGTTCTTGGCTTCTATTCTTTCGGGCTGGAAGAAAACGCAGACTATATGCAAGCCGAAGAGATGGGACGGATGTCTTTGGCGATACGATCAGATAATCCTTACGCTGTTCATGCGGTATCTCATGTCATGGAGATGCAGGGGCGTCAGGCTGGTGGCATCAACTTTATGAAAGACAGAGAAGCAAGTTGGTCCAAGAGCCATTTTGCCAATCATCTCTGGTGGCATTTATCCCTTTTCCATCTAGATGTTGGGCAGGTTGATCGTGTCTTTGATATTTACGATAACAGCCTGAGAACTGCTCAACAGACGGCTGATAAATATGAAGAGCTTGATGCCGCTGCCTTGTTGTGGCGTTTAAAGTTGCTCGGTGTTGATGTCGGCGATCGTTGGGTGTCTCTTGCTGATAAATGGGAACCAAGTGCAGCTGACACTCTTTATGCTTTTAACGATGTTCACGCGATGATGTCTTTTGTCTCAGATGGGCGGTCTGATGCTGCCAAAACATTGCTCAGTGCCAACGAACGCCATATTCATCACGCAACAGATGCCAATACAGCCATGAGCAGGGAAATTGGTTTGCCCTTCTGTCTTGCATTACAGGATTTTGAAAACGAAGAGTACAGTACCTGTGTCGATCGCTTGTTGGCGGTGCGCTATCGTACCCACCGTTTGGGCGGGAGCCATGCTCAGCGCGATATCATCGGGTGGACTCTTCTAGAGGCAGCACTACGGGCAAAACGTTTTAACGTTGCTCTTGCCTTGGCTAATGAACGTTGTGCCTTGAAGAAAACATCTGTGCAAAACTGGCAGTATGTTGCACGCGCTCATAAGGGACTTGGTGATATAAATAAAGCGAAAAAAGCTGAAGCCAGAGCCCAATCCCTTATGGCCGGATGAAGGTTCGTTGTTTGATTGTGGCAGCCGTTAACTAACGGCTGCCATGCTCTCACGGACAATTTTTGTAATCGCGGACCAGTTTTTTTCTGCGACAAGGTCTTTTGGGGCGAGCCAGCTGCCGCCAACACAGATTACATTGGATTGTTTCAGGTAATCGTTCACGTTGGAAACGGATACCCCTCCGGTTGGACAAAAGCGAACGTCCGCAATAGGCGAGCCCAAGGACTTCAACATCTCGGTCCCTCCAGAAGCGCCAGCGGGAAATAGCTTTTGGATCTTAAAGCCGAGTTCCCGTAGTTCTAGAACTTCAGAAGGCGTTGCAGTTGCCGGGACATATGCAAAATCGGTATCAATAGCTGCTTGAGCAAGAGTTCTTGTTGTGCCAGGACTCAGGGCATAACTTGCACCAGCATTTTTTACTTGTGAAAATTGTTCGGGCTCCAAAAGAGTGCCAGCACCAAGGACAAGTTCTGGAAGGCTTTTGGCTATTTCTTCCATGGCAGAAAGTGCGGCTTCGCTGCGAAGAGTAACCTCAACGGAAGTGCACCCGCCCTCAAGTAATGCCTCGGCAAGAGGCACCGCATCGTCGCGGTTTTCAATGACGAGTACGGGTAATATTATCGCTTTTTCAAGAATACTGCTGAGGTATAGGTTATTTTGTTCTTGAGACATGATTTAATATCACAGCTTTCTAATTAAAGAGTAGGGGGTGTGATCGGAACGATGGCCCCAACTTGTGAGATAACCTGTCGGGCTAATTGGCCGGCAATGTCAGCAGCCTCAGTGACGGGTTTTCCCATAAGTCTGGCGCAGATATAGCCTGCGTTAAAGCTATCCCCGGCCGA
Source organism: Kiloniella sp. (assembly GCF_965205715.1). GTDB lineage: Bacteria > Pseudomonadota > Alphaproteobacteria > Kiloniellales > Kiloniellaceae > Kiloniella. Next base: position 53,955 of record NZ_CBDBHW010000006.1, on the reverse strand, counting down.
GGTGGTATCTTTTACGATCTTGGCTGGAGTTACAGGCAGTGTGTGAATTTGGCTGTCCGAATAAAGAGTGATCTCTTTTGATCCATTTTTGAGCACAACTTCTTTTACCCCGTAATTTACAATCCGTTCCATTGCTTGGGTCGGGGTGGTAACATTAAACAGGAGTATTTCGTCATCATATGAGGGAAGGGCGAGGTCACATATGCCATAAGCTTGGTTGATGATGTCTTTAGCTTCTTCAATATTGTTCCAAAGGCGGGGCCGGTAGTTGATATCAAAAGCCACCTTGCCACCTTGGGCGCGAAATTCACGACACAGTTTGAAAAGTTCGTGACGTCCTTCTGGATATAGGATGGCTAGGGTAATGCCCGAAAAATACAGCCAATCACATTTTAAAAGATCTGACTTTAATTTTGCCGTGTTCGCCGTTTGGAATAATTGCCGTACGGGGGCTTGAGACCGCCAATACAGAAAGCTGCGCTCTCCTTTAGGATCCGTTTGAATGGTGTAAAGGCCAGGAACGTTACCGGGAATTTGTTCAATTAAATCAGTATTTACACCGGCTTTGGCAAAGGTTTCGATCATATCATCACTGATATCATCATCCCCGAGAGCGGTGACGTAATTAACGTTAATATCTCTTTGTGAACTCTGATTGGCACATTGGGCAATGTAGTAGGCAGTATTATAAGTATCGCCACCATAGCGCTTTTGATAGAGCTCGCTATCGGGTTTATGGTTCTCAGCACGGGAAAGCTCAATCATGCATTCGCCGATAATTCCAATAGAGGTCAACTGATCTATTCCCTGGTAAAGAAAGTTGAAATTGTTTTCGGTCGCCACTCTACAGTGAACCCATAGATCTATCCAGATAAAATTCCATATAAAGGACTGGTGATCACTATAGTAGACATTTTTGACATGGTTGATCTTTAGTGTGAGTGCCTTGGTAAGCCTTTTTCATCAACAACACGCAGATGAAGAGTGGCAGGTTCCAGACAAGCGCCCGTGGATAGCTGACCAACCATTGATCGGTAGATTTCCTGCCATGGCGTTTGGTTATCCAATTCAGGTAAAACCAGGTTCGTTTTTCTTTCTTCAAGTTCTGAATCATCAATCAGCATATCTACCTGTCTGTTATTCAGGTCGACGCGAATTTTATCGCCGTTTTTGAGAAGTGCTAAGCCACCACCAATCGCCGCTTCAGGTGAAGCATTAAGGATAGAGGGGCTTCCCGATGTCCCGCTTTGTCTGCCGTCTCCCACGCAAGGAAGAGAAGTAACGCCCTGCTTTACCAAGCTATCAGGGGGTAACATGTTTACGACTTCTGCTGAACCAGGATATCCAACAGGACCGCAGTTCCTGATAAATAAAATAGAGTTTTCTGTTACGCCAAGTTCGGGATCATTCCTTCGTTTGTGGTAATCCTCTGATCCTTCAAAAACGATAGCGTCACCAATAAAAACATTCGGTTGTTCAGGGTCTTGCAGATATCTCTTGCTGAAAGTCTCATCGATCGCTGAGGTCTTTAGGACGGCGTTATCAAACAGGTTTCCTGAAAGAACCATGAGCCCTGCCGATTTTAAGACGGGATCTTCGGTTGTCCGTATAACGTCCCGATCATGTGTGAAGCTATTTTGGCAGTTCTCACCAATGGTTTTGTTATTTACGGTCAAACAATCAGTGTGAATGAGATCTGTTTGAATAAGTTCTGCAATGACTGCAGGTACGCCCCCTGCTTTATGGAAGCGCTCTCCGAGATGACGCCCTGTAGGTTGACAATCGACGATCATTGGAACGCTATAACCAATTCTTTGCCAGTCATCCATCGTCAACTCAACCCCCATATGACGGGCGATAGCAATGAGGTGGGGAGGACAATTGGTTGAAGCACCGAGTGATGAGGCTAAAACAATTGCGTTTTCAAATGCTTCTTTGGTGAGGATCATCGATGGTTTTAAGTCTTCCCAAACCATATCCACAATACGTTTGCCTGTATAATAAGAGATCTGACCACGTTCACGATAAGGTGCGGGAATTGAAGCACATCCGGGTAATGACATACCAAGAGCCTCAGCCAAACTATTCATTGAAAGCGCAGTGCCCATAGTATTGCAATGGCCAATAGGGGGGGCAGAGGCGGCTGCCAGATCCATAAATCCATCGTAATCGAGTTCACCCGCAGCAAGTTGTTCCCGTGCTTCCCAGATGATACTCCCTGATCCCACCACACGGCCTTTGTGGTAACCATCAAGCATAGGACCACCAGAGAGAACAATGGCTGGGATATTTACCGTTGCTGCGGCCATAAGGCAGGCAGGGGTGGTTTTATCGCACCCCGTGGTTAGGACGACCCCATCAAGTGGATAGCCATAAAGCACTTCTACAAGCCCAAGATAGGCAAGGTTTCTATCCAGAGCAGCCGTTGGCCGTTTACCGGTTTCTTGAATTGGGTGGACAGGAAATTCCAGAGGGATACCTCCAGCGTCGCGGATGCCTTCTTTAACACGGACGGCCAGATCTGTGTGGTGCCTGTTGCATGGGGTTAAATCAGAACCTGTTTGTGCGATACCAATAATAGGTTTGCCTGATTGAAGTTCCTCGCGGGTCAGGCCGAAATTTAAATATCGTTCGAGATATAGCGCGGACATGCCGGGATCATCGACGTCATCGAACCATTTTTTACTTCTAAGCTCTTCGGGAGTTATTCTTTTTTGGTTCGTCATTCTGATCTCATTTCTTACTTGCCCGACTTTAAAGTCGTTTCTTATTTGTGCTTTTATTTAAATGCTATCGATTTCGCTATCTTGACCACCCGTTACCCGATTGCGGCCTATTAAAGGATATTGCTCTACCTCGAGAATTGTACCGCTAACAGGGACAGATTTATCTGACAGCCAGAAAACGACATGGTTCGCAACCTGTTCGGGTCTTAAAATTGTTCCAGATGGTGCCGAAATAGGTGAGAGATGATCAAGCCAGTCTTCAGGATTACCTTCAGCTAATTGCAAGTTGTGCTCATTTTCCGTCAACGTCCAGCCGACGTTGAGTTGATTTACACGGATCTTTTCTGGACCAAGAGCATCACCCAGATTTCGGGTTAAAGTCTGTAAACCTCCTTTGGAGGTAGAATAAATTAAGAGATCTGGTTGACCGCAATGAGCGTTTATGGAGCCAATATTTACGACACTCCCAGAGCCTTGCTCGCGAAAGCTATCCATGGCAGCTTGAACCATAAGCATGGGAGCTCGCAGGTTGATTGACATGACGTAATCAAAATCACTTGCCGTCGCGTTGTCTATATTGTGTCTCGGCGAAATCCCGGCATTGTTGACCAGGCCGTGCAAAGAACCAAATGTATTGAGGCAAGTATCAATAAGCAGTTTGGGAAAATCAGGCTCCGCGATATCTCCGGCTAACCCGGCCACGCGGTCTTTGCCATATTGCTCACTTAACTCAGATATTGCTTTTTCGACTAACTGTTCTCTAAGGCCATGGAGGAAAACAGTTGCCCCTTCTTTAAGGGCTTCTTCAGCAATAACCCTGCCAATACCACTACTTGATCCCGTAACTAATATAATCTTATTCTTTAATATCATGCTATAAATCTTTGATTTTATGAATTAATTAATTCTTCGGCGATGCCTGGTATATCAAGGTCTATTTTAAAGACAGCACCTGCTTCTGGATTTTGTGCCAATTCTTCAGGTGTTAATCTTGTGGAAGCGGAAGTGATAAACAAAGTTTTAAAGTCCTTTCCGCCAAAACAAAGCGATGTTGGACGTCTAACCGGCATATCGATTTTTCTATCTACTGTTCCATCTGGGAGGTAACGGGTGATTGTCCAACCATCCCACTGTGCATTCCAGAGGCAACCTTCACTATCGACCGTCATACCATCTGGATATCCGTCGTTCCCAGAGAGTTGAACGAATACCTCTGGTTTACTGGTTATCCCTTTGCTTGGGTCATAGAGGGCCGTCATAATTTTTTGGGAAGGAGAGTCTGCAAAGTAAATACGACTTCCCTCAGGGCTGAAGGCTGGTCCGTTGAATACAATATAGCGCTGGTCATGTTGGGTTATTTGCCCTGTTTGGTATCTCCAGGACCCCGCAATAGCGTTGCTTTCCATGAGGTGCTTGGCGCCAAAAATAAAATTACCGACGCGATCTGCTTTACCGTCATTCATCAGACAGTCTTCAGTCTCAAGACTTGGGGCAAGGGGTGTTACAAGTCCGCTTTCTGTATCGATGAGTGACAGCCCTTGGCCAAGGGCCGCGATAAGGCCGCCTTCCTGCCATAGAGCTATGGAACCCGCTGGAGCAGGAAGAGAGAGGGAACCCATATTGGTTCCATCTCCGTTTTGCTTATAGAGCAGGGAGTTTTCAATATCGACCCAGTAAAGACAGTCTTCACGGTGATCCCATAGTGGAGATTCCCCTAATAAGGCTGGCCCGGTCCAAATCCTATCTATCGTGTAACCCTGTACCATATTTAAGCTATATCCGCATTTCTGTTTTTGGATCAAACAAACTAGCTTTACCCATATCAACCATAAACGCCATGGTTTCTCCTGGCTCCGTCGTATTATACGGGTTAACCCTGGCGATAACTTCACGTCCCCCAAGCTCAATATAAGTTAGAGTGTCAGCCCCTGTGGGTTCTAGAACTTCTACCTGGCAATCAAAAGCTTGTAATCTGTTGTTCAGAGACATTTCAGCATCTGAACGATGTGTAAGAGTTTCAGGTCTTATCCCTAGGACGACATCTCTTCCAACCCACTCGCTGATATTTTGGCGATCTTCAGGCAGAGCTAGAAAAACGGAACTACGACTTCCATTGGCTGTGCGTTCGATGGATACACCAATTTTTCCATTCTCGCTGACAACTGCTGCTGGAACAAAGTTCATTGGTGGAGATCCAACAAAACCTGCGACGTACATATTTGCCGGTTTTTCGTAAACTTCTTGCGGGCTCGCAAACTGCTGAACCTCTCCTTCTCTTAGGATGGCTATGCGACTTGCAAGTGTCATGGCCTCTATTTGGTCATGGGTTACATAGACCATCGTCGTACCAAGGCGTTGGTGCAGCTTTTTGATCTCGGTACGCATCTCTACGCGTAGTTTCGCGTCCAGGTTTGATAAGGGCTCGTCAAAGAGAAAGATCTCTGGATCACGGACAAGGGCGCGTCCCATAGCAACACGTTGCCGTTGACCACCCGATAACTGAGCAGGTTTACGGTCACTGAGGTGATCGATCTGCAGCATGCGAGCAGCTTCATCAACTCTGCGTTCACGCTCTTCCTTGGTTACTTTACGCATCTCAAGACCGAACCCAATGTTTCTGGCAACAGACATATTTGGATAGAGCGCGTAGCTTTGGAAAACCATGGCGATATCACGGTCTTTGGGATGGACATCATTAACCACAGATTGATTGATAAGAATTTCACCATCTGTAATCGTGTCCAAACCGGCAATCATGTTGAGCAGGGTGGATTTCCCGCAACCGGAAGGGCCTAAGAGAACGAGGAATTCGCCATTATCAAGATCTAGATCGATGCCCTTTAAAACCTCGACTGAACCGTAGGATTTTTTGACGTTTTGGATGGATAGGGATGCCATGAGGATATTTCTCCTTACCCTTTAACTGAGCCAGCGGTCAGACCGCGTACGAAATAACGACCAGCCAACACGTAAACGACGAGAGTTGGGGCAGCAGTAATTAAGGCTGCAGCCATATCAACGTTGTATCGTTTGACGCCAGTTGTGGTGTTTACAAGATTGTTTAAAGCAACGGTGATCGGTTGACCGCCACCTGTTGTAAAGGACGCACCAAATAGAAAGTCATTCCAGATTTGTGTGAATTGCCAAATAACGGTGACGACAATAATTGGTGGAGATAAGGGCAACATAATGCGCCAAAAGATCATGAAAAATCCCGCACCATCAATAGTTGCTGCTTTGATCAAGTCATCTGGTATGTTGACGTAGTAATTTCTGAAAAATAGAACCGTAAAAGGAAGTCCATAAACAATGTGGACCAAAACCAATCCTGGAACCGTATTGGCGATACCCAGTATGCCTAAAGACTGCGCCATTGGTAACAGGACAACCTGAAAAGGAATGAAGCAGCCAAATAGTATCATGGCGAAGATCAGATTTGCGCCTCTGAATTTAAACTTTGTCAGGGCGTAGCCGGTTAAGGCGCCCAGCAAAGTTGAAATTGTTACAGCGGGAATGGTCATTGCAACAGAGTTCCAGAAAAACGGTTTTAAGCCGTTACAACTCACGCCGATACAGGCTTCGGTCCAAGCGTAACCCCATGCATCTAAGTTGATTTCTCCGGGAAGGGAGAGAAGAGTTCCATTTCTAATTTCGTCCAAATCTTTCATCGAGGTGGAGAGAACAACGATCAAAGGAAGAATGTAATAAGCTGCAAAAAGTAATAACAGCGTATAAAGGCCAAAGCGTGCGGCTGATTGCCAAGGATTTTTCCCACCAGGCAGAGCTGTGATATCAGTCATGCTTCTTCTCCCTTAATTCGGAGTATAGATAAGGGATGACGATTGCCATGACAGTTGCCAGCATCATGATTGCTGAGGCAGCACCCAGTCCAATCTGATTACGCCTGAAAGTCATTTCATACATAAAGTTTGCTGGTAAAATCGTACTGTTTCCGGGACCGCCACCCGTTAAAGCGACAACGAGGTCAAAGCTTTTCACCGCTAAGTGGGTCAGAATAAAGAAACAGCTGAGGAAAACGGGCCTCAAGGTCGGTAAAATAATTACCAGGTAAATCCGTGAAAGAGATGCTCCATCCAGATAAGCTGCCTTGATAATTTCACTATCAACGCCACGCAAGGCCGCTAAAAACAACGCCATTACAAAACCAGAGGATTGCCATACCGCCGCGATCACAAGGGTGTAGACCGCCATCTCACTATTAATAAGCCAATCAAAGGAAAAACTTTCCCAACCCCATGACCGCACCATGTTTTGAATACCAAGACCAGGATTAAGGATCCACTTCCAAGCAGTACCCGTAATAATAAAGGATATAGCCATTGGATAAAGAAAGATGGTGCGTAAGACACCTTCTGCCCGAATTTTTTGATCAAGAGCAATAGCGAGAAGGCAGCCCAAAACAATAGAAATAAGAATAAAAAGCCCGCCAAAAATCAGCAGATTTTCCATCGCGGTATTCCAAGGTGTCATTTTCCAGAGACGGATATACTGGTAAAAACCCTCGAAAGAGTAATTTGGCAGCATCTTTGACTTTGTAAGCGAGATATATCCTGTCCAGGCGATAAAGCCATATACGAAGAATATCATCAGTGCAAAGGTCGGTGCCACCACCAGTTTTGCCACGTTCCGGCGCAACCAGTCTAACAATGGTTGTTTGGCGGGTATGGATTTCTGAGTCATGAGGCTCGTCATCTATTACAGGGCTTTAAACCTAAATATCCTATGGATATCATGGCCCTAAGTAAAAATAGTAAAGCTACTCTGCTAATTTAGATCGAGAGAGAAGCTTTAAATTATGAGCAATCTAATAAGTTGCTCACTCCTAATAAAAAGAGGCGGTGCCCCTTGGGAGACGCACCGCCAACACCGGGAGAATTACTCGGCGAGTTCAATGGCTTCAGCAAGGCGCGCAACGGCGTCTTTCGAAGACATGTCTGAGTTAAAGTGTTCTGTTACCACATCAAGAACAGCACCGCGGACAGCGCCGGCTGCTGCGATTTCATGAGCAACAGAACCGACAAGCGAGCCTGCTTCTGATGAAGCTTGCATATCAACCATGGATTTAACGGCACATTCGTCAAAGTTATCTGCAGATACGCCCATGCGTGCAGGGATAGATCCCTTATAGAGATTAAAGGTTTCCTGGAACTTTTCACCGAGGATAAGCTTGGCTAGGAGTTCTTGTCCTGCTTTGTCATCTGCGCTTGATACGTTGAACATTGCAAAGCTGTCAGAGTTTAGGATGTAGCCACCATTCGATGGTGTTGGAACACAAAGAAAATCTTTGCCTGGTTTTTTACCGGCAGCGACAAATTCCCCTTTGGCCCAATCGCCCATGATCTGCATAGCAGCTTCACCGCGCATAACCATACCTGTCGCCAGGTTCCAATCACGACCAGGGAAGTCGGCATCGACATAACCACGCATTTTGCGCATCTGGTCAAATATTTTGATCATGGTGTCTGATTTGAGAGTATCTGTATCGAGCTCAACAAAGGCTTTGTTGAAAAATTCTGCACCACCTAAACCGAGGGCAACAGTTTCGAACACAGTCGCGTCCTGCCACGCTTGTCCTCCATGTGCCAATGGAATGATGCCAGCAGCTTGTAATTTGTCTGCTAGCGCATTGAACTCATCCCAAGTGCGAGGAGGCTCGCCATCTACTTTTGCAAGAGCTTCCGGGTTAACCCAAATCCAGTCGACACGGTGAACGTTCACAGGAACTGCAACGTATTTACCATCGTGTTTAACAATGTCCTGAAGTAAAGGAGGAAGAACGTTGTCCCACCCTTCTTTTTTACCAAGTGCTGTTAGGTCAGCAAGGGCACCTGCTTCGGCCCATTCTTGAATGTTTGGTCCTTTAATTTGTACGGCCGCAGGAGGATTTCCTGAAAGTACGCGTGAACGAAGAACAGCTGCTTGAGCATCTCCACCGCCTCCCGCAACAGGAGCGTCGACCCATTTTCCGCCATTGGCTTCGAAGTCTTCTTTAAGAGCCTTAACCGCTTTTGCTTCGCCGCCAGATGTCCAATAGTGAAGTACTTCTGCAGTTGGATCTGCTTGTACACTAACTGCGCCTAGGACGAGTGAACTGACCAATGCGGTTGTAACCGCAAGCTTATGAGTAAATTTCTTCATTCCCAAATTCCTCCCCGTGTAATGTTGACAAAGAACCAAACTGCGCCCCATAGATTATTGTTAGCTGTTCAGGGCACTTTGGTTTCGATAGGCTTAGTAAAACTCCTTCGGGCAAGATTTGCGATCCTTTTAAGGTAACAGAAGATTGCAGACAGGTCCGATTGTTACAAACGGATACATTAAGGGTAATAAATAGATATTTTCCAGCACGTTACTGCAAGTGCGAAATATTACAGGTAAAAGTATGGAAAAGGCCAAACATCTTCTAATCGTAGATGATGATGAAGAGATTAGAGAGCTTCTAACGGGGTTTTTAACGCAGCGTGGATTTAGAGTCTCCGTCGCTGGAGATGGCGATGAAATGCGTCGTGAACTCGTCCGTTGGTCTATTGACCTGATTATACTCGACATAATGTTACCAGGTGAAGACGGGCTTAGCCTTTGCAAATCTGTAAGGGAAAAGTCGGATGTTCCCATAATAATGCTTACGGCAGTAACAGGAGATTCAGATCGAATTGTAGGACTTGAAGTCGGGGCGGATGATTATTTGGAAAAACCCTTTAATCCCAGGGAACTCCTGGCGCGTATGAAGGCAATTTTTCGTCGGGTATCAGGAGGGGGCGCTGACGAGGAGGATGAGGGGGTAAAGGTATCTAATCGCCTGTTCAGGTTTGGCGGTTGGGTCTTGCATGAAGGGAAACGAGAGTTGCGTTCTCCCGATAAATTCGTTGTACATCTATCATCTGGTGAATTTGCATTGATTGTGGCATTTCTCGAGCAACCACAGAAGGTGCTGACACGTGATGACTTGATCAATGCTACGCGTGGGGTAGAGGCAATTGCCTTTGATCGCAGTATCGATATCCAAGTAAGCAGATTACGTAAAAAACTTGAAGGTGACTGTGATAAGCCAAAACTTATAAAAACGGTAAGGGGGCAAGGTTACATTTTTGCTGAGAAAGTCGGTATGAGCCCAATAAAAGGGCGGTCTTAGTGAAAGTTCTCAATGCGTTATTGATAAAGTATTTACCCGAAAAAGTCCGGTTGCGTATACTCGTGTTTGGGTTTTGTTGTGGATTGTTGGCGACATCATTTGCGGCAGTGGGTGTTGGAGCTATTATTAATCGCCGCGCAGAAATAGCTGAGGCGACCTGGATAGGCCCCGTTGTTGCCCGTGTGTTTGAAGAGCTTTCAAGTATACCAGAGGGAAGGCGGGCAATAGCCACCAGTAACTTCAACAGAGCAAATGCTATTCAATTTTCCCTGGCTAATTCAGAAAACAAAGATACATCCTTATCCCAAGGGAATTCAAAAGTTGTTACAAATGCTTCGACGCTATGGCGTACTCCGAAAATTACTTTGATTGTTTTTGGGGAAAAGCCAAGGTCAAAGCTCCTACAAACAAACCATCCCCCGGAAGATTTAACCGCAAGATTAACATTTTTGGTTTCAGCCATAGCGCGACACGATAAGTACTCCAAGTTAGTATTGGGTATGCCGAACGGGGATGAACTGATTGTATCCAGTCCCCAATACTGGCGGGATCGGATCACAGAAGTTCAGTGGCTTTTGATTTTAATCAGTGGAATGGTTCTGACAGGGTTTTTATACGTTCTTGGTACGCGAAAAATTTTACGTCCTTTTCGATATTTAGGAGAAGGCGCTATTTCCGGAGATAAGGTAGTCACCCACCTTTCATGGCCCAAGGAAGCAAGGGAAATAGCGAACCGTCTTTTTCGAGAGCAGGAAGAAAAAGCTGAAGTGATTGAAGAGAGAACCCGAATGCTAACGGCGATTTCTCACGACTTACGAACTCCCGCCACAAGGTTGAGGTTGCGCGCAGAATTCGTGGAAGATGAAGGACTAAAAAATAAGATACTCGCTGACCTGGACCTGATGCTCGCCATGACGAGGGATGCCATTGATTTCCTAAAGGGTGGATTAGAAGCTGAGGAGGTTGAATTTTTTGAAATTGTCTCCCTGATACAATCTATATGTGATGACTTTTCAGACGTTGGAATGCCTGTAACATTTCTACCGATTCAATATCCAACTTTAAGGACCACTGGAACCGTCTTTAGTTCTCAGGAAAAGTCTGTGCCTTTGGATAGTATGACCAAGGGAGTTATGAAGGGACGCCCTCGAGCTCTTAAGCGTGCTATCACTAATCTCGTTGCAAACGCAGTAAAATATGGATTTCAAGCGAAGGTAAGTTTAACGATTGAACCTGCTCGGGTGTTGATTGAAGTCGTCGATCGGGGACCAGGAATTCCAGAAGACGAAATGGAGAATGTTCTCAAGCCATTTTATCGGCTTGAGAAATCTAGAAATAGAGAAACGGGTGGTAGTGGACTTGGTTTAAGTATCGTAAGCAGTGTCATTGAAACTCATCATGGTACGTTTGATTTGATCAATGAGCCTGTACAAGGGCTTAATGCCACAATCGATTTACCGCGCTCAATTGACCTACCTTGAAGATACCACCTGAAAAGCTGTAACTGGGATCTGCTAACCTGAATAAGAGGTAATTACTGAGCCCAGTAATTGGTTTCCCTTCTGCCGGTTATTCAGCCGCTTTATGAGAAAGGCTGCTTTCGTTGAAGCCCGAAGGCTCTTGGATCAGTTTCGTGAAAATTAGCGGTAACTCTTCTGGGGGTTTTGTTTCTTCAGGAATGAGAAGAATACCATGACGCTGGAGGAAAAGACCGATCTTCTCCTGACCAAAAGCAACCGCCAAGGGTGCGCCTAGAATCAGCCCGGTCAATATTGGTGCCAACCAGGGGAGTAGTTCTGGAGCCTGATTCAAATACACAGCTCCGAGAACCATTGCGGCGATTAGATGGGCTCTGTGTTGCTTAAAGGCTTCTCGCCAAGGGATTGTACGACCATTCCGGCTTTGAGCATCCCATTTTACGGTTTTTCCAAGGAGAAGAGCCGATATTATCTTAACGTGAAAAATCATTAAAACCGGTGCTGTAATGGCTGAGAATACCATCTCAATCAAACAGCTTATTGTTAGTTTGAGCGATCCACCGTAAGAGTTAGCTTCTTTATAAGCCAACAGAAGCGCGAGAATCTTCGGAGCAAACAACATAGCCATGACAATAAAGAATAGACTTAATGGCGAAGCGGTATAGGGCGTCAGCATCGACCATTCATAAGGAAGAGGAATTACAGGACTAATTGGCATGGTGCGCTCAGTAACCAGAAACGCGCTCATGAGTAACAACATCATCCAAAGGTAAGAAGAGGCATAACTCATAGCCCCCATCAGCATATGAATTCTGCTGACTTTCTTTAATCCTGTGGTACCAACGAGACGCATATGTTGGAAATTACCCTGACACCAGCGCTGATCTCTGACGATGTGATCTAAGATATTGGTTGGAACCTGTTCGTAACTTCCTTGGCCTTCAGGGTAAATCCACACGTCTTGATCAGCTCTACGCAAGAGAGCTGCCTCGACAAAATCATGGCTGAGAATTTCTCCCGATAGGGGGCCTTTTCCTGATAATACGGGGAGATCACAATGTTCGATAAAGGGGGCTAATCTGAGGATAGCGTTATGTCCCCAGTAATTTCCATCGTTCATGGTCCAATAACTCAAACCAGTGGCGAATAATTCACCTGTTAACCGGATGTTGAATTGAGTTAGTCGGCCAAATAGAGTTTTTTGACCCATGGCGCGAGGGAGAACCTGAATAAGCCCAGTACCCGAATTATTATCCATCATTCGAGTCATATTGAGAATGGTCTTTCCTGACATTATACTGTCGGCATCGAGTACCACCATATAATCGTAGTCATGGCCCCAACGATCACAAAAATCTTTAATATTACCAACCTTACGGCTGGTATTGATTTCTCTACGCCGATAATGAAATTTACCTTGTAAACCATAACGATGATAAAGTTCTTGAGCGAGGGTTTCTTCTTTTTCAGCTATGGCCAAATCGGTTGTGTCACTCAATACGAAAAAATCAAATGAATTACCATGGCCTGTTGCAAGTACAGAACGTAGCGTCTGTTCCATTCCCAAAAAAACGAGATCGGGGTCTTCGTTATAGGCGGGCATTACAATTGCCGTTTGGCCACGAGGTGTCGAGTTTGGGTCTAAATTCTGGGACAGGGGGGTGACTATCGAGGCCGCTTTGTTGGCGTAAATCAAACGAAAGATAAAGCCTATTATAGATGTCCAAAATGATTGGCTGATCCACAAAAAAGCGATCGTTGATAAAAAAACATAAATGGCTTCGAGTAGGCTGAGGCCGTTTTCAAATAAATTGAGTGTCAGGTTTGTCGCGAGGGCCCCAACCGTAAAGAAAAGCAACAAAACAAGAAGGGATCTTCTTTTAAACCGAAGAGCTGAAATATCTTTTGAGCAGGGCATTTCTGTTTCTTTGTTCATTAATGTGTCCTGCATTAGGCGTATTTCGTTGTATATAAGTAGGTCCAGGTCTCTGTCAGAGTCTCATTCCCTAATTTAAGAAAGCCCCGTAAATCACAAGGCTGATCATTGTTTGGCTCTAAATTAAACTCTGCTCTCCAAAGATTGTTTTCAGGATTTTTCAAAGCCTTAACGTTATATACTTTCCCCGAGGCACAGGTAAAAATAGCCTCAACAGGACTGTCTGCTGCAATCGATTTAAGTTTGGGACTATCGAATTCGACGACAAAGAAACGTGCATCTGCAGGGTGCCCATATGCAAAGCCTGCCCGATTAGCTGGGCCCTCTCTGGTGCTAAAGGTCTTACCCGCCGGAGGCCATTGTTCCGATTTGATATAACTGGTTAAACGGTAACCATATTGAAGAGATGAGCCTGCTTTAAGTTGTTTGTCAGATACCCAATAGCTAACCACATTATCAGTTGTCTCCAGGTTAGAGGGAATCTCTACAAGTTCAATATGTCCGTCTCCCCAGTCTTCATTTGGTTCGATCCAGATACTTGGTCTGAGTTGATAGCGCGATTCAAGGTCATCATAATGCATAAAGCTTCGATCGCGTTGTGAGAGACCAAATCCCTTTGATCCCTTATCTACAAAAGATGAGATCGTAAGGTTTTTCCTTCGTGTAAGCGGGCGCCAAATCCATTCCCCACTACTCGTCTGTACCATTAGTCCATCAGAATCGTGGACTTCAGATCGGTAATCATCCAAGCCTTTTGTATTCTCACCAAATAAAAACATGCTGGTAAGTGGAGCCAGACCAAGCTTTTTGATGTTTTTACGTGCAAAGAGAGATACTTCAACGTCTACGATGGTATTTTGACCGGGATGAACTGTAAAGCGGTACGCACCGGTAACACTTGGGCTGTCAAGAAGAGCCATTATAACAATGGAGTTGGCCTCTTCAGCTGAATTGGTTGCAGGTTTTTCAATCCAAAATTCTTTAAAAATTGGGAACTCTTCTCCCGTGGGCTCTGCTGTGTCGATGGCGAGCCCCCTGATTGAAAGACCATATTGTTGACCCATGCCCAGAACACGAAAATAGTTTGATCCTAGGAATGATATAAGCTCGTCATAGTATTCACTGTTCAGCTGATGGTGAACTCGAAATCCGGCAAAATCGAGGTTTTCGAGATCATTTTTTTGAGGCTGTTCGCCTTCGTACCAGAACATGCCAGATTCAATTTTTTGATTAACCTGCTTGCCATCATCCTGCAGATTGATGCTAACGGTATCGTGAAAATATGGACCGCCGGGATGAAAGAACTGTAACTGATAGGGACCGTTGTCATTCCAAAGAGGCTTTTGTGGGTTGTAATAAATTTTTGAAAATTGTTCTACAGACATGTTTTTCCAAAAATTACTTAAACCATTATTTGATTCTGAATAAGCTCTTTTTGCGAGTTTCTCTGCCTTTGCTATGACATCATCATAACTTGCAGAGAGATTCTCAGGCCCAGCATTTGCGAGTGCTACAGGCATGACACTGGCTCCAGCTAAAGCGCCAGTTAAAGAGATGGTAGTCAGAAGGAAGTCTCTACGGTTCATCAGTTCTTATTCTATGTAATCCATGTTGCAGAGGAAGTCGCTGAAATGTAATGGTTTTTCAAGGGTTATTTCTGTGTCATTGAAAAATAAAAAGTTATTCGCTCTTCCAAAATTTATTCTGTCATCTGTGTTAGATTGGTTTTTTGTAAGCTTTCTGGAAGAGGGAGGATATACAATCCTCATCACAACTTCGCGAACAGGGTTTACTGTATAGGGCATTGCTCAGGTATCATTTTAAATATAGAGAAGGCGATAGCCATGAAAAATGAACTGGGTTACGAGTGAATGAATAAAGATAAAGCGCTTGCAACAGAACCAAAATTGTCTGAAGCAGCAACTGCGGTGAAGAAAGTACGCGATCCTCGGTTGGATTTTTTCAGGGGGGTGGCAATGCTTATTATTTTTATTGCACATGTTCCTGGAAATTATTGGGCTAAATTCATACCGGCTCGTTTTGGGCCGAGTGATGCTGCTGAAATGTTTGTCTTCTGTTCTGGATTTGCAGCGGCGATTGCATTTGGTGGAACGTTTCGACGCTCAGGATTCTTTATGGGTACGGCACGAATTGTCATCCGCTGTATTCAAATTTACATGGCTCATCTAGGGTTGTTTTTTGTTCTAGCTACAGTTTGTGCGGTAGCAACCGCATATTTTGTGGATTTTAATTATATCGGAAAACTAAACCTCACATACTTCTTTAATAATACGGGCGAGGCCCTGGTTGGTTTGTTCACCTTAACCTACGTACCAAACTTCTTTGACATTATGCCGATGTACATAGGAGTATTAGCCCTTGTTCCTGTGGTAATATTATTAGCACGCATGCACCCTTTATTGGTCCCCATCTTCTCTCTTGGTCTTTACGTGGCGACCTGGTATTGGGAATTACAATTTCCAGCTGAACCCTTTTCGAATAGGCCCTGGTTTTTCAACCCTTTAGCTTGGCAGCTGTTGTTTTTTACGGGTTTTGCCATATCTGCAGGTTGGATTAAAACGCCGCCACCTAATAAGTATTTGTTGATAGCTTGTATCGTCTTTGTTCTTGCCCTTGTTCCCATTAGTAACTGGCCCATTATGCGGGAGTTCCCGGTATTGAAAGAGGTCAGGTCTGAATTGATTTATGGGTTTAAGAAAACCAATTTTGGGTTGTTGCGTTGGGTACATTTCCTGGCATTAGCGTACATATGTGTGACTTTGCTCAAAGGGCGTGAACAGATACTCAAACATCGTTATTTTGATCCCATCGTTAAATGTGGCCAACAAGCTCTACCGGTATTTCTATTGAGCATGACGCTTTCTTGGATTGGGGGGATAATCCTTGATCAAATTGGCCGCGATGCCTTTGGTCTTACAATAATAAACATAAGCGGGATTATTATTTTGATCGCTTTTGCGTACGTTATGGCTTGGTCAAAATCCTCGCCCTGGAGAAAGAAAGTCGGGGATAATAAACCCGCCCCAAAGCCAATAGCACATACGAGGATTGGGGATAGCACGGTTCAGCCTGCCGAATAAATTTTCGTAGAGAATGAGGGGATCTAATATGAAAGTGTATTCTCAATGTTAAGATTGCGCTCTCTCGTAACTTCATTTTCTCTGATATTTTACATAAATTCTGGTGCGATTGCTGGTAGCAAGGTTATTGATGACGGGGTAATTACACTGCCCTCCTTGGCAAATCCTATGCCGTATTCCCTCTATCTCCCCGATGGTTATTGTAAAGGTGAACTGTCTTACCCGGTTTTGTATCTCCTTCACGGCTACGGAGGGAGCCATAAGGATTGGTTAAAGGCGGGCCGTGTTGGACAAGCTCTCGATCACTTGATTTCAAGTGGACGAATTTCTCCCATGATTGTTGTTATGCCTTCGGCACATAAATCCTAGTATGTAAATTCATCTAAACACGGGAAATATGAAACAGCATTGTTGTACGAGCTTCCAAAGCTACTTGAACCCGATTTGCATAGTTTAAATAGCAAAGAAGGTCGAGCGGTCGCAGGGCTTTCCATGGGGGGCTATGGGGCATTGAAGTTTGCCTTTATTTCACCGGAAAGTTACGCAGCTGTGGCTGCGTTAAGCCCTGCTATATTTGAAAATGTTGGCAGTGAAGATGAATTCAGGCCCGTTCAAATCAAGTTGTTTGCAGGGGCTTTCGATGATCCGTTTTCGACACAGCTTTTTAATACTAAGAACGTATTTCCTCTTGTGGAAAAGGTATCAAATGCACCCGCGACCTATTTATCGGTGGGGGATGACGATTGGTTTGGTCTCTACGATGGCACTTTTGCTTTTTACAAAGCGTTGAAAAGCAGAAAAATTCCTGCAGAACTTAGAGTTATTGACGGTAATCACGATTGGAAGCTTTGGTCGAAAGAGATTGAGCCTGCGCTTGAGTTTTTAGCGAGTAATCTCTCTCCTGCAACCGCAATGGATCTATCCGAAAATATCAACGCCGATGCGCCACGGTTTTTGTTTTGTCCAGATAACTGACATACGTTTGTTTTAATAGTGGAAGGTTTTTAAAAAATTCCTTGGATAATAATCATGCTGATGCCAGCCACAATAATGTAAGCAAAATCAACGACAATTGCATAAGTTGATTTCCGAACAAAACCCCCTGCAGAAGCGATAAAAGCAGCAATTGCAAAAATCATGAAAATTGCTGTGAATAATGCGTTATTTGTGGCTGTTATCCCAATAACCAATGCAAGAAGAAATAGAGCGATAAACTGAGAAACCATCGCGAATACGGGCATTTTTTCTGCACTTTCAAGAGAAACCCCAGAACCTTCAGCCCATTTTTTCCCAAAGAGTTTGGGGCTATACCACGCCCACCCGATAAAAAATGATACGAGTGTACCCACAATTATTGCAAGCCAGTTAACATTCGCAATTTCAGTCATCTAATTTCCCCTTATTAAACCATTGGGTTTAGTGTCTGCGTATAAAAGGACTAATCAACCCCAAGATTATAATAATATGAAGGGGGGCTTAACTCGAGGGGATAATTAATTTATGAATGGTTTTTCTAACTAATGGAGCAACTACGAGTACAACAGGAAAAGCCACGATCCAGGACGATAGCCATGTTTCTAGCCAAGCCAACAAGAGTTCAGGGGTAAAGCCAATAGTTTGTACCATTGCAATAAATGTTACGATACTCGACATCATGCCTGATAGTAGAAAACCAAAGAGGATGAATTCTAATCTGGAGGGAATGAAAGGCTTCATAAACAGGTCTTTTTATAAATTATCAGATATATACTGTCATAGGGTTTTAAATTTAATTGATAAGTTGAATAATTCAAGTGGAGGGTGGCTCTGTTCAGCGGTATTTCGCTTGTATTTCAAGCATAAAACCGTCTTCTGTCATTTTTTTTAACGTATAGTTCAAAGTGGATATAACTTGATCTGGGACAGATTTGTTACAGGCTAAACTCATTTCAATTTCTTTGAAGATATAAATAATTTCAAGATTTTTGACATTCGCTTCACGGGCATAGTAAGGGCCTAAAAGGTGTCCCGTCGCCCATAAATCTATTCGACCCATTTTAAGCTTTGTGGGGTTTTGCAGATCGTTATCAGCTGCATCGACATTCATACCCAATTTTTCCAGATATAGAGCTGTAGCATCCCCAAGATAACCTCCAATTTTGTATGGTTTTGCATCCTCAATTGAATTCAGCGTTATGGCAGAATTACGTCTGCCCATGAATACCCATTTATTGTTGATCAAAGGTCCAACCCATTTGAATTCAGGTAAACGTTCCGGGGTAACTGTTGTCGAATAGACACAAGTGTTTTCCTTGTGCCTGGCAAGAAAAATAGCACGCTGCCAGGACAATAAACGCAGGCTGTACTTTATATTTGACCTGTGTAAAGCCTCGCGGACAATGTCGGTGACAATCCCGGTGATTTTGTTATTTGTTTTGTCTGTGAAATTGAAGGGCGGGTACTCTTCAGTGGTAAGGGTAAGTTCGTAACCGTTATTGGCTCTCGAAGATGTCATGCTGAGGCTGAAGAGTAAGCATAGTAAGATGGAGAATGTCTTGTACAAAGTCTTATCCTCATGCGCGAGCATAGAATATTACCAATTGTAATTCGACTAAGGGCAACCTCACCTGAGGCCTGAATTATAGCAGGGATTTTGTTCATAGACTAATTTTTATCTATGTGAATTGAAGGAGGGAGTCTACTGGTCTGCTATTGATTACTTAAAGCTAGATCTAGTGCCTGTGTATATTGTGACCAGCCAATAATGATTCAAATTGCTAATTATTGTGCGTTTTGGGGCCAGGTTGTACTGAATAACAGATAATTGATGGATGTTGTATTCCGTATTAACTCTATGAAATAAAATATAAAAAAATCATTGGTATAATTGAGGCTTTATATTTGTACGACCCAAGACTGTCATGATTGCGGGAAATCCTATATAAATTTCTCTTGTCGGTGTGTTTTTTGAGTTTGGTAATGGTAATAAATGACAAAACGCCAATTACATTCAGGGATAAATTACCTGAAGCAGTTGATATCGTTGTAATTGGCGCAGGCATTATCGGTATTTCTATTGCGTACTTCCTGGGTAAGCAGGGGGTATCTGTCCTTGTTTGCGAAAAAGGTCGTGTGGCAGGGGAACAATCGAGCCGTAATTGGGGGTGGGTACGTCAACAGGGACGTCATCCCTCTGAGCTTCCGATCATGAAAGAGAGCCTTCAGATCTGGAAAGGTCTTGGGCAAGAAATTGGTGACGATCTTGGCTTTCGGCAAACTGGTTGCCTTTATTTGGCTGAGACCAATGCTATGCAGGGCGAGAATGAACGGTGGCTTGAGGTTGCTCGACAACATCAATTAGATACGCAACTTCTCAGTACTCAGGAAACCAACAGTCTTCTTGGACAATCTAACGGTCCTTGGAAAGGGGCTCTTTATACGGCGAGTGATGGTCGCGCAGAACCTTCTGTTGCGGTTCCAAGATTAGCTCGTGCGGCTCAAAAACTTGATGTTAAAATTATTGAAAACTGTGCTGTTCGCTCTCTTGATTTATCAGCAGGAAAATTAAAGGGTGTTGTTACCGAGTTGGGCAGAGTGAGGGCGCGTCGTGTTGTATCCGCAGCTGGGGCTTGGTCTTCTCTCCTTGCTGGACACCATAACGTTTATCTACCTCAATTAAAGGTTAAAGGCTGCGTTGCAAGAACGGCTCCTGTACCTGGTTTTTATCAAGGAAATGCAGTCTCTGAAAATATTGCCTTTCGGAAAAGACTGGACGGTGGATACACAATTGCACTAGCCGATCACACGACACACAATATTACACCTAATAGTTTCAGGTATTTTCCTAAATTTTTACCGCTTATGAGAAAATCTTTCCGAGATGTTTCCCTTAAGCTGGATAAATCTTTCTTTTCTGATATCGGCCGTAAAAGTACCTGGGGTGAAGGTGACGTAACTCCCTTTGAAAAAACACGGGTATTAAATCCGCTTCCGGATCCAAGATTATTGGATCAGATGCGCAAAAATCTTACGGCATATGTTCCTGAATTGGCAGATACTCCTTTTGAAGAAACATGGGCGGGGATGATTGAAACATCACCGGATGTCCTGCCGATTATCTCTGAGGTTAATTCTATTCCAGGGTTCCATGTTGTCGCAGGTTTGAGTGGGCATGGGTTTGGTATCGGGCCCGCTATTGGGCGTATCGTTGCGGATCAGTTGATTGGCAGACCGACAGGGCATGACCTGAAGAGGTTTGAGCTAAAACGTTTTGTTGATGGTACCCCTATAGACCTTAGTAATGCTGCCTAAGGTCTATGGGGACTAAAATTTTAGGAATAAATTAAACTATTAAGCCGTCATTTCCATATCATTTAGAGCATTGTTCTCAGATGCTCCGGTCTCTGGTATGTGAGAAATTTTCTCCATACGCTTTAACGCCCACATGTTATCTGGGCGGGCCTCAAGACGACGGTTAAGGAGGTTCTTGGCAGTGGAATGACGGCCGGATCGGATTGTCGCATCAATGAGTAGACGGTGGAAAACATCGCGCTGGGCGTGGCTGCCACCAATTTGTTGAAGGTTATCAAAAACAGGTAAAAGAAGGTCAACGCATTTATCGTCATCGCCAGTTTTACAAGCGCGTATTGCTTTGGCGAGCGGCATTCCAAAGTCGCGAAATACCTGTTGTGAAGTACCTTCCCCCATACTTTTTTGTTGCATCGTATCGATAAAAGCATCAGCCGCATTGCGGTTGCCGCTGCTTAAAATTGCCAGGAGATAATGCGCATCGGCAAATGCAAGGCTGTGATCGTTGACATGGTTTGCTGATAGGGTTGCCATTTCTTCCCAACGGCTTCCTACATTTACACCTTCGAGTTCCAGACGATAAAGTAGGGAAACACCGTTGCTTATGTCGCGGAAATCATCTGTATGGTCTTTGCGAATGTAAGAATCATATAGTTTTAAAACCTCGTCCTTTTGACCAAGTTCTAAATGGAACAAAGCCTTATGCCAGTGCATATGATACGAGAAGTTGTTGCATTGCTCCCACTGATCTTGATATTGGCTTAGCCATTCTAATCCCTCTGAAGGGCGGTTGGACATCTCGAGAACGTGTCCGACTGCATGGGTGCCCCAGGCATCATTCGGCGCAAGTTCAACGCCGTATTTACCAACCTTTTCAGCTTCAGTATACGACCCGGTTTCTTCCAAGCCGAAACTGTGACAACCAAGAACAAAGCCATAGTCTCGAACACCTTCGTTCCAAGCAGAAAGGACTTTGCTTGTCGATGCGCGCATTTCAAGGCTTTTGCCACGGAGAAATTGACATGCGTGGGTGAGTTTAACGATCAGGGCGTCAAGAGGATAGACATCTAATAGATTATCCAGGCGGGTGATGGCTTTATCCAGTTCGCCATAACACCAGTCATCGAGTGCTTGAAGGAGCTCTCTTTCTCTATGGTTTGCACCGCGTTCTCTGACACTTAGTTTCGCTTTAAACAAAGCCTCTAAGGCAACCGGATCAGTGGTTACCTTGGCAAGCATTTTATAGAAGAACCCCTTGGAGACGAGAGCTATAACCATCTGCGGGTCAGTATCAAGAGTGCGACCAAGTGCTTCAGGTGTCTTTTTTGAATGCGCCAAAAATAAAGAGACAGTGTTGTCGAAATGATCAACGGCGTTTTGGTTTAAAGCTGTTACTTCGTGTCCACGACAATCAAACAACACGGTATGCCTCCATAGGAAATTTAATAACTTAACTCCATATGGCATGTAACTACCGTTGTTTTCCAGTGCCCAAAAGGTGTCAAAGTTGAGTGGATTAGGAGGTTGTGATCTCTGTGATCTCAGTAATTTCTTGAAACTGGCAGAAAAGTCACGATTTTCGCTGAACCAAGTCCAAGTCTAAAATTCGTGGACACAGTGATCTGACATAATTGTGAAAGGAACGAGAGGGTTTTTCGGATTAATATACAGTAAGATTCGTAATGATTAAGGTTCATTTATGTTCGTTGGTTCCCGTCCTGTTACAATGTTAAATCGATTTATACCCCTGATCCTTTCCGTTGGTATTGTTGGGTACCTGTATTTATTTGTTGGTGAACGTGCAGCTATTGCAACAGGTTTAGGTGTGGCACTGGGAATTAGTCTGTACCATGCTGCTTTTGGATTTACTTCTGCCTGGCGCCGTTTTCTAACCGAAAGGTGGGGAGCAGGGCTAAAGGCACAAGTTATCATGCTGGCTATCGTTGTTACGCTATTTTTCCCTGTATTGGATAGCGGTAGCATTTTTGGCCATAGAGCTGGTGGATTTGTAGCTCCTGCGGGTACTGGCGTTGCTGTCGGAGCTTTTATCTTTGGTATCGGGATGCAAATTGCGGGTGGTTGCGCAAGTGGGACACTGTTTACGGTTGGTGGTGGCAGTATTCGGATGGTCGTAACTCTTATAACATTTATGCTGGGGTCTGTACTCGCGACGATTAATTTACCCTTCTGGCATGGCCTGCCGAAGCTAAAGCCCCTTTCAATGGTATCTCTTTGGGGGTGGGAATTCGCCCTGGTTCTTCACTTAATTGTTTTTCTCGTTCTCTATTTGTTTATTCGGAAGATAGAGAGAAAGGTTCCCACTCAAATTGAGGCTGGGGGTAATGAAACCTCTTTCACTATTCGTATAACCCAGGGGCCTTGGCCTTTAGTTTTGGGGGCGGTTGCGCTGGCCTTGTTGAATTTTGCGATGTTGGCCTCTTTGGGGCATCCTTGGGGAATTACATCAGGTATTACCTTATGGGGTGGGAAATTAGTTACGTTTTTTGGTGCGGATCTCTCGGATATCCCTTATTGGTCGGGACGGGTCGCTGCCATAGATCGATCTCTTTTTAAGAGTGATTCCTCTGCGACCAATATAGGTATTATTGCAGGGGCAATGAGCGCCGCTGTCTTGGCTGGAAAATTTGGTAAATCTCAAAATGTTAATACTAAAGGGATTATCACAGCACTTATAGGGGGGCTAATGTTGGGGTACGGTGCCCGCCTTGCTTATGGTTGTAATATTGGCGCATTTTTTAGTGGGGTTGCTTCTGGCAGTCTTCATGGGTGGCTTTGGCTTTTTACGGCTTTGGCTGGCAATCTTATCGGGGTTCGTATACGGAAAAAAATCAATCTTTAAGAACCGGTAAGGTTAGTTGTAACTTCCCGTAAGGGTGAATTCTTTACCACCAATACCGCGTTTAAAGGCCGTAACCCCTGCGGCCTCTTTGGGGTTGATGCCTCCAAGATCCAGCCATTTAATGTTACGTTTCTTAAGCTCCAGTATCATATTCCATATAAGATAGTTATGCGCCCTTGATTTCCTTCCTTCCAAGCTATTCCAGCCGATAAGGTATGTTGCACTTGCTTCGTGAAGGATGACCAAAACGGCTGCTACAGGTGTCGCTTTTTCTATCGCCCTTAATAATAGGAAATCATTTCTATCTTTGGTGAAACGTTTTAAATTGCCAACCAATGCAGGGCTCGGTCCCCTAAATTCCTTTAGCTGCTTATCCATTTCATTTCGAGCTAACAACCAGTTTAGATGATCGCCCTTCGTATCAACCTCAAGTGAAAGCCCTTTTTTGTAAGATTGATTAAGTTGGTTTCTCCAATTTGACTTTAGGTTTGCTTTGAGATCATTTTCTGACTTTGTAAGATCGAGCCAAATCGAGGCATATCCATCGGTATCAATCCGTTTTAAACCAGACTTGAGCAGGACATTACGATTTTCTTTTGAATCTGCTGTCTCAGGTAGGAAATATGTAAAACGCCATAGTCGTGAGGGATATTTTTTTCGAATTTCCTGCCAAAAAATTTCTTGGACATGCTCTGGAAGATTATCTTCCAGCCAGAGGGGCCCTCGATAAAGCCGGACTTTATGAAACACTTTTAGCAAGCGTTGCTCAAGAACCTGGCAAATACCAACGATGCGGTTGTCGTAATGGATGGTTGCAAATTTACCGACCAATCGCTCTGTTACCAAAGCAGCCTGAGCGTAAGGCCAGCTTTGAAGTAAGTTTGATTTTTCTGCCCTTCGAACGAGTTCCCGCCATTCCTTTACAGAAACACAATTCCACTTGATTTCAACAGGGGTGTTTAAGGATTTATCTGGCATTGGACCATCAGGGCAGGAAAAACATTATTTGTATCCATAATGCTTAACTATGGGTTTTGTAAATGCTTTCTGCATATTTTCATGCTATTTGTAGATCTACATGAAGATTAATTAACTTAGGATAACAGGATCTATGGCGAAGGTTGTTGCCGTATTTAATAAAGATAGAAGGCGTGATCAACGGAGAGCAGTACATTTGGCCGCCAAGTTAAATGGCCTTGATGCCCGCCTTAATGGTACAAATGTTACAATTAATGATATAAGCCCAGGCGGAGTTGGTATATCGGGTGAAGAAGCCGACCTCGAAGATTTTGCTGGCATGGACGTCATTCTTGATGACGGCGAAAAACTTGATATTGCCGCGCTTGGCCTTGCGGTTGGAGATTCCGCAAGGTTGGAAATAATTTTAGAAAAATCCGATCCCTTTGTTATTGATATTGAAATCCGTCGAGCAGATCACGGCCAAGGAAAAATCGGTGCCCGTTTTATTAATATCGGGAATAAGGATTTTAACACCTTGGAGAAAATTGTTCTCGGTCGCCTAAGGTAATACACCGATTTTGAATTTTGGAATATACTAGGCCGCCAAAACAGGGCGGCCTTTTGCTGTGGCGAATATTCGACTCTCTATGAAGAGTTTATCACCCCCAGCATCGGTTATGACGTTGTCATGACGATCGACTTTTACTGTTATGTCTGTAGCACCACATTCCTGAGCCAGAGCTTTAACCGTTTTTTCTGCATAGGTTAACACGTATTCAATGGCGACTTCACTGTCGGTGAAATCAATCTGATCCTTACCTATATGTGCACGATAGCGTCCCTTTTCCGGTGAGGAAATCAACACAGATAACTTTTGAACAACGCCCCCTGCAACAGCTCCGACGGCATTGGATACCTCTGCATGTTCTGGTAAGTTAAGAGACGCATTTAAACGGGTAGCAACATCTTTGTAGTAAGTATTCGCTGGTGCGCCTGTGGCAACGATTGGTCTTCCGAGATTGATCGCGATATCGATAACTGAGTGCCCGTCTTTGTTACTTTTATCTCTTAGGGCATTGTTGATGAGATCTTGCCCTAATTTTTGATTTTCACCGAGTGGTGTATAGTTGATTTCCGACAGGGCAGTTTCCAAAATAGTCGTGGCGGATCCGGTTACAGTTTTTTCGTAGATCATCTCTGCAAGGGTATTGGGAGTTAGATTAGAGAACACCCCTTCTTTTTCTGCATGACGTATAAAGAGTTGCGAAGATAGATCAGCGCCTTTTTTATTCCATGAACCTTGAAGGCCGAGAAGATGGCTCGCGTCACTTGGTGTCAGGCCGGATACAATAACAAGACCCCGATCGATCAAGCGTTGAAGAGGGCGGGCCATAGCTGGTCTTTCAAGGATTTTGTTGAGGGCGACTGGCCCAGCTTGAAGGCCTCCCCATATTTCTTGTTCAAGCCGAGAAAGACTAGATATACCGGCATCGAGTTCACGCAATTTTAAGGCAAAACGCCCATCATTTGGCCAAACTCTATCGTTAAGGAGCTGTTGCTCCATAACGGAGAGAATTTCAGGATATTGCATGGCCAAAAGGCTAACAGGTTGGACACGCCGTGGGCCGATAGTTAGGGATTTTGATGGAATGTTGAGTGCAATTTCACTATCGCCCCCAAGGCCGAATGTATGAACGTCAACTGCTTCGACCATTGTCCGCCAGCCACCAACAATTGCGCCTTCTTTACTCAATTGGGGTTCGCCATCTTTCAAGACGGCAATATCAGTAGTGGTACCGCCCATATCTACGACAAAAACGTTTTCTTCTCCGGACAAATAATGCGCGCCAACAACTGAAGCCGCAGGACCTGATAAGATAGTCTCTACCGGACGAGCGAGGGCTGTTTTCGCCGTTATCAGGGATCCATCGCCTTTGACCACCATTAAGGGCGCCTTGATTGCTTTTTCCTCAAGCATTGTTTCGACCGCAAGAACCAACTGTTGTAATTGAGGGATGAGCTGGGCGTTGAGCAAAGCCGTTAACGCACGTCTGGGTGCATCAAGGCTGGATGAGAGTTCGTGAGCGCAAGAGACTGGAAGATTTGTTTCCTTGAAAATTATGTCCCGAACCGCTTCTTCGTGAGAGGCATTTCTTACTGAAAAATACCCGGCAATGGCAAAGGAGGATACAGAGGGTGCATACTTTTTTACGGCTTCTTCGACAGCTTTTATGTCTAATGGTGCCTGCTCATCGCCCATTGGAGAGTGGCCACCCTGAATGAATAGGCAGGGGTTTTTACCAACCGCTTCACCAAGATTTGAGCGTTGAAGAGCGCCTTCATCATACCCAATAAGAATGAGGCAAACCGGACTGCCATGTGCTTCGACAATCGCATTGGTCGCCAGTGTTGTCGAAAGCGATACCATTCGGATGTGATCGCCTTCCTCGTCCAAAATGGTATTTACGGCGTCACAGATACCTAGGGAAAGGTTGTGCTTTGTTGTAAGGGATTTGGCGGTGCGAAGAACACCTTCTTCTTCATTAAAAAGGACGGCATCTGTATAAGTGCCACCTGTATCAATCCCTAACAACATTACTCGGTATTCCCTGAAAATTTCTTATGATGCGAAAGACCTAGCAAATTACTCGGGCAGCTGCTTCACTAAAAACGACGAAATCATTTGGCGCAAATAGGAAAACGCGATCAGCTTTTCCTAAATTTAATTAGCCCAAGCGCGGCAACCATGCCCATTGTTACAACACAAACGCCGATTATTTCTACGATTGTTGGCTCCTCTCTAAGTACTGGAAACGCCAGTATGACAGCAATTCCAGGGACAAGAGCTGCGAATACTGCGCCACGTGATGCACCAAGCAAGGCAACTGCTTTTGTGTAAAACAAAAGGGCGAGTATGGCAGAGCCAAAACCCTGGAAGATGCCCTGGAACAGGGACTCTTTTATTGGGGCCGTGAAAATTTGTGGGTCACCAAACAAGAAGTATAGGGGGAGATAGATAACCATTGATAAGACGGCGACAAGGGCTGTGGCATGTAGAGGGTCTGCTTGGAAATACTTTGTGCTTACAGTATAGCAAGCCCAGCATCCTCCACCTGCAACAAAAAGAAGATGCCCCATCCACTGATCTTCCCCTGCAGCGGATAGACCTTGCCAGCCGAGAATGGCAACGCCAAGAATAACGATTGCGAGTCCAAATAAACGATTTTTATTTGGGCGATCTCCCAGGATAAACCAGCTTCCTATTGTTGAGATGGTCATCATGCAACTGGGCGCGATTATCCCCATATGACTGGCTGGGGCATAGTTTAGCCCTGTTACTGTGATGAGCATGTAAGGGGCGCCTGCACCAAAGGCAAAAAGTAAGGCGCCTGCCCATCCTATGTTGCCAAAACCTTTGCGTAAAACGAGAGGAAGTAAAACAGTCCCGGAAACAGCAAACCGTAATGCGGTTATATCATAAGGCGTTAGGGTATTTTGCTTTAGACCAAGACTGGAAACAACAGGCCAGGCCCCCCATAGTAAAGCGGCCATTAGGCCGTAAACTATACCCATAGTCAGTGTATTTTGATCTGCTTTGAGTGTATTTAACATTACTTGTTCCTGGTCCGCCAATTTTACTAAAGGAAATTCCTTCATTAACTGGAAGCATATTACTGGGAATAAAAAATGATCGGCTGCAAAATAAGTGGTTTATGCGTATAAAAACTGCATAAAAGAGCCATACATGAGTTTTAACGACCCAGGTCTCTTAAGTACACACAAAAGTTAAGCCGGAAAGCGAGTTATGACGATAGACAATTTCGATAAAGCGATATTGCGATGTTTACAAGAAAACACTCGTTTTAAATCGGAGTATATAGCCGAGAAAGTAGGGCTTTCTGCTACGGCCTGTCAGCGTCGTATCAAACGTTTAAGAGATTCTGGTGCCATTAAAAAGGAAGTGGCTGTCATAAATCCTGAAATTGCAGGTAAGCCTGTTACCTTAATCGTACAACTGGTCGTTGGGCGTTGTGGTGCCGAGGTGCTTGACCGACTAAAACAAGACCTCATTGTCCTGCCAGAAATTCAACAGTGCTACAATGTAACCGGCGCTTTCGACTTTGTTGCAATCGTGACGGTCAAAGATATGGAAGCTTATGAGCAATTCACGCGTAGATTATTTTTTGATAAACCAGCGATTAAAGAATTTGAGACGACTGTTGTTATGGAGAAAGTTAAGGTTGGCCTCGAAATTCCAATTTAAGTCAAACACATTCAAATATGGATTTATACCCTGTGAAGCTCTTTCCACTGGAGCGAATGATGAACTGCCAGAGCCATTGCTTGATATCCGATACCTGTAGAATGCAATCCGTCGTTATTTCTTAACCCTTCCATATAGTCTCTGTCCTTGTTTAGCGCTTTATGCATGTTAAGGAAGGGGATTTTTTCTTCTTCGCAGATCTTCTGGTATTCATCTGCTCCCCCAAGAAGATCTTCGTTATTAAAATCAAAACTCATACCGGTTAGTGAGGATAGAAAAGGCATTTTCTCTTCGTCCACAGGTGTTGGGCCAAACACCATTAAGGGGGCGATTCTTCTTAAATCAAGTACAAGTTCTCTGAAATGTTTCATCGCCCGGTGTCGGGGTGTCCGGGGGATACCAGTTTCTGTTCGCGCAAAATCGTTTGATCCCGTAGCGAATACGATAAAGTCAGTTTCAGGAGTAACCAATCGGGCATTACATTCAGCGGTGGCCCTTGCAGATATCTCGCGAATTGTCTGGCCACGAACACCAAGATTATAATGAATAATGGGGGTGTCGTTCTGAGTCTCAAGACGCGCAAGCCGTCCTGGCATCCCAAGTTTCTCTTCGTCGCCCATGCCTTCCATAATGGAGGCACCAACAAAACAAACGCGTTTCATTTCAATCTAACCTGTTCGTATTTCAAGAGAAAATGGATGGATAAGCTCCAATGGCCTGAGCGCCGCCAGTGTGAAGGAAGACCACGCTTTCGTCCTTGGAAAATTTGCCTTGTCGGATGTGATCGATTAGGCCAGCAAAACCTTTTCCAGAATAAACTGGGTCTAATAAGATACCTTCTGTTCTGGCAACGAGTTCCAGGGCTTCTTTTCCCGATGGGGTGGGGATACCGTAATTTTCGCCACCATAACCCGTAATGACGTTTAGATCAGGATCGGGGTTCCAGACTTCAAATCGGCCAAGTTTTTCGAGGGTGTGGGGAACAATATTTTCTATGGCTTCTGTCACCGGGCCGACTTTACCATCGACCTCTATACCTATAACAGGGAAGGGGCGTTTAGCCGTTATTAAACCAGCGATTAGTCCTGCTTGGGTGCCACCACTGGATGTTGCATGGTAAAGAGCAGAGGGAGTGATTTTGAGTTCGCGGCACTGTTCTAATATTTCAATAGCTGCGGAGGCATAGCCTAATGCACCCACTGCATTCGATCCGCCAACCGGGATAATATAGGGCGTCTGTCCCTTTTGACTTAACTCAGCCGCTAAATCATCCATAATTTTATCACGGTCTGCACCTGCTGGGTGGATTGAAATATTAGCCCCAAGCAAGTGATCCAGAACAATGTTTCCAGATGTTTGATAGCCGGGATCATCCCAGGCGACATTCCGAACAAGAACTAAGTGGCAATCTAATCCATAACGTGCTGCGGCAGCCGCAGTTTGCCTGACATGGTTTGACTGCAAACCGCCTGCTGTAATTACGCAGTTTGCTCCTTTATCAAGTGCATCAGCGATTAAGAATTCTAATTTCCTGGTTTTATTTCCACCACCCGCTAGACCGGTACAATCATCTCGTTTCATATAGATCATAGGGCCGCCGAGGTCTTTTGAAAGGCGGTTCAACGGCTGAAGAGGGGTTGGGAGAAACGCGAGGGGGACGGAAGGATTGAATTCTGTCAGCATTAGAAATCCGTATGAAAAGAGGTATCAGTTTCAAACCGTAAGGCGTGTTATGGTACTCTAACAAAAAAGGAGATCGAAATACGATCCCCTTTTATGAAATTGCGATAAAAATATTATGATTCTTGAATCTCTATACCTTTGAGGGGGAATCAAATTCGGTATCAAGATTGAGCAAGTGACCTGATTTACAGAAAAATTCACAGCCTTCTGACGTGGTGAAATCCAAGGCCTCTCCTTCAGGGTATCGCAGCCAAGTTCGTTTTGGATACTGTTCTCCCTCGCTTTCAAGCGAGCCTCGGATAACGAGTATTTCAAGGCCTCCTAAAGGGGCAACTCGTTTTATTGCAGAGCCCTTTTCCCATTTTTCTATTTGGACAACCTCATTTTTATATTGATGCAGGGGAAGGATTTTTTGAGTGGGAATTTCACCGGCTGTCCAGTGCGCTGAATTGCTATTGATTGAAAATTGTTTGTTATCTTCTTTTTCAAACTGCCAGAGTTTTACAAAAATAGTGCAGCCTTCAACAGTATGGGGAGAATGGCTTGTTCCGATGGGATTGCGTACATAAGTCCCTGCCGGAAAATCACCATATTGATCAGAGAAGACACCCTCTAATACAAAAAACTCTTCACCTCCATCGTGCTGATGTTCTGGAAAATACTTACCTTCTGCAAAACGCACTATTGTTGTTGCTCTTGCTACTTCTTCACCGACACGGTCGAGCATAATCCTATCAACACCTTTGGCGGGAGAGGGGATCCAGCTTGTATTTTCTGGTTTTTTTATCACTTTTTGTTTGAAGTCTGCATTAATGCGCATAAGAAAATCCAGTACTAATCTATCAGTAGGTAGGCTATTGTTTCTATACTTAGGTCTTTAAATTTATTCTGCAAGAGGTTATCTATCAAGTAGTAGATAAGAGGTTGAAATGAGTAGTACAGCAGACACGTCGACAAAAATCATGGATGCAGCAGAAGGTTATATTCGTACCAAAGGCTATAACGCTTTTAGCTTTCGCGATATTGCGGCAGATGTCGGTATCAAAACGGCCAGCATACACTATCATTTTTCATCCAAAGCGGACCTTGGAGCTGCTGTTGCAGAACGTTATACAGAACGTTTTCTGGAAAGTCTGGGGCCAGCAGATAGTAACCCCTTTAAAGAACAAATAACTCGATATATTTCGGCCTTTAGATCTTCTTATTCAGCAGGTGATCAGATGTGTCTCTGCGGAATGCTTGGGGCTGAAATTTCATCTTTGCCAGAGAATATGATCAAAGTATCAAAAGTCTTTTTTGTAAAAAACCTTTTGTGGCTTGATGAGGTATATCTTTCTCAGGGTGAGGAAAGCCTAACTATTGAACAAGCGCGAAAAAAATCACTTCGTCTTCTTGCTCTACTTGAAGGGGGCCTTATCGTTGCACGTTCGCTCGATGGACTGGAAACCTTCGATCAGCTAACTTCTCAAGAATTAACTTAAGCTATCGCCGTTTTCGCTTTGGCTGGTTTTCGTAAGTTATTCGAGGGGCATCCTGAAGAATGGTGTGATGGCTTTTTACTTGATTTGATTGAGAGAAAATCTCTAGACAGATTTCCTATGGCTGTGTCATTGTTTGGCCAATGCTCGTAAAAGTTTTGGTGTTGTGTTGCTGGGCTGTGTCGGTCTCTTAAGCCACCTGTAACATCCAGGCGTTTAGGTTGTTTTGTTGGGGGTTGCTTATCCAGTGTTGCCATCTGGAAAAAATATTACGCAGATTAAAGTCCAAGGTTTGTTCCGAGGGTGGTTTGTTTTTTGCTTTCTTATTTTTGCTTTCGGGGGGATTTTTTCTCCTCCGTTCTCTGCTTATGCCTCTAGTTCCGAAATTGATCCGGCAATTGAGAGTTTGTACTCAGATGACCGCTATCAAAATGAACTTCCCCTGGAAATAAAAGAAACCAAGGTCGAAAAAAAATCTCCACCGCAGCCGCTCCGTAAAGAAAAAAACACGGAAAAGACGGAAAAGACGGATCTTTCTGCATTAGAATTTCTTGGAAAAATTTTAATGTATGGATTTTTGGCTTTAGCCGGGGTGCTTATAGTTAAAGCAATTTATAACTATATCAATGATTTGAAACGGCGCCCACAAAACAAAATCGTACTTGAGGAAAACCCCGCGGCTTATTCCCGAGTAACCGATATGCCAGAGGAGTTAAGTAAAGAGACTTTGGGATACGCAGATCTATTGGCCGAAAAAGGCCAGTTCGAAGCCGCGATCCGTGCTTTGCTATTTTGCTGCTTAAAGCACGTCAAAGATAGTTATCATTCAAGACTTCCGGCGGCCTTGACCAATAGAGAGATATTGAAAGCAGATTGGTTGCCTTCAGATGTCCGCCTTAAGATGAGTGTTATTGTGGAAGCCGAAGAACTCACCGAATTCGGGGGGCGCTCTGCCGGGGTAAACGAATATAGTCTTTGCAGGGAAGCGTTCCATATTTTCGTGAATCCCGAGCGTTCATCCTCTGCGGGTGAAGGGGGAACCATCTGATGGATGATCGGATTTTTTCAAAACGCACTCTTTTCTGGTTGATTTTAATTGGGTCTTTATCTTTTGCCGGGGCATTTATTGCTTCAATATTTCAGGATAAATTAATTCAACTCAGTTCTTATGGGGCGAACTCCTATTCTGAATCTGCCATTGGTCACAAGGCTTTTACCAAACTACTTAAACAGCTCGATTTCCGGGTTCGGATCAGTCGCCAAGCCCGTAGTGGTTTTAATTTTTCAGATGTCAAACTCGTTATTGAGCCCGAGAGTGAAAAGGGATTGTCTGAGGCATTATCTGGTTTTAGTGGTGTCGGGTCCTTAATTGTTTTGCCTAAATGGGAAGCCCTACAAGATCGTGAGAAACCAAAATGGATAAAGCTAATTCAACTGCGGCATCCTTCACAGGTTGAGAAAATCATTGATTATGTTTCAAATGATATAGCACTTGTTCGAAGTGACATAAGTGTCCGAGCAGAAAGTTTTACATGGGATCCTGAACTTTTTTCTTTAGATCAACAGCCTACCTTGATTGCGGCTCAATTGATCAAGGGAGATACCGATCTTATCCGGCCTTTGGTTTATAACGATAACGGCGTATTGTTGGCAGAGGTTGTTAAGCCCGGCTTCTTGTATGATATTGATCGGACATGGATATTAAGTGACCCCGATATTCTATCCAATCACGGCTTGGATGATGGCGGCAATGCAGAGTTCATCGTTAATGTCATCAAAGAGCTAACCTTGGGTAAGGCTGGAGGCGTGATCGTTGACGAAACGTCTCATGGTTATGCATCTGAGCCGAGTTTATGGCGCAAGATGTTCGAATTCCCTTTTGCTGTGGTAACTCTTTTGGCGGTTTGTTCTGTCTTATTGCTTGCATGGGGATCGGTGTCACGATTTGGTGCAGCGGAAAAAACGGAAAAATCCTATCAGGTTGGCAAAGAGTTTTTGATCGGAAACACGGCTGAGCTATTGGCTTTTGGGGGGCATGGTGCCTTGATGCTGCGCCAGTATGTCGAACGGTCGTTACACTCTGTGGTAACGAACCTACACGCGCCAAAAAACCTTGAAGAATACGAGCTCCTTCAATGGCTAGACCGTGTTGGTCAGGCTCGTGGATTGGAAATGAATGGCAGTGATGTCATTCGAAGAGCCGAACAACAGTTTACGTCAAATTCATTTAATACTCTGGCAGCGATAAAAGCAGCTCAGGATATTCATCGTTGGAAACAGGAGATGTTGCATGGAACTGGATGATATCCGGACCATCAGTAACGGTTTGAAAACAGAAGTCCGCCGTACAATCGTTGGACAAGAAGGTGCATTGGATCTGATGCTCGTCAGCTTGCTGTGTAAAGGGCACTTGCTTTTGGAGGGTGTGCCGGGAACGGGTAAAACGCTGTTAGTGAGATCATTTTCCAAGGCCCTGAGCCTTGATTTCGGTCGTATCCAGTTTACCCCTGACCTCATGCCGGGTGATGTGCTGGGAACAAACCTGTTCAACTTTCAGACCAATGAATTTTCCCTGACAAAAGGGCCGATATTCACCCATCTTCTCTTGGCTGATGAAATCAATCGAACACCTCCTAAAACTCAGTCTGCATTACTTGAGGCCATGAGTGAGCGCACTGTCACAATCGATGGCACCAGTCATGATCTTGGTGATGGATTTTTGGTGATTGCAACCCAAAATCCGATTGAACAACAAGGTACTTACCCGCTACCTGAGGCTCAGCTAGACCGATTTATGTTCAAGTATGTTCTTGAATATCCGAGCGAAGCGGAAGAAAGAGCAATTGTGTCCAGGCATGGCCACCAAACTTCGATGCCAAAGCTGGATGAGTTTGGGGTGAGAAGTGTCGCTACTCTGGAGAAGTTGGAGGAGATGCGTGAGGTTGTTAGCGGAATTAAACTAAGTCCAGAAATTACAAATTATATTGTCTCTGTCGTTCGCTCTACCCGAGAGCATCCCTCGCTTCAGTTCGGGGCTTCACCTCGATCAGCGACCATGCTGGCTGCGGCTTCTAGAGCTTATGCAGCACTGCAGGGGCGGGATTATGTCATCCCTGATGATGTGAAATTTGTCGCCATTCCGGGATTGCATCATCGTGTTGTCCTCGCCCCAAGTGCAGAGATTGAAGGCATTCGAACCACCAGTGTTGTTCGCGAAATTCTAGAACAAACGGCTGCACCAAGATAATGCGCCCCACTCTTCGCGCCGCCTTACTGATATCCTTAGGGATCCCTCTTAGTCTTGTCTTAATTATATGGGATGAGAGTTTGTGGTTGTTTGGCATTGTCTATTTGTTTTTAGTTCTGTTGCTTGTTGGTATCGATTTTTTAAACTCATTGGCACCTTCACGGGTTACTCTCTCTCAAAATATTACGCCGCTTCTCTACGCAGGTCATGAAGATTACGCTTATTTTTCTTTGTCGGTTGGCAGTCGCAACAAAGCTTATGGACTAGAAGCTTTGATTGAAGTTGATGATGAATATTTTGTTAGACCCAGTGTTGGTACAATAAATCACCTGGATCGATCTCAGGAAGGCGAAATTGCTTTTCCTTTGGTCGTTAAACGTCGAGGAGTAGCAATTATTTCTCGTCTTTGTGTCAGGTGGTATAGTCCCTGGGGGCTTGTTCAAAGACAAACGACCTGGGATCTCGATCACAAAGTATCGATCCTGCCTAATGTCCATGCTGTGAAAGCGGCTGCTCTTCAAATTAATAGTCGCGATGCTTTCCATGGGACAAAAATACAAAAGCATCGGGGGGATGGTACTGAATTTGATGCTCTGAAAGAATATGTACCGGGCTTTGATTTGAGATCAATCGATTGGAAACACTCTGCCCGACATAGAAAACTGGTCTGCAAAGAGTTTCAGGTCGAACGCAATCATAATGTGATTTTGGCTTTTGATACCGGGCATCTTATGACTCGTCCATTGGACGGCCTGCCACAACTCGATCATATGATTAATGCGGGGCTTCTGTTAGGATTTATGGCTTTACGAGGCGGAGATCGTGTTGGTCTCTATGGATTTGATGCAAAGGTCCGGATGCACGCAGAGCCTCTGGGCGGTAATCAGGCTTTTAACCACTTACAGTCAAATTGTGCCAAGCTCGACTATCAATACAACGAGACAAATTTTACCCTCGGCCTTTCTAATTTGATGGGTAAGCTACAACGGCGATCCCTTATTGTTCTCTATACCGATTTTGTCGACACGGTGACTGCAGAGTTGATGATTGAGAATGTAACGCGATTAGCAAAGCGACACTTGATTATTTTTGTCACCTTGGAAGACAGAGAGCTTGCTGACGTCGCCAATCAAAGGCCCAGCTCAATCAACGAAATAGCTAAGTCCGTTGTCGCAGATGATTTTTTAAGGGACCGACAAGTTGTCTTCGAGAGACTGCGTCGGTTAGGTGTTCATTGTCTGCAAGCGCCTGCAGCTTCTGTAAGTGCAGCGCTGGTTGAACGTTATCTTGAGATCAAACATCAGGAGCTTATCTGATCATGAAGGGAGCGGGTTAAATGTCAGATAGCATCCTCAAGAGCTCCCAGTTTCGCAAGGAACGGGAAGGGTCCTGGAAAGAACTCCAGCACTTGGTTGAGGTTATTGAGAAAAAAGGCATAAAAGCCCTGAGTGCTGAGGAGCTTACCCGATTGCCCAATCTCTACCGCTTTACCCTTTCTTCGCTTTCAGTGGCGCGTGGGGTGTCGCTCGACCGTAACCTTTTGGAATATTTGGAACTACTCTCTACCAGAGCCTACTTTTGTATTTACGGTGTACATAATACTTTTGGGGGAACCGTTTTTAAGTTTCTTCTTGAAGAACTCCCAGCTGCGGTTTGGGACGCGCGTTGGCGGGTATTGTTAACGACCCTTATTATGCTGGTCGGGGCTCTAATCGCTTATTATCTGACCATAGGTAATGAAGAATGGTACTACACGATGGTCGGCGATGGCATGGCCAGTGGGCGCACACCGGCAAGTGCGACAGAAGATCTTCGCAAAGGGTTATATGATGGGGGTGATATTGATGCGGAAGATCTGAATTATTTCGCCTCGGGGCTTTTTTCCCATAACTCTTCTGTTGGTATGTTTTCATTCGCCCTTGGTTTTGCCTTGGGGGTACCGACATTTATTCTTATATTTTACAATGGTTTGATACTTGGGTCTTTTGTCGCGCTCTATGCAAGTCGGGGGCTTGGTGTTGATATCGCAGCCTGGCTATCAATTCATGGCACGACAGAACTTTTTGCTATTATTCTCTGTGGTGCTGCGGGGTTGGGCCTTGCGAAGGGGGTTATCTCGCCCGGGCGAAAATCACGACTTTCTAACTTGGCAAGTGAAGGCAAGAAGGCGGGAAGAATTGTCATCGGGGCGGTGTTGATGCTTCTTGTCGCGGCCTTGCTTGAGAGCTTTGGTCGTGAGTGGATCACAGATATTACGGCCCGCTTTACCATTGGTGGTCTGATGCTGGTTTTATGGCTGGGTTATTTTGGGTACCTCGGGAGGAAGAGATGTCAAAGGCATTAACTCCTGCTCAAGATCAGACTAACACTAAAAAGGTAAAGAAGACGGTTGAGGGAGCTTGGCGCCGGGTTATTACCCCCGAAGGGGTTCCTGTCAGGTTGGAATTAGCTTCCAGAGGTGATCGCTTCGCGGCCCTGTTGCTGGATTTGATGATCGTCTACGGCTTGCCTGTCGTTTTGATTATTGGTTTCTTTTTCTCTACGATGTGGACGCCTCTTGTCGGTAATGAAGGATCAATACAGATCCTCTTCGCTCTGAGTAATGTTGTCCTGTTTCTTTGGTATAATTTTTATTTCACTTTTTTTGAAATAAAATGGCAGGGAAGAACACCAGGTAAAAAAGCGCTGGGGATTAAAGTCGTTGATCGTCATGGCGGGCAGTTGAAATCAGATGCGGTTTTTGCACGCAACCTGATGCGAGAGCTGGAAATGTTTTTACCCATTTCTATCCTTTTCTCTCCTTTTAGTTCAGGTAGTGAGGGGCTTATCAACTTGCTGACAATTATATGGGTGGGGCTGTTTGTTTGTATTCCCTTTTTTAACAAGGATCGCCTCCGTACCGGAGATATGATCGCCGGAACCTGGGTGGTCAAAATCCCAAAGACCATTTTAATGGATGATATAGCCCAGGAGAATAGTGCTCAGATATCAGGAAAATCTTACATCGACGGCAATGAACAAGCAGAGAAAGAGCGTTATGTTTTCTCTGATGAACAGGTTGATGCCTATGGTATTTACGAACTGCAAACCTTGGAAGAGCTCCTACGAAAACCCGCGGTTGCGCCGAAGACCATTAAAGAAGTGGCTGATCGAATTAAAAGCAAAATTAGCTGGGTTGAACCTGTTGATAATAGCTCATCTAGTTTTTACTGGAAAAACCATCAAGGAAAAATTCATAAGGATACTGAGTTTCTTAAAGCTTATTATGCAGCCTTGCGGCGACGGCTGGAGGCAAAGATGCTCTTTGGTAAGCGCCGGGAAAATAAATACGATACAAAATAAAAGTTTGCATAAGGGAAGGGGGTAAAAAGTGACGACAACAAACCAGCAATTTGGGGAAGAGTTCAAGATCGGTAAAGTCATTGAGAGAAGTTATGAGATTTTCTCTCAAAATATTTATGGATTTACCTTTCTCGTTATCTTATTTCAGATTCCAGCCGTTGTTTGGTCTTTCTCATCTGGTGATTACGCGATTAACTTTGAAGACGAGGATGCGGTAGCTGCCGTTAATTGGCTAGATCATTATGGGATAATGTTTCTATCAATAATCCTGTCTTTCATATCTGATGTGGCAATTATATATGGTGTCTTTTTACATATTACGGGACGTGCTGTCACAATATCCGAATGTTTAACGGCCAGTATATTTGTGTTTGTCCCTGTGCTCGTGGCAGGATTGTTGTCAATTTTTCTGTCTTACTCTGGTTACTTGATTTATTTCATGCCAGAAATATATGCTCTTTTATATCATTCAAACTTAACGATCTTATTACTTATGCCGGGCGTTTATTTTGGGTTGTATTTTTTTGTACTATTCCCGGTAATAGTTGTTGAACAGCCTGGTATTATTGCGAGTTTTAAAAGAAGTAGCGAACTTACCAAGGGACATCACTGGTCTTTATTGGCAGTGTCATTGATGATTATAGCAGGGGCATATGGTCTTGGACTGTTAGAAAAACTTATCATTGTTCATACTATAGCTATAGGATTTGATCTTGCTGGTGTAGCTATGACAACGTTCATAGGTTCTCTGTATGTCGCATTCTTGTCAGTATTTTTTGCTATTACCTACTATAACTTACGTGCCCAAAAGGAAGGGGCACCTACTGATCAAATAGTTTCTGTGTTTGATTAATATCTGGGTGTGGTTTCTTTTTAGTAGGTATTGATCTGTCTTATTTTTTTTGGCACTTCTCCGCTTTGTTGAGTAGATTTAGGATTTCAAATAGAGCATAGATTGATTATCTGGAATGGATGATTGTCTAATTTTGAGTTTGAAGTATTCGGTATCCTTGATGCCTCTGGCTCGCTTACGGATCATTCCTATACTGACATTACCAGCCTCTATCCTGGCGCTTGTGAGCTTGTGTTTGGCGTAGTTGCAGATGCCCACACAATGTTTCCGTAGGGATTTCGCGAACTTTTTTAGATAGAGCATCTGTGACTGATCTGCTATCAGGCACCAACGTTCCAGTTGCTCCGCCATCGCCTCAAATGAAGCGGCACTCCACAGCAGCTGAAGCTGTTCTTTCAAGACGTAAAGTGCATTCAGGTTGCTATTGCTCTCCAGCAACCTTTGCAGCTTGTCACTTTGTTTTTCACTCAACTTATCCGCATTTTTGAGCAACAGATAATGCGTCCCTTTCATCAACTCTTTACCACTTGGATCGGCCTTTCTGAACTCAAGTCGACGCTGATTATGGATAGCTTTGCTGTAGTTTTTCATGACGTGGAAACGGTCAAATACTATGTCGGCCAACGGCAAGGACTCTCTGACAGCCTTTTGGTAGGCAGGCCCCATATCCATCGCTACGGCCTTTATTTTGCAGGCTGTATCTGGTTGCAGTTGTTTCAAAAACCTTGAAAAAACCTCGGCAGTTCGGCCTGCTTCAACCCAGATCAGATGACCGCCAACCATATCGTAGACCACCGTCATGTAGTCATGACCTTTCGCCCGGGCAACTTCATCTACACCAATATATTCCAAGCCAGTTAGCTCTGCAGGATCAAGCGTAGGGAGAGTTTCAATAAGGTATGCCCTGTCGATATTCTTGACCGTTTCCCATCGTATATCCAAATGTCTGGAAACCGCTTGAATAGACATATGCCGACATAATCCACTGATCAGTCGGCAAAATCGGTGAGTGAAACGGCACCCTTTATCAACAAAATCACACCCCTCAATGCGGCGTTCGCCCTTGTTAATATAAACCTGCGCCAGCTCAATCTCGACCACACAAGGATACCCAAAAAGGGGGATGTCGTTTACTTGTCGGCGGACATGCTGGTTGATGCTTCCCTTCTGGCCTGTAGCAGGGTCTATAGCCCTCCTACGCGCGTCTCGGCTGCAGTGAATGACAATCTTAACACCGCCGTCATCCAGTTTAATTTCATTTACAC
Source organism: Kiloniella sp. (assembly GCF_965205715.1). Classification (GTDB taxonomy): domain Bacteria; phylum Pseudomonadota; class Alphaproteobacteria; order Kiloniellales; family Kiloniellaceae; genus Kiloniella. The sequence continues at coordinate 13,322 of NZ_CBDBHW010000006.1, read as the reverse complement.
GTTGCCCTTTGAGGCCTAAAATATGCTGCGAGATGTTGATTGTCATATACCTGCTCTATGTAAAGTTATCAGAAACCATACATATCAACAGGTTACTTGGCGGTCGGCATCTTTTTCTACTCAACAAAGCGGAGAAGAGCCTTTTTTTTCTCTTCAGTTAGGCTTCTATACCCGTTAGACGTGGTTGTTTTTTTGTTATATTTCTCTGGGGAAAACATGACTATGATCGATGTGAGTGGTTCAATCGGTTTTCGTATTGGTGATACACTAGGGAAAATATTTAGTGTATTTATCGGTAAATTAATTCCTTTAAATCTCATCGTGCTAGTATTTCAAGGACCACTGATACTGTGGACCTTTTAAGAGATTTGAAGCTAAAAGTATCTTTTATTCGGAAAGTAAAATAGGCATATCTTGTGAATGACACTCATCAATCCCACAAACAGGTACTTAACCGTTTAAAGCGGGCGCACGGTCATATGCATAAAATTATGGATATGTTGGAAAGTGGACAGTCTTGTGTGGATGTGGCCCAGCAGCTTTATGCCGTTGAGAAGGCTGTGGTTCAAGCAAAGCGGGTACTAATTCATGATCATATTGATCATTGTCTTGAGAACCGCAATGGGACAGAAAATACGCCTGATGTCTTGAGCGAGTTCAAAGAAATTACGAAATACCTCTGAGTTTATTGTTTCTTGTTTAAGTGGTAGGTCAGGGCCATGGCGAAACAGTGTTGTAGTGCGTCTGTTGGGACATCGTCATTGAGCTCGAACATAATGCACCGGTTTCCGCCATAGTTCATTTCTTGCGGATAAAGTTCTCGAAATCGATCTATAAGATTTGTTTGGCAGTGGAAATAGACTGCATATTGACCGTTATCTGCCTTGGTTTGGTCTATTCGAATTGTTGTGCCACTTTTTGACTCTGATGTGAGGAAGCTTGGTTGTCCCCATTTAAGGGTTTCTTCAATATTTCCCACACCGTCAGTAACTTGGGCGGTTTCCAAAATCAGATCCCTTAGGGATAACAATTTTTCCCGTACATTCTCTGGGTAGTTTTGAAACGTCTGCTCTAGGGTATTTGGTAAGGTGTATTTTGACATCTGCTCAATACGGTTTTCTTCTTGAAAGTTCTTAAGAAGGGCAATCCTAACAAAGGATCCCCTTCTTGTGCAAAATCACCCGTAATGTGTCTCATTGTCTCGTTGGGTTTACTTCTTCGCAATTTCGCCTAGGTAAGCTTTAATCGCACCTTCCATACCATAAATCAGGGCATCAGCGGTTAGCGCGTGGCCGATTGAAACTTCATCGGTCCAGGGGATTGCCTTGAGGAAATGAGCGAGGTTGTCGAGGTTTAAGTCGTGGCCCGCATTTACACCGAGGCCAGCATCGCGTGCCGCAATGGCAGTGTTCTTATATTGTGAGAGAACCTGTTCCCGGTCTTCTCTGAAGTAGCATTCAAAGTAAGGGCCTGTATAAAGCTCAACCCTGTCAGCGCCGATTTCTGCGGCAGCGAGTGCAATCTCAGGTTCGTGATCAATAAATACGGATACACGGGCATTTTGTGCATGAAGCCGTTCAACAATCTCAGTTAGTCGTTCTTTGTTGCCAAGAATATCCCAGCCATGATCCGAAGTATTTTGATCGGGATCATCAGGAACCAATGTTACTTGTTGAGGTCTGGTTTCCGCCACAAGTGACATAAAATCCTCGGTTGGGTTGCCTTCTATGTTGAGCTCAATCGGGGCGGGATAGTCTTTTTCAAGCATTTCGGCGAGCTCATAAACGTCAGTTTTACGGCAATGGCGTTCGTCCGGGCGGGGATGAACTGTAATACCGCCAACACCAGCCTCTAAAGCAATTCTGGCCATCCCTGTTACGCTTGGGTAGTTGATATCACGTTGATTACGCAATAGGGCGACTTTGTTTAAATTAATGCTCAGGACAGTCATGTTTGCCTCGAATTGTTATGGTAACAATATTTGTGGTTGCTGTTATTGTTAGAATAATGTTCTTATTATTGTTGTAGTCAATGAAAACATTGTTGGGGTAACAATGTGGGTTCCACAAAATCTTGATCCAGATCTATCTGTCTATCGTGCTATATGCGAATGCCTTGCTGTGGATATAGAGCAGGGACGCCTTTCTGAGGGGCAGAAGCTTCCGCCAATGCGGGAGCTTGCAGATGAGCTCGGTGTTACTGTCGGCACTGTTCTTCGCGCCTATGACCTTGCTGAGCAAAGAGGTCTCCTTATCAAGCAAACAGGGCGGGGGAGTTTTGTCCGCGCTAAAAATGTTAAAGCACAACATGTCCGGGAAGCCTTGGACGAGACAGGTGCTGTCGATTTAAGTCGAAATGCGCCTCCCTTTATCAATTTGGAAGCTCAATTGCGTCGTTCTCTTATGGAGATCAGCAAGGACAGCAATCTTGATGGCATGTTGGAGTACGGGCAAAGTCAGGGACTGCTGCGTCATAGAGAAGTATTATGTGAATGGCTTGATGGTCGCGGTTTTAAAGCCGATCCAGCCAGGGTCATTATCACGGGCGGGGCACAGCAAGCCTTGACCGCTGCTCTGGGTGCACTGACTTCACCGGGCGATACTGTTCTGGTTGAAGAGCTTTCTTATCCAGGTATTAAAAATTACGCACGCTTTTTTGGCATCAATCTTGTTCCGGTATCTTTGGATGAGGGCGGGTTGGTACCTGAATCCGTAGAACAAGCCTGTCTTCGACATTCTGTCAAAGCGCTTTATTGCATGCCGTTTGCTCATAATCCGACAACAGCAACAATGTCTGAAGAGCGTATCGCCGAGATAGCTGACATGGCGGATCGTTATGGTTTCTTTGTGATCGAGGATGACGTTAATCCGCGCCCTGTGAGCTCTGATTTTAAGCCCATTGCGGCCTTTAACCCTGAACGAACAGTTTATATCAGTAGTCTGTCCAAAACGATTTCTCCAGGTTTGCGGGTTGGTACTCTTATGCCGCCTCAGGGTTTGTTATCTCAATTCCTCGCAGCTAGCCAAACCACAAGTTGGATGGCGCCTCCATTGATGGCTGAAGTGGCATGTCATTGGATCAAGGATGGCACAGCTACTGAGTTAGAGCGACAACGTACAACAATTACCGCAAACCTTTTACGCCAGGCGAGCATTGCCTTAGCGGACATGCCCTATCGCTTTAATGAAGCGACTTCACATCTTTGGATACCTTTGTCTGGGGCTTGGAAGGCTGAAGAGTTTGCCGAAACACTTGGGCTTAGAGGTGTACGGGTTTCACCCTCGCAGATATTTGCGGTTGATCCCGTCTCTGCACCTTCGGGTGTTAGGATAAATCTGACTAACATTGATGATGACCTACTGAAAAAATCGTTATCATCGATCGTTGAATTATGGAATAGCAGTCCGCAAGCAACCAAGTTCCATATGTGAAATTAAAATTACTTGTTTGACAATTATATTTAAAATTATAACTTAACGTATGAGTTAATTAACTGAGTAGTTAATATGGATGCGCTAAGCGATACTTTTTTTGCCCTTTCTGATCCTACCCGTCGAGCAATATTACAACGTTTGTCTGTGAGCGAAGCAACTGTTGGTGAATTGGCGCAGCCATTTGATATGTCGGCTCCTGCTATTACCAAACATCTTAAAGTTCTGGAGCGATCCGGTCTTATCCGTAAGGAAAAGGACGGGCAGTTACGACGTTGCACCTTGCAACAAGCACCTTTGAAAGGAGCATCAGAGTGGCTTGATCACTATAGTCAATTCTGGGAAGAGAGCTTTGATCAGTTGGATGGGGTCTTAAAAAAGATGGTAATAGATAAAAAAGCTGAAGGAGAAGGCTGAATGGCACAAGTGGAAGGTATTGAGCTTAATTCAGCACAGGTGCTTGAGATTACGCGTCGATTTTCTGCGCCTCGTTCTGTTGTTTTCGAGGCTATTACTCAACCGAGTGTTTTTAAACAATGGTGGGGGCCTAAAGGCTGTGATTGTTCGGAGTGTGAGATTGATCTCCGTGAAGGCGGGACCTGGCAAACTACTCTTATCGGGGCTGATGATTGTGAAACCAATAAGGTGGGCGGTACATATCAAGAAATAGATACCCCTTCTAAGCTCGTATTTACCTGGGCCTGGACGCAACCGGATGGTTCACGCGGCGATGAAACAGTGGTTACTATTCACCTGTTTGATGAAGGTGAAAAAACACTTATGGAATTTTCTCAGGCGGTATTTTCTGACGCGGATCAGTGTCAAAAACATCGGTATGGTTGGGAGAGTGCCTGTGATTGTCTTGATTTATATTTGTTGAATTCACAATAAAATGTGTCCGGAAGTTTAAGCTGGATCATTTATGTAGGGAGAAGAAAATGGGGTGTCCTGTTGTTCATTTTGAGATTATTTCTGATGATGCGGGTAAAGCGCAGGAGTTTTATGGTGATTTATTCGGTTGGAATATCGATGCTGATAATCCGATGAATTACGGTATGGTCGACACTGAAAGTGAAGATAAAGGAATTAACGGCGGTATCGGTGAAGACATGGTTGATACTGGTGGGCATCTGACATTTTACGTTGAGGTGCCGAATGTCGAAGACACTTTAAAAAGGGCTGTTGAAAAAGGCGGAACCATTGTCTTGGAATCCATGGAAATACCCGGCGGACCGACCATAGGTTTGTTTAACGATCCCGACGGTCGACGTGTGGGAGTGATTGAGGCTTAACAATTACGTTAGACAAAAGTAAGTGAGTGTAAAAAGAGTCTGCATAAAAAGAAGCAGGCTCTTTTTTATTGTAATACTATTTGTACTGACAATTTTCATGTTACTTAATAAGTTACATTTACCCGTTGCTGGTAATTGTAACGTAGGTTCTGTTTTGTTTTCATAAGCGCAGAATCCCAAATTAGGGAGTGAATGAAATGTTGGGGCATCACATGAAGTTAATTGGCTTCTTATGGCTAATATGTCTCGGCTTGTTATCTATGTCTTATGCGGTGGCAAAAGACATGAAGCTTGTTACCGGAACAGATTACGCACCCTTTACCAGCCCAGATCTGCCTGAAGGGGGTGTTATCACAGATGTTGTATCTCATGTTTTTCGGAAGATGGGCTACGGAATTGACCTTCAGTACTATCCATGGAACCGCGGAATGAAACGTGTCGCCTCGCTTGAAAGCGATGTGACGTTTCCCTACGCAAAGACTGCAGAACGAGAGAAAGATTATTTATACTCCCGGCCGGTAAATCTGCTTACTGTTAGTATCTTCCAGAGGACAGGGAGCGCCAGAGATTTTAACGAACCTCAAGATCTTGTCGGCCTTACCTATTGCCAACCCTTGGGGTATAAAACTGAAGATGAGTTAATACCTCTTCTCGAAGCAAGCGTGATAAATCGTTTTCGAGCAGACACCGTTGATAGCTGTATAGACAGACTTGGATCCGGACGCGCAGATTTCGTTGCTTTGAATAATTTGGTCGTATGGGCTGCGGCTAAACGAATTTGGATAGGGCAAGGGGGCATCGAGGAAGCTGAAAAACCTCTAAATACCTCAACAGAACACGTGATTATTTCACGACATCACCCTGATGGAGAAAAATTAATATTGGAATTTAATAGAGCCTATCAATTGCTATTAGATGACGGGACACTAAAGAAAATATGGGTTAAGCATCTTGGCGAAAATGCGAAACCTGCTTTATGATGTCTGGAGAGTGATAAGAGTAATTGAAAACTAGCAACACTCTTTGACTTCAAGGTCATTCATCTCGAGTTGAATTTTTATAGTGTTATTCGGTAGGTGATCTGTGACCATCAAGTCGAGTTCATTAAAGGCTGCTACTTTGACATTGGCCTGTCGATTCCATTTTGTGTTGTCGGCAACCAGGATTTTACGCCGACTATTTTCTAGGATGGACTGAGTTACATATGCTTCATCTGGTTTGAAATCCATCATACCAAATGTCGGATCAAGGCCCCCTGTACCAACGATGGCATAGTCAGCCTTGAAGGAAGAGAAGAACCGAATAGTTTCGACACCGACGAGATCATGGTCGCTTTGTCGTAGTTTTCCACCGGATACATGGGTATCAATGCGATCGTTGTTACAGAGTATGGCTGCTACCTTGAGGTTGTTGGTCAAGACCCTGAGATCGTTATGTTGCATAAGGGCTTTGGCAACGGATCCAACAGTTGTACCAATGCCAAGGAAAATGGTTGAGCCATCGGGTATTTGTTCTGCCACTGTTTGGCCAATTTGTTCTTTATTGCCTGCGTTCATGACCTGCCGGGTATTAAAGGACAAATTTTCGATTGCCGAAGGTAGGCAAACCCCACCGTGAACACGTCTGAGCATGCCGGTTTCACAAAGAGAATTAATGTCTTTGCGAATAGTCTGAGTGCTTAATTGAAAGTGTTGAGCAAGGTCATCGATGCTTAAGGCATCTTCTCTGCTGGTCCACTCGAGAATTTTGTTCTGTCTTTCACTCAGGCGCATGGTCATGCCAATTTCCGTTGTAAGTGTTAAATTTATACTGTCGTATCAATTTATATAATATTCAGAACTTGCCCTTTTATTGCCATTTCTCGGTATTGGGTTTGGGTCTGAAATATAGATCACCTGTTGTGCGGAAAATCTATACCCCAGACCGTGTACCAAAATCAAATTACCTAACTGTGATCTGTGTTCAAACTAATCGAAGCCCTGTTTCTTTGTTGAAAATCAAAGCATTTTCATGATCATATTCAAGCTTTAGGGTTTCTCCAATTTTGGGTTCCTGTTTTTGATTAACCCGCAAGCAAATTTCTAAATCATGACCTTCTTCAGTCGCGGCATCGATTAATGTTCCATAGATGAGATTATCTGCGCCGTGTTGTTCGACCAAATCGATCCTGAAACTTAGTGGCCCCTTGTCGTCTATACGAAGGTGTTCTGGTCGGATACCCAAGGCCAGATTTTCCCCTTCAGGAAGGTTGTTAAAACCTTTTACTTCCAGGTTTCCGCTTTTGAGGAGTTTGCCATCAAAACGCACAGGTATAAGGTTGATCTGAGGGGATCCAATAAAACTGGCTACAAACAAGGTTTTGGGATCTTTATAGAGCTCTATCGGTTTTCCCATCTGTTCGATTTGTCCGTTGTTGATGACGGCAAGACGATCAGCGAGAGTCATAGCCTCAGTCTGGTCATGGGTAACGTAAATACTGGTCACACCCATTTTTCGTTGTAGTTTTTTAATTTCAATGCGCATTTGCACACGCAGCTTGGCATCCAGATTACTTAAGGGTTCATCAAAGAGAAATACTTTGGGATTTCGAACAATTGCACGGCCCATGGCAACGCGTTGCCTTTGCCCGCCCGATAATTGATTGGGGCGTCGGTCCAAGAATTCCTCAATGTGAAGCGTCTTGGCAGCCGCAACGACCTTATTATTTATTTCTTCTTTGCTATCACCTCTGTTTTTGAGGCCGTAGGACATATTCCCGCGGACAGACATATGTGGGTAGAGGGCATAATTCTGGAAGACCATGGCGACATTGCGTTCGGAAGGAGAGACATCATTGATCCGTTGGTCATCGATGTGAATATCGCCTTCTGTAACGGACTCTAATCCCGCGACCATTCGTAATAGTGTTGATTTTCCGCAACCGCTTGGACCGACAAACACGATGAACTCGCCGTTGGCAATATCCATATTCACTCCCCGAACGGCATGGGCGCCGTTAGAGTAAGTCTTGTTTACATTGGTAAGTTTAACATCGGCCATTATTTTTCACTTTCTACCAAACCTTTAACAAACCAACTCTGGAATACGAGCACCACAACAACAGGGGGCAGCGTAGCCAGAATGGTAAGGGCATATGCTTTTTGGAATTGAGGGAGTTCACCCCCTTCAGACAATACCTGATAAATCTGCTTAATTCCGATTACCAAAGTGTAGTTGTCTTCTTGAGTTGTCATGATCAGGGGCCACAGATACTGGTTCCAGCCAACGACAAACATAATGATCAAAATAGCTGCAATCATCGTTTTGGAAATTGGGACCAGAATATCTATGAAAAACCGCCAGGCATTCGCACCGTCAAGACGTGCTGCTTCCAATAACTCTTCTGGCACAGATTTATAGAACTGTCGGAAATAGAAAGTACCTGTTGCTGAAGCAATAAGCGGGAGTATCAATCCTGTGTGTGTATCGAGCAAACCCATGCCCGCAACTACCTCATAGGAGGGGATAATCCTCACTTCTAGAGGCAAGAGAAGGGTCATGAAGATAATCCAGAACAAAGGCGCAGCCAGTCTAAAGCGGAAATAGACAATGGCATAAGCGGCAAGCATGGAAATGACGACTTTCCCCACGGCAAATCCGATACCCAGAATAAGGCTGTTCCAGAGCATCATGCTGGCGGTGACCCTTTTCATCACGCCACCTTCTTCAAAGAGTACTTCGTTATAGTTCGACAGAAAATGGCTTCCAGGCCATGCCTGAAGCCCGTCTCTGAAGAGGGTTTCTGCAGAATGGGTTGAAGACATAAAGGCGACCCATACCGGGGCCGTCATAAAGAGGGCCCCTAGGATAAGGATCAGGTGACCAGAAATCGTATGCCAAGAAAATTTAAACATCCTCATCACCCTTAATAATGAACTTTACGTTCGATTAAACGGAACTGAACGACTGTCAGGGCTAGTACCATAAGCATTAGAACAACGGATTGAGCGGATGACCCGCCGAGATCGTTACCTCTAAAGCCATCGGTAAAGACTTTGTAGACGAGAGTGTTCGTGGATCCACCCGGTGCGCCACCTGTTGTGGTGTCAATGATGCCGAAGGTCTCGAAAAAGGCATAGGTAATGTTGATGACAACGAGGAAAAATGTCGTTGGGGCCAGAAGTGGAAAAGTCATTGTCCAAAAGCGTCTTAGGTTACTTTTGCAGTCGATTGTTGCCGCTTCAATCACTGATTTTGGAATTCCTTGCAGACCGGACAGGAAGAAAATGAAGTTCACACTTACCTGTTTCCAGACGGCAATAAGGACAACAACAAAGCCTGCATCAAAAGAATCAAGCTTGTGGTTAAAGTCCCACCCCATGGCATTAAGGAAATAATATAAATCACCAATCAGTGGGTTGAACATCAAGTTCCCCATCAAACCTGCAACAGGAGGAGCGATGGCATAGGCCCACATCAACATGGTTTTATAGGTGCGTGCGCCTTGAATGACTTCGTTGGCTTTTACAGCGAGCAACATAGCCAAAGCGAGAGAAAGAAATGTCACAAGGAAGGAAAAAACAATGGCACTTCTCCGCTTTGTTGAGTAGATTTAGGATTTCAAATAGAGCATAGATTGATTATCTGGAATGGATGATTGTCTAATTTTGAGTTTGAAGTATTCGGTATCCTTGATGCCTCTGGCTCGCTTACGGATCATTCCTATACTGACATTACCAGCCTCTATCCTGGCGCTTGTGAGCTTGTGTTTGGCGTAGTTGCAGATGCCCACACAATGTTTCCGTAGGGATTTCGCGAACTTTTTTAGATAGAGCATCTGTGACTGATCTGCTATCAGGCACCAACGTTCCAGTTGCTCCGCCATCGCCTCAAATGAAGCGGCACTCCACAGCAGCTGAAGCTGTTCTTTCAAGACGTAAAGTGCATTCAGGTTGCTATTGCTCTCCAGCAACCTTTGCAGCTTGTCACTTTGTTTTTCACTCAACTTATCCGCATTTTTGAGCAACAGATAATGTGTCCCTTTCATCAACTCTTTACCACTTGGATCGGCCTTTCTGAACTCAAGTCGACGCTGATTATGGATAGCTTTGCTGTAGTTTTTCATGACGTGGAAACGGTCAAATACTATGTCGGCCAACGGCAAGGACTCTCTGACAGCCTTTTGGTAGGCAGGCCCCATATCCATCGCTACGGCCTTTATTTTGCAGGCTGTATCTGGTTGCAGTTGTTTCAAAAACCTTGAAAAAACCTCGGCAGTTCGGCCTGCTTCAACCCAGATCAGATGACCGCCAACCATATCGTAGACCACCGTCATGTAGTCATGACCTTTCGCCCGGGCAACTTCATCTACACCAATATATTCCAAGCCAGTTAGCTCTGCAGGATCAAGCGTAGGGAGAGTTTCAATAAGGTATGCCCTGTCGATATTCTTGACCGTTTCCCATCGTATATCCAAATGTCTGGAAACCGCTTGAATAGACATATGCCGACATAATCCACTGATCAGTCGGCAAAATCGGTGAGTGAAACGGCACCCTTTATCAACAAAATCACACCCCTCAATGCGGCGTTCGCCCTTGTTAATATAAACCTGCGCCAGCTCAATCTCGACCACACAAGGATACCCAAAAAGGGGGATGTCGTTTACTTGTCGGCGGACATGCTGGTTGATGCTTCCCTTCTGGCCTGTAGCAGGGTCTATAGCCCTCCTACGCGCGTCTCGGCTGCAGTGAATGACAATCTTAACACCGCCGTCATCCAGTTTAATTTCATTTACACGTTGCCCTTTGAGGCCTAAAATATGCTGCGAGATGTTGATTGTCATATACCTGCTCTATGTAAAGTTATCAGAAACCATACATATCAACAGGTTACTTGGCGGTCGGCATCTTTTTCTACTCAACAAAGCGGAGAAGAGCCAATTTGTTTTGGTTTTTTAAGTCCACCGAAAGACATCTTCGTTTTTGGGAGAAATTTCTTTGGCTTGGTTAGGAATCCAGTCAGGTTTTCTTCTGTCCAAGTTAAGCCGGAAGCTTTCATCGCTTTTGAATATTTATAGCCTTCTACGGTGGCAGCAGCTTTGCCAACAACACCGTGAAGGTTCGGGCCGATTTTATTTTTCCCACCAGCATCTACAGTATGGCAGGCTTTACATTTTTTGAAAACTTTCTTGCCTGCAGCTGCATCCCCGGCTTGGGCAGCACTAAGGCTAAGACCAAAACCGACTGCAAGTCCTAGGACCAATTTGGCAACTTTCGCCATAATAACTCTCTCCTGAGTTGTTGATGCCATTTTGTTTTCACAAAAGAACTAACATCAAATAAATGAAAAAATAGCTAACCGTGTCACCAGATCCTAGTTTGCCATCTTGACGCAGCATAGATTCTTGAATCTAGTTTTGATTTGATTCTGCTCAACTTTATCGTTTTTTCTAGGCACTTCTCCGCTTTGTTGAGTAGATTTAGGATTTCAAATAGAGCATAGATTGATTATCTGGAATGGATGATTGTCTAATTTTGAGTTTGAAGTATTCGGTATCCTTGATGCCTCTGGCTCGCTTACGGATCATTCCTATACTGACATTACCAGCCTCTATCCTGGCGCTTGTGAGCTTGTGTTTGGCGTAGTTGCAGATGCCCACACAATGTTTCCGTAGGGATTTCGCGAACTTTTTTAGATAGAGCATCTGTGACTGATCTGCTATCAGGCACCAACGTTCCAGTTGCTCCGCCATCGCCTCAAATGAAGCGGCACTCCACAGCAGCTGAAGCTGTTCTTTCAAGACGTAAAGTGCATTCAGGTTGCTATTGCTCTCCAGCAACCTTTGCAGCTTGTCACTTTGTTTTTCACTCAACTTATCCGCATTTTTGAGCAACAGATAATGTGTCCCTTTCATCAACTCTTTACCACTTGGATCGGCCTTTCTGAACTCAAGTCGACGCTGATTATGGATAGCTTTGCTGTAGTTTTTCATGACGTGGAAACGGTCAAATACTATGTCGGCCAACGGCAAGGACTCTCTGACAGCCTTTTGGTAGGCAGGCCCCATATCCATCGCTACGGCCTTTATTTTGCAGGCTGTATCTGGTTGCAGTTGTTTCAAAAACCTTGAAAAAACCTCGGCAGTTCGGCCTGCTTCAACCCAGATCAGATGACCGCCAACCATATCGTAGACCACCGTCATGTAGTCATGACCTTTCGCCCGGGCAACTTCATCTACACCAATATATTCCAAGCCAGTTAGCTCTGCAGGATCAAGCGTAGGGAGAGTTTCAATAAGGTATGCCCTGTCGATATTCTTGACCGTTTCCCATCGTATATCCAAATGTCTGGAAACCGCTTGAATAGACATATGCCGACATAATCCACTGATCAGTCGGCAAAATCGGTGAGTGAAACGGCACCCTTTATCAACAAAATCACACCCCTCAATGCGGCGTTCGCCCTTGTTAATATAAACCTGCGCCAGCTCAATCTCGACCACACAAGGATACCCAAAAAGGGGGATGTCGTTTACTTGTCGGCGGACATGCTGGTTGATGCTTCCCTTCTGGCCTGTAGCAGGGTCTATAGCCCTCCTACGCGCGTCTCGGCTGCAGTGAATGACAATCTTAACACCGCCGTCATCCAGTTTAATTTCATTTACACGTTGCCCTTTGAGGCCTAAAATATGCTGCGAGATGTTGATTGTCATATACCTGCTCTATGTAAAGTTATCAGAAACCATACATATCAACAGGTTACTTGGCGGTCGGCATCTTTTTCTACTCAACAAAGCGGAGAAGAGCCAAAACAATCGTAAAGCCAGCGGATTGAAGCCAGGCATCTTTAAAAATGGTGTCTTCATAATTTCTAAACCAGACAAACTGCGAAGATAGGCCGAAAGCGTCTTCAAGCAAAAATGACTGATATATGGCCTGAGCTGCAGGCCATAGGAAAAAGATACAAATAATAATAATTTGCGGAGCGATAAAGAGATAAGGTATCGGGCTGTGGCTAAATTGAACTCGTTTCATAGCAGAAAGCGCGCTCCGTATTCGTCGGTAGTATCTAAAATTATGGACGATGACCTTTCAGTCACCGTCCATAACTCAACTTAGTTGTAGGTCGCGTCAAAGCGCTCTAGCAATTCGTTACTTTCTTCTTCGATTTTAGAGAAAGCATCGTCTACAGATGATTTTCCTGCGAAAATATCATCGTAATGTTTGTAAAGCACTTCACGGATTTGGACATAATAACCAAGACGATAGCCTTTAGTCCAATCGCCACCAGGTTGGTTCAACTGAAGAATTCCAATTTCAGCATCTGGTGTTGTTTTGTAATAACCGGAAGATTTAGCCAGGTCGTAAGCTGCATTGGTAATCGGAACATAACCGGTTTCTTTATGCCAGAAATACTGCATTTCCGGGCTGGTTAGGAACTTCATAAAGTCAGCTACACCTTTGTACTCTTCGTCATCATGACCAGCCATTGTGAAAAGGGCTGCGCCACCGATAAAGGTGCCTTTTGGTTCATCAACGATTGACTTCCAATAGGGAAGGAAAGAACCTCCGAATTTAAATTCAGCGCTTTTTGTCAGACCACCGAAAGAGCCTGATGA
>NZ_CBDBHW010000005.1:0-49080 GCF_965205715.1 Kiloniella sp. | reverse complement strand
CTTAGCTTTTGACGCCAGCAGTAGTAAGCAGTCGATCAACAAAAAATTAGTCACTTATGCGTCGATCCTGCTTGAGAAAACCCGTGATGATGTCAGTGTCGATATTATTGATATCAACGACTATGAGTTACCCTTATTTAGTCTGGATAAAGAAGAAGAGCTCGGTCAGCCTGATCTGGCGAAGGCCTTCTACCAAAAAATTACAGATGCAGACGCAGTCATCGTTTCCTTTGCTGAGCATAACGGCTCTTACACGGCTGCCTATAAAAACCTGTTTGATTGGGCTTCGCGCATCGAAGTTAAGGTCTTTCAAGATAAAGCCATGGTGTTACTTGCAAACTCACCAGGCCCAGGTGGTGCACGCAGTGTTTTGAGTGCCGCTGAAACATCTGCTCCTTTCTTTGGAGGCAATGTGAAGGGGACACTATCGGTGGCTAGTTTCTTTGATAATTTCGATAGTGTGAATAACGAAATAAGTAACAGCGATATTGACCAGGAGCTCAGGTCTGCACTTGTGGCTCTGTAGCCCCGACAATAGCTCTATCTAATTGATGAAAAGCCTCGGATTTATCGGGTTTTTAGACCAGTAACATTAATGAAAGATGATCCTGTGCAAAAAGAAGCCGCCAAGCACTCGGCTTGGCGGTAAGTCGAGCAGGGAGGTATTACGCCTAAGAAATGCAGGGGGGCTTGTAACGGGGATATTGTTTGGCTTACTCAGACACGGAGACACCGTGCAAGACATCTGCATCAGCCCGGTTCCAATAGCGATTTGGATTGTCCTTATCGTCCAACAAATGTGAACGACTTCCCCAGGATTCAGTAACCCTGATGGTTGGCTCTTCATTCACATGCACTGAAAAAATCACCTCAAAAGCTTTGCTGAGCAGTTCTGTATCAGGTGGAAGAGAAAATATAATCTGCGCTGCCGAGGTCTGTTGGATTGTCCCCTCTGCACCTGCGTGAGATCCAGCAAGAGCCCGAAACCTCTGATAACCCGCCTCTCTGACATACATACAGTTATCGTATGGCCCCTGAGTAAGGGGTAATGTCTCCCCCAGAGCTTTTAAAACCTGATCCACACCGCCCAATGGGGTATCAATTGTCACCACCCATTCCCGTTCCAGCGATGCTGAGGCCATTTTCAATGTGTTTAAAAGGTGATCTGAGGTCATAAATTCCATCCCGTTATAAAGTGTGTTGTCACTTTGATTAACACAATGCCACTGACATCTAGCTGTCAGCAGTGATGGGAGGGTTTTGAAGCCATCAAGCAAAAAAAAACCTCCAAGCACAAGGCTTGGAGGCAAGTCGAACAGGGAGGCTTCACGTCTGGGAGACGTAGGATCCGAAGATCCTCAGGCCGAAGCCTGGAAACAGACCAACCGGAGCAAGCTCAACAGTCAGCCTAAGTAGATATTGCAATGCAACATCTGATGACATGAATGTAGCATTTTTTTTCGTGATGTCGATTTACATTATTACAGTGCCGATATGCGTTGTGTGCATACCTATTAAGTTGCTGTGATTAAATGGTAAATTGATGTATTGTCGTGTTAGAATTTTGATTCAGCGACCTTGCGTAATAGGAAATCCCGGAAGATGGAGATTCTCTTTGATGACCGCATCTCCTCGGCATAGGCAAAGTAAGCATCGAACTGTGGGCCTTCCACCTCTGGTAGAACTTGAACCAGATCACTCGATTCTTGGGTCATGAAATCAGGGAGTGCGCCCAGGCCGGCTCCAGATCGAACAGCCTTCATAATGGCGTAGACGTTATTAATACTCATTGCGGCGCGGCGAGGTGATCCGCCCTCGTTACCAACGCGCAGGAGCCAATTGATATCTGGCAAAGGAGGCCTGGTGTCATCACCATAAACAACCAACCGGTGGTCGGAGATCTCTTCGACTGATCTTGGCATACCGTATTTTTTGATATAGCTCACCGAAGCATAGATATGCATTTGAGCTGTGAGCAAATGTCGTTGGATGAGATCGGCCTGACGCGGTGGATGCAACCGTACGGCGACATCGGCTTCACGCATGGAGAGGTCCAGTTCTTTGTCTGACAGGATCAACTGAACATCTACATCCGGGTAGAGATCACAGAACTCATGCATGCGGGGCGAGAGCCATGTCGAGCCAAAAGCAACAGTTGTGGTAATTTTAAGCGGCCCCTTGGGGCGATCTTTACTCTCGGTTAACTGAGCTTCGGTCATGGCAAGCTTGCCGAAGACATCGTGAGCGGTTCTGTATAGCAACTCACCTTGCTCGGTTAGAATGAGCCCGCGTGCGTGTCTGTGGAAGAGAGAAACCTTTAGGCTATCTTCCAACGCTGAAATTTGCCTGCTGACTGCAGATTGGCTTAGATTTAACTGCTCGCCTGCGTGTGTGAAGCTTCCTGCTTCTGCCACCGCATGAAAGATCCGCAGTTTGTCCCAATCCATGATACTTGCTCCCAGGCCACCCCGGCGTTTTGTGCCCTCTGGCAAGGCTTTTCTCCCCTAAAGCTGTGCGTTGAGGTCGCAGCAGCGATTCGTTTACTTGTGCTTATCGTACTGTAATTACAGCTTCTTAACAAATTGTGGCTATCCGCACAAAAAGACAAAAAATAAAGCAGAGCCCTGTAAGAGCTCTGCTTTATCATTGGAAATGGTAACTACTAGTCGTTTAGTTCGGCAAGATAGCGCTCTGCTTCCAATGCAGCCATACAGCCCAGGCCAGCGGCAGTAACAGCCTGGCGGTATACCTTATCAACACAGTCGCCAGCAGCAAATACACCTGGGACGTTCGTTGTTGCTGTACCTGGTTTGGCCAGAATGTAGTTTTCCTCGTCCAGCTCGAGTTTCCCCTGGAAGATCTTGGTCGCAGGGTCGTGACCGATGGCGACGAACATGCCATTGACGTCAATTTCTGAGAACTCACCGTTTTGTGTGTCTTTGAGTTTTATGCCTGTGACACCGTCCATGTCGGTGCCGAGAACTTCTTCAACAACTTTGTTCCACTGGATATCGATTTTCTCATTCTTAAGAAGGCGATCTTCCAGGATTTTTTCGCAACGTAATTCGTCACGACGATGAACCAAGGTCACTTTTGAGCAGATGTTTGAAAGGTATAGGGCTTCTTCCACGGCAGTATTCCCTCCGCCAATAACAGCGACCTCTTTACCGCGATAGAAGAAACCGTCACACGTGGCACAGGCTGATACCCCTTTACCATTATATGTTTCTTCACCAGGAAGACCGAGCCAACGTGCCTGGGCACCTGTCGCGATAATAACGCTATCAGCGACGTAGCTGTTTCCACTATCTCCCGTACAGACAAAAGGGCGCTCGGCAAAGTTGACTTCATTAATAATGTCGAAATGCATTTTGGTGCCAACGTGCTCTGCCTGCTTTTGCATTTGTTCCATAAGCCAAGGGCCTTGAATGACGTCAGCAAAACCCGGATAGTTTTCCACTTCGGTCGTAATTGTTAGCTGTCCACCCGGTTGGAGACCCTGTACGAGGATCGGTTCCAGATTGGCACGGGCTGCGTAAATAGCGGCAGTGTAGCCTGCGGGGCCAGAGCCAATGATAAGGACCTTGGTACGGTGGGTTTCGGACATGCTCTCAAATCTTTCGTTAATGTCGCGACCTGGCCGCGATGGAATCCGTCTGTGGAGGCCTGAAAAATAGAGTGCCTTTACCGTCTCTTCAAGGGTGTGATCACGATCTTTTGACGCTTTGGGCTATGTTTTTGTGATTAGTGATCGGCGGGCAGTGTTTTGAAGCGCAAAAATAAGAAGTTGATTGAGATAAAATCTATTTCCGGGAGATTATTGTTAAGCTCTGATTTCAAAAGCTATCTTTAAATGCGACCTTCAGAGTGCATCCTGTTTAGAACTTCCTGAGCCATCCGATTTGTTTCATTTAACGCTGGATAACTCCAATTTTCCATAACGCCAGAAAAAGGGCGGGTTATACCTTTTTGTTCAAGCTGCTGGTGAAAACGATCAAATTTTTTGTTGCCGCCCTCAAGATCAACAGTGAAAACAGGTTTTCCTGTACTTGCTGCTTCGGTGACCATGTTCACGGAATCGCTGGTTACAATAATTGCCTCAGCAGCTCCTAAAAAACCAAAGTAGGGATTGTGACCGGTCCCATCCCATATAAAAGCAGGAAGCCCTGCGAGATGTTTACGCAATAGCTTTTCATTTTTGATACCAGTTCGGCGAGAGGTTGTGATGAGAAAACCGCAGCCAGTTTGTTTTTGAAGACGTTGCAATTGCTCGCCTAGTTTATGGACAACACTCTCTGTCAGGTCATACGCCTTGCTCTTCCCGCCAACGAGAACGGCTATAAGAGGCTTTGGGATATCAGTAATTCTTGATTCTAGTTTTACGGTTTCTTCTTTTAGACGTTGGCTCGTAACTTTGTTGAAACCACCTGTTGTCGTTAGTACATTCGGCCTACGAAGCAGGTCGTGTTCTGGAGTAATAACGAGGTCAAAGTGTTCCGGGGAGATTTTGGGATCTTGAACTTGAATGCAGAAACTTTTCCCACGGCTTCTCTTACGGACCACTGCATTGAAGACGGCTGCCTGTCTACCGCAAGCAATTACGAGATCTGGCCATCCTTCTTCTGGTGGGAATTGGTTTTCATAGACGAAAGAAGCCAGGGGCACGAGTGAGGGGGGGAACCATTTCCAGGGGCGTTTCATCGTTACGTGGCGGATCACGGGATCAAATCCCATGGCTTCAGCTAGGCCAGTACACTGGACCTCTATTCCTGCTCGACCATCACTAACAGCCCAGCAAATAAGGTTTTTTCGTTTATGGTTTGTATTATTTGGCATTGCCTTAGGAATATTGCTTGGGAATGCACTCTGCGCAAGGAAAAGGCCGCAGCAGGGATACTTTCCTGTGACTAAATGTGTATATCATCTTGAATTTACCGACTTCGCGGGTAATATTGTTACCCAAATTAGCTCGATTCGCTCAAAAGTTTATAATGTGAAGCCGCATAAGCTTAGGGTGTTACCGTAAATCACGATACAGGACGTTTGCATGCGCCGGGTAAAGTTAGATCGTATTGATCTTCGTATTCTTCAGGATCTACAAGAAGATGGACGAGTTACAAACGTTGAGTTGGCTCGACGGGCGGGAATTTCTGCGCCACCTTGTTTAAGGCGTGTTCGGGCTTTGGAAGAGGCCGGATTTATCAAAGGCTATAACGCAGAGCTTGAGGCGGTTGCTTTGGGTTATGAGGTTACCTTTTATGCTCTGGTTGGCCTTACAGGACAATCTGAACAAGTATTGACCGAGTTTGAGAACTACATGAATGAATGGCCAGAAGTTCGCGAATGTAGCATGACACGGGGATCCAATGATTTCGTCCTCAAGCTTGTTGCACGAAATACTGGACATGAAAACGAGCTGACAGAGAAGTTAACTGCAGCGCCTCACGTTGCGACAGTTCAAACCATTCAGGTCATCCGGACATCAAAGGACATTCCAGGTGTTCCTATCGATGACAATGACGCGCTGCTTCTGGGCGGTCAGGAATAAGTCTTTATTCCAAAAGATATTGATAAGAATAGGTGTGGTTCAGCTACACCTCTTTTTGCTTTTTATGGGGAGTGTTCGGGAGGCGAAACATGTCGAGAGATGGATCGATTATTTCGAGATAACGCAGTTTCGGCCTTTATCTTTTGCTTTGTATAGGGCGCGGTCGGCCTTTTTCATGACATCGCTGGGCTCTTCTTGTTTGTCCGTCCGCTCTGACAGACCAATTGAAACAGTCACCTTTACCCGCTTACCGTCAGGTCTTTTGCGGGTAGTTTTATTTTTAGTGCTTTTTGGTTTTTTGGTGGGCCGGTCTTTACCGCGAACCACAAATATAGTGTCTTGAATCCTTTCGCGAACATCCTCGAGCCAATCCAGGGCTTCTTCGGCATCTTTCCCCGGGAAAAGAAGAGTAAATTGGCTCTTCTCCGCTTTGTTGAGTAGAAAAAGATGCCGACCGCCAAGTAACCTGTTGATATGTATGGTTTCTGATAACTTTACATAGAGCAGGTATATGACAATCAACATCTCGCAGCATATTTTAGGCCTCAAAGGGCAACGTGTAAATGAAATTAAACTGGATGACGGCGGTGTTAAGATTGTCATTCACTGCAGCCGAGACGCGCGTAGGAGGGCTATAGACCCTGCTACAGGCCAGAAGGGAAGCATCAACCAGCATGTCCGCCGACAAGTAAACGACATCCCCCTTTTTGGGTATCCTTGTGTGGTCGAGATTGAGCTGGCGCAGGTTTATATTAACAAGGGCGAACGCCGCATTGAGGGGTGTGATTTTGTTGATAAAGGGTGCCGTTTCACTCACCGATTTTGCCGACTGATCAGTGGATTATGTCGGCATATGTCTATTCAAGCGGTTTCCAGACATTTGGATATACGATGGGAAACGGTCAAGAATATCGACAGGGCATACCTTATTGAAACTCTCCCTACGCTTGATCCTGCAGAGCTAACTGGCTTGGAATATATTGGTGTAGATGAAGTTGCCCGGGCGAAAGGTCATGACTACATGACGGTGGTCTACGATATGGTTGGCGGTCATCTGATCTGGGTTGAAGCAGGCCGAACTGCCGAGGTTTTTTCAAGGTTTTTGAAACAACTGCAACCAGATACAGCCTGCAAAATAAAGGCCGTAGCGATGGATATGGGGCCTGCCTACCAAAAGGCTGTCAGAGAGTCCTTGCCGTTGGCCGACATAGTATTTGACCGTTTCCACGTCATGAAAAACTACAGCAAAGCTATCCATAATCAGCGTCGACTTGAGTTCAGAAAGGCCGATCCAAGTGGTAAAGAGTTGATGAAAGGGACACATTATCTGTTGCTCAAAAATGCGGATAAGTTGAGTGAAAAACAAAGTGACAAGCTGCAAAGGTTGCTGGAGAGCAATAGCAACCTGAATGCACTTTACGTCTTGAAAGAACAGCTTCAGCTGCTGTGGAGTGCCGCTTCATTTGAGGCGATGGCGGAGCAACTGGAACGTTGGTGCCTGATAGCAGATCAGTCACAGATGCTCTATCTAAAAAAGTTCGCGAAATCCCTACGGAAACATTGTGTGGGCATCTGCAACTACGCCAAACACAAGCTCACAAGCGCCAGGATAGAGGCTGGTAATGTCAGTATAGGAATGATCCGTAAGCGAGCCAGAGGCATCAAGGATACCGAATACTTCAAACTCAAAATTAGACAATCATCCATTCCAGATAATCAATCTATGCTCTATTTGAAATCCTAAATCTACTCAACAAAGCGGAGAAGTGCCAGTAAATTCTTCGCCGCCATATCTATAAGCGCGGGCGCCTCCACCAGTTTGTTTCAACCGGGAAGAAACCATACGCAGGACTTGATCCCCGACATCGTGACCGTGAGTGTCATTGAATTTCTTGAAGAAATCAATGTCAACCATGGCCAGGCTGTAACGTCGACCAAGCTTTTTCATATCTGTAAGCAGGGCCCGGCGGCCGGGGATACCAGTCAACTCATCCAGGAATGCCATTCTGTGGGATTCCTGAAATAGGCCGAGAACAAGAAGTAAAGAAGCCAGAGATATAAATATGAGTGTTGCTGACGGATCCCCGTGCCGAAGTGCGGCGCCGAAAAGTGCAATCAAACCACCGAGATACCCGATATCCATTGGACGTTGTTTACGAATAATTTTTACCGTCATAAATAGCGTCGCGAGGGCAAAGGCCGTTAGGGCAGGGGCAGGTAATGGCATCCAGCTTCCCCAGGCAGGTCGCCATTGAATCCCATAATGTAAATCTATCCAAAGGTTTGAAAAAATACCCAAATCATTAGCGGGATAACCGAGGGTTGCGATGGCCAGACCAAAAGCGAGGAGTGAGAGGCCTTTGGCAAATCCAGAAGGTGTGAATAACCCACGTTCTTCACTCAGGGCATAAACCATCCAGCAAAGGGGGATAATCATATATCCGGCAGCGACCTGTGTTGATGACGCTCTGTCCCCAAAATAAAACAAGGCGATGGCAATAAGGAAGCAGAATACCGGATTTGATTTTCGAAACCATAAACACAACATTGCGCCAGAGATAGGCAAAACGATAGGAACAAGTTTTAACAACAACGTAACAGGCGCAGGATAAATCTGCGGATAAAGCGCAAGATATATCGCTGTGGATATGAGTAGGACTGGCAGAAGATAAGTTTTAAGGAGTTGCGAGATCACAGAGAATTTGACTTTATATTGTGGTGCACTTTGTTTGAACCCATAAGTAAGTAACGTAGGTTTTGAAATAGGAATACAGAGCTATCAACCGATATGAATTGCATTACCTTCAGGACGGAATGTGTGGCTCTTTGATCTGAATTATTCGTTTTGTGATAGTGCCTGTTTGGAAATTCTTTCCATTATGTCTTCGATTTCAGGGCTTGCTGCTGAAGCCTCATCCTCGTCGGCGTTTTCTTCCAGGAAGTTATCAATGTTCTTGTCTTCTTCTTCTTCAGATGCTTCAGGGGCTGGGTCGTGAAGCTGTGGATCCTGACCCGTTTGTGAATTTTCGTTCGCCCCCGCGATTAAGGCATCTTCTAGTGGGTCTTCTAATCCTTCTAACACATCATTATCTTCAGCCGGATCCGATATCTTAAATTCTTCAGCACTAGGTTCCTCATCTAGAGCTTCTGCTTGGGCGTCGTCAGTCTCTTCATCTGGTTCATCAACTGGCCCATCATCTGGAAGAACGAGTTCTAAGTTTTCGGCAATTTCTGCAATTAAAGCATCCTCTGACTCTTCTTCTGGCACATCAACATTATCAGATTCGCTAAATTCCATGGTTTCAAGTTCTTCAGATTCGTTTTCAACTTCATTGAGGACAGTGTCGATATCTAAAACGGATTCATTCTCCTCTGTGACATTGTCGTCATTGAGGTCGATCTCCCCACTTTCATCACTAATTGTTTCTGCTTCAATGTCATCTGCTTGGGTATCAGCTTCATCACTGTCTTCTAATGCGAGGTCAATTTCTTCAAGATCATTGGTTGCGCTGTCGGCAATCGGTTCTTCTGAATCTGGAGTGAGTTCTTCTTTCTGAATTGCGGGATGTGTCTCTGGGGGTGGAGTTTCTTCCGCAGTATCAACAACTTGTCCCGTCATGACAGAAATTCGCGTATCCATGTCTTGAAGCGTATTTGACGTGTCGCCTTTTTCTATCGCCTGAAGTAGAGAGTAGAGCATTGTTCTTAACTGCTCGTTTTCTCCTTCAAGCTTACTAATAGACTGATCTTTTTGCTCAGTAACATTGAGCAAGGCGATAAGGCGTTGGCTGTAGCCTTTTTGCTGGTCTGTAATAAGACCAAAATGCTCTTCAGCCGCTTCAACGCGTAGGCGAAGTTCTTCTAAATCAGACATAGTTGAATCCTAGTTCAAAAGTATTTGACTAAAGTATTTAATGAAAAAGGTTTTAAAATCCCTAATTCTCAATATTAATAGGCGCCTTAGGGAATTTGGAGACCATAATGGAACAGAAATACGCTGGTGACGTTTCAGTGAACCAGGCTTGGGAAACTTTACAACAAGATCCAAGCGCGGCTTTGCTCGACGTTCGGACAATTCCAGAATTTCAGTTTGTTGGTGTGCCCGATCTTTCCGGGATTGGGAAGGAAACTCACTTCCTGCCCTGGCAGGTTTACCCGCAAATGCAGGTCAATCCTGATTTTGTTGAAGCAGTTAAACTCGCTGGTATGGATGAAGATCAACCGATTTACATTTTATGTCGGTCTGGGGTGAGATCTATTTCCGCAGCTATTGCTTTAACAGCAGCAGGTTTTAAAAACTGCTTTAATGTTGAGCAGGGTTTTGAAGGGCCACCAGATGGAAGTGGGCATCGTGGTAAAGTTGCCGGGTGGAAATCAGCAGGAATTCCCTGGAAACAAAGTTAGATTTAATCGCCTTCCGAAATAAATTGGGTGGCAAGTTTAAGTAAATGGAAAAGAGAGATGACGAACAGCAATTCAAACGCTTCAGCGCAAAAGCTTCGCCCCCAGACCCAACTGGTGCGCGGCGGGCTCATGCGTAGCGAATTTGATGAGACAAGTGAAGCGCTGTTCCTAAACTCTGGTTACGTTTATAGTTCTGCAGAAGAAGCCGAACAGGCCTTTAATGGCGAGCGCGAGCGCTATGTCTATTCCCGTTATGCGAACCCGACCCTTTCCATGTTCGAAGAACGTATGCGTTTGCTCGAAGGTGCCGAAGTTTGTCGCGGGACAGCCAGTGGGATGGCTGCGGTTAACGCGGCAATCTTATCGCAAGTAAAAGCGGGTGATCGGGTTGTTGGTGCCAAGGCACTCTTTGGCTCATGCCTCTATATCCTCAACGAACTCTTGCCACGTTATGGCGTAGAGACAGAAGTTGTTGATGGTACAGACCTCAAGGCTTGGGAAGCTGCTCTTGCCAAAGGAGCTAAAGCTGTTCTCGTCGAGACCCCATCTAATCCTGCATTGGATGTCATTGACCTAAAAGCGGTTTGTGACCTGGCTCATGCCGCGGGTGCCTTGGTTATCGTTGATAACGTCTTTGCCACCCCAATGTTGCAAAAGCCTATGGAGTACGGTGCTGATATCGTTGTCTATTCTACGACCAAGCATATCGATGGTCAGGGACGTTGCATGGGCGGCGCGATCCTTTGTTCGCAAGAGTTTGATGCGGATTACCTGAAAGATTTTTACCGTCATACAGGCCCGTCAATGAGTCCGTTCAACGCCTGGACAATGCTCAAGGGCTTGGAGACGTTAGGCCTGCGTGTTGACCGTATGAGCGAAAATGCTTTGGCACTGGCAACTCACCTTGAAACACTACCGGGTCTCAAGAAGGTCATTTATCCAGGGCTGAAATCACATCCTCAGCATGAACTGGCGATGGCGCAGATGTCCGGTAAAGGTAGCACCTTGATCGGTCTGGAGCTCGAAGGGGGTAAGGAAGCCGCTTTTAACGTTCTTAACCGTTTGCGTGTTGCGGACATCTCCAACAACCTTGGCGACGCCAAGACGCTTATTACTCATCCTTCTTCAACGACGCACCAGCGTTTGAGCGAAGAAGAGAGACTGGCGGTTGGCATTACCCAGAGCTTCTTGAGAATTTCTGTTGGTCTCGAAGACGCTGAAGATCTTAAAGAAGATCTCGAACAGGCAATTCGCGGATAACTACCTGACGTATTTAAAAATTAAAAGGCCGTCCCTTGGAGTTCTGAGGGGCGGCTTTTTTTATTATCCAGAACGTTGGATATGAGTTTTTAAAAGCGTAGACGTGGTGACTTCACTAACTTCGGGGTAGGCGGAAAGTTGCTCTCTGATCTCGTTTGCGCGTTCTAGATTATCTGCCGAAATCTCTACCATCATATCAATCGCACCGCCGAGGGAGTGACAGGCCGTCACTTCAGGGATGTTTGTTAGTCTCGGAGCAATGACTTCACAGGAGGGTTGATGGGTCTTGATCATGAAGAAAAGCTGGAGGGCTTTCTTATTTCGGGAAGGTTTCAGAGTATAGCCCACGATGTCGCCATCTCTTTCCAACCGTTTCAATCGTTCCATAAGAGCAGTACGGGAAAGATCGATACCTGCAGCAAGCTCCTTAATGGAAGCGCGTGCATTTTCTCGAAGCAGCATTAAGAGCCTTTGATCTTTATCGTCCAATGGGCGAACCTTGTTTGATAATTGTTCTAGTCAAAATAACAGTCTTCACACAACATCATGCCTATATCTCCGGGTTCAACAAGTTTCTAAGTTGGCTTCATCTTATTTAATTAGATTGCGATGAGGTTCTTATGAAATTTGTAACGCCAAATAGTTTTAAAGGTAGTAGAGCTTGGGAAGCTTTGGATATTGCCGAGATCGAAGGCGCCACTGTGCGGCTTCATTGGACGGATCAGCCTTATAAGTGGCATCAAAATGATGGCGATGAGGCCTTTGTTGTGCTCGATGGTGAGGTGAAAATGTTCTATAGAGCCGAAGGACAAGAATATCATAAGGTCATGAAAGAGGGTGATATCTTCCATGCTTTAAATGGCGACGAGCATGTTGCTCACCCGATAGGGGAAGCCAGAGTACTTGTTATAGAGAAAAAGGGATCAGTTTAGGTTAGGTCTTAAGGCTTTTCTGTTTGCCAGATTTCAGAGGCTGAGCTTCATGCCTTCATGACTGGCTTTGAAACCGAGTTTTTCATAAAACTTCAATGCTTCTGGACGGGATTTATCGGTCGCCAGCTGGACCAATTCGCAACCGCGTTCCCGGCATTGTTCAATAGCCCATTCGAACATCTGGCTGCCAAGACCCGTTCCACGGTGGGAAGAGGCAATCCGAACACTCTCGATCTGACCACGCCACATGCCCAGACGAGAGAGCCCGGGAATAAACGTAAGCTGAAGGCAGCCGATGATCTCTCCGGCTTGCTCCACCACGGCCAGATACTGGTTTGGGTCGCGGTCAATCGCCTCAAAAGCTGTGATGTATTTTGCATTCACCGGCAAGGAGTTATCCTCGCGTTTTGCCCCAAGCGCGTCGTCAGCAAGCATGGCAATGATGGCTGGGAGATCGGTTTCTTTTGCGTGTCGGTATTTGGTATCAGTCATGCCCTAAAGACTAGATATTCATCTCCTATCTCACAATGTCTAAGTTATCTGTGAGACAGGGGGCAATATCATTTGTACCCCAATTCTTTCTCGACCTCGCTGAGACAGGTATCAATGATGTTCATGGCGTTTTCCATGTCTTTTTGACTGGTTACCAAGGCGGGGGTGAAGGTGAGGACGTTGCCCATGGTGGTTTTGAAACTCAGGCCTTTATCCAGGGCGCGGTAGAGCACCATGTCTGCGGCATCATTGGCGGGTGTTCTGTTGTCCCGATCTGTAACGAGCTCAGCGCCGAACAGGCATCCTCGTCCTCGAACATCACCTATGAGGGGGTGGCGGGTCATCATTTCTTGAAGTCGCTCGAGCGCGTAAGCACCGACTTTGGCAGCGTTATCAACGAGGCCTTCATCTTCGATAATCTGTAACGTGGTGAGTGCAGCGCGGGTGGTTACGGGGTTTTTTTCATGGGTGTAGTGACCATAGGCATATTTATCGGCGATATCGAGATCCGGGCGGCAGATTGTTGCTGCGATGGGGAGAATGCCACCACCAAGGCTCTTTCCGACTACGAGGATATCTGGGACGACCTCATCGTATTCACAAGAGAACATCTTGCCGGTTTTACCGAGACCCGTTGGTATTTCATCGAAAATCAGAAGGGCGCCAAAATCATTACAAGCTTCGCGTACTTTCTTCCAAAAGCCTGGAGGGGCAATATAGGGCACGGCTCGGGTGGGTTCTGCTATGACGGCAGCAACATCACCTTCTTTTTCCAACACATATCGAATGGTATTGGCACAGAGTTCTGCGGAACCTTCTTTAACACCCCAGGCATTTCGATAATCTCCGAAGGGAGGCACGTGCTCGGTCCCTGGTAGTAGCGGGCCAATGGGGCCAGAACGGAACATTTCTTCGCCGCCGATTGAGCGTGCACCGAACCCGGCCCCGTGAAAGGAATCCCAAAAGGAAATGGTTTTGAAGCGGCCTGTTTTTGCCCGGGCATAGGCGAGGGCGATTTCTATGGCATCTGATCCACCAGTGGCAAAGAGGACCTTGCTGAGATCCCCAGGGGCGAGTTCCGTCAATTTCTCCGCGAGTTCCACTGCGGGATCGCAGGTAAACCGCCTAGGTGCAAAAGGTAGATCGTCGAGTTGTTGTTTGATGGCTTCTTTCAGGCGGGGGTGTCCATAACCAATGTGATGCACATTGTTACCGTGAAAATCCATGAAACGATGACCGCGGTTGTCTTCGATCCAGATCCCCTCGGCCTTTTTAATCACTGAAAGGCACGGTGTGGATACCGATTGGTGCAGGAAGACTTTTTGGTCCCTGGCTAAGAGTTCTTTAGCGCCATCGTCAATGTTGCGATCATGCCAGTCTTTGCGTCTGGGAGAATGGTTTACATCTCCTTCTGCCCCTTGGGGTGTGACTTGTTTGGCCTTATCGTTGCTGATGCTCATAACCGTGACCTTAATAGAAGTATTGAGGGTTCTTGGAAGAAGATTTCTGGATTATGGTTTTTTTACTGATATAATTCTAATTGTTAGTTTTTATCCCTCCTATAATTAAAAATTATGAGAACTCGATGAACCTTACTCAACTTCGTGCCTTTGATGCCGTGGCGCGTGAGGGCAGCTTTACCCGCGCTGCTGAGCGCCTTTCTATCAGCCAACCTGCCGTGACTACCCACATTAGAGCCTTGGAAGAGAGATATGAAGTCAGCCTCTTTCGACGAGGAAGCCGTGGTGTTGAACTAACAGACGTTGGGACCGATCTCGCCGGGATAAGTGCGCGGATCTTTGCCATGGAGATTGAAGCATCAGAACTGCTCAGCGCCACAAAAAATCTTACTCGTGGAACTCTTCGGATTGCTGCAGGAAGCCCTTACTTTATTGTGCCGATTCTTGCGGCCTTTCAGAAAAAATTCCCCGACGTGCACGTCGGGCTCAATATTGGTAACTCCCAAAAGGTAACTGCAGACCTGCTAACGGAAAAAGTTGATTTGGCTTTGCAAACCGGATGGGAAGAAAACTCGTTGGTCGAAGCTATTCCCTTCCACACCCATCGGGTCGTTGTTTTCTGTCACCATGAACATCCTTTGGCCATAGCGGATAGGCACAGCGTAAAACTGGATGAATTGATCGATGAAAAGATGATATGGCGAGAACCGCAATCCATTACCCGGCAAGTCTTTGAGGGAGCTTGTAAAGCAGCTGGTGTTGATATTACTCCCGTGATGGAGGTGGC
Source organism: Kiloniella sp. (assembly GCF_965205715.1). Lineage (GTDB taxonomy): Bacteria > Pseudomonadota > Alphaproteobacteria > Kiloniellales > Kiloniellaceae > Kiloniella. The sequence goes on along the minus strand of NZ_CBDBHW010000005.1, from coordinate 34,197 downwards.
CAGTCGAGAAACCTTGCTCGAAGTCGTCGCTGCAGGCCTTGGTCTGGGGATTGTTTCATCCCATGAATTACCTAATGATCAGCGCATTCATGTGATGGAAGTTGAAGACGCAAAACTTGAAACCACGGAATACCTTCTTACTTTGAAACGTCGTCGGGATCTGAGAGTAGTTAAAGAATTCCACAAAGTTGCTGAGGATTTTCATGGTTAGCCAGAGACAAATACCCATTTAATAAAATCTATTTTTATTCCTTCCCATGTCACAAGTCTATTGGTTCGATCGTCTTACTTCATGACGACGATGTCACAACTTGTAATCATGGAGATTGATCATGGCTGTAACTAGCGCAGTTCGGTATGAGCAGGAAATTGGGGATATTCTCGAACAACTCGGAGGGGTTCATAAGGCCGTCGCAAAACATGGTCTTGATCCCAGGATTATACACCTTGTGGAAATGCGAGCCTCACAAATTAATCAATGTGGGTTTTGCATTAAAATGCATAGTGCTGAAGCCCGTGATGCCGGAGAAACAAATGAGCGTCTCGATCGTGTAATTGTTTGGCGTCATGTCCGGGATTTCAATGATAAAGAGAAAGCTGCGCTCGCCTGGACTGAAGCATTAACTCATCTAGATCCAAAAACCGAGTACGCACCTTTGCGCGCAGAGTTAAAGGTACATTTTTCAGACAAGGAAATATCAGTTTTGACAACTGTAGTTTGTATGATCAACCTTTGGAACAGATTCCAAATTTCGAAACATTGAGGCTCTTCTCCGCTTTGTTGAGTAGAAAAAGATGCCGACCGCCAAGTAACCTGTTGATATGTATGGTTTCTGATAACTTTACATAGAGCAGGTATATGACAATCAACATCTCGCAGCATATTTTAGGCCTCAAAGGGCAACGTGTAAATGAAATTAAACTGGATGACGGCGGTGTTAAGATTGTCATTCACTGCAGCCGAGACGCGCGTAGGAGGGCTATAGACCCTGCTACAGGCCAGAAGGGAAGCATCAACCAGCATGTCCGCCGACAAGTAAACGACATCCCCCTTTTTGGGTATCCTTGTGTGGTCGAGATTGAGCTGGCGCAGGTTTATATTAACAAGGGCGAACGCCGCATTGAGGGGTGTGATTTTGTTGATAAAGGGTGCCGTTTCACTCACCGATTTTGCCGACTGATCAGTGGATTATGTCGGCATATGTCTATTCAAGCGGTTTCCAGACATTTGGATATACGATGGGAAACGGTCAAGAATATCGACAGGGCATACCTTATTGAAACTCTCCCTACGCTTGATCCTGCAGAGCTAACTGGCTTGGAATATATTGGTGTAGATGAAGTTGCCCGGGCGAAAGGTCATGACTACATGACGGTGGTCTACGATATGGTTGGCGGTCATCTGATCTGGGTTGAAGCAGGCCGAACTGCCGAGGTTTTTTCAAGGTTTTTGAAACAACTGCAACCAGATACAGCCTGCAAAATAAAGGCCGTAGCGATGGATATGGGGCCTGCCTACCAAAAGGCTGTCAGAGAGTCCTTGCCGTTGGCCGACATAGTATTTGACCGTTTCCACGTCATGAAAAACTACAGCAAAGCTATCCATAATCAGCGTCGACTTGAGTTCAGAAAGGCCGATCCAAGTGGTAAAGAGTTGATGAAAGGGACACATTATCTGTTGCTCAAAAATGCGGATAAGTTGAGTGAAAAACAAAGTGACAAGCTGCAAAGGTTGCTGGAGAGCAATAGCAACCTGAATGCACTTTACGTCTTGAAAGAACAGCTTCAGCTGCTGTGGAGTGCCGCTTCATTTGAGGCGATGGCGGAGCAACTGGAACGTTGGTGCCTGATAGCAGATCAGTCACAGATGCTCTATCTAAAAAAGTTCGCGAAATCCCTACGGAAACATTGTGTGGGCATCTGCAACTACGCCAAACACAAGCTCACAAGCGCCAGGATAGAGGCTGGTAATGTCAGTATAGGAATGATCCGTAAGCGAGCCAGAGGCATCAAGGATACCGAATACTTCAAACTCAAAATTAGACAATCATCCATTCCAGATAATCAATCTATGCTCTATTTGAAATCCTAAATCTACTCAACAAAGCGGAGAAGTGCCAACATTGATATCATGGATGCAAAAGACATATTAGCTTTTGAAAAAGCCAGCCCGGCACTCGTCGGGTTGGCTTATCGGATCCTGGGTTCCTTTGTCGAAGCCGAGGATGCTGTACAGGATACGTTCCTAAAGTGGTCATCTGCTGATAAGGATAATATCCTCAATCCTAAGTCCTGGCTAATGACAGCCTGTACGCGCCGATCCCTCGACCTTTTAAAGGCTAGCCACAGATCAAGAGTTAACTATGTAGGAACATGGCTTCCCGAGCCCATGGTGGATAATCGCAAAGAAACGCAGGAAGATAAGCTAGAGCTTGCCTCGTCGGTTACGATGGCTTTTTTACTAATACTGGAGCGGTTAACGCCTAAAGAAAGGGCTGCTTATCTTTTGCGTGAGATTTTTGACTATTCTTATGATGATTTAGCTGGCGTGCTTGAAGTATCTGAAGCGGCCTGCAGAAAGCTAGTATCCCGTGCCAAGAAAAGCGTTGATAGCGAAAAAGTTCGGCAAGAGACGCCGCGGGATAGACAAGTCGAATTACTAGAGGCTTTTCAAGACGCACTTTTGAGTGGCTCTCCTGATAAACTTGGCAATCTCCTCTCCGAGGACATTCAACTTTCCGCTGACAGTGGGGGAAAGGTGATTGCCATAAGGGAAATTCTCTGTGGGAAAAAGGGTGTGTTGGACTTTATCCTGCAGACTCTGGGACCGGCTTGGGTTGGTTGTGAGCAGGTTGTAACCCAGTTAAATGGTCAAATGGGTATTATTCTTCGAGAACAGGATAAGGTCACCGGGGTAATAACATTCGCCTATGATCAGGAACAACTCAGTAATATCTATATCATGCGAAACCCGGACAAGCTTCAACGTGTAAGCCAGTCATTACGGGAAACGCATTAAATCTCAGGAGAGTTCCACAAAGCGTTTTAGGAAATTTGCGCGGGCTTGTTGTGGTGGAATTCCTGCGATCCTGATATTTGGCATAGCACGAGGTTTTCCGAAAATCTTACTGGCTTCTTTGTCACTGAAACCTGCCAATTGAGTGGCTTCTAAATATGCGGCCATACGGTCGGCTCGTTTAATCAGTTTGTTGACGGTATCAGAGAGATTGGCAGGCAGGCCAAAGCGAACATGGATTGCCTCCATAAGTCGGTTTTCAAGATCCTTATAACCTGTGCCGATGGCATATTTGAAAGGTGTGATGAGGTCGCCGATTACATATTCCGGGGCGTCATGCAAAAGAGCGGCAAGTCGAACTTCCGTTTTGACTTCTGGTTTAAGCAAACCAACGATCTCTTCAACGAGCAGGGAGTGTTCGGCAATTGTATAACCCCACTCGCCAACGGTTTGACCATTCCAGCGAACTTCGCGGGAGAGCCCCAGGGCAATGTCGTCTATTTCGACGTCAAGGGGGGAGGGGTCGAGAAGATCTAACCTGCGGCCACTTAACATGCGCTGCCATGCACGAGGTACAGGTGAAGTCTTTGCTTTGGAAATCTTACTCATAATAAATCAGGTCTGTCTCTCGTTCTTGAGCTACAGACCTGATTATAACAGAAACCTATAGCGTTTAACGTCTGCGGGCCATGGTTGGGATAACAAGGCGCTCGATCCAGTTTTTCACTTCCGCCTGACGGATGTCAGCGTTCATGATGTCGTGATCGATACCCAGCAACCACCAGAGGTCTTTTCGGCTAGGATCTTCATGCAGAGCTTCGAGCATGTCCACAAATTTTTGTGCATCATCGACGTTTAGGAAGAAACCCTTATCGACCAGCTTTTGTTTCCGGCAATAGCAAAGGCGTGCCATCTCATGCAGATCATATTCCGGATGGTACTGTATAGACCAGAACACGCCGCCATTGTGGGTAACCGATACGGCCTGAACGGAGGTCCAGTCATTAGAAGCCAGGACCTGTCCGTTGGGCGGCAGGTGAGTGATTTCGTCATCGTGACTGATGTAGGCATCAAAAACGGACTTCTTGCCTTCGTACATCGGGTGTGCACGGCCTTCCGGTGTCAGAGAGATTTTGCGTGCAAAACCCATTTCGCGATCCTTAGGATTTACAGCGCAAGCACCACCCGCGGCGACAACAGAAATCTGTGCGGCCCAACAGCTACCAAAACTTGGCACCTGTGCTTTGTAGGCAGCTTTTGCGAACTCAACCTGGGGCACAACTTTTGGGTCATCGGAATGAACAGTTAGACTGGATCCTGTCCAGGCAATACCGTCGTATTGATCCAGGCCCGCTCCTGAAGGCAAGGAAGCGCCAGGGTCAGCAGGATAGACAATATCACATTTTGCACCGGGGCTTTGGGTTTCAAGCATCTTAACGTAAAGATCGCCGGCGGTTGAGGCTCCGCCTTCTTTCAGGCCATCACGTCCTTCTTTGGCATAGCCATCGACAACGAGGAAACGTGGGTTTTGAGACATTCTGTCTTCTCCGGATCGGGTGTTTCTATTTGTTATTTGTTAAATTCGGCGAGGCGGTCAATTGTGGCTGGTAAGTCGGCATAACTATCCACAATCGCATCAGCCGTGGTGTGGTCTTTGTCAGCATCACGTGTTGCGGTGAAGAGAATTGCCTTCATGCCCAGGGCGTGTGGCCCTTTGATGTCGTTGTGATCACGGTCGCCGATATGAAGCATTTCTTCTACGTTAACCCCAACCTGGCTTGCGGCAGAATCAAACATGCTACGGTGCGGTTTTGAATGACCGACCTCGTCAGAAAAAGCAAAGCCACTGAAGTATTGCTTCAGGTCGTAATCTTCCAGGATTTGGCGAAGGCCGGTTCCTGGTGTGACGATAGCATCGGAAACGATACAAAGTTTGTAACGGCTGGCTAAATCGGCAAGTGCCTCTTTCACACCTGCAATTGCGTTTGGTGCGATGTTGACTTCCATGTCGCCAGTTTCTTTTACAACACGATTGAAAAGTTCTTCTGGAAGGCGGCGTCCCAGACCATTAAGGATAGCGTTGATACGCTGTTCCACGGTCCAGTTGATGAAGAGTTCTTTCCAAACAATATTGAAAGAGGCATCTGCAACGTCATAAGCGAGGTTGACGGTTTCCAAGTCGATGGCCTCAACTTCGTTCAGCGCAGACCATACGATGTGACGGCGTTCTTCTTTTTTAGTTCTTAGGCCTTTTGCTGCACGTTTGGGCTCATCAGAATCGTCATCGACGATGGTATCCCACAGGTCAAAGGTAATGGCTTTGATCATTCCCGGGTTTCCTCTTTCGTATCAGGGCGTATTTTATCGGTACGCAAATTTAAACGGTGTTTCTGTCAGTTTTTGACTTATTTGTGGGAATACTACGAGGGAAATGGGATGGGAGCAAGCTTAAAAGTGGGGAATAAGTGGGTATTTCAGATTTAATGTGGGTAATGCTGCGTTAAATACGCATTATTTGTGAATTGGACTGCTATCTTTTTATGATATGTGGGTCTTAGTGGTCTGGTTTTGTGGGGTAAACAAAAAGGCGACCGCTAATCGGTCGCCTTCCGAGTTATTCTTTTTTGAGTGATTAGGCTGCGATAGCCTGTTTTAAACTTTCCTGTGCTTCGGTTAAGCCTTCATTGTTCATGGCAGAGTTTGCTGCTGAAATAAAGCTTACATCAGTGGCTCTTCTCCGCTTTGTTGAGTAGAAAAAGATGCCGACCGCCAAGTAACCTGTTGATATGTATGGTTTCTGATAACTTTACATAGAGCAGGTATATGACAATCAACATCTCGCAGCATATTTTAGGACTCAAAGGGCAACGTGTAAATGAAATTAAACTGGATGACGGCGGTGTTAAGATTGTCATTCACTGCAGCCGAGACGCGCGTAGGAGGGCTATAGACCCTGCTACAGGCCAGAAGGGAAGCATCAACCAGCATGTCCGCCGACAAGTAAACGACATCCCCCTTTTTGGGTATCCTTGTGTGGTCGAGATTGAGCTGGCGCAGGTTTATATTAACAAGGGCGAACGCCGCATTGAGGGGTGTGATTTTGTTGATAAAGGGTGCCGTTTCACTCACCGATTTTGCCGACTGATCAGTGGATTATGTCGGCATATGTCTATTCAAGCGGTTTCCAGACATTTGGATATACGATGGGAAACGGTCAAGAATATCGACAGGGCATACCTTATTGAAACTCTCCCTACGCTTGATCCTGCAGAGCTAACTGGCTTGGAATATATTGGTGTAGATGAAGTTGCCCGGGCGAAAGGTCATGACTACATGACGGTGGTCTACGATATGGTTGGCGGTCATCTGATCTGGGTTGAAGCAGGCCGAACTGCCGAGGTTTTTTCAAGGTTTTTGAAACAACTGCAACCAGATACAGCCTGCAAAATAAAGGCCGTAGCGATGGATATGGGGCCTGCCTACCAAAAGGCTGTCAGAGAGTCCTTGCCGTTGGCCGACATAGTATTTGACCGTTTCCACGTCATGAAAAACTACAGCAAAGCTATCCATAATCAGCGTCGACTTGAGTTCAGAAAGGCCGATCCAAGTGGTAAAGAGTTGATGAAAGGGACACATTATCTGTTGCTCAAAAATGCGGATAAGTTGAGTGAAAAACAAAGTGACAAGCTGCAAAGGTTGCTGGAGAGCAATAGCAACCTGAATGCACTTTACGTCTTGAAAGAACAGCTTCAGCTGCTGTGGAGTGCCGCTTCATTTGAGGCGATGGCGGAGCAACTGGAACGTTGGTGCCTGATAGCAGATCAGTCACAGATGCTCTATCTAAAAAAGTTCGCGAAATCCCTACGGAAACATTGTGTGGGCATCTGCAACTACGCCAAACACAAGCTCACAAGCGCCAGGATAGAGGCTGGTAATGTCAGTATAGGAATGATCCGTAAGCGAGCCAGAGGCATCAAGGATACCGAATACTTCAAACTCAAAATTAGACAATCATCCATTCCAGATAATCAATCTATGCTCTATTTGAAATCCTAAATCTACTCAACAAAGCGGAGAAGTGCCACATCAGTGATACCAAGGAAGCCGAGAACCGTACGAAGATAAGGGTCTACAAAATTCATCCCGCTTGCAGGGCTGCCTTCTCTGTAATCACCGCCTGTGGCTGCGAGTACATAGGCTTTCTTGCCAGTTAATAGCCCTTTTGGCCCTTCTTCTGTGTAAGAAAAAGTCTTTCCGACGCGTGCGACGAGATCAATGTAAGATTTCAAAATAGAAGGTATTGAAAAGTTGTGCATTGGGGCACCGATAATAATGGTATCGGCCTTGATCAATTCACCTACCAAGGTATTTGAAAGGGATACGAGTTCTTTTTGATCATCATTATGTTGATCTTCTGGGGTATAAAAAGCGCCAATAGTCGCTTCGTCCAGATGGCTAAGTCCTGTTTTGCTCAAATCACGTTCGATGACGCTGACCCCTGGGTTTTTATCCTGCCATTCATTCGAAAACGTTTCGGTAAGTGCTCGAGATTTAGATCCCTGGCTAAGGGGGCTTGAGTTAATGATCAGTAAGTTTTGGCTCATGGGATTCTCCTTGCATATCCATTACAACAAGAATTAATGTTAGTTTTAATAAATAAAATTGATATAAATTGACAGTTTGTGTCTATTAAATAGAAAGATTGATTGTGATTGGATCTGTAACTCTTGAGCAGTGGCGCATCTTTCACGCTGTGATTAAGTATGGCGGATACGCAAATGCCGCAAGAGAGCTGAATAAGAGCCACTCATCGTTACACCATGCGCTTTCGAAAATGCAGGACCTCTTAGGTGTTTCTCTATTGAGAACCGAAGGTAAGTCACTTGTCTTAACAGCGGAGGGGGAAGTCCTACTCAGGCGGTCCTCGCGTTTGTTGGAAAATTCTGAAGAGCTGCGAATGACCGCAAAAACACTCTCCCAAGGGTGGGAGACAGAATTGTCTATTGCAGTCGAATCAATTTTCCCCACCAATTGCCTGTTCAATACGTTAAAGGCTTTTTACCCCAAGAGCCGCGGGTGTCGATTGCGTATCAAGGATACTGTTATGGGGGCAACGACGGCGGCTATTGCAAATAAAGAAGTGGATCTGGCAATTGCCAGTTTCCTTCCCAAAGGGCATTCGGGGACTTCACTGGTTGACGTTGAGATGTTAACCGTTGTTCACAGTAGCCACCCTCTGGCTCAGAGGTCAGGGTCCATCTCTGAAAGAGACTTGGCTGGATATTTACAAATCGTAATTTCAGAAAAAATGCCTGAGGATACAGAAAGTGTCAGCGCTAAAAGCAGGGGCTGGCTCAAAGCTGAACAGCGTTGGACGGTTGATAGCATAGGGGCTGCACTTTCTTGTCTGTATCAGGGGATGGGATTTTGTTTACTGCCTCGGCATGAGGTTGCGGATGACCTCGCATCAGGCACTTTTGTTTCTTTACATGTCGAAAATATTCTCTCTCCAAAAATATGGCTCACTCTTGTTGTGCCAAAGCCAGAAACTCTGGGACCAGCAGGTCGGTTATTGAGAGACCTCTTTTTAGAGCGCATCAATGATTCCTGTCTTAAAGAACAGTCCAAAATTATATGAGTTTGCTGGTAATTGATGAGCCAGGCTATTATACGGTGCCAATAGTTTAGATTTGTCCGTGTATGCTGTGACCCTGAAGGGGGGAGGCTGGATAATATTTTGTAAAGGTGAAGTCGTGGAGCAGAATGGTTTAAACCGAAAGGTATGTGTCGCGCCGATGCTCGATTGGACAGACCGGCACGAGAGATCATTCCTGCGCATGATCACCAAGCATACGGTGCTCTATACCGAAATGGTCACAACGGGCGCTTTGTTACACGGGCGAGATCCTGAGCGCTTTTTGCAGTTTGATGATGAAGAACACCCAATTGCTTTGCAATTAGGTGGAAGTGATCCCGAAGCGATTGCAACGTGTTCGAGGATGGCTGCCGATTTTGGCTATGATGAGATTAATCTCAATGTCGGGTGCCCCAGTGATCGCGTGCAAAAGGGTCGGTTTGGAGCCTGCTTAATGGCCGAGCCTGATTTGGTGGCTGAGTGCGTTTCGGCGATGGCGCAATCTGGTTTAGCTTCTACGGTGAAGACACGTATTGGTATTGATAATCAAGATTCTTACGAATTCCTGCATGACTTGATCAGTAAAGTTGTTAATGCGGGCTGCAAAACTTTGATCGTTCACGCCCGTAAGGCCTGGCTGGAGGGCTTGAGCCCCAAGCAAAATAGAGAAGTGCCTCCGCTCAGATACGATATCGTCTATCGAGTTAAGCAGGACTTTCCCGAGCTGGAAGTTATTTTGAATGGCGGGGTACAGACGCTTGAGGCTGCAGCAGAACATCTTGAGTATGTTGACGGTGTAATGATTGGCCGGGAAGCTTACCAAAACCCTTATGTGATGGCTGAAGTCGATCAAAGGTTTTACGGTGGGGCTGGAGTTAAGGAGCGTTCTGAAATCGTTGACGATCTAATCCAGTATGCTGCTTTAAAAGTATCCGAAGGGGTGCCGGTTAAATCGATTACCCGCCATGTGCTCGGATTGTTTAACGGTCTGCCTGGGGCACGGGCTTGGCGACGGAGTTTGAGCCAGAACGCGTTTAAGCCTGGGGCTGATGAGGGAGTTATAAGGCGTGCCTACGAGGATTATCTTGTTTCATCTCAAACCCGAGAGGTCGCCTGATCTAGTTATTCAGGCTTCGATTGGTTACAGTAGAGGCTCTTCTCCGCTTTGTTGAGTAGAAAAAGATGCCGACCGCCAAGTAACCTGTTGATATGTATGGTTTCTGATAACTTTACATAGAGCAGGTATATGACAATCAACATCTCGCAGCATATTTTTGGCCTCAAAGGGCAACGTGTAAATGAAATTAAACTGGATGACGGCGGTGTTAAGATTGTCATTCACTGCAGCCGAGACGCGCGTAGGAGGGCTATAGACCCTGCTACAGGCCAGAAGGGAAGCATCAACCAGCATGTCCGCCGACAAGTAAACGACATCCCCCTTTTTGGGTATCCTTGTGTGGTCGAGATTGAGCTGGCGCAGGTTTATATTAACAAGGGCGAACGCCGCATTGAGGGGTGTGATTTTGTTGATAAAGGGTGCCGTTTCACTCACCGATTTTGCCGACTGATCAGTGGATTATGTCGGCATATGTCTATTCAAGCGGTTTCCAGACATTTGGATATACGATGGGAAACGGTCAAGAATATCGACAGGGCATACCTTATTGAAACTCTCCCTACGCTTGATCCTGCAGAGCTAACTGGCTTGGAATATATTGGTGTAGATGAAGTTGCCCGGGCGAAAGGTCATGACTACATGACGGTGGTCTACGATATGGTTGGCGGTCATCTGATCTGGGTTGAAGCAGGCCGAACTGCCGAGGTTTTTTCAAGGTTTTTGAAACAACTGCAACCAGATACAGCCTGCAAAATAAAGGCCGTAGCGATGGATATGGGGCCTGCCTACCAAAAGGCTGTCAGAGAGTCCTTGCCGTTGGCCGACATAGTATTTGACCGTTTCCACGTCATGAAAAACTACAGCAAAGCTATCCATAATCAGCGTCGACTTGAGTTCAGAAAGGCCGATCCAAGTGGTAAAGAGTTGATGAAAGGGACGCATTATCTGTTGCTCAAAAATGCGGATAAGTTGAGTGAAAAACAAAGTGACAAGCTGCAAAGGTTGCTGGAGAGCAATAGCAACCTGAATGCACTTTACGTCTTGAAAGAACAGCTTCAGCTGCTGTGGAGTGCCGCTTCATTTGAGGCGATGGCGGAGCAACTGGAACGTTGGTGCCTGATAGCAGATCAGTCACAGATGCTCTATCTAAAAAAGTTCGCGAAATCCCTACGGAAACATTGTGTGGGCATCTGCAACTACGCCAAACACAAGCTCACAAGCGCCAGGATAGAGGCTGGTAATGTCAGTATAGGAATGATCCGTAAGCGAGCCAGAGGCATCAAGGATACCGAATACTTCAAACTCAAAATTAGACAATCATCCATTCCAGATAATCAATCTATGCTCTATTTGAAATCCTAAATCTACTCAACAAAGCGGAGAAGAGCCACAGTAGATATATTAAACCTTTGTTTAGCAGGATCATTATTCTTTTGGGGAGTTGACCATGTTAAAATTCACAACTGTTATGTATACTGCCGTGTTCTCTTTATACACAACGAACCTTGCAGCCAGCCCGATCGATTGTACTAAGATTCTTGATCTGTCTCCCATCGTCAAAAAGGTCATTTATTTTGATAGTGGAAAATCGGCATTAACTGCTGATGCTAAGAAAAAAATGGATGATATGGTTGAGGTCGTAACTGGTAATCCCTCACTTAAAATTTGTGCTGTGGGTCAAGCTGATAAAGAGGGCGATCCCGAAGCCAACAAAAAACTTTCCCTGAAAAGGGCCGGAAGTGCCAAGAGCTACCTTATTAAAAAGGGAATATATGGAAAACGAATAGAAACCGTTTTTCGAGGTGAGGCGTATGGGAGTTTTTCTTTCTGGGGAACCGTTGATAAAGTTGATGAAGACCGCAGAGTGGAAGTATCAGCCTATAGTGAGTAGTTGGCTACGGGATTTATAGCGTACGGATATTGTTAGGTTTATGAGATTGTCAAACCCGTTTTCTAGCGGTCATGTTTTACTCTACCACGGGATATTCAAGGACATTCCATCGGGTTTGGAGAGCCGCATTCATAATGTGGTGCCTGACAATTTTAGACAGCAGATTATGTGGCTACGAGAGAATTTTGATATTGTCACTATCGATGACTTCGCTGCGGCAAGTACTAGAAGGGGGCTTGCGGTCATCACTTTTGATGATGCTTACTCTTCCGTTTTTTCTGATGCTTTACCCTGGTTGATTGACGAAGCTATTCCCGCGACCGTGTTTTTGAATAGCTCGTTACTTGAAGGGGAGATCTTTTGGCGAGACAAGATCCGCTATCTTATCACTCATCAACTTGTTGGTAGCTTCCTGTCTTATTGTTCAGGAATGCCTTGGGTGTCAAAGGTGCGCCAAGAGCGGTTTTATAAAGATAGTAAAAAGCCAGGGCTTAATAGCCAGATCGTTAGCGAGGCAGTTGATAGCTATTTAAGGGATAAAGGTCTTACAGAGATCGTTTCTACTCAGCTTGGGCAGGTCATAGCGACAAAAGATAAACTTATATCTCATCCTTTGATAACCTATGGAAATCATACCCACTCTCATTTTGTATTATCTTCATTAACAGAAGAAGAGCAGCGCGAGGAAATTGGCCGTTGTCAATCTTGGCTCATGGAAAGTGGTCTTGGATTAAGTCGCGTTTTGGCGGCCCCGTTTGGAGGGACATCAGATGTTAATACTACGACTGAAAAAATTCTCACCGAACTAGGAATTTCAGCTCTTGCGATGAGCCGTAAAGCAATTAATTCCCCCTATAAGAGAGAGGCCAGTGCCGAGTTAGATGTTTTAGAACGTTACATGGCGCCTTCTACCCTTGAGAGGTTTCAGGAATTGGCGGCTTTGCTTGATCAGGAGTAGCTCTAAATCTGCTCTAATACATGGGTAGCTATAGTGTGAAGTCCCTTGCCTTTGTTGTTCACATATTCAGAGGCCGTTTTTGCAAGGTTGTCTCGCTCATTTGCGCTCGTTAGAAGCTGTATCAGTTGAGCTTCAAGCTGATCAACTTTTTCTAATTTTATAACGGCTTTAGCCTCGACCATTTCATTGCATATAGCTTCAAAATTTTGCATCTCGGGGCCACAGATAATTGCACAGTCCTGTCGCGCTGGCTCTAGAAGGTTTTGGCCGCCTCTCCTAAGAAAAGAGCCGCCCATGACAACAACAGAAGCAAGCTCATAGAAAAGACCAAGCTCACCAAGAGTATCTGCAAGATACAGATCTATCTCGGGGGGGATGTTTTCTGATTTGCTACGTGTCGAAAATACCAAATTGGTCGACTGGAGTTCTTCTACGATGTCCTGGCTGCGGTTGGGGTGGCGCGGGGCAATAATACATAGGAGGTTAGGGATTTTCTCTTTTAATCTTTCCTGGATTTGCGCGAAATAAAGCTCTTCTCCTTTATGGGTGGAGCTTGCAAACCATAGAGGACGGTTCTTTGTTAAACTTCGTAGTTCTTCAAAACCGGTGGGGTCGTATGAAAGTTTTTCTGCGAAAAATTTTAAATTTCCGCTTTCCAGTACCTTGGTGGCACCGAGTTCCTGAAAATGCTGGGCATCTTGTTTGGATTGGGCGAGTACCAGCTTAAAGGATCCTAAAAGATCTTTGATGAAAAAGGGTGCCCTCTGCCAAGATTTGGTAGATTTTTTCGACATCCGCCCATTGATGAGAAGAAGGGGAATTTTGTGTTTTTTCGTCCGAAATATCAGTTGTGGCCAAAGTTCTGATTCTACGATTAATCCGAGGTTTGGAGACCAGTGGGATAAAAAACGCTCCACCGCTGCAGGGACGTCAATGGGCACAAATTGATGTATTGCATTATCTGGTAATCGCTTGGCCATGAGCTCGGCAGAGGTTGTAGTACCAGTCGTGATCAGAAACCGCAGATCTTGTTTTTGTCTGTTAAGCTCTGTGATGAGGGGAAGAATTGACAGCGATTCACCTACGGAAGCGCCATGAATCCAAATCAATTTTCCCTTTGGCCGTGGATGTGAGCTGTATCCCAAGCGCTCTGGGTGACGTTCCGGATGCTCTTTGCCACGTAAACGGCGTTTTTTTAGATGGTATTTAATGATCGGTGAGAGAACCGTAGCTGTAGTACCATAAAGTCCCAAGGCAAATTTAGTCAGAAAAGCGGTCATTCCCTGCACCTTTTAAGAGAGAGCAAGGATTTTGAGTTGGTTGGCAATAACCTTCTGTTCGTCATAGAGCTCAAGAGCTCGTTCCCTACTCGCATCACCCATGGTATCACGTAATTTGGGGCTGTTTACCAGCTTGCAGAGTGCATCTGCGAGTTTGTCTGGTGATTTTAAAGGGACTAGAAGTCCTGTTTTGCCATCGATAACTTCTTCGCGTGACCCACGGATGTTTGTGGCAACTACGGGGAGACCGGTCATCATTGCCTCAATGATAGATCTTGGCATGCCTTCTCTATGAGAGGGGAGCGTAAAGATATCAGAGGCGCGCATGATTTGGTTCACATCCTGCCGATAGCCCAAAAAACGAATTCGTTTTTTAAGTTTTGGGTCGTTTTGCGCGAGTTCAATAGCTTCATTGATGTCAGAAGCATGGTCGCTTTCTAGTCGATCCCCGACTATCCAAAGGGTTGCATCAACCTTTCGCATCGCTTCAATGAGTTCAACATAACCTTTTTCGCGAACCAGTCTGCCGACCATAAGGATGATGGTTTCATCATCCTTTGCCCCAAACTCTGTCCTCAGGGCTTTGCGATAAGACTTTGGTGAGGCGGGATAAAATTTGCTGATATCAATGCCGTTGCCTATGGCTACGATCGTACCGTTTTTGCAAAGGTTATGCTTTCTTGCGGTAACAGCATCTTCTTCTGCCTGGGTAAACAAGGTGTCAGTACAGCGTCCAGCAAGCCATTCCAGCCCAACAAAAATATTTCGTTTTAGGGCTGGCATATTTTCATGAAAATAGAAGCCGTGGGCGGTGTATGCGATTTGGGGCACCTTTGCCACACGAGCAGCAAATCGAGCTATGAGAGATGCCACAGGAGTGTGGGTATGTACGAGATCAAATTTTTCTTCGTTGAAAAAATGTGTCAGTTTTTGAAACGACTTTATATGGGAGAAAATATTGAGACTTCTCTCAATTTCTATTGTTTCGACGCGAAACCCTTCAGCACGGATTTTCTCAACCAACGGGCCGTCGCTACACACACCAACTACTTCGTGGCCTGCGTCTCGCATACCTTTCATTAAAGGTAATAACATGTGATAGAGCGAGAAATCGACAGCGCAAATTTGGCAGATTTTCATTCGGTTCCTGCTGGTTAGACTTAGATGTATATTCCCATTTGCTGGACATCATATAGTTGTCGGCTGCTTACGGAAACGCAATAGTGGATTTTCTGCGAAAAACGTGCACTTCAATACCCGCTTATTGCAGGGCATGCAATGTTTGAAGAGGATGTCTTACTCTATTGTTTTGAGTAATTTGTGAAGAATTTAAATTGTCTAATGAATTAGGTCTTTGTTCCGTGCGTAATGCGAGAGAATATCGCGCTTTGGGATTTACTATGCGCTTGGTTTCACTTTTCAAAATATATAAGCGAGTACACGTATTCGGAGACTTACATTTTGTTAACGTGTTTTTACATTTTTCCCTACCCATTACTGATTGATACCGTATTATTGTTCCTGACTGGGAATGTGTATTGTTCTGTTTCAGCAGAGTAGCTGCCCTTATTGTTCGGAACTTAACCTTTGCCACTTCCGAATCATGTGAATTTCGAGGGGGAAATAAGTTAATTTTTCCTGAGTTGCAGCCCAGAACACAAAATAAACACAAGCCTTGAGAGGTTTGTGTCGCTAAGGGATAGTCAGCGCTTGCGCTACGAAACAATTTATGCCGGGATATTTTCACGTAATGAATAGGTTTGAGGGGGCTTTACGTTATTTGCTGCTCTCCGCATCAATATTGTTATTGTCAGGTTGTAGTTACTTGCCATTAACGGAAAGTATTTTTGCGGATAAGGAAGATGCAGTAATAAAAAGTGCCCCTGATCAGCCAAAAATTGCTGCCCAAGGCGGCGCTAAACACGAGCCGGAAATAGCTGCTGAGCTTGATGTCCCGAAGCCGAAATGGAAGCCTGATAACATACCCCAAATGCCGGAACGGATTACAGAAGACACTGAGGCAGCTCCCACCGAAACTGTTGAGCAATCAGCTCTTATTGAAAATCCCGAGGTGCAACAGCTTTTGGGGATGTCATTTCTCGAGGTTAAGGCTCAACTGGGGCAGCCCGTTTGGATCCGTGATGTCTATCCAGCAAGAGTATGGGGATACGATATCGATTCCTGTAGCTTACAAGTCTTCTTTTATCCAAAGCTGGATCAGGCTGGCGATTATCGGGTTCTAGCCTATGAAAGTGGTCTTGAAGGCGAGGCAAATGGTACCGAGCAGGTGTTGGGTGATGTGGAGAAGCCTTTAGGCACAGACGTCCAAGAGGCAGAGGCTGCTGATGTCGATATACTAGAGCAGAAGTTAGTTCAGGCTTGTTATGAAAAATTATTGAATGATTCTGCTTCTATGAAAGCTGTAATACCAACGAACTCCTCACCTTGAGGGTAAAGGTGAGGTACTCGAAGTTTGGTGTTCTAAAGATTAAGTGAAATACCGGTAGGAAGAATTAAAGATAGTGCTCGTAGGAGAAAGAGAATGATGGCAGCGTCCGTACTTGAAACAACCAGCCCACGTGTCATCCTGGTTGATGATGATGATCTTTTTCGTGAATCTCTCGGATTAAACCTTTCCGAAGAAGGGTTTGATGTGATTGATTTTGACAACGGTTCCGATGTGTTGAGCTTTCTGTTGAATGAGCCCTCTTTAGACCCAATCCTTCTTGATTGGCGGATGCCCGGTCTTGATGGGCTTGCTGTCCTTCGCCGTTTAAGAGAGGCAAGGATGGATAACCCGGTTATCTTTCTCACAATGTTAAGTGATGAGATTTATGAAGAAGCGGCTTTGCGTTGGGGAGCGGTAGATTTTATTGATAAATCCAGACGTTTGCCGATTATTTTACAAAGATTACGCCTGATCGCAGAAGGGACAAAAGGCTCTTCAACTACGCAAGATAATGATAAGCAAGTAAGTGATCCACTTTCTTCACGGGTTGGAGATCTTGAAATCCGTGAAAATATTATGCGCGCATACTGGAAAGGTGAACAGCTGGACCTAACACTTACCGAGTTTGCCATTGTATGCTTTTTAGCCACGGGTATTGGTAATGATGTTAGCTACAGACAGATTTATGATCTGGTGCACGGTAAGGACTTTGTCGCCGGATATGGAACAGACGGTTACAAGGCAAATGTAAGGTCTTTTATTAAACGAATTAGAAAAAAATTCCGTGAAATTGACGATAGTTTTGAACACATTGAAAACTATCCTGGGTTTGGTTATCGCTGGCGGAATGATGGTCCGTCGGGCACAGCCTGAGTAGTCAGGAAGTCATAAAGTGAAAACTCAAAGTGCTGTTACGGCTGGGAATGAATACAAGGCGAGGCGATCCCGCGTTAATCGGGCGGTACATTCGCTTATTGCCAAGTTCGTTATTATGGTGCTCGTTTTTTTCGCTGTACCCGCACTTCTTTATCAAGAGTTTCGCCAGGCAGATCTTGATCGCCAAAACATCGTCCTGACTGCTGTACGAGAACAGGGGCGACTTATGGCGGAAAGCCTTCGGCCGATGTTGGAAAAAGCAGATCCCTCTTCTCTGTTGGATTTGCCCGAAGAGATTGAGCGGATAGCGACAAAGGGCAATGGGATAAAGGTCCTCTTCCGCCCAGCCGGAGAAGAAGGGGTACAAGGCGTTTTTTTCGTTGCCTCAGAACCGCGGCTTTCACCAGATGAGCTCCGCAAGGAAAGAAAAACGCTCGTTGAGCAAGGTGTTTTCGATAATCTTACGGCCAGTTGTTTGATCGAACGCCCGATGGCGATACGCCATTTGCGCCCCAGCGGGTTGGAAGAACTCCTGACATCCATGACCGCGATTCAGACGGATGCCGGATGCTGGGCTGTAATTGCTACTCAGTCGGCGCAGGTATTTCTTGGTTCTTCCATAGGTCAACCCTATTGGAAAACCTTGGAAGTTCAAATTGCCTCGGCTATCTACCTTGGCATGGCTCTCATTCTGGCAATTCTCGTTTTTACAGTATGGAGAGATCTCGCCAGATTCCGTGACCTTGCGCGGGGAATTCGAGAGGGACGGGTCGGAAAGAGTAGTTTTACTTTTGGCAACAAAGTTCCCGAGCTTGAGCCTGTGGCATACGAATTTGACCGCATGACACATACCTTGCGCGAATCATCTGATTCCATTCGCCGAGCCGCAGAGGACAATGCCCATGCATTTAAAACGCCATTGGCCATTATACGCCAGGCTCTGGAACCTCTAAATAAAACTGTGGAACCTGAAAATAAGCGGGCACAACGCGCCCTTCAGGTTGTCGAAGAGGCACTTGATCGGCTGGAAAACCTTGTTTCAACTGCGAGGCATCTTGAGCATACTTCCGCGGAATTACTCAACCCTCCGCGGGAGAATATAAATCTGTCCGCTCTATTGTTGCGGATGCTGGAGGCTTACAACGTAAGCTTTTCAGAAAAAGGGGTTATCCTTCAAAGCACAATTGATCACGAGATTTCTGTGCTCGCTGGTGAGGATATGCTTGAGACGATTTTAGAGAATATCATCGATAATGCCCTTGAGGTTTCTCCTCGCGGAACAACTGTGACAGTTGACTTGATTAACGGCAAGAAAACGGCAGAACTCGCAATTCGGGATCGGGGACCTGGGGTGCCCGAAAGTGAGATTGAACGAATTTTTGAACGCTATGTTTCTTATCGACAACGTAAGTCAAACGAAGATAAAGACGAGCAGATAAATCCAGGTAGCCACATGGGGATTGGACTTTGGATCGTCCGCCGCAATGTGGAAGCTATCGGTGGATATGTTCGCGCTGAGAACCGTCAAGACGGTGGGCTTTCGATTATCGTATCCCTTCCTCAGAACAACGAATAAGGCCAGACCTGTTCATCAGAAGGGTTCTCAGCCAATAGATCTTGCGAGAGCAGGGTAATACCTTAAGAGAGTAAGGCCTCTGGAAGCCATATAGATGGCCATAGAGAGCCAGAGACCATTATTTCCCCACAGAGGTACAAATACCCAGGTGCTGGCCAGGAAGATAATGAGAGACTGGATCATGGCATTTCTAAGTTCTTTGGTCTGTGTGGTACCAATGAATATACCATCGAGTTGAAAGCTTCCGACGCTAACCATCGGCAACAAGATAACCCATAGAAGGTAGGCTTGGGCGGTTTCTTTTACACTCTCGATGTCGGTAAACAGGCCGATAATTACATTCCCGGCAGCAAAGAATATCAATGAAAAGGCGACAGAAGTAAGTAGAGCCATAAAGCTACTGGCTTTGACGACACTTCTGAATTCGCGATTATCTTTTTTACCCTTTGCGTAGCCAGTGGTTATCTCGGCAGCATGAGCAAAGCCATCCAACCCATATGACGAGAAGTATAGGAAGTGCATTAGAACCGCATTCGCGGCAAGGGTATTGTCGCCGAGCCCGGCCCCAATGCGCGTGAAGTAAGCAAAAGAGAATATCAGACACAGTGTGCGAATAAAGATGTCTCTGTTAACAGTAAAGAGGGCTCGGATATGGGTCGCCTCGAATACATTTGTCCAATTGATATTTTGATTCAGGAAATTAGACCGTTTGAGAATTATCCAAACGCCAGCGAGAAGGCCAACGGTCTCTGCAATTACTGTGGCCAGAGAAACACCCTCTACTCCCCAGCCAAGCTCGATGACAAAAAGTAAATCTAACAAGATATTTACGGTGTTTATAATGATTTGCAGGATGAAGGTTAGTCTGGGTTCTCCTTTGCCGATCAACCAGCCGATAACCGCGTAATTTGCAAGGGTGATCGGGGCGCTCCAAATCCTGATGTAGCTATAATCTAATGAGAGAGCCCGCACTTGTGGACTTCCGTCAATCAAGTCAACACAAAGCATTAGTAAAGGGATTTGGAAGAGTATTAATAAGAACCCAAGTACAATGGAAAGCGCAATCGGGCGAAGTAAGGATGCCTGTTGTTCATCTTTATTATCGGCGCCAAATGCCTGAGCGGTAAACCCGACTGTGCCCATTTTGAGAAAGCCAAACCCCCAGAACAAGAAGCTGAAAATTGTGCTTCCTACTGCAACACCACCGATATAAGCAGGATCGGGCAGGTGTCCCATCACCGCCGTATCAACTGCACCTAGTAGAGGGACAGTCAAATTTGAAATGATCAGAGGGGTTGCAAGGGTTAGGATGCGTTTATATTGGTTGGTCAAAAAAAAGCCTGCTGGGTCTATCGTCTCAAAGAAAAAGTGTGTCTTGCCACACCGGGGTGCCGTCCTTGTTATAGTCCAATAATAAGGGCGGCCCCACATGTTTTTTCTCAGTAAAGAGGATTGGCCAACAAGCCTTTTTGTGGTTGGAAAGCCTCTGGATAAATCTAGTCTTAGAGGTCGGACCTGTTAGTTATGATACCTCCGGCGGCTCCTGGAATTGCGACGACAATTCGTCAAGCGTTCTTGAGGATATTCTGCTGTTTGTCTTAAAAATCCGAGAGTTCTATGGGCACCTTCGTTGGACTTGGCAACCAGGTCTTCATATTTATTCAATAAACGTTTAGCTGCTAATGCAGGATCGAGCTCATTGGGAAGGCTTAGTATCCAGGCCAGGATAGCATCTTCGGCTGGCGGTATTTTAAGACTATCCATCATCACCATCTGGTGGATAATGGACTTAGGGTCGTCATTGATTTTGGAATGAGAAAACTTATCAGAAAGACTGACGTCAGTAGTAATAGTCGGCATCGCTATATCTCCTCCGGTGCACCCCGCCCGGGTTAGTGGTTGAACAATGCGATGGCAGGTCTCCTGGCTCATGGATCATCAATACTTGTCTATCCTTCCCGATCTTATCTGTAAGACCAGTGGGTAACATGACAGTATCTAACCATTTACAGTTGCGGGGGCAGCTTTGGATTCAGTCTTTTGGACGTCACCAAATTCCCTTTTCATCCCATAGGGGGAACCTCGCGATTTAGGAAACGTTACTTGAGGAACAGGGATTGTGTCAATTGCCTGAATATAAATTGCAGTAAATTAAAAGAGGAAGGGCTCATCTGTCTCCAGAGAGTGTCGCATATGTCATACTTGAAGCGATCGAACGTGTTTTATAGATTTAGGATTCTTGGTTTTTTGCCTGGAAAAATAACCGGGTTGCAATCGAACGATTCTCGATAGAGAGGGGCTCGGTTTTAGGCGATTGCGTGTCCGTTATAGCGAGATTTTTGCTTTCACTCCGAGGATGTAATTTCGTAGTTGAGCTCTTCTTTCTGGGGCTAGATTTGGGAAGCGTTTTGATGAGCTCAGGGCTAATCTCGGTCTTGATGTTGGTTACTGGAATGGCACCAGGTTTTCGGGCTTTTATTGTGTTTTGTGCCTCTTTTTTCTGTGCCTTGGCTTTCAGGGCAGCCACTCGCATTTCTTTATTTAGGCGGTGTTTTTCATCACGCCAGGCCTTTAAAACTTTACGTCTGTAGGGTGTGCTGAATTCTTGGTTGTAAGAGTGATATCTTCCAACTGCAGAGGTCCATGATGGGGATCTCTTACGAAGATTAACCAGAAACTGTCCGGCATATTCAACATTTTTATAGGGATCAAAGGCCTCATCTAGTGAGCTAAAAGCTTTGGCATGGTGATGTAGGTTAACCTGCATGCAGCCTACATCGATATTTCTTACGCCCTTTGCCTTCAACATACGGACTTCGTTGATTGCAGCTTCTTTAGAGGGGAGATATCTGCCTTTTCCTTCAGCCATTACTGTCCAGGGCCAGGCAACTCTTGCACCTTTGTCTTTGTCCCATTTTCCTGATTCAACCAATGATATGGCACGAAGAAGATGAAGCGGGATTACTTTCCGCATTTCTACTTTTGTAATAATACCCGCGCATATATCGCTATCACCTTGAGATTCAAGGGATAGTGCATTTTGACTCGTCAATGTGATAGCCAAAAGACCAGCGCTGATAGACAGTATTAATTTGCGGGGTAACATAAACTTCTCCTCTCCGTCCTTATCCTAAGCAATGTCTATGCCAAGATGTGAGGCATAGACATTGTCATAATCGGAATAGGGAATAATGTTCTCAATCGGTTTGGATCGGGAGCATTCGCGGAAGAATTTCCCATGTTTCTTGGGGAAAGCGTCGTGTTACGCGATTGATGTAACTGGTCGCTTCACCTTCCTTGATGGCCAATATTTTTACCGGTTCATGATTCTTACGGATGAGGAAATCCTGACGGTGCTCATATTCTAACATTTTCTCCTCCTGGGTTTTGGGTTTACTGGAGTGTTGCAAAATCAAGGCCAATGGAATGTCTTCAGCATATTAAAATGATATTTCCCCCTCCCTTTTTGAGGGGTGAAGAGAATTGTTAAGATAGGAATTGTCAGAGTTTTCGTTAAGTGCAGGAACAATTGTTGCTCATATTACAAACGCTTAAGACGAGATGGTTTTTCTTCTGAATGGTAGGGGGGGTGAGGTGTCGGGCTTAAAAATAATTTTATACATCGCAGCGTAATGTCAGGTGGAATTGCAATGATTAAGGTGAAAGAAATATTAACAGGTCGTCTTTAGGGATATATTTATTACCAAATAGAAAACGGCAGGCAGTTATTGCCATTTTGATTGTCAATATGCTTGTTACTCTTAAGGAATATTGGGTAAGGTTTAAGCCATAAAGGGCAAAGTCATCTTCGTGGCTATGGTTTGATAGGGAAACTTAATAATCGAGCGATGATGATTCTATTGCCCCGACCCCGCGGATAATTTGATCCATTAGGGATGTTATCAAACCTATTTCAGGGCGCTGTTCAATTGTTTCTTCATCCATATATAAATGGCGCGAAATTTCAATTTGAAGACAGTTGATCCCCAATGCCGGTTCCCCATAATGTTTTGTAATAAAGCCGCCTGGATAGGGGTTGTTATTTAGCACTCTGTAGTGATTTTCTTTAAGAATTGATTCCAATGTCCTGCTGATCACGCTTGAGCTGGATTTGCCAAAACGATCACCAAGAACAAAATCGACCTTAGGCGGCTTTGGATTGTTTTTTGTTGCTTGAGTGGATAGGTGCGGCATTGAATGACAATCAATCAGAATGCAATAACCGAATTTTCGTTTTGTCGCATCAACGAGCTGTCGCAAAGTTTGGTGATAGGGCCAATAATATTTTTCAATGCGTTCTTTAGCTTCAGCAAAGGTGAGTTTGTCTTTGTAGATTTGTGTGTCGCTGGTTACATTTCGGGCGATTGTTCCAAGCCCAACCGCTACTCTCGGCGAGTTTGTATTCACATAACTCGGCAGTTCATCCTCAAACATATGAGGGTCAAGCTCAAAGGGCTCTCTATTTGCATCGACAAATGCCCTGGGGAAAAGGGCACAGAGCAGAGGAGCGCCAAGTTTAGGGGCATTTTGGAAAAGCTCATCTACGAAGCTGTCTTCAGAACGCCTCAAATTGTGGCTGTCCAACCGAGAACCTTCAACGAAAGAGGTTGGGTAGTTATTTCCGCTATGAGGAGAGGAAAGCACAACAGGGAGGGTGTGTTCTTTTGGTAAATGAAGACGATAAGATTCGGTTTCTTTTACCACACCATCTTCATGAGATTCCTTTATAGAGGCAGAAGTTGCTGGACGTTTATCTATCATCTCTTTGAAATCTAAAGTCATGAATTCTCTAATTGTTAATATTCACATGGTGCTGCGTCCATAAAGAAAGGTTACTATAGTCTTTGGTATAACCCAATAAGGGACTGTAAAATTTTGCATAAAGATATTGGTTTGGAAAAGCTGATGGGTAATGGCTGATATATTGCTTGCGGAAGATGATGATAACCTAAGGTATTATCTGCACCATGCCCTCGAGCGTGCGGGGCATAAAGTAATCTCTGCTGCAAATGGGCTCGAGGCTGAGGAAACGCTTTCCTTTCATCGTTTTGATTTGGTTTTAACAGATGTTGTCATGCCCGAAAAAAACGGTATTGATCTCGCAAAGACTGCGCGGCAATTCCAACCAGAAATTAAAGTAATGTTTATTACCGGATTTTCCGGGGTCGTGTTGAGCGAAGCTGAAGGAGCTTTTGGTGAAGTCGCTGTGTTGTCGAAGCCATTTCACCTCAAAGAATTGGTCCTACAGGTAAATAAAGTGCTGTCCGGTTCCAGGCGGTAATGGATTAGAGTATAACTATTGTCGAAAACTTCTTTATAAGGGCTTGTCAAACATCTGACAGTTTGATATTTCCCTCTCACCGGACGGGGAAACCCACCGGGTAGAGGGCGCATAGCTCAGCGGTAGAGCACTTCGGTGACATCGAAGGGGTCGTAGGTTCAAACCCTTCTGCGCCCACCATGAAAACCCCAAGGGAAACCTTGGGGTTTTTCTTTTATTCATCTCTGCATAATTTCGGTATTTAGATCTGAAGATTCTAGATCATTTTTTCGATGATGGTTTTTTTGTTTGATGCTCAGAGCACTGTCGTTGAGCACGTATAAATTCTTTTGAATTTGTTCGAAGGCTCAACCGTAATGATTATGCAACCTGTGACAGATGGTTTTTGGGAAAGTAAACGGAAACGGTCGTACCTACTCCTAGACTGCTTTCTATTTCGAGAGTGCCGCCATGAAGTTCCATAATCTTGTTGGAGATTGATAGGCCGAGGCCTGTACCTTCCCTTTCCTTGTGATAAACATCCCCAACTTGTTCGAAGGGTTTCAGTACCCGTTCTAGATCTTCATGTGCAATACCGCAGCCTGTATCATCAACTGATATCATTAGATTGTGGTTGCTATAGCCTGCCTTGATCTTAATTTCTCCATGGTTAGGAGTGAATTTAATGGAATTGGACAAGAGGTTGAGTAAGACCTGTTTAATCGACGTTTGATCAAGCATTAATTGCGGCAGATTGGCCGTTATGTCTGTGGTTATTTCAATCTGTTTTTCACCCAATTCTGGTTTCACCATTTGGATCGTACTCTCGATCAGGCCGTTGAGATCAACTTTGGATTTTCTCAGTTTAAATCGACCCGCCTCAATTTTGGAGATATCAAGAATATCGTTGATGAGCTCGAGCAAATGTTGCCCACTTTTTTCAATATCAATTGCATATTGCTCATAGTGTTTATCACCAAGTTCCCCAAAAGTCTGATGGGTCATCATTTGTGAGAAACCGATGATGGCATTTAAGGGGGTGCGCAGTTCATGACTCATATTCGCGATAAAATCAGACTTTGCCTTGTTTGACTTCTGCAGGTCATTCTCATAGGCGATCTGTTTTTTTTGCAAATCGTTATAGGCCTGTACCAGATAGCCAATCTCATCCTTGGAAGACCAGTCGACCTGTTGACGCTTGTTACTGGATTTTGCATCTTGAATGGAGAGGATTAACCGCTGCAAAGGAACACCAATCAGCCGCTGTACAGTGAAGGTCGTAACCCACAACAGGACTCCTGCAATGATTAACAGTATCAGACCATCAATGAGCAGATGCTTGAGCATCTGCTCATTGTTAACAGATTTGTTGTAGATAAGTTGAAGTGTTCCGACGGTTTTAACTTTGCCAAACCGTAAAGTCTCTAATGTTTTAAGAATAGAAATGTGGTCAGGGGAGGTTAGATTTTGTTGTTCGCCATAGGATGCTAATACGTCTCCATCGTTGTCCTTTATATAAGCGGTAACGAAACCAGGATTATAACTAAGGGGGGCGAGGGCAATTTGCAGGGTTTGGAGGTCGTAATTCCACACACTGTTTGCAATTGGGGCAACAAGACTGTCGGCAATACTTTCAAATCGCTCGGATAACTCTTCCTCGAGAACCCGATATCGATTGTATTCCATAAAGATAAAGAACAGAACTAATGCTAAAGAAACGACTATAATCTGAACGGCAAGTAACTTACTGCGAAGAGTGCTAACCCCCATAGTTACTCCGTATTCGTGCGAACTCACCATTCTGGCGAATGATTTTCAGTCCTTCATTGAACTGGTCATTCACTTGCTGGTAGTTGGGCCACTCTTTACTCAGGCAAATATGAAACGGGACTATTTTTGCACCTGCAACCGGAAGAAAATCTAACTTTGAAGACAAACCGTTTTCCTGAGCCACAAATTTTGCAGCTTCGGTTCCCACGTAAAAAACCTCAGCGTTACCATTGGCGACCACCAACAGGCCCTCTTTCATAGAGTTAACTTTTTCATGGGGAATGCCTAGGCCAGTTAATTCTTTGTCCGTAGCATAATCACTAACTGTGACCACGGTATGTTGCTGAAGACTTGAAACTCCTTCAAGAGATAAGTCCTTTTGGTCCTTACGAATTACAAAGGTTACACTTGCTTCACTGATGGGATCAGACCAAATCGCAAAAGAGGCTCGTTCCTCTCTGTAGGCACAGGTTATGACTGCGGTTGCCTCACCTTTCTCAATCATTACCATTGCGCGTTTCCAAGGTACGAAGGACGTCTGGGCCTCAAGACCTACAGCCTTGAATGCAGCTTCTGCAACCTCGACATCAAAACCACGTTTTCCGTCTGAAGAGTTTTGCATATCAAAGGGGGGGTAGTCTCCTGTAACCAAAACGATAGGCTCTGCATTAGATGTCTGAGGTGCTAAAACCCAGAATGAGGTAACTAAGAGAGCAAGTACAAAGTTGATGAAGCGTCTTTTACTATGATTATCAAAGCTGGGCATTATGTCTTATCCTCGAGAAGATGTTGCCAATCAGACTGAACTAAATATGTAGAACGTTTTGGATAGTCATAAAAAAATTAGAGTTAATATACAGTAACACTCTTAAGTATCCATTAAATATATTTCCCCGTTTGATTGTGTAACTATCTTGCAAATAAAGCCTTTTCGAGAATATCGGGGTGCAGGAGATTTTTCAATACCTGGATTGAATCTTTTGGATAGTTTATAGCTCATGGGGCGATTTTCTATTTTGAAAATCTAGGAGACAGGAGATCTCGACTTAGTAACCTTCTCGACATGGTTTATTTCATGACATTTGTTGAAAGACAAACGAGGGCAATATTTAAGGAATATGGGTAACGGGTAATTCAGCTAAAAAGAAACCCCCAAGTGGATACTTAGGGGTTTCTATTCGTTTTGTTAGTTGCCGTAGGCAATATTTGGCAACCATGTCACTATTTGAGGGAAGTAATATATAAGCCCAAGGCCAAGCACTTGAAGCAGGATAAATGGTGCGACCCCTTTATAGATATGCGTAACTTTAATCTCGGGAGGGCAGACACCTTTAATGTAGAACAGGGCAAATCCGACAGGTGGGGTGAGAAATGATGTTTGCAGGCAGACGGCAAACAAAATGGTAAACCAAACCAAATCAAAACCAAGTCCTTGAACAACTGGCGCAACCAGAGGAAGGATGATCAAGGTGATCTCTACCCAATCGAGGAAAAAGCCCAGCAGAAATACAATAAACAGAATAGTTATCAGGACACCATCAGGCCCAAAGGGTAATCCGGTAAGGGCGTCAGCAATAACCTCATCCCCGCCGAGACCGCGCAAGACAACCGAAAAAGCGGTTGCCCCGACAAAAATGGCAAAGATGAAAGACGCTGTTTTTGTGGTGGAATAAAGCGTGTCTTTTATTACGCTAAGACTAAGGCGCTTGTTTGCAGCGGCAAGTGCCATTGCCCCTGCTGCACCAACACCCGATGCTTCTGTTGGGGTTGCTACTCCAGCAAAAATTGATCCAAGAACGAGCAGGATAAGTCCTGCCGTTGGGAGTACGGCTTTTACAACGTCCCAGGCGACAGACCAGTCAACCTTAGCTCGGTCTTCCATAACAGGCGCAACGGACGGTTTTAGATACGCTAAAACCAATACATAAGTGACATACATTGCTCCGAGCATAATCCCCGGAAAGAACGCGCCCATGAAAAGATCGCCAACTGAAGCTTCTGGTGTTGCCAAGCGATCAGCCATCAAAACAAGCATGATGGAAGGGGGAATAAGTATGCCGAGCGTGCCCGTGGCGCAGGCGGTGCCAACTGCTAATTCTTTCGAATAGCCACTGCGCATCATAATCGGTAGAGAAAGCATACCAAGGAGGACAACGGATGCGCCGATAATGCCTGTGGTCGCCGCAAGAAGGACACCGATTACAATAACAGTTACGGCATAGCCACCTCTAACGCCACCAAATAACTTTACCATATTGGTCATCAAACGTTCGGCAACTCCAGATTGGTCTAACATAATGCCCATAAATATGAACATGGGCAGGGCGACCAGGGTCTCACTGCCGACTAATCCCCACAGTCGTTCCGGGACGAGGCCAATTGAACTTCCCCAGTCAAACCAAAGATCCGCGCCAAACTGTTCGACAGAAACGATACCAATAAAGGTCCAAATAACGGCCGTCCCAGCCAATACCCAGGCAACTGGGAAGCCGCTAAATAGTAGAAATCCGAATGTTGCAAACATTCCGATGACGAAGATTGTTGTAATCTCCATGTTTATTTCTCCCCTTCAGGCGTGCCGCCGTTAGAACTCACTGGATGCGGAAAGCCGAAGAGCAAAGCCGTTACCTTTAATAGCCGTGAACTAGCTGCCACGATTAATAAACCCATTGAAAAGGGAAGGAAAAATTTCATAATCCATCTCATGGGGAGGCCGCCAGGAGCTTGGGAGCGTTCTCCCTGCTCAAAAGAGCTCATGGCATAGGGGATAACTTCCCATAGGGCGATGACAAGGAAGGGCATTAAGAGGAGCAAAATGCCTAAAAGTTCGAGCCAAGCCTGGGTTTTAAGTGAAAACCGTTCATGCAAGACATCAACCCGTACATGGTCGTCGTGAACCAGGGTATAGGAAAGCCCGACCAACCAGGCCGCACCCGCAAGATGCCACTGAACTTCTTCCAGCATCACGGAACCTTGGGAGAATACGTACCGCGCGATAACAGAATATAGAATGACACCTACGGTTATAACCCATAACCAGGAAAACAGGATTCCTATTCGATTGACCAGGGCGTCAAGATTATCTGAAAGTGCTGTGCGAGGCAGCTCGGTATGGTGAATGATCTCATGCTCTATATCGGTTAAACTATGAGGGTGTCCCCCGGTTTTCCGAAATTTTTCTTCCATGTCAATTCTTTCCCATACACACGCTGTCTACGCACGACACTTTATCAGTATTATAAGCTTATGAATTACTTGATAAGCTCAGTTGGCAGGTAGGCATGCTCATCCCAGATCACATATTCAGCCTGGAAGGCTTGTTGTGATTCCAATGCACGTTTGAAATCGGCATCGCCAGCAGCTTCTTCTGCAAGCACTTCATTGGTGATGCCTTTTAGCTGCTTCAAAATTGGCATTGGGATCTTGCCAACGTTGATACCTTCAGCGGCTAGTTTGGTCAAAACAGCACCGTTTTTGTATTCGCCTTCAGCTAGGCCACGAAGCACACCTGCTGTACAGGTTGATTCAATCAACGCTTTTTGAGCTGGTGTTGTACTCTTCCATTCGTCGCCGTTGATCAACATGTACTGGGCTGTGAAAGGCTGATGCCAACCTGGAAACAGGTTATTTTTCACGATCTGATTAAAACCAAGGATCTGGTCAATTGCCGGCATAGAGAACTCGGTTGCGTCAATTGTGCCCTTTTCCAAGGCCTGGAACAGTTCGCCACCCGGTAACATGGTCACGGAAGCGCCAAGTTTTTCGATGACCTTGCCGCCAAGACCTGCAAAGCGGATTTTCATACCCTTGTAGTCTTCCAGGCTTGTAATTGGTTGTTTGTACCAACCTGCAGTTTCTGGACCGATGATGCCGCAAAGCTGCGCGTGGACGTTAAAGCCTTTGTTGGCATAAACTTCCTGTAGCATTTGCTCGCCACCACCATAAAGGTACCAGCCGGCAAATGCTGGGGGCTTCAGGCCAAATGGAACTGCCGCAAATAGAGGAAGGGCAGGCACTTTACCCTGGTCATATCCGATCCAGGTATAGCCCGCGCTGACTTTGCCATCGGATACAGCCTGTAATATTTCAAAAGGGGGAAGTAGTTCTTTGGGCTCATATACTTTGATCTTCAAAGAGCCGTCACTGGCCGTGGTAATTTTATCAGCAACCCAGGCAGCTGGTGACCCAAGGCCTGGAAGTTTTGTCGAGAATGCAACAGGCATTTTCCAGCGTAGATCGTCGGCCTGGGCCGTGCCGAGCGTAGAAAATCCTGCCGTAGCTATTGCTGCAGATAGGAGTAAATTTTTAATCTTGGACATAGGATGCCTCCCTTAGAGGTTCAAAAATAAATTACGCTTACTGCTCTGTCTAAATGAACGGCAACAGAGCGGTTGCTTAACGTATTCAGTGATGAAGGGGACTGTTTTGGTAGGTGACGAATGATGGTTACGCCAAGAACAGGTTGATCCTGTCTGGATAATTCTCTTTTTTCTATCGTATCATTTCGCCGTTCAGCTTCCCTCTTACTTTACTCAGCAAATAGGAATGAGTGCCCCAAGCCTATGTGCTGATTTTATTTGTTTGGTTTCTGTAAGCTCCTTTTCTCGTTTGAGTTTTGTGGTCAATTTTGAGTGGGTCTTATAAATTTCTGTCCGCTTTAATCATGTCTGCGGCTTTTTCGGCAATCATGATTACAGGGGAGTTGGTGTTGCCGCTGGTAATCGTTGGCATAATCGATGCGTCGGCGACGCGAAGTCCCCGAAGACCGTGTACTCGGAGGCGATCATCTACAACCGACATGTCATCCGATCCCATTTTGCAGGTGCTTACGGGGTGGAAGATGGTTGTTCCAATTTTACTTGCCGCTTTTGCCAAATCGTCGTCTCCGTCGACGGTTGAGCCCGGTAGATATTCTTCTGCGTGATATTTTTGTAAGGCGGGCTGGGAGGCAATTTTACGGGCAAGCCGGATAGAATCTGCTGCGACCTGCCGGTCCCCCGGAGTGGAGAGGTAATTGGGTTGAATTTCTGGATGGGTAAAGGGATCTGGGCCTTTGATGCAGATGTGCCCTCGACTTTCTGGCCTCAAGTTGCAAATGCTTGCTGTAAAGGCCGGGAAGTCGTGCAGTGGGTCACCAAATTTATCAAGAGATAACGGTTGAACGTGGAATTCTACATTTGCAGTTTCAAAGGCAGGGCTTGTCTTGGCAAATGCGCCGAGTTGGGAAGGTGCCATAGACATTGGTCCGCTACGCGATAAAGCGTATTCAAGCCCGATACCCAGACGCCCAAGCAGGCTATTGGCGCGTTCGTTAAGGGTTGCTATTCCGTCAACTTTGTAAATGCACCGCAGTTGTAAGTGGTCCTGAAGGTTTCTCCCGACGCCTTTTAGCTCATGTGCCGGACTAATCCCGTTATTTCTCAGACTTTCTCCTTCACCTACTCCTGAGAGCTGAAGAATTTGTGGTGAACCAATTGCACCAGCAGAAAGAATGACTTCTCCTGTTGCATTTATGCGGGCGTCTTTATCTCCCAAATGTAAGTCGGCTCCGATCACACGGCCTTCTTCTATGCGTAGTTTTTTGACTTGGGCATGTGTGAAGACTGTTAGGTTTTGACGATTTTTTACCGGTCTGAGGAAGCCTTTGGACGTGTTCCAGCGCCACCCCCGCCGTTGGTTCACATGGAAGTATCCACAGCCCTCGTTATCGCCTCTGTTAAAGTCGTTGGTTGCGGGGATACCAGCTTCTTCTGCAGCATCACGAAAAGCTTCGAGAATATCCCATTGTAAGCGTTGCTTTTCTACCCGCCATTCCCCGCCTTCGCTATGCATGTCATCTGCGGGTACTGCTTGTTGATCTTCGGACTTGAGAAAATAAGGGAGGACATCATCCCAACCCCAACCCAGGTTTCCGAACTGACGCCATTGGTCATAATCCTGAGCCTGACCTCGCATGTAGATCATGCCATTGATTGAAGAGCAGCCGCCGAGAACACGTCCGCGTGGATAGTTCAAGGAACGTCCGCCAAGCCCGGGAACAGGCTCCGTTTTAAAGCCCCAGTCGGTGCGAGGGTTTCCCATACAATGGAGGTAGCCGACAGGGATATGTATCCACATGTAATTGTCTTTGCCGCCAGCTTCGAGGAGGGCGACTTTAATATTCGGGTCTTCTGACAGGCGATTGGCCAGAACACATCCCGCACTGCCGGCTCCGACGATTACATAATCGAATGTTCCAAGATTCTTAATTTGGGAATCATTCTTCATTGATTTTGACTTGTTCTTTTTAGCAATTAACCCCAACCCTAAACTCTTTTTGATGTCGTGCTTGATTGAAATTGGCAGCTTATAATTGATGTTTAATTTGGCCAACTTGATGCACGATCAATTTCACCGCATGACAGTGATGCTTATTAATGATCATTAAAATGTGCATTTTTGAATTTAAGTGTGCTATTTTGCACATATGATAACAGATAAATTAAATTGGAATGATCTTCGTTACTTTGTTGAGGTCGCACATAAAGGACGATTGTTGACTGCTGCCAAGCGGCTTGGTGTCAATCATACCACTGTGGCGCGGCGAATTTCAGCGCTAGAGAACGCGCTTGAAGTGAAGCTGTTTGAGCAAGATGAAAGTGGTTACCACCTAACCGACGTGGGGGAGAATCTTTTGCCCCTCGCTCAACAAATGGAAGATATATCAGAGCTTGCAAAAGAGCGCGCTCAGTTGTCGGGGCAATCTCTGTCGGGAAACATTCGTATCGGTGCTCCGGATGGTTTTGGGAACTCTTTTCTTGCAGAGCAGATAACAGAGTTTCTTATTGATAATTCAGGTCTAACAGTTGAGCTACTACCGGTTCCACTGACCCACAATCTCCTCAAGAGAGAGGTGGATCTATACATAACCTTCGAAGAAGCCGCGAATAAGAATATCTTCTGCCGTAAGATTACGGACTATAAACTCTATCTTTATTCGTCCAAAAGATTTATTGAAGCCAATGATATCGACCTGACAAATGCCGATGAAATATTGAATGCCCCTTTTGCGAGTTATGTCGATGATATTCTCTATACCGAGCATTTGAGCTTTAACAAGTACATCAAAAGTAATCTGAATAATCAGTTCCAGAGTTCAACTTTTAATGCCCAACAGCAGTTTGTTGCCAATGGAGGCGGTTTTGGCGTGTTAGCCTATTACATGGCCTGTAAGGACCCTCGTTTGATTCCGGTATTTACGAGCGAGTATAGCTTCACACGTTCTTATTGGCTGCAAACTCCGTTGGAGCTTCGCCGTTTGGCAAGTGTGCGTAAGCTGGAAAAGAAGATTATGACACAGGCTCGAAACAATCAGTCTCTATTCATGCCAGACAATATTTAAATTACAGAATTACCCCGATATTTTCCGACGCGGGCAAAGCTTACCAAGCGGCTTGGTAGATCGAAAGTATGTCCGCTTCGCTAAGCTCTCTTGGGTTGTTGACCAACAGTCTGGATTGGTTCATCGCATCGCTTGCCAGCCTTGGTAAAAAGTCCTGTGATATGTTCATCTCGCGCAGAGTTTGTTGCAATCCACAGCGCTCTGAAAGCGCAGCCAAAGACTGGCAGAAGGCTTCCGCACACTCTTTCCCCTCTAATTTGGTGAGTTCAGGAAAGGCATAAGGGGCAATTTCAGCATAAGGTTGAGGCGCGGTTTTTGTATTGAACTCCAATACATGGGGAAGAACCAGTGCATTTGAGAGCCCATGTGGTATGTGAAAATGCCCGCCAAGAGGGTAAGCCAAAGCGTGTACTGCGGCCACGGGTGAGTTGGCAAAGGCTTGTCCCGCAAGCATGGATCCCAAAAGCATGTCAGATCGCGCGTCTATGTCGGCACCATTGTGCACGGCTTTCTCCAAGGAAGCTCCCATGAGGCGTAACGCCTCTTTTGCGAGATTTCGCGAGATTGGATTGTTATTGGGGTTGGCAGAGGCATAAGCTTCTATGGCATGGACCATGGCATCGATGCCTGTGGCAGCAGTGATGTGTGCGGGCAAGCCGAGTGTTAGCTCTGGATCCAGGAGTGCAATGTCGGGTAAAAGTATGGGCGAAACGACGCCCATTTTTTCATTGGTTCCCGTTGTTACAATCGAAATCGGAGTAACCTCAGATCCTGTCCCTGCAGTGGTGGGTACAAGGATCAAAGGCAGGCGTGGGCCTTTCGCATTGCCTACACCATATACTTGCTCCAGCTTTTCTCTACCGGGAGCGAGCAAGGCGACGAGCTTGGCGACATCAAGGGAAGAGCCGCCGCCCAGACCAACAATACCTTCTGCACCACATTCAATTGCAACTTCTGTGGCTTCAAGGATGATTTTCTGGCTCTTCTC
>NZ_CBDBHW010000004.1:0-39676 GCF_965205715.1 Kiloniella sp. | reverse complement strand
TCCAGTTTAATTTCATTTACACGTTGCCCTTTGAGGCCTAAAATATGCTGCGAGATGTTGATTGTCATATACCTGCTCTATGTAAAGTTATCAGAAACCATACATATCAACAGGTTACTTGGCGGTCGGCATCTTTTTCTACTCAACAAAGCGGAGAAGAGCCGCATATGTCTATTCAAGCGGTTTCCAGACATTTGGATATACGATGGGAAACGGTCAAGAATATCGACAGGGCATACCTTATTGAAACTCTCCCTACGCTTGATCCTGCAGAGCTAACTGGCTTGGAATATATTGGTGTAGATGAAGTTGCCCGGGCGAAAGGTCATGACTACATGACGGTGGTCTACGATATGGTTGGCGGTCATCTGATCTGGGTTGAAGCAGGCCGAACTGCCGAGGTTTTTTCAAGGTTTTTGAAACAACTGCAACCAGATACAGCCTGCAAAATAAAGGCCGTAGCGATGGATATGGGGCCTGCCTACCAAAAGGCTGTCAGAGAGTCCTTGCCGTTGGCCGACATAGTATTTGACCGTTTCCACGTCATGAAAAACTACAGCAAAGCTATCCATAATCAGCGTCGACTTGAGTTCAGAAAGGCCGATCCAAGTGGTAAAGAGTTGATGAAAGGGACGCATTATCTGTTGCTCAAAAATGCGGATAAGTTGAGTGAAAAACAAAGTGACAAGCTGCAAAGGTTGCTGGAGAGCAATAGCAACCTGAATGCACTTTACGTCTTGAAAGAACAGCTTCAGCTGCTGTGGAGTGCCGCTTCATTTGAGGCGATGGCGGAGCAACTGGAACGTTGGTGCCTGATAGCAGATCAGTCACAGATGCTCTATCTAAAAAAGTTCGCGAAATCCCTACGGAAACATTGTGTGGGCATCTGCAACTACGCCAAACACAAGCTCACAAGCGCCAGGATAGAGGCTGGTAATGTCAGTATAGGAATGATCCGTAAGCGAGCCAGAGGCATCAAGGATACCGAATACTTCAAACTCAAAATTAGACAATCATCCATTCCAGATAATCAATCTATGCTCTATTTGAAATCCTAAATCTACTCAACAAAGCGGAGAAGAGCCGATTTTCTCAGGGGGATCCGCACGGACATTGCTATAAAGCGTGACCTCAATCCCAATAGATGAAAGGGCTTCGAGGCTGCGGTCGATAATGCCAGTGGCGAGCATTCCCTGATCCGTCACCAGTAAAATACGGTTGCCGACGTTGTCCTTGACGATGTTCCCGAGTTTTGACAGCAGTCCGGCACCAAATTGAATGCTGGCCGAAGTGTTAAACGTAAACGGGTCCATGTCTTTCTCCGATGTCTGTAATGCTGATAATGTATTTCGTTCTTACAAGCTGAGATGCCGCATATCTCACATCGCTATTAAATGTTGTTGCAAGAGATCCATTAAAAAGAGGGGTATTCGTCTCGTTGTGGAGGCAAAGCCTACAGCGCACGTGGTTGCGATATCAAGTGAAACCTTAAACTGTGTATCGTTTTACGACTTAAATATAAGAGCAGATGCAGAAATAATAAGGATGGCGGAAAGACCTTGTTTGTACTTCTCGTCTGGAATTTGATGGATTAGCTTTTTTCCAAACAGTGCGGAAATAATCGCAATAATAATTAAACCAATTGCTGTAGGTAGATGTTCGGATCTTAAAATTTGATTGTCGGAATAACTCCAAAGCTTTGTGATATTAACGCCGAGGGCTGTAGCTGCCATCGCGCCGATAAAAGCCTGCTTCTCGAATCCCATACGCTCCATGGCGAGAGCTTTAATCGGGTTGCCACTGCTCAATAGGCCGGAAATAAAGCCATAAGCAGCAGAGACTGAGAGAGCTACCAATGTTGTCTGTGGCAGTTTTAGGCGCAGGCCTAGCAGATTAATGATCACACTCACTATAATAAAACCAGCGAGCAATGGT
Organism: Kiloniella sp.; assembly: GCF_965205715.1. GTDB lineage: Bacteria > Pseudomonadota > Alphaproteobacteria > Kiloniellales > Kiloniellaceae > Kiloniella. The sequence goes on along the minus strand of NZ_CBDBHW010000004.1, from coordinate 37,741 downwards.
TTTAATGGGGCTGGGTCAATTGTGGCAAGCGTTTCGGCTCCAAGCCATGCAAAGGGGATGCTTCCAATGGCAATAACTCCCGAAAGTCGCCAGTTTATATCATGACGGTAGATATAGGCTTTTGTGAAGGTTGATGCTGTAAACAGAACAGTCGCTAGCGCGATACAATCTTTTAAGGGGAGTAGTAATGATCCGAAGGAGAGAACAATAAAACCACTTCCCAGACCAAAAACGGACGAAACAAGCGATCCGCAAAAAGCGATGGCAATAAATGCCAAGAGTTCCATGCTTATTCTCCTAAACAACTCATTATTCAATAGTCACATTTAATAGCGAACTCAATGAAGAGTTGCTTCATCCCGTAATTTTTTTATCTGTCATTTTGAAAAGCTGTGATAAGGGGGATTAGTGCTCAAATTAACGGAGCGGATAAGGTTTAAATAATACTCAGTACGATTTTAGTCATCGAGATTGAGATGCAGGGAGTTGGTGAAGTATGTGGACAGCAATTAAATCGTCATGGGCGTTGTTTATCGGGATGATTTTTTTGATGGTCAGCAACGGCCTTTTGGCAACTTTGCTTACCTTGCGTGCAGATGATCTGGGTTTTAGTGCGTCCGGGATTGGTTTGATGCAATCGGCCTATCCTGTTGGATCTTTGTTGGGCTGTCTGATAGCTCCGCGCCTAATCGTAGGGGTTGGGCATATCCGCACTTTTGCCGCCTTGGCTTCCGTGGCAAGTGTTGCTGCTCTTGTTCACCTCATAACCTACGATCTATTTAGCTGGGGGGCGATGCGGCTACTCTCGGGGTTCTGTTTTTCTGGTTTGTATATTGTTGCGGAAAGTTGGTTAAACGGTCGTGCCGATAATAATACTCGCGGCAGTCTTCTTTCGATATATTTCGTTATTCAGACCGGTGGGGTGACCATTGGGCAGTTGCTGTTAAACCTATCTAGCCCTGAAGGTATTTTCCTTTTCATTCTTGTATCAATCCTCATTTCACTTTCGTTGGTTCCGATGCTGATTTCAGCAAGCGCGACACCATCTTATGAATTGCCAGAGAGAATTACTTTTAGCGAATTGTTTAAGCTTTCCCCCATGGGCTTAACAGGAAGTTTTGTGAATGGTGTTTCTCAAGGAGCACTCTATGTTGCCCTTGCCCTATACGGTGGCGCCATTGGCTTTTCCAGTGGTGCGATCGGGACGTTGATTGGTTTTCTGACACTTGGTGGCATGCTTGCCCAGTTCCCTCTTGGGAAGCTTTCTGATCGGGTGGATCGGCGGTTTGTGATTGTGGGGGCGCCAGCCTTAACTATTCCTGTGTGTTATTATTTGGCAACTCTGGAAAGCCCTCTTGATAGCAGCGTTTTACTCTTTGGGCTGGTGGGGTTGTTAGGTGCACTTATTTTGCCGCTCTATTCAATTTGTATGGCACACATGAATGATTATCTGAAACCCAGTCAGATGGTTGCAGCGAGTGGCACGCTGGTTTTGATTTTTGCGTTGGGTATGGTTTTTGGTCCTACCCTTGGTTCCGTAGCTGTTGAGCACTTTGGCCCGGAAGGGCTTTTTTACCTACTTTCGATAACATCAGCCCTTACAGTTAGCACGGCTCTCTTCCGTCTTTGGAGCGGTCAACCAAGTGTGAGTAGCTCTATACCGGCAGTGGCTATGACAACAAATTTGACCCCTGAAGCCACGAACCTTTTCCCCGCGACACCCTCTCAAAGTTCTGAAAAAAATAAGGTCGATGGCTAAAGAGGAATAGCTAGAGTTCAAGCAAAGTCTTTCGAAATACTCACCTTGCTTACTTTTTAGAGCTTGAGGGGAAATTTAATCGATATAGCCTATAGTTGTGTTGTGCGATTTTTAGTTATGCAAGTCAGATTTTGGGTTTTGTAGGTTGTTTGTGAGCAGAAATACTGTTGCCATGGCTTATGGTTAATAAGTTTCTAGGTTAAATTTCCTAAGATTATCAAAACTTGCTCTGTAACCTATTTAACGGGTTTCAGTTTATTGTTTTTTTCTGTGTCAAAGGTGGAGGCCTTTTGCAAAGAAATCACAGCAATAATATGTAGTTAAGTAAGGTTGTAGTTTTCGAAATTTTCAGAGGGATGAAAGAAATTAATTTTGGAGCGAAACATAAGTATTAGGCATTTTATCAAGTAAATGGTTAATATCTAGGATCTTAATTTGCAGTAAATGATTGTAAGTAATTTGCTTTGATGTCGTTAATTTGAATTTAAATTGTTCTTAATGGTTGAATTAACTTTATTTGTTAGCTTATTAATTTCATTGCATTGATGCTAATACTTTAATTTTTATTAAGAAAAGTGTATTATCGTTGTTGCAGTTGATCATAGAATGAGGTCACGAAATGCTATCACGATTCTTCAGCAAATTTTGGAAAAGTACCGAAGGATCAGTTTTGGCTTACACGGCAATGTTTGGGGCCATTGCTATAGGCGGGGGAGCCTTAGCTGTAGATATCGGACAAATAATTTTACTTAAATCGGAAATGCAACATAGAGCCGATGCAGGAGCATTGGCTGGCGCTCGACAACTTGATGGTCGGGATGGTGCTCAGGCCAGGGCCCTGGCTGTAGCGACAAACGCCATGCTGGATCGCAGTGGTGTTACAGGGGGGAGTGCGCTTCCTGTATACTCAGTGGATTTTTTATCAGAATTAAATCCTGACGTGGCGGCGACTGATGATATTGATGCAAAATTTTTGCGGGTAACATTAAATACACAGCAAGTGAACTTTCTGTTGGCCCCTGTGCTCGGCGCTTTTACTGGAACAACCCAGGATTCAACTCTTGTGGATGCTTTTGCTACAGCTGGTTCAAACATTCGGATTTGCGAAGCACCGCCACTGATGATTTGTGATTTCGGTGAGACCAACGCATCTGATGCTCTGGCATTACCAGCAAATTATGGCCGCCAGGTTCGGCTTAAAGAGCCAAATAACAGTAGTAGTTCATGGGCACCAGGTAATTTTGGTCTTCTTGCCTTACCTGATGGTTCTGTCGGTGCAAACGATATTGAAGAACAGTTGGCAGCTGTTGACCCGCTGGAATGTTATGATGTGGATGTAGAGACCGCAACGGGTTCAAAAACCCAGAAAGTAAAAGACGGTATCAACTCTCGTTTTGATATGCCCGGTAATCCTTGGCCCTATCCGGCACCCAACGTGATTGCTTATCCTCGCGATGATGACTTGATCGCAGATCCGGATGCCAAATTAGGCAGTGGTGTTTGGGATATCGATACCTATTGGAACGATAAACACTTAGGGGCTGCGACACCGGGTGATTTAACGGATGCCAGTCGTTACCAGACATACCTCTATGAGCAGGGCGCGGTTTATTTAAAGGATGGCAAAAAGACGCTTTATCCCGATCCGGGCGGTACGCCTCCGGGTTCATATGTGCGTGTCACCCCGCCGGGTGTGGATATTCCTGTCGCGGTTGACCCACTTAATGAGGATGATCCCAATTTTGACGGTGTACCCAGTGAAACCATTGCGAGTAACGGAGATCAGCGGCGTGTGATGAAAATTGCGCAGCTACAGTGTATTGCTGATAACGTGCATGGTCATGGATCTTACCCAACGCATGGTAATTTTATCGAGGTCTTTGTAACAGAGCCTGTTTCTGATCCTCCGGAGGCTGCAATTTACGGCGAAGTCATCCGTGCTTTAACTGTAACGAACTCATTGGAGTATTACGCTAATGTTGGCCTTTTGGAGTAGGTTTTATCAATGCGATAAAGGGGTGGCAGCAGTTGAATTCGGGTTAAGCTTGATGTTCTTGCTTACGACGATGACGATAGTCCTTGATGTCGGACTTGCTCTCCGTCAGGCAACGCTTATCGAAAAGGGATTAAGAGCTGGCGCCTTTTATGCTTCTCAAACCGAACAACCCATGTCGGCTGGTGATTTAACCGCCGTCGAAAATCTGGTAAAAACTGGGACGCTTGATGGTACCGGTGATTTACTTGTCCCGGGTTGGGGTACAGGTGGCACTTTTACATTGACGTCGTCTACTTACACGATGGTCGGTGTGGATCCTGCACTCGGGAGTTCAGATCTTCCGGTTGTTAATGTTAATGCAAATGTTCCCTACTCACCAATGTTACCCGGACTGTGGGACTTTTTTGGCGTTTCTGATTTCTCTTTTAATCTTAGTCATGAGCAAGCATATGTCGGTCTTTAAATTATTAAAGAAATTTCGAAAGAGTGAAAGTGGAGTAGCTCTTGTGGAGTTTGCGCTGATTTTACCTGCGTTGGTTGCCTTATCGGCCTTGATCATTGATTTTACGATTTGGATGTTTGATTTTCATAGGTCGAATGAGGCTTCAAGGCGGGTAGCCCGTTTGATGACACTCTCAGTTCCCTTGGTTGATCAAGCTGATCTCGAAGTTGATGGAATTGAGGTTTGCACAGGGGCTGGGTGTGATGCAATGGCTGCACTTTTGGCCGAGGCTCAAACCATCCAGCCAAGATTAACGGCCGATAACATCCAGGTAACCTATGAAATCGCAGATATTGGGGGCGTTGGATCAAGTGAGGGTTACAAGGTACTGATAACAACCGAACTCATTAATATTCAGCATAATCTATTAATGCTACCTGCTGTACCAGGGGTGCCAGATTATGTGACTTATTCAGCAACAGTCACAAATAGCATGACGCGGTGGTATTAGAGTCGGCTAATTTTCTTCAATTAAGTGTAAACGTGATATTTCTCTAGGACTTCTCTTATGCAGTCCAGTACTGCCCTGTATTTATTATCTTTCTCATTCGTATAGTAAATTTAGGTCAAATTAAATCTAAATTATGCTTATATTTTAAAGGGTTAACTTTAATCCTTTGTTAATTATTCAGGCTCTTCTCCGCTTTGTTGAGTAGAAAAAGATGCCGACCGCCAAGTAACCTGTTGATATGTATGGTTTCTGATAACTTTACATAGAGCAGGTATATGACAATCAACATCTCGCAGCATATTTTAGGCCTCAAAGGGCAACGTGTAAATGAAATTAAACTGGATGACGGCGGTGTTAAGATTGTCATTCACTGCAGCCGAGACGCGCGTAGGAGGGCTATAGACCCTGCTACAGGCCAGAAGGGAAGCATCAACCAGCATGTCCGCCGACAAGTAAACGACATCCCCCTTTTTGGGTATCCTTGTGTGGTCGAGATTGAGCTGGCGCAGGTTTATATTAACAAGGGCGAACGCCGCATTGAGGGGTGTGATTTTGTTGATAAAGGGTGCCGTTTCACTCACCGATTTTGCCGACTGATCAGTGGATTATGTCGGCATATGTCTATTCAAGCGGTTTCCAGACATTTGGATATACGATGGGAAACGGTCAAGAATATCGACAGGGCATACCTTATTGAAACTCTCCCTACGCTTGATCCTGCAGAGCTAACTGGCTTGGAATATATTGGTGTAGATGAAGTTGCCCGGGCGAAAGGTCATGACTACATGACGGTGGTCTACGATATGGTTGGCGGTCATCTGATCTGGGTTGAAGCAGGCCGAACTGCCGAGGTTTTTTCAAGGTTTTTGAAACAACTGCAACCAGATACAGCCTGCAAAATAAAGGCCGTAGCGATGGATATGGGGCCTGCCTACCAAAAGGCTGTCAGAGAGTCCTTGCCGTTGGCCGACATAGTATTTGACCGTTTCCACGTCATGAAAAACTACAGCAAAGCTATCCATAATCAGCGTCGACTTGAGTTCAGAAAGGCCGATCCAAGTGGTAAAGAGTTGATGAAAGGGACACATTATCTGTTGCTCAAAAATGCGGATAAGTTGAGTGAAAAACAAAGTGACAAGCTGCAAAGGTTGCTGGAGAGCAATAGCAACCTGAATGCACTTTACGTCTTGAAAGAACAGCTTCAGCTGCTGTGGAGTGCCGCTTCATTTGAGGCGATGGCGGAGCAACTGGAACGTTGGTGCCTGATAGCAGATCAGTCACAGATGCTCTATCTAAAAAAGTTCGCGAAATCCCTACGGAAACATTGTGTGGGCATCTGCAACTACGCCAAACACAAGCTCACAAGCGCCAGGATAGAGGCTGGTAATGTCAGTATAGGAATGATCCGTAAGCGAGCCAGAGGCATCAAGGATACCGAATACTTCAAACTCAAAATTAGACAATCATCCATTCCAGATAATCAATCTATGCTCTATTTGAAATCCTAAATCTACTCAACAAAGCGGAGAAGTGCCATTATTCAGATACATTCTTCACCTTGCCCCGTTGCCAGATAAGCATTCCCCGAATAAAGCCGTGTTCGAAATGTTAGGGGCTCATAGGTGTGAGGTGAGCTTGTCATGAAATCAGTTCTTGGTATTGCCGCAAGAATAACGACCTTGAGTATTAAAGCCAGAGCCTTGCTCCTGGCTTTTTCTGCGTGTGAAAGAGGCTCTATTCTTCTCAATTTCAGTTTAGCTGTTATCCCGGTCGTAGGGATGGTTGGCTTGGGTGTTGATACGGGGCGTGGATATGTCGTTAAGGCGCGATTAAGCCAGGCACTTGATGCCGCGGCTCTTGCTGCGGCCCCTTACGCGGATGATACGACAAAGCTTCAGAGTACATTTGAGAATTATTTTGACGCCAATTTTCCATCTGATTTTATGGGCGCTGATGTAACCCTCGCGACACCCCTTATCGAAAATAATGGTACAACAGTAACGGTATCAGCTTCTGCAACCGTTGATACGACCTTGATGCAAGTTCTAGGGAAAGACACTGTATCTGTTGCTGCGAGTGCAGAAGTTACCAGGCTCGTGACGCCCTTAGATGTTGTCATATCAATTGATACAACTGGATCTATGGGATCTTCCGATGGATCTGGTACCCGCCTGACATCTGCGAAAGCTGCTGCCAACGTTCTCGTGGATAAACTGTTTGGAGCAGAAACCGAAAGTGAAAATTTACAGGTTGGCCTAGTGCCATGGTCTGCAGCTGTCAACGTTGCGTATCGCGGCGTAGATTATGATTCAGACTTAAATCAACAAATTGGCGGTCTCTGGTACACAAATAATTCCCCTGTTCCTTTTACAACAGAGCCTGATGACGATTGGGTTGGTTGTGCCTATGCGCGCTATACGGATAACGGAGATGAGGATGATGCCGATCACCTTTTATATGATGCCGATGTTGGTGGCGTTGACTGGGATTCTTGGGAGCCAATGCCCAAAAGAGTTGTCTATCCAGGGAATGGGTACTCCTATACGGTTCGGTGTCCGGATTGGGGAATTTCTAAGCTTACTGGAACGAAGAGTACAACGACATCAGCCGTCGGTGATCTTGATGATCCAGAAGGGACAACAACGATTGCCCAGGGATTAGTTTGGGCCTGGCGTACACTTATGCCGGGAGTTCCCTACAATGAGGCAAGTACTAAAAGTAACCTTCGTCGTGCTATTGTCATAATGACGGATGGTATGAACACGAGTTCTTTTCGGGATGCCTACAGGGGAAATCTTAACACATCCGAGATGGATGAGCGACTTGAAGCCGTCGCTGCTCAGATAAAGGCGACCGGGGTTGATATCTATGTGGTTGAGTATCATGTTGAAACAAACCTAATGAAATCTGTGGCAAGTGCAACTACCGCCCCCTACTACTTCAAAGCCGATAATGCAGCAGATTTGGAAGAGGCCTTTGATAAGATTGGCACTGAACTTTCAGAGCTTCGCGTTTCAAAATGATGTCAGAGTTTTTTCGTCAATTTAAAGCCAAACAAAGCTCGTTTCTAGAATGCGATCGGGGAGCATTTGCTGTAGAATATGCCTTCGCAATGCCTATTTTCCTCAGCTTCATCCTCGGAACATTCGATCTCGCCGGGATATTTTTCGGTACGATGTTATTGGAAGGGGGGTTACGAGAAGCTGCCCGATACGGAATAACAGGGGATCTTTCACCTGGGGTGTCTAAAGAAGAACGTATACTTGAGACCATTAATAATCACGGCGCTGGGTATGTCACTGTTAAGGCTAGCGAATTGACGACTCTTGTCTATGATGATTTTGATTCGATCGGGGATCCTGAACCTTATGTAGATGCAGACGGTAACAATGCATATGATGTTGGGGAATCATTTACAGATCTGAATTGCAACGGAAATTGGGATTCTGATGCAGGATTTGATGGCGCTGGAAATGGTTCGGAAGTTGTTTTGTATACTGTTGAACATGAGAAGAGCCTCATTACAGGATTTCTCAGTCCAATTATTGGTAGCAGCGGCACCTTTACATTAAAGGCAAGTGTTGCAGTTCGTAACGAGCCTTATGGTGGTGGAGCTTCTTGCTGATGGCTGGTCTTAAGTGCCTAAATTTTTTCTCTATCAAAATTTTCTCCCTAGCGAGACTCTTGCGAAAACTGCGTCAGTGTGAGCGGGGAGTGGCTCTGGTAGAACTCGCTCTTGCTCTTCCTGTTTTCGTTATCTTTTTGACTGGCGTGATTGAGATGACGCGTTATGTCTGGATAAATCACAAAATTTTACGATTAACATCAGAGGTTAGTGATCTCGTTACGCAGTCTTCAAGTATGTCGGTTACCGAAATGAATGTGCTCTTTGAGGCTGCGGAATACATAATTGATCCGTTCGATATGCAAACGAACGGTGTTATTATTGTTTCTTCGGTAAGCGGGACAGGGGAAGATCCGCCACAGGTTAATTGGCGTCAATGTGGGGCGGGTAACCTTATTGTTCCAGGAGTTGTCGGTGCAGAGGGGACGGATGCGAATGTCCCTAATGGTTTGGTTTTGAATCCGTTGGATAACGTAATCGTGGCCGAAGTGTACTATAACTATAAGCCTTTGATGTTTGATAACATTCTTAGTGATGAGCAGTTGTCTCGTATCGCTATTCACAGCCCGCGTATCAAATCTCTTATTTCTATTTTACGCGAAGGTGGCCAGACTGACGGTTGCTAGTCATAAAATTTTCTTGTTATTAATCTTTCCCTAAATGTTCAATGCAATGATTGTATTGGAAAATATGTATAGAAACGTCCAAAAAGAAGGCGTAGATTAGTGTGAATTGAGGGGGACAACGGCTAGACAAGCGGTTGTTTTGGTGAGTTGCCTGTTAACGTTTGTAGTTTATTTATCTATACGTTAGCCTTCCTGGCACAAGGAGTATTGCTTAGATGGCTAAATCAACCAGCACCCAAGTTATGAGGGGAGAGATCTCTCTATTAGATCGCCTGCGTGCTTGGTGGTTCGGATACGAGTTAAGAGTTGTTCCCAAAACTCCACCGATGCCAGTCGTAAAAGAACACGATATAAGAGCTGATAGTCATCAGTGGGAAAATCTTCGAATACAATTATTACAAGATGTCTGGGGTGAGGGAAACTCTACGCCTGGTGACGAAGAGTATATCGAAGAACTAATTAAACCGTTTGGGTTAGATCCTTCTAAAAATGTGCTCGATATCGGTTCTGGTTTGGGCGGGACAGGTCGGGCGATGTCAGACAAATTTGGTGTCTGGGTGACTTGCATGGAACGTGAGCATGAGATGGTTGAGGCAGGCATGGAGCTCTCGACTATGGCCGGTATGGCGAAAAAAGCGCCTGTTCTCGCTTTTGATCCTGAAAAGTTTGAATTCAAACCTAAGTCTTATGACTGTATTTTCTCAAAAGAATCTCTTTATACCATTCTTAATAAAGAACAGTTCTTTAAGGACACCTGTCGTGCCTTAAAAGACGGGGGACAATTTCTTTTTACAGATTTTGTTGCCGCGGACGAACCCGATGAGAAGATCTTATCAGCCTTCAAGGAAGGCGAAGGCGGTCCAGTGCAAATTTGGACCAAGACGGAATACGAAAAGGGTTTTACTGCGGGCAACGTCCAAAGTCGAATCTTCGAAGATATGACAGATCGTTATCTTGAGATGGTGAAAAGCGGGTGGTCTGATTACCTGAGCTCAATTAAGGAAAAAGGCTCTGACAAGTCTATGGAAGAAGTCTTGGTTTCCGAGTTAGAGCTTTGGGCGCGTCGGACGCATGCCATGGAATCCGGAGCTGTACGCCTCTATCGATTCCTCGCAATTCGCCAATCCCAGACCCAGATGATGTCTGATTGGTAAGAGAATCCAAAAAAGAGACTCTTTTCTCTTTTAATTCCGAAAAAAGGTGCGTATAGAAGCGCTCAGTTTTCACACTGTTTGATCAGGCGGTTGACATCTAAGAGGCCCTTACATATTGTCCGGGCTTCTCGACAGCCCGGTCAGCGGGCACATTTTTTGCCAAAGGTAGGACCATGAAAGTTGTAAACTCTCTGAAGACTGCCAAGCTGCGCGATAAGAACTGCCGTGTTGTTCGTCGTCGCGGCCGGGTTTACGTCATCAACAAGAAGAACCCTCGCTTTAAAGCGCGTCAGGGCTAATCTTGTACAATCTGGCTTTTAGCCGGAATGTGATTTAGAAAAAAACCGCCTCTCGTAAGAGAGAGCGGTTTTTTCTTTTTTGTCTCAAATAATATGAAACATTCTCACCGAAAGTTTTCTTGTCCTCTTGGGCAACATCGGCAACTCTAGGCGCATAATAAAAAAGTCCGGAGAAACCTGATGAGAATGCCCGATCCCGACCCGTCAATATTGGCGCGGCGTAATGAAATCGCCCATAGCATAAGACAAATTGTGCCCGGGGAAGGGGTGATCGTCAGTTCCCAAGAGTTAAAGGTCTACGAATCTGATGGCCTGACAGCCTATCGGCAACCGCCCCTACTGGCCGTATTGCCTAAGAATACAAAACAGGTAAGCGAAATTCTGAAATATTGCCACGCTGAGGGCATCAAAGTTGTCCCGCGTGGATCAGGGACCTCTCTATCCGGTGGGGCTTTGCCTTTAGCCGATGCAATTCTGCTTTGCATGGGTAAGTTTAATCAAATTCTCGACGTGGATTATGATAACCGGTGTTCAGTAGTACAGCCCGGCGTCACTAATCTCGGTATCACCAAGGCTGTTGAAGGTGACGGTTTTTATTACGCGCCAGATCCCTCCAGTCAGATAGCTTGTTCCATTGGAGGCAATGTCGCTGAAAATGCCGGCGGGGTTCATTGCCTGAAATACGGCCTAACCACAAACAATCTTCTTGGCATCGAAATGGTCCTCATCGATGGAACCATTCTCAGGTTCGGCGGCAAGCACTTTGATGGCGCTGGATATGATCTTCTCGGCCTTATGACGGGATCGGAAGGGTTACTGGGGGTTGTCACTGAAGTCACGGTGCGCATTTTGCCAAAACCTGAAACCGCACGGGCTCTATTGCTTGGATTTCCAACGTCTGAAGAAGGCGGTGATTGTGTTGCTGCGATTATTTCTGACGGGATTGTCCCCGGTGGTATGGAGATGATGGACAAGCCTGCGATACAGGCGGCTGAGGCTTTTGTAAACGCGGGCTACCCCTTGGATGTGGAGGCTTTGCTCATTGTAGAGCTGGACGGGCCGCAGGCTGAGGTGGATTATCTCATCGAGCGGGTGTCGGATATCGCGAGTAAGTCCGGGGCTGTCACCAGTCGCATCAGTCAAAACGAAGAAGAGCGCCAGTTGTTCTGGGCGGGGCGCAAAGCGGCCTTCCCGGCGGTTGGGCGTTTGACGCCGGATTACTACTGCATGGATGGGACGATCCCGCGCAACAAGCTGCCGCTGGTTCTCAAGCGTATGCGGGAGATGAGCGAGCATTACGGGCTTGGGGTTGCCAACGTTTTTCACGCTGGCGATGGCAACCTGCATCCGTTGATTATGTACGATGCCAACAACCCGGGCGAGTTGGAGAAGGCCGAGGACTTTGGCTCGGATATCCTGAAGCTTTGCGTCGAGGTTGGTGGCGTGCTCACCGGAGAGCACGGGGTTGGGGTTGAGAAGCGCGATCTGATGCCGGAGATGTTTACCGATGTAGACCTTAAACAACAGCTGCGGGTGAAGTGTGCCTTTGATGCCAAGGCGCTGCTCAATCCGGGCAAGGTGTTTCCGGAGCTACACCGCTGTGCTGAGTTGGGTCGCATGCATATCCATAAGGGCAAACTTCCCTTCCCGGATATCCCACGCTTCTAATACGCTGCAGTAAGCAGGTCTACCGCCAAGTCTACTTAAAGGGCCAGCAGGTCCTCAAAAACAATAATAAAGTCGCCCCGTGAGAGAATACCATGAGCCATATAAAACCAGATAACGCCGCCCAGCTTGAAGAAGCGGTTCAATGGGCGCTTGCGCAAGAAGAGACGCTGGAGGTCTTGGGCGCGGGCAGTAAAAAATCACTGGGGCGCAAGATCACCTGTGATCATCAACTTGATCTCTCGGGGCTCACCGGGATAACCCTGTACGAGCCTGAAGAGCTTGTGCTCTCTGCCCGCGCCGGAACGCCGCTCAGTGAAATTGAAGCCGCCTTGGCCGAGCACAATCAGTATATGGCGTTTGAGCCGCTGGACTATGGCCCTCTGTTCTCAGGCCAGCCCAACTCTGACAATACCAACTCCGGCACCATCGGTGGCGCCATTGCCTGTAACCTGTCGGGGCCGCGGAGGATAAAGTCTGGCGCGGCTAGGGATCACTTCCTGGGTTTTTCTGCGGTGTCGGGACGGGGCGAGACTTTCAAGTCCGGCGGACGGGTGGTCAAGAACGTCACTGGCTATGATCTCATGAAATTGATGGCGGGATCGTTCGGCACTCTTGGCGTAATGAGTGATATCACGATCAAGGTCCTGCCTGCCCCCAACGAAGAGAAAACCTATCTGCTCCACGGTTTAGACGACGACCGGGCGATGGAGGCGATGAAGCAGGCCTTGAATTCTTCCTGTGAGATTTCCTCTGCTGCCCACATTCCGCAAGCCCTTGCCGCCACATTAGAGCTCCTGCCGTCCGATCAGGCAACTACAGCCCTACGCCTCGAGGGCCACGGCCCTTCCGTGAGTTATCGCGTAGCAAAGCTCGAAGCCTTATTGAAAGACTTCGGTAACGGACAGCTTATCGATCTTTCAGACAGCCGTGCACTCTGGCGAGAGCTGCGGGATGGCGCTCCTCTGGCGGGCAATTCAGATCATTCGGTTTGGCGCATTTCAGTGCCACCCAAATCTGGCAGCGCTTATATCGACAGCCTGAACCTCGGCTCAGACACCCGGTATTTTTACGACTGGGGCGGCGGGTTGATTTGGCTCTCCTTTCCAGGGGGCGATAATGCAACGCTGCTCCGTAATGCCCTAGAAGGTATCACAGGACACGCCACGCTGCTTACTTCACCAGAAGGCGCATCTGATCAAGACGTCCCCAATCATCCGCTTGGCACCGGGGAACACATGCTGATGCGCCGGGTGAAAGAGAACTTTGACCCCAAGGCCATTCTTAATCCCGGTCGCCTTTACGGCGATTTGCCTGGCCGTATGTTCGGCGATATTTAGGAGCGGGTCATGCAAACCAACTTTTCACTCGCCCAACTCGCCGATCCCAATATTGCAGAGGCCGAAGATATCCTGCGCAAGTGCGTGCATTGCGGATTTTGTACCGCGACCTGCCCAACCTATGTCCTGCTTGGGGATGAGCTGGATAGCCCGCGCGGACGGATCTATCTGATCAAGGGCATGCTTGAGGGTGATGAAGACGCCACCGAGCAAGTCAGCAAACACCTCGACCGTTGTCTGTCGTGTCTGTCCTGTATGACGACCTGCCCGTCCGGGGTGAACTATATGCATCTGGTTGATCACGCCAGAACCCACGTCGAAGAAACTTATCAGCGCCCGTTGTTTGAGCGGTCCCTGCGTAATTTGCTCAGCTTTGTCATTCCACGTCCGTTCTGGTTTCGCGCTGCCTTAAACATGGCTTCTTTGTCGGCCCCTGTTATGCGCAGGTTTTTAAAGGGACGGTTACGGGCGCTTATTGATCTCGCGCCAAAAACCATGCCTGCGGCGAGTGTCGTCGATCAACCACAAACTTTTGCCGCTCAGGGTACCAAACGGGGGCGTGTCGCCCTTCTTTCGGGCTGTGCGCAAACCGTTCTTGCGCCCTCTATCAACGAGGCGACGGTGCGGCTGCTCACGCGTCTTGGTATCGAGGTTGTGATTGCAAAGGGTGTAGGCTGTTGTGGCTCTTTGGTTCATCACATGGGCAAGGAACACGCCGCGGACCAACAGGTGAAAGCGGCAATCACGGGTTGGAGCGCTGAAATCGAAGGCGAGGGGCTGGATGCCATTATCACCAATGCCTCTGGCTGTGGCACAACAGTAAAAGACTATGGTTTTATGTTACGCAATGATCCCGCGTGGGCAGATAAGGCCGTAAAGGTCTCTGGCCTTGCCCGTGATATAACTGAGTACCTCACAGAAATCGGCGGTTTGGAGATTGATCAGGCTGGGCCTATTGATCAGTCGCGAAGTGACCCAGCGCAAATTGTAGCCTACCACGCACCCTGTTCCATCCAACATGGTCAGAAGATAACCAAGGAACCGAAGATGCTGCTACAAAATGCAGGCTTTGAGGTCCGGGACGTGCCCGAGGGGCATCTCTGCTGTGGTTCTGCGGGAACCTATAATATCATGCAGCCCGAACTGGCTGGAAAACTCCGGGATCGTAAGATCAAGAATATCCAGTCCCTGTCTCCGGATATCATCGCGACCGGAAATATCGGCTGTCAGTGCCAGATCTCTGGCGGAACCGATATCCCGGTGGTTCATAATGTCGAGCTTCTGGATTGGGCAACGGGTGGGCCAAAGCCTGAGGGCCTTAATTAGGGACTTAACTAGGTCTGGACCCTAAGGGGCTATAGCCTCTATATGTGATGTATGTAGATGGTTCTCTGGGGAAGTAGCGAATGAAAGAAATCATTGTCATAGAGCATCACACCTCGCCCGAGCTGGACCGCGGGCAGCAGCATCTGGTTGAGCGCGGATTTTCTCTTCGCACAGTTTCTCCTTACCTGGGTGAGAGGTTGCCTGAACTCACCGAGAACACTGCGGGCGTTATGATCCTGGGCGGCGCACAGTATGTAACCCAAACCGACGAAGAGCCCTATCTTCAAGATGAAATGGCGTTCGTGAGGGAGGTCATGACACGGAATATCCCCTTGTTGGGGGTTTGCCTTGGCGCCCAACTCATTGCCTGTCATCTGGGGGCAAAAGTGGGCCCGCACTCGGATAATAAGCTGGCCTTTGGATATCATGAAGTTTTGCCAACGGAGGAAGGACAAAGCTTTCTGCCTGTTGGCCTGCATGTCCTGGCTGGAAATCGTCAGGGCTTTGAGTTGCCTGCGGGGGCGACACGCTTGGCCTCGGGGCCTCTCTTTCCCAATCAGGCTTTTCGGGTTGGGAAAACCACCTATGCCATACAGTCCCATCCGGAGGTCACGCGATCTATACTGGATCAATGGCAAGAGCTTATGGCTGCAAACATTGGTGAGCCCGGTACCCACACGAAGGCGCAACAGGATGCGGACTTTGAGAAATACAGTGGTGCTGCTTTTGAGTGGTATATCCAATTCTTAGACCGCTTATTTGGTCGTGATTTGATTTAGCTTATCTACCCACCCTAATCTCTGGGTCGCGGCATCGTTCATGTAGGCTTGGGGTCAGGACCCCCTGGATACACTTCTCTCTTGGCTTCTTGTATAAAAGCTAACTGAAATGGCACTTCTCCGCTTTGTTGAGTAGATTTAGGATTTCAAATAGAGCATAGATTGATTATCTGGAATGGATGATTGTCTAATTTTGAGTTTGAAGTATTCGGTATCCTTGATGCCTCTGGCTCGCTTACGGATCATTCCTATACTGACATTACCAGCCTCTATCCTGGCGCTTGTGAGCTTGTGTTTGGCGTAGTTGCAGATGCCCACACAATGTTTCCGTAGGGATTTCGCGAACTTTTTTAGATAGAGCATCTGTGACTGATCTGCTATCAGGCACCAACGTTCCAGTTGCTCCGCCATCGCCTCAAATGAAGCGGCACTCCACAGCAGCTGAAGCTGTTCTTTCAAGACGTAAAGTGCATTCAGGTTGCTATTGCTCTCCAGCAACCTTTGCAGCTTGTCACTTTGTTTTTCACTCAACTTATCCGCATTTTTGAGCAACAGATAATGTGTCCCTTTCATCAACTCTTTACCACTTGGATCGGCCTTTCTGAACTCAAGTCGACGCTGATTATGGATAGCTTTGCTGTAGTTTTTCATGACGTGGAAACGGTCAAATACTATGTCGGCCAACGGCAAGGACTCTCTGACAGCCTTTTGGTAGGCAGGCCCCATATCCATCGCTACGGCCTTTATTTTGCAGGCTGTATCTGGTTGCAGTTGTTTCAAAAACCTTGAAAAAACCTCGGCAGTTCGGCCTGCTTCAACCCAGATCAGATGACCGCCAACCATATCGTAGACCACCGTCATGTAGTCATGACCTTTCGCCCGGGCAACTTCATCTACACTAATATATTCCAAGCCAGTTAGCTCTGCAGGATCAAGCGTAGGGAGAGTTTCAATAAGGTATGCCCTGTCGATATTCTTGACCGTTTCCCATCGTATATCCAAATGTCTGGAAACCGCTTGAATAGACATATGCCGACATAATCCACTGATCAGTCGGCAAAATCGGTGAGTGAAACGGCACCCTTTATCAACAAAATCACACCCCTCAATGCGGCGTTCGCCCTTGTTAATATAAACCTGCGCCAGCTCAATCTCGACCACACAAGGATACCCAAAAAGGGGGATGTCGTTTACTTGTCGGCGGACATGCTGGTTGATGCTTCCCTTCTGGCCTGTAGCAGGGTCTATAGCCCTCCTACGCGCGTCTCGGCTGCAGTGAATGACAATCTTAACACCGCCGTCATCCAGTTTAATTTCATTTACACGTTGCCCTTTGAGGCCTAAAATATGCTGCGAGATGTTGATTGTCATATACCTGCTCTATGTAAAGTTATCAGAAACCATACATATCAACAGGTTACTTGGCGGTCGGCATCTTTTTCTACTCAACAAAGCGGAGAAGAGCCGTCTTCGTTCTCTCCGATACAGTAATGCCGGGGGCCTCTGGGGGTGACGATAGTCGTCCCGACAAGCTATCGCACTATAACAGTTTCGATGCCGGGGCAGCCTGGGCACAGCTAGCGCTTCAGACCACGGCCCTTGGATACCAGGCCCATGGCATGGCTGGGGTTCACTTCGATCAGTTGCGTGAAAGTCTTGCCATACCAGAGCGTTATAAAATCGAGATCGCGGTTGCGATTGGCAAACGCGCGGACCCCAAGGTACTGCCGGAAGAGCTTCAAGAACGTGAAACCCCCAGCCAAAGGCTCGCCATTGAAGAGATCGCCTTCACCGGAGAGTTTCCGAAATAACAGTTGTTACAGCTGAATTTAATAAATCTGGCGTGTTTAAGAAACCAAGCGCCAAGAAGAGTAGAGGTTGAACGATAATGTCGTTATCAAGTGAAAATACCGCGAGAGGCTCTGGATCGGGCCTGTTCCAAAGTTCGGCCTTCTTACTTCTTTTGACCGGGACACTGATCGGTTTCAACTTTCCGCTCGGCAAAATTGCGGGGGATGCGGGTG
Organism: Kiloniella sp.; assembly: GCF_965205715.1. Lineage (GTDB taxonomy): Bacteria > Pseudomonadota > Alphaproteobacteria > Kiloniellales > Kiloniellaceae > Kiloniella. Next base: position 20,195 of record NZ_CBDBHW010000004.1, on the reverse strand, counting down.
TATCCCCCATGCTGTGGGCACTGTTGGTTTCGCTTGGGGCGTCGGTCATGCTCTTGCCGGTGCTGTTGGCCAAAGGGCAGTTGTCTTTACCGAGAGGGCGCATGCTGCGCTACGTCGTTATCTCGGGGTTGATTTCATTTGTATTTCCCAATCTGCTGCTGTTTAGCGTTATTCCCCACGCCGGATCTGGGTATACCGGGCTGATGTTTGCCCTCTCCCCCGTCTTTACCCTGACCCTGGCAGTGTTGTTTCGGCTTAAAACCCCAAGCCTGCTTGGCATCGCGGGAATTGCCACGGGGTTGATCGGGGCCACTGTTGTGAGCATCACCCGCGGATCTGCGCCTGAAGCCCCTGATTTGATTTGGATTGTCGCCGCCATCCTGATCCCAGTGGCACTGGCCTGTGGCAACATCTACCGAACCATAGACTGGCCTGAGGGCGCTCAGCCTAACGTTCTCGCTTTTTGGAGCCATGCGTTTTCCGTGGTGGTCTTTATTGCTCTGTTATTGATCACGAACGGATCGCTGCCGATCAACGAACTGGTTTTTGCCCCTTCTGCGGCCCTGACCCAGGTGATCATCGCAGGGCTGACCTTCCCGGTGTTCTTTAAGCTGCAGCAAAAAGGCGGTCCGGTACTTTTGAGCCAGATCGGCTACGTCGCCGCCGCCGTCGGCCTGATCGCTGCGACAGTTCTTTTGGGCGAGACCTATAGCCTGATGACCTGGATCGGTGCCGCTGTGATCGCCTGCGGCATCGCCATCACAGTTGCGGCTCAGATTAGGGAACGGTGAGGAGGGAGTTTCCTCTACTGCTTTACCCCGCCATCTGTACCGATCGCCTGTAAGTTGCCGGGGCTTTGAGGTGGTGTTTTTTGAACACGCGGCTGAAGGCGGCTTCGGATTGGTAGCCGACCATTTCGGCAATTTCGATGATCGATGTATCCGAGGTGGCCAGTTCCTGTCGGGCGATTTGCATGCGCCAGTGGGTAATGTATCCAAGCGGCGGCATAGTGACGTATTCAGAAAAGCGCGACACAAAGGAAGTCCGAGACATCCCTGCGATTTGGGCGAGGCCTTCAAGGGCCCAGGGGTGGCCGGGCTCTTTGTGGATTTCGGTTAAGGCTCGGGCGATACCTGGGTCGGCAAAACCCGCCAGTACCGGGGCGTCTTTGCCTTCATTTTCCAGATAAGTTCTAAGAGCTTGCGCGAAGATAATCTCGGACAATTTCATTGCGATCAAATCGCTGCCCATCTGTTCCCGACCTGCCTCATTTCCAATAATCTTGAGTGTGTTTTCCATCCAGGCTCCGGAAGCCGCGCCATAATTTTTGATATGAATGTGCGAGGGCAGGGCGTCGATCAGCAGATGTTGGGCATCCCGCCCAAAAGCAAAGTGACCACAGATGAGTTGAGTTTCATGATGGGTACCAAACTCGCCGTAAACTAGTGCACCTGTACCCGAGAAGCCAGACTCTTCTACCACTGTATCAAGGTGTGTTGCTGGGGTCTCTGTGCTGGGATCACAAAAAAGGGTGTGTGCTGCACCGCGCATAATAATCACAAGGTCGCCCTGTTCTAAAAATACCGGCGGTTTGTCGGGCTCGATACGCACGAGGCAACGGCCCTGATGTGCAAAGTGAAAGCGGGCCACGTTCTCAAAAGAGGGTACGCGGATGCTCCAGGGAGAGGTAAAGGAGGTTCTGAAATAAAGCGTCCCCGCCATTTGCATGCGTGAGAGTATGTCGCTGAGTAAGTCCATTTTATGTCCATTTGGTTGCTTAAGGGAACTATACCGCAAGTTTTACGGTGGGGATACATTCTGGACGATTGATCAAGAATGGTGAACTCGGGGTCATTCATCATTCTAAAGATATCGCGTTCAATGGGTTCATTGGCAGGGTGGCCCAAGATATTTAGGCCAGATCTGCATTACTGAATTCATGAAGGGTATCGATTATGAAAATCAAAACATCACTATTGGCTCTCGGCCTCTCTGCTTTAATTTTTCAAGGACCAGCACAAGCTGATTCCTCTGCGGCATCCCCTGAAGAGCTCAATGATCTTGAGATTGCGCACGTGGCCTATACGGCGGATAACATTGATATCAGGTACGCGCACCTTGCTTTGGGGATTTCAACAAACCCGGAAATCCAGGAATTCGCCAAGACCATGATTAGGGATCACAACGCGGTTAATGAGCAGGCACTGGCTCTGCTTGCAAAATTAAAAGCGCAACCTCAGGACAATTTCCTGAGCAAAACTCTGGTCGCCAATTCAGAGAAACTGGTTGATCAGATGAGTAAACTTCGCGGTGCGGAATTCGATAAGTTTTATGCCGAGAACGAATTGGCCTATCACAAGGCTGTTAATGGTTTGGTAGAAAACGCCTTTATTCCAAACATCGAAAACGCTGAAGTGAAAAGCCTCTTCAAAGCGGGGCTTGAAATTTTCAAAGCACACGAAGGTCATGCTGCCATGATGGTTAAAAAGGTCCAATAGATCATGCGATTAACAAGACGATACGTCTTGGGTCGGGCCGCGGCAGCTTGTGCTGTTGCGGCTATTGGCCCCGCCCTTATCAGTAAAGCTGCCCGCGCAGGTTCTCAAGCTCAAGCTCCTGTTGAACACCACGTGGAGATCTCGGGGTTTAACTTTGCACCAGATAAACTGGTGGTCAGATATGGAGATACCATCACCTGGACCAACCGGGATATTGCACCGCACACGGCAACAGCTGATGATAAGAGCTGGGACACAGGGACAATCAGCAAAGGCGATAAAAAGAGCTTGATGGTTACGGAGGGGATGTCTTTGACCTATTACTGTCGGTTCCACCCTATGATGAAGGCTGGTTTAGCGGTCGCTGTGAGCAACGGTTAGTTAAAATTTCTCGTGATTACCTTGATTGTCGTTTCATAGTTCCTATATTAGATCGAATGATCTTGAATTGATGGGTTGCTGTTATGGCGCGTGTTCGCGAGTTTGATGAAGTCGAGGTACTGGAGAGGGCGATGCGTCTTTTCTGGAAAAAAGGCTACGCAGAAACATCTGTTCGAGATCTCGTAGACTATACAGGTGTTGCTCATGCAGGGCTTTACACGGCTTTTGGTGGTAAGCGCGAACTCTATCAAGCGTCTTTGAAACATTACAGTCTGACCTATGGAAATTTGCTTTTTGGGCCGATGGAAAAGCCTGATGCCTGTCGGGCGCAAGTGGAAGAATTTTTCTATTTTATTCTCCGGGCGGTGAAAGCCGAGAAGTTTCAAAATGGCTGTATGATGTGCAATACAGCTGTGGAATTTGGCAACGATGAACAAGATGTTCTTTCCGTCGCCAGTGCTAATGTTGAACGCATGACAGCGGCTTTACAAAATGCGCTCAAACGTGCACTTGCGAACGGCGAAGTGAGAGGTGATCTCGACCCCGTGGCAACGGCAAGTTTTTTTGGCAGTGTATTCTATGGCATTGCCGTTCTTTCCCGATCTAAAGCTGATCCCGAGCGGATTGAAGACACTATCGATATGGCGCTGGCTACCCTGGATTAGCTCTGAAAAAGAGCACTACAGGTGGTTGGCGTATTTTTTTAACAATAAAAGATCAATTGATCTTGAATGGAGTATTGAAGCATGCCTGAACTTAACCAAGTTAGCGAAAATGATCATTACGAGCTCAAGGGATTACTGGGAAGGATCGACGATGGACTGGGGAAAATTGGCACATCCAGAGATCGGGTCACCTTGGATCAACTTGCCCAGGTGGATGAATTTCATTTTCGAGGTCTTGCGGCAACCAAGGAACTTATTGAGCAGTTACAAGTTGGGCCAGGTGATCATGTTCTTGACGCAGGTTCTGGCCTCGGTGGTCCGGCTAGACAGTTGGCGGCCTCGACTGGGTGCCGGGTAACGGGCGTAGATCTCAGCACAGAATACTGTCAAACGGGCCGAGAATTAAACAAATGGGTAGGCCTTCAAAACCAAGTGAGCCTGGATCACGGCGATGTCACCGATTTGTCTAGATATGACGATGGTAGCTTTGATGGTGCCTGGACCATTCACGTGGGCATGAGCGTGGAAAACAAAGCGAAATTTTATGCGGAAGTCTTCCGGGTTCTAAAACCTGGAGCACCGTTCCTGATCTATGACGTGGTGGCAAAGTCAGAGCAACAGCCCCTTCATTTCCCAATGCCCTGGGCTCGCAATGAGGACACAAGTTTTGTCGTCACTGTTGAAAACTTACTTGAGGAATTAACTGACGCGGGGTTTGATCTCGGCACAACCACGGACCTTTCGGCCCAAGGCGCTGCATTCGTGGACCAGTTTATCTCACGATTGCAACAAGCAGGTACTCCGCCCCCTCTGGGTCTTAACCTCGTTCTTGGTCCGATAATGAAAGAGATCGTTCCCAATATGAAGCGTAACTTTGCTGAAGGTCGGATTGGATTGATATCTCAAACCTGTACCAAGCCAGCCTAACCCAGAAAACGGAACCAAATAAAATGAACACAAGTGTTAAACCTCTTCTTTATTTTGCCGCGGGAACGAGGTCTTCCCGCCCGTGCTGGTTGCTGGAAGAATGTGGTGTGTCTTATGACTTGGAAAAAGTCGCGCTTAGAAAAGGCGAGCACAAAAGGGGGGCATATCTGGCTATGAACCCCTTGGGTAAAGTACCGGCCCTGAAAGAAGGTGATAACGTTATTACCGAGACCTTGGGGATTTGTCTTCATATTGCGGATCGTCATGGCGCAAATCGCTTGGCTCCAGAGATTGATGATCCCAACCGCGCAGCCTATTACAGGTGGATGGCTTTTTCGGTGGGTTCTCTGGAAGCGTCTTTGTTGGAGGAAGTCAGGCGGCAAGGTGCAGAAGAAACAGGCAGTGATTTCATGCCAATGTCACGCCAACTCTCTTCGTTTGAAAGTGTAGCAACGTTGATTGAGGGTACCCTTTCAACTTCAGGCTATTTACTGGGGAGTGAATTTTCTGCGGCAGATGTTTTGAATGGTTCCGGAATGTTTTGGGCGAGAGGTCTTGGTTTGCTGGAGGGCTTTGAGCACATTCAAAGGTGGCTAGACAAATTAGAGGCTCGCCCCGCATATAATCGAATGTTGGAGATCAGTCAGGGTTAATTATGGTGCCAGTTCTATAGCTATAATCGGCCTGATTCTGGTTGGATAACCTGTATCAGGCCGATACTTCAATTTTGCACTTCAGTCGAGGTTGATTGCCTTGGCCTTACCCGGGAATGAATAAGGCCGAGAACAATGCCAAAGAGGGTGAACTGAAGCAGGCTGGCAAGGCTTTCAGTCATGATCCAGGCAGGGATGGAAGGGACTTGGTATTTCGCTGGTGAGGCCAGAGAAATATAAGAGGCTAGAAACAATCCGAACCCCAAAGAGACGATTAAACCAAGCCTAACCGTTGCCTGTTGTGGGGCCAAGAGATGGAGCCATGTCGTCATGATCGTTCCCTGGATGAGCATGGCAAGAAATCCTAAGGAGAAAATAGGATCGGGCCGCAAGAAACCCATTTGTTGGTAGTGTTCGCTGTTGATAACCATGTGAGATGTGCCCTGGACCGCAAAGGTAATGATCACGAAAGCCAAGACGGAGAGCAGGTGCTTATTCAAGATAAATCTCCTAATTGAAAGCCGCCAGACCAGAACCTATAAAAAGAACTGTTATCTGGCGGTCTAAAAATGTTTCTGAAAGCTCAGCCCTGCATACTTTCATAAGTGATCATGGCAATACGGGCGCCTTGTGGATCTATCATGGTGGTAATTCGGCCGACACCCGGAATGTCTAGAGGGCCACTTAGTATATTGGCCCCTGCGGCACGGGCTTTGTCTGTTGCGCCATCTACGTCTTCAACGGTTATGTAAATAGTCCAGGCTGCAACGTCTGCGGGTTCGGGAGAAAAGCCGCCGATTGGGCCTTCGCCGACCATGATCCCCGGAACGCTGGAGCCATCTTTCATTGGCAGGTCGGCCATTTGCCAGTTCATAACATCGGCGTAAAACTTAATGGCGTCTTCTTTCTTTGGCCCAGCATAGCCAATCCATCCTGCGTTGCCTACGGTGGTCATGCTCAAATTAGACATCTTGTATTACTCCTTGGTTGATTAGGCCTGCTCATTGCAGATACCCCAAGGACGCGCGCGTTGGGCTAAACCCGACAAGAGATCAGGTTTTATTTTCACAACTTGTCATTACACTGGGCAATTTTTGTCAATAAGACCTGTTTCTCTGGCTCTGTAGGGCCGAGTTCTAAGGCATTCTGATAAGCCTTCATTGCCTTCACGTATTGCCCCGTATCCATGAGGAATGCACCGAGGACAGAATGGTACCATCGATAATCCGCAAGCTCATCTGCGAGAGGCTCTAACATCTCTATGCCCGCTTTGGGGCCATGTACTTTTGCATGGGAGACGGCATGGTTCAGGCGAACCACAGGTGTTGGTTCATAGTGATAGAGTATGGCGTAGAGGCGTTCGATCTCTGCCCAATCGGTTTCTTTTGAGGATGTCGCTGTGGAATGAACTGCTGCAATGGCGGCCTGAATTTGAAATGACCCAGGCGTATGGTGACGCAAGGCTTTGTCGAGGAGGATACGCGCTTCTGAAATGAGAGTTTGGCTCCAGAGGCTTCGATCTTGCTCATCCAAAACAATGAGCTCTCCTTGTTTGCCAATTCGTGCTTTGTGTCTGGCGTGCTGGAACAAGAACAAAGCGAGCAGGCCCATTAACTCTGTTTGTGCGGGAAAGAGATTGAGCAAAAGGCGCGTGAGGTAAATTGCTTCTTCACACAAAGAAATCTTGATTTGAAGCTCGCTAGAGCTTGCCGACCACCCTTCGTTAAAGAGGAGATAGACCATCAAGGATACGGTTTTGAGACGTTCACCTCGTTGAACAATGTCTGGTGCCTCAAAAGGAATGTCAGCTTGACCTATGGTCCTTTTCGCTCGGGTAATGCGTTGTTCCATGGTCTTAGGCTTAATGAGAAATGCACGGGCAATCTCTTCGACAGACAGGCCTATGACAATTCGGAGCGCTAGTGCAGATTGATCTTGCAAGGTTAGCTTTGGATGGGCGCAAACAAAGAGCAGGCGGAGGATGTCATCACGCAGTTCGTCTTGATCGATAGTCTCTCCCTGGTCAGTTTGTTCCTGGTTTTCTATGTGTAAAGATGAAGAGATTTCCTGTTGGTAGTTATCCGCATTTTTTTGTTTGCGTAGAATGTCGCGCCCGGCATTTCGCCCAACGGCTAGAAGCCAGGCAAGGGGATCATCAGGCAGGCCTTTATCAGGCCAGGATTTCATCGCCCTGATGCAGGCCTGAGAGAAAACTTCTTCGGCCAAATCAAGATCACGGAAGTAACGCGTTAACGCGGCGATCGCCTTGGGGCGAATTTCTGAAAACCTTGCATCTAGCCAGGGGTGATCGCTCATTGAGACTTAGCCAATATATTGGTCAATTTGGGGCTGCTCCAACGGGGTTCATGTCGGAAAGTGTCCCGCCTGACCACATGACAGGTCGAATTTCTATGCTGTGATAAGGCGAGGAAATGCGTTCAGCCGTGGCAATGGCTTCTTCAAGAGTGTCATGTTCAACCAGATAAAAGCCAACGAACTGTTCTTTGGTTTCTGCAAAGGGTCCGTCAACCACCAACGGTTTTTGTTTGGGATCAGTTTGGCCCTTGATGGTTACGGCATTGCTTACTGGCATTAGTCGGGCAGTTGCAAAATCACCTTTCTCTTTCAAATCAGCTTGAAGAGCACGATGTTGATCGAGCGTTATTTCTTGTTCGTCAGGCGATAGCCGATCATGAATTCCTTCGGCCGAATAAATCAAAAATGAATAAAGCATGCTGTCTCCGTAAAAGTCGAGAGTTTGGCCTAAATGTTCGTTGGTATCTTTGTGGTTATAACAAGGACGTATGATACAGACCAAATCCGACAGAGCTATATAAGTTTAAACCGTATTTATTATGTCCCCCTGTTTCGGAGGGAGACTTTACGCAAGAACAGCTTTGATACAGCAGCCTAATTCGGTTTGGCATATTTTATAAAATAATTTGATTTGATGAATTTTCCATCTAGCTAATGTGAAAAACGAGGAGTAGGCTGACGAAAATCTTCTAGGAATCTATGTGATGACACGCGACAGCTTACAGGGCTTCTTTTTTGCCCTGGCCGCCTACTTTTGGTGGGGACTTACACCGCTCTATTTTAGAGAGATAGCTGCGGCACAACCCATTGAGGTCATGAGTCACCGTGTCGTTTGGTCGGTTGTTTTGCTTGCCGTCCTGCTGTTGGCCCGAAAGAGATGGTCGGAGGTTCAAGAAACCTTTCGCAATCCACGAATTTGGGGTTGGCTTCTGGTCAGTGCATTACTGGTCGCCGTTAACTGGCTGATTTTTATATGGGCGATTGCAAACGGCAAACTGGTCGAGGCCAGTCTTGGTTATTACATAAATCCCTTGGTTAATGTTCTTCTTGGTGTCGCGGTATTGGGCGAGCGTCTGAAAGCTATACAGGCCATTGCCGTTGCCCTTGCCACACTGGCTGTGGGCTATCTTACCTATGTCGGTGGGGAGTTCCCGTGGATTGCCTTAACGCTTGGATTTACGTTTGGGTTTTATGGGTTAATCCGAAAGCGCCTTCCTGTCGGAGCACAGGTTGGTTTGTTTGCTGAGACCGCTATGGTCGCACCGATTGCTATCGGTTTTTTGGTATGGGGCGAAATGAAGGGCGAGAATGTCTTTTTATCCATGGGATGGGATTTTGATCTCCTGCTTATGCTTGCAGGTGTTGTAACAACTGTCCCCTTGGTCTGCTTTGCTGCGGCTGCAAGAAGGCTTAATTATTCTACGCTCGGAATTATTCAGTATGTGGGACCAACGGTTAACCTATTGCTGGCGGTATTTCTGTTTGGTGAGGCCTTTACCCACGTACACGGGATATCGTTCGGGGTTATTTGGTTCGCGGTTGCGCTCTACAGCGGGCAGTCTCTCTTGGATATGAAACGCGCAAAAAAACAGGTTGCCCTTTAGGCAACCTGTTTGACTTGAATTCGTACTCGCTAAAATGAATGGTTTTTAGCTTTTCGGTAGGACGAGGATTGCCCGGAAGTCATTGACGTTGGTTCGTGTTGGCCCCGTGGTAATAAGATCGCCGATGGCTTCAAAGAAGCCATAGCCGTCATTATTGGCCAAGCGAGCCTTGGCACTGGTTCTAATTTTTTCAGCTCGGGCGAGGGTGTCAGGGCCAAGTATCGCACCAGCATTATCTTCACTGCCATCAATACCATCTGTATCACAGGCCAGCGCATAGATATCTGCGGCGCCGTCCAATTCAACGGCCAGAGCGAGCAAGAACTCGGCGTTACGTCCTCCACGACCATTCCCCCGAACGGTGACCGTCGTTTCTCCACCCGAAAGTAGGACACAGGGGACTTGAGCGGGTTGGCCGTAGTTTGCGACCTGTCGAGCGATACCAGCCATAACCTTGGCGACTTCTCTGGCTTCGCCTTCGATGGAATCTCCCAAAATAACAGGCGTGATGCCTTTTCCTTCAGCAACTTTAGCCGCAGCAACCAATGAGTCCTGAGGGCGGGAAATCATGTGCATTGAGCAATTGTCAAAGCAGGGGTTACCGGGCTTAGGAGTATCCGTTGCATCGTTGTTCAAATATTGAGCAACCGCTGGAGAAGGTGTGATGTCATATTTTTCCAAGATCGCACGGGTATCGGCGAAAGTGGATGGGTCGGGCACTGTTGGGCCAGAGGCAATAACATCGGGATCGTCACCGGGAACATCAGAAATCAGTAAGCTGACAACCTGTGCCGGAGCGGCCGCCGCAGCGAGCTGGCCGCCTTTGATGGCAGACAGGTGTTTGCGCACCGTGTTCATTTCGATGATATTTGCACCGGATTTAAGCAGCGCCTTGTTGATGGTTTGCTTGTCTTCCAAGGTTACGCCTTCGGCAGGCAAGGCCAACAGAGAAGATCCCCCCCCTGAAATCAGGCATAGAACCAAATCATCAGGAGTTAAGCCCTGAACCTTTTCGTAGATACGCCTTGCCGCTTCACGGCCAGCAGCATCAGGGACCGGGTGAGAAGCTTCGACAACTTCTATCCGTTCACATTTCTCGCCCTCTGGCATGTCGTGCTCATAACGGGTGACGACAAGTCCATCCAATGGGGCATCCCAATTGTCTTCCACCGCTTTTGCCATTGCAGCAGCAGCCTTACCGGCGCCAATGACGATTGTGCGACCCTTGGGTTGGGGGGGCAGAAAACCTGGAACAGCCAAGCGAGGGTCCGCGGCATCCAATCCCGCTTTGAAGAGGTCACGTAGGAAACTATTAGGATCAATACTGCTCATCTTCAGGGCCTTCGCATTAGTGGTGGCATGAATGGTGACTGTCACTAATTGCCTTTATGGAAACTAAGTGTGGCCTTCGTCAAGCCCAGGCTAATAAAATTGTTGTTCTTTGCCGTTGTAACGAAAGATCTGGTCGGTTTTAACCTTTGATGATAGAAACTTTGCAGGAGCTGAGGCCAATAAGCTTCTGTGGAGTTGGAATTCAACTGGCAGAACCTATATATCTCTAAGCGACCCTCAAAAACGAAACAATGCCTTGGGAAAGAAATGGATATCCAGATTCTGGCTTCGGATGAACCAAGCCCGGTACACATTATCAACGAAAATTCACAGAACTCATTCCTGTTTCTCTGCGATCACGCAACGTCGTTTATTCCGCGTTCACGTAATAACCTTGGAGTAGATGATCACCATCTGGAGCGACATGTCGCATACGATATTGGGATTAAGGCAGTAACCGAGATTGTTGCCAATCATTTCAAGTCGAGAGCAATTTTTAGTAATTTCTCCCGATTACTCGTTGATCCGAACCGCAAACTGGATAACCCGGGCTTGATGCCTGAAATCAGCGATGGCTGTCACGTTCCTGCAAATATGAATATGACACCTGAAGAGCGCGAGGCTCGGCTGAAGACTTTCTATTGGCCTTACCAAAATAAGATTAGCTCTACGATTGACGACATGGTCAAAACGGGTGAGGTGCCGATTATTATTTCCATGCACAGTATGACTCATGAGATGGATGGAGAACCCAGACCATGGCCAGTCTGCGTCCTGTGGAACTATGACCCACGTATTCCTTTGCCTTTGATTGAAAGTTTCAAAAATCGCGGTTTTGAGTGTGGAGATAACGTGCCCTACACCGGACGAGATGGGCATGGCGGAACAATGGATTTACAAGTCAATCCTCGTGGTTTGCCAAACGCTTTGATTGAGGTCCGGCAGGATCTAATTTCAAGTGCTGAAGGAATAGCAGAATGGGCTGCAAACTTAATTGAGGCATTTGAAGACGTGCTGCACTGTCCTACTCTGAAGGAAATCCGTCACTACGCATAACAAATAATTGTTTTTGGAAAAAAATCCCTGATGCCTTGTTAAGCCCCGGGGATTTTTTAGGTTCGTGTTAAAAAATTACGCGGCTCTAATCCCAGCAATGAAGGCTTCCACGCTTTTACGCATCTCTTCAGCTTGCTGCGTTAGCTCAGTTGAAGAGTTGAGAACCTGCTCAGAAGACTTACCGGTTTGGATTGACGCATCACTGACATTTTGCATGTTTGATGTAACCTCGGAAGTCCCGGTGGAGGCCTCTTGTACATTGCGGGAGATCTCTTGAGTTGCGGAGCCTTGCTCATCAATTGCCGAAGAGATTGATGACGAAATATTATTCATTGAATCTATTGTTTGACCAATAGCTTCAATAGCCGTCACAGCCTCTCTGGTAATATCCTGCATTTCGTTAACTTGGCCGCTAATATCGTCTGTTGCCTTTGCTGTTTGGTTAGCAAGATTTTTCACTTCACTGGCAACCACGGCAAAGCCCTTACCAGCTTCCCCAGCCCGAGCTGCCTCAATCGTCGCGTTCAGCGCAAGAAGGTTGGTCTGTTCTGCAATATCAGAAATAAGACCGACTACTTCGCCAATTCGATTTGATGCTTCTTCCAACCCTTTGATGGTTTTAATGTTTTCATCAGCCTTGGATGCTGCATCGCCAGCGATTTTGTTGGATTCATCAACCTGTCTGTTGATCTCACTGATAGAACAACTGAGTTCTTCAGCTGCTGAAGCAACGGTTTGAACGTTAACAGAAGCTTCTTCGGCTGCAGCTGCGACCGTATTGGCAAGTTGAGCTGTTTCCTGAGCAACGGAGGACATTTCGTTTGAAGTGGTTTTCATCTGTGAAGAAGCGCTACCAACATGAGACATAATATCGCTGCTATCGTGCTCAAACTTCTCAACGAGTTCCTCAATGTGAGCCGTACGCTCTTCACGAGATTCGACCATTTCCATTTCTTTGGCAGACATTTGCTCTTGTTTAATGGCGTTCTCTTTGAAGACATGTAGAGCGGCCGTCATGTCGCCAATTTCATCTTGGCGTTCCACTGGTCTAATAACTGTTTCCAAGTTGCCTTCTGATAAGGAAAGCATTGCTCTGCGTAAATGACCAAGGTTGGAAATAATACGCTTTCTAATGGTCCAGAATGTAACACCGGAAACAATAGCAATGAGTACCAGGGTTGTTAAAGCAATAGAGGCGTAAAAATCAGACCAGCTTTCTGCCTCGGTAATTGCAGATACAGTCCGTTTTTCCAGTGCGGCAAAGAACTTATCAACGGGAACCATGATCTCGGCCTTATAGGTGTGATACTGCTTAGAGTGCAAAAGATCGCGGGCCAGTTTGGGGTCAGGTTCTTTTTGGCTCTTCTCCGCTTTGTTGAGTAGAAAAAGATGCCGACCGCCAAGTAACCTGTTGATATGTATGGTTTCTGATAACTTTACATAGAGCAGGTATATGACAATCAACATCTCGCAGCATATTTTAGGCCTCAAAGGGCAACGTGTAAATGAAATTAAACTGGATGACGGCGGTGTTAAGATTGTCATTCACTGCAGCCGAGACGCGCGTAGGAGGGCTATAGACCCTGCTACAGGCCAGAAGGGAAGCATCAACCAGCATGTCCGCCGACAAGTAAACGACATCCCCCTTTTTGGGTATCCTTGTGTGGTCGAGATTGAGCTGGCGCAGGTTTATATTAACAAGGGCGAACGCCGCATTGAGGGGTGTGATTTTGTTGATAAAGGGTGCCGTTTCACTCACCGATTTTGCCGACTGATCAGTGGATTATGTCGGCATATGTCTATTCAAGCGGTTTCCAGACATTTGGATATACGATGGGAAACGGTCAAGAATATCGACAGGGCATACCTTATTGAAACTCTCCCTACGCTTGATCCTGCAGATCTAACTGGCTTGGAATATATTGGTGTAGATGAAGTTGCCCGGGCGAAAGGTCATGACTACATGACGGTGGTCTACGATATGGTTGGCGGTCATCTGATCTGGGTTGAAGCAGGCCGAACTGCCGAGGTTTTTTCAAGGTTTTTGAAACAACTGCAACCAGATACAGCCTGCAAAATAAAGGCCGTAGCGATGGATATGGGGCCTGCCTACCAAAAGGCTGTCAGAGAGTCCTTGCCGTTGGCCGACATAGTATTTGACCGTTTCCACGTCATGAAAAACTACAGCAAAGCTATCCATAATCAGCGTCGACTTGAGTTCAGAAAGGCCGATCCAAGTGGTAAAGAGTTGATGAAAGGGACGCATTATCTGTTGCTCAAAAATGCGGATAAGTTGAGTGAAAAACAAAGTGACAAGCTGCAAAGGTTGCTGGAGAGCAATAGCAACCTGAATGCACTTTACGTCTTGAAAGAACAGCTTCAGCTGCTGTGGAGTGCCGCTTCATTTGAGGCGATGGCGGAGCAACTGGAACGTTGGTGCCTGATAGCAGATCAGTCACAGATGCTCTATCTAAAAAAGTTCGCGAAATCCCTACGGAAACATTGTGTGGGCATCTGCAACTACGCCAAACACAAGCTCACAAGCGCCAGGATAGAGGCTGGTAATGTCAGTATAGGAATGATCCGTAAGCGAGCCAGAGGCATCAAGGATACCGAATACTTCAAACTCAAAATTAGACAATCATCCATTCCAGATAATCAATCTATGCTCTATTTGAAATCCTAAATCTACTCAACAAAGCGGAGAAGTGCCATATTGGCTCTTCTCCGCTTTGTTGAGTAGAAAAAGATGCCGACCGCCAAGTAACCTGTTGATATGTATGGTTTCTGATAACTTTACATAGAGCAGGTATATGACAATCAACATCTCGCAGCATATTTTAGGCCTCAAAGGGCAACGTGTAAATGAAATTAAACTGGATGACGGCGGTGTTAAGATTGTCATTCACTGCAGCCGAGACGCGCGTAGGAGGGCTATAGACCCTGCTACAGGCCAGAAGGGAAGCATCAACCAGCATGTCCGCCGACAAGTAAACGACATCCCCCTTTTTGGGTATCCTTGTGTGGTCGAGATTGAGCTGGCGCAGGTTTATATTAACAAGGGCGAACGCCGCATTGAGGGGTGTGATTTTGTTGATAAAGGGTGCCGTTTCACTCACCGATTTTGCCGACTGATCAGTGGATTATGTCGGCATATGTCTATTCAAGCGGTTTCCAGACATTTGGATATACGATGGGAAACGGTCAAGAATATCGACAGGGCATACCTTATTGAAACTCTCCCTACGCTTGATCCTGCAGAGCTAACTGGCTTGGAATATATTGGTGTAGATGAAGTTGCCCGGGCGAAAGGTCATGACTACATGACGGTGGTCTACGATATGGTTGGCGGTCATCTGATCTGGGTTGAAGCAGGCCGAACTGCCGAGGTTTTTTCAAGGTTTTTGAAACAACTGCAACCAGATACAGCCTGCAAAATAAAGGCCGTAGCGATGGATATGGGGCCTGCCTACCAAAAGGCTGTCAGAGAGTCCTTGCCGTTGGCCGACATAGTATTTGACCGTTTCCACGTCATGAAAAACTACAGCAAAGCTATCCATAATCAGCGTCGACTTGAGTTCAGAAAGGCCGATCCAAGTGGTAAAGAGTTGATGAAAGGGACACATTATCTGTTGCTCAAAAATGCGGATAAGTTGAGTGAAAAACAAAGTGACAAGCTGCAAAGGTTGCTGGAGAGCAATAGCAACCTGAATGCACTTTACGTCTTGAAAGAACAGCTTCAGCTGCTGTGGAGTGCCGCTTCATTTGAGGCGATGGCGGAGCAACTGGAACGTTGGTGCCTGATAGCAGATCAGTCACAGATGCTCTATCTAAAAAAGTTCGCGAAATCCCTACGGAAACATTGTGTGGGCATCTGCAACTACGCCAAACACAAGCTCACAAGCGCCAGGATAGAGGCTGGTAATGTCAGTATAGGAATGATCCGTAAGCGAGCCAGAGGCATCAAGGATACCGAATACTTCAAACTCAAAATTAGACAATCATCCATTCCAGATAATCAATCTATGCTCTATTTGAAATCCTAAATCTACTCAACAAAGCGGAGAAGTGCCACAATATTTTGTCTGAATCCAAACACAGACACTGTTTAAAGAATGGGAGATGGGAAATACAATGGATAAACAAACAAAATTAGAACTGGAAGCTGCGGCCTTTAGGCGTCTGGTTGGGCATTTGCGCGAACGTTCTGATGTACAGAATATCGACATGATGAATCTTGCAGGTTTTTGCAGAAACTGTTTGTCTAAATGGTATATGGCCGAAGCTGAGAAAAAGGGTGAAGCCATGGATTACGGTCAAGCCCGTGAGATCGTCTATGGGATGCCGTATGGTGAATGGAAATCCAAGCATCAAACAGAAGCAACTGCCGAGCAACAAGCTGCATTCGAAAAGAGCAAACCAGTTCATGACTGATGCTTGAGGCAATTGGGAAATATTCCTAATTGTGATTTATTTGGAAAATGAGACGGAGTCTTTTGTTCTGGCATTGCCAAACGAGACGACGAGCGTTAATTTCCGCATCAGATTGATTTATACCTGACAGCATAAAAGGGCCTAGAGCATGGATGATTTCGACGCAGGCTATGAAGAAACACCTTCTGAAGAAACAGTTTCTCACGACTCTCTCGATGAAGAGATGGAGTCTCCGAAACTTGCTCCTATTCCCGGTGGTGAGATCAACGGTGTAACTGCTGATCGTCTCCGTGGCTTTATTGAGCGGGTCGAACGTTTGGAAGAAGAGAAAAAAGCGATCGCTGACGATATTAAGGAAATTTACTCAGAGGCGAAATCGCTTGGTTTTGATACCAAAATTATGCGCAAGATTGTTTCTCTCCGTAAGATTGAGCAGCAAGAACGCCTTGAGCAAGAAGAACTGATTGATGTTTATAAACATGCGCTTGGCATGATTTAAGCCTTTCAAATATTCTACTAAAAAAAGCCCTCCGGTTGGAGGGCTTTTTTTGTTGTCTGAATTCAATGTGGGAACAGAGTTAACCGGTCGCAGCTTCGGGTTCTGGAACTAGAAGTTGCTGCAAAGATTGATAATCCGTTTTCCCGGTTCCAAGAACGGGGAGGTTGCCTAGAATTTCAATCTCCCGCGGGATCATAAGCTCGGTAACTCCCGCTTCTTTGGCGTAGCTCAGAAGTTCTGGTCTTGCTGCTGTCGGGCAGTCCGTGGCGAGGATCAACTGTTCGCCTTTTTTTGCATCAGGACGGGCAATCACGGCGTGTTGGAACCCGGGCCAGGTTTTCCCGGCGAGATCTTCTGCTGCGGTCAGGGAGACCATCTCCCCTGCGATTTTGGCGAAGCGTTTTGCGCGGCCCTGAATAGAAATAAAACCATCTATATCAAGCACAACAATATCGCCGGTATCATACCAACCGTCTTCAGGTGGCTGCAGTTGTCCCGGAGCATTGGCGAGAAGATAGCCTTTCATAATGTTGGGGCCTTTCACAAAAAGCCTGCCCCCTGTTGGAATACCGGGAACGGGTTCCAGCCTGCTTTCTATCCCGGGTAAGAAACGACCCACAGTACCTGCCTTATATTGCAAGGGGGTATTGGTGGAGAGAACAGGTGAGGTTTCCGTCGCCCCATAGCCTTCAAGAATACGAAGCCCAAACTTCTCAGACCATGTTTTACGGGTACTATCTTTGACCTTTTCAGCACCGGCAAAAATATGGCGAACAGAATAAAAATCATACGGGTGTGCCACGCGGGCATAGCCGTTCAAGAAGGTATCTGTTCCAAAAACAATTGTGGCATTGGTGTCGTATACCAGAGCCGGAACAATCCTGTAATGCAGAGGAGAAGGGTAGAGGAAGGTTTTGATACCAGAGAGGACCGGTAACAACAGTCCGCCTGTCATACCGAAAGAATGGAAGATCGGCAACGCGTTGAAGACGGTATCTGTAGAGTTGAAATCAACAACGGCAGAGAGTTGGTTTCTGTTTGAAAGCAAGTTTTGATGGCTTAGCATCACACCCTTGGGAACACCTTCTGAACCCGAAGTGAACAGCACGACAGCTCCATCGTCGATATCGGGAGCTTCTTGATTGTGAACCGACCGGGCAAAATAGCTTTTGATTACGCCAGCAAGTTTGTTACCGAGAGAAATCTCTTTCTTAATATCCTCGAGATAAATCAGTTTACACTCTTTGCTTAAGGCATCAGCCAGGTCATCAAGACGACCGACCTCAATAAATTTTCGCGACGTGATAATGGTTTTGATCTCTGCAGTATCACAACAAGACAACAGATTTTTCTCACCCATCGTAAAGTTGAGCATTGCTGCAACTCGGCCTTTGGATTGAAGGGCAAAAAATGTAACAGCTGCGGCTGAGGAATTCGGGAGGAGCACCCCAACGACTTCTTGTCTTTTCGTGAAGTTTGCAAACTTACTGGCGAGAACAAAACTTCCGGTGACCAGCTTGTCATAATCAAGAGGGGAGCGCTCGATATCTTCGACCACATGGCTGGATCCACCATGAATGTCTCTTGCGTCCAGGAGGTTCTTGAAAAGGCCTCCTTCTGCGGGGCAAGAAGCGAGGGCTGTTTCACTCATCAGATCGTGTAGTCCCACACTGATGGCGGCACGGCGCTCACGCCCCCTCACATCTTCATGGAGGCGAAGCTTTTTCGGAGGGTGGATGGTGATGATTACTTTCGGGAACCAACGTTGACGCACTTTTCCTTTTAATCTGGAAAAGCGGCTGTATTGAGCACCTTCGATGTTAACGGGCAGTAAGGGAGCATCGGCATGATCTGCGATCATCCCTGGGCCCTCAAATATTTTCATCATGCCACCGGTAACGGTGATCCTGCCCTCGGGGAAGATGACGCAGCGTTTACCCGACTTCACAACGCCGATCATGGTTTTTGTCGCCATGGGGTTGGTCGGATCAATCGGATAAAAATCGACGACTGAGAGGAAGGGTTTAACCCACCACTTTTGCGCCATGAAAGTATCGATAGCAAACGTTGGGCGACCAGGAAGGAAAGCTGCGAGTAATATGCCATCGAGGAAAGACACATGGTTGATAACAATAACGGATTTGGGGCCGAGATCTTCAAGGTTTTCCTCGCCCCTGACCTCTACCCGGAAGCAAATTTTGAAGAGCAGCCGGAAGAATAATTTTGTTGGGAGCTCGGGGAGTAACTTACATACGTAGAGAGCAACAAGTAGATTGAGAATGCCTATTGTCAGGAATACGTCGGGGATAGAGAGACCCAATTTGAGCATTCCAATTGTACCAACTGCAGAAACAACCATGAAAAAGGCGTTTACAATATTATTGCTGGCAACATTTCTGGCCCGATGGCTCTCGCTACTCTCGCTTTGTAATATCGCGTAGAGCGGAACGATATAGAGGCCCCCGCTTATGGAAATTAAAAACAGGTCTATCAAGACGCGGACATTATCCGGGTTGGCAAAGAAACCTGTCAGGCTGATAAGTGTCGTGCTTGTTATGTTTATCGAGCTGCTGGCTGCATAAAGATCAAAGGTAAACAGAGAAAGTCCCAAAGCGCCAAATGGGACGTATCGCGCGGAAACCTCGCCTTTTAAGAGTTTGTTGCAAAGCAGAGAACCAATAGCAATGCCGATAGAAAATACCGTTAAAAAGAGGGTGACTATTTGCTCGTTACCGCCAATGACGTCTTTGGCGAAAGTTGGGAATTGAGCAAGGAATGTTGCCCCGAATAACCAAAACCAGGAAATGCCAAGGATGGATAGGAAGACAGCGCGGTTTCCTGCGCTGTGTTTGACGAGATTATAGGTCTCAGCAATGATATTTGGATTAAGTTTTAAAGTTGAATCGGCTGCTTCTGCTCTTGGAATAAAGTAACTGGTTATCACGCCAACGATGGCCAAAACGATCACCATGGTTGATATGAAATAAATCCCGCCATCCAATAATATGACAAGGCCGCCGATGATGGTACCGATCAGGATTGCAAGGAAAGTTCCCGCTTCGATCAACCCATTGGCACCGATCAACTCGTCTTTCTCCATATGATCCGGGAGAATACTGTATTTAAGGGGGCCAAAGAAGGTGGACTGTGTGCCCATCATAAAGAGAACCACCATCAGGTAGTTCGGCGAATGGGTTATAAAGCCATAGGCCGCCAATGCCATGATAATAATTTCATAATATTTTATAATTCGAATAAGCCGCGATTTTTCAAATTTGTCGGCCATTTGCCCGGCAAGGGCTGAGAATAAAAAGAAAGGGAGGATGAATAAACCAGCCGCTAAAGTCACCATAATTTGTGGCGGGAGAGCCGAACTATCAGCCAGACGGTAGGTAATCAAAACCACCAAGGCATTTTTGAAGACGTTATCGTTTAGAGCGCCAAGGGCCTGTGTCAGGAAAAGAGGAAGGAACCTTTTGGACTTCATGAGGTGAAGAAGATTCTTATTCTCTGAAGGTTCGTTCTCTATAGGTTCATTATTTGGAACCTCGTTCTCAATAGACCCATTCTCAATAGACATGGATACTCCACTTGGCTGGTTATGTTTATTATCAGTTGCGGCATAGTGCCTAATAGTTGCGTAGTTAGAAATAGTTTTCGCGTAGAATTATCAATTCAGGGATACTTTCCCGATAGTTAAGGCCTCCTTTCACAAGTAAACAAATTGGGAAAAATAAACCGAATTTGGGTGTTTAACGTCGTAAATTGAAATGTTTTACAAAGTTATACTTTTCATGGCTTTCCAAGAGCTGGAATGAGGTGGAAGGTGT
>NZ_CBDBHW010000003.1:0-23819 GCF_965205715.1 Kiloniella sp. | reverse complement strand
GTAAATGAAGTTGGTCTTGATCCCGGCATTGATCATTTGATGGCGCACATGCTGATGGATGATTACAAAAACTCATCCGTTTTTTCAAAAGATAATGCGCATTCTTTCCGTTCTTACTGTGGGGGGCTTTCGGAAGAGCCAAATGATTTTTGTTATAAGTTCAGCTGGGCGCCGCTCGGCGTGCTTAAGGCGCTGAGATCACCGTCTAAAAGTCTGCGTAATGGCAAGATCTACGATGTGAGCCGTCCATGGGACGCGGTACAGTCCTATGAGATTGCTTTGGAAAAAGGGGCCGAAACATTTGAAGTATATCCCAACCGCGATTCCTATCTTTTTATGAAAGAGTATGGTTTCGGCAGTGGCTGGAATATGGATCTGTTTGTTCGCGGTACTCTGCGTTATGGCGGTTGGTCCACGGCATGGGCAGACCTCTTCAAGGAAATTGAAACCCTGGAAGGTGAAGCTGGAGACAAGCGTTTGGCTGAAATCTCAGCGGATCTCTGGGATAAATATTCCTTGAAAGAGGGCGAGCATGATCGTGTTGTTCTCAGCGTTGATCTCTGGGCCGAAAAAGACGGAGTGCGTGTCTACGATAAATCCTATGTCATGGATGCCTATGGCGATGATAATCACACAGCCATGGCGCGTTTGGTTTCAACCCCTGTGAGTTACGCGATTGAAGCTGTTCTTAATGGTGAGATCGCACCAGGCGTTTCCGCGGCACCAAGTGATGTCAAAGTCGCTGGGAAATGGTTGGAAGACCTTCAAGCCGCTGGTGAGAAAATGGCAATCGTGGATCATCTCCAAGGATAACTGATCCAAGAGCGATTTACCCTAAGGCAATTAATGTTGAGGCGAGATGGATTTAACAATCTTCTCGCCTCTTTTATTTTGCTCTAATCTCGAATTGGTTTAATTGAGTTTTTGATCCAGTTAAGCCTTGGCTCTGGGATCAAACCGTAATTGTAGAAGTTGATGCCATCTACACCGGCAGACACAGCGGCTTGAGTTCGTTGGTTTAATGCATCACTTGATTTTACATGTTCGAAGAAGGCGCTGGCGCCAAAGCCGAGATATTTTTCAGAACCTATGGTCTTGCGCGTGGCTTTAATCATGTCAGTGATTTCATCTGGGCTAGCCTCGTATGCACACATGATAATGCCGTCACAGGCTTTATTGATCTCAGTGAGATCAATGCCATCTTTCCAACACTCTTCGCCCTCGATTAAGACGATTCTGCTGTTGGGGTGTGCCGCCTTTTTGATGCTATCCATCAAGGATGTGACGGGTTGGCTACGCCATTGTAAAAAACCGTAGAGGGCAGCTAAGCCTTTAAAGGCGGCAATGTCATCAGTTGGGAAATTGGGAAACTGTGCCGCAGGGCTTTCTCTGTGACAGCTCGCTTCAATAAGATCTCTCACTTGCTGGTGAGCAACCGTGGCATCTACACCGTGGCGTTTTGCGCCCTTTACGCAATGATCGCAAAAGCAGAGTGAGAGTAGAAACTCATCCTCAGTGTTAAGACCAACCCCATCTTTTTGATGGTGATAACCGTGGTTGAAGCCCATAAATCCGATGGATTCCAATTCGACCATGTCGGGCTGATAGTTATGGGTCAGATCCGCGACCAACGTTGTGACATAGTTTCCTGCCGCCGGACTACTTGGGCACAAGCTATAGAGATTTGGGTCACCAAAAGCATTACGTGTTACGTCATCTGGGTGCTGCATACCAAGTCGGGTATTGTGTAGGCAAACCGTCCAGCAAGACACGGCCAGGCCGTGCTTTTGGCGCTGGTCTATCAGCACAGATAACATATCGCCTTTTTCAGTCAGGTTATCTGCGGTGAGGGGCTTTATCTTGTGCTCTTCCCAGCGCTTGGCCTCTGGCGTGAAATAGATTGTGCCATCCTGAGGGAAATAGGTTTTTCGGTGCGGACTGCGGGGCTGTAAGAACCGCCCCGCATGGTAGGAAGCTGCAAGGCTGATACTGTTGACACCAGCCTTGTTGCGATAATCATCGTAGGTCGTTTCTACCCCTAAATCCTGGAGGTCCCAGGGGTAAGCCCACATTGATAACCGCATTTCAATCTCCTCTATGTCGATAGGTTTTATACTGCTGCCACGGCCGTCATTTCAACAAGGATAAGCGGATCTGCCAAGCGGGCCTCGACACAAGCCCGAGCTGGTGGGTTTTCAGGATCAATCCACGCATCGTAAACCTCGTTCATCTTTTCGAAATCAACAATCGCTGGCAGAAATACATCAATGGCAAGGATTTTGGATTTATCGGTTCCGGCTTCAGCGAGAAGATCTTCTATTTTTTGTAACACAGCACGGGTTTGGGTCTGAAGATCCGCAGTGCGATCATCCGCAACCTGACCTGCAACATATACAAAGCCATTGTAGGAAACGGCCTGACTCATACGGCTGCCAACTTGAAAACGTTTAATCATGATAACCCTCTTAACTCTGAGTGGAACACGGTATGTCCGTTATAGTGGACGTTTGTGCGTAAAATGGAAGTCGGCATGATAAAGATTAATCTCTTGAGTGCAAGTGTTGCTCTTTATAAGAGGGGCTGAGAAGGTTTAGAGATAGTTGGAAGCGGCTCTAACTGAGACTTGTCTCTGGAAGATCACTGAGATGCGCTTCTAATTCTTTGGCTGCCTTCTTTAGGCTTTCCAGATAGGTGGATTTATTGCTGTGCCCATCTTCCCTCGGGGTGACGAGACAAAGTGTGGCAAGGCAGACTCCTTGGTTATTTTTAACGGGTACAGCAAAACAGTGGGTATAATTATCGACGATGCTATCAAAGGTGAAATGGCCATCTGTTGTGGCTTGCCTCACCTCGGCAATAAAATCTTGAGGAGCAATGCTGCTTCCATCGGGGAGGATAAAATCATCGTCGTCCAGAAAATCTAAAATTTCCTGATTGTTCATATGACCGACAAGCAGTCGACCGGAAGCCGTGCATGGGATGGGGACAAGTTCGCCTGTATTGGTGGATATCCGAAAAGGTCTGCTGCCCTCTTTCATGAGAGAGACAGTGTATTTATTGCCTTCCAATTTGCAGAGTTGGGTGGTTTCGTGTGTTTCCTGAACGATTTGGTTTAGAAGGTTTTCAGCGCGATCAAAAAAGCTGTACTTGTCGTTATAGGCGCGCCCGAGAAAGTAAAGCCGGCTGCCTAAAAAGAGTTGTCCATCACCACCACTATTTTCCAGAACCTTCATGTCGAGTAAGAGGCGCGTGAGTTCGTAAACCGAAGAGCGGGGTGCTGACATAAGGGTGGCTATTTCATTCGGGCGCAAAGGACGGTTCTCGCGCCTGATTAAATCGAGAATATCAAAGGCACGCTCCAATCCGCGTGCGCGTTGACTTGTCGGTTTTTTCTCTTCCGCCATCTATTATTCCCGATGATGATGCCCAAGTATAAAACACATAAAAGTCTTATACTTGAGCCCCACGGGGATGCCAAATTCAATATTTTAAAATACTAATAGGCGTATTTTTGGAACCAATCTGACCGGGTAGCACCTAGTTCTTCTCAAGGCTGCCCGGTCAAACAAGTTCTTACCAGAAAAATGGTTTTATGTATGCGACCAGTCGTCAGGATCTGCTGAGTTGTTTGGCGACAGTCCGATGATGTCACCCTTGGTCGAGCAGCCCAGACCCAGAACGGTTCTGTTGGCATAATTGAAATAGGCAGAGACCTGATTTACCTCAAGGATTTCACCGTCTGTGAAGCCGGCTTCACGCATGGCGATAACCATATCTTCGGTTGTACTTGCGGGTGTTAAAGTCAGAGCCTGAGCATAGGCCATGGCAATTTTTTGTTTCTCTTCCAGTGGTGCGATATCGATATTGCGCTCATCGATTGCTTTACGGATGCCAGTGGCTTTTTCGTCGTCTTGCAGGAGACGAACCAGTCCGCCAAAGTGATGATCAACACAATAGCCGCAGTCGTTGAGGGAGCTTACCCAAACACCAAGAGTTTCAAGAAACCATTTCGGAATGGTGTTGTTGGTATGGTGAAGTACATATTTGTAAATCGCCATATGCCCTTCCATGCTATGAGGGCGTAGCGAATGCATCATCATGATGTTGTCGACGTTATTGTCTGGGCCTTTGACCCG
Organism: Kiloniella sp.; assembly: GCF_965205715.1. Lineage (GTDB taxonomy): Bacteria > Pseudomonadota > Alphaproteobacteria > Kiloniellales > Kiloniellaceae > Kiloniella. The sequence goes on along the minus strand of NZ_CBDBHW010000003.1, from coordinate 19,683 downwards.
GTCATACAAGCGGCGCAATTTTCCATCTGATTCTTCGTAGGGAACTGTTTCAATCCATGGCATATCGGTGTTCCTTTAACTAAAACGAGGGTTTCTTTATGAGTAGTTTTTTGTTACAATCTCATATATTGGGACGGTTGATCATATAGTGGGATAAATAGTAGATGGATGTCAATAATCAATCTCAAGCAGGTGTTGGTCTGTTGGCTAAGGCATTTCAGCTTTTGGACTTGTTTCAGATTGACCAACCCAACTGGTCTCAGGCGGAGTTGATTGAACAAACTGGCATGAGCCGCTCAACTGCGAGCCGTCTTGTGCGTTATATGGTTGATAAGGGTTATCTTGCTTTGATGCCCGGGACCGGTCGATACAGTTTAGGGGTTGCGGCGATCAATCTGGGGGAACGCGCAAAGGCTGGTTTTGATCTCAAGGGGTATTGCCAGCCTGCGATGGAGGCGCTCTCTCAAATAACCAGCGAGACAATTGTCCTGACAGCCTATGACCCTGTTAATAAAGTTGCGATCTGCATCGACCAGATTGAAAGTGCTAAGGGGGGGCTTAGGGTGTTTGAGAAGATCGGCGCGACCTTTCCCTTACATGCGGGAGCGGCGCCAAGGGCCATTCTGGCGCTGTTGCCTGAAAATGAACAGCAGGCATATCTGGAAGGAAAATTGGAAAAGTTTACGCCCAATACATTGACGACACCCAAAGAGATACGAGAAGATCTGCAAAAGATAAAAAGTAAGGGATTCTGTCATTCGCAAGAAGAGACCTATCTCGGTGCTGCGGGAATGGCTGCTGCCTTCTGGGGCGGCGGGGGTTATCCTCTGGGATCGATTGCGATTGCTTATCCTCTACAGAACATGGATGAGGCGGATCAGGTTCGAATTGGGGATGAAATGGCAAAGATAGCTAATGAGTTATCTGCTACCTTGAAATCGTCCTGACCCTTCTCATCCGCTTCAATATCGGGGTGGGGAATGCATAAGTGGGTATCTGGAACTAACCTCGGAATAGAGGCACTGGAGTATGTCGAGCAGGCGCCTATTCCTCCGTCAGATGATAAGCTTGGCTCTTCTCCGCTTTGTTGAGTAGAAAAAGATGCCGACCGCCAAGTAACCTGTTGATATGTATGGTTTCTGATAACTTTACATAGAGCAGGTATATGACAATCAACATCTCGCAGCATATTTTAGGCCTCAAAGGGCAACGTGTAAATGAAATTAAACTGGATGACGGCGGTGTTAAGATTGTCATTCACTGCAGCCGAGACGCGCGTAGGAGGGCTATAGACCCTGCTACAGGCCAGAAGGGAAGCATCAACCAGCATGTCCGCCGACAAGTAAACGACATCCCCCTTTTTGGGTATCCTTGTGTGGTCGAGATTGAGCTGGCGCAGGTTTATATTAACAAGGGCGAACGCCGCATTGAGGGGTGTGATTTTGTTGATAAAGGGTGCCGTTTCACTCACCGATTTTGCCGACTGATCAGTGGATTATGTCGGCATATGTCTATTCAAGCGGTTTCCAGACATTTGGATATACGATGGGAAACGGTCAAGAATATCGACAGGGCATACCTTATTGAAACTCTCCCTACGCTTGATCCTGCAGAGCTAACTGGCTTGGAATATATTGGTGTAGATGAAGTTGCCCGGGCGAAAGGTCATGACTACATGACGGTGGTCTACGATATGGTTGGCGGTCATCTGATCTGGGTTGAAGCAGGCCGAACTGCCGAGGTTTTTTCAAGGTTTTTGAAACAACTGCAACCAGATACAGCCTGCAAAATAAAGGCCGTAGCGATGGATATGGGGCCTGCCTACCAAAAGGCTGTCAGAGAGTCCTTGCCGTTGGCCGACATAGTATTTGACCGTTTCCACGTCATGAAAAACTACAGCAAAGCTATCCATAATCAGCGTCGACTTGAGTTCAGAAAGGCCGATCCAAGTGGTAAAGAGTTGATGAAAGGGACGCATTATCTGTTGCTCAAAAATGCGGATAAGTTGAGTGAAAAACAAAGTGACAAGCTGCAAAGGTTGCTGGAGAGCAATAGCAACCTGAATGCACTTTACGTCTTGAAAGAACAGCTTCAGCTGCTGTGGAGTGCCGCTTCATTTGAGGCGATGGCGGAGCAACTGGAACGTTGGTGCCTGATAGCAGATCAGTCACAGATGCTCTATCTAAAAAAGTTCGCGAAATCCCTACGGAAACATTGTGTGGGCATCTGCAACTACGCCAAACACAAGCTCACAAGCGCCAGGATAGAGGCTGGTAATGTCAGTATAGGAATGATCCGTAAGCGAGCCAGAGGCATCAAGGATACCGAATACTTCAAACTCAAAATTAGACAATCATCCATTCCAGATAATCAATCTATGCTCTATTTGAAATCCTAAATCTACTCAACAAAGCGGAGAAGAGCCACTTCTTTGTCGATCTATGCTGTTGCAAGCCAGTATGTCATGATCGATCTTATGGGGCAGGGCGTTCCCGCCTGGTCGATTGTTCTTGCGGTCTTCGCCATCAATTTTCGACATGTGCTGTATTCTGCCTCTATTGGTAGGGAAATGAAGATCTTTTCCAGTTTTCAAAAAGCGATCGCTTTCTTTTTCTTGGTGGATCCTCAATATGCAGCCTCTGAATCCCGTGCATTACGCACTGGTTTGCAACCAGCCTACTACTTCTCTTATGCAGCAATAGTATACACCACCTGGATCGTCTCGAATTGTGTCGGAGGACTGTTTGGTTCACTCATTGTCGAACCTGAAAAATACGGTATCGACTTCATCCTTCCTCTTTATTTTACAGGACTGGTTATGGGATTTCACAAACGTCCAAACTTTGCACCTGTCCTGGTAATGAGCGGCGGAGTTTCTCTACTTGCTTACTTCACAATTGGAAGCCCCTGGCACATTACATTGGGGGGCATTGCTGGCCTTGTCGTCGCAGCAGTTTTAAGCCGCCCAGTCGGGGGAACAGCTCATGCATGATATCATTGCTTTAATTCTTGCCTGTGCCGCCGCCACGTATCTCACGCGAATAGGGGGGCATGTTATTTTATCCCGGTTTGGAAGTACTCATTACCGCATAGAAGCAGCTCTCGTCGCTGTTCCAACCGCTGTTTTAACGGCACTTGTTGCACCATCGCTTCTAACTAATGGCCCTGCCGAAGCTTTAGCAATATTACTCGCTGGAGCCGTTGCTCTGCGAGCCTCTTTAATGATGAGTGTTGCAGCTGGATTGATAAGTCTTATGGCTTTACGTTTTATACTTGTTTAGGTCCTAATCAAAAACTTCCTTAGTATAAAACGAGATATCTCAGACACAAAAAAACCGACGTTTATAACGCCGGTTTTTTTGTGTGTTTGGTTTACTTAGGAGATTGCGAGCTTTTGCTCTATAGCGGCATTCTTAATTGCTTTTTGCAGTTTTTCAAAAGCGCGAACTTCAATTTGACGGACACGTTCTCGGCTGATGTCATAGACATGAGAAAGATCTTCCAAGGTGGTTGGATTGTCTTTCAATCGACGCTCTTGGAGAATGTGTTTCTCTCTGTCTGTCAGAGTGTCCATGGCCTCTTCAAGCAATACCCGTCGTTTGGTGAGCTCTTCAGATTCTGCATAAACGACTTCCTGGCTTTCAGTCTCATCAACAAGCCAATCCATCCATTCTCCATCTCCATCAATACGAAGAGTAGCGTTAAGGGAGTTGTCTGGACCCGCAAGGCGTCGGTTCATCTGCACGACGTCGTTCTCAGAAACCTTTAGGGTATCTGCGATATGGGTAACCTGTTCAGGAGCGAGATCTCCCTCGTCGATCGCAGCCATTTGTCCCTTCAGTTTCCGAAGATTAAAGAACAGTTTTTTCTGGGCTGCAGTTGTTCCCATTTTCACGAGAGACCATGAGTGGAGGATGTATTCCTGAATAGAAGCTCGGATCCACCACATGGCATAAGTTGCGAGACGAAAGCCTTTTTCCGGATCAAATCGTTTTACAGCCTGCATCATCCCGACGTTTCCTTCAGAAATCAGTTCTGAAACGGGTAATCCATAACCGCGATAACCCATGGCAATTTTTGCCACAAGACGGAGGTGACTGGTAACGAGAGTATGTGCAGCATCAACATCATCATTTTCACGCCAGCTTTTCGCGAGCATGTATTCCTGATTCTGTTCTAACATTGGGAATTTGCGGATATCCTGGAGATAGCGCGAAAGGTTTCCCTCTGGAGTTAGTGCCGGTATTCTTGGTGATGCCATACGTATTCTCCCCTGTCTTCGCTTGTTGCTAGGTTAACAACCATTCATTTGCAACAGCATTTCTCTGCTAGTAGCTCATATGGTGTTTAATGCCGCACTGCACAAGGGGTATTTATTTTGCGAGTTGCGATTTTTAATTATTATAAACTATTTATCAAATCTTTCAAATCTATTGAAAGTTCGCTTGAGAACGTTAATTCCTCTTTCGTGATCGGATGAATGAATCCCAAGGTTTTTGCATGAAGGGCCTGACGTTCGAACGATTTCATCTTCTCTTGTGCCGCAGATGGAAGGTTTCTTATCCTGCTTTGACTTTGACTTCCATAGAGCGGGTCACCCAATAGAGGATGTCCTGAGTGTGTCATGTGGACACGTATTTGATGGGTTCTGCCGGTTTCTAATCGACACTCGATAAGACTAGCGGCTCCGCTGGATAGGATCTGGAGTGTCTTGTAGTGCGTTATCGCCGCTTTTCCTCCCCGCGGGACAACAGCCATTTTTTTTCTGTTTTTCGGGCTTCTGCCAATATTCCCCTCAATCCGACCAGAAGCCGGTTTGGGGTATCCCCATACGACAGCATTGTAGCTTCGTTCTATATCATGGGCGGCAAAAAGTTGAACCAGGCCCTGGTGGCACTCATCGGTTTTTGCAACTACCATTAAGCCACTGGTGTCTTTGTCTATGCGGTGCACAATACCTGGGCGCTTAACGCCACCAATTCCTTTGAAGTCTTCTCCGCAATGATAAAGCAGAGCATTTACGAGAGTGCCGTCACTATTCCCTGGGGCTGGGTGGACAACCATTCCAGATGGTTTGTTAATAATCAGAAGGTAGGGATCCTCAAATACAATATCCAGAGGGATGTCTTGGGCAACAGGTTCGGGGTCCACTGCTTGGGGGACGGATAAACTGACTGACTGGCCTACCTTTAACCGGTAGTTCGGTGTTTCTATAATTGCGCCATCTATTAACAGACATTTCTGAGTGATCAGGGCCTGAAGTCGGCTCCGGGAAAGGTCAGGAAGTCGATCTGCGAGGAACTTGTCGAGGCGGAGCTTTTTTTCTGCTTCTTCCACAATCAATGTGTATGCTTGTTCCGCATTCCTGTTTGTGTCTAAATTTGTGCCAAAATCTGGCATGGGGTTCCTCATTTAGATATCTCTGACTTGTAGAGCTGATCCGGCTCACTTATTACAAGACATTCTTTTACTCGTGGGTTGATCAAGATGAAAGCTATTAAGATAGCAGTGGTAATAATGAGCATTTTGCTTGTCGTTGGTTTTGGCGTGGTTATTTACACAATATCCACTAGGGTTAGCGATGGCACCTTAACTGAAAGTTCCGAGAATGCTTCCAAGAAAGCCATAGTCGAAGATGTCAATCTGAGCGGCTTACCTGATACATTTGAAAATGTGACCCTTAATTTACCATTTGGGTGCCGTCTTGCCGATGCGCAACTGCAATCAGGCATAGTTATGTTGCGTTTTGACGGCGCAATAGAGCGCGGGTGCCAAAAAGTTGAACTATATTCTTCAGAAAGTGGAGAGCGTCTTGGGGGATGGTCTTTGAAAGCATCGGGAGATAACCCTGAAGAACCAAAGTCAGAATAAAGCCTGCAACTGAAGTTACGAGAAAAGGTGACTATGACAAATTTTGCCTCAGATAACGTTACCGGGGTTGCTCCTGAAATTATGGAAGCAATTATTCGTGCGAATAACGACCATGCAGCCTCAAGCTACGGTGCTGATAAATGGACAGATAGTCTAAGTGAAAAAGCTTCAGTGGTTTTTGAAAAGGACGTTACTGTGTTTCCCGTTATCAGTGGAACAGCAGCGAATGTTCTACCAATTTCATCTTTAACCCCACCCTATGGCTCGATTTATTGTCACAGAGAAGCACACATAAATACAGACGAATGTAATGCGAGTGAATTTTATACCGGGGGTGCTAAATTAGTTTCTCTTCCAGGTGAACATGGGAAATATACTGCAGATACTCTCTCCGCAGCTATTTTTGGCAAAGGCGTACCCAGACATGCCCAGCCTTCTTTGGTGAGTATCACTCAAACGACAGAAGCAGGAACCTTATATCGACCTGCTGAAATATCTGAAATTACAGAGATTGCCCGAAAGAATGGCATGAAGGTACACATGGATGGAGCTCGGTTTGCAAATGCTGTGGCCGGACTTGGAGTGTCTCCTGCCGAGCTCACGTGGAAAGCGGGCGTTGATGTTCTTTCTTTTGGGGCGACAAAAAATGGAGCGATGGGGGCTGAACTTGTCGTTTTCTTTAATGGAACAGATACAAAAAAGTTGGAACACAGAAGAGTTCGAGGGGGACACTTCCTTTCGAAAATGCGGTTTGTCTCAGCTCAATTAGCTGCCTATCTCGACAATGAGCTGTGGCTAAGGAATGCTACTCAAGCCAATGCAATGGCAACAAAGATAGCTACCTGTCTCGAAGAAAACCCAGCAGTAACATTTATCCACCCTGTAGAGGCTAATATCCTGTTTTTGAAAATGCCTAAGGCCCTGGTGGGGGCTCTTAAAAGTGCTGGTTTTGAATTTTACGAAATGTCCAATGATGATCCGACTTTAGTTAGACTGGTTCTGTCGTTTAATTCAAATGAGGCTGATGTAGATAAATTTGCAGAGATTGCAAAGAAATACTCATAACCTTGGCGCTTTAGCCCGACACCATTTCCAGACACATTAATCGCAAAAAAAAACCTCGCTTCAATAGTGAGGTTTTTTTTATTCAGTTCGAGGAGAGTTTTTTTTTGAGTATTTCTGGAAAATTATTAATCCAGCTTAGTTGGTGCTACGTAAAAAAATATAAGAGCATTTTCAGTTGAATAGAGAATAACAGCTGAAAATGTTCAGAGAATTTTTGCGGTGATGGGTCGCGGGCTCAGTCTTCCAGCTTATCACTTCCTAAACTTAAAAGATTCAAAGGCTGATTGTTAGAGGGAACGTATCGCAGGTAAGTGCCGACACATAGAGGAGATCATCATGCCCAAAACCGATATTTTCGACGTATATTCCGAGCTGTATGATAGCCGGCAAGAATACGAAATGTCGTTGAGGGATTACTTGTCTGGTTGCCGTGAAGACAAGGGAATGTACGCCTCAACCGCAGAACGTATGTTGGAAGCCATTGGTGAACCTGAACTTTTTGATACAAGTCAGGATGAGCGAATGGGGCGCGTTTTTATGAATCGCACCATCAAACGCTATACAACTTTTGATGAATTCTACGGTATGGAAGAAACCATCGAGCGAATAGTTGGGTTCTTCAAGCATGCTTCTCAAGGATTGGAAGAGAAGAAACAAATTCTCTATTTATTGGGACCCGTAGGGGGCGGGAAATCATCTATTGCAGAACGTCTTAAGGCTTTAATAGAAAACTGTCCTGTTTATGTGCTCAAAGCTGGAGACCATATCAGCCCAATATTTGAATCTCCGCTAGGTCTATTTGATCCAGATAAAATGGGTGATCTTCTCGAAGATAAGTACGGTATCTCTAAACATCGTCTTCCTGGATTAATTTCTCCTTGGGCTTTAAAAAGACTGGAAGAGTTTGAAGGTGATATTTCTAAATTCACCGTCCTAAAATTGTACCCCTCTAAATTAAAACAAATCTGTGTAACAAAAACTGAACCTGGGGATGAGAATAACCAGGATATATCTTCTCTCGTAGGTAAGGTCGATATTCGTAAATTGGAATATTACAGCCAAAACGATTCAGATGCCTATTCCTATAGTGGTGGTTTGAATATGGCGACGCAGGGGCTTCTTGAATTTGTAGAGATGTTTAAGGCACCCATTAAGATGCTTCATCCTCTTCTTACCGCGACACAAGAAGGTAATTATGTTGGTACAGAGAACCTCGGAGCGATCCCATTTCAGGGGATAATACTCGCGCATTCTAATGAATCTGAGTGGCAAAATTTTAAAAACAATAAAAATAACGAAGCTTTTATCGATCGCGTATGTGTGATCAAGGTTCCCTATAGCCTACGGGCTATGGAAGAGGCTGAGATTTATCATAAACTACTACGCAATAGTGACCTTAGTGAAACAAATTGCGCGCCTTCTACCCTGGAAATGATGTCTCAGTTCAGTGTTATGACACGCTTAAAAGAGCATGAGAATTCTAATATCTTCTCGAAAATGCGTGTTTATAACGGGGATAACCTGAAGGACGTTGATCCCAATGCCAAACCTATTCAAGAGTACAGAGAAGCTGCTGGTCAAAATGAAGGCATGAACGGGGTGTCTACCCGGTTTGCCTTCAAAGTCTTAGCGGAAACTTTTAACTATGATGCCAATGAGGTCGCCGCTGATCCGGTACATTTAATGTATATTCTGGAGCAATCGATCCAGCGTGAGCAGTTCCCCGAAGAAGTCGAAAAACGATACCTGGAATTTATTAAGGGATATCTATCTGTTCGGTATGCTGAGTTTATTGGCAATGAAATTCAAAAAGCTTATTTGGAATCGTATTCTGATTTCGGGCAAAATCTTTTTGATCGTTATATCTCATACGCAGATGCCTGGATTGAAGGTCATGATTTCAAAGATCCTGATACAGGGCAATTACTAGATCCTCGTATTTTGGATCAAGAGCTTTCAAAAATTGAAAAACCAGCAGGTATTTCCAATCCTAAAGACTTCCGAAATGAAGTTGTGAAATTCACCCTGCGTGCCAGGGCAAACAATAAAGGGCGGAACCCTCGCTGGACCTCCTATGAAAAACTCCGGGAGGTTATTGAGAAACGGATGTTCTCCCAAGTTGAAGATCTGTTGCCTGTGATTTCCTTTGGTTCGAAAAAAGACAAGAAAACAGAATCAAAACACAATGAGTTTGTCGACCGTATGGTGGACCGTGGGTATAGCAAGCGCCAAGTACACAGGCTTGTCGACTGGTACATGCGTGTGAACAAAGCAGGATAACCTGCGCTGTTCTTTTAGGGAGGAAACAACCGAACGGAAAAACATTATTATGATGCATTTTATCGATAGGCGATTAAACCCAAAGGGTAAGTCTTTACCCAACAGGCAGCGCTTTATGCGCAGAGCTCAGTCTCAAATCCGAAAAGCGGTAAAGGAAGCTGTGAATGGGGGGAAAATTACAGACATTGGCCATAATGGACGCATCACTATTCCGTCGAAAGGGTTGGATGAACCCCGGTTCAAATATGACTTTAGCAAGGGCAAACACGATCGGGTTCTTCCTGGCAATAAAGAGTTTTCTGCTGGAGATCAGATCAAGCGACCGCCTAAAGGGGGAGAAGGTAAGGGAGGCAAAAAGGCTAGTGAAGATGGTGATGGCGAAGACAGCTTTCAGTTTTCTCTTTCTCGAGAAGAGTTTTTAGAAGTCTTTTTTGAAGACCTTGAACTTCCCGATTTGATCAAGACGTCTTTGAAAGAAGAGGTGGAGTTCGAAAAGCAACGCGCAGGTTTCGTTCGGGTCGGGTCTCCCAGTAATCTCGATCTAAAACGGACGATGCGCCACAGTCTTGCCCGCCGCATTGCAATGAAACGACCGGGAAGTGATGAAGTTGACGAATTACGAGCAGAAGTTCTAGAGCTAGAGGCCAGAGGTAAAAAAACCAAGAAACTAAAAACTCTTCAAGAAAAACTTGAGCTCTTGGAAAATCGTCGCCGCTTTGTGCCTTACATCGATCCCCTTGATGTCCGGTATAAATCATTCACCAAGATCCCTAAGCCCAATACAAGAGCAGTCATGTTTTGTCTCATGGATGTCTCAGGCTCTATGAGTGAGGGGATGAAGGATCTGGCAAAACGATTCTTCATGCTTCTTCACCTTTTCCTTTCCACCCAATACGAACGAGTAGAACTGGTTTTCATCCGCCACACCCATATGGCGAAAGAGGTGGATGAAGAAACATTTTTTTATTCCCGGGAAACCGGGGGAACGATTGTTTCATCAGCCTTGGAAGAGATGCAAAAAGTACTGCATGACCGCTTTCCATTGGGGGAGTGGAATATCTATGCAGCCCAGGCTTCTGATGGTGATAACTTTGCCAGTGATCGCGAAAAATGCCTGTCCATAATGGGGGAGGCTATCCTGCCAGCCTGTCAGTATTTTGCTTACATCGAAGTCATGGATGAGCAAGAACTTGAGATTTTCAAAGACGAACAAAATATGACGGACCTTTGGCGGATTTATTCGCAACTAACATCCGAATTTCAGAATTTTGCGATGCGTCGTGTCGTGAAATCGAATGATATTTTTCCTGTATTTCAGGATTTATTCTCTAAAGAAAACGCTAAAGAAGCGTAACGAGAGGAGCACATATGGGACAGGCGCGCAAAATGCAAAAGCCTCTCTATGATGGTGCAGAGTGGAGCTTTGAAAAGCTGGATACTGTGTATGATGCGATTGAAGAGATCGCCATCGAAGAGTTGGGATTAAATGTTTATCCCAACCAAGTCGAAGTCATTACCTCTGAGCAAATGCTTGATGCTTACTCGGGAATAGGGATGCCATTGATGTATAATCACTGGTCATTCGGAAAAAGTTTTGTTCAGGACGAGTTCTACTATCGCAAAGGAATGCGTGGACTTGCTTATGAAATTGTAATTAATTCAAGCCCCTGTATAAGTTACGTCATGGAAGAGAATACCATGACCATGCAGGCTTTGGTGGTTGCCCACGCGGCATTCGGCCATAACCACTTTTTCAAAAATAATCATTTATTTAAACAGTGGACTGATGCCGAAGCCATTCTCGATTATATGCATTTCGCCCGCGAATATATCAGTAAATGTGAAGAACGCCATGGTGTCGAAGCTGTTGAAGAACTTCTCGATGCAGCACATACCTTAAGAGATAATGCTGTCGATCACTATTCCAGGCCAATTCCGTTATCGAGTGAGATGGCCCAACAAAGGTTGGCTGACCGGGAAGAGCATGAACGCACGGATTATCGGGATATCTGGACCACTCTCCCCCCTGAAGCGGAGAGTGCTGACAAAGAAAAAAGCAAAAGCCGCACTCAAGAAGTAAACATGTTCAAGTTTGACTTGCCAGAGGCAAATTTACTTTATTTTTTCGAAAAACACAGTCCCATTTTACAGGAGTGGCAGCGTGAAATTCTTCGAATTGTTCGAAATATAGCTCAATACTTTTATCCACAAAGGCAAACCAAGGTCATGAACGAAGGCTGTGCCTGTTTTTGCCACTATTACATAATGAACAGTTTATACGACAAAGGCCTGATTACTGAAGGTTCTATGCTCGAGTTTATTGATTATCACACACGTGTTGTTGCCCAGCCTGAATTTGATGACCCGAGATGGAGTGGTATTAATCCCTATGCATTGGGTTTTGCAATGATGCAAGATATCTACAGGATCTGCCACGACCCCACTGAGGAAGATAAAACGTGGTTTCCTGATATTGCAGGGAATAATAAGGGAGTTGAGGTTCTCAAGGATGCATGGGCTAACTATCGTGATGAGAGTTTTATACTTCAGTTTTTAAGCCCGAAGCTCATGCGTGATTTCAGAATGTTTCAAATTCACGATAATTCCGCTCTACCTCACCTCAAAGTCGAGGCCATTCACGATAGTCGTGGTTATCGAAAAATAAGAAGTGCCTTGGCTAAATCCTATACCGTTTCAGCGATGACACTTGATATCCAGGTTGCAGATGTTGAGTTCGAAGGGGATCGCACTATAACTCTTCGACATATGGTTCATGATGATGTCCCAATAGATGGGAAAGAGGCAGAGCAGGTAATGCAACGCATCGCCCAGTTATGGGGATATGATGTGGGGCTCTATTGTGAGGATGCCGTGACAGGCAAAATTCTTGCAACCTATGATGTGACCACTTCTTAAAACCTAGTTTTATTGTACGAGAAATACCGCAAAAGGACCCGGCTCATTTTATTTTGGTATTTTATCAACTGCCTCTTTAAGCCTTGGTAAGGATTTGGTAGCAGTTAGCTTGTATAATGTAAGCTGATACGGTCACTCGGTGTAACTGGGCGTTGCCAGAATTTCCCAGTACAAACGTATCTTCTTAGTCGGATAACAGTTTTTTGATAGCAATAGAGTGACCTTTTTCTTGCTGGAATGGTCTATCCGACTTTAAAAGGGGAGCACAGGACAATTAATCAAATGATTGAACAGGATATGTCGAGCCGAAACGACGAATTTCCTATTCGCGAAGATCTTGTGATTCAGGCCCTGTCTGATGAGGTTGGCGAAGAGATGATCCCTTTTCTTGTTGAGCGATTCCGAACAGACCTTCAAACACACTTGGATGGTGTCATCATAGCTGCAAGTAGTTTTGATGGCGAACAGCTGGAAAGAGAAAGCCATACATTAAAAAGTGTTAGTGGCACTTTTGGCGCGGTTCGACTTCAAAAACAAATGACTATGATAAATGAGTGCTGCCGAAGAGGGGATGTGAAGCAGGCGATAAAGTTTGCCGATAAGGTAAAAGTCATAGGTCAACTCACAATGGAAGCCTACCTTAAGGATTAAGGTGCAGCTTATTTATGTAGGTTCTCAGCCTGCGACTGATGTTCCGGTTTCGATTGGGTATGGTTGAGCTTGGCAAGGCTGGCTAGGGGCATTAAGGTTTATGAACTAAATTCTAAAACCAATATCCTTTTAATCGCGATATGCATACCCCTTTGATATTAATGAATGACTGATACTCCCTCTATTCTCCTTGTTGAAGATACGGCCTCTCTTTCGGCAGTATACACAAGTTATTTGCGTCGTTCGGGTTATGATTCGACACAAGTCGCATCAGGAGGTGATGCGCTTGTTGAATTAGCGCGCGGAGGTTACCGGGTCGTATTACTTGATTTACAATTGCCTGATATGGATGGAATTGAGATCCTCAGAATGGTGCAGGAACAAAAACTTCCTGTCGCCGTTGTTATCATTACTTCTAATGCATCGGTTAATGTCGCCGTCGAATCAATGCGGTTGGGGGCCTATGACTTTCTCGAGAAACCTTTTTCTGCCGATCGGTTGATTGTAACAGTTCGCAATGCTCTAAAACATATGCAGCTATCAGAAATGGTGGAGGCAATTAAAGAACGAACTCATTTTTATGGGTTTATCGGATCATCTCTCGCCATGCAGTCGATCTATCGCACTATAGACTCTGCCTCGGCATCCAAGGCGACAGTTTTTATTACCGGTGAGAGTGGAACAGGTAAGGAGGTTTGTGCGGAGGCGATACATAAATGTAGCCCGCGTATGGATAAGCCATTTGTTCCGCTTAACTGTGGTGCAATACCAAAAGATCTTATGGAATCAGAGATATTCGGGCACGTTAAAGGCGCATTTACGGGGGCCATCAGTAATCGTGATGGTGCTGCCAGTCAGGCCGATGGTGGGACTTTGTTTCTGGATGAAATCTGTGAAATGGATTTGGATCTACAGACCAAATTACTTCGCTTTATTCAAAGTGGAACGTTTCATAAGGTCGGAAGCACGCGACTGGAGACGGTCAATATCAGGATCGTCTGTGCAACCAACAGAAGCCCATTGCAAGAGGTCCAATCCGGTCGGTTTCGGGAAGATCTATACTATCGATTACACGTGATACCAATTCACCTTCCGCCTTTACGAGATCGTGATGAAGATATTTTCGAAATCGCACGGAGTTTTCTTGTTGATTATGCTGAAGAAGAGGGAAAGGATTTCTCCAGCTTCTCTGCTGACGCGGCTGAGATTATCAACAGTTACACTTGGCCCGGTAACATTCGGCAACTTCAAAACGTCATTAGAAATTCAATTGTCCTCAACGATGGGCAAGTTCTGACCGCTGACATGCTTCCTTCGCTTTTAGGTAAAGAAAGTAGAGGGCCAGATTTAACGGAAGACAGTGTGAAACGTTCTCCGTTAAATTCATATGACGAGGCTGCAACGATTAATCCTTCAGGTTCCTTATACCATAATCAATCGGCGGTTAACGATATCGAGCCGTTATGGATTGTCGAAAAAAGAGCTATAGAGGTAGCGATTGAAAGCTGTGGGGGAAGTATTCCAAAAGCAGCTTCACTGCTGGATATTAATCCCTCAACGATTTACCGAAAAAAGGCACAATGGGACCAGCACTAGCGGCGTGCTTGGGGGTACTCTTTTTTGTTGGCAGCAGGCATTTTCAAGGAGAAAGCCATCATAATAATGAAAAGAAGTGGCTCTTCTCCGCTTTGTTGAGTAGAAAAAGATGCCGACCGCCAAGTAACCTGTTGATATGTATGGTTTCTGATAACTTTACATAGAGCAGGTATATGACAATCAACATCTCGCAGCATATTTTAGGCCTCAAAGGGCAACGTGTAAATGAAATTAAACTGGATGACGGCGGTGTTAAGATTGTCATTCACTGCAGCCGAGACGCGCGTAGGAGGGCTATAGACCCTGCTACAGGCCAGAAGGGAAGCATCAACCAGCATGTCCGCCGACAAGTAAACGACATCCCCCTTTTTGGGTATCCTTGTGTGGTCGAGATTGAGCTGGCGCAGGTTTATATTAACAAGGGCGAACGCCGCATTGAGGGGTGTGATTTTGTTGATAAAGGGTGCCGTTTCACTCACCGATTTTGCCGACTGATCAGTGGATTATGTCGGCATATGTCTATTCAAGCGGTTTCCAGACATTTGGATATACGATGGGAAACGGTCAAGAATATCGACAGGGCATACCTTATTGAAACTCTCCCTACGCTTGATCCTGCAGAGCTAACTGGCTTGGAATATATTGGTGTAGATGAAGTTGCCCGGGCGAAAGGTCATGACTACATGACGGTGGTCTACGATATGGTTGGCGGTCATCTGATCTGGGTTGAAGCAGGCCGAACTGCCGAGGTTTTTTCAAGGTTTTTGAAACAACTGCAACCAGATACAGCCTGCAAAATAAAGGCCGTAGCGATGGATATGGGGCCTGCCTACCAAAAGGCTGTCAGAGAGTCCTTGCCGTTGGACGACATAGTATTTGACCGTTTCCACGTCATGAAAAACTACAGCAAAGCTATCCATAATCAGCGTCGACTTGAGTTCAGAAAGGCCGATCCAAGTGGTAAAGAGTTGATGAAAGGGACGCATTATCTGTTGCTCAAAAATGCGGATAAGTTGAGTGAAAAACAAAGTGACAAGCTGCAAAGGTTGCTGGAGAGCAATAGCAACCTGAATGCACTTTACGTCTTGAAAGAACAGCTTCAGCTGCTGTGGAGTGCCGCTTCATTTGAGGCGATGGCGGAGCAACTGGAACGTTGGTGCCTGATAGCAGATCAGTCACAGATGCTCTATCTAAAAAAGTTCGCGAAATCCCTACGGAAACATTGTGTGGGCATCTGCAACTACGCCAAACACAAGCTCACAAGCGCCAGGATAGAGGCTGGTAATGTCAGTATAGGAATGATCCGTAAGCGAGCCAGAGGCATCAAGGATACCGAATACTTCAAACTCAAAATTAGACAATCATCCATTCCAGATAATCAATCTATGCTCTATTTGAAATCCTAAATCTACTCAACAAAGCGGAGAAGAGCCAAAGAAGTGTTAAAAGCAGGCACGTATAAAGTAGCCCATCACTATTAATATAGGTCATTGCCTGCCCCCCCATGATTGGCATCAGCCCACCAATTCCCCACAGAAATCCAAATGAAGTGTTCGCCGCAATGAGTTCAGATCCCGTGTATTCCTGCCCAACAGCTGTGAGAGCGGTGGTATAGATAGACGTCACTATACCTCCCCAGCAAAAGAGCACAAATTTTAGAAGAATGATATTCTGGGCCGCCTGAAATATGGTGCAAATGCAAACAAAGCAAATGATTCCAAGAACGAGGAGTAATTTCCTGATGTTAAATTTGTCAGCCAGCCATCCAATTGGGTATTGGAAAATTATTCCGCCAATGAAAAAAATACTTAACAACTTGTGCATATCTTCTTCAGAGTATCCTTGTCTCGAGCTGTAAATGTGAAAAAAACTTCCCATTAAAGTCTCTGTCCCTGCGGTAAGTACAACAGCGATGCACAATGCAGGGGCGATCAAAATAAAGGCAAAAGGGCTGAATTGGCTTGGGGTTTCAAGATCCAGTTTAGGACTCTTGACAAAGAAAAGTGGAATTAGGGCGATAAAATGTATAAGCGCGCCTATGATGAAAGGCGGCCATCCTTCTGTTCCAGTGGTTATGAGTATTAACGGACCAGAGGCAAACCCTACGCCCAGAGAGATGTTAAAGAGAGCGAGTATTCGCCCGCGGTTTTCGGGGCTTGCGAGATAATTTATCCAGCTTTCGCTGGCGATAAAGATACCGGCTACAGCCATTCCCATAATGAACCTTATAACAACCCAGTACAGGGGGAGGGTGAACAGCTTTAAGCTGATAAACATTAGGGACTCAACAAGCAGGCAAGTAATGAGGTATTTTCTCATACCAAGGAAGGCAATACACTTAGGAACCAAAGGAGAGTAGAGTACTATTGCGATTCCTAACATTGAGCCAACCAGCCCAATTAACGACCCGCTGCTGCCTTCTCGATCTAGTGATAAGGTCATCAATGGAAGGGTGAACCCCATACTGATGCCAGCGATTGAAACGCAAGAGCTGACGATTAGCAGGGATTTTAGGCGTTCTCTCTGTGTGAGGTTTAAGTTGCTATCGGCTTTTTCATTCACAAGGATATCTGTCCTTTAAAATTAATAGGATGCCTTCAAAAGCGGAAATTGATGTGGAGGTGGTGGATATTTCGGTGCGAATGGCATCTATAAAAGTGCCGCGCTTCATGTCTGACGGGAAACAAAATACCTCTGATATCAAACCCTGTTCTCTCATTTCGAGAACACTTTCCACCGTTCCGGTTATGTAGCCATTGCACAGACCGCCATACCAATGATCCTTGGAGGAGCAGAGTTCAGCGAGCTGTGTTTCTTGTAACTGGGGTTCTGCCTGGGCGGTTAGTGATGGAAGGAGAAGTGCTAGAATAATTATATTTTTAAACAAGGTGTCTTACCTTTTTTGGGAGTGTATCATTAGAGTACGCATTGTTTGTAAGGGGTATCTTACCGCTATAATGCTCGCTATGGTTTATTGTTTTATCAAATGCGGTTTAGATACTAGAGAGCAAACCTGTTCAAAGTTGGCAAGAGACGTTTCTTTTAGGCCCTATGTGTTTGAAAGAAATGGACAGTCTGGTTAATTTGGTATCTAACAAATAATCTGTGTGATTCTGTTCACACTTGAAATGGCACTCTAAATACTGAAGGTGAGTTCGTGCGTAAATTAACGGTTTCAGTAACTTTTTTATTATTACTGCTTCTTACCGCCGTTCTTTTTGGGCCAGGGTTTGTTGACTGGAATAAATACAAAGCAGAGATAACCGATCGGGTCTATGCTTCTACGGGTAGAGAGCTGGTTATCGAAGGTGATTTGAGCCTACGTATTCTCCCCTCGCCAAGTTTTTCGGCAAATAATGTCACATTTGCAAATGCCGCCAGCTCAAACGAGCCTTTTATGCTGAGGCTCGATGAACTCGGTGTGAAAATTGCAATATTCCCACTTTTACGGGGCTCCTTAAGAGTTGAAGAAATTACACTCCGTAAACCCGTCATTTTTGCAGAAAAGTTAGCTGATGGCTCTGCTAACTGGGACTTTTCTTCTCAACAAGAGGCCAAGTCTAAAGAGGAAAGCTCTGCATCAGAAGTAAGTTCTGCAACAAATAACAGCGACGATGAAAGTATCGACTTTCTCACGGATATCTCGCTTGACCAATTTCGGGTTATCGATGGAACTCTGACTTATCTTGATCCTGTTAAGGGCGTTAATGAGACTTTTGAGGGGGTTAATGCAGAGATAATTGCAAGCTCTCTTACCGGCCCGTTTACTTTGGCCGGGGATTTATTAATCAGAGGGCAGAGAACAGAACTTGAACTTAATATGGGGCAGATAGCTGAGCAGGGGGCTACTGCTATTAACGCAGGAGTTCGTTTGCCGGACTCAAAGGCAAAACTTAAATTTACAGGGTCTGTTTCCCAGCACGCAGAGGGAACTTCTTATCGCGGGAAATTTGAAGGTGATGGTCAGGATTTAGGATCCCTGATTTCTGAGTTGTTTGGTGTGAAAGTTGCGACCAAGGCAAGCAGTGACTTCGAGCTGTCAGCTTCATTGCAAGGTGATCAAACTGAGATTGATGTTGAAGGCATTAACTTTCGAGTTGGCGTCCAAAATATCACTGGAAATATTAAAGCAAATCTGACCGGCGATCCAAAAATTGAACTCGTATTGGCCAGTCCCCGTGTTAATCTTGATGATATTCTTGCAGGAACCCAGCCCTCTGAAGATGGTACCTCAACCATCCAGGTTGAAGCTCCGCCAGGGACAGAAAGTCCAAGCTCTACCACGATACCTATTTCACCTGAAAAGATATCAGTGTCAAAGTCCTGGCCTGTTTTACCCAAAAATATCAAAGTTAATGCTCAATTACTGATTTCTGACATCATATATAATCGTCAAATCGTTCGAGATTTTACGCTCCATAGCAATCTAAATGATGGAGTTCTAAGAGTTGATCAATTTAATGCACTTCTTCCAAGTGGCGGACAATTATCGATGCTCGGTAGTTATGCAAATCAAACAATTAACGGCCAGCTCATAGCCCGTACTGAAGACCTTCGGGGGATTTTAAATTGGCTCAAGCTTGATGTGCCACCAGTACCAAATGATCGACTTAGGCGCTTGGAAAGTAAGACCAAGTTTTCGATTACTCCTCAACAGGTCGTCTTGAATCCCATTTCCGTAACTCTTGATGTTACCCATCTAGACGGGGCCGTGACGGTCGCCTTACGAGATCGCATCGGCATTGGGGCTCGTCTGGTTGTAGATCGTCTGGACCTTGATGCATACAAACTTGTTAAGGGCGAGGAGGAAGCCCTTGTCCCTTCAAGTAACAATGGTGTCTCCAGTGGCACTTCCTCAACGGATAATACTGTTGACTTGGAGGGTGAAGGTGCCGCGACAAAAGGTGAAGAGAAAGCTAGCAATCCCCTGACTGTCTTGAATGATTTTGATGCGAATCTGGATGTTTCTATTGGTGAAGTCGTATATCGGAAAGTACCTTTAAAAGGGGTGCGATTGGATGGGACCCTTCAACAGGGAGGACTTTCGGTTCGGAATGTTTCTCTTGACGATGTGGTGGGAAGTTCTCTTTCCCTTTCAGGAACTTTTTCCGACTTTACCAGAAATCCATCCATGGATACGACGATTATTGCGAGTATTCGTGATTTACCAAAGCTGTTGGTTGCAACAGGCGATGCTGAAAAAAACACGGTACCTGATTTGGGCTCAATCGAAATCAGTGGAAGTTTAAAGGGAACGGCCAACAACCTTTCTGTTGATTTGATAGGAGGTGTACTCGGAGGATC
>NZ_CBDBHW010000002.1:0-367807 GCF_965205715.1 Kiloniella sp. | reverse complement strand
GCTACACCTTTGTACTCTTCGTCATCATGACCAGCCATTGTGAAAAGGGCTGCGCCACCGATAAAGGTGCCTTTTGGTTCATCAACGATTGACTTCCAATAGGGAAGGAAAGAACCTCCGAATTTAAATTCAGCGCTTTTTGTCAGACCACCGAAAGAGCCTGATGAACCAAGCCACATAGCTGCTTTTTGTTGAATGAAAGCATCCTGGTTGTCACCCCAAGCGCGACCGTAGTACCCATACCAGCCGTTATCGAGCCAGCTTTTGACTTTACCCCAGTGCATTTTGAGCTCTGGGTTGTTGTACATGATCTTTACATCAGTGCCGTCGTAGCCGTTGTTTCCTGTTGCCATCTGTAGGTTGTGGCGACTGTGGAAGTTTTCGGTAAAGATCCAGGGGCTGTGACTTTGGGCGAGAGCAATATAGCCAGCTTCTTTAAGTTTAGGAGCAATTTTCTCAAATTCTTCCCAAGTTTTAGGAGGGTTGGCAATACCGGCTTTTGCAAAGGCATCTTTGTTATAATAAAGGCTCTTCTCCGCTTTGTTGAGTAGAAAAAGATGCCGACCGCCAAGTAACCTGTTGATATGTATGGTTTCTGATAACTTTACATAGAGCAGGTATATGACAATCAACATCTCGCAGCATATTTTAGGCCTCAAAGGGCAACGTGTAAATGAAATTAAACTGGATGACGGCGGTGTTAAGATTGTCATTCACTGCAGCCGAGACGCGCGTAGGAGGGCTATAGACCCTGCTACAGGCCAGAAGGGAAGCATCAACCAGCATGTCCGCCGACAAGTAAACGACATCCCCCTTTTTGGGTATCCTTGTGTGGTCGAGATTGAGCTGGCGCAGGTTTATATTAACAAGGGCGAACGCCGCATTGAGGGGTGTGATTTTGTTGATAAAGGGTGCCGTTTCACTCACCGATTTTGCCGACTGATCAGTGGATTATGTCGGCATATGTCTATTCAAGCGGTTTCCAGACATTTGGATATACGATGGGAAACGGTCAAGAATATCGACAGGGCATACCTTATTGAAACTCTCCCTACGCTTGATCCTGCAGAGCTAACTGGCTTGGAATATATTGGTGTAGATGAAGTTGCCCGGGCGAAAGGTCTTGATGAAAGGGACGCATTATCTGTTGCTCAAAAATGCGGATAAGTTGAGTGAAAAACAAAGTGACAAGCTGCAAAGGTTGCTGGAGAGCAATAGCAACCTGAATGCACTTTACGTCTTGAAAGAACAGCTTCAGCTGCTGTGGAGTGCCGCTTCATTTGAGGCGATGGCGGAGCAACTGGAACGTTGGTGCCTGATAGCAGATCAGTCACAGATGCTCTATCTAAAAAAGTTCGCGAAATCCCTACGGAAACATTGTGTGGGCATCTGCAACTACGCCAAACACAAGCTCACAAGCGCCAGGATAGAGGCTGGTAATGTCAGTATAGGAATGATCCGTAAGCGAGCCAGAGGCATCAAGGATACCGAATACTTCAAACTCAAAATTAGACAATCATCCATTCCAGATAATCAATCTATGCTCTATTTGAAATCCTAAATCTACTCAACAAAGCGGAGAAGTGCCAATTAAAAGACAATTTATGAGGGAGATTTTTTGTGTTTGATAATTTTTATTTCCTAATCAGTTGTTTGTTACTTTTGGGAAGGTTGAAATATTTGAATTTCTATGTGTAATTGGGAATTTTGTGGGATTGGCGCAAAATTTCTTGATTTGAGGCTCTAATAGCAGCATAAGGGAAAGTGGGTTTTCTATTTGAGGTTTGTTATGTCTGCTTCGTCACGCCAGCAAGAAATTTTACGTGCCATTCGCCTGAAAGGCACTTGTGCTGTGTCCGATATAGCAACGTCGCTTTCTGTTTCTGAAGAAACAATTCGGCGTGATATCAAGCTTCTAGTCGCGGATGGGCTTGTGATCAAAACCCATGGTAAAGTTACCATGCCGGATGATGTAAAGGAGCCGCCATTTCACTTGCGTATGCAAGAGAACATGGATGCCAAGGTTAATATAGCTACTGCTGTTTCTCGTTTGATTGATGATGGGGAAACCGTATTTTTACATCCCGGCTCAACCACAAATTATGTCGCTCGCGCCCTTTGTGACCATAGCAATCTCGTTATCCTGACAAACTCGGCTGAAATTTCCCGTACCCTTGTGAGTGGGGAGGGAAATGAAGTTTATATGGCGGGTGGCTTGCTTCGAACGGATGATGCGGCATCTGTCGGCCCCACGGCAATTGAGTTTATTAAAAATTTTCGGGTTAAAACGGCTGTTTTTTCAATTGGCGCGGTAAATCCTGCTGGTTTGATGGACTTTCGCTTGAGTGAAAAAGAGTTTTGCCAAGCTGTTATCGAGCGTTCTGAACGTGTCATCGTGGCGGTGGACCATACCAAGTTTGAGCGCAAGGGTATTGTTCATATTGCGAACCTTGAGGAAATGGATCTGCTTGTCACAAACCAAGATCCTCCCGCAGAGTTAAAGGCTGCGTTAGAGGCTGCGGATGTTGAATATCTGGTTGTGAGTTAAGTGCTACTTCTAGAGCGGGATTCTCTCCACCAATCTACGGCTCTCATACCCCAATAAACGCTTTGTGCCGCGAGAGGGCCAACAATTCCTCCATTCCATTGCAAATCAAAAGCTTTGAAGAGTTTGTAGCGGTCCGATTGACAGCTGATTACTTCGGATATTAATCGACCGCCAATAGGGGCCGTATTCATGCCGTGTCCTCCAAAAGCAGTGCAGGACCAAACGCCTGATTTTACCTCGCCAATATATGGCATTTTGTGTCTGGCATAGGCCATTAACCCAGACCAAGCCATTTCAATCTTTGCATCGTGTAATTCGGGGTAAACATCAACCATGTCTCGTTTTAAGAGTTGAGAAAGTCGTTTGGGCTCACTGGTCCGCGTGGTAATTCTTCCGCCCCAAAGCAGTCGGTCATTATCAACTATCCGGTAATAATCAGATGCCATGCGATCATCTAAAATTGCGGCTTTTGTTTTAATGAGTTCATGAACGCGATGACCAAGTTTCTCGGTAACTACAACGTAGGTAGATATGGGGAGAAAGGACTGTTTTACCTTGTCGAAAGCGCTTCCCGCATATCCTCCACCACAGAAAACGATATCTTTGGCTTTAACGCGGCCTTCGGTAGTGTGTATTACCTTTGTCGAACCATCTAGCTCCATACGGATTGCTTCAGAGCTTTCAAATATATGACCACCAAGGGATACAATATTTTTTGCCAACCCTAGGCAATAGTTCAGGGGGTGAAAGTGAAAGGCATTTTTATCAAGATTACCTTGATAGTAACGCTTTGTCTTGAAGTGGGTGTTAATCTGGTCCTGGGGTAAGAAATCAAGTTGATAGCCGTACCTGGAAGCCATTTTGTCACAATAGCGCTTCATACCTTCCGGGTCGTTATATCGGATAACAGATAGCATTCCAGGTGAGGGGTGGGCTCCATCTAGACCCAAGTCGGATATGTTGTTTCTGACCATCTCAACCCCCTCAAGGGAAAGGTCAAACACCTGCTTTGCCGCATCCAGCCCGAGGCGTTTTTCAACAATTTCCTGCCCACCAGCGAAACCGGGTGAAACAAAACCCCCGTTGCGACCAGAAGCTCCCCAAGCAATTTTTTGTGATTCAAGTATTACAACTGATTTACCCTTGTTGAGCAGCTCGAACGCACAACTCAATCCCGCTAATCCACCCCCAATTATACAAACGTCAGCTTCAGTCATGGTGGACAGTGCCGGGTAGTCAGGGTGATTAATCGCAGTTCGACTATAGAATGTGTCAGGATAAGGCATGGGAATAACTCTGATTTTCGAGATTAGGTGAGTAGGGTCGTTAGAGCCACTCATCTTTTACGTGGTAATAAACATAGGCGGCTTTGAGGTAAAGTAGGCGTAAAGCAGGTAGCGGAAAATTTGTATAGCGCCTTGATAAGACACTCGTTAATTTTGACACTTTATCTTTACCTGCTATTTCGTCAGCCAGAGCCTGTCCTGCCCAGCTTGACATTGCAACCCCATTACCGTGATAGGCAAGTGAAGCCCAAGCAGTGTTGTCTTCATTTATAGGGCCGATATAGGGAACAAGATTGTTCGCGAGACAGACAAACCCTTGCCAGAAATGAGTGTGAGGGATGGACGCCCAGCCAGGGAAAAGTTTCTCGAAATCTTGCCTTAGTACTCTTTCTGCGTTTGCACTCCCTGTGGGAGAGGCATCTGTCCCTCCTCGACCGCCAAAAAGGAAGCGGCCATCCGGGAGGAGACGAAAATAATGAAGCAAAATGCGACTGTCATATACCGGAGTTGTGTTATGCCAGCCTTGTTGTGAAAGTTCTTTATCGGATAGAGGCGGGGTCACGAGGACAGAGGAAAGGGCGGGAAGTAATTTTCCCGACGCACTTTTTGAAAGATCTTCCGGTGTGTATCCGTTGGTCGCCATAACAACTTGTTTGGCTGTTAGCTTCCCTTCCGGGGTGCGAAGGATATGATTATTCCCATGGCGCGTCCATTGTGTTACGGGGCTATTCCCATAGATGGGAATGCCGTTTTTACGTAAAAGTACTGCAAGTCCTCTTGCGTATTTTAAGGGGTGGAGGCCAAATCCGGTTGGATTGTGTAAACCGCCATGAAAATCTCCAGATAAGCCCATCTCGGTCAAGTCGCCGGGTTGTAAGAGTGACGTATTGTGGCCAAAGGTAGCTTTTAAGAAAGATTGTTCTTCTTGAAGTTCCTTCATACGGTTGGCTTTATGAGCCAGTGCGATTTCACCTTCTCCGGTCTCATCAGCTGCGATATTATTATCCTTGAGGAAGGAGGCCACAAAAGAAACTGACTCTTTCTGGGTATCAAAAAATGATCTTGCACCTTCCAGGCCATACCGCTTTATCATCTGCTGATAACTTAGCTTGGTTGCCCCCATGCAACAGAACCCACCATTCCGACCAGAAGCCCCCCAGCCAGGCTGTGCTGCCTCCAGAATTCGGACATCCATTCCGTAACGTGTTGCCAAATGATAAGCGGTCATCATTCCTGTATAACCGCTTCCAATTACCGCGATGTCACATTGATCATCCGTGGATAATTTTGGAAAGTCGTCTATTGCCGGAGCTGTATCACGCCAATAGCTTGGGGCGACATTAGAGGGCGCAAAGGCGTTGCTGTCGTATAGATATTTCATATCGATTTTTCGGGAGCTAAGTTGAGGCTGTTTTTTACAGTCATTCCATTCCAGCAACTGGATGGCGTCAAGTCCAAAGTCATATTTAATGAGCAGTTATTTCTCTAAGCTGCGACATTTTTACTTAGTGAGAGGGGGCGAAATTGATTGAAATTCATAAAGATGTATATAAAATACATGTTGAAGAAAATAGTTATATATAAGGATGAGAACCATGGAATATGTTGTTGTTACTGCTGAGGTCTTAACGTTTCTGTGGTTTGCCATCTACATTACGATGATCAATGGCTTTATCAAAGAAGGTATTAAGGCTGCATTTCCAAAACGAGATCCCTTGACGAGGTTTTTTATTGGTAATGCAAAGTGGGCCATTTTTATTGGAATTAGTATCGTTTATGTCGGAACCACTGTCTACGTTATTGAATTGCTTTAAGTAATTCTGTTGTTCGTCCAATTAATTCAAAGAATTCAGGAGAATAAAATGCCTTTAGACATCGATAGACTACTTATAAAAGCGCTCACAATCAGCTTGATATGGGTGCTTGTCCCGATGCCACTTTATATCTGGATGTTGTTGAAATTTATTGTTTGAGTTTGACGGATAAATAGCTCGTTTAAAAAAATACCATAATGATTAGAGATATATAAATATGTGTAAGTATGATTATCCCCGGGTAGGTTAAGGTGAACTTGTATGCATACTTTAGAAAAAGCTTAATTACGCCTATAGCATTGATATTTATTAGTCGTATTCTCGTGAGGAAATTAATTTTTAAAATATAGGGTATCAGGTTTTTCTCATTCTGATTTTCGATCAAGCTTCCAACGTCAGTGAAGGTTTTAGAAAGGACTATCGTAAGAGTTAAGTTTTTTGGAGCTGATGTAACATGTGTGACTTTGTACAGCGGCAAAGAAGCTCCTATTGGGCAACAATAGTCCCCAATTTCCAATGTTTTTGAACTATGAATTTTAATCCCAAGATTATTGATTTTTTTGTATAGTTTCCATTGAGCTATAGTCATCAAATAAATCAACCAAATGACAATGATTGCCAGTATGGCAATTGTCGCGTTGACAATCACTTCGTTTAGATGAGTTTCGTTCATATAATAAATAATGGGAATCATCAAAATCGTTGTGCTGCTGGCTCCATAGCAGAATGTTGTGTACTTGTTATTTAAAAGACCTTTAGCAGAAATTAGATCTTTTATTTTATCCAAATCCTGAAGATGACAAGTCTGGTTCATAATCGTTTCTAAAAAATGAGAGGAAGATTTCGGTGGTAGTTGATAAAGAGTGGCTACTTTTTATCCTGCCGAGAAGCTTCTCTGAGCAACCAACGACGGAAGGTTTGAAGTCTGGGGAGGCCACGTTTGTTTTCCGGGTAGACAAAGTAATAGGCATTTCGACCACGAACACTGTCTTCAAACAATTGAACCAATAATCCTTTGCTGAGCTCTTCCTTGATCAAAAATGCGGGCAGGAGGGCCACGCCCAATCCTGTAAGGGCGGCGTTAATAATCATATGAAACTGCTCAAACTTAGGTCCAGCAGCGGGATTGATGTCCTGGGTGTCTTTATCGCTCAGCCATTCTTGCCAAGCATAAGGCCTGGATCTGAGCTGTAATAGTGTGTGGTGACGCAAATCATCCGGCTGTTCGATCTGTTGGAGATCGTCAAACAAATTCGGACTGCACACAGGGATCATTTCTTCGCCCATTAGTTTGTCAGAGATTGTACCTGGCCAGTTGCTGTCGCCAAAATATATGGCTGCATCGATGTCTTCACTTTCAAAGTTAAAAGCTTCGATGCGGGTGACCAGGTTCACGTTGATCTCTGGATGTTGGGATGTAAAACGGCCCAAACGGGGAATAAGCCAACGGCTGCCAAAAGTTGGGAGGCAAGCGAGTAGTAATTCACCTCCAACTCCTTGGTAGGCCAGAAGGTTGAGGGTGGCAGCTTTGAGTTGATCGAGCCCCTTACGAACCTCTAAAACATAACTTTCCCCTGCTTCTGTCAGGACCAACCTTTGCCTTACTCTCTCAAAAAGGCGGATGCCTAGTTCATCTTCGAGTTGGCGGATCTGACGGCTGACGGCGCTCTGAGTTACATTTAATTCTTCCGCCGCTTTCGTAAAGCTCATATGACGAGCCGAAGATTCAAAGGTTCTAAGGGCGGTGAGTGAGGGGACGTAACGGTATATCACTAGAAAATAGCTCAAAAATTGTGAATATATGAAGTTCTCGCAGTCTATAAGCTATTCACAAACAAGTCATGAGTTTTATGAATGATGTTTGGAAAATATATCGTTAGCCTTTAACGGCTGTGAGGGGGAGAATGTTTACAATGAATAAAACTGATTGCGGGTGTCCGGGGTTTGCAATGAACTCACCTGCAATCGGATGAACCAAAAGGCCACAAGGTCATTAAACCGAAAGATAATAATATGTCTGCATCTGCAAAACTGGGAAAATTTGATTGGCAAGATCCATTTCTAATGGATGAACAGCTTACTGAAGAAGAGCGCATGATACGCGATAGTGCCCGCGCCTATGCTCAAGACAAGTTGATGCCACGTATTATTGAGGCCAACCGCAATGAAGTATTTGATCGTGAGATCATGCGGGAAATGGGTGAACTTGGTTTTCTTGGTGCAACAATCGATGGTTACGGTTGTGCAGGTGTCAATTACACAAGCTACGGCCTGATCGCTCGTGAGATTGAGCGCGTAGACAGTGGCTATCGCTCTGCTATGTCGGTTCAGTCTTCGCTGGTTATGCATCCGATCTATGCTTATGGCTCTGAAGAACAAAAACAAAAATATCTGCCGAAACTTGCTACGGGTGAATACGTTGGGTGTTTTGGTCTGACAGAACCTGATGCGGGATCTGATCCAGGCAGCATGAAAACAAGGGCTCGCAAAGTTGAGGGGGGGTATGAGATTTCTGGTGCCAAGATGTGGATTACGAATTCTCCCATAGCAGATGTCATGGTCGTTTGGGCGAAGAATGATGAAGGAATAATCCGTGGATTTGTCCTTGAGCGTGGAATGAAAGGTCTGAGCACGCCTAAGATTGAGGGTAAGTTCAGCCTACGTGCTTCTGTGACCGGAGAGATCGTCATGGATCAGGTTTTTGTGCCTGAAGAAAACATGTTCCCGGAAGTGACAGGGCTTAAGGGGCCATTTGGTTGCCTAAACCGTGCCCGTTACGGTATTGCCTGGGGCGCGTTAGGAGCCGCTGAATTTTGCTGGCATGCAGGTCGTCAATACACCCTGAATCGCAAACAGTTCGATCGGCCTTTGGCTCAAACGCAATTGGTTCAGAAAAAATTAGCAGATATGCAAACTGAAATATCTCTTGGGCTTCAAGGGTGTTTACAAGCAGGCCGGCTCTTTGATGAAGGGAAGATTGCCCCTGAGTTGATTTCGCTGATCAAAAGAAACTCATGTGGTAAGTCGCTGGATATCGCCCGTACAGCTCGTGATATGCATGGTGGAAATGGGGTGTCTGATGAGTTCCATGTTATTCGTCATGTTATGAACCTCGAAGCCGTAAATACATACGAGGGAACCCATGATGTCCACGCCTTGATCCTTGGTCGGGCGCAGACAGGTCTCCAGGCATTCATGTAATTTCTGATCACAGTTGTGGAGATAAACATGAGTGAAACAGATCATCGTGAAAAAGGTGACGCACCACTTGATGGTGTTCGGGTTCTTGATCTCTCACGTGTCCTGGCCGGTCCCTGGGTTGGTCAGTCATTGGCTGATCTGGGATGTGATGTGATCAAGGTAGAGCGTCCAGGCTGCGGGGATGATACCCGCGCCTGGGGGCCTCCTTTTGTGAAAGATCCCAGTGGTGATAACACAGGGGAGTCAGCCTATTATATGGCCGCGAACAGGGGGAAGCGCTCTCTTGCAGTGGATATGACTAAACCTGAAGGCCAAGAGTTACTCCGGCAGTTAATAAAAAGCTGCGATATTGTCGTGGAAAATTTTAAAGTCGGCGGTTTAAATAAATATGGTCTGGACTACGAAAGTCTGTCAGCCATAAACCCGAAGCTGATTTATTGCTCAATTACAGGATTTGGCCAATCTGGCCCTTATGCTGATAAAGCCGGTTATGACCTGATGATCCAGGGCATGGGTGGGCTGATGAGCATCACGGGAGAGGCGGACCGCCAGCCGATGAAAGTTGGTGTCGCGGTGGTTGACCTCTTTAGTGGTATGTACGGTCTATCTGCAATATTGGCGGCCTTATTTAAGTGTGAACGAACAGGACGGGGCGATCATATTGATATTGCTTTGATGGATTGCCAGGCGGCAATGTTGGCTAATCAGGCAACGAACTATCTGGTATCCGATAATGTGCCGCAGCGAAGGGGGAATGCCCATCCGAATATTTCCCCTTATGAGGTTTTTGAGACTTCTGATGGTTATATGATCCTTGCCGTAGGTAATGATCGACAGTTTAAAGAGTTCTGTCGAGTTGCAGGTTGCAATGCACTTGTTGAGGACACTCTCTTTTTGACAAATATGCTGCGGGTGGAAAACCGGGAATTACTTGTGCCCAAGGTGGCAGAGGTTTTGCGGGGGCAATCAACGTCTCATTGGATAGACGCCCTTGGTGCTGCAAAAGTTCCATGTGGGCCCATAAACGATATCTCTCAGGTTTTCGCGGACCCTCATGTCAGGCAACGGGGCATTGTGAAAGAATATGTTCACCCCAGTGGAGCAACGCAGCAATTGATCTCTACCCCAATGAAATATGCTAATTCAAAATCGGGAACAGAATTACCTCCCCCAATGTTGGGACAGCATACGGATGAGATCCTAAAAGAAATCCTCGGTACCAATGAAGATGAAATCTCAAAGCTTCGCGACCTGGGCGCGGTTGCTTGAAGCGATAGATTGAATGGGAAAAATGATGACTACTAAAAATGAGCGATCAGGTGGTGAAATTCTAGCTCAGGGCCTTAAATCACATGGCGTTGATACAATTTTTTGTGTTCCTGGCGAAAGTTATCTCGCAGTGTTGGATGGCCTTTACGATCTTCATGAGGATATTAATGTTGTTACCTGTCGCCAAGAAGGCGGTGCCGCTTATATGGCAGAGGCTTATGGCAAGCTAAAAGGTGAGCCTGGGATCTGTTTCGTAACCCGTGGTCCTGGTGCTACAAATGCTTCAATTGGCGTTCATACGGCCTTTCAGGATTCAACCCCGATGATCCTCTTTATTGGTCAGGTTGCGCGACATCAGGAAGACCGTGAAGCCTTTCAGGAGATTGATTATCGCCGTATGTACGGCGAAATGGCGAAGTGGGTTGCCCAGATTGAAACCGCTGATCGTATCCCGGAATATCTCAACCGGGCATTTCATACCGCGACTTCCGGGAGGCCGGGGCCGGTTGTTTTGGCCTTGCCTGAAGATATGCTTACTGAAATGGCAACTGTTGCAGATACGCCATGCTACAAAAAGGTTGCGGCGGCTCCACGCTCTGAGGACATGGAGCAATTCAGGTCACTGTTGTCTGAAGCACAAAGCCCTTTGTTGCTCGTTGGTGGGGGTGGTTGGAGTAAGGAGGCAAGTCAGCATATTAAGCGTTTTGCCGAAGATAACTCTTTGCCCGTAGCTTGTGCCTTTAGACGTCAGGATACATTTGATAATCACCATGAACTTTATGTAGGTGAGGTTGGTATCTCGCCAAACCCGAAACTGGCAGATCAGGTGAAAAATGCAGATCTGTTGATTGCTGTGGGGCCTAGGCTGGGGGAGATGACAACCAGTGGGTATTCACTGCTTGATAGTCCGAATACCAAACAGAAACTTGTTCATGTTTTACCCGGGCCTGATGAGCTAAACCGGGTTTATAATTCAGAGCTCGCAATTTTAAGTGATTTAACTGCCTTTGCAAAAGCCGCCTCAGGGTTAAAGGCAATTGTCGATCCGGTATGGAAGTCAGCTGTAACCCGGGCACGGAAAGAATACCTTGAATTTATGGCTGTTGAATTGGGGATCAAGGATTTCCCTATGCATAAAATCAGCTCTTACCTTCGAGATAATCTTCCTTCGGACGCGATCATAACGAATGGTGCCGGTAACTATACGGTTTGGGGGCAAAGATTTTACCAATTCTCCTCCTATCCAAGCCAACTAGCGCCAACCTCCGGTGCTATGGGCTATGGGGTACCAGCCGGCATCGGTGCTAAAATAGCTGAACCTGACCGCACAGTTGTTACTTTCGCGGGCGATGGTTGTTTCATGATGAATGGCCAGGAAATCGCGACCGCGGTTCAGCACGGAGCAAATGTTATTATTATCGTCGTTGATAATGGCTGTTTTGGGACTATTCGCATGCATCAGGAAAGGGAATACCCTGATCGGGTGATTTCTACCCGGCTTAACAACCCTGACTTTGCGGCCCTTGCACGTGCTTATGGGGCACACGGTGAAACCGTTGAAGAGGCTGGTGAGTTCCCGGCGGCATTTGAACGCGCAAGAGAAAGTGGCCAGCCGGCTTTGATACACATGAAGGTGCCTAATCTCTGGGAGTAATATTGCTCCCGGCATGCCACGGGCTGTTCAACCCGGACGAATAGCCCGTACCAGAATGTTTCTCTTATTGAAAAGGGGGAGCATTCTTTCCCAGACTTAAACCGTCCTCTTTCTGAGGGCGGTTTTTTTTTGCTTAATTCTCTATTTTGTTGGTATTTTTTAAGTTAGAGATTGTTTTTAGGAATATAGAATCAAAAAAAGGACGCCCCAAAGGACGTCCTTTTCTATCTTTAGCCTACAATCAAATTAATGACTGTAGAATGACATTACTCAGCAACCGCGATTGATGAGACTGCCATTTTGCCATTACGGCCGCGTTCTAGTTCGAACTCAACGCGTTGACCTTCGTTTAGACCTTGTAGGCCTGCACGTTCAACAGCAGAAATGTGAACGAAAGCATCGTCTCCACCAGCATCAGGCTCGATAAAGCCAAAACCTTTAGTGGAGTTAAACCATTTTACTACGCCAGTCGCCATTTAAAGAGACTCCTAATTACTTATCTTGAATAACGGCCCCGAGAGGCCGTGGGTAAATAGTTCGGCAAGGCCGGGAATCTTCTTTAGTGACCAGTGTAGGGCAGGCAGAGGAGGCCGGGACTTTTAAAACCATAAACGTTTTTATCTACGAATCTCTGGAAAAGTCAAGCGGAAACAGCATTTTGAATTGTTAAAATTCAAAAATGTGTCAGATCTTAGTGTAGAAATAATCTATTAAAATCTTAACGAGAATAAGAAAGTAATAGGTTTTTTTCGTAAAATGTAACTATTAGTCAGAAACGAAATGAAAATAGGTAACTAGTTTCATTTTTTAGCTTTTTTGGGTCTTACTAAATTAAGAGAGATGTTTTGTTCTTAAGTCTTATCATCTTTAAGTGGATTTTCTGTTTGTATGTCAGCTATTAAATGAAGAGCTTAGCGCTTACATTCATAAAATCCGAAGTCTCTTAATAAACCTTGTAAGATAAAAAATACAGTAAAGCAATAGAGGGTGTTTCAACTTTGATACAAGATATAGATTTTCATCAACAACACGCCAAGCGGCTAGTCGAGAGTTTTAAGCTCGTCACAGGAGGCGATCTCATAAATATCCCCGAAACACCTTCTCTGGAACCGGGATCGAAATCCTTGGCGCAGCAATTATTTGATGCCTCTTTTGTCGTTGTATCTCACAATGGCGGCTCTGACCCCAAGCTCAATTATGGCAATCAGGTTGCCTTAGATCTATGGGAAATGAGTTGGGATGATTTTATTGGCACACCTTCGCGTCAAACAGCAGAGGTAGAATACCGGGAAGACCGTGCAGCGATGTTGGAGCAGGCCAGAGTAAAAGGCTATATTGATGATTACGAAGGGATTAGGATTTCCAGTTCGGGACGGCGGTTTAAGATCGAGAGCACCATTATTTGGGCAGTCCCTGCGATCGGTAATGATCGTGAAGGACAAGCGGCAACTTTTTCTAAATGGAGATATCTCGATTAAAAATAGGCATGTCGCATTTTGCTTATATTTAGTCGCTACTGTATAGAAAAATTGTTTCAAAGATTCTAGCATTTGACGTTATTGTTTTGTAACTACCTGTAAGTAAAAGATAATTTGTAAAATTAAGCTTAATATAAAGAAATCTTTATGCAGTTGACTAAATAAAGATTTCTTTATATGGTTGGCCGAGTGATGGTAGTGCGGGGCGTGAGTGGTTATGTACATGTCTCAACAAGGGTAAGTTAACAATTTTAGCTTATGTTTACGGTAATCGGGAAGGAGGATCGCATGCAATTTAAAGTATACAGTGCAGAGCCAGAGCGAAAGAAGGCTAAGCTGCAGCGTAGTCTGCAACGCATTGTGCTTATTGTGCTTCCTGGTACAGCTTCCCTTGATACCAGCTTAACTATACAGGCTCTTAAAAGTGCTAATGCTGTCGCTGGATATGCAGCCTTTCATTGGCGCATAGCGACACTCGATGGCGGGGCTGTTGATTTGGAAGATGGCTTTATTCTTCATCCACAAATGGCTGTTGGTGAGGATGAGGCGGTTGATCTAGCCTTGGTGTTTGGCGAGTGGGGTATTGATACTGGTCGTTCCGTCGAATTTTCTAATTGGCTCAAGAGGCTTGATCGGCAAGGTGTTTATATCGGTGCTATTGGTGGTGCTTGTTATGAACTTGCAAATGCAGGGCTATTAAGCGGCTACCAATGCGCTGTACCCTGGGCATACCATGATAGCTTTAAAGAGTTGTATCCCACTGTAGATATTAGAGAAGCTTTATTTTCCTGGGATCGAAAGCGTATCACCTGTACGGGCCGGGCGGCCTGTCTAGATATGGTTCTCAATGTCATTGAGCATCAGTGTGGAACCGAGGTTGCAGGGCAAGTTGCTGAGGCCTTTAATTATGAGGTTCGCGGCGGTGCATCGATACCTTTGCGCCAGCGTAATCTTACTCTGCAAAAAATGTCAGGTAAATTAGCCGAAGCAGTTCGGATTATGGAAGAAAATATAGAAGTACTGTTAACTGCTGAAGAAATTGCAGATGAAATCGGAAGTTCAAAGCGGCAAATTGAAAGATTGTTTGCCCGGCATCTGAGCTGTAGTCCCAAGCGCTATTACAAACGTTTAAGGTTGAAGCGAGCACGATCATTATTGCGACAAACGGCCTTGCCTGTAAGTGAAGTTGCTGTTGCCTGTGGCTTTACTTCTTTTTCCTACTTTTCAAGGGCATATCGTGGTTATTTCGGTGCAACTCCCAGGGAAGACCGGATCGCCCGGGTAAGTTAACAATCGCCAATAAAATAACTTTGACCTTATGCCACGAGTCTCGGAAGATGTTTGTCATCAGACACTTCTTGAGACTATACGCCCATGCCGGAATTATCACCTGAACTACCCCCTGAATTATTTGCGAAACTTGTCGGTGCTAAAGTTGGTATTATTGGTTTAGGTAATATGGGGGCTCATATGGCATCGCGTTTAGATGCCGCTGGCGCTGAAGTATTTATCCATACCAGAACGCGAGGCAAGGCATCTGCTCTAGAAGCTCAAGGCATGGTTTATTGTGCTACTCCTTCTGACTTATCCAGGGCTGTTGGCAATGGCATCATTATAATATGTGTGACGGATACACCTGCTGTTGAGGCCGTGATTAACAATCAAAACGGCATCCTGGATGCTATCGAACCTGGGGTATTGGTCATCGATATGGGCACGACACAGGTTATGAATACCCGTGTTTTGGCCGGTCTTGTCTCTCAAAAAGGTGCCAGTTATTTGGATGCCCCAGTTAGTGGTGGTGCGGTTGGCGCAGAGCAAGGTTCTTTATCTATTATGGTTGGCGGTCGTGTTGAGGACTTTGAACGCGCTCGTCCAATTTTTGAGATCCTTGGGAAAAACATAAATCATATTGGCGATATTGGGGCGGGTCAGGTTGCAAAATCTGCCAATCAGATGATCGTTGCAATGACAATCGATGCGGTTGCAGAGGCTTTGGTGTTGGCGACGAAGGCGGGGGCTGACCCTGCTAAGGTGCGAAAAGCATTGATTGGTGGGTTTGCTGATAGCCGTATTCTGGATTTGCATGGAGAGAGAATGATTGGACGCACATTTGATCCAGGTGCAAGAGCGACCGTGCAGCTCAAGGATGTTAATCAGGCACTGGAATTAGCTGATTTTTGTAGTGCTTCCCTGCCTGGTTTGGAGAAAAACCAGGAATTGTGGCAAAGTATGGTTGATCAGGGGATGGGGGATTTGGATCAATCTGGGTTTATTTGTTCGATAGAAAGCCTAGTTAAGGATGGAGAAGGAAAATTATGATCCGCTTTGCTGCCAATCTAAGTATGCTTTTTAACGAAGTGCCATTTCTCGACCGTTTTAAAGAAGCGAGATCATGCGGTTTTGATGGCGTGGAGTTTTTGTTTCCCTATGACTATTCGAAAGCACAATTGAAAGAAAAACTTGAGGCTGAAAACTTAAGTCAGGTTTTATTTAATCTTCCTCCCGGGAATTGGGAAAAGGGCGAGCGTGGGATAGCCGGATTGCCAGGAAGAGAAAGTGAATTTCAGCATAGTGTAGAGCACGCTTTGGAGTACGCGGAGCATTTGGGATGCAAGCGTCTTCATGTCATGGCGGGCATATGCCCGGAAGATGAGCAGATTGAGCTTTGTTTCGAAGTCTATCTCAACAATCTGGCTTATGTCTGTGAGCAGGCTAGTTCAGCTGGCATTACGATATTAATCGAGCCCATAAATACGAGATCCTTTCCGGGATATATGCTTTCTCATCAAGCTCAGGCACGCAAAGTCATAGATCATCTCGCACTGCCAAACCTCAAGCTGCAGATGGATTTTTATCATGCCCAGATAATGGAGGGAGATTTGACTACTCTGATCCGCCACCAGATGGATTATGTTGGTCATGTTCAAATAGCGGGCGTGCCTGATCGGTTTGAACCATCTGAAAGTGAGGTTAACTATGACTGGATTTTCTCAGAGTTGTCCCAAACATCCTATGACGGGTGGACCGGGTGTGAGTACAATCCGAAGGAAAACACGAAATCAAGTTTGAAGTGGTTGGAAAGTGCGAAGAGTTACTTTTCCTAACCAAGGGACTGGACCTAATTAATCGCGGCATCCTGTCCTCTTGTTTTTTCATGGATAAAGTTATACATATATAACAAATACTACTTTACATTGTTCTCTTAGTTGAAGGCCCTTGACCCAGTATGCGATTAACGACTTACACCGATTATTCTTTGCGTGTTTTGATTTTTGTTGGCTTGAAGGGTGAAGAGCTCACAACAATCACTGAAATCTCAGATAGATATAATATTTCCCGCAACCACTTGATGAAGGTTGTGAACCAGCTTTCCCAGGATGGATATCTTAAAACCATCCGAGGTAAAAATGGTGGTATGACGCTCGCGCACGTCCCATCGAAAATAAATCTGGGTGATGTCGTCAGGGATATGGAAGATAATCTGGATATTGTCGAGTGTTTCGACAAGAAAAAAGGATGCTGCCAGATCGATGGTTATTGCCGACTTCAGGGGATTTTGGGTGAAGCAGTGATCGCGTTTTTTGATGTACTGGATAAATATACGCTGGAAGACCTAATGGTTAACCGTTCTGGTCTACAAAAGGCCCTAAGCCTAAACTTTATATGATCGACTTGAGTTTTCGTCATATGAAATTTATTTGCTTCGTTAAAAGAAGTTCTTTTAGGTGGTGATGTCATGATTTTTAAAGATGAATTCTCTGGACGAGCTGATTGGCCATTGCTTCAGAACGGAGCCGTGCACCTTTATTGGAAACCTGAAGTTTATGAAGACGCTATACAAAGTCTTAAAACTCTAAACTATCGTATTATGAATATTCATTATGAAAATATAGATCAATTCAAGTCTGATTTATCTTCTTCATTAAAGTGGCAAGAACAATTTGGATACTCTCCCTGGGATGGAAACTTAAATGCTCTAAATGATGGTATTCGTGAGGAGCCTTTTAACTCAAGTGATCGAAACGCAATATGTATTAGTAATTATCAGGCCCTTGCTAGTGACGATAAATATTTTGCCTTTAAATTATTGGATTTAATTGCGCGTCACTCACGAGATTACTTGTTATTTGGCAAGGTACTGATTGGCTTGATTCAAACGAATGATCCCAACTTTCGTTGTGAAGGGATTGGCGGAACTCAAGCTTCATGGAATTTAAGTGAATGGAAAAACAGCTCTAGAGGGCTCTAGAGCTGTTTTTCCATTCTCAATATCAATAATAACAGGCAAAATTATTACTAAGGGTAAATTTGACTTTAAATTGGTTTATCTATTTTTCGCCTGTTTTTGTCTCGCCATGAGATAAAGCATCTCAAACGCCATTGTCGCGCCAGCAAGGGCTGTGATCTCTCCAACATCATAGGCGGGGGAGACTTCAACAACGTCGGCGCCGACAATATCTAGTCCTTCCAGGCCGCGTAAGATCGTCAAGGTTTGGTGAGGGGTAAGGCCGCCGGTAACGGGAGTTCCTGTACCAGGCGCAAAGGCTGGGTCGAGACTGTCGATATCGAAAGTTAGATAGGCTTTCATGTCTCCCACGATACGTTTGATTTCGGCAACCACAGCTTCTGGACCATTCTCATGTACCCAAGGGGCGTTAAGAATGTTGAAGCCATGGGTTTTGTCGTTGTGAGTTCTGATGCCAACCTGAGCAGAGCTTGCGGGATCGATAATGCCCTGTTTGGCGGCGTGATAGAACATGGTGCCATGGTCTATGCGTTGTTGATCTTCCTCCCAGGTATCAGAGTGGGCATCGATCTGGATTAAGGCCAATTGGCCATGTTTTTCAGCATGGGCTTTGAGGATCGGGTAGGTGACAAAGTGATCCCCGCCCAGAGTGACCATGGCCGTGTCTGTTTCCAGAATGGATTTAGCGTGGGCTTCTATCGCATCGGGAACGGTCATCGGGAGGCCGGGATCGAAAACGAGGTCCCCGTAATCCGCAACGGCCAGGACTTCAAAGACGTCGAGCCCTGAGGGGAAGTGTGGAGCCCAAGCCAAGTTTACAGATGCGTTACGAACGGCTCTTGGGCCAAGGCGCGTACCTGATCGGCCGGTTACGGAGCAATCGTAGGGTATGCCAGAAATTGCCACATCAGCATCGGTGAGATCGCGGGTGTACTTTCGACGCATAAAGGACGTTGCGCCAGAATACATCGGCTCAACTTCTGTGCCAAGAAGGCTTGTTGCACTGAAAGCGTGATCGCCT
This sequence comes from Kiloniella sp., assembly GCF_965205715.1. Lineage (GTDB taxonomy): Bacteria > Pseudomonadota > Alphaproteobacteria > Kiloniellales > Kiloniellaceae > Kiloniella. The sequence continues at coordinate 349,287 of NZ_CBDBHW010000002.1, read as the reverse complement.
TCGGAGTTAATTCCAGAAATATCGGTCATTTTTATTTTTCCAGACTGATCCAGGTTGTCTTGAGTTCGGTGTATTTTTCCATTGCATGCACGGATTTATCGCGGCCATTGCCAGATTGCTTGAAGCCGCCAAAGGGTGTTGCCATATTGCCGCCATCCCAGCAGTTAACCCAGACCGACCCAGCGCGAATTTTTTTGGCTGCGCGGTGAGCGCGGGTTATGTCTTTGGTCCAGATTGCAGCAGCGAGGCCGTATTCCGTATCGTTAGCGGCACTTCTCCGCTTTGTTGAGTAGATTTAGGATTTCAAATAGAGCATAGATTGATTATCTGGAATGGATGATTGTCTAATTTTGAGTTTGAAGTATTCGGTATCCTTGATGCCTCTGGCTCGCTTACGGATCATTCCTATACTGACATTACCAGCCTCTATCCTGGCGCTTGTGAGCTTGTGTTTGGCGTAGTTGCAGATGCCCACACAATGTTTCCGTAGGGATTTCGCGAACTTTTTTAGATAGAGCATCTGTGACTGATCTGCTATCAGGCACCAACGTTCCAGTTGCTCCGCCATCGCCTCAAATGAAGCGGCACTCCACAGCAGCTGAAGCTGTTCTTTCAAGACGTAAAGTGCATTCAGGTTGCTATTGCTCTCCAGCAACCTTTGCAGCTTGTCACTTTGTTTTTCACTCAACTTATCCGCATTTTTGAGCAACAGATAATGTGTCCCTTTCATCAACTCTTTACCACTTGGATCGGCCTTTCTGAACTCAAGTCGACGCTGATTATGGATAGCTTTGCTGTAGTTTTTCATGACGTGGAAACGGTCAAATACTATGTCGGCCAACGGCAAGGACTCTCTGACAGCCTTTTGGTAGGCAGGCCCCATATCCATCGCTACGGCCTTTATTTTGCAGGCTGTATCTGGTTGCAGTTGTTTCAAAAACCTTGAAAAAACCTCGGCAGTTCGGCCTGCTTCAACCCAGATCAGATGACCGCCAACCATATCGTAGACCACCGTCATGTAGTCATGACCTTTCGCCCGGGCAACTTCATCTACACCAATATATTCCAAGCCAGTTAGCTCTGCAGGATCAAGCGTAGGGAGAGTTTCAATAAGGTATGCCCTGTCGATATTCTTGACCGTTTCCCATCGTATATCCAAATGTCTGGAAACCGCTTGAATAGACATATGCCGACATAATCCACTGATCAGTCGGCAAAATCGGTGAGTGAAACGGCACCCTTTATCAACAAAATCACACCCCTCAATGCGGCGTTCGCCCTTGTTAATATAAACCTGCGCCAGCTCAATCTCGACCACACAAGGATACCCAAAAAGGGGGATGTCGTTTACTTGTCGGCGGACATGCTGGTTGATGCTTCCCTTCTGGCCTGTAGCAGGGTCTATAGCCCTCCTACGCGCGTCTCGGCTGCAGTGAATGACAATCTTAACACCGCCGTCATCCAGTTTAATTTCATTTACACGTTGCCCTTTGAGGCCTAAAATATGCTGCGAGATGTTGATTGTCATATACCTGCTCTATGTAAAGTTATCAGAAACCATACATATCAACAGGTTACTTGGCGGTCGGCATCTTTTTCTACTCAACAAAGCGGAGAAGAGCCATAAATTAGAGGAATTACTAGGTGTAGAAGTTACCTTAGATTTATATTTAATCCGAAATACAAAAATTGTTTCTTCCTATGAGTCCGTCCTTCCTACATTCTTGAATGTCTCCCGGCGCTCTCTTGAGGTTTTAATCAAGCAGCAGGGAGTGAGTAATATTTCTCAAATTTACCTTTTAACACAAAGAGATGGGTTTGATTTTTACCTAAGCTATGTGCCCGGTGAATTTGATTATCCACTGCCCGAACCCTTTGATAACAAATATATGAGGGAGCTTTATAGTGTTGGGTATGAAATCGGTAAAAAAGGAGTGAATTGGAAGCGTCAACCACCAGAATTGTTGGACGATCCTTCAGCAATCAGGCCGCTTGATATCACTCAAAATTAAATGTTCTGACAAGTCAGTTTTCTAAATTAAGCAAATGAAACCTAATACAGTATTCGATCAAGATGGGATATGAAGATGAGTAAACTGAAAACCTCTGCTCTGGTGGGATTGTTATTGGGTCTGCCATTTTTGTCTGCTTGTGAGGAAGACGTCATTGTTCAGAGCGAAGTCATCCGTCCTGTGAAAGCGATACAGGTGAGTGACAGCTCAAACTTCAAACAGCGATGGTTTTCTGGACGAGCGAAGGCAGCTGTAGAAGTTGATCTTGCTTTTCGTATATCCGGACCGTTGATCGAGTTTCCGGTAAGTGTTGGAACGCTTGTCAAAAAAGATGATATCTTGGCCCAAATTGATCCCGCTCCATTTCGCGCAGATGTTGAGCGATATAAAGCTGACGTGAGATCTGCTCAGGCCGAGCTGAAGAATGCTGAACAAGATCTTGAGAGACAAAAACATCTCTTTAAAAACAAGAATGTAAGCCAAGCTAGGGTGGATAAGTCCGAAGCAGCATACGGAGTAACCAAGGCCCAAGTGGGGTCGGCACAGGCTGCATTAGATCGCATTAGACTTGATCTAAAATATACAAATTTAAAAGCGCCGTTTGATGGTGTGGTTGTCTCCACTTACGTTGATAACTTTCAAGATGTAAATGCCAAACAAGCTATCTTACGACTGGTTGATTCTTCGCAAATTGAGATGGTTGTCGATATACCCGAAAGCCTGATTTCTCTTGTGCCGACAGTAACGGATGTCATCGTTACTTATGACGCTTTTCCAAACATTGAGATCCCCGCAACGATAAAGGAAGTGGGTACTGAAGCTTCTCAATCGACAAGAACCTATCCGGTTACTTTGTCGATGGAACAACCTGATGGTATTCAGATTTTACCGGGGATGGCTGGAAAAGCATCGGGTAAAGCGGTTGATCCTAATGTTCCAAGCGCGGGAATTATCCAGGCACCTGTTAGTGCTGTATTTAGTGACGTCGACGCTAAGGAGAGCAGAGTTTGGGTATTTGATGAGGCGAACGCAGTTGTCAAAAGTCGTGTGGTGACGACGGGAGAATTGACAGACTTTGGGATAGAGATCCTCAGTGGCTTAAAAGTCGGAGATTGGTTGGTTACTGCCGGGGCGAATTCGCTTTCTGAAAATCAAAAAGTCAGAATTATTGAGTAGGGGAAGATCATGAGTCTGGCAAAAATTGCGATTGAAAAGCGTGCCGTAACTTATTTTGCAACAGTTCTGGTATTACTAGCGGGCCTAGCAAGTTATTTTAGCTTAGGTCAGCTGGAGGACCCTGAGTTTACGGTTAAAACGGCTGTGATTACAACACAGTATCCGGGGGCGAGTCCCGAAGAAGTTGAGTTAGAAGTTACTGACCGTATTGAACTTGCAATGCAAGAGATGAAGTCACTGGATTTTCTGGAGTCCACTTCTTCTGCTGGGTTGTCTATCGTTAAGGTTAATATCAAGGCAGAATATTGGGCTGATCGTTTACCACAGGAATGGGATACTCTTCGCCGAAAAATTAGAGACATCGAAACTGCGTTCCCCCCCGGAGTGCAGAGACCAATCATAACAGATGATTTTGGTGATGTTTTTGGGTTATTGCTTGCGATTACAAGTGATGGGTATAGCTATTCTGAACTTCAAGACTATGTTGATGAGATAAAAAAAGAACTTAGTCTTGTTGACGGAATTGCGCGTGTTGATCTTTGGGGCGAACAACAAGAGATTATTTATCTGGATGTCGCACAAAGCCAACTAGCTCAATTGAAAATAAGTGAGCAGTCCATACAACAAACACTACAACTTCAAAATCAGGTCGTTGATGCTGGGCGTTTGGATTTACAAAATAGAAGGCTCAGGATTGCTCCGTCAGGTGAGTTCCAGACAGCAGAAGATATTTCAAATCTTGCAATTAGACCTTCGTTTCAAGATGCGGTACTCGCAGGGTCTTCAGTGGGTGGTTTGTCTCAGGGTGAAGAGCTTACCCGGATCGGTGATATCGGCACCATAAGACGCGGTTATCTCGATCCTCCTCGTACACTGATGCGGTATAACGGTTTGCCATCAATCTCGATTGCATTGACCAATGTCCCCGGCCGTAACATGGTGGATATTGGTAAGGCTGTGGATGCGCGCTTATTGGAACTGGAGGCGGAGTTACCAATAGGTATCGAAGTTCATCGCGTCCATTGGCAATCAGATGTGGTTGATGAAGCCGTAACAGGCTTCCTAATCAGCCTTGCTGAAGCGGTTGCGATTGTTCTCGTCGTTCTGGCGATTGCAATGGGGTGGCAGATGGGGATCATTATAGGTACCGCCCTAATCTTTACCATCCTTATGACGTTTATCATTATGGCTATCTTGGATATCCCGTTGCAAAGAATGTCTCTTGGGGCTTTGGTTATTGCATTGGGTATGATGGTCGATAATGCCATAGTTGTTGCCGAAGGATTTGTCGTCAGAGTTCAACAGGGAATGAGCAAAAAAGAGGCGGCAATTACTGCTTCTAATCTTCCGTCTTGGCCATTGCTCGGAGCAACCGTTGTTGCGGTAATGGCGTTTTATCCCATCTTTGCATCTGTAGAGGATGTTGGTGAGTATTGTCGAACGCTCTTTACTGTTGTGGCGATATCCCTGCTTTCCAGCTGGGTTATCTCAATGACCTTAACGCCCATTCAGTGCATCGATATGTTATCAGAAGAAAAACTGCGCCAAAAAGGATCTGATGCGGGTGGAATGTATGGTGGGAAATTTTATACCTCGTTTAGAGCATTACTTGAAAACGCGATTAAAATACGTTGGGTTACTGTTTCAGCACTAGTCGGGCTCTTGATATTTTCCGGTGTGGGTTTTGGCGGGGTTAAACAGTTATTTTTCCCCGACTCAGCCATGCCTAAATTTATGATCGACTACTGGGCACCTGAAGGAACTCGTATTCAAGATGTGTCCGCTGCTATGGCCAGGATAGAGAAGAAACTTCTACAAGATGATCGGATTTCAGGGGTAGGTAGTTTTGTTGGATCAGGACCGCCAAGATTTTATCTCCCAGTTGAGCCCGAGCCCATTAATCCTGCTTATGGGCAACTGGTGGTCAATGTCCATGACTACAGGACAGTTCGGGATTTGCAAAAAGAATTAAATACTTGGGTGAAAGAGACTTTTCCTGACGCGCTCGTTCCCGTTCGTGTGTTTGGTGTTGGCCCGTCTAATACTTGGAAGTTTGAGCTCCGTATAACGGGACCTTCGTCTGCCAGCTCGGATGCTCTGCGGGGGCTAGCTCAGGAAGTTACCGATATACTGCAGGCGTCCCCAATTGTTGATGCCTATGAAACCGACTGGCGCCAGCGAATGGTGACCGTGGTGCCTGAGTATAATCAAGAAAGGGGGCGTTGGTCTGCAATCTCCCGTGAAGATATTGCGAATACCACAAAGCGGGCATTTGATGGCCGTAATATCGGACTTTATCGTGAAGGTGACAGCCTTATCCCTATTCTTCTTCGACATGTTGAGGAGGAGCGGCAAAATGTGAGTGGTATGGATGTACTTCAAATCGATAGTTCATCCACGTCTTCTAAGATTCCCCTTGCACAAGTCGTTGATGGTATCTCAACGAAGTGGGATGATTCGATGATAGTGCGCCGGGACAGAAAAAGGACAATAACTGTTCAAGCAAACCCAATTATCGGGGTTACTCTACCAACACTGCAAGCGACGGTAATTGATCAGATCCAGTCCATAGAATTGCCGACAGGCTATTCGTTTACATGGGGTGGTGAAACGGAATCTACTGCTGATGCTCAGGCTTCTTTGGTCCCAGGTGTTATTCCAACAATTGCAGTCATTCTTTTAACGATTGTAGTGCTTTTCAATGCTTTCCGTCCTCCATTGATTATTATTCTAACTATACCTTTTGCCTTTATAGGCATTACATGGGGATTATTATTCACGGGGACACCTTTTGGTTTCTTGGCTCTTTTGGGTGCTATGAGCCTTGTAGGTATGATGATCAAGAATGCAATTGTTCTTTTGGATGAGGTAAATATAAACCTTGAAAACGGAATGGAAAAATACGAGGCCGTGATTATGGCTGCCATGTCTAGGTTACGTCCCGTAGTTCTTGCTGCAGGAACGACAGTTCTTGGCGTTATTCCCTTACTTCAGGATGTGTTCTGGATCGGTATGGCGGTTACAGTTATGGCTGGCCTGGCTTTTGGTACCGTTTTAACAATGATTATAATACCTGTTCTCTATGCGATCTTCTTTAGGCTAGAGCCTGCGTAGACTTCGTTTTAAGCCTCCCCTATACCCGTTGATTTAATAGGGGAGCAGTACGCTGAGCATGTGATAGGTTCCTCAACACAGGAATAGATTGGTAATGACTGAAATAAAAATCGAAGGTGCAGACGTCATCATCATTACCGTATTGGTATGGTTTTTAGGTAGTTTCATTAACCGAAAGCTACCAACGCTCGAACGCTTCAATATACCTGTTGCTGTTACGGGTGGTTTTCTCATCAGCCTTATTGTAGCGATCCTTTATCAAACTCAAGACGTGAAAATTACATTCGACATGGCCTTGAGAGATAAAATGATTTTGGTTTTCTTTTCAACAATAGGTCTGACTGCAAAATTCAAGTTACTCGCTTCAGGTGGCAAGGCGCTGTTAATTTTGACCCTTATCGCAGGCCTTTTTTTGATCCTTCAGGATATAGTGGGCGTAGGGATCGCGTCGGCATTAGGCGCAAATCCTGGCTACGGATTGTTTGGGGGCAGTGTATCTTTCGCGGGTGGATTTGGCACGGCAGTTTCTTGGGGAAATATCGCTCAAGAGGCCGGACTGACAGGCGCTACAGAAATAGGTATCATGTTCGCCACTCTTGGTTTGATTGTCGGTGGGATTATCGGGGGCCCAGCCGCGAAATTTCTTATAGATAGAAATAAATTACAGCCATCTGCCGAAGATCTGGAGCAGCAGAGTGCTAAGAGTGAAAAGCATATTGAGCTTTCAATGAAGGAAAAGGTTCGGGCCGTTCTTGGAACTCTTTTGACACTGGCAATTTGTGTTCAACTAGGTAGTTTCGTTAACGACTATCTCAGTGGATATAATGTTACTCTACCCGGATTTTTAACAGCAATGCTCGTTGCAATAATTATTACGAACAGTGTTGATTTGTTTAAGGTAAAGCTGTCAAAAGACGCAATAGATATTGCTCAGGAAATTAGCCTTCAGCTGTTTCTATGCGTTAGTCTGATGAGTATGCAGTTGTGGATATTCACGGGTACTTTAGGGCCTGTTGTTCTCGTAACACTCGCCCAAACAATAATGATGGTCTTTTTCGCAGTCTTTGTCGTCTTCCGTTTGCTAGGTCGTGATTATCAAGCTGCGGTCATTTGTTCTGGTTTTATTGGCCTTGGTTTGGGTGCAACTCCAGTCGGAATTGCCAATATGAATGCTGTTACAGTAAAACACGGGCCTTCGCCAAAAGCATTTATTCTGGTGCCTCTTGTCGGGGCATTCTTTCTGGATTTAATGAACGCCGCAATAATTCAATTGTTTCTTCAGTTTCTTAATTAGAAGCTACATATCAGAATACGTATCCTGAAGTCATAACTTTACTTGTCAATTTAAACGCTGTTTTGCACCAAGAGCGTTATTGAGCTACAAAGTGTCGCGCAGACGTTTGTAAGGCTGTCTGCCTATCTTTATGTATAATGAAAACCCATGATCTTTTCATGGGTATTATTTATCAAATTTTGAGCTTTTTAAATAAAGCCACTTATCCGGAGACGCAAAGAGATGACCCGTACCATCGTCAGTTCAGCCACCAAAGAATTTGCGATTGGCTTTGATGAGCCTTTTTGCATTATCGGCGAGCGTATCAACCCGACCGGTCGTAAAAAACTAGCCGCAGAAATGGCGGCTGGTGATTATAGCCGCGTTGAATCTGATTGCCTGGCGCAGGTTGCTGCCGGCGCACACATGCTGGACGTAAATGCAGGTATTCCTCTTGCTGACGAGCCGAAAATCTTGGCTGAAACCATCCAGTTGGTTCAAAGCCTCACAGATCTTCCACTTTGCATTGACTCTTCAATCATTGACGCTTTGGAAGCTGGCTTGAAAGTTTATAAAGGCCGGGCGCTTGTTAACTCTGTGACAGGTGAAGACGAGTCACTCGAACGCGTTCTTCCACTGGTTAAAAAGTTTGATGCCGCTGTTGTTGCGATCTCTAACGATGAAACCGGGATCTCCGAAGATCCAAACGTTCGCTTCGAAGTTGCCAAGAAAATCGTAGAGCGCGCTGCTGATCATGGCATTTCCCATGACCGCGTTGTTGTTGATCCTCTTGTGATGCCAATTGGCGCTATGGGGACTGCTGGTAAGCAAGTATTCGCGCTTCTTCATCGCTTAAAAACAGAACTTAAAGTCAACACAACCTGTGGTGCGTCCAACATTTCCTTTGGTCTGCCTAACCGCCATGCCATGAACGCACACTTTCTCGCAATGGCTGCTGCTGCGGGCATGACTTCTGCGATCATGAACCCACTTCACGAAGAAGAGCTCGCCGGCATCCGTGCTTCTGATGTTCTGCTTAACAAAGACAAGAACTGCCTGGACTGGATCAAGAAATATCGTGAACCAGCTCCTGAAGGCGCAGCTGGTGGAGCCCGTGAAGGCCGCCGTAGTCGCCGTCGCGCTTAATTGAAAAGCTATATTAGAAAAAGGCGGCATTTATGCCGCCTTTTTTGTTTTTTTCATAAGGCAACCTTTATCACAACAGTTGCTCTTAGGTATCTTAGAGACTAAAACCATTTTCAGAATATGCTGATGTTGTCGTTGCCTTTTGAGCAGCGAGCTATTGGAGTAGTTCAAGTGGTGAGCCTTTCTGAACGTATAGAGCAAAAGCTTCTGAGTATTCCAGAAGATAGACGACGGTCTTTAAAAGGATCAATACCTCTTGCTGGTGGTCGAGTAGAGCGCGGATCACGGATACTTCTTAACTTTGCCTCGAATGATTATCTCGACTTATCTCACCATCCCCTGCTTATCGAGCGCTCGTCCGATTGGGCGAAAGATTATGGTACCGGTTCTGGGGCATCACGCCTAATTACAGGGAACCATTCTCTCTATGAAAAAGTTGAAAGACGGCTTGCTGACCTAAAGGGGGCAGAAACGGCTTTGATCCTGAATTCCGGGTTTCAAGCTAATGCATCAGTCTTATCTACTCTATTGAACCGATCGTTAAACGGCGGGAGAGAGAACCCAAATATACTCTTGTTTACCGACAAGCTTAATCACGCCAGCCTCCATTTTGGCTCACAGGCTGCCAATGCCAAACAAATTCGATTTCGACACAACGATCTCAACCATCTAGAGCAATTACTCTCTAAATATCAGGACGATGATCAAGCAAAGATTATCGTCACGGAAAGTGTGTTTTCTATGGATGGTGATGAGCTTGATGTCGCCGCTATCAGGATGCTTGCCAAACGACATGATGCATTTCTTTATATCGATGAAGCGCATGCTACTGGGGTTCTCGGAAAAAACGGTATGGGGCTCTGTGCAGGAGGCGTATCAAGAGATGAGCTTGTTATGGGGACCTTTGGTAAGGGACTTGGATCTTATGGTGCCTATGTCGCTTGTTCACAGAATGTTAGAGACTACCTGATCAATGCTTGTAGCGGGCTGATATATGCCACTGCTTTGCCTCCTCAGGTGTTGGGTGCGATTGATGCCGCATTGGAATTGGTACCTAGGCTTGATGACGAGAGATTGCACCTCAAAGAAATCGGAAATTTGTTTAGAGGGATTTTGCAAAAAGAAGGTCTGGATACAGGGCTTTCTAGCACACAAATTATACCGGTTGTTATCGGTAGCGATCAACAAACCATGGCGGTTGCAAATAAACTTGAAGAAAAAGGCTTTCTTGTTGGTGCCATTCGTCCCCCTACAGTACCAGAAGGTACTGCAAGATTACGCGTTACCCTAAGTGCTGTGCATACAGAAGAACAGGTGATCAGTTTGGCCAAAGCTATTGTTATGAGCTGTAAAGAGGCTGATTTGTAATGCGTATACTGTTTGTACATGGATGGGGGTATGGCCCTGAGACATGGGATGTAGTGATTGCTCAACTTGGCGATGATATCGAATGCATTGTTGCTGATCTCGGGTTTTCGGGAAGGCAGTCCATTCCAGAAGAGACGCATTTTGATATTGCTGTAGGGCATTCTTTAGGGGTGTTATGGCTTTTATCTCAACATAATATTACCTGGAATAAACTTGTCTCAATTTGTGGATTTACAAAATTTTCAGCCTCGGATGATTTTCCCGAGGGTGTGTCCCAACGCGTAAATGAGCGGATGATCAGGAAAATTACTGTCTCAGCGGAAAGAGTGCTGAAGTCTTTCCATGAGTTATGTGATCCAGCTGGAGAAGTTGCGTTCAGATCACGCCCGAATATAAATGAAGGTCGATTGATTTGGGGAATAGAATGCCTTCAAGGTCTCGATATGCGTGAACATCTCGATCCTCTGAACACTTATGTTCTGGCTGATGAAATGGATCAAGTGGTTACTGAAGGCATGACAAGAGCACTTTTTGCTTCCTGTAAAATTACCTGGCTCAAAGGGAAGGGGCATCTTGCTCCCTTAACCGATCCAGCGATTTGTTCTGATATGATTAAACGAGCGATCCTAAGCCAATGATTGAAAAGGTATGGAAAGAGGGACTTGCTCGTCGTTTTGGCGCTGCGGCTCAGAGTTATGAGACACAATCTGAAGTACAGCAGAAAACCGCTACTGCTCTGTCGAATTTGATTAAGCAGCGTCTCGGGGATCGAAAGCCTCTAAGAATATTGGAAATAGGCTGTGGAACAGGCTATTTAACAAGGTCTCTCTATGCTCACTACCCTGATGCAAAGTATTATATAACTGATATCTCTGAAGATATGGTCTTGCAGTGTCAAAGCTCAATCCTTGAAGCGGCAAACAAAGAAACTCAGAATTATGGGAATATAGTTTTCTCCATAATGGATGGGGAAAAACCCGACCTTGAAGGACCGTTCGATTTAATATGTTCCAACATGGCTTTTCAATGGTTTCGTGATCTCAAGGGTAGTTTACACAAACTTACTGATCTTCTTACTCCTGATGGTGTTTTGGCCTTCACGTCACTTGCTTCTGATACTTTTGACTTATGGCACCGGTGTCAGGAGGAGTTGTCGATCGAGCGACTGGCTCCTGAGTTTCCATCTGCTAACTTTTACGAAGACAGTTTATCAAGCTTAGTCGTTGAAATTGAAAAACAGTTATTTGTGCAGCGCCATAAAAGTGGTTTAGAGTTTTTACAAAACTTAAAAGACATCGGGGCGCACTCAAGTGGTCTTGGCCGTAAGCCAATAGGTACGGGGCAATTAAGGCGATTGCTTAAAAAATATGAAAGTTACTTTACAGATGGGCCTATTGAAGCTGATTATGATGTGATTTTTGTGCTATGCAGCAATAATTAGCTGCTTTTATTTTCGTAACACTCAATGATTTTGGTGGGGTATGAGAGAAGATACTCATTCATGGAAGACTGGTTGCAATAACGCAGGTGTGTTTATCACTGGTACAGATACCGAAGTTGGAAAGACTTTTGCGGCTGCATCGCTTGTCGCGGCATTAAGTGCCTCGTACTGGAAACCCATTCAGACGGGACCGTTTAAAGATCACGACACCCCGGAAATACAAAGATTAACGGGTATCGGTGATAAATCCATATATCCCTGCTCTTACAGTTTTCCCGATCCGTTGTCCCCGCATGCGGCTGCAAATAATGTTGAGCAGACAATAATCCTTGATGACGTACAATTACCAAGCCTCGGGGAAAAAGAATTCCTCGTTGTCGAAGGGGCAGGTGGTGCTCTTGTCCCGCTAAATGATCATTTCATGATGAGCGACTTGATGGTGCGCTTAAACTTCCCTGTTGTGATCGTCTCCCGTTCTGGCTTGGGCACAATTAATCATACGCTTCTCACGATAGAAGCCTTACGCCGTCGTGGATTGACATTGGCTGGTGTCATCATGAATGGCCCCGAAAACAGTGGTAATCGGGAAGCTATTGAACAATATGGGAACATTGAAGTGTTGGCTGAACTACCCCATTGTGAATATGTGAATTTTAATACGATAGCTTCTCTTAAGCCAAAGCTTAAAAGAGCAGCTGAGCTTTTTGGAAGGAATGCGTAAAATGACGAACAATTTTTTGGAGTTGGATAAACGTCATGTCTGGCACCCTTTCACACAAGCACAAACAGCACCTGATCCCGTGGTTATTGATTCTGCCGAAGGCGTATTTCTGCGCACCAAAGATGGTCGTGAAATCGTTGATTACATCTCGTCCTGGTGGGTGAACGTTTTTGGTCATGCTAATCCAAAAATTGCAACAGCAATTGCTGACCAAGCCAATAAGCTAGAGCAGGTTATCTTTGCCGGATTTACCCACGAACCCGCAGTAAAACTTGCAAAATCTCTCAGTGAACTCTTACCTGGCTCTTTAAACAGAGTTTTCTTCTCTGATAATGGTTCTACAGCTGTTGAAGTCGCGATGAAAGTGGCTTACCAACATTGCCACAACACAGGGCAAACAGGCCGTACGCGTTTTATGACCTTCGATGGCGCCTATCACGGCGATACCGTTGGGGCCATGTCTGCAGGTGTCTCCTCTCACATGTTTGACGCCTGGAAGGATCTTCTGTTCTCCGTTGATATCATGCCTTATCCCAATACCTGGGAAAATGATGATAACGTCGAAGAAAAAGAGACTGCCGCAATGGAGGCCATTGATCGGCACTTAGATAGTTTTGGCGATGAAATTTGTGCGATGATCCTAGAGCCATTGGTGCAAGGGGCAGGGGGCATGCGCATGGTGCGCCCAGAGTTTCTCAAGATGATGGTCGAGAAATTACAAGCTCGGGGCGTACTTGTGATTTTTGATGAAGTCATGACAGGTTTTGGTCGTACCGGGTGTAACTTTGCCTGCGATAAAATTGGTGTCACACCTGATCTGGTTTGTATTTCAAAGGGCCTTACGGGTGGCTTTTTACCCTTGTCGGTTACGGTGGCGACAGATGAATTGTACGACTCATTTCTTGGAGAGACCTTTGATAAAGCCTTTTGTCATGGCCATTCCTTTACTGCCAATCCATTAGGTTGTGCCGCTTCTTTGGCCTCCATTGAATTGTTGCAAAGTGAGGAGACGCAACAGAGTTTCAAAAGAATTGAAGCGGCCCATAACAAGGGAATGGACTACATAAGAGAACTTCCCCAAACTCGGCACCATCGCATCATGGGAACCATTGGGGCTTTTGATGCGATTGTTGATGATGGGGGGTATAACTCTTCCCTCGGAGGCGATCTGAAAAAGTGGTTCTGGGACCGTAATATGCTCATTCGCCCTCTGGGGAATGTGCTTTATCTTTTACCGCCTTATGTGATTAATGATGAACAGATTGATGATGCCTGGAAAGCAATGGCGCAGGCGATGAAAGAGCTTAACCCACTATAAAAGTTATAAAATCAAGACATGTTTGGGGTTTATTGTAATCGTTCGTCTGTAATTCAATAATTTACAAGCGAAGATTAAAGGGATCCCGACAGAGTAAATTGCCGTAAAAGAATATCTCAACAGGCGCTTGTTGCTTGCCGAAATAACCTCGGACAGTTAGAACAACGCATAGGATTAAACATGGGAGCGAAGGTCGCCATGGAAAACGAAGCAAGTATTGTGTCCCCAGAAGTCTCCGAAGCAGAAGTTTCTGGACATAACGTTACGATTTCTTCTGTAGAAGGTATCGCTGATCAAGTGGAAAATACGACCAGTGAAGCCTCTGGTAATACGGATGTCCGTACAAACTGGACTGCGAAAGAAATTGAGGCTCTTTACGATTTGCCTTTGATGGACTTGCTGTTTCGTGCGCAGACCATGCACCGCAAATACTTTGATCCCAACAAAGTACAGTTATCTACCCTTTTGAACATTAAAGAGGGTGGCTGTGCAGAAGATTGTAAATATTGCTCGCAATCTTCGCGCTATAGCACGGAAGTCGGCGCAAGTAAGCTGATGGATAAAGATACCGTTCTGGAATATGCCAAGAAAGCGCAAGCGAATGGTTCCGGTCGTTTCTGTATGGGCGCGGCTTGGCGTAATGTCAAAGATCGCGATATCGACAAGATTGCTGAGATCGTTACCGCAGTTAAAGACTTGGGCATGGAAACCTGCATGACCCTTGGTATGTTAAACCGGGATCAGGCCGATAGTCTCAAAGAGGCCGGGTTGGATTATTACAACCACAATATCGATACCTCACCAGAATACTATCCTGAAGTTATAACAACGCGTTCTTTTGATGACCGTATTGAAACTCTGGGTAACGTACGTGAGGCTGGCCTGAACGTTTGTTCTGGAGGTATTATTGGTATGGGTGAAGAGCGCAAAGACCGTGTTGGTCTCTTAATGGCGCTTGCTAACCTGCCTAAACACCCGGGATCTGTTCCAATCAACATGCTGGTTCCGGTAAAAGGCACGCCATTTGGTGATATGCAGCGCATTGATAGCTTTGAGATGGTAAGAACCGTCGCTGTTGCCCGCCTTATGATGCCAAAATCTTACGTTCGCTTGTCAGCGGGGCGTCGCTCTCTTGGAGACGAAGGTCAGGCTCTATGCTTTATGGCTGGCGCTAATTCGATCTTCTACGGCGACAAGCTTCTTACCACTGCGAACCCGGAAGAAAACGAAGACATGGCGTTGTTTGAGCGTCTTGGTTTGAAAACAGAACAAAAGGGCGCGGTTGTTGAACATCAACACGAAGCACCCCGAGGCTGCGGTTCTCCGGATTGTGGCTGTATCTAATCGTCTCTGATTTATTGGCAAAATAAAACGCGGCTTTTTTATAGAGGCCGCGTTTTTTATTGGATGCTTTCCAGTGCTTTTCAGCAATCCTGCTTATTCAACAATTTTTCTCACCAATCCGAGCGAATTTCTAATCATTTCCAAGGTGTTGGCCCTCTTGTTGCTGTCTTAATTTTCCAATAGGATCGTGCCCAATAAGAATACGCCTAAGTTCTAATGGAGCAAAAAATGAGCAACCAGCAGTCCCCTGTAGATCCTGACGGTCTCCTCGAGTATTCCGTGGTTTTTACTGATCGTTCGCTAAACCATATGTCAAAAGCTTTCCAGGGGGTGATGACCGACATCTCCAGTACTCTGAAGAAGGTTTATAACGCAGATGCACTGGCTTTGGTTCCTGGTGGTGGTACTTATGCAATGGAAGCTGTTGCACGCCAGTTGGCAACGGATAAAAAATGTCTCACCATTCGCAATGGTTGGTTTAGCTTCCGTTGGACACAAATTTTTGACGCAGGAAAAATTCCTTCTGACAGCATCGTGATGAAAGCGCGTCAGATTACTGAGGGTACTCAGGCTCCGTTTGCTCCGGCACCCATCGAGGAGGTCGTGGCTACGATCAAATCCGAAAAACCGGATGTGGTTTTTGCCCCCCATGTCGAGACCTCTTCTGGCATGATTTTGCCGAACGACTACATGAAAGCAATCGCTGAGGCTGTACACTCTGTCGGCGGTCTCTTCGTCCTGGATTGTATTGCATCTGGTACGATCTGGGTTGATATGAAGGAAGTTGGTGTTGATGTCCTGATCTCAGCTCCGCAGAAGGGGTGGAGTGCATCTCCATCTACAGGCATGGTCATGATGAGTGAGGCCGCTTTGGCTGCGGTAGAAACTTCCAACAGCTCAAGCTTTGCCTGTGATTTGAAGAAATGGCTTCAAATCATGCAAGCTTATGAAAATGGTGGACATGCCTATCATGCAACCATGCCAACCGATGCTCTGGCTGCGTTCCGCGACGTAATGAAGGAAACCGAGGCGTATGGTTTCGATAGGGTTCGCGATGAACAGCAGGAGCTAGGCGATAAAGTTCGTGCTCTTTTGGCTGAAAAGGGAATTACCTCGGTAGCTGCGAATGGGTTTGCGGCGCCAGGTGTTGTGGTTTGCTACACAGAGGATTCAGAGATCCATAACGGCAAGAAATTTGCGGCCCTAGGCATGCAGATTGCTGCAGGTGTTCCTTTGCAATGTGATGAACCTGCGGATTTTAAAACTTTCCGCCTTGGTCTCTTTGGCTTGGACAAGTTGAATAACGTTGATCGTTCAGTTGAACGGCTTTCAAGCGCACTGGAACAGATCCTCTAGTTCTTCTGGATTAAATAGATACAAAAAAGGGTCGCTTTTAAAGCGACCCTTTTTTGCGTTTAGCCTGTCTATCGTTGTTTCGTTTCCCACTCAGGATGGATCCAAGTCGGTGCGTTTGAAGCAGGAAGCGGTGTGTTGCCGAGGATAATATCGGCTGCTTTTTCGGCGACCATGATTGTTGGTCCGTTAAGATTTCCGTTGGTAATGGTTGGGAAGACGGAGCTATCGACCACGCGAAGGCCTTCGATGCCTCTTACTTTACAATCATTATCAAGAACAGCCATCGGATCGTCATCTGAACCGATTTTACAAGTGCAAGATGGATGGTAGGCACTTTCAGCGTTTTCACGGATCCAGGCATCAAGTTCTTCATCTGTTTGAAGATCGGCGCCCGGCTGGATTTCATCTTCGCAATAAGGGGCCATGGCATCTTGTTCCATGATCTCGCGGCTTAAGCGAATGCAAGCTCTGAATGCTTCACGGTCATCTTCGTGTTCATTGTAGTTAAAGAGTATTTCTGGTTTATCATTCACGTCACCCGATTTGATCCTGATATAACCACGGCTCTTTGGTTTGTTCGGACCAACGTGTACTTGGATACCATGGCCATCAAATGAAGCCTGGCCGTCATAACGCATTGCTGCTGGCAGGAAATGGTATTGGATATCGGGCCATTTGAGGCCTGCTTTTGAACGAATAAATGCACAGGATTCAAAGTGATTTGTTGCGCCTAGTCCATCCTTGAATAGGATCCAGCGCGTTCCAATCAGAAATTTGCTCCATAGATCAAGTTTACCGTTGAGAGTAATCGGTTCTTTACAGCGGAACTGGAAATATACTTCGAGGTGATCTTGAAGGTTTTCGCCAACACCCGGGAGGTCATGAACAACTTCAACACCAGCTTTTCTGAGGACTTCGGCCGGGCCGATACCTGATACTTGAAGGAGTTGAGGAGAACCCACGGAGCCTGAAGATAAAATTACCTCGGTTGCGGCTTTATGGGTTTGTGTCTGGCCTCCAACTTCAATCTCAATACCTGTGGCTTTTTTGCCTTCCATTACAATGCGTTTGGTGAGGGCGTTCGAAATAACCTTGAGGTTCGGGCGTTTTAGTACTGGTTTTAAATAAGCATTAGCAGTTGACCAGCGAACGCCGTCTTTAACGGTCATATGCATTGGGCCGAAGCCTTCTTGCCTATATCCGTTGTAATCAGATGTCGCGCCGTATCCTGCTTCTTCTCCGGCCTTAACAAAAGCAGAGTAAAGCGGGTTTTTCATTTCATTACCATTACAGGTGGCCAAGGGGCCTTCGTTTCCGCGGTATTCATCGCGGCCACCTTTCCAGGTTTCGGCACGCTGGAAATATGGAAGGCAATTTTTGTAGCCCCAACCTAGAGCACCCTTTTCTTCCCACTCTTCAAAATCACAGCCATGTCCGCGGACATAAACCATACCGTTGATGGATGAAGATCCGCCCAGTACCTTGCCACGAGGGCAATGCATTCGCCTGTCATTCATCCAGGGTTCGGGCTCTGATTCAAACTCCCAATTATACCGAGACATGTTCATCGGGATTGATAAAGCTGTCGGCATTTGAATGAATATCGATCCATCACTGCCGCCAGCTTCTATGAGTAATACAGAATTATTGGGGTCTTCGCTGAGGCGGTTCGCCAGTACACAGCCAGCTGAACCGGCTCCCACAATGATATAATCGAAATTATCATTCAACATGACTTGTTCTCTCTAACCCAGTTTGGAGTTGTTGTTTTTATGAAGAAGCATTTCGTAATATTGCTGTACGATTTCTCGCGCCTCTTCACAGTCTATTTCTTTTTCTTGCAGTGATGTTCTTATCCAGAGGCCGTCAATAAGGGCGACGAGGCCACGTGCTGCTTTATCGGCTTGATCAAGGGGGAGTAAACTTTTTAATGCGTGTCGGAACGTGCTCATCTGTCTTTGTTCATAAACGCGTTGTAGCCTTTTAAGCCGTTCTGAATGGGGAACATGTGCCCAGAATGCCAACCAGGCAGAAACCGTTTCAGGTTCAAATAAGTGAACATCCATGTAAGCAGATATGAGGGCCTCAATGCGCTCTTCTGGAGATGTTGCTTTCTCTAGGTGATGAAGGACAGATAACCTAAGGTCTTCAAGCATTTTCCGCATTGTTGCTTGTAAAAGGTCGTTTTTATCCTGGAAATAGTGATGAACAATACCAGAAGACACGCCCGCTTTTTGGCTAATCATGCGTATGGTGATGTCAGAAAAGCCACGTTCATGGATCGAAGAAATGGTTGCTTCGATCAGCTGTTTTTTTCTGATGGCTTCCATTCCCACTTTGGGCATTAATTCAAATCCATTATTTTGTTGTTAGCTACATTTTATTTTAATTGGACGTCCAATCAATAAAAAAATGTAATCTCATAAATTATTCGATTATTAAATTGGATTTTAAGAAAGCATTTACCGTAAATGGTTGATTATATGACGAAGAAAGCTGGACGCACTAAGTCTGGTCTGTCGAAAAACACACTTGGAATTATAGAGAGAAAACATGGAACTAGATTCGCTTCTTGTAACGAAACTGGTATTGATAGCCTTGGTTGTCATTGCAATGTTATCAGATCTCATTCAAATGCGGATCCCTAATGTCATTCCCGCCGCAATCATATTGTTATTTCCTGTTGCTTATATCGGGGGGGAAGCTTCTACGCCACTGCTAGACCATGTCGGGGCAATGCTGGTTGTGCTCGTTATCGGAATTGTTCTTTTTGCTATGAAATTACTTGGTGGTGGTGATATTAAGTTTTTAACCAGTTTAGCTCTCTGGACTGGATTTGGCCTTCTGCCTTCTTTTATTGTTATTGTAACCCTGATAGGTGGCGCCCAATCAATTGCTGTTCTTCTTCTTCGCAAATATTCCCATGCGATTGAATATATGTTGGTAAAGTGTAAAATCGAAATACCTAAGTGGCTTCGTCGGGGAAGTGAGTTTCCTTACGGAGTATCAATAGGGATTGCACTCCTTATCGTTTTTGATCGGATACCCTTTTGGCTACCGTAGCAGATGTAGCAGAGTATTTATATTTCCTCTTCTAGATCTCTTTTTTCAAGAAACAGCAGATTTTGTCGGGGGCCACGCATTGTTGGGTGAATTTTCAATGCCCTGTTAAATGCTTTTTTTGCAAGTGCCCACTTGTGTTGTGCTAAGTATATCAATCCTTGCCCTGAGATGGCTCCAAAGTGTCTAGGTTCAAGTGAGAGGGTTCTTCTGATATCTGAGAGGGAGCTTTCATAGTTTCCCATGAGGTAATGGGTTAAAGCTCTTTGGTTCCAGCCTTCTGCATAATTAGGATCGAGGTTGATTACTTTTGTATAGGTTTCCAAAGCATCTGGGATCTTCCCCGACTGGGTCGCCTCCGCCCCTTTTTTCATCAGTTGATTGATGGATTTGTCATTACTCTCTAGCCATATATTCCATATTTGCCTTTCGAGTATAATGCTTCTCGCCCCAGCAGGAACCGATAAGAGATTAGAGGCACTTCTCCGCTTTGTTGAGTAGATTTAGGATTTCAAATAGAGCATAGATTGATTATCTGGAATGGATGATTGTCTAATTTTGAGTTTGAAGTATTCGGTATCCTTGATGCCTCTGGCTCGCTTACGGATCATTCCTATACTGACATTACCAGCCTCTATCCTGGCGCTTGTGAGCTTGTGTTTGGCGTAGTTGCAGATGCCCACACAATGTTTCCGTAGGGATTTCGCGAACTTTTTTAGATAGAGCATCTGTGACTGATCTGCTATCAGGCACCAACGTTCCAGTTGCTCCGCCATCGCCTCAAATGAAGCGGCACTCCACAGCAGCTGAAGCTGTTCTTTCAAGACGTAAAGTGCATTCAGGTTGCTATTGCTCTCCAGCAACCTTTGCAGCTTGTCACTTTGTTTTTCACTCAACTTATCCGCATTTTTGAGCAACAGATAATGTGTCCCTTTCATCAACTCTTTACCACTTGGATCGGCCTTTCTGAACTCAAGTCGACGCTGATTATGGATAGCTTTGCTGTAGTTTTTCATGACGTGGAAACGGTCAAATACTATGTCGGCCAACGGCAAGGACTCTCTGACAGCCTTTTGGTAGGCAGGCCCCATATCCATCGCTACGGCCTTTATTTTGCAGGCTGTATCTGGTTGCAGTTGTTTCAAAAACCTTGAAAAAACCTCGGCAGTTCGGCCTGCTTCAACCCAGATCAGATGACCGCCAACCATATCGTAGACCACCGTCATGTAGTCATGACCTTTCGCCCGGGCAACTTCATCTACACCAATATATTCCAAGCCAGTTAGCTCTGCAGGATCAAGCGTAGGGAGAGTTTCAATAAGGTATGCCCTGTCGATATTCTTGACCGTTTCCCATCGTATATCCAAATGTCTGGAAACCGCTTGAATAGACATATGCCGACATAATCCACTGATCAGTCGGCAAAATCGGTGAGTGAAACGGCACCCTTTATCAACAAAATCACACCCCTCAATGCGGCGTTCGCCCTTGTTAATATAAACCTGCGCCAGCTCAATCTCGACCACACAAGGATACCCAAAAAGGGGGATGTCGTTTACTTGTCGGCGGACATGCTGGTTGATGCTTCCCTTCTGGCCTGTAGCAGGGTCTATAGCCCTCCTACGCGCGTCTCGGCTGCAGTGAATGACAATCTTAACACCGCCGTCATCCAGTTTAATTTCATTTACACGTTGCCCTTTGAGGCCTAAAATATGCTGCGAGATGTTGATTGTCATATACCTGCTCTATGTAAAGTTATCAGAAACCATACATATCAACAGGTTACTTGGCGGTCGGCATCTTTTTCTACTCAACAAAGCGGAGAAGAGCCAGATTAGAAAATAACTGAGGAAGACGAGGATCTTTTTGATCCGCATGGGCATTTATATTTGGTGCAATAGCAAATGTGAAAAATAGAAGCGTGATTATAAAATTTCTCATTATTAAAGTGTGAACGTTGTTTTTATAAAAATGAAATCACGTATCTGTGTTGATTGATTTTAAATATGATTGTCCTGATAAATAAATTTTAACTCAATTAGTGTTAGTTTTCTTATGGGGTTACATCTGTCTTTCAGAACGGATGGTAACTATGGATTCAAGAGGGTTATGCGAGCTCCCAGAAAAAGCAGCAAACGAAGAGTATTTTAATATCCTTTACGACTATTGGTGTTCTCTTTCGCCAAGGCGAGGGAAATTGCCTGGTCGTCAACACCTAAATCCTGCCGATATTAGTGAAATCCTGGGCCGAATTGCATTGGTCGATGTTATTTTTATGGACGGAGAATATGATTTCCAATACCGCCTTTGGGGATCCATTATGACCGAGATTATCGGGCAGGATTGTACAGGGAAATCTATCAAGGACTTGTTCCCGCCAGAGAAACTCTCTTTTGTTCAAAACGCATTTGAAAATGTTGTGGAAACCGCTTGTCCCCATTACTGGGAAGTCGCCTGGGGTGTGGAGAAGAAAGATCATATTGGCTACAAACGCTTACTTTTGCCATTGGCTGAAGATGGCGAAAACGTTAACATGATATTGGGGATGATTATCGAAACAGATAAGAAATTTTCTGATCCCAGTACAAGTTTGTATCGAAAATTTGAATGAAGTTAAAAGTGAACGAGTATTTATAGAGTAAAATTAATAGTTATTACTCAGCCCATTGTATGTACAAATATAATTTTTGTGAATTATATTTGTACATACAATTTTTTATTTTTAACTGATCTTCAAATTGTCTCGATACAACTATTTTCCAAGGTATTTATACTGTTCTTGCTCTGGATTCGCTTTTTGTATGTGGTATTCATTGGCTGAATATTACTTTGAAGGTGTCCAGCGTTAATCTGTCTAGCTCGTCAGCAAACGAAGTTGAGCCCGGGAAAGACACGCGAAAGACGATACTTCTTTATCCAAATATACATCTATGATGAATAGGTGTTGGGGTGTGTCGCATTCGGAACAGCAGATTAGAGCACAAACTGGAAATCATTAAAATGAATGGGGCTTTCAAAAAAGTACAACTAAAAAGTACGGAATATATCTAAAAGGATAAAAATTGTGAACGATCTCGAGAACAAAAAAATCAAACGCCTGTTAGTTGCTAACCGTAGTGAAATAGCTATTCGGATATTTAGGGCTGCTACGGAACTTGGTATTGAGACGGTCGCAATTTATTCAAATGAAGATCGATTTGCCCTTCATCGATTTAAGGCTGACGAGAGTTATCTCGTTGGTGAAGGGCAGGGACCCGTACAGGCTTATCTTGGAATTGAAGATATACTGCGCGTGGCTAAAGAAGCAAAAGTTGACGCTATTCACCCTGGATATGGGTTTCTTTCTGAAAATCCGGATTTTGCAGATGCTTGTGAAGAAGCTGGTATTATTTTTGTTGGTCCCACTGGGGATATTATGCGCGGTTTGGGAAATAAAGTCTCTGCTCGCAATCTCGCTGAACAAGCGGGTGCTCCTGTTATGCCTGCGACCATAGCTCTTCCTTACGATGATGATGAAGTGCGTAAAATGGCTGCTGCTGTCGGCTATCCTTTGATGACAAAGGCGAGTTGGGGCGGCGGTGGGCGTGGTATGCGCGTTATCGAAAATGAAGGCGAAGTTCTAGAGCAAGTCGATGCTGCGCGCCGTGAGTCTATGGCAGCATTTGGAAGTGATGAAGTCTATCTGGAAAAACTGGTTCGTCGGGCCAGGCACGTAGAAGTTCAGATCATCGGGGATCGTCATGGCAATGTGGTTCACTTGTTTGAGCGGGACTGCTCTGTTCAACGTCGGAATCAAAAGGTTGTTGAGCGTGCGCCAGCTCCTTACTTGACGGATGATCAACGAAAAGAATTCAGTGATGCCGCGATCGCGATTGCTAAAACTGTAAATTATTCCAACGCCGGTACCGTTGAATTCCTGATGGATATGGACACAGACAAGTTCTACTTCATTGAGGTGAACCCACGTGTTCAGGTGGAACACACAGTCACAGAGACCGTAACTGGAATAGATATCGTTCAGGCACAAATACGCATAGCAGGTGGGGGAAAGATTGGTCGGGATGATTCCGGTGTCCCCGCTCAGGAAAATATCCGCTTGAATGGGAACGCGATCCAGTGTCGTGTAACCACAGAGGATCCTGAAAATAACTTTATTCCAGATTACGGTAAAATCCTCGCTTACCGTGGAGCAACAGGATTTGGGATCCGTCTCGATGGGGGAACCGCTTTTTCTGGTGCTGTTGTAACCCGTCACTATGACTCTTTGCTTGAAAAGGTGACTGCATGGGGCGGTACGCCTGATGAAGCCATAGCCCGTATGGACAGAGCTTTACGTGAGTTCAGGATTAGAGGAGTTTCAACCAACCTTACGTTTCTCGAGAACGTATTGGCTCATCCAAAGTTTCGTGGTGGTGAATATACAACTAAATTTATTGATGAAACGGCAGAGCTCTTTCATATGCCACGGCGAAGAGACCGTGCTTCACGGCTGCTGAGATTCATTGGTGATGTCATGGTTAATGGTAATGATGAAGTCACTGGACGGGTACACCCTGATAATCCTCATGAAACGCAAGTTCCTAAAACAGCTGGTGACACCATTCCAGACGGAGCCAAGCAGCTATTAGATCAAAAGGGCCCTGCGGCTGTTGCACAATGGATGAAGGATGAAAAGCGCCTCTTGGTAACGGACACAACATTCCGGGATGCGCATCAATCACTTTTGGCAACGAGGGTCCGCACCGACGATTTGACAAAAATCGCCCCGTACTACGCACAAAATCTAAACAATCTGTTTTCCATGGAATGCTGGGGTGGTGCAACTTTTGATGTGTCCATGCGGTTTCTCAAAGAGTGCCCTTGGGAACGTCTAGAGAAATTGCGTGCGGCGATGCCGAACCTGCTTACTCAAATGCTTCTTCGTGCATCGAACGGCGTTGGCTATACTAATTATCCTGATAATGTTGTGAAGTATTTCGTACAGCAATCTGCGGATGCTGGCATGGATGTCTTCCGTGTGTTCGATAGCCTGAATTGGGTGGAGAATATGCGTGTTGCCATGGATGCGGTTTGTGAAACTGGTAAGATCTGTGAAGCCGCTATTTGTTATACTGGCGATATTCTCGATCCTAATCGACCTAAATACGATCTGAAATACTACGTGAATATGGCCAAAGAGCTTGAAGCAGCTGGTGCACATATTCTGAGCATTAAAGATATGGCTGGGCTTCTCAAACCAGCAGCGGCAAAGACATTGATCAAGGCGCTTAAAGACGAAGTCGGTTTACCTATTCATCTACACACACACGATACCAGCGGTATATCTGCTGCAACCGTGCTTGCTGCTGCTGAAGCCGGTGTTGACGCGGTTGATGCCTGTATCGATTCAATGAGTGGCCTGACGTCTCAGCCAAGCCTTGGATCAATTGCGGCTGCACTGCGTAATACAGATCGTGATACGGGTCTCAATGATGATGCTTTACAGGAGTTGTCAGGTTATTGGGAGCATGTAAGAGCCAATTATATTGGTTTTGAGAGTGATATTAGAAGCGGGACTTCGGATGTATACCACCACGAAATGCCGGGTGGACAATACACAAACCTACGTCAACAGGCGCGTTCTCTGGGTATCGAAGAGCGCTGGCCTGAAGTTTCCAAAGCTTACGCTGAGGTAAACAACATGTTTGGAGATGTGGTGAAAGTAACACCATCCTCCAAAGTAGTCGGTGATATGGCTTTAATGATGGTGACAAGTGATATCACCCGCGCAGATGTTGAAAGCCCTGAAAAGGAAATTGCCTTTCCTGAATCAGTGGTATCCTTTTTCAAAGGCGATCTGGGCCAACCTGTAGGTGGCTTCCCACAAGAATTGCAAAATAAAGTTCTTAAAGGGGAAGAAGCGATAACG
Source organism: Kiloniella sp. (assembly GCF_965205715.1). Lineage (GTDB taxonomy): Bacteria > Pseudomonadota > Alphaproteobacteria > Kiloniellales > Kiloniellaceae > Kiloniella. The sequence goes on along the minus strand of NZ_CBDBHW010000002.1, from coordinate 324,050 downwards.
GTGCGGCCGGGCTCAATGATGCCCGCTGCTGATCTCGTGGCCGAGAAGGCTGATGTTGAAAAAAGGGTTGAGCGCGCCATTAGCGATCGGGAGTTCGCCTCTTACTTGATGTATCCTCAAGTCTTTGTGGATTATGCAGCTCATCAAAGAAATTATGGCACTGTATCCGTATTACCGACACCTGCTTTCTTCTACGGGATGAGTGTTGGGGAAGAGCTCTCCGTTCACATTGCTCAGGGTAAAACACTGATCATTCGCTTTAGGGCAATTAGTGAGCCTGATGAGGAGGGGGTTTGTACCGTCTTCTTCGAGCTTAACGGCCAGCCAAGAAATGTGAAAGTCACAGATCGAAGCCGTTCATCAGCCAAGGTTGCACATGTTAAGGCTGATGTCGGGAATTCTGATCATATTGGTGCCCCTATGCCAGGCTTGATCGTTACGGTGTCGGTTTCTGAAGGCGACGAGGTCGAACAGGGAGATGTACTGATGTCTATTGAAGCAATGAAAATGCAGACGTCAGTTTTGGCCGAAAAATCAGGAACGGTGAAAGAGGTTTTGGTTAAGCCGGGCTCAAAAGTGGAAACCAAAGATCTTCTGGCTGTTATTTCAGATTAGAAACGAGCTATAGAATAGCGGTCACTTCAAGTAATACCGAAGTGACCGCTATTTTCTTTTTTAGCCTTGTCTTTCGATAGAAAGCTCAAGCCATTCCTGAAGACGCTCTTCCGGGCTGTCATTGTAGATCACATCCGTTACGACACAGATCGTATCTGCTCCTGCATCATAGATCTCCGGCGCGCGCTCGACTGAAAGGCCTCCGATAGCGACAAGCGGGACGTGCCCAACCATTTCTTTCCAACGGGTAACATTTTCAGCGCCTTGCGGAGCCCAATGCATTTTCTTTAATATAGTAGGATACACGGGGCCTAGAGCAATATAATCCGGTTCTAAATCCAGGGCTCTATCCAGTTCGTTTTCATCGTGAGTGCTGATGCCGAGCCTCAGGCCCGCTTGTCGAATTTCGCCGATGTCAGCGTCATCAAGATCTTCTTGGCCCAAGTGGATGAAATCACAACCGAGTTCGATCGCTATTTCCCAATAGTCATTGATGATAAGTTGAGTTTGGTATTGTTGGCAAAGCTCTTGGGCAAGGGTGATTTGCTCACGTATTGCATCTTCTTCGGCGTCTTTGATACGTAGTTGTACAAGTTTTAAGCCGACGGGTAATAAACGGGGAAGCCAGCTTACGTCATCAACAATTTGGTAAAAGGGATTAAGCATGATCTTGATTCCAAAATGGTAGGCCTGCGACAGGTGTTGATGGTGCAGCCATGTCTCTTTTTTCTATAGGGTCAGCTTCGAAAGATAATCTTCCGCTCTCAATAGCCAAAGCAAACGCCTTGGCCATAAGGATGGGATCACCCGCCTTGGCAACCGCTGTGTTTAAAAGTACGGCATCATAGCCAAGTTCCATAGCTGCTGCAGCATGAGAAGGTAGCCCAATACCGGCATCAACAATGAGGGGGACTTTCGGAAAGTGAGCTCGTAGGCTTCTTAGCCCATAGACATTGTTCAACCCTCGACCGCTGCCAATGGGGGCTCCCCAGGGCATCAGAACCTCACAGCCAGCGGCGACGAGCTTTTCAGCTACAACGAGATCTTCAGTGGTGTAGGGGAAAACCTCAAAACCATCTTCCGTGAGTATTTTCGCGGCTTCAACGAGACCGAAAACATCGGGTTGGAGGCTGTCGTCCTCACCAATTACTTCGAGCTTAACCCAGGGGGTTTCAAATATCTCTCGGGCCATGTGCGCTGTGGTTACTGCTTCTTTTACTGTTTTACATCCAGCAGTGTTGGGTAGAACCTTAGCGCCGGTTTCTTTGATATAAGACCAGAAGTTTTGACCAGCTTTATCTTTGCCAGATTCCCTTCTTAACGAAACAGTGACGATATCAGATCCCGAAGCCTTGATTGCATCAAGCATTATGGAGGGCGAAGGATAGAGAGCGGTACCGATCAAAAACCGGGAAGAAACCTCTTGGTCGTAGAACTTAATGGTCATGATTATCCTCCCTGCATGGGGGCTACTACCTCAATGGCATCACCATCTTTCAGCTGGGTTTCTCCTCGAAAACTGGCAGGAGCAAGGGCGCCATTAACAGCAGTTGCAACTTTTGCTTCTCCATAGCCCTGCTCCTCAAGAAGCGCGGCTAAATTCGATGTTTTAGTGATAATAGCTTCACCATTGAGTGTTAAGTTCATTAACTGTTTCCTGTGTATGAACTGGAGGGAGGAAAGTTTCCATTTCCTGATAATGCAAGCTCAGCGACCTTCTTCGCCATGGCAGGTGCAGCAAGATAACCGTGGCGGTACATGCCGTTGAGATGAATCGTCTTACCCTTCTGTATAATCCGCGGAAGATTATCTGGGAAGGCGGGTCTCGCATCAACACCAATTTCAAGTATTTCTGCTTCGCCAAAGGCTGGATGAAGCGCATAAGCAGCTGAGAGAAGCTCTAAGACTGATCGAACGCTGGCTCTTGATCGCTCTTCATTTTCTATCATGGTCGCCCCAACCATGAAAACTCCATCATTTCGGGGGACGATATAAAGTGGGATACGAGGATGCAAGAGACGAACTGGGTGGGATAGAGTAATTTCGTTGCTTTGTATCAGCACCATCTCCCCTTTGACGCCTCTTAAGTCTTTCAGATCCTCTTTTGCAGCTAAACCCCGACAATCAATTCTAAAGTCAGCGGGCGTTGGGTTTTTAAAAAAAGCATCCGGTAGCTTTTTGTTGAATTGGAAAGTAACGCCTTTTTCTTTTAAATAGGCGACTAGTTCGGGGAGAACTTCCCTGGGGTCAAAATGTGCTTCTTCAGGGTAATAAAGCCCTGTGGTGAAACGTCCCGCGAGATCAGGTTCAAGTGATGCTATTTGATCTTCTTTTACTTGTTCCCAATTCTGGGTTCTACGTCCAAAACGTTTTAAATCGGGAACGTCACGCGGACTGGCTACGACCAATGTCCCTTTTTGCCTGTAAGTGGATGTAAACCGGGACCAAAATGCCATGGAAACAACACCGAGTTCACCGATGAGAGGCTCAGCGCTTTCCATCTCGCACCAGGGGGATAACATCCCCCCGGCCCACCATGAGCAACAGCTTGCATCGGGTCCGTCACTATCTGAAATAACAGTGACTTCACAACACCTTTCCGCAAAAGCTGCAGCACATGACAATCCAACAATACCAGAACCGATAATTTCGATACGCATTACTCAGCAGGTTCCTTCATTGTTTCTTTGGTCAACTCGACATCAAGGTAGAGGTGGCTTCCCATTTCCTTGTATTTATGGCTCATCTGGGCCATCCCCTGGGTCTTGTCGTTCAATTTATTCGCATAGTCTTTAACTTCCTGCGATATTTTCATAGAGCAGAATTTTGGTCCACACATAGAGCAGAAATGAGCAACTTTATGGGCTTCTTTTGGTAGGGTTTCATCGTGGAATGAACGTGCCGTGTCCGGGTCAAGTGACAAGTTAAATTGATCTTCCCAGCGGAAATCAAACCTGGCTTTTGAAAGTGCGTTGTCTCTGATCTGCGCTGCCGGATGCCCTTTAGCGAGATCAGCAGCTTGAGCCGCAATTTTATAGGTAATGACACCCGTTTTGACGTCATCTCTGTTCGGGAGGCCCAAGTGTTCTTTGGGAGTAACGTAACAGAGCATGGCGGTGCCGTACCAGCCAATCATAGCGGCACCAATGGCGGAAGTAATATGATCATATCCCGGTGCAATGTCGGTTGTAAGGGGGCCAAGCGTATAGAAGGGTGCTTCGCCGCACTCACTGAGTTGTTTTTCCATGTTTGCCTTGATCTTGTGCATGGGGACATGACCAGGGCCTTCGATGATAACCTGACAACCTTTGCTCCATGCCACCCGTGTCAATTCGCCGAGGGTTTCCAGCTCTGCAAACTGGGCACGGTCATTGCCATCGGCGTTCGATCCTGGCCTCAGGCCATCGCCGAGGGAGAAGGACACATCGTATTGACGCATGATGTCACAAATATCTTCAAAGTGTTCGTAGAGGAAGCTTTCTTTGTGGTGGTGTAAACACCATTTTGCCATGATAGAGCCGCCGCGGGAGACAATGCCAGTAACGCGATCAACTGTAAGGTGGATGTAAGCGAGGCGAACGCCTGCGTGTATCGTGAAGTAATCAACACCTTGCTCACACTGTTCGATCAGAGTGTCTCTAAAGACTTCCCATGTCAGATCTTCGGCAACGCCACCAACCTTTTCCAGGGCTTGATACATTGGGACGGTGCCAATGGGTACAGGGCTGTTGCGGATGATCCATTCGCGGGTGTGGTGAATGTTTTTACCTGTAGAAAGGTCCATGACCGTATCTGCGCCCCAGCGGGTGGCCCAGACCATCTTATCGATCTCTTCCTCAACGGTGGAAGCAATGGCTGAGTTACCTATGTTGGCGTTGATTTTGACCAGAAAGTTTCGGCCGATAATCATGGGTTCGAGTTCAGGGTGATTGATGTTTGCCGGAATGATCGCTCTGCCCAGCGCGATCTCGCTCCGGACGAATTCAGGTGTCACAAACTGTGGTAGGGAAGCTCCAAAGCTTTCACCATCGTCCAGAGTATTCTGAGCACTATCCAAAACCTTTTTACGTCCCAGATTTTCTCTCTCGGCTACATAGATCATTTCTTTGCTGATGATACCGGCACGTGCCATTTCGTATTGGGTGAGGGGCTGTTCTCCCGTGCCACGGTATGGTTGATATTCGCATGGGAAGGCGTCTGCCAGATAAGCCCCTTTGGCTTGTCCATTGTCTTCAGGTCTTAAATTCCGACCTTGATATTGTTCAACAGAACGTTCTTTGATCCATGCTTCTCGATATCTTGGAAGCCCCGCATTGATGTCTATTGTATGGTTATCATCTGTATAGGGCCCGGAGGCATCATAAATTCGCACTGAGGGTTCTTGAAGATCACTGGTTTTAATATCTCTAAAGGGGACCCTTAAATCGAGATCGCTATCGGGTATTGTGTAAACCTTGCTGGACCCTGTGAGGGCGCCAGTGGTTAGGCTTGGTATCGTATTTTTGTCAGACACGTTAGATCTCCTATTGTCTTATTTGCAAGGAGATCCGGGGAGCTATGGGAGGCTTTGGGCAGAGGTGTTCTCATAAACACATGGGATAGAGCTGTGTCTCTGCCGTGGGTCCAATCCCTTCGCCGGCATGACCCGGATCAGGTTCGAAGGGTCCCGTGCATAACAGCACAATCTCAGCCCCATATATGGGACACCCCTAGGATGATTCGCTTATAAGATAAGATTTAAGGTGTTACAAGCAGGTAACGACTGGACCCATAATTATACTCTTGTGGTTTAAATATTAGTCACATTAGTGAGCTAACTTTGATATGCATCAATGTGCTTCCCAAATTATGCGTTATGGTTCATTATCTATAGAGAGTTTGATTTTCTTATGCTCAAAAGTTGAGCGTATGGGTTGTCACTTTGGGAACAGAGAGAATTAAAGTGCAAGATATTCAAAATGCCCCGGCCGAAAAAACAAAAGCACAAGAAGTAACCTTGTTTATGTTTCTTGCTGCTGGTTTGATCCCTGCAATTACAATTGGATTAGTCGTTGTTTACGGGTTTAGTATCTGGATGTATCAAGCCGTCATTGCTGGACCTCCGACACACTAAATTAAATTATTGCTGTGATTAATATGGCCCTATTATAACTGAAAGTGAAACTCACTCATCATCAGTTATAATAGGGCCATATGCGTTTTAATCTTATGAAAAAAGCAAGAGTTTGGCCCGTTCTATTCCTTGTGCTTGGTGGTGCAACATTTGCTTTATCGGCAGAGCTTGAGCTTAAAGGTTATGATGCAAACCCTACCGGTATAACGCCCAAATATCCTTCTTATTTACAGTGCCCACAACTGTCTTCGTTATACGCTTCATGGTTAGACGTGGACGGAAGCACTCGAGAACAGCGGCATGTTGGGGTCGATGGTGGCGATCTGGAAGATGAAATTCTCGCCCCTGCCGATGGAACCCTGGTGGCTATTTGGAAACGGAATAGAGAGCTGGGAGGGGATTGGAGTATTCTGATTTCACACTCTTCTGATGATTTAAATATTAAAAATGAAGGCCTCATCTATTACTCTGAATTTGATCACCTTCGCTTTGCACATCTGTCTCATTTAAAAGTTAATCAACGCATTTTTAGAGGGCAACCTATTGCCTTTGTTGATCGGCCTGGTGGAAACGCAGATTATCTACCAGAAGTCCATTGGGAAGTTTATGAAGTCCCCGTTGCTGAGAAGGATGCTCTTGTCTGGCAGGTAGAAGATAATGGGGATGAGGTGTGGTGGAACTACTCGGCCCGTTTGATAGACCCGCTATATTTTATGCCACGAAAGACAATCAAATCTGGTCAAGTCGTGGCTATGATTACACCATACAGAAAGACTGAAGGTTTTAAATCATTCTCAGGTTTTACATATATATTGAGGTGTCTGTAAGGTATTTATAGCTGGATACTTATTCGCACATAGAAAAAGGTGAGACCCAAATGGATCCCACCTTTTTTGTATTAACGAGAAGGATTATTTCCAGCCTTCAACGCCTGTCATATCAGGTAATTCATGTGCGATGCCTTTGTGGCAATCAATACAGGTTTTTTCTCCTGTAAACAGATAGGTTTGGTGGGCTGTCGCAGCACGGGTGGATTGTTGGGTTATATCCATTGATGTTGTTGAGTGGCAGTTACGACACTCAAGGGAATTGTTTGCTTTCAGGCGGTCCCACTCATGACCGGCAAGGCGCCGTCTTTCAGCCAAAAACTTTTCCCGTGTATTGATGGTACCAAACAGTTTGCCCCAGACTTCTTTGGAAGCTTGCATTTTACGTGCAATCTTGTCGGTCCAGTTATGAGGCACATGGCAGTCTGGACAACTGGCACGAACCCCAGAGCGATTACTGTAGTGGATCGTTGGTTTCAATTCGACAAAGACATTATCGCCCATTTCGTGACAACTGACACAGAATTCTTCGGTGTTGGTTAGCTCCAAAGTGGTGTTGAAACCACCCCAGAACATAACGCCAGCAACAAAGCCGCCAATAGTCAGAAACCCGATTGAAAGATGTTTGGCGGGGCGGTTGCCATGGGACCAAATCCAACAGGCCATACCCCACAATTTTTTAAAAGGTGTCAACATGGATTTTGCCTATTCAGCCTTAATGATTTGTTCAACGTCGGTGAACTCGTTTTCAACAAGTGGTGGGGCATCTACTTGGGTGACGTGACACTGATTACAGAAATACCTGCGTGGCGATACCGTTGCGAGGACTTGATTATCTCGGTCCATATAGTGGGTAATACTTACCATCGGAGCCTGAGATTCACCTGTACGCGTTCTAGCATGGCAGGACATGCATTTGTTGGCATTGGTTGAGATCTCATAGGATCTCACTTTATGTGGAATAGTAGGGGGTTGTTCAGGGTAATTTCTAACCCGTTTTACATCCTTGTTTTCGACTTTATTCATTTTAGGAGCCGCAGGTTCTGTCGTGATGGGTTCTCCCTGACGTAGGGTGGCCTCCCCATCAGACAAAGCAACGTTAGCAAAAGCAATAAGCCCTACAGCGGTCGTTAAGTGTATTAGAAAGCGTTTCATTTTATGCTCTCCCCGTTGCAACAATTTTCACGGCACATTTTTTGAAATCGGTTTGCTTTGACAGAGGATCTGTCGCATCCAATGTAACTTTGTTGATTAACTGGCTGGCATCGAACCAGGGTACGTAGATCAATCCCTTAGGGGGCTTGTTACGGCCACGGGTTTCCACCCGTGTGATAATTTCACCACGTCTGGATATAACCTTGATTTCTTGACCACGCCTTAGGCCTTTTGCTGCGGCGTCTTCAGGGTGAATAAAGGCCACAGCATCAGGGAAAGCTTTATAAAGCTCTGGTACGCGCTGTGTCATTGATCCTGAATGCCAGTGTTCTAACACGCGACCAGTTGAAAGCCAGAGATCATATTCTTCATCAGGGCTTTCTGCTGGTGGCTCATAAGGAAGAGCAAAGATGACGGCCTTACCATCAGGTTTACCGTAGAATTCATAGTCAGAACCCGGAGTTACATATGGGTCTGATCCTTCTTTGAAACGCCAGCGTGTCTCTTTACCATTAACAACAGGCCATCTTAGACCGCGTTCCATGTGATAGATGTCAAAAGGAGCAAGGTCATGAGCGTGTCCACGGCCAAATTCTGCGTATTCTTCAAAAAGACCTTTTTGGACGTAGAAACCAAAATCATTAGATTCCTGATTGGCATAATCCTCATGAGTTTGCTCAAGCGGGTATTTATCGGCAGAACCATTTTTAAAGAGAACTTCGTATAGGGTTTTACCTTTATATTCAGGGTTCTCTTTCAAGACTTCTGCAGGCCAAGCATCGTCTGTGGTAAAGCGTTTGGATAGTTCCATAATCTGCCATAGATCAGATTTTGCTTCACCCGGTGCATCAACCAATTGATGCCAGAACTGGGTACGACGTTCAGCATTACCGTAAGCGCCCTCTTTTTCCACCCACATTGCAGTTGGTAGAATAAGATCTGCTGCTTCTGCTGTCACAGTTGGATAGGGATCAGAGACGACAATGAAGTTTTTAGGATTACGATAGCCAGGGTAACCCTCTTCATTGAGGTTCGGGGCTGCTTGCATGTTGTTGTTACACATAACCCAATATGCATTGAGCTTTCCGTCTTTCAACATACGGTTTTGCAGTACTGCGTGGTAACCAGGTTTAGGTGGAATGACACCTGATGGAATTTTCCAGATTTTTTCTGCGTAAGCCCGGTGTTTTGGGTTCTTAACAACCATATCCGCAGGGAGCCTGTGTGCAAAGGTTCCAACTTCTCGTGCAGTGCCACAGGCAGAAGGTTGTCCTGTGAGAGAGAAAGGGGAATTACCTGGTGTAGAAATTTTTCCAACAAGTAAGTGGATGTTATAGATCAAGTTGTTACACCAGACACCACGGGTGTGTTGGTTAACCCCCATTGTCCAGAAGGACACAACTTTACGATCAGGATCGGCATAGAGTTCTGCAAGCTCAATCAAGTGAGCTTCGGAAACACCAGAAAGCTTTGATACTTTTTCAACAGTGTAATCAGCGACAAAAGCTTTGAACTCTTCAAAGTTGATTTCGGTCGAGCCGCCAGCTTTATCAGCATTCTTCGCTTTTTTCTGAAGCTCGTGTTCTGGACGCAGGCCATAACCGATATCATCGTTGCCGCGACGGAAGTTAACGTGTTTTCCGACGAAGTCGTGATTTACCTTGTCGTTCTGAATGATGTAGTTTGCAATAAAATTCAGTATGGCGAGATCAGTTTGCGGCGTGAAGATCATTGGAATGTCTGCGAGGTCATAACAACGATGTTCAAAGGTAGAGAGAACAGCGACTTTCGTGTTTGGTGCACTTAAACGACGATCGGCAACCCGGGTCCAAAGGATAGGGTGCATCTCTGCCATGTTGGAACCCCAAAGAACAAAGGTATCCGTGGCTTCGATATCATCATAACAGCCCATGGGCTCATCAATACCGAAGGTACGCATAAAGCCACCAACAGCAGAGGCCATACAGTGCCGTGCATTCGGATCAATATTGTTCGTGGCAAGGCCGGCTTTCATAAACTTGGATGCGGCATAGCCTTCCCAAACTGTCCACTGTCCTGAGCCAAACATACCAACAGACGTCGGACCATTTTCTTTGATGGCTGTTTTAAACTTATCAGCCATGGTATCCAAAGCGACGTCCCAAGAAACCGGGGTAAATTCACCTTCTTTGTGGTATTTACCGTCTTTCATCCGAAGAAGCGGTGTGGTCAGGCGGTCTTTTCCGTACATGATTTTTGAAAGGAAATAACCTTTAACACAGTTTAGGCCACGGTTTACTTCGGCTTTTACATCCCCATGAGTAGCGACAACTTTACCCTCTTTCGTGCCGACCATGACACTACAGCCAGTCCCGCAAAAACGACAGGGAGCTTTTGACCATTTTAATTCCGTTTTAGAACTGTCAGTAACCAGATTGCTGGCAGAGGTGGGAGTAGCTATTCCAGCTACACCAGCCGCAAGTGCAACCGCATTTGCCTTGATGTAGTCACGTCTGGATAATTTAATCCGGTAAACCCCCGGCTATGCCGGGGGACTCTCAATGGTTTGACCGTTCCCACGGTCTTACATTTCTTTGTTTATTGACCAAAATAACAAAGGAATTAGCCGATGAGAGATTACAAAAGCCTTGCACATACGAGATGGGATTGTAAATACCACGTGGTTTTCATCCCTAAACGCAGGCAAAAAGTTATCTATGGCAACCTACGTCAGTATCTTGGTGAAATTTTCCATGAACTGGCCGGGCATCGCGAAAGTAAGATTGAGGAGGGCCATTTGATGCCGGATCACATTCACATGTGTATCAGCATACCGCCCAAACATGCTGTTTCAAAAGTCGTTGGATACCTAAAAGGAAAAAGCGCGATTGCCATAGCTCGAAAATTCAAAAATAAAGCACGGAATTTCAAGGGTGAAAATTTTTGGGCCCGTGGATATTTCGTCTCAACTGTAGGGCTCGATGAACAGATGGTGAGGGAGTATATCAGAACGCAAGAAGAGCGTGATAAGTACTTTGACCAAATGGATATATTCAATCCATAACCGCTTTAGCGGTTCCCAATTTGCCCCTTTAAGGGGCTCACCCGCTTAAGCCCCCGGCTTTGCCGGGGGTCATTTAACTTCATGACTTATGATCCTTAAAGTAACCGTGATGGTAGTTTCAATTTGCAGGATTAATCTTCTTGGTGCTGATAGACAGGGGAGAAGGTATAGATATCGTCTATAGCTCTGATGCTCTCGATAGTCGATAAGGCATCCTTGCTTGAAGGTGCATCAATTAGGATGACCAGTTTCCCTTTGTCATCGACAACGGGTACATCGGCATAGGGATGTTTAAGGATAGCCGTAAGTGTTGCTTCCAGATTATCAGGTGAAATCTGTGCAACATGGCTGGAAATAAAAAGGTCTGATTCATTTTCCATATCAAATGTACCTACCGACAGAGTTTATGCGTATTGCCAGATTTGTCTGATCTAATCGCTTATCTGTTGATTTATGTCTCATCTCTCGCGTTATAGTAGTTCTTAATTGCTTCTGATACTAGCTACTATAGGAATTTGATGTTTCATGTCGTTGATATGGATCAATCTCGTGACGGAGTTTAGTGATAGGTTGAGGTTTTGTTGATTAATTTACTTGGTTATTATTTTGTTGGAAAATTTGAGTTGTTAAACACAAAGAAAGGGCTGGTTAACCCTTGAAGAGAACCAGCCCGTTTTAAAGGGTAAGTATATTATCGTTTGTACTAGCTGCTTAATGTTGGTGCGGTATATCGGTCGTCAGTGGTCGTACGGGTGAGGGCGTTACCATCTGCATTGAAAACATGCACGGCCGTTAAATTTGCGCTAAATTCGACCGTGTCTCCTGACTTTATAGTGCTATGGCCGTCCGTTTTCATGCACAACGGATCGTCGGCACCATTTTCAAGATAGAGATAGCTCGCATCGCCAAGTCTCTCGACAACATTCACCCTGGCTTTTAATTGAAAGGGTAAATCTACCCCTTCTTGTAGGTGCTCAGGTCTTATGCCAACGGTTATCTTTTCACCAACTTTCGTTGTGCGAGATTGAACTGGAAGCTGAACTGTGCTGCCATCATAATCTAATATTGCTTCTATATATTGTTCACTTGTTGCGGTCACTTTACCTTCGAGGAAATTCATTGAAGGAGAGCCAATAAAACCAGCAACGAATTTATTGGCTGGATGATGGTAAAGTTCAAGCGGTGAGCCGCATTGGGCAACATGGCCTTCGTTAACAACGACGATTTTATCGGCCAGGGTCATGGCCTCTACCTGATCGTGGGTAACGTAGATAATGGTGGCGTCAAGATCTTGATGTAGCTTGGCGATCTCGAGGCGGGTATTCACACGTAGCGCAGCATCAAGATTACTTAAGGGTTCATCAAACAAGAAAACATTTGGATCCCTGACAATGGCGCGACCAATTGCAACACGTTGGCGTTGTCCACCGGAAAGCTCTCTCGGGTAACGATCAAGGTATTCTTCGAGTTGAAGGCTCTTAGCGGCTTTTTGAACCTTTTCGTCGATGAGCTTTTTGTTTTCGCCGCCCCCCAATAAGCCCCCGAGCGGCCCTTTGTTTCCAAGGGTCAATCCAAAAGCCATGTTTTTGTAAACAGTCATATGCGGATAAAGAGCATAAGATTGGAAAACCATCGCGATTTTGCGTTGTGAAGGTGTGAGATCATTAACGATTTTACCCGCAATTTTCAGCTCACCATCTGTGATGGGTTCAAGTCCAGCAATAAGGCGTAGTAAAGTGGATTTCCCACACCCGGAAGGCCCAACGAAAACAACGAATTCACCGTGTTTGATGTCGATATCAATACCGTGAAGAACTTCGGCTTTGCCGTAAGCCTTTTTAATACCTGAAAGTGCTATGTCAGCCATAGATTTACCTCTCTTGATGCACAGCTGTGCACTTTCTTTTGTTTGATGTAATTGTAATTAAGTTGTTTGGGGGCAGGATCATTTGACCGCTCCTGATGTTAGGCCACGGATCAGTTGTCTGGAGAAGATCACGTACAGGACCAGGATCGGTACAATTGCCAGTGTTAAAGATGCCAAAACGGCATTCCAGTCGGTAACGTATTGACCGATAAACTGTTGAATGCCGAGAGTTACAGTTGCGGTGTCCTCCCCTGGTGCCAGAATAAGCGGGAACCAAAGATCATTCCATATCGGTATCATGGTGAAGACGGCGACTGTTGCAAGTGCAGGACGAACCAACGGCAAAATAATTGACCAGAAGATCCTGTATTCAGAAACCCCGTCGCAGCGAGCAGCTTCTTTGAGGTCGTTGGGTATCTGTGCCATAAATTCCCTAAGGATAAATATGGCAAGGGGCAACCCTTGAGCTGTGTAGACCAGAACGAGTGCGGTTAGGGTATTAACCAGATCCATCGCTACAATCATTTTAAGAAGGCTAACGCTGCCCAGGCGGATAGGGATCATGATGCCAATGGCGAGGTAAAGAGCTACGAGATCGCTTCCCGGGAAGTCGTATTCGGCAAGAGCCCAGGCAGCCATTGCACCGAGTAAAAGCACAAAAACGAGACTTAAAACGGTTACCGAGATCGAGTTGGTAAAATAGACATCAAATGAAGATCTCGAGATGACTTTTTCAAAACCGATTAGATCGAACGTCGTTGCATCCGGTAAGGCCAGCGGGTCACGGAATATCCCCTTTTTACTTTTAAAGGAATTCATGACCACCAAGAAGATGGGAAATAGCGCAATAAGGGTATAGCTCAGAAGAATGGCGTGTACACCAAATGGACCTAGGCGTTTAGATATTTTCATCAGTCCATCCTCCTACAATTGATAGCGATGCAAACGACGCTGGATGACAAAAAGGTAGATCATCACGCCGCAAAGAATAACGAGGAACATAAGGCTGGCAACGGTTGCACCCATCGTGGCGCTACCGGGTTGCAGTTGAAAACCAAAGAAGGTCCGATAGAATAATGTCCCCATGATATCGGTGTGGAAATCAGGCCCAGCGAGGGCGCCTTTAACCGCATAAATAAGGTCGAATGCGTTAAAGTTAGCAACAAAAGTCAATACTGAAACCATTGCAACAGTTGGCAAAATCAAAGGTAGCTTGATACGCCAAAACGCCGTCCATTGGTTTGCGCCATCCACAATTGCAGCATCTACGAGATCATCTGGGACATTGAGCAAGGCCGCGTAAATCAGCATCATGGGGATGCCTACAAACTGCCAGACGGAAATAAGTGACAAGGTGATTAGGGCGGTTGATTCTTCACCGAGAAGAGCAGGGAGGCCATCTGTCATGCCGACAAAGCCAACGAGAGTATCACCGACCCCCCAAAGAGGGCTCAGGATGAGTTTCCAGATAAAACCGATAATCACGACAGAAAGCATGGTTGGCATGAAAATTAGGGTTCGATAGCTGTTCGCCAGTTTTAGACGTGGAAGGCTAAGGAGTGCTGCAAGTAATAGCCCTATTGGGTTTTGGATGAGCATGTGAACGGCAAAGAAAACAAAGTTGTTTTCCAGAGCGTTTGTAAAGTCCTTCCACCAGCGTTCATCTGTTAGAATAAGGATGTAATTATCCCACCCAACAAAAGTAGTAGGTCCCCCAGATTCTTGGCTATAAAAACTGAACCGAACGGTGTCAATCAGCGGAAGAATCATAAAAAGTGTATAGATTAGGGCCGCTGGGAGCAGGAACACCAATACATGTGTTCGAAAGGACGATCCCCGTTTGGTTTTCAAGGCCATGTGGGTTGCAACTCTCTGTCGATTGGAATTTTAGTCGTATACGGTATGCCAAAGATTATAATAAAACGCCGATACCCTGGGATATCGGCGTTTTATATATGTCAGGCTTTTATTGCTGTGGTTTATACCAGCTAGAAAGGCCGTCTTGAGCTTTTTGTGCTGCTTCTTCCGGGGTCATAGAGCCGTTCATAACACCCACAGAAGTATTCCAAAGATCGTTCTCAAGATTTGGCGTACCACGTGAAAGGATTTGGTATGAATTACGGATCGTTGATTCACATTTTCCGCGCCAGCTTACGAACTCGCTTGCGACCGGGTCGGTGATTTCCAACTGATGTTTAGACAGAGCATAGAAACCTGGCAGGGCATTAGAGAAAATCGTGCCCGCCTCTTTCGAGGACATCCAGGTCAGGAATGTTTCAGCTGATTTAACATTTTTAGAAGCTGCATTGATGCCGAGCCCGATATCCGTATGGTCGGAGATGTAACAAGTCTTCTGACCTGCTGGTACCGGTGGTGGAAAAGCACCAAATTCAAAGTCAGCCTGACCATTGAAGGTAGAGATATCCCATGATCCTGCCGGATAGATTGCTGCTCGACCAAGACTGAAGAGGTTCTGGCTATCAGGATAAGACTGAGCTTTATACCCTTTGCCTAGATAGGGACCCCACTCGGCTAAATGTTCGAAAACCTTAACATATTGAGCGTCGGTGAGTTTTTCTTTGCCCTCAATTAGGCCTTTACGACCTTTTTCACCTTTCCAGAAGTTAGGGCCTACATTTTGAAAGCCCATTGTCGCCGCTTCCCACTGATCAGCCGTGCCAATGGACATTGGAACGTAACTGCCGTCTTCTTTGATTTTTTTCAAAGCGCTCATAAATTCCGGGATGGTTTTTGGAATTTCAAGACCGAGCTCTTTAAAGGCTTCTTTATTATATATGAAACCATGAATAACCGACGCCATTGGAAGGCAAAAAGTGGTGGATCCATCATCTGTTTGCCAAGCAGATTTAGCAACGTTTGAGAAGTTGTCCATACCATCAATGCCATCGATTTTGGTAAGGTGGCCCTGATTATATAGATCGAGAGACACATCAAACGGGCGGCAAGTTATAAGATCTCCCGCAGTTTTTGCGGCTAGTTTGGCATTTAAACCTGCGTTGTAATCTGCAGGTGGTGTTGGTGCAAAGCGAACTTTGATATCAGGATGCGACTTGTTGAATGCCGGGATGATTTGGCTGTTCCAGATATCAATGTCATCAGTACGCCAGCTTTCAATTACCAGTTCGTCAGCATGAGCTGATATCGCAGGTGTCAGGGCGGCAACGGCAAGCGCAACCGCTGCGACACCAGTACTTAAAGTGAATTTTCTATTAGTCATCGTGTCCTCCGAGTTTTCAGTAAGTCCGGGTTGTCCCGGTTATCATTAATTTGTGTTGCGTAAATCCATGGCTTGTCTCAAGTGGCCTTTTGATTTTTCTAAGGCGGCCATTGCTTCGGGTTTTGAGTGGCCCATCGTAATAAGAACGGCAAGTTTGATATTCTTATTGGCGAGATCTAGGGCGGCACTTGCTTTGTTTTCGCTCTCTCCGGTGATTTCTTGAACGATAGCTACGCCGCGTTGAGCTAGTTTATCGTTATTGATTACCATTGAGACCATCAGCCCATCATGAACGTGACCTAGTTTTGTCATGACGAGAGTTGAGAGCATGTTGAGCGCCGCTTTTTGTGCTGTGCCTGCGGCCATACGGGTAGAGCCGGCAATAACTTCGCTACCACTATTTAGAAATATACTATGATTAGAGTGTTTAAAAATGGCTGCTTGTTCGTTGTTAGCAACGCTCACAACAAGAGCACCGATTTGTTGTGCGTACTTAACAGCTGCAAGTGTGTAGGGTGTAGAGCCACTTGCGGCGACGGCAATAAGGACATCTTTGTCAGTTATATTGTGTTCTTGTAAGGCCTCGACAGAGAGGTGTTCATGGTCTTCAGCTCCACCCATCGGAGACATAACGGCTTCTCGTCCGCCAGCAATCAACGGAATTAATTTTTCTAAGGGCCATCCGTAAGTTGGATTGAGTTCTAGGCCGTCCTGAATGGCAA
This sequence comes from Kiloniella sp., assembly GCF_965205715.1. GTDB lineage: Bacteria > Pseudomonadota > Alphaproteobacteria > Kiloniellales > Kiloniellaceae > Kiloniella. The sequence goes on along the minus strand of NZ_CBDBHW010000002.1, from coordinate 307,470 downwards.
GGTGGCCGGATGATCCTGCACCTAAATAAAAGAGGCGGCCATCATTGCTCAGCCGGGCAACTATTTGTTCTGCGCTTTTCTCTATAAAGGGAATAGCCGATTGAACACAGGAAACGGCTTTTAGTTGAGAAGCCCATAGAGCTTCAAGAGTTTCATGCGCAGGCCAAGTGTCCAGGCCACTATAGCGCGGGCTATGCTTTTCGGTGAGCTGTAACTCTTTTGCCAAGGTTTTGAATCCAAATGAGTTTGTAAATATTTGAACATATAATACCAAAAAGAAACCAATTTGAAATCAATTTTTTCAAATTTTCTTGTAAAATACAAAATTTGTTAATTATTTTCTATATAATTAGTTTTATTAATCTATTGATATTGCCGGATAAAAAGTAAAAAATGTAATTTGTAATATTTTTTTTTAATCTTTTGAATTTACGACGCAGTAAATGTAAGGTAAATTGGTATTTAATTGGTTTGGTACATTGGTCTTGTTTTGGTACGGAGTTTCAGTTGGCTATGAATATGCTCTTTGCAGGAGTTGATGGAGGCGGGACGAGTTGTCGGGTCCGTATTGAAACGGCCGAACGTGAAGTGGTGGGCGAGGGCTTTGCGGGGCCATCCAATTCCAGATTGGGTGCCGCACGGGTTTATTATGAAATTGAAAAGGCCTGTATTGAAGCTCTTCACCAATCTGGGAGAGGTCGAGAAGATTTTTCAGTTTTACATGTCGGCCTGGGTTTGGCCGGGCTTGGTCTAGATAGTGAGTTAAAATCGATACTCTCCTTTCCTCATTCTTTTGCATCTGTCTCCGGTGCTACAGATGCCTATACAGCCTGTCTTGGTGCTCATGGCGGGGAAAATGGGGGGATATTGATATTAGGTACAGGTTCTTGCGGGCTTGGGATTGTGGATGGTGAGGTAATCAATGTTGGGGGGTGGGGATTCGAGATATCCGATCATGCCAGCGGCGCTTTGCTGGGCTTAAGTGCAATTCGCAGTTCTCTTTTTGCTGCTGAAGGCTGTCGACCCGAAACAGATTTAACCAGGGCTATTATGGCTCATTTTAAAAATGATCCCCAGGTAATGGTGAAATGGGCCGAACGTGCTGAGCCTCATAACTACGGATCTTTTGCCCCGACCGTTTTTGATTATGCAGATAAAGGCGACCCCTTAGCCGAGCGTTTGGTTGCCAAATCCGTATATGAGGCTGGATGTATGGTGCAGGCCTTGCTTAAGCGTGGTGTGGAGCGGATTTGCCTTATGGGAGGCGTTTCCAAAAGATTAGAAAGTCGTTTGCCTGAAGATATTAAGCCCTCACTTTGTGATCCGCTTGGTGACGCAATGGACGGGGCCATACGAATGGTGCGTGATGATGTAATGGGCAGAGGAGGCGCCAAAGTATGAAGGTAAGTACTTTTAGGGCATTAAAAGTGAAAAGCCGCCTCGATGGATCCAACCCGACGCCGCTTTATAGGCAACTGCAAACGATCATCAGGCAAGCGATAGAATCCGGGGCATTTAAAGTAGAAGATGCCCTTCCCAGTGAACGAGATATCGCAGCTGAGTTGGAAGTTTCTCGTGTGACCGTTCGTAAGGCTGTTCAAGGTTTAGTTCGTGATGGCCTTCTCGTCCAGAAGCAGGGAGCGGGAACGTTTGTTGCTTCGCGAATGGAGCAACCGCTTTCCAAATTGACCAGCTTTACCGAAGATATTACCGCGAGAGGTATGGAGCCTTCTGTTGTCTGGGTAGAGAGAGCTACTGGATTAGCAACACCAGAAGAGGCAATGGCGCTGAACCTTTCGCCGGGAGTTGGTGTCTCAAGATTACACCGTATTCGCTGTGCTGACGGAAAGGCTCTGGCGATTGAGCTTGCAACTGTACCACAAGAGTTTCTTCCAGATCCTCTCGTTGTCGAAAATTCACTTTATAAAATATTGGATAAGTCAGGCCATCGCCCCTTACGGGCACTTCAAAGGTTGCGTGCTGAACTCTTAAAGCCGCCCCAAGCTGAATTACTCGGCGTACCACCCGGTGGGCCGACCCTTTACATTGAAAGGCGCTCCTTCCTTCCGGACATGCGCCCCGTAGAATTTACCAGATCTCACTATCGTGGGGATAGCTATGATTTCATAGCTGAGCTCTATCTGGATGGTTGAGATTAAAAAGAATGATGAGCAATATGAATACTAGAAGCCTTATGGCCCAAGAAACTGCGGAAACCCCTGCGGTTGTTTCCCGTCAGTTACGTGCAAACAGAGAAATTTTAGAAGAGTTAGCCTGCAAAATCAGGGAACGTAAATTTCGTTTTATTGCCACCTGTGCTCGGGGGAGCTCAGATCACGCGTGTGCATTTGCCAAGTATGTTCTTGAAGTCGGCGTCGGATTGCCTGTTGTATCCTTTGCTCCTTCCGTTTCGACGTTGTATGGCGGTACGGTTAATATGCAAGACAGCCTGTTTATTGCCGTATCTCAGTCCGGACGAAGCCCTGATCTGGTTCAGGCGACGCAGGCAGCAAAAGATCAGGGGGCATTTGTCTTATGTATTTGTAACGATGCCTCCGCGCCTCTGGTTGGGTTAGCGGATTGCTTCTTACCCTTACACGCAGGACCAGAAAACTCGGTAGCCGCTACAAAGAGTTACATCGCCTCATTGACAGTCCTGCTTCAATTGGCTGCAATTTGGAATTTGGACAGCGGTTTGTTACCCGCCCTTGACCGCCTGCCTGATCAGTTGGATCGTGGTCTAAAGGCTGATTGGTCAGAGCCGGTTGAAACCTTTGCTTCTTCTTCAAACCTGTTCACTGTAGGCCGGGGTCCCGGATTTGGCATCGCGTTGGAATCCGCACTCAAATTTAAAGAAACCTCCTATATCCACGCTGAAGCCTTTAGTGCCGCTGAGGTCAAACACGGACCCATGTCTCTCGTTGCTGATGGTTATCCTGTTCTTATCTTTAGACAGCGGGATCAATCTTGGGATTCTGTGGGGGAATTGGCCACTAACTTTAAGGATAAGGGTGGCGCAGTCTTTACGGCTCAAGAAGGGAAGGCAGAAAAGGGTATTTTATCTATTGAACCGAATATACACCCCTTCTGTCAGCTACCAGTGATGATACAGAGTTTTTATGTTATGGCAGAGCAGATTACTCAGTTTAAAGGGTTGGATCCGGATAATCCTCGCCACCTGAAAAAAGTTACGGAGACAGTTTAATGATAACGGCCCTGAACAATGCGCGCGTCTTTACTGGAGACGAGTGGCTCGAAGGGGCAACTGTCCTAATTGAAAATGATACGATTCAATATGTTGGCCACAATCCTGATCCAGCAGTTGTGATTGACAACTCACGTGATCTTAAGGGGGCATGTTTGGCCCCGGGATTTATTGATGTTCAAGTCAATGGCGGTGGAGGTGCTCTTTTAAACAAAGAGACATCACTCCAAGGAATAAGGACCATTGCTCGGGCGCATAGGCAGTTTGGCACCACAGGAATGCTACCAACCTTAATCACAGATGACCGTTTGGTTATGGAGCAAGCGATAGGGGCTGTTGAAGAAGCTTTGTCGCTTAAAGAGCCTGGAATACTTGGTATCCATTTGGAAGGACCGTACCTTAACCCGAACCGCAAAGGTGTCCACCAAGAAAGCAAGATCAGGAGTATGGAAGAGGGGGCGATAACTCTTCTTTCAAGTCTCGATCAAGGAGTGACGCTTGTTACGCTTGCTCCTGAAAAACATGTGCGAGGGACAATTAAAGAGCTTGTTAAATCTGGTGTAATTGTCGCTGCAGGACATACCGCAGGGGGGTATGAAGATTATCAGTCTGCCTTCGCGGAAGGCCTTTCTTGTTTCACGCATCTCTTTAATGCCATGACACCCATGAACAGCCGAGAACCCGGTGCTGTTGGTGCTGCCTTGGATCATGATGAGAGTTGGTGTGGTTTGATTGTGGATGGTTTTCATGTCCATCCTGCTACTCTTAAGGTCGCAATAAAAGCTAAGCAACGTGGCAAGATGATGTTGGTGACAGATGCGATGCCAACGGTTGGAAGCGAATATGACTTTTTTGAGTTATATGGTCAGAAAATATTCAGCCGAGATGGGCGTTGTACTACAGAAGAGGGGACCTTGGCAGGGGCTGACCTGGATATGGCAACTGCTGTACGGAATACTGTCGATATGTTGGGCTTGCCTCAAAGCGAAGCGTTGCGAATGGCTTCTCTATACCCTGCTCAATTCCTTGGATTAGGAAATAAATACGGAAGGGTCAAAGAAGGCTATCAGGCCTCCTTGGTTCTTCTCGATGATGCGGGTTATGTCTTGGATTGCTGGGTTGATGGCCGGGATATGGCGGCGGATGGTTTCTCCCGATAGTTCTTTTCTTATATGATTTAAAACAGGTGTGAAAATGATTGCGAAGCAAAGGGTGCTGGTCGTAGGGCTTGGAAACATGGGGAAGTCCCATGCAAAGGCGTATCATCAACTTTCTGGTTTCGAGATCGTTGGTTTGTGTAGTCGGAGCCTGAATGCAAACACGCCTCTCCCTGATGAAATCGCTGATTACCCTCGGTTTAACGATTATGAATTGGCCTTGGCGGAATTGAATCCAGATGTTGTTTCAATAAATACTTGGCCTGATACCCATGAAGTTTACGCCCTAAAAGCTCTTGATGCTGGTGCCCACGTATTCCTAGAGAAACCTATATCGAATACTGTAGAGGGGGCAAAAAGAGTAATTTCAGCAGCCGAGGAGAAGGGGCTAAAGCTCGTTGTTGGCTATATTTTAAGGCATCATCCCTCTTGGCAGGAGTTTGTCTCTCAAGCTAAGCAACTTGGAAAACCCTTGGTGATGCGGATGAATTTAAATCAACAAAGTAGTGGGACAACATGGCAAGTGCATAAGCAATTGATGAATTCAATATCGCCGATCGTTGATTGTGGTGTGCATTATGTAGATATGATGTGTCTTATGACAGGGGCAAGGCCGACTAAGGTACATGCAATTGGAGTTCGGTTAAGTGAAGAAATCGATCCGGATATGTATAATTATGGTCAGCTGCAGGTAACCTACGAAGATGGTTCTGTTGGATGGTATGAGGCTGGTTGGGGCCCGATGATGAGTGAGACGGCCTTTTTTGTGAAAGACGTCATTGGTCCAAAGGGGTGTGTATCAATTGTGGCTGCCGAAGAAGATAAATCGATGGAATCTGATGATATCGATGCCCACACCAAAACGTCAGCCATTCTTTGTCATTCTGCAGAACTGGATGATAAGACTAATTTTTCGCACAGAGATAATCTAATTCGGATGGATGAAGAGCCGAATCATGATGCTCTTTGTTTAAGGGAACAGGAATTTCTGTTAAAGGCTATTACAGAGAATTTGGATTTGACTTCTCACATGCAAGATGCTGTGAACAGTATGAAGATTGTGCTGGCTGCCGATGAGTCGGTTCGCAGTGGTCAAATAGTATATTTGTAACGCGATAAACATAGATTTAACGCAGAGAAATACAGGGAGGATTGGCGGTGTCTGAGAAACTTCGCCCCGGTGTTGTAACCGGTAAGGATTACGAGAAACTGGTAAAAGCTTGTAAGGCAGGAAACTACGCCCTTCCAGCTGTCAATGTCACCAGTAGCAGTACGGTAAACGCTGTGTTGGAAGCTGCTGCACGCAATAATTCTGATGTAATTATTCAGGTTTCTAATGGTGGCGCAGGATTTTATGCAGGTTCAACCTACCCTGATTCTTTACAGGGAAAGGTGCTTGGTGCTGTTTCTCTTGCTCAGCACGTCCACTTACTTGCTGAAGGTTACGGTGTTTGTGTCGTCCTTCATACCGATCATGCTAACCGGGGACTGCTTCCTTGGATCGACGGTCTTCTGGAAGAAGGTGCCAAGTTTAAAGAGAAAAACGGTAAGCCGCTCTACACTTCTCATATGATCGATCTATCCGAAGAGCCTTTAGAAGACAATGTCGGTACTTGCGCTGACTATCTTAAAAAGATGGCTCTACTGGATATGAGTCTTGAAATTGAACTCGGTGTAACCGGTGGAGAAGAAGATGGTGTGGGGTCTGAGCATACAGGCGCTGACAATCCAAAACTTTATACACAGCCAGAAGATGTTGCCTACGCCTATGAACAGTTGAACCCATTGGGCGATTTTTCTGTAGCGGCCTCATTTGGTAATGTTCACGGTGTCTACAAACCAGGAAACGTTAAGCTGCGCCCGGTTATTCTTAAAGATTCCCAGGCATTGATGGCAGAGCGTTATGGTCTTGAGGAAAAGTCCCTTGATCTTGTCTTCCATGGTGGGTCCGGCTCTTCTGATGCCGACATCAAAGAAGCTGTATCCTATGGCGTTTTTAAAATGAACGTTGATACAGATCTGCAGTACGCTTATTCCGAGCCCGTTGGTGCATATGTTAATGCAAACCAAAACGCTTTTGTTGCCCAGATTGATCCTGAAACTGGTAAGCCTCTTAAAAGTAAATACGACCCTCGTAAGTGGGTGCGTGAAGCGGAAAAAGGCTTGGGCGCTAAACTCGATGGTATTTTCTCTGTACTTGGTTCTACAGGTAAGACACTCGCTGAAGGTTAATTAAGATAGGACGTTGAAATGAAGGCACTGGCACTGGGTGGGGCAACTGTAGATATCATCGCTTCGGTTTCTGACGATGAGATCGAACGTATGACGATGCATAACGCAACGACAAATTTCCTTCTTCTTGAAGAGGGCAAAAAAGTTGATGCGGATGCTGTTGAGACCCACACTGGTGGCGGTGCCATTAATGCTTCTGTTTCTATGTCGTTACTTGGGCTAGATATCGCCTGTGTTGTTAAACTGGCAGATGACATCGAAGGACAAAAGGTCCTCAATCGTCTCGACGAAAGAGGCATAAGGCGAGACTGGGTTATCACCGGGGCTGAGCTTGCTACGGGTTGCGCCGTAATGGTTTCGTCGCATGTTAGAAATCCAACGATTTTTGTTGCGAGGGGAGCAAACACACTTTTATCTCCTGACGAAATAAAGCCAGAGATGTTTGAGGGCGTTAAGCTAACTTATGTTACCGGGCTCAGTGGTGCATCCGCGGACTGTTTTCCAAAAATTGTGAAACTCGCCAAAAAAGCTGGCAGCCTGGTTGTGGCAAATCCAGGTATCCGCCAGCTTTCATCTCGAGCGCAATCGTTCTGGGAATCTTTGCAGTTTATTGATGTCCTGGTCGTAAATGAGGTTGAGGCGGGTCAGCTGGTCCCGTTTATAGCCGCCAAGAGTGAGATCGATGTGACCCGCTCATGTAAGTATTCCGAGGACCCAGCCTTGCCAGAGCTTTTGAGGAAAGGTGTTGGCGTGTCAGGGACGATGATGGCCTTAAAAGAGTTCGTGATTACTCTGGGGAAGCTTGGGCCTAAAAAGATGTTGGTTACAAACGGAAAAGAGGGTGCTTATCTGGGGACCTCTGAGGAGATCCTTTTCTGTCCGGCCCAAAAAGCCGAAGTGATGGGAACTGCAGGAGCAGGTGATGCGTTCGCTTCTACTTTTTCGACGTATATTGGCATGGGAAAAGGAGCTGAAGAAGCCTTAAAAGCTGCTTCGATAAATTCTGCATCTGTTGTGTCTGTTATGGATACCCAATCCGGCCTTCTAAACCAAGAACAACTCGATACACGAATAAAAAGTGCAGATTGGGGTAAGTTCAATCGTTATTCTCTGACTTAGAGTAGGCGTAGGTATGTTCTTTATCTTTTATGAATGAATTTTTTTATAGTAAAAATTTGTGACTTCCATCACAAAACGGTTTTTTTCCGCTGTGTTTACATTGGCATAAAAAATACTGCTTTGTTTTGTCTGCTGTAAATGACAAAGGTTTGAAGTCTGTGCCCTTGTGACTGCCATCACAAAACGGTTGTTTTCCCGACCGGCCGCATGCGCACCAAAAATAAGTTTTGCCCTCTTCGAGCTCGACCATAGCGGGTTGGCAACAACGGGTGTTTCCATAGAAAATCTCCTGATACATCGTATTTTATTTTTGTCATCCTACCATTAAAAAGATTTAATTATAATAGCATTAGCTACTCTTGCGTGTGACGGGGTGGTAAGTTAATGAAAACGCTGTAATTTCATTAATTTACAAATTAGGAATTAGGAGTCTCTACCTATAAAGTTTTGTTTAAACTTGAGTGAATCTGGATTATTAATGTAAAACAATAGTTTAGCGGTAAGTATTTATACCAAGATGATTTCGGTACTGATTTTTGTATGATTATTAATAAGACGTTAAGGGTAGAGGCTATTAGATTACTCTGGGTTGATACGGTATTCGGTGTAATTTATTCTCAACCTGACTTTGGGAAAATGCGAAAGAAAGACAAGTATTGATTCCTTTGTGTATCTAGTTGAAAAAAAACTATTTTTTGATATAGTGTTGTTGTAATGGGAATCTGGTCATTATGATGTGCCAAAGAAAATAGTAACTTATCCTCTTTATGTTGTGGTATTATTTTACAACTTAGCGTGGATAGGGCGGCGGTGTTATCATATCGGGTTAGTCAGTAATTTTTCGCGTTCTATGCATATTAAAACCTTCGAGGGAGAATATCATGCGGGGTTTGAAGTTTGTTTTGGTCGCTGGCGTAGCGGCAGTTACTTTATCTGCTTGTACTGATCGTTATCAGGCAGCAACAGATGCTCAGCCAAGTGGCTCATCATTCACAAGAGAGCTCTATAAAGGGTACGTTGGTCTATCCGGTGACGAACGCTCTGAAAAAGATTGGGGTGATTCGGATCTGTTTGCTGATAAAGCTCTATCTGCTGCTGACGGGAAATCTGTTGCGCCGGAAGAAGTTGGAAACTGGGATCTCGATGCCGAGTTCGTTGAAGATCTTACAACGGCGCATGATCGTCTGGCGAGTGCTCTTGAAAATGGCGCATCAAATAAAGCGCCAACATCTGCAGCTCATGCGCAGGTAATGTTTGACTGCTGGATCCAAGAGCAGGAAGAAAACATTCAGCCTGATCACATTGCTGCCTGTCGAGATGGCTTTATGGCTGCGATGGCAAAGGTAGATGCCGCTCTTGCACCAAAAGCGAAGCCAGCACCAGCACCAGCACCGGCGCCAATGGCTCTTCCTGATCCATTTGCCATCTATTTTGATTTTGATTCAGATGTGTTGACAGTTGATGCAAAAGCAGAAATTTCAGTTATTGTGGCAGCAATTAAAAAACACTCACCTTCTAAGGTAATTGTTGCGGGTCACACTGATACAGCTGGATCTTCTGAGTATAACCAAAACCTAGCTGGCAAACGTGCGGCAGCAGTTGTCGCAGCTCTTGAGCACAGTGGCGTATCAGCTTACATGGTCAAAAGCCAATATCTTGGTGAAAATGCTCCAGCCGTTAAAACTGGTGATGGGATTTCTGAATTCAGAAACCGTCGCGTAGTTGTTACGCTTGTGAAGTAATAAGCTATGTTGAGCTACGATAGCTCTTCGTAAATTCGAGGCGGTGTTGGCTTTTTTGCTAATACCGCCTCAATGTTTTTAGATCACACAACTTTAGCAAATCGTGTCATTTGCACGGCTTAAAAAATTTGTCCCGTGTAATGGAGACTAAAATGAAAAAAATTCTCATATCAATTGGTGGTTTGTTTGTACTGATTATCGCAGTACTCCTGATTGCCCCGTTATTTATTTCCTTAGACGATTTTAAGCCTAGAATCGCCGAGGAGGCGAAAGCGGCAACAGGGCGAGATTTAAAGATTGATGGAGAGATTTATCTGAGTCTTTTTCCAAAAGTAGCCGTTGAAGTTAATGGCGTGTCCCTTGCCAATTATACCCAAGGGCAAGCTAAAGAGATGGTAACGCTCGATCAAATGGCACTCGAGTTGCAACTATTGCCTTTGATATCTCAAGAGTATGTTATTGACCGATTTGTATTAGTAAATCCTGTTATCAATCTTGAGGTTGATAAAGATGGCAAACCTAATTGGGTTTTTGATGTTAAGCCTGAAGCCGCTAAGTCAGGTGAAGAACCTAGTGATAGTGCGCAGGAAAGTTCCGGTTCTCCGTTAGAAGGGCTTTCCCTTGGTGATGTTAGAATACAAGGTGGAGAACTACATTATGTAGATCTCGTTTCAGGTACGAAAGAAGACATTGAATCTTTAAACCTTGAGATCGCGCTCAAAGCCTTAAATCAACCTCTAACGGTTAAAGGGAGTCTTGATTGGAAAGCTGAGACCATCAACATCTCAGCGGACGTTGCGAACCTGGAAAGCCTGCTGAATGGCGGAAGCAGTCAGTTGGCTACAGCTGTCGAATCAAATCCTGTTAACTTTGGTTTTGAAGGCTCTGCCCAGCAAGGCACTGAGTTTGCTCTTGCAGGCGCGCTTGATCTTGATGTTCCTTCTGTAATGGGGCTGACGGATTGGGTCGGGGCTCCAATTGAGCGTAACAATGAGAATACTTTTGAGAAGCTATCTGTAAAAGGAAAGCTTGATCTTAAAGGCGCGGTCATAGCTTTTGACGATGTTGCATTGGCTTTTGATGCTCTAACCGCTCAGGGTGCTTTGAAAATAGATAGTTCAGGCCCTGTTCCTGATATTCGCGCAGCTTTGTCGACAGGTGTTCTCGATTTAACTCCGTACCTTCCACCTGAAAAAGACGCAAGCGCCGCTTCTGATGGAGATACGGCAGCTAGCAGTGGCTCTGAGGCTTCTTCTGGTGATGAAGGGTGGAGTGAAGAGAATATCGATTTCTCTGGCTTGAAAGCCGTTAATGCTGATTTGGCTTTGAAGACAGAAGGTATTCAAATTCGCAAAATCACCGTTGGTGTCAGCGAACTCGCTGTGCTTCTGAAGGGAGGCAAACTAACGGCCGATCTTAAGCAGCTTTCTATGTACGATGGTTTGGCTAAGGGTAAAGTTGTTCTCGACAGCTCTAAATCAGTACCTACAACGGCAATTCAGTTTGAAGTTTCCGGGGTTCAGGCTGAACCTTTGCTCTCAGATAGTGCAGATTTCGAAAAATTGTTGGGGTCACTTAATTCAAAGGCGAATTTGACGACTTCGGGGCAAAGCCAAAAAGACATGGTCTCAAATCTCAATGGAACTGGTGATTTTATCTTTAAAGACGGCGCGGTGAAGGGGATTAACATTCCTGGACTGATTAGAAATGTTTCGATCGATGCATTACAGAATTCATTTGATGATGCCCAGTCCACTGACTTTGCGGAGCTATCGGGTACTTATAAAATTACCAAAGGTGTTCTCGATAATCAGGATTTGAGCATGATTGCGCCTTTGTTCCGTCTTTCCGGAAAAGGCACGGTACCTATGCCACCAAAAACGTTGGACTATCGCGTTGAGCCTAAACTCGTTGGTGATCTCGAAGGTCAAGGTGGTGATTCGGGGGCTTCTGGTCTGGCAGTGCCTCTTTTGATTACAGGTTCGTGGAGTGATCCGAAAATCGCCCCCGATCTGGCAGGGGCTTTAACCGATAAGCTAAAGGATCCCGCCTCTCTCATAGAGAGCGTAACCGGTGGTGAAGGTGGTGTCGAAATTCCAAAACTTCCTCTTGGTGGGGAGAGTAGTGGTGAAGGCAGCGCGGTTGAAGAGGTTATCGAAAAGCCAAAAGAAGCGTTGAAAAAGCTGTTTGGTAATTAATTTTCCAAATGCCAATAAAAAAAGCCGGCTGTTAATTGCAGTCGGCTTTTTTTATAGTTCTGGTTTGTAGGCACGGACTGGGCTTGGTTGTTTAATGATGTGGTCAAATAAATGAACGAGTTGAAGGAGCCAAGATTAGAGTGGCGGGATGAGCATACACCCGTTTCTCAAACATTTGACGATGTGTATTTTTCCCCTCGGGATGGATTAGCCGAAAGTCGGTATGTTTTTATTGAAGGTATTGGGGGACCAAGCGCGTGGAAAAACAAGCAGCACTTTACCATTGGAGAAACCGGATTTGGCACCGGGCTTAATTTCCTGGCGACATGGCAAGAATGGAAAAAGCAAGCCAAGCCAGGGCAAAGGCTGACATATGTTTCAATCGAAGCTTTTCCTTTATCAAAAGACCAGATTAAACAATCGTTGTTGCAATGGGCTGAGTTGAGAAACGTGAATGACAGATTTCTTGAATTGTATCCCAAGGCAACTCCCGGAAAGCATGTTTTGGAATATGGCAACGAAAATGTAACCCTTATCTTGTTGTTTGGCGATGTAACCGAGATGCTCTCAAAATATCTGGAACTGGTAGATGCCTGGTTTCTTGATGGTTTCTCTCCACGTAAAAATCCCGAGATGTGGAATGAAAAGGTATACCAGCAACTCGCGAGACTCTCAAAAACAGGAACCAAATTAGCGACATTTACCGCGGCAGGTCACGTAAGAAGAGGCCTTGAAAGAGTCGGATTTCTAATGGATAAGCGCAAGGGATTTGCTTATAAGAAAGAGCACCTTGTTGGTGAGTTCGCAGTTAAGAAAGATTGAAAAGAGTATGTCGATCCCACCTTGGTTTCAGTTGCCGGAGCACGTTAAAGATAGGCTGAATAAGGTCGCTATTATTGGAGGGGGGATTGCCGGAAATACTCTTGCCTATCATCTCAATTGCTCCGGCGTAGAAGTTACTTTGTTTGAAAAAAAAGAGGCCCTGGCAAAAGGCGCATCAGGTAATCCAGCCGCAATTTTTGAGCCTAAATTAATGCGGGGTGGAACTGTCCTGGGGCAATATCTAGCCTCCAGCTATCTCTATGCGTTGAAGTTCTACGAGGATCTTGAAAAAGAAACTGGCGAGAGTATCTGGCATCACCGTGGCGGAACATTAAATTTAATTGCGGATGAAAAAGATCTAAAGCGACACCAATCTTTTCAAGATAATACTGAGCTTCCTAGAGATCACTATTTTATAGCTGATCCTGTCCAAGCCTCGGATTTAGCAGGCGTTTCTCTATCACAATCTGCAATGTGGTATCCAAAGGGGGGGTGCATAAATACTTCGACTTTGGCGAGAGCCCTGACAAAAAATATCAATATTAAACTTGTTAACGAGATTTCATCGATTGAAGAATTAAGCCAGAATTTAAATTCCAACTGGCGATTACACTTTTCAGATGGATCAGAGCCTTTAGATTTTGATGCCTGCATCATGGCGAATGCTTTTTCCATCCGTAAGTTTGGGCAATCAAAATTCCTCCCTGTGGTCATGAACAGGGGACAAGTAAGTACACACAGCCAAGTAGGTATCAGCAAGAACCTAAAGTGCGTCGTCAGTGGGGCTGGTTACCTAACGCCTCTTATTGATGGTAAGCATGTATTTGGGGCCACATTTGAGCGTTTAAGATCATTTGAAGAAGCTGATGATAGTTCTCTAACAGATGATCGGCATGAACATAACTTGTCTTTTCTCAGGGAGTATTTACCTTTTTTTGAAAAGGAATTTTCTTTATCGGAATTGAAAGGTCGAACCTCTGTAAGGGGAACAACTGTAGATCGCTTACCGCTCGTGGGGCCACTTCATAGACACGCTGATTATGTTGATAATTACGGTCTGTTAAAGAACGGTGCCAAGCACAGAAAATGGGAGGAAGCCAGTTATTACAAGGGTCTATACGTGGCAGCTGGGTTTGGCTCACGCGGATTTGTAACTGCTCCTTTCATGGCACGGTATCTTACGGCATTAATTACGGGCGATGAAATCCCGGTTTCAGATACTGTGATGCAAGGCGTTCATCCTGCTCGCTTTGTAATCCGGGACTTGAAGCGGGGCATTGAGACCACCTTGGTCGATGCGTAAATTATCGTGCCAATAACTATTTAGCCTTGAAAGGTTCCGCCCAGACTGTACCTGTCACCAGGGTGGACAAGCTTGGCATAAGTAACAGCTTTACCTTCAGACCAGGTGCGGCGTTTTAGAAGAAGACAAGGTGTCTGCGGTTCGATCTCTAGAAGTTCAGCTTGTGTGTTATCAGGTGCTATCGCAAAAATGGTGTGTTCAGCATTACTGAGTGGCGCAACATTTATGAGGTAATCGTACGGGGTCACATCCTGGAAGCTTTGAGAGAGATAATCAGGCACTGATTGTGGATTGACATAACGGTCTTCCAGTTGGATAGGAACACCATTTTCTTTGTGAATTATAACCGAATGGAAAACAGGGGCGCCGAGTTCCAGTTCTAATACACCAGCTATGTATGGTGTTGCTTTTTCTTCATCCAGACTGATTAACTGGTTGGTATAATCATTATCTCGGGCACGGACTTCATCTGCAATGCTTTGCAGGGAGAGAACAGCAGATTGTGGTCTTGGCTCTGCCACGAAAGTGCCGGCACCCTGAACCCTCATCAACCACCCGTCTGCAGTCAATTCACGGAGTGCGCGGTGAATAGTCATTCGCGACATATCAAGGCTTTGAGTAAGTTCATTTTCAGAAGGAATTTGAAAGCCGGTTTCCCATTCGCCCGAACGAATGTGGTCAATAATATATCCCTTTACCTTTTGATAAAGAGGGACTTTTTTATCGTTATTCCCTAAATCGTTGCTTGGGGTCAACATCCGTAAATTCCTATACGCTGGGTTGCGTTTTCTGTTTAGTCTCTTTGTGTTCTTTACTTTCTTACTGCCATAAATGCATTTTTCTACGGTGTATTTCCAGCAAAAAGTCATAAGTATGCTGAAAATACACCGTATCTATTCTTACTTTTCTTAAAAATGAAATTACCAGAACCGTAACTTCTACTGAATTTTATTCAGAGAAACTCGGCAGGTAATCAGCTTTTGATAATTTGTTGAATTCTCCATTCCAAACAAGATCACTCGTGAGTTCCAGATCATCAGAGAAGTAACGGTCCTGTTCAAAGAATGAGACGTCTTCGCGCAGTCTTGCCATTACTTTATCGAGTGTTGGTGATGTTTTCAGTGGTTTAAGGAAATCGATACCTTGGGCAGCTGACAAGAATTCTACTGCGAGTACACCTGCTGTGTTTTTCGCCATATCAGACAGGCGACGGGCAGCAAATGTTGCCATGGAAACGTGATCTTCCTGGTTTGCAGAAGTCGGAAGACTATCTACGCAAGCTGGATGAGCTAGAGATTTGTTTTCAGAGGCTAATGCTGCTGCTGTAACCTGAGCAATCATAAAGCCTGAATTCAAACCACTACCCGCCACAAGGAACGGGGGAAGACCTGACATGGAGCTATCCATCAAAAGTGCTATACGACGTTCTGACAACGCTCCCATTTCTGATATTGCCAGAGCAAGAACATCAGATGCCATTGCTATTGGTTCAGCGTGGAAGTTCCCGCCAGAGAGGATGTCTCCCTCTTTGGTGAAAACAACAGGGTTATCAGAAACCGCATTTGCTTCACGTTCGAAAATTGTCGCAGCAAAACGCATGTGGTCTAGGCAAGCGCCGAGAACTTGTGGTTGGCATCGAAGAGAGTAGGGGTCTTGGACTTTTGAACAATCAGCGTGGCTTTCGTTGATTGGGCTTCCTTCCAAGACCGTTCTGAACACTGTAGCGATATCTGTTTGGCCAACTTGACCGCGAGCAGCTTGAATACGTGGATCAAATGGTACGTGTGAACCCTTGGCGGCTTCGACGCTCATTGAACCTACAAGCGTGCTTGCATTCATCAGGTTTTCGGCTCTGAAAAGGCCGAGAAGAGCGAGTGCTGTAGAAACCTGAGTACCGTTTAATAGGGCGAGGCCTTCTTTAGGGCCTAGGACCATCGGGTCTAAACCGATACGAGCCAAACCTTCTTTAGCTGGAAGGATTTCACCTTTGTAGCGTGCATTGCCCGATCCTATGATCAAAGCTGACATGTGAGCCAGTGGCGCTAAATCTCCTGAAGCGCCGACAGAGCCTTTGGATGGGATGCAGGGGTAGAGACCTTCGTTGAAGAACGTAATGAGATAATCAAGAACCTCATGACGGATGCCAGAGAAGCCCTGAGCCAGCGAGGTAATCTTAAGCGCAAGTATTAGACGAACGGCCTCATCATCCAGTAAGGGGCCCATGCCGGTACAATGAGAAAGAACGAGGTTGCTTTGCAATTGTTCAAGCTGTTCATCATCAATACGGGTTGAGGCGAGGCGGCCAAATCCTGTGTTGATACCATAGACAGTTCTACCATCACGAAGGACGTTGCGAACAGTTTCTGTTGATGCCTCAATCTGTTCACGACAAGCCGGATCAAGGCTGATTGTTACATCATCAAATGTGATGGATCGCAAAAGAGGTAAGGTTAATTGACGTGGCGTCAGTACCAAGTTTTTTGTTTCTGGGTTTTTCATTTATCTGACTCCATAGGGAGGTCGAGGTTGTTATCTCGAGCACATTGTTTTGCAATTTCGTAACCAGCATCTGCGTGACGCATGACACCCGTTGCAGGATCATTCCAAAGCACGCGACCTAGACGCTTATCAGCGGCTTCAGTGCCATCTGCACAGATAACAACACCAGAATGCTGAGAGAAGCCCATGCCGACACCACCACCGTGATGGAGGGAAACCCAAGTTGCGCCGCCAGCAGTGTTTAGAAGGGCATTAAGAAGCGGCCAATCTGATACCGCGTCAGATCCATCCATCATGCTTTCTGTTTCACGGTTCGGACTTGCAACAGAACCTGAATCAAGGTGATCACGTCCGATTACGACTGGAGCTTTAAGCTCGCCGTTGCGAACCATTTCATTGAAAGCAAGGCCGAGTTTGTGGCGCTGACCTAGGCCAACCCAGCAAATACGTGACGGAAGACCCTGGAAGTGAATGCGCTCACGTGCCATGTCCAGCCAGTTATGAAGGTGAGGATCGTCGGGGATCAGCTCTTTAACTTTTTGATCTGTCTTGTAGATATCTTCGGGATCACCAGAAAGAGCAGCCCAACGGAAAGGTCCGATACCGCGACAGAAAAGAGGGCGAATGTAAGCCGGGACAAAGCCCGGGAAATCAAATGCGTTCTCTACGCCTTCTTCCAATGCCATTTGACGGATATTATTTCCGTAATCGACTGTTGGAATGCCCTGTGCGTGGAAGTCGAGCATGGCCTGAACTTGAATGGCCATAGATTTTTTGGCTGCTGTAGTTGTGCCCTTAGGATCTTTTTGAGCACGATCAACATATTCAGCCCAAGTCCAGCCCTGTGGCAGGTAACCGTTCAATGGATCATGTGCAGAGGTTTGGTCGGTAACAATGTCAGGGCGCACGCCACGTTTAACAAGTTCTGGGAAGATATCTGCTGCATTACCTACCAGGCCAACTGAAATGGCTTTTTTGGTTTCGACCGCATCGTTGATAATCGCGAGTGCTTCGTCGAGATCGGTACACTTTTTGTCGAGATAGCCCGTTCTAATCCGCATATCAATACGGTCTTCCTGACACTCAATTGCGAGCATTGATGCACCAGCCATTGTCGCAGAAAGAGGTTGTGCGCCACCCATGCCACCAAGTCCGCCGGTTAGGATCCAGCGGCCAGAGAGATCGCCATTAAAATGCTGACGACCTGCTTCAACGAAGGTCTCGTAGGTGCCTTGAACAATTCCCTGGCTACCAATGTAGATCCAAGATCCTGCTGTCATTTGGCCGTACATCATTAAGCCAGCTTTATCTAGCTTGTTGAAGTGCTCCCAGTTCGCCCAGTTTGGCACAAGGTTAGAGTTGGCTATGAGAACACGCGGTGCGTCAGGATGGGTTGGGAATATACCAACCGGCTTGCCGGATTGTACGAGAAGAGTCTGATCATCTTTCAGCTTTTGTAAGCTTTCGACGATTTTATCGTAAGATTCCCAATTACGCGCAGCGCGACCGATACCACCGTATACAACGAGATCTTCAGGATGCTCCGCAACATCAGGGTCAAGGTTGTTCATTAGCATACGAAGCGGTGCTTCGGTTAACCAACTTTGACAAGATAACTCGGTGCCATGAGGGGCACGAATGGTACGGATGTTCTTTTTCATGTTCTAAGCTCCACATTATGTATAGACATAATTAGCTTGTATATACATCTTGTCAATAGGTGGAAAAGAACTGGTGTTTATTTTCTCAGCATGCGAGCTATATACTTAGCAAAAGTTGTTGAGAATATTTGAGTTTTCGGGTGGTGTAGGCTGTGAAAATAAATCCGGTACAGCGAGAAAAAGATAGAATCGACTTTGTAAAATTAGCCGGTTGGGAGGGGAGTGAGAGTACTCCCTTACCTGTTGATGCCTCTGCGAGATGTTATTTTAGACTTCGTAAAAACGACGAAACCACTATGTTGATGGATGCCCCGCCTGGAGTAGCTGAGCCAGTGGAAGTCTTTGCAAAAGTCGCTAGGCATCTTCTGGCTTGCGGTATATCGGTGCCTGAGATCTTACATGAGGATATTGAAAGAGGTTTTTTACTATTAGAGGATTTTGGGGAAAATACCTATGCGAGGCTTTTAGCGGCGGGTGAAAACGAAGAAACGCTCTATGAATTGGCTGTGGACGTGCTGGTTAAGATGCATTCATCGGAAAAGCTTCCTGACATAGATATGCCGCCTTATGATCTTGCTTTCCTGGTTCGCGAAGCTCTTATTATGGCTGATTGGTATTATCCTTCAATAACAGGACAAGGGTTATTGCCTGAGGCACGGCAAGGTTACATAGATGCCTGGTGTCAGGTGTTTAACGGTCTTCCCGCTTTGCCGACAACATTGGTTCTTAGGGATTTTCATATTGATAACCTTATGATCCTTGAGGGCCGTGAGGGCGTTTCTGCTTGTGGGTTGTTGGATTTCCAAACTGCCGTTCTCGGGGCGCCGCCATATGATTTGATGTCCTTAGTAGAAGATGCGCGTCGTGATATTGATCCCACGTTTAGGGCAAGTATGGTGGCGCGTTATTTTTCAAAAATGGGAGAGCTCTTCAAAAATGAAGAGGACCGGAAATCCTATATGGACTGGTACTATGTTCTCTCGGCCCAGCGTCATGCTAAAGTGCTCGGACTTTTTTCCAGGCTTTATGCGAGAGATAACAAGGATGCTTATCTCAAGCATATACCAAGAGTATCGGGTTTGATGGCAAGTTCAATGAAACAGGATATTCTAAAGCCGGTAAAAAGTTGGTTTGAAACCCATTTTTCTGACTTTAGGTCTGAGTTCGGACCTATAAATCAAAACCAGGTCGTTCAGCTCGCAACAAAAACAGAGATGTCGGTTACAAAACTAACATAACTCTAAATTTTGAGGGGATCGTATGCCGTCTGTAATATCCGTTCAATCACATGTTTGCTATGGGCACGTGGGGAATTCAGCTGCGGTGTTTCCAATGCAAAAGTTGGGGGTGGAGGTGCATTCCATTCCAACAACGGTTCTGTCAAATCATCCTGCGCATTCCAGTGTCTATGGACGGGCTATAGAATCCTTGCTACTTCATGATCTTTTTTTAGGGTTAGAGGATAGGGGGGCTTTTAAAAGTAGCGATGGAATATTATCGGGATACTTGGCCTCGGTTGAAAATGCTAAGGTCATAGCTAACGCAATTAAAAGCTATAAACAGCTTAAGCCTAAGGGACTTTACTGTCTTGACCCTGTTATGGGCGACAGAGGAAAGGGTCTCTTTGTCAGTGAGGGCATTCCTGAACTGATTATAGATCAGCTGTTACCGCTCGCAGATATTATAACGCCTAATAAGTTTGAATTTGATGTTATCACCCAAACAAATGCCAAAACTTTTTCAGAGATGATTTCTGTCGCACGGTTACTGATTAAAAAGAATTCCTTACGTTGTGTAGTTGTAACTTCTGCTGAACAACCGGTTGATAAAGGCAAGCCAAAAATTGGAGTTTTGGTGGTGAAGGCTGAAACGGCATGGTTGATATCAACTCCTTACCTTGCTGTATCGCCTTCTGGAGCAGGGGACCTTTTTACGGGTTTGTTTGTTGGTTGGATCGTGAGAGGCTTTTCTGAGCAGTTTGCAGCGCAAAAAGCTATTTGTGCTTTATATCGTATTATAGAGCTTACTTTATCTGCCGGGAAAGAAGAGTTAGATATAATTACACATCAGGACTGTATAATTAATGATATTGAAAATTACCCACTTAAAAAGTGTGAATAATAATATTTAAAGTAAGGATTACATATTCTAATTTGTTCAATAATTCTTATTTAAATTTCCTACACGCAAAATATTATAAATGCGTAAAATCTCAAGTGTGGTACATTAATGCACTGTAAATAAATAATAAATTGAGAATTTAGAAAAATTTACATCCTTACTAGATTAGGTGAAATTCAAAATACTCATAAAGAACGTTATTTTAGTGTGTAATTATTATTATTCACTTTTTTACTTGTATTTTTCATCAAACGTGTCATCTATTCACTGTGAGCAAATGTAATTGGCAAATCAATTGTCATTAAGTTTGTGTGAAATTGGTATGAGGGTGTCATGGATCACTTTCCTATTTTCCTGGCTCTTAAGGGTCAGAAAGTCCTTCTGGTAGGTGGCGGCGATCTCGCTGCTAGAAAGCTACGTCTGCTTCTAAAAGCTGATGCGGCTGTTACTGTGATAGCACCCACTCTATGTGATGAAATCCAAGAGTTGGTGGCCGGCGCCCATATTGGTTATGAAGAACGTGAGTTTCTTGCCGAAGATGTCAATGGCGCAAGCCTGGTGTTTGCTGCGACGGACATTGAAGCTGTGGATGCCTTTGTAAGTCAAGCCGCACGTCTAAAGGGCATCAAGATTAACGCCGTGGATCGTCCTGATCTTTCAGACTTTATTATGCCCGCAATTGTTGATCGTTCCCCTATGGTCGTTGCGATCTCAAGTGGGGGGGCAGCGCCGATACTCGCACGTAATCTACGTGAAAAAATCGAAAGCATTCTGCCACCTGCCCTTGGTCGGTTGGCGACTTTTGCTGATAGCTTTCGCGGTGCGGTGAAAGGCACGATTTCTGGTGGCAATGAACGCCGGAAGTTTTGGGAAAACTTTTTTGATGGTCCCATCGCTGAATCTGTTCTTTCCGGTCGTGAAGTTTCTGCCCGTGAGAAAATGCTTGGCCTCATCAACCTAAATTGGAAAGAAGAGCGCAAAGCAGGCCATGTTGCTATTGTTGGCGCTGGCCCAGGAGATCCAGATCTTCTTACATTCCGGGCCATGCGTTTTATGCAGCAAGCCGATGTGGTTATCTATGATCGCCTGATAAGCGATGAAATCCTTGATTATGTGCGCCGTGATGCTGACCGGATTTATGTCGGAAAAGCACCGGGTAAACACAGTAAGTCTCAAGATGAAATCAATGAAATCCTTGTGAACGAAGCTCACAAAGGTTTACGCGTTGTTCGCTTGAAAGGTGGAGATCCGTTTGTATTTGGCCGTGGTGGCGAAGAAATGGAAGTCCTTCAATCTGAAGGGATTGATGTGGATGTTGTTCCAGGAATAACCGCTGCTGTCGGATGTGCTGCTTCTGCGGCAATTCCACTTACACACCGCGATCATGCTTCGATGGTGACTTTTGTCTCGGGGCAAAACGGTGATGGTATAGCTCAGGCTGATTGGTCCGGACTGGTTAGTAGTCGCCAGACCCTGGTCTTCTATATGGGGATCTCAAATGCGGACCATATCTCCAGCAAACTGATTAGTCATGGGTTGGATGCGAACACACCCGTTGCGATTATCGAAAATGGCACACGGTCTGACCAGCGTGTTCTTCCGGGTAAGTTATCGGAAGCAGCTCAGTTGGTTGAGACGTATGAAATTACAGGGCCTGCATTGATCGTTATTGGATCAGTCGCAGCCTTTGCAAGTAAAGCTGACCTTCAGCAAATAGCTGCTGGTGCAATAGAAAACAAAAATGTGACTTCGTATTTAAACGAAGTTGCCGTTGCCGGAATTTAATCGGCGCGTCTAGGAGAGAGTTAAGACAATGGCATTGCAGATTATGACTGCGAACCGCTTGCTTGGTGGTGGAGTTGTTTATTTCGGCGAAAATGCTGAATGGACAGATGATTTCTCTGCTGCAAAGACTGTTGAAGACAGTGATGGAGCAGCTGTTCTACTCAATGAGGCTGAAAAGGCTGAAGCTAATCAACTTATTGTTGGACCTTATTTGATCAAAGTTGAGCGTGATGACGCTGGTATTCATCCGCTCTCCGTTAAAGAAGGTATCCGGGCCAAGGGCCCAACAGTCCATTATGGCCACGGTTTACGGCAGGCTGGGTAAGGAATAAAGCAATGTATCGCTATGACGAATTTGACTATGATTTTGTACAACAACGTGTCGCTCAGTTCGGGGACCAGGTAGAGCGCCGTATTGACGGCGATCTAACCGAAGATCAGTTCAAACCGCTACGGTTGATGAACGGTCTTTACCTTCAGCTGCACGCCTACATGCTTCGTGTTGCCATTCCTTATGGAACCTTCAATGCGGCACAGATGCGTAAGATGGCACATATCGCGCGTAAATATGACCGAGGCTATGGCCATTTCACTACTCGTCAAAACTTGCAATATAACTGGCCTGTTCTCAAGGACGTGCCGGAAATATTGAAAGAGTTGGCTGATGTAGAAATGCATGCCATTCAAACCAGTGGTAACTGCATCAGAAATACGACTTCTGATCAATATGCGGGTGCTGCTGCTGACGAGATTGAAGATCCGCGGGTTTATTGCGAAATCATTCGCCAGTGGTCTTCCTTGCACCCTGAATTCACTTTCTTACCACGTAAGTTCAAGGTTGCTGTGACGGGTGCTACAACCGATCGTGCGGCCATTCGGGTTCACGATATTGGTTTGGCGATCGTCAAGAATGACGAAGGCGAAGTCGGTTTTGAAGTTCACGTTGGCGGCGGCCAGGGTCGGACGCCAATGATTGGTAAAGTCGTACGTGAGTTCTTACCGAAAGAGCACCTCTTGAGTTATCTTGAGGCCGTTCTTCGCGTTTATAACCAAATCGGGCGTCGTGATAACAAATATAAAGCGCGTATCAAGATCCTTGTACACGAAACAGGGATTGATGAAGTTCGCCGTTTGGTCGAAGCCGAGTGGGAGCGTATTAAAGATACTGCCCTTAAGCTTCCGTTGGAAGAAGTTGACCGTATCAACGAATATTTTGCACCTCCGAGCTTTGAAACTTTGGATGCAACTTCTCGTCTTTTTGAGATCAAGCGTTTTGAAGATCGTGATTTTGCCACTTGGGTTAGAGCAAACGTCGTTGCTCATAAACAGGCTGGTTACGCGATTGCTAATATTTCGCTCAAGCCTGAAGGCGAGGCGCCAGGTGACATCACTGATGATCAGATGGAAGCTGTTGCTGATCTTGCTGAGAAATATAGCTTTGATGAAATCCGGGCAACACACGAACAGAACCTGGTTCTGCCGCATGTGAAGCAGGAAGATCTCTTTGATGTATACTCCGGCTTGAAAGCAGCTGGCCTTGCGACGGCTAATCTGGGCTTGATCTCAGATATGATTGTTTGCCCTGGGTTGGACTATTGTGCTCTCGCTAATGCGCGGTCTATCCCCGTCGCCCAAGCGATCAGTAAGCGGTTCTCTGATATCGAACGTCAACATGACATTGGAGAGCTAAAGCTCAAGATTTCTGGTTGCATTAACGCTTGTGGTCATCACCACGTCGGCCATATTGGTATTCTTGGTGTCGATCGTAAGGGTGAAGAATATTATCAGATCACTCTTGGTGGGAACGCCAACGAAAATGCTGCAATCGGTAAGATCATTGGTCCTTCTTTTGCCTATGACAAGATTGTCGATGCGGTTGAAAGCGTTGTGAATATCTACCTGGACCTCCGGGAAAGTGCTGAGGAAAGCTTCCTTGATGCTTATAACCGGGTTGGAATGGCTCCGTTCAAGGAAAAGCTATATGCTTAGTGCATCGACCTTGTTACCAAAGGAAGGAAGCGCACGAGAACGTCTTGAAACGACAAAGTCACGCGCAGCAGATTTGCTGGACAGTGTGAGGAATTTGTCGACGCATGATGCTCTAGTCCGCTTGATCGAAGACGAGTTTAAAGGAAAAGTTGCTCTGGTCTCATCTTTTGGAACAGAGTCTGCAATCCTTTTACATCTTGTTGCACAGGTTAACCCGGCAACGCCTGTTATCTTTATGGATACGGGTAAGTTGTTTGGTGAAACCCATCGCTATCGCCGACAGCTAACCGAATTCTTAGGTCTTACTGATGTTCGTCAGATATTGCCCGAGGAAGAAAAGCTGTCGGATAAGGATCCAAAGGGAATTCTTTGGAACCAAGATACAGATATGTGCTGTTGGGTACGCAAGGTTGAGCCTATGAACAGAGCTCTTGATGATCTTGATGCTTGGATTTCTGGCCGCAAACGGTTTCAGTCTGCATCGAGATCAAAGCTTGAATTGGTGGAAGCTGAGGGAACACGGATTAAAATTAATCCGCTTGCCTATTGGGAAAAAGATGAGATTACGTCTTATTTTCATAAGCATAATCTTCCTCGTCACCCGCTAGAGGCGGATGGTTATCCTTCTGTTGGCTGTATGCCTTGTACTGACCGGGTTGAAGCTGGTGATGATCCCCGCAGTGGGCGGTGGAAAAACCAGGATAAAACCGAATGTGGAATTCACTTCCTTGATACTGGATCAGCTAGAACCAATACCAAGTGAAGTTGAATTTAATGATTGTTGCAGCTAAACCGCTGCATAAGAGCTGTTCCCTAGGGACAGCCATTGAGAGAGAAAAGAGAGTAAAATGCCGCTCATAAAAGATGGACGTCAGATTGCTGATAATTGGGTTAAGTTGGCTGACGATGCTGAGATTACAGGTGCTTCACCAATAATCGTTTCATTTGATCGTTGGAACGAAGAAAAGGCCGCGTTATTAGCATCTGGTCTCGAGCTTGGTGTACTTCTTGAGAGCAATCAATCACCAGAGCTTATCGAAGATGATCTCGAAAAACTATCTCTGGTTGCCTTGAACTTCCCTGCTTTTGGCGATGGTCGTGCCTATTCCTACGCCAGAATTCTTCGCGAGCGTTATGGCTTCGATGGAGAGGTTCGCGCAATTGGCGATGTGCTCTATGATCAAATTCAGCTAATGCACCGTTGTGGTTTTGATACGATGGAAATCGAAAATCCGGCTACCCTACGTTCTTTGAACCGCAATAAATCTGCTGATGTGAATGTGTTCTATCAGCCAACAGGTGATGGCGAAGCAACAGCATCATCCCTGCGCAAGCGGTTACTTG
The DNA here is from genome assembly GCF_965205715.1 of Kiloniella sp. Classification (GTDB taxonomy): domain Bacteria; phylum Pseudomonadota; class Alphaproteobacteria; order Kiloniellales; family Kiloniellaceae; genus Kiloniella. The sequence goes on along the minus strand of NZ_CBDBHW010000002.1, from coordinate 282,293 downwards.
ATAGCCACAAAGAACTTGGTTACGACAAGGCGTCTTAACCCTTGGTTATACTATGAATTATGATGGTCGGGTGTTGAACGCAGCGACCTTTGGAGTGCGTTATGACATATGTCGTTGCGGATAATTGCATTAAGTGCAAATACATGGACTGTGTAGAAGTCTGCCCTGTTGATTGCTTTTACGAAGGGGAAAATACCCTCGTAATCCATCCTGATGAGTGTATTGACTGTGGGGTTTGTGAGCCAGAATGCCCGGCAGAAGCGATTCTACCAGACACGGACCCTGAAGCTGAAAATTGGTTAGAGATGAATACCAAATACGCTGAGATCTGGCCTAATATCACAGTTCAGGGAACTCCACCTGCTGATGCTGATGAATTTAACGGCGTTAAAGGAAAGTACGCGAAGTTCTTCAGCCCGGAACCTGGCGGACAAGAACCGGACAAGAAATTTGGTTAATCTTCTCCCTAATATCCTCTTCTCTCTGTATTTATAGTTACAATAGGCACCTTCAGGGTGCCTATTGTTTTATGCACTCTCAGCGAGAGTACAGGCCCTGCTATTCCCTCTGTTATTAATTCCTTTACCACTTTTGGGTTATTTTGAAGGGGGTTAACTTATTAATGGGGGCGGGTTTCAAGCGTAGTGAAACTCCAGAAGAGCCGAAAAATGAAAAACAAATTTAGTGCCGTGATCTGTGTGGGTGTCTTTGTATGGTCATTCCAAGCTCAGGCGGATTGTAAAAAACCAGATTATGATCCTCCCAATTGCACCAACCAATACATCGAAATTCAATTTTCAGATTCCAAAGATTTTGAGAGATGTAAAAAAGAAGTCACTTACTTTCTTGAAAATTTAGATATATGGACAAAGTGTGTGAAGGATGAGGCACGCTTAAAGGGTGATGAAGCGATCAAGCTTTTTAACTGTAAGGTTAATGGTACGACGAACTGTCTGAATACATCCGGATAATAAAATACATTAGAATATTATTCTGGCTCTTCTCCGCTTTGTTGAGTAGAAAAAGATGCCGACCGCCAAGTAACCTGTTGATATGTATGGTTTCTGATAACTTTACATAGAGCAGGTATATGACAATCAACATCTCGCAGCATATTTTAGGACTCAAAGGGCAACGTGTAAATGAAATTAAACTGGATGACGGCGGTGTTAAGATTGTCATTCACTGCAGCCGAGACGCGCGTAGGAGGGCTATAGACCCTGCTACAGGCCAGAAGGGAAGCATCAACCAGCATGTCCGCCGACAAGTAAACGACATCCCCCTTTTTGGGTATCCTTGTGTGGTCGAGATTGAGCTGGCGCAGGTTTATATTAACAAGGGCGAACGCCGCATTGAGGGGTGTGATTTTGTTGATAAAGGGTGCCGTTTCACTCACCGATTTTGCCGACTGATCAGTGGATTATGTCGGCATATGTCTATTCAAGCGGTTTCCAGACATTTGGATATACGATGGGAAACGGTCAAGAATATCGACAGGGCATACCTTATTGAAACTCTCCCTACGCTTGATCCTGCAGAGCTAACTGGCTTGGAATATATTGGTGTAGATGAAGTTGCCCGGGCGAAAGGTCATGACTACATGACGGTGGTCTACGATATGGTTGGCGGTCATCTGATCTGGGTTGAAGCAGGCCGAACTGCCGAGGTTTTTTCAAGGTTTTTGAAACAACTGCAACCAGATACAGCCTGCAAAATAAAGGCCGTAGCGATGGATATGGGGCCTGCCTACCAAAAGGCTGTCAGAGAGTCCTTGCCGTTGGCCGACATAGTATTTGACCGTTTCCACGTCATGAAAAACTACAGCAAAGCTATCCATAATCAGCGTCGACTTGAGTTCAGAAAGGCCGATCCAAGTGGTAAAGAGTTGATGAAAGGGACACATTATCTGTTGCTCAAAAATGCGGATAAGTTGAGTGAAAAACAAAGTGACAAGCTGCAAAGGTTGCTGGAGAGCAATAGCAACCTGAATGCACTTTACGTCTTGAAAGAACAGCTTCAGCTGCTGTGGAGTGCCGCTTCATTTGAGGCGATGGCGGAGCAACTGGAACGTTGGTGCCTGATAGCAGATCAGTCACAGATGCTCTATCTAAAAAAGTTCGCGAAATCCCTACGGAAACATTGTGTGGGCATCTGCAACTACGCCAAACACAAGCTCACAAGCGCCAGGATAGAGGCTGGTAATGTCAGTATAGGAATGATCCGTAAGCGAGCCAGAGGCATCAAGGATACCGAATACTTCAAACTCAAAATTAGACAATCATCCATTCCAGATAATCAATCTATGCTCTATTTGAAATCCTAAATCTACTCAACAAAGCGGAGAAGTGCCATTATTCTGTCGTAACTCTGTGGGGCCCGACAATTAGTATCTTAAATATTATATGGAAGTTGGTTTGCTGGTGATGATATAAGCCTGATATGACGAGCTTACCTATAGATTCCGTTCTTGCCGAAATCTCCCAAACTTTAGATAAAAATCCCTCAGCTGTTCTGCAAGCTCCACCTGGAGCAGGTAAGACGACTGGAGTGCCTATACATTTACTCAAATCTGGTTGGCTCAACGGTAAAAAGATAATTATGCTTGAGCCCCGCCGACTTGCTGCACGTGCTGCTGCGGTACGGATGGCAGAAATGTTGGGTGAGAAGGTGGGGGATACGGTTGGCTTTCGTATCCGACTAGAGAGTAAAATTAGCAAGAATACAAAAGTTGAGGTTGTTACAGAAGGCATTCTGACTCGAATGTTACAATCTGACCCTGAGCTCGCAGAATATGGTTTGGTCATTTTTGACGAGTTCCATGAAAGAAGCCTCCAGGCTGATTTGGGGCTGGCATTATGCCTCGAAATCCAATCCGTTATTCGTGAAGACCTTCGACTACTTGTTATGTCGGCGACTTTAGATGGTGAGGCCGTATCAAGGGTGATGGGATCCGCGCCAATCATCACGAGCGAAGGACGAAGCTTTCCTGTTGAAAATATCTACGGAATGGAAACACAAAAAAGAAATATTCCCTTTGATGTTGCCGATAAAATTGTTGAAATACTGAACTTGGAGAGCGGGAGTATCCTTGTGTTCCTCCCTGGAGTTGGCGAAATAAAACGCGTAAACGACCTTCTGAAATCCAAATCATTACCAGTAAATGTGGAAATTCGGCCGTTATATGGGGATCTGCCTCTAATTGAGCAACGAAAAGCAATATCTCCTAGCCCTTCTGGGGTGAGGAAAGTTGTTCTAGCCACCTCAATTGCTGAAACCAGTCTCACTATTGATGGGGTCCGGGTTATTGTTGATTGCGGATATATGCGCAGTCCAAGATTTGATCCTTCCAGTGGCATGATGCGGTTGGAAACTCTGCGGGTGTCTCGTGCTTCTGCAGAACAGCGTGCAGGTAGAGCAGGGCGGTTAGAGCCCGGGGTTTGTTATCGTCTGTGGCCAGAGGCGCAAAATGGTTCTTTGGCGCTACAGAATAAATCTGAAATTCTCGAAGCGGATCTCTGTTCTCTTGTACTTGAGCTGCTTAACTGGGGAGCCAAAGATCCAAGTCAGCTTTCGTGGTGTGACGTACCTCCTTCCTCTTCATGGGGACAAGCCGTGGAGCTTCTCTCATCTTTGGGGGCAATTGACCCTCAAGGGAACATTACTGTTCATGGAAAGACCATGTCTGGACTTCCTGTTCACCCGAGACTTGCCCATATGTTGCTTAGAGGAAAAGAAGAGGGAGGAGGTTGGCTCTCCTGTCTTATCGCAGCGTTGTTAAATGAGCGAGATATTCTCCAAACCGGTACTTCTAAGGCCCCAATAGACCTTATGATACGAATTGAGGCGCTTGTTGGGAAGGGGGCTGACAAGGGATTTCGATTTGATCGTAATCGTATTAAGCAGGTTCGTAGGATTGCTGATCAATATGCGAGAAATATAAATGTTAAGCCTGATAATTGTATCGATTTAAGAAATGCCGGGGCGCTTGTTTCCTTGGCTTATCCTGATCGTATTGGTCAACTCCGAAAAAAAGCGGTTGGTCGATTTAAACTCTCTGGTGGTAAGGGGGCTGAGATTGATCAAATAGATAGTCTCGCTTCTGAGGCCTATCTGGTTATGACAAGTGTTGGTGGTGTCGGGGCGAGTGTTCGTGTCTATCAGGCAATCGCTGTCTCGGAATCTCAGATTAGACAATTACACTCAGATGATATCATCTCAGAAGATCAAGTTCGTTTGGATGAAGATAAAGGACTTTTTCTTGGGGAGAGGGTTGAGCGGTTAGGAGAGCTATACCTATCTGCTCAACGCCAGAAAGATCCGGATCATAGGGCGATCGTTAAGGGAATTTACCGTGTAATCAGAGCTAAAGGCCTGTCCTTTTTAGAGCCCAGTGAGAAGGCCTTGCAGCTTTGCCAACGCGTCGCGACCGTGAGGTCCCTCGTATCTACTGAGGATTGGCCTGACTTTAATGAGCCCAGCTTACTTCAGAACATAGATGTATGGCTGGAGCCGTATTTAGAGAGTGTATCATCATTTAATGAGCTTAAAAATTTGGATCTTTATACAATTTTAGTGTCGCTTATTGATTGGGAAAAATTACAATTTTTAAATAAAGAAATTCCTGAGCGTTTTACTGTGCCTACGGGAAATAGTCCTCGAATTAATTATGACAATCCTGAATTGCCAATTTTAGAAGTTCGTTTGCAAGAGTTGTTTGGTTTATCTGAAACTCCATCAATACTGAGTGGGAAGGTGCCGTTACGATTGCATTTGTTGTCTCCTGCACGCAGGCCGCTTCAGGTCACAAGTGACCTCGCGGGATTTTGGGAAAACACCTATCATGATGTAAAAAAGGATATGAAGGGGCGATATCCCAGGCATTATTGGCCCGAAGATCCTTTGGTTGCAGAGCCGACGTCGAAAACTAAAAAGAACATGAACAAGAAACGGTAATTGAAGGCTAGATCGGCTGTTGGGAATTTGATATTTTGAGAAAATTGCCGTATTGCTTTAAAAGATATTTGGAGATTTGTGGTTTTTATGCACCCGACAACAAGACAAAAAGAGATTTTAAAAGCCGTACGTAGCAAGGGTCTTTGTACAATCCTTGAGCTGGCGGAACAATTTTCTGTTTCTGATGAAACTGTAAGGCGTGATGTGAAGCCTATGGTCTCAGCTGGCCTTGTTGAGAAGGTCCATGGTGGAATTATCGTACCTGATGAAGCTCATGAACCGCCTTTTTTACTTCGGATGGTTGAAAACCAGGATGCCAAAAGGAAGATTGGCGCCGCGCTTGCTAAAATAATACAAAGTGGTGACTCCCTGATTTTAGATACGGGCAGTACAACAGCTATTGCTGCGCATGCCTTACAAGACCATTCTAATCTATTTGTTGTTACGAATTCAGTCGAAACAGCTCGTGCTTTGGCGACAAGAAACGGGAACCGGGTTTACATAGCGGGGGGGGAATTGCGTGCAGATGATGCGGCTGCTTTCGGCCCTTCTGCTAATGCTTTTGTCGAGCAGTTTGATGTGAAATACGCTATCTTATCTCTTGGGGGAATTGATCCCGTTAAAGGGTTTATGGTTGATCATCTTGCCGAGGCAGAGTTTTCGCGCACAGTAATGGCTCAAGCTCAAATTACGATCGCTGTCGTCGATCAGAGTAAATTCAATCGATCCCGCCTTATTAAAGTTGGACCGATTAAAGGGGTCGATATCCTTATTACAGATGCGGAACCTGATAATGAACTTTCTGCCTGTCTCGCAGAGGCTGAGGTTAAAGTTATTATCGCATAACATAGGCATGAAAGCTGGGGTTGGACATACTTAACCTTAGGAACGAAACTTTTAGAGGCAGTCGATCATGGATCGGCTGCTTTTTTTATTGTTGGTAAATCCCTGTAATTTCCAACAAATCTCACACAGTGGCGTTCAGATAATTGAATTATGTTGTTTTTGTGTTGACTTGTGATGATGTGTGTTGATAAATTTGGATATCAAAAAATAACCAATATTAAATGTTCAAATTCCTTACAGGGAGTAGAAGTTCATGAAAAAAACGTCTCGTTTCGCTTTGGCATTGTTAGGTGGTCTTGCCATGACAGGCATGGTTTCCACGGCCTCATTTGCAGAAGTTGAATCAAATGATCCCATCAAGCTGACCTTGCATGATTGGACAGGACAATTACTGACAACCAAAATAATGGGGTCTGTCCTGCAAAAGGCTGGATATAACGTTGAGTATGTTCAAGCCGACTATATCGCCCAATTTGCAGGCCTCAAAGAAGGCGATCTTCACGTTGCCATGGAAATTTGGGAAACAACAGGCCGTGAGGCTATGGATGAAGCTGTTGAAACAGGTAAGGTAGATAACCTGGGTGAAACAGGCATGCAGGCCATCGAAGAATGGTGGTATCCTTCTTATATGAAAGAAGTCTGCCCAGGTCTTCCTAACTGGGAGGCGCTGAATGATTGTGCTGAAGCTTTTGCTACACCGGAAACAGCTCCCAAAGGACGTTATCTCGGCGCACCTGTAACCTGGGGTGGTTTTGATGATGAACGTGTTGAAGCTCTCGAGATGGACTTCGAAGTAATCCATGCTGGAACGGATGCTGCGCTATTTGCAGAATTAGAGTCAGCCTATCAAAGAAAAGCTCCTGTTCTCTTGTGGGTTTATTCTCCTCATTGGGCACCGGCTAAATTTGAAGGTGAATGGGTCGAGTTTCCTAAATATTCTGCGGATTGTTATAATGATCCAAGCTGGGGTTCTAACGAAGATTCCGCCTATGACTGTGGTAAGCCGACAGGCCCAATCTGGAAAGTCGCTTGGTCTGGCCTGAAAGACAAATGGCCTGGTGCTCATAAAGCAATTGAGGGGTTTAACCTCAGTAATGATGAAATGTCCGAAATGATTATCGACGTCGATCTTAAAGGCAAAGATATGGATGCGACGGTAAATCAGTGGGTCGAAGCCAACAAAGGACGTTGGTCTGATTGGGTTAAAAACTAATCCAATTACTCAGGTGTATGGTGACAAATCCTCCTGCTGTGCTGCCATACACCTGATTTACAAAATCATACAAGTTATTAATACGTATACCTATAGGTCTTGTGGTTATGAACTCATCTGTAAAGCTATCATGCCGAGGCGTGTGGAAAATTTTTGGCTCTAACGCAGAAGATTTTTTACAAAAACATAATAACAAGCCGAGCTCCCATGATCTAAAGAATGCTCATCTCGTCGGTGGTGTTAGAGATGCCAATATTGACATTCATTCGGGTGAGATTTTTGTCATTATGGGGCTGTCTGGATCAGGAAAATCTACCCTGGTTCGGTGTCTTTCCCGATTGATTGAGCCGACTGGCGGTGAAATCCTATTTGATGGTCAGGATCTACTTAAAGCCAGTGATGATGAGATGATTGAAGTCCGTCGCCATAAGATGGGAATGGTCTTTCAACATTTTGCTCTTTTACCACACCTTACCGTGTTGGGGAATGTGGCCTTCCCTCTGGAAGTCCAGGGCGTCCCGAAAGAAAAGAGAGAACAACAAGCCCAAAGTATTATTGAGTTGGTCGGTCTCAAAGGGAAAGAAGCCTTTTACCCCCGGGAATTATCTGGTGGTCAGCAGCAAAGGGTCGGAATTGCAAGGTCTCTAGCTGTTGAACCAGAGATCTGGTTTCTCGATGAGCCTTTCTCTGCATTAGATCCCCTAATTCGCCGTGAAATGCAGGATGAGTTTATTCGTCTTCAGAATGTTTTGAAAAAAACCATTGTATTCATTACACACGATTTTGAAGAGGCGATCCGCCTGGCTGATCGCATTGCCATTATGAAGGATGGTAAAGTTATCCAGATTGGTACACCGGAAGAGTTGGTTATTAACCCGGCAACAAGCTACGTCGCAGAATTTACCCAACACATTCCTAGAGCAAAAGTCCTAACCGCTGGATTACTTAAAACTGCCTTTGACAGTTCCGTTGAAACTGCGGGTACACTATCGCATGACGCCATAATCGCAGATGTTGCTGATCAGGTTGAAAGATCCGACAAGCCATTTGAGATTACAGGCCCCGAAGGAACTCCTATAGGGTTACTCACGCGGGAAATGGTGATGGATGTACTTGTTGGCCGTGAGGTGGTCTTGTGATTACGAGCGTCAAAAATTTCATGCCTACTATGGGGCCCATCCGAGGTGCCAAAATATTTTGGATATTGGCACTGATAACGTCGGTATTCTTTTATATTGAAGGCAAAGGGTTATTTCCGAAATGGATGTTCAAAATCCCACGGAAATCACAAGTTCCGGTCAAAAAATACTTTTCGAATTTTATGGATTGGTTGGTCGAAGACGCAAACTTGGGGTTCTTTACCTTTAAGGAAATGACCCGAAGTTTCTCTTGGTTACTTGATGCACCTTTATCATTTGCCACCAGTTTGTTTTCAATTGGTTTTCTAGAGGGACAGGGCAGCCAAGCCGTACAGATTCTTCCTCCCCTGTCGTGGATAGCTGTGATTGCGATGGTTATCGCCATGGGTCACTATGCCAGGGATTGGAAGCTTGCTGCTTTCATCGGTGGGTGTTTTCTTTATCTCGCTATTTTTGGCCAGTGGGACAGTGCCATGGTGACGTTAGCTTCTATCGTCATTGCTGTGCCCTTTGGTGTCATCGGTGGGTTATTATTAGCGGTTGCGGCCTATCGGTCACCGACCTTTGAGAAGTGCATATCTCCAGTATTGGATTTGATGCAAACCATTCCGGTTTTTGCTTATCTCGTACCTATTCTTTTCCTGTTTGGTTTTGGTCCGGTTGCGGCAATGATTGCAACAATCATCTATGCGATGCCACCCATGACCCGGATCGCCATTATGTCTTTAAAAGGGGTTCCAAGTGAGCTCACGGACTTCGGCAATATGGCCGGGTGTACAAAAAGGCAATTGATGTGGAAGGTTCTTGTCCCCTCGGCGACACCAGGGCTAATGGTCGGTGTTAACCAGGTTATAATGCTTTCTCTCAATATGGTTATTATCGCTTCTATGATTGGGGCAGGTGGGCTTGGGTATGATGTATTATCCTCGCTACGTCGTCTCGATATTGGTGGCGGGCTTGAGGCCGGCGTTGGGATTGTGGTTCTGGCAATTGCACTTGATCGTTTGAGCCAAGCTTTTGCAACAAGGCCAGACCCTATTCATTCGGATACTTCCCAGACGTTTATGCACCGACACCCCTGGACTATTACAGTTGCTGTCATTGCCGTGGTAACATTGTTTCTTGGAATGATCATGCCACCAATCCAGAGTTATCCAGCATCGATGGAATTGGGTGTGGGGACATCCCTTGCTGAGTTCGTAAAGTGGATAAACGTCAATTATTTTGATGCTCTTGAAGGTTATAAAACCTTTGTTCTTGTGTATTTTATGGTGCCGGTGAAGTTGGTACTCTTAAAGATGCCTTGGGCTTGGACGATCCTTCTCTTATCTGTGGGGGCGTGGCAGTTAGGTGGTGTTCGTTTATTAGCGCTTACACTTGCTCTTAGCCTCTTTATTCTCGCGACAGGTATGTGGGAAAAGGCGATGATTACGGTATATCTTTGTGGTGTATCCGTCATTATTGCCTGTGCCTTTGGTATTCCCATCGGTATTGCAGCGGCAGAGAACCAACGTTTTGGTCGTATCGTTCAGGTGGTAATCGATACCTTACAAACCCTGCCAAGCTTTGTTTACCTTATACCTGTTGTGATGTTGTTCAAAGTTGGTGATTTCTCTGCGATGGTGGCGGTTGTTCTCTATGCGATTGCCCCCGCGGTTCGTTATGCGACCCACGGTATAAAGCAGATACCGCCTGCCTTGATAGAGGCGGGTGTGACCTCTGGCTGTACCAAGCGACAATTGTTGTTCAAGATCAAATTACCCTTGGCTCTACCTGAAATTCTTCTTGGTCTTAATCAGACCATTATGTTGGCTCTTTCCATGCTGGTAATTACGGCTCTAGTCGGTACGAGGGATTTGGGGCAGGAAGTATATATTGCCCTGACCAAAGCTGATACCGGCCGAGGATTGGTCGCCGGCCTTTCAATCGCGTTCATCGCCATTATCGCTGACCGTATGATTGCTGCGGGTTCAAAAAAAGCAAAACAACGTCTCGGTATTGGGTAAGGTAAAATTATGACAAGTCGTATTGAAAAAATCTGCCAACTGCCCTGTTGGAATGGACCCGTTAATCCAGAGCCTTTAGGGGGAGGGATTACAAATCATAATTTTACCGTAAAGGATAATAAAGGGAAATATGTTGTTCGTTTCGGCGAAGATATTCCAGTTCATCACGTTATGCGTTTTAATGAACTTGCTGCAAGCAGAGCGGCGTATGAGGCAGGGGTCTCCCCCGAGGTCGTTTATGCATCTCAGGGGATTATGGTACTCCGCTTTATAGAGGGACAATGTTTTGACGAGGCGGCGGTAAGAGAACGCGGTAATCTTGAAAAGATAATTCCTCTTGTTCGCAAAGCACATAAAGAGATCCCTAAGTATTTAAGAGGTCCTTCTCTGGTTTTCTGGGTGTTTCACGTTATTCGTGACTATGCGGCAACTCTCAAAGAGAATAACAGCCGTATGCTTGGGGAAATCCCCTGGTTACTTGAGAGTGCTGAAAGCCTGGAAAAGTCGGTAGGGCAGGTGGAATTAACCTTTGGCCATAATGATCTTTTGGCCGCAAATTTTATCGATGATGGCAAACGTCTTTGGCTGTTTGACTGGGACTATGCCGGATTTAATTCACCTCTCTTTGACCTTGGGGGGCTGGTATCTAATTCAGACTTGGATCCAAATTCAGAGCAATGGGTTCTTGAAACCTACTATGAAAAGACGATTACGGATGAATTTCGTTTGAAATACGAAGCTATGAAATGTGCTTCACTCCTCCGTGAAACCATGTGGAGCATGGTGTCAGAAATAACCTCGGATATCGACTTTGATTTTAGAGCCTATACCGAAGAAAACCTCAATAAATATAAACTACAGCTACAAGCCTTCCAAAAAAGTGAGATATAATTATGAGTGATTTACCATCTTCAGACCTGCCTACAGATGCACGGATCGTCATTATCGGTGGTGGTATTGTGGGCACTTCTACGGCCTATCACCTGGGAAAAATGGGGTACAGTGATACTATCTTAATCGAACGTGGGAAGTTGACCTCTGGTACCACTTTCCACGCCGCTGGGCTGGTAGGGCAATTGCGGTCAAATGCGAATATCACCCAATTGTTGGGGTATTCAGTTGATCTATACAAGAACCTGGAAAAGGAAACGGAGCAAGCTACCGGTTGGAAAATGAACGGTGGTTTGCGGCTCGCTTGTACAGAGGAGCGCTGGACTGAGGTAAAACGTCAGGCAACAACGGCACACTCCTTTGGTCTCGATATGCAACTTTTAACACCAAAAGAAGCTCAAGAACTCTGGCCGATGATGACGATTGACGATGTAGTCGGTGCTGCCTTCTTACCAACGGATGGTCAGGCTAATCCGTCAGATATTACGCTCTCCCTTGCCAAGGGAGCTCGAATGAACGGTGTGTCCATTTACGAAGACACTGAAGTTCTGGATGTAGAAGTTGAAGACGGTCAGGTCGTTGCCGTTGTAACAAGTAAAGGCCGGATCAAGTGTGACAAAGTGGTAAACTGCTGCGGTCAATGGGCGCGCCAAGAAGCTAAAAAAGTTGGCGTTAATGTTCCATTGGTATCCGTTGAACACCAGTTCATGGTCACCGAGAAAATAGAGGGTATTACCCCTGATCTTCCAACATTGCGCGATCCCGATCGTCTGACTTATTACAAGGAAGATGTCGGTGGTCTGGTTATGGGCGGCTATGAGCCCAATGGTATTCCATGGGCAACAAAGGGTTTCCCGGAAAAATTCCAGTTCTCTTTACTTGATTCAAACTGGGACCATTTTGAACAGCTTGTTGAACTTTCACTTGGTCGGGTACCCGCCCTTGAAACCGCAGGGGTTCGCGAACTTATTAATGGGCCGGAAAGCTTTACGCCAGATGGAAATTTCATTCTTGGTGAAGCACCTGAGCTTAAAAATTATTTTGTCGGCGCTGGCTTTAATGCCTTTGGTATTGCCGCAGGTGGTGGAGCGGGGATGGCCCTGGCCGAATGGATTGTTAACGGCGAACCGCCTTACGATTTGTGGCCTGCCGATATCAGACGCTTTGGCCGGGCGCATTTTGATACTGATTGGGTCCGTAAAAGAACCCTCGAAGCTTATGGTAAGCACTACACTATGGCGTGGCCCTTTGAAGAGCATTCCAGTGGACGGCCTAATCGTCGCTCTCCTCTGTATGATCAACTTAAATGTCAAGGGGCATGTTTTGGTGAAAAGTTAGGCTGGGAACGCCCGAACTGGTTCGCTAGAGAAGGCCAGGAAGCAAAAGATATCTATACCTTCAATCGCCAAAATTGGTTTGATAACGTAGGTGATGAACATAGGTTAACGCGTGAAAATGTAACGGTTTTTGACCAGTCTTCATTTGCAAAATTTAAACTGATTGGACCTGATGCTGAAAAAGCACTGAGTTGGATTTGTGCGAATGACATTGCGAAGAAATCAGGATCATTAATCTACACTCAAATGCTAAATGATCGTGGTGGCATTGAATGTGATCTTACTGTCGTTCGGGTTTCAAACGATGAGTTTTATATTGTTACAGGAACCGGCTATGCCACCCATGACTTTGACTGGATTAAAAAGAACATCCCCGAAGGTCTGAATGCTCAATTGGTTGACGTAACCTCAGGCTACTCTGTTCTGTCTGTTATGGGGCCTAGTGCAAGGAACGCGCTTCAAAAAATCACTGATGACGATATCAGTAATGAAGCTTTTCCATTTGGCACGATGCAAACCATTGGTGTCGCAGGAGCACCTGTTATGGCTTTGCGAGTTACTTATGTTGGAGAGCTTGGATGGGAACTTCATATCCCGACGGAATTCGCCCTTAATGTTTATAATGCCCTGATGTCTGCAGGAGAAGAATTCTCCATCGGTAATGCCGGATATCGCGCTATTGAAAGCCTGCGCTTAGAAAAAGGGTATCGTGCCTGGTCTTCAGATATTGGCCCGGATCACACGCCATTAGAGGCTGGAATGGCCTGGGCTTGTAAATTGAAAAAAGAAATCGATTTCAAAGGGCGTAGGGCACTTGAAACCCAAAAAGCTGATGGTGTGAAAAAGAGCCTTTGCAGTTTCACTATCGATGATCCCTCAGTCATTCTGCTCGGGCGGGAAACAATCTATCGCAATGGGCAGCGGGTCGGATGGCTTACTTCAGCCGGATTTGGTTTTACCGTTCAAAAGAATATTGGTTATGGCTATGTGCGAAACCCGGATGGTGTTGATAAAGACTATCTAAGCTCCGGGGAATATGAGTTAGAGGTTGGAACGGAGCGTTTCGCCTGTGAGATCCACTTCGGTGCGTTATATGATCCGAAAATGGAAAAAGTGAAGCAATAATCAGAGCTTCGCATATCTTCCCTGTACTATTCTTCTGAACTGGTCTGACAAATACCGGTTCATAAGAATTTTTTACGAATTTATTTGTTGGTGTTTTGACAAAATTTGTCTTAGATATCTTCGGTCAGTTCATAAGAATTGATACATAAGCAGAATACGCACAAAGCGTATCGCCTTCCACCTCAAACGGAGAATAACCGTGAGCGAAAATATCGAACATATGCAGGGCAATTGGAACTATCCAACCGCTGTCCGTTTCGGCGTAGGCCGAATAAAAGAAATCGCTGAAGTCTGCCGTGGCCTTGGCATGAGTAATCCTCTTTTGATCACCGATGCGGGGTTGGCTGCCTTGCCAATGGTTGCAGATGTTGTTGCAACTTGTAAAGCCGATGGTCTTGGTTGTGATGTCTTTAGTAACATCAAACCAAACCCTGTTGGACAGAACATCATGGATGGAGTTGCTCATTATCACGCTGGTAACCATGATGGTGTGATCGCCTTTGGTGGCGGTAGTGGCCTTGACGCTGCTAAAGCAGTTGCTCTTATGGTTGGCCAGGATCGCCCTCTTTGGGACTTCGAAGACGTTGGTGATAACTGGACACGGGCGAATGCAGATAAAATCGCACCAATCGTTGCTGTACCAACCACATCTGGAACAGGTTCAGAAGTTGGCCGTGCGTCCGTTATTACACATGAAGAAACACACATTAAGAAAATCATTTTCCATGCGAAGATGATGCCATCTGTTGTTATCGATGATCCCGAGTTGACTGTTGGGCTACCACCTAAGCTTTCAGCAGCAACAGGTATGGATGCGCTGTCTCATAACCTGGAAGCTTTCTGTGCACCTGGATACCACCCGATGGCTGACGGTATTGCCGTTGAAGGTATCCGCCTGATCCAGAAATCTCTTGTGGACTCTGTTAAAGAGGGTACCGATCTCGTTGCACGTTCAGATATGATGATTGCTTCAAGCATGGGGGCAACTGCCTTCCAAAAAGGTCTTGGTGGCATGCATGCGCTGGCGCACCCACTTGGTGGAATTTATGATGCGCATCATGGCATGCTCAACGCAATTCTAATGCCTTACGTCCTTATCGCGAACCGTTCGGTGATTGAAGACCGCGCTGCTTACCTTGCACGTTGTCTAGACCTCAGTGATGCCTCATTTGACGGTTTGCTTCAGTGGGTTCTTGATTTGCGTACCACGCTGGACATTCCAAATGCGCTTTCTGCTATTGGCATTGATGAAAGTCGTGTTGATGAAATCGGTGTTCTTGCGACCGAAGATCCATCAGCTGGCGGCAACCCAATCCAGTTTACTCCAGAAGAGTATTCTTCAATACTTTCTAAAGCCATTCGCGGTGACTTAAGTTAAGTCTAAAAACCGATAAATGCTTTTGATGAGGGCCGATATTAATTTTGATATCGGCCCTCATTGTTTTCATCCTCAAAGGTATAGATATTACCTTAGGTATTCATCTGCTGCTTTTGCCACATGCACTGCCATAGAAAAACATCCCTGTAGTAAATAGCCCCCAGTGGGAGCTTCCCAATCAAGCATCTCACCAGTGACAAAAACGCCGGGGAGTTCGTTTAGCATCAAGTCACTGTTACAAGATGAAAATTTAATTCCGCCGGCCGTTGAAATTGCCCGTTCCAGTGGTCGCGTTTTTGTTAAGGTAATTGGTAGGCTTTTAAGTAACCTGGAGACTGTACCCGGTGAATTAAACTCTTCCTTGCTGCTATAGGCTTTCAAAAGTTCAAGAGCAGGTGAGGCGAGGTGTAATTCCTGTTTTAGAAAGCGACTTAGGCTTTGGCCTTCATTTCTTTGGGTTAATAATCTTTCTATCTTTTCGACAGGATGGTTTGGCTTTAGGTCAATTAAAATTTGTGCCTCACCAGTATTTTCAATTTTTTCTCTAATCTTTTTACTGAGTGCATAAATGGCTCCCCCCTCTAATCCATATTCAGAGAGCATGATTTCACCTTTAACGTACTTGGTATCCAGTGAGACGGAAATGTTCTTGAGGGGGTGACCAAAGATTTTCTTAGAAATATGGGCCGGCCAGTTCGTTTCAAAGCCGCAATTAGCAGGTCGGAGTGGTGTGATCTCAACATTTTTTTTAGCAAATATATCAACCCAGGATCCATCAGATCCCATTCTCGGCCAACTGGCCCCGCCCAGTGCAAAAATGGCAGTATCGTAAGACGTGCTCGCTACCTCACCCTTTTCATTTGAAATCAGTAGGTTGTTATTAGGATCAAAACCCACCCACCGGTACCGGGTATAGATTTTAAGTCCATTTGCATTAAGTTTGGTTATCCACTCGCGCAAAAGTTCGGTGGCTTTAAATTTTCGTGGAAAGACGCGCCCGCTAGAGCCTACAAACGTATCTTGTCCCAAACCATGGCAGAATTCTCGTAAATCCTGTGGCGTAAAGTTATTGAGGAGTGGCGTAAAAAAAGATGAGTTTTCGTAATATTTAGTTGCGAAGTCTTTTAAATCTTCACTGTGAGTAAGATTTAAGCCACCTCTGCCCGCCAATTGAAATTTTCGTGCGATTGAGGGCTTGGCTTCATAGAGCGATACTCTATGACCGAAGGATAAAAGCTGGTGAGCTGCCATTAGCCCTGCTGGGCCACCGCCTATTATAACAATATGTTTTGAGATTTTCTTCACCTGATTTTCCCTGCCGATGGAGCCTTATAGGTACTCTTGCGGTAGGTGGCTAGTTTTGTGTGAACTGTTTGAACTTAGGTTTTGTCTTTGTCTTTTAAGGCATTTAGGACTTTTTCTGCAAAAGCACCCTGGTCATGTCGACCTTGTAAAAATAGCTCGACGGTTTTCCGTGCTGATTCTTTATCATAAGGAACTTGGCCGTTCATGCGGAGCTCAATTTCTTTGAGAACTTCAGGTCCCAATTTATCTCTGATTGATTTTAGATCTTTTAGGACCTGCTCTTTAATATCATCATTCGACATTATGGTATCCTTCAGCCTTATCGATCTATCGCGTTGTTATTAAATATGTCTATTTGCCATGGAAAAAACACAAGTGGCGCATATTTTCTCATTATTGGTTATGCTAAGAACCTGATTAACTATATTTCTAATAGTATGCGGCTTTTAAATTAAAATCCAATGCTTCGATCTGCTTGGTGATAATTGGTATAATTTAGAGTTGCCATCCCGTACTATTGAGGTATATCAACGATTGGAGTTGCAATATTGGTGCAACCCGATCTTAACACATTTTGTATGGATAGTTACTTCGATGTCTCTCGGCCTTCGTGAATCTCGCCGTCGTCGCTCACACAATTTTCGTTGGGCACTATTTAAATGGATGATTGCACTTATTCTTATCGGTGCAGCAGGCTGGTATTCTTATATGGCGGGTTTAGAACTAGCCAACCGTAAGGTCGTTACTCTTAATGAGAAAAATAATGAGCTTGAGCATACTGTCCAAGAACTTTTGGATTTGCGCGACAAGCTTAATGTTGAGTTAGATAACACAAAACAGACCGCTTCTGAATGGGAGGGGCGCTACCGTGATGATGTGCCTACTGGTGATCTCAAGGTTATTGTAACGAACCTCCAAGAAAAAATTAGCAATGGTGTCTCCTTGGATCGCTTAAACTTTTTAATTGCAAGTGCTGAGAACGAACAGGTTTGTGACAATAATCCTGTAGCAAAACGCTTTTACGTAAATACTCCGATCTATGCAGGGGTGAACGATAATGTGAGCTTTGCACGTGGTGGGGTAACGATTACAGCTAATGGGGTGTCGGCCTTTAATGCGGAAAATAAAGTTGAAGCCTGGTATGACCCAGCAAAACCACTGGATTTTGTCTTTACACTTCTCGGTGGGAAGAAAGTAAAGCTCAGTGGTAAATTACCGCTACACCAGTCAATAGTCGTGAATGGATCAGAGTACAGGTTCTCCCTAAAAACCGGTGCCCGAGGTTTTGTACAAGTAGTCGGTGATCGCTGCGATTATCCATAATAAATAAAAATGAGCTGAATAAATGCTGTCCGAGGCACTCACTTATATTTTCGCCAAGTGCCAAAATAAATTTAAGCGTCTCGGATATTTACATGAAGCAATCGCCATTGATGCACGGCGTAAAAGATGCCAGTCGGCCTGGTCTACACATTTAAAACACTCACAAGAAACGATAATAAAGGCCGTTGAAAGAACCTCAGGTAGAACACGCATTGTTCTTCTCGGGGCAGGGGCAGGTTATGATATTCCCCTTGAATATCTACTTTCTAATTACAGTGAAATACATCTCGTTGATGTTGTTTTTCTCAATTCTATCCGAAAGTTAACTAAAAAATATTGGCTCTTCTCCGCTTTGTTGAGTAGATTTAGGATTTCAAATAGAGCATAGATTGATTATCTGGAATGGATGATTGTCTAATTTTGAGTTTGAAGTATTCGGTATCCTTGATGCCTCTGGCTCGCTTACGGATCATTCCTATACTGACATTACCAGCCTCTATCCTGGCGCTTGTGAGCTTGTGTTTGGCGTAGTTGCAGATGCCCACACAATGTTTCCGTAGGGATTTCGCGAACTTTTTTAGATAGAGCATCTGTGACTGATCTGCTATCAGGCACCAACGTTCCAGTTGCTCCGCCATCGCCTCAAATGAAGCGGCACTCCACAGCAGCTGAAGCTGTTCTTTCAAGACGTAAAGTGCATTCAGGTTGCTATTGCTCTCCAGCAACCTTTGCAGCTTGTCACTTTGTTTTTCACTCAACTTATCCGCATTTTTGAGCAACAGATAATGTGTCCCTTTCATCAACTCTTTACCACTTGGATCGGCCTTTCTGAACTCAAGTCGACGCTGATTATGGATAGCTTTGCTGTAGTTTTTCATGACGTGGAAACGGTCAAATACTATGTCGGCCAACGGCAAGGACTCTCTGACAGCCTTTTGGTAGGCAGGCCCCATATCCATCGCTACGGCCTTTATTTTGCAGGCTGTATCTGGTTGCAGTTGTTTCAAAAACCTTGAAAAAACCTCGGCAGTTCGGCCTGCTTCAACCCAGATCAGATGACCGCCAACCATATCGTAGACCACCGTCATGTAGTCATGACCTTTCGCCCGGGCAACTTCATCTACACCAATATATTCCAAGCCAGTTAGCTCTGCAGGATCAAGCGTAGGGAGAGTTTCAATAAGGTATGCCCTGTCGATATTCTTGACCGTTTCCCATCGTATATCCAAATGTCTGGAAACCGCTTGAATAGACATATGCCGACATAATCCACTGATCAGTCGGCAAAATCGGTGAGTGAAACGGCACCCTTTATCAACAAAATCACACCCCTCAATGCGGCGTTCGCCCTTGTTAATATAAACCTGCGCCAGCTCAATCTCGACCACACAAGGATACCCAAAAAGGGGGATGTCGTTTACTTGTCGGCGGACATGCTGGTTGATGCTTCCCTTCTGGCCTGTAGCAGGGTCTATAGCCCTCCTACGCGCGTCTCGGCTGCAGTGAATGACAATCTTAACACCGCCGTCATCCAGTTTAATTTCATTTACACGTTGCCCTTTGAGGCCTAAAATATGCTGCGAGATGTTGATTGTCATATACCTGCTCTATGTAAAGTTATCAGAAACCATACATATCAACAGGTTACTTGGCGGTCGGCATCTTTTTCTACTCAACAAAGCGGAGAAGAGCCAAGTTTGTTATCTTCTGGTATATTGGCAACTACTTTCATCCCGAGAGCCTTTTCAAACTCGCCAGGTGGCATTGCTGTATGTTGGTTACCGGTTTTATTCGCGACAATGAGAACTTTACAATCGGAATTTATCGTTTTGATTGCGCTGTGCGTTCTTATTGTATCTCTTAGGCTTGGCAAGCTGTAATCAGTTACAAGTATTATGGTACCAGCTTCAGAAAGGATGCTCTTTCTCAGTTTTACGGCAGATCTTGGGGTATCAATAATTAATTGCTGATGCTCTCGTGATAAAGATTCCAAAAGAATTGCGACACCGTCATGAGTAAAGACGACGTCTTCATTCAAGTTTTCCTCTGTTGCCATTACAGCCAGATTATCAGACAGTTTTGCCGTCGTACTTGATATGAATAGGCTATCTAACCGTTCCGGGTTTTCCAGTGCTTCACGAAGTCCTCTTGTTGGCTCTACATCAAGCGCAAGCGCAATGGTACCGAATTCAATATCCATATCCAGTAAGGCCGTTTTTACGGCAAGTTGTTCTGCTAAAACCCATGAGAGATTTACGGCGATTGTACTAGCCCCAACTCCGCCTCTGGCGCCAATTACGACCGTTTTATTGTTATGATTTTCCTGATAGTCATTGTCATGCTGAATTAAAACTTCATCAGATTTATCTGCCTTGTGAATTGCATTGAGAAGGCTTTTTTCTGTCAAAGGTTTAAGAAGGTAGTCCGATACTCCGATATCAATCATCTCACGGTAAAACCCGATATCGTTGACAGTACCAACGGCGATGGCTTTAGTTGATTCGGGAAGGGCGGTTATGAGTGAAAATATAGAAGTCGCCGCCGATAATTCATCACTACCAATATCAACGATCAAATATCTCGGGGGTTCGCTAGCACTAAGGTAATTCATTGCATCTTGGCAATTACCATCACGTACTTCAGCAGGGAAACTTAGTTGTTTTGCAACTGACAAAGTTACATCGTGCGTTTGTCCATCACTGACAAACCCCACCATCTCTGGAACGACATCTAAATCATTGTCCAGATCGCCAAATATATCGTCGATGTTACTCGCTGGCATAATCTTTTTTTGTCCTTTTATTCATCGCTACCAGAAGCAACACCTGATGCATCTAGAGGAGTAATTTCCCCTCTTCTATAGCGATCAATACCTAGAGTTACTGCTGTAGAATCTGCTGATGACATTGTTCCAGAACCATCTAATGCTTCAGGTGACACCACCATGTTCGCGAGATTGACCTCTTGTACGCAACCGAATGTTCGTCTAGTGGGGCGCGTCCCAACAGGGTGCGGTTTGATATCGCAATCAGGAGCAACAATAATTTTCCTATGAATTAATATTGCTGCGTTATGTTGGCTTGGATCCAAAATTGCTATGGGACGTACTGATTCTTGTGCCTGGTAACCGATTTCATTTAATGCAAACCGTAGTCGGTTTATTGCATTCTGTGATTCCGTTGTTGGCCGACCGATGTTATTTCGCAGTCCATCAAGTAAAATGATGTCCGTAGCTGTTATATTATAAGCGTTGATAAACTCTTTTAACTCAATGTTTAATTTATCTGTTTCTACATAACCGGAAGGTATTTGAAAGCCTTCTGAGGCGATGTAATTAAACGTTTGAGTTCTCGGTGTTGTTGGCAGTGGGCGCCAGCTACCTGTATTTAATAAATTTCTACCTGCTTGTACGGTCTGATCTATAGGGTCTTGCACCATAAAACCCTGTTGTTCCGTACAGCCTGCAAGAAATGGTATGGCAAGTACTGTCATCCATAATGATTTAGGGCCTGTAATTAAACGGGACATTATTTACTCCACAATAAAGGTGGGTTCAGACGTTGTCGTATATTGTGTCGTGAAATCACTCGTGTTTGATTTACCGGTATCCGTTTTGCCAAGTTTGGTCGGTGCAACAGTTGTATCAGTCTGTGCAACGTATGGATCTGTAGGCAAGGGGATTGGAGCGTTTGATGGTTTTACAATATAGGGTGTAACCACGATAACCAGCTCGCTTTCGCTGTTTTGAAAACGCTCACTTTTAAAGAGCCGTCCAAGAATTGGAATATCTCCGAGCCCGGGTACTTTATTGTTAACTTGTGTTTGGTTATTAAGGATGAGACCCGCGATTGCAAAGCTCTGGCCCGAACCGAGGTCAACTGTAGTCTCAACTCTTCTGGTTGATAGGGCTGGGATTTCAACCTCACCAAGTGTAACAGCGCCATCTGATGAAAGCTGACTAACTTCAGGTCTTACACGCAAGGAGATTCTATTATCTCCGACGATGGTTGGCGTGAAAGCCAAGCTGACACCAAATTCTTTGAATTCGACAGTGATGCTTCGTACCCCGTCTGAAACTTCAGAGCCCACGGGCACAGGGAATTCACCACCTGCTAGAAAAGTAGCCGTCTCTCCGGATACAGCAGTCAGGTTCGGTTCTGCCAGAATTGTTACAAGCTCGTCTTGGGCAAGAGCGTCAATCAAAACATTGAGGTTAAAGTAGTTTCCAATTGTCGATGTGATACCCAATAAGTTCGGAGGGCTTGTCGCAAGTATCGTTGACGTTGTCGTGGTCAGTGAGAGATTGGTCAGTCCGTCATTAAAGTTAGTGCCTGTCCAATTGAACCCGAATTGTTCAAGGACATCATTTCGGACCTCTGCAATTCTGACGCGGAGATGTATTTGGTCTGAAGCCGTAATCGACATTTGAGATATAATGCGTTCAACTTCTGGATCAATAAAACGGAAAGCTAATCTTCGGGCATTATCGACATCAGTCGGATTCTTTACCTCGCCTGTTAACAATATGCCGTTATTTATAGAGCTCGCGGTTATTTTATGGCCAGGTATAGCTTTGTCGAAAGCTTCTTCTAGCGATTTAAGGTTATGACTTACTTTAACAGGTATACTTGCTAAAACTTGATCATTACTATCGATCGCAAATAAACTGGTTGTTCCAGCTTTACGACCGAAGACATATACGAGTTTTGCAGATTTAACATTTAAATCAGCGATTTCAGGATTTGCGATAAAGATATTAGAGGCGGCCCGGGGAAGTCTTAATAATTTTCCTTCCCCCATCTCTATTTCCATAGCTTCAGAATCGACTTCAACAGTCTGAAATGATTGTGCTTTGGCTGTGTTAAAGGCTGAATGAGTAAATAATAGGAGCGAAAGAAAAACGACCTTAAGCAAGAATTTCATTATTTTCCCCCAATTTTTACAGAACTACTACCCTTGGAAATGACTAAGGAACTACCTGTCGGACTTTCGTTTCGTACTAAAACTTCTGCAGCTTCGTAGTCCCAGGTATAGCTATCCCCCTTAGAAGGGCTTGCATCTTCTGAAAAATCACCTGTTTCAGTTATGAGTTCTAACTCTTCATCATCCTTAGCTAGGGGACGAAGAGCTAACGATATCTTGCCTATAATAGCAGAAACCGCGACGATTTCTACTTGTGATGGTTTTAACTCTACTGTAACCGTCTTGGCACCAGCATTGGTCTTACCAGTTTCAGTTCTTAAAGCGGTTCCAAGAGCGAGTACACGGACGTTCGTGAGGATGGTTTCACTCGCCATCCGTTTTTGTTTTTTATCTTCTTCGTTCTTAATGGTCATTGATACGACCATATCGACGCGGTCACCGGGGAAAACTAGCCCGCTTACACTTGTTTCGCTTGAAATATTAACAGAAAGTGCCCTGTGGCCAGGCTTTAGAACAACGGCGAGAAATCCTCTCTCGCCAGGGCTAACGAGCCTTTTTATATTAATAGGTTCGCCGACAGTAATTCCTGTTCTTGAAACGCGTCCCGTTAAATCTTCTACTTTGAATTTATCTTTTCTCAAATGGTAGTCGGAAACATAGTTTTCAGGCCAGGACTGCCAAACAAAATCATTTTCATTCACGAATTTACCAATCGGAATGTCTTTTTTAGCAGTCAGAATTTGGATTTCTGCCTTTGGTTCTACTGCGATTGATTGAGCAGATTGAGTAGGGCGCTTATTCGCTTTTAGCCAATTATTGGCGATAAAAGCGGTTCCACCACTGAGCATCAGAGCGATAAGTATGAGAAGAATTCGTTTTGCCATCATAGTGGCAATGTTAGGTCAATAGGGTAAACGTTTTGTAAATTTTTAAAGATCTACGGTATTTAATTCAATTAACAAGTGCATGAAGGAATTGAGAATAAAGGCTTTAGCTATTATAAAAAATTAAATTTGAGCAAAAAAAAACTGACCCGAAAAGGTCAGTTTTTTTAATATTTTTTGTATTGGTATTAACTTGCAGCGTCTGAAAGCTCAGAGTCGACTTTACCAAAGATATCTACAAGTGAACTACCCATGCTACCCAGTGCAGTAATGGCTGCAACGGACACGAGGGCTGCAATTAGGCCGTATTCAATAGCTGTTGCGCCAGAGTCGTTATCGATAAAAGATTTAACAAATTTGCTCATTGTGGGCTCCTATTCCTCATTTGAACTTGGGATCATAATGGCACCCAACTATTAACAAACAGTAAATATTTATCTAATTCTATTTTTTAATAAGAATAGATATTATTTATATTGTATAGGTGGCTTTAAGTAAAGTAATAATTAATTGATTACATATTTGTATTTAATATATTTAAAATTTTATGTATCTGTTCATAATTGTTTGAGAGAAATACATGCGAAGCTGTTCGGCTGATTAAGATGAGTGACAATTTCAATGAGAACTTGGATATTGATGTGATTCAAGTTAATAGAGCTGGGAATTAAAATACCCAAGTATATATTTGTTTTTACTCCTAATAAAATGGCGAGGGTAACTTGGCAGTAGCTATCATGTTTCAGGGAACGGGCTCTGATGTCGGTAAATCCTTATTAGTTGCTGGCCTTGCACGCGCCCTAAGTAATCGAGGATTAAGTGTACGACCTTTCAAACCTCAGAATATGTCTAATAATGCAGCTGTGACTTCTGAGGGGGGAGAGATCGGACGTGCACAGGCCTTGCAGGCAAGAGCATGTCGAGTAGAAGCCTCTACTGATATGAATCCCGTATTACTAAAGCCTCAAACAGATCTTGGATCCCAGGTTATTGTCCAGGGAAAAATTTGGGGAAATACGAATACTGGAAATTATTGGCAGAAGCGTCATGAATTGATGCCTACCGTGCTCGAAAGCTTTTCACGGCTTGGAGAGGGGGCAGATATTATACTGGTAGAGGGCGCAGGTAGTCCTGCTGAGGTGAATTTAAGAAGCGGTGATATTGCGAACATGGGGTTTGCAGAAGCTGCTGATATACCTGTTATTCTTATTGGTGATATCGATCGTGGTGGTGTGATTGCTTCTATTGTTGGAACTGGTGAGCTCATTCAGCCCGACGAAAAAGAACGTATAAAAGGAATTTTGATAAATAAATTCCGTGGAGACATTAATCTTTTTAAGTCTGGGATCAAAATAATAGAGGAAAAAAGCGGTTTTCCATCCCTTGGAGTCATTCCATTTTTTCACCAGGCTCGAAAATTACCAGACGAAGATGCCGTGAGTGTTCAATCGGCCTCTCATCAAGAGCGGGGGGAGGAGGATGGGCTCATACGTATAGCGGTATTGCTCATTTCCCGGATTTCCAATTTTGATGACTTTGATCCTCTAATTGCTGAGCCAGATGTGGAGCTTATCTTTATTCACCCAGGTGAAGTAATTCCTGCGAATACAAATTTAGTTATACTCCCGGGATCAAAAGCAACGATTGCAGACCTCGCTTTTCTCAGACAACAGGGGTGGGATATTGATCTCGCTGCACATGTTCGTAGGGGAGGCCAGGTGTTGGGAATATGTGGTGGTTATCAAATGATGGGCCAGAGCGTATCTGACCCTGAGGGTATAGAGGGCGATATAAAATCAATACAGGGTTTAAATTTATTGCCAGTTGAGACAGTATTAACTTCTGATAAAACTCTTATCAAAGTATCTGGTATTGATGTGCTTAGTACTGAGGAAGTATCTGGTTATGAAATGCATGTAGGTGTAACTACGGTGCATGAAAGTGCTGTAGATGTATCCCCAATGCTTTCTTTAGGTGATAAAGATGAAGGCGTGAGTTATAACGCTGGGCAAATATCCGGCTGTTACCTTCACGGCTTGTTTGCTTCTGATAACTTCAGATCTGCTTTTCTCTCAAGAATAAGAAATAGAGAAGCCAGCACGGTGTTGTTTGAGAATGAAATTGAGACGACACTAGATGAGTTGGCTCTACATCTTGAGAAATCAGTAGATATTGACCAGATTCTTCAAATATCAGGCTATTGTTGATGTTGTCTTTAAGGACGCAGAAAAACTGTAGCCTGGTTAATATACGTTTTGTCTCGGGTGTTAAGTGATAAGTTCGGCTTTGTTACTTTCAGGGGCGACATGAAAACTTTCGCCGCAACCGCACCGACCTGCTTCGTTGGGGTTGTTGAATACAAATGAGCTTTGGAATTTATCTGTTACAAAATCCATTTCACAGCCAATTAGATACATAACGGCGGTCGGCTCGATAAAGATTTTTACACCCTTATCTTCGACAATATCTTCAAATTTCTTCTGTTCTTTTGCGTATTCGACAACGTAACTAAGTCCTGAGCAACCTTTGGTGCTGATGCCGACACGAAGCCCGAGGACAGCTTCATCGGTGCTTTGGTCCATAAGGGTTTTTACGCGCTCAGCGGCTGCATCTGTAAGGGTGATGAGTTTGGGCATCATCGGTTTAAAATCTCTTCGTCAATACGTTTACGGGCATACTATATATTAAGTAGGGTGTTATCCCTAAATATTAAAGTCCCTACATGAATAACCCTAGGGCAAGTTGGGCATCGTCACTCATCATATTTTTGTTCCAGGGTGGTGACCATGTGAGAGTCACAGTGACTTCACCAACACCCTCAACAGCAGCAACGGCCTGAGCAACTTGTAAAGGAAGCTCTCCGGCAACAGGACAGTTAGGTGCGGTGAGTGTCATACTGACTTCCACGGTTCCTTTATCATCCATATCGTGACCATAGATCAGGCCGAGATCATAGATATTGACTGGTATCTCAGGATCGTGAACTGACTGGAAGGCATCAATAATGGCCCCTTTATTCGCAAGTGCTGTGCCTTCAATCAGAGGAGAGCCAGCGTTCGCTTTAAAACCTTCTTCTGCTTTTGGGAGGAAGTCGGTTAAGCTTTTGCCGTCATCAAACATTAGCTAAAGAGCTCCCTAACTTTTTCCAGAGCATCGGCCAAAGCATCAACCTCTGCGCGTGTGTTGTATATCCCAAAGGAAGCACGCGCTGTAGCAGGGAGATCAAAGCGCTGCATGAGAGGTTGTGCACAATGGTGCCCAGCTCTCACTGCTACGCCACGGCGATCAAGAATGGTGCCTATGTCGTGGGCATGGGCTTCTTCCATTGTGAATGAAAGGATGCTGGCTTTTTCTTTTGCGCGGCCAATGATCGTGAGACCTTGAATTCGGCTCAAGCGTTCAGTCGCGTAGGCGAGTATGCCATTTTCATGTGCGGCTATATTCTCTTTACCGAGAGCTTCTATGTATTCAATGGCGGCGCCAAGACCAATTGCTTCAACAATGGCGGGAGTGCCAGCTTCAAAGCGATGAGGAATCTCTTTGAAAGTTGTTTTTTCAAAGGTAACGAGATCAATCATTTCTCCACCCCCCTGATAGGGTGGCATCGAATTCAACAGATCGGCTTTTCCATAAAGTACGCCAATACCGCTTGGTCCATAAACTTTGTGACCAGAAAAGCAGTAGAAGTCTGGATCAAGATCTTGAACGTCGATATGGGCATGAGGAGCTGCCTGGCACCCATCGACAAGAACCTTGGCTCCGTGAGCATGGGCGACCCTGATAATGTCTTTAATCGGGGTTATCGTACCTACTGCATTGGAGATGTGGGTTATCGCGACTAGTTTGGTTCTCGGCGTGAAGAGCTGCTCGTATTCATCGAAAAGGAAGTTTGCATCACCATCTACGGGAACAACCTTAATTTCTATACCAATTTGATCGCGAAGGATTTGCCATGGAACGATATTAGAGTGATGTTCCATATGAGAGATGATAATTTCATCTCCTGCCTTTAAGAAGTGACGACCATAACTCTGAGCAACCAGATTAATAGCTTCTGTGGCACCTTTGGTGAGAATGCATTGATCGGGGCTTTCCGCATTTATAAAACGAGCAGCAGCAGTCCTGCCGGATTCAAATGCCTCAGTACAAGCTTGACTGAGACTATGGACCCCACGGTGAACATTGGAATAATAGGTTTCATAGGCTTCGTTCATCCGATCTAGAACCTGACGGGGTTTTTGAGCGGAAGCAGCACTGTCTAAATAGACGAGTGGTCGGCCATATATCTCACGCTGAAGAATAGGAAAGTCCTCGCGAATGCGATCGACATCAAAGGCTTGCAGAGAGTTATCTCCTGCTTGGATGTTTCCTGTTTCTACTTCTATTGCGTTTCCTACGCTCATCATGGTGTCCTTATATGTCTGAGCTTTTTGATAAGGCTTTTAGTTTGGGTTCTGTTCCAGCCAATCAGCGATTTTGACCAGTAACAGGTCCTTTAAGTCTTCATTCTGTACTGCTTCCACTGCATCGGCGAGAAAAGCATTAACCAGAAGTGATTGAGCCTGCTCAGAGGACAAGCCGCGTGAGCGAAGGTAGAACAGCTGTTCTTCATCAATTTGACCAGAAGTGCAGCCGTGACTACAAATGACATCATCTGCAAAAATTTCGAGCTCAGGCTTTGCATCAACTTCTGCGCGATCTGAAAGTAACATCGCGCGGTGAGACTGATTTCCGACTGTTTTCTGAGCGAGTTCATGAACGATAATCTTGCCTTGGAATACACCGCGAGCCTTGCCGGCGAGTACACCTTTAATCACTTCATCACATGTCGTATGAGGTGATTTATGATCAACACGGGTTGTCATATCACAGTGTTGATCATCAGTTCCCATATAGGCCCCGTTAAGATGGCAAGATGAATTTTCTGCTATTAGGCTGACATTCGTTTCAGTACGGGACAGTCGTGCTCCAGTATTTAGAAGGAAGTTATCGTAACTGGCGCCCTTATCCACAACAGCTTCAGTTGAGGAAACAAGAAAAGCAGCTTTGTTGCTGGCTTGAACCCGATAGTGGTGGAGAGTTGCGTTTTCGCCAACAGAGACTTCGGTTGCTGAGTTAGAAAAATAAACGTTATCACTTCTGTCCGTAACGTTCTCAATAATCGTGACTTTACTGCCAGAGCCCACAGAGACAACATTGCGGTTATGATAGGATTGTTCAGCTTTACCACCACCCATGTGAAGAATTTCAATAGGAAGGTTCACAGAGACATCTTTGGCAATATCTATAACATTACCATCTGTCATCAGCGCTGTATTAAGAGCGACGAGAGGTTGTTCTTCTGCACGATCACGTGAAACTATTGATGTTTCAAGGTCAGAGGCACCAGATTTAATCGCGGAAGCAAGACTTTGAACCGAAACACCAGCTGGCAGGGTCTTATCTGACAAATCTGCAGAATAACTGCCGTCGATAAATACAAGCCTGAAAGAGGCGCCTTCTGCGAGCAATCTTGGTAACTCATTATTGTTTGCAGAAGCTGGGCCCTGAAGAGAAGGCCCCGAGAATGCCTGCTTTTTCAAGGGATTCAGGTTAGTAAATTTCCAGAGTTCAGTTTTACCCGTGGGCAATCCGACCTGATCAAAAAGAGCGATATTCTTAGCTCGCAAATCTGCAAGCCAAGTGATCTCTGAGCCAGGCAGATTATCTTTACTTTGGTCGTATTGGGCAATGAATGCCTCTTTATCAGATGCAAGCGTAACCATTAGGCTGCCTCACCAGGATAATCCGCATACCCTTTTTCTTCGAGCTCGAGGGCGAGTTCTTTGCCGCCAGTACGCTGGATTTTGCCATGAGCAAGTACGTGTACTTTATCTGGAACAATATAGTTCAACAGGCGTTGGTAGTGAGTAATCACCAGAATGGCGTTATTTTCAGCGCGTAATTTATTTACACCTTCAGCAACAATTTTAAGCGCATCAATATCGAGGCCAGAATCAGTTTCATCCAGAACAGCAAGTTTTGGGTTAAGAACGGCCATTTGAAGAATGTCGTTACGTTTCTTTTCTCCACCAGAGAAGCCAACATTCACAGCACGTTTAAGCATATCGTCCTTGATGCCGAGCTCTTTCGTTTTGCTTCGGATCAGTTTCACGAATTCCATGCCGCCGAGTTCTTCTTCTCCGCGGTATTTGCGTTGTGCGTTCAATGCTTCTTTAAGGAAGGTTGTATTTGTTACACCAGGGATTTCTACCGGGTATTGAAAAGCAAGGAAGATACCTTCGCCAGCACGTTCTTCAGGCTCAAGCTCAGAGATGTCTTTGCCATCAAAAGAGACGCTTCCTTCCGTGATGTCATAATCGTCCCGACCAGCGAGAACATTTGCCAGAGTAGATTTTCCAGAGCCATTTGGGCCCATAATGGCGTGTACTTCGCCTTTGTTGATGTTTAGGTCAATGCCTTTAAGAATGGATTTGCCATCGACTTCAGCGTGTAGGTTTTTAATTTCTAACATCTTTTATTTCTCTGCTCTTTATATTCTCATGATTTCAGTTTTAACCGCCCTATGAGGCGTGATGGCGCACCTTTATCCGACGCTGCCTTCCAAACTGATTTTCACCAACTGTTGTGCTTCAACAGCAAATTCCATTGGAAGCTCCTGCAATACTTCACGGCAGAAGCCATTGACGACTAGACCAACGGCATCTTCTTCTGAGATACCACGCTGGCGACAATAGAAAAGTTGATCTTCACTGATCTTGGATGTCGTAGCTTCGTGTTCAAGGCGGGCTGAGCGGTTTTTGCTCTCAATGTAAGGCACCGTATGTGCGCCACAGGTTTGCCCGACGAGAAGAGAGTCACACTGAGTGAAGTTTCTCGCGCCGTCTGCCTTAGCCGCAACACGGACCAAGCCGCGATAAGTATTTTGTGACTTACCCGCCGAAATCCCTTTGGAGATAATGCGTGACGTCGTGTTCTTACCAAGGTGGATCATCTTGGTGCCGGTATCTGCTTGTTGGCGACCATTGGTAATTGCAACAGAGTAGAACTCTCCAACGGAGTTATCGCCTTGTAAAATGCAGCTTGGATATTTCCAGGTAATGGCTGAGCCAGTTTCGACCTGGGTCCAACTGATCTTGGAGTTTTTGCCCTTACAGATCCCGCGTTTGGTCACAAAGTTAAAGATACCACCTTTGCCATCTTCGTCTCCAGGATACCAATTCTGTACAGTGGAATACTTAATCTCTGCGTCATCCATGGTAATGAGTTCAACAACAGCAGCATGCAACTGGTTTTCATCGCGTTGAGGAGCCGTACACCCCTCAAGATAGCTGACGTAAGATCCTTCATCCGCAACAATCAGGGTGCGTTCAAATTGGCCAGTATTTAACTCATTAATACGGAAATACGTCGATAGCTCCATTGGGCAACGAACGCCTTTGGGGATATAAACAAAAGATCCATCTGTGAACACAGCTGAATTTAAGCAAGCGTGTTTGTTATCACCTTGGGGAACCACCGAGCCCATATACTTTTTAACAAGCTCAGGGTATTCTTGGATAGCTTCTGATATCGGGCAGAAAATGACTCCAACATCCAGTAATTGTTTACGAAACGTTGTTGCAACAGATACAGAATCAAATACGTAATCAACTGCAACGCCCGCGAGAACTTCCTGTTCTTTGATCGGAATACCAAGTTTTTCGTAAGTACGCAGAAGTTCTGGGTCTACTTCATCAAGGCTTTGTGGACGATCTTCCATACTCTTTGGTGAAGAGTAGTAGTAAGATTCTTGATAATCGATCTCTGGAAGATCCAGTTTTCCCCATTTGGGTTCAGGCATTGTCAGCCAAAGGCGATATGCCTTAAGGCGCCATTCCAACATCCATTCCGGTTCGTTCTTTTTAGCCGAGATAAAACGTACAGTATCTTCACTTAGGCCTTTCGGGGCTTTTTCAGTTTCGATATCTGTGACAAATCCATATTTGTATTTGTCCATCTCAAGGTTTTGGACTTGTTCAACTGTTTCTTGGGTTGCAGCCATTTTTGTACTCTCCTACCGGACTTATTTTTTGTAAAACATCAGTTGAGCTTGGCTGAGCTCACGTCCGATTTTTGTTTATCTACTATAAAATTATTTTCAAAATCAATCATATCGGCGAGGGTCACCGTCTTTAAGGCATTCGCCACTACTTGATTCACTCTGTTCCAGTTGCCCCGCATGGGGCACATGGTTTCTACCGAGCAATTATCAACGGCTCCCTCAACACAGGCAGTTAAGGCAATCGGGCCCTCAATTGATTGAATGATATCAGCGACTGTGATTTCTTTTGCGTCCTGATGACTAAGGTAGCCGCCCCCAGCACCGCGCAAAGAAGTAATTAGTCCTTGTCTGGAGAGTAGCCCTAAAATTTTGGCAACAGTCGGTAAAGGCAGCCCAGTTTCTTCTGCTAACTGGGGGGCCGTTACAATGCGTTCGTGCTGCAGGGACATCTGTCCAAGCACAACAACGGCATAATCTGTTAATCGCGTAAGGCGGAACATAGCTTTTCTCCATACCAGACCATTTTAGTCCGATTTTTTAAATAGCTCAAATAAACAAAATTGCAACCTCTTTTTAGTAGTTTTTTTTGCTTATTGTTTGTTTTGAAAATGTCATGATTTCGAGAGATTATTGGAAAATATAATGATGACAAACCCTTAGTGAAAGCCAATTATTATTGTCGCGACCAATTGTCACCTTTTAAATGCATCTTTAGAGGGAAGTATTATTTATGCTTTTAGGCTTTGGTGTTTATAAAAAATTTACTTGCTGATAAAAATATTAGCGGTTCAAGGCTGGCGGGGCTCGACAGATTGGATGCGAAGGGGTAAATAAAAAGGATAATTATTCAAAAGAAACACCATAGATAAAGGGTATTCCCATGACCGCTAATGTGACCGTTGTTGATCATCCGCTTGTTCAGGTCAAGCTTACCCAAATGCGTTCAAAGGATACAACGACGCCGGATTTTAGACGTTTGTTGAAAGAAATCTCTTTGTTGTTGGCATATGAGGTTACCAGAGACCTCGTATTGACCGAAAGGGAAGTTGAAACACCTGTAGAGCGCGCTATGTGCCCTGTTTTACGTGATTTGGAACCTTGCTTCATTTCGATACTTCGTGCCGGCAATGGTATTCTTGATGGTATGATGGACTTACTTCCGTCTGCGCGCGTGGGACATGTTGGTCTGTATCGTGATCCCGATACTCTTGAAGCGGTTGAATACTATTACAAGGTTCCAACGGATATGGGGGATCGTGAGGTAATTGTGGTTGATCCTATGTTGGCAACGGGCCATACAGCAGTATTTGCGATTGATCGCCTGAAAAAAGATGGGGCAAAAAACATCAAATTCCTCTGCCTGCTTGCGGCACCTGAAGGTCTTGAAGAGTTTCGAAAAGGACATCCGGATGTGCCTGTCTTTACAGCATCAGTTGATCAAAAACTGAACGATCATGGTTATATCGTTCCGGGTCTTGGTGACGCGGGTGACCGTATTTACGGAACTAAGTAAATACAGAATTTCTGCATAATTTCCAAAAGGCTCTGATTTTCAGAGCCTTTTTTGTGGGTATAATTATTGATAGTTTGCCCATATTTTATCATAGGTTCCATTGTACCTAATGGTACGTAATCCCCGATTGAGCTCACCCAATATTTCGTCAATGTCAGTTGGCTTGTTCGAGAAGCAGAAGTAATAGGGGTGGCTTACCAATTCTCTGTAATTAATGTGACCGCCTTTTCCACTGTGAGCTAAGGTGTACAAAAATATATCACGGTAACTGTAAACGGCATCGACCCGTTTGTTTTGGAGCATGAGAAGTAACTCTTCATCACCACTGGATTCATGGACTTTTATTCCTGCTTCTTCCAGTTCTTTGTGTACGGTGTAGCCTCGGACCGTAGCTAGGGAGAGACCTTGGAGATCATTAACGGAATTAAATTCGCCAAGCTCTACACCATCCGCAAGAAACACACCCTGACTGTGTTGGCCTACGATATCAGAGTATTTAAAGAGTTTTTCTCTGTCGGGATGGTAGGAGCAACCACACAAACCATCAGCCTTTCCTGATTCAACAAGCTTGACCGCCCGTTTCCATGGGTAAAAAGCGTATTCAACCTGTCTTCCTGATAATGCAAAAATTTCAAGCATGATATCAATGTCAATACCTTTGCGACCTTTTTGCGGATCTTCAATTTTAAAAGGAGGAAAGGGGCTACACGCCATTTTGACGGGTCTTATGGGAGTATCTGCAAAACTGATTTTAAGTAAAAGAAGGGAGGCGACAATTGTGAAAAGGTAAACAATTCTTTGTGTTTTCAACACACTAACTCCGGTACTTATTTGTACGAATTAATATCTATATAGTAGATCAGCATACTATAGTATTCAACGGAGTAATGATTTTTTTATAGTTTCTTACCCATATAGGGGCCCTTGTGGGTAAAGCCTTCGCGTTCATAAAATTTTATCGTAGCGGGGGAGATATTTATAGGTGGAGCGTTTAATGTTAAGGAGCTCCAACCAATTTCTCTTGCGTAATCTTCTGCCGCTTTTAAGAGTACCTTACCTATACCTTTGGATCGATATGCAGGTGCTACATAAAATTCCATAATTTCTGCAAATGGAGACTTTGAAAAGAGTGCATCTGTTTCATGGAGAGTGAGAAGACCTATAACATTAGCCAAATTATCCTGTGCAAGATATGTATGAAAGCCTTGGTCTTCTTTGATCATTTTGGCACTTCTCCGCTTTGTTGAGTAGATTTAGGATTTCAAATAGAGCATAGATTGATTATCTGGAATGGATGATTGTCTAATTTTGAGTTTGAAGTATTCGGTATCCTTGATGCCTCTGGCTCGCTTACGGATCATTCCTATACTGACATTACCAGCCTCTATCCTGGCGCTTGTGAGCTTGTGTTTGGCGTAGTTGCAGATGCCCACACAATGTTTCCGTAGGGATTTCGCGAACTTTTTTAGATAGAGCATCTGTGACTGATCTGCTATCAGGCACCAACGTTCCAGTTGCTCCGCCATCGCCTCAAATGAAGCGGCACTCCACAGCAGCTGAAGCTGTTCTTTCAAGACGTAAAGTGCATTCAGGTTGCTATTGCTCTCCAGCAACCTTTGCAGCTTGTCACTTTGTTTTTCACTCAACTTATCCGCATTTTTGAGCAACAGATAATGTGTCCCTTTCATCAACTCTTTACCACTTGGATCGGCCTTTCTGAACTCAAGTCGACGCTGATTATGGATAGCTTTGCTGTAGTTTTTCATGACGTGGAAACGGTCAAATACTATGTCGGCCAACGGCAAGGACTCTCTGACAGCCTTTTGGTAGGCAGGCCCCATATCCATCGCTACGGCCTTTATTTTGCAGGCTGTATCTGGTTGCAGTTGTTTCAAAAACCTTGAAAAAACCTCGGCAGTTCGGCCTGCTTCAACCCAGATCAGATGACCGCCAACCATATCGTAGACCACCGTCATGTAGTCATGACCTTTCGCCCGGGCAACTTCATCTACACCAATATATTCCAAGCCAGTTAGCTCTGCAGGATCAAGCGTAGGGAGAGTTTCAATAAGGTATGCCCTGTCGATATTCTTGACCGTTTCCCATCGTATATCCAAATGTCTGGAAACCGCTTGAATAGACATATGCCGACATAATCCACTGATCAGTCGGCAAAATCGGTGAGTGAAACGGCACCCTTTATCAACAAAATCACACCCCTCAATGCGGCGTTCGCCCTTGTTAATATAAACCTGCGCCATCTCAATCTCGACCACACAAGGATACCCAAAAAGGGGGATGTCGTTTACTTGTCGGCGGACATGCTGGTTGATGCTTCCCTTCTGGCCTGTAGCAGGGTCTATAGCCCTCCTACGCGCGTCTCGGCTGCAGTGAATGACAATCTTAACACCGCCGTCATCCAGTTTAATTTCATTTACACGTTGCCCTTTGAGGCCTAAAATATGCTGCGAGATGTTGATTGTCATATACCTGCTCTATGTAAAGTTATCAGAAACCATACATATCAACAGGTTACTTGGCGGTCGGCATCTTTTTCTACTCAACAAAGCGGAGAAGAGCCATCAGTTTGGTGAATTTTTCTTTGATATCAGCTCGTTCGGGTATAGCCGATCCCATTCCAAGCTCGGTGAGTAGAGCATAAACACACTCACTGATAGCCTCTGCATCCGATGAATTCGCTTTATAGATATTAACCTTTGTCACTCTTTTCACCCTGGCTTTTAATTATTGAAAATCGGGCTTTCCTGTTAAGGGAGTTCCTGGTGGGTGTATTCCTCTGCGGGAGGGGCTTTGCTTGGGGGGATAAACTTGCTCAACGTAAGAATGATCAAACCGCCAGTT
This sequence comes from Kiloniella sp., assembly GCF_965205715.1. Taxonomy (GTDB): domain Bacteria; phylum Pseudomonadota; class Alphaproteobacteria; order Kiloniellales; family Kiloniellaceae; genus Kiloniella. The sequence goes on along the minus strand of NZ_CBDBHW010000002.1, from coordinate 246,551 downwards.
CCCGCAAGCAGGGCCATGCCTAAAAATGCGTAAGAAGGATCTATATCGTAAAGGCGTCCCGAGATTAATATGGCCACCCCCATCATCAGACCATTGGCGATACTGGAATATATGCTTTGAGCCGAAGCTGCGACATTTTTGGGGGCGTGTCGGGATATGAAAGACATTGACCCCAGATGGGTAGCCCCAAAAGTAAGGGCATGGAGAATTTGGATGCCAATAATGACGACCATAGAATCATCAAACCCAAGAGCTCCCCATCTGATTATACCGGCAACAGACCCAATAAGAATAAGGTGAAGAGATCTTGCGCTTTTAAAAAGTTTGTTGCTGAAAGCGAACAAGATGACTTCTGCAATAACGCCAAATGCCCAAATGAAACCAATCAAGGTCTTACTGTAACCCAATGATATCATGTAGAGAGAACCAAAGGCATAATAAGCAGCGTGACTGCCGATTATCATTCCTGCGCCTAAGATAAATATCAGAAACGATGGTTTTTTTAGAAATATCCTAGGATTACCGGGTGTTTTATCTTGTTCGGTAGGGAGACTGGGAAGGAAAAAACTGAAAAGAGCGACCGTTAGTAAAGCGCAAAGAATAAGCCATAGGGTCCAATCAATCCCCATAAGGTCCAGAACGTAGCCTACACCAAAACTTGTGGCGATAAATGACAGTGATCCCCACAGCCTTATACGCCCATAATTGAGGTCGTATAGTCTAACAGCTTTTAGGGTTTGACTATCGCCAAGGGGGATAAGGGAGAGAAAGCAGCAAGAGGCGCCTGCCTGTAGAAACAAGAAAGAATAAAAACTACTGGAAAAGTAAAAGCATAAAAAGAAGGAAGAGGATACCAGGGCTGTTAGGAAAAGTACGGTTCTGCTACGCCCGCTTTTTTCCGAAAGATAGGCAATTAAGGGGGATATAAACACCATAAGAAAGGGGGGGAGTGATAGTATCCAGCCAATTTCAGATTTGGACAATCCTTTGGTTTCAAGCCAAACAGGCCAAAAGACTAGAATAACCCCCATCGTCATGAAAACGAATATATAAAATAGTGAATAGGGAATACCCAGTCGATTATTCAAATCTCTGTCTCTTCAAAGGCGATATGTGTAAGGGGTGGACGCCCACTAAAATCGGTCGTCCTAAAAGTTGGTGTGCAAATTGTAAATTGCGTATGAAGATAAACTATCACTCTTTGAGGGAGTGACAATAGTTAGTTGTATCTTTTGTTCACGAAATAATTCGTATGGACTAAAAAAGGCGGCTACAAGAGCCGCCTTTTAAATACTAATCATATGAACAAAATTAGCTACGTTATTTAAGCAACCTTGGCTTCACGTAAAATGAAAGCTGGTGTGTGGTCACCAAAAGAACTCGTCGGATTACTTGGTTCAGAAGAAGGTTCTCTTTCGCCAATTACAGCTGTCGGTTTTGTTTTACGGCGAGGAGTGCGAGTAGTTTTTCTTTCTGCCCGCTTTTCATCCTGCCTCGGAGCCGAAGAAGTTACCGCTTCAACAGCCGATGTGTCAGCTGTTGTTTCGTCAGGTACAGTTTCAACTTTTTTCCGACGCCCTCTTGGCTTGGCTTCTTTTGCTTCCGGTTTGGCTGAGCTACTGGATTTAGTCGGGCGTCTGCGACGGCGTCCTTTAAGGGATGCAGCTTCTTCGTCCGACCAGCTTTCAAAGCCTTCTAGTGATACGACTGGAACATTTGTATGGATAGTACTCAACACATTTTTAAGTGCTTTGTAATCCTCAATAGTCGCGATGGTAAAAGCTTTCCCATCGCGTCCAGCTCGTCCAGTACGACCAATACGATGTACATAGTCTTCGGGATTGATTGGAACGTCAAAATTGAAAACATGAGATACGGCTGGGATATCTAGTCCGCGTGCAGCAACATCAGAACAGCAAAGCAGTTTAACTTTGCCTTCTTTGAATTCATTAAGAGTTTCCATGCGGGAAGACTGGGCCATATCACCATGCAATGCAGCGGCGGAATAGCCATGCACATTTAGTGATTTGTTAAGAATATCCACATCTTTTTTACGATTGCAGAAAAGAATTGCAGACTGAATTTCGCCTTCACCAGCCATAATCTGACGCAAGGCTTCGCGCTTTTCTTTGGCGCCACCATCGATTTTAATGATCGTTTGCTGAACATTTTCTGCGGTAGAAGCCGGCTTGGATACTGAGATTTCTTTTGGATTACTCAAAAACTTATCAGAAAGTTTTTTGATCTCAGGTGCCATCGTTGCAGAAAAGAACAATGTCTGACGTAAAGGCGGCAACAAGGAGACGATCTTCTCAACGTCAGGTATGAACCCCATGTCAAGCATCCGGTCTGCTTCATCGATCACCAGAAGCTTGGTGTCAATGAGCATGATCTTACCGCGTTCAAACAAGTCCAAAAGGCGACCAGGCGTAGCGATAAGTACATCTACGCCGCGCTCAAGTAACTTTGTTTGCTCAGCAAAGGAAGTTCCTCCAATAAGGAGAGCCTTACTTAGTTTGCTATACTTGCCGTAGTTTTCGAAGTTTTCCGAAATCTGGTGTGCAAGTTCCCGCGTTGGTGTCAAAATCAAAGAGCGAGGCATTCTAGCGCGTGCTCGACCCGTGGACAGCATTTCGATCATAGGAAGCGTGAACGAAGCAGTCTTGCCTGTCCCTGTTTGGGCTACGCCCATAACATCACGACCCATTAATACGTAGGGGATTGCTTGTTCCTGAATAGGCGTAGGTGTCGTATACCCGACTTCCTCGACGGCCTGCAGGAGCTTTGGATTTAATCCAAGATCAGAGAAGCTCATGTATTCCTTAGTGCGTTTGAGCGATAGTCATAAAAAGCAGCAATACACTGAAATCAGCGCGTGCCTTCCTGAAGTGACGTGCGCATAATACGGAATGCTTTGAAAAAGTCAATTTTTACTACGTTTTATGGTGAAAAAATGTATAGGTTCATTTTGTATGTTAAAAATTTCATTGTTTTTTACTCTTCTTAAGCAAAGCCAACATGCTTAAATAATTATCATTCTTTGTTTTAAATTGGATTACTGAAATGTTGATGGATGCTGAGAACTCGGTTGTTGTGGTCATAGATGTACAGGAAAGATTAGCGCCAGCAATTCACAATCTTGACAAGGTCCTTGATGCCAATGGTTTGGTTCTGAAAACTGCTCGTGAGTTATCAATACCGGTCCTGGTGACAGAGCAATATCCAAAGGGATTAGGTCATACTCTTGAGATTTTTAAAGGGCTTTATAGCTCAGATAACGTGTTTGAAAAGCTCTCCTTTAGTTCTGTCGGATGTGCTCCCTTTATGGAGGCTTTGAAAGCTTCTGGGCGCAGGCAGGTAATTGTTACAGGTACAGAAACACATGTATGCGTCATGCAGACAGTCCTACAGCTTCTTGATGAGCGTTATGATGTTTTTGTTGTTTCAGATGCAGTTGGATCCCGGACAGAAGAAAATAAACGACTTGGACTTGAGCGAATGATCCGTTCAGGAGCAGAAGTTGTGTCTAGCGAGATGGTTATGTTTGAGATGTTGAAAAAGGCGGGGACACCTGAGTTTAAGGCCCTATCTAACTTATTGAAGGTAGCTAAGTAAATTTATGTCTGAAAAAGAACGCTTGGTGTTAATGCCAGGCTTATTGTGTAACGAGCGCCTTTGGGCTCCCCAAATCTCGTTCTTCAAAGATAATTATGTGTGCGAAGTTCCCGATCTCACCCAGGAAGACAGCATTGAAAAGCTGGCGCTTTCAGTATTGAAGAGTGTGAGAGGTAAGTTCAACCTTGTTGGTTTATCCATGGGGGGATACGTTTCACTTGAAATTATGCGAATTGCCCCGGAAAGGGTGAAACGTCTGGCACTGGTTGATACGAAAGCACGTGCGGATAGCCCAGAACAAAAAAGAAAAAGAAGGGGGCTACTTGCCCTTGCCGGGCGCGGAAAGTTCAAAGGGGTTACGCCTCATCTTATGCCGTTGCTTATTCACCCTGATCGTATGAACGATACGGTGCTTACCGGGGAAATTTATAAAATGGCAGAGGAGGTTGGTCAGGCAGCTTTTGTAAAGCAGCAGACGGCGATATTGGATCGGGAAAGCCATCTAGACATACTGGCTAATATAAATTGCCCGGTACAAATCATTTGTGGTCGCCAAGATCTGATTACACCGCTCGACTGCTCTGAGGAAATTCATACAGAGCTTTCAGGAGCAGAACTCCTTGTTGTTGAAAACTGTGGGCACCTGTCAAATGTCGAAGAGCCTGAGATTGTGAATAAGGCGTTAGGGAAATGGCTTGAGAGGCCTGCGTAAATAACCCCTATTCGATAAGTATGCCCTCGACAATATATCTTAAGGGACCAGGGGTTTTTGCTTCAAATGGCCAACAAGTTACCAGAGCTACCCGTTTATCATTCAGGTTAGTAATAATCCCGGATTGATCCCAGGGTGCGATACGCAAATTATCTACCTGATATCTGTGTATGGTCCCTTTTCTGTCAGTAATCTCAACCGCATCCCCCTTGATTGCATCTTTTAAAAAAGCAAAATGGGTGTCTCTGTGTGCTGCATAAATGGCGGTGCCAATTTGGCCGGGTTCAGCCGTATTGTGGAGGTGGCCAGGAGCAAAAGCGAGGGCCTCACCGCTGCTCCCATCCAGAGCGATTATGCGTCCGTCACCTCGTCCTGGGATTTCGATTGCTGCTACGGGGAAAGTATCTGCCCAGGACCAGGCTTTCGTTGTTTGACCTGTGTCGATGGTTTCCTGCCAAGCATTTTCCAGTAAAACCTGAGCAAGGCTTGCTTTCGCTTTAATATATAATCCCTGGCCGATGAGAAGTGTGCCAATTATTGGGAGGATAATAAGGAGGAGCTTGAGGGCTCCTCCAGCATATTTATTTTCAATAGTTTTCAAGGAAAACATCAGGCTTCTCTATTCGTAGCCAGCTTATACTTTCGTGCGATAAAGAGTAGTAAGATAGAGAGCAGGAGTAGGATCATTCCAGCGAAGATCTTGAGATCCGCTGTGGTAGCCGTGGATGGTAGTGGGACAGATTTTGTACTCGTAACATTCGTAGCTACTTGCGTTGGTTTTACAGAAATTAAACTATTGGCTTGGTTAAGGGATGCATCCTGGTGCGATTTTGTAGGTTCACTATATCCTTCTCCGAACACTTTATTGAAATCCCAGCCATGGGGGAGGTTGAGAGGAAGTTCCTGGCTTCCCAGTTTTTTTCCTTGTGGACGAGAAGGTGTTACATCAACAGCAACGAGGCTGGTTAACCTGCTTATAAGATGGAAATCGAGGGCTGTTTTTGTGATCGATTTATCCAGTGAGCTCCAGTCGTCATTTAGAAAGTATTGTCCTTCATATTCCGCAATTCTTCTTCTTGCCCATAGTTTATCAATACCACTACCCTCTGCGGCTTTGTCCAATGGCAGTTTTATCGTCCAGGGTTGGTTATTGAAGCGGCCCGAAATTTCAAGTGAACCACTGAAATGATCAGATCTCGCCGTAAGGACAATAGGCTCTCCGCTATAAAGATCGGGCAATGATGATGGGCTGGTTTCCACATGCCGTGTATCCGTCCATTTCGTGATTAAATTCTTCATCACTGGGTTTTCGAGTTTGTGGAACAGCTCATTCATGCGCTCTTTTACTTGCTGTTCTGAACCAATATGAGTGAAAGTCCCTTGTCCGAATTCTGATGCGCGGTTCATAAAGTGGCTGTTAGGCGCAGAGCCGATACCTACGGTGAAGATACGTGAGCGTCCGCGTTGTTTTACGATGGTATCAAACATCTCCTGTTCGTTACCTATGGCGCCATCTGTTAGGAAGATTATCTGCCGTAAAAATTGAGTGTCATTGGGGGTGTTATCATTAAGAGCTGCTTTTAGGGCCGGAAGCATTTCTGTTCCTCCATCCGCCTCCAGAGAAGAAACAAACTTTTCCGCTGTACTTATGTTTTCCTGATTGGCTGCGACTGCAGACAAAAACAAGATCTCGTGGGTGTCATCAAAGCGAACGATGTTAAATCGATCTTTATTTGTCAGCTTATCCAACGCGAATAACAAGCTGTCTTTTGCTTGTCTCATCGATGGTCCAGACATTGATCCTGAATTATCTATTACAAAGATTACTTCTCTGGGGCTTGCTTGAAAGTTATTTTCTTGCAGGTTTTCTAAATTAGGGGGTGTTACAAACACGAGAACAAATTCGCCTTTGCTTGTTTTCTCCTTAAAGAGGGCAACTCTGGGTTCTAAGTTCTTTTTTGCATTCCACGTTATTTCAAAATCCCGATCGGCAGGAACGATTTCGTCCGCAAGGGAGACCGTAACTTGATTTTTAGAATCATAGTCCACGGTAACGTTATGATTTGGGCTTTTTATTTTGCCAATTGGAAAGCCTGCGGAAAGTTTCATTGTTAAAGAAACGGGATTTGTTTTGGCTGATTTTGCAGGGTCAAGCACTGGCGGCGTGATCTTGTCTCTATCAGGGACTGGATCGTTTACAATTCCCCAGCCGTTACTTTCTGAGGCTTCATTGTCATCGAAAGTAACTGTTTCGATGACACGTGGCTTGGGGCTATAACGTGGGGCGACCACCATTGGATAACGAAGAGAAAACAGGCCGTTCGATTGTTTTACGCTTTCCTGGTATTCAATTTGTACAACAATGATTTCACCAGGCCCAATGTTAGCGACAGAGTTTGTAAACATATTGGGCCTAAGTTGCTCTACCAGACTTGCTTTCTTTCCCTCTCGTTTAGCTTTTTCATATATTTTTTTGGCTTCGTCCTTAGGTTTGATGATGCCTTCAATAAAACGGTCACCTATTTGCATCTTAAGAGTATCAACCGCAGAGTTTTCAGGTAAGGGAAAGACGTAAGTGCCCTCTACCCAACCATCAGAGGGATTTCTAAAGCGTTGAGTGACTTTCGTTCTTGCGATTGGGCCGCTGACATCGATTTCAACATTTGTGGCAAGTTGAAGGGCCTCTACCATTTTTCCGACTTCAGTCGATTTTAAAAGCAATGAGCCTCGTTTTATATCGTTTGGAGTTACGAGGGAGGGATTTTCTGCTTGTAATGAAAGAATTGAGTTCGTTGTGATTTCCGCTTGCGATGTCGATATTGCCAGCATCGATAGAGCAGCCAGAAACGAGGTAAAAATACCTTTAGAATTGTTACGGAGATGTTTCTGTGTTTCTGAAACGTTGTTTGATTTGGTTAACATGCCACGGCCCTGCCATCTGTCGAAGTCGGTTGAAGAAATACATGCTGTCTGTTCTTCTTATGGCGTGCTTTTGTGCCAAAACAGAGGTTGTTTGTGACTGAAAAGAGGCAACTTTAGGGTGAAGTTTGACTTTAAGTCCTGGTATAAAAAAAGCATCGGCTGATCAAAATGTCAGCCGATGCTTAATAAGATTTCTTTGAGATTTAGAGCCTAGTATGTCCTTTGGCGCTAAATATCGATATCAGAAACGAACTGGGCATTCTCCTGGATAAAATTAAACCGTAACTCCGGTTTTTTACCCATTAAGCAGTTTACCCGGTCCGCAGCATCTCTTTGGCTTTCAGCGGGATCAAATTCGTCATCATTATGGATACTAACTCTTAGCAAAGTTCTCTTTGTCGGATCCATGGTGGTTTCTTTAAGTTGGCGCGGAGGCATTTCTCCAAGGCCTTTGAAGCGGCTCACCTCGATTTTGGCCCGTCCAGTTAGCTCTTTTTTCTCTAGTTCTTCTCTATGTTCATCATCCATTGCGTAGACTGTTTTACTGCCTTGGGTGAGGCGGTATAGAGGAGGTTGGGCGAGGTAAAGGTGTCCGCTTTCAATCAGGCCAGGCATTTCCTGGTAAAAGAATGTCATGAGAAGGGAGGCGATATGCGCGCCATCTACGTCCGCATCCGTCATTATGATGATGCGTTCGTATCGTAGTTTTTCCTTGTCAAAATGACCTTTGGTACCACAGCCAAGAGCAAGAGAGATATCTGCAATCTCCTGATTTGCTTTAATTTTATCCGGGGTTGCAGAGGCGACGTTTAAGATTTTACCCCGAAGAGGTAGAATTGCCTGGGTTTTTCTATCGCGCGCTTGTTTGGCAGACCCTCCAGCAGAATCTCCCTCCACAAGGAAGATTTCTGTGTCGAGAGATTTATTATTGCTGCAATCAGATAGCTTCCCTGGAAGCCTTACCTTACGGGTTGCTGTTTTCCTACTGGTTTCACGGTCAAGGCGACGTCGTAACCGGTCATCAGAACGTTCAATAATTCGCTCTAGTAGAAGTCGTGAGCTTTCTGGATTACTGGATAACCATAGATCAAAGTGATCTTTAATTGTTGCTTCCGTTAACTTCGCTGCAAGTGGCGTAGCCAGTCGGTCTTTCGTTTGTCCCTGGAATTGCGGGTCACGAATAAAGGCCGAGAGTACCGCTATACTTCCATTTAAAAGATCGTCACCGGTGATTTGGGCTGCTTTTTTGACGCCTGTGAGTTCGCCATAAGCTTTTAGACCACGTAGTAATCCGGTCCGCATCCCACTTTCGTGGCTGCCGCCATCAGGGGTCGGAATGGTATTACAATAAGAATTTACAAAACCTTGTTCGTCTCTTGGCCAGCATATCGCCCATTCAAGACGCCCTTGTTGGTCTGAGAATTCTGCTTCGCCAGCAAAAGACTCAGCTGTAAGGGCCGGGCGTTCACCGAGCTGCAGAGAAATGAAATCTTTGAGCCCATTTGGGAAGTGAATAGTTTCGCTTGGAGGGATTTTGGTTCCCTCAACAAGCGAAGGATCACAAGTCCACCTGATTTGCACACCTTTAAACAGGTATGCTTTTGATCTCGTCATTTTATACAGAAGAGCCGGCCGAAAATGACTATCTGCTTCGAAAATTTCCGCATCCGGGTGGAATGTAATTGTTGTCCCCCGTCGGTTATTCGTTTTCCCGATTTGCTCAAGCTTGGTCTGGGGGTGACCTTTACTGTATTCTTGCTTGTATAGTTTTCGATCTCGCGCAACTTCCACTGTCATTATATCAGACAGGGCGTTGACGACTGATACGCCTACACCATGCAGACCACCCGATGTCGCATAGGCATCTTGTGTGAATTTCGCACCTGAGTGAAGCGTCGTAAGAATGACTTCAAGAGCCGATTTGTCAGTATATTTTGGATGTGGATCTACGGGAATACCACGACCATTGTCTCGAATCGTAATATGGTTATCTAACCCTAGGTCGATGTCGATGCGGGTGGCGTGGCCAGCTACCGCTTCATCCATCGCATTATCTAGAACTTCGGCGACCAAGTGGTGCATGGCGCGTTCATCATTACCTCCAATATACATTCCTGGACGGTGCCGGACAGGCTCGAGGCCTTCCAGAACTTGAATATCCTTAGCGGAATAATCTTCGGAGGTTTCACTTACTGAGGAGGTTTGAAATAGATCTGACATGACCGCATTATGGGTTGCGGGTAAGGGGAAGGCAAGATCCAGTTGAGTTGAAAATCACGGTTTGTTCCACAAATGCGTGATAAAGAGAAGTTAATCAAAAAAGAAGTTAAATGAGTGATTTCATAAATAGAATGTGAATTCGCGTTAAAATTGATAGCTCCAGTTTTGAAACATAAGAGACGGATTGGCAGAGTGATGCCATCCCAATATGAGTTCTGTGTAAATTATCACCAACTTGTGAGTAAACCTCACTCTTTTCTCCTGTTATAGGATTAAGCATCGTCTGAAGTTTGGTTAGCTGTTCTTATTTTTTATTATTTTTGGCAAATTGAGATTGTTATGTTTAGATTTTGTTTGATTGCCTTTTCGGTTTTCTTTTTCCCGCTAACCTCCATGGCTGGTGAAGCGGATGTTGTGCTGGTAGAGGCGGTAAAAGAGAATAAAGGCCTGTGGCGGTTCAATGTAACCGTGCGACACGATGACACAGGCTGGGATCACTATGCCAACAGGTGGGAAATCGTCTCTGAAAGCGGAAAAATAATCGCAACCAGAGTGCTACATCATCCCCACGAAAACGAGCAACCCTTTACAAGGTCTTTATCTGGTGTGGAAATTCCGATTGGTACAAAGAAAGGGCTCTTCTCCGCTTTGTTGAGTAGAAAAAGATGCCGACCGCCAAGTAACCTGTTGATATGTATGGTTTCTGATAACTTTACATAGAGCAGGTATATGACAATCAACATCTCGCAGCATATTTTAGGCCTCAAAGGGCAACGTGTAAATGAAATTAAACTGGATGACGGCGGTGTTAAGATTGTCATTCACTGCAGCCGAGACGCGCGTAGGAGGGCTATAGACCCTGCTACAGGCCAGAAGGGAAGCATCAACCAGCATGTCCGCCGACAAGTAAACGACATCCCCCTTTTTGGGTATCCTTGTGTGGTCGAGATTGAGATGGCGCAGGTTTATATTAACAAGGGCGAACGCCGCATTGAGGGGTGTGATTTTGTTGATAAAGGGTGCCGTTTCACTCACCGATTTTGCCGACTGATCAGTGGATTATGTCGGCATATGTCTATTCAAGCGGTTTCCAGACATTTGGATATACGATGGGAAACGGTCAAGAATATCGACAGGGCATACCTTATTGAAACTCTCCCTACGCTTGATCCTGCAGAGCTAACTGGCTTGGAATATATTGGTGTAGATGAAGTTGCCCGGGCGAAAGGTCATGACTACATGACGGTGGTCTACGATATGGTTGGCGGTCATCTGATCTGGGTTGAAGCAGGCCGAACTGCCGAGGTTTTTTCAAGGTTTTTGAAACAACTGCAACCAGATACAGCCTGCAAAATAAAGGCCGTAGCGATGGATATGGGGCCTGCCTACCAAAAGGCTGTCAGAGAGTCCTTGCCGTTGGCCGACATAGTATTTGACCGTTTCCACGTCATGAAAAACTACAGCAAAGCTATCCATAATCAGCGTCGACTTGAGTTCAGAAAGGCCGATCCAAGTGGTAAAGAGTTGATGAAAGGGACACATTATCTGTTGCTCAAAAATGCGGATAAGTTGAGTGAAAAACAAAGTGACAAGCTGCAAAGGTTGCTGGAGAGCAATAGCAACCTGAATGCACTTTACGTCTTGAAAGAACAGCTTCAGCTGCTGTGGAGTGCCGCTTCATTTGAGGCGATGGCGGAGCAACTGGAACGTTGGTGCCTGATAGCAGATCAGTCACAGATGCTCTATCTAAAAAAGTTCGCGAAATCCCTACGGAAACATTGTGTGGGCATCTGCAACTACGCCAAACACAAGCTCACAAGCGCCAGGATAGAGGCTGGTAATGTCAGTATAGGAATGATCCGTAAGCGAGCCAGAGGCATCAAGGATACCGAATACTTCAAACTCAAAATTAGACAATCATCCATTCCAGATAATCAATCTATGCTCTATTTGAAATCCTAAATCTACTCAACAAAGCGGAGAAGTGCCAAAGAAAGTTATAGTTAGAGCTCATGATAGCGTTGATGGGTATGGGGGAATGACGCAAATTGTATCGTTTCATTGATATATTATAAAAAAACGACTGAAAAATACGTTGACATGTCAGATTTTACACGACGGCTGTTGATTTTTTTTCTCAACTACACTATTTAGTATGTGTGCATTGCACAAAGCGCCTTGGGTGTGTCTCCATTCCGTTCCTAGCTACCGTCGTCTCTGCGTAGCAAATTGTCGGAATCGCCACGATCTCAAAGCATAAATTTATGTTATACTGTATGAGAATCGAACTCTAGTTCTTATGGAGCTGTAGCATATGACTTCCCTAAAAAGGGGTGTGTCGGGTTGTGATGGCTCTTGACGAGCCTTGGAGACAGTTTCTTCCATTATCGTCTGTGGAAGAGGTTAGAAAACTATCTATTGCCTAGGACTACGGTTCGTAAGGTGTAAGATGCCGGATCCTACGGAGGGATGAATGAGCGATCAGTCCAATACTAAGCCGGTTTCAGACCGGATATATGAAAAGAAAAAACGTAACTGTCTAAAGTGCCGCGAAAAATTTGTCAGCGAATGGCCTGGCGAACGTATTTGTAAGACTTGCAAATCTTCTACCGCTTGGCGTGAAGGTATTGCTGCCTAAGTCTTAAAAACGGTTTATAGGCACACAACAAAGGCGCGGATCTTCTATGACCGCGCCTTTGTTGTGTCTGATGTACGATGTCTCGATTTTGATCGTTTATGAATGCACAGGCTTATACGATGATATCTACACGGCTCCCGCGGCCATCAGTGGCAGGAGGTAGTAATTTCTTTGTTGTATTTAGAGCGGATGACGTTTGTTTAATTGGTTGAACTTCTAAAATAGTATCAGTCGCAGCTTTGAAACCGGCCCCTCTGTTTGGTGGAGGCTCAGGTGTAATCATTGTACCCGTCCTCGAGTAAAGTGGGGGGATATACATGAAAGTCCTGCGAGTGATTCGTAAAAACAATTTAAATTTTAGTTAAAATACCATTTAAATTTTTATTTGTCTTTAGTGAAGTTTGAACTTTTTACCGTAATGGTTGTTTTTGTGTGATTTTTGGTGCAGAAATTTAAATTAAATATATCCACAATTTATAAAGTAAGGTGGGAGGATATATTCGTTAATTGCTTGGGATTTTTTTTGTTTTCAAGATTCAAAAGTATAAAATCGATCGAATATACCTTGGGAATGTAGAGTTTGTGAAATGTAATCTACAGTTTATGTAAATTACATATCTTGTCTTAAGGAAGTTCTCTGGTATGCCCACTTATTATTATTATATTGTCCAAATTTGAATTATTAGTATATTTATTACGTGAAAATTTTTATATCTACTATTGCGTTGCATATCTCGTAGCATGAAAATACTTCACTTTTGTAACCGCCCTTCAAACACTAAGGTTGTGAATTAATGTTTTTGTTTCGCAAAATATTATCAATTTTTGCATTGTTTTTGTTGTCCTCAATTCCTTTAGTTTCAGGGACAGTTGCCTTTGCAGATGAAAAGCCGATTATAGCTTATGTAAAGGTGTTGAACGGAGCTTGTATTGCAATTAATGGTAAGGTTGAGCGGTCTTTGAAACTTGGAGATCCTCTCTTTAAAGATGATATTTTGAAGACTAAGGATCAGTCTTCAATGGGCGTTTCTTTTCGGGACAATACTCTGATTTCATTAGGCAGTAATTCCCAGCTTAAACTCGAAAATTTCGCTTTCGATCCTGACAACAACAAATTGGCATTTGCAGTAGAACTGGTTCAGGGAACCCTTTTGTATATTTCGGGACTGATCTCAAAATTGACTAAGGACCCTGATGAAGATCTTAGAATTACCACACCGGCAGGAACTGTAACGGTCCGTGGAACACGCCTTTTTATCAATGCTGAGTAATTCTGAGTATATGTGAGAGAAGTTATAAAAATGAACTTAAAGAAGATATTTAAATTATCGTTTCCCTTGCTCCTGTTGGCCTTGGCTGCTTGTTCCGCCCCTAGGGGTAATTATGTGATCTTGCTCGCAGAAGACGATGGATCTGTTGGTGAGATTGGTGTTGCAAATGAATTAGGGTCTCAAACGATATCCTCTGTAAATACTGTTGTTGAGACACCTCAGAACAAGGCTCCCAAAAAACCACGTGAATTATCTGAAGATGTGGTTGCGAAACTTGTTGCTGAAACCGAGGGAGCGCAACCGCCGCAACCGCTATCATTCTTTTTCTTCTTTGGTTTTGATAGCGATGAGCTAACGAATGATTCCGTTGTGGTTTTTGAGGCAGTCCTTGCCGAGATAAAAACGCGAGAGACGGTGGATATTAGTTTGATTGGCCACACGGATTCTACGGGTTCTGTAGAATACAATAGGGCTCTGGGTTTACGTCGTGCTGACAGATTGCGTGATTTACTGGTTGATAGTGGCGTAAAGTCTTCTGCAATAGATATTAAGTCGCTTGGTGAAGATGATCTTTTATCTAAGGATGAGACGGGGGATGATAAGGCCCTTAATCGTCGCGTCGTAATGGTGCTTCGCTAAATTTGCAGTGTTCGGATGCTTGATATGTTAAGTATCATTTGGGGGGAGCGTAAATAAAAATATTGCGCCCCCTTTTTCATTTTCTTCTACCCAAAGCGTTCCGCCAAGGGCTTCTAGTATAGATCTGCAGATCGCCAGCCCTAACCCCATGCCCTGTACCTTGCTGGTATAAAAGGGTTTAAAGAGGGTTTCTTTTTCTTGATTACTCAGGCCTGGTCCGGAATCACTGATGGAAACCTCTATCATGCCTGAGCTGTTTTGAATTGTCGTAATTTCAATCTCTCCACCCGCAGATTTGCTATCTTGTTCTGCGTGGGTGATAGCCTGCACTGCATTTCTAATTAAGTTTAAAAGAACTTGGTGAATTTGTATCTCGTTACCTTGGGCTTGGGGGAGATTCTGGTCACAATAAAGGGTGATTTGAACTTTTTCTGCGTCACCAGTATCTTTTATCAATTCGACTTCTTCGCGGATGATCCGGTTTACATCGAGGGGCTTTGTCGATGTTTTTCCTGTCTCGGCACCTTCTCTGATGCTTTTTAATATGTCGCTGCCTCTGTCAGCCTGGGTGAGGATTTTACCTAACACAGACTTCAGCGTTTCCTGATCAGTTATGTCTTTTTCCAGGAGCCTTCTGGCTGCATTTGTGTAATTGCAGATAGCTGCCATGGGTTGGTTCATTTCATGGGCAATAGATGACGAGAGTTTTTGCACAGAACTTTTGCCAATAGTATGCATAAGTTCGTTTTGCAGTTTGCGAATTCGGGTTTCTTTTTCTCTCTCTCGTTTAGCGGCTTCTTGTGCGTCCAACCTCCTTTGTTTTTGTTCAGTTATAAAGCCAGCTGAAGTGGCGAGAAGAAAGAGAGTAAGTGTCAAAGCGAGAGGTAGCGTGGGATCAATCAGTACTTTTTTAAATATGAAGCTACCCCAGGAAATCAAAATAATTGACCAGCAAAGAACGGCAAAAGCGACTGTTAACTCAAGCGCCGCATAATTATTGGCAATCCATATGAGGACTAAACCGATTAGTATGAAAAAGCCGAGCTCTATGGTCGTTGATACATTGGTGTGTGATAGCAAGGTGCCTGACATAATACTATCCAAGGCCTGGGCGTGTAATGCAAGTCCAGATAGATTCTGGCCCAGTGGAGAGGGGGTGTAATCCGCGATCCCGATGGCTGTGACGCCTAAAAGTACAATTCTATCTTGAAAAAAGTTTGCGGGAATTTTCCCGGATAAAACCTCTTCTGCAGAGATGGTTGTTCTGGTTGGCTGATTAGAGAAATATATCCAGGCATTCCCTGCGGTATCGGTTTTTAATTCTTGGTCACTCACCTTTATTTCTATAATTTCTGATGAGTTGTATAGTATTTCTGTAGGATTGTTTTTTCCTGCCGTTCTTAATATTTCTGTCTCAAAGGCTGGGATGATTGTGCCGCCTATATTGTAGATAAGTGGGATTTTACGAATAATTCCATCCGGATCTGAGGCTATATTTGATATGCCCTGAGCTCTTGCTGCGTTCTCCAACGGGGCGATGTTTCGCAATACGCGGGAGTATTGAGGGATGGAGTTTCTTATGTCTTCGCCAATCATGACGATGTTATGAGGAGAGGGGCCGGGAAGACTGTTTTGTGTTCCAAATCCAGCGGCAATACCAAGGACCACGGGTTTATTGTTTATGCTTAAGGCTAACATGGTGTCATTGGATGGCAGTGATGCCAGAAGATTCTTAACGTCGTTTGGGAGATCGTGGTGTTGTTTGGCGACAAGGTCGGGCGATGTCCTGTCGGGTTCCGGGAAAAGTATATCTATTCCGAGGGCTTTTGGGGATTGGGATAGTATCTTTTCTGTCAATTCTGAGAGTAGATTTCTGGGCCAAGGCCATTGTCCCCTCGTCTTTAAGCTATTCTCGTCTATTTCTACGAGAATGATCTGTTCGGAGGTAATTTCACGGGGACTTATTTTTTGATAGCTGTCAAAAGTATTGTACCGTATTTCTTTAACCGCCCAGGGGTCGTTTATGCGGAGTATAATTACGCCCAACACAATGATGATCATCAGGCGGTTTAGCGTGAAGAGCCGGGGTAAAAGAGAGTACATTTTTTTCAAAGACTTCATCTAAAATTTATTACCTTTTATGTGCCTCTAATAAGGTGAAAACAGGCCTGTATTTTTATAAGCTCATGGTAGAGATTTAAAACTTAACCTTGTTAGGGCTCTTCAAGTTCTGGATAATAGTTTAAGTCAGGTCAAAGCGATAGGTTTCATCGTAGAATTTATCGGAAGTCAAATTCCTTTATTCTTTGGGTGATATGGAAAGGTAGAGAGTTTTTAGATGTATGTTTACATTATTGACGATGATGATGCAGTGCGTGAATCTACACAATTACTGCTAGAATCTACTGACTTAAGTGAAATAATTAAAACCTTTCCATCTGGGGACGATTTTTTCTCTGCTGATTTGCTTGGGACAACGGGGTGTGTGCTTCTGGATATCAGAATGCCAGGCATGAACGGCGTTGATGTCCTTAAAAAAATTAAGGCAGAAAAGAGCAATCTAACCGTTGTCATGATTTCTGGGCATGGCGATATCCCTAAGGCAGTAGAGACAATGAAAGAAGGGGCTTATAGTTTTATTGAAAAGCCTTTTTCCGACATTGACATTATTAACGTTGTTACCGAGGCTTTAAGTGTAAGTCAGACCAGTCATGAGCAAGCGGAACTCCGTCAGAAAGCCGAAGCCACGATCTCCAAACTTACCCCTCGCGAAAAAGAAGTCTTGGACAAGCTTGTTGAGGGCTTGTTGAACAAGGTAATCGCCTATGAGTTGGGTATCAGTACCAGAACCGTTGAGGTTCACAGAGCTCGTATAATGGAAAAACTTGAAGTAAAGAGCCTTCCGGAAATGGTGCGATTGTATTTCTTGGCAGGAACCGGAGATGCAAC
Organism: Kiloniella sp.; assembly: GCF_965205715.1. Classification (GTDB taxonomy): domain Bacteria; phylum Pseudomonadota; class Alphaproteobacteria; order Kiloniellales; family Kiloniellaceae; genus Kiloniella. The sequence continues at coordinate 229,585 of NZ_CBDBHW010000002.1, read as the reverse complement.
CTTAGCTCCTGTTTAGTATTTAAGCGTGGCTTAATATCTTACCTGGCATAGGTGCTAGATATGTTCCATGGCGAGGGGGTTTTGCTTCGGGGGTATGATGAAGCAAACATGCGCCTTAAACATATCTAGCCTTTTCAGGATAGAGATTGTTTCGCTTCAAGATAGTGCGACTTTTACGTAGGTAAGATTACCTAAGGATTGAAATTCTACACAAAAATAAAAGCCCCCAGAAGACTGGGGGCTTTTATCATTTGAAGTTCCGACCCTGTTAGCAGGGACGCATCAGGCCGGTTGCTTCGAGAATAGCATTAGGCGCTGTAATACATGTCGAACTCGACAGGGTGTGGCGCCATTTCAAAACGAAGTACTTCTTCACGTTTCAGGGCAATGTAAGCATCGATCTGGTCTTTAGAGAAGACGTCGCCGGCTGTTAGGAACTCGTGATCTGCTTCCAATGCTTCCAGAGCTTCACGTAGAGAGCCGCAAACAGTTGGAATGTCTTTAAGTTCTTCGGCAGGAAGATCGTATAGATCTTTGTCCATTGCTTCGCCTGGGTGGATCTTGTTGCGAATACCGTCAAGGCCAGCCATTAGAAGGGCGGAAAAAGAGAGATATGGGTTTGCAACTGGATCCGGGAAGCGAACTTCTACTCGTTTTGCTTTCGGATTGGAGCCGTGAGGAATACGACAGGATGCAGAGCGGTTACGTGCAGAATAAGCAAGAAGAACCGGCGCTTCAAAACCAGGAACCAAACGTTTGTAGCTGTTAGTTGATGGGTTTGTGAAAGCGTTCAGTGCTTTTGCGTGTTTGATAACGCCACCAATGTAGTAAAGGCATGATTCTGACAGGCCGGCATAGTTTTCACCAGCGAAAGTCGGGATGCCTTCTTTCCAGATCGACATGTGGCAGTGCATACCAGAGCCGTTATCACCAGCGATTGGTTTAGGCATAAAGGTTGCTGTCTTGCCGTAAGAGTGTGCAACGTTGTGAACTACATATTTGTAGATCTGGAGTTCATCAGCAGCTTTAACCAGGGTGTTGAATTTAACACCAAGTTCGTGCTGGGATGGTGCAACTTCATGGTGGTGCTTTTCAGCTTCTACGCCCATTGCTTTAAGGACAGTAGTCATTTCAGCGCGAATATCAATGCCTGTATCAACAGGGCCTACTGGTACGTAGCCGCCTTTAACGCCTGGACGGTGGCCAGAGTTTCCGCCATCAATTTCAGCGCGTGACATGTGTGGTGATTCTTCATCGTCGAGCTGGAAGAATGTGCTGTGGCTGTTTGTGTCAAACTGAACGTTATCAAAAAGAAAGAACTCAGCCTCGGGGCCAAAGTATACAGTGTCACCAATGCCTGTTGACTGAAGGTAAGCTTCGGCACGTTCGGCTGTTGCGCGTGGATCGCGGTTATAAAGCTGGCCAGAATCTGGTTCGTAAACAGTACAATTCAGGATGAGCTGGGATTGAGCTGAGAAGGGATCCATAACAGCGGAAGTCAGATCTGGTTTGATAACCATGTCTGATTCGTTGATTGCTCTCCATCCTTCGATTGAGGAGCCGTCAAACAAGATACCGTCTTCCAGCTCATCTTCGCCAACAGCAGAAGCACACATGGTCATGTGGTGCCATTTGCCACGGGGATCTGTGAAGCGGTAATCAACAAATTCGACTTCGTTTTCCTTGATGAGATCAAGAACGCTCTGCACGTCAGACATAAGCTCTTTCCTTTAAGCTATTTGGTACTCTTTATAGGAGTATTATTGGTAGATAAATTAGATAGCGTCGCTGCCGCGCTCGCCTGTTCTGATACGGATAACTTCTTCAATTTGACTCACAAAGATTTTGCCATCACCAATGCGCCCAGTTTGAGCGGCTTGTTGTATGGCCTCTGTTGCTCGTTCAGCAAGTTCGTCTTCTAGGACGATTTCAACTTTAACCTTAGGCAGGAAGTCTACGACATACTCAGCACCACGGTAGAGTTCCGTGTGGCCTTTTTGGCGACCAAATCCTTTGGCTTCAGTAACAGTGATACCTTTGATACCAACTTCATGAAGGGCTTCCTTCACTTCGTCGAGTTTAAAGGGCTTGATGATCGCTTCGATCTTTTTCATTTGTCCGAATGCTCCGGTATCAGTAAGGGGCGGCTCTTTCGTCCATATTATTTTTACCTAATATTGCATGATGTGTGCCAACTATGGATGGGCAGTTTTCGGACCTTTTTGGGGGATAAATTTCGCGGGTGATTAAAAATAAAACATATGGTGCCTAATTAATGTGCAGCGTGTTGTTTACGTGGCTATTAGGCGGGCATCAGGTGTATAGGTTATGGCTTCGGTGTCTTTTACCGATTCTAGATAGATGCTCGAGTTTTTAATACGGTTTTATCGCTATGCCCAATGAATATGTTTCTCTGGAGATATCTGGGCCTTTTCTGTCAGGAAATGTTGATTATCGGAGATTTTTCTACTCTAGTCGAGCCTGGAAAATGTCAGACTATGCAAACATTTTTTTTCTAGTGTACAGTTGCTCTTGACGCACTAGATCTATGCGTATAAAAGCTCGCACATCGGTCGAAGATATACCCGATCGAGGATGACTTTGTGGTGGCTGTAGCTCAGTTGGTTAGAGCACCGGTTTGTGGTACCGGGGGTCGGGGGTTCAAGTCCCCTCAGCCACCCCATCTCATCCCTAAATAAAACAGTAAGTTAGCCGGATGTTCGTTCGAACGTGCGGCTTTTTTATTGCCTAAAATCTAAAACCTTTCTAGTTGTGCCTCTTAATAATGATTTGATTTCTATAGATCTACTTAAAGTGATTTTCTTTTATAAAGTAATATCCGCGAGAAAGAGCTTTATTATCCAACACTTAGGTTTAAAACCACCGACTTTCAGTCGGTAGAGTCGGACTTTAGTCCTTTTTTCTCAGTCATTGTATACTCCCAAGAGGTCGTCCCGGAGGGGTGAAACCTCTTGGGAGTATACAATGACTTACACAGCCTCTGGCCATGCCGTTTTTCACAATCGCTATCACCTCGTCTGGATTACGAAGTACAGATACCGGGTATTGACCAGGGAAATGCGCCTTCGTATCCGTGAGATTACCCGCCAGATATGCGCTCAGTTGGGTGTAACTATCGTCAAAGGCGTATTGTCTGATAATCATGTCCATATGTTTGTCGAAATACCTCCCAGGTTGTCTGTCAGTGATTTCCTGCAAAAAGTTAAGGGCTGTACATCCCGGAAGATCCAGCAAGAATTTCCAGAGCTACGCAAACGCTATTGGGGGCAGAGGTTTTGGGCGCGGGGCTATTTCTGTACAACAGCTGGAAACGTCACTGAGCAAACCATTCTGGATTATATCGAAAACCACACCCCCGAACCTACCGGCTTAAGACGGTAGTCGTTCAGTAACTACTGCTTAGTTGTTCTCATTTATCATAAATTTTATAGATTAAATTGAATTGTATAAAGGCTAAGGTAATGGAAAATAAGGCGATCGCTGGCGAAGATAGGCGTCAGTCTCAAAGATTTTCTGCTTCTGAACCAATATCACTCAAGGTGGTGGATCGGAATGGCCAATCGGTTATGACGACTGTTGCTGATTTATCTTTTGGTGGCTTTTGCCTAAAAGGAAATGTCGGAGCTGATGTCGGTGGGGAAGTTACTTTAACGCATTCAATTGCAGGAGATTTTCGTGGTGAGGTAATGTGGCATGCCGAGAATCAAATTGGCGTCCGGGTTATTATGTCATCTGGGGATCGTGAGAAATTACTACAATTTACTTGTCTGGCTTTGTACCCAGATAAAGATGTGCCAGACCCAATATTGTCATAGTACTAAAGGACATTGTTGAGCCATATTGATCTCTTATGTAGGTTCTACATAGGTAACTAGATTCGTAGGGCACAAGAAGTATGAGGCGAGCCTTTTATATATCTGCAATTAGTGCAGCCATTTTTCTATCTTCATTTCATGTAAGCGTAGCTGATGATTACCTTAAGGGCGTAACAGCTTTTGAGCAGGGGGATCACGCTGTGGCTTTGTCCTATTGGCTCCCAATGGCGGAGAGCGGGGATGCCAAAGCCCAATATAGTCTTGGAAAACTCTATGAAACTGGGGGGCAAGATGGTGTTGTGCAATACAAAGAGGCTATCCGATGGTATCTCCAGGCCGCGGAGCAAGGGATTGCAGCAGCTCAAAATAATCTTGGCCGTCTATTTGCTCAGGGGTTAGGGGCCGATGTCGATAGGGAGAAAGCGGTTCATTATTGGCAGTTGGCTTCTCAATCCAAGCACGCTATGGCCCAGTATAATCTGGGGCTTGCCTATTTTCGTGGTGAGGGAATAGAGCAGAATATTGAGCAATCTGTCTTTTGGTTTCATCAATCTGCAAATAATGGTGTGGGGGGTGCCCAGTATGCGCTGGGGGAAGTGTATCGGCTTGGTCTGTCGGTACCAAAAGATATGGGCGAGGCTCGAAAGTGGTACAAAAAATCTGCAGAGACGGGAAATGAACGTGCTGCTCTCAAGGTTATTGAGGTGGAGACCGTTCTTGCTAAAGAAAAACGTGAAGCGGATGCTCAGGCTGCTGATGCCCTGGTAGAAGAAGTTAATACCGTCGCTGAGAAGGTAGAGGCAGAGGCAAAGGGAAGTTCTGTCGCAGATAAAGAGATCGTAACGGAACAAAATCAAAATGTTTCTCCTGCCACAAGTCAAGTGGTGGCTTTGAGTATAGAAATGCATCCTAAGCCGATTAAAAACCCCCGTAGGTTTGCGGGAGTTGGTACTCTTTTTGTATCGAAGCCAAAGCCAAACCCTCGTAGATAGAGGGCCGTGGTTGACGCTGATTGTTGTGTTTCCTGAACTCAAAAAGTGTACTTTTAAAAGGTATTTTTTGAGATGGTGTTGAAATGACGTGGAATCAAAACCCTATCCTTACTGTTTCGCAAATGTACGAAGCAGATGAAATTTCAATGAAATCCGGAGTAACAGGGACGGAGTTAATGCTCCATGCGGGCGAGGCGGTGGCCGATGCTGCTTCTCTGGTCTTGGTCCAGATTGGGAAAAAAGCTGCTGCTGTTAAGAGCGTACTTGTTCTTTGTGGTCCGGGGAATAATGGTGGGGATGGGTTTGTCGCAGCAGCAATACTCAGAGATAAAGGGTTTGAAGTTAAGTTGTTTTCACTGCTTCCTATTGATGCAATTAAGGGAGATGCTCTTTTTTATGTGAAGAGGTGGGAAGGGGGGATCTGTTTTGATCTTGAGAAAAGTGATTTCGAGAGAGTGGACCTAGTTGTTGATGCGCTATTTGGTGCGGGGTTGTCGCGACCTCTTGAAGGTAAGGTTTCACAGTATTGTCGCTGGGCAAAATCTAAACCAGTAGTTTCCGTTGATGTGCCTAGCGGAGTGTGCGGGGATTCGGGGCAAGTAATTGGAGATGTAGCTTTTGAGGCGAAAAGGGGCTCTTCTCCGCTTTGTTGAGTAGATTTAGGATTTCAAATAGAGCATAGATTGATTATCTGGAATGGATGATTGTCTAATTTTGAGTTTGAAGTATTCGGTATCCTTGATGCCTCTGGCTCGCTTACGGATCATTCCTATACTGACATTACCAGCCTCTATCCTGGCGCTTGTGAGCTTGTGTTTGGCGTAGTTGCAGATGCCCACACAATGTTTCCGTAGGGATTTCGCGAACTTTTTTAGATAGAGCATCTGTGACTGATCTGCTATCAGGCACCAACGTTCCAGTTGCTCCGCCATCGCCTCAAATGAAGCGGCACTCCACAGCAGCTGAAGCTGTTCTTTCAAGACGTAAAGTGCATTCAGGTTGCTATTGCTCTCCAGCAACCTTTGCAGCTTGTCACTTTGTTTTTCACTCAACTTATCCGCATTTTTGAGCAACAGATAATGCGTCCCTTTCATCAACTCTTTACCACTTGGATCGGCCTTTCTGAACTCAAGTCGACGCTGATTATGGATAGCTTTGCTGTAGTTTTTCATGACGTGGAAACGGTCAAATACTATGTCGGCCAACGGCAAGGACTCTCTGACAGCCTTTTGGTAGGCAGGCCCCATATCCATCGCTACGGCCTTTATTTTGCAGGCTGTATCTGGTTGCAGTTGTTTCAAAAACCTTGAAAAAACCTCGGCAGTTCGGCCTGCTTCAACCCAGATCAGATGACCGCCAACCATATCGTAGACCACCGTCATGTAGTCATGACCTTTCGCCCGGGCAACTTCATCTACACCAATATATTCCAAGCCAGTTAGCTCTGCAGGATCAAGCGTAGGGAGAGTTTCAATAAGGTATGCCCTGTCGATATTCTTGACCGTTTCCCATCGTATATCCAAATGTCTGGAAACCGCTTGAATAGACATATGCCGACATAATCCACTGATCAGTCGGCAAAATCGGTGAGTGAAACGGCACCCTTTATCAACAAAATCACACCCCTCAATGCGGCGTTCGCCCTTGTTAATATAAACCTGCGCCAGCTCAATCTCGACCACACAAGGATACCCAAAAAGGGGGATGTCGTTTACTTGTCGGCGGACATGCTGGTTGATGCTTCCCTTCTGGCCTGTAGCAGGGTCTATAGCCCTCCTACGCGCGTCTCGGCTGCAGTGAATGACAATCTTAACACCGCCGTCATCCAGTTTAATTTCATTTACACGTTGCCCTTTGAGGCCTAAAATATGCTGCGAGATGTTGATTGTCATATACCTGCTCTATGTAAAGTTATCAGAAACCATACATATCAACAGGTTACTTGGCGGTCGGCATCTTTTTCTACTCAACAAAGCGGAGAAGAGCCCGAAAAGGACGGTTACATTCTTTCTTAAAAAGCCAGGTCACCTACTTTATCCTGGAGCCAAATTGTGTGGTGAGGTCTCTGTGGCTGATATTGGAATAAGGATGTCATGTCTTAAGCAAATTGTGCCACATATTGCAGAGAATGATCCCAGTCTCTGGTTAAGTAAAATTCCTCGCTTTAGTCATGACAAACATAAATATAATTTTGGGCATACCCTGGTCTGGGGCGGGAAGATGACCGGGGCGGCCCGTTTGTCCAGCCTCGCTGCGCTTCGGATAGGATCAGGACTTGTGAGTGTGGCGTGTCCGGAGGGAGATCATCCGGTTTACGCACTAACATCACCATCTCTGATTGTTCACCCCATGGATACGAAAGAGGAGTTCAAAGCTCTTCTTTCTGATAAAAGAATTAATTCAATACTTATTGGTCCCGGTGCTGGTAGGGAAGTTAAGCTGAAATCATTTATTCAAGATCTATTAAAAGTAAGGACGCACTCGATAGTATTGGATGCGGATGCAATAAGTGTCTTCGAATCTAATCCTGATGATCTATTGAGTTTGACAGATGAAAGTACCGTCCTCACGCCTCATGAAGGTGAGTTTAAACGCTTATTTCCTAATTTAAATGGAAGTAAAATAGAAAATGCGACAGCAGCAGCAAGGCTGTCACAGGGTGTTATTGTAATGAAAGGGGCGGATACCGTCATTGCTGCTCCTGATGGGAGAGTTGTTGTAAATACGAATGCTCCAGGGTGGCTGGCTAGGGGCGGAACAGGAGATGTCCTTGCCGGTATTATTGCGGGATTACTTGCGCAAGGCCTCTGTGCCTTTGATGCTGCTTGTGCCGGTGTTTGGGTTCATGGAATGGCTGCACGCCATGCAGGACCTGGGATGATTGCGGATGATTTGTTGGGCGGTATTAAGCTTGTTGTTGAGAGAATTTTACATAAAGAAGCTGATTAAAGTATATAATTTTTTAGCTAAGCCCTTTAAGTTACAAAAAAATTAGCAAGTGTTTGATCTATTTATTTACGTTTATTTAATAGCTAGCCGACAATACTGTCCTTGTCATGTAAACAGGTATGTTCGCAAATAAGGTAATGGTATGTCATTTGTCGATAGTATTTATAAGTTCAAGCGCGAATCAGATGAAGTGAAAGTTGGCCACAGATATCGCTATATAAATCCACACAGGGTTATTGAGACGGCCAAAGTTATCACTGTGAAAACGGATACATTTGGTATTCCGCATGTTCACTTTTCCATTTCAGTAGATGGTGATACTAGTACTGGGTTTGAGGACTTCCGAACTCTTGGCATCTCTAGTTTCTCAGAACGGTACTGCGAAGCAATCTAAGCTGATTTCATATCGCGAAGTATTAAAGGCCCGGAGAATTATCCTTTCGGGCTTTTTCCATGTGTCCTATTTGTTGAATCTCATAGGCAACGTGTGGCACTATTAGGTGAAATTGTTTAAGTAGATTTACGTTCTTTTGCCAAAGCTTTATGTGTAATATTCTAGCGTTTTATGTTGTCACCCATTGGGTGAGTATGGTGCAGCTAGGATAATTTTATGTATAAAGCGATTTTCACTATCCCTCTAATTTAATCCGGTAAACCCCCGGCTATGCCGGGGGACTCTCAATGGTTTGACCGTTCCCACGGTCTTACATTTCTTTGTTTATTGACCAAAATAACAAAGGAATTAGCCGATGAGAGATTACAAAAGCCTTGCACATACGAGATGGGATTGTAAATACCACGTGGTTTTCATCCCTAAACGCAGGCAAAAAGTTATCTATGGCAACCTACGTCAGTATCTTGGTGAAATTTTCCATGAACTGGCCGGGCATCGCGAAAGTAAGATTGAGGAGGGCCATTTGATGCCGGATCACATTCACATGTGTATCAGCATACCGCCCAAACATGCTGTTTCAAAAGTCGTTGGATACCTAAAAGGAAAAAGCGCGATTGCCATAGCTCGAAAATTCAAAAATAAAGCACGGAATTTCAAGGGTGAAAATTTTTGGGCCCGTGGATATTTCGTCTCAACTGTAGGGCTCGATGAACAGATGGTGAGGGAGTATATCAGAACGCAAGAAGAGCGTGATAAGTACTTTGACCAAATGGATATATTCAATCCATAACCGCTTTAGCGGTTCCCAATTTGCCCCTTTAAGGGGCTCACCCGCTTAAGCCCCCGGCTTTGCCGGGGGTCATTTAACTATAGGTGTTTCTTTAACAGCTCTTCCTGCAAATGGGGATCTGTTAGGGCAGGGGCTAAAGTTGCTCGGCGGTGGTGAAGCAAGTGAGACAAACGATTTATCTGTGGGTGAAATTTCATCTGGACTAAAAGAGGCTTTGCGGGTTGGGTCAGAGCGCGTTGTTGATCAGGTCAGCCTGCAGAACGGTTACAATGATGATGCTCAAATTCACATTCCGCTCCCGGATTCTTTAAAGAGTGTCCAGAGTGCTCTTCGTACTGTTGGGCTATCATCTATGGCTGATGAACTTGAGTTGAAGTTAAACCGTGGCGCTGAGCAGGCTGCAGTGGAAGCTAAAGAACTATTTTTCCAGGCAATCAGTGAAATGACACTGGATGATGCAAAGCGGATTTATAACGGACGTGATGATGAAGCGACGCGGTACTTCCAGGAAAAGATGACGCCTGATCTTACGGACCGGTTTAAGCCAGTGATTGACAGAACCTTGTCAGAGGTTGGTGCTGTGCAAACCTACGAAGAAATGATTGCTAATTATAAAACGATTCCTTTCGTACCAGATGTGAAGTCTGATCTTACTAATTATACCGTTGGAAAAGCGTTGGATGGTCTTTTTTACTATCTCGCAAAAGAGGAAGAACAGATTCGTCAGAATCCGTTGGCGCGGACAACAGAGATTCTCAAAGATGTTTTCGGTTCTTAGCGTCTGAATGAAATATGGCTTAAAACCAGTGATTTTAGTCTTTTTTGAGTATTAAATTTCAGGGAACGGAAAAAAAAATCAAAAAACTGTAAAGTCTTAGTTGCGTACCCCGGATTGATGTATTAAACACCTCCAAATCGAGAATGATTGCGGGTGTGGCGGAATTGGTAGACGCACCAGATTTAGGTTCTGGCGCCTTATGGGCGTGGAGGTTCAAGTCCTCTCACCCGCACCAACTCGAAAATAATATGTTTGACCCTGGAAGGCCAGCGCTGCCCGGGCAGCTTGCTTTTGTTCCTCCAGGTCTTTTTTTCGTTATATGAAAGGCGTCGCCGGCAAATGCAGGTAACTGAGACAAACGCGGACAATCTGAAACGCGAATTTACGGTGGTTGTTTCCGCCGCGGACATCGACGCAAAGATCGATAGCCGATTGGTTGAGCTAAGTACCCAAGTTAAGCTCCCTGGCTTCCGTCCTGGTAAAGTTCCAATGACTATGATGAAGCAACGTTACGGTAAGTCTGTAATGGGTGAAGTGCTTGAAGCTCTAGTCAATGAAACTTCTCAGGAAGTTATCTCAGAACGCAGCCTGCGTCCTGCAATGCAGCCTAAAATCGAAGTTACTTCCTTTGATGAAGGTAAAGACCTTGAATACAGCATTGCTTTCGAAATCATCCCTGATGTCGAGCCAATGGATTTCGCAAAACTGAAGCTTGAAAAGCTTTCTGTTGATGTTCCTGCCGAAGAAGTTGAAGATTCTTTAGGACGGATTGCTGAAAATCACAAAACAACTAATCCATTGAAGAAAAAGCGTAAAGCTAAAGACGGTGACGTTGTTACCATCGATTTCAAAGGAACTGTTGGTGGTGAAGCTCTTCCTGGAATGGCTGGGGACGATTTCAAGCTTGAGCTTGGTTCTGGCCAGTTTATCCCTGGTTTTGAAGAGCAGGTTGTTGGTGCGAACATCGATGATGATGTTACTGTAAACGTTACCTTCCCAGAAGGTTATGGCAATGAGAAACTTTCCGGCCAAGACGCTATCTTTGAAGTTAAAGTAAAAGACATCGAAGAAACTGCGCCAGCTGAAATCGATGATGCTCTTGCTGAAAAACTTGGTGAAGAAAATCTCGAGAAGCTTAAAGAGCGTGTAGCTGAGCAGGTTAAAGTTGAATATGACCGTATCGCTCATTCTCACCTTAAGCGTGACGTTCTTGATCAGCTTGCTGAAAACCACGATTTTGATGTTCCAGAATCAATGGTTGAATCAGAATTCGATGGCATCTGGAAACAGATTGAGGCTGATAAAGAGCAGGGTAAGCTCGACGAAGAAGATGCTTCCAAATCTGAAGATGAGTTGAAAGAAGAGTACCGTGCAATCGCTGTACGTCGTGTTCGTCTTGGTTTGCTTCTTTCTGAAGTTGGTACCAAAAACGAAATCGAAGTTACTCAAGAAGAGTTGAACGCTGCTTTGCTTCAGGAAGCTCGTAACTATCCTGGTCAAGAGCAGGCTGTTTTTGAGTTCTATCAAAAGAACCCACAAGCCCTTGCAAATCTTCGCGCCCCTGTTTTTGAAGACAAGGTTGTCGACTACATCGTAGATTTGGCAGAAGTTACAGAGAAATCAATTTCTCCAGAAGATCTCCGTAAAGAGATCGAAGCTGAAAACTCTGAAACTGCTAAGAAAAAGCCTGCGAAAAAAGCGCCGGCTAAGAAGGCTGCGAAAAAAGAAACAGCTAAGAAGCCAGCTAAAAAAGCTGCTGCTAAAAAGGCTGACGCAGACGCTTAAGTCTCGGCTTATTAAAACTAAACGTGTGGTATGGGTTGTGCGAATCTCTCGCGCAACCCATATTACTTTCTGGTGAAGAATAGTTAACGACCTAAACTCGTTGGTTTATCTACGACACGCGTTTTACTTTGAGGGGAAGCCATGAGTGATCCACGCGATATATATATGAACACTCTCGTTCCCATGGTTGTCGAGCAGACTAGCCGTGGAGAACGATCTTATGATATTTATTCCCGGCTTCTGAAAGAGCGGATCATTTTTCTGACCGGTCAAGTTAACGACCAGGTTGCAAGTTTGGTTTGTGCTCAGTTGCTGTTTCTAGAATCAGATAACCCCAAAAAGGATATCTCTTTCTATATTAACTCTCCTGGCGGTGTTGTTACTGCTGGACTGGCAATGTACGACACTATGCAGTACATCAAGCCACAGGTATCAACCGTTTGTGTTGGACAGGCAGCTTCTGCTGGTTCATTGCTACTGATGGCTGGAGCAAAGGGTAAGCGTTTTGCACTTCCTAATGCCAAAGTTATGATTCATCAGCCTTCAGGCGGTTTTCAAGGCCAGGCGACTGACATTGAAATCCATGCTCAGGAAATTATCAAAACCCGTGCTCGCCTTAATGACCTTTATGCTCAGCATTGTGGTCAGCCGATTGAGAAAATTGAGGCTGGTATGGAGCGTGATAACTTTATGACTCCTGACGAAGCGCTGAAATTTGGTTTGATTGATGAAGTAGTTTCTCATCGTAAAGCTGATCCAAGCACTGAAGATAACGCATCCTAATTTTATTTATATTTGATTCGCACAGGGAACTGTTCATTAACGAAGGTTTGTTACCCTTTTAAAAACTGAGTGAAGTCTTTAGGCGCTGTGTCTAGGAATTTTACTTGTTACTGGATAATTTCCCATTGTGCGGGTCGGGTCTGTCTGTCAACATGACCTAGTTGGGAATTGATTTCGAGGCTCATACGCAATGTCAAAATCGAGCGATAACGACTCGAAAAATACTCTCTACTGTTCCTTCTGTGGCAAGAGCCAGCATGAAGTTCGCAAGCTTATTGCGGGACCCACCGTCTTTATTTGTGACGAGTGTGTCGAACTATGTATGGATATCATTCGTGAAGAACATAAATCCTCACTGGTGAAGTCTGGCGATGGGGTTCCATCTCCTCAGGACATCTGTGATGTATTAAATGATTATGTCATCGGGCAGAAGCACGCTAAAAAAGTGCTCGCGGTCGCTGTACATAACCACTACAAGCGCTTGGCGCATGGGAATAAATCTGGCGACGTCGAGTTGGCCAAATCAAACATTATGTTGGTTGGTCCGACAGGTTGCGGTAAAACGCTTCTTGCTCAAACACTTGCCCGCATTTTGGATGTTCCCTTTACAATGGCTGATGCAACCACCCTTACTGAGGCTGGTTATGTTGGTGAAGATGTAGAAAATATTATCCTAAAACTACTTCAATCTGCCGATTACAATGTAGAGCGTGCCCAACGTGGTATCGTTTACATTGATGAAGTTGATAAAATTAGTAGGAAATCCGACAATCCTTCGATCACGCGAGATGTTTCGGGTGAGGGTGTGCAACAAGCGCTTCTAAAAATTATGGAAGGCACGGTTGCATCTGTTCCACCACAAGGTGGACGTAAACATCCTCAACAGGAATTCTTGCAGGTTGATACGACAAATATCCTCTTTATTGTCGGTGGTGCTTTTGCTGGTCTTGATAAAATTATATCAGGCCGTGGCAAGGGGTCTTCCATTGGCTTTGGAGCAGATGTTGTCGGGCCTGATGAACGTCGCATGGGGGATATCCTTCGCGAAGTGGAACCAGAGGACCTGTTGAAGTTTGGGCTTATTCCTGAATTCGTAGGTCGCCTGCCTGTTGTTGCTACTCTTGAAGATCTTGATGCTGATGCACTTGTTGAGATTCTGTCTCAGCCCAAAAATGCATTGGTTAAGCAATACAAACGTCTCTTCGAGATGGAAGATGTAAACGTTACTTTTACTGATGGTGCTTTACTTGAAATTGCGAAAAAAGCAATCGAACGTAAAACCGGTGCCCGTGGGCTCCGATCCATTATGGAAGGAATTCTTCTCGATACGATGTTCGAATTGCCAGGACTTAAGGGTGTCGAAGAGATTGTCATTAATAGCGAGGTTGTTCTTGGTAATACACAGCCTCTCTATATTTACGGCGATAGCAAAGAAGATACCGGTACTGATTCCTAACAATCTTCGTTCCTCTTTGAGGGCTTGAAAGTTAGGAAATGCTTCATAACTATCAAGTTGAATTAATTATGGGGGGGTGAGTTTTCGCCCCCCTCGAATCTGTTTTAGAGCCAGAGAGCTTGTGAGGATATATGTTGGAAATTTCTCACGGTGATATTTATCCCGTACTCCCATTACGAGACATTGTGGTTTTCCCGCATATGATCGTGCCTCTCTTTGTCGGCCGGGATAAATCCGTTCGTGCGCTTGAGGATGTAATGAAAGAGGACAAGCAGATTTTGCTTGTTACTCAGAAAAATGCTTCACAAGACGATCCTAGTCCATCAGACATATATTCTGTTGGAACGATTGGTACTGTTCTCCAGCTATTAAAATTACCGGATGGAACTGTAAAAGTTCTTGTCGAGGGTGTGCGCCGGGCAAAAATTATCAAGTTCTCAGATAATGAAGAATTTTTCCAAGCTGAAGCTGTTTCTCTTGAGGAAGACGAGGGTGATGAGCGCGAACTGGATGCATTGACACGCAGTGTCGTTTCTCAGTTTGAGCAGTACATTAAGCTAAACAAAAAAATTCCACCTGAAGTTCTTGTTTCCATTAACCAGATTGATGAATCTGGGAAGCTTGCAGATACAGTTGCCTCTCATTTATCGCTTAAGATATCCGAAAAACAGGAACTTCTTGAGTGTGAAACAATTGCTGAACGCCTAGAGACAATCTATGGATTCATGGAAGGTGAAATCGGGGTTCTGCAGGTAGAAAAGAGAATTCGGAACCGCGTTAAACGCCAAATGGAGAAAACTCAGCGCGAGTATTATCTTAATGAACAGCTCAAAGCTATTCAGAAAGAGTTGGGCGAGGGCGAAGATGGTAAAGATGAACTCGCTGAACTCGAAGAAAAGATCGCCAAAACCAAACTGACCAAAGAAGCCAATGAAAAGGCGACAACTGAGCTCAAAAAATTACGCAACATGAGCCCAATGTCCGCTGAAGCGACTGTTGTTCGTAATTACCTTGATTGGATGCTTTCTATTCCTTGGAAGAAGCGCTCCAAAATCAAGAAAGACATTCCAAATGCTGGAAAAGTTCTTGATGAAGAGCACTTCGGGCTTGAAAAGGTCAAAGAACGTATCCTCGAGTATTTGGCAGTTCAGCAGCGTATGCGCAAAGTTAAAGGACCTATTTTGTGTCTTGTTGGACCTCCTGGGGTTGGTAAGACCTCGCTTGGTAAGTCCATTGCAAAGGCAACAGGCCGTAATTTTGTTCGTATGAGCTTGGGTGGCGTACGTGATGAGTCAGAAGTTCGCGGTCACCGTCGTACCTATATTGGCTCCATGCCGGGTAAAGTTGTTCAGGGGATGAAGAAAGCTAAGTCTTCAAATCCGCTTTTCCTCTTAGATGAAATTGATAAGCTCGGGAATGACTGGCGCGGCGATCCTTCTTCAGCATTGCTTGAGGTTTTGGATCCAGAGCAGAACAACACTTTCAACGATCACTATCTCGAAGTTGATTATGATCTGTCAGATGTTATGTTTGTGACCACGGCGAACTCTCTTCGTATGCCGCAGCCACTATTGGATCGTATGGAAATTATCCGTATTCCTGGCTACACAGAAGACGAGAAGCTGCAGATTGCAATTCGACATCTAATTCCAAAGCAGTTGAAAGACCACGGTGTTAAATCTGGTGAATGGGCGATTGACGATGAAGCTCTCCGTAAGCTTATTCAGCACTACACACGTGAAGCCGGTGTCCGTAACCTAGAACGTGAAATTGCCAAACTATTGCGTAAGGCAATTAAAAACATCGAAATGGGTGAGCAAGATTCTGTTCAGGTGACTGTCGATAATTTGGGTGATTTTGCCGGTATTCAACGCTTTAGGTATGGTGAACCAGAACAAGAAGATCTGGTTGGTGTTGTGACGGGGCTTGCGTGGACTGAAGTTGGTGGTGAATTGTTAACCATCGAATCTGTAACTGTTGCGGGTAAGGGTAAGGTATCTGCAACAGGTAAGCTGGGTGATGTGATGAAAGAATCGATCCAGGCTGCAGAGTATTTCGTTAAAAGTCGCAGCTTGGAATTTGGTATTAAACCATCTCTCTTTGATAAAAAAGATATCCATGTACATGTTCCTGAAGGAGCGACTCCTAAAGACGGTCCATCCGCTGGTGTTGCGATGGTTACTTCAATCGTATCTGTATTAACAGGAACTCCGATTCGTCATGATGTGGCGATGACTGGAGAAGTAACTTTGCGTGGAAGAGTGCTTCCGATTGGCGGGCTTAAAGAAAAAATGCTTGCCGCTCTGCGAGGGAATATCAAAACCGTCATTATTCCGAAGGAAAATGAAAAAGATTTGGCCGATATTCCTGCGAATGTACTCGAAGGACTTAAGGTTATCCCTTGCTCTACGGTTGATGAGGTCCTCAAGGAAGCTTTGTCAGAGAATCTAACGCCTATTGATGATTGGGTGGAAGAAAAAGGCTCTGAAAAGCATCATGAGGGTGATCGTGAGGGAGTAATTACGCACTAGTTGTGCTTTTTGTGGGGCAAGATAGATAAAATGCTACCAAAACCCTTGGGATTCGGTCGTTTCTTGCATTGACGTCGCAACCATTAGCGATCTACAATCACCGCACAATCAAGAAGTCGCTAGACACATTTTCAATCTTACCCGTAAAAATTAGAGGGGGGGTCAACATGAATAAAAATGATTTGGTCGCAGCTGTTGCCGAGAAAACTGGTCTGTCAAAGGCTGATGCTGGTAAAGCTATCGACGGTGTATTTGAAGCCGTTACTGGTGCTCTAACTGGTGGTGATGAAGTTCGCCTAGTTGGTTTCGGTACTTTTAGTGTTGCTGCACGTGCTGCATCACAGGGCCGTAACCCACGTACTGGTGAAGTAATCCAGATCCCTGCTTCTAAGCAGCCTAAGTTCAAGGCCGGTAAAGGCCTTAAAGACGCTGTGAACAATAAATAACTGTTTGTAGTTGTTGTGAAAAAACCGGTTGGCGCTTCGCCAGCCGGTTTTTTTTTGCCTCAATTTCTTTTTTTTATATTTATTGTCATTTTTGTGTATTTTTAGGCTTGCCAAGGTAACCGAATCACCTTAAAAGCTCCTTCATCAGACGGAGACATCTGGTGGGCGATTAGCTCAGTTGGTAGAGCATCTCGTTTACACCGAGAGGGTCGGCAGTTCGAGCCTGTCATCGCCCACCAGATGTCTTAATAAAAAACGGCACTCCTCTACGGAGTGCCGTTTTTGTTTGTGCCTTATGGTTGGTTTGGATCTCCCGTCATCGGGTGTGTGTTCAGACTTCTTCTTTTATTCGTCTGGGGCTTTGGCAACAAGGGCTGATCACAACGAAAGTAGTCTCTAAATTTATTATCGAATGTTCTTTGAGAATCGAACCATAAAATTCACTTCCTAATCTTTATCTGGCGGAACTTAGTTCCTGTTAATGCAGGCCGGATCGTAGTTTGGTTTTGTTCAGGCTAATTTGTTCCAGGAAGTACAGTTTCTTAATAGGGTGAACTTTATATTTATCTGGTCGAGATTTCTTTATCGAAATTTATTCAACTAAACCTTCTGTACCCATATACCAAAAGTGGTAGGGAAGAGGTTAAGAGATGCTAAAAGGATAAATTTTATTCGTGGTGTCGCGTGTTTGAAAATTACCCGTTCTGAAATTTAACAATATTCCTTTCTACCAATTAAACATGGCCGAATTTCATGGTTCACACGATGTGAATTTCTTGAGTATCTCGTATCCATAAATCAGAATTTCCACGAACATAAGCATTCTTAGAGTTGATTCGTTCTCTTTTAAATATTGTGATAAAATTTTTGCCTAGATTCTTACCTGTTAATTATCGTTCTTACGTAAAAGAAGGGTAATTTTCAGGAAAGTTCTACCATGAATTACGATTCTTAGGGCATTGAAGCTAAAGGATTTTCTACGGATTTCCGCCATCTTGAAAAAAAGATGAAAAAAACAAAGAAGAATCTATTCAGTCGCTTGACAGGGGGAGGGTACTACACTAAATAAACCCTCGTCCGCAGGGATGGTTATGTGGGGGTGTAGCTCAGTTGGTTAGAGCGCTGGCCTGTCACGCCAGAGGTCGCGAGTTCAAGTCTCGTCATCCTCGCCACTTAACCGTCCACCGATGGCACCTACTGCGGGGGTGTAGCTCAGTTGGTTAGAGCGCTGGCCTGTCACGCCAGAGGTCGCGAGTTCAAGTCTCGTCATCCTCGCCATCACTTCTTTAAATAAAAATCAGTAATTATTGTATCCTGCAGGACGAGAGTGATTTCTTTAGTTCTTCGGGATAATACTTGATTCTAACACTCGGAATACACGATTTTTTTAGGGATTGTGGCGATTCTGTGTTTGCTTATGTCGCCTTTGGGCGATATTAAGGACGTACCAAAAAATAGGGCCGGTAAGGCTTCTTGTCATATACGACATGAAAGGCGATTTGTGCGATAACGATTGTGCAGATCGAATGGAGAGATGGGCTTAGATGGATTGTTGGCAGAATACTTGCCAATTTTGATCTTTCTCGGAATAGCGATTGGTCTGGCAACCGTTATGTTGCTGGCATCTGTAATCATGGCTAAACAGCACCCTGATTCGGAAAAATTCAGTTCTTATGAGTGTGGCTTCGAAGCATTTGACGATGCTCGTGGTCGTTTTGATGTACGCTTCTACTTGGTAGCTATCCTCTTCATTATTTTTGATCTTGAAGTAGCCTTCCTGTTCCCTTGGGCCGTATCCTTAAGTGATATCGGTCTTTTCGGTTTCTGGTCCATGGTGATCTTCCTGGTCATCTTGACGATTGGCTTTGCATACGAATGGAAGAAAGGGGCTTTGGAATGGGAGTAATCTCTAATCCAGCTCTCAAGGATGGGGCTCCGCTGCCTCCAGGACCTGAGCAAGATCTTGTTCTGCAAAACGTTGGCGAAGAACTCGCCGATCGTGGTTTTGTCTTGGCGCGGATGGATCAGCTAGCAGGTTGGGCTCAGACAGGTTCTTTATGGCCAATGTCTTTTGGTCTGGCATGTTGTGCTGTAGAAATGATGCATTCGGCTTGTAGCCGTTATGATCTTGACCGTTTTGGAATGGTATTCCGCCCTTCACCACGTCAGTCAGACGTGATGATTGTTGCTGGAACGCTAACCAATAAAATGGCACCGGCGCTTCGTAAGGTTTACGATCAAATGCCTGAACCTCGTTGGGTAATCTCAATGGGGTCATGTGCTAATGGCGGTGGTTATTATCACTACTCCTATTCAGTTGTTCGTGGCTGCGATCGTGTTGTTCCTGTTGATATCTATGTTCCCGGGTGCCCGCCTACGGCTGAAGCCCTAATTTATGGTATCTTGCAGCTTCAAAAGAAAATCAAACGTACCGCGAAATTCCGCAGGTAAGCCTTCTCGGCATTCCTAATACTGGTGAACCATATGAATCAGGCTTTACTGGACTTAAGCGATTTTATCGCTACCACTTTGGGCGAAGCTGTTACTGGGACTGAGCTTAAAAACGACGAACTCGTTGTTTGGGCTAAACCAGATACACTTCTCGAAGTGCTAAAGTTCTTAAGAGATAATCAGAACTGTCAATTTAGACAGCTCGTAGAACAAACGGCTGTGGATTATCCTAGCCGTGAATTGCGTTTTGAGATTGTTTACTGTCTCCTTTCTCTGACCCATAATCAACGCATCAAAGTAAAGATCGCTGCGACAGAGGATGTACCGGTAGAATCGGTGGCGCCCTTGTTTAGCTCTGCAATCTGGTATGAGCGCGAGATCTGGGACATGTACGGTATCTTTTTTGCGAACCATCCTGACCTGCGTCGCATGCTTACAGATTATGGTTTTGAAGGGCATCCTCTACGCAAAGACTTTCCGCTTACAGGCTATGTTGAAGTGCGTTACGACGAAACCCAGAAACGGGTTGTCTATGAGCCCGTTAAGTTGGCGCAAGAGTTTCGTAACTTTGATTTTTCAAGCCCATGGGAAGGGATTGTAAACCTTCCTGGTGATGAAAAAGCCGAGCAAGACAAAGAAGGGGGCAATGCTTAATGGCTGAAGCTACGATTAAGCCACTTACGCTGAACTTTGGCCCTCAGCATCCAGCTGCTCACGGTGTTCTTCGTCTCGTCCTGGAAATGGACGGTGAGATCATTGAACGCGCTGATCCGCATGTCGGTCTTCTTCATCGCGGTACAGAAAAGCTAATCGAATACAAAACCTATTTACAGGCTTTGCCATATTTCGATCGTCTCGATTATGTCGCTCCAATGAACCAAGAGCACGCTTTTGCCCTTGCCGTTGAAAAGATGCTTGATATCGAAGTGCCAAAACGCGGTCAGTACATTCGGGTACTTTACTGTGAAATCGGACGTATCTTAAATCACATCCTTAATATCTCGACCTTTGCCATTGACGTCGGTGCTATGACCCCGATCCTTTGGGGCTTTGAGCAACGTGAAATTCTGATGGAGTTCTACGAAAGAGCTTGTGGTGCACGTATGCACGCAGCTTATTTCCGTCCAGGTGGTGTTCACCAGGACCTTCCTGCTGGGTTGTTGAGCGATATTTCTGACTTCATTGAACAGTATCCCGCTTTCCTAGACGATCTCGAAGGCCTGTTGACTGAGAACAGAATTTTCCGTCAACGTACCGTTGATATCGGGGTTATGAACTTTGATGAAGCCATGGATTGGGGATTGTCAGGTCCAATGCTTCGTGGTTCTGGCGTCGCTTGGGATCTAAGAAAGTCACAACCTTACGATTGTTACGCTGAGCTCGATTTTGACATTCCTGTTGGTAAAAACGGTGACTGTTTCGATCGGTACTTGGTACGTATCGAAGAAATGCGCCAGTCCTTGAGCATTATGAAGCAGTGTATTGCTAATATGCCTGAGGGACCTGTTCTTGCGCCTAATCATAAGGTAACACCCCCAAGACGTGATGATATGAAAAAATCAATGGAAGCATTGATCCATCACTTCAAGCTTTACACAGAAGGTTTCCACGTTCCTGAAGGGGAAACCTATGTCGCTGTAGAAGCTCCTAAGGGTGAGTTTGGTGTCTATCTCGTTTCAGATGGATCTAACAAACCTTACCGTTGTAAAATCAAAGCACCGGGCTTTGCCCATCTTGCTGCCATGGATTATATGTGCCGCGGTCATATGTTGGCCGATAGTGTGGCTATTCTTGGATCCATGGATATCGTGTTTGGCGAGGTCGACCGATGAAAACCAGTAGTTTTCCAAAAGCTAAAACAGGCGATTTCAAGTTTACCGAAGAAAGCCTTCGTGAAGCAGAGAAAATCGTTGCTAAGTATCCAGAAGGTCGTCAGGCCAGTGCCATTATCAGTCTGTTTTATATAGCTCAGAAGCAAAATGATGGCTGGCTACCACCTGAAGCAATCGAATACGTTGCAGAGTACCTCGATATTGCACCTATTCGTGCCCATGAGGTAGCAACTTTCTACACGATGTTTAATCTGAAGCCGGTAGGGAAGTACTTTATTCAAGTATGCCGTACAACGCCTTGTTGGTTGAACGGCTCGGATAACATCCTCAAAGCTGCGATGGATAAAATTGGCGTAAGTAAAGCTGGTGACGTTAGCGAAGATGGTCTGTTCTCAGTTGTTGAAGTTGAATGCATGGGGGCATGTTGCAATGCGCCGATGGTCCAGATTAACGATTGGTATTACGAAGATTTATCTCCTGAGCGCATGAGTGAAATTGTTGACGACCTTCGTGCAGGAAAAGATGTTCCAATCGGATCCCAGACTGGTCGATTAACTTCAGCGCCGGAAGGCGAGCGCACAACCCTAAAAGGGGGTGAGTGATGCAGCTGCTAGAAGATAAAGATCGTATTTTCCAAAATCTTTACGGCCAGAATGACTGGGGTCTTGAAGGTGCTAAAGAACGTGGCATCTGGAATAACACTAAAGACTTGGTTGCTCTTGGCCGCGAAGAAATTGTTAACCGGATGAAAGATTCTGGTCTTCGTGGACGTGGTGGAGCGGGTTTCCCCGCTGGGATCAAGTGGTCCTTCATGCCGAAAGAAGATCCAAGTCGTCCGAGTTATCTTGTGGTTAACGCAGATGAATCAGAGCCTGGTTCTTGTAAAGACCGTGAGATCATGCGTAACGATCCACACACGCTAATCGAAGGGTGTTTAATTGCTGGTTTTGCGATGGGCGCCCACACGGCTTATATCTATATCCGTGGTGAGTACTATCTTGAATCCACACGTCTGGAAGCTGCAGTAGAGCAGGCGCGCGCTGACGGTTTGTTAGGTGATGATGCCTGTGGATCCGGTTGGGCGTTTGACGTTCATGTCCATCGCGGCGCAGGTGCTTATATCTGTGGTGAAGAAACGGCTCTGCTTGAAAGCCTGGAAGGTAAAAAAGGCCAACCTCGTTTGAAGCCTCCATTCCCAGCTGCTTGTGGCCTGTATGGCTGCCCGACGACCGTTACCAATGTTGAGACCGTTGCGGTTTCTCCAACCATTCTCCGTCGTGGAGCTGATTGGTGGAAACAATTCGGTCGGGAAAACAACACAGGTACCAAAATCTTCTCCATTTCCGGTCATGTAAATAAGCCATGTAACGTTGAGGAAGCCATGAGTATTCCTTTGCGTGAGCTTATCGAAAAACATGCCGGTGGTGTACGTGGCGGTTGGGATAACCTCCTGGCTGTTATTCCGGGCGGATCATCAGTACCAATGCTTCCAAAACACGTATGTGACACCATGACAATGGACTTTGACGCTCTACGCGAAGCAGGTTCTGGTCTTGGGACTGCTGCTGTTATCGTGATGGATAAATCAACCGATGTTGTCGAAGCTATTTGTCGCCTTTCACATTTCTATCAACATGAAAGTTGTGGACAATGTACGCCTTGTCGTGAAGGCACAGGCTGGATGTTCCGCTTGATGCAACGCATGGTTCGTGGTGAAGCAGATGTTGAAGAGATCGATATGCTTTGGGATGTAACAAAGCAAGTTGAAGGTCACACCATCTGTGCACTAGGTGATGCTGCTGCTTGGCCAGTCCAGGGTTTGATCCGGAATTTCCGTCCGGAACTCGAACGCAGGATTAATGAGTACAAGCAATCTCGCCAGGCAGCGGAATAGGAGAGACTGATGCCAAAGTTGACGATTGACGGTAAAGAAATCGAAGTCGCAAATGGTCTGACAGTTCTTCAGGCCTGCGAACTTGCCGGTGCAGAGGTTCCTCGTTTTTGTTATCACGAGCGTCTCTCCGTAGCTGGTAACTGCCGGATGTGTCTGGTTGAGATGGAACGTGCCCCTAAACCGATTGCTTCTTGTGCAATGCCGGTTGGTGAAGGCATGGTCATCAAAACGGACAGTGACGTAGTTAAAAAGGCCCGTAAAGGGGTTATGGAATTCCTTCTGATCAACCACCCACTTGATTGTCCGATTTGTGACCAAGGTGGTGAGTGTGATTTGCAGGATCAAGCCATGGCTTTCGGTCTTGATCACGGGCGTTACAAAGAAACCAAACGTGCTGCCAAAGAAAAGTACATGGGCCCTTTGATCAAAACGATCATGACCCGTTGTATCCAGTGCACACGTTGTGTTCGTTTTTCGACCGAAGTTGCCGGTATTGAAGAAATGGGTCTACTTAACCGTGGTGGCCATGTTGAGATTACAACCTTGGAAAAGGCTGTAAATACTGAACTGTCAGGAAACCTGGTGGATGTTTGTCCTGTCGGTGCTCTGACATCAAAGCCTTATGCATTTAACGCACGTCCCTGGGAGTTGAAAAAAGTAAACTCTGTGGATGTTATGGATGCGGTTGGTTCAAACATTCGGGTTGATGTTCGTGGTCGCGAAGTTCTTCGTGTGCTTCCGCGTATTCACGAAGATGTAAATGAAGAGTGGATCTCGGATAAAACCCGTTATATTACGGATGGATTGAGCCGTCAGCGCCTCGACCGTCCTTATGTCCGTGTTGATGGTAAGCTCAAGGCTGCGACTTGGGACGAAGCTTTCTCTGCAATAAAAGAGAAGTTGTCTCCCCTTAAAGGTAGTGAAATCGCTGCGATTACGGGTGATCTGAATGACGCCGAATCAATGCTCGCTCTTAAAGATCTGATGTCCAATCTAGGGTCTTCCAATATCGATTGTCGTCAAGATGGTGCAAAAATCGATAGCACAAGCCGCTCAGCTTATCTGTTCAATACCTCTATCGCAGGTATTGAAGACGCCGATGCTGTACTTCTTGTTGGCACAAACCCACGTTGGGAAGCCGCTCTTGTAAATGCACGCCTTCGTAAGCGTTTCCTAGAAGGTGGTTTCAAGGTGGGTATGATTGGCGAAGCCGTCGATCTTACTTATGAATATGAGTATCTTGGCGCAGGTCCTGACACACTTAAGGACGTTGCTTCCGGCAAGAATTCCTTTGCAAAGGTTCTTAAAGAAGCCAAAAAGCCAATGATCATTGTTGGTATGGGGGCGCTTACTCGTAAAGATGGCGCAGCTGTATTGGCTGAAGCTAAGGCGATTGCTGACAAGTTTGATCTTGTTCAGGATGATTGGAATGGATTTAACATTCTTCATACTGCAGCATCTCGCGTTGCAGGTCTGGATCTGGGCTTTGTTCCTGGTAATGACGGACTTGATGTCGAGGGTATCCTTGATGGTGCTGAAAAAGGTAGCGTGAAAGCGGTTTATCTTCTCGGGGCTGACGAAGTTGATACTTCAAAACTCAAAGATACTTTTGTTATCTATCAGGGGCACCATGGAGATGCCGGAGCGTCAGCTGCGGATGTAATTTTGCCTGGTGCTGCCTACACAGAAAAGAACGGTACTTACGTGAATACGGAAGGTCGAGTTCAACTCGGTCGCTTGGCGGTCTTCCCACCTGGTGAAGCACGGGAGGATTGGACAATTCTTCGTGCTTTGTCTGAACACGTGGGTGAAGCTTTACCATATGATAATATTGGCCAGCTCCGTCAGCGTCTTATTGAAGTTAATCCAATATTTGCAGCAGTTGATCAAGTCGACAGCGGTGCCTGGACTGATTTCGCCAAAGATACCGGAGAGCTTTCATCTGATCCGTTCAGCGCAGTTATTGAAAACTTCTACATGACTGATCCAATCAGCCGTTCATCCGAAACGATGTCTGCCTGTACAGAGCAATTTGTACTAGGTAAAGAGCAGGGAGCTACAGGAACCAATGGTTGATTTCTGGGAAGGATACGCTCTGCCAACGATAATTATCGTTGCGCAAATTATGCTGGTCGTTGGGCCACTACTTATTGCCGTTGCCTACCTGACTTACTTTGAGCGTAAAGTTATCGGGGCGATGCAATTGCGTAAAGGCCCTAACGTAGTTGGTCCTTTTGGCCTACTGCAGCCTTTTGCTGATGCGGTGAAGTTAATGATGAAGGAAACAATTCTTCCTTCAGGATCTAACAAAATCGTTTTCATCATGGCGCCAATGCTGACCTTTATCCTCAGCCTTGTAGCTTGGTCGGTGATCCCTTTTGGTGACGGCCTCGTGATCAGCGATATTAACGTTGGTATTCTCTACCTCTTTGCTATTTCGTCACTCGGTGTATACGGCGTGATTATGGCGGGGTGGGCCTCCAACTCTAAATATCCATTTATTGGTGCTCTTCGTTCTGCAGCCCAGATGGTTTCTTACGAAGTTTCCATGGGACTAGTCATTATCACCGTTTTGATGTGTGTAGGCTCGCTAAACCTTTCGGATATTGTCCTAGCCCAGAAGGGTGATTACGGCATTTTCAACTGGTATGCTTTCCCGCTGCTTCCAATGTTTGTGATCTTCTTCATTTCTATTCTGGCGGAAACCAACCGTTCACCCTTCGATTTGCCTGAAGGTGAGTCAGAACTCGTAGCTGGTTTCATGGTCGAATATTCTTCGATGAGTTTTGCGCTATTCTTCCTTGGTGAATACGCAAACATGATCCTGATGAGTGCGATGGCTGCAATCTTGTTCCTTGGTGGATGGTTGCCACCTTTCGATATTGCGCCCTTTAATTGGATCCCGGGTCCGATTTGGTTATCTCTTAAAATTGCACTTGTACTTTTTGGTTTCCTTTGGGTTCGAGCGACTTTCCCTCGGTTCCGTTATGACCAGTTGATGCGCCTTGGGTGGAAAGTATTCTTACCATTCACACTATTTTGGGTATTGCTTACAGCTGGTGTTCTCGTTGGCTTTGACCTCTTACCGGCGGCTCAGTGAGATTAATGGCAATGAAAAAAAACAAAAAAATTAAAAACGTGGAGAGATAGAGGACGATGGCTTTTATGAAAAACCCAGTCCGCAGTCTTCTTTTGACGGAACTGCTTTCCGGCATGGCCTTAACTTTGAAGTACTTCTTCAAACCAAAGGTTACCCTGAACTATCCATTCGAAAAGGGGCCGATCAGTGCGCGTTTTCGTGGAGAACATGCATTACGTCGATACCCTAATGGGGAAGAACGTTGCATTGCTTGTAAATTGTGTGAAGCGATTTGCCCTGCGCAAGCCATTACAATTGAGTCCGAACCGCGTGATGACGGCAGTCGTCGTACAACGCGTTACGACATTGACATGACGAAGTGTATCTATTGCGGATTTTGCCAAGAGGCTTGCCCCGTGGACGCCATTGTTGAGGGACCAAACTTTGAGTTTGCGACTGAGACACGTGAGGAGCTTTTCTACAATAAGGACAAGCTTCTTTCGAACGGTGACCGTTGGGAAACCGAAATTGCGCAAAACATCGCTTTGGATGCGCCTTACCGCTAAGAGCTTGGGATAAAAAAGTGTTTATGAAAAATATCATATGCCGACACCAGGCTCGTAAAGAAAGGGTAGCCAAATGATCATTCAGGCTCTCGTCTTTTATGTATTTGCAACGATCTCCATTGCTTCGGCTCTTATGGTGGTCTCCTCTAAGAACCCGGTTCATTCGGTATTGTTCTTGATCCTCTGTTTCTTCAACGCAGCAGGCCTATTTGTATTAATGGGGGCTGAATTCTTAGCAATGATCTTGGTCGTTGTTTACGTTGGAGCTGTGGCAGTTCTGTTCCTCTTTGTTGTTATGATGCTTGATATCAACATAGAGAGAGCGCGCCAGGGTTTTAAACAACACCTTTTACTTGGTGGTTCTATTGGCCTCGTTTTACTGGTTGAGCTGGTTCTTATCCTCTCTTCCACCTTTGCGTCGCCAGATGCAGTTGCTGTAGCTGCTGTTCCAATCCCGAATATTGATGTGGTTCATAATACCCGGGCATTGGGCCAAGTTCTCTACACTAAATATGTATATCTCTTCCAAGCTTGTGGAATGATCCTGCTCGTTGCGATGATCGGTGCAATTGTACTGACCCTCCGTAAACGTGAAGGTGTTCGCAAACAGGTCATTTCCGATCAGGTAAATCGTACCCGTGAAGAGTCCGTTGAAATCAAAAAAGTATCCAGCGGGAGTGGAATCTAACCATGTTAGAAATTGGTCTAGCCCATTACCTGATTGTTGCGGCAGTTTTATTTACTCTTGGTATCTTTGGCATCTTTTTTAACAGAAAGAACGTCATCGTTATCCTGATGTCTATTGAACTGATGTTACTCGCCGTAAACATCAATTTTGTGGCTTTCTCTACCCATATGGGTGATCTGGTTGGTCAGGTCTTCGCCGTCTTTATTCTTACAGTTGCTGCTGCTGAAGCTGCAATTGGTCTGGCGATCCTGGTAATCTACTTCCGTAATCGCGGTTCTATCGCGGTCGAAGATATTAACATGATGAAGGGCTAATCCGACGATGGAATATTTTATAGTCTTTCTGCCTCTACTCGGTGCTTTCATCGCGGGTCTTTTTGGCAAGGTGATAGGCGATCGTGGGGCACAGGTCTTAACTACGGGGTTATTGCTTGTATCTGCGGTTCTATCATTCGTGGTATTCAAAGATGTCGCACTTGATGGTAATGCGCGTATCTCTCCTGTGTTTACTTGGATCAACTCTGGTGATCTGCAGCTAAATTGGGCACTGAAAGTAGATACCCTTACAGCGGTAATGTTGATTGTTGTAACCGTGGTTTCCTCCATGGTTCATCTTTATTCCATCGGGTACATGTCCGAGGATAAATCAATCTCACGGTTCTTCTCATACCTTTCTCTTTTCACCTTCTTTATGTTGATGCTGGTTACTTCAGATAACCTGGTTCAAATGTTTTTTGGTTGGGAAGGTGTTGGCCTGGCGTCTTACCTGCTCATTGGTTTTTGGTATGAAAAACCATCAGCATGTGCTGCTGCTATCAAGGCTTTCTTGGTAAACCGGGTCGCGGATATCGGTTTTGCACTTGGGATCATGGGTGTTTTTGTTCTTTTTGGAACAGTTAATTTTGCCCAGATCTTTCCGCAAGCTGCGGCTCTTTCAACAGCTCAATTCACCTTCCTTGGCTTTGAAGGCCACGCGCTGACGATTGTGTGTCTATTGCTCTTTATCGGTGCCATGGGTAAATCAGCTCAGCTTGGTTTGCACACCTGGTTACCGGATGCGATGGAAGGCCCAACGCCTGTTTCCGCGCTCATTCATGCTGCAACGATGGTGACGGCTGGTATCTTTATGCTCTGTCGCTTCTCACCTGTGTTCGAATATGCACCTGCTGCTCTTGAAGTGGTTACCTATGTCGGTGCTGCGACAGCTTTCTTTGCGGCGACAATTGGCCTGACACAGTTTGATATCAAGCGTGTGATCGCTTATTCAACCTGCTCTCAGTTGGGTTATATGTTCTTTGCGATTGGCGTTTCTGCTTATGGCGGTGCAATTTTCCACCTGATGACTCACGCTTTCTTCAAAGCGTTGTTGTTCCTTGGTGCTGGTTCTGTCATTCACGCCATGCATCATGAGCAGGACATGCGCAAGATGGGCGGTATCTGGAAAATGATCCCTGCGACCTATATCTTGATGTGGATTGGTTCAATTGCACTGGCTGGTTTACCTCCTTTCTCGGGTTTCTTCTCTAAAGATCTAATCCTTGAAGCGGCTTACGGTGCGCATACTACACAGGGTAATTTTGCTTTTTGGGCTGGAACGGCTGCGGCTTTCATGACAGCGTTTTATTCCTGGCGTCTGATTATCATGACCTTCCACGGTAACCCACGTGCTGATGAACACACCATGCAGGGCGTTCATGAATCGCCGATGTCAATGATGATACCGCTGATCGTTCTTGCAATTGGTGCAGTCTTCGCTGGTTGGATGGGCTATAGCTATTTTGTTGGCGATGCGAGAGCCGATTTCTGGGGTGATTCGATCTTCGTACTTGCTGGTAACGATAGTGTCGAAGCCGCTCACCATGTCGAAACGTGGGTTAAAATTGTACCTCTTGCGGCTGCTGTAAGTGGGATCGTATTGGCATATGTCTTCTATATGTTCGTACCAAGCTTACCTGCAACATTTGTTAGTCTCATCAAGCCAATCCATACTTTCGTGTACAGAAAGTGGATGTTTGACGAGTTGTATGACTTCTTGTTCGTACGTCCGGCACTCAAACTCGGTCGCTTCCTCTGGAAATCTGGGGATGGTGCTGTGATTGATGCTTATGGTCCTGACGGTGTTACTGCTCTGACACGCAGACTTGCTGGTAAGGCTAGTCAGCTTCAGAGCGGGTATGTCTATCATTATGCTTTTGCCATGTTGATCGGGGTTGTTGCTCTGATTACTTGGTACATTGTTACCAACGCGGGTTAGAAGCTATGCAAGATCATATTCTCTCTATCGTGACCTTTGCGCCATTACTCGGTGCCCTGTTCATTCTTTTAATTCGTGGTGATAATGAAGAAGCCGTAGCAAAGAATTCCCGCTGGGTAGCTATTTGGGTATCTGGCGTTACGTTCCTTGTCTCACTTCTCCTCTGGACTGGTTTTGAGCGCGGAACTGCTGAGTTCCAGTTTGTTGAAGAAGTAGAGTGGATGCCATCCCTTGGGTTATCATACCGTATGGGTGTTGATGGTATTTCCGTACTGTTTGTACTTCTTTCAACACTTCTGACACCAATCTGTATTCTTTCTTCATGGGGACCAGTTAAAACCCGCGTTAAAGAATACATGGTTTCCTTCCTTATTCTGGAAACCATGATGATCGGTATGTTCTGTGCTTTGGATATCGTCGTCTTCTATATCTTCTTCGAAGGCGTTCTTATTCCAATGTTCCTGATCATCGGGATTTGGGGTGGAGCGCGTCGGGTATATGCAGCGTTTAAGCTTTTCCTCTATACTCTTGCTGGTTCTGTTTTGATGCTCGTGGCTATTCTAGCTATGTATTACGAAGCAGGTTCCGCTGATATCACCGAATTGCTTACCTATAATTTCCCGGCTGAAATGCAGAAATGGCTCTGGATTGCCTTCTTTGCTTCTTTTGCTGTGAAAGTACCGATGTGGCCAGTTCATACCTGGCTTCCAGATGCACACGTTGAAGCTCCAACAGCAGGGTCGGTGATCCTGGCCGGTGTTCTTCTGAAAATGGGTGCTTATGGTTTCTTACGGTTCTCTTTACCGATGATGCCTGAAGCATCTGTTTACTTTACCCCACTAATCTACGCTCTATCTATTATTGCGGTGATTTATACGTCTCTGGTTGCTCTTGCACAGGAAGATATGAAAAAGCTTATTGCTTATTCTTCCGTTGCGCATATGGGTTTTGTGACTATCGGGATCTTCGCAGCTAACCAACAGGGTATCGAAGGGGCTATCTACCAAATGCTCTCTCACGGTATCGTATCTGCTGCACTCTTCCTTTGTGTTGGGGTGATATATGACCGGATGCACACTCGTATGATTGCGAGTTATGGTGGTGTCGTTGAACGCATGCCTGTTTATGCTCTGATGTTCATGGTCTTTATGCTGGCTTCTGTCGGTCTACCTGGAACGGGTGGTTTTGTTGGCGAGTTCTTGGTTTTAGTCGGTGCTTTCAAAGCTAACACTTGGGTTGCTGCTTTGGCTGCAACCGGGATGGTTCTTGGCGCAGCCTATATGCTTTGGCTGTATCGCAAAGTAATCTTTGGCAAGCTCGAAAAAGACGACCTGAAATCTCTGATGGATCTGAGTCTTCGCGAAAAAGCTATTTTTGCTCCTTTGATTGTAATCACAATTTGGATGGGTATTTACCCGCCGAGTTTCCTGGATGTGATGTCAGCCTCTGTGAGCAACCTTGTAAATAACTATGAGACTGCAATTGCAGCCTCTAACGCTGCGCCGATGTTTGCGCAGGTCTTTGGTCAATAGAGGGTCTATCAAGATGATCACAACAGATCTATCACTGGCATTGCCCGAAATTTTCCTGGCATGTGCAGCTACAGTTCTTCTGATGTATGGGGCTTATGCTGGCAAAAATACCGCCAGTTTTGTCTCTGCAATGTCAGTTGCCGTTTTGGCAATCGCCTTTGCAATTATCTTTCTTGGTGACCGCCCCGCAGGGCTTGCCTTCGACGGTTTATATATTGTTGATGCCTATGGCGATTACATGAAACTCGTTGTTTTGGTGGCATCTGGTTTCGGTATTCTCATGACCCAACGCTTTGTTGAACGAGAGGGTATGGCCAAGTTCGAAATTCCTGTCCTGATGGTTCTTGCGACACTGGGTATGCTGATGATGATTTCAGCGAATGACCTGATGTCACTATACGTTGGCCTGGAACTTCAAAGTCTCGCACTTTATGTGATTGCAGCTATTCGCCGTGAAAATCTCCGTTCTTCAGAAGCAGGTTTGAAGTATTTCGTACTTGGCGCTTTGTCTTCCGGAATGCTGCTTTACGGTTGCTCCATGATCTATGGCTTTACCGGAACTACGGATTTCGACATTCTTGGTAATGTGTTGTCTAGTGCTGATCAATCACCACAGATTGGCTTAATTGTTGGTTTGGTATTCGTTTGTGCTGCGATTGCTTTCAAGATCTCTGCGGTTCCTTTCCACATGTGGACACCTGATGTTTACGAAGGTGCGCCAACACCTGTTACAGCCTTTTTTGCCTCTGCGCCTAAAGTCGCGGCTATTACCTTGTTTGCCCGTTTGCTGAGTGATCCTTTCGGATCTCTTGTAAACGAATGGCAGCAGATAATTGTCTTCGTTGCTCTTGCGTCCATGATTTTGGGTTCTTTGGCTGCTATTAAGCAGACAAATATCAAACGTCTGATGGCGTATAGCTCTATTGGTAATATTGGTTTTGCTTTGGTTGGCCTTGCAGCTGGAACTGAAGAAGGTATATCTGGCCTTATTATCTATATGACCATTTACATATTCATGAACATGGGAACTTTTGCCTGCATTCTCAGTATGCGCCAGAAGGGAAATATGGTTGAGAATATTGATGACCTCAAAGGCTTGAGTAAAACAAGTCCTATGATGGCTTTTGCTCTTACTATCTTCATGTTCTCAATGGCGGGTATTCCTCCATTGGCTGGTTTCTTCGCAAAGTATGTTGTTTTTGCTGCAGCTGTTAACGCGGGCCTAACAACCCTTGCTGTCATCGGTATCTTAACTTCTGTGATCGGAGCATTCTATTATCTCCGCATCATCAAGGTTATGTACTTCGATGAGGCAAGCACATCTTTTGATAAACCCATCGGTGGGGAAATGACCTTGGTATTGACAGTATCTACTGCTTTTATCGTGTTCTTCATTCTTTTCTCCACACCGATTATGGACGGGGCAGCAGTTGCTGCTTCGGCACTTTTTGTCGGGTAATAATGTTATGAAGGGCTCTTCGTCCTTAACTATTCCACCTTTTTTTGATCTGCAGAGCAGGGATGAAGTTGGAAGTACCAATGACGAAGTCCGCCTTCTTGCTGAACAAGGGGCCCAGGACGGCACAGTCGTCTGGGCCCTTCGTCAATCTGCAGGAAGAGGAAGGCACGGAAGAACTTGGACCAGTCCCGAGGGAAATCTTTATTTTTCTATTCTTCTGCGTCCTAGCGTCTCTATCGCTGAAGCCGCTAATTTAAGCTTTGTTGCTTCTCTGGGGCTGGCAGATGCCATCAGAACATTTATCCCTGAGTGTAAGATAAGCCTGAAATGGCCTAACGATGTTCTTCTTGAAGGGCGTAAAATTTCTGGTGTTCTACTTGAGAGTAAGGCCAATAATTCAGGTAAGCTTGAATACCTCATCATGGGAATTGGCGTAAATCTTCAGCATTATCCTGATGATGCGAGATATCCTGCGACGAGTATTTTGGAACAAAACAAAGACAATACTCCCAAGCCGGGAAAAATGTTGGAGGCATTTCTCAATAGTTTTGACCCTTGGTATAAACTATGGAACAAGGAAGGCTTCGCTTCTATAAGAACGGCTTGGTTAGATCAGGCTCACGGGCTTGGCGATAAAATCTATGTTCGACTTCCCGGAGAGACCCTTTCAGGCCGTTTTGTTACAATAGATCAAGATGGTGCCCTGGATTTAGACCTTGATAATGGCAATCAACGTCTAATCACTGCGGGCGATGTTTTTTTCGCTTCGTCATAATTAGAGATTAACTATGCTGCTTGTAATTGATTCCGGTAATACCAATGTCGTTTTTGCTGTATATGACGGCAATGAACAAAAAGGATATTGGCGCGCGACGAGTGACAGCAAAAAAACGTCAGATGAATATGCTGTCTGGCTAACGCAACTCATGGCGCTCAAGGGGTTAACACCAGAAGATATATCAGGCGCAATTCTGGCCAATGTCGTTCCTGCTTCGAATTACAATCTGACCTCCCTTTGTAAAACGTACTTTGACTGTAGCCCCTTGATGGTTGAGTTGGGTAAGATTGATCTCGGATTAGAAGTCCGAATTGATCATCCCGAACAAGCTGGTGCCGACCGACTAGTTAATGCTGTGGCAGGTTATAATCGTTATGGTGGGGATCTGATCATGATAGACTTCGGTTCAGCGACTACGTTTGATATTGTCGGCACAGATGGGGCCTATGAGGGCGGGATTATTGCTCCCGGGGTCAACCTGTCGGTTGATGCCTTGTACATGGCTACAGCAAAATTACCGCGGATTGATATAAGGCGCCCACAAAACGTAATTGGAAAAGCAACGATCCCGGCCATGGAATCAGGAATATTCTGGGGATACATTTCTATGGTTGAGGGCATGGTCAAACGTATTAAAGATGAATACGCAAAGCCAATGACAGTTGTGGCAACGGGCGGCTTGGCCCAGCTTTTCATCAAAGCAACAGATGTAATTGATCACATTGATAAAGATGTAACGCTTCGTGGGTTGATTGAAATTTATGAACTTAATACCCAGAATGACTGAGTTAGGTAGAAATTATGAGTAAACCGGTGGTCCCAAAAAAAGACGAACTTTTGTTCTTACCCCTGGGGGGGACGGGCGAGATCGGTATGAACCTCAATCTCTATGGCCATAATGGCAAATGGTTGATGGTTGACCTTGGCATTTCCTTTGCTGATGGCGGTAAGTTCCCGGGCATTGATGTGATTATGCCTGATCCAGAATTTATCGAAAAACAGCGTGATAATCTTGTTGGTCTGGTATTAACTCATGCTCACGAAGACCACATCGGGGCAGTACCCCACCTATGGGCTGATTTGCGTTGTCCCATTTTCTGTACTCCTTTCACCAAATCGATGGTTTATTCAAAGCTGGTTGAGGCGGGTTTAGAAGACCAGGCTGAAATCACTGTGATACCTGTCGCAGGAAAGTTCTCTGCTGGTCCGTTTGATATTGAATTGGTGTCAATGACTCACTCAATACCAGAGCCTGCGTCACTTTTAATTCGTACATCATGCGGCACGGTCTTTCATTCCGGTGATTGGAAATTCGACCCTGAACCACTTGTTGGCCCGCATTATGACAAGAAGCGCCTGCAGTCCCTTGCCGATGAAGATATTTTGGCGATGGTCAGCGATTCAACCAATGTTATGAACTCTAGTGAATCCGGATCTGAAGCTTCAGTTCGAAATGGTTTGGTTGATGTCATTTCTAAATGTACGGGCCGTGTGGCTGTTACCTGTTTTGCCAGTAATGTAGCCCGGGTTGAATCAGTTATGAAAGCCGCTGAAATATGTGGCCGTAGAGTTGTTCTTCTCGGAAGATCCATGCACAGAATTTATTCTGCAGCACGCGATAACGGTTATTTGCAAAACGTAGCGCCGTTGTTATCTGAAGAAGAGTTCTCTTATATCCCGCCACGAGAAGTTGTCGTTCTTTGTACTGGTAGCCAGGGAGAGCCTCGTTCTGCTCTTTCCCGCTTATCGACAGATGGTTTCAAGAATGTGTATCTAGAAGAAGAGGACACAATCATTTTCTCTTCGAGAATTATTCCTGGAAATGAAACCTCTATTTACAAATTACAAAACAACTTGTCTGAACTGGGTGTGCGCATCATTACAGATAAAGATGAGCACGTTCATGTGTCAGGTCACCCGGGTAAAGAAGAAGTCAAAAAACTATATGAGTGGGTACAGCCGCAAATATCCATTCCTGTTCATGGTGAGGCTCGCCATCTTCGAGCGCACGCCAAACTCGCTGGTGAATGTGGCGTGAAAACGCAATTCGTTGCTAAAAACGGTGATTTAATTCGTCTGGCACCCGGGAAACCGACGAGGGTTTCAGAAGTGCCTTGTGGATTACTTGCCATTGAATCCCGACGGTTGGTACCCTTGAAAAGCCCGATTATCGTTGCCCGTCAAAAGATGATGTATAACGGTTCCGCCGTCGTTACTCTTGTAATCGATGAAGCTTTTAAATTGGCTGTTACCCCTCAATTGACGATCCAGGGTGTTATTGATCTTGAAGACGAGTTCGAAAATTTCGAAGATGTCGTTGATGCAGTACGCGACGGGGTAAGGTTGTTGAAAAAAGCTGACATGAAACGTGATGAAGTCGTCCGTGAAGTTGCTATCCGTGCTGTACGTCGTCATTGCAACAAACGATATGGTAAAAAACCAGTTACGGATGTTCATATCATTCGATTGAATGATTTTTTTGAGTAAGAGGGGGATAACATGATCGGAAGACTAAACCATGTGGCAATCGCTGTTCCTGACTTGGATACGGCAGTCGCACAATACAAAAATGTTTTAGGAGCAACTGTCACTGATCCCGTTGACCAGCCTGATCATGGTGTGACCGTTGTGTTTGTTGAACTCCCCAATACAAAAATAGAGTTTCTTTATCCACTAGGTGATAAATCTCCAATTTTGAACTTCCTGGAGAAGAATCCTGCCGGCGGAATTCATCATATTTGTTATGAGGTTGATGATATCTTAGCCGCCAGAGACAAACTGGTTTCTGAAGGTGCTCGAATTCTTGGTGATGGAGAGCCTAAAAATGGGGCCCACGACAAACCGGTTCTCTTTTTACATCCGAAAGATTTCTGTGGAACGTTGGTTGAACTTGAACAAGCCTGATCAGTTTTGGCTTAATAAATTAGGTGAGAAGAATTTATGAACTGGGTTACAGGCATACTGGTTTACGTGGTTATCTGGTGGCTGATTTTCTTTATGGCATTACCCTTTGGTGTAAAGCCGCAGGAAAATCCTGAAGTAGGTCATGAACCCTCTGCACCAGCAAATCCCATGTTGGGGCGTAAGGCGCTTATTACGAGTGTTATAGCTGCTATACTTTGGGGTATAGCCTTTTACATTATTGATAGCGGAATTATCACGATAGGCGAGCTACCTTACTAATTCATCGCAGTTACTCTTTATTAGTGGTTGTTTTCAAATGAAAAATCTTATTCATTGAATGTAAACAGCCTGTGGTTATTCTAATCTCAGGCTGTTTATC
The DNA here is from genome assembly GCF_965205715.1 of Kiloniella sp. GTDB lineage: Bacteria > Pseudomonadota > Alphaproteobacteria > Kiloniellales > Kiloniellaceae > Kiloniella. Next base: position 193,030 of record NZ_CBDBHW010000002.1, on the reverse strand, counting down.
GTTTTTGGACTTATTATCGACGGGTGGTGAGTATGTCTAAGTTTTTTATCCAAACACACAATGTTCTGGTTTTTAGTAGCCTGCTAGCAACGTTGATTTTGAGTGTTAATACGGGGTCGCCTTCCGCACAGGAAAGTTCAGATGGCATCGTTAACATTAGTCGCGAAGATTGTTCGCGTTTGATCAAACATACCCCTTCAGATGATGTTACCTACACACCGGGCGTTACCAAAAGAGGTAAAAAGGTCGTATCGGCATATCTGAATGCACAGCCGATAGTGTTGCCGGAAATTATCAAAATTCCGATTGTAGAGCGTCAACCACTTTGTCCGGTTGCGTCAACCACCTTGGCCGCTTTTGATGCGGCTGTGATCTGACGTTTATTTACGATGCTTCAGGCATATTTTTCACCTTTTTGTTTGTGGTTTTCCGCAACATTTTTTTGAGATTTTGGGCGGCTTCCCATTGTCTGTAGCTGTCGATATTCATCTCAAGAATGGTTGAGTGGTGAACAAGACGATCGATTGCTGCAACGGTCATGGCCTTATCTTGAAAAATATTGTCCCATCCGCTAAAAGGTTGATTGGCAGCAATTGCAATACTTCGGTACTCATATCGTCTGGCGATCAATTCAAAGAGCACGGATGTTTCAGATATATCCCTTTGTGCATAGGTAATATCATCGAGAATGATGAGATCAAATTTATCGAGTTTTGCGAGGGCGTTTTCGAGCATAAGTTCACGTCTGGCAGCCTGGAGTTTTTGCACCAGATCACTGGTTTGCGTATAGAGCACACGGTATCCAGCCTCTATAAGAGCATAACCTACGGCGCATAGGAGATGAGTTTTTCCTCCCCCTGAATTTCCAATGGCAATCAGATTTGCTCTTGCGTCAATCCAGTCACCGGCAGACAAGGCTTCGACCTGCGCCTTTTTCACGTTAGGCAGCCGCTTGAAGTTAAAAGTGGCCAGAGTTTTTCCGCCCAGCAGGTTTGATGCGTTGAGATGGCGTTGAATGCGTCGCGTGTCCCTTTCGGCCAATTCATATTCGGCCAAAACGGCAAGGAACCTGGCTGCTGACCAGCCCTCCTTGTCGGATTGGATTGCGATATCTTGCCAGTGTTTGTGAAAGCTGGGTAATCGTAAGTCAGTTAGCATAAGAGGCAGCTTGTGCTGATCCACTTCAATGTTTGTCATGCCCGATCCTCCAACAGAGTATCAAAGACTGATAATGAAGGTTGAACCACGGGAATATCAGGAGGTAAATCCGTGTTCTTTTTTGTGATATTCAGCTTAAGTTTTTTTGCGCAAGGTAGCCTTCCTGCATTGATTTCTCTCGAAATCAGGTGCGCGACTTCGGCCTCACAAGCCTCTTCGTGCGCAAGGAAAAGTATCCCAACCATCTGACGACACGCATCTCTGCGGGACAACTTTTTCTGAAACAATGTCCAGGCCAGGGAGTACTCGGTTCTTGGAAAAATACTGTCACGATAAATAGAATTGGCGAGTGCCTGAGGTTTACGTTTGAGAGCATGAATGACGTGATGATAATTGATAACATGAATGCGGGGGCCTTTGCCGTGCCCCCGCTCACGAGAATGGCTGACGACATGAGTGCTGCCTAGATAGGCTTCTATCCGGTTATCGTAAATATGGACACGCAAGCGTTGACCAATTAGGCGAGAAGGGGCGCTATAAAAAACCTGCTTAACTAAAAAACCACTTGTTTTGGTAACTCTCGACACGACTTCAGTGTAATCTGTTGTTCGCCGAGGAGGTAACGCCTTGAGAGATTTCAACTCTGTTTGGATATCTTGGTCACGATGTTTGTTCCGTCTAGCAATCAGCTCGTCCAAAAATCGCCGATACTCATCCAAAGTGTCAAAGTCATTACTGCCACGCAAAATCAGGGCCTGCTTTATCGCAGTCTTAAGGTGACCGTGGTGAGATTCAATGGCACCGTTCTCGTGTGATTCCCCTCTGTTATTTCGACTGGCCTCCATACCGTAGTGCTCAACAAAAGCAGAATAACGTTTGGTAATGTCCTCCTTTTCCTCAACGCTCAAATTCCGAAAGGCCGCAGACAGGCTGTCGGTCCGGTGGTTTTCAGGAGCGCCCCCCAAGGACCAAAGCGCATTTTGTAAGTTCTCCGCAAGGGCTGTAAAACTCTCACCGCCAAGTACGACCCCAACATGTTCCCATCGGCTATATACCAGAACAAAATGATAGAGCCGATGCACCAAAGGATCTCCTGCAATGGTAATACTTAAGTCGGCTGCATCCGTGAAATCTGATTGGCCCATGTAACCCGGCTCAGGTGTTTGCCTGAAAATGATATCCTTTTCAGGGCCATTCAGAGCCCGCCATCCCCGAACTCGGCGCTCTAACGTGCGCTTGACACGGTCATCGGGAAAACGGAGCGGATAGAGGCTCTGTATGTGGCGCAACAAAGTAATGGGTTTGACCGAGTTGTCTTTATCCAAAATGGGAAGGATGTCCTTATCCCAGATATCTTCAAGCGGATCAGAAACTGTTCGCCCTCGCTTTATATTGCGTTGTGACGGTAAAGTCGCATCAACGTCAAATCGGCGGGCCGTGCGTTCGCTAAACCCTGCGCGGGCAGCGGCGGTTCGTTGACCATGAGTTTTTCTATCTGTCATGTAAAGTCTCAGTTGTTCATCTGTGATAAATTTATACGGCAAACAGGTTCCTCCAATTACATCTAGAGGTTCCTAATTTATCAACTCACAGCAGCTTGTAACTAACACCAAATTAAGCCTTGGCCGGTGGATCTGATTATCAAACGGGCACGCCCTTTTTAATGATCAGATCCACCGGCCAAGGTGGTTGTCGCAACCGGCCAAGGTTATTGTCGCTGAACATCCGATTACGGTTGATATGTTTGAGCGGTATAACATTCCGGCCAACAAAGCCAATTTTGGTGCCGAGGCTGAAATCGGAACTGTTGAAGTTCATAAAGATGGCAGTTCATATTTTAATGGTCAGCCTTTGCAAAGTGAGGAACAGCGCGAGCTTTCTCTTAGGTGCCAGGAAATTATTAAAAACGAAAGATAACGGGTATTATCTTTCTATCGTCTTTAGATCCTTTCCTTTTACAATTTTTCGATCGCGATAGCTGATTGTCTTGCATGGACAAGTGGTCCCTGATCCCATATATATGTCCGAAATATTTTCCAGCAGTGACTGCTGGAATAATTCGCCCTAACACAACTCAATAACGCTCCAGGATATAGAGATGCGCCTTTCTGCTTATTTCCTTCCTACTCTGAAGGAAAACCCTACCGAGGCCCAGATTGTCTCACACCGCTACATGCTTCGCGCTGGTATGATTCGCCAAGCTACATCTGGTATTTATTCATGGTTGCCTCTAGGCCTTAAGGTCTTGAGAAAAATTGAGCAGATTGTCCGCGAAGAACAGAATCGTGCTGGGGCCTTAGAGATTTTAATGCCGACGATCCAGCCAGCCGACCTTTGGCAAAAGTCTGGCCGTTATGATGATTACGGCAAGGAAATGTTGCGTATTCAGGATCGGCATGGTCGCGACATGCTCTATGGACCAACAAACGAAGAACTGGTGACAGATATCTTTGCCAATTCGGTAAAGAGCTATAAAGATCTGCCAAAAAATCTTTATCACATCCAGTGGAAGTTCCGCGACGAAGTTCGCCCTCGTTTTGGGGTGATGCGGGGCCGTGAATTCTTCATGAAGGACGGCTATTCCTTCGATATTGACTTTGAATCTTCCAAAGCTGCTTATAACCGTATGTTTGTTTCCTACCTTCGGACCTTTGATCGTCTCGGTCTACGGGCTATTCCAATGGTAGCAGATACCGGACCAATCGGTGGCAAGCTCAGTCATGAATTTCTTATTCTGGCTGATACGGGTGAGTCAGAAGTTTTCTGTCACTCTGATTTTCTTGAGAAAGCCTCACCTTCTGCTGATGTTGATTACAGTGGAGATCTTCAGTCGATCGTTGATGACTGGACCAGTACCTATGCGGCTACGGATGAAATGTATATCCAGGAAGATTTTGAAAGCTCTGTACCTGAAGATAAGCGCATGCAGTGCCGTGGTATCGAGGTTGGTCACATTTTCCATTTTGGTACCAAGTACTCTGAACCTATGGGGGCGACTGTCTTAAATAAAGAAGGCCAGAACGTCCCTGTCTTTATGGGCTCTTATGGTATTGGTGTTTCCCGTTTACTCGGTGCGATTATCGAAGCGAGCCACGATGAGAATGGCATTATTTGGCCAGAAGCAGTTGCTCCATATAAGGTTGGTTTGATCAATCTTAAGGCAAAAGATGAAGATTGTACCAAGGCTTGTGACGACCTTTATCAAAAGTTCAACAGTGCAGGTATCGACGTTCTCTATGATGATCGGGATACTTCTGCTGGCGGTAAATTTAAGGACATGGATCTGATTGGAGTTCCGTGGCAGATGGTTGTTGGACCTCGCGGCCTTAAAAATGGCGTAGTTGAGTTGAAAAATCGCAAGACTGGTGAAAAAGAAGAGTTGTCTCTCGAGGCTGCTCTTACAAAACTTGGCCTTTAAGATTTAGATCGACTGAAATAGACGGGGATTGGGGGAGTAAATGATTTTTGGTGCCTTTGAACGATTGGTGGCTCTTCGCTACCTCCGTTCCCGTCGTAAAGAAGGTTTTATATCCGTTATTGCCGGCTTCTCCCTTGTTGGCATCGCCTTGGGTGTTGCTACCTTGATTATTGTCATGTCGGTGATGAACGGGTTTCGTCAGGAGCTTCTTGGCCGTATTCTTGGCGTTAATGGTCATTTAGCTGTTATGGGGGTTCAAGGCGACCTGGTTGAGTATAAAACTCTTGCCGAACGGATCTCTGAAATCAGTGGTGTTAAGAGTGCGACCCCTCAAGTTCAGGGACAAGTGATGGTTACAGCCAGTGGTACTGCCACTGGTGGGCTGGTCCGTGGTATGGCGCCAGAGGATCTAAAGGCCCGTGCCTTAATTGCGGATAAAATTGTCGCAGGCTCTCTGGATGATTTCAAAGGAAATAATAGCGTCGTCATTGGTGCGCGTTTAGCTCAAAGTTTACGTTTGGGCGTGGGCGATAAAATCACACTGATTTCGCCAAACAGTGCGGTCACAGTTTTTGGATCAATGCCGAGACTAAAAGCCTACACGATTGCAGGACTTTTTGACGTTGGCATGTATGAATACGATAGCAGCTTTATTTATATGCCCTTAGAAGCAGCTCAAATATTCTTTGAACTCCCGGAAAAAGTGAACACGATTGAAGTGTTTGTCGACAACGTTGATATGACCAGGCCGATCCGTCGGGAAATCCATCAAACCCTGGGGACTAATATCCGAACACAGGATTGGCAGCAGTCAAATTCAAGTTTTTTCAATGCCATTCAAGTCGAGAGGAATGTGATGTTCCTCATTCTTTCGCTCATTATTCTGGTCGCTGTGTTTAATATTGTTTCCGGCCAAATTATGTTGGTGAAGGACAAAGGAAGAGACATCGCTATTCTAAGAACTATGGGGGCAACCCGAGGCATGATCTTGCGGGTGTTTTTCTTGAGTGGGGCGTCTATTGGTCTTTTTGGAACTCTGGTAGGATTTGCTCTTGGGCTTTCATTTGCTTCAAATATCGAGACCATACGTCAATGGCTCGAAGGACTTTCTGGTTCAAATCTATTTCAACCTGAAATATATTTTCTATCGAAACTCCCTGCTGTCGTTGATCCAATCGAAGTAGTTCAAATCGTAGGCATGGCCTTGTTCTTCTCCTTTCTTGCACCGATTTTCCCGGCATGGCGTGCGGCACGCCTGGATCCTGTAGAGGCTATTCGCTATGAGTAGTGTTAATAAAGGCTTGTCCCTCTCGATTGTTAACAAGACTTATCGGCAAGGGCGGAAAGAACTACACGTATTGAACGATGTCAGCTTTGATCTGGTACCCGGGGAAATAGTTGCGCTCGTCGGCCCTTCTGGAGCAGGTAAATCGACATTACTGCACAGTGCTGGATTATTGGAAAAGCCCGACAGCGGAGACATTTTGGTCAACGGCATATCCTCTGCTTCTTTGAATGACAAACGTAGGACAGCCCTTCGCAGAGATACGATTGGTTTTGTTTATCAGTATCACCATCTCTTGCCTGAGTTCTCGGCTGTTGAAAATGTCATCCTCCCTCAGATGATTACGGGCCTGTCCAAAACGAAAGCCCATAAGAGAGCGTCCGAATTATTGGATATGGTCGGACTTGCAGAAAGATTGACCCATCGACCTGGAGAGCTTTCCGGGGGCGAACAGCAACGTGTAGCTATTGCGCGGGCTCTGGCTAATGCTCCCACCGTATTATTAGCAGATGAGCCGACAGGCAATCTGGATCCTGAAACAGCGAACCGTGTGTTTGATCTTCTTTTAAAATTGGTTCGGTCGGTCGGGCTTACAGCTTTGATCGCAACTCATAACCACGAGCTGGCCAGTCGTATGGATAGAGTACTACATTTTGAAGGCGGGAAAATTCTATAAACAATATGTGGGTTTAGTTTAAAATTTAAATATAAGCTATTGATAAATTAGAGATATGATAAGTGATGTATAAAGCCTGGCATATAAAGTGTGCTGGGTTTTATTTTGCATAGCCCAGGCTTTTTGGGGTATGACAGGTTAAGTTTATTTAGCTCAATAACCGGGCTTACACTGAGGTAGTTTCATGGCTTATGCTGATTTTGTTCATCTGCGGGTTCACTCGGCCTATTCCCTTTCTGAGGGAGCAATTAAGGCGAAGGAACTGGTAGAGTTATGCAAAAAGCATGATATGCCTGCTGCGGGGATGACCGACAGCAATAATATGTTTGGTGCCCTTGAATTCTCTCTGTCGGCAAAAGCCGCAGGAGTACAGCCAATTCTGGGGACCCAAATTTTGGTGGGCCGGGAAGATGCTGATCAACGTACAGGGGCTATTACTCCTGAACCAGATCAACTCGTACTCTTGGCGCAGAACCAAAAAGGTTACATGAATTTAATGCACCTTATTTCCCGAGCCTTTATGGAAACGGAAACAGGGCTAACACCTCAAATAAAAATTGAAGATCTGCAAAGATGTCATGAAGGTTTAATTGCTCTAACTGCGGGGCCAAAAGGCGCCGTTGGGCGGCAATTACTCGAAAATCGCGATAGCGAAGCAGAGGCATCACTGTTAAAGATGTCCAAAATTTTTTCAGGTCGGCTTTATATCGAGCTAATGCGTCATAGCATGCCTGAAGAAAGGGCGATTGAGGATCGGCTTATTAATTTAGCCTATCAACACGACATTCCTCTTGTTGCCACAAACGAAGCCTTTTTTGCGGGCGAAGACATGTACTTGCCTCACGATGCATTGATTTGCATTGCTGAGGGCGCATACGTTTCACAAAGTGAGCGTCGACGTTTGACGCCCGAACACCGTTTTAAATCCTCTGATGAAATGAAACGGCTTTTTGCAGATATTCCTGAGGCTATTTCCAATACTCTATTGATTGCGAAACGTTGTTCTTGGTTTGTGGAGCCAATTGGTCCCATTTTACCTCCTTTCGATACAGGTGCAGGACGTACTGAAGTCGAAGAGTTGCGGCATTTATCCGAAGTAGGTTTGGTTGATCGCTTAAAAAAACATGTTTTCACTGAAGACATGGATGATGAAAAGCGCAAAGAAGTCGCAAAGCCATACGAAGATCGCCTTGAATACGAACTCGGTATTATTGTTCAGATGGGGTTTCCTGGATACTTCCTCATCGTTGCCGACTTTATTATGTGGGCAAAAGAGCATTCAATTCCCGTAGGTCCTGGTCGTGGTTCTGGTGCTGGGTCGGTTGTGGCCTGGGTATTAACGATTACCGACCTTGATCCTTTACGGTGGGGGCTCCTGTTTGAGAGGTTCCTCAATCCTGAACGTGTATCCATGCCCGATTTTGATATCGATTTCTGTCAGGATAAGCGGGACAAGGTTATTACCTATGTCCAAGATAAGTATGGCCGGGATAAAGTTGCTCAAATTATCACCTTTGGTAAGCTCCAGGCCAAGGCAGCTCTTCGTGATGTTGGGCGTGTCTTGCAGATGCCCTATCCTCAAGTGGACAGGCTTAGTAAGTTAATTCCAAATAATCCAGCTAATCCGACTTCACTACCTGAAGCAATTGCTCAGGAACCGCAATTGCGGGAGATGGCCCGGACGGATGAGACAGTTGATAATCTGCTAAACGTAGCCCAGAAGATTGAGGGGCTGTATAGGCATGCATCAACTCATGCTGCGGGTGTTGTTATCGGGGATCGTCCACTAGATCAGTTGGTGCCTCTTTATCGTGATCCTCGTTCAGATATGCCTGTTACCCAGTTCAACATGAAATTTGTTGAGCAGGCGGGGTTGGTCAAGTTTGACTTTTTGGGCCTGAAAACCCTGACCGTCCTTGAGCGAGCTTGTGAATTTATCCGATCTGCAGGAACGCCTATCAATCTCAGCGAAGTTCCCTTGGATGATCCGGCTTCTTTTGAGTTGTTGGGTAAGGGGGATACCGTCGGGGTGTTTCAATTGGAATCTACGGGCATGCGAGATGTGCTCAAGCGCATGAAGCCGGATAGGTTTGAAGATATTATCGCGGTCGTTGCTCTTTATCGCCCCGGACCAATGGAAAATATTCCGAGTTATATCCGACGGAAAAAAGGGGAGGAAACCCCGGATTATATGCATCCGTTGATCGAGGATATACTCAAAGAAACTTATGGCATCATGATCTATCAAGAACAGGTCATGCAGATTGCTCAGTTCCTATCCGGGTATTCACTTGGGGGTGCGGATCTTCTCCGGCGGGCGATGGGTAAAAAAATCCAGGCCGAGATGGATGCTCAGCGTAAGATTTTTGTTGAAGGCGCAGTTAAAAATAAAGTCAAAGCCGAAAAGGCGGATGAAATTTTTGATCAGGTTAATAAGTTTGCGGGATATGGTTTTAACAAAAGTCACGCAGCCGCTTATGCTTTGGTTGCTTATCATACGGCTTACTTGAAGGCGAATTACCCTGTTGAGTTTATGGCTGCGTCCATGACTTACGACCTGACCAATACAGACAAACTTAATATTTTTCGGCAAGAACTCTCTCGTTTGAAAATTCCGCTTCTAGTGCCTGATATCAACAATTCTTACGCTGAATTCATGGTCGAAACTCAAGAGGATGGGGTAAAGGCTGTTCGCTACGCTATGGCAGCCGTTAAGAATGTTGGTGAGCAAGCTATTGAGAATATAACCCATGAGCGCGGTATTAACGGTCCCTTCAAGGATTTGACAGATTTTGTTGCTCGCGTGGATGCGAAGACAATTAATAAGAGGCTGATCGAGAACCTGTCCAAGGCGGGGGCCTTTGATAGTTTGATGGATAACCGTCAAAAAGTTTATCTGGGGGCTGAGAATATTGTCAGAAACATTTCAGCAGCTGCACAGGAAAGAAACAGTGATCAGGTAAACCTTTTTGGTGGTGATGATAGCGGTCCTTTAATTGAACTCGCTTTGCCGAAAGTCCCTGATTGGCCAGAGCTTGAACGGCTCAAACATGAATTCGATGCAATTGGTTTCTATTTATCCTCTCACCCAATTGATACGTATGGTCAAATCCTAAAAAGACTTCGAGCCATCAATATTCAAGAGGCTATACAGCAAACAAAAAACAACAAAGGGCAGGGCGGCCCGATTAAAATCGGTGCAATTGTACTGGGTAAACAGGAACGGATTTCTAAGAAGGGTTCAAAATTTGCTTTTGTTCAAATCTCGGATGCCTTTGGTACCATTGAGGCGATGGTTTTCTCGAATGTCTTGATGGCGAGTAGAGAGATTCTTGAAAGCAATGTTCCACTCCTTGTTTCTTTGACGGGCGAAGTTAAGCCAGATGATGATGAGCCTCGATTCTTATTGCAAGCAGTTAAACCACTGGACGAGGCAGCTTCGCTAACAGATACGGGGTTGAAGCTATACGTGAGTACGGACAATCCCTTGGAGCCCTTAAAAACCATCCTAGATCAGCATGCTGTTCCTGGCCGAGGACGCATATCCATTATTCTCGGTCTAAAAGATGGGCAAGAGCTAGAACTGGAGCTGCCAAAAGGGTATACTGTTTCGCCGTCAATTCGACAGGCAATCAAGGCGATTGAAGGTATCGACTTGGAAGAGGTGTAAGGAATTATTCTTGTTTGTTGTTTTGGGCGAGAAAAGACTTGCATCCATTGCTGTAGGGGAGTATCACCCGCAGCATTACTAATAAAACACGTGGGCTTAACGGGATTGGTTTTCTAATCGCTGTTTCTGGTGTTTCCATATTAATTGGAGATTACGGCCTGCGGAAGTTTAACCGGAAGAGAAAAGGTTTTATTCTATGGCGCTTCCTACTTTTACTATGCGTCAGCTTCTTGAAGCTGGTGTTCACTTTGGTCACACAACCCGTCGTTGGAACCCAAAGATGGCTCAGTACATCTTCGGCGCTCGCAACGGCATTCACATTCTTGATCTTGAGCAGTCTGTTCCTATGCTGCACAAAGGTCTTGCGTTTACACGTGAAGTTGTGGCCGGTGGTGGTCGCGTTCTGTTCGTTGGAACAAAGCGTCAGGCAAGTGAGAAAATGGCTGAAGCAGCAAAACGTTGCGGTCAGTATTACGTTAACCACCGTTGGCTCGGCGGTATGTTAACCAACTGGAAAACGGTTTCCAACTCTATTCGTCTTCTGAAGGAGCTTGATGAGCGCCTCGAAAACAATCAGGGTGGCCTGACTAAAAAAGAACTTCTTAATCTTACCCGCAAGCGCGACAAGCTAGAGCGTGCTCTTGGTGGTATTAAGGAAATGGGTGGTATTCCTGATGTGATCGTTGTTATCGACACTAACAAGGAACACCTAGCAATTGCCGAAGCTACTAAATTGAAAATTCCAGTTGTCGGAATTCTTGATTCTAATTCTAGCCCAGCTAACATCACTTTCCCAATCCCTGGGAACGACGATGCTATCCGTGCAATCAGCCTGTACTGTGACCTTTTTGCCGATGCGGTAATTGATGGCCTACAGGAAGAACTGACTGCCTCTGGTACAGATATCGGTGCATCTGAAGAAGCCCCTGTTGAGCAGTTGCCTGAAGAAGCTCCTGCTGCAGAAGCTGTTTCTGAAGAGAAGCCAGCTGAAGAAGCTGAAGCTGCTAAAGCTTAAGCTGTTCGCAAATGAACAATGCGAAACGGCGGCTACAATGCCGCCGTTCTCGCGTTTATACCTAAGATGATATTTAATTTCTGAAAAGAGATGGAAAATGGCCCAGATAACTGCTGCTCTGGTTAAACAGCTCCGTGATCAGTCCGGTGCTGGCATGATGGATTGCAAAAAAGCCCTTACTGAAACTGATGGTGACGTTGATGGTGCTGTCGATTGGCTTCGTAAAAAGGGCCTAGCGGCTGCTGCGAAAAAATCCGGCCGCGTTGCTTCTGAAGGTCTTGTTGCAGCTGCTACTGCTGGTAACAAAGGCGCCGTAGTTGAAGTAAATGCTGAAACTGACTTCGTTTCTCGTAATGACCAGTTCCAATCATTTGTTACTGCTGTTGCCCAGCAGGCTATGACTGCTGGTGGTGATGTTGAAGCTTTGGCTAATGCTGACTTCCCTGGCGAAGACGGTTCCGTTGCAGACGCGCTTACTAAGCGTATCGCAACTATTGGTGAAAACATGAGCCTGCGTCGCACTGCTTCTCTTGAAGTAAGCGAAGGTGTTGTTGCTTCATACATCCACAACCAGACCGCTCCTGGTCTTGGTAAGATTGGTGTCTTGGTTGCTCTTGAATCCACTGGTGATGCTTCTAAACTTGAAGCTTTTGGTAAGCAGGTCGCAATGCACGTTGCTGCAGCTAACCCTCAGGCACTAGATCGTGATTCTGTTGATGTAACTGCTCTTGAGCGTGAAAAAGAAGTCCTTTCTGATCAAGCCCGTGCTTCTGGCAAACCGGAAGAAATCATCGAGAAAATGCTCGTTGGTCGTCTCCGTAAATATTACGAAGAAGTATGCTTGCTTGAGCAGGGTTATGTTATCGACGGTGAAAACAGCGTAGGTAAAGCTGTTGAGCTTTTTGCAAAAGATCTTGGTTCTCCTGTTACACTTACTGGTTTCGTTCGTTACCAGCTTGGTGAAGGCATCGAGAAAAAAGAAGAAGATTTTGCTGCTGAAGTGGCTGCGACCCTCGGTAACTAAGTTATTTAAAGGTGGCCGCGACTTGTCTGATTTTTTTTCAGACGGGACGCGGCCATTTTTGTATTCAAAATCACAACCTTCCATTATGATAGTCATTTTTCGGGCACATTTTAAGCTTAAACAGTTGTGCTAGAGAATTAGACGTTCAAAACTAAGTGGAACAAGGAGATATCTGTGACAGACACGCCCCCTTATAAACGCGTCCTTTTGAAGCTTTCTGGTGAAGCTCTTATGGGCTCTGGTCAGTTTGGTCTTGATCCTGAAACGGTGAACCAAATCGCACTCGATATCAAAGAAGTTGTCGCGCTTGGGGTTGAAGTTTGTATTGTTGTTGGGGGGGGGAACATCTTCCGTGGTCTGTCTGGTGCTGCATCAGGTATGGAGCGTTCCACAGCCGATTACATGGGTATGTTGGCGACCGTTATGAACTCTTTGGCAATGCAGAATGCTCTGGAACAGGTTGGGGTGACAACACGGGTTCAAACAGCCATTCCAATGGATACTGTTGCTGAACCATATATTCGCAGGCGTGCTGAAAGGCATTTGACCAAAGGGCGTGTTGTTATTTTTGGCGCAGGTACTGGTAACCCTTACTTTACAACAGATACTGCTGCTGCCTTGCGCGCATCAGAAATGGGATGTGAAGTTCTCTTAAAGGGAACCAAAGTTGATGGTGTGTACTCTGCTGATCCAGTTAAAGATCCTACCGCGACACGCTTTGAAAGTCTTTCCTATAAAAAAGTGTTAACAGATGATATCGGAGTTATGGATCATTCTGCTATTGCACTTACGCGTGAAAATAATATACCGATTATTGTGTTTTCAATTTACGAAACAGGGTCTTTCGCTAAAGCTGTTGGCGGGAATGGCTGTTTCACTATTATAAAATAAAAGGGGATAGACTGTGTCGCAAGATGCCCTCATGAAAGATTTGTCACGTCGTATGGATGGTGCTTTAGAAGCCCTCCATAAAGAATTCACTGGCCTTAGAACTGGTCGTGCATCCGCAGCACTACTTGATACGATAATGGTAGAAGCCTATGGCGCTGCTATGCCCCTCAATCAGGTTGGTACCGTCACAGTTCCTGAATCTCGTATGCTTGCAGTTCAAGTCTGGGACAAATCAATGGTTGGTGCCGTTGAAAAGGCCATTAGAAATTCTGGATTGGGGTTGAATCCTTCCCCTGATGGGCAATTGGTCCGCGTACCTTTGCCTCCTCTTTCCGAAGAGCGGCGTAAAGAGTTGACAAAAATTGCGGGGAAATATTCTGAACAGGGTAAAATTGCTGTTCGTAATGTTCGTCGTGATGGTATGGAATCTCTTAAGAAAATGGAAAAAGATGGAGAAATCTCTCAGGATGAGATGCATTCCTGGAGTGATAAGATCCAAGAGTTGACAGATGCTCACATCAAAACCATTGACGAAATTTCAGCGCAGAAAGAAGAAGAGATCATGCAAGTTTAATCTTGTATGATTTTTACAAACAAGCGATGAAAAAAGGAATACCAAATCATATTGCCGTCATAATGGATGGCAATGGCAGATGGGCCAAAGCACGGCATTTACCGCGTGCTTTCGGCCATCGTAAAGGTGCTGAAGCCTTGCGGGAATTGCTTAAGTCAGCAATTGAAATTGGTATTCCCTATATGACGTTTTATAGTTTTTCTTCTGAAAACTGGAGCCGCCCCCAGAGTGAAATTAATGACATTATGGGGTTGTTGCGACGCTATTTACAGAGTGAACTCGCAACTTTCCATAAGGCGGGGATAAAACTAAAGGTCATTGGTGATAGGTCTCGTTTGGCAGACGATATCGTTTTGCTTATTGAAGATGCTGAACGCCAAACGGCGAGCAATGATAAACTGACAGTCGTCATGGCACTTAGCTACGGGGGGCGTCAGGAAATTGTTGAAGCCGCTCGTAATATTGCTCTCAAGGTAAAGTCGGGATCTCTTGACGCTGATGAATTGTCAGAGGACTTGTTTGAGCAGGAACTATATACCAATGACATTCCTGACCCTGACCTTCTTATTCGTACAAGTGGCGAGATGAGGATCAGTAATTTCCTATTATGGCAGCTTGCCTATAGTGAAATGGTTTTTGTTGAAAAAAATTGGCCTGATTTTTCTAAAGAAGATCTTCTTTTTGCTATTGAGGAGTACCAAAAACGTGACCGACGTTATGGATCCGCAGCCGAAACAGCCTAAAAAGAAGAGTGACCTGCTGGTAAGGTCATTGTCATCTATCCTACTTGGTCCACTGGTCTTAGCAGCGGTATATTTTGGCTCTCCTTACAGCGATTTATTAATTTTCCTTTGTTCGGGTATTCTTGCATGGGAGTGGGCTTCACTCTGTGGGCGAGGTACATTAGGACCTATAGGGCTTTCGCTTATAGCATCCGTGATTGTCGTGATGTTGGTTGGTTTGTTTGATCAATTCTCTTTAATCATGTGGGGACTGCCTATAGTACTGGTCTCCTTTTATGGGCTTACGCGGTTATTTTTTAAAAGTGTAAATAACAGTCACTGGTACATACTTGGTTTATTTTATATTTCCATAAGTTCATTAGCGTTATTATGGATCAGGAATATCCCTGAACAGGGGCTGGAGTTGATTTTCTGGGTCCTGTTTGTTGTATGGGCAACGGATATTGGGGCGTATTTTTCCGGCCGGAGTATTGGTGGGCCCAAAATAGCGCCAAAAATCAGTCCCAATAAGACCTGGGCCGGGTTGATCGGTGGTATGCTTTCCGCTGCTGTTGTTAGTTATATCTTTACCCGGTGGATGAATGACGTTTCCCCATGGGAACTGGTAATTTCTGGCGCATTACTCGCGGTAATATCGCAAGCGGGTGATTTTTTCGAATCACACGTAAAAAGAAGATTTGATGCGAAAGATTCAAGTAGGTTAATTCCGGGGCACGGTGGCTTGTTTGACCGGGTTGATGGGCTTCTCGCCTGTGCAATTGTTGTTGCTGGTTACAATATTTTTTAGTTTACGAGTAGGTTATTGATGCTTTCCTGTGATGGTGTATCTCAAAAGACAGCTGGTGTTTTAAGTAATCCCAGGTCGATTACTGTTATGGGCTCAACAGGTTCTGTTGGGACAAGTACTGTTGATTTACTCACGAGATCTCCTGAACTCTTCACTGTTGAAGCTTTAACTGCCAACCGAAATGTGGGGCTGTTGGCCAAGCAGGCAATTGAACTTAAGGCTAAATTTGCTGTAGTTGCTGATGTTAATAGCTATAACGACCTCAAAGATGCCCTTGCTGGTACAGGGATAGAAGTGGGAGCTGGTCCCGAGGCTTTGCTGGAAGCGGCAAGTCGTCCATCAGACATGGTAATGGCTGCAATAGTTGGGTTTGCTGGATTAGCGCCAACACTTACGGCAATTAAACGGGGCGCAACAATCTTACTTGCGAATAAGGAATCGCTGGTTTGTGCTGGTGATCTTATGGTTGGTGAAGTTAAGAGATATGGGGCGAACCTGTTACCTGTTGATTCCGAGCACAATGCTATTTTCCAGGTTTTTGATTACCAGAACAGAGCCGGTATTGATCATATTACCTTAACAGCTTCAGGAGGACCGTTTCGTCTTTTTAGCAAGGCGCAAATGGATAATGTGACACAAGAGCAAGCTCTTGCACATCCAAATTGGGACATGGGTGCAAAAATTTCAATTGATTCAGCGACCATGGTTAATAAAGGGCTGGAATTAATCGAAGCTGCTTATTTGTTTGACCTTCCTGAAGATAAGATAAAAGTACTGATTCATCCTCAATCAATTATTCACTCGACCGTTAGTTATGTTGATGGCTCCGTACTGGCTCAGTTGGGAACGCCTGACATGCGCACTCCGATTGCTTGTGCTCTTTCATGGCCGGAACGACTGCAAACGCCGGTAAAGCAATTGGATCTAGCCGAAATTTCGAAGTTGACGTTCGAGCACCCTGACTGTGAACGTTTTCCTGCGTTAAACCTTGCAAGACAAGCACTTCAAGAACATAAAACCATAATTTTCAACGCTGCAAATGAAATCGCCGTTGAAAGTTTCTTGCAAAAAACCATCTCATTTACTGGAATTTCTAAAATCCTCGAGAGAGCAATCGTCAGCTTCGGATCATTCCAGATGAATAGCCTTGATGAGATTATAGAGTTAGATAAAGAAGTTCGGATCTGGAGTGAAGAATTAATAAAATCTCAAATGATCTGAATTAATCAACCTAAGGGCTTTTGAACAAGGGCTCAAAAGGTTATTATGCGTACTCACTTAGATTTATAATTAACGTAACAACTATAATAAGTTAAAACTAATGGACTTTCTTACTGCAACACTCGCTTTTTTAGTGCTTCTTACTGTGCTGGTATTCTTTCATGAGCTTGGTCATTATTGGGTGGCGAGAAAGAATGGTGTAAAGGTTGACGTGTTTTCCGTTGGGTTTGGGCCAGAGCTTTTTGGTTTTTATGATAAGAATAGAACCCGTTGGAAATTTAGCATCATTCCTTTGGGCGGTTACGTTAAAATGTTTGGAGATGGAGACGTCACAAGCTCTACGTCAGAAGAAAATTCCGAGCTTACGCCTGAAGAGCTAGAAACGACCTTTAAGGCCAAGTCAGTAATGCAGCGTGCGGCAATTGTTGCTGCGGGGCCAATTGCCAATTTTATTTTGGCAATTATCTTGTTAAGCGGTTTGTATACTTTTGTTGGTCAACCATATTCTGCTGCAATTGTATCCAAGGTTATCGAAGGAAGTGCCGCTGAAACAGCAGGTTTTCAGCCGGGTGATCTTGTTGTAGAAGCTGATGGGTCAAAAGTTGACCGGTTTGAAGATCTGCAACGTCTCGTGCAGCTCGGGTCGGGTGAGGCAATTGAGGTTGTCGTTGTACGGAACAGTGAAAATGTCGGTTTAACGGTCACGCCAAAAGTTGATATTTATAAAGATCATAATGGTTTAGAAGCAAAGCGTTGGTTGATAGGAATTGCGAGTAACAATGGGTCATCCTTTAAAAAATATGATTTCCCTTCTGCTGTAGTGGCTTCAGTATATGAAACCTACGAGATTTCTATTGGTACATTCAAAGCAATTGGACAAATGTTTGACGGGCACCGTTCTGTTAAGGAATTAGGGGGGCCAGTTAAAATAGCCGAAATGTCCGGTATGGCCGCTGAGGCTGGCTTTGCAACTTATATATGGTTTATGGCAATGCTCTCCATAAATCTTGGGTTACTGAATCTAATGCCAGTTCCTATGCTTGATGGTGGTCATCTCTTCTTTTATGCTTACGAAGCTATACGAGGTCGTCCTTTAAGTGAACGAAAACAAGAATACTGTTTCAGAGTTGGGTTAGCTCTGGTATTGAGCTTAATGGTATTTGTTACTTGGAACGATGTCGTGTCGAAACAATGGTTCTGATCTGTTTATGAACATTAAAATCATATACAGATTACCGGGGGTAAATGTGTTGCGTAAATCGCTTCTTTCGCTATTAGTTTGGGGGATGTTTTTAACTCTTGGAGTTGCAAGCATTCAAACGCGTGCCTATGCACAGGCATTGATGTCTGGAGGAACAATTGACAACGTTGTTGTTGAGGGTACTCAAAGGATAGAACCTGAATCCGTAAGATCCTATATGGAAGTAAATTCTGGAGATACCTTTGATCCCGTACTCCTTAATCGCTCCCTAAAAAGCATATTTGCAACTGGGTTGTTTGCCGATGTTTCTCTACGGAGGCAGGGAAATGATCTTATTGTTGTCGTCGTTGAAAATCCAATTATTAACCGAATTGCTTTCGAGGGAAACCAACGGTTAGACGATGAAATCCTTCAGGGTGAATCTACTCTTCGTGAACGTGTGGTTTTTACCCGGACAAAAGCTCAAGCCGATGCACAACGCCTATTGGAACTCTATCGTCGTTCTGGCCGTTTTGCCGCGACAGTCGAACCCAAAGTAATCCAGCTACCACAGAATCGTGTTGATCTGGTTTTTGAAATCAGTGAGGGCGACCGTAGTTATGTTACGACGGTTAACTTTATCGGAAATAAGGAATTTTCTGACAGTTCTCTCCAAAGTACTGTTTCCACCTCTGAAACTGTATTTTGGAACTTCCTGACTGACACCGACACTTATGATCCTGATCGATTGACGTTTGATCGGGAACTTTTGCGCCGCTTTTATCTGAAAGAGGGTTATGCTGACTTTGAGGTGCAATCTGTCGTTGCTGAATTAACGTCTAATCGTGAATCTTTTGTCGTAACGTTTACGATCTCTGAGGGAGAAAGATACACTTTTGGGACAGTGGGTGTTGAGAGTGCTCTTAAAGACTTTGATCCCGCAACAGTTGAGGATCAAGTTCTGCCTGAGGAAAGCGAATGGTATAATGCGGATCTCATTGACAAAACCGTAGATAATCTCACAGACGCGGTTGGGAACCTTGGCTATGCGTTTGTTGATATCAGACCGCTTCCAGAAAAAGATACCGAGAACAAAGTTATAGATCTCATCTTTAATATATCTGAAGGACCGAAAGTCTTTGTTGAACGTATCGATATTCAAGGTAACGTCAGAACGCTTGATAAAGTCATTCGACGTGAGTTCCGTTTGGTCGAAGGGGATGCCTTTAACAGCTCAAAGCTAAGGCGCTCACGTTCCCGAATTCAACAACTAGGATTTTTCCAGTCTGTAAATGTAGATAACCAACCCGGAAGTACGCCTGATCGTACTGTAATCCAGGTAGAAGTCGAAGAACAGTCTACCGGTGAGCTTACTTTCGGGGCTGGTTTTTCATCCTCTTCTGGGCCTCTTGGAAGTATAGGCATTAGAGAGCGAAACCTACTCGGCCGCGGCCAAGATCTACGGTTTAACATCGCTATTGCTGGTTCGGGTTCAGAGGCTGATGTTAGTTTCACAGAACCTTATTTCCTAGATAAAGAAATCGCTGCTGGCTTTGATGTCTTCCGCATTACGCGTGACGAAGATACTCTCTCCTTTGAAGAAAAGAAAACTGGGGGTGCGCTTAGGGTCGGATATGATTTGTCAGAGGAGTTACGTCAGGTACTCAGGTATCGCTTTGAATATATTGAGATACAAGATGTCGATTCTGATGCAGCAACCCTCGTAAAAGAACAGGAAGGCTCAACGATAAAATCAGCAGTCTCAAGTACACTTACTTATGATCAACTAGATTCTAGGGTTGCTCCAACTGATGGATATCTTCTCAAGTTGGAAAATGAAGTTGCTGGCCTTGGCGGAGATGTAAAACACTTGAAAGTTTCTCTCGGTGGGACACATTATTACTCCTTCTCTGATGAACTCATTTTGAAGTCTCGTGCTGAGATTGGTAATATTATCGGGATTGGAGAGGATACGCGTATTGTCGATCGTTTCTTCTTAGGCGGGGATAAATTACGTGGATTTAAAAGTGGTGGTGTAGGCCCTAGGGATCGGGCAAGTGATGATGCCCTTGGTGGTAAACACTTCTATAATGGTAGTGTCGAATTAACCTTTCCTCTTGGTTTACCAGAAGAATTTGGTGTTAAAGGGCGTGTTTTTAGTGACTTTGGATCTACATGGAACATTGATGGTGCGGATTCCGGTGTTGATGATTCATCAAATCCAAGACTTTCCTTTGGTACTGGTTTGACTTGGAAGTCACCTTTTGGACCACTTGCAATGGATCTAGGTTTTGCTGCTCTAAAAGAAGATTATGATGATACTGAAATCTTTAGTTTCAGCTTTGGGACGAATTTTTAAACAATGACTAATTTTAAACCTTATTTTCGAACTCTTGGCCTTTTACTGATAGTTTCTTTGGCTGTATTTGCTTCTATGAAAGTATCTCACGCTCAAAGTTTACAGTTGAAAGTCGCTGTGGTTGATACTCAAAAAGTGATACAGGCTTCTCAGGCTTATAAGCAAATCAATCAAAAAGTTGAGGGGCTTAGAAATCAGTTCCAACAAGAGTTTAAAGGAAAAGAGCAGAATTTAGTCGCTGAGAATCAAAAGCTGGTGCGTCAGAAATCTATTCTTGCTGCAGAAGTTTATGCGCAAAAAAAAGCAGATATAGATAAGCAGGCAGCCATTATTCGTAGTCAGGCTAAAGAGCGCAAAAAAAGTATAAACCAATTACGAAATGCGGGATTAAAGCAAATACAAAATCAACTTGGATTGATAATTGACCAGATGGTTGCTGCCAATGGCTTTGACTTAATTATTGCAAAACAGTCTCTGGTTTGGACTAAACCTAGTCTAGATATTACTGATGCAGTGGTTCAAAATTTAAACGCTTCTCTTCCTGCTGTGACACTCCAATAATTAAAGAGTTTATATAACAATGGCCGATTCACATTTCTTTCAAAATGCGGGCCCTTTTTCCCTTTTGGAACTTTGCCATCTTGTCGATGGCACCTTGTCCGAAGGCGCAGATCCAGAGCAACTCATTCAAGACGTTTCTACTTTAGAGGCCGCTGATCAGACAGAGATCAGCTTTTTGGATAACAAAAAGTATTTATCTGATTTCGGTGTCACTAAAGCGGGGGTTTGCATCGTTGATCCAAAATTTGCTTCAAAGAAGCCTGAAGGTACGTCGCTTATTCTAACTCCGAAGCCATACAAAGCTTATGCATTGATTGCTCAGAAATTTTACCCCAGGCAAATAGAACAAAGTGCGTCCAATATACATAAAACAGCAGTCATTGATGAATCCGCGAGCGTTGGAAATGGATGTCATATATCTGCGGGTGTTTGTATCGGGAAAAATGTTGAAATTGGTGACGAATGCATTATCGAGCCTAATGTTGTTATCGCGAATGGGGTTAAAGTTGGTTCGAAAACAGTATTGGGTGCCAACTCGTCGTTAGAATATTGTTTTGTAGGATCGAATTGCCAAATTCATGCTGGTGTCCGCATTGGTAATCGAGGGTTTGGTTTCGCCATGGAACCCGATGGATACATAGACGTACCCCAATTGGGTCGTGTCATTATAGGTGACGATGTTGAGATAGGGGCTAACTCGACTATTGATCGTGGTGCTGGTCCCGATACCGTAGTTGGAAATGGCACCAAGATCGATAATCTGGTTCAAATTGGACATAATGTACAATTGGGCAAACAATGTGTGGTTGTCGCACAGTCTGGTATTGCGGGTAGTACCACCCTTGAAGATTATGTGGTAATGGGTGCGCAATCAGGTATTGCAGGCCATCTTAAGTTGGGAACAGGTGCACAAATTGCAGGTCGCGCGGCTGTCATTAAAGATGTCGAACCAGGACAAGCTGTTGCAGGTACCCCAGCGATGCCAATTAAAGATTTCTTCCGCCTAGTAGCTATGTGGAAAAAACAGTTGAATACGAAGAAAGGTTAATAGAATGAGTGAAGAAGCCGTAGTAACGGACGAGGGGCGCTCTGTAGGGATATTGGAAATCAAGGAAATGATCCCTCATCGCTACCCTTTCCTACTTATTGATCGTGTAGACAATATTATTAAAGATGAAACTGCGGTCGGTTTAAAAAATGTGACGATAAATGAGCCCTTCTTTGAAGGTCATTTTCCACGTCAACCTGTTATGCCAGGTGTGCTTATAGTTGAAGCAATGGCACAGACAGCTGCTGTATTTGTTGTGGAAACCCTTGATGGGGCCGCAGCAGGTAAAATCGTATATTTCATGTCTGTTGATAGCGCCAAGTTTCGTAAACCGGTCGTGCCTGGCGATCAATTAAAAATCCATGTTACTAAGATTCAACAACGTGGAAACGTATGGAAATTTGACGGTAAAGCCAAGGTTGATGGTAAAGTTGTCGCCAATGCAGAATTCAAAGCTATGATTATGGACGATTAATTGTGAGTATACACCCCACAGCAATTATTGAAGACGGTGCAAAAATACACGATACGGCTCAAATCGGGCCTTATTGTGTAGTTGGGCCAAAGGTGACTTTAGCTGCTAATGTGATATTGCATAGTCATGTTGTCGTGGCGGGTATAACCTTGGTTGGTGAGGGAACTGAAATATTTCCTTTTGCATCTGTTGGCCACCAACCTCAGGATTTAAAGTTTGATGGCGAAAAGTCAGAACTTGTTATTGGCAAAAATAACAAGATCCGTGAACACGTAACAATAAATCCAGGCACTTCTGGGGGTGGTTTAGTAACCCGCATTGGTGATAACTGCCTACTTATGATGTCTGCTCATGTTGCTCATGATTGTGTCATTGGTAACAATGTAATCCTTGTGAACAACGCGACCCTCGGAGGGCATGTTGAAGTTGATGACTTCGCAATAATCGGGGGATTGTCTGCTGTACATCAATTTGTCCGTATCGGTCGAAATGCAATGATTGGCGGCATGTCGGGTGTAGAAAATGACGTCATTCCATTTGGAATGGTTATGGGGGAACGTGCTCGTCTCAGCGGTTTAAATCTGGTTGGTATGAAGAGGCACGGGCTTCCTCGTGAGGATATCTCCAGTCTGCAAAATGTTTTTAAGCTTATCTTTGCTGATGAAGGTACGCTTTCTGAGCGTATTGATAGTGCGAAAAGTAAATTCTCAGATAACAATACTGCCAAAGAAGTAATCGATTTTGTTGCTGAAGATTCTTCTCGGGCAATTTGCCAGCCTAAATAACGATGAGCGCAAAGCTTGGAATACTTGCCGGTGGAGGCAGACTTCCCAGTCAGTTGATAAAACTGTGTGAGGAAACCAACCGGGAAGTATTTCTGGTTGCTTTTAAGGGGCAAACAGATCCTGAAACAGCAACAGACGTAGACCATATGTGGACACGTCTTGGCGCAGCAGGAAAAATTCTAAAAAAATTAAAAGATGAACAAGTAAAAGAACTTGTTATGGTCGGCCCCGTAAAAAGGCCTTCTATGGCAGAGCTTCGTCCAGATTGGCGTGCTTTACAGTTTTTTGCCAAGATTGGAGCTAAAAGTCTCGGTGATGATGGTCTTCTCCGTTCAGTAATTTCTGCCGTAGAGGATGAAGGTTTCTTATTCAGGGGGGTAGATGATCTTTTGAGTGACTTGTTGGCTACAGAAGGCATCTATGGATCCATTGGCCCTAACGAGCAAGCCTATGAAGATATCAAGCGTGGTGTTGAGGTTGCTAAGGCAATGGGACGTGTTGATGTCGGTCAGTCCGTCGTAATTCAGCAAGGTCTGGTTCTCGGTGTAGAAGCGATAGAGGGGACTGACGCCTTACTCTCACGTTGTGGAGAATTGAAAAGAGGCGGTGAGGGAGGTGTTCTGGTGAAATTAAAGAAACCAGAGCAGGAACGCCGCGCGGATTTGCCAACTATTGGTGTCGAAACCCTCAAAAGTGCCTTTAATGCGGGACTAAAGGGTATTGCTATTGAAGCAGGAGGTGCTTTGGTGGTGGATAGAGATGCATTGGTCAATATGGCTGATAAACATGGTTTGTTTGTCATCGGGATAAATCCTACAGACTATGAATGATATCGCTAAAGAAATTCCGCTGATATATTTGATTGCGGGAGAACCTTCCGGTGATCAATTGGGGGCAAGGTTGATGTCTGCCCTCAAGCAAGAAACATGTGGAGAAGTTCGGTTTGCCGGGATTGGTGGGGAGCGAATGGCTTCCGAAGGACTAGAAAGCCTTTTCCCTATTCACGAACTGGCAATTATGGGGCTGGCAGAGGTTCTCCCCCATATTCCCAATATCCTTCGCCGGATCAAGCAGACCAAGAATGATATTTTAAAAGAACAGCCAGCTGCGTTGATAACAATTGATTCTCCTGGATTCAGCCTCAAAGTCAGTAAGGCCCTTAAAGGAGAAGGCATTCCCTTAATTCATTATGTCGCACCATCAGTTTGGGCCTGGAAAAAGAAACGGGCTAAGAAAGTATCTGCCTATCTAGACCACCTGCTAACTCTCCTTCCTTTTGAGCCGCCTTATTTTCAGAAGCATGGACTTGAAACAACATTTGTCGGTCATCCGGTCATTGAAGCTGAGGGAGCTTTTTCTGAGATAGAAAGAGATCAACTTTGTTCCGAGTTGGGACTGTCTTCAGAAATGCCAATACTTGCTGTTTTGCCAGGTAGCCGCAAAGGTGAAGTTACCAAGCTTGGCCCTGTGTTTAAAGAAACAGTCGGTTTGTTATCAAAATCAATCCCTGACCTCCAATGTATTATCCCGACTGTAAGTAATGTCAAAAATGCGGTTATAGATCTTACAAGTGATTGGCCAGTGCCTGTAAAGGTTGTTGAGGGTGTTGAAGGGAAGCATAAGGCATTTCGGTGTGCTAATGCAGCTCTGGCAGCTTCTGGTACTGTTGCGCTTGAGCTTGCTGTAGACCGTGTTCCAACGGTAATTGCCTATAAGGTTGCTCCGGTCACGGCTTTTATAGCCCGGCTATTGATTAAAATTAAATTTGCCAGTCTGCCCAATATTTTATTGGACAGGGAGGTCCAACCTGAACGTATTCAAGAGAATTGTACTGCTGAAATTCTGGCTCGGGATATTGAGAGTTTGTTGCTGGATAAGTTGATTAAAAATGATCAGGTTAGCAGTTATGATAAAGTAATTAAGCTATTGAAATCCGGCGATGATATGCCAAGTATTAAAGCTGCAAAAACAATTTTGGCTGTCATTGCACAGAAATCATCTATTTGATTTCTGTTTCGGGCTAAAAACCCTTAAGGAGCCCAATATGGCTGATACGAAATCTTTCCGTTTCTTACATACGATGATCAGAGTTGTCGACCTCGACAAGTCGATAGATTTTTATACCCGTCATCTCGGAATGAAGTTATTAAGGAAAAAAGATTTTCCTTCAGGTGAATTCACCCTCGCTTTCCTTGGGTATGGTGACGAAGAGGACCATACGGTTATCGAGCTTACTCATAATTGGGGACAAAAAGAGCCTTATGAACAAGGAAATGCTTTTGGTCATTTAGCTTTGGGAGTTCCAGATATCTACGCGACTTGCGCAGAGTTGGAGAAAGAAGGGGTTAACATTCCCCGTAAACCCGGCCCAATGCAGCATGGATCTACCGTGATAGCTTTTATTGATGATCCCGATGGTTATAAAATTGAATTGATTGAGCGCGGTTAGAGCGACACAGTTAAATTAAATAAAAAAAAGCGCTGCGGATTTCGCAGCGCTTTTTTGCTTGTATCATTTCGTGACTTATCTTTTTTCGACTGGAATAAATTCACGTTCCTGCTGGCCCAAAAAGAGCTGGCGTGGACGGCCAATTTTATGGTGAGGATCTTCGATCATTTCTCTCCACTGGGCAACCCAACCAACCGTTCTGGCCAGGGCGAAGAGAACAGTAAACATTGAAGTCGGGAAGTTCATCGCCCGCAAAATGATTCCGGAATAGAAATCTACGTTCGGGAAGAGTTTCTTCTCAGCAAAGTATGGATCAGACAAAGCAACACGTTCCAGTTCCATGGCCAATTCGAGCAATGGATCATTAATACCAAGCTCAGAAAGAACTTCATGGCAGGATTCACGCATCACTGACGCGCGTGGATCGTAGTTCTTATACACGCGGTGACCAAATCCCATGAGGCGGAATGGATCATTTTTGTCTTTGGCGCGTTCAATGTACTTTGGAATATTGTCTTTGTGGCCAATCTGCTGAAGCATGCTAAGGACAGCTTCGTTGGCTCCACCGTGTGCAGGCCCCCAAAGAGAAGCAATACCCGCAGCAATACAGGCAAATGGATTTGCACCACTAGATCCTGCAAGACGGACAGTAGAAGTAGAAGCATTTTGTTCATGATCAGCATGGAGAATAAAAATTCTATCCATGGCGCGAACGAGTGCCGGGCTTGCTTTGTAATCTTCACATGGAACAGAGAATGTCATGTGCAGGAAGTTTTCAGCATAGCTAAGTTCATTTTTAGGATAAACAAATGGCTGGCCGACCGCGTATTTATAAGCATAAGCAGCGATGGTTGGCATTTTTGCTATGAGACGGTGTGAAGCGATTAAGCGCTGATTTGGATCACGAATATCGGTTGAATCATGGTAAAAAGCAGATAGAGCTCCGACAACACCTACCATAATTGCCATTGGGTGTGAATCCCGACGGAAACCGCGATAGAAGTTCATCATCTGCTCATGGAGCATCGTGTGGTAGGTAATCGTGTCTTTGAACTCGGTGGATTGGTCTTTAGTCGGTAGCTCACCATTTAGAAGTAAGTAACATGTATCCATGTAGTCGCTTTTGGTGGCGAGATCTTCAATTGAATAACCGCGGTGGCGCAATATACCTTTATCACCATCAATATATGTGATCGATGAATCACAACTACCCGTTGAGGTGAATCCTGGGTCATAAGTAAAGCAGCCGGATTCACTATAAAGCTTACGGATATCAATAACACTAGGACCAGAGGTTCCGTCTAGGATAGGCATGTCAAAACTTTTTCCCGTACGGTTGTCCGTTACGGTAACACTGTTATTAGGATTGGTATCTGACATATTTGGAACCTCTGCTCTTTGTTATTTTTACTGGTTTGTTGCGCAGCAGCATAATACTTTTACTACTTAAGATCAAATTGTGCGCTGCAATATTTTTTAAGCTTTCACCATCTCTAGATTTGATCTGAAATTCGGTTAATTGATTCTTCCTTACCCAGGATATCCATGACTTCAAATATTCCAGGTGAAACATTCGAACCGCTAAGGGCTGCGCGAAGAGGCTGAGCTACTTTACCAAGCTTTATCTCGTTCTCTTCAGCGAATGTTTTAACCGTGGTTTCCAGGACTTCTTCCTTCCACGCCGTAATATCATTTAGTAAAGGTAATAGGTTACCTAGGTTTGCTTTACCTTCATCAGAAAGGAGCTTTTCTGCCTTGGCGTTTAGGCTAAGGGGACGCTCTTTGACATAAAAAGCGGCACTTTCGGCTAATTCATTGACAGTCTTCGCCCGCTCTTTAAGTCCTGCCATACCACTGATTAAACGAGCGCGTCCTTCGGCTTCTATGGCCACACTTTCCGCTTTTGTGATCAGAGGCGAGATTATATCAGTCAGATAACTATTCTCTGCATTTCGAATATATATCCCGTTTAAGTTTTCTAGCTTGGCAAAATCAAACCGTGATGGAGATTTTCCAACGCTATCAACATCAAACCATTCTATGGCCTGTTCCGTGGAGATAACTTCTTCGTCACCATGACCCCAGCCCAAACGAAGCAGGTAATTTCTAAGAGCTTCCGGGAGGTAGCCCATTTCATCTCGATAGGCTTCAACACCGAGAGCACCGTGGCGTTTAGATAGCTTTGCGCCATCTGCACCATGAATTAGAGGAATGTGTGCAAACTCTGGTAAATCCCAGCCCATTGCCTTAAAAAGTTGTACCTGACGGAAAGCATTGGTCAGATGATCGTCACCACGGATAACGTGAGTAATGCCCATATCATGATCATCTACGACAACAGAAAGCATATAGGTTGGTGTACCATCAGCACGAAGCAAGATCATGTCATCGAGTTGACTGTTTGCTACTGTTACATCGCCTTGTACCAGATCTTTGATTACGGTTTCACCATCAAGTGGCATCTTTAATCGGACGACCGGATCCACACCTTCGGGAGCTTCTGAAGCAGGACGGTCACGCCAGCGACCATCATATTTCATGGGGCGACCTTCTGCTTTGGCCTTTTCCCGCATTTCAGTGAGCTCTTCTGGGCTGCAATAACAATGGTACGCTTTGCCTTCTGCCAGAAGTTTGTGAGCAACTTCCTGATGTCGGCTGGCGCCAGCAAATTGATACGTTATTTCATCATCATGATTGAGACCAAGCCAGTTGAGGCCGTCAATAATGGCTTCAATCGCTTCAGGGGTTGATCTTTTTCTGTCGGTGTCTTCAATACGAAGAAGGTATTTACCACCGTGGTGTTTAGCAAAAAGCCAGTTAAAAAGTGCAGTACGGGCCCCACCAATATGTAAAAATCCGGTTGGTGAAGGGGCAAAACGGGTTACAACCTGTTTCGTGGGCTGGCTCATGATGATCTTTCATAAATCAAGAGTGTTTGGGTATTTGTCTCAGTAGGGCTTGTTCGTAAATTTGTGGAGCAAGTTCAAGTCCATCAGGGAACAACAGAGACTTTTGTTTCGAGGGATATGTAGCATAATGTCTTGGATATCGCAAATAGAGTTCAAATTATCCTGATTATTTATGAAGTTACCTAATATAAAAGCGGTCTATGTATTAAGGCACTCTTATTGGCTTAATATAAGGGCATGAGCTAGGTAAAGAATGGATATGGAACCTGGCAACAGCTGATACCAGGCTCCTCAAAATGCTATTAATCCAGCTCTTTGTGAAGGGCTGCTATAGAAAGACAGGCATCGGCAACTTCTTTACCCTTGATCTTGAAATGTTCAAGAAAGAACTGGTGATGCTCTTCAGAGTTATGGAAGTGATGGGGTGTTAATATGGCGCTCAAAACGGGGATGTCTGTATCCATTTGTGCCTGCATCATTCCCGATATCACTGTTTGAGAAACAAACTCGTGACGGTATATGCCACCATCCACAACAAATGCCGTTCCGACAACTGCAGCAAAGCGACCCGTTTTTGCAAGTTTTCTTGCCACGAGCGGTATCTCAAGTGCACCCGGAACATCAAAGATCTCAACACTTGCAGTGCCATTTGACCGATTTTCAATCTCACTTAGGAAAGAGGCCCGGCAATTGCCGACAATGTCACTGTGCCATTGTGCCTGTATAAAGGCGAACCGCATGTCTTGATAGGTATCACTAGGTAACTTTTTATTTGAATTCTGATTCATCGATTTTCCAATATTACTTAAAACGAGAATCAGGGCGTACGTAATGATATAACCTCTGTATACTAACAGAAGGCTTCATCAATCCGTTCTCTACCATCCGGACTATAACCGTCGGCCTTGGAATTTAACCAAGTCTGCTGACCTTCTTGGATGTGAACCAAAAAGCGCTCGCGGGCTGAAACAATTTTGTTATCACCGCCGGTGGGGATTTTCACCCCGCCCCGAGAACATGTCTCATCAAATGATAAGACGTGATCTTATTATCTGATGATGGCAAAGATATCTACGTAATATTTTTCTGAGGCTAATTAATTTAAATAATATGTGATAAGGATGAGTACTGCCTTAAGTTGATAATGATATCTAGGTTATCGTAATTGGTATTCGGGGATCTAAAGAGAAGGGAGAAGGAGGATAGGCTGGAAGAGGGTTTATCATTCTGTGGAGGCTGCTTTCGAGCACGAAAGAACACGGCTGCTTAATTGGCTTCCGGTCTTTGTTGCTCTTGGAATTGCGTTTTATTTTTCACTACCCTACGAACCAAATATATATCTGGTATCAGCTATAAGCCTTACCCTTTGGATTTGCGTTGTCCTTGGTCGAAATCTAAGAAATACAAACGCTAAAATTTGGCTTGGTATAGTCACTCTGACCTTATTATCTTCGGGTGTTAGCCTTGCCACAGTTCGCTCACTTATTGTTCAGGCACCAGTACTTAATTATGAAATTGGGCCACGATTTTTAGAAGGCTCTATTCTATCCATTGAGCCTTTATCACCTGGGCAGCGATACATAATTGGAAATCTGGATGCTCGCGGATTTAATAATCAACCAACTCCTAAATACATTCGCCTACGATCTAATATTCGTCAGAACGGCATTGAGGTTGGGGATAAAATCAGAGCACGCGTTGTCGTAAAACCACCAACACAACCCGTTATCCCTTCAGGGTTTAATTTTGCCCGTTACGCTTACTACAAACAGATAGGGGGCGTGGGTTATATTTGGGGTAAAGTTGAGAGAGTTGAGGCAGATATCAATGCTGCATCACAATTTAATCTCTTTTGGAATGATCTACGGAACAAGCTCGTCAGCAAAATCTCAAATCATTTGGAGGGTGATGAACGTGCTTTGGCGATTACCTTTTTAACAGGCCAAAAAGGATCTATCTCTCGTAAAGCCAAGGATAATATTCGAAAATCAGGATTGGCCCATCTCTTGGCAATATCGGGCTTACACATGGGGTTGGTTGCAGGCATAATTTTCTTTTCTCTTCGACTTGTTATGGCGTCAATTTCTTCGTTTGCTCTAAACTATCCTATAAAGAAAATTTCAGCCGTTTTAACTCTCTTTATTTGCTATGGGTATTTAGAATTAATTGGAATGCCGCTGTCAGCACAACGTGCTTATATGATGGCGGGAGTATCTCTTCTTGCCATTGTTCTGGATAGGCAGGCTATCTCCATGAGAACCGTGTCTGTTGCTGCGCTGGTCTTACTCATCTTAACACCTGAAGTTTTGATATCGGCTAGTTTTCAGCTCTCTTTTGCAGCCGTTATCGCCCTGGTGGCGGTCTTCGAATATTACGATCAACGAGAAAGAAGTAAGTCCTTTATGGGAAGGGTGTTGGCTGGACTTAAGGTTACGATTATTTGTTCCTTTGTTGCCTCCCTCGCGACGGCACCGTTTGTTTTGTACCATTTCCATAGTCTTCCCCTTTATGGAATCCTCGCTAATTTGTTTGCTGTACCTTTTACAGGCTTGGTACTTATGCCTTTGGTACTATTGAGTTACTTGCTGATTCCTTTCGGCTTGGAGGCGTTCTCCTTAATACCTCTTGGGTGGGCTTTTGATTTATTGTTGTGGCTTTCAAAGTCCGTGGCTTCGATCCCCATGGGGCAAATGACTGTTTCAGCATTTCCAGTCATATTTCTGGCCTTGGTTTCGATAGGTGGAATTTGGTTATGCCTGATCAAAAGCAGAATACGATTGCTCGGGGGAATTCCTGTCGTTGTGTTTATACTTCTTGTTGGTCTGGGTGATCGAGGAAGAGATATTCTGATTGATGGCAAGACAGGATTGATTGCAATTAAGAGAGATAATGAACTTTATCTCAACCTTACCAAAAGGTCCCGGTTCACAGCTAAAGTCTGGAAACAAGATTTAGCCGTTACATCCATTAGAGACTGGCATGAGCTGCCAGAGGTTATTTTTCGATGTGATGCTAGGGCTTGCTTATATAAAACAGAGGATAAAACGATATCATTTGTATTAAATGGCACAGCGTTTTACGAGGACTGTCTACGTGCTGATTATATAATTACCACCGTAAAATCCCCTAGTTGGTGCCGAGGAAAAGAAAATCTCGTCCTCGACTATTGGGATTTACGAAAAAAGGGAGCACACAGCTTAGCAATATCCGGTTCAAACATTGAGATAGTGAATGTTAGAGCAACAGTAGGTGACAGGCCGTGGGCGAGATAGAGCCTTTTTAGTGGTATTGACGTAAGAGACCGACGAGCTTGCCTTGTACCTGTACACGCTCAGCATCATACACTTTAGTTTCGTAAGATGCGTTTGCAGGCTCAAGCTCTATTTTTCCACTCTGACGTCTTACGTGTTTTAGCGTTGCTTCAACATTATCGACAAAGGCTACACCAATCTGTCCATTTTCGATAACATCACAACGTTGAATAAGAACGGTGTCGCCATCCAGAATACCTGCTTCAATCATTGAATCCCCTTCGACTGTGAGAGCATAATGATCACCCCGTCCTATTAGGCCAGTTGGAACATCAACATAACTGGCAGGGTCGTTTAAAGCTTCGATAGGGGTACCAGCTGCGATCTTACCATATAGGGGGAGTTGAAGCGTTTCATCTACTGACAAAGATTGATTAGCGGCCTGAACACCAGATTGTAACAGGGGGTTATCTGGGGTTGGGTTCTGATTTGTTGTCTGCGGAACGGGGCCTAGATCTTCGGGTAACCTGAGGATTTCTACTGCACGGGCTCTATGAGCAAGGCGGCGAATAAAGCCGCGTTCTTCCAGTGCGGTAACTAGCCGATGAATGCCTGATTTTGATTTCAGATTCAACGCGTCCTTCATTTCATCAAAGGATGGCGAAACTCCAGAATGGGATAGGTGATCCCGTATATAGAGTAGTAGCTCGCGTTGTTTCTTTGTCAGCACTGTCATTCCCCCGAATAAATAACGTTTTGTTGGTAGAACAAAACAAAAACATATATTTTGTTCTACTTTGGTTCTCTTCTGGGGTCAAGGCTAAAAACGTAGTTTGAGTGAGCTTAGAGCCGAATGATATCGACTTCGCTGCCTTTGCTAATAGGGTGGGCGAAGGGTGGGCGAATAAGAAGGCAATCGGCCTGACGAAGCAGGTTTAGCATTGCGCTATCTTGTCTGTTAAAAGGGGTCGCAAGGAGTTGGCCTTTATCATTGTGTGACAATTCCGCACGAAGGTAATCTTGCCGCTTGTCGTTTTCACCCAGATCACTTGCTAAGATCGCACGCTCAACCCGTTCTGAGTGTGGATCCTGTCCTGTCATTTTCCACAGAGCAGGACGAGCAAATATATAAGCGCAAACCAATGTGGAAACTGGATTTCCAGGAAGACCGATCATTGGGGTATTACCAAGTTTTCCAAAGATCAATGGTTTCCCCGGGCGCATGGCGATACGCCAAAAATCTATTTCGAGGCCCTGTTCTCCAAGAACAGATCGGACAAGGTCATGATCGCCAACAGAGGCGCCACCCGTTGTAAGGAGTAAATCAGCACCTTCGGCTCCTTTTGCCATGGCAGAGAGAGCCTCGCTATCATCTGGGGCAATCCCCAAAGAAATAGGCTCACCTCCGCATTCCCTGACAAAGGACATCAGAGCCGTCGTGTTGGAGCTGACAATCTGATTGGGACCTGGTGTTTCGCCCGGTAAAACGATCTCGTTCCCGGTAGCGAGTATTGCCACACGAGGTTTGCGATACACTTCCAGCCATGGATGGTTCATAGCTGCTGCAAGAGCGAGATCTCTGGCCGTTAAGACTGTTCCTTTTTCAAGTCCGACTTGGCCTTCTTTGAAATCCAAGCCGGCAGGACGAATGTAGCGGCCGGGATCTTCACTTTGTTTAACGGTAACTTTGTCGTCTTTTCGGTCAGTATTTTCCTGAATGACGATGCAATCAGCCCCGGGAGGAACAGGTCCGCCGGTGAAAATCCGTACCGCTTGGCCAGCTTTTAAGGTCTGGTCAAAGCTTCCACCTGCGGGTGATTCTCCGAGAACCGTTAACTGTGCGGGTACTTTTGCGATATCTGATGATCTGACAGCGTATCCATCCATGGCGGATACATCTGTAGGAGGTTGGGTGAGGCGGGCTTTGATGTCTTTGGCCAGAACCCGACCCAATGCATCGTGTAGTGATACTGTTTCCGGGGACAACTTGGAAAAGCCAGAGAGTACTCGTTCGAGAGCTTCTTCAACAGATAACATTATTTAGCCTCGTAAGTTCCTGATTTTCCACCAGTTTTTTTGATCAGCCGGACGTCAGTGATTTGAATTCCCTTATCTACTGCCTTACACATGTCGTAGATGGTAAGAGAGGCAACGGATACCGCTGTGAGGGCTTCCATTTCAACGCCCGTCTGGCCAGCAAGTTTACATGTTCCAATGACATCTATTGCATTTTCATCCGGATGCAATTCGAAATCAACTTTGACAGAAGTCAGCATCAGGGGATGGCAGAGAGGAATAAGATCGGGTGTTCTTTTCGCACCCATTATTCCTGCCAAACGCGCGACAGAAAGCACATCACCTTTTTTGAAACCGCCTTCTTGGATCAGTTTCATGGTTCCAGGTTGGACAAGAACGCGGCCCATTGCAGTTGCGGTACGTGTTGTCTCTTCTTTATCAGAGACATCGACCATGACGGCCTTACCTTCTTTGTCAAAATGTGTGAACCCGCTACCAGACATCTGCATAGTTCTTTCTTGTTACGCTTATTGTTTTAAAAGTGTTTTCGTTGCGGCTGTAACATCATCTTGGCGCATAAGAGATTCGCCAATAAGGAAGGTTGTCGCACCTGTGACCTTCATGCGCCTTAGATCTTCTGGTGTATAAAGACCACTTTCAGAAATCAGTAATTTCCCGGAAGGAACCATCTGAGAGAGCTCTTCAGTCGTTGCGATATCGACTTTAAGGGTTTTCAGGTTGCGATTATTAATCCCGAGAAGTGGCGATTTAAGATGTTCGAGCGCTCGTTCTAACTCTTCAGCATTATGAACTTCAACCAGAACATCCATACCGTATTCAAAAGCCAGTGCTTCCAGATCACGCGCCTGCTCATTTGTAAGCGCCGCCATTATCAGCAGAATACAATCGGCGCCAAGGGCACGAGATTCTACGATTTGGTATGGTTCCAGCATGAAATCTTTACGTAATGCCGGGAGCTCAACTGCGGCACGAGCTTCCAGAAGATATTTGTCAGCACCTTGAAAGTACGGCTCGTCTGTTAAAACAGACAAACAAGTCGCTCCACCAGCTTGATAAGCCTCAGCTAAGGATGCGGGGTCGAAGTCGGCGCGTATCAAACCTTTGCTCGGAGATGCTTTTTTGATCTCGCTGATCAAACCATAGAGGCCCTGATCATGTCTGGCTTTAAGTGCGCGATAAAAACCTCGTGGCTTAGCTTGTTTAGCAGCTTGAACCTCGAGATCATTCAGAGAAGTAATTTCTTTGCGAGCTTTGACAAATGCTAGTTTGTCATCACAGATACGTTTTAGAACATCGCTCACGATGGTGAACCCTCATTTGTAAGTGACACAAGGCCATCCAATTTCGCCAAAGCAGCGCCGCTGTCGATTGCCTTAGCTGCGATTATAGCAGCCTCTTTAAGATCATCAGTTATTCCTGCAACAATCAGAGCACCCGCTGAATTCAAAACAACGGCATCCCGATAGGCATTTTTCTCACCGCCAAGCATTGATCTCATGGCTTTGGCGTTAAACTCAGCATCACCCCCGATGATTTCTTCGATTGGAGATCTTTCCAATCCCGCCATTTCAGGAATAATCTCAAAGTTACGAACCCGTCCTTGATCTAGCTCAGATATAAAGCTTAATCCTGAAATCGATAATTCGTCCAAGCCTTCTGCGCCGTGCACGACCCATGCTTTTTCATGGCCAAGAGCTTTAAGAACATTCGCTATGGGGTTAACCAGATCACGGCTATAGACACCGGTTATCTGACGGGTGACTTTACCTGGGTTCGACAATGGACCCAGGACATTGAATATCGTCCTTGTGCCTAGTTCAACGCGGGTGGGGCCGACGTGTCTCATTGCGGAATGATAAAGAGGTGCGGCGAGAAAACAGGTGCCATTTTCTGCGAGTGCGTGCTCGACAGCTTCCACATTTGCTTCCAGACCAATACCTAGGGCACCAAGCACATCAGAAGCACCGCTTTTAGACGAAGCTGCCCGGTTGCCGTGCTTGGCGACGGTCACTCCGGCAGCAGCGACAACAAATGCTGTAGCCGTCGACACATTAAGTGTGCCTTTTGCATCTCCGCCGGTACCACATACGTCAATTGAGCCTTTAGGGGCGTTGATCGTCAGCATCTTGCTGCGCATTGAACGTGCGGCGCCTGTGATTTCATCGACGGTTTCACCGCGTACACGCAAGGACATAAGGAACCCAGCAACCTGTGAAGGGGTCGCTTCGCCAGTCATCAGAAGATCAAATGCTTGTTCAGCCTGTTCAGCCGATAAGCTATTCCCATCCGCCGTATAGGCGATGAAAGATTTTATGTCGTTTAATTCCAAGGAGGAGGAACTAGACCCAGAATTGGAACTGGACATGGAGATGTCTCCCTTATTTCAAACCCTGTTTTATCAAAGTTATTTTATGCTTAAATTATCAACTTATACTGTGAGGAAGTTCTTTAAGAGGTCATGTCCTTTTTCGGATGCGATACTCTCTGGGTGAAACTGTACCCCGTGAACAGCCAGTTCTTTGTGCTGTAACCCCATGATCACGCCATCATCGCTCCAGGCTGTGACCTCTAGGCAATCTGGCATACTGTCGGGCTCGATCGTCAGCGAATGATAACGCGTTACAGTCAATGGATCGGGTAGGCCTTTAAAGACGCTGTTTCCATTGTGTCGTATTGCACTGGTCTTGCCGTGCATAGGAGATGGCGCCCGGACAACTTTGGCCCCGAAGGCTTGTCCTATCGATTGGTGGCCAAGACAAACACCGAGAACAGGGATTTTACCTGCGGCGCGTTCTACAAGTTCCAGGCAGATACCTGCCGAGGAAGGGTCACAAGGGCCGGGAGAAATAACAATTCTCTCTGGTTTCATTTCCAAGATTTCATCAACTGAAATTTGGTCATTGCGTTCGACAGATATCGTCGCGCCGAGTTCCCCCAGAAAATGATAGAGGTTGTAGGTAAAACTATCGTAGTTGTCGATTAGGAGTAACATATCGGCACGCGGGCTTTCACTTATTGAGCACAGTATAAAATTTAGGAACTTATAGCAGTAAGGTAAAGGTGAAGAAATAAAGAAAGGTCAGATTTTCTAACGAAATTGAAAACTAATTAGAATTTCTGCTTTAGTGACTTGACCTTCCAGTTACTGTAAACTCCATATATAGCTCATCGTGGAATTTTGAGAGTACCCACTAGATGTCAAAAGCTATTGAACTAACCATTGATGGTATGAGTTGCGCGGGCTGTGTTCGTTCCGTCAGTAAAGCACTTCAGTCCGTTGAGGGTGTTATTGAAGCCCAGCCTGATCTTATGAGCAACTCCGCAATGGTGACATCGGATGGTACGGTCGAAGAGGGACGTCTGCTGAAAGCTCTTTCAGAAAAAGGCTATAAAGCAAAAATCATTGATCCAGATCCAGATCCAGATCCAGATACAGATCAGACAGAGAAATCCGTTGAGTTGGCCATCAAAGGGATGACTTGTGCTGGGTGTGTTCGTTCCATTGAAAAAGCAATCATGCAAGTGCCTGGCGTCAGTTCAACTTCAGTTGATTTGATGAATGGTGTGGCACGAGTTTCTCTTTCTAAGGAAATTGATGACATCAACTCTTTAGAGCGTCAGTTAATCGCTAAAATATCTGAAGCTGGTTATGAAGCCACTGTTCAGCAAAACGATATTTTATCAATTTCAGGGCTCGATGAGCAGGGCAGCCAAGCTCAAACGCATAAAATTTTCTTTCTTGCAATGATCCTAACGGTTCCATTGGTTGGGCAAATGCTCCTGATGCCTTTTGGCGTTGAATTCACCATCCCACCTTTATTCCAATTTTTACTGGCCCTTCCTGTCCAAATTTTTGCGGGAGCTCGGTTTTATAAAGGGTTTTGGAACGCTTTTCGACATGGCCAAAGTAAGATGGATACGCTTGTTGCTGTGGGAACATCGGCGGCTTTTGGGCTTTCTGTTGCTGTCATGCTTGGCGATACCTCTGAATGGTTATCCTGGTCCTCGCATGTAGCGCACAGCCTTTATTTTGAAGCCTCTGCTGCCGTTATTACCCTGGTTCTTCTTGGTAAGATACTTGAAGAAAGAGCCAAAGGGAAAACCAACGAAGCTTTATTGGCATTGATGAAGCTGCAACCTTCTCTCGCGATTGTAGAGCGGGATGGTACACAGCAAGAGATTTCTGCAAGTCGGGTACTTGAAAGTGATATCGTTATTGTTCGCCCCGGAGATTTAGTCCCTGTTGATGGAATTATTATTTCAGGTCGCAGCCAAATTGATGAAGCGATGGTAACGGGCGAATCAATGCCAGCATCAAGAGTTACTGGTGATCATTTGATTGGTGGCACGATCAATGGTGAAGGGCTTCTCCGTGTTCAGCCGACAACTCTGGGGAAAGATTCAAAGCTTTCTCAAATCATTGAGCAAGTTAAATCGGCCAGAACTAGTAAACCTAGAATTCAACAACTCGTTGACCGGGTTAGTGCTATTTTTGTTCCCACCGTACTTGTTATCGCGACAGGCACCTTTTTATCATGGTGGCTGATTGGGGATGCGTCGCTGGAAATTGCAATTATCAATGCTGTAACTGTTCTGGTTATTGCTTGCCCTTGTGCCCTTGGTTTAGCAACTCCTACCGCGATTATGGTTGGGAGCGGACAGGCCGCCCGTATGGGCATCTTGATAAAGAACGCTGACGCTATAGACGGATTGGCTGGGGCCACGACTGTTGTGTTTGATAAGACGGGTACTCTGACCTCTGGTCATCCGCAAGTCGTTGGTAGCTTGTTGTCAGCTAATTTTGCTTCCGATAAAATTTTGGCACTAGCTGCGGGTCTATCTAAAGATAGTTCTCACCCCTTGTCAAAAGCGATATTAAATCATGTAGAACAAGAAGGATTGTCTCCTGTGGATATAGAGAATTCTCTGGCCATACCTGGTTTGGGGGTGAGGGGCCTCGTCGATCAAAATGACCTCTTTATGGGTAGTTTGAAACTTATGATGAGAGAAGGTGCTGAGACGAAAGGTTTTGATGAGTTTTCAGAGCAATCGGGGCAAGAGGGCGCAACTCTTGTTTGGCTTGCAGAACGTGCAGGTGGTGTAACGTCTGTTTTGGGTGTTTTTGCCTTAAAAGATCAAATCAGAAAGCAGTCCTACAAAGCAATCGCAGCTCTGAAAGCTGCAGGCCTAAAAGTCATGATGCTCAGTGGAGATCAAAAGCCCGCTGCAGATATGGTCGCCAAGGAATTGGGGATTGATCATGTCCAAGCCAATCTATTACCTGCTGATAAACTGTCTTGCCTTAGGGCGCTGCACGATCAGGGAGAGAAAGTGGTAATGGTTGGGGATGGCATCAATGATGCCCCCGCTTTGGCAGGGGCGGATGTTGGCCTTGCTATGGGTGATGGTACCGATGTTGCTATTGGCTCGGCAGATGCCTCTTTGACCCAGAGCGACCCCTATCTGGTTCTCAAAACCATACGAACAGGGCGAATTATTCGCCAAAAAATAGCACAAAATCTACTCGGTGCTTTTGTGTACAATGTTATCGGTATTCCCTTAGCAGCATTTGGTATGCTCAACCCGGTATTGGCTGGAATTGCGATGGCTTTGAGTTCTGTCACCGTGATGACAAGTTCTTTATCTCTTTATTCTTCACTGAAGCGGATCGATTAAATCATGAAAATTGGCCAAGTAGCAACGAAATCAGGTTTGCCTGCAAAAACTATTCGCTATTACGAATCAATTGGTTTGATAGACCCAGCAGGTAGAACCTCGGCAGGATACAGAGCTTACGAAGACAAGGATATTCAAACTCTTCGATTTATTCAGAGGGCTAGAAGTCTGGGTTTTTCTATAAGTGAAGTCTCTGCGTTATTGACCCTTTGGAATGATCGCAACAGGGCCAGTGCTCAAGTTAAAGAGCTCGCCAGACGGCATGTAGAGGAAATGGATAGAAAAATTTCCGAGCTACAATCGATGAAGGATACCCTGAGTGAACTTATCAATAAATGTCAGGGTGATCATCGACCTGACTGCCCCATTCTTAACGACTTTGCGCGATTAAATGCTAAAAAAGAGTAGTCGTATTCATTAATCAGTAATTCTCGTAGATTGATCAAGTTTCTTCTATTAACTGGTGTATTGCTGATATACATATGAACCCTCACCGTCGAGTGGATTCATGGCAGATAAACGCAAACAAAAGCACAATGAACTGACTAAAAGGAAAACAACTCAACTCAAGAGAGG
Organism: Kiloniella sp.; assembly: GCF_965205715.1. Lineage (GTDB taxonomy): Bacteria > Pseudomonadota > Alphaproteobacteria > Kiloniellales > Kiloniellaceae > Kiloniella. The sequence goes on along the minus strand of NZ_CBDBHW010000002.1, from coordinate 153,262 downwards.
TTTTCGTGTTGGGAACTTATCTATTGTTCTTGGTTTTGTTTTTTTTCTGGCAATAACTGTTTCTTCTATTTTGGTTTTTCAGCGGAGTGATAAGGAAAGCCTTGAGCAAAAAGAGCCCATAGTACAAACACAAGAACAAGCTAAAATCAAAGCTCTTGAAGCCGCCCCTGTAAATAAACCACACCCCATAAACCTTGGTAACATTTCGGTAGATGATACCGTTATCGATGATGGTAGTGAAGCTGAGACGATTAAGCTTCCGCCTAGTGTAACGGTCACAATTCCTAAGGAAGCCCCCAAAAAGGCTCCAGAAAAGATTATTGAGAATATCAATCTTTCTAATCAAATAAACTCTTCGGAACCGGATAAAAATACTGCGGATCAGATAAAAGACGAAAAAGGGAGTGAGGTTGCATCCCTTCCGCCAGCTGTTCAGATAAATAAAAGCCCTGTCCCCAAGACCACTTGGCAAAGGCCCGAACGTCCTATGATAGCTATTGTGCTGGATGATGTCGGGGTCAATCGAAGGGGAGCTGAACTCGCCATAGAATTACCAGCAGAAATCACCCTGGCATTTATGACCTATGCGCCCGGGGTTAAGGAATTGACCGAGAAAGCTCGAAAAAATGGCCATGAGTTGATGTTACATGTGCCCATGGAACCACTGGGTAGAGCTGACCCTGGACCCAATGCGCTTCTCACCGGATTATCCGAGGAGGAGATATTATCTCGGCTTGAATGGGGAATGGACCAATTTGATGGCTATATCGGTATTAATAATCATATGGGAAGTAAATTTACGGGCTGGGACCTAGGGATGCAGGTTGTAATGCAGCGGATAGAGGAGACGGATTATTTCTTCATGGACTCCCGTACTTCCCCAAATAGTGTCGCAGCGTCGACAGCAGCTACTCTTGGAGTTCCAGTTCTAAGCCGTGATACTTTTCTCGATAATGATTACCAAAACCCTGATACAATCGAAGCGCAGTTAAAGCTGACTGAAAAGGTTGCTCAAAAAAATGGCCATGCTATTGCCATTGGTCATCCCCATAAAACAACAGTCAAAGTCCTGCATCAATGGATAAAGTCAGCAGAGCGCCGCGGATTTGATGTCGTTCCAATTTCAGCAATTTTGGCATTAAAAAAGCCGGCTGGGTAATTGTCAGCCGGCTTTTAACATTAAACGTATATTTTAACGTTAAATATTGCTTTTCTGTGCTGCAAAACGAACGGCTTCTTCTGCGGCCCGTATTAAAGCGCGGGCTTTGTTATGGCATTCCTGGTATTCAGATTCTGGAACAGAATCAGCAACCACACCCGCACCAGCTTGAATATACATCGTTTGATCTTTGACAATGGCTGTACGTAAAGCAATACAGGTATCCATGCCACCCCCGGCACCAAAATACCCAACGGCACCGCCATAGATCCCACGCCTTTCAGGCTCTAGTTCGTCAATGATTTCCATTGCACGAACTTTTGGGGCTCCTGAAACCGTACCAGCTGGAAAACCTGCCGCAAGTGCATCGATCATATCAGCACGCTTGGTATCAAGGGTGCCTTCAACGTTGGATACGATATGCATAACGTGACTGTATAACTCGATGATCATACGTTCAGTTACTTCAATGCTGCCGACTTCAGCAACACGGCCAACGTCATTTCGACCCAGATCGAGTAGCATTAAATGTTCAGCGAGCTCTTTGGGATCTGAGAGTAAATCAGCAGCAAGTTCTTTGTCTTCAGCGGTATTTGCGCCACGCTTTCTTGTACCCGCTATAGGGCGGATGGTAACCTTGCCATCCCTAACTCTGACCAAAATTTCCGGGCTGGATCCGACAACGGAAAAGTTTCCGAAATTGAGATAGAATAGAAATGGGGAAGGATTAAGCCTTCTCAGCGCTCGATAAAGTGCAAAGGGAGGAAGAGTGAAGGGCACAGAGAATCTTTGAGAGAGAACAACCTGGAAGATATCCCCTGCCAAAATGTATTCTTTAGCTCTTTCAATGATAGCGTGGAACTCTTCACGGGTAAGGTTAGATGCAGTCTCCGGAGGAACGAGGTCGCCCTCGAATGCGTCAGGTTGGTGTTCAAGCGGCGCATTAAAATCAGCGCTCACTGCTGCAAGTCTGTCGTGGGCTTTTTCAAAAGCTTTCCGTGCATCAACGCCCTGTTCCGGCCAAACCGCTGTGGTCACCAGAATTTGGTCTTCGACCCTGTCAAAAATGGCTGTGACAGTGGGGCGAAGATACATACCTTCGGGTAGACCTAAAGGGTCGGGATTATCGGTGGGGAGGTGTTCCATCTGCCTGACGGTCTCATACCCCATATAACCGACAATACCAGCCGCCATTGGAGGCAGGTCTTCAGGAAGATCAAATTTACACTCAGCAACCAGTTTGCGAAGACTTTCTAGTGCCGTTGCTTCTTCCGCTTCGAAAGCTTCAGGCTTGGTTTTGTATTGCCGATTGATCTCGGCCTTTGCTCCATTACAACGCCATACGAGATCTGGGTCAAAGCCGATAAAAGAGTAACGGCCAATAGTATTTCCGCCCTCTACAGATTCAAACAAAAAGCTATTCGCTCTTTGTTCGGCGAGTTTTAGAAACGCCGAAACCGGCGTTTCTAAATCTGCAATCAATGTTGTCCAGACAACCTGTGGTTTGTTGTCATTGTAAACAGCAGAGAAAGCTTCGTATGTAATGGATTCAGTCATTAGTATGGAGAAGTGCCATAAGGATTGATGACCTGCTCTATAGAACTTTGATTAATTTCCACACCAAAGTCCTGTCTGAGAGAGGAGAGGTACTGCGAATATACGTCGTTTTTATATGAACTTTCGACTGACGATTTCATGCCATCAACCTCTTCGGATTGATTGCTTAAGTCTGCCTGTACAATCTCGCTTACAGTCGCAACGAGATGTCCATTAGCGCCTTGTCCAGTAAGAACATCGCCCTTTTTGGCCTTATAGATATCTCTGACGAGGGCAGGGGCAAGAGCATCGCCAATATTTGAGGAGAAGCGGTTGATTTCTACGCCAAATTTTATCAGTTCGGCTGCTTCATCTGTTACAGCTTGAAGCGCTGTTCCGTTGCGGGATTCATCAGCGAGCTTTTCTGCAATCTTTTTTGCTTCTTCGTTTTGACGGTTTTCTACCCAAGCCTGAGTAAGCTCAGATTTGATTTCCAGAAGGTCACGTGGAGCAGAAGGTGTTGTGGAATTTACTTTGAGAATGAAGTAGCCACCATCATCAAGCTCAGTGAGAAGACTGTCATCATTCCCGGTAGTTTGGTTCAAAACCTCTTGGAATTTTGCGTTCTCAGCAAGACCTGTTAAAGGTAACCCATCGCGGTCGCGGCCTTCTGCATCAATCACATCATAACTTAACATAACTTGATTGAGCTTTGTTGCAGCTTCATCAAGGTTGGCTCCTGAAGCGATCTCATCATCCAGTTGGTTGGCAAGAGAAATCAGCTCATCGGTGGCAACCCGAAGTGCCGCATCATTCGTAACTTGCTCACGGACTTCTTCGAAAACGGCTTCTCTCGCAGGTGAAATCTCTACAACAGAAACAATGTGCCAGCCGAGAGGAGACTGAATGGGATCCGTAATACCAGTCGTATCAAGGGCAAAAATTGCGTCTGCCAACTCAGGTAAAAGGTCTGATTGCTCCATAACACCAAGATCCACACCCTCTGAGCCGGTTAACTCTTTTGCGACGGCGTTAAAATCTGCTCCACCTTGAAGTTTCGCCTGAGCTTCTTTTGCTTGTGCTTCGTCGTTGAGAAGCATCTGAACCAAGCTGCGGCGATCGGGCAAGGATAGGCTATCCTTTTGGGCTAAGAACTCTTCTTCGATCTGCTCATCTGTAAGGGTAATCGTTTTAGCGACTTCTTTAGGATTGAGGTGGAGGTAGCTAACAGATTTAAATTCTGGCGCTAAGTAGTTTTGTTTCTCTGTTTCATAATAAGATGCGAGTTCTGAATCAGAAGGGTTGGCCATGTTTGCAAAGCGAGCGTAGGGAATTTCAATATAATCAACCAAACGTTTTTCGCTTGTATAACTATAGAGCTGTTCCGCGAGTTTTTGTGGAACAGGTATCGCATTGGTAATGGCGTTGTTGATTTGCTGGCGCTCAATATCTTTAGCTAAATCGGCAAGAAAAGTCGTTTCAGAGATACCTGCTTGATAAAGGGTGTTCTGGAAACGGTTTGGGTCAAAATCTCCGAACTCGTTTTTGAAGGCGTCAATTTTCAGGATTTCTTCTTTTAATTGAGCCTCTGATACCGTCATTCCCATTTCTTGAGATTGAATGGTAAACATCGCCTGTCTAACAAGCTGGGCAATGACCCTGTCTGTAAGTCCCAATTGTTGAGCTTCTTGAAAATCAATCGCGCGACCGAGTTGCTGAGCGATACTATTGGTTTCACGAGAAAGATTGTTAGAGAATTCAGTCTGGGTGACTTCTATGTCTCCAACTTTGGCTACAACCTGATTTGACCCTAAATTTAAGAAGATGTCTTGGATCCCCCAAGCTGCAAAACTTAAAATGAGTAGGGAGAATAGAGCAATAACAACAATTCGCTTAAAAAGGCCTGGTTTTTTATGAGCCATAACTTACCCGTGAAAATTCTATAGAAAGTTTGAATTATATATAATCGTGCGGGCATATTAAGGATGGAGCTATCTTGGGGCAACAGCGTTTTTAAAGATTATCTTCTCAGTGCCACAGATGTGATCCCTTTCAATTCATACTTACCCTAATTAACCGACTTTATTATGGGGCAGATTTCTCTTCTGACTTGGTTTGTGGGGAGGGAGGCTGTATAGATGTGGCGAATTTTAAACAGGAGAATCGAATATGGTGCGTAAACTCATTGCGGGTAACTGGAAAATGAATGGTTCCGTTTCCTTTGCTTCTGAGCTCGTTGGTGGACTGTTATCAAAGATTGAACAGCAAGATGTTTCCGCTGATTTTGTCGTTTGTCCTCCTGCTGCACTTCTCGGTTCCGTTCTTTCTCTAGCCAAAGGTACAAAATTATCGGTTGGTGGTCAGGATTGTCATGCCAATGTATCAGGTGCCCATACAGGGGATACATCTGCGGAACTGTTGAAAGACATCGGATGTGGTTATGTTCTAACGGGTCATTCAGAGCGAAGAACTGATCACGGTGAAACAGATTCAGATGTTAAGGCAAAAAGTACGGCTGCCTTGAAAGCAGGTCTTACGCCAATTATTTGTATTGGTGAGACCGAAGGCGAACGTGTTTCAGGAAATACTCTTAAAGTCATTGAACAGCAGGTGACAAACTCCCTGCCGGATGATGCTGATTCGAGTGCTATTGTTTTGGCATACGAGCCTGTTTGGGCAATCGGTACAGGTAAGACGGCTACACCGGATGATGTTGCTGAAGTGCATAATTTTATTAGAGAGCTCCTCGTATCCCGATTTGGTAGGGAAGCAGCTAATAAAATTAACATCTTATATGGTGGGTCAGTGAAACCGTCTAATGCAGCGGAATTACTCGCTGTTTCCAACGTTGACGGAGCATTGGTTGGCGGTGCAAGTTTAAAAGTTGAAGATTTTTGGGCAATTGGTGTCAGATGACTCTAGCCATATCGATCGGAAAAGGCTAAATAGCCTGTAAAGATCTACATAGTCACACAGATGTTTTGTATCTTTACTGTGATACAAGGCCGTATTTGTGTGTTGGTTTGGGATGAAAATCCCGGAAAGTATTGAGAGACTACTAACCATGAACGAAGTTCTATTGGTCATTCATTTGTTGATTACACTGTCGCTAATCGGCGTTGTCCTCGTTCAAAAGAGCGAAGGTGGCGGCCTTGGTATGGGCGGCGGCGGTGGAGGCGGTGGCGGTGCTGGCGGTTTTGGTGGATTCCTTACAGGCCAAAGCACAGCTAACCTTCTTACGCGTACAACAGCAATCCTTGCAGCAGCCTTTATTGCTTCAAGCCTATTGTTGACCATCCTTGCTGATACAGGTAGTTCACGTTCAATTGCTGATGATATCATCGCACCAGTGGCTCCAACCGAGACTGAGCAACCAGTTGCTCCGCCGGTTTCAGAATAAGTTTCGGATTGCATCCGATACGTACTATCATTGACCGGGACCATTAGGGTCCCGGTTTTGTTGAAACTGTTTTAAGTGACAACGAGTTCCATGACGCGCTTTATTTTTATTACCGGTGGTGTGACTTCTTCTTTGGGGAAGGGATTGACCTCCGCGGCTGTTGGTGCGCTGCTTCAGGCGCGCGGCTACAAAGTCCGCCTTCGCAAACTTGATCCGTATCTCAACGTTGATCCAGGAACTATGAGCCCTTACCAGCATGGTGAAGTGTTTGTAACCGATGATGGCGCTGAGACAGATCTGGATTTGGGCCATTACGAGCGCTATACAGGTGTATCCGCCAGTAAAAGTGATAATGTCACGACGGGTAAAATTTACTCTGAAGTTCTGGCAAAAGAACGTCGCGGCGATTATCTCGGCGCGACTATTCAGGTTATTCCGCATATCACGAATGCGATTAAAGAATTTGTGATGTCCGATATCGGGGATGAAGATTTCATCCTTTGCGAAATCGGAGGTACTGTCGGCGATATCGAAGGGCTTCCTTTCTTAGAGGCGATCCGTCAACTAGGAAACGAACTTGGTAAAGAGCGCAGTCTTTTCATCCATCTGACATTGATCCCTTATCTGAGAGCTGCTGGCGAGTTGAAAACAAAACCAACGCAGCACTCCGTTAAAGAGCTCCAGTCTTTGGGTATTCAACCTGACATGCTGCTTTGCCGTTGTGAGCAGGAAATCCCCGAAGGTGCGCTTCGCAAGATTGCCCAGTTCTGTAATGTACGAGAAACCGCGGTCATTCCGGCACTGGATGTTGATACAATTTATGCCGTGCCGCGTGCGTATCATGAGCGTGGCCTGGATGACGAAGTTCTACGCCACTTTGGAATGAAGGCCGAAGAAGAGCTGGATCTGGATCGTTGGGATAGTATTACCCAAACCATTCGTGAGCCTGATGGTGAAGTAACGATTGGTGTTGTCGGAAAATACACTTCCTTGTTGGATGCTTATAAATCTCTTGCCGAAGCTCTTGTTCACGGTGGTATTGCAAATAACGTTAAGGTCAAAATTAACTGGCTCGATTCTGAAGTTTTTGAAAGCGAAGGCGCTGTTGAAGCTCTTGAGAATGTCCATGGCATTCTTGTGCCTGGTGGCTTTGGTGAACGTGGCTCTGAAGGTAAAATTGCAGCAGCTGGCTTTGCACGTAAAACAAATGTTCCCTACTTTGGTATTTGTTTTGGTATGCAGATGGCCGTTCTTGATGCGGCACGCAATTTAGCTGGACTTAAAGATGCGAGTTCATCTGAGTTTGGTCCTTGTGAAGAACCTCTTGTCGGTATTATGACAGAATGGGCGCGTGGTAATGAGCTAGAACAACGCTCAGACGGTAGCGATCTTGGTGGAACTATGCGTTTGGGTGCTTATCCTTGTGCATTGAGCGAAGGCTCCCGTGTTCGTGAAGCCTACGGCACTGATATGATCGAGGAACGCCATCGTCATCGTTATGAAGTGAATATCAACTATCGTGAAAAACTGGAAGCTGCAGGCATGAAGTTCTCTGGTCTATCACCAGATGGTGGGCTTCCTGAAATTGTTGAGCTTGAAGAGCATCCTTGGTTTATTGGCGTTCAATTCCATCCGGAATTGAAATCCCGTCCATTTGAACCTCATCCGCTTTTCACTTCTTTTGTGAAAGCGGCAATTGAACAGTCTCGCCTGGTGTAATTGTAACTGGGTGGTGTAAATAACAGGGTAGAATAGAAAGAAATATTTATGACAGTGCATGCAGGGCTTCAATCGCGTCACGTAAGCGTTGGTGATGTTACTTTTGGAAATGATTTGCCATTTGTTTTAATTGCAGGTCCATGCCAGATGGAAAGCCGGGAACATGCACTGGAAATGGCTGAGACACTCTCTCAGGCCTGTAATAAACTCTCTATTCCCCTGATTTACAAAAGTTCTTTTGATAAAGCTAACCGTACTAGTCTAACCGCTCAACGTGGGATAGGCCTTGACGATGCTCTTCCTATCTTTGAAGAGATAAAAAGTAAGTTTGGTTGTCCGGTTCTCACCGATGTGCATTCAGCTGATCAATGTGATGCAGTAGCCCAAGTTGTTGATATTTTACAGATCCCGGCTTTCTTGTGTAGACAGACAGACCTTTTGATTGCGGCTGCAAATACCGGTCGGGCGATCAATGTTAAAAAGGGACAATTTCTGGCTCCCTGGGACATGAAAAATGTCTCACAAAAAATCATCGATTCTGGAAATGAAAAAGTCATGGTCTGTGAGCGTGGGGCCTCATTTGGCTACAATACGCTCGTATCCGATATGCGATCTCTTCCAATCATGGCGCTCCAGACTGGCTGCCCTGTTATTTTTGATGCAACGCATTCTGTGGCTCAACCCGGCGGACAAGGTGCCAGTTCAGGCGGTCAGCGTGAATTTGTTCCTGTTCTTGCACGGGCTGCTATTGCTACTGGTGTAGCTGGCGTATTTATGGAAACACATCAGGATCCTGATAAAGCACCGTCTGACGGGCCAAACATGGTTCCTGTACAACAGCTTCCGGAGCTACTTTCAGTTCTGGTTGAATTTGATAAACTGGCAAAAGCACATCCGGTGTCTATTGCTTAATGGTTATACCGAGGCCCGCACCCTCTCTGCGCCTCAACTTTCTTAACGGAGATAGAATAAAATGACGGCGATCATCGACATTAAAGGTCGTGAGATCCTCGATTCTCGTGGAAACCCTACCGTAGAAGTTGACGTTCTTTTAGAAAGCGGTGCCTTTGGCCGCGCTGCAGTTCCCTCTGGTGCCTCTACAGGTATCTACGAAGCTGTAGAGCTGCGTGATGGCGATAAGAACCGATATTTGGGCAAAGGCGTTCAAAACGCTGTCGCTTCCGTAAATGAAGAAATTTACGAATCACTTATTGATCTTGACGGGGCAGATCAGCTCCTCGTTGATCGGGTTATGATCGATCTCGATGGCACTGAAAACAAATCTCGCTTAGGTGCAAACGCCATTCTTGGCGTTAGTCTTGCTGTTGCTAAGGCGTCAGCTGAAGATGCAGGTCTACCGCTTTATCGTTATGTTGGTGGATCTTTTGCCCGTACGCTCCCAGTTCCGATGATGAATATCATTAACGGTGGCGCACATGCTGATAATCCAATCGATATCCAGGAATTCATGGTTATGCCTGTTGGGGCGGCTTCTGGTTCAGAAGCTATCCGTATGGGCGCAGAAATCTTCCACTCTTTGAAGAAATCTCTGAGCGATGCAGGCCACAATACCAATGTTGGTGATGAAGGTGGTTTTGCACCAAGCCTGGCATCTACTGACGAGGCCCTTCAGTTTATTACTAAAGCTGTTGGTAATGCAGGCTACCACCTCGGTGATGATGTCATGCTGGCTCTTGATTGCGCGGCTTCTGAGTACTTTAAAGACGGCAAATACGAGCTCGCAGGCGAGGGCAAGTCTCTCGGTTCTGACGAGATGGTTCGCTATCTCGAAGACCTGGCTAACCGCTACCCGATTTTCTCTATTGAAGACGGCATGAACGAAGACGACTGGGATGGCTGGAAATCACTTACTCAGGCTATTGGTAATAAAGTTCAGTTGGTTGGTGATGATCTCTTTGTAACAAATCCAAAGCGTCTTAGCCGTGGTATTGAAACCGGTACTGCCAACTCAATCTTGATCAAGGTAAACCAAATTGGCACGCTTTCAGAAACTCTGGAAGCTGTTGATATGGCGCATAAAGCTGGCTACACATCAGTCATGTCACATCGTTCTGGTGAAACTGAAGACAGCACTATTGCAGACCTTGCAGTTGCAACAAATTGTGGTCAGATTAAAACAGGCTCATTGTCCCGTTCTGACCGGATTGCAAAATACAACCAGTTGATCCGGATCGAAGAAGAGCTCGGTTCTATGGCACACTACGCAGGTCGATCTATTCTTCGCTAGATAGATTCTGGATAAATAAGTATGCAAAAGGGCGTAGCTTCAAGCTACGCCCTTTTTTATATGCAATCTCGCCAGAAACTAAGTATTTATCTTAGAGTTTTATCACAGCCATTTTATCTTGCGTCATATCGTGCATGGTAAGCCAATACCGGCAGTGCTGTATCCTGTGTCTACGCCCGGCGAAGGTATCCAGTCGACCCTGATGGCAGCTAACGCTGTTGTATCCCCCACATTAACGAAGTTCATAGAGGCTTCTCAAAACTTCAGTTGGCGCGAGAACTGACAAAATTTGTGCTCCTCGTAATTTTACTTACGAATATATTGTTTAACTCTTTGTTTATTCCCAATAACTACTTTATCTGTTAGTTTAACCGTCCTGCGTGCAGAAAAGTATAGAACCGATTTACGAGATGTCGTTATTTAGAGAGATCCATAAACGTTCCCGTTTTGTAATACCTCAAGTGTTGGGGGCGTCTCTTGTTGCCTATTTTGCGTATCACACCATCGAGGGTGAGCGTGGCATCTGGGCGTGGATACATCTCAAAAATGATCTGGCAGTAAAACAGGCTGAAATGCAAGTGACTCTTGCTGAGCGTCAGAAACTGGAAGCGCGTGTTGTTCTCTTGCGCCCTGATAATCTTGACCCCGACCTTTTAGAGGAAAGGGCGAGGGATGTTCTTAATTATGGCCTGGAAAATGACTACGTTGTTATTCAGAGAAGATAAGTTGTATAGTTAACTTGATATTGTGCAATGCAACAATTTTTCACAAATTAACTTATTTTTAGTTAATATGCAAAAAAATCATATATATCAATAAGATAAAACTTGTTGTAATTTTATTTCGGTTGCCTTACATTAGCTGCGAGAAACACACCCCTTAGTGAACAACACTAGATCTTATGGGATACCTCGCATGGCGACAAAAAAAACGCCCACGAAACGGGCACCGAAGAAACGTACAGCTTCTTCTGACGTTACAAATGAACAAATCCTCGATTTTTACCGTGAAATGCTTCTTATTCGCCGCTTTGAAGAAAAAGCTGGCCAGATGTACGGCATGGGGCTTATCGGTGGTTTCTGTCACCTCTATATAGGTCAAGAAGCCGTCGTTGTCGGTATTCAATCGGCATTGGAAGATCGTGATACGATCCTTACTTCCTACCGTGATCATGGACACATGTTGGCATGTGGTATGGATCCTGACGGTGTTATGGCAGAACTTACTGGACGTAGTGGTGGCTACTCCAAAGGTAAGGGCGGTTCCATGCACATGTTCAGTGAGGAAAAAGGCTTTTACGGTGGGCACGGTATCGTTGGTGCTCAGGTTCCTATTGGAACAGGTATCGCCTTTGCTCATAAGTATCTGGAAGAGAATGCAGTAAATGTCGCCTATCTTGGCGATGGTGCTTTGAACCAGGGGCAGGTTTACGAATCATTCAACATGGCTTCCCTCTGGGAGCTTCCTGTTGTTTATGTGATAGAAAACAACAGTTATGCGATGGGAACATCTACAGCGCGTTCTTCAGCGAACTCGACTGAACTCTATCATCGTGGCGCTGCTTACGGCATTCCCGGAATGCAGGTAGATGGTATGGATGTTGTTGCTGTCCGTGAAGCTGCTAAAATCGCTGTTGAACATGCACGTAGTGGCAAAGGCCCCTATATCATGGAAATGATGACCTACCGTTATCGTGGTCATTCCATGTCTGATCCAGCCAAGTATCGTTCAAAGGAAGAAGTTCAAAAGGTCCGTGAAGAGCGTGATCCTATCGAACGACTTCGCGCGGTTATGCTCAAGAAAAAGATCATCGATGAAGCTGGTATGAAGCAGATAGATAAAGATGTAAAAGCTATCGTTTCTAAATCGGCTGAATTCGCCCAATCTAGCCCTGAGCCAGATCCTTCAGAACTTTACACCGATGTGTACGCAGACGCGTAAGCTGTCCGACATTCCGGAGAACAAAATATGCCAATAGAAATCCTTATGCCTGCGCTATCCCCGACGATGACCGAAGGGAAGTTGGCGCAATGGCTGAAAAACGAAGGCGACAGCGTATCCTCAGGCGATATTCTGGCCGAAATTGAAACCGACAAAGCCACAATGGAAGTTGAAGCCGTTGATGAAGGTATTCTCGGAAAAATTCTTATTGCGGGCGATACTGATAACGTTGCAGTAAACACACCAATTGCGATCTTGCTCGAAGATGGGGAAACAGACGCTGATCTTAACAGTGTTTCTTCTGCAACTCCTGTTGCAGCTCCTGCTGCCGAAGTTGCGGTTGAGAGCTCTGCCCCTGCACCAGTTACTGTTTCCGGCCCAGAGGTTGAGTTTGTAGCTCCAGAGAACGAGTGGACCGGATCAGTAACCAAGACCACTGTACGCGAAGCTCTGCGTGATGCGATGGCTGAAGAAATGCGTCGTAACAAAAAAGTATTCCTGATGGGCGAGGAAGTTGCCCAGTATCAGGGTGCTTATAAAATCAGCCAGGGGCTCCTGGATGAATTCGGTGCAAAGCGTGTTATTGATACGCCGATTACAGAGCACGGGTTTGCTGGTTTGGGTGTTGGTGCTGCATTTTATGGTCTGAACCCAATTGTCGAGTTCATGACGTTTAACTTTGCGATGCAGGCGATTGATCACATTATCAATTCAGCTGCAAAAACCCGCTATATGTCCGGTGGTCAAGTAAGCAGCCCGATCGTTTTCCGTGGTCCTAACGGTGTTGCCTCTCGTGTGGGAGCTCAGCACTCGCAGTGTTATGCAAGTTGGTATGCGCACTGCCCAGGACTGAAGGTGGTTTCCCCTTATTCCGCTGCTGATGCAAAAGGACTTTTGAAGTCTGCTATTCGTGATCCAAACCCTGTTATCTTCCTCGAAAACGAGTTGATGTACGGCACGAGTTTTGATGTTCCAGATACAGATGATTGGACTGTTCCAATCGGCAAGGCAAAAGTTGTTCGTCCTGGTACTGACGTGACCATCGTTACTTTCTCTTTGATGGTTGGTAAGGCCCTGGATGCTGCTGAAGAGCTTGCAAAAGAAGGTATATCTGCTGAAGTTATCGATCTGCGGACGATCCGCCCGCTCGATACCGAAACGATCCTTGCTTCTGTACGCAAGACCAATCGCTTGGTTACTGTAGAGGAAGGATGGGCCTTCTCTGGTATCGGTTCTGAAATTTCAGCCATCGTAATGGAGCAAGCTTTTGATTACTTGGATGCTCCGGTTAAACGCGTCGCTGGTGTGGATGTCCCGCTTCCTTATGCCGCTAACCTTGAGCAACTAGCGTTGCCTCAGAGTTCTCACATCATTACTTCAGCTAAAGAAGTCTGCTACCGCTCATAAGCGGGGCAGGGGAGATATACGATGCCAATCAATATTCTTATGCCCGCCCTGTCCCCTACCATGACAGAAGGCACGCTGGCCCGCTGGCTGGTTAATGAAGGTGATACAGTTACTTCAGGTGATATTCTTGCTGAAATCGAGACTGATAAAGCAACGATGGAAGTTGAAGCAATTGACGAAGGTACGGTTGCCAAGATCCTTATTCCTGGAGGAACAGAGGGGGTAGCCGTAAACCAAACAATTGCGATTCTACTAGAAGAAGATGAAGATGCCAGTGCTATTGATGCAGTGGAAACAGCTGCTCCAGCTCCTGTAGCGGCTCAACCGTCACAAGAAGTTGTTGCAACACCAGCAGCAGTACCGCTGGCTGCGCCAGCTCCTGCAGCTCCTGCAGCTCCTGTGGCTGCGTCAGGGGCACGGGTTTTCGCAAGCCCACTCGCACGACGTATGGCGTCTCAGGAAAATCTCGATCTTGCTGCTCTTCAGGGAACGGGCCCCCATGGGCGTATTGTCAAAGCTGACATTGAAGCTGCACTTGTTCAGGGGGTAGCTAAAGCCACACCTTCAGCTGCATCTACGCCAGTTTCTGCTGCACAAGCAGCAGCTCCGGTAGCATCTGGCCCTAATGCACGTGAACTCGCTGATCTGCTCGGAATGGAATACGAGCTGGAACCGTTGACTTCAATGCGTCGCGTTATTGCAAATCGCCTGACGGAATCAAAGCAAACAGTTCCTCATTTCTATCTTTCTGTTGATTGTGAGATGGATAAACTGCTTGCATTCCGTAAGGAGTTGAATGCGAGCGGTGATGTGAAAATTTCCGTAAATGATTTTGTAATTCGCGCAACAGCTCTTGCTTTGAAAAAAGTTCCTGCTGCCAACGCATCTTATAGCGAAGAAGGTATTCTGAGTTATAAAAACGCTGATATTTCTGTCGCTGTGGCAACTCCATCTGGATTGATAACTCCGATTATCAAAGCAGCTGAAGGTAAGGGGCTTGGTGTGATCTCTTCTGAAATGAAAGATCTTGCTGGCCGTGCCCGCGATGGCAAGTTGAAGCCTGAAGAATATCAAGGCGGAACCTTCTCTATATCCAACCTGGGTATGTTTGGTATCAAGGATTTCTCTGCGATCATCAATCCTCCACAAGGATGTATTCTCGCGGTTGGTGCTGGTGAACAGCGCCCTGTTGTTAAGGATGGCGCCTTGGCTATCGCAACAGTGATGACTTGTACACTTTCGGTTGATCACAGGGTTGTTGATGGTGCGGTTGGTGCTGAATATATGGCAGCGTTCAAAAGCCTGATCCAAGAACCTCTTTCTATGCTTTTGTAAGGGATGAAACTATGAGTGATACAAACTTTGACGTTATCATCCTTGGTGGTGGCCCAGGGGGCTACGTAACTGCTATTCGTTCTGCTCAACTGGGTTTGAAAACGGCTGTGGTTGAGCGCGATCACCTTGGTGGGATCTGCCTGAACTGGGGCTGTATTCCAACAAAGGCATTGCTAAGATCTGCTGAAATCTATCGCAATATGAAGCACGCCGAAGATTACGGTTTGTCTGCCAAAGGCGTTGATTTTGATCTGCAGAAGATCGTTGAGCGCTCCAAAGGGGTTTCCAAGCAACTCAATGGCGGCGTTGGTCATCTTCTCAAAAAGAATAAAGTCACCGTTTTTGACGGTGCGGGAGCGCTAACTGGTCCTGGCAAATTGTCTGTTGAAAGTAAGGATAAGAAAAAGACTGCCCTTACTGCCAAGAACATTATTGTTGCTACGGGTGCTCGAGCCCGTACTCTTCCGGGCCTTGAGCCCGATGGAAAACTTGTCTGGACCTACCGTGAAGCTTTGCGTCCGGATATCATGCCCAAGTCCATATTGGTTGTTGGATCCGGTGCAATTGGGATTGAGTTTGCAGATTTCTACAGCACATTTGGTGCAGAAGTGACTGTTGTCGAAGTCTTTGACAAAATTCTGCCTGTTGAGGATGACGAAATTTCAAAGCTTGCTCAAAAACAGTTAAGCAAGCATGGAATGAAATTCCGTACTGGCACGATGGTTACCAAGCTTGATAAGGCGAGTAGTCAGGTGACGGCAACACTGGAAAAGAACGGTAAGACGGAACAGATAACCGTAGATCGCGTGATTTCTGCTGTTGGAGTTGTTGGCAACATTGAAAACATCGGCCTTGAAGCTGTTGGTATCAAGACCGATCGTGGCTGCATTGTAACGGACGAATTCTCTCGCACGAATGTGCCCGGCATCTTTGCCATTGGGGATGTCGCTGGTCCTCCGATGCTGGCTCACAAGGCCGAACATGAAGGTGTTGTCTGTATCGAAAAAATTGCGGGATTATCTGCGCACCCTATTGATAAAAGTAAAATCCCGGGCTGCACATATTGTCATCCCCAGATTGCTTCTGTTGGCATGAATGAGCAGACGGCGAAAAAAGAAGGTCGTGAAGTCAAAATAGGACGGTTTCCGTTTGCCGGTAACGGTAAGGCTATTGCCTTGGGTGAAGCAGAAGGCTTGATTAAAACCATCTTTGATGCGAAAACGGGTGAATTATTGGGCGCGCATATGGTCGGAGCAGAGGTAACTGAGCTTATACAAGGCTTTGTTGTTGCCATGGGACTGGAAACCACGGAAGAAGAGTTGATGCATACTGTCTTCCCGCACCCAACATTATCAGAAATGATGCATGAGTCTGTGTTAGATGCTTATGATCGTGCAATCCACTTCTAGAAGAAGATCTAGATAAAGGCATTGTGTCGCATCTGAAAGCTTGAGATTTTGTTGTAATGCCATATGTATTACAGCGTGATGCCGGAAGGTAGTGTTATCTTCCGGTTTGTAACCTCGTGTAAAACCTGTTTGTAGTAAGATATGGTTCACGATAGGTCGGAGTGAGTTGATGACAGAAACAGTTGTTTCAGAACACACATCCCAGCTCGAGGGGAAAGATCGCGCCGAGCGCATTATTTCTTCTAAGGATGACCGCGCGAAGATGCGGCACCCTGAAAAGGCCAAACGTCCCGACTCTCCCATCCAGAGAAAACCATCCTGGATCAGAGTAAAGGCCCCTGTATCCAAAGGATATCAGGAAACTCGCAAATTAATGCGTGATAATAACCTGACCACCGTTTGTGAAGAGGCGGCCTGTCCAAATATTGGCGAGTGTTGGTCTAAAAAACATGCGACGATGATGATTATGGGCGGGATCTGTACCCGCGCCTGTTCATTTTGTAATATTGCGACAGGAAAGCCACAGGCTCTAAGCCCATTTGAGCCTTATAGTGTTGCAGCAGCGGTTTCTAAGCTTCAATTACGCCATGTGGTTATTACTTCTGTTGATCGCGACGATCTGGATGATGGTGGTGCGGATCACTTCTCCAAAGTTATCGCAGCGACGAGAAAAGAAGCGCCTGAGACAACAATTGAAATTTTAACACCTGATTTTAGACATAAAGATGGTGCGCTAGAAGTTGTCGTGAAGGCTAAGCCTGACGTCTTCAATCATAACCTTGAAACGGTTCCCCGTCTTTATATAACTGTTCGCCCTGGCGCACGGTATTATCACAGTCTGAAGATCTTAGACCGTGCCAAAGAAATGGATCCGACGCTTTTTACAAAGTCGGGCCTTATGGTGGGTTTGGGTGAGACAAAAGAAGAAGTACTACAGGTAATGGACGATATGCGTGCTGCGGATGTGGATTTTCTGACCATTGGTCAATATCTGCAACCAACACCCAAACATCATCCCGTAGATCGTTTTGTTACGCCTGAAGAGTTCGAGTTTTATGAAAAGATGGCCTATAATAAAGGCTTCTTACATGTTGCATCCTCTCCTCTAACCCGGTCTTCCTATCATGCAGATGAGGATTTTCAGGAATTGAGGAAAGCAAGAGAGCAGAAGCTTTCTGCCTCCTGATTGCGGAACAATAAAATGCCTGTCCACGCAGAAAAAAAAGTTTTGAATTTTCGACCAGAGCAGGTCTTTGAGATGGTTGCCGATGTAGAGCGCTATCCTGATTTCCTGCCCTGGTGCGTGGGGGCAAGAATTAAACGACGCCAAGATACCCGAATCTTTGCCGATCTGATTATTGGTTTTAAGATGGTCAGGGAGAAGTTCACTAGTCGTGTGGATTTGCATCATGAGCAACTTAGAATTGACGTTGCCTACGTGGATGGGCCTTTTAAATACCTAACTAATACCTGGATATTTGAAGAGCATCCCGATGGATGCCTAGTCGATTTTCATGTGGATTTCGAGTTTAAATCCCGAATGTTGCAAATCTTGATGGAACCCTTTTTCCATGAAGCTGTTCGGCGGATGGTTCATGCTTTTGAAACCAGAGCAGCTGTCCTTTATGAGCCTTACACTGGGCAAGGTACTGCTACAGCGTAATCATCGTTTTATTTTCAAGCTATATAATTGGTTATACTTGTCAGCTCTCCGACGTTATGAGGGGTGCCTAGTCTTCTCAGCTTCTACAATCTGGTGTGTATAATTTAGGCGCCAGGGATAGAGGCGCCTTGGGAGAGGGCAAAGAAGAGCGTAGAGGTCATAAACATATTAAAAGTCGCGTGTAGTATTATTGCAGGCCAGAGTGACTTGCTGCGGTAGGTGATGAAGGCAAAAGCGAGGCCTGCGACAGAGAGGGCAGGGATAAGCATTGGTACGCCGTGTACAGATCCGAAAAAGACTGAACTTGTTATAATCGCGATCAATCTTCCAAACCTTTGATCGAGCCAACCTAACAATACGCCTCTGAAAGTTAGTTCTTCTGCGACGGGGGCAATGATGCCTGTTGCTAGAATAATAAAAATAAACGAAGGCCAACTAAAACCTTCGGGAGTGATCGTCTGTAGTTGTGGGTTTACGAACTTATCGTCAATAAGTTGCATCATGGAAAAGTTAACAAAGCCCACGACAATCACTAGTGGCAACGTTAGCAATATCGCACTGTAACACCAGCGTGTTGTCGTGGGTTTTAGACCAGCATCTTTCCATGTAAGTCCATGTTTTCTCAATACAAAATGATGCACGATTTTGAGTAGTATGAGATTTTGGAACAAGACCAGGCAAGTGATTGCGAAAGAAGGTGTTATTTGTTCCGATTGGTGAACGATAAAGTCGGTGATGAAGGGGATGGAAACTCTGATTACGACAATAAAGACGATAAAAGTTAATAAAAGGTCTGTAAAAGGGACGTGACCAAGTGACTTTTTGCCTTGAGGAGGGAGAGCTTCATATTTGGGAACGGGATTGTTCATGTAATGCGAGATTTTAAAGACGTTAGGGCTGCAAGGACTGTTTGTTGACGGATTGAGTCCCGACCACCTTCAAAGAAATACTTTTGATAGAGAGTACGATCTTCAACCAGTGAAGTACCAATGTATACTGTTCCAACGGGTTTATCTGCTGTGCCGCCACCTGGGCCTGCGATACCTGTAACAGAAACGGCAAGTTCTGCATCCGAGTTATTCATAGCACCTTCACACATGGCGCTTGCTACTGGAGCGCTAACTGCGCCATGCATTGAAAGAAGCTCAAGGCGAACATTTAGCATCTCGCACTTGGATTCGTTGGAGTAAGTGATAAAGCCCCTGTCAATGACATCAGATGATCCTTCGATGTTTGTAAGGGAAGCTATGATCAATCCTCCTGTGCAGGATTCAGCAGTAGTAATCCTTAAGCCTTGGGTCCGACAGAGATCAAGGATTTCAGTCGCTAAACTATCAATTTCATTCCCGATATTCATTTGGCTCTCCTAGAAGAACTTAAACATTTCTCCATCATAAGGTATAAATAGTTGAAAAAGGTAAAAGATAATCAAAGCATACAATCCGGCAACCATATCGTCAGACATAATTCCCAATCCACCTTTGACATTTTTGTCCAGCCAGTTGGCTGGGAACACTTTTACGATATCAAAAAATCGGAAAAGTAAAAAGCTGATGAGATAAAGAACAGGGTCTAGGGGGACGATAGCTAAAGCAAGCCACTGTCCTGCAACTTCATCAATGACGACAGAGCCCGGATCTTCTTTGCCAAGGGCTTTTGAGTATTTGTCGCTTGCCCATATACCTATGCCATAGGCTAACAGCGATGCAACAACCAAGCCCACCCAACCGAACTGGGCAGAAATTATCCAGGCAAAGGGAAGGGCAGCAAGAGAGCCCCATGTTCCCGGGGCAAATTTAATTAGACCTGATCCGAACCAAGTTGAAATTAGTGTTGCGGGGTGAAGGAACTTTAAAGGTGAAGTGCTCATCAATTCAGTCTTTGTAATTTCGTTGGATTGGAATAATTAGTCTTCTGCAGGAATTTGTATGGTAGCAACAGCTTGTGCCGCTATCCCTTCTTCTCTGCCTGTAAAACCTAATCTTTCGGATGTGGTGGCTTTTATGCTGACGCGTGAAGGAGAGATGTCAAGTATTTCAGCCATCCTGGCAACCATGTTTTCTCTATGAGGTCCAATTTTGGGCTTCTCGCAAACAAGGGTTACATCGACATGGATAATTTTTCCGCCACGTGTCGTTACCCGATTTTTTGCAAATTCTAAAAACTGATCAGACATCGCTCCCTTCCATTGAGGGTCGCTTGGTGGAAAATGAGTGCCGATGTCTCCTTCACAAATAGCTCCCAGGATGGCGTCAGTTAAAGCGTGGAGGCCGACGTCTGCATCAGAGTGTCCTTTGAGTTTACGTGTATGGGGAACATCCACGCCGCACAGAGTAACGTGATCTCCATCTTCAAAACAGTGTACGTCATAACCTAGCCCAGTTCTGCTTTCCATTGTCTTCCTGTTTGTTGATGGCGAGGAAATCATTTTTTCTGCCAATTTTAAGTCTTCGTTCGTTGTTATTTTTAGATTGTTACGATCTGATGTAACGAGCGACACGCTATGGCCGCAAGCCTCAGCTACAGCAGCGTCATCTGTATAGTCATTGCCCTTAGAAGTGCTGATATGTGCATCCAAAATCATTTTATAGGGAAATGCTTGTGGTGTCTGGGCATGCCATAAGCCTGCTCTCTCAACATTTTTTTCTATCGTGTTGTTTGCAGTGTATTTCAGGCTATCGACGACTGGTGTGGCTGCGATTGCCGCATCGCCATTGTTTGCAGACTTGATCAGTTGGGTAATGACTTCATTGGTGACAAAGGGTCTCGCTGCGTCGTGAATTAGCACACAGTCTGGGGCATCGCTTTTTAAAGCGAGCAATCCGTTCCTGACAGAATCTTGTCTCGTGTCCCCACCATGTTGAAGGCGTACTTTGTTTTTGAATTCGGTACAATACATACCAAAAAGCTGTTCGTCATCTGGGTGTATTACGACGATAATGCCATCAACTGAGGGGTGGCTAGAAAACTTTCTAAGTGTATGTGTCAGGATACTGTGTTTACCTAGGAGTAGGTACTGCTTTGGGACTTCTGACCCAAGGCGGCTTCCTCTGCCTGCAGCAACGATTACAGCCCAGGTACCCGGCATAAGCATTTCTCCTGAATTCTCGATTCTTGCCTTGTCAGGCTAACATACAGTAATAACAACTAAGATATGTAACAAAGGCCAGTAAGATGTCTAGTAAGAAGGTGTTAAAATGACCATTTTCTGGGGTGTGATTGCCTTGGTCTCCATGGTGCCTGCAATTTTGATAAATTGGCTCGGCACAAACACTAGGGCTTCTTGGCTTGGAAGGGGGGCGTTGCTACTTGCCCTCGCGGGCCCAAGTTTTGTGACGATGATTCACTTTGGCTGCCAATGGGATAGCGGGGTAAGCATTTCTTTATGGGTGACTATTTCGTTTAGCCTTTTGTTATTTTTATGTTTTTCTCTTCTTGTAAAAGATTTCGAGAAATTGGCTTTATTACTTTTGCCATATTTATTCGTACTGGGGATATTTGCTCTTTTATGGGAGGGGCAATCTGGAAATCATAGCTTTAATACTGAGCCGGATTTGTGGCTGGTGCTACACATTATGGCATCTATTATAACTTATGCCTTGTGTACTTTGGCAGCGATTTCTGCCTTTGCCGTTCTTCTTCGAGAGCGTTCTCTTAAAGCAAAGAAAGTAGAAGGTCGTTTTATAGAGAAATTACCAGCAGTATATGTTGCTGACCGTTTTCAAGTTAGCCTGTTATCAATGGCGGAAATTCTGCTTGGGCTTGGTATTCTAACTGGGATAGCTCGACAATATTCTTCCTATGGAAGTTTTATTGAATTTGACCATAAAACCTTATTAGCCCTTATCGCCTTTGTGGTAATTGCCTTACTTCTTTTACTTCATAGTTTTATCGGCATTAGGGGAAAGAATGCCGTTCGCATTGTATTGGCAGTTTATTTGCTGATGACATTGTCTTACCCGGGGGTAAAATTTGTTTCGGATGTCTTGCTTGGCTCGTAGGTGCTCAATAAGTAATCTTTGATATATCTGATCATTTTTAGGTGTGATAAATCCTTCGCATTTTTGTACAAACGATGTATAAACCAGTCAGAATTTAATTTTGCCTATTTCTTAGGCGTTTGTGATTGGTGCCCAACTAATGAGCATATCCATAGGCCCGCTAAAGATAGATGATCCTGTCTTTTTGGCTCCGATGTCTGGCGTGACAGACATGCCCTATCGCCGTCTTGTAAAGCGTTATGGCGCTGGCTTGGTGATTTCAGAAATGATCGCAAGCAAGGCGATGCTTCAAGAGAGCAGGGAATCCCTCAAATTAAGTACTAATTGTGCGGAAGAATTTCCCATGGCAGTGCAGCTTGCAGGATGTGATCCTCAGATTATGGCTGAAGCGGCAAAAATGAACGTTGATCGTGGTGCCGCGATAATCGATATCAACTTTGGATGCCCTGTAAAAAAAATTGTATCCAAATATGCTGGCTCAGCTTTGATGAAAGACGAACTTCTTGCTGAGAAAATTATGGAGGAGACAGTTAAGGCTGTTGATGTGCCGGTTACAGTGAAAATGCGTCTCGGTTGGGATGATGAGCATAAAAACGCCCCGGAATTAGCCAAAAGAGCGGAAGATGTCGGTATTCAATTGGTAACAGTTCATGGACGCACTCGGAATCAAATGTATAAAGGTGAGGCTGACTGGAACGCAGTAAAGGGCGTGAAAGAAAGTGTTAAAATACCGGTTATTATTAACGGTGATATTTTGACCCCTGAAGATGCAAGTAAGGCGATGGAAATATCAGGGGCCGATGGGGTAATGATTGGGCGAGGGTGCTATGGAAAACCTTGGATCTTAAACGAGGTCATACAATATCTAAAAGACGGTACTAAGAAGGAAACTCCTCCACTTCAGGAAATTCACGACCTTATTTGTGAGCACTACGATGCCATGTTGACCCATTACGGGGCCAGAAAAGGGGTTGCGATTGCGAGAAAACACCTTGCATGGTATTGCAAAGGGTTACCTGATTCTGCAGCTTTTAGAGCTGAAGTTAACAAGGTTGTTGAACCCGAAACTGTTATCAAAATGATTGGTGAATACTTCCAGCCACATCTTGATAAGGTGGCATAGTATGACGCCCTTAAATCACGGATCGTCGACCACAATTCTCAATTCCCTAAATGATCCAGTGTTTGTCGTTGATGGCGGAAATAATATTTCCTTTGTGAATCAATCTGCTGAACAGTTTTTGCAAAGTAGCCAATCCGTATTGGTTGGAAGCAAATTAAATCTATATTTTCTGGATGGCTCGCCAATTTATCAATTGCTAGAACAAACGAGGAAAGAGCAGAGTTCAGTTGCGGAATACGGTTTACGTCTGGACAGTCCCCGCATTGGGAGCCACCTCGTTGCTGTCACCACTTCACCTGTTCAAGATAGCGCGGATCATTGCGTCGTTACTGTTCAACAGCAAAGTATTGCGCGGAAAATTGATCACCAACTCGTTCATCGCAATGCTGCCCGCTCTATAACGGCAATGGGCGCTATGCTTGCGCACGAAGTTAAAAATCCACTCTCTGGTATCAGGGGGGCGGCGCAGTTGCTTGAATTGAATGCAGATGACGATGATCGGCAGTTGACCCGGTTAATATGTGATGAAGCCGACCGTATTGTGAAATTGGTTGATCGTATTGAAATGTTTTCAGATACCCGGCCTCTCGAAAGAACTGCCGTTAATATCCATGAAGTTCTCTCGCATGTGCGACTTTTATCAAAGTCTGCCTTTGGTGAAAATGTTACCTTTATAGAAAAGTACGATCCTTCCTTGCCTGAGGTTTATGGCAATAGAGACCTTCTGGTGCAGGCTTTTTTAAATCTTGTGAAAAATGCGGCTGAAGCTATTGGCACTCAAGGTGGCGAGATAGTTTTAAAGACGAGTTATCAGCAAGGGGTCCGTATGCGATTGCTCGGGGGGAAGGATCGAATGGATCTGCCTATGCTTGTAACGATAGAAGACACCGGGCCGGGGATTCCTGAAGATTTACATGAACATCTTTTTGATCCTTTTGTTTCGACTAAGGCTGGTGGTAAGGGGCTTGGTTTGGCGCTGGTTTCCAAAGTCATAGAAGAACATGGTGGTGTCATAGAATTTACTAGCCAGCCACGTTTAACACGTTTTTCTGTCAGTCTACCTCTGGTACCTAAAGAATTGAGGGCTGATCTTCACACAGCAAATAATAATAAAAGTTTGGACGGCTAATGAATTCAGCAACGATTTTGATTGCAGATGATGATCAAGCCATAAGGACCGTTTTAACTCATGCGCTGGGACGGGAAGGTTACCGGGTTCAAGCTGCAAGTAGCGCCGCCTCACTTTGGCAATGGGTCGCCAAAGGAGAAGGTGATCTGGTAATTACCGACGTCGTCATGCCAGATGAAAATGGTCTGGATCTGATTCCAAGGATCAAGAAGATAAGACCCGATTTACGCATAATTGTTATGTCTGCGCAAAATACACTGCTCACAGCGGTAAAGGCGACAGAGCGGGGAGCTTTTGAATATCTTCCAAAGCCTTTTGATCTAAAGGAACTGTCCTTAACCGTACGTCGGGCGCTATCTGAACCTCAGGATTTACCTGAAGAAATACAAGAAGAGCAAAGTCAAGACGAACAGTTGCCCCTAATAGGACGCTCTGTAGCCATGCAGGAGATCTATCGTGTGATGGCGCGTTTAATGCCGACAGATCTGACGGTTATGGTGACGGGTGAGTCCGGAACGGGGAAAGAGCTGATTTCGCGTGCCTTACATGATTATGGGAAAAGGAAAGAGGGACCTTTTGTTGCCGTTAATATGGCTGCAATACCAAAGGAATTGATTGAGAGCGAACTTTTTGGCCACGAAAAAGGGGCTTTCACAGGGGCGACTTCACGTTATTCAGGCCGGTTTGAGCAGGCGGCAGGAGGAACACTTTTTCTCGATGAAATTGGTGACATGCCAGTTGAAGCGCAAACGAGATTGTTAAGGGTCTTGCAAGAGAGTGAATTTACAACAGTAGGTGGGCGTATTCCGATAAAAGCTGATGTTAGAATTATTACGGCAACGCACAGAGACCTCACTCAAATGGTTGAGCAGGGTAGTTTTAGGGAAGATCTGTATTATCGTCTGAGTGTGGTTCCGCTGCGACTTCCTCCTTTGAGAGAGCGATCTGAAGATATACCTGAACTGGTTTCCCATTTTTTGAGGATATGTGAAGCTGAGGGGTTGCCGAGCAAAATCATTGACCAGGGAGGGATGGCTTCTCTTCGAAATCATCATTGGTCGGGTAATATCCGCGAGCTGGAAAATATCGTTCGCCGGTTAACTGTGCTCTACAGTCAAGATGTTATTACCTGTGATATCGTCGAACATGAATTAAGTCTCGTGGCAAAGGCCAATAATGAAGACACTGAAACAGAGGGAAAAATCACACAACCTCCGTTTAACGAGTCATTGAGTGAAGCCGTAGAGCGTCATTTAAGTGAATATTTTGCGGCACATTTTCCAGAATTACCTTCGAGCGGACTTTACGATAGAATATTAAAAGAAATAGAGAAGCCTTTGATCGAGCTATCTTTAATGTCAACCAATGGCAATCAAATTCAAGCCTCGAAACTGCTAGGCCTAAATCGAAATACTTTAAGAAAAAAAATAAAAGAGCTCAATGTATCCATAATTAAGGGTGCTAAATAATGGCGAGTGAAACTCAGGTTCACAAAAATCCAGAAAGTCAAAATCAGAGCTCTACTGAAAATTCAACTGCAAACACTGTCGTCGAAAATAACAGTTTTTGGCTCCGTATCTTGGTATGGGCCAAGCGAGTTGGCTTAGAAAGAAAGTTGGCTATTTCGCTTTTACTTGCTGCGAGTGTAAGTGGGATAACAACTTTTTTAGCCCTATCGGGTGATTTGTCTCAAGTCATTAAACCTGGAAATTTACTTCTTTTACTTACAGCTGATTTCATCTTGTTGATGGCTCTAATCGCCATTGTTGTGCGTCGTCTTGTTCTCCTTTGGTTGGAGCGTAAAAGAGGTTTAGCAGGCGCTAAACTTCACTCCCGACTGGTTGGTTTGTTTAGTGTGGTTGCTGTCACCCCTACCATTATTGTTGCTGTTGTATCCGTTGGTTTTTTTGAATTTGGGTTAAAGGGGTGGTTTAATGAGCGTGTAAGTACGGCCGTTAAAGAATCTTATGCTGTTGCTGAAGCTTATCTTCATGAGCATCGGCAAGGTATTACCGCGGATGCTTTGGCTGTGTCATTTGACATCAGCCAGACATTGAACTCTCTGATTCAAGATGAGCCCCAGTTTGATGAATTCTTAACCGAACAGGCTAATCGTTTAAACCTCACTGAAATTGTCGTATTTGATCGTTCTGGACAAGTTCAGGGTAAAGCTGCGTTTAGCTTTTTGCTGAATTTTGCCCCGGAAATACCTGATTTTGCAATAAATAATGCGATTAATGGTGAAGTTGTTATTTTATCTCCCGAAAATAACGATCGCGTTCGAGCTCTTGTATATTTGGGAGGGTTTGATGGCTCGTTTCTAATAGTCGGACGTTTAGTTGATCCTAATATTCTTAAACACATTGAACGTGCTAAGGAAGCTGTATCCCTCTATACCGATCTCGAGGGGAAGCGCTCAGGCTTCGTTTTAACCTTTGCGATGATCTTTGCAATTGTTGCCTTGATGATACTTTTGGCATCTGTCTGGGTCGGTTTGACTTTCTCTAACAATTTAACTGGGCCTATTAGTAATTTAATTGCGGCAGCAGAAAAGGTTCGAGAGGGTAATTTGGATACCCGGGTGATATCAAATCAAACTGAAGATGAAATAGGAAGATTATCTAGAACTTTCAACCTTATGACGGGCGAACTTCAGAGGCAACAACAAGAGCTTTTGAGTACAAACTCTCAACTTGATGAGCGTACCCGATTTATTGAAGCGGTGTTGGGAGGGGTGTCTGCAGGGGTAATTGGTTTAAACCGTGAGGGGGAAATAACCCTTCCCAATCGCGCAGCTTCATCATTTTTTGTTGATCAGTTTGAAGACTTGCGTGGAAAACATATCTCAACAGTTATGCCAGAAGTATCAGAGTTTGTTGAAGAAGCTAGAGCCCGTCCTTTAAGGCCTGTAGAAAAACATATCCCTTATACTCAGCAAAATGGAATTCAGAGAACCTTATTGTTGAGAGCTGTTGCTGAACTCGGCGATGATTTCGAAATCATCGGATTTGTGATTACTTTTGATGATATTACGGAATTGGTTTCTGCGCAGAGGAAAGCTGCTTGGTCCGATGTTGCGCGACGTATTGCACATGAAATTAAAAATCCGCTGACACCTATTCAACTATCTGCTGAGCGATTAAAACGGAAATATTTAAAAGAGATCGATAGCGATAAAAAGACGTTTGAGCTGTGTATTGATACGATCATCCGTCATGTGACGGACATCGGAACAATGGTAAATGAATTTTCATCCTTTGCTCGTATGCCTGTTCCACGGATGAAAGACACAAACTTGAATAAACTGATTAGGGAGGCAATCTTTCTACAAGATACTTCTCACCCTGATATCAAGTTCGTTACAAATCTCCCAAACGAAGACGTTACTTTGTCTTGCGATCCCGAACAAATAAATCGTGTGTTGACCAATCTCCTCCTGAATGCTGCGGAATCAATCGAAGGAAAAATTGAGGAAAACCCTTCTCTTAAAGAGACCGAGGGGAATTCAGTGATTTGCCTTAACTTATCTACTTTCGATGAAGGGGTAACGATGGTAATCCAAGATACAGGTAAGGGATTGCCGGCGGGAGACCGAGAAAAATTGACTGAGCCATATGTAACAAACAGGGCGAAGGGTACCGGTTTGGGGCTCGCAATTGTAAAGAAAGTTATGGAAGATCACGGAGGATATCTTGTCCTCGAAGATAATATGGATCAAACTGGAAATATTATTGGTGCTCAAGCTAGTTTGGTTTTTCCCGAACAGGCTTCGTAATTGAGATTTTTGTTAACATATTGAATAAGTAGATTTTTTATGGCCCGTGACATACTTATTGTCGACGATGAAGCAGATATCAGAATGGCTCTAAGTGGTATATTAGAGGATGAGGGATTTTCTGTTAAAGAAGCAGCTAATAGCCAGGAAGCGCTCGCTGCAATCCATTCCCGTCGACCAAGCTTGGTCGTGCTGGATATATGGCTCAATAATTCAGAGCTGGATGGCATTGGTATTCTTGAAGCAATTAAGCATGACTATAACGACTTGCCAGTCATAATGATGTCAGGTCATGGAACTATTGAGACGGCTGTTAATGCGATCAAAATTGGTGCTTATGATTTTATCGAAAAGCCTTTTAAGTCTGACCGATTGCTTCTTATCCTTAATCGCGCGATTGAGATTTCTGAACTACGACGCGAGAATGAACGTTTAAAGGTGAGTGCAGCTGTCCAGTCTTCCCTGATTGGAAATTCTGCGCCTGTCCTTCTTCTTCAGCAGGCTCTTGATAAGGTTGCCCCAACAGGCAGCCGGGTTTTAATTACCGGACCTGCGGGAGCAGGGAAAGAAGTTGTCGCGCGGCAATTGCATCAACAATCAACGCGCTACAATGAAGCTTTTGTTGCACTTAATTGTGCAACGATGCACCCCGACCGTCTGGAAAGTGAGCTTTTTGGCACTGAAACAAAAGGGGATGACGGCGAAATATCCATTCGTATCGGAACCTTTGAGCAAGCTCATGGCGGTACTCTGCTTCTTGATGAAGTTGCAGACATGCCTTTGGAAACACAGGGGAAGATTGTACGTGTATTACAGGAACAATCTTTTAGTAGGGTCGGCGGGGATGTCGAGGTCGATGTTGATGTTAGGGTTATCGCTTCGACCAACAAGGATTTACAGGCGTTAATTTCTGCTGGTGAATTCAGAGAAGATTTATATTACAGGTTAAATGTTGTCCCTCTTGCTGTTCCTGCATTGGTAGAACGCAGAGAAGATATTCCTGCACTTATTGAATATTTCATGGAACTCTCTGCCCGGACGAATGGGATACCAGTGCGACCGCTGGCACAAGATGCCATAGTATCTCTCCAGGCTTATGAGTGGCCAGGGAACGTGCGTCAGCTTAGAAATGTCATTGATTGGCTTTTAATTATGGCTCCAGGCGATGGGGACAGTCCTATATCAGCAGATATGATGCCGCCTGATATTGGCTCGCTTTCTCCAAATGTTTCGTCCAATAATTCAGGGCAGGATGATTTGATGGCTTTGTCATTGAGGGAAGCGCGGGAATTGTTTGAAAAGCAGTA
This sequence comes from Kiloniella sp., assembly GCF_965205715.1. Lineage (GTDB taxonomy): Bacteria > Pseudomonadota > Alphaproteobacteria > Kiloniellales > Kiloniellaceae > Kiloniella. The sequence continues at coordinate 124,110 of NZ_CBDBHW010000002.1, read as the reverse complement.
TCTGGAAGCTCAAATTTTGCGCTTTGGAGGAAATATCTCGAAAACATCTAATTTTATTGGTATGGAACGATCCGCTCTTCACCGAAAGCTACGTACACTCGGTATATCTACTGAGCGCGCCTAAACAAAAGCAGGATATTAGGACCCGATTATGAAAGTTGTGATTTGTGGCGCAGGCCAAGTTGGGTTCAACATTGCCAAGTATCTGGCAAGCGAGAATGCTGATATTACTGTTATTGACCGCGATCCTGTTTTGGTTGGTAAAATTACAGATTCCCTTGATGTAAAAGGCGTAATTGGTTTTGCATCACACCCTGATGTTTTGGAAAAAGCCGGGGCCTCTGATGCTGATATGATCATTGCAGTGACGCACGCAGATGAAGTCAACATGGTTGCTTGCCAGATATGCCACTCGTTATTTGATGTTCCAACTAAGATTGCTCGCATTAGAGAACAGAGCTACCTTGATCCTATGTGGTCGGATCTATTTACCAGAGATCACATGCCCATCGACGTTATTATATCTCCGGAAATAGAAGTTGCAGATGCGATCGAGCGAAGACTGCAAATTCCAGGCGCGTTTGATGTCTATCCACTTGCGGACGGAAAAGTGAGCCTAATCGGAGTTCACTGTACCGAAGATACACCGATTATATATACGCCTTTGCGACAGCTTACTGAGCTGTTTCCAACTCTGAATGTTGTCGTTGTAGGGGTTTTTCGTCAGGGAAAGGGGTTTGTTCCAACACCCGATGATGAGTTGCGTCCCGGTGATGATGTGTATTTGGTTTTGGATCATGAACACCTTAACCGTACAATGGATGCTTTTGGGCATTCCGAATTAGAAGCGCGCAGAGTTGTTATCATTGGTGGTGGTAATATCGGCTTGTATCTTGCAAAAGCGATGGAAGAAAAACACCCTCAGGTGAAACTGAAACTGATAGAACTCGATAAAAAACGTGCAGAGTTTGTCGCACGATCGCTCAAGAAAACGGTTGTCATTCATGGTGATTCGCTCGATGCAGAAATCCTCAATGAGGTAAATATTTCCACAACGGAAACAATCGTTGCTGTGACCAACGATGATGAAGTCAACATTTTGACATCATTGCTTGCTAAAAGACATGGGTGTGAGCGAGCTGTTACTTTGATTAACACAACCTCATACACGCCTTTAATCAGCACGCTTGGAATTGATACTGTTGTAAATCCAAGATCTATCACGGTATCGAATATCCTTCAGCATGTACGTAGAGGCCGGATACGTTCTGTTCATACAATTGCTGATGGATTGGGAGAGGTTATTGAAGCCGAAGCCCTAGAGACATCTAGCTTGGTCGGTGTTCCGATCCGAGAAGCAAAACTCCCGGCTGGAGTTATCGTTGGTGCTATTGTCAGGGATGGAGAAGTGATTATTCCTCGTGGCGGTACAGTTGTTAGGGCGCATGATTTAGTTGTGATTTTCTCTGCCGCAGAAGCCGTGAAAAAAATAGAGAAACTGTTCGCCGTGAAATTAGAATTTTTCTAAAATAGACCCAAGCTAGTTTAATAAATAATATCGTTAATTCGAAAATTAATAAAAGTGTGTGATTTATGAGTTTGTCTTTCCCCAAAGCCGTAATTTTCGATTGGGATAACACTTTAATCGATAGCTGGATAACTATTCACCATGCGTTATCTGTGACCTTTAGGGAAATGGGAAAAACTCCCTGGACACTTGAGGAGGCCAAGGACCGGGTTCGTGCTTCTGCAAGAGATAGCTTTCCCGCGATCTTTGGAAGCGAGTCCGATATTGCCACAAAAATATTTTATGATACCTACGAGGCCAACCATCTCGATGTTTTGACACCATTACCTTACGCAAAAGAACTTCTTGATCATCTAAGAAATAAGGGTGCCTACCTTGCAATAGTAAGCAACAAGCAAGGATCACTTTTAAGAAAAGAGGCTGAACATCTTGGCTGGAGTGGTTATTTCACTCGGCTCATCGGTGCAAATGACGCTGCACAAGATAAGCCAAATCCAATGGTTGTGGATCTTGCTCTGAATGGTAGTGATCTTCAATCTGATCAGGATGTATGGTTTGTGGGTGATACGGATATTGATCTTCAATGTGCCCATAACGCTCAATGTTATCCCGTTCTTATTCGTCCAACACCTCCTACCGATGGTGAATTTACAAGCTGCAAGCCGGCGCAATATTTCACTTCGTGCAAAGATATAATGATTTCTTTGTCATAATGTTTTGAAGAGTTTTTTTCTTTGTTGGTAGATGAGGGGTTGTATTTCCCCAGCAGAATGATAAAGAATCTCCCTTGCTCGTTTTAAATCGGGCACAACCCCAAAAGCTAATAAATACCAACCAATAAAAACACGTATAAAAACAATAAGGGGATTAAACGCGATGGCCGCGGAAAAATCACAGAACGTACAGGACGTATTCCTGAATACGATTCGCAAAAATAAAGTCCCAGTAACGGTCTTTTTGGTAAACGGTGTCAAATTACAAGGCATTATTTCCTGGTTTGACAATTTCTCGGTGTTGTTACGTCGTGATGCGCATGCACAGCTTGTATACAAACACGCGATTTCTACAATTATGCCAGCTACACCTGTACAGCTCTTTGATCCAGGTAAAGACGATGAAGGTGGAGCAGCATCTTAAACCCACTAGGGTTTGGTTGAATATATATGGGTTCTCAACAAAATGACGGTGGCGTGGATCGGGATAAAAAGGTTCGCGCCATTGTACTTCATCCTGAACTAAAGAAGTTTTCGACTTCTTCTCGGAGTGCAGAAGCGCGCCTTGAAGAGGCCTATGGTCTTGCGCTCGCGATTGATTTGGATATCGTCTTACACGACGTTATCAAAGTTACTCGGCCAAAACCTTCTACACTCTTTGGTTCAGGGATCATCGATAAGTTTCATGAATATATCCACGATAATGAAATTGAAGTTGTTATCGTCGATACTGCTTTAACGCCTGTACAGCAGCGCAATCTGGAAAATGGTTGGGAAGCTAAGGTTATTGATCGTACAGGTCTTATTCTTGAAATTTTTGGTGAACGTGCACGCACTAAAGAGGGGAAATTACAGGTTGACCTTGCCCAACTAAGCTATCAGAGATCCCGACTGGTTCGGTCATGGACCCACCTTGAAAGGCAAAGAGGTGGTGCGGGCTTTATGGGCGGTCCGGGGGAACGTCAAATCGAAATCGATAGACGTCTTATCGATGAGCGGATCGTCCGCCTGAAGAGTGATCTCGAATTAGTCAAAAAGACCCGAGAGCTTCATCGATCTGCCCGACGTAAAGTGCCTTTCCCCATTGTATCGCTTGTGGGGTATACCAACGCCGGCAAATCGACACTCTTTAACCGTTTAACTCAGTCAGACGTGTTTGCTGAAAATCTTCTGTTCGCAACTTTGGATCCGACGATGCGACGGGTTAATCTCCCTTCCGGGCGAGAAATTATTTTATCTGACACTGTTGGGTTTATTTCTGAATTGCCCACAGATTTGATTGCTTCTTTCCGGGCGACCCTGGAGGAAGTCCGCGAGGCGAATGTTCTTGTGCATGTGCGCGATGTCTCTCATGAGGATACGGATGCCCAAAAAGAAGATGTTAAGTCTGTCCTGAAAGATTTAGAACTCGATCCCGATATCCAAGACAATATGATCGAGGTCTGGAATAAATCAGATCTCCTGTCCGACGAAGTTAAGTCTTCCCTGGATATTCAATCTAGCCATAATGAAACCACTCTCCTGTGTTCAGCAATAACCGGGGAAGGGTGTGATGATTTCCTGGCTATGGTTGAGGAATTACTGGATGCCCAAAATCTCGTCCATGAATTTGAGGTGCCGTACAGTGAGGGGGCTGCATTATCGTGGTTGCACGACCATGGAAATGTGATCGAACAAGAGCATCATGAGAACGGGGTATGGATCTCGCTTTCAATTTCTCAGGCCGATGCTGCCAAGTTTACGAGTAAATTTGGTATCCTTCCCGACGAAGATTAGCCCTCAAAATAGAGATATTTTTTTAGCCGTTGGTTGACATCACCCTACCTGCATTCTATATGGCTTTTAGCACTCGTTTGGTGGGAGTGCTAATAATGATAAAATCTCTCACCGAATGTGCCCGAATTTTTTTTAAATAAGCTTACTCTAACGGAGTTGATCTATGAGCTTTAAGCCTCTTCACGACCGGGTCGTAATCGAGCCACTAGACCAAGAAGAAAAAACTTCTGGCGGAATTATCATTCCCGATACTGCTAAAGAAAAACCAATGCAGGGCAAAGTTACTGCTGTTGGCAGTGGCGCTCGTGGTGATGACGGTAAAGTTGTTGCTCTTGATGTTAAAGAAGGCGACACCGTTCTTTATGGCAAGTGGTCCGGCACAGAAGTCAAGCTTGACGGCAAAACACTGCTGATCATGCGTGAGTCCGACATTATGGGCATCCTTAATTAAGATTGAGATCAGTAAAGCTGGTTTCACTAAACGGATACTCGAATTAAAGGAAATAAAAGATCATGTCTGCTAAAGATGTAAAATTTGGTACTGACGCTCGCGACAAAATGCTTCGCGGTGTTGATATCCTTGCTAACGCTGTAAAAGTTACTCTCGGTCCTAAAGGCCGTAACGTTGTTCTCGACAAATCTTTTGGTGCTCCACGCATCACTAAAGATGGTGTTTCTGTTGCTAAAGAAATCGAACTTGCTGACAAGTTTGAAAACATGGGCGCACAGATGGTTCGTGAAGTTGCTTCAAAAACCAACGATGTTGCTGGTGACGGAACAACAACTGCGACTGTTCTAACACAAGGTCTTGTTCGTGAAGGCGCAAAAGCTGTTGCCGCTGGCATGAACCCAATGGACGTTAAGCGCGGTATGGATCTTGCTGTTTCTACAGCTGTTGAGCACCTTAAAGGTGCTGCTAAACAGATCTCTACAACTGAAGAAGTTGCTCAGGTTGGTACAATCTCTGCTAACGGTGAAGCTGAAATCGGCAACATGATTGCTGAAGCAATGGAACGTGTTGGTAAAGAAGGCGTTATCACTGTTGAAGAAGCAAAATCTCTCGCAACTGAACTTGACGTTGTTGAAGGTATGCAGTTCGACCGTGGTTACCTTTCACCATACTTCGTAACGAACGCAGAGAAAATGGTTGCTGATCTTGAAGCACCATACATTCTTCTTCACGAAGCAAAACTAACTAACCTTCAGCCAATGCTTCCACTTCTCGAAGCTGCTGTTCAGTCCGGCCGTCCGCTACTGATCATTGCTGAAGACGTTGAAGGCGAAGCGCTTGCAACTCTCGTTGTGAACAAACTTCGTGGTGGTCTGAAAATCGCTGCTGTTAAAGCTCCTGGTTTCGGTGATCGTCGTAAAGCAATGCTTGAAGATATCGCTGTTCTAACTGGTGGTACTGTTGTTTCAGAAGATCTTGGTATCAAACTGGAAAACGTTACTCTGGACATGCTCGGTACTGCTAAGCGCGTTAACATCTCCAAAGAAGAAACTGTTGTTGTTGATGGTGCTGGTGATCGCGAACAGATCGAAGGTCGTTGTGCTCAGATCCGTGCCCAGGCTGAAGACACTTCTTCCGATTACGATCGTGAGAAATTGCAAGAGCGTCTAGCTAAACTTGCTGGTGGTGTTGCTGTTCTTCGTGTTGGTGGTTCCACTGAAATCGAAGTTAAGGAACGTAAAGATCGCGTTGAAGATGCCATGAACGCTACACGTGCTGCTGTTGAAGAAGGCATTGTTGCTGGTGGTGGTACTGCTCTTCTTGCTGCAGTTTCCTCTCTTGCTGATCTTAAAGGCGAAAACAACGATCAAGACGTTGGTATCAACGTTGTCCGTCGTGCTCTTGAAGCTCCGATCCGTCAGATCTCTGAAAATGCTGGCTTCGAAGGTTCTATCGTTGTTGGTAAGATCACTGACGAAAACAAAGCTGGTTTCGGTTTTGACGCTCAAACTGGTGTATACAAAGACCTGTTTGATGCTGGTATCATCGATCCGGTTAAAGTTGTTCGTACAGCTCTTCAAGATGCGGGCTCCGTTTCCGGCCTGATGATCACAACCGAAGCTATGGTTGCTGATCAGCCTGAAGACAAATCTGCAGCTCCTGCAATGCCTGACATGGGCGGTATGGGTGGCATGGGCTTCTAAGCCAGCCAAACACCGTTTTGCTAAAGAGAAGGGGAGCCAATTGGCTCCCCTTTTTCTGTATTCTCTTCTCGGTATTTTTCGGGATTTCAATCTTACGAGTTTTCATCGGGAATTTCCCGCGAACTTTATCTAACCTTGAGGGATGTGTTTTCCTGTACCATCTCCTTTTGAAACCCACTGACGGGAACGGTTTATCGTCATCTTTCTCTCTAATTCCTGAGCAAGGTCGAGATCGTATTGTGCGAGAAGACGATGAAAAAGAATGACGACATCAGCGGTTTCTTTGCCAATTTCCTCACGGTTGTTTGCCTCAATGGCTTCAGAAAGCTCTTTCATTTCTTGTAGAGCTCTCGTCACTAAATTCATGGGGTTTGATACGGGGCCAAAAGTATCTTCAGCCCATTGGCATATTGTTTGTTGTGTTTCCATTTTGTCGCTTTCGATTAGGTATTGCCGTCGGCTAGTGAAATCCCTTGAAGTCAAAAAATTATACTAATCTTAGTGCTATTTTCTTTCCTGGGATAAGAAGATAGAATTGAGCGTGAATACAAATTGAGTTTTGGAAAAGATATATGAGTGATCTAGAGAATTTTATCAATGCGTTACCTAAGGCTGAGCTCCACCTCCATTTAGAAGGCTCTCTTGAGCCTGAATTGATGATGGAGTTGGCAACAAAAAATAGTATTGAGCTGCCTTATAAAACCGTTGATGAAATTCGTACAGCTTATGATTTCTCAAACCTTCAGGATTTCCTTGATATATACTATCAAGGTATGAACGTACTTCAGAGTGAAGAAGATTTTTATGCTCTTACCATGGCGTATCTTGAGAAGGTAGCTCAAGAAGGCGTTGTTCATGTAGAGGTGTTCTATGACCCACAAGGGCATACAAGTCGTGGTGTGAGCTTCTCTGAAGTTACCAATGGTATATTACGCGCCTTAGATGATGGACAAGAAAGACTTGGTGTTTCTTCCGAACTGATAATGTCATTTTTACGCCATCTTAGTGAAGAAGAGGCATTTGCGACCTTGAACGAAGCTGAACCATGGTTTGATGGCCGTATTGTTGGCGTAGGCTTGGATTCCAGCGAGTTGGGACACCCGCCATCGAAGTTCTTAAGGGTTTTCAATGCCGCTAGAGAAATGGGATTGAAGTTGGTCGCGCATGCTGGTGAAGAGGGTCCTGCAGAATATGTTCGTGAAGCAATAGATCTTTTGCAAATTGATCGGTTAGATCATGGCAATCGAACAATCGAAGATGCTGAATTGACCAAACAAGTGGCCAATTTGGGTATCGCTTTGACGGTTTGCCCTCTTTCAAACCTTAAGCTTTGTGGCGTAAGTGACATGAAAGAGCACCCGTTGAAAGAGATGATGGCTGCAGGACTTAATGTGACCGTCAATTCCGATGATCCCGCCTACTTTGGTGGATATATGACAGCCAATTTTATATCCGTTGTTGAGGCTTTAAGTTTATCTAAAACAGAAATTGCTAAACTGTGCCACAACTCGATTGAGGGATCTTTTCTGACCGATGAAGAAAAAGCCCCTCATATAAATCGGATTGCAGATATTCTTGCTCAACATTAAGAAAGCAAGAATACGATATAATTATATTATTGATAGTATCGTTCATTGCGATATTGAAAGGGCGTATGTTTTCCAAACTTGATAAAGTCGAAGAGTTACTCAAAGTCGTTTCAGATTTAGAGATAGTCCCTCGTTTTAGAAACCTGCAGGAAGGTGACATCTCCCAGAAAATGGGAGGAGAGACTGTTACCGTTGCAGATATAAATACTGAGCATCGCCTATCAGGTTTGATCAAAGATATTTTTCCTGGGAGTGATGTCATTGGAGAAGAGAGGGTTGCTCTGGAGCCAGATCTATTAAACAAAATAAATCATGATCAGCTTACATGGGTAATTGATCCGATCGACGGTACCAATAACTTCGCGGGGGGCATCGAAACTTTTAAGTGCATGCTGGCTTTGATTTATAAAGGAGAAACTGTTGCTGGCTGGATTTATGATCCACTGACGACGTCTCTTCTTCAAGTGCGTACGGGTGAGGGGGCTTTTAAAGATGGTATTCGATTAAAGGTAACAACACCTTTTGGAATTGAGAGTTCTGATTGTATCGGGACTTTACACGGTTCAAAGGGGCTGGATACAGAGGTTGTCTCCTGGATTGAAAAGAATAGGTGCAAACTCAACGTCGTAAAGACGCTACGTTGTGCTGGTGCCGACTATGAAAGGCTTGCGACCTCTAAAACACAATTTTCCTTATATACAAGGTTGATGCCTTGGGATCATTTACCTGGTGTGTTAATTCATCGAGAAGCAGGTGGCTTTGGAGCCTGTCTTGATCAAAAAGAATATAACTTTGATTCCTTTGGGAAAAGTGGACTTCTTCTCGCTCCGAATAAAGATATATGGCATCAAATTCATAAGGCTCTATTTCCAAAACTTCTTATATTTTAACAAAAATTAAAACATCTATCCTTATTCTAAGGTTAGCTATTTTAGTTATTTCGGGGGATCCAAATTAGTTGGAAATGGCACAATAGCATTATCACAGGAAGGCAATAATCCTGAGGTTAGCATGTTGTGTAGCAAATGAGTGTCTCTTACATTTCATCAAAACGATATCTCCTGTTATGGGTTTTTCTAGGATGCTTGAGTTTTGCTGGTGTTGTCCGGGCAGAAACTATCCCCTTTTCGATATGTTATGAGGATATTGAAAATATCCCTTATTACTATGGCGAAGGGACGGAAATACCAGAAAACAAGCCTGGCCTTTATGTTGATATGATTAATCTTGTTTCGCAGAGATTAAAGCTGAATATTGTCATCCACCGGGCTCCGTGGGCGCGATGTCTTAAGCAACTAGAATTAAATCGTGTTGATGGAGTAGTCGCTGCTTCATTTAAGCCGGAACGAGCTAAGTATAGTCACTATCCAATGAGGTTGGGGGAGTTAGACGTAGAAAGAAGGATTGTTAATAAGTCCTATTGTAGAGCGTCAACCACTTTGTCCGGTTGCGTCAACCACCTTGGCCGCTTTTGATGCGGCTGTGATCTGACGTTTATTTACGATGCTTCAGGCATATTTTTCACCTTTTTGTTTGTGGTTTTCCGCAACATTTTTTTGAGATTTTGGGCGGCTTCCCATTGTCTGTAGCTGTCGATATTCATCTCAAGAATGGTTGAGTGGTGAACAAGACGATCGATTGCTGCAACGGTCATGGCCTTATCTTGAAAAATATTGTCCCATCCGCTAAAAGGTTGATTGGCAGCAATTGCAATACTTCGGTACTCATATCGTCTGGCGATCAATTCAAAGAGCACGGATGTTTCAGATATATCCCTTTGTGCATAGGTAATATCATCGAGAATGATGAGATCAAATTTATCGAGTTTTGCGAGGGCGTTTTCGAGCATAAGTTCACGTCTGGCAGCCTGGAGTTTTTGCACCAGATCACTGGTTTGCGTATAGAGCACACGGTATCCAGCCTCTATAAGAGCATAACCTACGGCGCATAGGAGATGAGTTTTTCCTCCCCCTGAATTTCCAATGGCAATCAGATTTGCTCTTGCGTCAATCCAGTCACCGGCAGACAAGGCTTCGACCTGCGCCTTTTTCACGTTAGGCAGCCGCTTGAAGTTAAAAGTGGCCAGAGTTTTTCCGCCCAGCAGGTTTGATGCGTTGAGATGGCGTTGAATGCGTCGCGTGTCCCTTTCGGCCAATTCATATTCGGCCAAAACGGCAAGGAACCTGGCTGCTGACCAGCCCTCCTTGTCGGATTGGATTGCGATATCTTGCCAGTGTTTGTGAAAGCTGGGTAATCGTAAGTCAGTTAGCATAAGAGGCAGCTTGTGCTGATCCACTTCAATGTTTGTCATGCCCGATCCTCCAACAGAGTATCAAAGACTGATAATGAAGGTTGAACCACGGGAATATCAGGAGGTAAATCCGTGTTCTTTTTTGTGATATTCAGCTTAAGTTTTTTTGCGCAAGGTAGCCTTCCTGCATTGATTTCTCTCGAAATCAGGTGCGCGACTTCGGCCTCACAAGCCTCTTCGTGCGCAAGGAAAAGTATCCCAACCATCTGACGACACGCATCTCTGCGGGACAACTTTTTCTGAAACAATGTCCAGGCCAGGGAGTACTCGGTTCTTGGAAAAATACTGTCACGATAAATAGAATTGGCGAGTGCCTGAGGTTTACGTTTGAGAGCATGAATGACGTGATGATAATTGATAACATGAATGCGGGGGCCTTTGCCGTGCCCCCGCTCACGAGAATGGCTGACGACATGAGTGCTGCCTAGATAGGCTTCTATCCGGTTATCGTAAATATGGACACGCAAGCGTTGACCAATTAGGCGAGAAGGGGCGCTATAAAAAACCTGCTTAACTAAAAAACCACTTGTTTTGGTAACTCTCGACACGACTTCAGTGTAATCTGTTGTTCGCCGAGGAGGTAACGCCTTGAGAGATTTCAACTCTGTTTGGATATCTTGGTCACGATGTTTGTTCCGTCTAGCAATCAGCTCGTCCAAAAATCGCCGATACTCATCCAAAGTGTCAAAGTCATTACTGCCACGCAAAATCAGGGCCTGCTTTATCGCAGTCTTAAGGTGACCGTGGTGAGATTCAATGGCACCGTTCTCGTGTGATTCCCCTCTGTTATTTCGACTGGCCTCCATACCGTAGTGCTCAACAAAAGCAGAATAACGTTTGGTAATGTCCTCCTTTTCCTCAACGCTCAAATTCCGAAAGGCCGCAGACAGGCTGTCGGTCCGGTGGTTTTCAGGAGCGCCCCCCAAGGACCAAAGCGCATTTTGTAAGTTCTCCGCAAGGGCTGTAAAACTCTCACCGCCAAGTACGACCCCAACATGTTCCCATCGGCTATATACCAGAACAAAATGATAGAGCCGATGCACCAAAGGATCTCCTGCAATGGTAATACTTAAGTCGGCTGCATCCGTGAAATCTGATTGGCCCATGTAACCCGGCTCAGGTGTTTGCCTGAAAATGATATCCTTTTCAGGGCCATTCAGAGCCCGCCATCCCCGAACTCGGCGCTCTAACGTGCGCTTGACACGGTCATCGGGAAAACGGAGCGGATAGAGGCTCTGTATGTGGCGCAACAAAGTAATGGGTTTGACCGAGTTGTCTTTATCCAAAATGGGAAGGATGTCCTTATCCCAGATATCTTCAAGCGGATCAGAAACTGTTCGCCCTCGCTTTATATTGCGTTGTGACGGTAAAGTCGCATCAACGTCAAATCGGCGGGCCGTGCGTTCGCTAAACCCTGCGCGGGCAGCGGCGGTTCGTTGACCATGAGTTTTTCTATCTGTCATGTAAAGTCTCAGTTGTTCATCTGTGATAAATTTATACGGCAAACAGGTTCCTCCAATTACATCTAGAGGTTCCTAATTTATCAACTCACAGCAGCTTGTAACTAACACCAAATTAAGCCTTGGCCGGTGGATCTGATTATCAAACGGGCACGCCCTTTTTAATGATCAGATCCACCGGCCAAGGTGGTTGTCGCAACCGGCCAAGGTTATTGTCGCTGAACATCCTATTTTCTTTTCCGCCATAAGTCATCCTTGGTTTCTTGGGACGGGAAAGCATTCAGCGGTATCAATGAGGTCGGGGTTCAAATCGGTTATGCCATTATTGATTTTCTAAAAAATTATAACCTGACTGTTATAGAAAACCCTTCTGTACAACGCGGATTTCAGCAAGTGAATACTAGTCGCTTAGCTGGTTTCGCAACATTAGAACAAATTGGAAATACGTTGTTGATGCGTTATCCCGAGCGCTATCAAAACGTTGAGAAAGTTCCGGTGGCTCTTACAACAAAACCTTATTATCTGATCATAAGTAGAGAATTTTATAAGAATCATAATGCATTATCAGAAAATATTTGGAATGAGTTGGCTAAAATACGTGAAATCGAAATGCCCGATCTTATTATTAAATACAGTGAAACAAGCCAATCTGAGTAGTTGATCCTTAACGATACGATTTTTCCTTTAGTGTGTATTAAAGGTTTCTGATTATCTTTGAACTAATCTGTAAAGATATTCGAAAAATACTTGAGATCGTTCTAGAGCTTTGTCGCGGGGATCTTATTTTGGGATTTGTCGTATTGCTATTTCAATTACGTTTTTTTAAGCCCCTGAAAACGATAATTCGTCTAAGTGTTACTGTCCTTGTTTTGGGCTTTTGTGTCATTACTCCTGCAAATTCTGAAAAAATATCTTTTTCGATATGTTATGAGGATATTGAGAATATTCCTTATTATTATGGTAAAGGCGGTAGCATCCCTAAAAAAAATCCGGGTTTATATATTGAAATTCTTGAACTTGTAGAGAAAAAATTAGATCTTTTAATAAGCTTCCACCGAGCGCCATGGGCGCGTTGTTTAAGGGAGCTTGAGTTAAATCAAGTCGACGGAGTTCTTGCTGCCTCTTATAGTAAATCCCGCGTAGAATTCAGTAATTATCCCCACGTTTCAGGAAGAGTGGATAAAAAGCGTAGATTGATGAATCAATCTTATTATCTTTTTCGTCGAATAGGCAGTTCAGCGTCTTGGAATGGGAAAAGTTTTAAAAATGTAAATAAAATTGGAGCTCAAATCGGGTACTCCATTATTGATTTGCTTAAAGAACATAGACTTGTTGTCGCTGAAACCTCCTCTGTTCAAAGGGGATTATCACTCCTCCAGGCAGGTAGAATTGATGGTTTTGCAACGATCAAAGAAATTGCTACGAGTATTATTGCGCGTCACCCGGATAAATACGATCAGATAGAGTTGGTAAAGCCAGCACTTAAAACAAACTCTTATTACCTTGTCCTGGGAAATACTTTTTATTCAAAGTACTCTGATTTATCGGAAACTATCTGGAATGAGATAGCTGAGATAAGAGAGAAGGAACTTACTGGCCTACTAATAAAGTATAGCCACGCCCTAGACCCTTAAGTGTAAAAGAAGTCAGAATTTAAAAAAATCACACTTCGTTCTCTAGCGAAGCAATTAAGTCTAATGAAATGCTAATACAGATGCCTGTCAAATCATGAGAGGCTTAACAATGATTACCTGCTTTATTCGTTATGAAATTGATCCCTACAAAAAAGAACTCTTCGAGCAGTATGCCAGAAATTGGGGGCAGGCTATTCCTCAATGCGGTGCTGATTTAATAGGTTATTACGCACCACAGGAAGGATCCACGACGACTGCATATGGGCTTTATAATATTGATAACCTTGCAGAGTACGAGGCTTATCGCGCACGTTTGATGGAACATCCCCTTGGTCGTGAAAATTATGAGTTTGCACAGAAAGAACAATTTATTCGTAAGGAAGACAGGATTTTTCTTAAACGGGCATCGGGACCGCATAGTACATTGATACTGCCATGATTTAGAGGCATTAATGTATGAGGAAACGGAAGGTACTCCCCGGTATTGAGTGAGAATTTCGACTGTTATTTTCACTTAATCAATCGAGATGAAGAAAAGCCGTATATAATCACGGCTTTTCTTTGACAGGGCGTCATAATGTTGAAATCCTGTCTGTTCCTTTCTTGTAAATAGATCTCCGCAGAAAAATGATAGCTGAAATCCTGGGTATTATTGCCCCTGTCCTCATATGTATTGCAATTGGGTTCGCCTGGGCAAAAGCTGGCCGTAAATTTGATACGCCGATGGTAACTTTTCTGGTTACCTATTTTAGTACACCTGCTCTTGTCTTCTATACATTGTCTACAGTAGATCTTTCTATGGATGCGCTCTTCGCCATGGGAGGGGCTGCAATTGCGGCAAATGTGGTTCTTGCGGTCATTGGGGCGGTTACTTTGTGGATATTCGGCTTATCACAAAGGACGTTTCTTCAGTCCCTGACCTGGCCGAATGTTGGTAATATTGGTTTACCTTTGTGTCTGTTAGCCTTTGGGGAAGAGGGACTTGCTCTCGCTATCGGTTTCTTTGCGGTTTATGTGGTTATCCAGTTGACAATTGGAGTTGCTTTTGTCTCTGGCCAATTTTCACCCAAATCACTGATCACTATGCCAATCATTCCGGCGACAATTATTGCCTCTGTCGTACTCGTTGGTGACTTATATGTACCGGAATGGATCCTTAATACGACGAAACTGATTGGGGATTTAACCATTCCGTTGATGCTGATTACACTTGGAGTATCCCTCGCAAGTCTAAAGGTTGTTAATATCGGACGAAGTGTTTGGCTTGCTGTCTTTCGCTTGGCAATAGGGTTTGCTGTCGGAGTTGGGATCGCATGGGGTTTTGATTTGGAAGGGGCAGCACGTGGTGTTGTCATTCTCCAGTGTGCTTTGCCCGTGGCAGTATTTTGTTACCTCCTGGCACAACTCTACGAACGTCAACCTGAAGAAGTCGCAAGCCTGGTTGTCATATCTACAACTATATCTATCGTGAGTCTTCCTGCCTTAATGTGGTTTGTTCTTTTAAACTAAGTGTCCTTCCATGTTTCAATGAGAAGTAAGTATCGATTTTCTCGCTAGCTGCAATTGGGTTAGCGTACCGTGTAAATCGTATTGCATAAGTATGTGTATTTTCACTTTTAATAATATGCAGTTTTTAAAAATACCTATGTCGATTTTATTAGATTATCTCTAGCCACTTTTATCCCTTCTATTTGAAGCTCCATTCTGTCTGAAATTTGTACATATTTTTAACAAAAGCTATTTTTCATGTGGGTCAAAAAATTGGAATAAATGGGATTTATATCAAAAATTACATTTTTTTGTCTGTATTGGTATTTTTCTTTGGTTTAACCAATAAGTTTATATTTATTGTCTGTAAATATCCTATAAGTAAGGCGCGCACTTGGTTGTAGGCGAAAAACCATACGTCATATTCAACTTATCGTTTCTCTTTAGAGTGGTGTTCGTGTGGGCCATAGCACGGTTTATGGTTGTAAAGTAAACATTAAGTAACAATTGCTGTTAATGTTTAATTAATGAGACTCTATCAACAATCTACGCAGATTTTACAAGTAAATGTAAATCGAAAATAAAGTACTGGTGTAAAAACATAAAAATGTATGGTTGTTTTTAGGAGAAATAAGTTGAGAAATGTTATTAAGATTGTTGCTTTTAGTGCTATTAGTTTAAGTTTTGCATCTTCATCTGCATTTTCTGCAGATGCTACGGGTAATGCTTCTGCACAAATACAAACCGCTGTCTCTGTTGTTGAGAACACGGCAATGAACTTTGGTAGTACAGCCGTTGATGCTTCAGGGGGAACCGTTTCCATGAGCGCTGCAGGTGTTGTATCTGGTCCAGGTGGTTATACCTTTTCCGGCTCTCCTACAGCGGGCGCTTTTACTGTAACAGCGGATGCAAGTACGGCTGTTACAATAAGTTTTACTGATGGCACATTGACAGGCCCAGGTACAGCTATGGCATTGAACAACTTGGCTCTTCTCCGCTTTGTTGAGTAGAAAAAGATGCCGACCGCCAAGTAACCTGTTGATATGTATGGTTTCTGATAACTTTACATAGAGCAGGTATATGACAATCAACATCTCGCAGCATATTTTAGGCCTCAAAGGGCAACGTGTAAATGAAATTAAACTGGATGACGGCGGTGTTAAGATTGTCATTCACTGCAGCCGAGACGCGCGTAGGAGGGCTATAGACCCTGCTACAGGCCAGAAGGGAAGCATCAACCAGCATGTCCGCCGACAAGTAAACGACATCCCCCTTTTTGGGTATCCTTGTGTGGTCGAGATTGAGCTGGCGCAGGTTTATATTAACAAGGGCGAACGCCGCATTGAGGGGTGTGATTTTGTTGATAAAGGGTGCCGTTTCACTCACCGATTTTGCCGACTGATCAGTGGATTATGTCGGCATATGTCTATTCAAGCGGTTTCCAGACATTTGGATATACGATGGGAAACGGTCAAGAATATCGACAGGGCATACCTTATTGAAACTCTCCCTACGCTTGATCCTGCAGAGCTAACTGGCTTGGAATATATTGGTGTAGATGAAGTTGCCCGGGCGAAAGGTCATGACTACATGACGGTGGTCTACGATATGGTTGGCGGTCATCTGATCTGGGTTGAAGCAGGCCGAACTGCCGAGGTTTTTTCAAGGTTTTTGAAACAACTGCAACCAGATACAGCCTGCAAAATAAAGGCCGTAGCGATGGATATGGGGCCTGCCTACCAAAAGGCTGTCAGAGAGTCCTTGCCGTTGGCCGACATAGTATTTGACCGTTTCCACGTCATGAAAAACTACAGCAAAGCTATCCATAATCAGCGTCGACTTGAGTTCAGAAAGGCCGATCCAAGTGGTAAAGAGTTGATGAAAGGGACACATTATCTGTTGCTCAAAAATGCGGATAAGTTGAGTGAAAAACAAAGTGACAAGCTGCAAAGGTTGCTGGAGAGCAATAGCAACCTGAATGCACTTTACGTCTTGAAAGAACAGCTTCAGCTGCTGTGGAGTGCCGCTTCATTTGAGGCGATGGCGGAGCAACTGGAACGTTGGTGCCTGATAGCAGATCAGTCACAGATGCTCTATCTAAAAAAGTTCGCGAAATCCCTACGGAAACATTGTGTGGGCATCTGCAACTACGCCAAACACAAGCTCACAAGCGCCAGGATAGAGGCTGGTAATGTCAGTATAGGAATGATCCGTAAGCGAGCCAGAGGCATCAAGGATACCGAATACTTCAAACTCAAAATTAGACAATCATCCATTCCAGATAATCAATCTATGCTCTATTTGAAATCCTAAATCTACTCAACAAAGCGGAGAAGTGCCAACAACTTTACTCATAATGCAGGCGGAACACCCACAACAGGTGCTGGTGGTACCTTAGCTTTTGCTGTTGGTGGGGATATGGTTGTCAACGCCACACAAACTAGTGGGGCCTATTCAGGTACATATACTGTAACTGTTAACTACTAAGTTTTTATTGGAACCAGAGATACATTTTTTATGAATCTCTGGTTCCATTATTTGGGGGGAGTAAGGTGACAAATTCCGTTAGTGTGTCTAGTCTATCAAATTTTCTATTATCAAGTAAAAAATTAATAAAAAAATTTTATTATTCAACATATTTACCAACTATTCTTATCTTAATAATATTAATATTTACAATTTCCCTATCAAGTCCTTCCCGAGCAGCTGGAGGATTAGTTGTCACACCACAGCTCGTAGAATTAAACGCCCGTAACCGAAATACGGTGCTGACCTTGGCAAATAGAGGGAACAAGGTAGAAACATATCGAATTTCAATAATCAATTATCGCATGGACGAGCAAGGTAATTTGTTCCAAATTGATACGCCGAGCGGCGTTGAAGCCTTTGCGAATGGTCTTTTTCGGTATGCTCCACGTCAAATTACGTTAAAGCCAGGAACACCTCAGACAGTAAGGGTTTTATATCGCCGCCCGGCAGATCTGGAAGAAGGTGAATACCGATCTCATCTTCTTTTTCAACAAGTCCCTGATACAAAGCCTCAGGCATCGAATAATTCAAGTGGCGCGGGGCTTTCTGTCGAAATTAAAACAATTTTTGGCATCTCAATTCCGGTTATCGTACGTCATGGTGAACTTACTGGAAATGGTCAGTTGGCTGAGCTTAAGTCTATTGATAAAAATGACGGGGAAAAAGCAATATCTCTACGGATTAATCGGTCTGGTAATCAATCCCTACGTGGTGATTTGGTGGCCTTGTCAGATGGAAATGAAGTTGGACGTCTAAATAATGTGGCTGTCTATCTCTCAACTGCCTATCGTGACATTGAGGTACCTTTGACAACTGAAAAACTGTTATCTCTCTCGGGTAAAACAATCGATGTTGAATATCGCCCACGTAAAGGGAAAACCGGTCCCATTATAACCTCAAGCCTGAGGTTACCTTAGCACCAATTCATAAACTAATTGAGTTGATGCTATGCTCTGGCCGATTAAAATCATACGGCTAAGTATTGTCCTGCTTGTGGTGCTTTTGTTCTTTGAAGCAAAAGTAAATGCAGGGACAATAGCAGAAAAGGAAATTTGGAGCGAAAGGCCTGATGATGAACTTTATGTTTTTGGGCTAGAGTTAGATCGATTTACTTTAACAGATGGTTTTATAATTTACTTTGATGGTAAAGAGGCTTTTCTACCCCTCGCAGGGATTACACAGGTTTTAGAATTTCCGATTGATGTGAACCCTATAGAAGGAACAGCTAAAGGGTGGTTTTTAAATGAGGATCGAATTTTCGACCTCGACTTAAAAACGGGGACAGTTAAGTTTAAAGATCGTTCTTTATTGTTCTCTCCTGATCAAGTGGAAAGACACTCTGATGATTTGTATGTATCCTTAACTGAACTTGAAAAGTGGTTTCCCTTTATTCTTGAAATACGCTTCAATGATTTACAAATTGGCGTCAGAGCTCTTGAACCTTTTCCTTTGCAAGAACGAATTGCAAGAGAAGCACGTCGTTCCCAAATTGGAAGTACTGTTGAGGGGGATGAATTAGATTTATTCATCCCAGATAATAACTGGTTCGAGCTGCCTTTTGTGGATGTCAGCATTGATGCATCAGGACGCAATACTGACAATGTATTGGATGGTCAGGTTCGGCAGACAACGACCGTTGTTGGAATAATTGGTGGCCTAGACGCTGATGCAACGTTTATTGCCAATAGCGCAGAAGTTTTACCAAACCTTCGGTTGCAACTTGGTCGACGTTCTATAAATGGGGACTTGCTTGGTCCTCTTAATGCCCGGGAGTTTTCCCTGGGAGATGTATCTACTCCAGATTTACCTTTGGTAGCAGACAACACCGTAGGTCGTGGAATATCTCTGTCATCATATGATCTTAACAGATTAGAACAAACCAACAGGGTTACTCTTCGTGGTGAGCTGGCCGTGGGATGGGAGGTCGAAGTTTATCGTAATGGAGAGCTTATTGACTTCCAAACTGACAGCAATGGCGGGGATGGGCGATATGAGTTTTCGAATATTCCAACTGTGGCTGGATTGAACGAATTTAGGTTGGTCTTTTATGGACCACAAGGACAGATCCGGGAAAAAAATGAACGATACTTTGTCACATCAGAACTTGCCGAACCCAAAAAAGGGGCCTTTCGGGTTGCCATAAATCAAGCAAACCGAGATCTAATTTCATTTACGGATCAAGCTAACTCTCGAGAGGATGATGGTGAAAATAGATTAATTGCTCAGGCAGAGTATGGCGTGACCGAGACTTTATCCGTTAATGGTGGAATTGCCTCACTTTCTCTGGAGGGTGATCGACGTAATTATCTATCAGTTGGGGCCCAAACCTCTCTATTTGGCGCACTTGGTCATTTAGATCTGTCTATCGATGATACTGGTGGGGTGGCGCTTGGGGGACGAACCCAAACCCAAATTGGGTCCTGGTCATTATCTGCTGAACAAAATTGGTACCAGGGTTTTCATTCGGAGCAGTCCGACAATAGTTCTGTCAGTGGCCATCTTCTAAGTAAGACGAGTGCACGGATCAATGGGCATCTACCCGATTACGGCCTTGGTCATCAGCCCTTGTCTGCCTCTGTAACTCACGAGATATCAGAAGATAGAGAGTGGGAAACTCAGCTTTTTGGTCGATTATCTACTGTTGTAAGGCCTTTCAACTTTGCTTTGTCATCTACTGCACGCATAAAAGAAGAGCAACCTGTCGAGGCCGACGCGCGGCTTCTCATCAGTACCTTACTTGGTGATTTCCGACTTAGAGGTGAAGCAGGATATGGCGTTACTCCAGTGGCTGAATTAGAGAGAGTGTCACTGAGTGCTGATTGGCATATAGAAGAGGACTTTGGCGCACGGGTTAATTTCACTCATACCGGAGGTGATCATTCCTTAAATATGGTATCTGCTGGCCTAAACAGGCAATTTGAGAAATTTGCTCTTGGGGTCAACTTAGAAGCAGACAGCGAAGGAGATTATAATGCTCGACTTGGCCTCTCTTTTAGTTTTGGCCACGATCCAGGTAATAATAGTATAGCTGTTAAAGGAAAACCGTTTGCCAGACAGAGTGCTGTAAGTGCCCAGGTTTTTCTCGATCGTGATAATGACGGCGCTTACGGGCCAAATGATAGTCTGATTCCAAATGCGGGATTTTCAGGTTTGGCTTTACCGCGTAACGTTACAACATCTGAGGATGGAACAGCATTTATTTCGGGGTTAGAGCCTTATAAAGCCATAGAAATCGGGCTTAATAATGCGACATTGGAAGATCCTTTTTGGGTGTCGTCCAAACAACCGGTAAAAGTTGTTATGCGTCCAGGTACCACTACACTTATGCAATTTCCAGTCATTGAAACCGGAGAGGTGGATGGCTTGGTTCTTTTAAGAGAACTAGGAGGTGAGAATAAGGATGATATCGTAAAGGAGAAAATGGGCTCGGGGATGCGAATTTATCTCGTGGGTAGCGATGGTGAAAGGGTCGCCGAAACGGTCAGTGCCTATGATGGTTTTTTCTTTTTTGATAGAATTCCTTATGGCGAATACAAGGTTGTTCTGGATAGTGAGCAGTTAGATGAGCTGGGATATGAAGCTGGAGGCATACTAAGAGAGTTTGAAATTGGGGGAGAAGAGCCTTTTATTTCAGCACAAGATTTGAGTGCGATAGTGAAGGAAAAAAAATGATAAAAGGTTGAATTTATTTTTGCTCATTCCACAGTTTTTCCATGGTTTCCAATCCTACATCTTCTATTTGTTGCTCCTTCTTTTTTAAGGCCGTTTCAACGCCGCGAAACCGTTTTTCAAATTTTTGATTGGTTCTTCTTAGGGCCTGTTCAGGGTCCAGGTCTAAATGTCTGGCAAGATTAACGACCGAAAACAGTACGTCACCTAGTTCGTCTTCGGCACGATCCATGTCTATGGACTTCTTTTGATCAAGTACTTCTTTTAGTTCTTCGATTTCTTCGTGTATTTTATCGATGACCGGGCTTAAATCTGGCCAGTCAAACCCAACACGAGCTGCTCTTTTTTGTAACTTTACCGCGCGTGTTGCCGCCGGGAGGCCGACCGTGATGCCATCCAAGATGCTTTCTTCTTCTTTGCCTTGTTTGATTACTCTTTCTTTTGCTTTAAGATCTTCCCAGGCAAGAGCTTGTTCCGCGACGTTATTGTGCGACACATCTCCATATACATGGGGGTGCCGGTTGACCATTTTTTCGGTGATGGCCTGAGCAATATCTTCAAAATCAAATAGCTTGTTATCTTCCGCTATACGCGCGTGATAAACGACCTGTAATAATAGATCCCCGAGTTCATCTTTCAATGAGTTGTGATCATTCTTTTCAATTGCGTCTGCCACTTCATAGGCTTCTTCAATGGTATAGGGAGCAATCGTCTGAAAAGTCTGTTCTATATCCCAGGGGCATCCACCGTTTGGATCCCTGAGATCTGCCATCAACTGTATTAATCTATCAATACCGCGATCGGTCAGAGGGGGGATGTTTTTACTCATTGATTAACCTGTAAAAGAAAGGGTGTGGCCGTTTAAAACACTTTAACGAACTTAATTGACGGCGACAAAAAGTATAAAAATAAAAATTGATGCTTTTAAGTTATTTATAATTATTCAGGTCAAATGTGTTTAACGCGAATATTTCATCTCTGTACGCGACATGTGGGCTTTTGAAAATCAACCCTAAGTTTACCCCTTTTTAATACCAAGAGGGTATTGTCTTCACCAAACAAAAGCACGGATTAGCATGAATTCTTGTTGCTAAAAATGGCTCTTCTCCGCTTTGTTGAGTAGAAAAAGATGCCGACCGCCAAGTAACCTGTTGATATGTATGGTTTCTGATAACTTTACATAGAGCAGGTATATGACAATCAACATCTCGCAGCATATTTTAGGCCTCAAAGGGCAACGTGTAAATGAAATTAAACTGGATGACGGCGGTGTTAAGATTGTCATTCACTGCAGCCGAGACGCGCGTAGGAGGGCTATAGACCCTGCTACAGGCCAGAAGGGAAGCATCAACCAGCATGTCCGCCGACAAGTAAACGACATCCCCCTTTTTGGGTATCCTTGTGTGGTCGAGATTGAGCTGGCGCAGGTTTATATTAACAAGGGCGAACGCCGCATTGAGGGGTGTGATTTTGTTGATAAAGGGTGCCGTTTCACTCACCGATTTTGCCGACTGATCAGTGGATTATGTCGGCATATGTCTATTCAAGCGGTTTCCAGACATTTGGATATACGATGGGAAACGGTCAAGAATATCGACAGGGCATACCTTATTGAAACTCTCCCTACGCTTGATCCTGCAGAGCTAACTGGCTTGGAATATATTGGTGTAGATGAAGTTGCCCGGGCGAAAGGTCATGACTACATGACGGTGGTCTACGATATGGTTGGCGGTCATCTGATCTGGGTTGAAGCAGGCCGAACTGCCGAGGTTTTTTCAAGGTTTTTGAAACAACTGCAACCAGATACAGCCTGCAAAATAAAGGCCGTAGCGATGGATATGGGGCCTGCCTACCAAAAGGCTGTCAGAGAGTCCTTGCCGTTGGCCGACATAGTATTTGACCGTTTCCACGTCATGAAAAACTACAGCAAAGCTATCCATAATCAGCGTCGACTTGAGTTCAGAAAGGCCGATCCAAGTGGTAAAGAGTTGATGAAAGGGACACATTATCTGTTGCTCAAAAATGCGGATAAGTTGAGTGAAAAACAAAGTGACAAGCTGCAAAGGTTGCTGGAGAGCAATAGCAACCTGAATGCACTTTACGTCTTGAAAGAACAGCTTCAGCTGCTGTGGAGTGCCGCTTCATTTGAGGCGATGGCGGAGCAACTGGAACGTTGGTGCCTGATAGCAGATCAGTCACAGATGCTCTATCTAAAAAAGTTCGCGAAATCCCTACGGAAACATTGTGTGGGCATCTGCAACTACGCCAAACACAAGCTCACAAGCGCCAGGATAGAGGCTGGTAATGTCAGTATAGGAATGATCCGTAAGCGAGCCAGAGGCATCAAGGATACCGAATACTTCAAACTCAAAATTAGACAATCATCCATTCCAGATAATCAATCTATGCTCTATTTGAAATCCTAAATCTACTCAACAAAGCGGAGAAGTGCCAACAAGGCTCTTCTCCGCTTTGTTGAGTAGAAAAAGATGCCGACCGCCAAGTAACCTGTTGATATGTATGGTTTCTGATAACTTTACATAGAGCAGGTATATGACAATCAACATCTCGCAGCATATTTTAGGCCTCAAAGGGCAACGTGTAAATGAAATTAAACTGGATGACGGCGGTGTTAAGATTGTCATTCACTGCAGCCGAGACGCGCGTAGGAGGGCTATAGACCCTGCTACAGGCCAGAAGGGAAGCATCAACCAGCATGTCCGCCGACAAGTAAACGACATCCCCCTTTTTGGGTATCCTTGTGTGGTCGAGATTGAGCTGGCGCAGGTTTATATTAACAAGGGCGAACGCCGCATTGAGGGGTGTGATTTTGTTGATAAAGGGTGCCGTTTCACTCACCGATTTTGCCGACTGATCAGTGGATTATGTCGGCATATGTCTATTCAAGCGGTTTCCAGACATTTGGATATACGATGGGAAACGGTCAAGAATATCGACAGGGCATACCTTATTGAAACTCTCCCTACGCTTGATCCTGCAGAGCTAACTGGCTTGGAATATATTGGTGTAGATGAAGTTGCCCGGGCGAAAGGTCATGACTACATGACGGTGGTCTACGATATGGTTGGCGGTCATCTGATCTGGGTTGAAGCAGGCCGAACTGCCGAGGTTTTTTCAAGGTTTTTGAAACAACTGCAACCAGATACAGCCTGCAAAATAAAGGCCGTAGCGATGGATATGGGGCCTGCCTACCAAAAGGCTGTCAGAGAGTCCTTGCCGTTGGCCGACATAGTATTTGACCGTTTCCACGTCATGAAAAACTACAGCAAAGCTATCCATAATCAGCGTCGACTTGAGTTCAGAAAGGCCGATCCAAGTGGTAAAGAGTTGATGAAAGGGACACATTATCTGTTGCTCAAAAATGCGGATAAGTTGAGTGAAAAACAAAGTGACAAGCTGCAAAGGTTGCTGGAGAGCAATAGCAACCTGAATGCACTTTACGTCTTGAAAGAACAGCTTCAGCTGCTGTGGAGTGCCGCTTCATTTGAGGCGATGGCGGAGCAACTGGAACGTTGGTGCCTGATAGCAGATCAGTCACAGATGCTCTATCTAAAAAAGTTCGCGAAATCCCTACGGAAACATTGTGTGGGCATCTGCAACTACGCCAAACACAAGCTCACAAGCGCCAGGATAGAGGCTGGTAATGTCAGTATAGGAATGATCCGTAAGCGAGCCAGAGGCATCAAGGATACCGAATACTTCAAACTCAAAATTAGACAATCATCCATTCCAGATAATCAATCTATGCTCTATTTGAAATCCTAAATCTACTCAACAAAGCGGAGAAGTGCCCTAAAAATACAATAATACCTGTGCATATTACGTCATTGGAAGGTGGGAAAATCTTATGCTGAATAAACTATCGCTAAGTGCAAAATTAACACTATGGAGTGCTTTAATCGTCGTCGTTTGTTTGGCTGTTAGTATTGTACTTATGGCTAGAACAACTGAGAACACGGTTCGTAATCTAACCCTTGATCAGGCTAGAGCCATCGGAAAAGCAGAAGCTACCGAGGTTCAACGTCAATTAGATATCGGGATGACTGTGGCTCATTCTCTTACCCAAACCTTTATCGGGATGAGGGAAGCGGGGGTAACGAACAGATCTGCATATGATGAAATATTACGCCAAACTTTAACTGAAAACCCTGTTTTAGCTGGGGCTTGGGCCGGGTACGAGACAAATGCTTTAGATGGCAAAGATACTGACTATGCCAATAAAGATAACCCTAGTGGGCGATATTTATCTTATTACTATAATTTTGGTAAAGGCGTCTTTCCGTCGATCATAACAGCTTATGATACGGATCAGACGACGCCAGAAACCGATTGGTATTACCTTCCAAAACGGACAAAAAAGCCAGCGATTGTTGATCCCATTGGATATGATATCGAAGGTAACATTGTAACCCTGACATCCTTTGTTTATCCCATTTTAGATGCGAATAATAATTTCCTGGGAGTGGTCGGGGTTGATATGAACCTCAACGATATGGCTGCATCATTTAACAAGTTAACGCCTTTTGAAACTGGTACAGTTAACTTGGTATCAAATAACGGTCAGTGGGTTGCGCATACTAATCCGGAGCTTCTCGGAAAGCCTTTGGATCAAAACAACCCTCTTTTTGAAACAGCTGTGCCTCTTGTTAAAGATGGTCAAACCCTCGAGGGAGTGGATGGCGAAGTTTATCGTCTGTTTATTCCTGTGAATGTTCGGGACTCAAAAGATCCTTGGTCCGTTGTTATTAATGTCCCTGTTAATAAGATGACCGAACAGGCGGTTATCATGGAGCGCTACACGATCATCGGTGGAGGCATTCTTTTAGTGGTACTTGTTACCGCCCTTTTATTGATGTCACGGGTAATGATACGTAACCCACTTCAGGGAAGTATGAAGGTGATTACGGCTCTTATGGAAGGAAACTATAAAGTTGAGGTCACTGGGCAAGACAGAGGGGATGAGATTGGCGATATTAATAGGGCGTTAGATCTTTTTAAGGCGAATGCTGAGCAAGTAATCCACATGGAGGCTGAAAAGCTTGAGGCTGAAAAACGTGCCTCGGATGAACGCCAGGAATCTCGTATGTTAATGGCCAATGAATTCGAAGCTTCTGTTGGGCAAATTATTACATCTGTGTCTGGATCTGCGGATGGTATGCGGACAACAGCTGAAAGTATGGCTGGGGCGGCAACGCACTCTTCCAGTCAGGCTGATGTCGTAACAGGAGCAGCGGAAGAAGCTTCACAAAATGTACAGTCTGTCGCGGCTGCAACAGAAGAACTATCCGCCTCGATTAATGAAATTAGCTCTCAAGTTCAGCGGTCTGCGGATATTGCAAGTAATGCTGTGGAAGAAACATCCCGGACAAATGAAAAAGTTGAGGGGTTGGCCGCAGCTGCAGACAAAATTGGCGAAGTCGTGAAGCTTATCAATGACATTGCGGAACAGACCAATTTACTTGCACTTAATGCAACTATTGAAGCCGCTCGAGCGGGAGAAGCTGGCAAGGGTTTTGCCGTTGTTGCTTCAGAAGTAAAATCGCTAGCCAATCAAACGGCACAAGCAACAGAAGAAATATCTGGTCAAATTACTTCTATACAAACGGAAACACGCGATGCCGTCGGAGCAATTCACGGTATTTCTCAAACCATTAATTCAATCCACGAAGTCGCGACTGCAATAGCCTCTGCCGTTGAAGAGCAGGGGGCGGCCACTGCGGAAATCACGAAGTCTGTTCAACAAGCAGCTAATGGTACTGATCAGGTTACATCGAATATTACCCAGGTAAGAGAGGCTGCCAGCACTACGGGTTCAGCCGCGAATGAAGTGCAGACATCGGCTTCAGGACTTGCAGAAGAAGCAAAGCTGTTAGAAACCCAGGTTCACGAGTTTATCAATAAACTTAGGTCGGTGAGTTAAGCTGAGTTAGATACTCAAGATAAGATTAGTCATTAAGTTTGAGTACCTGAACCCATGAAGCAGTGTTTTGTTTCATGGGTTATCTTTTGGTGTTAGTGAAGTTCGGCCGGGATCTAGAGCCGCCACAATTTCAGAGGAGAGTTGTGGTTTGCGTCCGAACATTAAATCAGCAGTCAGACACGAAAGTGCCGGTGAAGTTTGTACACCGTAGCCGCCTTGTCCTGCCAACCAGAAGAAACCATCAGGATCTGGGCTAAAACCAACAACAGGGGTGCGATCTTTAACAAAGTTACGTAATCCTGCCCAAGAGCGTTCAACTCTGGTGACGGGTATGGTTACGGCCTTTTCAAAGCGATTTAAGCCCTCGGCCAAGACCAAATCGTCGACCCAGGCGTCATGTGGTTCTACGGGTATTTCTTCTGCAGGAGATACCATTAATTTGCCAGCTTCAGGTTTGAAATACCATGTTTCAGAAGCTGATACGACGAGGGGCCATTGTGTGACATCAAATCCATTAGGAGCGGGTAGGATCGCCGCAGAGCGCCGCATAGGAACTAGCCCAACCGGCGTAACGCCAGCCAGTTGAGCAATCTCATCCGCCCAAGCACCCGCGGCATTGACGATAATTGGAGCTATAAAGGCCCCTGCAGGTGTCTTAACGTTCCAATAGTTATCCTGCTTCGTTATCTCTATTGCTTTTGCAGCCATGACCGTTTCTCCGCCATGAGAGCGCAAAAGTTTGGCATATCCCTGAAGTAGACGGTCGACATCAATGTCATAGGCATCACGTTCGATTGCGACACGCTGCAATCTATCTTGGCGAAGAATAGGAACCAGTTCAGTGGCTTCCTTAGGAGTTAGTTCTTCAATACCTACCGCACCTTTGAGGTAAGTTTCAAATTCAGGTACCTCTTTTTCTGTAGCGACCAATAGTTCACCGCGTATGGATAAGAGGGAACGATCAGAGATTCCTGTCGGATTTTCTAAAACGTCTGAACTCGCAGCATTTAAAGCACGCAGGACATCATTACCATAATTACGTATGAAGATCGCTGCAGAACGCCCAGTAGAGTGGTACCCCAAGGCTTGTTCTTGTTCTAAGACAATTACTTTGGCATCTGGGGCCATACGTGCGGCGGCACTTATACCTGCAATCCCACCACCGATAACAAGAATATCAGCATGTTTATTCATTGGAATATCATTAGAGTAATTAAAGGAGAGATAATGAGACTTTTTAAGTTATACATTAACGCACCCTGATCAAAAGTATTTTTGATCTCTCAATTACCCTTATGAAGTCTCGTTATTTCTGGCTTGAAGTTCAACGGACGTTTTTTCTGGTACGTGACGACCAGAAAAATCTTGGAAAGGTCGAAAATGTTATCAAGGATATCCAGTAGGTGTTGCCCACTGGTGTGAATATCGGAAATGTAATCCAACAGGATTAAGTAATTTTCTGGGGTAATCCGAGTACTTCGATTTTAAAATGTTTTCTGCATACCGGCACGTAACGATCATTGCCCCCAATCACGACTTGAGAACCTTCTTTAATTGCCAAGCCATTTTCATCGACACGCATGACCATTGTTGCCTTACTGCCGCAATGGCAAATTGTTTTTAACTCATGCAAAACATCTGCCCATGCCAATAGTTGTTTACTGCCTTCAAAAAGATTGCCCTGAAAATCTGTCCTCAAACCATAGGCGAGAACAGGGATATTCAATTGATCGACTATCTCGCTAATCTGGAAGACCTGTTCCTTGGTTAAAAACTGAGCTTCATCAACGAAAACACAATTGATCTTGCGTTCGGATAACTCAGTCCTCGCCATTTCTAATAGATTATCTTCATTAGTATAAATTAGCGCCTCTGCCTGAAGGCCTATTCGAGAGGATATCTTTCCTTTTCCATAACGATCGTCCAAGGCCGCTGTAAACAGAAGGGTTCCCATACCTCGTTCTTGATAATTATAACTCGACTGTAAAAGAACCGTGGATTTTCCCGCGTTCATAGAGGAGTAATAAAAATATAATTTTGCCATTTGAACTATTCGTTACCTAAGAGAAAGTATCAGGACTGTTTACAGACGTGCGATAAGTTTGTCTTTGGTTTTTTGATCAGCAAATGAATTTTCGAGTGATATTTTGGTAATTTCAGTCAATTCATTATCTGAAAGAGAAAAATGATTGGCAGCAATCCTATATTCATTACCAATTGTGGT
The DNA here is from genome assembly GCF_965205715.1 of Kiloniella sp. Taxonomy (GTDB): domain Bacteria; phylum Pseudomonadota; class Alphaproteobacteria; order Kiloniellales; family Kiloniellaceae; genus Kiloniella. The sequence goes on along the minus strand of NZ_CBDBHW010000002.1, from coordinate 95,094 downwards.
ATGAAAAAAGGGAGGATCATCGGAACTCAGGGTAACTTTGCATCCTGCTTCTTTTAACTTTAAGAAGGGGTGCTCAGCAAAATTTGGGTAAACACCCAGCGCAATATTGCTTCCGGGACAAACTTCAAGAGTAATGTTTTGATCTATTAGTCTTTGAACAAGATTAGGATCTTCAATCGACCTTACACCATGCCCAATTCTTTTTACAGGAAGATGATCTAAGGCTGCATGGACAGATTCCGGTCCTGCCATCTCTCCTGCATGAACGTTACACAATAGTCCGGATTCATTGGCGGTGTTAAAAGCAGTGGAAAAATCAGATGGGTGGTGTGCATTTTCATCTCCCCCCATACCAAATCCAACAACAAGAGGATGGGGAGATGCAACTGTCTGTTTGGCAACCTCTATGGATCTCTCTGGTCCCAAATGACGTACACAAGTAACAATTAAGCGCCCCACAATATCAAAGTCAGACTGAGCGTCTTCAATACCCTGTACGATGCCATCGAGATGGTTTTGATAACTCATCCCGGCCATTGCTGCGTGGTCAGGGGAAGACATGACTTCAGCATAGATTGTGCCTTGTTCAGCACATTGCCTCAAATAATCGTAAGTAACGTCTCGATAATCCTCGGGTGTCTTGATAACGGAGCTCGCGAGATCATAAGCATTGAGAAACTCTAAAAAGGTCGTCCACTTGAAAGTACCATCATTTTTAAAGAGTTCGGCAGGGAGTGACATTGAGTTACGTTTGGCAAGGCGCTTTACGAGTTCTGGAGATGCTGTTCCTTCGAGATGCGAGTGCAGTTCCGCTTTTAGTACCATTTTGTTGCCCTTGCCTGTGTGTGAGCTTTGTTGTTGTATTATAAAAAAGACGTGCCGAATTTTAGTGATGGAATTCCGAGATGTTTTGCAACTGATTGACCTATATCGGAAAAGGTATCCCTCAGGCCGATATTTTTTGGCAAAATATCAGGGCCAAAAGCGATAACTGGAATATTTTCGCGGGTATGATCTGTCCCGCCCCATGTTGGATCACAGCCATGATCGGCAGTTAAAATGACGAGATCGTCTGGTTTTAAAGCGTCCATAAGTTTGGGGAGCTTCATATCAAAGTCTTCGAGGGCAGCTGCGTACCCAGGAACATCTCTTCTATGTCCATAAAGGCTGTCAAAATCAACAAAGTTAGTAAAGGTCAAAGAGCCTTCTGGTGCAGTTTGGACTTGTTCCATTGTTCTATCAAAAAGCTCATCGTGACCAGATGCTTTGATAACCTGGGTAGGCCCTTGATGAGCATAAATATCTGCGATTTTTCCTACGGCGATCATTTCACGCCCAGCAGCTTTCACTCCATCCAATAAAGTCGGGGCAGGGGGCAGAACACTGTAATCTCGTCGGTTTCCGGTTCTCGCAAAGTTGCTGGCATCCGTTCCGGTAAAGGGGCGTGCAATTACACGACCGATATTCAGCTCATCAACAAGATCTCGAACTTTCAGGCAAAGATCTAATAAGCGATCCAGGCCAAAGCTTTCTTCATGTGCTGCTATTTGAATGACGCTATCAGCGGATGTGTAGATAATCGGTTTTCCGGTTTTTACATGTTCTTCCCCGAGCTCCGCAATAATCTGGGTTCCCGAAGCATGATAATTACCCAGTATGCCAGGTAACTGACCTTGTTTAACAATGGATGTAACGAGGTCTTCCTTGAAACAAGGGGTTTCATTCGGAAAGTATCCCCAGTCGAAATTGACGGGAACACCAGCAATTTCCCAATGACCGCTCGGGGTGTCTTTTCCATTACTCACTTCGCTTGCTGCACCGTAGATAGAAGTCGGTTTGATATCGCTTGAAAAACTTTCAGGGAGATCTCCGGTACTTGCTCTGGCAGTGAAGCCAAGCCCCAGGGATTCCAAGTTCGGAAGCGTTAATTTCCCACCACGTAAACCATCGCGATTAGCCCGACCTGCAGCGCATTCTTTTGCAATATGACCAAGAGTATCCGCACCCAGATCACCAAATGCCTTTGCATCAGGGGCCCCAACAACTCCAAATGAATCTAATAATAAAATGAAAGCTCTAGGCATTTTAATTTACAATCTTTTTTAGGATGGGGCTTAAGGGCGTGATTTTCTCTTGTGTTACGCTCAGTGCCATTTTGTATTGAGAGGCGGCGAACTTAGCATCTTCCTCGGATTTGGCATGTACGCGGGCAATGGGCGTATGACGATCAACCTTCGTTCCAATTGGAACAATATGATCAAAGCCAACAGTGTAATCCAGGGCTTGTCCTACTTTGCTTCTTCCGCCGCCCAGAGATACAACTGCCATGCCAATGTCTCGAGTATTTGTCGATGACAAATAACCCTCTTCATCGAGAAAAATATCGACAGCCACTTTCGATTTTTGCAGATATTTTTCCGGTTTATCACAGAAATCAGAAGGTCCGCCCAGACCAGAAACCATTTTCTGAAACAGTTCGAGAGCACGACCATTATCCAAAACGGTCTTAATTTTTGCTTCGGCCTCGTTGGATGTTTGCGCAAGCCCACCCGTCATAAGGAGTTCGGAACAAAGTGAAGTCGTAACCTGTTCAAGTCGGCTATCTCGAGTTTCCGATTTTAAATAGTCCAGAGCTTCGTGAACTTCCAAACTGTTTCCTGCAGTAGATCCTAAAACCTGGTTCATGTCTGTGATCAGTGCTGAAGCTGGTAATCCTGCCCCACTTGCTACTTTCACAATAGAATTTGCGAGTTCTTCAGCCATCTCAAGATTATCGGCAAAGGCACCATTGCCTACTTTAACATCCATCACAAGCCCTTGAAGACCCGCAGACAGCTTTTTGGAGAGAATGGAAGCAGTGATCAATGCGATAGATTCTACAGTCGCTGTAATATCTCTTATGGCATAGAAACGTTTATCAGCTGGAGCGAGGTTTTCTGTTTGCCCAATAATGGCGCAACCTGCTTGTTGGGTTACCTGCTTGAAATTATCAATACCAACCACTGTTTGGTAGCCGGGAATAGCGTCAAGTTTATCAAGTGTCCCCCCGGTATGACCAAGCCCGCGTCCTGAAATCATAGGGACATAACCACCGCAAGCTGCGATAATAGGGGCAAGCATCAAGCTTAATTTATCACCGACACCACCTGTTGAGTGTTTATCGAGTACAGGCCCTAAGCTTTTAAGTTCAGACCAATCAATAACATCCCCAGAACAAGTCATGGAGCGGGTCAGCTCAACGGTTTCTGCTTCGGACATTCCACGAAAAAAAACGGCCATAGCAAAGGCAGCAATTTGCCCTTCGCTAATGGATCCGTTGGTAATCCCTTGAACAAAAAAAGCTATTTCTTTTTCATTCAGGGGTATGCCTTCTCGTTTTTTTCGAATGAGTTCCTGAGGAAGGTACATTAATACCCGCCTTTATCAGCCGCCTGTTTTTGGTGGCCTAGGACTGCTAACAGATCGTTTAAAAGGCCACTGGCGCCAAATCGGAAGTTCTTAGAGTTCACCCAATCTGATCCCATTATCTGGGCTGCAAGATCCATGTATTCTACTGCCTGTGCATGGGTTCTAATGCCGCCAGAAGCTTTGAAACCACAGGCTTTCCCACTATCCTTGATCGCCTTCAGCATAATTTTGGCAGCCTCAAGGGTGGCCGAGACATCCGTTTTTCCTGTAGAGGTCTTGATAAAATCGGCTCCGGCATCAATGACAGCAAGGCTCAACTCATAAAGAGAGGAAAGGTCTTCGAACGCACCGCTTTCAAGTATAACTTTTAGGGAAACCTTTTCACCACAAGCATCCTTACAGGCGCGAACCAACTCAGGTGCACTCGTTTTATCGCCAGACATCCAGGATTGATAGGGAACGACGACATCAACTTCTGTCCCGCCAAGCTCGATGATATTTTTTGTCTGTGCAACCGCGGCCTCAAGGCCTTCATTTCCCGTGGGGAAGTTTGATACCGCGGCAAAGTTTACGCCTTTTCCTTGGAGAGTATCCCTGCAGAGATGTAGAAACGGAGGATAGACACAGACTGCAGCTACAGTTGTGAACGGCGTTACAGCCTTTGCACATAGTTCGCGTATACTTTCATCAGTATCATCAGCGGACAGACTTGTTAAATCGAGCAAGCTTAGGGCCAGTTTTGCATTATCAGTCATTTGCATCATCCAGATCTTTAAGGTAGCAGCTTACCAGGGAAATGAGATTTTGGGCCGCAATTTTAGCATTTCGCATTGTTTGTTCGTGGGTGAGGGCTGTATCGCTCATTCCAGCACCATAGTTGGTGATGATGGATACGGCTGCAGTTCTAATATCTGCTCTACGCGCCAAAATAACTTCGGGTACAGTCTACATTCCAACGGCATCAGCACCGAGGATTGACGCTGCGCGGATCTCGGCAGGCGTTTCAAAATTGGGGCCGGAAAACCACATGTAAACACCTTCGTGGAGGTCAATTTTGTTTTCTTTAGCTGTGTGAATTAGCTCATTACGAATCTTGGGATCATAAGCGTCGGTTAAGTCAACAAAGCGATCATTTCCGCGCGCACCAATTAAGGGGGACATGCCTGAATAGTTAATATGATCGTTAATCAACATGATACTGCCAGGACCAGCAGCTTTGTTGAGGCTACCGGCTGCGTTGGTTAAGAGTAATTGAGAGCAACCGAGTTCTTTTATGGTCTCGATTACGGTCAACATGCCTGTGGCGTTACCGTTTTCATAATAATGACTGCGTCCTTGTAAAATCAGGACTTCTGTACAGTTGATTTGACCTAAAATGAGAGAACCTGCATGGCCCTCTACAGAAGGTTTAGGAAACCCAGGCAAATCATCATATGAAATTGTAATTGGGTTTTCTACGGCTTCGACGAGTGGTCCTAAACCAGAACCAAGGATAATTGCTACTTTTGGGATAACGCCCTGAAGGCGGCCACGGATAATTTCTAATGATGCATTATTCGTGGATTGTGTTGAGTTAGTCATGTTTCAAATTATCAGGTCCAAATGAAAATGGAAGGAGATCTTCGATAGTAAAACTTTGTCGTAAGCCTTCTGGGCCACAGACATGAATTTTGGTTTCTGGCGTTGAAAACTCACGGATCTTCTGGCGACATCCGCCACAAGGGGTCACGAGTTCATCACCAGAACCCATGACATAAATTTCAGCTATTTCTCGACTGCCATTTTGAACCATGGCAGAAATTGCGCCACCTTCGGCGCAGACACCTAGGGGGTATGCTGCATTTTCAACATTACACCCATTGTAATAACTTCCATCAGTAGAGCGTATAACAGAGCCAACATGGAATTTCGAATAAGGCGCATAGGCCCGCGACATGTTTTCTTTAAGCTGTTTAAGGATTGTAGAAAGTTCCACGCTACCGCTCCTTCACGTAAGGTCGGCCAATCGCTTTTGGCGCTACTGCTTTACCAATAAAACCAGCTAACAAAACCACAGTTAGCACATAAGGCAAGGCCTGCATAAATTGAACCGGGATTTCACCAATGCCAGGTAATTTGACACCTTGCAAACGTACAGCCATGGCATCGAGGAAACCAAAGAGCATACAAGCCAGAAGGCCTGGTACAGGTTTCCACTTACCAAAAATCATCGCTGCCAAAGCAATATAGCCCTGGCCAGCGGACATTTCCTTACCAAAAGCCGCATTTTGTCCTGTGGATAGATAAGCCCCCGCAATACCGCAGAGGATACCCGCGATAACCACGGAACGATACCTTAAGAAGGTTACTGATATACCCGCCGTATCAACAGCCTGTGGATTTTCCCCAACCGCACGCAAACGCAGACCAAAACGGGTTTTGTAGAGGATCCACCAGGTCACAGGCACAGCCAAGAATGCAACATAAACCAATAGATTATGGCCGCTTAATAGCTCCGAGTATATTGGTCCCAGTACCGGAATATCACCCAGTGCCTCAGCTCCGGGGAAGGTAATCGGAGAAAAGCGTGCATCACCACTTAGCGTTGGCGTCTGGCCACCTTTATGGAACCAGGCGCCACCAAGTGTAACCGTAAGGCCAGAAGCCAGAATGTTTATCGCAAGACCACTGACAACCTGGTTGCCACGGTGGGTGATACAAGCAAAGCCATGAAGGATAGCCATCAAGACTGAGGTTACAATCGCCGCACATAAGCCAACAATCGCCGACCCACTGACGGCGGCAACAGCCGCTGCAGCAAAGGCACTTCCTAATAATTTACCTTCAAGGCTAATATCAATAATGCCTGAGCGCTCTGAGAAAATACCTGCCATTGCACAGAGAACGAGTGGTGCAGAAACCCGCAGAGTTGAATCCAAAGTGGACAGGAGTAAAAGGAACAAATCATCCATTGGCTTGCTCCCCTACAACTTCTTTGTTTGAGACAATGGCCATAAAGATACGCTCAACAGTAGGTCTTGCCATATATGCCAATGCACCACAGAAAAGGATTACAAGCCCTTGAATAGCCTTTACCATTTCAACCTGGATAGTCGGAATTTCAAAGGAAAGTTCAGCTCCACCTTGGTAAAGAGCGCCAAACAGAAGGCTGGCAATAACAATACCGACTGGATGATTACGGCCCATCAATGCGACAGCGATACCTGTAAAGCCCGCACCAGCAGTGAAATCCAAGAGGACCCTGTGATGAACGCCCATGATCTCATTAATGCCAACAAAACCGGCAAGAATACCAGAAAGACACATAGTACCAACGACTAAGCGCTGTGTATTGATGCCGCTATAATTTGCGGCATTCTCATTAAAACCAAGCATTCTGATCGCGTAACCCCAACGGGTATGCCAAATGAACAGCCAGACAAAAACACAACTAAATAAAGCAAGGAGAATTGATAAATTTAACGGGGTTTTCTGGATTTCAAATCCAAACCATCCTACAGCTTCTTGCATTGTCGGTATTTGGGCGGAAGCTAAAAAGTCTCGGCTTTCTGGTGACATTTGCCCGGGTTCGATAAGGACATTTACCAACAGATAGTTCATCAAGCTAAAGGCGATGAAGTTGAACATAATTGTCGTAATAACAATATGGCTGCCTCTATAAGCTTGAAGATAAGCTGGGACATAGGCCCAAGCTGCACCAAAAAGCCCTGAAGAAACTATGGCAAGAGGGAGAATGATCCAAAAGGGGAAATACTGATCAAGAGCGAGGCAAATTAAACCAACACCAAGTCCACCAATATAGGCTTGTCCTTCTCCCCCGATATTAAAGAGACTGGCGTGGAATGCGACTGCAACAGCTAACCCGGTAAAGATAAAGTTCGTCGTGTAGTATAGGGTGTAACCTAAATTATAATCGTTGCCGAATGCACCATAAACAACGATTTTGACAGCTTCGACGGGGTCTTCGCCTATAAGCCAAATAACCAAACCTGAAACAAAAAATGCCAACATAATATTGATCAGAGGAATTACACCGACATCGATCCATGCTGGGAGAGCTTTACTTGGACTACTCATGCCGGGATCCCCTCAGAGTGCTCATCATTATTTTGGGTTGCGCTTTTGGGGCCCACATCAGCTTGAGTTCCTGCATTCCCCATAAGAAGACCGAGCTGTCTTGCATCAGCATCCTTACCAGCAACTTCGCCAACCACGCGTCCCTCAAACATCACCAGAATTCGATCACTAAGAGACATAATTTCTTCAAGCTCAACAGAGACAACCAAAATCGCTGAGCCGGCATCACGCATGGCAATCAGGTTTTTATGAATATATTCAATAGCGCCAATATCAACACCGCGGGTAGGCTGTCCCACAAGGAGTACTTTGGGGTGACGATCCATTTCACGGGCAAGAACAAGCTTTTGCTGATTGCCCCCAGAGAAATTGGCAGACTTAAGTTTTGGATCCTCAGGACGAACGTCATGATCCTGCATCAAACGCCGACAATGCTCTTCTACTGCTTTGTTATCCATGAGAATTTGACCATTGTAAGCAGGATCCTCATGGAACCCCATAATGGCTGTCTCTTGGGCATTAAATGCAGTAACCATTCCCATTCGATGACGATCTTCAGGTACATGACCAACACTTAACTCACGAAACTCTTTAGGTGTTTTGTGTGCCTGGGCATCGATTTTGACAGTATCGAGTTCTATTGAACCAGTCTGTAATGGGCAAATACCGCTTAAAGCCGCCAAAAGCTCGGTTTGGCCATTTCCAGATACACCTGCGATACCAACGATTTCGCCGGCTTTAAGTGTTAGGGAAACGTCGTCGAGCTTTTTAATACCATCTTCACTGTAACTGAGGTTTTTGGCTTCGAGGAGTATTTCACCTGGTTTTGCATCCGTTTTATCAACTTCCAAAAGGACTTTACGTCCAACCATCAATTCGGCGAGTTCATTTTTAGAAGTGTCTGCAGTTTCTCTTTCAGAAACCATGGTGCCAGCACGCATTACAGTTACTCTATCCGTAATGGCCATAATTTCCTGAAGTTTATGGGTGATCAGAATAATGGATACACCACGACTGCGGAGTATATCCAATATTTTAAACAGTTGATCTGTTTCCTGTGGTGTTAAAACGCCTGTGGGCTCGTCGAGAATAAGAATTTCGGCGCCGCGATACAGTGCTTTTAATATTTCGACCCGTTGTTGCAACCCCACGGGGAGATCGCCAGTTAAGGCATCGGGATAGACTGATAGGCTATATTCTTTGGAGAGTTTTATAAGTTCTTCCCGGGCAACTTTGCTGCTCTCATTCAAAAGAGGAGTGCCTTCTGCGCCGAGCATTACATTTTCAAGAACTGTAAAGGTTTCTACGAGCATAAAATGCTGGTGAACCATACCAATGCCAAAAGAAATCGCATCTCTAGAAGAATGGATTAATTTTCTTTGGCCATGTATGAAGATATCTCCTCTATCAGCCTCGTAGAAGCCGTAGAGAATGCTCATCAGGGTAGATTTTCCGGCACCATTTTCTCCGATGATGCCGTGGATAGTTCCCGGGAGAACCTTTAAATCCACATTGTGATTTGCTTTTACAGGGCCAAAGCTTTTGCTGATGGCTTTAAGTTCAATAGCAGGTGGGGGAGCTGATTGCTCCCCCATTGCGTCAGACTTATCAGTCTTGATGCTTTTTATACTCATAAAAAACCTAATACAGTATTATCAATTTTCTGTTTTCTAACCCAAAAAATTAAAGGGCTGGACAGGAATTGTCTGACGTAAAGTCATGAACAGAAATTGCTCCTGAAACGATAGCTTCACGTGCGGCTTTTACTTTTGCTTTCATGGCATCAGTAATAAGAGCTTTGTTGTTATCGTCTAGGGCCCAATCAACACCGTTTTCAGCGAGACCAAGAGCATGGATACCTGGCTTCCAAGTACCAGCCATGGCAGTTTTGAAGGCATTGTAAGCGGCAACGTCAACACCTTTGGTCATTGATGTCAGCATCGTTCCTGGTTGAATATGATTTTGGTTTGAATCAACACCAATTGCCAATTTACCTGAATCTTTAGCAGCCTGATAAACACCAATGCCTGTACCGCCAGCTGCAGCAAAGATAACATCAGCGCCTTTATCGAATTGGCTTTTTGCTAATTCAGACCCTTTACTTGGATCGTTCCAGGCAGAAGGCGTAGTCCCTGTCATGTTGCTGTATACTTCAGCATTTGCGTTGGCAAATTTTGCACCCTGGGCATATCCGCATGCGAATTTACGGATAAGTGGAATATCCATACCACCGATAAAGCCAACTTTATGGTTTTCAGATGCCATTGCCGCAAGAACACCAACAAGGAATGAGCCTTCATGTTCTTTAAATACGACGGACTGAACATTTGGGAGGTCGACAACAGAATCGATGATTGTGAAGCGAATGTTCGGAAAATCTTTTGCAACTTTTTCAATCGCTGGACCCTGAGCAAAACCAACGCCGACGATCGGATCTGCACCACGTTGAGCCATTTTTCGGATGGCTTGTTCGCGTTGAGATGGGTTTGTAACTTCGAATTCACGGTATTTAATTCCGGTCTCTTTCGAGAATTTTTCGACGCCGTTATAAACACCTTCGTTAAAGGATTTATCAAACTTACCACCCATGTCGAAAACAACAGCTGGTTTAATTTCGTCGGCGTGAGCGGCTGCAGCCGTTAATGCAATAATTGATGCAGCGGCAGTCTGGAACAGCTTCTTCATTTGAGTGCCCAATCCCTGTCTATTGGTTATTAAATAGTATTCGATTTTTTTTTGCCGACCTCCAATATAACTCGGAATCGGTCGTCTATGGTGAGGCAAAACCCTAACATGTTCAACCAATCGTTAAAGCTTGAGGTGAAAAAATTGTTCAATCGGTCAAAAAAATAACTAATTTTCTCGTAAAAATAATAACATATTCAATAAAACATTAAGTATTGGGAGCTATGCTTATCCACTAATATGGGGGTCATCTGGGAGCCAATAATGAGTAAGATCGAGCCAAAAAAAGAATTTTCTGCAGAACGGGGGGTCCGGTTACGTCAAGGATTAGCGCCAACTGCGACTATATCTAATATGCAGTTATTTGAATCTATTAATGAGCTCAGATCTGAAATCACAGCTCTTAAACAGTCTAATGCAATGCAACGACAGCCTTCCTCGGAGTTAAGCCAGGAAGAGAGAAATTTCAACGACGCTGAAGATGTTCGTATCGAGATAGCCCAAATGGTACGAATGATCGGCAAGACGAAAAAAGAAATTGCACAGATTAAGCATCCGGATGATGTTGATGATCCATTTGCTCAGTCAACGAATGAACTCGACGCTATCGTAATGGCAACTGAAACTGCCACTAACAGTATTCTTGATGCCAATGAACAAATCGAGGCGACGGTGAATGAATTATCTGGCTTGTTACACGATGACACAGATGTTCAAACGGCCTGTGATAAAATTGCGAATAATGTCATTACGATATTGGAAGCTTCAAATTTCCAGGATATCACTGGGCAAAGAATGACCAAAATTATCAATACGCTTCGGTTTATTGAAGATCGAATTGTCTCGATGATTAATATATGGGGAGTTGAAGCCTTTGTTGATTTACCAGTTGGGGAAGAAGATGGTCGAGAAGGCGATGACCAATTGATGAACGGTCCAGCTGCTGAGAACGAGGGTATTACCCAAGATGATATTGATGCGCTTTTTGATTAAGCTGTTCGCATCCTAAAAAAAAAGCGGGGAAGAGATTCCCCGCTTTTTTTATTTTCTTAATCAACGAGTTCACAAGAAAGCTGTTCTGCCAATTGCTGCATTATAAATTCTGATGCATTCAATTGAACCGCAAAACCATCCTTCATGTGTCTTAAGACGATACCTTCAAATCGGCCAAAGTTATCGATGTGTATTTTAATGGTATTGTCTAGTGCAGGCCTTAATCGCGTAGAAAAACAAATTCCCCCACCTGAAATATTCAGGCACTCAGTAGTTTCCCAACTTTCTCCAAGATTTATAAGTGCTTTCAATTCGCAATTATAACGTGGAAATCTGCGACGCTCTTTCGAACTATCCTGCAATTAGATCCTCCTTATACAACTCTCAAACCTTATTATACGCGTCAAGAGAAGTTGTTTAATATGAACTCGCTTATTTTCGCTTACTCAGTGCGTTGGATAAGGTGATAACCAAATGATGTTTCAACAAGATCACTCGTTTCACCTGGTTCCATAGAAAAGGCTGATTCTTCAAATTCAGGAACCATCATTCCTTTGCCAAAATGTCCTAGATCTCCACCATCGTTGCCTGAGGGGCAGTCAGAGTGCTCTTTTGCAAGATCAGCAAATGATGCGCCGCCAGCGATTTGTTCTTTAATATCTTTCATCAAAGCTTCTGCAGCATCTTTGCTACGAGTTGCTGTGGAACGCATTGAACCTTCGTACATTAGAAGGATGTGTGACGCGCGTACCTGATCTGACATAACTTATTCTCCATTTAAAAACCGCACATTATTGCGGGTATTGATACTTAACAATAACGTGCGGTTTAAATTGATCAATGGTGAGTTGATAATTATGTGATATTAAATTTTTGAAGAACGTCAGCGAGGTCATCGCCAAAGGTTTTTCCCCGTCGAATAACACCAACGCTCATCGGTAGAGCCTGCATTGCCGGGTCATCTGGATCAAGACTTGTTAAAACGGCAACGTGGGTTTTTTTGGTAGAAGGCATTGCCTTTAAGGCACAAGCCAGATCAGCTCCGCCCAGTCTTGGCATAACCATGGATGTGATAATCAAATCGGGTTTTGTCTCGAGTATCATTGTAATGGCTTCGAGAGGTTCTGTTAGGGATGTAACCCTGTACCCACAGGCTTCGAGTTCTCTTGCGACAACTTTCCCAGCTGTTCTTTGGGGGATGACCAAAAGAACTTCGGTGTTGGTGATTTCGATATCTTCTACATTAAAGGTAATTTTATGCGGCATGGACCGCACTACTTCGGCAATTGTCTCCGTAGGCATTGCCTCGCCGTCGAGAAGTGCAGAAATTTTATCACTATATGTTTGAAGATCTTTTATATTTTGATCTTCAAGGTCAGTAACCCCACCAAGGTATTCGTCTAGTCGGTGAGTTATAGCGGCTAATCCAGGGATATTAACTGATTTTGCTTTAAATCTAAGGTTGGAAGAATCTTGGGCTAAACGTTCAGCCGCAGTCTTTCCATCTAAATCACCTGTGCGTACTTGTTGTAATGTCAGTTCAAGGTTCGATGCAACATCTCTTGCTTCGTCGTGCATCTCACCTTCAGCAATTTTATCTGCTTCTTCTTCACTAATCACAGAACCTGAATTTTTATTCATTAACCTACCGCCTTAATTCATATTACCAGCAAAAGATAAAGGTAATGAGTTAATGCTCTGCTAAAATTTATATATAGTATGCTGTTTAATTTCGATTTATTGGTGAACGCACCACATATTTTTTGATTATGCCAGGAGTCATATTAAAAGGCATAAAAAAAAGCTGCCTAGTTTTTTATACTAGGCAGCTTTAATCAATGTACTTGATTACTTATTTGATGAATACAGTTCTGTGGGATCTTTTTCTATATCCATAATCTCTTTTAATCTTCCATCTGGTTGCACCGATCGATAGAAGCAGCTTCGACGCCCAGTATGGCAGGCAACTCCGTGCTGTTTTACGAACAATAATACTGTGTCCCCGTCACAATCGATCAAAAAATCAACAAGTTCTTGATGCTGTCCCGATGTTTCGCCTTTTTTCCACAAGCTTTGTCGTGATCTGGACCAATAACATACGCGGCCGCTGTTTATTGTTTCTCTGATTGAGGCTTCGTTCATCCAAGCCATCATTACGACATCGCCTCTTTCGCTGTCTTGGGCTATGGCAGGAACGAGGCCTTGGCTATCAAATTTAATAGCGGAAATAATATTCGTCATAGAATCTTTGGTCATTGCATCAATCTTTAATTCGCAGACATTCTTTCAAAGCCTGCTTCAAGGTCTCGAATGAGATCATCTGGATCTTCAAGGCCAATATGTAACCTTAAAAGCGGGCCTTCAGCATTCCATTTGGTCGCTGTTCTAATAGAGCTTGGATCACTTGGAAGGATAAGGCTTTCGTATCCGCCCCAACTATACCCTATACCATAGAGGTCAAGATCGTTAACCATCGCATTGATAGCAGATTTTGAGGTTGGGTTCAGTATAAAGCTAAACAACCCGGTCGCTCCTGTCATATCACGCTTCCATATTTCATGGCCTGGATCCTCAGGTAGGGCAGGGTGGAGCACACGAGATACTTCTGAACGGCTTTGCAGCCATTTCGCGACTTTGATGCCACTTTCTTGGTGTTGCTTTAACCGCACGGCCATTGTTCTTAAACCGCGCTGAGCGAGATAGACATCATCTGGACCAGAACATTGTCCCAGGTGGAAGGTGGTTTGTTTCACCTTCTGATAACATTCTTCCGTCGTAATAATGAGACCAAGCATGGCATCGGAATGACCGACAACATACTTCGTGCCTGCGTGGACTGAAATATCGACACCCAGTTCAAAAGACTTACAAAAGAGAGGTGTTGCCCAGGTGTTGTCCATAATTACCAGAGCCCCCTTACTGTGAGCAGCTTTCGATATCGCTGGTATGTCCTGCATTTCGAAAGAGTGGGATCCCGGTGCTTCTGTAAATACAAGCCGTGTATTCGGCTTTATAAGGGTATCTATATCTTTGCCAATTAATGGATCGTAATAGGTTGTTTCCACGCCCATGCGTTTTAGTACGTCATTACAGAACATTCTTGTTGGTGCATAAACGGAATCCGTTACCAAAATGTGGTCACCAGATTCTACTAAACTGAGAATTGCTGTTGTAATGGCGCCTAGGCCGGAAGAAACACAAAATGCTCCGTATCCGCCTTCGAGTTCTGCAATTGCATTTTCAAGTGAGAAAACTGTAGGAGTACCTTGTCGCCCATAATTGATGGTACCTTTTTCAAATTTAACAGCAGCACGTGCTTCCATTTCCTCGACAGAATTAAATAGAATGGTCGAAGCATGATAGACAGGCGGATTTACGACGCCATGATTATCAGAAGGGTTTCTACCAAGGTAAGTAATTTTTGTTTCTTGCGAAAAGTTTTTCTTGGACATGAAGTTCTCTATTAATTTGTATCTGATAGGGAAATGGTAGGGCAGCATCCTCTTAGAATTTCACTAATGCAAGTGATAGTCGACTAATCAGGTATAAATCTCTGTCGAAAACTTTAAAGAATCGGCTTCAGTATCAGTCCGTTATCGAACTAGATCGGCCTGAAATTTTAAGAAAATAGGATTCTGAAAACAGTTTTTCGATGGCGCAGAGAGGACAAATTTCAAGGGAATTTAAAAAATTAACCAAACTTTGAATCTGTATTTACAATTCTTTCGTGAAAAAATAATAAAGTTTTAACTATGACATTCCTTACAACATATTGATTTTATTGATGTAAAATAATTTCAATAAAAATTGTCACCTAACAAAGTAAAAAATGCTGTTTTCCGATCCGCTTCGATAGGTTACTGGTAGTACATGTTTATTGCGTTGGTGAACAAAATGTATGCCGATGAAAAATAATCGGGATGTCCTGTTTGCGACGTCTTTAAACAAACAATAAACGTGTTAAACAGCAGGGAAGACACAAAAAATGAAATTCGGAAAAGTCCTTTTTGTGGCAGCAGCAGCAGCCACAGCTATGACCGCTACAGCACAAGCTGGTACTCTTGACGATGTCAAAGCACGCGGTGAGCTACAGTGTGGTGTTGCTACACCACTACCTGGTTTTGCTGCTCCAAACGCAGACAACAAATGGGAAGGTCTTGACGTAGAAGTATGCCGCGCAGTTGCAGCAGCTGTTTTCGGCGATCCTATGAAAGTAAAGATTACACCAACGACTTCTAAAGAGCGTTTCACCGTTCTTCAGTCTGGTGAAATCGATATGCTTGCTCGTAACACTACTTGGACATTCTCTCGTGATGTTAACCTCGGCTTTGAATTCGTTGGTGTTAACTACTACGATGGTCAAGGTTTCCTCGTGAACAAAAGTCTCGGTGTTTCCAGTGCAACTGAACTAGACGGAGCTTCCGTTTGCGTTCAAACTGGTACAACAACTGAGTTGAACCTTGCTGATTATTTCCGTGCACAAGGCATGAAATATGAAACAGTTCCAGTAGCTACAGCTGAAGAAGGCGCGAAAGTATATGATGAAGGTCGTTGTGACGTTTACACAACTGATGCTTCTGGTTTGTATTCTCTTCGTTCAACACTTGCAGCACCAGCTGAGCAAGTTGTTCTTCCAGAAATCATTTCTAAAGAGCCACTCGGTCCACTCGTACGTCACGGTGACCAACAGTGGGGCGATATCGCTCGCTGGACTCTAAACGCTATGATTATTGCTGAAGAGCTAGGTGTTACTTCTGCAAACATCGATGAAATGACATCTTCTACAAACCCAGAAGTTCTTCGTCTTCTTGGTGTTGAAGGTAACATGGGCGAGCAGCTTGGTCTGGACACTAAGTGGGCATACAACGTAATTAAAAACGTTGGTAACTACGGTGAGTCTTTCAAAAGAAATCTTACTGATACTCTGAACATTGAGCGCGGTATCAACGCTCAGTGGAAAGATGGTGGTCTGCTTTACGCTCCTCCAATGCGCTAAGTCGAGACATTAAAGCCTGATTCGTCTTTGTGTAGGGGTACCCTTTTTGGTTGCCCCTACCTTGGATGATCAGGCTTTAATTTTAATAAAAATAAGCATTAGGAGGCAGTATGTCGGCTGAAACTGCACAAAATGCCCGTGGGTCGGGTGGAGCCTCGCTCTTTTCGGATCAGCGGTTTAGATCGCTTTTCTTCCAGGCACTCGTAATTGGCCTGTTAGGCGCATTCCTCGTATTCATCGTCTTCAACACAGCGCACAACATTGAAAAACGTGGTATTCAAACCGGTTTTGATTTTTTAAGTGCCCCCGCTGGATACGACATCGCCATTTCCCCATTTATGGAATATACCGCACAACACACGCATGGTCGTGTATTCCTTGTCGGTCTATTCAATACGCTTCTGGTTTCCTTCTTGGGAATAGTTGCAGCAACCGTACTCGGTGTATTTCTAGGTGTTCTTCGCCTGTCACCCAACTGGTTGATAAGTAGAATTGTTTATTGTTATGTCGAGATGACGCGTAACGTTCCTTTGTTACTGCAAATTCTTCTGTGGTACGCAATCTTCCTCGGATTGCCTGCTGTTAAGCAGAGTATGACTTTTTTCAATGAGACATTTATTCTAAACAAACGTGGCCTCATCCTTCCAGAACCTTTACCTGGTGATGGTTTTATGTTGGTTCCTATCGCTCTTGTCGTTGGCTTAGTTGCCAGCTTTATCTTTGCGAAATGGGCTCATAAAACGCAGGATTCTACTGGTAAAACCTATCCGGTATTTCTCATAAATATGGCGATGATTGTTGGTTTACCTCTCCTCGCATTTGTGGTGACAGGGTTCCCGCTTGATTTTGCATACGCAGAATTAAAAGGATTCAACTACAAAGGTGGTGTTTCCATCAAGCCTGAATTTACCGCGCTTTGGTTTGCGTTAAGTCTCTATACTGCAGCTTTTATTGCAGAAACAGTTCGTGCAGGTATTCAATCTGTATCGCACGGTCAAACTGAAGCAGCGGAAGCATTGGGTTTGCGCCCAGCCCGGACGATGAACTTGGTTATTCTTCCTCAGGCTCTGCGCGTGATTATTCCTCCAATGACCAGTCAGTATTTGAACTTAACCAAAAACTCTTCACTGGCTGTTGCCATCGGGTATCCCGATATTGTGCAGTCTTTTGGTGGGGTTACGCTTAATCAAACTGGGCAGGCTATTGAGGTTATCTTCATTACCATGTTGGTCTACCTTACAATTAGTTTGGTGATTTCAATGGTTATGAACTGGTATAATAACCGCGTACGCTTGGTAGAAAGATAGGAGGAGCAGATGAGTTTAGCTGAACAACAATATGCTCCTGGCGAGCATCCGGATCTGCCGGCTCCTTTGGGAGAGGCAGGACTGATTGCATGGTTTAAGAAGAGATTGTTTTCCTCTATTGGGAATACAATTTTGACAATCCTTGCTCTTTATTTCCTTTACAATGTACTGTCGACAGTTATTTTTTGGACACTGACGGGTGCAACATTCGTTGGTGAAACCAAAGCTGATTGTACATTGGGTGGCGCTTGTTGGCTTGTTATTGGTGATCGTTTCCACCAGTTTATGTACGGCCTATATCCAAAATCTGAGTATTGGCGACCGAACCTAACTTTCGTACTAATGCTAATTGCAATAGTACCAGTACTGTTTGACAAAATTCCACATCGTGGGAAGTTCCTACTGTTTTCAACACTTTTCCCGTTCATTGCTTTTTTCCTTTTAAGCGGTGGTTTGGGTATGGAAACTGTAGACAGTTCAAACTGGGGCGGTCTGTTACTTACTCTTGTTCTCGGTGTTACTGGGATCGTTGCTTCTTTCCCGATCGGTATCGTATTGGCGCTTGGACGTCGATCAAATATGCCAATCGTTAGAACGCTTTGTGTTTGTTTTATCGAGTTTGTACGTGGCGTACCGTTGATCACCATTTTGTTTATGGCTTCGAATATGTTGCCGTTGTTCCTGCCGGAAGGCGTGAACTTCGATAAACTGCTTCGTGCCCTGATCGGTGTTGCACTGTTCTCCTCTGCTTATATGGCCGAGGTTATTCGTGGTGGTCTTCAAGCCATCCCGAAAGGTCAGTTCGAGGGTGCAGATGCGATGGGTCTCAGTTACTGGCAGTCCATGCGTCTGATTATTCTCCCTCAGGCACTTCGTATCGTTATTCCTGGAATCGTGAATACTTTTATCGGTTTGTACAAAGATACAACACTTGTATCCATCATCGGCCTCTTCGATCTTATCGGAATTGGGCAGGTGGCAGTTGCCGATGTTAAGTGGCGTGGACTTGCGCCGGAGACTTACGTGTTTATCGCGTTATTGTTCTTCATTTCCTGTTTCTCGATGTCGCGTTACAGCCTCTGGCTTGAGAATAAACTCCACACTGGTCATAAAAGATAAGGAGCCTGGTATTATGAGTAATGCAAATGCCAATACCTCGAAAAAAACTGATGAGGTGGCTATCCAGTTGAACGGTGTTCACAAATGGTATGGCCAGTTTCATGTACTTAAAGATATCAATCTGACGGTTCAACGCGGTGAACGTATCGTTATCTGTGGTCCTTCTGGCTCAGGTAAATCTACGTTGATTCGTTGTATCAACCGTCTAGAGGAACACCAGCAAGGTGATATCATCGTTGATAACATCGAGCTCACAGGTAACCTCAAGCATATTGATGCGATCCGCCGTGAAGTTGGTATGTGCTTTCAGCACTTTAACCTCTTCCCGCACCTGACTGTTCTTGAAAACTGTACTCTTGCACCGATTTGGGTTCGCAAGATGCCGAAGAAAGAAGCAGAAGAAATTGCGATGCATTATCTGGAACGCGTTAAAATTCCAGATCAGGCAGGCAAATTCCCAGGTCAGCTTTCTGGTGGCCAGCAACAACGTGTTGCGATTGCCCGTTCACTTTGTATGAACCCACGTATCATGCTGTTTGATGAGCCGACTTCGGCTCTTGATCCAGAGATGATTGCGGAAGTTCTCGACACAATGATTGAGCTTGCTCAAACCGGTATGACAATGCTGTGTGTTACCCACGAAATGGGCTTCGCGCGTAAAGTTGCCGATAGAGTGATCTTTATGGATGGGGGAGAAATTATTGAAGAAAATGAACCCGAAGAGTTCTTCAATAATCCTCAATCCGAACGAACTCAAAAATTCTTGAGCCAAATCCTGGCCCACTAGTTTTTACGGCATACGTTCTATTGAAAAAGCGGTTGCATTTTGCAGCCGCTTTTTTTGTGTAAACTTAACAGTAATCTATACAAATTATTGAATGAGTGGATAATGTAATTTGGGACTTTTAAAATAACTTAGGGTGTTCAATTTGTTCAATTTTGGTCGAATGGCTCAATTATGCCTATCGTTGATTTTTCTCTGGATTAGCATGGGGGACGCCGTTGCTGGCCCCATCCGTGATACGATTGAAGATCGAGGATATCTACGTTGTGGCATTGAAAAAATCGAGCCGTTCTTAGGCTTTAAAAATCCACTTGAGAGTGCGGCTAGAGAGTATTGCCAAGCTTTGACGGTAGCCCTTTTTCAGGATCGTAAAGCGCTTAAAATAATCCCAATCCCCAACGGGAAAAAACACGATTACATCAATAATGGTAAGGTTGATCTCGTTATGTTGGCTGGGAGGGACCGTTTTGATAAAAGTCAAAAATCAATTCTGTCAGCCCCTTTATTAATCAATGGAGTAAGAGTTTTAAAACCAAATGGGGAGAAAAATTTTATTAGACTAAGCGGTAACCGCATATGCACACTTAATAACAAAGTAAATAAAAGTGGGTTAGCTGTTCTCGGACAAAAACAGCAGATTAGCTTTAGTGTTATCAGCTATGAAACTCCTGAACAGTTATTAGAAATGACTTTAAAGCACAACTGTAAGGCCATCGCTTTACCCCGGGTTAATCTACGACAATTTAAGCAGAAGATTTTATCAAAATTTCCCCAGGCTCATATTCTTAGGGAATCTTCTACAAAAGATTCATTAGGAATTCTGGTATCAACAAGTGACAAGGAGTGGGTAAATATCACCAGTTCTTTTGGGCATGTTTTGCTTGAGGCTGAAATCGGGAATATCAGCTCTAAAAATATCGATATCATCGCCTCGACAACAACAAACGAAGCGGTACAAAAATTACTTGGCTTAAAGGGTGATCTTGGTTTGTCGCTCGGGTTAGATAGACAGTGGGCTTATCGGGTAATCAAAACACACGGTAACTATAAGGAAATCTATCAACGACATTTTGGGGAGAATAGCGCATTCCCCATTCCGCGTGATCCCATCGAGCAGCTAATTGGTGATTAGGTAATTACGCCATACTCACATCGTGAGACTTATAAATAAGGTAATTTAATCCGGTAAACCCCCGGCTATGCCGGGGGACTCTCAATGGTTTGACCGTTCCCACGGTCTTACATTTCTTTGTTTATTGACCAAAATAACAAAGGAATTAGCCGATGAGAGATTACAAAAGCCTTGCACATACGAGATGGGATTGTAAATACCACGTGGTTTTCATCCCTAAACGCAGGCAAAAAGTTATCTATGGCAACCTACGTCAGTATCTTGGTGAAATTTTCCATGAACTGGCCGGGCATCGCGAAAGTAAGATTGAGGAGGGCCATTTGATGCCGGATCACATTCACATGTGTATCAGCATACCGCCCAAACATGCTGTTTCAAAAGTCGTTGGATACCTAAAAGGAAAAAGCGCGATTGCCATAGCTCGAAAATTCAAAAATAAAGCACGGAATTTCAAGGGTGAAAATTTTTGGGCCCGTGGATATTTCGTCTCAACTGTAGGGCTCGATGAACAGATGGTGAGGGAGTATATCAGAACGCAAGAAGAGCGTGATAAGTACTTTGACCAAATGGATATATTCAATCCATAACCGCTTTAGCGGTTCCCAATTTGCCCCTTTAAGGGGCTCACCCGCTTAAGCCCCCGGCTTTGCCGGGGGTCATTTAACTTTAGCTTCTAGCCTTCGGTCTTAAATGAGGAGACTGAATTTAACCGGGGATCATCAATCAATTTTGAGCTTTGGTCATAAACGCTAAAACCGCACTTTTGATAAACACCCAACGCTTTAGGGTGATCTAGGGTACAGGTATTAACGGTGAGACGTTTGGGTTCGTAACTCCAGGCTATATCGATCATAGATGAAAGTAGGTATGGACCCAATTTACATCCAACAAATTCGGGGATTAAACCAAGATAAGCGAGATCAATAACGGGGTGTTCTCTGCGATCTAGTTCGGCATATCCAGCAGGCACCCCATCAAAGTAGAGCACGTAAACCTCTACATCCTGATTTTTAATTACCTTGGCTAAATCTTCGTCTGACATCGTGCGGCGTTCCCACCACAACCAAGGTGCGCCAACAGTGTTGTAGAGATAGCGGTAAAATGAAACAGTAGGATCATAAGCTCTTATAAGGGAGGTTTTATGTCCATGGGGGGAGTTAAGCATCAGGTTTGACGGGCGCTCAAACATTTCCAGAGAGGTTATTGTTACCTCAAGTTTTTCGCCCGTAAAATTTGAACCATTATCATCTTTATTGACCATTTTTATATGCTCCACCCCTGAGAACTTCTGCTTCTACGTTGATTAATCTTTCCCGTTCTTATGATCCACGCTCCAGCGTTCTTCGAGAAACCTTTGCCATCCAAATTGAGATAGAACAGCTGGAAGCATAGCACCAAAATATCTTGGGCCAACCTTATTTGCCGGGCGATCTACAATATAATAGGCAACAGCGATCGTAATGACACCAAAGATAATAGATCCCACGGCTTGGCCTGCCATAATGCCTTTTGCTCCAGCTATATTCCCACCAATCCAGATGAACGGAATTGTCCCGAGTGTCGCCTTACTCCAGTTTGCAAAAGTTGACCAAGTTGCTCTATTCATGTTGTTGAAGGCAGCATTGGCGATAAATTGCGCACCGGTAAAAATAAAGCTCCAGGATGTGAAAACACAGAAAAAGATCAATAACTCGGAACTTTGCCCGGTTGTATTAAACAGATAAGCGATGAGGTCTGATGTCAGCGTCATAATGAGCGAGGTCGCAGAGACTACTGCTATGATGACAAATAGCGAGCTGGTAAGGGCTTCACGGACCCTTAAATTAAGTCCTGCGCCGATGTTTTGTCCCACAATCGGCCCTAAAGCGGCAGATAGAGCAAAAACAGCTGCAAAAGCAAAAGGTGTGATGCGGCTGATAATCGCGAGACCAGCGACCGCATCTGCACCATATTCAGCAACTGAAAGGGTGACATAGGAGTTTGCAAAGGGAGTTGCAAGACTTGTTAATGCAGCAGGGATCGCAATTTTAGAGATGGAAGTAATGTCACGTGTCAAACCCCCGTGGGGTTTGAATACGCTGATCCCCATTTGGCGAGCTAGTATAACGGTTGCGACGAGAGCCATGGTCAGTCGTGCAACTAGGGTTGCATAAGCGGCACCCTCTATGTGTAGATCTAAAACAAAGATAAAGATTGGATCGAGAATTACATTAACGATGCCGGCGATAACGGTCGAAATCATCGACTCCTTCGCTGCGCCAATCGCCCGTAGTACGGCACCCATTGACATACCAATGGATATTACGGGGAGAGAGGGGATCGCGATATGCATATATTTGAGGGCATATTCCAGGGTTTTTCCCTCTGCACCAACCAGGCTTAAGAGTTCTCGTGCATAAATGAAGACTGGAATGGCAATCAATGTCATGAGTAGGAAGGAAATCAACAGGCCGTTAAAAATAACGCTTTTGGCTTGTTCACCATTCCCAGCACCAATTGTTCGTGCCACGACAGCAGCGAGGCCAATCGACAGACCAATACTTATCGAAAAAACAAAGAAAGTAATTGCGCCGGAAAAGCCGATTGCCGCAGCAAGTACTTCTTCCCCAAGAAGGCTGATAAAATACATATCAACCAACTCAACAAAAAATATCGACATCAACCCAACAGAAGTTGCAGCCGTCATATAAATGACGTGCTTTAAAATACTTCCGGATATAAAGCGGGCGTTGATATTGTTTGAGCTCGCAGCTCCACTTAATTTCACATCCGGGGTCGTTGTTCTGCTCATTATTTTTGCCGTACTACTTTTATTGCCTCCAAAGTGTTTAAATTTGGAACGAAAACGGGTGTTTCAAGTGGCTGGGATAAAAGTAATTCTTTAGGTACCTATATCCACAGGGGTTTCACCTTCTTGACCCCACTCGGTCCAAGACCCGTCATAAAGGGATATATTTTTGTGTCCGGTTAATTCCAGTCCCAGGCTTAGGACTGCGGCGGTTACACCAGACCCGCAAGAGGTTACTATTGGTTTGGAATAGTCAACGCCTGCTTTTTCGAAGATTACGCGAAGCTCTTGGGATGATTTAAGGACACCTTTATCATTCTGAAGTTCTGTGAAGGGGAGGCTCAAACTTCCGGGAATATGGCCGGAGCGTAATGTTTCCCGTGGTTCAGGGGTTTCTCCTGTGAAACGACCAGCAGCACGGGCATCGATTATTTGCTCTTTTCTGGTATCTAGGTTCTTAAGCATTTGCCCTTTGTCTCGAACCAGGAAACTGTTGAACCTTGGTGTGAAATGGCGCTCACCCGGATAAACCTTATTATCATCAACCGGGCGATTTTCTTCTAGCCATTTCGGTAGTCCGCCGTCGAGAACCGCGACATCTTTATGGCCGAAAAGTTTGAACATCCACCAAATCCGAGCGGCGCTAAATAGGCCCCTTTGATCATAAACGATAATTCTGTTGCCATCACCCAATCCAAGTTTCCGAACACGCGAGGCAAACTTGATATCAGAAGGGATCATGTGGGGGAGAGGATTGCCCTCATCACAGATATCATCGATATCGAAAAAAACAGCATTTTCTATGTGTTGTTCTTCATATAGTTGCCGGGCATTTTTATTTTCATTGGGTAGATAATAAGTTCCATCAACAACGCGTACATCTGGTGCTGAAAGGTGATCAGCCAACCATTGGGTTGAAACAGTTGAATTTAATCCATCACTCATTGGCAGAATCCCTTATTTTTAATCAGCAAAAGTTAGGTTGATACGTCGGTTTTGCTTACCTTTGTTTTCAACTTTACCTATTTTTATTTTTCCAATTTCACCCGTCGATTTTACGTGAGTTCCACCACAGGGTTGAAGATCCACTTCTTCACCAATTTTTACCAGACGTATTTTTCCAGAACCACGAGGCGGTTTTACTGACATCGTACGAACCATTGAAGGGTTGTTGTCGAGCTCTTCGTCCGTAATCCAGTCCATTGTGATTGAATGGTCTTCTTCAATAAGTTGGTTGATCTTCGTTTCCAGAGCAATTTTATCAATTGCAGTATCTGGAAGATTGAAATCCAACCGCCCTTTTGTTGCAGATATTTGTCCCCCTGTGACGCCCCCGACAACCGAAGCACAAAGTAGGTGCAGGCAGCTATGGATCTTCATATGAGCATGGCGACGCTCCCAGTCCAAATGGGCTGTTACTTTTGATCCGACGGCGGGAAGAGGGGTGTCCTCTTGCATGAATAAAACAACGTCTTCATGACTTTCGCCTTTTTTAGCCTCTAAGATTTGAATTTTTTCACCTGTTTCAAGCTCAATCCAACCACTGTCTCCTGGTTGTCCTCCACCCGTTGGGTAGAAAATCGTCTGATCTAAGCGGATTGTCCCATCCTCAGAAAAGGTAACATTGGCCTCACATGATTTTAAATATGCGTCTTTGTAGAAGAGTAAGTCCATTGGATACCTCGGTCGGAAAAGCGTTAGAAAGTCATTCGGCTGGGATTATTGTTCCCGGAGGTCAAAGCTATCACGGTGAATCCCAATGTTGTAGTGATAAGGTACCGATTTTTATGAAAACTTTGTCCCCTTACAATAAAAAAGGCTGCCTTGAGGCAGCCTTTTAATTAGTCGAACCAGAGGTCAGAGGGCCTTTAACGCCTTATGACACCCATTTAGGCACTGGTAAATCGTGTTGCTGCAGGAATTCAGCATTATAGAGCTTACTGGTGTAGCGTGTCCCCAGATCGCAAAGCATTGTTACGATGGTATGGCCTGGCCCCATTTTTTTCGCAAGCTCGATTGCTCCAGCAATATTGACGCCGCTTGAGCTTCCAAGGCAAAGCGCTTCTTCCTCAAAAAGATCAAAAATAAGCGGAATTGCAACGCCATCACTGATACGGAAAGACTCATCGATTACTGCGCCTTGTAGATTGGCAGTAATACGTCCCTGGCCAATGCCTTCAGATATGGAAGATCCTTCAGCTTTAAGCTCACCATGTTTATAGTAGTTATGAAGGGCAGCGCCATGAGGATCGGCGAGAGCGATGACAATATCCTTGTTGTGCTCTTTGAGACCAAGAGAAACACCAGCCAATGTGCCCCCTGTGCCGACAGCAGAGACAAACGCGTCGACTTTACCATCAGTCTGTTTCCAAATTTCCTGAGCCGTCGTTTCAATATGGCCCTGGCGGTTGGCGATGTTATCAAACTGATTTGCCCAAATTACACCATTGGGTTCCGTGCCCGCGAGTTCTTGGGCCAAGCGTTGGGAGTAGTGAACGTAATTATTGGGATCTTTGTATGGTGCTGCCGGGACTTCATAGAGTTCTGCACCACAAATACGAAGCATATCCTTTTTTTCCTGAGACTGAGTTTCAGGAATGACAATCGCACAACGGTATCCGCGCGCTCTAGCTACCAAGGCAAGCCCAATACCAGTATTACCTGCTGTGCCTTCAACGATGACGCCACCAGGGTTAAGAATGCCTTTTTCTTCGGCATCTTTAATAATCGCCCATGCTGCGCGATCTTTTACAGATCCACCGGGGTTTAGAAATTCTGCTTTCCCCAAGATCTCACAACCAGTTTCCTCTGACGCTTTTTTAAGGCGAATAAGAGGTGTGTTGCCAATGCTGTCAATAAAACCGTCGCGAATATCCATGCTCGTTGTCCACTGGTGTTAGTATTAGGGGGTGTCTTAAAGTCATTTTGAAACTTGATCTGATGACCATTTAGTTCTTATGCGGTCATTATTCAACTCCAACCATTGTAGAGCAATGGCCGTAATTGCGTTTGTTACTTTTCCGGTACGCAATAATTCGAAAGATTCCGCGGCTTTAAGTATGTGTGTGCGTATGTCTTCACCCTCATGATCTAGGCCATAAGAGTTTTTAATTTCTTGATCGAGAACCTCGCCGCAAAACAGTGTAATTGTTTCAGAGCTTCCGCCGGGAGTCATAAGAAAGTTACCGATTTTCTCTAACTGGCCAATCTTGCAACCGGATTCTTCCATGACTTCTCTATGAGCAAGGTCTTCTGCTGTTTCTCCTGGTTCTATAATGCCTGCGACAACTTCGAGGAGCCAGGGTGCCATCTGAGCTGCATAAGCACCGACCCGAAATTGCTCAATAAGAATGACTTCGTCTGTAGATGCATTATAAAGTAAAACCGCAGCTGCATGGCCGCGCTCAAAAACTTCTCTTACAATTTCTCGAGACATGCCTCCTTCGAAAAGACTGTGGCTGAAACGGTAGGAATCAACTTGAAAATACCCTTTAAAAGGGGTGGTTTTCTCGATGATTTCAATGTTGCCATGGTCGTTTAAGGCATTAATGATGTTTGTATCTTTGCTCATGTTTTGAAATTATGATCTCAATTAAATAAAAACAAGATTTATTGTGAAAATAAATTAATCACAAATTTTAAGTGTTGTATTTTGGTTATGGTAGAACTAATCCTTTGCATCCTCTTAGATCTGCCCCTTCAAGGTTTGCTGTTCTCAGATCTGCCCCTGTAAAATCCACATCAACACAAATGGCATTTGATAGGTTGGTATTTGCCAAGTTTGCAAGGCGAAATCTGGATCCTGAAAGATCTGCATGACTTAGATCGGCATTCTCCATATCAGTTTGGTCCAAACAACAACTTCTTAGATTGGCATTAACCTTATTTCCTTGGGTGCCCAAGATGTTCATTGGTGACAAACGACAATGCCTGAGGCTTGCGCCAGTTAAATTTGCGTTCTCTAATTTAACGCCACGCATATCAGCATCACTAAAATCGCTATTTAGAGCGATCACATTCTTCATATTTGCCATGTTCAATCGACTGGCAAGAAATGTACAGTTAGATATATTTGAAAATGAAAGCTCTGCGGCTTGAAGATTTATTCCTGCGAGATCCGTAGCCTGGAGATCGTACTTTGATAGATCGGCCTGTGTACCACTTCTCCCCAACGAATTGATCCACAGCATGTGTTCTTCCAAAATATCTCTTAAGGTCTTATCTAAGGCTTCAATACTTTTGGGAAGGCTGGTTTCCACAGTGTTTGCATACACCAGATCGTTGTTATTAAAGTGAGCTGCGGTTAAATCTGCACCTTCAAGATTGGTATTGTTGAGGAGGGCACCACTTAAGTTTGCACCATGAAATATACATCCACTTAAATCTGCGTTTGTAAGGTCGGCACCAGTAAAAATGGAACCACTTACGTTTGAGTCAGCCATAACCGCACCAGTTAAGTCTGCATTTTTGAAGTTCACGTTGGTAAGGTTTGTTCTTCTTCCAATTACACGACCCAACTTAGCGTCACTTAGATCTGCACCTTTTAAATTAATGCCATCAAAATTACTCGCCTCATCATTTTTGACAGGAACATAAGTTCCATCCGGTTGTCTAACGAGGATAAAACCGTTTCGGATATCTGCGGAGGTCAATGATGCGCCTTCAAGGTCGGCATTCTCCAGGCAGACACCGCGTAGGTCGCTTTTATCAAGTGTACATTGACGCATTTCTGCGCCACTTAGGTTTGCGCCAAACAAATTTGCCCGTGCAAGACTTGTGTTATTGAAGTTTGCATCTGCTAATTCTGATCCCACCATCTCGGCGGTATCAAGAATCTTATCGGTAAAATTTAATTTTCGGGCGTTTTTGAACGATAGAAACAAGCGGATACCGCCAGTACGGCCATCCAAATAGTTTCTATGTAATGTAACGCCTTCATCAACCCATATTTGGTTTACCCGTTCCAGCGATTCTGTATGCTCTGCCTTCATGTATTTTCCATTAGTTTGACTAGTTAATAGCCATCCCCAAATAGGAGTGTACGGTTAGAACGATAAAATCGGAAGTAATTAGAAGTAGATGTTACTTCAAAACTGAATTATTTTTGGCTATATTTCTTTACATAATCTTAGGTTTGCTGGGATAAGATACCAACCATGGTAAAGTTACGTAATATAGCGCCTTTGGCTGCAGGTGTGATATCCGCGTCGATTCTTCTTACGAATCAAATGGATAGTGCTCAAGCTTTGGACATGTCAGATCCTTCTCGGGACTGGCAGGTTGCTGCACGGCTACAGAACTGGGATCAGTGTGGCGCTGATTATACACCTCCTTCCTGGTGTGACAGCTTGCCAAAAAAAATCAATATTCAGGATTCATTTGGAACCTACAGAGATAATCTGGATTCAGGAAAAAAAGCTGAAGCCGAAAGAATGCTTAAGGCTGCGATCCTTTTGGAAAGCAAAATTGGGGTCGCTAAAAACATTCAACAAGGAACTCTGTATAAAAAGGATCTTAAAGACCTGACAAAACGGGCAGAATCCGGTGATAAAGAATCAATGGAGCTTCTCGCCTGGATGTATGTTCAGGGCATGATGCCAAAATCTACAAAAGAATTGGATCCCAAAGAAGCTGCATATATTTGGTATGGCCGCGCGTATCTATCAGGGGCAACGGAAGCAAAAACAAATATGGATAAAATATGGCCTACGCTTAATGTCACTCAGCAGAGGCGTATTCTTAAGCTGTTCGATAAAAAATAATTTTTCGACAAAATAACAGCTACCTAATCAGGCCCAATTCCCTAAGTTCTTTACGATATTTTTTCTCTGATCGTTTGATGCTAAAAGCCATTTGAAAATCAAATGAGGCGTTATTGTTGTCGCCCAAGCTTTTGTATAATCTTCCTCTGTTATAAAATATTTCAGCATTATTCGGGGCAAAGTGTAGGGCGTTATCAAAAGCCCTTATGGACTTGTCGTAAGCACCTTGACTATACAAAATAATTGCTTTTGTTTCATAGGCTTTGAATGATTTTGGTTCTAATTCGATGACATATTCAGTATCGGCCAGGGCGCGTTTAAAAAAACCTGCGCTTAAGTAAGATTTTGCCCGATTAAGATAACCATCCAGCGAAGCTGGCTCATCCGATAAAATGGAAATAAAATGTTCGATCGTGGCGCTTTCAATATAAGTGCCGAAATATACGTTACTTTGATCAATAAGCTTCGAGCCGAGTGAGGGCTTAATAAGAATTGCCTGTGAAATATCTTGAAGGGCGGCTTCAATCTCGTTTAATTCTCGGTAAATAATGCCACGCTTAAGAATGAGTTCTGCATCCTCTGGGCTAATCGTTAAGGCAGTATTTAAGAGGGCAAGAGCGTCATCATATCGTTTTTGCGAAGATAACAAGCTCGACAAATTAAAATAAGCATCACTATAGCTCGGAAGTAATCTGACAGAATCTTCAAAATCACTCTCAGCCTCATCCGCATTATTCAGATCTTGGAAGAGTATGCCTCTATTATTGTAGACATAGGCTTGATGCTTTGCGGAGAGATCTCCTTCATCAAGGGCTTCTGTGTAGTATTTTATAGCTAACTCTCTATCGCCATACTCTTGCGCTTCTTGAGCTGCTCTCGCGAATTCGATGCCACCCGCCTGAGTTTCAAGCGAAAATAGCGGGAGGGAATATATAAAAACTACAGCAGTAAGAATTTTTTTTAACGGCATATCTCTGTCGCCACGTAGGCCTTAAAAAAACATAGTTAACAATGACATGATTTTATCTAACGAAAAGGAGAATTACAAAGATGAATTTTTCTTGATCCGTGTATTGTTCGATTCTAATGGCAAAGAAAAACCCCTGACTGAAAATATCAGTCAGGGGTTTTTAAAATGGCTCCGCGAGCAGGACTCGAACCTGCGACAGGGTGATTAACAGTCACCTGCTCTACCAACTGAGCTATCGCGGATCAGTGTTTTACGCTGTATTCTGCGGCGTTGGGATGGGTTATAACAGCGGTCTTAGAAGCTGGCAATGGCTTTTATGTATTTTTTTTGATTTTTTTTTGTTTCTTTTAAATCAATGGCTTGAACCCTAGTCTTTAGCAGCGATTCACGAAGAGAGTCGAATTTAGATTCTAATAATCCCCGCTGATTCTATGATTAAGTTCGTGTGGAAATGAACTTTGGAGCTCATTGTCTTACGACACAGCAATTCGGGTTTGTTTCTAAAGGTTGTTACTGAAGAAAAAACGATTTCAAGTGTTTGAGGGTGATTTATTGGAACTTGTTTAGCTGGGAAAAGATAAAGTTGGAGGCCCGGGCCGGAATCGAACCGACGTACAAGGATTTGCAGTCCTCTGCATCACCACTCTGCCACCGGGCCATCCGGACGAATATAATTCGTAGGCAGTGCCGCAGTGTATAGTGGGAGTGAATGAAGAGGTCAAGGTCTCAATCTCGATTCCAAAATCCAGACATCAATCTTGCGCTAAATATCTCTTATGAGGGGCTTTAACTAGAAATAAAATGCTCAAAAGAGATACTTTATCTGGAAAGCTCGGGTTCTCTTGGCTATGATCCCACAAAATTTCTATTTAATAATCGGTCTTTCAAATTATGATCAACTTTGAACAAGCTCGCCTTAATATGGTCAACTGCCAATTGCGTACAAATAAAGTCACGCACTCTGGTGTTCTTGATGCCTTTGAGAGTGTTGCACGCGAAGAGTATGTGCCTGAAGTATCTAAACACATCGCCTACGTAGATGAAGATCTTGCCCTAGGTCATGGGCGGTACTTAATGGAGCCAATGATACTTGGGCGTATGCTTCAATTTCTTGATCCAAAAGAAAATGAAACTGCTCTGGTTGTTGGCGCGGGTACCGGGTATGCAGCAACAGTCTTATCTAAGCTCGTAAATGTAGTTGTCGCACTCGAGAGTGAAGACGACCTTGTTGATAAAATGAACGAAATCTTTGCCTCTCAGTCAGCAGAGAACGCTGTTGCCGTAAAAGCAGACCTTAATAATGGGTATCCTAAACAGGCGCCTTACGATCTTATCCTCTTTGGCGGTGCTGTTGCAGATATACCTGCTTCTTTAATCGATCAATTAGCTGAGAAGGGCCGCCTAATCGCAGTCGTTCATGACTCCAAAGCTGGAGATAAACAATATCTTGGTCGTGTAACCCTTATGGAAAAGCATGCCGGCAATGTTTCAGGCCGTATTGTTTTTGATGCAAATACACCTTTGCTACCAGGTTTTGAGGCTGAAGAAGGTTTTAGCTTCTAAAGTAAAGCATATTACAAGTTACCCTTGCTTTACCGTTATTGTAGACTACCTTTTTAACTGGCGCTTTCTGCGCCAGTTTTAAGTTCCGGTTTAAGATCTAAGTATTATTTTTGGCACTTCTCCGCTTTGTTGAGTAGATTTAGGAGGCACTTCTCCGCTTTGTTGAGTAGATTTAGGATTTCAAATAGAGCATAGATTGATTATCTGGAATGGATGATTGTCTAATTTTGAGTTTGAAGTATTCGGTATCCTTGATGCCTCTGGCTCGCTTACGGATCATTCCTATACTGACATTACCAGCCTCTATCCTGGCGCTTGTGAGCTTGTGTTTGGCGTAGTTGCAGATGCCCACACAATGTTTCCGTAGGGATTTCGCGAACTTTTTTAGATAGAGCATCTGTGACTGATCTGCTATCAGGCACCAACGTTCCAGTTGCTCCGCCATCGCCTCAAATGAAGCGGCACTCCACAGCAGCTGAAGCTGTTCTTTCAAGACGTAAAGTGCATTCAGGTTGCTATTGCTCTCCAGCAACCTTTGCAGCTTGTCACTTTGTTTTTCACTCAACTTATCCGCATTTTTGAGCAACAGATAATGTGTCCCTTTCATCAACTCTTTACCACTTGGATCGGCCTTTCTGAACTCAAGTCGACGCTGATTATGGATAGCTTTGCTGTAGTTTTTCATGACGTGGAAACGGTCAAATACTATGTCGGCCAACGGCAAGGACTCTCTGACAGCCTTTTGGTAGGCAGGCCCCATATCCATCGCTACGGCCTTTATTTTGCAGGCTGTATCTGGTTGCAGTTGTTTCAAAAACCTTGAAAAAACCTCGGCAGTTCGGCCTGCTTCAACCCAGATCAGATGACCGCCAACCATATCGTAGACCACCGTCATGTAGTCATGACCTTTCGCCCGGGCAACTTCATCTACACCAATATATTCCAAGCCAGTTAGCTCTGCAGGATCAAGCGTAGGGAGAGTTTCAATAAGGTATGCCCTGTCGATATTCTTGACCGTTTCCCATCGTATATCCAAATGTCTGGAAACCGCTTGAATAGACATATGCCGACATAATCCACTGATCAGTCGGCAAAATCGGTGAGTGAAACGGCACCCTTTATCAACAAAATCACACCCCTCAATGCGGCGTTCGCCCTTGTTAATATAAACCTGCGCCAGCTCAATCTCGACCACACAAGGATACCCAAAAAGGGGGATGTCGTTTACTTGTCGGCGGACATGCTGGTTGATGCTTCCCTTCTGGCCTGTAGCAGGGTCTATAGCCCTCCTACGCGCGTCTCGGCTGCAGTGAATGACAATCTTAACACCGCCGTCATCCAGTTTAATTTCATTTACACGTTGCCCTTTGAGGCCTAAAATATGCTGCGAGATGTTGATTGTCATATACCTGCTCTATGTAAAGTTATCAGAAACCATACATATCAACAGGTTACTTGGCGGTCGGCATCTTTTTCTACTCAACAAAGCGGAGAAGAGCCTTATTTTTCTATTTCGAGTGTATCCTACGTGTAATTTTGAGCGCTTGTATTATCTGTTAAGTTGGAATCGATTAAGGTTTAATTGGAAAAGACATGATTTTTAAATTTAGAAACACCAAAAAAAACCTACTGGCGAGAAGTGCTTTGATCAGCTTAGCCATGTGTGGCGGCGTCATGTCTGGTGCGAGTGCACAGAGCCTTAATGAAGCCCTTACCCAGGCCTATGAAACAAACCCAACCCTTTCCAGTGCCCAAACTGGTTTGAAATCAGTTAATGAGGGCGTGCCTCAAGCTTTATCGAACTGGCGTCCTGAAGTTACACTTTCTACTTCGGCTGGATTACGTAGAACAGACACAGATACTCCGACAAGTAATAGTGATGATACAACGCAGCCGCTTAATGCGACTCTACAGGTATCACAATCACTCTATCGTGGAGGAAGAACCGAGGCCGCGACAGAGCAAGCTGAGAATCTGGTGCTTGCACAGCGTGCCACTGTTACATCCGTCGAGCAGGACGTTCTTCTTCAAGCAGTAACAGCCTATGCAAATGTTTGGCGTGAACAGGCGATCCTGGAACTTAACATTAATAATGAAAAAGTTTTGGCTCGTCAGTTGGAAGCAACCAAAGATCGCTTCGAAGTCGGTGAGTTAACAAGAACGGACGTTGCCCAATCAGAATCCAGATATTCGACGGCAACGGCGCAGCGGATTGCATCTGAAGGTACACTAAATACAGCCAAAGCTGTTTATGAAGAAGTTGTCGGCGGGGAGTCTGGGGTGCTTGATCAACCAGCACCCTATGCGGTTTTACCAAGTTCAGAATCGGAACTTCTGGCAGTAGCCACGGAAAATAACCCGTCTTTGTTGGCTGCAAAATATAATGAACTCGCATCCAACAATGAAGTTCGGGAAATTACAGGTGAGCTATATCCGGAACTTTCTTTGGTTGGGAGCGTAAGTCGATCAGACGAAACCTCAGGTAAAGATATCGACAGCACTTCAGGCGAAGTTATTGCTCAACTTGTTGTTCCTCTTTACCAACAAGGTCTTGTTAGTAGCCGGGTGAGACAAGCCAAGCAAAATGCTAATCAGCGTAGAATCCAAATCGTAGAACAGGTTAGAGCTGTTGAGCAGCAAGGAACGTCTTCCTGGGAAAATTTGGTTAGTACTCAAGCCCAAATAAAATCCTTTATTTCTGCAGTTGATGCCGCAGAAATTGCCTTGGAAGGTGTCCGTCAGGAAGAGGAAGTTGGTGAGCGTACGGTTCTTGATGTTCTTGATGCGGAGCAGGAACTTCTTGATGCGCAAGTAAACCTTGTCAGAGCTCAACGAGATGAGGTTGTTGCAACATATCAAGTCCTTAACTCTATGGGGCAAATGACAGCCCAACATATTGGTCTTTCAGTGAACCTGTTTGATCCAACAGATGACTATAACAAGGTTCGTGACAAATGGTTTGGGTTGGAAATTGAAAAATAGACGTGCAAAAGCCCTTCTTTTTCAATAATATCTAGCTTTCAGCACCGATCTCGTATCGGTTAAAGACTATGTTGGCAGTGTAAGAAGCGGTGGGACAACATTTCAATGAGTGATCAAGAAGCCCAGGGTGAACCATCAATGGAAGAAATTCTGGCGTCTATTCGCCGGATTATTTCTGAGGACGATCCTGAAGGTGAGGGGGAAGGTACACCTGCAAGTGAGGCCCCGGAAGAAGCTGCGCCAGAAGAACCCGAAACAGAAGATGATGATATTCTTGATTTGACAGAAGAAGTCGAGGAAGAAGAAATCGTTGCTGAAGTTGAGGAGCCTGTCGAGCCTGAGGACTCCATTGAGAATGATTTCCGTGAATCAATGGAAGAGCCCGAAGAGGAAGCTGAAGAGGTTATCGAAATTGAAGAGGAAATCGATGAGGTTTCCTTTGAAGAAGTAGAAGAATCCTTCGAGCCGGAACCTGAGCCCGAGCCGGAACCTGAGCTCGAGTCAGAACCAGAGATTGAAGAAGTCGATTTAGACCTTGATATCGGTGAAGATATTGAACTCGACGCTCCCGATGCAGATAGTATTCTTCAGGAAATCACTCAGGATGCCACTTCTTCAGCTTTGTCTGAAATTGCACGGGCAGCTGTTGTCCAGCGATCCCTGGCAATCGGGACCGGAAAAACACTGGAAGATATCGTACGTGAAGCATTGGTTCCGGAACTTAAGGCATGGCTTGATGTCCGCCTCGGCCCTATGGTTGAGCGTATCGTTCGTGAAGAAATTAAGAAAATGGTGCGTCGGGCCGAAGATTTATAGAGTCTGACTGATCTTTTTATGTCCCGGGCCCAAGTTTTATAGGGCCCGGTCTTTCTTTTTTCTTCCCAAACTGCTAGCTACTGCTAGCATAATTTCACGTCGAATTTTTAGTTAAGAGGAACCCAGTAATGCTGGACAAAACCTATTGCCCTGAAAAAGTTGAGGCAAAGCATTACGAGCGCTGGGAAAAATCCGGAGCTTTTTCCGCTGACCCGAACTCTCCAGCCGATCCTTACACCATCATGATGCCGCCGCCAAACGTCACTGGTAATCTGCACATGGGGCACGCTCTGACATTTACGCTTCAGGATGTTCTCGTACGTTATAAGCGCATGAAGGGACACGATGTCCTCTGGCAGCCAGGTACAGACCATGCGGGTATAGCTACCCAAATGGTTGTTGAGCGCCAACTTGCTGAAAAAGGGATATCCCGACACGATCTTGGCCGTGAAAAATTCCTTAATTCCGTTTGGGAGTGGAAAGAGGAATCAGGCGGCGCGATTGTAAAGCAACTTCGTCATCTCGGTGCTTCTGCAGATTGGCCGCGTGAGCGCTTTACGATGGACGAGGGACTTTCTGTTGCTGTTCAAAAGGTTTTTGTCCAGCTCCACAAGGAAGGTCTGATCTACAAAGACAAACGCCTGGTGAACTGGGATCCGAAACTCTTAACGGCTATTTCTGACCTCGAAGTTATTCAAAAAGAGAGTAACGGGAAGCTATGGCATTTCCGTTATCCTATTGACGGTGAAGACGGTAAATACATTGTTGTTGCGACGACACGTCCGGAAACAATGTTGGGCGACACGGGGGTTGCCGTTCACCCGGATGATGACCGCTATAAAGATCTTGTTGGTAAAAAAGTTAAACTGCCAATTGTTGGTCGTTTGATCCCGATCGTGGCTGATGAATACGCTGACCCTGAAACGGGATCGGGTGCTGTGAAAATTACCCCGGCACATGATTTCAATGACTTTGAGGTTGGTCGCCGTTGTAATCTGGAAATGATCAACATCTTTGATAAGTTTGCCCAAGTAAACGAAAATGCTCCGGAAGCCTATCAGGGGCTTGAACGTTTTGTTGCCCGGAAGAAAATCGTTGCTGAGATTGAAGAGCTTGGCTTGCTGGACAAAATTGATGATCACCTCAATTCTGTTCCCTATGGCGACCGTTCCGGAGTTCCAATTGAACCTTGGTTGACCGATCAATGGTATGTTGATGCGGCTACGCTCGCGAAACCAGCTTTGGAAGCCGTAGAAACGGGTAAAACCCAGATCGTTCCCAAGCAATGGGAAAACACCTACTACGAATGGATGCGTAACATTCAGCCGTGGTGTGTTTCTCGACAGCTTTGGTGGGGGCATCAAATTCCAGCCTGGTATGGTCCTGATGGCGAGATCTTCGTTGAAGAAAGCGAAGAAGGAGCCAAAGCTGCGGCCCTTGCGCATTATGGCAAAGATGTTGAAATTACACGTGATCCAGACGTTTTGGATACCTGGTTCTCTTCTGCGCTGTGGCCTTTCTCAACAATAGGTTGGCCTGAAACGACGGCTGAGCTGGAACGTTATTACCCTGGCGATGTTCTTGTAACCGGTTTTGATATTATTTTCTTCTGGGTTGCCAGAATGATGATGATGGGCATGCACTTCATGAAAGAGGTGCCGTTCAAGACCGTTTACATTCACGCCTTGGTTCGCGACGAAAATGGCCAGAAAATGTCCAAATCGAAGGGGAACGTTATTGATCCTCTCGAAGTCATTTCCGAGTACAGCTGTGATGCTCTCCGGTTCACGCTTTCAGCGATGGCGGCACCGGGACGAGATATCAAGTTGGCATCTTCTCGTGTGGAAGGTTACAGGAATTTCGGCACAAAGCTCTGGAATGCAGCCATATACAGCCAAATGAATGAGGCTGTATATGATCCTTCCTTTGATCCTTTGAGCTGTCAGCAACCCGTCAATAAATGGATCGTAGGCAAAGTTGCCGCGGCTACTGCGGCTGTTGATAAGGCTTTGGAAGATTACCGCTTTAACGATGCTGCCAATGCTCTTTATCGTTTCTTCTGGAATGAATATTGTGATTGGTATGTCGAATTTACCAAGCCTGTTTTAGCGGCTGGTGATGAGGCTGTTATCAAGGAAACCAAGGCGACTATCGCCTGGACACTTGCGCAGACACTTCATCTTTTGCACCCGATTATGCCTTACATCACAGAAGAGCTGTGGGAAACGATCGGCGGGGAAGGGGCTACGCCTCTGATTTCTTCATCTTGGCCTAAATTTGACGAGCGTCACACGGATGCAGATGTCGAAAAAGAGATGGAGTGGGTTATGAAGCTCATCTCTGAAATTCGGGCAACGCGTGCTGAACTGAATACTCCGCCAAAACTAAAGGCTCCGCTTCTTCTCAAAGACGGAACTGATGTTGTGAAGGGCAAGGTCAATCAGTACGGCGATGTCGTAAAGTGGCTGGCAGGTTTATCTTCTGTAGATTTTACCGATGCTGATTTACCAAAGGGTGCCATTCAAATTGTTCTGGATGATGCAATCTTTGCTCTACCACTTGAAGGTATCATCGATGTTGAGCAGGAAACGGCCCGTCTGAACAAAGAGATGGAAAAAACGCTCGAGGAAATTGCTAAAATTGATAAGCAGCTTTCAAATGAAAATTTTGTAGCACGGGCGCCTGAACAGGTTGTTCAGGAAAAGCGAACCCTTAGGGATGAATTTATGTCTGTGAAATCTAATCTGGAAGAAGCGATGGATCGGCTAAAAGATCTCTAAGCACTCTTTATTCATGTTTATAAAAAAGCCGTTCTTATGAACGGCTTTTTTTGTGTTCGATGGCGGAATTTTAGTATTGGTTTATCTATCTGAATTCGTGTGAAAAATATCTTTTATACGTTTATCTACGTATATAAAAACGAACTCGTGGCCTTTATTCTGTTTGGTATGACAACGAAGACAAAACTTCAGGCTTCTGAACGCCACGCAGCAATAAGTAAACGGCGCAGCCCTTCTCAGGAACGCTCGCGTCAACGTGTGGAGCGTATTCTCGATGCGGCATCGACATTGCTTACATCCAATAGCGTTGACAAGCTAACCACGCGGCGGATTGCTGAAGTTGCAAATGTAAATATTGCAACGCTTTATCAATTTTACCCCAACAAAGAAGCTATAATCTTTGCTCTTTATGAAAAGTGGTTGGATGAAACTGGCAGTGCGTTCGATCGGGCGGAAGCGGAATACTTGCGTTCAGGAACGTGGAGAGAGTTTTTCGACCAACTCATCGACGCTTTAGCTGCAACAAATACCGGGGTGGAAGTCAAAGATCGCCTTCAGAAAGCAATGGGTATGAACGAAGATTTAAGGCAACTTGATCTGCTTCATGGCCAGAGGCTTGCAGATAGGATGGTCAATTTTTTACAAATCCTAGGGGCTAAGTTGCCTCTCCAGGAGTTGCAGAATATTTCCATGTTACTATTTCATTTTGAAAGAGCTCTGGTTACGCCGATGGCAAACTCAGATGAAGAACAAAAGCCTCTGATTTATTCCAGAGGAAAACAATCTCTTCTTGAAGTCATTGGAATGGCTTTTAAATAAAAAGGCCGCCTGATTACTCAAGCGGCCTTTGGAATAGAAAGATTAGCAAGAGCTAGTCGTATTGGTCCACGTCGCGATAAGCACCCTTATCCGCTGATGTTGTAAAGTGTGCGTAGGCCTTTAGGGCTGAGCTTACTTTTCGCTCTCTTGGTTTTACAGGTTTCCAGCCGTCTTTTCCTTTTGCATCCATCGCCTGACGACGCATTGCAAGTTCGTCATCGCTGACCAGAACGTTGATGGTTCTGTTCGGGATATCGATTTCAATTGCATCCCCAGCCTCAACCAGGCCAATGGCTCCGCCCTGAGCAGCTTCGGGTGAGGCGTGACCGATAGAGAGGCCGGATGTGCCACCAGAGAAGCGTCCGTCTGTGAGAAGGGCACAGGCTTTACCCAATCCCATAGATTTCAAGTAACTGGTTGGGTAGAGCATCTCCTGCATACCCGGGCCACCTTTAGGGCCTTCGTAGCGGATAACGACGACATCACCTGCAACGACTTCGCCGCTGAGAACGCCAGCACAAGCAGCATCCTGTGATTCAAAAATGCGCGCGCTACCAGTGAATTTTAGAATAGAATCGTCAACCCCAGCGGTCTTTACGACACAGCCATCCAAGGCAATGTTACCAAAGAGAACCGCGAGACCACCTTCTTGACTGAAGGCATTTTCGCCATTGTGGATACAGCCGTTTGCACGGTCATCATCCAGTGACGAATAATAGCGATCTTGGCTGAAAGCTTGCGTAGTTCTAACGCCGCCTGGTGCAGCGGAATAGAATTTTTTCACCTCTGGATCATCAGTGCGCATGATGTCCCATTTATCAATCGCATCACCAATAGTTTTTTCATGTACTGTTGGTTGATCCCTTTGGATCAAGCCAAGGCGGTCAAGTTCACCCAAAAGCCCCATAATACCACCGGCGCGGTGAACATCTTCCATGTGATACTTTGTCGTGGAAGGCGCAACTTTGGCAAGCTGTGGTACTTTACGCGATAGTTCATCAATATCTGAAAGAGTGAATTCAACCCCACCTTCTTTTGCCATCGCAAGAATGTGGAGAATGGTATTGGTCGATCCCCCCATTGCAATATCAAGAACCATAGCATTCTGGTATGTCTCAAATGTTGCGATTTTGCGTGGGGTAACGCTTTCATCACCGTCTTGATAATAACGTTTGGTAAGGTCGACGATTCGACGTCCTGCTTCTCTAAACAATTCCTCACGTTTTTTGTGGGTGGCAAGTAAAGAGCCATTACCTGGAAGGCCAAGTCCCATTGCTTCTGCAAGACAGTTCATGGAGTTCGCTGTGAACATACCGGAACATGAACCACAGGTTGGGCAGGCTGAGCGTTCGATAGCTGCAACGTCTTCGTCACTAACATTTGGATCTGCGGCGTCGACCATAGCGTCAACAAGATCAAGTTTGCGCTCTTCACCATCAAGGATGATTTTACCAGCTTCCATTGGGCCGCCTGAGATGAAGATCGCTGGAATGTTCAGGCGCATGGCTGCCATTAACATGCCGGGTGTGATTTTATCACAATTGGATATGCAGACGACAGCATCGGCGCAATGTGCATTACACATGTATTCTACAGCATCAGCGATGACTTCACGTGAAGGCAAGCTGTACAGCATGCCGTCGTGCCCCATGGCAATGCCGTCATCAACCGCAATGGTATTGAATTCTTTTGCAACGCCGCCGGATTTTTCAATTTCTTCTGCGACGAGGCCACCAAGGTCTTTTAGGTGGACGTGTCCTGGGACAAACTGAGTAAACGAGTTCGCAATCGCGATGATCGGTTTGCCAAAATCATCATCTGTCATGCCTGTCGCGCGCCATAGGCCACGCGCACCGGCCATATTGCGACCATGTGTAGATGTTCTGGAGCGATACTCAGGCACTGTCTTAATCCTAACGTTGCTTCGTTTATAATTTTAAGGTTCTTGTAAGATAATTAGGAAATCGAAGCCACTTCGTCCATGGTTATTTCACAAAAGGGCTAGAAAGTTACCATTTCTGAGACGATTTGCCTCAAGAAGCTTAATTATGACCCCGGTACTTCGTCTTTTTTCTTATCTTAATACCTCTTGGAAGTTCTTCCGGGCTTAATAAAGGTAAGGTTTTGTGGCGAAAAAACGGGAGTAGGGCCATGCCGCTGAGAAAGCCGATGATATGAGCCCACCAGGCAACACCGCTTTCTCCAGGTAAAAGGGCAGAAAAAACCTGAAACCCAATCCAAAAAATCAAAAGAAGGTAGGCGCGAACAAAGACCGGAATTGTAAAAATAGGAACCAAAATTTTCGCACGGGGATATTGAAGTAAATAGGCCCCGAGGATACCAGATACAGCTCCACTTGCACCAACGATGGGCGATTGTGGTTCAGAAGTAATAAGGGACTGACCTAGGCCCGCGAGAATACCGCAGGATAGAATGAAGGTAAGAAAACGCCGATGTCCCATGGCGTCTTCTACATTATCACCAAATACCCATAGGTAAGCCATATTTCCAGCGAGGTGCATAAAGCTACCATGGAGGAAGTTATAGGTAACAAGCGTGAAAACGGGGGCTATCCAGTCCACAGCCTCAGGGAGCCGAGATGAGCCAAACAGGACATCGGGAATTAATCCAAAGCCATAAATCATGTGCCTCATCACAGGCTCAGGTGACAGACTCTCCACTGCATAAATGATGAAACAAAGAAATATTATCCCTATGGTAACCCAGGGCTTGTCTATTAAAAGCCGGGGGAGGTTATCAAATAAGGGGAAAAACATGGTGTGGTTAGGCCAGCTCTAGTTCACATACAACGGGTGTATGATCTGA
This sequence comes from Kiloniella sp., assembly GCF_965205715.1. Taxonomy (GTDB): domain Bacteria; phylum Pseudomonadota; class Alphaproteobacteria; order Kiloniellales; family Kiloniellaceae; genus Kiloniella. Next base: position 53,287 of record NZ_CBDBHW010000002.1, on the reverse strand, counting down.
AGGTGATTCTTTTCCACGCGGTTCTTTATCAATCACACAGGATGTTAAAAGGTCTGCTGCCTGGGGCGAAAGCATCATAAGGTCAATCCTAATGCCGTTGTTGTGGGCATAGGCACTTTTTTGATAATCCCAATAACTGTAAACGTGGGTTTCTTTGTTTAGGCTTCGCCAGGCTTCACTGTATCCGAGGTGTTCTAACGCGCGATAGCGATCCCTGGAATCTGGATGAGTGTGCGAGCTTCCTGCAAAACGGCGGGCATCAAACACGTCGTCATCCGTCGGGATAAGATTAAAATCGCCTGCCAGCACAATTGGCTGTTCGGATTTTAAGAGGTTTTCAGCGTGCGCGTTCAGGCGTTCCATCCATTTTAATTTATAGGGGAACTTAATCTCATCGGTCATGTTGTGGTTGTTGTTACCGTTGGGCAGGTAAATAGAAGCAACCCGAATACCAAATGTTGTCGCTTCAATATAACGTGCATGATCATCATCAGGATCACCCGGAAGAGCATGGATCACATCGGTTATCGGCTCTTTTGAAATCAAGGCAACGCCGTTGTAACTTTTCTGTCCCACGATTTCTACGTGGTATCCCAGTTCTTCAAACTCTAGATACGGAAATTTTTCCGAAACGGTTTTTAATTCCTGCAATAGAAGAACATCTGGTGAAGCAATTTTAATCCAGTCAAGGACGTTTGGCAGGCGTTTGTTGACGGAATTAACGTTCCAAGTCGCAATCTTGACCATAAGAGGTAAAGCTCCAGAAATAACAGTATTACAGAAAGAAAATTAGAACAGCTTTGCGTTAAATGGCGAAAGAAGTACCACACCCGCAAGACGCGGTAGCGTTCGGGTTGTTAATGCGGAAAGAGGCGCCCATTAAATCTTCGACGAAATCGACTTCTGAGCCGTTGAGGATATCGAGAGACATCTCGTCAATGACGGCTTTGGTTCCATCGGTTTGGAAAGTCTTGTCATCGTCGTTGATGGCGCTATCAAAAGAAAACCCGTATTGGAAACCAGAGCACCCACCGCCCGAAACGGTAATGCGTAACATAAGATCAGGGTTACCTTCTTGCTCTGCGAGCCATGCTACTCGTTTTGCAGCGCTCGACGAAATCGTTATAGCGGGGGCTTGATCATTCATATTGTTATTCCGTCAACTCTCTCGGCAACTCTTGGTAACCCACAGTCATTCATTGGGCTTCCACGTGGTGTTCATACACATTTGGGCATATATTATACTACTAGAATAACGCTATCACTAGCCATTATTCTATTACAGTTAGAAGCTTTAACACGACTTCGGTATCTATGTAAGTATGATCGTGAGGGTGTCAATCCAGATTTATGAAATGATTATCCAGATTAGAATTGGTTGAAGACCTAAATAACCGGCACTTCTCCGCTTTGTTGAGTAGATTTAGGATTTCAAATAGAGCATAGATTGATTATCTGGAATGGATGATTGTCTAATTTTGAGTTTGAAGTATTCGGTATCCTTGATGCCTCTGGCTCGCTTACGGATCATTCCTATACTGACATTACCAGCCTCTATCCTGGCGCTTGTGAGCTTGTGTTTGGCGTAGTTGCAGATGCCCACACAATGTTTCCGTAGGGATTTCGCGAACTTTTTTAGATAGAGCATCTGTGACTGATCTGCTATCAGGCACCAACGTTCCAGTTGCTCCGCCATCGCCTCAAATGAAGCGGCACTCCACAGCAGCTGAAGCTGTTCTTTCAAGACGTAAAGTGCATTCAGGTTGCTATTGCTCTCCAGCAACCTTTGCAGCTTGTCACTTTGTTTTTCACTCAACTTATCCGCATTTTTGAGCAACAGATAATGTGTCCCTTTCATCAACTCTTTACCACTTGGATCGGCCTTTCTGAACTCAAGTCGACGCTGATTATGGATAGCTTTGCTGTAGTTTTTCATGACGTGGAAACGGTCAAATACTATGTCGGCCAACGGCAAGGACTCTCTGACAGCCTTTTGGTAGGCAGGCCCCATATCCATCGCTACGGCCTTTATTTTGCAGGCTGTATCTGGTTGCAGTTGTTTCAAAAACCTTGAAAAAACCTCGGCAGTTCGGCCTGCTTCAACCCAGATCAGATGACCGCCAACCATATCGTAGACCACCGTCATGTAGTCATGACCTTTCGCCCGGGCAACTTCATCTACACCAATATATTCCAAGCCAGTTAGCTCTGCAGGATCAAGCGTAGGGAGAGTTTCAATAAGGTATGCCCTGTCGATATTCTTGACCGTTTCCCATCGTATATCCAAATGTCTGGAAACCGCTTGAATAGACATATGCCGACATAATCCACTGATCAGTCGGCAAAATCGGTGAGTGAAACGGCACCCTTTATCAACAAAATCACACCCCTCAATGCGGCGTTCGCCCTTGTTAATATAAACCTGCGCCAGCTCAATCTCGACCACACAAGGATACCCAAAAAGGGGGATGTCGTTTACTTGTCGGCGGACATGCTGGTTGATGCTTCCCTTCTGGCCTGTAGCAGGGTCTATAGCCCTCCTACGCGCGTCTCGGCTGCAGTGAATGACAATCTTAACACCGCCGTCATCCAGTTTAATTTCATTTACACGTTGCCCTTTGAGGCCTAAAATATGCTGCGAGATGTTGATTGTCATATACCTGCTCTATGTAAAGTTATCAGAAACCATACATATCAACAGGTTACTTGGCGGTCGGCATCTTTTTCTACTCAACAAAGCGGAGAAGAGCCAAATAACCTTTACTAAAGGCTTCATAGAGCTAGTCTTTTGCTATGAATAAAGACGATTCGATAAAACTCTATGCCTCTTTTCCAGAAAGTTCGCGCGGACGGCTTCTAAAGGAACCCGAAAGCCAGACCCGATCTTGCTTTCAAAGAGACCGCGACAGGATCATTCACTCTGTAGCCTTCCGTCGACTGCAATACAAAACCCAAGTTTTTGTCTATCATGAAGGCGATCACTTCAGAACCCGGCTAACACATTCACTTGAGGTTGCACAGATCGCAAGAAGCTTGAGCCGAACACTTGGGGTCAATGAAGATCTTGCCGAAGGGATTGCTTTGGCTCATGACCTTGGCCATACCCCCTTTGGGCATGCTGGCGAAGATGCAATGCAAGACGTGATGGAGCCTTTTGGTGGTTTTGACCACAATGAGCAAACCTTTCGGATCGTAACTCAGTTAGAGCGACGTTATGCTGATTTTAACGGATTAAATTTGACGTGGGAAAGTCTGGAAGGTCTTGCAAAACATAACGGCCCCCTCGAAGGTCCTCATACCCGCGAAGAACACATTCCCGAAAGTATCTTAAAGTATTGTCGGAATGCCCGGGATTTGGAGGTATCTTCTTTTGCGAGCCTTGAGGCACAGATCGCAGCCATTTCTGATGATATCGCTTATAATAACCACGATATAGATGATGGTATTCGGGCAGGTTTATTCGATATCAATGATCTGTTAAAACTCCCCCTTGTCGGTGATATATTTTCAAAGGTTATGAAGCGCTACCCGAACCTTGAGAAGGAAAGCTTGGTTCATGAAGCGGTAAGAAGCCTCATTGGCTATATGACCGATGATGTCTTGAGCGAGACCAATCGGCGTTTATCATCAGCTAAACCCAAAACGGTTTACGACATCAGATGTCAGGATAGAGCGATGGTTGCTTTCTCTGATGACTTTAAGAAGATAGAAAGAGAGTTGCGGGCTTTCCTTTTCGAGCGTATGTATCGCCATGAAAAGGTCAAAGAAATGCGAGAACGTGTAAAGCAGGTTGTGAGAAACCTATTTTCGCATTATTCAGAACACCCGGAAGAGCTTCCTGATTATTGGCGTTTGGAAGCTGGTACGAAATTAACGAAGCGGAGTGCCAGGTTGATAGCAGACTATATCGCTGGAATGACCGATCGCTATGCTTTTGAACAACACAGACAGATTTTCAATCTGGATTTTGAGATAAAATGAACGTTTTCAAAGATCTAAGAACTAAAATTGTTGCGCAACTCGAAGATATGGTTGCGGCCGGTGAAATCCCTGATGGGTTAGATTTTTCCCGAGTGGCCGCAGAACCTCCGCGTGATTCATCTCATGGTGATGCTGCAACAAACGCGGCCATGGTGCTTTCCAAAGTTGCTGGGATGAAACCCAGAGACCTTGCCGGCCTCCTAGCAGCCCGATTAGAATCTCTAGATGTTGTGAAATCTGTTGAAATCGCGGGTCCTGGATTCATTAATCTAAGACTTGATGAGAAATTCTGGTTTGAGCAAGTGTCCATCATACTGAATGCCGGTAAGTCTTACGGCGATTCAGATATGGGCCAAGGCGAGAAGGTCAATGTTGAGTTCGTATCTGCAAATCCAACAGGTCCTTTAACGGTCGGCCATGCTCGTGGAGCTATTGTCGGTGATGCTCTGGCTTCTCTGCTTGCAAAAGTCGGATACGATGTTTGCCGCGAGTACTACATCAATGACGCTGGTAATCAGGTCAATGTATTAGCGAACTCTGCCTACTTGAGATATCGCGAAGCTCTTGGCGAATATATTGGGGAAATCCCAGAAGGTTTTTATCCTGGTGAATACCTAAAGGCAGTAGGTCAAGCTCTTGTTGATCGCGATGGCGACAAGTGGCTCGGTAAAGACGAAGCCGATTGGATTTCTGAAGTCAGAAAGTTTGCGATCGAACAACTCATGGAGCTGATCAGAGTAGATTTGGCTGCCCTTGGTGTTGTTATGGATCTCTATTCATCCGAACGTGCCCTGGTCGAAGCTGGCGGCGTTGATGAAGTGATGACCGTTCTTGAAGCAAAAGATCTGGTTTACACGGGAGTTTTAGAGCCCCCAAAAGGTAAAAAGCTCGAAGATTGGGAAGAGCGCCCACAGACCCTCTTTAAGTCTAAAGAGTTTGGTGATGACGTCGATCGTCCCATTAAGAAGTCAGATGGATCCTGGACTTATTTCGCAGGGGATATGGCTTATCACCTCGATAAGTACCGTCGCGGATTTAACACCATGATCAACGTTTGGGGCGCAGATCACGGCGGCTATATCAAACGGATGCAGGCTGCCGTCAGTGCTGTCACTGATAAAGAGGGCAGCTTGGATGTTAAAATCTGTCAGCTCGTGAAATTGATGCGTGATGGCGAAGTTGTCAAAATGTCTAAGCGCTCAGGCAATTTCATTACGTTGCGTTCTGTTATTGATGAAGTCGGCAAAGACGTTGTTCGCTTTATCATGCTGACCCGTAAAAACGATGCGTCGCTTGATTTTGATCTGGTAAAAGTTCTTGAGCAGAGCAAAGACAATCCAGTGTTTTATGTGCAGTATGCTCATGCGCGTAATTGCTCTGTTCTTAAGCACGCCAAAGACGAGTTCCCCTCTATAGATCTATCTGTTGAAGCCTTGAAAAACTTGGATCTGTCAGCTTTAAACAGCGAAGGTGAGCTCAGTCTTATAAAAGCTCTTTGTGCGTGGCCAAGATTACTTGAGAGTGCTGGTGAAGCGCATGAACCACATAGAATAGCTTTTTATCTCTATGATCTCGCTTCTGAACTTCACTCTCTCTACCATAAAGGTAAGCTGAACACGCGCTTACGGTTTATCGTTCGTGATGATCAAGAGTTAACACAAGCTCGTATGGCACTCGTCGAAGCAACAAAAATTGTTATTGCTTCTGGTCTCGAGATGTTTGGCATTGAACCAGCTGAGGAGATGCGCTGATGTCATCAAAGTCTTCCGATGATCTGAAAAATTTTGAGAAAGTACGCCAAAGTGAGTCTATGCGTGCGGCTTCTGATCGAAATGTCGAAGATATTTCAGATAATTACGATGACTTTTCCGATGATGATTATTGGGAAGACGAAATAGATTTAGACGATGATCCCGGTGCAAGTATTTTTAAGAAACTTGTGCCCGTTGGGCTCGGCCTTATCGCTGTTTCAATTGTCGGTGGCGGTATTTTGATTATGCTTGGGGATAGTTCTCCCAAGCAAAATATACCTGATGCTATTCCGTTGATTGAAGCAGAGGCTACTCCGGAGAAAACCAAGCCTGAAACGCCGGGAGGCATGGTTATTCCGCATCAGGACAAGCTGGTGCTGAATAAGGAAGGCGCTGATACCAAAACTGTACAAGTTGAAAAGCTATTGCCGCCTCCTGAAGTTCCTCAGCCCCCCAAAGCTGAAGAGCCGAAAACTGAAGAAATTGTTTCGGCTCCAGCTAAAACAGAAGTTACTGAAACGCCGACAGCAGAAGCCGTTACTAAAAAAGTTACGGAGATAACAAAAGAAGAGGTGGCTAAATTATCCCCTCCGCCTACAACAGTGCCTGAAGCAACAAAGGTAGAGCCTGAGGTTGAATCCGTTTTGGCACCAAAAACTCCAGAAAAAGCTCCTGAGCCGACCAAGGTAGTTGAAGAAGTACCAGCCCCAAAAGTGGTGAAAAAGGTAGAACCAACACCTGCACCGGCTACAGCACCTGCTACAACAAAAGCAAAACCTGTTGCTGGGCAATATATTCTTCAACTCGCATCTTTGAAATCTAAAGACGGTGCCATGACCGAGTGGAAGAATATGCAGAAAAAGCTGTCGAACCTTCTTGGCGATAAACAGCCGATCATCGAAAAGGCGAGCATCACCGGAGTAGGGGTACGCTATCGCCTACAAACCGGACCTTTTGTTGATAAAAAATCAGCGAGTGATTTTTGTACAAAATTAAAATCAGCCAAAAGAGATTGCCTGGTCAAAAAAGTTAAATAATATTTCGAGGGCGATATAATGGGATGTAACTCAGTTATCTTTGGCTGTGAAGCGTATAGTCTTACAGATTGGGAAAAGGGATTTTTTTCAGAAATAAATCCTTATGGGTTCATCCTCTTTGCTCGAAATTGCGATACACCAGAACAGATCAGAAACCTTATATCTGAGCTAAGAGATCTGAGTGGGCGTGATGATCTCCCCGTCCTTGTTGATCAAGAAGGTGGACGTGTGGCAAGACTGCGTCCTCCGCATTGGCGCCGGACACCGCCTGCCGCAGTATTTGGCAAGTTGTATGAAGTTAACCCTGAAAAAGCTTTAAGAGCCGCTTATCTCAATTCCTGTTTGATCTCTCACGAACTGACAGATCTGGGCTTTACGGTTGATTGTGCCCCAGTACTCGATTTAACCATCCCTGGGGCTCATGAGATCGTTGGCGATAGATCTTATGGTGCAACACCTGAACAGGTCGCAGCCATTGGCCGAGTGGTAAGCGAGGGCTTCCTGGATAGCGGTGTCATGCCTGTTGTCAAACACCTGCCGGGTCATGGACGTGCCATGGTGGACAGCCATAAAGAACTCCCTCGGGTCGATACTCAAAAGTCTGAACTCACGAGTAGCGACTTTGAAGCTTTCAGGTTAATGAACGATGCGCCTTGGGGGATGACGGCTCATGTTATCTACCAGGACATCGACCCGGATAATATTGCAACGGTGTCTGAAAAAGTTATCCAAGAGATCATTCGCGGAGAAATCGGTTTTGAAGGCATTCTCTTGTCTGATGATCTCTCCATGAAAGCCATGCACGGCACTTACGAAGAACGGGCAAGAACAGCTCTTCAATCCGGTTGCGATCTTGCACTCCATTGCAATGGTGACCAAGTAGAGATGCAAGCTGTCGCCAAAGGGCTGACATCAATTGATAACGCAAAGAGTGTGCGTCTGGAAAGCACATGGAATTTACGAAAAACAACTGAAATCGATTGGGATGATGCTCTTGCCGAGCTAACCACATTAATCTCGCCTTATTGGCCAGAGACCTAATCTCCTTTACGGCATCAAAGAAGTCTGATGTCCTTACCTAATCAGGATTAATATCTATGGATATTTCAGAATTCCTAAGTGGAGCCACAGTTTGGGTTCTACCAGTTCTTTTGGCTGTTACTTTGCATGAAGCTGCACATGCTTATGTCGCTAAGCTTCTGGGAGATGATACTGCCACGAAATTAGGACGAGTAAGCCTTAACCCTGCAAAACATATAGATCCTTTTGGAACAATATTACTGCCTTCAATGCTTATCTTTGCTGGATCTCCTGTTGTTTTGGGCTGGGCTAAACCGGTGCCGGTCATTTTTGGGCGCCTGAGAAATCCTAAACGGGATATGATCTTTGTTGCCATTGCAGGTCCAATTTCTAATATTCTTATCGCAATAATTGCGGCACTTTGTTTTAACTTTGTTTCGCTTATTCCTGACGTTACGGTCTATGAGTGGATTGTGCAAAATCTTCAAAATGCAATTAAAATCAATTTGTTATTGGCGGTATTTAATATGTTGCCAATTTTACCATTGGATGGTGGAAGGATACTTACAGGCTTATTGCCTACTCCTCTGGCAATTAAATTCTCCCAATTAGAACGTTATGGAATGTTCATACTACTTGGGTTAATCTTTCTGTTACCACTAATTGGTAGGCAAATTGGAATGGATTTGGATTTATTAAGATTTGTTCTTATTGAATCACAGAGCGCGATGTATCCATTTTTTAATGGTTTAGCTAACCTGTTAAGATTTTAACGATGGGAACTCTGTGACAGATACACCGTTATTTGAAGAAGATAATCCATCAGAAAAAGATGAAGCGTTAAAGGCGCTTCATCCGCTGGTACTCGACCTCGACGGTTACGAGGGACCCATTGATATTCTTCTACAATTGGCGCGTGATCAAAAGGTCGATCTGACACAAATTTCTATTCTCGATCTGGCCAATCAATACATTGACTTTATCCAGCAAGCTCACGAATTAAGGTTGGAACTCGCTGCAGACTACTTGGTGATGGCGGCCTGGTTGGCCTATCTCAAGTCCCGATTGTTATTACCTGCACCACAAGGTGATGAAGAACCCTCTGGGGCGGAACTCGCTGCTTCACTACAGTTTCAGCTTCGACGACTACAGGCAATGCAGGACGCTGGTAAAACGTTGATGTCTCGACCACAATTGGGTTTGGATTTCTTTGCCAGAGGAGCCCCAGAAGATACAGGGATTATTGAGAAAACAGGCTATGAGGTTTCTCTTTTTGAGCTCCTGAAGGCCTATGCGAACTCTCGAAATAAAACAGAAACCAAAAGCTTGTTGATTGAACATATGGAGCTCCACTCTGTAGAGGATGCGATCATTAGGCTATCTGCTTTTCTGGGGACAATGCCGGATTGGAATGAGCTGTATCAATTCCTTCCGGGTAATCTACAGCTTGGAATTCTTGGGCGATCAGCGATGGTTTCTCTTTTTGCGGCAAGCCTGGAGATGTGCCGGGAGGGGAAGCTCGAATTAAAGCAAACGGAAACATTTGGCCCTATCTATATAAAAGACCGAATTTAGAAACCGCCCTGGAAATATGAAAATGATGGAAGATATGAGAATAATCGTTCAAATGATAACGAGGTGACAAAGAATGTCTCTTGAAACCAGGTACGACCATATTCGTTTGGTTGAAGCGTTATTGTTTGCAGCAACCGAACCTCTTTCACCAAAACAATTGTCTCGCCACTTTCCTCAAGACTTGGACTTGATACCCCTGCTTATCGAGCTAAAGGCCGTTTATGAAACACGCGGGGTAAATCTTGTCCAACTTGAAGATAAGTGGGCTTTTCGAACAGCTCCGGATATGGCTCCGCTGCTTCGGATAGAGAAAAGTCAGATCAAACGTTTGACCCGTGCTGCTGTCGAGACGCTCGCTATCATTGCCTATCATCAGCCTGTGACACGCGCCGAAATTGAAGAGATACGAGGAGTAGCCCTCTCAAAGGGGACCCTGGATACTTTGTTGGAAATCGGCTGGGTTCGCCCTAAGGGGCGACGGAGAACGCCGGGACGACCCGTTACCTGGGCCACAAGTGATAGTTTCCTTGATCATTTTTCCATCGAAAATCTGGATGACCTTCCTGGTCTAGATGAATTAAAGGTCGCTGGACTGTTGGATGCAAGGCCAGCCATTACCGCCCTGGGAGATCACGGCGACTTGTTGAGTGTGGCAGATGAAGGGGTGGATACAATAGGGGCTGAAGAAGCTGACGAATCAGAAATTACAGAACAGTTGAAGTCTGACTTCGGGGACGATTTGATGAACTCAGAAGAAGAGGGTGCTGCTGATTCTGATGAGATCTCTGACCAATCTTCACTGCCTGTTTAGTTTTTTTTGTGAAAATAAGGATTGTTAACGCTTTTTAGTGCGACATTTTGGGTTCAGGCTCTAGTTGATATTGATTTTTAACTGCAGTTCTGCGAGGTTGCACAAAACGTAATGAAGATTAATGGCACGGTTACTTAATGTCCGCACTCTCTTTGGAAAACGTGAGCCATAGATTTGGCAAATTAGCAGCGGTGAATAACGTCAGCCTTTCGATAGAGGCTGGTGAGTTTATTTGTCTGCTGGGTCCATCAGGCTGTGGAAAGACCACCATTTTACGTTTAGCTGCCGGTCTTGAACCTCTCCAAGGTGGGGTGGTTCGGATGGGAGGGGCCATTGTTGCTGATCGCAATATTGAAACCCCACCAGAAGACAGGTCTGTGGGATTGGTATTCCAAGACTATGCTTTGTTTCCCCATCTAAGTGTTGAAAAAAATGTTGCTTTCGGACTTACGAATCTTTCGCGGTCAGAGCGAAAGTCTCGGGTGCTGGAAGCACTTCAACAAGTGGGGATGGCTGATTATAAGGATGCTTTTCCGCACACCCTATCTGGGGGACAGCAACAGCGCGTAGCCCTCGCACGAGCAGTAGCCCCACGGCCAAAACTTGTTCTTTTGGATGAACCCTTTTCTGGTTTGGATGTCCGCCTTCGAAATCAAATACGGGATGAAACTGTTCGTGTCCTCAAAGAAAACGGCACTGCAACACTTATGGTTACCCATGATCCAGAAGAAGCGATGTTTATGGCGGATCGGATCGCGATTATGCGTGAAGGCAAAATTGTCCAGCTTGCAACCCCATCAGAGTTATATACCAACCCTGCAGATCCTTTTGTGGCCCATTTCTTTGGTGACTTAAATGAATTCAAAGGTATTTGTAATAACGGTCACGTTGTCACACCTTTTGGGCCGCTTGCAACGCCAAGCCTCCCGCATGGATCCCCGGTAAACATTTTGGTACGACATGAAGGTGTTGTATTGGGGGAGAAAGTGAACGGTACGGGGGTTGAAGCCAGTGTCTTGAAAACACGTATGTTGGGCCGGACGAGTCTTGTAGACTTTAAAATTCCCAATGGCTTAGAGGACGATCTTCATGTGAAAGCTCGAATGGGAAGTGAGTTTATTCCCGAAGCTGGAAAGAAGATTGTACTCGAGCTGGATAAGCGTCTGGCCTTTGTTTTTTCATCCCCGTCCACGGAATAATTATTCCTTCGAAACAAGACACTTAAGTCCATTGCGTATGAATCGTTGATTGACCCTTATCTTTTTGCCATAGTCCCTAGCAGATTATAGGATTTTATCTCCAAGGAGAGAGTAATGGGTGCGTTCAGCATTTTGCATTGGCTGATTGTTTTAGTTGTTGTTTTGGTTCTCTTCGGAGGCGGCGGTAAGCTGAGTAAGCTTATGGGTGACGCAGGTTCCGGTATTAAAGCCTTCAAAAAAGGTCTTAAAGAAGAAAACAAAGATACTGCTTCTTCTGACACAGAAGAGAGCAAATCAATTCCAGAAGATAAAGACAAAGCTTAAACCCGTTTGGGTTCCAGTTGGATTGAGTTTTGACTTAAGGAGCAGTAACCTATGTTCGACATTGGTTGGTCGGAAATGATGGTCGTTGCAGTTTTAACCCTATTGATTATGGGGCCTAAAGAACTGCCTAACACACTGCGAAGCGTATCCAAATGGATAAAGAAAGCTAAAGGACTGGCTCGTGAATTCCAGTCTGGTGTTGATGATGTTATTCGTGAATCAGATCTTCAGGATGCACGAAAAGCGCTTGAGGGATCTAATAGCGAATCAATTCGTAAAACGATTGAAGAAGTTATCGATCCTTCAAAATCGCTGACGAAAGCATCACAAGAGGTCAAAGACGAGGTTGAGGCTATAGCCAAGGACGAAGATAAAGAGGAGCATAATCCTTTTTCATCCATCACCAAGCCGCCGACCAATCTTGTTACTGAAAAGCCGAAAAGTGAAGCGCCCAAAAGTGACACTTCAGAAACGGCGGCTTTGTCAGATGCTGATCGTGAAACAACCACTTCTAAAAGTAGCTAATCATTGTGACGAATACGACAGAAGAACAGAAGATGCCCTTATTGGAGCATTTAATTGAGCTTAGAAGGCGCCTTCTATGGAGTGTAGTCACTCTATTGGTGGCCTTCGTGGCTTGCTTTGCGTTTGCTGAGCAGCTGTTTGAATATCTAGCAGCACCCCTCGCTGAAGTAATGCGGGAAAACGCTGTAAGTGAACGTCAAACCCGTTTGATTTTTACGGATTTGACAGAAGTGTTCTTCACTTATGTAAAGGTTGCTTTCTTCTTTGGCGCCTTTATTAGTTGTCCGATTTTTCTGTCACAGATTTATCTCTTTGTGGCTCCTGGCCTCTACAAGAATGAGAAATCGGCATTTGCGCCCTTCCTGATCGCATCACCAATTTTATTCTTTGTTGGCGGGGCTTTGGTTTATTTTGTCATCTTCCCACTTGCAGCAGAATTTTTCCTGGCTTTCCAGGTTGAAGGATCTGAAGGTTCTTTAGCAATTGAGCTTGAAGCCAAGGTAAATGAATACTTCTCCCTTATGATGAAGTTGATTTTTGCCTTTGGAATTTGCTTCCAGCTTCCAGTGCTTATGACCCTTTTGGCAAAAGTTGGAATTGCTTCGTCAGCGGGCATGGCAGCAAAACGTAAATATGCCATTGTGGGCGTATTTATCGTGGCAGCTATTTTTACTCCACCTGATCCACTAAGCCAGTTGGCTTTGGCTATTCCGATTGTTTTGCTTTATGAGATTTCGATCCTCATGGCCAAAATGGTGGAAAAGAAGCGCGCTGAAGAAGAAACCGCTGATTCGAGTGATATTACTCAAGATTAATGTGTTTTGACTTCCTGCATTCTCTCTTTGCGATGTAGAGTGTACCAAGTGTTAATTGAATTTTGTCTCTATCAATAATCTCTACCAATGTGAGGACAGAGATACCTATGTATGATCTAAAGTTGATCCGCGAAACTCCAGAATTACTGGATGAAGGCCTCAAACGTCGTAACCTTGAGCCAATGTCTGCTCATATTCTAGAGCTAGACAAGCAGCACCGTTCGGTTCAGGCCGAACTGCAGGATATGCAGGCGCGTCGTAATGAGGCTTCCAAGCAAATTGGAATGGCCAAACGCAACGGCGAAGACGCTTCGGATCTTATGGCAGAGGTTGCAGGTATCAAATCTGGCATGGCTGAAAAAGAAGCCGCCGATAATGATTATGCCAACCAGATCAAAGATATTCTTTCCGGTATGCCTAATCGTCCAAAAGACGATGTTCCTGTAGGGGAAGACGAAGACGACAATATTTTGGCCCGCCTGGTTGGCGACAAACCTGAATTGTCTTTCGAAGCCAAACAGCACTTCGAGCTTGGCGAAGAACTCGATGAAATGGACTTCGAATTAGCGGCAAAGCTATCAGGCTCCAGGTTTGTTCTGCTCAGAGGCGGTGTTGCCAGACTTTACCGTGCGTTGTCGCAGTTCATGATCGACCTTCACATTGATGAACACGGCTATACAGAGGTTATTCCACCTGTTTTGGTTCGCGATCATGTCATGTATGGAACGGGACAACTTCCGAAATTTGCTGAGGATTCATTCCGTACCGAAGAAGGTTTCTGGCTTATTCCAACTGCAGAGGTTCCTTTGACGAACTCTGTCGCTGGTGAAATTCTTAAAGAGAATGAGCTGCCCAAACGTATGACGGCGCTTACACCTTGCTTCCGTTCAGAAGCGGGTTCTGCTGGTCGTGATACCCGTGGTATGTTGCGCCAACATCAATTCGATAAAGTAGAGATGGTGTCCATCGTTCATCCAGATAAATCTGATGATGAGCTAGAGCGCATGACTGGGTGTGCTGAAGATGTTCTAAAACGTCTTGGGCTTCACTATCGGGTTGTTGTACTTTGTACGGGTGATATGGGTTTTGGCGCCCGTAAAACCTATGATATCGAAGTCTGGCTTCCGGGGCAGGATGCCTATCGTGAAATTTCCAGTTGTTCTACTTGTGGAGATTTCCAGGCGCGTCGCATGAACGCACGCTTCCGCCCAACCGATAGCAAAAAGCCAGCCTTTGTTCATACGCTAAACGGTTCTGGCGTAGCTGTTGGACGCTGCCTAATCGCGGTAATGGAAAACTATCAACAGGCGGATGGTTCCATCACGGTGCCAGAAGTACTTCGTCCTTATATGGGCGGCAAGGAGAGCATACGCCCGAATGACTAGGACTATAACTGATCTTTCCAAAGCGCGGATGCTGCTGTCTAACGATGACGGCATTCACGCCGAAGGATTAGCTGTTCTTGAAGAGGTCGCGCGTAAGCTTTCTAATAATGTTTGGGTTGTTGCACCTGAAGTAGAGCAAAGTGCAGCTAGTCACTCGCTCACTTTGCGACGTCCTTTGCGTGAGCGCAAACTTGCTGACAAACGCTATTCGATTGATGGTACGCCCACGGACTGTGTCTTGATGGGCATGAAGTACCTCATGAAAGGTCAGAGGCCTGATCTCGTTCTCTCAGGGGTAAATGTCGGGGCAAACCTCGGCGAAGACGTGATTTATTCAGGAACTGTTGCAGCTGCAATGGAAGGTGCCATTCTCGGCGCCCGGTCGATCGCACTCAGCCTACGCCCTGATACCCAAAATGATACTTTGTTCCACTGGGACACGGTTCGACACTTTGCTCCTGATGTCATTCGAAAACTTGCGATGTGGGACGGTGCTGAGAATCTTCTGTTTAATGTCAATTTTCCAGGAGTTCCTGCTGATCAGGTCAGAGGAATAAAGATCTGTCGACAGGGGCACCGGGACGAAGAGACCACAGTTGTTGAAGGGAATGATCCCGGTGGGCGGCCTTATCTGTGGGTGGGGCAGTTCGTTAGCCACCATACATCGGTGCCCAATGCGGATCTGTCAGCAATCGCGGAAAATTATATTACGATTACACCCTTGAAGTATGACCTGACGGATCACGACGTTCTTGAGAAAATGGGACAGTTGTTCTCATGAGCCTCCATGCGCGAAAGATACGGCTAATAATGGAACTGCGTCGTGGCGGTATCTCTGATACAGATGTGCTATCTGCCATCGAACGTATCCCAAGAGAAGCTTTTGTTCCCGGTCCCTTTCAGGATCAGTCATACGAAAACATGGCTCTTCCAATCGGGCGTGGTCAGACATTAAGTCAGCCTCAAGTCGTGGCGATGATGACCCAGGGACTTCGCTTGAATAAGCGTATTAAGATTCTTGAGGTCGGTACAGGGTCAGGATATCAGGCAGCAATTCTTTCTCGCCTGTGCCGCCGGGTTTACACCATTGAGCGGCATAAAGAACTGTTGTCAGAAGCAGAGGAACGTTTCACCGAACTTCGACTTCACAATGTAACCACAAAGTTAGGGGATGGTTACAAGGGGTGGAAAGAGCAAGCTCCTTTTGAGCGCATAATTATCACAGCAGCACCGAAGGAAATTCCTCAAGCGCTTCTTGAGCAATTGGCAATTGGTGGTATTCTTGTTTTACCACTTGGTTCGCAGGGTAATCATCAAGAACTGATCAGGATTACACGAACAGAACATGGTTATGATCAGGAAAATTTGGGGGGCGTGCGTTTTGTACCTCTCGTACATGGAATGCCCAAAGATACATAAGGCAAATTATCTCTCTGGAGAGAGCGGATATATAAAACGTGCGTTACAAGAATAATGTTTGATAAGAATAGCTTATCCATTGTGAAAATTCTAGCCATGCTTGTCTCTGCTGGTTTGTCTGGTTGTACCCTAGACCCATCATCCTTTCCAACGCTTTCCAGCTCTTCGACGACCAAAACGGCGCCGCCAACAGTCTATAACTATCCGCCACCAACACTGCCAAAGCGCAAACCAACACCCCCACCACGACCGCAAATAACTGAAGGTGCGACAGGTACTGTTGCCGGAAATGTTATTCCGGCTTTGTTGCCTAGTCGGATAGCTCTTCCAAAAAGAAATCCAAGGCGTGGTCTTGCCTGGTCCAAGGTACAGAAAGATTCTAAGACGTCATTGGGTGTGACAAACTCCAAGATCACCACTGTATCCAAGGGAATTCAAAATAATAACGCAACGTCGAAATACAAAGTTGTGCGTGGAGACAGTGTCTATTCCATTTCTCGCAACAAACGGGTTTCTATCCGTGAACTAATCATCATTAATAAGTTATCTGCGCCCTATAAGTTGGTTGCAGGGCAGCTCATCCTGCTTCCAGTATCGAAGGAACATGTCGTGGCTTCCGGGGATACTATTTATGGAATTTCCAGGCGTTATGGGGTGGAAACAACCGAACTGGTTCGCATCAACAAAATACAGCCACCATACTCGTTGCGTGTTGGGCAGCGCCTAAACCTGCCAGCTTTGAGAAAAACCGTCGTAGCTGGTCAGGCCGTTGTTAAGAAAACAGGACAAGCTGCTGCTAAGGTTCAGCCCGTTTCTGTGCCTTCTCAAAAAACGACAGTTGCCCAGATACCCAAGGCTAAGAACTTCACAGGACCGGTACCAAAACCTCTCCCGCGGTCAGCGAGTAATTTCTTACGCCCGGTAAGTGGCAAAGTCATTTCATCCTTTGGGCCAAAACCCGGTGGTATTCACAACGATGGAATAAACATCGCTGCTAAAAAAGGGACATTGGTAAAGGCCGCAGAAAACGGTGTTGTCGTTTATGCGGGGAGTGAACTCAAGGGATTTGGTCAGATGTTGTTGATCAAACACTCTGATGGATGGGTCACAGCCTATGCCCATACCGATCAGTTATTGGTCGGCAGGGGGCAAAGGGTAAAAAGAGGCCAGCAGATTGCCAAGGTCGGCAGTACGGGAAATGTTTCAAAACCACAACTTCACTTTGAGATCCGCAAAGGATCGGAAGCTGTTAATCCCAACAAGCTGATTACCAATTAGGTTGTAATGGCTCTTCTCCGCTTTGTTGAGTAGAAAAAGATGCCGACCGCCAAGTAACCTGTTGATATGTATGGTTTCTGATAACTTTACATAGAGCAGGTATATGACAATCAACATCTCGCAGCATATTTTAGGCCTCAAAGGGCAACGTGTAAATGAAATTAAACTGGATGACGGCGGTGTTAAGATTGTCATTCACTGCAGCCGAGACGCGCGTAGGAGGGCTATAGACCCTGCTACAGGCCAGAAGGGAAGCATCAACCAGCATGTCCGCCGACAAGTAAACGACATCCCCCTTTTTGGGTATCCTTGTGTGGTCGAGATTGAGCTGGCGCAGGTTTATATTAACAAGGGCGAACGCCGCATTGAGGGGTGTGATTTTGTTGATAAAGGGTGCCGTTTCACTCACCGATTTTGCCGACTGATCAGTGGATTATGTCGGCATATGTCTATTCAAGCGGTTTCCAGACATTTGGATATACGATGGGAAACGGTCAAGAATATCGACAGGGCATACCTTATTGAAACTCTCCCTACGCTTGATCCTGCAGAGCTAACTGGCTTGGAATATATTGGTGTAGATGAAGTTGCCCGGGCGAAAGGTCATGACTACATGACGGTGGTCTACGATATGGTTGGCGGTCATCTGATCTGGGTTGAAGCAGGCCGAACTGCCGAGGTTTTTTCAAGGTTTTTGAAACAACTGCAACCAGATACAGCCTGCAAAATAAAGGCCGTAGCGATGGATATGGGGCCTGCCTACCAAAAGGCTGTCAGAGAGTCCTTGCCGTTGGCCGACATAGTATTTGACCGTTTCCACGTCATGAAAAACTACAGCAAAGCTATCCATAATCAGCGTCGACTTGAGTTCAGAAAGGCCGATCCAAGTGGTAAAGAGTTGATGAAAGGGACACATTATCTGTTGCTCAAAAATGCGGATAAGTTGAGTGAAAAACAAAGTGACAAGCTGCAAAGGTTGCTGGAGAGCAATAGCAACCTGAATGCACTTTACGTCTTGAAAGAACAGCTTCAGCTGCTGTGGAGTGCCGCTTCATTTGAGGCGATGGCGGAGCAACTGGAACGTTGGTGCCTGATAGCAGATCAGTCACAGATGCTCTATCTAAAAAAGTTCGCGAAATCCCTACGGAAACATTGTGTGGGCATCTGCAACTACGCCAAACACAAGCTCACAAGCGCCAGGATAGAGGCTGGTAATGTCAGTATAGGAATGATCCGTAAGCGAGCCAGAGGCATCAAGGATACCGAATACTTCAAACTCAAAATTAGACAATCATCCATTCCAGATAATCAATCTATGCTCTATTTGAAATCCTAAATCTACTCAACAAAGCGGAGAAGTGCCGTTGTAATCTTGAATTTCCTAAAGATTATAATCTCTTAAGTGATCTTAATTGACATACGGCCTGCAAGGTCCTGGATATACTGCCAGGCAACCCGACCAGAGCGAGATCCCCGGGTTACTGACCACTCCCGTGCTTCTGCATGTAAAGTATCGAGATCGATCTTGATGCCATAATGCTCCACGTAGGCTTCAATCATCGCAAAGAAGGTATCCTGATTGCAATTATGGAAACCGAGCCAAAGGCCAAAACGATCCGAGAGGCTGACGTTTTCTTCGGTGGCCTCCGAAGTATGTATGGCGGATGAACGCTCGTTTTCAATCATCTCACGGGACATCAGGTGGCGCCGGTTTGATGTCGCATAAAAAATCACATTGTTTGGGCGACCTTCAATGCCACCCTCAAGAACAGCTTTGAGCGATTTGTAAGTGTCGTCCTGAGTGTCAAAGCTCAGATCATCACAGAACAGAATGCACGGGCGATCTGATTTTTTCAAAATTTTGAGCAATCTTGGAAGGGAGGGGATATCTTCGCGGTGAATTTCAACAAGAGTGAGTTTGGTGAATCCCTCTGCCGCGGCAAGGCTATTTACCTTGTCATGAACGGCTTTGACGATTGAGCTTTTCCCTGTTCCTCTGGCACCCCAAAGCAGGGCATTGTTCGCCGGAAAGCCTTCAACGAAGCGTAAGGTATTGGAAAGAAGTATTTCTCTTTGGCGATCAATCCCCTTTAGAAGATCGAATTCGATCCGATTCACCTCTGAAATTGGTTCTAGCTGATCGGGGTCTGTGTGCCAAACATAGGCTTCCGCCTTTGTAAGATCAGGCTCTGATTTGACTGGAGGTGCAATCTTTTCCAATGCGGTCGCAATACGCTCAAGAACGGGCATTAAAGATTGAGAATCAGTCATTTATCTTACTCCGGCTTATTGCCAACATAGTTATTATTTTCCAAACCCTATCCTTCCGAACTAGGGCCGTCAATTAGAGTATATCCTAGCTCGATTAGCTTTGTGTGCCTGTTCGTTTGCATTTCCGGGCCAGACCGTTATAGTCCGCGGGTAATTTTTTTTGGACGGCTGTTAATAGACCGATTCCAAGTTCTATCTTCTGGAGGGATTAATGTTTATTTCCACAGCTTATGCTCAGGCAGCTGGTGGTGGTTCACCAAACGAATTGTTCGCGACACTCTTCCCGCTTGTTTTGATTTTTGCGGTTTTCTACTTTCTGATTATTCGCCCGCAAAGCAAGAAAATGAAACAGCAAAAAGCGATGATCGAAGCGATTAGTCGTGGTGATAAAGTGATCACAGCTGGTGGTATCGTTGGTAAGGTTTCGAAAGTCAAAGAAGGTGAAGTTGAAGTCGACATTGCTGAAGGTGTTCGGATCACTGTTATCCAAAGCACGATTGCCAGCGTACTGACGAAACCAGTACCGGCTGATAAATCTACTGAAAAATCAGCTAACGACGACAAAAAAAGTAAAAAAGACAAAAAATCCAAGGATTAATTTGTCTGCCGTCCCAATGACTTATCTACTTTTTATAAGTATATAAAATTGAGGACTGGTCTTTACCTGCTCTGGAACTATATCCAGAGCAGGTTTAATTTCTTTATTCAACAGATAATACGGGCCGGTTATGGTTCAAATTCCTAAGTGGCAAATTTTTGCAGTTATTGGCGTCCTTGTTCTTGGTCTTTATTATGCCATGCCAAATGTTTTCAAAGAACAAACGCTGGACGCATTTCCTGAATGGGTGGCATCCGACCAAATAAACTTGGGATTGGATCTTCAGGGCGGTTCTTATCTTCTGATGGAAGTCGATCTTGAAAAAGCCAAACAAGAACAACTCTCCAATCTAGTTGAAGGTTTCAGAGCCACTCTAAGAACCGAACGCATTGGTTATACAAACCTACGGGTTGTAGATGGCGCCGCCACTTTTGACCTTCGTGATGGTAGTGATGAAATGTCATCACGTGTTCGGGCAATGATCTACCAGAACAATCCGGGTCTGTTAATTACAACAGACAATGGCACTATCACTGCGGCTTATGGTGAACAGGCTATCCAGCAACGTAATATATCGATTCTAAACCAATCTATTGAAGTTATTCGTCGCCGGGTAGATGAAACCGGGACCAAAGAAATCAGCCTGCAACGCCAAGGTGATAACCGTATTGTCCTTCAAGCTCCTGGTGAAGAAAACCCGGATGAGCTGAAACGTAAAATTGGTCAAACTGCAAAATTAACTTTCCAACTGGTCAACCAAAATGCCGATCCTTATTCTGGAAAAGCACCAGTAGGTTCACAAATTTTGCTTTCCCAAGATTTGCAAGCCAATGGCCAACCTCAACGTTATGTGATCAATAAGCGTGAAATGGTCAGTGGGGAAAACCTGATCGATGCTCAGGCGACTTTTCAGGATGGTCAGCCGGTTATTTCCTTTACCTTTGATACCACAGGGGCCAAGCGTTTTGCAGATGCGACACAGAAAAATGTAAATCGTCCTTTTGCTATTGTCCTCGATAAAAAAGTTATTTCTGCACCGGTTATTCGTTCACCAATCCTTACGGGTACGGGCATCATTTCTGGTAATTTTACCATTCAATCGGCCGAAGAGCTCGCTTTACTCTTACGTGCAGGAGCACTACCCGCCGATATTTCTTTTGAAGAAGAAAGAACAGTGGGTGCGGGGCTTGGTGAAGATTCTGTCACAGCTGGTAAGTACGCAAGTATCATTGGTCTTGTCTTTGTCTTGATTTTCATGGGGATGGCCTATGGCTTGTTTGGTGTAATGGCCAACTTTGCCCTAGTCGCCAATCTTGTCTTGATTGTTGCTGTACTCTCTTTGTTCCAGGCGACACTTACTTTGCCGGGCATCGCGGGGATTGTATTGACAATTGGTATGGCTGTTGATGCAAATGTGTTGATTTTTGAGCGCATTAGGGAAGAGGTCCGGAATGGACGAGGGCCCGTTATGGCCGTCGATGCGGGTTACAAGCGTGCCATCGCAACTATTCTCGATTCAAACATCACAACCCTAATTGCTGCTGTACTTCTGTTCCAGTTTGGCACCGGCCCGATCAAAGGCTTTGCTGTCACACTGACGATCGGGATCATTACATCTATGTTTACGGCGATTATGTTCACCCGTTTACTCATCGTAACCTGGTTGCGTCGGAAACGTCCGCAATCACTCGGTATATAATAGGAGGCTTTGTAATATCATGGCATTAATCAAAAAGCTTCCTGTCGATCCCAAAATCAATTTCTTGGGCAACAGAAAACTGTTTATGGCTTTCTCTGCTCTGTTGATTGCCCTTTCTGTTTTCTTGGTTGCGACACGTGGACTAAACTTCGGAATTGATTTCCGGGGTGGTGTTCTGATCGAAATTAAAACCACGGAACCTGCGGATCTCAACTCTTTGCGCAGCCGGATGGGCACACTTAATATCGGTGAAGTCAGTCTGCAAGAATTTGGTGCTCCTGATGAAGTTCTAATCAACATCCAAAAACAAGAGGGTGATGAGAAGAAACAGATGGACGCCATCAATTTGGTAAAAGCCGAATTGGGCAGCGATGTTGCAGAATACCGTCGCGTTGAGTTTGTTGGTCCGAAAGTCGGTGCTGAGTTAAAGCAGGATGGAGCACTTGCAACGATCTTTGCTCTACTCGGAATTGCCTTTTACATCTGGTTCCGCTTTGAGTGGCAATTCTCTGTGGCGGCGCTTTTGGCGCTTACGCACGATGTGATCACAACGATTGGGTTCTTTGCTCTGACGCAATACGAATTCAATCTGGCGACACTTGCTGCTATTCTGACGATCGCTGGTTATTCTATCAATGACACGGTGGTTATTTTTGACCGGGTACGGGATGAGCTACGCCGCTATAAAAAGATGGAAGTCATCGACATCCTCAATATGGCGGTTAATAAAACTCTTTCTCGGACAATCCTGACATCTGTAACAACCCTATTGGCTCTGGTTTCGCTCTTTGTTTTTGGCGGTGAAGTTCTACGTGGTCTAAGTTTGGGGCTGATCTGGGGTGTTGCCATTGGTACATATTCATCCATTGGTCTTGCCGTTCCATTGCTCTTTGCAACAGATGTTCGTTCACCTGTTCCTGAAGACGAAGAAAATGGCGAAGGTGCCGAAAACGGGCAAGAAGCTTAGGAGCGTCACAAAGTGGAAGTGACACTGCAATTAAAGGATGGCCAACAGGTTGTCGAAAAATATGGTAATGGCCGCTTTCTTATTAGCGACCATTACCACGAGGGTTCCGTTCTTATCCGATCCGAAGAAACGGTTCCCTGGACTGTAACAAAGTTCAAGGATTTAACCGTTGAGAGCCTTCAACCCTTTGTTGATATGGCGGATCAAATCGAAGTTCTTCTGATCGGTTGCGGTTCAAAATCTGAATTCATACCACCCAAATTTAGAGAAGAGCTACGTGGTAAAGGCCTCGTTATTGATGCCATGGACACAGGAGCTGCTTGTAGAACCTATAATGTTCTATTATCAGAAAACCGAACTGTGGCTGCTGCTTTAATCGCTGTAGAATAGGCCGTAGCCTTAATGAGTAATAGTGCTCTCTCTCTTTGCGGCCAGGAAGTTAAGTCTCATGATTATGATCGTTACTTAACGTGCCTGTTTGCGCCTGAAGAATGTCGCGACGCCTTGTTTGCTCTTTATGCTTTTAATCAGGAAATAGCAAAAACCGCCGAAGTTGTAAGTGAACCTCTTACGGGGATGATTCGTTTGCAATGGTGGCGGGAGTCTATTCAGGGGATATACGATCACTCTCCAAGAAAGCACATGGTTGTCGAAGCACTGTCAGAAGCGGTGCATCAGTTTTCTCTGAAGCAAAGTTTGCTTGAAAAGATAATAGATAGCCGAGAATTTGATTTGGACGAAGAGGTCCCAACAACTCTTGGATCTTTGGAAAACTATGTCGAGAGTACATCGTCAAGCTTGTTAGCTGCTGCGGTTGAGATCACGGCATCCAACCAAGCCAATAACACACATGACGTTGTTAAGCACATGGGGCTGGCGTGGGGCATTTTGGGGTTGATCCGGGCTATACCATTCCATGCAGAAAAAAAACGAATTTATATCCCGCAAGAATTATGCAGCTTACATAACCTGGATCTTAAACAACTGTTTGAGCTACAGAGCTCTAAAGCTCTATGTGACATTATCGAGGTTTTGACCGAACGACTTCGAAGTCACCTAGCTAAAGCCAGGTCTTTTAGACGTGATATTCCCAAAAGAGCTCAATCACCCTTGCTCGTGGGTATTTTGGCTGACCAGTACATCAAGCGACTTGAAGATAATAAATACGACCCATTTAGCCCCTCTCTCCATAAGGTAACGTCATCAGTTTCCTGGCGATTGATGTGGGCAAACCTACGGTCTCGTTACTAACGTTAGTTGTTAGAAAATTGGCCTCACATTTGAAAATGCGAGGCCATTTTTATATACAAATTCTATGAAGGTATTGATCCGTAATTTTCATCGAACCATGTTTGAAGATCTTCAAGTGCCCGTTTTGAATAAAGCGGCTTGCGGTCTTTCTTTTTGACCTTTTTACCTGGGCCTCTTGGAATATTCGGGAATATACCAAAGTTTACATTCATGGGCTGGAAGGTCTTGGCGTCTGCGCCACCTGTTACATGGTTGATCAAGGCACCGTGTGCTGTGGTGATTGGAGGAGCTGGCAATTCATTGCCGAGACGCTCGGCTGCAGCAAAGCGTCCGGCCATTAATCCTGAAGCCGCTGATTCAACATAACCCTCAACACCCGTGATTTGACCTGCAAACCTCAACCGAGGCATGGGCTTCATCCGAAGAGAGCTATCCAATAGTTTGGGCGATTTCAGGAAAGTATTTCTATGCAACCCGCCCAGACGTGCAAATTCAGCTTCTTCCAGGCCAGGAATGGCTCTGATGATTTCCATTTGTGCGCCATATTTCATCTTGGTTTGGAAACCAACGATATTATAAATCGTACCGAGTTTATTATCCTGGCGAAGTTGTACGACGGCATAGGGCTCTTCATCGCTGTGAGGATTGGTAAGGCCTACTGGCTTCATAGGGCCAAAACGAAGCGTTTCTACTCCTCGGCTCGCCATCACTTCAATTGGAAGGCATCCTTCGAAATAGGGAGTGTTTTCTTCCCACTCTTTAAAGTCGGTTTTTTCGCTATCGATTAAGCCTTGAATAAAGGTCTCGTACTGTTCCTTGCTCATCGGGCAGTTGATGTAATCCGCTCCGTCACCCATAGGGCCGACTTTATCATAGCGAGATTGGAACCAGGCCTTATCGAAATTTATGGATTCTTTGTAAACAATAGGGGCAATGGCATCGAAGAAAGCGAGGTATTCTTCGCCTGTAATGCTGGCGATAATCTCGCTCATGCTTTCAGAAGTAAGCGGGCCTGTTGCAACAATAACAGAATCCCAGTCTTCTGGTGGTAGGGTGTCAATTTCTTCACGGACGATCGTAACCAACGGATGCGCTTCCAGGCGCCGTGTTACTTCATCAGAAAAATTATCTCTATCAACAGCGAGTGCGCCACCAGCAGGGACCATATGTAAGGCTGCTGAGGCCATGATGATTGAATCCATCCGGCGCATCTCTTCGTGGAGAAGACCAACAGCATTGTTTTCGTAATCATCAGATCTGAACGAGTTAGAACAAACCAGTTCTGCCAAACCTTCACCCTGGTGAGCGTCAGTTTTTCTGACTGGACGCATTTCGTGCAGGATAACAGGGACACCAGCTTGAGCAATTTGCCAGGTCGCTTCTGTTCCCGCCATTCCGCCGCCGATAACGTGGATAGGTTTTAAATCGCTGTTGCTCATTTGTTCTTCTCGTATGATAAATAATTTTTTCGTGTTATATCTATTAATTCAGCTTATTGCACCCATATGTTTTAGGTCTTGTAATTTTCTTTGTACTTAAAAAATAATAACACATTTCTCAGGAGCTATTTAGTTTATGCAGCGTATTGATGATCGTATTAAACGAGGGGGAGATGACGACAGCCTTATCGGCTCGGTTGTTGACTGGGTTATGGCTCAGGCCCTGCGCGATACGACAATCGAAGATCTTTTTGAAGGTTGTTGCCTTCGCCTAAGGTCTGCTGGTCTTCCCATTGCCAGAGGTTACATCGCTTTTCGTACCCTTCATCCACTTTATAGCGCAATGGGTTTGACCTGGGAGTTGGGTAATGGGGTAAAGACAGTTGGCATGTCACATGATGCTTCGCGTGATGAAGTGTGGCGTCGCAGCCCCTTTTATTTCATGCTTAGCAAGGATATCAGCCTATTGAGGCGGCGTTTGACGGGTGAGGGCGCCATTCATGATTTTCCGCTTATGACTGATCTACGCGATGATGGTTACACCGACACCCTTTGCTATGCTATTCACTTTGAAGAATCTACTCCAGGGGATACCGAGGCCAGAGGAATTCTTGGTACTTGGTCTTGCGATATAAAAGCAGGCTTTAGTGATTCTGATATTAGATCGCTCATCCGGGTGCAAAACCGCCTCGCCGTGGCCTGTAAGGTAATTATCAAGTCTCAGATCGCTCAAAATATTTCGACGACCTACCTTGGTAGTAATGCTGGGCAGCGGGTGTTGAAGGGACAAATTAAACGCGGCGATGGTGAAAAAATTCACGCCGTGATCTGGTACAGTGATTTACGAAATTCTACTGCCCTTGCTGATATGATGCCTGAGGAAGACTATCTTGATCTTCTTAATGGTTATTTCGAAAGTACCGCGGGCGCCATTATTGATAATGGTGGTGATGTCCTCCTGCTTATCGGTGATGCTGTGCTGGGTATTTTTCCGTTCACTGAAAACCGAACTCAGGCAGAGACGGGTGAATTAGCTGTGAAAGCAGCATATGATGCTCTGGAGCGGATTAAAGAGTTAAACACCTGTGCTTGTAGTAATGGTAAATGCGAAGCTTCGTTTGGTTTGGGGCTGCATGTGGGGAATGTTATGTTCGGTAATATTGGCTTACCGGATCGGCTTCAATTTACAACGGTTGGTCCGGCGGTAAATGAAGTGGCCCGACTTGAAGCTCTGACAAAAGATCTCGGAAAAGAAATTCTCATGAGCAAGGAGTTTGCAGAAATCGTTGGCAGGCAATGTATGCCAATGGGCAAGCACCAACTCAGAGGAATTGAGGAAAAACGCGAAGTTTATACCATGGGTGACTGAATTCATCACCGTTAGTATATTGCCGTAAGTTTGCAATGAGGAGGGCCAGAACAATAGATACTGTTCTGGCCCTTGTTGTTTAAGAGAGGTAAGGCTTCAGGTATTCGCCTGTATAACTGCCTTTAGTCTTGGCCACGGTTTCAGGTGTTCCCGTCGCAACAACACGTCCGCCTTTGTCCCCGCCTTCAGGGCCCATATCGATAATCCAATCTGAAATTTTGATGACTTCGAGATTATGTTCGATACAAAGAATGGTATTTCCCTGGTCAACAAGGGTCTGTAGGACTTCGAGCAACTTCTTCACATCATCAAAATGCAGCCCGGTTGTTGGTTCATCCAGAATGTAGAGTGTTTTGCCGGTTGCCCTACGAGATAACTCTTTGGCTAGTTTCACTCTTTGGGCTTCGCCACCCGATAAAGTAGTAGCCGCTTGTCCTACTTGAACATAACCTAGGCCGACGCGCTGTAGCGTTTCAAGTTTGTTTTTAATTGATGGAACCGCTTTAAAAAACTCAAGCCCGTCATCAACGTTCATCTGTAGAACATCTGAAATGGACTTCCCCTTGAATAGGATTTCCAATGTTTCGCGGTTATAGCGTTTCCCCTTACAGACATCACACTCTACATAAACATCTGGTAGGAAGTGCATCTCAATTTTGATGACACCATCCCCCTGACACGCCTCACAACGTCCCCCCTTTACGTTGAAAGAGAACCGTCCGGGCTTGTAGCCACGTGTCTTTGCTTCGGGTAATCCTGCAAACCAGTCACGAATTGGAGAAAAAGCACCCGTGTATGTTGCTGGATTGGACCTTGGTGTACGGCCAATCGGGGATTGATCGATATCGATCACCTTGTCGATGTGCTCGAGCCCTTCGATAGAATCATGGCTTCCGGGGTGGCCTTTAGCATTATGGAGCTTTCGCGAAACCGCCTTATAGAGAGTTTCAAGAATGAGAGTGGATTTTCCGCTGCCTGAAACCCCTGTGATACAGGTGAAGGTTCCAAGCGGAACTTCAATCGATACATTCTGGAGGTTGTTTTCATTGGCATTCAGGACTTTGATTTTTTGTCCTTTATGACCTTTGCGACGTTTCTCAGGAAGAGTAATGGCAACTTCACCAGTTAAATATTTCGCGGTTAAACTTGCCTCCGTGGACATTACTTCGTCTGGTGTGCCGCAGGCCACAACTTGTCCGCCATGCTTGCCAGCCCTTGGGCCCATATCTACCAGGTAATCTGCGGTTCGGATTGCATCTTCATCGTGTTCGACAACAACAACCGTGTTGCCAAGATCGCGTAACCGTCTCAAGGTTTCCAGTAAGCGGGCATTGTCTCGTTGGTGCAAACCGATTGATGGTTCATCCAGGACATAGAGGACACCCGTCAGGCCTGAGCCAATCTGGGATGCAAGTCTAATGCGTTGGCTTTCCCCCCCAGACAATGTCGCGGAAGACCTGGAGAGGGTAAGGTAATCCAGACCGACATTGACGAGGAAATAGAGACGTTCATTAATTTCCTTGAGAATACGGACCGCAATTTCATTTTCTTTTGATGAGAGTATCTCTGGAATCTCGGTAAACCACTTACTTGCTTCAGCGATTGAAAGCTGGGCAATATCACCTGCATGCTTGTCACCGATTTTTACCGCCAGTGCTTCAGGTTTTAATCGGTGTCCCTTACAAACGGTACAGGGTTGCTTGGCCTGATATTTCGCGAGCTCTTCTCTCACCCAATCACTATCTGTTTCACGGAAACGACGTTCCATGTTGGGGATAATGCCTTCAAACGGTTTCTTGGTTTGATAGCTTCTATTACCATCGGTATAGGTCATATCGATGGTTTCTTTACCAGACCCCATAAGTAGGAGTTTTTTGATATTTTGAGGAAGCTCGTTCCATGAACAATCAAGCTCAAAGCTGAAATGTTCGGCCAGGCTTTTCAGGGTTTGAAGGTAGTATTTAGAAGTTGAGTTTGCCCAGGGAGCTATCGCTCCTTCTTTTAAGGTCATTCTTGGGTCCGGAACGATGAGTTCACCATCAAAGATCAGTGTTTTTCCAAGACCATCACAAGTAGGACAAGCACCAAAGGGATTGTTAAATGAAAATAATCGGGGTTCGATTTCATCGATTGTGAAACCGGAAACCGGGCAGGCATAACGGGCTGAAAAAATCGTCCGTTCTCCCGTTTTGGCATCTTCCGCAAAAGCAATGCCATCTGCCAAGGCCAAAGCGGTTTCCAGACTGTCAGCCAAACGGGTTTTTATATCTCCTTTGACGACAACGCGGTCTACGACAACTTCAATGTCGTGCTTTTTCTTTTTATCGAGAGCCGGGACGTCGGCAATTTCATAGAGCTCGCCATCAACCTTGACCCGTTGAAAGCCCTTTACCTGTAGATCAGCAAGTTCTTTTCTGTATTCTCCCTTGCGGCCGCGAACGATTGGGGCGAGGAGATAAAGCCGTGTCCCCTGTTCCATCTCCATAACCTTGTCGACCATTTGGCTGACAGATTGACTTTGGATGGGAAGGCCTGTTGCGGGAGAGTAGGGGATACCCACGCGGGCAAACAAAAGGCGTAGGTAATCGTAAATTTCAGTAACGGTACCAACGGTTGATCTGGGGTTCTTGGATGTTGTTTTCTGTTCGATTGAAATGGCCGGGGAAAGGCCTTCGATAGAATCGACATCTGGTTTCTGCATTAGTTCCAAAAACTGACGCGCATAAGCAGAAAGGGATTCGACATACCGTCGCTGCCCCTCAGCGTATATCGTATCAAAGGCAAGAGAAGATTTGCCCGATCCACTGAGCCCGGTAATGACAACCAGTTGATTTCTCGGCAAATCAACGCTGACATTTTTCAGGTTATGCTCCCTTGCGCCACGTACGGAAATTGTGCGGGATTCCTGTATCGAACTCATTTTTTTACCTGTAGATGTTTTGCAAATGTTCTCGTTGGGATATATATGGACGAACAGTGAACAAAATGCATCTTTTTTCTAATTGCTTTTAGATATCTTGCAGAAATGTGATCGATCTCTTATTAGACGTTGGCTCTGAGGACCCTGACTGATAGGGTTTCAGATCAATTTATAGATTCTTTATTTTTCAAGGAAAGAGGCCATGGCTGGTAGTGTTAACAAGGTGATCCTGGTTGGTAATTTGGGACGTGATCCTGAGATCCGTTCTATGCAATCCGGACAGCGTGTGGCTAATCTGAATATTGCGACATCTGAGAGCTGGAAAGATCGCAACACTGGTGAGCGTCGGGACAAAACCGAATGGCATCGCGTTGTTATCTTTAATGACCGTTTGTGCGACGTTGCAGAAAAATTCTTAAAAAAAGGCTCAAAGGTTTACCTTGAAGGCCAACTACAGACCCGTAAATGGACTGATAATTCTGGCGTTGAAAAATATACAACAGAAATCGTTCTACAGAACTTCCGCGGTGAACTCACCATGTTAGACGGTCGTAACGATGGCCAAGGTGGTGGCTTTGGTGATTCAGCCGGTGGTGATGCTGGCGGCTTTGGCGGAAGCGGCAGTGGTGGCGGTGGTTATGGCGGCGGCTTTGGTGGTGGTTCATCACAATCCGGTGGCGGTAGCTCCTCTGGCGGTAGTGCGCCTGTTGATGATCTGGACGATGAAATCCCGTTCTAGGTTGATGATGTTTTAATTAAGAAAGCGGTCCTTGTGGCCGCTTTTCTTGTTTTTATCAGCTATAGATGGCTGTTTTGTCTCGTCATTGAGAAGGGAACCTAATGTCTTTTCAACTTAGTCTTCTTCATTTTGAGCAATTATCTAAAGAGCAGTTGTATGGTGTTTTGCAGCTGCGTGCGGATGTGTTTGTATTAGAGCAACAGTCTTTGTATCGGGATATGGATGGGCAAGACGCATATGCTTGGCATATTTTGGCCTGTAATACCCAAAATGAGCTGGCGGGCGTTGTTCGAGTTCTCAAAGATATAAAGTATCCATCTTGTTATACGATTGGACGTGTTGCAGTTTCCAAATCAGCAAGAGGCAAAGGTCTGGCAAAGAAATTGATGGAACGGGCTCATGAGTTTGTTGCCAAACAAGAGGGCGCAGAACGTATAGAGCTGTCGGCCCAAGAATACCTATGTGATTTCTACAAAAATCTTGGATATGTTTTGGTTTCTGAGCAGCCATATGACGATGCTGGCGTAATGCATATCGATATGATTAGGGCGGTGTAAATACTCTTTATTCG
This sequence comes from Kiloniella sp., assembly GCF_965205715.1. Classification (GTDB taxonomy): domain Bacteria; phylum Pseudomonadota; class Alphaproteobacteria; order Kiloniellales; family Kiloniellaceae; genus Kiloniella. The sequence goes on along the minus strand of NZ_CBDBHW010000002.1, from coordinate 22,343 downwards.
CCATTATATTTGTCTTGACAAACTAAAATATTTTTGAATTTTTGGCTAATATTGAGCTCTGGAAAAATTATTTAATTTCAAACCGATAGAACCGTCTTTTTCCGTATCTTTTTGTGCACATTTTGTTGTGGCAGCGGGATGAATTTGTTACATTTTCCCTGAAATTTATGACGCTTTAATTTATTCGCTCAATGGCAGCCTGCCAAAGACGGTGTTTAAAGCATTTCTGTGAAACAGAAACAGGATGATTACGTGACCTCGAATTCTGATACCTCCTCTGATCATATGGATATCTTTCCGGTAACCATTGAAGATGAAATGAAGCGCTCTTACCTCGATTACGCTATGAGCGTTATCGTCTCACGTGCTCTTCCTGACGTTCGAGATGGCTTGAAACCGGTACATCGCCGCATTCTCTACGCTATGAAGGAATCTGGATACGATTGGAACCGGGCCTACCGTAAGTCAGCGCGTATCGTTGGTGATGTGATGGGACAGTATCACCCTCACGGCGATAGTGCGATCTATGATGCCATGGTTCGTATGGCGCAAGATTTCTCCATGCGTCTGCCGTTGATCGATGGCCAGGGTAACTTCGGTTCCATGGATGGTGATCCTCCTGCTGCGATGCGTTATACTGAAGCCAGACTTCAACGTGTTGCGTCTGACTCTCTCTTAGAGGATATCGATCGCGATACAGTTGACTTTCAGGACAACTACGACGAATCAACGAAAGAGCCTATTGTTCTTCCCGCCCGTTATCCAAACCTTCTGGTAAACGGTGCAGGTGGTATCGCTGTTGGTATGGCGACGAATATACCGCCTCATAACCTTGGTGAGGTCTTGGATGGCTGTCAGGCTTATGTAGATGACCCTGAGATCTCAATTGATCAGCTAAACCAGATTATTCCAGGACCAGATTTCCCAACGGGCGGTCTTATTCTTGGCCGGACCACGATCCGTGATGCCTATCATACTGGTCGTGGCTCAATCGTCATGCGTGGTAAGGCTGAAATCCAGGAAGTCCGTAAGGACAAAATGGCAATCATCATCACCGAAGTGCCATTCCAGGTTAATAAGGCACGGATGCTTGAGAAAATTGCTGAAATTGCACGAGAGAAAACGATTGAAGGCATTACCGATATTCGCGATGAAAGTGACAGACACGGCGTTCGTGTTGTTGTTGAGCTGCGTCGTGATGTCGAGCCTGAAGTAATTCTCAACCAGCTTTATCGTTATTCTCCGCTTCAGACTTCCTTTGGCGCAAATATGTTGGCGCTTAACTCTGGACGCCCAGAGCTTCTTGACCTTAAATCAATTATTTCTGCATTTATCGCATTCCGCGAACAAGTGATTACACGCAGAACGATTTATGAACTCAATAAAGCAAGAGATCGCGCTCATGTTCTTGCTGGATTGGCGATAGCTGTTGCAAACATTGACGAGGTTATTGCTCTGATTAGAGCTGCGTCTGATCCTGTGCTTGCGCGCGAACAGCTTATGAGCCGTGCATGGCCAGCCAAAGATGTTGAGCCGTTGATACAGCTGATCGACGAGCCCGGACGGAACGTAGATGAAGACGGAAATTATTATCTCTCAGAAATTCAAGCCCGAGCTATTTTGGAGCTGCGGTTACAAAGACTTACCGGTCTTGAAAGAGATAAAATTGCCAACGAGTTAGAAGAGATCGCAGCGCAAATTCGCTACTACCTCGAAATTCTCGCATCTCGCGAAAAACTACTAGATATACTGCGTAATGAACTCACCGAGATGAAAGAACGGTACGCCACTCCTCGGCGGACCGAAATTCTGGATGGTGTCTTTGGCTACGACGATGAAGATCTTATTCAACGCGAAGATATGGTCGTTACTGTTAGCCATAGCGGCTACATCAAACGCGTACCGCTAAGTACTTATCGCGCGCAACGTCGTGGTGGTAAGGGGCGGTCGGGTATGTCCACTAAAGATGAAGATTTTGTCTCCCAGATCTTCGTCTGCAACACCCATACACCTGTTCTGTTCTTCTCTTCCCGCGGGATGGTCTACAAGATGAAGGTCTATAGACTACCTGCAGGTAACCCGACATCAAAAGGGAAGGCGCTCATTAATATGCTTCCTCTACAGCAGGGAGAAACCATCTCTACGATGATGCCTCTTCCTGAAGATGAGGAGACCTGGTCAGAAATGTACGTAATGTTTGCCACATCGACTGGTGGCATACGACGCAACAAGCTTTCTGACTTCACTCGTGTTATGGCAAACGGTAAAATCGCCATGAAACTCGAAGACGAAAGCAGTCGGTTAATCGCGGTGCAAACGTGTACCGAACACGACGACATCATGCTATCGACAGCTAATGGTAAGTGTATTCGTTTCCCTGTTAATGGCGTTCGTGTATTTGCTGGGCGGACTTCTACGGGTGTTCGGGGGATTTCCTTGGCTGAAGGTGATTCGGTTATCTCTATGGCGATCATCAACCACATGGACGCTGATTCCGAGACACGAGAACAGTATTTACGTTATGCGAGTGCCAAGCGCCGTAGTGAAAATGCTGATGAGGGTGAATTCGATCCATCAGCACTTGAGACGACTTTATCTCAAGAGCTTCTTGATAGTATGGCTGAAACGGAACAGTTTATCCTTTCTATTTCGCAAGATGGATTGGGTAAACGATCATCGTCATTCGAATACCGGGTAACAAGTCGTGGTGGTAAAGGTATTGGTAACCTGGACTTAACCCGGGCTAAGGGGAAAACCACGACTGTAATTTCGGTATTCCCAATTGATGAGACTGACCATATTATGTTGGTTACAGACGCTGGTAAATTGATCCGCTGCCCGGTTCATGATGTGAGAATAGCAGGGCGTTCAACACGTGGCGTTAACCTGTTTAACGTTGCTGATGATGAGAAAATCGTTTCTGTATCTCGTCTTGAAGATGATGGCGAAGACGAAAATGAAGAAGAGGATAACCTGGACCTGATTGAGGGTGATGAGGGGGCTGAAAATGTATCAGAAACCTCTGAAGAGACCTCAGAGGCCAATTCAGGTGAAGCTCAGCAGGTAGAAGGAGATGGTGGGGAGTAATCCCCGCCTCTTCGGTGAAGAGAGAAAGATAGACTCCATGACGACAAAACACGTCGGGCTCTACCCAGGTACCTTTGACCCTATTACTAAAGGCCATATGGACATCATCACACGCGGGTGTCGTGTGGTTGATAAGCTGATCATTGCTGTCGCGAGAAATGATCGTAAGGGGCCGTTATTCAACACTGACGAACGTGTTGAGATGGTTTTACATGATACAAAACCCTTACGGGATAAGGGTTTTGAAATTGAAGTTCTTCCTTTTGACAATCTCTTGGTTAAATTTGCCAGAGAAGTCGGGGCAAGTGTCATTTTACGTGGGCTTCGTGCTGTATCTGACTTCGAGTATGAATTTCAAATGACAGGTATGAACGCCAGACTGGATGCTGAAATAGAGACTGTCTTTCTTATGGCATCTGAGAAACAACAATTCATCTCCTCTAGATTCGTCAAAGAAATCGGATATTTAGGGGGAGATATCTCAACATTCGTCAGTGTGGACACAAAAAACAAACTTGAGGAAAAGTTCAAGTTAATGCGTCTGAATGAGGGGTAGATTAGCTTTAGGCCGATGCCTTTTTGAGAAGAATTGAAATTATTCATTTTTTTCCTCTAATAAGTAAAAAGGCTGTTGACCGAATCAATAAGTGGTTCTATCTTCCGCCTCGCTTACCGCATTACAGTTTGATGTCGGCAAGCAAATGAGAATGGGCCCGTAGCTCAGCTGGTAGAGCACTCGACTTTTAATCGAATGGTCACAGGTTCGAATCCTGTCGGGCCCACCATTCTCAACCGAATTCATTCGGTAAATACATATAGTAGATTGGGCCCGTAGCTCAGCTGGTAGAGCGTCCGACTTTTAATCGGCAGGTCACAGGTTCGAATCCTGTCGGGCCCACCAATCTACACAAACAACCCCGCTTTAATGCGGGGTTTTGTTTATCTACTCTTCACCTTACTTTCTAAAGTTACGATATATAAAACGTCTTTCTTTCTTCATTTCCAGAATGAATAATGTCTATCAGTTGATCTTATTTTGAAAATCCTCCGATTTATCAGAAGTTTTCAGTAGGTGCCTCCATTTTATTAAGAGTAGTTGAATTCAGCTCTTTTGTTAGGAAAATATCGTGTCTCAAAAACCACTTGGTCTAATCTGTGCTATCCCCAATGAAATTCAACACTTTGGCTCTGCTTTTACGAAAGAAGCAGAAAGGTCTATTGCAGGCTTTATGTTCTTCTCTGGTACTTTGGATGGCGTAGATACAGTTCTTGTTGAGGCTGGTATGGGTAAGGTAAATGCTGCTGTGGTTACAACGCTGTTAATGGAGCACTTTAACTGTAGAGCCATTCTTTTCTCTGGTGTAGCAGGTGGTTTGGATCCTGAGCTTGGGGTGGGTGATGTTATCGTTGGTAACAAGCTTATCCAGCATGATTATGGCATGATGGTTGATGAAAAAATGACAGCGTATCAGCCTGGCCATCTTCCCATCCATATGCCCACTGAAAAACTTGGGTACGAGGTGAGCTCTCCCCTTATTGATAAACTTATGAATGCATTAAGGGGATTCAAACTTCCTGAGATCTCAGCCGAGGCCGCTGGTGGCAAAACAAGACAGCCGATTATCACGACTGGTACCATTTTAACAGGTGACCAATTTATTGGCTGTACAGTTGCGCGCGACCAGTTGCATGACGATTTGTCAGGGCTTGCTGTTGAGATGGAGGGGGCTGCTATTGCCCAGGTAGCTGAGCGTTATCAAGTTCCTTTTATTATTATTCGTTCTCTTAGTGATCTTGCGGGTGAGGAAAGTACTATGGACTTTATGAAGTTCCTTGAAGAAACCGCAGGCGGAGCGGCATTGGTCTTGAGGCGAATCATAAGCGCAATATAAAGGCAGTTATATGTGTAGACTGCTGCATCTCCTATCGCTATCGGGGCTCTTTTTCTTCACGAGCTTTTCAGTACAGGCAGAAGAACTATCCACGCCAGAATTTAGAATTCCTCTGGAGTGTGAGGTTCCGAGCGAATGTGTTGTTCAGAACTATATGGATGTTAGACCAGGTCCAGGAGTACGAGACTTCAATTGCGGTACTCTAAGTTATGAGCGGCATAAGGGAACTGACTTTCGAGTATTGGATTATGCATCGTACGAGAGAGGCGTCCCCGTACTTGCTGCGGCGGATGGCACAGTCTTGCGCTTAAGGGATGGAGAGGTTGAAGGAGATTATTTGAGACAAGGTAAAGAAGCCGTCAAAGCCATAGAAGGGGGGAATGGTGTTGTTGTGCAACATAAGGGCGGGTGGCAGACTCTATACGCTCACTTAAAGAGAGGATCGATTAAGGTATCTGTCGGGGACAAGGTCAAAGCGGGTGATAGCTTGGGGGTTGTTGGGCTTAGCGGGAAAACCGAATTTACCCACCTGCATTTTCAAGTCATACATAACAATAAAATATATGACCCCTACATTGGGACCATCGCTGCAGGATGTCAGAATCGGTTGAAGAAAAGTTTTTGGAACGATTCAGATTTAAAAAAACTTAAGTACATTGGAACTGGGCTTGTCGAAGCTAACTTTTCTTCCGAGATCCCGGTTTATAAACAATTACCCTTTTCCGATGAGCGAAAGCGAATCTCTCTTCGAAAAGATGCTGAAGTCCTTATTTACTGGATGGAAGCCTGGGGCGTGAAAACGGCTGATCGTCTTACAATGACTTACACCGATCCTTCTGGGAAAGTTTCTACCGATCAGAAAATATTAAAGAAAAATCAGGCATCATATTTTAAATACTTGGGGAAGAGGAAAGGCATAACCGGTTGGATGAAAGGCAAGTATAAGGGGCAAGTTATTTTGGAGAGAATTATTGAGGGGCGTTGGGAAGTTGTATTTTCAAAAAATTCTGAAATAACAATGCATTAATGAACTGAAAAATCAGTTTTAAAGTGGTGATTTATTTGAAATATATTATCGAAGATGGAATTAAGCTTCTATATCTACATTCTGGCCAAGATACTCACTGGTACTTTGTTTACGAGTAGGATTTGTGGCTTCAGAGTTTTCGACAGGGCGCTTCGTCGCAAACTCAGCTTGTGAGTTTTTCTGAACTCCACCTTCTAAAGAAGTATCAATAGCGGCGGCTGGCTCGGAAAATCGAACTGTGCTCTGGAAAGATGTAGCATTTATAGTCATAATCTCACTTTCCCATATCTCTATTAAGTAAGTGTTAACATATGGTGTTGTTTTTTTAGACTACCAGAGAAAACACTTTTAGTTCTGAGAATGATCCGTTAATCAGTTCCTTTAAATCTAATGTCGGAGAGCGTAAGCGTGGATAACAACGAAATCACTAGCGTAGAGAAATATCTTCGCCAAACCTTTGGTAACGAAACAATTGGCTTGGATCGTAAAACCAAAAAAGAAGATTCTATTGAAGTGACCCTTGGAGGTGAGTTTATCGGTGTCATTTATCGTGATGACGAAGACGAAGAACTCTCTTATTCGTTCAATATGGCGATCCTAGCCGACGATTTGCCAAAATAGTATAGCTCTTTAAATAATCTAGAAGCGGCTATAGAAGATTATAATCGGGGTAAGGTCTATGTCCTTATCCCGATTTTTATTGGGAAATTAAATTTAACAAACTTATTTGTCAGACGCGCACTCGACACATAGTGTGACTGTTGGATCAAGTTCTAACCTTTTGATTTGGATTTCTTCATCGCATTTCAGGCAGTATCCAAAATTACCGTTTTGAAGACGTGTAAGTGTCGTTTCTATCTTCTCGAGCTCGAGTTGACGCCTTCTTTCAGATTCTAAAGACATAGCTTGGGATTGAAGAGCATCCATTCGAGAAAGCCGCCCAACCTTTGTTTGGTCAAGTTCAACGACATCCCGCGATTCTTGGCTCGAATTACGAAGCTCTGTTATTTCAGCTCTTCGTTTATTCAATTCTTCAGCAAATTTTTCCAGGTTGAATCTGATAGTATCGTCAGCCATACCGCCTTTGCCTTTCATTGTGCAAAAAGCATCATAGCAAAAAAATACAAATGATCAGAATTAAATAGAAAACACCTCGAATTCAGACAGGGGGGACGGCCAAATGGGGGTTTCCATGAGCATGTCACGGCATGGCCAACGTCTCAATTCGAGGTATTTAACTGAACATAACAAAGAGAATTGACAATTGTTGTGATGATTTTGTGTTCTCAAATAACACTTTGAAAATAAATTTCATTAATCTGTGCCCTTAGGTTGTTAACTATCGATTCCTTAAGGGAAAATTATGATTGTAAAAAGAATCGGAGGGCCTAATAATAATCGATATTAACAATACTAACGGTTAAGTATTTACAATGCTCGGTCCCTAATAAACGACCCAAAGAGACCCTTTTTATGTTTATCCACAGATAATTTCACTTTTCTGAAATTTTTCGATTGCCCTTTCTGATTGGATCAGTATAAATCCCCTCAGCAACAACGATGCGGTCGTGGCGGAATTGGTAGACGCGTAACGTTGAGGTCGTTATGGGCTAATAGCCCGTGGAGGTTCAAGTCCTCTCGACCGCACCAAAATTTATGTTGTTGCTCTAAAGTGCCGGTATTGATCTCCTCTGATCTTCTGCGCAAGCCTGTGGGTGCATATCATATGCGGCAATGGCGGAATTGGTAGACGCGCTAGCTTCAGGTGCTAGTTCTCGTAAGGGAGTGGAGGTTCAAGTCCTCTTTGCCGCACCATCCCACAGTTTCAATTCTGATTGTTAATTTTTCTGATGGGTATTTTCTACTCACTTCTCCCCTTGAAAAAGACACTGATAACGGCGATCTTAATTATCTAAGAAGTGTCATCCATTAATGGCGCCAGAACAGTTGTTTTAACGGAACCTTGATTCATGAAAGATACCGGTCGCAAGACCAATAAAAAGCTGAAGCAATCTTTTGCCCAACGGCTTAGCAATTATCTTCTGGCAGGGGTTCTCATAACAGCACCTGTGACCATTACGCTCTGGTTGGCTTGGAAGGCGATTACTTTCGTCGACAATCAAGTCACGCCTTTAATACCAGCGAACTGGAACCCTGAACACTATCTTCCTTTTGGTGTGCCCGGTCTTGGCCTGGTTGTCATTATAGTTGGCCTCACGCTCATTGGTTTCCTTACCGCGGGGTATATTGGTCGCCTTTTGATGCGGACAAGCGAAAGCATTGTAAAGCGCCTCCCTGTTGTTCGCAGTATCTACAGTTGGACGAAACAGGTATTCGAAACGGTTCTTTCCAAAAACTCTTCTGCTTTTAACGAAGTTGTTCTTGTTGAATATCCTCACAAAGGGTCTTGGGCGGTTGGATTTATCACCGGAAGAACCAAAGGAGAGGTTCAGAGCGTCACAGATGATACTGTAATCAATGTGTTCGTTCCAGCGACCCCCAATCCAACAACGGGCTTTTTACTCTTCATTCCCGAGCAAGATGTTCATCACTTGGATATGACGGTTGAAGAGGGCATTAAGCTGGTAATTTCAGGAGGTATTCTATCTCCATCTGAAATTAAAAAACTTACCCTGGAAGAAAAAGACAACAAGGCCGCCGAGGAAGAGATTGCCAGCCATAAGCCAAGCTTTCTTATGCGTATTCGAAATTATTTCTTTGCTGGTATGTTAGTTACGGCGCCAATCGGGCTTACATTTTGGCTCGCCTGGGAAATCATTATCTTTATCGATAATTGGGTCCGCCCCTATATTCCGATGAAATGGAATCCCGAGAGCTATCTTCCCTTTGCAATACCTGGCCTTGGGCTGTTCTTTATTTTCCTGACATTGACCTTAATTGGGTTTTTAACCGCTGGCATCGTCGGTAAGACTTTGTTGCGTATCAGCGAGCATTTATTGGACCAGATGCCGGTTATCCGTACTGTTTACGGTGCGGTTAAACAGATCATCGAAACAATTTTTCAAAAACACTCAAATGCCTTTCGTGAAGTGGTGTTGTTTCAATATCCGCGTCCAGGATCTTGGGCCCTCGGTTTTTATACAGGGGATTCAAATCGTTTAATCAAAAATATCTCTGAAGACGAATCTATTAATGTTTTCCTGCCAACAACCCCTAACCCGACGTCTGGCTTCCTTCTATTTGTTCCACGGGGTGAAACGCGCTCTCTTTCCATGACGGTAGAAGAAGGAATCAAGATGGTTGTATCTGGTGGCATCGTTACCCCTGAGGACCATCGTCCCGGCCATGAACATGATCTGGAAGAGCAAGAGGCTGCAGAGCAACAAGATAGAATTTCAGAGGATGTTGACGGGGATCAAAAGGCAGCGTCTTAAGGGGCCCTTCCTTCGTTTCTTAACCTGATTTCAGATACTTGACGGCTGTATCTCTTTCGAAGAGGTACAGCAGAATACGTAGGGCTTGTCCCCTCTCTGTTTTCAAGGCGGGGTCTTTGTCCATAATGAGCTTGGCATCGTTGCGGGCTGTTGCAAGAAGTTCACCGTGACAGGCTAAATCAGCTACTCTGAATTCAGGCAGGCCGCTTTGGCGCGTCCCCAATACTTCCCCTGCGCCACGTAAGCGAAGATCTTCTTCTGCAATAACAAAACCATCATCGCTTTCACGCATGATCGTTAAACGTGCCTTGCTGGTTTCCCCAAGGGGGCCTTGGAAAAGCAAGATACAGGTCGATTTTTCACTACCGCGCCCAATGCGCCCCCTGAGTTGGTGCAGCTGAGCCAAACCAAAACGTTCCGCATGTTCAATAACCATGATGGTTGCCTGGGGAACGTCAACGCCAACCTCAATAACTGTGGTTGCTACCAGCAGATCAACATTGCCTTTCGAGAATTGTTCCATGACGGCATCCTTCTCAGGGCCTTTCATTTTGCCATGAACCAGGCCAACCCGATCTCCGAAGCGTTCGCTTAATTCTCGATAACGCTCTTCGGCAGCTGCCAAATCTGACTTATCGGATTCCTCAACCAGAGGACAAACCCAATATACCTTGGTTCCCTGATCCAAAGAACGTGCAACACCATTGATAACATCGCCGATGCGCTCAACGGATACCGTTCTGGTATCTACGGGTTGTCTTCCCGCGGGTTTCTCTGTCAGCCTTGAAACCTCCATGTCGCCATAGGCTGTTAGCATCAGGGTGCGAGGGATGGGGGTTGCAGTCATCACCAGCATATCCACTCCTGCACCCTTTTTAGCGAGTGAAAGCCGTTGATGGACGCCAAAGCGGTGTTGTTCATCGATAACGGCAAGTGCGAGGTCTGAAAACGCGATGTCGTCCTGGAACAGAGCATGAGTGCCGATAATCATCTGGGTGGACCCGTCAGCAATAGATTCTAGAATTGCTTTGCGTGCCTTGCCTTTGTCTCTACCCGTAAGGATGACGATTGAGACACCCAGTTTTTCAGCAAAAGGCTGCAGTGTTTTATAGTGTTGTCTCGCGAGGATTTCAGTTGGCGCCATAATGGCAGATTGAAAGCCACTTTCTATGGCGGCAAGCATGGGGAATAGGGCGACGGCTGTTTTACCACTCCCAACATCCCCTTGAACCAAACGTAACATTCGGTTGGGGCTTTCCATGTCCTCTATGACTTCGCGAATGGCATTGTCCTGGGATCCCGTCAGTTTAAAGGGAAGGATATCTGACATCTTTTCACGTAGAGAGCCGTCTCCCTTAATGATACGTCCTTTCGCGGCTGTTTGTTGTTCTCGTACCAGGGAAATTGCGAGTTGATTTGCGAGTAATTCATCGTAAGCAAGGCGTTTGCGATAAGGAGAAAATGCAGTCAGTTCTTCGTCTGATAACGGATGGTGTGTTTTCTCCAGACACTCTTGCCAGTCAGGCCAGGATTCTTGAGTTTTGTGGGATTGGTCAAGCCATTCGGGCACAGTCGGGATTTGAACGAGGGAGGCTTTGATCGCTTTTGTTAGGGGCTTTAGGGTGACACCAGCGCTTAAGGGATACACAGGTTCTACTGTTTTAACATCCAGTTCTTCTTCAACCGGGACCATATGATCGGGGTGAGCCATTTGCAAAGTATCGCCAAAGCGTTCGAGCTTGCCGCTGATAATTCTGGTCTCCCCAGGAGGGAGGAGCTTCATCAGATAATCCCCACGTGCGTGGAAGAAAATCAAAAGGATCTCACCGGTAGGGTCATGGCAAATGACGCGGTAAGGACTGCGGCGATTGGGTGAGGGGATATGTCTTAAAACGCTCACCTTCAATGTCGCGACCCGATCTGCAATAGCCTCTTCAATTGTTGGAGAGTAGCGACGATCAACCATACCCACAGGTAAATGCCAGCAAAGGTCAATGACGCGTGGGCCAGCAAGCTTTTCATAAAGCGTACTTAACCTTGGCCCAACTCCTGGGAGCGTGGATACCGGGGTAAAGAGAGGGAAGAGAATTTCAGGGCGCACGGGCTTTGACTTGCAGAATATGAGTAGGATGTTTATTAAATGTTCTAGTAATGTTTCCTATACCATAGCTTTCTGTGCAAGCGAAACGAACAAGCAAATATAATTCTTTTACAGGTGAGATTTCATGAGTTCTGAAGCCAGCAACGATTTGGATAAAAGGCGAAAACAGCTTCGTTTCAGGAGTTGGCACCGGGGTACTCAAGAGGCCGATCTCATTATTGGTTCCTTCGCAGATGATAATGTAAGTAAAATGGGTGCGGAAGAATTAAACCTTTTTGAGCGTGTACTCGAAATTCCTGACCCAGTTCTCTATGACTGGATAATCGGTAATTCCGAACCGACAGAAAATATGCACAACAAAGTGCTCGATGATTTGTTGAGTTACAAATATACACCCAATCCAAGATAATCAGAGCATTTGTCGCATTAATAAAGCCTGATCATCGAAATTTTGTCCGTCAAATACAAAGAATCTTACTGTGAAAACACTTGCTACTCGGCTACAGGCCGCTGATCGTTATCAAATTTCAGCTGTTCCGGAGGGATATGATGCCCAGCTTCTCTCTGAGCTAGCGATAGAGCTTGCACCGAGGCCAGTATTGCATATCGCTCTTGATGATAATCGTTTGGCTGTGCTGGCAGAACTTGTTCAGTTTTTTGCCCCCGATCTCGAGATCGTCGAAATTCCGGCCTGGGATTGCCTTCCTTATGACCGTGTTAGCCCCCATAAAGATATTCTGGCATCCCGTATTGATGCTTTTGCAAAGCTCTTGGCAACCCCGGTACCAAAAACGGGACGGTTGATTTTAACAACGATATCTTCCTCTCTTCAGCGGGTGCCTCCCAGAGACCTTTTTAAAAACAGAACTCTGGTTGCGAAATCAGGGTCAGAGATTAAAACCGATCACCTCCTGAAGTTCTTCTCTACCAATGGATATCTTCGTGCTGATACTGTAAGTGAATCCGGTGAATTTGCGATACGCGGAGGTATCGTAGACGTTTTTCCTCCTGGAGAAGAAAGTCCTCTACGACTTGATTTTTTTGGAGACGAGCTGGATACCCTAAGGCGGTTTGATCCTCTAACTCAGCGAACGACCGGTGAAGCTGAAAGCCTGGAGTTAAAGCCAGTCGGCGAAGCCATCCTTGATGAAAAAACAATTGAGTCATTCCGAAAAGGATACAGGGAGACATTTGGGGCCGTTGCTAAAGAAGATCCTTTGTATGAGGCTATTTCTGAGGGGCGCCAGTACCCTGGAATGGAGCATTGGCTTCCATTGTTCTACGGTGAGCTCGAAACCCTGTTTGATTACCTGCCTGAGGCTGTCATTACATTAGACGGGCAGGCAGAAGAAGCCCGGGATGCGCGTATTGAATCCATCACTGATTTTTTCCAGGCGAGAAAATCCATGGAAACGTCCTCTGAAGGGGGGTGGGTTTACAAGCCTGTACCTATGCAGCGCCTGTTTCTTTCAAAGGATGATTGGGAAAGTATTCTCTCAAGCCGAAGTACAACTCAATTCTCACCCTTTGCCCTACCTGATCATGTGGAAAACCTGGTTGAAGCGGAAGGCAAACAAGGGAAAGACTTTTCCGAAGCGAGAAACCGGGAAGATGTGAATGTCTTTGATGATGTAAGTGAATACATCCGGCTTCAGCAAAATGACGGTAAAAAAATAATTGTTACTGGGTATACAGACGGTTCGCGTGATCGCCTGATTTCCATGTTTCATGAGCATGGCCTCACGAACACTGATGTTCTCCGTGATTGGAAAACCCATAAAAAGACCATGCGTAAGCAGGTGCAATTCCTGACGCTCGGTCTTGAGCGTGGCATTGTTACACCTAAAGTAGCCTTTATTACCGAGCAGGATATCCTGGGTGAACGACTGGCCCGTGCGCAAAAAAGACGCCGGAAGTCTGATAACTTTCTCAAAGAAGTTTCATCTCTGCAGGACAAAGACTTTGTCGTTCATATGGAGCACGGTATTGGGCAGTATATTGGGCTGGAAACTGTTGATGTCGGCGGTGCGCCGCATGATTGTCTCAAGGTGCTTTACCACGGTGGTGATAAGCTATTCGTTCCCGTTGAAAATATTGAAATTCTATCTCGATATGGATCCGAAGACTGTGGAGCCGAACTAGATCGTCTTGGTGGAGTAGCCTGGCAGGCAAAAAAAGCACGTGTTAAAGAACGTATCCGAGCGATTGCACATCAGCTCATCGGAATTGCAGCTAATCGTCTGTTGCGTAAAGCAGATACGATTGACGTTCCTGAGGGGCTCTATGATGAATTTGCGGCTCGCTTTCCTTATCCTGAGACTGAAGATCAGCTCAATGCCATAGAAGATGTTTTCGGTGATTTACGTTCTGGGCGCCCGATGGACCGCTTGGTTTGTGGTGATGTCGGCTTTGGTAAAACAGAAGTTGCCCTGCGCGCTGCCTTTATTGCCGTTATGAGTGGTAAGCAAGTCGCGATAGTGGTTCCAACGACATTGTTGGCCCGTCAGCATTACCGCACCTTTATGGAGCGTTTTAAAGGGTTACCTGTACGCATCGGTCAGCTCTCGCGACTGGCAACAGGGAAAGAACAGACCGAAACCAAAAAAGGCTTGGCAGAGGGAACCGTCGAGATCGTTGTTGGTACCCACGCTGTTTTTGCCAAGAACATGAAGTTTTCAGATCTTGGTCTTCTCATCGTTGATGAAGAACAGCATTTTGGCGTTAAGCAAAAAGAACGTCTCAAGGAACTCAGATCAGATGTTCATGTTCTAACTTTGACAGCGACGCCAATACCGAGAACTTTGCAAATGGCTATGTCTGGTGTCAAAGAAATGAGCCTAATTGCCACTCCGCCAGTAGATCGTCTTGCGGTTAGAACCTTTGTTCTTCCTTTCGATCCCGTCATCATTCGCGAAGCTATTTTACGTGAACACTATCGTGGAGGCCAAACCTTCTATGTCTGCCCTCGCTTGTCTGATTTGAAAGACCTGAGAGAGCGGTTGGAAAAGCTGGTTCCCGAAGTGAAAATCTGCATGGCGCACGGTCAATTGCCTGCAAGTGAGCTCGAAGATGTGATGACAGCTTTCTGTGATCATCAATACGACGTCCTGCTTTCGACCAGTATCATCGAATCTGGCCTTGATATTCCGAGCGCCAATACAATGTTGGTACACCGTGCTGACATGTTTGGTCTGGCTCAGCTTTATCAAATTCGCGGGCGTATTGGCAGGTCCAAAATACGCGGTTACTGTTACCTCACTCTACCTGTTGGTAAGTTGTTGAGCAAAACTGCGGAACGCCGTCTAGAGGTTATGCAGACGCTGGATAATCTCGGCGCCGGATTTAACCTTGCCAGTCACGATATGGATATTCGTGGGGCGGGAAATCTGGTTGGGGACGAACAGTCCGGACACATCAAAGAAGTCGGTGTTGAGCTCTACCAACAAATGCTGGAAGAAGCCGTCGCATCCCTGCGGAGTGATGAGGCAGAGGGTGAAGAGGATCTGGCATGGTCACCACAAATCAACATTGGAACTTCTGTTCTTATTCCCGATCGTTATGTCGCCGATCTAAACGTGCGTTTGGGACTGTACAGGCGTCTATCTTCTTTGACGGAACGTACCGAAATTGATGGTTTTGCCGCGGAGCTTATTGATCGTTTTGGCGACCTTCCAGAAGAAGTGGAAAACCTTTTACAAATTATGCTTATTAAAGGGCTCTGCAAGCTTAGTGGCGTTGAGAAGGTAGACGCTGGGCCTAAGGGCGCTGTGGTTTCCTTTAGAAATGATAATTTTGAAAACCCATCTGCCTTGATTATTTTCATTCAAGAGCAGGTCGGAACGGTGAAAATTCGTCCCGACCATAAATTGGTTTACCGTCGTGCATGGGACGATGCTGGCAGTCGACTAAAAGGCGTTAAAATGATGATGGAAGAGTTGGTTAAGTTGGCGAAATCCTGACAAAAACAGATCCTGTATGAGTGATCACGACAATCGGGAACGTCTATCATGATCACTCCTATAGATTCAGGCCTCTTCATTTAATTGCTGAAAACCAATATCAAGCATCTGGGCTAGGGTGTCAGGGCTTTGTGCGCCGGGTAGGATGTGCTGTCGGTTGACAATAAAGCAGGGTACGCCGGTTAAGCCTAGAGATCTGGCATTTTGATCGGTAAATAAAACATCTTCATGACCTTGGTCACTATTGAGATATTCTTCTGCACCAGTCAGTCCTGTTTCATCCGCAATGGATAGGAGAACTTCTCTTTCACCAATATTTTTACCTTCGAGAAAATAACTCTCAAACAAGCATTCCATAACCTCATCTTGCTTGTCTTGGTCTCTGGCAAGTAGGGAGAGACGGTGAGCATCAACGGTATTCGGTGTTTTTTGAATGAGATCGAACTTGAAATCTATACCGTCGGAAATCCCTGCGGCGGCAATTTGGCTATAGAACTGGGTTGCGTTGGCTCTGCCACCGAATTTTGTGTCGAGATAATGTTGCCGATCCATACCTTCATCAGGCATATCGGGATTTAACTGAAAAGTTAGCCAGCGTATTTTTACATCAAAATGTGGTCGTTGAGCCTGAGCTTTTTGAAATCTTTTTAACCCTATGTAGCACCAGGGACAAATAGGGTCGGAATAGATATCGATTTCGATAGAGGGTTTCATCATGCTAACAACGGACCTTTGAAAGAAAGATAGTGTTCAGGGATAATATCAGGGTTTGTGTTCGGGTACACCTTTGGTATGAGGTGTCGAGTTGCGATTTTCAAGGTGTACGTGGTGGAACAAATTTTTCCAGATAGTGTAAATGTGGATGCTTTGGCTGATTTTGTTGGCCATGTCCTCGGCCGTCAAGGGCTTGTGATTGATAAGATGATCACAATGTCAGGAGGTGCTATTCAGGAAAATTGGCGACTGGATTATCACGAATTTTCTGGAGAAGAGGGAAGTCTTGTTGTTCGGGCTGATGCACATACGGGGGTCCCTGGAAGTCACCCTAAAGAAGATGAATTTGAAGTTCTATCCTATGCCTGGAAAGCGGGTGTAAAAGCACCAAAGCCTTTGGCTCTTTGTTTGGATAAGGCTCTTATTGGGCGGAGCTTTATTTTGATGGAGCTGCTTCCTGGAACGACAGATTTTGATCAGATAAAATCCTCGGGCAATTGTGAGGCACTTGCTTATGAGCTTGGATCCGAAATTGCTCAATTACATCAATTATGTCCTACGGAATTGAAATTTTTAAACAAAGCTTCTCCCAACCCGGTGGAAGAGCTCATAAACCGGTACCGTGGTTTTTGTGACGGTCGGAATAAGCCTAATCCTGTCGCAGAATGGGCTATGCGCTGGTGTTTATTACAACAAACAAAGCTTCCCCCGTTACCACAGGTTCTCGTTCACGGTGATTTTCGAACAGCAAACTACCTTGTAACTCCAGAAGGCTTATCAGGACTGCTCGATTGGGAATTCTCCGGATGGGGAGACCCCTATAGCGATCTGGGGTGGTTTTGTGCCAAGTGCTGGCGGTATGGCCACGAAGACAATCCGGCTGGAGGAATCGCAAGCCGTAAAAGCTTTTATGAGGGCTATTCAGCAATAACGGGAAAAGAGGTCGATCATCAACGAGTTCTGTTTTGGGAAGTCATGTCGTTACTGCGTTGGCTCGTAATCGCCATTCAGCAAGGAGACCGAAATTTCGTAGAAGGTGAACGAGATTTAGAGTTAGGATTAACCGGCCTTATTCGTCCACCTGAGATTGAGATGATGTTACTGGAAATGACTGCTCCTGATAATTGGCCAGAATCTCAAAAAGATCCCCAACCAGATACACGGCCTGATCTTGGTAATGAGAACGGCCCAAAATGATGCGAAATCAAATTGATCAATTGGTCTTGCAGGTTGAACAAATTATTAAGGATAAAGAGAACATAAATACTCAACTGTCCTTGAGCGAAGAAAAGGCTGTTCAACGAATTTATAAAATATCAAACCGCTTTAAGTTAATGAATGCAAATGATGCAGTCGTAGGTCTAGTCGAGCTCGAAGCTGGCAAGTTAACCGAAAATGTCCGTTCTGGTTGTTGTGACGGTAATGCTGAGTTGTACCAAAAGTTATATATGCATACCCATTCTAAATTGGAGCTCATTAGTCCTGATAGTTTGAAGGGTTATGTCGGTTTGCTTGAATAACTCTTATTTACTGAGTTAAGAATTTATTTCTAAAAAATACATCCTTCTATCTATTTGAATTATAAGAAAATAATTATTTACGTTCTTGTTTTGTGAATTTTGTTCTCTTTTTGTTCTTGACGAAGATGGTCTCCATGTTCATATTTGTTCATGTAATGTTCTAAAGGTAGGAGATGGAAATGAGAGAAGAGACCTCAATGCTAGATTATTTTCTCAGCAGTTTAGTTGCTTTTGGTAGTTTTGGTTTTTTTCTGTTTGTATTGTCCTATGGATGGCTGACAGCTTTTCAGGTTATGGCTCAGTAATCATAGGTCTACTGGCAACCTGGAAGTTATAATGTCACAAAAAGGATTGCAGAATTCATGCGGCAATCCTTTTTGTATTTATATGTAGATAGGCTATTCGGCTTCTGTCATTTCATTTAAATCCAATGACACTTTGCCAAGTGTTTTTGCCATTTCCAGTAGTCGCCGTCGTACTGTCGGATCGTCAATTTTATAATAAGCCCGCACGAGCTCGAGAGTTTCCCGACGCGCCATGGGGTCCTTCTGGAAGGGGAGTTCCTCACCTTCCTCGGCCATGCCTCTTATTTGACCGGGTGATCTATGCGATACTTCGTCAGTCATCTCGTTAAAGAAATATCCAACATCGATATCCAGTACCCTTGCGAGATCATAGAGGCGGCTAGCACCAATTCTGTTGGTCCCACGTTCGTACTTTTGAACTTGCTGAAATGTCAGGCCCAAAGCCTCACCAAGTTTCTCTTGGCTTAAGCCTAAAAGAGTACGACGTAACCTTAGTCGTTGTCCCACATGGACGTCCACAGCATTGGGTACGCCAGTGATCCGCTTAGGAAGTGTTTTTTTATTTCTCATGCTAAACCTTGATGGTTGCGATGGTTATTCTACCATACCGCGCGCACTAGCCCAAGTATTCATCGTGAAATCTTAAGCTAAGAGACGCTATTTGACAATAATTACCAATCCTTGTAGAGCGTCAACCACTTTGTCCGGTTGCGTCAACCACCTTGGCCGCTTTTGATGCGGCTGTGATCTGACGTTTATTTACGATGCTTCAGGCATATTTTTCACCTTTTTGTTTGTGGTTTTCCGCAACATTTTTTTGAGATTTTGGGCGGCTTCCCATTGTCTGTAGCTGTCGATATTCATCTCAAGAATGGTTGAGTGGTGAACAAGACGATCGATTGCTGCAACGGTCATGGCCTTATCTTGAAAAATATTGTCCCATCCGCTAAAAGGTTGATTGGCAGCAATTGCAATACTTCGGTACTCATATCGTCTGGCGATCAATTCAAAGAGCACGGATGTTTCAGATATATCCCTTTGTGCATAGGTAATATCATCGAGAATGATGAGATCAAATTTATCGAGTTTTGCGAGGGCGTTTTCGAGCATAAGTTCACGTCTGGCAGCCTGGAGTTTTTGCACCAGATCACTGGTTTGCGTATAGAGCACACGGTATCCAGCCTCTATAAGAGCATAACCTACGGCGCATAGGAGATGAGTTTTTCCTCCCCCTGAATTTCCAATGGCAATCAGATTTGCTCTTGCGTCAATCCAGTCACCGGCAGACAAGGCTTCGACCTGCGCCTTTTTCACGTTAGGCAGCCGCTTGAAGTTAAAAGTGGCCAGAGTTTTTCCGCCCAGCAGGTTTGATGCGTTGAGATGGCGTTGAATGCGTCGCGTGTCCCTTTCGGCCAATTCATATTCGGCCAAAACGGCAAGGAACCTGGCTGCTGACCAGCCCTCCTTGTCGGATTGGATTGCGATATCTTGCCAGTGTTTGTGAAAGCTGGGTAATCGTAAGTCAGTTAGCATAAGAGGCAGCTTGTGCTGATCCACTTCAATGTTTGTCATGCCCGATCCTCCAACAGAGTATCAAAGACTGATAATGAAGGTTGAACCACGGGAATATCAGGAGGTAAATCCGTGTTCTTTTTTGTGATATTCAGCTTAAGTTTTTTTGCGCAAGGTAGCCTTCCTGCATTGATTTCTCTCGAAATCAGGTGCGCGACTTCGGCCTCACAAGCCTCTTCGTGCGCAAGGAAAAGTATCCCAACCATCTGACGACACGCATCTCTGCGGGACAACTTTTTCTGAAACAATGTCCAGGCCAGGGAGTACTCGGTTCTTGGAAAAATACTGTCACGATAAATAGAATTGGCGAGTGCCTGAGGTTTACGTTTGAGAGCATGAATGACGTGATGATAATTGATAACATGAATGCGGGGGCCTTTGCCGTGCCCCCGCTCACGAGAATGGCTGACGACATGAGTGCTGCCTAGATAGGCTTCTATCCGGTTATCGTAAATATGGACACGCAAGCGTTGACCAATTAGGCGAGAAGGGGCGCTATAAAAAACCTGCTTAACTAAAAAACCACTTGTTTTGGTAACTCTCGACACGACTTCAGTGTAATCTGTTGTTCGCCGAGGAGGTAACGCCTTGAGAGATTTCAACTCTGTTTGGATATCTTGGTCACGATGTTTGTTCCGTCTAGCAATCAGCTCGTCCAAAAATCGCCGATACTCATCCAAAGTGTCAAAGTCATTACTGCCACGCAAAATCAGGGCCTGCTTTATCGCAGTCTTAAGGTGACCGTGGTGAGATTCAATGGCACCGTTCTCGTGTGATTCCCCTCTGTTATTTCGACTGGCCTCCATACCGTAGTGCTCAACAAAAGCAGAATAACGTTTGGTAATGTCCTCCTTTTCCTCAACGCTCAAATTCCGAAAGGCCGCAGACAGGCTGTCGGTCCGGTGGTTTTCAGGAGCGCCCCCCAAGGACCAAAGCGCATTTTGTAAGTTCTCCGCAAGGGCTGTAAAACTCTCACCGCCAAGTACGACCCCAACATGTTCCCATCGGCTATATACCAGAACAAAATGATAGAGCCGATGCACCAAAGGATCTCCTGCAATGGTAATACTTAAGTCGGCTGCATCCGTGAAATCTGATTGGCCCATGTAACCCGGCTCAGGTGTTTGCCTGAAAATGATATCCTTTTCAGGGCCATTCAGAGCCCGCCATCCCCGAACTCGGCGCTCTAACGTGCGCTTGACACGGTCATCGGGAAAACGGAGCGGATAGAGGCTCTGTATGTGGCGCAACAAAGTAATGGGTTTGACCGAGTTGTCTTTATCCAAAATGGGAAGGATGTCCTTATCCCAGATATCTTCAAGCGGATCAGAAACTGTTCGCCCTCGCTTTATATTGCGTTGTGACGGTAAAGTCGCATCAACGTCAAATCGGCGGGCCGTGCGTTCGCTAAACCCTGCGCGGGCAGCGGCGGTTCGTTGACCATGAGTTTTTCTATCTGTCATGTAAAGTCTCAGTTGTTCATCTGTGATAAATTTATACGGCAAACAGGTTCCTCCAATTACATCTAGAGGTTCCTAATTTATCAACTCACAGCAGCTTGTAACTAACACCAAATTAAGCCTTGGCCGGTGGATCTGATTATCAAACGGGCACGCCCTTTTTAATGATCAGATCCACCGGCCAAGGTGGTTGTCGCAACCGGCCAAGGTTATTGTCGCTGAACAAATCCTTATTTGGTTGGATTTGTAAAATTTTAGAACTCGTTGAGCGAGCAAATTCAAATGCGTGTCCACAACGAGTAAATATGCATCATCCGCCTTAATAAAATACTAAGTTGGCGTGTAATTACTGATGAATTAATTCCTACAATTGATAAATTTACTTCTTTTGCGTGATAAAAAGATAGTTATGTTAACCTTGAACATGATTAATGTGCGCTTGCCTGAGTTGAGAAAACGTTCCTACCTTAAAGGTGCTTTGAGTAATTTTTCAGTTCGAAAAGCCGAATACTCTAGTGATTCGCTTGGAGTTCACTCTGGCAAGTCTGATGCTGTTGGATAGATTGGCTAATTATGCGTGCAGCTCCCGTATGAACACACACAGTGATTAAAGGTTAAGCTTTTGTTGGCGGAAGAGGTGGAACTCAAAAGCCTTATTAATGCCCTCGCGGCAATAGACATAATGTATGTCTACGTAGATTTTTCCGGGGTGGCTTATAGAAAGAGGATAATCGTGCTGGGTGAATTTCTCAGGATAAGGTTTCAGCCTTATCCTTTAGAGCTTTCGTTGCTTGCATTAAGGTGTTCTGCTGCTTCTCCCAGTAGTCTTCCTTCAAGCGATAGCTCAAGAAATCGCACATAATCACTGTCATTCGTAATTTGTTTTCGCGCAACAGGAATAACGTCCAGCGGGTTCTGAGCATCCAGTTCGTATTTTTGTATAATGGCAATCAGCTCCTGACTAATAATTTCTAACTGTTTTTGGATGTCAGGGATCGTTGTTGGCTTATTCATGCCTCAGGCTCTCAGAAATGTTTTAAGAAGATCGACCATCTTATCGATTTCTTCTTTGGTATTAAAGTAATGTACGGAGGCTCTTACTAACTGGGAAATGCCGCATTGGTCAAATAAAACTGGATTTCCTGTTCTGCCTGGCGTGGAGACATGAATTTGGTTAGTTTCTAAAAAAGCCCTTATTTCGGTACATTTTTTTTGATCAGAATAAAAACTCACGATGCCGCATTTTTTATCTCCCAAATCGAGTAATGATATACTTGGGATATTTGATAGTTCATTTCGAAAATATTGACT
>NZ_CBDBHW010000001.1:0-419516 GCF_965205715.1 Kiloniella sp. | reverse complement strand
CCCGGGCAACTTCATCTACACCAATATATTCCAAGCCAGTTAGCTCTGCAGGATCAAGCGTAGGGAGAGTTTCAATAAGGTATGCCCTGTCGATATTCTTGACCGTTTCCCATCGTATATCCAAATGTCTGGAAACCGCTTGAATAGACATATGCCGACATAATCCACTGATCAGTCGGCAAAATCGGTGAGTGAAACGGCACCCTTTATCAACAAAATCACACCCCTCAATGCGGCGTTCGCCCTTGTTAATATAAACCTGCGCCAGCTCAATCTCGACCACACAAGGATACCCAAAAAGGGGGATGTCGTTTACTTGTCGGCGGACATGCTGGTTGATGCTTCCCTCATCCAGTTTAATTTCATTTACACGTTGCCCTTTGAGGCCTAAAATATGCTGCGAGATGTTGATTGTCATATACCTGCTCTATGTAAAGTTATCAGAAACCATACATATCAACAGGTTACTTGGAGGTCGGCATCTTTTTCTACTCAACAAAGCGGAGAAGAGCCAGTATTTGACCGTTTCCACGTCATGAAAAACTACAGCAAAGCTATCCATAATCAGCGTCGACTTGAGTTCAGAAAGGCCGATCCAAGTGGTAAAGAGTTGATGAAAGGGACACATTATCTGTTGCTCAAAAATGCGGATAAGTTGAGTGAAAAACAAAGTGACAAGCTGCAAAGGTTGCTGGAGAGCAATAGCAACCTGAATGCACTTTACGTCTTGAAAGAACAGCTTCAGCTGCTGTGGAGTGCCGCTTCATTTGAGGCGATGGCGGAGCAACTGGAACGTTGGTGCCTGATAGCAGATCAGTCACAGATGCTCTATCTAAAAAAGTTCGCGAAATCCCTACGGAAACATTGTGTGGGCATCTGCAACTACGCCAAACACAAGCTCACAAGCGCCAGGATAGAGGCTGGTAATGTCAGTATAGGAATGATCCGTAAGCGAGCCAGAGGCATCAAGGATACCGAATACTTCAAACTCAAAATTAGACAATCATCCATTCCAGATAATCAATCTATGCTCTATTTGAAATCCTAAATCTACTCAACAAAGCGGAGAAGTGCCGCCATCGTCATATAAGCAGCCTGACGACGCATCAAAGGAGGTTCATCAGATGTCGCCACGACAACAACTGAACGTGCAAGTCCTTCAGGCCCTAGGTCATCTTCCAGCCACTCCTGTACTTCCCGGCCACGCTCTCCAATAAGCCCGATGACATTAACATCAAGAGAAGTATATCTCGCCAGCATAGATAGAAGAACCGATTTACCGACACCTGAGCCTGCAAAAATCCCCATCCTTTGTCCCTGACAACAGGACAAAAATGTATTAATTGCTCGTACACCCAAATCAATTTTACTGCCAACCCTTTGTCTCCCATGGGCTGGAGGAGGCGATCGCCTTACCTTGTAGGGATCAGGACCCATCGGCAGGGGACCTTTGCCATCAATGGGCTCTCCCAAGGCGTTCACAACCCTTCCTAACCAAGCCTCTGATGGATGAATAGTGGGTTCACTTGAAGCGAGTAAAGCTTTACACCCCAATCCAATGCCATCAAGAGAACCAAATGGAAGCAAGAGTGCATGGCCTTGTCTAAATCCAATAACCTCACAAGGTACCCGCCGGTTATCTCTTGCAATCAGGATACAACGAGATCCAATAACCAAAAGACGGTCAAGACCAGAGAGTTCAACAAGCATGCCCAAAACACCGGACACTCTCCCGTAAATTTGATAATCAGAAAGTTCTGAAATTTCTCTCGCCAAACTTTTAAGAGGCATTCCCGAATTCTACCTATAATTAAAAATTAAAAAATTGTGATCACGAAGACTAAAAACTTAGAGCCTAAGAGGATCGTTTTGACTCATTGCGACACGATTATCCTGCAATCAACTTAATACCAGCTTAATCAGTGATTCTTTCTAAAAAATCAAAATTCAAAAAATAATTCGCGTTTTAATAAAATAAAACACAAATTTCGCCCAATTTTCCAAAGCAGAAAGGATTCTGGTAAGGTTTTGTTAATATTCCTTACCGAAAATGGTTAACAACATTCATATTCGTTTAACCAACATTAATGACCGGAAATTATTATGCGAGTCCTGTTAGTAGAAGATGATGCCCCTACAGCCCAAGGTATCGAAATGATGCTGAAGTCGGAAGGATATGTCTGCGACTCAACAGATATGGGTGAAGATGGTCTTGAGATTGGCAAAATCTACGATTACGACATTATTATTTTGGACCTAATGCTCCCAGACATGGATGGATACGAAGTTATTCGCCGTTTAAGAGCATCGAGAGTAGAAACTCCCATCTTGATCCTATCCGGTCTCAATGGCCTGGACGACAAAATCAAAGGTCTGGGCTTTGGCGCAGATGATTATTTGACCAAACCTTTTGACAAACGTGAACTCATCGCGCGAATTCAAGCTATAGTACGTCGTTCAAAAGGGCACGCAGCCTCTGTCATTAATACCGGCAAGCTCAAAGTTAATCTGGATACCCGTACTGTAGAAGTTGAAAACAAATTACTTCACCTAACGGGTAAAGAATACGGAATCCTGGAGCTTCTTTCCTTGAGAAAAGGAACAACTTTGACAAAAGAAATGTTCTTAAACCATCTCTATGGTGGCATGGATGAGCCTGAATTGAAGATTATTGACGTATTTGTATGCAAGTTACGTAAGAAACTTTCCAATGCAACAGGCGGTGAAAACTACATCGAAACCGTTTGGGGCAGAGGTTATGTTCTCAGAGATCCCGTAGAACAAAGCGTAGATACACCACATTTGGTTTCGGCCTAGGATAGGAAGTACCCCAGAGCGAATACATCTCTCAAATTTTACCAATATCGGATTTGTAAAATTTATAAAAAAAGCCCGGAACGATATTTCAGTTCCGGGCTTTTCTTTTATCGAAGGATTGGTCTTTTAAGCTGTAGCCCGGTTAACGGCCTCGCCATTGCGAACCAAGCCATAAATTCCGCGTTTACCTGGGATTAATTGGAAATCGTCAGAAATGCCAAGTACGGTTTCGGCCCCCCCAAGATATAAGAACCCATCATCAGGCATCTGCTTAGCAATATTTTTAAGCACTGCCGATTTTGTTGCCTGCTCAAAATAAATAAGAACATTCCGGCAAAAAACGATGTCAAACTTACCTAACAACGAAGGACTTTCGAGCAGGTTAAATGGCTTGAAGGTCACCATGTTTCGAATAGAGCTATCAATCTGCCAACGATCACCGGCTTGCTGGAAGTACTTCACAAGAAGATTAATTGGCAACCCTCTTTGTACTTCAAACTGCGTATAAACCCCTTCTTTGGCTTTATCCAGGATGTCATTGGACAAATCTGTCGCAATGATTTCTATCTTCCATCCAGCAAGCGCAGCTCCTGCTTCTTTTAAAAGCATCGCCAACGTATAAGGCTCTTGCCCACTTGAACAGGCTGCAGACCAGATTCTTATCGTCTTATTGGTTGCTCTCTTTTCGAGCATATGCGGCAATACAAGATCACGAAATTGGTCGAATGGTTTTTGATCACGGAAGAAGAACGATTCATTTGTCGTCATTGCTTCTGTAATATCACTAAGAATACGTTCGTCGTTCGTCGCTCTGACTTTTTGGACCAGCTCGTCAAAACCACTCAGGCCATATTTTCTAGCCACTGGGTTCAAACGACTTTCCAGCAAATATGCTTTGTCTTGGCTTAAAACTAGCCCGGAACGTTTCTTAAGAAACTGGGAAATATAATCGAAATCACTCACGTTCATGCCGCCGACCTCAAAACAAGTTGTCGTACATTAGAAGCTATTTCCTTAACTGGAATTACTGAAGAACAAAGACCAGCAGTTGCAACAGCACCAGGCATACCCCAGACGACACTTGTTTGTTCGTCCTGAGCGATGACTGAACCACCAGCGGCAGTCACAACTTCGGAACCTCGTAAACCATCGCTTCCCATACCTGTTAATATAAGGACGAGAAGACGAGAGCCGTAAATTTTGGACAGACTTCTCAACATCGGATCAACCGCTGGCCGGCAAAAATTCTCCGGGGGATCTTGGTTTAACCGAATAATTGTATCAGTCCCTTTTATTTCAAAAACCATATGGTAGCCGCCTGGCGCAAGGTAGATATGCCCACCTTTAAGAACTTCACCATCTTCACCTTCTTTACTTGGCATATCTGCAACACGGGAAATATGCTCTGCAAGTAATGCAGTAAAAGTCGCAGGCATATGTTGAGTAATAACAACAGGCTGCGAAATAACTCCTAAATTGCCAAGCACATCAAATAAAGCTTGTGGCCCCCCGGTAGAACTACCAATTGCCAAGAGGTCAGGCTTTTGAATCGCTTCTTTTCGTAAAGAAATCTGTTTATTTGGGTACAAGCTCGTCGGTGTTTCAGCTACGAGATTTGCTTTAGGTTTCCTTGGTGCAGCACTGTCGCTTGGAAGAGGTTCCTTTTTACCAACTCGCGCTACTTGTCCTAGAGCCTTCACCTTTTCAACCAACTCGAACTTAAAGTCACTCGCTTTGGTTAAGGCACCAGAGCTCGTTGGTTTTGGGATATAATCGGCTGCCCCCAATCGCATGGCTCGCAAACTAATTTCAGCGTTTTTCCGTGTTAAGGTTGATGCCATGATAATCTGGACACTGGGCTTGACCTCAAGCAATTTCGGAAGAGCAGTCAAACCATCCATTACTGGCATTTCGATATCCAGAACGATGACGTCAATTTCCCGGCTACCTAAACGCTTAACAGCGACCTCACCATTAGGCACGGACTCAACAACAGAAACGTTTGGATCGCTTTCAAGGATACGGGTAAGGAGCCCACGTATAACAGCAGAATCATCGACAACCATGACCCGATAGGCATTATCGGACTTAGTAACATTACCAGTAGTGGATGAATTCATGGACAAGGGCATTAAATAAGGCCCACCTGTATAAATTTTGATTCAATGATATCACTATCAAATGGCTTCATAATGTATTCATTAGCGCCAGCGGCAATGGCCTGTTGAATGTGTTGCATATCATTTTCTGTGGTGCAAAACACGACGATTGGCTGCTCCACGTCCGGTAACACCCGAAGATCTTTTAGAAACTCCAACCCATCTTTGACAGGCATGTTCCAATCCAGTAACACCGCGTCGGGCATAGATGCATTACACGCATCCAGGGCCTTTTGGCCATCTTCTGCTTCTTCAACCTGAAAATTCAATCCTTCGAGAATTTTTCGGGCGACCATTCGCACTACTTTGGAGTCATCAACAACCAAACAGGTCTTCATACTATTGCTCCAACTTGTTTTCCAATAATCAAATTTCTAATCTCAGTATGCCGGGAGAGGCAATTATGCTGCGTCAGCACTACGGCCATAATCCAAGAAGCGGTTCACATCCAGGATCACCAATAACTTTCCATCCAGTCGATAAATTCCCTGGGAATAATCCCTAAAACGCTGATCAAGGGTTGGAGGATTACGTTCGAAGGATGTCTCGTCTACATCAAGAACTTCCCCGACACTATCGACCATTAAACTATATAGATCATTGCCATTTTCAACAACGATACTCATACAATCCTTATCTTCTCGTGCAGGTAAGCCCAATCTTTTACGAACATCAATCGCCGTTACGATACGTCCTCGTAAATTCAACGATCCGGCAATTTCAGGCGGAGCCAAAGGAACTGGCGTAATTCGTTGCGGATTGATGATATCTTGAACTCTCAATACAGGTACGCCAAAGAGTTGGCCTGCAATAAAGAAAGTGACAAAATCTTCGTTTTCTTGGTAGCTATCACTCACAACATCATTCTTTCTATCTAATCATCTCAGGCTAATCATCTCAGGTTTTATCTCAGGCAGCACCCTTGAGTTCTGCGATGGTATCCTGAAGTGTCGTTAACAATGCGTCACGATCTGTCTTAGAAACATAATCCCTAAACCCTGCTGCACGGCCTCGGACCAAATCCGCAGGCGACGCAAAAGCAGAAAGCGCAACCATCGGCGTTTTGGACCAACGGTGATCTTCCTGCACAGCTTCAGCAAATTCAAACCCGTTCATACCAGGCATTTCAATGTCGGAAACAATGACATCAAATTTTTCCCCTTCCTCACAAAGAGATAGGGCTTCACTCGCTGATTCGACGGCTTTAACATCATAACCAGCGACAGAAAGCATTGGCATTAACAAGTTACGGAAGAAAGGACTGTCATCAACGAGCAAGATTTTTGAACGGTCACTTTCAAAGTTTTCTTTACCCGACTCAGATCCAAACC
This sequence comes from Kiloniella sp., assembly GCF_965205715.1. Classification (GTDB taxonomy): domain Bacteria; phylum Pseudomonadota; class Alphaproteobacteria; order Kiloniellales; family Kiloniellaceae; genus Kiloniella. The sequence continues at coordinate 413,209 of NZ_CBDBHW010000001.1, read as the reverse complement.
AGTCAGGATAAGCCTGAGTAAGGAAAAACCCTGCATCAACAACATCTGTCGCCTTTTCAGCAATAATAGCACTGCCGATATAACCCTGTTTTTCTGCGCTGAGCTCAACATTCATACGATCTTCGACAATATCAATGATTTCATCGACCACCAGTCCCATAGAACGTTCACGATCAGAGAAGACAAGAACAGGTTGCCGTCCTTCGCTCTCCAATTGCATTTCAGGTTGCATTGGTATCAGCGGCATGAGTTGACCACGATATTGAACAACATGCTGTCCACCAGAACTTTCAACTTTTGCAAGATCAATTTCTTCAAGTCGGGCAATCAATGCCAGTGGAACTGCTTTTGGCGCCCCCTCTCCAGAACGGAACACAAGCATTGCCACTTTCTCTTCACCCGCAGCGGCATGGCGATCTTCGTATCCACCCATGTCTGCATCTGCTACGGCAATTTCACCTGTTGCAGCGGCGATACCGTTTGGATCAAGAATCATGACCACGGCACCATCACCCAGGATTGTATTACCAGAAAACAACTGAATATCCCGCAGGATTGGAGCAACCGGCTTAACAACGATCTCTTCAGTATCAAATACCCGATCGACAATGATACCAAATGTATAAGTGCCCACTTGAGAAACAACTATGAAGTTGTCTTCTCGCATTTTAACGACGCCATCTTCATCCACTTCAACTTCAGCTTCAGCCTCGGCTTCTGGATCCGTCAGTTTCAAAAGGTCTCGCAGGGTTACAAGGGGGAGCAAACGGTTACGTAAACGAAGCACAGGTGTTTCGTTAATATGTTCGATTTTGTGCTCGGAATGTGCAGATGTGCGGACCAGTTCAACAACAGAAAGCTGCGGAATTGCAAATCTTTCTTTGCAGCACTCAACAATAAGAGCAGATACAATTGCCAGAGTCAGAGGGATTTTGATGGTGAAAATAGTCCCTTTACCCTCTGTAGAATTAAGTTCAACAGTACCGCCAATTTTCTCAATATTAGTACGGACCACATCCATACCAACACCACGCCCTGATACAGCCGTTACTTCAGCTGCGGTTGAGAACCCAGGTTTAAAGATAAATTGTTGAATTTGCTGATCATTCATACTTTCCATGTCGACTTCGGATGCCAAGCCATTTTCAACACACTTGGCTTTGATACGGTCCGTATTCAGCCCTTTACCATCATCTGAAATTTGAATAATGATGTGGCCGCCTTCATGATAAGCATTAAGAATGACCTGCCCAGTTTCAGGTTTGCCAGCCGCGATACGCTCATCGGGCATTTCAAGGCCATGATCTGCTGAATTTCTAACCATATGGGTTAGAGGATCCTTGATCAGCTCGAGCACTTGTCGATCAAGCTCTGTTTCAGCCCCCTTCATCACGAGGTCAATTTTTTTGTCTAATTCATGCGATAGATCACGAATGATACGCGGTAATTTGGCCCATGCGTTTCCGATCGGTTGCATACGGGTTTTCATCACCCCTTCTTGCAAATCCGAAACCACATGATTTAATCGTTGTAATGGAGTGGCAAAATCACTTTCCTTGTGGGCCCGCAAAATCTGTAGTGTCTGGTTCCGGGTCAAGACCAATTCAGAAACCATTGTCATTAGATTTTCAAGAACTTCCACACTCACCCGGATAGACTGATTGGCAAGCGACGAACCAGACTCTGCTGCCGGAGCAGGAGGCGCGGCTTTTTTCGCTTCTGCCTTTGGTGCTGGCGCGGGAGCTGGTTTAAGCTCAACAACCTCAGCAACGGGTTCAGGTGCTTCGACCGCAGCTTCTTCAGCCATTTGAGCAGCTAGCTCATCAGGGCCAAGAGCTTCACGGAATGCTTTTTCAAGCTCGTCTTCTTCATCGTCATCTGCATCATCAACGGAAATTTCTACAGGAGCTGGGGCTGGAGCATCAACCTCGGGAGCTGTAGATTGGTCCGCACCATCAGCGTGGGCATTCAAACGACTTATAAGATCGGAGTCATCACCTTCCGGCTCTTTTTCAGTCGCTTCTAACGTTTGTAGAATATCTCGAATTTGGTCTAAGCATTCCAAAATAAGCGAAACACCAATGGGTGTAACGGCCAGTTCTTTATCACGAAATTTATTCATGATGTTTTCGCCGGCATGAGCTACAGATTCGAGTCTTGGTAGCCCTAGGAACCCACAGGTTCCTTTAATGGTATGCATTAACCGGAATATATTACCCAGCAATTCACTGTCGTTTGGGTTCTGTTCGAGCTTAACAAGTTCCACATCGAGTGTCGTGAGGCCTTCTCCGGTCTCAGTTAGAAACTCGCTCAAAAGATCATCCATAACTGTGCTTCCATTCCATCTTGATCAACACTAGGGACGCAATTTTACTGCGAACCGCTATTCATTCATGCACAAGCTTGGCAAAGGAAGATTAATAACCTCTTACCCAATCGCCATCCTTTGTTAACTTTAAATGGAAAGTTACATAATTTAATGATTTTAAAGCCCTAGAGATATAATTTTAACACGCTTTATCCTTTACAAGCCCTAGCTTGAGAGATTAGCTCATGCTCCCAGTTGAGACTCGTTACCAATTAAAAGATCAGTGTGAATAAAGTTTGACGGATTCGATTAAAATGCCACAAAACCCAAATGTGGTTAACAACGATAACCCTGAAATTCGATCCAAGAGAAAAGCCGGCTCCTGGACCTGGATCGCCTTGGCTGTAGCTTCGGTTTTTGCATTTCCCATTCTTAATGTGGTCAGTGCTGCTTTTACCACTAAGAGCGATGTCTGGGATCACTTGGTCAGCACCGTTCTTGGAAGCTATCTCCTTAATACCTCGGTATTAGCTATAGGAGTTGGTATCCTTGTCGCGATTATAGGCACAACAACGGCATGGCTTGTTACCATGTGCCGTTTTCCTGGGCACCGTGTTTTCGAGTGGGCGTTAATACTCCCCCTCGCTGTCCCGGCTTACGTAATGGCTTATACATACACGGATTTCTTTCAAGTTAGTGGCCCTGTCCAAGCTTTAATCCGAGATATGTTCTCTGTTGAATATAGAGAATATTGGTTTCCAGAGGTGCGTTCTATAGGCGGTGCGATATTGATGTTGTCACTCGTACTATATCCTTATGTATATATGTTGGCTCGAGCTGCATTCTTGGAACAATCCGTTTGCGCGCTTGAAGTATCAAGAACACTCGGCTGCAGTCCCTGGGGAAGCTTCTTTCGAATTGCACTTCCATTGGCGCGGCCTGCGATCATAGCCGGCACCTCGCTTGCCTTAATGGAAACACTCGCTGATTTTGGTACGGTGTCCTTCTTTGGCGTTCAAACATTCACAACAGGGATCATGAATGCCTGGACGAATATGGGGGACCTTGCCGCTGCCCGACAATTATCCACTTATCTGCTCCTCTTCATTCTAACCGTTTTTGTTCTGGAAAAGGTCAGTCGAGGAAAATCTAAGTATCACCACGCGACAAATCGCTACCAAGAACTGCCTGGTTATCAACTAAAAGGCATAAAAAAAATAGTAGCTGTAACAGCTTGTGCATTACCTTTATTTCTTGGCTTTGTTCTTCCGGCTGTAATTCTGATCGACATGACGATAAGTCTGGGTGATGAACAGTTTGGACCCAAATTTTTCAAACTTGCGTTTAACAGCTTCACCTTAGCCGCAGTAACTGCTTTCACTGCTGTAATAATTGGTGTTTTCCTTGCCTATACCAATAGAATGCAGCCAAACATTATATCAAAATGGGCTACGCGTATCGCATCCATGGGCTATGCTGTACCTGGTACGGTTGTTGCCATTGGCACACTATTCCCCCTCGCAACATTAGATAATGCTTTTGATGCCTGGATGAGGGCCACATTTGACATCTCCACTGGCTTACTTCTTACCGGATCGATTGCGGCACTCATATTTGCCTATCTTGTCCGCTTCCTGGCTGTCTCTCTCAATACCGTTGAAAGTGGCCTTGGTAAGATACGCCCAAGCATGGAAGATGCCTCGCGAACTTTAGGCCGGGGCCCCCTCAAAACACTCTGGCACGTACATATTCCCATTATGAGCGGGAGCCTTATGACTGCAGGGCTTGTTGTCTTTGTCGATGTCATGAAAGAACTTCCAGCAACTCTTGTCATGCGCCCCTTCAACTTTGATACCCTCGCCGTACACGCTTACAATCTGGCCTCAGATGAACGCCTTTCCCAATCCTCCACAGCATCTCTAACTATCGTTCTTGTCGGAATTCTTCCCCTTATACTTCTGACAAAAGCAATCTCTAAGAGCCGAGCTGGTAGCCTATCAGGAAAAACAAACCTAAAGCTTTAGCAATGGGTTATTTCCATTAGGATTTGTATGGCAAACAGGTTTCTGTAGTTATAAAAAAACACCCCCGAGACCAGATTGTAGTCTCGGGGGTGTTTTTAGCCAAAAGAGCAATCAAGCATTACTCTCTATTATTTATACATCCGATATCGGATTATTAGTGCCAACCAACACGGTCAAAAATTTTCTGTGCTATAATTTGGTTTGCGCCATATACAGAAACATTCACTGTATCTACCTTGAAATCACCAAGAGACTTCACAGCAGAGTTAGGGGCAACCCCGTCAACAACTGGGAATTCGTTATTCCCGTCAGCAAAGTAACTCTGCGCCTGGTTGCTCGTAAGATATTCCAGGAACTTAACAGCTGCCTCTTTGTTAGGAGAAGACTTTACCACACCGGCACCGGAAATGTTTACGTGAGTACCACGATCGGTTTGGTTCGGGAAAACGTAGCCAAGTTTATCGGCGAGACCTTTATCCTGATCCTTTGGCTTAGTCTGTAGACGTACAAAGTAATAAGAATTTGCAACAGCAATTTCACACTCGCCAGAACCAATTCCACGCAATTGGTTTGTATCACCTTTTACAGGCTCGCGTGCGAAGTTGGCAACAACACCAGCTGCCCATTTTTCTGCAGCTTCTTCACCCTTTTCTTCCACCATAGAGGCCAAGAGAGACTGGTTGTAGATATTTGAGCTTTTACGGATACAAACTTTCCCTTTCCACTTTGGATCGGCGAGATCTTCATAGCTGGAAATTTCACCAGATTTGATTTTTGAGTTATCAAAGAAGATCATTCGTGCACGTGTGGATAGACCGTACCATTTACGGTTAGGGTGGCGGAGGTTTTCAGGAATGCGGGCATCTAACTCAGATGAAGAAACCTCTTGAAAGATTTCTTTTTGTTCTGCGCGCCACAAATTACCGGCATCCACAGTAATTAGAACATCAGCAGGGCTATTGGCGCCTTCACTTTTAATACGTTCAATAAGAGCTGCACCCTTACCTTCGATCAAGTTAACCTTAATCCCGGTTTCTTTGGTGAAGTTGTCATAAAGTGCATCATCAGTTTGATAATGGCGAGATGAATATACATTCACAACGTCTTCTGCATGAGCAACTGTACTACCGAAAGCAGCAGCTGTGAGCATAGCTGTTGTAGCTAACCAAGCAGCCTTCATATCGAGCGTCTCCTATTTGTGTCACTTTGGTGTGACATGAAAATTATCCTGGAATGTTTACCTTTTCGTAAAACGGAAAAGAATATTGCAAATCATTCGCAATCACACAATAGGGAAAATGAGACTTATTCGCAAAATTTTCTAGAATGATTCCAATAAATAAGCAGCATTTCAAATGAAATGCTGCTTATTTATTTTCAAGCCTTGGTTACCCAGGGTCACTCTGAGTATAAATTAGTAAATAGGCTTACTGTCTTAGACTACTTATTAGAACGATACGATTAATTGTACATGCCCATCGACAGAATTATTAATTAGAAGATCCGAACCGCTTCTCTTTGCAAGAAAACGTGTAAAATAAGCATGGACATTGCGTGGAGTTAGATTTTCAGGATCAACATTATCCTTAATGGCCTCGAGAACTTCCTCTCGAATCGAAACAGATTCTCCTGCGACAGTGACAGCTACGAAGGTTCCGGTATCCGAATTTCCGCTAAGGGCAGTAATCGTTCCACCACGGGGAAGCATCTCAACACCAAAAGCGATAAGGTTGAGTAACACTTTACCCCCATTATCAGGTAATCCTTCAGGTGCTAACAAATTGGGCCAGCTAAAATCAACCTTTGTATGTGCAAGGTAATTTACAGCTAATTGGTTCAAAGTCGCGTAATCACTTCCCATTCGGCTACCGGCTAGCCCATAAGCTAGTCTGTAAAACTGTAACGTCGCCGCTGCTTGTGTGGCCGATGACGAAGCAAGCTTAAGCGCATCATCTGCCATACCAAAAGAATCATCTTCCATAAGCTCAAGGCCGTTGTTGACGGCGCCAACTGGTCCGACAAGGTCATGACACAAGCGGGATGAAAGAAGCTCGAGTACCCGAAAATCAATTTTACTATTCATTACTTATAAAAATCTCACACAAACAATGGGAAACAATCTAGATACAAACTCTACGGTATAAGTAAATTAAAACACAGTTATGCCGACATAAAAACCCACCTAAAAATCACCCCTTTACGACACCGCATATTCAGACAAATACATATTAATAGTAAAACCCTATTAAAGCATAGGACTTTGCGATTGTGTCCTAGCTATCCATTAAGGCAAAAGCACTATAAAATGGCACAGAAAGCTTCGGGAATACGATAGAACCGCATGATGCGACTAAGCTATAATCAAGCGAGTACCCGGGTGAATTGATACCGAAAACCAGAAATAGTAAGGCCGGACTAACCGGTGCAGCGCGCCTTTAAATAAAGGCCGAATGTCGTGGAGTAGCATGAGTAATGTCGGATAGTATTGTCTTGGATTCTTCCTCTAAGAAGGACAATCCTCCTGTAAAGCGCCAGATCCACCCAGGATCGGGACGTCGTAAACCTCCCGTTTTCGCCAAAGGGCGACAATTAGAGAATGAAGCGCAGGAAGAAATCAAATCCCTATTGGGCAATAGATCTCGTCAGCGGGACCTCTTGATCGAGCACTTGCATCTGATTCAAGATACCTTTGGCAGTTTATCTGCCGGGCATCTACAGGCTCTGGCCGACGAGATGAAACTTCCCATGGCTGAAGTTTATGAGGTCGCCTCTTTTTACGCACACTTCGACATCGTTCTCGACGGCGAGACCGCACCGGCTGAAATAACAGTCCGCGTTTGCGAAAGCCTAAGTTGTGAAATGGCTGGTGCTCAGGACGTTCTAAAAAACCTTCCTGATGCTGTGGCAAAAAATGTGCGCGTTATAACTGCTCCTTGTATGGGGCGTTGTGATTGCGCACCCGTGGCGGAAGTCGGTCACAACCATGTTGAACATGCGACTGTTGAAAAAATTGTTGCTGTTACAGAAAACAAAGATCTCCACCCTGCCAAAGTCGATTACCGGGATTACGATGCCTACGTCGCGGATGGTGGTTATAAAGTTCTTCGGGAATGTTATGAAGGCAAATATGATCGCGACGAAATCGTTGATCTGTTAAAGAACACTGGTCTACGCGGTCTTGGTGGCGCTGGTTTCCCGACGGGGCTGAAGTGGAGCATTATCCGTCAGCAACCAAAGCCTCGTTTGATGGCAATCAACGGCGATGAAGGTGAACCCGGAACGTTTAAAGACCGTCACTACCTGGAAACTGATCCGCACCGTTTTTTAGAAGGTATGTTGATCGGCGCCTGGGTTGGTGAAGTTGAAGCCAGTTACATCTATATCCGTGACGAATACCCTGCAGTTATCAAGCTCCTCACAAAAGAAATCGAACGCATTTATGCTGAGGGCCTAAACAACGGCATTAAACTTGATCTTCGCCGCGGTGCAGGTGCTTACATCTGTGGTGAAGAATCAGCAATGATTGAATCCATCGAAGGTAAAAAAGGCTACCCTCGACACAAACCTCCTTTCCCATCTCAGGTTGGTCTTTTTGGTTTGCCAACCCTCACCAACAACATCGAGACAGTATATTGGGTTCGGGATCTGATTGAAAAAGGTCCAGAATGGTTTACAGGCCACGGTCGAAACGGCCGTAAGGGTTTGAGATCATTTTCGGTATCCGGCCGGGTTAAAAATCCCGGGGTTAAATTTGCGCCTGCAGGTATAACCATCAAAGAACTTATCGAAGAATATTGCGACGGTATGGCTGATGGTCAAGAATTCAAAGCTTATCTCCCTGGTGGAGCTTCAGGCGGAATTCTACCTGCATCTCTTGGGGATATCCCTCTCGATTTTGATACCCTGCAAGAACATGACTGCTTCATCGGATCTGCCGCTGTAATCGTTCTATCCGATCAGGACAATATGCGTGAAGTTGCTATGAACCTGATGCGCTTTTTCGAAGATGAAAGTTGTGGCCAGTGCACCCCTTGTCGTACAGGCACGGAAAAGGCTGTCAGCCTCATGGAAAAAGACACCTGGGACCAGGACCTCTTAAAAGAACTTTCAACCGTGATGATGGATGCATCCATCTGCGGTCTCGGTCAAGCTGCCCCTAATCCACTGCTCTCAGTGATGAAACACTTTCCGGAGGAACTATAATGTCCGTTATGACAAATGATAAACCGGTAAGCTTCACTCTGAACGGCGACCAGGTAACATCCATGCCAGGTGAATCAATCTGGCAGGTTGCTGATCGTCTCGGCACAGAAATCCCACACCTGTGTTTTCAACCAGAGCCAGGCTACGAAGCAGATGGTAACTGCCGTACCTGCATGGTGGAAATCGAAGGCGAACGCACTCTGGCGGCCTCATGCATACGAGAGCCTGCTGAGGGCATGGTGGTTAACACAGCGACCGAACGTGCTAAAAAAGCACGGGAAATGGTTTTTGAGCTCCTTGTAGCCGACCAACCTGCGCGTGAAGAAACCCATGAACCTAACTCTAAATTCTGGAACTGGGCTTCTGATATCGGCGTTACCTCCAGTCGCTTCCCGGCTCACGAGCGTCCAGCACCCGATTTAAGTCATACCGCAATCGCGGTAAACCTTGACGCTTGCATCAACTGTAACCTGTGTGTCCGCGCTTGCCGTGACGTTCAGGTAAACGATGTTATCGGCATGGCCTTCCGTGGATCTAAATCGAGTGTTGTGTTCGATTTTGGCGCTGACATGGGTGAAAGTACCTGTGTCGCTTGTGGCGAATGTGTTCAAGCTTGTCCAACAGGCGCGCTTATGGAAAGCGCCCTGCTCAACGATGCTGGCCAACGTGAAGAATATGCTGATGAGATCGTTAACTCTGTCTGCCCATTCTGTGGTGTTGGTTGCCAGACCGAAGTTCACGTCAAAGACGACAAAATTCTTAAAGTGGACGGCCGCGACGGTCCTGCAAATGAAAAGCGCCTTTGTGTTAAAGGTCGTTTTGGTTTTGATTATATCCACAATGCAAACCGTTTGACCAAACCGCTAATCCGTCGCGATGATGCTCCAAGTGGTTGGGACATCGGCGTTCCTGATAATGACTTCTCAGAATATTTCCGTGAAGCAACCTGGGAAGAAGCTCTTGAGCGTGCCACTTCTGGCTTGAGCAAGATCCGCAACGAAAAAGGCCCTAAATCTCTAGCTGGTTTTGGCTCAGCGAAAGGCTCTAACGAAGAAGCTTACCTGTTCCAGAAACTGGTACGTACTGGATTTGGAAGCAACAACGTCGATCACTGTACCCGTCTTTGTCACGCTTCATCTGTGGCCGCGCTTATGGAAGGGGTTGGCTCGGGTGCCGTATCCGCTCCGTTCACATCGGTCGCTGAAGCTGAATGCATTATCATCATTGGCTGTCGTCCGGGACAAAACCACCCAGTGGCTGCAAGCTACATCAAACAAGCTGCCAAAGATCCAAACAAGCACTTGTTCGTATTGGATCCTCGCGGACAAAATTTGGTTAAATACGCAGACAAACATCTGCAGTTTAAGCCTGGCCGTGACGTGGCCATGCTTAACGCGATGATTTACACGATTATCGAAGAGAACCTCTATGATGTTCAGTACGTTCAAGCCAATACAGAAGGCTTCGAAGAACTGAAAGAAAACATCAAAGAATTCTCTCCAGAAGATATGGCTGAAATCTGTGGTATCGATGCCCAAACGCTGCGTGAAACCGCACGTGTATACGCCACATCAGAAGCTTCCCTTATTCTATGGGGCATGGGTGTATCGCAACATACCCATGGAACAGACAACGTTCGCAGCCTGATCGCAATGTCCCTGATCACAGGACAGATCGGTCGCCCAGGCACAGGTCTGCACCCGCTTCGTGGACAAAACAACGTTCAGGGCTCTTCTGATGCCGGCCTGATCCCGATGCTCTACCCTGATTACCAATCCGTAGAGAACGAAGAAATTCGTACTCGTATGGAAGATTTCTGGGGCATGGAACTTGACCGTCAAAAAGGTCTGACAGTCGTTGAAACCATGGATGCGATCCACGATGGTAACGTCACGGGCATGTTCATTCAGGGAGAAAACCCTGCAATGTCTGATCCTGACCAACACCATGCGCGTGAAGCACTTTCTAAACTAGAGCATCTTGTGGTTCAGGATATCTTTATGACGGAAACGGCCTGGCATGCTGATGTGATTTTACCGTCTTCTGCGCATGCAGAAAAAGACGGCACTTTCACCAATACCAACCGTCAGGTTCAAATCGGTCGTGCTGCGGTCTCTCCTCCAGGGGAAGCGCGCCAGGATTGGGAATTGATCCAGGAACTCGCTCAGCGCATGGGTCTTGACTGGTCTTACACTCACCCCAAAGATGTGTTCAATGAAATGGCTCAGATCATGCCATCACTGAACAACATCACCTGGGATCGCCTCGAGCGGGAAGAAGTTGTAACCTATCCTTGCTCCAGCGAAGATGGTCCAGGAACTGAAATTCTCTTCGCCCAAGGTTTCCCAACAGCATCAGGCCGCGGAAAACTCGTATCAACTGCTCTGATCGATCCGGCAGAACTTCCAGATAAAGAGTTCCCACTGGTACTCACAACTGGTCGACTTCTGGAGCACTGGCATACAGGCGCGATGACCCGTCGCTCTGAGGTTCTCGATAATCTTGAGCCCGAAGCTGTGGTCTTTGTTAACCGTCTGGATATGAACAACCTGGGCGTCACTGCTGGTGATTGGGTTTCAGTAAGCACGCGTCGCGGAACTGTGAGCCTGAAAGTTAGGCAGGACCGTGAAGTACCTGAAGGCATGATCTTTATGCCGTTCTGTTTCTCTGAAGCAGCGGCAAACATGCTGACTAATCCGCAACTTGATCCTTTCGGCAAGATCCCTGAGTTTAAGTACAGCGCAGCAAGGCTAGAACCCTTGGCAGTAGCTGCTGAGTAAACTAAAGCTCAATTACTAACAGAAGGGGCCGCAACCAAGTTGCGGCCCCTTCTGCGTTTAACCTTATTTTCTGAACAGCATAAGCAGAGATCTCACTCGAACGTGAAGAGGCTTTACTCCATTTTTTTTATATCAGTGTTATCTAAAATAAGAACAAAACACTGATATTTTAAACACCGATATAACGGGTACTACGAAAATCGGTGACAGTCAGGAAACCGGAGAACACCCACATGACAAAAGCGATCAACGCAACTCTAAAAATGCTGACCCTCAGCGCGGCCTTTATTCCAGCTTTATTTTTGGCTCCAGCTACTGTTACTGCCGAAGAAGTTTCTGATGAGAAAGCCGTCGAACACTACGAAGCACTTTCACCAAAACTCCGGGCTGGTTACGCTAAATCAGAACACCCTGTCTCTACAGTGTATTTTAATTGGGATCGCTATACTGTCGGGCCTCACAAATCCAGTACTCATGGTGGGCGTTTAGTGCATAACTATGCCAATGATCTGGCAAAAGCTTACGGGAAATATGAAGACATTGGTACCCTCCCCGTTGGCGCGATTGTCGCGAAAGACAGCTTTAAAGTAACTAAGAAGGGTGTGAAGCCGGGACCTCTTTTCCTCATGGAAAAAATGGCAGCAGGCTTTAGCCCGGAAGATGGCGATTGGAAATACACACTCATCACGCCAAGCGGAAAAATCTTTGGAGAAACAAACGGTGTGAACTCCAAAAAAGTTAAATTTTGTGCCGATTGTCACAATGCTGTAGGCGAAGACCAAGACTATCTCTTCTTCCCAGAAGAAGATTACCGGGTTCAAAATTAAACTTCTAAATACGATTTTCTTTTCAAAGGCAGAGCTGAAATTAGCTCTGCCTTTTTTATGTGCACTTGATTTCTAAAACGATTTTTGTGTTTCGATTATCAAGAAATTATCTTCCAGCTATTATTCGATTGACGGCAGGCAATTCCACGAAGTTTTTCCTGCTTACCATTAATGGTTACTGTTTGGATATAGGATCGACAGCCCTCTCCCAGCGAAGCTTCCTTATAGACGATTACAGATCCTGATGACCCATTTACATTCCAGTAAACAGGGCTTCCATTTGAAACCGTCACAGCAGAGAGAAATGCGTTTTCAAACCGCACTCGCTGAAAAGAAGACAGTTTTTTGAAATGTCTCTGCTTTAATTTAACTGGCGCATAGATGACATAAACTGGCTGTTTCCGTTTCACCCGATGAGCGTGGCCAACGCCTTGCGCAGGTAGTACATATTTATTATGAGCAGCAGATTGGGAGTTATAGATAAAAACTGTTTTGACAGGTCGAGCCATTGCCACGTTGCTCGCAAATATGGATAAAAGTAATGCTGTTGATGGCAGAAATAATTTAATGAACTTCATGTGACGCCCCTCCATTTTGGATTATGGAGTTAGAACGCTTGAAAACGGAGAACCTGTCGCTTCTTATAAAAAAACTACGCTGACCGTTTCTTCATTGTTTGATCTAGCTTTATCTCTGATGGAGAAAGCACACGTTCAGCAGGGAAAGTAAGGTGAACCGAAGTGCCTGTGCCCAGTTCGCTTTCTATGGAAAGCTCTCCCCCGTGTAATTCCATCAGTGACTGAGCCAATGAAAGTCCCAATCCGGTGCCTTCAATGGTTTTGGTATAGCTAGATTCTGACTGTTCAAAAGGCTTGATTACCCGATCCAAATCTTCTGGGGCAATACCTATACCTGTATCAGATATAACAATGGCAATTCGCCCGTTATCGCCTAGGTATTTTACACTCGCCTTTATGGAGCCGCCTTCAGGGGTAAACTTCACAGCATTGGTTGCCAGGTTAATAACGACCTGCTTCAAAATCCGTTCATCTGCAAAGAGGTAAGGTAGATTTTCGTCAATATCCACGTTAAGGGAAATGTTTTTAGCTTTGGCTTGGCGAGTCACAAAACGATAGGCGGACACAATAGACTGACGAATACAGACAACCGTCTCATTAAGCCGTATTTCACCCGCCTCAACCCGGGAAAGGTCGAGAATATCATTTACAATGGTGAGTAGATGTCGCCCACTGTTGAGAATATCACCAATATATTCACGATATTTTACGTGCTCTAACCTGCCGAGATGTTCTTCGGTAATAAACTCTGAAAATCCGATAATAGCATTCAGAGGCGTTCTAAGCTCGTGGCTCATATTTGCAAGAAATGAGGATTTCATCTGATTGGCTATTTCAGCCATTTCCTTGGCTTCTTCCAATTCATTTTGCACCAAGATACTTTCGGAAACATCACGCACCACAGCTGCAAAAATCAAATCCTCGTCGTCATTGATTCTCATAATTGTTGCTTCTGCGGGGAATGCTGTTCCATTTTTTCGAAGCCCGGAAATACTACCTCTCATCCCCATGTTGCGTGTCGGGAATTCAGTCCCTTGAAAGTTCAAGAGATGCTCTTGGTGGGTGTGATTGAGATCGTCCGGGATCAGTATTGATAAATTTTTACCGATAGCCTCATCAGCACTATACCCGAATATGGTCTCCGCCCCCTTGTTGAACAGGGTCAGTTGGCCTTCTTTATCTGTAGCAACAATTGCATCACCAACACCTTCAACGATACGGCTCATTAATTGCTGCGATGATTTTAGCTCTCTTCGTATCGACATCCTTGTACTGATATCGCGAACTAAAAACATTCGTTGAGTTGGGAGGTTATTTTCTAATTGGTAGGAACGTAATTGAACGTCAATATCTGCAGCCTCTGTAGTGTCAAAAACACCAAGAATTGGCTCTTCTGTATCGTACTGGGTATCTATTGTCAGCAAAGTCGTCTGATCATTTGCGGACACATCGATAAAATCAAAAATGTTCCGACCGATTAGGTCAGCAGAAGCGTAACCAAAATTTCGGAATACTGCAGGATTTGAGTAAACGACAGTACCCGCCACATCCGTTACAATGACAGCTTCAATACTATGTTCTAGAAATAAGTTGCTCACATTACTTCGAATACCAGAAGTAAGAGCACACTCTTTCGAATGCTCGATAGTCATACAAAGCCCGTATAAAACTAGATACTACGGACCCTTATTTAACCAATACAAATATAAGAAAGTTCCGTTCTATGCATGACAAAACAAAAAGAAATCAAAAGATCAAATAAAAAGAACTCCGTTAACTATAATATCTTTGTAATATTTACGTAGAGAGAATTTTTACCTAAAAATCAGCAGCCATAAGTAGATTTATAAATACACGTAAAATTTTTAATTGAAACTAATCCAACCTGAGAATTATATAAAAACAGAGAGAGGAACCCGGCGCGGTTCCTCCCTCCAGTACTACCTGGAAATAGACACGCTATTCCGCGGCAGCAATTTCTTCAGCATTTAACCCGAGCGCTTTTGCGACACCTGCCCCATAAGCTGGGTCAGCCTTATAACAATTGCGAATGTGCCGATGCTGGATATCTAGACGGGCCCCACCTACCGCACGTGCCGTGTTCTCAAACAAAGTCTGCTGTTGTTCTGCTGACATTATCTGGAATAGAGCCCGTGGCTGAGAATAATAATCTTCATCTTCCCGATGGTTCCAGTGATCAGCAGCCCCTTCGATCGACAACGGAGGCTCAGCAAAATCAGGCTGTTCATTCCATTCACCAACAGTATTAGGTTCATAACCAATCCGTGCGCCAGCATTACTGTCTACGCGCATGCCGCCGTCCCGATGATAGGAATGGAAGGGACATTTGGGGGCGTTGACCGGAATTTGGCTGTGATTTACCCCGAGACGATAGCGTTGTGTATCGCCATAAGAGAACAATCGGCCCTGAAGCATCTTATCAGGTGAGAAGCTAATTCCAGGAACGACATTGCCTGGGTTAAAAGCTGACTGCTCAACCTCGGCAAAGTAATTTTCAGGATTACGATTAAGTTCAAACTCACCAACTTCAATGAGCGGATAATCCGCTTTCGGCCACACCTTGGTCAAATCAAACGGATTGTATCTATAAGAACCCGCGTCTATTTCAGGCATTATCTGAACAGACAAAGTCCACTTAGGGAATTCACCCTCTTCAATAGCATCGAAAAGGTCGCGTTGATGGCTTTCACGATCAATCCCAACCAGCTCACTAGCTTCTTCATCGGTAAGATTTTTGATACCCTGTTGAGTTTTGAAATGAAATTTCACCCAATAGCGTTCATTTTCAGCGCTGATAAAGCTGAAGGTATGACTACCAAAGCCATCCATGTGTCGGTATGATGCAGGAATACCACGATCACTCATCACTATGGTTATCTGGTGTAGTGCTTCTGGTAAGCTCGTCCAGAAATCCCAATTGTTGTCAGCACTACGCATATTGGTTTTAGGATCACGTTTTACTGCATGATTGAGGTCAGGGAACTTCATCGGGTCGCGAAGGAAAAAGACCGGGGTATTATTACCAACCAGATCCCAGTTGCCTTCCTCGGTATAAAACTTCATCGCAAATCCACGAATATCACGCTCTGCATCTGCTGCACCACGCTCCCCTGCTACGGTAGAAAATCGGAGGAACATGTCGGTTTTCTTACCAACCTCAGAGAAGATCTTCGCTTTGGTGTATTTGGTAATATCGTGGGTCACCGTAAATGTTCCATAGGCTGCAGAACCTTTTGCATGCATCCGACGTTCTGGAATGACCTCACGGTCAAAGTGGGCCATTTTTTCCAAAAACCAAACATCTTGCAGCAAAGCAGGGCCGCGAGGACCTGCGGTTTGTATGTTCTGATTGTCGACTACGGGAGCACCAAATGCAGTTGTAAGCTTATTCTTCATCGTCGATACCTTCTCTCCTTAACCAGCTTTTTAAAACGTCGAAGCCAGTTATAATTTTTGATTGCTTTTCCGGCAGAGGTGATTTGATTATTGGTTGCGCCGGCCTGAGGAATGAACAATACGCACTTGCATTAAATCGATCCAACGAGTTATTCTTCTCACAGTAATCAATTAAATCGATTAATATGTATTTACCTACTCTGAAACAACTTAAGTACCTCGTTGAGCTAGAGCGCCACGGACATTTTGGTCACGCGGCTGAGGCCTGTAACGTAACCCAATCAACGTTAAGTGCTGGCCTGCAGGAACTTGAAAGCCTGCTAAATTGCAAATTGGTCGAACGCACCAAACGACGAGTTCTTTTTACAGAGCTTGGAAATGAAATCGCCAAACGTGCCACTAGCCTTTTGCGAGAAGCCGAAGAGATCGCAACTCTTGCCCGACATGGTGATAAATTATTGTCTGGTGATCTTAAACTGGGCGCAATTCCGACCATTGCCCCTTATCTTCTTCCGCAGACCCTTCCCATACTGCGCGAGGATTACCCAGAATTACGGCTCTACCTTGTTGAGGACGAAACCGCACGTTTGGTAAAGCGTATCCGTGAGGGCACATTAGACGCCGCCCTGATGGCCTTTCCCTATGACGAACCCGGTTTAGAATGGACTGAATTGGCAGAAGACCCCTTTCTTCTCGCTCACCCCTCTGATCATCCAATAACCAAGATGACATCATCAGACATTAATCACCTGCTCGAAACAGAACCCTTTCAAAAGGAATTAATCCTGCTCGAAGAAGGTCATTGTCTGAGAGATCATGCACTTGAAGCCTGTCATGCCTACAATCTAAAACCCGGTCAAACACTCCAAGCCTCCAGCCTTCTTACTCTCGTTCACATGGTGGCCAATGGTCTCGGCATAACGCTGCTTCCTTCACTTGCCTGCCAGACATCCTTGCTTGAGGGAACCAACATTCGTCTATCCCCCCTAAAGGGCCAAGATAGCCATAGAAAACTCGGCCTCGCTTGGCGAAACAGTTCTGTTCGGAAAGAGGAACTTAAGCTATTGGCAGAAATCCTGTCTGACAGAGCTAAAGAACAAATAGATAATTTCCAGAGCCGGATGGGATCAACAATTACAGACCATTAGATGCAATACAGATTTTTGCATGATACTATCCCGCTATCTTTCGACGTCCTTCCAGCAGAGCGACCTTCACCATGACAAAGATTTCTTCAGAACAACTCATTCAAGCGACAGCTTGTGAAATCAAAGAGCTACTGGTTAAAAATGAAGTCAGCCCCTCGGAACTACTGGATGCATTAGAAGACAGGATAGAAGCCGTCGATGGTCCCGTGAATGCCCTGCCGACCCTATGCTTTGATCGCGCACGCGTCTTTGCCAAGGAACTAGAAAAAAAGCCTCTTGAGGACCGAGGTCTTCTTGCTGGTATACCGGTTCCCATTAAAGATCTCACAGCGATCAAAGGCGTAAGAACGACCTCTGGTAGTCCCATTTTTGCCAACAGAATTCCTGACTGGTCTGATGCTCTGGTGGAAACGATGGAAACCAACGGAGCCGTTGTTTACGCAAAATCCAATACGCCTGAATTTGGCGCAGGAGCACACACCTTTAACCCAGTTCTTGGCACAACAAGAAACCCGTGGGATTTGAGTAAATCAGCAGCGGGCTCTTCGGGTGGTGCTGCTGCCGCACTGGCGACAGGATGTGCCTGGCTTGCACATGGATCTGACATGGGTGGCTCACTCCGCAATCCGGCTAGCTTCTGTGGTGTTGTTGGCCTCCGCCCCTCTATGCATCGGCTCGCAGACGGTCCCGGCACCTCACCCTTCCAAACCCTTTCCATGCAAGGGCCGATGGCACGTAACGTCGCGGATACGGCTTTGTTACTGGATGCCATGGTGGGCTTTCACAATGCGAACCCCCTTGCTCAGCCCGCCACAGAGGCCAGCTTTTTAAGCATTACAAAACAAAAACTAAAGCCAATGAAAGTTGCATTTAGTCCTGATCTAGGTGTTACACCCGTCGATCCAGAGATTGCTGAAATTTGTGCTCAGGCTGCACTGAGTTTTGAAGAAGCGGGTGTCATTGTCGAAGAAGCAACACCAGAGCTAAGTGAAGCACCAGAGGTATTCAAACGTTTGCGAGGATTGGATTTTGTCATCGGCCTTGGGCCCCTGCTCGACCAACATAGGGACAAGCTTAAAGAAGATATTATCTGGAACATTGAATACGGACGTTCACTTAGCGCGGAAGATATCGCCTGGGCAGAACGCAAGCGCGGTGAAATCTATTATCGCATGCAAAGCTTTTTTACGGATTATGACCTTTTGCTTTGTCCAACCACAATCGTCCCGCCCTTCCCTATTGAGCAACGATATGTCGATGAGTGTGCAGGACAAAAACTGGAAACCTATATCGACTGGCTGGCTATTGTTTCCACTATTACCCTAACGGCCTCCCCCGCAATTTCCATTCCCTGTGGTTTTACCAAGTCTGGCCTTCCTGTCGGACTACAAATTGTGGGTAAACCTCAAGGGGAAGGTCGGCTTCTATCTGCAGCCAATGCCTTGGAAGAAATTTTACCTAAAACACCCACACCAGTTACGCCAGCGCCTTAAGTTCTACTTACAAAAAAGCTGTACTTCCTAGGGAAAGTACAGCTTTTTTTATACCACCTAGCTGTTTAAGGGATTAAAAATTCAGCCAAAAAAAATGGCACTTCTCCGCTTTGTTGAGTAGATTTAGGATTTCAAATAGAGCATAGATTGATTATCTGGAATGGATGATTGTCTAATTTTGAGTTTGAAGTATTCGGTATCCTTGATGCCTCTGGCTCGCTTACGGATCATTCCTATACTGACATTACCAGCCTCTATCCTGGCGCTTGTGAGCTTGTGTTTGGCGTAGTTGCAGATGCCCACACAATGTTTCCGTAGGGATTTCGCGAACTTTTTTAGATAGAGCATCTGTGACTGATCTGCTATCAGGCACCAACGTTCCAGTTGCTCCGCCATCGCCTCAAATGAAGCGGCACTCCACAGCAGCTGAAGCTGTTCTTTCAAGACGTAAAGTGCATTCAGGTTGCTATTGCTCTCCAGCAACCTTTGCAGCTTGTCACTTTGTTTTTCACTCAACTTATCCGCATTTTTGAGCAACAGATAATGTGTCCCTTTCATCAACTCTTTACCACTTGGATCGGCCTTTCTGAACTCAAGTCGACGCTGATTATGGATAGCTTTGCTGTAGTTTTTCATGACGTGGAAACGGTCAAATACTATGTCGGCCAACGGCAAGGACTCTCTGACAGCCTTTTGGTAGGCAGGCCCCATATCCATCGCTACGGCCTTTATTTTGCAGGCTGTATCTGGTTGCAGTTGTTTCAAAAACCTTGAAAAAACCTCGGCAGTTCGGCCTGCTTCAACCCAGATCAGATGACCGCCAACCATATCGTAGACCACCGTCATGTAGTCATGACCTTTCGCCCGGGCAACTTCATCTACACCAATATATTCCAAGCCAGTTAGCTCTGCAGGATCAAGCGTAGGGAGAGTTTCAATAAGGTATGCCCTGTCGATATTCTTGACCGTTTCCCATCGTATATCCAAATGTCTGGAAACCGCTTGAATAGACATATGCCGACATAATCCACTGATCAGTCGGCAAAATCGGTGAGTGAAACGGCACCCTTTATCAACAAAATCACACCCCTCAATGCGGCGTTCGCCCTTGTTAATATAAACCTGCGCCAGCTCAATCTCGACCACACAAGGATACCCAAAAAGGGGGATGTCGTTTACTTGTCGGCGGACATGCTGGTTGATGCTTCCCTTCTGGCCTGTAGCAGGGTCTATAGCCCTCCTACGCGCGTCTCGGCTGCAGTGAATGACAATCTTAACACCGCCGTCATCCAGTTTAATTTCATTTACACGTTGCCCTTTGAGGCCTAAAATATGCTGCGAGATGTTGATTGTCATATACCTGCTCTATGTAAAGTTATCAGAAACCATACATATCAACAGGTTACTTGGCGGTCGGCATCTTTTTCTACTCAACAAAGCGGAGAAGAGCCAAAAAAATAAACAACTTCACTCTTCAATAAAATGGCACGCCGCTTCTCTTTTCCCATCATAGACTTTTAATTCAGGAACTTTAGAAGCACAGAGATCCTTGGCAAAGGGACAGCGTGTTCTAAACACGCATCCCGATGGTGGGTTCAATGGACTTGGGAGATCCCCCTTCAACGGAACGTGTTCTTTGTTCCGTTCAATAGCCGGGTCTGGAATTGGTACCGCGGAAATGAGTGCCTTGGTGTAGGGATGAAGAGGTTTGGTATAGATCTGCTCTCTATCTGCCACTTCCATCATTCGTCCAAGATAGAGCACCATAATCCTGTGACTAATATGCCGGACCACACTCAGGTTGTGGGAGATAAAGATTAAGCTGAGCCCAAACTCTTTTTGCAACCCCATGAGAAGGTTCACAATTTGAGCCTGAATAGACACATCCAGAGCACTGACAGCTTCGTCACAAACAATCATCTTTGGCTCAAGAATCATCGCACGGGCGATACCAATACGTTGGCACTGTCCACCGGAAAATTCATGCGGGTAACGATTTATCTGTTCAGGTAACAGCCCGACTTTGGACATCATAGCTTTGACTTTAGCTTTGACCTCATCCTTAGACAATTTAGGGTAATGTGTAATCAAGGGTTCAGAAATGATCTGTCCAATCGTCATGCGCGGATCAAGAGAAGCCAAGGGATCTTGAAAAATGACCTGAAGATCTGAGCGCACATTTCGAAGCTCCCCAGATTTCATATCTCCCATTTCCTGGCCAAACCACGCAACGTTACCAGCTGTCGGCTCCAGCAACCGCAAAACTGCACGGCCAAGCGTCGACTTGCCACAACCGGACTCACCCACCACACCGAGAGTCTCTCCCGCTCGAACCTGGAACGACACACCATCGACAGCCTTCAGTGTTCCTGGTTTTTGGAATAACTTACCGCTTGGAATTGAGAAATGTACTTTTAGATCCTTCACATCGAGAAGGACTTCCTGAGAATTATTCATGATACCCCCTCCTCCCGATAACACGCGTTTTGGCTACCGCTCGGCGTTAAAAATAAAGGCGGTTTTTCACACAGGCATCGATCTTTTACGTGCGAGCACCGCGGCGCAAATGCACATCCTTGCGGAAGCCGCTGCAAGTTAGGTGGTTGTCCCGCAATCGTAACCAACTCATTGTCATGCGTTTTTTCATCCAACCGCGGAGTTGAAGCCAAAAGCCCTTGTGTATAGGGGTGACGCGGGCCCGCGTAGATATCATCTACTGGAGCACGTTCTACTATCCGGCCTGCGTACATCACATTAAGGGTATTACACAAACCAGCAACGACACCGAGGTCATGGGTGATCATGACAATAGCCGTATTGAACTCGCTCTTAAGATCTCTCATCAGATCAAGAATTTGAGCCTGAATTGTAACGTCCAAAGCAGTTGTTGGTTCATCAGCAATAAGCAAGGCTGGTTCACAAAGCAGAGCCATAGCAATCATCACTCTTTGACGCATCCCCCCTGAAAACTCATGCGGGTACATATCAAAGCGACTTTTTGCTTCCGGGATACCAACCTTATCCAACATCTGAAGAGCTGTAGCCCTAGCATCTTTTTCGCTCATGCTTTTGTGCAAAACGAGCACTTCGGTGAGCTGCTTTGAAACTTTGAGATAGGGGTTCAAAGACGTCATTGGGTCTTGGAAGATCATGGACATAGACTGACCGCGGATCTTGTTTAACTCATCAGGGCTCAAACCGATCAGCTCTTTCCCCAACAGCTTAGCACTGCCTGTCGTTGTTCCATTTGAGGCCAACAGTCCCATAATGGCTAGGAAGGTCTGGCTTTTTCCAGAACCTGATTCTCCAACAATCCCCAAAGCTTCACCGGCCTTAATCGTAAAGTTCAGGTTGTTAACAGCGTTAACAGGGCCTTCGGGTGTTGAGAAAGTAACCGAGAGGTCTTTTACCTCAAGAATAATATCACTCATGTTCTAGCCCTCCCTTAACGGTCACGAGGATCAAGCGCATCACGCAGACCATCGCCAATAAAGTTAAAACAAAACAGAAGGATTGCCAGAGACGTCGCCGGGAACAGCAATGTCCAAGGCGCAGACTCCATCTGTTGAGCGCCTTCTGAGATCAATACGCCCAAACTTGTCATTGGCTCTTGCACACCCAATCCGAGGAAAGAGAGGAAACTCTCAATCAGTATCACCTGAGGAATGGTCAGGGTCACATAGACAATCACCGGGCCAAGTGCGTTGGGAATGATGTGGCGTCGGATGATGTTAAAGCCACTGACTCCAGAAGCACGTGCAGCCTCAACAAACTCTCGGTTTTTGATTGATAGAGCCTGACCACGCACAATACGCGCCATGGTCAACCATTCTACGGCACCAAGTGCTGCAAAAATCAGAAAAATGTTACGGCCAAATATCACCATCAAAAGAATCACAAAGAACATAAATGGCATGGAGTACATGATATCTACAAAGCGCATCATAATGTGATCTGTTCGACCGCCTACATAGCCAGATATAGCGCCGTAAGTGACACCGATAATCAACGATACACCCGTTGCCACGAGACCAACCAACATTGATACGCGAATTCCGTAGAGAGTACGGACAAAAAGATCGCGTCCATTGGTATCCGTCCCGAAGTAGAATCCTGCTTCAGCATCAGGGGCAGTTTGTATGTAATCCCAATAAACTTCATCAAATGGATGAGGATGAAGCCAAGGGCCTACCACTGCGATCAGAACAATTGAGAGCAGTAAAACGCAACTGACGACGGAAGCTTTATTTGTCAGTAATCGACGGAGCGCATCTTGCCAGAGACTTCTCCCCTGGATTTCTTTCTCAGCAGACAGGGCGTCTTTAATTTCCATATCTACAGCCATTAGCCCATCCTCACTTTTGGATCCAGGAAGCCATAGATAATGTCAACGATCAGGTTGAATGAAATAATCAAAGAGCCATAGAAAATCACAACACCCATGACGAGTGTATAGTCACGATTTAAGGCGCCCTGAACAAAGTAACGACCAATGCCTGGAATTCCAAAGATTTGTTCAATAACAACCGAGCCTGTAATCACTGCAGCAGAAGCAGGTCCTAGGTATGAAACCACGGGAAGCATTGCAGCTTTCATGGCGTGACGGGTTAACATTGTTTTTTCAGGAAGACCTTTTGCCCTTGCGGTCCGAACAAAATTAGATCGCAACACTTCGATCATTGATCCGCGGGTCAAACGAGCTATGTATGCGATCTGGGGCAGAGCAAGAGCAACAATTGGCAATACAGCTTGCGCGGGCCCATCCCCCCAACCACCAACAGGTAAGAGACTGAGATAAACCCCCAGAATTAATGTTAATAAAGGCGCCATAACGAAATTGGGAATTGTGATCCCGGTCATCGCTGTCGCCATAATTGCATAATCAATTGCCGAATTTTGCTTCAAAGCGGCAAGTGCCCCCATTGACATGCCAATTGTTATGGCAAGAAAAATCGCTGACATTCCGATTGTGAGAGATACAGGAAAACCCGCCCCAATCAATTCGGTAACAGAAAAATCTCGATACTGGAATGAGGGGCCGAAATCACCTTGGATAATGTTACCAAGATAGTACAGATACTGCTGCCACATAGGCTCATCCAAATGGTATACGGCATTTAAATTTGCCTCGACCTCTGCAGGCACAGAACGTTCTTTATCAAATGGACCGCCTGGGGCTGCGCGGATCAAGAAAAACGCAAGAGTAACGATAATGAGTAGCGTCGGAATAGCCCCGGCCAGACGCTTTAAGATAAACGACAACATATATTATGTCCTGACATAAAAGTTCGGCGCGCCACCGATATGACGACGCGCCGCAACATCATTGGGAAACCGGGAGTTTCCTATTTCGCAATTGTAATATACTGAGAGCGGATGTGATCCATCACGTTGTTCTCCCAGCCTTTAACATAAGGCTTCACCATACGCTTGGTAACGTAGTGGTAAATAGGGGCAACGGCGTTGGCTTCGAGGAAGATTGCTTCGGCTTGCATCAACAAACTTTTGCGCTTGTCAGAATCCTGCTCCAGTGCAGCCTGTTTCATAAGACTATCAAACTCAGGGCTATTAAAGCCGGTGTCGTTAAGGCCGGAGTCAGATAACCAAAGCTCAAGGAAGGTATTTGGATCATTATAATCACCGATCCAACCTGCACGGAAGGCCTGCGTTGCCTTTTTAAGTTTACGGGTTTCCAAGTAAACTTTCCATTCCTCGTTTACGAGGTTTACCTTTGCCCCTAATGTTTTTTTCCACATATTTTGGACGGCAATAGCAATTTTTTTGTGGTTATCACTGGTGTTATAACGCAGCTCAATCTCAAGTGGGTTGTCTTTGGAATAGCCAGCTTCTTCGTAAAGCTTCAAAGCTTCAGCATTACGCGCGGCCTGATCCTTGGATCTAAAATCAGCGTAAACAGCATCATACGCAGTTACACCTGGGACAACGAAAGCATAGGCAGGAACTTCTCCGGCACCCACAATTTTTGATGTCAGAATGTCACGATCGATAGCCATAGAGAAAGCTTTACGTAGCTTAGGATTATCGAAAGGTGGCTTTGTCATATTAAAGCCGTAGTAGTAGGTTCCTAGATAGTTAGAAACATGAAACTCGTCTGCCAGATTTTCTTTAATCCACTTGATCTGGTCATTGGGAACTTCATAAGTCCAATCCAGCTCACCGGCACGATAACGCTTAAGAGCAGTTGTCTGACTCTCTGTAGGGTAATAAACAACCTTGTCTAAACTTACTGTGTCTTTATTCCAGTAAGTATCAGATTTTTCAGAAACAATACGAGATTGCGGAGTCCACTCGGTAAGTTTAAAGGCACCATTGGAAACCATATTTTCTGGGCGAGTCCAACTTGCACCCTTTGCTTCAACAGTTGCCTTATGAACAGGATAAGCTACCGAGTGAGTGATCATACCAAGGAAGTATGGCGCAGGACCTGAAAGATGTACTTCCAATGTTCTATCATCAGTGGCCTTAACCCCCAATTTAGATAGATCTTTTTCTTCACCACTTGAAATAGCTTGCGCATTTTCAAGAGGATATAGCAAGAAAGAATAAGCAGTCCCTGTTGCAGGAGCGACAGCGCGCTGCCAAGCATAAACAAAGTCATGGGCCGTTACAGGATCACCATTACTCCATTTAGCATTTTCACGGATCTTGAACACAAAGGTTTTACCATCTTCACTAATAGTCCAGCTTTCGGCTTGACCTGGAATGATGGAACCATCTGTGTGCTCTGCAGTTAGCCCTTCAAAAAGGTCGCGGAGAATATGTGCAGATGGAACGCCTTCAGAAATCTGAGGATCAAGGGTTCCTGGCTCGGAACCATTACCACGGTGAAAAACCATCTCTGCAGCAGCCAATGTCGGCGCTACCAAGGCTGATGTTCCAGCGAGAAGAGAAACCCCAAGTGCTACTGCACGTGTTGTTTTTACAAATGTTCCATCGGAGAGGAACTTTTTAATACCTGTTGTGAACTCCATAACTCTTTCCCTGTTGTTATCGTTCGTTGTACTCACTAGAGACAATTAATATCCCTACGTGCATTCACGCAGGGTGACCTTCTTTACGCTCTATGACAAGAGGAGGTCTTTGCTTTAGATCAAACTCGTAATAAACGTAGGCGAACAGCCATTTATTTTTACTAATCGATCAAAACTAGCGAGCATTACGGTATTATACTTTATACAAACACGGGAATCCAGCCTAACTAACTTAGGACACGAAAAAAGCTGCTCGACACATACGGCCGAGCAGCCTAAAAACAACTATATAACGGCTAGATGCGACTATTTGGCAGCCGTAATAATAATTTCCACACTCAACTCTGCACGTGCAAGTTTAGCTTCTCCACAAGCACGAGCGGGAGCGTATCCTTCTGGAACCCAGGCATTCCAAACTTCGTTCAATTCAGCGAAATATTTCATATCACTCAACCAAATCACAGCTTGAAGAATTTTACTTTTATCACTGCCAACAGACTCAAGACATGCATCAATCTTGGCTAAAATTTCGGAGGTTTGCTCCGAAACAGAGGCACCTGCTGTTCCCACTTGTCCTGACAAATAAATTGTATTTCCATGTTCAACGATCTTGCTTGAACGTGCCGTTGTACCATGGCGGATAATATCGCTCATCCAATAAACTCCCTATTTAAAAACTCACATCCAGATGGATGAAGCACCTATATGCTATCAAAGCATCCTATGGGTCCAGATCTGAGTAAGATATAACCCAGAAAATCAAAGTTAAACTTCCTCCTTGCCTATTTTCAAAAGCCCCCCATAATTCAGAAAATCTCGTCGGGGTGCTCATTTTGCCTAATCAAAGGAATTGAGCTGAGAAGCTATTGCTAACCCGCAGAACCTGATCCGGTTAATACCGGCGGAGGAAATTGAGATGCTTTGTGGGAAGAGTAAACTTCGATATCCCAGCCGATTTTTCGGGAAAAGGCATTAAAAACCCTCTGAAAACTAAAGACGGAGGATATAATGTCAGTTCCTATTGCCCTGACAATAGCAGGATCAGATAGTGGTGGCGGCGCCGGTATTCAAGCCGACATCAAAGCCATGTCCGCACTAGGCGTATACGCAGCCTCAGTCATTACCGCACTGACCGCGCAAAACACTTGTAAAGTCCACAGCATCTTCCCGGTATCTACTGATTTCATTCAAGATCAAATCCATACTGTTTTTGAAGATTTGGATATCAAAGCTGTCAAAATTGGCATGCTGGGTACACCAGAAATCATTCACGCTGTGGCCGATGCCTTAAAAGATTACCCCGGCGTTCCGATCGTTCTCGATCCGGTAATGGTTGCCAAAAGTGGCGATAAACTACTTCAAGATGATGCAATCGAGAGCCTGAAAGATAGCCTGCTTCCTATGGCAGAAATCATCACACCCAACTTACCTGAAGCTGCCGAACTCACGAGTATGAACGAGCCAACATCCCTCGAAGAAATGAGAGAGCTCCTCCAAATCTTCAAAGAAATGCGAACAAAGGCCATCCTCCTGAAAGGTGGACACTTGGGTGGAACCACCAGCGATGATCTTTTTTTTGATGGACTGACAGAAACGTGTTTGAGCTCTCCGCGAATTAATACAACAAACAGCCATGGCACTGGCTGCACCCTCTCCGCTTCCATCGCCGCAGGGTTAGCTAAAGACCTCCCACTCATTGAAGCAGTAACCGAGGCCAAGACTTACCTCGGCAGTGCTTTACAACACGCGGACTCTCTCGAGGTTGGAAAAGGCCATGGCCCCGTTCATCATTTCCATGCTTTCTGGTCAGATAAGGCATAAGGCCAGTGCATAATCAGCGGCATGGTCTGGGCGAAACCTCGCCAAACCACGAAGACATCGAAGTTAAAAGCTTCTCTTTGACGTTTGATAACCGGCAAGTCTTCAACGATTTCAATCTCACCCTCTTTGCCGATAAATGGAATATTTTGCTCGGACGAAGCGGGGTAGGAAAATCTTCACTTCTGAAAGCCATTGCCGGGCTCTTGTCTGTGGAATCTTTTAAAGGGGACATAAAGCAAGCAAACGGAAATGACTTGAACGGAAAAATCAGCTGGATGACACAGGATGACCTCCTGTTACCCTGGCTTTCTATTCTGGACAATGTCCTTATCAGCAATCGACTTCGCTCGGTGCGAAAATCCAAAGTTTTGATACCTAAAGAGAAAGCAATATCCCTCCTGGATCAACTGGGACTTGGAGAATCTCTTCATCTAAAACCTTCAGCATTATCCGGAGGAATGAGACAACGCACAGCGCTTGCCAGGACCCTTCTCGAAAACCGACCAATCGTATTACTGGATGAGCCCTTCTCAGCTTTGGATGCCATAACCCGTGGAGAAATGCAGGAACTCACCTACAAATATCTTAACAACAAGACAGTGATTATGATCACGCATGATCCGCTAGAGGCCCTTCGCCTCGCACACCACATCTTTGTTCTTAACGGTCCCACAGTTCACAAGGCGAGCTCCCTTACCCCAGTCAGCTCCCCCATACGGGATTTAAATAACTCCGAAATTATCTGCCATTACGAAGAACTCATTACCGAGCTTTCAAATTCAAAAGGGCTAAACGAATGAAGGCTATAAGAGTGATGGTCGTGCTCTGTGGCCTCCTTATGCTTTGGCAGGTCCTTGTCGTTGTAACTTCTGTACCACCTTATATTTTACCGGGCCCAATTGCTGTCATCGAGGTCCTGGTAAATCGCTTCCCAACCCTTACCCAACACGCCGGGTATACTCTAACTGAAATCATACTTGGCTTTGTCATCGGCACGCTGCTTGGTTGCGGATCAGCCCTAATTCTCGCAACAGCCAAACCAATCCGGGTGTGGCTTACGCCTGTTCTCGTCATCACCCAATCGTTACCTGTATTTGCCCTCGCTCCCATTTTGGTTCTTTGGCTTGGATATGGCCTCCCCTCCAAGGTCGCCATGGCTGTGCTTATCATTTACTTCCCCGTTACAGCCGCCTTTTATGACGGCTTGAGGCGGACACCGAAAGATTGGCACGCCCTTGCCACCGTAATGAATGCCAGCCCTCTGGCTTTCCTCATTCACGTCCGGATCCCTCTGGCCTTTCCCTCCCTGGCATCCGGATTAAAGGTGGCCATGGCCACGGCACCAATTGGTGCAATCGTTGGTGAATGGGTTGGGTCATCACAGGGGCTTGGTTACCTGATGTTACATGCCAATGGCCGAATGAAAATCGACCTTATGTTCGCCGCCCTTTGTTTACTCGCCCTAATGGCAGTCACTCTATATCTCACGACAGATTACCTCCTGAACAAGCTCATGAAGAGAATGTCTCTGGATGACTATAAAACTTAAAAAAAAACTCACAATACTTGAGGAATAAACGATGTTAAGAAAACTCACCTTTACCCTCTCTCTGCTCGCAGGGCTGTTCGGTCTCATGACCGGAGCAACTGCCGCAGATAAAATGACCGTGCTGCTGGATTGGTTTGTAAATCCAGACCATGCAACTTTGGTTATCGCCAAAGAAAAAGGCTTTTTTAAAGCTCAGGGGTTGGAGGTAGAATTAATCGCACCAGCCGATCCAAATGATCCTCCGAAACTGGTTGCTGCAGGGCAAGCTGAGCTCGCGGTTTCCTACCAACCTCAACTCCACCTTCAAGTTGCCGAAGGCCTTCCTCTCGTACGTGTTGGTACTTTGGTTGCCACACCCTTGAACTCCCTTGTCGTCCTCAAGGACAGCCCAATCAAATCCATTGCTGACTTGAAGGGAAAAAAAGTCGGTTATTCCGTTGGTGGTTTTGAGGATGTTATCCTCGATGCCATGCTGGAAAGCCATAACCTTGATGTGAAAGACGTTGAGCTTATCAATGTTAACTTCTCGCTCTCTCCTTCTTTAATCTCAGGCCAGGTTGACGCCGTTATCGGTGCCTTCCGAAATTTCGAACTTAACCAGATGGACATTGTCGGTAAACCAGGTCGCGCTTTTTATGTCGAAGAAGAAGGCGTGCCGACTTATGACGAGCTTATTCTCGTTGCCAACAAAGAGAAAACCGATGATGAAAAGCTTCCACGCTTCCTAAAAGGCCTAGAGCAGGCAACAACTTTTCTGATCAACCACCCAGATGAAAGCTGGCAGCTCTTCATCAAAGCCTATCCGGATTTGGACGATGAACTGAACAAACGCGCCTGGAGAGACACTCTTCCCCGCTTTGCGCTTCGCCCTGCTGCTTTGGATGCTGGACGCTACAGTGAATTTGCGGAATTCCTGAAAGCCAAAGATATGATAAAAGAAACGGGCAACGTTCCTGATTATGCTGTCAGCATAAAATAATATCACTCAATCTATCGTGACTACTCCTCGCCCTAAAGGACGAGGCTTCTTGTTTCTCAGGCTGCAACTGGCAGTGTGCCAGAATTACGCGAGCCTCCACAAGCAGAGACGGATAGCCCTTCCGCCTTTAGTTTCAGGATACCTTGCTGCCGAATATTGATGGCAGCGTTAATATCGCGGTCATGCTCTTGGTCGCAGGTCTGGCACGTCCATTGCCGCACCGACAGCGGCATAGCATCAACCTTAGTGCCGCAATCAGAACAGGTCTTACTGGATGCAAACCACTGGTCAATTTGCACGAGGTGCTTACCTGACCAAGCTGTTTTGTAGGTCAGCTTTCGGAGCAATTCGCCCCATGCCGCGTCAGCAATATGTTTGGCAAGCTTCCTATTCTTGAGCATGTTTTTGACTTTCAACGTCTCCACGCAGATTGCTTGATTTTCGTCAACCAGTCGTTTTGACAATTTATGTTGAAAGTCATTGCGCGTGTTGGCAGTTCTTTCGTGAGCCTTGGCAACAAGTACACGCGCCTTGTTGCGGTTTGCCGACCCTTTCTTCTTTCGTGACAGTGTTTTTTGCTTGCGGCGCAAATTGGCCGCCGCACGTTTCAAAATACGGGGGTTCTTTTGTTTTTCACCCGTGCTGGCAATCGCTAAATGCGTTATGCCCAAATCAATACCCGTCACCGCGTCCGCTTCAATCGTTTTTAAGAGGGCTGGAACCTCCAGCCCATCATCACACAAGATTGACGCATAGTACTTACCTGTTTGAGTGCGCGAGATGGTGACGGTCTTAATCTTACCTACAATCTCACGGTGCAGAACTGCTTTGACCGTGCCGACTTTGGGCAAGTACAGACTGACACCATTTACAATTTTGACCCGTTGCGGGTAGGACATGGCTTGTTTGCCGTGTTTGCTCTTAAAGCGGGGATAGCGGCCCTGTTTTCTAAAAAATCGCTTAAAGGCATCATCCAAATGCATCACCGATTGTTGCAAGGCTTGGCTATCGGCTTCCTTTAGCCAGCCTGTTTCTTCCGTGGCTTTCAGTTCAACGAGCTTGTCCAAGGTCTGGCGCTTGCTGATGCTTTCGCCGCGCTCTTTCCAAGCGGAGCTACGCCAGCCCAAAGTAAAATTATACGCCCACCGCATCGCGCCAAATTGAAAGGCAAACGCCTTCCTCTGGTCAACAGTGGGATACAATCGGACTTTGGTTGCCTTTAGCATATCTCGACTCTACCATTGGTCTATGGACAACTCAAATGAATATCGCACAGGAAGACATTGTGTTTTTGCGCTACACGTACACTTGGTATTTATTACCAAATACCGCAGAGATGTGCTGTCAGAACTGGCTATACAGGACTTGCGGCACATCTTTGCCAAGGTCTGCAACGACTTTGAGGCGCAACTCGTCGAGTGTGACGGGGAAGACGACCATGTGCATCTGCTTATCAATTATCCGCCCAAAATATCCCTCTCTAAGCTGGTCAACAGTCTCAAGGGTGTATCCAGTCGCCGTTTGCGAAGCTTTCGCCCTGAAATTACGGGTAGGTATCGCAAAGGTGTCCTTTGGTCGCCGTCTTATTTTGCCGCTTCATGTGGTGGTGCGCCGCTCGATATTATCCGCAAATATGTCGAAACGCAGCGAGCCAACAAAAAACCGCGCTAGCGCGGTTGCGCCTTATATCCCCGCCCTGAAGGACGAGGTTTTACGGCGCGTTCCGATAAGATATGACAAAGGGGTGTTGAGTTATGCTCAACACCCCTTTTGCGTAGTCTAAAGATTACTTGAACGGAGATTTTTCTTCTTGAGCAAAAAGAACCAACCCCGCAGCCAATACAAGCCAAACAATCATCGGGATGAAACCAGCCTGAAAAGCAGGAATATCATATACCCGTTGCCCGCCATCTGTCGCACCGCTCCAGTTCAAATCGATAAGAATTCCCGTTAAAGGCTGCAACACCATCGGACCAATCATTACCCCGGTATTACACCACCCCAGGGCTGTCCCTTGAAGTTTGGCCGGCACAGCTTCTTTCGCCCAGGACAAGCCAACGATCATAATACAACTGCCCAATGCAGCAGCCAACAAAGCCAGGACAAGAACGACAAACGGGAGGTCAGGAATTTGGGTAACCACGAACCATCCCAAAGCTGCAAGTAAGGCAAGGACAACAAAAGGAAGCTTTCGTTTTCCAGTCGCATCTGACCAATGCCCGAGGAGAACTCCACACCCGGCCCAAACCAACAAGGTCACACTAATAATTGAGGCGGCTTCTGAAGTCGAGAAACCGTAGGCTACCTTCAGATAAGGAACCCCCCAAAGCCCGCCAAATGTGAGCATGGATCCAGCGGAAGCGCCACAGGCAAGGGTTAACAAAAATACCGTTCGGTAGGTTATCGCTTCTTTTAAAGCAGAAAAAATAGACTGACGGGGAGCAGAAGCATCGTGGGTATGGCCATAGCTCTTATATCCCAAGTCGGTGGGATCATCCCGTAACCAGATACCGGTAGCAAGTGCCAATAACCCCGTAATGCAGGCAAAGGCCAGCATCACATTGCGCCAGCCAAACAACTCAAGCATTTCTTGCAGGGGAGCACCCGCAACCACAGCGCCGAGATTACCTGCCAAAAGCCCCAATCCGGTTAGAAGAGCAAAACGCTTGAGGGTAAACCAATGTAGAGAGATTTTCATCATGGTGACAAAGGCAACCGCCACTGCCCCGCCAATCAATAACCGGCCAAAACTAATCACCCAATAATTAGTCGCGAGTGCAAATATCGCGGTACCAACTGCGGCAAGCAGAGCACCTGATGTCAATAATTTTCGCGGCCCGAACCGATCCGCCATAACACCGACAGGAACCTGCATAGCGGTATAGGAATAATAATAAAAGCTCGCAAGCGTTCCCAATGTCGTCGCAGTTAAACCAAATTCCAGTGTCAAAGGCTCAGCCATGACACCAAAAGCAATCCGGTGAAAAAAGCCAATGAGAAAAAGAAGGGCCCCCAAGGACCACATCAACCAGGACAAACTTGCAGGAGGCTTTTGTAAAGTAACAGAGACCGAATTATCAGGCACAACAACTGACTGGGACAAATCAGAATTCCTTAAATGTAACTTTTAGAAAGAACCACCCCGTCAAAGAGATCCTATAAGACCTCTGTATTTGTGGGCTAGTTTTAATGATATCAAGAGCTGGGTTCATACCAAGGAATGAACGAGTAGCCTATATGGCAAACACTATCACCCCTTGGTATAAAGACTGGCAAGTTTTAATGATCAACATAATCAGATTTTAGGCAAAGCCTATTGTTACACAATCTGGTGCGCACAAACGCCAACACTCACACCAATAAGGAGAAATTGCCTAAACACAAATTAAACCATATGATGTAATGACCTTTTGGAGGGGGCAAAAATGTCAAATGCTGAAGAAACCTTGAAAACGTGGCTTAGACGCGTCTGGAAAGAAGAGGATGCAACAGCCATTGATGAGATGTTAGTACCCGATATAAAAGCCGACGGGCTTGGCGAACAGTCAATAGTCGGTCCGGAGGCCTTAAAGCAATTCCATTGCGCCATGTGTTCGCTCTTGTCAGATTTCAATTTTACCATAGACAAATGTCTCGAAGAAGATGGTTGGATTTCAGCTCTTTGCACCCTGAATGCGAAGTCAAGAAAGACAGGAGAAGCCGTTTCCATTACCGGTAATATGTGGGTTAAGACAAGAGATGGAAAGCTGATCGAAGGCTACAATCATTTTGATTTCATAGGATTATTGGCACAGCTCGGCCTTTTGCCTAACGATACTTTTGAACAGGGACTAAAAGGCTGCAAGGTTAAGTAGCCATACTTGCCCTATTTGAATCAATCTCTTTCGTGAAGAGCCAATAACGTTTCAATCTCATTGAGATCATCTGGTTTATTGGCATTGAAAAAGGGATCAATTGCCTGATCACTAATAAGAACGTCCTCAAACTCGACATGAGATATTCCGTGTCGTGCCGTCCATTTGTCGACTTTACGTAACTCTTCTTTAACAAGTGCAGTGCGTAGATCTTCTCTCAGGGCAACAGGCCACAGACCAACAACGGGATGAGTGCGCCCGTGAGATTGGGCACAAGCCAACCTGTGGTCATTCTCTTCCATCGCACTTTTCATACGAGCAACTAAATCGAGTGGAATAAACGGCGCATCACAAGGCACCGATAAAACCCATCTTATTTCTGGATGATTTTCCGCAACCCAGTCGAGACCAGATAAAACCCCGGCCAAAGGGCCTGGATGCCCTTCAACCACATCCTCAACAACAGGCAAGCCTGTGTAACCAAATCTGTCAGGGTTACCGTTTGCATTGATAACCATCGACCCTACTTGGGGTGTTATACGCACAAGAATGCGATCAAGTAGGCTACTCCCGGCGAGCATTTTCATACTCTTATCACCGCCGCCCATTCTCCGGGCTAATCCCCCTGCCAGGATAACGGCTGCGATATCATTTTGATCAACAGGATTAATCATTGGCCGGCCCCTTTTCAGATCCACGAGACGATGCTCTTTGATGCCGGCTATCTTCGTCCTCAAGATGGCTTTCATTGTGATCAAAGATCATCCGCTCTTGCCCGGCGAGAGCTGTAAAGCGTTTCCCCTTGGCACGCCCTATAAGGGTAAGGCCTGCTTCCTTAGCCAGATCAACGCCCCAAGCCGTAAAGCCAGACCGCGATACAAGAACAGGTATTCCCATCTGCACGGTTTTGATCACCATCTCGGAGGTCAGTCGCCCTGTTGTATAAAAGATCTTATCTTCAGCCTTGATGTCATTGAGAAACATATAGCCCGCAATCTTATCAACAGCGTTATGACGGCCAACATCCTCAATATAAATCAGTGGCTTATCTTCTTGGCAAAGCACACACCCATGAATGGCCCCCGCTTCGAGATAAAGACTTGGGGCGGTATTTATTTTTTTGCTTAGGGTGTAAATCCACGAGGTATGGATCCGCGCTTCTTTGGAAAGCTTAATATCTTCGAACTTCTCCATAAGATCACCAAAGACCGTCCCTTGAGCACAACCCGATGTTCTGGTTTTTTTCTTTAATTTCTCTTCGTAGTTGGTTTCACGTTCGGTTCGAACGACAACAAGGTCGAGTTCTTCATCAACATCAATTGCCGTTATGACATCATCTTGGCGCAACATATTTTGGTTAAGAAGATATCCCACTGCTAAATAATCAGGATAATCCCCAATTGTCATCATCGTGACAATTTCTTGACCATTGAGAAAGAGCGTCAATGGCTTCTCCACCACAACAGGCAGCTCAACGCTGTTACCCTCTTGGTCCGTGCCGAGTACTCTCTCAGTCAGTCCGCTATTAGAAGGATTGGGCCTAAGCAAAAAATCTTTCAACAATTCTGGATCTGCTTTTGAAATGCCACGTTTTACAAGTTTTGGCTCAGTGTCTTTACTCATCAGGTTCTCATGGCTTTCTGGTACAAAATAATTAGCACTCACTATGTCCTTTATCCTGAGAACGAACAAGCTCTGCCCTCATTGAAAAAGGCTATTACCTTATTGAAGGTTTCGTTCGCAATAATGCATATTTTGACAGGGTTAAGATGCAACACGCGCCTTCATCCCCTCTTCAAATCAGATCAATTAACCACTTGCTTTGATGGGCCCGAACGGGATTAATAACATCCAACAGGTCTGGATAGAATCCAGTAATGAATTCCTAGGGTTCCCACCCTAAAAATAAAAAATTGCTAACTCGGAGGCATATAATGATTTCCAAACGTTTGGGGGCCAAGCTTATTGCGGCCACTCTTGCTCTTGGCGTAGCCCTACCATTTGCGGCTCAGGCTGAAGACTTTGTCGTCGCCACAACTGCAATTGTGGAACATCCTGCGCTCGATGCCGTGCGCGACGGCGTTCGTGACGAACTCAAGGCTCAAGGCTTTGAAGAAGGTAAAAATCTCACGTTCCTCTATAAAAGTGCCCAGGGCAATCCAGCCACAGCAGCACAGATTGCACGCGAATACATAGGTAAAGGCCCGAATGTAATCGTCCCAATCGCCACTCCATCAGCTCAGGCCGTTGTTGCAGCAACTAAAGACATTCCAGTTGTTTTCACTGCTGTAACAGATCCTGTGGCTGCGAAACTGGTATCAGGCCCCG
Source organism: Kiloniella sp. (assembly GCF_965205715.1). Lineage (GTDB taxonomy): Bacteria > Pseudomonadota > Alphaproteobacteria > Kiloniellales > Kiloniellaceae > Kiloniella. The sequence continues at coordinate 376,908 of NZ_CBDBHW010000001.1, read as the reverse complement.
GCGCTTCTGGAACGAATGTAACTGGTGTAAGTGATCTCTCTCCTATTGATCAGCACATCGCCTTGATCAAGGAATTGACCCCGAATGCGAAAACAATCGGTGTTCCTTACAATCCCGGCGAAGCGAACTCTGTTGTTCTCCTCGACCTTGTAAAAAAACACGGTGCAGAACAAGGATTTGAAGTCATTGCCTCTCCTGCGACAAAAACAGGTGAAGTCCTAACAGCAACTCAGAACCTCATCGGTAAAGCTGACGTTATTTATGTTGCAACAGACAACACCATCATTTCTGCTTTCGAAGCCGTGGTTAAAGTAGGTATCGACAACCAGATCCCGGTTTACGCAGGTGATACTGATTCCGTAAAACGTGGTGCCATGGCAGCTCTTGGCTTTGATTACTACGATGTCGGTCGTCAAACAGGTAAAGTTGTTGTCGAAATCCTTAACGGCAAAAATGCTGGTGACATTGCGTTCCAAGGCGTGGACAAAACCAACCTTTTTGTTAACCCAGCAATGGCAGAGAAAATGGGCGTAACGCTTTCAGCTGATGTAATCGCTCGCGCTGCAGAAGTGGTAAAATAACTATACTCCTCTGTTTTGTGCTCAATTCTTGCACTCAGAAGTGATCATAAATGACGAAATTCGTTTTGCGGATTTCGTCATTTTGCTTTAGGTAAACATCCAAAGAGCAGCATACACAAGAACGAGAGAGCCGGAAGGCCGTAGATATATGAACCTCATCGCCTTTATGGGAGCAATTGAACTGGGCCTTGTTTACGGCCTTATTGCTCTAGCCGTCTTTCTTTCTTTTAGAATTCTCGATTTTCCAGACCTGACGATTGACGGTAGCTTCCCGCTTGGTGCGGCAGTTTGCGCAACTATGATCGTTGCGGGCTACAACCCTTTCCTTGCTACAGGAATAGCCTTCATTGCTGGTGGAGCTTCGGGGTTGGTAACAGCTTTTCTGAACTTGAGATTTAAAATTCTCAATCTACTGGCTTCGATCCTGACGATGATTGCTCTCTATTCCATTAACCTGCGCATCATGGGGCGGCCAAACATCGCTATTATTACAGAGCAAACCATCCTGACACCCTTTGAAGATCTTGGCCTTCGCGGATATTATCTCAAACCTATAATCGCAGCTGTAATCGTTTTCATTGTCGCTTTGATCGTCGCACGGTTTCTGAATTCAGACTATGGCCTGGCTATGCGATCCACTGGTGCCAATCAAAAAATGGCCCGCGCACAAGGTATCGACACCAATAAAACCACCTACATTGGCATGGCCCTTTCCAATGCACTTGTTGGTCTGGCAGGCGCACTCTTTGCGCAGATGAACGGTTTTGCTGATATCACCATCGGTACAGGAACAATTGTCATTGGTCTGGCGGCCCTAATCGCAGGAGAAGCCATTTTCTCAACACGTGGCATGTTAATGGCTGTATTGGCCTGTATCTTCGGATCCATTGTTTACCGAATTGCTATCGGGCTTGCTTTAAATGCCGACAGCATAGGGCTTGAGCCTTCAGACTTGAACCTTGTTACGGCACTCCTTGTTACCATTGCCCTGGTATTACCCGGTGCAAAGAACCCGCTGAAAAAACTAATGAAGCGGAGTAATTGATATGATTGACGTTAAAGATCTCCGTATTACTTTTGGCAAAGATACCCCGAACGAGAACAAAGCCCTGCAAGGGGTTAACCTGACAGTCTCGGATGGAGAATTTGTCACTGTCATTGGGTCAAACGGCGCGGGTAAATCAACCTTTATGAATTGCCTGACCGGTGAGCTCATCGCCGACAGCGGTAAAATTACCATCGATGGTAAAGATGTCAGCCGTTGGAAAGCTGCACGTAGAAGCAGCTTGGTATCACGTGTGTTCCAGGACCCGCTGGCGGGAACATGTGAAAACCTTACCATCGAAGAGAACCTTTCTCTGGCACATTCTCGGGGAAATTCACGCGGTTTTGGCCTGGCGATCAACAACTCCAAACGTAGTGTTTTTCGCGAACGACTCTCACGATTGCATCTCGGGCTTGAAGATCGCCTGGAAGACAAAATGGGACTTCTAAGTGGCGGACAGCGTCAGGCGGTTAGCTTGATCATGGCGACACTTCAACCCACAAAGTGCCTGCTTCTGGATGAACACACTGCCGCCCTTGACCCGCGTATGCAGGCCTTTGTACTCAAACTCACAAATGACATTGTTGAAGAAACGGGGGTCACAACTTTGATGATCACCCACTCTATGAGCCAGGCACTTCAATATGGCACCCGGACAGTCATGCTACACGAAGGTCAAGTCGTTCTTGACGTATCCGGAGAAGAACGCAGTTCAATGGATATCCATGATCTTGTCGATATGTTTGCCAAAGTACGCGGAGAACAGCTCGACAGTGACAGCTTACTCTTGGGCTAAAGTAGTGTTGCGTATCACATTATTTAAAAAGGCGGCTTTATTGAAGGTCGCCTTTTTAATGTGTCTCTCTCTGTTCATAAACATAACGCCATATCGCACCGCAGACGCGGCTCAACGTCAAAGCTGCTTTAGCCAACATTTGTGTTTCATAACAATAGAAACCAATAAATCTGCAAAATTATTGGTCAGGAACGATTTTGACATCGCAATCAGGGTCTCGGTCAAAGTAAAAGCCCATAATACAAAGCCGGTAAAAGACGTTAACAATATCCCTCTGCTGCCAGATCAAACCAAGGAAGCTTTTTTTATCAAAGCAAAACTGGGAAAAACATGGCGTTATACCTGGACATCCGAGCTCCACCCAGGCCTCAACGAAGTTATTCACGACAGTGATACTTTATATACCCTCCCCTACTCACCAAAGGCGACCTACTCTATTAGCCAAGGCCCCAATGGATCCTTTTCCCATTTTGGTACCAACAATAACGCCATAGACTGGGCCATGCCAGTGGGCACAGAGATCCATGCTGCTCGTGAGGGGATTGTCGTTGGCTATCGAGAGAGTTCCAGCCGCGGAGGACCTTCTGCCAAATATAAGTCAGAACACAATTACATTTGGATTGAACACAGTGACGGAACAATTGGCCAATATCTGTAGAGCGTCAACCACTTTGTCCGGTTGCGTCAACCACCTTGGCCGCTTTTGATGCGGCTGTGATCTGACGTTTATTTACGATGCTTCAGGCATATTTTTCACCTTTTTGTTTGTGGTTTTCCGCAACATTTTTTTGAGATTTTGGGCGGCTTCCCATTGTCTGTAGCTGTCGATATTCATCTCAAGAATGGTTGAGTGGTGAACAAGACGATCGATTGCTGCAACGGTCATGGCCTTATCTTGAAAAATATTGTCCCATCCGCTAAAAGGTTGATTGGCAGCAATTGCAATACTTCGGTACTCATATCGTCTGGCGATCAATTCAAAGAGCACGGATGTTTCAGATATATCCCTTTGTGCATAGGTAATATCATCGAGAATGATGAGATCAAATTTATCGAGTTTTGCGAGGGCGTTTTCGAGCATAAGTTCACGTCTGGCAGCCTGGAGTTTTTGCACCAGATCACTGGTTTGCGTATAGAGCACACGGTATCCAGCCTCTATAAGAGCATAACCTACGGCGCATAGGAGATGAGTTTTTCCTCCCCCTGAATTTCCAATGGCAATCAGATTTGCTCTTGCGTCAATCCAGTCACCGGCAGACAAGGCTTCGACCTGCGCCTTTTTCACGTTAGGCAGCCGCTTGAAGTTAAAAGTGGCCAGAGTTTTTCCGCCCAGCAGGTTTGATGCGTTGAGATGGCGTTGAATGCGTCGCGTGTCCCTTTCGGCCAATTCATATTCGGCCAAAACGGCAAGGAACCTGGCTGCTGACCAGCCCTCCTTGTCGGATTGGATTGCGATATCTTGCCAGTGTTTGTGAAAGCTGGGTAATCGTAAGTCAGTTAGCATAAGAGGCAGCTTGTGCTGATCCACTTCAATGTTTGTCATGCCCGATCCTCCAACAGAGTATCAAAGACTGATAATGAAGGTTGAACCACGGGAATATCAGGAGGTAAATCCGTGTTCTTTTTTGTGATATTCAGCTTAAGTTTTTTTGCGCAAGGTAGCCTTCCTGCATTGATTTCTCTCGAAATCAGGTGCGCGACTTCGGCCTCACAAGCCTCTTCGTGCGCAAGGAAAAGTATCCCAACCATCTGACGACACGCATCTCTGCGGGACAACTTTTTCTGAAACAATGTCCAGGCCAGGGAGTACTCGGTTCTTGGAAAAATACTGTCACGATAAATAGAATTGGCGAGTGCCTGAGGTTTACGTTTGAGAGCATGAATGACGTGATGATAATTGATAACATGAATGCGGGGGCCTTTGCCGTGCCCCCGCTCACGAGAATGGCTGACGACATGAGTGCTGCCTAGATAGGCTTCTATCCGGTTATCGTAAATATGGACACGCAAGCGTTGACCAATTAGGCGAGAAGGGGCGCTATAAAAAACCTGCTTAACTAAAAAACCACTTGTTTTGGTAACTCTCGACACGACTTCAGTGTAATCTGTTGTTCGCCGAGGAGGTAACGCCTTGAGAGATTTCAACTCTGTTTGGATATCTTGGTCACGATGTTTGTTCCGTCTAGCAATCAGCTCGTCCAAAAATCGCCGATACTCATCCAAAGTGTCAAAGTCATTACTGCCACGCAAAATCAGGGCCTGCTTTATCGCAGTCTTAAGGTGACCGTGGTGAGATTCAATGGCACCGTTCTCGTGTGATTCCCCTCTGTTATTTCGACTGGCCTCCATACCGTAGTGCTCAACAAAAGCAGAATAACGTTTGGTAATGTCCTCCTTTTCCTCAACGCTCAAATTCCGAAAGGCCGCAGACAGGCTGTCGGTCCGGTGGTTTTCAGGAGCGCCCCCCAAGGACCAAAGCGCATTTTGTAAGTTCTCCGCAAGGGCTGTAAAACTCTCACCGCCAAGTACGACCCCAACATGTTCCCATCGGCTATATACCAGAACAAAATGATAGAGCCGATGCACCAAAGGATCTCCTGCAATGGTAATACTTAAGTCGGCTGCATCCGTGAAATCTGATTGGCCCATGTAACCCGGCTCAGGTGTTTGCCTGAAAATGATATCCTTTTCAGGGCCATTCAGAGCCCGCCATCCCCGAACTCGGCGCTCTAACGTGCGCTTGACACGGTCATCGGGAAAACGGAGCGGATAGAGGCTCTGTATGTGGCGCAACAAAGTAATGGGTTTGACCGAGTTGTCTTTATCCAAAATGGGAAGGATGTCCTTATCCCAGATATCTTCAAGCGGATCAGAAACTGTTCGCCCTCGCTTTATATTGCGTTGTGACGGTAAAGTCGCATCAACGTCAAATCGGCGGGCCGTGCGTTCGCTAAACCCTGCGCGGGCAGCGGCGGTTCGTTGACCATGAGTTTTTCTATCTGTCATGTAAAGTCTCAGTTGTTCATCTGTGATAAATTTATACGGCAAACAGGTTCCTCCAATTACATCTAGAGGTTCCTAATTTATCAACTCACAGCAGCTTGTAACTAACACCAAATTAAGCCTTGGCCGGTGGATCTGATTATCAAACGGGCACGCCCTTTTTAATGATCAGATCCACCGGCCAAGGTGGTTGTCGCAACCGGCCAAGGTTATTGTCGCTGAACAAATATCTTCACTTAAAGAAAAATGGCGTTCTTGTTGAAATCGGGGAACGGGTAGAACGTGGCCAAGTCATTGGCCTATCAGGTAACACAGGATACTCCACGGCCCCGCACCTCCACTTTCATGTATCAGGATCTCAAGTGGAAGGTGATGCCTTTCGCACCTTTCCCATCAGGTTTAAAAGCAAGAGGCTTCCGTAGGTGCAACAAGCTGGATTAATCCAATTTTCAACACCACATTAATGTGTCTTGGTTATAGTCATTTAGGTTTGTTTAGAGTATTTCCTGTTTTAATCGCTTCAAATCATTACGAACAATTAGTCTGTGCGTTGGCGCAACAGGTATCATATAAATCCTCCCAAAAGCATTGTGAACTTTGACCGACGAAGTAATCGTGAGCACATTCTGATCTGTCGTAATGCATAGCATCACGTCAAGGTGTTTGTCCCTCACACTAAGCGTCAGAACTCTAGAGGTAAGATACTCGACAAGGAAGAAATCAAGCCGATCATTAACCTGCACATCCTTGGGCCAAGCGCTTCCAAACCCACCTATTCGCTTAACGCCAAACCACGACGACACCATATCACGAATGCGAAAAGCCAACTTTAAAACAGGAGAGGGGTTAGAAACAAGAACCCGCCATGCCTCGATCGAGGAGATCTCTTTGGATAAACACACGGACTGGGTATCAAAAAAATCGAGTTCGTCGACAGGCGCTAGCAACTGAATATTTGTATCACCATAGGTAAAGTATTCAGGTTTCGTCATACGGTAATCGCTTAGCTTTGCTGACACCAAAGTTGGCCTCCCCTGCTACTTAATAGCCCTCATTTGCAATTTTATTTTTCACAATGAGCCCCATTAGAGCAGGCAGCATTAGCCAAAGCCCGGAAACAGGGATAAGCGCGATCCCAAGAAGAGTCATCAGAAACAACAAAATTATTGGTATTTCCCGAAATGGCGGCATTGTTTTCCGCTTCTCGTCACTGTCAATCATGTACCCTACCAGCAAAAGAGGCATGCCAAACAGAAAGAACCATACTGTCTTCCCCACCTCGAAATCCATCAGCCCGGTATTGAAAAATCCTTCAGAAAAAATCCGTTTGACCTGTTCAGGAAAGAGTACAAATGTAAATCCCATATGGATTGTCGCAACTCCGATAATCCAGCGACCAATCCATCTGTGATTGATTACGGCGTACAGTGGAGCTCTTACTTGGTTGAGGGACATATCACGGTTCCCCAAATATCCATTTATTCTTTGTTTGGATCGTCGCCCCGAGCTTGCTCAAAAATAAAACCAATCCCCGGTAAGAACGGTCAAAATATAAAAGATCTCTATTAATTTCTTTCATATAGGGGGTAATTTTTCGGGTATCGGCGGTCGTCATTTCGGGCAAGGATCTTCCCGAAGAATCAAATTCATTGGTCAAATAAGGTTCGATCATCCACTTTTGAATTCGATCAAGCTCTGGCTGAAGAACGTTTCTATAATCATCATCCGACATGTCAGCCTTTGTAAGTTCGAACGCCTCGTAGTATTCCCTCAATCGTTCAAAGTCCTGCTTGCCAGTATGATGCTGGATTAACAGTTTGTAATAGCCTGATATCTTATCCGTAAAACCCTTATCGATATCCCTTACACATCCGAAATCAAGTACCCCCATTTTCCCCTCATCCATGAACAGATAATTTCCGGGGTGTGGGTCAGCATGAACATGTCGTAGCTCAAAAAAGCTGTGGAAGAAAAAATCAAACAGAATCTGTCCATAGTAATTCTTCTCATCCTGACCAGGATTGGTTTTCAGCCATTCATCCAGGTGAAGTCCTGATAACTCCTCCATCGTCAAAACTCGCTCTGAACTGTATTCTTCACAAACAGATGGAATCGTGATTTTTGACACTTTGACGTTGTCTTTAAACCACTTAAGACTTTCCGCTTCTTGGTAATAATCTCCCTCGCGATGAAGCTGGATCGTTATTTCATCAAGAACAGTATTAATAATATTTTTGTCCGGCATAAAATCGGTTGAAGCGGAAACCACAGACAACAAGCCACCGAGCATTTTGACGTCACTTTTGATCGATGCGGCAATTCCAGGGTACTGCACTTTCACTGCAACATTTTCCCCCGTCGGTAACTGAGCTTTATGTACCTGACCAAGACTTGCCGCGGCAAAGGCCTCTTTCTCAAACTCACTAAAAATCGCCCGGGGACCTTTGCCAAACTCGTTTCGAAATACCTTATCGATCAGCGCACGGTTTAACGGGGTCGCCTTATAACAGGCTTTGGCCAGTTCATTTCGAATGCCTTCAGGAAGGATATCAGCTTCCATGCTAAGTATTTGAGACGCTTTTAAGGCCGTTCCTTTGAGCTGGTTCAGTGCTTTGAACAGCGTTTTGCCAATTTCTTCTTCGTGGGCGACTTGAGCCTGCTCTTGTTTTAGAGAATTGAGCTTTCGGCCCACTAACTTTTTCCGCCCAACATGGCTGAGATGTCGAAGACCAACTTTTGTTGCCGTTAGCCCAATTGCCGCAGAGCGATGAAGTTTTTTGGTGGCAATATTACCATTATTTCCCATATTTCCATCCTCCTGTCGAAACAAGAGTGCCCATTCCCTTCATAAGAGAAGATAGACCTTGGCCGTTCTCCATAAAGCGCATCATTTGGCTTTTGAACATGAAACTTACGAGATCAGCTCCCTTTCCAATTACGCCGCTTTTTAAGATCGTTACGAAAAAGCCAATAGAAATTTCAACAAACTGTGTGGTTTGCGTAAACTCTTCACTGTCGTCTTGTAACCAGTAAAGGACCATCCCCAACAAGCCATCAACCATTAAATGAGAAACAGCACCTTGAAATGGGAGTTCAGTAATCTCCTCTTTTTCAACAGCTTCATTCAGTATTTGGGTGAGTTTCTTTTTCAACTCTTTACTCGCCGGAAATTCTCGCTGCATTAAAAATGCCGGGGAATCCCGTAATATCTCCAGACTTTCAGCAACAAATTCACGGTTCTCAAGAAGCTCATCAAGATAGTTATATACGAAAAACTGTAGTTTTTCTTCCAATGAGTAATCACCGAAATCTTCGGCCTCATCAACGAGCTCCATAACATGGAACAGGACGGTTTCGTGATACGCCAGAAGGAATTTATCTTTGTTGGGGAAATATTTGTAGACAGTGGAATCCCCCATGCCTGCAGCTTTTGATATCTGTTTCATAGACACATTATGGAAACCATGCTCAGAAAAAAGATCAACGGCAACAGCTATCAGCTTGCTGCGGTTCTCTTGTTTTTGCTTGTTTGATATTTTCATAACGATAATTACTCTTTATAAAATCATATATTTATTCATTTATTGTATAGTTATTCTCATTAGAGTCAATTTCATGGCCGACTCCCAGAATTCTCATCACTAAATGATCAGTTTCCGGAATGAGTTTTGAATCCCCAAAACAAAAACTACTCGTCATAGGATAAAATTGCTAAACTGCACCCAAGCATTCCGGGCATCATCTCCCGTAAAGGGAAACTGGAAGCTATAGCGGGGAGACACACTTGGAATCACACTTAATTCCGGACATCCAGGAAGTAGAGCATTGGGTAACACAAGTTATCGAATGGCTGAGCCAAAACCTCTTGAGCTGGCCTGTTATTCTTCAACTGGCCTTCTTGCTCTTCTTATTCCCTCTTAGTCGCTATCTTGGTAAAAAAACTCGACCAGTTGCATCCGAGTGGAAAAAAAGGTCTCGGACACCCGAATTCCTCAAAGCCATCCTGACCAATCTATTACCCATGATCCCTTGGGTAATCTTCCTATTAATGCTGTGGGTAACACTTGGAGGACTGTTTCAGCTCGAAGTCCCGGTCAGGGGCCGCTTCCTCATAAATACAGTCGCAAGTCTGACCTTGGCCTGGGTTGTCATCAATTTGACAACCAGTCTGATAACTTCCCGTGTTGTTGCCAAACTGGTCACTCTTTTCATCTGGTCGATAGCTGCTCTCAATATTTTAGGACTATTGAACCTCGCTCAGGAAATTTTGGATGCAGCTGCTCTCGATGTTGGCGGCTTAAGAATTTCAATTCTTATGGTACTCAAGGGCGTTATCTCGCTTGCCGTATTGTTATGGGCGGCTGTCGCGTTCAGCTCTCTATTGGAAAGGCGTGTCAAAGCTGTTCCGGAACTCACTCCTTCAGTACAGGTACTCCTGGGTAAACTTTTGAAGGTTACCCTAATTGGTCTCGCCGTCATTATTGGATTAAAAACCGTTGGTATCGATCTCTCTGCCTTTGCCCTCTTTGGTGGCGCCTTGGGTGTCGGTATTGGTTTTGGCCTGCAAAAAGTCATTTCAAACCTGGTTTCGGGCATCATCCTATTGATGGATAAATCGATAAAGCCCGGCGATGTCATCGCTGTGAACCAAACCTATGGGTGGGTTAAATCCTTCGGGGCCCGTTATGCCTCTGTAATCACCCGAGATGGCATTGAGCACCTAATCCCCAACGAGGAATTTATCACCCAACGGGTTGAAAACTGGTCCTACACCAATAGCTGGGTTCGAGTCAGAGTACCAATAGGCGTGTCATATAACTCAGATCCCCATAAGGCCATTGAACTTTGCATTGAAGCAGCCTCAGAGAACAAACGTATCATGGATGAACCTCAAGCAAATTGCCTCGTCACGGGATTTGGGGATAATTCCGTAAATCTTGAAGTCAGGATCTGGATTGCAGATCCGCAAAACGGAATAGGTAATATAAAAAGCGCCCTCATGCTTGCGATATGGGATAAATTCAAGGAAGAAGGCGTTGAGTTCCCTTTCCCTCAAAGGGACCTGCATATAAAAGGCCCGATAGAAGTCATACCCGCGCCAGAGACTATGGCCCCTTAATCAACGACGGCTTCAAAAACCTTTATTGGAGTTTCCGCAAAGTGGTGAACACCTGCATTTTTAAGCTCGTCTTTCGAACCATATCCGTAAAGCACACCAATTGAAGTCATATCGTTTTTAATCGCACCGATCGCATCATGCTTTCGATCGCCAACCATAAAGGCCCGTTTGGGATCACAACCCGTTTCGGACAAAGCGTATTTCAATAAAGTACCTTTGTCAGAACGCGTGCCATCCATTTCAGCGCCAAAGATCTTTCCAAAATATTGATCGAGCCCGAAATGTTGGATTATCTTAGTCGCATAAAAGTGAGGTTTGCTTGTTGCCACATGAAGCTCGAAGTTTTTCTTTGCCAGCTTAGATAGAAGAAAAGGGATCTCTTCATAAAGTGCATTTTCATACAAACCGACATCTCCAAACCTCTTCCTATAAAGAGACATGGCATTCTCTACCCCATTCCGCCCGCCAAGGAGTTGTTCGAATGAGTCCCTTAATGGTGGCCCAATACACCAGAGAAGGTCTTCGGCTTCGGGCGCTTCTACTTGCATTTCTCCGAGGGCAAACTGAATTGATTTTATAATGCCCTCTTTTGGATCTGTAAGGGTTCCATCAAGGTCAAAAAATATTGTCGTCATTTCATCCCCATGAGTTATCATTAGTAGAAAACTTTATTTACGTCTCAGACAATGGCACTCTGATGTAACAGCTTTACAAACAATTGAGAATACCAAGCCCACATGCACGATACTCTTAATCCTCGCCTCCACCCTTTCCGAGATGATCTCACGGCAGAATATTTACGTGAGAAAATTACCTGTAACAAGTACAGTCGCGGTCAAGCTGCACAGGTAATTGTGGGGAAAAGTTCCTTGCGCCGCTACCCAGAAGCGGAAGCTCCTTTGGACAGCGAGCTCTTATTTGGTGAGAAGCTGACGATCTACGATGAGAAAAAAGGTTGGGCCTGGGTACAAAACGCAAAAGATAGTTACGTCGGTTACATACGCAGTACAGATGTTAGTAAAGAAATTCGACCAACAACACACAGAGTTCATGCATTAAGGACCTATCTATACCCACAACCAGATATGAAGAGCCCACCTCTCGACATATTATCCATAGAGAGCACTCTTTGCGTTATCCAAGTTGAGGGGAATTACTCTCAAGTACAAGGTGGAGGATGGGTTTTCTCGGCTCATATAACCCCACAGGACATGGCTGCTTTAAGCCACGTTAGTGTTGCACAACGGTTTTTAGGAGCACCCTATCTTTGGGGCGGCAAAACTTCTATCGGCATTGACTGCTCGGGGCTTGTTCAAGTGTCACTTAGCGCTTGCGGAATAACAACTCAACGCGATGCCAGTATGCAGGAAAAGTCCCTTGGCATCCCCGTTAACTCAGAGCAAACCACTGAAGGCGACCTAATTTATTGGCCAGGACATGTGGCAATTGCTCTCGACAAAAATATGGCGATACATGCCACTGCAAATTCCATGGACGTCACCATAGAACCGATCGCACACATCACAGAACGCGTTGAAATGGAAACCGGTGGTACAGGCATTACCGCAATTAAAAGAGTGGCTATAAAATAAAACAACCTCGCTCACTTGAAAAAACAAGGACCCGCGTCAAAGTGTAATAGTGCTTTTTGGTAAAAAGACGTTAGACTGCTCGGCAGTTCAGGAGAAATAATTGATGATAAATTCGTCAGACTTGCAGAAAGGGCCTTTAGAGCCTGCATCTGTTGCCAAGCTTACTGGTCATCCAGGCATGGTCGATCCCTTTGGTCGCATGGTTGATTATTTGCGGATATCCGTCACGGATCGCTGTGATTATAGATGCGTCTATTGCATGTCTGAAGACATGACTTTTTTACCGAAAAAAGAACTTTTGACCATCGAAGAACTAGAGCGGGTTTCTGCTACTTTTATTAACCTAGGTGTTAAAAAGTTACGGTTTACCGGCGGCGAACCGCTCGTGCGTAAGAATATTATGAAGCTGTTTAATAGCCTCACTCCGTATCTTGAATCGGGTCAACTCGATGAAATGACTTTGACTACCAACGGCAGTCAGCTCGGCAAATATGCCCAACAACTTGCAGATGCAGGAATGCGCCGAATTAATGTTTCCTTGGATACATTAAACAAAGACAAATTCGCAGCGATCACACGCTGGGGCATACTTGAGCAAGTATTCGAAGGCCTACAGGCCGCGAAAAAAGCTGGCTTGCACGTCAAAATAAATACCGTCGCCCTCCGCGGCGTAAATGACGACGAACTCCATACCCTCGTATCCTGGTGTGGAGATGAAGGTTTCGACATCACTTTTATCGAAGTTATGCCTATGGGTGATATCGGAAATGAAGATCGGGTTGATCAATACCTTCCACTTACTGAGGTCCGATCCATCCTCGGCGAACACTGGACACTAAACGAGATCGACTACAAAACGGGTGGTCCCGCCCGCTATGTTGAAGTGAAAGAGACTGGCGGCAAGATCGGTTTCATCACGCCAATGACCCATAACTTCTGTGAGAGTTGTAACCGGGTAAGGATGACCTGTACCGGCACACTATATCTTTGCCTTGGTAAAGACGACGCAGCTGATTTGCGCGCCCCCTTAAGAAGCAGTGATGAAAATGAGCTCTTGGAACAGGCTATCTTCGAAGCCATTTCCCGCAAGCCCAAGGGGCACGACTTCATTATAGACAGAGATGCCGATCCATCCGTTGCCCGCCATATGAGCGTTACCGGCGGGTAAGGATAAGAGGCTAATCCGCCTCTTTAAAATCGATTTTTTTACCAACAACGAGTGGCTGCAGGAAATACCATCCTGCAGTCATTATCTGAACGACCAATAGCATAACAATACCAGCTTGATAGCCTTCAACTGCATATCCTCCACCCGCCTGACCTGGCCAAAGTTCAATTACGGCACCAACAGCCCACTGCCCAGCAAAGGCGACAACAAACACCAATGAATTCAATGCGGTGTTCACTCGCCCGGCCAAGTAGGATGGGAAATGTTGAGAAAAACCAGGGTAAATGAGGTAGCCGCCCGTACCCAATACGCCAAACAGCATCCAGATCGCCCCCATAGTATAAAAGCTACTTCCACCCCATAACAAAACAGCTTGAGGAACGAGACATAATATCATCGCATAAACCCCAATTGTAATGGGGCTTATATTGTGTCGACGGACCCAGTCAGTAACTAATCCACCCAACAAAAAACCGACAAACACTGCAAAGGCAATCGCAGCGAGTATCGTCGCGACAGCTTCTCTTTCAAAACCAGCAACATCACGAAGCCAAGGTCCTGACCAAAGGGCCTGTAATGAAAAAAATGCAGCCTGGGACATCACCGTGAAGGGCGCAACTCGCCAAAAGAAAGAACTGCGAAAAATCTGCCCATATTCCTTGGCCTGCTGTGTAATTGTTTCATTCGGAGGAATTTCATCTCTCCGGGGAATGGCAAAGAAAATTAGTACAGCAACAAAAACCGCCAATGCTGCAAGGACAACAAACACACCCCGCCAGCCAATTTCAGCTGCTAAAAACTCGACAGGAGCAGTGCCAGCTATAGCTCCTAAGCCACCAGCGGCGAGGTGACACCCATTAATCAACGGCAAGCGGTCTTTAGGTACCCAACTTACATAGGCTTTAAAGGCTGCCATCATACAGGCCGAAACCCCGAAACCAATCAGGCCACGAGCCAGTAACAGTACATAAAAATTATCGGCCCAGGAGAACAGTAATGCACCCGCTGCCGTAAAAAGCATAAGTGTGCTTTCCACCTTTCGTGGGCCGTATCGATCAAGCAACAAACCAAGGGGAAGTTGAGTAACAGCGAAAGCTATGAAAAAAGTGCTGGTCAGCAGACCAAGATCAGACGCATCAAGATTGAGCTCAGAAACCAGATCAGGTGCGATTATCCCATTTACCACCCGCAAGAGGAATGACAGGAAGTAGCCAATTGCAAAGGGCAAAAACACACGCAAAATCATAGATACAGAACTCTATTACAGAATAATCAATTAAGCAGTTACTGCAATAACACCTGATGCGTAAAATTGCGACCATTCGTAATGGTAATTTGCTTAAACCCCATCAAAGCAGCGAGATCAAAGAAGGTAAAAACATCTTCAACACCCAACTCCTGGAATATAGGCAGGGTACGGGCCGCCGCGGTCATATTCGCGAAAATGGCACGTGATCTATAGATCGTATCAAGCCGACCATCTACGAGTCCGACGATTATAAGCTTCTCCGCATCCTCACCCTTGGCAAAAATAGCCGCCTCAGGAGAAAACTCACGTTTCATATTTTGTTGCGTTATCGAGGTAACAAATGCAATGCGTGTTTTACGGCTTGCCGTTTTCAGGCCTTTTGCCCTCGCTTTATAATATTCCTTATACACGGGTTCAGGATAATAATACCCCGCATGCCGGTCAGCGGCCTGAACAACAGACGACATAAGCGAAACAGTAAAGATGGCAATCAATAAACGGATCAAGTTACGTTCTCCCCTAGAAATGAGATTCAATTTTACAATGAATTGATAAATCTCAGTTTTCCTCTATCAGACTTTTTGACAGTACTGCAAGTGGCTGTCAGTCTATTGTTATCGTTTGTGAAAAGCATGTTATAGCAGAACATCATGTTTTACAGGAAAAGGTTAATGGCATGAGTAGAAAACGTCTGGCTTTTGTTGCTTCCGAGACAGAAAAAGCGACGAATGCTCTGGATTGCCTGACGAACAAGTTCCAAGCCGTAGAGCCAGATGAGGCTGACGTTATTGTTGCCTTGGGTGGTGACGGCTTCATGCTGGAAACATTGCACCAATACATTGGGCTTGAAATTCCAATTTACGGCATGAATAGAGGGAGTGTTGGCTTTCTCCTTAACCAGTACAACGAGCAGGATCTGGACAAGCGAATAGAAAATGCGGTGGAAGTCACGCTTCACCCCTTGCGAATGTCAGTAACGACCGTAAGTGATCAAAAATTTGAAGCCCTTGCGATCAATGAAGTCTCTCTTCACCGAGAAAGTCGACAAGCTGCCAATATTGGCATTGATATCGATGGCATCGAGCGCATGGAAGAGCTCGTCTGTGATGGTGTCATTGTCTCAACCCCTGCAGGAAGTACAGCATATAATCTATCAGCTCACGGACCAATCATCCCCATTGGCGCGTCGCTTCTCGCAATGACCCCAATCAGTGCCTTCCGCCCTCGAAGATGGAGAGGTGCCTTGCTACCTGCAAGCGCAGAAGTTTCTTTCCGCACACTGGATTCGGATAAGCGGCCAATTTCTGCTGCGGCTGACTTTACCGAAATCAAGCACGTGAAAAAAGTAACCGTACGTCAGGATAGCTCCGTAAACATGAAACTGTTGTTTGATGAAGAACATAACCTTGAAGAACGTATTATTCGCGAACAATTTTTGCCTTAAAATATAGCAGTAACTATCCCCAACATAAATTTTCGAGTACCCATCCATATTAACCCGAAAACCCGTCGAAAGCTGTCGGCGCTTTCAAACGGGTTCTGAGACATCCCTTTGAAAAGGGAGTAAATAAATGCGTTATCTCCCAAGGGAGTACCCGATAACGCGTCGGGGCAGGGTCGACGTAGATCAATTGATCCAAAAGGGCTTTGCAGCTTCGCTTCTGGCTTCTTCAATTGAAATTCCCATATCTGACAAGAGGTGGGCATCTTGATCGCGAAGAGTATCACGAACGCTCAATCGCTCTTGCCATGCAACCAAGGTTTCGATTACGGCGACGAACGGAGCCATCAGAAAGGGTACGTTCAGCTTGTCGTTGTGTAACTCGCCGAAAGTATAGGTTTTGTGCATTGATACGTTTGCCATAACAGTTCTCCTTATCTGAGCGTAACAGTCACTATTGGCTGTCTTCGTCTGTAATCTTTGATACAGCTAAGGTAAGACTGTTTGATTTAATTCTCAAACGATGTTAATTCATATATCAGATTAGATTTTATAATGCGAACTCATGCTTAGACCTCTACCTCCACTCAACGCTTTACGCGCCTTTGAAGCCGCCGCCCGCCATTTGTCTTTCACAAAGGCCGCGCAAGAGCTTTTTGTCACCCAAGCAGCAGTTAGCCATCAGATCAAATCTCTTGAAGATCATTTAGGAATACAGTTATTCAGACGCATGAATAGGCGCCTGATACTCACGGATGAAGCTCAACTCCTTCTGCCCGCTGTAAGTGAAGCTTTTGATATCATCAAGACAACCACCCAAAAGCTTTACGATGGCGGCGACCGAGGCACCTTAAAAGTATCCGTCATGCCTTCTTTCGCGGCAAAGTGGCTACTGCCACGCCTGCCAAAATTCCGTCGCGTTCACCCAGAGATCGATATACTCGTCTCCGCAAGTATTACTAAAACTAACTTTGCACGCGACGATGTTGATATGGCTATCAGGTTTGGAAACGGACAATATCCCGGCCTCCGCATTGATAAGATGATGGAAGATGAAAGTTTGGTTGTCTGTAGCCCACATCTCCTCAAGGGAACTCTCCCCCTGAAGTCACCCCACGATCTCAAATACCACACCCTGCTTCACGACGATGTCGGCGAAGAGCCTTTTGCCGTTAACTGGCGAAGGTGGCTGCATATTGCTGGTGTAACAGATGTCGATCCGGACAAAGGGCCAGGATATAACGATTCAAGCCTAATCCTACAGGCTGCGATTGAAGGGCAAGGCGTTGCTCTGGGTAGAACTTCTTTGACATATGACGACCTAAAGTCCGGTAGACTGGTTTGCCCGTTTGGCCCGAGAACACCTTCCAGTTAAATGACCCCCGGCAAAGCCGGGGGCTTAAGCGGGTGAGCCCCTTAAAGGGGCAAATTGGGAACCGCTAAAGCGGTTATGGATTGAATATATCCATTTGGTCAAAGTACTTATCACGCTCTTCTTGCGTTCTGATATACTCCCTCACCATCTGTTCATCGAGCCCTACAGTTGAGACGAAATATCCACGGGCCCAAAAATTTTCACCCTTGAAATTCCGTGCTTTATTTTTGAATTTTCGAGCTATGGCAATCGCGCTTTTTCCTTTTAGGTATCCAACGACTTTTGAAACAGCATGTTTGGGCGGTATGCTGATACACATGTGAATGTGATCCGGCATCAAATGGCCCTCCTCAATCTTACTTTCGCGATGCCCGGCCAGTTCATGGAAAATTTCACCAAGATACTGACGTAGGTTGCCATAGATAACTTTTTGCCTGCGTTTAGGGATGAAAACCACGTGGTATTTACAATCCCATCTCGTATGTGCAAGGCTTTTGTAATCTCTCATCGGCTAATTCCTTTGTTATTTTGGTCAATAAACAAAGAAATGTAAGACCGTGGGAACGGTCAAACCATTGAGAGTCCCCCGGCATAGCCGGGGGTTTACCGGATTAAATTATCAATATTATGTCGTCTCTCCCCAAAGTACTTCAGAGATAACCAAGATCAAAGCCTTCCGGGAATGGTTGCTCGAAGAAGCCAAAGCAGATGACTATGTCCCAGACGTTCAGGTTGATCTCGACAGAGCCATTGAACGCGGAGAATTCGCTCGCGAAGAGAATAACGAGTAATCTACCTCCCCCCTATAAAGGGAACTTATATTCTTATAGTAATCAATAGGCTGCAGCAGATCGGTTAAATAGGGTATATACCCGCACTCTGTTAATTATTTTCTTTTTAAGGGAAACGAATCACTTGACTTAGAGGTCCATTCGGGCGAGAGATTTCCCCACAGAGTGTCCTAGACAACACGTGCGGACGTGGTGGAATTGGTAGACACGACGGACTTAAAAAATTGAGTGCCTTTGGGGAAACCTGAAGTGTAGAACTGCTCAAATTCGGGGAAAGCTTCAATCGAAAGATTATGCCAATCCCGAGCCAAGCCCGGACCTTGAAAGAGGATCGGGAAGGTGTAGAGACTAGACGGGCAGCACCTACGACAAGGATTTAGTGAGTTTGACCTTGTTATGGTGAAGGGATAGTCCAGACCACAAACGCGCGGTGCTTTGCACCAAGGGCGTGGCAGCGAAAGCTGTAGTTGGTATGAAAATCCGTTGGCTTCGGCCGTGCGGGTTCAAGTCCCGCCGTCCGCACCACTCTCTTTCCTATGAAAGAGGGTACAAAGTATATATCCTGACCATTACTTTTCATTCTCCGAAGCAGTTACAGTCTCTAAACGGAGTTTGATTGGTGCATATCAACCAGCGTTATGGTTTCTGGAGAGGTCCACATGGAATGTCCCCCTAATAATAATCTGGGCTGTATTAAAGAGTCAGAAAGTCAAACTCTGTTCTTCTTTGGCTCGTTGATGGACCCCGATGTTCTGGAAATTGTTCTAGGCCACCCTATTGACCAAACACTGTTAAAACCAGGCACTCTTGATGGCTATCGCTGTGAGCGTGAAGCCAAAGAAAGTTACCCAGTACTGGTCCCTTATCCCAACGGTAGGGCAGAAATCCTCATTGCACAGAATCTTTCAAAAACGGATGTCGACCGCATTCTGTTTTATGAAACCGGAGAATACGATCTGGTTCCTTTTGCTGTAAATGATGGGAACACACAAATTAACGCTCTTGGATTTGCAACAGGTGAAGGGATCGATACATCAGGGGATACATGGCACCTAAACGTATGGCAAAAAACAGGTAAAATCGATTTTCTACCGTTAGCCCAACGTTTCATGGCGGGTTACGGAAAGATGTCAATCCCTCAAGCCCTGATCTATTGGGACGAGCTTGTTGAAGAATTCGAAATCTTGCACAACAGCGAAACCCAACCAAACAACGCGATATAGCAAAAAAACAAAGCCCCTTTGCAACCAAAGGGGCTTTTCCATTTCAAATCAAGATCGATTCATTAGTATTTAACTGTGTAACTGGCGCATATCATCGTTATTGAGAACTCCAGAAAGCCGCTCCGCAATCTTTTCTGGTGAGTTTCTAAATTTCAACCCAACCATAAGGCCGTGTCGCCACATCACTTCGCCACCGAAGTGGACAGAGCCCGGCAAAATAAGCGTCACATCACTGTTTAAAGGAACTGTATCTGTAAGTTGAACCTTCACGCCAGTAACAGATACATCTAACACTTCACAATCAGCCATGAGTTCAGGACCGAACCTTAAACTACCGTTCAGTGCAGCCCCTATCCGTGTTTTACCCCGGCGCTCTTCTACTGCTGTATTCAATGCGTCTTGCATTTCTATCGATCCCCCGCCGATTTCAGTGCATTTTCATAAAATCCCATATTTTTAAAATGGGCTATTTCATAAAAAAAAACAAGTAAATAAACCCAAACGCTTATAAAATAGTAACTTTCTCAATAACGAAACGGCTTTTTTCGACTTAATACTGAATAGCGTCGGTAATAAAACTAAACTTATATTATAGTTAATTCACGCCATTGCTATGGATCGCCTTCTGACCAAAAATCAAAATTTAACAATACAGTGATGCATCAATTTTCCCTAACGAGTAAGTTTGGGCACTTCTCCGCTTTGTTGAGTAGATTTAGGATTTCAAATAGAGCATAGATTGATTATCTGGAATGGATGATTGTCTAATTTTGAGTTTGAAGTATTCGGTATCCTTGATGCCTCTGGCTCGCTTACGGATCATTCCTATACTGACATTACCAGCCTCTATCCTGGCGCTTGTGAGCTTGTGTTTGGCGTAGTTGCAGATGCCCACACAATGTTTCCGTAGGGATTTCGCGAACTTTTTTAGATAGAGCATCTGTGACTGATCTGCTATCAGGCACCAACGTTCCAGTTGCTCCGCCATCGCCTCAAATGAAGCGGCACTCCACAGCAGCTGAAGCTGTTCTTTCAAGACGTAAAGTGCATTCAGGTTGCTATTGCTCTCCAGCAACCTTTGCAGCTTGTCACTTTGTTTTTCACTCAACTTATCCGCATTTTTGAGCAACAGATAATGTGTCCCTTTCATCAACTCTTTACCACTTGGATCGGCCTTTCTGAACTCAAGTCGACGCTGATTATGGATAGCTTTGCTGTAGTTTTTCATGACGTGGAAACGGTCAAATACTATGTCGGCCAACGGCAAGGACTCTCTGACAGCCTTTTGGTAGGCAGGCCCCATATCCATCGCTACGGCCTTTATTTTGCAGGCTGTATCTGGTTGCAGTTGTTTCAAAAACCTTGAAAAAACCTCGGCAGTTCGGCCTGCTTCAACCCAGATCAGATGACCGCCAACCATATCGTAGACCACCGTCATGTAGTCATGACCTTTCGCCCGGGCAACTTCATCTACACCAATATATTCCAAGCCAGTTAGCTCTGCAGGATCAAGCGTAGGGAGAGTTTCAATAAGGTATGCCCTGTCGATATTCTTGACCGTTTCCCATCGTATATCCAAATGTCTGGAAACCGCTTGAATAGACATATGCCGACATAATCCACTGATCAGTCGGCAAAATCGGTGAGTGAAACGGCACCCTTTATCAACAAAATCACACCCCTCAATGCGGCGTTCGCCCTTGTTAATATAAACCTGCGCCAGCTCAATCTCGACCACACAAGGATACCCAAAAAGGGGGATGTCGTTTACTTGTCGGCGGACATGCTGGTTGATGCTTCCCTTCTGGCCTGTAGCAGGGTCTATAGCCCTCCTACGCGCGTCTCGGCTGCAGTGAATGACAATCTTAACACCGCCGTCATCCAGTTTAATTTCATTTACACGTTGCCCTTTGAGGCCTAAAATATGCTGCGAGATGTTGATTGTCATATACCTGCTCTATGTAAAGTTATCAGAAACCATACATATCAACAGGTTACTTGGCGGTCGGCATCTTTTTCTACTCAACAAAGCGGAGAAGAGCCTAAGTTTGATACTCAATTCAAGAAAATTCTTCTAAAAGCTGTAAGACCTTAAGGCTGCACTGTTCTAAATTCATTTCATTAGTCGATCTCATAACGATCCGCACCCCTGTGCCCCCTCGCCCCATAAAAGGATAGCTTCCGATATCAACATCAGAAAATTCGCGTTGAATATTACCAAGGCCATCAGCAATATCGCCTTCTTTAGCTTCTGACGAAACCGTTTTGGATAACACGGGCTTCCCACCCACTAAGGTCGGCGCGAGTTTGGAAAACATTGATTGCATAATTTTGGGCACACCGGCCATTACAAAAACATTCTCAATCTGGTACCCCGGAGCAATTGAGATATCGTTTTCGACGAGAATGGCTCCCTCAGGAACGTGCGCCATACGAAGTCGGGCTTCGTTCAGCTTTTCCTCGCCATAAAAGTCGACCATTGCCTTATAGGCATCAGGGTGAAGGAGGAGAGGAACACCAAAGGCATCGGCGACACATTGAGACGTTATGTCATCATGGGTTGGGCCGATCCCTCCAGTGGTAAAGACATAATCAAAGTTAGCCCTTACTTCATTTACCGTCTGGATAATCCGTTCAGGAATGTCGGGCACAACCCGGGCCTCATCCAGGCAAATACCGATTTCATTCAGCTGCTCACCAAGAAACGCCAAGTTCGCATCCTGGGTACTTCCTGAAAGAATTTCATTGCCAATGATGACCAAACAGGCCCGGTACACACGCTCCATAATACACCCCACGACTAAACTTGAACTTCAAAAATTTTCACAGCTTTTAGGAACTAACCTCCTAAAGTTCGCCCCTGATTACATATTTAAGAATATTCACAACTTGTTCAGGGGAGGATGTAACGGCTAATGCCGCAGCGTCGACTTCTTTCAATGCATGCTGATGATCTGGGCCGTGCATTACGATAATACTCTTGCCCAATGCTGCCGCATATCCAGCATCGAATGCCGCATTCCATTGTTTGTATTTTTCACCGAAGCACACAACAACAACATCCGATTTTTCAATCAGGTTCCGAGTACGGATAGCGTTTACTTTTGCGCCTTTATTATCATGCCAAAATTTATTTGGTTCCTCTCCAAGTATGGCCACACCACAATCATCTGACGCAGCATGGTTAGTCACGGGAGCAAAAAATTCGATTGGCAATTCCAGAGATTTGCTTTTCTCGGCTATTTCATCACGCCAGTCAGTATGAATTTCACCAGAAAGATATACTTTCCAAGTCATTTTTATTACCTCTAAATGAATACAATTACTCTGATCGATATGATCATCTGATGGAAGGCTATCGCGTAAGCTTCGGAGAAACAACTCCACATAATCAGGAGTGTTTCCTCTCAGAGAAGTTCAGAAATAATTTCATTTGTATATTTCGACTATTCTCGACTATAAACAGAAAATTCTGGAAACTTATCTATGCTGAGAAATCGGACGACACCTCTAAAAACAGTGGTAAAGCTTCTGCTTTTACTACAGTTTTTTGCCGTGTCCTTGATACCTCAAGGCATGATGACAGATGTGTCCGAAGGCTCCCTTAGCCTAATCATTTGCACAGCAGATGGTATCAAAGAGATTTCAGTTCCAAACTCTGATCGTCAAGAAAACACTGAACTTAACGATTGTGTTTTTTCGATCCACTCGGACCAAACAATCGCTGGCATACAATATGATTTCATCCAGCAAGATTTACCGATTTCAACAACGGGATCCGTTTCAGATAGCCATCTGACCAGCTTACTGATCCACCTTGCCTACGGCTCCCGCGCTCCACCAACCTACTCCTGAAAACTTCGTTTACATAGCTGTTTGAAATCCGTGCCAGCGTAAGAGCTGTACACGTCTGAATTCCTTTTGAAATTCAATGTTTCAATCAACAAAAATAACAATAGATATCTCCTAAGAGATAAATACTCAGGAGTTTGCCATGTCAGACATGACAGCGAACAACGCCCCCACGAATGTGGGTGCCGATCAGAACAACCCAACTTCTTTTGCTAAAAAATTCTACAATGCCGCTTGGCGTTGGCATTTCTATGCTGGCCTTTTTGTCGTGCCCTTCATGCTCACTCTCGCCATTACCGGGCTGATCATGGTTTATTTCAATTCCATAGAAACTCGATTTGGTGAGAAGTTATATGTCACTCCCCAAGCTGAGATGACTGCCCCGACACAACAATTAGAAACTGTAAAAGCTGCCTATCCTGACGGCTTTATCAAGCAGTACATGCCCGCACCCGCAGATGACAGAGCCAGTCTTTTTACAGTCAAAACAGAGGCCGGGAATATGATTGTTTCTGTCGCCCCCTACACGGCTGAAATCATTGGCACTGTGGAAAAAGACACAACTTGGTTTTATTTTGCCAATGACATCCACGGTTCACTTTTAATCGGCGATCTTGGCGATCGCCTATTGGAAATCGCAGCAGGCTTAACACTAATATTGATAGTAACAGGGCTTTACTTGTGGTGGCCGCGCGATGGGAAAGGCCTAAGACGTGTGCTTATGCCTAACCTATCCGCAAAAGGGCGTAGTTTTCTGAAAGAACTCCATGTCTCAATCGGATTTTATATATCTGTCGTTCTCTTCTTCTTCCTCATCTCTGGCCTTGCCTGGGCAGGTGTCTGGGGCGGAAAATTTGTTCAACCCTGGAGCTCTTTTCCTGCAGAAAAATGGGACAACGTCCCACTTTCAGATGAGACCCATGGCATCATGAACGATGGTGCAGTAAAAGAAGTTCCCTGGGGACTGGAGCTTACGAAGCTTCCTCTCTCAGGATCCGACGTTGGTAAAATTGGTGTGCCTGAAGGTTATGCCGTCAACTTAAATTCAATGGTCGTTCTGGCACGGGCAATCGGGTTTGATCAACAATTCCGTATCAATCTGCCCAAAGGTTCAACCAGCGTCTATACCATCTCTGCTGATTCTATGGACGGAGATACAGTTACACCGACCGGAGATCAAACAGTCCATGTCGACCAGTATACCGGTAAAGTCATTGGTGAAGTTGGCTTTGAAGATTATTCATTGATGGCAAAATCAATGGCTGTAGGTATTGCGCTTCACCAGGGTGATATGGGTTGGTGGAATACCGTTCTAAATGCCTTGTTCTGCCTTGCTATGATCTTCCTTTGTGTGAGCGGCATCATTATGTGGTGGATGCGTCGTCCGAAAGGAGCAGGAAGATTGGTAGCCCCACCGCCGCCAACGGACCTCCCGCTTTGGAAGGGTGCCGTATTTATCATGTTACTTCTCTCTCTTGCCTTCCCACTGGTTGGGATCACTTTACTTACTGTGATGGCACTCGACTTGTTGGTCCTATCTCATATTCCTTTCATGAAAAAAGCTTTCCAATAAGCTTTTCCGAAAGGCGCGTTACAAAGGGGGGCATCTTGCCTCCCTTTTCTTTTGCATAGAAACACTGACTACCAATTTTGATCTGCGTTATTCACGCAACAGAAAGAAAGCGGGTGTTTTTTTGGCGCGCAATTATTTGACGTTGAGAAATCCACAAACAGATCGTTGCAAACAAACACCACATGACACACCCCATGACAACCTTTTCCGAAGCGACACCCATGTCGAACAACCAGCCAAAAAGAGCTGGAGATACCGCGCTTGCAAGGACTGATATCGACATCGCTAAAGCACGAATTGCACCAATATGCTTGGTTCCATAGGCTTCAGCCCAAAAAGCACTCATGGCAGTTGAGCCAAAGCCAACGGATATGCCAATGAACATCATAAAAACAAGTGCGGCATAAGAATGATCCGAAAGTATCAAGAACATCAAACCTAACGCAAATATGGGTATATGAACTGTTAACAGCCTTATTGCACCGTATCGATCAACCAAAGATCCTGCGACAATAGCACTTATGGTGATCATGGCTGCGTAGGCAGTAAAGGTTCCTGCGAACCAATCCATAGTCCAGCCTTTGGTCGTCACGATATGAATTTGATGAAAGAAAATTCCGGTCACGACAAAGGATAGAGTCGCAAGTCCTGGCAAAAGTAGAAAAAACGCGGGATCTTTAACGACCTCTGCTCTGGTCCAGTGTCGCGGCCCTTCTTCATTAGAGTCTGCAGCTTCCTGGATCTTTACCTGTTCATTCATTCTTGCATCGCGTTCACTATGCCCACGCAACAAAAACAATATAGCCGGGATCAGGACGAGCCCCAATAAAGCAGCGTTCAATAACCAGGCATCCCGCCACCCCATAAATGCAATGAGAACAATCGTTAACAAAGGCAGACAAGCTTCGCCCAGCGATAAACCAAGAGAGGCTATGGCTATTGCCCGTCCGCGGTTATGATGGAAATACCGTGCCATGGCTGTGATGGATGTATGCATCATCAAGCCCTGCCCACATAGACGGATAAAAAAGAAGATCGGCAAGATAAGGTAGGGCCAACTGACGGGAATCATGGCCAAAGCAAAAGCCGCAGATGCCAGCCCCAAGGCCACGAGACAGGAATAAAGCCTAAGATCCAGATGATCTATTTGCTTGCCAAACCAGATAACCGCAAAACCGCTTACCAGAGTGGACGCAGAGTAAAGAGAGCCAAAATCACCATGTGACAACCCAAGTTCGGCGCGTATTTCTGCATTGAATAACGAAATATAGAATGTCTGCCCAAAACTAGAAGCCAGAGCCAACAAAAATCCGAAAGAAAGAAACCTAAAGTTTTGGAAGAGAAAGCTAAACATTTTAAAACCGATGGCATTTAGGCTTTGAAGAAGACAAGTTAGTCTCTAGCTGTTTCTCACACTCGTTCATTATTGAGCGAGTTAGAGAGCTCACTTTGAGATAAAGAGAGCTCTCTCACCATAAGCGAGTCGTTAGGGAAGACAATAGGTACGGAATAAATAAAGGTAAAACCTTAACGCTGATAATAGCCTTTACTGCTCATGCAACGATTGAAGTGTTTAGCTTGATTTTTCTTTACTTCACTTGCGTCAATATTTTGGCGAAGAACTAAGAAGCTTGAAGTTCCCCCACCCAGGCTATCACCAAAACTCCCGCCACGATCTTCTTCAACACGGGCATCGTGAGCAACTAATCCCTGTGCATAATAATGGCACGAAGCAACGTCGCTCTGATAATCCTGATCTGTTTTCTGACTGCCGGTAGAATAAAGATTTCCGTCTGTACCTTCGATAATAGTCCTGTTTTGCGCAGGTGCCGCCGTACCGTAGGGATAGTCGTTCACTGCAGGCTGATCACTTATAGATAAGCCTTCACTAGAAGACTTTACGGTTCCAGAAACATTATTGTTTATGACTTCATTTGAATTATTAATTGGAGGTGTCGCCAAAGTCGAGGAGCTCAATGGGGCAGAAGTAGGGGCAGAATGTTCTACAGGTGCCGTCTGCTCACTTTTTCCACCAAAAGCACACCCACTTAGGAATAGAGCAGTAATGGAAATAGCTACATAGGTACGGCATGTCATAGAAACTCTCCAAATAGATACACCTGTGTTTTCACAGACTTGGCCCTAAGAAAAAGGGTTATTCGAACTTATTTAATCAGTTGTACTTCCTTCAATGCCTTTGGCAAGTGTTATAAATGGTACAACAATATTTTATCACCCCAACAAATTTACACTACACGATAGTTGTAATTTCTTTGTTAATTTCTCCTTGCCATGAAAAGAAAGAAAACACTAAGGTCTGAGTAAAAGAGGACCCTTATGATTTTTCCTACCCCCCTAATCCCCGGTAAACTTGTTAAACGATATAAACGCTTTCTGGCTGACGTAGAGCTAATGGATGGTACCATTGTAACATCTCATACAACGAACACAGGCTCTATGTTGGGTCTTGTCGAGCCTGGATCAGAAGTATGGCTTTCAGAATCTGACAATCCCAAACGTAAGCTAAAATATACATGGGAAATCGGGGCGGCGGGATCAACACCTGTTGGCGTAAATACTTCTGTTCCCAATAAACTTGTATTCGAAGAAATTTCGACAGGGAATGTCCCCGAGATAACGGGTTATAGTACAGCCAAACGTGAAGTAAAGTACGGTAAAAACTCCCGCATTGATGTCTTTTTACAAGAGCCCGGCCGCCCAGACTGTTACGTGGAAGTCAAATCCGTAACCCTGAGCCGGGAACCCGGTGTCGCTGAATTTCCCGACGCGGTATCCAGCCGGGGAACAAAACACTTACAAGAATTAAGTGATATGGTTGAACAGGGGCACCGCGCAGTTATGTTTTATTTAGCGCAAAGAAATGACTGCAGCACTTTTGCCCCGGCACAAGACATTGATCCCGTATATGCAAAGGCTTTAACTGAGGCTATAAAACGTGGCGTAGAGGTCGTTGCTTATACTTGTGAAGTCACACCAGAGGGAATTCACTTGGATAAGCCGCTTACGCTGGCTATATAGGCATAAATTATTGTATCTTACGACAAACTGCGCATTTATTTTTTGCAGCAGTTCATTAACAGAAATGGAAGAGATAACGTGATCGACAATCTGACACGTGAAGAACGACAGTTTGTAACCTATACCGAAGAAGACTTTGCGGGGATGCGTAAGGCTGGAAAATTGGCAGCTGAAACACTCGACTATATCACTCCCTTTGTAAAACCAGGTGTTTCTACAGGTAAACTGAACGATCTCTGCCACGAATTCATCGTTTCTCACAATGCTGTCCCAGCACCGTTGAACTACAAAGGCTTTCCAAAATCCATTTGCACCTCGGTTAATCACGTAGTTTGCCACGGCATTCCTGGTGAAGATAAAATTCTTCGCGACGGCGACAGCCTTAACATTGACGTCACTGTCATTCTTGATGAATGGCACGGTGATACAAGCCGCATGTTTTTTGCGGGCAAACCAAACGTCAAAACAAAGCGCTTGAGTGATGTGACCTATGAATGCCTTCTTCGCGGTATAGAAGTCGTTAAACCAGGTGCTACTCTCGGTGATATTGGTCACGCGATCCAAACTTACGCCGAAGCAAACCGTTATTCCGTGGTTGAAGACTTTTGTGGACACGGTATTGGCAGAACTTTCCATACTCCCCCAAGTGTTCTGCACTACGGTGAGCCAAGCAAAGGTGCCCGCTTGCTCGAAGGGATGATTTTCACGATTGAGCCAATGATCAATGGTGGGAAATACCCCGTTAAAATCCTCAACGATGGTTGGACAGCTGTCACCAAAGATAAATCTCTCTCCATGCAATATGAGCACACCCTCGGTGTTACGGCTGATGGCTGTGAAATCTTCACCCTCTCTCCAAAGGGTTGGCATAAGGCCCCTTACGAATAAACTAATTTTGGACTGACAATAAACCGGATCTGGCTTGAGCACAGAAAAACCCCACTACCATGGTCATCGCGAAAGACTACGCCAGCGCCTCCTAGAAAGAGGCGCTGGAAGTCTCGCAGACTATGAAGTATTGGAGTTTCTTCTTTTTGGTGCCAAGGCACGTGGTGATACGAAACCACTCGCCAAGAAGCTTATCGACGAATTTGGCTCTCTGGCTGCCGTTTTCGGTGCATCCGTTCAAGAGCTACAGCAGGTATCTGGAGTTGGAGATTCAACAACAGCCCTCATAAAACTCATTCCAGAAGCCGCCCGTCGTATGAGCAAAGAAGCAATTCTTGAGCACCCAATAATCAATTCATGGGATAAGCTTTTAGACTATTGTAAAATTGCAATGGCTCAGGAGAAAATCGAGCAATTTCGCTTGTTGTTTCTGGATCGAAAAAACCGCCTAATTGCAGATGAAGTTCAACAAACAGGAACGGCCGATCACGCTCCAGTTTATCCTCGTGAAGTGGTCAAACGTGCGCTTGAACTTAATGCCTCTGCGATTATCATGGTCCACAACCACCCCAGCGGCGACCCGACACCATCTCAAGCTGACATCGCGATGACCCTCGAAATACAGGGGGTCTGTGGCAAACTGGGCATCGAGCTCCACGACCATTTAATTATCAGTAAAACGGGCCATAGGAGTTTTCGGAACCTTGGTCACTTGTGATTATTCCAAATCTGTAACGTTTTAATAAAAAGAAGCAATTTAGGTATGACATATGCTGTTTTAGTTATTGATATTCAAACCGGGCTTGTCACTCCCAGCCCCACGCCTTTTGAAATCGATTTGGTTATAGAGAGAATCAATAAAGTCACAGAGCTTGCCAGAGAAAATAAAGCTCCCGTTATAATGGTCCAGCACGAATGCCCCAACTCTATACTCGAACACGGCAGTGATAACTGGCAATTACCCCCAGAATTAACGACGGAACGCAGTGATCACATTGTAAGAAAAACCACTCCAGATTCATTTCTCAAGACAAATCTGGATGAACTTCTGAAATCACGTGAAGTAAAAAATCTTATCATATGTGGTTATGCTTCAGAATTTTGTGTCGACACCACAGTCCGCAGAGCCGCAGCTCTGGGCTATAATGTTCAACTGGTTTCCGATGCGCACACAACACATGACAAGGCGCATACCACAGCTAACAATATAAGGGCGCATGAAAACGCGACACTCCCTAACATCACCAGTTTCGGCTCAAAAATATCCGCTATTCCAACCGAGGATATCCGGTTTAAAGTCTAGCTTAGGCTTATCGATTAAGCCGCAGACTCTTTAGACATTCCAAGGAAGGCCTCGATTAAATCGGGGTCTTTTTGGGCATCTGACGCCGTCCCTTGCCAGACTACATTGCCGGATTCCAGCACACAAACCTGGTCAGCAACTTCCAATGCCCGTTTGGTATTTTGCTCGACCAATAATATCGTTACCCCTTGGCTCTTCAAATGATGGATTGCATCGTAACAAACATCGACCATTTTCGGCATCAGCCCAAGGGAAACCTCATCAATCATCAACAAGCGAGGCTCGGTCATCATCGCCCGCCCAATTGCCAACATCTGTTGCTCACCACCTGACAAGGTGCCTGCAGGTTGCTTTAAACGTTCAGTCAAACGCGGGAAAAGAGCGAATACCATATCCTTGTTTTGAGCTTCTCGCTGTTTGGGTTGGCAATAACCTCCTACGGTAAGGTTTTCTTCTATCGTTAAGTCAGGAAAAAGGCGGCGTCCCTCGGGGGCGACAGCGATCCCTTTTTTCACTCGTTCGCGTGCGGGCAAACCGGTTATGTCCTCACCGTCAAAATGAATACTTCCAGTAAAGAGCTTCACATGACCGGCTATGGACATAATGGTGCTGGACTTACCCGCGCCATTTGGACCGAGTAACGCAAAAACTTTGCCCTGCTCCAGGGTAAACGACAAGTCGTGAACCGCCTGAAAAACGCCATATCCACAATCCACATTTTTAAGCTGCAGCATGATCAGCACTCTCCCCAAGATAAGCCGCTCGAACAACCGGAGCACTCATAACGTTTTCCGGATCACCCTCCGCAATTTTGTTACCGTTATCCTGCACGACAAGACGCGAACAAATGCGCATGACTTCACCAAGATTGTGTTCGATAAGAATAATACTACGACCCGCCTTATTGAGCTCCACAATCATATCGGCCAACTTGTGAGCCTCGGCGTGGTTAAGACCCGCGAGTGGTTCATCCAGCAAGAGGAGCGTCGGATCCAGCGCTAAAGCTCTCGCAACCTCCAACCGCTTTAAATATCCCAACGGCAAATTGGAAGGATCAGCATCAGCTGCATCCGCAATCCCCACCTGAGAGAGCAGTTCTCTTGCTTGTAATTTTTCTGCGTCACGTCCCACTTTAAACAAAGCAGAAAGAGGTGAGCCCGTGTGGTGAGAACCTACTGCCAAAGCGACATTTTCCAATACAGTCATATTGCGAAAGGGCTTCACAAGTTGCTGAGAAAAACCAAGTCCCATGCGTACCCGACGGTGTATTGGGAGACCGACCAACTCTTCACCAGCCAGCACAATGGAGCCAGTTGTCGGCGTAACCACACCCGTGATCGCCCGCATCATGGTTGTTTTGCCAGCACCATTGGGACCAATAAATCCGAGTAACTCCCCCTCATCCAACGAGAAAGACACATCGTTTACAGCAATGACACCACCAAATTGAACTTTTACATTGGAGACTTCCAGAAGCTTGCTCATACCTTCGTCCCCCCAGATGATTGCACCGACGTTTTTCTTGGTGAAATCTGTTTCGCAAGTCCGGCAAGCCCCCCGGGGCTAAAGCGCATCATTGCAAAGAGCAAGCCCCCATAGAGCAACAGCTTATATTCATCAATAAACTGAATCCATAAAGGCAATACACTCAGTACCGCCGCGGCGAAAATGACACCAAACACTGAACCAATGCCCCCAATCACGACCATCGCTAAAACAGTGATTGATTCAACAAATCCAAAGCTTTCCGGGTCAATAAATCGAACATTATGCGCATAGAGTGCACCTGCTAGCCCTGCCAATGCTGTGCCCATGGCAAAAGCGGCCAATTTGTAGCGAGAGACATCAAGCCCGATGACACGGGCAGTATCTTCATCATCTGCAATCGCATCAAAGGAATAGCCCATCCATGAACGCTTGAGATGCACACTAAAGAGTGCAGTAAGAGCAACGAAGACTAATACCAAGAACATAAACCCGGACTTACCAAGACCAGAACCTGGAATTCCAGATACTCCCATTTCACCACCGACAAAATCCCACTGACGCATGATCCCTATAAAAAGGAAACCAACACCCATCGTGGTAATTGCAAGGAAGTCATGACGCACTCGAAGGGAAGCAAAACCAACAACAATCCCGATCAGACCGGCAAAGATGACGGCACCAAGGATACCAACACCAAGAGGTAATCCTGCCTTGGTTAGCATTGCAGAACTATAGGCCCCTATTCCGTAAAAGGCTGCGTGTCCCAAAGAAATTTGCCCACAAAATCCTGTTATAAGATTGAGACTAAGGGCAAAGATAACCGCAATCCCCATGGACGTAATCAAACTGATTTCATAACCGCTTAAACCCAGCATGATCATGCCCTCCCAAACAGGCCTTGAGGCCGAACCATCAACACAAGAATGAGGAAGGCAAAAGCAATGGCATCGCGATCCAGATAGTTTCCAAGATAAATAGTGCCATAGGCTTCAATGACTCCCAATGCCAATGCGGCGATCAATGTCCCCCGCACATCGCCTAATCCTCCAAGAACAATAATCGCTAAGGCTTTATAACTCGGTACACTGCCCATTGTCGGCTCAACCAAGTTGTTGAGAAGCGCCACCATGACACCCGCAACCGCAGCCAGAGCCGAACCAATAAAGAAATTGAGGTAGCGTACTTTAATAATATCTACGCCAAAGGATTCAGCCATATCTGGATCAGTGACAGTTGCGCGCCAAACCGTCCCAAATCGGGTTTTACTGGCAAACAGAGCCAAAGCACCGATCAGAACCAAAGTACCAACGCCAACTGCTATTTCACCAAAACGTAACGTAATACCAAAGAGCTGTACCACATCCTGTAACGGCGGGTTTTGATATGAAATCCCATAGGGCCCAAAAGCTATGCGATAGATCTCCTCCATGGCGATGAACAATCCAATGGATGCAATCAAAGCCACATAGGGTGGTTTATCAAGTATGGGCTGATAACAAATACGATAAATAGCCATTCCCAACAAACCAACCACCAGCATGGAAACAATCAATGCCAAAAGCAAACTACCCGTCGCATTGGTCACCAGAACTCCGATATACCCCCCGAGGGTAAAGAGCCCTGCATGAGCAACGTGTAATATTCGAAGCAACCCGTAAACAAGGGTTAACCCCACAGCAACCAAAGCGTAGATGCTACCTTGCACCAAGCCTTGTGCCAGTAGTTCGATATATAACATCAATAGTTTCCATATACTGGTGGCATGTGTTGTGAATTATGCCTTAGGGGTTACTCAACAGGCGGTGCGAGTAAATCTTGGTCATTTATGACTGCGTAATGGTGCCAAGCGCCGTCTTTAACGACCTGTACCTGAACATCTTTTTTCACTTCACCAAGACCGTTAAAAGAAATCGTTCCCGTTGATGCCACCATATTTGTCTCCGCAATCGCATCCCGGATTGCCTTACGGTCTGTCGTCCCCGCTTTACGCAGTGCGGCAATGGCAACTTTAGCCGCGGTATGTCCGGAAGCCGCGACCATGTCTGCCTTGTAACCGGCTTTAGCTTCAAAGGCTGCGATAAAGTCTTTAGCTTCAGCGACTGACGAGTCTCTATCCAGTGATGTGGTAATTAAAACGCCATCGGAAGAAGGCCCGGCAATTTCAATGAACTTCTCAGAATCATATCCTTCCTGACCGATTACCGGCACATCAATCCCAGCAGAACGCAACTGAGCCACAAGCGGGCCAGCAGTAAAAAAGTAACCAGAAGCATAAATCGCGTCAGGCTTGTCAGATTTCACCTTGGTAACGATTGGGCCGAACTGACGATCTTTGATCGAATATTCATACTCGTTGATGATATCGATACCAAAGTCAGCTGCTTTGGACTTGAAACCTGCGGCCAGCGATTTCCCAAAATCATTTTTAAGAGTAATGACAACGACTTTCTTTTTGCCGAGCATTTCACCAATAAGCTTTGCTCCGGCACGTCCTTGTACTTCACCAACGAAGGATGTACGGAAAACAAAATCGCCGGATTTAGTAATATCAGGGTGTACGGCAAAAGCAGAGATGTATGGAACCCCTTCTGATTGGAAAATTCCAGCTGCAGCGCGTGTCGCCCCAGAGTAGCTTCCAGAAATTGCAACACTGACTTCATCTTGGCCAATTAGTTTGTTTGCAATGGGAACGGAATGTTTGGGCGATGCCTGATCGTCGTAACGTACGAGCTCGATTTGGCTACCATTGATACCACCCTCAGCATTGGCCTGTTCTACAGCAAGCTCCGCCCCGATCAGTGCTGATTTACCATCAGCTGCGGCAAAGCCTGTGAGTGGTACATTCATCCCAATTTTAACTGTTTCAGCGAGAGCTGGCACAGAAATCAATGATCCCGTAATGGCAATCGCAGCCATCATCTTCTTTGTCATAGACATCGCTTCGTTTCCCTGTTGTAAATGTATATACAAGTCTAGAGGGGAAGCGTTTTTTCAGTCAAGGGGAAAGAAGTATCGAATGAAACAATTAATTAACAAGTTGTTTTATTTATAAGAAATAATTTCATACTCAACTGCGCCTTTTCACAAAACACAGCTAATGCATAATTGCCAACAAACTAACAACCGTATTGCGAGTATCTCTAATTTAAAAAAGTACGCCGAAACCACGATTTTTTTTAAAAGATGCGCTAACTATGGCCCATAGCAGGAGCTATCGATCTTAAAAACTCCTTGCTCTTCACATCCATGGGAAAATCTTCAAGCCTCAAATCAGTATTGAACTTGCCATTCTCGGATATAAAACCTTTTGAAACAGTATTTCTTGGATGAATTAAACCAAGAAATACCCGCTTCGTCATCGGGTGTTGCTTCAAAGGAATTTTGAAACGTTTGGTAAACGCCATTTCTTCCCCACTCGCCTTCTCATTATCATAAGCCGTGTGTCTCAGCAGATCGGCTTTATAGGCGAGTAAACCATTACAACTGTGATAAGGCCCAAAGGGGCGGTTGAAATGTATAATTCTATCTTCCCCCGCCACATAAAAATGTACTGCAGATCCCCCTGCTAAAGGGAAATCAGAAGTCATTAAAAGCTCAACCATCTCCCGTACATAACTTGGACTATACCAATCATCATCATCCATGGCACAGATAATGTCGGCCCCTAACTCTAAGGCCATTTCGTTCAACATATTGCGTTTGCGACCGATAAGTAATTTCTCGTGGTGATGCTTATAATAAACATTTGGAGAAGCCATGAGTGAGATGTGCCAGAGACTATTCGGCTTTTGATCAGAATCATCCAACACACACCATGACAGGTTTTCGGGGTAAGGATAATCTTGTCCTCGAAAATAACGATAAGCCTGCTGAAGGAAATTCAAACGCCCGTAAGTTGGCGTCACAACAACCACACGTAACTCACTCAAGGGTTTATTCAGTTTAATTTTTAGCTGCTTCCTTTTCACCTTACCCCCATAACTACCTAATCCTTACTAACGACGATGGATACGTTATCAAATTCGATGCCATTTCATCAACTGTGTAACGAACCCAAGTACCTAACCGAATAAAGAGGAAATGATGGAGCCATAAAAAAAGGCCCCCGTAGGAGGCCTTTAATATCTAATTTATACCGTGGTAGCCTTAGCTTGCCTTAATCTATACCAGAAAGAAAACAGATAGAAGAACAAGAAACATGCGACAAAAAATTCGCTTAGCTCGTTGAAATCCATATCAAAATACATGTATTCATCAAGCCTGGTCCACTTTTGGAAAAGTTGTCTAACAATACGGCTAGTAAGGCAGTAAATTGTTACAGGCAAACCAATTACTGTTGGGAACAACCAATACAAAGAGCTTCCCAAAACAGGCTTTGCCATTCCGCCAAATTTAATAACCAGAGGAATAACAATAGTCCCGATCGCCATACCAACCATGATAATAGACTTAATCGTGGTATCGTGACCGTTCAAAGTATTATGAAAATTTGTTTCATTATGATCATTGATCGCGGCCAGGCCTTCTGGTGTTGCCCAATTGAACCAATGTTGCCCCCAGCTGGCTTCTTCACCCGCAGCAACAAAAACGGCAATCGTGCACAGCATAAGCCAGTAACCAAGATACTTCGATGGTAATGCTTCTCTCATACGCCAGGCAAGAAAGCCAAACACGACACCTGGGACAAGAATGACAAAGGCGGCATTTTCAACAATACCTCTTGCTTCACTTTCAATATAATATTCGTAATCTTTCCAATCAGGAAACATTGTCCGCCCAATAAGCATCACAACCAACATTAACAATGGAAGCCATTGCCAATAGAGTTTGGAAATTTCTTTCAGGTTATCACCTTGGATCTCTGAATTATGTGTCACATCCGCCTCGAGATTTTATAATCTAATTTATTTGGAGAGGGCTATATCATAAGTTTTGGGTTGTTAAAACCACATCAAACTAGATATAAAGTTGCAGCCTAATATTAAACTCACCCCTATATGGTGATATTTTGATTATTGACGAGTTCTATTTTAAGAAAAATCACCATAGCGGTTGACATACAGCGTCAAGTTCGCTTGTTTCTCGTAGATATTTACAGCAAAGAAATTGCTGAGACCTTGTGCACTTTCCAAAAGGAACATAAGCACCATGATCCCCCGTTATAGTCGTTCGGAAATGACCTCCATCTGGGAAGCCGAAAATAAGTTCCGTATCTGGTTTGAAATCGAAGCTCATGCTTGTGACGCACAAGCAGCTCTCGGTGTAATACCGAAAGAGGCCGCAGCTATTATTTGGGAAAAAGGTCAAAAACCTTACACTCCTGAACGTATTGCGCGTATTGATGAAGTAGAGCTAGAAGTTAAGCACGACGTTATCGCCTTCTTGACAGAATTAGCAGAAAACGTCGGTGAAGAATCTCGTTTTGTCCACCAAGGCATGACCTCTTCCGATGTTTTGGACACTTGCCTTTCGGTACAGATGTCTCAAGCCGCTGATATCTTACTAGCTGACCTGGATCGCCTTCTTGCCGCGTTAAAGAAACGCGCCCAAGAAACCAAACATATGGCCTGTATCGGCCGTTCTCACGGCATTCACGCTGAACCCGTGACTATGGGCCTAAAATTTGCACGTTTCTATGCTGAGATGGAACGCAATAAAAAACGCCTGACGCTGGCACGCGAAGAAATTGCAACCTGTGCTATTTCAGGTGCCGTTGGAACGTTTGCCAATGTCGACCCAAGCGTCGAAGAACACGTTGCTGAAAAGATGGGCCTAACGCCTGAACCAATCTCAACTCAGGTTATCCCCCGTGATCGCCATGCACATTACTTTGCTGTGCTCGGCATTATCGCCTCGTCTATCGAAAATGTAGCCACTGAAATTCGTCATCTGCAGCGTACTGAAGTTCGAGAAGCACAAGAATACTTTGCTCCAGGGCAAAAAGGTTCTTCGGCGATGCCACATAAACGTAATCCGATCCTGACCGAGAACCTAACAGGCCTAGCACGAATTGTGCGGATGGCAGTGGTTCCGGCACTTGAAAACGTCGCACTTTGGCATGAGCGGGATATCTCCCACTCTTCTGTAGAGCGCATGATCGGCCCAGACGCGACTATCACTCTTGATTTCGCCCTCAACCGCTTGGCTGGCACGATCGAAAAACTAGTGGTTTACCCTCAAAATATGCTAGATCACATGAACAACTTTGGCGGCATCCATGACGCCCAGCGTGTTCTTTTGTATCTCACTCAAAACGACGTAAGTCGGGAAGAAGCCTACCGGATCGTTCAACGCAACGCGATGCGGGTATGGAAAAGCTATGGTATTGATCCTGATAATCCCGATACTCCTGCCGAACTGGACGACGTCGAGAAACAAGCGCAGGACCATGACAATCGTTTCTTCTTCTTCATGTCAAAAGATGAAGGCCTGACCAAGATCCTTGACGTTGAGAAACTAACCAAGTTACTCGACGAAGATTCAATTAGTTATCACACGAAAAACGTGGACAAGATATTCCAACGTATTTTCGGTGAATAATTAAAGACGATCAGATAAAAAAGCCTCATTTATGAGGCTTTTTTTTACATTTACTTTTCATGATGGAGTTGAGGATCATTCAGTCTTCAACTCATAAATTGCCCTTACCATGCAGTCGTGAATTTTACGCTCAATCCTATGATCAGACTTGTGGACGCCTGCATGATTAAAGTCACTCAGAAGCTTATTATGCAATTGCTCTCGACCTGTATCTTTTAGGTGGAGCTCAACAAAGTCATTTGCATATTTTTGGGCCTCATCTTGTTTGAGCTCCAGTAAATCTGCGGCCCATAGACCGAGCATTCGATTTCGACGGACCTTCGCTTTAAACAAGAGATCTTGTTCATGCTTAAACTTGTTTTCCTGGGCTTTCGTTATTTCTTGCAACACGTACATTTCAAATTCCCCACAAAACAATGCGCTAATGCGAGCGACGATTTGGTGCGAGCGCCAAATAATTTCTATTTATATTACAACAAAATTCCTTAATATTGTTTACTACCGACAAAAAAAGAGGCTTTGAAATTATTCAAAGCCTCTTTTTAGCTTAGATGAATGGAGGAAATTTATTCTTCCATCATTTGATTTTTAGCCTCAACCATCAATTCTTCCATGGTGCGCTCTAACTGATGTACTGATTTATCAATATTTCGGCTTTGGAAATCTTTTAGAACCTTTTGTTTTACATCTTCGTCACCAGGTTCAATCAGGTCAGCTTTCACAACAGTTTTTGCATACTCATCAGCTGCATCGCCTGTCAGCCCCATTAAATCTGCAGCCCAAAGCCCAAGAAGTTTATTCCGGCGCGCTTCTGTTTTGAATCGCAACTCTTCATCATGATGAAATTTGTTTTCAAAAGCCTTTTCGCGGTCGCTAATGTTGGTCATCTAACAAAGACTCCTCGTAATGTGCCATACACTTGTTCATTGAGGTCTCAGTTTATTATAACCCCATTAATCTTAAAATCTTGACTAAAGGGCTTAGAAACAGAAACCATCTATTATACATTTCGTTATAGCTTTTCAGTTCCGCAAGGGAAACTCGATAATCACATCTTTAGCAGGAAAATATGTGTACTGTTACCATACTTAGTCGCCCCGGTCATAAATGGCCCCTACTTTTCGCAGGTAACCGTGACGAAATGTCTGACCGTCCTTGGCAAGAGCCGGCCCGACATTGGCCTGACAGACCAGACGTCATAGCCGGGTTAGATCAGACAGCCGGTGGAACATGGCTTGGGACAAATGACTTTGGCCTTTTGGCCTGTGTCTTAAACCGTAGAGGTAGCCTTGGTCCACAAGACGACAAAAGAAGCCGCGGCGAGCTTGTTCTTGAAGCCCTGGATCATGCCGATTCTTATGACGCCGCTATGGCGCTCGCAGATCTGAATACCAAAGCCTATAGAAGTTTTAATTTAATCATCGCAGATTATAAGAAGGCTTTCTGGCTCAGGAATGATCAGGAAATAAACTCCACAAGCATTGAACTGTTCCCTATACCCAAGGGGATCTTCATGATTACCGCGGGTGATGGCAATGACAATAGCCCTCGCATTGAAGCACATAAGGCCGACTTTGAGAAAACTACTCCAGATCCAGAAAGTGGAGATTGGTCTGGTTGGCAAGAGATCTTATCGCGCCAAAACGAAGATCCTCACAAAGCGATGACAGTAATAACTTCATCCGGCTTTGAAACGTCTTCTTCTTCGCTAATTGCTTTACCAGCGCCAGAAACAGTTTCCCCCGAGGGGACTCCTGCAAAAACTCAGTGGCTCTTTGCTTCAGGAAAACCCGGAGACGCACCTTATAAAGAAGTTCAGATCTAAATCAGCAACTTGTATTTTAAAATAGAACACCGTAAATATCCTCCCCAATTTTGTGGGTTATTAAGAACTTAGCTGGCCTCATTTACATTAAAGCCAACCATTGAACAAAATATCACGACCTCACAATTCCAAGTGGGATTGTCATCTAAACAAGAGACTGCTATATGGGGCGCAAATATATAGGATTTGGATCTAAGGCCCTTGCTTTAACCAACTCTTGTCACCTCTTTCTGGGTAAAGACCCAAGGAACAGAAACCATGTCCGGCAAGCCGTTTTATCTAGGCAAACCTATGGCCCTTGTTAAAGGGTTACAAAATGGTGAACTGAGCCACTGTTCCATTGAGAATAGAGCCGTCTTGAACACCCAAAAACCGTACACTCTTGAGAACAAAACCCCGAACTATGCTGGCTCCTTGGTCTGTACAAGTATGTGCCCAAGCATTGTGTCGAGGGCTGTATCACAAGAATTTGGGGCTCAGCCCTTAGTAGCGGGGACCTAAAATGGGTCCCCAAGTTGTTTAAACTATAGTAGCTTAGCGGTAAGGTCCAAATGGACTTATCCTTTGCAACTTAAAAATGGAGATTACGGGTGAAAGCGCGCGTCCATGTCACTCTGAAAAACGGAGTTCTAGATCCCCAAGGCAAAGCTATCGAACACACACTAGGCTCTTTGGGCTTTGCAGGTGTAAACGAAGCTCGCCAAGGCAAGTTCATCGAACTTGATATTGAAGAAACCGATGAAGCCAAAGCACGCGCAACCGTTACTGCCATGTGTGAAAAACTATTGGCTAATACTGTGATCGAAAACTATTCCATCGACCTGGAACAGTAAGTTCATAAATCCACAGCAGTGAAAAAAACTTCTGTGGCCAGAACAAAAGATCTGTAAAGACTTACTGCAATTTCAAACTTCGAGGAACTTGCCAATGAAAGCGGCGGTTATCGTTTTCCCAGGATCCAATTGTGACCGTGATATTCAGGTTGCGTTGCGTCAATCCATGGGATCTGAACCCCAGATGGTCTGGCATAAAGATGCTGACTTTGACGATGTTGATTTAATCTGCCTTCCCGGTGGATTTTCCTATGGTGACTATCTGCGTTGTGGCGCGATGTCAGCAAAATCTCCTGTCATGAAAGAAGTTGTCGCAAGAGCAAACAAGGGCGTACCGGTTCTTGGCATCTGCAATGGTTTTCAGATCCTGACAGAATGCGGTCTTGTACCTGGCGCTCTTATGCGTAACAGCGACCTTCGTTTTGTATGCCGTGATGTTCACTTAAAAGTAGAACGCAACGACACAGTTTTTACCAAGCAATACGCTGCAGGACAAAACATTCGCATCCCAGTGGCTCATCACGATGGAAACTACTTCATTGATAGTGAAGGTCTAAAAACCATAGAAGATAATGGTCAGGTTGCTTTCAGATACAGCGCCGAAGACGGCAGCGTTAACGAAACAGTCAACCCGAACGGTTCTTTGAACAACATTGCGGGTATCTACAATACCAAAGGCAATGTCTTGGGTATGATGCCACACCCTGAACGGCTTTGTGAAGATGTTCTCGGCGGCACTGATGGTCGACCAATGTTTGACAGCCTTGTTGCGGCACTTTCATAAGGTGATGAAAAGATGAGTGAAATTACCCCTGAAATCGTCGCTGAACACGGCATCAATGAAGAAGAGTACGCCCTTGTACTCGAAATTATGGGACGCGAGCCTAATCTACTTGAACTGGGTATTTTCTCAGTTATGTGGTCTGAGCATTGTTCTTATAAATCTTCAAAAAAATGGCTTAAAACCCTACCGACTGAAGGCCCTCAAGTTATCATGGGCCCGGGTGAAAACGCTGGTGTTATCGACATCGGCGAAGGCAACGCGGCTATTTTCAAAATGGAAAGCCACAACCACCCAAGCTTTATCGAGCCTTATCAGGGCGCTGCAACAGGTGTTGGCGGTATTCTACGCGATGTCTTCACAATGGGTGCACGTCCAATTGCCAACGTAAACGCATTGCGTTTTGGCGAACCTGACCACCCCAAAACAAAACACCTCGTTTCCGGTGTTGTTGCAGGTGTTGGTGGATATGGTAACTGTGTTGGCGTGCCAACGATTGCTGGTGAAGTTGAGTTTGATCCTTCCTATAACGGCAACATCCTCGTCAATGCCATGACCGTAGGTTTGGCTAGAGCAGATAACATCTTTACCGCTCAAGCCTCTGGTGTTGGCAATCCTGTTGTATACGTTGGGTCAAAAACTGGTCGTGACGGCATCCACGGTGCCACGATGGCATCCGCAGAATTCGATGATGATTCCGATGAAAAGCGTCCTACCGTACAGGTTGGCGATCCCTTCACCGAAAAACTTCTGATCGAAGCTTGCCTCGAGTTGATGCAAACAGATGTAATCGTTGCGATCCAGGATATGGGTGCAGCCGGTCTGACATCCTCTTCTTTCGAAATGGCCTCATCCGGGGACATGGGTGTTGAACTTGAACTCGATCAGGTTCCTCAGCGCGAAGAAGGCATGACCCCCTACGAGATGATGCTTTCCGAAAGTCAGGAACGCATGCTGATCATCCTCAAGCCAGGCAAAGAAGACGTTGCCCGGGCTATAATGGAAAAATGGGACCTGGACTTTGCTGTTATTGGTACTCTGACCGATAGCAAACGTATGGTTCTGAAATTTAATGGTGATGTTGTCGGTGACCTTCCAATCAAACCGCTTGCTCACCATTCTCCAGAGTATGATCGTCCTTGGGTTCCAACACCGGATTCTGAAGATATTTTAGCCGAAGATATAAAAGAAGCGGCAGATACCACTGCTGCCCTAAAAACCTTGATCGGCTCCCCCAATATGTCCAGCCGTCGCTGGGTATGGGAACAATACGATCACATGGTTATGGGGGACACCATCCAACGTCCTGGTGGCGATGCGGGTGTTGTTCGCGTTCATGGTACTGATCGCGCTCTGGCAGTTACTTCTGACTGTACGCCGCGCTATTGTAAAGCGAACCCGGTTCGTGGAGGAGCACAGGCTGTCGCCGAAACCTATCGTAACCTTACTGCGGTAGGCGCAACACCATTGGCAATTACCGATAACATGAACTTCGGCAACCCAGAGCGCCCAGAAATTATGGGACAGTTTGTGGGCTGTATCGAAGGCATGCGTGACGCTTGTATCGCTCTCGACTACCCAGTCGTGTCCGGTAACGTATCGCTTTACAACGAAACCAACGGTAAAGGCATATTGCCTACGCCTGTAATTGGTGGCGTAGGTCTCTTGGTCGATGCCGAGAAAACCGCAACTGTCGCTTTCGGATCCGAAAGCGAAAGCCTTGTACTCATCGGCGATTCAATCGGCCACATGGGAATGTCAATTTACCTTGATGTTATCGAGGGTCGTCGTGAAGGTAATGCACCGATCGTAGATCTCTCTGCGGAACGGAAAAATGGCGACTTCGTCCGCTCTCAGATTGAAGCCGGCTTTATTGAAAGCTGTCACGATCTTTCAGACGGTGGCCTTGCTGCAGCGATTGCAGACATGGCGATTGCCTCTAAAATGGGTGCGGAAGTCATCAAACCTGCCGATGTCGACACCCCGACAACACCATGGTTGTTTGGTGAAGATCAGGGCCGCTATCTTGTATCAATAGGCGATGCAGAAAGTCTCATAGAAGCTGCTGAAGAAGCCGGCGTTTCCGCTGTGGTTATTGGTCGCACAGGTGGTAATGACTTGACCCTACCGGGCGGCAGTACCATATCCGTATCAGAGCTTCGTAATGTGAACGAAGCATGGTTGCCAAATTACATGGCTGGATAGCTCCTATTTCTGCCATTTGAAAAGAAAATGCGCTACAGGAGAGGATAAAGATACCTCTCCTGTAGATCTTTTCATAAAGGCTTTGTAGTGTGGTATCTAGGTTGTAACGAGAATCCAGTCTGACTGGAAAAATAAAAAACAAGGACAGTATATATGCCGATGAACCCTGCTGAAATCGAGGCACTGATTCGGGATGCACTGCCCGACGCTGATGTGACCATTGAAGACCTTCGTGGCGACGGTGATCACTATGCAGCTTACGTTGTGTCCCCAGCTTTTCAGGGCAAGACCAGAGTGCAGCAGCACCAAATGGTCTATGAAGCCTTGCAAGGGCGTATGGGCAACGAGTTACATGCATTAGCTCTCCAGACCTCAGCGCCACAAAGCTGACTTCTGCAAGTAAATGCCAGAGACTTACAAAGTCAT
This sequence comes from Kiloniella sp., assembly GCF_965205715.1. Classification (GTDB taxonomy): domain Bacteria; phylum Pseudomonadota; class Alphaproteobacteria; order Kiloniellales; family Kiloniellaceae; genus Kiloniella. The sequence goes on along the minus strand of NZ_CBDBHW010000001.1, from coordinate 332,772 downwards.
TTGAATTAATACGATCAAGGAATGAGCCTTATGGATAACGTTGTTGCTGAACGCATTCGTCAGGAAGTAACTGAAAACGAAGTTGTGCTTTTCATGAAAGGCACACCAGTATTCCCACAATGCGGATTTTCCGCTACTTCAGCCCAGATCCTCACACACCTAGGTGTGAAGTTTACTGGAATTGATGTTCTTCAAGATCCTAGCATTCGCCAGGGCATTAAAGACTTCAGTAACTGGCCAACCATTCCACAGCTCTACGTTAAAGGTGAATTCGTAGGCGGCTGTGACATTCTCCGTGAAATGTTCCAAACTGGAGAACTATTGCAGTTCTTGCAGGAAAAAGGAATTTCAACGGAAGAACAAGCTTCTTGATTTCAAGACAAGTTCAAGAAAAAAGGCCGCATTTTGTGGCCTTTTTTTTATGCTCGAAATTAATGCTCAATGCCCTATCAACAAACACTATTTAAAATTGTATAGAGCTTCCCTATCTATAGATGAGAGGTTTACCGGTCAGGTAAGCGCTTTATTTAATCTGTAACTCGTCGACTTCGTGAGAAAATTCTTATGCCATCGCTATTCAAACTCCTCCTGCCCCTCTTCTCAGCTGCTTTTCTCGCAGTTACATTACTCGGGAGTCCAACTCAGGCAGCAGTTACCAACCCCTACCCAAAGCAACTTGAGGAAGTCCTGACAAAATTTGAAATTGATAAAGCAAATATTCGTTCTCAAAGAACTCTGGAAAAACAAACTGATGATGACGAAAATCAACGCGTCATGGGATACGACACATACATCAGGTTTAATGATTGCAAAGGATATTTACGTATATACCAACACCGTTTTGGCCGTGTAGAAAAAGTATACACCAAAGGAGAGTGCAAAATCCCAGGCATAAAATCTTTCTAACTTGGACTGGAAATTTCCTGCTGTAGATCCCAAGCCTCGACATCTTTTTTATAAGACCGAGAGACCGGGATCTTTTTTCCACTTTTCAACATGAGTTCATACGCCGATCCCTCTCGTTTAAGGTCTTGAATGCCTTTCAAAGAGACCCAGTGGGATCGGTGCACTTGCATACCCGTTGTACGAGCAAGATCTCTGACAGCATCACTGAAACGATAGAGAACAAGCTCCTCCCCCTTATCAGTTTGCACCAGAATATAATGTTGCTCAGCTGAAACAGCCCAAATCTCTGCGCCGTATAACTTCTGAACACGGGACATAAAAGCGGGCGGCTCAATAGGGGCATAACTTTCATCCAGCACCGGATGAACATTGACACATGCCTTACCAGTTCATCTCTTTATCACCGAATAGGATATACACGATGAACAATAAAATTATTATTTCCTCAGCAGCCTTTATAACTCTTCTCGCAAGTGGCGTGGCCACACAGAGGCAACCGTTCTCGTTCTTTATGATGCTGCAGGCAACGCACATGTAACTTACCTTAATTGGGCACTTCTCCGCTTTGTTGAGTAGATTTAGGATTTCAAATAGAGCATAGATTGATTATCTGGAATGGATGATTGTCTAATTTTGAGTTTGAAGTATTCGGTATCCTTGATGCCTCTGGCTCGCTTACGGATCATTCCTATACTGACATTACCAGCCTCTATCCTGGCGCTTGTGAGCTTGTGTTTGGCGTAGTTGCAGATGCCCACACAATGTTTCCGTAGGGATTTCGCGAACTTTTTTAGATAGAGCATCTGTGACTGATCTGCTATCAGGCACCAACGTTCCAGTTGCTCCGCCATCGCCTCAAATGAAGCGGCACTCCACAGCAGCTGAAGCTGTTCTTTCAAGACGTAAAGTGCATTCAGGTTGCTATTGCTCTCCAGCAACCTTTGCAGCTTGTCACTTTGTTTTTCACTCAACTTATCCGCATTTTTGAGCAACAGATAATGTGTCCCTTTCATCAACTCTTTACCACTTGGATCGGCCTTTCTGAACTCAAGTCGACGCTGATTATGGATAGCTTTGCTGTAGTTTTTCATGACGTGGAAACGGTCAAATACTATGTCGGCCAACGGCAAGGACTCTCTGACAGCCTTTTGGTAGGCAGGCCCCATATCCATCGCTACGGCCTTTATTTTGCAGGCTGTATCTGGTTGCAGTTGTTTCAAAAACCTTGAAAAAACCTCGGCAGTTCGGCCTGCTTCAACCCAGATCAGATGACCGCCAACCATATCGTAGACCACCGTCATGTAGTCATGACCTTTCGCCCGGGCAACTTCATCTACACCAATATATTCCAAGCCAGTTAGCTCTGCAGGATCAAGCGTAGGGAGAGTTTCAATAAGGTATGCCCTGTCGATATTCTTGACCGTTTCCCATCGTATATCCAAATGTCTGGAAACCGCTTGAATAGACATATGCCGACATAATCCACTGATCAGTCGGCAAAATCGGTGAGTGAAACGGCACCCTTTATCAACAAAATCACACCCCTCAATGCGGCGTTCGCCCTTGTTAATATAAACCTGCGCCAGCTCAATCTTGACCACACAAGGATACCCAAAAAGGGGGATGTCGTTTACTTGTCGGCGGACATGCTGGTTGATGCTTCCCTTCTGGCCTGTAGCAGGGTCTATAGCCCTCCTACGCGCGTCTCGGCTGCAGTGAATGACAATCTTAACACCGCCGTCATCCAGTTTAATTTCATTTACACGTTGCCCTTTGAGGCCTAAAATATGCTGCGAGATGTTGATTGTCATATACCTGCTCTATGTAAAGTTATCAGAAACCATACATATCAACAGGTTACTTGGCGGTCGGCATCTTTTTCTACTCAACAAAGCGGAGAAGAGCCCTTAATTGCAATGCAGGGACGCCTACAGTCTTTTACACCGATAAAGGGGCGCCGATTGCGGCCTATCGTAGCTGTGGCACCACAAGCTCTGTTGTCATCATTGAGAACAACTCCAAAGGCATTGTTGAAGAAGTCGTAACTGGTACAAGGTCGACTGCCCGCAGAGTACACGCCGTACCACAAACCGCATCAACGACTAAAGCCAGGTTCCTCTGGCCTGAATAAAAACATGTTGATAAGGGGCTGCATTATTAGCGTCATCATAATTCCCTTAACCCGGTGCCTTTGAACCATTGTAACCACTCCCGTAATCATGGGCGGAAAGGCAGTTTACAATGAGACAGTCGCGGAGACCGAAGAAGGGAAACGAGACCTACGCCCTTGGTGGTTACAGTTGGCCGACAACCTGTTAGAGCCCGAAGAAGAAGAAGAAGAAGAAGAAGAAGAAAATAGTTCCCAAAACAATTAAACCAACCTTACCCACAGATTAGATCAAAGACCCCCTACTTAATCTAATCGCAGAAAAGCGCGTGTAAACTTTTACAGGCGTTTTTTTGTGCCCTACTTTAAAGCCCCGATAACAAAAAAGGTTGCCAGCAATGCTAGCAACCTTTTTTGATAACCTAGTGTGCCGAAGAAAATCTTCAGCAGAATTTTCGTCCCTATTAGCGGGAGTAGAATTCGATGATCAGGTTTGGTTCCATTTGAACTGGGTATGGAACGTCAGCAAGTGCAGGAACACGTACGAAAGTGGCCTTCATCGCTTTTGAATCAACAGAGAGGTATTCTGGAACTTCACGCTCAACAGAATCTACAGCTTCCAGAACCATTGGGATCTGACGGCTGCTGTCTTTAACTTCGATCACATCGCCTTCTTTAACCATGTAAGAAGGAATGTTTACTTTTTTACCGTTAACAGTCACGTGGCCGTGGTTGACGAACTGACGTGCTGCGAAAACAGTTGGAACGAATTTCGCGCGGTAAACAACAGCTGCCAGACGACATTCGAGAATACCAACAAGGTTCTCACCTGTATCACCTTTACGGCGGTTAGCTTCTGCGAAGTAACGACGGAACTGTTTCTCACCGATATTACCGTAGTAACCTTTGAGCTTCTGTTTGGCCATCAACTGTGTACCAAAGTCAGAAGTCTTACCTTTACGGCGCTGACCGTGCTGGCCTGGGCCGTAATCACGACGGTTTAGTGGGCTCTTTGGGCGACCCCAAAGATTTACGCCAAGACGGCGATTAATTTTGTATTTAGCAGCTACACGCTTGGACATTTCTGATATCCTAATATTTAAAGTTTATTGTCCCGGTAGTTCCAATGAAGGACGGGAAGCAGGCTTTAAGCCGTTCCACTTTCCCAGGAATGCAGGCGCGACTATACGGATGCAGATACAAAAGTCAAACCTATTTCCTGCTGTACAGAGTGCAAACCCGGCGTAAGATGCATCTCGTTACTCTTTACTGCTGATCTGCAGAACTACCCCCTTTAAAAGGTTAAGCCAATGGCAATCCACTTTTCCGAAGAGGAACTGGCCCAACGCCGCCAGCGCACCATCGATGCAATGGTCGAACGCAACCTCGATGGCATGCTAATTTTCCGTCAGGAATCAATGTTTTACCTGACGGGATATGACACCTTTGGTTATGTATTCTTTCAGTGTCTCTATCTAGGGGCTGATGGTAAGATGACATTGCTGACCCGTTCAGCGGATCTCAGACAAGCCAAACATACTTCTATTATCGATGATGTACGGGTATGGGTTGATGGTCCGGACGCAACACCTGAACTGGAACTCCGTAAAATAATTGATGAGCACGGTGGTAAAGAAAAGACGCTTGGAGTCGAACTTGACGCCTATGGCCTGACCGCTCGCAATGGACGTCGTCTTTACGCTTCCCTCGACGGTTTTTGCCGCTTGGAAGATTGCTCTGATCTCATAAGCAAACTTCGGGTGATCAAAAGCCCTGCCGAACTTGGATATGTCCGCAAAGCAGCCGAGCTTGCTGATAATGCCCTAAGGGAAGCAAACGAGCTTTGTGTGCCCGGTGCTTTTGAAGGTGATATTCTTGCGGCCATGCAAGGCGCCATATTTAAAGGCGGCGGAGATTATTCCGGAAATGAATTCATCATCGGATCTGGCAATGATGCTTTGCTCTGCCGATATTTCACTGGAAGGCGTCATCTGGACAACGAAGATCAAATCACCTTGGAATGGGCGGGGGCCTATAGGCACTACCACGCGGCAATGATGCGCACCATTGTTATTGGCACACCAAGCCTGCGCCAAATAGAAATGCACAAGGTTGCCACAGATGCCATGGCTGCTTGTATGGAGACTTTAAAGCCTGGAGCTGCAGTTGGGGATGTCTTTGATGCATATGCCCGTGTTGCTGATGATGCTGGTATGCAAGAACACCGTCTCAATGCCACGGGATACAGTCTGGGAACCACCTTCGCCCCCAATTGGATGGACTGGCCGATGTTCTACCACGATAACCCTGTAATCGTGGAAGAGAACATGGTTTTCTTCCTCCACATGATCCTTATGGATAGCGACAACAACACCGCCATGTGCCCCGGACAAACCGTCGTGGTCACCAAAGACGGTTGCGAGAACCTTTCCAAAATTCCACTGGATTTGGTTTCAAACGGCTAAGGCACAATTAGATAAGGGGCTGTGATTTCAGTCCCTTATCACAGAAATCAAAATTTCCAAGATCGTTACTTCTTCGGCGTTTGAACGCGCGGTCCCAGCCTGAGTGTCTTCACAACACCATGCAACGTATTGACTTCCTGATCAGTCAGGTGAGCCCGCTGAAAAATGTTTCGGAGGTTTCGAACCATGTTCGGGCGCTTTTCCGGCGGCCAAAGGAACCCCGACTCATCCAAAGCAGCCTCAAGGCGTTCGTAAAAGTTCACCAACTCCCCTTTAGTGGCGAGAGGCGAGCTCCCAAGCAAAAGCTCCTGATCGGGAACATCGACGCCGAGCTGATACCATTCATAGGATATCAGCAACACTGCCTGAGCCAGATTTAATGATGAAAATTTGGGGTTAAGCGGGACGGAGATAACCGTGTCCGCCAAAACAACATCATCGTTGTGCAAACCGGCTTTTTCAGGGCCGAACAAGACCCCGACCTTTTGACCTGATTGATCAAAGGCACGCATCTCTTTAGCAGCATGGTGAGGCACAGCCACAGGCTTGGTCATATCCCGGGTTCGGGCGGTTGTTGCATAAACCTTACTTAAGTCAGCAACGGCTTCTTCAGTGGTCTCGAATACCTTGGCGTTTTCAAGAACTTCGATTGCACCAGCAGCAGAAGCTTCCGCAGCTGGATTTGGCCAACCATCCCTGGGCTTAACCAAACGCAATTCTGTCAGGCCGTTATTGAGCATGGCGCGTGTCACCATGCCAATATTTTCACCCAGTTGGGGCTTTACCAGAATGATCGCAGGACCACCGGTTATTGAGCTTTCAGTCGTGGAAGTTTGGGTAGAATCAGTTCCGGCCACAATTTTCTCCGTTTATAAAACCCCAATGCAGGATTAAATTAGGGGTTCTGACCCTATTTACTTTTAGCTTTTTCATGGAACAGTTTCCATGTGATGCCGTCGTTAATCGCATTATAAGAAGCATCAATAATGTTTGGTGATACCCCTACAGTGGTCCAGCGCCGACCAGTTGAATCTCCAGATTCAATCATAACACGGGTGACAGCCCGGGTTCCTTCCTGTGGCGTTAGAATTCTAACCTTATAATCTAACAGCACCATATCTTCCAATTCAGGATAGAATGGCAACAGCGCCTTTCTGAGAGCGCAATCCAGTGCATTAACCGGACCATTCCCTGTCGAGACTTCCATTATGGATTTAGCGCCAACCTCAAGAGTTACCGTCGCTTCTGACTCCGTAACCAGTTGTTGACGCGCATCCCAACGGCGGTCATCCATCACCCGAAAACGCGAGAGAGAGAAATATTTAGGTACCTCGCCAAAAGCCCGACGGGCAAGAAGCTCAAAGCTCGCTTCAGCACCATCGTAAGAATAGCCTTCGTACTCTCTGTCTTTTACCCGTTGCAACAGCCTATTCATCTTACTGCCGTCGCCATCTTCGATGCTGATGTCCATTTCTCTAAACATCGCAACAACATTGGAGCGCCCAGCCTGATCTGAGACCACGATATGACGCCGATTACCTATAAGCTCAGGATCAATATGTTCATAGGTCTTGGGATCCTTCTCAACAGCGGAGACATGTAATCCCCCCTTGTGAGTAAAGGCAGACTGACCGACGTAAGCCGCATTACTAACCGAAGCACGGTTGATCCGTTCATCCAGCATATGAGAAACCGATGTTAAGCGCTTTAATTGCTCATCACTGATACCAATGTCATACGAGGTCTTCAACTTCAGTGAAGGGATAAGCGAGACAAGGTTTGCGTTCCCGCAACGCTCTCCCAGGCCGTTAAGAGTGCCTTGAATTTGACGTGCACCAGCTTTAACAGCAGCGAGAGAATTTGCAACGGCATTTTCAGTATCGTTATGACAGTGAATGCCAATATGAGTTCCTGGAATTTTCTGGGTTACTTCACCAACAATCTGGCGGATTTCATGAGGAAGCGTTCCGCCATTGGTATCACAAAGAACAATCCAGCGCGCCCCTGCCTGATAAGCAGACAATAAGCAGTCCATCGCAAATTTGGGGTTAGCTTTGTACCCATCAAAAAAATGTTCCGCATCGAACATGGCTTCGTTTTTACGGGCTTTCAAAAAAGCGATCGAATCACCGATCATGTCGATATTTTCGGATTGCGGAATATCCAAAGCAACATCCACATGAAAATCCCAAGTCTTCCCTACGATACAGATAGCATCAGCCGCAGAGTTAACCAACGGAGCCAAACCAGGATCATTTTCAGCAGATCTACCTGGACGCCGGGTCATACCAAAAGCAACAAAAGAAGCAGAGTTTAAATTAGGCCGCTCATCAAAAAACGCGTTATCCGTCGGGTTGGCCCCAGGCCACCCTCCCTCAATATAATCAACCCCAATCGTGTCTAAACCCATAGCGATTGCGGTTTTATCCGCTACAGAGAAATCAACACCCTGAGTTTGCTGACCATCGCGTAGAGTGGAGTCAAAAAGAAAGACACGGTTTTCGTTTATGGGGCCTGACGACATTTTATTTCAAGTTTCTTTGTTAAATTATCTTATCCATGCTTTTGAGCATATGGGCAAAGAAAGGTCAACGTCGCTGAGCTAAACCAAAGGGCTTCAACAGCTATCGCCACATATAACAAAACGCGAATAAAAACATAGATCCACAACTATACCAATGTTATACAAGTTCCCTCTTTTTTTATCATTCTGCAAATAAGCATTGAATCTGGGGGGAGTTATTATGACAGATTCCTTTATGTTTCCGACACAAGTTGCTTCAGAGAAACAAGAATTTTCCTGGAGCTGGTTTTTGTTCTCAGCCACAGGAAGAATTTCTCGTTCCGATTATTGGCTCCGCTATTTCCTGCCTAGTATTGGTGTTTACTTTGTATTCTTACTTATCGTTCCAAAAATCGGCCAAGGACACGTGGTAGGAGTTATTACCATTATTTTCATAATTTTTGCTCTCTATATAGCCATTGCTGTATCGATCAAACGTTGGCACGACATAGATAAAAGTGGTTGGTGGATCCTCATCATTTTTGTTCCTGTTATCGGCGGTCTTTGGGCATTAATTGAAAATGGTTTTTTGGTCGGCAATAATGGCCCTAATCGTTTTGGCCCCTCCCGCTTTCCCTCGAAACAGGACTTAAATCTAATATTCTAATAATAGCTTTATATGATGTTTCGTGATAAAAGCCCGTAGGATAGACATGCTCCTACGGGCTTTTTGATGGAACATAATTTGATGCCAGATATCTTACCTGCTCTCCCCCTTCTCATTCCCTTTATATTGGCAGGCGTTGCGCTCAACTTAACACCCGGGTGTTCAGCGACAATAACCTTGGCCGGTTGCGACAACCACCTTGGCCGGTGGATCTGATCATTAAAAAGGGCGTGCCCGTTTGATAATCAGATCCACCGGCCAAGGCTTAATTTGGTGTTAGTTACAAGCTGCTGTGAGTTGATAAATTAGGAACCTCTAGATGTAATTGGAGGAACCTGTTTGCCGTATAAATTTATCACAGATGAACAACTGAGACTTTACATGACAGATAGAAAAACTCATGGTCAACGAACCGCCGCTGCCCGCGCAGGGTTTAGCGAACGCACGGCCCGCCGATTTGACGTTGATGCGACTTTACCGTCACAACGCAATATAAAGCGAGGGCGAACAGTTTCTGATCCGCTTGAAGATATCTGGGATAAGGACATCCTTCCCATTTTGGATAAAGACAACTCGGTCAAACCCATTACTTTGTTGCGCCACATACAGAGCCTCTATCCGCTCCGTTTTCCCGATGACCGTGTCAAGCGCACGTTAGAGCGCCGAGTTCGGGGATGGCGGGCTCTGAATGGCCCTGAAAAGGATATCATTTTCAGGCAAACACCTGAGCCGGGTTACATGGGCCAATCAGATTTCACGGATGCAGCCGACTTAAGTATTACCATTGCAGGAGATCCTTTGGTGCATCGGCTCTATCATTTTGTTCTGGTATATAGCCGATGGGAACATGTTGGGGTCGTACTTGGCGGTGAGAGTTTTACAGCCCTTGCGGAGAACTTACAAAATGCGCTTTGGTCCTTGGGGGGCGCTCCTGAAAACCACCGGACCGACAGCCTGTCTGCGGCCTTTCGGAATTTGAGCGTTGAGGAAAAGGAGGACATTACCAAACGTTATTCTGCTTTTGTTGAGCACTACGGTATGGAGGCCAGTCGAAATAACAGAGGGGAATCACACGAGAACGGTGCCATTGAATCTCACCACGGTCACCTTAAGACTGCGATAAAGCAGGCCCTGATTTTGCGTGGCAGTAATGACTTTGACACTTTGGATGAGTATCGGCGATTTTTGGACGAGCTGATTGCTAGACGGAACAAACATCGTGACCAAGATATCCAAACAGAGTTGAAATCTCTCAAGGCGTTACCTCCTCGGCGAACAACAGATTACACTGAAGTCGTGTCGAGAGTTACCAAAACAAGTGGTTTTTTAGTTAAGCAGGTTTTTTATAGCGCCCCTTCTCGCCTAATTGGTCAACGCTTGCGTGTCCATATTTACGATAACCGGATAGAAGCCTATCTAGGCAGCACTCATGTCGTCAGCCATTCTCGTGAGCGGGGGCACGGCAAAGGCCCCCGCATTCATGTTATCAATTATCATCACGTCATTCATGCTCTCAAACGTAAACCTCAGGCACTCGCCAATTCTATTTATCGTGACAGTATTTTTCCAAGAACCGAGTACTCCCTGGCCTGGACATTGTTTCAGAAAAAGTTGTCCCGCAGAGATGCGTGTCGTCAGATGGTTGGGATACTTTTCCTTGCGCACGAAGAGGCTTGTGAGGCCGAAGTCGCGCACCTGATTTCGAGAGAAATCAATGCAGGAAGGCTACCTTGCGCAAAAAAACTTAAGCTGAATATCACAAAAAAGAACACGGATTTACCTCCTGATATTCCCGTGGTTCAACCTTCATTATCAGTCTTTGATACTCTGTTGGAGGATCGGGCATGACAAACATTGAAGTGGATCAGCACAAGCTGCCTCTTATGCTAACTGACTTACGATTACCCAGCTTTCACAAACACTGGCAAGATATCGCAATCCAATCCGACAAGGAGGGCTGGTCAGCAGCCAGGTTCCTTGCCGTTTTGGCCGAATATGAATTGGCCGAAAGGGACACGCGACGCATTCAACGCCATCTCAACGCATCAAACCTGCTGGGCGGAAAAACTCTGGCCACTTTTAACTTCAAGCGGCTGCCTAACGTGAAAAAGGCGCAGGTCGAAGCCTTGTCTGCCGGTGACTGGATTGACGCAAGAGCAAATCTGATTGCCATTGGAAATTCAGGGGGAGGAAAAACTCATCTCCTATGCGCCGTAGGTTATGCTCTTATAGAGGCTGGATACCGTGTGCTCTATACGCAAACCAGTGATCTGGTGCAAAAACTCCAGGCTGCCAGACGTGAACTTATGCTCGAAAACGCCCTCGCAAAACTCGATAAATTTGATCTCATCATTCTCGATGATATTACCTATGCACAAAGGGATATATCTGAAACATCCGTGCTCTTTGAATTGATCGCCAGACGATATGAGTACCGAAGTATTGCAATTGCTGCCAATCAACCTTTTAGCGGATGGGACAATATTTTTCAAGATAAGGCCATGACCGTTGCAGCAATCGATCGTCTTGTTCACCACTCAACCATTCTTGAGATGAATATCGACAGCTACAGACAATGGGAAGCCGCCCAAAATCTCAAAAAAATGTTGCGGAAAACCACAAACAAAAAGGTGAAAAATATGCCTGAAGCATCGTAAATAAACGTCAGATCACAGCCGCATCAAAAGCGGCCAAGGTGGTTGACGCAACCGGACAAAGTGGTTGACGCTCTACACCCGGGGTTGATATGGCATACGTTCTGGCCAAGACGACCGATCAGGGAAGAAGAGCAGGTTTACTTGCCGCTTTAGGCATCAGCTTGGGCTCTTTGGTGCACGTGATGTTATCTGCCCTAGGTATCTCAGCATTGCTCGCCACGTCTCAATCCGCCTTCCTTGTCCTTAAGATCGCCGGGGCTCTTTATCTACTTTATATCGCCTTTAAAATTTTAACGAGCAAAGCCAGCACAACAGAAATTCATGAAGGTAATCAGCCCAGGAAAACTCAGGCTTTTAAAATTATTATGGAAGGGGCAACAACAAATCTGCTCAATCCCAAAATTGGTCTGTTCATGCTTGCCTTCCTTCCTCAGTTCGTTGATGCCGCACCGCAAGACGTTGTCTGGCAAACGCTTGCTCTAGGCCTCTTATTCAATATAAATGGATACATCGTTTTTGTTGCCTTGATCTGTCTAACAGCGCTGGCCGCTACGAAAATTAAAGCAAGCGCCCGTATCAAGAAGTTCTTGCGTTGGATAACCGCGACCATCCTTGGCGGAATGGCAATACGCATCGTTTTTACCAATAATTAGGCAGGTATTTGTTCCTGACATCTGGCGTGTAAAACCGTAATTAAGCCCTAATTTACCGGGCACATATTTCCCGAGATATGACTCCTCTATGAAGGCATAAAATCCTAGCTCCTTAACCTGAACTTAAAGATCAATAACTTAAAAAAATTGGCACGAAAAATGCTGTTATTAGGCTAGCTCTTCACAAAGGGAAAAGCCTATGCATATAAACCTATTCAAACACATTGGGGCCACCAACAAACCCCAACACGCAATCTACCAACGGCCACACCAGACCGCGCCGAGTACGGCAGGGGCTACGACCTCTGAACCAAAAGATACTGTCACCCTCTCCCCCGAGGGCATGAAAGCCATACATGTCGATCATAAGTCACACCATCAGGCCGTCCGTGCCCGGGTTCACGACAACAAAATAAATTCATTGGAAAAGTGGGTCGATAAGGCAGCATCCAAAACAGAAGCTAATGATGGGAACATCCCTTTCGGGATGGAGTGGAAACTGAATTACATTTCAACCCGAATAGATAAAGCTCTGACATCAAATATCGACGAGAATGGCAAGGCCATAAATCTGACGGATGCGCAGCAAGAAAAATTGAATCTGATAAATGACAAGATCAACAGTTTGCTTAGCCCGGCAAGTATCCCGGCAGCTATAGATGAGAATGCTGCCGTTGTGTCTGATCCGATAGGAGATAGTTCTGCTCTCGCTGCACCAACAGAGGAGAGCGAGCCCCCAACAACCGCAACAGTTGTTCCTGCTGAAGAAACTACCCCTACTGAGGCTCCTGACACGACAGTAGCTCTCGCCGATCCAGAAACAATCCTCGATATTCTAGAGGAAAATCAGGAAGCCGTTATTGAGGAGACCGTGTGATCAAAACTGAAGTATAGGTAATCTAGCAATGAAAAAGGGCTAAGTTAAAACTCAGCCCTTCATAAAATAAGTGGTGCAGACCGGATTATTTACGGCGCCAAGTCGTGCCCGTCGGGCTATCAAGAAGTTCAATCCCTTGAGAAGCCAACTCGTCCCTTATCGCGTCAGCACGGGCAAAGTCTTTTGCCTTCTTGACTTCAATCCGTTCTGCGATTAGGGCTTCGATATCCTGACCATCATCGCCCTCGCCTTTAAACCAAACTTCGGGGTCGGCTTGCAGAATACCAAGTAGATATCCACCAGCAAGAAGTTGGCCTTTTAAACGCCCAAGGGCTTTTCTGTGACTTTTGCGATCATCACCGGTTTTGTTCAACTCGGTTGTGATCTCATGCAAAACAGAAAGAGCCAAGGGCGTGTTCAAATCATCTTTGAGCGCCTCAAGGAAAGTCTCGGAAGCTTCGTTGGTATTGGCTTCAATTTTCTCTACGGATTGCAAGGCTCCATAAAAACGGTCGAGTTGGCCTTTAAACTCAGCAACCTTTTCACGGGTCACGTCCAGCGGCTGGCGATAGTGACCAGACAAAAGGGTGAGACGCAGTGCTTCGCCGTTCAGCCCCTCGTCAAGCAACTGACGTACGGTAAAGAAGTTACCCAAAGATTTGGACATCTTCTCGCCATTGACCACAACGTAGCCGTTGTGCATCCAGTAGTTCACATATGGCTTTTCATTGCAGCATTTGGATTGCGCAATCTCATTTTCGTGGTGCGGGAATGTTAAATCCAGCCCTCCGCCATGAAGATCAAAAGTCTCACCAAGATGTACACGTGACATCGCGGAACATTCGATGTGCCAGCCTGGACGCCCTTTGCCCCACGGGCTTTCCCAACCAGGCTGATCATCATTGCTCGGCTTCCAAAGAACAAAATCAGCCGGGTCTTTTTTATACGGCGCCACTTCAACCCGTGCACCGGCAATCATGTCTTCGCGGTTACGTCGGGATAGTTCACCATAATCGGCCATTGATGATACTGAGAACAGGACGTGACCTTCAGCTTCGTAAGCGTGCCCCTTCTTGATCAGATCAGCACTCATGTCGATCATCTCTTGAATATGATCCGTCGCGCGTGGCTCGATATTCGGCTCCAGTGCACCCAAGGCTGCCATGTCATCGTGATAGGCTTGGGTGGTTCGCTTGGTGATGCTCTCGATTGGCTCACCGGATTTCAAAGATGCTTCTATAATTTTGTCTTCAACATCTGTGATATTGCGCACATAGGTTACGTGTTCGTCACCATAGACATAGCGCAGGAGACGGGCAAACGTATCGAACACCACCACAGGGCGGGCATTACCAATATGGGCCAGATCATAAACCGTCGGTCCACAGACATACATGCGCACATTCTTAGGGTCGATGGGTACGAACTCCTGCTTTTCACGCGCAAGTGTGTTGTGGACTTTAATCGTCATTGTCTTATCCCAGAATCTATCGGTACAAATTATCTATCGGTTTAATTTTAGTTTTACTCATTTTGAAAGAGGCTCACTGTAAGCCTCTTTCAAAATTAATCGAGTATTAATTTAGGCAGCTTGCCCTTTAAGGCGCGCTTCAGCTCGAGCTCGACCGATAACTGGCAGTAACTGTGCCAATTCTGGGCCATGCTGCTGACCAGTTAAGGCCTTGCGAAGCGGCATAAAGAGTTGCTTGCCTTTGCGACCTGTTTCAGATTTGAGAACAGAAGTAAGTTCTTTCCAAGTTCCCTGATCCCAGGTTCCTTCTGGCAAATGCTCAGCAGCCAGCGTCAGGAACTCAGCATCTTCGTCTGCAATATCAGGCGTGACCTCACCCCGGCAGATATCGTACCAGGATTGTGTGTCAGAAAGCTTCTCAAGGTTCGGGCGAACAACGTCCCATAACTCTTCATCAAAGCCATCTTGAAGGCGTGATTTAATAGAAGAAAAGTCTGCTTCGTGAAGAACTTTTGCATTCAAGTGGCCAAGTTCAACTGGATCAAAACGCGGTGTCGCACGGCCAAAACGGGCGATATCAAAAAGCTCTGTCAAAGCAGCTGGTGTCTGACGCACTTCGATCGGATCAGGTGTACCCAAACGGGCCAAGTAGCTGTTAAGGGCCATAGGCTCGAGACCTTCTTCTTCACGAAGAGATCCCAAACTCAGACTACCCAAGCGTTTGGAGAGGCCGGAACCGTCTGCTCCAACCATGAGGGAAATGTGGGCAAATTCTGGAACTTTTCCACCCAAGGCTTCGAAAAGCTGAACTTGTACAGCCGTGTTGGAAACATGATCTTCTCCACGAAGAACGTGCGTTACTTCCAACTCAATATCATCAACGCAAGAAGTCAGGGTATAAAGCGGACGACCATCTTCACGGATCAGAACAGGGTCTGTGAGATGCTGACCTTCAAAATGCGCCTCACCTCTGACAAGATCTACCCAATCGATATCAGCGTGGTTAAGCTTGAAACGCCAATGAGCTTTGCGGCCTTCGGCCTCATACTTTGCAATATCTTCAGGTGTAAGTCTGAGAGCTTCACGATCATAAATCGGTGGACGTCCAGCTTGGAGAGCAATTTTACGCTTAAGGCTCAGCTCATCTGATGTTTCGTAACAAGGGTACAGACGACCATCGGCCTTGAGCTTTTCAGTGGCCAGATCATAACGATCCATGCGGTGGGATTGAACTGCAAACTCGTCCCATTCCAAGCCCAGCCATTTCAAATCGGTTTGAATGGATTGAGCAAATTCGTCCGTAGAACGCTCCGTATCCGTATCATCCATACGCAATAGGAAACAACCGCCAGCCTTTTTGGCCATCAGCCAGTTCAATACGGCAATACGGGCATTACCGGCGTGCAAACGGCCGGTTGGACTTGGTGCAAAGCGAACTTTCATGGAACTCGTCTTTTTCTTCTATTATCTATTGGTTAGACCACGAAATGCATTCGTAATCGGATATCGTCTATCACGGGCAAGGTCACGTATGGTGACACGCACACCCGGTGCTGACTGTCGTCGTTTATATTCAGCAAGGTCTAACATACGCCAGACCCGACGAACAGTACTCTCGTCATATCCACGCGCAAGAATATCCACAAGCGGTAATTCCTCTTCGATCAAACACTCAAGAATACCATCGAGAACATCGTATTCTGGCAAGCTGTCCTGATCGGTTTGATCTGGTTTTAGTTCTGCTGATGGTGGTTTGGTAATGATCCGTTCCGGCATCACTGCGCCATCAGGCCCCAAAGCATCATGGGGTTTATTTTCATTACGCCAGCGCGACAGGGCAAAGACTTTGGTCTTATAGACATCCTTAAGGGCATTATAGCCCCCACACATATCTCCATACAGGGTCGCATAGCCAACGGACATTTCCGATTTATTACCGGTAGAGAGCACCATAAAGCCTAGCTTGTTCGAGATCGCCATCAGGGTCAGGCCACGGGAACGCGCTTGAATGTTTTCTTCAGTGGTATCAGCCTCGGTCCCGGCCATAACAGGCGCCAGCATTTCTTCAAAGGCTTTCATCGCAGGGCCAATGGAAATGGAATCGTACTTCACGCCAAGCAGTTCTGTCGCCAGCTCGGCGTCCTCAAGGCTCTCTTTAGATGTATAGGGTGATGGCATCATCACGCAACGAACCCGATCGGCCCCGATCGCGTCAACGGCAATCGCAGCTGATAGACCAGAATCAATGCCCCCGGACATCCCGATGACAATTCCTGGGAAACGGTTCTTGCGAATATAGTCCCGTACACCGAGGACGAGAGCTCTGTAGATTGCTGCCAATTCATCTTCCGGTGCAACCTTCTCAGTAGGCTGACAGGACCAGGTCCCACCATCTCCCTTGGACCATTCCGTCACCATGAAATGCTCATCGAACATTGGAGCTTGAGCTTGCAGGCTACAATCTGCATTGAGGACAAAAGAAGCGCCATCAAAGACGATATCATCCTGCCCCCCAACCATATTTAAATAGGCCAGTGGTAGATCACATTCTTTGATCCGTTCGATCGCCAAGTGCTGGCGCGTATCTGTCTTGCCAGCGTTGAACTGGGATCCGTTTATCCCGATCAACATTTCAGCCCCGGCCTCGGCCAGGGTTTCACAAACATCAGAATCCCACATATCTTCACAGATAAAGACACCAATCCGGACACCGCGGAAAGAGAACGGGCCTGTTAGCGCCCCTTGCTTGAACACCCTCTTTTCATCAAAAACGCTGTAGTCACAAAGAAAGTGCTTCCCCTTCCAACCAACGAGACTTCCTCCATCAAGCAGTACAGCTGCGTTATAGATTTCAGACCCCGCCGTGGTGAAGGCTTTTTTAAAAGGATTTTCCTGAAGCTTTACATCTGGCATAGGCGCCCCGACCAAAACACCAGGACCGCCATCGCCTGTTTCAGCCATGAGCGCACGAAGCTCAGCCTGAGCTTCCAACAAAAGTTCTGGCTTAAGCACAAGATCTTCCGGAGGATAACCAACAAGGCTTAACTCTGGCGTCACGAGCAAGTCAGCACCTGCATCGGCAGCTTGCTGGCGCGCTTTACGAATAAGATCAGCGTTCCCACGGATATCGCCGACTGTTGGGTTCATCTGCGCAAAGGCAATGGTCAGTTTTTCGGTCATATCAGCTTCTTACCTTTATACCACTATGGCGGCAAGCATGAAGCTATTGTTTGACCAACAACCTCACGCTTGTACTCTCATTGAGTATAAGTAAGCTGAAAAGGACTTCCTTTCAAGATACAAAGTCCCAGCACCTTATATTAACTGCCGACAGCTAATCTACTTTCTAACCGAGACATAAGTCGGTCGAGATCAACATGGTCCTGTTTTGATAATTTTGGACCGGGAGCACGAGTCGCCGCACAAGAAATTGCTCCCCGCCGACGCAAGATTTCTTTTCGAACTGCCAGTCCATAGCCTGGCTGTTGCTCATGTCGAACGAGAGGCAGATAGAGATCAAACAGATCTTCTGCCTTATCAATCTCCCCAGAATGGTAGAGATCACAGACTTGCACCAGCATCTCAGGATAAGCAAAACCAGTCATTGCCCCATCAGCGCCTCTTCCCAATTCCTGGGGCAGATATAATCCACCATTTCCACAGAGAATACTGACCTTACGATGATTGTTTTTCTCGGCACTATTTCGTATTTGCGTGAGTTTACTCAGGCCTGGCCAATCTTCATGTTTGAGCATCACCAGCTGATCAAAGGCATCAACCATACTGTGGAAACACTCAACAGAGATATTTACCCCTGTGACCAGTGGGAAATCCTGATAACAAAGCGGCACGTCCAAGCCCAGAGCTTCACAAACCGACTCATAATAGTTAAATAGCGCTGTCTCTGTTTTTTGAGCAGCAAAGGGCGCCACCATTACCCCTGCAGCTCCCAACTCCATTCCGCTATGTGCTAAGTTAACGAGATTGTCCATTCCCGCATTACTCACCCCAACGATGACCGGCACCTGACCGTTCACCCGGGCAAAAACCCGTTTCATCACCGCTTTAGATTCTTCTGGGTTTAATTTAGGCGCTTCGCCCATCATCCCCAAAATAGTAATACCGCTAACACCCTTCTCCAGATAAAAATCAATCAAGCGATCAATGCTTTCCAGATCCAGAGCCCCATCTTCCTTGAAGGGCGTGGCTGAAATAATAAATACGCCTCGGGTTTCTTCTGTAAGTCGGTAACTTGTGAATTTAGTATCAGACATAATAATTAAACCCTCAAAGTATTTTGGCGTTGAAATTCGAGTTCTCATCAACTTCAGGGACAAGATTTCCTGTCGGCTGGGCTGATGAAGCCCGTGCACGCCTTAGATATTCTCCAGAGCCTCGCTCGACCATCAGACTATTGTCTTCGACGACAATCCGCCCTCGACTAAGAACAATTTCCGGCCAACCGGTTACCTCTTTCCCCTCATACGGGGTGTAATCCATATTGTCGTGCAGCATGTCGATTGAAATAGTGACCTGCTTTTCAGGATCCCAAATAGCAAGATCAGCATCTGATCCCACTTCGATCGTGCCTTTTCGTGGATACATCCCGTAAATTTTTGCGGGGTTGGTCGCCGTGACTTCCACAAAGCGATGAATATCCATTCGCTCACCAACAACGCCTGCTGAGAACAGCAATGGCATGCGAACCTCTAAACCAGGAACACCGTTGGCAATTTGTTTAAAATTTGGATTTGGCCCGGCTGATAATTTCCCGGTAGCATCAAAACGATAAGGCGCATGATCTGAAGAAAACACCTGGAAAGAGCCATCGATAAGCCCCTCCCAAATCGCTTCTTGAGCACTCTCATCTCGCGGCGGAGGACTACAACAGAACTTGGCACCGATCATGCCTTCTTTGTCCAAGTCTTTGGCGGTCAGGAAAAGGTACTGTGGGCAGGTTTCAGCCATGACCTTAAGCCCTCGCGCTTGAGAGCGACGGATTTCATTCAGAGCTTCTTCAGAAGATACATGGACAATAAACAACGGCGTGTCGACGAGCTCAGCCAAAGCAATCGCCCGGTGAGTTGCTTCACTTTCAGCAATGCGTGAATGGCTGACAGCATGATATTTGGGGTTGCCACATCCTTGATCTAACAAACGCTCACTTAGCCAGCGGATGACATCATGATTTTCTGCATGAACCATCACCAATGCTTCTTCACGGCGCGCCGTTGCAAGAACTTCGAGGATCTCATAGTCATCAAGCTTCAAGGCATCGTAGGTCATGTAAATCTTGAAAGAGGAAATTCCATCTTCGATCATGGCAGGGAGTTCCTGCCCCATCACAGCGTCGGTTGGATCAGAAATGATTAAGTGGAAGGCATAATCAATAACCGCTTTGGGTTCGGCACAAGCCATATAATCATCGACGACGGCACGTAAGCTTTGCCCACGATGTTGAGCTGCAAAAGGGATAATCGTTGTGGTTCCGCCAAAAGCCGCAGAAACAGACGCACTGTAAAAATCATCCGAGGTCATGATACCCGATGAAGACATCTGCTCCACATGGCAATGCGCATCGATACCACCAGGAAGTATCAGTTTTCCCTGCGCATCTATTTCACGCTTACCGGCTTCCAAGTTGGTACCAAGAGCCGCAATCCGATCGTCCAGAATACCAATATCCTGACACACTCGATCTGTTGCGGTTACTGTTTCCCCATTTCGGATGACCAAATCAAAAGCCGGCATTCCCTGCTTCTCCCTATAATTTCACTGTGTTTTTATCGAATTAAATTGCCATTGGAATTCCATTGGTATACCAATGGTGCACCGATTCTACAACACATGATTATTTTTGCAGCTGGAAGGCATCTACTTTGACAAGCAGACAGACACATATTTCAGTCGAAAGCTTAGCCGACCAGACCTATTCACGGCTCACAAACATGCTTCTTTCCGGTGAACTCCCGGATGGTAGCCCAATCATGGAACGTCGCCTCGCTGAACAGCTGGAGGTATCACGCACTCCTGTAAGAGAAGCGATTAACAGACTGGAAACTGAAGGCCTGCTGGAACGTAAGGGCGGGCGTATGCTTGTACGGAAAGTTGATCTGAAAGAGTTTCTTGAAGTTCTTCACATTAGAAAATTACTGGAGTGTGATGCCGCAAAAAATGCTGTCGGTCGAATTTCTCAAGAATTATTGGACGCGCTCAAGAACAGGACCCAAAGCCTACTGGATAAAACCACAGTAAGTTCTGATGACCACCGAACAACGGATGATTTTTTCCACACCAGCATTGCCCATTCCTGCGGAAACAAACTCCTCGCCAAGACGATAACCGACTTGCGCCGAAGAACAGCTATGTTTGACCACGACAGATTGCCAGCAAGATTAAAACCCGGTTGTGAGGAGCACCTTGATGTTATCATCGCATTAGAGAATGATGACGGTGAAAGCGCTGCACAGGCAATGGCACGCCATATAGATAACGTGAAAAAAAGCATCCTTGATCATTGGGGCATTGGATGATGGCCCAGGACACATCCCCCCTTTCGATCTTGGTAATCAATCCCAACTCCTCCCAGACAGTGACAAAAGGAATTGAACGAGGAATTGAGAGCCTTAAAAGTCTGTTTAATGCCAACATCAATTGCATTCAGATTGATAACGCGCCTGAAGCAATTGAGACCAAAGAACATATAACTGAAATAGAACCCCTGATTAGCCAGGTTATTAAAGAATCAAATGCAGATGCCTATGTGATCGCTTGTTTTAGCGACCCTGGCGTATCCATCCTTCGTCAATCAGGACTGTCTAATATTTTTGGCATCGCCGAGTGCGGCATACTTACAGCAGCAGGCCAACCCGGGCCAATTGGTATTATCTCAATTCTACCCGCTTCAATTCCACGTCATGCCCTGCAAGTCTCTGCTATTGGATTAGAATCAAGATTGGCGGGTGACCTCGCCTTAAACCTTGGTGTTCTAGAGTTAGAAAACGGCACTTCTCCGCTTTGTTGAGTAGATTTAGGATTTCAAATAGAGCATAGATTGATTATCTGGAATGGATGATTGTCTAATTTTGAGTTTGAAGTATTCGGTATCCTTGATGCCTCTGGCTCGCTTACGGATCATTCCTATACTGACATTACCAGCCTCTATCCTGGCGCTTGTGAGCTTGTGTTTGGCGTAGTTGCAGATGCCCACACAATGTTTCCGTAGGGATTTCGCGAACTTTTTTAGATAGAGCATCTGTGACTGATCTGCTATCAGGCACCAACGTTCCAGTTGCTCCGCCATCGCCTCAAATGAAGCGGCACTCCACAGCAGCTGAAGCTGTTCTTTCAAGACGTAAAGTGCATTCAGGTTGCTATTGCTCTCCAGCAACCTTTGCAGCTTGTCACTTTGTTTTTCACTCAACTTATCCGCATTTTTGAGCAACAGATAATGTGTCCCTTTCATCAACTCTTTACCACTTGGATCGGCCTTTCTGAACTCAAGTCGACGCTGATTATGGATAGCTTTGCTGTAGTTTTTCATGACGTGGAAACGGTCAAATACTATGTCGGCCAACGGCAAGGACTCTCTGACAGCCTTTTGGTAGGCAGGCCCCATATCCATCGCTACGGCCTTTATTTTGCAGGCTGTATCTGGTTGCAGTTGTTTCAAAAACCTTGAAAAAACCTCGGCAGTTCGGCCTGCTTCAACCCAGATCAGATGACCGCCAACCATATCGTAGACCACCGTCATGTAGTCATGACCTTTCGCCCGGGCAACTTCATCTACACCAATATATTCCAAGCCAGTTAGCTCTGCAGGATCAAGCGTAGGGAGAGTTTCAATAAGGTATGCCCTGTCGATATTCTTGACCGTTTCCCATCGTATATCCAAATGTCTGGAAACCGCTTGAATAGACATATGCCGACATAATCCACTGATCAGTCGGCAAAATCGGTGAGTGAAACGGCACCCTTTATCAACAAAATCACACCCCTCAATGCGGCGTTCGCCCTTGTTAATATAAACCTGCGCCAGCTCAATCTCGACCACACAAGGATACCCAAAAAGGGGGATGTCGTTTACTTGTCGGCGGACATGCTGGTTGATGCTTCCCTTCTGGCCTGTAGCAGGGTCTATAGCCCTCCTACGCGCGTCTCGGCTGCAGTGAATGACAATCTTAACACCGCCGTCATCCAGTTTAATTTCATTTACACGTTGCCCTTTGAGGCCTAAAATATGCTGCGAGATGTTGATTGTCATATACCTGCTCTATGTAAAGTTATCAGAAACCATACATATCAACAGGTTACTTGGCGGTCGGCATCTTTTTCTACTCAACAAAGCGGAGAAGAGCCTAGAAAACCAAGAGATTGCCAAACCCCGTCTCGAAAAAGTGGGGAAACAACTACGTGATGAAATGGGAGCAAAGAGTGTCATTTTGGGTTGTGCAGGAATGGCTGCCTATCGAAACTGGTTACAAGACACACTCGACATTCCGGTCATTGACCCCTGCCGTGCTGCCGTATCAATGGCCATAGGTACAATGGGAACACTCCGTATTTAAAGAACATCTAGATAAGACAATAAAGAAATTAAGGAGCAAAAAAAATGGATTTTGGGATTGCTGGTCGTAAAGCGATCATCTGCGCGTCGTCAAAAGGTTTAGGAAAAGCCTGCGCCATGGAATTGGCGAAAGAAGGCGTTGAAGTCACCATCAATGGCCGTACCGCAGAAACGGTAGAACCACCGCTCAAGAAATTCGCAACGCAACTGGTGTAGATGTTAAAGCTATCGCCTGTGATGTAACCACGGAAGAAGGTCGCGAGAAATTACTGGCGGCTTGTTCTGCACCTGACATTCTCATCAACAACGCGGGCGGCCCTCCTCCAGGTAATTTCCGAGATTGGGATGGGGAAACATGGCACAATGCGGTCGAAGCCAACATGGTCACCCCGATCCTTCTCATCAAAGCAGTGGTTGACGGCATGATCGATCGCAAGTTTGGCCGAATTGTTAATATTACGTCCGGCGCGGTAAAAGCCCCGATCCCCATCCTCGGCCTCTCCAATGGCGCGCGTTCTGGATTAACAGGATTTGTTGCAGGCCTCGCCCGTGAGATCGCGGCAAACAACGTTACTTGTAACAACCTCTTACCCGGGCCGTTTGAAACCGATCGCTTGACCTCTACCCTACAGGCTGCCGCTAAGAAAAACGGTACGACCTTGGAGCAAGAATGGGCGAACCGTCAGGCGACCAACCCAAGCAAACGCTTTGGAAAGCCCGATGAGTTCGGTGCGGCTTGTGCATTCCTTTGCAGTAATCGTGCGGGCTTCATCACGGGTCAGAATTGGCTGCTAGATGGTGGTGCTTACCCAGGAACGTTCTAAAATCAGCATATGAAAAGGCTTAGTCTTCTTTTGAGCTAAGCCTTTTTTCAAGCTCTTCCTGAATACCCTTCAACTCCTCAAGGGCCTCTTTTATATGCGCGGTATCCGGGATTGAAACACTGACGTGAGCCCCATCATGCCTAAGAGGCTCATGGATATCATCGCTAAAACCATTTTCCCGGGTAGAATTCAAATTATAGGTCCCAATTGGTCTTAAAAAGCCTTTAGGCGTGATATCTCCTACATGAGTGCAATCTGCTTTCTCACGAATTAGTGTATAGGTTGATTAGCTGATCATTATCGTATCAGGCTCAGTCGTGGTCTGAAGCCTTGCAGCTAGATTTACAGGACTTCCCAGAACCGTATATTCCAACCGATGGTCCGAACCAAAGTTAAATGACCCCCGGCAAAGCCGGGGGCTTAAGCGGGTGAGCCCCTTAAAGGGGCAAATTGGGAACCGCTAAAGCGGTTATGGATTGAATATATCCATTTGGTCAAAGTACTTATCACGCTCTTCTTGCGTTCTGATATACTCCCTCACCATCTGTTCATCGAGCCCTACAGTTGAGACGAAATATCCACGGGCCCAAAAATTTTCACCCTTGAAATTCCGTGCTTTATTTTTGAATTTTCGAGCTATGGCAATCGCGCTTTTTCCTTTTAGGTATCCAACGACTTTTGAAACAGCATGTTTGGGCGGTATGCTGATACACATGTGAATGTGATCCGGCATCAAATGGCCCTCCTCAATCTTACTTTCGCGATGCCCGGCCAGTTCATGGAAAATTTCACCAAGATACTGACGTAGGTTGCCATAGATAACTTTTTTCCTGCGTTTAGGGATGAAAACCACGTGGTATTTACAATCCCATCTCGTATGTGCAAGGCTTTTGTAATCTCTCATCGGCTAATTCCTTTGTTATTTTGGTCAATAAACAAAGAAATGTAAGACCGTGGGAACGGTCAAACCATTGAGAGTCCCCCGGCATAGCCGGGGGTTTACCGGATTAAATTACCAACAGTACAATAGCCTGTGTTGATCCCCATTCTGACCTTCAATGGTTTGGCAATCCCGTTCTCGTGCCAGACGTCGTGCAGTTCTTCTACCTTTTTTTGCATCCGCAAAGCCATATTCGCACAGTTAAGCGCATCTTGCTGCTCCCCCTGGGTTTCAGGATCACCAAAAAAGACCAATATGGCATCACCAATAAACTTATCGATGGTCCCACCATATTCAATGGCGATATCTGACATCTCACTCAGGTAGCGATTTATAATGAAGGCCAATTTCTCAGGCTCCATACCATCGCTAATTTCAGTAAAGCCCACGATGTCAGAAAAGAATACCGTTAAATTTTTACGGGCAAAGCTGGGCTTTGTTTCGTTACGATCCGAAAAAATACTATCGTAAATCTGGGGCGATAAGTATTTGGCTAATCTGGTTGCCAAGCGCTCTAGCTGATAAGTTTTTTCTTCGATAATTTCGTGATCTCTAATTTTCTCTTCCAGCAGAACTTCACGTTCTTTGCGTAATTCGTATTCCTGGGTCCGATCAACGAATTGCCCCTGAACTCCATTGAGATAAGAAAAGCTATCGTCATTTGTATGGGTTGCTAAAAGCGAGAAGACCCGCTCCTTACCCTCAATATGGATTTCAATATGCGGAATTAACACCCGAGTGTTTTCCTCAAGCTTATCAGAGAAGGTGCTGATTATCTCCTCATTGTTCAGCGACAATAACCTTGGCCGGTTGCGACAACCACCTTGGCCGGTGGATCTGATCATTAAAAAGGGCGTGCCCGTTTGATAATCAGATCCACCGGCCAAGGCTTAATTTGGTGTTAGTTACAAGCTGCTGTGAGTTGATAAATTAGGAACCTCTAGATGTAATTGGAGGAACCTGTTTGCCGTATAAATTTATCACAGATGAACAACTGAGACTTTACATGACAGATAGAAAAACTCATGGTCAACGAACCGCCGCTGCCCGCGCAGGGTTTAGCGAACGCACGGCCCGCCGATTTGACGTTGATGCGACTTTACCGTCACAACGCAATATAAAGCGAGGGCGAACAGTTTCTGATCCGCTTGAAGATATCTGGGATAAGGACATCCTTCCCATTTTGGATAAAGACAACTCGGTCAAACCCATTACTTTGTTGCGCCACATACAGAGCCTCTATCCGCTCCGTTTTCCCGATGACCGTGTCAAGCGCACGTTAGAGCGCCGAGTTCGGGGATGGCGGGCTCTGAATGGCCCTGAAAAGGATATCATTTTCAGGCAAACACCTGAGCCGGGTTACATGGGCCAATCAGATTTCACGGATGCAGCCGACTTAAGTATTACCATTGCAGGAGATCCTTTGGTGCATCGGCTCTATCATTTTGTTCTGGTATATAGCCGATGGGAACATGTTGGGGTCGTACTTGGCGGTGAGAGTTTTACAGCCCTTGCGGAGAACTTACAAAATGCGCTTTGGTCCTTGGGGGGCGCTCCTGAAAACCACCGGACCGACAGCCTGTCTGCGGCCTTTCGGAATTTGAGCGTTGAGGAAAAGGAGGACATTACCAAACGTTATTCTGCTTTTGTTGAGCACTACGGTATGGAGGCCAGTCGAAATAACAGAGGGGAATCACACGAGAACGGTGCCATTGAATCTCACCACGGTCACCTTAAGACTGCGATAAAGCAGGCCCTGATTTTGCGTGGCAGTAATGACTTTGACACTTTGGATGAGTATCGGCGATTTTTGGACGAGCTGATTGCTAGACGGAACAAACATCGTGACCAAGATATCCAAACAGAGTTGAAATCTCTCAAGGCGTTACCTCCTCGGCGAACAACAGATTACACTGAAGTCGTGTCGAGAGTTACCAAAACAAGTGGTTTTTTAGTTAAGCAGGTTTTTTATAGCGCCCCTTCTCGCCTAATTGGTCAACGCTTGCGTGTCCATATTTACGATAACCGGATAGAAGCCTATCTAGGCAGCACTCATGTCGTCAGCCATTCTCGTGAGCGGGGGCACGGCAAAGGCCCCCGCATTCATGTTATCAATTATCATCACGTCATTCATGCTCTCAAACGTAAACCTCAGGCACTCGCCAATTCTATTTATCGTGACAGTATTTTTCCAAGAACCGAGTACTCCCTGGCCTGGACATTGTTTCAGAAAAAGTTGTCCCGCAGAGATGCGTGTCGTCAGATGGTTGGGATACTTTTCCTTGCGCACGAAGAGGCTTGTGAGGCCGAAGTCGCGCACCTGATTTCGAGAGAAATCAATGCAGGAAGGCTACCTTGCGCAAAAAAACTTAAGCTGAATATCACAAAAAAGAACACGGATTTACCTCCTGATATTCCCGTGGTTCAACCTTCATTATCAGTCTTTGATACTCTGTTGGAGGATCGGGCATGACAAACATTGAAGTGGATCAGCACAAGCTGCCTCTTATGCTAACTGACTTACGATTACCCAGCTTTCACAAACACTGGCAAGATATCGCAATCCAATCCGACAAGGAGGGCTGGTCAGCAGCCAGGTTCCTTGCCGTTTTGGCCGAATATGAATTGGCCGAAAGGGACACGCGACGCATTCAACGCCATCTCAACGCATCAAACCTGCTGGGCGGAAAAACTCTGGCCACTTTTAACTTCAAGCGGCTGCCTAACGTGAAAAAGGCGCAGGTCGAAGCCTTGTCTGCCGGTGACTGGATTGACGCAAGAGCAAATCTGATTGCCATTGGAAATTCAGGGGGAGGAAAAACTGGCTCTTCTCCGCTTTGTTGAGTAGAAAAAGATGCCGACCGCCAAGTAACCTGTTGATATGTATGGTTTCTGATAACTTTACATAGAGCAGGTATATGACAATCAACATCTCGCAGCATATTTTAGGCCTCAAAGGGCAACGTGTAAATGAAATTAAACTGGATGACGGCGGTGTTAAGATTGTCATTCACTGCAGCCGAGACGCGCGTAGGAGGGCTATAGACCCTGCTACAGGCCAGAAGGGAAGCATCAACCAGCATGTCCGCCGACAAGTAAACGACATCCCCCTTTTTGGGTATCCTTGTGTGGTCGAGATTGAGCTGGCGCAGGTTTATATTAACAAGGGCGAACGCCGCATTGAGGGGTGTGATTTTGTTGATAAAGGGTGCCGTTTCACTCACCGATTTTGCCGACTGATCAGTGGATTATGTCGGCATATGTCTATTCAAGCGGTTTCCAGACATTTGGATATACGATGGGAAACGGTCAAGAATATCGACAGGGCATACCTTATTGAAACTCTCCCTACGCTTGATCCTGCAGAGCTAACTGGCTTGGAATATATTGGTGTAGATGAAGTTGCCCGGGCGAAAGGTCATGACTACATGACGGTGGTCTACGATATGGTTGGCGGTCATCTGATCTGGGTTGAAGCAGGCCGAACTGCCGAGGTTTTTTCAAGGTTTTTGAAACAACTGCAACCAGATACAGCCTGCAAAATAAAGGCCGTAGCGATGGATATGGGGCCTGCCTACCAAAAGGCTGTCAGAGAGTCCTTGCCGTTGGCCGACATAGTATTTGACCGTTTCCACGTCATGAAAAACTACAGCAAAGCTATCCATAATCAGCGTCGACTTGAGTTCAGAAAGGCCGATCCAAGTGGTAAAGAGTTGATGAAAGGGACACATTATCTGTTGCTCAAAAATGCGGATAAGTTGAGTGAAAAACAAAGTGACAAGCTGCAAAGGTTGCTGGAGAGCAATAGCAACCTGAATGCACTTTACGTCTTGAAAGAACAGCTTCAGCTGCTGTGGAGTGCCGCTTCATTTGAGGCGATGGCGGAGCAACTGGAACGTTGGTGCCTGATAGCAGATCAGTCACAGATGCTCTATCTAAAAAAGTTCGCGAAATCCCTACGGAAACATTGTGTGGGCATCTGCAACTACGCCAAACACAAGCTCACAAGCGCCAGGATAGAGGCTGGTAATGTCAGTATAGGAATGATCCGTAAGCGAGCCAGAGGCATCAAGGATACCGAATACTTCAAACTCAAAATTAGACAATCATCCATTCCAGATAATCAATCTATGCTCTATTTGAAATCCTAAATCTACTCAACAAAGCGGAGAAGTGCCGAAAAACTCATCTCCTATGCGCCGTAGGTTATGCTCTTATAGAGGCTGGATACCGTGTGCTCTATACGCAAACCAGTGATCTGGTGCAAAAACTCCAGGCTGCCAGACGTGAACTTATGCTCGAAAACGCCCTCGCAAAACTCGATAAATTTGATCTCATCATTCTCGATGATATTACCTATGCACAAAGGGATATATCTGAAACATCCGTGCTCTTTGAATTGATCGCCAGACGATATGAGTACCGAAGTATTGCAATTGCTGCCAATCAACCTTTTAGCGGATGGGACAATATTTTTCAAGATAAGGCCATGACCGTTGCAGCAATCGATCGTCTTGTTCACCACTCAACCATTCTTGAGATGAATATCGACAGCTACAGACAATGGGAAGCCGCCCAAAATCTCAAAAAAATGTTGCGGAAAACCACAAACAAAAAGGTGAAAAATATGCCTGAAGCATCGTAAATAAACGTCAGATCACAGCCGCATCAAAAGCGGCCAAGGTGGTTGACGCAACCGGACAAAGTGGTTGACGCTCTACACCTCATCAACTCCCAACTGCTTCAAAACGTCTGGAAAATAGGCATTCGAAACATTGCCCAGAATTGGAAAAAAATCTTTAAAATTATTATTTACCTTTAATATATGGAGACCTCTATCTGCATAAAACGCAGCGGTAATCGCATTTCTGAAATTGAAGAAGCTAATGTCGAGAATATTCTGGCGATTAAAGAGCTCTTCTATATTCATAAACGAATTCCTATTGTCAGCTTCAAAATCAAATAAATTTGTTACTTACGCATCCAAGAAGAGTGTTGATCCGACAGACTTTTGAAAGTCCCATCGCTATACATATCCCTGATCGCAGCATTTATCTCAGGCAGGTATTCAGCCTTATTCTTATGTAATCGGATACTTGCTTGGACTTCGTGATGCAGAGGACCAAAAGTTAAATTTAACTTACTTTGCCGCGAGTGAAAAGCAGCCGCCCTTCTTTGAAATATTCCAACATCCACACGACCTGAAGAGATACCTTGTAAAAGAGGAAGAACACTCTCGTGATCAACACGAGATCCAAAGTTCTCTTCCCCCTTGTAACTATACCCACGAATAGTGCCGACCTCTTTATCCTTTAGAGATTCCATAGAGGAAATTGGAAAGGCTTGGTGAGGCGGGAAAATAAAAATGTCCTGTATCTGGAGCACAGGATCAGAGAATAGCTGTATAGCAATCTCTTCAGGGCGGGTACGCCACCCCTCAATGATACAGCACTCAATAACGTATTGACCTTTGACAAACCCTTTGCGGCGCTCAGAAGCACCAACGACTTCTATTTTAATATCGACATCAATGCGCCTGCCGACCTCACGAACGATATCAATGATCAATCCAACATGCTTGCCATCTTGCGTATAAGTTAGGGGAGGTCGGTCATCTTTGGGTATCCCGAGAACCCATTGCTCTGCATAGGAAACCGTGGAAAAGAAAATAGAGATTAGAAATAAAAGTGTAAGGGACATAACGCTGACAATAGAAGTCAGTGGTCGACAAATTCCCGTATTTACACTTTGCTGCATAGCCGCGGCCAATCCCATAAATTCGGGCCAAGTTTTCCTAGGAAGAGGCTAAGGCAGAAGCACTTTATAAATAGTTAGCAATCATTTTTAATTCACATTACTGCAGAATGATAAACCATTGTCCCTAGAGATAACTATCAGCAGTTGCCTGGATACGCTTGACCATGGCATGCAAACCATTGGCTCTATTAGGGCTGAGGTGTTGTGAAAATTCAAGCTGGTTTAAAATACCCTCAATATCAGTATTCTTAATTTCTTGAGCTGTTTTACCTGAGAATATCATCAACAAGACTGCAACTAGCCCCCGCACGATATGGGCGTCACTATCGGCGATGAAGGTCATGCGGCTCGAGGCACTATCATCAACATGGCAAACCAACCACACCTGGCTGGTACACCCTTGAACCCGAGAGGCTTCCGTTTTCAGTGAATCATCCATAACAGGAAGTTTACGACCAAGGTCAATGATATAACGATAACGATCTTCCCAATCTTCCAGAAATTCAAAGTTCTCGATCAGCTCTTCGATCGCACCGGAAGTTACAGTCTCAGTCATTTCTATGGTTCACCTTCGTATCGGATCTTAATCTTCGCTGCTGATCTTTATTTTCGGATCAAAAACTCGCGCCCTACTTTGACACGCGCAACACCGTCATATTCGACGATATCAGCAGTAGCGTATGTCTCAGACCAGCTACTAGGTAGATAACTACCCGTGCCGACAACATCAAGGGGTGCCTCTGCTTCTGCCATCAATCGGCATTTAGCTGGGCTAAAACCGGACGAAGCCACGATCTTCACTTTATCAAAGCCTTCGTTATCCAAGGCTTCACGCATGGTCCAAATTGCTGCGGCTGAAACCCCGGGCCCCACCAGATACCGCAGCTCTTCTTCATTGCGGTATCCCCGGATTGCTCTTGGCACATTACGCTCAAGAACAGCATAGGAACTCGGAGGATCCAAAGTTTCGATAAAACGGCTACCCGGCGTATCCATTCTAACAGATAGAAGGCCTTGCGCAGCCCGTTTAGGAAACCGACGACAAACTGTGAGCGCATCGGTAATTTCACGAGCAAAATAATCGATGAGTACCGTCATCGGGTCGCCTGGAAATGTTTCGTCAAACATTTCAGCCGCACGCAAGGTTGATCCCGCATAGCCAATTAGAGCATGAGGCATCGTACCGAGGCCGCCTTCTTGCCCAAAATAATGTGCTGTTGCGTCCGTGGCATTACCAATAAACCCAACGGCGTTATTTTTCCGCTTGGCACGATCCGCACCAACTGACGCTGCATAGGCCATGATTTCGGCCATATCCGTTCCCGCACAATGGCGTGCATCCATAGCAAGGAAGGCGACAGAATGCAGATCAGAACACATGGTAAAAGCGTTATAGGCTGCGACACAGGCCGGGCCTAAACGTTGAAGCAATAGGGTCTCGAGATCAACAAGATGACGTAGAGAGCCGGTTAGATACATAATTGGCTCACCTGCCCCGACCCAACGACCTTCCGCGTAGCGAAGATAAATTTTAAGGTCGAAATCTCGCTTACGCGCCATTTCCTCTAACCACTTGATAACAAGACCAGGAGCCGAAACCACCGGACGTCTCATAAAAACCGCATAAGTAACTGTTTGGTCGCCAAATTTCTCAACGACTTTCTTGCTGCGATTAAAGTAATGATCTGTCCAGGCTGTAATATCCTGGTCTTCAACAGGCCAGAGGGAGGATCTCTCCTCCCTCTGGTGTTTTACCTGCTGACTATTATCTCGGGTAGAGTCAGACATAGTGCTTTTCCTGTATTCGTCAGAAATTAGATGCCTGAGCGACAGGAGACGATGCCCGGCTTTCCCGTTCTTCTTTAAGCTGCTCTGCAATCAAGAAGGCCAACTCAAGTGCCTGACTGGCATTGAGGCGTGGATCACAATAAGTGTGGTAACGAGCAGAAAGATCTTCATCGGTAATGGCCTGAGCCCCACCGATACATTCTGTCACGTCTTTACCAGTCATCTCGAAGTGTACACCACCAGCGTAAGTACCCTCAGCTTTATGTACAGCAAAGAAGTTACGAACTTCACCGAGTACCCGATCAAATGGACGGGTTTTATAACCAGAAGAAGATTTGATGGTATTGCCATGCATTGGATCACAAGACCAAACAACTTTTTTACCTTCGCGCTCAACCGCACGAATAAGAGCTGGTAAATGGTCTTGAACCTTGTCTTCGCCCATACGAACGATAAGGGTCAGGCGACCAGCATCGTTATTTGGGTTGAGGCGATCAATCAGTTTCAACAGATCATCAGGGTCAGAAGTCGGTCCACACTTCATACCGATTGGATTGTGAATACCACGCATGAACTCAACGTGAGCCTCATCAATATGACGGGTACGATCACCAATCCACAACATATGAGCAGAACAGTCATACCAGTCACCGGTCAAGCTATCGACACGAGTCAACGATTGCTCGTAATTCAGCAAGAGTGCTTCGTGACTTGTGTAAAAGTCAGTCTCGCTCAACTGTGGAACACGTGCTTCTGTCAAGCCACAAGCTTCCATGAAGCCAATGGCTTCTTCGATGCGACTTGCCATTTTTTCGTAGCGCTCTGACTGAGCAGAATTACGAACAAAATCATGGTTCCATTCGTGAACCTTGCGCAGGTTCGCAAAACCACCCTGAGCAAAAGCACGTAATAGGTTCAGTGTAGAAGCAGACTGATGGTAGGCCTTAATCAGGCGCTCTGGATCAGGAATACGTTCTTCAGGTGTGAAACCAATACCATTGATGATATCACCGCGGTAACTTGGTAGTTCAACACCATCGATGGTCTCCGTACCTGCAGAACGAGGCTTGGCAAATTGACCAGCCATACGGCCAACTTTAACGATTGGGCAAGCAGCACCAAAAGTCAAAGCCACAGCCATTTGCAGCATTACTTTGAAAGTATCGCGGATATTATCGGGATGAAACTCTGCAAAAGCCTCGGCACAATCGCCCCCCTGAAGGAGGAACGCACGGCCTTCTGCCACTTCGCCAAGTTGTTTACGTAGTCTTCGTGCCTCGCCTGCAAAAACCAGTGGCGGTTGGCCCGCCAAGGTTTTTTCCACAGAATCTACAACAGCAGAATCTGGGTATTCGGGCACTTGCCGAATATCCTTGGCGCGCCAGGAATCAGGTGTCCATTTCGCGCTCATTTTAATACCTCAATTACAAAACATAATTATACGTCAGACAGTTTTAATCACCTTTTCTGTCCATTACCAGCAGAAAGCTTTGTTAAACTTATATATTCATCTGAATGACATACCCCAAGCAGCTCAAGAATGTTCACATTTACATAATAATCATCCCATTTCACACAACAAACAGGTCATAAGATAAAGATAGCTCCCTAATTGATATCGATTCGCAACAATGTTTAATGTGAGGTTTGATCGACGGATTGTTTAGCTTTATAAGCAAACAAATATTAATTTTGATTTCCCGACGATAATGAGAAAATTGCATGAGCAAGAAACAAATCAGCAGGTTCCTGAGAATTATCATTCCCCTCGCCCTGCTTCTTTATTTCATCCCAATACTAACCGTTGCTTTTATTGCAATGGGACTTCTAGATCTATCAAGACATAGTAAGATCACGCCAAAGCTTGCCAAGAAATATTTTACAGGTAATGGCTTGCTCACTTGGGCGCTCTCGCCGGTCAATTTATTCCTTGATCTGATTTCTCGCAGAAATAAATATGTCTATAAATTAGATGATTTCCCAGACCAGCACCGCGCAGAAATACAGAACGTCCTGACGATCTTTGATGAAGGAAAAGAAGAGATCATAAGCAACATTCGCGCTCAATTAGAGGGCAAAAGTCGCGGCATGCTTTTCTACAAATGGTACGGTAAGAACACCAATACGGCGATCCCAGCCTTCAACAAAGAATTCAAATATATTAAAACAATAGGTGTCTCTGTTTTTAACAAGAAGAAATCGACTTCTCTTCACTTTGGCCCTTTGAGACTTACGCTCCGGGTTTTATACAACCTCACCCCGATTAAAAGCGACAACATCTTCATCGAAGTCGATGGCAAGAAACACTTCTGGCACGATGATCCCCTCTTCATTTTTGATGACACCCTGCAACACCAATCCATCAATGAAGAAGATCATGAACGTTATTGCGTTTTTGTCGATGTCCTCAGACCTTCGTACTTTACCGGTTTCCAAAACATCTTCATGAAAGTGATGCAAGTTGTCTTCCTTAAGATAAACGGCATTTTTTATAAAAACTGGGCTGTTTTGAAATAAGTCACCAGGCAAAAACAATAAAAAAAGGCTGCGAAATTTCGCAGCCTTTTCTGGTTATGAGACCTAATTCTGGTTATGAGACCTAAATTTTACTTACTTTACAACTGGCTCACGCATCGTAACGAATTCTTCGGCCGCTGTTGGATGAATGCCAACGGTCGCATCGAACATATCCTTGGTTGCACCCGCTTTAATGGCCACAGCGAAACCCTGAACAATTTCAGGCGAATCAGCGCCGACCATATGCAGCCCAACAACCTTCTTGCCGTGCTTTTCGACGATCAGCTTCATCAGGGCTTTTTCATCACGACCTGACAAGGTGTGCTTCATTGGCCGGAAACTTGATTGATAGACATCAATGTCGCCATAACGATCAATCGCCTGCTCTTCGGTTAAGCCAACAGTACAGACCGGGGGATGACTGAATACCGCTGTTGCAATGTTGTGGTGGTCCATGGCACGCGGCGTATGTTTAAAGGCGGTATCAACAAAAGCCATGGCTTCTTGAATAGCAACAGGGGTCAAATTAACCCGATCCGTTACATCACCAACCGCATATATATTTTTCGCCGTGGTTAAAGAAAACTCATCGACTTTAATTGCGCCTTTGGCATTCAGCTCTACGCCTGCTTTTTCAAGTCCGAGCCCCTCGACGTTCGGCTTACGTCCCGTTGCCGCAAAAACAGCATCAACCTCAACTGTTCGACCATCGGAGTAAGTCACGAGAAGACCGGTTTCGACCTTTTCAATTCCTTCAATAGTCAGGTTGAGCTCAAGAGTAATGCCCTTTTTCTCCATTTCAGCGCCTAGGAATTCACGGACATCCCGATCGAACCCACGGAGCAGTGCATCACCACGATAAACTTGAGTGACCTCGGATCCAAGACCATTGAAGATGCCGGCAAATTCAACAGCAATGTACCCGCCGCCATAAACCACAACACGCTTAGGAAGTTCATCAAGATGAAAGGCTTCGTTAGAGCTGATTGCATGCTCCCATCCTGCGCCGTCAGGAAAGACAACGTGCCCACCTGGTGCGAGTAGAACTTTATTCGCCGTATATGTTTGATCACCTACACGTACAGTATGACGATCTTCCAAAACAGCCCGCCCGTCATAACGGGTAACATTCGCGCTCTTTAAGATAGATTTGTAAATATCTTCGAGGCGATCAATCTCTTTGTCTTTGTTTGAAATCAAGGTCTTCCAGTTAAATGAAGTTTCCCCAACAGACCAACCAAAGCCTACACCGTCTTCAAATTCTTCATGAAAATGACTGGCATAAGAGAACAGTTTTTTCGGGACGCAACCACGAATAACACAGGTACCGCCATAACGATATTCTTCGGCCAACGCCACACGTGCACCAGTCGCAGCTGCCATACGGGCACCGCGAACACCACCGGACCCTCCACCGATTACAAATAAATCGTAATCGTATTGAACATCGTCATCATGATAGGTCGGCATCGAACTGAGCTCCTAAAGAAAATAAAAATAGTTGTGCAACAATATCTAAGCCAGACCAAATGGAAATTAAAGAACGGAATTTAAAGGGCCTAATTTTTCCTGGTAAGATTTTGGCAAAAGACACCTGCAACAAATCACGCTAAACACTTAATCTCATTGAGTTATGACAAATTACACAAAATCGTGAGCAGCCAAACTCCAAAAGGCTTTATATAAAGAAGTCAGTAAAACTTATAAAAAAAGAGCGACATATGAACCTCAAACCGACCTTCTTCACTCTGCTTGTATTAATGAGTTTGCCTGACATTGCTCAAAGTGCCGAGCAAAAACTAAACGGTGACGAAATACGCAGTTACCTCAATGACAAGGTTGTTGTTCATCGCCAAAACGGAAAAACAGAGTTTCGTCAAAGCTTTAAAATTGATGGAACAACCCTCTACCAAGCAAAAGGACGCAATGCTGAGCAAGGAAAATGGTCAGTACAAGGAAACCAATACTGCTCTCAATGGGGCCCTTTTGGCTGGACTTGTTACGACATGACTGCTGAAGGAGATCTCATAACCTGGATCGCCAAGGAAGGAACGCGTTTTCCTGGAAAAATCATCCAAAAATAGCATTCCTTCATGACATATGGTGCTTGTACTTTTTAACCCTACAACTTTACCAAAACCTTACCTTGATTGGTTCCGGCAAGAAGGCTCTCAAGACCGGCAGGCGCCTGCCCCAACCCCTCATAAATCTCTTCGCTGAAATTTAATTTTCCGGCTTTATAGAGAGGCAATAATCCCTCTACAGCTTCTGACAATCTATGCATGTGGTCGAAAATAAGGAACCCCTGCATTCTCGCCCGCTTAACCAGCAGAGTTCGCGCAACGCGTGGCCCACTGAGGTGCGCAGGGGAAATCCCGATTACACCGCACACCGTCATCCGCGCACCAACATTGAAGAAACTCATTACGCTATCGGATATCGGCCCGCTAACATTATCAAAATAAACATCTACCCCATTCGGACATACTGCAGCCAATTCAGTAGAGAGATCTTCACATGTTTTGTAATTAATAACCGCATCATACCCGAACTCTTCAAGACAACGGGTTGCTTTTTCATCACTTCCAGTAATCCCGATGATGCGACACCCACGAGCTTTTGCTATCTGACCGACCATCGACCCAACAGCACCAGCAGCCGTTGAAACTACAACCGTTTCCCCTGCTTGGGGATTCCCTATCTCGGTCAAGCCGAACCAAGCCGTAGCACCCGTCATACCAAGAACATGAAGGTTGGCTGAAAGGGGGGCGTCATTTGGGTCGACTTTTCGCTCCACATCTGCCCCATCGCTTATGGCGATCTCTTGCCAGCCAAAGCGACCGTACACGGTCTCTCCAACCTTAAAATCAGGATTTTTACTGTCAATAACTTCGCCTACGGCAAAACTCCGCATGACGTCCCCAAGAGCGACTGGCGGAATATAATTGGGCATATCCATAACCCAGCCACGCATGGCAGGGTCCACAGAGAGATACTGATTGCGAACCAAAAATTGTCCATCACGCAGCGATGGAACTTGCTCTTCAATAAGTTGGAAGATATCGGCCGAAACAGTAGGGTCCGGACGTTTTGCCAATATAAGCTTATGATTTTTCATGGCTTTCCCTTTTTATTCACAAAACACCCAGAATCGTAAATCTCGGCTACTTTTGTATTTTTATGCACTTACAGACTCGCTTCAATCTTCCAAGCCCATATTGATGTATTTAATTTCGAGAAATTCTTGAATGCCATACTTTCCTCCCTCGCGCCCTATGCCAGATTCTTTTATTCCGCCAAAAGGCGTTGCCTCAGAAGAAAGCGTACCGCTGTTTGCCCCAACCATACCGTATTCCAAAGCATCTGAAACACGCCATACCCGCCCGACATCCCGGGAGAAAAAGTAAGCCGCAAGGCCATATCGAGTGGAATTCGCCAGTTCAACGGCTTCATCTTCACTCTCAAAACGATAAAGCGGCGCTACAGGGCCAAATATCTCCTTATGGAACACCTGCATATTTTGGGTAACACCAGTTAGGACAGTTGGCGTATAAAAAAGCTCTCCAATGTCCAGAGGAGCCCCTCCGACGAGAGCTTTTGCCCCCTTGTTAAGCGCATCTTTAACCAGACCATCGACTTTATCAATGGCACGGTCATCAATGAGAGGACCAAGAGTGACATTCTCATTATCCCCAGGGCCAACCTTCATTTGTTTCGCTGCCTGAGCGAGTTTTCCGGCGAACTCTTCGTAAACACCACTTTGAACCATAATACGATTAGCGCAGACACAGGTCTGTCCTGAATTCCGGAATTTACTTGCCATGACGTGGCGTACCGCGAGATCCAGATTTGCATCATCAAACACAATAAAAGGTGCATTACCTCCAAGCTCCATGGAGACCTGTTTAACGGTAAGTGCGCACTTTTCCATCAAAACTTTACCGACAACTGTAGAGCCCGTGAAAGACAACTTCCGAACCGCAGGATTCGCCGTCATTTCATCCCCAATTTCACCCGCTTTGCCCGTAACGATATTCAACACACCATCAGGTAGGCCCGCCCTTTGTGCCAAAGCCGCCAAGGCCAAAGCCGAATAGGGTGTTTGAGGAGCTGGTTTGATAACCACAGTACAGCCAGCTGCAAGAGCAGGAGAGCATTTACGAGCGATCATCTGAGCGGGAAAATTCCAGGGCGTAATCGCGGCGACCACCCCAATTGGCTGTCTTATGGTCAGCAGTTGCTGGTTTTTGTTTCCTGCAGGAATTGTTTCCCCATATGTCCGCTTGGCTTCTTCAGCAAACCACTCGATATAACCTGCCGATGACGTAATTTCACCTCTTGATTCGGCCAGGGGTTTGCCTTGTTCCGCCGTCATTATTTGAGCAAGATCTTCTTTGTGCTCAATGATCAAATTGCACCAGTGCCTTAATATTGTAGCGCGCTCTTTGGCAAGCAACTTTTTCCATCCGACAAGGGCACGTTCAGCACACTCTATCGCCCGACGGGTCTCAACCGCCCCCATCCACGGCATTTGCCCGAGAACATCATTAGTTGCCGGATTATGAACGGGAACATGGCGCCCCGAATCAGCATCTACCCAGTTACCATCGATAATAGCCTGTTGCCGAAATAGGGAGCTATCTCTGAGGGTGAGAGACATAAAACAGATTCCTGAGTGCAATTACATATCAAAACTGAAGCTAAAAGAAACCTTCAGAAAGACACGACATAAAAGTATTAGTGAACGCTATCCAAGCTACAGGGATCCTACAAGGCGCTTTTAAGTATTTTTACCTTTGTAAGGGAACAATTTTTCATCAGCAATAAAGGGCATAAAACCTCATCAGGTTTCTAACCCATCTCAATGAGCCCCCCCTATACACTGCTCTTAAAGACCAAATAATTACGCACACAAAACAATAATGGTAATTTTTAGGCAAAAAAATAACCACACTCCCAAGATGTATTTTACGCAATACGCCCACAGAACCCCATACCAACACATTGAAATTACTTAGTAATAAAAACACGCTTCATTAACGCTTTAATCCTGTAGTTATCTATTTTTCAATTTCAATACCCCCGAAGAGGTATAGATTATACTTAAAGATAATTGCTAACTCTCCGAAGCTAATTTCAAAAATGGCGCGATATAACTCAATTAATCGCTTATCCAACGGAGATCTAAGTAAATGAAAAAAATGTTGCTTGCGAGCTCGGCACTTGTTGCTGGAGTTTCTTTTATAACGACGGCATCAGCGGAAGAAACTCAAATTAAGTGGTCAGCTTATACAGAGTTTAATGTGTCTTCTACAGGCGTTGAAGGTGATGTTGCTGGTGGAGACACAAACGGTGGGTTGGATTTTAATACAAACTCAGAAATCCATTTAAACGCTTCTCAAACTGCTGATAACGGCCTTACTTATGGTCTTCATGTACAGCTTGAAACTGATCAGAGCTCAGATAATAACACTGACGAAAATCACATTTTTGTAGAAGGCGATTTTGGTAAAGTCGAACTTGGTGATCAAGATTCAGCAGGTGACCGCATGATGGTTTCTGGAACTTCAGTCGGTTTTGAATACGGTATGTTCGGTAACTATACTGGTGGCCTATCTGCATTGGAAAATGATGGCTCGCTGGGTCGTACTGCCGCAGACTTCAGTGATACTTCTGACGCGACCAAGATAACTTATTTCACCCCAACATATAATGGTTTCAAAGCCGGTGTATCTTTTGTCCCCGATAGTGATTCAGGACAAACCATTAGTGCAGATAGCACGAGCATCGAAAACCATTTCGATGGCGGACTTAATTACTCAGGATCATTCAACGACTTCTCTATTGATGCCGCATTAATCGGTGCTACTCACGAAGTTCCGTCTTCCGGGTCCTCTGATAATACTTATTACGCTGTTGGTGGCGGCCTGATGGTTGGCTATGCAGGGTTTAAAGCTGCAGTAGGTGCTATTCATGAAGACACAGAAGATACCAGCGAAATGGATACTGTTGACGTTGGTCTATCATACAGCACTGGTCCTTGGGGATTCTCCGTTGGTGCAGCTTGGTCTGAATTTGATGGAGACAATGGAATCAACAATGAAAGCATCGCCTATTCAGCTGGCGTTGGTTATGAAATTGCCCCCGGGTTGAATACCTGGGTTGGCGCAACTGCCGGTGACTACGAAGGTGGTGTCGAAGAATTTACGGGCTCTTCTCCGCTTTGTTGAGTAGAAAAAGATGCCGACCGCCAAGTAACCTGTTGATATGTATGGTTTCTGATAACTTTACATAGAGCAGGTATATGACAATCAACATCTCGCAGCATATTTTAGGCCTCAAAGGGCAACGTGTAAATGAAATTAAACTGGATGACGGCGGTGTTAAGATTGTCATTCACTGCAGCCGAGACGCGCGTAGGAGGGCTATAGACCCTGCTACAGGCCAGAAGGGAAGCATCAACCAGCATGTCCGCCGACAAGTAAACGACATCCCCCTTTTTGGGTATCCTTGTGTGGTCGAGATTGAGCTGGCGCAGGTTTATATTAACAAGGGCGAACGCCGCATTGAGGGGTGTGATTTTGTTGATAAAGGGTGCCGTTTCACTCACCGATTTTGCCGACTGATCAGTGGATTATGTCGGCATATGTCTATTCAAGCGGTTTCCAGACATTTGGATATACGATGGGAAACGGTCAAGAATATCGACAGGGCATACCTTATTGAAACTCTCCCTACGCTTGATCCTGCAGAGCTAACTGGCTTGGAATATATTGGTGTAGATGAAGTTGCCCGGGCGAAAGGTCATGACTACATGACGGTGGTCTACGATATGGTTGGCGGTCATCTGATCTGGGTTGAAGCAGGCCGAACTGCCGAGGTTTTTTCAAGGTTTTTGAAACAACTGCAACCAGATACAGCCTGCAAAATAAAGGCCGTAGCGATGGATATGGGGCCTGCCTACCAAAAGGCTGTCAGAGAGTCCTTGCCGTTGGCCGACATAGTATTTGACCGTTTCCACGTCATGAAAAACTACAGCAAAGCTATCCATAATCAGCGTCGACTTGAGTTCAGAAAGGCCGATCCAAGTGGTAAAGAGTTGATGAAAGGGACACATTATCTGTTGCTCAAAAATGCGGATAAGTTGAGTGAAAAACAAAGTGACAAGCTGCAAAGGTTGCTGGAGAGCAATAGCAACCTGAATGCACTTTACGTCTTGAAAGAACAGCTTCAGCTGCTGTGGAGTGCCGCTTCATTTGAGGCGATGGCGGAGCAACTGGAACGTTGGTGCCTGATAGCAGATCAGTCACAGATGCTCTATCTAAAAAAGTTCGCGAAATCCCTACGGAAACATTGTGTGGGCATCTGCAACTACGCCAAACACAAGCTCACAAGCGCCAGGATAGAGGCTGGTAATGTCAGTATAGGAATGATCCGTAAGCGAGCCAGAGGCATCAAGGATACCGAATACTTCAAACTCAAAATTAGACAATCATCCATTCCAGATAATCAATCTATGCTCTATTTGAAATCCTAAATCTACTCAACAAAGCGGAGAAGTGCCAAAATAATTTTAATTACAGATGAAAAGACCTGCCCTCCGCATATTATCGATAACTTAAACATGAATGCGATTTATTCTATAAACAAGCCAATTGACGGGCTGGTCAACCTAATGAACTCGTTATTTTCTGCAGAATCTTTATTGGAAAACAAAGAACCGCATCACCTGGAATATTCTTTTTCTCAATTCCAGCTCACCTACAAAGAAAATCAAATCTTTGCGTTATTGAAAAAGGGGATGAGTAATAAAGAGATTGCGAATACCACGAGAAAATCTGAGGGAACAGTCAAGGTTCAGTTAAAATCGATATACAAAAAGCTAAATATACATAGCAGGACAGAAGCTATGAGTCTTTAAAACTGTTGCCTCGCTATATCGCTATTTTTAGAGCTCAGTAGCTTAACTGGCTCTTTCAATTAAAAACTCGTGAAACTCATCTAAGAGCACATTTTGAGTTCTTGTTTTCCGTCGCGTTATATCGACAGTTATCTTAATTGGTTTCGATTCAGGAAAAATTTTCACAACCTCATTTTCACTCAATTTTTCTTCGAGTTTAAAGCTATCGTAAAACCCTATGCCAGCTCCTTTTCTGATCAAGCTATGCATTGTTTCGGTTTCTTTAACTGT
The DNA here is from genome assembly GCF_965205715.1 of Kiloniella sp. GTDB lineage: Bacteria > Pseudomonadota > Alphaproteobacteria > Kiloniellales > Kiloniellaceae > Kiloniella. The sequence continues at coordinate 289,883 of NZ_CBDBHW010000001.1, read as the reverse complement.
CACTAGCTTTGATACGCTATCAAGTTGCTTAGCTACATGGTTCTGCTTGTTGATTTTAAGCCAAACTCTAAAGTCAGAAAGACGTTTTGAAGCCCCAATAATTTCAAGATCAATTATATCTTCATAAGTTTTTATGGGCGGCAATGTATTTAGGTAACTTGCAGACGCGACGAGTGATCTTTCAAAAGTATAAAAAGAATGGGTTTCAAAAAAACTTGGTTGTTTGAGGATAATCGTCAGACCAACATCAACATCGTTGTTCAAGAGGCTACCTTCAAGTTCGTCATGACCAAGCTCTAAGATCTCAAGACGTACTTTTGGGTGTAGCTTTTTAAATTCATGAACAATGTCAGGTATTAAATATGTTGTTAACTCGAACTGAACACCCAAACGAATTGTGCCTTCTAAGTTCTGTCGATGATTGCGTAAGCAATCGACCACAGCATCAATTTCCTTAATTCGCTCTTGGGCATATTCAAATAAGCACTTACCCTCTTTTGTTAAATATATTTTTGAATTTTTTCGTTCAAACAATACGAGTTCCGTATCTTCTTCGATGTCTTTTAATTGCGCGCTTATTGCAGGTTGCGTCCGATAAAGTCGCTCCGCAGCCTTAGTGATAGAGCCCTCATCAGCCACGACTGTGAAGGTTCTTAACTTATTCAAATCAACCATTCTACTGTCTTATTCCAAGTGACTTTTGTTTATTGTAAATAAAATCAAACAAAATTTTAGATGGAGCACATCAACTATCCGTATCTACGAATTAGGGCAGATACATTCTCCTAGAATAAAGTGGGTGCTCGTGCTTAAAATTCAATAGAGAGCAGATGTTCTTCTGCCTTATTCAAGACAGAAATTTTGGCTAATTCGGGTCGGTTTGAGAGCTCCCCTATGTAACGCTTAAAACCATTCAGTGATGACAGAGACAAAACATAAAAATTCATCAAAAATGTAAGAAAGTTTACATTCCAGACAAATAGAAATATATTATCCAAAGAAAATACCTTAACAATATGAGTAAATTTCGTGGCTGATCAAAACCGTTTAGGCGTTAACAATCGTCAAGATCAGATAATTGATCTGGTCCGCGAAAGAGGGTTTGCCTCGATTGAGATGCTCGCTGACAAGTTTGGTGTGTCGCAACAAACTGTTCGACGGGATATTATCTATTTAAGTGAGAAAAATTTACTACAACGCCACTTTGGTGGCGCGGGTCTTCCCGCAGGGATTGATGGGCTAGCATATCCCAATCGCAAAGTGAGGAATGCACAGGAAAAGGCTAGAATCGGGAAAGAAATTGCAAAAAACATTCCCAACGGCTCGTCCTTATTTATCGATATTGGCACAACGATGGAAGCTGTTGCCGAAGCTTTGGTAAATCACGAGGGATTACGAATTCTAACCAACCATATTGGTGTTGTTTCAATACTTTGCGAAAAAACAGATTTTGAAATAATTCTCCCTGGAGGGCTTGTCCGCAACAAAGACAGAGCCATTGCAGGCGAGACCACGACCGAGTTTTTAAAAAGCTTTCGCGTTGGTTATGGCATCTTTGGAATCGGCACAATAACTGACGATGGTCAGTTATTGGATTACGATTACCGAGATGCTCAAGCCTCAAGAGCAGCCCTTGAAATATCGCGCTACAAGTTTGCTGCAGCTGACCATTCCAAATTCAATGCTGATGCAATGATGCCTTTTGCACAAGCGTCAGAGGTTGACGGAATTTTCACTGATAAAAAGCCCCCACAAACGATTATCGACGCCATAAAAAAGTCCAATACTGAACTCCATATCGCAACTTAACTCCTGAAATTCCGCACATTTTTTTGGTACTGTCTCAGAATTTTGAGGCTGAATAACTAAATTTATAAATGTAAGTTTGTTTACATTAGTGTAATTTTATGTACACAATAGTTACATATTTCGCCCCTATACAGGCAGCATGTTTTCGCAACAGAGCCGCTGCAAAGACAAAAAAACCGAAAGGCTAAAGTAATTATGTCGGCCATAGAACTACAAGATATTAGTAAAAAGTGGGGCGACACCACAGCCGTCAGCGGCGTATCCTTCAAGGTTGAAGAAGGTACTTTCGCCGTATTGCTTGGACCTTCGGGATGCGGAAAATCCACATCCTTACGGATGATATCTGGCTTGGAAGATATCAGCGCAGGTGAATTGACCATTGGCGGGGTGGATATGACTTCTGCACCTCCAGCTGATCGAAACCTCTCAATGGTTTTCCAAAATTACGCTCTTTTTCCACATCTCAGTGTTGAAGAGAACATTCTTTTTGGCCTCAAGGTTCGAAAAACACCAAAAGCAGTTCAACAACAACGCTTGGGCAGAGTAGCTGAGCAAGTCGGCCTCCATAACTTGCTCGATAGAAAACCGGCTCAACTCTCTGGTGGCCAGCGCCAACGGGTTGCTTTGGCACGTGCCATCATCGCTGAAAATCCGATCTGTTTGATGGATGAGCCACTTTCCAATCTGGATGCAAAATTACGTCACGTTATGCGCGTTGAAATCCGCGCCCTACAACAACGTTTGAAAATGACAGTGATTTACGTCACCCATGACCAAGCAGAGGCCATGAGTATGGCGGATAAAGTCATCCTCATGCGAGAGGGCCGGATTGAGCAAGAAGGTACTCCAGACGAACTCTACAACAAACCAGCGACCACTTTTTCTGCTGCCTTTATAGGCACCCCTCCTATGAACCTGATTGATAGCGTCAAGGGCGAGATAAGCTCCCCCCTTCTCACCTGTTCTTCCGATGATTTCCTCGTTGGGGTTCGTCCAGAGGACATCAAACTCTCAGATAGTACAGGTCTGGATGCAGAACTTATTTCGGCCGATTACCTCGGGGCTGACACCGTGGTTACAGCTAAAGTAAATCAGCAGGAAATACTCGTAAGAACCCCTGGAAGAGTGACGATAACAAAGCCAACCCTCACGAAATTGAGCTGGTCAAAAGAGGACGTTCACATTTTTGAACGTTCAACAGGCAAACGAATTGATGGAATTCAGGCACTCGACATCTAGTGCCTTGTAAATACCCTTTTCACACTTCGGTGGACGGGGACTGGAAAGGAAGCCGGAAGTACGGTCTTCCTCAATCATAAGAGGACTACACCATGCTGAAGACACTAAAGCGAACAGCTGGGAAACTGGCAATCGCAACAACCCTGGGCTTAGGCCTGACGACGGCGGCGAGTGCTGTTGAATTGACAATGTACTATCCGGTTGCTGTTGGCGGACCATTAACGAACATCGTTGATGGAATGATCGACGACTTTGAGAAAGCCAATCCCGACATCAAAGTAAATGCCATTTATGCCGGCAATTATAACGATGCCCGGATCAAAGCCCTTGCTGCTTTGAAAAGTGGTAAACCTGCACAAACTTCCGTTATGTTCTCAATCGATACTTACGAACTCATAGAACAGGGTGCGATTGTTGCCTTTGATGATGTGGTTGAAACGAAGGAAGAAAAAGCTTGGCTGAAGAGTTTTTACCCCGCCCTGATGGAAAATGGTGAGACACAGGGCAAGACTTGGGGCATTCCGTTCCAGCGCTCAACCATCGTTATGTATTACAACAAAGACGCCTTCCGTGCCGCAGGCCTTGATCCCGAAACACCTCCTGCCACATGGGATGATCTTATCTCAACAGGAAAAAAACTAACCAAGGACGGACAATGGGGCGCCATGATCCCTTCAACCGGTTACCCTTATTGGATGTTCGGCGCGCTTAGCATGCAAAACAACCAAGTCCTTATGAACAGTGATGGCAATGAAACTTATTTTGATGCGCCTGCAACTGTAGAAGCTTTAGAGTTTTGGAAAGATCTCGGCACTAAACACGGCATCATGCCTGCAGGCACCATTGAGTGGGGTACACTTCGTCAGAACTTCCTCGAAGGCAAAACTGCAATGATGTGGCACTCAACGGGTAATCTCAGTGCCGTAAAGAAGAATGCCAAATTTGATTTCGGTGTGGCGATGCTTCCCGCTCAAAAACGTCGAGGCACACCAACAGGTGGTGGTAACTTCTACATTTTTGAGAAAACATCACCAGAAGAACGTAAAGCGACCATTAAATTGATCCGCTTCCTTACCGAGCCAACACGTACCGCTGAATGGAGCATGAAGACCGGTTACCTTGGAACAAGACCGGATGCCTATGCGACTGCTGATATGAAAAAATATGTTTCAGACTTCCCACCTGCAGCGGTTGCCCGTGATCAATTAGAATTCGCCACAGCTGAACTCTCCACTTATCAAAATGGTCGTGTACGAAAGCTTCTAGACGACGCGATCCAAGCTGCTCTGATCGGGTCAAAAACCCCCGAAGAAGCTCTTGGAAGTGCTCAAAAACAAGCCGATCGTCTGCTTAAGCGCTACCGTTAAGCCTTAAGCCCCACACTGCCCGGAGATGTCATTGCACATCTCCGGGACTTTCTCGCTCAAACACAAGTGCGGTTTCTCCGATGACAATGAAGACTTCACAAAATCAACTCTATGGCTGGCTACTTTTACTGCCTGCAATCGTATTTCTGGTTGCTTTTACCTATTACCCAACCATAGCCACCCTCGCAAAAAGCTTCTTTTCTCAGGGTACAGCTTTGAGGTCTTCTGAATTCGTCGGTTTGGAAAATTATGAATACATGCTTGAGGATGAGGTGTTTTGGAAAGTCGCCTGGAACAACGTCATCTATGCAATCTTTACCATTCCCACATCTATTGCCCTCGCCCTTCTCATGGCGATTTGGGTAAATGGTCATCTCAAATTCAAATCCCTTACCCGGATGAGCTTCTTTATCCCGACCATGTTGCCGATGATCGCCGTCGCTAATATCTGGTTGTTTTTCTACACACCAGAAATTGGTCTGATTGATCAGATCTCAAGTTCTTTTGGTTTTGCCAGCCACAACTGGCTCGGCGATCCAGATACCGTTTTGGGGTGCATCATTGCGATTACGGTGTGGAAAGAGGCTGGTTTCTTTATGATTTTTTACCTGGCCGCTCTGCAAACACTCTCGCCTGAACTGGAAGAAGCCGCCAGATTAGAGGGCGCAAGTCGCTGGTACTATTTCCGCCGCATCATGTTTCCTCTGCTCATGCCAACAACTTTGTTCGTTCTCATCAATGCGGTGATTAATTCTTTCAAGCTTGTTGATCAGCTCTTCATCCTCACCAAGGGCGGTCCGGACAACGCCAGCTCTCTATTACTCTATTACATATACGAAGTGGCTTTCAGCTTCCTAGACCAAGCTTACGCCTCAACCCTGACGGTTGTTTTACTTGGTGCATTGGCCGTAATTGCCATCAGCCAGTTTGTATTCCTTGATAAGAAGGTTCATTACCAGTGAGCACATCAAACCTGAAAATGAGCTTAGGCCTACGGCTGGAAACTGGCGCCGCGTACTTCCTGGCATTCCTCTGGATGCTACCGTTGATATACGCTTTTTGGTCTGCCTTTCATCCACCGGAATATGCAACAAAGTTTGATCTTTTCGCACCTCTGACATTAGAGAACTTTGCCGTCGCCTGGGAACAAGCGCCTTTCGCACGCTATTTCCTAAACACGTTTATGCTCGTGACCAGTATTTTGATCGCCCAGTTCTTTCTCTGTACTTTGGCAGCTTATGCCTTCGCCCGGTTTGATTTTCCCGGCAAGTCCATCGCATTTGCCCTGGTTTTGGTTCAACTCATGATCATGCCCGAAGTGCTCATCGTTGAGAACTACGTAACCATGAGTAACCTTGATCTCGTGGACACGATTATCGGTGTTGGACTTCCTTATATGGCGAGTGCCTTTGGTATTTTCCTCCTACGACAAACCTTCAAAACCATCCCACATGAACTTGAAGATGCTGCTCGGATTGAAGGCTGTTCAATGTTGCAGATCCTGTGGAAAGTATACGTCCCCCTAGCACGGCCTACTTATGTTGCCTTTGGCTTGGTATCAATAAGTTATCACTGGAATAACTTCCTCTGGCCTTTGGTGATCACCAACTCGGTGACCACGCGCCCCCTCACGGTAGGCCTCGCCATTTTTGGCGCACCGGAATCTGGCGTGGACTGGTCAATCATTACTGCCGGAACCCTGTTAGCTGTGGCTCCCTTGCTGGTTGCCTTCTTATTGTTCCAGCGTCAATTCGTTCAATCCTTCATGCACGCAGGTATCAAGTGACAAAAATTTTGAGTTGGAATATCCAGTGTGGCTTAGGGATCGATAACCGGGTTGATCTCAATCGCACAGCAGAAGTGATAAAATCTTTTGGGGATCCTGATATCATCTGCCTGCAAGAAGTTGCTCGCTTTGATCCTGAACTAGATATGGGGTTAGGCGCGGATCAGGTCGCGGAATTATCGCAATTGTTTCCTGAACATCATCCTATATTCGGTGCCGCGATAAATCGTTGGCACAATGAAGAGAATAAACGTCGGCAGTTTGGTAATATGGTGCTCTCGCGTTTGCCCATCATCCAAACCTTTAATCATCTATTGCCACAGCCCTCTCCCCCAACGCCCTGCAAACATATGCCACGACAAGCCGTGGAAATCGTTGTGGAACTGCCCGACGGCCCCTTACGCATAACGACGACACACCTGGAATACCATTGCGAAGAACAAAGGCTGGCACAGATAGAACACCTGCGAGGGTTACAGGCAGATATAATCAGCAATAAATCCTATGGTCTAACTGCGCCAGAAAGCGGTCCCTATTCGGACTTTGCAAGACCAGAACGCAATATCATTTGCGGGGATTTTAATGCACTCGTCGATGATGACGTCTATCGGTTGCTAACAGCTAGAACTCTTGGAGGGGACAATCACTACCTTGATGGCTGGCGCGTAATCTATAGCGGAAATGATCATGACCCAACCTGCGGCATCCATGACGCTGACCAATGGCCTGAAGGCCCTCACTGTCGAGATTTCTTTTTCTTAAGCAGGGATCTCTCTGCAATGGTCAAGAAGATTTCCGTCCAAAAAGAGACCGATGCCTCTGATCACCAGCCGATACTTCTAGAGCTTAAAACCGTTTAAATCTTATACCGTTAAATAATAAAAGAAGTGATCTGTTACACGCTCAAAACCAAATGATTCATAGAGTGCCTGAGCTTTGGTATTGATGATATCCGTCTCCAACAAAATCCCTTTTGAGCCCACCTCTAGGGCATGATCCCTAGCAGCTTGAAGGAGCTTACGTGCAACGCCTTGCCCTCTTGCAGTTTCGAGAACAAACAAATCATTCAAAACCAAATCACGGCGCAAGGACACGGAAGAAAAGGTTGGATATATCTGCGTAAAACCGAGGACTTCGCCATTGGCATTTTGTGCGAAAAATACTGTAGCTTCACCGGCCTCTTGACGTTGAGTTAAATAGGCCTCACAACCACCTAGATTACTATCTTGGCCATAAAATTGACGGTAGAGGTCAAAAACACCGGTGACTTTTGGGATCGTCTTCGTATTTGCTTTGATAATTTCTATCGTCATGTTCTCTACCAAGGGTTAAATGCTAAAATTAATTTCAGGCATTAGAAACTATTTCTCTCAACGGTACACTTCGATCGAATAAACTGTGGGCCTGCTTGTAATAATCCATATAGAACAAGGCCCTATCAAAGGGTCAGATAATAATAGCGATTTCCTGTATCAGGCTCAAACCCAAAAGATTTATAGAGCTCCTGAGCGTTGGCATTCTCTATATCCGTAGTTAAGAGAATACCTTTAGACGCAACCTCATTTCCGTATTTCTTTGCGGCCTCAAGTAGCCTCCGCCCAACACCATTACCTCGTGCGGTTTCTACGACAAATAAATCGCCTAAAAACAGGTCTCGTCGAAAAGGCACTGAAGAAAATATCGGATAGAGTTGGGTAAAGCCAACAACGTCACCATCATGATCTTTAGCGAAAAACACGATAGATTCTGTAGCTTTTTGCCGATCAACCAAGAACTCGACACAGGTCTTATAATCGGACGTTTCGCCATAGTGCTGACGAAATAGATCAAATACTCCAGCAGCTTCATGAACGTTATGCTCATCAGCGCGTATGATAGATACGGTCTCGCTCATACCCTATTCAACGGTTACAGATTTAGCGAGATTCCTCGGCTGATCCACGTCGGTTCCTTTGATAACGGCAGTATGATAAGCCAACAACTGTATCGGAAGGGCGTAGAGTATTGGTGCAACAAATGGATCTACCTTTGGTAAAACAACCACATGTTTGGCGATATCACCTGCACGTTCCACGCCTTCTTTATCTGAGAAAAGAATAATCTGACCACCTCGGGCATGTACTTCCTGAAGGTTAGAGATCGTTTTCTCCATCAGAGGGCCACTTGGGGCACAGGCAATAACAGGAACGTTCTCATCGATCAGAGCAATCGGTCCGTGTTTCATCTCACCTGCAGCATATCCTTCCGCATGGATATAACTAATTTCTTTAAGCTTCAGCGCTCCTTCCATCGCCATGGGGTACAAGTTCCCACGACCAAGATAGAGCACATCTCGTGCTTCACTGACGTCTGCTGAAATTTTGCGTATGGTATCGTCGGTATTGAGTATCTCTGCAACACGCGCTGGAATTTCTGTTAACGCAGTGGAGAGCTCAGCCTCACGTTCTGCGCTTATGGTCCCTTTGGCCCGTCCTATACCTATTGCAAGGCAAGCAAGAACCGTGAGCTGTGTGGTAAAGGCTTTGGTTGATGCAACCCCGATCTCAGGACCGGCGAGTGTTGGCAACACCATGTCTGATTCACGGGCGATAGTAGATTCAGGAACATTGACCACAGATATAATTTTTTGACCTTGCGATTTTGCATAGCGAAGTGCAGCAAGCGTATCAATGGTCTCGCCAGATTGCGAGATAAACAGGCTCACACCTTTTTCAGGAAGAGGCGCTTCACGATAGCGAAACTCTGAAGCAATGTCGACTTCAACCAACTGACGAGCTTCTTGCTCTAGCCAATATTTCGCGACCATCCCAGCAAGTGACGCTGTCCCACAACCCACAATCGTCAGCCTGGAAATATCCGCGAGATCAAACGGAAACTCAGGCAGCTGAATTGATCGCGCCAGTGGGTTAAAGAAAGTATGAAGCGTATCCCCAATTACAGCAGGCTGTTCGTAAATCTCTTTCTGCATGAAGTGACGGTACTGTCCCTTACCCACCATGGCACCAGATACAGCTGTTTGGATCACCTCTCGATTAAGAAGCTTACCCTCGAGATCTCGAATAGTGGCACCATCGTTATCCAGAACAACCCAATCACCCTCTTCAAGGTAACATATACGATCCGTAAGGTGAGATAGAGAAAGAGCATCAGAGCCCAAGTACATCTCACCATCACCATAACCGACAGCAAGAGGACTTCCTCGGCGTGCGCCGATCATCAGGTCTTCACGCCCAGCAAAAACAATTGCGAGCGCAAACGCACCTTCTAGACGCTTTAAGGTGGTATGCACCGCCTCTTCAGGCGACAAACCATCGCGAAGATAACTTGATATCAAATGAACAACGACTTCGGTATCCGTCTCCGTCGTGAAGGTTTGCCCTTTAGCATCCAACTCGGCACGTAACTCTTGAAAATTTTCAATAATGCCGTTGTGAACAAGAGATACAAGATCGCTGGCATGCGGATGAGCATTAACTTCATTTGGACGACCGTGTGTTGCCCAGCGAGTGTGACCAATACCCGTCATCCCGCTCAAAGGTTCTTCTTCAACACGATTTTGGAGGTTAATCAGTTTGCCCTGTGCACGACGACGCTCTAAGCCACCCTCTACAAGTGTCGCGATCCCGGCGGAATCATATCCACGATATTCCAAACGTTTTAAGCCATCCAGTAACAAAGGAACAACAGGCTTGGTGCCGATAATACCGATAATTCCACACATAGTCCTTAGCCTTTATTATCTTCGTTGTTCTTGTTTGAATTGTGACCTGAATTCTGATCAGCCAATTTTTTCTCTTTGATTTTTTTCCGACCGGCACGGAAACTTGCTCCAGCGCCAGCCTTATCAAGTAGTCGCCCACGGACGACAGCTAGAGCATCATCGGCTACGGATTTGGTCACAGTACTACCTGCGCCCACGATGGCTCCTGCGCCAATATCAACCGGCGCAACCAAAGCCGTGTTCGAGCCAATAAAGGCTCCCTCACCGATCGTGGTTTTCCATTTGTTGAAACCATCATAATTACATGTAATTGTACCAGCACCAATATTGGCCTTTGCACCAACTTCTGCATCGCCGATGTAACTCAAATGATTGACCTTGGCACCATCATCAAGGACAGCGTTTTTAGTCTCAACAAAATTACCAACTTTACTGCCACGTCCTATGACAGTTCCTGGGCGCAATCGTGCGTAGGGGCCGATTATAGCAGCCTCTCCGATTGTGGCGCCTTCAATATGGCTAAAGGCTTTAATCGTTGTATCATCAGCTATCACGACATTAGGACCAATGAAAACTGACGGTTCGATAATGATATCCCGGCCGAACTTGGTATCTATCGAAAGCCATGTCGTAGAAGGATCTATTAATGTAACCCCTTGCGCCATAGCCTCTTCACGTAGTCGTTTTTGTAAAACAAGTTCCGCCGCGGCGAGTTCTAGGCGTGAATTGATACCCATAACCTCCTCTTCGCTAGCTTCTACCGCCCGAGTTTCCAATCCTTCTGCATAAGCAAAATCGAAAATTACGGGAAGATAATATTCGCCCTGAGCATTATTGTTATCCAGTTGGTTGATCAGGCGACATACCGTTGGCCCATCACCTAAAAGTATGCCGGCATTGCAAAGATCGATTTCTTTTTCTTCATCACTTGCGTCGGCGTGTTCAATGATTCCAATAACGCGACCTTGCTCATCTTGTTTTACCCGACCATAGCGACCAGCTTCTGCTGGCTTAAAAGCAAGTCCAAGAAGCGTAGGGCCAGTATCAGAACGTCGCAGAGCGACCATTTGTTCATAAGTTTCAGACCTGATAAGAGGCGTATCCCCAAAAATCACCATAATATCGGCTTGGTCACCTTCAGAGCAAAAACCCTCAAGAGCTTCAAAAGCCTGCTTTACAGCATGCCCAGTGCCCAAACGATCATTTTGAACGACTGTCTTATGTGGAACCGCAACTTGTTCCACCGATTTCGCGTCGGGCCCCACGACCACAACAACCCTCTCAGGAGAGAGCTTTTCAACACCTCCCAAGACGTGGGAAAGCATCGGCTTTCCTGCCAAGGCATGTAAGACCTTTGGCATTTTCGATTTCATGCGGGTTCCCTGGCCTGCGGCCAGAACGATTACGGCTAGTTTACGTTTACTCATTGGTCCTCAAAAGTCACTAATCGCGAAGATAGACCCTGTGCTTACCTTCTGCACTCCACAGGATCAACTATTACAACAAATAGTAAGGAAAGAATCAGGCAAAATTGTAGCTGCCAATAAATGCCATAAAGCCTCACCTCTCTCAAATCACCAATTATTTCTGCGTGTTACAAATTATTACTAATTGTTTCAATGGTATTATAGGAAAGACGTTACTCTTGTCTTGCGTCATAAAACCATGCTGTTTAGCCTCTAATCCCAAATTTAGTTATGAATGTCTGGTTTTATATAATGGCGAAACGCAATGTATTGGTATTTGATCTAGATGGCACCCTCATTAATAGTGCACCAGATCTTGCCCTCTCCCTGCAAAAGTTACTAAAAAGCGAAGGGAGAAGAGAGCCTGACCTCGCCGAAGTGACAAACATGATCGGAGATGGCGCGACAAAGCTTGTTGAACGAGGATATGCAGCAACGGGTGAGCCCCTTACTCAAGCAAGTCTAAAAGAAAAGGTTGAAAAATTTCTAGCCATTTACGATGAAAATCTTGCAGTTGAAACTTGCCTTTATCCCCACGTATTAGAAACACTTATCAAGCTCAAGGCTCAGGGCTGGCGCTTGGTGATCTGCACCAACAAGCCCTATGCCCCAACAGTAGAGTTAATTGATATATTCAAATTAGATGAGCTTTTTGAAAAGGCTGTTGGTGGTGATAGTTATTCAGTTAAAAAACCTCATGCAGCTCATATTCTAAATTTACTCCAAGAAATAAACGTTGAAGCTGATCATGCGATCATGCTCGGAGACGGGGTAAACGATGTTCTAGCGGCACAAAATGCTGGTATTCCATCCGTACTTTTCACCCATGGCTATGGTACGGATGCAGCACGCGCCCTAAATCCTGACGCCGTTATCGATAGCTTTCTCGACTTAGAGAACACACTCAGCTCCCTCTAAACTAAAGTGCGACATTACCGCCTACAGCTAAAATTTAGGGTGAATAGTAAAAGAAAAAGGCTCTTCTCCGCTTTGTTGAGTAGAAAAAGATGCCGACCGCCAAGTAACCTGTTGATATGTATGGTTTCTGATAACTTTACATAGAGCAGGTATATGACAATCAACATCTCGCAGCATATTTTAGGCCTCAAAGGGCAACGTGTAAATGAAATTAAACTGGATGACGGCGGTGTTAAGATTGTCATTCACTGCAGCCGAGACGCGCGTAGGAGGGCTATAGACCCTGCTACAGGCCAGAAGGGAAGCATCAACCAGCATGTCCGCCGACAAGTAAACGACATCCCCCTTTTTGGGTATCCTTGTGTGGTCGAGATTGAGCTGGCGCAGGTTTATATTAACAAGGGCGAACGCCGCATTGAGGGGTGTGATTTTGTTGATAAAGGGTGCCGTTTCACTCACCGATTTTGCCGACTGATCAGTGGATTATGTCGGCATATGTCTATTCAAGCGGTTTCCAGACATTTGGATATACGATGGGAAACGGTCAAGAATATCGACAGGGCATACCTTATTGAAACTCTCCCTACGCTTGATCCTGCAGAGCTAACTGGCTTGGAATATATTGGTGTAGATGAAGTTGCCCGGGCGAAAGGTCATGACTACATGACGGTGGTCTACGATATGGTTGGCGGTCATCTGATCTGGGTTGAAGCAGGCCGAACTGCCGAGGTTTTTTCAAGGTTTTTGAAACAACTGCAACCAGATACAGCCTGCAAAATAAAGGCCGTAGCGATGGATATGGGGCCTGCCTACCAAAAGGCTGTCAGAGAGTCCTTGCCGTTGGCCGACATAGTATTTGACCGTTTCCACGTCATGAAAAACTACAGCAAAGCTATCCATAATCAGCGTCGACTTGAGTTCAGAAAGGCCGATCCAAGTGGTAAAGAGTTGATGAAAGGGACACATTATCTGTTGCTCAAAAATGCGGATAAGTTGAGTGAAAAACAAAGTGACAAGCTGCAAAGGTTGCTGGAGAGCAATAGCAACCTGAATGCACTTTACGTCTTGAAAGAACAGCTTCAGCTGCTGTGGAGTGCCGCTTCATTTGAGGCGATGGCGGAGCAACTGGAACGTTGGTGCCTGATAGCAGATCAGTCACAGATGCTCTATCTAAAAAAGTTCGCGAAATCCCTACGGAAACATTGTGTGGGCATCTGCAACTACGCCAAACACAAGCTCACAAGCGCCAGGATAGAGGCTGGTAATGTCAGTATAGGAATGATCCGTAAGCGAGCCAGAGGCATCAAGGATACCGAATACTTCAAACTCAAAATTAGACAATCATCCATTCCAGATAATCAATCTATGCTCTATTTGAAATCCTAAATCTACTCAACAAAGCGGAGAAGTGCCAAATTGGCTCTTCTCCGCTTTGTTGAGTAGAAAAAGATGCCGACCGCCAAGTAACCTGTTGATATGTATGGTTTCTGATAACTTTACATAGAGCAGGTATATGACAATCAACATCTCGCAGCATATTTTAGGCCTCAAAGGGCAACGTGTAAATGAAATTAAACTGGATGACGGCGGTGTTAAGATTGTCATTCACTGCAGCCGAGACGCGCGTAGGAGGGCTATAGACCCTGCTACAGGCCAGAAGGGAAGCATCAACCAGCATGTCCGCCGACAAGTAAACGACATCCCCCTTTTTGGGTATCCTTGTGTGGTCGAGATTGAGCTGGCGCAGGTTTATATTAACAAGGGCGAACGCCGCATTGAGGGGTGTGATTTTGTTGATAAAGGGTGCCGTTTCACTCACCGATTTTGCCGACTGATCAGTGGATTATGTCGGCATATGTCTATTCAAGCGGTTTCCAGACATTTGGATATACGATGGGAAACGGTCAAGAATATCGACAGGGCATACCTTATTGAAACTCTCCCTACGCTTGATCCTGCAGAGCTAACTGGCTTGGAATATATTGGTGTAGATGAAGTTGCCCGGGCGAAAGGTCATGACTACATGACGGTGGTCTACGATATGGTTGGCGGTCATCTGATCTGGGTTGAAGCAGGCCGAACTGCCGAGGTTTTTTCAAGGTTTTTGAAACAACTGCAACCAGATACAGCCTGCAAAATAAAGGCCGTAGCGATGGATATGGGGCCTGCCTACCAAAAGGCTGTCAGAGAGTCCTTGCCGTTGGCCGACATAGTATTTGACCGTTTCCACGTCATGAAAAACTACAGCAAAGCTATCCATAATCAGCGTCGACTTGAGTTCAGAAAGGCCGATCCAAGTGGTAAAGAGTTGATGAAAGGGACACATTATCTGTTGCTCAAAAATGCGGATAAGTTGAGTGAAAAACAAAGTGACAAGCTGCAAAGGTTGCTGGAGAGCAATAGCAACCTGAATGCACTTTACGTCTTGAAAGAACAGCTTCAGCTGCTGTGGAGTGCCGCTTCATTTGAGGCGATGGCGGAGCAACTGGAACGTTGGTGCCTGATAGCAGATCAGTCACAGATGCTCTATCTAAAAAAGTTCGCGAAATCCCTACGGAAACATTGTGTGGGCATCTGCAACTACGCCAAACACAAGCTCACAAGCGCCAGGATAGAGGCTGGTAATGTCAGTATAGGAATGATCCGTAAGCGAGCCAGAGGCATCAAGGATACCGAATACTTCAAACTCAAAATTAGACAATCATCCATTCCAGATAATCAATCTATGCTCTATTTGAAATCCTAAATCTACTCAACAAAGCGGAGAAGTGCCAACAAATTGAAGATCTACTCGCTTACCTCAAAGAGAACAGCTGATCTATCTTTCTATTAAAATAAAAAAACCGAGCTCTCTAGCTCGGTTTTTTTTATTGTCCAAGCATCAATAACGTTTTCTCTCAGCCCATCACTTGTTCGAGAGAAGCTACAGACAGTTAATTATTTTCTCTCCATCATGCCATCTCAAATCACATGTCGGGCTTTCAAAAGCGAGACCTTAAATCGCTTTCGACTAAGTCGTCATTGATAAAAAAACACTGGGATACAAAATCCGAGAAGTTAAATGACCCCCGGCAAAGCCGGGGGCTTAAGCGGGTGAGCCCCTTAAAGGGGCAAATTGGGAACCGCTAAAGCGGTTATGGATTGAATATATCCATTTGGTCAAAGTACTTATCACGCTCTTCTTGCGTTCTGATATACTCCCTCACCATCTGTTCATCGAGCCCTACAGTTGAGACGAAATATCCACGGGCCCAAAAATTTTCACCCTTGAAATTCCGTGCTTTATTTTTGAATTTTCGAGCTATGGCAATCGCGCTTTTTCCTTTTAGGTATCCAACGACTTTTGAAACAGCATGTTTGGGCGGTATGCTGATACACATGTGAATGTGATCCGGCATCAAATGGCCCTCCTCAATCTTACTTTCGCGATGCCCGGCCAGTTCATGGAAAATTTCACCAAGATACTGACGTAGGTTGCCATAGATAACTTTTTGCCTGCGTTTAGGGATGAAAACCACGTGGTATTTACAATCCCATCTCGTATGTGCAAGGCTTTTGTAATCTCTCATCGGCTAATTCCTTTGTTATTTTGGTCAATAAACAAAGAAATGTAAGACCGTGGGAACGGTCAAACCATTGAGAGTCCCCCGGCATAGCCGGGGGTTTACCGGATTAAATTAACTCAGCGAACAGGAGATAAAGAATATTATGTCGATGGGAATCAAATCAGGAATTTCACATGCTATCTTGGGCATGGCTGTTGTAATTAGTCTAGGCTCAGGATCAGCCCTCGCCGGAGATCCTGTCGCAGGAAAAAAAGTCTTCAATAAATGTAAAGCATGCCATGCCATTGGCAAAAACAAAATCGGGCCCGATCTCACGGGACTTATTGGCCGACCAGCAGCAAGTATTGAAGGTTACAAGTATTCCAAGGCAATGAAAGCGTCTGGAATTACCTGGACAGAAGAAAACCTTACCCAATTCCTGACCAAACCAAAGAAATTTGTCCCAAAGACAAAAATGTCATTTGGCGGCCTGAAGAAAGAAAAGCAAATCGAAGATCTCTTAGCTTATCTTGGCGAGGTCACTGCCAAGTAAATTACTTCATTTTACAACCGCGAATCCCAACATTAAATCCTCTAGAGGGATCTTTATTTGGTGTTGGCGCTAAACATCCCGCTAGATATACCCTGGGCAAAAGCTTGAATTTCATTATTCAAGCTTTTGCTGATTAAGAATACTGCGTATGTTTTTTGGCCTAGCCCCATAAATATGATATTAACCAAAAGTTGAAAGAATCCCTATCGAATCTCTGGCTTAAATCCTGACAAAATTAGGATTGTTTGCCTAAGCCGTAGATCTTTTGGGGATGCATTCAACTATTCGTTAACCTTAAACCGTCAATGTAAGATAAATATTAAGGTTAATGTGATATATCGTTGCTACAGTCAGGCCCCTGCACTCCCGTAGGGTAACCTGAAATAACTCGGGGGACACGGGGGTATAATGAATTCAAAGAACACGGCGAGCCAAACAATGGATGGCGACAAAGGTTCCAGTGAAGAGCAAAAAGTGACTGCTCTCAAGGCATCAGAATTAATAGAAGGCGGAGTACCGCCAAAAGCTGAATGGCAAATAGATCCAGGATCTGTAAACTTTGAGGATCCTCTTCTAGAATGCGTCTACATGCTCGCATCCATGATGTCGCGTCCTATATCAGTTGAAGCGCTAAAAGCTGGACTACCACACAGCGGAGCACAATTTACGCCTGATCTGGCTGTCCGCGCCGCCGAACGCGCAGGCCTAACAGCACGTACTGTTCGCCGTGCCACGATCAAAGAGATTCAGCCGGTTACACTGCCATGTATCCTACTTCTAAAACATGGTGGTTCTTGTATCCTTCTTAATTACACAAAACTCGGCAAGGCAACGATTGCCATTCCTGAAGGCCGAGGACAAAAAGAACTGCCTCTAGATGAACTACAAGAACAGTTCACCGGCTATGCCATATTTGCCCGCACAGAGTATAAATTTGATTCCCGCGCATCAGATATTCAGCTGAAGAAACCAAAAGCTTGGTTCTGGGGAACCCTGCTCAAATTCTGGCCTATCTACAGTCACGTTATGTTGGCTTCGATCCTGATCAATATGTTTGCGATCGCAAGTCCGCTGTTCATTATGAACGTATATGACCGCGTTGTTCCAAATGGCGCGAGTGCGACCCTGGCCGTATTGGCGATAGGCGTTGCGACTGTATTCTTATTCGAATTTATTATGAAAAACCTGCGGACCTATCTAGTAGATGTCGCGGGTAAAAATGCTGACGTTCTCATTGCCAGCCGATTGCTAGAACAATTGATGGCAATGAAACTTTCCAACAAACCCCCATCTACTGGGGCTATGGCCAACAACCTCCGTGAATTTGAATCACTGCGTGACTTTTTCACTTCAGGTACTTTGGTCGCCTTGATCGACTTACCGTTTATCTTCCTCTTCATTTGGATCATCTCAATCGTTGCCGCACCGCAAATCGCAGCTGTGCCATTGGTTGTGGTCCCTGTCGTGATTTTGGTGGGTGTCTTCCTTCAAATACCACTTAGAAAAGTGATCGAGAAAACCCATAAGGAATCAAGTCAGAAACATGCTTTGTTGGTTGAAACCATCGATGGCCTAGAAACCATCAAAACAACAGCAGCCGAAGGACGTATCCAGCGGTCATGGGAACGTTTTGTAGGTCTAACAGCAGAATCAGCTGGTAAAGCAAAATTACTTTCAGGTATTTCAACAACGTTTGCCCAACTTGCTATTCAAATGACAACCGTCGTCGTTGTTATTGTGGGCGTGTTCCTGATTATCGAAAAAGAAATGACCATGGGTGCATTGGTTGCATCGACCATGCTCAGCGGCCGCGCTTTGGCACCACTTGGCACGATTGCTGGGATGCTGACACGGCTACAACAATCTCGCGTGGCGTTGAAATCACTCGATAACATCATGAATTCCGAAGTTGAGAGATCAGAGGATAAATCCTATCTGCACCGTCCAAGACTAAGTGGTGAGATGGAACTTAAGAAGGTAACCTTTAACTATCCCGGCCAGGAAATTAAGGCCCTTGATGCGGTCAGCCTTAAAATCAAACCCGGTGAGCGCGTGGGTGTTCTTGGCCGTATTGGTTCGGGAAAATCAACAATCGCTCGTTTGTGCCTGGGTCTATATGATCCGGATGAAGGTTCCGTTCTTGCCGATGGCACGGATATACGCCAAATCGACCCAGCTGATTTACGTCGGAACATCGGTTACGTTTCCCAAGATAACTATCTTTTGGCTCTTCTCCGCTTTGTTGAGTAGAAAAAGATGCCGACCGCCAAGTAACCTGTTGATATGTATGGTTTCTGATAACTTTACATAGAGCAGGTATATGACAATCAACATCTCGCAGCATATTTTAGGCCTCAAAGGGCAACGTGTAAATGAAATTAAACTGGATGACGGCGGTGTTAAGATTGTCATTCACTGCAGCCGAGACGCGCGTAGGAGGGCTATAGACCCTGCTACAGGCCAGAAGGGAAGCATCAACCAGCATGTCCGCCGACAAGTAAACGACATCCCCCTTTTTGGGTATCCTTGTGTGGTCGAGATTGAGCTGGCGCAGGTTTATATTAACAAGGGCGAACGCCGCATTGAGGGGTGTGATTTTGTTGATAAAGGGTGCCGTTTCACTCACCGATTTTGCCGACTGATCAGTGGATTATGTCGGCATATGTCTATTCAAGCGGTTTCCAGACATTTGGATATACGATGGGAAACGGTCAAGAATATCGACAGGGCATACCTTATTGAAACTCTCCCTACGCTTGATCCTGCAGAGCTAACTGGCTTGGAATATATTGGTGTAGATGAAGTTGCCCGGGCGAAAGGTCATGACTACATGACGGTGGTCTACGATATGGTTGGCGGTCATCTGATCTGGGTTGAAGCAGGCCGAACTGCCGAGGTTTTTTCAAGGTTTTTGAAACAACTGCAACCAGATACAGCCTGCAAAATAAAGGCCGTAGCGATGGATATGGGGCCTGCCTACCAAAAGGCTGTCAGAGAGTCCTTGCCGTTGGCCGACATAGTATTTGACCGTTTCCACGTCATGAAAAACTACAGCAAAGCTATCCATAATCAGCGTCGACTTGAGTTCAGAAAGGCCGATCCAAGTGGTAAAGAGTTGATGAAAGGGACACATTATCTGTTGCTCAAAAATGCGGATAAGTTGAGTGAAAAACAAAGTGACAAGCTGCAAAGGTTGCTGGAGAGCAATAGCAACCTGAATGCACTTTACGTCTTGAAAGAACAGCTTCAGCTGCTGTGGAGTGCCGCTTCATTTGAGGCGATGGCGGAGCAACTGGAACGTTGGTGCCTGATAGCAGATCAGTCACAGATGCTCTATCTAAAAAAGTTCGCGAAATCCCTACGGAAACATTGTGTGGGCATCTGCAACTACGCCAAACACAAGCTCACAAGCGCCAGGATAGAGGCTGGTAATGTCAGTATAGGAATGATCCGTAAGCGAGCCAGAGGCATCAAGGATACCGAATACTTCAAACTCAAAATTAGACAATCATCCATTCCAGATAATCAATCTATGCTCTATTTGAAATCCTAAATCTACTCAACAAAGCGGAGAAGTGCCTATCTTTTCTTTGGCTCCGTCAAAGAGAACATTGCCTTTGGTGCGCCCCATATTGATGACCAAACAATTCTTCGCGCGGCTTCTATCGCGGGTGTAACAGACTTCCTAAAAACCCATCCTCACGGATTTGATTTACAGGTTGGCGAACGCGGGATGTCACTATCCGGCGGCCAAAGACAGGCTGTGGTTATTGCCCGGGCGATGTTACTCGATCCACCGATATTATTATTGGATGAGCCAACCAGCGGTATGGATAACTCCTCTGAGGCTGCGTTTAAAGCACGTCTCACCAAGGCAGTTGTCGGCAAGACGCTTATTCTTGTTACACACCGGAGCTCTCTTCTCACACTGGTTGATCGTTTGGTTATTGTTGATAGCGGCCGTATCGTCGCCGACGGACCTAAAGCCGAGGTTCTGGAAGCATTGAAACAGGGACAGATTCGTGCAAATGCGGGGTAGTCCCCCGCTTCCCCGTTTTCTTCCTGTTCTCATATGAACAATCCAGATATTATTTAAGACACAAGGAAAAGGCCCATCATGTCTTCCATGTCTAAAAAAGACGAAGATCTGCTTTTTATGCCAGATCTACACTCTGCGACCCTTCGTAAGGGGCGCCGTATTGCCTATGTATTAACCTTCATTGCCTTCCTCTTTTTCCTCGTATTTGGCACCTGGGCAACCATGGCTGAACTTGATGAAGTCACCCGGGGGGATGGAACATTCATCCCGGCCCAGAAAACCCAAATCATCCAAAACCTTGAAGGCGGGATTATCACTGAAATCCTGGTTCAAGAAGGAGATGTCATCGATAAAGGCGATATCCTTCTTCGGATCGATAACTCTCAAGCATCCTCTAGTGTTGATGACCTTACGAGCCAGCTCCGTATTTTATCAGCGACAGTAAAACGCTTAACTGCCGAGCTTAATGATACGCCATTAGAATATACTGAAGCAGAAATGGCTGATGCTCCTGACGAGGTGTCGGATCAGACCGCCCTTTATGGTGCACGGAAACGCCAGCAATCGGCACAAATCAAGGTTTTAGAAAACCAAGCCCGCCAACGTAAGCAGGAAATTTCTGAAGTTCACAGTCGTATTGGCCAGCTTAAGAACTCACTCAACCTTGCGACACAAGAACGAAACATTACCAAGCCGCTGGTTGACAAAGGTATCTCCCCTCGTTTGGAACTCATCCGGATCGATCGCCAGATTGCTGATTTACAGGGAGAGATCAAAACCCTCCGTGTCAGTCTGCCCCGTCTTGATGGTGCGGTTTTAGAAGCCAAACAACGCATCGATGAAATGGTCCTGACAACGAAGGCTGAAGTTTCAGATGAACTAAATCGCTCTCGTACCGAAATGAAATCAATAAAAGAGCGTATTTCTGCAGGTGTTGATACAGTTCAGAGAACAAGTATCGTCTCCCCGGTTCGCGGTACGATTAAAGAACTGAAACGTAACACCGTTGGCGGTGTTATTCGCGGCGGTGAAGACATTGTTGAAATCGTGCCTCTTGATGACACCTTGATCGTCGAAGCCAAAATCCGTCCATCAGACCGTGCTTTTTTACGCGCGGGTCAAAAAGCAACCATTAAGGTTACAGCTTATGACTTCTCTATCTATGGCGGCCTGGAAGGTAAGTTGGAAAGAATTTCCGCGAGTACCATTAAGGATGAAGAAGGTGAGAGCTTTTACCGGGTTTACCTTCGTACCGCTGACAACAAGATCGTTAGCAAAGGTAAAGAGTTGGAAATTATTCCTGGGATGACAGCAAATGTAGAGATCCTGACGGGTAAGAAAACCGTTATGGATTATCTGCTAAAACCGATCCTCAAAGCACGCGATTCCGCGATGAGAGAAAAGTAAACATTTATCTCTAATTCTATGTGGCGTGTTCAGGACAAAGGGCACGCCACATATCTCGGAACAACTCCCTAATCAATACAACGTGAACGCGACAAAATTTAACGCCTCACACCATAAAAATTAATACTCTATTAAGCAGTTACTCGTCATTTTAAAGACCCTATTTATTGTTCAAATTTGGCGAGCGAGAGCCACCGTTGATAGATTTAACCCGTTGATCCATTTCAGCCCGGTAAAAGCATTAAAAAGAGTAACCCTGGCGACTTCTTTGGCATCTGTTCTGATGAGCACGATACCGATGACCTCGGTTCACGCCCAATCGCTAGGCGATCTGGCAAATGCAGCCAAAGGCAAAGGCACAGCGTTATTTAATACGGTAGAGTTTAGATCCAAGTCTTTTAGAGCCCTACCACAGTGGGCACGTGTACTGAAAAAAGCCAAATCTGAAATAAAATATTTTAATTCATGCGCGAATAACTCGGCAAACTGTAAAACGGCTCAGCAGAAATCCTGGCGAAAGATTATTCACTCAGCCAAGAATATGTCACGTCGACAAAAACTCGACACGGTAAATAAATTCTTCAACAGATGGCCCTATAAACTCGATAGTGAAGTCTATGGCGTAAGTGAGTACTGGGCCTCACCTAACCAGTTCATGAGAACATCAGGCGATTGCGAAGATTATTCCATCGCAAAATATTACGCCCTCCAAGAACTAGGTTTCAGAGATAGTGAGATGAGAATTGTGATCTTAAAGGATAGGATCCGTGGTATTGGTCATGCGGTACTGGCAATTTATGAGAAGAACGATATCCTAATTCTGGACAGTCTTTCCAATTTGATACTGACCCACAAAAAATATCGGCATTACGTGCCGCAGTATTCAATGAATGCGACGACACGTTGGGCACATATCAAGTAAGATGGCTGGATAAATGGATTCTCTCCCGGGGCGGACTTGGAAGAAGACTTGGGGATCAAGAAAGCTTTGCGGGGGAAGAGCGGAGAACATGAAGAAAAACGGTAAAGAAAAATTTGAATTCCATGCCATCAATAATATGGCGAGTTCTGTACGTCCGGCAAACAAACGGACCATGGTTACGGGTGCACTCGTCATCGGTGCCTTGGTTCTTTTGTCGATCATCGTCCCTGGATTGATTATCGAAAACAGAAAAGACGAAGTCATCGCCAAAGTACAGGACCGACAGGAAATCCTGGCATCGGGCAGAAGTGAGCTAATCCAGACTTGGTTGGAATCCGTCCGTGCCCAGTCTGACCGCCTGGTAACCAACGAACTCTTCCGTCTCTTCGCTTATGAAGTTAACCTTGCGGGCGGGGATTTCACCCAAATCGTCCCCCCCACTCCCGACGAAGATCCTGATTCAAGCCTTGGTGTTTCCCTGTTTGAACAGTTACCGTTCATGGAGCGGGTATTAACCGACTTCACCATCAACAGCGATTTCACCACCAGCTATCTGTTTGGTAAGACCGGTATCGCCTATTTGACCAGTGGTGGAGCGGCCCCGATTAATTTGCAACAAAAAGCCTTGGCGCTTTCTAACTTTGGCCGCAAGGACGTCACCTTTGGCCCGGTTCGAAAAGATTCCACAGGTCTGGTCATCGATCTGTTACTGCCTGTCCTGCCCGCGCAATCAGAAGCCGACGAGGAAGAGCCCGTAGGTCTCATGTTGCTCACCTTTCCGGTCACGACAAAGTTTGCTGAATTTTTATCCCAGCGCGACCTCTCTGAAACTGGAGAGGTCACGCGCATGGTACAGATAACCAATACGGGATATCAGGAAATTGTGCCCAAGGAACCTGAACTTATCAAAAAGATGACGATGGAATCTGAAAGCGGTGATCACTTTGCCTTTGCCATGCGTCCCAGCATCAGTGGAAACGGCGCGGAAGTCTATTCGGTCGGCGCCAAACTTCTCGGTGATCAACTGTGGGTACTCCAGGAGATCGATCGGTCTCAGGCAGAAATAAGCCTCGCCGAGTTTAGAAACATCGCCTATTTATTCGCAGGGCTGGTTGTTCTGATCGTCGCTGCGGTCTTCCTTGCGTTTTGGTGGCGCCTTAACAGTGAACACAATGGCGCCCTTGCCAAACAGTTTAAAGAGCTGGCCACCCGTATCCATGCGCAAAAACAGCTGTTGGATAAAATCAACGGCTCTATCGCTGACTTTATTGGTCTCAAGGCCGTGGACGGCAGTTATCGCTATGTGAACCCCGCCTTTGCCAAGGGGGTTGGCCGCGACGAAGAAGAGATCGTTGGCATGGATGACGCGGCAATCTTCGGTACCGGAACCGCAGCAAGAATGGCCAGGTCAGATCAACGCGCCGTCAGCGATGGCGGTGTGGTAACCACGAACGAGCGCGTGTTCCTCAACAACAAGGAACACCATTTGCAAATCAGCAAGGTGCCCTTTGTCGGCGAAGACAATCAGGTTTCCGGCATCGTCTCTGTGTACCGGGACGTCACCCAGATTGTCGAAGAACAACGCAAGAAGGAAAAAGCCGTCAAGCAGATGGTTGTTGCCCTGGTTCGTGCGGTCGAACTGCGCGACCCATACCTTGGCGGTCACTCTCGCCGGGTATCTTTCTTTGCCCTCATGGTCGGTAAACGTATGAACCTGTCAGAGATTGAGGTGGCAACTCTGGAAGTCTCATCCAACCTGTCACAGATCGGTAAGCTCGCTATTCCCCGTCGCATCCTCAACAAACCAGAACGTTTGACACCGGAAGAAGTGGCACTGATCCAAAAGCACCCGGAAAACACGCAGCAACTGTTGCGCGGTATTGATTTTGACCTTCCGGTGCTGGAAACCATTATGCAGATGCACGAACGTCTGGATGGCCAAGGCTATCCCAAAGGACTTTCAGGTGATGAAATCCTGATTACGGCGCGTATTCTTGGTGCCTGTGATGTCTTCTGCGCCAGAATTGAGCCGCGATCCTATCGTAATGGCCTCGATCCTCAGCGGGCACTAGAGATCCTCGACGATAACAATGATCGCTACGATACCAAGGTTATCGATGCGCTTCGTGATGTGGTCAATTCTGTTGAGGGTGAGAAGCTCATCGCCTCTATTCAGCATTAGGATCCTGCAGGTGTATTTCAGTAACAGGATAACCAGAGGGCCACTTAAAAAGGTGGCCCTTTTGACGATTACACTTCTCTCTGGCTTCCTCCTTGCGGCCCACTCCACCACCTCGGCTCAGGCATCTCAAAAGCTCGCCGCACAAAAGCGTATGGTGGTCAATGCGATGGAATACCCCTGGAGCACCATCGGCAGGCTCAACGCCGCCGGGCGGGCACACTGTACAGGGGCCATGGTCAGCGATCGTCATGTGCTCACCGCCGCGCACTGTATCTATGATGCCAAGACCGGACGGTGGCTCGCCCCGCAGGAATTGCACTTTATCGCCGGTTACCAGTTCGATGAATACAAGATCCACTCCAAGATAAAATCCTACAAAAAGTCCGCGGGCTATAAGCCCAAGAACGAGGCCTCTGCCCGAAACACAGAAACCGACTGGGCTCTGCTGGAACTCACCAAGCCCATCGGCACCCAAACCGGTTGGCTCAAGCTATCTGGCCTGACCAAAGAAGTACGCAAGCGGATCAGCAACAGACAGTCGGTCCTAATCAGTTCAGGCTATCGTGCCGGTGCGCCCAATGCCCAGACTGTGGATTTCAATTGCAAACCGCCCGAGGGCTTCAAGAACAGTGACGGCATTGCCCACCAGTGTTTCCTGCAAAATGGCGACAGCGGCTCTCCGCTACTGCTCTATGATCGCGAAGCCTTCTCCATTGTTGGCATCAACGTCATCGGATTGAGTGCGGACAACGGTCGGGTCAACGACTATGTCGGCGCTCTCAACGCGCTGCGGTTCAATCCCAAGACCCCCAAGCGGGATATCAAGTCCAGCATCGGGAAGCTCGGCTTTCTCTGGGACAGCGGCACCCTGCCCGCCCCAGGCAGTAAAGCCTCGGCCATTCCGAACCAAACCATCGCCGCCCTGCTCTCCCGCGAAGGTTATCTTCTTGGCAAGCCGCGTAACGCTAAGCCCGAAGCAATAGACGCCGCACAAAACCGCTTTCTCAAATCCAAAGGCAAAGCTAAAGAGCGCACAAAACTACAGCTCCTCGGTGATCTCATCCTCTCCTTAAAATAAGGCAGACAGTGCCTGCCCTCTTATCGGATCGGATCAACTTTTATTCGCAGTATTTATATGTGCCCCTCGTTTAAGCCTAAGACAGTTTGCCCATTTTCATATAATGGGTACAATTGATTGCTAACTTAGGAACAAAGAGCGAAGTGTAGGTCACCTACACGAGCGATGCAGTAACGACAGGTAGCGGTTAATTGTAACCATTATTTTTTTAAGGAATTTATTGGCATGGACCATATATTTACCGATGGCGTAGGCTCTATTACCGTGGTGAACGGCAACGTGCGCATTGAACTGCGTCAGATCGTGCGCGACCCGGCCAATGCCGGCAAACTAACCTCAGAGCCGACAACCACCCTGATCATGCCCCTGTCTTCGCTCAAAGACGCCACCATCAAACTGGCCAACACCATGGAAAAAATCCAGTCAGACGAAAAAGCCAAAGCCCAGATGGAAGAGCAGGAAGACGATGAAGACGCTTTGACCCAGTTATAAGGGGTTACGATAAAACTTTTACATAGTTCTATCGGCATACTCTGATACCAAGATCTATAAAGCCCCGGACCTCTTTGGTCGGGGCTTTTTGTGTGCCGAGAACAAATATACGAGCGTTTTGAACTCTCACAACATTTTTGTAGACAAACAAAAGGGCGCCCCGAGGGACGCCCTTTTCTATTTTCAAGCAAACTACCTATTAGATAGTGGTCATCAAAATTGTTTGATCATCATCAACCTGTACTTTGACTTGATCAGAAATTCCAACACCATTAAGTGTGGCAACATCTGTGAAGCTGCTCCCCGCCTGACCATCAGAAACAGATACCGTGGTTTCCGTCCCATTTGAATCCAGCTTGACATAAGTATCGATGTTGCCAGCATTCAATCCGTCAATCGCAGCTTGATCAAGCCCTGCTTCCACAAGGAGATCGTGAAGGTTAAGGATATCACCCGTACCATCGTTACCAGCACCATTACCGTTGAAATCAGTAATAACATCAACAGAACTCAAATCACTGAGTGTGAAAGTATCCTCACCAGTACCACCGACCAATGTGTTAAGGCCAGTACCGCCAATCAGGATATCATCCCCTTCTTGACCGTAGATGATATCATTACCAGCACCGCCGTTGAGGATATCATCCCCACCTTCACGGCCAATACCATCCACGACAGTCTCCACTGCCAGTGCAGCATGGTTAGCCTGAACATAGGTGACGATTTCATCGCTGTTGGAACCACTACCATTGGTATCAGATAGGAGATCGTTTAGAACAGCAAACCCTGTCCCATCTTCCGTGATACCACCAAGATGATCAGTGTAGATACTATCGCCGAAGATAATGTCATCGCCATCATTCCCGATAATTGTATCATCTCCTGCGACATCTAACTGATTTAATGGATTTAAATCACCCACGACTGATGTTAGCTGAGCAGAAGTCGTAATGTTAGTCGCTGTACTATCGCTATCCACCAGACTTAAAATATCAAGTGCAGTCCCATACGTTGCATCAACTTGATCACTGCTCAAAGCGATACCAATGGCTTGAACATCATTTTTCACACCATTAACTTCAACGTTTTGCAACAAGCTAATTTCATTCACGTTATCACTGCCGAGGCCTAGAGCATCTTCAATGTCTCGTGTATGGAAACCACTTCCCCCTTCGTAGTTGGAACTAGAAGTGTAATTATCCGTGGCATCTGTATATCTTGACGGTACACCATCGGAAATGAATATGGTCTTGTTCACACTCGCATTTTGAAGTGGTGCATCACCTGTTGTTTGGTTGAACCAATTGTTCGTTGCTCCAAGTGCAGCCTCATAGTTAGTCCCGCCGCTATTATTTAAGCCAGTTACAAACCCTAAGGCATTATTAAGGCCCTCTGTTGTTGTAACAGTATATGTACCTTCGGCAGATGCATAAGAATTAAAGCCTGTTAAATGCACCTTAATGATATTGTTCTGATCAGAACCCAGCTCATTTAAGAGATCAGCAACAGCAGATTTCATTGCCGCAAATCTTGATTGCGTTGTATCCCCGAAAGTAATTTCTGTACTCATACTTCCTGACATATCAAGTATCAATGCAACATTGATGACTTGGCCTGTAAGAGTACCCCCTCCGACATCGCCGACCAAGATATCATGGCCACTCGTACCAGTGATTACGCCACTAACATCAGTAGGTGATGTCGTGTCGACTTCATGAGCTTCGCTTTCACCATCAATGTCAGCAACATTTTTACCAACAACCAGGGCATCCTGATCACGAACATCGATTGTAACAGTCCCGAGATCTTCATCACCGGAATTAGAAGCCTCATAATCGAAGGTTACACCAACAGGAGGAACAGATGCCTTATAAGATAGATCACTAACAGAGAATTTATCGCTTTTATTATCTGCCCCATCTTTAACACCGACTTCTAGTCTATGGAAATCTGCCCCGCCGATATCAAATGAGTAAGTTGACTGTGAAGTTGGGTCTCCTGGTTGAGGTGTTTCCGGAGCAGGAAAGTCCCCAGAATCAATTACATTTCCAGCTTCATCATAGATGGTCCAAATTGCAATTTCACCGCCGTTTTGAGGTTTCAGAGTTAATTGAATTTCTGTAACCGCCTCTTCGCCAAAATCAAAAAGAATTGCTTCATTTTCCTCAATTTGCGAATTGCCGACAGACACCCCATTTCCAAGCGTATGTGAAATAGTTGTTAGATTACCATCTTCATCCCATCCGGACGTCTTAATACCATTCCAATCGTAATAAAGGTCTCCATCTGTATCTGTTGGCTTATCATTAGCACTTGCTCCAACCTGGATTGAAGTTCCTGCCTGATCTTCTGTTGCCGTCCAGAACACCCGAGTATCAGGATCGTTTGGAATAGTATCATCAACAGCCAACTGAACAGCTGGTTCCCCGTCAATTGAGATCCAAAGTGTTCCATAGGAAGGTAGTGATTTCAGTACATAACCAAACCCATCAACATCGGTGGAACCTTGGTCATAAGCACCAAAATCAGCATTGGTTGTGTCATCATCAGTAATCGCCTGACCATCATTGGCCCCGCGTTCAATGTTGATTTCACGGAAGAACCTCACACCAGTTGATCCCGTTGTACCAATGAGAGCAGCGACATCCGGAGGTAAATCGCCATCAGCCATATAGGTTGCAACATCATCCGCAACTACTGGCTCAAACGTATTAACAACATTGATCGTCAATGTCGTAGTGGAGATTTCGCCATCAGCATCTTCAATTGTGTAGGTAAACACATCGGACTTGTCTTCACTGACAACAGCTGTCTGTGTATAGGTGTAAGTACCATCTGATCCGAGAACCAGTGTTCCAAAATCACCTGAGATAGAAGCTGGAAGGCTGGATTGATCGCCAACAGCTCCCTTAGCAGCCCCAACAACGGTAATACCGCCATCAGCCCCTTCTGTATCTGCCAACAGAGCACTATCAGCATCGCCAACACCAGAAATCACATTACCTGTTGTACTGCCAAGCTCGGCAACACTGTCAATGTCAGACTTAGCAATCGGGCCATCGTCTGTAATGCTGATTGTGATGTTACCTGTAACTTCATCACCTGTCCCATCAACAACACTGATCGCAAAGATATCGCTCGGTGTCGTCGTATCGTGATTAAGCGCAGAAGTAAGCTCGTAAGAGTAAGTACCATCAAGGTTGATCGTCAGGTTACCGTGGGTACCTATAACGACCTGGCCATTTCCAATAACAGCAACTCCACCAACACTGATTGTGAACGTCTCACCATTGGCATCAATACCAAGGTCTTGTGGACCAGTGAACTCACTCGTAGCACTTGGCGTGCTACCTGTGGAAAGCCCGGCTTCATCAACAGAACCATTGCTGACATCAAGCGTTGGAATATCCGTGTTGTTAACAATGTTGATCGTCAACGTTGTTGTGGAAATTTCGCCATCAGCATCTTCAATTGTGTAGGTAAACACATCGGACTTGTCTTCACTGACAACAACAGTCTGCGTATAGGTGTAAGTACCACCGGAGCCAAGAACCAACGTGGCACTTCTCCGCTTTGTTGAGTAGATTTAGGATTTCAAATAGAGCATAGATTGATTATCTGGAATGGATGATTGTCTAATTTTGAGTTTGAAGTATTCGGTATCCTTGATGCCTCTGGCTCGCTTACGGATCATTCCTATACTGACATTACCAGCCTCTATCCTGGCGCTTGTGAGCTTGTGTTTGGCGTAGTTGCAGATGCCCACACAATGTTTCCGTAGGGATTTCGCGAACTTTTTTAGATAGAGCATCTGTGACTGATCTGCTATCAGGCACCAACGTTCCAGTTGCTCCGCCATCGCCTCAAATGAAGCGGCACTCCACAGCAGCTGAAGCTGTTCTTTCAAGACGTAAAGTGCATTCAGGTTGCTATTGCTCTCCAGCAACCTTTGCAGCTTGTCACTTTGTTTTTCACTCAACTTATCCGCATTTTTGAGCAACAGATAATGTGTCCCTTTCATCAACTCTTTACCACTTGGATCGGCCTTTCTGAACTCAAGTCGACGCTGATTATGGATAGCTTTGCTGTAGTTTTTCATGACGTGGAAACGGTCAAATACT
Organism: Kiloniella sp.; assembly: GCF_965205715.1. Lineage (GTDB taxonomy): Bacteria > Pseudomonadota > Alphaproteobacteria > Kiloniellales > Kiloniellaceae > Kiloniella. The sequence goes on along the minus strand of NZ_CBDBHW010000001.1, from coordinate 259,238 downwards.
ATGTCGGCCAACGGCAAGGACTCTCTGACAGCCTTTTGGTAGGCAGGCCCCATATCCATCGCTACGGCCTTTATTTTGCAGGCTGTATCTGGTTGCAGTTGTTTCAAAAACCTTGAAAAAACCTCGGCAGTTCGGCCTGCTTCAACCCAGATCAGATGACCGCCAACCATATCGTAGACCACCGTCATGTAGTCATGACCTTTCGCCCGGGCAACTTCATCTACACCAATATATTCCAAGACAGTTAGCTCTGCAGGATCAAGCGTAGGGAGAGTTTCAATAAGGTATGCCCTGTCGATATTCTTGACCGTTTCCCATCGTATATCCAAATGTCTGGAAACCGCTTGAATAGACATATGCCGACATAATCCACTGATCAGTCGGCAAAATCGGTGAGTGAAACGGCACCCTTTATCAACAAAATCACACCCCTCAATGCGGCGTTCGCCCTTGTTAATATAAACCTGCGCCAGCTCAATCTCGACCACACAAGGATACCCAAAAAGGGGGATGTCGTTTACTTGTCGGCGGACATGCTGGTTGATGCTTCCCTTCTGGCCTGTAGCAGGGTCTATAGCCCTCCTACGCGCGTCTCGGCTGCAGTGAATGACAATCTTAACACCGCCGTCATCCAGTTTAATTTCATTTACACGTTGCCCTTTGAGGCCTAAAATATGCTGCGAGATGTTGATTGTCATATACCTGCTCTATGTAAAGTTATCAGAAACCATACATATCAACAGGTTACTTGGCGGTCGGCATCTTTTTCTACTCAACAAAGCGGAGAAGAGCCACCAACGTTCCATAATCACCTGTGATAGAAGCTGGAAGGATGGATTGATCTCCAACATCTCCTTTAGCCGCCCCAATAACGGTAATACCGCCATCAGCTCCTTCTGTATCTGCCAACAGAGCGCTATCAGCATCGCCAACACCAGAAATCACATTACCTGTTGTACTGCCAAGCTCGGCAACACTGTCAATGTCAGACTTAGCAATCGGGCCATCGTCTGTAATGCTGATTGTGATGTTACCTGTAACTTCATCACCTGTCCCATCAACAACACTGATCGCAAAGATATCGCTCGGTGTCGTCGTATCGTGATTAAGCGCAGAAGTAAGCTCGTAAGAGTAAGTACCATCAAGGTTGATCGTCAGGTTACCGTGGGTACCTATAACGACCTGGCCATTTCCAATAACAACAACTCCACCAACACTGATTGTGAAAGTCTCACCATTGGCGTCAATACCAAGGTCTTGTGGACCAGTGAACTCACTCGTAGCACTTGGTGTGCTGCCTGTAGAAAGTCCGGCTTCATCAACAGAACCATTGCTGACATCAAGCGTTGGAATATCCGTGTTGTTAACAATGTTGATCGTCAACGTTGTTGTGGAAATTTCGCCATCAGCGTCTTCAATTGTGTAGGTAAACACATCGGACTTGTCTTCACTGACAACAACAGTCTGCGTATAGGTGTAAGTACCACCGGAGCCAAGAACCAACGTTCCATAATCACCTGTGATAGAAGCTGGAAGGATGGATTGATCTCCAACATCTCCTTTAGCCGCCCCAATAACGGTAATACCGCCATCAGCTCCTTCTGTATCTGCCAACAGAGCGCTATCAGCATCGCCAACACCAGAAATCACATTACCTGTTGTACTGCCAAGCTCGGCAACACTGTCAATGTCAGACTTAGCAATCGGGCCATCGTCTGTAATGCTGATTGTGATGTTACCTGTAACTTCATCACCTGTCGCATCAACAACACTGATCGTAAAGATATCGCTCGGTGTCGTCGTATCGTGATTAAGCGCAGAAGTAAGCTCGTAAGAGTAAGTACCATCAAGGTTGATCGTCAGGTTACCGTGGGTACCTATAACGACCTGGCCATTTCCAATAACAGCAACTCCACCAACACTGATTGTGAACGTCTCACCATTGGCATCAATACCAAGGTCTTGTGGACCAGTGAACTCACTCGTAGCACTTGGCGTGCTACCTGTGGAAAGCCCGGCTTCATCAACAGAACCATTGCTGACATCAAGCGTGGAATATCCGTGTTGTTAACAACGTTGATCGTCAATGTCGTAGTAGAGATTTCACCATCAACATCTTCAATTGTGTAGGTAAACACATCGGACTTGTCTTCACTGACTGCAACTGTCTGTGTATAGGTGTAAGTACCATCTGATCCGAGAGCCAGTGTTCCAAAATCACCTGTGATAGAAGCTGGAAGGATGGATTGATCTCCAACATCTCCTTTAGCCGCCCCAACAACGGTAATACCGCCATCAGCTCCTTCTGTATCTGCCAACAGAGCGCTATCAGCATCGCCAACACCAGAAATCACATTACCTGTTGTACTGCCAAGCTCGGCAACACTGTCAATGTCAGACTTAGCAATCGGGCCATCGTCTGTAATGCTGATTGTGATGTTACCTGTAACTTCATCACCTGTCGCATCAACAACACTGATCGTAAAGATATCGCTCGGTGTCGTCGTATCGTGATTAAGCGCAGAAGTAAGCTCGTAAGAGTAAGTACCATCAAGGTTGATCGTCAGGTTACCGTGGGTACCTATAACGACCTGGCCATTTCCAATAACAACAACTCCACCAACACTGATTGTGAAAGTCTCACCATTGGCGTCAATACCAAGGTCTTGTGGACCAGTGAACTCACTCGTAGCACTTGGTGTGCTGCCTGTAGAAAGTCCGGCTTCATCAACAGAACCATTGCTGACATCAAGCGTTGGAATATCCGTGTTGTTAACAATGTTGATCGTCAATGTCGTAGTAGAGATTTCACCATCAGCGTCTTCAATTGTGTAGGTAAACACATCGGACTTGTCTTCACTGACAACAACAGTCTGCGTATAGGTGTAAGTACCACCGGAGCCAAGAACCAACGTTCCAAAATCACCTGTGATAGAAGCTGGAAGGATGGATTGATCTCCAACATCTCCTTTAGCCGCCCCAATAACGGTAATACCGCCATCAGCTCCTTCTGTATCTGCCAACAGAGCGCTATCAGCATCGCCAACACCAGAAATCACATTACCTGTTGTACTGCCAAGCTCGGCAACACTGTCAATGTCAGACTTAGCAATCGGGCCATCGTCTGTAATGCTGATTGTGATGTTACCTGTAACTTCATCACCTGTCGCATCAACAACACTGATCGCAAAGATATCGCTCGGTGTCGTCGTATCGTGATTAAGCGCAGAAGTAAGCTCGTAAGAGTAAGTACCATCAAGGTTGATCGTCAGGTTACCGTGGGTACCTATAACGACCTGGCCATTTCCAATAACAGCAACTCCACCAACACTGATTGTGAACGTCTCACCATTGGCATCAATACCAAGGTCTTGTGGACCAGTGAACTCACTCGTAGCACTTGGCGTGCTACCTGTGGAAAGCCCGGCTTCATCAACAGAACCATTGCTGACATCAAGCGTTGGAATATCCGTGTTGTTAACAACGTTGATCGTCAATGTTGTGGTGGATGTGTCACCATCAGCATCTTCAATTGTGTAGGTAAACACATCTGACTTGTCTTCACTGACAACAACAGTCTGCGTATAGGTGTAAGTACCATCTGATCCGAGAGCTAGTGTTCCGTAATCACCGGCAATAGAGGCCGGCAAACTAGCCTGAGAGCCTACAACACCCTTCTCAGCACCGATAACTGTGATGCCGCTATCAGCACCAGCAATATCAGCACCATCAGAACCAACACCAGCAATCACATTACCTGTTGTACTGCTCAGTTCTGCAACACTGTCAACATCGGACTTAGCAACAGGGCTATCATCCGTAACGGTGATGGTGATGGCCTGAGCCACCGTATCTCCATCGACAACACCTTCATCAGCAACGACTTCAAAGCCAGTGATTTCAAGGCTGTCCGTAGATGCGAGATGCTTAAACTCGTCAGATAGTGTTGCCGTAACAGTGGCAACAACGTTACCGCCAACTTCTGTATCAGATACAGAAACAGTCAATAAGAGGTTGTCATCAGCATCACGAGCTTCCCACTCACCACCAACAGTTTGATCCCAACTCAGTGGTTCATCAACACCGACGACTACTGGTACTGCAAAACCCGTTGCCAGACCAAGAGTAACACTATCGATACCATCAGTTCCCGGATCAAACGTCACAGTTGCAGTTTCAACGTCATCAGCAACGTCCAGGCCAACCTCAGTAAGGCCAATATTAGTACCTGTAGCACTAATAATAGATGGGACACCGTCGTTAACGGTAATGGATACGGTTGTCGGAACAACCTCGATATTATCGGTTAGATCGTCTTCTACGCCACTACCTGCTGTATCCGTACCCACCTCACGACTGATTGCATAAACATCCAGAACGTAAGTCTCGTCTTCGGTAACATTCCCAACATCCAAGGTCACGCTTGAGATCGTATCTGCATCGACAAGAATGTATGTTCCCGGTGTTACGCCGGGATAATCAGCAGCATTCGTTCCATCAACAGTTACAGTGCTGAAACCTGCATCTGCAGAGAATGGAGCAGAAACTTCTACGAGATATTCATGAGCTTCAGAGCCATCCGTTGCATCCGCAAAGGTCGCCGTGAGATCAACATCAACCGAAGTTTTCTCTACTGGCGTACCCGGATCAGCAACTGCATTCAAGCCAGTAGCTGCATCCGCAACCGCATCGACAATAACTGTTACTTCAGCAGAAGACTGGCTGCTACCACCCGCATTCGGGTCGGTTGCTTTTGCCGTTACTGTGAGATCGCCGAGATCAACATCAGACTGAGGATCCGGGGTTGTTGTGATAGTGATCTCAACACTGGAGCTACCAGCAGGGAAATCAGGTGCTGTTAGGATAACAGGACCAGTCAATGGGGCACTTTCAACCCCACCAATAGTAACTGTGTATGCCTGAGTAGGACCAAATCCGCCGAGAGTTATCTCGGTGAGAACATCATCACCGTCTGTATTTACGGTCGCCGTTACCGTCTGATCAACACTGTCTTCTTTGAAGACCGCCTGACCGCCGGTTACATCAACGTCACCGCCGTTAGTGATAACGATTGTTGGCTTGCCAACGATATCGAAGGTCTCAGTTGCCGTGGCAACATCGCCGTCTTCGTCGGTAACCTGAACAGTGAAGGTTAAATCAGCTGCAGGAACAATGGTCACTTCTGTTGAGAAGGTAACATTGCCTGTAGAGGGATCTTCATCCCCGGTGTAACGAACCTGATAATCACCAGATTCTGGTACGGTGAACTCAAGAACGCCACCAACAATTGAGGCACCAGGAATTGGATTATTATCAGCATCGAAGACCATCAACTCGAGAGAGCTATGAGCCGCCCCATCAACACGCAGCACTTCACCCTCTAGGAGAGAGAACTCAAACGCATCATTGTATTCTGGAGCATCGGTATAAACACTACCGACGAGCCCTGTGATGGTTACAACACCATTGCCCGCTGCATTTTCAAAGAAGTCAGCACGGTCAATTGTCTGTGGTTGCCCAACAAGGTTTTGCTCTACTTCAGCAATTGTTTTTGCCGAAACCGCATCAAAGCCATGATCACCAGAAGTATCCGGATCAAATGTCCACGTATGGTCTGCTTTTACAGTCAATGTACCGCGGCCGTCGAGAACGAATTCGACTTCATCCGTTGTGCCAGTAACATCAATCACTTGTACTTCACCATCAACGATGATTTCCACTTTGGCAGGGGAAGCATCGTCAGCACCGAAGTCGTGCGTCCAAGAACCAGATGGTTGACTTGCAGCGCCCTCTACGAACGGTCCCGCACCTGTAATAGTTGTCGTTGGAACATCATCAATAACTTCTACATTCAATGTACCCGTAGCTGGTGAGCCATCAACATCCGTTGCCGTCAGCGCAAAGCTGTCGAAGACTGAGTCTGTACCCTGTACAGAGTGATCGGTTGTGTTTTCGTCCAATTCGTAACGATAGGAAACAGTCCACTGACCCGCATCGGCATCGGTGAGAATTACAGATGTAATAACGAGGGTACCGTACTGGCCTGTGGTAATTGTCTGATCATCAGAGTTATCACCAGCAACATTGGATAGATCAACCGTCACACCATCGATAGTGATGGAAGCCAGACCGTCAACGGCGGTAACAACAAAGGTGTCACTATCACTGTCACTGATTTGTGCTTCATCAACAACCGCGTCTGAATCTCCGAGATCAGCAGTTCCTGTGATGGTTACGATATCATCATTACCGTTAATCGTGATTACCAGATCTGCAGGAGACTGGTCACCGTCATTATCGTTCTGATTGTAGCTGAAGGTCTCGGTCAGTGTCGTATCGTAAGATACTGTACCAGAAGCCGGAGGTGCAGACAGAGCCTGAACCTCAGGATCTGTGTTATCCAGCACGTATTTGTAAGTGCCATCAGCATTTACAAAGAGTGTACCGTGATCACCAGCAATTTCCTGCGCATAGCCAGTCTCGGTAGTTGTACCACCATCAGTCCAGGTTACTTCAGCCTGACCACCCTCAACAACGTCTTCGCCAACGTCATCGTTGTTCAGAACATTGCCTGTTGTAGTAAGGACAGTGTCTTCAGTGACGCTATTGACATCATCATCAGCATCCGGTGTGTCATCAGCCACAGTGATGGTAATGGCCTGAGCCACTGTATCCCCATCAACAGTACCTTCGTCAGCAACAACTTCGAAACCTGTGATTTCAAGGCTGTCTGTAGATACAAGATGTTTGAATTCGTCAGACAGGGTCGCCGTAACAGTGGCAACAACATCGCCAGCTACTACTGTATCAGACACCTGAACAGTCAATAGCAGATTGCCCTCTGCATCACGTGCCTGCCAGTCACCAGATGGTACCAGCTGAGACCATGTAAGGGTCTCATCAAGGTTGGATACTGATGGTGCTGTCAGACCCGTAGCCAGACCAAGTGTAACGCTATCAATACCGTCAGTTCCCTGATCAAAGGTCACCGTTGCAGTTTCAACATCATTAGCAGCGTCCAGACCAACCTCGGTAAGACCAAGGTTCGTACCTGTAGCACTAATAACAGATGGAACACCGTCGTTTACAGTGACAGATACCGTTGTTGAAACGACTGCGATGTTATCGCTTAGATCATCTTCGTTACCGCTACCCGCAGGAACTTCCTCACGACTGATCGCATAGACATCCAGAACATAAGTCTCGTCCTCTGTCACGTTACCAACGTTCAGAGTGACAGAATTAATGCTATCAGCGTCCACAACAATGTAAGTACCGTGTGTAACACCCGGATAGTCAGCTGCATTTGCTGCTGTCACATCTACCGTGGTGAAGCCAGCAGAAGTAAACGGCGCTTGAACCTCAACCAAGTACTCATGAGCCTCAGAACCATCTGTTGCATCAGCAAAGGTCGCGGTGAGATCGACATCAACGGATGTTTTCTCTACCGGTGTTCCCGGATCAGCAACAGCATCGAGATCTGTTGCAGCATCAGCCACAGCATCAACAACAATCGCAACCGTTGCCGGTGCAGAAGTGGAAGTTGTCAGTGCTGTTGGCTCTTGCGCTGTCGCTGTGATAGACAGATTGGAAAGATCAACATCGCTCTGGGCGTCCGGATTGATAGTAATCACAACTTCCCAAGATGGACCGAAACCAAGATACATAGCATCGAGAGAAAGTTCTCCACCAGCAACTAAGTGGTTGAACTCAACCCCATCAACCTTGATTGAAGTAATCTGACTATCATCCAGGCCTGTAACAAGAAGGCCTGAAAGAAGGTCATCACCGACAGCAGTAACCGTGGCTGTGATTTCATTATCGACGCTATCTTCCTTGATAACAGCCTGATTACCCGCGGCGTTAACACCGCCAGTGAAGACGATTACCGGTGGGGAAGTGATATCGATGTTGTGTGTAGCAGTTTCGCTATCACCATCGGCATCTGTGACCTTCACATCGAATGAGAAGTCAGGATTAGCCGTTGCAGTCGATGGTGTTGCAGAAGCTGCGAAGCTCCAGGTGCCATCAGAATCAACGGTTAGAATACCTTTTCCTGAAATGTCGAAAGTAACAAAGTTACCCGCCGCCAGTGTTTGTGAAGCTCCATCAACAATGATTTCAACCGTGGCACCAGTACCATCATCAACACCGAAGTCGTAAGTCCATGTTCCATCGGCTGTACCGCCAGAAACTACACTTTCAGTTTCGGTTCCAGCATTATCGATTTCGACAGATGGTCCATCGTCACGGAATTGAATAGTCAGATTTGCAGGTGCACTTTCTGTTCCATCGTTATCCACGACAATGATACCAAGATCTACGAGAGAATCCTCATTAGCATTATTCGTGTCATGGTTTTCAATTGCCAAGAACTGTTTGACATAAATCTCATATCCAGTTCCTGCAGAGTTCAATGCAATTGTTGCTACAAATGCAATATCACCACCGGCCATACCGTAAACAACACTTGGATCGCTATCGGAAGTTACAAGCGTAATCGCCTGGCCATCGCTAGTGCTTAAATCGTCTGGTGTGCCAGTCGATCTATTATCAGCCGGAGTATTATTATAATCCGCAAATTTGACGGTAGAAAGTGCACCCCCATCGTCTTTGAGATCAACCCTATTCCCATGAGGACGATACCCCTCACTAACGAAAGTAAGATCAGCGAGATTAACACCAGGTACAGGCTCATCAGCAGCAAATGCTGCAGCAACAGTATCTTGACCCGCAGTAACTCCGACACTATGGGCTGCCTGATCAATTCTTTTTTCAGCAGAGTATTGGTTACCTTCAGACTCATCGACCCCAATGGCAGTATTTTTTGTTGTCGGCGTCGTGTCGTTCACTTCAACAGAGAAAGTACCGACATAGGCATCGTTATCTGTGTTGTTCGCTGTAATAGGCTCAGCATCACCTGGGGTGAGGTTTGCATCTGTCGTTGTCGTATAGACATCAACATCAACAGTACCATCGAAGCCCGGAACAGGAACAACCTGTAGACCTGAAACCATTGTCTGAACAGCAGAGTAATCCATACCGGAAGTATCGATTGTCCAAGTGCCATCTGGGCCTTCTACACCGATAGCAGCATCCGCACCATCAACCAGAGAACCGTGGCTTAGAACGATTTTAACTTCGGTAATCTTCTCAGATCCATCGAGATCGGCATCACCCTGTGATTCAAAACCGGCACTACCATCGTCAAGTGCAGCAGCACTCGTTGTCGAATCACCACCAAGGGCAATGGAAAGGCCGAGGCCAATAGGACCGTTATCACTACCTTCAACACCAGATGCCTGCGTTACTTCAGAACCATCAACGACTGCATCAACGACCAGAGTAATGCTGCCGGTATCAGAAGAAATTGTGTTCAGGAAGGTGCCAGCAGCAGCGGGATCAGGTTCGCCTGCAGTTGCAGAGATCGTAACGTCACCGATATCAACATCGCTTTGTGAAGATGGATCAACCGAGATCACAACATCAACGGAGGCGACATTACCAAGATCGCTAACATCAAGTGTAAGAGTACCCGCGATAATATCTGCTGTGTAATCAACACCACCAACTGTAACAGTTGTGATCTGACTATCATCGAGACCCGTGATGGTTACCGTTGCCAGCAAGTCATCCCCGGAAGCAGCAACCGTTGCGGTTACAGTTCTAGGTGTGTCTTCTAGGATAACAGCCTGATTGCCTTCAACGTTCAGATCATCATCGGTAAAGGTAATCGTCGGTTTGGTCAGAACATTGATGTTGTGCTCATGAGAAACACTATCGCCATCAGCGTCCGTAACCGTAACCTCAAACGCAACATCTGGGTTACCTGAATTTTCATCAGCTGGATTGGTTGCAACGAACGTCCATGTACCATCTTGTCTTACAGTCAGGACGCCTTCATCCGTAGTGAATTCAACTTCATTATTTTCACCAGCCACAAGCGGAAGTGTTAGTGTTGATCCCTCAACAGTAACTTGAACCGTTGCATCAGCGCCATCATCAGCACCAAAATCGTATGTCCAGGTTCCATCTACTGTGCCGCCAGCTTCTACATAATCCGTATCAACAGCAGAAGTAGCGCCGATACCGACGGTTGGGCCATCATCATCAACAGTGATTGTAACAGGTACCGGAGAGGTTTCATCACCATCGGCATCTGTGGCAACGACGTTAACACCAGTGAAGGTAACGAGGTCAGTACCAACTACGTGCTCAAGCTCATCGTTGAGGTCAACCTCAACTGAAACTGAAGAATTACCGGCACCAGGAACAAGTGTCAGGGTCAGAACAAGGTTGCCTTGACCATCTGTTGCCGTCCAAACGGTGTCACTCGTCATATCCCAAGTTAGGGATTCATCAAGATTGGCATCACTTGGTTGCGTTAAGCCATCTGATAGCTCAAAGGCAAAACTCGTAATACCATCAGCACCTTCGGTGAAGAAGATAGTACTGCTATCGTCATCAGGGATTCCAGCTTCGTCAACTTCCAATGAGATAGAAGCGGTATCAGCAGTTGGGCCATCATCACCAATAGTTATAGAGAATGGAACTGATGGAGAATTAGTTACATCATCATCGAAATCTGCAACGCGAACGTTGAAGTCATCGGTTACAGTATCAGCAGAACCAACATTGTCAGGATCACTATGATCGGTTGAGTTTTCTTTCAGCTCATAAGACCAGGAGTAAGCACCGTCTAGCTCTGTAACAGTAAGAGTACCAAGCTCACCTTCGACGATAGTCGTCGCAGGTACTCCAGCCGCACCAGTGTTGATTGTAACAAAACCCGCATCACCTTGAACCTGAACAACTCCAAGAGCATCACCAGCAAGCGTTACATCGAAAGTACCGTTCGCAGTAGTGTCAGTACCAGCTGCATTCGATCCGGTTTCAGTACCAGAATTAAAGTTTGCATCCAGATCAGATTCTTGGACTGAGCCGTCAATTGTGCTCACAGCAACTGTGGCTTGACCGTCCAATACATCAAAGGCCAATGGCAGAGTTTTGAAACCACCATGATCGTCTTGGACTGTAATTTCAAAGCTATCTGTCAGGCTATCGCCTGTATCATCAACTGCCGTGTGATCAACAGATGTGAATGGTGTGTAGCTATAAGTTCCAGCTTCATTGATCACGAGGGTACCGTATGCACCTTCGATTGTGACCAGAGTTTCACCATCATTGCCTGCACCCGTTGCAATCGCGCCATCGACGCTGCCGCTCTCATCAGGGTTTGTACTCGTAAGTGAATTGACCGTAATTGTCAGACCACCTTCAGCCGCCTCAGATGAAGCAGGATCGATATGATCGTTCGCTTTGTCTTCAGCCAAATCATCGTGATCGTCTGCATCACCCCAAGTAATCGCACCAGTCAAAGCAACAGGTACGCTGGAGTTCTCGACAATGTCACCACCATCTGCGTCAACAACCAACTCTGGGTTAGCGTTCGTCAGATCCAGAGTAACTTTCGCCAGATCAAATGTACCTTCGGCATCATCGATCAATTTGTAAGCGAAATGTACTTCACCCACATAATCCAAATCAGGATTCAAGGTAACTGTGAAGGTTCCATCGCCATTAACAACAACAGTTCCCACGGCAACTTCAACAGGGCTTAGACCTGAATTATCGGTACGATAGAGAGTACCGGAAGCATTACTGTCTGTTGGACCTGTACCAGTAAGAATTTCAACGGTGTGGCCACTTAGATCTGTTGGCTCGGCATCACCGTCACTGTCATTGCCAAGCAATGCAGCAATCGCAAAATCAAGGCCGCTGTTGATATCTTGCGCTTTGTTGTGCGCAGCAGAACCAAGATCATCGTCTAGCGCTTTTGGTTTGAAGTGGATATCCACTGTTGTTGTAGTTACTTCACTCCAGTTATCACCATTACCGTCAGTAACTTGATTACCGCTACTGTCAACAACAGCATCCAGGACTTGAACGCTAATATTCAGTGGGCCTTCATCAGTTGGCTCATCTGAACCACCCCAACCAAGTTGTATGTTATGGAGAGCATCCTCATAGTCAGCTTTGGTGCCAATACCCTTGATTTCAACTGTATTATCATCAATCAAAGTTACCGTCAGGCTACCAGCGTAATCAGCTGACATTGTGATTTCATATTCACTGGCGTCCTCTAGTGTGACAACAGCTTTCTGCATATGGCTGCTATCAGCATCCGTAATGTCATGATTGGACAATACTTTGGTTGCAGGGAAGGCATATGTCTCAGTTGGGAACGGAGCATCGGTAGTTTCATCAGCGAAGTTAACCTGAATTTCGACAGGGCTATTGCCAACGACGTTTGGCGCGTCTTCGATCACGACATCACTGTCGTCACTTGCGTCTCCAAGTGTCGCAACAGTTACACCGCCTTCAGAAGTTTCAGCAGTGATCGTGAATACGGAAAGATCGTCACTTTCACCAGGATCGTTCGGGAGATCATCATTTGCCTTGATCTCAAAAGTCAAATCAACGTCATTACCTACGAGATCGCCAGTATCAAGATCAAATGTGATAGAGCGCCCATCACCAGATAGAACACCTGTTATCGTTTCGCTACCGTTATTCAAAGTCGCGTCTACGTTGGTAACGTCAAAGCCAACCGGAATATCAACAGTGATCGTAAAGCTTTCACTACCATCGTTATCCGGGAATGTTGCGGCAACATCAACCTGACCAGGTTCGTCGCTCCAGAAAGCTCCTCCCGGCTCTTGCGTGCCAACGGAATCACCCGCGCTGTCCAGAACTTCAATTGAAACGTTTTGCGGTTTATCTGCAATCGCGTCAATCTGAAGAACGATTTCGTCACTATTCGTTGTTGTTGTAACTGGCTGGTCGCCATCATCATCATACTCAGATGTTGTCACCTCAACAGATAGCTTAACATCCAGATCACTATGCTGTGGGTTCACAACTGTGAACAGGCCACCTAGGTCTAGGTTTTGAAGCATTTGTGGTGAAGCTGGATCACCCAGATCAGCGAACTCGATGGTCAATGTCTGACCATCAGCAGCCAGAGTAACATTAGCAAAGAACGACGTAACACCAGTACCTGGACCATCGGCAATACTACCGTCTGCGTTGGCGTAAATTGTCACTCCCGGTGCAGTAATAGCACTTCCATCAGCATTCCCGAAAGTCGCATCAGTCGTGCCAACGTCATCACCGTCACGCTCACCATTATCATCAATGGTCAGAACAACTTTGGTAATGGCTTCAGATTTATCAGTATCTACACCGGTAGTTTTAGGAGACCCATCAGCATTTCTGTCTTGGCCCGCACCATCTTCTGTGGAAATTTTGAAGGCTGTTGCAATTGTTAGCGGACCCGCATCTACATTATCAACAGTACTTTGATCATCTTCTTCGAAGACATATACGTTGGTTCCATCTTCATGTGAGAGGTAGCCATCTTCTCCAGCAAAACCGCTGCGATCAATGTTGGCTTCACCAACAACCCCTTCAACAATAATATCGATGCTGTCGGACGTAGAAGTCTCACTAACGAAATCATCACGATCAAGACCTGCGTTCAAGCCTGTAACTGTATTCGATGAATCGAGCTGGTCATCATCGTATTCGTATGTTGTTGTCGTCGCTGTCAGTGTAAAGTCAGAGCTGTCATCAATTGGAAGTTCAACAGTTACAAAACTATTCAAATCGACGGACTGAACCAGAGCAGGATTATCAAATTCAATAACCAAATCGCCCTGAGCATCAATAGATACATGAGCCGCATGACCATCTATAGTCACCGCAGCCGGGCTGGCTGGTGCAACTGCAGGACGGCCGCCTTCACCTGTACCTGTATCACTGTCTGTTACAACTGGAATGCTACCCAGACCGGCAATGGCCCAGGCACCGTCGGAAGCGCCCATATCAAGAGTAATACGAGCAATACCTTCTGAATTCTCTGCGTCGTCAGAAGCAACATCCTGACCGGCACCGTCTTTTGTCTTCGCACCGTAAGCAACAGCAATACTCAAACCATCTTCATCTGCGCCATCACCGTGGTCATCAGAATCACTTTCTCCATCTTCAGAGAAAGTCACATATGCATTGCCAACGGGGGCATCACCGTCGCCATCGCCCTGACCTTCGCCTTGAGGATACTCAGTACCCGCAAAGTCAAAGCCTGCATCGGCGGCACCGGCAACACCTTCGATAACAATATCAACAGTATCAACGGTATCGGTTGTATTAACCGGAGTTGCATCTGCAGCGGCATCATCATCGTATTCTGATGTGGTGGTTGTCGCTGTAATCGTGAAGTCATAGCTATCATCGATTGGAAGTTCAACACCGATAACACCATCAAGATCGATGGACTGAACACCAGGATCATCAAAAGTTAGAACCAGATCACCTGCCGCATTAAAGGAATAATCAGCTGTCACACCACCTGGGAATGAGACGGTTCCTTCTGCGTCCTGACCTTCTGCAGCATCTTCAAGGAAATAACCATCCTGGCCAGTTAGACCAAGCGCAACCCACTGGCCATCACTATCGCCCATATCCAGAACGATCTTCGTAATACCCTCTGAGTTATCGCTATCAACGGCTTCGCCTGGTTCAGCTGACGTATCTTGATCAACGCCATCTTCGGTTTCTGCTGCGTAGTTAACGGAAAGAACCAACGGAGCTTCACTCGCGCCTGCACCATGGGCATCAACATCACTGCGACCATCTTCTGAGAAAGTGTTCGCGGCTACTGGATCCTGACCTTCACCTGGAGCATCCGCAACAGGGCTCACTTGTGTTGTCGGATCAAAATCAGCGCGGGCTTCACCTACAACGCCTTCAACAACAATATCGATGCTGTCGGACGTAGAAGTTTCACTGACGAAATCATCACGACCAAGACCTGCGTTCAAGCCTGTAACTGTATTCGATGAATCGAGCTGATCATCATCGTATTCGTATGTTGTTGTCGTCGCTGTCAGTGTAAAGTCAGAGCTGTCATCAATTGGCAGTTCAACAGTTACAAAGCTGTTCAAATCAACGGACTGAACCAGAGCAGGATTATCAAATTCAATTACCAAATCGCCCTGAGCATCAATGGATACATGAGCCGCATGACCATCGATAGTCACCGCAGCCGGGCTGGCTGGTGCAACCGCAGGACGGCCGCCATCACCTGTATCTGTGTCACTGTCTGTTACAACAGGAATGCTACCCAGACCGGCAATGGCCCAGGCACCGTCGGAAGCGCCCATATCAAGGGTAATACGAGCAATACCTTCTGAATTCTCTGCGTCGTCAGAAGCAACATCCTGACCGGCACCGTCTTTTGTCTTCGCACCGTAAGCAACCGCAATACTCAAACCATCTTCATCTGCGCCATCACCGTGGTCATCAGAATCACTTTCTCCATCTTCAGAGAAGGTTACATATGCATTGCCAACTGGGGCATCACCGTCGCCATCGCCCTGACCTTCGCCTTGAGGATACTCAGTACCCTCAAAGTCAAAGCCTGCATCGGCGGCACCGGCAACACCTTCGATAACGATATCAACAGTATCAACGGTATCGGTTGTATCAACCGGAGTTGCACCTGGAGCGGCATCATCATCGTATTCAGATGTAGTGGTTGTCGCTGTAATCGTGAAGTCAGAGCTATCATCGATTGGAAGTTCAACACCGATAACACCATCAAGATCGATAGACTGAACACCAGGGTCATCAAAAGTTAGAACCAGATCACCTGCCGCATTAAAGGAGTAATCAGCTGTCACACCACCTGGGAATGACACTGTTCCTTCTGCATCCCGACCTTCTGGAGCATTTTCAAGGAAGTAACCATCCTGACCAGTTAGACCAAGCGCAACCCACTGGCCATCACTATCGCCCATATCCAGAACGATCTTCGTAATACCCTCTGAGTTATCGCTATCAACGGCTTCGCCTGGTTCAGCTGACGTATCTTGATCAACGCCATCTTCTGTTTCTGCCGCGTAATTAACGGAAAGAACCAACGGAGCTTCACTCGCGCCTGCACCATGAGCATCAACATCACTGCGACCATCTTCTGAGAAAGTGTTCGCGGCTACTGGATCCTGACCTTCACCTGGTGCATCCGCAACAGGGCTCACCTGTGTTGTCGGATCAAAATCAGCGCGGGCCTCACCTACAACGCCTTCAACAACAATATCGATGCTGTCGGACGTAGAAGTCTCACTGACGAAATCATCACGATCAAGACCTGCGTTCAAGCCTGTAACTGTATTCGATGAATCGAGCTGGTCATCATCGTATTCGTAAGTTGTTGTCGTCGCTGTCAGTGTAAAGTCTGTACTGTCATCAATTGGCAGTTCAACTGAAACCGAACCGTCGAGGTCAACAGATTGAACAAGAACAGGATTCACAAATTCAATAACAAGGTTGCCGCTCAGATCTTGGTATACTGTTGCATCGTAACCACCAACAGTGGCTGCAACAGGTGTTACATCAACACCAACGACTTCTTGTGGAATAGCGATATCACCAACAGCCCACTCGCCGTGTGAGACACCTTTGTTCAGAACAATCTTCGCAATGCCTTCGGATTTATCCGCATCAACAACTGGAGTACCATCGCCATGCTGGCCGGTACCATCTTCAGTAGATGCTTTATACTCAACAGAAATGCTTAGGCCGTCTTCATCAGCACCATCACCATGATCATCGGAACTCGACTGATCATCTTCCGAATATACGACGTAATCGTTGCCTTCGCTGGAACTAGTCGTGTCGGTATAATCAAAGCCGCTCTCAGCCGCACCAGCGACACCTTCAGTTAAATGACCCCCGGCAAAGCCGGGGGCTTAAGCGGGTGAGCCCCTTAAAGGGGCAAATTGGGAACCGCTAAAGCGGTTATGGATTGAATATATCCATTTGGTCAAAGTACTTATCACGCTCTTCTTGCGTTCTGATATACTCCCTCACCATCTGTTCATCGAGCCCTACAGTTGAGACGAAATATCCACGGGCCCAAAAATTTTCACCCTTGAAATTCCGTGCTTTATTTTTGAATTTTCGAGCTATGGCAATCGCGCTTTTTCCTTTTAGGTATCCAACGACTTTTGAAACAGCATGTTTGGGCGGTATGCTGATACACATGTGAATGTGATCCGGCATCAAATGGCCCTCCTCAATCTTACTTTCGCGATGCCCGGCCAGTTCATGGAAAATTTCACCAAGATACTGACGTAGGTTGCCATAGATAACTTTTTGCCTGCGTTTAGGGATGAAAACCACGTGGTATTTACAATCCCATCTCGTATGTGCAAGGCTTTTGTAATCTCTCATCGGCTAATTCCTTTGTTATTTTGGTCAATAAACAAAGAAATGTAAGACCGTGGGAACGGTCAAACCATTGAGAGTCCCCCGGCATAGCCGGGGGTTTACCGGATTAAATTACGATGTTTACACTGCTAACCGCATCAATTGTTCCGGTAGCAGCACTACCATCATAACTACCACCTGGGAATGCATCGTCATCGTATTCAGATGTAGTGGTTGTAATCTCAAGAACATAGTCTGTGCTGTCGTCAACCGGGTGTTCAATTCCAATAAATCCGGAGAGATCGATATTCTGGATCCCAGGAGCCGCAAAAGTTAGAACAAGGTTGTCACCATCCATACTAACAACTGCATATGCACCATCTATGGTAATTAGAATATCAGATGGAGCAGCCTCGGCAGCTGCCTCGGCAAGATTTACATTTGGATTATTGAAGGTTGTGTAAACCCAATCACCCTGGCTTGTGCCCTTGTCGAGAACAATTTGGGTAATGCCTTCAGATTTGTCCGCATCGGCAGCATCCGTACTTGTTCCGTTGCCTTCGCCATGCTGACCAAAACCATCTTCGGTGCCTGCTGCGTATTTAACATCAACAAGCAATAGTGTTTCAGCCTGGAAATTGCCGCTGGCATCGGTACCGTGAAGTTCTTCACTTGACTGACGATCTTCCGAGTAAGTAACCGTGTTACCGTTAACGGTAAAGCCTAGGCTGCCTGCGCCTTCGCCAGCTTCATCAACAGCGTCGTCATATCCAAAATCGGTTTCGGCACGACCAACAACGCCTACGATTTCGATGGAAACCGTGCTGCTGGTATCAATTGTACCATTAGCGGCTGTGGTTCCATCGTAAACGCCCGCATCAGAGAACGCATCATCATCGTATTCAGAAGTCGTGGTCGTTACAGTTAGATCAAAATCGGTGCTGTCATCACGTGGCATTACAATACCGACGACACCAGAAAGATCAATATTCTGAACCCCTGGCGCATCGAAGGTAATAACCAAAGTTGTGCCTACTTCGGCTACAGTCGCAAAACCTCCGCCAAGCGGTAAAGTTCCATCATTTTCAAGTTCGTAAAGCCAAGCGCCATCGCTCGTGCTTTTATCGATAACAATCTGAGTAATACCTTCAGATTTGTCTGCATCAGCAATTGCTGTGCTTGTTCCGTTGCCTTCACCATGCTGACCGGAACCATCTTCGGTACCTGCAGTGTACTTAACATCCACAACCAAAGTAGATTCAGTCTGGAGGTTACCACTGGCATCTCTACCGTGAAGCTCTTTATCACTCTGATTATCTTCGGAGTAAGTGACTGTCTGGTTACCAGATGCATCGGTCGTGACGACAAAGTCATCGTCTTCACCATCAGCATCGTCATAACCGAAATCAGTTTCGGCACGACCAACTACGCCAGTAATATCAACATTGTAGTCAATTTCAGTTTCGCGAGATTCAAAGTGCTCGTGCACTTCGCCCTCGGGGTTCACCTCTGTGGTCGTGTATTTAACGTTTACGTTGTAGTCATCACTATCATCGAGCGGATGCTGTACAGCAATCTGATTTGTCAGATCTACTGATCCAGCAAGCACCGGATTGTTAAATGTGATTGTTAGAACGTGATTATCAATTTCGATGTCACCATCAACAGTGACGTCGTTCCCATTCGCATCAACGAAGGTAAAGGAAATTGTACCGCCATCAACCAATTCTACTGGAGTAGCGCCTCTGTTATCAACAAAGACCGCGCCGTCATCAGCGCCAGTAAGTCTCACTTCGATTTCGGTAATAGCTTCGGAGCCATCCTTATCGATGATGTCTGCCGCAGCGTGTACATTTATAACAAGCGGTTGCTCAGTCTGCGGCTCGCCTTCAGAATCCGCGCCATGGCTAACAGCTTGGCTCTGCCCATCTTCAGCAAAAGTTACAGTGCCATCTTCAGAAGAAAGCTCTCCTTCAATAAGACCCCTATTTTGAGGATCGACGGGGGCTTCTGATTCTTCAGAATCAACGTCAGGACTGTCAAAACCAACGCGTTCGAGAACGACACCATCAGCAATTGCCTCAATGTTCACATGAAGAACACCGGTAGAAGTTGTTTCGTTGTTATTTAGGTCGCCGTCGGTTTCGTCGAGCAGTTCGTTATCTTGAGCATTATCACGTGTTGTGACGCTGTAATTTACATCAAAATCATCATCTGCGTGTTGCGGCAGACGGACTTCGAGTACAGTTCCATCCGGCACAGAGCCAGACGCATCGGTATCAGATTCAAAATTCGGTCTAACATTAAATTCAGTTACCGTAGGATTTCCAGAGGAATCGCGGTCGGAATAATCCGTCTGAGTTATGAGAACTGATTCTGGAATATTGCCGTCGAGATATACTTCCCAAACGCGGATACCAGCATTGGTCTCGGTATCAAAATCGAGAGTTAGCTCGCCATTTTCAATTGTTGCCGTGGCATCAACAAGACCAGCAAACAGAACAGGGTTGCCATCAGCATCAAGTTCGCCACCAATTTCAGCCCAAACAGCCCAAACCTGAACAGTACTTTCGACAAATTCGCCTTCACCAGTATCAACATTTCCAGTTACGGGCTCGCCACCGATTACAAAATAAGCCTGCCCCTGATCGGGCACACTGCCATCAGGAGACCCATCTGGCGCAGATACCAGTTCAAAAGTCCTAGGGTCGGTTTCACTAAGATTAGAACCTTCAGGCTCTACTTCACCAAGAAGCTGATCAACAAGACCAATTTTAATTGTTGTGATCTCTTCTGAACCATCGCGGTCTTCACCGATCTTCGCGCTGAAATCAAGGTTATAATCTTGATTTACGTCTGCGTGAGAGACACCTGACGCATCAATACTTACAGATGCAAATGATTGGTCACTGTAGCCTTCTTCGGCATTGTCTTCATTAAAAGTAACCGTCGCGCCGTTATCGTCGCAAGGCACACCCGTTACATGCGGATCATCACCTTCGGCGCCTTCACCACCACCGTCACCTTCACCCGCAACACCTGCAGGTTGAGGATCTATAGCAGCGAGAATACTTCCATCGGCATCAATTGGCTGGCCGTCGGCATTGAAACGTTGTGTGAGAATTACTTCATTTTCATCATCTTGCCAAACGACAACAAAACCACCGTTTGCGAGAGATGTTATGTGCGCATCATCACCATTTTCAATTGTGAGAGTTTCTACTCTAGTGTTGTTCTGATCAAAGACCTGAATTTCAATCGCATCCTGATCAGGATCTTCACCCTCGCCCAGAATTTCTGTTTCAAATACAATGGCAAAGCCACCATTACTCAATCCAGTGACTTCAGGATTTTCATTATCAAGTTCGGGATCCAAACCATCAAGAGTTACTGTAAGTGGATCTGAGCCATCAGAATCCGCGCCGAAACGACGGACTTCGATTGTGCCCTCAGCGTAATTTTCCCAAACAACAACGAAACCACCATCCGCTAAACTTGCAACATCCGGATCTCTATCATCAGCGCCCTCTGCTTCAATTCGGATAGGGCCAGCATCATTAAAGGGAGTCCCATCACTATTAAAGCGTTGCAGATAAATGTCTTCATCGACAGTAGAATCATCGGCATTCTGTTCCGCAGGCCAAGCAACGACAAAGCCACCATCGAGAAGGCCTGTTATTGAAGGCTCACCAAGATATACATCATCAATACCATCTTCTTTAGGCGTCTCTATGCTAATTAATTCTTCATCAGCACTATTGTAGTTATAAATCTTGACGTTAAGGCTGTTGTCACTGCTGCCTTTTTCCCCACCATCTAACCAAGTTACTGCGAATCCGCCATCAGAAAGGGCAGCCACGTCCGGGTATTGAGTACCCTTACCGCCGTCGCCATCAACAACAAAGCTCTCGCCGCGTGGATCACCATCGACACCAAACACTTGGGCACGAACTATTTCGCCACCACTTCCGTCCTCACCAATATGGTCCTGCCAAACAGCTACAAAGCCGCCATTTGCCAAAGCCCGAATAGAAACATCAGGCGTTGCATGCGCGTCATCACTGAGTTCGGATAAATTTTCAGGATTGTCGGGATCGAATACGGCCGCAACGTCTGCCCCACGATACCATGAATCAAAAACTGTAACAAAATCACCGACTTCACTGAGATTGTTTTCTTCAGAAGGCCCATCAGTATCGACGATATTCAGCTCAGCCTGATCGACAACTGCGTCAATTGTCGCGACAAAAGTACCACCTACAGGGGCTTCACCTGCTGTACCTGTCGCGGTAAAGATAAGCGGCATGTCTGCGTCACTATTTGATGGCGGCAGTACAAAGATGCCTTCTGCAACCTGGGCAGCAGTCAGAATAACAACTCCACCCGGAGCCTCGATCGCATTACCAAAGTTGATGGTGCCATCGTCATTTACAGGATTACCAACAAAGAAAACTGATCCATCAGGCAGACCGGCAACGGTTAGGGAGGCTAAATTGCCCCCGCCGACAGTGACAAGGATCTCCATGGGAGAGTGTGTTGTTTCGCAATCATCCTGGCGATGATCCCAGTCTTCAAAACCGCCTTGATAGATAACACCGTCGATTTCTGTACCTGCGATTTCTGTCTCGAAGCCAATATTAAGGGTAAGGACTCCTGGTAAATCTTCTCCGTTTTCGAGCAAACCGAACTCAAGCTCTGTCGGATCAAGAACACCCTGTGCATTCAGGAGATCAATCGCACTACCGAGATCATCACTGTATGTACTACCACCACCACCAGCTGGGCCTGCACCTGCGCCCGCTGCGGTCTCGAGAGTTTCGCCATCAGCAAGCGCCTGTGCCTGACCGATCAGCAATCCAGCTGAAAGTTCCACACCGCCAATAACGAGAACAGGCGCATCAGCGCCTTGAGATTCTTCAACCAGATTTAGAAAGATAATTCGACCGCCGTCTTCGCCGAAAGTCAGAACGAAATCTCCGTCTACTATCGACGGAGTCGCGGCTGCGGCATCAAAGATTAAAGTGGCCGTCTGACCCTTTACCAGGGAGACATTAACTTCTTCACCAGCTCCCGGCGCCGAGACTTCAATTGCCCCTGCAGCCTGACCAACCAAGGCTTCACGCCCGGCTTCGCCGCTCACACTAATATCAACAGTTTCAGCCAGAGCTTCGCCATCATTACGAGTTAGATCATCAGTCATTAGAATCCCCCTTAAGGTTCCTATCTAGTACGCCCATTGCAGACGCTTTTTGTTTCGGCACAGTTTATTCGGCAGCGCAAAATGCGCATAAACTTTGGAAGTTATATTAAAGAGATATAGTTTCAACTCAAGCGTTTAAGCTCAAATAACTACATTGATATGTATGAGTCTTTAAAAATTTAGATAATTTCATCGTTAATACCCCCGTCTACGATCAAACTACAATAAGTAGATCCCCTAATTACCCACCATCATTAAGGCAAAGCCCCTAACAAAGAACTAAGGAAACCTTTCCTAATCCTTTACAAAGGTCATATATGAAGGAAATCTGAGGTAAAATTCACAAAAAAAAGCCCCACCAAAATGGCAGGGCTTTTAGATGGCATTGCTGCCAAATTTTTGAAATTGCGTCTTGATTTAAGGAACCAAGTCGATTTCAACGACGCGGTTACCAGGCTCACGTACACCATCTTCGGTTGGAATTAGAGACTGGGTCTCACCAACAGCATCAGGAACGATACGTCCAACATCAACACCGGAACGACCCATTGCTTCCATGACAACGGACAGACGACGCTGAGAAAGAGCTTGGTTGTAATCAACACCGCCGGAACGGTCAGCATGAGCAACCAGACGAACAGTAGTCCCGTCATCTGACTGCGCAGCAGCAAGAGCTTCTTCTAAGGAAGCACGACCAACGTCAGTAGCAACCGTGCTATCAAAGTTGAAGTATACAAGGAAAGAGCTCGCCTGTGGCGCTTCAGCTGCAGCAGGTACAGGCGCTAGGTAAGGCTGAAAATCAGTCAACTGGAATGTTGCAAGCGCATCAAGACCATTAATAGCGGCTTCGAAAGCTTCTTTACATTCTTCACCATGGGTAGATGGCTGATACTGTACAGAACGTCCTGCTTCAGTCGCTTCGATCCAGCAGTCATAGCTCACTTGAGCTTTTGCAGCCAACTGTGGCGCAACTACACGGCCACCGCGGTCAAAAGCTTTGCGCATACGCAAAAGAGCATCGGCAAACTGTGGCTTTTGGTCATCGCGCAACCAGCGATCGTCAGGCTCATCCGGAAGAACACTTGAACGGCGCGCAGCAGTGCGTGCTTTGTGGTTAAAGTGTTCAGCGTCTACGAGATCCCAATTATCATCGCGCTCTTCTGAGAGAGCAAGATACCCGTCATACAGCGCGTTGCTGAACTGGATACCTTCAACTTCACGATCCTGAGCACTGTCAGTATCAAACAAACCACCGAATATTGCATCCAGCGGTCCAGCATTTGCCGGTGCAACTGCGATCACAGCCGCAACAGCCCCGAACAGAAAACTTTTGGTTTTCATTGTCCACCCCTTAATGAGTGCTGCAACCCACAGCAGAAATAATTTCAGTAATACCTATAACGTTTCAAACTCTTAAGAGCAAGTCGTTGAAAGCAATTTATAGGATAACATTACTAGATATACACCAGAATAGTTAATAAACCTGATTTTGCAACAACTTTTAAGAGTGATTTCAGGAGGTAAACACTCATAAAGAAAAGGATTCTTCGACGCTGAAAGTATTAAGAATCCGTTAACTTAAGGAACCCAAAAAGGTCACACCCTCTATAGCAATTGCCCTGCTACCTTCCGTACTCAGTTAATTATTGTACAGAAGTTTCAAATTATATGACCCAGTGTTTACCTGTTGCTCCACGGAAAAATACATCTCCTTCCTCCCTATGGAAGCTTTTATATGTAACCACCTCTCTGGCCTTATTTACCCCTGGGGCCTCGGCACAAGCATCCTCGCTTTATAAAAACAATATTATCCCAAGCGCCCCCAACGTGGATAATCTTGCAGCAACACATAACGGGACCGTTAATGCGAACACTTTTCCCTGGAGCACTATTGGTAGGCTCAATGTCGGCGGAAGGACTTACTGTACGGCGGTGATGATCGGCACAAAGCACCTCTATACACAGGCTAATTGCCTATACAATAAGGCTGAAAAACGCTGGTGGAAAGAAAGCGAACTTCATTACCGCGCAGGTTACCAGCATGACAAGCACATTGCCTCTTCTAACATTTCCCGGGTTGAGATTGCAGATGCCTACAATCCCAAAGCACCTGATAGCCTTGCATCCATTGCCAACAATTGGGCTTTGATCACTTTGAACAAACCCTTAGGGAAGCATACTGGCTGGCTTGGAATTAAGGGTCTTAACAAAGGTATGCGGCAAAAGTTAAAGTCAGGATCAGCAAAAATGTTTAATGCTGGATACCATAGCGGATGGGAACATGCGGTGCGGCTATCAAACGGATGCTCAAGCAAAGTTTCCAAGCAAATAATTCCAGGTGTGGGAGCCATTCCTTGCCGTGGACAGGACGTTCGACAGCGTTCTCTGCCGACAATTTATTACCAAAACGGCTCTTATCAACTGGTTTCTTCTGCCGTATTTACTCAAAGCGACAGCCCGAGACGGAATGATAGCTGGGTTTTCGCCAGTTTAAAAAATGCGAAAAGAACTTGGGGCTCTAGTCATCGTCCCTAAGCATATAAAATATCAGGCAGAGTGAATTTCAGGGGGCGTGTAAATCGTAACCTCTGGAATTTCGCCAGTGTACTTTTCAATTTCAACCAAGGTTGAGTGAGCTACCGGTCCCTGCCCGAGCTCGGAAGATCCTTCATCTCGGGTCAGCACATTTGGATTCCCTGCCTTATCCAAGCTTCCGATGACACCGGGCTCCAAGGGATCATACCAAGCACCTGTCGGCAATTGAACGACACCAAGCTGGACATTCTCACCAACTATCAAACCGGCAAGTGTCGCCCCGCGATCGTTATAAACTCTGACGACATCCCCGGCACAAAGTCCTCTTTCTCGCGCATCTTCAGGGTGCATGGTAATCGCCTCGCGCCCTGACACTTTAGATTTTTGGCTGGTTTGACCATGATCAAACTGACTATGCAATCTGGTTGTCGGCTGATTAGACATCAAATGAAGTGGATATTTTTCAGCTAACTCCGCCCCCAACCATTCTTTTGGCTCGAGCCATACCGGATGCCCAGGACAGCTTTCAAGCTTGAAAGAAGCAACACGCCGAGAGAAGATTTCAATCTTTCCAGATTTTGTCCGCAGAGGGTTTCTTTCTGGGGACAGCCGAAAATCTTCTAATAAGACTAGGTCTTTCCCATCTGGAAGAACATATTCTCCCTGTTCCCAAAAGTCATCAAACTCTGGCATTTCAATATTTAGAGAAGCCGTGCGTTGGCGGTTTCGAGTGTGTAAATACCGTAGCCACTCCATCTCGCTCCGCCCTTCAGTAAACCGGGCCCGCTCTCCCATGACCTCTGCGATACCACCAAAGATATCATAATCATTTTTGGCCTCCCCTATAGGGGCAACCACCTTCTTCAGGGCATAGACGTGTTCATCACGTTTAGCGCTAACAATATCATTTCGTTCTGCAGTCATTGTTGCAGGCAAAACGATATCGGCATGGCGTGACAAAGCATTCCAGGTTTGCTCGTGAACGATAATGCTATCTGGCTTTTGCCAGGCCTTTAGTAAACGATTGAGGTCTTGGTGATGGTGGAAAGGGTTGCCCCCAGCCCAATAAACAACCTTGGTGTCTGGATAAACATAGGACTTGCCGTTGTACTGAAAAGTTTCGCCGGGTTTGAAAAGCAAGTCACTGATTCGGGCGACAGGAATGAAATCAGTAACGTTATTTACCCCTTGATCCAGTGACGCCCAGGTGAACTCTCTAAATTGATGACCGACACCATTCACGCCCGCATAACCGAGCCCAAATCCACCACCCGGAAGACCGATCTGCCCCAACATTGCCGCAAGAACAATCAACATCCAATGCGCTTGCTCTCCATGGTCAGCCCTTTGCAGAGACCAACTCGCGGTTACCATTGTACGCTTGCCTGCCATCTCCAGGGCAAGACCTTGGATAATCTTAGCATCCACGCCGGATATTTTTGCCGCCCAATCAGTATCCTTAGGCTGACCATCAATCTCGCCGGTCAAATAAGGGACAAACTCCTCAAACCCAACACAATACCGCCCGAGGAATTCTTCATCATGCAACCCTCGGCTATAAAGAGTGTAGGCCAACGCCAACATAATGGAGACATCTGTATTAGGTCGGGGGTTATGATGGATCGCCTCAAGGCCATCGTCGACATCATCACGAATGGGGCTAAAATTTACAAACTTCGTGCCCGCTTCTTTGCACCGAAGAAGACCCTCTCGTGCAGAGTGACGCCCCACTCCACCTGCATTAATTTGCCCGGTTTTAAGTGCCGCCCCGCCAAACATAACCATTAACTCACAGTGTTTTTCAAGCACTGGCCAGGACGTATGCTGGGTCAGCAACCAACTCATTGAACCAACAACGTGCGGCAGGATAACTTCAGAAGCTGCGTAACTATAGGTATTGACGGATTTTGTGTAACCGCCAATACAGTTCATAAAACGATGTATCTGGCTGGGAGCATGATGGAAACGCCCCGCACTCGCCCAGCCATAAGATCCGGCAAAAATGGATTGATTGCCAAAGTCTTGTCGAACCCTGTCTAATTCCTTGGCGACGAGTTCAAACGCCTGATCCCACTCAATTTCGACAAAAGGCTCAGAACCGCGTTTTTCTGTGGCAACTCCGGGACCGTGTTCCAGATAACTCTTGCGGACGGCAGGCTTCTTTACACGGCAGGGATGTTGGATACCATCGACAAACGATTGTCCAATGGGCGATGGGTCTGGGTCAGCTCCGTGAGGTTCCACAGCTTTAATTCTGTCATCTTCAACAGAAAGTAAATATGTCCCCCAGTGCGAAGCTGTTAAAGCCTTTTCCATCACATCGTACTCTAGTTCTCAGATCCAATTGACCAACGTCATCATTGGCCGCAAGAAACACACTCGTCGCTATGATTTGCTATTCTGGTGATACCAACCTTGGATCAGAAAGCGCTTTTTCAATCAAAGACGGGTCATTTCTCATCGCCAAATGTTGATTGGCAATAACTTCGTCAATCAACAAGATGAAAGCATTCCACTGAAACTCTTTCAAGCTATCACCTTTAAGATTCTCAACGCCTTTTTTCAGACCCATAGAGAATTTCTTGATGGTTGAACGCAAAATAGCTTTGCGATGCGACCCTTTAATAGAAATCTGATCATCAATTTCTTGCTGGATTACAGATTTTTTTAAAGGCACAACAACTTCAGTCCCCTGAATAGTTACTGTCGCATCCCATGAAAATTCATCTTCGTTTGTATCAACGTCACTCATAATTTTTCTTTTCTAGCTCAACCCGTTTCGTTCTGGCTTCGCTTCAATTCGAGTTATTTTTTTGGTTTATTTTCGCGCCGATAGGCTTTTACATAATCCTCAAGAAGATCAGCGACCAAATCAGGATCACCAAGGGAATCCCAGATTGATAGATCGATTTCATCATCATCGGTATAGCGTAGTCCGAAAACGATTAAATCTTCTGCACCATATTCAACCAGCTCTTCACGAAGGCCTTCGAGAAGTTCGTCTGTTTCTGTATTATTTTCACTCATGGTCAACTTATCCCAAAATCGGTTATTGATAATGCTCGCCCATTAGCCAGCCATCACTTATTCTCCGTCGACTTATGTCAGAGCAGAGATGATCAGAAAAGAAAATTCCTTATCTCAAGTTGATCTCTTAACACATCAAGCATTAATTATCATTTTCCACCTTCACTTATTGCCGGAAACTCCGATTATGAACCACCTACACCCAAATATTGAAGCAGCGATCAAGCATCAGGTAGAGCTCTTGAATACAGGTCGAGTGCTCGAAGCTTTTGATCTATTTTTCAGCGATCACGGTGAGATGTATGAAAATGATAATCTTTTTGGACATGGTAAGATTGAATGTCGTAAAAGACAGGAGCCCTATATCAATTCAGCGAAAGAGATCTTGGGACAAATTACTGACGTTAAAATTATCCCACTTGCGCAGATATGCATATTTCGAAATCAATCGAGTTTTATCGACCAAAAAGACAAGGAAATCCAGATCAATGGGCTTCATTGGCAACAATGGGAAAACGGTAAAATTATCGAAGAGTGTTACTTTCACTCCGATAAAATGGACAAAATCATCGCCTCTGGGATTCTTGATAATCCAGAAAAATTAAAAGAAAATTCCTGAGGTTAACCCTTTGGAAAGCGTCGATTTCGGACATCCTCGGCATAGTTATGCGCGGCCTTGGTGATATCTTCATGCACTTCGGCATACCTTTTGACAAAAGACGGAACATACCCCGTGCCTTGCCCAATCATATCTTCCGTTACAAGGATCTGACCGTCACAGTCCACGCCAGCGCCAATTCCAATCGTTGGAATGGCAATTTCATCAGTAATCAAACGAGAAATTGCAGGCTCCGTACATTCAATTACAGTTGCAAATGCCCCTGCGTCAGCAACTGCACGGGCGTCAGCAAGGATTTTTTCTTCGTCACGTTGAGTTAGGAAACCACCAACTCTATTAGAGTGTTGCGGCAACAAACCAACATGAGCCAAAACCGGCACGCCTCGTTCGACAAGGAAGGTAATAGTTTCAGCCATTTCCTGTCCCCCCTCCAGCTTAACACCAGCGCATCCAGTTTCAGACATCACCCGGGCAGCGTTTTCAAAAGCTTGAGCTGGTGAAGCCTGATAACTACCAAAAGGCATATCAACAATCACACAGGCTTTTTCACTCCCTCTAACCACAGCTGCGCCATGGGCAATCATCATCTCCAAGGTTACCCCTAGAGTACTGGGCAAACCGTACAGAACCATCCCCATGCTATCGCCAACCAAAAGAAAATCGACATGCTCATCGAGTAATCCTGCCAATGGAGCCGTATAGGCAGTCAGGCTTACGATCGGCCTTTGGCCTTTAAGTCTCATAATCTGTGGGATAGTGGTTCTTTTAGCCATAACACCTAAGCTCTCTGTGACGATTTAATGCCACTATAAACTCATTTATTGTGCACCGCAACAAGACGAAAGAACATCATCTCACATAGCTTTATTGTCCCAAGACAATAAAGCTACCGGCTTACAGATAAACTGTTAAGGCTAACATCATATCAACGTCTTTTCCGTTTTGGGCCAAAGGCAACATTATCCGTTCGATGGTTTTATAATCGGGAATATGAAATGATGCTGGACCTGAGCGATGACTAACCTGCCCTTTAACAGCAAGATCGACATAATTCGAATATGTCTTTGAGGAGGAAAAATCAGGGTAAACTTCGTCTATCCATCTCCCCGTATAGTCATGTTTCATCGCCTCAACATGAGCGGTGCCAAAAAGCCGAAACTTAAAACGGGTCGGGTTGTGAAAGATATCAACCAGCCAAATATTGGGTAAAAGCTGGGGTATATCGATAGGATCCACATGTTGGCGACCTGGCAAAACATTTTCAGCCGGATGTATGGACGCCCAATACTCATAAAGAGCTCGATTTTTTTCACCCCAGCTCTCAAGTTCGCTTTGAGAATACAAACTCAAGTCCGCCCCACCCTACTAGATTTTCATGACTAGTTTTAGCCGCAAGAACAGCGACTAATTTTCCGTACCAGTAATACCTAACATATAACAGCTAGGCTCAGCGTACAAATTTTGTGACAATTAGCCAGTCAGAACTGAAAAACGTCCATCCAGTCGAATATGCGGATCGGGTATGTGGGTTGGGTAGGTTGAGCGGCCGTTTATTCGACCATTCGTGTCCCTTCCACAGCGTGATAAAACCCGTTCGAGAAAGGCGCAAATGTGACCAAACGCTCTAAATCAGCACTGGATCTCTCTAGATCATCGTCTCCATCTAGAGTGCGGCGATAAACTTCCGCTACCTTCACCATATCAGCGTCATGGGGCCATAACCTGAAATGGGTCACACCTAATCCGGATAAGTCTCTGAGCTCACCCAGTAAATTGTTGACGGTGTGGGACATTGTATGCGTTCCGTTCACAGCTAGAAACGGATCGCCATCCATAGTTGCGACATCCATACCGTCGGGATCATTCTCGCAAACATAAAGACACCCGTCTTTCGACAAGTTATGAGACCTTGCATGGTAACAACGTGCAGAAAGCGCCAAGGGAAGTCGACCAAAGGCCTGTATTTCAATCTCTCGCCCACTAGCTCTCGCTGATAGTTTCGCGATAGAATCAACTGGTAATTCACACGGTAATACTATTCGTGTGGCCCCATTTTGATAAAAATAATCTAAGGTGCCTTCATTATATAAATTTACAAAGGGCCCAACCACATGAGGCTTTCCAGATAAGAGGCTTATCGCCGATAGATCATTCGCCTCGATTTCCCAGGGACACCCTGAAGTTAAATCACTCAACTCGCCCCTCTCACGCCCGGACATAACCAGCGCCAGAGAGGATAAAACAACTTTCTTTCCTGAAGCTTCTAAGCGCTCACAAATATCCGGAATGTAGGGCGTGAAAAATGGCGTTCTCTTTGAGCAGGTAACTTCGCCAATATAGACCACATCAACCGGGGCTTCATCCGCTACCTGATAGTAAAAGTCTCGTTTTTTCTCAGCAGGCCAGTTGTAAAGCAATGGCCCCATTGTCAGTTTTTGCTGTTCAGACATGGCAACTATCTCCAGTTCTTCTGATAGGCACCAGCGGTAGAGCGGGTTCCTTCGGTTATGTTTGCCATGTCCATAAAGGGCACAGGTTCGCCTTGCATAGCAGCATCTATGGCTTTTCGATAACCCGATACCACTTGGGCAACATAGGCCTTCCCTCTTTGGCGACCCTCAATCTTGAGCGCTTTAACACCTGACTGGATAAGCTCGGGCAGCATCATCATTACATTCAAAGAAGTCGGCTCTTCGAAAAGGTAAGAGGGATCGCCGGTGTGTCCAACAAACCGCCCTTTGCAAAGCGTCGGATACCCTGCTGGCTCCCCATCTGGAAAAGAATTAATCGTAAACTCCCCCAGCTTAGACACTAACTTGCCGCGACGTTGTTCATACTCCACGTGACTGGCAGGTGAGCAAACACCGTTCATATTAGGAGATTTTCCAGTTGCATAGGATGATAGCGAGCATCGCCCCTCCGCCATCACACACATCCCCCCGAATGCAAAAACCTCTGTCTCGACATCAATCTCGTTAATTAAGTCAGCTATTTCCCGAACCGTTAGGACACGAGGCAACACCACCCGTTGTACGTCAAAGGCCTGCTTATAAAACCGGATGGCTTCGGGGTTAGAGGCAGAAGCCTGAACCGAGAGATGGCGACGTAACGTTGGATGATTTTTTTGGGCATAATCCAACAAACCGATGTCGGCAAGGATAACAGCATCGACACCGACCCTCGCCGCGGTATCCACGGCTTTGTGCCAAGGTGCCAAATTTCCGGCCTGAGGATAGGTGTTGATCGCGACATATATCTGACGCCCCATACCATGGGCCAATGACACCGCCTCTTGCAACTCTTCCGGGCTAAAGTTCAAACCGGGAAAGTTTCGGGCATTTGTCTCATCTCTAAAACCGACGTAAACAACATCGGCACCAGCCTCGAGAGCAGCTCTTAGTGCCGAAGGTGTTCCTGCTGGACACACGAGTTCCATGCTTTATGTCCTTACCATTTTAGCTGTGCTGTTTCGACGAGAGGTTTTAATTTTTTTCAGCTCTTTTTCAATTTTCATCATTCGATCCTCCTGACGATCCAGATCATCATCGATTTGAGAGACTTTCAGCGTGAGGGGGGCAACGAGAGAATTGTGCACCTGTTGAAAATCTCTTTGAACTGCCCCGTACAACGTCACTGCCCTTGAAAGAGCCTTATCCAATAACGGCTTTAAAACGGCCAACCGGCCCGCCATAATTTCTTCAAAAGAAATATCCACACTATCGACTGCATTTCTCAAGGTAAGAACCGCTTCGGTATCACCTTGAACATTGATCTCTCTGGAGAAAAACAAAGCATCTCCATCGACAGTACCCTCTAACAGTTGGATCAAAGATAACATTGGGCCGGATATCGTCGTATCAGCATCAGGTAAATCATGATCTTTTGATAAGACTTCTATCGTCGCTTTGCCCTCATCCAAGGACAATAGAAAGCAGAAATGAAAATCGACAGGCATGATAAGAAAACGACTATGACCTAGCGGGGCTAATCGTTGAAAAACAGCAGGGTAAAGGAATTCAATTCGTTTAAGGATGTGCTGAACCAGGGGCCTGAATAACACTATTGGTAAAGGACGCAAGGCAAAGCCTGCAAATAGCATCGGCGAAAACGTTGGCACCTGTGATGGAGTATTCTGATCCTGCATGATTAAAACTTTTACCCCGTAACGATGTGCAAACTGACAATTCAAAATGGGGATATAGCGCTCAACGAAACCAACAGGCATTGATCTTCATCAAGTACGACACATCTTTAAGTCATTATGGTGCCTATACTTACCCTTACCCTCAAAGATTACCGCTCAGGAGAAGATCATGACGACCCAGGCCACTGATAATGGGATCGCACGTATCGGCATTGTTACTGTTTCAGATAGGGCAAGCCGCGGTGAATATGAAGATTTGGGTGGCCCCGCGATTAAAAAGGAACTTTCAGAAATTCTGACTTCTGTCTGGGAAGCAGTTCCGCGTGTCATTTCTGACGACCAGGCCCTAATTGAAAGCACTTTGAAGCAACTGGCAGATGAAGAAGACTGTTGCTTGATTGTTACCACTGGCGGTACTGGCCCAGCGCCACGCGACGTTACTCCAGAAGCAACGGAAGCTGTGAGCGAGAAATTAATGCCCGGATTTGGTGAACTGATGCGTCAAGTCAGTCTAAAGTTCGTTCCAACAGCTATCCTCTCTCGTCAGACCGCATGCATTAGGGGAAAAAGCCTGATTATAAATCTTCCCGGAAAGCCCTCTGCCATTAAAGACTGTCTTGATGCTGTTTTCCCTGCCGTACCCTATTGCATCGATTTGATCGAAGGCCCTTACCTCGAAACAGATGAAAGCATCTGCAAAGCATTCCGCCCCAAAAGCAAATAACCGAGGAACAGTTAGTCCCGAACTCACTCCCCCATCAGATGGGCGACAACCTGCCGGCTGTGAGCTGCTGTTCGATGCTCAAATAGATAGATCCCCTGCCAAGTGCCAAGTGCGAGCGACCCATGAACAATAGGAATGCTCAGCTGAACATCCGTCAGGGCAGATCGAATGTGCGCAGGCATATCATCAGGCCCCTCACAGGTATGACGATATAGATCGGGATTCTCTTCGACGAATCGACGAAAGAAATTATTCAAATCATATTGGACATCTGGGTCAGCGTTTTCCTGAATGGTTAGAGACGCTGAAGTATGGCGGATAAAAAGGGTTAACAACCCACAGGTGATATTCTGAAGGCCTGCCCAATCACTGACTTCACGGGAAAACTCATAAAGCCCTTGCCCCCGGGTGTGTATTTCAAATATGTTCTGCACCAGTTTCATTCATACCTCCGGCTATTAAGCCACCTACAAGACTACAAGAATGGTTGGTAAAACCTCTTTTTCAGAGAATTACCACATTTTTGCCTACTATTAACCCATGTTCGAATGAAACGTGTTAAACACGGTGCCCTTGCCACCCCAGTGACAAACAGTCCCAGTGTCCCAAACAGTTAGATCGAACAGAACAATAACAATGGCGAAAACATTCGATATAGTTAAAGTTTTAGAAGTATCCGAGCAAAATATTAAGTCTGTTGCTCAGATTAACCTCTATCGCTACTGGCTTGAGCTCAAAGCAGACAGAGATCTGCCTGACTGGCAGGATTTTAACCCAAGTGTCATCCGGGAGAGTCTTCCTGGAATTATGCTCTATGACGTATTCAATGCGAATGAGTTCTTTGTCTCTATCATCGGTGAAAACTGTCGCGAGACCTTTGGCATTCCGTCCAAACGTTCACCCGTCGAAGATATTGTACCCGCAAACGCCCTACCGGATTTAAGAAGTCGCTTGTCGCATGTCCTGAACACCCGCAAGCCACATCTGGTTACGAAACGCATGACATGGATGACTGAAACCAGCCGCGAAGAACAGCAGCAATCCTACACCGTCCTATTCCTGCCCTTCAATATCGAACATGATAAAGTTCAGCTAAAAATACTAAATTCCCTATATTTTCATTAATTTAGTCTGTTTCAGGCATAAATCTCCTTTCTTCTGATCCGCTTTACCCTCCTCTTCTCTTGCCGTAACCCGGACGAGAAAGCTACCTTGTGCTCGAACAGTTAGATTCTTGGAGATAAAATAGTGAAGACACGTATTAAATGGATCGAAAACGTCGCCTTTATGGCTGAAAGTGGATCCGGACATGCTGTTGTCATGGATGGTGCCATAGAAGGCGGCGGAAGA
Organism: Kiloniella sp.; assembly: GCF_965205715.1. Lineage (GTDB taxonomy): Bacteria > Pseudomonadota > Alphaproteobacteria > Kiloniellales > Kiloniellaceae > Kiloniella. The sequence goes on along the minus strand of NZ_CBDBHW010000001.1, from coordinate 224,368 downwards.
AACCTTGGCCCCCGCCCTATGGAGATGTTGTTGATGGGATTGGGTGGATGTTCAGCTTACGATGTTGTTCATATTCTCAAAAAAGGAAGAGAAAACGTCGAGGATGTCGATGTTGATGTTGAAGCAGAGCGCGCTGACACTGACCCAAAGGTATTTACTAAGATACATCTACATTTCCGCGTAAAAGGGGAAGGTCTTAATGAAAAGAAGGTCGGACGCGCGGTAGAGCTTTCAGCGGATAAATACTGCTCCGCCTCTATAATGCTCGGTAAAGCCGCCGAAATAACCCATAGCTTCGAATTGATTGCGTAAGTTTCATGAGAGCTGTTCTACAACGGGTAAGTGAAGCTTCTGTAACGGTTGATGGCACCGTTACGGGAGCGATAGAAAGAGGACTTCTGGTTCTCATTTGTGCTGAGCACGGCGACACCGACGAAGAAACCAGGTATTTCGCACGAAAGATCAATAAGATGCGGATCTTCACCGACGATTCCGGAAAGATGAACCTGTCCGTTCAAGATGTCGGTGGCGCAGCTTTAGTGGTGAGCCAGTTTACCCTTGCTGCGAACTGGAAAAAAGGGAACCGACCCGGCTTTTCTGCAGCGGCCTCCCCTGATGAAGGAGAGCGCTTATACGAACTACTTTGTAAGTCTTTACAAGAAGAAGGCTTAGCCGTGGAAAAAGGTATTTTTGGGGCTCATATGGATGTCCGCCTACTAAATGATGGCCCTGTCACGATCATCATGGATTCCAAAGACAGCGCCTGATCTAATAAGCTCACCCAGAACCTCACACGTTAAATAACAGGCCCGGAGCTGAGGCGCGTCCCTTGACCCCTGCTAAACGCATGAGATGCCAAAGTAGGGCTAAATTACTGGAAATCACAGGTTTACCAAGAATTCTCTCTGCTTTCGCAAGAATTCCAAAAGTGCGTAAGTTGGTACAAGAAACAAAAATCGCATCACATTCTGAAGATTTCCCAATCTCCACAATGGCATCCAGAGTTGAAGCCTCTGCAATCCGCGAGACAACTTTTTCCTGTTCCTGTTCAAAAGAACCAAACCCCGTCACTGTGAGACCGTTATCTTCGAGTAGTTGGCGCATGGCTTCGGAGACTTCCGGTACATAAGGTGTCAAGAAACCCAACTTATCTACCCCTAAAGCCCTGCAACCCGCAATTACCGCAGATATAGGATCTGTAACCGCCACCCCAGGATGATACTGATGAATTTTTTCGGCAACAGCCTTCTGCCCGATCACCGTTGCCCCGGACGTACAAGCATAACCAATTGCATCAAAGGAAATACTGTTGGGAAGTAAACCAGCAGCTGTAGGTAAATCCAAAGCCATTTGAGCCAAAGTTTCTTTCGTCACGTTGGGGTGGCTCGGAATACGAGAATGATAAAGCGCGATATCAGGATCCTGCAAAACCAAACGCAGTTCATTCTCAAGGGTTTCATCAGCTTGTAAAATGATTAAACCCAGTTTGGCCTGAGCTTCACTCGCCTGATCTATATCGAAGTTTAGTTTCATATTAATTCCTAGAGGATCGGCAATTCAGGCTCTGCACGTTTGGTCAGAAGAACGGGCTCATTTTCGGTAATCAGAATATTCTCCTCATGAACCATCATCTTCCCCTCAGATATCGCCATGTTTGGCTCTAAGGTCATCACCATACCTGGTTTCAAAACGGTCTCATCATGGTCACAAATCGATGGCCATTCCGTTAACTGCATTCCCAAACCATGTCCGTAACGGCCAACATCAGAAATCCCACCACCAAGTGACTGATGCATCGCTTGAAACAAGGCGCTACATGTTACTCCAGGTCGGGCATTGGCAAGCCCAACTTCCGTCGCGTCCCATAGCCTTCGATAGCCGTCTTTTGCTGCGTCATTGGCGTGTCCAATGGCAAAGTTCCGATCAAAATCACAGAAATAACCTTTGAGGGTAGAACCAGTATCCAGCATTAAGATATCCCCCTCTACGAGTGGTGTGCTTGTCGGAGGTGAGATCACATCCCCGTACCCCCCCACACCTGCGGCTCCAACAAGATAAGGCACATCTTCAGCCCCTGCTTGTAACAAGGCAATTTTGAAAGTCCGAAAAACCTCCTCCAAAGGCTGACCGCAATGAAACAAAGATCCTGCACGGGAGAATGCTGAACTGCCAATTTCACAAATTTTTCGAATGATTTCTATTTCTACATCGGACTTGATCATGCGAAGGGACTTAACAATAGACGTACTATCGACAAATTCTGCAGAACAAAGAGATCGAACTTTTTCGAAATCCGTAAGGGGCATTCGCAAACTTGCCTCACTCCCCATTGGCATCCCGATCCGAGAATATCCTTTTAACGCCTTACCCAATAGTGAAACACCATCGTCTGTCGGATGCGGCGAAGACCATGTTCGAATGTCTTTCACCCATGTGTTGCTCATAAGTTCAGCACCAATGCCGGGGATGATTGCGACAAGCTCGCCTTTTTGGGGAACAATTAAATACCAAGGCCGTGTCGGGCTTTGCCAAAACAGTGTCCGAAACCCAGTGAAATACCTTATTTCTGCTTCAGTACAAAGAAACAGGGCATCGACATTCTCTGCATGCATGGCGATTTGCGCCCGCTCAAGACGAGACTGAAATTCAGCTATTCCAAAATCACTCATCCACCACTTCCCAAATAAATATCAAGCCACGAGAATAATGCCACGGCAGATCCGATTGTACGCAACATTCCTCTTATACGAGCCTAAAAAAATAAAAAAATAAGAGCAAAAGTCCGAAATCCTTCCTGCCCCTCGCATAACAGCCCTCGACTTAAGAACACGCAAAATTACGTATTCATTCGCTTTGACTTGTTTATCAGGTAATTATACTGCTTTATCCATGACTTACCTCTTCTAGGTTTAGCCTTCTAATAATCATTAGCTTACTGTTGTCGGTGTGATGCAAACTCGTCGAAATTTTCTCAAAAATTCTATAATTACAGGCTCAACTCTAATCGGCGGGGGCTCGTTAGGTCTTTTGGCATCTCAAGCCAGTGCCACTCCCAATATGATCCTACGGCCGAGGATGACCGAGTTCTCACTACGAGGGGATCAACCGACCCAGAATATATTTTCCAACAATGCAATCGGACCAGCGCCTGTCTTAAGAGCAAAACAAGGTGAACCCTTTCATGTCAGGCTGGAGAATAAACTTCCAGAGGCAACGACAATTCACTGGCATGGCCTCCGGCTGCCAAATGCCATGGACGGGGTTCCCTTCCTGACCCAGCCCTATGTTTATGAAAACGAGACTTTCGACTACATCTTTACGCCGCCGGATGCCGGAACATTCTGGTACCATCCGCACTGTAACACCCTTGAACAAATGAGTTACGGCCTGACGGGCCTCTTGATTGTCGATGAGAAAGACGGCCCTGATTTTGACGCAGATATTTCGCTGAACCTCAGAGACTGGCGCTTGGGGTCAGACGGCCAGTTCATCAACCTTTACAAAGCCAGAAAAAGCGCCCGTGCAGGTACATTTGGCACCGTTAAAACAGCTAACTGGTCCGAAAATCCGACCTATGAGGTTCCCAGTGGCGGCCTTATCAGGCTTCGCGCAGCGGTGACCGATGTCACCCGTATCTTCAAGCTCCTGACCAAGGGAGCCAAAGCGACGATCATCGCACTTGATGGATACCCCGTTCCAAAACACTTCGATCTCGACCATCAGGCGGTCGGGCCGGGACAGCGTATTGATCTTGCCATTCGCATGCCAGATGAAGAAGGGAAAGAAGTCCAGCTGATTAACGCGTCATCGTCAAAATCATGGACTGTGGCGACTTTTAAAACCAAAGGCACGTCACTTAAACGAGATATCAGAGATTTAAAGCCTCTGCCGAATAACCCCGTTCCGATACCTGATCTGGAAAATGCGGAATACATTCCCTTTGAATTCACCGCGACAGCTGAATCGGCTCCAAAAAACGGATTTTGCGGGACCATCGGCTTTTCCTTCTGGGCGATAAACCGAAAATCCTGGCTTGGGGTTTCACCAGATCCCATGGAACCACTGGCCGATCTCAAACTTGGTAAAAGCTATATATTCAGTTTCAGAAACAGAACCCCACATACCCATCCGATCCACTTGCATGGGCTGTCGTTCACACTGTTAAACTCGAATAAACGGAAGATAGATCCCTTTATCACCGACACGGCCCTCGTCTTGCCAGATGAACGTATGGACGTAGCCTTTGTTGCTGACAATCCCAGGGATTGGCTATTGCACTGTCATATCATCGAACACCAAAAAACCGGGATGAGCAGTTTTATACGGATCAGTTGATTTACAGATTGAGGTCGGCTTGAAATACATGAGAAATTTGGTAGCGGAGGAGGGACTTGAACCCCCGACACGCGGATTATGATTCCGCTGCTCTAACCAGCTGAGCTACTCCGCCACAAGACATAGTGTGATTACTCCTTTTCAATTTGGTCGTCAAGAAAAGGTGTGGAAGATTCAGTTCTTTGAAAAATATACCCGAATAATCCCTAAAAACTGCTGACCGAATGGGAAATCAGCCGACAAACCTCTTCGATATCGGCCCTCATTTTGACTTCAGGGCTTCGGACCAGCCAATTACCACTTGGCATTGCCAGTTCTACTGGGGACAGCCGCACCACTTCTTCTTTGGTTAGGGCAATTTTACTAAGCGGGAGCGATGCCAACAGTACACCTACTCCAGCTTTGGCAGCATCCAGCGCGGTATTAAAACTATCAAAACGAACTGCCGTTTTTCTTGGTGGAGATGTCTGTGCCTCGATTGCCCATTCGGACCAGCCACTGCGACGGCCCGCCAACCGGATACAGGGAAGCTTCTGCCAATTACCCTCGACTATCTCCATGGCAAGTTCAGGAGAACAGACTGGGGAGAGCACTTCTGAGAAAAGGTGGGTGGCAATTTTCCCTTCCCAAGTACCAGTACCAAAACGGATCTCGATATCCGCATTAATCGCTTCATAGTCAGCAGGTCGATGGATTGCAGAAATGGAAAGCGAGATATTTGGGCGGGCTTCTCTTATCCATTGTAGTCTGGGCACTAACCAAAGGGCGGCAATCGACGAAGGGCAGGCAATTGTAATGACCTTACTTCCTTTTTTGCCAAAAAGGTCCTCCGTACTGCGCGCCAATGCATTCAAAGAAGACCGAACCGATGGTAAATAAGCATCCCCCTCAGCCGTAAGCTCCACCCCGCGCGCCAGACGGTGAAACAAGGTCACTCTGAGATGCGCCTCCAATTTACGCATTTGCTGACTGACGGCAGCTTGAGTCAACCCAAGTTCAAGCCCTGCTTCTGTGAAGTTTTCGTGACGAGCGGAGGATTCGAAAGTCCGCAACCAATCCAAAGGAGGCAATAATGCCAATAGCTTATCTCCAAGTCATAACAATAATGATGCCTTAGGGGTTATATATATTGATTGTTTTTATTCCTTTTTACAGGACTAATCCACTCAATTATTAAAAGACGTCCATACGGAGAGACAAAATGACTTTGGAAACTGCAAACATCCTCGAGGGTGGAAAAGCACTTAGCGTGCAGTGTAAAAACGGACCGACCGCCCGCTTTCATGCCATGTGGTTACGAGACAACGCCCTTGATTCTGAGACCCGCGCTGCGGGGAACGGTCAACGCTTGATTACCATTCTCGATATCCCGGCAGAAACAACTCTTAAATCAGCTGAAGTTAGCGAGGGAGGCGACCTCGTTCTCTCCTTCATTCCTGAAAATAAAGAAGTCGTCTTTCCCAGTAACTGGCTTAGGGATCACAGTTATGACAATGCAAAACTAGATACCAAAGGCTGGATTGGGGATCGTATAAATACCTGGGATTCTGCCCTAAATAGTTCAATCCCAACAATAGATTACGCTCAAGCTCAAAGAAAAGATCAAGAGTTCGGTTCTTGGCTCCGCGATGTCGAGCGTTATGGTTTTGCTGTTATGACAGGCTTGCCGACCACGAGTGGTACCCTTATTGATGTTGCAGAACTCTTTGGTTATGTCAGAGAAACCAATTACGGTAAATTCTTCGAGGTTCGTTCCGAGATTAATCCAGTAAACCTAGCTTATACAGGTCTTGGGCTTCAGGCTCATACTGATAATCCCTATCGCGATCCCGTACCTACTCTTCAGCTATTGTCTTGTCTTGAAAATTCAGCGGATGGTGGCGATTCAATCGTCGTCGATGGATTTAAAGCTGCTGAAATTTTACGCAAAGAATCGCCTGAGAGTTTTAATCTGCTCGCTGACTACCCGGTTCGGTTCGAATATGCCGGAACAGACGGTGTAAAACTCCGCGCCAAACGCCCGACTATTGAGCTTGGCCCTGATGGTGAGATCCTCTCCATTCGATTTAACAATCGATCATCTGCTCCTTTTACCGACATTCCTTTTGAAGAGATGGATCGCTTTTACACCGCCTACCGTAAATATGCAGAAATCATCGAACGCCCTGAAATGATGGTTAGCTTTATGATGCAGCCTGGTGATCTCTTTATCGTGGACAACACACGCGTGATGCATGCTCGTAAAGGCTTCTCTGGTGCTGGAACCCGTTGGCTCCAAGGTTGCTACGCTGATAAGGACGGCCTGCTCTCAACTCTCTCGTCCATAGAATCACTAAAAGATCTAACCCGGGAGGCAGCCCAATGACCGAAGGTAAATTCGATACATTGAACAAAGATAATATTGTCGATTTTATCGGTGATATTTTCCACCGTCGCGGCGCTGATTCCTACCTTGGTGAAGACGTCACAATGTCTGAGCACATGTTGCAGGGCGCCCAACTTGCTGAAAAAGCGAGCGCCGGTGATATCCTAATTGCTGCGGCTCTTCTGCACGATATCGGGCACTATACCAACGAATTCCCCGATGATGCCCTCGCCAAAGGCATCAACAATCACCACGATGAAGCAGGTGCCGCCGTACTGGAGAAATTTTTCCCACCAGTAATTACGGAATGTGTCAGACAACACGTTGCTGCAAAACGATATCTTTGTGCCACTGATGATACCTACTTTGCCCGCCTGTCCGATGCTTCGGTACACACCTTAAACCTTCAAGGTGGCCCAATGGATGAAGCTGAAATCAAAGAGCTGGAAAAGAACCCTCATCTCAAGGAAATCATACAAGTCCGCTACTGGGATGATGAGGGCAAGGATGCCTCTGTAACCACACCACCATACGAGTACTATGCGCCCATACTACAACGGGTTGTTGACGGATATCTTGGCAGCGAATAGTACTGCTATAATGTAATTATGGATCAGGTGGAGATATCATCATGTCCAACAAAGTAATTCTCGTCATCATGGATGGCGTAGGCTATGACACGGCTCTTTCTCAATGTGGATATCTGGAAGGCATGGTCGAGCTCGGCCGCGCCCAGAGATGGAAGATGCGTACCGCCTTGCCGACCATATCTGCAGCTATGTATGAAACCATCCATACCGGGCTCTCCCCATTAGACCATGGAGTAAGCGGCAACGAAGCAATCCGCAGATCAAATGTTCCCAACGTATTTGATCAACTCCACGAGGCAAGTTAAATGACCCCCGGCAAAGCCGGGGGCTTAAGCGGGTGAGCCCCTTAAAGGGGCAAATTGGGAACCGCTAAAGCGGTTATGGATTGAATATATCCATTTGGTCAAAGTACTTATCACGCTCTTCTTGCGTTCTGATATACTCCCTCACCATCTGTTCATCGAGCCCTACAGTTGAGACGAAATATCCACGGGCCCAAAAATTTTCACCCTTGAAATTCCGTGCTTTATTTTTGAATTTTCGAGCTATGGCAATCGCGCTTTTTCCTTTTAGGTATCCAACGACTTTTGAAACAGCATGTTTGGGCGGTATGCTGATACACATGTGAATGTGATCCGGCATCAAATGGCCCTCCTCAATCTTACTTTCGCGATGCCCGGCCAGTTCATGGAAAATTTCACCAAGATACTGACGTAGGTTGCCATAGATAACTTTTTGCCTGCGTTTAGGGATGAAAACCACGTGGTATTTACAATCCCATCTCGTATGTGCAAGGCTTTTGTAATCTCTCATCGGCTAATTCCTTTGTTATTTTGGTCAATAAACAAAGAAATGTAAGACCGTGGGAACGGTCAAACCATTGAGAGTCCCCCGGCATAGCCGGGGGTTTACCGGATTAAATTATAAGACTGCAGCTGTAGCTCACTCTTATTTTCACACCCTCTACAATGGCCCTTATGATCCGATAGATCATGTTGAAATAGATGACGAAACCAAGGCTATTCAACACGCCCGTTTCTATTCTATGGAGGGCTATTCCGGCGCGAATATCTGTGCCCCTGCGGAAATTGATCTCTGCGCGCAAGCGACACATCTAATGCGTCGAACTGATCCAGATTATCTTCTACTGCATACATCTTCAGTGGATAGCACAGGTCACAAATATAGCGCAGATTCATCTCAATACCGTATTCAAACCTGGCACATTGATAACGCTCTGGCTCGAACAATTCCCCTTTGGTTGGAAGCCGGATACGACATCTTCGTCACCGCGGATCACGGTATGAATGCTGATGGACATCATGGCGGAACAGAAGAGATTATGCGACATGTTCCCTTCTATTATTTTGGCGACGCACCAATGCCTGAAAAGGATATCGTTCTCGACCAACTCGCCATTGCCCCAAGTATTCTCAATCGTATTGGCGTTCAAATACCAGAGACCATGAAAGCTCCATCGCTTATCTCATCCTGATATAAGCCTTAAGTCCTGTAATCGTCCCGAACTTTCTTGCTAAGTTTCTTACCTGAAAGATTGGGACGATTTACGTATATTCCTCCCCATGGCACGGGACCATGATACGGGCCCATGGTACGGGCCCACGGTACAGGCAAGATAACGGCATTGACCGGAACCAACCGGATCACAACGGTTGATACCATTGCATTTTTTTTGATGATCCCAATCTTTAAGTCCATAATATTTTTAATTCATTGAGAGTTAACAATGTCGAAAATTTCAACGGACACTCCAATTACCATCAGACAATTCGTCCAATCTGATCAAGCAATGGTCCAGGATTTATTCATACGAACTAATCGAGAATTATCACCTCCTGATATGATTGATGCCTTTGAAACGTATATACAAAGATCCCTTGTTGAAGAAATTGATCAGCTTGAAGAATACTACAACCAACGAAATGGGATGTTTTTTGTTGCAAAAAAATTTAATGAAATTGCCGGTATGTTTGGTATTGAAACTGTTGAAAGCAAAGTAATGGAACTCAGGAGAATGTATGTAAATCAATCATATCGTGGACAAGGATTGGGGCATATATTCCTGAATTATGCTGAAAATTATTGTCGCTCTAATGGAGCTGTTCAATTAATTCTTAGTACATCTGAAATTCAAATCGCAGCTTTATCTCTTTATAAAAAATCGGGATACACAATCACAGGAGAGGAAGTTGCTGATAGCATGAGTAACAAGACAGTTGGCGGCCAACTTAGACGATATTATTTTAAAAAGAATTTGTGAAATTAAGACGAAAAAATAAAGAGTATTGGTTTTGGTAACCTCATTCGTTGATGTCAAGGCTATAGGGACCACCATCTAGGTAGCCAACATAAGCATCGTCGTCATACCAATATTGCTGTTCTGTCTCCATAAACTCATCACTAGCTTCGCTTAAAGTAGAATTGTCAGGCAAATCGTAGAACCAATACTGAACATGTTCTTTTTTGTCATAATGCAGGTTTAAATCTTCAAACCAGCTTTTAAAACTCGCCTTCGGAATCTTTTTCCACCGAAGGCAATAAGCAACGTTTTTTGCGCCTTTCGCACAATAAATCATGACACGTAATAACCGGGCCTCTTCAGCTTGAAATCCTTCCTGACCTTTATACACATCGAGTGCTCCTGCAAACATTTCAATCGGAGCTCTGATTTCTTTTACATTTCGGGATTTTGCGCGAACCATGCCTTTGTCAGTGGGGACAATATAACCCGCATCACAGCTGGAAAGGTGCTCTTGAATCAAACTAGGCCTCTCATACCCACAGCGTGGCGCGATATGATTTTCGTATAAAAAATAAGCTACATCGGCCAGCGCTTTGGCATCCTTTTCGCCGCGCGCCAAAATTGTAACATTGCTGATTACCTCTGCATAATTACTTATTTCAATAGATAGCTTCCCCGAAACATCGAGTGCTTTTATTGCCAAGAGATCACTCCATTGAACTAGGGAGAAAAGTGCCTCAGCTGCTTTCCAATTTTCCTGGATCATCGCTTCATCAAGGTGCGGACGAATCAATGCAAATTTCAATAGTGCATCATCCTCTCCTGTGAGACTTTCTTCTAATTGCTTAGCTGATAAAAAATATCGTGATACCTGTTCGTAAAGAACCGCATCCATAATCGACAATTCCATAGGTTTATTTGATCCGCGAATTTTATCGGATGCTATAAATTCTTCGGGTACATTCAGCTTTAAACGTGCTTCTAGCTGAAGGCTTCGCAATCCGAGTAAATCCTTAAGCGGGGGTTCTAATCCCAGAGCGATTTCAGCGATTACGTCACCTTCTTGTTTCAACTTCCCACTTAAAATAAGAGCCTGAACTTCAAAAGCTTTCGCGTGTACAAATAAGGGAGTATCAACAAAAGCAGAACTATCTGGTGTCGTTCCCTCAAGTAGATAAGCACAACTCATTTCAATGTAGGAAATAAGATCGGCGGGCGTTTCCTGAGGCAAGTTTTTTGCTTGTTCGCAGAGACGAGAAACATCTCCTGCCTTGGACAGTATTGCAGGAAGCAGGGTAAAACCGTTTCCGTGTTCAATCGGGTAGTCAGCAAGTTCTTGAATATTTGCCATTAAGGCGTTGATAGACAATTCATCCAAATAATCTATTTCCGCAGTCCTATCACTTAGGATACGGCTTCTCGTCAGCCTTTGGATCAACTCCTTATAATACCGTTCTCTATCGTCGTAGTGCAGCCATATCCCCACGGCCATATCCTCGACATGTTTACGATATTCCGAACGAGGAAAATCGGTAACAAAGGCTTCTGTAAAACTATTGAACACTGTAGGCAAAAAGACTTCATCTTGCCCTTCTCGTCCTTTGTGAAAGAGCGACAAGACCTCCATATATCGTGTCGTTTCGACAAGCCAACCAGATTTACGACCAGCTTCGTTTTCTTCTCTCGCAATGTTCGCAAAAAGATCTGCGGCTTCGGGAAAAAAGCCATCATGGTAGAAAGCGGCCGCTTTTATATAATCAAACCATCCCTTACCTTCTCCCTCTTTGATTTTTTTTAAATGCGCTTTTGTCTTATCGCTCTCCATATAAGCGTCAGTATCCAAAACGCAGTCTTGGATCAGCAAGAGCCGTAAAAGGGCAAGATAACGGACAGTTTCTCTATCCAGCCCTGATATCGACAAACCACGATAATATTGTGCAAGATTTGTAAAACTTCCCCCTGCATAACACTGAGGTCCTACAAAGAAAGCGTCCTCCAGGAACTTTTCCTCTGACTTTTCTCCTTCCAAAAACCCAAGTTCAACGCCTGCCAGCTCTGGAATTTTATATTGCTCGTGAAAAACAGGAACCTCATCAATATTCTCTTCGGTATCTGTCCACTGCATTTGCCCAAGAGAAAGTTCCGGCCTGTAAATTTTCAGCACCTGAGATAACAGTACCTTTGCCCTCCCCTTTTGTGGGGTTAGCAAATCAATCTGAGTAGAAGAGCAATAACGTGAAACGATGGGCTGCTGGCAAGAAGGTCCTCCTCCAGCATCAACATTATGAGGGAGCAGATTTACCAACATCATTACAACGAGAGATAAGGAAAATTGCCATCCGAAATGTCTCATTCTTTTCTGTCTCCCTGATCAGGGCTTTCCATCTCATATCATCACAAAGGAAAGCATATCTTAGATTTTGAATATTGTTAATTGCCGCTAATAAATGCTGCGTTATGGGTGTTTGTTCCTGACGATAGAACATCAAGGATACTTCTCTTACTGACCGAGCAAGTTTCTTTGCCCCTTTTCGATCATCTTCAAACCATGATGGAAGGCCCGTAATGTTGAGAGAGATATCGTCTGGCAATTGCCCCTGTATACGTACCAACCATTTTCGATAGCCCTCAAGCCTGGTAGAAGGGCTATCAAAATCGATCTCAATCCCTGTGACTGGCCGACCTGCACGACGCCATATATTAATATCTCGGCGAATTATTGCCCCGACCTCTTTATCATTGACCAGATATTCAAGCCGGTATGACAATATAACCGAAGCCCCTTTTGACAGGACACGTGGAGTATGGTGTTTGATCGATACACTTGCCTCTCCCCCTGTCCATGAACGTACCAATATTTTTAGATTAGAGTGCCGGCAGGTTAGTTCTAACTCAGAACATCGATCCATCAATCGGCTCTGACTAGCCCCAACATCCGTAGGGCTTTGTCCCGCCCATAACCAATGACCGATCTCAATATCTTGAGCGCGGAGAGTATTGATAGTCGAATAACCGATAACAATGACGCCCCACAACAAGATTGTTCGACATCCCCGCCACATCTTCTCCCTCATGTCTTATCTAGAACCTCACCTAAGCAGCCTATGCGGAGCCCGCATATGAACTAAGTTAGCATATAAAGATAACTTTTTGGCTTTTTTGGGACCACTGTTAAGGGATAAACTCACAAATTTTCCACAAAGATTTGAACAAGATCACGGCTGCAGAAAATTCAACTTTAAAGAATAAGTGTTTAGAACAGTGTTTATGGCCTATGGATCGACACTTACTCCAGTCGAGCTTTTAACCACCCAATGATGGGATACAAAGTGTTGTTTATTTAGATAATCATCGCCCATGGCATCAATCGATCCAAGGACAAAAGCCACTTTTCCCTGTTTGTTCATCAAAGGCATATGAAGAACTTCTATTAATATCTCATCGCCATTTGCTGCAGATATTAGTTCCTGAGAAACCACGGGATGTCTCGTATCTGCAACCCGTTTGTAAAGTGCCTTCACTTCATCGGCTGACTCTCCAAATGTTTCTTTATTTAGCTCTTTGCCCGTATATGCTTGTCCCAAGTACTCGGTAATAAAAGTCCCCTGAAGACGAAAATGTACAGAAAAAGGCGCATAGCCAAGCGAGCAGAGAAAGATATGTGGCAAAACCTCAGGATCGATATTGATAGGATCAAAGCGTGCTCGCTGAGGAACGCCAGCTCCTTCAGACAGCTTTAACCAATAAGCTAACAAGCTTTTGTTGGTTGCAGAACTCAGAACGTCCATAAAGCGATACCAATCAGAACATCTAGCCTTTCAAGGTATCAAGGGATTGTTAAAACTTCGACAATTCACCTGTCATCTAAGTGCGCAGTTCGGCCGCCTTCTCAATTGGGGGCGTCGGGCAGTTCCAGCGTCAGCTCTTCTTCATCTTTGGTTATCTCGGCATGCATCAATATTTTCGATGTAAGGGCCATAGAGGTATCGATAACCCAACGAACCTGTTTTTCGCCAACTTCATTTTGGGCAGACACCACCTCGGGCAAGATTTGTTTTTGAAGAAACCCAGCTAATCCAGCTAGGGCTCGCCCTCCAGCGCGAAGCTCAGTAGCCTTAAGGGTAAACTTATCCTGGTTCTCGATCTGGTCGGCGATGGAGTTGAGGATATCCATCATCAGACCGACCTCATCACTGATGCGTTCAGTACGGTTGGCAATAAAACGTAAATGTCCAATGTAGAACGAATAATTAGACATCAGATCAGATCCTTATAAATTACGAAATGCCAGAGTGTACAACGGTTAAGCATCGCCAGAAAGAATAGCCTCTACGCTTTCTTGAACTGACAACGCATTGGCAAAACTTGCCATAGAACAACCTTTGCCCTCTTTCCAGGCAAGCATGTTATCGAGAGTACGCATATACCCTTCCTGACGGGCATCTGCAATATCTACCAACTCTTGTTGCCACGTTTCACCTGTGGTCGAGAACAATTGATCCCATAAACTTAGCCGATAGGATTTTTTATCCGCCCAAATAATGAACTCTACAATATCGGGACCAACACCCCCCGCACTGGCGGTGAAGGATACTGGAACGTTCCCACAAGACAGATGTGCCTGGACGTTGCTCTCACAAGAGACCTCATCATCAGGATAAAGTGTACAGGCATTAATAAGTTCAGAAGGACCAAACAAGCGCTCTGTCAGATAAATAAAGTGGGAGCCAACTTCACGTACAAATCCACCCTCTGCACGCTCAGCTAACCAACTTGCACTATGCTGCCATCCTCGCGGCCATGGGGCAAAGTGCAGCCGGATTTCAACAGAAGTTACAGTCCCTAAATTCCCGGCATCGACCTCAGATTTCATCATGTCCGCTGCTGGCGAATTTGCGAGGGGAAAATTAACCGCGTTAAGTAATCCTGATTCATCAAAAGCTGCGACAAGGTCCCTGCTCTGTTCGATATCAACCCCTAAAGGTTTTTCACAAAAAACGGCTTTGCCTGCGGCGGCGGCAGCTAGGGCATATTCCTTATGAGAGGCAGGTGGGCTTGCTATGTAAACCACCTCTACTTTCGGGTTTGCAATCAACTCATCAACAGTTTGAGCAATTTCAAGTGAGGGATATTGCTGTTTAGCCTGTACACCAGTTTTCTGGTCCGGATCCCATCCGCAAGCGAGATCAAATCCACCATGAGCTGACATGTTGGTCAGCATCCTGTTCCCCATGATGCCCAAACCAATAAAGCCAATACCTAATGTCATCAATAAATCCTCAACACGCCTAGAAAGTAATTTTTTATCCCGAGAGTTCGCAGATAATGCGTCAGAAAAATTGGTTTGACCAGTTTTAACGTTTGAAAAACTCAGTTATTACTTTGAGTAATATCTTAAAGGAAGCAAATTACTCTTTTCTGGGTAGCCTTGAACCAATTGATGCGAAAAAATAAAACCATACTACAGAAGGCATTACCTCCCACCACGCCCCGTAGTAAGATGATTCCGCTATAAATATAAGATTAAGAACTACCATAACCATCACCCATTCTTCCGAAATAGAAGAAAGAACGACTGCGTCAGCATTACACTCAATTAACAAACTTAAATGATATAAAGAAAATAACAGGCTAAGAACAAAGAAGATCGAAATCCCGACAAATGGTATAGCCAAGGTATCAGCCCAGCTAGGGAATTCTGATCGACTATAGCTCGTTTCAAGAGCAAAAACTTGCCCATACCCTGACATTGCAGGCGCTAACACGGCCAAAATTACAATCAAAAATCGAGGTGCTGCCAAAATTCGTCGACATTTCAATATAGCAATCAAGCAAATCATTGCTCCTAATATTATGTCTAAGATCCCTGTATCCAGTAACCTATATTTTTCAGTGCTATATTTATCTTGTACTTCATAAAATCTCTCTGAATTTCTATAAGGTACTGCATTTAACTCCCGTTCGTATTCAAGTGCGGGACTATATGGCAACATTTCATTCTGTGCTATCAAACACACCGTTCCAATGACAATAAAGGCAAAGCCCAATATAAATAATTTCTTCATAAAAATTCCGAAAGAATGCTCAGAACGGCATGGTCTAACAGTTTATTATGACTAAATTTTGAGAAATACGTTAACTACGGCTAGGCATTTTTAGAGGCCATTTTTATACAGCTGACTTAATCCATATATAAGGCCGTAAAAATATGACTGCGCAAAAATAAAAAAGCCTCAGCAAATTGCCGAGGCTTTTTTGAATTGGTAGCGGAGGAGGGACTTGAACCCCCGACACGCGGATTATGATTCCGCTGCTCTAACCAGCTGAGCTACTCCGCCATAAGGCTAGAAAACTAAATAAACCAGAAAGATTCTCAGGAACCTGATTCGCACAGGTTTTGTTTCGTGAGAGGGGTGATAATGCCATGATCCAATACTGTCAATAGCCGAGTGACAAGCTCTCACTATTTTTCTTATATTTCCTCCGTATTACTCCGAAATTATATCTTTAACAGCCATGGAAACATTAACTTGAATAAAGTCTTAGAGCTAATTACCCTCATCCCGACCCAAATATAGCCAAATAACAATTGAGAAACATTATGGGCATTAAGTTCTCCATGAAACGTGAAACCTGGGAACACCACTCCCATCCTCTCTCGGTATGGACCCGGGTAGGTTCATGATGGCTCATATTCCCAGCTATTTGGAGCCATGCGACTTGGGGATGGACTGTCGCAGGCTTTCTGTTGATACTTTTTGCGTTTTGGATGTATCTCAACCCACGCATTTTCCCAAAGCCACGGCATACAGATTCCTGGGCATCCCAAGCCACTTTTGGTGAGCGTATTTGGTTAAGAGAAATATCGTTTGAGGGGCTTGATGAACTGCTTGAGATGCATCGCACTCAAACAAGGATCTTAAGTATTCTGGCAGGGTTAGGGTTTATTTGTGGATTGATCACAGCATCTTTCAACTTGTTTTGGCCAACCATGTTTTTTGGCTTTGCCATGGTTGTCGGTAAGTTGTGGTTTTGCGATCGAATGGTTTGGCTCTTCAATGATGCCATAGAGTACCACCCGGAACTCCGAGAGTGGATTTATTAAAACTCTATACTGCCTGCTTTAGATAGCTTTTTTCATATCGAACGTCTTCGACATTTACAAATCGCCTTACCCGCTCCAACTCGGCTTCAATTGCCGTCATCCGACCGGCAGAGGCCTTAACTTTGGGTTCCAACCAAAGCCCTTTAACGACAAGGGATTGGCCTTGTCGTTTCATGTCTATACGGCCAATGAGCTTGTCACCTTCCAACAGGGGAAAGACATAATAACCGTATTGCCTTTTGGCCTCTGGTACGAACACTTCAATCCGATAGTGAAAATCAAAGAGCCTTTCCGTTCTTTTCCGATCTCTAATTAAGGGATCAAAAGGACTGAGGACACGAACACGCTTTGGCACTGTTTGAAAATGATCCCGTTGGTCCAGCACACTCTCATAAGCATAAACTTTACGGGGCTGACTCCCATCTGCAGCGAGGACCTCAACCTCAACAATCCCCTTCCCGAGCTGGCGATCACACCACTTCTTTGCTTCAGCGGGTTTAATCCCATCCCAGAATGCGGCGAGTTCTCCCGCTGTGGCAAATCCAAGCCGATCCATAGCCGAACGACAAGACCAATCGAGGTACATATCTTGGTCTATTCCATGCGACTGACTATTTTGAGGCATGACGCGCTCAGTAATGTCGTAAACTTTCTGAAAGCCCTCGCGGCGATCAACACTCAGAGCCCCGGTGCGCCATAAAAACTCCAGCGCCGTTTTAGAGGGATGCCAATCCCACCAGCCCTGATTCTTTTTCTCCACTCCCCCGCTCTTTGAGGGGGCTTTCATATCCCGTGACATCGTCGGTCCATTGGCCTGGACATGCTTTAAAACGGCCTCAAAACTCTCTTCAAACCCTTCGCGCCGCCATTTACGCCAACGCTCGAGAAGTCGTTTCTCAGTTTGAATAAAGCGGTGCTGCCAATAAGGATAAAAAATTGTCGGAATTACCGAAGCGTCATGTGTCCAGTTTTCAAAAAGGGAGCGATCTTTTTCCAGTAACAAGGAAAAGTGCTCTTTTCGATAGGTCTGGTTCCGGGAGAACAGGATCATATGGTGAGCACGTTCGACGGTGTTGATACTATCGATCTGAACGAAACCCATTCTCTCAATCAGCTCAAGCAACTTAGCCTTATCTTGCTTTAATCCAGGATTATCACAAAGCCCCTGCCTGTGCATAAACAGGTTTCGTGCTTGTGAATTGGTAATCTGTGGCAACATGACAAGGGCTTCTGAGTGATTAAGATGAGGAAATCACTCAGAACATAACAGGAACATAAATATAGATCCAGAAGGATTTAACGGTATCTAGGCAGCACCTTTGGCTTCATCATCCAAAGCTTGCTTTTCTGTGGAAACGATCCAGCCGCCGCCGAGGACCCGTTCTCCGTCATAGAAGACCGCAGCCTGCCCTGGCGAAATTCCAAAGAGAGGTTCGTGCAAAACAACACGAGCCCCGCCCATGCCAAGCCCCTGGCCTTCAGGGTAAACTGTTGCTTTGGTTGGCTTTGAAGCAGAACGCAGCTTCACAGTTACGTCTCTGCCGCTATCCGTCATCGGCTCTGCCAACCAATTGAGCTCGTTCACAAGTACGACATCACGTGAAAGTGCTTCTTTGGGGCCAACGATCACCTGCTTTTTCGCGGCATCCAACCGGATGACATAGATCGGATCTGCGGTTCCACCAACGCCAATTCCGCGACGCTGACCTACCGTATAATTGATGATACCGTCGTGCTGTCCCAATACGGTACCATCCATGTGGACGATATCACCTTTATCCAAGGCCCCTGGGCGCAAGCGTTCAACTACTCTTGCGTAGGATCCATCGGGTACAAAGCAGATATCCTGGCTATCAGGTTTGTCCGCAACAGAAAGCCCCATACGCTCTGCTATTTTCCGTGTTTCAGTTTTGGGCAGGCCACCCAAAGGAAAACGTAGGAAATCGAGCTGCGCTTCAGTGGTTGTAAACAGGAAGTACGTCTGATCTTTACTATCATCAAAAGCACGGTGCAATTCGGGGCCATTGGGTCCCTCTACGCGCTGGACATAATGCCCCGTCGCCATGACATCAGCACCGAGATCCTTGGCCATTGCCAACATGTCTTTGAACTTGACCTTTTGATTACACTTCACGCAGGGGATCGGAGTTTCACCACGCATATAACTGTCGGCGAAATCTTCCATCACGTCTTGTTTAAAGCGTGATTCATAATCGAGAATATAGTGTGGGAAGCCATAACGATCTGCAACAGTACGTGCGTCGTAAATGTCTTGTCCCGCGCAACAAGCGCCCTTTTTCTCCAGCGCAATCCCGTGATCATAAAGTTGAAGGGTTACACCAATAACGTCGTAACCTTCTTCTTTGAGCATACAAGCGACAACAGAACTATCAACACCACCGGACATGGCGACGACAACGCGGGTATCTTTGGGCTCTTTATCTATGCCAAGAGAATTCATTGCTCTGTTATCTCGTATATCTATCGTCCTTGGTAAATTTACGAAGGAACGCTCATCATTTATATCTTGATATTGGGGCCAAAATCTTAGGGCCTATGTAAGTCTATTGGCTAATACAATCAAGCCCACATCACTTACGGGTCACTTATCACATCACTTATCAGGCATTCACAGATACAATCCAGCCCATTTTTTTGCGCACATTAACAGAGAAACTTCTGGATGTTAATACCCAAGAATACACACCACCCCTGTGCCATCTGCATAGTTCATTAGAAAGTTAATTTGAGCGAGTTATCTCGACCAGACGCCTGAGAACGATGGGATCCCGGATCAGGTCTATCAAAAGAGAGAAGTGCCCCTTGCCATTTCGTAAAAATCGGTTTTCAGGCGGAACACGCCAACGATCAGCCAGTTCAAGCCCTCCTTTATAGGGCATCAAGGTATCTGCCTGGCCTAACATAATGATGATTTTATCAGGAGACACAACGGAATGACCTGAGGGTTGAACCAGAGGCAAACAACGGAAATAATCCTTCTTTTTCCAGCCTAGCTCATGCAATTTTTTGGGAACTTCAAGGGCCTCGGTAAGACAGCCATTACGTAATACGTCCAAGACATTACCGCTTGTTCCGATTAGCAAAAGGGCATCAGGTTTTAATTTTTCCGGCCAATCCCACACCACAGTAGAATACAGCTGACAGGCTAATGCTCCGAGACTAACCCCGCCCAACACCACCGGCCCTCCTCTTTGAGACCTCACCCAATCAATAAGTGTGGCGATGTCTGAAATCCATTGTTGAAATGTATCCACAAGACCGATGGGACCACGAGCAAGAGTTTCTTCACCGGCAAACCGCCCGGGGTTCTTGCGAAAACCATGGCAGGGTTGTTGTATCCGTAAAACTCGAAACCCTGCTTCGGCTAATGCACAAACCGGATCTTCTCTATCTTGAAAGCAATCCTGCTCAACACCGAGCCCCTGAAGAAAGATTAATGTCGGGGCAGCGGGATCCAATCCTGTCAGTGGCTCAAAACAACGCACCCAGTTTTCTCCACCAAAGGACGATGCATAACGCAACCAATATTCTCGTCCGTAAACCCCATGAATTGAATGGGAAATCTCTACAAGGGGCGTCTTTTTAGGCGCTTTATAGACGGCATTGATATCATCATCGTAGTTGTCATAGTGCTCGTGGAATTCCTTTGCAGTTGGTAAGTCCCATTTTATAGGCTCTATCTGCCGACGTATTTCTTTAAACATGAACGCGGATTCCATGAGCCTTTGTGAGGTTTCCTGACGCCGTAATTCGGCAAAAATGCGTCCAGAGATGCTTAACCCATCGCCAAACATCACCACTTTCCAGCGTTCAAAAGCTGACTTGGCAACGTAATGCCGGATGCAAACTTCCGTCAGTGCATCATCACAGCTTTTTGGGAGAGATGTTCGTAGTTTTAATTCACTTTCAAGGGCATGGGCATCCCCTTCACTAATGATTGCAGTTTGAAGGGCTCTTGTAAGCGGGAAAAGGTAATTCACGACCAGTCGCAATGCCAAAGCATCGAACCAAGGACGTGCAAGATAACGTCCAACCGTACCCCTTATCATGGGAAAAGGCTGGGGAGGAGGCAAACACTGTGCGGAACTGTGGAAACGTTCTCTATTCACCTGGTCATCCAGGAACCTCTGTTAACAGAAACTTCAATGAGTTCGCTGACTCAATGATATTATAGCATACTTCCATGCTATTAGGCAGTTTAGGAGCCAGATTGTAGCATTTCGGTATTATTTTACATTATGTTTTGATTTTATATCGTATTCCGGACCAGTCTAACTGGCCCGGAACATAACGATTTTACGCGTGCAAATCCTGCGTCATTCGTGTGCCATCTGGCGCACTTGACAGTTCACCAATCGGTGCGGCGGAACTATCTGTTTTTAAAGATTTGTACAGTCCCCAACACATTGCCAGAATGATGAATGAGATCGGGAATGCTGCTGCAATAGATGCCGTTTGCAAAGCACCCAGGCCACCGGAAAGTAGTAATACAATCGCCGTAGCTCCAATACCAAACCCCCAGATAATGCGGAATTTCTTTGGTGGATTATCATCCCCCATAGACAGCATTGTTGTGATCACAAGAGTTCCGGAATCTGCAGAAGTCACAAACCAGGATACCAAAAGCAAGGTCGCAAGAGCTGATAGTGGCCATGCTGTCCAGGAAAGATCACCCAACCAGGAAGTTGTTCCAAGATTGCCAATCGTTCCAAATAACGCAGAAGGAAGGTCCCAGGCACGTACAGTCTGAATAATGCCGGCACCACCGTCAACGGCAGGTCCACCGACCGCATTCATTTCCTGCCATATCGCATTACCGCCAAACATACAGAGCCAGAAAAAGGCGATTGCTGTTGGCACAAACAACACTCCGACCATGAATTCACGAATAGTACGACCACGTGAAATCCGGGCGATGAACATACCTACCATTGGCGCCCAGGCAATCCACCATCCCCAATAGAAGATGGTCCAACCACCTTGCCAGGCGACATTTTCTTCGGAACTGGCTGTCCAGAAACCCATTGGAATAAAGTTCCAAAGATAATCACCCAGTGTCGTGACATAAAACCCAAGAAGCCATTTCATAGGACCAATGACAACAAAAGCGGCAAGAAGCACCATGGACAACCAGATGTTCCACTCGGAAATCATCCGAATACCTTTGCCCACGCCAGAAACAGTGGAAACTGTTGCTATGATCGTTACGACAACAATCAATACAACCTTGGTCATCATGCCGGGATCAATCCCAAAAAGAACATTCAGTCCAGTCGCGATCTGACTACTACCCAGTCCGAGGGAGGTTGCAATTCCAAACACAGAACCAAACACTGCCAATAGATCAACCATGTGCCCTATGGGACCATAGATACGCTCGCCAAAAATCGGATACAACGCGGATCGCATGGTCAGCGGAAGCTTTTTGCGAAACCCGAAATAAGCCAAGCAAAGTCCCACAATCACATAGAGTGCCCAGCCGTGGAACCCCCAGTGAAAGTACGTAACACGCATCGCGTCAATAGCACGTTGCATATCCATTGCGGTATGGCCGGCCAGTTCCGCATGAGGGTTATTCGGATAGCCAAATGCGCCTGAATTATCGAAGTAGAACACGGGTTCTGCTACGCCAAAAAACAGGATCCCAATCCCGATTCCAGCAGAAAACAACATCGCAAACCATGAAAATTTGCTGAATTCCGGCCGGGAATCATCATCCCCCAAACGGAGAGCTCCCCACTTGGAGAACATCAGAAAAAAGCAAAAGAACATAACGCCAGCAAGTACCGTTATATAGTACCAGCTCAAGCCGCTCTCGATCCAGCTCCGTACTGATTTATAGATACTTCCGGCAAACTCAACATTGAGCACTGTAAAAATAACAAATGCCGCAATCATTGCTTTTGCAGCCATTCCCATCCCCGGATGCAACCCGGTAAAAAACCCGGATTTTGCCACCAGATGGTTGTTTGAGGTATTGTCAGACATAGTTTCCTCCCTGAGCTGACAGATATAAAACACCACAATCACTTCCTGCGGTGAGAGGCCGATCCGTTCCTCGGATCTGTTATTATTTCCCCTGTCGAATTTACCTGTCCGACCTTCCACCTAAACATATTATCTCAGGCGGTTGAGCTCTCTATTTTGTAGGATGTAAGTTGGTCTACGTGACCTGACGACAAGCTCAAAAAAACAATCTTCCAATGCACAACTACGCGACATGGAGGTAGCGTTCTAGACAAGTAATAGCAGCGAATTAAAGGGAGTTTATCCACGTTTCAGAGTTGCATAATGTCATTTAATGCCATATTTTTAACCAATCATGCCAAATTCAATACATAAATTTCACTTCATACTGTTTGAAGGCTTTTCCAATATGGTGTTGGCAAGTGCTATGGAACCCCTGCGAGACGTCAAGATAAGATCTGTTGGGGCAACTCTCGAGTGGCAAATCTCTACTCTTAATAACGCGCCGGTAAAAAGTTCAAGCGGGCTGAGTATTGAGCCAGATACACCTCTACCGGTTTTGGAAAGAAACCATACTGTAATTCTTGTTGCAGGTTATGGCGTACGCCGTCTCGTAAATCCTGAGGCCCTTTTGCAAATTCGTTTAGCAACAAGGAGTGCTGGCACGATTTTGGGCCTGGATACAGCGCCCTGGTTGATGGCCGCGACTGGGCTTCTCGATGATCATGACGCAACGATACACTGGCAAGAGCTTGATGCTTTTCAGGAACATTTTCCGGCTGTAAACGTCACGACACAACGCTTTGTCAAATCAGGTCGTATGAGGACATGTGGAGGAGCGTCAACTGCACTCGATTTGATCCTGGATTTAATAAGAGAGAAATTTGGGGCCGCTGCAGCGTTCGATGCGACGACAATGTTTATCTATGATCCGGAAAGACAAAACAAGTTGAGACGCGGCCCTGGCACTTTAAAACATCAAGGTTCCCCGGCGCTGCTAACAGCAATAAATGTCATGGCTGAAAATATTGAACACCCCTTATTGCTCGGCAGGATCAGCCAAGCTGCATCGACGTCCTTGCGTACACTCAACCGATTATTTCTAGATGAGCTGGGGACATCTCCAGGTAAATATTACCAAATGCTCCGTTTAGGCCGCGCACGTGACCTTGCTTTAGAAACAGACTTATCAATCGAGCAGATAGCCTTGAGATGTGGCTTCACCTCGGCGCAATCGCTCAGTCGATCTTTTTCCGGCACGCATAATACGTCGATAAGTTCCATACGAAAGGGCAAGCCCCTCAGAAAAACAATCAAGGAATTAGTTAAAGAGCAGCAAAACGATCGATCAAATGAATGTAAGACCCAATAACAGATCCATTTTGGCACCCAACCTGGCCTAGATCTTGTTCATTGGCATCCGTAACGTCGAAAAGAGGCTGGCTTCCCTCATTACCAACCACGGTAGAATAGTGAAATTCATGAGCTCGATAACAACTGCCTTTTAGCCCCAGAGGACTATCCACCAGTGTTTTGACCTTTCGGTATCCGAGCGATCTCTTGCGAACAGAAAATGATGTTTCAATCGGGAGCAGACCAGCCACTTCATGATGATCGCCCCGCGCATCAATTAAACCTTGCCCCAAGACCATATAACCACCGCACTCCCCATAAATGGTCACATTTTCTGCCGCCGCATTACGTAGGCCGTGAAAAAATCTCACATTGGCCCCGAGCTGACCCACGTGTAATTCAGGATACCCCCCTGGCAAGTAGATCGCATCCGCATTAAGTGCAGGTTTTTGATCCGCTAGCGGAGAAAAGAAGCTCAACTCAGCGCCCGCAGACCGCCACCCATCAAGAAGAGCTGGATACACGAAAGAAAAAGCGACATCCTGGGCCACGGAAATCCGTTGCCCGATCGGAGGGATAAAGGCTGTTACATCTCGGGAAGGAAGAGATGAAGGACTTGTCAGTGCCAGGAGTTTGCCACAATCGATATCTATCCCGACTTGCTCGGCAGCCTGATCCAGATAGAGATCTATTTCTTTATGTTCTACGGCCTGAACCAGACCAAGATGGCGATTTGGCAACACCATCTGATCTTGCCTTTCAAGGTATCCTAACACAGGAATACCCAAGGGCTCACAGGCTTCGTTGAGCAGAGAGACATGACGTAGAGATCCCACCCGATTAAAGATCACCCCTGCAATGGTGACTTCGGGATCAAAAGATGCAAAACCGTGAAGTATCGCAGCCGCAGAGGCAGACATTCCTTTGACATCAATAACAAGAACAACAGGCCATCCGGTTTTCTTGGCAAGGGCCGCAGTTGACCCTGCACCACCGGCAGCTCCGTCAAAAAGTCCCATGACACCTTCGGCCAAAATGAAATCTGCCTCTTGCCCGGCAAGAGAAATGACTGAAGCAAGACTGTCATCACTCATGGCCCAAGGATCTAGATTATAACATGGTCGATCAGCAGCTGCAGCATGGTACGCCGGGTCAATATAATCAGGTCCAATTTTCGCCGGGGCGACCCGAACATTACTATTTTTGAAATGCCTCAGCAGAGCCAGTGTGAGTGTCGTCTTGCCGCTACCAGAAGACGGTGCCGCAATGATCAAACCTCCAGGAATATCTCTGGGAATATCTCTGGGAATATCTCTGGGAATATCTCTGGGAATATCTCTGGAAATTTTTTCGATTTCTCCACTGGCTCCTGAATTCAAGCGCTCGCAACCTTTTCAGATTGTGTTTTCACTCCCAAGGGATCGGAAGTTAACACCCTACCGTCAATCGCGCCCATCCAATCGAGGCCAGAACGCAACCGGACAACTTCCCCGACAACAACAAGTGCAGGAGGTTCAATGCCGCTTTTAGCAACATCCTCAACACAGGTCCCCAGCGTCGTCTCTAAAACCTCCTGTGCAGGGGTAGAGGCGCGACTGACAATACCAACGGGCTCATCAACCGAACGTCCATTTGCTATTAATTTTTGAGCAATATCGCCAAGGTGCTTGATAGCCATGTAGATAACAATCACAGGAGAGCCTTGCGCGAGCCCTGCCCAATTAATGTTATCGGGCACGATACCACTGGCATTATGACCCGTAAGAAAAGTCACAGCCGAGTTACATTCGCGGTGCGTTACCGGAATACCTGCATACGCAAGTCCACCTATTCCACTGGAGATACCAGGGACGACACGGAAGGGAATATTTGCTTCAACCAACGCCAAGGCTTCTTCGCCGCCCCGGCCAAAAACAAAGGGATCACCGCCTTTGAGGCGCAACACTTTCTTGCCTTCACGGGCAAGCTGCACCAAACGTTGAGAGATATCAGCCTGTTTTGACGATGGCTTACCTCCGCGTTTGCCTGCGTATTCAAGCTCACAGCCTTCACGCGCCAGCTTCAGGACATCATCACCAACCAAGGCATCATAAACTAACACATCAGCTGATCTCAGCGCGTGCAAGGCATAAAGCGTCAATAACCCAGCATCTCCGGGGCCTCCACCAACAAGCCAAACCCAGCCGGGTTGAAAATCAGGTAGATCTAGCGGCAGTTTATCCATTTATCACACTGTCCTTCTCGTGTAGCTTCGCTCTTACGGTGTTACCAAACTTGTGTTACTTGCGGGCCGAATTTTAAAAAGACCCCAACGATTAAGCCAAACGAACTGTAAATTAACAACTTAGTATATAACGATCATGGCTCGAAAACCTGAAGGAATATTGAAAAGAGGCTGGACCACGGGTGCCTGCGCGACAGCGGCAACCAAAGCGGCCTATACAGCTCTTTTAACCAACCAATTTCCCGATCCTGTTACTATAACTCTGCCAAAAGGAGAGCAACCTGCTTTTGCCCTTTGTAGAGAAGAATTAAACGATACCACAGCCATGGCGGCAATCGTCAAGGATGCAGGTGACGATCCTGATGTCACACACCAGGCAACTATAATCTCTCGGGTCAGTCTCGGACAGCCTGGAAGCGGCATTGTCTTTCACGCAGGCGAAGGTGTTGGTATGGTTACCAAGCCCGGCCTTCCCATCCCCGCGGGAGAACCCGCGATTAATCCCATGCCAAGGCAAATGATGAGTGGAGTCATTGCCGATGTTGCCCAAGAGCATGGTGGAACTGGTGATGTGATTATAGAGATATCCATCCCCGGCGGAGAAGAGCTCGCAACCAAGACTTGGAATCCACGACTTGGTATACTCGGCGGCCTTTCCATCCTCGGCACAACGGGTGTCGTGGTTCCTTTTTCCTGCTCGTCATGGATTCATTCTATCCACCGCGGCATTGACGTTGCTATCGCCACCAAACGTTCCCACGTTTCTGGCTGTACGGGGTCCACTTCGGAAAAAGCTGTCATGGATCTCTATGGCTTAGAAGAAGGCGACATGCTGGATATGGGAGACTTCGCCGGCGGCATGCTTAAATACTTACGAGAGCACCCTCTTCCGCGCCTCACAATTGGGGGCGGTTTCGGCAAACTGACAAAGTTAGCCATGGGTCACCGGGACTTACATTCAGGACGCAGCCAGGTCGACATGTCCTGGCTCGCGGAACGTCTGGAAGAACTCAACGCCCCAACTGATGTAATTGAAGAAGCCAAGACAGCTAATACGGCCAATCAAATTTTGGTTCGTTGCCTTGAAAAAGGCATCCCCTTGGCTGAAAAAATTGCCTATCTTGCAAGAGATGAAGCGCTTAAAATCCTGAATGGTAAAACGGCCGTGGATGTTATTATCATTGATCGCCCCGGTAACATAATCGCCCGCAGTGACATCGATAAATAATGAAACAACATACCACACTCAAACGCGTATTGATCCTTGGGGGAACAACCGAAGCAAACGATCTTGCGAACCTGCTTGCAGAGGATAATCAGCTAGAAGTTATTACCTCCCGAGCTGGCGTTACCAAAAAGCGCAAAACTGTTGCCGGACAAGAACGCGTAGGAGGATTTGGTGGTATAGATGGGCTCAAACACTATTTGAGAGACAAGCAGATATCAGCCGTTGTAGATGCAACTCATCCCTTTGCCCAAGCAATGACCGCTCATGCTTTTCAAGCTTGTACAGATTTAAATATCCCCCATGTCATTTTGTCTCGTCCCACGTGGATTGAAACGGATGCCGATCGCTGGATTAATGTGGAAGATATAGAGGGCGCTCTCAACCACTTAAGATCCTGTAAAAAGCCTTGGCACGCTTTTATCACCACAGGACAAAAAGAGCTCGAAGCTTTTACGAATATCCCACATCACAAATATCTTGCGAGAATGATTGAACAGCCTGAGTTGAGCCCTCTACCGACCAACATAAAGATTTTATTTGAACGCGGCCCCTTTTCTCTCGCGAACGAAATCAAACTGTTACAAGAGCATTCAATCGATATCATCATTAGTAAAAATTCAGGTGGCGAAGCAACCGCGGCGAAACTTCAGGCCGCAAGAAAATGTCATATCCCGGTCCTGATGATTTCCCGGCCAGAACTACCTCCAGCCAATGTAGCGGAAAGCCCAGAACTGGCTCGAAAGTGGCTCTCAAACCAATAAGAAAACAGCCCGGATTTGCTGGATATCAAAGTGAACGAAAACACTGAAAACTTTTCTCCAGACCTCAGCCTGAAGCCCTCACTGAAAGATGTTTCGCTTACAGGTGGCGCCAAAAAAGGAGATTAATTTTAATCTAGAAAGATCGTGAACTGACTAAAATTCAGAACAGCTGTCAGAGATAAACTACTGATAACCCGCCATCATAATATCAACACGGCCATCTCGAATCTTAAACAGTTGTTGTTCACCAAACCCCTTGAGGTCTTCAGTACCAGCAGCCTCAACTAAAAACTCTTCTTTCAACGAATCTCGTAAAAGTTTGTGAGTGGTAATCTCCATGGGTTCAGAACATCCCTGTAAACGTGATGCGAGATTTACTGCAGGCCCAAAAACGTCATAAACATATTTTTGGATACCAACAACCGACCCCACCACACTTCCTGTCGCAATGCCAATGCGGCATAACCATTGGTTCGAATGCCCCTCGTTTCGGCGCTCTAGATACCGAACAAAGCGAATTGCTGTGTTTGCAACAGCTTGGGCATGATCAGGCATCGGCTCAGGAAGACCAGATACTGCAATATAGGCATCTCCGATTGTTTTGATTCGCTCGCAACCATATTGCTCACCAATACGATCAAACGCACTATAGATATCATTTAATTCGCTCACCGTGACAACAGGATCCCTAGATGCAGCCATATCGGTAAATCCAACAAAATCGAGCATGAGGACAGACACCGGGTCATACAGCTTAGGCGTGACCACCCCAAAAGTTTTGTACTCTGGCTCTTCTCCGCTTTGTTGAGTAGATTTAGGATTTCAAATAGAGCATAGATTGATTATCTGGAATGGATGATTGTCTAATTTTGAGTTTGAAGTATTCGGTATCCTTGATGCCTCTGGCTCGCTTACGGATCATTCCTATACTGACATTACCAGCCTCTATCCTGGCGCTTGTGAGCTTGTGTTTGGCGTAGTTGCAGATGCCCACACAATGTTTCCGTAGGGATTTCGCGAACTTTTTTAGATAGAGCATCTGTGACTGATCTGCTATCAGGCACCAACGTTCCAGTTGCTCCGCCATCGCCTCAAATGAAGCGGCACTCCACAGCAGCTGAAGCTGTTCTTTCAAGACGTAAAGTGCATTCAGGTTGCTATTGCTCTCCAGCAACCTTTGCAGCTTGTCACTTTGTTTTTCACTCAACTTATCCGCATTTTTGAGCAACAGATAATGCGTCCCTTTCATCAACTCTTTACCACTTGGATCGGCCTTTCTGAACTCAAGTCGACGCTGATTATGGATAGCTTTGCTGTAGTTTTTCATGACGTGGAAACGGTCAAATACTATGTCGGCCAACGGCAAAGACTCTCTGACAGCCTTTTGGTAGGCAGGCCCCATATCCATCGCTACGGCCTTTATTTTGCAGGCTGTATCTGGTTGCAGTTGTTTCAAAAACCTTGAAAAAACCTCGGCAGTTCGGCCTGCTTCAACCCAGATCAGATGACCGCCAACCATATCGTAGACCACCGTCATGTAGTCATGACCTTTCGCCCGGGCAACTTCATCTACACCAATATATTCCAAGCCAGTTAGCTCTGCAGGATCAAGCGTAGGGAGAGTTTCAATAAGGTATGCCCTGTCGATATTCTTGACCGTTTCCCATCGTATATCCAAATGTCTGGAAACCGCTTGAATAGACATATGCCGACATAATCCACTGATCAGTCGGCAAAATCGGTGAGTGAAACGGCACCCTTTATCAACAAAATCACACCCCTCAATGCGGCGTTCGCCCTTGTTAATATAAACCTGCGCCAGCTCAATCTCGACCACACAAGGATACCCAAAAAGGGGGATGTCGTTTACTTGTCGGCGGACATGCTGGTTGATGCTTCCCTTCTGGCCTGTAGCAGGGTCTATAGCCCTCCTACGCGCGTCTCGGCTGCAGTGAATGACAATCTTAACACCGCCGTCATCCAGTTTAATTTCATTTACACGTTGCCCTTTGAGGCCTAAAATATGCTGCGAGATGTTGATTGTCATATACCTGCTCTATGTAAAGTTATCAGAAACCATACATATCAACAGGTTACTTGGCGGTCGGCATCTTTTTCTACTCAACAAAGCGGAGAAGAGCCTATATGGCACTTCTCCGCTTTGTTGAGTAGATTTAGGATTTCAAATAGAGCATAGATTGATTATCTGGAATGGATGATTGTCTAATTTTGAGTTTGAAGTATTCGGTATCCTTGATGCCTCTGGCTCGCTTACGGATCATTCCTATACTGACATTACCAGCCTCTATCCTGGCGCTTGTGAGCTTGTGTTTGGCGTAGTTGCAGATGCCCACACAATGTTTCCGTAGGGATTTCGCGAACTTTTTTAGATAGAGCATCTGTGACTGATCTGCTATCAGGCACCAACGTTCCAGTTGCTCCGCCATCGCCTCAAATGAAGCGGCACTCCACAGCAGCTGAAGCTGTTCTTTCAAGACGTAAAGTGCATTCAGGTTGCTATTGCTCTCCAGCAACCTTTGCAGCTTGTCACTTTGTTTTTCACTCAACTTATCCGCATTTTTGAGCAACAGATAATGTGTCCCTTTCATCAACTCTTTACCACTTGGATCGGCCTTTCTGAACTCAAGTCGACGCTGATTATGGATAGCTTTGCTGTAGTTTTTCATGACGTGGAAACGGTCAAATACTATGTCGGCCAACGGCAAGGACTCTCTGACAGCCTTTTGGTAGGCAGGCCCCATATCCATCGCTACGGCCTTTATTTTGCAGGCTGTATCTGGTTGCAGTTGTTTCAAAAACCTTGAAAAAACCTCGGCAGTTCGGCCTGCTTCAACCCAGATCAGATGACCGCCAACCATATCGTAGACCACCGTCATGTAGTCATGACCTTTCGCCCGGGCAACTTCATCTACACCAATATATTCCAAGCCAGTTAGCTCTGCAGGATCAAGCGTAGGGAGAGTTTCAATAAGGTATGCCCTGTCGATATTCTTGACCGTTTCCCATCGTATATCCAAATGTCTGGAAACCGCTTGAATAGACATATGCCGACATAATCCACTGATCAGTCGGCAAAATCGGTGAGTGAAACGGCACCCTTTATCAACAAAATCACACCCCTCAATGCGGCGTTCGCCCTTGTTAATATAAACCTGCGCCAGCTCAATCTCGACCACACAAGGATACCCAAAAAGGGGGATGTCGTTTACTTGTCGGCGGACATGCTGGTTGATGCTTCCCTTCTGGCCTGTAGCAGGGTCTATAGCCCTCCTACGCGCGTCTCGGCTGCAGTGAATGACAATCTTAACACCGCCGTCATCCAGTTTAATTTCATTTACACGTTGCCCTTTGAGGCCTAAAATATGCTGCGAGATGTTGATTGTCATATACCTGCTCTATGTAAAGTTATCAGAAACCATACATATCAACAGGTTACTTGGCGGTCGGCATCTTTTTCTACTCAACAAAGCGGAGAAGAGCCAAATATATAAACTCTGAATGAAAGGAATTTTTAGGGAATAATTGAGTATAATTCATTTTCGCGAATATTCTTATGCGACTGGTCGGGCCATGATTATTCTTGTTTCTTGGGAGCTTAATCTTCGACACTTAATAGCTGTCGCTTTGCTTATCGGGATGATATTTAGCTGCACCACAAATCAAAGCCGTGCTGCTGAATATCAAGTTTACACCTATCACAATGTTCCCCCTTTTGTTACGGCGGTAAACACAGGGCTTAGCTATGATTTACTAAGATATTTAAATCAACACGGTGAAGGACGTTATACTTTTAAGCTGAACATCGTTCCACGCAAACGCCTTGACGCTTTATTAAAAACCAACAGTGATATTATTGTCCCCTGGGCCTCTCCCGACTGGTTCGGGAAAGATGCAAGGACAAAGTACGCCTGGACCGCCCCACTTATGTCGGATGGCAATGTTTATATTTCTCAAAAACAAAGCCCTATTGATGTTAAAGGCACAAACGATCTTCAAGATCTCGTATTAGGTGGGATACTTGGCCACCATTATTCCAACCTTGATGACGAAGTCGCACTGGGCAGAATTTCAAGAATGAATGCAAGAAATGAGCGAAGTTTGGTCCGCATCGTTGCTGGAGGAAGAGTCGATGTAGGAATAATAGCTGAAAGCGCTGCTAGATATTTGGTATGGGAAGAAAAACTAGAAGGGCAAATCTATTTTAGCGCCGACAACCATAGTGTTTATGTTAGGCGCATAATGCTGAGCGGTTACCTCCCCAGAGTTCATACATTCTTGGACAAACTAATAACACAGATGTCTGTTGACCCTGAATGGTTATCGATCATGTCCAGTTATCAACTGCCTCCCAACAGTTAGAACTTAAAAACGCTTTAGTCAAAAAAAGAGAGGCCCTAAAGCCTCTCTTATACTCAAATCAAAACGAAACCTGACAATCGTCAGTCCAATCCGCCGGGGATGTTGGCGACCCGTTCGACTTCGGCGGCTTTTTTCTTGTTTTTGCCGAGGCGTAGGACGTGGACAAAGTCCGGGTCGTAGAGTTTGCTGTCGATGAAGTCTTTATCATCGGCAAGTACATGTCCGACCAGGATCAGCGCGGTACGGGTGATTTTCGCTTCACGTGCTTTTTCACGGACGTCTTTCAGGGTACAGCGGATGATGAGTTCGTCCGGCCAGGTCACCCGGTAGGCGATGACCACAGGGCAGTCTTCGCCGTAATGCGGGATCAGAGTGTCCTGAAGATGTTTGAGGTTACGTACCGACAGGTGGATCGCGAGGGTCGCGCCCGACTTGCCGAAGGTATCAAGATCTTCGTTGTTCGGCATCGCCGAAGACTTCATCGCTGTACGCGTGAGAATGATGGACTGGCTGACTTCTGGAAGGGTCAATTCCTTCTGGATCACAGCAGAAGCGGCTGCATAAGCCGACACACCCGGCACGACTTCGTAGTCGATGCCATGCTGGTCGAGACGACGCATCTGTTCGGCGACGGAACCATAGAGGCAGGGATCGCCAGAGTGAACCCGGGCAACATCCTTGCCTTCTTTATGTGCTTCGTTGATATCATCGATGATTTCATCAAGGTTCATCGGCGCGGTGTCTTTGATCAGTGCCCCTTCAGGCGCAAAGGCGATCACGCCTTCAGGAACCAGAGATCCGGCATAGAGACAAACGGGACACTTGGCGATGAGATCGCGACCGCGGATGGTGATCAGATCTGGTGCGCCTGGTCCGGCACCAATGAAATAAACGGTCATGCTGCGGTTCCTTCGTTAATTTGTTTTACTTCACCGGTCTCATCGAAATTTTCGTAGAGGTGCGCTTTTTTCTCATAGCCACGTGGGGTGTAGACCCAGCAGGTGCCGTCTGATTTTTCAATCTTGCGGGAAGTGGACGACCCAACCAGAACCACGGTCAGCATGTCGACTTTATCCGGTGTTAGTTCGTCAAGGCGAAGAACGGTCATGCTCTCACCTTCACGACCGAGGTTCCGACCAAGCATAACCGGCGTATCCGCAGGGCGATGCTGGAGCAGGATTTCAACCGCTGTTGCCAACTGTTTGGTCCGACGACGGGAAACCGGATTGTAGAACGCAATCACGAAGTCGCCTTGAGCGGCAGCATTCAAGCGCTTTTCTATCGCTTCCCACGGGGTCAAAAGATCCGACAGAGAAATGGTACAGAAGTCGTGTCCGAGAGGCGCACCGATGCGGGCAGATGCACCCTGTAGGGCAGAAATTCCCGGCGTGACTTTAATATCAACACGGTTCCAGTCCGCGCGCTCACCACGATCAAGCAGCTCAAAAGTAAGAGCGGCCATGGCGTAGATGCCGGGATCACCAGAACAAACCAGTGCCACGGAACGACCTTCAGCAGCAAGGTTCAACGCGATACGAACGCGCATTTCTTCCTCACCGAGCTCATACCCGTGACGGTCTTTGCCTTCAGCTAGGGGACCGAGCAGATCAAGATAAAGGTGATAACCAACGAGATCGGTCACACCACGGACCACGCGGTCAACTTCCGGCGCCCGCCAGGATTGATCACCCGGGCCAAGACCAACAACGAAGAGTTTTCCGCGTGCCTGACCAAGTGTCGATGTTTCGATTACCGTTGTAGCCTGACCAATGGCACAGGTTGCGCGCTTGGATTTGTTCTTTGCAACAAGAAGATTACCTTCTGAGCCAACAGCGGCTAGCGCTGATCCTTCGGAGACACCGTGACACCCGACTTCAGCAAAGACGATATTTGAAGGGGTTTTCAAACGCGGTGTTTGTTCTTCAAGCTCTGCCGCAGCAAAGAAGCGCGCGGGTACATCCAATTCAGCAGCAAGCGCCTGTACAGCAGTTTCGTCCGCCTTTACATCGATAGAGAAAACACCCGCGACGGCTTTAGGTGACAGGCCTTCAGCTTTCAGAGTTTCATGTACTAACGCAGATAGTTCTTCTTCGTCCGCATTGCGTTCACAGCCAACACCGAGAGAGAGGGTCGCAGGGTGGAGAACAAGTTCGGTCTCGGAACCAGCAACTGCCTTTTTGGTCACGGTGATTGTAAGATCGCCATCGTTAGAGATCGGCAGAGTGCCTGCTTTCACCCAATTGGCTTCGCCGTTGAGCTTCACGGATGCCCCAGCCAATACAGTCGCGATAAAGGCTTTGTAATCGCCGGGATTACCAAGCTTCCAACCAGCCGGAGGATTATCGAGCGCAATACCAAAGCGGTTATCTGAAGCAGTTGTGATCGAGGCCGAGACTTCAAGCTTTTCGCTCAGGGTCTTTGCCAGATCATTGGCGCCGTGGTGTCCACCCAAAAGAGGCACCACAGCAGAACCGTTTTCAGCAACAGCAATAACGGGTGGCTCGGCACGTTTATCAGCCAAAAGCGGTGATAGTCCCCGGATAAGAACACCGGCAGCACACACACCAACGATCGCGCGACCTTCGCGGAACAACGATTGAAGATGGGCAATGGTTTCATCAAAGGAAACGTCCGCACTTTCAACACGGCCCGTACGGCCATGAACTTCACCAGCGCCAAAGGCGTCACGAAGTCTAGTGGCAAGCTTGGCACCTTCAGCAGTTAGAGCAACAAAGGCGGGAGAGTGATCAAATTTTTGGGTCATTACAGTGTCCAGGCCTCACCACGTTTGTGGACCAATATCATTGAGAAATAAGGAGCTTTGGCATCGCCAACTTCGCTTAGCGGCATAACTTTTTGGTTTTCCATGGTTGCGCGTTCCACATACCGGGCGCAGTCAACCAAATCCAACTCTTCGAGAATGTTGCGGATTTTTTCAAAGTGGCGTCCAACTTTGATGATTGCCGCCGCCTGCACATTGCGCAGACGTTGCTTCATAATCTCTTCGTCAACAGGTCCAGGGATGATGGTCATGACATCATTACGTGCCGCCAGTGGTGCGCCGACCATGGCAGAACACGCCATAAGAGAAGACACGCCGGGGACAACTTCGACATCATAGTCTTCCATCATGCGACCAAACAGATACATGAAAGAGCCATAGAAGAAGGGATCACCTTCGCAAAGAACAACCACGTCCTGTCCAGCGTCGAGAAACTCGGCAATATCCCTGGAGGCTTTGTCGTAAACATCCTGCGCCGGGAACCGCTCGGTCACCATAGGTATACGGATCGGATATTCGGTTTGCCCACCGGGAAGGTGCTCGGCCACGATTGAACGTGCCAGACTATCGCCGACGTCAGGTGCAGGGTACGCTAGTACCGGAGCCCCCTGGATCAGACGCAAGGCCTTTAAAGTCAGAAGTTCAGGATCGCCGGGACCAATCCCGACACCGTATAATTTACCCGTCATATCTTTTCGTCACTACATACTGTGTTACAGGCATGGCCGGTCGCCAGCCATGATAGGGTCCAATAGGAGAAGCATGACTTACCGAAATTCGGCTAAGCTCTCCCCCAACTTTTTTATGCCACTCAGAAAGTTTAATCTCGCCTTCGAGCGTAACAACATTTGCCACAAAGCGACCACCTGGTTTCAAAGCAGCCCAACAACGATCAAACAAATTATCCGTCGTCGCGCCGCCGCCAACAAAGATTGCGTCGGGACGCTCCCCTTCTTTGGTCAGCTCATCTAAAGCTTCAGGAATAGTTTGTTCTTTGATCGAAAGATAAGGCGTCCCCAAGGCTTGCGCGTTGGCCGCTATCATCGACACACGATCTTGTTGACGCTCAACCGCAATTGCTTTTGCACCGCGGGCTGCGCGCATCCATTCGATAGAAATCGATCCGCTTCCCGCACCGAGATCCCAGAGCATCTGCCCCGGTAAGGGCATAAGAGCAGCCAAGGTCGAGCTTCGAATAACGCGCTTGGTCAACTGCCCGTCGTGCACAAAGGCATCATCCGGCAAACCAGGAACCGTGGAGAGGACGTCGGCTCGGTGGGTTGGAATACATTCCACGGCAATGGTATTGAGATCGGCACCGGAAGGATGGCTCCAACAATAAGCAACGCCTTCAACAATTCGTTCTTTTGTCCCGCCCATGTGCTCGAGCACTGTAATCTTGCTATCGCCAAAACCACGGTCCGTTAGAAGGTCAGCGACCTCGCCCGGGGTTTTTGCATTCTCACTGAGCATCAACAACCGTGCGCCCGGCTGAATGTGGCTATGCATTAGGCTTAAAGGACGTCCGTGCAGGGTAAAGAGATCCACATCCATCATCGCCCAGCCGAGACGGGCACAGGCCAACGAATATGAAGAGATCCCCGGCACAATATGCATTTCATCTTGCGGAAGCCGTTTGGCGAAGGTTGCACCAACACCAAAACACATGGGATCACCCGAGGCGAGGATGCAGATTTTCTCCCCGCGACGCGCCAAGATCTTCTCAACCATGGAAGAAAAAGGCGTGCCCCACACTATTTTTTCGCGATTATCCACCCCAGAAGAATCTAGCCCAGAAGAAGTCAGCATAGAAAGATGACGTTCACCGCCGACCAACACAGTCGCTTGATCAAGAAGAGTACGCGCAACCGGCGTCAGGCTATCAAGCCCCTCTTCTCCAATACCAAGTACTGTCAGCCAAGCGGTATCGCTCATTGATTATCCTTTGCCACCGCATTTAGAGCCGCTGAAGCAATCGCAGAACCACCCCGGCGTCCACGCAACGTCATAAAGGGAACACCAATGTCAGCTGCAATCAAGGCTTCCTTTGATTCTGCCGCTCCGACAAAACCTACAGGAAATCCAAGTATCGCCGCAGGTTTTGGCGCGCCAGCATGCAAGACCTCGAGAAGCCTAAACAAAGCCGTGGGTGCATTGCCAATAACAACGACGGAACCCTCTAGGTTTTCTTTCCAAAGCTCAACTGCCGCAGCCGATCTGGTATTGCCGATCTCTTTTGCAATCTCGGGAACACGTTCATCAATCAGCGGACATAGAATTTCATTATCGGCAGGAAGGCGATTGCGAATAATACCATCCCGGGCCATCCGGCAATCGACAATAATCTTTGCGCCCGCTTTTAAAGCTTCGCGGCCTTTGATTGCGACATCATCACTCCAGGCCAACTCACCAACGACTTCTGGCATACCGCAGGCATGAATAACACGCACAGCAATATCCGCGACATCTGCAGGCATTGATCCAAAATCAGTTGCGGCTTCAATCTGTGCAAAAGACTCGCGATAAATCTCTTGTGGATCTCGAATGTAATCGTACTCAATCGTCATGGAGCATCCCCTACAACCAGCTTTTAAGAGCTGGCTTCGTCCTTGGTCATCGTTACAGGGCCAAGTGGATGGTCGGCATGCGGATAAGGATGATGGTGATGATCCCCATGGTCATGGTCATGCCCATGAGAGTGATCATGCACATCAGCATCGCCCGTACCGATACCTTCCACGTGATGGTGATGGCTTTCCTGTGGAAGGCCAATTTCAGCCTCAAAGCCGAGAACCTGTTCTCTGTACTTACAGAGTTTACAGTTCATCACGTTAGCACCGTCGAGAATTTCCTGAACCCGATCTGCAAAAGCATCCAGAACTTGTGGGTGATCAGAAAGATAAGGGGCTTTCACGAAATCGATTTCAGGATGGCGTTCAGCGACAACGTCTGTGTAGTCGTAAATGCGCTTCACCAAAATTCCAGTGAACAGGAAATAAGGGAAGACGATAATGCGTTTATAACCAAGCTTAGATGCATGTTCGAGGCCAGGTTCAACCAACGGGAAAGTCACACCGGAATAACAAACTTCACCCCAGCCAAAGCCGAAGCCTTCCCAAAGAAGACGCATGACTTTGTTTACATTGGAATTGGCATCGGGATCAGACGCCCCACGACCAACGACCATCAACATGGTTTCGCTAAGTGGCAGCTCTCCATTCTCGGCATTCGCAGCATCAACGGCTTCTTGAATACGCGCGGCAGCGGCTTTAATGAGCTTGGTGTCGATACCCAACTCGCGACCATATTCAATCTTCATCCCAGGATTTTGTGCTTCATAGGTGCGAAGCACAGAAGGGATATCGTTTTTGGCATGGCCGGCAGCGAACAACATGCCAGGGATCGCCAAAACCAGATCGTGACCGGATTCACGAAGGTTATCCAAACCGGTACGAATAATCGGGGTCGCAAATTCGAGGAAGCCGCTATCAACTTCATACTGAGGCAAGCGCTCACGAATACCACGGGCAACGGAATCAAATTCACGGACGGCGCCTTCATCGCGGCTGCCATGTCCACAAACCATTACACCAATTTTAGGACCGTTTTCGGCCATTATACTCACCTCATCCATATATTTTTAGCAACAGGGTGGCGTTGCTACGATAGTCTTTTTACATATTCTCGCTTACGACTACTTGACCTGTAACAAGAGTGCTAACATTCTCGCGCCATGTTGATGTCGTATTTGGTCCAAGAACCACTTTTTTTACCAATCCTCACTCTGATCACAGCAATCTTAATCGATATTGTGATCGGTGACCCGGCTTGGTTATATCGTTATATACCCCACCCGGTTGTTGTGATCGGCAAAGCCATAGAGTATGGCGAAACCTGGTTAAACCGCTCAAAGAACTCCCGCATAACGGGGATAGTTCTTGGTGCGATATTATCCCTGGGCATCATCACTCTGGCCTCTGCTCTCGGTCTTATACTCTCCCGTACTCTGGGGCAAGTATCTCATGGCTGGATCGTCGAATCCATCCTTGCTTCCAGCCTTATTGCCTACCGCGGCTTGGGAACAGCAGTACGTAATGTTGCCAAAGACTTAGCTGTTGGGTTGAAAGAAGGACGGGTATCTATCAGCCACCTTGTTGGTCGCGACCCCGAGAGTTTGAACGAAGCTGGAATCTGCCGTGCAGCCATTGAAAGCATGGCTGAAAACTTTTCGGATGGAGTTGTTGCCCCCGTTTTCTGGTTTGCTCTTTTCGGCCTTCCTGGACTTTGTGCCTACAAAGCGATTAACACGTTGGACAGCATGATCGGGCACAAAAACGATCGCTACGAGGCCTTTGGTAAATTCGCAGCCCGTCTGGATGATCTCGTAAATCTCATCCCTGCCAGACTGGCTGGACTGTTTTATGTGCTGGCTGCTCTCTTTGTTCCCGGCGCTTCAAGTACTCAGGGATTGAAAGTTATGCTCCGCGATGCGGGACAACATCGTTCTCCCAACGCTGGATGGCAAGAAGCAGCCGTAGCAGGCACCCTCGGCTTTGCTCTTGCAGGACCAAGAACCTATCCCGGATATGTCGTTGATGATCCCTGGATGGGCGATGGCGGCCGAACTGAGCTCTCTGCCCCCGACATCAAACGCGCGCTTAAGCTCTATATTGGTGCAGGTATCTGGATGTTAATTGCGGTTTCTGCGCCCCTACTCATAACGGGGCTCATACCGGGTATTCTCTAGCTTCTAGATAAACGATTTCACCAGGCCAGTTATTGATAAAATCATCAGAAGCGTCAAAACGACATAACGGTAGTGCGTCGCTGAAGATCGTTGGAAAATTTTGTTTCCAACATAAATTCCAAAGACAACTGGGACTACCAAGAAGGCTGTACGTGCGAGTGTGACTTCATCAAGTAGGCCCGCAAAAACCAGTGCTCCGGTGCCATAAGCATCCAGAACAAGAAAATATAGGTTCATTGTCGCTCTGACAGCTTCGGCTGGAAAGGCGACGGCCATCATATAAATGGCAACAGGCAGCCCGCCCAAAGAAGCTGCGCCATTAGCGACCCCCGATACCAATCCAACAGATAAATTCTTTGGTCCGCTTTCTTTGAGCATGAAATGGCGACCAAAGAACAAAAGTCCACTCGCCACTAAAACCGCAACCGATATCACAATGCGAAGCGGATCAGCTGGAATGGCTTTCAACATCAGCACACCTACAGGTACACCGATCGCAGCCCCTGCAAAAAGCCATTTCAAAAGGGACCACTGAATGGCACTCCAGGTCATACGCGCCATCACCAGGCTCGAAAGCATCTCCAGCAGAAGTGCGATAGGAACCACCTCTTTTGGCAATAGTACCAGGGT
The DNA here is from genome assembly GCF_965205715.1 of Kiloniella sp. Lineage (GTDB taxonomy): Bacteria > Pseudomonadota > Alphaproteobacteria > Kiloniellales > Kiloniellaceae > Kiloniella. Next base: position 183,617 of record NZ_CBDBHW010000001.1, on the reverse strand, counting down.
CATAGAAGTGACGATCAAGGCTGACAGTCCAAAGCCAGCGAAACCACGGCACAGTCCTGCGATCAACCCACAAGCCAGAACATAAAAGAGATCGCTAGATTCCAGCTGTAAATGCTCTATCAAAAAATCCAAAACGCCCCCGAACTCTCTATTTACTTACAAACCAGATCAAAACTCTGCTAGGCCTGTGGCCTGACCAACTGAATAACGTCTTCTACAACCGAATAATCCTGATACCCAAGACGGGCAAGAGGTTTCATTTTGGTCGCATCGACCATGCCATCCGTTAGATAGGCTTCATCAATGTGCATACCAATTACCTCGCCCAATACCAAGGTATAGTGCTTTCCATCAGCGTTGTTTGGAAGCGCAACCGTTTTAAACAGCTTACATTCAAAATGGACCGGGGCACCCTTTACCCGTGGAGGCTTGATAAAGTTAGAGGCAAGCTTTTCCAAACCTGCCGCCTCGAACTCATCGATGTGGCCTGGGGCAGGTTTAGAGCTTTCATTCATCTCTGTGCGTTGTTCCCAGGATACCAAATTGAAGACGAACTCTTCTGTTTCTAGAATATTGGTCAACGTATCCTTTACCCCTTCGCCCCGGCTATCGGGGGCAATGCCGACACCAATAATCGGCGGCTCATCGGAAAAAGCATTAAAGAAGCTATAGGGTGCGAGATTACAAACGCCCTTTGCTGATTGCGTAGAAAGCCAGGCAATTGGCCTCGGCAGAACACAGGCCTTGAAAGGATTATAAGGTAAGCCCTGTTCTTTATGCTTACCTGGGACAAAAAACATACTAAATCTCCGGACTCCGCTCGCAAAGTGACCTCCGCGAACAATTATGACAACCGGAGCTTAGGGACTTCAGTGCAAAATCTAAAGCTTTGTTTTGTGGAAAATCCAATTTGGCACGAGGCGTATAATCAACATGATCAGTGCCCAGAACCCTGGAGCATAAATGACCAATTTTTTCTTCTCAAGAGCCGTAAAAATCGACCGTCCTATTTGATCAGGTTGCGCCCACAGCGGCCCTTTAGGAAATTCAGCAGTCATCGGGGTATCCACAAAGCCAGGCTTAATCGTTAAAACATGCACTCCCGCCTTGTGTAATCGATGACGCAACCCTTGCAGAAAAATAGACACCGCCCCTTTGGCAGCGCCGTAAACATAATTTGATAGCCGACCTCGATCCCCGGCGACAGAGGAGATAACTGCAATAGATCCTGAGCCCTGATTCTCAAATATATTCCCAAGGTGTGTGAGAAGAGAAATAACGCTCATTGTATTGATGTTCATTGCTAAGAGCGTTTCCTCAGCACTGGCTTCACAAGCGCTTTGGTCAGGAAGTGTCCCATGTGCAACTAAAACAATATCAATGCCATCAAGCCCTTTAACTGCAGCATCTAGCATAGGACCATGGGCTTCCATATCCACTGCATCAAAGGCACCAGTTAGAACGTCTTCAGCGCCTCTGACTTTTAGATCCCGGGCAACCACAGATAATTTCTCTTCGTCTCTAGCCAGTAGAAACAACCGATCTCCACGCTTGGCAAAGAGTCTCGCTGTCGCCTCTGCAATGGCAGATGTGGCCCCAATAATCAGTACTTTTTTCATTTACCCAAGCCCTAAACGTTTTGATTGCACGGAGGAGAAAACACCTTGAGCCCCATATTTTTCACGGATCATTTGAAACTCTTCCCATTTTGGATACCCCTTCTTGAATACCTGTTCGCTCATACGCGCATCCTTGGTAAGATAAACCCGCCCACCATAATCACTCACAATGGCATCCAATTCATTCAACAGACTTAAAACCTTATCTGTGAGCTTAAAGTCCAATGCCAAGGTGTATCCCTGAAGGGGAAAAGAAAGCAGATTGGCATTTCCTTTACCAAAGGCTTTAAGCACAGAAAGGAAGGAACCTGCCCCCGAAGCCGCAATCTTTTCAAGGATCAAAGTCATTCCCGCCAGGCCAGCATCTCTCGGGATAACAAACTGGTATTGAACAAAACCATTTGAACCATATAAACGATTCCAGTTTTTAATCCCGTCCAAAGGATAAAAGAAGGGATTGTAATGAACGGTTCGTTCCTGGATCTTTGAACGCACACGAGCGTAATACAACTGATTGAACAGATTTACCGAATATTTATTAAGAACGATATTGGGGAAGACAAAAGGAATTGAAGGTCCAGATTTAGAGATCTCCTTTAATCCGGCTTGTTCATTATGCCTTCCCAGCATGAACAAAGATCGCCCCAAGTTATCGCCCTGCTGTAGACAATCCACCCAAGCAACGGAATAGTCAGCGCTTACGTTATCTTCAAAAAGTTCAAAGCACTCCTTTAAATTCCGCGCTTTATAAGTCGTCTCATCCACAAAACTGCTTTTGATTTTTTGTAAATAAAACGTCGCATCAAGAATGATCCCTGTGAGCCCCATTCCTCCACAGGTCGCAATGAATAAATCTCTATTTTCTGATTTCGAGCAATGCAATACTTCGCCATTGGCCACCAAAATTCGAAAAGAATGGAGATGATCACAAAACGTCCCGGTCAGATGATGATTTTTACCGTGGACATCACTGGCAATGGCGCCCCCAACCGATACGTATTTAGTCCCCGGCGTAACCTTAGGAAACCAGCCTTTCGGGACAAAGACATCCAGTATGTCCGAAATATTGACCCCAGCGTCACAGGTTAGACATCCACTCTCAGGGTCAAATTCATGAAATCGGCTAAGGTGGCTGGTGGTAATTATGTTGCTTGCAAGAGAACTATCCCCATAGCTTCGCCCCATTCCGCGGGCTACGCCACAAAAAGAAGTTCCGTCAGAGAGATTAGATTTTATCTCACCGGACGACAAGGGTTGAGACAGTTCAGCATCGACAAATGGATAACGTCCCCAACCACTGATCAGCATTCGATTTCCTTTGAAACAAATACATATTTTTTATCCAACTGATATTTGATCCAATACCCAATAGCGAGCCCGATTACACCGCCTAAATATCTCATCAGCTTATCTTCAAATATGAAATGAAAGCCAAACTCAAAACCCCAAAAAATCAAAGTGGTTACACCGCCCATCGCAACATAAAGTATAAATATTTTAGTTTCATGCCCAATACCCGTGGTCCGGTAACGAAATATATACCTTTTATCTAGCAAATACTTAACGATAAGCCCGATAAGTGTACCTACGCCCACCGATAGTAAAAGAGCATAAGGGCCAGGGTAGAAATTGATAAACAAATCCTGTGCTGCGATGTTTGCAATAGTCGCGATAATGGCAAAAAGAGTATAGCTGATTACAAGGCTCATGGAGTTTTACGACTTTGGAAAGAAATTAGAGTGAATAGTGAGAATAAAGACATTAAAAGTGATACTTCAAATTTAGGGCTCAGCCTTGCGAAACTGATGCGGCCCAAACAGTGGATTAAAAATGGCTTTGTATTAGCTCCTTTAATATTTACCGGCCTCTTTAGCGATCCTGAAGCAATATCACGAACTCTTCTTATCGCTTTCTTATTTTGCATCGCCTCGTCTGCTGTTTATGTCGTCAATGATATCCGAGATATCGATAATGATCGTAAACATCCTAAGAAATCGCAAACGCGCCCCCTTGCCTCTGGTGCGCTTTCGATTTCACAGGCTATTATTTTACTTCTCATTCTTTATGGCGTGCTTGTTGCCGGATACTTTGCACTCCCAAATGCCACTTTGGTACTTCTAACTTATATTCTTCTGAATTTTGCTTACACGTTTTATCTAAAGTTCCAACCTGTACTCGATATTTTCACCATAGCAGCTGGATTTGTCCTACGCGTTTTCGCCGGTGCTACTGCCCTTGACGTCCCAGTATCGGCCTGGATGTTTGTCACAACCCTTTGCCTCGCTCTTTTTCTTGCCGCGATCAAACGCCGTCAAGAGTTGCAAGACAGCGGCAAAGCTGGTCGGGAAGTTCTCAAATCCTACTCTGTTCCCCTGGTTAACCGTTTCGCAGAGATGGCCGCGACAGGAGCATTGGTTTTCTATAGCCTGTTTGTCGTCACAACCCGGCCCGAGCTTGCGATAACAATTCCTATCGTCCTTTTTGGCATTTATCGCTATTGGTATATTGTTGAAATGCTTGATGGAGGAGAATCACCAACGGATGCCCTCTTTTCAGACCCACAGTTAATGATCACAATTGCTGTATGGGTTGGTGTTTCGGGCTGGGTCATCGTTTCCGGGCAAACTTTAATATAAACTATCCCTTATGGGGCAAATAACAAAAAGGGCGGTAAAAACCGCCCTTTAATCATACTTTTCTGCGTTAAAACCTTAAAACTCAATACCGCGTTGAGCTTTAATATTCTGGTCGCGGAATGGATGTTTAACCAATGTCATTTCAGTGACGAGATCGGCAATCTCAATCATTTCTTCCTTGGCATTGCGGCCAGTGATTACGATATGCAGATCTTCTGGTTTGTCTTCTAGGAAATCAATGACTTCTTCGAGGTTCAAGTGATCGTAACGTAGCGTGATGTTAAGCTCATCAAGTACAATCATATCGTATTTCGGATTTTCTCCGCGGCAGGCATCAATCATCTCTTTTGATTTTTCCCATGCCTTTTCTGCAGCAGCAATGTCCCGTCCACGATCCTGAGTATCCCAGGTAAAACCTTCGCCCAAAGCATACATGTCCACTTGATCAGGGAATTTCTCGAGAACATACTTTTCCCCGGTTTCCCACTTGCCTTTAACGAACTGAACAACGCCAATTTTCATGCCGTTACCAACGGCACGGGTAGCGAGACCGAAAGCTGCTGTTGATTTGCCTTTACCTTTACCGGTGTGAACAATAATCAGGCCTTTTTCGTTAACCTTGCTCGACAGCATCTTTTCGCGTGCAGCTTTACGCTTTTTTGATTTTTCATTCGCCCGATCAAAATCTGCGGCGGCTTGTTCGTTTTCTGCTTCGCTCATCGTGTTTCTCCCCAGTAGTATGTTCAATAGGTATTATTCAATATTGCGTTAGCTTGCAGCAAGCTCCTCAAGTCTGGCACGAGCTGAATTGGATCTCGCTTTCCACATATTTCTATCCTGCGCCTCAATAAGGCGTTCGGCCATTTCACGTAATGCCGCAGGGTTATTCTGCTCTAAAAATTCTCGGACATCTTCGTCTTCAAGGTAGGCTTCATAGACTGCATCAAAGTGATGATCTTCAACCACTTTTGCCGTCGCTGCAAAGGCAAATAGATAATCGACTGTAGCCGCCATCTCAAATGCCCCTTTGTAACCGTGCCGACGCACCCCATCGATCCATTTCGGATTTACAACTCGTGCTCGGACGACGCGGGCAATTTCTTCTTTCAATGTGCGGATCTGCGGGCTTTCAGGGCGGGAATGATCATTATGATAAACCACAGGCTGATCACCAGATAGATGCCGAACAGCTGCTGTAATACCGCCTTCAAATTGATAATAATCATCGGAATCAAGCAGATCGTGCTCGCGGTTATCCTGATTATGAACCACAGCTTCGACATCCCGCAACCGGCTTTCAAACAAACCGTGCTCGGCCTCACCACCACTGCCACTGCCATAAGCGTATCCACCCCAGGCAATATACGCCTTGGCGAGATCCGCCTCATTTTCCCAGCCCCGTTCATCTATCAAGGCCTGCAGACCAGCACCATAAGCACCAGGTTTAGATCCAAAAACACGATAGCCTGCACGTTGAGAAGCAGCCTTCTCATCCAAACCTTTTGCAATAAGCTCCTGTTTTTCTGACTTCACTCGAGCTGCTAGGGGATTCATCTTCTCCGTTTCATCTTCAAGCGCGGCGACGGCACGTGAAGCTGAATCAAACAGATCAATTTGTGCAGGAAAGGCATCCCTGAAAAAACCAGAAACCCGGAGGGTCACATCCACACGGGGACGATCCAATACAGAAAGGGGAAGAACCTCAAAACCAACCACACGCCGGGATGTTGGCTCCCATTTCGGCTGAACGCCCATAAGCGCTAGCCCTTGAGCAATATCATCACCGCCGGTCCGCATGTTCGAAGTTCCCCAAGCGGAAAGCGCCATGCGTTTGGGCCAAGCCCCGTTTTCCTGACGATATCGTTCGATCATCAGGTTTGCGGATTTCCACCCCAACGTCCAAGCCGCTGGTGTAGGCACGACCCTGGAATCGACCGAGTAAAAATTACGCCCTGTCGGCAGCACATCCGGTCGACCACGGGTCGGTGCCCCCGAAGGTCCAGGCTCTACAAACTGTCCATTGAGACCGCGCAGCGTTCCTTTGATTTCTTCATCGCCGCAAGACTTAACAACAGGACCAACTTTCTGATCAATTTCCGTAATAACGGCTGCAGTCTCCGTCCACGCCTTATCGACTTCCCGTTCGCCAGACACCAGTTTTTGAGCCAGGATCTCGAGACGCTCAACGGTATCTCCCATGGTTCTCCAACTGCCCTCAGCAATCAAAGCCTCAGGCTTAGAACCTTCCCACTTATCCCCGAAGCGACAATCCAAGGGATCAAACTCGAGTGGGAACCCGAGGTCTTTAGCTAGGGAACGGATGAGAGAAGCGTCTCCCCCTTTGCCTTCTCCCCGAGGCAAGCGAGTGAGCGCAACCAGCAAGTCATCCAGCAATCGTCCTTCGGGCGCGAGGCCAAAGATATGTAGACCATCCCTGATCTGCATCTCTTTTAATTCACAGAGATAATTATCAAGTTTGGAAAGTGCTGCGTCCTCGTCATCCCCTTCAATAATTCCACAATCCTTATCCAGACCAATACGCTCAGTTAGCTTGAGGATTTCATCACGCAATACTTTTAATCGCCGGGGATCAACACCAGCCGCTTCATAATATTCATCACAAAGCTGTTCCAAATCTGCCAGAGGCCCATAAGATTCGGCGCGAGTAAGCGGTGGGGTCAAGTGGTCAATGATAACGGCTTGAGATCGCCTTTTTGCCTGCGTACCTTCCCCCGGATCATTTACAATAAAGGGGTAGAGATGCGGCATGGGACCAAAAACGGCTTCGGGGATGCATTCTTCTGACAAAGCCAGAGATTTACCCGGCAGCCACTCCATATTTCCGTGTTTGCCCATATGCACTATGGCATCGACTTTTTCTTCCTGCCGCAACCAGGCATAAAAAGCCAGGTATCCATGCGGGGGAACCAGATCTGGGTCGTGGTAGGTTTCCACAGGATTAATGTTATACCCACGAGCAGGCTGCAAGCCGATGATGATCTTTCCGCAGTGAAATGCAGAGACAGCAAAGGCTGCTTGTTCCGGCATGAAAAACGGATCAATTTCCGGTGCGCCCCAACGATCTTCGATAGATTGCTTAACCGCTAATGGCAATCCATCCCAAAACACCTTGTAGGCCGAGAGAGAGATCGTTGAACGAATAACACGCCCATCAACAGCTGCATTGGTTGGCCCTTCAGCCATGCGCTCGACTAATGCATTCCCATCTTCAGGGATATCGTGAACATCATACCCTTCCCGGTCCATAGCCTTGAGCACCTGGATGGTTCCCGCTGGCGTGTCCAAGCCAACGCCATTGCCCATGCGACCATCCCGGTTGGGATAGTTCGCCATGATCAAGGCAACCTTACGGTCTGAAGCTTTAGTATTGCGTAACTTCAACCAACTTGTGGCAAGATCAGCAACAAAATCGATCCGGTCCGATACTTCCTGATAACTTACAACAGAGCTCTGGGTAACCTCATCATAAAGGGCCTCAGATTTAAACGAAACTGCTCGGGAGAGGATACGGCCGTCCACCTCAGGAAGTGCAACGTTCATAGCAATATCTCTTGCGGAAAGACCGTTTAAGCCCTCGCGCCACCCGGCCTCGTTACCGCCTGAGAAAATCACCTGAAGGATAGGAGCATCAACAACGTCAAAGGGCGTTTCTTTTCGCGCAGCTCCCGGTGTGGAAATCGCAAAGCCTGTGGCATTAAGAATGACACCTGTATCTGCATCAGAGAGAAGCGTGCTGACTATTCCTGCAGAAACAGGTTCTTTTAAGGAAGCACAATAGAGAGGAAGCGGATTTATGCCCTTAGCCTGTAAAGATTTTACAAGAGCATCTACAGGCGCCAGGTTAGCTGCCTGAAGAAGCGCACGGTAAAAGACAATAGCGGCTACTGGCGCCCCTTCTATCCACTCCTCTTTAAGCTCTTCCAAATTTGGGTTATCCAGGCCTGGCCAATAAATTCCTGAACGCAGGAGTGGCTTTGGCTCAACCCATTCGAATTTCTGTTCAATCAGCGAAGAAACATAGCAAAGTAAATTCCGAGAGTTATCAGGGCCACCATGAATGAAGTACTGCCAAACTCGGTGATAAACGTCTTGCGACACAGAAGAGTGAGCTGCGAGCTCGGCATCAGGTTGATCATCCCCGGGCAACAAAACCAAAGGGATATTCTTTTGCTTACATACCGCCCTGAGTTGCTCAACACCGTAGGGCCAATATCCAGCGCCCCCGAGAATTCTGGCGACCACAATCTTAGCCTCAGAGATAATATCATCGATGTAGAGATCAACAGACATGTTGTGCGACAACTGCATCAAATTTGCCAAACGCAAACTTGGATATTTGTCACCGATGACCTGCCTGGCCTGCACTAAGCTGGCAAGTTCAGTATCCGCTGCAGAAACAATAACGACATCACCAGGCGTTTGCCCAAGATCAATGGCTTCTGAGCCATCAGCGATTGCACCCGGTTGTGCTTGTAACAGATGCATAAGGTGGCCTTTTTAAACTCTGACTCTAAAATATTATTTAGGCCGATAGCCAGAGACTACCGGCCTAAACCATTCGTTTTATTAAGCAGTGATCGCAGCCCGGATTGCCGCTTCATCCATATCGTGATCACCAATCACCACGAGACGTGTTTTACGCACTGCATCTTCGGACCATTCCTGATCAAAGTAATGCTGGAAACGACTTCCGACCCCTTGGATAACCAAGCGCATGTCTTTGTCAGCCACAGCCGCAAAACCTTTAACTCGTAAAATGTCGTGTTCCGCAACGATTGGGAGCAATTTAGCGACCAAAGCGTCAGGATCAGCTATCTCACCCAGCTCTACTGCGAAACTCTCAAAATCATCGTGGTCATGTTCATGACCATCATCGTGGTGAGAATGACGAGAATCCAGATCATCCTCAGCAGCAGATTCCAGGCCCAACAAAATTGAAGCACTGATTTCGCCGTGAGCAATCTTGACGATTTTCACCTGAGGTCGGATTTCCTTGCGAATAGCGGCCAAGACCGTATCCATGTCGCCTTCTTCGAGAAGATCAGTCTTATTGATCACCACCATATCTGCACAAGCAAGCTGTTCTTCAAAAAGTTCTTCAAGAGGACTTTCGTGATCCAGATTTTCATCGGCCTGGCGATGCTGTTCAATGATTTCGGGGTTGGATGCAAACAAGCCGTCGGCAACCGCACGGCCATCAACCAGAGTGATCACACCATCGACCGTAACGCGGGTACGGATTTCAGGCCAATTGAAGGCCTTTACCAAAGGTTTCGGCAATGCCAGACCTGATGTCTCGATTATAATATGATCTGGGGGTGTTTCGCGGTTTAACAGCTTTTCCATGGTTGGAACGAAATCATCTGCAACCGTACAACAGATACACCCGTTTGCGAGTTCAAGGACATCGTCGTCATTACAGCCTTCAATACCACAGCCTTTAACAATATCACTATCAACGCCAAGATCACCGAACTCATTAATGATTAAGGCAAGCTTCTTACCTTCTGCATTTTTCAAAAGGTGTTGAATTGTGCTTGTTTTACCAGCACCGAGAAACCCTGTGATCACTGTTGCTGGAATTTTTTTGACTTGAGACATTGTGATTTAAATCCTGCGTTATCGAAATTACTTAGATTGTACAAGCGAGGGCTTAACCTGCATCGGCAATCCGGAAACCATAAATGTGACGGACGGGACAACCGCCGCAAGTCGCTGATGTAAGCGCCCTGCATAATCCCGAAAATCTCTGGACATTTTATCCATGGGGACGATTCCCAGTCCAACTTCATTGGAAACTAGCACGACCGGGCTATCCAGTTCCGTTAAAGACGCGACTAATTGTGCACCCTCCACGTCAGGATCCCGCCCCTCCATCATTAAGTTTGTCACCCAAAGTGTGAGACAATCCACCAAAATAGTCGCATCTGGCCGGGCGATATTTTTTAAGCATCGAACCAGTTCAAGGGGCTCTTCATAGGTCGTCCACCTACCGCCACGACGACTGCGATGTTCGTCAATTCTGTCTTCCATCTCGGCATCCCACACAGTTGCTGTAGCAACATAAAGACAGTCACCCGACTGGTTTTCGACAAGTTGCTCCGCATAGCTACTTTTGCCAGAACGTGCGCCACCTAGGACAAAGCGATGAGATAGTGAACCCGGTAATTCTGGCATGATGAGATCTTCCAAAGACAGAGTGCCAATTTGCTACAGAAGTTTTCCCTTCGTTCACAGCTTCATGCAAGCCAATTATCAAAAAACAATCGACAGCACTGTGCTTTCCATGCAAATTCAAAAGAAAACAAGTAATGGCAAGTGGCATCAAGAGTAATGACAAAATCAGAGTCTCCCGATTTCAATGATAATTTCTGCAATAAACTGACGGAACTTCTGGAATGGCGACGTGATGTCCGCAGCTTCAAAACCGACCCTTTACCCGAAGGCACCCTGGACGAGCTACTCGACCTCGCTTGCCTAGCCCCATCGGTTGGAAATAGCCAACCCTGGCGATATGTTTTGGTTGAAAGCGTAGAAAACCGAAAAGCCATACGAGACAATTTCGAAAAGACAAACGAAGAAGCCTTACAAGGCTACAATGGCGAACGAGCACAACTCTACGCCAACTTAAAGCTTTCAGGAATGGACAAAGCACCTGTACAGCTTGCTGTTTTTGCTCATGAAGAAACAGAGCAAGGCCACGGCCTCGGTCACCAATCCATGCCTGAGATGCTCCGCTATTCCGCTGTTTTATCTGTGCACACCCTCTGGCTTGCTGCCCGCGCTAAAGGGGTTGGTCTTGGTTGGGTATCAATTATCGATGCCGAAGCCGTTAAGGAAACATTGGAAGTCCCCGAAGAATGGGCTCTGGTGGCCTATTGCTGCATTGGGTATCCGGAAGAAGAAAAAGACACGCCAGAACTCGTCACCCTTGGCTGGCAAGACCGGCTTGGTGACTGTCGCAAGGTTCTCATAAAGTGACAAAACCCGCCTAACGGCGGGCCTCGTCATGAAATTGAACAGATAACGAGCTTCACTGCTCAATAAAAATTACTTAGCAAGCGACTTTGAAGCGACCTCAAAGACATCCTTAGACAGATTTTCCGTGTCCAGAATTCTCTGTAGCTCTGCCTTCATCATTTTCTGGTGATTGTCATCCATACGTCTCCACCCACCGAGAGGAGAGAGCAACCTTGAAGCCACCTGAGGATTTATACCGTTCAAAAGGATGATACTATCAGCAAGGAACCGGTAACCCTCACCATTGTCGGCATGGAATTTTGCTGGGTTCCCGCCACAGAAAGCACCGATTAATGCTCGAACCTTATTTGGATTCCTATACGAAAATGCAGGATGATCCAGAAGCTTTTTTACCTGATCCAATGCATTTGGAACTTTCGAAGTTGCTTGCACTGAGAACCATTTATCCATAACCAGTACATCTTGTGAGTAACGCTGTTCGAAGGAATTGAGCGCCGTCTCACTGACCGCCCCCTCAATATCGGTAAGAAGGGCTAAGGCAGCCATGCGATCAGTCATATTGTCTGATACTTCATACTGACCAACAACAAGTTCCAGACACTTGGTATCATTCTCAATGGCACTAAGGTATCCAAGTGCCACATTTTTAATTGCCCGTTTCCCGGCGGATACAGCATCAGGACTGTAGGCTACGTTTTCCTTACCACTGAGATAAAGCTCCAAGAATTGCTCATAGAGGTGACGTGCAATTCCAGCCTTTAAAAAATCTCTGGCTTGATCAACCGCGGCAAAATCAGCGACCTGCATTTGCTCTGCAACATAATCTATCGACGGCAAAGTAAGGATTTGAGCGAGAAATGCAGGATCTAATGTTTTGTCAGCTATATTTAGGGCCAGAGCCTGTGCATAACGAGAATCGTATTCAAGCTCCCCACCTTCTTGAATGGTTTTCACCATACTCAGAATCATGCGTGTGGCATTATTCTGAGAGGCATCCCAACGACTAAAAGCATCATTGTCATTCCCCATAAGAAACCGGAGATCGTCGTCACTGTAAGGAGCACGTAATTTTATCGGTGCTGAAAAGTTGCGATTAATAGAGGGCACAGGGCACTTATCAATGGAAGTAAAAGTGAACGACTGATGTTCTTGATCAAAACGTAAGGTTTTACTTGTTTCCCCTTGATCCCCAACTTCACCTTCCAGGAACAAAGGAAGGTCTTTACCATCCTCACCAATCAGGCCAATTGTAATTGGAATGTGCAATGGATGCTTTTCTTCCTGCCCATGAGCGACAGGTGTATACTGCGACAGATTTAACGTAAAACTTTTACCCACTTCATCATACAACCAGGTAACATCAACCTCAGGAGTTCCCGCCTGGCTGTACCAAAGCCGGAAATGCTTGAGATCAACACCGTTGGCATCTTCCATGGCCAAGACAAAGTCTTCACATGTCACAGCCTGATTATCGTGCCGTTCAAAATAAAGGTCCACGCCCTTTCTAAACCCATCACGACCAAGAATTTCCTGCATCATACGGATGACTTCTGCGCCTTTTTCATAGATCGTAGCCGTATAAAAATTATTGATCTCGATATAGGTTTCCGGGCGAATAGGATGAGATAAGGGGCCCGCATCTTCTGGGAATTGCCGCGCGCGCAGAGTTCGAACATCCTGAATACGTTTTACTGGAGCCGAACGCATGTCAGACGAAAACTCCTGATCCCGATATACAGTAAGGCCTTCTTTAAGGCTCAACTGGAACCAGTCTCTGCAGGTAATACGGTTTCCCGTCCAGTTATGGAAGTATTCGTGAGCAACTATGGCTTCAATACGTTCGAACTCCAGATCCGTCGCAGTATCAGAACTGGCGAGGACGCACTTTGAGTTAAAGATATTAAGGCTTTTGTTTTCCATCGCGCCCATATTGAAATCACTAACGGCAACGATATTAAAAATATTCAGATCGTATTCGAGGCCAAAGCGTTCTTCATCCCAACGCATCGACCTTTTCAATGCATCCATTGCATAGGCACATTTATCTTCGTTACCGTGTTCTACAAAGATCTTTAGAGCCACATCCTGCCCGGAACATGTGACATAATTATCGTCATAACAGGCGAGATCCCCAGCTACCAAGGCAAAGAGATAACAAGGTTTCGGAAAAGGATCATGCCAACGAGCCCAATGCTTTCCGTCGTCTCCAATGCCTTCATCAATGCGGTTACCATTCGAAAGTAGTACTGGATAGCTTTTTCTATCTGCATGCATAGTAACTGTATAAGTTGCCATTACATCAGGACGGTCAGGATAGTACGTTATTCTTCGAAAGCCTTCTGCCTCACACTGTGTGCAAAAGTTTCCGCCAGACAGGTAAAGTCCTTCAAGTTTAGTATTTAATTCAGGATCAATTTCCGTTTTAACCTCGAGAACACAGCTATCTGGTAATCCATCAATCGTGAGGGAACTGTCATCTAACTCATAGTCTGATTTTGAGAGAATCCGGTCATCAACTTTTAAAGAGATAAGTCTTAATTCATCACCGTCTAATTTTAACGGCCCATCAACAACAGGGTTGCTGTCCAGTTTCAACCAAGAGGTTACGATTGTCTTTTTAGGTTCAAGGACAAAGTCCAGATCAACATGATTTACCCAAAAAGATGGCGCCACATAATCTTTCAAATATGTCGCGTTCAACTGTACGTTTTTCATAACCCCTCACTGATACGTTTATTCACAGCCATCCCCTACCCACAAACAGGGCTCAGGCTTAATTCACCTAACCTTATTAGGATGTCTCGATGACAGCAACTATTATGCCCCCGCAAGATAACAATTAAGTATCTGCGGCTTTTTCTTGAATAGCAATTTAAGCCTTCAAGACTTGAGCTTACAGTAATTTTTAGAATAATTTTGGAAAGAAGCCAGAGAAATTGAAAGATATTCTATCTCAAACCAAAGACGTAATCGCACAAAAAAGGCGAAGCTAAATATCAAATATCAAGAAATATCTCGCCTAAGGGAGGGGAGAGCATTTACTCTGCAGCAAGGTGTTTCATGCTACCAAAATGAGCGGACAAGCTTTTTTCTTCATCAAGCATATCCTTGATGTCGCAGCCACATTTTCCGCACTGTGGAGAACAGTCCATAGACTTATAGACGCCAGCTACTGAAGAGGCACCGAGCCCGACAGCGTTCTTAACATCTTTTTCAGTAAAGCCATTACAAATACAAACGTACATTTCTCTCTCGCCGCTGAGAATGATTTTCATCCGCCCCTATTACATAGTGTAAATGATAATTGATTGCAAATAGATTAATGTACTAAAATTTTACATCTTTGGATTAAGCCGAATAGAAAACAGGTGAAGTTAAGTCCAATTTGAATTATGAGGATATGAAACCCTTTTAGGAGAATAACTTGTCGTTTCTTTTGTCCCGCAAATCTATTGTCACTCAATGGATGGTCGAGCCTGCCCCGTCTAAAGAAGACATCAACTTTATGCTGCAAGCCGCGGTTACCGCTCCGGACCATGGGTGGTTACGCCCTTGGCGGTTCATTGTTATTGAAGGTGAAGCCCGCAATAAACTCTCAGACCTTTTTGTCGACGCATTAAAAAAGCGAAGTCCTGAGGCCACACAAGAGCAATTAGAAAAAGAGGGAAGCCGTCCCAAGCTGGCCCCCCTTGTTATTGTCGTTTGCTCCGTTATGACGGATGAAAAGCCAGGCGTCCCCCAAAACGAGAGAGTTCTCTCAGCGGGTGCTGCAGCACAGAACATACTTCTGGCGGCTCATGAGCGTGATTATGGCGCCATTTGGCTAACGGGGAACGCTGCCTATGATCCTACAGTTAAAGAAGGCCTTGGGCTCAAAGACAATATGGATATTGTAGGCTTCCTTTATATAGGAAGTGTTGAGCGCGATGTAAAAGAACGTAAGCGCCCAAATCCTGAGGAATACACAATCAAGTGGGAGTAATCTTGGTTAGGTAAAGACAACTAAATGAAATGGTAAAGAGCAAACTAACGCTAGAGTTAGTTTGCTCTTTACCCATTAGTCAATTCAACCAAGTTGAACAACACTTCTGATCAGGCTCGACGTCTAATTTTCTACAGGCTTCGAAGATACACCAGGGCACTGGTTCCAACCGCAAGAATCGCTAAAAACCACAATGCCATCACCCAAATGCTAGGCCCCTTTTTCGGCTCCTCTTTTTTTGGCCTTTTACGTAGAGGCCGCCTTTCAGAGCGATCCAGTATCTCTTTTTTTAACTGCGCGGCTTTTTTCTGATGTAAAGCCCTGTTATCCCGATCAGCCACAGTCGTCTCAAATATAACGCGCTCGCGGCTTGAGTTACTCGCTTCGTCATAGGTTTCTTGTACGACACGAACCGCAGAAAACCGCTGACTATCATACAGCCGCTTTGCAGTAGATAGTGCCATATCCTTATCATCAAGAACGCACTCTAGTACCCATCTTTTATTTTGATAAGTATCTACTTCGAATGAAACTGCCTGCGACATCTAGCTTCTTAGCCTTGTTGTTATCAGTTGGTAACCTTACGACAATTTGCCCCTCCAAATAGGGCATCAATATATACATCGTCGGAGGATAGAGGCATCAAGGTACTGCGATAAAGTAGGTCATCTCCTCCATCTTCGCACTCACCACCAATACTGACGGGAACACCAAGATCGAAAACACGAGACATAAATGTTGTTGCCTGCTTTATAAGCGTTTGATCAGGACAGGCAGAAACTTCTGTTCCAATAAGAAGCCCCCTTACCGGTGGGTATATTAGAGACCCGACATGAGTGAATACAGCGCTCTCCCCCTCTTCCCCCAGAGAAATCAAAAAACACCAGTCCCAGTCATCACCAAGGTCAGACGCCTGAATGTCATGCAGGCTTGGCATTTTCCGTCCATCTTTTAATCCCTCCCAATAATCGAGCAGACGAAAAACAAGACGGCGCTCTATACCTGTGTACTCAGCCATGAGGCAACCTTTTGATTAAATACAGAATACGTTAAATTTTAAGGTGCACCAAAATGGTAAATAAAGTGTCAAGTTTCCCTCAAACATAAAGATTTATAGTGATAACGTACTTTCGTAAAATTCCAGTATTCGAAATCAATTTGCATAGGATTCAATCATCACCTAAAAGAAATAAATCAACTTTGAAAAGCAGATGATTTTATGGCAGAGAAACCAAGTATTACGATTATAGGCCTAGGCTATGTAGGTCTCCCTCTTGCAGTACATTTGGCTAAATATTTCAAAGTAACTGGTTTTGATATCCACATAAATCGGATTAAGGAACTCCAAGAAGGTTACGATAAGACTGGTGAAGTTACATCGCCAGAATTAAGAAATTCGACTCTTCATCTTACCTCTGACGTAAATGAACTCATCGGGCATAATATTCATATTATAACGGTCCCAACTCCCGTTGATGAAAACAACACCCCGGATTTAACACCGATCCGCAAAGCCTCAGACATGATTGGTAAGATCATTGAGACAGGGAATATTGTTGTTTATGAAAGCACCGTTTACCCCGGCGTTACAGAAGATATTTGCGGCCCAATACTGGAAAAATGCTCTGGGTTAAAATGTGGAAAAGATTTCTTCCTTGGCTACTCACCGGAACGAATCAATCCAGGAGATCGCGAACACACTGTCGACGCGATTACGAAGGTTGTCGCTGGTCAAACCGTGGCAGTTTCAGAAATGCTATCAAATGTTTATGGCTCTATGAATGGCGACAAAATTTTCGTCGCCAAAGACATCAAAACAGCCGAAGCGGCCAAAGTTATTGAGAATGCACAAAGGGATATAAACATTGCCTTTGTAAATGAAATTTCCATCATATTCCAAAAACTTGGCATCTCAGTTTATGACGTGCTCGAAGCAGCAGGGACCAAATGGAATTTCCTTAACTTCCAACCAGGTCTCGTCGGAGGTCATTGTATTGGTGTAGATCCATACTATCTAGCTCACTGCGCTAAATCTTTTGGGCATGATCCAAAGGTTATTTTATCTGGCAGGTCAACAAATGAGTCTATGAGTAGCGCCGTCAGCACAGCTATTCACCAGTCCTTAAAAGCGAAAAATCCAGAGATCTCTAGACCTCGGACACTCATTTTAGGCCTGACCTTTAAGGAGGATGTACCTGATCTACGCAACACCAAAATTACCGATATTATTACCGATTTTGAAGCTTTAGGACATATTGTCGACGTTCACGACCCCATGGCCGACCCCAAAGAAGCAGATCAATTCTTCAATATCAGCCTTAAGCCATCTTTAGAAACCGAAGATCCATACGACTGTATCATCGGCGCAGTTCCTCACCAAGGCTATCTCAACCTGACCAGCGCCAGCATTGAGCAACTTGTTAAACCAAGTGGTCTTATCGCTGATATGAAAGGCATGTGGAGAAAGAGGCAATTCGCACAACATTACAGCTATTGGTGCCTCTAACCGAGATACATAGTCCCTCTAGGGGATATTAGACCTACTCATCATGAACTCCATGGCGTGATATCTTAATATCCCTATGAAGCCAAACTGACATTACCAGCCCCAATCCGATCATCACAGTCAACATAACGGTGCCTCCATATGAAATCAGTGGCAAGGGAACACCAACGACAGGTACCAACCCCATGATCATGGCAATGTTGATAAACACATAGAGAAAAAGATTAAAGGTAAGCCCAATCGCCAATAGCCGTCCAAATTGATTACGTGATCTCAGCGATATTGCAAGGCCATACACCATCAGCAGGATATAAAGCCCCAGTAAGACCAATCCACCGACCATACCGAATTCTTCAGCTAACATTGTAAAAATGAAGTCGGTTTGCTTTTCTGGTAAAAAGTTCAAATGGCTTTGAGAACCTTGACCAAAACCCTTCCCGAAAACGCCTCCGGATCCAAAAGCAATTTTGGACTGAAGGATATGGTAGCCAGTCCCCAAGGGGTCTTGCTCCGGATTAAGAAAAATCAAAACCCGGTTTTTTTGATAAGTATGTAGAAATTGCCAACCAATCGGGATCGCTGCGAGTCCCGCAGCCATGACGACAGCAAACTTCCAAAGTCTTACCCCAGCACAGAAAAACACTGCTCCAGATGCCATAACGAGCATCCCCGTGGTGCCTAGATCCGGTTGGCGCAAGACCAAAACGGAAGGAGCCAATACCATTACAAGAGGAACCAACAAAAAGGCGACGCGCCCAATATCTTCCTGGGAAACACCGTGAAAATACCTGGCTAAAGCAAAGACAATTGCAATCTTCATTAACTCGGAGGGTTGGAGTTGAATGAATTTCAAATCAATCCAGCGCTGGGCTCCCATCCCAATGCTGCCCATGACCTCAACCCCAACAAGTAGGATAAGGGCTCCTAGATAGAAAATATAACTGAAGCGAAACCATATCCTGATATCAATCAGGGCAACCACAAGCATAACAACAAAACCAACACCAAATCTGATTGCTTGTCTTGAGGCCCAGGGATCAAAGTTCTCATTTGCAGCCGAGTACAACATACCCAACCCTATGGCAGCGATCATGCAAATGAGAAGGATCATGCCCCAGTTCAACTGCCAAATTTTTTGCCCCAGGGTGATTTCAGGATTGTGCCGGCCTAAATATTGTACCCGCTGGTTCATTTAAGAATCCCCCGCGACGTCATTCACTTTAATTTCGGTTCCAAAGGAAATCGCCGCAGCTCGAGCGGGATCTCGCCGTTGGGTCTCCCGTAAGATATCTCGTGCTATAGGGGCTGCACTTTTTGAGCCCCCTCCATGCTCAACAATAACGGCACAAGCATATCGGGGATTGTGCACAGGAGCATAGGCGACGAACAATCCGTGGTCTCTTCTTCTCCACGGCAGGTCTTCATTCTTAAACACACCGGCCTGACGTTCAGCTAAGGTAATTCTTCTCACCTGTGCCGTCCCCGTTTTCCCGGCAAGCTCCCATCCTTCTTCTTTTAGACGATACTTATAGGCCGTTCCCCGAGGGTTATTCGAAACAGCATCCATACCTTGATGGATCATGCGCATATGCTCTTGGGGGATACCCAGATCTTCAAAAGCATCAACCCCATAAGCAACTGATTTTCCATCTTCCCTATAGCCTCGGGTTAACCTCGGCATCACTTTTTTCCCCCCGGAAGCAATACGGGCCACCATAACTGCCAGCTGTAACGGTGTTGTAAGCACGAAACCTTGCCCAATAGAAGTAACAAGCGTTTCGCCTCCCTGCCAGGGCTCTCCAATATTCGCAAGTTTCCAGGCTTTGGTCGGAATAACGCCCGAACGTTCACCAGGCAAATCAATCCCGACTTTATGCCCGAGACCAAATTTATTTGCCATTTCTGCAATTTTATCGACACCGACCCTTCGAGCAACGTCATAAAAAAACACATCACAGGAGTGCTGCAGACCCTCGATCATATTAACAGTCCCATGCCCCCCGCGCTTCCAACAGTGAAAACGCGCGTTACCGAGTTTCATAAACCCTGGGCAATAAACAGGATGACTATGCGCTCCGATGCCTTCTTTCATTGCCGCCAACGCAACGATCATTTTGAAAGTTGATCCTGGGGCGTAAGTCCCGGCAATTGCTTTATTGGTCAGGGGTGTAAGCGGGTTGTTGATCAACCCATTCCACTGCTTGTTGCTCAACCCCAGATTAAAAGCGCTTGGATCGTAGGAAGGAACAGACCCCATCGCAAGGACATCGCCATTCTCAATATCGATCACGACACTTGCAGCTGATTGCTCACTCATTAGGCGCTGCTGAACAAAGGTTTGAAGTCCCGCATCAACAGTGAGGATCATTTCGCGGCCGCTTCCGCCTTCATTGCGGGATAGCTCCCGGATCACGCGGCCATAAGCATTCACCTCAAATTCACTGGTCCCGGCCTTCCCTCTCATATCGCTATCATGGTATTTTTCAACACCACTTTTACCGATCCTAAAACCAGGTAGTTCAAGAAGAGGATCACCAGTTAATTCACGTTCCGAAACAGATGAGACATATCCAAGGACATGAGACATATCAGCACCATAGGGGTAAAAACGGGTCTCTCCAACCTCAATACTTGCCCCCGGCAAGTCTGCTGAATTCACTTCGATACTACTGACTTGGTCCCAACGTAGATTGTCTTTG
Source organism: Kiloniella sp. (assembly GCF_965205715.1). Lineage (GTDB taxonomy): Bacteria > Pseudomonadota > Alphaproteobacteria > Kiloniellales > Kiloniellaceae > Kiloniella. The sequence continues at coordinate 163,173 of NZ_CBDBHW010000001.1, read as the reverse complement.
ACAGTAACAGGGACAAAAGCCCTTTTTCGCTTAACATCGCGCAAAATACGCTTGTAGTCATGTTCGGATAGGTGAATTAATTTTGATAGGGCATCTAAAGTAACCGTAAGATCAGGCGTTTGTTCGCGAACGACAACTACGCGAAAATTTTGCTGATTATTTGCAAGCTCTAGACCAAAGCGATCTAGGATTTTTCCACGCCGAGGCGGGAGCAGCCTTAGGTTTATTCTATTGTCCTCTGCAAGTGTCGTATATTTCTCAGCTTCAACGACTTGAAGATAATACATACGACCAACCAACGCAGAAAGTAGCGCTGCCTTGCCACAAGTCAGCATCAATACTCTACGGGTAAACCCTTTATGACGGTCCTGATCTTCGTGAACCATCGGCATATGCAAGATTTCCTAACTCTTCAGAAGTGACCGCTGTATCAAGGCAAACATCCATGAAAATGCAGGGTAGACAGCTATTGTGGTTAAATTTTGAAAAAATACCGGCCTAAAGTCTGGAACCCCAGGCTCTAACAGGTATATCAGTACCCAGTTTAAGGCAAAAGCTAGGCTTGAGAGGGTAAAAAAGCTTAGCCACAAAACAGGGAAAGATGTTCTCGCCAAAAATTTACGCTGGCCGTTTAACGCCAGACAAAATAGAAGCAGTATAAAAGGCCCCACCCCAAGTATAATCCCTGTAAGCAAATCATGTATAAATGCAAGGGTAAACACGGCCCAAATTGGCATCAGATCCGGCCGATATAACGTCCAATAAAATACCGAGATGAGAAGCACAGAGGGAACGACCTCTGACAAATTTGGGATTTGTAGGGGGATTAAGAAAAATATTGTTAAAAGAAGGGTAATCGTAAAAGGACAGGCCGATCTCGCGAGCCCGTCAATGCGTTGCCAAAAAGTTGGATTCACTGCAAGCCCTCGGCCTCACTATCCGAGTATAATACATCCAATTTCTGTTTCACAGCATAATCTTCTAATCTTAAAAACTCTATGTCACCCCAGTCAGTATAGGGACGAATTTTAATAGATGTTTCACTCAGTGAATGCACGATTCCAACAGGAAGTCCCGGAGCAAACCCACCACCCTGTCCAGATGTATAAACCGTATCTCCGAGCTTTACGGTGGTATCCTGATCTAAATACAAGAGAGACGGTGATGGAGAGTTATCTCCGACCATAATGGCACGAGAACGATCACTTCCAACAAAAACGGGGATCCGACTGCTAATATCGGTCAAGAATACGACTCTCGAAGAATGTCTCCCCACTTCAGTAACACGCCCAGCCAAGCCAAATCCCGTCGAAGCAGATTGACCTTTCGTAATGCCATCAAGACTACCGGCATTAACAATAACGGAGCGAACAAATGCTCCACCCTGGTCTGCGATAACTCTCGCCGTCGTAATACTTGGATTAACCTCCGGAGACAGGCTTAACATGCCACGAAGAGATGCATTTTCTCCCTGGAGTTTAGCAGCCGTAATTTGCCAACCACGCAGGGCTTCGTTTTGTCGTCTAAGCTCTTCATTTTCAGACTTCAGAGCAACATAATTTTGTGCTGTTTCAATCGTATCACTGATAACGACGACTGGTCGGTTCGCAACTTCCATCAAAGGAGCAACACTATCCACAACAGCCGTACGGACACGTTCAACAACGACATTATCTGTTTTTGCTAAGATTATTAAAGTGACTGCGACAACAAGTAAGACCGCATAAGCAGAGCCTTGAAGCCACGCCTGCACAGGCGTGGTCATATGACTGATAGCTCCGATCCTCTTATTCACGACCAACTCCAATAATCGGCAACTTAGAGATATTCATGCTCAAACCTTTGAATCTACTATATATACTATGACTCAAAAGGTTAAACAAAATCTTTCAACCCTAGAATCTTGGAGAAAAAACTCCAAAATTCTCGCAATTAATACATCTGGATCAGAACATGCTGGAGTGTTTTCCAGTCTTCCAGACAACGTCCTGTGCCCATTGCAACACAACTCAAGGGGTCATCGGCAATGGAAACCGGCAAGCCTGTAGAGGCTCTAAGCACATAATCAAGATTACGCAACAAGCCGCCGCCACCAGTAAGGACAATACCTTTATCAACGATATCCGCAGCCAATTCAGGAGCCGTATGCTCAAGAGCAACCTTTACGGCTTCAACAATACCGCCCACAGGTTCAGCAAGAGATTCAGCAATCTGACGCTCAGAAATAATCAGTTCTTTAGGAATGCCGTTCATTAGGTCACGGCCTTTGATTTCCATCGTCATGCCTTCACCATCTTCTGGTGGGCAAGCCGAACCGATCTCTTTCTTGATCCGTTCAGCGGATGCTTCCCCGACCAATAGATTATGATTGCGACGGATATAAGCAATGATGGCTTCATCCATTTTATCGCCACCAATACGGACAGAGCGAGAATAAACAATGCCCCCGAGAGACAGAACGGCAACTTCTGTCGTACCACCACCAATATCAACAACCATTGATCCGGTAGGCTCTGTGACAGGAAGGCCGGCGCCGATCGCGGCTGCCATAGGCTCTTCTACGAGGTGAACTTCGCGAGCGCCTGCTGATTCAGCAGATTCCTGAATGGCACGTCGCTCAACAGCGGTCGATCCAAAAGGAACACAGACAACAATGCGTGGACGGGCAAAAGAACGACGTCCGTGTACCTTGTGAATGAAGTGTTTGATCATTTCTTCCGCGACATCAAAGTCAGCGATCACCCCATCACGTAATGGTCGAATTGCCTGGATGTTACCCGGAGTACGACCAAGCATCAATTTTGCTTCGTCACCAACGGCAAGAACTTGTCTCTTGCCCTTTTTTTCTCCAATTGCAACCACTGAAGGCTCATTGAGGACAATGCCTCTCCCCTTCACATATACCAAAGTGTTGGCTGTACCGAGATCAATGGCCATATCGGTAGAAAACATGCCAAACAAAGAGACCATGAATTAGCTATCCCTAATTTTCAAACGTCATATACACATTATGCAAGGGATACCCCCACAAAATCATTCTTGCAAGGCAGAGCCCTGTTATGTCTGGAGAAAGTCACAAAAATATCCCCCCGGAACAGACAGTCCCGATGGTCGGGTACAATATCACTTTTCACACTTTGTGAAAGCTCGAAAATAGCCGTTTGGCTTCTCTTTTGCGATTTATTTGATATTTGCCCCGATTTACCGCATCCCCCAGTGCAAAACATGGTGCAGAAAAATTGATTTAAGGAAGGTTAACAAAATATCATAAAGTAAAAATTATTCTCTTTTCATGGGTGAGAAGAGTACATCTTCAAAATTTATCGGCCCAGCAAAAACGATTTCCACCAAACGCAACAAAGCCCGCCAAGAAGGCGGGCTTTGTTCAAACCTAAAAGCATTAAAAAAATGCTTAGAAAGTTGAAAAGAACCTAGTTCTTTTCTTTATCAACAAGCTTGTTCGCGCCAATCCAAGGCATCATCGCACGAAGACGAGATCCGACTTCTTCGATTGGGTGCTCAGCATTAAGACCGCGTGTGGCTTTCAACTCAGGTTGACCAGCTTGGTAATCGAGTACAAATTTCTGTACGAAACGACCAGACTGAATGTCGGCTAGAACGCGCTTCATTTCAGCTTTTGTTTCAGATGTAATGATGCGTGGACCAGTTACATAATCACCAAACTCAGCTGTGTTGGAGATTGAGTAACGCATGTTCGCCATGCCACCTTCGTACATAAGATCAACGATCAACTTCACTTCGTGCAAGCACTCGAAGTAGGCCATTTCAGGAGCATAACCAGCTTCGGTCAAAGTTTCGAAGCCAGCTTTGATGAGATCGCAAAGACCACCACAAAGAACAACCTGCTCACCAAAGAGGTCAGTTTCACACTCTTCACGGAAAGTAGTTTCGATAACACCAGAACGACCGCCACCAATAGCAGAAGCATAAGAAAGAGCGATTTCCTGTGCGTTACCAGAAGCATTCTGGTGAACAGCGATCAGACAAGGAACACCACCGCCTTTGAGGTATTCGCTACGTACTGTGTGACCAGGACCTTTTGGCGCAATCATGAACACATCAAGATCTGCACGAGGCTCGATCAGCTTGAAGTGAACGTTCAGACCGTGAGCAAAAACGATTGCTGCACCTTCTTTAAGATTGTCAACGAGATCTGCGCTATAAAGAGCAGCCTGATTTTCATCAGGGGTCAGGATCATAACAACGTCGGCCCAAGCAGCAGCTTCAGCAGGTGCCATCACCTGGAAACCAGCCGCTTCAGCTTTAGCAACGGAGCTAGAAGTTGGACGAAGAGCAACGCGAACGTCGCTAACACCACTGTCCTTCAGGTTGTTAGCATGGGCGTGGCCCTGGCTACCGTAACCTACGATTACAACCTTCTTACCTTTAATCAGATTTACATCTGCATCACGGTCATAATAGACACGCATAGCTTATTCCTTCCTTAGGGCGGCTGTTTCCAGCCATATCAAATAGAAAACACGTAGATTGCTATCGCCTAGAGCGCCTTTGGGCCGCGGGAGATGGCTACAACACCAGTACGACTGACATCAATCAATCCGAGGGGTTGCATTAAATCAACAAAAACATCCAGTTTGTCACTCTTGCCTGTCATTTCGAAGACAAAGTGATCATGGCTGGAATCAACAACACGGGCACGGAAGATATCCGCAATCCGTAGAGCTTCAACACGCTTATCACCCGCGCCCGCAACCTTAATAAGAGCAAGTTCTCTTTCAACAGAAGAACCCTCTTTACTCAAGTCTCGAACACGGTGAACAGGAACAAGACGGCCCAATTGAGCTTTAATTTGTTCCAAAATCTGTGCCGTACCAGAAGTGACGACAGTTATACGAGAGAGACCGTGTGCAACATCGACCTCCGTCACTGTCAAACTTTCAATATTATATCCTCGTCCAGAAAAGAGGCCGATAACCCGTGCAAGTACGCCGGGCTCATTATCTACGAGTACCGCAATCGTGCGGCTTTCGATGTGGGTTTCCATTGGCGCCATGGGACGCAATTCCTGACTTTGTTTCAATCAAATTCTAATCGACCACGTTTGTGCAAACTATGTATCGATTTTTTGGTTCCTACAAGATCAAACGAGAACCATTCCTTCTTCGGAAATAGGTTTCGCTGCGCTATCTTCTGGGCTAAGCAGCATTTCATAATGCGCCGCCCCAGACGGGATCATCGGATAACAGTTCTCTTCCTTTGCCACCTGACAATCAAAAAGAACTGGGTGCGGGCAGTCAATCATCTCCTGAACCATGCGATCCAGATCCTCTGCCTTTTCACAGCGCATACCAACAAGGCCAAAAGATTCTGCAAGTTTCACAAAGTCTGGCAAGGCGTCGGAATAACTTTCAGAGTTCCTATTACCGTGCAAGAGTTGCTGCCACTGGCGAACCATACCCATCCATTGATTATTCACGATGAAAATTTTCACAGGCAAGTTGTACTGAGCAATTGTTCCCAGTTCCTGCATATTCATCATGAAAGAAGCTTCACCAGAAACATCGATGACCAAGTCATCAGGGTGAGCAATCTGAGCCCCAACGGCTGCAGGTAAACCATAACCCATTGTTCCCAGACCACCAGAAGTCATCCATTTTTTGGGCTCATCAAAATGGAAGTACTGGGCAGCCCACATCTGATGCTGACCAACCTCAGTCGTAACATAAGGTTTACGGTCCTTTGTGAGTTCGTAAAGGCGCTTAATCGCGTGCTGTGGCTTGATGATTGGACCATCTTGCGTATAACCTAGGCAATCTTTTGAGCGCCACTCTTCAATCCGGCTCCACCAGGACTTCAGGGCTTTGCTATCAAGGGAGCGCTTTTCTTCTTTCCAAAGGCGAAGCATCTCTTCAACGACCCGTTCAGCATCACCAATAATTGGCAGGTCAACAATGACATTCTTGTTTATAGAGCTGGCATCAATATCGATGTGAATTTTTGTGGAATCGGGTGAAAACTGATCGATCACTCCGGTAATGCGATCATCAAACCGAGCTCCAACATTAATCATGACATCACAGTTATACATCGCCAGATTAGCTTCGTAAGTACCGTGCATGCCGAGCATACCGAGGAACTGTTTGTCCGTTCCAGGGAAAGCACCCAAACCCATAAGGGTTGTTGTGCAAGGTGCGCCGGTTAAATGCACAAGCTCGGTTAAAAGTTTGGATGCAGCTTCACCAGAATTAATAACACCCCCGCCAACGTAGAAAACTGGGCGCTTGGCATTCGCAATTAATTCTACAGCTTCCTTAATATGCTCGAGTTCGCCATTAATTTTTGGGCGATAACTACGATGCTTCACCTCTTCTGGCGCTAAATAAGTATCGCTTTTCCCCTGCTGAACATCTTTAGGAAGATCGATAACAACAGGCCCCGGTCGACCATTTTGCGCAACGTAGAAAGCTTCGTGCATGGTCCGGGATAAATTTTCTATATCACGGACTAGATAGTTGTGTTTTGTACAAGGGCGCGTAATACCCGTGGTATCAGCTTCTTGAAAAGCATCGTTACCAATCAGATGTGTTGGAACTTGACCCGTCAGACAAATAAGGGGAATTGAATCCATCAAAGCATCAGTTAATCCAGTAACTGCATTAGTTGCGCCTGGCCCAGATGTCACGAGTACGACGCCGACCTTACCGGTAGATCTTGCATATCCCTCAGCCGCATGCACCGCACCACCTTCTTGACGAACGAGTATATGTTTAATGTCGTTCTGTTTGAAGATAGCATCATAAATCGGTAGCACTGCGCCGCCAGGATAGCCAAACACGGTGTCCACACCCTGATCTTTCAGGGCTTTGATCACTATTTCCGCGCCGGTAAACTGTTCGGTCGCCATCGTATTTATTCCTCTCAACTACTGGCTTGTATAATGGTGAGCAATCCTATCCCCGATGCCTGTAACAAGAAAAGGGGTAAAAAGCCAATAACAATCGGCCTAGCATTTAGGTTGCGAGCGCGAAAACTAGCCTCTTAGGGTAAGAGGGTCAAGTCGATTTGGCGAATAAAATTAAAAAAATCACCCCTTAATCTTTCCGAATATTTCTCATTTACGATTTTTGCGTCATTATATTGTGTTCTGATCCATGTCATCTGCCTCTTTGCATAGCGACGTGTATTTTGCTGCGCCCGCGAAATAGCATCATCAAGAGTTACCTTTTTAGCCAAATATTCTGCGAGTTCGGGAACACCCAGCGCCTTCATGATAGGAAGAGAAGGATCAAGGCCTAAATCCAATAGATCTTCGACCTCTTTTAATGCGCCCAAATCGAGCATGTTCTTGAAGCGCTTATTACAATTATCATATAGCTCTTCACGTGGAGGAATCATTGCAAAGCGGATAAAATCAAAATCCGGTACCATTCCCTGAGCTTGCCGTTGCCAAACAAGTAATGACTTCCCCGTGTGGGTAATTACTTCCCAAGCCCTGATCAACCGTTGACGATCGCCTGCGTGCAACCGATCAGCCATCTCTGGATCAATAGTTGCGAGTTCTTTCTTAAAACTATCCCCACCCACCTTTTCTAATAATTGCTGAGCCTGAGCACGGATTTCAGCAGGAATATCAGGAATATTCGCAATTCCTTTTTCCAATGCGCGTATATAGAGGCCCGTGCCACCGACAAGAATCGGAATTTTACCCAACCGGTGTACGTTTTCGATTTCTTCTAAAGCAAGAATCCGCCACTGTTCAGCCGAGCAGCGTTCAGCTCCAGCCATCGTTCCGTAAAGTCGATGCGGAACCTTGGCTAGATCCTCTTTATCCGGCCGCGCCGTTAAAACATCTAGCTCACGATATATCTGCATGGAATCTGCATTGATGATCTCGCCTCCCAAGGCGAGGGCTGCATCTACTCCAAGCGCAGATTTTCCGCTGGCAGTAGGGCCAGTAATAACAATGACTTTTGGCTTATCGTTGATCACTTGAGATATCTCTGCTTTAACAATGCTTCTGAGGTTCCTACTATACCCCAACCTTAAGAGCCACAAAAACAAATCAGTATACTAGAGGACAACATCCCATGCGCTTCGTCGCCACCCTGGTTGCCCCCACAGCTAGTTCCCATCTTGATTACGCAACGGTACAATCCATTTCCACCTGTCTAAAAACCCACGGCGCCACTCTGGGAGCAGAAGACTGGCTTTCTGAAAACGAAGCCTGTGACATCTTCTTTTCTGAGTTGGATTTAGCTGAAGCTAAGGATCTCATCCGAAACGAAGTTGCGGGTACGAATATCGATTTTGCCGTTCAAGAAACATCCGGTCGCCGAAAAAAGTTACTTGTGGCTGACATGGAATCCACCATCATTGGCCAAGAAATGGTCGATGAACTTGCTGTACGTCACGGGATTGGTGATGAGATTGCTCGGATTACAGAAAAATCCATGCGCGGAGAACTCAACTTCGAAGAATCACTACGCCAACGTGTCGCCCTACTCAAAGGTATCGAAGAAAAAGAACTTGAAGCGATCTCAAGCCTCATGGTGCTCAACCCTGGCGCAGATACGCTTGTAAAAACCATGAGAGAGCATGGGGCCTATACCGCACTGGTCTCAGGTGGTTTTACTTACTTCACCTCCCAGATCAAAGATATCTGCGGCTTTAACGAGGATCGTGCCAACGACTTGGAAATTCAATCCAACAAACTATCCGGATCCGTTGGAGAACCAATTTTGGGACGCGAAGCTAAACTCGAAGCGACAGAAGAACTGATAAAACAATTAGGCATTACCCTTTCCGATGTCTGTGCTGTAGGTGATGGTGCGAACGATCTCGCCATGCTTTCAGCTGTTGGTATGGGCGTCGGATACCACGCGAAACCAATCGTCAAGGAAACTGCCGCATTTCAAGTTGAACACACGGATCATTTGGCTTTGTTATTTTATCAAGGATATCGACGCAAAGACTTTATATAAGTCTCATCAATATCGAACGAAAAAGGGGCCCTCAAATGAGCGCCCCTTTTTCATTTCTCATAGCAGCTAACTTAGGAATCTAATTTAATCGCCACCCAGGAGTATTCACCCTGTTTAAAGACCAGCAAAGTTACAACCCGGAAGCCAGCTTCTTTTGCCTTCCCTACAAGGGAAGCAACTTGCCCCGGATCAGTCACCTCTTCCTGGTCAACTTCGACAATAACATCACCAGGACGAAGGCTTTTTTGTGCCGCACTGCTATTTGGCACAACATCTGTAATAACAACACCATTTACACTGTCATTAACAGAAAACCGTTGGCGGGTCTCGCTATCTAGTTTCCCAAGATACAAACCAAGGTCAGCAACCTTGCTTGGTTTACGCTCATCTTTCTTAGGTTTTTCAGGCGCAACAGATGCAACAACGTCATCAGGTAGCTGCCCCAAATCTACAGAGACTGTTTTTTTCTTACCCTTACGCCAAACCACGACATCGACTTCACGGCCAATGGATGTTTCAGCAACCATTCTTGGTAGCTTGCGCATCTCTGGAACTTTACGACCATTAAACTCTAGGATGACATCGCCAACTTTGACGCCTGCTTTTTCCGCAGGGCCACCTTTGGAAACAGATGAAACCAGGGCACCACTAGGTTCAGCTAGACGCAAACCTTCGGCCAATTCTTCGGTTACAGTTTGGATTTGAACACCCAACCAACCACGTTTAACTTCACCGTTTTTCTCAAGTTGTTCAATAATGTGCCGGGCCATAACGGATGGAATTGAGAAACCAATACCAACGGAACCACCTGAAGGAGAGTAAATTGCAGAGTTTACACCAATGACCTCGCCATCCATGTTAAACAAGGGACCACCAGAGTTACCACGGTTGATCGCAGCATCGGTTTGAATAAAGCTGTCGTAGGGACCGGACCCAATATCGCGAGAGTGCGCGGAGATAATACCTGCTGAAACAGACCCCCCCAGACCAAAGGGGTTACCAATTGCAAGAACCCAATCCCCAATGCGAGATTCATCAGAACTCCCCCAACTGGTCTCAGGAAGCTTTATATCAGTCTCGACTTTGAGCAATGCTAGATCTGTTTTCTCATCTGTACCCATAATTTTGGCTTCAAGGATTGTTCCATCCTGCAGGCGAACAGCTACTTCATCTGCACCTTCAATAACGTGATGATTTGTCACGATCAGGCCAGCCGAATCAATAATGAACCCAGAACCCTGAGCTCCCCCCCGGCGCGGTTGTTCGGGTTGACGACCACCACCACGGCGTTCAAAGAAATCTCGGAAGAACTCTTCAAAATTCTCCCCTTGAGGAACTTGTGGCTGTCCTTCAGTTTCAGTCGTTGGTTCAATTGTTTGTGAGGTGATAACATTCACCACAGTTGGGAGTAATTCTTCGGCCAAATCTGCAAAGCTATCAGGTGCCGAGCGGGCCTTTGCCGTAAGCGCCATAGACATAATGCCAATGACAACTGCTATACCAACCAGCCATTGTTGAGCTACTTGTCTAGATGACAAAGTCTGAGCCAAAGCTTTGGTACGGTTATGTCTTTGATCCGCTCTAATATTCATTCGCGTCTTCTCCGGTAATCTTTTCGCTCGAAAGCGGTCATCTATAACTTATGCTCTAGTCTACTCTGTTCAAGTGAGCCTGCATATGAAGATGGGTGATGAAATGGGCGTAATTGTGACCTATGCGTGACATTTCACCCTTATTAACTAGCACGAGAGTATCAAGCGACCCTCAACACCCAAATAAGGAACACGCCTAAACTTGCACAGACGAGCCCTCCCCCACGCAATGTCGCGTGCGGCATCTCTGTCATCATTTCAAGTAACTGCTTCAAACGATGAGGAAAAAGTGAAAGTATAATGCCCTCGATTACGAGCACCATTGCTAAAGCAGTAAATAATTCGACCATCGTCCAACCACACTAATTATTTTATAATTAGAAAATAGCACAAAAAAAGACGGTGACACCAGTACAGGTATCACCGTCTTATCAATAAAACCGACCTACTTAGTTAGCAGGTTTGGCTTCAGTGGCTGTAGTCCCTGAAAAGAACTCAAAGAATTCACTATCAGGAGAAATCACCATGTAAGTTCCCTTATTCGCCAAAGCTTCTTCATAGGCTTGCATGGAGCGGTAGAACTTGAAGAAATCCGGATCCTGACCATAAGCTTCATTTAGAATCTTGGTTAGAGCCGCATCGCCTTGACCACGAAGAATTTCTGATTCTTTCTTGGCTTCAGCTGTTAGGACAGTCACTTCCCTATCCGCAGTTGACTGAATACGCTGTGCGAGCTCAAAACCCTGCGCACGGAATTCAGCAGCTTCTCTTTCACGTTCAGTCTTCATACGCGCAAACACAGCTTGGCTGGTTTCGTTTGGAAGATCTGCACGACGAATTCGGATATCCAGGACATCAATCCCAAAACGCTTTGCCTGCTCATTTACATGCTTCAAAACCCGTGCCATGAAGACATCACGTTCAGGAGAGAGAACAGTACTCAAAGTCGCTTTACCAAGCTCAACACGAAGGCCGGAATTCACGATTGTACCCAAGCGGGCACGTGCACCGTCTTCTGAACGCACTGTTTTGAAGAACTGAAGCGGATCATCAATTGTGTAGCGCGCAAAACTGTCGACCAGTAGAGGCTTTTGATCGGAGAGAATGATACGCTCTACCGGAGGATCAAGGTTAAGCACACGTTTTTCGTACTTCTGAACATCCTGCCAAGGAAGCTTAAACTTCAAGCCAGGCTCTTTAATGGTCGTTTGGGGGTTACCAAACTGAAGCACCATCGCCTGTTGAGTTTGATCAACGGTAAAGAGCATACTGCTCGCAAGGAAAGCCCCAGCAACGACAAGCACGCCAATGATGAGAGTAAATTTATTATTCATAAGACTATATCCCCCTCTTATTGGCTATTTTTACGAAGTTGATCAAGCGGCAGATAAGGCACGACGCCGCCCTGCTCTGACCCAAGAATAACCTTATCAGTACTCTTGAGAACCTTTTGCATCGTTTCAAGATACATCCGGCGCTTCGTCACTTCTGGATTTTGTTTATATTCCCGGTAGACCGACAAGAAACGATCCGCTTCACCAGTCGCTTCATTCACAAGACGCTCTTTGTAAGCTTCGGCTTCCTGAATTTGTCGCTGAGCTTCACCACGAGCACGCGGAATAATATCGTTACGATATTTCTCAGCTTCGTTACGTGCCCTGTCTTTATCCTGCAATGATCTTTGAACATCATCAAAGGCATCAATCACTGCCGCAGGCGGTTGAACGTTCTGGAGCTGCACCTCGGTAATAAGGATACCCGCTTCATAACCATCAAGTATTGACTGAAGAAGAATACGTGTCTGACTTTGGATATCGTCACGCGCTTCGGTCAATGCTGGCTGAATATCTGTTCGGCCAATGATTTCACGAAGGGCTGATTCAGCAGCAATTTTAACCGTTGCTTCTTGATCTCTAATGTTAAACAGGTACTGTCCAGGTTCAGCAATCTTCCACTGCAGTGTCAGATTAATATCAATGATATTCTGATCACCTGTCAGCATCAGGCTTTCTTCGGTTACAGACCGTTTTTGAACACGTCCACCTGCATTGGTTCCGCGGAAGCCAATATTGATCTGATGAATAGTTGTCACTTCTGGGGTCAGAACTGTTTGAATAGGATATGGATAGTGCCAATTCAAACCAGGTTCAGTCGTTGTTACCCACTTACCAAATTGCAGAACAACACCCTGTTGGTTTGGCTGTACCCGATAAAAACCAGACGCGAGCCAAAGAAGTAAAACAACACCAAGGATAAAGACAAAACCCTTACCGCTGAATCCGCTACCGCCAGGGATCATTTCTTTTACACGATCCTGACTTTTGCGAATCATTTCTTCGATGTCTGGTGGACGTTGTCCACCACCGCCACCATTGCCGCCGCCCCATGGGCCACCGCCGCCAGAACCTTTATTATCCCAAGGCATCTATTTTCCCTGTGTTAAACGATTAATAGTACAAACAAATTTGTATGAATCTGTCACTAAAAACACCCATTTTACAAGCCCCGTTTCGCAAATTTTGCATATTATGGGCTCGGGTGCGTCATAAAATCCTTATCTTTGCCGTAGACCCTACCATATAAAATAGGCATAACCACATACTAACCAGGCAGGAATACAACAAAGAATACCTGCACATATTGTATAAAACATGGGGATTTCAAGGATGAGTCGAGTAACAGAACAACAAATTCTCGATGCTTTAGCTACCGTAATCGAACCAGAGAGTAAAAAAGACATCGTCAGCCTAGGCATGATTTCCGGCCTCATCATCAAAGATGGAAATGTTGGGTTTTCTCTTGAAATCGATCCCCAAAAAGCAGAAGCGTTTGAAGCCGTCCGCAAATCTGCCGAAAAAACCGTACACGCTTTACCAGGTGTTTTATCTGTGAGTGCCATTCTCACAGCAGAAAACCAACCTGGAGAAACGAAAGCGCCACCTGCTGCCAAACCTCAGGCAGCGCCCCAGCCAGGACCGGGCGGTAAAATCGAGCTCGATGGCATCAAACACATTATTGCTATCGCCAGCGGGAAAGGCGGGGTCGGAAAATCGACAACAGCCATCAACCTTGCCCTCTCTCTCGCTAAAAAGGGATTAAAAATCGGGTTGATGGACGCTGATATCTATGGACCTTCTCAACCAAGAATGATGGGCATTACCGGCCGCCCCTCTTCCCCGGACGGGAAAACGCTTTTACCCATGGAACGCCATGGCATCAAATGTATGTCGGTCGGCTTCCTGGTTGCCGAGGACACGCCGATGATCTGGCGTGGCCCCATGGTGCAAAGTGCTTTAACACAGATGCTACGTGATGTCGTTTGGGGAGAACTCGACCTTCTGATCGTCGACATGCCACCTGGAACAGGTGATGCCCAACTGACCATGGCTCAACAGGTTCCCCTAGATGGCGCAGTTATCGTTTCCACCCCACAGGACATCGCCCTATTGGATGCGCGTAAGGGACTTAACATGTTCCGCAAAGTTGACGTACCGGTACTTGGCATTATCGAAAATATGAGTGTCTATATCTGCCCAGAATGCGGTCATGAAGCCCACATATTTGGCGAACACGGGGCGCGGAACGAAGCCAAAAAATTGGACTGCCCATTCCTTGGCGAAATGCCTCTACACATAGACATTAGAATGACCTCCGATGAAGGTGAACCTATTGTCGTCTCCTCACCTGAGGGTGAACACGCAAAACGTTATGCTGATATCGCCGATGGTGTTTGGTCGAGCCTGACAACTTCAACAAGACAAGCGCCTTCCATTTCAATGGAGTAATCCAGGCCCCAAAAGAAGTATAAACCTATTAATATTACTTTATGGCAGACAACAGCCCCGGTACGAGTTCCCAAACTCGTACCGGTGCTGTTGTCATATGGTTATTAAAAATTCAGGAATACAGTGTAGAAATAAGAGATCAATTGCCACGTTAGGATTCTACGCATGAATTTCGGTAGCCTCTTACACCTGACACTATTTTACAAAGCACTGATACTTTCGTTTATACCCAGCTTTATACTATTCCCTTTGCAATCAACCGCAGAACCAACTCTTGTCGATCTCGAACTCGTACTTGCCGTGGATGTCTCCCATAGTGTCGATGACTATGAGGCCAGCCTGCAAAGACAAGGTTATATTGATGCCTTACGGGATCCCGCCGTGATCAGGGCAATAAGTTCCGGCCCCTTTGGGCGAATTGCTGTGACGTACATAGAATGGGCAGGAGAGCATTATCAACGAACAGTGATCGATTGGACGCTGCTAGAGGGCACACAAAGTGCAAATGCTTTTGCGGATCGATTATCCACGCTTTCAATAGGCACAGCACCTTCAACATCAATCAGCAGAGCGATCGATTATTCTATCAATGAAATCTTCCACAATGACTTTCTCAGCAAAAGGGCTGTGATAGATATTTCTGGTGATGGCCCAAATAGTGATGGCAGACATGTAACCCAGTCAAGAAACGATGCAATCGCCCTTGGGATCACCATTAATGGCTTGCCGATTCTGTCCTCGCGCCCAAACCCCAATGGATTAGGGGCGCCGTCTGCCTGGCTGGGGGCATACTATTCCAAGAATGTAATCGGAGGCGAAAACGCCTTTTTAATCGAAGTGTTCGAATTCGAAACTTTTAGCTCAACTCTCAAAGAGAAGCTCAAACGCGAGATAAAAGGAACAACCGAAATTTCATTGAATACCCACCAAACTCCACCCTACGAGCGAATGATCCAATAACTATCAAAGTCCTGTAGTAAATTTAAAATTGAATTCAGGCTTTTTTGTTCAAAATTACAAAAGCGTAACCCGGTGTGTCTCCAACGGCCTCATGCGTTTCCCTAAAACTTTCGCTCCATTCATCCGAATTAGTTTTCGGAAAAAAAGCATCCGCTTCAGGTTCTAAATCGACTTCGGTTATATAGAGACGGTTGGCAAACTCTATCGACTGCTCATAAATTTGCGCACCGCCAATGACCATCAATTCACCACCATCTTTGCGGCTCACTTCATCACGTGCAAGATCCAATGCCGTTTCCAGGCTGTTACAAATACTTATACCATCAGCGGCAAAATTCTCATCCCGGGTAATCACTATATTTAACCGACCGGGAAGTGGGCGCCCAATAGACTGAAACGTTTTTCGGCCCATAATCACGGGCTTGCCAAGAGTCTGGGCTTTAAAGAATTTCAGGTCCCCGGGAATATGCCAGGGCATGACGTTATCTTTGCCAATAGCGTGATTTTTCCCGTGCGCAACAATTAATGAAATCGTGGTCATGAATTCCCTTACCCAACTCTTTTCACTGGAATAACCCAAAGATGTAACGGGAACGATCCCGGAAAATAACTCTATAATATATAGATGATGAGATTAATACATCAAACCTGCTAGCCAAAGGTGGATAAAATATCCTATTATGCCACAGGCCTCACTGGCAATGACGGCATCATAATAAGACAAACATAAAAACGGAAGCCCAAAACCGAATGGCCGAAATCAGTAATAAAACAGGTGGTTTCAAACGACAAACCATCACAGAAGCCGTAGCTGAAGCACTTAGAGAAGAGATTCTTTCCGGACAGCAAAAAGAAGGTGCGCAACTTCGCCAAGATGCCATCGCTTCCAGATTCAATGTCAGCAGAATCCCCGTCCGCGAAGCCTTACGGCAGCTTGAGGCAGAAGGCCTAGTCACTTTTTATGCACATAAAGGCGCAGTAGTATCTTCGCTTTCTCGCGAAGAGATTCGGGAATTGTTTGATATAAGACGCTTGCTTGAAGGTGACCTTTTTGCCCGTGCTATTCCAAAGATGCAAAAAGAGCTTATTCAGGACGCAGAAAACATTCTGGACCGTTATGATGCTGCGCTAGAAAATGGTGAGGTGTCCTTATGGGGAGAACTCAATGCTGAGTTTCACCATATTCTCTATATTGCAGCGGATCGCCCTAAAACCTTGGCGATTGTTCAAAACCTCCACAACAACATTGATCGCTATCTTCGGATTCAACTCCATAGCGCGGGCGCACGCAAAAATGCCCGTGATGATCATTGGGGCCTACTAAAACACTGCAAAGAAGGTAACGTCGAAGCAGCAACAAAACTTCTCGACAGTCACATTCAGGCAGGTTGCGATAACCTAATTGAGTTTTTGGATGCACAAGCCGGAAGCTAAGTATTGCCTCTTATAAAGACATCATAAAAAAGCGACTTGTTCGCTTTTTTATCTGCCAAATCACATTGTATATAATATGTTGTAGCCAATTTTGGAATTCAAGATGAAGATAACAGCGCCCATAAAAACCGTTGAAATGCACACTGGCGGTGAACCCTTACGCATTATCACAGAGGGTTATCCAAAAATTCCCGGTGAAAGCATCCTGGAAAAACGCCGTTATGTACGCGATAACCTTGATCACATCAGGCATCTTTTGATGTTTGAACCCCGCGGACATTTTGATATGTACGGCGCCCTTCTTGTCCCTCCAAGTGATCCAGAAGCAGATCTCGCGGTTTTGTTCCTGCACAACGAGGGCTACAGCACCATGTGTGGTCACGCCATTATTGCTCTCGGCCGTTTTGCCGTTGATCAAAAACTGGTTGAAATCTGTGAACCTGTTACGACAGTCAAGATCGAATGCCCCTGCGGCCTCGTTGTCGCCAGCGTCGAGGTCACAGAAGGAAAAAGCGGAAACGTTTCTTTTATATCCGTTCCGGCTTTTGCTTTTGCCATTGATCAAATCGTTGATGTCAAAGGTTATGGTCAGGTTCAATTTGACATCGGCTATGGTGGTGCTTTCTACGCATTGGCTTCCGCAGATCAACTGAACCTTGATGTCAGGAACTCCCCAACACGCGATCTCGTTGATGCAGCAGACACCTTATCCAAAGCAGTAAGAACATCTTTAAAGCTCTCTCACCCAGATTCTGATGATCTCGCTTTTCTCTATGGCACTATTCTTACTGATGGCAGGGATGACTATTCTTCTGATCCCACTGCAAATATCTGCGTCTTTGCTGAACGGCAAGTTGACAGGAGCCCTACAGGCTCAGGTGTAACTGCCCGCATCGCTGTTCAGCACCACAAAGAGATAATCAAACAAGATCAGACTAGAACGTTTGAGAGTGTGACCGGAAGTTTGTTTACCGCTCAGGCCGTTCAAAATCTCGCCTGTGGTCCTCATAAAGCCATCCGGGTAAAGGTGAGTGGAAAAGCTCATTACCTGGGAGAATCGACCTTCACATACGAAGAAGGGGATGAAATTGGAAAGGGATTCCTTCTAAAATAACCTATATTTCAGCCCCTTAATCCCTAAGCCGTGAAAAACTCACAATTGGATTAAGAATATTGTATACAATATCCAATATGTGAATATAATGACTGCAAATACTGAAAACGGCGCCATACGGACGTCGTGTTTGCATAAGGAAAAGACAATGAATGTTACCTGGAATGGCGTATACCCAGCAGTTACTACCCAGTTTCACGACGACGACAGTCTCGATCTCAAAACCACGGCAGAGCAAATCGAAAATTTGATCTCAGCCGGCGTAAATGGCTTGATCATGCTTGGTACCGTTGGGGAAAATAACTCGCTATCAAGAGACGAGAAGATTGAAGTGCTTAAACTTGCACAAGAAATCTCTAATGGTCGTATTCCGGTAATCTCTGGCGTGTCAGAATTCACAACTGCAAACGCCTGTTCATACGCCAAGCTCTGTGAAGAAATCGGTATTGACGGTCTGATGGTTCTACCCGCAATGGTTTATAACTCAGACGCCCGTGAAACTGTCAATCACTTCAAAACAGTCGCCAAGGCCTCAAACCTGCCGATCATGTGTTACAACAATCCAGTGGTATACGGCGTAGATATTTCTCCGGAAATGTTCATGGAAATGGCGGATTGTGAAACAATCGTCGCCGTTAAAGAATCTTCAGACGATCCTCGTCGGGTCACTGATGTTTTCAACACCTGTGGGGATCGTTTCCTCGTATTCTGTGGCGTTGATGATCTTGTCATGGAATCAGCCGCTCTTGGAGTAGTTGGTTGGGTATCGGGCCTAACAGATGCATTCCCTCAAGAATCCGTTCGTCTTTGGAAACTCTTGACCGAAGGTAAGTTTGCCGAAGCGTTACCTCTTTATCGCTGGTTCACTCCGGTCCTTCACCTCGATACACACAGCAAGCTTGTTCAGTACATCAAACTGGCACAGGCCATGACAGGTGTCGGCTCTGAAAATGTCCGCGCCCCTCGCTTAAAACTCGTTGGTGAAGAACGTGAACGTGTTGCCAAGATCATTCAGGACACAATCGATACACGCCCTACAGCATAACTATACCTACCCATCCCTGCTGTAGGATGATCGGGTTACCGTGTGCTTCGGCACACGGTAACCTCTTTTCCGTTTAAGGTTCAGACATCCACGATTGATAACAAAAATTGACAAAAACTATGATTAGATCACCATCGTTCTAATCATCCCCACCCCAAGGGAGAAAAGCTTTGAAACAGAATTATATTAACGGGCAGTTTGTCGAAGGTGTCACAGCCCGCGATAACATCAACCCATCTGATACGGCTGAAATTGTTGGCGTATATACACAAGCCAATGCGCAACAGACACGTGAAGCCATTAATGTCGCAGACAAAGCATCTGGGGGCTGGGCACAATCCACTCCCCAACAGCGATTTGATGTTCTTGATTGTATCGGTACGGAACTCCTCGCTCGTAAAGCGGAACTAGGTGAACTCCTCGCGCGTGAAGAAGGTAAAACGCTCGCAGAAGGTATCGGCGAGACTGCTCGTGCAGGTCAAATATTCAAGTTCTTTGCCGGCGAGGCGCTACGTTTAAGCGGCGACAAACTTGCTTCTGTTCGTCCAGGTGTTGAAATTGAAGTCGTCCGAGAAGCATTGGGTGTCATCGGTATTATCACACCTTGGAATTTCCCAATCGCCATCCCTGCTTGGAAAATTGCTCCTGCCATCTGTTACGGCAACGCAATTGTTTTCAAACCAGCAGACCTGGTTCCTGGTTGCGGCTGGGCTCTCGCCGATATCATCTCTCGTTCGGGCCTTCCAGAGGGTGTCTTCAATCTGGTTATGGGACGCGGATCAGTCGTTGGCGAAGAAATCCTGACAAACCACAAAGTCAAGGGTGTTACTTTCACAGGCTCCGTTGCAACTGGTCAACACGTCGCCGCAACCTGTGCAGGGCGGATGGCGAAATTCCAGCTTGAGATGGGCGGGAAAAACCCTCTCATCGTCTTGGATGATGCCAACTTGGATATCGCCGTAGAAACCGCCGTTCAAGGCGCATTTTTCTCAACCGGACAACGTTGTACCGCTTCTTCACGGTTGATTGTCGCAGAGGGCGTGCACGACCAATTCGTTGCCGCGGTTATTAAACGCCTTGAAGGCCTCAATATTGACAATGCGCTTACGGACGGGGTTCATATCGGCCCTGTAGTCGATGAAAACCAGCTTGCTCAGGATATGGATTACATCCGCATTGGTCAGGAAGAAGGCGCCAAACTTGCGTTTGGTGGTGAACAACTCGAACGTTCAACCAAAGGCTTTTATCTCTCCCCCGCTCTCTTTACGGAATCAAACAATTCTATGCGGATCAACCGCGAAGAGATATTTGGGCCTGTCGCCAGTGTCATTCGGGTGAGCGGTTATGACGAAGCTCTTGCTGTTGCAAACGATACAGAGTTCGGTTTGTCATCAGGCATTTGCACGACGTCATTAAAATATGCATCAGACTTCAAGCGCAATGCCAAAGCTGGCATGGCCATGGTGAACCTGCCTACTGCAGGTGTGGATTACCATGTCCCATTTGGCGGTTCAAAAGGCTCAAGTTACGGTAGCCGTGAACAGGGTCGCTATGCTGCAGAGTTCTTCACAACCGTGAAAACAGCATACATTTTGCCATAAGCTATTGGTCTGTAACCAATAGCTTATCACTTAAATAGTGTAGTTTATCTGGAGACCCCGGATGGGTGATGGAAAAAAAAGAATTCTGATCATTGGATCAGGCATTATTGGCCTTTGCAGCGGAAATTACCTGCTCAAAGATGGTCATGATGTCACCATTATTGAGCGCGACCCGCTCGGTGATGGAGCATCCTGTGGCAATGCCGGTGCTATTGCCGCAACAGAAATTGTTCCCTTCGCACTTCCGGGGCTTTGGAAAGACGTACCGAGGTGGTTGCTAGATCCTCTTGGGCCTCTAAGCCTTCGAATGTCTTATCTGCCTCAATTTTTCCCATGGCTTTATCTGTTCTTGAAATCAAGTAACCAGAAGAAAGTTGAAAAATCCACCAAAGCAATGGCTGCTTTTGTTCAAAATGCTTTCGAGGATTACAAACCTTTATTAGGCAATGCCGGGATCCAGGGCCTTTTGAAAAAAGAAGGTTCGTTGGTGATTTACAAAAGTGAAAAAGGGCGTTCTAAAGATAATTACTTCTGGGATTTGAGTAAACGATATGGTGTCGAGTTCAATCTCCTAAACAGAGAAGAGATCCTTGATCGTGAACCAGCCCTCGGTGAACGAGCTCATTGTGGCATGCACCTGCCAAATTGGGGACATTTTGCCAACCCTGCTGATCTCGTCAAAGGGCTTGCTAAAGAGTTTCGAAATAACGGCGGCACTCATCTAACCGATGAAGTTGAAGCTATCGAATATAAAGATAACAAACCAAAAGCCGCACGCACCAAAGGAGGACAGGCTCTCGAGTTTGACCACCTCGTCGTTGCTGCCGGCGCCTGGTCCACGCGTTTATCCAAAAAACTCGGAGACAACTTCGTTCTGGATACTGAACGTGGCTATAACACGACACTTCCCACACCCGGCGTTGAACTCAGCAATATGGTTCAGTTCGCCGAAGACAAGTTTGTTGCAACGCCTATGAATATAGGATTGCGCATCGGTGGCGCTGTGGAATTTGCGGGAATAGACGCAGAGCCCAATTATAGTCGATGTGAAACCCTGCTTACCCTCGCCAACGGATACTTACCGGGCCTCAACAGCGATGGTGGCACGAAATGGATGGGGCGCAGGCCATCCACACCTGACAGTGTTCCTGTCATTAGCCCTTCTCGCCACCATGACAACGTTCACTATGCTTTTGGACACGGCCATCTCGGTATTACAGGCGGTGCCGTAACAGGACGTGCCGTATCCGATTTGATCGCAAAACGCCCTACAGCGTTCGATCTGACAGCCTTTAATATTAATCGTTTTGACTAGTTACACTTTTTGTCCTGAGGAATAACACCGTGGCAAACCATACATTTTTCTGTGTTGATGCACATACTTGCGGAAACCCTGTTCGGGTAGTCGCTGGTGGCGGCCCCTTGCTGAACGGTTCTTCAATGTTAGAGCGCCGCGCTCACTTTCTCGAAGAATTCGACTGGATCAGAACCGGCTTAATGTTTGAACCACGTGGCCACGACATCATGTCGGGGAGTATTCTCTACCCCCCCACCCGGGACGATTGCGATATTGGCATCCTCTTTATCGAAACCAGTGGCTGTCTGCCCATGTGCGGCCACGGCACCATCGGTACCGTAACAATTATGATTGAACGGGGTCTTGTAAAGCCAAGAGAAGAAGGTGTCCTACGTCTGGATACCCCTGCAGGTCTTGTCATCGCAGAATATAAAATGGATGGCGAGTATGTTGAATCCGTTCGTATTAGAAACGTTGCCTCCTTTTTGCACTCGACCAACCTTGAGGTTGAGGTTCCTGAGTTTGGAAAGCTGCGATTTGACGTTGCCTATGGCGGGAATTTTTATGCCATCATTGAACCACAGGAAAATTATGGTGATTTAAGCGATATTAGCCCCGGAGATATTCAGCGCCTTAGCCCGCTTATCCGAAACCTGATCAACGACAAGTATGATTTCGTACACCCGGGAGATGACCGCATTCGCGGTTGCTCACATCTGCAATGGACAGGTAAAGCTATTCACCCAGAAGCCCATGCAAGAAACGCTGTTTTCTATGGAGACAAAGGGATTGATCGCTCTCCCTGTGGAACGGGAACATCGGCAAGGATGGCACAACTTGCGGCACGTGGAGAGCTCGAAGTTGGATCAGATTTTGTCCACGAGAGCATCATTGGCAGCCTCTTCAGAGGCCGGGTCGAAGATAAAACAAAGGCCGGTCCATACGATGCAATTATTCCCTCAATTGAAGGTTGGGCCAGAATTCATGGTCTCAACAACATCTTCATCAACGACAGAGATCCCTATGCCAAGGGCTTCTTACTAACTTAAGTAAGGGCGCAAATATATAAGAGCCACGGCTAAATAACCTATGCAACCCGCCGTGGCTTTTCACGTTTCCAGGAGACATAAGCAACCAAACCACCGGATAAGAATCCAAAGATGTGGCCTTCAAATGAAATCCCAGCCCTTGGAATAAACAGCGAAGAGATATAGCCGCTGTACAAAACTAAAACGACGATCGCTAACAGTATTGAAGCGAAGTTCCTTTGCCACCAGGCTCGACCGAGCACATAGGCGAATAAACCATAAACCACACCGCTGGCCCCAATATGCACGTAATACCGTCCCGCCAGCCAGACCAGGCCACCACCGATTAGAGCAATTGCACCAGTAATAATCCAAAACCGCCATCTTCCTTCAAGGGCAACAAAACTTCCCATGATCAGTAAAGGAATCGTATTGGAAATTATGTGGGCATAGTCCGCATGTAAAAATGGAGAAGCGATTATCCCTGGCAGGCCATGAATACTACGCGGTAACAGCCCGTAATTATTCAAGCTTCCAGATACCGCCCAATTGAGGAAAAAGACAGCCCACATCAAGCCAACAAAAATAAGGACATCACGCACGCGCGACAGAGCAGCCATCAACAAATCCTTCCAGACATGACCACTACCAGCGGTTTACGCGATCCCACTTGGCAAGCAATTCTCCATCAGAACTGTGAACCTCGTATTGTTCATAGGCGGCCACTGTCATACAGGCGTGAATAGGGAGAATGCGGACCCGGCTTCCCACCGGAAGGTCTTCGTAAGGCAGATCTCCACTCACAGAAGCAATCAAACCGTGCTCTTGATGAACGGATTCAACGTAGAGTTCCTCAAGAACTTTCCCAGAGAGATCACAAACCAGACCATAACCAGTATGAGAGGAGAACTCACTCGCACTTGTATCTTTGGAAAGGGCCAGACCTACGGCATCAATTAAGATGCGTTTGGCCGCTTTATTGTGACCGATAACGGAAGCAAGCACAGATGCGGCAATTTCATTAGAACGACAAACTCCAATAAACATCTGATCGACATCGCCGAACATATAGACGCCGGGACGAATATCGGTCAGACCTTCGAAGCTCTTTGCAAATACAGCTGTCGGAGTTGAGCCCGCACTTACAACCGGACACGGCAACCCTTCTGCCAACAGTCTCTTTGAGGCATTTACCACGGCTAAACGTTCTTGCTCAGCAATCTCTGAGATCTCTTCAGGTGTCGTACAGTGATATGAATGACCAGCGTGGGTCATAACGCCCTCGAGACTAAGGCGTCTGGAAGCTTTAAGCGCCTTCCCGATTGCAATCAAATCATCTGATTCTGTTAATACACCACCACGTTGCCCACCACTATCGATCTCAATCAGAATTGGGAAAGTGGTTTCCAACCGCAAGGCTTCATCATCAAGAGCTGTAATAACAGACAGATTATCTGTGATCAGGCTTAGCTTGACGCCTTTATCTTGAATGCGTTGAGCCTCTGCAAGTTTGGAAGGCACAATCCCAACGGCATAAAGAATGTCTGTCACGCCACCATTTGCGAAAAAATCAGCTTCAGTAAGGGTCGACACTGTAATTCCGTCAAATCCACCTTCCGTTGCCAGATGATAGGCTTCAATCGATTTGGCTGTTTTCATGTGAGGGCGAAGCTTAATACCCGCTTCTTCCACCCTCTCCTGCATAATTTTGCGGTTAGCCTCAAGTATATCCTTATCTAATAACAGGGATGGCGTACCCAAATTTTCAAATAGCATCGATTGTTCCCTAATTATTATATTTTAAACATTTAACTTTGATTTTCTATACTGAAACTTTTCCCGCGATATGAGGATGTGCATCGTAACCAAGTATCTCAAAATCTTCGTATCGGTAATCAAAAATACTGTCCGGCTTACGATTTATGCGTAAGGTCGGAAGCGGCAAGGGCTCGCGCTTAAGTTGGATTTCGGCCTGTTCCAAATGATTGGTATAGAGATGAGTATCACCGAAGGTGTGGACGAAATCCCCCGGCTGGAGATCACACTGTTGAGCAATCATGCAGGTCAGGAGTGCATAAGAAGCGATATTGAAAGGGACGCCCAGGAAGATATCCGCGCTTCTTTGGTAGAGCTGGCAGGATAGTTTTCCATCGGCCACGTAAAACTGAAACAGGCTATGACAAGGCGGCAAAGCCATATTATCAACTTCAGCAACATTCCAGGCCGAAACAATATGGCGACGTGAATCCGGGTTATTTTTAAGTTGATCCATCAAATTCGAGATCTGATCGATTGTCCCCCCATCAGGTGTTGGCCAGGATCTCCATTGATGGCCATAAACCGGGCCAAGATCACCATTTTCATCCGCCCATTCATCCCAAATCCGCACCCCGTTTTCTTTCAAGTACTGGATATTTGTGTCACCGGACAGAAACCAAAGAAGCTCGTGAACCATTGATTTCAAGTGAAGTTTTTTCGTCGTCATCAAGGGAAAGCCATCATCGAGATGAAATCTCATTTGTCGACCAAAGACACTAATGGTGCCAGTACCCGTCCGATCCCCTTTTTCAGTGCCGTTTTCAAGAACGTCCTTCATAAGGTCGAGATACTGATGCATTAATTTTCCTTCACTTTTTAAGGGGCAGAATCCGGGATGACTTGGCCGTGATCATATCACGGGAGTAGATGTATTAATCAACCGGAGAGATTGTAATTAGGGAAGTTTTTGATAACTGTCCTTTATTCACAAGTCCTGACAATTAATATCAGTTACGTTATTTGTGTTATCTTGCTTTACAAACAGCTGTGTAGCCGTAGATGGGAGTATTATGAAGGCCCTCACCGTTATCAAGTTCACCTTTGCCGGTATCGGCTTGGTACTGCTTGTCTTTGCACTCATTTGGGCATATTTCACATCTGAATTCATCGACAGTGCGCAACATGCTACCGGAAAAGTAACCGAGCTTGTTCTTGAAAGATCATCCAGCGGTTCGTCCACGACATCAAATACGAGTTACGTCTATAGACCCAGGGTACAATTCACATCCGATAGCGGCGAAATCATTGAGTTTATTTCCTCTGTAGGCTCGAACCCTGCATCTTTTGCTGAAGGGGAAATCATAGAAGTTCTCTACGATACGGAAGTCCCTCACAATGCACAGATAAATAGCTTTTTCTCTTTGTGGTTCGGCCCTCTACTCACTGGATTTCTTGGTGTGGCCTTCAGCTTGATCGGGCGCGGGATAATCCTGTTTACCCACCTAAAAACAAAACAGAATCATTATTTAAGAATCCATGGTTCTCCCATTATAACTAAGTTTGATTCCATCATCGAAAATAGAAGAATTACCTACAACAATCGGCATCCCTTTCAAATCATCACTCAGTGGCAAAACCCAATCACGGGTAAAGTTCACATCTTTAAAAGCAATAATATCTGGTACGACCCTACCCAATACATAGAGGGCAAAGACATCACCGTGTTTATCAACAGGGACAATCCCGATAAACACCTCGTCGACCTCTCGTTCCTACCAGAGCTTGCGGATTGATCCAGATATTCTCCACAAGATCGGTCTGCAAGGGCAATTACCTTCCTAACAGGTGATGAGTGCCAAAGAAAATAGCCCATTTTGTAGATCTACCCTTGTGAAGTCCTATAGATAGTTACTATATTCAAGGTGTCGGCTTCGGCCGTCTATGGTGCTAAACGGGCTTATGAAATAAGCGTTGTGGACCCGGGGGCGGTACCCGGCGCCTCCACCATTTCCTCACACAAGCTTTTTACGTGTGAGATTTATGGGGGCGAAATAGGATCGACACGCGTAGTAAAGATTTGTTCGGTGCCCGGCATGGTTCCGCCGTTATCGGGCCGTTTTGAGTAATTGCAAATGACAATTCTCGTGGGGTTGCTCTCGCTGCTTAATTGCAGTCTGAGCACCGCTTTTAAGTCCTAGGTTTTCACAAGCTTAGGCGGGGTTCGGGAGCACCTGGCAACAGAAGCTCCCACTTTTAATGTCTGCTGACTAGGGGTATGCTGGTTAAGTAGATAAAGAATAAACAATACTCAGGACGATCAAACGTCCGGAATGACAGCGGTATGTCGGGAAATAACGAGATTTCAGAAAGCGAACTTCGCTACGACCACATGGTCGAAAAAGCCCTCTTGAACGTTGTTCGGGAATCCCTCGAATATGCGGCAGAAAATGGCTTGCCCGGTGATCACCACTTTTACATCACCTTTAAGACGGCGCAGGAAGATGTGATCATCCCAGATCACCTTAAAGCACGCTATCCTGGTGAAATGACCATCATTCTTCAATATCAGTTTTGGGATTTGGAAGTCGGTAAAGATGGCTTCAGCATTACTCTAAGCTTCTCAGATGTACCTGAACGCATGAGCATCCCCTACTCAGCAATTGTTGCCTTTGCAGACCCATCCGTCCGGTTTGGTCTTCAATTTGACATTACCAACGGGGACAGCGAAGAGTTCGAAGAAGAGCTTGAAGATCTCGAAGACCTTCTTGAAGACTTTGATGAAGAAGGTTTTGAAGGCAGCGACACCATAGCAAATGCGGATGCCAGTCCCGCGGAAAGAGCCGCCAAGAAAAAACAGGCGGAAAGTGGCGACAACATTGTTACCCTGGATACTTTCCGAAAAAAGTAGCATCGCGTCATTGGTTTTCGTAACAAGAGAACAATCAACTATTGAATTAAAGGCCCCATCAAGGGCCTTTAATTTTGTCTACTAACCAACACTGATCCGAATTAGCGAGACTTAAAAAGAAGAATTAATCCTTCTTAGTGGAGCTACGGCCCATTGTTTTGGGGTCCCATTTCACTACTTTTTTTGGCTTTTCTGGTGTTGCAAGAATAGACTCATTATTTTTGCCGACTTGATTGGCAAACTCTTCAAATCGGCGGCGCATTTCTTTGCGCTCTTCCGAATCCATGTCTTGAACAGACTTACTCGACAAATCTTTCTGGCGGATATCGCTCATGCTCTGTACCGTGGCTTTGTGCATAAATCAGTCGTAACTTATTAAAAATATACACTAAAGGCTCATGACAAGCATCAATTTTCTTCACAACGGCCCTGACAAAGGGAAAGCAACCATACTCTTTGCACACGGATCAGGTGCGGCAATGGACACGGATTTTATGAATGTAATTGCAGAAGAACTCGGCAATTTAGATTATTCCGTTCGTCGGTTTGAGTTTCCCTTTATGGCAGAGCGCAGGATGACCGGAAAAAAAAGACCTCCTGACAGAGCCCCTCTATTACTGGACTTTTGGCAGAGCGTAATCAAACAACACTCCGATCGCCCTCTCATTATCATGGGCAAATCTTTAGGGGGTCGCATGGCTTCAATGGTCGCCGATGAAACAAAGGTCACCGGTGTTGTCTGTCTTGGCTACCCCTTCCACCCTCCCGGAAAACCTGAAAAAACAAGAACAGAGCACTTAAGAGACTTAACGACCCCAACCTTAATCGTTCAAGGAGACAGAGATCCTTTTGGCAAGCCAGAAGAAGTCCAAGACTATGATCTTGCCTCCAATATAGATATCTTCTGGTCACAAGATGGCGATCACAGCCTTGTACCAAGAAAGAGATCAGGCTTTACCCAAGCCGGGAACTGGGCGATTGCAGTTCAAGAAATCGACCATTTCATACAAAAGGTAAGTTTATGAAAAAGCTCCCTAGTTGCGTGGAAGAAACCATCAACCTTTGTCTTCCCCTAGGCCACGTCAGTGTCAAACCCATGTTTGGCGGGCATGGACTATATTTTGAGGATATTATGTTTGCTCTTGAGGCCTATGGCGAAATTTATCTCAAGACAGACAAAGAGACAGAAAGCCTGTTTTCCAACGCAGGAAGCGAACCCTTTACTTACGAAGGTAAAAGTAAGCCGATCAAAATGTCATACTGGCTCGTTCCCAGTATAGGCTGGGAAGACCATGAAACCTTTTTATACTGGGCTGAACTAGCGATCACGGTATCCAAACGTGCAAAAAGAAAGAAAAAGCCCGTAAAAAAATAATTTACCGAGATGTACTGTTATCCCATGGCGCATTCTGTGTATACTGCGCCGCAACATACAAAGTTTGATCTTGATTGAAGGCATCTTCCCTGATCGACCCAGACGTACAAATCTGCTGCCAGACAATAACAAGGAAAACCAGCATGTCCGACCTAGGAAAAACCCGCGTAGAAACTGATTCCATGGGCGAAATTGAAGTCGCTGCAGATCGTTATTGGGGCGCACAAACCCAGCGATCTCTCCAGAACTTTAAAATCGGCGGGGAAAAGATGCCCCCGGCCCTTATCAAGGCTCTTGGTACTCAAAAACTAGCTGCGGCAAAAACGAATATAGAGCTCGGCGTGCTTGATGCAAAACTAGGTGAAACGATTTGTCAGGCAGCTCAGGAAGTGATCAACGGAGAGTTGACGGATCACTTTCCACTTGTTGTATGGCAGACAGGTTCTGGTACACAGAGCAATATGAACACCAATGAAGTTATCGCGGGTCGGGCAAACGAACTCCTTACTGGAGAACGCGGTGGCAAATCCCCCGTACACCCAAATGACCATTGCAACATGGGTCAATCTTCCAACGATACTTTCCCATCCGCAATGTCGATTGCAGGTGTCAGACAACTAAGTGAAGAAACCATACCCGCACTCCAGCGTCTTCATGCATCATTGGACGCCAAAGCAAAGGCATACGACAAAATCATCAAAATCGGCCGTACCCATCTTATGGACGCAACACCCCTTACCCTCGGCCAGGAATTTTCAGGATACGCCAAGCAAATCGAATACGGAATTGCCCGTATCGAAAATACTCTGCCACGTCTTGCTGAACTGGCTCAGGGCGGAACAGCCGTTGGTACTGGTTTGAATTCTGTAGAAGGTTTCGCTGAGAAATTCGCCGCACAAGTATCCTCTATTACCGGACTGCCTTTCACGACGGCTCCCAATAAATTTGAAGCTTTAGCCGCTCATGATGCGATTATTGAATCATCAGGTGCCCTGAATGTTCTCTCGGCATCCCTAATGAAAATCGCCAATGACATCCGACTTCTCGGTTCTGGTCCTCGCTGTGGATTTGGCGAGCTTTTACTCCCCGCAAATGAGCCAGGCTCTTCAATTATGCCCGGCAAGGTTAACCCTACCCAAGCAGAAGCCATGACAATGGTTTGTGCACAGGTAATGGGAAATCACACCACGATTACAGTATCAGGATCCAATGGGCACTTTGAGCTTAACGTGTTCAAACCCGTGATGATCTACAACCTTCTCCAGTCTGCCAAATTAATCGGCGACGCTTGTGATTCCTTCCGTGAGAACTGCATTGATGGCATCGAGGCCAACGAAGAGCGTATTACGAGCTTGATGCAACAATCACTTATGCTGGTAACAGCGTTGAACCCCCATATTGGGTACGACAATGCTGCGAAGGTTGCGAAAAAAGCTTATGTAGAAAACAGCACCCTAAAAGAAGCTGCTGTTGAACTCGGCCTTTTAACCGCGGAAGAGTTTGATCAAAAAGTTCGCCCAGAAAATATGGTTGGGCCTCGTAAAGCCTAACGTTATATAAGTATAGATATTTTAAGTGGGAGTGGCTCTAATGAGCTGCTCCCATTCTTTAAACGACAGCGGACGATCAGAATGCCTGAAACTATTCGTTCAGAAGAAGTAAAAAAGCGATCGGTTACGATTGCAGGGCATCGGACAAGCTTCAGCCTTGAGGAGATATTTTGGCTGGAAGTAAAAAAAATGGCCAAAAGTGAAGGGCTATCAATCAACCAGTTTATCGAGAAAATCGATGAAGCCAGGACAGGCAATCTATCGAGTACGCTCAGGGTGCTGGTTTTGAGGAATTTACAAGACCAACTTCAATCAAAAACAAATCTGCCAAAAAACAAATGAGTCTGTATCAGTAGAGACTTAGTGCTATCCGCCCAGACCTTTTAAAATTCCCTTTATTATATCTTTAGTCTTTTTCTTTTTTGACTTTTTCTCTTCAACAACAGGTTCTGTTGTTTCAGTAGAGCCCGAGCTTCCTTCAGGAACAGCTGCGGGCTGACTTTCTTCAATACCAAGTATTTGTTGCAAAGGATTACTGGTCGATTTCGACTGAAGAAACAGGCCTTTTATCCTTGGATTTGGCTTATCCAAAGGTCCTTTAAGAAGTACTGTGATATAAGGTTTTGTAGGATCTTCTCCTGATCGAAACAAATCACTCTGGCTATTAATTAACCATGCAGGAAGATCGACTTTTGCAGAAGTAAACACACTGGCATTGTGACCATCTAGTCTGAGGTCATTACTCCGTAAAACACCGTTCCCGATCACATAAGTACCATTCAAATTTGCAGGTTGGCCAGCAAAGGACTGTAACAAGGTTGTCGTCGCGTCTCCCACTCCCTGTATTCCTTGTAGTTTTGTGCCGAGAATACTTAACAAAGCGCCGCCGACGACTTCTTCCTTTTTAACCTTGGCTTTGAGAACACCTTTTATTGTACCGTTGCCTGCAAGAGACTGTACAAGCTCTGCTTCCGAGTTTCCTGACGTTTTGAGTTTACCAGATAAAGAGAGTGGACCAGAAACCCTCTTAAAGTCTGCAGCAGTCCTCAACAGCCTGTTGCTTTCTATGTTCTCAGCGGTGAAATCAATATCCAGATCAAGTTTCTCTTCTGCCTTTAACACTCCAGTTGCCGATATTGGCCCACCGTAAGCCGTCCCTTGGAACTGAGAAACAGTCAATACTCTGTCTTTTAATACCGCTTTAGCCTGTACATTCTCAACCTTGGTATTGTCTTGGATAATAGCATCAGAAATAAGGGCTATATTAGCATCAAATACAGATAACCCTGATACATCGATAGGCTTATGATCCCAGCGTCGATTAAGCCCAGCAGATGTGAAACTCCCCCCTCCACTCGCCCCGCCTGATGCTCCGCCTCTTGGGGCGGTAGGGAGTAATTTATTAAGGTTAAGCGTTCCTGTAATTAAGTTCGCTGTAATTTGAGGCTTGTCCCCATAAAGGTTAGCGAGAACATTACCCTGAACGGTCGTGCCAGCAATTTTACCGTTCAACTCCGCCAGATCTACCTGTCGAAGGTCAGTCTTGACCATAGCTGTAAGGGCCTGAAATCATCCGGGCTTGGGCTTGAAATCATCGGAAATTTGGACCCGAATTAAATGAAACTATAAATTAGTCTCGGCTCGAATTAAGTGATAATGAACCCGAATTAAATGAAACTGAGCTTGAAATCATAAAGTTCGGCCCACTTTAAGTGATACTATAATTTTTCCCAAATTTCATATTTTTTCTACCACGTTATTAGACTTGTTAATGACTTCATTTGTGCCTGGTTCTACATATTGTATGGTCAAGAAAAGGAAGGTTTTCTAGCCCTTGAGTGGTGGTCAGGCCCCTTTATTGATAATCCACAAAAATTTAGTCGGCTCTTCTCCGCTTTGTTGAGTAGAAAAAGATGCCGACCGCCAAGTAACCTGTTGATATGTATGGTTTCTGATAACTTTACATAGAGCAGGTATATGACAATCAACATCTCGCAGCATATTTTAGGCCTCAAAGGGCAACGTGTAAATGAAATTAAACTGGATGACGGCGGTGTTAAGATTGTCATTCACTGCAGCCGAGACGCGCGTAGGAGGGCTATAGACCCTGCTACAGGCCAGAAGGGAAGCATCAACCAGCATGTCCGCCGACAAGTAAACGACATCCCCCTTTTTGGGTATCCTTGTGTGGTCGAGATTGAGCTGGCGCAGGTTTATATTAACAAGGGCGAACGCCGCATTGAGGGGTGTGATTTTGTTGATAAAGGGTGCCGTTTCACTCACCGATTTTGCCGACTGATCAGTGGATTATGTCGGCATATGTCTATTCAAGCGGTTTCCAGACATTTGGATATACGATGGGAAACGGTCAAGAATATCGACAGGGCATACCTTATTGAAACTCTCCCTACGCTTGATCCTGCAGAGCTAACTGGCTTGGAATATATTGGTGTAGATGAAGTTGCCCGGGCGAAAGGTCATGACTACATGACGGTGGTCTACGATATGGTTGGCGGTCATCTGATCTGGGTTGAAGCAGGCCGAACTGCCGAGGTTTTTTCAAGGTTTTTGAAACAACTGCAACCAGATACAGCCTGCAAAATAAAGGCCGTAGCGATGGATATGGGGCCTGCCTACCAAAAGGCTGTCAGAGAGTCCTTGCCGTTGGCCGACATAGTATTTGACCGTTTCCACGTCATGAAAAACTACAGCAAAGCTATCCATAATCAGCGTCGACTTGAGTTCAGAAAGGCCGATCCAAGTGGTAAAGAGTTGATGAAAGGGACGCATTATCTGTTGCTCAAAAATGCGGATAAGTTGAGTGAAAAACAAAGTGACAAGCTGCAAAGGTTGCTGGAGAGCAATAGCAACCTGAATGCACTTTACGTCTTGAAAGAACAGCTTCAGCTGCTGTGGAGTGCCGCTTCATTTGAGGCGATGGCGGATCAACTGGAACGTTGGTGCCTGATAGCAGATCAGTCACAGATGCTCTATCTAAAAAAGTTCGCGAAATCCCTACGGAAACATTGTGTGGGCATCTGCAACTACGCCAAACACAAGCTCACAAGCGCCAGGATAGAGGCTGGTAATGTCAGTATAGGAATGATCCGTAAGCGAGCCAGAGGCATCAAGGATACCGAATACTTCAAACTCAAAATTAGACAATCATCCATTCCAGATAATCAATCTATGCTCTATTTGAAATCCTAAATCTACTCAACAAAGCGGAGAAGAGCCATTTAGTCAATGTACTAAGACTAGCAATCAATGTATAAGTAATAGCCTCTTTTACGGTTTCTCGGACAATATTGATGTTAGTTGGCTATTCGCGCGTTTCAACCGATGATCAAAATCTTGATTTACAACGGGATGCTCTTCATGCCTGTGGCTGTGAAAAATTCTTTGAAGACACCTTAAGCGGTGCCAAAGCTGATCGCCCAGGTTTAAAGGAAGCACTCAAACAACTCCGTGATGGAGATACTCTCGTTGTCTGGCGGCTTGATCGTCTTGGGCGAACTCTCAAAGACCTTATCATTCGTGCAGAAGAGCTCCGTGAACGCGGGATTGGTCTCAAAAGCTTGCAAGAATCAATTGATACCAATTCAAGCGGCGGTGAACTGGTATTTCATATGTTTGGCGCTCTTGCCCAATTTGAGCGAGCGCTGATCAGAGAACGCACGCACGCAGGTTTACAGGCAGCCCGGGCAAGAGGTCGAATGGGTGGTCGTCCAAAATTGCTGGCGACCAAGCAACGCCAACATGCCGTCAGTCTCTACAAATCCCGAGACCACACTGTCAAAGAGATATGTGAGCTAATGGGGATATCCAAACAAACGCTTTACACCTATGTCGAGGAATTTTCCGATGGGCCGTAAAGGAACCCTTCTGCCAGCGGAAACTTTATTGTCTCTACGAGCCAAGCTGGCGTCTTTGCCATTAAGATCTCCGCAGCGTCAAGAAGAGGTTACTCGAATTGCAAAGTTATTTGATGTTAGTTCTGTAACAGTTTATCGAGCGCTCAAGGCATTGAATCAACCAAAAGGACTAAGTCGATCTGATAGAGGGCATACGAGAAAAATAGATGAGGCTGACAAACTACGGTACTGCGAGATTATCGCTGCCTTAAAGATTAGGACAAGTAATAAACAGGGACGTCATATCTCGACAGGCAGGGCTATTGAAATACTGGAAAAATTTGGGGTAGAAACACCAACTGGACATATTAAGACTGAGAAAGGGCTCTTAACGAAATCAACTGTAAATCGTTGGATGAGTGAACTTGGTTATGACCATGCCAGAATGGTCCGTGCTCCTGCAGCTGTCAGGTTTGAAGCCAAACAATCCAATGAACTCTGGCAGTTCGATATTAGTTATTCTGATCTCAAACATATCAAGCAACCTGAGTGGATTAATCCCGACAAAGGACAACCAACCCTTCTACTATTCAGCGTCGTTGATGACCGGAGTGGTGTCGCCTATCAGGAATATCACTGTGTATATGGCGAAGATGCTGAGACAGCATTACTGTTTTTGTACAATGCCATGGCCCCAAAGGAAGACACGCCGTTTCAAGGCATTCCAAAAATGATCTACATGGATAATGGTCCCGTTGCAAAGAGCCTTGTTTTCCAGAACATGATGGAGCGGTTGGGCGTTGACTGGAAAACGCATCTACCGGCTGGATCTGACGGACGACGAACAACGGCCCGCTCAAAAGGCAAGGTTGAGCGTCCGTTCAGGACAGTCAAGGAAGCCCACGAAACTTTATATCATTTTCACAAGCCGGAAACCGAGGCAGAGGCCAACCTCTGGCTTGTGAATTATATCAAGAGATATAATGAAAAGGATCATCGCCGGGAACCTCACAGCAGGATTGAAGACTGGCTTTCAAATTTACCAAAAACCGGGATCCGGGAAATGTGTTCCTGGCAACGTTATTGTGTGTTTGCCAGGGAGCCGGAACACCGGAAGGTTGGGATTGATGCTCACATAACAATAAGAGGTACTTCCTATGAAGTGGACCCTGGCCTTTCAGGAGAAGAGGTTACTCTCTGGTGGGGGCTTTTTGATCATGAGCTCTATGTTGAATGGGAAGAGAAGCATTATGGTCCCTACCGACCGTCAGGAGGTCCAATACCTCTCCATCGTTACAGAAAGCACGCCCGCTCTGCCCGGGACAAACGAGCAAACACTGTCGCCTCTCTCGCTGAAAATATAACGATCCCGAGAGCTGCCCTTAGTGGATTACAGCTGGAAACCCTGCCTGCTGAGATTATCCAGTTTCCTAAAATCACATTTCAGGATCCGGATCCGTGGGGGGAGATTACGTTCTCCAATACACTTAGTGCTCGTAGAGGGATTGCGGATCAACTCGGAAAGCCACTTGCTGAATTGTCGCCAGAAGACCTCACATTCATTACAGATCTTTTAGAGAATACTTTAGACAAGAAAACGATTAAAGACCTTGTTTATAAGAGGTTTATCCGCATAGCAAAGGGAGACTAAAATTGTTAACGGCTCAGGTTATGGAACGCTTTAGTATTATCCAGGACTGGTCTCTGGCCGGATATTACGAGACATCTCGGTTAAAACAGCTACAGGATGATATTCGGGTAGCTTTACTTTCCGGGAAATTAATATCCGTCACCGGGCCAATTGGAACGGGTAAGACGACGATGATCAACAGGTTACGAAAAGAGATCAAAACAGATAAGAAAATTATCGTTGCCCGAAGCCTGTCCGTTGAAAGAAATCGTGTTACTCTCCCCTCTCTTTTAACAGCACTTTTCCTTGATGTTTCAGGTAAACTGGATTTTAAAATTCCAGGACCTGAAAATAGGGAACGAGTACTGCTGGAACTGATCTGCAAAAGAAAAAAGCCGGTTGTTCTCTTTATTGATGAAGCTCACGACCTTCATGGGAACACACTTAACGGTTTGAAACGGCTCATGGAAATTTTGAATGAAGAACCAGCCGTTTTCTCGATCGTGCTGGTTGGCCATCCCAGACTACAAAACAATCTAAAGCGTCCGACTATGGAAGAGATCGGCAATCGGACTATCAAATTTGACTTTAGTGGTATTGGAGATGAGAGGCCTCAGTTTTTGGACTGGTTACTCGAACAATGCCTCACTAAAGAGACAAAGCTCGATCAGGTTATCTCTGAAGACGCACGGGAATTTATGGCTGAACATCTGGCAACACCTCTCCAGTTCAGCGAACACCTGAACAGGTCTTTTATAAATGCTTTCAGAGTTGGTGAGCCAACGGTGACAAAAGAAATTGTTGAAGAAATAATTTCACCAGGATTTCAGGACCTTGATGCCAGGCTTGCAAGAATGGGCTACACGCCAAAGGATTTGGCAGTACAATTTGAAACGAGTCTTCCTATTATGAGGGCATTTCTCAAAAGTAAGTTGGGCCCTGAAAGAACAGACGA
Organism: Kiloniella sp.; assembly: GCF_965205715.1. Lineage (GTDB taxonomy): Bacteria > Pseudomonadota > Alphaproteobacteria > Kiloniellales > Kiloniellaceae > Kiloniella. The sequence goes on along the minus strand of NZ_CBDBHW010000001.1, from coordinate 126,324 downwards.
GCTTGCTTCTGAGATGCGCAATGCTGGCTTGCCTGTATAACTACATTTGAGGCAATAATTATAGTTTCACTTAAAGTGGGCCGAACTTTATGATTTCAAGCTCAGTTTCATTTAATTCGGGTTCATTATCACTTAATTCGAGCCGAGACTAATTTATAGTTTCATTTAATTCGGGTCCAAATTTCCGATGATTTCAAGCCCAAGCCCGGATGATTTCAGGCCCTTACAATTAGACTAAAAGGAGCACTCTAAATGACAAATGACATAAAATCTTCAGAAGCAATGATTCAACAAAATACAGTGAATGAGGACGATGGAAATCCCTTTGACGATATTTTGAAAGAACTAAATAAAATTAAGGACAGGCTACTTACCATGCGTGATGTAGAACATGCCAGTCGTGCTGCTCAGGCGGATATCATAGAGTGCGTTCATGATGGTTTATCTGGTGTTGCCAAGGAAACAAGCCGATTTCAATACGTAATAGATAAAACACTAAAAAATCATGTTTGGCGTATGGTTGGCTTGTTTGCAGGGGCATGTGTGATTGTTGCTGTTACGTTATTGGTTGTGCTTTATTTTACCAATGGTTTTGGTGGTCGGGTATTGACCTTGCAAGAGCAGTACGCGATTTCACTCTATGACAAGAATGTTGATAGAATTAAAAAGTGTCTGGTGGAAAATCCTCAGGACACAGAGAAGACCTGCAACATTGTTTTGAGATGGCAGAAATAATGGAAACCCTAACGGCTGCATTAGCAGGTTGAGTAAGTAGCTTTTAGTATTACCGGTTCTTTTTTACCTTGTATCTTATTGACGGCACTATCCTAACAGGATAGTATTTTGCAAAAACAAGGGGGAAAACGAATGATTGAAAGCTTTGGTGACAAAATAACGACGGTATTTTTTCAGAAGAAAAGCCATAAACGCATTCCTGCTGATATTGCCAAGAAAGCTCATATGAAACTCCTTGTTCTTGATGCGGTACTTGATGTTTTGGATTTACGCCAACCACCATCAAACCGATTAGAAAAGTTGAAAGGCAATCGTCGGCATCAGTATTCGATCAGAATTAATGACCAATGGCGTATTGTGTTTGAATGGAAAGACAACAACGCCCACAGAGTGCAGATTGTGGACTATCATTCTTGATAACTGTTTCCAGAGATATATGAGGACTTAACATGACCAGTCAAGCAACATACCCTGTCACGGAACCTGAGACACCTACTCATCCAGGTGAAATTCTTTCCGGTCTTTATATGGATGAGTATGCTCTCACGGCTTATAGGCTAGCCAAAGAAATTGGTGTGGGTCAATCTGGGCTTGGAAAAATTCTCAAAGGAGAAAGATCTATTACTGCCGAAATGGATTTGCGTCTTTCAGCGTACTTCTCTGTAACAAGAGGAATGTGGTTAAATTTACAAAATAAATATGATCTAAAAATCGCCGAAGCAAAAAAAGGAAGAGCGATAAAAAAGATTACACCAATAGCTGCTGAATGACTGAAAATAGCTTCCTGATATTTTTAGAGCGGATCTCTTATGGAATGTACAAAGCAGGTTAACCGAACGGTGGGTTGTCCTGCGGGGCATACTGGCAGTATCAGCCAAACTCAATTGCGCACTCTCACTGACTACAAAACAGGGACCTATGAAGCACCTGCGTGGGAGACGACAGCATACTCCTGTCGGCAAATACCAATCATTTGCAGAACACGTGAAGGCGGCGGAGAAGAAGGCCGGAAATGGTGTGGATGTAGTCAAGGTGGCCGTTTTGTTTCAAGTACATCAGGCGCCTGCGGTAGCTCAGGGGGCGGCAGTTCAAGCGGTGGTGATAACGACAATGGACGCGATCATGACGGCGATGGAAGAACCGCTCAGGACGGCGATACAAACGACCACGAAGGCCCCAGTAATGGCGATGCAGACGCCGGCCGCGATAGAAGTAATAAGTTTTAGGAGCTTAAAATGAAAAAAATATTTAACTTAGTTGCAATAGTTGGCCTGGTTATTTCAGGTACAGCCTATGCCAAACCACAAAACAGCCACAGCATCGAAGAATTTGAAAAAATTCTCTCTGGTAAGGTTTTTGTTGGTAAAACACCGCTCTGGGAAATTTCAAATGAAGCAAAAAAGCTGCCTTTCGTATCTTATCTCGCATCAGATGGAACAGAGTTCCAATGTTCGGCCAGACCAGTTTCAAAAAATTCGACAACACTCAAATACAAAACCTTTCAGGGCCACCCTAAATGGAATAAGTGGCGTCTGACCAAACAGTTTTTTGGCTCAGGTATTCTGCTAACCACCAATGGTAACGATACGCGTTCCATTCCTGTTTACGATGAGAAAAATAACATTTTGGAACGATGGTATAAGCGTAAAAAAGGATGGCGTCGTTTGGTTGTCGGTCATTTACAAGACACCTGGCCTGCGTGGGCCTTGGAGAAATGCCCTGATCTTGTTTTGCCTAAGGGCCTAAAGATCAACCACGACCAAAACACCACGAACTACGACGAAAACTACAAGGCTGTTATGGGAAAGCCTTTCCCGGAGTTGTCCCAGAATAAGCCTCAAGGGCTGACAACTCCGCTTAAAGCTGACGGCACTGAAGTAAGCTCTAATGATGTCGTCGATGATATACTGGAAGATTTGTGAGCGTGACGTTAACTACAGGTTCTTTTGCCTGATGAAAGGTGTTACGTTGTTTCTGTCGACGTTCCAGGGTAGCAAAGCTTCGAAGTCTTCGACGGTTTGAGCCTTTGGTAACTCAGTAAAAATATGTCGTAGGTAAGAATATGGCTCGATGCCGTTAGCCTTAGCCGTCTCCACTATGCCGTAGAGATTTGCACTGGCCTTTGCCCCGTTCTGGGAGTTTGAAAACAACCAATTTTTTCTTCCTATAACAAATGGTTTGATTACGCGCTCCATTTCATTGTTATCAATTGGTAGACGGCCATCATCAAGGTAGCGAATGAGCCTCGGCCACTGCTTGTCGATATAGTGCAAAGCCTTACCAAGTAACGATGTCGGCGGGGTCGTCGATATAACTTTGGTGATCCACTCTCTCAAGTCTTCAAGGATTGGTTTGGCCTTTTCCTCACGCAATCTCTGACGTTCGTGATTGCTCATGTCTTTGGCCAGTTTCTCTATACGGTATAAGCTCCTGATCGCTTTCATAGCATGGTCGGCGAGACCAGGTTTTCGCTTTTTGGATTTCTCTAGTGCCTTGATGACATCATTGAACTTGCGTCTAACGTGAGCCATGCAGCCAACCCCAACGATTGTGCTGTCGGATGTCACATTCAGATAGACCTGATACCCGTCACTGACAAGATAACCGGTGTAATCTTCCAGCAATCCCTTTGCCACGTGCTCTCCCCTGGATGGATCGTAGTGGAATAGAATGACCGGCTGATCCGGAGGCCCACCTTTTTGTCCCCACATGTAGGATTTGCTTTGAGGCTTTTTCCCTGGTTCTTTCAGCACCTGAACCCCGGTCTCATCCATAGCAATGATATCGTAGTTTAAAAGGTGATCAGTAAACAGATTGATCAGGGGCTGAACCAGATCGCCACATTTGATCACCCACCGGGAGAGTAATGTCCGGTTAAACTCAATCCCGGAGCGGTTCAGAACAGGTACCATACGGTAGAGGGGCAGGCCATCCACATACTTTCCCGTTACGATGTAAGCCAGCAACCCTGGGGATGCGATGCTTTTTGGTATGGGTTGTGGCGGCAGAGGTGCAATTGTTACGCCTTCTTCGCATGATTTACAGGAGTACTTGAAGCGCACATGCTGTAACACCTGTATTTTAGCGGGAATTATATCCAATTGTTCGGTGACTTCTTCCCCGATCCTGGACATGAGGCCGCACCCGCAGGCGCAAAGCTTTTGTTCTTCTGGGATATCGTGCTCAATCCGGACACGAGGCAAGTCTTCAGACAAAGAACGGCGCCCACCTTTTTTACGAGTGTGAGCTGGAACTGCAATTTCCCCAATGTCGTCTTCTGTCTCGGTGCCATCCTCAGCCGTTTCCTCAGCTTCATCAAACAAATGGCCCTGTTGTTCAGGGACTGACTTCTCACTGGAGGGGGCAAACTGTTGATGCCGCAACAACCTGTTTTGCTCTTCAAGAATATCAATACGCGCATGAAGCCCACGGTTTAATACCCGCAATTCTTCATTACTTTCCAGGAGGTTGGAGTGCGCTTTTGACATAGCCGGAGTATAGCAAATTTATACTCACCAAAATAGTATAAAGTACTATAAATATTTAATATATTGCCGAGTAATTCACAGATTTATGCTCGTTCACATGGCGAAGATCAACACCATCCAGAAGCCAGTTCAGTTGCCTGCCATTGAGCTCAATCAGGGCTCCTTTGCTCAAATGAACAGGCCATGAAAATAGATCCTTTTCAAGGCTCTTCTGCCACATACAAAATCCGTTCTTTTCCCAATACAACATTTTTATCTTGTTGCTTAGGCGATTGCTGAAAACAAAGAGATGACCTGAAAATGGGTCAAGGCTCAGGATATCATCTACAAGAATGGACAAGCCATTTATCCCTTTGCGAAAATCCACAGGCTTCGCGCAAAGATAAATAACAGGCAAAGCATCCGAAGGTCGGCGCATCAGACACCTTCAAGGGCATTAACAATGGATGTCATATCTGATGTCCGGCCCGACACAGGCCAGTTAACTTCAAGCCCGTTGCGCAAGATAACCAGGCAATGCAGTCGTACTGGGATATCTTCTGAACCAGATAAAACCCGATGCAAATTTTCATCCACACCTGTAACAGCAAAAAGACCTTTCTTAACCAGTTCACCTTTATGGTGGTAAAAATCCTTCAGATCAAGATCGTGGGCCTCGGCATAAGCTTTCATCCCAAGTCCACTCTGATCACAGATACGCGTATGAGACAGCCACTGAATTTCTGTAGGCGATAATTTTTGATCAACTGAGGACATTAAGCTACTCCATTCATAAGGAAAAAATGAAGCATACTTGCTGCGACTTAACTCAAAAAGATGGGGTTAACGTCACGCTCACGAAGATTTAGAACTCATAGAATTTGTCTTGGAGTAACTAATTTGGAAACCCTAACGGCTGCATTAACGGTGGTAATTGTGTTATTGGTTTTTGCTTTGGCGTACATCGATGCGCGAACAGGATATTTACCGGATGTGTTGACTTTGCCGTTAGGTTTGGTTGCCTTACTCTATCACTGGAGCTTGAATTGGGTAATGTTTACGGCTGTGGAGCTTGTTTTTTCAAGTGCTGTTGTGGGACTTGTTTTGTTGGCCGTAAGATACGTTGGTAACAAAAATTATGTTCAGGATAGCTTTGGTTTGGGGGATGTAAAATTTTTGGCGAGTAGTACGTTGTTACGTGAGCGTGACGTTAACCGCATCTGTTTGAGCTAATGAATAATGGTTATGCTTCATTTTTCTTTTGAATGGAGCGTTTAATGTCAGCAATTGAGAACGATTTATCGCGAACAGAATTCCATTGGCTTGAGCATGCGCGTTCGTGTGAGTTAAACGGGGTGGGCATGAAAGCTTATGCCGAGGCACACGATCTTGACCTGAAGGATTTTTATCATCAAAAGGGGGAGCTTGTTAAGCGGGGTCTTTTTGTTGTTTCTAGTCGAGATGAAAATTTACACAAGATTGTAAATGGTTCAGCTGATGGCCCAGGCTTATTGTATTGTCAGGTTTGCCTTCGTAACGGGCTAGAAGTCAAATGGCCTGTTTCGGGGAGAACATCGGATTTAACATCTATTGTAGATGCACTTGAAGGTCTGTGATGCGGCGGCCTTCAGATGCTTTGCCCGTCATTTATCTTTGCGCAAATCCCGTTGATTTTCGTCGCGGCATAAATGGTTTGTCGATGCTTGTTGACGACATCCTCAGCCTTGATCCATTCTCTGGCTACCTCTTTGTTTTTTCTAATCGTCTAAGCAACAAGGTCAAGTTACTTTACTGGGAGAAAAACGGATTTTGTTTGTGGCAAAAGAGCCTTGAAAAAGATCGGTTTCATTGGCCACGACACTTGAGCAAAGGAGCCCGTATAGAGCTCAGTGGTCGCCAATTGAACTGGTTGCTGGATGGTGTTGACCTCCGTCATGTGAAAGAGCATAAGCCTGTAAATTATTCGGAGATATATTAAATATTTACAGCACTTTATACTGTTTTGAAGAGTATAAATTTGGTATACTTCGGCTATGTCAAAAGCGCCCATTTCTTTCCCTGAAAGCCTTGAAGAATCACGTATTTTAATAGGTGGTCTTCATGCGCGTATTGATATTCTTGAAGAGCAAAACAGATTATTGCGTCATCAGCAGTTTGCCGCTTCCAGTGAGAAGACATCCCCGCAAGAGCAAGGTCTCTTGTTTGATGAAGCAGAGGAAGCGGCTGAGGACGACACAGGGGCAGAAGACGATGATAAAGAGATCAAAGTTCCAGCTCATACCCGTAAAAGGGGTGGACGCCGCTCTTTGTCAAAAGACTTGCCCCGTGTGCGGATTGAACACGATATCCCCGAAGAAGAAAAGATTTGCGCTTGCGGATGTGGTCTTATGGCCAGAATTGGGGAAGAAGTCACCGAACAATTGGATATAATTCCGGCTAAAATGCAGGTTCTTCAGCATGTGCGTTTCAAATACGCCTGTAAATCATGCGAAGAAGGCGTAACAATCGCGCCCTTGCCACCACAGCCCATCCCCAAAAGCATCGCTTCTGCTGGACTTCTTGCTTATGTGGTAACGGGAAAGTATGTGGATGGCCTGCCTCTCTATCGTATGGTACCTGTTCTGAACCGCTCCGGTGTGGAGTTTAACCGTACATTACTCTCGCGGTGGGTGATCAAATGTGGTGATCTTGTTCAGCCCCTGATTAATCTGTTTACCGACCATCTCCTAAACTACGATATCATTGCCATGGATGAGACTGGCGTTCAGGTCTTGAAAGAACCTGGGAAAAAACCTCAAAGCAAATCCTACATGTGGGGGCAAAAAGGAGGCCCTCCGGACCAGCCAGTGATCCTGTTCCACTACGATCCCTCCAGGGCGGAGGATGTGGCAAGGCGATTGTTGGAAGGTTACACTGGGTATCTTGTTAGTGATGGATATCAGGTCTATCTGAATGTGACATCCGACAGCACAATCATCGGCGTCGGATGCATGGCTCACGCCCGGCGTAAGTTCAATGATGTCATCAAGGCACGGAAGAAGTCCAAAAGGCGAAAACCCGGCCTTGCCGATCATGCCATGGAGGCCATCAGAGCTTTGTACCGCATTGAAAAGCTCGCAAAAAACATGAGCGATAACGAACGTCGGCTATTACGCAAGGAAAAGGCCAAACCAATCCTTAAAGACTTGAGAGAGTGGATTACCAAGGTCAAATCGTCGGTGCCGCCGACATCGTTACTTGGCAAGGCTTTGCACTACATTGATAAGCAGTGGCCTCGGCTCATTCGCTACCTTGATGATGGCCGCTTGCCAATTGATAACAATGAAATGGAGCGCGTAATTAAGCCGTTTGTAATAGGAAGGAAAAATTGGCTGTTCTCAAAATCCCAAAATGGTGCCAAGGCCAGTGCAAATCTTTACTCTATCGTCGAGACCGCCAAGGCTAACGGGATCGAGCCATATTCATATCTTCGACACATTTTTACCCAATTACCTAAAGCAAAAACCGTCGAAGACTTTGAAGCTCTGCTGCCCTGGAACGTCAACAGAAACAACGTAACACCTTACATCATGCAAAAATAGGTGCGGTTAACGTCACGCTCACAATTCTCTAGCTGACGGCAAAGAACTTTTAGCTGCTTTATTTGGGCAAAAGCTTCTTTGCGTGCATCCCAATATCCTGTTTCATGTGATCTGATTGTTTCACGTGTAACATCTTGTTTTTGCACTGTATTTTCCATTTTCTTAATCCACTTCTCTTAATTGATATGGGTTGATGTTGAGCATCAACCCTGACCTTCCGGCGAGGAATGGGATTGGAAGGGGAAAAGAAAAAAATACACAAGTGGTGCGGCCCGCAGCCCCTTCTTTGGGGCGAGGACACGGTTGTGTCTTTTTTTCTTTGGGGAGAAAAGGGCAACAGCCCTTGGTTCCCCTTCTACCGGAGTAGAGCGTAGCGGACGTAAGGGAAAACTTGGCTTGATGTAGCAACAAGCTAATATTTAGACGGAGAAACTTGGCTCTTCTCCGCTTTGTTGAGTAGAAAAAGATGCCGACCGCCAAGTAACCTGTTGATATGTATGGTTTCTGATAACTTTACATAGAGCAGGTATATGACAATCAACATCTCGCAGCATATTTTAGGCCTCAAAGGGCAACGTGTAAATGAAATTAAACTGGATGACGGCGGTGTTAAGATTGTCATTCACTGCAGCCGAGACGCGCGTAGGAGGGCTATAGACCCTGCTACAGGCCAGAAGGGAAGCATCAACCAGCATGTCCGCCGACAAGTAAACGACATCCCCCTTTTTGGGTATCCTTGTGTGGTCGAGATTGAGCTGGCGCAGGTTTATATTAACAAGGGCGAACGCCGCATTGAGGGGTGTGATTTTGTTGATAAAGGGTGCCGTTTCACTCACCGATTTTGCCGACTGATCAGTGGATTATGTCGGCATATGTCTATTCAAGCGGTTTCCAGACATTTGGATATACGATGGGAAACGGTCAAGAATATCGACAGGGCATACCTTATTGAAACTCTCCCTACGCTTGATCCTGCAGAGCTAACTGGCTTGGAATATATTGGTGTAGATGAAGTTGCCCGGGCGAAAGGTCATGACTACATGACGGTGGTCTACGATATGGTTGGCGGTCATCTGATCTGGGTTGAAGCAGGCCGAACTGCCGAGGTTTTTTCAAGGTTTTTGAAACAACTGCAACCAGATACAGCCTGCAAAATAAAGGCCGTAGCGATGGATATGGGGCCTGCCTACCAAAAGGCTGTCAGAGAGTCCTTGCCGTTGGCCGACATAGTATTTGACCGTTTCCACGTCATGAAAAACTACAGCAAAGCTATCCATAATCAGCGTCGACTTGAGTTCAGAAAGGCCGATCCAAGTGGTAAAGAGTTGATGAAAGGGACACATTATCTGTTGCTCAAAAATGCGGATAAGTTGAGTGAAAAACAAAGTGACAAGCTGCAAAGGTTGCTGGAGAGCAATAGCAACCTGAATGCACTTTACGTCTTGAAAGAACAGCTTCAGCTGCTGTGGAGTGCCGCTTCATTTGAGGCGATGGCGGAGCAACTGGAACGTTGGTGCCTGATAGCAGATCAGTCACAGATGCTCTATCTAAAAAAGTTCGCGAAATCCCTACGGAAACATTGTGTGGGCATCTGCAACTACGCCAAACACAAGCTCACAAGCGCCAGGATAGAGGCTGGTAATGTCAGTATAGGAATGATCCGTAAGCGAGCCAGAGGCATCAAGGATACCGAATACTTCAAACTCAAAATTAGACAATCATCCATTCCAGATAATCAATCTATGCTCTATTTGAAATCCTAAATCTACTCAACAAAGCGGAGAAGTGCCAGAAACTTTAACCCTCGGTGTCCTCGCGCCCTGGGCAAAGCCAATGGGCGTATCTGTTGGCCATAAGGCCAACTCAATTAAACAAAAAATACTCCAGCCAATTCAGAACATTCATACTTTCAGGTGAAGCATGACTTCCTTAACTCGCGCATAGTGCGCGAGCAAGACCAGCCTTTGTAACGGGATCGCCTATGGATAAAGGGGTTTTTTCCACATTATGCACATGATCGAGTGATAGCGAGTGATTGGGTAGAATGTGGGAAATAACCCCGCTACGGACCTTTAGGGCCGTATTATCCACAGGCTATCGCGTTTGGCTGGTCGCAGTCTTTTGATTTTCGCGAGCTGGAGACCTCCATATCTCAAAGCCGCGAAAATCAAAAGATTTAGGAAGTCCAGAGTTAGCAGGAAAGTAAAATCCTACGAAAAAAACCGCTTTGCTATCATCAAAGGGGGTTCCAGGGAATAGCAAAGCGGCTTCGCAGATATGACCTTTAAGGGAAAAGGACATTAAGTTACCTTAGCACAAAACCTAAAAAAGAAAAGCCGCTCTAAATATTAGAACGGCTTTTGTTTTTATTAAAATTAGCGGCCTGACTATGTGGAAAAGCCGCCTAAAACAGCAATAGCTACACCAAGCATCGCCGCTGTTACTCCTAATGTGGTTATTGTCTGCATCCATCTATCAGCACGATTAGTATCTATTTTCTGCTCTAAGCCTTTAAACTGTGCATCAGTCTTCTGCTCTAAGTCTTTAAATTCAGCTTTTAAGTCTTTAAAGTCACCTTTGATAGACTCTTCCATATGCTCAAAACGGGCAAGTAACTTAGGTAGAAATATTTCAATTCCTTCCATTTTGCCCTCTGATTTTGCCATACGCTCATTCATAGATGTATCAGTCATATCTTTTTCCCATTAGCTATATATAAGTTCTCATTTAATTTTAGTCAATCAAAACAAAGTGAAAGGGGCAGACTACGCCCCCTTCCCTAAAGGCTCTAGCAATCTTCACCCTGATAGGATTTTAACCCGTTTTCCTTTGCCAGTTTCCGCAAGTGTTGTTGAATCCCGCCTTGCCCAAAAACAATAGTTAGGGCTGGGGTCAATTCGGTAAAAATTTCGCGATTACGATCAAAGGGGGCTTTTTTACCCTTTTGACGGATACCAAATTGCACAACCTGTACTTTGTTTGTTCGCGCCCATTGTCCTGCAATCAAATCCCCGCCTTTAGCATTGCCCGTTGTTACCAGATACATATCTGCGTACTTTTTCAAAAGTCGATCAAGAACACCTGTTACCTTGTCCATGTCTGTTATTTTTTGATCACCTGAAAATAAAATAGGTGTTCCTTTAGGCAAGTGGACCAAGGTTTCATTGACTTTACGCGCCTTGAGAAAGTCCTTGGCATCAATCACGCTTGCAGTTTGTTGTTTACGATTAGCAAGGCTCTGGCGGGTATGGGGCATCCATGCCTTGCCTGTAATCGTCTCAAACACTTCTCCCGCACAAAGACAAAACTGCTCCAGTGCTAATTGTTGGCCTTCCAGAATTTCCATTTTTCGCTGTGCATCCTGTAAAAGCGTATCGTTAATTTCACTACCATCTTGTGAGGCTAACAAGTCCTTAATTCCATAGCTTTCTTTATCTATTTTTACCCCGATAGAATTAGCTCTACGGTTAAAGATGTTCACAAGGTCCGACAAAATCACGCTTGTGAGATCATCTAAAACAGAATGTTCTAGCTGATCTGCAAGGCTTGTCATGATCTCGGACAAATAATCCGTGGCTTCTTCTTCACTCAAATCTGCTTTGAATGTTTTTTCTTCTGCAAAGGGGTGAGTTCCATAGAGTTCCATTGTCTCAATAGCTGCGCTTGTTGCGGTTAAGTTCTGGGATTGTTCCATCTGCTTTTCACCTTCTAAAATGTTTATTAAATTAAGCTCGTTTTGAGCACCAAACATTTTCGCCGTGAAAGCCAAGATTGGAGAGGATCAAGGGCCGCGCTTTAGCGCGGGGACCAGAGCCACGCGCAGCCGCTTGCGGCGAGCATGGCGAGGACCCACCCCTTGATCCTCTCCAATATTTGTTTCAAAGAAACAACAAGAAAAGTACGACCGAGAGGTCGTTCCTGATTGTGGACGACGAAGGAGGCCGCGCCAGTAAAAATGCCAAAAGCAACTCCGCCATCAGATCGCTGCAAGTCCTGTCTTATGGACCGCTAAAAAAAGAGGCGGATGCGCCGATATAAACACTTCACTTCAAATACACAAAATTCCTCACAATTAAAGAAATACCCCTCCGGAGATCACTCCGAAGGGGTAATAGCTCAAGCCTAGCTCTCATGCTCAGACGACTTGTTTTCTCTGATCACAATCTTCCCGTTCACCGGTAGGGCAAAGAGCTTGATATTAAATCCAAGGCCGTCTTTGTGAGGCCAGGCGGCACCAACCTTGTGCCAGTATTTTGTGTCTTCACCATCAGAGATTTCGTAAGCTGTGAATGTTGGTTTTGTTGTCATTGTCTTTTTCCTTTTCTTTGAGTTGATGGCTAAATGTAAGGAATTTTGTCAAAGGGGCTTTGCAAGCCTTAATTTGTTGCGCGAGGAGCCTTTAGGCGGGGAAATTAAGGCTTGTAAAGGTTCTTGAAATTTCTATTTTGCCTAAATCAACGAGAGATTAAGGAAAAACCACTGACCCCTAAATCAATCTGCGCTCACTCGAATATCGTCTGTTCTGCACACAATCTCTGCAGCAGATTCAGCAGCACACACCCCAAAAGATTGCCCTTTAACACAAAACATCGAGCCTTAGCTGTGAGCGCTCTGCGTGTTTTTCAGCAACGTCAATCGCCACATCAACCGACGAAATAATATCTGTAATCGCCTTACTCGCCCCATTTTTCAGACGTCCATAGACCGAGAAAAATTCCGCTCCCGCTCGATCAATTCCGCCGCAAATATTTTCCCCCTCACAAATACAGCCCTCTAATACCAGATGGCTATACTCGCTCCAATTTGGCTCTTTGCGGCCCATACAACAGTTGTAATATTGCTCTATCCGAAAATTTGACATTTTTTTCTCCTCTTTGAATCAACTTCAAAAAAGAAAAAACTGACTTCCCTTCCAAAAATCCGCCACAAAAAAAGGGCCAGACAATTAAGTCCAGCCCTAAAGTGTAGGGTTATTGGTTACATCAAACAGCTTGCAGATAATCAGGAATATCGGAGCTATCTGATATATCTTCCGCTACTTCTTCGTCCGTCTCCGAAACAAACGCGGGAATAACCAAATTATGGCAAACCATATCCTGGTTAATCATTTCCTGCGGCAACCATTTGGCTGCTCGGGCACGTTGTTCGGCACTTAGACTTGCATTATCAGGATCAAAGAGACGTGCGATTGCATGTGCAAGGTTAATCTTTTTCTCCGTCGATCTCGATAACGCCCAATTATCATCTACGATTTCCGCACCAATTTCCAGCAACTTCTTTGTGGATAGCCGTGAGAGAAAACTCTCACTCGTCGGAGACCAGCCTTCACGGATATCCGTCCCGAGCAGAACCTCCGCCTCACTCACCCCCTTATTGTGCTCGAAGGATTTCGATCCCGTATATGGACGACGAACCCCAAGCTGCGCCTTGAAACTACACCCAACACAGTAGCTTAAAAGCTCCACCTTATCCGTCTCGCTTAAACCAAAAACAACTGAACGCAGCTCACCATCCTCAACAGAAAATAGCTTTTCAAATTTTTCGTGAATAGCCGAGAGAACACCCTGTGCAGGAGTGGCGTCAATCTCCACATCGTCTAACCGTTCCCCCTGAGCCGCAAGGCTGATTGCCAGAGGCTTGTCAACAAAAGTCCTAAAGGTATCAATTACAAGACTGTACAACAAAAAATCACGTGCAAGATCAGGATTGCGCGCAAGGTCCGCCTGAAAACACTTAGCCCGCATTGCCGTCAGACGATCAAGAACAACGCCCGAATATCCTACAACTGAAGAAGCATCAGACGCTTCTTCAGAGGATCTATCCCCCTCATCACAATCAGATGTATCTATATCAGCTTCTTCCTCACAACGACGAACAAGGCCCCGCTCAACACTTATCTCTCCAGTCCAATCAAGAACGACCACAACTCCACTTGCAGCCTTTTCTTCAGGGGAGAAAAAATCACACTTTTCTTCAAGCTCTCGATACTCTTCCAGTAAGTCCCGAACCATAGTTTCATCAGCAAAATTACCTTGCTCATCGAGCACTTCAAGCTCAGCCGCAATCTCGTCCATCCGCACAAGCTCTTCTTTTGATAGCTCCGCCCTTTCGGGATAAAACTTCCGGTCAAAACTTGGTAAAATTTCATCAGAATCTTTCACCCGTTCCGCAAAGGACCAGCCTGCTTCACGGTATTTAGAACAAACCTGCTCCATCCTTTCATCAACAAGCCGTTCCAGGATTTCCGGAGATATCAGCAACACATCATCATCCGAAGAAAAAAGATCTCGCTCAACAAGACCCCCAGCCCCCTCATACGCTTTCAGCCCTACAAAACGCGCAAAACGATGATTGGTTTTGTAAGTTTCAACCTGCATCGCTTTTTTGATCTGATACTCGGAGAAATGAGTGTTCTCCCGAAAATAAGCAAGCTGACGCTCCTGGTTGTCCGTTGCGCCAAAGGCTTTGAGGATATCAAGCGTAATATCTCCCTTCTTGTAGCTTTCAAAAATCTCTGGCGCGATCGTCGCCAGACGCAACCGCTGCTCAACATGACGTACTGTCGTCCCGAAATCATGCGCGATTTCTTCAACACTCATCCCAGCCAATGAAAGTTTGTGAAACGCCTCAAACTCTTCAGAAGGCTTCATCGGCTCGCGTACAACATTTTCCATGAGCGATACCTTCGTGATATCAACCCCTTCTGGCACAATCCGGCACTCGACTTTGTAGCTCTTGTCTATATCACCGGCCTCTTGTAACTCTTGCAACGCAGAGAACCGACGCCCGCCGCATATCACTTCTGCGGATCCGTCATTTACAAAAACTGTTAGTGGATTAATGAGCCCCGCGGTCTTAATAGAAAGTTTCAACTTTTCCAACGAACCTTCTTGCGTAGCTTCTGTCCGCACGTTGTGCTCGGAAATTACAAGTTTATCCAGGCTGTACTGCTTTTTTCCGTATTTCATTGTCTATTCCTTCGTTTGATGTGGACATAAAATTTCCAGAAAAGGCTCAGAATTTCTTCCAAGCCCTTTCTTCAAACAAAAAGAACCTCCTCCACTTCAAAGCAGGCCTAAAACAAAGTCCCCTGCGATCTCACGGGTACAAGCATTCCAAGGGCCATATTCAACCCCTCAATATTTGCCTCATGGAGCTTCGTGAGCGATTTGGGCAAACCATTGTATGCGTCGTGGTGATTGTAAGTTGGCCAACGGGAACTCTCTTTCCATAAATCACACTTATTTTTTCGCCATTCGTATTGAACAATCCGCACTGGAACCCCCTCTTCGCTTTTCAGAAAACAATGATCTGAGACAATCGCGCGCCACTCGTGCTTGCCTATCTTCATCGCAGGGGTTTTAAAATATATTTTCATTGTTCCCCCTCCCCTTGAAGACCTTGTAAATACTCCGTTGCCGCCTGTGCCTTTGAAGCGGCTGTGAAAATCGCGTATTTGTCACCTCGAAGAACATCCAGCCAGTTTTTTACGTAGTGAAAATGGTCTTCGCGCGGAGCAGGCGAGATATTCAACAGCGCACAGGTCATCGCAGACGATATCTCTGCCACAAGTTCTTCAGCGGCGTACTTCTCACTGCCGAACCGTCCCGAAAGGTCGCGGTCCAGACGATGTTTTGCACCCGAGGCATGGGCCGCTTCGTGGGCTAAAACAGAATAGAAGTGCTCCGATGCCGTTCCATATTCTGTTGCAACAAAACAGGATCGCGACGGCATACCGATGTAATCCTCAGCCGGACAATAGAAGGCTTGGCCTTGTCCATAGCGGATATCAAGGCCCGTATTCGCAAAAAACGTTTCAGCACTCTCAAGCCTTTCCTCATGGTCAGGTACAGTACTTTCAGGTGGCTCCCAGCCCTCAACCTGATCCGCATTAAAGACCTTCGAGCTCCAACATTTTAAATGGCTTTTACGATCATCGCTTTCTTCGTCAGCCGGGGCTTCATCGTCCTCGATGTGGAACTTCTTCCAAAAAACAATACTGGTTCCCTTGCTCGCCTTCTTTACCTGGGCACCAAGCGCTTTCCATTGCTTGAAACTCGCCCAATACCCGGAAGTAAAGCCCGAGGTCTTTCCTGAGGCCCAGAGAGAAACAATATTACCGCCTCGATAGGTCTTGCCCGTCAAGGCATTCAATGGCATTGACAACTCCCCATGGCTTTGCCACGGCATTACCCATTTCCGGCCATCGGCTAAACCGCTCTCAATCGCCTCTATGATCTTGTTTGTAACTTCTTGCGCTGCGTTAAACTTTTGCATTGCTTTCTCCTGGCTTGCGGAACCGGAGACCTCTTCTCCAGTTCCTGGTTCAACCAGGAAAAACATTCTTCTCTTCAGATATAAGAAGAACATTCAAGCGTTCCTCACATGGGGCTTGGGGAAAAGTAACTAAACACCTTCAGCTTTAAGTTTATTGATTCTTCGGTAAAGACTGGATCGAGATAAACCTATCATTTTTGCCACCGCAGCTCCTGTGCGATGTTTTCCGTTTCCATCGGGTTTTTCCAGAAGATCCATAGCCATTCGGATACTCTCATCAGAAACCTTTTCTTTAGGCCCTGATCTCTTACCACTTGCCCAGGCAGCCTCTAGCCCCCGCATGGTACGCTCTATATTTAAGTCCCTCTCAAGCTCTGCAAATGCTGATAAAATCAAAAGTATAAGCTTCCCAATAGGACCATTGGATGAGTCCAAACTATCGGTAATTGACTGAAAGTTAATCTTACGCGACTGAAGATCTTTAAGAAATATCAAAAGATCAGTAGTTTTTCGACCAAGCCTGTCGAGTTTCCAGACCACTAGAGTGTCACCAGGATTCATTACAATCATTGCATTTTCTAATTCTGGTTTGATTGTCGCCACACCAAATATCTTTTCATGAAAAACCTTGTCGCAACCAGCCGCATATAAATCTTTTATTTGAGTATCAAGATTTTGCTCTGTTGTTGAAACTCGCGCATAACCAATTTTCACAATAATTGTCCTGTATTATATTAATTATATTTTCAATTATAAGACAATTAAATATAGGACACAATTAAAAGACACCATTTTACACTTTTTTCACAGCAAACAAGACTGTCCTACAATCCATCATTTATAAGACAATTAAAGTTTATTTTATTTTTAGTATGGTATATACTAGTATGGTATGGTATATCCTAGTATATACCATACCATTTAAAGGTAAGAAAATGATAATTTTAATGGGACAAACAAAGGGTGGCGTGGGCAAGTCAATGCTTTCGGCTAACCTAGCAGTTTACGCCGTACATGAAGGTAAAAACGTTCTTCTAATTGATGCAGACAAGCAGCAAACAACCAGTAAGTGGGCTAGCGTGCGAACTGTCGAACAAGTCAAGCCCGTAATTCAGTCTGCCACTCTTGCCATAGACAAGCGAACAGATGCAAAAGCTTTTGCCAAAAAAATCAAAGCTCTCTCAGAAGAATATGACGATGTAATTATTGATTGTGGCGGACAAGATAGCAGAGAACTACGCACAAGCCTTGCTATCGCTGAATGTTTGATTGCTCCTTGCCGTCCTAGTCAAGCAGATATTTGGGGGCTAGGTGATCTTGATGACCTAGTTAAGCAAGTCGAGGCTATTAATCCAAACCTAACTGCAACAGCAATATTTAATCTTGCCGATGGGCTAAATGTTCATAATGCCCTTGGACAATCTAAAGAGGCTATTGAGGAGCTAGATTGCATCCAATTAGGAGATGTAAAAATTCTGTCTCGTCCTACACTAGCAAGTGCTTATCAAGACGGGCAGGGTGCAAGAGACCTAAATCAGTCCAAAGAGCCCGCTAAGAAAGCGACAGCGGAAATAGCTAAATTATACAATATTATTTACGGATAAAACTATGGCAGAGAAAAAGAAAATGAGAAGCCCAAAACTTCTGGCTACCCAACAGAGTATTGACAATGAAAAATTTGACAATTTTGTAGATGGAGCAGATCCTATGCTTGAGGGCGGAAACGGCGAGCCAAACTTAAATGAAAGGCCATGGGAAAATTTACCATCAACACCCAAAGTAAGATCTATGCTTTTGATTGACCCTAGAGATAAAGCAAGACTCGATTTTATTGCTGAAAAAACAGGAAGATCTGCTCAAGCCATCTTACGAGGTTACTTTGAAATAGCTTTGAGAGATGAAGCCGAAGAACTATATAACAGTATGGTATAGTATGGTATGGTATATACCATACTATCAAAATGAAGAGACGTACGATGGCAAACGATAATCAGTGCAATGAAATTAACAATATTTTATATGAGAAATACGAAAATATAGTCCTGAGGGAATTTCAAAATAATCGTAAACAAAACAATTTGACAGAATATTATCTGGCACAATGAACCGTCAGGTACAGACAGCAAATTCACTCGAACTTAAAGGTATTCCGCACCATACAGACGCCCGCTTAAACGAGTTCGATTATTTTGGGCTATCAAATAATCTTCAAAGAGAACACGGAATAGAACCTCCCATAAAAGGGCAATCTTTTTAGACACATGTTCAGATGATTCTTGATATTTGGCATAAAGGTAATAGGGGTGTGAAGCGCGGTGGAACAGTAAACCGGTTTAAGGCTTGAAAAATTATGGTCCGCACGCCGTTTCTTTATCTGGGCGCAGTCAGTATCATCCAAATGAAAATACCGTGCGAGTTGTTCTTCGGAAGGAGGATAGGAAAAGTTTCCATAACGCTTTAGTTGCTCATCAGACAAAAACTCTACCGGCATTTTTCCACTCTCATCAAACGGTCCTTTGTTAAGGCAATTTTTCAACCAAATTCAAACTTTGAGAAACCCTCACATATTTAATCTCATCTTTCCGTCTCAAAAATCAATATCCTATAAACTCATTATTATGCTACAAAACAAGACAATTAAAATTTTTGTAGGCCAAAATGGGAAAAATTATAGGATACGCTCGCGTCAGCACTAGCGAGCAAAACTTGGATCTTCAGATTGATGCACTGAAAAAAGAAGGGTGCACGAAGAGGAATATATATATCGACAAAGTGTCTGGTAAAAAAGCATCACGCCCCGGTTTAGATGCTTGTATTGTCGCGCTAAAACCTGGTGATATTTTACTTGTCTGGAGGCTTGATCGTCTTGGGCGTTCTATGTCTCATTTAGTAAATTTAATAGAACAACTTATTGAAAACAAAATAGGTTTTAAATCTATATGTGACGGTGTCATTGATACAACAACCGCATCTGGCGAGTTTGTTTTTAATATTTTTTCCGCCCTTGCCCAGTTTGAACGCAGGCTTATACAAGAAAGAACAAAAGCTGGATTGACGGCCGCGAGGGCCCGAGGGAAGAAAGGAGGAAGGAAGGTCATTACAGCTCAGGATCCAAGGGTGATCATGGCCAAAGAAATGCATAAAAATCATGCTATAAGTATCCAAAAGATATGCTCAACTCTCAAGATTTCACGAGCTACATTCTATCGATATCTTACAATTCAGGAGCAAAATTCTCCTTAACCCGGTTTTCTGTTCCACTGCGCTTCACACCCGAAAACCGAGATTTTGAGAAGGGCGCATTTGCCGCAAAATTTCAGGTTGGTTTTTCGGGGGTTTTTGGCCCCTCGATTTCGGAGCGTCAGCACCCCGATTTTCGGCACCCGATTTTTGCGCCTTCCGAGCCATCCCGCGAGCTGCTCAAAATTGGAGTCCGAACGTCGCCAGTTTTGACCCTGATTTTTCTCTTAGCAATTTTTCAGGTTTTGCCACCTGGTCGAAACTTGGATTTTGGCAAAACGGATCCCAAAAGGACCAAAAACGGAAGTTATCCACAGCCAAAAACACCCCCGGCTATTTCTTGTTCAAGAGTTCTCTTAAGTTCAGGGAGCGCAAACCCCTTATTTTTAAGGCTTAAAAAAGTTACAAGTGTGGTATTGGGCCGCAAAAGTGTGGTATTGGGCCGAAATCACGAATTGACAAGTGTTAAATAAACACGAATAAGCCACACCATGAAAAAGACAACGCAAGTGGCCGCTGACCGCGCCTATGACCAGACAAAAACCGTCCTTCCAACCGAGGTTGCAAGGGGGGTCTACATGCAGAACGCGCCGAGCCTTCGCGCCCTCAAATTGATGCACCTGATGATTGGTAAAGCAGGGGGCAGAATGGCCGACGATACGCGCCACGAAATGCGCCTGTCAGACATCCGCAAAATCGAGGGCATGGCACATCACGACCAAGAAAGCCTCAAGCCTCTGTTTGCTGAATTGCGCGGGGCCACAATTATTTACGACGAGCCGGAAAAGAAACGCTGGTCTATTGGCGGGCTGCTCGATCAAGGCATGGTGGACTATCGCCACGAATTGACGGGTGACGTGCTGGTGTCGTGGTATTTTGGGCGGATGTTCCGCGACATGGCCGAAGAATCCAATCACTGGGCAATTCTCGACCGTCAAACGGCCTTTGCCATGACCTCAAAATATTCCGTTCTGCTGTTCCAGTATTTTGCCAGTCTGCAAGGTCTGAAACACAAGACGGGCGAGGTGTTTACGGTGCCGCAGCTGCGCGCGATGTTGGGAATTGAGCAGGGTAAATCCAAACGCTTTGCTGACCTAAATCGCAATATTCTCAAACCCGCTATTTCTGAAATAAATCAACTCTCTAGGTTCACGTTGACGGCCACGCCACGCAAGATCGGGCGCACTGTTGCCAGCGTTGAAATCTCTTGGGAACCAAAGCCAGACCCAACGGCAACCAAGCGCGAACTGGACAGCCCCAAGGTAGGCCGCAAGGCGCGACGGAACGGCAGGGCAGAGACGCCAGTAGTGGCCTTCCCTGCTCTGGCGGCATCCGCTATGCCGAGCCGTGGCAGACCATCGCCAAGACCCACGGCAGCGGCAAGGATATCAACCTGATTGCGGGTGATTTCCGCAACTGGTGCGCAGGCAAGAACATTCCGCTCGATGGTCCGAAGGTGGAACGCCAGTTCGAGACGTTTTGCAAAAGGATAGCCTTATGAGGGCAATAGTTTTATTGATATTATCGGTAGTGATAATTTGGTTTATCGCAGCAACGTTCGATTTCGGTGAAGAACGTACCGTATATTCCGCGAGAAAAACTCCATTACCTTTGAATGGGAAACCCAGTCTTTTGGCCCATAACCCAAGTACCTATAAATTACGAGGGGATCAAATTGTGCATAAAGTCCTGTGGTTTGTCGACGAATATGATGATTGTGAAATTTACTCAATTGATGACTGGACGTGCAATTTTCCGGATGGTTCGGCTACTTTTGGATTTAGGTACGGTTCGTACTGGCATCGCTCAAAGCTTGGGAAAGACTATCATGACACGCATTATCTTAGTCCCCTTGAATATCACATCCTAAGATGCCGATGGGATTGGTTGGATGGTCCAATCCAAATGCTGGCTTGCTTCTTACGGCCATTTTCTTAAGTCCATGTTATATATTGGTTATTTTGGTTTTCATGGGCATTGTTTCTTTTGATTTTTAGTGATACAATGTGTCACGTTTTATTTCTAACATCCTTGGAGGTGCTTTGTAATGACCAACAAAACTGCATTCGTTCGGGCGCGGGTCAAGCCTGATGTTAAAGAGCAGGCTCAAGCAATTTTAGCCCGCATCGGTGTCTCGGAAAGTGCCTTTATCAACATGAGCTATCATGCGGTCATTAACGAAGATGGCATACCCGTTTCCCTACATAGCCCTAATGTAGAAACCCGCGCGGCCATTGCAGAACTGTCTCAGGGTAAAGGGCATCAACATGCAGGCTCAACCGCAGCATTGTTTGATGAAATTCTGTCTGAACCCGATGCTTCATGAAAGCCCTGCACATTTCCAATGCCTTTAAACGACAGGTCAAAAAACTTCAAAAGCGCAACAAAGACCTAACGAAGCTGCAAGGCTTGATCGATTTACTACGTCTCGATCAGGACTTGCCCCATAATGCGCGCCCTCACAAGTTGTCAGGTGAATGGTCCGGGGTGTGGGAGTGCCATATCGAAGGCGATTGGCTGCTTGTCTATGATTTTGACGAAACAACCCTGTCGCTCATCGCAACGGGGACACATCAGGACCTGTTCAAGAAATACTAAGTCGCCCGCCAGTTTGAAACATTCTGCAAAGGCGTGAAGCTGTAAAACAAAAGCTAAACAAGGAAAATCATATGACCGACAACGTGACAAACGAACTAATCCTAGAGCACCTGAAATCTATCCAAACAAAGCTTACCAGCGTGGATAATCGGCTAGGAAATCTCGAAACAGATGTGCGAGCCATCAAGGGGCATATGGTGTCCTTCATGCAAACCGAGCTGGCCCAAGACAGCACAATTGCAGAGATACAAACCCGCCTTGCCCGCATCGAAAAGCGGCTTGATCTGGTGGACAATTCCGCCTGACGAAAACGGCCCGCACCGGACCCCCATTTCCGGTGCGCTTGGCGTTTCGACCCAAACCCATTCCACACGCATAGCGCGAACTTGCTTTTAGGGCCGGCGCGGAATCCTGTGTTGATCTCTACGACCGCGCCCCTGCCTCTCGCAGCCCATCAGAGCCGAGCGGCTGAAATTGGAAGATCGAAGCCCGCAAAATCGCCGTTCACATGAAATTCAAATTTCATGTATAAACGCGCCTCTTTCAAAATTTACAAAATTTTTATTAGGATGAAGGGCAGAGAACACCACCAAGGAACCGCAATATGACTCCGAAATCGAGCCTTGAAAACCAGCGTAGATTCATTGCTGAGAAAAAGGCGCAAGGCTTGAAGCGACTAACTGTAGCGGCTTGAGATCATCGGGGCTAGGACTTGAGACTATCGCCATTTTGGGCTCAGATTAAATGAGACTATAAATTCCTTCCGGCTCAGATTATTTGAGAATGGGCTCAAATTAACTGAGACAGGCTCACTGGAATGAGACTGTAAATTTTCCTGTTAGATTTTATTGATGGAACAAGAAAAACGAGGGTTTTTCTGGTGATCAAAATTCTGGGAAATATACGCTCAAAAAGCACAAGAAAACCCATTAAAAATAACTAAACAAGATTGACCTCTTCACTTATCTTTTCTTGTAAGCATTACTGATCACTGGATTTCCATGGGTCTAACCGCTATTAGTTTTACTCTCAGGTAAACTAGGGGCAAATCAGTTGCGTTTGATGAAAACAAATACCGACGAGTGAAGGATTATCCCGTATGTCCCAGCCAAACTTAGGTTCATGTATGTGTGGATTGGTAACAGTATCCTGCGGCAAAGCCCTTGGTTTAGGTGTCTATTGTCACTGCACTGACTGCCAAAAATCCTCGGGGAGCGCTTTTGGTGTTTCTATCCCTTTTGATGTGGAGACTTTTGACGTCCTCTCTGGAGAACTCGGTTCGTTCACAAAGTTTGCAGATAGTGGAAATGAGCTTACACGTTATTTTTGCTCAAACTGCGGTTCTCCAATTTATGGAACATCCCCCCAGCACCCCGGACGGATCTATGTTAAAGCAGGCATCCTTAATGCCTCTGACCTGGTTCGACCGACCCACGAAAGTTGGTGCCAATCCAAGGTGAGTTGGTCAAAGATTGAGCCGGAACTGCCATCCTTTCAAAAGAGCAGTTCATTGACATAACGGTCAGCGCTTTGAAGGTGGCCATTGATGGGTCTAACACAACCGAGGTACAAAATGCGTTTATTAAAGTGCAGGTTTGGGACAAGCAGCCTTTAGAAGAATGGTTAGTAGATTGTCAAACATTAAGCTCTACAAAAAAAATTAATCCTTTTTGTATCATTGATTTAAGTAATTTTATTTGCTCTGAAAATCTTCAATCTCATTCGGGTGAGCCTGTCTCAGTTAATTTGAGCCCATTCTCAAATAATGTGAGCCGGAAGGAATTTATAGTCTCATTTAATCTGAGCCCAAATTGGCGATAGTCTCAAGCCCTAGCCCGGATGATCTCAAGCCACAACACTTATCGAGAACTTGTTGTTCGGTGGCGATCAACTGGAGAGTTGCGCCCAAAATAGAGGCGGGCTGACACTTTTCAGTTTTTGCGTCAAATACCGGAAGAATGGATATACCGGGACAAAGATCAGCGACGGGAAAACCCGTCTGCAAGAGCTTTGATATGATGATGCCAGCATCATCGCAGATGGCATCAAGGGCTTGTCCTTCCTTCCCGTGTTTGAGAAACACTTCATTAATAACCAACCTGTTTCCAACAGATACTATTCCGAGTGTCACAAAGAATGTTTGCTCTTTACCAGCTTCACCAACGGGCAGGCGAAAAGTCTCTGATTGTCGTCTGTTTGGCATGGGATTTAAAAGCATCTTTCTTTTCCTTTTTGTGCTTATATTCTATCACAAATACAAGCTTCAACCTACTGTTTAAGCTCATTTATTTTATTTTTTTATCTAAACCCAAACGCCATACCAAAGAACCAAATTAGGCCAGGTAAAACAAAAAATACTGTTATTGCGCCAGCTATTTCTCCAACCAAAAAAAGGGCTTTTTCTATGAAGGTTTCTGTTTTTTGATTGAGAGCCATATCAAAATTCCTTGTGTTGATTTTCTTCTAAAAGGGGCATTTCAGCCCCTTTAAAAACAGACTTCACTTCTTAGTACTCGCCCTCCATGGCTTCTCTTGCCTCACATCTTGCATCATAGGCATAGCGCCATATTTGGGCAGAGTTTTCTAGTAGCTCAGATAATCCTGATCTAATAACAACCTTACCTATTAATATTTCAGTTTCGTTCCGATTAAGTCTCTCTTGGCTTGCCCTATAGAGAAGGTGGTTGTGGTAATTCTCGACATAACATTCGTAAATCATTGATGAACAGGGTTCGTGTTCTGTTATTTCGCCTGCAAGGACATCAAGTTTTTTGCATGGGCGGTCTATGTTAATGCCAACTCTAAGATTGAGCAGTTCACACAAATTAAGAGCGTTAATTATTTCACAAGCCACACCGCTATTCACCTCATCTCTCAACACCAAATATTCTTTATAGCCCTTTGCACTTGAGATGTGATTTCCATCAAAAACAGGCGTGTTCTCAAGCTTGCGATGAAGATCTTTTAGCTGCTCTATTTGTGCAAAAGCTACTTTGCGTTCATCCCAATATCCTGCTTCGTGTGTTTTCAATGTTTCACGTGTTACATTTTGTTTTTGTTGTATATTTTTCATTTTCTAGTCCCTCTTCACTTAATTGATATGTCTTTTTTCAAACATGAAAAAAGAACTAGCCAAGCGGCGATGAGCTTTGGGGGAATTGTCTAATGGACCGATGAAGTCGAGGGGTATCACCCATCCCGAAGATCCTCTTGGATCGAGGGGCAGAACGTAAAACGTTCTGTGATTTCGTCTAAAGAAATTATGGGGATACGACTTCTGAGTGGCGCGCTCTTGGGCGCGACAACAGCGTAGCGTGGTCCTGACATTGGCC
Source organism: Kiloniella sp. (assembly GCF_965205715.1). Classification (GTDB taxonomy): domain Bacteria; phylum Pseudomonadota; class Alphaproteobacteria; order Kiloniellales; family Kiloniellaceae; genus Kiloniella. Next base: position 101,094 of record NZ_CBDBHW010000001.1, on the reverse strand, counting down.
TTTCATGGAAAGGCCAATGCGCCATCGGCGCTAAAGGTCGATAGACCGACAAAAGTCTCTACCTGAGTAGAGCGCAGCGGAACGATGGGACTACTTGGCACTTGTGTGAGCATGGCTCACAAAGGCCCGCCGGGGCCGAACCTTTCGGGGGCCGAACCTTTTGGGGGCCGATATGATCTACCACCTCACCCATAAACAATATCTGGAGAAAAAAAACACATCAACTGAAGCCGCCACGCCCTCGTGTAACACAATGGGCGCTCTTGTCTGACCGTAGGGCAGACGCCGCTTATCTCGACGCGCTCTCCGAAGATTCAAAAATAAGAAAATATCTTTGCAACCACGCCAACACGGACCAACCATTTTTGGCACACTGGAGCGTCTTGGAACCCGCGCATAATGCGCGGGCAAGGCCAGCCCTTGTAACGGCCCTGACTGTGGATAAAGGGGTGGTTTTCCACATTATCCATATGATCGAGCGTGAGCGAAGTGATTGTGGAGAATGTGGAAAACCATCACACTTCCGTCCTCTTGGGGACGGAATTATCCCCATTCAGGGTCGTTTGGCTGGCCGCAGCAGGTGTTATTTGGGCGACGGAGACCATCCACATCTCAAGGCGCCCAAATAACACCTGTTCCTAGACGCTCCCAACTCCGAAGAAAAGCAACAAAAAATAGGTGAACCACCTTAACGGGGGTTGCCGGGGGTGCCGGACTGTTAAGGTGGCTCTGGTTGTATGGCTCGTCATAAGCCATAACTCTAATATCGCACAAATTTATTGGATTGTGAAGCTGCCTGTTAAGGCGTTGGCGTAGATTCAAGATAGCTCAATACCTTGAAGACAACCGCAATTAGCCCCATAAACAAAACAAGCGTTTTAATTGTTTTGTTAGAGCTTTCCGATATCTCGGTTTTTAGGTCTGATTTAACCGTTTCAATCTTCTTATTAACAGCTTCAAACTTCTGATTAACAGCTTCAAAACCGCCTTTAAGCTCAGTGCGCACGTTATCAATCTCGCCTTTAAGCTCAGTGCGCACGTTATCAATCTCGCCTTTAAGCTCAGTGCGCACGTTATCAATCTCGCCTTTAAGCTCAGTGCGCACGTTATCAATCTCGCCTTTAAGCTCAGTGCGCACGTTATCAATCTCGCCTTTAAGCTCAGTGCGCACGTTATCAATCTCGCCTTTAAGCTCAGTGCGCACGTTATCAATCTCGCCTTTAAGCGCTATATGACTTTTTTGCACATCGTCTTTTGTCGCTAGGTGTTCCAGATTATGAGCAGTAATATCCCGCGCAACGTCTGTTATGCTTTCGGCTTGATCTTCCGTCAAACCACTCGCAACTAGCTTTTTTGTGATCTTTTGCGTATCTAAGTACATTAAAGCGGCCATGATATAATTCCTCTATCCTTAATATATGTTTAGTTGTGGTTTTCGTCAATCTCAACCATGCACAAGGGGCATTGCTGCCCCTTGCCATGTAAGCGGTTTAGCAATTTTCGCCCTGATAGGATTTCAAGCCGTTTTCACTGGCAAGCTCTTTGATGTGTTTCTGTATGCCACCAGTGCCAAAAACAACAGTTAAAACGGGGCTTATCTCTTTGAAGATCTGGCGGTTACGATCAAACGGCGCACGCTTGCCATTGCCTGTAATACCAAACGACAAAACAGCTATTTTTTTAGTCTTGGCCCATTGTCCCGCTATTAAATCGCCGCCTTTTCTGTTGCCTGTCGTAACCAGATACATATCAGGCGTTTTTTTAGCTATGCGGTCCAGAATTTCCGTGATCTTGTCTATATCCGTTGTATTTTGATGACCAGAAAAAAGAACAGGCGTTCCCTTGGGTAAGTGCACAAGCGTTTCATTGACTTTACGAGCCTTGAGAAAGTCCCTTGCATCTATGATACTTGCTGTTTGAGCTTTCCTGTTAACAAGGCTTTGGCGGCTTTGAGGCATCCATGCCTTGCCCGTAATACTCTCAAAAACATCACCCGCGCAAAGTGTAAGCTGCTCAAGGGCTAACTGCTGCGTTTCTAACGCTTCTATTTTCCGTTGAGCGTCTTGTAGTTGGGTGTCTTGTATTTCGCTCCCGTCTTGCGCTGCGATCAAGTCTTTAACTTGATAACCGCTTTTGTCAATCTCAACGCCTATTCTGTTTGTTCTTCTGCTGAAAATATTGGCTCTTCTCCGCTTTGTTGAGTAGATTTAGGATTTCAAATAGAGCATAGATTGATTATCTGGAATGGATGATTGTCTAATTTTGAGTTTGAAGTATTCGGTATCCTTGATGCCTCTGGCTCGCTTACGGATCATTCCTATACTGACATTACCAGCCTCTATCCTGGCGCTTGTGAGCTTGTGTTTGGCGTAGTTGCAGATGCCCACACAATGTTTCCGTAGGGATTTCGCGAACTTTTTTAGATAGAGCATCTGTGACTGATCTGCTATCAGGCACCAACGTTCCAGTTGCTCCGCCATCGCCTCAAATGAAGCGGCACTCCACAGCAGCTGAAGCTGTTCTTTCAAGACGTAAAGTGCATTCAGGTTGCTATTGCTCTCCAGCAACCTTTGCAGCTTGTCACTTTGTTTTTCACTCAACTTATCCGCATTTTTGAGCAACAGATAATGCGTCCCTTTCATCAACTCTTTACCACTTGGATCGGCCTTTCTGAACTCAAGTCGACGCTGATTATGGATAGCTTTGCTGTAGTTTTTCATGACGTGGAAACGGTCAAATACTATGTCGGCCAACGGCAAGGACTCTCTGACAGCCTTTTGGTAGGCAGGCCCCATATCCATCGCTACGGCCTTTATTTTGCAGGCTGTATCTGGTTGCAGTTGTTTCAAAAACCTTGAAAAAACCTCGGCAGTTCGGCCTGCTTCAACCCAGATCAGATGACCGCCAACCATATCGTAGACCACCGTCATGTAGTCATGACCTTTCGCCCGGGCAACTTCATCTACACCAATATATTCCAAGCCAGTTAGCTCTGCAGGATCAAGCGTAGGGAGAGTTTCAATAAGGTATGCCCTGTCGATATTCTTGACCGTTTCCCATCGTATATCCAAATGTCTGGAAACCGCTTGAATAGACATATGCCGACATAATCCACTGATCAGTCGGCAAAATCGGTGAGTGAAACGGCACCCTTTATCAACAAAATCACACCCCTCAATGCGGCGTTCGCCCTTGTTAATATAAACCTGCGCCAGCTCAATCTCGACCACACAAGGATACCCAAAAAGGGGGATGTCGTTTACTTGTCGGCGGACATGCTGGTTGATGCTTCCCTTCTGGCCTGTAGCAGGGTCTATAGCCCTCCTACGCGCGTCTCGGCTGCAGTGAATGACAATCTTAACACCGCCGTCATCCAGTTTAATTTCATTTACACGTTGCCCTTTGAGGCCTAAAATATGCTGCGAGATGTTGATTGTCATATACCTGCTCTATGTAAAGTTATCAGAAACCATACATATCAACAGGTTACTTGGCGGTCGGCATCTTTTTCTACTCAACAAAGCGGAGAAGAGCCAAAATATTAACAAAATCAGATAAGATTGCGCTTGACTGATCTTCTAAAACTGAGCTTTCCAAGTAGTCCGACAATCCGCCCATCAACTCCCCTAAATAATCGGTTAGCTCTTGCTCTGAAAGATCAGTTTTAAAAGTTTTTTCCTGACTTATAGGGTGAGTTCCATATAGTTCCATAGCCTCAATCATTGCGGCTGTGCTGGTTAAGTTCTGGGTATTTTCCATCTGCTTAATTTCCTGACTTTAAAATATGCTTCACGTGTAACATATTGATTTAATTACGTTTCACGAATTTGATCTCGGTGTGAGTACCAAACATTTTCTTATTGAAAGCAGAGAATGGGCTGGGTCAAAGGCCGCGCTTTAGCGCGGGGACCGGAGCCACGCGCAGCCGCTCGCGGCGAGCATGGCGAGGACCCACCCTTTGACGCAGTTCATTATTTGTTTCAGAGAAACAACAACCAAAAAGTACGACCGAGAGGTCGTTCCTAATTGTGGCCCCCTAAGGGGCCGCGCCAGTACAAATATCAGATACAGCTCAGGCGTCAGATCGCTGCTAAACTCGAACCACGTCTTTATGCGAGCTATGCTCGCTAAGGCCCGTCGGGGCCGATATGAGCTAATACTAGGTAGGTTCTCTATAGAAGAAAGATTGCAAATATGCCTAAAAGGAAAAAAACTCAAAAAAAAGAGCCAGAGAAACCCTCTCTAGCCCTTTTTAACACCTAAGAAACGCTCTGGACGCCATATTTTTCAAGTATTTTGTCCAACACACTTTTGTGCGGCACAAACATCCGCAGTTTGTACTGGATGATTTCTGATACACACCCAAGCCCGTAAAACTGCTCTTTCACGGACTGTTCCCAACCAGAACCCGATGTGATCTCGACACGGTTTGCTGCACCAACTCTTGAATGTCGCACACCAAAACCATTTCCAAGGGCAGCTAAAGATCCTTCACACACGACATCACTCCATAGTTCAGATGCTGAAACATCAACTTTTTCGCTTACACCCAAGGCAGATTTCATCGCCCTGATTTCTGTGGAACTGACAATTCTCCCCAACACTTGCGCCCCATCATCCATGCTCAGACGACGCACCCTGGGATTTTCTTTGTCCAGATGCTTCCAGAGCGGCAACAACAAGCCCGTGACCATCCAAAACCGAAGCGTTTCGTAGTCACCCAAATCAGCAACTTCTCTTCTCCACGCCTCATCGAACATAAATTGATCTATATCAACCCACGAACTCTTCAGAAGCTCTACCTCATAGAGTGTGGTGGTCTCTTTGGGACGATGCAGCTTATAGCGCTTTTGCAAAACACCATCCTCATCCATCACACTCGAATAGGGAACGAGAATACCAACACGACCGGATTTTTCGTTTTTGACCCTCTTGCCGCCACGCTTCTCAACCAGATCGGAAACATCAATCTCCTCGCGCTTGTCCCGGCGCTCGATCTGGACAAGCATGGTTTCCGCCCCTGTGATCTCGTCTTCACGCAAAATTTCTTGCGACACAATTCGCAAACTATCCGCCGTTAATGCCTCAACACCAACCTGATACACACCCCGCTCTTTTGCCTGCTCAATCACACCGGAATGCAAAGCATCAAAGACATCAAATATCTGGTTTTGCATCTCAATCCGCAACGCCAGTATTCTATTGAGGAACCGCTGTATCGGCGGCAAATTGTCTCTCAACCCCTCATCACAAGTTAGCTTTAGGCCCGTGAGCTTCTCAAATCGCTCAATCGAGACAAAATCTATCTTACCCACATACAACAATTTGTAGAAATTCCGTAACGCCTGTTTAGCGTACACACTCTCAAGATTATCGCTCTCTTTAAAAAAGTTACTGGTGCCCCCCTGCTTTTGTCCCCGGCTAATAGCCCCCAAAGCATCCAAACGACGCGCAATCGTCGAAATAAAGCGGCGCTGCCCCTTAACGTTCGTCGATACCGGACGGAATACAGGCTCATTCGCCTGATTGGTGCGCTTGGTACGCCCAAGACCCTGTACCGCACGATCAGCCTTCCAGCCGGGTTCTACCAGATAGTGAACACGACGGCGTTGATTTTTAAACTCCAATCCAGAGTGATAACTCCGTCCCGTTCCCCCCGCATCCGAGAAAACCAGAATACGCTTTTGATCGTCAAGAAAGCTTTGCGTTTCCGATACATTGCTGCTCGCTGTGCGGTTCGACACAAAGTACTTGCCACCATTGTACAAGATACGTCGTGAACGCCCAGTCACTTCCGCAACCATGTCTTCTCCAAAGTGGTGCAATATCTGATCCAGAATACCCGGTATAGATGGCAAGCTCGCAATTTTTTCTATCAACTTGTCTCTTTGCGCGACTGCCTTGCGTGAGATCAAGGGATTGCCTTCCTCGTCAACCGCCTTGCGCATATGCGCTCTGCCATCAATCTCATACTCTTCTAAAACCTGGACAGGAAAGCTGCTTTCCAAATAGTTAATCACCGCATTAACAGGCGTGATGTTAATGCTCAGATCGTGCCATTCCCCCACCGGAATATCACTAAGGCACCGCTCAAGATGGGCCTCGGCAGTCGAGACGAGCTGCAATACTGGCGCATTTCCTGCCGCAAGATCTTTCTCTATCTCCAGAATTAACTTAGGACCTGTCATGCCGGTCAGAATAGCATTAAAAAAGCGTTGCTTGGTGCTCTCAAAAACAGAAAGCGCCGAACCGCGTTCGCGACCAGAACACGCAGAAAACCCGGAACTCAGCATATCAATAACATCTTCCAGATTAGCGTGTATGCTCTCAAAAGCATCCGCAAACACATTGTACATCCTGGTTTGCGCGTCGCTTAAATCCACAACAAAGGGATCAACCTCAACACCATCATAGGACAATACCCGCGATGTATATAGCCCCATGGATTTGAGATCACGCGCAATAACTTCCATCGCAGCAATACCACCCTCGCTCATTGAGGAGATAAAATTGCTACGTGTCGCAAAAGCCCTGGCATCATTGCCCCAAAGCCCTAATCGTTCGGCGTAGCCAAGATCAGAAATGTCCGTTCCCGCCGTGGCTGAAGCATAAATCACACGTGCATCAGGCAGCTCGAATTGCAACCGCAATCCAGCTAACCCTTGTGCCGAACTCTGCCCCTTGCCAAAACCACTGTCAGTTGCCACCGCATTCGACATCGAATGTGCCTCATCAAAGGCGATAACACCGGAAAAACCTTGGTCCCCAGATTCTCTCGAAAGCCAGTTAATCACCTGATCTATTCGCGATTGTTTAGAACCCTCCGAACGCAATGTCGCAAAGGTCGTAAACAAAATGCCCTCACTCAAGGATAGTTTGCTATTCGCCCCAAAACGGTTCAGCGGGACAATTTGCGTCTCATCCATGCCAAGCGCTGACCAATCCCGTCTCGCATCCTCAAAAAGAGCAGAGCTACCAGATATCCAAATACCCCGCTTGCGACCTCGGTTCCAATTGTCCAGAAAAACACCTGCAATCTGACGCCCCTTACCAGCACCCGTACCATCGCCCAGAAAATAACCTTGTCTATAACAAATACCATCCGGATCATCTGCTGTTGTGGCAACAATCCCCTGCCCACCATCCATCAAGCTAAATGTCCCCTCCAACATCTCACTGTGGGCTTGGCCCGCATAAACAACCGTCTCAAGTTGAGCCGCAGATAGCAAACCTCCGCGAACTATTCTCTCCGACAACATCGGACGATAACCCGGTACTGGCCCCTTTACCGACGCCATAGCCGAGGACTGGCAAAGCTGGCTAACGTGATCTTGTGCACCGGCAACAGCAAACTGCTCACACGACCAAGGCAGAAAGTTTCCATCCCCCGTATTAACGCTCTGGCTATCATCGCCCAAAAGATCAAAAACAAGCTCGATCTCCTTTGCATCTATAGAAGCCGTCGGAAGCACTGGCTTTGATTTATCAGCCCTTTCCGAAGGTGAAAAACCACCTCCCGAACCAGAAACAGAGTGCAGCTGTAATCTCTCTATTGCCGCACGAGCAGGAAGATTGGCAACCAGAACATCCAACCCCTCACTTAGAGAAGAAACACTCTCGAAAAAGCCCGTAAAGGCAGAAGCGTCCGGAGCGGGAACTTTGTCGAAAATACTCAACCGAACACCAAAACCTGTGCCATGTTTGGCAAAGGTATTCGAGGGCAGCACAAGAGAGCCAGCCAACGTGCAGGTTTCCTGCAACTTGACAAAAGCACCCCGCCATTTCCCCGCAGGCTTGAAGGTTTCTCCCGAAACCAAAACCAGACGCCCACCATCACAAAGACGATCAAGGCTGGATCGAAGGTGGCTAAGCGTCACATCACTGCTCTTGCGTGAAGAATTAGCCTGTGCAGAAAACGGCGGATTCATCAAAACAACCGATGGCTTGATATCTTCATCCAGGCGATCATCTATTTGCTCCGCATTGTGACCAAAAACATCCGCAGCAGGAAAATGCGCCGTGAGCAACGCGCGGCTGGTTTCTGCAAGCTCGTTCAGGACAAGGCGCGCACCCTGCACTTCCCCAAAAATCGCAAGCAATCCCGTTCCTGCAGAAGGTTCCAGCACAACATCACCTGAACCAATCATCGCCGCCTTTGAGACAACATAGGCAAGCGGCAAGGGCGTAGAGAATTGCTGGCGCTCAACCATTTCTTCAGAACGCTTTGTTTGTGTTGGTAAGCTCGCGGCCAACCGGGAAAACATAGCAAGTGCATCTGACGACGACTGCGCTAAAATAGCTGGCCCGAACTTGCGCACAAAATACCCTTGCGCTACTTCTAGCGCATCATACGCATCTTTAAAGCTCCACGAACCATCCCAGCCTTCTTCACACATGAAAGCGGCATCCATAGCGGATTTCAGTCCGCTACTACAAATAGCTTCCCTGCTCATCATTTCGAACAAAAGCTGGGCGGCTTTGAGAATGCCCGTACTGCGGCTAACTTCTGCTTGGGCGTACTGCGTTTCGACTAAAGACATCACTTTTCTCCTTGAATGAAATTCAAAAAAGAAAAACTTTCTGCTCTTCTGGCGCAGATGAAATACGCAACAAAAGCCCTAAAAAAAAGGGGAACTGCTGAAACAAAAAAAGGGCCAGACAATTAAGTCTGGCCCTGAGTAGATTCTGAGGAAATCATAGTAGAATTAACCAGCAATTCTCAGATAATCCGGGACTGGGCTATCTTTTATCGGATCGCTCTCAACGCCTTCATTCAGAACAGCCACGGAAGTGATTTCCCCCGAAATAATCTCATTTGAGTTAATCATATCAGGGTTAATCATTTCAAACGGCAACCATTTGGCTGCGCGGGCGCGTTGTTCTGCACTCAAGCTTGCGTTGTCAGGATCAAAGAGCTTAGCGACTGTGTGTGCAAGGTTAGTCTTCTTCTCCGTGACCCTCGACAACGCCCAGTTATCATCAACGATTTCCGCGCCAATTTCCAGTAACTTCTTTGTCGATAACCGTGAACAAAAGCTTTCACTCGTCGGCACCCATCCCGATCTGATGTCCGTTCCAATCAAAATTTCTGCAGAACTAACAGCCTTGCTGTGGTCAAAATACCGGGACCCTGTATTAGAACGACGCACCCCAAGCTGATCCTTAAAACTGGTCGCCACGCAATAGCTTAACAGCTCGCTCTTTTCTGCTTCACTCAACCCGAAAACAACAGTCTGCAGCTCATCATCTGGAACATCAAAGAGCTTTTCGAGCCTGTCATGAATGTCTGTGAGAACTTGCTGTGCAGGTGTTGCCTCTGCCTCAATGGCTGTTAATCGCTCCCCCCTATTGGACAAACTAATACCAAGAGCACAACTTCCAAATTTGTCAAAAACATCATTAACCAGATTGTACAACAAAAGATCACGCGCAAGCGTGTGATTTTGGGCTAAATCAGCCTGAAAGCACTTCACCCGCATGGCCGTCAAACTATCAAGAACAACACCCGAATAGCTCGGGGCAGCAACCTCGGCGGATTTCGGATCCTCCGGGTTTTCTCCCTCCTCTTGCCCTAAAGGGGAACTCTTACCCGTACCATCAGGTTCTTTCGAAACACCGTCCTCTTTGGATACATCAGCACTGCGGTGTACAAGCCCGCACTCAAAATCCACAAAACCTTCGCTATCAACAAAAACGACAACACCGCTCGATGCCTTTTGCTCTTCACTATAAAAGTCCTGCTTTGCTTCTAATACCTTGTACTCACTCAAAAGCGCGCGGATTTGATCCCTGTCCTTTACGTCTGAAAATTCGAACTCTTCCAACTCGGCAGACACCTCATCCATGCGTGCGCGATCTGCATCTGACAGATCAACCGTCTCTGAATATTCTCTTCTGTCATAGGTCCTGAAAGTCTCCGAATACGATGATACCCGCTCCGCAAAAGACCACCCCGCAGCAAGGTATTCATCACAAGCCGCTGTGATCTTTTCATCAACAAGCCGCTCAAGAATATCCGCCGAACTGAGAACGATATCATCGTCCTCGGAAAACAAATCTCGCTCAACCACACCACCCGCAGCTTCATAAGCTGAAAGACCAACATATTTTACCAGGCAATGATCTGCACCATAACTCTCGCGTTGCATCGCACTCTTAATCGAATAGGGATGGTAGTGGTTATTCTCTTTGAAATAGGTAAGCTGGCGATCCTGATTATCCGTGGCACCAAAAGCTTGCAAAACATCAAGCGTGATATCACCACGTTTATACGCCTCGAAAATATCGGGCGCGATATTCGCCAAACGCAAGCGCTGCTCGACATTGCGAACTGTCGTTCCAAAATCCCGCGCAATCTCCTCCACCTCAAGACCCGCCAACCGAAGCTTGTTGAAAGCTGTTGAAAGCAGTTTTCAGGAACAATGAAAGCCTCAAATTCTTCAGCCGGCTTCATAGGTTCCCGAACAACGTTTTCCATGAGGGATATCTTCGTCACATCAGCACAATCAGGAACAATCCGGCAATCAACCTTGTAGGTCTTCTCCAGATCACCATCACACACCAATTCTTGTAACGCAGAAAGTCTGCGCCCACCGCAAATCACTTCTGCCGTCCCATTCCCCATGAAAACCGTTAGCGGATTAATCAACCCCGCCGTTTTAATCGAAAGCTTTAGCTTTTCCAGTGACCCTTCTTCCCCCTGTTCTGTGCGAACGTTGTGTTCAGAGATTACGAGGCTATCAAGGCTGATTTGCTTTTTTCCGTATTTCATCGTCTCTACCTTTGTTTTAAGTTTCTCAAGTCTCGAAAAAGGGGCTGAAATTTCTTCCAACCCCTTACTTCAAAATAAAAGAACCTACTTCTCTGCAAATCAGCGAGGCAGCAAAGCCTGTGCAGGGCTATTCTCAGACCGGACACCCTCATTGAGCGAAACCTTGTCTCCAGCTTCCTTGCCAGCAGCAAGATCACCTCTGTGTGAGCTATATATGCCCTTTATTGGCTTTGCGCTCCTAACCATCAGACCAAGCTTGCTAAAAGCTTTCTCCAAACTGGCCGTATGCTGAACAACCAGGCTGTCCGGCGATCTATTCTCCCCGGCTTGGGAACGAATACGCTCCGCCTTCATCTCATCAAGCCGTTCGCTGATACGCGCCAACATCCCGATCTCAAAAGCCTTGATGCTCTGCAAGCGATTACTTCTCCCCTGCCATTCAAGATATTCTTCAGACGCCTTAAAACGCGCAACTGCGCTCTGAACTGCGCTCCAGATCAAACTATTCAGATACCAGGCAATCTCGACATCCTGTTCACGCCCGAACAAATGACGGGTCCAGTCCGGTTTGCGTATCCACAATTTACACCCACAAAAACCCGCAACGATACCAAGAAGCATATCTGCGCGAGTTCTTTTTCTCATCCCCTCCCGGCTAACTTCGACGAATGCATCTTTCGAAAGATCATCTCGCGCAAGATCAAAGCGCGACAACAACTCCTGCGCCTTCGATGAAGCCAATAGTGCTTCTTCTTCTGTGCAGCCATTTTCCGTTGTTTTGGAAAGAAGCGCACGGATACGGGTTTTGATTTTTTTAATATCACTCATAGTCTTCTCCCTCAATCAATCGCGCTGTAGATCTGGCTTGCTTCAGGGTGAAGCGAAGCAAAGTCGCGAAGACTATGATACAGGTCTGAAAATCCGCTTGTCGGTTCTCTCCAGGCCATCTCGCAGTACACAAAAAGACAGGCGATGACACCTGCCGCCTCCCCGCTTACCTCTGCGTCGAAATAGTTAGATGTTATTTGCAAGCGCAGCCTCTCCTCACGGGAAGGAGCCATAAAAAATCCGCTCGGAATTTCATATAAATCCCAGTAGCCTCCTTTGTACTCAGGCGCAATTTTTGACAAAAATCCGTATATACTCGTCTCCACAAGCATCATATGGCGACCAAAATATTTTGGAAGTATTTGAGGGCGTAGCTCATCTGGAACGAGACTTGCCGCATTTAATACCGGGCGCTCTAAAGAATCTAACATTTGATTGTCCTTTTGTTCTCAGGGCAAAACTCCTTCACCCTTTCTTCAAACAAAAAGAACTAACTTCACTTCAGTACTAGCGTCGCAATTACCGGTATTCTTTTAGTCTTCGCGACAAAGTGGACTTGCTTGTCTTTAAGGTTTTTGCAACCGCTGTCAAAGTAGGAATATTTCCATCAACATCGGGAGTATCAAGAAGGGTGATAGCGTTTTTGATGTCATCAGTATCAATCTTCCTTGGCCTACCAAATTTAACACCCTTCTCTTTTGCTGCGGCAATACCTCTGTTTGTACGCTCAAGCAAAATATCCCTCTCAAGTTCGGAAAAAGCGGCCGCTATAGTGAAAACAGCTTTACCTATAGCACTCGATGGATCTATCCCGTCTGAAATTGAGTGAAATCCTACGCCTCTCTCCCCTAATTTTTCAATAAATTCCAGTAAGTCCGTTGTCCGCCGTCCTAATCTATCCAGCTTCCAAACAACAAGCGTATCTCCTGCCCTGGATATTCTTAATGCTTCTTCCAATTCTGGCCGTAGCACTCGTAACGCCGATAGTTTTTCACTGTATATTTTTTCACAGCCAGCTTCTTTCAAAGCTTTAATTTGGAGGTCCAAATTCTGTTCCACGGTAGAAACTCGTGCATATCCTATCTTCATATGTTTCATAACCCAAAAAAAATTTGTACTTATGAAACATAAGTTAAATGACCCCCGGCAAAGCCGGGGGCTTAAGCGGGTGAGCCCCTTAAAGGGGCAAATTGGGAACCGCTAAAGCGGTTATGGATTGAATATATCCATTTGGTCAAAGTACTTATCACGCTCTTCTTGCGTTCTGATATACTCCCTCACCATCTGTTCATCGAGCCCTACAGTTGAGACGAAATATCCACGGGCCCAAAAATTTTCACCCTTGAAATTCCGTGCTTTATTTTTGAATTTTCGAGCTATGGCAATCGCGCTTTTTCCTTTTAGGTATCCAACGACTTTTGAAACAGCATGTTTGGGCGGTATGCTGATACACATGTGAATGTGATCCGGCATCAAATGGCCCTCCTCAATCTTACTTTCGCGATGCCCGGCCAGTTCATGGAAAATTTCACCAAGATACTGACGTAGGTTGCCATAGATAACTTTTTGCCTGCGTTTAGGGATGAAAACCACGTGGTATTTACAATCCCATCTCGTATGTGCAAGGCTTTTGTAATCTCTCATCGGCTAATTCCTTTGTTATTTTGGTCAATAAACAAAGAAATGTAAGACCGTGGGAACGGTCAAACCATTGAGAGTCCCCCGGCATAGCCGGGGGTTTACCGGATTAAATTATGAAACGAGCTTTTGAAACAATAATAAAGCCTGTACTAAACTTTTTTGAAACAGGCTCAAATACGGTCCATCTTGGAACAAAAAACATACCTATAGCATATTAGCATCTTAGCATCTTAGCATCTTAGCATCTTAGCATCTTAGCATCTTAGCATCTTAGCATCTTAGCATCTTAGCATCTTAGCATCTTAGCATCTTAGCATCTTAGCATCTTAGCATCTTAGCATCTTAGCACTATAATTTTAATTATATATAGCAATTGTTATTTATAGCATTTTATATTATGTTATATTATATTTGCTATATTGCTAATACATTAGGATTTTATAATGATGAAAATACTTACCGTTTTCTCACAGAAGGGTGGGAGTGGAAAAACCTCTTTATCTACAAATGCTGCTGGTATGGCACACCGACGTGGGTTGAAACAGTTTTAATCGATTTAGACCCACAAGGATCTTCCCAAGTATGGGGAGATATCAGGAAAGATAAAACACTTGGTATAATGTCAGCGGCCTTTCCTCGTTTAGGAAAAATCATAGAAGCTGCAAAAAGTGAAAATATAGAATTCGTAATTATAGATGTTCCTCCAAAATCATCCGATGCTGCTCTTGCTGCATGTAAAATCGCTGATCTAGTAATAATTCCTGTCGTACCAGATATATATGATCTTGCCGCGATTGATTCAGCTTTAAGTATTGCTCAATTTAGCAAAGCGCCACACCAAATTATTTTAAATAAAGTACCACTAGTTGGGAATGAGCAACAAAGTGCAATTGAAGTAGTAAAAAGCTTAAATGGCCTGATTGCTCCAGTGACATTATACCAACGTAAGCCTGTAGGACAGAGCCAAGCTGAAGGACTATGCCTAGAAGAATTTATTGACCTCCTTAGAAATAATGGAAAACTACAAAAAAGCCATTTAAATGCAGTAAAAGAAATGACCGCGTTTTGGGATTGGATTTCGAGCTCTCTAGGTTTAAGAACAGGAAATTTAGCAACATAATATATATTATTGCTAAATTGCTAAATTTTTATTTTGCTACTTATATAGGTAATTAATATGTCGGACTTTATGAAATCCTTAGAGCAAGCTGGATCAGGAAAAAAGAAAATAATTGAACCAAAAACTACCGAAACACCTGACAGGAATTGGAAAAAACCACAAACACGACAAAATTCTAAAGGCGTTTTAACTCAGATAAGTAGTGAGGGGCATAAGCAGTTAAAAAGGCTATCCCTAGACGAAGAAAAAACAATGCAAGATTTAGGTGTTGAAGCATATAATTTGCTATTTGCAAAATACCAGATACCAGAAATTTCTGATCCAGAAAATTAAACTTCGGCGCGAGTGTTAGACCCAATATTACAAATTTCTCCTTAACCCGGTTTTCTGTTCCACTGCGCTTCACACCCCAAGTCCCGTCCCCGGGATGGGCGCGACAAAGAGATCTCTCGCCTGAAATGTAAAGTCGGGGAGTTAACAATGGACAACGAACTTCTCCATGAGCGGATTTTGCGAATGGAAACGCCGGTTCCTTTTCCCCGTCGGAGGTCGAAGCGATGAGCGGTATGTTCTCGTGCAACAATATCAAGCGCTTCTCCCTTGAGAAGCTGAATGATTGCTGTTTGCTTACGAGCGAGTGTCATACGATGTGACCTGCTGATAGACAGAGCTGCTTCATCCTCAGAGGAAGCCGATAAAGGGGGTGGATCTTCTTTCATGATTACATCTCCTGGTTGGCTCATTTAAGCCGATTGAGATGTCTCAGAAAACCCTAGGGCGGTATAGTTACCCCTAAACCGGACATAAAGCATGTTAGCGACAAGCCCCTATTTTTTTAGTAGCATTTTTTAAATATCCTCCTAGTATAGAAGTATGGAGGAATAAAGATGCCGTTAAATATTAAAGACGATAATACGCACGAAATGGCGAAGAAGCTTGCTGGTTTAACAGGAATGAGTATTTCTAGGGCTGTCAAAAACGCTATTCAAGAGAAAATTGAATTGGTGGAGCAAGTTCAAAATAAAGGACAGCTAGCCGAAGAACTTGATCATATTGCCCTTTATTGTTCCAATTTACCAATTCTCAATAATATATCTACTGATGAAATTTTAGGTTATGATGATCATGGATTACCAACATGATTGCTATTGATACATCTGCAATTATTGCAATTTTAACGGATGAACCAGAGAGGCGACAATTTAACGAAATCATAGGGGCTACTCAGGCTTGCTATATTTCTGTCGCTAATCTTCTTGAAACACGAATTGTATTATACTCGCGTGCAGGTGAGAACGCTACACTGGCACTTGATTCCTATTTATTGAAAAGTAATATCAAGCCTGTTGAAACTACTGCAATAATGGGTGATCTTGCTTTCTCTGCTTATCGTCGATTTGGTAAAGGGACAGGACATCCAGCTAGTTTGAATTATGGTGATTGTTTTTCTTATGCGTTAGCGATGAATAAAAATATTCCGCTCCTATTTAAAGGAAACGATTTTTCACAAACGGACATTTTATCTGTTGTTAAACGACATTAAGGCGCGTAAAAAAATGGCATTTGTCAAGGGAGAGTACCGCGTCCGGCGAATTTGTTTTTAACATTTTCTCGGCCCTTGCCCAGTTTGAACGCAGGCTTATACAAGAGAGAACAAGAGCAGAATACTCCTTAACCCGGTTTTCTGTTCCATTGCTCCCTAGACCCCAAGTATGTTTTAACCCATTGTCTTATTTGGATTAGTTATCTAGGACAGCCCATTCTTTTATTAAAGTGTATTAACTCAGACCTAATCTGACAGTCTTCCTTGAAAAAGGGAGGGTTACCCGTTTTGATGGAGGTGCAAACCTTGACCATTAAAACCTAAGAAAGGTAACCCTTATGCTTCAGAGTAATGAAAAAATCATCAAACATAAAGTTGGACTTCTCAATCTGGCATCAGTTCGTAATACCTGTAAAAAGTTGTAATCTGAGATTCTGAGGACGTTCTGAATTTTTCCTATCTCCTTTGGGCCATAGTCACTTTAACTTTCTCGGACGCTATTAGTTCATTGTGGAAGGGCTTCCTACAAACGGAAAACTACGGCCATTACGGAATCCTGCTGAACATATTTTGTGAACCCTTAACCCGGTTTTCTGTTCCACTGCGCTTCACACCCCTATAAGAGCCGTATAAATTGTTGTGCCTGAACGAATATTATCAACAGCACGACGAATATTAACATTGCTCATCTCTAACCCTTCTTTAGCGCTCTTTCTGCCAGAATCCTCTTGCATAGAAACATTAGGATGACCAGAGAAGGGTAAATCAGGATTATTTAACGCAGATTCCAAAGCCATTTTTTCTACTCCACAAAGCGATTGATATTTCCCTGTAAAATCATAATCTGACGCGCCTTTTCACGCTCCCAGACTGAGACGGGATCACTTTTTGACCAGGCGTTAAAAAGTTGTCTATCCTGCTTGCTTAACCGCAAGCCATAACGATCAGCCATGTAGAAATAGATCCGCGCTATATCTCCGCGAACCTCGGCTCTTGGCTCCACTTTGCGTGCCTTAAAATTAACTTCAAAATCAGGCCGGCCATAAAGGAGTGCATGGAAAAGTGTGGGGCACTTTGATTGAAGCTTTCTTTTACTCACTCAACAGGAATACTTTTTTGATGTCTTTCATCACGAGTGTTACCTGTCATGAAAACCTATTCTATCAAAGTGGCTTTGCAAGGTGTCAGCCCCATGGTTTGGCGTCGTTTTAGAATAACCGGCGATACTTCTCTAGCCAGCCTTCATTATCTCATCCAAATCGCCCAGGACTGGAACGATGATTACCTTCATACGTTTCATATTTATGGTCGAAATTATGGCATTTACCATGATGGTGGAATATCATTCCAGGACAGTGCCTTTCAGGTTAAAATTGATGACTTTGAATTCGATGTTGGTGACAAATTCACTTACGAATATAACTTCTTCGCTCACTGGGAACACGATATTCGCATTGAAGCGATTGAGGAACAATCTCCTCGTAAAAAGACACCGTTTTGTCTGAGTGGTAATGGAATGCAAGGCGCTACGGTGTGCGATGTTTACGACAAAACAATGGAACTCTATCAATTTCTTGCCGAATCAGATGAGACGACGACAATCGGTGAGGCCCTTCCCTATGTTGAAGCTCTCAATGAAGTTCGTTTTAACCGCCATGAGGTAAACAAAGGTTTTGCGAAGCTGGATTTGGAAAAGCCATCCATAGATGAGTTTGTGATTATTGGGTAACTAAAAAGGAATGGTTGTAGGCATTTTCTCTAAAAGTATACCTTTTCGTAGATCTGGTTTCCTATCGTATTTTGTCTATAAAGTATGGCTTTATCTACGTTTCTGGAATATTCTACAAATCTCTATTATATTATTAGAGATCAGAGGCTCACATTGATCTACGCATACATCAGGGTAAGCAGCAGGGACCAAAATACGGGCCGACAAGAAGAGGCTATTTCAGGATCCGGATTTTGCATTGATAAAATCTACACTGACAAAGCAAGTGGCAAGGATGTCAACAGGCCCTTTTTCCAAGAGATGCTAAATGTAACCAAACCTGGTGATACGATCGTTGTTTCATCGATTGATAGAATGTGCCGAAATATGATGGACATGTGCTCTGTTACGACGGATCTCCGGGACAGAGGCGTGTCATTGGTTTTTCTACAGGAAAATCTGACATTTAGTTCAGGTAAGGTGAACGCTATGCAAGAGCTACAGCTTCATATGATGTCTGCATTCAGTCAGTTTGAAAGGGCTCTTGTTAAAGAGCGACAAGCTGATGGCATAGCGGCGAAAAAAGCAAGGGGTGAGAAGACAGGTCGGCCAGCCGCTGATTCGAACAAAATCCCCGCAATCGAAGCACTCTGTGCTAAGGGGATCAATTTGAAACTGGCTTGCGAAAATGTTGGTCTTGGGGTTTCTACCTATTACAAACTACGTAAACAATTGGCCAGGAGCCATTAATATTACAGGAAAATAGCGGGCCAAATTCCTTGCGTAGCATGACTTGGTGCTGACGCTGAGCACAAGGGGCATGAGATGCAATTTACAATTCAGGTGAGTGTTAAAGATGATTTTGGAGAAACTACCATTGAGGATATTATCAGCCTGGACAAGGTGCCTGACAATCCTGATGACATTGGTTTATCTCTCATGGAATCAAAGAGCTTGTTGAAATCCCTTCAAAATCTGATGGTCAGCCATCAAGCGGAACTTTACACCAAGACCCACCTTAACTGCCCTCATTGCCAGAAAAAGCGTCGTATAAAAGGTCATTATGGCATTCACTACCGGACGTTGTTCGGGATTGTGCCGTTATCAAGCCTTCGTGTCTATAACTGTGATTGTAAGGTTATCCCTGCCAAGACAACAAGCTTGCTAACAGATTGGATCCCCGATCATAATAGCCCGGAGCTACAATATATCGAGACAAAGTGGGCCTCTCTGATGGCTTACGGTCTGACGTCAAATTTACTGAAAGATATTCTGCCTGTTGGCACTGCTCTTAATGCTTCAACGGTTAGAAATCATCTACATAAAGTCGCCAAGCGCCAGGAAAATGACTTGGAAGGGAAACCTGAATACATTTCAGGGTGTGCTTACGAATGGGGGAATTTACCTAAACCCGGCAAACCAATAACAGTCGGTATAGATGGCGGTTACGTTCGAAACTGGTATGAGAAGAAGACTAATTTTGAAGTGGTTGCTGGCAAGTCTTTCTCGAAAGAAAAAGCACCTAAACGCTTTGGCTTTGTTCAGAAAATAGATGATCATCCAAGAAAAAAACTCATGAGTATGCTGTCTGATCAAGGGATGCAAAACAATCAGCAAATCACCTTTTTGTCTGATGGAGCTGATAATTTAAGAGATTTGCAATTTATGATGTATCCAGAATCTCTCCACATTCTTGACTGGTTCCATGTGACAATGCGGTTCACTGTTCTCAACCAGTTTGCTAAGGGGATGAAAAAATCAGACCCAAAAGATGGTGCTATGATATTTAAGGATCTGGAGAGTGCCAAATGGTACCTGTGGCACGGGAATGTCCAAGAATCTCTGGAAAAAATAGGTGAGTGTTGTGACGTCTGTTATGACGATGAATTACATTACGAAAATAGAAAAAAGTTGGCACTTCTCCGCTTTGTTGAGTAGATTTAGGATTTCAAATAGAGCATAGATTGATTATCTGGAATGGATGATTGTCTAATTTTGAGTTTGAAGTATTCGGTATCCTTGATGCCTCTGGCTCGCTTACGGATCATTCCTATACTGACATTACCAGCCTCTATCCTGGCGCTTGTGAGCTTGTGTTTGGCGTAGTTGCAGATGCCCACACAATGTTTCCGTAGGGATTTCGCGAACTTTTTTAGATAGAGCATCTGTGACTGATCTGCTATCAGGCACCAACGTTCCAGTTGCTCCGCCATCGCCTCAAATGAAGCGGCACTCCACAGCAGCTGAAGCTGTTCTTTCAAGACGTAAAGTGCATTCAGGTTGCTATTGCTCTCCAGCAACCTTTGCAGCTTGTCACTTTGTTTTTCACTCAACTTATCCGCATTTTTGAGCAACAGATAATGTGTCCCTTTCATCAACTCTTTACCACTTGGATCGGCCTTTCTGAACTCAAGTCGACGCTGATTATGGATAGCTTTGCTGTAGTTTTTCATGACGTGGAAACGGTCAAATACTATGTCGGCCAACGGCAAGGACTCTCTGACAGCCTTTTGGTAGGCAGGCCCCATATCCATCGCTACGGCCTTTATTTTGCAGGCTGTATCTGGTTGCAGTTGTTTCAAAAACCTTGAAAAAACCTCGGCAGTTCGGCCTGCTTCAACCCAGATCAGATGACCGCCAACCATATCGTAGACCACCGTCATGTAGTCATGACCTTTCGCCCGGGCAACTTCATCTACACCAATATATTCCAAGCCAGTTAGCTCTGCAGGATCAAGCGTAGGGAGAGTTTCAATAAGGTATGCCCTGTCGATATTCTTGACCGTTTCCCATCGTATATCCAAATGTCTGGAAACCGCTTGAATAGACATATGCCGACATAATCCACTGATCAGTCGGCAAAATCGGTGAGTGAAACGGCACCCTTTATCAACAAAATCACACCCCTCAATGCGGCGTTCGCCCTTGTTAATATAAACCTGCGCCAGCTCAATCTCGACCACACAAGGATACCCAAAAAGGGGGATGTCGTTTACTTGTCGGCGGACATGCTGGTTGATGCTTCCCTTCTGGCCTGTAGCAGGGTCTATAGCCCTCCTACGCGCGTCTCGGCTGCAGTGAATGACAATCTTAACACCGCCGTCATCCAGTTTAATTTCATTTACACGTTGCCCTTTGAGGCCTAAAATATGCTGCGAGATGTTGATTGTCATATACCTGCTCTATGTAAAGTTATCAGAAACCATACATATCAACAGGTTACTTGGCGGTCGGCATCTTTTTCTACTCAACAAAGCGGAGAAGAGCCTACAGGCACTTTGGAAGAAGACTTTTTAAAATCCACAGTGACTGCCGCCTTGGGAGCCGGCCTTGTATACGCTGCCATTTTCATAGCTGCATATATAAAAAAAAGACCCCCCATTTTTGCTGGGGATGCCTGGCTCTTTGCTCCTACCGGATTTTTACTTGGGCCTACAGGATTAACCTTCGCCCTGTTTGTAAACATTCCCCTGGCTATAGCACATCGTTACTACCTGGCCAAAAAACGTAACCGCTCCATGTGGCGATCTTACGCGCCTGTCGCGCCAGCATATTGTCTGGCCGTCGGCATTGTCTTTGGAATGCAGGTTCACATGGGAGAAATGCTGTGAGTATAACCCAAAACAACCAACAGAAAGAAAAGCAAATGAAAGAGCCGTTGGTAGGAACTCAGAATAGAGAGCCCGAAAACGAAATCCCTTTTAAGACACGTTTAAAGCAATTCTGTTCTGTTGGTGTAACAGAGTGAGCGTGACGTTAACCGCATCTGTTTGAGCTAATGAATAATGGTTATGCTTCATTTTTCTTTTGAATGGAGCGTTTAATGTCAGCAATTGAGAACGATTTATCGCGAACAGAATTCCATTGGCTTGAGCATGCGCGTTCGTGTGAGTTAAACGGGGTGGGCATGAAAGCTTATGCCGAGGCACACGATCTTGACCTGAAGGATTTTTATCATCAAAAGGGGGAGCTTGTTAAGCGGGGTCTTTTTGTTGTTTCTAGTCGAGATGAAAATTTACACAAGATTGTAAATGGTTCAGCTGATGGCCCAGGCTTATTGTATTGTCAGGTTTGCCTTCGTAACGGGCTAGAAGTCAAATGGCCTGTTTCGGGGAGAACATCGGATTTAACATCTATTGTAGATGCACTTGAAGGTCTGTGATGCGGCGGCCTTCAGATGCTTTGCCCGTCATTTATCTTTGCGCAAATCCCGTTGATTTTCGTCGCGGCATAAATGGTTTGTCGATGCTTGTTGACGACATCCTCAGCCTTGATCCATTCTCTGGCTACCTCTTTGTTTTTTCTAATCGTCTAAGCAACAAGGTCAAGTTACTTTACTGGGAGAAAAACGGATTTTGTTTGTGGCAAAAGAGCCTTGAAAAAGATCGGTTTCATTGGCCACGACACTTGAGCAAAGGAGCCCGTATAGAGCTCAGTGGTCGCCAATTGAACTGGTTGCTGGATGGTGTTGACCTCCGTCATGTGAAAGAGCATAAGCCTGTAAATTATTCGGAGATATATTAAATATTTACAGCACTTTATACTGTTTTGAAGAGTATAAATTTGGTATACTTCGGCTATGTCAAAAGCGCCCATTTCTTTCCCTGAAAGCCTTGAAGAATCACGTATTTTAATAGGTGGTCTTCATGCGCGTATTGATATTCTTGAAGAGCAAAACAGATTATTGCGTCATCAGCAGTTTGCCGCTTCCAGTGAGAAGACATCCCCGCAAGAGCAAGGTCTCTTGTTTGATGAAGCAGAGGAAGCGGCTGAGGACGACACAGGGGCAGAAGACGATGATAAAGAGATCAAAGTTCCAGCTCATACCCGTAAAAGGGGTGGACGCCGCTCTTTGTCAAAAGACTTGCCCCGTGTGCGGATTGAACACGATATCCCCGAAGAAGAAAAGATTTGCGCTTGCGGATGTGGTCTTATGGCCAGAATTGGGGAAGAAGTCACCGAACAATTGGATATAATTCCGGCTAAAATGCAGGTTCTTCAGCATGTGCGTTTCAAATACGCCTGTAAATCATGCGAAGAAGGCGTAACAATCGCGCCCTTGCCACCACAGCCCATCCCCAAAAGCATCGCTTCTGCTGGACTTCTTGCTTATGTGGTAACGGGAAAGTATGTGGATGGCCTGCCTCTCTATCGTATGGTACCTGTTCTGAACCGCTCCGGTGTGGAGTTTAACCGTACATTACTCTCGCGGTGGGTGATCAAATGTGGTGATCTTGTTCAGCCCCTGATTAATCTGTTTACCGACCATCTCCTAAACTACGATATCATTGCCATGGATGAGACTGGCGTTCAGGTCTTGAAAGAACCTGGGAAAAAACCTCAAAGCAAATCCTACATGTGGGGGCAAAAAGGAGGCCCTCCGGACCAGCCAGTGATCCTGTTCCACTACGATCCCTCCAGGGCGGAGGATGTGGCAAGGCGATTGTTGGAAGGTTACACTGGGTATCTTGTTAGTGATGGATATCAGGTCTATCTGAATGTGACATCCGACAGCACAATCATCGGCGTCGGATGCATGGCTCACGCCCGGCGTAAGTTCAATGATGTCATCAAGGCACGGAAGAAGTCCAAAAGGCGAAAACCCGGCCTTGCCGATCATGCCATGGAGGCCATCAGAGCTTTGTACCGCATTGAAAAGCTCGCAAAAAACATGAGCGATAACGAACGTCGGCTATTACGCAAGGAAAAGGCCAAACCAATCCTTAAAGACTTGAGAGAGTGGATTACCAAGGTCAAATCGTCGGTGCCGCCGACATCGTTACTTGGCAAGGCTTTGCACTACATTGATAAGCAGTGGCCTCGGCTCATTCGCTACCTTGATGATGGCCGCTTGCCAATTGATAACAATGAAATGGAGCGCGTAATTAAGCCGTTTGTAATAGGAAGGAAAAATTGGCTGTTCTCAAAATCCCAAAATGGTGCCAAGGCCAGTGCAAATCTTTACTCTATCGTCGAGACCGCCAAGGCTAACGGGATCGAGCCATATTCATATCTTCGACACATTTTTACCCAATTACCTAAAGCAAAAACCGTCGAAGACTTTGAAGCTCTGCTGCCCTGGAACGTCAACAGAAACAACGTAACACCTTACATCATGCAAAAATAGGTGCGGTTAACGTCACGCTCACGTAACAGATGTAACTCGTGTAATTCTAGAAAAACGTTCTCAATTTGTCGAAACCAACTCCTCAATCTCAGATCAGACATCGTTGACAAAAGCCGAGCGAGAGTATGCAAAGACAGAGCTGAAGGCAGGTCGAGACGTAGAAGTTCGCGGAATCACATTATATCCACCCGACCCAGAAGAGTTTGGCCCGCCAGACGATCCAGAAGAGATAGGACCAATGTGGGCCGATGATTATTATGGTGTTGTCCATCTTATGTCAGATAATGGGGATATTGACGAAGCTTTGGACCAAATTGATCGATGGAATGATCCAAACTTTATCCATCCTGCTGCGCCTTTGCCTATTTATGGCGAAACCTATTCAAGTATCCTAAGCCATTGGGATATTGATCCCTGCACAGTTTCAGGCCTCTTTACATTTGTCATAATATATTCTGCCGATGAGGTTTCTCATTTAGAGGGTTTCGGGAGTGGCCCAATTATTTGTACGGGTGGCCCAGCAGAAATTTATGATCCAGAGCTGGATGAGATAATTTCAAGAGACGCTTTTGAGAAAAAAACAGGCATTAAGCTCAACTCTTCCCATAAGCTGGTGGGCGCTCAATGAAATACTTTAACTCAGACGGCAGCAGGAAGATAGCGCAAAGCAGCAAAAAGAAGACCGGCACAGATCACGATCGTACCACCAAGCTTGATAATAATATCTTTGCTCATGGTCTGCATTTCAGAGCGGATCAATTTGTTGTCGGCACCAATTGTAGCTACTTCAGCTCGAACATCCGTAATTTCCGCACGAACATGGACAAGTTCGCTTCGGAACTCTGCTGTCTGATCTGTCATTTCAGCCCGAAGCTCAGCAGATTGTGCTGCAATTTCAGATCTCACTTCTGTGATTTCAGATTTCACTTCTGCGATTTCAGTACGCAGCTCTGCGCCCAGGTCTTTAATTTCTCCGCGAACCTTGGAGAACTCTTTTTCTGTCTGCTTATAATACAGCGCAAGGTCATCCTTGGTGGCCAAACGATCCGTTACAATCTCAGCCTGCAACTCAGCAAGAGCTTCAGCCTGTTCTTCAGGCATACCCGTCGCAACCATCTTCTTAACAAATGCGTGGGTATCAAAAGTAACTATTCCGGCCATCAGGATCTCGTTCTAAATAAAGGCGTAAGCGCCAACACAATGCATAAAAGAGCAGTTCTATATTTTATAACCACACTTTCTAAACTATTCAAATCAAAGTTTATTCCCTTATGCGTCCTCGGCCTAGCCCTGCAAGGCTGTGAAACACTGCAAGACGACTCTTTCTTTAAGGTATTTTCAACTCAAACAAAAAATGATCCTGTAGAAGTTATCTCTCAAACACCTAACCTAACCAAGCTCGATCAAGCCTCGACCACCGCAGCTCATGCCCTTGCAACACTTAGCCGAATTGAATCAGCTAAAACACCTCTCTTAGCAGCAAAAGCGCCAGGATTAATTCCAGATATATTAAAACAACCTGTAACAATCGATTGGACAGGACCTCTCGACGGGGTCGCTCAAAGGCTTGCAACCCTTGCCAGGTACGAGTTTCAGGTTATCGGAAAAACACCTGCCGTCCCCGTTATTATCCATCTGGCAAGTAAAGACATCCCCCTCATAGAAGCCTTTAAAAACACAGGTCAACAAGCCGGCACAAGAGCTTTACTCCGTATAGATACACGCCGCTCAAAAGTGGAGATCATCTATGAAAACTAAATCAATCCTTCTCTCTTTAGGGGTATTCACAGCCCTGACAACTTCAGCATGTACGAGGCCTCTCCCCCAAACAACCATCGTTGCCCCAACGCAACAGGTAGCACCTGTCGCACAGGACGCGGCTGTTGTGCCTGATAACTTCAACACCTTAAGAGAAATCGACTTCGACGCCCATAGTGCAGAAGAGAACGAAGCACTTGATCTGCGCAAAAAAGCACAAAGAGATGCGGCCTTTTCCTATGGCGCCAGAAGCGCTCTTGCCAGGCGCACTTGGGAAATCCAGCAGGAACTAAAACCCAGAATAAAACACCTCGATCAAATCTGGCGCTTCGAAGCACTGGTTATTCCTCAGCCCAGAAATCTTTTTTTGATCCCGCCTGTCGTAGTGGAAACCAGAAACGCTATCGCCATTAATCAAACCGGTAAACTCGCGGTCACATCAGAACGTAGCCTCGATATTATCAAGCACGAACAAATTCTTTCAGTTGCGCCTACGTGGCGTGACTATCTGGAGCGCGAGTGGGGAAATCGAGTGGCTCCGCCCCCCACCGCGCTCCATCCTAAAGACGCAAAAGAAAAAAGCTGGTGGGACAAACATCTTGCCGCAGGTTGGCTCTCGGGGATTGAACAAGCCGAGGAGATTTTTCAAGCCGATCTCGATCTACTCAAACGCGACTTTCACGGAATAGTTCTCTATCGAACTTTACTTGCCAAAAATATGATTTCCGCACCTTACACGGACCAAAACAATAAGGGCGTTATTGGTGGCGGAGACCACCTGCTAATTGGGGAAAGATCCCTGCGGATTACCGGAGGATCCAGTCTTAATCCGGATACAAGCAGCTGGATCGCTCTCCCGGAAGATCAACAAAAAACAGCGCCCCCCACTTCTGGACACTCTTCTGGGTCCTTATTGCCAGGGGAGCCTCAAAGCCAATGAACTCTTTAATCCAACACGCCCCCAAGCAAAAAGCCGCTCAAACACCAAATTTTGTGTGGCCCAAAGCTGCACACCAATTCGATTTGAGCCTGATCTCTGACCTCCTTAAATGGAGCGCAGAACAAGGTGTGTCCGATATCAAGATCGAAGGTGGCCAGCCTGTTCGCATTTACGTAGATGGTCTGGCTTATGCCGTGACACCATACAAAATAGATGTCCATCAGGCCGATCAGATACTCACTGAAATATATAACGAGACCGGGAAAGGATTAATTGCCAATCGGTCCGCAATTGATTTCTCTCACCAGGTAAAAGTTGATCGCTTTAAAAGCTTGCGTTTTCGGGTGTGCGTGGTTGGAACAACTGGACGTGAGCGCACACACGAAATAACCCTGAGATTACTCCCCGAAAAAGCCCCGGACTTTGATGAAATCTCGACAGAGATCCCTATAAGGAAAGCTCTCCTCAACAAAAGAGGCTTAAGCCTGATTACGGGGGAGACCGGAAGTGGGAAGTCTACCTTGCTTGCTGCGACAATCCGTGCGCTGCTCTACAGTGTTTGTGGTCAAATCCAGACTTTCGAAAATCCTATCGAGTTTGTCTTTCATGACATCGATCTCTCCCATAGCTGGATCACCCAAATCGAAATTCCAACTCAAATACCAACCTTTCTGGAAGCCTTGAAAGTCTCTATGAGGCGGTATCCAAAGATCCTTGTTGTTGGCGAGTGTCGGGACAAGGAAACTATTGAAGCCGCCATAAATGCCGCACAGCAAGGATCACCGGTCTACACCACCTCACATACAAAAACCGTCCTGGATACCATCGATCGGCTCGTCAATATTTTTCCAGGACCCGAGCGCGATAGTCGTTCCATCGATATTGTAAAGCAGTTGAATATCATCATCTCGCAACGGCTTGAGACTAACCCAAATGGGGGACGGACAGCCCTTAAAGAATGGTTATGTTTCGAGCACGATCTCGTTGATGAACTTATCCGTACACACAGAAGCAAATGGCACTTTCTCCTAAGAGAAGCCTTTTCCTCCTCAGATCAAAACCAAACCATGCAGACCTCAGCCCAGGTTGCCTATGACAAGGGGCTGATTGAGCAATCAACCCTGCTGTCTATTTTACCTCCAAGGCCGCTTCAGGTCAGTGTTACACAAGAAGGAATGAGCGCGTGAATACAAGCAACATTATACCTCACCTGAAAAAAGGGAAAATTTCCCCATTCCTGAAATCTGTTTTGGATGCTTTTGAGGCCTCTGAGAGACATCCTCACTCAAATATAAATAACGGCCTTGAACGATCCATCAAGACCCTTGAGAAAGAGTGTCCTTAACATGACAACCCACTCTCAAGCTCATTGGCGCGATACGCAGATCCCATGGATGTTCTGGATTTTTGATGGCCATCTGGTTTATCTGATTCTAGGCGCAATTATTGTTCCCACAATCAGCCTGAAAATCATCAGTCTGATCCTGGCGTTTATTGCCATAGGCATTTTAAAGTTTATGGAAGGGCACGGCTTAACCCCTCTGCGGGCTGCAAAAGCAATCAGGGCTCTGGCTGCTGGCAAAAACCGTCCTGCATGGGACCGCGCACATGATCGACGCTCAATAGATCACACCCCCCTGCCCTTTTTAATCAACACCCAAAAAGAGGGAAACTTCTCTTGAATAAAACATTAAAATACCTGCCTCTTTCAGGGTTACTTGTTGTGGCCACCCTAATGGCCTCTCCAACAAGAGCTGAGTTCTCATACATCTCTCCAGATTTAAAGGCACAGGCTCCCGTGATGACTGTTGCTGGCGAGCCTCTGTCACAGGCAACCAACAAAATTATTCCTTCGGGATTTAGTCTTTCCTATGGGCCAAAGGTCACAGGAGCTGAAAAAATCCAATGGCCTGCGAATAAGCCTTGGCCAGAAGCCTTAAAGAAAGGGCTTGGATCTGCCGGACTACAATACGATCGCAAAGATACAAATATTGTGATCACCAGGATACCTCCGGCTCCCAAGCCCAAGCATTCCTGGAACGTACAGCGTGGGCAACTTTTAAGTCAGGTTTTGAATGACTGGGGGAAAGTATCAAAAACCCGCATCCAGTTTTTAACTGATCGTGACTGGCCGATCGCATCCAGTTTTGCCTTCTCCGGTACTTTTGAGAACGCAACAACGTCTCTGCTTAAAGCCCTCTCATCGAGTGACCCCGCGCCCATAGGTGAGCTTACAAACAACAGAAAACTCCTGCTTATTCTCAATCAAGGCTCAAAAAAATGAAAACAAAACTCTTAAACACAGCACTTGCTCTCTCTCTTTTTGGGCTACCTCTGTTAAGCGGCTGTGAAACCATATCCGGGGCTACAGAACCGGCCCCCAAAACCACCCCAAAAGCTATCGCAGCAACAAAATCCCCCGTACAGCCTATTATAACTCCATCTCAATCTCCCACCCCCCTTAAAATTTCAAACGAAGTTTGGCTTGGAGATAAAACTCTGGTACGCGCACCAACCGATCCTTTACCTACCTATTTACAGACACCCCATTCGGTAAACACAACCATCTCTGAACCACAGACCTTGCGGGTTGTTCTGGGAAGGATTGAGGCTGATTTATCCCTGCTACAGAGCGCATTTGGTCAATCACTCGATCAAGAAATGAAGTTTCAAATAGAAGAACGCCCCTCCCGGAGCAATGCCAAAAACATCGATCTGGCCAAACCGCCAACACTTACAATTAACTGGAAAGGGCCACTTAGTGGCCTGCTTGATGGCATATCAGGGAAAACCGGTTACCGGTGGCATTACTCGGCAGAAAAAAACACCGTGACCTTCTACCGGTATCACGACCAGGAGTTCGTGGATAACCAGCCAAAGCCTCAAGGAAAGTGGGCTGTAAACCCTTCTCGACACGCGTCTGTACGTCAAGTTTTGGAAAGTTGGAGCAAACAAAGCGGCTGGACGCTTTCTTGGAGTAATGACTTACCCGATTACACCATCAACTCAAAAGCCAGTTTCAAAGGCTCTTTTGAAGAAGCTGTAACCGCCCTTGCTGAAACAAACAAGACCATCGCTCCCATGGTGCCCTGGTTCTACCACGAAAACAAACAACTCGTTATTCGTCCAGCAAAGGCTGAAAGCTCCTAACCACCAACAAAAGGAGACCATCGCATGGCTCGAAACAGCAAAATCGAATGGTGTGATCACACCTTCAATCCCTGGATTGGATGCACAAAAGTCTCTCCGGCTTGTGATAACTGCTACGCACAAGCCCTAACCAACCGCTTTAAGCAGGTTGAATGGGGGCATGGCAAAAAGCGGAAACTCACCAGCCCAGTTAACTGGAAGCAGCCTTTGTTCTGGAATACGAGAGCAGAAAGGCTTAATCAGCGCTTTAAAGTTTTCTGCGCAAGTCTTGCCGATGTATTTGACCCAGAAGTTCCAAACGAGTGGCGCGATCGTCTTTTTGTTTTGATAAAATCCACACCACATCTCGATTGGCTGGTCCTAACCAAACGACCCAAAATTGCTCGGGATTATCTAGCCAAACATGATTTGATTACCAACCTGTGGCTTGGAACCACCGTTGAAAATCAGAAGATGGCGAATTTACGCATTCCGCTTCTGATCGATACGCCAGCAGCTAAACACTTCTTAAGTTGTGAGCCTCTTTTAGGGCCGATTGATCTGCCTGAAATTCATCATCTGGATTGGGTTATTGCAGGTGGCGAAAGTGGCCCAAAGGCGCGGGCCATGTCCCCGGATTGGGCCAGATCCCTACAAAAGCAGTGTGAAGCAGCAAGCATTCCCTTTTTCTTTAAACAATGGGGAGAGTGGAGGCCACGTTCTGGTAAAATCCTTAAAGGGGGTAATGCAACTCTATCTCACCCAACCGCCATACACCCCGAGGACATAACCTGTGTCATGGAGCGCGTTGGCAAGAAGAAAGCCGGCCAGCTTTTGGATGGTCAAGAATACAGCCAATTTCCAATACCTGCTTGTCTGGAGACCGCGTCATGATCAAAAGGATTGTTAATTTTATCACTTATGTTTTGTGGTCGTCTCTCGCCTTTATCGTTGGTGCTTTTATTCTTGGGGCGGCTTTAGCGCAAGAACAGGGAGCACAAGAACCTGGTTCAATAACCATTCCGCCCAAACCCGAACTCGTTGCCTCCATGCAAGAAAATGGTGCCACGGTTAAATATCTGGGATCAGATCTTGGGCTAAACGGTTGGTTCTTGCAAAAAGACAACCAGGCACAAACGGTTTACTCCACCCTGGACGGAAGTGCGGTTCTCATCGGCCTCCTTTACCAACCCGATGGCACACCCATCACGGGTGTTCAACTTGCCTCAATCAAACCAGACACTTTCCCCGCCCAGCAATCCCCAATAGCCAGGTCCACACAAAAGAAATCTCAAGAACAATCACTGGCCCAATTGGAAGCCCGCCTGGAGGCAGCACCCGGAGCAACATACGGCACTTCTGGTCCCCTCTTTCATATCTTTATGGATCCTCGTTGTCCTTATTGCCACGCCCTTTGGAAAGAAGCCATTCCATTAATTGAGCAAGG
This sequence comes from Kiloniella sp., assembly GCF_965205715.1. Classification (GTDB taxonomy): domain Bacteria; phylum Pseudomonadota; class Alphaproteobacteria; order Kiloniellales; family Kiloniellaceae; genus Kiloniella. The sequence goes on along the minus strand of NZ_CBDBHW010000001.1, from coordinate 70,082 downwards.
TGCTATGCGCCTACACGTTATCCCCGTTGGGCTGCTCGGCAAAGCATCCGCAGAATTATCCGCTTCCATTCTTGGAGGACCGGTCAAAGATAACTGGAACGCGGCCATGCAGACCCCCTCACTCATCAAAAACAAAACAAATGTGAATAACGGCCTGGGGCTGGTCGATGCAAACAACCGTTTGTATTTCGACTGGAAAGGTGAAGGCGTTCCCCTGCTGATATTTGAGAATTCAGGAAAAATCTACATCCACTCCGGCAAACCTGACAGCCTGAAAATACTCGTTCTACAAAGCTCGGGAGGAGCAGTCAATTGAGCCGACGCGAAGATTGGCACATGCAGGCAACCGCCCGTCTAGAACATTATTACAAAGGTTATCACCTTTGGCGCATGGTTGCTTTTACCGGGGTTGGAACAGCGGGTATTCTGGCCATGACTTTATTCGGGCTGATCTTTCTCTGGAGCCCAGAAGACAAGTTTTTTCCTGTTGGGCCAAATGGAGAAGTTATCCCGATCCAGCCTTTGACGTCTCCGAACCGCTCAGACGCTCAGCTACGGGCATGGACAATAGAAGCCGTCATGGAATGCTCAACATTCGGATTTCACGACTTTGCTCTACGCCTGGAGCAATGCCGCGAATATTTCACAAATGATGGATATCAAGGCTATCGAAATGCCCTGAATAATCCTGCAAACCAAATCGAAGAACGCATTATCGATAAAAGACAAGTCATGTCTGCTGTCGCTTCTGGTACGCCTCAGATTATCAACAAAAGTAAACCAGATGCTCCTGTCCACTGGTGGAGAGTAGAAATCCCGGTCACGCTCACCTTTGAAAAGGGCAACAAAACCAAAACCATCCGGCAAAAAATCGAACTCATCATTACCAGGGTTGATACATCAGAACGTTTGTCTGGCATCGGAATTTCACAATGGAGAGCCAAAAATGACTAAATCACTTCGTGATCTTTTAGTTGTAGGGAGCTTTTGTCTGCTTCTCGCGGGTGCTTCTGCAACGGCGGCAACAACCACTCCCAGTGGTCCCACCACTGGGGGTGTTCCTAATACTGGGGGTGTTCCTAATACTGGGGCCACTCCTATCTACAGTGAAAGCTCCACGTCAGACGGACATAGCAGGATTACCCTAAAATGGGGGGCGCCTATTGGGTGGGAAATCAAAGCACCACAAGGCCCGGTACACAAAATTGTCTTTTATAAAGAAAGCCTGGTTGATCTCAATAATATCAATATCGCGGCTTTACCAAATGTGTTGGATATCCAGCAACAGGTGGTTACGGGTGCATTGGAGATGACCCTAAAACTAACAAAAGGATCAGCCCTCAAAGTTGGCTGGTCTAATGGCGCAAGCCAGATTGATATTACATCCGCTGCGGCTCTCTCATCAAAGGGGCCGACCAGTCTGATTTATAACAAGCAAAGAGAACAACGCCAAAGCGCAAGCAGAGTAACGCCAACGACAATAACATCCGAAAGAACAACTTCTACCACAGAGGATAAAGCCATTTTAGCTCCGCCTCCGCCCCCCGACTTGGCTTTTGAGGGCGCCCTTGATGAATTACTTCCTCTCGCACCGGAGCAAATAATTACATTTGGCCAGTCTGTTAAAGATGTTGAGGACGCCGTTAACCAAGTTCAAGGCCCTGCGCCTAAAGCCGTGGTTAGAGCTTTACCACTATCTCTCCAATCCGATGCTTTGGTTCAGACCATTCATCTGGCAAAAAACCACATTACAACATTGGTTTTTCTGGATGCGACAGGGCAGGCGTGGCCGATTAATTCTGTGGCGGTTGGAGAGGCTTTTACAATCGTCGGGTTTACGTCACAGGCAGAGTCACAAACTTACGATTTGGAAGGAGCGCATGAAATACGCCTCATCCCTAAAAAAGCACTCCCCTTTGGCAACATTAGCATATCACTTAGAGATCTCCCAACACCCGTTGTGCTCAAACTTGTATCAGGCAGATCCGAGGCCGATTACCGAGTGGATGTCAGGCTTGGGTCTTATGGGCCAAATGCCCAAAAGCCCATTATCGATGTACCCGATGAGATCCAAAGTATCGATCAGACCATATTAGCCTTCTTAACGGGAGTACCACCAGTATCTGCTCAAAAGCTCTCCGTTACCGGAGCTGAAGCAAATACAAAAGCCTGGGAACACGCGGGGCAGTATTGGCTTAAAACAAAATATACGGTGCTTTCTCCGGGATATACCAAACGTGCAGGGGCAATTGACGGCACTTTTGTCTATGCCATGAGGTCAACACCGAGCATTACCGTCTCCGATGATGGCCGGATTAGGAAATTACGTCTGGTAAATAAACAAAGCCTGGAGATAATTCAATGAGCGATGAAAACAACCGGGATACCTCAGAAGACACTCCCGCCCTTACATCTCACCCTAAAGACACGCAAAGTACTGCCCAGATAGAGCCTCCGTTCTGGAAAAGACGCCCCTCGCTGATAACCATGGTTATTGCTCCCATTGCCATCGTTGGGATTATAGCCATCGGAATAAGCATCTTTAGTACATACCTTAAAGATGATGATGCTACGCCCAGTTATTTATCCAAACCTGCTGTTGTTAAGAGTGATGTCGATCAAAATGGCTCCGCTGTTTATGAGCAATCTATCCGAATTGCTGACGAACAGGCTTATGAGAAAGCTGAACAGGATCAGGAAAGCCATCTGCCTAACGTGGCCGGATCATTTGATCAGCAAGAAACCTCTCTAATTAACACCCCTTCTACGCCCGAAAATACCATATCAGACTATTCGCAAGAAACAGCCCCCCCTGAAGACTACAGCCAAAAACAGGCCCGTATGGTTTTAGCCATGAAAGGCTTGCTTGCCGGCCCCTTAAAAGCAAAGACAGCCACCTATGCCTCCTTGCAAAACGACAATCGAAACCAGGTGTTGGAAAATCAGGCTGCAAGAGACACACAAGCAAACAAAACTATTCCACAGACATGGCTGATTGCACCGGGGAAAGTATTTTATGGCCAGATTGTTACAACGGTAAACTCGGATTTGAGTTCGCCGGTTATTGCTCAAATTCTTCAAGGGCCCTTAAAAGGGGAAAGGCTAACAGGGACCTTTCAAAAATCCAGAAACCTTGTGGTGATCAAGTTTGATCAGCTTTCCTACAAAGGACAGTCACTTGCTGTAAATGCTTATGTTGTTAATCCTGACACCAGTGAATTTGGGGTCGCGGATGATGTGGATCACCATTATTTCGAGCGCCTGGTTCTCCCCATCGCAGCCGCAGCACTGCAAGGTGTTGCACAAGGATTTTCGCAACCTCTCACCAATGTCAGTATTAACGGAGACCTTGTAGTCTCTGAGCAAGAAAGACCTGATCTTAGTGATCAGGCGATTAATGCCGCAGGAGCGGTGGGTAAAAAATATGGAGAAATATTACAACAGGACAATCAGATAACCGGGCCAACCATTTGGGTAAATAGCGGATCCCCTGTTGGCATTGCCTTTATCAGTGGAGTGTCTGTACCTGGCATAGTGCCTGCTCCAAGCGGGGTGATTGCCTCGGGTGTCCCTAAATGAAACAATCACCCCTCTCTTTAAGGGTTTTCTCCCTGCAAAAAGTATCTACGGCTTTAGCTATCGTGTCTATAGCGTTTGTTTTCACAACGTTTATGCCAACAGCGGCCTTTGCCGCGCCCACCATAGATAGCATGTTAACATCGCTGCTGACTTCTATTGATGCGCCGTTACGTGGTTTGCTTGGTATTGTTTGTTATGTCCTGGCCATTGCTTTGGTCATGCGCGGGCTCTTACGTATTCCCAAACACGCAGAGCGACACGGATCACAGATATCCATACCAGGTACAATCATGTCACTGGTTGTGGGCGGCGTTCTCATCACACTCCCCTCTCACCTTGATCTCTTTAGCCAATCCCTCTTTGGCAGTGACAGTTATTCCTATGCATCCTTTGGATCGAATACCGCAGAGAGTGAAGGACGCAAGGCAGCCCAACAAATTATCAAGGTTGTCCTGCGCTTTATCCAGATCGGCGGACTGATCTGGTTTATTTCAGCCTGGTTTAATCTGCTCGATGCCAGTGATGGCAAAAGAGGCAAGACTTTCTCAGGCGGTATTTTCCGGCTTTTTGCCGCAACAGCCTGCTGGAATATTTTCAGCGTTATCTCAGTCGTCCAAAACACCCTCAAAATCGATATTTTAGAAATCACATAAAGTGGAGCCATTTATGTTTAGCACCCTCAAAAGAGTATTTACGACCTTTCTCGCAAGTACAGGATTTTATCTCTCGACATCAAGCCTTGCTCACGCAGCAACCCTGAATGAAGTATTTACAGCTCTCGCAGAATCACTCTCCTCGCTGCCAACCCTGCTTTCCATCATCTGTTATGTGGTCGGGATCATTCTTGTCATTTCAGGTTTTGCCTATGCAAACAAGGCCAAGAATTTCCCCCAACAAGCCGAGGTGAGTACAGGTATATGGAGAATAGTTGTCGGTGTATGTCTGATCATTTTACCCACGATTATCTCTGCCGTTGCCGGCTCTTTTGGGACCGCCGCATCCGCTCCTGGTATCCCAACCTTTTAACCCCAGAAACATACGCCAAACAAACGAAAGCCGCTCACATGTTCAGATCTTTACAAAGCTCCATACAAGAAAGCTGGATTGCTCTAACCAAGAGCACTGCTGAAAGCTTCATTGATCTGGAATGTGCTGCGGATGCCACAACCCTTGCCACACACAAGGGTGCTCTGATGTCCATGTTCAGGATTAACGGCTCCCGTAGTCTACCTGGATCCAAAGAATTTGATCTTATGATCTCCAACATATCAACTGCTCTGAACGGCCCTATGTCCGAGTATGGCCAAGCTGTTCAAATCTTCTTTGGACGATCTCCTGATATCTCCTCAAGCGCCCTTGAAAATCTCATGGCTCCTGCAAGATCCGGGGCTGATATCGCCGGGCTTGATTTACACGACATTCTCGATACCAGAGGAAATACCGTGAGCGTGACGTTAACCGCACCTATTTTTGCATGATGTAAGGTGTTACGTTGTTTCTGTTGACGTTCCAGGGCAGCAGAGCTTCAAAGTCTTCGACGGTTTTTGCTTTAGGTAATTGGGTAAAAATGTGTCGAAGATATGAATATGGCTCGATCCCGTTAGCCTTGGCGGTCTCGACGATAGAGTAAAGATTTGCACTGGCCTTGGCACCATTTTGGGATTTTGAGAACAGCCAATTTTTCCTTCCTATTACAAACGGCTTAATTACGCGCTCCATTTCATTGTTATCAATTGGCAAGCGGCCATCATCAAGGTAGCGAATGAGCCGAGGCCACTGCTTATCAATGTAGTGCAAAGCCTTGCCAAGTAACGATGTCGGCGGCACCGACGATTTGACCTTGGTAATCCACTCTCTCAAGTCTTTAAGGATTGGTTTGGCCTTTTCCTTGCGTAATAGCCGACGTTCGTTATCGCTCATGTTTTTTGCGAGCTTTTCAATGCGGTACAAAGCTCTGATGGCCTCCATGGCATGATCGGCAAGGCCGGGTTTTCGCCTTTTGGACTTCTTCCGTGCCTTGATGACATCATTGAACTTACGCCGGGCGTGAGCCATGCATCCGACGCCGATGATTGTGCTGTCGGATGTCACATTCAGATAGACCTGATATCCATCACTAACAAGATACCCAGTGTAACCTTCCAACAATCGCCTTGCCACATCCTCCGCCCTGGAGGGATCGTAGTGGAACAGGATCACTGGCTGGTCCGGAGGGCCTCCTTTTTGCCCCCACATGTAGGATTTGCTTTGAGGTTTTTTCCCAGGTTCTTTCAAGACCTGAACGCCAGTCTCATCCATGGCAATGATATCGTAGTTTAGGAGATGGTCGGTAAACAGATTAATCAGGGGCTGAACAAGATCACCACATTTGATCACCCACCGCGAGAGTAATGTACGGTTAAACTCCACACCGGAGCGGTTCAGAACAGGTACCATACGATAGAGAGGCAGGCCATCCACATACTTTCCCGTTACCACATAAGCAAGAAGTCCAGCAGAAGCGATGCTTTTGGGGATGGGCTGTGGTGGCAAGGGCGCGATTGTTACGCCTTCTTCGCATGATTTACAGGCGTATTTGAAACGCACATGCTGAAGAACCTGCATTTTAGCCGGAATTATATCCAATTGTTCGGTGACTTCTTCCCCAATTCTGGCCATAAGACCACATCCGCAAGCGCAAATCTTTTCTTCTTCGGGGATATCGTGTTCAATCCGCACACGGGGCAAGTCTTTTGACAAAGAGCGGCGTCCACCCCTTTTACGGGTATGAGCTGGAACTTTGATCTCTTTATCATCGTCTTCTGCCCCTGTGTCGTCCTCAGCCGCTTCCTCTGCTTCATCAAACAAGAGACCTTGCTCTTGCGGGGATGTCTTCTCACTGGAAGCGGCAAACTGCTGATGACGCAATAATCTGTTTTGCTCTTCAAGAATATCAATACGCGCATGAAGACCACCTATTAAAATACGTGATTCTTCAAGGCTTTCAGGGAAAGAAATGGGCGCTTTTGACATAGCCGAAGTATACCAAATTTATACTCTTCAAAACAGTATAAAGTGCTGTAAATATTTAATATATCTCCGAATAATTTACAGGCTTATGCTCTTTCACATGACGGAGGTCAACACCATCCAGCAACCAGTTCAATTGGCGACCACTGAGCTCTATACGGGCTCCTTTGCTCAAGTGTCGTGGCCAATGAAACCGATCTTTTTCAAGGCTCTTTTGCCACAAACAAAATCCGTTTTTCTCCCAGTAAAGTAACTTGACCTTGTTGCTTAGACGATTAGAAAAAACAAAGAGGTAGCCAGAGAATGGATCAAGGCTGAGGATGTCGTCAACAAGCATCGACAAACCATTTATGCCGCGACGAAAATCAACGGGATTTGCGCAAAGATAAATGACGGGCAAAGCATCTGAAGGCCGCCGCATCACAGACCTTCAAGTGCATCTACAATAGATGTTAAATCCGATGTTCTCCCCGAAACAGGCCATTTGACTTCTAGCCCGTTACGAAGGCAAACCTGACAATACAATAAGCCTGGGCCATCAGCTGAACCATTTACAATCTTGTGTAAATTTTCATCTCGACTAGAAACAACAAAAAGACCCCGCTTAACAAGCTCCCCCTTTTGATGATAAAAATCCTTCAGGTCAAGATCGTGTGCCTCGGCATAAGCTTTCATGCCCACCCCGTTTAACTCACACGAACGCGCATGCTCAAGCCAATGGAATTCTGTTCGCGATAAATCGTTCTCAATTGCTGACATTAAACGCTCCATTCAAAAGAAAAATGAAGCATAACCATTATTCATTAGCTCAAACAGATGCGGTTAACGTCACGCTCACGAAATACCCTCACCAATTTCCTCTCGGAAGAAACCCTTTTGCTTTGTTGCTGGACCCATCCCGCTGCAATGAACTCGGAAGAAGCCAACCGCAACAAACAAGAAGATATCAAAAAGGGACTGGATTGGCCTGATCGCAGATCAAAGATCGCCATGGATCCCACAGCAACATCAGAGGTACTGCGCCCCAGGCACGATAGCTTTGTCGGGAGTGTCAAATATGCCCTGACCGGTGAGGGAGGAAACCTTGAAGCTGACCTTCTGGATAAACGCCAGACCCTAAACGAGGTGCGTAAAGGCATACGACCTCAATTCACCTCCCCCGAATGGGAGCCCATACTTGATGGGGATCCAATACATTTTGTAGAACCTGGCATTGCCACACCCAACGATTTTTCAACCTGCCTTTGGCCAAAACTGGCCCACCAGGTTTGTGATACGGATTTTACAATTGTGAATAGTCAGTGCGTAGAAGCGGATGGTTGGTTGTGGTCACCAATTGATATGACCCGTGTCCCCGCCTCCCAACGCCCCTTTGGTGAACTTATTGGGCGCCTGGCTGGGTTACGTGTGCCCTTTAGAATGTCCGTGCTCATCGAGGGCGCGGGAGAGATGAATTACAAACGCCGGATGGCTGCGGCATTACGGATCACAAATTCGAGTAACCGTTTGGTAAGTGAGGCCATTGATGTCCAACTCTCCCGTGCACAAAAAGGAGAAGCTATCGTCAGGTTCAGATGTTCTCTGGCAACCTGGACAGAGGACGGCGTTCTAAAAACCTTACGCCACAATGTTGCTCATCTTGAACGGGCGGTTCAGGGCTGGGGACGTGCAGAAGTCACTTCAAAAACGGGGGATCCCCTCGAAGCACTTTTTGCCACAACACCGGGGGTATCCTGTAGTGGGACGGGAACTCCCGCAATTACATCTTTGGGAGATGCCCTCAAAATGTTGCCTCTGCAACGCCCCGCCTGTCCTTCAAAGGCCGGAACACACATATTTAGATCCAAAGACGGTAAGCCCTGGCCTTATAGACCGGATACCGGGCTATCTCCCTTTGTCTTTGACATTATCTACGGCAAGCCTGGTATGGGAAAATCTGTGCTGCAAAACTCAATGGCCTTCTCCTCCATCCTTGGGGCAAAGAGTAAAAAGCTACCCTACATGGCAATTCTGGATATCGGGAAATCATCTTCTGGGTTGATATCAATGATCAAGGCTGCCTTACCCCCGGGACGTCAGCATGAAGCAGAATATATCAAGCTGACCATGGATCCTTCCATGGCCGTCAATCCCCACGATACCCAACTTGGTTGTCGCCTCCCCATGACCTCGGAAGCCAAATACCTTCAGGGGCTTTATAGCCTGTTGGTATCAGGTCCAAACGAAGAACCCTCACAGGATATGACGGATCTCATCTACAATGTTATCGATGAGATGTATCGGATATTTTCTGATGACCAGGAGAACAACAGCCCCAAAAAATATACCACCAGTGCTGATATGGCAGTTAATGCCGGCCTTAATGAACTTGGGTTTGAAATAGACAGTGAAACTCTTTGGTGGGAAGTTGTCGATTACCTGTTTGAAAGGGGCAAGATTGAGCTCGCCTCAAGAGCACAACGATTTGCGGTACCTGTATTAAGTGACGCTGTTCGCGCAGCAAACAGTGATCGCGTTTCAAATCTTATGAAAAATACGAAGGTGAGCGGCGAAAGCATCATCGATGTTTTTAACCGGCGGATTAACAACGCTGCTAAAAGATATCCCATTCTGTCACGAGAGACCTTCTTTGATTTGGGAAGTACCCGTATTTGTTCTCTCGATCTTGCTGAAGTAACCCAAGGTACTTCTGATGCTGACAAGCATCAAACATCCATCATGTACATGTTTGCCCGGCATGTTCTGGTACATCACTGGTGGTTTGATCTGGATATGATTTCCTCTGTTCCTCCTCTGTACAAACCTTGGCATCAAGCCCGGATCAAGTCACTGCTCGGCATGTCCAAAAGACTTATGTACGACGAGTTTCACAGAACCGGTAATGCGAAAGCTTTCATCGAGCAAACAATCCGTGACGTGCGAGAAACCAGAAAACTCAATGTACAGATATCAGTTGCAACCCAGATGCTCGATGACTTTCCAAAAGAAATGATCGATCTCGCATCTGGTACCTGGATACTCGGTCTGGGTGGAAATGCCGATCCTATTAATGAAGCTCTCGAAAAATTCAATCTAAGCGAGACAGCGAAATCAATTCTACGACATGACCTCGGCCCCCCAACAAAAGAAGGCGCCACTGTCCTAAGTCTTAGTGGTGGGGGAGATGGAAAATCCCGATTTGAACAGCTCCTCTTTAACTCCCTGGGAGCAACCGAGCTTTGGGCATTAACCACCACACCTGAAGATGTGGCTCTGCGTGATGCTCTCTCAAGCAGAGTGGGGGCTGTGCGTGCCCGAGAGATACTAGCCAAAAACTACCCAGATGCTTCTGCAAAAGCAGAGATCACTCGATTAGTTGATGAGCGCACACGGCTTGGGGAAATTGCCCACGCGACAAACGAAGCTGTAAGCGCAGACCTTGCTGATAAATTGGAGACACAGAGATAATGCACCGAAATCAAGTTACATCGACTGAGCCCAGATATGCACAAATAGAGGTTTCAGTATCCGGGAACACACTGATTATTCAGAGTACGGGATCAGGTGAGCCTGTTACGTGCAATGTAAATCTCGATCGCTATGTGCAATTTAACTTCACCCTGAAAAAAGACGACTTTGTACACGAAGGTACTCATTTATACCTGGTCGTAGATGGCATGGAGACAAATCTAGGTCCTGTCCCTGAAGGCTTCGATATTTTATCCCTCTACAAGAGACTTGGTTCGAAAAAACCGTCCAGCATCCCTCAAGGGGAAAAAACAACGGGTCTTGGGAAAATCCCCCAACTTCCCCTTTACGGGTTTGCTGTACTTGCCCTGCTCGCAGTTGGAGGCATCAGCCAATACTTTCTATCACAAAACACCACTGGTCCATCTTATCGCCTCCAAGCAAGTTCCTATGAACCCGTCCAACCCATATCGCCAACTTTTCCAAAGACAGAAAACCAAACAGTTTCTGCTCAGGAATGGCTCGCACGATAGCTCCACGTTACTCAGTCTTAATGTTTCAAATTTGAAAGGAGAATTTTATGGGCATCATCGCTAATTCTGGTTCAAACGACCGAGCTCCAAAATGGTCATCAAATGGAACAGATAAACCCATCTGGTCTGGGTTATCCTCTGATCAAATAGATCACTCACTCGCGTTTAAAATTCAACAGTTCTGTATTGAAGAAGGTTATCGCTCAGGTTGGGATGATAGCAATAATGATAGACTTGAATTTGAGACAACGAGTTTATTTCATCCCTCATTTCTAGACGGCTATCCTCATTATTTATGGATGGAAAATTATGTAAAAGCCGCCAATGAAAATTCAGAGTTCAGAGGAGTAAGTATCCGGTACGTCATGGATGCGACTTACTATGTAAACGAAGAGGACATTCGAGAAGAACTCTCCGAAGCAGAAATAGGTGCTCAGCAATGAAACGCTTTGCAACCTTTGTGATCGACCGAGAAATGCCCGAAGGAGAAGAGACCATTTCACAACTCTCCTCTCTACTGCCCTATGAATGCAGCCAGGTTATTGCGGCAAGTGTCGATAACGAAATTCACCGGCTTGAACTTATCGAAAACCTCCTCCATAGCGACTGGCCCCCAGATGAAATTGTCGATTGCATCCGCGATGTAATCATCGCACCGCTATCTGAAAACCAGATATCAAAAATCCAACCTCAAAGAGAAAGTTAAATTAATGGCCGGTTCCATAAATAAAGTAATTCTCGTCGGGAATCTCGAGAGAGATCCTGAAATCCGTTTTGCCGTAGAGGATTTTAAAACACCCTTAAAGGGAAAGTTAAAATGCGTTTGAAATATTCAAAAATTATCCCTGCCGTAATAGCTCTTTCTATAGGGCTTTCACAAACGGCACGTGCCGCCGAACTGGCGTGTAATCCAGAAGTAAAATCTGCTTTGCTTGAAGCATCCAGAACAGGTGCCGAGCGGGCAGCAGGGATTATTAATAATCCAGAATCAGGAATTGGACTGCCAAAGTCCGTGTTCGATCTCGGCTGTCTCGATGACATCTACAACATACGAAACTTGAACATCCTCTTTGATCCAAATTCCGTCATCGATGGATTGATCAATCAGGTAAAACAAAGGGTCTGTTCCGTCGCCAAGGACTATTACACACAAAGCGTCTCAAAACCCTTTGATGAAGCCGTCTTTAACGCGCAAATCCCAACTGTTCCCGGATTGCAGGTAACCCTGCCAACAACGCAAACACCAGAACTCCCTGACGTGACAATTGTTCCACCAAAAGGACCTGGTATCCCTAATCAGGAAACCGACAACACCTTCGATTATTTCAAGAATTTCTTTTGAGATGGAAAGTGGTGCCGATCTCGCTACGTGTAACTATTAGACGGATTGCAAGCTAAAATAGAAATTACCCGCAACGAAATCGACCGTTCATTATAATAATATTTCACACCTAATAACAAGTACGGAAAAACACGTAGTTTTGGGCATATTTCCCTAAAAAACTGTTAGAAACAAACAAGAGGCACACCATGTCAGTGAAGTATAAATTCTTAAAAAAAGCCCCCGCCCTTTTCCTTTCAGGGTCTCTTGTTTTTGCTCTTTCCGCGCTTGGCAGTGAACAGGCTTTCGCAAAATCCTGTGATCCCACAGATAACGATATTCAGGCCGCACAAATGGCCGTAACTAAGATCAACTCCAGAATTAATACTCTGGAGTTGAACCTGGTCCAAACCCTCAAACTCCATGCTGGCCAGATATCCGCCTATATCACACAACAAACAACGGCCATAGGCCGCATGTTTGATGCTCAGAACCAATCCAATGCACAAATCGCCCGAGAAGAAGCCCAGATAGAAGCAACTCGTGATTTTCTGCCCTCCTCAAATGCCTGTGAAACCGTAAGCGGGCTTATCGGTATTTCAGCAGCCAGGCAACATGCGCAAAGAACCGCAACAGACACAACAACCGCTCAAATTAACCGGTTAGCCAACACGCAAGGGACACCTGCACAAAATGGTCAGGCTCCCGATGTGGCAATTAGATGGAACCGGCGCGTTGAAACATGGTGTTCTCCAAAAGATATTGCCGATGGGAAAGGCATTTGCTCCGGACTTTCTGAAAATCATAACGCCGATATCAATCCATCCTCTCTCTTTGGTAAGAGAACCCTCGAAACATCTCTGGAACAACAAGCCGCCAGAGATTTTATTACAAATCTAACCACACCTCTGGCGCCAGATCCCTTGCCCTTACGCGATCTCAACAGCGATGAAGACAGAAGACGTCACATTAAAAGGCTCTCTGCCCAATCAAGAATAGGGCTGGCCAACTCTGCTCTGAACAATGTTTACGCTGAACGCCTGCCCTCCGTGAACCTTGGAGAATGGGCAAGGGCAGCCCTCCCTGAAGCAGAAAATATTCCAGATAATATCTCCTGGAAGGAACTTGAGGCCATCCTCATGAGAGAAAAGTATGAAAACCCCAACTATCACATTTCACTGCAAGCAATGGAGCCGGCAAACCTGCAAAGGGAATTAGCCAGCCAACAAGCCCTCATGCTCTCCCTCCTATACAAAGTATCTGAAAGTATCGAACTCCAAACCTCCCTCCAGGCAACCCGCCTTGCCATGGAAGCAGAAAAGGCTCTCACCCCCACCATCGGGGATGGCCCCGCCATTGGGAATGGCTCCACCTTCTCATACCCAGGGACTATCAGGGACAGCCCTGCCGCCACAGGCGGATCCGATAGTGGGGATGGACAAACATCACCAACATCAAGCTTTGATAGCGAGTAAGGATTTTCTCTATGGCAAACACCTCAGACATAAACCCAACCTCGAAGAGACCCGTTCGTTCAAGCTTGGCGTTTGTTTTTATGCCGCAATTCAAGTGGAGGCTTCCTGTTATAACTCAAACGGGTAAACTCCTCCGCCCCCTGCTTTTGATCCCTCTGGTTGTCAGCGGTCTTTTGCCACAAAAATCTCTCATCGATGAGAACAGCCTGTTCTCTCATTTAAGGATGGCAACGACTGTTCTTTTTGGAGATATCAACAAACGAAACTGGAACAGTGTTTACCGTAAGGCACCAGCCTTACTGGCTGTACTCGGGCTAATCCTCTTTGCGGTCGCATCCATTATTACCTTTGTCAGTGGCCTTATTCTCAGTCCAGCTCACGCTCAGGATGTGGGATCGCTCTTTGATACTCCTGGCAGGTCAGAGACCATGATTGCAGATGTATTCGGGGCGAGCACAACAGGACCAGCAGGCGCAATCTTTCAAGGTGCCTTGGGAAAGATGCTCTTTATCTACAACACCGGCATGTTTGTCTTTGCCATGATCATCATGATCTACCAAGCCGCATACCTTGTTGTTGCAACCGCTGAAGATAAAGACGGTGAAGCCGGTGGGAAAAAGAGCAACCTCACCTGGTTTCTGATCAGAAGTGTCATAGCCGTTGCTCTGATTTTCCCCCTCCCCGTTTTAGGGTTTTCGGGTGGGCAGATGTTGGTCATTAGCCTCGCCAATGCTGGCAGCTCACTCGCGACTAAAGTATGGTCGGAATTTGCAGAAGCTACTCTTGTTACTGGTAACCCCATCTCAACCCCCCGACCACCCGCTGAAATCGACCAGCTCGTTGGTAAGCTCCTCATTGTTGAAGCCTGCACCATATCTGCCAACATTATGGCCGCACGCGCCGGCGATGATCCCTACATCGAGGTTGTCCAAACTTACGTAGATCACCAAGTTACAAACAACAACATTACACACACAACAAACAGACAAACTCTGATTAATTACGACGGCCGTACAGGTGCCCTCGATCAACGCGCTTGTGGTCAGGTTCGTTTCCCGGTCCTTAACAAAGAAGGTAATGAGATTAATGCACCAATTATCACAGCCCATAAGCAAGCGTTCCTAACAACACGGCCCGCCATAATAAGACTGGCAAGAGAGCTTACTGCCCACTTCATACCGGGAACACCAGAATTTGGCACACCCCTGCCCAATCCTGGGAAGCTTCTGAAGGATCGAGGAATAGTCTCCACCTGGCATAGTAATATTCTCTCGGCAATCGAGAGTGCAAAGTCACAAACCCAAGCCAACATTAATCAGCAAACAGTCGATCAAATTTCAGAGGAAGGTTGGGTCAGTGCTGGTGCCTGGTTCCACAAGATCGCCACCGTCAATGGAGAGTTCATCTCAACCGTTGCAGCTCTGCCAAGCGTCTCTCTCCCGCTAGGAGCGGTTGAGCGGAAGGTGCCCGTTACGGGCAATGTTCTGGGAGCCCTCTCTATATGGTGGGATGATTACTCAAGCGAAAGTTCCACATCATCAAGTCTAAGGCGCACAACATCCACTCTCGCAGATGCAGGATCCCCCGATTTATGGGATATCCTGGTGGAGTATTTCAAAATAAACGAAGTCGTCCTAAGTCTCGTTGAAGCTGAAGGATCAAACCCGCTCGCTGATTTGGCCGCAACAGGACATGCCATTATGTGGATTGCCCTTACCGGATTTGGGGCATTAGCCGGTGCGAGTTTAATACCCCTGGTAAATGGAACAATTTTCAATTTTGTTGGAATTGCCCTGCTTGCGCTCCTGGTTCCTGGAGCAACCCTTGCCATTTGGCTACCTCTACTCCCCTTTGTCCGGTTTGTATTTGGGGTTCTCTCCTGGCTCGTCAATCTCTTGGCGGCCGTGGTCTTTTGTCCGCTCCTGCTTTTAGCTCATCTTGGAACGAGTGGCAGTGGCGTATACACCCAGACTACCGCTGCCGGATATAACCTGCTCCTACAACTCATCCTCCGTCCCGTCTTAATGGTCATCGGTCTAATTTCAGGAATGTTGATCTTTAATACCGTGATCCGTTTTTTTAACGACTTTTTCTATCCCACAATCATTGCTGCTAACAACGGGTCGAGTTCCGGGCTGGTTGTCACCATTTTCTACGTCATTTTTTACTGCGTCACAGCCTATGGTCTCGCTAATTCAGCCTTTAAAACCATCGATGTTCTGCCAGAGAAAGTTCTCGACTGGATGGGTGGACGCGGTGCTGTCGGAGTTGGAGGAACATCTGCAACTGAGCGTAAGGCTCATGGTGGATCAGGAAAACTTGAAAGCGTTGCGGGAGGTGCCAAGGGCATGGATTTCAAAAAGCCTGGGCCGTAAATGCCATCAAACCAAAAATATAACCATCAATTAGGATGTCAAAAATATGTCACTTTCAACTCAAACGCCAATACTTGAACCACACTTTTTTTACGTTGGTTCCTATGAGTTCACGATCTCAATACTGGATTTCAGATCCGATGTTTCCATAAATCTCAAGTCTGAATGTGCACGAATATATTCCAGAATTGAACCAATGATCATATTTAGAGTGCGGAATGAAGACTTGGTTTTTCATGAGACAACTCAGATTTTCTTAGAACTTCTCGAAACAGCAGGATGTACAATTTCGGGGAAATCAACGGATACCGATGGCTATGCGCCTGCTCCTTGCACTGTCAGTCATGTCAAAGGAAACCGTGTTCTTTCTACGAGATCTTGCATATTTAGTGAACCAAATCAAAACAACGAAAAGCACATAGTAGAAGCCACTGGCACGACATTAGAATTCACCAAAAACGAATACATAATAATGATTGAAGCTATGTGTTTGAAATTCACCAAGGAACAGTACTTTGAATTTTGCCATAAGCTTATAGATATCGTCGAAAAACCACCATTAGAACACGATTTCGGGCGCTTCTATTGGAGCTAACATTAGCCCGTACGACAAGAACAAACCTCTAAAGAACGTTTTTTGGTGATTATATATTGAATATACCCCTACTCTTCAAAAAAAAGGACTTTAACGATCCATACGCCAAATGTCAGGGTTGGATCGAGGATAAAGCCGTTCAATTTTTTTAACCTACATAAGGGAAAAAACCAACTATCGTTGGTTTCTCTCAACCAAAAATTCTGACCAAGACCATACTAATTGGGTAAATATTCAGGCAACCTGTTTCACTAAGCTCTTATGCCCACACCTACACTTAGCACAAATCAAAGAACACACCCCGCAAGGAAGAATTTGGTTTGATATCCGAAGACAGATCCTGTCTTTGCAAACTATACAAAAAGATCCTAACCTAAAAATAACATGGATCAATCAAGAGTGTTTTGTTGACCCTGAGTTCCTGAATTACAAGAAATCAGAAATCCCTCTTAATACACTTGCCAACATCACAATTGATGACACCTTAAGGCTGGACTGGCTTTTTTCCGCATGGTTTGGCCTGCAAAAGACCCGCGACATCTCGGTAATTACAGCCGATGGCGTTCTCAGTGAATATAAAAACGTCGAATTAAGGCGACACGCCTATAAAGAAAGGCGCATTGCAGAAGAAGAACGCCCAATATTGAAGTTAGCCCGGACAAAACCAGGCATTGTCTACGATAATATCAATATCGACCATGATCACAAAAGTTGGAAAGCTTGTCAGCGTTATACGTACAAAACCAGAAGCGTATTTAATTCATATCTGGCTAAAGCCTTTCCAAAAAACTCAATTGCCCGTGCTCTGGCCAGAAAAGAGACTAAAACCCTAAAAGATAAGACGAGTAAGGGCAGTAAGGCTCACTTACACGCACAAGCACTGGATTTCCAGTTACGCCTTTTGAGCAACACATCCTTACGAGAGGAAATGTCCACATTTGTAAAATTAGACATTTCCCATAACAAGATGGCGCAATTACTAAAAGCGATGCAGCCGTTTCCTGGCGATAATATGGAGAGTTATGACTGTTTTCTCCATGATCTCAATATATCGATCAAGCATGTACTTCAGATATTCAACCATGTCCCCTCAAAAATCTTGCTCAACGATCTGCTTAATGCCATCACCGCTCGCACGCTACCCAATGTAGAGGTGAACTTACGCAAGCTTGCCAGAACCCCGAAAGAGATCCTGAAGGAGCTTGATTTTGAAAAGCTTACAAGCCTCAAGACTTGCACTGTTGAAGTAGACAAAAAGGGAAACCAACCCTTTATAGATGCCTTCCGCCAAGAAGGATCATCTGTTGGCATTCTCGATACGGAACGCGCTATCGAAAACTCTCTCCAGCTAGGCGTTATAAGAGATTTTTGGGGCCTACTGCGGCAACGAAAAACAATCCCGCGGCAATCTTTACCCGTACATACTGAACACTTTCTGTCATCAATCGATGTTAAAATTTACATCACTAATATGGCAACACCTGATGGATGGTTGGCCATGGCTGTACCTGGTATATGTGTTGATTTTGCTGGATATGACCATCGTGATCACTTTGGCTGTGATGCCGGCTATTTAACGGTTTATTACAAATCGAGCCTTGTCCTTGGCGGTTTTATTATTAATGCCGGCAGTCATTATTTGTTGAATAATCTCCAAGGCGCATTGCCCAACAAAATCAACGACAGAAACAACAAAACTGAAATAGCCAAGGCTATTGTTGATTTACTAAGTACCCTACCCTTGCCTGTAGCACTTAAAGACATGGGATTTAATTCAATGTCTTTAAGTGCTGCTGTTGATATGAAGCAACAACATCTCAAGTTCTCTCTCCCAGACATTAGCCTTGATAACCCTAGTGAAGGGCACTTCTTTGTCTGTGGGGATAAGCAGTCTTTGAAACAAAAAATGTTCCAAATTAAATTTGAAAATGAGGTTGAATAAATGCCTTTTACAGCAAACCGTTTAATATATGGCATTCCCCTGCTGGCCTGTGCCTCTTGGTTTATGAAGGTTTTCTCCATGATCTCAACATATCTATTAGACACGTTCTTTTTATATTTCTGGGACAAGGCGTAGCGCAACGGTTGCAATTCATTTTCCAAACCGTTACGATTAACCTGTCATGTAAAATATAAACGCTCAACCAAAGAAAGAACTTCAACTTCCATGCCCTTTTTTAAAAGCCGAACAGCAAAACATCGAACCAAAATGAAACACGAAGGTATGCGTTCAATTTCGGTATGGGTGCCTATCTCTGATGCTGAATGGCTCAGGACACTATTTTCACGTATTGGCGAAAATACACTGGAGGGTATTTCCTTTAGGCAATTTGTGAACCCTTTTATTTGGCGCAGACGGCCTCCAGGGCGACAATACAAATCGACCTATCTTCAAATGGAAATAGATGGATTGAATGTTGGCGTTGGAAATGAGATAGCGCCAATCGGCGGAAGGATTTTCAACCACTCTGATACCCTTAAAGAGTTAAGTCCTGAAGAATCCCGTGATTTAGAAAACGATATTCAAAACGAAATTGGTAAAGTCATAAACCATTTTATCAAAAAGAACGCTCTGGAAGGAAAAATTGATAATAACGCAAGTGTTATCACTGACGAACATTTTTTAAGAAAAGAACCCTTGGTAGTCGTAGATGACTACACTTTCAAACAGAGAGAAATTCTCTCAACACACAATTTTGTGGAAAAATGTTATTTTCATGGTGAGGAAATTATTAAAGACAAATCAATCTACAAATATCTTGGATACTTTAATGTTCCCTCAAGGTGTCAAGTTATCGAAGACGAATTAGATGAGGGGAAAATTATTATTGCTCTAATCGCTGTTCCTAATGGAGGCACGGCACCCTATCTTATAAGGGAAAAGTTGTGCGAGGAGATTAAAAATACACGTTATCCGGATAAATCTAGTAATGACATCATCTGGATTTATGGTTATCCTGAAGAAATCAATATGCTTAACGGCTATACTGGTAAGAACGAATTTATTACCGAAACTTGGGAAATGTTTGCGCCCTTCGTTCGACAAATGAGTCTAGATAATTCCGAAGATTTTGATCCTTCAATAACTTCATGGACTGATTTACCAACTTCAACAAAAAATAAAATAAAAAAAGCTATATACGGGCGAATAGAGCAGGAAAGTCAGACTTATTTTAACTTTCTTCATAAAAAACGCACCGAAGCCAATCAACCCGTTCCCATATTTTTAATGCCAAAAGAAATACGAGAAATGTATGGCAAGTTTCACGTTGATATTAAGATTGATGATACCTCTGACACTAAGCTCATCGTCGCACTCATCCAAGCAGCTCCATCCGGAATCAAAGGCGAAAAAGAGCCCTTATTGGCTTTTTCGAAACCAGGAACTCTTGACTTTCGTAGTGAACCTGAACTTAGCAACCTAAAAAAGAAATTTCCTTGTTTTGATAAGTTGCTTCAAAAAAATGATTATGGTTGGGACGATCCAGATTTCAAAGAATGCTGTGAAGCTGTCGGAATCAACTGGAGAAAAGCAAAAAAAAGTTATGCTGGATAACAGAATGAACGACCCGCTTATGGAATCAGTAAAGCAAGGTACAATCTCCATTCTGGAGGGCACTCACTTGGCCAGAAAAACAATTGGTACCACGCCTTTCCCATAACGCCTCCTTCTAGCCCTATACCTGACAATCCAGACGATATTGACGGGAGTACGGCTTAGCAAACAGCGATCGTCCCAGAACTAACTCTATCAGGCCATCAATGTAGAAGGCGGTTCTGCAAAACAAACAAAAAATACTCCCAATTAAATCTTCGAAAGAGGTTGAATAATGACAACTCTTAAATCTGAATTACAATCATGTAGAGCGTCAACCACTTTGTCCGGTTGCGTCAACCACCTTGGCCGCTTTTGATGCGGCTGTGATCTGACGTTTATTTACGATGCTTCAGGCATATTTTTCACCTTTTTGTTTGTGGTTTTCCGCAACATTTTTTTGAGATTTTGGGCGGCTTCCCATTGTCTGTAGCTGTCGATATTCATCTCAAGAATGGTTGAGTGGTGAACAAGACGATCGATTGCTGCAACGGTCATGGCCTTATCTTGAAAAATATTGTCCCATCCGCTAAAAGGTTGATTGGCAGCAATTGCAATACTTCGGTACTCATATCGTCTGGCGATCAATTCAAAGAGCACGGATGTTTCAGATATATCCCTTTGTGCATAGGTAATATCATCGAGAATGATGAGATCAAATTTATCGAGTTTTGCGAGGGCGTTTTCGAGCATAAGTTCACGTCTGGCAGCCTGGAGTTTTTGCACCAGATCACTGGTTTGCGTATAGAGCACACGGTATCCAGCCTCTATAAGAGCATAACCTACGGCGCATAGGAGATGAGTTTTTCCTCCCCCTGAATTTCCAATGGCAATCAGATTTGCTCTTGCGTCAATCCAGTCACCGGCAGACAAGGCTTCGACCTGCGCCTTTTTCACGTTAGGCAGCCGCTTGAAGTTAAAATTGGCCAGAGTTTTTCCGCCCAGCAGGTTTGATGCGTTGAGATGGCGTTGAATGCGTCGCGTGTCCCTTTCGGCCAATTCATATTCGGCCAAAACGGCAAGGAACCTGGCTGCTGACCAGCCCTCCTTGTCGGATTGGATTGCGATATCTTGCCAGTGTTTGTGAAAGCTGGGTAATCGTAAGTCAGTTAGCATAAGAGGCAGCTTGTGCTGATCCACTTCAATGTTTGTCATGCCCGATCCTCCAACAGAGTATCAAAGACTGATAATGAAGGTTGAACCACGGGAATATCAGGAGGTAAATCCGTGTTCTTTTTTGTGATATTCAGCTTAAGTTTTTTTGCGCAAGGTAGCCTTCCTGCATTGATTTCTCTCGAAATCAGGTGCGCGACTTCGGCCTCACAAGCCTCTTCGTGCGCAAGGAAAAGTATCCCAACCATCTGACGACACGCATCTCTGCGGGACAACTTTTTCTGAAACAATGTCCAGGCCAGGGAGTACTCGGTTCTTGGAAAAATACTGTCACGATAAATAGAATTGGCGAGTGCCTGAGGTTTACGTTTGAGAGCATGAATGACGTGATGATAATTGATAACATGAATGCGGGGGCCTTTGCCGTGCCCCCGCTCACGAGAATGGCTGACGACATGAGTGCTGCCTAGATAGGCTTCTATCCGGTTATCGTAAATATGGACACGCAAGCGTTGACCAATTAGGCGAGAAGGGGCGCTATAAAAAACCTGCTTAACTAAAAAACCACTTGTTTTGGTAACTCTCGACACGACTTCAGTGTAATCTGTTGTTCGCCGAGGAGGTAACGCCTTGAGAGATTTCAACTCTGTTTGGATATCTTGGTCACGATGTTTGTTCCGTCTAGCAATCAGCTCGTCCAAAAATCGCCGATACTCATCCAAAGTGTCAAAGTCATTACTGCCACGCAAAATCAGGGCCTGCTTTATCGCAGTCTTAAGGTGACCGTGGTGAGATTCAATGGCACCGTTCTCGTGTGATTCCCCTCTGTTATTTCGACTGGCCTCCATACCGTAGTGCTCAACAAAAGCAGAATAACGTTTGGTAATGTCCTCCTTTTCCTCAACGCTCAAATTCCGAAAGGCCGCAGACAGGCTGTCGGTCCGGTGGTTTTCAGGAGCGCCCCCCAAGGACCAAAGCGCATTTTGTAAGTTCTCCGCAAGGGCTGTAAAACTCTCACCGCCAAGTACGACCCCAACATGTTCCCATCGGCTATATACCAGAACAAAATGATAGAGCCGATGCACCAAAGGATCTCCTGCAATGGTAATACTTAAGTCGGCTGCATCCGTGAAATCTGATTGGCCCATGTAACCCGGCTCAGGTGTTTGCCTGAAAATGATATCCTTTTCAGGGCCATTCAGAGCCCGCCATCCCCGAACTCGGCGCTCTAACGTGCGCTTGACACGGTCATCGGGAAAACGGAGCGGATAGAGGCTCTGTATGTGGCGCAACAAAGTAATGGGTTTGACCGAGTTGTCTTTATCCAAAATGGGAAGGATGTCCTTATCCCAGATATCTTCAAGCGGATCAGAAACTGTTCGCCCTCGCTTTATATTGCGTTGTGACGGTAAAGTCGCATCAACGTCAAATCGGCGGGCCGTGCGTTCGCTAAACCCTGCGCGGGCAGCGGCGGTTCGTTGACCATGAGTTTTTCTATCTGTCATGTAAAGTCTCAGTTGTTCATCTGTGATAAATTTATACGGCAAACAGGTTCCTCCAATTACATCTAGAGGTTCCTAATTTATCAACTCACAGCAGCTTGTAACTAACACCAAATTAAGCCTTGGCCGGTGGATCTGATTATCAAACGGGCACGCCCTTTTTAATGATCAGATCCACCGGCCAAGGTGGTTGTCGCAACCGGCCAAGGTTATTGTCGCTGAACAAATCACCTGAAATGTTGGCACTACTCGAAAAAATGACCTTGTTGAAGATTAAAATACCAACGCTTCTCCTTCTCATATATGTCCTTTCAATGTTTCCGATCGGGTTTAGTTTTCTTGCTGGCTTAAAGTTCAACCCGCCAATGATGATCACAATCTATCTTTTGATGTGCATCCTCTCCTTCGTCACCCGTTACAAGGGCTACAGGCAGATTAGTGACTACATCGGGATCCCCTGTGGAACTGCCGCAATTATTATGATTATCTCTGCTTTTAAAAAGCACTTTGGTGTCCCTGTACCTGACAATCTGATCTACGCCTTTGAAAGAGGTGGGCTTTACTACCAGGTTCTTGTCCCTGCTGGTGTTTTTGGTATCCCAATATCTGTTGTTGCAATTGTCACAAGCCTAAGGAAAAAAGACACCTTGTCCTTGATCGCGGCCTTAATTGCAGGACTGTTTTTTATTACCTTTTTGATTGAATCAACCACCAGTCCAATAACAGCTTTTACCTTTGTTACTTATCCCTATGCCGTAACTTGTTTTATATCCGCAATTATAATGTTTGCGCTGAGCTGGAACGGGGGCACTAAAAAGCAAACTGCATGGATGCGCTACATAGCAACAGGATTTGCTCTGACATCTGTTGGCCTCTTTGTTTATCTCTTCGGGTATCTCGCATGGCTTGCAGCAAAGACATGGTGGTCCATTCTCACACCCGATTTTGCCTTTATAAAAGCTGGTGTTGAGACCGAGAAATTTTTTGTCCGGGTATGGCTCTTTATGGGTGGGCACATTATCGCTGGTGCAATATTGAGCATGATCGCCTGGTTTGTTCCAATGGCTTATTATAGAAAGCACTGGCTAACCGATCCCTGGAAAATCATTACAAACAAATCGACGACATCTAAAGCGGGCCATTGGCAGGGCCGGTTCATGGAAACCGAAAAGGTTAATCAACTCGTAAAAAATCGCGAGGGCTTACCACTTGGTCTGGATGATAGGAACAATATAGCACGCTACCTGCCAAACAGGGACGATGGATGGCTAAAAGGGCACCATACTGTCATTGCCGCCTCTCAGGGTGGTAAAGGAGTAGCTGCTATTATTCCTGCCATGCTGGACCATTCTGGCCCCCTGTTTACTATCGATTTAAAAGGCGAATTATTCATGATGACGAGGGCGCATCGGGAAAGAATGGGTAAAAAAGTTGTTGTTTTGAATCCTTTTAAGATGCACGGCGAACCAACCGATACTTATAATCCATTCGACTTTATACGCCCAGATTTTGTTGAAGAAGACATTGCCATTATTGTTGATGGTATGATTATGAATGGCGAAAGCGATGAACCAACATCCCCTCACTTTCAAAGCTTAGCTGTTAAGTACCTTTCCGTCGCGATTGAGGTTGCTTATCTATCTGGTAACGAAGATCAAAAAAACCTGATCAGCATTGCTAAAGCACCCTCATCCCCAGACTTTGATAAAGTATTAACATACTGGGCTAATGACGCTGATCTTTGCAATGGGCGTGCTCAGGCCATAGGTTCCGAGATTATAAGAATGGGAGACGATGAAAGAGGTTCTTTTGGAACATCTCTTGGCAATAATACAAAATGGCTTTTAAGCGATAAGGTCAGCAAAGCCTTTAGTAAAAGTAACTTCAGCTTTGACGATTTATTAGATGGCAATACGGACATCTTTATAGCTATCCCATCTGGTTTACTTGAAACTCATGCTCGAATACCAAGGCTCCTGACTAATATTTTTATTTCTACAGTTACACGGCATAAATTACCCAAACAAGAAATTCTTGGAATTTTTGATGAATTCTGTCGCTTAGGGAAAATGAACAAAATCATTGATATCTCTACATTGTTGGTAGGATATAAATTGACTGTACTCTTCGTAGCACAAGATTTTGGTCAAATAGTTGGCATCTATAAAGAAAGTGGCGCAACAACTATATTGAGTAACTGCGCAACTGTCCGCATATATGCCTTGGGAAGAATGGACACCATTACTTCTGAATATATGGAAAAATGTTTAACGGATATGACGGTTTTATCTCAAACTGAGCGAAACTCGGATACAAACGATAGCGCTAATGAAACTCGGACAAAACTACTTACAGCCGCCGAAATTACAGAATTACCATTCAACCAGATAATTTGTTTTATACGCTCGAACAGACCCCTCCTACTGAAAACCATCTTTTCACCAACGCACCCAAGATATAAAAATAATATAGGACAAAGCCCATTACACTAAATTTTAATCCGTGATCCTTTTTTCAATGATTTTTCATCGTTATTGCCAACATGGTCAGGAGCTTTTAATGCTCCTGTTGCGGCCTTGGATTTGTCTGATTTACTTAATCCATTATACCAATCTTCCAGGGACATCGTATATTTGGGTTTATTAAGGTTAGAAAGTTCTCCAACGTGGTCATGTGCTTTTAATGCCCCTGCTGCAGCCTTGGATTTGTCTGATTTACTTAATCCATTATACCAATCTTCCAGGGACATTGTGATTTCAGGTGACTCTACCTTTGTTACAATGGCATCCGCTTTATTAGCCTCTTGATTAAACACCCCGCGCTCTTTGCGCAATTGCCCAAAGTCAAGCCCTCGGGCAAATAGCTCGCGAGCTGTAACCCTAGGCTTGTTATCGAGCTTCTCAATTGAGACCCGCGCCAGAATGTCCTTTGCTATCTCACCAGCATTAAGCAACCGGCCTTCTTGCTTCGCTCCTTCATACCGATCAACCAGGCTCACCATCTCCAACCGATCGACCCTGGCTGCAAACTTGCCCTGGTCCACACGGTAATGCTTTAAAGCATCCCCAAAATCCTGCTCACTTTTACCCAAAGTATGCGCCACACGATCCCGCGTCGCCCCAACACTCAGCATCTCCTTCCAGGAAGAAGTATCCTCACGAGACACAGACAGATCCCTTCCCTCTTTAAGGGCCTCCTTATAATGCTGGCCAACAGCTCGATCCAACTCACGATATCTCAAAACATCCCTGTGCACAGACTTCTCTTCTCGCGTGAGTGTGTCCAGATACTCACGCTCCTTACCTGCATTGGCATGATCGAACAGTTGCTTCCAATCCACACCTTTTTCCATGACCGATTTTGACATGATTTTTTTAAACGCACTGTCTTCTAGCGCATTGGCTTTCTCAACCTTCACACGCTCCACTATTTTCCAAGCCAGTTGATCTCGCTGTTCTATGTTGCGTGTATCATCTTTGAGAGCGTACTGATTAATCAGATTACGCGCACCGCCAACATCAGCTTGTTTAGCCAGTTTTTCAGTGAGCGTGACGTTAACCGCATCTGTTTGAGCTAATGAATAATGGTTATGCTTCATTTTTCTTTTGAATGGAGCGTTTAATGTCAGCAATTGAGAACGATTTATCGCGAACAGAATTCCATTGGCTTGAGCATGCGCGTTCGTGTGAGTTAAACGGGGTGGGCATGAAAGCTTATGCCGAGGCACACGATCTTGACCTGAAGGATTTTTATCATCAAAAGGGGGAGCTTGTTAAGCGGGGTCTTTTTGTTGTTTCTAGTCGAGATGAAAATTTACACAAGATTGTAAATGGTTCAGCTGATGGCCCAGGCTTATTGTATTGTCAGGTTTGCCTTCGTAACGGGCTAGAAGTCAAATGGCCTGTTTCGGGGAGAACATCGGATTTAACATCTATTGTAGATGCACTTGAAGGTCTGTGATGCGGCGGCCTTCAGATGCTTTGCCCGTCATTTATCTTTGCGCAAATCCCGTTGATTTTCGTCGCGGCATAAATGGTTTGTCGATGCTTGTTGACGACATCCTCAGCCTTGATCCATTCTCTGGCTACCTCTTTGTTTTTTCTAATCGTCTAAGCAACAAGGTCAAGTTACTTTACTGGGAGAAAAACGGATTTTGTTTGTGGCAAAAGAGCCTTGAAAAAGATCGGTTTCATTGGCCACGACACTTGAGCAAAGGAGCCCGTATAGAGCTCAGTGGTCGCCAATTGAACTGGTTGCTGGATGGTGTTGACCTCCGTCATGTGAAAGAGCATAAGCCTGTAAATTATTCGGAGATATATTAAATATTTACAGCACTTTATACTGTTTTGAAGAGTATAAATTTGGTATACTTCGGCTATGTCAAAAGCGCCCATTTCTTTCCCTGAAAGCCTTGAAGAATCACGTATTTTAATAGGTGGTCTTCATGCGCGTATTGATATTCTTGAAGAGCAAAACAGATTATTGCGTCATCAGCAGTTTGCCGCTTCCAGTGAGAAGACATCCCCGCAAGAGCAAGGTCTCTTGTTTGATGAAGCAGAGGAAGCGGCTGAGGACGACACAGGGGCAGAAGACGATGATAAAGAGATCAAAGTTCCAGCTCATACCCGTAAAAGGGGTGGACGCCGCTCTTTGTCAAAAGACTTGCCCCGTGTGCGGATTGAACACGATATCCCCGAAGAAGAAAAGATTTGCGCTTGCGGATGTGGTCTTATGGCCAGAATTGGGGAAGAAGTCACCGAACAATTGGATATAATTCCGGCTAAAATGCAGGTTCTTCAGCATGTGCGTTTCAAATACGCCTGTAAATCATGCGAAGAAGGCGTAACAATCGCGCCCTTGCCACCACAGCCCATCCCCAAAAGCATCGCTTCTGCTGGACTTCTTGCTTATGTGGTAACGGGAAAGTATGTGGATGGCCTGCCTCTCTATCGTATGGTACCTGTTCTGAACCGCTCCGGTGTGGAGTTTAACCGTACATTACTCTCGCGGTGGGTGATCAAATGTGGTGATCTTGTTCAGCCCCTGATTAATCTGTTTACCGACCATCTCCTAAACTACGATATCATTGCCATGGATGAGACTGGCGTTCAGGTCTTGAAAGAACCTGGGAAAAAACCTCAAAGCAAATCCTACATGTGGGGGCAAAAAGGAGGCCCTCCGGACCAGCCAGTGATCCTGTTCCACTACGATCCCTCCAGGGCGGAGGATGTGGCAAGGCGATTGTTGGAAGGTTACACTGGGTATCTTGTTAGTGATGGATATCAGGTCTATCTGAATGTGACATCCGACAGCACAATCATCGGCGTCGGATGCATGGCTCACGCCCGGCGTAAGTTCAATGATGTCATCAAGGCACGGAAGAAGTCCAAAAGGCGAAAACCCGGCCTTGCCGATCATGCCATGGAGGCCATCAGAGCTTTGTACCGCATTGAAAAGCTCGCAAAAAACATGAGCGATAACGAACGTCGGCTATTACGCAAGGAAAAGGCCAAACCAATCCTTAAAGACTTGAGAGAGTGGATTACCAAGGTCAAATCGTCGGTGCCGCCGACATCGTTACTTGGCAAGGCTTTGCACTACATTGATAAGCAGTGGCCTCGGCTCATTCGCTACCTTGATGATGGCCGCTTGCCAATTGATAACAATGAAATGGAGCGCGTAATTAAGCCGTTTGTAATAGGAAGGAAAAATTGGCTGTTCTCAAAATCCCAAAATGGTGCCAAGGCCAGTGCAAATCTTTACTCTATCGTCGAGACCGCCAAGGCTAACGGGATCGAGCCATATTCATATCTTCGACACATTTTTACCCAATTACCTAAAGCAAAAACCGTCGAAGACTTTGAAGCTCTGCTGCCCTGGAACGTCAACAGAAACAACGTAACACCTTACATCATGCAAAAATAGGTGCGGTTAACGTCACGCTCACGTTTTTCAGGAGAGATGTTAAAGTCTTTCAAAACACCTATAGATATATCAGAGGCGACAACGGCAAGCCTGTCTCTCTCTTTCATAGCAGAAAGCATTTTACTGTACCCCTCCACTTCCGTAATTTTAAGATCCACTCCAGCCCTGTCACTTAATTCACCATAAATACGGCCAACATTGATTGAACTGCGGCGATAGTCCAAAGCCTTATCTCTATCCAGACATTCGCTCCCGGATAAAGTCTCCCGGATATGGCGCTCTCGATGATCTTCGTGTCCTCGATAAAGATTATCCCAGGCATTAGAAATACCGCTTTGACGAATGGCCGCTGCCATATATTTCACAGCAGGTTTTTGTCCGTTCTCTTTTTCGGCTTTAACCAGATCAATAATCTCAGAGGCCAGCTTATCCGCTGTAGCTTCACGGTTTTCACTAAATGCCGTATGCCATCTATTAACCAGGCTTCGCGCTGTATGACGTGAATGTGCCACAGACAATTGTTCGTCCCCGACATTCGGATAATTAAGCAAACCACCCCGATGAATTTCAATATCGCTGTATATCTCCGATGCAATGGCATCCGCTTGCGCTCTCAAATCAAGATACCGACCATAATCTTTATGATCATAGAAAACCCCGGTCTCGCCTATTTCCTGACGAATTTTTTCTCCAATTTCAGCAGCATCTTTGCGTAAATCACCGAACTCACCAACCCGTGTTCGAGCAACTAAATCTTCTCCCGTATAGTCTTGAGCCGAGACTTTTTGTTCTCTTATAGCTTCTCTTTGTGAAATATCAGCATGTAACAGATTGTCTATAAGCTTACCTTCTGAAAGCTGATTATAAAATTCTTGGTAAAGCTCTTTTACCTCATCACTCATATAATCGTGTGCGAGTTCTTTTTGTCCTGATACCGACCACTTGCTCGCCAGTATTTCTAAAATTCTTTTCTCTGGAATTGGTTTTTGTAATTCTTCTTCTGTTAACTTCTCAATGACAAATTCGAGAGCTAACTCACGATTAATATAAAAATGTGCAGCATTCTTATGACGGGTCGCTGCCGAATACATATTTTCACGCAATAAGGACTGATCGATAAGTTGAAATGAAGCATCAACATTAATGCCCTGGCCGGAATAAAATGTCGTTACATACCCCTGTTTTAAACCTATTTCCTTATTAATGTTTTCCATCTCACTAACCAGGAAATCAATCTTCCGCCCATCAACATCACAAATTATTCTTGTACTCTTTTCAGTCTGGCTTATGAGATCAACGCGTCCCACGGTACCATTCACAACGTTCAAAGTTTGATTGCGATGCCCAAAACGAAACACGTCTCCTTTTGCAAGTGTTAAAGTATCTGTAGTACCCTTACTTTTACCAGCAACCTGTATTTCAACATCATCCCCACTGATTACGCCACTCGTTCTATAAATCTTGCGTAATGCGGAATTTATGTCTTCAGCTTCCGCATTTGTACGTGCCTGAATAATTGATGTTTTGTCAGAGTTTTGCGCTTTCCATTCAACATACTCATTACACATTTTCCAAATTGTGCTTGAATAAGTCTTCCCAAACTTGACGTTCCCCCTGTCATAATACATTTCGATGCCTTTATAAGCCTCTCCATTTTTAAAACAAGCAGAGGCTGACCTTTGCCACACTTCTCCTTTTTTACTTACCTCATTACTGTATTGATCAAGTAATTTCTGCTTTTCTTCACCTGGCATCATTGCTGTTTGTAGTCGTGCGGTTTCTCTTGTTAGTGTCCCTCTAATATCAGCATAATTTTCGACAACTTTGTAAGTATCCTCACCATTAGACAGCGGAGTTATTATCTTTTGTTGAAGCTCTCCGTTAATATTCAATTCCAGATTAAAGGCTTTCGCGAGTATTTCTTTATCCGATTTAGCCATCAAAGATATCGGTAATTGAGCAACTTCAGGATCAATAATATTGATAACATCTTTGTAAATAAGCACATCCTCAACGGTAACATTTTGCCGCCTAATTTGATCAATACGGCTACTGCCAACAACTTCCTCACATAACCTTAGTCCAGAACCAGCACCTATCGGTTGCTGCTGTTCCCTATCCCCAACCAGAATAACCTTTGCGCCTGCATCTTGAACATTTTGAAGAATGTCTCTCATTTTTTCAGTCGATAAGGTTCCTGCTTCATCAACAATAAGAACCGTTTTCTGATCAAGCGCTTTATTTTCTCCAGCTTCATTTATCAGTAATCTTTCAATGGCAACGCTCTCTATTTCACAATCGGAACCCAACTCAGATGCAACACGCCAGGTGGTAGAAGCCCCAATAACTTTATATCCTTCTTCCTTAAATACGTCTGATATACTGGATAAAACAACAGATTTTCCCGACCCCGCAGCTCCTTCAATAATTGAAATTGATCCGCTGTTTAGTGTCGAATTACTGAGTGCAAGTTTTTGCTCGCTTGATAAATTAACACCTTTAATTTCAAGATCGTTAAGAACCTTTTTAATACCCTTCTCATCGACCTTATGACCTGCGTTTTTGATAAGCTCAGACGAAAGACGGGACACATCCTTTTCCAAAAAGATCATTTCTGGAGTTGTAAATATTTCCTGGTCCGTTTTATTCATCCCAAGACGGACAAGCTTATTTGCGTTTAAAAGAAGAGGGATTTGGCTCTTTACTTCATCCTCAGACATAAGGATATCAGCATTACGATACACTTTATCTATCAACTTGTTCTCAGCAAAAAAAGCATCGTTTTGAGATAATACAGCAGGTATTTTCTGCATATTTTCCCATACTTTTTCGACATTATACTCTACCTGCTGAGAGAGAAATTCAGAGATATTATCCCTACTATATCCAAGATCCATTCCCTCTTTTTCAAACCTTTGAAGTAACTGTTCTCGGGTAAAATCTTGCGCCTTATCCGGGCGACTTGAGACTGCAATGGTCGCCATTGCTTTACTATCGCTCGATACCAAAGGCCCAAGCTCAGAGGCTCGCGCGATAATTGCTTTCCGTCTCTTAGACCAAAGATCAACCAGATCTTTTGGAAAGTCTTTTATCCTCCGTAATTCATTATCTTTTCCATAACTCTCAAAATTAAGTCCAAGCTTCTGATTTAACTTTTGTGATAATTTGAAAGATGAAATAGCACCAAGTGACTTATATATTTGGTAAAATGATGGCTGATGTATAGCCCCTGTTGTACCATCCTGGCGAAATGCAATATTCATAATAGCGGTATGGATATGGAGCTGAGGATCCATTTCCCTACTGGTCGAATGTAAAAAAGTAGCTGCCATAAAATCACATTTTTCAAGGATTTTCCCATCCAATCCTCGCCTGCAATAACTTCCCTTTTCGGACAAATATTCAAGAGTTTCAGCAACAGCTTCTTGCATTGAACTCTCTATAATTTCTCTCTCTTTATCGCCTGCAATAGCCCAATAAGCACTTACAGATTTATCCGCACTAAAGGTCATATCCAAACCAGAAGCACGTTTTTCCATTCCAGAATTTTGGGTTAATTTGTCACCTTCAGGAGAAAATCCATTGAATAAATTCTTGAAATCATCAGGCAACACATTGCTACCATTTTCAATATCAAGGTTATTATTGAGATTAAACCACACCCCATCAGGCTCTATACCGCCAACATAATACTCCGTTGGATGGCGCATACTCATCGTATGTTCCAAGTAGTATTCAGCGCTTGCCATTCTGGAAAGTGTCGCAAGCATTAGCTCTCAGAGTCCTTATTTGAGCGTTCTTTTAAAACGTCTTCCAAAGTATTCATTAATAACGTTTGCTCTGACCTCATGGTCAAAATGGTATCAGACATGAGAACTAAAGTATCAAGAAGCTTATCTGACATTTCCTGAAAGCGCTGTTGATTTTCGCCAAACGAGGCAATTCCTTCTTCAACAAAAAGTCTCATTCCGACACCAGGATTATCGTTTCCACGGATTTTACATAAATTATATGAAAATTCGTCAATCGTTCCTGATATCGCTTTTAAGGGATTCTTTTTTTGAATTTTTGGATTTTTCATAAATTTCAACACTTTGCTACATTTTCCATTGAATTATAGACAGTATTTCATTTTTGCAAAGCATTATGATGCATAAGGTATGAGGAAAAAGGAAAAACAGATAATTATTGAAACATGGCTAAAAAAAAAGATATAGAGATTTGGGTATAGGGTCGCACTAGAGGGAAGCTGGCGCTTATGGCTAATAAATCTGAGCTTATCAGTATCTGTACTGAGGTGCCTTTGTAGGGCGCTTATATATCATTTGGAGATGCGTTATGAAAAAAGACAGCAGGCTATCAGAATCAAATATCGATTTTGACGCAATCAATAAAAGGCTCATGAATGAAAAGCCCAGGCTCTTGTCAAAGGCAGAAGTTATGGCAAGGCTTCACAAAGGCTTATCCAAGGCATTAGACAACGGCTTATCCTACGAGCATATTGTTGAGATTTTGCACAAAGACTACAATATCTCTGTTGCAGTTTCTTCATTACGCAAAGCAATTGCTGTTGGAAAAATGTCAGGGAAGATAAATAGAGAAAAAGCTGAAGAGGCCGCCAATGACCTTACAAAGTGAAACCTTCCCCGCTATCGCTGGCGAAACCTTGAGAGAAAAAATATTTTGGGCTTATTTGAAATTTGCTCAACGAAAGAACCCAACCCTCCTAAAGGATTTTTATCAGTACCGAGTGGAACGATCAAAATTCGTTCAATTCATGATTAAATATAATTATGACGTAAAATCTCTGCCCGCTCGAACTGAACGACTACCGTCTTAAGCCGGTAGGTTCGGGGGTGTGGTTTTCGATATAATCCAGAATGGTTTGCTCAGTGACGTTTCCAGCTGTTGTACAGAAATAGCCCCGCGCCCAAAACCTCTGCCCCCAATAGCGTTTGCGTAGCTCTGGAAATTCTTGCTGGATCTTCCGGGATGTACAGCCCTTAACTTTTTGCAGGAAATCACTGACATACAACCTGGGAGGTATTTCGACAAACATATGGACATGATTATCAGACAATACGCCTTTGACGATAGTTACACCCAACTGAGCGCATATCTGGCGGGTAATCTCACGGATACGAAGGCGCATTTCCCTGGTCAATACCCGGTATCTGTACTTCGTAATCCAGACGAGGTGATAGCGATTGTGAAAAACGGCATGGCCAGAGGCTGTGTAAGTCATTGTATACTCCCAAGAGGTTTCACCCCTCCGGGACGACCTCTTGGGAGTATACAATGACTGAGAAAAAAGGACTAAAGTCCGACTCTACCGACTGAAAGTCGGTGGTTTTAAACCTAAGTGTTGGATAATAAATGCGCCTATCTACTTGCTTATTATTACGAAAAAAAAGACATCTTTATCAAAAAATTAGAAGCACAAAATTTGGAATTATCCGAGGAAATTTCAAAACTAAAAGAGACAACAAAAAAACTAAAAGAGACAATAACAGAACTAGAATATCTCAGCCAAGAAGGTACAAATTTTTTCTTGGATGAATCTTCTTTCCAAGAACACGATGAAGATGTTTTTGATATCTCAGAACCGCAAAGTGATATAACAGTAGTTGATATTTGTTTACACGATTTTGACGCACTGGAATATCAGGAAAAACAAATTGAGGGTATATACTCAGGCAGTGGAGAGTTCGAACAGCGATTAGTTCCCCCCCTTTCTTCTTCCCAAAAAAGAATATATTTACCCGTCTCTGCCGATGAATACTCAATGGCCAGAGATTGTGGTGCTAAAAAAGAACGAGAATATCTTTGGGTTGAAAACGGTTCATCAGCCATGGACAAATGTTCACAATTCTTACCTTTAGCATTCCAGCCTCAAGGTCATTTCCGACTTGATATTGATTTAATACCAAGCACCTCTTGGGGCGCTTCTTTAGCAAACATACTCACAGAAAGTTCATGGCGGAAAATCCGTGAACAAGTCTATAGGGATCACGGACTGAGGTGCGAGCTATGTGGAGCACGTCGGGCGTCAAAACACGCTCAAAGAGTTAGCCGACGAGCTTGTGTCGAGGCACACGAATTGTGGGAATACGACGAAGACAATAGCACCCAAACTCTAAAAGGTTTTTATTGCTTATGCCCTGACTGCCATTTGATGTTTCACCTGGGTTTTGCAAACGTAAATGGTATTGGACGACAATATGCGATGTTATTGTCGCACTACAATGGCTGGAGCAAAGAAGAGACAATCGCAAACTTGGAACGTGTTTTCGATACCCACAAAAGCAGATCCCAACAAGAATGGAAACTCGATGTTAAATATGCCTCAAACTATATTGATTTGGTTGGGATCAAGAAAAAACATGCTGATAAACTACCTACTATTTATGGTTTAAAATATCACATCGCCGGACAAAAAACCGATATCTATTACGAGACACAATAAACCCTAAAACTAACCACAAAGGAGATGTTTCATGAAAAGACAAACTGAAATCCACGGCGCATACAAAAAAGAATAACAAGAACTCGATATATATAATCGCGTTTACAAACATATGATCCAAAATATCGAAAATGAGATTAATAATTATCCATTATCTACTGCTGAAATAGAAAAGCACTCCGAATTGATGGCAGCATTACAAAGAGGTCAAGCCAGAACATTTATCACCAAAAAGATGATCGAATATAACAAAATATATTAGTTAATTTAGAAAAAGAATTTTTCCCGTGTGGGATATTTTTTTTACACTTCGTTGGAATGGATAAAAATTATGCTGAGTGGGCTGAGTGATATATATTTGAATATGATTGCTATTACAATCGTCCTCTCTTGCCTGATCATTTCTGCGGTTTTACTCTCCGCATTAATAATTTCCGCAAGTTCTCCACGAGAGAAAGTAAGTGCAAAAATCGGACTATTCTTGATAATGGCCCTTCCCATTTCGGGGCTTGCTGCAAGGTACCTTGCACTTCCCCTGAAGAATTATATTGAGGACAATTCAGCCAATTTTTTATATGCCGCGGGTACATTAGGTGGCTGCATATTACTCAGTACAATTATTTCCTTTTGGATATATAAATCCGGTGGAGCAAAAAACTGAAACCCGAAAAAAGGTAAGTATAATCTTGAATATCACCAAAAGACTTTCAGGATTTGCTCCAGAATATTGGCCTTCATTTTATGAAATCCGAGATCCATATGATCCTGGTTAAAATCATTGGTGATCGGCAGGACCGAGATCAACTTGATCCCATTAGCATCACAACGCCTCTGTAATTCCTCTCTCAAAAGATCACCGGCTTCATCTCTATCTTGTGCCAGGATCAGACGCTTTACTTGCTTGCGGATCCTAAGCACCGAGGTGTGATGTTTACTAAGACCGGCTAAAGCTGGAACCTTGGGCATTGTTTTTTGGAAAGAAGCCACGGTCTCAAAACCCTCACCCACAATCTGAACATCACCAGTCTGATCTCCCAGGGCAACGCCGTAACCCTCGTAATTGACGGTTACCTTCTTGCACCTGGCAACATCCGCTTTACCTGAACCATCTGCTTTGAGGTAAGTTCTGTTGACTGAAAAAATCTTACCGTCATCTCCCCGGATTGCCTGGAGCAATGCCGGGTGTCTTTCTAACGGGGTATCCGCATCTTCGTAATACATGCAATCGCCAAGAAACCGCAAATCCCTGTCATCGATGTTGGCCAGCATTCGATTGGCCAGATAAGTTTCTGCTATTGTGCCTTTGATTGAGATGCCCCTCTCAAAAAGAGAACAGCTTTTTTCAACCTTCATTGCATCAACAACCAAACTACCAATTTTCTTTTGAGAACCTTTTTTCTGTACTGGTTTTACGTCGATTGGTAATTGTAAAAGGGAGTGAGCTGAAAACTTCGCAGCCCCCAGGCTATTTGGAATATTCTCAGCATGCTTCACCAGGTCGAACATATCTCCACTTGCACCATTCGCATTCTCGAACCACTTGCCTTGTTTAGGTCCAGAGATATGAACAACAAAACTGTCGCCCTTTTCGTTATCGATCGATCCGACCATCCAGTAATTACCAACCTTGGTGCCGTTGCTTAGATATTTACGACAAAGAGCTTCTGCTCGCTCGTTAAGCCTGCCGGCCACATCTCTTACAAATCCGCTCATTAGAAACCACTCCTGCGGCTGCTCTGTCCTAAAGCTCTTGTAAGCTTCTCTATTGCACCCGATGCGGTTTCAACCTCCAAATTGAATTTTTCGTTTTCAGACCCGCTGAAAACTAATGTGTTTCCTAGATCAATCAAACCAAGAAGTGCATCGATCTCTTTACGTGTGAGATTTACTAAAGCCATCAAACCAGCTCCCCTTTGAGGTTATTATCAAGGCTAATCTGATCCAGACTAGTCTGTTCTCGGGCAATAAGATGTAAAACAGCCCCAATAATAGAAGCCGGCTCCGGTACCAATGCGATTGGCCCGGCCAATGCGACTGGTGCAGCCAGTGCGACTGGAGCACAACCTGATTGCTCAAAGGTTGGCAATCTGGACATGTCACTGCAAAGATCAGCGACAGGAAACCCCATCTGCAAAAGCTGTGAGATTAAGATCCCGGCATCATCACAGATTGCATCGAGGGCTTGGCCCTCTTTGCCATGTTTCATGAAAACCTCATTAATCACCAGACGATCACCAATGTGGATCATCCCAAGAGTGACAAAAAATGTCTGCTCTCGACCAGCCTCCCCTACTGGCAAGCGATGGTTTTCAGACATCCTACGATTTGGCATTGGATTTCTTAGCATGTGAACCTCTACAGATTTCTTAAGATATCAAGAACAAACCAAAGCAGGAAAGGTGAAACCGCTAATAAAAGCGGCCCCATGTAAAGGTTCCATAACCCTGGTGATGTGAAATATTTTTGATCCGCTTTCATGATCTCAGTACCTATAGGGAAACAAAGAAGGGTGCTTATCACAATCGATAAACATGTCTTCGCCACAACCAAGAGCTTGATAGATTTTAACCACCATTGGGTTTGCTCTTAACTGTGCTTTCCAGCCTTCACATTCAGCTTCACGATCCCGGTAATATTGAGCTTGCTCCTCGATGAGAGCGTCACGATCAGGATCGTTAAAGTCGATCCCCTCTCCATAGAAGCCAAAATCTTCAGTTTCAGCGCGCCAGATCCTCGTCCCTAATTTTTCAATCAAGCGCCAAGCTTCTTTTTTCTGGTCCCAGTATCCAGCTTCATGTGTTTTGATTGTTTCACGTGTAACATGTTGTTTTTGCTTTATATTTTCCATTTTATTTTCCTCTTCACTTAATTGGACTATCTTTTTTCAACATGAAAAAAGAACTAGCCAAGCGGCGATGAGCTTTGGAGGAATTGTCTTATGGGCCGGAGGGGGATGAGGGGTATCACCCGTTTTGCAGTGAGCGCAGCGAGGGAAAAATGGGGATACAGCCCCCGGAGTGACGCGCTTTAGCGCGGCAGCAGCGAAGCGTGGCCCTGACAATGGGCCTTTCTTAGAAAGGCCAATGCGCCATAGGCGCTAAAGGTCGTAAGACCGATAAAACCACTTCCCTTGCAAAAAGGATCGTTCCCGAATGGCCAAGCCCTTTTTGGGGCTTGGTATAGCTTATCGAGGGACGAGGTTAGCGACGGAGAGCCTGGTTCCGCAGGAATTTGTTCTCTTTAGAGCTTCACCCAAACTATTGATAAGCCTATGTCAACAAAACCAACTCCCACAACGCATACATATAGGACCAGAGAAACACTAATTTAGCCGCATCTCTATGCCCTTGTTGATACAACGGGCATTCTTGTCGGCGCAGCCGACGCAAAAGCTTCTCTCCACGAACGCAGTCGGATCAAAATCCAGAAAGAAGCATCCCCACAACCACCACTATCTATCTCCGGCTTTTCGGGTAGTGCGCTGACTTACACCCGTCGATTAGACGGGCAAGGCCATCCCCGGTGGTGCAAAGGTCTGTGGTCAAAGGGTAAGTTATCAATACTATCCATATGATTGAGCAGCGCGAATGATTG
This sequence comes from Kiloniella sp., assembly GCF_965205715.1. Lineage (GTDB taxonomy): Bacteria > Pseudomonadota > Alphaproteobacteria > Kiloniellales > Kiloniellaceae > Kiloniella. The sequence goes on along the minus strand of NZ_CBDBHW010000001.1, from coordinate 31,553 downwards.
TGGAGAGTGTTGATAACTGACCCGTTTTCGCATTGCGAAATTGTCCATAGGGCTTTGTGCCTAGGATTGGTGCAGTTATCTGACTTTGAGGCCCGGAGACCGTAAGAGTCTCAGAGGGCCTTTAAGGCAGATGATGTTAGTTAGCGCCAGCCCCATCCAAACAAGGTAAAAATCCCCGTAGTACATAACCGCGTTTCATAATTTCCCGAACTGCCCCACTTATAAAACAAAAAAGCCGCCTTCACGAATAAAGGCGGCTTCTAGAAAATGTAAAAAGAGAGTTTAGCGGCTTACTTTGGAATAATAAGGGCAATTATACCTATTGATACAGCAAGCATACCACCCATAATTCCGATAAGTGTTAGCGTCTGGGTCCATCTGTCAGCACGAGAAGAGCGAAATTCTGTTTCCAAGCCTTTAAACTGTGTTTCAGTTTTCTGTTCTAGACCCTTGAACTGTGTTTCAGTTTTCTGTTCTAGACCCTTGAAATCATCTTTAAGTTCTTTGAAATCGGCCTTGATAGCTTCTTCCATGTGTTCAAAACGGGCAAGTAGTTTAGGCAGGAATATTTCAATTCCTTCCATCTTGCCTTCAAGCTTTGCCACACGTTCGTTCATACTCGTATCACTCATATCTTTGTATCCATGTTATTATATATAGGCAGTTATTGATTTTTCGTCAATCCGTAAAACTGAGAGAAACCCTCGGTTTCAGAGCTTGGCCTAAATCGCAGCTTCGGGCCAGTTACGCCTTGAAGAACCGATCCAGAACAGTTTCCAGATCGGTACACGAAAGCCCTTTAGTAGTCTGGAGCATCAGGAAGTTCGTTATAATGGGGAGGCACCCCCTCTACGCGCCATTTCAATAAGCGTTGTCGCGCAGGCTCCCAATCCGATAGATAAAATTTACTACCCGAATGCGAAGCACCAAAATAAAGACAAAATATAAAAGTAAGATGTGATTCATACCCCAAAGCAATCAGAATATTTCGAGCTAATTTATTATAAATTATTTTCTCGGCAGCTTCTTCGAAAGGCTTCCCATTTTCGCTTGGACCATCTCCTTCGTAATCATCCAGGACCGCGCGAATTGGTTTAATAATGGCATGTGCTTCCTTTTGTGCGTCCCAGTATCCAGCTTCGTGTGTTTTGATTGTTTCACGTGTAACATGTTGTTTTTGCTTTATATTTTCCATTTTTCACTTCCCTTAATTGGACTATCTTTTTTCAACATGAAAAAAGAACTAGCCAAGCGGCGATGAGCTTTGGAGGAATTGTCTTATGGGCCGGAGGGGGATGAGGGGTATCACCCGTTTTGCAGTGAGCGCAGCGAGGGAAAAATGGGGATACAGCCCCCGGAGTGACGCGCTTTAGCGCGGCAGCAGCGAAGCGTGGCCCTGACAATGGGCCTTTCTTAGAAAGGCCAATGCGCCATAGGCGCTAAAGGTCGTAAGACCGATAAAACCACTTCACTTGCAAAAAGGATCGTTCCCGAATGACCAAGACCTTTTGGGGGCTTGGTAAAGCTTACTGAGTTACGAGGTTAGCGACGGAGAGCTTGGTTCCGCAGGAATTTGCGCTTTTTGCGTTCACAAAAAAAGTGTTCATTCTCCTTTACCAAAAAAGTATGCCCTGTCAGGGGAAACACTGACAGGGCATACTAATAAGGAAGTGAACTAATGCAAAATTCATAATAAAGCCTATAAGTTTAAGAATTAGTAAAAATTGTTCTCCTGCCCTTGTTGATACAACGGGCATTCTTGTCGGCGCAGCCGACGCAAAAGCTTCTCTCCACGAACGCAGTCGGATCAAAATCCAGAAAGAAGCATCCCCACAACCACCACTATCCATCTCCGGCTTTTCGGGTAGTGCGCTGACTTACACCCGTCGATTAGACGGGCAAGGGCATCCCCGGTGGTGCAAAGGTCTGTGGTCAAAGGGTGAGTTATCAATACTATCCATATGATTGAGCAGCGCGAATGATTGTGGAGAGTGTTGATAACTGACCCGTTTTCGCAAAGCGAAATTGTCCATAGGGCTTTGTGCCTGGGATGTCCGCAGTGGATATCCAAAAGGCCCTGGAGACCTATCCATCTCAAAGGGCCTTTTTGGTATCCATGTTAGTTAGCGCCAGCCCCATCCAAACAAGGTAAAAATCCCCGTAGTACATAACCGCGTTTCATAATTTCCCGAACTGCCCCACTTATAAAACACAAAAGCCGCCTTCACGAATAAAGGCGGCTTTTAGAAAATGTAAAAAGAGAGTTTAGCGGCTTACTTAGGAATAATAAGGGCAATCACTCCTATCGAGACTGCAAGCATTCCGCCCATAATACCCACAAGCGTTAACGTCTGGGTCCACCTGTCAGCACGAGAAGAGCGAAATTCTGTTTCTAAGCCTTTAAACTGTGTTTCAGTCTTCTGCTCTAGACCTTTGAAATCGGCCTTGATCGCCTCTTCCATGTGTTCAAAACGGGCAAGCAACTTAGGCAGGAATATTTCAATTCCTTCCATCTTGCCTTCAAGCTTTGCTACACGCTCGTTCATACTCGTATCACTCATATCTTTGTATCCATGTTATTATATATAGGGAGTTATTGATTTTTCGTCAATCCGTGGAACAAGAGCCGACAGTTACAAACTGGCGGCCCTCACCTATTATTCGTTATGGTAATTATCAAAGGCTTCATCGTCGTGCTGGCTTGCGCCCTGCCCTTTTGCTCCATCCAGTAAGATAATATTTCCATTGAACGCCTGAAGCACAATTTCCGTCACTTTCATTTCCACGTCACTGTATTTTTTATGGGGATATTTTCGGGTCTGGATTTTCCCCTCAACAAAGATTTTTGAACCTTTATTGAGGAATTTCTCAACAACGGAAATCAAACCCTTGTTGTAAACAACAACGCTATGCCATTCCGTGACTTCGCGGGGTTCACCCGTCTGGCGGTCTTTCCATTTTTCTTTTGTTGCAACTGAAAACGTCGCTACCCGCTCGCCGCTCTGCATGGTTCTAATTTCAGGCTCTTTACCAATGTTACCAATCAACTCAACTTTATTTAATGCATATGACATTTTCTTTTCCTTCGATTTTCTGTTGTTTAGAAGGGGCGCTATGCCCCTCCTCCATTCCGTTATTGAAAATTATTTGGATTTTGCAGCTTCTACGAGTTTAAAGCCGTCAAACGCTTTAATGCGGTTTTTCTTTGAAAGTTCGCGTAGGTTTTCTTGAATACCTCCACTGCCAAAAATAATGGCTAGGGAGGGTTTTACTTGTTTGAAAATTTCACGGTTCCTATCAAAAGGGGCTTTCTTGGCTTTGGAGTGAATACCAAAGGCCACAACTGGAACCTTTTTAGATTTGGCCCAAGATGCTGCGATGATATCCGCGCCTTTATTTCCTGCTGTTGTCACTAAAAACATATCCGGTGTTTTATCGGCCAAGCGATCGAGCATTAAACAAACGCCGTTGATATCATCAACTTTATAATCACCCGAAAAGAGAACAGGTGTACCCTTGGGAATGTGAACAAGGGTTTTTTCCAGCTTTCGGGCTTTGATAAAATCATTACTACCTATAAAAGCCTGTGATCTCGCGCTATGGTTTACAACTGATTTACGGGTCCTTGGCATCCAAGCCTTACCCACAATCATTTCAAACTGATCTGCGGCAATATCGCGGATAACCTCAAAAGCATCCCGCGCTTCTGTCATGGTTCGGCCTTCGGCTGTGAGGCGTTCCAGTTTAAGCGTTGTAATTTCGCTACCGTCAAAATGGCGTTGTAAATCCTTTAGCTGGTATTCTGTCCCGTCAAGTTTGCGCTCAACATCTGATACCCTCCGGTTAAAGCTGTTTACAACGTCCGAAAGAACAGAAGAAAGTTGATCTTCCAAACGGGTATCTGTGAAAATCTCGGTAAGTATTCCGAAAACTTCATCAAGGGCATTTGTTACAAGTTCACTATCTGGCAGTGGCCGATGGTCTTCTTCATCACAAAAAGGGCGCCTACCAAAAGTTTCCATTTCCTCAATAACTCGGGCAGTGGATGTAAGACCTTTTGAAGCAATATTTTGATGTTCCATTATTTTATCCGATGACTGATGTTTTCAAAAAGGACGACGATGTTGCCGTTCACATTTTCGTACATGGCAGGAAGATTTTAAGGGATCAAAAGTCGCTTTAGCGAGGGCGGAACGCCCCACCTTTTTAACCCTTAAAAATTTCTGGTATAGAAATTTCAAAAAGAAGGTGCGCCCCCAGGGCGCTCTATATATCTAACTGAACGACTACCGTCTTAAGCCGGTAGGTTCGGGGGTGTGGTTTTCGATATAATCCAGAATGGTTTGCTCAGTGACGTTTCCAGCTGTTGTACAGAAATAGCCCCGCGCCCAAAACCTCTGCCCCCAATAGCGTTTGCGTAGCTCTGGAAATTCTTGCTGGATCTTCCGGGATGTACAGCCCTTAACTTTTTGCCGGAAATCACTGACAGACAACCTGGGAGGTATTTCGACAAACATATGGACATGATTATCAGACAATACGCCTTTGACGATAGTTACACCCAACTGAGCGCATATCTGGCGGGTAATCTCACGGATACGAAGGCGCATTTCCCTGGTCAATACCCGGTATCTGTACTTCGTAATCCAGACGAGGTGATAGCGATTGTGAAAAACGGCATGGCCAGAGGCTGTGTAAGTCATTGTATACTCCCAAGAGGTTTCACCCCTCCGGGACGACCTCTTGGGAGTATACAATGACTGAGAAAAAAGGACTAAAGTCCGACTCTACCGACTGAAAGTCGGTGGTTTTAAACCTAAGTGTTGGATAATAAAAAAAGGGCATCGCCCGAAACTTGAGCGCGGCCAAAAGGCCGCTACCGTCATGTAGACCCGCTTGGGGCTGCGCCAGTAAATCAGTCAACAACCAGCACAGACACCCAATCGCTGCAAATGCAGGCAACGCCATTGATAAACTAGACAAGGGGCGTCGCCTGGATTTGGACCATAGATTCTGCAATCTTTTACCAATACTCTCCACTCGTGTTTTCCAATAGCCAAGGGGCTACTGACAAAATGGATATTCATATGCTTTTCTCCAGTGAATTAAATTCACCTCGAATAAGACAAATCTCCCCTCCAGAACACAAAACCCCGCCAACCCGAGGGGGTATTGGCAGGGAATTATGATGGACACAACTTATGTAAGATAAAGCATAATAACTATTTCTCAACAAACCCTTAAAAGAGAAACCATCCCTTACTGTACCTTGGACACACAAAGCCCAAAGCAATTAGCTCCGGGCTTTGTTATCAGTCCTGAAAGTTTAGGACTGCTTTACAATCAAGAAGTCCTCAAACAATGAGTTCTGAGCTAAAAATATAACCCAGACCCCCCATCAACTCAAGGAAACAACACGGTTCCTCGCCGTAATTTTATCCAAAACATCAGCCCTTGGAATAAAGATCCGCAACCAGCTCTGGATAATCTCAGAGACACACCCAAGCGTCTTTAAGCGCTCTTTATCGGCTTGGTCCCAATCCGTAACCTCAAGGCGGTAATCGCCAGCAACAAGAGAACGCCGGAGTTTAAGCTTCCCTGCCAACTCACCATGCCCCCCCTTACCCAAGACATGCTCCCATGCATCCGATGCCTGAATATCAACCTCCTGATCAACACCAAGATTGCGATAAAGCATTTGCACCTCGGCGGAATTAACAATACGGCCAAGCAATCGCTCACCACCATCCAAAACCAACCTTCGTACCCTGGGATTATCTTTGGGCATATGTTTCCACAAAGGTAAAAGCAAGCCAGTCACCATATAAAAACGCATTGTTTTGTATTCTGGTAATGCGTTCACTTCTGTCTCCCAATACTCTTTAAACAATATCAGATCATCCTCAATCCAACAGGTTTCCTTAAATCCCTCCGCCATAATTGTCTCTCGTGTATCCGGGCGGTACAGATAATATCTCTTGATAATAATACCCTCCTCATCCGCATATCCTGGTGCCGGCTTTAACACTGCGGCACGCTTTGAGCGCGTATTAATCATCATCCGCCCCGTACCTCCAGAAGGACCGCTAGACATCAACTCCTCAAAATCATTCAGTTTAAGCTTGTCCCTGCGTTCGATCTCAACCAAAACACTTTCCGATCCCGTCCCCTCCTGGGTACGAATAACCTTCCTATCAACAGCCACAAGACTGTGTGCTGTCAGTTGCTCAACCCCTAACTGATAGGTTCCGTTTTCCTTTGCCCGCTCAATCGCCCCGTTATGCAAAGCGTCAAACTCATCAAACAACCTGTTTTGCATATCGATCCTAAGAGCCAAAATACGATTGAGAAAACGTTGTATAGGAGGGAGATCGTCACGCAGTCCTCCTTCCTGACATGTGAGGCGCAGACCCGTGCACCGCTCAAACTCATCCATCCCCATACAATCGAGCTTGCCCTGGTACAAAAGCCGGTAAAAAGAATAAAGCGCCTGCCTCGCGTAATCTGATTCGAGATTATCACTCTCGCGGAAAAGCTCTCCCGTTCCACCCTCTCTCTGCCCCCGAGTAATAGCGCCCAAGGCATCCAGCCTGCGGGCAATGGTCGAGATAAAGCGCCGTTGCCCCTTAACATCCGTAGAGACAGGCCGGAATATAGGATCAGATGCCTGGTTGGTTCTTTTCGTTCTCCCAAGACCCTGCACCGCACGATCGGCCTTCCAACCCGGCTCCACCAGGTAATGAACCCGTTGCCGCTGATTTATAAATTCCAGCCCCGCATGGTAACTCCGGCCAGTCCCACCCGCATCCGAGAAAATCAGCATCTTCTTTTTGTCATCGAGGAAAGCTTGTGTCTCCGAGATATTGGAACTCGGGGATCTCTTGGAGACAAAATAACGCCCGTCTTTTAGGAGAACCCGCCTGGAACGTCCCGTAACTTCCGCAACTTGTTCATCGCCAAAATGGTGTAATATCTGATCAAGTATAGAAGGAATAGCCGGCAAGCTCGCAAGACGCTCAATCAGGTCATCCCGAACAGACATTGCCGCTTTGGAAAAGATCGGGTTTCCGTCTTCATCCAAAGCCTTGCGGACATAGACTTCACCATCCATCTCGTATTCCTCATGCAGCTCGATCGGGAAACTTGTTTCCAAATAAGACACTACAGTGTCGATTGGCGTGATGTTGATCCTGATATCATGCCACTCAGAAGGTGGTATATCTGCCAAACGTTTCTCAAGTGTCGCTTCCGCAGTCGAGACCAGTTGCAAAACCGGTGCACGCCCCGCTTCGAGATCACACTCGATTTCTTTAATAAGGCTCGGGCCAGTCATGCCAGTCAAAATAGCGTTAAAAAAACGCTGCTTTGTGCTCTCAAAAACAGAAAGAGCTGCACCTTTAGCTCGACCATTCGTTGCAGCAAAAGACACAACACCGATCTCGACCAAGACTTTTTGAAGATTTTGATGGATAACTTGGAAAATATCCGCAAAAAGGTTGTAGACCTCCACTTGTTCAGGTTTCATATCAACGATCAGAGGATCAACCTCAACGCCCTCGTAAGAGAGAACTCTTGATGTATAAATTCCAAGGGACTTAAGATCCCGCGCAATCATTTCCATAGCCGCAATGCCGCCCTGGGTCATATCGGAAATAAACTGATCTCGTGTATCAAAGGGCATCTCTTTAGAGCCCCAAAGCCCAAGCCGTTCGCCATAGGCGAGATCTGAGACATCCGACCCGGCAGTTGCAGAGGAATACAATACCCGCGCATCCGGCAAGCCAAACTGTAACCGCAGCCCTGCCAAGCCTTGTAACGAAGCTTTACCCTTGCCAAATTCTGTTCCAGATACAACCGCATTGGCCATGGAATGCGCCTCATCAAAGGCGATAACACCGTCGAAGTCATCCCCAAGCCATTTCATCACCTGGTCAATCCGAGATCCACCTCGGCCTTCTGATCTCAGCGTAGCAAACGTCGCAAACAAAATTCCTTCAGGGAGTTTGATATCCGATCCCGACTTAAACCTGTTAAGAGGTATAATCTGAGTCTCATCCATCCCAAGCGCCGCCCAATCTCGGCGAGATTCCTCAAGAAGGCTGCTCGATGCAGATATCCATAGCCCGCGCTTACGTCCACGGTTCCAATTATCAAGGAAAATACCGGCAATCTGACGGCCTTTACCAGCACCCGTTCCATCCCCCAAAAAGAAGCCCCGACGATACTGCACAGCTTCAGGGTCCTCATCCTTCGCCACCGATACAGTGCATTGGTCATCGTTCACCTTAAACCACCCGTCAAGGACGGTGTTGTGGGCTTGTCCTGCGTAAACAACCGTCTCAAGTTGAGCATCGGACAAGATCCCCTGGTCAACAATTTTGGGAAACAAGCAAGGCTTGTATGTCGCGTGAGGCGGCGCAACCGAGGCCATCGCAGCAGACTGGCATAATGTCGTCACATGAGATTTCGCCCCCTTAACCTCAAACGCTTGAGGCACCCATGGCACAAAACAAACTGCGTTTGATGTATCAAAAGGCATTGTCTCAGGATTACTTAGTCCCTCAGAGGCTAAATTCCCGATAACAAACTCGATTTCCTCAGCACCTATTTTGAGTGCAGGGGTCTCTGCTTTATGGCTTGGCCTGGTTGATTCTGTCTTCAAAGACCCCGAAGCTAAAACAGGCAATTGTCTGTGAAACCTCGCCCCTTCGGGTGAGCACCGAGAAGGAAGATCTGTCTCCAATATTTTAATCAGACTAGGGAGGTCCGGGATCTCAGCCTCAAATAGACCCGAAAAGAGGGAAGGTGTATCCGAAGGGATTTTGTCAAAAACGCTCAATCGAGTGTCAAAGGTCGTTCCGTGCTTGGCAAAGACATTAGCTGGCAACCCGCAACTAAAAACGAGCGATGCTCGTTTTTGGATATGCGCGAAGTCTTCGAGCCATCGGCCTGCAGGTTTGAAACCCTCGCCGGTGATCAGAACCAGTCGCCCACCTGGTGCCAGACGCGCAAGCGCAGAATTCAAATGCCGCAAAGTTACCGATGTTGATTTTTTCGACGTATTAGCTGCCACAGAAAATGGCGGGTTCATGATAATGACCGAAGGGATGAAATCATCACTCAGTCGATCATTGATTTGCTCTGCATTCACATTAGATGTTTCAGCTTGAGGGAACAGTTCTTTTAGTATCCCACCTCGCTTATCGGCTAAATCGTTTAGAATAAGGTTTGCACCAGCAAGTTCACCAAATACAGCAAGCAGCCCTGTTCCGGCAGACGGTTCTAACAGCACATCCCCTTTACCAATACCAGCTGCAATCGATGCGGCATAAGCCAGAGGTAAGGGTGTGGAGAACTGCTGATATTCTAGCATTTCTTCGCTGCGACGGGTTTGCGTTGGCAGGCCGCATAAAATACGGCCAAGCATGGATATCGCCGTGTCCGAGCCTTTTGAGAGAATGGCCTGTCCATATTTACGGACAAACAGAATTTGCGCGACCTCAAGTGCCTCGTAAGCATCCTTCCACGCCCAGACTCCAGTGGCATCACTGCCACCAAAAGCATCGCTCATCGCAGACTTTAATTGCTTGCTGGTAATTGATCCCGAGGAAAGTGCAGTCGATAAAGTTCTGCCGGCTGCTAAGATCCCTTCTACAGGAGAAGGTGTATTTACAAAACCCACCTCATTAGAAAAGTTGGAAACAGGTGGGGGTGGGGGTGCAGAGGCGATAAGGGAGGAAGTTTGATTTTGCAACACAGGCTTAATCTCCTAAAAGGTGAAAATTCACCTTAAAAAAGACCCTTCTTCACTCCAAAATTTTCCATAAAAAAAACCACCTAATCCGGGGGGGATATTGGTGGTTTTTTCAATCCGAGGGGATTATCTGGTTGAGTAAGGATAACCTCTCTCCTACACCCTATAGTAGCGAAAAATTTTCGACGAACAGTCATCCATTAGGAGTAGATGAATAAGAAGAGCAATTGTATAATGCCACTCTCCTTCAAAGGGAGGGTAGTTATATTATTCAGACAGAAATACCCGTAATTTCCTCAAGTCCACGCGGACTCTTCCCTTTTACTGGCATAGCTAATGTATGCCCGAGATCCTTCTCAAGATCTACATACCGCTTGTATAAGTCCGGGTTCAATATGGCCGCTGTAGAGAGGTCTTGCTTGCTACTCATAATGCAAAAACAACAACTCAACCGGGACATACCTTCGCCGTATGCCCAATGTGCTTTCTGTCCAACTGAATTAATAGTGTCAAAAACCTCATCCAAGAGCATTTGGTGAATTGGAAGCCAGTTGTACCAGGTACGTAACCGGGTGCAATTACCCTCAACCAGTCGAAAATGCATCTGTTTTGATCGCCTAGTGGATTCCTCAGCCCTCATTCCCATGCAATTAACAACAACACCGCCAAACCGGGGATTTCCCTTCAGGTAATGTCGGATCAGCTTTTCTATAGGGCTTCTTTTTAGATCCGACGTACACTGCCTGAATTGAATTGATGGAAATCGCCCTCGATGGCGAACCATTTCAAAGAATGTCTTCTTGGCCACAACCTGCCGGCAATCAATACCCTCACAATTAGCAATTACATGATCCCATGTCCCAGCCCACTCCACGTCCTGTAAATGAGCATGAACAACCAGGAGCTGGTTATCAGCAATATGCTTACGCAGATAAATCGTCATTGCCTGGCTATCTTTACCACCAGAATGGTTAATAACAAACAGAGCCCCTCGATCGCGCAACTCTTTTATTTCCCGTGGAAGGGCATTGATTTTCATAGGTCTTCCCCTTTTGTAAAATTCACAAAAAAAGAAAACCCGCCCCCCTTCCCGCTCGGAGTTATAAAAAACTAAATTGGTCAGAGTTGGGATCGATCAAACCAGTATTATCTGGATCAGACCGCTCCTGGATCAAATCCTCTCCAAGTAATTTAGAAATGATGGAGTAGTTCGCCTCATAGAGTACGTCCAAACCTGAAGGCAGGCCATTAAAGGGTTCCGCTTCATGATACCCCGGCCAAGTTCGCTCAAAATTCCACAATGCAGCATCTTCAGCACGCCACTGATATGAAATCTTCATCTCATGCTGACGTTTCTTACCCCGCATAATCCAGAACTCAATAATGGACAAACGCCACTCATGATCATCAACAAGCAGGGGGTCACTGATAAAATGTATTTCCATAATATATAGACCATAACTGAAAGAGAATTAAGGGATACCCAAAAAAGGGTCGAGGGAACAACCTCACAGAAATCAAGGAAGTTCACCCGACCTCAAGTTAAGTCGCAGGGAGAAACGACTATTCTGCTGCCAGTGACATTTCACTTTCCAAATTATCGGGATCCTCAGAAGCTACTTCCTCTAAAAAAGCCGGAACCTCATTTGAAACAGGCTCGGCCTCATCAATTAAATCTTGTTCTGTAATCCTTGATACAGCCATGATTTCAGGCACCCATTCCGCAGCACGTGCACGCTGTTCCTCCGTAAGAGACGCATTCTCCGGATCGAACAGTTTGGTAACAGCCTTGGCCAGAACGGCCTTTTTCTCGGATGAGCGGGACAAGCCCCATTGCAGATCAACGATCTCTGATCCAATTTTCAATAAATCTTTGATTTTGATCCTGGAACAAAAAGCATCAACGGTCGGCCACCAGTAGTCGCGGATACGTAAGCCCGATAACCGGGCTGCGTGCTCGATGACATCGTTTTCGCTATTAGCCGGTGCGAGTTGCGAGTGAAGCGTCCGCGCAACAGAGTAAGCCAGAAGTCTCAGCTTTTCCTGTTCCCCTAAAGCAGACAAATTATCAAAATTAGCCACTGCATCAGAACTCCATGTTAGACGAAAACTAGCCTTGATCTCCTCCAGTTCTAACCAAGCCGACGAGGCTTCTTTTTCTGCGTCATCAAGGGTTTTACCAATCTCAGTAGGTGAAATGGCCAAGGGTGATAACACATACCCGCTAGAAAAGAGGGGCTTTACCATGCTGTAAAGCAAGAGATCAAAAGCAAGGCCGGGATTCCTCGCAATGTCTGCCTGCATTGCCTTACAACGCAGGTCCCGCAGACTATCAAGTAAAGCCTGACTATAAGTTGGTGACGCATCGTCTTCAGAGATGCTTTCGCCTGTATCCTCGCCTTCAGTCTCAGGATCCTCCTCTATATCTTCTGGCCTCACTAAGCCCTCGTGTAGATTAATTTCACCGCTGTAATTCAAAGATACAAGAACACCCGACATTGCTTTGTCTTCCGGTGTAAATGCCTCAAGACCCTCATTCAATTCGTCCTGGCGTTGATGCAACTCATCCCACTCAACCTGCTGTTCTTCGCTAAAATCATCTTCATGGACATCAAAAGCATCTATAGATATCTCAATTTGAGCCAATTCAGCCTGTTCATCTTCTGTTAGATCGACAGCCTCGGGATAAACCCTGCCCATACCCGCAGTTAAGCTATAGTCCATCTCGATGGCGACCTCGGCCCATTTCCAACCATCAGCCAATTGTTCCGTACAAACTACTTCCAGTTTTTCTTTAACCAGCCCTTCAACCAGGCTAGTGTCTTCCAGAAAAACGTCCTCGCTAAAGAGATCAGAAAGCACCGACCCACCAGCTTTCTCATAAGCCTCAAGCCCGATACATTTCACAAACTTATGGTTTACCGGATAAGTTTCCCGAGCCATGGCGCTTTTAATATTATGCGGCTGTCTGTTCCAGCCTGGAGCATTCTGAAAATGCTCGACCTGACGTTCCTGGTCATCAGTAACCGCATAAGCCTGTAGATCATCAAGCGTAACCTCGCCAGCTTGATAAGCATCAAGAATAGGTTCAGCTACACGTGCCAACTTCAACCGACGTTTTACGGCCACGACTGTAATCCCAAAATGACGAGCGATATCGTCTTCGGAAAGGTCCTTCGTTTTCAATAGTTCAAACGCTTTTAGCTCATCAACAGGTGACATCGAGACACGGGCCATGTTTTCCATGAGCGAAAGTTCGTCGATCGAAATGCCCTCAGCCACTTCACGGCAATAGACTTTATGGTCTGGCTTGAGCTTCCCCTCCTCCACAAGAGCAGCTAAAGCAGCCAACCGTCTGCCGCCTGCGACAACCCCATAGGATTTACCCTTACCCGGCACCACCATAAGTGGGTGTAACAACCCAATAGCCTCAATGGATGCCATCAGCACTTTCAGGTCATCAACCGAGGTTGCCTGCTTACGCACGTTCTGTTCTGAAATCGTCAGATCGCTTAGAGCAATCTCAATAATGTCATTTGTTTTCTTAGCCATTTTCTTTCTCCCAAAAGATTGAGGCCCACGATGTTTCGCAGGCCCCTTAAATATTAAATTCATCAAAAAGTTTGTGATTGGTACGAGATTTGAGTGAGGTCCTTCCTTTCTCCAATTTTGAATATTTCAAAAAAAAGAAAACCTTCTCCCCTCCCCGGCACTATCAATGCAGCTCGCTAATCTATTGCAGAAAAGATCTTGGACGCTTCAGCATGTACCCCGGCAAAATCTCGCAGGGCATGGAACAAATCCGCGAAGTCATCTTCAGGGTACTTCTCTGACATGTGGCTGTAGACAAAAAGACAGGTCACAATCCCTGCAGCGTCAGCGCTCATGGTATCGTCGAAGTAATTCCCAGTTATCACTATTTGTAAATCGTCATCAATCTTTGGCGCCATATAGAAGCCTTCAGGGATTTCGTAAAAGGCCCACATAGCTCCTGTGTAGTCCGGGCTTAAGTTATCAAGTGTCCCAAAAATAGTTGCTTCGACCTGCATCATCTTGGGACCGAAATATTTTGGCAGGATGTCGCAGCGCTCGTTTTCAGGAACTTCACACACAGAGATGTGTTGCGGCTGCAATGCTAATTGTTGGGACATTATTATTTTCTCCAGGGTAGGACCGGAAGCCAATCTCCCGATCACTTCTTACCCTGAAAAAACAACCTTCGCTCCATAGCTACTCGGCAGCTACAGCACAGTCTAAAGGTTGGAGGGACTGTAAATATTCTGTTGCCTCCTGAGCTTTAGCTGCCGCAGTGAAAATGGCGTATTTGTCACCTTTGAGCACTGTTCAGCGACAATAACCTTGGCCGGTTGCGACAACCACCTTGGCCGGTGGATCTGATCATTAAAAAGGGCGTGCCCGTTTGATAATCAGATCCACCGGCCAAGGCTTAATTTGGTGTTAGTTACAAGCTGCTGTGAGTTGATAAATTAGGAACCTCTAGATGTAATTGGAGGAACCTGTTTGCCGTATAAATTTATCACAGATGAACAACTGAGACTTTACATGACAGATAGAAAAACTCATGGTCAACGAACCGCCGCTGCCCGCGCAGGGTTTAGCGAACGCACGGCCCGCCGATTTGACGTTGATGCGACTTTACCGTCACAACGCAATATAAAGCGAGGGCGAACAGTTTCTGATCCGCTTGAAGATATCTGGGATAAGGACATCCTTCCCATTTTGGATAAAGACAACTCGGTCAAACCCATTACTTTGTTGCGCCACATACAGAGCCTCTATCCGCTCCGTTTTCCCGATGACCGTGTCAAGCGCACGTTAGAGCGCCGAGTTCGGGGATGGCGGGCTCTGAATGGCCCTGAAAAGGATATCATTTTCAGGCAAACACCTGAGCCGGGTTACATGGGCCAATCAGATTTCACGGATGCAGCCGACTTAAGTATTACCATTGCAGGAGATCCTTTGGTGCATCGGCTCTATCATTTTGTTCTGGTATATAGCCGATGGGAACATGTTGGGGTCGTACTTGGCGGTGAGAGTTTTACAGCCCTTGCGGAGAACTTACAAAATGCGCTTTGGTCCTTGGGGGGCGCTCCTGAAAACCACCGGACCGACAGCCTGTCTGCGGCCTTTCGGAATTTGAGCGTTGAGGAAAAGGAGGACATTACCAAACGTTATTCTGCTTTTGTTGAGCACTACGGTATGGAGGCCAGTCGAAATAACAGAGGGGAATCACACGAGAACGGTGCCATTGAATCTCACCACGGTCACCTTAAGACTGCGATAAAGCAGGCCCTGATTTTGCGTGGCAGTAATGACTTTGACACTTTGGATGAGTATCGGCGATTTTTGGACGAGCTGATTGCTAGACGGAACAAACATCGTGACCAAGATATCCAAACAGAGTTGAAATCTCTCAAGGCGTTACCTCCTCGGCGAACAACAGATTACACTGAAGTCGTGTCGAGAGTTACCAAAACAAGTGGTTTTTTAGTTAAGCAGGTTTTTTATAGCGCCCCTTCTCGCCTAATTGGTCAACGCTTGCGTGTCCATATTTACGATAACCGGATAGAAGCCTATCTAGGCAGCACTCATGTCGTCAGCCATTCTCGTGAGCGGGGGCACGGCAAAGGCCCCCGCATTCATGTTATCAATTATCATCACGTCATTCATGCTCTCAAACGTAAACCTCAGGCACTCGCCAATTCTATTTATCGTGACAGTATTTTTCCAAGAACCGAGTACTCCCTGGCCTGGACATTGTTTCAGAAAAAGTTGTCCCGCAGAGATGCGTGTCGTCAGATGGTTGGGATACTTTTCCTTGCGCACGAAGAGGCTTGTGAGGCCGAAGTCGCGCACCTGATTTCGAGAGAAATCAATGCAGGAAGGCTACCTTGCGCAAAAAAACTTAAGCTGAATATCACAAAAAAGAACACGGATTTACCTCCTGATATTCCCGTGGTTCAACCTTCATTATCAGTCTTTGATACTCTGTTGGAGGATCGGGCATGACAAACATTGAAGTGGATCAGCACAAGCTGCCTCTTATGCTAACTGACTTACGATTACCCAGCTTTCACAAACACTGGCAAGATATCGCAATCCAATCCGACAAGGAGGGCTGGTCAGCAGCCAGGTTCCTTGCCGTTTTGGCCGAATATGAATTGGCCGAAAGGGACACGCGACGCATTCAACGCCATCTCAACGCATCAAACCTGCTGGGCGGAAAAACTCTGGCCACTTTTAACTTCAAGCGGCTGCCTAACGTGAAAAAGGCGCAGGTCGAAGCCTTGTCTGCCGGTGACTGGATTGACGCAAGAGCAAATCTGATTGCCATTGGAAATTCAGGGGGAGGAAAAACTCATCTCCTATGCGCCGTAGGTTATGCTCTTATAGAGGCTGGATACCGTGTGCTCTATACGCAAACCAGTGATCTGGTGCAAAAACTCCAGGCTGCCAGACGTGAACTTATGCTCGAAAACGCCCTCGCAAAACTCGATAAATTTGATCTCATCATTCTCGATGATATTACCTATGCACAAAGGGATATATCTGAAACATCCGTGCTCTTTGAATTGATCGCCAGACGATATGAGTACCGAAGTATTGCAATTGCTGCCAATCAACCTTTTAGCGGATGGGACAATATTTTTCAAGATAAGGCCATGACCGTTGCAGCAATCGATCGTCTTGTTCACCACTCAACCATTCTTGAGATGAATATCGACAGCTACAGACAATGGGAAGCCGCCCAAAATCTCAAAAAAATGTTGCGGAAAACCACAAACAAAAAGGTGAAAAATATGCCTGAAGCATCGTAAATAAACGTCAGATCACAGCCGCATCAAAAGCGGCCAAGGTGGTTGACGCAACCGGACAAAGTGGTTGACGCTCTACAGAGCACATCGAGCCAATTTTTTACGTAGTGGAAATGATCGGCGCGAGGCAAAGAGCCAAACCCTAAAAGAGAAGACACCATAGCCGACGTAATCTCTGCAATGAGGCACTTCTCCGCTTTGCCTCTGGCTCGCTTACGGATCATTCCTATACTGACATTACCAGCCTCTATCCTGGCGCTTGTGAGCTTGTGTTTGGCGTAGTTGCAGATGCCCACACAATGTTTCCGTAGGGATTTCGCGAACTTTTTTAGATAGAGCATCTGTGACTGATCTGCTATCAGGCACCAACGTTCCAGTTGCTCCGCCATCGCCTCAAATGAAGCGGCACTCCACAGCAGCTGAAGCTGTTCTTTCAAGACGTAAAGTGCATTCAGGTTGCTATTGCTCTCCAGCAACCTTTGCAGCTTGTCACTTTGTTTTTCACTCAACTTATCCGCATTTTTGAGCAACAGATAATGTGTCCCTTTCACCCATATCCATCGCTACGGCCTTTATTTTGCAGGCTGTATCTGGTTGCAGTTGTTTCAAAAACCTTGAAAAAACCTCGGCAGTTCGGCCTGCTTCAACCCAGATCAGATGACCGCCAACCATATCGTAGACCACCGTCATGTAGTCATGACCTTTCGCCCGGGCAACTTCATCTACACCAATATATTCCAAGCCAGTTAGCTCTGCAGGATCAAGCGTAGGGAGAGTTTCAATAAGGTATGCCCTGTCGATATTCTTGACCGTTTCCCATCGTATATCCAAATGTCTGGAAACCGCTTGAATAGACATATGCCGACATAATCCACTGATCAGTCGGCAAAATCGGTGAGTGAAACGGCACCCTTTATCAACAAAATCACACCCCTCAATGCGGCGTTCGCCCTTGTTAATATAAACCTGCGCCAGCTCAATCTCGACCACACAAGGATACCCAAAAAGGGGGATGTCGTTTACTTGTCGGCGGACATGCTGGTTGATGCTCATCCAGTTTAATTTCATTTACACGTTGCCCTTTGAGGCCTAAAATATGCTGCGAGATGTTGATTGTCATATACCTGCTCTATGTAAAGTTATCAGAAACCATACATATCAACAGGTTACTTGGCGGTCGGCATCTTTTTCTACTCAACAAAGCGGAGAAGAGCCTGCAATGAGTTCTTCGGCTGCGTACTTCTGGCTACCAAACCGACCAGAAAGATCTCGGGCCAAACGATGAGAACTCCCGCTTGCATGAGCGGCCTCATGGGCAAGCGTCGAATATAGGTGATCTGTGGCCGTACCATGCTCAGTTGCAATAAAACAACTGCGATCAGGCATCCCAACGTAATCACCTGAAGGACTATAAAAAGCCTTACCCTGTCCATAGCGGATATCAATGCCAGTATTTTCGAAAAAAGCTTCTGCGCTATCGATGATTTCGGCCTCTCCTGCCTCCCGTGCTTCTGGAATTTTCCAACCCTCTACCTGGTGTAGAGCGTCAACCACTTTGTCCGGTTGCGTCAACCACCTTGGCCGCTTTTGATGCGGCTGTGATCTGACGTTTATTTACGATGCTTCAGGCATATTTTTCACCTTTTTGTTTGTGGTTTTCCGCAACATTTTTTTGAGATTTTGGGCGGCTTCCCATTGTCTGTAGCTGTCGATATTCATCTCAAGAATGGTTGAGTGGTGAACAAGACGATCGATTGCTGCAACGGTCATGGCCTTATCTTGAAAAATATTGTCCCATCCGCTAAAAGGTTGATTGGCAGCAATTGCAATACTTCGGTACTCATATCGTCTGGCGATCAATTCAAAGAGCACGGATGTTTCAGATATATCCCTTTGTGCATAGGTAATATCATCGAGAATGATGAGATCAAATTTATCGAGTTTTGCGAGGGCGTTTTCGAGCATAAGTTCACGTCTGGCAGCCTGGAGTTTTTGCACCAGATCACTGGTTTGCGTATAGAGCACACGGTATCCAGCCTCTATAAGAGCATAACCTACGGCGCATAGGAGATGAGTTTTTCCTCCCCCTGAATTTCCAATGGCAATCAGATTTGCTCTTGCGTCAATCCAGTCACCGGCAGACAAGGCTTCGACCTGCGCCTTTTTCACGTTAGGCAGCCGCTTGAAGTTAAAAGTGGCCAGAGTTTTTCCGCCCAGCAGGTTTGATGCGTTGAGATGGCGTTGAATGCGTCGCGTGTCCCTTTCGGCCAATTCATATTCGGCCAAAACGGCAAGGAACCTGGCTGCTGACCAGCCCTCCTTGTCGGATTGGATTGCGATATCTTGCCAGTGTTTGTGAAAGCTGGGTAATCGTAAGTCAGTTAGCATAAGAGGCAGCTTGTGCTGATCCACTTCAATGTTTGTCATGCCCGATCCTCCAACAGAGTATCAAAGACTGATAATGAAGGTTGAACCACGGGAATATCAGGAGGTAAATCCGTGTTCTTTTTTGTGATATTCAGCTTAAGTTTTTTTGCGCAAGGTAGCCTTCCTGCATTGATTTCTCTCGAAATCAGGTGCGCGACTTCGGCCTCACAAGCCTCTTCGTGCGCAAGGAAAAGTATCCCAACCATCTGACGACACGCATCTCTGCGGGACAACTTTTTCTGAAACAATGTCCAGGCCAGGGAGTACTCGGTTCTTGGAAAAATACTGTCACGATAAATAGAATTGGCGAGTGCCTGAGGTTTACGTTTGAGAGCATGAATGACGTGATGATAATTGATAACATGAATGCGGGGGCCTTTGCCGTGCCCCCGCTCACGAGAATGGCTGACGACATGAGTGCTGCCTAGATAGGCTTCTATCCGGTTATCGTAAATATGGACACGCAAGCGTTGACCAATTAGGCGAGAAGGGGCGCTATAAAAAACCTGCTTAACTAAAAAACCACTTGTTTTGGTAACTCTCGACACGACTTCAGTGTAATCTGTTGTTCGCCGAGGAGGTAACGCCTTGAGAGATTTCAACTCTGTTTGGATATCTTGGTCACGATGTTTGTTCCGTCTAGCAATCAGCTCGTCCAAAAATCGCCGATACTCATCCAAAGTGTCAAAGTCATTACTGCCACGCAAAATCAGGGCCTGCTTTATCGCAGTCTTAAGGTGACCGTGGTGAGATTCAATGGCACCGTTCTCGTGTGATTCCCCTCTGTTATTTCGACTGGCCTCCATACCGTAGTGCTCAACAAAAGCAGAATAACGTTTGGTAATGTCCTCCTTTTCCTCAACGCTCAAATTCCGAAAGGCCGCAGACAGGCTGTCGGTCCGGTGGTTTTCAGGAGCGCCCCCCAAGGACCAAAGCGCATTTTGTAAGTTCTCCGCAAGGGCTGTAAAACTCTCACCGCCAAGTACGACCCCAACATGTTCCCATCGGCTATATACCAGAACAAAATGATAGAGCCGATGCACCAAAGGATCTCCTGCAATGGTAATACTTAAGTCGGCTGCATCCGTGAAATCTGATTGGCCCATGTAACCCGGCTCAGGTGTTTGCCTGAAAATGATATCCTTTTCAGGGCCATTCAGAGCCCGCCATCCCCGAACTCGGCGCTCTAACGTGCGCTTGACACGGTCATCGGGAAAACGGAGCGGATAGAGGCTCTGTATGTGGCGCAACAAAGTAATGGGTTTGACCGAGTTGTCTTTATCCAAAATGGGAAGGATGTCCTTATCCCAGATATCTTCAAGCGGATCAGAAACTGTTCGCCCTCGCTTTATATTGCGTTGTGACGGTAAAGTCGCATCAACGTCAAATCGGCGGGCCGTGCGTTCGCTAAACCCTGCGCGGGCAGCGGCGGTTCGTTGACCATGAGTTTTTCTATCTGTCATGTAAAGTCTCAGTTGTTCATCTGTGATAAATTTATACGGCAAACAGGTTCCTCCAATTACATCTAGAGGTTCCTAATTTATCAACTCACAGCAGCTTGTAACTAACACCAAATTAAGCCTTGGCCGGTGGATCTGATTATCAAACGGGCACGCCCTTTTTAATGATCAGATCCACCGGCCAAGGTGGTTGTCGCAACCGGCCAAGGTTATTGTCGCTGAACAACCTGGTCTGCATTGAAAACCCTCGATGTCCACGACTTCATAAAGGTTTTACCAGTCGTATCATCTCTGGCACCATCTGCGGCCTCCTCTGATCCAGCAGGATCTCCAACCCTGAATTTCTTCCAGAAAACAACCATAGAGCCTTTACTACCTTTCTTGATTGTCGCTCCGAGTTCTTTCCACTGTTTGAAAGTCGCCCAATAACCTGAGCTGTAATCGCAAGTCTTACCTCTTGCCCACAAAGCAACGATGTTACCGCCACGATAGGACTTTTTCGTCAACGCATTAATCGGCATGGCCAATGTCCCGTTTGAGTGCCAGGGCATGACCCACTTGCTCCCGTCAGCTAGACCGCTCTCAATTGCCACAATAATCTGGTTGGTGATTTCCTCTGCACCATCAAACTTACTCATGATTATCTCTCCAGGTTGAGAACTGGAGACCACTTCTCCAATTCTTAGTTCAACCTGGGAGAACCCTCACCCCTTCAGCACAGATCAGAAAAGCATCCCGATCGTATCATATGGAAGTACAGGCATACGGCCACCATCAAGCTCATGGTTAAGACGACGGGCGAATGCCTTGATATCGTTTAAATCCTTAAGGAAGGCGTAGTTATTGTTCCCTCCGGAGTAATCCTTCCGGTGATCACAGCTTCGGTACAAAATGTCACCAAACCGGGAAAAGCCCTGAAAAATCTGTAAATACAGATGATCTGTGTGCAGGATCGCTTCTCCACCAACGGCAACGCCGCCCATACTAGAGCTGATATCAAACTCACCCTTTACATAACCAAGAGCGTCAGCGAGGCGTTTGAGCTGCTTCTTTGCCTCTTTGTGAAACGCCGCTTTCCGATCTGGATCGTAAGACAAGGTTTTCTCTGCCAACTGGATCAGCAGCGGTTTTTGCAATCTGATCGCCTGGGCGTCCTGGCACACAGATATTGCCTGTTGTCTATCAAAGCCTGAGCCTTGAACAAAGCTGTTTAGTTTTGTCAGAATTAACCCTACGGCCGGATCGCTTACAGGGGCGACCCCCTCATCGCCACATTCACGGATGGCACGACTGAGCGCTGACAAGGTGCTTTTGAAGGAATTTTGTTGTGAGATCTGGAGGGCGACTTCTTCGCGGGTTTCTGTGGCGTTCATCTTCGATCATCTCCGGGTTACCGGAGTGACCTCTTCACCCCGGGCTTTTCGCCCAGGGAGAACTGTCTTCACTTCGGATCATACGAAACGCAGAAATAATCAAAGCACTAGCCCAGGTTGATCGTCTGAAGCCAATGCTTCGGTTAAAAAAGAACCCAGAAGCTGTTCTTGATAAAGCTGTTGGTGCGTTTTGTAGTTTGCCCAAACAACAGCACCGTTCCAATGATACAAATAATACCAATTACCAAAATAGAGAGCATGATCTTCTGCTTCATTCAAAAAATCCGCATCAATCGCATCCTCGATAAGAGCTTCAATATATTTATCTTTGATCCGAAAGAATGTGCCATCTCGTAATAATTTAGCCATGAAAATTCCTTTAAGTTTAAGGTGAATATATCAAGGTCTGCTTAATAGTTAGGCATCCATCCTATCCCGCAGGCCAGATATACGCCGTGACAGAGTAGATTTTGAAACACCCAGAGTCTTAGCAACCTTAGCGTAGCCTCGCCTCTTACCATTTTTATCAGGCGTATCAAGCAAAGTGATCGCCATTTCTATATCCTCATCCGTAACCTTCTCTTTCGGCCCAGGGCGCTTACCGTTCTCTCTGGCAATCTCCAAGCCCCTCATAGTACGCTCAATAATCAGGTTACGTTCCAATTCAGCAAACACAGCAGCCATCATCAAGATAGCCTTACCCATTGAGCTAGAAGTATCCATACCATCGGAAATCGACTGGAACTTAACCCCCTTAGCCTCAAGTCCCTCAATGAAACTCAATACCTCTGTTGTGCGCCGCCCCAAGCGGTCCAGTTTCCAGACAACAAAGGTATCATCCTTTCGAAGGATCCCCATAGCCTTATCAAGTTCCTCACGGACAACCGCATTACCTGATACTTTCTCGCTGTAGACCTCTTCGCAACCAGCCTCTTTTAAACCCTTAATCTGGTATTCAAGGTTCTGGTCCTTGGTAGATACTCTCGCGTAGCCGATTTTCATTATTGTTCCGTATTAAAAAATATTAACTTCATTACGGAACAATCTATTATAGAACAAATAACAGAACAACAATTACATTGATTTAATTCACTTTTATTTTTGCTATGGAACATACCTATATTCGGCCCATCTAGGAACAGGCAGACATGCTTATTTCTCTCGATGATATTCTCAATCTACATCTGTACGCCTTACAGACTTAATTTTCGCTTTCTTTAGCAGAACGAGTAAGTTGCTTTTTATCGTTTTTAAAAATGCTGGGCTAAAACTACCTATTTTTGCATCTGGTTCTAAATAAAATGATTCTTCTAAGATATCTACATTTATCTCATCAAGTATAATCCAGAGCTTCATCTCCCTCGACAGATGCGCACGATGCCTTTCCGTATCGGGGATAAGGAGTGCTGATTTGTTCTGATCTGGTGCTTTTGATGTAATTGCCAAGAAAAACAATCTTGTCTGCGTAGGTGAGAGAACCGCCTTTATAGCAAGTGCACAGGGCCTACTCTTACGCCCTTCCGTCTCCCCCCTATTATCTTGCCAACGCCATAGATAAGGATAATTCCATATATCTCCCTCACTAATCATCAAGATCTACCTCTAGACGATCCATTAACTCAAACGCTAAATCATCTGGTAACTCATTGAGTGAATACGCTTTACGCTGATCACCTTGAGCACTCATTTTTTTAAATTTTTCAATGGTCATAACAACAAAACGTGGCTTGCTGTGTTTTGTTATAGCAACAGGTTCAGCAGCAGCTGCTGCAAACAAATCACCGGAACTTCTAGTTACGTCAGCTGCGCTGAACTCTTTCATAATCACATCCTTAAATTTGTATTTATCAATATATACAAAATATATGAATATATCAACATACATATAGCCAAATAAAAGCATATCGCATTATTTGATATATTACTGCTAGCAACAATGTACCCGGTATATATCATGTATATACTATTAATATATCCAATACATATTGACTTTATAACATATAATCAGTATATACTTGTTATATCACATATATATATCAAAGATAAGGTTGCTATATGCCCGTTATATCATTTGCAAATTCTAAAGGTGGCGTAGGAAAATCTACGTCAGCTTTAGTATTGTCATTAGTATTAGCTAAACATAATTCTAGCGTCACATTAATCGACGCTGATCCAAATCAACCATTAAAGCGATGGGTAAAACGAGATCCAGATAGAGTACCAGAGAATTTACATATTATACCGGATGTTAATGAGGATACTATCCTTAATGCCATAGACGAAGCTTCATCAAAAGATGCGTTTGTAATCATTGATTTAGAAGGCTCAAAAAACATAACTGTAAGTTACGCGATAGGTCGCTCTAACTTAGTAATAATTCCTATACAAGGAAGTCAACTCGATGCTGATCAAGGTGTTAACGTTATTAAATTAATTGAACGAGAAAAACAAGCTTTTGCAAGGAATATTAATTATTCTATCCTTTTTACACGTTCGACAGTAATACAGGCGCGAGATGTAACACATGTACGTAATCAACTCAAAGAAAATGAAATAAATGTACTGCCCACCGAGTTAATGGAACGTTCTGCATTTCGTACAATATTTCAACTTGGAGGAAGCATTTACGATCTTACAAATAAAGAAACAAGCAATCCACATAAAGCTATTGAAAATGCTGAAGCCTTTACAAACAGCGTTGTAGAAATGTTAGGATAATTGATACAATATGACTGATACTGAGCGAAAACGAGCTTCTTTATTTAGCGATGAGAATGAGCCAGACGATAAAACCTCAAAAAAGAAAATCAATCTTGACCGTTTTGCTCCCAAGAAAGCCCCACCCATAGACACTAATATATTAGAAACTCTTAGTGAAGAAGCAGGATTTACAACAAGTCATGCAAAAAAAACTGTCGCTAAACGCGATGGTCGAAAACTCAAAAAATCAGCCCGCACTACTCAGTTTAATGTAAGATTAAAACCACAAACTGCAGAGCGGTTCTGGGTAGGCGCTGAAAATAAAGGTTTAGAATATGCCGATGATTTCATGGAATATTTATTAGATGTCGTTGATGCATATGAATCAAAAGATATTTAAAATACTGGCTCTTCTCCGCTTTGTTGAGTAGAAAAAGATGCCGACCGCCAAGTAACCTGTTGATATGTATGGTTTCTGATAACTTTACATAGAGCAGGTATATGACAATCAACATCTCGCAGCATATTTTAGGCCTCAAAGGGCAACGTGTAAATGAAATTAAACTGGATGACGGCGGTGTTAAGATTGTCATTCACTGCAGCCGAGACGCGCGTAGGAGGGCTATAGACCCTGCTACAGGCCAGAAGGGAAGCATCAACCAGCATGTCCGCCGACAAGTAAACGACATCCCCCTTTTTGGGTATCCTTGTGTGGTCGAGATTGAGCTGGCGCAGGTTTATATTAACAAGGGCGAACGCCGCATTGAGGGGTGTGATTTTGTTGATAAAGGGTGCCGTTTCACTCACCGATTTTGCCGACTGATCAGTGGATTATGTCGGCATATGTCTATTCAAGCGGTTTCCAGACATTTGGATATACGATGGGAAACGGTCAAGAATATCGACAGGGCATACCTTATTGAAACTCTCCCTACGCTTGATCCTGCAGAGCTAACTGGCTTGGAATATATTGGTGTAGATGAAGTTGCCCGGGCGAAAGGTCATGACTACATGACGGTGGTCTACGATATGGTTGGCGGTCATCTGATCTGGGTTGAAGCAGGCCGAACTGCCGAGGTTTTTTCAAGGTTTTTGAAACAACTGCAACCAGATACAGCCTGCAAAATAAAGGCCGTAGCGATGGATATGGGGCCTGCCTACCAAAAGGCTGTCAGAGAGTCCTTGCCGTTGGCCGACATAGTATTTGACCGTTTCCACGTCATGAAAAACTACAGCAAAGCTATCCATAATCAGCGTCGACTTGAGTTCAGAAAGGCCGATCCAAGTGGTAAAGAGTTGATGAAAGGGACACATTATCTGTTGCTCAAAAATGCGGATAAGTTGAGTGAAAAACAAAGTGACAAGCTGCAAAGGTTGCTGGAGAGCAATAGCAACCTGAATGCACTTTACGTCTTGAAAGAACAGCTTCAGCTGCTGTGGAGTGCCGCTTCATTTGAGGCGATGGCGGAGCAACTGGAACGTTGGTGCCTGATAGCAGATCAGTCACAGATGCTCTATCTAAAAAAGTTCGCGAAATCCCTACGGAAACATTGTGTGGGCATCTGCAACTACGCCAAACACAAGCTCACAAGCGCCAGGATAGAGGCTGGTAATGTCAGTATAGGAATGATCCGTAAGCGAGCCAGAGGCATCAAGGATACCGAATACTTCAAACTCAAAATTAGACAATCATCCATTCCAGATAATCAATCTATGCTCTATTTGAAATCCTAAATCTACTCAACAAAGCGGAGAAGTGCCAAAATACTTAATCTATAATCACCGCCTATAAAGGGGTCTGTTCCGGTAGGGGGCAGAATGACACCTTAAGCTCTAATTCTATTTTTTATGCCACCTGTATTCGCCGGTGATGAGGATATGTGCCCATCCGAGGGGTGAGATGTGAGGCAGAAGTTCGATTGGGCATTCCAGCCCTGCGCGTTTTCGCTGCGCAACAGTCTTGCCAAGCTGATCTGTGTTCCAGTAAATAATGATCGCGGCGAGGAGATTGAGACCTGCCATGCGGTAATGCTGGCCCTCAGCTGTCCGGTCACGAATTTCACCTTGGCGTCCGATCCTCAGCGCATTCTTTAAGGCGTGGTGGGATTCTCCTTTGTTGAGCCCGATCTGGGCGCGGCGCTGCATGTCGGCATCAAGCAACCAATCGATGATAAAGAGTGTCCGTTCGACCCGTCCGATTTCACGCAGGGCGATAGCAAGGTCATGCTGTCGTGGATGAGAAGAAAACTTTTTCAGGAGTTGGCTGGGCGGCATGATACCCGCCACCATGGTGGCAGCACTGCGCAAAACATCTGGCCAGTTTTCTACGATCGTGCCTTCCCTGACTTTGCCGCCAATCAACCCCTTCAGTTCCTTCGGGACGCTACTCGGATCAAAAACATACAGACGTTTTGAGGGTAAATCTCGGATACGAGGGATGAACCTGTAATTCAAAAGTGCTGTTACAGCAAAAACATGATCCGTAAAGCCGCCGGTATCAGCGTATTGTTCGCGGATGTTTTTACCCGTTTCATTCATCAGCAACGCATCAAGAATGTATGGGGCCTCGCTCACGGTTGCGGGTATGTTTTGTGTGGCGAAAGGGCCATACTGATCTGACACATGGGTATAGGCTTTCAACCCGGGTTCATTGCCTCGCCCTGACGCGCAGCCGAAAAGAATTGTCCATCACTGGAGGCGGTGACACCTGCTCCCCAAAACTGTGCCATGGGCAAGGCTGATTGCGCTTTTATCACTATGGCTAGTGCACGATTGATGGCCTCGCTTTCAATATGCCAGCGGGATAGACGCGAGAGCTGGAAATAATCATGCGTATTCGTGGCTTCGGCCATTTTGCTGAGACCCAGATTGAGCCCTTCTGCGAGTAACACGTTCAAAAGCCCTATTTTATCGTTGCAGGGCGCACCTGTTCGCAGATGGGTAAACGCATCGGTAAAGCCTGTAGCCTTCTCCACATCCAGGAGTATATCGGTAATTCGCACATCTGGCAGACGTCGGTAAAGATCAAGGACAAGTTCACCTGCTTCAGCAGGAACGTCAGCGGTCAAACGATCAATTTTCAGGATACCATTCTCAATGGATCCGCCAGGAATAGCACCAGATTTAGCGGCAATGGCCAAGCGTTTCAGCCCATCGGCCATGCGTGCTTTGCGCTCATTTAGCCATTCCACAGGATCAAACGGCACGATCAACCGAGGCGTAGCTTTTGCCGCTTCAATCGGCACCAAAGCCTGCTTCATATCGCCGTAGCGCCGGGAATGAGCCAGCCAGATATCACCGGATCGGAAGGCATCACGCAAGTGAGACATTACAGCCACTTCCCATAATCGATGACCATCTGGATCTTTGCAGAGCATGAAAAAGTGTGGGGCATTTACGGTTAAGTTAAGAATACAGCAACCATCCCTAATTTTGTGGCCATGGCGTATTCTGCACACGCCCCAGGAGAGGCTTTCCATCCTGGAAGGAGGTGAATTTCATCACAAGCTCGTAACATAGCAAGGCATATATCCATATACTCAGCCTGAGAAAATCCCTGGGGTAAAGATGCGGGGTTCATGACGGCGTGTCCTTGCCCTGTAAGGTGTTGTCCATAATCATCAAAGGCTTCCTTGTTCAGGTTTTTCAATTCTGTCATTGGGCCTGCTATATAGATTTTGGGCATCTAGTTAAATGACCCCCGGCAAAGCCGGGGGCTTAAGCGGGTGAGCCCCTTAAAGGGGCAAATTGGGAACCGCTAAAGCGGTTATGGATTGAATATATCCATTTGGTCAAAGTACTTATCACGCTCTTCTTGCGTTCTGATATACTCCCTCACCATCTGTTCATCGAGCCCTACAGTTGAGACGAAATATCCACGGGCCCAAAAATTTTCACCCTTGAAATTCCGTGCTTTATTTTTGAATTTTCGAGCTATGGCAATCGCGCTTTTTCCTTTTAGGTATCCAACGACTTTTGAAACAGCATGTTTGGGCGGTATGCTGATACACATGTGAATGTGATCCGGCATCAAATGGCCCTCCTCAATCTTACTTTCGCGATGCCCGGCCAGTTCATGGAAAATTTCACCAAGATACTGACGTAGGTTGCCATAGATAACTTTTTTCCTGCGTTTAGGGATGAAAACCACGTGGTATTTACAATCCCATCTCGTATGTGCAAGGCTTTTGTAATCTCTCATCGGCTAATTCCTTTGTTATTTTGGTCAATAAACAAAGAAATGTAAGACCGTGGGAACGGTCAAACCATTGAGAGTCCCCCGGCATAGCCGGGGGTTTACCGGATTAAATTATCTTCTTCAAAATTTGGATATTTCTGCGAGTTTCTGTAGCATCAGTGTCGCGGCATTCTTGCGAGCCTGAACTTTAGAGCGTCCTTGCCCCTCTGTTCGTTCTATATTTTTCAATATGCAATCATAAATATAGACAGGTGTTCCAGCCTGATTTGTCTCGGGATTAAGAAAATTATAAACAGGATAATCTAGTTCCATATGAGTACACCACTCTTGCAAAAGGCTGCCTGGATTAACTGTATTTCCTTTTTTATCAAGCTGATGAATACTCGGCACCGGTATGCTCTCATTATATTGTGCGTTCTTCTTTTCCATGGGCAGTAATCTTATCTAGGCGAAATTGATATCATCTCGGTTTTTAGTTTTGGCAAGGGAGCTTGAGTAGCTACGCTGCCAGATTCAGATCGGGTATATACTGTTTTTCAGCTTGCCCTTCGATTTTTAAACCAGGGTACCAGCCAGAAAATATATTCTTCAGATCTCCATTAAGCACGGCCGTTCGGGTTTGCAATAAATAATGGGCCCCTTTATGGCTCCACTGCATTTGTTGTTTCTTGACCATCCGCTTGGCGACAACCTCGTTGATCGTTGACTCAACAAATGCCGTCGAGATGATTTCATCATAACGATACCGCTCTCCATAATTGGGGATCATAGGCTGGTTATTCTCTATGTATGTATACATTTCAGATAAGTGTTTGTAGAACTTTTTTCTATTTTCGTAATGTAATTCATCGTCATAACAGACGTCACAACACTCACCTATTTTTTCCAGAGATTCTTGGACATTCCCGTGCCACAGGTACCATTTGGCACTCTCCAGATCCTTAAATATCATAGCACCATCTTTTGGGTCTGATTTTTTCATCCCCTTAGCAAACTGGTTGAGAACAGTGAACCGCATTGTCACATGGAACCAGTCAAGAATGTGGAGAGATTCTGGATACATCATAAATTGCAAATCTCTTAAATTATCAGCTCCATCAGACAAAAAGGTGATTTGCTGATTGTTTTGCATCCCTTGATCAGACAGCATACTCATGAGTTTTTTTCTTGGATGATCATCTATTTTCTGAACAAAGCCAAAGCGTTTAGGTGCTTTTTCTTTCGAGAAAGACTTGCCAGCAACCACTTCAAAATTAGTCTTCTTCTCATACCAGTTTCGAACGTAACCGCCATCTATACCGACTGTTATTGGTTTGCCGGGTTTAGGTAAATTCCCCCATTCGTAAGCACACCCTGAAATGTATTCAGGTTTCCCTTCCAAGTCATTTTCCTGGCGCTTGGCGACTTTATGTAGATGATTTCTAACCGTTGAAGCATTAAGAGCAGTGCCAACAGGCAGAATATCTTTCAGTAAATTTGACGTCAGACCGTAAGCCATCAGAGAGGCCCACTTTGTCTCGATATATTGTAGCTCCGGGCTATTATGATCGGGGATCCAATCTGTTAGCAAGCTTGTTGTCTTGGCAGGGATAACCTTACAATCACAGTTATAGACACGAAGGCTTGATAACGGCACAATCCCGAACAACGTCCGGTAGTGAATGCCATAATGACCTTTTATACGACGCTTTTTCTGGCAATGAGGGCAGTTAAGGTGGGTCTTGGTGTAAAGTTCCGCTTGATGGCTGACCATCAGATTTTGAAGGGATTTCAACAAGCTCTTTGATTCCATGAGAGATAAACCAATGTCATCAGGATTGTCAGGCACCTTGTCCAGGCTGATAATATCCTCAATGGTAGTTTCTCCAAAATCATCTTTAACACTCACCTGAATTGTAAATTGCATCTCATGCCCCTTGTGCTCAGCGTCAGCACCAAGTCATGCTACGCAAGGAATTTGGCCCGCTATTTTCCTGTAATATTAATGGCTCCTGGCCAATTGTTTACGTAGTTTGTAATAGGTAGAAACCCCAAGACCAACATTTTCGCAAGCCAGTTTCAAATTGATCCCCTTAGCACAGAGTGCTTCGATTGCGGGGATTTTGTTCGAATCAGCGGCTGGCCGACCTGTCTTCTCACCCCTTGCTTTTTTCGCCGCTATGCCATCAGCTTGTCGCTCTTTAACAAGAGCCCTTTCAAACTGACTGAATG
This sequence comes from Kiloniella sp., assembly GCF_965205715.1. Taxonomy (GTDB): domain Bacteria; phylum Pseudomonadota; class Alphaproteobacteria; order Kiloniellales; family Kiloniellaceae; genus Kiloniella. Next base: position 594 of record NZ_CBDBHW010000001.1, on the reverse strand, counting down.
CAGACATCATATGAAGCTGTAGCTCTTGCATAGCGTTCACCTTACCTGAACTAAATGTCAGATTTTCCTGTAGAAAAACCAATGACACGCCTCTGTCCCGGAGATCCGTCGTAACAGAGCACATGTCCATCATATTTCGGCACATTCTATCAATCGATGAAACAACGATCGTATCACCAGGTTTGGTTACATTTAGCATCTCTTGGAAAAAGGGCCTGTTGACATCCTTGCCACTTGCTTTGTCAGTGTAGATTTTATCAATGCAAAATCCGGATCCTGAAATAGCCTCTTCTTGTCGGCCCGTATTTTGGTCCCTGCTGCTTACCCTGATGTATGCGTAGATCAATGTGAGCCTCTGATCTCTAATAATATAATAGAGATTTGTAGAATATTCCAGAAACGTAGATAAAGCCATACTTTATAGACAAAATACGATAGGAAACCAGATCTACGAAAAGGTATACTTTTAGAGAAAATGCCTACAACCATTCCTTTTTAGTTACCCAATAATCACAAACTCATCTATGGATGGCTTTTCCAAATCCAGCTTCGCAAAACCTTTGTTTACCTCATGGCGGTTAAAACGAACTTCAT